>NZ_BMRB01000001.1 GCF_014648415.1 Actinokineospora fastidiosa
GTCCTGAGCCAGGATCAAACTCTCCAACAATGATCCATAGCAACCAGACGTATCTGGTCAAATATACTCAAAGGAACCCACAAACAGGGGTTCACTTCATAAAAGCTCTACTGGCTTTCATCGGCACACTGTTGAGTTCTCAAACAACACACGCACATCCATCAGGCCGCACAGGCGACGCCTCAGGAGGCTGGTATTGCCTAGCTTTGGTTTTGCCCACCGACCAACCCGTGGAGGATCGAAGATCCTTACCGGAAGTTCTGGCTCGGGCAACGACGCACTACGTTACTCGGTCCGATTCGCGGTGTCAACCCGCTCGACCCGGTTGGAGTGTCCGTCCCGATCGGGCGCTAGTCCCGCTTTCGTTCCGGCCGCTCCGTGCGACAGGGAGAAAGTTACGCGGCTTCGATCAGCAAAGTCAAATCGGCTGGTCAGCGCGTTGCGGCGGGTCGGAGCCACAGGGTGCGCACCACCCCGGAGAGCACCTCGTCGAGCACGTCGTCGGGCGCCACCGCGCGGTCGTCGCCCAGGCGCACCAGCTCGTACCCCCACGTCCGGAACTCCCGCAGGACGACGGCGGGGTCATCCCCGAAACCGCTGGTCAGCGGCCCGTCCATCGCCACGATCACGTTCGGCCGGTCCTTGCGGAGCCTGCGCACGAGACCCCCGAGAACCCGGTGCCCACGGCCCGGAACGTCCACCTTCACGACCGACAACCGCTGCCCGGCGGCGGCCGGGACGGCGGTCAGCTCGCGGTCGAGCCGGACGCCCGCGATCGCGAATTCACCCGATGTGGTGGTGATCACGCTTTCTGGATCTTGGGGTCCCACTCCGTACCCACCGCCCGCCGCGGGGGTGGCCACCAGGTCCGCCTGCCCGTCCCACGCCGCCGCCGTCACGACCGCGAGCCGTTCGGCGACAGCCGGGGCGACGTTGGCGGAAACGTTGTGGCGCAACAACTTCACCGCGTCGGGGTCCGGCTCGACCGCGACGACCGTGCCGCTGGTCCCCAACCGCGCGAGCACCCGCAGGGAGTGGTAGCCCACGTACGCCCCCACGTCGAGGAACACCGAGTCGGGCTCGATCAGGGAGTCGACGAGCTCGGCGACCTCGGGTTCCCACACACCGTTGCTCGACAGGACCGCCGACATGACGCTGTCCTGCGCCGGTAGCCGGATCAGACCCGCGTCGCACAGCACCAGCGAGCTGGGCACGCCGACGTCATCGGGCTCAACCCGCTCGTGCTGCCTGACCACGACTCGCCGGAGCGCATCTGTGGCACGAAGCGCCTGGTCGGCGGACCACCGGCCGACATCGAGCCGGGCGTCGCGGTCGGCGAGTTCGCGCGTGAGCCGCTCCTCCAACGCGCTTATCCGCGCCTGGCTGCTCTCCAACGCCTCTGTCAGCGCGCGCACCTGGTCCGCAACTGCGGGATCGGCTCGCCTGGTCTGGTTCTTGCGGACGAGAGCCGCGAAGTCCCCTACGGTGCGGACCCCGTCGGCGACCTCGCCGCGAAGCCGCGCGACCTCCTCGCCTGTCGCCGCGATCTGCCTCCCGAGCTGCGAATTCCTCTCCGCGATGAGGTCCAGATCGGCGCGGAGCAGGTCTCCGTCGACGCCAGCACCAGCGGCCGCGATGCGGTCCTGGCGCTCGACCAACCCGGCCGCCGTGCGCTCGACGCCCTCCAGCAGCGCGGACATCACCCAGGTCAGGTGCGCGTCGTAGTGGTTGAGCACGCGCAGCACACCACGGCGGAGCGCGGGCGCCATCGGGATGCGGTAACCGGCGTCGACGTCGGGTTTGCGCAGGAGAGCGTGCCTGGCGGCCAGCAGCGGACGCAGCGGGTCTTCCTCGGTCGCGGCGGCCAGCGCCCGTTCCGCGCGCCACCCCCGGTAGGCCAGTTCCGTGCGTCTGCGGATAGCCGCTCCCGACACCGCGGGCGAGAGCACCTCGGACAGGTGCGTACGCGCGGCGGTGCCCACTTTGTCAGCAACGGCCACATCGTCGGCCAGGTCGCGGAACGCGCGCGCTCGCTGCTGCTCGGGCAGGGCGACGCAGCCGTCACCGCCCAGGAGTTCGGCGGCCAACCCACCGGCCGTGGTGATGACCGGGACGCCGCGCAGCGAGGTCGCGATCAGCCACTGCTGCACCTGTCCTGCTTGTGGGTGGTCCGACGGGTGCAGCGAGACTGCCCAGGTCGCGGCGTCTATCGCGCGCGGGAAGCGGTCCTCGTCGGTGACCAGCCGCACGCGCGGGTCGCTCGCGGACGTCAGCCGAAGGCGTTCAGCGGCCTCGCTGCGCGCGACCGGCTCGGGGACCAGCAGGACCAGGCGGGCGTCCTCCCGCTCGGGGAAGGCCGAGGTGAAGGCGGCGATGACGGCTTCCGAGCCGTCGGCCAGCGCGACGAAGACCGGCCCTTCGCCCAGGTCGAGCGCGGTGCGGGCGAAGTCGGGATCGTCGCGGGCGCCCGGGTCGACGACCGGGAGCGGGACGGTGTGGGTGGCGACGCCATCAGCGGCGGGCGCCAGGGACGGCCAGGCTAACCAGCGTTCCGCGGTTCCGTCTGGCAGCGGGCCGACGATCTCCCGCACGGCGATGACGTAGCGGTTCTTGGGAGCGGCTACCAGCGGGTCGCACAGCAGGACGACCGGGTAACGGCAGTCATCCGCGACCGGGAGGCCGGACGCCTCGGCGGCGCGACGGACGCGCTCGGCGAGCACGCCCTCCCCCAGCACGGTCACACCGATCTGGTCGAGCAGGGCGACCTCGCCCGGTGCTCCTGGTATCGCGCGTTGCGGCAGCCGTCCAGTCAGCACGCCGTCGGTCGCGCACCAGGCGCGATAGTCCGCTCCACTGGGGTCGCGGAACCGTTTCCGCAGGTCACGGTCGCTCGACCACACTGCTGCCGCCCAGCGGGTGAGGCCGGGGTGCTCGGCGTCCGGGGCGCAGGCCCAGCGCAGGAACTCGGTGGGGTCGGTGGCCGCGGGTGGGCGCTCTGCGGGGCGTGCCGCGCGGTAGGCGGCGCGGAGCCGGGCGGGGATCTCCGTGCCGTCGGGCAGGCTGCCGAAGCGCACCGTCGGGGTGGTCGCGGGGACGTCGAGTTCGGTGGCGTAGTCGGCGCAGAGCCTGCTGAGCAGCGGGAACTCCGACAACAGGACGCGCGGGTGATCGGTGATGGCCGCGCTGAGCAGCCAGGGGCGCGCCGGGTCGAAGTCGGTGAAGTCGACCGTGCGGAGGGGAGCACCCGCGGCCGTGAGCGTGTGGTCGGCCGCCTTGGCCAACGGGCGCTGGGCGGCGTTCCACCGGGACAGGCCGACGCCGGGATCGCGCAGCACGCGGTGGTCGACCAGCGCGGGGGCGCCGTCGAGGATCTCGGCGGCGCGGGCGGGGTCGGCCTGGGCCGTGTCTGCCCAGGCGTGCAGGAAGTGCTCGGCGCCGGGGGCGGCCAGGATCAGGCCGCCGTCGTAGATGCCCGCGGCGCGCAGGTCGGCGGGCGTCGGGCGCAGGCCGTCGTCGGGGAGCGGGCGCAGGACGCGCGGGACCAGCAGCAGGGCAGCGTCCCCGAGCGCGTCGACCAGGTGGTCGGCCACGGGCGCGTAGACGCGCACGTGCGGGGCGAGGAGCAGGACCGGGCGGTCGTGCTGGGCGATCAGCCACTCGACCAGGCGGGGGCGCAGCGCGGCGGCGGCCTCCGCCGCGGTGTGCCCGGTGGCCAGCACGGCCAGATCGGTCACCCCGATGTCGGCCGGGCGCAGGACGTCGGGCTCGGCGTCGGCGTCCACGAGCAGGAGGACGAATCGACCGCCGGGGTGGTGCTCGAGCCAGGTGCGGGCGGTGACACGGGCGGCGGGCAGTTCGGCTGCGGCGGCCACCGTGCAGGCGATCACCGGCGGGGACACGTCGGGCACCCGGCCAACCTAGTGCTTTCCGCCGTCTTCCCGCCTACCCCCGGTTGGGCGAAGTCGAGTTATCCACAGGCCGGGAGTTGGCCGTGACGGGGCCGGGGCGGGGTCGGCAGGCTGGAGGTGTCAGACCGGGAGGACCGGGTGGAGTTCCGGGTCCTTCCTGGCCTGGACCAGCCGTTCGAACGCGGCGGCTGTGGCCAGCAGATGGGCGTCCCGATGGGCGCCGGAGAGGAGGGTGATGCCTATGGGCAGTGGCCCAGCCGACCCCGCGGGGACGGTGACGGCCGGATATCCGGCGACGGCCGCGGGTGTTGCCGAGTCGATGGGGGAGCCGGGGGCTCCGGTCACCTCGGCGGGCCCGTTGGTGGGGGCGAGGACGGCGTCGAGGTCGTGTGCGGCGATGGTCCGGTCTATCGCGGCGCGGGCCAACCTGGTGGCGGTTGGCCGGTGGTCGCGGTGGCGCGGGTCGGCGTCGAGCGCGAGCTCGAAGATGTCCTGGTCGAAGCGGGACAGTTCGATCGGGTCGACACGGTTGAACGCGACCACTTCGGCGAGGCAGGCCGGGCCGCCCGGGCGTGTGCGCAGGTACTCGTCGAGCGCGCCTCGGAACTCCGCCACCAGGGCGAACCAGGACCGTTCATCGATCTCGTCCAGGTCCGGCAGGTCGACGTCCACGCACCGGGCCCCGGCCTCGGTGAGGGCGGCGACGCTGTCGGCGAGGACGCGGTCGACGAACGGGTCCCCCGGCCGCCGCCAGATGCCCAGTCGCCGTCCCCGCAGTGCCGCCGGGGTGGCTCGCGCCGCGAGCCCGGCGAGGTCGAGACCGGTTTCGTCCCGGTCTGCCACCCGACCCGCCGTCGGGAGTCCTGCCCGGGCAGGGCTCTCCACACCGTGCAGCACGGCGAGGGTCAGGGCCGCGTCGGCGACGGTCCGGGCCAGGACGCCCACCGCGTCCTGGTGCGGACTGATCGGGATGACGCCGTCGGTGGGCAACAGCCCACTGGTCGGTTTGAGCCCGACGACGCCGCAGTAGCCCGCTGGGCTGACGATGGACCCGTTGGTCTCGGTGCCGATGGCGATGTGCGCCATGCCCGCGGCGACGGCGGCGGCCGATCCGGACGAGGAGCCGCTGGGGTTGTGCGCGAGCACGTGCGGGTTGCCGGTCTGGCCGCCGACGGCCGACCAGCCGGAGATCGAGTGGGTGGACCGGAAGTTGGCCCACTCGGAGAGGTTGGTCTTGCCGAGGATCACCGCCCCGGCCGCCCGCAGGCGGTCGACGATGGCGGCGTCCTTGGGCGCGCGCAGATCGGCGAGCGCGCGGGAGCCCGCGGTGGTGGGCAGCTCGGCGGTGTCGATGTTGTCCTTGAGCAGGACGGTGACGCCGTCCAGTGGTCCGCGCAGGGTGCCGGTGGCGGCGCGCTCGTCGCTGGCGCGCGCCTGCGCCTCGGCGTCGGGGGCTAGGCAGAGGACGGCGCGCAGGAGCGGGTCGACTTGGGCTATGCGCGTGCGGCAGGCCTGGGTCTGCTCCAGCGCGGTGGTCCGGCCCGCGGCGCGCAGCTGCTGGAACTCGGCGATGTCCACCTCGGCTGTCCGACTCAGAGGACCGGGAGCATCGTGCGGAGCTCGTAGGGGGTGACGCTGCGGCGGTAGGCGTCCCACTCCGAGCGCTTGTTGCGGAGGAAGAAGTCGAAGACGTGTTCGCCGAGGGTCTCGGCGACCAGCTCCGAGTTCTCCATCTCCGCCAGCGCCTCGCCGAGGTTCTGCGGGAGGTGGGCGTAGCCCGCCGCGCGGCGCTCGGCGTCGGACAGGGACCAGACGTCGTCCTCGGCGGCGGGGGGCAGCTCGTAGCCCTCGGCGATGCCCTTGAGGCCCGCGGCGAGGATGACCGAGTAGGCCAGGTACGGGTTGCACGCGGAGTCCAGCGAGCGGATCTCGACGCGGCGGGAGGACGCCTTGCCCGGGGAGTACATCGGGACGCGGACCAGGGCCGAGCGGTTGGCGTGGCCCCAGCAGACGGCAGAGGGCGCCTCGCCGCCGACGATGAGGCGCTTGTAGGAGTTGACCCACTGGTTCGTGATCGCCGAGATCTCGCGGGCGTGGCGGAGCAGTCCGGCGACGAAGGCCTTGCCGGTGGCGGAGAGCTGGTAGGGGTCCTCGCCGTCGTAGAAGGCGTTGCGGTCGCCCTCGAACAGGCTGACGTGGGTGTGCATGCCGGAGCCGGGCTGGTCGGTGAACGGCTTGGGCATGAAGGAGGCGTGCACGCCCTGGGTCAGGGCGACCTCCTTGACGACGTAGCGGAAGGTCATGACGTTGTCGGCCATGGTGAGGGCGTCGGCGTAGCGCAGGTCGATCTCCTGCTGGCCGGGGGCGCCCTCGTGGTGGCTGAACTCCACCGAGATGCCCATGGCCTCCAGGGTCTCGATGGCGTGCCTGCGGAAGTGGGTCGCGGTCGCGTGGCTGGCCTGGTCGAAGTAGCCGCCGTTGTCGGCGGGCTCTGGGGCCGACCCGTCGGCGGGGAGGTTGCTGAGCAGGAAGAACTCGATCTCCGGGTGCACGTAGCAGGTGAACCCGGCCTCGCTCGCGCGCGAGAGCGTGCGGCGCAGGACGTGGCGCGGGTCGGCCCAGGAGGGGGCGCCGTCGGGCATGGCGATGTCGCAGAACATGCGCGCGGAGTAGGGCTCGCCGCCGGGGGTCTCCCACGGGAGCACCTGGAAGGTCGACGGGTCGGGCTTGGCCACCATGTCGGACTCGTATACGCGGGCAAATCCCTCGATGGCCGAGCCGTCGAAGCCGATGCCCTCGGAGAAGGCGCCCTCCAGCTCGGCGGGGGCGACGGCGACGGACTTGAGGAAGCCCAGCACGTCGGTGAACCACAGCCGGACGAACCGGATGTCGCGCTCCTCGAGCGTGCGCAGCACGAAGTCTTGCTGGCGATCCATAAGGCGCAGCGTAGACATCACCGGGCGGTGGGCGCTCCTTCGGCCGCTGCCTGTGACCGGATGCGCAGCGACAGCACGGCGGCGATGGCGCAGAGGCCGCCCGCGAGGTACCAGGCCAGGTCGTAGCCGCCGTGGTGGTCGCGGATCAGGCCCGCGCCCAGGGCGGCGACGCCCGCGCCGACCTGGTGGGCGGCGAACACCCAGCCGAAGACGATGGGGCCGTCGGCGCCGAAGACGCGGCGGCACAGGGTGACGGTGGGCGGGACCGTAGCGACCCAGTCCAGGCCGTAGAAGACGATGAAGGCCCACATGGGCGGTTCGGTGGTAGCGGCGAACAGGTGCGGCAGCACGATGAGGCTGGCGCCGCGCAGGCTGTAGTAGACGCCGAGCAGGACGCGCGGGTCGACGCGGTCGGTGAGCCAGCCCGAGGCGATGGTGCCCGCGATGTCGAAGATGCCGATGAGCGCGAGCAGGCCCGCCGCGGTGGTGGCGGGCATGCCGTGGTCGTGTGCGGCTGGGACGAAGTGCGTCCCGATCAGGCCGTTGGTGGACGCGCCGCAGATGGCGAAGCCCGCGGCGAGCAGCCAGAACGTGCGGTTGCGGGCGGCGGTGCGCAGCACGGTGATGGCGCGGCCCGCGCTGCGGACGCCCGAGGGCGGGGCGGGCGGGGGTGCGTCGGGGTCCGCGCCGAGCGCGGTGGCGCCCACGTCCTCCGGACGTTCGCGCAGGGCGAGGAGGACCAGCGGGACGACGGCGAGCGCGCCCGCGCAGACCGCCAGGGAGGCCGTGCGCCAGCCGTGGTCGGTGGACAGGTGCGCGACCAGGGGCAGGAAGACCAGCTGGCCCGCCGCTCCCCCGGCGGTCAGCACGCCCGAGACCAGGCCCTGGTGGCGGACGAACCAGCGGGAGGTGACGGTGGCGACGAACGTGAGCGCCATCGACCCCGTGCCGACGCCCACGAAGACGCCCCAGAACAGCAGCAGCTGCCAGCTCGCGGTCATGAACACCGTGAGGCCGCTGCCCGCGGCGACCAGCAGCAGGGCGCCCGCGACGACCCGGCGCATGCCGAGGCGGTCCATGAGGGCGGCGGCGAAGGGCGAGATCAGGCCGTAGAGCAGCAGGTTGACCGACACCGCCGCCGAGATGGTGGCCGTCGACCAGCCGAACTCCTGGTGCAGGGGGTCGATCAGCACGCTCGGGGCGGCGCGGAACCCGGCGGCGCCGACGAGGGCGACGAACGCGGTGCCTGCCACGAACCAAGCCCAGTGCGGACGACGCAGGCGTGTCGCGGGCTCCTCCAGTCGGGTCACGACGGTGAGCCTGCCTAGCGCGCGGAGCGGGGACGAGTGGCCCGATTGCCAATATGTGTAAAGATCTGGCCATGGCACACCGGGTGGCCGTACTGGCCGTCGATGAGGCGGTCGGGTTCGACCTGTGCATCCCGTCGCTGGTCATGGCGGCCGCCGTCGACGCCGACCTGCGGCCGCTGTACGAGGTCGCGGTCTGCGGGGTGGACTCGAAGCCGGTGCGGATGACGACGGGGTTCAGCGCGGTGCTCGACCACGGGCCGGAGGCGCTGGCCGAGGCCGACACGGTGATCGTGCCCGGCACGCGGGCCGTCGGTCCTCGCCGTGAGGGCGTGCTCTCGCCGGAGCTGGCCGCAGCGCTCGCCCTCGTCCGGCCCGGCACGCGGATGATCTCGATCTGCACGGGCGCGTTCGTGCTGGGCGCGGCCGGGGTGCTCGACGGGCGGCGAGCGACGACCCACTGGCGGTTCGCCCCGACCTTCCGCGAGCTCTACCCGCGGGTGGACCTCGATCCGGACGTGTTGTTCGTCGACGAGGGGGACGTGCTGACCTCGGCGGGCCTGGCGGCGGGCTTGGACCTGTGCCTGCACGTGGTGCGGTCGGACTTCGGCACCGAGGTGGCGAACCGGGCCGCGCGGTACTGCGTGGTGCCGCCGTGGCGGGAGGGCGGGCAGTCGCAGTTCATCGAGCAGCCGCTGCCCACCGACGGTGGCAACGGCGTGTCGGCGACGCGCGCGTGGGCGCTGGACCGGCTGGCCGAGCCGCTGGACCTGGCGTCGATGGCCCAGCACGCCCGGATGAGCGTGCGGACGTTCTCCCGCCGGTTCCGCGCCGAGACGGGGGTGTCCGCCGGGACCTGGCTGATCCGGCAGCGAGTCCAACGCGCGCGGCACCTGCTGGAGAGCACCGACCTGCCCGTGGACGAGGTGGCCCGGCGGTGCGGCCTGGGCACGGCGGCCTCGCTTCGTCAGCACCTGCGCACAGCGATCGGGGTGTCCCCGCTCGCGTATCGCAGAACTTTTCGGCCCGCGCGCTGAACCGGTGGCACGCTGACCCGTTCTCAGGCGGGGAGATCTACCATTCGCGGCATGGTCACGCGCCGGGTAGTCGTCGGGATGCTGTTGGCGGTCGGGTTGGCCGCGGGGTGCTCGTCCACCGAGGAGGCTCCCGGCGGGCTGCCGGACGCCGCCCAGGTGCTGCGCGAGGCCGCCGAGGCGAGCAAGACGATCTCCAGCGCGCACTTCACGCTGAAGGTCAACGGGTCGGTGTCGGCGATCCCGGTCCAGGAGGCCGACGGCGACCTCACCCGGGAGGGCTCGGCCAAGGGCACCGTCAAGCTGACGCTGATGGGCAACCTGTTCGACGGCGAGTTCGTGCTCGTCGACGACGGCCTCTACATCAAGGGCCCGACCGGCGGCTGGCAGCAGCTGCCCGCGGCGCTGACCAGCAGCCTCTACGACCCCTCCGCGATCCTGGACCCCGCGCGCGGCGTCCCGCACGTGCTGGCGAACCTCAAGGACGCGCGCACCGAGGCGCGGGAGGACGTCGGCGGCGAGTCCGCGTTCAAGGTGACCGGCACGGCGACCCAGCAGGACGTGTCCGGCCTGGTCCCGGGCGTGACGGGCGACACGCGGCTGACCGTGTGGGTCAGCGAGGAGACGAAGCGGCCGGTCAAGGCGTCCGTCGAGCTGGCCGGTGAGGGCGAGCCCGCGACCGTGGACCTGACGCTGTCCGACGTGGACGTTCCCGTCACGGTGACCCCGCCCGCCTGATGACCACTGTGGACAACCCGGTCCGCGGCCGTCGGATCGCCATCGGCGCGGCCGGGCTGGCGGTGCTGCTCGGCGCGCTCGACACCTACGTCGTGGTCAGCGTTATCCGGCAGATCATCGAGGATCTGCAGATCCCGCTGAACCGGTTGGAGCAGGTCACCCCGATCGTCACCGGCTACCTGCTGGGCTACATCGCGGCGATGCCGCTGCTGGGGCAGGCCTCCGACCGGTTCGGGCGCAAGCTCGTGCTGCACATCTGCCTGGGCGGGTTCCTGGTCGGCTCGGTCGTCACCGCGATGGCCCCGGACCTCACGGTCCTGGTGGTCGGACGCGTGGTGCAGGGCATCGCGAGCGGAGCGCTGCTGCCCGTCACGATGGCGCTGGTAGCCGACCTGTGGAGCGAGCGGCGTCGTTCGACCGTTCTCGGCGCGGTCGGCGGCGCGCAGGAGCTGGGCAGCGTTCTCGGCCCCCTGTATGGGGTTGCGGTCGCAACGATTCCGCTGTGGACGAACACGCTGGAGATCTCCGGCTGGCGCGGCGTATTCTGGGTGAACGTCCCGCTCGCGCTGCTGGCCATGGTCGTCATCCAGGTCAGCGTGCCCGCGCGGGAACGCACCCCGGTCCGCGTCGATGTCATCGGTGGGCTGCTGTTGGCGTTGGCCCTGGGATTGGCCGTGGTCGGCCTCTACAACCCGAACCCCCGCGACGCGGTGCTGCCGCCGTGGGGTCTGCCGGTGCTGATCGGCGCGGTCGTGGCCGCCGTCGCGTTCCTGGTGTGGGAGCGGCGCGCGGCGACCAAGCTGATCGATCCGGCGGGCGTCGCGATGCGTCCGTTCCTGGTCGCGCTGGGCGTCTCGGTGGCCGCGGGCGGCGCGCTCATGGTCACCCTGGTCAACGTCGACCTGTTCGCGCAGACGCTGCTCGGCCGCGACGACCAGGGCGGGGTGCTGCTCCTGCTGCGCTTCCTGGTCGCGCTGCCGGTGGGCGCGGTGCTCGGAGGTGTGTTGGCTGGCCGCTTCGGCGACCGGCCGGTGACGGTCCTGGGCATGGCGGTCGCCGGGGTCGGCTACCTGCTGATGTCGTACTGGCCGCTGGACGTGCTGTCCTCCCCGCACCCCCTGGGGCTGCCGAGGCTGGACACCGACCTGGTGATCGCGGGCCTCGGGCTGGGCCTGGTCATCGCCCCGCTGTCGGCGGCGGTGCTCAAGGCCGTGCCCGCGCGCGAGCACGGGGTGGCGTCGGCGGGCGTGGTCGTGGCGCGCATGACCGGGATGCTGGTCGGGGTGGCGGCGCTGTCGGCGTGGGGGCTGCACCGCTTCCACAGCCTGACGGCCGACCTCGCCGTGCCGCTGCCGTTCGGCAAGGACCCGGAGGTGGCGGCGCGGGAGCTGGCCGACTACCGGGCCGCGGTCAACGAGGCGCTGCTGACCCAGTACACCGAGATCTTCCTGATCACGGCGGTGCTGTGCGCGGCGGGCGCGGTGCTGGCGCTGCTGCTCAGCCCTGGCAGGTCAGGTCCTCCGCGGGAAGCGTGAGGTCGAGCAGGTAGGCCACGCCGACGTCGTCGACGCACGGGTCGCGCTGCAGGAACGCGGTGTGCTGGACGGCGTCGTAGGTGAGCAGCCGGGCGTCGAGGGCCTTGGCCAGGCTGACGCCCGCCTGGTACGGGGTCGCGGGGTCGCCGGTGGTGGAGATGACCAGGACCTGCGGCAGGCCGTCGACCTGGGGCTGGTGCGGCTCGGAGGTGTTGGGGGCAGGCCAGAACGCGCACACGTCCAGCGCGGGCAGGGGCGGCTCGGTGCCGTTGATGAAGGAGCCCTCGGTGGCCTCGGCGATCTCGTCGGCGACCCGCTCGGCCTCGGCGCGGTCGGTGATGCGCGGCTCGTCGACGCAGCGGACGGCGATCAGGGCGTCGGTGGCGTTGGAGTATTCGCCGTTCTGGTCGCGGCCGAGGTAGAGGTCGGCGAGCAGGAGCAGTTGGGCGCCGTCGCCCTCGGCGAGGCCGTCGAGGGCCTGCTGCAGGATCGGCCAGGTCTGGTCGTCGTAGAGGGCGGCGGCGATGCCGGTGACCACGTCGGATGCGGAGAGTGCGCGGCTGCCGACCGGCAGCGGGTTGTCCTCCAGGGCCTCGACGGCCTCGGTGAGGGCGTCGTCGTCGCCGATGAGGCAGTCGGTGCACTGGGCGAAGAAGGCGTCGAGGGCCTTGTCGAAGCCCTTGGCCTGGCCGATGGCCTGCTGGGCCGGGTCCTCCAGCGGGTCGACGGCGCCGTCGAGGATCATGGCGCGGACGTTGCCGGTGAACGCCTCGGCGTAGGCGGTGCCGATGCGGGTGCCGTAGGAGTAGCCGAGGTAGGTCAGCTTCTCCTCGCCGAGGGCGGAGCGGAGCACGTCCATGTCGCGGACGACGTCGCGGGTGCCCATGTTGGCCAGGACGTCGGCGCCGCCGCTGCGCTCGGCGCACTTGGCCGCGTAGTCCTTGTTCTCCGCCTCGACCTCGGCGACGGTGTCCTCGGCGGGCTCCATGCGGTCGGCGTCGGCCTCGGCGTCGGTCAGGCAGCGGATCTGGGGCTCGCTGACGCCGATGCCGCGCGGGTCGAACCCGACGAGGTCGAAGCTCTCGCCGAGCCTCGTCCGGGTGAACCTCGGGGCGAGCGAGACGGCGGCGACCATGCCGGACACCCCTGGTCCGCCGGGGTTGACCACGAGGGCGCCCCGGCGCTCGCCGGATGCGGGGATGCGCAGGACGCCGACGGTGATGGTGCGGCCCTCGGGCTTGGCGTAGTCCAGCGGGACGGTGAGCTGGGCGCAGCGGGCGTCGGGGTTGCCGAAGGTGGCCTTGCTCTGGTCGTCGTGGATCAGCGGGCGGCAGTCGGTCCAGGTCAGCGGCTGGGCGTAGTAGCGCTCCAGGCCGGGCGGCACCGGGCCTGCCGGGCCGTTGTGCTCGACGTTGCCCGCGGTGGGTACACCAGTGACGTGGACGGTGCAGCCGGTCAGGAGGGTCAGGGCGACGAGCAGCACGGCGGCACGCGTTCTGGGCACTCGGCCAGTGTGTCAAAAAGCCGTCACCAGCGAAGACCCGATCCTGTTCCGCGTTCGCGGAACCGACCTGTCATCCTCCGACGTTAGGTGGCAGGGTTCGAGAATCGCGTGTCGACCGACACAGGCGACTGAGGAAGGTGGCCATCGGACGTGGCTGGGTTGCTCACACGGGTCAGGGGCCGGTTCCAGCGGATGCTGGATCGGCCCGCCACAGTCGACCTCAAGAAGTACGCGGACCTGCTCAAGTCCATCGAGTGGCGGGAGGAGCGGGTCGCCGACCTCGACGACGCCGAGCTCACCGCCGCTGCCGAGAAGCTGCGCGGGAAGGCGGGCGACAAGGCCCTGGACAGCCAGGCCATGGTCGAGCTGTGCGCGCTGGGCCGGGAGGCGGCCCGCCGCGGGATCGGTGAGCGGCCCTACGACATGCAGCTCATCGGCGCGATGGAGCTGCTGCACGGGCGCGTGGTCGAGATGGGCACCGGTGAGGGCAAGACGCTGGCGGGCGCGCTGGCCGCGGCGGGGTACGCCCTGCAGGGCAGGTCCGTGCACGTCATGTCGGTGAACGACTACCTGGCCCGCCGCGACGCGGAGTGGATGGCTCCGGTGTTCGCGCTGCTCGGGGTGTCCGTGGGCTGGGTGGCCCAGGGGTCGACCCAGGAGGAGCGGCGGGCGGCCTACGCCAAGGACGTCACCTACGGATCGGTCAGCGAGATCGGCTTCGACGTGCTGCGCGACCGCATGGCCCTCGACGTCGATGACCTGGTGCAGGGAGAACCCGACGTGGCGCTGGTCGACGAGGCCGACTCCGTGCTGGTCGACGAGGCGCGGGTGCCGCTGGTGATGGCGGGCGCGACCGACGACGTGCAGGACGACCAGGAGGTCGCCGCGGTCGTGCGGTCGCTGCGCCCGGGCGACCACTACGAGCGCGACGAGGACAACCGCAACGCCTGGCTGACCACGCGCGGCGCGGGCATCGTGGAGAAGGCGCTGGGCGGGATCGACCTGTACTCCGGCGAGCACAGCGACCGGCTCGCCGCGGTCAACGCCGCCCTGCACGCCCACGCGCTGCTGGAGCGCGACGTCGACTACATCGTCCGCGACGGCAAGGTCCACCTGATCAACACCTCCCGTGGCCGGATCGCCCTGCTGCAGCGCTGGCCGGACGGGCTGCAGGCAGCGGTCGAGGCCAAGGAGAAGCTCAAGCCGACCGAGAGCGGCGAGGTGCTGGACTCGATCTCGGTGCAGGGCCTGGTCAACCGCTACAAGACGGTGTGCGGGATGACCGGGACGGCGACCGCGGTGGCCGAGCAGCTGCGCGAGTTCTACGAGCTCAAGGTCTCGGTGGTCCCGCCGAACAAGCCGTGCGTGCGCGAGGACGAGCCGGACCGGGTCTACGACACCGTCGAGGCCAAGGAGAAGGCGCTGCTGGCCGAGATCGTGAAGGTGCACGAGACCGGCAGGCCGATCCTGGTCGGCACGATGGACGTCGCCGAGTCCGAGCGGCTGGCCGGGAAGCTGACCGAGGCGGGCGTGACGCCGGTGGTGCTCAACGCCAAGAACGACGCCGAGGAGGCCGCGATCGTGGCCGACGCGGGCGCGTACGGCGCGGTCACGGTGTCGACCCAGATGGCGGGCCGGGGCACCGACATCCGGCTCGGCGGGTCGGACGGCGACGCCGAGGCCCACGACAAGGTCGCCGAGCTGGGCGGGCTGTACGTGATCGGCACCGGGCACTACACCAGCAGCAGGCTCGACGACCAGCTGCGCGGCCGCTCCGGCCGCCAGGGCGACCCCGGCGGTTCGGTGGTCTTCGCCAGTCTCGCCGACGACCTCGTCCTCCAGTACGCCCCGGAGGCCACGGCGGGCGGCGAGCCGGACGAGGACGGCAGGCTCACCGACGCCACCTCGACCCGGTTCATCGGGCACGCCCAGCGCGTCGCCGAGGGCGTCAACCTCGACATCCACCGCAACACCTGGCGCTACACCCGGCTCATCGAGCAGCAGCGCAGGATCGTCCTGGACTTCCGCGACGACGTGCTGCGCACCGACCTGGCCGCCCGCGAGCTCAAGGAGCGCTGCCCGGACCGGTGGGCCGAGCTGGTGGAGAAGCTCGACGACGACGTGCTGGTGGGCGTGGCCCGCCGGATCGTGCTGCACCACGTCGACCGGCGCTGGTCGGACCACCTGGCGTTCCTGTCCGACGTGCGGGAGACGATCCACCTGCGCGCCCTGGCCAGGGAGACGCCCATCGACGAGTTCCACCGCGCGGCGATCGGCGAGTTCAAGGGCCTGCTCAGGGACGTCGCCGAACGCTCGGCGGAGACCCTGGAGACCGCCGAGGTCACCGTCGACGGCATCGACCTGGAGCAGGCGGGCCTGCGCAGGCCGTCCTCGACGTGGACGTACATGGTCCACGACAATCCCTTCGATTCCGACGCCGAGCAGGCCTTGCAGCGGGTCCGCGCCATGATGCGGAAGGTGAAGGCCAAGGGCTGACACGCCCGTCACATTTTCGCCTGTCAGGCGAAAACGTGGAGGAGGATGGACCACATGCCGCAGCTACGCATCGCCCTCGCCCAGGTCAACCCCACTGTCGGCGACCTGGCGGGCAACGCAGACCTCGTCGTGCGCTGGGCCCGCAACGCGGTCGAGGCGGGGGCGGACGTCGTCGTGTTCCCGGAGATGGTCCTGACCGGCTACCCGGTCGAGGACCTCGCCCTGCGGGAGTCCTTCGGCGCGGCGTCGCGCTCGGCGCTGGACGCGCTGGCCGGGTCGCTGGACGACGCGGGATGCGGCGCGGTCCCGGTCTGGGTGGGCTACCTCGACCGCGATGAGGTCGGCCCGCGCAACGGCGCGGCGGTGCTGCACGGCGGTCGCGTGGTCGCCCGCCAGTTCAAGCACCACCTGCCCAACTACGGCGTCTTCGACGAGCGCAGGCTGTTCAAGCCGGGCACGAGCCTGGACATCGTGCGGGTGCGCGGCCTCGAGGTCGGCATGGTGATCTGCGAGGACGTCTGGCAGGAGGGCGGCCCGGTCGCCGCGCTCGGCCAGGCCGGGGTGGACCTCATCGTCTCCCCTAACGCCTCGCCGTATGAGCGCTCCAAGGACGACCAGCGGCTTCCCCTGATCGCCCGCCGCGCGCGTGAGGCGCAGGCGCCGCTGGTCTACGTCAACCAGGTCGGCGGTCAGGACGACCTGGTCTTCGACGGCGACTCGATCGTCGTGGCCGCCGACGGGACGCTGCTGGCCCGCGCGCCGCAGTTCGTCGAGCACCTGGCGCTGGTGGACCTCGACCTGCCCGGCGGCGCGGCGAGGACCGACGCCGACGTGGTGGACGACTTCTCCGTGCGCCGGGTGGTGCTGTCCGACGAGCCCCGACAGGACGGCGTGCGCCACCCCGGCGTGATCGCCGAGCCGCTGCCGGAGGAAGCCGAGATCTGGTCGGCGCTGGTCACCGGCCTGCGGGACTACACGCAGAAGAACGGTTTCCGCTCGGTGGTGCTGGGCCTGTCCGGCGGCATCGATTCCGCGGTGGTCGCGGCGCTGGCGGTCGACGCGCTCGGCGCGGACGCCGTGCACGGGGTGTCGATGCCCTCGGCGTACTCCTCCGAGCACTCCCGGGCCGACGCGGCCGAGCTGGCCGAGCGCACCGGGCTGCACTTCTCGGAGCAGCCGATCGCGGACATGGTCGAGGTGTTCGTCAAGCAGCTGGGGCTGACCGGGCTGGCCGAGGAGAACGTGCAGGCCCGCTGCCGGGGCATGACGCTGATGGGGCTGTCGAACCAGCACGGCCACCTCGTGCTCGCTACGGGCAACAAGACCGAGCTGGCCGTGGGCTACTCGACCATCTACGGCGACGCCGTCGGCGGGTTCGCGCCGATCAAGGACGTGCCGAAGACGCTGGTGTGGCACCTGGCGCGCTGGCGCAACGCCGAGGCGGAGAAGCGCGGCGAGACGCCGCCCATCCCGGAGAACTCGATCAGCAAGCCGCCGTCGGCCGAGCTGCGCCCCGGCCAGCTGGACTCCGACTCGCTGCCGGACTACGAACTGCTCGACGACGTCCTCGACGACTACATCGAGGGCGACCGCGGCTACGCCGACCTGGTGCGCGCGGGCCACGACCCGGAGCTGATCGACCGTGTGCTGCGCATGGTCGACCGCGCCGAGTACAAGCGCCGCCAGTACCCGCCGGGCACCAAGATCACGTTCCGGGCGTTCGGCCGGGACCGCAGGCTGCCGATCACCAGCGGGTGGCGTGAGGGCTGACCTGTGAGGTCGGTCCCATCAACGCTCTCATCCTCCGATCCTGGTGTCACGCTGAACGGGTAAGCCATCCGCGAACACCCAGGGACCACGCGACGAAGCGGGCCTTGAGGGAAGGACGGTCGACCCAGCTATGTCCGACAACCAGGAAGTGGCCGCACCGTACGGGTCCGGCGCCGCAGGGCAAGGCAAGCCTGCCAAGCGGGTACGCATCCACCACCTGCAGGAGATGAAGGCGCGCGGCGAGCACTGGCCGATGCTCACCGCCTACGACATGTACACCGCCGAGCTGTTCGACGAGGCGGGCATCCCCGTCCTCCTGGTCGGCGACTCGGCCTCGAACAACGTCTACGGCTACGACACCTCCCTGCCGGTGACGGTGGACGAGCTGCTGCCGCTGGTGGCCGCGGTGACCCGCTCGGCCAAGCGCGCGCTGGTCGTGGCCGACCTGCCGTTCGGCTCCTACCAGCTCTCCCCCGAGCAGGCGCTGGCCACGGCGGTGCGGTTCATGAAGGAGGGCCGCGCGCACGCGGTGAAGCTGGAGGGCGGCGGCGCGTTCGCCCCGCACGTCCAGGCGATCACCAACGCGGGCGTGCCGGTCATGGGCCACATCGGCTTCACCCCGCAGAGCGAGCACAACCTGGGCGGCTACCGCGTCCAGGGCCGCGGTGACGCGGGCGACCAGGTGGTGGCCGACGCGCTGGCGCTGCAGGAGGCGGGCGCGTTCGCCGTGGTGATGGAGATGGTGCCCGCCGAGGTCGCCAAGCGGGTGACCCACGAGCTGCGCATCCCGACCGTCGGCATCGGCGCCGGTCCCGACTGCGACGGCCAGGTCCTGGTCTGGCAGGACATGGCGGGCCTGCGCCGGGCCAAGCCCCCGCGCTTCGTCAAGCGCTACGCCGACGTGGCAGGCGTGCTCCTGGGCGCGGCCCGCGAGTTCGCCGACGATGTGCGCAACCGGGAGTTCCCCGGCCCCGAGCACGTCTTCCACTGATGAGGATGGGGATCTCCCGGTTCGCTGGGAGATCCCCATTTTTCGAGTTATCCACAGCCCTCACACGCCCGCCCCGGGCCGCTGGTAAACCTGGAAGCAGGCGGGAACACGCCCGGCGTCACCGGCCGTGCGGCTCCCACCAGCCTGCCGGATCCGGACCGGCGGGCACGATCCGCGTCGGGTTGATCTGCTCGTGGGTGGCGTAGTAGTGACGCTTGATGTGGTCGAAGTCGACAGTCTCGGCGACCCCCGGGATCTGGAAGATGTCGCGTGCGTACGCCCACAGCACCGGCATCTCGCTGAGCTTCTGTCGGTTGCACTTGAAATGCCCGTGGTACACCGCGTCGAACCGGACGAGCGTGGTGAACAACCGAATGTCCACTTCGGTCAACCGGTCGCCCATGAGGTACCGGCGGTCGGCCAACCGTTCGGACAGCCGGTCGAGCTCGGCGAACAGCTCGGCGTACGCCTTGTCGTAAGCGGCCTGCGACGTGGCGAACCCGGCCTTGTACACGCCGTTGTTGACATGGTGGAAGATCGGCTCGATCAACGCGTCGATCTCCGCCCGCAGCTCGACCGGATAGAGCTCGAACCCGTCGGCGGCGGGAGGGGAGGGGGAGGGCCCCTGGAAGGCACGCCACTGGGTGGACAAGTCCAGAGTGATCTGCGGGTAGTCGTTGGTGACGACCGTGCCGGTGGTGGTGTCGACGATGGTGGGGACGGTGACGCGGCCCTGGTAGTCGGGGTCGGTGGCGCGGTAGACGTCGGCCAGGTACTCGACGCCGAGGACGGGGTCGCGGTTGTCGGGGTCGAGGGTGAAGCGCCAGCCGCGGTCGTCGCGGAGGGGGTCGACGACGCCGAGGGAGATGGCGTCCTCGAGGCCGAGGAGCTTGCGGACGATGACGGCGCGGTGAGCCCAGGGGCACGCCAGGCTGACGATCAGGCGGTAGCGGCCGGGCTCGGGGCGGCGGGGGCCGTCGGTGGTGATGCGCTCGGTGAAGCGGTTGGGCTGGCGGACGAACTCCCCCCGCGTGGAGGTTTCCTTGCCGAACTGCGCCGTGGCCATGTCCTCGACCATAGTCTTGCCCGCATGGACGCGCTGTATCCGCCGATCGAGCCCCATGACGCCGGGATGCTCGACGTGGGCGACGGGCACCGGGTGTACTGGGAGGTCAGCGGGAATCCGCAGGGTAAGGCGGTGGTGGTGCTGCACGGCGGGCCCGGGGCGGGGACCAACCCGATGCAGCGCAGGCACTTCGATCCGGATGCCTACCGGATCGTGCTGTTCGACCAGCGGGGGGCGGGGCGGAGCACGCCGTTCGCGGCGACCCACGAGAACACCACCTGGCACCTGGTGGCGGACATGGAGCGGCTGCGGGAGCACCTGGGGATCGAGCGGTGGCAGCTGTTCGGGGGCTCGTGGGGGTGCGTGGTGGCGCTGGCGTACGCGCAGACGCATCCGGAGCGGGTGAGCGAGATCGTGTTGCGCGGGGTGTTCCTGTTGCGGGAGCGCGAGTTGGACTGGCTGTACCGGGGTGGGGCGGGGAACCTGTTCCCGGAGGAGTGGGCGCGGTTCGTCGAGTTGGTGCCCGCGGGGGCCGACCCGTTGGCGGCGTACGCGGAGTTGCTGGACGGGCCGGACGCGGTGGCGGCGGCGGTGGCGTGGAGTTCGTGGGAGGGGTCGACGGTGTCGCTGCTGCCGAGCCCGGCCGCGGTGGCGCAGTACCAGGAGCCGCGGTTCGCGGTGGCCTTCGCGCGGCTGGCGGTGCACTACTTCCGCAACCGGGGCTGGCTGGACGACGGGCAGTTCCTGCGGGACGCGCACCTGCTGCGGGGCATCCCGGGGGTGATCGTGCAGGGCCGCTATGACGCGGTGTGCCCGCCGGTGAGCGCGTGGGAGTTGCACCGGGCGTGGCCGGGGTCGCAGTTGCGGATCATCCCGGCCGCGGGGCACGCCGTCGCCGAGCCGGGGGTCCTCAGCGCGCTGCGGGCGGCGACCGACGGGTTCCGCTAGCCGGTCAGAGCCGCGGTCAGCTCCCGGCGGGCGTCCACGAGGGAAGGGCCGTACCAGGTCAGGTAGCGGCCGACGACCAGGACGGGGCGCTTGTCGGGGAAGAACTGGGGGCCGTCGTCCGCGGTGAACTCGTACGGCTCGTCGGGCAGGACGACGAGGTCGGCGCGGGTGGCCTGGAGTTCGGACAGGGGCGGGCGCGGGTAGCGCTCGGGGTGATCGGCGTAGGCGTTGGCGACGCCGAGGCGCAGGAGGACGTCGCCTGCGAAGGTGTCGCGGCCCAGGACGATCCAGGGCTTGCGCCAGACCGGGACCACGGCGGTGGCCCAGACCTCGGTGGTGTCCGCCCACAGCTCGGCGGCCTCGGTCAGCCAGGCGGGTTCGGGCAGGCGCAGGGCCTCGACCAGCAGGCGGCGGGTGGAGTCGATGCCCGCCATCACGGTCGCCGGGGCGGCGGTGACCCACACCGGGACGCCCGCGGCGCGGAGGGCGGCGACGTCCTCCGGGCGGTTCTCCTCGGCGCTGGCGATCACCAGGTCCGGGCGCTGGTCGAGGACCGCGGCGACCGTGGGGTACTTGGAGCCGCCGACGCGCGGGACGTCCAGGGTCGGCGGGTGGGTGCAGTAGTCGGTGGCGCCGACGAGCAGGCCGGGGGCGGTGGTCTCGACGGCCTCGGTGAGCGACGGGACCAGGCTCACGACGCGGGTGGGCGCGCCCGCCAGCGGGACGGGCGCGCCCAGGTCGTCCAGGTCAGACATCGGTGACGCGCAGGCCGGCGTGCGCCTTGTAGCGGCGGTTGACGGCGATCAGGTTCGCGGTCAGGGCCTCGACCTGGTGGGCGTTGCGGAGCCTGCCGCCGTAGATGCCGCGCATGCCGGGGATGGCGTCGGCCAGGGCGCGGACGACGTCGGTGGCCTCGCGGTCGTCGCCGAGGACCAGGACGTCGGTGTCGATCTCGGCGATCGCGAGGTCGGCGAGCAGGACCGCGGAGACGTGGTGGAACGCGGCGGTGACCCGCGACTCCGGCAGCAGGGCGGCCGCCTGCTGCGCCGCGCTGCCCTCCTCGACCGGCAGGGCGAACGGGCCCTGCTTGTCGAAGCCCAGCGGGTTGACGCAGTCGATCACGATCTTGCCCGCGAGCTGCTCCCTGAGGCTCGTCAGCAGGTCGCCGTGGCCGTCCCAGGGGACGGCGATCAGCACGATGTCGGCCTCGGCCGCGCAGGCAGCGTTGTCCCGGCCCGCCACCGTGTCGACCCCGGCGGCGGCGTTGAGCTCCCCCGCCGCGTCGACGGCGCGCTCTGCGGAGCGGGAACCGATCAGGACCCGCAGGCCCGCCTTGGCCCAGCGCAGGGCCAGGCCGCGGCCCTGGGGGCCGGTTCCGCCGAGAACGCCGACGGTCAGACCGCTCAACTCCACTGTGTTTCCCTCCGAAGTCATACCGAACATCCTTGTCAGCGGCGCGGACAGGCCGCTGACCGCTATCCCTTGGCGAACCGGACGCGGCGCGCCGCCGGGTCCGCCTCGACCAGGCGCAGGCGCACCATGCGGCCCTCCGGCAGCTCGGTGGCCGCCGCCTTGCCCAGCACGGGCGGGTCGGGCACGAACACCTCGGCGGAGTCGCCGTTGGCGCGCAGCACGACGGCGTCGAACTCCTCGCCGACGCGATCGGCCAGCACCCACGCCTCGACCTGGTCGAGGCAGGCGCGGTCGACCCGGGCGGCGAGCCCGTCAGACGCCTCCATCAGCGCGGGCAGGGTGGGCAGGGCCTCGCGCACCCACGACGGCGCCTCCGCGTCGGCCGACACCGCCAGGCACACCTCGGTGCCGAAGCGGTCGACCAGCCGCCGCAGCGGGGCGGTGACGTGCGCGTAGGGGGCGGCGATGCCCGCGTGCGAGGTCAGCTCGGGGGCCGTGCCGTCGAAGGCGGTGTACCCGGCGCCGCGCAGCAGGCGGGTGGCGTCCATCGACAGGGCCATCGCCGCGGGCGACGACGCGTCCAGGCGCGCCAGGACCTCCGCGGCGCTGTGCTCCTCCGGCCAGTCGATGCCCAGCGCGCCCGCCGAGTGGCGCAGCCAGGCCCGGTCCTCCTCGGTCGGGTCGGGCAGGGTGCGCAGCAGGCCGATGCCCGCGTCCAGCATCATCCGCGCCGCGGACATGCCCGTCAGCAGCGAGATCTCGGCGTTCCACGCGTCGACGCGGGTGCGGCCGCGCAGCACGAGCCGCCAGCCGCCGTCGACCCGCTCGACGTCCTGCTCGGGCAGCTGCAGCTCCAGCGCGCCGCGCCGGATGGCCGCCGCGCGGCGCAGCTCGCCCAGGGCGGGGAGCAGCGCGACCGAGGGATGCGGGTCCCCCGCGTCGACCGCTGCCTGCACGGACGCGTAGTCGAACTGCTCGGTGGAGCGCACCAGGGCGCGCTCGACCCGCACCGCCAGCGGTTCACCGGCGGCGTCGAGGTCCATCGTCCACAACGCGGAGGGCGCCACCTGCCCTGGCAAGAGGCTAGCGGCGCCCTCCGACAAAACCGCGGGGTGCATCGGCACGGACCCGTCGGGCAGGTAGATCGTCTGCCCCCGCCGCCGCACCTCGGTGTCGACGGCCCCGCCGGGTGTCACGAACGCGCCGAGATCGGCGATGGCGTAGTGCACCCGAAACCCGGAGTCGCCCAAGCGCTCGATGTGCACGGCCTGGTCGAGGTCCTTCGCGCCCGGCGGGTCGATGGTCACCAGCGGGATGTCGGTGCGGTCGACGCGCTCGCCCCGCGGTCCCGCGTCGACGGCGCGCTCGGCCTCGGCCAGCACCGCGTCCGGGAAGCGATCGGGCAGGCCGAACTCGGCGCGCACGCGGGAGAAGTCGCCTCGGCCCATCGCTGCGGTGTCCACCCCTGCACCCTATGCGGTGACGGCCGCCGCGGGGTCAGTCCTCGTCGTCGCCGCGCCACGCCCGGTCGGCGCGGTCGGCGGCCTCGGTGCGCTCGCGGGCGATCTGCAGCGCCCGCGCCGCGGTCTCCCGGTCCGGGTACGGGCCGAGCCGGTCGATCGCCTTGCCGACCGTGCCGTGCTCGACCTCGCCGGTGCGGGTGTTGTACCACCAGCCCTCGGGCGGGTTCGGGTCCTTGGCCATGATCGAGGCTAACCCCAACCCGGGCCCTGCCGCATCGGGAGACCGCGCGGCGGGGTGTCCTGGTTGGCGTTGATCTGGTCGGCCGGGATCGGGTCGAGGCAGGACACCAGGACCTCGTAGGTCTCCGGGTTCTCGATGCGGCGGCCGTTGCGCTCGCGGTAGACGAGCTCGCCGTCGGCGTCGATCTCCACCATGCAGCCGACCTCGGCGAGCTGCTCCTCGTCGAGGTCGACCAGCCGCTCCCTGCGGGAGGGCACGACCCGGTACTCCGGCCACTCCAGGTGCGCGTACACCTGGTGGAACTCGTAGAGCAGGTACGCCATCTGCTGCTGCCACGGCAGCGGCATGGCCTCGGCCAGCGAGCGCGGCAGCACCGCGTACCCCGGGCTGACCCCGGGACGGCGCGCGGAGTCGAGGAAGTCGCGCAGCGGCGTGCTGGAGGCGGGCGGGCCCGGATGCCGCGGCAGCGGCTCCGGGGAGTACATGGTCATGCCTTCTCCTAGACGCCGGGGCGGACCGCGTAGTCCATGAGCCCGCCCTCGGTCCACTCGATGGAACGGATGTGCACCGGGACGCCGGTCTGCTGCGCCTCCACCATCTTCCCGTCTCCGAGGTACATCGCCACGTGGTGGATGGTGCGCGGGTCGCTAGTGTCGCGCGCCCAGAACAGCAGGTCACCCGGCTGGGCCTTCTCGACCGGCAGGTACGCCCCGGCGCGCCACTGCTCGCGGGACGTGCGCGGCAGGCTGATCCCGGCGTCGCGGTAGGCCTGCAGCATCAGGCTGGAGCAGTCGAAGGAGTTCTGGTGCGTGGTGAGCGCGCCCCACTGGTACGGCTTGCCCTGCTGCCCGAGCGCGAACTGGATGGCCTCGCCCGCGGCCTTCGTCGGCGCGGGCAGCAGGCGGCCCCTGTCCTCGCCGCAGCCGGAGGCGTTGACGACGTCGCCGAGGTCGCCGATGAGGTGGGTCGCCATCGCCTCCCACCGGTGGTACCGGTCGGGGTAGGCCGAGCGCTCGACGTCCTGCGCGGAGTCGCCGGGCCGCTGGGTGTCCCAGTTGGGCACGGTCAGCAGCACGTCGTAGAACTTGTTGATCGCGTACTCGGGGTTGATGACCTGCGCGGGCGTGCCCCAGCCCATGGACGGCCGCATCTGGAAGATGCCGAGGGAGTCGCGGTCGCCGTGATCGAGCGGGCGCAGGCCGGACTCGGTCATGCCCGCCTGGATGGCGATCTGCCAGGCGCGCGGCGGGAGCTTGCGCTCCTTGCCGATCGCGATGATCGAGGTCACCGTGGCCAGCTGCTCGTCGGTCAGCCGGGCGGCGTCGCCTGCCCCGGTGCCGGGGGCGCCCTGGGTGGTGGGCCCGAGGGCGGCGTTGCAGGACACCGTCTGGTAGGCCGCCGCGTCGGCGGCGTGGTCGCGTTGGATCAGCGTCAGCGCACCGGTGCCGATCGCGGTCACCACGCCGACCACGGCGACCCCGGCGACGATCACCGCGCCCCGCATGTCAGCCCTCCCCCTCGGTGTAGTCCGACACCCGCCAGCCCTGCTCGGTCTCGATCAGGGTCAGCCGCAGCACCGCCTTGTCCGTCGGCACGTCGATCACCACGGACTTGTCGTAGGAGACCACGACGCGGGGCTCGCCGGTGACCGCTGTGGCGAAGACGTTGCGGGGATCGACGCTGTCGAGGGCCACCATGTACTCGACGTCGGTGAAGGGCCGCAGCTGTTCGCGCCACGTCTCCGGGCTGATGCCCTCGGGGTGGGTCACGAACGCGGTCGCCCATTCCTTCGCCACGCCCAGCGCCTCGGGCGCGGGCGGCGCCGACGACGGGGTGAGCGTGGGCTCGACGCGCGTCTCCGTGGCGGTCGCCGTCCCGCCCGCGCCGGGGGGCACGACGACGGTGCGCGAGCCGAACACCTTCGTCTCGGACGTCTGCGTGGACGTGCCCGAGGCGCGCGGGGTGTCGGTGCCCGCGAGCTTGGGGATGAGGATGCCCGCCGCGGTGATCAGCAGCGCGGCGACGAACGCGGCGACGGCCAGGTGCCGGGGCGAGCGCAGCGGCCAGCCCCACAGCTTCCGGTACACCGCGGCCCGGCCGCGGTTGGTGCGGATCGGCACGCGGTCACCTCACCAGCTGGTCGGTGTCGCGCGGGCCGTCGTGGCGCGGCAGCGGGCGCCGCACCGGCTCGGGAGCCACCTCCAGCCCGCGGGAGGGCCGGTAGACCACGTGCACCGGCCTGCCCGCGACCACCTCGACGTCGGCGGGACGGGCCTGCGGCGCGGGCAGCGCGTCGGCGGGCTCGCCCGGCACCCGGGACGGCACGACGACGGCGTCCTCGCCGCGGTCCCAGCCGCGGTCGGCCACCGGCACGGTGTCCGCCGTCCGGCTGCGCGGCACCAGGTAGGACGCCGACCGCGTGACCACGTCGCCCGGGGCGTCGGCCGCGGGGCCGAGCAGCGTCTGCGCGCCGCCGATCGCCGGACGCGGGGCGCCGATGGCCGCGCGGGTGGCGTCCATCCGCTCGGCGTGCACGGTGACCGGGTTGGCGGCCTCCGGCCGGTGCCGCCTGCCGCCGCGCACCAGCACCCCGGACTCGCCGACGTGCTCGTCCTCGTCGCGCAGGTTCTCCCAGAAGGCGTCCTGCGGGGTCGGGCCCGCGTGCTTGTTGCGGCGGAACCGGGAGAAGATGCCCGTCCCCGGCGCGCTGACCGTCGCGCCCGCCGCGCCGACGGACATCTCCAGCATCTGCCACATCCGGCGCATGGGCCTGCCGACGAGGAAGAACACGAACGTCACGATGGCCGCGAGCAGCATCTGCGTGAGCAGCGACAACCCGGCGTCCGGGGAGAAGATCAGGTCCAGGAACCGGGCGTGGATGCCCGCGAGGATCGCGAGAACCAGAACGCTGAGCACGACCGCGCCGACCGCCCTGCCGACCCTACGGAGGATGTCGTGGTGTACCAGCGCCACTAGTCCGATCACGGGTGCCGCGAGGGTCAAGATCCTCAGCAGCAGCTGGGCCAACAGCACGGCGAGCTTCGCGAAGAACTGGAAGATCGAGTAGAAGATCGACTGCAAGAACGCGAGCACACCCGCGCCCGTACGACTGCCGTCCGTGCCCTTGAAGTAGCCGGTGGCCGGGCCGAGTTGACCCGCGATGGCCATGTACTCGGTCTTCTTCGCCTGTTCCGCGGCGTCGTCGGCGTCACGACCCTTGTCGAGATCATCCCTGGTCCACGCCTGCGCATTCAGCAATCGGCGACCGAACTCGGCGGCTTGGGGAGCATCTGGACTGCCGAATTCGCCGCGAAGCCAGTTCTCATAGACAATCTTGTTGTGCAGCTCGGTCGGCAGAATGTCATACTCGGCGACATTTTCAGCCGGATCAAGGAAACCAGCCTGGACGCCCGTGGTGGCACCAACGATAAGACTGTCGATGCGATCGTAATTCGCCACCATGACAAGCGATGAGGCCGCCAACCACATTCCACCGAGGGCAAGCAGTGCGCGCTTGCTTACCGTCGCCAGGTCACCCTTCCAGATCTGACGAAACATCAGGATCGCCAGGATCAGGGCGAAGACACCGAACAGCTGCGCGTACACATTGTCGAAAACCATGTCGGCCGCTTCACCGAGCTGCTCATCGAGGCCACTGAAGATGCCGCCCTTGAGGAGCGTGTAGTGCAGCGAGTTCGTGGCGCCGACGGTGACCTTGGCCAGGTTGAAAAGCTGGTTGCCGACCCAGGTGTCAATGGTCGCACCGGGGTCGGTCACGCCGTTGGGGACCAGCCCGTTACAGGATTCGTCATAGACATGCCAGACCATGCCGGAACTGGGCCGCTCGGGATTGGGTGCGCAGTCCAAATCCTGAGCCAAGGCGGGACTGCCGATAATGGTATGCAGGCCAATAATGGATACGACGACCGCCAGTGACGCCCGGCGACTGAGGCCGACGTCTTTTCTCGCCCTCCGCCGCAGCGCTGCGAACAGTGCGGCGGCCGCAGCCACTACGAGAATCGTGATCATGGGGCCCCTGCCAATCTCACTGATCCGGTGTTCATGCCGCGTCCTCGCGGCCGGGCTTCTTGCCGTCCTCCGGCGGTGGCGGGTCGGTGGGCTCGCCGCCGATGTAGTCCTCTTCGGTCAGGCCGAGCTCGAACTCGGCCGCGCGCTCGAACTCCTCGTCGCTGGGCGCGGCGGCCTCGATCTGCTCGCGGGGCTGGGGTTCGGGGATCACCGGGGCGTGCGGGGCGGTGGCCTCCGGGAGAACGCGTTCGCGCTGGGCGTCCGGGGTGGTGTCCATGACCGCGCGCAGGTGGTCGAGGTGCCTGCCGGAGAGGTCGATGCGGATGCGCTCCACGCCGCCCGCGCCGTCGCCGAAGATGAACTGGCGCGGGGCGGTGTCGCGCTCGACGAGGCCGCGGTGGCTGCCCGGCCTGCGGCCCAGGCTGGCCACGACCTGCTCGTAGCCCGCGCCGACCGGCACCTTGAGCAGGCGCAGCGCGTCCGCCTGGGCCTGGTCGTCGTCCAGCCTGCCGATGAAGACCGAGTCCAGCAGGGCCACGAACCCCTGGATGCGCAGGAAGTCCGCGGGGATCTGCGAGGACAGCAGCACGCGCACGTTCCACTTGCGGGAGTCGCGGGCGAAGCGGTTCATCAGCACGCGGCCGGTCGGGACCTCGGAGAGGAAGAACGCCTCATCGATCCAGACGCCCTTGCGCAGGTCCTTGGGGCGGTCGTAGATGGAGCGCTGGGTCAGCCACGCTGCCAGGTTCAGCATCTCCACGCCGAGCGCCTCGGCGTCGGTCCAGTGCTCGCGGCCGACGCCGTCCTTGGGCAGGGTCAGCCCGGCCATGGTCAGCACGGTGAGCCGGTCGTCGCGCTGCTCGTCGTAGGGGTCGGCGCCGCGCTCGGGGATGAGCAGCGACATCCGCTCCTTCATCTCGTCGAGGAAGTCGGCGACGACGACGGCGTGCTCGTGGTGCTCGCTGGCGTCGCGGCGCAGCGCGTCGAACACCAGGCTCGGGTCGGCGTCGGCGCGGCCCCCGACGGTCCGCACCGCGCGCAGCAGCACGATCCGGGACTGCGGCAGGCGCGCGACCTCGTACGGGAGCAGACCGGTGAGCACGTCCAGCACGAGACGACGGCGGGTGGCGGCGGCCAGCGCCTTCTCCCTGCGCCACGCGCGCTCGGGGTCCTCGTCGTCGAGGAAGTGCTCCAGCCTCGGCTCGGCGACGACGCGGTACGGGTTGAGGATGCCCGCCTGGGCGTTGAGCAGGTTGATCGGCCGCGCGTACGGCCGCAGCTCGGGCAGGTCGCACAGCTTGGCCAGCGGGCCGGACGGGTCCAGCACCGTCCAGTGCGCGCCCGCGCGCAGCGTCTTGTAGACGATGCCGCCGCCGAGGAACGACTTGCCGCCGCCGAGCCCGGCGACCATGGCGGTCAGGCCGGAGCCGTCCCTGATCTCCTGGGCCATCCACGGGTCCCAGGCGACCGGGCGCCGGGTCGCCGTGCAGGTCTCGCCGAGCAGGATGCCGCGCCGGTCGCCGACCTCCGCGGTCGCGGTCGGCACGGCGGACGCCGCCCAGACCACCGAGCCACGGCGCATGTAGGCGCTGGAGGCCAGCGGCTCGCCGGGGATGAACTCCCTGGCCATGGCGTACTGGGCCTCGGGGT
Source organism: Actinokineospora fastidiosa (assembly GCF_014648415.1). Lineage (GTDB taxonomy): Bacteria > Actinomycetota > Actinomycetes > Mycobacteriales > Pseudonocardiaceae > Actinokineospora > Actinokineospora fastidiosa. Next base: position 29,030 of record NZ_BMRB01000001.1, read on the forward strand.
GCTCGATGGCGACCTTGGGCTTGTAGAGGTCGAGGAGCTGCTGGGCCAGCCGCAGCGCGTCGCGCTCGGTCGGGCCGGACACCGCCAGCCGCCACCACGAGCGCACCCGGGTGGCCAGGGCGGTGAAGCCCGAGGTCATCTCGTCGTCGATCTCCAGCACCCGCGACGCCTGCCGGGCCAGCGACTGCGGCGGCTCCAGCTCGTGCTCGTCGGTGTAGTGCTTGACCTGCGAGCGGACCTTGTTCATCTGCCGCTGCAGCTCGCCGGAGACCTCCTCGGGCCTGCGGACGTAGATGCGCGCGGACCACTCGACCGAGCCGGGCAGGCGGTCGCTGCGCTGCACCCACGGGTCGTCGACCTCGGGGATCTGCAGGCCGTGCATCATGCCGACGGTCAGCACGCAGACGTGCCGCGCGACCCCGGCGTTGGAGCCCGTGCGGCCGCGCACGACGACGGTCGGCGAGTAGGGCTCCTGGTGGAAGTCTGCGGCGTCGGTGAAGCTGGCCAGGTCCTCCGGCTCCCAGGCCGCGCCCGGCACCGCGGGCATGTTGCGCGGCGCGGGCAGTCCCAGCGAGCACGAGCGGTGCATCAGCCAGGACATCTCCTCGGCGGTGACCGGGCGGCCCTCCAGCCCGGCCGAGCCCAGCACCTGGTCGAGGTGCTCGACCTCGCTCTCGATGGCCAGCAGCTCGGCGTCGACGGCCTCGGGGAAGACCTTGCGCAGCAGCGGGGCGGCCCGCTCGACGGCCCGGTCGACCACGTTGCGGGTCTGCACCTGGACGCCGAGGTAGACCTCCTTCTCGGCCATCGAGCGGCCCATGAGCTGCTGCTGCTCGCCGACGAGGTAGTCGTCGAAGCTGAGCGCGCCCGGCACGTCCGGCAGCCGGTTGACGGCGTTGTGCACGTGGGCCTCGGCCCACATCCGGATCGGGTACGGGCGGGTGGTCACGCGCAGGTGCAGCCAGCGGCCCGACAGCTCGGCGTACTGGCCCGCGATCGCGGCGATCAGGTCCTGGCGCTGGGAGTCCGAGCGGAACGACCAGCGCTGCGGCGCCAGCCGGTACCAGGCGAAGACGTCGTTGCCGGTGCGCAGCAGGTGCCCGTCGATGCTGCGCGCGGCGATCTCCGGGGTGTAGCTGGGGATCGACGACTCGCCGGGCAGCCGCTTGCCGCGCTTGGGCGGCGCGGGCGGCTCGTAGCGCACCGGTCCACCGTTGCCCGCGTGGCCCCGCGGTGTCTGGTGCCGCGCGAGCTCCCGCCGCTCGCGCTTACGGCCTCCGAACACCGCTGACCTCCGCAATCCCCTTGGCAGGCATCCTGTTTTCCCGCGCGCCGGTCTCCGGCGACCGGCGACCGCGCGGCTTCCTCCTGGGCAGTTCCGCGCGCACGCGGACCTGCGCCGCGCTGGCCGCGCCGCCAGCGGCGGCCTCGGTCTCGCGCGGCGCGGTGAGTTCGCGGACCCACATGGTGAGCACGGCGCCCAGCGGGCGCTCGTGGCTGATCCGCGAGCAGATGACCATCGTGATGCCGATGGTGAGGACCATCCCCCAGGCGAACGACCAGAACAGGCTGACGCCGATGTTGCGGAGGACGGTCAGGACCAGCAGATAGACGACGGTGCCCACTCCCCAGGCCACGTAGCGGGCCCGCCACGGGAAAGTCGCCTTGGGCGGACCGAGCCAGACGGCGTCGACCCGGTAGACCTCGTCGTCGGTGCGTATCCGCACGTGTGCGCCCCCGGCCCGTCAGCTGTTCGTGGTGAACAGCCCGGCGATCCACTCGCCGATGGCGACACCGCCGTTGGTGACCGCCAGGCCGATGATCGCCAGCGCGACGATCACCCCGCCCAGCCTGCGCATCACGCCGGAGTTGTCCCCCTTGCCGCCGCCGAGCCAGAGCAGCAGCAGCGCCACGACCAGCAACAGCAGGGGGATGATGTTCTCGAGCAGCCAGTTGCGGACGTTGCCGGTCCCGATGTTGTTGGCGGGCTCCTGTTGGGCCAACTCGGTGAGCGAGGCGAGGAACGCGGTGGTCATGTCTTCTCCCAAGTGCGCGGAGATGGTGCTCTGCGCGGCCTATGCCTGCCGTGCCTGTCGAAGTAGAGCACGTCGGGCACATGATTGTCATTACGAACGGTAGCTAGGTGTGAGCGTTCCGTTGATCCACTCGATCCTCCATGCGGCCGTGCGCTGTCATCTGACCACACCCCATCATCATCCGGACAGGGCCCGCTGGACGCCACGACCACCCGATTTTCCTAGTGCCCACCCTGTTTCACCCGGCTGCGACCTTGGCGGCGACGCAGCGTGGGTGAACTCACAGATCGACTAAACGGTTTCGCGCGGCGAAGTTACTCCGTTCGGTGTATGGCAGACGTTGGGCGGGCGAGTCGGACCGTAAGCCGGATTCTGTCCCCGGTCGCCCGGGTGGCGGCCATCCATCTGGGCCTGGCGTCGCCGCCAGGCTCGTGCGGCCTACCCGCAGGCTCGGGCGGGCCGCCCTCGAACGCCTGCGCAGCAGGACCCTCTCGGGTCCGCCTCTTGGCCTTGCTCCGGGTGGGGTTTGCCGAGCCGCCCCGGTCACCCGGGGCGCTGGTGGTCTCTTACACCACCGTTTCACCCTTACCTGGCCTGTTGGCCAGGCGGTTTGCTTTCTGTGGCACTGTCCCGCGGGTCACCCCGGGTTGCCGCTAGCAACCACCCTGCCCTGCGGAGTCCGGACTTTCCTCGACGGCCGTTCCCGGCCGCCGCGGCCGCCCTGCCGACTCGCCCGCGCCGTCAAGGATATCCAGAGCATGGACGGCGTTGCCGCACCCGGTCGGCCGCTGCTCTACTGACGATCATGGAACCGGCCGTCGTCGTCTCCGGGGGCATGACCCCCGGCGGTGCCGTCGGTCTGCTCGCCGAGCACGCCTCGGCGGTGCTGGACGGCTTCGGGCACCCGGTGGCGCTGATCGAGGCCTGCGCGCTACCAGCGGTGGCGCTGCTGGAGTGCGATCGGTCCGACCCGGCGATCGCGGCCGCGCTGGCCGACCTCGCGGGCGCGCGCGGCATGGTGCTCGTCGCGCCCGTCAACCGGGCCGCGCACTGCGGGCTGGTCAAGTCCGTGCTCGACCTGCTGCCCCGCGGCGCGCTGGCCGGGCTGCCGATCCTGCCGGTGACCACGGGCGGGCGGCAGGGCCGGGGCGCGGTCGAGTTCTGCGTCACACCGCTGCTGCGCGAGCTGGGCGCGACCCGCCTGCTGCGCGGGCCGTTCGTCCCGGAGGCCGACTTGGCCGCCGGGGTGCCCGCGCGGGTGGCCGACGCGCTGGCCGAGTTCTCCCTCGCCGTCGGCCGCAGGCGGCGGCTGGCCGGTTAGCCCAGGTGGGAGATGTCGTTGACCAGCCGCACGGAGGCGTTGCCGTCGGGGTAGAACTCCGCGATCGACAGCGACGCGAGGTCGAGGTGCAGGCGGAACAGCAGGCTCGGGCCCGCGTCCAGCGCCATCCGCAGCAGCGACTTGATCGGCGTGACGTGGCTGACCACGATCACCGTCCGGCCAGCGTGCCGCTCCAGCAACTCGTCGCGGACCCCGGCGACGCGGCGGTGCACGACGTCGAAGCTCTCCCCGCCCGGTGCGGGCACGGTCGGGTCGGACAGCCAGCGCGTGTGCAGCGCGGGATCGCGCTCGCTCGCCTCGGCGAAGGTCAGGCCCTCCCAGTCGCCGAAGTCCGTCTCGATCAGGCCGGGGTGGGTGGTCACCTCGCCGCCGGTCGCCTCGGCGACGGCCCGCGCGGTGACCATCGTCCTGATCAGCGGGGACGACACGATGGGCGTGGCCGCGCCGACGCCGTCGAGCTTGGCGACGCGGCGGGCGGCGGCCTCGGCCTGGGCGCGGCCCAGCTCGGTCGGCTCGACGTCGCCCCGGCCGGAGTAGCGGCGCTCGGCGGACATCGGGGTCTGGCCGTGGCGCAGCAGCAGGAGCCGAGTGGGCTCGCCGCGGGCGCCGGTCCAGGCCGCCGGGGTGGTGCGCCTGCCCTCCTGGGCGTCCATGGCCTCGTTGGCCAGCCGGTCGGCGTGGGCGTTGGCCGCGCGCGGGACCCAGGTGTAGGCGATCCGCGCGAAGCGGCCCGCGAGCTGGCGGGCCTGGCTCGCCAGCGGGCGCAGACCCGGGTGCTTGACCTGCCAGCGACCCGCCATCTGCTCGACGACCAGCTTGGAGTCCATCCGGACCTCGACGTCGTCGGCGCCCAGCTCCAGCGCCGCCTCCAGGCCCGCGATGAGCCCGCCGTACTCGGCGACGTTGTTCGTGGCCACGCCGATGGCCTCGGACCGCTCGGCCAGCAGCGCGCCGGTGTCGGCGTCGAACACGGCCGCGCCGTAGCCCGCGGGCCCCGGGTTGCCCCGGGAGCCGCCGTCGGCCTCGACGCGGACCCTCACAGGCCCGACTCCGCCGTGCGCACCAGGATCACGCCGCACTCCTCGCACTCGACGACCTCGTCGGGCGCGGTCTCCTTGATCACCGAGATCACCCGGCGGTCGAGTTCGAGCCTGCACGCCCCGCAGCGGCGGGCGCGCAGCAGCGCGGCGCCGATGCCCTTGGCCTTGCGCTTGCGCTCGTACTGGGCGACCAGCGGCTCGGGGAAGGTGGCGACCAGCTTGGCCCGGTCGGCGTCGCGGCGGGCCTGCTGGGAGTCGAGGTCGGCCAGGTTCTCCTGGTGGCGGTGGCGGACCTCGGCCAGCGCGGCCTCGGCCTTCTCCAGCTCGACGGCGGCGTGCTGGCCGTCGGCCTCGACGGCCTCGCGGCGCTCCATCAGCTCCAGCAGGTCGTCCTCGAGGGCCGCCTTGCGCCGGACGAGGCTCTCCAGCTCGTGTTCGAGGTCGGCGACCTGCCGGGCGCCCGCGCCCGCGTCGAGGAGCTTGCGGTCGCGCTCCTCGCGGGCGCGGACCGCGTCGATCTCCTTCTCCTGGCGGGCGACCTCGCGGTCGAGGTCGTCGAGCTGGGTCTGCACCGCGACCCGGGCGTCGCGGCGGGCCCGCACCGCCTTCTCCGCCTCGGCGATCTCGGCCAGCTCCGGGGCGGTGCGGCGGCGGTGATCGATGCGGTTCAGCTCCGCGTCGACCTCGGCGAGGTCGAGCAGGCCGCGCTGGACGGCGGGGTCGGCTTTCACCGGGTGGACCTCCGGGTGGTCGGCGCGCCCGCGGCCTGGCAGGTCCAGGGGTCGGTTCGGCGCGTGGAGACGTGGATCTCGACCGTACCGCCGAGCGCGGCCCGCAGGACGCCCGCCGCCTGGCCGCACCACGGCCACTCGCTGGCCCAGTGGGCGACGTCGACGAGCGCGGGGGCGCCGGGCACGGCCAGGTGCTCGCCCGCGGGGTGGTGGCGCAGGTCGGCGGTGACGTAGGCGTCGACACCGGCGGCGGTGGCGGCGGCCAGGTAGGAGTCGCCCGCCCCGCCGGAGACGGCGACGGTCCTGATCGGGCGGTTGGCGTCGCCCGCGGCGCGGACGCCGCCCTCGGTGCCCGGCAGGGCGCGGGCGACGCGCTCGACGAACACGGCGAACGGCTCGGCCTCGGGGAGTCGGCCGACGCGGCCGATGCCGGTGCGGCCGTCGGGGTTGGGGTTGAGGGGCGCGGTGACGGTCAGGCCGATCGCCTCGGCGAGAGCGTCGGACACGCCGGGGTCGGCGGCGTCGGCGTTGGTGTGCGCGCAGAACAGCGCGATGCCCGCGCGGACCATGCGGTGGACCAGCGCGCCCTTGGGGGTGTCCGCGGGGACGCCGTGCACGCCGCGCAGCAGCAGCGGGTGGTGGGCGACGATCAGCTGGGCGCCGGTCTCGACGGCCTCGTCGACGGTGTCCGCGGTGGGGTCGACGCAGACGAGGACGCGGGTGATCTCCTCGGCGGGGTCGCCGCAGACCAGGCCGACCGCGTCCCAGCCCTCGGCGAGCGCGGGCGGGTAGGCGGCCTCGAGCGCGGCGATCGCGTCGGCCACGGTCGTCACAGGCAGACCTCCAGGGCTTTCAGCAGCGGCGCGCACTGCTCCGGCGGGCGGACGGCGACGCGCAGGTGGTTGGGGCCGAGCCCGGGGAAGGTGTCGGCGCGGCGGACGGCGACCCCGTGCTCGCGCAGGCTGGTGCGCAGGCGTTCCCCGTGGGGGTGTTCTATCAGGAGGAACGGGGCGTGCGCAGGTCCGTGGACGGTGACGCCCAGGGCGGCCAGCTCGCGGGCGAGGTGGTCGCGGTGGCGGGCGTACTCCGCGGCGATCTCGTCGGTGGGCGCGTCGCTGCAGGCGATCACCGCGTGCAGGGCTAGCGTGCCGACCGGCCACTGTGGACGATGGCGGGCGAGGGCTGCCAGGGTGTCGGGGTGGCCGACGGCGTAGCCCGCGCGCAGGCCGGGCAGCGCCCACATCTTGGTGAGGCTGCGGAATACCAGAACGTCGCGGTCGCCGGTGAGGGTCTCCGGCTCGCCGGGGACGGCGTCCATGAAGGCCTCGTCGACCAGGACGGTTCGCCCGGGGCGAACGAGGGAGCGGATGGCGTCGGCGCTGTGTAGCGTGGATGTCGGGTTGGTTGGGTTGCCGATCACGACCAGATCGGCGTCGTCAGAGACGCGCTCCGGGTGCAGCGCGAAGCCGTCCTCCGCGTCGAGGAGGACGTGCCGCACGGGCACCCCGGCGGCGCGCAGGGCGACTTCCGGTTCGGTGAACGACGGGTGGATCAGCGCCGCCGTCACCGGGCGAAGGTTCGGCAGGAGCGCGAAGCCCTCCGCGGAGCCGTTGAGGATCAGGACGTCGTCGGGGTCGCGGCCGTGCCGCCGGGCGACGGCCTCGCGCGCCGCGCGATCGTCCTCCGCCGACGGGTAGCGGCCGATGTGGTCGAGCGCGTCGACCAGCCGTCGCCGCAGCCACTCCGGCGGCCGCTCGCCGCGGACGTTCACGGCGAAGTCGGCGAGGCCGGGCGCGGCGTCGACGTCACCGTGGTGGCGCAGCGGGTCCGTGTCCATCGCAGGGAGTTTAGGCGGGTCACCGCGCCCTGATGAGGAGCCGGGTCTGCGCCCAGAGCCCGTCGAGCACGCCCGGGTCGTCGGCGAGCCGGGCGAACAGCACCATGCCCTCCAGGTGCGCGAGCACGGCACGGGCTGTCGGGGCGACGTCGAGGTCGGCGGGGACCGCGCCCTCGGCCACGGCGTCGGCGAGCGCGCTGGCCACGAGGTCGGTCTGCTCGGCGAACACGGCCGCCACCCGGGCGCCCAGGTCGCCGTCGGCGGGGGTGACCTCGGTGGCGAGGTTGCCGAAGAGGCAGCCGCGGACGCGGCCGTGCGCTCGCTTGCCGTCGGCCTGGGCCGACGCCTGGGCGCGGACGAGGCGCTCCAGGCGGGCGAGCGCGGGGTCGGGGCCGGACAGCTCGGCGGTCCAGACCGCACGGCGCTGCGCCCAGTGCTGGTCGACGGCCTCGGCGGTGAGGGCCTGCTTGGACTCGAAGAAGTGGTAGAAGCTGCCCTTGCGCACGTCGGCGCGCGCGCAGATCTCGGCGACGCCGATGGCGGCGTAGCCGCGTTCGTGGATGAGGTCGCAGGCGCTGTCGAGCAGGCGTTCCCGCGCTGAGCTGGTTCGTCCCACGAGCGCAGTATACGACCGGTCAACTATTGTCTTCATCACCCTTGACACTGACTAGACGACCGGTCAACTATTCCAGTGACCGGTCGACTGAGCAGAGGAGTCGGGATGACCGAGGTACTGGTCGTGGTGGCGTTCCACAGCGGGCACGGGCACACGGCACGGCAGGCGGCGGCGGTCGCCGCGGGGGCGGCGGGGGTCGGCGGGGTGAGCGCCGAGTTGCTCGACGTGGGCGACGTCGGTGAGGCGGGGTGGGCGCGGCTGGACGCGGCGGACGCGATCGTCTTCGGGTCGCCGACCTACATGGGCAGCCGATCGGCGGTGTTCCAGGCCTTCGCCGAGGCGAGCTCGACGGTGTGGGCGCAGGGGCGGTGGCGGGACAAGCTGGCGGCCGGGTTCACGAACTCGTCGGGCGTCAACGGCGACAAGCTGGGCACGCTGACCTCGCTGGCGATCTTCGCTGCCCAGCACGGCATGACCTGGGTGTCGCTCGGCCTGCCGCCGGGCTGGCTGTTCACCGCCGATGGGTCGCCCACCGACCTCAACCGGCTCGGCGGCTTCCTCGGCGCGCTCGCCCAGTCGCCCTCGGACGTGGGGTCGGACCTGGCGCCCCCGGACGCGGACCTGCGGACCGCGGCGCACCTGGGCGAGCGGGTCGCCGTGGCCGCGCTGCGGCTGGCGGCGGGCCGGGCGCTGGTGGGCGCCTGATGCGGCTGGAGGCGGTGCTCGGGATCGACGTGCCGGTCGTCCAGGGGCCCTTCGGCGGCGACCTGTCGACCGTGGCGCTGGCAGCGGCGGTGTCGTCGGCGGGTGGGCTGGGCTCCTACGGGGCGCACCTGCTGGCCCCGGAGCGGATCACCGCGCTGGTCGCGGAGTTGCGCGCGGCGACGGCGCGGCCGTTCGCGGTGAACCTGTGGGTGCCCCAGCCCGACGAGGACGTGCTGCCGACCGAGGAGGACGTCGCCCGGGTCCGGCCCTACCTGCGGGAGCTGGGCCTGCCCGACCCGGACACGACCGGGCCGCTGCTGCCCGACTTCGACGCGCAGCTCGACGCGCTGCTGGCCGCGGCGCCCCCGGTGATCAGCTTCGTGATGGGGTTGCCGCCCGCGGCCGCCGTCGCCGAGGCGAGGGCGCGGGGCATCGTCACGATCGGGACGGCGACGACCCCGGCCGAGGCCGTCGCCGTCGAGGCGGCCGGACTGGACGTGGTGGTGGCATCGGGCAGCGACGCGGGCGGGCACCGGGGCGCGTTCCTGCGGCCGGTGGCCGAGTCGCTGGTCGGCACGTTCTCGCTGGTGCCGCAGGTGGTGGACGCCGTCGGCATCCCGGTGATCGCCGCGGGCGGCATCGCCGACGCGCGCGGGGTCGCCGCGGCCAGGGCGCTGGGCGCGGACGGCGTGCAGGTGGGCACCGGCTTCCTGGCCACGGCCGAGTCGGGCGCCTCCGCCGCCCACAAGGCAGCGCTGCACGGCCCCGGCGCCGAGGTCACGGTGCTGACCAGGGCGTTCACCGGGCGCACTGCCCGCGCGCAGCTCAACCGGCTGGTCGCCGAGCTGGCCGACGCGCCGGTGCCGCCGTACCCGGCGCAGAGCGCGCTGCTGCTGGACCTGCGCAGGGCGGCGGGCGCGGCGGGCGACGCCGACCTGATCAACCTGTGGTCGGGCCAGGCGGCGGCGCTCACCGCGCCCCGGACGGCGCGGGAGTACCTGGAACTGCTGACCGGGTGAACCGCCGGGCGTGGCCACGGGCCAGACTCGCGGCCATGCACGTCTGCTTCGTCTGCACCGGCAACATCTGCCGCTCCCCGATGGCCGCGCTGGTGTTCGCCGAGCACCTGCGGCGGGCCGGGCTCGACCACGTGCGGGTCACCAGCGCGGGCACCGGCGACTGGCACGTCGGCGACGCCGCGGACCCGAGGACCCAGCACGTCCTCGCCCGCGCGGGCTATCCGACCGCGCACGTCGCGGCGCAACTCGACGACGACCACCTGGGCGCGGACCTGCTGGTCGCGCTCGACCAGGGGCACGCGCGGGCGCTGCGGCGGCGGGTCGGGCCGGAGCGGGTGCGGCTGCTGCGCGAGTTCGACCCGGCGGCGGACGGCCTGGACGTGCCCGACCCGTACTACGGCGGCGCGGAGGGCTTCGACGAGGTGCTGGCGATGGTGGAGGCGGCCTGTCCGGGCCTGCTGGACTGGGTGCGGCGGCGGTGACCCCCGCCGAGGCCGTCGCCGAGTTGCTGCAGACACCGGTGGCCGGGGTCGTGGCGGTCGCGGCCGACGTCTTCGAGGTCGACCTGGCCGACGGCGACCTGGTGGTGGCCAAGCGGCACCACCGGCTCGGGCAGGCGGCGGCCGAGGTGGGCGGGCTGGCGTGGCTGGCCGAGGCGGCGGTGCCCGCGCCGGGCGTGCGGGCGGCCGACGAGACCTGGGTGGTCATGGACCAGGTCGAGCCCGGCCACCCGTCGGTCGACGCGGCCGTCGGGCTCGGGCGCGACCTCGCCCGGCTGCACGCCGCGGGCGCCGACGCGTTCGGGGACGGCCCGACCGCCGACGCCTGGATCGGGCAGGCGCCGATGGCGAACGTGCCGGGCCGGGACTGGCCGGGGTGGTACGCCGAGCACCGGCTGCTGCCCTACCTGCGCGCGGCCGTCGACGCCGGGTCGCTGCGCGATCCCGGGCCGGTGGAGGCGGTGTGCGAGCGGATCGGCGAGCTGGCCGGTCCGCCGGAGGCTCCTGCCCGCCTGCACGGGGACCTGTGGAGCGGCAACGTGCTGTGGGCTGCCGACGGCCGGGCCTGGCTGATCGACCCGGCGGCGCACGGCGGGCACCGGGAGACCGACCTGGCGATGCTGGCGCTGTTCGGTTGCCCACACCTGGACACCGTGATCGCCGCCTACGAGGAGGTCTCGCCGCTCGCCCCGGGGTGGCGCGCCCGCGTGCCGCTGCACCAGTTGTTCCCGCTCCTGGTGCACACCGTGCTCTTCGGCGCGGGGTACGCGCGGCAGACGGTGAGCGCCGCCCGGGCGGCGCTGTCCGGGTGAGCCTGGCCTACCGTGGAGGCGTGCGGTTGAGGTTGCTGCTGCGGCCCGCATGGCTGCTGAGCGCGCTCGTGGTGATCACCTTCGCCACGGCGTGCTTCACGTTGCTCGCGCCCTGGCAGTTCGAGCGCCACGCCGAGCGGCAGGAGACCAACGCCGCGGTGCAGGCGTCCTTCGAGGCCACGCCGGTGCCGCTGACCGAGGTGCTCGCCGCCGACGCCGCGCCGAACCGGACGACGGAGTGGCGGCTGGTCACCGCGGTGGGCGAGTTCCTGCCCGACGAGGAGGCCGTCGCCCGGCTGCGGACCGTGCAGGGCGCGGCAGCCTTCGAGGTGCTGACCCCGTTCCGGCTGCTCGACGGCACCACGGTCCTCGTCGACCGCGGGTTCGTGCGGCCCGGCGAGGGCGTCAGCGTTCCCGACTTCGCCCCGCCGCCGACGGGCCAGGTGGAGATCACCGGCCGGGTGCGGGTGGGCGAGCGCGACCCGGAGAACCGGCCCGCGTTCACCGAGGGCGGGCACCTGCACGTGTACTCGATCGACCCCCAGGTCGTGCTGCCGGGCAGCCGCCCCGGCTACGTGCAGCTGGAGGCGGGGTCGCCGGGTGTGCTCGGGCCGCTGCCCCTGCCACAGCTGGAGGCCGGGCCGTCCTTCTCCTACGCCCTGCAGTGGATCGCGTTCGGCGCGATGACGCTGATCGGGCTGGTCTACTTCACCTGGCGGGAGGTCAAGCCGGGCGGCGCGCTCGACAAGCCGAGGCGCAAGTCGGTGGCCGAGATCCTGGCCGAGGACGAGGCCGCTACCGCCGCAGCAGCCCGATAAGGGCCGCCAGGCCCGCGGCCAGCCACCCCACCACGCGCGAGAGCTCCACCGCCCTGGTCACGTGCCCGGCGTCGGGCATCCGGCCGTCGCCGAGGACCGGGCGGTCCTCCACGCCATAGGGATAGACAGTGCGGCCGCCGAGCCGGACCTCCAGCGCGCCCGCGAACGCGGCCTCCACCCGTCCGGCGTTGGGGCTCGGATGGGCGGCGGCGTCGCGCTGCCAGGCCACCCACGCGCTGCGCCGGTTGCCGCCGACGACAGGCGCGCCCGCGACCGTCAGCCCGGCGGCGACGCGCGCGGGCACGAAGTTGGCGGCGTCGTCCAGCCGCGCCGATGCCCAGCCGAACCGGCGGTAGCGCGGTGAGCGGTGGCCGACCATCGCGTCCATGGTGTTGATCGCGCGGTAGCCCAGCAGGCCGGGCACGCCCGCGACCGCGCCCCACAGCAGCGGCGCGACGATCGCGTCGGAGGTGTTCTCGGCCACCGACTCCACGGCGGCGCGCGCCATGGCCGGGCCGTCGAGGCGCTCGGGGTCGCGCCCGCAGAGGGCCGGGATGCGCTCGCGGGCGCGCTCCAGCTCGCCCGCGTCCAGGTGGCGGCCGATCACGGTGCCCTCGGCGGCCAGCGACCGCCCGCCCAGCACGACCCAGGTGGCCAGCGCCGTCGACAGCATCCGCAGCACCGGCCGCTTGCGGCCCGCCCGCTCGACGGCGACGCCGAGGCCGATCACCGTGCCCGCGAGCGCGGCGGTGTAGGCGACGCCCGCCGCGGGGTGGTCGCGGTGGACGGCCTTCTCGACCAGGCCCGCGACCCTGCCGAACGCGGCCACCGGGTGCCCCCTGCGCGGATCGCCGAGCGCGGCGTCCGCGGCGGCCCCCAGCAGCAGTCCGATCGCACGCGGTGCGGGCACGCGTTCCTCCCTGACCGTGGTTCCCCCTGGAGAGGGAACCGTATCGCGGCGGCGCGGGCAGGCTGCGCGGGTGTCGGGCGGTCGGACTATCGTCGTCGGGCGTGGAGCCACAGCAGGAGACCGACCCCGAACGCAGGCTCCAGCTCTACGCCTACCTGCAGCCACGCGAGCATCACCGGACGTATCTGGCGATCATGCGGCTGTTCACCTCGACCCTGCTGGCCGACCTGTCGGCGGGCGAGGTGTCCGCGGCGCTGGCCTCCGCCGAGCGCGAGGGCCGCATCGATATCGGCGAGTCGCACATCGACGTGGTGATCCCCCGGCTTCGGCAGCTGGTCGAGTGGGGCAACCTCGTGCTGGGCCGTCGGGAGACGATCGCGTCGAGCATCGCCGAGTTCCAGCAGGGCAGCATGCGCTACCAGGTCGGCAAGCTGGCCGTGCGCGTGCAGCGCGACGTCGACGCGCTGCTGCGGGTGCCCGAGGGCGCGCGCGAGGTGTCCCGCGAGCTGCTGCCCGCGATCGAGCGCGGGCTGGCCGAGCTCGGCGAGACGCTGGCGGTGGCCACGGCCCGCGCCCAGGCCGATCCGCGCTCGCTGCCCGCGCGCCGGGCCAGGGAGCAGCTGGCCGAGCGGGTGACGACGTTGTTCCTGCAGCACGCCGAGCTCGCCGCGACCGTGCGCGACTTCTACGCCTACCTCGGCCAGATCCTCACCCGCAACCACCTGGCCCCCGACGAGATCTCCGGGTTCCGCAACCTGCTGGTCGAGTACATCCAGGTCGTCGTCGAGGACGTGCTGCGGCACACCCCGGCGATCGCGACCGCGTTGGCGACCCTGAAGCCCGCGCGCGGTGAGCTGTTGCGCCTGCTGAGCCCGGACGAGCCGCTGAGCCCCACGATGGAGCGCACGCGCGGCCGCACCGAGGCCGACTGGCAGGAGCTGGCCGACTGGTTCGCCGACCGCCCCGGCCACCCCAGCCAGGTCACCGCGCTGCGCGAGGCCACGACGCGGGCGATCGGCGCGCTGCTGGCCACCGTGCGCAGGGCGACGACCGGCGGCGGCCTGCTGCCGAGCCGCCGCGGTGAGCTGGTGCGGCTCGCGGCCTGGTTCGACGCCGCGGACGCCCGGACCGCGCACGACCTCTACGCCGCCGCTTTCGGCCTGTACTCCGCGCGCAACCTGCTGCCCGCCCCCGAGCACGACGCCGACGATGAGCACACGCCCTGGGCGGACGGCCCGGCGATCGAGGTGTCGGTGAGCGTGCGCGGGCGCGGCGACCGGGGCGCGCGCGGGCGGCCGTCGCGGATCATGGACGACCCGATCACCGAGCAGGGCCTGCTCGCCCAGGCCCGCGCCGCCGACGAGCTGCGCGAGGCCGCCTCGGCCGAGCTCGCCGCGGCGGCGCGGGACATCGAGGCGGCCGTGCTGTCCAAGCAGGCGCTGAGCGCGTTGTGCGAGCTGCTGACGCTGGCGATGGCGCAGCGGGAGAGCGCGGAGGACGCGGGCGAGGCCACCGACCAGGTGCGCGGCCTGACGCTCACGCTCACCCCGGCGCCCGGGCGGGTCACCCGCATCCGCAGCCAGGGCGGCGCGCTGACCCTGCGCGACACCGCGCTGGCGATCAGCCGGGCGGGGGCGTGATGCGCACCCGCGGTCCCCGCGTGCTCGACACCGTCCTGGGCGAGCTGTCCGACATCGATGCGGCGAACGTCGCCCGGTGCGCGCGCGTGCTGCTGCGCCATCCGCTGCTGCGGCCGGGCGGTCCGGACGGCGACATGCTTCCACTGGTCTACCGCTACCGCGTCCCGCTGCAGGAGATGTTCGCCGCGCTGCTGGGGTACCGGCTGGTCGTGCAGCGCCGGTTCGCGCGCCTGCACAAGCCGGGCCCGGGCGCCGGGGCGCACCGGGGCGAGCCGGGCATGACGCCCCGGGCGTACGCCTACCTATGCCTGGTGATGGCCGCGCTGACCGGCGTCGGGCGGCAGGTGCTGCTGTCGCGGCTGGTCGCCGACGTGCGCGCGGCCGGGAGCGAGGCGGGCCTGGCGGTGGCCGACGACCTCGCCGACCGGCGGGCGCTCACCGCGGCCCTGCGGCACCTGATCGCGCTGGGCGTGATCACCGAGACCGACGGCACGGTGGCGGGCGCGGAGGCGCTGATCACCATCGACACGGACCTGCTCGGCCAGCTGCTCGCCGGTCGGCCCGCCGAGGCGGCGTCCGGGGAGGAGCTGATCGCCCAGGCGTGCGCCGCCGCGACCCCGGACCACGCCGTGCGCCGCAGGCTGGTCGAGTACCCGGTCACCCTGCACAGCGCCCTCCCGCCCGAGCACCGCGACTGGCTGCTGCGCAACCAGCGCCGCGAGTCGGTGCTGCTGGAGCGCTGCTTCGGGCTGGTCACCGAGATCCGCGCCGAGGGCGTGGCGGTCACCGACCCGGAGGAGTACCTGACCGACGTCGTCTTCCCCGGAACCGGAACGGTCGCGCGGATCGCGCTGCTCGCGCTTCCCGAGCTGCTCGACGGCGGACGCCGCCCGGACGGCCGCGTGCCGGTGACCCGGGTGCGCCTGCGCGTGGTGTGCGACCGGCTGGTGGACGATTTCCCCTCGGCGTGGTCGCGGCAGGCCACCGAGGACATGGCCGCGCTGGTGTCCGACGTCGGCGACCTGCTGACCCGGCTCGGCCTGGCCGAGCCGGACGGCGACGGCTGGCTGCTCAGCCCGGCGGGGCACCGCTGGCTGCCCCGGCCGGACGACACCCCGGGCCGCGTGCCCGACCCGGCTCCGGCGGCCCCGGAACCCGGCTGGTCCCTGTTCGACACCGACGAGGAAGGAACACCGTGACCGACTTCGGCCGGTGGCGGCTGCACCGGGGCGGGATCGTCAACATCTGGCAGTACCGGGAGCAGACGTTCGACTTCTCCGGCGGGCGCGCGGTGTTCCAGGGCACCAACGGCTCCGGCAAGTCCCGCACGCTGGAACTGCTGCTGCCGCTGTGCCTCGACGGCGACCTGCGCTACCTGGGCTCCAAGGGCGCGGGCACGGTGTCGATCCGCCGCCTCATGCTCGACGACTACGACGGCGGCCCCAACCGCATCGGCTACGCCTGGATCGAGCTGCGCCGCGAGTCCGGGTCCGGTGAGGAGTTCCTGACCTGCGGCATCGGCGTCAAGGCCTCGGCGACGTCGCAGGCGATCAGCGACTCGTGGCGCTTCGTCACGCCGTCGCGGGTGGGCACGCACTTCCAGCTCGTCTCCGCCGACCGGGTCCCGCTGGGGCCCGCCGCGCTGCGCGACGTGCTCGGCGCGGACCGGATGTACGACGAGGCCGGGTTCCGCGCCCGCGTCGCCGAGGAGGTCTACGGCGTCCCGGCCGCCCGCTACGGCGACCTGCTGCACCTGCAGCGCACGCTGCGCAACCCCGACATCGGGCTGAAGGTGCAGGACGGGCAGCTGGAGCAGATCCTGTCCGACGCGCTGCCGCCGCTGGAGGCGGGCGTGGTCGAGCAGCTGGCGACCTCGTTCGAGGACCTGGAGTCGATCCGGGAGAACATCGGCAGGCTCGGCACGGCTGACGCGGCGATGAGCGCGTTCCTCACCGGCTACTCCGGTTACGCCCTCAACGCTCTGCACGCCGCCGGTGAGCGCGCGAACGCGGCGCGCCGCGCCCTGGACAACGCGCGTGCCGAGATCGACAAGCTGGCGGCGCGGTCCGGGCAGGACGAGGCGAGGCACGCCGAGGCCGAGGAGCGGGTCCGGGTCCTGGAGGAGCGCGAGGCCGAGCTGGAGTCGGCCATCGAGACCCTCCAGGCGTTGCCCGCCTACCAGGGCCTGCGCGACCTGCGGGACCGGGAGAAGCTCGTCGAGCGCACCCGCGAGGCGGCCAGCAGCGCGCTGGACAACGCCGCCGTGCGCCGCAACCACACCGACCGCGCGGTGGAGACCGTGCTGACCGTGCTGCGCAGGCTCGGCGATGACCTGGCCGATGCGAGCGCGCTCGCGGAGTCCACATCGGACGGACTGGCCGCCGCGGGCCTCGACCCCCGGCTGTGCCCGACGGTGCCCGCGGCGCCGGAGGCGACCACGACGACGGTCGTCGACCGGGTGCGCGCCAAGCCGGACCCGGAGGCCGAGCCGCTGGAGGTGCAGCGCAGGCAGCCGCCGTCGGTCGCGCCGGACGCGCTGACCACCGCGCTGGCCGAGGCCGCGGCCCGCGCCGACGAGGTCGGCGGCGTGGTGGCGCAGCGGGCGGCGTTGGCGATGACCCTGCACGAGCGGGCGCTGATGCTCGACCGCGACCGGCTGGCGCTGGACGCTGGCCGGGCGGCAGCGCGCGACGCGCAGATCGAGGCGACGGAGTCGGCGGGGCGGCGCAACGAGGCCCGGCAGCGCTTCGGCGTGGCCGCCGAGGTGTGGTGCGAGCAGGTGCTGGCCTGGACCAAGGCCGGGCCGTTCGCCGACGAGCACGCTCCGCGCCCGCCGATGCCGCCGACCCCCGACGACGTGCTCGCCGACCCCGACGTGGCCCGCGCGGCCCGCGACGCCATGCGCCAGTGGGCGGCTCCGCACCTCGCGGGGCTGCGGCAGCGCGCGGCGGCGGCACGACAGGGCGTGGACGCGCTGGAGGCCGCGATCGCCTCGGCCGAGGCGCGCACGATCGAGCTGCGCAAGGGCGTCGACCCGGTGCCGCCGGGCATCGAGCACGACCCGTCGACGGGCGCGCCGTTCTACCGGCTCGTGGACTTCACCGCGGGGCTGGACGAGGGCGAGCGGGCCGGGCTTGAGGCGGCGCTGCAGGCCAGCGGACTGCTGACGGCGTGGGTGACCGTCGACGGGACCGCGCGCAGCATGGACGGGATCGTCGCGGCGCCGGGGCGTCCCGCGGTCGAGCCGCTGGCGGCGGCGCTGGCGCCCGCGGTGGAGCCGGACTCGCCGGTGTCGGCGCAGACCGTGGCGGCTTTGCTGATGTCGGTGTCGTACGGGGGCGACCACGAGGGCCTGACCGTGTGGCCGGACGGGACGTGGCGCGCGGGCGTGCTGCACGGGACGTCGGCCAAGCCGGACGCCGAGTACGTCGGCGCAGGGGCGCGGGCGGCTGCGCGCGAGCGGGCGGGCGCGGAGCTGTCCGCCGAACTGGAGCGGCTGCGCTCGGCGTTGGCCGAGGCGGAGGCCGAGCTGCGCGCCCACACCGACGCCGTCGCCGTGTGGGACGGCCACCTCGACGCCTTCCCCGACGACCGGGAGCTGATCGGGGCCCGGGTCAGCGCGGACGAGACGCACCGGCAGGCGGCGGAGGCCGCCGCGCGCGCCGAGCAGCGGCGGGCCGACCACACCGCGGCCGACGGCCGGATCAGGGCGGCCGAGGCCGAACTGGCCCGGGACGCGGGCGCGGCGGGGCTGGCCACCGACACCGAGACGCTGCGCGCCGCGCACCGCTCGGCCGCGGGACTGCGCGACCTGGCCGCGAGCCTGCGCGACGCGCTGGGACGGCGGTGCACGGCGACCGTCCGCGACCTCGCCGACGCGCTGCACGACTACCACGCCGCGGTCGCCGACCGGGAGTCCGCCGAGGCGGTGGCCGACGAGCAGTGCGTCGAGTTCCACCGCGAGGCCGCCGCGCTGGCCGAGCTGACCTCGGCGGTCGGCGGGGAGGCCGAGCGGGTGCAGGGCCAGCTCGCGGAGCTGGACCGGGAGCGCAAGGCCGTGCGGGAGCAACTGCCCGCTGCGCGGCGCGCGGCCAACGACGTGTCGAACCAGGTCGTCAAGACGCAGACGCTGCTGGAGACGCGGACCGCCGAGATCGACGGCAAGGCCGCGGCGGCCGCGGCGGCGGCGCGCGCGTTCGGCGAGGCGCTGGCGGCGCCGGGGGTGTGGGCGGCGGCGGTCGACGTGGAGCGGCCGGAGTCCGATCTGGACGCCTTCGCGGTGCTGGCCGAGGCCGTGGCGGCGTCGAAGCGGCTGCCGGGCGAGGACACCGTGCTGACGAAGCTGCAGACGCTACAGGCGGCCCTGGCGGGTACGCACAACGTCGCGCCTGAGCGGCACGCGGGCATCCTGACGGTCGTGGTGTCGGCCGAGGACGGGCCCGCGCCGGTCGCCGTCGCCGCGCGGCGGGTGGCGGCCGACCTGGCCGAGCGGCGGGACTTCCTCACCGAGCGCTACCAGGGGATCTTCGCCCTGCACCTGGTGCGGGAGCTGGCCGAGCGGCTGGCGGCGCAGATCGGCGTCGCCGAGGACCTGACCCGGCGCATGAACGAGGTGCTGGAGACGGCGCGGTCCAGCCAGGGCGTGCACGTGCGCCTGGAGTGGCAGCCTGCGCCGTGGCTCGACGAGTCCACACTGGAGGGTCTGCGGCTGCTGCGCACGCCGTTCGCCCAGCGCACGCCGGAGCAGGACGCGCGGTTGCAGCAGGTGTTCACCGAGCGCATCGAGGCCGAGCGGGACTCGGCGTCGGCGGGCTTCGGGGAGATCCTGGCGCGGGCGCTGGACTACCGGTCGTGGTACGCGTTCACGGTGCGGGTGCGCGACACGGGGCCGGACGGCAAGCCCCGGTCGCGGCGGTTGCGCCAGCTGTCCTCGGGCGAGACGCGGTTGATCTCGTACGTGACGCTGTTCGCGGCGGCGGCGGCGTTCTACGGGGCGATCAGCGCGGGCTCGGCGATGTCGCCGCTGCGGCTGGTGCTGCTGGACGAGGCGTTCGAGCGGCTGGACGACCCGACGATCGCCCGCATGCTGGGGCTGCTGGTGGATCTGGACATGGACTGGGTGATCACCTGGCCGAGCGGCTGGGGCGTGTCAGACCGCATCCCGCGCATGCACATCTACGACGTGCTGCGCCCGAAGTCCGGCCACGGCGTCGCGTGCACGCACACGACCTGGGACGGCGCGTCATTGGACCGAGATGACCCCTGACCCGCGCCGCCCCGAGTACGAGGCGCTGTGGCGCCAGGCCCGCAAGGCGGTGCAGCGCGGGCAGGTCAAGCTGGGCTACAAACCATCCACACCCGCCGCGACGGCCGCCGTCTCGGCGCTGTTCGGGCGTACGCTGGAACTCGGGGTCGGCACGACGATCCGCGTCGCGGATCTAGACGAGCGCGTCCAGGCAGTCTTCCACTGTGGACTGCCGGACGTGCTGAGCGCCGTGCACGGCGAACCGGTGGAGTTCCGCCCGGACCAGGCATCGGTCGACGCCGCCCGCCGGGAGTGGACGGACGACCTGCTGCGGTCCGCCCTGGCCTCAGGGGGCCTGGCCGCCGCCCCTTGGGCGCAGACGTGGATCGACCAGGTCCGCCGCTACGCCAAGATCGCCCCCGAACGCCTGGAGACCCCCGCCCGCCAGGCGGCGGCCGTGCTGGCCCGCCTGAACCTGAGCCCCACCCGCCCCACCACCTGGCTGTCCCGAGTCGAGGTCGCCCGCGCCGCGGGCGACCCCCACGCCCTGGACCCCGGCCGCAAGGTCGCCACCCTGGTCCTCCGCGCCGCCGCCCTCGCCCACGACGTCCCCCTCCCCCGCACCCGCCGCGACGAGACCCACCTCTGGGAACGCTGCGGCATCACCGACGGGGTGGGCCAGCCGGTCCTGGTGCACGGCTTCCCCGGCCTACCCGGCCCCACCCACCTCCCCCTACGCGCCCTTCCGCACGCCCCCAACGGCGCCGCCCATGGCGACAGTGAGCGTGACGGCAACGTGCATGACGGCACCGCCCGCGACGGCGCCACTCACGAGGGCACTGCACACGGCAACACCGCTCACGAGAGCATCGCGGACGCCACAGCCCAGACCGCCTCGCCGCTGCGCAACCTGCCCCACCCACCAGCCGAGGCGGTCCCGCACGGCGACCCCGGCCACTCGGCCCCACCCGACCGGCCCACACCTTCCACGGAACCTGGTCAAGACCACACGTCCAACCGGTCCGCCTCCGATCCGGCACCGCTCGCCTCAACTGGCGGCGCCCACCACTCCCTGAGCCCCACAGGCCCCAACCCGGCCCCGCTCGCCTGGGCGAGCGGTATCGGCCCCGACGACTCCCCCAACCCGGCGGCCCCGTCCCGCGCTCCGGAAGGTGCGTTGTCGACGGGTGCCATCCATGGCAGCTCCCCCGCCTCGCCGGTCGCGGTCCATGCGGCCGAGCGGGCGTCGACTGGCGGGTCTCCCGGTTCTGCGGTCCCCGCTGGGTGGGGCTTGGTTGGGCTTCCGCGTGGGGTCGTGCGGGTGTGCATGCGGGCTCGGTTGGTGGAGGCGGTCGCGGACGCGGGGTTGGAGGTGCCGGTGGTGTGTGTTTCCGGCAGGCTCAACCCGACCGCGCGGGTGTTGGTGTCGCGGTTGGTGGCAGCGGGGTGTCGGGTGGAGGCGCACACCGACTTCGATCCGGCGGGGCTGGTGGTCATGCGGGAACTGCTCGCACTGGGCGCTACTCCCTGGCGCATGGGCGCGGACGACTACCGTGAAGCGCTGGACCACGCTCGGGCCAACGACATCGAGCTCCCGGCGCTCGATGGTGATCCGGGTGGGACGCCGTGGGATCCCGACCTTCCGGCCGCTATGCGGGCGGGGTGGGCGGTTCCCGAGGAAGTCGTCACGGAGTTGTTGCTCAGCGATCTGTGAGGTCGGTGCTGAGCCAGTCGAGCAGGGCTGTCGCTTGGGCGTGTTGGAAGGCGCGGACCGTCGGGAGTCCTGGGGGTGGGGGCTGGCGCGCGGCGTCGGTGAAGAAGCCCGCCATGGCGGCTAGCACGGCGACCAGGTCGTCGCGGTTCGCACGGTGGGTTGCGGCCCGCTCGGTGAGGAGCGCGCTGACGTCGTGGGCGCCGTAGAGGCAGACGTTGATCAGCAGCATCGTGCTGTCCAACCAGGACGGTCCTCGGCAGGCCCATGGCCAGTCCACGAAGGTCACTGCGTCGGCGATGAGGATGTTGTCGGCGCGGATGTCCATGTGGGTGAGGGTGTCGCCGTCTAGGGCGGCCAGCGCGCGGTCGGTGGCTGTGCGGAGGGTGCTCAGGTGGCGGGCGGCCCACGGGTGGAGGTCGTCGGGTGGGTTCTCCGCTATGCGGTGCCAACTGGTGAGGTCATGGGTCAGTTGGGTGGCGACGGTGTCCAGGTTCGGCACGGGCGAAGGCGTCGCCTTGGCGGCGAACTCGTCCAAGGCGGTGAGGACCTCTTGTAGTTCGTCCGGGCGCCAGGGCGTGCTCGGGTGGCGGCCGTCGATGTCCTGGAACACCAGGGCCACCCAGTCGCCGTCGTCGTGGTGGCCGAGCAGGGTGGGCACGGGCGCCCAGCCCGGCATCGCCGACGTCACCCGGGCCTCACGGCGGTGCAGGCTCGGGCTGTGCTCGTTCAACGCCGAACCGACGGCCTTGACGAACGCGCGCACGCCACCGGCGGTCCGCACGCGGTCCGCGGTGCCCGGCGAGAATCCGCCCGCCTGCGACACGGCCTCGACGACGGTGTCGCCCAGGATCGTCTCGACGGCATGGCGAACGTGGACTGGAAGCTGTGTCCAGCCGATCCGCACGCCCGATGCCGTGGCCATCACGGCGATGGTCGCATCGTGGACGTGCTCGGGGCATCCGGATATACCGGAACGAAGGGTGCCGACCCACTCGCCAGCCTACTGACGCCCCGGCCCCGCCGAAGGCACCTGTGGACAACCGTGTGGCCCCGCCGCTGGGTGCGACGGGGCCACGCGGTCAACCGGGGTTCAGGGTCAGCCGACGGGGCGCGGCGCCAGGGCGACCTCGATGGTGTTGCCCGGACCGGAGGTCAGGGCGCTGATCAGGCTGTTCATCGATCCACAGCCCTGCAGGGCGGGGAGCGTGTACGTGCCCGTCAGGGTGCCACCGGCCAGCGGGTCGAAGTTGGGCTTCGACTGCAGCGGGATGGTCGCCGGGGTCTTCGTCCGGCAGTCCGCGCTCGTGCTGATCGGGAAGCCCATCATCGTGATGCGCGGCATCTTGACGGTGACCTTCGACGTCGACTTGAGCACGCCACCGGCCAGCGAGCCCGTGGTGCGGTCCGCCTGCGCGAACTCGATCTTCGCCGAGACCGGGATGAAGCCGAAGATGCGGAAGTTGCCGCTCGTCGGGTTCAGCGCCAGGTCGGCGGTGAAGGTGCCGGTCGCCAGGTCGAGCTCGGCGTCGATGCCGCCGCGGAGGTTGACCGTGCCGTTGGCCGCCTTGATCTTGGTCTTGCCGGTCAGGTCGTAGCCGTACTCGATGATGGTCGAGTCGCGCGGCTGGGTGCGCGCGGTGACCGTCGCCGAGGGGGCGGAGACGTTGCCCGCGGCGTCCTTGGCCACGACGGTGAAGGTGTACTCGGTGTCGGGGGTCAGGTTCGCCACCGTCGCCGAGGTGCCCGTCACCGACGCCACCACGGTGGTGCCGTTGAGGACGTCGTAGCCGGTCACGCCGACGTTGTCCTGCGCGACGTCCCAGGCCAGCGTGATGCTGGTCTGCGAGGCGCCCGTCGAGCGCGGGTTGCCCGGGGCGGACGGCGCGACCGTGTCCGGCGCCTTGGCGGTGCGGGCGGTCAGCGCGGCGCTCGCCGCGGAGGTGTTGCCCGCGGCGTCGCGCGCCACGACCGTGAAGGTGTACTCGGTGTCGGGCTCGAGGCCCTCGACCAGCTTCGACGTGCCGGTCACCGTGCCCAGGGACGTGGCGCCCCGGAAGACCTCGTACTCGGTGACGCCCACGTTGTCGTCCGCGGCGTCCCAGGCCAGCGCGATGCTGGTCGGGGTGGTGTCCGCGGCGCGCAGGTTGGCGGGCGCGTCCGGCGCCTGCGTGTCGGGCGCGGGCTCGGTGCGGGTGTCGACCTGGTTGCTGGCCGCGGAGGTGTTGCCCGCGGCGTCCTTGGCGACCACGGTGAACGAGTACGCCGTGTCCGGCTGCAGACCGTCCACAGTGGCGCTCGTGCCGGTCACGCTCTTGACGACGTCGCCGCCGGAGAGCACCTCGTAGCCCGCGACGCCCACGTTGTCGATCGAGCCCTGCCAGCTCAGCGAGATGCTGGACTGGGTCCGCTCGGTGACGGTCAGGCCGGACGGCGGGGTCGGGCCCTCGGTGTCCGGGACGTCCTCGGTGCGCACGGTCACCGGGCCGCCCGCGGCGGAGGTGTTGCCCGCGGCGTCCTTCGCCACGACGGTGAAGGTGTACTCGGTGGAGGCCGACAGGCCGGTGATCGTGGTCGAGGTCTCCGCGACCTCGACCGACTCGGAGCCGTAGGTCACCACGTAGCCGGTGACGGCGACGTTGTCCGAGGACGCGTCCCAGGCCAGGCCGACGCTGTCCTGCGAGGCGCCGGTGGCGCGCAGGTTGCCCGGCGTGGTCGGGGCCTCGGTGTCCGGCGCGGCCAGGGTGCGCACGGTGACGCCCGGGCTCTCGGCGGAGGTGTTGCCCGCGGCGTCCTTGGCCACCACGGTGAAGGTGTACTCGCGGTCGGCGGTCAGGCCGCTGACCGTGGCCGACGCGCCGGTCGAGCTGGCGACGACGGAGCCGCCGGACAGCACGTCGTAGCCGGTGACCGCGACGTTGTCGCTGGAGGCGGGCCAGGACAGGTCGACGCTGGTCTGGCCGATGTTCGCCGCGACCGGGGCGCCCGGGACCGTCGGGGCCTGGGTGTCCGGGGCCGCCAGCGTGCGGGCGGTGACCGGCGCCGACTCGGCGGAGGTGTTGCCCGCGGCGTCCTTGGCCACGACGGTGAAGGTGTGCTCGGAGTCGGGCTCCAGGCCGTCGACGACGGCCTCGGTGCCGGTCACGCTCTTGACGACAGCGCCGCCGGAGCGCACGTCGTAGCCGGTGACGCCGACGTTGTCGGTGGCGGCGGCCCAGGACAGCGCGATGCTGTTCTGGGTGATCTCACCGGCGGCCGGGGCGCCGGGGGCCGAGGGGGCCTCGGTGTCGGCGGGCGCGGTCACGGTGAAGGTGTGCAGCACGGTGGTCTGGCCCGCGGTCGGCGTGCAGTCCGCGACGAAGGTGCCCAGGCCGGTCTCGGTGCCGTCGGCCCGGCGCGGGGTCATGGTCAGCACCAGGTCGTGCACCGACAGGGTCGCGGTGCCCGGCTCGTCGAAGCGCAGCGCGGGAGCGGACCCGGCGGCGTTGACGATCAGGTCGTTGCCCACGGCGGGGATGGTCTGCTTCGGCACGTCGGTGCCCACGGCGACGGCGAGGTGGCCCTGCGGCGACTTCACCAGCGAGGTGGCGACGGCCTTGCCTTCCACCGTTTCCGCGCCGACCAGGCGTAGACCCTGGGTGGCTGTCGCGCCCGCGTTGGACACGGCGCTGATGTTGATCGCCGGGGTGAACGTGCCCGCGGCGATCTCGGTCGGCAGGTCCGCGCTGATGTCGACGGTGACGTTCTGGTTGCCGATCAGCGGGAACGGGCAGGTGTAGGTCTGGCGCAGCGGCGGCGTGTTGCCCACGCCCAGCGGCTCCTCGGGCGTCACGGCGGCGCCGGTCACCTGGTAGGTGTGCAGGACGGTGTCCTGGCCGTCGGTCGGCGTGCAGTCGGCGACGAAGGTGCCCAGGTCGGTGGGGGTGCCGTCGGCGCGCAGCGGCGTCATCTCCAGCACGATGTCGGTGACTTCGAGCGAGGCGCTGCCGGGCTCGTCGAACCGAAGGCCCGGGGCGCTGCCGGTGGCGTTGAGGACGAGGTCGTTGCCCACGGCGGGGATGGGCTGGTTGGGCACCTGGGTGGTGACCTGGACGGTCTGGTCGCCCTGGCCGCCCGGACCCCGGACGGTGGAGGTGGCGCGCGCGACGCCCTGGATGGTCTCCGCGCCCACGAGGCGCAGGCCCTGGGTGGCGGTGGCGCCCGCGTTGGAGACGGCCGTGATGTCCAGCGCCGGGGTGAAGGCCCCCGCTGCGATGGTGTCGGGCTGCTCGGTGCGGATGTCGATGGTGACGGTCTGGTTGCCGATCAGCGGGAAGGGGCACGAGTAGCTCTGGGTGAGCTCCCCCTGCGCGGCCGAGCTCATGCCCGAGCCGATCACGAGACCGGCGACCACCAGCGCGGCGGTCCCCGCCGCGGTGATCGCCAATCTCCGGGTTTCTCTCTTGAGTCTCACGGTCATCCTCCCTGGCGCCGAGCACGCGCCAGAAATAGGGTCGGGGCGAAATACGTGTTACGGACACGCTACGGATCGCCAAATTAACGACCGGGGACACCGGGGCACAAGAGCCGGGAATACCGGCGGTGGATCAGGCGGCGAAATTGTCATGGACAGCCAATTCCACTCTACGGTGATTGCACTGTTGAGACACCCGTATCGGCTGGTCAGAGCAACATCAGCGGGAAGAGGCACGCGCTGTGGACGACAAGTGACAGCGGGTCGGCGAATAGGCCGGACGGCGCAATTGCCGATTAGTCCGCCAGTCGGTTATTAGCACAGGTTGAGTATGTGGTGGAGATCGTTTTATCACGGGGTGCGCAACTTTTTCGGAGCATTTCCGGGCAGTGACGACCCGGTTCCGAAACGGTCAGGCCAGCGCCCAGCCCGCCAGCATCTGCCCGGCGATGGAGGTGGCGCCCGGCAGCCGCAGGCCGGGGATCTCGCCCCCGGCCTCCAGCGCGGCCAGCACCTCCTCGCGCGGCACCCAGCGGGCTTCCTCGATCTCGCCGTCGGCAAGGCACAGCGGCGCGTCCGGGTCGGCCTCGGCGGCGAAGGCGATCATCACCGAGCGCGGGAACGGCCACGGCTGGCTGCCGAGGTACCGGATGCCGCGCACGGCGACCCCGACCTCCTCGGCGATCTCCCGCTCGACGCACGCCTCCAGCGACTCCCCCGCCTCGACGAACCCGGCGAGCACCGAGTACCGCTCCGGCGGCCACACCGGCTGGCGGGCCAACAGCACCCGCTCACCGTTGACGCCGACGCCGTCGTGCACCAGACAGATGACGGCCGGGTCGGTGCGCGGGTACTCCTCGCGCCCACACCCGGTGCACTCCGACGCCCATCCGGCCGCGATCCGCCGCACCGCGGCCCCGCAGCAGGCACAGAACTTGGCGCGGTCATGCCACCCGCGCAGGGCGACGGCGGTGGTGAACAGGCCAGCGGCGGTGTCGTCGAGGAGCCCGCCGACGGCCCGCAGGTCGTGCCACTCCTCACCGGAGGTCGAGCGGACGCCCGGCCAGAGCCCCCACGAGTTGGGCGGGGGCACGGCTTCCCCGGTCATCGCCTCATCCGCAGGCACGGCCCAGTACCCGACGCCATCGAGCGTGCCGAGCAACACGGCATCGTCGGGTCGGTCGGCCTGGATGTCGGCAGCCGGCCGCAGGCTCAACGCCACCACACCCCGCTGCGGCGCCCCGATCCGTCCGGACGCGACCGAGGGCCGAGACTGCCCAAGCGACAAGGCCTTGGCGGCCCCGGCGAGAGCGGGATCCGCTGCCGCAACGGAATCCGCGCCAGCCGACCCACCGGCAGCGTGGCCACGCTCCCCACCGGGCACCGGGACAGCACCAGCGGGCAACGAGTCGGCCGCCCCGGGGAGAGCGGGATGGCCCGCCCCACCGGAAGCCGGACCGGCCGCCCCCGCGAGCGCCGCGCCGGACGCCCCGCCGCGGGCAGGGTCGGCTGGAGCCGAGCCAGCCGGAGCCGGGCTGGGCGGTGCCGCCCCAGCCCCAGCCGGATCGGCCGGAGCAGAGCCATCCGGAGCCGGGTTGACCGAAGCAGGCCCAGCCGGGCCCGCGTCGGGTGAGGTCGAGCCAGCCGGGGCAGGGCCAGACGGAGCCGAGCCTGCCGGAGCTGGCTCAGCCGAAGCCAAGCCAGCCGAAGTCGATTCAGGCGGAGCCGACCCAGCCGAGGCCGCCTCGGCCGGAGCCAGGTCCGCCGGAGCCGAGCCGGGTTCGGGTGAAGTCGAGCCCGCAGGAGCCGAGTCCGCCGGAGCCGGGCCAGCCGAGGCCGCCTCGGCCGGAGTCGAGCCAGCGGGTGCCGAGCCAGCAGGGGCCGCGTCGGGTGGAGTCGAGCCAGTCAGGGGCGGGGTGGGTGGAGTTGGGGTGGGTGGTGTTCGGACTGGGGTGCGGCCCTTGGGGTCCACGAGGAGGACTTGGCCCTTGGACCACAGTTCGTCGAGGTGGGTGGGGGAGGTGCGGAGGGATTCGTCTCGTTCCAGGGTGGAGCGGGAGAGGGCGGGGACGTCCGCTAGGTCGAACGGGCGGGTCACCGCCACATCCCTTCTGTGCGTAGGGGCTGGGGGGTAAACGAATCAGGATTGGGTTACGCCGCCCAGGAGTTCCAGGTCGGGGAAGCCTGCGGGGTCGCCTACCACGACGCCGGTGAAGCGGGTGGGGGCGAAGAGGCGGGCGGCCTCGGCCACCTGGTCGGCGGTGACGGCCTTGATCCGCTCCGGGTGGTCGAGCAGCCACTCCAGGCCCAGGCCCAGGGGGGCCAGGCCGGACAGCTGGGAGGCCAGGCCCGCCTGGGACGCGGTGGAGGTCAGCAGCAGGCCGATGGCGTACTGGCGGACCGTCTCCACTTCGGACTCCGTGGGCGGGCTCAGCACCAGGCGGCCGAGTTCGTAGCGGATCTCGTGCAGGGCGCCTGCGGTCACCGCGCTGGCGGTGTCGGTCTCGACCAGCAGGGTGGCTCCGCTGGGGGTGAACTCCGAATAGGACCGCGCGTGGTAGGTGTAGCCCTTGTCCTCGCGGATGTTTTCCACCAGCCGGGAGGAGAAGAAGCCGCCGAAGGCGAGGTTGGCCAGCTGCAGGGCGGCGTAGCCGGGATCGGTCCTGGGGATCGACTGGGCGGACAGCCGCAGCTGGGACTGCACGGCTCCGGGGCGGGGCACCAGCTTCAGCGCGCCCGGGGTCAGCTCCGGCAGCGGGGGCAGGACGGTGGCCGAGCGGTCGGACGACCAGCCGCCGAGCGCGGCGTCGACGCGGGCGACGACGTCATCGGGGGCCAGGTCGCCCACCACGACCAGGACCGAGCCGCGCGGGACGACGGCGTCGGCGTGCAGGGCGCGGACCTGAGCTGCCTCGATCCCGGCGACGTCCTCGGCCTCGGGCATCTCGCGGGTGAACGGGTGGTCGCCGTAGCGGTGCTTCTGCAGCGCCTTGCGGGCGATGACCCGCGGCTGCGAGCCCGCGACGGTGATCCGCTCGACGAGCCTGCCGCGCTCGCCCGCGACCTCGTCGTCGGCGTAGACCGCGCCGGTGAGCAGGTCGGCGAGGACGTCGAGCAGGGTGTCGAAGCCGTCGGCGAGGGAGTTGGCGGTGATGGAGAGCTGCTCGGGGTCCGCCGACGCCGACATCTCACCGCCCACCAGGGCCAGCTCGGTGTCGATGGCGACCCGGTCGCGGCGCTCCGTCCCCGTCAGCAGCGCGGCGGCCAGCACCTCGGCGCGCGCGGCGTGCAGCGGGTCGGCGCCCGCGAACGGGACGGACAGCCGCACCTCGACCATCGGCACGGTCGGATGCTGCACGGCGATCACCCGCAGGCCGGTGCCCAGCACGGTGTCGACCGCAGCCGGACGCGCGGGCGGGCGCTGCTCCCCCAGCGGGGGCAGCGGACGCGGGCCGAGCTCGGTGCGCCCGATCTCCTCTGCGGTACGGGTCACTGGGCTCCTCCTGCACAGCTGGGAATGGTCATCTCAGGCACCCGCCGGGGACACGGTCAGCACCGCGCGCGAGTCCGGGCGCAGCGCCTTGGCCGCCGCCGACACCGCGTCCGCCGACACCGAGGCGATCCGCTCGGGCAGCCGGTCGATCATCGTCGGGTCGCCGAACATCA
Organism: Actinokineospora fastidiosa; assembly: GCF_014648415.1. Taxonomy (GTDB): domain Bacteria; phylum Actinomycetota; class Actinomycetes; order Mycobacteriales; family Pseudonocardiaceae; genus Actinokineospora; species Actinokineospora fastidiosa. Next base: position 58,111 of record NZ_BMRB01000001.1, read on the forward strand.
GCTCGAACGCGCCCAGCGCGAGGGTGCGGCTGACGATGCGGTCGTGCTCCTTGTGGAGGCTGGCCTGCCAGCGCGCGGTGACCTTGGCCAGCTCGCGCGCCTCCGGCGGGGTGCCCGCCAGCCGGTCCAGCTCCTCGTCGATCGCGCCGAGCACGCGGTCGACGCCGACCTCGTCGGAGTGGACGGCGGTGATGGTGAACGTGTCGGGGTCGCGCGCCTCGAACGGGCCGAACAGGCCGCACCCGGCGTTGACGTCGGTGACCAGCCGCTCGCCGTAGACCAGCCGCTGCTGCAGCCGGGAGCCGTCGCCCTCGGTGAGGACGCCCGCGAGCACCAGGTGCGCGAGGTAGCCGTCCATGTCGGTGGACGGGTCGGGCACCCGATAGCCGAGCGCGACCGCGGGCAGCGGGGCCAGCGCGTCGGGGTGGTCGGCGCGCAGCTCGCCCGAGGGCGGCGGCTCGGCGAAGGACGGGCGCGCGGGCCTGGGCCGGGCGGGCACGTCGCCGAAGTGCTTCTCGATCAGCGCCTTGGCGTTGTCGACGGTGAAGTCGCCCGCCACGGTGAGCACCGCGTTGGACGGTGCGTAGTAGGTGTCGAAGAAGGACGCGCAGTCGGCGACGGTGGCGTCCTCCAGGTCCTCGAACCCGCCGTAGCCGTTGTGGGCGTTGGGGAAGGTCTTGTAGAGCACCGGGGGCAGCAGGATCCAGGGGAACCCGCCGTAGGGCCGGTTGAGCACGTTGAGCCGGATCTCCTCCTTGACCACGTCGATCTGGTTGCGGAGGTTCTCCTCGGTCAGCTTCGGCGCGCGCATGCGGTCGGCCTCGAGGAACAGCGCCCGCTCCAGCGCGGCCGACGGCAGCACCTCGAAGTAGTCGGTGTAGTCCGGGTGCGTCGAGCCGTTGAACGTGCCGCCGGAGGACTGCACGTGCCGGAAGTGCGCCAGCTTCTCCAGGCTCTCGCTGCCCTGGAACATCAGGTGCTCGAAGAGGTGGGCGAACCCGGTCCTGCCCTCCGGCTCGGAGCGGAAGCCCACGTCGTAGTGCACGCTCACGCCGACGACCGGCGCGGTCGGGTCCGGCGCGAGGACCACCCGCAGGCCATTGGCCAGGGCGTAGCGGTGCAGCTTCTCGGAAACGGTCACGCCAGCGAGCCTACGGGAGCGGCGGGGGTCGCAGGCAGAGCGACTCGACGGCCTGTGGACAACTCCGGGGACGCCCTGGTCGGGGCGTCCCCGGAAGCGATGTCAGACGCGCCTGCGGCGGGCGGCGAAGACCAGTCCCGCGCCCATGCCGAGCGCGGCCAGCCCGAGCACGACCATGCCGGTGACGGCCGCGCCGGTGACCGGCAGGTCGTCGACCGGGCCGGGGCTGCCCTGCGGCGGCGGGCCGGACGGGGTCGTGGTCGGCGAACCCGAGGTCACCGAGGTCGGCGGGGTCGTCGTCGTGGTGGTGGTCGGCCCGCCCTCGACGCAGTCGACGGTGAACTGCTCGCGCGTCTCGCCGCCGGGGCCGCGCAGGACCGCGGTGTAGACGCCGTCCTCGATGCCCTCGTGCCGCATCCAGTCGTAGCGCCCGTCGCGGTCGGGGGCGACGACGGCGTCGAACTCCGGCCGCCCCTCGACCTTGAACACGCGCTTGCTCTGGCTCGGGAAGAACCGGACGGTCACCACGGACTCCTCGCCGACACAGCGCACGGAGACCTGCAGGCCGTCATCGTCGACGACGACGTCCTCGCAGTAGTCGACCAGCACGTGCGTGGGCGTCTCCGAGCCGTCGGAGCCGATCACGGTCATCGGGTACACCCCGCCGGGGAACGGGCCGAGGTCGACCGTCTCCTGCCAGCCGCCCACGACGGTGACGGTCTCGGTGACGTCGCCGACGGTGATCGTGTAGTCCGCGTCGTGCCGGTTCGGGTTGCCCACCGTCACGCGGACGACGGCGGGCGTGGTCACGTCTTCCTTGTCGTCGCAGCGCGCGTCGGCGACGACGGTCGGCGCGTCCTTCGGCGCGCACTTGACCGTGAACTCCTCGGTGATCGGCTCGTCCAGGCTCTCGCCGCTGAGGACGGCGGTGTAGGTGCCGTCGTCGTAGAGGTTCTCGGTGATCCGCACGAACAGCCCGGGCAGGATCTCCTTCGCCTCGTACTGCTGCGCTTCCTCGGTGATCTCCAGCGTGTAGGAGCGCGTCTGCCCCTCGGTGTTGGCGACCTCGAAGGTGGCCACGCCCCATCCGCCCTGGCACTGCACGTCCACGGTCAGCCCCGGCTGGGACGGCTTGCGGTCGTCGCACGCCTTGACCTGCACCGGAACGCCGTCCGACGGCAGGTCGGCGCCCTCGACCCGGACGACGTAGTCGCCCACCGGGACGTCGGTGAACTCGTGCCAGTAGACCTCGTGCTCCTCGTGCAGCGCGGTCTCCTGCGCCTCCTCGCCGAATCCCTCCAGGAGGACCTTGTACGGCCCGAGGTCGTCGAGGTAGACCTCGACGTCGGTCTTCCCGTCGGCGGCGCAGTCGGCGAGCACGCGGACCAGGGTCGGCGGCACGTCCTCCGGGTTCTCCTGCGCGGACGCGACGGATGCCGAGGCGGCGGCCAGGGTAAGGCCTGCCACGGCGGCGAGGACCGCCCTTGTCACGGTGGTGAGCACCGAGTCCTCCCTGATCGGGTGACGCGAAATCCCGCGCACGGTACCCCGACCGGCAATAACGACTCCACACTCACCCGGACGGAACAGTCACCGTTTGCCAAATACCGCATCCAGCTCGTCGACCAGCGCCGGGAACCGGTCGGCGAAGCGGCGCGGGTCGAACCTCGGCTCCTGCGCGGCGTACCAGTACAGGCCCGCAGACATGGTCTGCGCGTTGCGCTCCAACCACTGCTTGGTCTCGTCCAAGGCGACCGCGTAGGGCAGCGAGCGGGAGAAGACCATCTCGCGGTCGGCGACGGGCACGCGGTCCGGCCGCGCCGCGCGCAGGTAGCCGTGCAGTCCGCGGACCTGCTGCAGCAGCAGGCCGCCGCGCTTGGTCCGCGCGGGCAGCAGCCGCGCGCCCAGCAGCAGCCCGATACCGCCGATGACCACCGCGACGCCCAACAGCGCGGGACCGCCGCTCAGCGCGAGCGCGACGGTCACCGCTGCGCCCACGACCGCGACCGCCGCCCCGATGATCCCGACCTTGCCCAGACCGCCGGGCCTGCGGGAAAGCCAGCTGCGCGACACCGCGTCGGCGTAGACCGCGGACTGCGCGCCCGCCACCCGCGGCGGGGTCGAGCGCAGCGCCGAGACGGTCACCGCGTCGGTCCCCTCGGGCAGCAGCGCGTCGTACACCGCGCGCTCGTAGGCGGTCAGCGCGTCGTCGGGCGCGTTGCGCCGCACGATCTGCCAGTCCGGTCCGGCCTCGGTGATCCACAGGTAGTTGCGCACGGCGAGGTCGACCACCGTCGCGGTGAGATCACGCGGGTCCACCCGCTCGTCGATGACCGTGCCCGCCTGGCCGGGCAGGATGCCGTCCGGCGAGGCGAAGACGACCCGCTCGCCCTGGCCGACGAGCACGTCGACCGGCGCGCCCTCGGCGGCGAGCGCCCGGGTGTCGCGGCCGCGGGCGGTCAGCACCACGGCGAAGCCGCCGATCAGCAGGAGCAGCACCAGCCCGAGGCCGCCGCCGCTGAGCGGGGTCAGCGCGAACGGGCCCGTGCCCGCGACCCCGCTGTCGAACTTCGCCGTCGCGGGCACCAGCCCGGCGTCCAGGGTGGCCGTGACGTCGACCCGGGCGCCGGTGTCGAGATCGGAGTGCAGCACCCGCAGGATGCCCGCCGCGTCGGTGACCGCGGAGTCGCAGCGCTCCTCGGTGTTCGGCGCGCCCGCGAGGCAGACGAAGTCGTAGCCGGGCTTGGGGGTGAGCAGGGAGGCGCGCAGGAACACCAGCTTGGTGTCCCAGCCGCTGGCGACCTGCCAGCGGAACTGCAGCCGGTCGCCGAGGTCGGCGATGGCACCGTCCAGCTTGTACGAGACGGTTGACGCGCCCTCGCCCAGCTTGATCACCAGCTGGTCGCCGGTGACCGACGCGGTGCCGTTGCCGTCGACCTTCGGGTCGCTGACGGTGAAGACGCGGTCGCCCACGCGCAGCGGCGCCGTGCGGGTCATCGTCGACTTGGCCTGCACGATGACCTGCTCGACCACGCTCACGCTGCCGTCGCGCTCCAGTTTGAGCTGGATGTTGACACTGCGCGGCAGCACGACGGGGACGCCGGGCGGCCGGGTCGGGCGGACCTCGCCGGTCGGCGGCCGCGGCACGATGATCGGCCCGCCCGTGGGCTGCCCCGGTGTGGGCAGCGGGAAGTCGAAGGTCGGCGCGTTCGGCGGCGGCGAGAAGGTCGGCTGGCCCGCGATTGTGATCCCGGCGACTACGAGACCGGCGGCGATCCCCCATTTGGTCAACACGGCAGCGAACGATAGCCGAGCCCGCCTATGCTCACCGGCGATCTCGGACAACTTGGGGGATTCAGCGATGACGCAGCCGCCGTACGGACCCTGGCACCAGCAACCGCCGCCCGGCGGCTACCGTCCGCCGATGCCGCCCCCGCGCCCGGTGGCGCCCCCACCGTACGCGCGTCCGCTCCCGCCCGGCATGCACCATCCACAGCAGACCTACGGCCAGCCGCAGTACGGCTACGCGCAGCAGCCGTGGCCCGCCTACCGGCCGCCGATGCCGCCCAAGTCCAACGCGGGCGTGATCACCGCGGTGTCGCTGGTCGGCGTGCTGATCCTGGCCGCTGGCCTGTTCGGCGCGTTCAGCATCGCCGACGCCTACGACGACTACAACGACGTCGGCTACTCCTCCCCCACGTACTCCACCTACCCGTCGTACACCGGGTACTCGTCGGCCTCGGACTACCCGTCGACGACGTCCTACGACTACACGTCGACCACCACGACGACCGAGACCACCACCGAGACCACGGACTACACGACGACGACCGAGACGCCGTCGGGTCCGCAGCCGGTCTACACGCTCGCCGACAACCCGCTGCACGGCGACAACGGCACCAACGCCGCGAGCTGCGCCATCAGCGGCTGGCCGAGCGACCCCGCGGCCGCCAAGGCGTTCTTCACCCGGGTCCTGCCGTGCATGGAGGAGGCGTGGGCGCCCGCGATGGAGCGCGCGGGCCTGCCGTACGAGACGCCCGGACTGGAGTTCCCGTCCGGCACCAGCTGGGAGAGCCCCTGCGGCAGCACCAGCGGCGCGACGGCGGCGGCGTTCTACTGCTCGCGCAACAACACGATCTACATGCCGTTCGAGGGCCTGCAGACCGGCGACTACGGCAACCAGCCCGGCTACTACCTCGCCCTGTTCGGCCACGAGTTCGGCCACCACATCCAGTGGCTGTCGGGCATCCTGCCGACCTACCACGAGGCGAAGTACGAGGCGGGCGACCAGACCGCGGCCGGGCTGGAGCTGTCCCGGCGCGCCGAGCTGCAGGCGTCGTGCCTGGGCGGGATGTGGTTCGCCGGGGCGTGGAACGGCGACGCGGGCGTGCCCGACGAGATCGTCCGCCAGTTCCTCGCCGACGGCTACCAGCGCGGCGACTGGAACGCGAACCTGCCGCGCGACCACGGCTCACCGGAGAACAACGGCTCCTGGCAGGAGCACGGCTACCGCAACAACCGAGGCAACTACTGCAACACCTGGGCCGCGGACTCCCAGCACGTGGCCTAGCCGCGGCGGTACAGCGCGACGAACCCGGCGCCCGCCATGCCCGCGAGCACGGCGAGGGCGACGCCCACCACGCGGGCGTCCGTCGTGGCGCCGGTTCGGGCGCTGCCCAGGTGCACCTCGCCGTCGGCCACCGACAGCGCCACCTCCTCGCCCTCGCGGTGCCCGCAGGCGTCGAGTTCGGCGCGCACGGGCGCGCCGTCGCGCACGTACTCGACCTCCTCGCGCCCGGGGTCGGCGCACGACACCGCGACGGTGACCTTCCCCGTCGTCTCCCACGCCTCGGCGGCGACCGACCACATGCCGTAAGCGCCGAACAACGCCAACAGCACGGCCATCAGCACGCTCATCAGCGCGACGACGCCCGCCTGCCCGGCAGGCGTCCCCAGAACCGGCGGCACACGCACCCCCGGATCGTCGCACCCCGGGCAAGTCCCCCTCAGTCGGACGCCGGGGTGACCTTGCGGATGTAGAGCAGGCGGTCGCCGCGCTCGATCGCGTCGGCCTCGGAGGAGTCGACGCGGTAGAGCGTGCCCGCGCGGACGATGCCCAGCACGATGTCGGACAGGTGCCGGGGCGAGCCGCCGATCTCGCTCTCCTCGACCTCGCGCTCGGAGATCGCCAGGCCCTCGTCGGGGGTGATCAGGTCCTCGACCAGGCCGACCACGGTCGGGGTGTGCGTGGCCATGCCCAGCAGGCGCCCGGCGGTCTCGCTGGAGACCACGACCTGGTTGGCGCCGGACTGGCGCAGCAGGTGCACGTTCTCAGTCTCCCGGACCGCGGCGACGATCTGGGCCTTCGGGGCGAGCTCGCGGGCTGTCAGCGTGATCAGCACCGCCGAGTCGTCCCGGTTGGCGGCGACGACGATGGAGCGCGCCCTGGGCACGCCTGCCACCCGCAGCACGTCGGAGCGGGTGCCCGAGCCGTGCACGGTGACCAGCCCGAGCAGCGACGCCGCGTCGAGCATCGCCTGGTCCTGGTCGACGACGACGATGCGGCTCGGGTCGACCCCGTCCGAGAGCACCGCGCTCACCGCGGAGCGCCCCTTGGTGCCGTAGCCGACGACCACCACGTGATCCCGCACCTTCGTCCTCCACCGTTGGATCTTGAACGCCTGCCGGGAGCGCTCGGTGAGCACCTCCAGCGTGGTGCCGACCAGCACGATCAGGAACAGCACCCGCAGCGGCGTGATCACCAGGATGTTGACCAGCCTGGCCGACTCGCTGTACGGGGTGATGTCGCCGTATCCGGTCGTCGACAGCGACACCGTGGCGTAGTAGAACGCGTCGAGGAAGCTCACGCCGTCCTCGTTGACGTCCCGGTAGCCGTCCCGGTCGAGGTAGACGATCAGCACCGTCGCGGTCAGCGCCAGCAGCGCGCCGATCACCCGCCGCATGATCGACGTCACCGGGCTCACCCGGGACGCGGGCATCCGGATGATGCCGACCAGGTCGTGCTCGGAGCGGTCGGACAACTCGTGCATCGCCGACCGGAACCGGGTCATCGGGCCCATCCCCGAGCGATCCGCGTCACGTGGCGAAGGTTAACCCGCTCGGCCCAGGGGACGTCAGTCGAGGGGCACGGAGCGCAGCAGATCACGCAGGCCGTTGGCGTCCAGCAGGTCGGCTGGCCGCAGGGTGCGGTCGTGGCGGACGTAGTGGAAGGCCGCGCGCACCTGGTCCGGGTGCACCTCCGCGAGACCGGCCCACGCCAGGCGGTAGGCGGCCAACTGCACGGTCAGGGCGGGCAGCCGCTCGGCGTCGGGCAGCGCGCCGGTCTTCCAGTCCACGACGGTCCAGCCGCCGTCGTCGTCGCGAAAGACGGCGTCCATGCGGCCGCGGATGGCGAACCCGTCGATCTCGGTGGCGAAGGGGACCTCGACGTCGTGCGGGACGCGGTCGGCCCACGACGAGCGCAGGAACGCCGCCTGCAGCGCGTCGAGGTCGTCGTCGGGCGCGGCGTCGTCGTCGGCGGCGCCGGGCAGCTCGTCGAGGTCGATCAGCGCGCGGGAGCCGAAGCGGCGCTCCAGCCAGGTGTGGAAGGCGGTGCCGCGGCGGGCGACCGGGTTCGGCGGGTAGGGCAGCGGCCTGCGCAGCCTGCGGGCGAGCGCGTCGCGGTCGGCGGCCAGCTCGACGAGCTGACTGACCGAGAGCTGCTCAGGCAGCGCGACGCGTTCGCGCCGGGCGGCGGCCGCCGCGCGCTCGGCGAGCAGGACGTCGGTGTCGCGCACCCAGCCGTCCGGGTCGTCCGGTGGGTCGTCGGGGGTGTCGCCGAGCGCGGCGAGTTCGGCGCGCACGAGTTCGGCCCCGGCGACGACGTCGGCGCGGCGCTCGCCCAGCGGGTCGGCGGGCCACTGGGCGGTGTTCACCTTGGCCGAGAGCGGGTTCTCCGCGCCGTCGGGCGGCGGGGACTCCCAGATCTCCACGACGTCGGTCCAGCCCGCCGCCTCGGCGTACCCGGCCAGCTCGGTGAGGAACTCCGACGGGCCGCTCGGGGTGGACTTGGTCTTGCCCCACCAGTGCCCGGAGACGATCAGCGAGTGCTCGGCGCGGGTGAGCGCGACGTAGCAGAGCCTGCGCTCCTCCAGCAGGGCGCGCTCGGCGAAGGCGTCCTTGTGCTCCTCCAGCAGCGCCTCGACCTCCTTGCGGTTGCCCGCCGACCCGAGGTTGAGCACGGGCAGGTCCTGCGCGTCTCCGCGCAGGTGGGCGGGCAGCTCGGTGACCGAGGTCAGCCACGACCCGCCGCGGCGCTTGGTCGGGAACACCGAGTCGACCAGGTGCGGGACGGCGACGATGCGCCACTCCAGGCCCTTGGCCGAGTGCACGGTGAGGATCTGCACCCGGTCGTCGGCGACCTCGACCTCGCCCGGCTCCAGCCCGTCCTCGGCGTCCTCCGCGGTGCGCAGGTAGTCCAGCAGCGCGGCCAGGCTCGCCGAGGGCGCTGCCCGCGCGTAGTCGGCGACGACATCGGCGAAGGCGTCCAGGTGCGCCCGGCCCGCGCCGCCGCGGCGGGCGGTGGCCTCGATGTCGAGCTGCATGGTGCGCTCCACGTCGGCGACCAGCTCGGGCAGCGGCTGGTCCAGCCTGCGCCGCAGGGCGCGCAACTCGGCGCCGAGCGCGCGGATCCGGCGGTATCCCAGGTCCGAGTACGCCTCCCGCTCGCCGGGGTCGTCGATGGCGTCGACCAGGCCCGCCTGCTCGACCCCTTCGCCCGGCAGCGCGTCGAAGGGCCCCTCCTGCGGGGTCGCGTACGTCCCGGACAGCTCCCGCGCCCGCGCCCACAGCGCCGCGAGGTCGGCCGCGCCCAGCCGCCAGCGCGACCCGGTGAGCAGCCGGGCGGCCGCGGTGCCCGCGAGCGGGTCGATGAGCACGCGCAGCGCGCTCACCAGGTCCCGGACCTCCGGCTCGTCGAGCAGGCCGCCGAGGCCGACCACCTCGACCGGCAGCCCGCGCTCGCGCAGCGCGGTGGCGAGGTCGGCCATGTCGGCCCGCCGCCGCACGAGCACCGCGGCCGTCGGGGCCTTGCCGTCGGCCTGGAGCGCGGCGTGCCAGCGGTCGGCGACCTGGTTGGCCACCCACTGCACCTCTGTGTCCACATCGGACAGCAGGGCGAGCGTGACATCGCCAGCTGGCGCGCCCTGGCGGGAGCGCAGTTCGTCCACTTCGAGGCCGTTGGCGCGCAGCGGCGCGGAGATCGCGTTGGCCAGGTCCAGCACCTCGGCGGGGTTGCGGAAACTGGTCAGCAGGCCGTACTTCGCCGCGGGGACGAGCCGCCCGCCGTCGCGGCGCGGGAAGTCGGTGGCGAAGCGCGGCAGGTTGGCCGCGCTCGCGCCGCGCCAGCCGTAGATGGCCTGCGCGGGGTCGCCGACGGCCGTCACGGTCATCGGCTCGGCGTCCGGATAGGACTGCGAGAGGCCGAACAGCGCGCGCAGCAGCACGCGCTGGGAGTGGCCGGTGTCCTGGTACTCGTCGAGCAGGACCGCGGTGTAGCGGGAGCGCTCGCCCGCCACGACCTCCGGGTGGGTCTCGGCGAGCCGGGCGGCCAGCGACATCTGGTCGCCGAAGTCGATCGCGCCCTCCCGGCGCTTGCGCTCGGTGTAGGCGTCGACCAGGGCCAGCAGCGCGACCCGGAAGCGCTGCGTGACGATGACCTCCCTGAGCTTCTGCGACAGGTCCTGGCGCTGTCCCTTCGCCCGGGGCGCGGACTCGATCAGCGCGCACAGCTCGTCGGCACTGCGGCGCAACGCGTCCTCGTCGACCAGGTGCTCGGCCAGCTCGCCCGCCAGCTGCAGGACGCGCTGGGTGATCGTCGCCGGGACCAGGTCGGTGTCGAGGTCCTGGCTCCAGGTCGACACCACGCGGTGGGCGGCCTGCCAGGACGCGGTCTCGGTGAGCAGCCGCGCGCCCGGCTCGACCGGCAGCCGCAGGCCGTGCTCGGCGACGAGCCTGCCCGCGTACGCGTGGTAGGTCAGCACGGTCGGCTCGCCCGCGTACACCGCAGCGCGGCGCTCGCCGGTCGGGTCCAGCTTGTCCAGCAGCCGCGCCCCCGCCAGCCTGCGCAGCCGCGCGCGGACGCGGTCGGCGAGCTGCCGGGCGGCCTTGCGGGTGAAGGTCAGGCCCAGCACGCGGTCGGGGGTGACCAGGCCGTTGGCGACCAGCCACACGACCCGGCCCGCCATGGTCTCGGTCTTGCCCGCGCCCGCGCCCGCGACCACGAGCGCGGGTTCCGGGGGCGCGGCGATGACCGCGGCCTGCTCCGGGGTGGGCGCGGCGATGCCGAGCTCGTGGGCCAGTTCGGCCGGGCTGACCAGCGCGAGACCCGGCAGGGGCAGGCTCATTCGGTCACCTGGCGGCCGCTCGGGTTGAGCGGGCACGCGGTGCGGACCGGGCAGCGCGGGCAGTCCGGGTTCTCCATGGCGACGTAGTCCGGGCCCACGGTGGACTGGGCGGCCTCGCGCACGATCTTGAGCCAGTGCTCCCGCGCCTCGGCGTCCAGCGGCGCCTGCCCGCGCTCGGTCGCCTTGCCGCGCGCGCGCTTGGCGACGTACAGCAGCCGCGCCCCGCCGGGTTCGCGGGCGAGGCCGTCCTCGGCGAACGCGCCGTAGGCGACCGCCAGCTGGTAGACCGCGAGCTGCGGGTTCTCCTGCGCGGCCTCCGCGCTCACCGGCGACTTGCCGGTCTTGATGTCGACGATGACCGGGCGGCCGTCGGCGTCGGCCTCCAGCCGGTCGACGCGGCCGCTGACGCTCACCCCGTCGGGCAGGTCCACGCGCACGTCCCGCTCGACGGCGACCTGGGTCAGCTCGCCGCGGGTGGCGTGCAGCCAGTCCAGGAACGTGTCGACCATGGCGCGGACGCGGTTCTGCTCCCGCTTGGAGAACCAGGGCGCGCCCGCGTCCACCGACGACCACGCGCGGTCCAGCTCGCGCATGAGGTCCGCGCGGGACGCGCCCGCGGCCGCGGCCTGGGCCAGCGCGTGCACCAGGGTGCCGGTCACCGCGGCGAGCTCGGCGGGGTCGGACCCGCCGTGCCGCTCGACCAGCCAGCGCAGCGGGCACTTGACCAGCACCTCGACCACCGACGGCGACACCCGCACCGGGCGGGCGGCGTCGCGCAGCGGCACGACGGTCGACATCTCGGGCAGGCCGTACCACTCGTCGGGGTGCGCGCCGGGCACGCCCGCGGCGGCCAGCCGGGCCAGCTGCCGCGCGGCGAGCGCGCGCCTGCCGGGCTCGGTCGCGCCGTCGCAGACCACCTGGCGCAGCTCGCCGACGAGGTCGGCCAGCACCAGCGCGCGCTCGGGCTTGGCGATCGGGACCGGGTCGTCGGACTCCTCCTCGGCGACGCCCGCCACCTCGGCCAGGAACCGCGACGGCTGCTCCTCCTCGCCGCGCACGGCGCTGACCAGCAGCTTCTGCCGGGCCCGGCTGGCGGCGACGAGCAGCAGCCTGCGCTCCTCGGCCAGCAGCGGCGCGGTCGCCGAGACCTCCTCGGCGAGGTCGACGCCGGAGAGCACGTCGACCATCCGCTCCACGCCGAGCAGCGAGCCGCGCAGCCGCAGGTCCGGCCAGGCCCCCTCCTGCACGCCCGGCACCGCCACGACCGTCCACTCGCGACCGGCGGCGGCGTGCGCGGTGAGGATCGCGACGGCCTCGCCCTGCGGCGCGCTCGCGGCCAGCGTGTCGCCCGCGATGCGGTGTCCCACGAGGTGTTCGACGAACTCGCCCGGCCCGGAGCCGGGCAGCCGGTCGGCGTAGCGCTCGGCGGCGTGGAACAGCGCCACGACCGCGTCGAGGTCGCGGTCGGCCTGCGCGCCGACGGGCCCGCCGCGCGCGGCGGTGGCCACCCAGCGGGGTTCCAGGCCGCTGCCCTGCCAGAGGTCCCAGAGGAGGCGTTCGAGGCCGATGTCGTCGGCGATGCCCTTGCGCGCGGCCGACAGCAGGGCCGCGACGCGGCGGACGGGCCCGGACTCGGCGTCATCGAGTGCGGTCAGCCGGTCCTCGTCGGTGAGCACCTCGACGAGGAGGTCGTCGCTGGACCGGTCGCCGCCCGCGGCCACCTCCAGCCTGCGCAGCCCCCGGCGCAACCGGCGCAGCGCCAACGGGTCCGCGCCGCCGAGCTGGGAGGACAGCAGCAGCTCCGCGGTCGCGGGGTCCAGCTGGTCAGGGGACGCGGCGCAGCGCAGCACCGCCAGCAACGGCCGCACGGCGGGCTGCTGGGCCAGCGGCAGCTCGTCGCCCGGCGCGGCCACCGGCACGCCCGCCGCGGCCAGGGCCCGGTGCAGGACCGGGACGGACCGGGTCGCCGAGCGCACGATCACGGCCATGTCCGACCACGGCACCCCGTCGATCAGGTGGGCGCGGCGGAGCTGGTCGGCGACCCAGGACGCCTCGGCCGCCGCAGAGGCATGCAGCCGCACCATGACGGTCCCGCCCTCGGCCTTGCTCCTGTCGGTCCTCGGCCGGGCGCCGGGCAGGCGGGCGGCCAGGTGGGCGACCGCGCGGCGGACCGCGGGCGCCATGCGGTGGCCGCGGCCGAGCACGACGGTCCGGTCGGGCTCGGCGTCGCGGATGAGGCGGACGTCCGCGCCGCGGAAGGAGAACACGCCCTGGTCGGGGTCCCCGGCGAGGATGAACTCCTTCGCCGACTCGCCGAGCGTGGTCAGCAGTCGGAACTGCAGTGGGTCGAGGTGCTGGGCGTCGTCGACCAGCAGGTGGCGCACGCGGGCGCGCTCAGCGGCCAGCAGCTCCTCGTCTGTGCGGAACGCGATCAGGGCGCTGGCGACCAGCTCGGCGGCGTCGAGCGCGGGCGCGGTCGTGTGGGCGATGCCGCTGTCCGCCGCGCCCTGGAGCAGGGTGACTTCCTCGTACTGCTGGCCGAACACGCCCGCGGCGACCCATTCGTCGCGGCCGTGCTTCCTGCCGAGGTCGATCAGGTCCTCCGGGCCGAGCCCGCGCTCGGCGGCGCGCAGCAGCAGGTCGCGCAGCTCCTCGGCGAACCCGGGCACCTTCAGCGCCGGGCGCAGCCGCTCCGGCCAGTCCTGCGCGCCGTCCTCGGCGTCGCCCTCCAGCAGCTCGCGGATCACCGCGTCCTGGTCGGGGCCGGTCAGCAGCCGGGGGCCAGGGCCATTGTGGATCATCGCCTGGATGCGCAGCACGGCGAAGGCGTAGGAGTGGACGGTGCGGACCAGCGGCTCGCGGACGGTGCGGGAGCCCTCGCCGCGCTCGGTCAGCAGGGCGGTGATCCGGGCGCGCAGGTCGGTGGCCGCGCGCCTGCTCGTGGTGATCACCAGCACCTGGTCGGGCCGGACCCCGCCCGCGATGCGGTCGGCGGCGGCCTCGGCCAGCAGCGTGGTCTTGCCGCTGCCCGGACCGCCGAGCACGCGGACGAACCCGCCCGCCCCTTCCAGCACGCCGAGGGCGTCGGCGTCCCACTTCGTGGCGCGCCCCGCTGCCGCAGGTCGCCGGACGAGCTGCGGGGCGAAGGGGGAGCTTCCGCCAGCCACGCCCCCGATTGCACCACGCGCCCGCGACGGTCCGGCGCGCGGCACGCCCATGGGAGGATTCCGGCCATGGCCGACGCCCTGCATGTGCACGAATTCGGTCCCGCCGACGGACCCGTGGTGGTGATGTTGCACGGCGTCACCGGGCACGGCGGCCGCTTCCGGCGGCTGGCCGCCGAGCAGCTGCCCGGGCACCGGGTGATCGCCCCTGACCTGCGCGGGCACGGCCGGTCGCCGTCGCTGCCGCCGTGGACGCTGGAGCAGCACGCCGCCGACGTCGCCGCGGTGCTGGAGACGCGGGGGCTCGGCCCGGTGCCGGTGGTCGCGCACTCCTTCGGCGGCGTCGTGGCCCTGCACCTGCCGCCGGAGCGCGTGAGCTCACTGCTCCTGCTCGACCCGGCCGTATACGTGCGGCCCGAGGACGCGCTGGCCAACGCGCTGTCGGCAGGCGAGGCCGTGGCCGATCGCGCGCAAGCGCTTGCGGCCCAGCGCGGCGACTGGCCGACCGCGAGCGACGACGTGATCGAGGAAGAGGTCGCCGCCCACTGGACGCAGACCGAGCGCGGGTGGCACCCGCGCTACTGCCCGCCCGCGATCGCGACGGCGTGGAGCGAGATGTGCAGGCCCGCGCCCGTGCCGAGGGTGCGCGCGGTGATGGTGCGCGCGCTCGGCGCCGCGTACGTGGGCGCGGAGTACCTGCGCGCCTGCGAGGGCGCCGACGTCGAGGTGGTCGACGTCGACTGCGGGCATGTCGTCTATCTGGAGCGGCCCGAGCGCGTCGGCGAGCTGGTGGCCGGGCTGAGGTGAACGAGGAACTGCACGAGCGCATCCGCGACCTCGTCCGCGCCATCCCGCCCGGGCACGTGTCGACCTACGGCGACATCGCCGCCATGGCGGGCGCCTCGACGCCGCGGCTGGTCGGGCGCGTCCTGCGCGAGGACGGCCACGACCTGCCGTGGCATCGGGTGTTGCGGGCCACCGGCGTGCCCGCGCCGCACATCGTCCGACGGCAGCTGGAACTGCTGCGCGCCGAGGGTGTGCTCGCCGACGGGGACCGGGTCGACCTGCGCCGGTACCGCTGGTCCGGCTAGGTCGTGACGGCCTCTCGGTTGGCCGTGTCCAGGCCGAGCATCTCCAGCAGGAGTTTGCAGTCCGTGGCGTCGGTGGCGTGATCGGCGACGGTGAGCATCGCCTTCGCGCACGCTTCCGCGTGGTGCCGTGTCTCCTGCTCGCGGGCGGCGGCGCGGCCGATCACCGGAGCCGTTTCGTGGGCAAGCGTCATCGATTCCTCCTCAAAGCAGGCCGCCGGGGAGAGCGTCGAGGTCGCTGCATGGAACACCCCACGGCGAGACCTACCGTGAACGGAATTCACTCTTTCAGGGGAATGTGATCGATTCAACCCCCCGAACAGACTCACCTCATACCGTTATGATCGCATCACCGCACGCTACCGACATTCAATCGTTCCCGATATGCGGCGCCACCGTGATTGCGTGGTCCTCAATGGACTGAGCCAGCCCGGGACTCGGCGTCGGCAACCAGGGAGTCCAGTTCCGGGCTCGGGTCCATCGCCGCGGCCATCCGCAGGTGCGGGAGCGCCTCGCGGTGCCGGTTGGCCCGGGAGAGCGCGCGGCCGAGCAGCAGGTGCGCGTAACCGTCGGACGGGTCCATGTCCAGCAGCCTGCGCGCGGTGCGCTCGGCCGGGCCGAGTGCGGCGGACTGGAACTGCGCGAGCGCGAGCTCGGTGAGCACGGCCCGCTCGGGGGCCAGGACGGCGGCCTCGGCCAGCAGCCGCGCCGCGGTCGCCGGGTCGCCGCTCTCGCGGAACAGCCTGCCCCGGGTGAAAAGGTCGAGGACGTCGGTCATTTCCCTCACTCCACTGTGGATCCGAGGTGGGCCGCCGGAATCTGCCCCAGCCTGCCCGCCTGGTAATCCTCGAAAGCCTGGATGATTTCCTGTCGCGTGTTCATCACGAACGGCCCGTACCGCGCGACCGGCTCGTTGATCGGACGGCCGCCCAGCACCAGCACCTCCCACGCCGACCGGCCGCGCAGCGTCAGCGCGTCACCGGGGCCGAGGACGGCCAGGTGGCCCTCCTCCAGCGGCCGGTCCTCCTGACCGACGACGCCGCTGCCGCTGAGGACGTAGACCAAGGCGTTGAACTCCTTGGGCCACGGCACGGCCAGCCGCGCGCCCGCGGCGACGGACGCGTGCACGTAGGTGATCGGCGTCTGGGTGGCGCCGGGACCCGCGTGGCCCGCGAGGTCGCCCGCGATGAGGCGCACGAGGACGCCGCCGTCGTCGCTGGAGAGCAGCCGGGCGTCGGCGGCCCCGATGTCCTGGTAGCGGGGCTGGGCCAGCTTGAGCGTGCGGGGCAGGTTCACCCACAGCTGCACGCCGTGGAACAGCCCGCCCTTGGCGACCATGTCCTGCGGGGGCACCTCGTTGTGGAGGATCCCCGCGCCCGCCGTCATCCACTGGGTGGCGCCGTCGGTGATGAGGCCGCCGCCGCCGATGGAGTCGGTGTGCTGCATGGCGCCGTCGATCATGTAGGTGACGGTCTCGAACCCGCGATGCGGGTGCCACGGAGCGCCCCTGGCCTCGCCCGGGGCGTACTCGACGGCGCCCATGTGGTCGAGGAGCAGGAAGGGGTCGGCCATGGCGAGGTCCACGCCCGGGAACGGGCGGCGGACCTGGAAGCCCTCGCCTTCGAGGAACTTCTGCGCCTTGACGACCGTGGCGGCGCGCCGCCACGCGGTGGTCTCGGGCAGCCGCGGGAGCCGCGGCAGCGTCAGGGTGTCGGCGGTCACGGCGGGCATGACGGCCTCCTCGGAGCGGGTGGCCACCGGAGGTGGTGGCGCGGTTGTCCGGGTCAACCTGGTTGCGGGTGCAATTATTCCGGGCGGTCCCGCGCCTGCCACCGGCCCGCCGATGCCGGATGGTCGGCGATAGCGACGTCTCCCGCCCCGACTTCCCGCCATACGCGCGCTTTGTTCATGCGGCGCGTTCGTAGACGCGGGCTTCGGTGTATCTGCGGGCAATCAGGTCCAGGAGTTTGGGGTGGGCCGCCAAGGGCGGCGTGGTGATCTCCGCCCCGCTCTCGGTGATCCTCTTGTGGAACAGGCCGGGGGCCAGGAGCCAGGTCGCCACCGCTGTTGGACCGGGGGCCGCGGCTACCGCCTCGGCGATGGTCGGTTGCGCGGTGGCGGCGTAGGCGACTGTGACCGGGGAGCCTGTGCGGGCGGCCAGGAGCAGTGCCGCTTTGCGGGTTTCGGACTGCGCGCGACGGTCGGTCGAGCCCGCGGCGGCCAGGATGACGGGGATGCCGGGGCGCCAGCCTGCCGTCGTCAGGTGGTCGTGGGTGGCGGCGATCAGCGGATGCGCGGGGCCCAGATGCGGCGTGATGCTCGCCGGGCGGCCGGAGGCGGCTATCTGGGCCGGGACGTCGACCCGGACGTGGTACCCGGCCGACAGGAACAGGGGGACGACGACGGCCGGGTCGTGGACCGTGCGGAGGACATCGGTCAGGTTCGGGCGACGGACGTCGGCGAACGCCACGCGGACCGGGACCTCGGGGAGGAGATCGCGCACCTGGTCGGCCAGGTCGTACGTGACCGCCGTGCCCTCCGCCGACCTGGTGCCGTGCGCGACCAGGATCAGGGTCATGGGGTGGGCACCGCCAGGCGGTAGCCGCGCTTGACGACGGTCTGGACCACGCCGGGGACGGCGAGGGCAGCGCGGAGCCTGCCCACCGCCGTCTCCACCGCATGTTCGTCCACGGTGGACTCCCGGCCCGAGTGCCTGCGCAGCACGCCCGCCAGGGTCGCTCGGGAGAGGACTCGGCCGGGCGTGGCCGACAGCGCGCGAAGGAGGGCCATGGGCGCGGGGGCGACCGGTCGGAGGTCGCCGTCCACCAGCACCGCCTGGCCGCGCAGCTCCAGCTCCCGTCCGGCGACGGTGACGCGGGTGGCCCGGGTGGGGATCGTGTCCGACAGGTGGCGGACCAGGGCGCCGATGCGCGCCCGGTCGGGCCAGACGGCGGGGATCTCGTGCCTTGCCAACGGGCCCGCGGTGATCGCGCCCACCGCCACCACCAGCACGCGGGTGCGCAGGGCGTCCACCAGGGCGTCCAGCTTGCCCATGCGGTCTGCGGTGTCGAGAGTGCTGGCCGCGGCCGGGGCGCTGGTGAACGTGAGGGCGTCCACCTGCCCGGACAGCACCGCCTCGATCAGCCGCTCCAGGGGCGCGGGGTCGGCGGGGGCGGTCCAGCGGTAGACGGGGATCTCCACGACCTCGGCGCCCGCGCGGCGCAGGGTGTCGGTGAAGTCCGGCAGCGGCTCGCCGTGCAGCTGGACGGCGATCCGCTTGCCGTCCACCCCCTGGTCGAGCAGGTGGGCGAGGACCTCGGCGTTGGCCTCGGACTCCGGGGAGAACGCCTCCACCAGGCCTGCCGCGCGGACCGCGCCCTTGGCCTTCGGGCCCCTGGCCAGGACGGCAGCGCCGGTCAGCGCCGCGCGCAGCGCCGGGCCGAGGCCCCAGCCCTCCGCGGCCTCCATCCAGCCGCGGAAGCCGATGCCGGTGGTGGCCACGACGACGTCCACCGGGCCGTCCAGCAGCCCGGTCGTGGCGGCCAGCAGCTCGCTGTCGTCGGCGAGCGGGACGATGCGGATGGCGGGGCCGTGCAGGACCTCGGCGCCGCGGCGCTCCAGCAGCGCGCCCAGCTCGTCGGCGCGGCGCGCGGCGGTGACCCCCACTGTGTAACCGGCCAGCGGGCCGACCTGGGTCGCGGTCACGGCGGTCTCCTCCAGGAGCGCGGTCACGGGCGCCCCAGCTGAATGGTTCCACCCACGACCCGGACCGGGTAGGTGGGGACCGACACGCCCTGGTCGTCGAGGCATTCGCCGGTGCGCAGGTCGAAGCGCTGCTTGTGCATGGGCGAGGCGACCACGGGCGTGCCGCGCAGATCGCCGACGATGCCGCGGGCGAGGACCGCGGCCTGGCTGAACGGGTCGATGTTACCCAGCGCGTACACCGCGTCCCGGGTGCGGAAGACCGCGACCTGGGTGCCGTCGGGCAGCAGCGCCGCCACGCCGGTCTCCGGCTCGATCGCCGACAGCGGGCAGACGGCGGTCCACGCGGGGGCGGGAACGGTACTGGTCATCGGGAGACCACCTCCGGGATGCCCAGCGGCACCGGGACCGACTGCCCGCGCTCGGCGCGGAAGGAGATGGTCGGGTCCGGCGCGCCGGGGGCGTTGACGAACGAGGTGAACCGGGCCAGCTTCTCCGGGTCGGCGAGCACGCCCGCCCACTCGTCGGCGTAGCCGGTGACGTGCTCGGCCATCTGGGCCTCCAGCTCCTCGGCGATGCCGAGGCTGTCGTGCACGACGACATCGCGGACGTGGTCGAGGCCGCCCTCGATGGAGTCCAGCCACACCGACGTGCGCTGCAGGCGGTCGGCGGAGCGGATGTAGAACATCAGGAACCGGTCGATCACCCTGACCAGCGTCTCCTTGTCCACATCGGACACCAGGAGGTCGGCGTGCCGGGGCAGGGTGCCGCCGTTGCCGCCGACGTAGAGGTTCCACCCGGTCTCGGTGGCGATGACGCCGAAGTCCTTGCCCCTGGCCTCGGCGCACTCGCGGGCGCAGCCGGACACCGCCGACTTGAGCTTGTGCGGCGAGCGCAGGCCCCGGTAGCGCAGCTCCAGCTCGATGGCCAGGCCGACGGAGTCCTGCACGCCGTAGCGGCACCAGGTGGACCCGACGCACGACTTCACCGTGCGCAGCGCCTTTCCGTAGGCGTGGCCGGACTCGAACCCGGCGTCCACCAGCCGCCGCCAGATGGCCGGGAGCTGGTCGACGGTGGCGCCGAACAGATCGATGCGCTGCCCGCCGGTGATCTTGGTGTAGAGCCCGAAGTCAGCCGCGACCTGGGCGATCGCCATGAGCTTGGCTGGGGTGATCTCGCCGCCGGGTATGCGCGGGACCACCGAGTACGTGCCGTTGCGCTGCAGGTTGGCCAGGAAGCGGTCGTTGGTGTCCTGCAGGCCCGCCTGCTCCCCCGCCAGGATGTGCCCGTTGCCCAGCGACGCCAGGATCGAGGCGACCGCTGGCTTGCAGATGTCGCACCCGCGCCCGCTGCCGTGCCGCGCCACCAGCTCGCTGAACGTGGTGATCCCGGTCGCCCGCACGATCTCGAACAGCTCGGCGCGCGAGTGCGTGAAGTGCTCGCACAGGGCCTTGGACTGCTCGACGCCGCAGGAGGCGAGCAGTTGCTTGAGCATCGGCACACACGACCCGCACGCCGTGCCCGCGCGCGTGCAGGCCTTGATCTTGGGCACGTCATCGGCGGCCTGCTCCAGGATCGCGCCGCGGATGTCGCCTTTCGTGACGGCGTTGCACGAGCAGATCTGCGCCTCGTCCGGCAGCGCCCCCACCCCGACGCCGCCACCGCCGCCCGCGGGGGCCAGCAGCGCGCCGGGCTCGGCGGGCAGCGGGCGGCCGACCAGCGGGCGCAGGCTCGCGTAGTCCGTGGCGTCGCCGACCAGGACACCGCCGAGCAGGGTCTTCGCGTCGTCGGAGACCACCAGCTTGCGGTAGGTGCCCGCGACGGCGTCGTTGACCACGACCTCCAGCGCGCCCTCGGTGGCCGCGTGCGCGTCGCCGAAGCTGGCGACGTCCACGCCCATCAGCTTGAGCTTGGTCGACATGTCCGCGCCGGTGAACTCCGCCGCGCCGCCCAGCAGCCGGTCGGCGACGACCTCGGCCATGGCGTAGCCGGGGGCGACGAGGCCGTAGACCCTGCCGTCGGCCAGCGCGCACTCGCCGATGGCGTAGACGGCGGGGTCGGTGGTGCGGCACGCCGCGTCCACCACGATCCCGCCGCGCCCGCCGACGCCGAGGCCGCAGTCCCTGGCGAGCTGGTCGCGGGGCCGGATGCCCGCGGAGAAGACGATCAGGTCGAGGTCCAGCTCGGTGCCGTTGGCCAGCCTGGCCAGCAGCCTGCCCCGGTCGGCCTCGATGGCCGCCGCCGAGGTGCCCGGGTGCACGGTGACGTCGAGCCGTTCGATCAGCCGCTTGAGCAGCGCGCCGCCGCCGTCGTCGACCTGCAGCGGCATCAGCCGGGGCGCCAGCTCGACCACGTGCGGGGAGACGCCCAGGTCGCGCAGCGCCTTGGCCGCCTCCAGCCCGAGCAGGCCGCCGCCGACGACCATCGCCGAGCCGCGGCCCACGCCCGTCCTGGCCCGCTCGACCGAGGCGCGGATGGCGTCGAGGTCCTCGATGGTGCGGTAGACGTGGCAGCCGGGCAGGTCGCGGCCGGGCACCGGCGGCACGAACGGCGCGGAGCCGGTGGCCAGCACGAGCGCGTCGTAGGGCTGCACGCGGCCCGACGCCGTGGTGACCGCGCGCGCGGCCCGGTCGATCGCGGTCACCGGGTCGCCCAGGTGCAGCGCGACGGCGTCGTCCCCGGCGTACCGCGCGCCGTCGAGCTCCAGCCGGGCGGCGTCCCAGTCGTCCACATAGGACGTGAGCGCGACCCGGTCGTACGCAGGCCTGCCCTCCTCGGCGAACACCACGACCCGCCACGCGCCCTCGGCGTCGCGGTCGCGCAGCGCCTGGACGAGGCGGTGCCCGACCATGCCGTGCCCGACGACGACCACAGTCCGCGTCATGCGTTGCCCTCCTCCGCTCGGGCCGACTCGGCGTGGACCCGTGCCGTCATGCTCTGATTCGCCCGTATCACCGGGGATTCCTGGTTGTTTCCCGCCGGTTACGGATGTCTCCCCTCAGCACCGCGCAACCCGTGCGGGTGACGCCGCGCACGATCGGTTGATTTCCCGGCGGTAATTTGGGTTTCGGGTAACGCGCGTCCTACCGTCGTCGCCGTGCGTCTCCGAACGTGCGCGGCGCTGGTGACGGCCGCGCTGACCCTCGCGCTCCTCCCGGCCTGCGCGCCCGGCTCCCCGGCCGCGCGGGCGCCCCGCTCCACGGTGGTCGACACCGAGCCGCCGCCGGCGTCCGTGGTGCCCGCCAAGGCGGCCGCGGTGACGGTCGCCCTGCCCAAGGCCGTGGCGGCCGAACTGGACTGCGAGCGCTTCCTGCCCGCGCTCGCCCAGGCGACCGGCATCGACGTGGAGGTGCGCGAGCACGAGTCGACGGCCGAGCTGTGCCGCTACGCGCTGCCGTACAACCGGGGCATCACGACGGCGTCGGTCTTCTTCCGCGCCGAGCCGCCCGGCACGCCCAGCTACCGGCGCACCGAGGACCTGTTCGGCAACACCACCTACGAGGTCGACGGCTCGGCGGGGAAGGACTGCGGGATCTCGGTCGCCATCGACGCGGGCAGGCAGGCCCACGAGCACGGCTCGCACCTGACCGTGCTGGGCACCTACGAGGCCGTCGAGGAGCCGTGCGTGGTCACCCGGCGCATCGCCGAGAACATCTTCGCCGAACTGCCCGACGCCTAGTCAGACGCCCGCGTAGGCCAGGCTGGGCGCACGCCGCACGGCGAAGGACTTGCGCAGGTAGAACCACCAGGTGACGCCGACGCACAGCGCGTAGAAGCCGAGGAAGGCGATCAGCGCCGGGGTGAGCGTCCGCGCGCTCTCCAGCGAGAACTTGAAGACCAGGTTGACCAGCACCCCGCCGAACGCGCCGACCGCGCCAGCGATGCCGACGACCGCGGCGGCCTGCCGCTTGGCGCGCTTGACCGCGGAGTCGGCGTCCTCGCCGGTCTCGGTCGCCCGCGCGCGCACCTCGGCGGAGAAGATCATGGGGATCATCCGGTACGTCGAGCCGTTGCCCATGCCGCTGAGCACGAACAGGTAGACGAACGAGCCGAAGAACAGCGCGAAGCTGCCCGTGGCCACGCTGGCCATGACCCCGACCGCGCCCAGGCCCATGCCGGCGAAGACGAGCACGGTCATCCGCGCGCCGCCCACCCGGTCGGCGAGCCAGCCGCCGAACGGCCGGGTGAGCGAGCCGATCAGCGCGCCGATGAACGCCAGCCCGACGAACCCGGCGTGCTCGACGAAGGCGATCTTGATCAGCACGGGGAAGGCGAACGAGAAGCCGATGAACGAGCCGAACGTCCCGATGTAGAGGAACGACATCACCCAGGTGTGCTTGTTGGACAGCGCCTCGCGGTAGGAGGTGCCGTCGGGCTTGGCCGAGGTGATGCTGTCCATGAGGAACCAGGCGCCCGCGGCGGCCAGGATGATGAGCGGCAGCCACATCAGGGCGGCGTAGGCGAGGTTCACGCCGGTCCCGATGCTGATCGCGAACGGGACCAGCAGCTGCGTCTGCGCGACCCCGAGGTTGCCGCCCGCGGCGTTGAGGCCCAGCGCCAGGCCTTTCTTGCCCTCGGGGAAGAAGAAGGAGATGTTGGCCATCGACGAGGAGAAGTTGCCCCCGCCGAAGCCCATCGCGGCCGCGGTCAGCAGGAAGAACCAGTACGGCGTGCCGACGTTGAGCACGGCGTAGGCGAGCATGGCGCACGGGATCAGCAGCAGGCCCGCGCTGACGGTCGTCCACAGGCGACCGCCGAAGCGCGGGACGGCGAAGGTGTAGGGCACCCGCAGCGCGGCGCCCACGAGGTTGGGCACGATGAGCAGCCAGAAGGTCTGGCCGACGGAGAAGTCGTAGCCCACCGAGTTGAGGCTGACGACGACGATGCTCATCAGCACCCAGACGCTGAAGCCCAGGTTCTCGGCGAAGATGGACAGCACGAGGTTCTTGGTGGCCGTCCGGCGTCCGGTGCGCGCCCAGAAGTCCGGGTCCTCCGGTTCCCAGTGGTCGATCCATCGCCCGGCGCGAACGGACGGCGACTCGGTCGTCATACAGGTCCTCCTGAGAGCGCGCTGAACTCACTCGACAGCTCGAAACGGGGAAGAATCAGGCCTTCGCCAGCCAGTCGGCGATGCCGCGGACCGCCTCGGCGCAGCCGCCGCAGCCGGTGGTGGCCCGGGTGGTGGCGGCGAGGTCGGCCACCGAGCAGGCGCCGCCGCGCCACGCCTTCACCAACTGTCCCTTCGAGACGGTGTTGCACCGGCACACGACAGCCGTCGCGGGCAGGTCGGCGGGGCTGTGCGCGGGGGCGCCCGCCGCGGGGAGGGCCCGGCCGAGCAGGAGCGCGAGGCGGTCGGACGGGGCCGGGGTCTTGGCGTCGTAGAGCTGGGTGACGGCGGCTGCCGCGTCCGGGACGCCGAGCAGGATGGCGCCGGTGACCCGGTCCTCGCGCAGCACGAGCTTGGCGTAGCGGCCGCGGGTCGCGTCCTGGAGGCAGAGGATCTCGGCGTCGGCGTCCTCGGCGTGCACCTCGCCGAGCGCGGCAAGGTCGACGCCGCGGGCCTTGAGCCGGGTGACGACCGGCGTGCCGCGGTAGCGGGCGGCCGGGGCCGCGCCGGTGAGCAGGTCGGCGAGCACCTCGGCCTGCTCCCACGCTGGCTGCACCAGGCCGGAGACGGTGCCGGGGTGCTGGGCGCAGTCGCCGATGGCGTGCACGCGCGGGTCGCTGGTGCGCAGGGCGTCGTCGACGAGGACGCCGCGGTCGCACTCCAGGCCCATCGCCTCGGCCAGCGTCGTCTCCGCGCGCACGCCCGCCGAGACGACGACCAGGTCTGCGGGGGCGTGGGCGCCGTCGTCGAGCTTGAGGCCGTCGCCGGGCACGTAGCGGGCGGCGAGGCGGCCCAGCCGGAACTCGATGCCCAGTCCGGCCAGCGTCCTGGCCAGCACGGCCCCGGCCCCGGGGTCGAGCTGGCGCTCCATCAGGTGGCCGACGGGGTGCACGACGGTCACCAGCGCGCCCCGCCCGGCCAGGCCGCGGGCGGCCTCCAGGCCGAGCAGGCCGCCGCCGAGCACCGCGACGGGCGCGCCGGGCCGCGCGCGGCCGACGATGGCCGCGCAGTCGTCGAGGTCCCGGAAGCAGGCCACGCCCTCGGCCAGCGCGCCGTCCTCGGTGCGCAGGCCCTCGGTCGGCGGCACCCACGCCGTGCTGCCGGTGGCCAGCACCAGCGCGTCGTAGTCCACAGCGGACCCGTCGGACAGGCGCACGCGCCGCTCGTCGCGGTCCACGGCGGTGACGGCGACGCCCAGCCGCAGGTCGACGCCGGTGCGCTCGGCCCAGTCGGCGTCCTGCAGCCGGATCGCGTCCGCGTCCATCGTTCCCGCGACGACGGCGGACAGCAGGACGCGGTTGTAGGCGGCGTGCGGCTCGGCGCCGATGACGGTCAGCGCCACCCGCTCGCCGGTGCGGTCCCGGCGGCGGATCTCCTCGGCCAGCCGGGCCCCCGCCATGCCGTAGCCGACGACCACCACGCGGCGCGCGCTCATGTCATGACCTCCAGGCGGACGGCGCAGACCTTGAACTCGGGCATCCGGCTCGTCGGGTCGAGCGCGGGGTTGGTGAGCAGGTTGGCGCGCTGCGCGCCGGGGAAGTGGAACGGCAGGAACACCGTGTCCTGCCGGGCCGAGGCGACCAGCCGGACCCGGGCGCGCGTCGCGCCCCTGCGCGAGACGACCCGCGCCCATGCCCCCTCGACGAGCCCGGCGCGGGCGGCGGTGTCCGGGTGCACCTCGACGTGGACCTCGGGCACGGCGTCGACCAGCTCGGGCACCAGCCGGGTCTGCGCCCCGGACTGGTAGTGCTGCAGGACCCGCCCGGTCGTGGCGATGAGCGGGTACTCGTCGTCCACCGGCTCGGCTGGCCCGCTGTGGTCGACGGGGACGAACCGGGCGCGGCCGTCGGGGTGGGCGAAGCTGTCGAGGAACATCCTCGGCGTGCCCGGGTGGTCCTCGTCGGGCACCGGCCAGAACAGCTCCTCGCCCGCGCTCAGCCGCTCCGGCGTGATCCCGGAGTAGTCGGCGGGCCCGCCCCGGGAGGCGCGGCGCAGTTCGGCGAACACCTCGTCCGGGTCGTCGGGGAAGCGGTGGGCGGGCTGGCCGAGGCGGACGGCCAGCCCGCGGAGCACGGACAGGTCGCTTCGCACCCCGTCCGGCGGGTCGACGGACTTCACGCGCCGCAGGATCCGGCCCTCCAGGTTGGTCAGCGTGCCGTCCTCCTCCGCCCACTGCGTGACCGGCAGGACGACGTCGGCCCGGCGCGCGGTCTCCGAGAGCACGAAGTCGGCCACCACGAGCAGGTCGAGGGCGGACAGCCGGTCGGCGACGTGCCCGGCGCGCGGCGCGGAGACCACGACGTTGCTGCCGAACACCAGCAGCGCCTTCGGCCCGCCCTCGGTCCCGAGCGCGTCGAGCAGCTCGTAGGCCGAGCGGCCGACGCCGGGCAGGGAGTCCGGGTCGACGCCCCAGACCCCGGCGACGTGGGCGCGGGCGGCCGGGTCGTCGATGCGGCGGTAGCCGGGCAGCTGGTCGGCCTTCTGGCCGTGCTCCCGACCGCCCTGGCCGTTGCCCTGGCCGGTCAGGCAGCCGTAGCCGGACCCGGCGACGCCGGGCAGGCCGAGCGCCAGTGCCAGGTTGATCCACGCGGAGACGGTGTCGGTGCCGCGCGCGTGCTGCTCGGTCCCGCGCCCGGTGAGCACGACGGCGCGGTCGGCGCCCGCCAGCAGGGCGGCGGCCCGGCGCTGGTCGGCGGCGGCGACGCCGGTCACCCGCTCGACGCGCTCGGGCCACCAGGCCGCGGCGATCCGCCACGCGGCCTCGAACCCGGTGGTGCGCTCGGCGACGTAATCCCCGCGCACATGGCCGTCGGCGACGACGGCGTGCAGGATTCCCAGCGCCAGGGCCAGATCCGTGCCCGGGCGCGGCTGCAGGTGCAAGGTCGCCTGCTCCGCGGTGGGCGTGCGGCGCGGATCGACGACGATGAGACCGCCGGAGTTGGCGGCGTTGCGGACGTGCTGCAGGAACGGCGGCATCGTCTCGGCAGGGTTGGCCCCCGCGAGCAGGACGACGTCGGCCCGCGTGACATCGGTGATGGGGAACGGCATCCCGCGGTCGAGGCCGAACGCGCGCGTGCCCGCCGCAGCGGCGGAGGACATGCAGAAGCGTCCGTTGTAGTCGATTTGCGACGTTCCGAGGGCGACCCGGGCGAATTTGCCGAGCAGATAGCACTTCTCGGTGGTGAGCCCGCCGCCGCCGAACACCGCGACGGAGTCCGGACCGTGCTCCGCGCGCAGCGCGCTCAGCTTTCGCGCGATGAGATCGAGGGCGTCGTCCCACGACGCGGACACGAGTTCGCCGCCGACGCGGACCAGCGGGGTGGTCAGCCGGTGCGCGGTGGTGAGCAGCGCGCCCGACGTCCATCCCTTCTGGCACAAGCCACCGCGGTTGGTGGGGAACTCGCGGGGCTCCACCCGCGCGCCGGACAGCCGCATTCCGCACTGCAGCGCGCAATACGGGCAGTGCGTGTCGACGGCGGGGGCGGCCACGTTCGTCATGCCCGTCTCCTGATCCGGCGGCGGTTGGGGCACTTCCGAACGTATGCAGGGCGTGTTACCCGCGGATGCGGACATGTTTCCGGCGTGCGAACTTGCCTGCGCAGCGTCCGTGCGGCACTGGTGAGAATCGGCGGCGCGACGGCGGTTGTCCCGCCGGTCAAGGAGTTCTTCTGCACACGCCTGCACGATCTTGGCGTGATCACGACCACGGCGGACCGCGGTCCGCGCGCTAGAGCAGGTCGGTCACCCGGTTCGCCGCGCGCTCCAGGCCCCGCATGGAGCGCTGGGTCGACTTCGGGTGCAGCGCGTGCACGGCCAGGCGGAACAGCAGGGCGTGCAGGAGGGCCTGCGGCCAGTCCGGCAGGTGCGACCAGCGGCGGGCGATGCCGTCGTCGGCCCCGCCCCACGCCAGGGCGTCGACCACGACCACGGCGGCCGCCCACTCCGGCGGGCGGTAGTAGGCGGTGAAGTCGACCAGGCCGGGGGCGGCGTCGCCGTCGAACAGGACGGTGCCGAACAGGTCGCCGTGCACCACCTGCGGCTTGGTGGTCAGCTCGCCGCGGCGCTCGGCCAGCAGGTGGAACAGCCTGCCGCCGAGGTCGGCGTCGAGCTCGGCGTGCTCCTCGCCCCACGCGATGCGGTCGGCCATGGCGAAGACGTCGGCGCGCAGGTTGAGGAAGCGCGGCCGGTTGAGGCGGCTGGTCGCCTCGTGTAAGCGCAGGGACGCGGCGACGACGTCGTCGTAGCGCGGCTCGGGCCTACCGGTGACGTACCGGAACGCCGCCCACCCGCCGACGACGTAGCGCCCGTCGCTGGAGCGCACGGGCCGGGCGATGCGCAGGTCGGGCACGTCCAGCTCGCCCAGCGTCTGCGCCACCCAGGACGCCTCCGCCGGACTCCCCGCGGGCCGCAGCGCGATGTCGTCACACCGCCACACCGGCCCGTTCTCGATCAGGACCGGCTCGGCGCCCCGGGCGCCGAACGCGGCCCGGACGTGCTCAGGGGGCGGTGTGCTCACGGCCGGGGACGCTACCCGGTGGACCGGCGGTTTCGGCGCTGTGACGCGCGGGAACGGCCCACCGCTCCCCGGGGGGCGGCCCCCTGGCCAGTCTATCGACGTCACACCCGCGAGCGCCCCGGTTACCGATGGGTTGTGGATAACCTGGGTCGGCCGCGCCGTCAGGCGGAGCGTTGTGCTGGCGCGGCAGGCGGGAGTCACCGCACTCGCGCCGCCCGGGAGGGCCTGCCGCCGAGCACGCAGGTCTCGCCTGCCACGCGACGACCGGACCTCGCTTGCCCCGGCGGCCGAGCCTCACCAGCAACCCGGCGACCGGACCTCATCAGCCACGCGGCGACCGCACCTCGCCAGCCCACCCGACGGCCGGATCTCATCAGCCACCCGGTGACCGCACCTCGCCAGCCCACCCGGCGACCAGACCTCACCAGCCACCCAGCAACCGGGCCTCACCAGCCACGCGGCGACCACCCCTCGCCAGCCCACACGACGGCCGGACCTCACCAGCCACAAGCGGACCTTGCCAGCCGCTGGTTGGCAAGGTTGCCATCAACTGGAGGTGCCTGGGCCGATGGACTTGCCTGCCGTCGGCTGGTGTCCCCGTCGGCCAAGTCTGCCCTCGTCAGGCGAACCCGCCCTCGTCAGCCGGACCTGCCTGCCGCCAGCCGAGCCTCCCCCGTCCCAGCCGGGTTGGCTGCGCCCGTGCAGTCCCGTCCGGGCACCTGCACGGGCGCAGCCAGCGGAGGCCAACGCTGCCGTCAGTAGGTGGGCAGGCTCGGGTCGACCTGCTTGGCCCAGGCCAGGACGCCGCCGCCGACGTGCACGGCGTCGGCGAAGCCCGCCTTGTGGAGGGCGGCCAGGGCCTCCGCCGAGCGGACGCCGGACTTGCAGTGCAGGACGATCGGCTTGTCCTGGGGCAGTTCGGCCAGCGCGTCGCCGGAGAGGATGCGGTCCTTGGGGATGAGGATCGAGTTCGGGATGCGGACGATCTCGAACTCGTTCGGCTCGCGGACGTCGATCAGCACGAAGTCGTCGCCGCGGTCGAACTTCTCCTTCAGCTCCTGCGCCGTGATGGTGCTGCCCGCCGCAGCGGACTGGGCGGCGTCGGAGACCACGCCGCAGAAGGCCTCGTAGTCGATCAGGCCCTCGATCGGCTTGGTCTCGGGGTCCTTGCGGATCTTGATGGTCCGGTACGACATCTCCAGCGCGTCGTACACCATCAGCCTGCCGAGCAGGGGCTCGCCGATGCCGGTCAGCAGCTTGATCGCCTCGGTCACCATGATCGAGCCGATGGACGCGCACAGCACGCCCAGCACGCCGCCCTCGGCGCAGCTCGGGACCATCCCCGGCGGCGGCGGCTCGGGGTAGAGGTCGCGGTAGTTGAGGCCCTGCCCGTTGGGCGCGTCCTCCCAGAACACGCTGACCTGGCCCTCGAACCGGAAGATCGAGCCCCAGACGTACGGCTTGCCCAGCAGGACGGCGGCGTCGTTGACCAGGTAGCGGGTGGCGAAGTTGTCGGTGCCGTCCAGGATCAGGTCGTAGTCGCGGAAGATCTCCAGCGCGTTGGACGAGTCCAGCTGCGTCTGGTGCAGGATCACGTTCACCAGCGGGTTGATCTCGGCGATGGACTCCTTGGCCGAGACCGCCTTGGACTTGCCGATGTCGGACTGGCCGTGGATGACCTGGCGCTGCAGGTTCGACTCGTCGACGACGTCGAAGTCGATCACGCCGAGGGTCCCCACGCCCGCCGCGGCCAGGTAGAGCAGCGCCGGGCTGCCCAGCCCGCCCGCGCCGACCACCAGCACCTTGGCGTTCTTCAGGCGCTTCTGGCCGTCCATGCCGACGTCGGGGATGATCAAGTGGCGGCTGTAGCGGGCCACCTCGTCCTTGGTCAGCTCCGCTGCGGGCTCCACTAGCGGCGGCAGACTGCCAGCCATCAGTCCTCCTCGAACTCCGGCGATTCGCGCGGCGATTGTCATCGCTTCCAACGCCACACTCCCACTCCGCCTTCCCGGCTCCCAGATGGCGGGACGCGGCGGTCAGTTGCCGGGGCGGGCTTGCGGATTCGGCCAGGCGTTGGGTTTGCACACCTTGCCGTCCTTGGGCACGCCCCCGCCGCCGGAGGCGCGGTTGAGCTCGTGGACGTAGTCGTTGGCCACGCCGAAGGTCTGCTGCATCATCACCGGGGCCAGGTCGCCGGTCTTGGCGCAGCCCACGTGGCCGAGGTCGAACACGTGCCCGACCTCGTGGTTGATGACGTACTTGCGGTAGGTGAGCACGTCGGCCTCGAAGGCCACCGCGCCGCGGACCCAGCGGGCGAGGTTCAGCACGACCCGGTCGTTGATCGCGCACGACGAGTCGTACTTGATGGTGAACCCGCAGACCCGGCGGGTCGTCTCCGGCGTGGTGAGGCTGACCTGGAAGTCCGCGTTCTCCCCCGGCCCGACCCGGCGCACCGCGACCTCGCCGAGGCTGGTCCAGCCGCGGGGGTCGCTCAGCGTGCCGTCGACGATCCCGGCGAAGACGTCGTCGCCGCCGTACTGGGCCGCGGGGATGCCGCCCTCCACCTCGACGGTGTAGGTGTAGAGGCGTCCCTCGCCGACCTGCTTGCCGCTGCCCGCGAGCACCCGCCACTCCCCGGAGCCCGACTTGGCGTAGGAACCGCCCGAGGGCAGCTCGGCGGACGGGATGTCCAGGTCGACCGGCGGGCGCTCGGTCAGCGCGGGTCCGGGCGTGGTCGTCGCCTGCTGCGTCTGCGACAGCGCCGGGTTGAGGCCCGCCGCGGTGGTCTCCGGCGAGCGGTCCGCCGCGGTCTGGACGACCACGAGGCCGGTGACGGCGAGCAGCACCGGCACGGCGTAGACGCGCCAGCCGTAGGTGGCGAAGAAGCCGCGGCGGGCGTGCTTTCTCGCGCCGCCCCCCGCCGTCGGGTCGGGTCGCCACGACGCCGCCAGCGGCTCGGCTGCGGTGCGCCGAGCGCCGGGGCGGTAGCGCTCCTCGTCGGGCTCCGCGGTCGCGGAGGGTGACGAACCGTCCCACTCGCTCACGGGTTCAAGGGTGCCACACCGGGCGCGTGCGCTCTCGGTAAGCGGGTCACCACCGGTCGCCAGCGGCCGAGCGCCACAGGCTCAGCACCGCCCTGGCCACGGTCGCGGGCCGCTCCATCTGCGCGACGTGGCCCACGTCGGGCAGCACGAGCAGCCGGGCGTTGGGGATCGCGCGGGCAGTGCGCGGGGCCTTCCGCACCGACATCAACCGGTCCCGCGTGCCCCAGATGACCAGCGTGGGCGCGGTGATCCTGGGCGCGGCGCGCCAGATCGAACGCGGCCCGACGACGAGCCACGACCGGATCAGGCCGATGGTGCTCCCCTCCAGCGCCGGGTTCGCCCACGCCTGCTCGGCGCGCTCGGCGTACTCCGCCTCCGCCTCGGCGACCCGCTGCTCGGGCACCTGGCTCGGGTCGGCGAAGCACAGCTCCAGCATCTGGCGCGTGCGCTCGCGCGGGGTGATGGCCGCGAGGCTGCGCCGCACCCGCTTGCCCAGCAGCGGCAGCATGGCCAGCGCCAGCCTCGGGTCCGACAGCCTGCGCGGGTCGGGCCGCAGGTCGGGGACGGCGGGCGAGATGAGGGTCAGCGTGCGCACCAGCTCGGGGGCGGCCGCGGCGGCGAGCAGGCAGATGGCCCCGCCCATCGAGTTGCCCAGCAGGTGCACGGGCCTGCCGTCGAGGCCGCCGAGGACCTTGACGAGGGTGTCCACGTGCGCGCGCAGCGTGTAGTCGTAGCCGTCGGGCGGCGTGCTGCGGCCGAAGCCGGGCAGGTCGACGGCGAGTCCGGGGGCGTGGCCGGAGAGCTGGTCGGCCAGGTCGGTCCAGTTCGTGGCGGACCCGCCGAGCCCGTGCACGTAGACGGCCGGGACGTCGCCGTGGCCAGGGGTGCGGCGCACGTGCAGCCGCACTCCCCCGATGGTCTCCTCGGCGCCGGGCCATGCCGGGCGCGTCGGGTCCACCGGGGGCAACTGGGCATCGGACAGCGAAACGGTCATCGCTCCAGTGTGAATCGCCCGGGGGCGACTCGCCGAACAGTGGTCCGGGTCACGCCGGATACTTGTCTTGACGGTTTTGGCGGACGAGGATTCCCGCAATCGGCCTACCGGCTAGTAGTGTCGGACGTCGGCGCCGGTGACCTCGGCGGCACGCAGTGGAGCGAGGGGACGCATGTCGGAGACGATTCAGCACAGCGGCGGGCGCGGCGCGAGACTCCCCCGCACGGCGCGCCGAGCCCAGCTGCTGGCCGCGGCCCAGGACGTGTTCGCCGCCAACGGCTACCACGCCGCGGGCATGGACGAGATCGCCGAGCGCGCCGGGGTCAGCAAGCCGGTCCTCTACCAGCACTTCCCCGGCAAGCTGGAGCTCTACATGGCGCTGCTGGAGAAGCACGTCGACGAGCTGATCAGCCGGGTCTCCACGGCGATGGAGACCACGACCGACAACAAGACGCGCGTGCGCAACGCGGTGCGGGCCTACTTCGACTTCGTCGACGGCGAGAGCCAGGCGTTCCGCCTGGTCTTCGAGTCCGACCTGCGCAACGAGCCGCTGGTCCAGGACGCGGTCGCCCGCGCGACCAACGCCAGCGTCGACGCCATCACCGCGACCATCACCGCGGACGCGGGCCTCGACGAGAACCGCGCCCGGCTGCTGGCCGTGGGCCTGGTCGGCGTCAGCCAGATCGCCGCCCGCGCGTGGCTGGACGACAACCGGGTGGTGCCCAAGGAGGAGGCCATCGGCCTGATCTCCAACCTGGCGTGGCGCGGCATCGGCGGCGGGTTCCCGCTGCAGGCGCACGAATAAGGGGGAGCCCTCCCCCTGCCGTTCTCAGCACTCGGCCGGCACCGTGGAGATATGCGGCTTTTGGTAGCGGGGTGCAGCGCCCTCGGCGGGCGTGACACCAATCAGGACTCGTGGCACGCGGGCGAGCGGCTCATCGCCGTCGCCGACGGCGTCGGCGGCGCGCCCGCGGGCGAGGTCGCCTCGCGGCTGGCGATGGAGTCGGTGGTCGCCGCGGGTCCGGACATGCCGCCCGAGGAGGCAGCGGTCCGCGCGAACGCGGCGGTGCGCGCGTACGCCGAGACCGACCCGGCCACCCACGGCATGGCGACGACGCTGGTCATCGCGGCCCTGGGCGCCGACGGCTGGGTGCGCGGGGCGTATGTGGGCGACAGCGTCACCCTCGTGCAGACCGACCGCGTCGAGCTGCTGAGCTCCCCGCACACGCTGGGCGCCGAGCTCGTCGCCGCCGGGCACCTGACCGCCGAGGAAGGGGCCCGCCACCCCAACCGCAACGCCCTGGTCCGCGCCGTCGGCATGGAGCCGACGCTGCAGCCGGACACCTGGTCCCGGCCCGCGGTGGTCGGCGAGCGCTACCTGCTGTGCAGCGACGGCCTCACCGACGCCCTGGACGACGCCGACTTCCTGGCCGCGCTGACCGGCCTGCGCGCCGCCGACCCGCGCCAGTGCGTGGAGACCCTGGTCCGCCTGGCCTGCGAGGCGGGCGCCCGCGACAACGTGACCGCGGTGGTGGGAGACGTGGTGGCTTGGCCGACCTGATCGTCGACTACCACGCCCTGCCGTCCCCGGTCCCGGTCGCGCCGACCACCCGGTTCGCCCTCGACCGCGACTTCCTCAGCGCGGGCGCCGACGACCGCGTCTCCCGCGCGCCGAACGCGCCGTACCTGCGCCACATGGACGGCCGGTGGTGGCTGGTCAACGGCCACGGGCGGCAGGCCCCGCTCGCGGTGTACGTGATGGCCGAGAGCAGGCGCTTCACCGTCGCCGAGCGCTGCGCGTTCCCGCTGCCGGACGGGGAGTCCGAGGTGCACGTGTGGGACTCCCGCTACCGCGTGCACCTGACGGTGTCCGGCAGCGCCCCGGACGACGGCGACCTCGTCGAACTGGGCCCGGAGACGTCCATCGGCCTCTCGGGCGCCGCGGTGCGGGTGCAGTTGCTGCTGACCCGCAAACCCCGCCACCGGACGGTGCTGGCGGCGTACTACCGGGAGTACTTCACCCCCGGCATCGCCTCCCCCGCCCCGCTGGGCCGCACCCAGACCCGCCTCTGCCTCGGCCTGTCGTCCTTCACGGCCCTCGAGCGCGCCCTGGACGAGGTCACCACCGAGATCTGGGGCGAGGCGGCGGGCCACCGCCACGAGCTGCCGGACTTCCTCATCCGCGAACGCCTGCTGGTGGCCGACGACCAGAAGCTCGTCCCCCACCGCCTGTGTCGGCACCGGTCCAGCAGCTGAACACAGCACCGCCTCACGGGTGCACATGTCTCCTTAGCCGGCGTAGACTGGGCACGATTCTGGCCAGGATTCTGGCCAAGGGGAGGCCAGCCGTGCAGATCGACACCAACGACGTCATCAGCGTCAGCGAGGCCAACGCCCGCGGGCTGTCCAAGCTGGTGAACCAGGCCAGCGAGGGACGGACCTTCTTCGTCTTCCGCAACAACCGGCCTGCCGCGGCCATCGTGGACATCAAGACCATGGAGCGCCTGCAGTACCTGGAGTCACTCGAGGAGGACTTCAAGCTGATCGCGGTCGCCTGGGCCCGCGCGCTCACCGACTCGGGCGAGCGGTACAGCCTCGACGACGTCGCCGCTGAGTTCGGTGTGAACCTCGACGAGGAGTGATCGTGGCCAGGGTCGAACTGACCGCTGACGCCCGGGAAGACCTGCGCGACCTCGACGGCTCCACGCGCAAGATCGTCATCAAGGCCCTCAAGAAGCTCGAGACCGAGCCCGACAAGCGCGGCGAGCCGCTCGGTGGTCGTCGACTCGGCAACCTGACGACCTTCCGCAAGCTGGTGGTCGGCGACCGGGACATCCGGATCGTCTACCGCGTCGAGCCGGACGGGACCGTGGTCGTGGTCTGGGTGATCGGCCGCCGGGTGGACGACGAGTGCTACGAGTTGGCGGTGAGCAGGCTGCGGATGGCCGCCGATCGGAGCCTGGCAGCGATGGCCGAGAAGATGCTCCACGAGGCGTGGGGCAGGCGCGACCGCGCCTAGACCGCCGCGAGCACTCGGGCGACCAGGTCGTCCACGCGTTCGTACGGGAGCATGTGGCCCGCGTTTGGGTAGACGACGAGTTCGGCGTCCGGGAGTTCGGCGGCGATGGCGCGGGAGTGCTCGGCCGGGATGAGGCGGTCGCGCTCGCCGGTCAGGATCTGGGTGGGGACGTCGCGGTAGACGCGCAGGGCCTCGGCGGCGGCGTGGCGGTTGATCGACGAGCGCAGGGCCGCGGCGGAGCGGCGGTGGACGACGCGGAGCTGGTCGGCGACGGACAGCAGGTCGGCGCGGTCGTAGCGGGTGCCGAACAGCAGCCAGCGCAGGAACGCCAGCTGGGCGCGGGCCTGCAGCGGGCTCGGCCTGCGCGG
This sequence comes from Actinokineospora fastidiosa, assembly GCF_014648415.1. Taxonomy (GTDB): domain Bacteria; phylum Actinomycetota; class Actinomycetes; order Mycobacteriales; family Pseudonocardiaceae; genus Actinokineospora; species Actinokineospora fastidiosa. The sequence continues at coordinate 93,658 of NZ_BMRB01000001.1, forward strand.
CGGCTTCGGCGCGGACGCCACCGCGGTCTCCGCCGGGGCGGGCCTGTGCGGCGCAGTCTCCGCTCGGGCGGGCCTGTGCGGCGCAGTCTCCGCGGGGGCGGACCTGCGCGGGTGCTGCGGCGTGGTCACTGCGGAAGCGGGCCTGCGCGGCCTGCCGAGCCGCTTCCGCAGGGCCATGGCGGCCTTGACCAGCGGCCGGGGCAGGCCGAAGGTGATCTCCGCCATCCGGCCGGACGAGGTCGAGACGAAGAACGCCGCGTGCACGCGGGACCGCACGAGGTCGGGGTGGCGGGCGGCGAGGGCCATCATCGCCATGCCGCCCATCGAGTGGCCGACCAGGACCAGCCTGCCCTCCGGCACCGCCGCGGCGATCAGCTCGGCCAGGTCGTCGCCCAGGCGCTCCAGGGTGGCCTCGCCGTGGCCGGAGGAGCCGTGGCCGCGGTGGTCGAAGCGGATGACGCGGTGCGGGATGCGCGGCGCGACCGCGTCCCACACCCGGTTGTCGCTGGTCCACCCGTGCGTCAGCAGGACCGTGACCGGGGCGGACGCGTCCGCGCTGTCCTCGACGTGCAGTGCGACGCCGTCCGATGCCTGGAACATGCCGCTCAACTTACTAAGCGGTAGCTTCGAGTTCCAGGCACCGGCGCCCGTCACTTCGGCAGCAGCATCGAGCGGCGCCAGAGGATCATCGACGGGCCGCCGACCAGGTCCGCCTCCTTCAGGAACGCCATGATCCGCTCGCCCCAGTAGGCGATGGTCTGCTGGAAGTGCGGATTGTTCCTCGCCGCCTTCCACGCCTCGCGCCTGTTCAGCCCCACGGCCTCGTAGACCTTCGGGTTCACCAGGCTCAGCGCGACGAAGTACGACACCACCGCGGCCATGACCCGGTGGTACTGCTTGGCCACCCAGCCCGCCTCGGACATGCCCTGCGCGACCTCCTGCCGGGCGAAGGTCACGTGCCGGGCCTCCTCCAGCACGTGGATGCGGTTGACCATGCGGATCAGCGGCTGGAGGTTCTCGTCGGCCATGTTCTCCCGCTGCATGCGGTCGAGGATCTCCTCGGCGACCAGGATGGCCGCGTACACCGACGGGCCCCGGCCGACCACCGGCAGGATCCTGGCCAGCGACTTGATCCACCGGCGCGGCCCGTACGCCGGGACGCCGAAGCGCTTGCACGCCTTGCCGAACATCGTCGAGTGGCGGCACTCGTCGGCGATCTCGGTGAGCATGTAGTGCACGTGGTCGGTGGTCGGGTCGTGCTTGTAGACCTGCTTGAGCAGCATCTGCATGAGCAGGACCTCGAAGAAGATGCCGGTGCTGGCGATGCTGGCGGTCTCGTGCTTGCCCAGCTCGACGCGCTGCTCGGGAGTCAGCCGCTCCCACAGCTCGGTCCCGTACAGGGAGATCCGGTGCTCGGGGTGGAAGTACTTGTCCTCGGCGATCGGGGCGTCCCAATCGATGTCGACCTCGGGGTCGTAGAACTTCTCGGCGGAAGACTTGAGCAGCCGACCCGCGGTCCGCTCCCGATCGGCTACCTTGGCCACCTGCAGCGCGCGGCTCATCGTCGAGTCACCTTCTCCGTGCGTTGACGCATCATGCGTTACTTCCGGTAACAGTTACTTCTGGTAGCATGAGCGTCATGGCGGATCGTGTCAAGGGACAGCTCTCCGGGGACGCCAGGCGCGACCGGTGGAAGTCGCACCGGGCTGCGCGGCGCGAGGAGTTCGTGGAGGCGGCGCTGCGCGCGCTGGCCGAACACGGGCCCGACGTGGGCATGGAGCACGTCGCCGCCGAGGCCGGGGTGACCAAGCCGGTGCTCTACCGGCACTTCACCGACAAGGCCGACCTGTTCGTCGCCCTCGGCCAGCGCGGCACCGAGATCCTGTTCGAGCGGCTGATCCCGGCGATGAACCGGGAGGAGGCGCCGCTGCCGCGCATCCGCAAGAGCCTCGACGCCTTCTTCTCGATCATCGAGGAGTACCCGAACCTCTACCGCCTGCTGGTCCGGCGCACCTTCGGCGACCGCCGCATCGACTCCGACATCGTCGCCGAGGACAAGGGCGTCATCGCGGGCGCGCTGTCGAGCCTGCTCGGCGACTACATGCGCGCGTTCAAGCTCGACTCCGGCGGCGCCGAGGTCTGGGGCCACGGCATCGTCGGCATGGTCCAGAACGTCGGCGAGTGGTGGCTGGAGCGCCGCACCATGAGCCGCGACTCCGTCGTGGAGTACCTGACCCAGACCATCTGGGCGGCCATCGACGGGACGATGCGCGCCCACGGCGTCAGCATCGACCCGAACAAGCCCCTGGAAATCAACAAGATCGTCAAACTGGGCGACGGCGACGACGCCGCGGCCGGGTAGGAGCGCGCACCATGTCCCATGACGAACACCCCGAGGACGACGGCTACAGCGGCCAGGCCACCCTCGTCATCGCCGACCACGAGCTGACCGTCCGGGTCGAGCTGCGCGGCCACTTCCAGCCGATCGACGGCTACTACCGCTGGTACGGCCGCATCCAGGCCGACCAGAAGGTCTCCGAGCTCGCGGGCGGCAAGAAGACCAAGGTCGTCCTGCGCACCCCCGGCGGCGAGGCCCCGGGCGAGCTCTCCGACCCCGACCCGTGGGACCGCTACCGGATCATGGGCACCAGCAGGCCCCCGTTCGTCGTCCAGACCACCCTGGACCACGCCGACGTCTAGCGCCGGGAACGGCGGAAGGCCCACCCGGGATGTTCCGGGTGGGCCTTCCGCGCGACTGGTCTCAGGGAGCGAAGCCCACCTTGCGGACGTCCGCGCTGCCGATCTCCACGTACGCCACCCGCGCGGACGGGACGACGTAGCGGCGGCCCTTGTCGTCGGTCAGCACGAGCTGGCCCGTGCTGCTCTTGAGGGCGTCGGCGACCAGGGCCTCGACCTCGTCAGGAGTCAGGCTGCTGTTCAGCACAAGCTCCCGCGCGGTGTCCGCGACACCGATCTTGACCTCCACGCGACCTCCACACTGGTAGTTGCCTGACAGAAGGCTAGTCGAGCGGGCCGCCCCCGCGCCGCACGGGGCGAGGGTGTTCACCACCCGCGAAATCTCAGCCGAGGCCGAGGGTGGTCATGCGCTTGCCGTGCTGCTGCTGGAGCCTGCGGAACAGGGCCGCGATGCCGGAGAGGTCGCCGGTGCCGGAGACGATCAGCTCGGCGAGGCCGTCGCGCTCGGCGACGACGTACTGGGCCTGCGTCAGCGCCTCGCCCAGCAGGCGCCTGCCCCACAGGGCGAGCCGGTCGCGGACGGTGCGGTCGCGCTCGATGGCCGCGCGCACCTCGCGCTCGGCGAAGGCGGAGTGGCCGGTGTCGGCGAGCACCTCGGTGACCAGGGCGGAGGTGTCCGGGTCCAGCCACGAGCCGATCTCGCGGTAGAAGTCGGCCGCCAGCCCGTCGCCCACGTAGGCCTTGACCAGCGACTCCAGCCAGGAGCGCGGCGCGGTGGACGCGTGCCAGGTGTCGATGTGGCCGATGAAGGGGCGGATCGCGTCCTCGACGCCCACGCCGTGCCCGGCCAGGTACTTGGCGATGGTCAGGTAGTGGCCCATCTCGGCAGCGGCCATCTCCGACAGCGCCGCCCGCCCGGACAGCGTCGGGGCGGTGCGCGCGTCCTCGGCCAGCCGGTCGAAGGCCGACAGCTCGCCGTAGGCGAGCACGCCCAGCAGGTCCACCACACCCGGGGAGAGCGCCGCGCCGCGCCCCTCGACCTCCGCGTTCTCCATGCGGGCAGGGTATCTGGCAGGACACCCGGGTAGACTCGGCAGGACACCCACCGCCGGGACCGGCGGAAACGGGTGGTCCCCGGCCCATCGAGAGCCGGGGCGGAGGGTGCGCGCAAGCCTCGCTGAGCCCTCCCGCGCACGACTGGACCGGGGGGAGTCCGGGTGCGCGGTCGAGCGGCCGGACCAGGGCCGTTGCGCGCTGGTGAACAGGAGAGGTTGATCACCCTGACGAACGACACAACCGGACTCGACCCGGTCAGCCTTGAGCACGCCGAAGCGGGCGTGCCGGAGACCGACACATCGCATCCGCTGCAGGCGGGCGCGCCGGTGGCCACCGACTCGCCGACCTTCGCCGAACTGGGCGTGCGCGCGGAGATCGTGCGCGCCCTCGGCGAGGCGGGCATCGAGCGGACCTTCGCCATCCAGGCGCTGACGCTGCCGCTGGCGCTGGCAGGCGACGACCTGATCGGGCAGGCCCGCACCGGCACCGGCAAGACGCTGGGCTTCGGCGTGCCGCTGCTGCAGCGGGTCACCACGCCCGGCGACGGCACCCCGCAGGCGCTGGTCGTGGTGCCCACCCGCGAGCTGTGCCTGCAGGTGACCCACGACATCAAGGACGCGGGCAAGCACATGGGCGTCCGCGTGCTCGCCATCTACGGCGGGCGGCCGTACGAGCCGCAGATCGCCGCGCTGCGCAAGGGCGTGGACATCGTGGTCGGCACGCCGGGCCGCCTGCTCGACCTCGCCGAACAGCGCCACCTGGTGCTGGGCAAGGTGCGCGGGCTGGTGCTCGACGAGGCCGACGAGATGCTCGACCTGGGCTTCCTGCCCGACATCGAGCGGATCCTGACGATGGTGCCCGACGAGCGGCAGACGATGCTGTTCTCGGCGACCATGCCCGGCCCGATCATCACCCTGGCCAGGACGTTCCTGCGGCAGCCGACGCACGTGCGCGCCGAGGAGCACGACCAGGGCGCCATCCACGAGCGCACCGAGCAGTTCGTCTACCGGGCGCACTCGCTGGACAAGATCGAGGTGCTGGCCCGCATCCTGCAGGCCGAGAGCCGCGGCCTGACGATGATCTTCACCAGGACCAAGCGGACCGCGCAGAAGGTCGCCGACGACCTGACCGAGCGCGGCTTCGCCGCCGGCGCCGTGCACGGCGACCTGGGCCAGGGCGCCCGTGAGCAGGCGCTGCGCGCGTTCCGCTCCGGCAAGGTCGACGTGCTGGTCTGCACCGACGTCGCCGCCCGGGGCATCGACGTCGACGACGTGACCCACGTCGTCAACTACCAGTGCCCCGAGGACGAGAAGACCTACGTGCACCGGATCGGCCGCACCGGCCGCGCCGGGCGCACCGGCGTGGCGATCACCCTCGTCGACTGGGACGAGGAGGCCCGCTGGAAGTCGATCAGCGACGCGCTCGGCCTCGGCAAGCCCGAGCCGGTGGAGACCTACTCGACCTCCGAGCACCTGTTCGCCGACCTGGGCATCCCGGAGAAGGCGAGCGGGCGGCTCCCGCTGGCCAAGCGCACCAGGGCGGGCCTGGACGCCGAGCCGGAGGAGGACCTCGGCGAGCGCAAGCGCGGCGCCAAGCGCAGCCGCAGGCGCACCGGCTCGGCCCCGGCCGAGGAGGCCCAGGAGAGCGCGGAGAAGTCCAGCAGGCCGCGGCGCAGGCGCAGGCGGGGCGGCGTGGACGTCGAGGGCGACGACGCCCCCGCCGAGACCGCGTCGACCGCGGACGGGGAGTCGCAGGCCAAGCCCGCGCGCACCCGGACCCGGCGGCGCAGGCGGGCCGGGGAGGTCGTTTCCCCGGGGTCGAACACCGGCGATACACCGGGGTCGGCAGACTGACCGGGTGACCGCACCGGAGCCCCCCAGCAGCGAGTCCGGTTCCCCGCGTCCGGAGCCGGGAGACGGCGGCCACGGCGACGGGCTGACGCCCGAGAGCGGTGGCTTCCACACCTGGACGGAGGACGTCCTGGCCGGGCCGCCCCCGCCCCCGGTGGACACCGGCGGGCGCACGCGGTTCACCCGGCGCCGGGACGTCGTCATCGCGATCGGCCTGGTCGTCGCGGTGGCCGCGGGGTGGGTCCTGCTCTGGCAGGCGAGCGACCTGAAGGCCACGGCGACGGCTCCCCGCAGCGCGGCGCCGTCGCCCGCGCCGCCGGAGCTGTTCCCGCCGTCGCTCGGCGAGGCGTGGCGGGCCGAGAGCCCGGCCACCCCGGAGCCGGTCGCCGCAGGCCCGGTCGTGGTCACCGCCCAGGACGGCGAGGTGATCGGGCGCGACCCGCTCACCGGCGAGCCGGTGTGGAGCTACCGGCGCGACCTGCCGCTGTGCACGGTCACCGCGGCCTGGCAGAACGCCGTCGCGGTGTACCGCTCCGACGGCGGCTTCCTGCCCGACGACGCCCCCCGGGGCGACGGGGGCTGCAGCGAGGTCACCTCGCTCAACGGCGAGGACGGGTCCCGGGCCGCCCAGCGGAACTGGGACGCCGAGCTGGGCGCCGAGCTCGTCGGCGACGGCACCTACCTGACCGCCTCCGGCCAGCGGCTCATCACCACGCTGCGCTCCGACCTGGTCGAGACCATGGAGTACGGCCAGGTCCCGGCCCAGGTCGTGCCGGACCGGCAGCCGCGCACCGGGTGCGCCTACGACTCGGTGTTCATGAACGCCGGGCGCATCGCGGTCATCGAGCGGTGCCCGGACGACCTGGCCGACCGGCTGACGGTCTACAAGGCCACGGCCAAGGACGCCGACCGGCCCGAGGTCGTGTTCAGCGAGGTGCTGGACTCCGAGTCCGCGCAGGTCGTGGCCATGACCGACCGGCTGACCGCGGTCGCGCTGCCCGACCCGGCCCGGCTGCTCGTCTTCGGCGACGACGGCGCGCGCACGGCCGACGTCCCGCTGCAGGTCGGCGCGCTGCGCCAGGACGGCCCGGTGGCCGAGACCGTCGCGGGGTCCGGGGCGTACCACTGGCACACCGGGTCGGCGACGGTCGCGCTGTCGATGGAGGACCTGAAGCCCCTGTGGACCGTGCCGGACACGCTGGGCCCCGGCACGCTGTTCGCCGGGCGGATGCTGGTGCCGGTGGCCGACGGGCTGGCCGTCATCGACCAGACCGACGGCTCGCGGGTGGGCACGTTCCCGGTTGACCGAGGCGGGTACACCGGCCCGGTGGCGATGTCCACGATCGGTCCGATCGTGCTCGAACAGCGCGGCCCGCTTTTGGTTGCTTTGCGATAAGACTCACACCGGGTCCGAGGCGCACACTGGTCCCATGTCCGAGGTACCGGTGTATTCGCAACTGACCCCGCACCGCGCGGTCCCGGTCGAGCTGCCTGGCCACTACGCGGCCCTGCGCACGACCGGCGACGGCCCGGTTGTCCTGTTGGTGCCCGGGTACACCGGGTCCAAAGAGGATTTCGTCCCGCTGCTCGACCCCATCGCCGACGCGGGCTACCAGGCGCTGGCCATCGACCTCCCCGGTCAGATGGACACGCCAGGACCAGACGATGAGAACGCCTACCTGCCCGCAGCGCTCGGCACGGGCCTGGCGGAGCTGGTGGAGAAGCTGGCCGCGGACGGGCGCCCCGTCCTGCTGGTCGGCCACTCCTTCGGCGGCCTGGTCGCCCGGCGCGCGGTGCTCGCGGGCGCGCCGATCGCGGGCCTGACGCTGCTCAGCTCGGGTCCGGGCGAGCTGCCGCAGGGCATCCGCAGGCAGGTGCTCGAGCTGGGCGACCCGCTCCTGCGCCAGCACGGCGTGGCGGCAGCGCAGCAGGCGCAGGAGGCGCTCAACCGCGAGAACCCGCGATGGCAGAGCCTGTCGGAGCCGCTGCGCGAGTTCTTCCGCGCCCGCTTCCTGCGCAACAACCCGGCGGCGCTGCTGGGCATGGCGCGCGGCCTGCGCACCGAGCCCGACCTGGTCGCCGACCTGTCGCGGAGGCTGCGCAGCAACAGCACGGGCTGCCTGGTCGCCTGCGGCATCGCCGACGACACCTGGCCGCCCGCGGTGCAGCGGGACATGGCCGACCGGCTGGAGGCCGACTACGCCGCCATCCTGGGCGCCGGGCACTCCCCGGCCGTCGAGGCCCCGGAGGCGTTGTTGGACGTGCTGCTGCCGACCTGGAACACCTGGCTGGCCTGAGTCCTGTTCGGATAGTCCACTCAGGCCCACCAGAAGTACCAGAAAGCGGCGCCGCAGGCGACGGCGACCAGCACCATGGCCAACGCCGCCTGCGGCCCGCGCAGCCGGTCGGCGAACCGCTGCGCGACCACGGCCGCGACCGCGGCCGCGATGTGGCCGAGCAGCACGCCGACGCCGGGTCCGGGCACGTCCGGCTGGGTCCAGGCGTAGACCTGCAGCGCGAGCACCACCAGCGCCAGGCCGCACAGCCCGACGGCCAGCGCGCCGCTCAGGTCGCGCCACGGCCCGCCGGGCCGTGCCCGGGCACGCGGCAGCTCCACGGTCGGATCATCCGGCTTCGGCAGGCGTTCGGTGGGACCGGTCACCCCAACAGCATCGCTCATCCCTCCCCCGGCCACGCTCCGGGGCGGGTCGATGGCCGGGCGTGTGCGGAATGGCGCTGGTCGCCGTCGCCGCACGGGCGGTCGGACGTGCCCAAGACGGGGCAGTCCGACCGGTCCGCGCGCGTCGGTTGGTCCGCAGGGCCCTGCGGACCAACCGCGCCAACCCAGCGGAAGCAGCCAGCGCCGAGGCATCCGCGTGCCCTACCGCAGAGACCGCACCGTCGGTCAGGGGGCGAGCATGGCCCACGGGTCCAAGGGCGGGCCCGCCGCCTGGCCGTCGGCGCAGCTGCGGCGGAAGTCGCACCAGGCGCACTGGCGGCCGGGTTGGGCGGGGAACAGGATGTCCGGGTCGCCGCCCGCGGCGAGGGTGTCGGTGGCCAGCTGGAACTCGTCGGCGATCTCCTCGGCCCGGCGGAGGTGGCGGGCCAGGGACTCGTCCGTGTGCTCCCACGCGGCGACGGTGCCCGTCGGGAGGTGGTGGAGCTCCACCTTCGTGCACGGCCTGCGCAGCGTCCGGCGGGCGGCCAGGACGTAGAGGGCCAGCGCCTGGGAACCGCGGGCGTCGTCGGTGGTCAGGGCGTGCCTGCCGGTCTTGTAGTCGACGATGACGACCTCGTCGCCGCGCTGGTCGATGCGGTCGACGCGGCCCTCGGCGACGATCGTGCCCACCGGGGCGGACACCCAGCGCTCCAGGCCGACCGGCTCGTGGGTGACGTCGAGGTCGGCGACGTAGTCGTGCACCCACCCGGCGGCGCGGTCGCGGAACTCCGCGGCCTGGGCGGCGCTGGCGAAGCCGTCGTCCTTCCAGTGCGTGCGCACGAGGCCCGCCGCCGCCTCCGGGTTGCGGGCGCGCACGGGCAGGTCGAACAGCGCCTTGAGCGCGTTGTGCACGACCGCGCCGAGCGTGCTGTGCGCCCAGGGGCCGCCGCGCGGCGGGGTCGGGCGGTCGAGGTAGGCCATGCGGAAGCGGCGCGGGCAGTCCGCCCACACCCCGAGCCGCGACGGCGTCACCTTGATCAACTTCCGCGGCATGCTGTCGAATCCCAGCTGACCTCGCACGGCCCACACCGTACGCAGTCCCACCGACACTATCCGCGCCGGCGTGCACAATGACCGCGTGGAGATCTGGCACAACCCCCGCTGCTCGAAGTCCCGCGCCGCCAAGACCGCGCTGGACGCCGCCGCGCCCGGGCACACCGAGCGCCGCTACCTCGACGACCCGCCCACGGAGGCGGAGCTGGACGAGGTGCTCGCGAAGCTGGACCGCCAGCCGTGGGAGATCACCCGGATGAAGGAGGCCAGGGCCAAGGAGCTCGACCTGGCCAACCTCCCGCACGACCGGGCGGCATGGATCGCCGTGCTGGCCGCCAACCCGGTGCTGATCGAGCGCCCCATCATCATCACCGACGACGGCCGCGCGGTGATCGGCCGCAGCCAGGAGGCGATCGACGAGGTGCTCTAGCCCGCCATGAAGCCGCGCACCGAGTCCGCGACCAACTGCACCGCGATGGCCGCGAGTAGCAGACCGGCGATCTTGGCCAGCAGCGTGATGCCGCTGTCCTTGATGAACCGGATGACCGCGCCGGAATAACGCAGGCACAACCACAGGAACAGGTGCACGGCGACGATCGCGGCCCCGAGCGCCAGATAGGACGCCAGGTGGCCGTCCGCCTGCCGCACGAAGACGATCGTCGCCGCGATCGCGCCCGGCCCGGCCAGCAGCGGCGTGCCGAGCGGGACCAGGGCGACGTTGACGTCCTCGGCGATCTCCGGCTCGGTCGACCCGCGCCCGGTGAGCAGGTCGAGCGCGATCAGCAGCAACAGCAGCCCTCCCGCGCCCTGCAGGGCCGGGATGCCGATGCCCAGGTAGCGCAGGATCACCTCGCCGCCGACGGCGAACAGGCTGATCACCAGGAACGACACCAGCACGGCCTGCCGGGCCGCGCCCAGCCGGGTCTGCTTGGACTTGCGCCCGGTCAGGCTCAGGAACACCGGGATGGTGCCCGGCGGGTCCATGATCACCAGCAGGGTGATCGTGGCCTCGGCGAACAGCGCGACGTCGAACATCAGGCCACCAGTATCCCCGCGCCGGTGGCCCGCTCGCCGATCGCGGCCAGCACCTCGGGGGCGGTGGTCTCCGCGCCGATGGCGGTGGTCTTGTTCGTGCCGTGGTAGTCGCTGGAGCCGGTGACCAGCAGGCCGTGCCGGTCGGCCAGCGCGCGCAGCCGGGCGCGGGCGTCGTCGTCGTGGTCGGGGTGGTCGACCTCCACGCCGTCGAGCCCGGCCCCGGCCAGCTCGGAGACCACCTCGGCGCTGATCGTCGGGCCGCGCCGGTGGGCGAACCCGTGCGCCAGCACCGACACGCCGCCCGCGGCCTTCACGAGGCCGATCGCCTCCAGCACGGGCGTCTTGCGGCTGGGCACGTAGTAGCCGCTGCGGCCGTGCAGCAGCGTCGCGAACGCCTCGGTCACCGAGCCCACGACGCCCGCGCGCACGAGCGCCTGGGCCAGGTGCGGGCGGCCCGCGGGCGCGTCGGGGTGCAGTTCGCCCAGCAGGGTGTCGGCGTCGACCGGGTAGCCGTCGGCGGCCATCCGCCCGGCCATGGTGCGCAGGCGGGCGCGCCGCTCGGCGCGGGTGCGGGCGTGCTCGGCGACCATGGCCTCGGACTCGGGGTCGAACAGGTACGCCAGCAGGTGCACCGTGCACTGCCCGCCGCGGCCGTCATCGGAGACGCAGGTCAGTTCGGCGCCGCGGACCAGGGCCAGTCCCGGCGGCAGCGCGGCGGCGGCCTCGGCCCAGCCCGCGGTGGTGTCGTGGTCGGTGATCGCCACCGCGGCCAGCCCGGCGCGCGCGGCCGCGGCGACCAGCCCGGCCGGGCTGTCGGTGCCGTCGGAGGCCGTGGAGTGGCAGTGGAGGTCGATCCGCACCCAGCCAGTGTGGCGGATGGCGCAGGTCACCTAGACCTTGCCCGCCGCCTTCTTCTTGCCCCTGGCGATGCGCTGGGCCTTGATCATCGAGAACCGCTCGGCCTGGGCCTTCTTGTCGCCGAAGGTCAGCTCCGAGATGGCGTCGTAGACCTGCTCGGGCCGGGGCAGGTAGTCGATGCGGTTGAGCGCCTGGATCTGGCCCGCCGACTCGACGACCATCGTGCCGTAGCCGAGCATGCGGCCGATCCAGCTCCGCTCGAAGGTCAGGTCGGTGACCTTGCTGACCGGCATCATCAGCACCCGGATCGTGAACACGCCGGTGGTCATCATGAACCGCTTGTCCGTGACCACGATGCGCTCGACCCACCACTCGATGACCTGGTAGGTGAAGCGCAGCAGCACCGCGAGCGCGACGTACCACAGGACGTTCTGCACGACCCACGCGTTCGGGGGCAGCACGTAGGAGATCATCACGCACACGGCCAGCAGCGCGACGGCCTCGAACACCTGCCAGGTCAGGTAGGCCCAATGTCGGCGCACCCGGATGACCCGTCGTTCGGAGTCGAGCAGGTACTCGTCTGGGTCCCGGGGCGCGAACATGGTTCGACGCTACCCGGTGTCAGCTGAAAACTGTACGGACGAAGGTGATGATCGCTTCCGCACCCTCGCGGAGGGTGGTGATGATGGAGTTGACGATTCCGGCGGACGCGACCGGTTGGGTGACCAAGAAGAAAACCAGCAACGCGGCCCCGGTCAAGATGAGAACCTTCTTGACGTCCACAGCGATCTACCCCGCTCCCTGACGCACCTGACTCATGGCGCTGTTGAAAACCGTTGTACCGCACTCCGCTGACGAACGGGAGCCCACTCCCCGGGATAGGTCAACGCGGAGGGTCACCGCCGGATTACCGCTACGCTCCGTGCTCATGAACCGTGGTGGAAAACCGATGATCCGATGCGTCGGAGCGGTCGTGCATGACGATTCCGGACGCCTTTTACTCATTCGCAGAACCCGCCCGCCAGGCGCCGGACTATGGTCTCTACCTGGGGGAAAGGTGGAAAGCGGTGAATCAGACGCGGCCGCGGTCCGGCGCGAGGTGCGCGAGGAAACGGGCCTGGAGATCGCCGTCGGCGCGTTTGTCGGCCGGGTCGAGCGGCCTGCGCCCTCCGGGGTGTTCGACATCCACGACTACGCCGCTGTGGTGACAGGCGGTGACCTCAGGGCCGGTGACGACGCCGCCGAGGCCGGTTGGTTCGATCTTGCGACCTTCACCACAATGCGAACTTCGGGTGAACTGGTGGACGAACTGGCCGAGACCCTGGACGGCTGGGGCGTCCTGCCCCGTTGAGGCAGGTCAGGCCAGCCAGGTCAGGCGCTCCCCGTGCATCGCCGTTCGGGCCAGGACAGCGGTTTTCGGCCGTCCGCCCTCCCAAGTGGTGAGACCCAGTAGGCCGAATGCGCCAGTGCCCGGCGAAGCTGCCAAATCCCCCCGATCGGGCACGAGCAGAGAAAGCCCGGCCTGATAACCCTCATGGCTCAGCCACCAGGTCGGACGGCGACCGGCGAGTTCGGCGAGCGCTTCAATGAACAACCCTCGCCTTTGTTCGGAGAGATAAGGCAGCACATTCGACGTCAGCACGACCAAGGGGACGTCATCGGGCACCCGATCGGCCGCGACCCCCAGATCGTCGACCGCGTCGCCCGCGATCACCGGCGGAGGGTCCTTGCGCAGCAACGTGATCGCGGTGGTGAGCAGCCGCTGCCGCTCCGGCTGGTCGGCCCACACGCAGGCTTCCAGCCAGGCCACGGCGTCCTCGTCGTCGAGGTCGACCGGGCTGCGGTCCAGGCCGATCCGCGCGGCCAGGGCCAGTTTCTTGGGCAGCACGGGCATCGTCGCGCCGGGCGCCAGCTCCAGCGCGCAGTGCAGCCCGACGGGCGTCTTCGCCGGCCCGGCGACGACCTGTCCGGAAAGCTCCGTCTGGTAGCGGTAGGCGTAGCGGTCGACGCCCAGCAGCAGACCGGCGCTGCAGCCGACCTCCAGCAGACCAACCGGCCCCTTGGCCTGTTTGGCGGCGATCGCGAGGGCCGGATAGAGCAGCGCGGCCCTGCGGACCTCGTTGGTCTGCGTGCTGCGCGTCGCGATCAGCGCGCGGACGGCGTCGGCGTGATCGAGGACGAACGAGCGGAACAGCGGCCAGGTCCCGCCGTCGAGGCCGTACGTGCCGCCCATCGACGGGTAGTAGTTGACCAGCTCGTGGAAGGGGTTGGCCTGCAGCACGCGGTGCGCGGCGGCCAGCAGCAGCGTGGGCCGGGCCTGCTCCGGCGGGGCCGAGGACAGCAGCGCGGCGACGTCCGGGTCGTCGGCCGCGCGTCCGGCCAGGTGGGCGTAGAGCGGGGACTCGCCTGCCGCCTCGGTGTCGGCGAAGGCGCGCAGCCGGAACCGGATCTCGTCGAGTTGTGCGGTCGCCACGCCCGGGACGCTAGCCCACCGGGCGTGGCGTGGGCGAGCCCACTAGCGCGGCTTGGGCTCCGGGCGTCCGGGCTGCTCGCCGCCGCGGGCGTCGCCGTAGGAGCGCTTGGGGACCATCACCTTGCGGCGGAAGATGCAGACGACGGTGCCGTCCTGCTTGTACCCGCGCGTCTCCACGTAGACGACGCCGCGGTCGTCCTTGGACTTCGACGGGGTCTTGTCGAGCACCTCGGTCTCGCCGTAGATCGTGTCGCCGTGGAAGGTCGGCGCGACGTGGCGCAGCGACTCGATCTCCAGGTTGGCGATCGCCTTGCCGGACACGTCCGGCACCGACATGCCCAGCAGCAGCGAGTAGATGTAGTTGCCCACCACGACGTTCTTGCCGAAATCGGTGGTGTTCTCGGCGTAGTTGACGTCCAGGTGCAGGGGGTGGTGGTTCATGGTGATCAGGCAGAACAGGTGGTCGTCGTACTCGGTCACCGTCTTGCCCGGCCAGTGCTTGTAGACCGCGCCGACCTCGAACTCCTCGTAGTACCGACCGAACTGCACTGGTCCTCCACTAAGTGACTGGCGTCGCCGTGGTCCTGCCACGGCGAAGTCCCATGACCACCGAATTGCACCATGAAAACCGAGCCGCGTGGCCGTGATTCACCTCCCTCCTGCACCTCTCGGAGCGTGGTACGGGTACCCTTATGCCAGTGCGGCTGTCGCCGCACCACCGGCTCCGAGGAGGTGAGGACGCATGGGTGACAAGCCTGGTCATGAAACCGCGACCGGATGCAGTAGTCCCCGCGTCCTTACCGGGGAAGCCGCCGTTCGCTAGCGCTTCCGCCCCAACCGGCTAGGACGCTCCGCCACCGGAGCGGCCCCCTGCGGCCCTCCGGTCCGTCGCGGCTGTCGCGACGTGATCCCTGGAGCTCGCGATGCCCTCGATCCCATCGCTGGGCGGCCGCAGAGGCCGTAACAACCGTGCGCACGAGCGGGTCGTCCCCCCGCTGCCGGTGCCGCTGTCGGCCTATGTCGTCGATTGCGGCGTGTACGTCGACGGAACGCGCCTGCCCGGTCGCTGGACGCACACGGAGGCCGTCGCCGAGGTGCGCTCGCGGGGCGAGGGATTCGTCTGGATCGGCCTGCACGAGCCCGACGAGCACCAGATCCAGGGCGTGGCCGAGACGTTCGGGCTGCACGAGCTGGCCGTCGAGGACGCGGTGCACGCCCACCAGCGGCCGAAGCTGGAGCGCTACGACGAGAACCTGTTCATGGTCCTCAAGACGCTGCGCTACGTGGAGCACGAGTCGCCGACCACGGCCAACGAGATCGTCGAGTCCGGCGAGATCATGGTGTTCCTGGGCAAGGACTACGTCGTGACCGTCCGGCACGGCAAGCATTCCGGGCTGCACGGCCTGCGCGCCGAGCTGGAGGCCGCGCCGGACCGGCTGCGCGCCGGGCCCGCCGCGGTGCTGCACGCGATCTCCGATCAGATCGTGGACAGCTACCTCGCGGTGAGCGCGGCGATCGAGACCGACATCGATGTGATCGAGCGCGCCGTGTTCGCCCCGCGCAGCCCCGTCAGCGCCGAGCAGATCTACCTGATGAAGCGGGAGATCCTGGAGCTGCGGCACGCGGTGATGCCGTTGGCCAGCCCGCTGCGCAGGCTCGCGGAGGGCTGTTCCGCGCTGGTCCCCGAGGACGTGCGCTCCTACTTCCGCGACGTCGACGACCACCTGACGACCGTGACCGAGCGCGTGATCAGCTTCGACGAGCTGCTGACCACGCTCGTCAACGCGACGCTGGCGAAGATCACCCTCCAGCAGAACGCCGACATGCGCAAGATAACCTCGTGGGCGGCGATCATCGCCGTCCCGACCATGGTGGTCGGCGTCTACGGCATGAACTTCGACTACATGCCGGAAACCAAGTGGCGCTACGGCTATCCGCTGGTGATGGCCGCCATCCTGCTCGTTTGCTTCGTGCTGTACCGGATATTCCGCAAGAACCGATGGCTCTAGCAGTACCCCGCACACCCTCGATGGGAGGTCTCCCCGTGGCCCGGTTGCTGTCCAATATCAAGTTCTGGCTGCTGGCCAGCGTGTTCGCTTGGATCACGGTGGTGACCGTGCTGATTTCCCAGACGCCCTAACGGATCCGACCTGCAAGCGCGCGCAGCCCGTCCCGCAGTTCCTGCGGGGACAGCGGGTTGACGCTCATCCAGCCGTCGTCGTCCTCGGCGAGCCGGTACCGGCCGCGCGGGGTGTCCAGCCAGGTCAGCTCGGTCCCCACCCGGCGCCACTGGTCCTCGGTGTCGTCGCGCAGCGCCACGCCCGCCTGCCCGCTGCCGATCGCCGGGGTGAGCGCGGCGACCATGCGCGTGGCGACGCGGTCGGAGATCCCGTGCGCGCGCAGGAGTTCGTCGATCTCCTCGCCGGTCATCGGCACGGGATCGCCGCCGTCGTCGGGCATCCTGGCGACCATCGCCTCGAACGCGGCGCGCACCGCGCGGCGGGGCAGGGTGAACGGGGTCGTCAGCGGCGTCTCGGCGCGCGGCACCAGCCGGGCGATGCCGCCGACGGCATCGTCCACTGTGGTCGGCAGCATGCGGACCATGCCGAACTCGTCGGCGGAGTCCTGGGTCACCACCAGCGCGTCGTCGCGGGCGGTCAGCACGGCGACCGAGCGGGTGCCCTCCGCGGTGGTCACGACCATGTCGACCACGCCTGTGCAGGCGCGCAACAGGTAGACGAACTCCTCGGCGACGTCGAGCGGTCCGCGCTCGTCGGCGAGGCCGCGCTCGCGCATGCGTTCGGCGGCCTCGCGGTACAGCAGGGCGCGCTCGACCTCGGACTGGCCGGTGGCGGGCACGTCGATGGGGAACGGCGCCTCGACCTCGGCGAAGGTGCAGAGCAGATCGACCTCGACCGGGTGCAGCGCCGTCCCGGCGCGGCTGACCAGTTCCATCAGGTGAAGCGGAAGCGGTCGGCGGCGTTCTCGTCGCTGCCCTGGTAGCCCTGCGCGCTCTTCTCCGCGCTGGCCACGAACTCGTCCATGCGGCGCAGCGCGGCCTCCAGCTGGCCGCGCAGCCCGTGCTCGCCGCTGAGCCGGTCGGTGAACTTGGCCGACAGCTCCTCGCCGACCGGGCTGGTGCCCAGCATCGGCTCCAGGCCGGGGTCGGACAGGGCCGCGACGTCGGCCATGATCGCGTCGAGGTCGCGGCGCACGTCCTCGACGGCGGCGGCGAACTCGCGCACCTGGTCGGGCTCGACCTGCCAGCCCGCGCCCGGGTTGTCCACGTACATCTCGCGCGTCCTCCTACAGGCCGATGACCGGCGGGGCGGCCCGCAGGTCGTGCGGGGTGAACGGGTCGTCCTCCAGCGGCACGCGCCTGCGGTGCTCGCCGTCCTCCTCCTTGCGGGCGCCACCGGCGGGCGCGCCGTAACCGGAGCCGAAGCCGGTGCCCCGGCCGAACCGGCCTGCCGCGCCGCGCTGGCGGTCGCCGATCGCGCCGCCGCGGCCGACCCCGGGGGCGCCGCCGCGGCCCATGCCCGCCGCGCCGCCTGCCAGCGCGCCGCGGCCCATGCCGACGCCGCGGCCCGCGCCCGCGCCCGGCAGTCCGCCGAAGCCGACGGGTCCGCCGCCGAGGCCGGGGAGCCCGCCGGGGTTGGCGCCCGCGCCCGGGCCGGGGCCCATGCCGGTGAGGCCCTGCCAGCGGCGCTCCCAGCCGGTGTCGAAGCTGGGCGCGAGGCTGGGCGACGTGCCGATGTCGGGGGTCGGCATCGGCGGCGGCACCTTGGGTCCCGCACCCAGCTCGGGCGGCAGGCTGCCGCTCGGCGGCGGGACGCCGGGGCCGGGGACGCCGGTGCTCGGCGGGCGGGGGTTGGTCGGGTCGGCGCCGGGGTCGACGCCGTCGGCCGGGTCGCCGAAGCGGGGGGTGGCGCCGTCGATGCCGAGCAGCGCCGTCTCGTAGCGGCGCATGGTCTGCACGGCCTTGCGCTTCATCTTCTTCTTGTTGCTGCCGAAGCCGAACGCGCTGGCGATCCCGCCGATCGCGGCCCCGAACGCCGCGCCGATGGGGCCGCCGACGGCCAGGCCCGCCGCCGCGCCGCCGCCGACCGTGGCGAACCACGGGCTGCTCGGCGACCCGCCGGGCATGGTGCTCTGCGCCGAGCGCAGCGCGCCGCCCGCGTCCTCGATGGGACGGGCCATCCGCGTCGCCGTCGCCGCGGTCTCGGCCAGCCACGCGCAGTTGCGCACGACCACGGTCCGCGCGCCCTCGGCCGCGGCGCCCGACCAGAACTGCAGCAGCCGCTGCAGCGAGCGGCTGAGGTCGGTGGCGCTCTCGGCGATGCGGTCGCCGTGGCTGGCCCACCGGTCGGCGAGCATGTCGAGCTGGTTGGCGTTGGCCCGCTGGCCGACCATGCGCTGCAGCGCCTTGAGGCTGTAGCCGTCCCAGTGCACGCCGCCGGTCACCCAGCGGTCGTCCTCGCCGCGACGGGCGCGCCGGTCCTGCTCGGCCGCCGCTGCGGCGCGCTGGGCGGCCGCCTGGAAGCGCTGGACCAGCTGCTCGACACTGCCGATCATCCCCGGCCCCCTCGACACTCGGTTCCGACCGTCACGGTAGCGGATGCGTCCGACGGCACGGGAGCCCTCAGCGCAGTTCTGCCGCGAGCGCGCGCACCTGGACCCGCAACTCCTCGGGGCCCAAGGGATTGACGCTCATCCACTCCCCGCCGCCGAGCCGGAACCGGCCGCGCGCGGTGTCCAGCCAGCGCAGTTCGTCGCCGGACCGCTCCCAGCCCGCGCCGCGCCGGACGGCGACGCCGGTCTGCCCGTTGCCCAGCACGGGTTGCAGGTGCGTGAGCATCCGGCGGGCGCTCTGGTCGTCGAGGCCGTGCGCGGCCCGCAGCCGGTCGAGTTCGTCGGCGCTCAGCGGGCGGGGGGCGGCGACGATGGCCCGGTGCACGCGTTCCAGTGCGGCGCGGGGCACGCTGAAGGGGGCAGCCATGGGGGCTGGGTGGTCGGGCACGAGCCGTAGCAGGCCGTCGACGGCGTCGTGCAGGGAGAGCGCGAGCAGCCGCACGGCCCCGTTCGTCCTGTCCATGTCCTGCTCGACCAGGACGGCGTCATCGCGCTGAGCCAACACGACCGCCCCGGACGTCTTGCCCCGGCGGGACACGATGAGATCGAGCGAGCCTGCGCCGTGCCGGACCAGGTGGACGAAGTCGGCGGCCACCCCGCGCGGCCCGTCCTGCGCGGCGAGCCCGCGCCCGGCCAGCCGCGCCCGCGCCTGCGCGAACCCGGCCCGCCGCTCGGCCTCGGTCTCCCCCCGGGAGCGGATGCGCAGCGGAAACGGCGGCGTCACCTCGGCGAAGGCGCACAGGAGGTCCACTTCCTCCGGGTGCAGCACGGCGACCCGTCTACCACTGTCCACTTCGGTCATCCCTGCCCCGTCTGCCGCATGGTCGCCTCAGCCGCCTCCTCCGCCTCGGTGTAGGCGTCCCGCACCGACTCGGCGCTGTGGATGAACTCGTCCATCCGCCGCACTGCCTCTGCCAACAACGGCCGCAGCCCGGCGTCGCTGTTGAGCCGATCGTCGAACTTCCGCGCCAACTGCTGCCCGACGGGGCTGGTGCCGAGCTTGGGGGTGTAGGCGTCCCCCTGCATCTGACTGACAAGCGCCTGCACCGTCACCAGACTCATGCGCGCGGAGGTGACAGCGGCAGCGAACTCGTTGAGCCGTTCGAGGTCAACGTCCCACCGCCCCCGCGACTCCCCACTGCCGTTCCCTTGCCCGCCGCCACTCTGCCCGCCCTCGTTCTGTCCGGGCTTGTTCTGACCGGGCTCAGGCTTGTTCTGGCCGGGCTCGGCCGTGCCTTGGCCCGGCTCCGGCTTCTCTTGCCCAGGCTCGGTCTTGCCGTGCCCAGGCTCAGGCTTGCCCTGACCCGCGTCGGCACCGGTTCCCGGGTACGCCCCCTGCCCACCACCCGGCTGCCCCGGCGGCACAACGGGCTGGGTTATGTCATCCCCAGGCCCAGCCGCCCCACCAGGCCCCGCCGACCCTGGCGGCTTGGGCCCACCCGCCACCGGTTCACCGGAGCCACCGTGCCCGGGCGCGCCGGACCCGGGAACACCCGGCGCACCGGCCCCCGGACCGCCGGGACCAGACCCACCGACACCCGGACCACCGGCACCCGGACCACCCGGGCCGGGCTCACCAGCACCCGGACCACCAGCACTGGGGCCACCGGGACCAGCCCCGCCTGCATCGGGACCACCACCGCCCGGCGCACCAGCACCAGGCCCACCGGAACCAGGCTCGCCCGCACTGGGCCCGCCCGGCCCTGGATCACCGCCGCCAGGCTGGCCCACACCCGGACTACCGACGCCGCCACCCGGTCCACCCACCCCGGGCGCAGGAGCACTCGAGTCGCCCCCCGGATTCAACGTCTCCCCAATACCCGACGACGGCGGGGTCGCATCCCCGGGAGAGGTCCCAGAACTCCCGCCCGACGATGGCAGCTCACCGGGCTCCCCAGCAGAACCCCCACCCTCCGACGGCGGAGTACCACCCGACTGCTCTCCGCCCACCGAACCACCAGGCTGCCCCGAACCGCCGGACTGGTCGCCACCGCCGGACCCAGCCGAACCACCAGACTGCCCCGGAACGCCCGGCTGCTCACCACCGCCAGTCCCAGCCGAACCACCAGACTGCCCCGGAACGCCGGACTGGTCGCCGACGCCGGATCCAGCCGAACCGCCAGCCCCCGAGCCACCGGGCGACGGCTGTCCACCAGGCTGGCCAACCCCTGCCGGAACGTGCCCGGGCAGCTGTCCACCTGCCCCGTCCGTCGGCCCGCCAGGCTGCGCGGACACACCCGGTTGCTGCCCACCGCCAACACCCGGCTCCCCCGCCGAGTGCTGCCCGCCGCTGGCATGGGGCGCGCCCGATTCGCGTGTCGTCGGTTGGGGGCCACCGAAGCCAGTAGGAGCCGCCGGAGCGCCGGTCGGCTGGCCTGTGCCGAGGGGCCCACCCGGACCCGGCATGGGCGTGAAGGGGTCGACTGTCGGCTGAATGGGCGTCCCACCCATCGGGCCAGGAGCGCTCGGGGTCATCGCGGAGGACGCGTGCGTCCCCATCGGCGCGCCGCCGAACGGGCCAGGAGCGCCCGGGGTGTGGTGGACACCCGGCTGACCGTGGCCCGCCTGCCACGGCGGCACCGGGCCCCCGACCCCAGCGGGCCCGACCGGAGGCGACCCGATCACCCCCGGCTGGCCCGCGTTCGCCATCCACGGCGCAGCAGGCGTCCCACTCCCCGATCCGCTCGGCGCGCCCTCGGTTTCCGACCTGTCCGCGTTGGTCGACCACGGGGCGCCAGGAACGCCACCGGCCGCTGCGTCCGTCTCCGCCGCCCACGGGGGAAGCGGTGCGCCGCCGCCCAACGTCGCTGGCTGAACGTCTGCCGCCCAAGGTGGAACCGTGGCCCCGCCATCCGCTCGGACGCCTGCGTCCATCCCCCATGGAGGGGCCGGGGGCCCGCTATCCGCAGGCCCTGAGGTAGCTGGCCGGAAGCCTGCGTCCGCCGCCCACGAGGCATCGCTGCCTATCGCTCCCGGAGCCACTGGTTGGCCGCCTGTGTTCGGCATCCACGGGGCTCCGGCGTCCATCGCGCCCGGCACGGGCTGGCTGGTGGGAGTCGGTGCCCACGGGGGAACCGGAGAGCCATCCCCTAGCGAGCCGGGTGTCGCCTGCCAGGTGGGGGCGGTGCCGGATGCGGTCGCGGCCGCAGCGGCTCCTGGTTCCGTTGTGGAGGTCCACGGCGGGTTGGTCGTGTTGGGGAGGGGAAAGGCGTGGGTGCTGAACGGCGCGGCCTGTTCGGGGGTGGGCCAGGCCGGGTCGTCTTCCCAGGGGTGGTCGGTGCTGGAGTGCTCTCGCATCGGTGTTCCCCCTAGAGCCCGATCACGGGCGGTGACGCCTTCTGGTCGTTCGCGAATGGGTTCTCCGCGTCGTACGGGTACCGCCTGCGGTGTTCGTTGGCGTCGCCGCCTGCGCCCGCGCCCATGCCCGCACCCATGGGCATGCCGCCCATGCCTGCCCCCGCACCGCCCGCGCTCGCGGCGATGGCGCCGCCTGTGGGGGCGGCGGCGGGGCGGTTGCCGGGGTTAAACGTCTCGGTGAGGCCCACGGTGGGGCCCGCGCCCACCGGCTGGCGGGCCGGGCCGCCGTGCGGGCTCTCGTTGAGGCCGGTCGTGCCGCCGCCGAAGGGGGTCGGGGCGCCGCCGCCGGGGGTCGAGCGGACGGGCGGGTCGTCGACGGTGCCCGACGCGGTGGTGCCGCCGCCGGTCAGGTCGTTCCAGCGCTCCTCGTCCGTCGGGCGAGGGGTGTGCGGCGCGGGCTGGGGTGCGGGCACGTGCGGCTCGCGCGGCATCGGCGGGCTGGTGTCCGTGGGCTCGGTGAAGGCCGGGGTGGCCTCGTCGATGCCGATGGCCGCGCCCTCGAAGCGGCGCATGGCCTCGACCGCGACCTCCTTGAGCCGGGCCTGCTCGGCCTCGGCGTTGAACGCGCTCTCCGCGCCCGTCGCCGTGCCGGAGATCGCCGCGCCCAGCGCGCCGCCGTTGTTCAGGCCCGCGTCGGCGCCGTCCGCCGCGCGCGCGGGTGGGACCAGGGCCTCGGGCGGGAGGTCGGGCATGGCGTCCTGGACGGCCTTGAGCGCGCCAGCGGCCTCCTGGATCGGGTCGCCGATCTGGTGGGCGGTCTCGCCGAGGTCGCCGAGCCAGCGCGCGTTGGCGGCGACGTCGGCGCGGGCCTGTTCGGCCGCGTAGCCGGACCAGAAGGTCATCAGCTGCGCCAGCGCGGTCTCCAGCACCGTGGCGGCGTCGCTGACCTCGTTGCCCGCCTGGCGCCAGTCGTCGGCCAGCTGTTCCAGCTGGACCGGGCTGGCGTTGTCGGAGACCATCGCGATCAGCGCCTCCAACGTGTACGACTCCCAGTTCACCCCGCCGACGACATACCTGTCGCCGTTTCCCGCGCCCATCGCCCGATCTCCCCTCGATGGCGGCAGACGATCGCTTTCGACGATCACGCTAGCCGGTCCGACGCGCGGACGGCATCAACCGTTCCCCGCCGAACTACTCCTCGCTTCACAGTTCCGCATCGATACACGACCCGACGTACGCTCGGCTGGTGCCGAAGGTGCTCGCCGTCTCCGACGAGGTGGTGGACCAGCTCTGGACGGACCAGGTGCGCCGCCACCGGGTCGACGTCGTGCTGGCCGCGGGCGACCTGCCGTTCGACTACCTCGAGTTCCTCATCGACGCCCTCGACCGCCCGTGCGTGTTCGTGCCCGGCAACCACGACGCCGACCTCTCCGGCTACGACCGCTCCGGCAGCGGCCTCTGGACCCGCGACGGCCTGCCCGCGGAGTGGCCGGGTCCGGCGGGCGCGGTGAACGCCGACGTCCGCGTGGCCGACGTCGCGGGCCTGCGGATAGCCGGGCTCGGCGGGTCCATCCGCTACAACCGGGGCCCGAACCAGTGGACCGAACGGCAGATGGCCCGTCGCACCCGCGTCCTGCGCCGCCGGGCCGCCCTGCGCCGCCTGCGGGACGGGCGGGGCGTGGACGTGCTGCTCACCCACTCGCCACCGCGCGGCGTCGGCGACCGGGAGGACCCGGCGCACCGGGGCTTCGCCAGCCTGCACACGGCCGTCCGCAAGCTGCGGCCCCGCTTCCTGCTGCACGGCCACATCCACCCGCACGGCGAGCCCGTCCCGGACCGCGTCCTCGACGGCACCCGGGTGATCAACACCGTCGGCTACCGCATCCTGGACATCCCGGAGGCGCGCGATGTCGCGTGAGACGGGACCTCGCGGGCGGACACGTGTCGGACAGGACGGAGGGTGACCATGCCGCGCGACACCGGGTTTCCCCTGGCGGACGCGGAGAACGACTTCCTGCGCATGCGTCGGCGTCAGGTGTTGTCGCGGCTCGGGGCGTGGCTGCGCCGCGAGCCGGACGACGTCAACATCATGCTGCCGTTCGACGAGGTCGTGGCCGCCCTGGGCCGGGTCGGCGAGCGCAGGCTGGGGCTGCGGACGATCGACCTGGACTCGATCGTGGGCAGCGTCGACCGCACGCGGGACTTCGACCGGCGGTTCCGGCCCACGTCCGGACGCGCGCGCACCCGGTGGGAGCGGTTGGCTTTGGCGCAGCGCCGGGGGGAGTCGATCCCGCCGATCGAGGTGTTCCGCGTGGGCGACCTGCACTTCGTCATCGATGGGCACCACCGGGTGTCGGTGGCGCACGCGATGAACCTGCGCACGATCGACGCCTATGTCACCGAGATCATCACCCGCCTTTCCGCGGAGGGGATTCGCCGCAGGGGCGATCTCATCGTCAAGGACTACCGCCGGATCTTCCTGGAGCGGGTCCCGCTGCCCGAGGACGCGCGCGACGCCATCCGGCTGGGCGACGCGTGGGAGTACTCGGAGCTGAGCGAGGCCGTCGAGGCGTGGGGGTTCCGGCTCATGCAGGACGAGCAGACCTTCCTCGACCGCGCCACCGTCGCGCGCCGGTGGTACGAGGAGGAGTTCGTCCCGGTGGTCACCATGGTCCGGCAGGCCGGGCTGATCGACACCCAGACCGAGGCCGAGGCCTACCTCTGGGTCATCGCCGAGCGGTACCGCCTCATCCGCTCCCACCGCTGGGACGACGACGTGATCAGCGCGATCCGGCAGGGCCCTCGGCTGCCCCGCCGCATCGGCCTCTAGGGGTCGATGCGGGCCGCGACCCGCTGGAGTAAGCGGAGCAGCAGGGCGTGCTCCTCGGGCGCCAGGCAGTCGACTACCCGGGAGCGGATGGCCTCCACGTGCTCGGCCAGCCGTTGGTGCGCCTGATGGCCTTCCGGGGTGAGGGTGGCGGTGTCGAGGGTGATCCGCGCCCAGCCGCGGGCGGCCAGGTGGTCGACGTGGGGACGGGTGGTGGGGTCGTCGGCGGTCAGGAACGGGGCCAGCACCCGATCCAGGTCGGCGATGGGGGCCGGGGCGCGGGAGAGGGTGTTGAGCACCTGCCACGCCCGGCGGTCCAGGCCGGCGTCGGTGAAGGCGGAGTCGAGCGCACGGTCGACGCGCTTGATCCAGTAGCCGAGGGGTTGTGCAGTGGTCATCGAGCACTCCAGGTATATGTCTTTTTACAAAGATTGTAATATAACATCTATGTCTGACGAAGCGGTCGCGGCCGTTGAGCGCGCGATGGTCGCGATCCGCCGAAGCCAGAGCCGTCGCGTGCTCAGCCGCATGACCCCGGCCGACGGCATCGACCCCACGCTGTTCGGCGTGCTCGACGTGGTCGAGGAGCGCGCCGAGACGTGCGGCGTCGGGGAGGTGGCGGCGGCGCTCGGGGTGGATCAGCCGCGCGCCAGCAGGCTGGTGGCCCGGGCAGTCGACCAGGGCCTCCTGACCCGCACCACCGACCCCACCGACGCCCGCCGCACCCTCCTCACCCTGACCGACGACGGCCACAACGCCCTAGCCCACGCCCACGAAGCCCGCCGCGCCGTCTTCGATCAGGTCATGGCCGACTGGTCGGCGACGGACCGCCACGACTTCGCCCGCCTCATCACCCGGTTCGTCGCCTCCCTGGGCAGGGTCGTGCCCGGCGGGGACTAGCCCGGGGCGGGGTGATGCGGCTGCAAGGCGACGACGCTGTCGCCAGCGGCCCGCCCGAGGACGAGGAATCGGTGCTAGCAACGGGAAGCCACGCCGGACGCCACCACGACAACCCCGCACGCCATCGGCGACCGCGACAGCCACAGGATGACAGCGGCCGTCGCGGCCCCGACATCCCGCCGAGCGATCGGCAGGCCCAATCGGCGAGGGCGCGGCGATGCAACCGCTCGACCGCGACGGCGCGACCGGGAGCGGCGACGCGGCCCCGGCACCGCCACGACCGCCCGACGACGCGACCGGCCGACGGCGCACCAATGCAACCGGGACGACGGCTCAACCCGGGCAACCCAGGCAGGGCCTAGCCCGACACCCATGCGAGGCGAAACCCGGGCAACCCAGGCGATGGTGCGGCCCGGGCGACGGTGCGACCGGGACGACCGGCCGGACCGGGGCCACGATGTGACCGGCCGATGACGCGCCGACGCAACCAGGGCGACGGCGCAACCGGGGGATGATCGGCGCGACTGACCAACCGGGGTGACCGACGGGACCGAGGTGACCGACGGAACCGACGCGACCGACGGGACCAGGACGCCCGACGGAACCGGGGCCACCGACGGAACCGGGGCCACCGACGGAACCGGAACGACCGGGGCGACGGTGGAGCGGCGGGGACCGGGCGAGGGCGCGGCGGCCGACGGCGCGGCGGGGCCGGTGGCGGGCGGTGCGGGCACCGGTGGCGGGCGGTGCGGGCACCGGTGGCGGGCGGACTTTCCCCGCGACGGCGCGGTGGTACGTCGGGCCTACGGCGGGGCGGTGGCCGGGTGTGTGGCTAGTACGTCCAGATTTGTACTCCTCGGATGATGAAGGGGGCTGAGGGGACGTAGGTGCCGTTGCCGGGGTAGGTGTCGAACTCGCCCTCGGTTGAGCGCTCCGGGCTTTGGTAGACGGTTACCGGCCTGGTGAGGCGGTTGACGAAGGAGCGGGCTTCGAGTCCGATGGGGACGCACTCGTCGGGGTTGGTGTTGGACAGGGTTAGGCGTGCCGGGGTTCCGCGGAAGGCGGAGTCGGGCCATAGGCAGAGTTCGCCGGGTTCGCAGAGGGTGGCTGCGGATGCGGGGGTGGACAAGGTTGCCAGTGCTACCACGGACAGCACGGCGATCATGAATGCACGCATGGGTACCTCCTGGGTCCGGGACGCCCCGGGGGTCGGGGTGTCTCCGGAGTCCAGGTTGCCTGGTTCGCGCCGAGGGGCGCGGAAGTTATCCACAGGCTGACATCGAGGTCGGGTCGGAGAGGCAGTCGGCTAGGTGGTGAGCGCGATTCATGGGTCGGTGGCGTCGCTCAGGTCCCTCCACAGGAGCAGGTGGTGCAGGCAGGCCTAGGGCCCCGGCCAGCGGGAAGCCAGGCCGGGGCCTCGGATCGGCGAGTCCGGGTTGTCAGGGCTCGGGATCAGCGAGTCCAGGCCGCTGGGGTCGCGGGGTCGGCGAGTCCGGGCTGTCAGGGCTCGGGATTGGCGAGGCCGGGTAGGGGGCGGTCGGTTCTTGGCAGTCGGGTCACGGGGCGGGTGGCGTCTCGGGGAATAGGGGCTGGGTCAGTCGGCGTAGGTGAAGTTGCGGCCGTTGTGGGGGTCGAAGAGGTGGATCTTGTCTGTGTCGAACCAGATGCGGGCGGGGTGGCCCTCCTTGGCCTGCGACGACGCTGACAACCGGGTGATGATCTGGGTTCCGTCGGCGCTCAGGTCGGAGGCGCCTGCGTCGGCGGCGAGTTCTTCCAGTTCGGCTGATGTCGCCATCTCGCCCTCCAGGGTGAAGTAGGCGAACTTGTCCGAGCCCATCGACTCCAGCACATCCACGGTGGACTCGAAGGTGGCTCCGCCGGACATCGCCGTGTCGTCCAGGAGGGTGGCGTCCTCGAAGTGTTCTGGGCGCAGTCCCATGATCACCTCGCGGGGGGCGTCGGCGTCTTCCAGCAGGGTTCGGATTCGGTCGGTCAGGGGGAAGTTCCCCAGGGGGCTGGAGACGCTGCTGTTCTCCAGGCGGGCGGGGACGAAGTTCATCGACGGTGAGCCGATGAACCCGGCCACGAACAGGTTCACCGGCTGCTCGTAGAGGAACTGGGGCGAGCCGATCTGCTGGACCAAGCCGCCGCGCATCACCACCACGCGGTCGCCCAGGGTCATGGCCTCGGTCTGGTCGTGGGTGACGTACACCGTGGTGGTGCCCAGTTTCTTCTGGATCTTCGCCACCGACGTGCGCATCTGCACCCGCAGCTTGGCGTCCAGATTGGACAGGGGCTCGTCCATCAGGAACGCCTTCGGGTCGCGCACGATGGCGCGGCCCATCGCCACGCGTTGGCGTTGGCCGCCGGAGAGGTTGGACGGGCGGCGGTCGAGGTGTTGGGTCAGGTCGAGGATGCGCGCGGCCTCGTCGACCTTCGCCCGGACGGTCTTGTCGTCGACCTTGGCCAGACGCAGCGGGAAGGCCATGTTCTCCCGCACCGTCATGTGCGGGTACAGGGCGTAGGACTGGAACACCATCGCGATGTCGCGGTCCTTCGGCGCGCGCTCGTTGACCCGCTCGCCATCGATGCGCAGCTCGCCGGAGGTGATGTCCTCCAGGCCCGCGATCATGTTCAACGTCGTCGACTTCCCGCACCCCGACGGGCCGACGAGGATGATGAACTCCCCGTCGGCGATCGTCAGGTCCACGTCGGACACCGCGAGCGCGCCGTCCGGGTACTGCTTGCTCACCTTGTCCAGAACGATCTCAGCCATGGCTTCAGCCCTTCACGGCGCCGGACGTCAGCCCCGCGACGATGCGGCGCTGGAAGAACAACACGAACACGATGATCGGGATGGTGATCACCACAGCTGCGGCGGAGATCGTCCCGGTCGGGTCCTCGAACTGCGACGACCCGGTGAAGAACGACAGCGCGGCGGGCACGGTCCGCGACGCCTCGGTCGAGGTGAGCGAGATCGCGAACAGGAAGTCGTTCCAGCAGAAGATGAACACCAGGATCGCCGTGGTGAACACCCCGGGCGCGGCCAGCGGCGCGATGACCCGGCGGAACGCCTGCGCGGGCGTCGCGCCGTCCATCTTCGCCGCCTTCTCCAGCTCCCACGGGATCTCCCGGAAGAACGCCGAGAGGGTGTAGATCGCCAGCGGCAGCGCGAAGGTGATGTAGGGCAGGATCAGGCCGGGCCAGGTGTCGAACAGCCCGAGCGAGCGCTCCATCTCGAACAGCGGCGACACCAGCGACACCTGCGGGAACATCGCGATCAGCAGCGACACCCCGACCAGCGCCCGCTTGCCGGGGAACTCCAGCCGGGCGATGGCGTACGCGGCCATCGTGCCCAGCACCACCGCGATCAGCGTGGAGATGAGCGCGATGCCGATCGAGTTGCCCAGCGCGCGCAGGAACGTCGTCGTGCTGAAGATGTCGGCGTAGTTCTGCAGCGTCCACTCGCGCGGGATGAAGTTGCCGTCGGTGAGCGTGGCGGGTGTCTTGAACGACAGCGACACGATCCACAGCACCGGGACCAGCGCGTAGATGACGACGATGATGTCGAGCAGTGTCCACCGGGCCTTGGCCCCGGTCGTCATGGCGGCCATCAGCGTCGCCCCCGATCGTCGCTGCCCGGCGCCGCGGTGCCGAACACCTTGACGAAGATGAACGCGATCAGCGCCACCGCGACGAAGATGAGCACCGACATCGTCGAGCCGATGCCCAGGTTCAGGCCTCTGATCAGGTTGCTGTAGGTGATCATCGAGACCGATGAGGTCTCCTGCGCGCCCGCTGTCAGCACGAAGATGTTGTCGAAGATGCGGAACGCGTCCAGCGTGCGGAACAGCAGCGCGACCAGGATCGCGGGCTTCATCACCGGCAGCATCACCTTGGTGAAGCGCTGCCAGGCCGACGCGCCGTCCATCGACGCCGCCTTGAGCAGGTCCTCCGGCACCAGCGCCAGGCCCGCCATGAGCAGCAGCGCCATGAACGGCACCGTCTTCCACACCTCGGCGAGGATGATGATGGCCAGCGCGGGCGCCCGCTCGGTCAGCAGCGCCGACTCGGGCGCGACGAGTTCGGCGAGGTAGCCGGTGTCCTGGGTCCAGGCGTAGCGCCAGGAGAACGCGGCCACCACCGTCACGATGCCGTACGGGATCAGCGCGACGGTGCGCACCAGCCCGCGGGCCACCAGCGTCCGGTGCATGATCAGCGCGAGCGCCATGCCGAGCACCAGCTCGATGACCACGGAGATGACGGTGATCAGGCTGGTCACCCAGAACGCGTTCCACCAGTACCCGTTGGACAGAACGGTGATGTAGTTGTCGAACCCGATGAACTCGCGCTGGTCCGGGAACCGCAGGTCGTAGCGCTGCAGCGACAGCCAGATCGAGTACGCGATCGGATAGCCGGTGACGGCCACCATCACCAGGGCTGCGGGCGCGCAGAGCAGCCAGGCGAGCTTGCGCTCGGCCCGCTTGCCCTCGCTCACCTTCTGCCTGCGCGGCGGATCGGCCGGTTGGGTCGAACCAGGAGGCGGGACGACCGTCTGGCTCACGGCAGGACCCCCTTCGAGTCGAGGGCGTTCTGCACCTCGCGGCGCAGTCGGTCGGCCGTCTCCGGCGGGTTGATGTCCCTCGGCGGCGACAGGATCGTGGAGATCAGCGTCGAGACGTTCTGGTAGGCCGGGGTGAGCGGCCGGATCGCCGCCTTCTTCAACTCCGCCAGGATGGTCTCGCGCATCGGGTACGCCTCCTCCATCTCCGGCTCGGCGTACACCGACTCGATGGTGGGCGGCACGCCGGAGTTGATCGCGGAGAACTTCTGGCTCTCGGCGCTGCGCAGGCACTTGGCCGCCTCGAACGCCTCCGCCTTGTGCTCGGAGTAGGCGCTGACGGCGAGGTTGAACCCGCCGAGCGTGGCCGTGCCGGTGTTGGCCGGGTCGAGCGCGGGATAGGGCGCCCAGCGCAGGGTCTCGATCAGCTCGGGGTTGGCCTCGGTCATCGCGGCGTACACGTAGGGCCAGTTGATCTGGAAGGCCGCGCCGCCGTCCTGGAACGCCAGGCGGATGTCGTCCTCCTGCGCGTTGGACAGCGACGGGCTCGACACCGGGGACACCGCCAGGTTCCGCAGCGCCTCCAGCGCCTCGACCGCGCCCTCGTCGAACACGGCGCGCGTGCTGTCCTCGGAGAGGATCCGCCCGCCCGCGCCCTCGACGAGGGTGTTGAACTGCACGACCAGGCCCTCGTACTGGGCGCCGGTCATGAGGACGGTGTGCGGCTTGCCCTGGTCGCGCAGCCGCTCGGCCATCTGGAGCATCTCGGACCAGGAGCGGGGCGGCTCGGGGGTCAGGTCGGAGCGGTACCAGAGCAGCTGGACGTTGGTGTTCTTCGGCGCGGAGTAGAGCTTGCCCTCCCACATGGCCGTCTGGAGTGGACCTTCGAGGGTGCCCGCCTCGACGTCGGCGCGGTCCGCGCCCGTCCACTCCTGGATCCACCCGGCCTCGGCGAACTCGGCCACCCAGGTCACGTCCAGGCCGAGGACGTCCATGTCGGTGTCGCCCGCGGCGAGCCTGCGCACCATCTGCTCGCGCTGGGCGTCCGCGGTGCGCGGGAGGGTGTTGAGCGCGATGACGTAGCGGCCGTCCGCCTCGTCGGTGCACCTGGCGACGACCTGGTCGAAGTTCTGCTCGGTGGAGTAGTACACGTTGATCGTCAGCGGGCCGCCGTCCGACCCGCAGGCGGCCGAGGTCGCCAGCACCGCGGCGCACAGCACCGCGGGGAGGCGACGGCGGCCGGGGGGATGCTTCATCGCCCTGCCTCCTTCCGACGGACACGTCGTGGAGGCGTGCACCGCGACGTGCCGCCGGTGCACCCGGGGAGCCGCGCGCACCGGTCACCCGAACCTAGATCCGGTGATCACCAGCCGCAATTCGACCGGTCGCGCTGCCCCGTTCGGCCTAGCTGGGGCGCATGGCGAGCTTGGCCAGCAGGTCCCGGCCGCGCTCGGCGTTGCGCGGCTGCGCGAGCACGTCGTAGCGGCCCGCGACGAGCTGGGTTGCGGAGGCGAAGTCGCGGGTGCGGGTGCTGGCGTAGCCGACGGCGGCGAACACCAGCCCGAACACGACCCCGGCGGCGAGGCCGACCAGGATCGGCGCGAACGAGGCCTGCTGGGTGCTGAACAGGCCGAGCAGCAGGCCCACGAACAGGCCGAACCACGCTCCCGACAGCGCGCCGGTGCCCAGGACCTTCGGCCAGCTCAGGCGCCCGATCACCCGCTCGACCAGCATCACGTCGACACCGACGATGGTGACCTCCTCGACCGGGAACTCGTTGCCCGCCAGGTGCTCCACCGCCCGGTGTGCCTCTTGGTAGGTGGCATAGGACCCGATCGGCCACCCGGTGGGCGGCGTCGGGACCTTGGGCAGGCCCTGGTTGCGGCCAGAGCCGGAGAACGCACCGGTCATACCCCCATAGTGCCAAGTGGCCACGACCGGTGCGAACCCGATACCGACTACGTGATGACGCTGGCCACCACGGCGCCGTCGGCGTCGTAGGCGGTCACCCGGACGTCGGCCAAGCCGGTGGGCGCCCAGTCCACGGGGTAGACGAATCGGACCAGGTAGGTGCCGTTGGCGACGACGGCGTCGGCGCTGCGCCCGTCGGAGGCGACCGTGACGCGCGCGATCCGGTCGTCGAGGACGCGGCCCGCCACGACGCGGGCGCCCCGCCTGCCCAGCGCCCGCTCCCCGGCGCTGGAGGTGGCCAGGTCCAGGGTCACCGCGCCGGGCTCGTCGTCGCGCCCGGACCCGAAGCTGGCGAACCCGCCGTTGTAGTGGCCCCCCGCGTCGACGTCGCAGTGGACCATCAGGCCGTTCCCGACGATCAGGGCCAGGCGGCCCGCGTCGTCGTCGAGCAGGTTGCGCAGCCGGACGGTCTCGGGGGTGTCGCTGATGCCGGGGGTGGACGGGGTGGCGTCCGAGCCGAGCGCGGACAGGGCGCAGCCCCGCTCCATCGCGCGGACCTGCTCGGAGGAGAGCCCGGGGAACCCCGACGACGGCGCGTTCGTGAGCGGGGTCGAGGTCGTGGTGATCCCGGGCTGGGTGGCGGTGCCCACCGGCGCGGCGCGCTCGGTCGGCACGATCCACACCGCCACCGCGACGGCCGCGGTCAGGCCGGTGGCGGTGGCCAGCGGCGCGACCCAGCGCCGTCGCGGCGGCTCGTCGACGGCGGTGACGATCGCCGCGCGCATGCGGCTGTGCCGGTGCGGGGGCAGGTCGCGGGGTGGGGGCAGGTCGATCATGCGGTCTCCTCGGTGGCGAGTACGGAGACGGCCGGCGCCGCGAGCAGGCGCCCCAGGCGGGCGCGGGCCTTGCTCACCCTGGCCCGGACGCTGCCCTCGGCGATGCCCAGCACCGCGGCGGCGTCCGCGTAGGACACCCCCGACCACAGGCACAGCGCCACGGCCTCGCGCTGGGCGCGGGGCAGTTTCGCGACGGCTGTGGCGACCTCGGCCATGCGGCGTTGGTCATCGATGCGCCCCGCGACGTCGTCGGCGTGGTCGGGGACGGGGTCGTCGGCGGGGACGCGGGCGGCCAGGCGCAGCCTGCGGGCGAGCGAGCGGCGGTCGGCGCGGACCACGTTGGTGGCCACGGCCAGCAGCCACGGGAGCACGGAGTCGCGCTGGAGCACCACCTGGTCGCGCTTGCGCCAGGCCAGCAGGAACGTGCTCTGGGTGTGGTCCTCCGCTGCCGCCCACGACGCGGTCAGCCGGAAGCAGTGGTTGTAGACCGCCTTCGCGTGCCGGTCGAACAGCACGGCGAAGGCGGCGCCGCTCCCGGCCGCCCACAGCTCGCTATCGGTCGTCATACCCGGATGTGCCCGCCGGGCGGCCGGGTGTTGCCTACCCGCGCGACTTGTACTCGCGGAGCAGGCCGCGGGAGATGATGGTCTTCTGGATCTCGCTGGTGCCCTCGCCGATGAGCAGGAACGGCGCCTCGCGCATCAGGCGCTCGATCTCGTACTCCTTGGAGTAGCCGTAGCCGCCGTGGATGCGGAAGGACTCCTGGGTGACCTCGGCGCAGTACTCCGACGCGATCAGCTTGGCCATGCCCGCCTCGACGTCGTTGCGCTGGCCGGAGTCCTTCAGCCGGGCGGCGTTGACCATCATCAGGTGCGCGGCCTCGACCTTGGTGGCCATCTCGGCGAGCTTGAACGCCACGGCCTGGTGCTCGGCGATCGGCTTGCCGAAGGTGCGCCGCTGCTGGGCGTACTCGACGGCCAGCTCGAAGGCGCGGATGGCGATGCCGCAGGCGCGGGCGGCGACGTTGACCCGGCCGACCTCGACGCCGTCCATCATGTACGAGAAGCCCTTCCCGGGGGCATCGCCGAGGATCTTGTCCGCGCCGATCCGGAAGCCGTCGAAGACCGCCTCGGTGGTGTCGACGCCCTTGTAGCCCATCTTGTCGATCTTGCCGGGGATGGTCAGGCCGGGCGCGACCTCGCCGAAGCCCTCGGGCTTGTCGACCAGGAAGGTCGTCAGGTTCTGGTGCGCCTTCTCCGCGCCCTCGTCGGTCTTGACCAGCAGGGCGATGAGGTTGGACGAGCCGCCGTTGGTCAGCCACATCTTGGCGCCGTCGATGACGTAGTCGTCGCCGTCGCGGCGGGCCCTGGTCTTGATCGCGGCGACGTCGGAGCCCAGGTCGGGCTCGGACATGGAGAACGAGCCGCGGATCTCGCCGGTGGCCATCTTCGGCAGGTAGTGCGCCTTCTGCGCCTCCGTGCCGTGCTGCTTGAGCATGTGCGCGACGATGAAGTGGGTGTTGATGACCCCGGACACGCTCATCCACCCGCGCGCGATCTGCTCGACGACCAGCGCGTAGGTGAGCAGCGACTCGCCCAGGCCGCCGTACTCCTCCGGGATGGTCAGGCCGAACAGGCCCATCTCCTTCATGCCCGCGACGATGTCGGCCGGGTACTCGTCGGCGTGCTCCAGCGCCTGCGCGTGCGGGATGATCTCCTTGTCCACGAAGTCCTTGACGGTGGACAGGATCTCCTGCTGGACGTCGGTGAGACCGGCGGTCTGGGCGAGGCGGGCCATGCGGGCTCCCTATGAGACGGGCCAGGGTTACCGAGGAGTATCGCGCGGTTAACGCTCGTTCGCGCCCCCGAAGTGGGCGGGGACACTCGTTCTGGATCGGTTCGCCGCTGTGCCAGTATCCGTGGACTTCACCCTGGGGAGACACGGATGCGTATTTCGGCAACAGTCCTGGCTGCCGTTTTGTTAGGTCTTGTCAGCGCGGTCCCGGCCGCGGCGCAGGGCGAGAAGGTCACCATCGCGGTGACGCCGCTCGAACCGGTCGAGGTGACCACCCCGGGACCGGTGGAGTTCACGGTGCACCTGCACCGCCACACGTTCCACCCCGTCGACGTCGCGCTCGTCATCAACAAGGGCGACCTGGACGTCACCGCCGAAGGCTGCGCGGAGGACGAGACCGGACATCTGACCTGCGCGCGCACGCTCGACGGCTCCGACTCGATCACGCTCACCGTCTACCCGCCCGACGAGGAGCCCGAGTACGACACGTACTACTCCCTGTACGCGTGGGCGTTCACGCTGGAGGACGGGTCGCCGGAGGCCACCGGGACCATCGTCGCCGCGACCATCGTGCTGCCCGGCTACAACCCGTTCCCCCGCGAGGTCGAGCCGTCGAGCCGGGAGGGGGCCGTGCCCGTGATCGAGGGCCGGGTCGTCGACTCGGTGACCGGGACGCCGGTGGGCAACGCCACCATCCGGATCAGGAACGACTGGATGGACGCCACCGCCCACAGCGACGGCGAGGGCCGGTACCGGTTCACCCAGACCTCCGACGGGCCGCTGCCCAGCGGCACCTACGCGATGACTGTGGACGCCGTCGGCTATCGGGACTACCGGGCGGAGGTCGAGACGGGGGCTGACCAAGCGGCCGTGCACCGGGTGGTGCTGGTGGCGGACGTCCCGCCACCAGCGCCCGAGAGGCCCGGGACGCCGGTGGCGGTGTGGATCGCTGTCGCCGCGGGGGCGGTCGGGGTCCTGCTGGTGCTCGCGGCGCCCATCGTGGCGCGGCGGTCAGCTCGCGCGCAGTTCCAGGGGCTCGCCGCAGTCCCGGCAGTCCTCGGCCAGGACGTACACGTCGGCGCCGCAGGCGGCGCAGTCGCGGAAGCTGCGGGACATCAGGTCGTCACGACGACGGCGGCCGGAGAACAGGGACCGGAGACTTCGGCCCTCCACGTCGGCGAGGCGGTGTCTACCCATGCGGACATTCACGCCGATGCGGAGGACCAGAGCAAGCCACTGCCGTGATCTGTGCGTTATCTCACGGCAACCTCTGACTCTTCGTCACGTCCCTGACCTGCTGTGTCATCTTCTGGTGACAAATCGGTCATAGTCACGGACCGGTGACGGGCGAGCCGATTGGCCCGTTCCTGCGCGCCGACCAGGTCGTCCGGGAGCGAGTCGGGGACCTCGGTGTCGAAGCGGCGCAGCGTCCGGAGGGCCCAGCCGCCCGCGGTCACCAGGACCAGCAGCACGCCGAAGACGACGTACGCGAAGCCGATGCCCCGGCCCTCCCCGGTGCCGATGACGGCCCCCACGGTGCCCGCCAGCGCGCCGTCGGGGGCCATCAGGGGCTCGAACGCGGCGGTCGCCAGCGGGGCCAGCAGCGCGAACCCGATCGGCAGCGTCGACCAGGACAGCGTCTGGTTGATCGCGAACACCCGCCCGTGGAACCGCTGCGGCACCTTGACCTGCACGATCGTCGCGTAGACGCCCTGGGCGAGCGCCATCGACATCGCCATGAAGAACACCCCGGCCCCGACCGCGACCACGGACGGGTGCACGCCGATGGCCAGGCAGCCCACGGCCGTGCCGAGGTTGAAGCACAGGACCCCGATCATGCGCCGGGCCCTCGGTCCGCCCCACACCGCCATCGCCAGGCCGCCGACCAGCGCGCCCACGGCCTCGGCGAGGGCGATCGCGGCCACGTCGGTGATGTCGCCGAAGGAGAGCACCAGCGGGGTGGTCAGCACGAGCGCGGGGGCGAGGAAGACGTTGCCCAGGGCGAAGTAGCCCAGCATGAGCCGGAAGCCGCGGTGGCGCCACGAGTAGCGCAGCCCGTTGAGGATCGCGGTGGCCAGCGGC
Organism: Actinokineospora fastidiosa; assembly: GCF_014648415.1. Classification (GTDB taxonomy): domain Bacteria; phylum Actinomycetota; class Actinomycetes; order Mycobacteriales; family Pseudonocardiaceae; genus Actinokineospora; species Actinokineospora fastidiosa. The sequence continues at coordinate 130,179 of NZ_BMRB01000001.1, forward strand.
TCGCGGGGCCGCCAGCCCAGCAGGTCGGGGAACCGGACGAACAGCACGGTGGTGATCGCCAGGACGTAGCCGCAGACGTCGATGAGCACGATGCCGCGCAGCCCGATCTCGGCCAGCAGGCCTGCCGCCAGGATGGGCATGAGCAGCAGCGCGAACCCGCTGGAGAGCTGGGCGATGCCCATCGCGTGGCCGAGGTAGCGCTTGGGCACCAGCTGCGGCACCGACGACTGGAACGCCAAGCGCTGGAACGATGCCGCGACCTGGCTCAGCGACACGAGCACATAGATGTGCCACAGCTCGATCCGCTCGGACCACAGCAGTCCGGCCAGCACCAACTGGATGGCCCCGGAGGCGCAGCTGGCCACCAGCATCACCCGCCGCCGGTCCACGCGGTCGATGACGCCGCCCGCGATGGGCAGCATGACCACCCCGCACAGCAGCGCCAGCGCCCACAGCAGGCCGAGGTCGGTGACCGAGCCGGTGCGCGTGTAGAGCCAGATCGGGAGGGCGAACGCGGTCAGCGCGGCGCCGGTCGTGGCGACGAGCTGGCCGAGCGCGACGGCGAGGAAGCGCGGCATGCTCGGGGTGATCGACGACGGCGCGCGCGTGCCCACCTTCTGCCAGTCGCGCAGGTCCCACGGCGCGTCGTCACCGCGCTCGGACAGCTCGGCGGTGTCCTCGGCGGCGAGCGCCCGGTGCGTGCGCGAGACGATCTCGGCCAGCTCGTCGGCGCGGTACTTCAGGAAGAAGTGCCCGGCCTCGTCCAGCACGACCAGCGCGAGGGTGTCGCTGAGGAACTGCCACTCGGCGTACCGCTCGGCGTAGTAGTCGGTCACCGGGTCCTGCGACCCGACCACGGAGATGACGGGCGCGCGCAGCTTGTCCGCGCCGCGGTCGAGCAGGTCGGTGAAGTAGTCCTCCGCCGCGCGCGAGTCGGCGCGCATATTGCTGATGATCCGGTCGGCCTGCTCGGGGTCGATCTCGTCGGTGTCCACGCCCATGGACTTCAGCCAGCTCGCGTAGTGCCGGTTGGACCGCAGCTTCTCGATCCGCGTCTTGGCGGCGGCGAACGGGCCCTTGGGGCGGGCGAACGGGAACATCGCGCCGATGTAGACGGCCTCGATGTCGCGGCCGCCGGTCTCCAGCTTGCGGGCGACCTCGGCGGTGATCGCGCTGCCGACGCCGCAGTGCCCGTAGAGCGCGAGCGGGCCGGTGACGCGGTCGCGGATCTCGTCGGCGATGCGGGTGGTCAGCTCGTCGAAGGGCAGCGCGGACTCGTCGAGGCCGACGTCGTGGCCGGGGATGGCCACGCTGTAGAGGGCGTGGTCGTCCGGGAGGGCGTCGGCGAGGGGCTGGTAGACGATCGCGCTGCCGCCGCCGTAGGGGACGCAGACGTAGGTCAGCGCGGGGGCCTTGGTCTTGGTCAGCTCGTAGAGGAGCTTGCGGGGGCCGCTGTCGGTCCCGCCCATGAACTCGGCGAGGTCACGGATGGTGCGGTGGGTGAACAGGTCCATCACACCGACCGGGCGCGCGTCGGGGAGCTTCCTGATCCGCGCCACGACCTGGGTGGCCAGCAGCGAGTGCCCGCCGAGGTCGAAGAAGTCGTCATCGATGCCGACCGCGGGGATGGCGAGCACGTCGGTCCAGATGGCCGCCAGCGCGCGCTCGGTGTCGGTGCGCGGCTCGACCAGCTCGCCGCTGCGGGTGACCTGCGGGGCGGGCAACGCCTTGCGGTCGAGCTTGCCGTTGGGCGTCAGCGGCAGCGCGTCCATGTCCACGATCGCGGTCGGCACCATGTACTCGGGCAGGCGCTTCTTCAGCGCAACCTTGACCTCCGCGTGGTCGGCCCCGCCGACCAGGTACGCGGTGAGGCGCTGGTCGCCGGGCGTGTCCTGGCGGACGATGACCGCGGCGTCGGCGACGCCGGGCAGGTCGCGCAGCGCGGACTCGATCTCGCCCAGCTCGATCCGCAGGCCGCGCAGCTTGACCTGGTGGTCGAGGCGGCCGAGGAACTCCACGGTGCCGTCGCGGCGCCAGCGGGCAAGGTCGCCGGTGGCGTAGCGGCGGGCGCCGGGCTCGTGCGGGTCGGGCACGAACTTCTCGGCGGTCAGCGCGGGCCTGCGGTGGTACCCGCGGGCGACGCCGACGCCGCCGATGTGCAGCTCGCCCGCGACGCCGATCGGGGTCTCCACGCCGTGCCGGTCGAGGATGTGCACCCGCAGGTTGGCGATCGGCGCGCCGATCGGGACGCTGGTGCGGCCGTCGAGGTCGGCGCAGTGCCACGCGGTGACGTCGATCGCGGCCTCGGTGGGGCCGTACAGGTTGTGCAGCTCCGTGCCGGGGAAGCGGGCGGTGAACTCGCGGGCGGTCGCCAGCGGCAGTTCCTCGCCGCTGCAGATGACGCGGCGCAGGCTCGGGCACGCGCTCTGCTCGCCGAGGAAGACGCCGAGCATGGAGGGGACGAAGTGCGCGGTGGTGACCGTCTCGGCGTTGATGAGGTCGCGCAGGTAGCCCGCGTCCTTGTGGCCGCCGGGCTTGGCGATGACGAGCCGGGCGCCGGTCTGCAGCGGCCAGAAGAACTCCCAGACGGAGACGTCGAAGCCGAACGGGGTCTTCTGCAGGACGCTGTCGGTGTCGTCGAGCCGGTAGGCGTTCTGCATCCAATCCAGGCGGTTGACGATGCCGCGGTGGGTGTTGGGCACGCCCTTGGGCCTGCCGGTGGAGCCTGAGGTGTAGATGACGTAGGCGACGTTGTCCGGGGTGGCCCTGGGCGCGGGGTTCTCGGTGGGGCCGTCGGTGAAGTCGTCCTCGATGACGAGGTGGTCCTCGGCGATGTCGGTGAACTCGCGGCTGACCAGCACGGCCTGGGCCTGCGCGTCCTCGATCATGAAGGTGCGGCGCTCGGCGGGGTATTCCGGGTCGATCGGCACGTATGCCGCGCCTGCCTTGAGGACGCCGAGGAGGGCTACCGGCAGGTCCAGGGACCGGTTGGCGCACACGGCGACCAGGGATTCCGGTCCTACGCCTTGCTGGGCGAGCCTGTGCGCGACGCGGTTGGCCTTGGCGTTGAGTTCGGCGTAGGTGAGGGTGCTGCCCTCGAACGCCACTGCGGGGGCGTTCGGGGTGCGTTCTGCCTGGGCCTCGATGAGCGCGTGCAGCGTGGTGTCGGGGAAGGGGGTGGTGGTGGCGTTGGCGGCTGCCGGGAGCGCTTTGTCAGCGTCGGCGCGGATGTCCACCCGGGACACCGGGATGTCGGGGTTCTCGGTGAGCGCGGCGACCAGCGTCCGCCAGCGCTCGGCGATCAGCTCGACGGTGGCGCGGTCGAACAGGTCGGTGTTGTAGACCAGCTTGCCCCAGAGGCCGTCGACGACCTCGACGACGTGCAGCTCGAAGTCGAACCGGGTGGCGCGCAGCTCCATCGGCGTCCACTCGAAGGTGACCTCGCCCGTGGCGGCGTCGTCGGTGAAGCGGCCCATCTCGTAGTTCTGGAGCACGAACATGCTCTGGAACAACGGGGACCGGCTGACGTCGCGGGGGACGCCGAGTTCCTGCACCACGCGGGCGAAGGGGACCTCGGCGTGCTCGAAGGCGTCGAGGACGCTGCGCTTGGTGCGGTCGACGAGCTCGGCGAAAGTGGGGTCGTCGGCGAGGTCGGCGCGCATGGGAAGCATGTTGATGAACATGCCGACGACGTTCTCCAGCTCGGGCGCGGAGCGGCCTGCCGAGGAGACGCCTACCGCGAAGTCGTCCTGTCCACTGTGGCGGGACAGCAGGACTTGGTACGCGGCAAGGAGAATCATGAACAGTGTGCTGTCATGATGGGCTGCTAGCGCGCGTAGGCGGTCGGTGGTGTGTTCGCTGATCGTGAATTCGACGAAATCGCCTTGATAGGTCTGCGTCGCGGGTCGAGCATGGTCGGTGGGGAGGTCGAGCGGCTCGACCCCGGCGAGGCGATCGCGCCAGTAGTCGAGATGCGCCTCTGCGGGCCGGTTCGCCTCCCAGTGCGCGAAGTCCCCGTACTGCACGGGGAGTTCGGGCAGTACGCGGCCGTGGTAGGTGGCGATCAGGTCGCGGAGCAGGACGTCGACGGACCAGCCGTCGCCGACGATGTGGTGTTGGGTGAGCAGGAGGATGTGGTCTTCTTCGGACAGTTGAATGAGCAGCGCGCGCAGCAGCGGTCCCTCGGCGAGGTCGAAGGGCTCCAGCACGGCGCGGTCGACGATCGCCTGGGCGGCGGTCTCGTCGGCGGCCTGCACGTGGCGCAGCGGCACGGCGACATGCTCGGCGACGACGGCGGTAGGCCTGCCGTCGGCGTCGGCGGGGAACCGGGTCCGCAACGCCTCATGCCGCTCGGTGAGCACGGCGAGCGCGGCACGCAGGGCGCCTTCGTCCAGCGGCCCACGCACCCGCAACGGCACGGCGATGTGGTACGCCGCCTCACCGGGAGCGATCTGGTCCATGAACCAGACCCGCTCCTGGGCGAACGACAACGGCGGCGCCACCCCCTCGGGCCGCCGCGCGATCACCGCCCGAGGCGCGACAGACCGCTTACGCAGCCGCTTGGCCAACAGAGCAGCAGCCGCCGCCGAACGGTCGGCAGCCTCCGGGGCTGCGGTCATGGGGCTGACTCCTCGTGGTGGTGCCGGGTACCGGAGACACCGACAGTGGAACGGACGAAGCCGAGGGCACTGTCGGCGACGGCGCTGACGGAACGGGCCGCGCCGGGAACACCGTCGGCGGCGGTGCCGCGGGCGACGGCACCGTAGGCGGGGCCTGCCGTGCCGGGGACACCATCGGCGGCGCTGGCGGGACCGGCCGTACTGGCGGTGCCGCGGGCGACGGTGGTGGCAGTGGAACGGGCGATGCTGGCAGCACCGTTGGCGGCGGTGCCGTGGGCAGGGCGGGCCGCGTCGGGGATACCGGCGGAGGGGGTGCCGTAGCCGGCGCAGGCCGCGCCAGCGACACCGTGGGCGACGGTGCCGTGGGCGACGGTGCCGTGGGCAGCGGTGCCGTGGGCGGGATGGGCCGCGCCGTGGGCGCCGTGGGTGGGGGCGCCCTGGGAGGGACGGGTCCTACCCAGGACACCGCTGGCGGGGGTGCCGCCCGTGCGGCGGGTCATGGTGGAGACGCCCTTGGGTGGGGCTGGTGCCGGGCAGACTCGGGTGAGGGCGCGCTTGGCTCGTCGGCCCTCGGCCGGGTGGGCCGTGCGGGGCATGACCTTGGGGAGTGCGCTGGGGGCCGGCTGGGTCATGGTTGGCCCTCCTGGTCGGCTAGGAGGGCGGCTACCTCGGTGTCGGTGAGGTCGGCTACCTCGGCGGCGATGGCCTTGTCGATCTCGGCGGCGAGGTCGGCGACTACCGGGTGGGCGAAGAGGGCGCGCATGGGGACGTCTACCTCTATCTCCGCGCGGATGCGGGCCATGGCTCGCATGCCGCGGAGGGAGTTGCCGCCCAGGTCGAGGAAGTGGTCGAAGGCGCCTACCTTCGGCACGCCCAGGATGTCGGCGAAGACCTCGGCCACCAGCTCCTCGGCGGGGGTGCGGGGCGCCACATAACCGCGCTCGCGGCGGGTGGGGGTGGGGAGGGCTGCGCGGTCGAGTTTGCCGTTGGGGGTCAGGGGGATGGCGTCGACCGTGATCACGTCGGACGGGACCAGGTGGGTGGGGAGGACCGCGGGCAGGGTGTCCACCGCCCTCCCGGGGTCGCCGACGACGTAGGCGATCAGGCGGGTGTCGTCGGGGGTCTCGTCCTGGTGGGCGATCACCACGGCGGCGCGCACGCCGGGGAGGGCCAGCAGGGCGGCCTCGATCTCGGCTGGCTCGATGCGGATGCCGCGCAGCTTGAGCTGCTGGTCGGCGCGGCCCAGGTACTCCAGGGCGCCGTCGCGGCGGCGGCGGACCAGGTCGCCGGTGCGGTACATGCGGGCGCCGGGCTCGCCGAACGGGCACGGGACGAAGCGGTCCGCGGTCAGGGCGGGGCGGTTGAGGTAGCCGCGGGCCAGTTGCGCGCCCGCCAGGTACAGCTCGCCGACGACGCCGTCCGGCACCGGGGACAGCCCGGCGTCGAGCACGTACGCGTCGGTGTTCCACGTCGGCGTGCCGATCGCGACCGGGCCGGGCGGAAGCTCCTCCCCGGGGACGATCACCGCGGCGACGCTGCCGACGGTCACCTCGGTCGGCCCGTACTCGTTCACCACGGTCGCGTGCGGGTTCGCCGCCCGCCACGGGGCGAGCTGCTCCGCCGTCAGGGCCTCGCCGCCGAGGACGAGGTCGGCGTGCGGGGAGCGGGCGGCGTCCAGCAGCGGGAGCTGGCCGGGCGTGGCCTTGACGAACGCGGGCGCCGCGCCGTCGGCGGGCTCGTCGAGCCCGGCCAGCCGGATGGTGCCGCCCGCCGCCAGCGTGCCCAGCAGACCGGTGACGGTGAAGTCGAACGTCACCGGCGAGTGCAGGAGCACGGTGCCGCTGAGCCCCGGGTAGGTCGCGCGCGCCCACGCCAGGTACGCCGCCAGCGCCCGGTGCTCCACGACGACGCCCTTGGGCTGCCCGGTGGAGCCCGAGGTGTAGAGGACGTACGCGGGATCCGCGGGCAACGCGGCCACCCCCGCCGCGTCCGCCGCGACGGGGACGGCCGCGAGCGAGACCACGTGCGTCGCGGTGCCCTCCGGCAGGAGGGCGGCCGCGTCGGCGGTGGTCAGGGTGAGCCGCGGCCGGGCGTCGGCCAGCAGGGCGGCCAGCCGGGCGGGCGGGTGCTCCACGTCCAGCGGCAGGTACGCCGCCCCCGACTTGAGGACCGCGAGGATGGCGACCACCAGCTCCGGGGAGCGCGGCAGCGCCAGGGCGACGATGTCACCGCGCCCGACCGGCAGGCGCGCCGCCAGCGCGTCGGCGTGGGCGTGCAGCCCGGCGTAGTCGAACGTCCGTCCCTTGGAGACCAGTGCTGGCGCGGACGGGGTGCGGGCCGCCTGCGCGGCGAGCTGGGCGGGGACCAGGTCGGCTGGCGGCTCCCTGCGCTCGCCCCGGCTGGCGGCCAGTACGGCGGCGCGCTCGTCGTCGCCCATCAGCGGCAGGGACGACACCGGGGCGTCCGGGTCGGACACCGCCGCGGCCAGCAGCAGGAGGTAGCGCTCGACGATGGCCTCGGCGGTGCTCCGGTCGAACAGCGCGGTGCGGTAGAGCAGGCGGCTGGTGCCGGTGGTGATGTCGAAGGCCAGGTCGTCCTTGGTCGTGCCCAGCTTCACCTGGTCGAAGCCGGAGTCCGGGACGAAGTTGAACGCCACCTGGAACAGCGGCTGCACCGCGGGGTCGTGCCGGGACACCAGGTCGGCGACGACGGCCTGGAACGGGGTGTCGCCGTGGTCCATGGCGTCGGCCAGCGCCGCGCGGACCCGGGAGACGAGGTCGCCGAAGGCCGGGTCGCCGGAGACGTCGGCGCGCAGGACGACCGGGTTGACGAACATCCCGATCAGGTCCATCAGCTCCGGCCGGTCGCGGCCCGCCGTGGAGACGCCGACGACGATGTCGTCCGCGGCCGACAACCGGGACAGCAGGGCGGCGTACGCGGCCAGCAGCACCATGTACGGGGTCGCCGAGCGCGCCTGGGCCAGTGCGCCGACCCGGTCGAGCAGGCCGGGGGGCAGGTCGAACCAGACCTCGTCGCCGTCGAAGGCCAACCGGTCGGGACGGGGGCGATCGGTGGGCAGGGCGATGACCGGCGGCGCGCCCGCGAGGGTCTTCCGCCAGTGCGCCACGCGGCGCTCCAGTTCGGCGCCCGCGATGTGCTCGCGCTGCCAGACGGCGAAGTCGGCGTACTGGATCTCCGGCTCGGGCAGGTCCACGGTCTCCCCGCGCAGCGCGGCGTCGGCGCGGGTGTGCAGCTCGGTGTCGTAGACGACCTGCGAGCGGCTGTCGAACACCGCGTGGTGCACGACCAGCAGCAGGGTCCACTGGCGCTCGCCCCTGCGCACCAGCTCCGCGCGCCACAGCGGGGGCTGGTCCATGGGGATCGCCGTACGCGCCAGCCGCGAGGCCAGCCCGTCGATGTGCGGCGACTGCTCGTCGTACGGGATGTGCCGCAGGTCGGTGACCGGCGGGTCGACCGGGACGCTCTCGTGCACGACCTGGCGCAGCTCGTCCCCGTCGAGGCGGAAGTGCGTGCGCAGCGACTCGTGCCGGGCCACGACCGCGGCCAGGACCCCGACGACCTGCTCGTGGGTCAGCCCGTCCGGCAGTTCGGTCGGCGCGGAGACGTTGTAGACCGGCGAGGCCGGGTCGAGCTGGTTGGCGAACCAGACCCGCTCCTGGGCGTAGGACGCCGGGAACGCCCACTGCCTGCTCACGACGCCTCCCGCACGGACAGCGGCCGCATGTCCACCCACACCTCATCGATGTGGGCAAGGCACGCGGCGCGGTCGCCGGTGAAGCCCGTGGCGCGCCAGCCCGAGGGCAGCGGCCGGTCGGCGGGCCAGACCGAGTACTGCTCCTCGCCGTTCACGACGACGGACAGGGTCTCCTGCTGGGTCATCACTTGCTCCCGTGCGGCTCGGCCATGGCGACGGCGATCTTGCGGGGGCCGGTGAAGGGCTCCCTGCCGTGCGCGGCGGTCATGTTGTCGACCACGAGGACGTCGTCGCGGTGGTAGTCGAATCGGGTGGTCGCGGCCCGGTAGGCGCCGCGGACGTGGTCGAGGACGTCGGCGGGGATCTCCGCGCCGTCGCCGTAGAAGGTGTTGGTGGGCAGGTCGTCCGGGGCGAACATCGACCGCAGGCCCTCGCTGAGGTCCGCGGGCAGCGTGGTCACGTGGAAGAACGCCATGTGGTTGAACCAGCGCGGCACGTCGGACCCCGGCCGGTAGTGCACAGCCTGCCGGACGGCGCGGGTGCGCAGGCCGTCCTTGCCCTGCCACTGGCACGTGATCCCGCTGCGGGCGCAGTACGCCTCGACCTCGTCGCGCGAGGTCGTGTTGAACGTGTCCTGCCAGGCCGCGCCGAAGTCGGCGTGGAAGTTGCGCACCAGCATCCAGCCGCGCGCCTCGAACTCGGCCCGCACCTGCGGATCGATGAACCGGTACACCTCGCGGACGTCGGCCAGCGGCGTCGCGCCCAGGCTGGTGGGCGGCTCGACGCAGTAGAAGAACAGCGTCAGCGGCCAGGCGGCCTGGTAGGAGTTCTCGTTGTGCAGGAAGATCTCCTCGTCCGGCGGGTAGTCGGTCGAGGTGTAGACGCGGCCCTTGATGGTGCTGCGCGGCGACGAGCGCTCGGTGTAGAGCAGCGGCTCGCCGGACAGCGCGCGCACGACGGCGTCGAAGCCGTCCACGCCGCCGACGTCGAAGCCGCGGAACAGCAGCGCCCCGCGCTCGGCGAGGGACGCGCGCAGCTCCGCGCGCCGGTCGGTGATCAGGTCGGTGATGGCGCGCCCGTCGGGCTCGACGAGCAGCGGCAGCGCCGCGGTGTCCAGGTCGGTCGCGGCGTTCGAGTCAGGCATCGTCGGCGTCCTCTCAGGCGCGGGGGAGACGGCGGATGGTCTGGGTGGGTTCGGGCTCGGGTTCGGCCTCGGCGCGCAGTTCCTCGATCCGCTCGGCCAGCCCGGCGACCGTGGGGACCTCGAACAGGCTGCGCATCGGCAGCCGCACGCCGGTCGCGGAGCGCAGGGCGGCGATGAGCTGCACGGCGACGAGCGAGTTGCCGCCCAGGGCGAAGAAGTCGTCGTGCACGCCGATGGCGCCGACGCCGAGGCTGTCCTGCCAGGCGCGGACGATGACCGCCTCCAGTTCGGTGCGCGGCCCGGCCGACGCGTCGCCCTCGACGACCACGGTCGTCTCGGCGGCGGTGTCGGCCGGGGTGTGCGCGCGGGCGGCGATCTCGGCCACGGACACCGGGGTGATGACGACCTGCGCGCCCAGCCCGGCGGCCAGGCTGCGGCGGAACGCGGCCACGCCGTCGGCGGGCGCGATGTCGCCCGAGGCCGGGTCGCGCCGCCGGGCGGGCGCGGGCGCGGAGCCCAGCCCGCCGGTCACCGCGTCCTGGTCGACGCGGCGCAGCAGGAACTCCGACACCGCGACCAGCTCGCGGCCGTCGTCGTCCACGAGGGACAGGTCGGCGACCACGAGCTCGTCGCCGTCGGAGGGCCGGTAGCGCAGGTGGCTGTGGAAGCGCTCGGGCAGCCGGTCGCGCACGACGACCCGGCCGTAGGACATCGGCAGGTAGGTGCCCGAGCCCCGGCCAGCGCCGAACGCGGTGGCCACGTCGAGCAGCGCCGGGTGCAGCACCCAGTCGTCGCCCTCGGCGGCAGGTGGCGCGACGATCGTCGCCAGTTCCTCGTCGGCGGCGGCGCGGTGCTCGCGCAGCGACGCCCACCGCGGCCCGAAGCTCAGCATGCTCGTGCGGCCGGTGCCGAACCCGGTGGTGGCGTCCAGCGGCTCGGTGCGGGCGGCCACGGCGGAGACGTCCAGCTTCTCCCCCGCCGACTCGCCCCACTCCGCGGCGCCCTGGACGTGCCGGGTGACGACGCCGCCGCGCCTGCCCTGCACGACGAACTCCGCCGTCGTCCCGGACACGGTCAGCACGACCTCGTAGCGCGCCGCGTCGCCGTCCGGCACCGCGAACGGCTCCAGGAAGACGACGTCGCGCAGCTCCACGCTCCCCGCGCCGGGCACGGCCGCGGCGAACGCGGCCCGCGCGCACTCCAGGTGCGCGGTGCCGGGCACGACCGCGGTCCCGCCGATGCGGTGCTCGTCGAGCAGCCAGTGCGTCGCCGGGGTGACGATCCCGTGCGCGACGGCCTGGTCGCCGGTCACCGACAGCGTGGTCAGCACCGGGTGGTCGATGGCGGAGTCGACGGTGACCTGGCCGGACTGGGCGAGCGCCGCGGTCTCCACCGCCATGCCCAGCTCCGCCCAGCCGCCCCAGTTCTGCGACAGCAGCGGGGCGCGCCATCCTCGGCCCGCGCGGGCGTGCGCGTCGAGGAAGGCGTTGGCCGCGCAGTAGTCGACCTGGCCGAACCCGCCGAGGACCGAGGTCACTGACGAGCACAGGACCACGAAGTCCAGCTCGTCGCCGCCGAACACCGAGGCCAGCGCCAGCGTGCCGGTGAGCTTGGGGGCCAGCACCCGCTCGGCCGCCGCCCGCTCCTTGACCTCGGCGACACCGCCGCCCGCGACACCCGCGGCGTGCACGACGCCGTCGAGGCCGCCGAACGCCTCGACCGCGGCCGCGCGCACCCGGCGCAGGCTGTCCACATCGGTCACGTCGGCGGCGAGCACCAGCACCTCGGCGCCCGCGGCCTCCATCCGCCGGATCGCGGCGATGGCCCGCCCGATCCGCGAGGTCGGGCCGTCGCCGTGCACGGCGAGGTGGGTGTCCCACTCCGCGCGCGGCGGCAGACCGGCCCGCGCGGTCAGCACCAGCTTGGCCTTCGCGCGCACGGCGAGGTCCTCGGCCAGGGTGATGCCGATGCCGCCGAGCCCGCCGGTGATCAGGTAGCGGCCGCCGTCGCGGATGCCGTCCTCGGCCTCGGTGAGGCGCACGTCGTCGAACCCGAGCACCCAGCGCCGGTTGCCGCGCAGGGTGACCTCGCGGTCGGTGGCCGGCCTGCGCAGCTCGTCGAGCAGGGCGGCGTCGCCGTCGGCGTCGATGAGCCGCAGCTCCAGGTCGGGCAGCTCGGCGGGCAGCACCCGGGCGATGCCCAGCAGCGTCGCGTGCTCGGGCCGGGTGAGGTCGTCGCCGCGGACGTCGCCGATGCCCGAGCACACGATGTCCAGGCGCGCCGATCGACCGGCGAGCGCCTGCGCCAGGCCCAGCGCGCTGTGGAAGCCGCGCTCCTGCGCCGCCCACACCGCCGCCGGGTCCTCCCCCGCCGGGTCCCCGTCGAGGGCGAAGGCGTGGACGATGTGCTCCGGCAGGTCCGCGCCCAGCGCGGCCACCATGGCCTCGTAGTCGGCGCGCTCGCCGGGCCGCACGGTGAACCCGTCGTCGGTGCGGGCGAAGGCGTCCCCGGCCCGGACCCGCAGGGCGGCCATGCCCTCGGCCAGCGCGTCGGCGCGCGGGCCGTCGCCCAGCAGCAGGACCCGGCCGAGCTGCCCGCGCGGGGCGGTGGCGACGGCCTGGCGCCAGACCGGCACGGCGAACCAGTCGTCGAGCGGGCGGGGGCCGCGCGGCTTGGCGACCGTCTCCTCCGGGTCGGGGTCCACCCAGTAGCGCTTGCGCTCGAACGGGTACACCGGCAGCGGCACCCGGCCAGCGTCGGGCGCCGAGGGCAGCCGCACCGGCAGGCCCAGGGTCCACAGCGTGGCCGCGGCGGTGGCGAAGACCTCCGGCTCGCCCTGGCCCGGCAGGCTGGTCAGCGGGGCGAGGCCGCGCTGGGCCTCGTCGGCCCTGGCCACCTGCATGCGGGCCAGCCCGGCCAGCTGCCTGCCCGGACCGACCTCCAGCAGCTGCCACGGCCCGTCCGCGGCGAGCAGGGTGGCCACGGCCGCGCCGAAGCGCACGGGCTGCCGCAGGTGCGCGGCCCAGTAGGCGGGGTCGGTCGCCTGCTCGTCGGTCAGCCAGTCACCGGTCACATTGGACAGAACCGGGATGGCGGGCGCGGCCAGCGGCACCGACCGCATGAACTCGGTGAACGCGGGCAGGATCGGGTCCATCATCGCCGAGTGGAACGCGTGCGAGGTGCGCAGCGCCTTCGCCTTGACGCCCCGGTCGGCCAGGTCGGCCGCGTACGCCTCGACCGCGGCGGTCTCGCCCGCCACCACGCAGGTGCCCGGGCCGTTCACCGTGGCGACCGAGAGGCCCTCCGGCAGCTCGACGTCGGCCTCGTCCAGCTGGACCGCGAGCATCGCGCCCGGGGGCAGCGACTGCATGAGCCTGCCGCGCTCCGCGACCACGCGCAGCGCGTCCGGCAGGGTGAACACGCCCGCGACGGTGGCCGCGGCGTACTCGCCGATGGAGTGGCCCAGCATCGCCGCGGGCCGCACGCCGACCGACTCCCACAGCCGCGCCAGGGCGTACTCGACGGTGAACAGCGCGGGCTGGGTGTGGCGGGTCTGCCCGATCAGCTCGCCTGTGCCCGGGTCCAGCAGCAGGGCGCGCAGGTCCTCGCCCAGCACGGAAACGCACTCGTCCACGGCGGCGGCGAACACGGGCTCGCGCTCGTACAGCGCCGCGGCCATCCCGGCGTACTGGGAGCCCTGGCCGGAGAACAGGAACGCCACCCTGGGCTCCCCCGCCACCCCGGTGATGCGGCGGCGCTTGGCCTTCAGCGCGGCGACGGCGTCGGCGGTGTCCTCGGCGACCACGGCGGCGCGGTGCGCGTGCGCGGCGCGGCCCTCGCGCAGGGTCATGGCCACGTCCGGCAGCGCGACGTCGGTGTTCGCCAGGTGGTCGGCGAGGTCGGCGACGGCCTTGTCCAGCGCCGCCGCGCTGCGTGCGGACACCTGGATCACCTGCGGGCCCGCCGCGCGCGGCGCGGGCCGGGGCGCGGGCGCCTGCTCCAGCAGCACGTGCGCGTTGGTGCCGCCGATGCCGAAGGAGCTGACCCCCGCGCGGCGCGGCACGCCGTCGGGCTCCCAGCGGGTCAGCGAGTCGGCCACCCAGAACGGGGTCGCGGCGAAGTCGATGGCCGGGTTGGGGCGCTCGTAGTTGATCGTCGGCGGGATCAGCCCGTGCTCCATGGCCAGCACGACCTTGATCAGGCTGATGATGCCCGCCGCCTGCGACAGGTGCCCGATGTTGGACTTCACCGACCCGATGCCGCACCAGCCCCGGTCGGCGGTGTCCTGCCCGTACACCGAGGACAGCGCGGCCACCTCGATCGGGTCGCCGACTGCCGTCCCGGTGCCGTGCGCCTCGATGTAGGTCACGGTGCGCGGGTCGACCCCGGCCATGGCGACGGCCTGGGCGATCGCCTCGGCCTGCCCGTCCTGGCTGGGCGCGGTGAAGCCGACCTTGCCGGCGCCGTCGTTGTTGATCGCGTTGCCGAGCACGACCGCGCGGATGGTGTCGCCGTCGGCGACGGCGTCGGAGAGCCGCTTGATGAGCGCGACGCCGACGCCACTGCCCCACACCGTGCCGTTGGCGCCCGCGTCGAACGGGCGGCAGTGCGCGTCGGGCGAGGTGAAGCCGTCCATGCCGAGGTAGCCGACGCCCTGCGGGAACTCGATGTTGACCCCGCCCGCGAGCGCCATGTCGCACTCGTGGTTGCGCAGCGCCTCGCAGGCCAGGTGGAACGCGACGAGCGATGTGGAGCACGCCGTGTGCACGGTCAGGCTGGGGCCGCGCAGGTCGAGCTTGTACGCCGGGAGGGTCGCCACGTAGTTGGGCGAGTTGCCGGTGGCCAGCGACACCAGGTTGTACGGCGACGCGCCCACCGCGGCGTTGCGCAGCACGTTCTCCCACAGGTAGTCGTTGCCGCCCGTGCCCGCGTAGACGCCGATCGGGCCGTCGTAGCGGGCCGGGTCGTAGCCCGCGTCCTGCAGCGCGGTGAAGCAGGACTCCATGAACAGCCGGTGGTTGGGGCTGGCGACCCGGGCCTCCAGCTCGGACATGCCGAACAGGCCCGCGTCGAACTCGTCGAAGCCGGTGACCATGGGCGCGGCCGACACCCAGCCCGGGTCGTCCACCTCGGCCGGTTTGGCGCCCCTGGCCAGCTGTTCCTCCCGGGTGAATCGGGTGACCGACTCGACGCCGTCGACCAGGTTGCGCCAGAAGGCGGCCGTGTCGGGCGCGCCGGGGACGCGCGCGGCGACGCCGACGATCGCGATGGGCTCCGCGCCGGGAGTGTCTTCTGGGTGGGTCATCTCAGTCTCCTTGGGCGCCGCGGCGCGGAACGGGTCGGGTCGGGCGAGGCCGGGCGCGCCGGGCGGCGGCACGCTGGGCGGCCCTGGCCAGCTCGGGGCGGCCGCCGTCGCCGTCGAGGTAGCGGGCCAGGGCCCGGACGTTGGGGTGGCGGAACAGGTCGAGCAGCGGGACCTGGCGGCCGGTGGCCTTGGTGAGCCGCGCGTGCACCGCGGCCATGGCCATCGAGTCGCCGCCGATGTCGAAGAAGTTGTCCGACGGGCGGACCGGCCTGCCGATGACCGCCTGCCAGATCTCGCCGACCAGCCGCTCGGTGGGCGTCTCCGGGCCGCCCGCGACGGCCCGCTCCGGCGCGGGCGCGACCATGGCGCCGGGCGCGGGCGTGCGCACGGCGGCCCTGGGCAGGTGCGCGGCCACCTCGGCGGCCGGGACGTCCGGGCAAGCCGCGAGCGCGCCCGCCAGCTCGGTCAGGTCCGCGAGCAGGGCGTCGATCCGCTCGGCGTCGAAGAGGTCCGGGTTGTAGACGGTCTCGACGGCGACGTTCCGGGGGTCGAGGTAGAGGGTCAGGTCGAACGGCGACCCGGGCTTGGCGACCCGGACCGGCTCGGCGGCGCAGCCGGGCAGCCGCGCCGCCGGGTCGGCGAAGTCCAGGACGTTCAGCATGACCTGCACCAGCGGCGCGTGCGACGGGTCGCGGCCCGCCCCCAGCGCGGCGACGATCCTGTCCAGCGCCGCGGCCGGGTGCGCGGCCGCCGCCCGCAGCTCGTCGCCGACCCTGGCGACCCGCTCGGCGAAGGTGCCGCCGCCGCGCAGCCGCAGGGGCACGGTGTCGACGAAGAACCCGACGACGTCCTCGAACTCGGCGTGCTCGCGGTCGGCGAGCACCAGGCCCACGACGTGGTCGGGACCGCCGGTGAGCCGGTCGACGAGTTCGCCGAACGCGGCCATCAGCACGGTCGCGGGCGTGGTCGCCATGCGCCGGGCGAGGTCGCGCACGGCGTCGGCCCGCTCGACGGCCGCCGCCGCCTCGGCGCCCCGGTAGGTCGGCGTGGGCGGGCGGGGCCGGTCGCGCGGCAGGTCGAGCACGGTCGGCGCGCCCGCCAGGTGCGCGGTCCACCAGCGCAGGTCGTCCGGGCCCTGCCTGCGGTCGCGCTCGGCGCGCCAGTGGGCGTAGTCGGCGTACCCCGTGCGCAGGGGCGGCAGCTCGCGGCCAGCGTAGGCGTCGGCGAGGTCGCGGTAGAACGCGTCCTGCGACCAGCCGTCGAACACCGCGTGGTGCAGGGTGATCCCGAGGACGTGCTCGTCGGGCGCGGTCCGGTAGAGGCGCGCCCGCCACGCGGGCCCGGCGGCCAGGTCCAGCGGGGTGGCGGCGTCCTCGGCGAGCAGGCCGGGGATGTCGGCGCTGGCCACCTCGCGGATGTCGAGCGGGACGTCGGCGGGCTCGTCGCGGACCGCGTACGGCACGCCCGCGGTCTGCGGGATCCGCCAGCGCAGCACGTCGTGCCGGGCGGCCACGGCCCGCAGCGCGCCGCGCAGCGCGGGCACGTCCAGCTCGCCGCGCAGGCGGGTCGCCAGCGCGATGTTGTAGGGGGCGCTCGCCGGGGCCAGCTGGTCCATGAACCACAGCCGGTGCTGCGGCGGCGACAGCGCGGGGGCGCTGCCGGTCGGCACCGGCGGACCGGTCAGCGGCTCGGCCTTGGCCACCCGCTCGGCGATCCCGGCGACGGTCCGGCCGTCGAACACCGCCTCGACGGCGACGCCCACGCCCAGCGCGGTGCGCAGCGCGGCGACCATCCGCATGGCGGCCAGCGAGTGCCCGCCCTCGGCGAGGAAGTCGGCGTCGCGGGTGGGCGCCCGCCCGATGGCCGCCGTCCACGCGCGCGCCACCTCGGCCTCGACCGGATCGGTGAAGTCCTCAGTGGACCGGCTCAGCAGCACCGAGCGGTCCACCTTGCCGCTGGGGGTGAGCGGGAGCGCGGGCACCCGCACCACGCGGGCGGGCACCAGCGCCGACGGCAGCAGCCGGGCCGCGCGCTCGACCAGGTCGTCCGGCGCGGTCTCGGGCGCGACCACGGCGACGAGCGTGTCGCCGTCCACCAGGACCGCGCACTCGGCGACGCCGTCGATCCCGCTCAGCACGGCCTCGGTCTCGGCGGGCTCGACCCGCTGGCCGCGGATCTTGACCTGCCGGTCCAGCCTGCCCAGGTACGCCAACCGGCCGTCGGGCAGCACCCGGACCCGGTCGCCGGTGCGGTAGAGCCGCGCGCCGGGCTCGCCGGAGAACGGGTCGGGGATGAAGCGGTCGGCGGTCAGGCCCGGCTTGCCGAGGTACCCCCTGGCCACGCCGGGACCGCCGACGAGCAGCTCGCCCTCATCCACCAGACGCAGCTGAGCGTCCACGACATAGAGCCGGTGACCGCCGGTGGCCGCGCCGATCGGCAGCACGGCCTCCCCGCCGGTCGCCTCGGCGGTGGTCACCGAGACCGTGGTCTCGGTGGGGCCGTACATGTTGAAGAACCGCCGCGGGCCCGCCCGCAGCCAGCGCCGGGCCAGGGCGGCCGGGACGACGTCGCCGCCGCTGAGCACGGTCGTCCACTGGGGAACCGCGCGCGGGTCGACCAGGGCGAGCACTGCCGGGGTGAGGAACCCCCAGTCCACGCCGTGCGCGACGACGAACTCCGCCAGCCGCCGGGGATCGGCGCGGTCGGCCTCCGTGGTGAGCATGACGCAGCCGCCGACCGCGAGCGGGACGAGCAGGTCGATGAGGCTGGCGTCGAAGCCGACCGAGCAGGCGGCCAGCGCGCGCGTGTCCGGCCCGGCGGCCAGCAGCCGCGCGGTCTCGACGATGTAGTTGTGGAGGTTCGCGTGGGTGACGAGCACGCCCTTGGGGACGCCGGTCGAGCCGGACGTGTAGAGCACGTAGGCCAGCGATCCCGCGTCGACGGCCGGGACCAGGTCGGCGGCGGACGCGCGCACCTCGGAGACGACCGCGACCGCGCCGGAGTCCGCGAGCACCGCCGCGACGCGCCCCTCGGGCAGCGCCGGGTCGATCGGGACGTACGCCCCGCCGCTGAGCAGCACGCCCAGGACGGCCACGACCAGGTCCGGCGTCCGCGCCACGCGCACGCCCACCCGGTCCTCCGGCCGCACGCCCCGCGCCCGCAGCTCCTCGGCCAGCCCGCAGGCCCGCTCCCACAGCTGGGCGTAGGTGAGCGTGGTGTCCCACTGCCGCACCGCGGGCGCGTCGCCCCGCGTCCGGGCGTGCGCGGCGATCAGGTCGAGCACGGTGGTCATACCGCACCTCCCGGGTAGGGGACAGGATCGGTGATCTGCAGGCGCAGCTCGCTGACGTAGCCGCGCCCCTCGGCGTCGGTCAGCCAGCTCTGCTCCAGGACGGGCAGGAGTTCGGTGAACACGACCGTCACGTCCGGGCCGCCCTCGGCCTGGGCGGTGCGCAGCATCGAGGCGAACACCTGGGCGTGCAGGGGCCCGGTGAGGTCGAGGTAGCACGGCTTGGTCTCGGTGCCGATCTTGACGAACACCCGCTCCGGCAGCCCGAGCCGCGCCTTCAGCCGCCGCAGCGCCAGGTACCGCTCGGGCTCGCCGGTCACCGAGGTCAGCCCGGTCTCGGCGACCGTGGTGCGCCAGGTCTCGCGGGCCACCACCAGCTCGCCGATGCTGATGCGCGGGGTGTGCGCGGCGGGGGCGAGCAGCTTGAAGCTGTCCATGAGCTTGGCGCTGAGCAGGTCGTGGAACGCCTCCAGCAGCGGCCACGCCGACCCGTCCGGCAGCCGGACGACCAGCTCGCCCGCCACGTCCTCGACCAGGCACGCGGTCGCGGGCACCGTCCGCGCCAGGTCGGCGCCCTCGGTGTCGCCGATGCCGAGCTCGCGGTCGAGCGGGCCGTCGAGGCCGTGCCGGGTGCGGCCGGTCTGCCGGGGGAAGTCGGCCGGGTAGAGCACGCGCAGCCGGGCCGGGCCGAGGTCGGCGTCGAGCCCGGCGCGCAGCGCCGCCGGGTCGGGGTGCCACACCGAGAACAGCGCGCTGTCGACCGGCGTGCTGGCCGGGTGCAGCTCGCCGAGCACGAACTGGCACTCGCCCCGGTTGACCGCGTCGACATCGACCGCGCCGACCTGGATATCGGGGCTGTGCACGCGCGCCGACGGCCAGCCGGGCGCCGTGGCCGGGAACAGCTCGGCCGCCCTGGCGAGCGCGTCGGCGGTGTCCACCGCGACGGGCCCCTCCGCGCCGAGTCCGAAGAGGACGGCCCAGCGGCGGGTGAACTCGGCGGCGACGCGGTCGGCGGGCTGGTCGTCGCCGGTGAACAGCAGGCCCTGGCTCATCGTCCACAGGTCCGACAGCCGCACCGGACGCGGCTGCTCGGCGTACAGCTCGCGCACCGCGGCGCCGATGGCCGCGCCCAGTTCGGCGGTGAGCCACCGGGCGGCGCGCAGCACCACGTCCAGCGGCCCGGCGACGCGGTCGAGCAGCGCGGCGCCGACGACGACATCGACGTCGCGCAGGGTGTCCTCGTAGACCAGGGTGCGCCCGGCGTAGGCCATGCCGCTGCGCCTGCGCGGCTCGACGCCGGTCACGGCGACGAACTCCGCGTCGAGCAGCCGCAGCGCCTCGGCGAGCCCGTCGGCGTCCGCGTCGGCCACGCGGTCGCGGGCGGCGCGCAGCCGGGCGAACGGCTCCGCCGCCCGCGCCCTGGCCTCGGCGTCGCCGATGGCGGCGATCCGCTCGGCCAGGACGTCCTCGGCGCGCGGGCTGAGCGGCAGGCCCGCGTCCCAGTGCAGCACGCCCTTCTCGACGAAGCGCTCCAGGAGCAGGTACGTGTCCTCGGGTGTGCGCAGCAGTCCGGCATCGGCGACCTCCCTGGCAGGCCTGCCGTCGCACAGCGCCAGGACGGCCGCCTCCACAGTGGACAAGGTGGTCGCGGGCATCAGCGGGACCACGACCCGCTGGCCCTCGACGCTCACGTGCGGGCGCGGCCGGACCGGCCACCAGCGCCGGACCCCGGCGTCCCCGGCCAGCCGCTCGGCGAGCGCGGCCATCGCCCACGCCTCGAAGAACACCCGCCTGCCGCGCAGCGCCCGCTCGCCCGGCTCGGCGCGCAGCGCGGGCGCGTCGTCCTCGACGCGCAGCCAGGAGACCGGGCCGAAGAAGCCGATGGTCTCGCTCTTGCCGCAGTACCGCTGCCAGTAGCGCAGCAGCGCCTTCTCCCGGTCGCGCCGCCGCACGTTGCGGCGCGCCCCACCGGCGGCCAGCCCGTCCAGCGAGACGAGCACCGACGGGTTCTGCCAGGTCACCGCCTCGCGCAGCAGCGGATCGGCGGCCGTCTCGGTCGCGGCGGCCGCCGCGCGCTCGACGGCGTCGGCGAACGCCTTGGCGAAGACGTCGTCGGCGACGGTCCCGGCGATGGCCGCGTCGGCGACGGGTGCCAGGTCGGGGTCGGCGAAGCGGTCGAGGCCCGCGGCCGGGAAGCCCGCCGAGCGCAGCAGCCCGTCGCGCCACACCAGCCAGCCGGTGTCCCCCAGTCCGACCAGGTGTCTCGGAACCTCGCCGTCGCGCGCGGTCATGACCCGTCCACCATGTGCAGCCGCAGTTCGGAGGTGTAGCGCCTGCCCTGGGCGTCGGGCACCCAGGAGCGCTCGGGGGCGGGCAACGCCTCGCTGACGGTCACCGACACGTCCGCGCCCCCGTGGGCCGCCGCGGCGCGGACCATGGCGCACAGCGACAGGGCGAAGACCGGGGCGGTGAAGTCGACATAGCAGGGCTTGGTCTCGGTGCCGATCTTGACGTACACCCGCTCCGGGAGCCCGAGCCGCGCGCGGAACCGCCGCACGGCCAGGTACCGCTCCGCGTCGCCCTGCGCCGCGGTGAGGCCGGTCTCGCCGACGGTGGTGCGCCAGGTCTCGCGCGCGACGACCAACCGGTCCACGGTGATGCGCGGGGTGTGCGGGGCGGCGGCCACCAGCTTGAACGCGTCCACCGCGTGGGTCGACAGCAGCGCGGAGAACACCTCGATCAGCCGCAGCCGCCGACCGTCGGCCAGCACCGCGACGAGCTCGCCGCCGTCGCGCTCGACGCGGACGGAGGTCGCGGCGACCAGCCGGGACCGGTCGGCCCCGGGCGCGGCGGCGAAGGCCAGCTGCGGGTCGGCGCGCCCGACGAGCCCGTCGCCGAGGCGGCCGGTGCGGCGGGGCCAGTCGGCCGGGAACAGCGGCCGGACGCACCCGCCGCCGAGGTCCTCGGCCAGCCGCGCGCGCAGCCGCTCGGGGTCGGGGTGCCACGACGCGTACACCGGGCAGTCCAGGCTCGCCCACGCGGTGTGCAGCTCGCCGAGCACGACGGTGTGCTCGCCCCGGTTGATCTCGTCCACCGACGACGCGCAGATCTGCAGGTCCGGGCTGTGGATGACGCCCGCGGACCAGCCCGGCCGGTCGGCGGGGAAGGCCAGCGCGGCGCCCTCGGCGAGGTCGGCGGTGGTGAAGTGGGCGCGGTCGGTGTCGGGGAGGTCGAACAGCCGCGCCCAGCGGGCGGCGAACTCGGCCGAGACCGCGTCGACCGGGCGCGGGCCGTCGCCGAAGAACAGGCCCTGGGCGAGGAACCACAGGTCGGCCAGCGACACCGGGCCGCCGCCTGCGAGGTCGTCGTACAGCTCGGCGAGGGCGGCGGTGTAGGCGTCGGCGAGCGCGCCGGTCAGCCAGCGGGCCGCGCGCAGCAGCAGGGCCAGCGGCTCGGCGACGGCGTCGAGCAGGCCCGCGCCGACGACCACGTCGAGGTCGCGGGCGGTGTCGGTGTAGACGAGCGTGCGGGCGGCATAGGTCTGCCCGCCGTCGCGGGTGGCCGCGCGGCCGGTGATCTCGGTGAACACCGCGTCCAGCGCGGTCATCGCCGCGGCGAGGGCGTTCGGGTCGCCCGCGGCGGCGGCCACCGCGTCCCGGGCGGCGAACAGCCGGTCCAGAGTGGACTGCGCTGGGCCGCGCACGGTCTCGTCGCCGATGGCGGCGACGCGCTCGCGCAGCACGTCCTCGGCGTGCGGGGCGATCGGCAGGTCGGCGTCCCAGGTCAGCACCTCGCGCTCGACCAGCCGGGTCAGCAGCGTCTCGGCGTCGCGCACGTGGTGGGCGAGGTCGGCGATGACCGCGCACGCGGGCCGCCCGTCGCACAGCTCGACCGCGATCGCCTCGGCCGGGCTCAGCGGCAGCGGCGGGCGGGCCGGGCGCAGGACCGCGCGGTCGCGCACGGTCAGGTGCGGCGCGAGCCGCGGCGGCATCCACGCCCGCACGGCCGGGTCGGCGCACAGCGCCGCGCCGACGGCGGCCAGCGCCCACGCCTCGAACCGCACGACCCGTCCGCGCACGAGCGCCGGTCCGGGCGTCGCGGTCATGGCCGGGGCGTCCGGGGCGACCCGCGCCACGAGCTCGGGGCCGAAGAAGCCGATGGTCTCGTTCTTCGCGCAGTACCGCTGCCAGTAGCGGCCCACGACCAGCCGCTGCCTGCGCCGCGTGCTGGCCCGCTCGGACAGCCCGCCGGTGAACCGCGCGGCCAACTCGGCGTTCTGCCACAGCAGCGCCTCGGTGAACAACGGGTCGGCGAGGACCTTCCCGATCCGCTCGTCGGTGCGGGCGAGCGCGTCGGCGAGCCTGCGGGCGAAGTCCTCGTCGGCGCCCGCGAGCGCGGCGTCGGCAGCCTCGGCGACGTCGGGGTCGGCGAACCAGTGCAGGCCCTCGACCGGGAAGCCCGCGGTGCGCAGCTCGGCGTCCGGCCAGACCGACCACTCGGTGTCGCCGAGCCGGACGCGGTCGTCCGGCCGGGCCGGGAGGATCTCCTCGGCGATCACGGCCAGCAGCTCCGCCTCGTTCTCGTGCAGGAAGAAATGGCCGCCGTCGAACTCGCGCAGCGTGAAGCGGTCGGTGTGGCGGGCCCACGCGGCGGCGTGCTCGGCGCTGACGGCGCGGTCGCCCGTGCCGTGGCAGACGACGATCGGCACCGGGAGCGGCGGCTCGGCGGTGTGGGTGTAGTCGTCGATCCAGGCGAAGTCGGCGCGCAGCGCGGGCAGCAGCAGCTCGACCAGCTCGGCCGACCCGGCCACCTCGGCGGGCAGCCCGCCGCCGTCGGTGAGCCTGCGCACCAGCTCCGCGTCGTCCACCCGGGACAGGCCGTCGAACACCGTCGCGGCCGTCTCGTGCGGGGCGCGGCACCCGCCGACGATGAGCTTCTCCGGCAGCGCCGCGCCCGTCCGGCGCAGCTCGCGGACGACCTCGAAGGCCAGCCGCGCGCCCATGGAGTGCCCGTAGAGCGCGAACGGCCGGTCGGCGCGCTCGGCGAGGGCGGCGGCGATCTCGGCGACGTCGAACCTCGGGTCGTCCTCGATGCGCCGCTCCCGGCCGGGCAGCGCGAGCGCGTGCACGTCGATCCGCGGACCGGCGGCGGCGGGCCACGCGGCGAACACCGACGCCCCCGCCCCGGCGTAGGGCAGGCAGAACAGCCGGACGTCCGCGCCGGGGCGCGGGACGCGGTTGACGAACCACTCCACTAGAGCACTTCCTTGCGTGGCGGGTCGATCCAGTGGCGCGATCGCCGGAACGGGTAAGTGGGCAGCGGGACGCGGCGCGCCGGGACGCCGTCGAAGTCCTCGGCCCACGCGACGGACTCGCCCGCGACCCACCGGCGCGCCCGCTCGGAGCGCGCGGTCGTGCGGCCGTCGATGGCCTCGGTCAGCGCGGCCAGCACGGTCGCGTCGGTGCACTCGACCGCGGCGCGGCAGTCGAACGCCCGCCTGCCGACCGACAGCGTGTACGCGACGTCGGCGACGCGCGGGGCGTGCTCGGCGATGTGGTCCCGCAGCCGCGACAGCACCGCGCGCAGGGCGATCGGGTCGCGCGCGGAGACCGGGAGGGTCCAGGTCCGCTCCGGGCACGGCGACGGGATGTCCTCTTCGGACTGCCGGACCAGGACGTGCGCGTTGGTGCCGCCCACGCCGAAGGAGTTCACGCCCGCCACCCGCGGACCGGCTGGCCACGCGGTCAGCTTCGTCGGCACGGTGAACGGGCCGAGGTCGACGTCCGGGTGCGCGGCGGTGAAGTGCAGGCTCGGCGGGATCTGCCCGTGCCGCACGGCCAACACGGCCTTGATCAGGCTCGCGATGCCCGCAGCGGCGTCCAGGTGCCCGATGTTGGTCTTCACCGAGCCCAGCGCGCAGTGCTCGACGTCGCCGAAGACGTCGGTGAGCGCGGCGGCCTCGATCGCGTCGCCCAGCGGCGTCCCGCTGCCGTGCGCCTCGACGAAGCCGACGTCGGCCGGGTCGAGCTGGGCGGCCGCCAGCGCGTCGGCGATCGCCTCGGCCTGCCCGACCGGGCTGGGCACGGCGTACCCGGCGCGCTCGGCGCCGTCGTTGCTCACACCCCAGCCGGGCAGCACGGCGTACACGTGGTCGCCGTCGGCGCGGGCGTCGGCCAGCCTCCGCAGGACCACGACGCCGACGCCGGAGCCGAACCCGGTGCCCGCCGCCGCCTCGTCGAAGGCCCGGCAGCGCCCGTCCGGGGAGGCCATCCCGCCCGCGCGGTGCCGGGGCCAGGTCACCGCGACCCCGCCCGCGAGCGCGATGTCGCAGCGGTAGTCCGCCAGGTTCTGCGCCGCCTCGCACACCGCGACCAGCGCGCTGGAGCACGCGCTCTGCACGGCCATCGCCGGGCCGGTCAGGCCGAGCCGGTAGGCGACCTGGCCGGGCAGGTGGTCGGCCTGCTGGCGGCCGAGCAGCCTGCCCTCCCAGTCGTCGGGGTCGAGGTCGGCCACCGCCGGGTTGTCGAACAGGTGGTAGAGGAAGTACCGGTTGACCGACGCCGAGGCGAAGACGCCGACGCGCCCCGGCTCGGTCGCCGGGTCGTGGCCCGCGTCCTCCAGCGCCGCCCACGTCGTCTCCAGGAACAGCCGGTGCTGCGGGTCGGTGGTCTCGGCCTCGGCCGGGGTGAACCCGAAGAACTCCGCGTCGAACTCCTCGACCCCGGTCAGCACGCCGTGCCCGCGGACGTGGGCCGGGTCGGCGCGCAGACCCGGGCCGATGCCGAGCGCGGCCAGTTCGGCGTCGGTGTGGTCGTGGATGGAGTCGACGCCTGCGCACAGGTTCCACCAGAACGCGCCAGCGTCGGCCGCGCCGGGGAACCGGCAGGCCAGGCCGACGACGGCGATCTCGTCCCCGGTCTCGGCCCGCTCGACGGCGCCGCGCTCCCGCTCCCGGGGATCGGCGTCGAGGAACCGGGCCTGCGCGGCGACGGTCGGGTGGCGCAGCAGCGCGGCGACGCCGATGTCGGCTCCGGTGGCCTCGGCCAGGCGCGCGCGCAGGACGCCGAGGCTCAGCGAGTGCCCGCCCGCGTCGAAGAACGCGACGTCCAGCCCCACCGAGCGCACGGTGAGCACCGCGCACCAGGCGTCGTGAACCAAGCGCTCGGTGTCGGTCATGGCCCGCGCCGGTCGCTCGGCGGGAGGGTCGGGCAGCGCGCGTTCGTCGACCTTGCCGGTCACGGTCAGCGGGAACGCGGCGACGGCGACCACGGCCTGCGGCACGCAGTACCCGGGGAGCGCGTCGGCCACCGCGGCGCGCAGCGCGACCGGGTCGGCGTCGGCGGACTCGACGTAGCCCAGCAGCCGACCGTCGCGGACGATCACCCGGGCGCGGGCCCCGGACGCCGCGGTCAGCGCGGCCTCGACCTCGGCGGGCTCGACGCGGTGCCCGCGGACCTTGACCTGCCGGTCCAGCCTGCCCAGGCACACCAGCGCGCCGTCGGGGTCGCGCCTGCCGAGGTCGCCCGTGCGGTAGGTGGGCGTGCCGTCGGGGTCGACGCCGAAGCGGTCGCCCGGCCCGCTCAGGTACCGGCCGACGAGGTGCTTCCCGGCGACGACGATCTCGCCGTCGTCGGCGATGCGGAGCGTGTAGCCGGGCAGCGCCGAGCCGATCGGCACCGGACCGTCGGCGTCCGGCAGGTCGGCGGCGGCGACGCGGAACTGCGCGGCGAAGGTGACCTCGGTGGCCCCGTAGCCGTTGACGAACACGCAGTCCGGCGCGAACCGGTCCCGTCCGCGCCGCAGGTCGGCCCAGGTGGCCTGCTCGCCGCCCAGCAGCACGACCCGCACGGACGGCAGGAGCGCCCCCGTGTCGACGAGGTAGCGGTACAGGGTGGGCGTGGAGTGGTAGACGGTCACGCCGTGCTCGGCGAGCAGCCGCGCGGTCTCGGCGACGCCCTCGGCGCGCACGTCGACCGGGACCACCGCCGCGCCCGCGAGCAGGGCCGGGAACAGGTCCGGGATGGCGGCGTCGAAGGACAGCGAGGCCAGCAGGGCCACCCGGTCGGCGGGGCCGATGCCGAGCGTGGCGAGCTGGTTGTCCACCACGTGGCGCAGGTTCGCGTGCGTCTGCGCGACGGCCTTGGGCTCGCCGGTCGAGCCGGAGGTGAACAGCACGTACGCGGTCTCGCCCGGTTCGGCGACGGTCAGCGGCGCGTCAGCGACGTGCTCGATCATGATGCCGGGCAGCCCGCTGGCGGCCTCGGTGACGACCGTGGCGACGCCCGCGGTCTCGGCCATCACGGCGCGCCGCGCCGCCGGGAACGCCGGGTCGATCGGGACGTAGGCGCCGCCCGCGGCGAGGACGCCGAGCACGGCGGCGATCGCGCGCGGCCCGTGCGGCAGCGCGACGCCGACCCGCTCGCCCGGGGCGATCCCGGCCAGGGCGCGCGCGACACCGCCCGCGCGGACGGCCAGCTCCGCGTAGGTCAGCGGATGCTCGCCGCCGACCGCGAGCGCGTCCGGCCAGCGCCGGGCGGCGTCGGCGAAACCCTGCGCGACCGTCGGTCTCATCCGCGTACCGGAGCGGGCCGGGCCGGACGTCGTCGTCCCCTGCCGGTCACCGGTCTCCCCTTCCCCCCACTGCCCCTTCGGACAGCTGCCCATCAGATGGCGGGAAGGCTAAGCACGTCCTCCGCCATCCGAGCAGCCATTTCGGAAAGTTGCGGAGGACGCATCAGCGCGCGTGGACCAAACAGCCGCAATTTTTCACGGTTGGTTACCAGTTAGCGGGAAGACCTAGGCCATGAGTGGGTGACCGTGATCACATGCGCTCGATCTTGTGACTGGCCGTGACTAAACGGTGATCACTCCCCGTTGTCGAACGCGCCGATGGCCGCCGCGACGTCCAGGACGCGACGGGCGTTGTCGACGTGCAGGTTCTCGATCATCCGGCCGTCGACGGTGACCACGCCGCGCCCCTCGGCGGCCGCGGCCTCGAAGGCGGCGATCACCCGGCGGGCGTGCTCCACCTCGGTATCGGACGGGGCGAAGACTTCGTTGCACGGTCCGATCTGGCCGGGGTGGATCAGCGTCTTGCCGTCGAAGCCGAACTCGCGGCCCTGGCGGCACTCCGCGGCGAAGCCGTCGAGGTCCTTCACGTCGTTGTAGACGCCGTCGAGGATGACCTTGCCCGCCGCGCGGGCGCCGAGCAGGGCCAGCGACAGGCCGGTCAGCAGCGGCGCGCGGCCGGGCACGTGCTCGGCGTGCAGTTCCTTGGCCAGGTCGTTGGTGCCCATGACGAGCACGGTCAGCCGCTCGCTGGCCGCGGCGATCTCGTGGGCGCGCAGCATGGCGATCGGCGTCTCCACCATCGCCCAGATCGCGGTGTGGTCGGGCGCGCCCGCGGCCTCCAACGCGCGCTCGATGGCGTGCACATCGGCAGCGGAGTTCACCTTGGGCACCACCACCCCGGCCGGACCGGCCTCGGCGGCGGCGCGCAGGTCGTCGGCGTGCCACTGGGTGTCGAGGCCGTTGACGCGGATCGTCAGCTCGCGGCGGCCGTAGCCGCCAGCGCCGACGGCCTCGCACACCCGCTTGCGGCCGTCGGCCTTCGCGTCGGGGGCGACGGAGTCCTCCAGGTCGAGGATCAGCGCGTCGGCGGGCAGGGTCTTGGCCTTCTCCAGCGCGCGCTCGTTCGCGCCGGGCATGTAGAGGACCGAGCGGCGGGGCACGTACGTCATGCGGACACACCTTCCTCGACGGCCGACTTGGTCGCGGCCTCGTACGCGGCGGCCAGCTCGGGGTCGCGCGCGGCGAGCGCGTCGGCCAGGTCGGCGACGACCCGGCACTGCTTGACCGTGGCGTCGTCCTGCATCTTCCCGTCGATCATGACCGCGCCCGTGCCGTCGCCCATGGCGGCGATGACCCGCCGGGCCCACGCGACGTCCTCCGGCGCTGGCGAGAACACCTTCTTGGCGATCGCGATCTGCTTGGGGTGCAGGCTCCACGCGCCGACGCAGCCGAGCAGGAACGCGTTGCGGAACTGGTCCTCGCAGGCCACGACGTCGGCGATGTCGCCGAAGGGCCCGTAGTAGGGCAGGATCCCGGCGGCCGCGCAGGCGTCGACCATGCGCGCGACGGTGTAGTGCCAGAGGTCCTGCTGGAAGGTGGTCCGGCCCGCGGTGAGGTCGTCCCCGGTCGGGTCGGTGCGGACGAGGTAGCCGGGGTGGCCGCCGCCGACCCGGGTCGTCTTCATCCGGCGGCTGGCGGCGAGGTCGGCCGGGCCGAGGGAGATGCCCTGCATGCGCGGGCTCGCGGTGGCGATCTCCTCGACGTTGGCCACGCCGCTGGCGGTCTCCAGGATCGCGTGCACCAGCAGCGGCCTGGTCAGGCCCGCGCGGGCCTCCAGCTGGGCGAGCAGCCGGTCGACGTAGTGGATGTCCGCGGCGCCCTCGACCTTGGGGATCATGATCACGTCGAGCTTGTCGCCGATCTCGGTCACCAGCGTGATCAGGTCGTCGAGCACCCACGGCGAGTCCAGGCTGTTGACCCGGGTCCACAGCTGCGTGTCGCCGAAGTCGGTGGTCTTGGCCACCGCGACCAGCCCGGCCCGCGCCGCCTCCTTGCGGTCGGCGCGGACGGCGTCCTCCAGGTTGCCCAGCAGCACATCGGTCTGCGCCGCCATGGCGGGAACCTTGGCGGCCATCTTCTCGTTGCTCGGGTCGAAGAAGTGAATCATCCGGGAGGGCCGGAACGGGACCTCCCGCAGCGGTTCCGGCGCGCCGACGGCGAGTGGGCGGAAGAAGTCCTTGGGGGAACGCATCGGGCCTCCGAGCTGTCTACCGGCCGGTAACTGACTAGATGTTCTAGTCGACCACGGGCCCTGCCGGACCGCCATCGTGACCAACGACATGAGGGAGCAGGGTGTTCGACATCCCACCGGCCTTCGCCGAGGGCTTCGCCGACCGGGAGGGCGAGGCGGGCCGGGCCTGGCTGGCCAGCCTGCCCGCGCAGGGCGCGGCGATGCTGGACCGCTGGTCCCTGCGCCCGGACGGCCCGTCGTGGCATGGCTTCTGCTCGGTGGTGCAGCCGGTCCGCCGCGCCGACGGCGCGCCCGCGGTGCTCAAGATCGGCTGGCCGCACCCGGAGGCCGAGCACGAGGCGCTGGCCCTGCGCCTGTGGGACGGCGACGGCGCGGTCCGGCTGCTGACCGCCGACGGCTGGAGCCTGCTGCTCGAACGCCTCGACGCCGACCGCACCCTGATGGACGTCCCGCTGGACAAGGCCCTGGAGATCACCGCCGAGCTGATCCGCCGCCTCGACCGGCCCGCGCCCGCGCCGGTGCGCCACCTGCGCGCGGTCGCCGAGCGGCTGGCCGTCGACCTGCCCGCCGACAACGCCGCGCTCAAGGCGACCGGCGAGGCCGTCGACGACGAGCTGATCGACCGCGCCGTGGCCTACTGCCGCGAACTCGGCCCGGTGTCGGCCTCGCGGCTGGTCAACGAGGACCTGCACTACGAGAACGTGCTCGGCGGCGCGCGGGAGCCCTGGCTGGTCATCGACCCCAAGCCGATCGCGGGCGACCCGGAGTTCGGCCTGATCCCGATGCTGTGGAACCGCCACACCGACGGCGACCTCGCCGACCGGCTGGACGCGCTGGTCGAGGCCACCGGCATGGACCGGGCCAAGGCCCGCAAGTGGACCTTGGTGCGCGCTGTCGAGTCCTGGCTCTGGTCCGACGATGACGATCCGGCAGGCCAGAGCGCCGAGGCGATCATCGACGCCCTGAGCTGAACGGCCCGCCGGGGACACCGGGGGCGGCCGGGGCGAACCCCGGCCGCACCCCCAGTCCCCGGCGTCCACAGCGCCTTCCCCCCACGCCGTGGCGGGACCAGCACACCGCGTCCGATGCCGCCACCGCCAGCTATTCGATCGTGCTCGAATGGTCACTAGGCTGGGCGCGTGATGGTTGTGCGCCTGGACGCGGCCGCGCTCGCCCGGGTCCGGCTGGCCCCATCGCCCGCCACCGAGGCCATGGAGTGGCTCGCCTACACCGCGGGCGGCCTCCCGCACCCGCTCTACGGCGATCCCGGCCCCACGGCCCGGTTCGCCCTGCGCGACCCGGACGTGCGGCTGGTGGCGGTGCTGTTCGCCGCGTCGCCGCCCAAGTCGATCCCCGACCTGCTGACCCCCAAGCCCGCCGCCGTGCCCGCCGACCGCGTGTTCGCCCAGCAGCTGGAGCGGATGGCCGCCACGTCGGCCGAGGCGGTCATGGCCCAGCTCGCCGCGGCCACCCACGGCGCCGATCCCCGGCTGCGCGCGGCCGCCGAGTCCGGCACGTTCGCCAGGCGCGCCGCGAACGGGATGGCGCGGTTCTGGGCCGCGGCGATGGCCGACGACTGGCCGGGGCTGCGCGCCCGCATCGACGCCGACCTCGCGCGGCGGGCCCGCACGATGGCCGCCGGGGGCATCGGCGCGCTCATCGACTCCCTGCACGCCAAGACCCGCTGGGCCAACGGCCGCATCGAGATCGACAAGCCGTACACCGAGACCTACGAGCTCAACGGGGACGAGCTGGTGCTCTCGCCGTCGGTGCTGGCCTGGCCGAACCTGTTCAGCCAGTTGGGCAACCCCGACGACAGCGTGCTGATGTACCCGGCGGTCGGCGGTCCCGACGCGGCGGGACCGTCGTCGCTGGACCGGCTGGTCGGCGCCACCCGCGCCCGCCTGCTGATCAGCCTCGACCGCCCGAGCACCACCACGGAGCTGAGCAGGCGGCACGGGCTCGCCGCCGCCACCGTCTCCCACCACCTCGCCGTGCTGCGCGACGCGGGCCTGGTCGCCAAGTACCGCGACGGTCGCTCGGTGCGCTACCAGCGCACGGACACGGGGGACGCGTTGACCGGTGAGCACGTCGACAGGCGGCTAGCCTGACCGGCGTGGCTACCACCAGGGTGTTCGCGGCGCAGCTGGTCGGGCTGCCGGTGTTCGGCCCGGACGGCGAGTCGATCGGCAAGATCGGCGACCTGGTGGCCGGGCTGCGCGCCGACGGCGCCCCGCCCCGGGTGCTCGGCCTCGTCGTCGAGCTGGCGACCCGGCGGCGGATCTTCGTGCCGATGCTGCGGGTCGCCGCGATCGAGCCGCAGGCGGTCACGCTGGCCACGGGCCTGGTCAACATGCGGCACTTCACCAAACGCCCGCACGAGGTGCTGGTGATCGGTCAGCTGCTGGACGCGCGCGTCACGGTCATCGAGTCCGGGCGCAGCGCGGTCGTGGTGGACACCGCGATGGAGCCGACCCGGACCCGCGACTGGGTGCTGGGGCGCATCGCCGTGCGCGAGCGCACCGGGCGGCTCGGCAGGCGCGGGCCGGTCGAGGTGCTGGACTGGTCGGAGGTGCGCGCGCCGGGCATCACCGAGCTGGTGGGGCAGCCGCAGGACGCGCACCGGCTGCTGGCCGTCTTCGAGTCCATGCGGGCGGCCGACGTGGCCAAGGCCATGCAGGAGCTGCCAGCCAAGCGCCGCTACGAGGTCGCCGACGCCCTCGACGACGAGCGGCTGGCCGACGTCATCGAGGAGCTGTCCGAGACCGCCCAGACCGACCTGCTGCGCCACCTCGACGAGGAGCGCGCCGCCGACGTGCTGGAGGCGATGGACCCCGACGACGCCGCGGACCTGCTCGCCGAGCTGTCCGAGCCGGACAAGAACCGGTTCCTCGAACTCATGGCGCCGGAGGAGTCGGCACCGGTCAAGCGGCTGCTGGAGTACAGCCACGACAGCGCGGGCGGGCTCATGACGCCCGAGCCGATCGTGGTGGCCCCCGACTCCCCCGTCGCCGAGGCGCTGGCCAGGGTGCGCAACCCCGACATCACCCCGGCGCTGGCCAGCATGGTGTTCGTGTGCAGGGCGCCGAGCGCCACCCCGACCGGGCGCTACCTCGGCCTGGTGCACACGCAGCGGCTGCTGCGCGAGCCGCCGTCGGACCTGGTGGCCGGGCTGGTCGACCGCGACCTGACCGCCCTGCGGCCCGCCGACACGCTGCTGGAGGTCACCCGCTTCTTCGCCACCTACAACCTGGTGTGCGCGCCGGTCGTCGACGACGGCGAGCACCTGGTCGGGGCGATCACGGTCGACGACGTGCTGGACCACCTGCTCCCCGAGGGCTGGCGGCATTCCGAAGGGGTCATCGGTGCCTGAGCCGACATTCCGCCGCAGGCTCGACCAGCCGAGGGCGCCGCGCAGCCTCCGGGTCCGGTTCGACCCGGAGGCCTTCGGCCGGTTCTCCGAGCGGCTGGCCCGGTTCCTCGGCACCGGCAAGTTCCTGTTCTGGCAGACGCTGATCGTCGTCGTCTGGATCACGCTGAACCTGGTGGCGGTGTCGCTGCGCTGGGACCCCTACCCGTTCATCCTGCTGAACCTGGCGTTCTCCACCCAGGCCGCCTACGCCGCCCCGCTGATCCTGCTGGCCCAGAACCGCCAGGACGACCGGGACCGGGTGTCGCTGGAGGAGGACCGGGCGCGCGCCGCGCAGACCAAGGCCGACACCGAGTTCCTGGCCCGCGAGCTGGCCGCGCTGCGGCTGGCGATCGGCGAGGTCGCCACCCGCGACTACCTGCGCGGCGAGCTGGAGAAGCTCAGGACCGGGCTGTCCGGGGAGCCCCGGCGCAAGTCCCGCGACGAACTGCCGTTCTGACCCTCACTCCGGCTGGTCGGCGAGGTCCCCGCAGATCCGGCCGATCTCGGCCAGCTCGGCGGCGTCGAGGTGGGCGACGAAGTGGCGCACGATGCCCGCCAGGTGCGTGTGCGACGCCGTCCTGAGGGTGTCGAGACCACGCTCGGTGAGCGCGGCGACCACGCCGCGCCCGTCGCCCGCGACCCGCTCGCGGGCCACCAGGCCCGCGCGCTCCAGCCGGTCGACCAGGCGGGTCACGCCGGAGCGCGACAGCAGGACGGCGTCGGCCAGCTCGGCCATCCGCAGCCGCCGCCTCGGCGCCTCGGCGAGCTGGAGCAGCACGTCGTATGACCCGAGGGAGAGGCGCTGCTCGGCCACCAGCTCGGCCTCCAGGCTGCGCGTGATGCGGGCGTGCGCGCGCAGGAAGTTCCGCCAGGCGGCGAGCTGTTCTCGGGTCGGCCGGGCGGCCTGCTGCGGCACCGTCAACGGCGTCCTCCTTCACGGGGAGAGACTGCCGATCGTACGGAGCGTGGTTGGCCGCCTCGCCACCAGCCCGTGTGGCGCGGGCCATGCGGACAGCGGCCTACCACTCCGTAACATGGATAGGTGACTTCCACGCAGCAGGTCCCCAGCACCGAGGCCGTGCGCGCCGCGCTCGCGGGGGTGCAGGACCCCGAGATCCACCGGCCGATCACCGAGCTGGGCATGGTCAAGGACGTGACCGTGCACCCGGACGGCCGGGTGGACGTGGGCGTGTACCTGACGGTGGCGGGCTGTCCGCTGCGCGACAAGATCACCCGCGATGTCACCGCCGCGGTGTCGGCTCTGCCCGGCGTGGTCTCGGTCGCCGTCGAACTCGACGTCATGTCCGACGAGCAGCGCACCGCCCTGCGCAAGTCGCTGCGCGGGGACGCCGAGGAGCCGCGCATCCCGTTCGCCGAGCCCGGCTCGCTGACCAGGGTGTACTGCGTGGCCTCCGGCAAGGGCGGCGTCGGCAAGTCCAGCGTGACGGTCAACCTCGCGGTCGCCATGGCCGCGCGCGGCCTCAAGGTCGGCATCGTCGACGCCGACATCTACGGCCACTCGATCCCGCGCATGGTCGGCGCGACCGACAAGCCGACCAAGGTCGAGAAGATGATCCTCCCGCCGCAGGCCAACGGCGTGAAGGTGATCTCCATCGGCATGTTCACCCCCGGCAACACCCCGGTCGTCTGGCGCGGCCCGATGCTGCACCGCGCCCTCCAGCAGTTCCTCGCCGACGTCTTCTGGGGCGACCTGGACGTGCTGCTGCTCGACCTGCCGCCGGGCACCGGCGACATCGCCATCTCCGTCGCCCAGCTGATCCCCAACGCGGAGATCCTGGTCGTCACCACCCCCCAGCAGGCAGCGGCCGAGGTCGCCGAGCGCGCGGGCGCCATCGCCCTGCAGACCCGGCAGCGGGTGGCGGGCGTGATCGAGAACATGTCCTGGCTGGAGATGCCCGACGGCACCCGCATGGACGTCTTCGGCACCGGCGGCGGCCAGGCCGTCGCGGACTCGCTGACCCAGGCCGTCGGCTCGGACGTCCCCCTGCTCGGCCAGGTCCCCCTCGACCCCCGCCTCCGCGAGGGCGGCGACGCGGGCGAGCCGCTGGTCACGTCCCAGCCCGACGCCCCGGCGGCGAAGGTGCTGCACGAGATCGCGGGCAAGCTCACCGTCCGCGCCCGCGGCCTGGCGGGCCGCATGCTCTCCGTCAGCCCCGCGGGCCGCTAGCCCTGTCCCCCTGCGAGCGGGCTTTCACCGCTCGCGGGGGTCGTGGGCGCCTGTTCAGCCGGTAGCCGGCCTGGACGACGTGAGCGGTCGCGCCGAGGTGCTCGACCACCAGCCTGCGCGACTCGGCGTCGCTTCTCCCTGCACCCCCAATGGGGCCGGGATCAGGTCGCGTCGGGGTCGAAGTCCGGCTTCTTCTCCGGGGCGGGCGGGGCGGCGGGCTTGATCTGCGGGATCGGGGGCTGCGGGGCGTAGCCGTTGGGCTTGGTGCCGTCGTGGTCGTCGCCGAAGAGGTGGTTGGCCATCATCTGCTTCGGGTCGAAGTTGCGCAGCCTGCGCAGGTCCTCAAGGGGCTTGCGGATGTCGTCGTACTCCGGGCCCAGTTCGTTCTTCAGCTGGTCGCGGGCTCCGGTGGCGAAGTCGCGGACCTTGCGGATGCTGCGCCCGAGCCAGGCGGCCGCGTCGGGCAGCCGCTCCGGGCCCAGGATGAACAGCCCGGCGATGCCGAGAACCAGGATCTCGGCCCAGCCGATGCTCTCGAACACCCTGACACCTCCGCGCTCGCTCCTGGCCCCAGACTAGCCAATCAGTCCGAGCCCAGGGTTACCTGAATCGTGAGCTCCTGCCCCTGCCGGGCCAACACGACGGGAACAGTGTCCCCCGGGCGGTTCGCGCGCACGGCCACGGTGAGCTCCGCGGCGGTGCGGACCTGGCGGTCGCCGACCTTGCGGATGACGTCGCCCTCGACGATGCCCGCGCTGTGCGCGGCGCCACCCTCGGTGACGTTGACGACCTGCGCGCCCTCGGCGGTGTCTGCCGAGACCGACCGCACGTTGGCGCCGAGGTCGGCGTGCGCGACCCGGCCGTCGCGGATCAGCGCCTCGGTGATGCGGCGGGCGTCGTTCGACGGGATGGCGAAGCCGAGGCCGACGCTGCCCGTGTTGCCCGCGCTGCTGCGGATCGCCGAGTTGATGCCGACCAGCGCGCCGGTCGAGTCCACCAGCGGACCGCCGGAGTTGCCCTGGTTGACGGCCGCGTCGGTCTGGATCGCGTCGTAGGTGATGGGCGCGGTCCCGTTGTCGCCGCCTGCGACCACCGGGCGGTGCAGGGCGCTGACGATGCCCTCGGTGACGGTGTCGGTCAGCCCCAGTGGCGACCCGATCGCGATGACGGCGTCCCCGACCTGCAGTTCGTCGGAGTTCCCGAACTGGAGCACGGTGGGGTTGTCCACGTCGACCTTGATCACGGCCAGGTCGGTCTTGGGGTCGGTGCCGACGATGGTCGCCTCGGCGCGCGTGCCGTCGGTGAACAGCGCGGTGATCCGCGCGGTCTCGTCGGCGCGGCCCTCCAGGGTGACGACGTGCCAGTTGGTGGCGATGTACCCGGCGCCGTCGATGACGACGCCCGACCCGAACCCGCCGCCCCCGCGTTCCAGCTTCACCTCGATGGAGACGACCGCGGGCCGCACGCGGGCGGCGATGTCGGCCACCGAACCGGGCGGGCGCTCCTTGCCCGGCTGCGCCTCGGCGAGGGTGACGTCCCTGGTCAGGCTGTCGCCGCCGCGGGCGAGCAGCCAGCCCCCGATTCCGCCCGCCGCCCCGATCAGCAACGCGACGACCCCGAGCACGACCAGCGCGGACGGCTTGACCCGCCTGCCGAAGAGCACCTCGGGCAGGCTCAGCTGCCGTCCCCGGTCCCCGGGCGCCGCCTTCGCCGCGGCGTCGTCGTCGCGGTCCAGGGCGGGAGGACCGATGACGGCGCCCGCGCCCGGATCGCGCCACGGGTTCTGGTCGCCGGACCACATCGGGTCCTCGTCGTCGGGGGCGTTCGAGCCGTGGCCCGGGGGGCGCTGGAGGGTGTCCCGCTGGCCCTCGGGCCTGCCGAACGCGGAGGCGAGCGCCTCGGTGGTGGGCGGGGCCTGGCGGAGGGTGTTGAGGGTGGGACCGGTGGCGGCGAACGCGCCTTCCACGCCGGAGGGACGCCCGAAGACGGCGGATTCCGCCGGATCGACGGCGGGCCGCTGGAGGGGGCGAGGGCCCACCCGCTGGTCGGGTGGGATCTCGGGCGTGGCAGGTGGCTGGTCGTTCATCGTGGTACAGCATGCATGGGGGGCGGTGAAGACCCTGTTCGTCGGGGTCTCGCTCTCCCCTTGCCTTTCGCGCGCAGGGGTTTTGACGCGAGTTGCTTCTTGGTGTCCGATGGGGCGAACTCGCATTCGCGGGGCCCCTAAGCGAGACGGCGCGGCGCGGAAAGAAGGGCGGAGCGGCGAAGCCGTTCCGCGCCGAGCTAGGGTAGCACCGTCTCGCTCCCCACGAATGCGAGTCCGCCCCATCGGACAGTTGTCCGGGGCGTGTTGCGTTTAGTGGGTGCTTGCGATGGCCCTGCCACACTTGGCCCGTGGCTGCTGGTCCTGGGCTCCTGGCCGCTGGTCCTGGGCTCTGGCCCTTGGCGCTCGGCCCCTGCCCTCGACTCCCGGCCGCTGGCCCTGGGCTCCTGGCCGCTGGCCATGGGCTCTGGCCCCTGGTGCCTGGCCCTGGCCGCTGGCTCTTGACCCCTGGCCCCTGGCTCCCAGCCCCCGGCCCTCGACCTCTGGCGTTGGCCGCTGCCCCCGAACCGCCTGCCCTTGTCCGTTTGCCGTGTGCCTGGGGCTGTCGGCCGGCCGGGCCTACTTCCCCTGCCGCCCACGGGCTCTACCCGGGCAGTGGCTTGCTTGGCCCTCTGGCGGGTGCTCAGCGGGCGGAGAAGAGGCCGAAGCCTACCGAGGTGGTGGCGGGTTCGGCGTCCGCTGGGTCGGGGGGCGACTGCATCCAGGCCGCGGGGGACTGGATGGGGGGTTGGTCGCCGGAGTTGACCAGGGCCAAGGCGCCCAGCATGAGGCCGGAGACGACTACGCCCGCGCCTGCGCGGCGGCCGAGGACGGCTCGGCCCTCGCCTAGGCGGGGGGAGGAGCCGAGGGGTTCGCCGCCGGGGAAGGCCTCGGGGCGTTGGACGGTGACGAACTGGCCGTCGGGGGTCATGGCGAGGTTGTCGGGGGCCGAGGGGAGGTCCACCTCGTGCGGGATGGCGCGCAGCGCGGCCAGCAGGCCCGCTGGGGCGCCGGGGGCGTCTGCCCCACGGACAGCGGCCCTGGCCTGGCGCTGGGCGGCTATCTCGGCCGAGCAGCAGGAGCAGCGGGCGGCGTGCTGGGCCGCGCGCTGGTGGGCGCCTGCCGACAGCTCGCCGTCGACGAACGCGACGACGGCGTCCGGCAGCAGGTGCTGTTCGGACAGGCCCCAACTCATGAGGTGGCCTCCGCGGCGGCGGCGAGGTCTCGGCGGCGTTCCAGCGAGGCCTTCAGGGCCTGGCGTCCCCGGTGGATTCGGCTGCGCACGGTTCCGAGCTTAACCCCAAGCGTGGCGCCGATCTCCTCGTACGAGAGGCCTTCCACATCACAGAGGACGACCGCGGCGCGGAAGTCGGGGGGCAGCTCGTCGAGGCTGGCCTGCAGGTCGGGGTCGAGGTGGGTGTCGGCGTAGATGTCCTCGGGGCTGGGCTCCTCGCCCTTGATGCGCTCGCTGTTCTCCGGCAGCGCGTGCATCTTGACCCGGCCCTTGCGGCGGACCATGTCGAGGAAGATGTTGACCGTGATGCGGTGCAGCCAGCCCTCGAACGTCTGGGGCTTGTAGCTGTTCAGCGAGCGGAACACCTTGATGAAGACATCCTGGGTGATGTCGTCGGCGTCGTACTTGTTCCCGGAAAGCCGGTAGGCGAGTCGGTACACGCGGTCGGCGTGCTCGCGCACGACCTCGTCCCAGGACGGGGTGACCCACTCCACGTCCTCGACCGGCACCGTCTGCGTCATCGCGGGGATGTGCACCTCCTGGAGGCTGTTGCCCTGGTCAACGTTCGTCGCTCGCCCTGTGTTCCCCATGTGCCGAAGTTCCCCCGCTCGGACCCGCCGTTGGTGACAAGTCTGGCGCGCGACGATGAGCCCACCGTGAGAGTGACCTGAGACGTCCCTGAGAAACCGTGATCCCGGAGCGTGACCTTCCGGGCAGGTTCACCCGATTTCGGGACAACCGGCGCTAACCTGCCTCCCTGTGGCACCGGATACGCCCGTCGTCGAGGACGACTCGCTGAGCGCCGCGCGGGCCCGCGCGGCGGCGCTGGGCTGCCCGGCCATCGCCCCGGGCGTCGGGGCGGCGCTGCGGTTCCTGGCCACCGTACTGCGGGCGAAGGCCGTCGTCGAGATCGGCACGGGCACCGGCGTCAGCGCCCTCTACCTGCTGCGCGGCATGGTCTCCGACGGCGTGCTGACCTCGATCGACGTCGAGCCGGAGCACCAGGCCGAGGCCAAGCGGGCGCTGCGCGCGGCGGGCATCGCCCCCGGCCGCACCCGGCTCATCATGGGCCGCGCGCTCGACGTGCTGCCCCGGCTCACCGACGGCGGCTACGACCTGCTGTTCGTCGACGCCGCCAAGGGCGACTACGCCGCCTACCACGACGAGGCCGTCCGCCTGCTGCGCCCGGGCGGCGTGCTGGCCTTCGCCGACGGCGCGAACTTACGCGACCTCGTCCGGGCCGTGCGCGCCGACGACCGCCTGGTCCCCCTCACGCTGGCCGACGGCCTGCTCGTGGCCGCCAAGAGCGGCGAGCTCACCCGGCTCTGAAGCCCTTCCCCAGGACCACGACCTCGCCCGCGCTGACGGTGTACTGCGCCCGGTCCAGCTCGGGGTCGACGCCGATGCGCACGCCGTCGGAGACCACCACGTTCTTGTCCAGGATCGCCCGCCGGACGGTCGCGCCCTTGCCGATGCGGGTGCCCGGCAGCAGCACGCTGCCCTCCACGACCGCGCCGTCCTCGATGACGACGTCGGAGAACACGACCGACCGCAGCACCGAGGCGCCGGAGATGATCGACCCGGGGCCGACGATGGAGTCGCGCGCGGTGCCCTCGTGCACGAACTTCGCGGGCGGCAGCGGCGGCGTGGCGGTGCGGATGGGCCACTCGCGGTTGTAGAGGTTGAACACCGGGTGCGCGGAGACGAGGTCCATGTGCGCCTCGTAGTAGGCGTCGATGGTCCCCACGTCGCGCCAGTAGCCGCGGTCGCGCTCGGTGGCGCCGGGCACGTCGTTGTCGTCGAAGTCGTAGACGTGCGCCACCCCGGCGTCGACCAGCATGGGGATGATGTCGCCGCCCATGTCGTGGACGGAGTCGGGGTCGGCAGCGTCGGCGCGCAGGGCCTCCAGCAGCGTGCGGCAGGAGAAGATGTAGTTGCCCATCGACGCGAAGGTGACGTCCGGGTCGTCGGGCACCGACGGCGGGTCGGCGGGCTTCTCCAGGAACCGGGTGATGCGGCCGTCTGCGGCGGAGTCGATGCAGCCGAACGCGCGCGCCTCGGCCCTCGGCACCCGGATGCCCGCGACCGTGACGCCCGCGCCGGACTCGATGTGCCGGGCGAGCATCTGCGCGGGGTCCATCCGGTACACGTGGTCGGCGCCGAAGACCGCGATGTAGTCGGGCTCCTCGTCGTAGACGAGGTTCAGCGACTGGTAGATGGCGTCCGCGCTGCCGGTGTACCAGCGCTTGCCCAGGCGCTGCTGCGCGGGCACGGGCGTGACGTACTGGCCGAGCACGTTCGACAGCCGCCAGGTCGTGGAGATGTGCCGGTCCAGCGAGTGCGACTTGTACTGGGTCAGCACGCACAGCTGGTGGAAGCCCGCGTTGACCAGGTTGGACAGCACGAAGTCGACCAGCCGGTAGTTGCCGCCGAAGGGCACGGCAGGCTTGGCCCGGTCGGCGGTCAGCGGCCAGAGCCGCTTGCCCTCGCCGCCCGCGAGCACGATCCCGAGTACGCGCGGCTGCCCTTTCACGAGATGGACACTATTCGCCCCGGGCGATCACGGCCAGATGCGACACGGCGGGCCGCGCGTCGTTGACACCGCGTTCACCCGGCCGCCGCACCGCGTTCGCGCACCTGGTCGACGGCTACCGTTCGACCTGTGCGGATCGGATTGCTGACGAGGGAGTACCCGCCGGAGGTCTACGGCGGGGCGGGCGTGCACGTGGGCTTCCTGGTGCCCCGGCTACGCGAGCTGGTCGAGGTGGACGTGCACTGCTTCGGCGCGCCCCGGGAGGGCGCCGTCGCGCACAACCCGCTCGGCCTCGAGGACGCCAACGCCGCGCTGCGGACGCTGTCGGCGGACCTGTCGATGGCGGCCGCGACGGCGGGCGTGGACCTGGTCCACTCGCACACCTGGTACGCCAACATGGCCGGTCACCTGGCCGCCCTGCTGCACGGCGTCCCGCACGTGGTCACCGCGCACTCGCTGGAGCCGCGCAGGCCGTGGAAGGCCGAGCAGCTCGGCGGCGGCTACCGCGTGTCGTCCTGGGTCGAGCGGACCGCGTACGAGGCCGCGGCCGCCGTCATCGCCGTCAGCGAGGGCATGCGCGCCGACGTGCTGGACTGCTACCCCTCGCTCGACCCCGACCGCGTCCACGTCGTGCGCAACGGCATCGACACCGTCGAGTACCGGCCGGTGCCCGAGACCGACGCGCTGCGCCGGTTCGGGGTGGACCCGGACCGGCCGATCGTGCTGTTCGTCGGGCGGATAACGCGCCAGAAGGGCCTCGC
The DNA here is from genome assembly GCF_014648415.1 of Actinokineospora fastidiosa. GTDB lineage: Bacteria > Actinomycetota > Actinomycetes > Mycobacteriales > Pseudonocardiaceae > Actinokineospora > Actinokineospora fastidiosa. The sequence continues at coordinate 171,284 of NZ_BMRB01000001.1, forward strand.
CCACCTCGTCGCCGCCGCCCACGCCATCGCGCCGGACGCGCAGGTCGTGCTGTGCGCGGGCGCCCCGGACACCCCGGAGATCGCCGAGGAGACCAGGGCGGCGGTGGCCCGGCTGGCCGCCGCGCGCGAGGGCGTCCACTGGATCCAGGAGATGCTGCCCGCCGCCGAGCTGCGGCAGTTCCTCACGGCGGCGACAGTGTTCGTGTGCCCCTCGGTGTACGAGCCGCTGGGCATCGTGAACCTGGAGGCGATGGCGTGCGCGACCGCGGTGGTGGCATCCGACGTGGGCGGCATCCCGGAGGTCGTGGCGCACGGCGAGACGGGCCTGCTGGTGCGCTACTCCGCGGACGCCGACGCCTACGAGGCGGGCCTGGCCGACGCGGTGAACGCGCTGCTCGCCGACCCGGCCAGGGCGGCGGCGATGGGCGCGGCCGGGCGGGCGCGCGCCGAGCGGGAGTTCTCCTGGGAGTCGGTGGCGGCGCGGACCGTCGAGGTCTACCGGGCGGCTGAGAGCTCGATCAGGAGGTGAGACATACGGTGGTCCGTGTGGGACCTCGGTTCACCCGGTACACGGTCGCCTCGCTGACCGCGACGGGCATCACGCAGCTGGTCCTGTGGGTGCTGTACTCGCAGGCCAGCGTGGGCGCGCTGACGGCGAGCACGATCGGGTTCGCCGCGGGCGCGCTCCCGCACTTCGTGATGATCCGCTGGTGGGCGTGGGGCCAGCGGGGCAGGCCGAGGCTGACCCGCCAGGTGGTGGGCTACCTGGTGGTGACGGCCCTGGGCGGGCTGGTGTCGGTCGGCCTGACCACGCTGGCCGACGCCCTGGTCGGTCCGATGATCGACGACCGGGGCTCCCGCACGCTGGTGTTGAACCTGGCCTACGTCCTCGGCGGGCTGCCGGTGTTCGTGGCCAAGTTCGCCCTGCTCGACCGCCTCTTCGGTCAGCCGGAGAGCGACTCGGCCAGGCCCACCAGCGTCCGCGCCGCGAAGCCGGTCGCGCCGGGCACGACGTCGCCGTAGGACTTCTCCGCGCGCGCCGGGCCCGCGATGTCCAGGTGCGCCCACGGCAGGCCGCCGGTGAACTCCCGCAGGAACAGCGCCGCGGTGATGCCGCCCGGGCCGGGCGGGCACTGCCGCAGGTCGGCGATGGTGGAGACGACGTCGTCGGCGTGGTCGTCCAGCAGCGGCATCCGCCACCACGCCTCGCCCGCGGCCGCGCCTGCGGCGTCGATGCGCGCGGCGAGGTCGTCGTCGGTGGCGAAGAGGCCGCCGGTGCGCAGGCCGAGGCTGACCTTCATGGCCCCGGTCAGGGTGGCCACGTCGACCAGCAGGTCGGCGCCGAGGTCGCGGTGGCCGTAGACGAGGGCGTCGGCCATGACCATCCGGCCCTCGGCGTCGGTGTTGACGATCTCGGTCGTCTGCCCGCCGTAGTGGGTGACGACGTCGCCGGGGCGGTAGGCGGAGCCGGAGATGTGGTTTTCGGCACACGCCACCAGCGCGGTGATCCGCACCGGGAGGCCGAGCCGGGCGATGGCGATGGTGGCCGCGGCGACCGCGCCGCCGCCCGCCATGTCCGTGCGCATGAGGTGCATGCCGTCGGCTGGCTTGACCGAGATGCCGCCGGTGTCGAACGTGATGCCCTTGCCGACGAGGACCAGGTGCGGCCCCTTCGCGCCCGAGGGGGCGTAGGTCAGCTCCAGCAGCCGGGGCGGGCGCGCCGAGCCGCCGCCGACGGCCAGCAGGCCGCCGAAGCCGCGCTCGGCCAGCCACCGCTCGTCGCGCACCACGACGTCCACACCGGACACCTTGACCGCGGCCCTGCCGATGGTCTTGACCAGCCAGGCCGGGTCCTTGACGTTGGACGGGGTGTTGGCGAGGTCACGGGCGAACGCCGTGGCCCCGGCCAGCACCTCGGCCCGCCGGGCCAGCGCGCCGATCCGCTCGCGACGGTCCGGATCGGACACGACCAGCCGCAGCCCGCGCAGCCGGGGCGCCTGCTCGGCCCCGCAGACGGTGAAGCGGTAGCCGCCGAGCAGCACGCCGCGCACGAACGCGGCGATGGCGTCGTCCGGGAGGTCGGCGGGCGGTTCGAGTTGGAGGGAGCGCTCGGCCTGCGGGGTCTCCGCGGTGAGCCGGTCCTGGGCGGTCCTGGCCAGCGCGGCCCCGGCCGCGCCCCAGTCCGCCGCCGCGCCCGCGCCGACGCCGACCACCCAGCGGGCGGCGCCGCCGGGGGGCGCGGGCTGGACCTCACCGGCCTTGCCGGTCAGGCCCAGCGCGGTCGCCCAGTCCGGGGTGAGCCCGGGGTCGCCGAAGGTCGGCTGGCCGCCCTCGTCGGCGGGACGAGCGATGACGACGGTCGGCACGCCCGCGCGCGGCGCGGCGGCGACCTCGACGGCGGGCAGCGGCGAAGGCACCGTGGGCACCGGCGTGGGCAAGCGTTCCTCCGGGTTGACGGGTGGGGAAGGGAGGGGTCGGGTCAGCCGACGGCGTTCTTGAGAGCCTCGCCGAGGTTGGCCGCCTCGTCCGGAGTCATCTCCACGACGAGCCGCCCGCCGCCCTCCAGCGGGACGCGCATCACGATGCCCCGGCCCTCCTTCGTCACCTCGAGGGGACCGTCACCGGTCCGGGGCTTCATGGCCGCCATAGCGTGCTCCCTCCGTCATAGCCTGCCTACCAGGCCGGGAGGAACCGGCCGGGCTGTCGCTATTCTCCCCTATCCGGTCGCGGCGGTGAAATCGGAACCGATCATCGCGTGTCGGTGACCGGCCACGATGGTGGCGCGGGGCCGGTTCGGACTGACAGACTCACTCCACGTGCGTGCCCGTTCGGCCCTGTTCGACGTCTACGGCGCCTACCTGCGCGGGCGGGGCGGCGCGGCCACCATCGCCGCCCTGGTCCGGCTGCTGGCCCCGCTCGACTTCGGCGCGCCCGCGATCCGGACCGCGGTGTCCAGAATGGTGCGCCAGGGCTGGCTGACCCCGCGCCGCCTGCCCGACGGCCCCGGCTACGCGCTGACCGAGCGGGCCGAGCGGCGGCTGGCGGAGGCCGGGTCGCGGATCTACCGGCTGGGCGCTTCCACTTGGGACGGCCGCTGGCACGTGGTCGCGCTGTCCGAGCTGCCCGCCCGCACCGCCCGCGACCGGCTGACCTCGTCGCTGCGCCTGCTCGGCTACGGCCCGCTCGGCCCGGCGACCTGGGTGGCCCCGCGCCCGTCGGCCGGGCTGGACGAGGTGCTGGCCGCCGAGGGCGTGCGCGCCCGCGTCTTCCACGGCGCCCTGGACGGCGACGACGCCGACCTGGCCGCCAGCGCGTGGGACCTCACCGAGCTGGGCGCGGAGTACGCGGGGTTCGTGGCCGAGTGGTCGGCCCGGTTGTCCGGTGTGGACGCGGCGGACCCGGCTGCGGCGTTCGCGGCCTGCCAGCGCCTGCTGCACGCCTGGCGCAAGTTCCTGTTCCGCGACCCGGGCCTGCCCGAGGACCTGCTGCCCACGCCGTGGCCGGGGACGGCCGCCGCGGCGTTCTTCGACACCAGGACCGCGTTGTTCGCCCCGGCCGCGGCGGAGTTCGTCGACGGCTGTTTGACCACCGGCCGCAAAACGGCCTGACATCGGAGGTTGGCTTGACCGCGCTGCTCACCGAGGACCGCGACGGCGTCCGGACGCTGACGTTGAACCGACCGGACGCGTTCAACTCGTTGACGGTGGAGCTCAAGGAGGCCCTGCTCGCCGCCCTGGTCGCCGCCGCGGCGGACGACGCGGTCCGCGCGGTGGTCCTGACGGGCGCTGGCAAGGCGTTCTGCGCGGGCCAGGACCTCAAGGAGCACATGGCCCTGCTGGCCGCGAACGACCCGGCCCCGCTGTCGACCGTCGAGGCGCACTACAACCCGATTGTGACGGCGATCACGGCACTGCCTAAGCCGATCATCGCCGCGGTCAACGGGATGGCAGCGGGTGCGGGCGCGTCCTTCGCCTACGCGTGCGACCTGCGGATCGCCGCGGACTCGGCGAAGTTCCTGATGGCCTTCGCCAACGTGGGCCTGACCGCCGACTCGGGCGCGTCGTGGACCCTGCCCAGGCTGATCGGCTACGGCCGCGCCATGGAGATGATGCTGCTCGCCAAGCCCGTGTCCGCCGAGGAGGCGCTGCGGGTCGGCATGGTCACCCAGGTGGTCCCGGCCGCCGAGGTCCTGCCGGTGGCCCACGCGCTGGCCGCGCGGATGGCGGCGGGCCCGACCACGGCGTACGCCAAGATCAAGGAGGCCATGCTGGCCTCGGCGGGCGGCTCGCTCGCCGACGGCCTCGCGGTCGAGGGGCGCACGCAGGCGGAGGCCGGTCGCACCGCCGACCACCGCGAGGCGGTCGACGCGTTCGTGGCCAAGCGCGAGCCGGGGTTCACCGGGCGCTAGCCCGCCAGCAGGTGGCGACGTGGTCGTCGACGATGCCCGTGGCCTGCATGAGCGCGTAGCACGTCGTCGGCCCGACGAAGGCGAACCCGCGCCGCTTGAGCTCCTTGGCCATCGCCTTGGACTCCGGGGTGACGGCGGGGACGTCGGCCAGCGTCGCGGGGCGCGCGCCGGGCCGGTCGGGGGCGAAGGACCACAGCAGGTCGTCGAGCGGGACGTCGAGGTCGAGCACCGCGCGCGCGTTGCGGATGGTCGCGTCGATCTTCGCCCGGTTTCGGACGATGCCCGCGTCGGCCATCAGCCTGGCCACGTCCCCGTCGCCGAAGGCCGCCACGGCGGCGGGGTCGAAGGCCGCGAACGCCGCCCGGAACGCCTCGCGCTTGCGCAGGATCGTGATCCACGACAGGCCCGACTGGAACGCCTCCAGCGAGATCCGCTCGAACATCTCCCGGACCCCGCGCAGCGGCGTGCCCCACTCGGCGTCGTGGTACTCGACGTACTCGGGCGTGTTCGCCCACCCGCACCTCATACCCGGGACTCCGCGAAGTCGGCGAACCGGCGCAGCGAGTGGCGCACGCCCAGCCGGAACGCCGGGCCCGTCAGCCGCCAGGCGACCGCGCCCAGCGGCCCCAGCGGCGGGACCAGCCGCTCCCACCACACCAGCGTGCTGCGCGAGACGCCCCGGGGCTCGACGCGGAAGCCGCCCGTGCCGCGGACCAGCCTGCCCACGTGCGCGACCTCGCAGGCCACCGGCGGCTCCCAGCGGGTGATCTCCATGCGGTCAGTGAACCGCAGGGGTCCGACAGCCGTGCGCGCCGCCAGCCGCGAGCCGAGCCTGCCGTCGCCGGAGATGACCCGGACGCGGGTGCCCAGCATCCACGCGCCCTGGTTGTGCCAGTCGGTGACGGCGGCCCAGACGACCGCGGCGGGCGCGACCACGTCGACCCGCTCCACGACGTCGATCACCGGTCGGCGGGCTCCGGCGCGCGGGCGGCCTCCAGCTCGGCGACCCGGGCGCGCAGGGCGTCCAGCTCCTCGCCGGTGCGCCGCAGCACCCAGTCGACCTCGGCCATCTTGTAGCCGCGCAGCACCAGCTGGAAGCGGACGGCGCGCAGGTCGTCGCCGGTCAGCCCGTCGGCGGGCAGGCGGGTGGGCGACGCGCCGGGCGGCAGCGCGGGCAGCTCCTCGCCCCGGCCGAACACCACCGAGGCGAGCAGGAACACCACGGCCGCCACCAGGACCATGACGACGAGGTACACAAGCGCGGAGGTCACGGGGCCGATGGTGGCACGTCCGGCCCCGCCCGCGCACGGTTAACCCGCCGTGAACTTCAATGAACGGTGCGCGAGCACGAGTATCCGCCCGTGCACGATGAACATCCCGGCGCCCACCGCCAGGCACGGCAGGGGCATCAGCAGCCGGGACATGTCCAGGCTCGCGGTCGCGGTGAGCAGCACGACCAGGTTCAGCAGCAGCACGAACGACCCGGCCGCGCCGAGGAACCCGGCAGCGCGGCCCAGCCTGCGGGTCTCGACCCCGCGCCGGGACAGCAGCCGCCCGGCGAGCAGCGCCAGCCCGGCAAGGCCCATCACGACCCAGCCGATCCAGTCGTTGACGTCGGCCACCGCGCGGTACCACTCGGGCACCGGCCCGCCGTACTCCGACCACGAGCCGATCCACACCAGCTGGTTGGTCTGCCACAGCGCGTGCATGACCGGGACGGCGACGAGCACCGACTTCAGCGCCCGCGCGCCCTCGGCGACGCCCAGCTCGGCCTGGTAGGCCCTGGCCAGGCAGGTCAGGTCGCCGAACTCGGCCACGGCGCGCCCGCGCGGGTCGGGGTGGCCCGCCGCGGCGTAGGCCTCGGCGGCGTCGTCGAGGCCGTCGCGGGCCTCGGCGAGCAGGTCGGCCTTGGCCGACGACGGCCCGCGCAGCCGCGCGGACAGCGCCGCGATGTAGTCGGCGATCGGATCGCTCACGCCTGTGTGGGCCACGGTCCGCCTCCCAGGATCCCGTCGATGGCCGCCGTGAACTCCCGCCAGGCGGACCGCTCCGTGGCCAGCGCCCGCGTGCCCGCCGGGGTCAGCCGGTAGGTGCGGCGTTTGCGCCCGCCCACGGTGCTCCACTCGCTGACCAGCAGCCCGCCGCGCTCCAGCCTGCGCAGCGCCGGGTACACCGTCCCGGTCGGCAGGTCCAGCGCGCCGCCGCTGCGGGCCTGCAGGGCCTCGATGATCGCGTAGCCGTGCAGCTGGCGGCCGTCGAGCACGGCCAGCAGCAGGGCGTCGAGGTGGCCGCGGAGGGCGTCGGCCTTCATGCAGCAGACCTTACGGACCCCGGCGCCGCCCTCGGACCCTGGTTCGACCCTGATGTCTCCCGGATCACCGCCATAGGTAGACACGCTACATGTAGCCTCCAAACCTATGGATGCGCTCGTGCTCGCCCGGCTGCAGTTCGCCGTGACGACCTCGTTCCACTTCTTGTTCGTGCTGCTGACCCTCGGGCTGGTCACCCTGGTCGCGATCACGCAGACCCGCGCCCATCGCCGGGGCGATCCGGTGCTGTGGCGGATGACCCGGTTCTGGGGCCACCTCTACGTGATCAACTACGCGGTCGGCATCGCCACCGGGATCGTCATGGAGTTCCAGTTCGGGTTGAACTGGAGCGGGCTGTCGGCCTTCGCGGGCGATGTGTTCGGCGCGCCGCTGGCGGTGGAGACGCTGGTCGCGTTCTTCCTGGAGTCGACGTTCCTCGGCCTGTGGATCTTCGGCTGGGACCGGCTGTCCCCGCGCCTGCACCTGGCGCTGATCTGGCTGGTCGCGCTGACCGCCTACGCGTCCGCGCTGTGGATCATGAGCGCGAACGCGTTCCTGCAGCACCCGGTCGGCTACGAGCTGAGCGACGGTGTGCTGCGGCTGACCGACTTCGGCGCGCTGCTGTCCAACCCCACCTTCGGGTCGGCGCTCCTGCACGTGCTGACCGCCGCGCTGCTGACCGGTGGCGTGGTGATGGCGGGCATCAGCGCGTGGCACCTGCTGCGCGGCACCGCCGAGACGGAGTTCTTCCGGCGCTCGATGCGCCAGGGCGTCATCGCGGCAGCGGTGAGCGCGCCGTTCGTCGTCGGCGCGGGCATCGCCCAGTTCCCCATCATCAACGAGCTCCAGCCGGACAAGCTCGGCGAGGACACCGGCGCGCTGGGCATCCCGCTGGCCCTGATGATGAACATCGGCGTCGTCCTGCTGATCACGAACCTGGTGCTGGCGCACATGCGGAGACGCCAGCCGAGGTGGGCGCTGTGGCTGGCGGTGCTGGCGATCCCGTGGCCGTTCGTGGCCGCCATCAGCGGGTGGGTCTTCCGCGAGGTGGGCAGGCAGCCGTGGCTGGTCTACGGCCTGCTGCGCACCGAGGACGCGGCCAGCCAGACCGATCCGACGATGATGCTGCTCTCGTTCGTCGCCTTCACCGCCATGTTCGCCGCGCTGGCGTTCCTCGACTGGCGGCTGCTCGCCAAGGTCGCCCGGCGCGGCCCGGTCTCGACCCCGGAGTTCGTCCCCCAGGAGGTGCGGGCGTGGTGACGCTGTGGTTCGTCCTGCTCGGCGTGCTGTTCGCCGGATACTTCGCGCTCGCGGGCGCCGACTACGGAACCGCGCTGCTGATGCGCGCCGCCCCGCCGGAGCGCCGCCGCGAGGTGCTCGCGGCGACGGGCCCGTTCTTCCTGGGCAACGAGGTGTGGCTGGTGGCGGCGGTCGGCGTCCTGTTCGGCGCGTTCCCCCGGCTGGAGGGCGAGCTGCTGTCGGCGCTGTACCCGGTGCTGGTGGCGCTGCTGGTCGCGCTCATCGGCTACACGGCCGCCGTGCAGCTGCGGGGCCGGTGGCACGCGGGCGCCAAAGCGGGCTGGGACGCGCTGATCGTCGGCGGGGCCGGGATCGTGGCCGTCGGCTGGGGCGTGTTCCTGGGCGCGCTGCTCAACGGGCTGCCGCTGGACGCGGACGGCCACCGCTCGGGGAGCCTGTTCTCCCCCGTCGCGGTCGTGTCCGGGCTGGCCTTCGCCGCGCTGGTCGCCGTGCACGGCGCGGTGTTCCTGACCTGGCGCTCCACTGTGGACGTCCGGCGGCTCGTGCCGGTGCTGTCCCGGGCCGCCGCGGTCCTGGTCGGCGCGGTCGTGGCGCTGGCGGCGGTGGGGGTGACCGGCGTCGAGCCGCTGATCGCGGTGCCCGGCGCGGTCGCGGTGATCGCGCTCGTGCTGGTGGCGCCCAGGCTGAGCCCGGCGCGCGCGACGCTGTGCACAGGCCTGGCGTGCGGGTTGCCGGTGCTGGTGATCGGCGCCGCCCGCTGGCCGGTCGCGCTGGCCTCGACCGCCGACCCGGCGGGCACGCTCACGGTCGCGGAGGCCGCCGCCGGTCCGGCGACGCTCGGGGTGCTGGTGTGGTTCGCCGCGCTCGTGCTGCCGCTGGTGGCGGCGTTCCAGGGCATGTGCTGGTGGGCCTTCCGGGGCGACCGTCGCCCGGTGTTCTGGTGAGGACCCTTCCGGGCGGCCGCGGCTACCTGGCGGTCCTCGGCGCGTTCGGGGCCGCCACCGCGGTCGCGGTGCTGGTCCAGGCGGAGCTGCTGGCGTCGTTCCTGGTGGAGCCGACCGTCTCGGCCGCCGTGGTCGCCGGTCTGGCGATCGCGGCGCGGGCCGGGATCGGCTGGGCCCGCGAGGTCGTCGCGGCCCGCACCGCGGCCCGGGTGACGCACTCGCTGCGCACCCGGGTCCTCGACGGCGTGCCCGGGGACGCCGGGTCGACGGTCACGCTGCTCACCCGGGGTCTGGACGCGCTGCGCCCCTACCTCACCGGGTACCTGCCCGCGGTGGCGGTCGCGGCGGTCGTGCCGCTGGCGGTCCTGGTGCGGCTGGCGTTCGTCGACCTGACCTCGGCGCTGGTGGTCGCGCTGACGCTGCCGCTGGTGCCGGTGTTCGCCGCGCTGGTCGGCAGGCACACGGCAGCGCGCACCCAGTGGGCGGCGCTGGCCCGGCTCGGCGGCCACTTCCTCGACGTCCTGCGCGGCCTGCCGACGCTGCGGCTGTTCCAGCGGGTGCGGGCGCAGTCGGAGACCGTGCGCGCCATGGCCCGCGCCCACACCGACCTGACCATGCGCACGCTGCGGGTGGCGTTCCTGTCGGCGCTCGTGCTGGAGCTGGTGGCGACGCTGTCGGTGGCGCTGGTGGCCGTGCCGGTCGGCCTGCGGCTGCTCTCCGGCGGGGTGGCGGCGCACACCGCCGTGCTGATCCTGGTGCTGACCCCGGAGGCGTACCTGCCGCTGCGCGCGGCGGGGGCGCGCTTCCACGCCAGCACGGACGGGCTGGCCGCGCTGAACGCGGCGCTGGCCGTGCCGCGCCCGCCCACGCGCGGCACGGCCCGCCCGCCGGACCCGCGCGTCGCCGACATCGCCTTCGAGGGCGTCACGGTGTCCTATCCGGACCGGGGCGCGGTGCTGCGGTCGGTCGACCTGCGGATCGAGCCGGGCGAGCGCATCGCGGTGGCGGGGCCGAGCGGCGCGGGCAAGAGCACGCTGCTGGCGGTGCTGCTCGGCCTGGTCACGCCCTCGGCGGGGCGGGTGGCCGTCGGCGGGGTCGACCTGCGCGAGCTGGACCCGGCGGCCTGGCGCGCGCACCTGGCCTGGGTGCCGCAGCGGCCCTGGCTGTTCGCCGGGAGCGTGCGCGCCAACGTCGCGCTCGGCGGCCCGGACGTCGACACCGCGCTGGCCGCCGCGGACCTGGCCGGACTGGACGGCCCGGTCGGCGAGCTGTCCACCGGCCAGGCCCAGCGCGTCGCCCTGGCCAGGGCGCTGGCGAGGCCCGCCGGGCTGGTCCTGCTGGACGAGCCGACCGCGCACCTCGACGGAACCGGTGAACGCGTCCTCCTGACCGCCTGGCGGGCACTCGACCAGACCTCGCTGGTGGTCGCGCACCGTCCGGTGTTCCTACGGGAAGCCTCCCGCGTGCTGATCGTGCGGGACGGGGTGGTGGTGTGAGGATCGTCGGGGCGGCGGCGGCGTCCGTGGGGGCGGAGCTGGCCGGAGTCGGGCTGATGGCCACGGCGGGGTGGTTGCTGCTGCGGGCGGCCGAGCGTCCGCAGCTGGGGGCGTTGGCCATCGCGATCGTGCTGGTGCGCACGCTGGCGCTGGGGCGGGGCGGGCTGCGCTACGGCGAGCGGTTGGCCGGGCATCGCGCGGTGTTGGAGTACGTGACCGAGCTGCGCGGGCGCATCTACGACGCCGTCGCCCGGCGGCGGGACGCCCTGTCGCACGGCGACGCGCTGAGCCGCCTGGTGTCCGATGTGGACGCCGTGCAGGACGCGGTCCTGCGGTGCCTGCTGCCGTGGATCACCGCGGCCGTCGTCGGCCTCACCGCGGCGGGGGCGGCGTTCCTGGTCGATCCGAGAGCGGGCGCGGTCGTGCTGGCCGGGCTCGTCGCGGTGGCCCTCGCCGGGGTCGTGCGCTCCCCCGACACCACCGGTCCCGCATTGCGCGCGCGGCTCGCGGAGGAGGCCGACGAGCTGATCGGCGGCGCTCCCGAGCTGGCCGTCTTCGGCGCGACCGGCCGCTTCCGGGACCGCGCCGTCGCGACCTCCGCGCGCATCGCCGCGCTGGACCGCGCCGCGCCGGACGGGGTCGCCTCGGCGTTCGTCGCGGTCGTGGGCGGGGCGACGGCGCTGGCGGCGGGCGTGCTGACCGCGCACCGCGGGCTGCCGGTGGCGGCCGCCGTCGTGCTGGGCCTGCTCGGCGTCTTCGAGACGGCCATGCCCGCCGTGGTCGCCGCCCGCCGCTGGCCCGCCGCCCGCGCCGCGCTCGCCCGCATCCGCGACCTGCTCGCCAACACCCCCGACGAGCCCGCGCCCACGGGCGAGGTCCGGCTCGTCCGCGCCACCGTCGCGGGCCGGGTGTCCGAGGTCGACCTGGAGGTGCCTGCGGGCCGCAAGATCGCCCTGGTGGGACCCAGCGGCTCCGGCAAGACGACCCTGTTGCGCCTGATCGAGGGCAGTGTCCGCCCCACAGGGGGCGCCGCGGTGGCCGCCGACCCGAACGTCGTGCGCGGCGCGTTCGCCGACGACCACGTCTTCACCGCGACCCTGCGCGACAACGTCCTCCTGGGCGCCGACGCCGAACCGGACGACACCGCGCTGGCCCCCTGGCTGTCCACCCTCCCGGACGGCTGGGCCACCGAGCTGAGCGCGACCACCCTGTCCGGCGGCCAGCGCGCCCGCCTGCTCCTGGCCCGCGCCCGCACCGCGCGACCGGACGTCCTCCTGCTGGACGAGCCCGTCGAGGGCCTGGACCCGGCGACGGCGGACGCGCTGCTCGCCGACGTCCTCACCCGCCCGGGCGCGGTGGTCGTCGCCACCCACCGCCTGGGCGCGCTACCGCACGCGGACGAGATCCTCGTCCTCGACAACGGCCGTGTCGTGCAGCGCGGACACCATGACGTGCTCGTCGAGCAGGCGGGCTACTACCGCGACCACTGGCTCAGCGAACGGGCCCTGGACGAGTTCGCACGTCCCGCATCGGCGGGCGGTCGGCGACCGGGACCGTGAGGGTGTCCGGCAGCCATTCGCCGCCGACCTGCACGAACTGGGTGAGCCGATCGGAGGCGACCGGCACGCCGCAGCGGGCGAAGACCGTGCCGAGGATCTGCCTGGCCATCACGCCCAACTGCTGCAGCGAGCGGTTGCGGTGCTTGCGGACACCGAGGTTGACCTGCGCGATCCCGTCGAGGCCGTAGGCGGTGTGGGCGTCGAGCAGCAGGCCGATCTCCACGCCGTAGCCGCCTGCGAAGGGCACCGACTCCAGGAACGCCCGGGTGCCCGCGTACTCGCCGCCGAGGGGCTGGATGACCTCGGACAGCTCGGGGCGCAGCGCGGCCAGGACCGGGCGGGCCAGCAGCTCGGTGACCCGGCCGCCGCCGGTGCCGTGCTCGGCGGACTCCACGCGCAGCGGGCGGCGGTAGAAGCCCTTGACCAGGTGCACGCCCGAGGCGGTCAGCAGCGGGCCGAGCAGGGCGGGGACGAACGCCGGGTCGGGGTCGACCAGGTCGGAGTCGAGGAAGACGAGCAGGTCGCCGGTGGTGGCGGCCAGCGACCGCCACAGGACCTCGCCCTTGCCGGGCAGCGGCGGCAGGTCGGGCAGGACGTCGGCGCGGCGCACGACCCGCGCGCCCGCCTCGGCGGCCACCCGCGCGGTGCTGTCGGTCGAGCCCGAGTCGAGCACCACCAGCTCGTCCACCAGGGTGCCCAGCAGCGGCCGGACCGAGGCCACGACCGCGCCGACGGTGGCCTCCTCGTCCAGCGCGGGCAGCACGACGCTGACCGTGCGCGCGCCCTTGGCCAGCACGAGCTGCGACACCGTCCACTCCGGACTCTGCCAGGTCCGGTCGGCGAGCAGGCGCTGGTCGTTCACGCCAGCGCCCGCACGGCCCGGGCGGGCGGCCGTGTCCCGGCGATGCCCGCCACCATGTCCACCACGTGCCGGGTGCGGCGGACCTCGTGGGCGCGGAAGACCCGCGCGCCCGTCCACGCGGCGACCGCAGTGGCCGCCAGCGTCCCGTCCACCCGCTCGCCCAGCTCCACGCCCAGGGTCTCGCCGACGAAGTCCTTGTTGGACAGCGCCATCAGCACCGGCCATCCGGTCGCCACCAGCCGGTCGAGGTGGCGCAGCAGGGCGAGGCCGTGCCAGGTGTTCTTGCCGAAGTCGTGCGTCGGGTCGATCAGCACACCCTCCCTGGGCACGCCGATGGCCACCATCCGCTCGGCCCGCGCGACCAGTTCGTCGACCACCTCGGCGACGACGTCGTCGTAGCGGACGCGGTGCGGGTCGGTGCGGGGGGCGGCGCCGCCGGTGTGCGAGCAGACGATGCCCACGCCGTGCTCGGCGGCGACCTCGGCCAGCCGGGGGTCGGCGCCCGCCCAGGTGTCGTTGATCAGGTCCGCGCCCGCGGCGCACACCGCGGCGCCGACCTCGTGGCGCCAGGTGTCGACGCTGATGACGACATCCGGGTGCCGGTCGCGGACCGCCTCGACCATCGGCACGACCCGGCGGGCCTCCTCGGCGGCGTCCACCGGCTCCCCGTGCGAGCCCGCCCGCACCCCGCCGATGTCGACGATGTCCGCGCCGTCGGCGACGGCCTGGTCGACGGCGGCCAGCGCGGCCTCGGCGGCGAAGGTGGCGCCGCGGTCGTAGAAGGAGTCGCGGGTGCGGTTGACGATCGCCATGACGAGCGCGCGATCCTGGGGGACGGTGCGGGCGCCAAAGCGAAGGACAGTCACGACTCCCCACTTTACCGACGTGAGGCAGGTCTCCTCGGGCTCGGTGGGGTCGGGTGCGGGGAACTACAGTTGAACCCGACTGAGGAGGACCAGCCGTGTTCTACCGCGCCCTGCGTTTCTTGCTCTCGTCCCTCACGAGGGTGTTCCTCCGTCCGGTGGTCACCGGCGCGGAGCTGGTGCCCGCGAAAGGACCGGTCATCCTGGCGGTGAACCACCTGTCGGTGATCGACAGCTTCCTGGTCCCGATGATGCTCCGCAGGCCGGTCAGCTTCCTGGCCAAGGCCGAGTACTTCCAGGGCGGCTCCCCCCGCAAGCGCCTCGTCGGCACCCTGTTCCGGGCACTCGGCGCGATCCCCGTCGACCGCGACAACAGCCGCGCGGCCCTGGCGTCGCTGGACGTGGCGGGCGAGGTCCTGGACCGGGGCGCGGCCTTCGCCATCCACCCCGAGGGCACCCGCTCCCTGGACGGCAAGCTGCACCGCGGCCGCACCGGCGTCGCCCAGCTGGCACTGGAGCACAAGGCCTGCGTGGTCCCCGTCGGCGTGATCGGCACCGACCGCGTCCTCCCGGCGGGCGCCCGGTTCCCCCGCCGCCACCGCATCGAGATCCGCTTCGGCGAACCCCTGTACTTCGACCGCTACGACGGCCTCACCAACTCCCTCCCCATCCGCAGGGCGGTAACGGACGAGGTCATGTACGCCATCATGGAGCTGTCCGGCCAGGAGTACGTCGACTCCTACCACAAGCGCTCCAACGACCCAGCGGCCTGATCACCCACTCATCGCACGCCGGCCAGGTCAGCAAGGCTCGCCGCAGGTATCCCCTTCGGCGCTGACGTGTAGTTCTGATCAGCCAGGGGAGGCGAACCAGCCCTCCCACGGCGATCAGCAGACCCGTCGCAGCCGACTTGGCGCGCACGCCGAGGACGGGCCAGCGAGAGTTGCCGCAGGTGAACCGGACCTCTGCCCTACGACCAGCAGACCTGCCGCAGCGACTCCCGGGCGCCGAGGCCGAATTAACAAGGGGTCGCCACGGGCGTCGCCCGGATGCTGATGGTGCGACCGCTGATCAGCCGGGGGTAGGCGAACCAGCCCTCCCGCGCGACGGCCAGCGCGTCCGTGGCCGCGCGCGACGAGGCCAGGTCAGCGAGACTGCCGCAGGTGGCACCGGTGCTGACGTGCAGCCCCTGATCAGCCAGGGGAGGCGAACCAGCCCTCTCGAACAGAGACCAGCAGACCCGCCGCAGCCGACTCCGCGCACGCCGACGACAGGTCGGCGAGGGTCGACGCGGGTGTCGTCCCGGTGCTGGCCGTGCGGCTTCTGATTCGCCACGGGTCGAACGTCGCTCGGTCGTCCACCAGGTCGATGTCGACCTCGCCGCCGTTCGGCTCGATGAATCGGCAGCCTGCGCCGTGCATTTGGTACGTCAGGTCGCCGACCTGCCCGGACCTTGGGATCTCCCGCGTCCGGTGGAGTCCTACGAACGCGGCCAGGGAGTCGTGTTCGCGGCTGACGCGCTCGTCCACCCGCCGTAAAGCTGCCAGGTAGTCGGCTATCTCCTCGGCGGGCTGCACCGTCATCCTGCGCAGGCGTCCAGGGCCTCGTCCACCGACCGGGTGACGATCAGGGCGTCCAGGGCTGCCTGGCCGACGAAGCCGCGGCCGGACAGTTCGCGGGTCCACTCCAGCAGGCCTGCCCAGTGGTCGTCGGGATCGAGGAGGACCACGGGCTTCTGGTGCATGCCCAGGTAGCGGGAGGTCCACACCTCGAACAGCTCCTCGCAGGTGCCGAGGCCGCCGGGGAGGGCGAGGAAGGCGTCGGCGCGGTCGTCCATCTCGCGTTTCCGCTCGCGCATGGTGTCGACGACGATGAGCTCGTCGGCCTCCGGGTCGGCCTTCTCCAGGGCGACGAGGCCCTGGGGGATCACGCCGACGGTCTTGGCCCCGCCCCGGCGGGCCGCGCGGGCCAGGACGCCCATCATCGCCGCGGACGAGCCGCCCCAGACCAGGGACCAGTCGCGGGCGGCGAGGCCAGCGCCCACGGCGTCGGCGAGGTCGAGGTACGCGCGCGGGACGTTGTCGTTGGAGCCGCAGTAGACGCAGAGGCTCAGTGCGTGTCGATCCATGCCTGGTAGGCCTCCTCGACCACGCGCACGGCGTCGTCGACATCGTCGGTCAGGTGGAGCAGGGCCAGGTCCTTCTCGCCGATCTTGCCCGCGGCGTGGACGGAGTCGCACAGCCAGTCGTAGAGGCCGGACCAGTAGTCGCGGCCGAAGAGGACGACCGGGAACTTGGTCACCTTCTTGGTCTGGACCAGCGTCAGCGCCTCGAACAGCTCGTCGAGGGTGCCGAAGCCGCCCGGCAGGCAGATGAACGCCTGCGAGTACTTGATGAACATCGTCTTGCGCGCGAAGAAGTACCGGAAGTTCACCCCGAGGTCGACCCACGGGTTGAGCCCCTGCTCGAACGGCAGCTCGATGCCCAGCCCGACGGACAGCCCGCCCGCCTCGGACGCGCCGCGGTTGACCGCCTCCATGGTCCCGGGACCGCCGCCGGTAATGGTGGCGAAGCCCGCCGCCGCCAGCGCCGCGCCGATCTTGCGCCCGGTGCCGTACTCGGGGTCCTCCCGCTTGGTGCGGGCCGACCCGAAGACGGTGACCGCGCGCGGGACCTCGGCCAGCGCCCCGAAGCCCTCGACGAACTCGGCCTGGATGCGCAGCACCCGCCACGGGTCGGTGTGCACCCAGTCGCTGGGCCCGCGGGAGTCGAGCAGGCGCTGGTCGGTGGTGGTCTCCTCGTCGCTGCGCCCCCGGCGCAGGGTGACGGGGCCGCGCTGCTTCTCGCGCGGATGCGGGTCCTCGGTGGTCACCCCGGCGAGTCTAGGGAACGCCCGGCGGGCGCGGCGGCGTCGGAGCGGGCATGACGACCGACATCGACAAGACCCTGCGGGCCTTCCGGACCAGGATCAGCGCCCTGGAGGAGCGGCGCGCCGTCGAGCGCGCCGCGCTGCCCGCCCGGCTGATCGCGCCCGCCGTCGCGGCGGCGGCCGTCGTGCTCACCGCCCTCCCCTGGGTCACCGACCGCCGGGAGACGTCCACCCTGTGGGGCCTGGTCGACCAGCACGGCGGGCAGCCGTTCGCCCTGCTGGCGGCCGTGCTCGCGCTGGCCGCGACGGCGACGGCGGCCGCCTGCGCCGAGGAGGTGGCCGCCGGGGCGAAGGCAGCCGCGGTCGTCCTGGGCGCGACCGTGCTCGGCCTGCTGGTCTGGCTGGGACAGGTCGTCGACGGCGACTGGTGGCCCGCCCCGTGGCTGGTCGCGGCCAGCGCGCCGGGCCTGGTCGTGACCGTCTTCAGGCGCTGACGAACCGGGTCAGCACCTGGGCGCAGCGGCGGATCTCCGACTCGCGCACGTTCTCCTGCTGGGTGTGGGCCAGGGTCGGGTCGCCGGGGCCGAAGTTGATGGCCGGGATGCCCAGCGCGGCGAAGCGCGAGACGTCGGTCCAGCCGAGCTTGGCCACCGGGGTGCCACCCGCGGCCTCGACCATCCGCTGGGCGGCGGGCGTCGCCAGGCCGGGCAGGGCGCCCGCGGCGTAGTCGAGGACGGTCAGGTCGCCGAAGACCTCGCGCAGGTGGGCCTCGGCCTCGGCGGGCGAGCGGTCCGGCGCGAAGCGGTGGTTGACCACCAGCACGGCCTCGTCGGGCACGACGTTGCCCGCCACGCCGCCGGAGACCGAGACGGCCTGCAGGCCCTCGCGGTAGAGGCAGCCGTCGATCTCGACCGTCCTGGGGTGGTACTCCGCCAACGCGCGCAGCGGGCGCTCCAGGGCGTGGATGGCGTTCTCGCCCATCCAGCCCCGGGCTGTGTGCGCGCGCACGCCCTTGGCGCGGATCTCGACGCGCATCGTGCCCTGGCAGCCCGCCTCCACGACCGCGTTCGACGGCTCGCAGACGATGGCCAGGTCGCCGGTCATCCAGTCGCGCAGCTCGCGCTCGATGCGGGTCAGGCCGTTGCTCGCGAAGTCGATCTCCTCGCAGTCGTAGAAGACGAACGTCAGGTCGTGGCTCGGGTCGGTGACGGTGGCGGCCAGGTGCAGCATGACCGCGACGCCGCCCTTCATGTCGACCGTGCCCAGCCCGTGCAGCACGCCGTCGGTGCGGTGCAGGGGCAGGTTCTGGTTGACCGGCACGGTGTCCAGGTGCCCGGCGAACACCACGCGGGACGGCCTGCCCAGGGACGTGCGGGCCAGCACGGCGTTGCCGGAGCGGATGGTCTCCAGGTGCGGGGCCTGGCGCCGCAGCGCCGATTCGACGGCGTCGGCCAGCTCCGCCTCCTCCCGGGACACGCTCGGCACGTCCACCAGGGCGGCGGTCAGCTCGACAGGGTCAGCGGTGATATCCAGGGCGACGGTCACGTCCGGCCACGCTATACGGTGGGGCCCGTGAGCAGTGCAGACACCACCGGCGCGAGCGGCGTCGGACTGGCGACCATCACCGCAGACGGCACCGTGCTTGACGTCTGGTTCCCCAACCCCGCACTCGGCGAGCACGACGCCTCGGGCACCACGCGGACCAGCGACTTCGCCGATCAGGTCGGGCCGGACAAGGACCGCGACGTCGAGGTCGTCGCGGTGCGGACGACCATCGCGGACCTGGCCGAGGCCCCGGTCGACGCCTACGACGTCTACCTGCGCCTGCACCTGCTCTCCGCGCGCCTGGTCAAGCCGCACGGCGCGAACCTCGACGGCGTGTTCGGCCTGCTCAGCAACGTCGTGTGGACCAACCACGGGCCGTGCGCCGTGGCGGGCTTCGAGGCCGTCCGGCTGCGCCTGCGCGCCCGCGGCCCGGTCACCGTGTACGGCGTGGACAAGTTCCCCCGGATGGTCGACTACGTCCTGCCCACCGGCGTGCGCGTCGCCGACGCCGACCGGGTCCGCCTCGGCGCGCACCTGGCCGAGGGCACGACGGTCATGCACGAGGGCTTCGTGAACTTCAACGCGGGCACGCTGGGCGCGTCGATGGTCGAGGGCCGCATCTCCGCGGGCGTGGTGGTCGGCGACGGCTCCGACGTCGGCGGCGGCGCGTCGATCATGGGCACGCTCTCCGGCGGCGGCAAGGAGACCATCCGGGTCGGCGAGCGCTGCCTGATCGGCGCGAACGCGGGCGTGGGCATCTCGCTGGGCGACGACTGCGTGGTGGAGGCCGGGCTCTACGTCACGGCGGGCACCAAGGTGACCCTGCCCGACGGCACGGCGACCAAGGCGCGCGAGCTGTCCGGGCAGAACGGCCTGCTGTTCATCCGCAACTCCACCACCGGGGCCGTCGAGGTCCGTCCGAGGACGGGGCAGGGCATCGCGCTCAACGCCGCTTTGCACGCGAACTGACTAACCTTGGCTGGATGAGCGCTCTCACCGAGCACGTCCGGGCCCGGCTCGACGACCAGGTCCGGGCGCTCACCCGGCATGCCGCGGGCATCCAGGCCGACAACGACCCCGAGCACGTGCACCGGCTGCGGGTGGCCGTGCGGCGGGCGCGTGCCGTCCTCAGGGCGGTGCGCTCCCACAAGCACCTGCGGGCCGAGCTGAAGTGGCTCGGCGGGGTGTGCGGCGACGTCCGCGACGACGACGTGCTGCTCGCCCGCCTGCGCGCGTCCGCGGCGGGGTTCACCGACGACGAGCGCGCGGCCGTCGAACGCCTGCTGTCCGGGATGGAGAAGCAGCGGCGCGGCGCGCGCAGGCACATGCTCGCCGCGCTGCGCAGCGCCCGCTTCCGGAGT
This sequence comes from Actinokineospora fastidiosa, assembly GCF_014648415.1. Taxonomy (GTDB): domain Bacteria; phylum Actinomycetota; class Actinomycetes; order Mycobacteriales; family Pseudonocardiaceae; genus Actinokineospora; species Actinokineospora fastidiosa. Next base: position 190,759 of record NZ_BMRB01000001.1, read on the forward strand.
CTGCTCGCCTCCCTCGAGGAGGCCGCGCGGGAGGCCGAGCCCGACGCGGGACCGGTGCTGAAGCGGCCGCGCCGCAGGTTCGCCAAGGCCGTGGCGGGGCTCGGCGATGACCCCGCCGACGAGGAGCTGCACCGGCTGCGCATCCGGGGCAAGCGTTTGCGATACGCCGCCGAGCTGCACGGCAAGAAGGCGAAACCGGTGGTCAAGGCCGCGAAGCGGCTGCAGGACATCCTCGGCGACCACCAGGACGCCGTGGTCGCCGAGGAGCGCGTCCGCGCCCTGCTCGACACGATGGACGACGTGCCCCTCGACGTCGCGCTCGTCGCCGGGCGGCTGATCGAGCGCGAGCACGCGCGCAAGTCCGCCTGCCGGGCGCGCTGGCGCGCGGCGGCGGCGAAGGTCGGGGCGAAGGCAAGCGCGCTGTAGAAACGATCACATATTACCAGCGGGTAATGTCGCGGACACCCTCGGTGTGCTAACCCTTCTGGGGGACACAGCATCCGATCGGAGGACGCGATGACCGCACCGGTGGTCGAGCAGGTTGTCGATACGGACCGGTATCCGCTGGACGATCCGGGCGTGGTGGCCGGGGCGCGGGCCGAGCTGGCCGAGTCCGGCTGCTGCGTGCTCGCCGACTTCATCCGCCCGGAACTGCGCGAGACGCTGCGTCGCGAGGGCGCGGACATCGCCCCGATGGCGCACTACGACACCGAGACCGTCAACGCGTACAACATCCCCGTCGACAGCGACCTCCCCGACGACCACCCCGGCCGCCGGACCATGGTGCGCGGCAACGCTTTTGTGCCATGGGATCGCATTCCGGCCACCGCGGTTATCAACAAGCTCTACAGAAGCCCGGTTTTCCAGCGATTCGTCGCTGACTGCTTCGGACTGTCCGAAGTGCACGAACTGGCCGACCCGCTCGCCGGGCTGTGCCTGAACGTCGTGCGCCCCGGCATGGCGCACCCGTGGCACTTCGACACCAACGAGTTCACCGTCAGCATGCTGACGCAGGAGGCCGACGACGGCGGCGTCTTCGAGTACTGCCCCAACATCCGCTCGGCCGACGCGGAGAACCTGGCCGATGTCCGCGCCGTCCTCGACGGGGACACCCGGCCGGTGCGGCGGCTCGCCCTGCGGCCCGGTGACCTGCAGCTGTTCAAGGGCCGGTATTCCCTGCACCGGGTGACCGAGGTCGGCGGCGAGACCCAGCGCCACTCGGCGATTTTCGCCTACAGCGAGCGGCCCGGTGTCGTCGGCAGCCCCGCGCGGACCCGGCAGCTGTTCGGCCGCGTGCTGCCCGTCCACGAGCGGCGCCCGGTGCGCGGCGACGACCTTCTGGACTGACGCGATGAAACTGGACGCCACCGGGAAGGTCTCGCTCGACCACATCTACACCGCCCCCGACCCCCGCCCGTTCTTCAGCACCCTGCGCGGCCTGGACTACCGGGTGCCGCAGCTGGCCAAGCCGCACTTCGCCGAGCTGATCGCCCGCTCCGGCGCGGCCAGGGTGCTCGACATCGGCTGCTCGTACGGCGTCAACGCCGCCCTGCTGCGCTGCGACCTGACGATGGACGACCTGTACGCGCGCTACCCCGCCGACGACCGCCCGCGCGCCGAACTGCTCCTCGCCGACCGCGAACTGGTGCGCGCCCGCGGCGACCGGTCCTGGTTCGCGGGCCTGGACGCCTCCCGCCCCGCGCTGGACTACGCCCTGGCCGCGGGCTTCCTCGACGACGCCGTCCACGCCGACCTGGAGTCCAACGAGCCCACTGCCGCGCAGCGGGCCCTGTTCGACAGCGTCGACCTGGTGATCTCCACCGGCTGCATCGGCTACGTCACCGAGGCGACGCTGGCGCGCGTCGCGGGCGAGCGGACCCCGTGGATGGCGCACTTCGTGCTGCGCATGTTCCCGTTCACGCCCATCGCCGACCGCCTCGACGCGCTGGGCTACGAGACGGAGGTGGTGGACCGGATGTTCCCGCAGCGCCGGTTCGCCTCCGACGACGAGCAGGAACAGGTGCTCGACACCCTCGCCCAGGTCGGCGTCGACCCGTCCGGGTGGGAGACCGAGGGCTGGCTGTACGCCCGATTGCACATCTCCCGGCCCCGCGCCAGAGTTCTCCCCTGATCACTCCCCGCAGAGAAGGTTGACCCGTGAATAGTGCAGAGCTGTCGACGCGGACCTTCGGCAACGACGACCGGCTCCCCCGGGTGCCGCTGCCGACGCTGGAGGAGTCCTGCGACCGCTTCCTGCGGTGGTGCGCGCCGCTGCTGACGCCCGCCGAGCTGGCCGAGACCGAGGCGGCGGTGGCCGAGTTCCTCGCCCCGGACAGCCCTGCCCGCACGCTGCACGCCGAGTTGGAGAAGTACGACGCGACCGAGGGCGTGCGCAGCTGGCTCGACCTGTTCTGGCCGTCGCGGTACCTGGGCAGGCGGGACCGGATCGCGCTCAACGCCAACTTTTTCTTCCTGTTCGAGGACGTCCCGCTCGGGCAGGTCGAGCGGGCGGTGTCGCTGGTGTCCGCCGCGGTGGACTACAAGCTGGCGCTGGACGTCGAGGCCGTGCCGCCGGTGGTGCTGCGGGGTCAGCCGCAGTCGATGGAGCAGCAGAAGTTCCTGTTCTCCACGACCCGGATCCCCGGGGTGCGGCAGGACACCGTGCGCGCGCCCTACGGGCACGGGTGGGACGGTCCGTCGCCCGCGCGGCACATCGCCGTCTTCCACCGGGGCGCGGTGTACTCGCTGGACGTGCTCTCCGACGGGCGGCCGTACCCGGCGGAGGCGCTGGCCGAGGGGCTGCGGTCGATCATGGCCGAGGCGGTGCGCCCCGCGTCGCCCGTCGGCCACCTGACGACGAAGGCCCGCGCCGAGTGGGCGGCCTCCCGGGAGGCGCTGCTGCGCGAGAACGCGGAGGCGGTGGAGGTCATCGAGTCCGCGCTGTTCTGCCTGTGCCTTGAGGACTTCGCCCCGGCGGACACGCAGGCCGCGTGCGACCAGCTCCTGCACGGCGACAGCGGCAACCGCTGGTTCGACAAGGCCGTCTCGCTGATCGTCTTCGCCGACGGCAGGGCGGGCATCAACGTCGAGCACTGCGGCCTGGACGGCACCACGATCCTGGCCTTCACCGACGCCCTGCTGCGCCCGATCATCCCCCGGTCGACGGAGTTCGCCGCCGGATCGCCCGCCGTCACGCCCGTCGAGTTCACTGTGGACGACGCGCTGCGCGCGGACATCGCCGAGGCGGCGTCGTCGTTCGCCGCGTACGCCGCCGACACGGCGACCTCGATCGTCTCCTTCCCCGACTTCGGCGCGGACGCGATCAAGGCGCTCGGCATGTCGCCGGACGCGTTCGTGCAGATGGCGTACCAACTGGCGCACAAGCGGTCCAAGGGCCTGACGGGCGCGACGTACGAGTCGATCGCCACCCGCCAGTTCCAGAACGGCCGCACCGAGGCGATGCGCGTGGTGACGCCGGAGGTCCTGGCCTTCGTCGAGGCGATGGACGACCCGTCGCCGGAGGTCCGCCGCGCTGCCTTCCGCGCCGCGGCGGCAGCGCACGTCGCCAGGGCCAAGGAGTGCCAGGCGGGCCAGGCGCCGGAACAGCACCTGTGGGAACTGCAGTGGATCCAGCGCCGCCAGGGCGGCACCGCCCCCCTGCCCCTGTACGACTCCCCCGGCTGGCTGATCATGCGCGACGACTACCTGAGCACGTCGTCGGCCCCGTCGACCACCATCCAGTACTTCGGCTTCGGCTCGACGAGCAAGCAGTGCATCGGCGTCGCCTACGTCCTGCTCCCCGACCGCTTCAACGTCTACCTCAGCACCCCGCGCGCGGTCTCCCACGAGATGATGAAGTTCGCCGACCACCTCCGCGACGCGGTGGCCGAACTGGGCGCCCTACTGGCGGACTGAGGGCCGCTCCCCGGGCAGCGCGTCGAGCACGTCGACGTGCTGCCCGGTGACGGCGATGTCGCGGGCGAGGTGAAGGAGCAGCACCGCGATTCCCGCACCATGAGGTCGGCCGCCTCGCGGGGAGATCACGCCATCGTCAGGCGGACGACGGCGGCGGTGACGCGTTCGTCGGAGGCCGTCAGGGCGATGCGGACGTGCTTGCCGCCCGTGGGGCCGTAGAAGGTGCCGGGCGCGGCGAGGATGCCGTGGTCGGCCAGCCAGGAGACGGTGTCCCACGCCGGTTCCCCGCGCGTCGCCCACAGGTACAGGCCCGCCTGGGAGTGGTCGATGGTGAAGCCCGCCTCCGCCAGCGCGGCCCGCAGCGCCTCGCGGCGGCGGCCGAACCGGGCCTTCTGCGCGGCGACGTGGTCGTCGTCGGTCAGGGCGGCGGTCATGGCCGCCTGGACCGGGAACGGGACGATCATGCCCGCGTGCTTGCGCAGTTCCAGCAGGCGCGAGACCAGGGCGGGATCACCGGTGACGAAACCGGCGCGGTAGCCGGCGAGGCTCGACGACTTCGACAGCGAGTGCACCGCCAGCAGACCGGTGAAGTCGCCGTCGCAGACCGAGGGGTGCAGGATCGACACCGGCTCGGCGTCCCAGCCCAGCGACAGGTAGCACTCGTCCGAGGCGACGACGACGCCCCGCGAGCGCGCCCAGTCCACGACCTTGCGCAGGTGCTCGACCGGCAGCACCTTCCCCGTCGGGTTCGCCGGGGAGTTCAGCCACAGCAGCGACGGCGTGGCAGGCCCGATCTGGGTCAGGCTGTCGGCGCGCGTCACCGACGCGCCCGCGAGCAGGGCGCCCACCTCGTAGGTCGGGTAGGCCACCTCGGGGATCACCACCGAGGTGGCGCCCAGCAGCGTCGGCAGCCAGGCCACCAGTTCCTTGGACCCGATGGTCGGCAGCACCGCCAGCGGGTCGAGCCCGACCACGCCGAACCGGCGCGCCATCGCCGCCACCGCGGCCACCCGCAGCGCGGGCGTGCCGTGCGTGGTCGGGTATCCGGGCACGTCCGACACCGACGCCAGCGCGGCGCGGATGACCTCCGGCACCGGGTCGACCGGGGTGCCCACCGACAGGTCGACCACGCCGTCGGGATGCGCTCGCGCGCGGGCGGCGTGGTCGGCCAGGCTGTCCCAGGGAAAGTCCGGAAGCGTGGTCACTCGTCGTGGGAGCGCGGGTCCAGCGCCTTGATCCAGTCCGGGTCGTTGCTGGTCTTGCCGGTCTTGGACGCACCGCCGGGGGAGCCGAGCTCGTCGAAGAAGTCCACGTTCGCCTTGGTGTAGGCGGCCCACTGGTCGGGCACGTCGTCCTCGTAGTAGATGGCCTCGACCGGGCAGACCGGCTCGCAGGCTCCGCAGTCGACGCACTCGTCGGGGTGGATGTAGAGCATCCGGTCCCCTTCGTAGATGCAGTCGACGGGGCACTCCTCGATGCAGGCCTTGTCGAGCAAATCGACGCAGGGCTCGGCGATCACGTACGTCACTGCGGTCTCCTGCTCCTTCTATCTTCGACGGCGCGCAGGCGTCCTTCTGCGCGACACCGGCCAGTATCCCCTGCCCCCCACTGTGACACGCAGCAGGTGCCATGTTGTTCACAATGCAGGAGAAGGTGGCCCCATCCGGCGAGACTGGGGTAGTGCACCCGATGGAGACCCTGGAGGGCGTCTGCGCCGACGCCTGGCCCGCCGTCGTCCGCCGCGACCTCGGCGACTGGCGGATGCGCGCGGCGGGCGGCTACACCGGACGGGCTAACAGCACGCTGGCGATCGGCGACCCCGGGCTGCCGCTGCACCGCGCCCTGGACACCGTCGTCGCCTTCTCCCGCGAGCACGGCATCCGCCCCTACCTGCAGGTCGTCAGCGGTTCACCCGTCGAGGAGGACCTGACCGACCACGGCTGGCGGGCGAACACCGCCCACGCCAAGGGCGCCGAGACGTACGTGCTCGTCGGCCCGACCCGGCCCGCGCCCGGCGATGTCCGCGACACCCCGCCCCCGGGCTGGCTGGAGGTCGCGGTGGGCGGCGTCCCGACACGTGCTCAAGAACACGTCCTCACCACCGGCCCGCGTGTCGGTTTCGCCACGGTGTGGGACGGCGACGCCATCGCCGGCATCGCGCGCGGCTGCGTCGTCGGGGCGTACCTGCACGTCGCGGTCCTGGAGGTGCGCCCTGAGCACCGCCGCAGGGGCCACGGCGCCGCGCTGCTCGCCGCGCTCGACCACTGGGCCGGGACGCCCTACCGGGTCCTCCAGGTCACGACGGCCAACACCGCCGCGGTGGCCCTCTACCGCCGCGAGAACCTCACCGAGTCCCACCGCTACCGATACTGGGTCGGCGACTGAGCCACTTGCGCCCCTTGCGCACCGCCCGCTTCAGGGCGGAGCGCTCGCCGAGGTAGTCGCCGAGGGCGCCGACGATCGGGAGCATGCCGATCAGCTGGTGGTAGAACCGGCCCTGCGGTCGCTTGTCCAGCTCCTCCCCCAGCGCGTAGAGGGTGCGGCCGAAGCGCCAGAGGGTGCGGGCGGCGGCCTTGACCGTCACCCGGCCGTGCTTGGCCGAGCTGGCGTCGAGCTCCTGGGTGAGGTCGGCGGTGGCGGCGTCCTCATCGGCGTCGGCCAGTCCCGCGCCGCGGGCCAGCTCGAGGGGGATGTCGCGGTCGAACAGGACGTGGGCGATCAGCCGGACGCGCTCGGCGGCGTCCAGGCCGTTCTCCATGCCGATCGCCGAGAGGACCAGGCCCTGGCCCGCGCTCGCCAGCGTCGTCTGGATCGGCAGGCGGTCGGCAAGGGCGCCGCCGACCCCGGGGATGGCCGCGATGAGCACCGTGAACCGGCCGACCCGGTTGAGCCACCAGTCCTCCCGCTCGGCGACGGTCATCCCGTCCCACGCCCGCGTCCCGGGCACGCGCACGTGCTCCAGGCCCGAGCGCAGCCGCTCGCGGATCGACTTGTCGACTTTCGCCAGGTGCTCGGTGTCTTCCCTGTCCGCGTCCGACCGGTCGGCCTCCGCGCTCGGCAGGACCTTGCGGACCAGGAAGAACGGGTTGGAGTCGCGCAGCGCGGCGAGCATGGGCGCGGTGGCCCGCACGAACGGCCGCAGGACGGACACCACGTGCTTGTCGGTGATGTACTCGGCCACGGGCCCAGTCTGGGTGATCGGCGCGGCGCCCGCAGGCTAGCCGCGCGTGTCCTGGTTGCGCGCGATGGCCGCCTTGGCCATCACGTCGCCGATCCGGAAGGCCGCCGGGAACGCGCCCGCGCCCAGCAACAGCAGCATCCGCCAGTCCGACAGGACGATCCGGTCGCCGCCGGGGCCGATGAGCACGAACAGCAGCAGCGTGCCCAGCCACACCCACAGCGGCGCGCCCGCGACCGCGGGCCGAGGGGCCACCCGGCCCGCCGCGCCGACCAGCCACCACATGCTGACCGCGGCGACCAGCGCGGAGATCGGGAACGGCGTGGCCCCGATGTCGGGCAGCAGCGTCCCGTCGAAGCGCAGCGGGAGGAAGAACAGCTCGAACACGGCGAGCACGGCGCTGATGGCCAACAACCCGCCCAGCGACCCGCGCTCCGCGCTCACGACGGCCACGCCCGGCTCATCGGTCCGCGCCCGCGTGCTCGACCGGGGCGAGCCCGCCGAACAGGTCGGTCTCCACCGGGCCGGACCCGGACGCCAGCACGTAGCACTCGCTGTCGAGCACCGGCTGGGCGATCCCGTTGGACAGCGCGTAGACGACGGTGTCCGCGGCCTCCCCCGCGCCCTGCCACACGCTGACCTGGGTCGCGTGGGCGCGCAGGGCCCGCAGCTTGGCGGGCAGGTGGTCGCCGATGGCCACCCGCGTGGTGATCTCCCGGTCGGCCACCACCGGCAGCTCGCCCGGCTCGGGCATCCGGTAGGGCAGGTCGACGCCCGCCAGCGCGGCCAGGCCCGCCTCGACGTCCCCCTCGGACACGACCGCGTAGTACAGCCGCTGCACCTCAGGGCAGCTCGCGAGCGCCGCGACGGTCACCTCGTGGGCGCGGATGTGGTCGGGGTGGCCGTATCCGCCGTCGGGCCCGTAGGTCACCACGACCTGGGGCCGCACCTCGGCCAGGATCGCCGCCAGGGCGGCGGCCTGCTCGTCGAGGTCGCCCCCGACGAACGCGCGGGGATGGGCGTTGGCGGGCGTGTCGACCATGCCGGAGTCCCGCCAGCGGCCCATGCCGCCGAGGTAGCGGTGGTCGGAGACGCCGAGCGCGGCGCACGCGGCGCGCAGCTCGGCCACCCGGTAGCCGCCGAGCTGGTCGGCGGCGTGCGCGCCGAGTTGGGCGAGCGAGTCGGGGATGATCTCGCCCTCCTCGCCCAGGGTGCAGGTCACCAGGGTCACCTGCACGCCCGCGGCGGCGTAGCGGGCGATGGTCCCGCCGGTCCACAGGCTCTCGTCGTCCGGGTGCGCGTGGACGAGCAGCAGTCGTGGTGGGGCTGTCAGCATCGGGGTCAGCCTATGCACAGTAAGGCGATGCAGGCGCGGGGACCCCGTGGTCCCCGCGCCTGCATACGGCGTCCAGCGGAGAAGTCGATCTTCCCCGGTCGGTCACCCTACTACGGGAGCACCTGCCGCTCCTCGGCGAAGTGGCACGCCGAGACGGTGGCGCCGTGGGCCACCAGCGGCGGCTCCTCGGTCGCGCAGATGTCCTGCGCCTTCCAGCACCGCGTCCGGAACCGGCACCCCGACGGCGGGTTGGCCGGGCTGGGCACGTCGCCGGTCAGCACGATGCGCTGCCGCTGCCGCTCCTGCTTGGGGTCGGGCACCGGCACCGCGGACAGCAGCGCCTGGGTGTACGGGTGGGTCGGCCGCTCGTAGATGGAGTTGCGGTCGCCGACCTCGACGATCTTGCCCAGGTACATGACCGCGACCCGGTGCGAGATGTGCCGGACCACCGACAGGTCGTGCGCGACGAACAGGTACGCCAGACCCATCCGCTCCTGCAGTTCCTCCAGCAGGTTGACCACACCCGCCTGCACCGACACGTCCAGCGCGGACACCGGCTCGTCCAGCACGATCATCTTCGGGTCCAGGGCCAGCGCGCGGGCGATGCCGATGCGCTGGCGCTGACCGCCGGAGAACTCGTGCGGGTACCGGTTGCGGTGCTCCGGGTTGAGGCCGACCAGCTCGAGCAGCTCGTCGACCCGCCGCTGGATCTTCTCGTCGGAGCCGTACTTGTGGATGCGCAGCGGCTCGGCCACCACGTCGTTGACCTGCCAGCGCGGGTCGAGCGAGGCGTACGGGTCCTGGAAGACGATCTGCATGTCCTTGCGCAGCGGGCGCAGCTGCGCAGGCTTGAGCGTGGTCAGCTCGCGGCCCTCGAACTTGACCGACCCCGACGTCGGCTTGTGCAGCTGCAGGATGGCCCGCCCGGTGGTGGACTTCCCGCAGCCGGACTCGCCGACCAGGCCCAGCGTCTCGCCCTTGTTCAGGGTCATGCTGACCCCGGCCACGGCCTGCACCTCGGCCACGGTGCGCGGGATGATCCCGCCGCCGCGCACCGGGAACGTCTTGACCAGGTCGGTGACCTCCAGCAGCGGCGCGCTGCCGGTCCGGGGGGCGGACTGGGGGTCCGCCTTGGCGTAAGTCTCGGTCATGACGAATGGCCTTCCTGGTGCAGCCGCTGCTCGACCGCTTCCACGTCGTCGCCGACGTGGGTCGCGCCCGTGCCGGGCAGGATCGTGTCGTCGATCGTGCCGATCTCCTCGTGCTCGAACAGCTTCTCCGGGTTCGGCAGCGAGGCCAGGTGCTGCCAGCGGTGGCAGCGGCCGAAGTGGTTGCCCGAGTCGGTCGGCGTCAGCGGGGGCTCGACGCTGCGGCACTCGTCGATGACGAGCGGGCAGCGCGGCGAGAACGAGCAGCCGGTGGGCAGGTTGATCAGCGAGGGCGGGGCGCCCAGGATCGGGGTGAGCCGCTTGCCCAGCATCGTCGGGTCCGGCAGCGAGCCGAGCAGCCCGACGGTGTAGGGCATCCGGGGGCGGTCGAACACCTCGTCGACCGGCCCGGCCTCGACGACCGTGCCCGCGTACATGACCTGCACGCGGTCGACCATGCCCGCGACGACACCCAGGTCGTGGGTGATCATCACGATGGCCGCGTCCGTCTCGTCGCGGATGCGGAGCATGGTCTCCAGGATCTGCGCCTGGACGGTCACGTCGAGGGCCGTGGTCGGCTCGTCGGCGATGATCACGTCCGGGTCGTTGATGATCGCCATGGCGATCACCACGCGCTGGCGCATGCCGCCGGAGAACTCGTGCGGGTACTGGTGCGCCCGCTTCTGCGGCTCCGGGATGCCGACGAGCTCCAGCGCCTCGACGGCCTTGGCCCAGGCGACCTTCTTGGACACGTCGTGGTGGGCCTTGTAGGCCTCCGCGAGCTGCCACCCGATGGTGAAGACCGGGTTCAGCGAGGTCATCGGGTCCTGGAAGATCATGGCGATGCCGTTGTTGCGGATGCCCTGCATCTGCTTGTACGACCGCCCGACCAGCTCCCGGTCGCGGAACTTGATCGAGCCGGTGATCTTCGCGGAGCGGGGCAGCAGGCCCATCACGGCCATGGACGACACCGACTTGCCCGAGCCGGACTCGCCGACGATGCCCAGCACCTCGCGGGGGCGCAGCGTGTAGGACACGTTGCGGACCGCGCGCACGTTGCCGTCGTCGGTCGGGAACGTGACCGAGAGGTCGTCCACGGCGAGCACCGCGTCGGTGGTGACGCGCTCGTTGAGTACGGTCATCAGGCACGCACCTTCGTCTGACGAGGGTCGAACGCGTCGCGCAGGCCGTCGCCGATGAAGTTGACGCACAGCGACAGCGCGACGATGACCACGAACGGGCCCCAGAACAGCCAGGGCCTGGTGGTGATCTGGGCGTAGTTCTCGCTGATGATCAGGCCGAGCGAGGTGTCGGGGATCTGCACGCCCAGTCCGATGAAGGACAGCGCGGCCTCGGACAGCACGGCGAGGGCGATGGCCAGGGTGGCGTTCACCGTGATGCTGCCGACCATGTTGGGCACCAGGTGCCGGAAGATCACCCAGCGGGTGGTCGCGCCGGAGGCGCTGGCCGCCTCGATGAACTCCCGCTGCGACAGCGACAGCGTCTCGCCGCGGGTGATACGGGCGATGGACATCCACCCGAACGACGCCAGCACCAGGGCCACCACGTACCAGCTTCCGCTGAACGCCTTGACCAGGATGCCCGCGACGGCGATGGCCGGGATGATCAGCATCAGGTCGATGACGCGGCTGATCGCGGTGTCGACGAAGCCGCGCAGGTAGCCCGCGAGCGCGCCCAGGGTCACGCCGACCAGCGTGGCCAGGACCGCCACGGTGAGCGCGATCTGCACCGACAGCCGGGTGCCCCGCATGAGCTGGGCCAGCATGTCCTTGCCGATCTGGTTCGTGCCGAGCGGGTGCTCGGCGCTGGGCGGCTCGAACCGCCCGCCGGACGAGTCGTCGACCGAGATCCCCCAGAACAGCGGGCCGATCATGCCGAAGGCCACGATCAGGAGGAACACGATGAGGCTGGTCACGGCCAGCTTGTGCCGGAAGAAGCGCTGCCGGATCAGCGTGCTCTGCTTGCGCGCCTTGGAGGCGTCGAACTCGCTCGCCGTCCCGATCGGGGGGCCGGGCTGGTTCGCGGTGAGCAGCATCGGGTCGCTAGGCAAGACGGATCCTCGGGTCGAGTACGCCGTACATGATGTCGGCGACGAGGTTGAAGATGATGACCATGGTCGCGGTGACCATCAGCCAGCCCATCAGCATGTTCGGGTCGAACTGGCGCACCGAGCTGACCAGCAGGAAGCCCATCCCGCGCCAGCCGAACACGGTCTCGGTCACGATCGCGCCGGTGAAGACGATGGCGAAGTTGATCGAGAACAGCGTGGTCACCGGGATCATCGCGTTGCGGAAGGCGTGCCGCAGGATGACGCGGCGCTGCGAGAGGCCCTTGGCCTTGGCGGTGCGCACGTAGTCCGAGTGCAGCGTCTCCAGCATCGAGGCGCGCTGGAAGCGGCTGTAGGCGGCGAAGCTGATCAGCGCCAGGGTGATCGTCGGCAGCGTGTACTGGCCGGTGTACTGATAAAGGACGTCGATGAACCCGCCCTCGTAGCCGGTCGTCGCAGGCGAGACCGTGCTCAGCCAGCGCTCCATTCCCATGCTGTTGAGGACGTTGTTGAACTCGATGCCGTAGGTCTTGAGGATCACCGCGACACAGAAGACCGGCATGGAGAACATCAGGAAGGCCGCGGACGTGGCGAAGTAGTCGAAGATCGAGTACTGCTTCACGGCCGCGAGCACGCCGACGGACACACCCAGCAGGATCGCCAGCAGCTCCGCGCCGATGACCAGGCGGAACGTGATCCAGAGCGAGCGCATGACGGAGTCGAAGACCTCGACGCTGGCCTGGCCGAGAGCGATGCTCTCACCCCAGTCGCCGGACAGGAAGTCCGTCAGCCAGATCCAGTAGCGCTCGATGACGGGCTTGTCCAGGCCCAGGCTGATCTCGAGGGAGCGGACCATCTCCTCGGTCACGTTGGGTTGGGCCCGGTACTCCGCGAGCGGGTTGCCTGCCGAGGCAACCATCAGGTAGGCGAGAAAGCTGCCGATCAGCAGGATCGGGATTGATATCAGCAGCCTTCGGATGATGTAGCGAATCACGAGAACTCCTCGGTGGGGCCCAGGCGACCGGTAGGTGCGCTCCGGCGTCCTGACCCAGCCAGTGTGCGCCGGCCGCGGTCAGTGCCCAAGCGGAAGGGGCCGGACTGTGTGGCCCGGCCCCTCCGCTCGTCGACCTGTCAACCGCCAGGGGGCGGCGTGGTGACTAGGAGACGACCCACTCGTTGGCGTTCCACAGGGTGCCGTAGTACGACTGGAAGAACACCTTGTCGACGCCCTTGAACGCCCACATGCGCGGCAGCGGGAACAGCGGCAGCGAGTAGTTCTCCTCAGCCAGGATGGCGTCGGCCTTGGCGTAGGCCGCGGTGGCGGCCGCCTCGTCGAGGTTGGTGGTCGCGTCGGCCAGGGCCGCGTCGACCTCCTTGTTCGACCAGTTGGACCAGTTCTGGCCACCGCCGGTGGAGTAGATCGACTTCTGGCCCGACTTGAACGGCGCCGACGACCACGCGAACAGCGCGATGTCGTAGTCGCCCTGGCTCACGCGGGTGTCCAGGAAGTTCGGGTCGGTGTCGTCGATGATCTCGATGCCAGCGGGCTTGCAGTGCGACTGCACGAGCTCGACGGTCTGCTTGCGGCGCGGGATGTCGGTGTGCGCGATCTTCAGCGAGACCTTCTCACCGTTCTTGGTGGCGAAGCCGTCCGGGCCGATGGTGTAGCCGGCGCCCTCGAGGGTGGCCTTGGCGGCGTTGGCGTCACCGGTGTACTGCGCGTAGTTGTCGGTGTAGCCGTCCTCGCCCTGGAAGAAGATCAGGCTGCCCTTGGGCTGGGCGTCCTCGAGCACCGGGCGGACCAGCTTCTCGACCAGCTCGTCGCGGTTCACGCACTGCATGAACGCCTTGCGGACCGCCTGGTCCTTGAGCCACTTGTTCTCGACGTTGAGGTCGAAGTGCTCGAAGGTCAGACCCGCGGTCGCGCCGAAGGTCACGCCCTGGGCGGACAGGTTGCGCAGCCGCTCGGCGGCGTTGGCGTCCGGCTGGGCCATGGAGTTGACGACGAGCTCGCCGTTCTCCAGCGCCTGGGCCTGGGCGACCTGGTCGGCGATGCCGCGCAGGACGATCTTGGCCGGGCCGCCGGGCTTACCGGCGAACTTCTCGTTGCGCTCCAGGGTCACCGAGTTGTTCTGCTCGAACGCGGTGATCTTGTACTGCGCGGAGGACGGCATCAGCTTGGCGTCGAAGCCGTTCCACTTGGTCTTCCAGAAGTCGGCGACCTTCTTCAGCTCGGCGATGTCCGAGGTGGGGGTCAGCTTCGTGATGTCGGCGATGCCGGTTTCCTGCTCCAGGATGTGGGCGGGCAGGATGTCCAGCGAGATGCCGAAGAGGCTCTTGTAGTCCGGGAAGGTCTCGGAGAAGGTGGTCACGACCTGGGTGGGGGTCGGGCACTCCAGCTTCTCGAGGACGTCGTACCCGGTGGTGCCCGCCGCGGTGAAGATGTCGGCGTCACCCTCCTTGACCTTGCCGGTCTGGGAGAGCCAGGCCAGGTGGAAGTCGTCGCAGTCCCAGGCCTCGCCGTCGGACCAGGTCACGCCCGGCTTGATGTTCCAGGTGACGACCTGCGGGTCCTTGTTGGTCAGCTCGACCGACTCCATGACGTCCTTGTTGAGCAGGACGTTGTCGTTGCCGTCGAGCTTGTAGGCGCCGGACAGGACCATGGTCAGCGCGAACGAGTTGTACGAGTTGTTCGCGTCGGCCGCGGCGTTGTTGTAGGCCGTGAACGGGTTGTCGGTGGAGACCTTGATCTCCTGGGTGCCCTGCTCCACGTCCGGAGAGGTGTACTCGTCGCCCGACTGGCCCTTAGCGGTGGCCATCGACTTGATGTCGGTGGTCCCGTCGGTGGATCCGTTGCCGCCGTCACCGTTCGATCCGCCGCACGCGCTCAGGACGAGCGACGTTCCGACGACCGCGGCGAATGCCGACAGTGTGGATTTCTTGATTGACACGTGCCCTCCTAGCACAGGGCCCCGCCCTCGGCCGGTCCGGCCGAACGGTCCCTTACCCATCACGCCCCCAACGACCGTTGGGCGGCGCACTAGCTGCGCACGCTAGGAACGAAGAGGGCTCCCGGTCACCTCTGCCACGGCGATCGTGACCAAAGGGTGACACGCGGGGGCCGGCACGCAACGTGTCCGTTACCACTTGGCACACAGCGCAGGACGACGGTGACAATCCGTGTCCAGATTGCGACTATGTCCCAAGCGCGGCATGTCCACTTCCTGCCAAAACGCCCGTCAGGGCCGATCGGCGACGAGACCCCCTCCGTTCGGCGTCCGTACGGACGGCTGAACGGAAGCAGTACCCCCGAAGCCGGGCGACCACTGTTCGTGACGTCCACCGTGGTGAGACCACTCGGTGCCCCGGCGGGCCGGAGGGCGCTGCGCGCACTCGGCGCGCTGGACGGCCGCTAGGTGTCAATCTGGTTCTTCCCGCTCGACCTGTGAAGGCGGCGCTGACCGCCTAGACCGGGCGCTGACGGCCATGGACCGCCCGGCGACCGCCCTGGTCGAGCAGGCGCGCGTGGCCTCCACGGTCGACGCTGCGGGCCTGCGCGGGCGGCGTGGTCGCCTGAGTCTCAGCCGCGCCGGTGCCACTGGTCGGCGACGGCGAACGGGCCCGCGAGCGGCGGCCCGGCGGCCACGCCCGCCACCGTCCGGTGCGTGACCAGCTGGTCGGTCTCCTGGTAGAGCGGGTAGACCAGCGCCGCCTGCCACAGCCTCGGCTCCACGCTCTCCAGGACCGACGCGACCGGGGCCGATCCGGTCAGCGCGGACTCGATGGCCTCGTCGGTGCTGAGGTCGCAGTAGCCCAGGGGGTTCGCGGTCGGGTCCGGAGCCGTGGGCGGCGGGGTCGGGGTGGTCGACGGGGCCGGGTGCGCGGTGGCGGTGCAGCCGAAGCGGCCCGCGAGCGTGGTGGCGGGGTCGCTGTCCGCCGGAAGCGGGCCGACCAGGAGGTCAACAGGCTCTGGTGACCGGTACGGGTCGGCCGGGGTGGCGATGCTGGACTGGATGCCCGCCTCGGTGAGCTGGCGCTGCAGTTCGGTCGCCAGCTCCGTGTAGTCGGGGCGGCCCGCGGCGATGACCAGCGTGAGCGGACTGCCGCCGCGCGCCCACACGCCCGCGGTGTCCTTGGCGAAGCCCGCGTCGGTGAGCAGTTGCTGGGTCTGCTTCGCGTTCGGCTTGACCGGCACGCCGGAGGGCCGCGTCGCGGCGTAGTCCGGCGCGGACGGCGGGAGGACCAGGGCGTCGGCGGGCAGCGCGGCCGCGGGTCCGCCCCCGGTGCCCGCCGCGATCAGCGCGGCGCGGTCGAGCGCGGCCACCACGGCCCGGCGCACGGCCGACTCGCGCATGGCCTCGCTGACCGGCCGCAGCAGCACCGTCGCCACGGTCGGACGCGGGACCGCCGACGTGGTCACCTCCGCGCCCAGGCCCTCGATCAGCGGTTCGTCGTCGGCGTCGACCGGGGTGAGCCCGACCTGCTGGTGGCCGGTTCGCAGCGCGCCGACCATGCCGGGGACGTCCGTGCGGCGCAGCACGACGCGGTCGAGCTCGACCGGCTCCGCCCAGTAGCGGTCGTTGCGCTCCAGCACGACCTCGCCGCGGTCGCGGTCGAGCAGGCGCAGCGAGTACGGGCCGCCGCTGGCCGGGTAGCCGTCGGCGAGCGCCCCGTCCCAGCCGCCGGGGCTGTCCTTGAGCAGGTGCGCGGGCAGCAGGTCGCCGAACAGCGACCGCCAGCCGGGGTACGGCTTGGCGAAGGTCACCTCGACGACCTTGCCGCCGTCGCTGGCCGAGATGTTCGAGATCAGCTGGTAGCCCGCGGCGTCGATGGCCCCGGGCGCGTCGCGCAGCTGCTCCCACAGGTAGACGAAGTCCTCCGCGGCGATCGGCGCGGAGTCCGACCACGCCGCCTCCGGCCGCACCCGGTAGGTCACGACGTACGGCTCGGCCGAGGTGACCTCGGCCGAGACCATGAGCGTGCGGTCCAGCCGCCGCACGCCGTCCGGGCCGGTGCGGAAGACCGAGGGCAGCATCGTCTGCGCGAGCGCGGTGGTGATCGCGGACTGGTCGGCGAGCTTGTGCGGGTTGTAGCCGCCCGCCACGCTGTCGACCCCGACGACGATCTCGCCGGTGTCCACCGCGCGGCTCGGCTCGGTGCGGGCGACGTCGGTGGTGACCAGCGGCGGCGGGGGCGCGTTCGTGCAGCCCGCCAGCGCCAGAGCGGCCACCACCGCGACTACCCGACGCACGACCGACCTCCCCTGGATTCCCCGGGAGACATGCTGCCAGAAAACCGGGGGCGCCCACGCACCGGTTGGACAACCCCAACCACTCTACTTCTGGTCGCGCGCCTTCTCCCGCGACCGCGTCCGGGCGCGGCTGGTGGCGTCCAGGATGACCTTGCGCACCCGCACGACGTCCGGCGCGACCTCGACGCACTCGTCGGCGGCGCAGAACTCCAGCGCCTCCTCGAGCGAGAGTTTGCGCGGGCGGGCCAGCGTCTCCATCACGTCGGCCGTGGAGGAGCGCATGTTGGTGAGCTTCTTCTCCTTGGTGACGTTCACGTCGAGGTCCTCGGCGCGCGGGTTCTCCCCGACGACCATGCCCTCGTAGACGTCCGCGCCGGGCTCGACGAAGAACGTGCCCCGGTCGGCCAGCTGCAGCATGGCGTAGCCGGTCACCGCGCCCTGGCGGTCGGCCACCAGCGAGCCGCTGTGCCTGCTGCGGATCTCACCGGCCCACGGGAAGTAGCCCTCGAAGATGGCGTTGGCGATGCCGGTGCCGCGGGTCTCGGTGAGGAAGTCCGTGCGGAAGCCGATCAGGCCGCGGGAGGGCACCACGAACTCGATCTTGACCCGGCCGGAGCCGTGCCCGCCCATCTGCTCCATCCGGCCCTTGCGGTTGGCCAGCAGCTGGGTGACCGCGCCGAGGTGCTCCTCGGGGGTGTCGACGGTCAGCCGCTCGAACGGCTCGCACAGCTTGCCGTCGATGGTGCGGGTGACGACGTCGGGCTTGCCGACGGTCAGCTCGAAGCCCTCGCGGCGCATCTGCTCGACCAGGATGGCCAGCGCCAGCTCGCCCCGGCCCTGCACCTCCCAGGCGTCGGGGCGCTCGGTGGGCAGCACGCGCACGCTGACGTTGCCGACGAGTTCGGCGTCGAGGCGGTTCTTCAGCAGCCGCGCGGTGATCTTGGTGCCGCCGTTGCGCCCGGCCAGCGGCGAGGTGTTGACGCCGATGGTCATGGAGATCGCGGGCTCGTCGACGGTGAGCCGGGGCAGCGCCTCGGGGTTCTCGGTGTCGGCGAGGGTGTCGCCGATGGTGATGTCCGGGATGCCCGCGATGGCGACCAGGTCGCCTGCGGCCGCCTCCTCGGCGGGCACGCGCTCCAGCGCCTCGGTGATGAGCAGTTCGGTGATGCGGACGTTGGTGGCGCTGCCGTCGGCGCGCATCCAGGCCACGGTCTGGCCCTTGCGGAGCTTGCCCGCGTGGATGCGGCACAGCGCGATGCGGCCGAGGAACGCCGAGGCGTCGAGGTTGGTCACCAGCGCGCGCAGCGGGGCCTCGGCGTCGCCGACCGGCGGCGGGACGGTGCCCAGCAGCAGGTCGAACAGCGGGTCGAGGTTCTCGCTGTCGGGCAGGCCGCCGTCCTCGGGCTGGTTGAGGCTCGCCCGGCCCGCGCGCGCCGAGGCGTAGACGACGGGCAGGTCGAGGACGGACTCGTCGAGGTCGTCGAACTCCGAGGCCAGGTCGAGCAGCAGGTCGTGGGTCTCCTCCACGACCTCGGCGATGCGCGCGTCGGGGCGGTCGACCTTGTTGACGACCAGCACGACCGGCAGCTTCGACGCCAGTGCCTTGCGGAGCACGAACCGGGTCTGCGGCAGCGGGCCCTCGGAGGCGTCGACGAGCAGCAGGACGCCGTCGACCATCGACAGGCCGCGCTCGACCTCGCCGCCGAAGTCGGCGTGGCCGGGGGTGTCGACGACGTTGATCGTCACCGGGCCGTCAGCGGTCTGTCGGCGCACGGCGGTGTTCTTGGCGAGAATGGTGATGCCCTTCTCGCGCTCGAGTTCACCGGAGTCCATGACGCGGTCGACGAGTTCCGCCCTGGCGGCGAACGCCCCTGACTGGCGCAACATGGCGTCGACCAGGGTGGTCTTGCCGTGGTCGACGTGCGCCACGATCGCGACGTTGCGCAGGTCGAGTCGGCGCAGGCTGACGGGCTCGGCGGTGGCAGTGGGCACGCTCGTGCTCCCGGGTTCTCGCTGGCGGATGGCGGCGGTCGGCGGGCGTGCCCAGGCAGCGGAATCGCTGCTGCCGCATTACCAGGATAGCGGCCGCCCGCCTGTGGCAGGCACCACACGGCGATCAAGAGAGGTACGCCTAACCTAATCCCAGGTTACCGAATGGAGGACGGACGTGGGCAAACACCGTCGCACGCCCGCCGAGACCGTCAAGAAGCTGATGAAGAAGGGCAAGGTCAAGAAGAAGTGCTGCAAGTCGAAGCCGCGGTGCCGGAAGTGCCCCGTGCTGGCGCTGCAGCGGATCAAGGCCGAGGGGAAAAAGGCTGCGTGAGCACCCCCGTCGCTGCTACCTTGACCACCATGAACACGGGACTGTGGTGGGCCGCCTAACGGCGGCTGTGAACCCTGTCCACATTTCCAGGCCGTCCGTCTCGGGCGGCCTTTGGCATGTCCGGGACTCCCGACGTTAGGAGACGTCATGACCCGGCTGTCCGCGATCACCCCGTCCGGCCACGCGCACATCGGCAACCACCTGGGCGCCCTGCGCCGGTGGGCGCGCGACGGCGGCCCCGGCGACCTGTACTTCGTGTCCGACCTGCACGCGATGACGGTGTCGTACAACCCGCCCCGATTGCGCGCGCTGACCCGCGAGCTGCTGGCCGTGCTGGTGGCCGAGGGCATCGACCCGGCCCGGCTGTTCGTGCAGTCCGACCTCGTGCGGGAGCTGGGGGCGCTGAGCTGGGTGCTGGAGTGCACGTGCTCCTACGGCGAGGCCGCCAGGATGACCCAGTTCAAGGCCAAGGGCGGCGGCACGGGCGCGCGGCTCGGGCTGCTCACGTACCCGGTGCTCATGGCCGCCGACATCCTCCTGCAGGGCGCGGACTCGGTGCCGGTCGGCGACGACCAGACCCAGCACGTGGAGCTGGCCCGGGTGTTGGCCCGGCGGTTCAATTCGACGTTCGGGGAGGTGTTCGTCGTGCCGTCGGCGACGACCCCGCCCACCGCGGCGCGGGTGCGGGACCTGGCGGCGCCGGAGCGGAAGATGTCGAAGTCCACGCGGGACGCGGCGGGGGTGGTCTTCGTGCTGGACAACCCTGATCTGATTCGCCGGAAGCTGTCGCGCGCGGTGACGGACTCCTACGACGTGGTGGCGTACCGGCCGGAGAAGCAGCCCGGGGTGGCGAACCTGCTGGAGATCTACGCGGCGTGTGTGGGGGTGTCACCCCGGGAGGTCGAGTTCCGGACGTACGGGGAGCTGAAGACGGCGGTGGCGGACGCGGTGATCGAGGAACTGCGCCCCTTGCGGGAGAAGGTGATCGAGCTGCTCGCCGACCCGGCCGAGCTGGACCGCATCCGCAAGGACGGCGCCGAACGCGCCCGCGACCGCGCCGCCCACCGCCTCGACTCAGCCCTCCGCCTAGCAGGCGTCGCCTGACCCACCCAGATGATGACATCATCCGCAGCCCAGATGATGTCATCATCTGAATTACCAGTCAGATGGCAACATCATCGGGAATCGACATGACGGCACCATCTGAATTGACCGCCAGATGACGCCATCATCCGAGATTCGCGTGACAACACCATCTCGCTGCCGGTCGGATGCCGTCACCATCTGACGACCCGGATGATGTCGTCATCTCAACACCATTCGAGATGATGTGACCATCCGAGTTCCAGATGATGACGCCATCCGGATTTGGGATGGCGTCATCAGTGGGGCGTCGGCTAGCGGGTTTGGGTCAGGCGGGTGCAGAGGGCGGGGATGAGGACGCGGTCGGCGGGGAGCCAGGGAACGGAGTCCAGGGTGTGCTCGGTCAGCCAGGCGAGGGCCTGGTGGTCGTGCGGGCGCGGGGTGCCGTGCGGGGCGTGGGCGGTGTAGAGGCGCAGGACGAGGTCGTCGGCCAGCACGACGTCCGGGCCGACCGTCCCGTTGGGGAGGACGTCGATCCCCAGCTCCTCCCGGCACTCCCGGCGCACAGCGTCGGCATCGGACTCGCCCGGTTCGACGCGGCCGCCGGGGAACTCCCACAGCCCCGCCGTCTCCGGCGGGTACGCGCGCTGCTGGGCGAGCACCTGGCGGTCGCGCAGGACGGCCGTGCCCACCACGACCCTGGCCTCGGCGAGCACCGCCGCGCGCTGGGTGATCCGGTCGACCAGCTCCGCGGCCCACGCCTTGGGGCCGCGCACGGCCACGGTCAGCTCGGTGCCGCCGTCGACGGCCTCGACGCCGACGTCGATCGCCACCACCTGCCTGCCGACCGGCACGGCGCGCAGGCCGTCGGCGTCGAGGTGGGCGATCCGCAGGCGGTGCTCGCCCAGCCGGACGTCCTCCCCGGGCACGAGCAGGTGGCGGGGTCCGGGCGCGCCGAGGACACCCGACTCCGTCAGGGCGGCGGCGACGGCCCGCGGCGGCAGCGGTATCCGCATGGGGGGCATGATGCCCTTCACCGTCCACCCCATACACATCCGCCACGCTGCACTGCGCCACACGGCCTAGCGTTGGCCCGGACAGCCCCGGCCCGCCTGCCGCCGAGCAGAGCAGGCCAGCCAGGTCGAGCACACCGCCAGCCCGCCTCAGCCATCGGCGGCCGCCCGCCAGGCGACCTGGAACCGGGCCCCGCCCTCGGGCGACTCCGTGACGCCGACGGCGCCCCCGCGCCTGCGCACCACCTCGGCCACCAGCGCCAGCCCGAGCCCGGTGCCGCCGCTGCTGCGCGCGCGATCGTCCTGCACGCGGTAGAACCGGTCGAACACCCGCTGCCGGTGCTCCGCGGCGATGCCGTGCCCGTCGTCGTCGACCACGAGCCGACCGGTGCGGTTGCCGGGCAGGACGGTCACCGTCACGTGGGCGCGGGCGTGGCGGAAGGCGTTGCGCAGCAGGTTGTCCAGCACGAGCTCCACTTCGGACGGCGCGGCCGACACCCAGCACGCCGTGGGCGGCAGGTGCAGTTGGACGGTCGGCCCGTCCTCGGGGCATCGGCGCACCGCCGCGGCGGCTGCCGCCGCGAGGTCGACCGGCTCGGCGGGCGGCAGCTCCCCCGCGTCCGAGCGGGCCAGCGTCAACAGGCCGTCGACCAGGACCGACAGGCGCTGGGACTCGTGCACGACCTCGGCCAGCACCTCCTGCGACAGCTCCGGGTCCGGGTGCGCGACGGCGACCTCGGCCTGCACGCGGATCGACGCGACCGGGGAGCGCAGCTCGTGGGCGGCGTCGCCGGTGAAGCGGCGCAGCCGGTCGGTGGCCTCGTCGCGCCGGGCCAGCAGGGCGTTCAGCGCGCTGGCCAGCGCGCGGATCTCGTCGTCGGCGTCCGGCAGGGGCAGTCTGCGGCCGGGGCCGAGCCGCCCCGCCGCCCTGCGCATCCGCTCCACGGGCCGCATGGCCGAGCGGACGGTGAGCCCGGTGGCGAGTGCCACGGCCGCGGACACCAGGCCAGCGGCGATCAGCAGCCAGCGCAGCGCCTCGTCGTCAGCGCTGTGGTAGCCGACCAGGCCGGTGCCGACGACGACGAGCCGCTGGCTGCCGTCCGGGGCCGTGGCCACGGTGCCGAGCCAACGGGTGGGTGGCCGGTCGCCGCGGCGCAGGACGGGCGTGGCCGCCTTGAGGACGCGGATGTCGGCGGGGTCCAGCCGGGGCGGCGGGCCGCCGTCGACCGGGGTGCCCGCGGTGTCGAGCACCCGGACCTGGGTGTTCGGGGCCGTCTCGGCCGGGGCGCCCGCGCTGACCGCGCCCACCGCGGCGGACAGCACCGAGGACAGCTCCTTGTCGGCGGCGCGGACCAGCACCGAGCCCGCCAGCTTGCTGGTCAGCACGGCCACCCCGACCAGCACGACCAGCGTCGCCACCGTGGCGACCGCGGTGATGCGGGAGCGGATCGTGCGCCGCAGCCACAGCCCGCGCAGCCGGGTCACCGGGGCCGGGCGGGATCGAGCGCGGCGTCGATCTCGCCGGTCGAGGCCAGGTAGCCGTGTCCGCGGACGGTGCGCACGATGCCGCCCGCGCCCACGGCCTCCAGCTTGCGGCGCAGGTAGCCGACGTAGACCTCGACGGCGTTGCGCGTGGCGGCCTGCTCGTCGCCCCAGACCGCGCGGAGCAGGTCATCTTTGGTGACGACGGAGCCCGCGCGCCCGGCCAGGGCGTCGAGCACGGCGAACTCGCGCGGGCTCAGCGCGACCGGCTCGCCTGCGAAGCGCACCACCCGGGCGCCGCGGTCGACCTCCAGCTCGCCCAGCCGCAGCACGCGGGCGCCGACCTCGTCGGCGCCGCGGCGCAGCATGGCCCGCACCTGGGCGACCAGCACGACGAAGGAGAACGGCTTGACCAGGTAGCCGTCGGCGCCGAGGTCGAGGCCGTCGGCCTGGTCGATCTCGCCGTCCTTGGCCGAGACCAGCAGCACCGGGCTGCGCACGCCCTCGGCGCGCAGCCGCTCCAGCACCCGGTAGCCGGACAGGCCCGGCAGCATGATGTCGAGCAGGATCACGTCGAAGGCGCCGGTGAGCGCGGCGCGCAGCGCGCTGGGCCCGTCCGCGGCGACGGCGACGTCCATGCCCTCCGCGGACAGCCCGCGCTGCAGCGCCCGGCGCACGCCAGGCTCGTCGTCGACCACCAGCACCCGAGGCTTCACGCCTGCCATCATGGCGGGTGGCCGCCG
Organism: Actinokineospora fastidiosa; assembly: GCF_014648415.1. Lineage (GTDB taxonomy): Bacteria > Actinomycetota > Actinomycetes > Mycobacteriales > Pseudonocardiaceae > Actinokineospora > Actinokineospora fastidiosa. The sequence continues at coordinate 214,299 of NZ_BMRB01000001.1, forward strand.
GTTCCCGCCGCCGCTCTCAGCGGGTTCTCAGCGTGGCGGCAGCTCTCAGCGCGATCTCAGCAGCCGGGGTGCACTCTCGGAATCGCGGGAAACGAAACCCGAATCAGGGGAGAGACAAACCATGGACAGGAAACGGACCGCGCTGGGGATCGCCGCGGCAGGGACCGCGACGGGGGTCGTCGGCCTCGTCCTGCTGGCGACGCCCGCCGGTGCGGGCGAGACGCCGCCCGCGCTGCCGGAGACCACGCCGGAGGCGCTGGTGCAGTCGGTGCTCGACGCGGACGTGCCCGCGCTGGCAGGCACCGTCGAGCTGACCAACGACCTCGGCCTGCCGATCCCGGGCGTGCCGTCGTCGGACGGCCACATGGCCCGGGTGTTCACCGACGGCGAGGGCCGCTTCCGGCTGGCGCTGGAGGGCGAGCGCTCCGGTGAGCGCACGATCGTCGGCGACGGCGCCACCACGTGGGTGTGGGACAGCAAGGACCGCAGCGTGCTGCGGTTCGAGGGCATGGAGCACGGGGTCACCCCGCAGGACGGGTTGGCCGACCCGGCCACCGCGTCCCGCGAGCTCGTCGAGCTGATGCGCAAGGACAGCACCATCACCATCGACGGCACCGCGCGCGTCGCGGACCGGCCGGTGTACCAGCTGGTGCTGACGCCCAAGCCCACCGAGCGCACGCTGCTGCGCGAGGTCAGGGTCTCCGTCGATGAGGCCACCCGGCTGCCGCTGAGGCTGGAGGTGCTGGCCAACGGCCAGGCCGAGCCCGCGCTCAGCGTCGGGTTCTCCGACTTCGACACGGGCGCGCAGGACCCGGCCCTGTTCCGCTTCACCCCGCCCGCCGGGGCGACGGTGACCGACGGCGCGCAGGGGTCCAAGCACGTCGAGGGCAACGCGCTGCTGGAGGACCTCGACCTCGAGGTCGTCGGCGAGGGCTGGGACACGGTCCTGGTGGGCAAGGTGCCCACCCAGATCATGTCCACGCCGGTCCCGTCGGAGAACGGCGATGAGACCGACCCGATGGCCCTGCTGAGCCAGTTCGGCAGCGAGGTGACCGGGGAGTTCGGCACCGGGTACGCGATCACGACCAAGGTCGGCACCGCCCTGGTGACCACCGACGGCCGGGTCGCCCTGGGCGCCGTGCCGCAGCAGGTCCTGGCCGAAGCGCTGGCGACGAAGTGACCGGGGGGTCGACGATGGTCGCGGCCGCGCGCACACGGGGGTTGCGCAAGGTGTACCGGGGGACAGTGGCTGTCGACCACGTCGACCTCGAGGTCCCCACCGGGTCCGTGATGGGGATGCTGGGGCCGAACGGCTCGGGCAAGACCACCACGATCCGCATGCTGCTCGGCCTCGTCGAGCCCACGGCGGGCGAGGTCGAGCTGCTGGGGCACCGGCTGCCGGACGGCCTGCCCCGGGCGCTGCCCGAGGTGGGGGCGCTGGTGGAGGGGCCGGGGTTCCACCCGTTCCTGTCGGGGCGGGAGAACCTGCTGCGGATGGGCGCGGCCGAGCCCGCGCTGGCCACCCAGGCGATCCCGGCGGCGGTGTCCGAGGCATTGGAGCGGGTCGGCCTCGCGGGGGCGGCCGACCGCCGGTTCAAGGCCTACTCGCTGGGCATGAAGCAGCGCCTCGGCCTGGCCGCTGCCCTGCTGGCCCCACGCCGGTTCGTCATCCTCGACGAGCCGACCAACGGCCTCGACCCGGCGGGCACCCGCGACGTCCGCGCCGTCATCGCCGACCTCCACGCGGCGGGCACGACGGTGCTGGTGTCCTCGCACCTGCTCGCCGAGGTGGAGGCCACCTGCACCCACGTGGCCGTCCTGCACCAGGGCACGGTCGTGGCCCAGGGCGACCTGACCACCCTGCTGGACGCCGACAGCGCGGGCCTGCTGGTGTCCACTCCAGACGTCACCCGCGCCGTGGACGCGCTGCGCGACAACCGCATCCCGGCCCGCGCCGTGCCGAACGGCATCCTCGCCGACCTCACCACCACAACCGCCCCGGCAGTGGTGGAGACCCTGGTGCGCGCAGGCGTCCCGGTCCACGAGGTCCGCAGGCAGCGCACCGGCCTGGAGGACCTCTTCGCCCGCCTGACCGAACCCAGCCCCACCGACTCCCTGGACGCCGAACTGGCCATGATCGGAGACGCACGATGACCGCCATGGCCAAGCCGCCACCACGCACCCAGGCCCCCACCCCCCAACCCCTGCGCCCCGAACCGCCCACCACACCGCACAGGCCCCACACCCCGGCCCACCTCGACCGACCACCATCCGAACCGATGTCCCCCGGATTCGCCAAGACCCCGATCAACCAGCCGCCGCGCTCCGAACCGCGCCGGATGCCCCGCACCCCGGTCGACCCCGGTCTAACCGCAGCCGTGCCGGGAACCGCGAGCACCGCCACCGAACCGGCCACGACCGGAGGCATGCGATGACCACCATGGCCATACCACTGCCACGCACCAAAGCCCCCATCGCACGCCTACGCCACTCCGAACCACGCCGGACGCTCGGCAGGCCCCGCACCCCGGCCGGCCTCGGACTGCCGGCGGCCATGCCGGGGACCGCAGGCACCGCCACCGAACCGGCCACGACCGGAGGCCCGCGATGACCACCACGGCCACACCACTGCCACGCACCAAAGCCCCCATCGCACGCCTACACCACTCCGAACCGCGCCGGACGCTGCGCACACCACGCAACCTGGTCAGCCTCGGTCTACCGGCGGCCGTACCGGGGACTGCGAGCACCGCCACCGAACCGGCCACGACCGGAGGCCCGCGATGACCACCATGGCCATACCACTGCCACGCACCAAAGCCCCCATCGCGCGGCTGCTCCGCTCCGAGCTGCGGATGATGCTGCGCAGGCCGCGCACGCTGGTCGGTCTCGGTTTGCTGGCGGCTGTGCCGGTGATCGCGGGCATCGCCATCCGCATCGCCGCGGATGGGGACGGGCCGGTCGGGGAGGGGCTGTCGACGCTGGTGGCGGGGAACGGGCTGATGCTGCCGATCTTCTCCCTGCTCGCGGCGCTGACCATGCTGCTGCCGTTGGTGGGCGCCACCCTCGCCGCCGACGCGCTGGCGGGGGAGTCGACCAACGGGACGTTGCGCTCGTTGCTGGTGGCCCCGGTGAGCAGGCCCCGCCTGCTGGCGATCAAGGCGTTCGGGATCGCCACGGTGACCCTGCTGGCGTGCCTCCTGATGGCCGCCACCGGCACGATCACCGGGATCATCCTGCTCGGCGGCGACGGCATGCTGACCGTCTCCGCCACCCGCCTCCCCTTCGCCGACGGCCTGGGGCGCGTCCTGCTGACCGCGCTCCTGGTCGCCGTCCAGATCTGGGGCGTCGCCGCGGTCGGCCTGGCCGTCTCGGCCTGGACGGACCACCCGCTGATCGTCCTCTCGGTGGCCCTCGGCCTCCTGATCGTCTCCGGCGTCCTCAGCGCCATCCCCGCCCTCGACTGGCTGGACCCGGTCCTGATCACCTCCGGCTGGGAATCCATCGGCGAGGTCGCCCGCGACCCCCTCCCCTGGCCCACCCTCACCGAAGGCGTCCTCAGAGCAGGCTGCTACATCCTCATCGGCTACTCCGTGGCCCTCTCCCGCATGCTCACCCGGGACGGCTGAGCGGACTTCGGGCCGCCGTCCGCCTCGGGCGGGCGGCGGCTCGGGGCGAGGCTGGAGATCGTGAGGCTCGTCGGTCGCGGCGCTCCGATCGCGGCAGATCGGTGTCGGGAGAGCGGGGGCGTCGGGTGTTCGGGCGGTCAGGGGCCGATGATCGCCACTCCCGTCTCGTCCAACGTCAGAGTCACCTCGTCGCCCACGGAAGGGGCGTTGGTCACCTCGGCCACGGCGTCCACCGCCCGGCCCGCGTCCACGACCAGACGGACGTGGTCGTGGCGGTGGACGCGGCCGGTCACCTTGCCTGCGACACCGGCGGGGGCCGGGCGCAGGGCGGTGGGGCGGAGGCCCACGTGGACGGCACCATCCGGGGCGGCCAAGGGAATGGCGCCGAACTCGCACGTCAGCACGCCGTTCGCCACCCTTCCCGGGAGGAAGGTCGTGCAGCCCAGGAAGCGGGCGGTCTCCTCGTCCACCGGGCGCCGCCAGACCTCCGCGGGGTCGCCGGTCTGGTTGACGCGGCCCGCGTTCATCACCGCTACCCGGTCGGCGAGGGTAAAGGCCTCGTCGTGGTCGTGGGTGACGACCATGGCGGTGGTCCCGGCGGCGCGCAGGAGGGTGGCGAGGTCCATGGCCAGTTGCTCGCGCATGGACCTGTCCAAAGCGGACAGCGGCTCGTCCAGCAGCAGCAGGCGGGGACGCGGGGCCAGCGCACGGGCCAGGGCGACGCGCTGCTGTTCACCCCCGGACAGTGACGTCACGCGCCGGGACTCATAACCGGCCAACCCGACCAACGTCAACAGCTCGGCCACGCGCTCGGGCGACTTGCGCCCCTGCATCCGCAGGCCAAAGGCCACGTTGCCCGCCACGTCCCGGTGCGGGAACAGCTGGCCGTCCTGGAAGACCAGGCCGAAGCCGCGGCGGTGCACCGGCACGTCCGCCAGGTCCGCGCCATCCCAGCAGACGGTCCCCTCGGCGGGCTCCAGACCCGCGACCGCGCGCAGCAACGTCGACTTGCCGCAGCCGGACGGCCCCAGCAGCGCCAACACCTCGCCGTCGCCGATCGACAAGTCCACATCGGACACCGCGGTGACCGACCCGTACCGCACGGTGAGCCCGGAGACGGACAGCATCAGAACTCCCCCAACTCGCCCGCGCGCAGGCGTTCCACGACCAGGGCCACCGCGACGGTCACCACCATGAGCAGCGTGCACGCGGCGTACGCCATCTGCGAGTTCAGCTCCCCCGGCCGCGACACCAGCCGCCCGATGACGACCGGGAGGGTCGCGGTGTCGGGACGGGCCAGGAAGCTGGTCGCGCCGAACTCGCCCAGCGCGACGACGTACCCGAACCCTGCGGCGGCCAGCAGGGAGCGGCCCGCCAGCGGCAGGTCGACCTCCCGCCACACCCGCCACGGGCCCGCGCCCAGCGTCGCCGCCGCCTGGCGCAGCCGCTCGTCGATCGACCTCAGCACCGGCAGGACGAGCCGGATGACCAACGGTGTCACGACAAGCGCCTGCGCCAGCGGCACGAGCGCCGCCGAGGTGCGCAGGTCGCCGGGCAGCGCGTCCAGCGTGATCAGGTACCCGAACCCGACCGTCACCGCCGACACCCCCAGCGGGAGCATCAGCGCGGTGTCCAGCGCGTCGATGAACCGCGCCCGGCGAAGCGACACCAGCGCCACCGCCGCGCTCACCCCGAGGATCAGGGCCAACACGGTCGCGTCCGTCGCCGTGCGCAGCGAGTTGGCCGCGGCCTCCCACCCGGTGACCGACAACGACCCCGCGTGCCCGGTGCCCGAGAGCGCCCTGTACCCGGCGAAACCACCGTCGACGGACCGCGCCACCAGGGACGCGATCGGCACGACCAACAGCGCGACCACCGCGTACGCGGCCCCGACGACCCACCACTCACCGCCGACCGGACGCCGCGCGCTCTCCACCCGCGCGCGCAGCTTCAGCGCGGCCTCGCGCCTGCGCCGTGCCCGCGCGCCCAGGACCAGCACCGCGACCACCGCGGTGACCTGCACCAACGACAGCGCGCTCGCGCCCGAGAGGTCCAGCAGCTCGACCGTGCGCAGGTAGATCTCGGTCTCCAGCGTCCGGAACCGCGCCCCGCCCAGCAGCAGGACCACGCCGAAGCTGGTCGCGCAGAACAGGAACACGACCGCGGCCGCCGACCCCAGGGCGGGCGTGAGCGCGGGCAGGGTCACCGCGGTGAACGTCCGCCACCGCGACGCCCCCAGCGAGCGCGCGGCGTCCTCGGCCCGCCGGTCGAGGTGCGCCCACAGCCCGCCGACCGTGCGGGCGACGACGGCGACGTTGAAGAACGCGTTGGCCAGCACGATCGGCAGCACCCCGCCGCCGAGCAGGCCGCGGAAGGCCAGCCCGACCACGACCGTGGGCAGCACGAACGGCACCAGCACCAGCGCGCGGACCACCGCCATGCCCGGCAGGGCGACCCTGGCCAGCAGGAACGCGACCGGCAGGCCGGCGACCACCGCGACCAGCGTCGCCGCGGCCGCCTGCCCGAGGGTGAACGCCACGATCCGCCAGGTGCCGGGATCGGCGAGCACGTCGAGCGCGGCGGCGTCCATGCCGAGCCGGACGATCGCGCCCACCGGCCAGGCGAAGAACACCGCCAGGAACGCCAGCGGCAGCAGGCCCAGCAGGGCCGGGCTCAGCCCTGGACGGCCGCGCGCCACTGCTCGATCCACCGCTCCCGGTTCGCCTGGATCTCGGCCGCGGGCAGCGTTGCCGGGTTCTCCGGCAGCGGCGCGGCCTTCGCCCACGCCTCGGGCAGTTCGACGCCCTCGCGCGCCGGGTAGACGTACATCATCTCCGGGACGGTCCGCTGGAACTCCGGGGACAGCAGCAGGTCTACCACCTTGCCCGCGTCCTCGGGGTTCTTGGCGTTGGCGAGCACGCCCGCGTACTCGACCTGGCGGAAGCAGGTGTCCAGCAAGGCCCGCGTGCGCGGCTCGCCGTCCTCGCCGATCTCGGCCGACGGCGAGGACGCGTAGGACACCACGATCGGGCGCGGCCCCTGGCCCGACGAGCCGGAGAACTCCTGCGTGTAGGCCTCTTCCCAGCCGCTGACGACGAGCACGCCGTTCGCGCGCAGCTTCTCCCAGTACCCGACCCAGCCGTCGCGGAAGCTCGCCACGGTGCCGAGCAGGAACGCCAGGCCGGGCGACGACGTGGCCGGGTCCTCGACGACGAGCAGGTCCTTGTACTTCGGGTCGGCCAGGTCGGCGTAGCCGGTGGGCACGGGGAGGCCGCGGGACTCCAGCGCGGCGACGTCCACGTTGACGCACACGTCGCCCACGTCGACCGCGGTCAGCCTGCCGCTGTCGTCGACGACGTAGCGCTGCGGCCCCTCGGCCGCCGCGGGCGAGCGGTACTCGGCGAAGACGCCCTCGTCCAGCGCGCGGGAGGCGAAGGTGGTGTCGACGCCGAAGGCGACGTCGCCCAGCGGGCTGGCCTTGGTGAGCACCAGCTGGTTGGTCAGCGCGCCCGCGTCGCCGCTCTTGCGCACCTCCACGCGGATGCCGGTCTCGGCGGTGAACCTGTCGAACACCGCCGGGTCGTGGGCGAACGAGTCGTGGGTGACCAGCACGACTGTGCGGTCACCCGGCTTGTCGTCTCCGCTGAGCGAGCAACCCGCCAGCAGCAGGGCGAACAGGGCGATCGCCATTCGACGCATGGGACATCCTCCTCGGGGCGTGCGCGCCACGAGGCCCTTCCTGCGCAGGCATGACCCTGATCAGGTGTGACGGTCGAGGGCTCCACGCCCTCCTCTCAGCCCGGCGCTACCGGACTCCCGTGGCAGCGTCGAGCGTACGCCCCGCGATCGGGCCAGGATGGGTGCCATGGCTGAACTGCTGAACGAGACCGAGGTGGGCAAGGCGCTCGGCGTGCTCACCGCGTGGCGCCTCGACGACGGCGCCCTGGTGCGCGAGGTCGAGCTGGAGTCGTTCTCCCAGGCGATCCAGGTGGTCAACCGGGTCGCCGAGATCGCCGAGAACGACAACCACCACCCCGACATCGACATCCGGTGGCGGACGCTGACCTTCCGCTGCACCACGCACTCGGCGAACGGGCTCACCCAGTGCGACGTGAGCCTCGCCCAGGAGATCGACGGGGTGATCGAGGCGATGGGCGGCGCGGGCTGAGCCGCGCCGCCCTGCCGGTCAGCTCCGGAACGGGCCGGTGACCTCGTAGGTGATGCCGCCGCTGCTGCTGCCGGTCGTGCCGCGCTGTGAGGAGAAGTACAGCCGGTTGCCAGCGGGGGTGAACGCCGGGCCGGTGATCTCCGAGCTGGACTGCCCGGTGACCTGCAGGAACGGCGCCACGATGCCGTCCGGGGTGATGATGCAGATCTCCATGTTGCCGCCGTCCTCGGCGACGAACAGGTCGCCGTTGGACGCGCCGGTGACGTTGTCGACGCCGGTGAGCGGGGCCGTCCCACTGACGAGCGAGTCGTCGTAGGTCAGCGAGATGGTCGAGTTCGTGGCGTTGTACGCCCACACCCGGCCGTCGCCCTTCGTGGTGAACCAGCACGTGCCGTCCGCGTAGTAGCAGCCCTCGCCGCCGTTGAACTTCTTCGCGCCGGAGACCTGGTAGCGGGTCGCGGTCGGGCTGCCGTCGGGATCGGGGACGTTTGCCCAGGTCACCGAGCCGCTGGTGGCGGTGGAGCCCTTCATGACCTGCAGCGTGCCGCTGGAGAGGTCGCCCCAGGTGTTCGGGCGGAAGCGGTAGAAGCAGCCGTCGCTGACGTCCTCGGTCATGTAGACGTAGCGGTGGTCGGCGTCGACGGCGCACGCCTCGTGCTTGAACCGGCCCATCGCCGGTCGGACGACCGCGGCGTTCACGCCCCACGGGTCGGTCTCGTAGACCCGGCCGGTGGAGACCTCCTCGCAGGACAGCCACGTGTTCCACGGCGTGGCGCCGCCCGCGCAGTTGACGTTGGTGTTGGACAGCGTGCGGTAGGCCCCGGTGATCTGGCCGGAGGAGTTGAACTTGATCGCGCCGACGCCGCCGGTGCTGGAGACCTCGCTGTTGGACACGTAGATCCACCCGCTGCCGTCGGCGAACACCGCGCCGCCGTCCGGGGCGGGGTGCCAGGTGTAGCTGGTGCCCGCCACCCGCTGCCCGGACCGCGCGACGACCCGGCTGGTGAACCCGGCGGGCAGCCGGATGCCGTTGGCGTCCGCGGCCTGCAGCGGGCCGTAGGGGCTCGGCCCCGGCTGGGCGGTCGCCGCGAACGCCTGGCTCCACGACGCCCCGCCGAACGCCGCCGCCGCGCCGCCGACCACCGCGACCCGCAAGAAGTTACGCCGTTCCATGACACTCCGATCACGTCACTGTGCGTGGGAATTGCGTGGCGAACAGTAGCCGGGACGCGTGTCGTCGGGATGATCCTTTTCGGACCGGCCGGTGAAGTCAGGCCGTCGCGCCGACGAGCAGGTGCTCGACGGTGACGTCGCGGTCCTGCCTGCGCAGCGCCTCCCGGTGGGCCAGTTCCAGCGCCTTCTTCGCCGACGGCGCGAACGGGATGTGCGTGCGCCGCTCGGTCCCCGGCTCGGGCAACGCGCGTTCGGCCTCCGCCCGCAGCTCGTCCACGTCGTCGCGTCCGGCCAGCTCGGGGTCGGCGAGCAGCGCGAGGACGATGTGCGCAGGCTCGATCGTCTCGTGCCCCCGCTCGCGCGCGGCGTCCTGCGCCCCGACCAGGGCGGCCCGCGCCCCGTCGGTGTAGCGCTCGAAGATCCGCAGGTCCGTCTCCGGCGATTCCGGCTGCTGCGGCACGAACCGCTTCTGCGCGGCCTGCTTGGTCACGCCCATGCTGGTCCCGATGTCCGACCAGGACGCCCCGGACCGCCGGGCCCGGTCCACGAAGTGGCCGATCAGGTGGTCGGCCACCTCCTCGAGGTGCTGGCCGAGCAACACGGCCTCGGACAGCCGGGAGAGATCGTCACTGTGCTTGCTCTCGACCTGCGCGATGAGGTCGTCGAGTCGTGGGGTCATGCCGTCAACCTTAGGTTGACGACTCTAGGCGCGTCAACCTCAAGTTGACGAACGGCACCAGCTGCCGAGCCGGTCCGCAGCCTCGGCGTGCCCGACCGCGCTGGTCGCCAACGCGATCACCAGGTCGTACGCGACATCCTCGGGCGCGTCGAGGTCCAGGCCGTTGAGGCCGTAGAAGGTGAAGGCGGACATCCAGCTGAGCCGCTTGTTGCCGTCGACGAGCGGGTGGTTGCGCAGGACAGACTGCACGAGCACGGCCGCCCGCCTCGGCGAGCAGCGCGAGCGCGCGCTCCTCTAACGAGGCTGTCGTGGACGGTGAACCGGATTGTTCCCGTCGTATGCCGAGGCGATCGGGGCCCGGAGGCTTCGGGTTGTGGCCTACACGTTGAAGCGGAACTCCACGACGTCGCCGTCCGCCATGACGTAGTCCTTGCCCTCCATGCGGACCTTGCCCGCGGAGCGGGCGGCGGGCATGGAGCCTGCTTCGATCAGGTCCTCGTACGAGACGATCTCGGCCTTGATGAAGCCGCGTTCGAAGTCGGTGTGGATGACGCCCGCGGCCTGGGGGGCGGTGGCGCCGCGCGGGATGGTCCAGGCGCGGGCCTCCTTCGGGCCCGCCGTCAGGTAGGTCTGCAGGCCGAGGGTGTGGAAGCCCGCCCTGGCCAGGGCGTGCAGGCCGGGCTCGTCCTGGCCGACGGACTCCAGCAGCTCGCGGCGGGACTCCTCGTCCAGCTCCAGCAGCTCGGCCTCGACCTTGGCGTCGAGGAAGACAGCGTCGGCGGGGGCGACCAGCTTGGTCAGCTCGGCGCGGCGTTCCGGGGAGGTCAGCACGGCCTCGTCGGCGTTGAACACGTACAGGAACGGCTTGGCCGTCAGCAGGTGCAGCTCGCGCAGCAGCGCCAGGTCCACCTCGGCCTGGGCGGCGAAGAGGGTGCGGCCGCCGTCGAGGATTTCCTTGGCCTTCGACGCCGCGTCGAGGGCCGGGCGCGCGTCCTTGCGGGTGCGCGCCTCCTTCTCCAGCCGCGTGATCGCGCGGTCGAGGGTCTGCAGGTCGGCCAGGATCAGCTCGGTGTTGATCGTCTCGATGTCGGCCAGCGGGTCGACCGTGCCGTCGACGTGGATCACGTCCGGGTCGTCGAAGACGCGGATGACCTGGCAGATCGCGTTGGCCTCGCGGATGTTGGCCAGGAACTGGTTGCCCAGGCCCGCGCCCTCCGACGCCCCGCGCACGATGCCCGCGATGTCGACGAAGGACACCGTGGCCGGGACGGTCCTGGCGCTGCCGAACACCTCCGCCAGCCGGTCCAGCCTCGGGTCGGGCAGCGGGACGACGCCGACATTGGGCTCGATCGTGGCGAACGGGTAGTTCGCGGCGAGCACGTCGTTGTTCGTCAGGGCGTTGAAGAGGGTGGACTTGCCCACGTTGGGCAGGCCGACGATCCCAAGGGTCAAACTCACGCCCCGGAGTCTACGGAGGCAGTGCTGAGGCACGAACCGGCACTGTCAAGGTGTCGGGTGTCCGAATAGTTACCAACACTTTTGCCAGTTTTAGTCACTCTGCGCCACGTGTCGTAGGGCGTAGGCACGCATAAGAGCGACCGTCTGCTAGGTAACGCGAGCCACATCACGGGCGATGCGTGCACCCTCTGTGCTGATCAGCCCAGATTCACTGGACAGGATTAGCCCAAATGGACGCTAGTCACCAGGTCACCCGCAAACAACACTCCGTGAGCGCCCTGCTGTCATCCGCCCTACCGGACCGACCAGGCATGCATTCAGCTCACCCGCTGAGGAAGAAGGACGTGGGATGACTCAACCCGAACGGCGACGGCGTGGCCGTCTCGCCATCGGCTTGGCGTTCACCACGGCTATCGCCAGTGCCATGCTGTCGATGCCGAACGCCACCGCCGCCGCGCCCGCCCAGGGCGCCGCGGATGAAGGCCCTGGACTCGGTAAGCACGACCAGGAACTGCTCGCCAAGGCCGAGCAGGCAGGCGAGAAGACCGTCAAGGTCCTGATCGCGACGGACAAGGGCGCGGGGGCCGCCGCCGTCGAGGAGCTGGTTCGCAACGGCGCCGAGATCGAGTACCGCGCCGACGAGATCGGCTACGTGCGCGCCGAGGTGCCCGTCGGCAAGGTGAAGAAGATCGCCAGCCTGCCCGGGGTCGACGCCCTGGACATCAGCGAGACGATCGCCCTGCCCGACCCGCGCCCGGAGGGCGTGCAGAACCCGACGCCGCAGCCCGCCCCCGGGCCGTCGACGCCGAGGGTCAACCCGTACATGCCGACCGGCGACATCGGCGCGGCGCAGTTCGTCAACGACCACCCCACCTGGGACGGCCGCGGCACGACGATCGCGATCGTGGACTCCGGCGTCGACCTGGACCACCCGGCCCTGAAGACGACGACCACCGGCGAGCGGAAGATCACCGACTGGGTGACCTACACCGACCCGGGCTTCACCAACGGCGTCAACAACGACGACGACCCGACCTGGCTGCTGATGGACAAGACCGTCCCCGGCGCCTCGCTCGGGCTCCCCGCCGAGGGTGAGCTGGCCTTCGCCGAGTTCGACGAGCGCGACCCCCGCCTGGGCGGCGAGCTGGGCAACGACCTCAACCGCGACGGCAACCCGGCGGGCAGCAGCGGCCGCTTCGGCGTGGCGTGGAACAAGGCCACCGACACGATGTGGCTGGACACCGACCAGGACGGGAGCATGGCCGACGAGAAGGCCATGCAGAACTACAAGGTGCGCTACGACATCGGCACCGTGGGCACCGACAACCCGGCCACCGACGTCCGCGAGTCCATGACCTTCGTCATGCAGAGCTCGCCGTCGACCAACTCGGTCAACGTCGGCATCGTCTCCGGCGCGCACGGCAGCCACGTCGCGGGCATCACCGCGGCCAACCGCATGTTCGGCGGCACCATGACCGGCGCGGCGCCCGGCGCCAAGCTGGTCTCGATCCGCGTCTGCCTGTTCGTCACCGGCTGCACCTCCCACGCCCTGCTCGAGGGCATGGTCTACGCGGCGCAGAACTCCGACGTGATCAACATGTCGATCGGCGGCCTCCCGGCGCTGAACGACGCCAACAACGCGCGCGCCGAGCTGTACGACCGGCTCATCGACGAGTACGGCGTCCAGATGTTCATCTCCGCGGGCAACTCCGGCGCGGGCATGAACACCGTGGGCGACCCGTCGGTGGCCACCAAGGTGCTGTCCGTCGGCTCCTACATCACCAAGGAGACCTGGCAGCGCAACTACGGCTCCGACATGGCCGTGAGCGAGTCGCTGCACGGCTTCTCCTCGCGCGGCCCGCGTGAGGACGGCGGCTTCAAGCCGCAGATCATCGCCCCCGGCTCGGCCATCTCCACGGTCCCCACCTGGCAGCTGGGCGGCCCCGTCGGCGGCACCTACGCGCTGCCCCCGGGCTACGCGATGTTCAACGGCACCTCGATGGCCTCCCCGCAGGCCGCAGGCGCGGCCGCGCTGCTGCTGAGCGCCGCCAAGGCCAAGGGCATCTCCGCCGAGCCGCACCAGCTGCGCAAGGCGTTCATGTCCTCCGCCCGGTTCGTCAAGGGCCTGCAGGCCTACGAGCAGGGCACGGGCCTGGTCGACACCAAGAAGGCGTGGAACCTGCTCAAGGCCAACCCGAGCGAGACCGTGATCACCGCGTCGGTGCCGGTGAACACCGTGCTGTCGGAGTTCCTCGCCACCCCGGGCGTCGGCACCGGCATCCACGACCGCGAGGGTGTCAAGGCCGGCGACCGCTACACCCGCCAGTACACCTTCACCCGCACCACCGGCCCCGCCCACCCGGTCACCTACCGGGTGCGCTGGATCGGCAACGACGGCACGTTCAGCTCGCCGAGCACCGTCCTGCTGCGGAAGAACTCGCCCACCAAGTTCACGGTGACGATCAACCCGCGCTCGGCCGGCGCGCACTCCGCGGTGCTGGCGCTGGACACCCCGATGACCGCGGGCGTCGAGCTGCACACGATGAACACCGTCGTGGCGGCCGAGGACTTCACCTCGGCCAACGGCTTCACCGTCCGCAAGGGCGGGCAGATCGGCCGCAACGAGGTCGCGCAGCACTTCTTCCGGGTCCCCGCGGGCGCTCCGGCGTTCAAGGTGGACATGGTGGGCGGCGGCACGGCGCCGGGCGCGGGCCAGATCCGCTTCCTGCGCTTCCACCCCTACGGCGTGGGCGTGGACAGCAACAGCTCGCTGAACTGCTACAACCCGCCGGTCGCTGGTGGGTCCTGTGGCGGCAGCCCGACCAGCCGCACGGTGAGCAACCCGCAGCCGGGCGTCTGGGAGGTCGTGGTCGAGGCCCGGCGGACCTCCGACGCGCAGCGCGCGCCGTACACGGTCACCGCGTCGGTGCTGGGCGCGTCCGTCTCCCCGAACCCCGACGTGATCGAGTCGGCGCAGACGGGTGTCGCGGTCGAGCGCTCCTACACGCTGAAGAACCTGTTCGGCCCGTTCACCGGCCGCGCGACCGGCACCCCGCTGGGCAGCGCGCTGCGTGAGCAGAAGACCATCGCCGACCAGGAGAACCAGCAGTTCCTCGTCAACGTCGGCGCGGGCTCCACCGTGCTGCGCGCGAAGATCGGCAACACCGCGGACGCGGCGGCCGACCTCGACCTCGCGGTGTTCGACTGCACCTCGGGCAGCTGCGTGCTGGCCGGTCAGACCGCGGACGGCGACTCCGAGGAAGAGGTCATCATCGCCAACCCGGGCGCGGGCGCGTGGGTCGTGCTGGTGCAGGGCTACGCGGTCCCCGCGGGCACCACCACCTACGACTACCTCGACGTCTACACCAACCCGGCCCTCGGCTCGGTGACGGTGGACGACGCCGACGCCCCGCGCGCCGCTGGCGCGGAGTGGACCGTCTCGGCCCAGGTCGTGGCGAACGCCGGTCCGGGCGCCGGTCGCGTGCTCCTCGGCGGTGTCCAGGTCCGCACGGACGAGAACGTCCTGGTCGGCTCGGGCGACGTGGTCGTGAAGGCCGTGTCGTAACCGACTGATCGCACGAGAGGGGCCGGTCCCGGTGGGACCGGCCCCTCTTGTCTGTGTCCGATTCCCGCCAGCCGGGGGTGGCGGGGTTTGCGAGCATGGACAGCGTGCTGACCGACCCCGACCAGCGCTACCGCGCTGTCACCGCCCGAGACGCCCGCTTCGACGGGCAGTTCATCACGGCCGTGCGCACGACCGGCATCTACTGCAGGCCCTCCTGCCCGGCCACGACCCCCAAGCGGCACAACGTCGAGTTCTTCCCGACGGCCGCGGCCGCGCAGCAGGCGGGCTACCGGGCGTGCAAGCGCTGCCTGCCGGACGCGGTGCCCGGCTCGCCGGAGTGGAACCTGCGCGCGGACCTCGCGGGCCGGGCGATGCGGCTGATCGCCGACGGCGCCGTGGAGCGCGAGGGCGTGCCCGGGCTGGCCGCCCGGCTGGGCTACTCCGTGCGGCACCTGACCCGGGTGCTCACCGCCGAGCTGGGCGCTGGCCCGCTGGCGCTGGCCCGCGCGCACCGGGCGCACCAGGCGCGCGTGCTCATCGAGACGACGGCGCTGTCGGTCTCCGACGTGGCCTTCGCCGCGGGCTTCTCCAGCGTCCGGCAGTTCAACGACACCATCCGCGAGGTCTTCGCCACCACGCCGACCGCCCTGCGCGCCGCGCGGCGCGGCGACCGCCCCACCTCCCCCGGCAGGGTCGTCCTGCGGCTGCCCGTGCGGGAGCCGTTCGACGCCGAGGGCGTGCTGGCGTTCCTGGCCGCGCGGGCCGTCCCCGGGGTCGAGGAGGCCACGGCCGAGGGGTACGCCCGCACGCTGCGCCTCCCGCACGGCACCGCCACCGCCCGGCTGCGGCCGATGGACGGCCACGTCGAGTGCGCCCTGGCGTTGACCGACATGCGCGACATGGGCACCGCGGTCGCCCGGCTGCGGCGGCTGTTCGACCTCGACGCCGACCCGGTCGCGGTGGACGAGGTGCTGGCCGCCGACCCGGTGCTGGCCCCGTCGGTGGCGGCCACGCCCGGCATCCGCGTCCCCGGCTCGGTCGACGGCGCGGAGACGCTGGTCCGCGCGCTGCTGGGGCAGCAGGTGACCGTCGCCGCGGCGCGCACGGCCGCCCGCCGCCTCACCACGGCGCTGGGCGAGCGCCTGCCCACCGCGGACGGCAACCTGACGACGCTGTTCCCGACGGCGGCGGCGATCGCCGAGCACGGGGCGTCGGTGCTGACCGGGCCCGCGCGCCGCATCGAGACCATCGTGACGGTGTGCGCCGCGGTCGCGTCGGGCGAACTCGACCTGCACGTGGGCGCGGAGAGCATGGACCTGTGCGTGCGGCTGCGGTCGTTCCCCGGCATCGGGCCGTGGACGGCAGGGTACGTCGTGATGCGCCTGCTGGGCGTGTCGGACACCCTGCTGCTGCAGGACGTCGCGCTGCGCAAGGGCGCGGCCGTGCTCGGCCTCCCGTCCACTCCGGACGGACTCGACCAGTACAGCCAGCGGTGGCAGCCGTGGCGCTCCTACGCCGGGATGCACCTGTGGCAGGCGAGCGCGCGGCCGCTAGAGAAGGCCTCGTAGCGTGTCGATGGTGTCGGCCTCCTCGGGCGTCTTGTCGGGCCGGTAGCGCACCACGCGGGCGAACCGCAGCGCGATGCCGCCGGGATACCGGGTGCTGACCTGCACGCCGTCGAGCGCGATCTCCACGACCAGGTGCGGTCGCAAGTAGACGGTCCAGTCGTCGCGGTGGGACTCGAACTCCGGGAAGGTCCTGGTCTGCCAGGCCAGCAGCTCGTCGGTGAGGCCCTTGAACGTCTTGCCGACCATGACCGGCGGCCCGCCGTCCGGGTCGCGCGCGCCGAGGTGCAGGTTCGACAGGGTGCCCGTGCGCCTGCCGTGGCCCCACTCGGCGGCCAGGACGACGAGGTCGAAGGTGTGCACCGGCTTGACCTTCTGCCACGCCTTGCCGCGCCTGCCCGCCTGGTAGGTGGAGTCGAGGTCCTTGACCATGACGCCCTCGTGGCCCGCGTCGAGGGCCGCCGAGGTCAGCTCCTCGGCCTGCTCCAGGGTGGGCTCGGCGACCCCGGGGATGACGTGGTCGCCGACCGCGCGGCGCAGCGCCGCCGTGCGCACGCGCAGCGGCTCGTCGATGAGGTCCTCGCCGTCGAGGTGCAGGCAGTCGAAGAAGTACGGCCGCAGCAGCAGGGCGCGGACCTGCTCCTCCACCGTGCTGCCGAAGCGGCTCATGGTCTCCTGGAACGGGCGCGGGCGGCCGTCGTCGGTGAGCGCCAGCGTCTCGCCGTCGAGCACGGCGGCCGCGCAGGGCAGGCCGCGCACCAGCTCGACCAGCTCGGGCACGCTGCCGGTGATCTCGCGCAGCGTGCGGGTCCAGACGCGCACGTCCGCGCCGCGCTTGTGCACCTGGATGCGCGCACCGTCCATCTTGTACTCGACCAGGCAGGGCGACAGGTCGGCGACGGCGTCGGCGAGGGTGGCGCCGGGCGAGGCGAGCATGGGCCGCACCGGGCGGCCGAGTTCGAGCCGGACGTCGTCGAGGGTGCCCGCGAGCGCGGCGGCGGCGGTCTCCGGGAGCCTGCCGGAGAGCATGAACGCGCGGCGGACGGCGGGCCCCGGCTGCCCGGACGCCCTGGCGATCGCGTCGAGCATGACGCCCTCCAGCGCGCCCTGCCGCAGCTCGCCGGTCAGCAGGGCGCGGAGGAACCGCTGCTCGTCGGCGGTGGCGGCGGTCAGCAGCCCGCCGAGCAGGTCGGCGCGGCGGGCCGTCGAGCCGGAGCCGGAGACCGCGGCGACCTCGCCGAGCGCCGCGTCGACCGCGCGCACGGTCAGCGTCGGGCTGTCGGCGGGCTGGCCAGCGACGGCGGCCAGCGTGCGCCACCCCGCGCCGATGCGGCCCTGGCGCGGCGCGCCCGCCAGGAACGCGACGACGGCGGGCACCTCGTCGGGATCGGCCGCCGTCAGCACCCCGGCGAGCGCGTCGACCTTCGCCAGCCGGGAGCGGGTCGCGCTCACCGTCGACGACACCGCGACCACGTCGGCGAACCTGAGCATGCGTCCATCATGCACGCGGACACCGACAGCGCGACCGGAACCACGGGCGGGGAAGGCCGTCTATGACTGCGAGACCCGTACACAGTGGAGCAGCCCATGTCGCGCGTGCGCACCGCCATCGTCCTTGCCGCCGGTCTGATCGCCGTCACCGCCTGCGGGGCCAAGCCATCGGGAAGCGCTGTCGCGGTCCCGTCCAGCGTCCCGTCGCCGACGCCCGCGGAGTCGACGACCACGGGGTCGACAGCCACGGGGTCGACGACCACGGCGCCGGTGCAGAAGGTCACCAAGAGGTCGACCGCGAGACCGACGACCAAGAAGCCCGCGCCCACCACGACGAAGACGCGCAAGCCCAGTGGCGGCGGGGACTCCAACGCGGTCATCGGCCCGTTCGGCTGGCAGACGCTCACGCTCGACATGACCCCGGACGAGGCGGAGGCGCTCGGCATGGCCACGCCGACCCCGGAGGGCGACGACCTCTGCCAGGTCTGGCCTGCCCTGGACATCACCGCGCTGGAGCGGATCGTCGTGCACCCGGTGCACGGCGTGTTCGCGGTGCACCCCAAGGAGGAGAGCTGGATCCACACGCCGGAGGGCATGCGCGTGGGCTGGACGGCGGCCCAGGTCGCCGCGGTCTACCCCGACTTCGACCCGGCCCACTTCGACTACCCGCACGGTCCCACCGTGGCCGTGCCCGGGAACGCCGACGCGGTCTACCGCATGCAGTTCAGCGAGTCCGGCGTCCTGGTCCGCTTCCTGCTGGAGCGCGACAGCGACATCTGCTCGGTCTAGCAGTCCGCGATCTCGTGGACCGCGGCCCGCAGCCGGTCCGGGCTCGTCGCGGCGTAGCCGACGACCAGGCCGGGGAACGGCGCGGCCCGCAGGGCGTAGCCGGACAGCGCGGGCGCGTGGATGCCCCGCTCGGCGAGCGCCCGCTCCAGCCCCGCGTCGTCGGACCCGGCGGGCATCCTGAGGACGACGTGCAGACCGGCGGCGACGCCGTGCGGGCGCCATCCCGGCAGGCGGGCGGCGACGGCGTCGAGCAGCGCGTCCCGCCGGTGCCGGTAGAGCTGGCGGGTGCGGCGCAGGTGGCGGTCGTACCCGCCGGTGCGGAGCAGGTGCGCGAGCGCGGCCTGCGGTAGCGGCGAGCACCCGAGGTCCGACAGGCGTTTGCGCTCCACGACCCGCTCGCGCAGCGACGGCGGCGTCACCAGCCAGCCCAGCCGCAGCGCGGGCGCGAGCACCTTGCTGACGCTGCCCAGGTAGACGACCCGGTCGCGGTCGAGCGTGTGCACCGGGCCGACGGCGGGCCGGTCGTACCGGTGCTCGGCGTCGTAGTCGTCCTCCAGGATCAGCCCGTCGCGCTCGCGCGCCCACGCCACGAGCGCCCGGCGCCGGGCGGGGCCGAGCACCACGCCGAGCGGGAACTGGTGGGCCGCGGTGACCAGCACGACCCGGCAGTCCGTGCGGGCCAGGTGGTCGACGCGGATGCCGTCGGCGTCCACCGGGATCGGCACCGGGCGCAGGCCGTGCGCGGCGAACAGCTCGGCCGAGCCCGGGTGGGTCGGGTCCTCGACGGCGATGGCGCGGTGCCCGTCGGCGCGCAGCAGGTAGGCCAGCAGGGCCTGGCTCTCGGCCACCCCGTGGGTGATCACCACGTCGGCGGCGGGCAGGGACCGCACCCGGCCCAGGTAGGCGGCGAGTTCGGCGCGCAGGGCGGGCAGGCCCTGCGGGTCGGGGTAGCCGAGCTGGTCGTCGGACAGCTCCGCCAGCCCGGCCCGCGTCGCCGCCTGCCACTCCGCGCGCGGGAAGGCGCTCAGCGCGGGCAGGCCGGGCCGCAGGTCGTAGCGCCACCGCCGCTCGTCCTGGGTGGACAGCGCGGCGGGCTCGCCCGAGGGGACCTGCGCCACCGTCGTCCCCGACCCGCGCCTCGCCGTCAGGTACCCCTCGGCGACGAGCTGGGCGTACGCCGCGGTGACCGTGCCCCGGGCGACGCCGAGCTGGCCCGCGAGGTCCCGACTGGACGGCAGGCGGGTGTGCGCGGGCAGCGTGCCGTCCCGGATGGCCGCGCGCAGCGCCGCCTCCACCGCGCGGCCCCGCGTGCCGTGCGGGAGGAGCAAGGTGCGAAAAGTGGACCAGTTCGCAGACATCGAAGTGGAGCTTATCCATGGTCCACTCCACCCTGGATGCTGATCGCGTGAAATATCCTCAACTGGCGGGGCTGACCGCCGCCGCCCTCGTCGGCGGGACCGTCCCGGTGTCCGGGCTGCTTGTGGACTATCCGCTGCTGACCGGTCAGGCGGGCCGCTTCCTGCTCGGCGCAGGCGTCCTCGCCGCCTACATGCGCGTGCGCCGGATCCCGCTCGGCCGTCTTCGATTAACCGACCTGCCCGCGCTCGCCGCCGTGGTCGGGATCGGCATGCTGGGCTTCAACGCGACGCTGATCGCCGCCCAGGAGCACGCCGATCCCGGCCTGGTCGCCGCCGTCCTCGGCGGCAGCCCGCTGCTGCTGGCGCTGGCCGGACCGCTGCTCGCCCGCCAGCGCCCCGCCGTGGCCGCGGTCGCGGGCGCCGCGGTCGTCGTGGCCGGGGTGGCCGTCCTCTCCGGCGGCGGCTCGTGGTCGGGCCCCGGTCTCCTGCTCGCCGTCCTGACGATGCTGGGCGAGGTGGGCTTCACCCTGTTCGCCGTCGGCCTGATCCGCCGCCACGGCGGCTACGCTGCCTCGTTCTGGACCCACCTCGGCGCGGGCGTCGGCGGCGCGGCGATCGCGGCCGTCGTGGACACCCCGAGGCTGCCGACCGCCACCGAGGCCGCCGCCCTGGCCACCGTCGCCGTCCTCGCGGTGTTCGCCGCGTGCCTGTGGTTCAGCTGCGTCAGCACCCTCGGCGCGGGCCGCGCGGGCGTGCTGATCGGCGCGATGCCGGTGGCGGGCCTGCTGGTGTCCGTCCTGATCGGCGCCGAGCCGCTGCGCCCCGCGGGCGTCGTCGGCACCCTCCTGGTCGCCACCGGCTGCGTGATCGGCCTGCGCCCGCCGAGAGCCGAGGGCGCTAGTGGCCGCCGCGGGCCATTCGGAGGACGTCCAAGGCTTCGTCCAGTTGGGACTCGCTGAGCGCGCCGGAGGCGAGGTGGCCGCGGGCGACGACGACCTCCCGGATGGTGCGGCGCTCGGCCAGCGCCTGCTTGGCGATGGCGGCGGCCTCCTCGTACCCCAGGTAGCGGTTGAGCGGCGTCACGATCGACGGCGAGGACTCGGCGTACTCGCGCATCCGGTCGACGTCGGCGGTCACGCCCACGATCACCTTGGTGGCCAGCAGCCGGGAGACGGCGGCGAGGAGCCGGGTGGACTCCAGCACGTTGCGGGCGATCACCGGCAGCATGACGTTGAGCTGGAAGTTGCCCTGCGTGCCCGCGAAGGCGACCGCGGCGTCGTTGCCGATCACCTGGGCGACGACCATCATCGTCGCCTCGGGGATCACCGGGTTGACCTTGCCCGGCATGATCGACGACCCGGGCTGCAGGTCGGGCAGGGCCAGCTCGGCCAGCCCGGCGCGCGGGCCGGAGCCCAGCCAGCGCAGGTCGTTGGCGATCTTGTAGAGGGCCACGGCCGCGGCCCGCAGCTGGCCGGACAGCTCGACCACCGAGTCCTGGCTGGCCTGCGCCTCGAAGTGGTCGGGCGCCTCGGTCAGCGGGAGCCTGGTCACCGCGGCCAGCTCGGCGGCGACCGCGGCGCCGAAGCCGGGCGGGGCGTTGAGCCCGCTGCCGACGGCGGTGCCGCCGATCGGCAGCTCGCCCACCCTGGGCAGCGTCGTGGTCAGCCGGGTGCTCGCCGCGCGGACCTGGGTCGCCCACGCGCCCGCCTCCTGGCCGAGGGTCACCGGCACGGCGTCCATGAGGTGGGTGCGGCCGGACTTGACCACGTCCGCCCACTCCTGCGCCCGCGTCTCGATCGCCAGGGCCAGCTGGTCGAGTGCGGGCAGCAGGTCGGTGACGACGGCGTCCACCGCGGCGACGCGCAGCGTGGTGGGGAAGGTGTCGTTGGACGACTGCGAGGCGTTGACGTGGTCGTTCGGGTGCACGTCGCGCCCGAGGGCGCGGGTGGCGAGGGTCGCGATCACCTCGTTGGCGTTCATGTTCGACGACGTGCCCGAGCCGGTCTGGAACACGTCGATCGGGAAGTGCGCGTCGTGCTCGCCAGCGGCGACCGCGTCGGCGGCGGCGGCGATGGCCCCGGCGAGGTCGTCGGGGAGGACGCCGAGGCGCGCGTTCACCCGCGCGGCGGCGGCCTTCAGCAGGCCGAGGGCGCGGATCTGGGCGCGTTCGAGGCCCCGGCCGGAGATGGGGAAGTTGTCGACGGCGCGCTGGGTCTGCGCCCGCCACAGGGCGTCGGCGGGGACCTGGACCTCGCCCATGGTGTCGTGTTCGGTGCGGAACTCGGGCATACCCCCAGTCTCGCCGCATCCGGGGCGGTGGGCAGTGTCAGCAACCGCACATAGGGTGGTGTGAGGACGCCCACCACGCGCGAGAGCAGGGAGCACATGACCGCTCCGATCGAAGCCGACCTCCTGATCGTCGGCGCAGGTCCCACCGGACTGTTCGCCGCCTACTACGCCGGATTCCGCGAGCTGAGCACCGTCGTGGTCGACTCGCTGCCGGAGCCGGGCGGGCAGGTCACCGCGATGTACCCGGAGAAGATGATCTACGACGTCGCCGGGTTCCCCGCCGTGCGCGGCCGGGACCTGGTCGCCGCGCTGGTCGAGCAGGCCGACCAGTGGAAGCCGACCTACCTGCTGGGCAGGCGGGCGGCGGCGCTGACCGAGGTGGACGGCGGCTTCTCGGTCGACCTCGACGGCGGCGTCACCGTGCGGGCCAAGGCCGTGCTGGTGACGGCGGGCATCGGCGAGTTCACCCCTCGGCCGCTGCCCGCGGGCGCGGACTGGCTGGGCCGGGGCATGGTGCACTTCGTGCCGTCGTTCGAGGCCCACCGCGGCCACCACGTGATCATCGTCGGCGGCGGCGACTCGGCGTTCGACTGGGCGCTGGCGCTGCACCCGGTGGCCGCGAGCGTGACCATGGTGCACCGCCGCGCCAAGTTCCGGGCCATGCCCGCGACCGTGCGCCAGGTCGAGGAACTGGGCGTGCCGATCATCACCGACGCCGAGGTGGTCGCCCTGCGCGGCGACGGCTCCGGGCTGGCCGAGGTGGAGCTGGCGGTCAAGGGCGTGGACGTCAACCCGGTGCTGCCCGCGAACACCGTCGTCGCGGCCCTGGGCTTCACCGCGGACCTCGGCCCGATCGAGTCCTGGGGCCTGGAGATCCACCAGCGCTCGATCAAGGTCGACTCGACCATGCGCACCGCCCGCGACCGGGTCTACGCGGCCGGGGACGTGGCGGCGTACCCGGGGAAGGTGAAGCTCATCGCGACCGGCTTCGGCGAGGCGGCCACGGCGGTGAACAACATCGCCGTGGCCATCGACCCGGACGCGCACCTGTTCCCCGGGCACTCCAGCGGCTAGCGGACCACCTGGACGACGTCGCCGACCTGCAGGGCGGCGAAGTACTTGGCGGCCGCGGTCCGCGAGAGGTGGATGCAGCCGTGCGACTGCTCCTGCAGGCTGCCCTCGTGGAAGGCGATGCCGCCGTTGAAGAACACCGAGTACGGCATCGGGGCGTTGTTGAAGATGCTGCTGCGGTGGTGCCGGTTCTTCCAGCCGACCTGGAAGGTGCCCGGCGGCGTCTCCCACCCGGGACGGCCGTGCGTGATCGGCACCGGCCCGTAGACGGCGACGCCGTCCTCGATCAGCCACGACTTGTTGGCCGACAGGTCGATGCACGCGTCGGCGGTCGCCTTGCACGGCGTGCCCTTGGCCAGTCCGACCGGCTTCGGCTTGGTGGTCGTCGGCTTGGTGGTCGTGGCGGGCGGGCGCTTCGTGGTGGTGGTCGGCCTAGTGGTGGTTGACTTGGTGGTGGTCGGCCGGGCCGTGGTGGTCGTGGTCGTCGGCTTGGTGGTCGTGGTGGGGACGACCGTGGTGGTGGTCGTCGGCGGGGCTGTGGTGGGGGCGGCGTCCTGCGGGGATGCCGTGCTCGTGCCGCAGGCGGCGAGCACGGCGACCGTCGCCGCCCCCAGCAAAGCGTGTCGGATGCGCATGTCCGCTCCTCGGCTGCCCGGCGAAATGGTCTCGTCCACTAAGACGGCGCCGTGGCAGGCCGAGTTGTCGGCCGCGATCAATCCGTTATGGGACTACCGGTTCGCGGGCCTGCTCGCGGTGGGCGAGACGGCCGGGGTCCACGCCGGGGGCGACGTCGTCAGCGGGGTGACCGACGGGGCCTCGGTCCGCATGGGCGTCGGCAGCACCGTCGTGGGCGGCGCCGTGACCGTGGAGCGGGGGGACGGCGACAGCGACGTGCTCGGCGGCGGGGTGGGCGCGACGGTGGTGCCGGGCGGGCTGGAGGAGGGCGGGGTGGGGAGGGGCTGGGTGGTGGCGGGCGGAGTGGAGGGCGGGGTCGTGCCGGGGACGGCGTCCTGGCTCTCGGAGCCGCTCGTGCCGCAGGCGGTCAGTGCCGCGACCACCGCCGTCCCCAGCACAACGTGTCGGACGCGCATTGGGCAACTCCCTTGGCTCGGTGACAGGGTCTCGCCCACCTGGTACGAGACCCGGCGCCCGCCGGGTTGCCGATCATGCGCGTTCTGTTGCCCCCGTTACAGCTACGGCAGGGGCGGCAACTCGTCGTGATCGCGGTCGAAGTCCACCGACGCGTACTCGCGCAGCTTCGTGAGCCGGTGGAAACCGTCGATCATGCGCACGGTCCCCGACTTCGAGCGCATGACGATGGACTGCGTGGTGCAGCCGCCGGAGCGGTAGTGCACGCCGCGCAGCAGATCGCCGTCGGTGACGCCGGTCGCGCAGAAGAACACGTTGTCGCCGCGCACGAGGTCGTCGGTCATCAGGACGCGGTCGAGGTCGTGCCCGGCGTCGCGCGCCTTGCCCCGCTCGGCCTCGTCCTGCGGCCACAGCCTGCCCTGGATGGCCCCGCCCATGCACTTGAGCGCGCACGCGGCGATGATCCCCTCGGGGGTGCCGCCGATGCCGATGAGCATGTCGACGCCGGTGTTCGGCCGCGCTGCCGAGATCGCGCCCGCGACGTCGCCGTCGGAGATGAAGTGGATGCGCGCGCCCGCCGCCCGCACCTCCTCCACCAGGTGCTCGTGCCGCGGCCGGTCCAGGATGCAGACCGTCACGTCGGAGACCTCGGTGTGCTTGGCCTTGGCCACCCGCCGGATGTTCTCCGCCACCGGCGCGGTGATGTCGATGACGTCGGCCGCCTCCGGCCCCACGGCGAGCTTCTCCATGTAGAAGACGGCGGAGGGGTCGAACATGGCCCCGCGCTCGGCCACCGCCAACACGGCGATCGCGTTCGGCATGCCCTTGGACATCAGCGTCGTGCCGTCGATCGGGTCGACCGCGACATCGCAGTCCGGGCCGTCCCCGTTCCCCACCTCCTCACCGTTGTAGAGCATGGGCGCCTCGTCCTTCTCGCCCTCGCCGATCACCACGACCCCGCGCATCGACACGGTGCCCACCAGCTTCCGCATGGCGTCCACCGCCGCGCCGTCGCCGCCGTTCTTGTCGCCGCGGCCGACCCACCGGCCCGCCGCCATCGCCGCCGCCTCGGTCACCCGAACCAGTTCCAGTGCCAGGTTCCGATCGGGCGCCTCCCGACGGCGGGGCGTGCTGGACGTGGTCGAGGTGCTCATGCTGCCTCCCGGATCGACGCGTGACCCGCGAATCCTCCCAGACCCAATCGGTCCAGTGCCCAACGACGACCCGGTGCCCCTCGTCACCCCCGAACGGCCCAAACCCACCGTGACCTGCACCAACACGATCCCCGCCCGCCTCACGAATCCCCGCCTGCGACGATGACGCCGTGCCCGACAACACCGACCCCGCCCAGCCCCAGGACACCCCCGCGCCTCCCGGCGACCCGTCGCCCCTTGACCGCCCCCACGGCGAGACGACCGAGGCGGCGGGGTCAGGTGGCGGCCGGGCCGGTGACGCGACCGGACCGGGCGCCAGCCCTGCGGGCAAGGCAACCGGACCGAGTGGCGGCCGTGCAGGCAACGCAACCGGGCCCCGTCATGGCCAGGAGGGCGACGCGGGCGGACCCAATGGTCAGCCAGGCGGCGCGGCCGGACCAGGTGGTGGACAGGCAGGCGGCGAGACCGGGCCGGGTCGTGATCAGGTGGACGAGGCGGGTGGTGGCGCTGCTGCCGAAGGTGGCGGCGTGGGTGAGCCTAGAGGTGCTTCCCCCGTGGGTCGCGGCGGGCAGCCGGGGCCTACGGAGAAGCGGCTGGGGCAGTCCCTGCGGGACATGGTGTGGTCGCTGGTCGCCCTGTTGCTGATCATCGCCGCGCTGTTGGTGTTCAATCGGGGGTGCTCGTTCAGTCCTGGTGGGCCCACTATCGAGCCGGACAGCGCGCAGACTGTGGATCTCGGGGTCGCGTTGCCCGCCAGTGCGCGGACGGCGGGGTTCCCGGTGCGGTTGCCGGTGGTTCCCGAGGGGTGGCGGGCCAACTCGTCCAGCACCGGGGCCGTTCCGCCGGTCTCCGTGGTGGTGCGGGCCGGGTGGTTGACGCCGGGGCGGTTCGTCCAGTTGAGCCAGTCGGGAGCGGCTGTGGTGGACCTGGTTCGCGTCGAGACCGAAAGGGACGATCCGGCGCCCACCGGGACCGTCCTGGTCGGGAGTACGGAGTGGACGGTCTACCCGGGACGCCGGGACGAGGTCGCGTGGGTGGCCGATCTCGGGGACGTCCGGCTGCTCATCACCGGCACGGGGACGGCGGAGGAGTTCCGCGCGCTGGCGGAGGCGACGCAGCAGGCAGCGCCACTGCCCAAGGAATGAGGTCATGACCCCAGGGTGCCCAGTCGAACTCCCGTTCGACAGGACACGATCGGGTGATCACTCCGTCGCGGACTCCGCGGCGGCCAGGGCGTTCTCGACCCGCTCGCGCGCGCCCGCCAGGTGTTTGTCGCAGATCCTCGCCAGGACCTCGCCGCGCTCCCAGAGCGCGAGGGAGTCCTCCAGGGACAGCCCGCCCGCCTCCAGGGTGGCCACGACCGTGGCCAGCTCGTCGCGGGCCTGCTCGTAGCCCAGTTCCTCCGTCACCGCGTGGCTCTCCTCGACTGGCTGTAGACGCGGACCAGGGCGGTCGCCACCGCCTGGTCGTAGCCGACGAACGCCTCGGCGAACTCCGCGCCGTCGCGGTCGGCCACGGCCTCGACGATACGGCCAGCGGCGCGCTCGACGCGGCCCCGGTCGCCGGGGGCGAGGCCGCCCGCGTAGGCCGACGTCGACAGCGCCAGCTCCCGCAGCCGGGTGGGCAGCAGCCGCCGTCCCGGCGCGTCGCACCCGGCCAGCAGGGCCGCCCAGCACTCGGCTGCGGCGGCGTCGGCGCGGCAGGCGCAGCCGTGCACGGCGCGCACCGCCGGATCGGCGGACGGGTCGCGGGCGAGGGTGGCCGCGGTGGAGATGGTCAGGGGCAGGAATGTCGAGTCGGCCCTGGCCACCGCTGTCACCGTCCTTCGCCTGCCGGTTCCCGGTCGCCGGTGACGACCGCGTGGAGGGCCCCGTCGGCGACCCGTACGCGCAGAAGCGTGCCTTCCGGAGCGTCCTCGAGTGAGCGGAGAACCCGGGCGGTGCCGTCGGCATCGGTGAACTGGACCACCGCATACCCCCGGTCAAGAGTGGCGGCTGGCCCCAAGGTCGTCAAGCGCGCCCGGGTCGCGCACAGCGCGGTCGTCTCCGCGCTCACCCGACCGAGGACGGCGCGGCGGGCCCGTCCGACCAGTGCCTGGACGGCGTCGGCGTGCCGGTCGAGCGGGGTCAGCGGGTCGGCCAGCACCGGCCTGCTGCGCAGCGAGTCCAGCAGCCGCCGTTCGCGGTCGACCCAGCCGTGCAGCGCGCGTCGAGCACGATCGCGTAACTGGCGGACCCGGGCGGTCTCCTCGGCGACGTCGGGGACGACCCGCTTGCCCGCGTCCGTGGGCGTCGAGCAGCGGACGTCGGCGACGTGGTCGAGCAGCGGGGTGTCCGGCTCGTGCCCGATCGCGCTCAGCACCGGCGTGCGGCAGGCGGAGACGGCCCGGCACAGCGCCTCGTCGGAGAACGGCAGCAGGTCCTCGACGCTGCCCCCGCCGCGCGCGATCACGATCACGTCGACGGCCGGGTCGCGGTCGAGCGCCGACAGCGCGTCGACGATCTGCGGCACCGCCAGCGCCCCCTGCACGGCGACGTTCTCGATCCGGAACCGCACCGCGGGCCACCGCGCCCGCGCGTTCGCCAGCACGTCCCGCTCGGCGGCCGACGCCCGGCCGGTGATCAGCCCGACGCAGTTGGGCAGGAACGGCGGACGCCGCTTGCGCTCGCGCGCAAACAACCCCTCCGCCGCCAGCAACCGCCGCAGCCGCTCGATACGCGCCAGCAGCTCGCCGATGCCGACTGCGCGGATCTCTTCCGCGCGCAGGCTGATGGTGCCGCGGTTCATGAAGAACGTCGGCTTGGCGTTGACCACGACCCGCGCGCCCTCGGCGAGCGTGGGCTGCGCGCGCATCAGCGCCATGGAACACGTGACGGTCATGGACACGTCGGCGGCCGGGTCGCGCAGGGTCAGGAACGCCGTCCCGGTGCCCGGGCGCGCGGAGATCTGCGTCACCTGGCCCTCGACCCACACCGTGCCCAGCCGGTTGATCCACTCGGCGATCTTGCGGGCGACCGTGCGGACCGGCCACGGCTCCTCGGCGGTGGGCCCGGTCACGTCTGGTCGCGGACCGTCGCGATGCGACGGGTGAGCATGCCCACGAAGGACGGCCGGTTCTCGGTCCCGCGCTCGTAGGCCAGCAGCTCCTCCAGCTCGGCGACGCTGAACGACCGCAGCCGCGCGCGCAGCTGCGGCAGGGACAGCTCGTCGTAGTTCTCCACCGAGGCGGGCGGGCCCGTCGGGGTGTCCGCGATGGCGTGCTCCTCGGCGCTCCACGGGTCCTCGACCCGGTCGAACGCGGTGCGCGGCGCGTCGTCTTCGTCGTCGATGTCGTCGATGTCCTCGTCGAAGGTCGCCCACTCCGGGGTCTCCTCGGCCGGGCGCAGCGCGGCCAGCGCCTCGTCGCCCTTGATCGCCAGCTCGGTGACCTGCTGCTGCAGCCGCATGGACACCTGCAGCGCCTGGCTGACCACGGTGACCGGCAGCCCGGCCAGCGTCGTGGGCAGGTCGCGGGCGCGCTCCACGGCCGTCATGGCCAGCCCGGCCGCGACGCGCAAGGGCAGGGGGAGGCTCTTCATGCTCCTAGCCTGCCTGAGCCGGGCGCGCCTGCCCAGACCGGGGCGGGCCTCTACCCTGGATGACATGACTGCTGTGAACCCGACGTCGGGCAAGCGCGTGCTTCTGGCGAAGCCGCGCGGCTACTGCGCGGGTGTGGACCGGGCCGTGGAGACCGTCGAGAAGGCGCTGGAGACCTACGGACCGCCGGTCTACGTGCGCAAGGAGATCGTGCACAACAAGCACGTGGTGGAGACGCTGCGCGAGCGCGGCGCGATCTTCGTCGACCAGACCGACGAGGTGCCCGAGGGCGCGCTGGTCGTCTTCTCCGCGCACGGGGTCTCCCCCGCGGTCCACCAGGAGGCCGCCGAGCGCAACCTGCGCACGATCGACGCGACGTGCCCGCTGGTGACGAAGGTCCACAACGAGGCCCGCCGCTACGCCAAACAGGACTACGACATCCTCCTCATCGGCCACGAGGGCCACGAGGAGGTCGAGGGCACGGCGGGCGAGGCGCCCGAGCACGTGCAGCTCGTGGACACCGCCGAGGACGTGGACAAGGTCGTCGTGCGCGACCCGTCCAAGGTGATCTGGCTGTCGCAGACGACGCTCTCGGTGGACGAGACCATGGAGCGGGTCGACCAGCTCAAGGCGCGGTTCCCGAACCTGCTGGCCCCGCCGAGCGACGACATCTGCTACGCCACCCAGAACCGCCAGGTCGCGGTGAAGACGATGGCCCCGGAGTGCGACCTCGTGCTGGTCGTCGGCTCGACGAACTCGTCGAACTCCAAGCGCCTGGTCGAGGTGGCGCTGCAGGCGGGGGCGAAGGCGTCCTACCTGATCGACTTCGCGCACGAGGCGCAGGAGTCGTGGCTGGACGGGGTGGAGACCGTCGGCGTCACCAGCGGCGCGTCGGTGCCGGACAACCTCGTGATGGACCTGCTGGCCTGGCTGGCCGAGCGCGGGTACGCCGACGTGCACGAGGTGACGACGGCCAACGAGAAGATCATGTTCTCGCTGCCGCCCGAGCTGCGGCGCAGCCTCAAGACCGGCTGATCAGCGCTCCGGCCGGGGCTTGCGCGGCTTGCGCTCCGCGTCGCGGGCGCGCTCCTCGCGCGACCCGGCCGGGCGCGACCGCGCGGGCGCGTCCTCGCGCGGGCGGCGCGGCTTGTCCTCGGTCCGCTTCGGCCGCTTCTCGACGGCCTTGGCCTCGGGATCGCGCTGCAGGAAGAACCGGCCGATCCCGATCGCCAGCACGACCCCGGTGGTGATGCCCATCGTGGGGAAGTTGCTGGTCAGCGGCAGCGCCACGTTGAACAGCATGCCCTTGAGCCCGCCACCGCCGCCGGGGCCGAACAGGGCGAGCGCGGGCACCGAGACCACCGCGAACACCAGCGGCGGCTGCACGATGGGCCCGAAGAGGTTGCGCCTGCGCACCAGGCAGATCGCGGCCACGCAGCCGCCGACGTAGGCGCCCTGGAAGATCTGCCCCAGACTGCCCTTGACCTGCATGTCGATGACGGCGGCGACCGCCGTCAGCCCGACGGCCAGCAGCACAGCGCCCCACCACGGCAGTCCTCGCGAGCGGCCCAGGATCGGCCGTTCGTCCCACCCGGGCTCGGCGCGGTCTTCGTCAAGATCGCCGCGGCGATCGCGAGTGGCTGTCACGGCCGTACACGTTAGCCGTTCGGCGGACCCGCCCGGCGGCCGTTCTCCAAACCCGGCACCCATGCTCACCAGGCGTGTGAGTGCGGTCACCCGTCATGGTGTACAGGTGTGCCCTGGACGGGCGAGTCCCCGTTGACGGCGATCTCGTCGGCCTGCCGGAGCGCGGGCAGCGGGGTGGGGTTCGCGGTGGACTCGCTCAGCGGCAGCACGGCAGCGCGGAACTGCTCCAGCGCCTCCAGCTCGCGCCGACGGGCGGAGACGAAGCGCTGCAGGTGCGTGCTGGACAGGTTGAGCGCGTCGATGGCGCCCCCGGCCGCCCGGTGCGCGGCGGCGGCCCCGGCCCGCACGGCGGCGACGTCCTCGACGATGACGCGCTCGGTGGCCGCGAACAGCGCGGCCGCGGCGACCACGCCGAACCCGGTCGGCCCGCACAGGAACACCCTGCGGTCGAGGAGCCAGCGCAGCAGCTCCGGGTCGGTGTCGAGGGCGGCGACGACGGCGGCGTCGGACGGCACGAACATCACCGTGCCGTAGATCGCGTCGGCCCAGCGCTGGTAGTTCTTGCCCGCCAGCTCCGCGGCGCGGGAGCGGATGTGGCGCACGTGGACGCGCAGGGCGTCCAGCCGCTCCTCGGCGTCGTCGGTCTCCACCGCCTCGGCCCAGCAGGCCAGGCTCGCCTTCGCGTCGACCGGCACGCGCCTGCCGTCGCCGACGAGCAGCAGCAGGTCGGGCCGGGCCGCGCCGCCGCCCGCCACGTCGGTCTGGACCTCGAAGTGCAGGCCCTCGCGCAGGCCGAGCGCGCGGGCCGTCTCGACCAGCACCCGCTCGCCCAGCTCGCCGCGGCCGCTGATGGAGGCGAACGCCACCTCGTAGCGGCGCAGGGCTGCCTGGTGGGCGTCCGAGCGGGCGCGCTCGGACGCGACCTCGGCGCGCGCGGCGTCGACGCGGCGGTTGCTGTCGGCGTAGAGCCGCAGGAACAGCGCCACGGCGGCGGCGAGCAGGAGCGCGAGGACGGCGGTCAGGGTGCCCAGGACGGCGGTCACGGCGATCATTGTCCCCGACCGGGCCCGGGAATCCGGCGAACGCGCGTTCGACGGCGTGCCTCCCCCGATCGGGCGGTCGATCGCCCTACCGTGTCGACCATGCGGCTCCTGCACACCTCCGACTGGCACGTGGGCCGCACCTTCCACGGTCGCGACCTGCTCGCCGAGCAGGAGTCGGTGCTGGGCGGGCTGGCCGACCTGGTCGTCGACGAGCGCGTGGACGCCGTGGTCGTCTCCGGCGACCTGTACGACCGCGCGGTCCCCTCGGCCGAGGCGGTGGCGGTGTGCGGGCGGGTCCTGCGGCGGATCGCCGACGCGGGCGCGCGCATCGTGATCACCCCGGGCAACCACGACTCCGCGCCCCGGCTGGGCGCCTTCGCCGCGTTCACCCCGGCGGGCGGGCTGCACCTGCTCACGTCGATGACCGACCTGCACCGGCCGGTGGTCATGGCCGACCGGCACGGCCCGGTCGCGCTGTACGGCATCCCGTACCTGGAGCCCGACCCGGCCAGGGCCGTGTTCGGCGACCCGGAGCTGAAGGGCCACTCCGGCGTGCTGGGCGAGGCGATGCGCCGGATCAGGGCGGACCTGGCCGATCAGCCGGAGGGCACCCGCTCGGTGGTGCTGGCGCACGCGTTCGTCGTCGGCGGCGAGGCCTGCGACTCCGAGCGCACGATCGCCGTCGGCGGCGTGCCGCACGTGCCCGGGAAGCTGTTCGACGGCGTCGACTACGCCGCACTCGGCCACCTGCACGGCCCGCAGACGCTCGCCGAGCACCTGCGCTACTCCGGCAGCCCGCTGGCGTACTCGTTCTCCGAGGCGCGGCACCGCAAGTCGGTGTGGCTGGTCGAGCTGGACCAGGGCGGACTGGCCGGGGTGGAGCGGCGCGAGCTGCCCGTGCCGCGCCCGCTGGCCACGCTGCGCGGCGAGCTGGCCGAGCTGCTGGACGACCCCGCGCACGAAGCCGTGGTCAACCACTTCCTGTCCGTCGAGCTGACCGATCCCGCCCGCCCGCTGGACGCCATGCGGCGGCTGCAGAAGCGGTTCCCGCACGCGGTGCACATGGAGTGGCGCCCGGTCGGCCGGATCGAGGCGCCCCGCAAGTACAGCGAGGCCGTGCGCGGGCGCGACGACGAGGCCGTGTCGTGCTGCTTCGTCGAGGCCGTCCGGGGCACCGAGGCCACGCCGTCCGAGCGGGCGCTGCTGCGCTCGGCGCTGGCGGAGGTGGCCGGGAAGGAGCGCGAGTGAGGCTGCACCGGCTGGAGCTGGCGGCGTTCGGGCCGTACCCGGGCCGCGAGGTCGTCGACTTCGACGTGCTCGCCGCCGAGGGCCTGTTCCTGCTGCACGGCGACACCGGCGCGGGCAAGACGTCGCTGCTGGACGCGGTGTCGTTCGCCCTGTTCGGCAGCGTGCCGGGGGTGCGCGACCAGGCCAAGCAGCTGCGCTGCGACAACGCGCCCGAGACCGTGCACACCGAGGTGTCGCTGGAGCTGACCGTGCGCGGCAGGCGCTTCCGCGTCGCGCACAGCCCGGAGTACGCGCGGCCCAAGCGGCGCGGAACCGGCTTCACCAAGCAGCAGGCGACGGCCTCGCTGACCTGGCTCGACGGCACGGGCGAGCCGCTGACCCGCATCGATGAGGTAGGGCGGACCGTCCAGCACCTGCTGGGGATGACCAAGGAGCAGTTCTTCCAGGTCGTGCTGCTGCCGCAGGGCGAGTTCGCGCGGTTCCTGCGGTCGGACACCGCCGAGCGCGAGAAGCTGCTGGAGCGGCTGTTCGGCACCGAGCACTTCAAGCGGGTCGAGGACTGGTTCTCCGCCAAGCGCAAGGAGTCGCGGGCCAGGGTCGAGCGGGCGCGCGTGCTGGCCGACCAGCTCGCGGGCCGGGTCGCCCAGGTCGTGGCCGCCGAGCCGCCAGCGGAACCGGACGAGGCGTGGCTGGCCGCCGTGGTGTCCACTGTGGAGTCCGAAGCCGCGGCGACGGCGGCCGGGCAGGCCGCCGCGGCGCGGGAGCGGGCCAGGGCCGAGGCCGCGCTGGCCGACGGCCGCGCGCTGGCCGACCGGGTGCGCCGGGTGCGGCGGGCCCAGCAGGAACTGGCCGAGGTGGCCGCGCAGGCCGACGACCGGGCGGCGTGGGCCGACGAGCTGGGCGCGGCCCGGCGCGCGGCGGGCGTGGTCGCCGCGGTGGACACCCTGCGGGCCGTGGAGCGCCAGGCGGAGGCCGCCGCCGAGTCCGAGCGCCACCGTGTGCGGGAGGCGGTCGCGCTGGGCTGGACGGAGGCCGACCCGCCCCGCGCCGCGGCCAACGCGCTGCGCGAGGAGGCGGGCGAGCTGGCCGGTCTGGTCGCCGAGGCCGAGCGCCAGCGCGACGACGAGGCCCGCCTCGCCGAACTGGACACCCGACTGTCCCGGACCGACTGGGACGCCCTGGGCGCCGAGGCCGACACGCTGACCGTCGCCGTCGCCGAGGCCCGCGACGCCGTGGCGGACGCCGCCCGCGCCGCGGCCACTGTGGACGGCCTGCGGGCCGCAGCCGAGTCCGCGGCGACCGCCGTGCGCCACGCCGCCGAGCTGCCCGCCGCCGAACGCGCGCTCGCCGAGGCCGTCGAGGCGCACGCCGCCGCGGTGGACGCTCACCAGGACGCGCGCGACCGCCTGCTGGACGTGCGCCAGCGGCGGCTGGCCGGGATGGCCGCCGAGCTGGCCGCGATGCTGGACGGCCCGTGCCCGGTCTGCGGCTCGCTCGACCACCCCGCGCCCGCGGCCGCCGCGGACGCCGTCTCCGCCGCCGACGAGGAACGCGCGCAGGAGGCCGAGCAGCGCGCGCTGCGGCTGCGCGACCGCGCGGCGGACGCGCTGCGCCAGGCCCGCGGCGCGGTGGAGACCCTGCGCGACCGGCTCGCCGGGTGGGACGATCCCGTCACCGCCCATCAGAGCGCGAAGCAGGCGTGTGAGGCGGCCGAGCGGCTGGCCCGGCTGCACCCGGCCCGGGTCGCCGAGCTGGCGGCGCTGGAGCGCAAGGTCGAGGACGTGGGCAGGCGGCAGGCCCGGCTGGCCAAGGACGTGGCGTCGTGGCAGGCCGAGCGCGCCGAGGTCGCCGCCCGGGTCGCCGAGCGGGCGGTCCGGCTGGCGGCGGCCCGGGGCGCGTTCGCCTCGGTCGCCGAGCGGCGGACCCGGCTGCTGGAGCTGGGCGCGGCGCTCGACGCCGTCGCCGACGCCCGGGCGTTCACCGCGACGGTCGCCGAGCGGGTCGACGAGCAGCGGGCGGCGGTGGCCGACGCCGTGCTCCTGGCCGGGTTCGCCGACCTGCCCTCGGCCCTCGGCGCTGCCCGCGAGGACGAGATCATGGCCAAGCTGGACACCCAGCTCGCGGACGCGCGGCTGCGCGAGTCCACCAACCAGGAGATCCTCGCCGACCCCGACCTGTGGGGCGTGGACGCCGACACGGTGGTCGACCTGCCGCCGCTGGTCGCCGCTGCGGACGCGGCGCGGGAGCGCGCCGAGGAGGCCGTGGCGGACGCGCGGGCCGCCGCGGCGCGGGCCGAGGCGCTGGCGGGCCTGACCGACCGGCTGCAGAAGGCCTGGCGCGACCTCGCGCCGCTCACCGCCGAGTTCGCCGAGCTGGACGCGCTGACCGACGTGGTGAACGGCCGGGGCCAGAACACCGCGCGCATGTCGCTGCGCGCGTACGTGCTGGCGGCCCGGCTGGAGGAGGTGGCCGTCGCCGCCACCGACCGGCTGCGCCGGATGACCCAGGGCCGCTACGCCTTCGTGCACTCCGACGAGGCGGGCGCCCGGGGCACGCGCGGCGGCCTCGGCCTGGACGTGCTGGACGACTTCACCGGGCGCGTGCGCTCGTCGAAGACGCTCTCCGGCGGCGAGTCGTTCGTCGCGTCGCTGGCGCTGGCCCTCGGCCTGGCCGACGTGGTGGCCGCCGAGACCGGCGGCGCCGTGCTGGACACGCTGTTCGTCGACGAGGGTTTCGGCGCGCTCGACGCGGACACCCTGGACGACGTGATGTCCATCCTGGACGAGCTGCGCGCGGGCGGGCGGGTCGTCGGCGTGGTGTCGCATGTGGAGGAGCTGCGCCAGCGCATTCCGGTCCGGCTGCGGGTGCGCAAGGCGCGCACCGGCCCGACGCTGGAGCTGGTCAGCGGCTGAGGCTCCGGCGGTCCCGGGCAGGGCGTCTTGAGGCCCGGGACCGCCGGGTGTTCAGGAGGTGTCGGCCGCGCGTGCCGTGTCGCGGCCGTCGGAGACGTCCACCGCGAACGGCGCCAGTGCGACCACTGGAGCAGCGAACAGGTGGTGCGGGGTCATCGGGCCTCCAACCCGGGGTGGGACGCACGAAGCGTGCTGCGCCAACGGTTCCGGTCACAAGTGCCGCCGCGCGCCAAGCGGAGCGTTCAAGCCGCTTTACTGACGATGACCGCCCGCCTACTGTGAACATTCACACCCGTTCACAGCAGGAGGAACACCGTCGTGGACCCGCTGGCCGAAGCCCTGCGCCGCGGCCCGTTCCACGTCGCGCTGCGCACGGCGATCGAGACCCGCGGGCTGTCCCTGGCCCGGCTGCGCGCCCACCTGTCCCGGCTCGACGTGCGGGTGGCCGAGTCGACCCTGAGCTACTGGCAGCGCGGCCTGCGCCACCCCGACCCCCAGCACGCCCTCGGCGCGGTCCGGGCGCTGGAGACGGTGCTCGGGCTGCCCGCCGACTCGCTGGTCGTGCTGGTCGGGCCGCCCCAGCGCGGGCGCGCGCGCAAGCCCGCGACCTCCTACGCCGAGCTCGTCGTCGCCGGGACGACGACCAGGGACCTGCTGAGCGAGCTGGGCGTGCACCCGGAGCTGGTGAACGCCGACCTGGAGGTCCGGATGATCACCGAGCGGGTGACCCTGCGGTCGGACCGCTCGCAGGGCCGGGTCGAGACCCTGAACGTCTCCCGGGCGCACGCCGAGGGCATCGACCGCTACGTGGCCGTCTACCACGGCGAGTTCGGCGCGGACGGGTCGAAGGTGCGCATCACCGCCGGTGACGGGTGCAGGCTCGGCCGCGTCCGGCGCAAGGACCACGTCGTGGTGTTCGAGCTGGTCTTCGACCGCGTGCTCGCCAAGGACGAGATCGTGGTGCTGAGCTTCGCCGTCGACGACGAGACCGGCGAGCCCTGCCCCGGCTACTACCGGCTGTTCCGGGCGTCGAGCGGCCCGTACCTGCTGCAGTACGAGCTGCCCCCGGACAACCTGCCCGCGCGGCTGGTCCAGGAGGTCCGCAGCAACGACGCGCGCCCGCCGTCGCTGGCCCGCGAGCTGTACTGCGACCGCAACTGCGTGGTCAGCGCGTACTACCCGAGCATGGAGCCCGGGCTGGCGGGAATCGCCGTGGAGTGGGAGTGAGCGCTAGGTTGGCCCTGTGCGCTACCTACACGGCGAGCCCGGCCACGACCTGACCTACGACGACGTCTTCCTGGTGCCCGGCCGGTCCCCGGTCGAGAGCCGCTTCGACGTCGACCTGTCCACATCGGACGGCACCGGCGGGACGATCCCCATCGTGGTGGCCAACATGACCGCGGTCGCGGGCAGGCGGATGGCCGAGACGGTGGCCCGCCGCGGCGGCCTGGTCGTGCTGCCGCAGGACGTGGCCCCCGAAGCGGTCGCCGACATCGTGGCGTGGGTGAAGTCCCGGCACACCGTGTGGGACACCCCGCTGGTGCTCACCGCGGGCGACGCCGTGGCCGACGCGCTCAACCTGCTGCCCAAGCGCGCCCACGGCGCCCTGGTGGTGGTCGACGACCGCGGCGCGCCGATCGGCGTGGTGGACGAGGCCGCCTGCCACGGGGTGGACCGGTTCACCCGCTTGGGGGAGATCGCCGACCCCGTGCACGCCCTGCCCCTGGACACCGCCCCGCGCGCGGTGTTCGAGCACCTGGTCGAGCACGCCGCGCGCATCGCGGTCGCGGTGACCGACGACGGCACGCTGGCGGGCGTGCTCACCGAGAAGGGCGCGCTGCGGGCGGAGATCTACAAGCCCGCCGTCGACGACGCGGGCCGGTTGCGGATCGCGGCGGCCGTCGGCGTGAACGGGGACGTGGCCGCGAAGGCGTCCGCCCTGCTCAGCGCGGGTGTGGACACGCTCGTGGTGGACACCGCGCACGGGCACCAGGAGAAGATGCTGACCGCGCTGAAGGCCGTGCGCGCCCTCGGCCCGACCGTCCCGGTCGTGGCGGGCAACGTCGTCACCGCCGAAGGCGTGCGCGACCTGGTCGACGCGGGCGCCGACGTCATCAAGGTCGGCGTCGGGCCGGGCGCGATGTGCACGACGCGCATGATGACCGGCGTCGGGCGGCCGCAGTTCTCCGCCGTCGCCGAGTGCGCGGCCGCGGCGCGGGCGCTGGGCAAGCACGTGTGGGCCGACGGCGGCGTCCGGCACCCCAGGGACGTGGCGCTCGCGCTGGCGGCGGGCGCGGCCACCGTGATGATCGGCTCGTGGTTCGCTGGCACCTACGAATCCCCCGGCGACCTGCAGCGCGACGAGGCCGGACGGGCCTACAAGGAGTCCTTCGGCATGGCGTCGAAGCGGGCCGTCTCGGCGCGCACGCGCGCGGACAGCGGCTACGACCGGGCGCGCAAGGCGCTGTTCGAGGAGGGCATCTCCACCTCGCGGATGCGGCTGGACCCGGCAGCGCCCGGCGTGGAGGACCTGATCGACGGCATCTGCTCCGGCGTGCGGTCCGCCTGCACCTACGCGGGCGCGCGGACGATGGAGGAGTTCCACGAGCGCGCCGTCGTGGGCGTGCAGTCGGCGGCGGGCTTCGCCGAGGGCAGGCCGCTTCCCTCCGGCTGGTAGGCGGCCTGCCCCCGCGGTCGGCTACAGCGCGTGGTCCTCCAGCATCTCCGTGACCAGCGCCGCGATCGGCGAGCGCTCGCTGCGGGTCAGGGTGACGTGGGCGAACAGCGGGTGGCCCTTGAGCTTCTCGATCACCGCGGCGACCCCGTCGTGGCGGCCGACGCGCAGGTTGTCGCGCTGGGCGACGTCATGGGTGAGCACGACGCGGGAGTTCGTGCCCAGCCGCGAGAGGACGGTCAGC
Source organism: Actinokineospora fastidiosa (assembly GCF_014648415.1). Lineage (GTDB taxonomy): Bacteria > Actinomycetota > Actinomycetes > Mycobacteriales > Pseudonocardiaceae > Actinokineospora > Actinokineospora fastidiosa. Next base: position 253,121 of record NZ_BMRB01000001.1, read on the forward strand.
AGGACGTTGCGCTCCAGCGACTGCGCCTCGTCGACGATCACGAAGGAGTCGTGCAGCGAGCGGCCGCGGATGTGGGTCAGCGGCAGCACCTCCAGCATCTCCCGGCCGAGCACCTCCTCGATCACCGGCTTGCTGACCAGCGCGCCGAGCGTGTCGAAGACGGCCTGCGCCCAGGGCTGCATCTTCTCGGTCTCGGAGCCGGGCAGGTAGCCGAGGTCCTGGCCGCCCACGGCGTACATCGGGCGGAAGACCACCACCTTGCGGTGCAGGTTGCGCTCCAGGACCGCCTCCAGCCCCGCGCACAGCGCCAGCGCCGACTTGCCGGTGCCCGCGCGTCCGCCGAGGGAGACGATGCCGATCTCCTGGTCGAGCAGCAGGTCGAGCGCGACGCGCTGCTCGGCGGAGCGCCCGTGCAGGCCGAAGGCCTCCCGGTCGCCGCGGACCAGCCGGACGCGCTTGTCGGCGGTGACCCGGCCCAGCGCGCTCTGGCCGCCCGCGTGCAGGCGCAGCCCGGTGTTGCACGGCAGGTCGGTCTCCACGCCGAAGTCGACCGGGTCGACGGTGTCCTCGGCGAAGAGGGTGTTGATGAAGTCCTGCGGGACGGTGAGGTCGGCCATGCCGGACCAGCCGGAGGTGACGACCTCGCCCGCGCGGTACTCGTCGGCGGCCAGGCCGACCGCGGCCGCCTTCACCCGCAGCGGGACGTCCTTGGTGACCAGCGTGACCTCGGGCGTCTCCGCGGCGAGGTTGAGCGCGCAGGCCAGGATGCGGGTGTCGTTGGCGTCGGTGCGGAAGCCCGCGGGCAGCACCGACGGGTCGGTGTGGTTGAGCTCGACGCGCAGCGTGCCGCCGGAGTCGCCGACCGGGACGGGGATGTCGAGGCGGCCGTGCTTGAGCCGCAGGTCGTCCAGGAGACGCAGGGTCTCCCGGGCGAACCAGCCGAGTTCGGGATGGTGCCGCTTGCCCTCCAGTTCGCTGACGACCACGAGCGGGATGACCACCGAGTGCTCGGCGAACCGGGTCAGCGCCCAGGGGTCGGCGAGCAGGACCGACGTGTCGATGACATAGGTGCGGGGTGTTCCGCACTCCTCGTCGGCCTTCGGGGTGCGGGACGAGCCTGAGGACTGGCTGGCGGTGCGCCTGGACGATGCGGTCACGGCAACTCCCTCGCGAACGCGGCACCGCGTCCGCTCCTCGACGGGCCGGGCACCTGCCCCGGCGGGACCTTCTAGCGCGGTCCGCGGGGGCCGGGTGCCTGCCCCCTCGCCAGCTCGCTCACGACCAGGGCCTCCCGGGTCGGGCCGCAATGGACACGACCCGACACTTCGGACGCTACCCGCGGGCGCCGACAATCGGCAGGCCGCCGCCCAGGTGATTTCCCGATTCGTCATCGAGGGGTCACATCTACGCCACGTGATCAGCGCGGGGGCGCGCAATCCGGCCAGGGATTGTACCAGGCTAGGAGCCGAAACGGCGGTGGCGAATTCCGTAGGCGCGCAGTGCGCGCAGAAAGTCGGTGCGCCGGAAATCGGGCCAGTACGCCTCGCAGAAGTGGAACTCCGAATGCGCGGACTGCCACAGCAGGAATCCGGAGAGGCGCTGCTCGCCGGAGGTGCGGATCACCAGGTCGGGGTCCGGCTGGCCGGAGGTGTAGAGGTGCTCGGCGATGTGGTCGACGGTCAGCACCTCGGCCAGCTCCTCGATGCTGGTGCCCTCCTCGGCGTGCTGCTGCAGCAGCTTGCGCACGGCGTCGGCGATCTCCCGGCGGCCGCCGTAGCCGACGGCGATGTTGACCTCCATGCCGGTGCGCCCCTCGGCCCTGGTCCGCCCGGCCGCGGCGACGAGCCGGTCCGCCGTCTCCTTGGGCAGGATGTCGAGCGCGCCGATGAGCCGCAGCCGCCAGGGCAGGCCCGGCTCGGCCAGCTCGTCGACGACGTCGCCGATGATCTCCAGCAGCGGCGCCAGCTCGCTGGCCGGGCGGGTGAGGTTGTCGGTGGAGAGCAGCCACAGGGTCACGACCTCGACCCCGGCCTCGTCGCACCAGCCGAGCAGGTCGGCGATGCGCTGCGCGCCCACCCGGTGGCCGTCGTTGACGTCGGTGAACCCGGCCTCCCGCGCCCACCTGCGGTTGCCGTCCAGCATGACCCCGACGTGCCGGGGGATCTTGCCGCCCGCCTGCTGGAAGAGGCGTTTCTCGTAGAGGCCGTACACGACATCGGCAACGCGCCTGCGAAGACTCACGGCCTGCCAGGGTACCCGTGCCGGGTGCACACTGGGTGGCGTGCATTCGGACCTCACCGTTGTCGAACGACTTCTTCACGAATCCCGCACAGTCGCCGTGGTCGGGCTGAGCACCGATCCCCGGCGGCCCAGCCACGGGGTGGCCAGGTACCTGGTTTCCGCGGGCCTGACGGTGTATCCGGTCAATCCCGGCATCACGTCGTGGGAGGGCCTGCCCGCCTACGCCACGCTCGCCGACGTGCCGGGCCACATCGACATCGTGGACGTCTTCCGCCGCCCCGAGCACGCCCCCGAGGTCGCCCGCGACGCGGTGGCCGTCGGCGCGGGCGCGCTGTGGCTGCAACTGGGCGTGATCAGCGAGGAGGCCGCGTCGATCGCCGCGGAGGGCGGGCTGGACGTGGTGATGGACCGCTGCCTGGCGGTGGAGCACCGGGAGGTCGTGGGGTGGTCGTGACCGCACCCACAGGCCACGGCGCCTACCGTGCCGTAACCTCGACCGCGTGACCGCTGCCCAGACGGACCGGCCTCGCCCGACCAAGCCCCGCCTGCGCGGGGTGATCCACTTCTGGTCCTTCTTCGTGTCGCTGGCCACCGGCGCCGCGCTGATCGCGCTGGCCGCCACGGTGTCCCCCATCGCCGTCCTGGCCACGTCGGTCTATGGAGCGACCGTGCTGGGCCTGTTCGGCGTGAGCGCCCTGTACCACCGCCGTTGGTGGGTGTCGGAGACAGCGCGCACGTGGATGAAGCGGCTGGACCACTCGATGATCTTCCTCTTCATCGCGGGCACCTACACCCCGTTCTCCCTGCTGGCGATGTCCAAGCCCACGGGATATGTCGTGCTGGGCATCGTCTGGGGAGGCGCGATCCTCGGCGTGGCCCTGAAACTCCTCTGGCCCCACGCCCCCCGCTGGCTGGGCACCCCGATCTACATCGCCCTGGGCTGGGTGGCGGTCTTCGTCCTCCCGGAACTGCTCCAGAACGCAGGAGTGGCCGCCCTGGTCCTCCTCCTGGTAGGCGGCCTGTTCTACACGGTCGGCGCGATCTTCTACGCCACGAAGTGGCCCAACCCCTGGCCCACAGTCTTCGGCCACCACGAGTTCTTCCACGCCGCCACGGTATTGGCCGCCCTCTGCCACTACATCGCGATCTGGTTCGCCCTGTTCCCCTAGCGGCGGATTGCTGGTTTGGAACATGTCGTAGGCCGTGGTGAGGCCGTGCGTCATTCGGGTTATTGAGGCTTCCGGGCCTCCACCAGCACTCGGCGGCTGTGGGAGAGGAAGCTGCCGGTTGCCGTTATGTGGTCATGCATGTCGCGTAGGCGGTCGCGGTAGCGGGGGATGGTGAAGTCGGGGACCGTCCAGATGACCTTGCGGAGGAAGTGGGCCACGGCGGCCACGTCGAAGAACTCGACGCGGAGGGTGGCTTCCCGCAGGGTGATCACGTCGAGTGGCGCTAGGGCTCGGCGTAGGTGGTCGGTGGTTGACGGTGGAGGGGGCAACGAACCCAGGAAGAACTCGGACAGCTCGCGGTTCGTGCCCGCGCCGATCTGTTGGGTGAGGACGGTGCCGCCGGGGCGGAGGACGCGGATGACCTCCGGCCACGAGGTGTGGGTCGGGTGGGGGCTGGTGACGAGGTCCAGCGACTCCCCGCGGAAGGGCAGGCATGCTCCTTCCGCCACCTGGATCACCACCGCGTCCGGGAGGTTGCGGCGGGCCACGCGCACGTTCGGCGGCCAGGTCTCGGTGGCGAACAGCAGCCTCGGGCGCCGACGGGCCTCGGAGACGACCTCGCCGCCGCCGGTCTGGAGGTCGGCGGCGGCGGTCGCCCGCGAGAGCCGGTCGGCCAGCAGCGCCGAGTAGCGCCACGGGGGGCGTTCCTCCGTCGCCCTGCCGTCGAACCAGGAGAAGTCCCAGCCCTCGGTGGGGACGGCGGCCGCCTCCGCCAGGAGGGCCTCGAAGCTCACTCGATCAGTTCGCCTTCCAGCATGCTCATCACGTACACGTCGTGCCACTTGCCGTTGCGGCGGAAGGCCTCGCGGAGCTTGCCCTCCTCCACGAACCCGATCTTGCGGTACACGTGCCGCGCGCGCTCGTTCTCGTCGACGACCGACAGCTCGATGGCGTGCAGGCGCATGAACTCGAAGCCGAAGCGGCACATCAGGCGCAGGGCCTCGGTGCCGTAGCCGCCGTCCCAGCAGTCCTTCTCGCCGATGTAGACGTCCAGTTCGGCGCGCGCGGTCTCCGGGGTGGCGTCGCGCAGGACGATGACGCCGATGAGCCTGCCCTCCGCGATCGTCTCGATGCCGAAGACCGTGCGCTCGAAGGAGTTCGCGGGGCGGTCGGCCCAGCGCTTGCGGATGGCGGCCAGCGGCTCCGGGTAGATGCCCGTCAGCCAGGTCACCACCTCGGGGTCGTTGTGCCAGCGCCAGACGGTGTCGGCGTCCTCGGGCTCCATGGCGCGCAGACGCACGAGTCTGCCGGTCAGCGACACAACGGTCTCCTCTACAGGTCGGGGCCCTTCGCCCGCAGATCATCGACCTTCGCCATGGCCGAGCGCAGCTCATTTAGCCACTCGTCGGCGTGGTCGCCGACCAGGCGCACGGCCCAGGCCAGCGCGTCCGAGCGCGACCGCGCCACGCCCGCGGCGACCAGGGTGTCCAGCACCTGCCGCTCCGGCTGCCGCAGCCGGGTCATGACCGGGACGGCCAGGACCGTGAACAGCTCCCGCGTGCCGCCCAGCCGTGCGCCCCAGGCGACCTTGCGGCCGTAGCGGTGCTCGGCCTGGCGGGCGATCTCGATGCGCTCCTCCCGCGTCTCCTCGCGCCAGCGGCTGATCCGGCCCGACTCGGCGGCCGCGCGGGCAGCGTCGTCGCGGTACTCGCCGTCCAGCGGCGCCAGCTCGCCGACCACGGTGATCTCCTCGCGGTCGATCACCACCTCCGGCTCGCCGACGAACCAGGCGTCGGGGAGGCGTCCGGAGAACCAGGCCGGGGCGTCGTCCGCGGCGGGCAGGTCGGCCTGCTGCCAGTGTCCACGCATGTCTGCTCTCCTTGATTACATGATTACGTCCTTACCTAAGTTACGCCGATACCCCGACCGAGCGGCCGGGTTCGCTCAGAGCAGAGCGCGCAGTTCCTCCGCCGTCGTCACTGGTCGGTCGCAGACGTAGCCGCGGCAGACGTACGCCGCCGGGCCGCCGTCGACCAGCGGCCGGTCGGCCAGCAGCGGGGCGGAGTCGGGCTCGCCCGCCAGGACCACCGCGCCCCCGGGCGCGTGCCGGACGGCCGTGTCCACCAGCTCGCCCGATCCGACGACCGCGACCTGGACCGGGCCCCCGACCAGCGCCTCAGCGACGGTCAGCCAGTGGCCCGCGAACCGGGGAGCGCGCGCGGCCAGCAGGCCCGAGCGGTGCACGGCGGCCTCGGCCGCGCTCCGGTACCGCTCCGGCGACCCGGTCAGGGCCGACGCGGTGAGCAGGGCGCCTGCCAGGGCGGACGCGCCCGCTGGCGAGGCGTTGTCGCCGGGGTCGCCGGGCCGCCAGACCAGGGCGTCGGCGTCGTCGGCGGTGTCGTGGTACGCGCCGGGCGCGGTGGGGTCGGCGAAGTGGTCCAGCGCGGTGTCGAGCAGCGAGCAGGCCGCGGTGAGCCACCGTTCGTCGGCCGTGGCCTGGTACAGCGCCAGCAGGCCGTCCGCGAGGCACCCGTAGTCCTCCAGCACCCCGGAGGCCGTGCCGACGACGCCGTCCCGCGACGTCCGCCGCAGCCTGCCGTCCACCAGGTGCAGGTCGAGCAGGAGGTCGGCGGCGCGCGCGGCCGCCTCCACCCACTCGGGCTGGCCCAATGCCCGCCCGGCCTCGGCGAGCGCGCCGATGGCGAGCCCGTTCCACGCGGTGACCACCTTGTCGTCGCGTCCCGGCTGCGGCCGCGAGGACCGCGCCGCGAGCAGCGCCGCCCGGACGCGGGACCAGCGCTCGGGGTCGTCCACCTCGCCCAACTGCAGCGTCGACGCGCCGTGCTCGAAGGTCCCCTCGTCGGTCACCTTCAGCAGGGACGCTGCCCACGCGCCGTCGGATTCCCCCAGCACCTCCGCCAACTGCGCGGGCGTCCAGACGTAGGTCAGCCCCTCGACGCCGTCGGTGTCCGCGTCCAGCGACGAGGCGAAGCCGCCCTGCGCGGTCAGCAGGTCCGTGAGCAGGAACCGGGCCGTGTCCTCGGCGACCTCCCGGTACCGCGCGGTCCCGGTGCGCCGGGCGAGGTGGGCGTAGACGCGCAGCAGCAGCGCGTTGTCGTACAGCATCTTCTCGAAGTGGGGCACCACCCATCCCGCGTCGACGCTGTAGCGGGCGAAGCCGCCCGCGAGCTGGTCGTTGAGGCCGCCGTCGGCCATCGCGCGCGCCGTGCCCTCCACGATGGACAGCGCCTCGAGCGAGCCCGTGCGCTCGTGGTGGCGCAGCAGGAACTCCAGCACCATCGACGGCGGGAACTTGGGCGCGGTCCCGAACCCGCCGTTGCGCCGGTCGTAGTCGCCGAGCAGGGACGCCGCGGCCCCGGCCAGCACCTCGGCGTCGACCGGCTCCGGGGTCAGCGGCGCGGACTGCGCCCGCAGGGACTCCACCACCTTCGCCCCGGCCTCCCGCACCTCCGCGCCGCGCGCGGTCCAGGCCTCGTGCACGGCCTCCAGGAGCTGGGTGAACGACGGCATGCCGTGGCGGGGCGACGGCGGGAAGTAGGTGCCGCAGTGGAACGGCTCGCCGGACGGGGTCAGGAAGCAGGTCATCGGCCAGCCGCCGTGCCCGGTCATCGCCTGGGTGGCGGTCATGTAGACCGCGTCGATGTCGGGGCGCTCCTCGCGGTCGACCTTGACGTTGACGAACCACTCGTTCATCAGCGCCGCCGTGGCCTCGTCCTCGAACGACTCGTGCGCCATCACGTGGCACCAGTGGCAGGCGGCGTAGCCGACCGACAGCAGCACCGGCACGTCGCGGCGGCGGGCCTCGGCGAACGCCTCCGGCGACCACTCCCACCAGTCCACCGGGTTGTCCGCGTGCTGGTTTAGGTATGGAGAGGTGCTCTGACGCAGGCGGTTGGACACACCTCAAGCGTGCCACACCTCGGACGACGACGGATGAGACACCGTGATTCTGGCGAGGTCGCACGTTTCTGGGGAGACAATCCCTCGGTACGGCCCGCGCTCTCTAAAGGCTCCCGTAGCTCTACTTGTCGACATCCCCCTACGGTCATATACGATCACGATTGCATTGCCCATCGAACGTGGAGAGGATCGTTGCATCATCGTCATGGTATTCAGCATCAACCCCAGCTTCGGGCATCGTCAGAAGTGGTGGCCAGCGCGTTACGGTCGGCCTCGTGCGCTATGGCCCTCGCCGAGCAATCCACGGGGGTCAGCTTGCAAGAGCAACCAAGTGCCGCCTCCTCCCGCAGGCCGTTGCGCTCGGTACGTTGCCAGCGGTGAGGAAGTTGAATGAGGGTGCCAACGACAACGGTGACCTTCGGGATCAGGCGCGCCAACGTGAATCTGAAGGGAGGAACATGAACGTACTCACAGTAGGAGCGGTAAAGGCCGCGATCAGCGCATTGAAGGCTCAGCGTATCCACGAGCACTTCCCGGCGTACCTCCAACTCCGCAAGTTAGCCGTCACTTCGGGTTCGTTGGTAAACCTCGCTCCGGAATGGAGGGACGTGGGGGACCTACTCAAGATGCCAGGCGGTCCGCCGACCAAGCCGCATTATCGGCCGTTTTCCTCCCGCAAACGGAAGGACGAGTCGACGTTCTGGTACAACAAGAACCTTGCCGGTAGTTACGCACCAAAATCGATGCGGGCCACTTCGCGCTTCATGCTAAACGCGGACGGCGACGGCTACGAACTACCGACCAACCACGCCCAACAGGCACTGACAGCGCTATTGCAAAGCACTAGAGTTCCCGCGTGGGCATTCGCCGCATATTGCATGCGGAATTACGGCTTCACTTTCGATGGCACGGGAGGCTACGAGGAGCTGCTGGCGGGATTCAAAAGCGAGTTTGCGTTTGAAAGCGGATCGGACTTCGAAGTTCTATTTGAAGACAGCGAGCCATCTGGTACTGATTACGACTGGTTCGAATCCCTGAGCACTCTACAGCTCTCCATATTGAAGGGAAACAAGGAAGGTATTCGATGGTCGAAGTAGCCCTAACGAAAGATGTTCGGACATTGACCGCAGATGATCTGGATATCGGATACGCCCACCAAGCGCAGGTGTCGCACGGGTCAAGCGCTCCTGATGCGCCAATGCTGCAGTCCGATGACCCCAGACTGCGCGATATCCTCAGGCTACTCAAGCGCTTCGGAGGCGTGATCTTGTCTGGTCCCCCGGGAACCAGCAAATCGTGGCTCGCGGGACAAGTCGCGGACAAAATTACGCAGGGTCATGACGACCGTCGCGCCGACATCCAGTTCCACGCCTCGTATCAGTTTGAAGACTTCATGGAGGGATACAGGCCCAAAAATGACGCCAGCGGGTTCGAACGGCGCGATGGTGTCTTCCTCCGCCTCGTCCGAGAGGCTAAAAAGCACCCGGAAAATGACTACGTGATTGTCATTGACGAGTTGAGCCGTGCAGATGTGGGCCGAGTTTTTGGAGAGGCACTTACCTATATCGAGCGCTCGAAGCGAGAGCAATCATTTGCGCTGCCCTCAGGCGAACTGTGTTCAATCCCATCTAATCTGTACTTGATCGCCACCATGAACCCGTTGGACCGCGGTGTTGACGAAGTCGATGCGGCGTTCGAACGCCGGTTCGCAAAGGTGGACATGCCCCCGAGCCGAGACCTACTGGAAGGGATTCTTAACCGAAACGGATTCGCAGACGAAATCGTCCGACGGCGACTGTTGGCCTGGTTCAGTAGGATCAATGCTCGAGCATTCCAGATCCCAGCAGCAGCGGTAGGTCACGCCTACTTCGTAGACGTAGTCGACCCAGAAACCCTTCAGGACGTCTGGGATTACCAACTGAAGTACCACGTCGACAGGGCGTTCAAGTACGACCCTTCCACTCGCACGGAGATGATGAATGGTTGGGCGGAAATCTTCGCTATGGACAAAACCAGTGTATCCACCTCAGGCGATGACGACGATCGCGGCGACGACGCGGTATGAACCCTGTGCTCCCTAGTCGACTTCTTAAGCCCGAATGGACTATTATCCCCTGCCGGGAGTACGGCCCAATCGACATCGCACCCGAGGAGATCGTACAACCCGATGGCCGTTTGGCGTTAGTTCCTGGCGTATTGAACCGCTACGTTGATGCCAAGTTTATCGACAATCACCTCCGCCTGTCTGCAAAGGGAGTTTCAGGCCTAATTCCTCTTACCAATCGTATAGCTATTCAGGTGCGGCCACGCTTCCCTTTGCGCAGTCTCACACAAATGGTGTCGGTATGTGGGTACGTTCCAACAATGCTTCCCGCGCTCCGCGACTACCAGCCCACAGATCAATGGGAGGATTGGCTCCTTGACGTGATGACGGATGGACTTCTCGTCGCACTAGATACCATCATCCTTAAAGGACTTTTCCGCACCTACCACCGTCGCACCGAGACAGGATCTTACCCCCACGGGCGGATCAACTCCACCACTACATTGCTGCGGTCGGCTGCCCGCGGAATCAACCACCGCGCTCAGTATTCATGGTTTGAACGTACGGCGGACAACGCACCAAACAGATGCTTGAAGGCCGCAATTGCATTTCTACATAACCGGTACGTCAACGCGCCGGTACTAAAGGGGTCGCGGGAGCGAGTTGCTCGACTTGCGGAAGGAATGCGCGTCCTGCAGAACGTCACTCTTGAAACTCCGCTGGTAAGCTTGCATGACCCACAAGTCCGCGGAATCTCTCCGTTGCCAACGAGTCGCTCATACTACCGCCCTGCACTCGACTTGGCCGTCGCGATTCTGACGGGTCGTGGCATCAATCTCGACGCCAGGGAAGGCGCGCTTAGTATGCCCACCTTGTTGGTAAGAACCGAGGACCTTTTCGAGGATTTCGTCAGAATTAGTCTGCAAAAGGCCTTTGTCAATCACCAGTATCTGTCTGTTCTTGACGGGAACCAGGAGCCAGGAAAGGTGCGCCTTTACGAGCCACTGGATGGCACCGAGAAAGCTTTCTTCCCTAAATATGAACAAGTAGCCGCCTCTACAAAAGAGCCGGATGCTAATCCGGACATCGTTTTCAGGCTAGGCGACGGAACACACCCCCTAATTGTCGATGTTAAGTACTCCAACGTCAAGCAGTACACCGATCGTTCAGAGGTCGAACAGATTGTCCTCTACGGGCACCGCTATCGGAGCCCGATCGCTATGACCATTCATCCGCGCCGCGCTGATTCAAAGGATGGTCTTCACGTGGCTGGACGAATCGGCTCAATCATCGTAGCGCAATACCGAATTGATCTCGGAGCCGAGGACTTAACCGCCAAGATGGAGGAGATGGCCACGAAGATTAACCATTTGATTGCGTCACAGACCTCTTCGGCATTCCCTGCTCTCCAGGTACCTCCGGCTCCTGCATGAGGGGCACGAGGTCAACGCCGATCGCGTCACGACCCATTTTAGTTGCAGTCTTAAGTGTGGTCCCGGTTCCCATGAACGGGTCGAGGACGACGCCTCTTGTCGGCGTGCCGTGGCCACAGTCGGTCCAGCCCGTAGTGATCTTTTTAGCAAAGGTAAACTCTCGAAAGTAGCCACCAAGAGCGGCCTTCGCCTCCGCCGCAAGGCGTTGCACTTCAGGAGAGTTTCGTCCGGTACCGTTCTGAAATTTGGTGGCCTTCCCGACATCGGAGACGCCGGTCGCTTGGATAGCGCGGATATGATCAGGCGTTAGCTGATGCTCCTTGGCCAACTCCATAGCCCGTCGTGCCTGTGGGCGTTCCGGGTCAAGTTGATCAGTGCGTTCGAAGACCCGAGCCCGTGGTTTCTGGCAAGTCTCGCAGACCTGCGGCGGACACCCAAGCATAACGGCACGGCGCACCAGCTCCTGCGGATACGGGGCGAGGTGTGACCCCATGTTTCGCTCAGGATTGATGTTCCATACGTCGCCGGGATTGGCCCCATTGCCCATGTATTCAGAGTAGCCCACCAAGTCGTAATAGTACGACGACTTAAAGGCTAGATGGATGATATATTCATGACGGTTTGCAAGTCGATTCTTGGCGGGCTCAGGCATGCCGCTATCCTTGGTCCAAATAATTCGGTTGCGAATCAACCAGCCACGCTGCACGGCACCGAATTCCAGCAATCCCGGAATCCCCATCAACGATCGGTTGTAATAGGTATCCCCGACATTGAGGAATATTGAGCCGGTCGATCGGAGTACCCGCCTCCACTCGTCCAAGCACTCCATCATCGACTCGACATAGGCCTGCGGGGTCGGTTCTTGACCAATTTGATCGTCGTGACCATAGTCTCGCTTCTGCCAGTATGGCGGCGAAGTGACGATCAAATCGACCGAATTGTCGGCCAAACCGGTCGATCGGGCGTCTCCGACCACTACCTGCGCGGCAGCCGGAGCGAGACGTTCTTCCCAGTCTTCCAGGCTGCCGACACCAACTGTCGACAAGCTCCGGGTCGTGACCGGCTTCACATCATCAGCTTCAGCGGCCAGGGACACTCGCTTCTCCTTCTACCGGGACTAGTTGCCCTTCAATAGGTGCTTCTGGGACCGAAACTACGTAGGCACGGCGAGTGCCGCACCAACAAGTCCACCGTGGGGCGACACTAGACGGTCCCACCGACAACCTCCTCACTGAGGTCATCCCCACGCAGTGACAAGCGCTCACATGGCCTCGATTCGCCACGTCCGCAATCGACGCACCTCGTACGTGAGGGATCCGAGGCTCGCCTGGATAGCGCCCTCCGGTGTTGCTGCGTCGAAGGATCGTCCAGCCTCTCAAATCCCGTGCCCGCGAGCCCGACGGTGCGCGACACTCGCCCGGTGCTGCTCACCCTGACCACGACCCGCGCGCCTGCCACCGACCTGGGCTACCTGCTGTTCAAGCATCCGGACAAGGCCCAGCGGTTCGACACGGCCGCCGGTCCGGCGTTCGTGTTCTACCCGCGCGCGGACGAGCAGGAGTGCACCGCCGCCCTGCTGCTGGAGGTCGACCCGGTCGCGCTGTCGCGGGCGCACCGCGGTCAGGACACCGGTCTCGGCCACTACGTCAACGACGGCCCGTACGCGGCCGGGTCGCTGCTGGCCGTGGCGCTGTCGCGGGTGTTCAAGACCGCGATGAACGGCCGCTGCGAGGCCCGCCCCGAGCTGGCAGCGAGCCCGATCCCGCTGCGCGTCCACGTGCCGTCCGCGCCCTGCAAGGGGAAGGACCTCCCGGAGCGGCTGTTCGGCCCGCTCGGCTGGCAGGTGGACGCCCGGACGATCCCGCTGGACCCGGCGTTCCCCGAGTGGGGCGACGCGCCCTACGTCGACCTGCGGCTGACCGGCGAGATCCGGCTGGCCGACGCGCTGCGCCAGCTCTATGTGCTGCTGCCCGTCCTGGACGACGCCAAGCACTACTGGGTCGGCGCCGACGAGGTCGACAAGCTGCTGCGCGCGGGCGGCGACTGGCTGGCAGCCCACCCCGAACGCGACCTGATCAGCGCCCGCTACCTCAAGCACCGCGGTGCGTACGTGCGCACGGCGCTGGAGCGGCTGACGGAGCTCGAAGGCGGCGAGGTCCGCGAGGAGCCCGCCGAGAACCGGCCGCTCGCGGCCGTCCGGCGCGAGACCGTGCTCGGCGTCCTGCGCGAGCTGGGCGCGCGACGGGTGCTGGACCTCGGCTGCGGCGGCGGCGCGCTGCTGCGCGAGCTGGTCGCCGAGCCGACGGTCACCGAGATCGTGGGGACGGACGTCTCGCCGCGCGCGCTGGCGGGGGTGGCGCGGTGGCTGGAGCGGCTGCCGGAGCGGACGCGGGAGCGGATCGCGGTCCGGCAGTCGTCGCTGACCTACGGCGACCCGTCGCTGGCCGGGTTCGACGCCGCGGTGCTGATGGAGGTCGTCGAGCACGTCGACCCGCCGCGGCTGCCCGCCCTCGAACGGGTCGTGTTCGACGTGGCCCGGCCTGCGCACGTCCTGGTGACGACCCCGAACATCGAGCACAACGTGCGCTTCCCCGGTCTGACCGGCCTGCGCCACCCCGACCACCGCTTCGAGTGGACGCGGGCGCAGTTCCGCGCGTGGGCCGATGCCGTCGCCGACCACCGCGGCTACACCGTCGCGTTCCGGCCGGTCGGCCCGGACGACCCGGAGGTCGGGCCGCCGACGCAGCTCGCGGTGTTCAGCCGGAAGGAGGCGTGATGGACCTGGCGATCCCCGACATGGCGCTGGTGGTGCTGATCGGCGCGTCCGGCTCCGGCAAGTCCACCTTCGCGCGCAAGCACTTCGCGCCCACCCAGGTGCTCTCCAGCGACTTCTTCCGCGGCCTCGTGGCCGACGACGAGAACGACCAGACCGCGTCCGCCGACGCCTTCGACGCGCTGCACTACGTCGCGGGCAAGCGCTTGCGCGCAGGCCGGGTCACGGTGGTCGACGCGACGAACGTGCAGCGCGAGGTGCGCGCGCAGCTGGTGAAGCTGGCCCGCGAACACCACGTGCTGCCGGTGGCGATCGTGCTGGACCTGCCGGAGTCGGTGTGCGTGGAGCGCAACGCGGCGCGGCCGGACCGCGACTTCGGCGCGCACGTCGTGCGCCGCCACCGCACGCTGCTGCGCAAGTCCCTGTCCGGCCTGGCGCGCGAGGGCTTCCGACGCCTGCACGTCCTGCGCGGCCAGTCCGAAGTGGATGAGGCCAGGATCGTGATCGAGCCGCTGCGCACGGACCTGCGCGGGGAGACCGGGCCGTTCGACGTGATCGGCGACGTCCACGGCTGCCGCGACGGGCGCAAGGTGACCGTCGCCCACGGGCTGGGCGAGTCGCTGGCGCAGCTGGAGGCCGAGACGCCGGAGTTCCGCGCCGCCGTCCGCGACTTCTGCGACGGCCTGCTCGCCCACTACGTGCTCGACGGCGGCAGGCTGGTGGTCGCCCACGCGGGCCTGCCCGAGCGCTACCACGGGCGCGCGTCCGGCGCGGTGCGGTCGTTCGCGCTGTACGGCGACACGACCGGCGAGACGGACGAGTACGGGCTGCCGGTGCGCTACCCGTGGGCGACCGAGTACCGCGGCGCCGCGATGGTCCTGTATGGACACACTCCGACGCCGGAGGCCGAGTGGGTCAACAACACCATGTGCCTGGACACGGGCGTGGTGTTCGGCGGGAAGCTGACGGCGCTGCGGTATCCCGAGCGGGCCGTGGTGTCGGTCCCCGCGCGGAAGGTCTGGTACGAGCCCGCCCGGCCGCTGGGCGCCTTCACCCGCGAGCCGGACTCCCTGGAGCTGACCGACGTGCTCGGCCGCCGCGTGGTGGAGACCGGGTACGGCGAGGTGTCGGTGCGCGCCGAGCAGGCCGCCGCCGCGCTGGAGGTGATGAGCCGCTACGCGGTGGACCCGCGCTCGCTGTGGTACCTGCCGCCGACGATGACGCCGCCGCCCACGCACCGCGACGGCGACCTGCTGGAGCACCCGGCCGAGGCGTTCGCCGACTACCTGGACCAGGGCGTGCGGGAGGTGCTGTGCGAGGAGAAGCACATGGGCTCGCGCGCGGTCGTCCTGGCGCGGCGGGACGGCACGGGCGTGGTGCACACGCGCACCGGGCGCGCGTTCTTCCCCTCGGACGACCTGCTGCCGAGGATCGCGGACGCGGTGACCGCCGCCGGGCTGTGGTCGGAGCTGGACACCGACTGGCTGCTGCTGGACACCGAGATCATGCCGTGGAACGTCAAGGCTGCCGAGCTGATCAAGGACCAGTACGCCGCGGTCGGGGCGGCGGCGGGGTCGGTGCTGCCCGCGGCGGTGTCGGCGCTGTCCGCGGCCTCCGCGCGCGGTGTGGACGTGTCGGATCTGCTGGAGCGGACCCGCGGGCGCGCGGACAACGCCGTGGCGTTCCGCGCGGCGTACCGCGGCTACTGCGGCGGGCCGGTGCGGATCGCGCCGTTCCAGGTGCTGGCCAGCGCCGCGGCGACGTACCACACGACACCGCACCTGTGGCACCTGTCGGTGGCCGACCGGCTGGTCGAGGCCGACCCCGACCTGTTCGCGCCCACCCGTCGGCTCGCCGTGGACACCGCGGACGCGGACTCGGTGGCTGCCGGGGTCGCGTGGTGGACGGAGCTGACCTCGGCGGGCGGCGAGGGGATGGTCGTCAAGCCCGCCGCGAACCTGCTGATGCGCGGGAAGCGGCCGGTGCAGCCGGGGATCAAGGTGCGCGGGCCGGAGTACCTGCGGATCATCTACGGCCCCGACTACCGCGACGAGGCGAACCTGGCGCGCCTGCGGGAGCGGCAGCTGGGGCACAAGCGGTCGCTCGCGCAGCGCGAGTACGTCCTGGGCCTGGCCGGGCTGGACCGGCTGGTGCGCGGCGAGCCGCTGTGGCGGGTGCACGAGTGCGTCTTCGCCGTCCTGGCGCTGGAGTCGGACCCCGTGGACCCGCGGCTGTGACCACGATCCTGCTCACCGTGATCGGGTCGCGGGCCTACGGCCTGGTGGGCCCGGAGTCCGATGTGGACCTGCGCGGCGTCTTCGTCGCGCCGACGACGGCGTTCTGGCGCTTCGCCAAGCCGCCGACGAGCGTGGAGGGCCCGGAGCCGGAGCGGCTGGACTGGGAGGTCGAGCACTTCTGCGCGCTGGCGCTGAAGTCGAACCCGACCGTGCTCGAGGTGCTCGCCAGCCCGCTCATCCGGGTCTGCACGCCGGTCGGGGCCGAGCTGCGGGCGCTGCTGCCCGCGTTCCTGTGCAGGCAGGCGGCGGCGACGTTCACGCACACGTGCAGGCGGCAGCTGGACCGGGCGCTGGCGCCGGAGCGGCCCAAGCACAAGCAGATCATGCACGTGATCAGGCTCGGGCAGACGGCGCTGCGGCTGCTGCGGACCGGCGAGCTGTCGATCGCGGCGCAGGACCGCGCGGCGCTGCTGGCCGTGCGCGACGGCGAGACGCCGCTGGCGGAGTCGGTGGCGTGGGCGGAGCGGGTGCTCGCCGACCTGGCGGCCGCCGTGCCCGACAGCCCGCTGCCGGAGACCCCGGACACCGCGCGGGTGCAGGACTGGTTGATCTCGGTGCGACGGAGGTTCCTCGATGACGCTGACCCTGCCTGACCTCACCGGCGTGGTGGCGGGCCTCGACCGGCCGCCGCTGTTCGCCACGGTGTCCGGCGCCCACCTCTACGGGTTCCCGTCCGCGGACTCCGACGTCGACCTGCGCGGGGTGCACCTGCTGCCGGTCGCGGAGGTCGTCGGCCTGCGCACGGGCCCGGAGACGGTCGACCACACCTGGCACGACGGCGGCATCGAGATCGACCTGGTCACCCACGACCTGCGCAAGTTCGCCCGGCTCCTGCTCAAGCCGAACGGCTACGTGCTCGAACAGCTGCTGTCCCCGCTGGTCGTCACCACCAGCGACACGCACGCCGCGCTCGTCGCGCTCGCGCCGCGCCTGGTGACCAGCGGCCACGTCCGGCACTACCTGGGGTTCGCGCAGAACCAGCGGCGGCTGCTCGACCGCTCCGGCGAGCTGAAGCCCCTGCTGTACGCGTTCCGCGTGCTGCTGACCGGCATCCACTTGATGCGGACCGGCGAGGTCCAGGCCGACCTGCGGGAACTGGCGGGCCCGGCGTACCTCGGCGAGCTGATCGATGCCAAGCGCGACGGCGAGCACCGCGCGCTGGCCGAGGTGCCCGGCGCGCCCGGCCGGGACCGGCTGGACGCCGACCTCGACGCGCTCACCGCGGAACTGGGCGAGGCGGCCGAGGCGAGCAGGCTCCCCGAGGCGCCCACGGCCTTCGCCGAGCTGGACGACCTGGTGATCCAGGCCCGGCTGGCTACGCGCTAGCGGGCGGCGGGCTGTCCGGGGTGTCGGCCGGGGTCGGCTCGAAGGACTGCGGGACGCGCTTGAGGTGCTTGGTCATCGAGCGGATCAGGAACGCGACCGCGATGAAGAACAGGATCAGGATGAGGAAGCCCAGCGGGGAGGACTTGCCGAAGTCCTCGCCCTGACCGCCGGGGTCGGCCGGGCCGGGCGGCACGGTGGGCGCTGGCTGGGCGACCACGGCGACCGCGCCCGCCGACGCGGGGTCGGCGGGCAGGTCGATGAAGAACGAGGTGGTCACGCCGTGCAGTTTAGACCGTGGCCTTCTCGGTGATTCCGGAGAACAGGTCGTCCTCGGGGACGGTGCTGTCGACCAGGGAGCGCACCAGCTCGTACTCCTCGTACGGCCAGACCTCGCGCTGGACGTCCAGCGGGACGGCGAACCAGCGGCTGTTCGGGTCGATCTGGGTAGCGTGCGCCAGCAGCGCGGCGTCGCGGACCTCGAAGTACTCCGCGCACTCGACGCGGGTGGTCACGCGGTGAGAGATGTCACCGCGCTCGGGGTCCCAGTTCGCCAGCCACTCCTCGTACGGCGACTCCAGGCCGCGGGCCAGCAGCGCCTCGTGCATGGCCACCAGGCGGGCGCGGGAGAAGCCGTGCGAGTAGTACAGCTTCAGCGGCGTCCAGGGCTCGCCCTCCGCCGGGTAGAGGTCCGGGTCGCCCGCTGCGTCGAACGCGGCAACCGAGACCTCGTGGCAGCGGATGTGGTCGGGGTGCGGGTAGCCGCCGTTCTCGTCGTAGGTGACGATCACGTGCGGCTTGAACTCGCGGATCGCGCGGACCAGCGGCGGCACGGACTCCTCCAGCGGCACGAGCGCGAAGCAGCCCTCGGGCAGCGGCGGCTTCGGGTCGCCCTCGGGCAGGCCGGAGTCGACGAAGCCCAGCCAGCGGTGCTGGATGCCGAGGATCTCCGCGGCGCGCGCCATCTCCTGGCGGCGCACGGCGGGGATGTCGGCGGTGATCTCCGGGCGGTCCATCGCCGGGTTGAGGATGTCGCCGCGCTCGCCGCCGGTGCAGGTGACGACCATGACCTCGTGGCCGTCGGCGACGTACTTGGCCATCGTGGCCGCGCCCTTGCTCGACTCGTCGTCCGGGTGCGCGTGTACCGCCATCAGCCGCAGTGTGTCTGCCATGCCTCTTTCGGACCCCTCCTGATAGGCATCCGCCCCCAAAGCGGATACTCGTCCCGAGTAGTACGAACGCGCCGTCGCCGCTCCATTGTTCCCCGGCGGGGCGCGGATCGGTGCGGGAGGGCGTGGTTTGGGCACGTTGCCGGAAGGACGCTACGGGAAGCGGCCGTCCCGTCGCTCTCCGGTGGCCAAGGCGGTCCTGGTCGCCGCCGCGCTGCTGCTGGGCGCGGGCGTGGCGTTCGTCGCCTACAAGAACCTGGGGGCCGCGCCCATCTCGGCCGAGCGCGCCACCTACGAGAACCTCCCGGAGAACCGGATGCGGTTCGCCTTCGACGTCAGCCGCGCCGAGCCCGAGCGGGCCGCGGTGTGCGTGGTCCGGGTCCGGTCGATCCAGGGCGCCGAGACCGGCCGCCGCGAGGTGTACGTGCCGCCGGGACGATCACCGCTCCGGGTGGAAACCGTCATCACCGCGTCGGCGGAACCGGTGACCGCCGAGGTCTTCGGCTGCTCGTACCAGGTGCCGGAGTACCTGTCCACCGGGGAGCGGCCATCGGAGTGAACTCCACGGTGAATACCCGCTAATCGGACATTTCGGACGAGCTGGCACGGTGGATCGTGCTACGCTCTGTCGACGCACGGCCCCTAGGAGGGCCGTGTTTTTTCCATTCCGGGTGGGCGCTAGGGACCCGGAGCTGCCCGGCCCGCGACCGCGGGCCCGGAGTACGACGAGGAGTTGGTGACCGTGAGCGACACCAAGGTGACCTGGTTGACCCAGGAGGCCTACAACCGGCTCAAGCACGAGCTCGACGAGCTCATCGAGAACCGGGCGGTCATCGCCGAGAAGATCAACACCAGCCGCGAGGAAGGCGACCTCAAGGAGAACGGCGGCTACCACGCCGCGCGCGAGGAGCAGGGCCAGCAGGAGGCCCGGATCCGCCACCTCCAGGAGCTGCTGCGCGGGGCCAAGGTGGGCGAGGCGCCCGCCGACGACGGCACCGCGCGCCCCGGCATGGTCCTCACCGTCCGCTACGACGGCGACGACGACGAGGAGCGCTTCCTGCTCGCCACGCGCGAGGAGGGCGGCAGCGAGGGCGAGCTCGAGGTGTACTCCCCGGAGTCGCCGCTGGGCAAGGCGCTGCTGGGCGCCAAGGAAGGCGAGACCCGCGAGTACGAGCTGCCCAACGGGCGCAACCAGAAGGTCGTCCTGGTGAAGGCCGTGCCCTACACCGGCTGACGGTCCCGACTCGGCGAGGCGGCACCCGGGCGGGGTGCCGCCTCGCTGGCGTTTCCGGGTCGCCCGCGAGGTGCGCGGTCAGGGCTGCCGCAGCACGCGCTCCAGCAGCGGACGCACGCGCAGGGGCACCGGGGTCGACAGGGCGATGGCCGTCGAGGTGCGGCGCACCCACTCCACGTCCACCACGCGGTCGATGACGCGCTGGAGGTCGTCGTTGTCGCGGGCGACCATGCGGACCAGCAGGTCGCCCTGGCCGGTCGTGGCGTGCACCTCGCAGACCTCGTCGATGGCCATGAGCAGCGACGCCACCTCGCCGCGCTTGCCCTGGGCGATCTCCAGGACGGCGAAGGCGGTCAGGCCGTAGCCCATCGCGGCGAGGTCGATCGCGGGCGGGAAGCCGGTCAGCACGCTGCGGCGCTCCAGGCGGTCCAGCCGGGCCTGGACCGTGCCGCGCGCCACGCCCAGCCGCCGCGAGCACTCCAGGACGCCCAGCCTCGGCTCGTCGGTGAGCAGTAGGAGCAGGCGCGCGTCCAGCTCGTCCAGGTCCATTCCCGTACTCCTGTTCAGAGTGTCCACTTTGCCGAGCAGACTCGCCAGTTGGCTGGTCAGGTTGTCCTGTTGAAAAGCAGAGTGTTGCACAGGATGCCCGGTCAATCCCATGCTCAGAGGTACCGCGCGTTAAGTCAGCAAGCAGGAGGTTGCGATGACGGGGACCCTCGGCACGGGCATGGACGAGGTCAGCTACGACCAGCTGCGCCAACTCGTCGGCCTGGTCGACTACGACGAGTCCCGGGACCCGTTCCCGGTCAAGTCGATGGACGCCGTCGTGTTCGTCTGCGGCAACGCCACGCAGACCGCGCTGTTCTACCAGTCGGCGTTCGGCATGGAGCTGGTCGCCTACTCCGGGCCGGAGACCGGCAACCGCGACCACAAGGCGTTCGTCCTGAAGTCCGGGTCGGCCCGGTTCGTCGTCAAGGGCGGCGTGACGCCGGAGAGCCCGCTGCTCGACCACCACCGCGCGCACGGCGACGGCGTCGTCGACCTGGCGCTCGAGGTGGTCGACGTCGACAAGTGCGTCGAGCACGCCCGCTCGCAGGGCGCCACCGTCCTCGACGAGCCGCACGACGTGTTCGACGAGCACGGCACTGTGCGGATGGCCGCGATCGCCGCGTACGGGCAGACCCGCCACACCCTGGTCGACCGGTCCCGCTACAACGGCCCCTACCTGCCGGGCTACGTCGCCAAGACCGGCTCGTACGTCAAGCGGCCGGGCGCGCCGAAGCGGCTGTTCCAGGCGGTCGACCACTGCGTGGGCAACGTCGAGCTGGGCAAGATGGACTACTGGGTCCAGTGGTACAACCGCGTGATGGGCTTCGTGAACATGGCGGAGTTCGTCGGCGACGACATCGCCACCGACTACTCGGCGCTGATGAGCAAGGTCGTGGCCAACGGCAACCACCGGGTCAAGTTCCCGCTCAACGAGCCCGCGATCGCCAAGAAGAAGTCGCAGATCGACGAGTACCTTGAGTTCTACGGCGGCCCCGGCTGCCAGCACATCGCGCTGGCGACCAACGACATCATCGCCACCGTCACGGGCATGCGCGAGGCGGGCGTGGAGTTCCTGGACACCCCGGACTCCTACTACGAGGACCCCGAGCTGCGCGCCCGCATCGGCGAGGTCCGGGTGCCGATCGAGGTGCTCAAGGAGCACCGCATCCTGGTCGACCGCGACGAGGACGGCTACCTGCTGCAGATCTTCACCAAGCCGGTCGGCGACCGCCCGACGGTGTTCTTCGAGATGATCGAGCGCCACGGCTCGCTGGGCTTCGGCAAGGGCAACTTCAAGGCCCTGTTCGAGGCCATCGAGCGCGAGCAGGAGCGCCGCGGCAACCTCTGAGCCGTACTCAGGCGGCTATCAGGTACACCCGCCACCGGGCCGGTACGCTCGGTGGCGGGTTTCTGTCGTTCTCACGTTAGGCGCACACGATGGCTGTCGGCACCCGCTTCGCAGGCGCGGCCTCCCTGGCAGGCGCCGCCCTGGCAGCCATGGCCCTCACCGGCGTCGCGGTGTTCACCGTCCAGGCCGCAACCTGCGAGGACGCGGGCCACTACGTCGAGGTCGACGGCCAGACGACGTTGGTGGGCGGCTGCCTCGAACCGGAGGACCTGCCCGCCGCCCCCACGACCAGGGACACCGAGCCCCAAACCCCGGACCAGGGCGTCGACCGCCTCCGCCAGAGCCCGTAGGCAGGCAGGGCGGAGATGATGCGACCATCTGAACAATTGTTCAGATGCTCTGATCATTCCGATGGTGAGATCATATGATCCGAACATCTGAGTGGGCAGCTCCATGTCCGGCCCGTGGCGGCCCAGGTGGCGGCTGAGTTCGCCGCCCGCCGGTCAGTTCGCGCCCGGCTTCCTGCCTGCGGGTGACTTCCTGGCCTGCTTCGCCTTGGCAGCGGGGGGCGCGGGGTGCGGGGTGCCTGCCGGTGCGGGGGCGGGTTTCTCCTCGACACGCGCGTCCTCAGCTGGCTCACCGCGTGCAGGCGTGCTCGCGGCGGGCGCATCCCCTGCAGACGCGCTCGCGCCAGCCGCATCCCCTGTAGGCGCGCTCGCGACTGATCCAGCTCCTGCGGGCGTGTTCGCGGCGGGCGCATCCCCTGCGGGCGTGCTCGTGGCTGATCCAGCTCCTGCGGGCGTGCTCGTGGCTGATCCAGCTCCTGCGGGCGTGTTCGTGGCAGCCGCATCCCCTGCAGGCGCGATCGCGGCTGACCCAGCTCCTGCGGGCGTGCTCGCGGCGGGCGCATCCCCTGCAGGCAGGCTCGCGGCTGGCGTACCCCCTGCAGCAGCCGACGAGTCCCCCGCAGGTGTGGCCGCGGCAGGCTCCTCCACCGCCGAGGCGACCGGCTCCACCGTGGTCGGTGACTCCGCCTCCGCCTCCAACGGCTCCAGCAGCTCCGCGCTGCGGTCGAGGAGGTCTCCGGCGCCGCGGAGGCGTTTGACGAGTTCGCCCCGCAGGCTCGTCAGGCGCTCGACCTCGTTCGTCGCGTGGGTGATGCGGCGTTCGGCCTCGGCGGTGGCGTCGGCGATGATGCGGCGGGACTCGTCGGCCACGCGGGCGCGTTCGGCCTCCAGCTCGCGGGTCAGGTCGGCGCGCTTGGCGGCCATGTCGTCGTCGAACTGGCGTTGGATGCGTTTGCGTTCCTGCTCGGCCTGGTCGTCGAGGGCCTGGCGGCGGCGGTCGGCGGTGAGGGTCAGGTCGACGGACTTCTTGCGGACGTCGTCCATGACCTTCTGGTGGTCCGCGTGCAGCTCCTGGTGCTGGCGGTCCAGCTCGGCGAGCAGGCGGCGGTAGCGGTCGCGCAGTGCGGTGCTGGCCTCCTCCGCCCCGGCCCACGCCGTCTCGGCCGCGGCCTTCGCGCGGGCGGTGATCTCCGCGGCCTGGGTGCGGGCGACCTGCAGGATCCGCTCGGCGTCCGGGCCCGCCGTCGCGGCCAGCTGGTCCATGCGGGCGGTCAGGGCGGTGATCTCCCGGCGGGCGATCTCCAGTTCGCCGGAGAGCTCGGCGACGCGGGACAGGGCCTCGTCGCGCTCGGCTGCCGAGCGCAGGGCGTCGTCCTCCACGCGGCGCAGGTACTGCTTGACCTGGTTGCGGTCGAAGCCGTGGCGCACCACGGAGAAGCCCGCCGGATCGCCATCGTGCTGGTTGACCATGCTTTCGCACGTTACCAGTGGAAACCCCGGGTCAGCCGCGCCAACGCGCGGGCGGCGGCGGTCAGGTTCCGTTCCCCCTTGCCGAGCCGCAGCCCGCCGCCCCCGCCCGCGGCAGCCGAGTCGGGGAAGATCCGGTAGCCCTGGTAGGCCACCGCGTCGACCAGACCGGGCGCGAGCGTGTACGCGGCCTGGATCAGGTACCCCGTCGGCGTGCCGATGTGCTTGGGCCGCTCCACCAACGCGCGCACCACCATGTCCGCGGCCTGGTCGGGCGACTTGGCCGGGAACGCGTCGTAGATCTTGGTCGGCCGGATCATCGGCGTGCGGACCAGTGGCATGTGGACGGTGGTGAAGGTGACCCCGGCGCCGTGGGTCTCGGTGGCGACGATCTTGCTGAAGTGGTCGAGCGCGGCCTTCGACGCCACGTACGCGCTGAACCGCGGCGCGATCCCCTGCACCCCGATCGACGAGACGTTGACGATGTGCCCGAACCGGCGTTCGGTCATGTGCGGCAGCAGCGCGAGGATGAGCCGGACGGGCGCGAAGTAGTTGATCGCCATCGCCCGCTCGTAGTCGTGGAACCGGTCGTAGGACAGCCGCACCGACCGGCGGATCGACCGTCCGGCGTTGTTGACCAGCATGTCCACCGCTGGCTGCTCGGCCAGCATCGCCGCGACCGCCTTGGCGACGGAGTCCTCGTCGGTCAGGTCGCACGGGTACACGTGCGCCTCCCCGCCCGCCGCGGCGATCTCCGCCCGGACCTCCTCCAGCTCGGCCTCGCGGCGGGCCACCAGCAGCGGGACGCCGCCCGCCGCGGCCACCTTGAGCGCCGTCGCCCGCCCGATGCCCGACGACGCCCCGGTGATCACGACCCGCCGCCCGGCCAGCGAGTCGCCGGAGACCCGGGCGCGGAACGGGTCGAGGTGCTCTGCCCAGTACCGCCACAGGACGTCGGCGTAGTCCGCCAGCCGGGGAACCTCGACGTCGGGCAGCAGGGCGCGCGTCCTCGCCGAGTCGAAGCGCGGCGCGAACGTCAGCGTCCGCAGCAGCACCGCGGGGATGCCCAGCCGGTCGAGACCCGCGTCGACCGCCAGCGACACCCCGGGCACGTTCTCCGCCGCCCGCACGAGCCCCAGCAGCGGCTGCGCCAGCGCGCGCGGCACCTCGGCGGCCACCCGGGGCGCGCCCGCGGCGGCGGCGAACGCGTCGTACACCTCGCGCACCGGCTGCGGACGCGGGTTGACCAGGTGGAACGTGCGCCCGTCCAGCCCGGGCGACGGCACCAGCGCCGCCATGGCCTTGGCGACGTAGTCCACCGGCACGATGTTGGTGTCGCCGATGTCGGGGAACACCAGCGGCAGCGCGCGCAGCGACTCCAGCCGGGCCAGGGCCGGGAAGAGGTAGTACGGGCCGTCGACCTTGTCCATCTCGCCGGTCTCGGAGTGCCCGACGACGATCGCGGGCCGGTACACCCGCCACGGCACGTCCTTCTGCGTGCGCACCAGCCGCTCGGACTCGAACTTCGTGCGGTGGTACGCGGTGATCAGGCGCTGACCCGAGTCGAACATGTCCTCGGTGAAGCGGCCCCGGTAGTCGCCCGCGACGGCGACGGACGACACGTGGTGCAGGCGCCCCGCGCCGATCCCCGCGGCGAGATCGATGACGTTGCGGGTGCCGTCCACGTTGGCCGCGATGCTGGTCTCGTCGTCGGCGGTCACGTCGTACAGCGCCGCGAGGTGCACGACGTGGTCCACGCCGCGCAGCTCGTCGGTGTCGGCGAGGCCGAGGCCGGGCAGCGACACGTCGCCGATCACCGTGGCGACGCGGTCGGCGGCGGGCCAGTCCCGGGCCGCGCGGTCGAGCCGGTCCCGGGACTGCTCCCGCACGAGCAGCCACACCCGGTCGGTGTCCGGCCGGGCCAGCAGCTCGCGGACGAAGTGCCTGCCGATGAGCCCGGTGGCCCCGGTGACCAGGTATGTCGCCATGGGACAGAGCATGGCCTACCCGATCAGAACCGGTCCAGGGACGTAGTCCGGGTCGACCTGCTCGGCGAGGTCGCGGCCCGCCCGGTCGCTGGCCCACGCTGCCGCGTTGCGCAGGTGGAACTCCACGGCCTGGCGCTGGTAGCGCGGCCAGTCCTTGTCCACACCGTCCACGAGGGACCGCATCGCGCGCAGCGCGTCGCGGTTGCGCGGCTCGAGGTCGTCGATCGGGCGGACCTCGCCGCGTTCGGTCGCGCGCACGTGGGCGGAGCGGCCGACCCAGGTGAGCAGGTCGTCGCCGACGCGCTCGCGCAGGAAGGCCAGGTCCTCGTCGTCGCTGATCTTGTTGCCGACCACCGCGACCCGCACGCCGAAGTCGCGGGCGTAGTCGAGGTACTGCCGGTAGACGCCGACGCTGCGCACGGTCGGCTCGCACACCAGGAAGGTGACGTCGAACCGGGTGAACAGGCCCGACGCGAAGGAGTCCGCGCCCGCGGTCATGTCGACCACGCAGTACTCCCCCGGCCCGTCGACCATGTGGTTGAGCAGCAGCTCGACCGCGCCGACCTTGGAGTGGTAGCAGGCCACGCCCAGGTCGGACTCGGCGAACGGGCCGGTCACCGCGAGCCGGACGCCCTCGACGACGCGCACGCACGCGTCGTAGACCGGGTTGTCCTCATCGACGCGGACCAGCCGCGACCCGCGACCCGGCGGGGTGGTCTTGACCATGTCGGCCGCGGACAGCACGCGCGGGTTGTCGCCGCGCAGGTAGTCCTTTATCAGCGCCAGGTGGGCGCCCAGGGTCGGGAGCGGCAGGCCGTCCGGGGCGCCGAGCGCGGCGGCCAGGTGCTGGTTGATGTCGGCGTCCAGCGCCAGCAGGGCGGGGGCGGGGGACTCGGCGGCCAGGTGGCGCAGGAACAGCGAGGCGAGGGTGGTCTTCCCGCTGCCCCCCTTGCCGACGAACGCGATCTTCACTACGGGCAACTCTCGTGCGGGGACGGATGACCCCCGTAGTGATAGCGGTTTTCATTATCTCCGGCAAGCCCCACGATCGGGTTACGGCAGCGGCACCTGCGCGTGCGGCATCGCGCGGAAGGCCTCCAGCACCGCCGGGTCCTGCAGCGCCATCCAGTCGATGACCTCCGAGTATGTCGCGCAGACCGTCTCCGGGCGAGCGCAGACGCCCGCCATGAAGCGCTCGGTCGCCCGGGTGAAGCCGCCGCCGGACCACTCGTTGAAGTGGTTGCCGACGACCAGCGGCGCGCGGTTGCCGTCGAACGCGGCCGCGTAGGCGGCCTCATAGGTCTCCAGCGTCACCTCGGCGAACTCCTCGGCGCGCTGCGGCTCGTTGCGCGCTTTGTTCTGCACGTACCAGAGGTTGTAGTCCATCATGATCGTCTTCTTGTGGCCGACGCCCGGCACGCGCACGCTCGGCATGGGGAACTGCCAGATCCCGTGCTCGCGGTACGGCCAGGCGATGCCGTCGGAGACCGCGCTGGTGTCGTAGCTCATGCCGCGCTCGGCCAGCACCGGGCCGAGGATCGAGCGGTCGCCCTCCAGGCACGGCGTCCGTCCACCTTGGATCGACGCGGGGTCCACCTTGAGCCCGTCGGCGCGGGCCTGCTCGACGAAGGCGAAGAACTGGTCCAGTTCGGAGTTCCACTGCGCGGTGTTCCACTCGCCGACGCCCAGCGCGGAGCCCTGGCAGAAGTGTCCGTTGTAGTGGGTGCCGATCTCGTGGCCGCGCTCGACCGCGGTGTTCAGGTCGGCGATGAGCGTGGCGACGTCGGCCTCCGAGCCGCCGAAGCCGATGGACGCCCGCCCCGGCCGGTGGCCCGGCCCGGTGTACTCGCCGCGCCGGGAGTCGGGCAGCAGGTAGATGCCGGACAGGAAGCCGGAGAACCGCCCGCCGGACTCCTCGGCGATGGCCATGAACCGCTGCCAGTGCTCGTGCGACCCGCCGCCGTCGAAGGAGAACAGCACGAACTGCGGCGGCCTCTCCCCCGGCTCCAGCCTGCGCATCCACGGCGCCGGGACCGATTCCGGCTCGTCGGCGGCCTGCGGCACCGGCGGCCCGGCCACCGGCGTGCCCGCGACCTCCGGTCGGACGGTCCCCAGCACCAGCAGGACGACGAAGGTCAGGATCAGCGCGATCCCGAACCCGATCTTGTCCCAACGCCTGCGGCTCATGGGCGCCCCTTCCGATCCGTCCTCCCCGACTTGCCTGTGAAGACGTGTGCGATCCGCGTCAGTTGCCCCCCACGGTAAAACGAGAGGAACGCTCATGCGGTGATCGCCACTCGTCCGGAATCACCGGATCGAGCGATAGCGCGAAGCGGCGGACCGCGCGGGCCGGTCAGGCGGGCACGGCGACGACGATGCGGTTGGACTCGTAGCCGTCCGCGCCGCCGACCCAGCGCCCGCCGCAGGTCACCAGCACCAGCCGGTGCGGGCCGGTCTGGCCGAACAGCTCCTCGGCGCGGGCCGGGAGATCGTCCTTGGGCAGCGTCACGACCTCGCTGACCCGGTACTCCCAGACCCGCCCGTCCAGGGCGACCACGGAGACCGGATCACCCGCGCGGGCGTCCCACAGTTCGGCGAACGGGCCGGTGCGGCCCTGCCAGTTGACGTGCCCGGCCAGGACGGTCGCGCCCTCGGCCGCGGCCAGGTCCGCGCCCCACCAGGTGGCCTCGCGCAGGTTCTCCGGCACGGGCAGCGTGGCGTCCGGGCCGAGCTCGGCGCGCACGAGCCGGGCCTCGCCGCCGCCGCGCAGCCGGACCGTCCCCGGCGACTGCGCGCGCGGCTGCGGCTTCGGCTGGGCGGTCGGCGGCGCGGCGGGCGGCGACGGGGTGCTGGTCGGGGCCGCGCTCGTCGACGGGTCGGGCGGCGGCACGGGCAGCGCCGCGCCGATGACGCCCGCGGCGGGCGCGGGCGGGGCCGGGGCGGCCACTGCGGCCCCGGGCGTCGTCACGTCGCCGCCGACGAGCACGGCGACCAGCGCGAGCGCGGCGATCCCCGCCGCGCCCGCGACCAGCGGACGGCCGACCACGGCGGTCAGTAGCCCCAGTCCTCGCGCATGGCCCGGCCGACGACCTCGCGCCTGCGCCGCGACTGGGCCAGCAGCAGCCCGACGGCGGCGACCACGATGGCGGCCAGCGCGCCGATGCCGACCAGCAGCCCGGTCGACGGGCCGTCCCCGCCCGCGGACATCGCGGCCGCCGCGGGCTCGTCACCGGCCGGGATCGTGCGCGGCACCGTCGGCTTGTCGGGGACGTTCTCCAGCTTCAACGCCAGCGTGTCCCCCGGCTCCACGGTCCCGCAGACGCTCGGCGGGGCGTTCGGGTCGAAGGCGTCGTCGTAGCCCGGGGGCGCGGCGACCTCGACCAGGCAGATCTCCTGCGGGGTGCGCAGGTTCGCCAGCTTCGCGGTGCCGTCGTCGCCGGTGACCACGACGACCGGCGCGCCGTCCGCGCCGACCAGCGGCTTGCCGTCCTGGCCGACGGCGGGGGACTCCTTGTCCGCGCCGGTGACCCGCAGCGAGACGTCGGCGACGGCCTTGCCGGTCGTGGCGTCGACCTTGGCCACGGCCACCGAGCCGGGCGCGGTCACGGCCTTCACCGCCTTGGCCGCGGTCAGCTCCTTCTCCCCGCCCGTGCTCACCACGCGCTGGGTGTCGACCTGGACCGCCTTGCGCACGACCGGCCGGTCGGCCGGGCTGAGCAGCGAGATCGCGACCTTCGGGTCGGGCCCGGTCGGGGTGACCTTGACCGTGGCGGGCGTGCCGTCCGCTCCGGTCGAGACGGTCAGGGTGCTCTTCCCGCCCACGGTGGCGTCGGTCAGGGTCAGCGTGATGTCGACATCGGCCACCCCCGCGTCGCGGGCGTTGCGGACGTCGATCGTCCACTCGTCCGGCGTGCCGATCACCTGCCCGTCGGTCGGAGCGGTGATCGTGGCCTTCCACGGGCCGCGGTTCGCGGTGGCGTCGGCCTTGAGCCGGTTCACCGCCGCCCGCGCGCCCTGGGGCAGCTTGGCCAGGTGGAAGGGGGCGTCGTAGGCGATCGTGCGGTAGTCGTTGGACGGGTCGAGCTGCCGGGGGTTCTGCGGACCCGCGGTCCACCAGTGCAGCAGGTGGGCCAGCGCGGCGGCCTCGTCGGCGTTCGTGGTCTTGGTGTAGCGCAGCAGCAGGTAGGAGATGTCCGCGGCGACGTCGGCGGGCAGCGCGGTGCCCCACTTGGTCTTCAGCGGCTCGCCTGGTTTGTACTGCTCGTTGGTGTCCGGGGCCTTGTGGGCGTATTGCACGCACCACACCTGCTTGCCGTCGACCATGTAGGAGCCGAGCCAGTCGTAGGAGTCCGGGTTGCCCCGGTACGGCTGGGCGGGGGTGGTCCGGTGGCCGAGCCCCTCGTCGACGGCGGCGGCGGCCGTGGGGGCGGTGGCGACCGTGGTCAGGCAGGCGACGACGGCGGCGCTGGTCAGGCCCGCGGCCATCCGGGCGGCGAGCGGGGTTCGGGCCATGGCGGGAGCGGCTCCTAATCACCGTGGGGATACGCCGTGTGCGAGCCTGGTTTCTGAACGTGATCAGCGCAATCCGCCAGCCGGGGCGACTTTGCGCACGGCCGAGTGGGCGCGGCTAGGCTGCGGGCGGGGTAATCCCGACGACAGGAACCGCCGCCAAGTGGGTAAAGTGGCTTTTACCCAGCGGGAACCAACGGGCTTGCCCGAGCGTTGAATCCCGTGAAGGCGCCATTAAAGGCCCAGGAGGATCAGGTGCGTTCTACCAGCAACCCCGCGTTCCGCAACCTGCCGGTGGGCGGGGGCTACGCGGGTTTCCAGCCCCAGGCCCAGGGCTACCAGCAGCCCGGCCAGCCGGGCTACGGCGGCTACCCGGCGCCGCCCACCACCGGCGACCGTCCGATGACCGTGGACGACGTCGTCACGAAGACGGCGGCGACCCTGGGCACGGCCCTGGTCACCGGCGTCATCACCGCGATCGCGGTGCTCGGCGGGGCCATCCAGCCGTGGCCGCCGATGATCGGCGGTCTGATCGTCGGCCTCGTGCTGTCGCTCGTCATCATCTTCAAGAAGACCCCGAACCCCGCCCTGGTGCTGGCCTACTCGGCCGCGGAGGGCGTGTTCCTCGGTGCGATCACCGGCGTGTTCGAGGCGTTCGTCCCGGGCATCGCCCTGCAGGCGATCCTCGGCACCGCGCTGGTGTTCATCACCATGCTCGTGGTCTACCGCACGGGCGCGGTCAAGGTCACCCCGCGCCTGACCAAGTGGATCATCGGCGCCACCATCGGCGCCGCCGGTCTGATGCTGATCAACCTGCTGCTGTCGTTCGTCGGCGTCGACCTCGGCATCCGCGACGCGGGCCCGCTCGGCATCGGCATCAGCCTGCTGTTCATCGGCATCGCGGCGTTCAACTTCCTGCTCGACTTCGACATGGCCGACACGATGATCCGGTCGGGCACCCCGTCGAAGTGGGCCTGGTACGTCGCTTTCGGCCTGATGACCACGCTGGTCTGGCTGTACCTGGAGATCCTGCGACTGCTCTACATGCTGCAGAGCAGCGACTGATCATCCCGCACCACCCGAGGACGCCCGCCCCCGCCCGGGGGCGGGCGTCCTCGTCTTCCGCGGCCGTACGCTAGGCCGTATGGCTGAGGACACCGCGCGCTGGGGGTTTGAGACCAGGGCGATTCACGCTGGGCAGGATCCGGACCCGCGAACCGGGGCGGTGATCGTGCCGATCTACCAGACCTCGACGTTCGCCCAGGACGGCGTGGGCGGGCTCCGCGAGGGCTACGAGTACTCCCGCACCGCCAACCCGACCCGGACGGTCATGGAGGAGGCGCTGGCGGCGCTGGAGGGCGGGCGGCACTGCCTGGCCTTCGCCAGCGGCATGGCGGCCACCGACGTGGCGCTGCGGACGCTGTGCCGTCCCGGCGACCACGTCATCCTCGGCAACGACGCCTACGGCGGCACCTTTCGGCTGCTCGACAAGGTCCTCGCGCACTGGGGCGTGGAGCACACCGCCGTCGACCTGAGCGACCCGGTCGCCACCCGCGCCGCCGTGCGGCCGACCACCAAGGTGATCTGGTCGGAGACGCCGTCCAACCCGCTGCTCGGGATTGTCGACATCACCGCGCTCGCCGCGGTGGCCGCCGAGGCCGGGGCGCGGCTGGTCATCGACAACACCTTCGCCACGCCGTACCTGCAGACCCCGCTGGCGCTGGGCGCCGACGTCGTCCTGCACTCGACCACCAAGTACCTGGGCGGGCACTCCGACGTGGTCGGCGGCGCGCTGATCACCGACGACACCGAGCTGAACGAGGGGTTCGCGTTCCTGCGCAACTCCGCGGGCGCGGTGCCCGGCCCGTTCGACTCGTGGCTGGTGCTGCGCGGGGCGAAGACCCTGGCGGTGCGGATGGAGCGGCACTGCGACAACGCCGAGCGGATCGTGGCGGCGCTGGCGGGCCACCCGAAGGTGACCAAGGTGTACTACCCGGGCCTGGAGACGCACCCCGGCCACGACATCGCGGCCAAGCAGATGCGGCGGCCCGGCGGCATGGTGTCGTTCCAGGTGGCGGGCGGCGAGCAGGCAGCGCTGGACGTCGCGGCGCGGACCAGGCTGTTCACCCTCGGGGAGTCCCTGGGCGGCATCGAGTCGCTGATCGAGCACCCCGGGCGGATGACGCACGCCAGCACGGCGGGCTCGCTGCTGGAGGTGCCGTCCGACCTGCTCCGGCTGTCGGTGGGCATCGAGTCAGCGGCCGACCTGGTCGCCGACCTGCTGGCCGCGCTGGGCTGAGCCGGAAACGCGAAGCGGGCCCCGGATCGCTCCGGGGCCCGCTTCCGTGTCAGGTCACCACTGCTGCGGCGGCTGCTGCTGGCCGTACGGGTTCTGCTGGCCCGGGTAGCCGCCGGGCTGCGGCTGCTGGCCGTAGCCGGGCTGCTGCTGGGGCTGGCCGTAGGGCTGCTGCGGCTGGCCGTACTGCGGCTGCTGGCCGGGGAACCCGCCGGGCTGCTGGCCGTAGGGCTGCTGCTGCGGCGGCTGGTGGCCGTAGGGGTTCTGCTGCTGCGGCTGACCCGGGTAGCCCGCGGGCTGCCCGAAGTGGTTCGGGCCGCCGTAGCCCGCCGGGCCGCCCGCCGCGGCGCCGGAGACCAGGAACTGCTTCGCGCCGGGGATGAACGCCAGCGCGCCCGCCGCGGTGATCAGGATGCCGAAGATCAGCAGGAAGACCACGCGGGACGAGGCGCCCATGCCCTCAGTCATCATCAGGATCGCGCCGAGCAGGAGCACGCCGCCGCCTGCGACCACCAGCGACGCCAGGCCGTTCTTCTTCATGAACAGCAGCGCGGCGCCCGCGATCGCCAGGGCCGAGCCCAGCACGGCGAGGATCAGGTACGCCCAGATCTGCCCCGGCAGGAACTCGGCGAAGTCCATGGCCTCGAAGATCAGCGTGAGCGTCAGGATCAGCCCGATGAGGCCGAGCAGGGCGACGACGCCCTGCACGATCATCGGCACCATCGCGGTCCCGCCCTGGCCCCCGGCCGCCGGGCCGTAGGCGTGCTGCTGCGGGTAGCCGGGCGGCGGGCCGTAGCCCGGCTGCGGCGGCTGGCCGGGGAACCCGCCCGGCTGGCCGTACGGGCCGGGGGGCTGCTGGCCGTGCTGGCCGGGGTACTGGCCGTGGTCGCCGGGCTGGGCGTACGGCGGGGTCTGCGGGACCGAGCCGGGCGGCACCATCTGGGTGTGGTCGCCGCCGGGCGCCGGGGTCGCGCCCGCGCCCCGCACCACCTGGGTGCGGTCGGCGTTGTCGTCGTCGGCGCCGGAGGCGCCGGGCAGCGGCTGGCCAGGCTGGATCGCCTGGGTGCGCTCGACGCCGTCGGCGCCGGTGTCGGTGGACGGTGCAGGCGTCGAACCCGCGTCCGGCCCCGGGCCGCCTGGTTGACTGCCGGGCTGCCACGGCTGGTTCGGCGGCTGGGGAGCACTCATCGGGTTTCCCACCCCTTATTGACCTGGTTTGTTGCCTAACGACGGCAACGCTATCGGATCGGGTTTATCCGCGCCGGGATTGGGCGATCATTTCCCGGCGAGGAATCCCAGCAGGTCCTGCCTGGTGACCACGCCAGCGGGCTTGCCGTCGAGCAGCACGAGCGCGGCGTCGGCCGAGGCGAGCGCGGCCATCGCGGCGGTGACCTGCTCGCCCGCGCCGATCGTCGGCAGCGCCGGGGACATGTGCAGGTCGAGCCGGTCGGCCAGGGCTGCCTTGCCCGCGAACAGGGCGTCGAGCAGGTCGCGCTCGTTGACCGCGCCCACGACCTCGGCGGCCATCACCGGCGGCTCGGCGCTGACGACCGGCATCTGGCTGACGCCGAACTCGCGCAGGATGGCCACCGCGTCGGCGACGGTCTCGGTCGGGTGGGCGTGGATGAACTCCGGCAGCGCCCCGCCGGTGGTCTTGCGGCGCAGCACGTCGCCCACGGTCGCGCCGGAGTGGTCGGCGGGAAGGAAGCCGTACTGGGACATCCAGGAGTCGTTGAAGACCTTGGACAGGTAGCCGCGGCCGCCGTCGGGCAGCAGCACGACCACCACGTCGTCGGGGCCGAGGCGCTTGGCCAGGCGCAGCGCGGCCGCGGCCGCCATGCCGCACGACCCGCCGACCAGCAGGCCCTCCTCGCGGGCGAGCCTGCGGGTGATCTCGAAGGACTCCGCGTCGGAGACGGCGATGATCTCGTCGGCGACGCCGCGGTCGTAGGTGTCCGGCCAGAAGTCCTCGCCGACGCCCTCGACCAGGTACGGCCTGCCGGTGCCGCCGGAGTACACCGAGCCCTCCGGGTCGGCGCCGATGATCTTGACCCGGCCGTCGGAGACCTCCTTGAGGTAGCGGCCGGTGCCGGAGATGGTGCCGCCGGTGCCCACGCCCGCGACGAAGTGCGTGATCCGCCCCTCGGTCTGCCGCCACAGCTCGGGGCCGGTCGAGTGGTAGTGGCTGGCCGGGTTCTCCGGGTTGGCGTACTGGTTGGGCTTCCAGGCGCCCTCGATCTCGCGCACCAGCCGGTCGGAGACGTTGTAGTAGGAGTCCGGGTGCTCGGGGGCCACGGCCGTGGGGCAGACGACGACCTCGGCGCCGTACGCGCGCAGCACGTTGCGCTTGTCCTCGCTGACCTTGTCGGGGCAGACGAAGACGCACTTGTAGCCCTTGCGCTGGGCGACCATGGCCAGGCCGACACCGGTGTTGCCCGAGGTCGGCTCGACGATGGTGCCGCCGGGGCGCAGCTCGCCGGAGCGCTCGGCGGCCTCGACCATCCGGACCGCGATCCGGTCCTTCACGCTGCCGCCCGGGTTCAGGTACTCGACCTTCGCCAGGACCAGCGGCTCCAGGCCCTCGGCGAGCGCGTTCAGCTTGACCAGCGGGGTGTCGCCGACGAGGTCGATGACGTGCTCGACGTAGTCCACCGGGGTCCTCCATCTCACTTCCTGGAACTGGCCCTCACCCTATCCGCTGACCGTCTCCAAGGCTGCTGTCAGCGCCTTTGGGTACAACGGATGGTGGGGGGAGAGCGATATCCCTGGTGAGGAAAGGGGGTATGGCGATGGTGGAGAGGGTGCTGCCGGGGCTGCGGATGCTGGCGGTGGCGGTGGGGTCGCTGGGCGGGCTGTCCGCGGGCGCGTACGGCCTGTTGAACACGCAGTCGAAGCGGGCGCGGACGGTGATTGGGGTCCCCAAGGACCGGCCGTTCCTCGCCGACGGGGTGTACCTGCCGGACGGGACCGGGCCGGTGGCGCGCGGGGCGGCGCTGTCGTTCGCGGTGTTCGGCGACTCCAGCGCGGCGGGCCTCGGCGCGGAGAGCGCGGACCGGCTGCCCGGGGTGCGGCTGGCCCGCGGCCTGGCCGAGGAGCTGGGCGAGCCGGTGCGGCTGGTCACCCACGCCGTCGTCGGATCGCGCACGACGCATCTGGCCGCGCAGGTGGACGCCGCGCTGACCGACCCGCCCGCGGTGGCGCTGGTGCTCGTCGGCGGCAATGACGTGACCGCGCGGCTGGGGATCGCCGAGTCGGCCGCGCTGCTGGCCCGGCAGGTGGACCGGCTGCTGGCCGCTGGCGTGGCCGTGGTCGTGGGGACCTGCCCCGACCTGGGCGCCATCCGGCCGATCCCGCAGCCGCTGCGCGAGGTGGCCCGCCGCTACAGCCTGGCGCTGGCCAGGGCGCAGGCCCGCGCGCTGGCCGGGTCCGGCGCCGTCGTCGTGCCGATGGCGGCCTTGCTGACCAGGCATTTCGTGGACCGGCACGCGGAGTTGTTCAGCCCCGACCGGTTCCACCCGAACGGGGCGGGCTACGGCCTGGCGGCGGACATGCTGCTGGCTCCGCTGTGCGCCGCGGCCGGGCTGTGGGAGGGTCGGCGCAGCTGAGCGCGGCGCACCTTGTCGCGCCTGGCCGACCGACCTAAGCTACCGCTTAGTAATCGCCGCGCTTGAGGAGTAACGCCATGCCAGAGGCCGTGATCGTCTCCGCAGTCCGCTCCCCCATCGGCCGCGCGGGCAAGGGCTCGCTCGTGGACATGCGCCCCGACGACCTGACCGCCCAGATGGTCAGGGCCGCACTGGACAAGGTCCCCGCGCTGGACCCCAGGGACATCGACGACCTGATCCTGGGCTGCGGCATGCCCGGCGGCGAGGCGGGCTTCAACATGGGCCGCATCGTGGCCGTGCTGCTCGGCTACGACCACCTGCCCGGCTGCACCATCACCCGCTACTGCGCCTCCTCCCTGCAGACGACCCGGATGGCGATGCACGCCATCAAGGCCGGTGAGGGCGACGTGTTCATCTCCGCGGGCGTGGAGACGGTGTCGCGCGCGGCGAAGGGCAGCTCCGACACCTGGCCGGACACCCGCAACCCGCTGTTCGCCGACGCCATGGCCCGCACGGCCGCCGTCGCGGAGAAGGGCGCGGGCTCCTGGCAGGACCCGCGCGAGAGCGGCGTCGTCCCCGACGCCTACATCGCCATGGGCCAGACCGCGGAGAACCTCGCCCTGCTCAAGGGCGTGACCCGCGAGGACATGGACCACTTCGGCGTGCGCTCGCAGAACCTGGCCGAGGCCGCGATCAAGGCGGGCTTCTGGGCCCGCGAGATCACCCCGGTCACCCGCCCGGACGGCTCGGTCGTGGACACCGACGACGGCCCCCGGCCCGGCGTGACGTACGAGAAGACCGCGACCCTGCAGCCGGTGTTCCGCCCCGACGGCCGCGTCACCGCGGGCAACTGCTGCCCGCTCAACGACGGCGCGGCCGCCCTGGTGATCATGTCCGACACCAAGGCGCGCGAGCTGGGCCTGACGCCGCTGGCGCGGATCGTGTCCACCGGCGTGTCCGGCCTGTCGCCGGAGATCATGGGCCTCGGCCCGGTCGAGGCGTCCCGGCGGGCGCTGGCCAGGGCGGGGCTGACCATCGACGACATCGACCTCGTGGAGATCAACGAGGCGTTCGCCGCGCAGGTCATCCCGTCCGCGCGCGACCTGGGCGTCCCCGAGGACAAGCTGAACGTCAACGGCGGCGCCATCGCCGTCGGCCACCCGTTCGGCATGACCGGCGCGCGGATCACCGCCACGCTCATCAACTCGCTGCAGTGGCACGACAAGCAGTTCGGCCTCGAGACGATGTGCGTCGGCGGCGGCCAGGGCATGGCGATGGTGCTCGAGCGGCTGAGCTGACGCGGTCGGCGGGTAGGTTGCCCGGTATGCGCGTGCTGTTCGCCAGCCTTGCGTCCGTCGGGCACACCTACCCGCTGATCCCGCTCGCCGTCGCGGCGCGGGCCGCGGGGCACGAGGTGCGGTTCGCCGCGGGCGAGAACGTCCATGAACCGCTGGCGGCCAACGGGTTGCTGCCGTTCCGCCCTGCCGATGCGTTCTACGAGATCTACGCCGAGGACCTGGCCCCCGAGCTGGCCCGGTGGCGGCCCGACCTGGTCGTCCACGGCTGGGGCGTGCCGGGGGCCGCGACCGCCGCCGCGGGCGCCGGGATCGCGGGGGCGTGGCACGGGTTCGGCCGGATGTTCCCGGCGGGGATCGGCCTCGAGCTGCCCGATGACGTCGTGCCCGGGCTGCCGCACCTGGACATCTGCCCGCCGTCCCTGCAGGACCGGGCGTTCCTGGCGGCGACCGACCGGATCGAGCTGCGGCCGGTCCCCTACGCCGAGCCGGGCCCGCGGTCCTGGGCCGGGCCGCTGGTCTACCTGACGCTCGGCACCGCGTTCGGCACTCCCGAACTCCTGCGCACGGCCATCACCGCGCTCGCGGGCCTGGGCGTGCCCGTCGTGGTCGCCACCGGCCGGGTGTCCCCGAGCGACCTCGGTCCCCTGCCGGACACCGTGAGCGCGTACCCGTGGGTCGCGCAGGCGGACCTGCTGCCGCACGCCACCCTGGCCGTCCACCACGGCGGCAGCGGCACCATGATGAGCGCGCTCGCCGCGGGCGTCCCGCAGCTGCTCCTGCCCCAGGGCGCCGACCAGTTCGCCAACGCCGAGGCCCTGCACACCGCCGGTGTCGGGGCGCGTCTGCTCCCCCAGGACGCGAGCGCGGACGCGATCGCCGACCACGCGGCGAAGCTGCTGTCCGATCCCGCGTACCGCGACTCCGCACGGGGTGTCGCCGAGGAGATCGCCCGCATGCCGTCCCCGGACGAGGTCGCCCGCCGCCTGCCGGAGCTGTTCTGACGGTCCGCCGCCACCCCCGGCGATTACACTCCGGTGGCGTGCGGACACTGCTGGCCTGGCTGCTGGGACTCGCGGGCGTGGTCGCCGTCGGCTACGGCGCGTTCACTCCGTGGCACGACGGGATCGCCGGGACGTCCGTGCCGATCGCCGACCTGTTCACCGGCGTCCACGACGAGCGGGCCGGGCTGGTCACCTCCATCGCCGTGCTCACCCTGCTGGGCGCCGCGATCGTCGCCGCCGGATTGCTGTTGTCCGGCATCGTGTTGCGGGCGGGTGCGGCGCTCCTGCTGCTGACCGTTCTGGTGTGGACAGTGCAGTACGGCGGCGTCGATGGCCTGCAGGTCGGTTACTGGAACAGCGTGTTCGGCACGCTGCTCGTCATGGTGGCCGCGACCATCAAGGGGTGAGCGCCGCCTCCCGGCAGGTGGCCATGATGAGGTCGGCGACGCGGTCCGGGTCGTCGCCCATGGGAACGTGGCCGCAGCCGGGCAGGGACACGTGGCGGGCGTCGGGGAGGATCTCGGCGCACCGGCGGGCCTGGCGCGGCCAGAGGATGCGGTCGCGGGTGCCCCACGCGACCGTCACCGGGACCTCGGGGGCCGGGCTCAGGTAGAAGTAGTCCCGCCCGCCCGCGGCGATCACCGCGTCGAAGCCGGGCGCTGCGGCCATCGCGGCCATGTCGGCCAGCATGACCTCGGCGGTCAGCCAGGACGGCCTGCCGAACAGCAGGCTGCCGCCCGCGAACCGGGCGAGCTTGCTGGCGAACAGGATCCGCTGCAGCGACGGCTTGAGCCGCGCCGTGAGCCGGATGCCGCTGAGCACGCGGATCGCCCACGCGCGGTCGCGCGCGGTCCAGAAACCGGCCGGGGACAGCACGGTCGCCGAGCGGACCAGGTCGCGCGCTGCCAGTTCCAGCGCGAGCATGCCGCCCAGGGAGTTGCCCGCGATGTGCGGGCGGGTGACGCCGAGGTCGTCGAACACCTCGGCCAGCGCGGCGACCGCGCCGGGAACGGTGTACGCGCGGCCCTCGGGCAGCATCGGCGACGCGCCGAAGCCGAACAGGTCCAGGGCGATGACGTCGTGCCGCTCGGCGAGGCGGTCCATGACCGGCTCCCACGCCTGCCACCGGTGGCCGATCCCGTGCAGCAGCACCAGGGGCTCACCGCCGCCGCGGCGCTCGTAGCTGACCTCGATCTTGGTCATGGTTCCCTCTCACACATCCAGGACGACGCGACCGCCGTCGGCTCGCGCGACGCACACCAACATCCCGTCCTCTTCGGACGGTCCACCCGACAGCACCCGGACCCGGCAGGTCCCGCAGAACCCTTGCCTGCACGAGTAGGCGACATCCGGGCGGACCCGGCGCAGCGCCGTGAGCGCGGTCTCGTCGGCGGCGACCGGCACCACCGGGCCGCCGACACCCAGTTGCAGCTCGAACGGCCGTCCGCCGACGACCGGCGGCGGGGCGAACCGCTCGGCGTGGAACCGGCCCGGCCACGCCGCTTTCACCAAATCGATCAGCGGGGCCGGTCCACAGCAGTAGACCGCCGCGCCCGGGGGCGCGTCCCGCAAGAGGTCCGCCGCGGTGGGCACGCCGTGCTCGTCGTCGGTGCGGACCCGGACCCGCTCGGTCGGCAGTTCCGCCAGGAACGGCAGGGACCGCCGGTCGCGTCCGGTGTAGACCAACCGCCAGTCGGAGCCGCGCGCCGCGTGGACCATCGGCAGGATCGGCGTGATCCCGATCCCGCCCGCGATGAACAGGTAAGGCCCCGGCCCGACGAACGGGAACGCGTTGCGCGGCCCGCGCACCACCAGCGGCGTGCCCGCGGTCAGCGCGTGCGCCTCCGCCGATCCCGCCCCCACCGAGCGGACCGCGATCCGGTACGTGCGCCGGTCGGCCGGGTCGCCGCACAGGGAGTACTGGCGCACGAGCCCGGACGGCAGCACGACGTCGAGGTGGCACCCGGGCCGCCAGCCCGGCAGCGGCGCGCCGCCCGGGTCGGCGAGCGTCACGGCCACCACGCCGTCGGCCTCCACCGAGGACGACCGCACGACGACCCGCAGGTCCCGGTCCACCGCGCGCACCGGGGGCTGCCGCCGCGCGCCGCGTTCGGACGCCCGCCGGAACGCCCCGACGACGGGCACGAGCGCGCGGAACATCCGGTCGGCCCGCTGCCGTCCGTAGAGGTCCGCGGGCGGGCGGCTCACAGCGCCGCCTTCGCCGCCGGGGAGGCCGCGAGGTAGGCCACGGCCTGGGCGGTGTCGCCCTCCTGGCTCGGGTGGTAGCCGCGCGGCAGGTAGCGCCAGACGGCGGGCAGGAGCTGGCCGGGCCGGGGCAGGCGGCCCGCGCGGGCGGCCCGCAGGTAGTCGCGCCAGCGGGGTGCGCCCGGACGGGAGGGGTCGTTGGCCATGAGCCAGCGCGTGGAGCGGACGAACAGCCAGGCCAGGACCGGGGCGACGACGACCATGGTGCGGATGCGGCGGAACCGGCGGCCGTCGAGGTGCATGTAGAGGTCGTAGGCGACGCTGCGGTGCTCGACCTCCTCCGCGCCGTGCCAGCGCAGCAGGTCCAGCATCGTCGGGTCGGCGCCCTCCAGCGCGTCCGCGTCGAGGACCCACTGGCCCAGCACGGCGGTGAAGTGCTCGATCGCGGCGATCACCGACAGGCGCTCCAGCAGCCACTGGTGCCGGACCGCGGCGCTGCCCTGCCGGTCGCCGAGCAGGGTGCGGAACAGCCACTCGATCTGCGCGACGAACGGCGCCGGGTCGATGCCCAGCGCGGCCAGGTGCGCGGCGGCCCCGTCGTGGGCCTTGGCGTGCATGGCCTCCTGGCCGATGAAGCCGAGCACCTGCTCCCTGAGCCTCGGGTCGCGGATGTGCGGCAGCGCCTGGCCGAAGACCTGGACGAACCACCGCTCGCCCTCGGGCAGCACCAGGTGCAGGGTGTTCAGCGCGTGCGTGGTGAGCGGGTCGCCGGGCACCCAGTGCAGCGGGACGTCACTCCAGTCGAACCGGACGTCGCGGGGGTGCAGCGCGAGGTCGTCGGTCATCGGCGGCCGCCGGAGACGTCGACGCGGGCGAGCCTGCGCAGCAGGCCGGGGGCGAACCGGGCGGCCAGCCGCGCCGCGCGGGCCTCCGGGGTCACCGGCAGCACGGGGATCCCCTCCCGCACGGCCCGCACGATCTCGGCGGCGACCTTCTCCGGGCCGAAGCCGCGGCGGGCGTAGGCGGCGGTGGCCCTGCGGCGCATGCCCTCCTGGTCGGCCGCGCCCACGAACGTCGTCGTGTTGGTGATGTCGGTGGCGACGATGCCCGGGCACACGGCCGTGACCGCGACCCCGCGGTCGGCCAGTTCCGCGCGCAGGCAGTCCGACAGCATCAGGACCGCGGCCTTGCTCGACGCGTACGCCGACAGGGCCCGGCTCGGGGTGTACGCGGCGGCGGAGGCGATGTTGACGATGTGCCCGCCCTCGCCGGACTCGGCCATCAGCGCCCCGAACGCCCGGCAGCCGTGCACGACGCCCATCAGGTTCACGTCCAGCACGCGGCGCCAGTCCTCGGGCGTGGTGTCGAGGAAGCTGCCCGCCATGCCGATGCCCGCGTTGTTGACCACGATGTCGGGCGCGCCGTGCTCGGCGGCCGCCTCCTCGGCGAAGCGGGTCATGGCGTCGGCGTCGGCGACGTCCACGACGTGCGGGTAGGCGGCGGGTCCGATCTCGGCGGCGGCGCGCTTGGCCGCGGTCGCGTCGATGTCGGCAACGACGACCTCGGCGCCGAGCGCGGCAAACGCTTGCGCGGTCGCCTTCCCGATCCCGCTGCCCGCGCCGGTCACCACGACGAGCCTGCCGGTGAACCCCGTCGTGCCCGCCCTGGCGCGCTGGAGCCCGCGCGTGGACGGCTGGCCGCCGACGTGGTCGACGAACTCGGCCACCATCCGCGCGACCGCGTCCGGGTGCGAGACCGGGGCCCAGTGCCCGGCCACGATCCGCCGCCGCCACAGCCTGGCGACCCAGCGCTCCAGGTCCTCGGCCAGCGCGGCGGAGACGAACCGGTCGCGGGTCGGGATGATCACCTGCACCGGGACGTCGGCCGGGCGCGGGCGCGGCCTGCGCATGCGGGTCAGCATGTTCGCCCGGTACAGCCGCACGCCGCGCGCGCCGTCGGCGGCGATCGTCGGCGCCGGGTGGCCCGGCGTGCGCGGCACGCCCTCGGCCTTGGCCAGCAGCGCGCCCCAGCGCGGGCCGATCAGCGTCCGCCAGGCCAGGCCGGGCAGCACGGGCACGTGGAAGAGGTAGATGTACCAGGAGTTGGTGAGCTGGTTGAGGACGGCGCGCAGGTTCGCCGGGGTGGGTCGGGCGAGCCTGCGCCGCACCCAGTGGGCGGCGTGGTCGAGGCACGGCCCGGAGATGGAGGTGAACGACGCGATCCGCGCCGGGGCCGTCGGGTCGGTGACGGCCTCCCAGCTCTGGATCGAGCCCCAGTCGTGCGCGACCACGTGGGCCGGGCCGTCGGCGACGGCGTCGAGCACGGCGAACAGGTCCTCGGCCAGCCGCTCGGTCCGGTAGTCCGCGCGCCTGCGGGGCGCGGCGGAGGCGCCCGCGCCGCGCACGTCGTACCGCACGACGTGGAAGTCCTCGGCCAGCCGCTCGGCCACCCCGTCCCACATGCGGTGGGTGTCGGGGTACCCGTGCACGAGCACCACGGTCGGCGCGGCGGCGTCCCCCTGCTCGAACACGGCGAGGTCGACCTCGCCGGAGCGCACGGTCCGCTGCCGGACCACCAGGTGGCGGTGCGGGAACCGGAGCGGTTCGGTGGCCATCGGCGTCTCCTCGGCGTCGGGTCACCGCCCGCGGTGAAGTCGTTGTTACGCGTCAGTAGCGAACGTTACAACGGCCGTTGTCACGGTTCAAGCGCCGGGCTCGGCCCCGTCGCGCCGCCTGGCCTTCTCCACCATCGCGATGAGGCGGTCGCCCATCATCTGCGGGATCACGCGCTGGGCCGAGCGGTCGACGGCGGCGGAGAGCGCGGACATGACCAGCGGGTGCAGTCGGGAGATCACGTCGGCGTAGTGCGGCAACTCGTCGCCGCTGGGGAGCCAGTCGGGACCCTTGGGGTCGAGCACGTACTGGCGGACCATGCCGACCAGCAGGGCGGTGATGCGATCGGTCTCGGTCTGCAACTCCGCGGCCAGGCGGAGGGCCTCGGCCAGCGGGACGCCCAGGGTGACCAGCTCGCGGCCCGCCTCCAGCAACTTGGGGCTCGGGGCGACGAAGTGGGCGCCGTGGCGCTCCAGCACGTGCAGCTCAAGCGCCCTGCGGATGGTGGCGGGGGTGACCTGGGCGCCGAACATGCGCACGAGGTCGGCCATGCGCACGATGGCGGGCTGCTCGTGCGACCAGGCCGCGCCGGTGGCCTCCTCCAGCCCCAGGACGTCGGCCAGCGAGTGCCCGGCCTGCCAGGCGTCCAGCATCTCCTTGATCTGGGCGAAGGCGTAGCCGCGTTCGAGCATGGCCAGGATCAGCCGCAGCCGGGCGAGGTGGGCGTCGCTGTAGATCGCGGTGCGGCCGCGGCGCACGGGCGGCGGCAGCAGCTCCCGGTCCTGGTACACGCGCACATTGCGCACCGAGGTGCCCGCCGCCCGGGCCAGGTCGTCGATCCGGTATTCCGCCACCACGGCAGCTTAGAGTGCCGGTCCGATTGCCGGTTGGATATCCACAGTGGACTCTTGTGGGCAATCGCCTACTC
Source organism: Actinokineospora fastidiosa (assembly GCF_014648415.1). GTDB lineage: Bacteria > Actinomycetota > Actinomycetes > Mycobacteriales > Pseudonocardiaceae > Actinokineospora > Actinokineospora fastidiosa. The sequence continues at coordinate 296,878 of NZ_BMRB01000001.1, forward strand.
GTGCGTCAAGTTCCGAAAAGGACCAACAGGTCTGTTCTGCGGCGCATGCTCGCGATCTCGTCCCCGGTGGTGAAAACCGCTGCCGCTAACGGGGTCCGGCCGCGATCATTGCGCCGATCGGACTCGGCGCGGCGCGCCGAAAGGACGCTGACCGCGGCCCGGTTTCCGTGGTATGCGCCGGTCCGCCGCGCCACCTCCACAGCGGACCGGACGACCCGACGGCGCGCGAAACCCTTCTGTAGCCGCCGGATCACTGCCCGTGCATGGTGCCCCCGACCGGATTCGAACCGGCACTCAACCCCTTTTAAGGGGGCTGCCTCTGCCTGTTGGGCTACGGGGGCAGCCGCAGCCTAAGGCGCGATAGCGCAGCTCGGGATGGGTTTCCGCGGTTTCCCTCCGGCTGGCCCAGTCGCTTTGAGCCGTTTGCCGTCAGCCCTTGGACACCCGAGCGAACTCCGCCTTGGGGTCGTTGATCTGCCCCATGGAGATCACCTCGCGCCGGAAAAGGCCGCCCGTTAACCAGTCCAGGGTGATCCGGACCTTGCGGTTGAACGTCGGCATGGCCTTCACATGGTACGCGCGGTGCATCGACCAGGCGATGAAGCCCTTGGCCTTGAAGTTCATGATGTCGCCGACGCCCTTGTGCAGGCCGAGGCTGGCGACGGAGCCGAGGTTCTTGTGGAAGTAGTCCTTGGGCTCGCCGCCGCGCATGGCCTTGACGATGTTCTTGGCCAGCAGGCGGGCCTGCCGGACGGCGTTCTGGGCGTTGGGCGCGCAGATCGCGGTCGGGTCGTCGGGCGTGCGGGACAGGTCCGGCACGGCGGCGCAGTCACCGGCGGTCCAGGCGTCGGTCAGGCCCTCGACGCGCATCGACGCGCTCGCCCTGAGCCTGCCCTGCTTGGTCAGCGGGAGGTCGGACGCGGCCAGGACCGGGTTGGACTTGACGCCCGCGGTCCACACGATGGTGTCGCTGTCGAACTCGGTGCCGTCGGAGAGCACCACGTGCCCGTTCTCGAACGACTTGGCGAGAGTGGACAGGTACACCTCGATGCCGCGCTTCTCCAGCTGCATGACGGTGTAGACGCCCAGGCTCTCGCGCACCTCGGGCAGCACGCGCCCGGCCGCCTCGACGAGCACGAAGCGCAGGTCGTCCGGCGAGATGTTCTTGTAGTACTGGGTCGCGAAGCGGGCCATGTCCTCCAGCTCGCCCAGGGCCTCGATGCCCGCGAACCCGCCCCCGACGAAGGTGAAGGTCAGCAGCTTGCGGCGCAGGTCGGGGTCGAGCGTGCTGTCGGCCTGATCCAGTTTGGTCAGCACGTGGTTGCGCAGGTAGATGGCCTCGCCGATGGTCTTGAACGCCACGCCGCACTCGGCCAGGCCGGGGATGGGCAGCAGCCGGGCCACCGAGCCCAGGGCGACGACGAGGATGTCGTAGCCCAGCTCCTCGAGGTGGCCGTCGGGCGCCTCGATGGTGACGACCTTGCGGGCGTGCTCGATCTTGCTGGCGCGGGCGGTGATGACGTGGCAGCGCTTCAGGGTGCGGCGCAGCGGGACGACGACGTGCCTGGGCTCGATGGCGCCAGCGGCGGCCTCGGGCAGGAACGGCTGGTAGGTCATGTGCGGCTGCGGGTCGACCACGGTGACCGAAGCCTCGCCGGAGCGCAGCTTGCGCTGGAGCCCCAGGGCCGTGTAAAGCCCGACATAACCGCCACCCAGGATGAGGATTCGGGTCGGCTCCGACTTTGTTCGCGCCATACCTGCAATGGTGGCACTGGTTTAGGGCGCCCGCGAGGCGCCCCCACGTTGGTGTGACGGGAGTCGCGCGGGACGTTTCCGCAGGTGTGACGGGGATCGCCGTCACCTGCGGGATCGTTCAAGAAGTATTACCGCCAGTGCCATCGCCGCGCTGGAGAGTAATGCGACCAATTCGACGGCGGGCGGCGTCGGGCCGGTCGGGAGAAAAGTCGCGACTATCACAATGAGACCCACCGCGAGTTGGATCGCGCACGCTCTGCGCAGGGGCGCGACCAGCGCGGAGCCGTGCACCCGGGCCCCGCGCGGCAGCACAGCGGCGATGCCGGAGGACAGGTGCAGGGCGTGGGTCAGCGGGATCAGCGCGAGCAGCGCGGGCGAGAACGGCGCGGGCGCGCCGACGGCCACGGCGACGGCGGCCAGCACGATCAACAGCAGCGCCACCGGCGACGCGGGCAGCAGCACGCAGAGCACGGCGAGGACGGCGGCGGTCCAGCCGACGAGACCGGCGACGTCGGCCAGGACCAGGTCGACGACGATGCCCGCCGCGGCCGCGCCCACGGCGGCGCGGACCCACAGCGCGGAGACGCCGCGGCCGACGTCGAGGGCGTCGCTCACCTGCGCCTCCCGATCCGGCGCAGGGCCGTGGTGACCTCGTCGGCCACCGGGACGCCGTGGGCGAGCAGCGCGGCCCGGCGGGCGCGGTGCTCGGTGAGCACGACGCGCCGGACGACGTCGCCCCACTCGGTCTCCGGGTCCGGGCGCAGGTCCTTCGGCAGGACGTCGAGGACGACGATCGCGGCGCCGTGCCGGGCCGCGCCGATGACGCAGTCGACGATGGCGTCGTCCAGCAGCGGGGTCAGGACCACCACGACAGCGCCTGCGGGGACGGCCCGCAGGACCGGGCGCGGCGCCCACCCCGCCGACCGCGCGCACGCGACGAGCTGGTGGCGGATGCGCAGCAGGTGCCGGTGGCCGACGCCCGGGGGCAGGCCGAGCTGGGGCCTGCCGAGGTCCACGAGCCCGACGCGGTCGCCCTGGCGCAGGTAGCCCGCGGCGAGCCCGACGATGGCGCGCACGGCGGTGTCCAGGCTGCCGCCCGGTCGCACGCCCTCCGGGCCGATGGACCAGTCGGCCAGCTCGGCGCCGACGTCCACGCGCGAGTCGAGCGCGAGCACCAGGTCGGCGTCGGCCTCGGCGTGCCGCTCGCGGACGTGCAGCGTGCCGAGGGGCAGGCCGGTGGCCGCGCCCGCCCGCAGCGTGACCCGCCAGTCGATCCGGCGGACCCGGTCGCCGAGCTGGAACGGGCGCACGGCCCGCAACTCGGTCCCGTCCCCCGGCCGGGGCGCGCGGTGCACCCCGACCAGCCCGGCGACGCGCGGCGGCAACGGCCCCGGCGGCACCGGCTCGGCGACGGGCAACACGGTCCGCCGCCCCTCGGGCCCGGTGACGGGCCCGCTGATGAGCAGCGCGTCCCGGCCTGCGGCCAGGTGGTCGGGCCGCAGGTCGACCCCCTCGCCCCAGGCGTCCCACCGCAGGCGGGAGGCGTAGTGGGCGGCACGCGGCAGCAAGTGCACCGGCCCAGGCCCCGGCGCGTCCGGCCCCGGCAACCGCACGGCGATGAACTCAACCCCAGGCCCAGCGTCGACCTCGACGGCGAGGCTCGCACTCCCCCCGGAGTCAACGGTCCGCGGCACCCGCCCCGCCCGCACGGTCGGCACCCGCCCCACGGGCACGACAAGCGCCACCACGGTTCCTATGAGCAACGGAGCCCCGACCAACACCAGATCGACCCGATGCAGGACGACTCCCGCCGTGACCAGCCCGACCCCACCGACGGCCCCACGGAACAGGGCGTCGGTCCCCCGCCACCCCACCCCACGAACCGCCTGCCGAGCACGCACCCAGTCAAGGACCCGGTTACTCACCGCCCACCACCCCCGACCGGTGAGCAGGCCGGGTAGGCAGCAGGTCGTCGACGGAGGTGCTGGCGCACACGGATCGACTGCCCTGCACGCCCGCCCCATCCCTCACCAGCCGAACCCCGGGTGATCGGTGGACTTGGGGTAGGCAAGCAGCTCGGCGGCCACCGCGACCGGGGCGCGCGGTCACCGAGTGCCGGACAGGCCCGGGACGACGGCAAGCAGGGTGGTGACGGCGTGGTGGGCCGAGGCACCACCGCTCGCCGACCACCTGACCTTCCCAACCCGAAACCAGCGCGCGACCCCGCACCGACCACGCCAACCGAACCCGGGCAGCGGATGATCGGAGGACCGGACGTAGGTGGGCAAGGCGAGCGTTTGAGGCGGGGTGCGTGGTCGCTGAAGGGCCGGGGCGGTGGTGGGCAGGCTTGTGGTCGCGTGGTGGGCCGGGGTGTCGGTGGTCGCGGAGCGCGCGGTGGGGACCGGCCGAGGTGGGGGTGGGTTCCGTTCTGGCGGCGCTGCCCATCCGGGGGCTGCGGCACGTCAAGCCGTGCGAGGCGGGGTGGGTCGTCGGCCGTTTCCGCCTGGCGTGGGCCGTGCGGGGGGTGGTCACCGGGAGCTGGGGGGACCGGGGACGGTGGCGAGGAGGTCGGTGACGACCTGGGTGGCGGTCGTGCCGGTGCTCCACGTCTCCGCGCTCAGCGTCAGGCGGTGGGCCAGGGCCGGGACCGCGCACTCCTTGACGTCCTCCGGCAGGACGTACCCGCGGCCGTCCAGCACCGCCAAGGCGCGGGCCACCAGCAGCAGCGCCTGCGACCCGCGCGGGGACGCGCCCACCTCGACCGCCGGGTGGGTGCGGGTGGCCCGGGCCAGGTCGACGCAGTAGCGGAGGACGTCGTCGTCGACGGGGACCTGTTCGATGCCCTTCTGGAGGTTCAGCAGGGCCTCGGTGTCGACCACGCGCTCGACGACCGCGTCCTCGGACTGGCGGGACAGGCGCCTGCGGAGGACCTCGACCTCCTCATCGGCAGGCGGGTAGCCGATGTCCAGCCGCAGCAGGAACCGGTCGAGCTGGGCCTCGGGCAGGGGGTAGGTGCCCTCGTACTCGACGGGGTTCGCGGTGGCCAGGACGTGGAACGGGCGGGGCAGCGGGAACGTGCGGCCCTCGACGGTGACCTGCCGCTCCTGCATGGCCTCCAGCAGCGCCGACTGGGTCTTCGGCGGCGTGCGGTTGATCTCGTCGGCGAGCAGGAGGCCGGTGAACACCGGGCCCGCGCGGAAGGTGAACTCGCGCTCGACCGGGTCGAACAGGAACGAGCCCGTCAGGTCGGCGGGCTGCTGGTCGGGCGTGCACTGCACGCGCGCGAAGTCCAGGCCGAGCGCGGCGGCCAGACCGCGGGCCAGCAGCGTCTTGCCGAGCCCGGGGACGTCCTCCAGCAGCACGTGGCCGCCCGCGAGCACCGCGGCCAGCGCCAGCCGCACCGTGCGCTCGCGGCCCACCACCGCGGTCCCGACGGCGGCGCGGACCCGCGCCCCAGCATCCGCGATGTCCACAATGGACGACGTCACGCTTCCTCCAGTCGGTCGAGCAGCTCCGACAACCGTTGTGGGGTCGGCGGCGCGTCGGTCACGAGCAGGGTGTGCTCGGGGCCCAGCAGGGATCGCACTCTTGGATCGTCTACATCAGACACGTCCGGCCAGCGCTCGCGCAGCCGGGTGAGGACGAGCCTGCGCAGCCTCGGCTGCACGCGGCTGAGGAACCGGTCGCGGTCGGCGGCGGCCTCGGCGAGGCGGGCGGCAAGGGTGGCCGCCTGCAACTCGGCGGGCGCCGACGGGGCGTCCGGCACGGGTGTCCACAGTGGCTCAAGCGGGCCGGACAGCCGCGCGCCGAGCGCGGTCAGCGCCGCGGCGGGGAGCGCCAGCGCCACCGCCCAGAACACCGGCACGCCGCCGGGCCACGCCGCCACCACGACCACGGCGACCCCGGCCATGACCGACGACAGCACAACGCGGACCGTGCTCATGCCAGCGTTTCCTCGACGCGCGCCAGCGCCACGCGGGCAGCGGTCGCGTCCTCCGCCGTGGCCTCGCCCGCGAAGCGCGCCCGGTGGTAGCGCGAGCGCAGGTCGGCGAGGGCCGCGGGGTCGACGGAATGACCGGCGAGCACCCGCGCGGTGAACTCCGACGGGGTCTCCGCGGGCCCACGGCGGGTGCCGCAGGCCGCGGCGGCGTCCTCCAGGACGAGCCACGCCGCGATCACCGCGTCGCCGGGCGGGCCGCCCGTGCGCGCGGCCACGTCCGCCATCCCCGCGCGGACAGCCGTGCGCAGCGCCTGCGCCTGCTCGTCGACCGTCGACTGGGCCGCCCGCACGGGCGTGGAGGCGCGGCGGCGCCTGCGGGACCCGCGCATGCCGAAGGAGGCCAGCACGCCCACCGCGCCGATCAGCACCAGGACACCGATCACGGCGAGCAGCAGGCCGACCCCCACCCCGCCGATCAGATCGATGGCGGAGTCGACTTCCCCGGCAGGCCCCGACTCGGTGGGGACCGGCCGTTCCGGGGGCTCGACGACCCGCACCGCGCCCGGCTCGACCGGGATGGCCGAGCCGCCGCGGGCGGCGACCAGGGCGACCGCGAACAACGCGGCCACGGCGAGCGCGACGCGGGCGTGGGGCGTCCACGCCGTCGTGCGGCCTTCCCTGGATGCGGGACCCGACATGGCACGCAGCATGCCACGCGCGGGGTGGTGCGCGGGTGGTGCTCAGGACACGGCGGCTGCCTTCACGTAGGCGACGAAGCACGCGCCGACGGCTGGGGAAATGTCCAGAATTTGGCCGGGATTCTTCGAGTCGCGTATGCGGACCCGGCCCGCGGCGGCGCGCAGTTCGACGCAGTCGTTATTCACACTCCGCCTGCTCCGACGCCATTCGCTTCTGACAGCGGACACCGCTCCCCCTATCGAGGTGAGATCTAGCCATAACCGCGCCGATTATTCCGGGTGCGCAGGAAAGGCAGAATCCGCTGCCCGGGTGCGGATGATCGGCCGTATGTCGGATGCGAGCAGTGGTCACTCTGCGTCAGCTTCGGCCACGACGAGCACCGATCCGGACCCGACACCGAGCCAACCAGGTGAAACCCCGGCGGCGCACGTGCTAGGTTCCCACCTGCCGTGTTGCGAACCGCCACATGGCTACTCGCCGTCAATCATTCAGCCGCACGGATGATCACCAGTTAGGCTGAGATCCGCTCCCCACTCAGCGGAGGTCACTATGGCCCGTGGAAGGCAGCCCGATCCCAAGGTCCAGCGCCGACGCCTCGGCGACACGCTCCGTGTCGAACGCGAGCGCGTCGGCCTCACCCAGGCGGAGGCCGCGCGCGCGGTCGACTGGTCGCTCTCCAAGCTGCTGCGCATCGAAAACGCGTCCGTCGGCATCTCCACCTCGGACACCAAGGCATTGCTCGCCGTCTACGGCACCGCCGACGACGTGGCCGAACAGCTGCTCGTCATGGCCAGGGAGTCCCGCAGGCCGTCCTGGTACGCCAAATACCGCAAGGTGCTCAGTCCGGAATACCAGACGCTGCTGTCCTACGAGGATTCCGCGATCGCCATCCGGCACGTGCACCCGTACCTGGTCCCCGGCCTGCTGCAGACCCCCGGCTACGCCCGCGCCCTGCTCGGCGCGGCGCACGAGGGCGAGAAGCTCGACGCGCTGATCGCCGCCCGGGTCGACCGGCAGGCCATCCTGCACGAGGACCCCGGCCCGGAGCTGTCCTTCCTGATCGACGAGGGCGCGCTGCACCGGATGGTCGGCGGGCCGCAGGTCATGCGCGAGCAGCTGCGCCACCTGCGGCACCTGTCCGACAAGCGCAACATCGACATCCGCGTGATCCCCTATGACGCCGGCGTGCACCGGGGGCTATGGGGCCCGTTCGTGACCATGCTGCTGGACGGCGGCTCGGTGATCGTCTACGTGGAGAACGCGGGCGCGGACTACATCGTCCGGGACGGCTCGCCGCGCATCGATGAGTTCGGGGAGCGGCTGTCGGCCACCGCGGAGGTCGCGCTCAGCGCGAGCCAGACCAAGGACTTCCTTGAGGACCGCATCGCGCACCTGGTGGCCAAGCCCATCGGCCCCCGCTGGACCCGCGCGCGCTGATCACGGCCGGGAACGCGGCATGGCCCGCGGCGCGCGCGCCGCGGGCCTGGTCCGCCGGGGGGCCGCCCGCCTGCGCACGCAGGCAGCACGGGGGGCGCGGGCGCCGAGCAGGGGTTCGGCGGCGGCGCCGACGCCCATCGCGGCGCCGAGGCCCACCAGCATGGACGGCAACCATCCGAAACCGCCAAGCCGGTGCACCGCCAATGCCGACAGAACGGCGGCAATTGCGCTCCAGACGCCGACCACGGCGAGCCCCAATGCCATTCCGGCTCGCGCACGCGTCACATTGCCGATCGTCCCACAAGTTCGACGGACAGGTCCAGTGCGCACCATTCCCACAACCGGGCGGTTGGTTTCGGCAATTATTTGACTAAATCTCAGATACCGGCGGCGTCCCGCGCGCCGGCCAGCACCGCCTCGACCATCGCGGGAGTCAGTTTGCCGGTGAAGGTGTTCTGCTGGCTGACGTGGAAGCAGCCGAACACCTTCAGCGGCGGCCCGCCGTCGCGGGCGTCGAGGGTGTACTGGACGCCGTGGCCGAACCTCGGGCGCGGCACCGGGACGTGCCAGGCCACCGTGAGCAGCGGCAGCAGCGCCTGCCAGCCGAACGCGCCGAGGACCACGACCGCGCGCAGGGTCGGCCGCAGCAGGGCCAGCTCCTGCTTCAGCCACGCGCCGCAGGTGTCGCGCTCCTCCGGCGTCGGCTTGTTGGCGGGCGGCGCGCACTTGACCGGCGCGGTGATGCGGGTGCCGATCAGGGTCAGGCCGTCGTCGATGTGCGTGGCCGTCGGCTGCGACGCCAGGCCGACGGCGTGCATCGCGGCGTACAGCACGTCACCGGAGCGGTCCCCGGTGAACATGCGACCGGTGCGGTTCGCGCCGTGCGCGGCGGGCGCCAGGCCGACGACGGCGAGCTTGGCGTCCGCAGGCCCGAACCCGGGAACCGGGCGGCCCCAGTAGGTCTCGTCCCGGAACGCCGCGCGCTTGACCCGCGCTACCTCCTCGCGCCAGGCGACCAGCCGGGGGCAGGCCCGGCAGTCGACGACCTGCCGGTCGAGATCCGCCATGGACATGTTTCGACGCTACCCCCCGGAAGAGCACGTAATGTCGGCGGCATGCCATCCAGTGACACCCACGACGAAACCGTCACGCCGACCAAGCCCGACGCCACCGCGCCGGAGCCCGCCGACGACCTGGTGACCACCCAGCACGTGCTGGCCGCCGGGCGCCGGAAGCTGAAGTACACCGCCACCACCGGGCGGATCGTGCTCCGGCAGGAGGTGACGACCGACGGCAAGTTCACCGGCCACGTCCCGAAGGCGTCGGTGTTCCTGACCGCCTACACCCTCGACGACGCCGAGCCCGCGACCCGCCCGGTGACCTTCGCGTTCAACGGCGGCCCCGGCTCGTCCAGCACCTGGCTGCACCTGGGCGTGCTCGGCCCCCGCCGGGTGGTCTCCGGCGACGCGGGCGCGCTGGCCGCCCCGCCGTACGCGCTGGCCGACAACCCCGAGTCCCTGCTGGCGCACAGCGACCTGGTGTTCACCGACCCGATGTCGACCGGCTACACCCGCCCGGTCGACGGCGAGGGCGCGCAGGACCACCTCGGCTTCACCGGCGACCTGGAGTGCGTCGGCGAGGTCATCCGGCTCTGGACGACCCGCAACGGGCGCTGGCTCTCGCCCAAGTTCCTCGCGGGCGAGTCCTACGGCACGACCCGCGCGGGCGGCCTGGCGCTGCACCTGCAGCAGCGCCACGGGATGTACCTCAACGGGCTGATGCTGATCTCGTCGGTGCTGGACTTCGGCACGCTGAACTTCAAGGAGGGCAACGACCTGCCCTACGCGCTGTTCCTGCCGACATACGCGGCGATCGCGCACTACCACGGCCTGCACGGCAAGCGCCCGCTCAAGGACGTCCTCGCCGAGGCGGAGGAGTTCGCGGCCAAGGACTACCCGTGGGCGCTGGCCCAGGGCAGCAGGCTCTCCTCGGCCGAGCGCGCGTCCGCCGTCGAGCGGGTGGCGAAGCTGACGGGCCTGTCCGCCGACTACATCGACCGCGTGGACCTGCGGATCGAGCACATGCGGTTCTTCGCGGAGCTGCTGCGCCCGTCGCGGCGCACGGTCGGGCGGCTCGACGGCCGCTTCACCGGCTGGGAGTCCGACTACGGCCGCGAGCTGAGCGTCGACGACCCGTCCGCGACCGCGATCACCGGCGCGTACACCGCGGCGATCAACCACTACCTGCGCGCGGAACTGGGCTACACCAACGATCTCGCCTACGAGGTGCTCAGCGTCGACGCGCACAAGGCGTGGTCCTACAAGGACTTCGAGAACTCGCACGTGACCGTCACCGACCGCCTGTCGAAGGCGATGCGCGGCAACCCGCACCTGAAGGTGCACGTCGCGTCGGGCTACACCGATGGCGCCACCCCGTACTTCGCCACCGAGCACACCATCGCGCATCTGTCCATTCCGGACGAGCTGCGCGGCAATATCGAGGTGAAGTACTACCCGGCAGGCCACATGATGTACGTCCACGAGCCGTCGCGGGTGCAGCAGTCCAAGGACCTCGCCGCGTTCGTGAAGTCCGCCTCCTAGAGCAGGGACAGCGCGATCCCGTCGAGGATGTCGTGTTCGGACACCACGAGGTCCGCGACCGGGGTCTCGGCGAACAGCCGCCGCGCCAGCGCACGCAGGACGACCGCGCCGCCGCCGATCACGTCCACCCGGCCGGGGTGGATGACCGGGTCGGCGGCGCGTTCGTCGTGCGTCGCGGTCAGCAGCGACTCGGTGAGCTCGGCGATCTGGGCGGCGGACAGCCGCGACAGGTGGACGGCGTCGGAGTCGTACTCGTCCAGTTTGAGCGCGATGGCGCCGAGCGTGGTCACCGTGCCCGCGACACCGACCCACGTGCGCGCGCGGCCGACGGGCACGGCGGCGAAGGCGGGGGCCAGGATCTCCTCGGCCAGCGCGTCGGCGGCGGCGACCTCGGCGGCGGTCGGCGGGTCCGAGCGCAGGGCGCGCTCGGTGATGCGCACGCAGCCGATGTCGACCGAGCGGGCGGCCTCGACCTCGGCGCGCACGCCGTCCCAGCCGCCCAGGACCAGTTCGGTCGATCCGCCGCCGATGTCGACGACCAGGAACGGGCCGTCATCGGGCTCCAGGCCCGCCACCGCGCCGGTGAACGAGAGCGCTGCCTCCTCGTCGCCGCTGATGACCTCGGCGGGCGCGCCCAGCAGCTCGGCGGTCATGCCGAAGAACTCGTCGCGGTTGGCGGCGTCGCGGGTGGCCGAGGTGGCGACCATGCGGACCTTCTCGGCGCCCTTGCGGCGCAGGATGGCGGCGTAGTCGGCGAGGGCGGCGCGGGTGCGGGCCAGGGCCTCCGGGGCCAGCACGCCGGTGCCGTCCACGCCCTGGCCGAGCCGCACGATCCGCATCTCCCGGTGCACGTCGCGCAGCCAGTGCGTGCCGTCGCCGCGGTCGGTGGCGTCGGCCACCAGCAGCCTGATGGAGTTCGTTCCGCAGTCGATCGCCGCCACACGGGTCATGGCGGCAGCTTAGAAGAAACGCCCCGGACGCGCGGTCGGCGTCCGGGGCGTGGCTTCCGCGCTTACAGCGGCGTGGACGAGGTGGCCGAGGTCGGCGTCGGGGACGTCGTGGTGGTGCTCTGGGCCTCGTCCGTCCCCTCCGGCGCGCACGGGTCCTCGACGGGCGTCGTGGTCGTCGTCGGCGTCGTCGGGGCGGTGGTCGTCGGGGTCGGCGTCTCGCACGAGGGGCTCGTGGTCGTCGTCGTGGTCGTCGTCGGCGACGTGGTGGTCGTCGTGGTGGTGGTCGGCGACGTGGTCCTGGTCGGACGGCTCGGGGAGACGGGCGGGCGGGTCTCCCGGCTGGGCGGCACGGTCGTCGTCGTGGGCGGCGTCGTGGTGGGCCTGGTCGTCGGGCTGCCCGTCGTGGGCGGCGGGACCTGGCCGGAGTCGGAGTTCGACGGCGGGTTCGCAGGCTGCGGGATGTCCCGCACCGGGACCGGGGCCAACGGCGTGACGCCCTTGCCGTACGCGTTCGACCAGAGGATCACCGTGCGGACGTAGCTGTCGGAGTGGTTGTAGCGGAAGATGGCCGTGGCCAGCTGCTTCGGGTCCGACAGGTCCATCCCGCCCGAGCACAGGTACTTGCCCGCGCCGAGGGTGGCGTCGTAGATGTTGTTCGGGTCGGACACGCCGTCGCCGTTGCCGTCGGAGGCGTAGCCCGCCCAGGTCGACGGGATGAACTGCATCGGGCCGACCGCGTGGTCCCAGACGGTGTTGCCGTCGTAGCGGCCGCCGTCGGTGTCGGCGATGGCCGCGACCGGGCCCGCGCCGTTGAGCTCGGGGCCGAGGATGCGGCCGATGGTGTCGCCCTTGGCGTCGGCGCGCCCGCCGCGGGCGTGGCCGGACTCGATGCGGCCGATGCTGGCCAGCAGCGGCCACTTGAGGTTGCAGTTCGGCGTGGTCGCGGCGAGGGTCTGCGCGGCGCGCATGTACGCGCTGAGCATGTTGCCGGGGATGCCCAGCGGGCCGCTCGGGTAGCCCGCCGTCGGGCCGCCGGTCAGCGCCAGCAGGTCCGGCTTGTCGGCCAGCTCCAGGATCTTCGGGCCGATCCGGTCGTTCTCCGGCTTGGAGCCGTCGGCGCCGAGGGTGCCGGGGTCGTCGAGGCCGCCGCCGAGCGCTCCGCCCGGGTTGCCCGCGAGCGCGACGTCGTCGCCGGGCTCCAGCCACGGCGCGGGCTCACCCGCCACCGCGACGGGGACCAGCAGCATCGCGCCCGCGGCGGCGACGGCGCTGCGCCGCCTGCCCCGCTCGCGACCCCTGCGGTGCCGTCCGCCCTGCTTCCCACTCACGATGGTTGACCCGCCCCTCGTGTCGAACGCCACCCGTGAGGCCGATCGCCCTCGGGTGACCCAACGTGTCCGGCCACCTACCATGCCTCATCCGTGGCCGAGAGTCACCGAATCTGGGGAAAATCTCAGGGAGCACGCCCAAAGGTCTGTTCCCAGTTGCCCTTCTGGACGGTTCCTTGTCACCTAATGCGCAGTTGTCGCCGATTCGTCGGAACCGGCGGTAGCCACGCAGTCACCGGCGGGCCACTCGCCCGCGAGCCGGGCGATGGCCTCGTCGCCGAACGGGTTGACCCCCGGCCCCTTGGCCAGGGCGTGGGCGACGTGCACGTGCAGGCACTTGACCCGGGTGGGCATGCCGCCCGCCGTCACGTCGGTGCCCAGCGGCTCGATCGCGTCGCGTTCGGCCAGGTAGGACTCGTGGGCGGCCCGGTAGGCGGCGGCCAGCGCGGCGTCGGCGGCCAGCCGCTCGGTCATCTCCCGCATGAGCCCGGTCGTCTCCAGCGTGCTGACCAGGGAGTTCAGCCGGGGGCACGTGAGGTAGTACAGCGTCGGGAACGGGGTGCCGTCGGGCAGCCGCGGACTGGTCTGGATGACGTTGGGGTGCCCGCTCGGGCAGCGGGCGGCGACGGCCCGCACCCCGCGCGGAGTCCGGCCCAGCTGCTCGGCCACGACGGCGATATCGGCTTCGGCGATCATCCCGCCATCGACTCCCACAGCTCCTGGTACCACGCCTGGTCGGGGAGCGGCGTGCGCTCCTGGTCCGGCTGCCCCTCGCTGGGCAGTTCCACCATGTACGGGGTCTCCCCCGGCATCACGAACCGCAGCCGGGCGCGGGCCTCGGCCTTGATCTGCTCCGGGTCGGCCAGCTCCGCGCGCCTGCGCTCCAGCTGGTCGACCTGCGCGCGCAGCTCGGCCTGGCGCTGCTCCTGGATCTCCACCTCGGAGCGCTGCGACAGGTAGGTGCGCAGCGGCACGGCGACGCTCAGCGCGAGCGCGCAGACCACGGTCGCCAGGATGGCCGCGCGCCGGGTGGTGGTGACCCCGAAGGGCAGGCTCAGCGCGGCGATGCGCCGGGACAGGCCGCGGACCGGCCCGCGCGCGGCCGTCCGCCGCCCGCGGGTCCGGTCCGGGCCCGCCATCACGCCTCCGCGGAGAACCGGGGGAAGGCGAGGTCGCCCGCGTACCGGGCGGCGTCGCCGAGGGTCTCCTCGATGCGCAGCAGCTGGTTGTACTTCGCCACCCGCTCGCTGCGGGCCGGGGCGCCGGTCTTGATCTGGCCGACGCCGGTGGCCACGGCCAGGTCGGCGATGGTGGTGTCCTCGGTCTCGCCGGAGCGGTGGCTCATCATGCTGCGGTAGCCGTAGGAGGTGGCCAGGGTGACCGCGTCCAGCGTCTCCGACAGCGTGCCGATCTGGTTGACCTTGACCAGCAGCGCGTTGGCGGCGCGGCGGGCGATGCCCTCCTCCAGCCGGTCGGGGTTGGTGACGAACAGGTCGTCGCCGACGAGCTGGACGCGCTCGCCGAGGTCGGCGGTCAGGCGCACCCAGCCGTCCCAGTCGTCCTCCGACAGCGGGTCCTCGATCGAGACCAGCGGGTAGGCGTCGACCAGCCCGGCGTAGTAGGCCGACATCTCCTCGGCGGACTTGCGGGCGCCCTCGAAGGTGTAGGCGCCGTCGGAGAAGAACTCGGTGGCGGCCACGTCCAGCGCGAGCGCGATGTCGCGGCCGACGGCGTAGCCCGCCTTCTCGATCGCGGTGATGATCAGGTCGAGCGCCTCGCGGTTGGTGCCCAGGTTCGGCGCGAAGCCGCCCTCGTCGCCGAGGCCGGTGGCCAGGCCCTTGCTCTTGAGGACGGACTTGAGCGAGTGGTAGACCTCCGCGCCCCAGCGCAGCGCCTCGCGGAAGGAGTCCGCGCCGATCGGCGCGATCATGAACTCCTGGATGTCGACGTTGGTGTCGGCGTGCGAGCCGCCGTTGAGGATGTTCAGCATCGGCACCGGCAGCACGTGCGCGTTGGGGCCGCCGAGGTAGCGGAACAGCTCAAGGCCGCTGGACTCCGCCGCCGCCTTGGCCACGGCCAGCGAGACGCCGAGGATGGCGTTGGCGCCCAGGCGCGACTTGTCCGGCGTGCCGTCGAGGTCGACCAGCTTCTGGTCGACGATGCGCTGGTCGACGGCGTCGATCCCGCTCAGCTCGGGGCCGATCTCGTCGAGCACGGCCGTGACGGCCTTCTCCACGCCCTTGCCCAGGTACCGCTTGGGGTCGCCGTCGCGCAGCTCGACCGCCTCGTGCTCACCGGTCGACGCGCCGGAGGGGACGGCGGCGCGGGCGAGCGTGCCGTCGTCGAGCGCCACCTCCACCTCGACGGTGGGGTTGCCGCGGGAATCCAGGATCTCGCGCGCGCCGACCTGCTCGATGACAGCCACGTCCAGCTCCTCACAAAGCGTCCTTCGTGTCGGTTCCGAGCCTAGCGGGACGCCTGTCCGGTCAGTTCCGTGGCACGCCTGTCGCGCCTATCGAAAAAGCGCTGCGTGCGCGTACTGTGAGTGGACCATGACCCAGGACGCCGACCGCACCTTCGCGGCTTTCCGCCAGGCGGAACGGCTGGTGGCCCAGCGCCGCCCGCTGGACGCCCTCGCGGCGCTGGCCCCTGTCCTGGAGGCCGAGCCGAACGCCCCGTCGGTGCACCTGCTGGCGGGCCGGGCCTATCTGGGCTCGGCCCAGCTGCGCCGGGCCGAGGCGGCGTTCCTGCGGGTGCTGGAGCTGGACCCGACCGACCACTACGCCCGCTTCGCCCTGGGGCGGACCCTGCAGCGGCAGAGCCGGTTGGAGGAGGCGCAGACCCAGCTGCGCATCGCGGTCGCCATGAACCCGGCCCCGGAGTACCAGGAGGCCTTCGGCGAGATCTCGGCCCGGCTGGCGGTGGAGCGCGACCGCTAGGCCGGGTTCCCGCTTCGCCTACTTGATCTCGGCGGCCTTGCGGGCGTAGGCGTCGGCGCCGCTGAACACGTCGCGGCCGTAGCGCTCGGAGCGGTTGTAGGTCAGCACGGCCTTCCACCAGCCCTCGCCGGTGGCGAGATCGCCGCCGCTGGCGCAGAGGTAGTGCGCGGCGGTCAGGGTGGCGTCGTCGACGTTCTGCGGATCGGCCGGCGCGCCGTCGGCGTTCGCGCGCAGCGACCAGCGGGCCCAGGTCGACGGCAGGAACTGCATCGGCCCGACGGCGCGGTCCCAGCGGGTGTCGCCGTCGAGGCGGCCGCCGTCGGTGTCCGGGATGGCCTTCACGCCGGGGGAACCGTCGAGCGGGATGCCGATGATCGGCTTGGACAGGCTGCCGTCGGGGTTGATCCGGGTGCCGTTGTAGCGGCCGTGGTGGGACTCCACGCGGCCGATGCCCGCCAGGGTGGTCCAGGTCAGGTTGCAGCCGGGGGCCGTGCCCCGGATGCGCGACTCGGCGTTGACGTAGGCCACCAGCGTCCGCGCGGGGATGTCGGTGGCCGCGGCGAACCGCTCGGCCCACCCGGCCAGGTCCGGCTGGACCGGGGCGGGACGGCCCTGCGGCGCGGCGGCGCCGGGGTCGACGTCCAGCTGCGGCACCACGAACGCGGGCTGCCGGGGCGCGGCCGCCGGGCGGTCGATCACCTCAAGCACGAAGATCCCGGTGCCCGCGAGCAACACCAGCACGGCCGCCAAGGCCAGTCTGCGCAGCGGTCGGCGGGCCCCGGGCGGGCGGGGCGGATCCGCGGTCAGCATGTCGGCCACGCCACCCAGGCTACGTGCCCGCGCCCCCGGACCGTCCGCCCCCGGGCTGATCAGGGCTTAACTGCCCGCAGGGCGTACATCAGCGGGATGCGGGGCGCGTCGTCGGGCAGGCGGTGCCATGGTCCGACGGTGTTGACCATGCCCTCCCAGCGCTTCCACGGGATCTCCGGCGTCTCGCGCAGCAGGTCGAGGCGCAGGCCCGCGCCGAGCAGGGCGGTGATCACCTCGCCCAGGCCGTGCCGCCACTCGTAGTACTCCGTGGCCTCCGACAGCGGCGGGCCGTCGGTGTAGGTATAGGTGCCGTCGACCCGGATCGGGCCGCGGTCGCCGAGGTAGTCGTCGCGCAGGGTCAGGGTCTCGTCGTCGCTCGGGATCAGGCCGAGGGTGTAGAGCACCGGGTGGAACTCCACGAGGTAGAGGAACCGGCCCGGGCGCAGCAGCCCGGCCACCTGCTCGGCCCACAGCGGCAGGTCGGGGACGAAGACGAGCGAGCCCTTGCCGGTGTAGACGACGTCGAAGCGCTCGGGGCCCAGGGCGTCGACGGCGGCCAGCACGTCGCCGTGCACGTAGGTGATCCCGGGGACCGCCCGCGCGGCCTCCAGCGACGCGGCCGACAGGTCCAGCCCGGTGACGCGCGCGCCGCGCTCGGCCAGGGCGCGGGTCTCGCTGCCGATGTGGCACTGCAGGTGCACGACGTCGCGGCCCGCGAGATCGCCGAGGTCGTCCCACTCGTGCGGGGCGAACCACGCCGAGGGTTCCTCGGCGTAGAACCGGCTCGCCACGTGGATGGGGACGCGCGCGTCCCAGTTGGCCTCGTTGGCGCGGATCATCGCGGAGAAGTCCATGCCGCCGATCTTGCCGGGGGCGGCGGGGAAAGCCACCCCCGGCACGGTGATCGGCTACAGCGGCGGGATGTCCGGCGGGGTCAGCGCCGGGCGCTCGGCCAGGGTCTCCAGCGCGATGCGCACCGCGGTGTCCAGCTGCGGGTCGCGGCCGGCGGCGTGGTCCTGCGGCGTGATCGGCACCTCGACGTCGGGGTCGACGCCGTGGTTCTCCACGCCCCACTCGTAGCCCTGCATCCACGTGGCGTAGCGCGGCTGGGTGACCATGGTCCCGTCGACCAGCCGGTACCGCATGTCGATGCCGACGACGCCGCCCCAGGTGCGGGTGCCCACGATCGGGCCGATGCCCAGCGCCTTGATCGCGGCGTTGACGATGTCGCCGTCGGAGCCGGAGAACTCGTCGGCGACCGCCACCACCGGGCCGCGCGGCGCGTCGGCCGGGTAGGTCTCCAGGTAGTAGCCGTCGCGGGCGCGGCCCCAGCCGACGATGCGCCGGGCCAGCTTCTCGATGATCAGCTGGGAGAGGTGGCCGCCTCGGTTCTCCCGCAGGTCGACCACGATGCCCTCGCGGCGCATCTCCATCCGCAGGTCGCGGTGGAACTGCGCCCAGCCGCTGGCGATCATGTCCGGCACGTGCAGGTAGCCGACGCGCCCGTCGGACGCGGCGTGCACGTGGGCGCGCCGGTCGGCCACCCACGCCTGGTAGCGCAGCGGCTCGTCGTCCAGCAGCGGCTCGACGACGACGCGGCGCACCGACCCGCCGTCCTTGGGCAGGACCGTCAGCTCGACCGGCTTGCCCGCCGTGCCCACCAGCAGCGGGGCGGGCCCGCGGTCCGGGTCCACGGGACGGCCGTCGACGGCGGTGATCGCGTCGCCCGCGCGCACCGCGACGCCCGGCGCGCGCAGCGGCGAGCGGGCGCGCGGGTCGGAGCTCTCCCCCGGCACGACGCGGGTGATCCGCCACCGGCCGTCGGCGTCGCGCTCGAGGTCGGCGCCGAGCAGGCCGAGCCTGCGCTTGTCGTCGGCGCCAGTGCCCGGCGGCATGACGTAGGCGTGCGAGGTGTCGAGCTCGCCCTGGACCTCCCACAGCAGGTCGACGAGGTCGTCGTGCGAGCCGACGGTGTCCACCAGCGGGCGGTACCGGTCGAGCACGCCCGCCCAGTCGACGCCGCCGAGGTCCGCGCGCCAGAAGTGGTCGCGCATGAGGCGGCCGTTCTCGTCGAACATCTGCCGCCACTCGGCCGCCGGGTCCACCCGCACGCGGATGCGGCTGAGGTCGACGCCGATGTTGTCCTCGGAGCGGTCGTCGGAGTCGGACTTGCGGTCGGCGGGGACGACGCGCAGGGAGTTGCCGTCCTTGACGACGAGCCGCTGCCCGTCGCCGCTCGGCCAGACCCGGTCGAAGCCGTCGACCAGGGTGTCGATCTTCAGCTTGGCCAGGTCGAAGCGCTCGAGCACCGAGCGCGGCTCGGCCTCGCCGAGCACGTCGAGGTCGTCGCCGAGGGAGCCGGTGAGCGGGTCGCGCCGCCACAGCACGCCGCCCTTGACCGCCCACAGCCCGGAGAAGCGGGCCGCGGGCACCGGGAAGGCGACCACCCTGTCCTCGATGCCCTCGACGTCGACGCTGGTGCGCGGCGTCTTGTCGTCGTCGTCCTTGTCGTCGTCCTTGCCCTTGTCGTCCTTGTCCTCGCCGAACGGCCTGCCGTCGCGCAGCGGGGCGAACGGCGACGGCGTGGTGGCGGCCAGCGGCACCAGGTAGGGCCGGGTCCCGTTGGCGAAGGACAGGTCGAACACGTGCACGTCGTAGATCGGGTCGAAGCTGCGCGCGGACAGGAACGCGATGTGCTTGCCGTCCGCGGTGAACGCGGGCTCCCAGTCGACGAACCGCAGCGGCGTCACGTCCACGATGGACAGGTCGGCGGTGTTGACCATGCGGATGTGGCGCAGCGGGTCGGGGCCCGGGTGCGACCAGGCCAGCCAGGCCGAGTCCGGGGAGAACACCAGCCCGGTCGGGTCGGACTCGGTGGCCCGCACGACCTCGCGGATGTCGCCGTCCTCGGCGTCGACGAGCAGCAGCCGCCCGTCGTGGGTGGCCAGGCCGACGCGCTTGCCGTCCGGCGAGGTCGCCAGCTCCAGCACCCGGCCCAGCTGCCCGGCGCCCACCCGGCGCGGGGTGTCGCCCGGGTCGACGCCCGCGACCGGGGCGAACTCCAGGGCGTCCTCGCCGTCGACGTCGGTGACCCAGACGACGCGGCCGGTGTCGCCGAGCACGCGGGGCAGCCTGCCCCGCACGCCGTCGGCGACGCCGAGCGCGCGCACCGGGCCGTCGCGGTGGGTCAGCCAGTGGATGGTGCCGCGCACCTCGACCACGCTGGCGCGGCCGGTCTTGTCCGGGCCGACGTCGCCCAGGTGCGGCGCGGGCGAGATCTGCCGGGGCTGGCGCGACACCCGGGGTCCGCCGAGGCGGATGTCGACCGGGCGCGGCTCGGCGTCGAGGCTGTCGTGCAGCCAGATCCGGCCCGCGCGGTGGTAGACGACCCGCTCGCCGTCGGTGCTGGCGTTGCGCGCGTAGAACTGCTCGTGGCTGGAGTGTTTGCGCAGGTCGGAGCCGTCGGGCAGGCAAGAGTAGAGGTTGCCGACGCCCTCGTGGTCGGACAGGAACGCCACCCGGCCGCCGACCCACATCGGCGACTGGATGTTGCCGTCCACTTCGGACAGGATGCGGGTGAACCCGCCGCTGCCGTCGGCGTCGACCCACACCTTGCCCGCGGTGCCGCCGCGATAGCGCTTCCAGTGCGCGGGCTCGCGGAAGTAGACGCTGCCGACCACCACGCCGCCGCCGTCGGCGATGTCGACCTCGCTGACGTGGCCGAAGGGCAGCCGGGTCGCGGGGGACCCGTCGGTCGGCACGGCGTAGGCCCACGACCGCGACCGCGACGCCTGGCCGACCGACGAGGTGGCCAGCACGTGCCCGTCCGGCGTCCAGCCGCGCACGGACGTGCGCAGGTCGCCCCAGTAGGTCAGGCGGGTGCTCGGGCCGCCGTCGACCGGGGCGAGGTGCACTTCGGGCTCGACGTCGCGCTCACTGCGCCATGCGATGGCCGTTCCGTCGCGGGACAACCGCGGATTGGCCACCGGGACCTGGTCGGCGGACACCCGCCAGGCACGGCCGCCCGCGACGGGCGCCAGCCACACGTCGTCCTCGGCGACGAACGTGATCAGGTCGTGGCGCACATGGGGGAATCTCAGGTAGGCGTCGGTCACCCTGCCAACGTAGTCACCCTCGGCACAGCGCGACGACGATTTGCGGGTGGAGGCGGCTAGAGGACGCTCTTGAGCCCGGCCCACACGTCCACGACGGCGACCGCGGCGGAATCGGTGTTCGAGGCGTACGGCGGGGGCAGGACCTGAGCGGAGGCGTGCGCACCGCTGATCACGGTGAGTGCGGCACAGCAGGCGAAGACAAACAAACGACGCACGGGGAACTCCTATGGACGAGCGGTACGTCCATGGTGCGCTGGCGTTTCCGGAAAAGAATCTGCCAAACGGCCCAGTTCAGGGCCCTGCGTTGTCCCGCTGAGCGAACAATGCGCGCCGTACCAGCGTCGCCCGATTTTAAACATCAAACAGCTGCGATGTTCGTCACAGTTATCGGGGCCAGTACGCGCGCCAGTCGTCCTCGGTGAGGGTGTCGACGCCCGCCGCGCGGGCGGCGGTCTCGGCGGCGCGGACGTCGGCGGCGAAGGCGCGGGCGACGGCCCGCAGCTCGCCCTCGGGGTCCTGGCCAGCGAGCCTGGCCAGCGCGGCGGTGTCGAACAGCCGGGCGCCGGGGGTGCCGCCGGAGGGCAGCAGGTCGGCGGGCAGGCCAGCGCGGGCCGTGCGCTGGACGAGCTTGGCGGCCAGCGCCAGCGCGGGCTGGCCGAGGGCGACCCCGTCCACACAGGATGCGCGGCGCTTCTCCCGCTGCTTGAGCTCCTCCCAGCGGTGCTCCTGGGTGCGGGCGTCGCGCACGGCGGGGTCGCCGTCGCCGAAGACGTGCGGGTGCCTGCCGACCAGCTTGGCGACCAGGTCGGCGGCGACGTCGTCGACGGTGAACGGGTCGGTCGGGTGCTCCTCGGCGACCCGGGCGTGGAAGAGGACCTGCAGCAGGACGTCGCCGAGTTCCTCGCGCAGCGCGGCGCGGTCGCCGTCGTCGATGGCCTCCAGCAGCTCGTAGCACTCCTCGACCAGGTACTGGCGCAGGGACTCGTGGCTCTGCTCGGCGTCCCACGGGCAGCCGCCCGGGGAGCGCAGCCGGTCCATGACCTCGGCCGCGGCGACCAGGCCGGTGCCCGGGGCCGCGTGCAGCGGGACGCCCTCGGCCAGCAGCGCGGCGGCGGCCGGGTGGGTCAGGTCGTCGGTGAGCAGCACGACCGAGCCGTCGGCGGGGCCGGGCGCGGCCAGCGCGGGGTCGACGCCGCCCACGACCTCCACCCGGGCCGCGGTGCGCAGCAGCGGCACCGCGGAGTCCGGGACGGTCCGGCCGCGCACGAGCACGACCGCGGAGTCGGTCACGGCTTCGCGGTCCCCATCGGCATCACGAACCCGGTGGTCTCCTGCTCGCTGGCGGCCACGCCCATCGCCGCGGTGTCCCACACGCCGTAGCGGGGGCTGATCTTGACGCCGATCTCGTCCACCATCGGCTGCAGGATGCGCGGGCCGAGCGCGGTGGCCAGGCGCGGGTCGTCGGTGGCCGCCGGGTCGGGCTGCGCGTCGGTGCTGCGCTCGCGGATCACCGCGACCACCCACGCGGGGTTCTCCGGGCTGGGCTGGAAGCCCACGACGTTGCCCGGCGGCGTGCCGAACAGCACGGTGCCCGCCAGCTCGCCGACGCCGGTCGCGGTGAAGACCTCGCCCTCGCCTGCCTGGCTGCCCGCGGCGATCTCGGCGCGGACGACCCGTGCTGCCTCCTCGGGGCTCACGGCGAGCCTGCGGGCCATGTCCTCGGCCTTGCCGCGCAGCGACCCGGCGGGCTCGTCCGGTCCGCCGGGGCTGACCAGGACGTAGTCGAAGGTGACCGCCAGCGTCGGCGCGGCCTGCTGGCCGAGCTTGAGCCGGATCAGGTAGCCGCGGGCCAGCTCCGCCGGGTCGAACACCCGGTTGACGGCCTGCTCGACGATGACGTCCGCGGTCGCGCTGCCGTCGGTGGGCAACGGCTTCAGCGTCTGGGTCACCTGCGCCGCCAGCTGGTTCACCTGGCCGGGGTCGACGGTGACCGAGTGCTTGCGCGCGTAGGCGTCGGTCAGCTCGGTGAGCACGAGCTGGCGCAGGATCGCCCGGGACAGCAGGTCCAGCTTGCGCTGGTCGGCCAGCACCTGGGCGGCGGGCTCGATCTCGACGGCCCGGTCGACCAGTTCCTGCACCCGGTCCACCGGGATGGTCTTCCCACCCACGATGGCCGCGGCGTTGACCTGGCTCGGCCCTGACGAGCAGGCGCTCAGCACCAGCCCGACCACAACCGACAGCAACGCAAGCCCGCGACGGCGGCGAATGACAGTGGTCACAGTGCTGAAGCCTCTCATAAGGGTTCCTCAGCTCGACGGGCACCCGTTCGGGCGAGTTCCGCAGGTGCGGGCGTCCTGATCCGGTGGACGGCGCGGCTCGCTACCGTCCGTCCGGACGACGCGAGGGGGCGCACACGTGACGACGGTCCTGCAAGTGCGCGCGCGGGTCAGCCGGTGGCCCGAGCGCTGGCTGGCGGTGCTGCTGTTCGCCTTCTACGGCGCCATGTCGGTCAACCGGCACCTGATGATGCAGACGACCGGGTACGACCTGGGCATCTTCGAGCAGGCAGTGCGCGCGTACGCCGAGGGGCGGGCGCCGGTGTCGCCGCTGCGCGGGCCCGGGTTCTCCCTGCTCGGCGACCACTTCCATCCCGCGCTGGCCGTGCTCGCGCCGGTCTACCGGCTCTTTCCCGACGCGGTCACGCTGCTGGTGGCGCAGTCGGCGCTGCTGGCGGTGTCGGCCGTCCCGCTGACCCGCCTGGCGGTGCGCAGGCTGGGCGCGCCGTTCGGGTACGTGGTGGGGGCCGGGTACGGGCTGTCGTGGGGGCTGCTGGCGGCGGTCGACTTCGACTTCCACGAGGTGAGCCTGGCCGTGCCGCTGCTGGCGTTCGCCGCGGTGGCGCTGGTCGAGCGGCGGTGGGGGCACGCGGTGGCGTGGTCGCTGCCGCTGGTGTTCGTCAAGGAGGACCTGTGCCTCACCGTGGCGGCTGTGGGCGGATACCTGTTCCTGCAGGGTCAGCGTCGGATGGGCATGGCCGTGGTGGGGGTGGGGCTGGGCGCGTTCGCGCTGATCGTGGGGGTGGTGATCCCGGCGTTCGCGCCGGACGGGTCGTACGGCCAGGGGCACAACCTGGGGCTGTCCGACGTCGGCCCGCTCGACGCCTGCCTGCTGGTGCTGGACCGGCTGGCGTCCCCGGTGAACCTGCTGACCCTGCTCGCGCTGCTGGCCCCGACCGCGCTGCTGGCGGCGTTCTCGCCCATCGCGCTGCTGGCCGCCCCCACCCTGCTGTGGCGCTTCACCTCGGCCAACCCGTTCCACGCCGCCACCGGCTTCCACTACGACGCGGTCCTGATGCCGATCGTGTTCGCCGCGCTCATCCACGCCCTCCAGGCGCATTCCCGCGCCGACCGCCTGCCCACCACGCCCCGCCCACCGCTCCGGGACCGCGTCTGCTGGCACACGGGCCTGCGCAGGCTTGTCGTGGCCGCGACGGTCGTGATGGCCGCCTTCAGCGTCACCACCATCCTCGACGACCGCCACTGGCGCGCCGACGACCGCGTCCACACCGCCCGCGCCCTGATCGCGCTGATCCCGGAGGGGACGACGGTGGCCGCGTCCAACCACCTCGCGCCCCAACTGACCGCCACCCACACCGTCCAGCTGTTCCCCACCTACCAGGGCAACCCGGTGGACGCCGAATGGCTCCTCGTCGACACCGACTTCGGCGAATGGCCCTCCCCCGCCGACGACCAAGCCCGCGAACTGGCCACGCTCGAATGGACCGCGTACACCCGGGTCCGCGAAGCCGACGGCTACGTCCTCCTCCACCGCCGCTGACTCAGCCCACCGGGGCCGGGGTGGCGGCCAGGGACTCCAGGAACCTGGCGCACCAGTCGAGGAGGTCGCGGTCGCGGAGGACGGGGGCGCCCATGCGGCCGCCTGCGGCGCCTTCGGTCGGGCGGGGCACCGAGACCGTGTCGGTGACGGCCTTGTAAACGGCCTTCGGGTACAGGCGCTTGAGGCGGATCATCTGGGAGTCGCGCAGGGGCATCGGGGCGAAGCGGATGGTGTTGCCCTGGGTGACGACCTCGGTGACGCCGTGCTTGCGGCACAGCTGGCGGAAGCGGGCGACGGCCAGCAGGTTGTCCACCGGGACCGGCGGCTCGCCGTAGCGGTCCACCAGTTCCTCGCGGACCGCGGCCAGGCCGTCCTCGTCCACGGCCGCGGCGATCTTGCGGTAGGCCTCCAGCCGCAGGCGTTCGCCGGGGACGTAGTCGTGCGGCAGGTGGGCGTCGATCGGCAGGTCGACGCGGACCTCGGCCAGTTCGTCCTCGTCCTCGGCCCCCGGTGCGCCCGCGTGCTTGCGGAACGCCTCGACCGCCTCGCCGACCAGGCGCACGTACAGGTCGAAGCCGACGCCCGCGATGTGGCCGGACTGCTCGGCGCCCAGGATGTTGCCCGCGCCGCGGATCTCCAGGTCCTTCATGGCCACCGCCATGCCCGCGCCCAGCTCGGTGTTCTGGGCGATGGTGGCCAGCCGGTCGTGCGCGGTCTCGGTCAGCGGCGCCTCCGGCGGGTACAGGAAGTACGCGTACCCGCGCTCGCGCCCGCGCCCGACCCGGCCGCGCAGCTGGTGCAGCTGGGCCAGGCCCAGCATGTCCCCGCGCTCGACGATCAGCGTGTTCGCGTTGGAGATGTCCAACCCGGTCTCGACGATCGTCGTGCACACGAGCACGTCGTGCTCGCGCTCCCAGAACCCCTGGATGATCTTCTCCAGCCGGTCCTCGTTCATCTGGCCGTGCGCGGTGACGATCCGCGCCTCCGGGACCAGCTCACGCAGCCTGCGCGCGGCCTTCTCGATCGACGACACCCGGTTGTGCACGTAGAACACCTGGCCGTCGCGCAGCAGCTCGCGCCGGATGGCGGCGGCCACCTGCTTGTCGTCGTACGCGCCGACGTAGGTCAGGATCGGGTGGCGGTCCTCCGGCGGGGTCAGGATGGTCGACATCTCCCGGATGCCCGCCAGCGACATCTCCAGCGTGCGCGGGATCGGCGTCGCCGACATCGTCAGCACGTCGACGTGCGTGCGCAGCGCCTTGATGTGCTCCTTGTGCTCGACGCCGAAGCGCTGCTCCTCGTCGACGATGACCAGACCCAGGTCCTTGTACCGCAGTCCGGTCTGCAGGAGCCGGTGCGTGCCGATGACGATGTCGACCGAGCCGTCGGCCAATCCGGCGACCGTCGCCTCGGACTCCATCGGGTCGGTGAAGCGGGACAGGCCCTTGACCGTGACCGGGAACGAGTGCATGCGCCCGGCGAAGGTGTTCAGGTGCTGCTGGGCGAGCAGCGTCGTGGGCACGAGCACCGCGACCTGCTTGCCGTCCTGCACGGCCTTGAACGCCGCGCGCACGGCGATCTCGGTCTTGCCGTAGCCGACGTCGCCGCAGATCACCCTGTCCATCGGCACCGGGCGCATCATGTCGGCCTTGACCTCGTCGATCGCGGCCATCTGGTCGATGGTCTCGGTGAACGGGAAGGCGTCCTCCAGCTCGCGCTGCCACGGCGTGTCCGCGCCGAAGGCGTGCCCGGGCGCGGCCTGGCGCGCGGCGTAGAGCTGGACCAGTTCGGCGGCGATCTGCTTGACCGCCTTGCGCGCCTTGGCCTTGGTGTTCTTCCAGTCCGACCCGCCGAGCTTGTTCAGCGTGGGCAGCTCGCCGCCGACGTAGCGGGAGACCTCGTCGAGCTGGTCGGTGGGGACGAACAGCCGGTCGCCGGGCTGGCCGCGCTTGGCGCTGGCGTACTCCAGGACCAGGTACTCGCGGGTGACCGAACCCCCGGCGGCGTCCTTGACCGCGCGCTGCACCATCTCGACGTAGCGGCCGATGCCGTGCTGCTCGTGCACGACGTAGTCGCCCGGCTTGAGCGCCAGCGGGTCGACGGCGTTGCGCCGCCGCGACGGCATCTTGACCGACATGTCCCGGGTGGACGTGCCGTGCCTGCCGCCGGTGACGTCGGCCTCGGTGAGCACGGCCAGCGCCCGACCGGCGGCGATGAAGCCGTCGTCGAGGCAGCCCTGCACGACGGTGACCAGGCCCTTCGCTGGCTCCTCCGTCAGGCCGTCCTCGGCGAAGGTGGCGGGCACCTCGGCCTCGGCGAGCTGCTCGACGGCGCGCTGGGCGGTGCCGTGTCCGGGCACGACCAGCACCGCGGCCCCGCCCGCGGCGGTGTGCGCGCGCAGGTCGGCGAAGGCGCGGGTGACGTCGCCTCGGTAGGAGTCGACCGGCCGGATGTCGATGTGGTGGGCGTCGCCGCCGGTCAGCTGGCTGAGCGTCCACCACGGGTGGCCGGTGTCGCGGGCGTGCGCGGCGATGTCGTTGAGGTCGCGGTAGGCCGACGCGCCGAGGTCGATCGGGGCCTTGCCGCCGCCCGCGGCGGCCATCCAGGAGGCCTCCAGGAACTCCTGGCCGGTGCGGACGAGGTCGTGGGCCCGGGTGCGGATCTTCTCCGGGTCGTTGAGCAGGACGTGCGCGCCGTCGGGCAGGACGTCGGTGAGCAGCTGCATCTCGCCGGGGAGCAGCGCGGGGATCAGCGCCTCCATGCCCTCGGTGGGGATGCCCTCGGCGAGCTTGGTCAGCATCTCGTGCAGGTGCGCGTCGGCCCCGTGGTGCTTGGCCAGCTCGGCGGCGCGCGACCGGACGGCGTCGGTGAGCAGCAGCTCGCGGCAGGGCGGCGCGGTGACGGTGGCCAGCTCGCCGGGCAGCGACCGCTGGTCGGCCACGGAGAACGGCCGGATCTCGGTGACCTCGTCGCCCCAGAACTCGACCCGCACGGGATGCTCGGCGGTCGGCGGGAACAGGTCGACGATGCCGCCGCGCACGGCGAACTCGCCGCGCTTCTCGACCATGTCGACGCGCGCGTAGGCGAGGTCGGCGAGGCGGGCGATGGTCTGCTCGAAGTCGGACTCGGCGTTGACGGTGAGGATCACCGGCCGCAGCTCGCCCAGGCCGGGCGCCATCGGCTGGATCAGGCTGCGCACGGTCGCCACGACGACCAGCAGCGGGCCGTCGGGGTGCTCCTCGGGGTGGGCGAGCCTGCGCAGGATCGCCAACCGCCCGCCGACGGTGTCCGCGCGCGGGGACAGCCGCTCGTGCGGCAGCGTCTCCCACGAGGGCAGGTTGGCGACCTTCTCGCGCCCGATCAGGTCGCCGAGGACGGCGGTGAGGTCGTCGGCCTCCCGCCCGGTCGCGGTGACGGCGAGCACGGCCTTCCCCGCCCCGGCCAGCGCCGCGACGACGAGCGGCCGCGCGGCCACCGGCCCGTCCAGCGCCAGGCTCCCCGCCCCGGCAGCCTCCACGACGGCGGTGAGGGAGGGGTCTTGGAGAACAGTCTCGAGCAGCCCGTTCAACGGAGCCTTCGCCACGCTTGGTCCCTTTTCGACGCGATGTGCACGAACGCGGACAGACCCCTGCCCGGGACCTGAAGCCACCGGAAGGGGTTCTCCTCCCAAGCCTACGCGGCCGACCGACGCTCCCGGCGACCGCCCGAGTTCACCCTGTCCAGCGACTCGACGGCTGGTGTTTCGCAAAATAGGCTGTTTCGCGTGACTCGAAACAGGGCTCCGCGCGAAACGGCCCTCATCCGCCGGGCTATGTCCACCCTAGAGTCGAACCTCCCCGCTCACTGGGCGACCCGCCTGATCGACATGCCTGCTGGTGAACGCCGAGCCGACGCCGTCATCGAGGTGCTTCCCGGCAGCGGGCGGCCTGCGGTCTTCGCCGTCGAGGCCAAATCGAACCCGCGCTCATCGATGAGCGTGGTGAACCAGGCGTTGGCGTTCAGCAAGCGGGGGACGCTTCCCGTATTGATCATCACCGAGTACGCCAACCCGGCATTGCGGGCGGCGTGCGAGGCGAACGCGATCGGCTATCTGGACCCGA
Organism: Actinokineospora fastidiosa; assembly: GCF_014648415.1. GTDB lineage: Bacteria > Actinomycetota > Actinomycetes > Mycobacteriales > Pseudonocardiaceae > Actinokineospora > Actinokineospora fastidiosa. Next base: position 325,388 of record NZ_BMRB01000001.1, read on the forward strand.
CCGGTTGGGCATACCTCACCCACGACGACCCGCCGATCCTGATCCGGCTGGAAGGAGCGCGAAAGCCTCCCCACGCCCGGGAGGACGAGAAGACGACCAGGCTGAACGGGCCCGCGGCGGGTCGCGCCATCCGCTGTCTCCTCGAAACCGTGCCGCCCGTCGGCGTCCGCGACCTCGCGGCCCGATCGTCGAGCAGTCCGGCGGCCGTGTCCAAGCTGATGCCCGCGCTGGTGGAGTCAGGCGCGATCGAACGGGACAGCGCGGGCGCCGTCACCCACATCCGCAGACGGACCCTGCTCGACCGCTGGTGCGCCGACTACGCCTTCACGCGGTCGAACGGGCCGGTTCTGGCCTACCTGGCTCCCCGGGGCTTACCCCGCCTGCTGTCGCAACTGCGGAACCGGGGCGACGCCGTGTCCACCGGCTCCGCCGCCGCGCGGGCCTACCTCCCGCCCGGGACGGAATCGGTCGTCCCGCTGACCGTGCACGCGATGTACGCGATGGACCCACGGGCGACCGCCGCCCGGCTCGGGCTCGTGCCGACAGACCGCCCAGCTGCGAACGTCCTCATCGCGACCTCGCAGGACCAACACCTGGACAGGTACGTCCGCCGAAGCGAGGACGGCCTCACGGTGGCCCCGCTCGGCCAGGTCCTCGCCGACCTCCTCACCCTGCCGGGCCGATTAGCACAGGAGGCCGACCACCTGATGCACACGTTGGCGCGAACCGACCCCACCTGGAGCGAATAAGTGTCCCGTCCCGCCGAATACGTGGCCGCGAGGTCGACCCTGCTGGACGCCGTCGGCGCCCTCGGGCCACACCTGCCCAACCTCATCATGGTCGGCGCGCAGGCGATCTACCTCCACACCGGAGAGGGCGACCTCGTCCAGCCGCCGATGACCACCGATGCCGACCTCGCGGTCGACGCGACCGACCTGCACGAGATCCCGGAGATCTCCGCCGCCCTCGCCGACGCGGGCTTCACCGCTGGCCCGAACCCGGGCCACTGGCTGTCCGCCAACGGCGTCGCGGTCGACCTCATGGTCGTCCCGCACCAGTCCGGGCGCACGGGTTCCGGAGCGCGAGGCGCACGCCTGAGCGGCCACCACAGGAACACCGCACGTATCACCGCCGGCCTGGAGCCCGCGCTGGTCGACCACGCCACGCACCGGATCCCCGCCCTCGACGGCGCGGACGACCGGGCCGTCGACCTCCAGGTCGCCGGTCCCGCCGCGTTGCTCATCGCGAAGGCCGTCAAGGTCGAGGAACGCCTCGCGGACGCCGAACGCGGTCTTGCCGCCCGTCTGCGGGAGAAGGACGCGCTCGACATGTTCCGGCTGCTCCAGGCTGTCGAGCCCGAGGATCTGGTCCGTGGCCTCCGACTGCACCTCGCGGATGACCACGCCAGGCCGGTGTGCGAGCGCGGCCTCGCCACCATCCGCCAGCACGGGCTGGAACCAAAAGCTGCCCTGCCCTCTCTGGCTGGGCAAGCGGCGAGCGGAGACCGTACGGTCGCGCCGAGCTTCGCCGCACTGGCTCACGACCTGTTCGCGGCGATGGATTCGGTCAAGGCTTAGCCGGGAATCCCGGCTTGGCGCTATCCCGCGCCGCACAAGCCTCGATGTGCTCGCCGATCCTGGCGATCTGGTCAAGAACACCCGTCGGTGGTTGGGCCAGGTCGAGCCGATGCAGGTGCAGTCGCGCGTTCACACCGGGGATCAGGTGCGTCGTGGGCTGAGGTGGTCCGTCGGCGTAGATGAGGGTGGCCTCCGTGAGCCCGGTGGCGACCGTGTAGGCGAGGAGCTGGTAGCGATCGCTCGACTTCGCGCTGCCCGGGTCCACCTTGTACTTCACCTCGCCGATGAACCGGCGGGCACCGTCACGGATCAAGGTCAGGTCGGGCTTCAGCACGAGCTGACCACGATCGTCCAGCGTGGTTCGCGGCGCCGCGTCGTCGCTGGGGAACTCGTCGTCGGTGAGGCGGAGGGACTCGCGCAATGCGACACGGACGAACGTCTCGAACACCTCCCCCATATCCAGGACGAGCGCGGGCGTGGTGTTCCCGCCGGACATGAGATCGATCGACTGGCCCGCGACCAGCAACCGGGCCATTTCCACCGCAGGACGGTAGTGCTGGTTGATCCGGGTCCAGCGGATCTCCACGTCTGTGCCCGTCGCTGGCGCCACAGCGGCGAACAGGGCCCTTAGCCTTTGGAGCCGATTCAGCACCGAGGGAACGTGGATCGGCGCGCGCCGAAGTACCTCCAGCCCGGCGAGCAGGAGGCGGTTCTCCGGGATCGACTCGTCGAACTCTTGGAAGCGCACGGCGACGGGAATCGCTGGACGAGCGCGTCTGACCTGCTCCGCCATGTCGATTCGACCGCGCACCGTGTGCAGGAGATCGGATACGTCTCGGTACCCCGCCAGGACCCCGGAGCGGGTAGCCCGCTCGCACAGCGTCGCGAAGAGGGCTCCCACCCCTGCGGTGAGTTCTGTCGACGCGGCCATCGACGCGTCATCGGGGAGCCGTCCGCAGGCCGCGTATGCGAGCAGGAACAGGACCCGGTCGATCGCGAGCTTCGGCCTCACCTGGACGGCCCGCCCGCCGACGATCGCCGCACCGACCTTGTTCCGCGGCCGGACCGTGAAAAGGCCTCCCGGCGCAGGCTCGACCTGGCAGTCGAACCGCTCGCGGAGAAAGGCAATCTGCTCGAAGTCGAGTTCCTCCGGACTACTCGGCGTCCACTCCCGCAATATCAGAGGCCGCACCGGATGGATCCACCTGCTTCCGCAACGTCGCCAGCTCGAAGTCGGACATCCGCCCAGGGGTGCCGTGGAAGTGATCCCGAAGTACCGGCAGCACCGCGTGGTCCCAGGCCCGACGCACCCACTTCTCGTCGAGCCCGTCCCGCATGAAGTGGCTCGGCCCGATCGCCACGTCCGGGTCGTTGAGCAGTTCGTTGGCCTTGGCGACCACCTTGGCCACCCAGGTCATGTGCGGGTGCCTGCTGGCCAGGTATTGGTCCAGCACCCCCGACACAGGCTCCACGTCCGGGCGGAAGTCGATGAAGTAGAAGCGCCGCCGCAGCGCGCTGTCGAGCAGGGCCACAGACCGGTCGGCTGTGTTCATCGTGGCGATGAGATAGAGGTTCTCGGGCAGCCGGAACTCGCTGTGGCCGTAAAGGAGCCGGGCGGGTTCGGACCGGTACTCCAGGAGGTAGTAGAGCTCGCCGAACACGCGAGGCACGTTCGCGCGGTTCAACTCGTCGACGATGAGGACGTACTTCTCGGTGGGGTTCGCGCGCGCCTGCTCAGCCCACTCCAGCAGCGGGCCGTCGACTCGACGGAATCCACCGCCCGGCTCCGGCCGGTACCCCTCCACGAAGTCCTCGTACGAGTAGGAGGCGTGGAACTGCACCATCCGCACCCGGTCCGACGAGCCCGCGATGTGGCGGGCCAGTTGCTTGGCTACGTAGGTCTTGCCTGTGCCCGGTGGGCCCTGGAACGCCACCTGCCCGCGATCGATCAGCAACTCCTCGATCTCATCGAGGAACGACTCCGGCAGGTGCAGCTGTTTCGCCAGGTCGGCCGACGACCGTTCATCGGTCTCCTGTCCCTCACCGTGCACAATCTGCGCACCATCGGGATCGACTGGCCGGTTCGGCTTGTCCCCTCGCCACGCTTGGAACCCTTCCCGCTCCTGTGGTGACCACGACTCCGGGGGCGGGTAGTTCAGCAAGGCCCACACCACTCCCTGCGCGTCGAGCCTGTCGTCCAACGGCTTGCCCACTCGACCCATGAGATCGCGGACCTGGTCGAGGAACACCAGGTAGACCGCGTACCGCTCGCCGTCGGTTGCCGTCGGCTCAGGCTTGGCGAACCCGGAGCGCCGGAACGCCGCGTCCGCCAGGGTCGCCCGCCACGGCGGGAACGCGACGGGGTCGACGGCGGCCAGCAGGAACGCCGCGATACTGACGAACGCCCCGCTGTGAGGGGCAGCCGTCACCGGCAGCCGAGCGCGGAAACGGTCGATGGAGGTCGGCCCGGAATCCCGCCACAACGCCGCGATGACGTCTTCGGCATCGGGTTCCTTCGCCAACCAGGCCGTGAACGCGTCCCGCTCCCGCCACCCCACCACGTTGGTGCTGCGCAACACCTTCGTCAGCGCCGCCCTCCAGTCGTCTGAACCGAAGCTGTCCTTGACCCGCGCGAGTTCCGCGGCCGTGGCCAGCTTGTATTCACGTTCGTTCGCACGGAGGTCGACGCTGTCAAGCATCCTTTCGGCCCACTGCGCGAAGGTCGTCCACCGCGAGCCCGGTGACTGCCACTGCCAGACGTAGGGCGAGCGGTAGAAGTGGACGAAACCCGTGTCCCCCCACCAGATGTTGGGCTCCAGCGACTCGGTGATCCGCGCCAACTGCTCGGATTCAGAGCCCGCGGACCTCCCCCACCGGTCGAGGATCACGGATCTGTGCTCGCGGCTCACGACAGGAGAGCGCTCGTCCGGGAACAGCAGGTGTTCAAGCGCATAACACTGGATCCACGCGCCCTCGTGATCGACTTCGGCGATGATTCCCGCCAAGTCCTGCGCGCGTCGTGTCCGGGGCTGCTGCTTGACCGACGTGAACACCCGCGCGAGGTAGCGCAGGTGCCGCCAGCGGAACGTGTTGAAGCCCTGTCCGGGGTTGATCAGGCCGGACTTCAGCGCCGCCCCGAACTCCTCGGGAATCGATAGGCCGGGATCGTTCAGACGCAGCACGGTTTCCACGATCTTGCGCTTCTGCTGCTCTCCCACAGTGGCGCTGCGTGCCACCAGGAGATGCACATACAACAGTTCGGCCACCAGATCCCGGGCCTGCGCGGAGGCGCCGGAGAGCTGTGAGCGCAACCTGCCGAGGAAGTTGTTCTCGTTGTCGTCGACACCGCTGCTCAGCGCGTCGACCACCTCGACGCCGACTGCGGCTGTCCGACCATCCGTGCCGCTGAACAGGGCTTGATCGCCGATCAGGCAGTGATCTCGCCAGATCCCCGCCACTCGGTAGACCTCCTGAGCCGAGGGCAGCGGGATCCGGGTCTTCGACATCGGCCCATCCCAGCCGATCTTGAGGCACCAGGCAACCGGGCTGGCCGAGTCGATACCGGTGAGCCGGTTGCGACCATCGGGCACCTAATTCGAGTGACTGCCCCCGACGATCGTCACTAGCCTCGGCGTGGTGATCTACGAGCACCCGCTGGCCTACCTTCTCGGCCTTGAGGGGACCGCCTTGATGCGGGCCTTCATCGGTGAGCACGACCGGGACTTCGTCGAGGCGCGGATCGCCGAGGTGCGCAGGTTGCTGGACGACAGATCGCTCGCCGAGGCGGGTGTTGAGGTCGAGCGGATCAGCACGGTCGACGGGTATCGGCTCTGGTCGGCCACCTATGACCAGCCAGGCAACGGCGCCTTCGATCTCGATGAGCCGGTCGTCAAGGAGATCCTGGACGGGCTGCCCGCCGGCGACGCGTTGGACGCCGCGTGCGGGACCGGGCGGTATGCGCGGCTGTTGGTCGAGCGGGGGCACCGGGTCGTCGGCGTCGACAGTTCGCCGGAGATGCTGGACAAGGCGCGCGAGCGGGTGCCGGGCGCGGAGTTCCTGGTCGGGGACCTGCGGGAGCTGCCGGTCGGGGACGCGAGCAGGGATCTCGTCGTCAGCGGGCTCGCGCTCGCGCACGCGCCGGACCTGGGGCCGGTGTTCGCCGAGTTCGCCAGGGTCCTGCGGCCGGGCGGGAACGTGGTGATCGCCGACATGCACCCCGACGCGATCGCGCGCGGATCGATTCCCTCCCTGCGCGGCCCGGACGGCCAGCCCGCGCGGTTGGCCACCTACCGCCACTCCGTGGGGGCCTACCTGCGGGCGGCGCTGGCGGTCGGGTTGCGGCCGTTGCGGTGCGAGGAGGTGGTCGTGCCCGCGAGCGAGCGCGCGAAGGCGAGCGAGCTGGGGCCGTGGGAGGTGTGGCCGTGGTGCCTGGCCGACCTCGTGCCCGAGGCCGCCCGAGCCGCCAACGCCGGGGCAGGCGCGCTGCTCATCTGGCACTTCCGGGCGTGATCCGCAGCAGCTTGTCGTTCTCCCCGTTGGACGTCGTCACGTAGAGCGCGCCGTCGGGGCCGGTGCGAGCGGCGCGGAGGCGGCCGAAGGTGTCGTGGAACTCGTCGGGGATGGCCACCGAGGTCACCGCGCCGTCGCCGTCGAGGGTGAAGATCATCAGCTTGGCGCCGCGCAGGGCGGTGGCGACCAGGGCGCCGTCGAGGTCGCCCCACTGGTCGCCGTCGAGGAAGGCGACCGCGCAGATGGCCTCGGTGGTCTCGCCGGACTCCCACTTCGCCGGGACCGCGTCGGGGAAGCGCTCCAGGTCGGTCATCGGGACGTCCTCGTCGTAGCCGGGGACGGTGCCGCCCTGCGACGGGTCCCAGCCGTAGTTCGCGCCCGCCACCAGCAGGTTGATCTCGTCGTTCTTGTCCGGCCCGTGCTCGGCGGTGAACACCTGCCCGCTGCCCGGCCGCACGGCGACGCCCTGGACGTTGCGGTGGCCGTAGGTGTAGACCCGCGACCCGGCGATCGGGTTGTCCGGCAGCGGCTCACCGGTCCTGAGGTCGACGCGCAGGACCTTGCCGCCGAGGCTGTTCAGGTCCTGCGGGACCTCGCCGCGCGCGGTGTCGCCGGTGCCGACGAGCAGCGCGCCGTCGGCGGCGATCGTCGGACGGCAGCCGGAGTGGCGGCCCGACGCGGCGATCGGCAGGCCGGTGACCAGCTCGCGCACGCGGGTCGCGGTGGTCTCGTCCTCGGTGAGCCGCCACGTGACCAGCCGGATGTCGTGCGGCTCGCCGTTCTCGGTGTGCGTCTGGCAGGTGGTGAACTCGCGCGTCTCGGCGAAGTCCGGGTGCACGACCATGCCCATGAGACCGCCCTCGCCGCGCACCATGACGGAGGTGGTGTCGGCCTTGAGCCGGGTCACGGTCGCGCCCGCCTGCGCGGACGACAGCAGCGCGATCTCGCCCGTCCGCTGGGTCACCAGCACCTTGCCGTCCGGCAGGAAGCCGATGTCCCAGCCGTGGGTGAGCCCGCCCGCGACCTCCTCGACCACCAGCCGGGGCGCGGGCGCCTGCGTCGGGGCGACCGCGGTCGCCCCCGAGGGCACCCTGCCGGTCTCGGCCGCCGACGTGCAGGCCGTCGCGACCAGGGCGGACACCGCAATCAAGGCGCGCATGCGGCCAGTATGGCCAGCGGGCTGTGTGGCCGCCGTCTCGCGCCGCCGGATGTGAATCGCGGTTACGGTGACCCGCGTGCACCTCGTCCTCACCACCGACGGCCCCGTGGCGACGCTGACCATCGACCGCCCCGCCAAGCGCAACGCGATGAACTACGAGATGTGGTCGGCGATCCCGTCGTTCGCCGCCGAGGTGGCCGCGGACCCCGCGGTGCGCGCGCTGGTCATCCGCGGCGGCGAGAACTTCTCCGCTGGCGCGGACATCGGCGAGTTCCAGGACCTGCGCCGCGACGCCGAGGGCGCGCGCCGCTACCAGGTCGCCATCCACGCGGCGACGACGGCGCTGGCCGAGCTGCCGAAGCCGACCATCGCCGCGATCACCGGCTTCTGCATCGGCGGCGGCTGCGAACTGGCCCTGGCGTGCGACCTGCGGCTGTCCGCCGACGACGCGCGGTTCGGGATCACCCCGTCGAAGCTGGGGATCGTGTTCAGCCTGCCGTCGACGAAGCAGTTGGTCGACGTGGTGGGCCCGTCCTGGGCCAAGCAGATCCTCTACACCGGCGAGATCATCGACGCCCCCACCGCGCTGCGCATCGGCCTGGTCAACGAGCTGCACCCGGCGGATGCCCTCGCCAAGCGCGCCCGCGACCTCGCCGAGCTGATGGCGTCGCGTTCGCAGGTGACCATCCGCGGCGCGAAGGCGATCGTCGGCCGGATCATCGACGGCCAGACGACGGAGGACGAGGCCGTGCACGCGCTGTACGAGGGCTCGGTCACCAGCGCGGACTACGCCGAGGGCGTGGCGGCGTTCCTGGAGAAGCGGCAGCCGAGGTTCTAACCGTCCCGAAGCCTGCCCAGCGCCTCCGTCGCCGAGCGGATGGCGTCGATGACGGGGGTGTCCCCGAGCATCGCGGCGACCCCGGCGATCGTGCGCAGCGCCTGGCGGGCGGGTTCGTCGGCGAGGTCGTGCTCGCGCAGCACAGCGAGGGAGCTGTCGACGGACTCGCGGTCGGGGGCCGGGACTCGCTCGCGGAAGGCCGCGATCACCGCGTGCAGGTCCGGCACGCCGTGGTACTTGGTGACCGAGTTGTGGTTGCCGATCTGGGTGATGTTGTCGCCGTGGTGGAAAGTCATGGTCACCTCTTGTGCACGGAGCTGTGGTCGCCGATCTGGGTGATGTTGTCGCCGTAGTGAACGTGCTCGATGACGTAGCGGAACTCGGTTTCCGGGTTGTTGATCGCGTACGTGATGCACTCGACCAGGTGGGCGGCATGGGCGGGGTCGGTGGTGGTGACGAGCGCGTACGGCGGCCCGGCCGTCTCCACGGACAAGGCGAATCGCGGCGGCCGACCGAGTTCGGCGAGCAACAGGATCAGGCTCACGAACGCGGTCAGACCGGCGACGACCCAGGCGGCCGTCATGAAGCCCTCTAGCATGAGGAAACCGACGGGCCCGGTGGTGACCGCCAGCACGATCGCGGTGCCGATCACGATGAGCGCCGCGATGCCGCAGCGCTTGAAGAATCGCAGGAACGCCCGCCAGACGTTGGTCCTGACGGGGAAGAAGGCCGCCCGAGCGATGTTGTGCAGGGGGTATGCCTCGTTGTCGATCCAGAGGAACCGCTCGCGGACGGCGACCTCGACCAATCTGCGTTGGGGCCACCCCTGGTCAGCAGGCTGGGTGTAGGGAACGGCGGCTGTCATGGGGTCCTCGCCACCTCACACTGGTGTGTCATGTGATGGTGACTCCGAACAGGCCGCCGAGGTTGCCCCTACGTCAGGATTGGAAACGCTTGACAGCGGCGATGAGGGCGGGGATGTCGGCGGTGAGGGTGGGGCCGGGGTTCTTGGAGTCCCGGATGGCGCCGGCGGACAGCTCGACACAGCTGGCCCCGTTCTCGCTCCGGCTGGACTTGCGCCAACGCACCTCAGCCATCGGTGGTCTCCATTCTCTTGAGCAGGCGGGAGATGAACCGCACCGAGTCGAGGGGGCTCATGGCGACTTCCTGCATCTTGATTGCCGCTCGCTGGTAGGCGAGCACGTCGTCGCGTTGGTGCAGCCAGAGCATCGTCCGTCGGGTCTCGACGAACACCGACATGGTGGACCCCTCGGATTCCAGCAGGTTGAACGCACCCTCAACACCCGGGTGCCAGCCCGCAGAAAGGGGCACCACCCGCACTTCAACGTTGGCGAGTTGGGCGACCGCGAGTAGGTGGCGCAGTTGCTCAGCGAGCACAGCGGGTCCGCCGACATTCAGGAAGAGAGCGGGTTCGCCGACGAGGGCGGTGAGATTGGCCGGACAGGGGCGGGTGATCACCTTCCGGCGGCCGAGCCGAACGGCGACTCGACGGGCAATCTCGTCCTCGGCCACTCCGGCTGTGGACATGATCGCCCGGATGTAGTCCGGCGTCTGGAGCAGGCCGGGAATCAGCATTGGTTCGGCGGCGTGGATGGCGGTGGCCTTGCGCTCGCAGTCGATGTAGGCGGCCAACTGTTGGCGTTGTTCGGGCAGTGTGGTGGCGACCCACTGCGGCTCCGAGATTCCGTGCACCAGCGTCATCACCTCGTCGTACCGCTGGCCGGTTACGCCCAGCAGTGCGAGGATTCGAGCAGCCTGTTCCGGCTTGGGGGAACGCTCCCCGTTCTCCCAGCGCGACAACATCGCCGGATCGCGGCTGATGTGCAGGGCGAAGTCGCGCAGCTTCAGTCCCTTGTCCTGCCGCGCTTGGCGCAGCGCGCTGCCGAGCGCGACCGCCTTGGGGGTCTTGGCCATGGCCCACCTGTTGTCTCTAGATCATCTGGATGGCCTGCGGGGACGGGATGCCAGAACCTCACACTACCAACGCAGAGTGAGGGAATCGATGCGCGACGCAGTGAACATGACGGTCTGGGCGGCGGTCGCCGAGGACTGCGCCATCAGCTACCACATCAACGGCGAACTCGACGTCGCCCTGCTCATCGGCGATCTCACCGACGGCATCGAGCTGATCATGCCCGCGACGGCGATCGCCCGCCTGGCCGAGGTGGCCGGGCGGGCGATCGCGGAACTGCCGCCGGACTCAGGCGTCGCCGTCGAACAGTGACGTCACCGAGCCGTCCTCGAAGACCTGCTGGATGGCCCTGGCCAGCAGCGGCGCGATCGACAGCACCGTCATCCCGGGGAAGCGCTTCTCCTCCGGGATCGGCAGCGTGTTCGTGAAGATGACCTCCCGCGCTCCGCACTCCGACAGGCGCTCGCGGGCCGGGCCCGACAGGATGCCGTGGGTCGCGGCCATCACCACGTCGGCCGCGCCCTCGTCGAGCAACTGCGTGACCGCCTTGGCGATGGTGCCGCCGGTGTCGACCATGTCGTCGATCACCACGCACAGCCTGCCCTTGACCTCGCCCACCACGCGGTTCGCCACCACCTCGTTGGGGCGCAGCGGGTCGCGGGTCTTGTGGATGAACGCGATGGGCGTGCCGCCCAGCTCGTTCGCCCACTTCTCCGCCAGCTTGGTGCGGCCCGCGTCCGGCGAGACCACCGTGATGTTGTCGGCCGGGTAGTTCTCCCGCATGTACCTGGCCAGCAGCGTCTGGGCGAACAGGTGGTCCACCGGGCCGTCGAAGAAGCCCTGGATCTGCGCGGTGTGCAGATCCACCGTCATGATCCGGTCCGCGCCCGCTGTCTTGAACAGGTCGGCGATGAGCCGCGCGGAGATCGGCTCGCGGCCCTTGTGCTTCTTGTCCTGCCGGGCATAGGGATAGAACGGCATGATCACCGTGATGCGCTTCGCCGACGCGCGCTTCAGCGCGTCGACCATGAGCAGCTGCTCCATGACCCACTTGTTGATCGGGGCCGTGTGGCTCTGCATCACGAAGGCGTCGCAGCCCCGGACGGACTCCTCGAACCGGACGAACACCTCGCCGCTGGCGAAGTCGTAGGCCGACTGCGGGGTGATCGTCACATTGAGGTGCTTGGCCACCTCCTCCGCGAGCTCCGGGTGCGCGCGCCCGGAGAACAGCATCAGGCTCTTCTTGGGAGTCCCCGACTTCGCGTTCATGACTGTCCCTCGCTCTCGTCCTGCCGCCCGGCCTGCGCCCGCTCGGCCGCCTCGGCGGCGGCCGTCCCGGGCCTCATGCGCAGGACCCAGTTATCGATATTGCGCTGCGGGCCCCCGCTGACGGCCAGCGCGCCCGGCGGCACGTTCCGCCGCAGGACCGTGCCCGCACCGCTGTACGCGCCGTCGCCGATGGTGACCGGCGCGACGTACATGTTGTCCGACCCCATGCGCACGTGCGATCCGACGACGGTGCGGTGCTTCTTCACCCCGTCGTAGTTCACGAACACGCTCGCCGCGCCGATGTTGGAGTGCTCGCCGATCGTCGCGTCGCCCACATAGGACAGATGCGGGACCTTCGACCCCGTGCCGATCTCGGAGTTCTTCACCTCGACGAACGTGCCGATCTTGCCGTCCGCGCCCAGCTTCGTGCCCGGTCGCAGGAAGGCGAACGGGCCGACGCTCGCGTTAGGACCGATCTCCGACTTGGACCCGTGGCAGCGGCAGACCTCCGCGCCCGCGCCGACGACCACGTCCGTCAGCGTCGTGTCCGGGCCGATGAGCGCGCCCTCGCCGACGGTCGTCGCGCCGCGCAGCTGCACGTTGGGCTCGATCACCACGTCGCGGGCCAGCTCGACGTCCTGGTCGATCCACGTCGTGTTCGGGTCGATGACCGTCACGCCCGCGCGCATCCACCGCTCGACCGTGCGCCGGTTCAGCTCCGCGCCCAGCCGCGCGAGCTGCACGCGGTCGTTCACGCCCTCGACCAGCCACGGGTCGCCGCAGACGACCGCGCCGACCCGGCGGCCGTCGCCGCTGGCGATGCCGAGCACGTCGGTCAGGTACATCTCGCCCTGCGAGTTGTCCGTCGAGAGCCGGGAGAGGCCGTCGACGAGGACCTTCGCGTCGAAGGCGTAGACCCCGGAGTTGATCTCCGTGATCGCCTTCTGCTCGTCGGTGGCGTCCTTGTGCTCGACGATCGCGCGCACCGACCCATCCGATGAGCGGACGATGCGGCCGTAGCCGGTCGGGTCCTCGACGGACGCCGTGAGGACGGTGACGGCGTTGCCCTGCTCGGCGTGCGCGGCCAGCAGCGCCGCGAGCGTGTCGGTGTCGAGCAGGGGGACGTCGCCATAGGTCACCAGCACCGTGCCGGTCAGCCCCGAGGGCAGCACGGCCAGGCCGCAGGCGACCGCGTGGCCCGTGCCGTCCTGGGTCTCCTGCACGGCGGTGTCCACGCCGTCGAAAGCGGACAAATGCGCCGCGACCGCGTCGCGGCCGTGGCCGAGGACGACGACCAGGTGCGCGGGCGCCAGTCCGGCCGCGGCCCGGACGGCGTGCTCGACCAGCGGCCGTCCGCCGACCGGATGCAGCACCTTCGGGGTCGCCGAGCGCATCCTGGTGCCCTCCCCCGCGGCGAGCACCACAGCGGTCAGCGGGGCGGTTGCGGACATCGCACTCCCTAGCGTCGTGAGCGGGGCTACGGCGCGGGGTCAGCGGTTCTCCGGCGCGACTCCGGCCGGGACACGATCCTACGTGGTCTCCGGCAGCGCCCACGCCCGGTCGTCCGCCGGTTCACCCGCGGTGTCACCCGCGGCGTCCCCGACGACGCTCTCCGGCTCACCGGCCACGATGGCCACGATGTCGTTGCCGCCGCGCCGCTTCGCCTGGTACATCGCGGCATCCGCGCGCGCGAGGGCGCGCACCGCGGTCTCCTGCGGGCGCAGCGCCACCACCCCTATGGACAGCGTCACACCGTGTGACAGCTCCTGGGGCAGCTCGGCGACGGCGGTCAGCGCGCGGCGCAGCGCGGCCTCGGCCGCCGACAGCGGCGCGCCGGGCAGCAGCACGATGAACTCGTCGCCGCCGTAGCGGGCGACCATGTCGCTGCCGCGCAGCGCGTCGCGCATCGTGGCCGCGACCACGCGCAGGACGTCGTCGCCCTCGGCGTGGGACAGCCGGTCGTTGACGCCCTTGAACCCGTCGAGGTCGACCAGGGCGATGGCCAGCGGGTGGTTGCTCGGGCTGCCCGCCAGCGCCTCCAGCCGCTCGTCGAGCGCGCGGCGGTTGGGCAGCCCGGTCAGCGGGTCCTGCAGGGCCTGCCGGGCGATCGCGCCGTGCATGCGGGACAGCCGCTCGTGCTCGCGGCGGGTGTTCAGCGTCGCGATCCGGGACTCGCGCATCTCCCAGAGCTGGGCCTCCAGCTCGGAGGCGTAGTGCTCCAGCGCGCTGGTCGTGCGCTCGCCGCCGTCCGGGCCGGACAGGCGCGCGTACTCGCGGATCAGGCACAGCCGCAGGGTCGGCTCGGAGGCGTCGTGGTACATCGCCGAGCGGGCGTCGTCGAGGATGGCCAGGGCGCGCTCCTCGTGGCCCTCGTACTCCAGGCACCTGGCCAGCGCGATCGCCACGATGACCAGCTCGCGGGGGTAGCGCACGGAGTCCATCAGCTCGGTCAGCCGCTCGACGTGCACGCCCGAGGGGTGGGCCAGGGCCAGCGCCGAGCCGATGATCGGGTTCTGGTCGGCGGCGGGCCTGCTCGGGTCGCGCGGGAACAGCGACTCGCGGAACGGGGCCTCGACGGCGACGGCGATCGCGGCCGCGGTGGCGAACCGCTCGGCGGCGCGCTCGTCTTCGCCGATGCGCTCCAGCCGCAGGCCCCAGCCGATGAGCAGGCGGCAGCGGTTGATGAGGTGGACCGAGATCAGGTGCGGGCCCGCCGAGGCGCGGATGCACTTGTGCGCGCGGGTCATCACCTGGTCGGCGACCTCGTAGACGCCCAGCTGGGTGAGCACGCTGCCGATGTCCAGCAGCGTCGAGGCCATGATCATGTCCCAGGTGCGGCCGCCGAGCATGACGTCGGGGGTGATGTCCTCGTCCAGCATGGCCAGCGCGACCGCGGCCTCGGTGAGCGCGGCGTCCTCGGCCCCGGCGATGAGCAGCCTGCGCCCGCGCAGCGCGTGCGCGTCGGCCTGCAGCACGACCAGGCCGTGGCGGCGGGTGTGGGCGAGCATCTCGTCGAGCAGCGGCTCGGCTGAGTCGGCCAGCTCGGCGTTGACCACCCGGACCGCGACGGCCGAGCGCAGCAGCTGCGCGACCATGCGCGGCTCGCCCCGGTGCTGGGCCTCGGCGAGCAGGCGGTCGACCTCGGCGGTGTGCCTGCGGCGCTCGGCGGCCGGGGAGGTCTGGATGATCGCGAGCAGCTCCCGGGCACGGCCCACCAGCCAGGCGTCGGAGCGCTCCTCCAACGCGGGCAGGTCTGCGTCGTCCCGCTGCTCGGCGTCCACGTGCGTCGCTGCACCCCTTGGCGAGTCGGTGGGGTTGAACGTGCTCCGCCGCCAGGATTCGAACCTGAACCATTGGAACCAAAATCCAAGGTGCTGCCATTACACCACGGCGGATCGAACGAACCGGGGCTCGTACGCGGGCCCCATCGTGGCATGGTTCGCCATCGGGGAGCACCAGTACCCGGGCGATTGGCCTACTCTCGCGTCCGATCGGGTGTTATCGGCGTCACATGATCGTGGGCCCCGTGCACGCAGGCGGTTCGGGTGATCGCGGAGCGTCCCGACGGGCCGCGAGGTTGGCGTCGTCCGGGTGGCGGGTACCACCGAATGCCATATGTCGGGCAAAGGGCGTTCCGCTTACGCTAACGAAGGTTACGGAGGCGTAGGTGAGCCTGCCCTTAGCAGGTGGATCGGCAAGAGAGGGAACCCATGACAGCAACCGTCAGCGCGGGGCCGAAGCCGTTGATCGAGGGGCAGCGGAACCTGGCCACCCGCATCGGGGTGTACGTGTTCGTCCTGCTGCCGTTCGCGGCGTTGATCGCGGCGGTGCCACTGGCCTGGGGCTGGGGCCTCACCTGGCTGGACGTCGCCTTGGCGGTGTTCTTCTTCTACTTCTCCGGACTCGGCGTCACCGTCGGCTACCACCGGCTGTTCACGCACGGCTCGTTCAAGGCCAACCGGCCGCTGAAGATCGTCCTGGCCGTCATGGGCAGCATGGCCGTGCAGAGCCCGCCCATCACCTGGGTGGCCGACCACCGCCGCCACCACGCCTTCTCCGACCGCGACGGCGACCCGCACTCGCCCTGGCTGTTCGGCACCTCGCCGGTGGCCCTGGCCAAGGGCTTCTGGCACGCCCACATGGGCTGGCTGTTCGAGCACAGCGTGACCAACAAGCAGCGCTTCGCGCCCGACCTGCTGGCCGACCGCGACATCGTGCGGATCAACAAGCTGTTCCCGCTGCTCACCGGCCTGACGCTGATCCTGCCCGCGCTCATCGGCGGCCTGCTGACCTGGTCGTGGTGGGGCGCGTTCACCGCGTTCTTCTGGGCGGGCCTGGTGCGCGTCGCGATCCTGCACCACGTCACCTGGTCGACGAACTCGATCTGCCACATGATCGGCGAGCGGCCCTTCGCCAGCCGCGACAAGGCCGCCAACTTCTGGCCGCTGGCGATCCTGAGCTTCGGCGAGTCCTGGCACAACCTGCACCACGCCGACCCCACCTGCGCCCGGCACGGCGTGCTCAAGGGCCAGATCGACACCTCGGCGCGGCTCATCTGGCTGTTCGAGAAGTTCGGCTGGGCCACTGACGTGCGCTGGCCCACCCCGCAGCGGCTGGAGAAGATCTCGGCGAAGTAGCGGCGGCCCGCCCCCGGGGAGAGCACTAGGCTCCCCCGGGTGGCGGGGAGGCGGCGACGCAGCGCCGCGGGCGCCGGAACGGAGGTGTCCGCGGTGGCTCGCGTGCGCATGAGCGGCAGGGAACGTCGGGAGCAGCTGCTGGACGTGGCCCGCGCCCTGTTCGCCGAGAAGGGCTTCGAGGCGGCGTCGGTCGAGGAGATCGCGCACCGGGCCAACGTCAGCAAGCCCGTCGTGTACGAGCACTTCGGCGGCAAAGAGGGGATCTACGCCGTCGTGGTGGACCGGGAGATGCAGTCGCTGCTGGCGGGCATGACGCGGGCGCTGTCGGAGGACGCGCACCCCCGGCTGCTGCTGGAGCGGGCGGCCAGGGCGCTGCTCGACTACATCGAGGGCTCCACCGACGGCTTCCGCATCCTGGTCCGCGACTCGCCGGTCGCCACGTCCACCGGGACGTTCTCCAGCCTGTTGAACGACATCGCCAGCCAGGTCGAGCACATCCTCGGGGTGCAGTTCAGCAAGCGCGGCTACGACGCGAAGCTCGCCGCGCTCTACTCGCAGGCGCTCGTGGGCATGGTGGCGCTGACCGGCCAGTGGTGGCTGGAGGCGCGCAAGCCGAAGAAGGACGAGGTGACCGCGCACCTGGTCAACCTGTCCTGGAACGGGCTGTCCAACCTGGAGGGCAAGCCGGGACTGCGGGAGAAGTCGTGAGCCTGCTGGGGCCGGTGGAGATCCGGGCGCTGGCCGAGTCGCTGGGCGTGCGGCCGACCAAGAAGCTGGGGCAGAACTTCGTCCACGACCCGAACACCGTGCGGCGGATCGTGGCCACCGCCGACCTCGCCCCCGACGACGTCGTGCTGGAGGTCGGGCCGGGCCTCGGGTCGCTGACGCTGGCCCTGCTGCCCGCGTGCGCCGCCGTCGTCGCGGTGGAGATCGACCCGGTGCTGGCGGCGCGGCTGCCCGCGACCGTCGAGGACCGCGCGCCGGAGTTGGCCGACCGGCTGACCGTGGTGTGCGACGACGCCATGAAGGTGTCCACGCTTCCGTTGGCGCCCACGGCTTTGGTGGCGAACCTGCCGTACAACGTCGCCGTCCCGGTGGTGCTGCACCTGCTGGCCGTCGTGCCGACGCTGCGGCGGGTGCTCGTCATGGTGCAGGCCGAGGTGGCCGACCGGATGGCGGCCGGGCCGGGCGGGCGGGTGTACGGGGTGCCGAGCGTGAAGATCGCCTGGTACGCCTCGGCCCGGCGGGTGGCGACCGTGCCGAGGGCGGTGTTCTGGCCGGTGCCCAACGTCGACTCGGCGCTGGTGCTGCTGGAGCGGCGCGAGCAGCCGGACGCCGACCGCGACGCGGTGTTCGCGGTGATCGACGCGGCCTTCGCGCAGCGGCGCAAGACGCTGCGGGCGGCGCTGGCGGGCTGGGCCGGGTCGGCGGCCGCGGCCGAGGCGGCGTTGGTCGCCGCCGGTGTCGATCCCGGGGCGCGCGGTGAGCAACTGGCCGTCGGCGACTTCGTGCGGATTGCTCAACACGCGCATACCCGCCGGTAGTAGACCGTTCGGGGTCCTGGTCCGCACTCCGAGAGTGTGACGTTGCGAACGGTACGGCCGAACCTGCCATAAGCGGGTTGCGCGGCGACCAGGCGATCGGGTGTACTCGGGTCAGCTATCCATCAGGAGCGGCCGAGAGACCTGGCTCTGTGACGCCGCAGCAACCACCCACCGCGGGCAGGTGCTACCGCCAGGACCGATGGAGGAACCACATGGGGATTCTCACCCGCAGGCGGGTCATCGACGAGTGCAGGCGCACCGTGACCGGCTGTCGGCGAATGCGCGTATCCAGCTGATCCAGCTGTAGCCCGTCGCCTTCATCCACTTCGGACACCCCTTCTTCCCGCGCGCCTGGGGGCGCGTGGGCGCGCCTGGAGCCCTGTCATGATCACCGTTGAGAACGCCACCAAGACCTTCTGGACCGGCACCGGCCAGGTCGTCGCCATCGACGACGTCACACTCGACCTCGCCCCCGGCGCCATCACCGGGGTCGTGGGCGCCGCCGGGTCGGGCAAGTCGACCCTCGCCCGGCTCGTCTCCCTGCAGGACCGGCCCGACAGCGGCGTCGTCCGCGTCGAGGGCTACAACACCGCCGCGCTCGACCAGCGCCGCCTGCGCGCCGCGCGCCGCCGCATCGGCGTGGTCGGCCACGGCGAGCTGCTGCCGCAGCGCACCGCGGCAGGCAACATCGCGATGCCGCTGGAGCAGGCGGGCATCGACGGCCCGCAGCGCCGCGAGCGCGTCGGCAGGCTGCTGGACCTGATCGGCCTGACCGCGCGGGCGGGCGCCACCCCCGCCGACCTGACCCCGGGTCAGCGCGCCCGGGTCGAGATCGCCCGCGCCCTGATCGGCGATCCCGGCCTGCTGCTGGCCGACGACCCGACCGCGGGCCTCGACGCCGACGGCGCCGCTGGCGTGCTGGCCGTGCTGGACCGCGCGCGCAGCGAGCTGGGCACGACCGTGCTGGTCACGACCTCCGACGGCGGTGTCGCCCGGCGCATCGCCGACGACGTCGCCCTGCTCGACGGCGGCCGGGTCGCGGCGAACGGCTCGCTGCTGTCGCTGATCCAGAACCCGGGCAGCCCGATCGCCGACGCGCTGCTGCCCGCGATCGACACCCCGGAGTCCGTGCGCGCCGCGCACGACCGCACGGCCGAGGTCGTGCTGATCGGCTTCGCCGCGGTCGGCGCGCTGCTGCCGGAGGCCAGCGGCCGCTTCGGCACGGACGTCTCGGTGATCGGCGGCGGGCTGACCCGGGTGGGTGAAACCCCGGTCGCGCGCTTCCTGCTCGGGGTGTCCGGCCCGCAGGCGGAATCGACGCTGTCCTGGATCAGCGAGCGCGGCGGCGTGGTCAAGCGTCCGGTGCGGGGGCCGGAGGGCATCGCCGCCTGACCCGTAGGCTGGTCGGGTGCTCGCCGTCGTACCGCATCCCGTCACCGTTCGCGTGCCGTCCAAGGTGAACCTGCACCTCGCGGTGGGCGACGTGCGGCCGGACGGGTACCACGACCTGACGACGGTCTTCCAGGCGCTGTCGCTGACCGACGAGGTCACCGTGGCCGTCGCGGACGAGCCGGGCGTGGAGGTCGTCGGCGAGAACGCCGACGCCGTGCCGACCGGCCCGTCCAACCTGGCGTGGCGCGCGGTGCAGGAGCTGGCGCGGTTCTCCGGGCGCGACCCGGAGGAGCCGCGCGTGCGCGTGGTGATCCGCAAGGGCATCCCGGTGGCCGGGGGGATGGCGGGCGGCAGCGCCGACGCCGCGGCGACGCTGGTGGGCCTGTCCGCGCTCTGGCGGCTGGAGGTCACCCGCGACGACCTGGCCCGGCTGGCCGCGCGCATCGGCAGCGACGTCCCGTTCACCCTGTACGGCGGGACGGCGCTGGGGACCGGGCGCGGCGAGCAGCTGGTGCCGGTGCTCTCCCGGCACACCTACCACTGGGTCCTGGCCTTCGACCGCCGCGGCCTGTCCACCCCGAAGGTGTTCGGCGAGCTCGACCGCCTGCGCGCGGAGGGCGCCCCGCCCCGGGCGGGCGCGGTCGAGCCGGTGCTGGAGGCGCTGGCGACCGGCGACCCCCGGCAGCTGGCCCTGCTGCTCGGGAACGATCTCCAGGCCGCCGCGGTGTCCCTGCGGCCCGGCCTGCGCCGCACGCTGCGCGCCGGGGTGAACGCGGGCGCGCTGGCGGGCACGGTGTCCGGCTCCGGCCCCACCTGCGCGTTCCTGTGCGCCGACGAGCAGGCGGCGCTGCGCGTGGCCGCCGAGCTGGCGGGCGCGGGCGTCTGCCGCACCGTCCGCGTGGCCCACGGCCCGGTCCCCGGCGCCCGGGTGATCGGCGGCGAGGACGCGCCGCGGCCGGTGCCGCCGGAAGTGCACGCCTGACCATCCGGGTCGTGCCGGGACCGGTAACCGGTCGGGTGACTGCGGTTGAGGGGTGTCGGGCGCGCTGGTAGCCCTGTCCCATGTCGCTGCGGATCGGGGTGGTCGTGCCCAGGACGGGCAGGCTCTCGGCGTTGGGGGAGCCGCTCGACTTCGTCGCCGCGCGGTTCGCGGGCAGGGCGCGGATCTTCACCGCCGACAGTCGCTCGACGCCCGAGGGCGCGCGGCGGGCGGTTGAGCGTTTGGTGGTCGAGCACCGGGTGCCCATCGTGCTGACCATGGCGGGCAGCACGGTCCTCCCGGCCGCCGCCGACGCGTGCGACCGGCTCGGCGTGCCGTGTCTGTCCACGACGCTGCCCTGGCAGCTGTACCGGTCGTCCGGTTTCCACTTCGCGTGGGGCCTGGACGACATCGCGCGCGCCTTCGCCGAGCTGTGGGACCGGGTCGCGGAGCGGGCCACGGTGGGGTGCCTGTGGAACGACGGCATGCAGGGCGCCGCGCTGCGCCGGGGCTTCCTGCCCGCCTGCCGCGACCGGGTGATGGTGCACGAGCCCGCCTACACCGAGCGGACGCCGGACTTCGCGCCCCAGATCGCCGCGTTCGCCGACGTCGACGTCGTCACCAGCGCGGCGACCGCCGCCGACCTGGCCGCGTTCCTCGCGCAGGCGGCCCCGCCCCGGCTGGTCACCTGCTCCCGGTGGCTGACCTACCCGTTCGGCGTGCGGCGGCACAACCTGGACCGCGTCGCCACCATCGTCTACTGGACCCCGGACCACCCTTACGTGTCCAGTGTGGACGGCACGACCGCCGCGGAACTGGCCAGTGCCTACACGGAGTCGACCGGCAGGCCGTGGGCGCAGCCGCTCGGCCTGGCGCACGCCCTGTTCGAGGTCGCCCTGCACGCCTTCGCGCACGCGGCCGACCCCACCGACCCGGCCGCGCTGGCCGAGGCGATCGGGCGCGCCCGGGTCCCCACGATCGCGGGCCCGATCGACTGGCCGGGCGGCCCCGCGCCGGGCGTGGCCGCGGTCGCGCTGGCCGGGGGCCAGTGGCAGGGCGGTGACCTCGTCGTCGTCGCCAACACCGGCGCCCCGGACGCGCCCATCCGCGGTGATCTGCTGGTCAGTCGATCAGCGTGACGTCGAACCGGTAGACGACCGCCTTCGAGTCCGCCAGCACGGCCCGGGTCTGACCGCGCGCCGCGCTGTACTCGCCGGTTCCGCCGGTGACGGCGAAGGTCGTGTTCTTGAAGGTCCCGTTCGCGTACTCGCGCAGGCTGGACATGTGGATGTCGCCGCCGTCCAGGCGGAAGACGGTCGAGCAGTGCGCGGTCAGGACCGGCGGCACGGCGGTGCTGATCTCGGCGAGGGTGCACGACGACACCGCCCGTCCGACCGGGGCCTTGCGCGCGTCGGCCAGCTCGCCGCCCGCGAGGAACGTCGCGCCCACGGTGGGCGCGCCCGGCAGCGTGAACTGCCCCCGGGTGCCGAAGACCGTGATCACCTGCTCGGCCTGCGCCTGCCCGGGCGCCGAAGCCGCGCCGAAGACCGGGATGGCCAGCACCGCGGCGACTGCGCACGCGGCGGCGAGAATGCGATTGCGGTGGGACACGCCTCTCCTCCTGTCCTGTCGGTGTCACCAGGCGGGGAGGGGGACCGTTTCCTGTCTACCCGGCCGCGGGCAGTGCCCGCACCGGTAGCCACCCGAACGGGATGCGGGCTAGAACTCCCAACTCCAGCCCTCGGTGTCGCCCGCCAGGTTGTGCGGGCTGTAGACGAGGGTGCCGTGCTCGGCAGCGGAATCGAGGAGGACGACGCCGTAGTAGCCGGAGTCGGAGAGGTAGAAGTCGTCGACGAGGTAGTGGCTGTCCGGAAGGCAGGACGTGATGATTCCTCGCCCGTTCTCCTGCCCGTTCGAGTCGATCGTGGAGAAGTCGCTCGCGCTCATCCACCAGCCCCAGTCGGGCTCGTAATCCTCGGTGGTCTGCAGCACGATCGTCGCGGCGAGGTAGTGGCCGCGGTTGGGCGGGAGGCTGCCCGGCTCGGTGCAGGTCACCGGCTTGACGCTGTCCAGCCACATGGTCGCCAGCGTGGGACTGCCGGTGGCCCTGATCTGGATCTCCCGGCCCAGCTGCGCTGGCACCACGCCCTCCCCCGCCGGGGCGGTGCCGCATCCGGCGATGACCAGGAGCACAACCGCACCGATGACGCGGAACATTCCACCTCCAAGACAAACCCTACGTCGTAGGTAGTCGGAAATTGTTCCGATGTCAAAATGGTGAACACAGGGTATTGATCCCATCGCCCGCTGGTCCATTAACTGTGAAAACCGGGTGACGGGCGACACTGGGTAGGCTGGTCCGGTCTGTGCAGTGCCGGTCGAAGGTGCGTGAATGACCAACCTGGTCAACCTGGAGAAGGTTAACAAGAGCTTCGGTGTCCGTCCGCTGCTCGACGAGGTCTCCCTCGGCGTGTCCAGCGGCGACCGCATCGGGGTGGTGGGCCTCAACGGCGGCGGCAAGACCACGCTGCTGGAGGTGCTGGCCGGGCTGGAGCCGCCCGACGGCGGCCGGGTCAGCCGGGCCAGGGACCTGCGGATGGCGGTCGTCACCCAGCGCACCGACCTGCCCGCCGGGTCGACGGTGCGGGAGGCGGTGCTGAGCGCGTTCGACGCCGAGCACGAGTGGGCGGCCGACGCGCGCATCCGCTCCATCCTCGACGGCCTCGGCCTGACCGCGCTGGGCATGGACAGCCCCGTCGACACCATGTCCGGCGGCGAGCGGCGGCGGGTCGCGCTGGCCGCGGCGCTGGTGCGCGAGCTGGACCTGGTCGTGCTCGACGAGCCGACCAACCACCTCGACATCGAGGGCGTGCAGTGGCTCGCCGATCACCTGCTGGCCCGGGGCACGGCGCTGGTCGTCGTCACCCACGACCGCTGGTTCCTCGACACGGTGTGCACCAAGACGTGGGAGGTCGTCGGCGGCCGGGTCGAGCAGTACGAGGGCGGCTACGCGGACTGGGTCTACGCCCGCGCCGAGCGCGCCCGGCTGGCCGACACGCTGGAGGAGAAGCGGCGCAACCTGGCCCGCAAGGAGCTGGCCTGGCTGCGGCGCGGCGCGCCCGCGCGCACCTCCAAGCCGCGCTACCGCATCGAGGCGGCGGAGGCGCTGATCTCCGACGTGCCCGCGCCCCGCGACTCCGTCGAGCTGCTGGCCTTCGCCAAGCGCCGCCTCGGCCGCACGGTGCTGGAGCTGGAGGACGTCTCGATCGACGCGGGCCCCAAGCCGATCCTGCGCGACGTCACGTGGCGGATCGGGCCGGGCGACCGGGTCGGGCTGGTCGGGGTCAACGGCTCGGGCAAGTCCACGGTCCTCAAGCTGCTGGCGGGCGACCGCGAGCCGTCGGCGGGCAAGCGCATCCAGGGCCAGACGGTGCGGCTGGCGCACCTGAGCCAGGAACTGCACGACCTCCCCCCGACCCTGCGCGTCCTGGAGGCCGTCGAGGAGATCGCCCGGCGGGTCGTGCTCGGCAAGCAGGAGATGTCGGCGTCGCAGCTGGCCGAGCGCTTCGGCTTCCCCGCCGCCCGCCAGTGGACCCCCGTCTCCGACCTCAGCGGCGGCGAACGCAGGCGCCTGCAACTGGCCCGGCTCCTCATGGCCGAACCCAACGTCCTCCTCCTCGACGAACCCACCAACGACCTGGACATCGACACCCTCCAACAACTGGAGGACCTCCTCGACTCCTGGCCAGGCACCCTCGTCGTCGTCTCCCACGACCGCTACCTGGTAGAACGAGTCTGCGACTCCGTCCACGCCGTCCTAGGCGACGGAAAGGTCACCCACCTGGTCGGCGGCATCGACGAATACCTGTCCCGCCGAGCCACCCCACCTGGACAGACCCCTCCCACCCAGGGGGCTGACCCCCTTGGTCTTCAGCCTACCGGGGAGGACCGACAAAATCGGAAGCGACACTCCGGTAACGACGGAATGCGTGCCGGATCGGCTGAACATCGCGCGGCCCAGAAGGAACTGGCCCGCCTCGAACGCCGCCTGGAGACGCTGACCGAACGCGAGACCCGCCTGAACCACGACGTCGCCGAAGCGGGCACGGACCTCGAGCGCCTGGCGAAGCTCGACGCCGAACTCCGCCAGGTGGTCGAGGAGAAGGCCGACGTCGAGACCCGCTGGCTGGAACTGGCCGACGCGCTGGAGTAGCGACGGCAGGAATGGTGCGACCACCGCCAGGACGCCCGTCGCCGAAGGGGACGGCGGGAGTGGCCGCGTCAGCCGGACGACCCCCGGCGGACGGCTGGGGGTGCGTGATCCGGCGGGGCAACCGGAGCACTGATTCGGCGGAACGGGTCGAGCGCCCCAATCCCACCGGGCGGCCGGGGCGTGCACTCGGCAGAGGCAACCGGAGCACTGATTCGGCGGAACGGGTCGAGCGCCCCATCCCACGGGACGGCCGGAGCGCTCACCCGGCGGAGGCAACCGGAGCGCTGATCTGGCGAAGCGGGTGGAGCGCCCAATCCCGCGCGCTGGCCGGTGCACTCAACCGGCGGAGGCAACCGGAGCGCTGATCTGGCGAAGCGGGTGGAGCGCCCAATCCCGCGAGGCGGCCGGGGCGCCCACCCGGCGGAGGCAACTGGAGCTCTGGTTCGGGAGGGCGGGTGGTGTGGTCGCGCCCGACAGGGACGACAGAACGCCTTGCGGGAGCGGGGAACCCCAGCTGGGGGCAGGCGGCCGTGGACAGGACCGGCTGGCGTTGTCATGCGCCGGTGCGGGCGGGCGAGACGGCGTACTGGTGGAGGGGCGAGGACAGCGGCCACCAGCCCGGGCAACGGTCACCAGCCGAGGTGGGTGCGGAGGCGGTGAGTGGCCCGAGTTGATCCTGCTCGCGGAGCGCGGATAGGCGCGGGCAGGCACTCCCGTTGCCCCGCACAAGCGCTGTCGATCCGGATGGGGGCGGTCGGCCGACTAGGCTCCACCGCATGAGTCGGTTCGTTGACATGATGCTGGAGTCGGCCCGTACCCGGGGGTCGGCGCGGGGCATCACCACGGGGGAGCCCAAGGCGCCGGTTCGGCACACGTGGGGGCAGGTGCACGAGCGGGCCGCGCGGATGGCGGGGGCGCTGGTGTCGGGCGGGCTGGCCCGCAACGGCGCGGTCGCCGTGTTGGCCGCTGAGCCGGTGGCGATCGCGCCCGCCGTGCAGGCGGTGTGGTTGGCGGGCGGCAGCGTGACCATGCTGCACCAGCCGACCCCGAGGACCGACCTCGCCGAGTGGGCAGCGGACACCGTGCGGGTCCTCGCCATGATCGATTCCAAGCTGGTGCTGCTCGGCGCGCCGTTCGAGGCGGTGGCTCCGGTGTTGGACCAGCACGGCGTCGCCTACCGGATGCTGGCCGACCTGGAGTCCGGCGAGCCGCTGGCCGAGCCCGTCGATGTCGACGAGGACTCCCCCGCGCTGCTGCAGCTGACCAGCGGGTCCACCGCCGAGCCGAAGGCCGTGCGGATCACCCACGGCAACCTCTACAGCAACCTGACCGCGATGGCGCAGACGTCCGAACTGGACGTCGAGAACGACATCATGGTGTCGTGGCTCCCCCTGTTCCACGACATGGGGATGGTCGGCTTCCTGACCGTCCCGATGACGGTCGGGCTGGAGCTGGTCAAGGTCACGCCGGTCGAGTTCCTGACCGGCCCGCTGCTGTGGGCGGACCTCATCTCCCGCTACCGGGGCACGATCACCGCCGCGCCGAACTTCGCGTACGCGCTGCTCGGCCGCCGTCTCTCCAATGTGGACGACGACAACGCGTACGACCTGTCCTCCCTGCGAATCGCGTTGAACGGCGCCGAGCCGATCGACGAGGCCGCGGTGTCGGCGTTCGTCACGCAGGGCGCGCGGTTCGGCCTGGACCCGCGGTGCGTGTTCCCGGCGTACGGCATGGCCGAGACGACGCTGGCGGTGTCGTTCGCGCCGCTGGGCACCGGGCTGACGCTGGACCACATCGACGCCGAACTGCTGGAGGCGGAGAACAAGGCGGTGCCGTCGCCGGAGGGCTCGCGCGCGTTCGCGGTGCTGGGCAAGCCGTTGCCCGGCCTGGAGGCGCGGATCGTGTCCGAGTCCGGCGAGGTGCTGGGCGAGCGCGAGGTCGGCGAGATCCAGCTGCGCGGCGAGGCCGTCACGCCCGGATACCTGACCGTCGACGGCCCCGTGCCGACCCAGGACGCCGACGGCTGGCTGGCGACCGGCGACATCGGATACACAGTGGACGGTCAGATCGTGATCTGCGGGCGGCAGAAGGACGTCATCATCCTCGCGGGCCGCAACATCTACCCGACCGACATCGAGCGCGCCGCGGTCGGCGTCGAGGGGGTGCGCGCGGGCAACGCCGTCGCGGTGCGCCTGGACGCGGGCTCGCGGCGCGAGCGCTTCGCCGTCGTCGTGGAGTCCCGCTCGGCGGGCGACGATGCCGAGGAGAAGCGCATCAAGCGCGAGGTCGGGGCGCGGGTGTTCGAGTCGGTCAACGCGCGGCCGAGCGCGGTCCTGGTCCTGCCGCCCGGCACGCTCCCGAAGACCCCGTCCGGCAAGCTCCGCCGCGCGGCGGCCGGGCAGCAGCTCGCGGGCGGGATCTCAGCAGCGGAATCGTGACCGCGACCCGTGGCTGGCCGCTTCCCGAAGCGGCCAGCCGCGGCCACCGTTCTCGGCGCTCGCGGGTCAGGCTTCGCGGCGGCGCAGGTCCAGCGTCCAGGCGTCCACGAGGGCGTCGACCGTGCGGGGGTCGTAGCCCTGGCCGACGAGGGGTGTGAGGGTCAGGCGCAGCTGGGCCAGCTGGGCCGCCGTGGGCGCGTTGGCCGGGTCCTTCGCGGCCGCGGTCAGCAGGCGGGACAGGCGGTCGACGTCGTCGGGGCGGTAGCCGCGGACGTTCGGGGGCGCGGGCGGCAGGGGCAGGAACGGGACCTCGACCACGTCCGGCGGGGTGACCACGCGCTGGATCACGACGGTCCTGTTCGCCGCGCCCTCGGACAGGGTGACCACGACGGCGTCGAGGAAGGCGTCGACCTGGTCCTCGTCGTAGCCGCGGCGGATCCGGGATGCCTGGTCAAAAACGGCGGCGCGGACGTCGTCCGGCGTCAGCGGGGCCCCGCCGGACAGGGCGGCCTCGACGCGGTCGAGGAACGCGTCGACCTGCTCCTCGTGGTAGCCGCGCCTGCCCAGGGGCGCGCGGTCGAAGGTGACGGCGCGCACCGTGTCGGGGGTCAGCGGCGCCTTCACGCGTGGAAGGTGTTCTGGGCCGCGATGAGACCCTGGCCCACCAGCGCCTCCACGGCGTCGGCGCAGCGGTCGATCTCCAGGGCCAGGTCCTTGCGCTCGGTGGCGGAGAAGTCCTTGAGCACGAAGTCTGCCGGGTCCATCCGGCCGGGCGGGCGGCCGATGCCGAACCGCACCCTGGTGTACTCCCGCGTCCCCAGCGACTTGGTGATCGAGCGCAGGCCGTTGTGGCCGTTCTCGCCGCCGCCCAGCTTCAGCCGCACGGTGCCGAACGGGAGGTCCAGCTCGTCGTGCACGACCGCCAGGTCGGCGACGGCCACCTTGTAGAACTTCGCCACCGACGACACCGGGCCGCCGGAGACGTTCATGAACGAGCGCGGCTTGGCCAGCACCACGCGCCTGCCCGCGAGCCTGCCCTCCAGCACGTCCGCGCCGGACTTGTGGGCCTTGAACCTGCCGCCCACGCGGGCCGCGAGCTCATCGAGCACCAGGAAGCCGATGTTGTGGCGGTTGCCTTCATACCGAGGGCCCGGGTTGCCCAGGCCGACCACGACCGCCGGTGCGGTGTCCATGTCCACCCCTCAAGCATGACAATGCCCCGGGCTCGCGGGAGCCCGGGGCACACGTCAGGACCGACTCACTCCTCGGTGTCGGACTTGGGCTCCTCGACCACGCCCGCGCCCTCGGTGTCGAGCTCGCCCTCCATCTGCTCGGCCGTCGGCGCGGCGTTGACCGCCACGACCAGGGCCTCGGCGTCGGTCACCAGGACCGAGCCGCGCGGGAGGGTGATGTCGCCTGCGTGGATCTGGGTGCCCACGGCCGCGTCCTGCACGCTGACCTCGACGCCCTCGGGGATGTGCAGGGCCTCGACCTCCAGCTGCACGGTGGTCAGCTCCTGGTTGACCAGGGTGCCGCTGGCGGCGTCGCCGACCACGTGCACCGGCACGTCGACGGTGACCTTCTCGCCGCGCTTGACCAGCAGCAGGTCGACGTGCTCGATGTAGTTCTTCAGCGGGTGGGTGGTGACCGTCTTGGTCAGCGCCAACTCCGTCTCCGCGCCGAGGTCCAGGGTCAGCACGGCGTTGTTGCCGTGCTCGCGGACGACGCGGGCGAACTCGAGGGCCGGGAGGGACAGGTGCTTGGGCTCGGAACCGTGGCCGTAAAGCACGGCGGGGATGCGCCCCGCGCGACGAGTGCGGCGCGCGGCGCCTTTGCCAAACTCCGTGCGCTGCTCGGCGGCCAGACGTACCTCGGACACGGTGCTGCTCTCCTTGCTTGCTCAAACGCGGCAGGGGTGCTGCTCGGGGCTGGGAGCGCCTGCGGCGGAGGGGACGCGGAGAGCGTGAACGCGTGCGACTGTCATGCAGCCGCCACGTCGATCACGCCGGCGCTTGACCCGCCTCGCCGAGGCAACCCGGATAGCTTACGCGCCTGCGGGACAGCGGGCCCGTGGGGGTGCGCTTCGAGTTATCCACAGGCTCGCGAGGTAGCCCTATTGACAAGGGTGCGACGCCGGTAACCTGGAAGAACAGGGCGGTTAGGCCCCCGGTTGGGGCGGGGTGTCGGGTCGGATGGGGTGGCTGGGCTCGGGGATTCCCGATGACGCCGGACATCGGCGGTTGCGCGGGATGGTGTCGGCCTGCATCCACAGCGCCGTCCTGCCCGGTTCTGTGCGTGATGGCGTATTGGTGACGCGCTTCGCGAGTTGATTTGGGGGTCCGATGGGGTGGACCCGCATTCGCGGGGCCCCTAAGCGAAGCGTCGCGGGCGCGGAGAAGCGGCGGATCGGCGAAGCCGTCCGCGCCCGGGCGAGGGTAGCGACGCTTCGCTCCCCACGAATGCGGGTCCACCCCATCGGACAGAGCTCGTGGGGCGTGTTGCGTTCGTGGGTGGTTGCGCTGCTTTCACGGTTCGTATCGGGTGGTGCTTTGGCGTTGGCTTGCTAAGCGGCCCCGGAAAGGGCGA
The DNA here is from genome assembly GCF_014648415.1 of Actinokineospora fastidiosa. Lineage (GTDB taxonomy): Bacteria > Actinomycetota > Actinomycetes > Mycobacteriales > Pseudonocardiaceae > Actinokineospora > Actinokineospora fastidiosa. Next base: position 354,462 of record NZ_BMRB01000001.1, read on the forward strand.
AGCCCCGGTGGCCCGCGTGGCGGGGCGGGGCACCGGGGCTTCGGTCGGGCTGGGTGTCAGGTCGGGAGGCCGAGCTGGCGCGAGCAGTGGGGCCAGGCGCCGTAGCCGCCGCGGTCGTCGCGGAGTTTGGTGGCGATGGCGATCTGCTGCTCCCGGGTGGCCTGGTGGGGGTACTCGGCGTACTGCTGGCCGCCGTAGGCGTCCCAGGTGCCCTTGTTGAACTGGAGGCCGCCGTAGTAGCCGTTGCCGGTGTTGATGGCCCAGTTGCCGGTGGACTCGCACTGGGCGAGGCGGTCCCACACCTGGCCGTCCGGGATGACCGGGACGGGGGGCTGCTTGGTGCCGACCCTGATCTTCTTCGGCTTGGCTTCCTTGACGACCTTCGAGCCGATCTCCTCGCGCTTGACCTCCTTGCCGTTCTTGGAGGTGATGCGGAGGGTGGCGATGCGCTCGCCGGGGACACCTTCCTCGACGACCACGGTCTTGCCCTTGTCGAGCTCGGGGTCCTCGACCTCGACGACCGGGGGCTCGATCTTCATCTTCTGGTTGATCACCGTCACGCCGGTCCGGCTGATGCGGACCTCGGCGCCGTCGCTGAGCTTGGTCTCGGCCTTCGGGGTGAGGGCGTCGTCCTTGCCGACGGTGAGGCCGAGCTCCTGCAGCAGCTCGCCGACGGTCACCGCGGTCGTGGTCAGCGGCGCGGGCTTCTTGCCGCCGTCGAAGAGGGTGATCCCCTTGGCGGTCTTGATCTCGACCGCCATGCCCTCCAGCGGCACGGGCGCGTCGGCCGGGGCCGACACCCACGAGCCCGCCAGCGGGGCGTTGGCCTGGCGCAGCGCCTCGCCGAGGTTGGTCGCGCGGACCCAGACCTCGGTGCGCTCGCCGTCGACGGTCATCGTCAGCGGGCGGCCGCGCTGCAGCACGATGCGGCCGTCGTCGTTGATCTCGGCGGCCGGGGACGGGCTGACCAGGTCGTGCTGGCCGACCGACAGGCCCTCCTCCTGGAGCACCTCGCCGACGGTGTCGGCGTAGGTGTTGACCTCCATGGCCTGGCCGTCGACCTCGACGGTGACCTGGTTGTTCATGGCGATCGCCGCGGCGCCCCCGCCGATCAGCGAGGTCAGCACGGCGGCGATGGTGGCCTTGAGGAACGTGGCCTTCCACCGCTTGACCGCGGTGATCAGGCCCGGGGCCGCCTTGGGCTGCGGCTCGGCGGCGATCTCGTCCGGGATGACCGGCAGCACGGTCGTCTCGGCGTTGACCAGCCGGATCAGCTCGTCGACGTCCACGCCCGCGGTCGCCATGATCTCCTCGGCCTGCGGGCCGAGTGCGTGGCGGACGTCCTGCGGGGTGATCGTGAGGGAGTCGGAGTACCCCGTGTCGTAGTCGTACTCGGGGAACTGGGAGCGCCAGGCGCGGAAGTCGTCCTCGTGCCCGTCGGCGGAAGGCTTCTCGACCGGCGTGAACCAGTCGGTGTCCGCGAATGCGCCGTGCTCGAGGCGGTCGAAACCGCCGTTCTGTTTACCGCTCACTGGGTCGTGTCCTCCAAGGCGGAGCCGCAATCCCGCACGCCGCTCACACCTCTTCGTCTTCTCGTGTCGACCCGCAGCCTGGCCACCCCGACGGTGTACTTGGCTCGCTCCGGGCTTCCCTGGGCACCGCTGCCCCGGGAGGTACGGTCACGGGACAGTAACGAGGGCAAGGGGGTTGCGCAAACACATCCGGCAATCTCGTGAGTCCCATCACACCAGCGCGTGATCAACACGTTCCCCCGTTCAGCGCAATCCCTGACGTTCGGAATCGTGGGATGTCACGCTGGGCAACGAAAACAGCCGCTCCGCCGTTGTCGAGACCACCTGCGCGAACTCGGCCACGTCGACGCCGCGGAGATCGGCGATCGCCCGTGCGGTGTAGGCGGCGCAGTAGGGCTCGTTCGGCCTGCCGCGGAACGGATGCGGTGTGAGATAGGGCGCATCCGTCTCGACCAGGATCCGGTCGGCCGGGACGAACGCGGCGGCCTCGCGCAGCGGGCGGGCGTTGGTGAACGTCACCGGGCCTGCGAAGCTGAGCACGTAGCCGCGATCGACGCAGGCGCGGGCGAAATCGAGATCACCCGAGAAACAGTGGAACACCACGTCTTCGGGTGATCCTTCGGCGTCGAGCACGGCGAGGATGTCGGCGTGGGCGTCGCGGTCGTGGATCATCAGCGGCTTGCCGACGCGTTTGGCCAGGTCGATGTGCCAGGCGAAGGCGTCCTTCTGCGCGTCGGGCGGCGAGTAGTCCCAGTAGTAGTCCAGGCCCGTCTCCCCCACCGCGACCACGCGCGGCTGCCGGACGAGCGCCTCGATCGCGGCTTTGTCCTCATCGGAGAAATCAGCGGTCCGGGTGGGGTGCACGGCGCAGGCGGCGAAGACGCGGTCGTCCCAGGTCGCCGCCTCGGCCGCCCAGCGGGCGGCGGCGAGGTCGTCGGCCACGGTGATCACCCGGCCGACCCCGGCCGCCGCCGCGCGATCCACCATTTCGGACACCGCGGCGGCGTCGGCCTCGACCCCCCGGCCCGCCGCGCACGCGTCGAGATGCGTGTGCGCGTCGACCACCGGGGCCGGGAGCGGCTCCGGGATCGGCGGACGCTCGCCGCGGCGGGGCGTCACGGGGCGATCGGGGCCCACTCGGGCCCGGTGTCGCCCAGTTCGGCGTCCAGCTTGGCGAACAGCGGGGACGGCTTGGCCAGCGGCCTGCCGACCTCGATGTCCACCGACTCCCACTTGGCCTGCTCGGCGGCGTAGTCACCGGTCAGGATCGGGTAGGCGCGCTCGGGCACGTCGAGGTCGGTGACCTCGTCGATGCGCGGCTGCGCCGACCACACGCCCGTGCCGCCCAGCGCCTCGTGCACCTTCTGCGCGGCGTGCGGGAGGAAGGGCGTCAGCAGCGTGTTGGCGTCGGAGACGACCTGCAGGGCCGTGTGGAGGATCGTGTCGCGGCGCTCGGGGTCGTCCTTGCGCTTCCACGGCTCCTGGTCCGACAGGTACTTGTTCGCCGCCGACACCACGCGCATGGCCTCGGAGGCCGCTGCCTTGAACCGCGAGCGGCGCAGGTTGTCGCCTACGACCCCGAACGCGGCGCGGGCCTGCTCGCGCAGGGCGATGTCCTCGCCGGTCAGCGCGGTCGGCGTGGGGATCGCGCCGACGTTCTTGTGCGCCATGGAGACCGAGCGGTTGACCAGGTTGCCCCACTCGTTGGCCAGCTCGAAGTTCGTCCGCCGGACGAACTCCTCCCAGGTGAAGTCCGTGTCCTGGTTCTCAGGGCCCGCCACGGAGATGAAGTACCGCAGCGTGTCCGGGCCGAAGTCGCGCAGGAAGTCGCGCACGTAGATCACGGTGCCGCGGGAGGTGGAGAACTTCGACCCGCTCATCGTCAGGAACTCGCTGGAGACGACCTCGGTCGGCAGGTTGAGCGTGCCGAACGCGCCCGGCTCGCCGCCCTTGTCGCCCGCGCCGTTCTGGCCGAGCAGCAGCGCGGGCCAGATCAGCGAGTGGAAGACGATGTTGTCCTTGCCCATGAAGTAGTAGCCCTGGGCGTCGGGGGTCCAGAACTCCTTCCACGCGTCGGCGTCGCCGGTGCGGCGGGCCCACTCGACGGAGGCGCTCAGGTAGCCGATCACCGCGTCGAACCAGACGTAGAACCGCTTCATCGGGGCGTCGCGCCAGCCGTCCAGCGGGACGGGGACGCCCCAGTCGAGGTCGCGGGTCATCGCCCGGGGGCGCAGGTCGTCGAGCAGGTTCTGGCTGAACTTGAGCACGTTCGGCCGCCACTCGGTGCGCGTGGACAGCCAGGAGCCCAACGTCTCGGTGAACGCGGGCAAGTCGAGGAACAGGTGCTCGGTCTCGACGAACTTCGGCGTCTCGCCGTTGATCCGCGACTTGGGGTTGATCAGGTCGGCGGGGTCGAGCTGGTTGCCGCAGTTGTCGCACTGGTCGCCGCGGGCGCCGTCGTAGCCGCAGATGGGGCAGGTGCCCTCGATGTAGCGGTCGGGCAGCGTGCGGCCGGTCGACGGGCTGATCGCGCCCATCTGCGTCTTGGGCACGATGTAGCCGTTGCGCCACAGCGCCATGAACAGGTCCTGCACGACCTTGTAGTGGTTGCCCGTGGTGGTGCGGGTGAACAGGTCGTAGGACAGGCCCAGGCCCTGCAGGTCCTCGGCGATGACGCGGTTGTACTTGTCGGCCAGCTCGCGGGCGGTCAGGTTCTCCTTGTCGGCCTGCACCGAGATCGGCGTGCCGTGCTCGTCGGTGCCGCTGACCATGAGCACCCGGTGGCCCGCCATGCGCATGTAGCGGGAGAAGACGTCCGAAGGGACACCGAAACCGGAGACGTGACCGATGTGGCGGGGCCCGTTGGCGTAGGGCCAGGCGACCGCGGTCAGCACTGGGGTGCTCATGGCGGCCTAGCCTACGGACGTCAAGAGCGACCCCGTCAGGGAGGACTGCGATGTCGGCCACGCGGATGCTGGTCCTCGGGATCATCCGGGGAGCGGGCCCCGCGCACGGTTACAAGGTCCGCGCCGAGCTGATGGGCTGGAACGCCCAGGAGTGGGCCCGGATCAACCCCGGGTCGATCTACCACGCCATCCGCAAGGCCGCCGCCGACGGGCTGCTGGTCGAGGCGCCCGACGACGCGCGCGAGGCAGGCCCGGACCGGATGCGGTACGCGGTGACCGAGGCGGGCGAGCGCGAACTGCGCGACCTGGTGCGCGCCGGGCTGCGGGTCACCCGCGACCCGTTCATGCTCAACGCCGCCGTGGCGATGCTGCCGGTGCTGGAGCGCGCCGAGGCCGTGGCCGCGCTCGACGAGCGGCTGGCCGAGCTGCGGACCGCGGTCGCCGAGTTGGAGTCCTGGGGCGACCGGACGCCGTATGAGAGCCCGGAGCACGTCATCGAGCAGGTCCGGCTGTGGCTGGCGCAGGTCAGGGCGGACATCGACTGGTCGTCCGGGCTGCGGCGGCGGTTGCTCGACGGCGCGTACCGGATGGCCGACGACTGACAATTCAAACTTGACTAGCCAGCGTAGGCTGAGCCGCGATAGTCAAACTTGATTAGAGGGGGACGGGTGATCACAGCACGGGGGTTGGCGCGGACGTTCACCGCGCGCGGCCGGTCCGTGGAGGCGGTCCGGGGTGTCGACCTGGACGTCGCGGCCGGGGAGCTCGTCGGGTTCCTCGGGCCCAACGGCGCCGGGAAGACGACGACACTGCGGATGCTCACCACGCTGATCAGGCCGACGGCGGGCACCGCGACCGTGGCCGGGCACGACCTGGCTGGCGACCCGCTGGGCGTGCGCCGCGGCATCGGCTACGTGGCCCAGGGCGCGGGCGCCACGCCGAACGCCAAGGTCGGCGAGGAGATGGAGCTGCAGGGCAGGCTGTACGGGCTGGGCAAGGCGGAGGCGCGCAGGCGCGGCGTCGAGCTGGGCGAGCGGCTGGACCTGTCCGGGCTCTCCGACCGGCTGGTCAAGACGCTGTCCGGCGGCCAGCGCAGGCGGCTGGACATCGCGCTCGGGCTGGTGCACGACCCCAAGCTCGTCTTCCTCGACGAGCCCACGGCCGCGCTCGACCCGCAGAGCCGCGCCAACCTGTGGGAGCACATCCGCGCGTTGCGCGACACCCACGGCACGACGGTCTTCCTGACCACGCACTACCTGGACGAGGCCGACGCGCTGTGCGACCGCATCCTGGTGATCGACCACGGCCGGATCGTCGCCGAGGGCACGCCCGCGGCGCTGAAGGCGCAGGTGTCCGGCGACCTGGTGGCGGTCTCGGTCGTCGCCGACGACGTGCCGCGCGCCGCCGAGATCGCCCGGCGGGTGCCCCAGGCGACCGAGGTGTCGACCGAAGGCGACGCCGTGCGGTTCCGGGTGCCGCGCGGCGACCAGGCCCTCGCCGAGCTGCTGCGCGGCCTGGACGCGGCGGGCATCGCCACGACGTCCCTCCAGGTGCACAGCCCCACCCTGGACGACGTGTTCCTGACCCTGACCGGGCGGTCGCTGCGCGACGCGGACCAGACGGAGGCCGAGCATGTTCCTGCGTGACACGTGGCTGATCTTCCGGCGGGACATGATCCTGTCGCTGCGCAACCCGGCGTGGATCGGGATCGGGCTGATGCAGCCGGTGCTGTACCTCTTCTTCTTCGGGCCGCTGCTGGAGCGCATCACCGAGAGCACGCCGGGGTTCCCGCCGGGCACGGCGTGGCAGATCCTCACCCCGGCGCTGATCATCCAGATCGCGCTGTTCGGCAGCTCGTTCGTCGGCTTCGGGCTGCTGGCCGACCTGCGCACCGGCGTGGTCGAGCGGCTGCGGGTGACCCCGGCGAGCAGGCTGGCCCTGCTGCTGGGCCGGGTCTTGCGCGACGCGCTGCAGACGATCGCCCAGGCGGTGATCATCCTGGTGATGGCGTTCACCATCTTCGACCTGCGGGCCTCGGCGGGCGCGATCGCGCTGACGCTGGTGATCGTCGGGCTGATGTCGGTGACGCTGGCGTCCTGCTCCTACGCGCTGGCGCTGCGGCTGAAGAACGAGGAGGCGTTCCCGGCCATCCTCAACACCGTGCTGATGCCGGTGCTGCTGCTGTCGGGGATCTTCATCCCGATCACCCAGGGGCTGGCCCCGGCCTGGCTGTACGAGCTGTCGCGGTGGAACCCGTTCACGCACGTGGTCGACATCGAGCGGGCGTCCTTCCGCGGGGACTTCACCACCGACGCGCTGCTCACCGGCTCGCTGGTGCTGTTCGCGATGACCGCGCTCGCCCTGTTCTGGGGCGTGCGCACGTTCCAGCGGGAGAACGCCTAGCGGACGGCCGCGTCGTACAGGGCCTTCTTGCTGACGCCGGTCTCGGCGGCGACGGCGGCGGCGGCGTCCTTGAGGCGGGCGCCGTCGGCCGCCATCGCCTTGACCCGGGCGACCAGGGTGTCCAGGTCGGGCGCCTCGGGCTCGGCCCCCGCGAGGACGACGGTGATCTCGCCCTTGACCCCGGCCTCGGCCCAGTCGGCCAGCTCGGCCAGCGTGCCGCGCTTGACCTCCTCGTACGTCTTGGTCAGCTCCCGGCACACCGCGGCCCTCCTGCCCGCGCCGAGCACGGCGGCGGCGTCGACCAGGAGGCTGTGCAGGCGGTGGGGCGACTCGAAGAGGACGGCCGTGCGCGGCTCGGCCCTGAGCTGCTCCAGCCAGCGCGTGCGCTCCCCCGGCTTGCGCGGGGCGAACCCCTCGAAGCAGAAGCGGTCGCACGGCAGCCCGGACAGCGCCAGCGCGGTGGTCACCGCGGACGGCCCGGGCAGGCAGGTGATCGGCAGGTCCGCCGCGGCGCAGGCGACGACCAGCCGGTACCCGGGGTCGGAGACGCTGGGCATGCCCGCGTCGGTGACCAGCAGGACGGTCTGCCCCTCGCGGACGGCGTCGACCAGGCCCTCGGTCTTCTGCGCCTCGACGGCGTCGTAGAAGCTGACGAACCGACCGCGCGGCTGGGCGGCCAGCGCGGCGGCGAGCGTCTTCGTGCGCCGGGTGTCCTCCGCGGCGATGACGTCGGCGGACTCCAGGGCGTCCCGCAGCCGCGGCGAGGCGTCGGCGGCGTTGCCCAGCGGCGTGCCCGCGAGGATGAGCCTGCCCTCAGCCACGGGAGTGCCTGCGGACGGCGGTGTGGAGGTCGGTGGACTTCCAGTCCGGCACGAAGTCGCTGACGATCACCGTCCGGTCGGAGCCGTTCCTGCGCATCCGCTCCACCGCCTTCCGGGGGGCGGGCTTGTCCGGGTCGACCGCCGTGGTCTCGGCGGCGCGGAACACCAGCTCGTCCCGCTTGAACAGGCCGATCGTGCGGACCTGCTCGAAGTCCCGCCAGCGCAGGACCGTGCGGACGTGGTCGCGGACCACCACCAGGCCGTCGTGCACCAGGGTCAGCGACCGGCGGCGGACGGCGCCCGCGGTGAGCGCACCGATGACCAGGCCGATGCCGCCTGCCGCGATCAGCGCCCCGGCCACCTGCCAACGACCGGTGATCGCGTCGATCGTCAGGTGGATCGCCAGCACGCCAGCACCCGCGGCGATCCCCGTGGTCACGGCGTAGACGGCGGTGTACGCCGGGGTCGGACGGTAGGTAGTCGCCACGATCGGTCAGCGTACGCGCGAAGCCCGACGCGGATCGCACATCGGGCGGCCTACGATCTCCCCTCGTGAGCGTCCTGGTTGCCGATGACTCGGCTGAGCGGGCGGCGGTCCCCGGGCCGCGGGTGTCCGACGCGGTGGAGCGGGCCCGGCTGCGGGTGACCGGGCGGCCCATGCCGTCGGATCGGGCGCGGGCGTGGCTGGTGACGGCCGTCATCGGGCTGATCGGCGGGATCGTCCGGTTCCAGAACCTGGGGTACCCGACCGACAAGGGCACGCCGGTCTTCGACGAGAAGCACTACGTGCCCCAGGCGTGGCAGATGCTGCGCAACGGCGGCTTCGAGGACAACCCCGGCTACTCGCTCACGGTGCACCCGCCGCTGGGCAAGTCGCTGATCGCGGTCGGCGAGTGGCTGTTCGGCTACAACGGGTGGGGCTGGCGGTTCACCGCCGCGCTCGCGGGCACGCTGGTGATCATCATGGTCGTCCGGATCGCCCGCAGGCTGACCCGCTCGACCCTGCTCGGCGCGATCGCCGGGCTGCTGATCATCGCCGACGGCGTCTCGCACCTGCAGTCGCGCATGGGCATGCTCGACGCCTTCCTGGTGTTCTTCGTGGTCGCCGCGTTCGGCTGCGTGCTCGTCGACCGCGACCAGACCCGCGCGCGGCTGGCCACGGCGGTCGCCGAGGGCTGGGCGGCCGAGTCGCCGTTCGGCCCGAGGCTCGGCGTGCGGTGGTGGCGCTTCGGCGCGGGCGTCATGCTCGGCCTCGCCTGCGCGGTGAAGTGGTCGGGCCTGTACTACGTGGCCGCGTTCGGCCTGCTCATCGTGCTGTTCGACGCCACGGCGCGGCGCGCGGCCGGGGTGCGCAGGCCCTGGGTCGGCGCACTCGTGCGCGACGTCCTGCCCGGGCTGTGGGCGATCGTCGGCGTCGGCCTGCTGGCCTACCTGGCCACCTGGTGGGGCTGGTTCGGCGGCGAGACCTCGATCGACCGGCACCTGGTGGCCACCGAGGGCACGGACCCGTGGTCGGTCATCAAGGGCGCGGTCGGCTCGCTGCTGCAGAACAGCGAGAAGGTCCTGACCTTCCACACCGAGCTGGTGACCAAGCCGGGCGAGGAACACCCGTGGGAGTCCAAGCCCTGGACCTGGCCCATGGGCCTGCGTCCGATGCTCTACTACTACGAGGGCTCCACGACCGGCTGCGGCGAGGTCACCTGCGTCTCGGCCACCATGCTCATCGGCACGCCCGCGCTGTGGTGGCTGGCGCTGCCGATGATCGCCTGGAGCCTCTGGCGGGTGTTCGCCCGCCTGGACTGGCGCTACGCGGCCGTCATGGTCGGGTACATGGCGGGTCTGCTGCCCTGGTTCATCAACATCGACCGCCAGATGTACTTCTTCTACGCCGCCCCGATGGCGCCGTTCCTGGTGCTGGGCCTGGTGCTGGCGCTGGGGCACGTGCTCGGGTCGAGCAGGGAGGGCCCCGAGCGCCGGGGCACCGGCCTGCTCGCCGTCGCGCTGTACGTCGGACTCGTGGTGGCCAACTTCGTCTGGCTGTGGCCCATCCTCAACGGCGACTCGATCACCGAGGCCCGGTGGCAAGCCGAACTGTGGCTGCCCTCCTGGCGCTGACCTGGTGGCGGGTGACCGGCCGGGCGTAGGCCAGCTCGGCGCGGACGCGCGCCCGGTCGCGGTCGTCGATGTCGGTCGAGCCCGCCATGCGGTGTCCGGGCTGGTGGTTGCGGTCGAGGAGGACCAGGGCGATCACGGCGAGTGCGAGGAGAATCAGCATGGCAGTAAGTCTGCGCTGCGCTAATTCCTGCCACGAGTGGCAGACGTGCCCTTGTGCGACAAAATCCTGCCAGCTACCGTGGCCCGCATGCTGAAGACCGTCGCCGCGCTGCTCATCGACTACGTGGCCCCGTTCGAGTTCGGCGTGGTTGCCGAGATCTTCGGCATCGACCGAACCGAGGACGGCGTGCCCGCCTTCGAGTTCCGGGTGTGCGGGGAGAAGGCGGGGGAACCCCTGCCGACCACCGTGGGCATGCAGGTCATCCCCGAGTACGGCCTGGAGGGCCTGGTGGGCGCGGACCTGGTCGCGGTGCCCGCCGCGACCATCCGCGACGAGTACCCGGCCGCGGTCCTCGACGCCCTGCGCGCCGCCCACGACCGCGGCGCGACGCTGATGTCGGTGTGCAGCGGCGCGTTCGTGCTGGCCGCGGCGGGCCTGCTCGACGGCAGGGCGTGCACCACGCACTGGCACCACGTCGACCGCTTCACCGAGCGCTTCCCGGACATCCACCTCGACCCGGACGTGCTGTTCGTCGACGACGGCTCGATCGTCACCAGCGCCGGGACGGCCGCGGGCATCGACGCCGCGCTGCACCTGGTCCGCCGCGAACTCGGCTCGGCCGTGGCCACGGCGATCGCGCGGCGGATGGTCGTGCCCCCGCAGCGCGACGGCGGGCAGCGCCAGTTCGTCGACCTGCCGGTGCCCGCGTGCACCGGCGACAGCCTCACCCCGGTGCTGACCTGGATGCTGGAGAACCTGGCCGAGGAGCACACGGTGGCCGCCCTGGCCCGCCGCGCGGCGATGTCCGAGCGCACCTTCGCCCGCCGCTTCGCCGCCGAGACCGGCACGACCCCGCACCGCTGGCTCTCCACCCAGCGCGTCCTGCACGCGCGGACGCTGCTGGAGGAGACATCGATGACCGTCGACGAGGTCGCCCGCCGCTGCGGCTTCTCCACCGGAGCCCTGCTCAGGCACCACTTCCAGAAGCTCGTCGGCGTCGCACCGGCCGACTACCGCCGCACGTTCGCGGGTCGTTCGGCCTGATCCCTGCCAGACTGCTTCCCGTGCCCCGGATCACCGACGAAACCCACGGAACGGTGGTGGTCACCACCACCGAGACCCGCGTCCTGGCCGCCGTCGCCACCACCGCGGCCGAGATCACCCGCAGCGGCGACGAAACCCGCCCCGACGTCCCTATCGGCACCCGCGATGCGGACTGCTTGACCCTGGTGGTCAACGGCTCCCCTGCCCGGCTTGCGCCCGGCAACGGCCGTTACAGCAGACGCTCTTACCGCGTGGACGCCTGGGTAGGGGATGTCCACTATCTACTCAAGCCGGAAGCTGACGGGAGCACTCTGTTGGCGGACGGGGTGGAGCGGGGGTTCTTTCCGGAGCAGAACCTGCCTGCGGTGTGGCTGCCAGGGTCGTCGCCCCAGGACGCGGCGATCGGGTACGCGCTGGCGGCTGCCTTCGGTGTGCAGGCCCGGAGCCTCTACGACACGGTCTTTCACGCGGCGGTTGATCCTGTGGTGGGGACTCAGCGGCCGATCACCTGAGCTGGCGCGTTCACGGTTCTGCCCGCGGGCCTGGGTGTGCTCCCCTCGGCCTCAATTGTTTAACCCTGGGAGGGCGGAGTAAAGGGCGCCTTCGGCGTCGCTGCGCGACAGGCTTCGCCTGCCCTTGACACCGCCCTCCCAGGGTTAAAGACGGCCAGGACGAGGGGGCAAGGGGGAAGAGCGGTCGACTGGGGGCAGCAGGTTGAGGTCGTTGTGGGGGACCCCAGCGACCTTCCCCTCTACCTCCTCATCGCATCGGGCGCGTTCGGTCCTCTATGTCCTCTCGGCGCACGATCTGGGTTACTGGGCCGGTTTCGGTGTGGCCCTCCCTGGCCAGCCAGTCGCTCAACTCGCGGGCCACTGCTTGGAGGGTGGGGCGGCGGCGGGGTTCGTTGTCCAGGGCCGCTGTCAGCAGGCGTAGGTGGGCGCTCTGCTTGGGGATCTCGGTCAGGGGCTCGGACTTCGCGGCGGCCATCAGGGCGGCCATGGCGTTCTCGCGGTTGCCGCGTGGGGGCTTGCCGGTGAGGGCGTAGCTCACCGTGGCGGCCAACTGCCAGGCGTCGGAGGCGGGGGTGGCGTTGGCGCCCGCGGCGGTCTCCGAGGCGAGGAAGTCGGGGGTGCCGACCATCATGCCGGTGGCCGTGAGGGTGGAGTCGCCCTTCGAGCGGGCGATGCCGAAGTCGATCAGGTGGGCGTTGCCGTCGGGGTCGATGATGATGTTGGAGGGCTTCACGTCGCGGTGGAGGACGCCCTTGGCGTGGGCGGCGGCGAGGGCGCCCGCCATGGTGATCCACAGCCGGGCGGCGGCCACGTCGTCGAGCGGGCCGCCGTCGGTGACGCGGTCGGCGAGGGGCTGGCCCTCGATGTACTCCATGACCAGGCCGAGGCCCTCGGGCTCGGAGACGATGTCGTACACCCGCACGCAGTTGGGGTGGTGCACGGCGGCCAGCGCGCGGGCCTCGCGCAGCATGCGCTCCTCGGTCTCGGCGTCGGGCGCGTGGGCCATCTTCACCGCGACCGTGCGGTCGAGCTGGGTGTCGACGGCCAGCCACACCGTGCCGAAGCCGCCCCGGCCCAGGGCGCGGACCTTGCGGAAGCGGCTGCCGGTCGGGCGGATGGACGGCGGCGGGGCGGCAGCGCCGCGCGGGGTGAACGGCAGCGGGCCGGGGTCGGCGGCCAGCGCGGCGCCCTCGGGCTCGCCGCGCAGCGTCGGCGGGTGCGCCGGGTAGGCGCCCTCCGGCTGGTACGGCGGCAGCGGCGGGGGCGGCTGGTACGGCGGCGGCTGCTGCCCCGACAGCAGCGGCGGCTGCTGGCCGGACATCAGCGGCTGGCCCTGCCCGGAAAGCGGGCCTGACAGCGGCTGGCCCTGCCCGGAAAGCGGGCCGGACAGCGGCTGCCCCTGCTGCGCTGTCGGCGGGCCGTGGGTGGGCGGGACGACCTTGGCGTTCTGCACGGCCAGGGCGCTGTCCACGCGGGTCGGCTGCGGCGGGCCGACCGGGCGGGCGGGCGGGGGCGGCGGCACCGGCCGGGCCGCGGTCTCCGGGCGCGGACCCTGGTCCGGTCGGGCGGGCTCGGGACGCTGGTAGTTGCGCTCGATGACCGCCCAGCTCGGCGGCCCGACCACCAGCACCGGGATGAGCCCGAGCACCGAGAACAGCAGGAAGCCCGCCCACAGGTGAGCCGCGGTGTTGGCCTCGACCGGCAGCGTGAGCAGCACCATCAGCGCGAACGGGCCCCACAGCAGCCTGCCCGGCCACTTCGGGCCGCGGCGCAGCGCCAGCCTGCCCTGGAGCAGCACGAACAGCAGGCACAGCGCGGGCACGATGACCAGCATCAGCAGCCGCAGCAAGTACATCGGGGTGCTCTCGAAGGGGTGGAACAGCACCTCGTAGGCGTTGGCCCGCCCGCCGAGGTACTCGGCCTGGCTGTCGACCCAGCAGTGCCGGTCGCCGAAGGAGGCCAGCTCGGCCTTGGACAGCGGCACCGGCTGGCCCGCGAACACCCGGTTGTAGACCGTGCCGACGCCGTTGAACAGCAGCCACGGCAGCAGCAGCCCGAACACGCCCCCGACCACGGCGAACACGCTGATCGTGGCGGTGTTGTAGAGGTTGCCGGTGAACTTGCGCACCAGGGCGATGACCAGGGCGCCGAGGGTCGGCAGGAGCGCGATCAGGGCTCCGGCCGTGCTGGTCGCCCACACCCAGTCGCCCGGGCAGAACCCGGGCCCGAAGATGCTGTGCGCGAACGACAGCAGCGAAGCGGCCAGCTCGAGCACTGCGTCCACTGCTCCTCTCTGATCCACCGGCTGTTGTCGACCAGCCTAATGCCGACGCCGATCGCCGCCTCGGGGCTCATCCACAGGGACGTCCGGAGACCCTCGGGGGTTGCGGTCGGATGGCAAGGTGGGGCCATGGGCTCCCACGCCGACGCGCACCGCCGCAGCATCGCCGACCCCGAGGGCTTCTGGCTGGAGGCGGCCGCCGCGGTCGACTGGACCCGGGCGCCGAGCCGGGCCCTGGACGACAGCGCCGCCCCGCTGTACCGGTGGTTCCCCGACGGCGTGCTCAACACCTGCCACAACGCCCTCGACCGGCATCTGCCCGACCGCGCCGACCAGGCCGCGCTGATCTACGACTCGCCCGTCACCGGCGTCAAGGCCACCTACACCTACGCCGAGCTGACGGACCTGGTCGCCCGGTTCGCAGGCGTGCTCGCGGGCCTCGGCGTCGGCCGGGGCGACCGGGTGATCGTCTACCTGCCGATGATCCCGCAGGCCGTGGTCGCGATGCTGGCCTGCGCCCGGCTCGGCGCGGTGCACTCGGTCGTCTTCGGCGGCTTCGCCCCGCGCGAGCTGGCCTCCCGCATCGACGACGCGCGGCCGAAGGCCATCGTGGCGGCCTCCGGCGGCATCGAGCCGAGCCGGGTGGTGCCGTACCGGCCGATCATCGCCGAGGCGCTGCGGATGAGCGCCCACCGGCCCGACCACGTGGTCGTGGTCCAGCGTCCCGAGGTCCCCGCCGAGCCGGTCGACGGCGACGTGGACTGGGACGCGGCGATGGCGGCGGCCGAGCCGGTGGGGTGCGTCCCGGTGGCGGCGACCGACCCGCTGTACGTGCTCTACACCTCCGGCACCACCGGGCGGCCCAAGGGCGTGGTGCGCGACAACGGCGGGCACGCGGTGGCGCTGGCCTGGTCGATGCCGAACATCTACGACATCCACCCCGGCGAGGTGTTCTGGGCGGCCTCCGACGTGGGCTGGGTCGTCGGCCACTCCTACATCGTGTACGCGCCGCTGCTGGTGGGCGCGACGACCGTGCTGTACGAGGGCAAGCCGGTCGGCACCCCGGACGCGGGCGCGTTCTGGCGCGTCATCGCCGAGACGGGCGCGAAGGCCCTGTTCACCGCGCCGACGGCGTTCCGGGCCATCAAGCGCGCCGACCCAGAAGCCGCCGAACTGGCCAAATACGACCTGTCCCGGTTCGAGACGCTGTTCCTGGCCGGGGAGCGGCTGGACCCGCAGACCTACCACTGGGCGGCCGGGAAGCTGGGCGTCCCGGTGATCGACCACTGGTGGCAGACGGAGACGGGCTGGCCGGTCTGCGCCAACCCCCGCGGCCTGGAGCCGATGCAGGTGAAGCCCGGCAGCCCGAGCGTGCCCGTGCCGGGGTTCGACGTGCGGGTCCTGGACGAGGGCGGCGCCGAGGCGCCCGCAGGCGTCGAGGGCGCGATCGCGATCCGCCTGCCGCTGCCCCCGGGCACGCTGCCCACGCTGTGGGGAGACGATCAGCGCTACATCGAGTCGTACCTGAGCCAGTACCCCGGCTACTACCTGACCGGCGACGGCGGCTATTTCGACTCCGACGGCTACCTGTACGTGATGGGCCGCGTCGACGATGTGATCAACGTGGCCGGACACCGGCTGTCCACCGGCGCGATGGAGGCCGTGCTGGCCGCGCATCCCGCCGTCGCCGAGTGCGCCGTCATCGGGGTCCGGGACGCGCTGAAGGGCCAGCTGCCCCGGGGTTTCGTCGTGCTCAAGGCTGGCGCGTCGATCGACCCGGAGACGTTGCGGTCGGAGCTGGTCGCGGCCGTGCGGCGGGAGATCGGCCCGGTGGCCGCGTTCCGCGATGTGGCCATTGTGGACGGACTGCCGAAGACGCGCAGCGGCAAGATCCTGCGGAAGACGATGCGCGGCATCGCCGACGGGCGCGACGAGCCGGTCCCCTCGACGATCGAGGACCCGGCCGTGCTGGCGGCGCTGCGCCCGGTCCTGCTGCCCGGCGAGGCCACCTGACGCGAAGCGGGGCCCGCTCGCGGAGAGCGGGCCCCGGTCGCGCTACTGCTGGTCCTGCTGGGACTGGGCCTCGGCGATCTTGGCCCGCACCTCGCCCATGTCCACGGCCTTGACCTGGCTGATCAGGTCCTCCAGCGCCGCGGCGGGCAGCGCGCCCGGCTGGGCGTAGAGGACGACGCCCTCGCGGACTGCCATCACGGTGGGGATGGACGAGACGCCGAAGGCTTGGGCGAGGGCCTGCTGGGCCTCGGTGTCGACCTTGCCGAACACGACGTCGGTGTGCTTCTCCGACGCCGCGTCGAACACCGGGGCGAACTGGCGGCACGGACCGCACCAGCTCGCCCAGAAGTCGACGAGAACGGTGTCGCCACCGCCCACGACCTCGTCGAAGTTTTCGGTGGTCAGCTCGACGGTTGCCACATGGCCTCCCTGGATTCGGCTGTCCCCAGGTTAACGATCCGGGTCATGGGGGAATTCCCCGGTGACCCCGCCCGGCAATCCCGAAGGGGCCGACTAACACGCTCGGTAAGCGGTCACCACCACCGACGCCGTCACCTGAACCGGCGTCGGCATCGCCGCTATGCGCTCATCGCGGTCCTGACGGGCGTGGAAAGCGTTCGGGCCCATACCGATGAGAGCGCGCACATCGTCGCGGTCGAGGGTGAGGGTGAATTCGCAGAGCCGCTGGTCGCGCACGGTGAAGAACGGCGCGAGGCGGGCGTCGATGCGGTCCTGCTTGTCCTCGTCCACGGTGAGCAGGTCCAGTTCGGACACCAGTTCGGCGAGGTGGCCGCTGGTCGGGGCCGCCACCAGCAGCGTGCCGCCGTCGCGCAGGACGCGGCGGAGTTCGGGCGGGTTGCGCGGGGCGAAGACGTTGAGGACCAGGCTCGCGGCCGCGGTGCGCACCGGTAGCGGCTGCCAGAGGTCGCAGGCCACGGCGCCGATGCGCGGGTGGGCCCTGGCGGCGCGGCGCAGGGCCGGTTTGGACGAATCGAGGGCGATGCCCGGGCCGTCGTCGAGCAGCGCGGAGAGGTAGAAGCCGGTGCCCGCGCCCGCGTCGACCACCAGCCCAGGCGCGCGCCAGTCGGCCAGAGCGCGCACAAGCGGGTCGTAGTGGCCCGCGGCCAGGAACCCGGCCCGGGCGGCGACCATCTCCGCGGTGTCGCCCGCGGCGGGCGCGCCGCGCAGGAGGGTCACGTATCCCTGCTTGGCGACGTCGAAGCTGTGCAGGCGCGGACAACGCAGCACGCCGACGTCCGCCGCCAGGCCCTCACCGCAATGCGGGCAGACCAGGAACGGCAGGACGTCGGCGAGCACGCACCGACCTTACGGGGTCAGCGGCGGGCGAAAGCCGCGCGGACCTTCGGGCTGAACAGGGCCAGACCGCCGCCTGCCAGCAGGAGCAGGCCGGTCAGCAGCAGCCAGCCGGGGTTGGCGCCGGTGTCGGCCAGGTCGTCGTCCTCCCCGGGCGCGCCGGGGGCGGTGGTCGTGGTGACCTCGGGCGAGGTGGGCACGTCCGTCGTCGGCGTCACGTCGGTGGTGGTCTCACCGGGCGCCGTGGTCGTGGTGGTCCCGCTGGAGGTGGTCGTCGTGGTCGTGGTGGTCGTGTCCTTGACCCCGCAGGCGAACCAGTGGCTGACGTCGGGGATGTTGCCGCCGTTGTTGAGCGGCGAGTACAGGTCCAGCCAGGGCAGGGCGCCCAGGTCGGGGGCGTCGTAGGTGTTGTAGCCGTCGCCGCCCTTGACGACCACGCCCACGACCTCGACGCCGTCGGGGACGGACGTGATGTCGATGTACTGCTTGCTCGGGTCGCTGTCGGTCAGCTGGACCGCGGTGCTGCCCGGCCACAGCTGCGGGCAGTCCTTCGCCACGGCGTTGCCGTCGTGCTGGGTCGCTCGGGGGTCTTCTTCAGGCGTCTGGGCCAGCGCCACGGACGGGAGGCAGGTCAGCAGGCCAGCCAGCAGGGCAGCCGCGCCGACGCGTCGCAGAGTGACCACTTTCTCCACCTTTGATCGAACATGGGCCATGTGGGCGACAACGATCGTCTTGGGCGGAAAGGTACCGCACGACTACTACGAGCTGACCACAACCCACCACGCTCGATCGAATGATTACGCCAGATCATCCAGAGCAGCGGAAATGGCGCGGTGGAAGGTGGGGTAGGCGAAGATCATCCCGCGCAGCGAGTCCACCGGGACCTCGGCGTGCACCGCGACGGCGAGCGCGCCGAGCACCTCGCCGCCCGCCGGTCCGACCGACGTCGCGCCGACGAGCACACCCCGTCCGGCGTCCGCGACCAGCTTGATGAAGCCGTCGTTGCCCACCTTGTGGATCCAGCCGCGCGACGACGACGGGATCAGCGTGCTGCCGACCCGGACGTCGACGCCGCGCTCCCGCGCCTGCGCCTCGGTCAGCCCGACCGCGCCCACCTCGGGGTCGGTGAACGTCACCCTGGGCACGGCGCGGTAGTCGGCGGACGCGGGCTCGCCCAGGATGTCGGCCACGGCGATCCCCGCCTGGTACATCGACATGTGGGTGAACGCGCCCTCGCCGGTCACGTCGCCGATGGCCCACAGCCCGTCCGCGGCGCGCATGCGCCGGTCGACCTCGATGCCCTTGGCGGACTCGTCCAGGCCGTACGCCCCGACGCCGAGCGCCTTGAGGTCGGTCCTGCGGCCGGTGGCGATCAGCAGCTGCCCGGCCTTCACCGTGTCGCCGTCGACGGTCACCGAGAACGCGCCGCCGTCGTGGCTCACCGACGTCACCTTCGCGCCGACGCGCACGTCGATGCCCTCGGCGGCGAACTGCTCCGCGATCAGCTCGCCCGCCTCCGGCTCGTCCCTGGGCAGCAGCCGGTCGGCGGACTGCACGACCGTGACCCGCGCGCCGAAGCGGCCGAACACCTGGGCGAACTCGCAGCCCACCGGCCCGCCGCCGACCACGACGACCTCCCCGGGCACGGCCTTGGCCCGCACGGCCTCCCGATTGGTCCAGAACGGCGTCCCGGCCAGCCCGTCGATGGGCGGCACGGCGGGCTCGGTGCCCGGGTTGAGCACGATCCCGCGCTCGGCGTGGATCGTGGTGTCGCCGACGACCAGCTCGCCGGGCCCGGTGATGCGCGCCCTGCCGCGCACGAACTCCACGCCCGCCTTGGTCAGCCGCTCGACGGCCACGGCGTCGTCCCAGTCGTCGGTGGCCTCGTCGCGGATGCGGGCGGAGACCATGGACCAGTCGGTGTGCACCTCCGCCGTCCCGGCCAGCTCCCCCACCCGGCGCGCCTCGGCCAGGGCGTGCGCGGCGCGGATCATCATCTTCGTGGGGACGCAGGCGTAGTACGGGCACTCCCCGCCGACGAGCCGCGCCTCGATCGCCGCGACCCGCAGGCCAGCGCCCGCGAGCCTCGTCGCCACCTGCTCCCCGCCCGGGCCCAGCCCGACCACCGCGATGTCCACCCGCACCGGCTTCTCCTCTCGACGACGTCAACTCTGCCACCGCCGGAGGGTCCCGGCCCCCGTGCGGGGGCCGGGAGCCGCTTTCCGCTACTGGAAGATCACATCACTGCAGAAGTAGTACGACTGGTCGAGGTGGCTGGCCTGCCAGATCGTGTAGACGATGTGGCGGCCCGTCCGGCTGCCCGCGTTGACGTCGACCTGGTAGATCCCGTTGCCGGGCGCGTACCGGCCGGTCGCGGTCACCAGCTGCAGGTCGCTCCACCGCAGCGGCTGGGTCGTGGGGTCGAAGCCCTGCCGGGTGATGTAGATCCGCAGGTAGTCCGCCCCGTGCCGGGCCTGGTCGGTGACGGTCAGCCGGAACTGCCTCGGCTTCACCGCCGCGTGCCAGGGCCCGACGGCGTCCAGCGACCGGTACCGGCCGCCCTCGGTCAGGCCCGCGCTGCACAGCTGCCCGTCGGGGATCGCGGCCTGGTGGTTGCCCCGCACGTTCTCCCGGAACAGCCCGTTCCAGTTCCACATCGCGTTCGGGTTGTCCCGCCACGCCTGCCAGCACATCGGGTCCTGCGTCGCCATCTGCGGGTTCTGGAAGTCGTGGCCCCACCGCTGCCAACACCCGTAGTTGCGCGACGCCGGGTCCGTCGCCGAGCCGTGCGCCGCCGCCGTGCCGGTGAACAGCCCCGACACCAGCAGCCCGACCGCGGCCAGCAGCACGGCCAGCCTTCTGCCTGTTCTCACGAGCGCCACATCGCCCTCCGCGTTGAGGAATCACCAACTGGTTGGGAGCGCTCCCAGTTCCTCACCTTAGGTGGCGCGCGGGATCTTGGGAAGCCCTAGACCCAGACCGCGACGGCGGTGCGGTCGTCGTCGTAGGTCTTGCGGGCGAAGCCGACCTGCGCGGCGAACTCCAGCTCCGGCGGCGGCGTGCGCCACAGCTCGGCCAGCGCGGCGCCCACCTCCCCGGCGCCGTCGCCGAGCGGGTCCCCGACGCCGTCGGAGAGCACGACCAGCACGTCACCGGGCTGGACGTCGGCGCGCGCGAGCACCGGCGTGGCGGGCAGCGGGAGCGCCCGGACCGCGGAGGTGTGGATGTCGGCGCCGTCGTTCTTGACCGGCTGCAAGGGGAACCAGCCGCCGCGGAGCAGCCAGATCGACGTGTCGCCCACGCTCGCCCCGTACAGGCCGCCGGTGGCCAGGTCGAGCACGGCGAACGACGCCGTCGTGGCCATCCGCTCGGCGACCTCGCGCGCGGTCAGCCCGCGGTCGCCGAGGAGGTCGGCGCCGAAGTCGGCGATGTCGGCGGCGATCACCTCGAACAGCTTCTCCCACGGGATGCTCGGCGCGTCCATTGTGGACAAGATGTCGCACAGGTGGTCGCCGCCCTGGCGGACGGCCCAGCAGGCGGCCCGGTGCGAGAGCGCGCCCGCCGACACCCCGTCGGCGACGGCCGCGATCACATAGCGGCCGTCGTCGGTGGTGCGGACCAGGTACTCGTCCTGGCGGACCTTGCCGTAGTGGCGGTGGGACAGGCCCCGCACGCTCGCGGCGCGCACATGCGCCGTGCGGCCCCCGTAGTGGACGGCGTAGCCGTCGATGACCGTGTCCGGCCGGTGCCAGTGCGCCGGGTCGGGGGCGGGCACCACGCTGCCGAACGCGCGGCCCGGCTCGCCGATGACGTAGGCGCCCATCAGACGAAGTCGTCGTCGGCGCCGTAGGACTTGACCCCGCCGGGCAGCTCCTCCTCGGGCGGCAGCAGGATGCCGGAGTCGCCAGCGGCCAGGCTCTGCCCCGACGCCAGGATGCTGGAGATCAGGATCTCGGCCATCATCGTGATCGCCTTGGCCGCGTCCTCGCCGGCATCGGCCAGGAACATCCGCATCGGCTTGCCGCCGCGCGCCGGGTGGATCAGCCGCTGCAGGATCGCCGGGTCCGCGCCCTCGACCCCGCACGGCACGACGTTGGGGAACATCGGGAAGCCCCGGCCGGTCTCCTTGTCGAACGCGGTCAGGTCGGTGAAGGCGGACACCCAGTCGTTCTCGCGGTCGGTGGGCGCGCCGTCGCTGAGGAAGAACACCGCGGGCCGGTGCACGGCGTACCCGTCGGCCTTGAGCTGCTTGACGTTCGCCTCGATCTCGGTGCGCAGCAGGCGGAAGGCGGCCATGTAGGACGTCCCGCCGCGCACGGACAGCTGGGGCAGCACGACGTTCTCGTCGAGCACGTCGCACAGCGGCAGCCGGACCTGGGCGTCGTCGGAGAAGTCGAGCACGCCGAAGCGGACCTTGTCGGACAGGATCGGCGCCTTGGCCAGCGCGTCGACCACCGCGGGCATGATCCGCGCCGCCGCGTCCAGCTTGGCCCCGGACATCGAGTACGACACGTCGATCACCAGGTAGAACGGGAGCAGCTTTCCGCGCATTGGTCTCCTCCTAGTAGTGGTGTCCGTTGGTGTGCACCGGGCGCAGCCGCACCGTGTCCTCCGGCGAGCCGTACGCCGCCTGCCCGTACGGGGTTTGCCCGTATGGCGCCTGCCCGTACGGGGTTTGGCCATGCGGGGCCGAGCCGGTCGGGCCGAAGTCGTGCGGGCGGACGTGGGCGCGGTACCAGCGGTCGAGTTCCTCGTCGGTGCGCGCCATCGCCACCTCGGCCCACACCTCGACCGAGCGCAGCGCGATGGCGCTCTGCCGCTCCACCAGCTTCTCCGTGGCCCGCCTGCCCACCTCGATCTGGGCGTCGACGCGCTGCTGGGCCACCGCGACGCGGGCGTCCTCCTCGGCCTGGCGCAGCTTGCGGTCGTTGGCGACGCGCAGTTCGTCGTCGGCGTCGGCGGCGTCGTCGGACCGCGCGGCGATGCGGTCGTAGAGCGAGTCCGACCCGACGCTCATGAGGACCTTGACCAGGATCGGCAGGATCTCCACGAACAGGAACAGCAGGAACAGCATCAGCCGGGCGGTCGCCGCGCCCGAGTGCTCGTCGCCGATCCGGTCGAGCGCGGTCAGCCGGGCGAGCATGCCGCTGTTGCCGTTCTGCGCCTCGTGGGCGTCGGCCTCGGCGGCCCGTTTGCGCTCCTGGGCGACAGACAGGTCGCTCTGCACCTCCGGCAGCTTCGCGCGCGCGGCGGCCACGGCGGCGGCCGCGCCCTCGTCCATCCGGTCCGTGGCCGCGGCGGTGACCTCGTCGAGCTTGCGCTTGGCCGCGTCGCGGTCGGCCCTGGCCCGGTCGGCGGCGGCGCGCTTCTGCCGCTGCGACTCGCCGACGCCGGGCACGCCGCTGCCGCAGGTGCCGTCCAGTTCGCACTGCGCGATGCGCTCGGCCTCGCGGTAGATCTCGTCCGCCCGCTCGTAGGCCTCCTTGGCGGCGACGACGTCGGGGTCGCCTGCCACGGACGGCCCGTCGCGGCCCTCGATGACCGCCAGCAGCCGCCGCTCCTCGACGGTGAGGTCCTCGATCTGCCGGAAGGCGGCGTCGAGCTCGACCTGGCTGCGCTGGTACGCCTCGGCCCGCATGGACGTCAGCTCGGCCTCGATCTCCGGCTGGAAGATCCGCAGCACCAGCGGCGTGGACACCACCGCGCCGATGACGAACGCCAGGGCGAGCCGGGGCACGGCCACCGCGGCCTTGTGCCAGAACCCGGACACCGACCCCATGCTGATCACCAGCATCCGGTCGAGGTTGAGGATGACCACGAACCAGACCAGCGCGGCGGCGACGGCGGCGACCGGCCCGAGCCCGAGCGCGGAGTGCAGCGCGAAGAACGCCGACACGCCCGCCAGCCCGGCCGTGGTCAGCAGGACGCCGCCCATGGCCGCCTGCTTGCCCAGGTCGCCGGGCGCGCGGGCGAGCACGTCGGGGCGGGCGCCCGCGAGCCGGGCGAGCAGCTGCCTCATGCCGCTCCTTCCGTGTCGAAGGTGAGGACCGGGCCCGCCCCGATGACGTCCTCGGGGGTCATCGACGCGGCCAGCGGGACGGTGAGCCGCAGCGGACCGGCGGCGCGCGCGACGTCCGCGGCGAGCGCGGGCGCCGGGACCGGCGCGGGCGGCACCGGCACGAACATCGGCGGCACGGGCAGGCCGACGTGCGGGAACACCAGCGACGGCAGCGGCGCGGGCAGCCACGCCGTCTCCGGCGGCTGCACCACCGCGACCGGCCCGATCACCTTCACGTCGACGCCGAGCTCGTTGTGCGCGTGGACCTGGACGAACCCGCTGCGCTCGACGTCGGCCAGCACGGTCCCCCTGCCCGCCTTGCCGTCCACGCGCACGGCGAACCCGCCCGAGCGCACCTCGACGGTCGTGGCGTGCTCCGCGGCCCAGGCCACCTCGACCGGCTGCCCGCGCAGGACGTGGTCGCGGCCCAGGCTCGCCGCGGTGATCACCGGCGGCTCCTCGGGCTCGCCGAGCAGCGCGTTGAGGTGGCGGCGCCAGTCCCGGGCGCTCGGCCGGACCGCGGGGTTCGCGTGCAGCGCCCTGGTCAGCAGGTCCATGCCCACGGCGTCGAGCACGGCGGCCGCGGGCGCTGGGTCGGTGTTGTTGGACGCGTCGGCGCCGGGCAGCAGGCAGCGCAGGACGAACAGGCCGTACTTGTAGAGGTCGGTCGCCCTGGTCAGCGGCCCCGGCTCCGGCGGGATCCAGTCCGGGGAGTTGAGCTGCGAGTGCCGCGCGACGACCCCGCGCGGGCGGACGCCGTCGCAGTCGATGAAGAAGACCCCGGTGGGCTCCAGGCGGTAGAGCTCGTTGGCGTGGTTGATGTCGCCGAAGACGACTTCCAGCTCGTCGTGGAAGAACGCGAGCGCGGCGGCCATGTCCCGGCACAGCGCGATCCGGGCGCGCATCGACGGCACCTCGTGCCCGAGGCGCGCCATGCGGCCGGGATCGATGAACAGGTTCTGCACTTCCCGCGCGTGCCGGGCGACGGTGTTGCTGCCGGGCAGCGAGATCTCCGCGGTGTACCGCGCGGGGATGCGCGGCATGACGATCCCGACGACCTCGCCGCCGTCCTCGACCACCCGACACGGCCACGCGGCCAGGCTGTCCAACCGATCCCGCCGCTGCAGATCCAACGCCCCGCGCACGGCGACGATGGTGCGCAGGCGCGCAGGCTCCCCGTGCGGCCTGCGGTACTCCTTGAACACCAAGGGCCCCGGCCGGTCCGGTGAGGACCACTTGGGCAACTCGTACACCGAGGCCTCGCCACCACGCCCGAGAAGCTTCCCGATCTCCCCCAGCCGCGCACGATCGACGGCGATCTCGGGACTTCCCAACGGGGTCACAACGCTCCAAACGGTCGCGGCACGTGTGCGGCAAACATAGGAGTGTGATCACGCCGTCGGCCCGTTTGTGGAGAAAGTGTCCTGAAGCTGTCAGGTCCCGCGGAGTCCCTCTTCCCGTCGACCAGACCGACACCGACGACCACGAGTTCGCCGGGGCGGCTGGCCCGCCCGCTGAGGAGCCCTGGCCATGCTCAACACCAACGGCCCAGCCGCAGCCACCACCCCGTTCCGCCACATCGGCGGCTACACCCCTCAACAACGGCCTGCTGATAGTCGGCTACCGCTACTACAACCCCACCTGGGGCCGCTTCACCCAACCCGACCCCACCAACCAGGAACGCAACCCCTACGCCTACGCCCAATCCGACCCGATCAACAATTCAGATCCCACCGGCGCCCAGTCCGTCGACCCGTGTCTCGGCGTCAACCTCGGTGCCATCTCCGTCGCGGCAGGCCTCTTGACAGGCGGCGTCGGTCTCATCGCCGCCTTCACCACAGTAAGCACGTTCGGCGTCGCCACCGGAATCGCTGCTCTCGGAGGCACACTCATCGGCGCCGTCGGTGCAACCCCACCAGGAGAAGCGTGCGCATGACCAACTACATGCCAATCGTGTTCGGCGCCATCGGGACACTCCTCGGCATTGCGGCCATCCTCATCGCCATGCGAAGCAGACGAAAGAAGTAATGGCAACCAAGGTCGAGCTCTGCCGGGCGCCAGCCGATCTGCGCGGCGGCGGCGTAGGTGGCATGCAGCGCCAGGTCGCCCCGGCCCGTGACGCCAGGTCGTGGGCGATGTCCTCGGCGGTGTCGAGTCCCGCGTCCAAGAACGCGACAGCTGCCCTCACCCGAGTAGCACTCCGGATGCTGAAGGGCGCCTACGCCCCGTACACGCGATGTGACGACCAGCAGCGTAAGCCGCTCCGACCTGGGAGGCGGCTTTCTTGCCATGAAAACCGTAGAGGGCCTACTAGCGGACTGGAACAGTCCTGCTAGTAGGCCCTCTGGGGTGGAGCTGAGGGGAATCGAACCCCTGACCTTCTCGATGCGAACGAGACGCGCTACCAACTGCGCTACAGCCCCGTAAGTGGTGCGCGGAGAGCATAGCAAGGGTCTCCGCGCACCCTCGGACAGGGGGTCCTACTCGCCCACCGCTCGGCGGTACGACAGCTCTCGGGGGTCGCCGAGGTCGTCGAACCAGGGGTCCTCGTCGTCGATGTCGACGGCGACGGCGCCCGGGTGGGTGGGGCGGGTGGCCGGGCGGGGGGCGTAGTCCTCGACCGGGCGGGCGTGGTGGCGGCGGGCGGCCTGCATGCGGGCGAGGCGCCTGCGGCGGATCTCGTCCTCGATGCGGACCTGCCTGCGCAGGTACGTCAGGTACCCGACCAGCAGGACGTCGATGCCGCCGTGGGCCCACCACAGCCACGGCGTGGCCACCCCGGCGACCACGGCGGTGGCGACGGCGGCCAGCAGCATCAGGACGACCACCCGCTGGCGGAACCGGTACTTGGCGCGCGCGGCGCGGGCGGCGGCGTCGGGGTCGAAGCCGCCGCGGCCGGGGCGGTAGCGGCGGGGTTCGATGTCGTCGTCGGCGAGCTGCTCGTCGTCCATGGGGAACTCCTCCCGGACGTGGGCGTCGTCATCGTCGCTTGGTTCGTCAGCAGCGCGGACGACGCGACCGGCGAGGGTGGATTCGGTGGTCCGGGCAATCTCCTGGCGCTTGCGCACGACCATCGGGACGAGAACGACGAGCCAGGCCACGACGAGCGCGACCACGATCAACGAGCTGGGCATGCCCCGGTACCTCCCCCTGTCCGTTCTCCCACGATGCTCCCTGCCTTCGCCACGTTAGTCACAACAGTCACACGTGTGGCGGAGGCGCGCCGCACGTTATCGCCCGTCCGGGTGGTCGCGCAGGGACTTTCCCCCGTAACGGTCTTGATCAAACTTTTTCCGCTGGGGCCGCCCTGCCCTCGGCGAGCAGCCTCGCGACCAGGCCGCCGGGGATGTCCTCTGTGGTCAGCGCGAGGCACCGGTGGTCGCGCCAGTCGCCCGCGACGTCGAGGTAGCGGCGGAAGAGGCCTTCCTCGCGGAACCCCAGTTTGGCCAGCACCCGCAGGCTGGGGACGTTCTCCGGCCGGACGGTCGCCTCGACGCGGTGCAGGCCCGCGCTCGCGAAGCAGTGGTCCACCACCATCGCGACGGCCGCCGTGGCGACACCACCACCCGCGGCATGGGTGCCCACCCAGTAGCCCACCCATCCGGAGCAGAGCGCCCCTCGGACGATGCCACCGACGGTGATCTGACCCGCTGGCCGCCCGTCGAGGACGATCACCAGCGGGATGGAGACACCGCGGCGAGCGAGACCGCGAAGAGTGCCCCATTGGGCAAGCCAGGCCAGCGGCGAGTTGCGGTCCTCCCACGTGCCCGGCGCGACCGGCTCCCACTCCTCCAGGTACCGGCGGTCGCGCAGCCGCACCCGGCTCCACGTGCCGCCGTCGCTCAGCCGCGGCGGCCGCAGCTCCACGACGCCCGCGGGCACCCGCAGCGGACCGAGCCGCACGGGCCATCCGGGGTGGCGCCCGGCCGGGTCAGCCACGCTGGGCGAGGAAGCTGACCTGGACCCGCTCACCGGCCGCGACCTCCGTGGTGTCCTCGTCCACCAGGATCAGGCAGTTGGCCTCGGCCAGCGACGCCAGCAGGTGCGAGCCGGACAGGCCGAGCGGCTGGACCAGGTAGTCGCCGGTCGACTCGTCGCGCAGCAGCTGGCCGCGCAGGAAGCCGCGGCGGGCCTTTGTGGACGTGATCGGGGACAGCAGGGCCGCGGTGACCACCCGGCGGTGCGGGTTGCGCTTGCCCTGGGCGGCGCGGATGAGCGGGCGCACCATGACCTCGAAGACGACCAGCGCGCTCATCGGGTTGCCGGGCAGCAGGAACGTCGGCACCGCGTCCGGGCCGAGCCTGCCGAAGCCCTGCACCGAGCCGGGGTGCATCGCGACCCGGGTCATGTCGATCTCGCCGAGGTCGACCAGCGCGGCGCGCACCTCGTCGGCCAGGTCGCCGCCGACGCCGCCCGCGATCACCACGATCTCGGAGAGCAGCAGCCTGCTCTCCACGGCCTCGCGCAGCTTGCGCGGCTCGGCGGGCACGATGCCCACGCGCACGACCTCGGCGCCCGCGTCGCGCGCGGCGGCGGCCAGGGCGTAGGAGTTGACGTCGTAGACCTGGCCCTCGCCGGGGGCGCGGTCGATGTCGACGAGTTCGTCGCCGACGGAGATGATCGAGACCCGGGGACGCGGGTAGACCAGCACCTTGGCCCTGCCGACCGCGGCGAGCAGGCCGACCTGGGCGCTGCCGATCACGGTGCCGCGCCGCACGGCGACGTCGCCGGTCTGCACGTCCTCCCCGGTGCGGCGGACGAACCCGGCCGACGGCACCGGCTGGTGCACGGTGACCCGCGCGTGGTGGCCGTCGGTGTAGCCGGTGGGCAGCACGGCGTCGGCGAGGGTGGGCAGCGGCGCGCCGGTCGCGATGCGCACCGCCTGCCCCGGCTGCAGCCTGCGCGGCTGGCGCGAGCCCGCCGCGATCTCGCCGACGACCGGCAGCACCACCGGCTCGTCCGCGGCGGACTGGGTGTCGACGCTGCGCACCGCGTAGCCGTCCACGGCGGCCTGGTCGAAGCCGGGCAGCGCGCGCTCGGCGACGACCTCCTCGGCGCAGAGGAGCCCCTGCGCCTCGGAGATGGCCACCCGGACGGGCGCAGGCCGCACCGCCGCGGCCAGCGCACGCTCGACTTGCTCGTCGACAGACCTCATCCGCACTCCCTGAACCCCCTGGTCACGCCAGCCGTTGCGTCAGCCACGCGCGCAGGTCGTCCCCATACTCCGGATGGTCGAGTGCAAAGTCCACGGCGGCGCGCAGGAACCCGCCCGGATTTCCCAGGTCATGTCGCCCGCCGCGGTGCACGACGACGTGCACCGGGTGGCCCTCGGCGATCAGCAGCGCGATGGCGTCGGTGAGCTGCAGTTCCCCGCCCGCGCCGGGGGTGATCCGCTTGAGCGCGTCGAAGACCGCGCGGTCGAGCAGGTAGCGGCCCGCGGCGGCGAAGGTCGACGGGGCCTGGTCGGCGGGCGGCTTCTCCACCATGCCGTTGACCTTGAGCACGTCGGTGTCGGCGGTGGGCTCCACGTCGAACACGCCGTAGGCGCTGATCTGGTCCTTGGGGATGTCGAAGGCGCAGAGGACCGTGCCGCCCTTGCGGGTGCGCACGTCGGCCATGCGGGCGAGGACGCCGGTGGGCAGCACGAGGTCGTCGGGCAGCAGGACGGCCACCGCGTCGTCGTCGCCGCGCAGGTTGGGCTCGGCGCAGCCGACGGCGTGGCCCAGGCCGAGTGCCTGTTCCTGCAGCGCCGTCTCGACTTCCAGGAGCGCGGGGGCGCGGCGGACCTTGTCCAGCAGGTCGGTCTTGCCGCGTTCTTCCAGCGTGCTCTCCAGTTCCGGGCGGGGGCGGAAGTAGTCGACGACCGCCTCCTTGCCGGGCGAGGTCACGATGACCAGGCGTTTCGCGCCCGCCTCTGCCGCTTCGCGGGCGACGTACTCGATGCCGGGGGTGTCCACGACCGGCAGCAGTTCCTTGGGAACCGACTTCGTGGTGGGGAGGAACCGGGTGCCCAGACCCGCTGCGGGCACGATGGCGGTGGTGAATGCGCTCGACGCGTTCATGGACAGTCAGCCTAACCTCGTGGGGTGGCCGGCTCTGGACGTGATCTCGACGCGACGCGGGCGTGGACGAAGGACCAGTGGCGCAGGGCGCTGCTCAGCGAACGCCGACGGGTCCCGGCGAGCGCCCGGTTCGCCGAGGCGATCAAGCTGACGGGCAGGCTCACCGAGGGCCGCGTCGTGCGTCGCGGGGACACGCTGTGCGGGTACGTGCCGATCGGGTCGGAGCCGGGGTCGTGGCAGATGCTCGACGAGGTGGCCGACCGGGGCGTGCGGATCCTGCTGCCGATCGTGGTGGGCAGGGAGCCGCTGGACTGGGCCTGGTACGACGGCAGGGAGTCGCTGCGGCCGGGGCCGTTCGGGCTGCTGCAGCCGATCGGCGAGCGGCTGGGCCCCGCCGCGCTGCGCATCGCCGACGCCGTGCTGGTGCCCGCGCTGGCCGTCGACCGGGCCGGGGTGCGGCTGGGGCGCGGGGCCGGGCACTACGACCGCTCGCTGGCGCTGGCCGCGCCGGGCACGCCGCTGATCGCCGTGGTGCGCGACCAGGAGGTGTTCGACCACCTGCCCGCCGAGCCGCACGACATCCGGATGACGGCGGTGCTGACGCCGGAGAAGGGGCTGCGTCCGCTGGGGGCATGACGGAGGTCACTTCCGGCCGCTTGCGCTGGTGTTTGCGCTCACGGTGGGTGGTGACGCAGAATTGTTTGGCACTCTGGCTGGTCGAGTGCCAGAACTGACGGAGAGGAACCGCGGTCGTGCCCACGTATCAGTACGCCTGTACGGCCTGCGACCACCGTTTCGAGGCGGTCCAGAAGTTCACCGACGCTTCGCTTACCGAGTGCCCGGAGTGCACCGGTAGGCTGCGCAAGCTCTACGGCTCGGTCGGTGTGGTGTTCAAGGGCAGCGGCTTCTACCGCAACGACAGCCGCTCGGGGACCAAGAGCACGACGTCCAGCGACTCGTCGTCCTCCACCACGGAGTCGAAGCCCGCAGCTAAGGCGGAGTCGTCCACGGCGTCCTCCACCTCGTCCTCCTCTACGACGACCACCACCACCGCCAAGGCGTCCTGACCTGCGGTTTCCCCGGTTGTCCACAGGCGCCGGGGCAACCCTGGCAGCGAGTGCTGCCCCGCTCCTACCGTCGGAAGGGACAGATCCGACCGACCTGGGGAGCCCGTGGTGCCTCGTGCCGTTCTCGACCGCCTGACCCGTCCGCTCAGCCTGCGCCGCGCCGCCGCTGGCGTGCTTGTGCTGCTCGCCGCCGTACTCGCGTTCACGCCGTCGGCGCGGGACGGGACGGCGCCCGTGCTCGTCGCCGCCCGCGACCTGCCCGCCGGGGCCGTGCTGTCGGCCGCCGACGTGCGGTCCGTCCGGATGCCGCCGGACCTCGTGCCCGGCGCCGCGCTGGCCGAGGCGTCCGAAGTGGAGTCGGCGGTGCTGGTGGCCGCCGCGAGCGCGGGCGAGCCGCTCACCCGGACCCGGCTGCTCGGGCCGGAGCACGTCCGCCTGGCCGCCGGTCCCGGCCAGGACGCGGTTCCGCTGCGCCTGGCCGATCCCGGGGTGGCGCGGCTGCTGCGGGCCGGTGCGCGCGTGGACGTCGTGGCCGCCGAGCCGCACGCGGTGGTGGCGCGCGACGGGGTGGTGCTCGCCGTGCACGGCGCCGACTCGGCGCGGGACGGGCCGGTGGTGCTGCTCGCCCTTCCGGGGGATTCGGCGACACGGGTGGCCGCCGTAGCTTTGGAGCGGCCGGTGGGCGTTACCCTGCGCTAGCGGTTGATCGCCGAGGCGGTCCGTCCCGCTGGTCAGGCCTGCTTTCGGCGGGCCCTAGACCGCCCATGCCGACACACCCCACCCCCGGACGGTTCCCCCGCCGTCCCCTGCGAACGGAGCAACCCGTGTTCAAGGGCTTCAAGGACTTCCTGATGCGCGGCAACGTCGTCGACCTCGCGGTCGCCGTCATCATCGGCGCGGCGTTCACGACCATCGTCACCGCGTTCACCAACGGCCTCATCAAGCCGTTGCTGAGCGCGATCGGCGGCAGCGACGCGGCGCAGGGCCTCGGGGTGCGCATCCTGAGCGAGAACCCGGCGACGTTCCTCGACTTCGGGTCGGTGATCAACGCCGCGATCAACTTCCTGATCGTCGCGGCGGTCATCTACTTCGTGATCGTCCTGCCGGTGAAGACCATCCAGGAGCGGCGCAAGCGCGGGGAGGAGGCCGGTCCGGCCCAGCCCACCGACGTCGAGCTGCTCATCGAGATCCGCGACCTGCTGCGCCAGCAGAACCACGCGGGCAAGTGACACGATTGGGGGTATGACGGAGTCCGACAACCCGAGCCCGGCCGAGCGGGCAGCGGCGGTCCGGCGCGCCGAACTCGACCGGATCTTCGGCGAGGTGCTGCCGGAGACCACCCGGGACGAGCGCGGCGACGGCGAGGACGAGCGGCGCGGGGACGACTGGTACCAGCGCAATCGTCCCCCGCACCACGAGGGCTGATCAGCTCGCGTAGATGTCCGACAGCTCGCCGATCACGTACGGCACCAGGGTGGACAGCGTGGCCATGCCGTCGCGCACGGCGCTGCGCGACCCGGCCAGGTTGACCACCAGGGTGCTGCCGGAGATGCCGACGAGGCCGCGCGAGATGCCCGCGTCGACCGCGCCCGCGGCCAGGCCGGAGGAGCGCAGGGCCTCGGCGATGCCCGGGATGGGCCGGTCGAGCACGCCCTGCGTGGCGTCCGGGGTGACGTCGCGGGGGGACACCCCGGTGCCGCCGACGGTGATGACGAGGTCGGCGCCGCCGATCACGGCGGTGTTGAGGGCGTTGCGGATGGCGACGGTCTCGCCCTCGACGGGGACGACGCCGTCGACGATGAAGCCTGCTTCCTCCAGCAGCTCGGTCACCAGCGGCCCGACGGAGTCGTCCTCCTCCCCGTGCGCCAACCGGTCATCCACGATGACGATAAGAGCCCTGCCCAGCTGCTGCGCGCTGCGTTCCATGCCGCCAACCGTAGTCGTCCGCCCGGCGACGGGCCGCTGCGAGTGATCCGTGTCGTGCGGGTCGTGTTCCTGACGAAATCGTGACGGCCGCTCGCCCACCGACGGTGAGGCGTGCTCGGGCGGTGGCGGCGTGACTTCGTCGTGGTCTGGCGCTGGCGTCGGGTGGTCCTGGGGTCAGGCGCTCGCCAGGGGGAGGCGGACCTCGAAGCGGCAGCCGGGGCCGTGGTTGCGGGCGGCGATGCGGCCGTGGTGGGCCTCCACCAGGCCCTTGGCGATGGCCAGGCCCAGGCCGCCGCCCGCCGGGTCGGGGTTCGGGGTGGGTGGGGTGCGGGCGGGGCTGCCGCGGAAGGCGACGTCGAAGACGCGGGGCAGGTCGGCTTCGGGGATGCCGCCGCAGGCGTCGGCGACGGCCAGCACGGCGTCCTCGCCCTCGACGCCGACCTGGATGGCGACGGTGCCGTCCGGGGGCGTGTGGCGGATGGCGTTGGAGACCAGGTTGCGCACCACGCGGGCCAGCTCGGGGTCGCTGCCGAGGACCACTGGCCAGGCGTCGGCGTGGGCGTGGATGGTGACGCCCTTGCGACTGGCCACGGGGGTCTGGGCGGCGAGCGCGTCGCTGACGACGTCGCGCAGCGGGACCTCGGACAACGTCAGGCGGAGCGCGCCCGCGGTGATGCGGGAGAGCTCGAAGAGGTCGTCGACCATGCCGGAGAGGCGGGTGGCCTCGTCGCCGATGCGGTCGGCGTAGCGGCAGACCTCGTCGGGGGCGGACACGACGCCGTCGGCGAGGGCCTCGGCCATGGCGCGGATGCCCGCCAGCGGGGTGCGCAGGTCGTGGCTGATCCAGGCGACCAGTTCGCGGCGGGAGGCCTCGGCGCCGCGCTCGCGTTCGCGGGCCTCGCGCTCCCAGACCGTCCGGGCGGCGGTGCGGCGGCCGAGGAACACCGCGACCGGGACGGTGACGACGGTGACCAGCAGGCACACCAGCAACATCGTCGTCAGCGTCGTGTTGAACATGAACCCGCAGATGCCGAGCACGCCCGTCACCATCGCGGCCAGCGGAACCAGCACGAGCACCGTCATCGAGGTCGACAGCGCGCGATCACGCAACAGATGCAGCACGAGCGCGCCGACGGCGACGACCGGGAGGACCAACAGCAACGCGTACGGCAGGATCTCCACGACGTGCCCGATCATCTGCCGCATGGTCTCGTCGTCGTCGACCATCACGTGCTCCTGTCGTAGCGGTACCCGACACCCCAGACCGTGCTGATGCGGGTGGGTTTGGCGGGCGCGCGCTCGATCTTCTCCCGCAACCGTCGCACATGGACGGTAACTGTGGACCGGTCGCCGAACTCCCAGCCCCAGACCTCATGCAGCAGCCGCTCGCGGGTGAACGCCTCGCCGGGGTGGGCCATCAGGAAGGCCAGCAGATCGAACTCGCGCGTGGTGAGGGCCAGCTCCACCCCGTCCATGCTCGCCTGGCGGGCGGCCGGGTCCACCCGCAGCCCACCGTCGACCAACACGGCCGCCACGGGCGGAGCAGCATTGGCCCGCCGCAACACCGAGTCGACCCGCAACGCCAACTCCCGGGGGCTGAACGGCTTGGTGACGTAGTCATCCGCTCCCAGACTCAGCCCCGCGATGCGGTCCTCCTCCTCGCCGAGCGCGGTCAACATGACGACCGGGACAGCACTGCGCTCTCGCAGCCGCCTGCACACCTCCAGCCCGTCGATGCCGGGAAGCATGAGGTCAAGCACGACCAGGTCCGGCCGATGCTCGGCAGCCCAGGCCACCCCCTCCTCGCCGGTAGCCGCCAACACGACCTCATGCCCAGCCCGCTCGAGGTACCGCCGCACCACGTCGGACACGGTCATGTCGTCGTCCACCACGAGCACGCGCCCCATCAAACTCCACCTCTCAGCTGCCCAAAAGAACTGCTGCGCCCGGGATGACAACGCCGCCTCGACCTTTCCGCCCCGGAAGATACGCCCGCCGCAACGACCACCCCGCCCACGAAGCGCACCCAGTCCACGTCCTCCGCCAACACCCGGCACAAACCACCGCCCCACGGCAACGCCGCACTCCCCGCGCACCGCCCCACGGGATAGTCGTTCGACCAGAACGCGCCCGCCTCTGGACCAACGACCGGCCCCGAAACCGCTCGCCCCGACCTGTGCCGCCGAATTACCCCGCAAACGTTTTCGTCCTGCGGTTGCAACCTGACCGCCCGGGACGGCGGGCCCATTCCCCGAGCGACGAGCGCCCTTGCCCCGAGCAGCCTGAGCGCGCCGTCCCTGCTCCCGGTCCTGCGGCACACCGCCGACGGTAATCCAGCGAACTCAGCACCAGCCGGTCCGAGCTACGACGTCACCGATCGGTAAGGACGTGGTGACGAGCGCCGATTACCGTCAATCCATGGACTCGGCCGCCGTCTCGACTTCGTCGGGGGTGTGTATGGCCGGATGCCCGGGTACTCGGTTGAACTGCTGATCCGTGGCGCGATGATAGGGCGGGAGTGCTGCGATGACCGTACTGCTCGTGATCGCCGAGGCGCCGGTCGCCGGGTTGGTGAAGACGGGGTTGATTCCGCCCGCGTCGCCTGCTGAGGCCGCGGATCTGGCGGCTGCGGGGCTCCTCGACACGCTGGCGGCCGTCCGAGCGACGCCGGGTGTGCAGCCGGTGGTCGCCTTGGCAGGCGACGTCCGCGCGGCCGAGCGGGGCGAGCAGGTGGCTGAGGCCTTGTCGGGATGCGTTGTCATCGGACAGCGCGGGCGTGGCCGGGCGGATTGTCTGGCCAACGCCTACGCGGACGTGGCCGTCCGCTACCCGGGGGAAGCGGTCGTGCAGATCGGGATGGACACCCCGCAGGTCACCCCGCCTCTGTTGGCCGCGGCTGCGAGCGGGCTGGACTCCGTTGATGCCGTGTTGGGCCTGGCTCTCGACGGTGGCTGGTGGGCATTGGCACTCCGCGATCCCCGGTCGGCAGGTGTCCTGCGGACGATTCCGGTATCGAGGGCCGACACGGGCATTCGGATCCGGCACGCGCTCATCGAGGCAGGCCATCGGGTCGGCAGCCTACCGCGGTTGTCCGATGTGGACACGCTGGCGGATGTCGACCTGGTCGCCGAGGCCGCGCCCGGGACGCGGTTCGCCGAGGCCGCGCTGCTGCTCCGTGCCCGTCGCTGACCCTGCGCCCGGCGGACCCACTCGATGAGCGGCGGCCGCGGCGGGCGGGAGGGGATCCGCCGCGCCGCGGCCGTCCGCGGAGGGCTCCTCGGCTGGGAGCCGCCGGCTCGGGG
Source organism: Actinokineospora fastidiosa (assembly GCF_014648415.1). Lineage (GTDB taxonomy): Bacteria > Actinomycetota > Actinomycetes > Mycobacteriales > Pseudonocardiaceae > Actinokineospora > Actinokineospora fastidiosa. Next base: position 389,978 of record NZ_BMRB01000001.1, read on the forward strand.
GCAATACGAGCCGGGCGTTCAGTTGACCTCGACCGGTTGGCCGCCGAGGGTGGCTTCGACGGTTCGCTCGCCGTCGCCGATCACCAGGGTCACCTTGTCGCCGGGGGCGTGGGCTCGGACGGCGGCCACCAGGGCGTCGGCGCCGTCGATCCGGCGGTCGTTGAGGCGGGTGATGACGTCGCCGGGGGCGAGGCCCGCCTTGGCGCCGCCGCTGTCGGGCACCACCTCGTTGACCAGTGCGCCCAGGCCGTCGGGGTCGTCGCGGACGGTGACGCCCAGGACGGTCTGGGTGGCTTGGCCGGTGTCGATGATCTGGTCGGCGGTGCGGCGGGCCTGGTTGATCGGGATCGCGAAGCCGATGCCGACCGAGCCCGCCTCGCCGGAGCCCGCGCCGGGGCTGTAGATCGCGGAGTTGATGCCGATGACCTGGCCCTGCATGTTGACCAGCGGACCGCCGGAGTTGCCGGGGTTGATCGCGGCGTCGGTCTGGATGGCGTCCAGGACGGTGGCCTGGCTGCCGTCCTCGCCGCCTGCGCGAGTCGGGCGCTGCAGGGCGCTGATGATGCCGGAGGTGACGGTGCCCGCCAGCTCGAACGGCGACCCCACGGCGACCACGCTCTGGCCGACCCGCAGGTCATCCGAGCGCCCCAGCTCGGCGACGACGAGATCGCCGATGTCCTGCGCCTTGACCACGGCGACGTCCGATGTCGGGTCGCGCCCGACGACGGTGGCCCGGGCGGAGCGGCCGTCCTGGAACACCGCGGTGATCCGCCCACCCCCGGCGGCGGCCTCGATGACGTGGTTGTTGGTGACGATCAGGCCGTCCTCGCTGATCACGAAGCCGGACCCCTCACCGGCAGCGTTCCGGCCGCGCACCTGCAACTGGACGACGCTGGGCAGCACCTTCGCCGCCACCGCCTCGATGGACCCCGAGGGCGCGGGCGTGTTGGCCTGCTTGGCGGGCGGCGGCACGTTCAACGCGTTGGCGCTCGACGAGCCCGCCTGGCTCTCGGCGACGAGGTAGCCGCCCGCGGCGCCCGCCCCGCCGCCGACGAGCAACGCCAGCGCGGTCACGCCCGCGATCAGGGCGCCGGACCGCTTCTTCTGCGGCTGCTGGAAGCCACCGGTCGAGGAATGGTGGGCGTGGTGCCCGGGGGCGGAACCGCCGAACAGAACCTGCTGCCCGGACGGCGCCGTGTGGGTGGGACGGGCCCACTCGCTGTGCTGCCAGGACTTGGTGTCGTGGGGCCGCTCCCAGCCGGTGGCCTCGGACCGGTGCTCGGTGGAGCGCTGGTCGGCCGGGCCGTGGTTCCCGGGATAGCCAGCGTGGCCGTACCCGACCGGCTGGCGGTCCGCAGAGCCGTGATCGGCAGGACGCTGCGCGGAGGGGCTGCGGTCGGCGGGATGACCAGCCAGGCCGTGGTCGACAGGACTGTGGTCGGAAAGGCCACGGTTGCCGGGCTGGTCGGCCTGGCCGTGGGCCGCAGGATTCTGGTCGGAGAGACCATGGTTGCCGGGCTGGTCGGCCTGGCCGTGGGCCGCAGGATTCTGGTCGGAGAGACCATGGTTGACGGTGCGGCCCAAGGCGGCCGGGCGTTGGTCGGTGGAGCCTTGGTCCGCCGGACCTTGGTCGGCGGGGCGCTGCTCGGTCAGGCCATGGTCGGCGGAGCGTTGGTCGGTGGGAGCGCTCGACGGGGCGTCGGCGGGGTGGCCGTCGGTGCGGCTGGGCGGTGACTGGGGGGCGGAGCCACCGTCGGCGGCCGAACCAGCAGCGGTGCCGGAATCAGCGCCAAAGCCAGAGCCAGCGGAGGCGCCAGTACCAGAGCCAGCGGCGGCGCCAGAGCCAGCGGCGGCGCCAGCGCCAGAGTCGGAGTCGGCGGCGGAGCCAGCGCCAGAGTCGGAGTCGGCGGAGCCAGCGGCGGCGCCAGTGCCAGAGTCGGAGTCGGCGGCGGAGGCGGCCTCGGCGGGACCGGTGCCAGCGCCAGCGTCGGCAGAAGCGGCCTCGGCGGGACGGGCACCAGCGTCGGCGGAAGCGGCGTCGGTGGGACCGGCGGCGGCGCCAGTGGCGGCTTCCCGGCGGGGGCCGGGGGCGTCGGAGCCGGGGTCGGACATCGGGGTTCCCCCTGGGGGCGTGGTGACGGGCACGGCTTCCGGGTGGTCGGGGCCCTGCTCCCCGACCACCCGGTCGCCGGATGTCGGTTGTCCGGGGCCCTGCTCCCCGGACGAACCGTGGCTCATATTCGGGGTGTTCCCCGGGTGCTGGCGGTCAAAACCCGTCATGACCCCACCATGCGCGTCGTGACTGAGAAGGAGCTGAGGAGGGCCTGTGGGGCCGCCTAGAACCCGTATCGGGGCGGGGCCGCGCGGAGGCGGGCGGCGAGGTCTTCGGGTTTCACGTCGTTGATCCAGACCGCCATGCCGGACTCCGAGCCCGCCAGGTACTTCAGTTTGTCCGCTGTGCGCAGGATCGAGAACACCTGCAGGTGCAGCCACGCCAGCTCGCGGCCCTCGGCCACCGGCGCCTGGTGCCATGCGGCGATGTAGGGCAGTTCCCGGTCGTACAAGCCGTCCAGCCTGCCGAGCACCCGCAGGTACAGCTCCGCGAAGTCCGCGCGTTCCGCCGCCGTCAGCGCGGGCAGGTCAGGCACCTGGCGGTGCGGAACCAGGTGGACCTCGACCGGCCACCGCGCCGCCTCGGGGACGAACGCGGTCCAGTGCGCCGACTCCGCGATGACCCGGGGGCCCGCGCCTTCGGCCGCCAACACATCGCCCATCAGCGGGCGGCCGTGCTCGGCCAGATAAGCCGACGCCGTCGCCAGCATCCGTTCCGTGCGTGGCGTGACAAAGGGGTACGCGTAGATCTGCCCGTGCGGATGGGCGAGCGTGACGCCGATCTCGTCCCCGCGGTTCTCGAACGGGTACACCTGCGCCACCCCAGGCATAGCGCTCAGCGCGGCCGTGCGGTCGGCCCACACGTCGACGACCATGCCCACGCGTTCCAGCGACAGCTCACCGAAGGACGTCGTGTGGTCGGCGGTGAAGCACATGACCTCGCAGCGCCCCATGTCGCCGGAGAAGGACGGGAAGCGGTTCTCGAACACCACCACGTCGTAGTCCGCTTCCGGCACCTCCGTCGGTCGGCCCGGCGCGGAAGGACACAGTGGACACAGCCCGGCGGGCGGCTTGTACGTGCGGCTCTGCCGGTGCGCGGCCAGCGCGACGCACTCGCCGGTGAGCGGGTCGCGGCGGATCTCCGAGGCCGCGCCGCGCGGCGGCAGGTCGCGGGTGTCGACGGCGGTGCGCTCCGGCGCCCCGTCGGCGTCGTAGTAGTGGATCTCCCGGCCGTCGGCCAGCAGCCGGACCGTGTGCCTCATTCCGCGACCCGCGCGGACTCCGGCACGTCGGCGACGATGAGCTCGCCGACGCGGGCGGCCAGGATCTCCCTGGCGTCGTCGGCGATGCCCTCGTCGGTGACGAGCACGTCGGCCTCGCTCAGGTCGGCGATGGTGGAGATGCCGACCATGCCCCACTTGGTGTGGTCTGCCAGCACGACGAGCCTGCCGCCCGCCTCGACGAGCGCCCGGTCGGTCTCGCTCTCGTTGAGGTTCGGCGTGGTGAAGCCCGGTCCGTCGGCCATGCCGTGCACGCCGAGGAACACCATGTCCAGGTGCAGGGAGCGCAACGACTGCACGGCGACCGGCCCGACCAGCGCGTCCGACGGCGTGCGCACGCCGCCGGTGAGCACGACTGTCCTGTCCGGACGGTCGGTGCGCAGCACGTCGGCGACCCTGATCGAGTTCGTCACGACCGTGATGTCCGGGACGTCGTCGAGGTGGCGGGCGAAGGTCCACGTCGTGGTGCCCGCGGAGATGCCGATGGCGGTCCCCGGGCGGATCAGCGAGGCCGCCCGGGCGGAGATCGCGTCCTTCTCGGCCAGCGCGCGCACGGACTTGGCCTCGAACCCGGGCTCGTCGGTGCTGCGCCCGACGACCGAGGTCGCGCCGCCGTAGACCTTCTCGACGAGGCCGCGCTTGGCCAGCACGTCGAGGTCGCGCCGGATGGTCATGTCGGACACACCCAGCCTGGTGACGAGCGCGTGCACCTGGACGGCCCCGCTGCGGCGGACCTCGTCCAGGATCACCTCCTGGCGCTGACGGGCAAGCACAACACAATCGTACACACTCGAACGGTCGATTTTGTTGTTGTCACCCCGGGTGACCGGGCAGTCGCATCGCCATGAGCGCCCCGCCGTCGACCGAGCGGCCCGCGTAGACCGAGCCGCCGTGGCGCTGCGCGGCCTGCTTGACGATCGCCAGCCCCAAGCCCGACCCGGGCAGCGTCCGGGCCTCCTCCGAGCGGTAGAACCGCTCGAACACGTGCGGCAGGTCGGCGTCGCTGATCCCCGGGCCCTGGTCGGCGACCTGGAGGAACGCGTAGCCGGTGCCCGCGTCGTCCAGGGTCACCCGCACCGTGCCGCCCGGCGGGCTGAACTTGACCGCGTTGTCGAGCAGGTTGAGCACCGCGCGCTCCAGCGTCGCGGCGTGGCCGATGAGGTGCCACGGCCGCAGGTTCACCTCGAACCGCACGTCACCGGCCCGGCGGCGGGCCCGGTCGAGGGCCTGTTCGACCACCTCGGTCAGCTCGACGTGCTCGTGCACGTCGGCGCCCGCGTCGGTGCGGGCCAGCTCGACCAGGTCGCCGATGAGCTGGGTGAGCTCGTCGAGCTGGGCGCGCAGGTCGTCCTGGATCTCGGCCTTGTCCGTGGGCGACAGCGTCGGCGCGCCGGGCCGTTCGGAGGCCAGCAGCAGCTCCAGGTTGGTGCGCAGCGAGGTCAGCGGGGTGCGCAGCTCGTGCCCGGCGTCGGCGACCAGCCTGCGCTGCCGCTCCTGGGCCTCGGCGACCGCGCCCAGCATCGTGTTGAAGCTGTGCGTGAGGCGGGCGAGTTCGTCGTCCCCGGCCACGGGAATCGGCCGGAGATCACCCGTATAGGTGACGTGCTCGGTGGCCGCGGTGAGGCGTTGGATGGGTCTCAGGCTGCCACCGGCGACCGCGAGACCGGCCAGGGCGGCGACGATGATCCCCCCGCCGCCGATCACCACGAGGACGACGGCCAGCTTGGCCAGCGTCGCCTTGGTGGACTCCAGCGACTGGGAGAGCACGAGCGCGGTGTTGTCGAGGAATGTGTACTTGACCGCGTACACGCGCGAGTCGGTGCCCTGGTCGGTGCGGACGTTGCTCTGCAGCAGGCCGCGGGCGACCTTGAGCTCCTCATCGCGGATCGGCGGCCGCGCGACCGGCCGGTCGATGGAGATCGCCGACTCCCCGGACGCGTCGATGACGTCGAACTTGACGTCGGAGAGCTCCAGGAAGAACACCGGGATCTCGGTGCGGCCCTCGGTGATCACCCGGGTGTTGTCCAGCAGCGCGTTGGCCCGCTCGATCAGGTTCTCGTCGACCTGCTGGTGCATCCCCTGGTAGACGGTGATGTAGGCGCCGAGGGAGACCAGCGCGACCGCGCCGCCCACGCACAGCGCCGCCAGCAGGCTGATCCGGGAGCGCATGGTGACGCGCTGGCGGGCGCCGGTCGGTGCGGTCATCAGGGCGGGGTCTCCCGCAGCACGTAGCCGACGCCGCGCACGGTGTGGATCAGCCGGGGCTCGCCGTCGGCCTCGGTCTTGCGGCGCAGGTAGCCGATGTAGACCTCCAGCGCGTTGCCGGAGGTGGGGAAGTCGTAGCCCCAGACCTCCTCCAGGATGCGGCTGCGGGTGAGCACCTGCTTCGGGTGGCTGAGCAGCAGTTCGAGCAGCGCGAACTCGGTGCGGGTGAGGCTGATCGCCCGCTCGCCGCGCACGACCTCGCGGGTGCCGGGGTCCATGCGCAGGTCGGCGAAGGACAGCCCGCCCTCGGACTGCTTGGCCTGGTCGGGGGTGGCGCGGCGCAGCAGCGCGCGCAGCCGGGCCAGCAGCTCCTCCAGGGCGAACGGCTTGGGCAGGTAGTCGTCGGCGCCCGCGTCGAGCCCGGCGACCCGGTCGGAGACGAGGTCGCGCGCGGTGAGCACGAGGATCGGCAGGTCGTCGCCGACGCCGCGCAGCCGCCTGCACACCTCCAGGCCGTCGAGCCTGGGCATCATGACGTCGAGCACCATCGCGTCCGGCCTGCTGCCGGAGTCCATGACCAGCTCCAGGGCGGCCTGGCCGTCACCGGCGAGGTCGACCTGGTAGCCGTTGAACTGCAGCGACCGACGCAACGAGTCGCGCACGGCCCGATCGTCATCGACCACGAGAATGCGCATGTCGCCAGTGTTCCTCTTGCTGCTGAGACGCGCCTGAGAGAGGGCCTCAGAACTCGTCGGCCATGCGGGCCGGACGCGCGGCGCCGATCAGCCGGTCGAGTCCGGAGGCGTCACCGCCGGTCAGCAGCCCGGCGCGGCGCAGGGTCGCGCTGTCGGCCGCCCCGGCGTACCAGGCGGACAGACCGCGCGCGGTGATGTGGACCGCTCCCGCTCCGCCGGGCTCGTAGCGCACGGCCGTGCCGTCCCAGACCAGCCGGTGGCGGCCGGAGTTCCAGGGCGCGTCGGCGTCGTCGACCTCGATGTCGACGGTGAACGGCCGGGCGTGCGCCGCGGCGGGCCAGCCGCGGGCGTCGACCGCGGCGGGGAGGTCGACCACGCGCAGCATCCACGGGTGGACGTCGACCGGGCCCTCGGCGCGCGGGACGAGCAGGTCCACGGCCGGGTCGATCAGGCGGAGGCCGACCTCGGCGACCACCGTCGACCACGCGGTCAGCCCGGCGAGCAGGGCGGTCGCGGTCTCGGCGTCGTCGGCGACCAGGTCGTGCACGACGAGCCCGTCATCGCGGCGGTCGGCGGTGAGGTAGCCGCTCAGGCCGTCCTGGCCGTCGACCACGTGGACGATGTCGAGTTTCAGCACGTCGGCGAGGGTGAAGGCGGGGGCGGACCGGTCGAGCATGCCGTCCACGCGGGCGGCGGTGCGCAGGTAGGCGGCGTGCAGCGCGGGCAGGTCGGCCTCGACGGCCGGACGGACCGGCCGCGTGGGCCGCAGGCGCGCCAGCGCGTGCGTCGGGACGCGCAGGCGCTCGGTGGTTCCCGCCAGCTCCCAGCCGTACCGCCGGTAGACGTCGGCAGCGCTGGGGTACAGCGCCGCGATCGGCTGCCCCGCGACCCGCATCATGCCGAGCAGGCCGCGCAGGAGTTCCCCGGCGACGCCGCGCCCGCCGACGTGCGGGAGGACGACGACGCTCGCCACTCCCCCGCACGGCACCGCGCGCCCGCCGAAGAACTGCCCGTAGCGCCACACCCGGGCCGCGCCGACCGGACCGGTCGGGTCCTCGGCGACCAGCCCGGACCACCCCTCGCCGAGCGGACCGCCGCCGCCGAAGGCGAGCCGCCGCATCCGCTGCACGGCGTCGGTGTCGCCGGGCTCGAACGGCCGGACGGTCACCACGTGAAGAAGCCCTGGCCGCTCTTGCGGCCGAGTTCGCCCCGGGCGACCTTCTCGCGCAGCAGGGCGGGCGGCTCGAACCGCGGCCCCAGCTCGCGCGCCAGGTGCTCGGCGATGGACAGCCGCACGTCCAGGCCGACGAGGTCGGTCAGCCGCAGCGGGCCCATGGGCCAGGCGTAGCCCAGCCGCATGCCGGTGTCGATGTCCTCGGCGGAGGCCACGCCCTCGGCCAGCATCCGGATCGCCTCGAGGCCCACTGCCACGCCCAGCCGCGAGGTGGCGAACCCGGGCGAGTCGCGGACCTCGATGACCGTCTTGCCCAGCGCCTCCGCCCAGCCGCGCACGCGCGCGAGCACGTCCGCGCCGAGCCCTTCGTGGTGGACCAACTCGACGAGCGCCTGGACCGGCACGGGGTTGAAGAAGTGCATGCCCAGCACGCGCTCGCCCGGCAGGCCGTCGGCGAGCGCCGAGATCGACAGCGACGAGGTGTTGGACGCCAGCACCGCGTCCGGGCAGACGGCGGCCACCTGGGAGAGCACGGTCTGCTTGAGCGCCAGGTCCTCGGGGACGGCCTCCACGACCAGACCGGCGTCGGCGGGCAGCTCCGCCAGCGAGTCCACAGTGGACAGCCCGGCCAGCGCGGCGGCCGCGTCGGCGATCTTGCCGCGGTCCTGGGCCTTGGCCAGGGAAGCGGCGACGGCGTCCGCGCCCGCTTGCGCGCGAGCGGCGTCGGCCTCGGCCAACACAACGCGTGACCCCGCGACCAGGAACACGTGCGCGATTCCGGCGCCCATGGTTCCCCCACCCACCACGACAACGGTTCCCGGGACGCTCACAGTGACGCTCCTTTAGTCTTTGGCGGTGCATCCAGCCTATGTACCTGCCACAGGATGCTGACAACCGGCACCATGGAAGCGTGCGGATCATCCTCCTTCGGCACGCCGAGAGCATCGGCAACGTCGACGAGCTCGCGTACTGCCGCGTCCCCGACCACGCGCTGCCGCTGACCGAACGCGGCGAGGCGCAGGCGGAGGCGGCGGGCGCGGAACTGCGGGCGCTGCTCGGCGACGAGAAGATCGCCGTCTACGTCAGCCCGTACGTGCGGGCCGTGCGCACCCTGGCCCTGCTCGGCCTCGGGGAGCGGGTGGTGCGCCGGGTCGAGGAGCCCCGGCTGCGCGAACAGGACTGGGGCAACCTGCAGGACCCGGTCGAGCAGGAGGTGCAGAAGCGCAAGCGGCACGAGTTCGGCCACTTCTTCTACCGGCTCGCGCACGGGGAGTCCGGGGCCGACGTCGACGACCGGGTGGCCAGCTTCCTCAACGAGCTCGAACAGCGCGTGGAGTACGACACGTCACACCCGAAGACCGCCTTGGTCGTCTCTCACGGGCTCACCACCCGGCTGCTGTGCAGGCGGATGTTCTCCTGGAGCATCGACCTGTTCGAGTCGCTGTCCAACCCGACGCACTGCGAGCACCGGATCCTCACCTACGCGGGCGGCCGCTGGCACCTCGACCGTCCGTTCGAGCAGTGGCGGACCTCCCCGGACGGCTCCAGTCAGCTCTAATGGGGTCGCGCGGCTCTAATACCATTCAGGGGCATCCCCCTACTTTGGAGAGTCAGCCGATGAGCGACCAGCCCGTGGTCCGACCCGCCCCGATCAGCGGCTTCAGCGAGTGGCTGCCCGAGGTGCGCCTGGTCGAGCTGCATTGGCTGGACCGCATCCGGGCCACCTTCGAGCGCTACGGGTTCGCCTCGATCGAGACCCCGTCGGTCGAGTCGCTGGACGTGCTGACCGCCAAGGGCGAGACCTCGCAGGAGGTCTACACGCTGCGGCGGCTGCAGGCCGACCCGCGCGACACCAGCGACGCCAAGCTCGGGCTGCACTTCGACCTCACCGTGCCGTTCGCCCGCTACGTCGCCCAGCACTTCAACGACCTGGTCTTCCCGTTCAAGCGGTACCAGATGCAGCGGGTGTGGCGGGGCGAGCGGCCGCAGGAGGGCCGCTTCCGCGAGTTCACCCAGTGCGACATCGACGTGATCAACGTCGACAGCGTCCCCCTGCACTTCGACGCCGAGCTGCCCAGGATCATCCACGAGGTGCTGACCGGGCTCGGCCTGCCGCCGTGGTCGCTCAACATCAACAACCGGAAGATCCTGCAGGGCTTCTACGAGGGCCTGGGCATCGGCGACCCGCTCGCGGTCATCCGGATCGCCGACAAGCTCGACAAGATCGGCGTGGCCGGCGTGTCCGACCTGCTGGCAGGCGCGGGCCTGTCGCCAGAGCAGGTCACCGCCTGCCTCGACCTGGCGCAGATCAAGGGCTCGGACGCCTCCGTCGTCGACGAGATCACCCGGCTCGGCGTCAAGTCCGACCTGCTCGCCGAGGGCCTGGACGAGCTGGGCTTCGTGCTGGAGTCGCTGGCCGACCTGCCCGACGGCAGCGTGGTCGCCGACCTGTCGATCGCCCGCGGCCTCGACTACTACACCGGCACGGTCTACGAGGGGAAGTTCCTCGACTGGCCGAACTACGGCAGCATCTGCTCCGGCGGGCGCTACGCCAACCTGGCGGGCTCGTTCATCCGCCGCGACCTGCCCGGCATCGGGCTGTCGATCGGCCTGACCCGGATCTTCGCCAAGCTCGTCGCCGAGGGCCTGCTGCAGACCGGGCCGATGACGCCCAGCCAGGTGCTGGTCGTCGTCCCGTCCGACGAGCGCCGCGCCGACGCGCTGGCCGTGGCCGCGCGGCTGCGCGAACGCGGGTACAACACCGAGATCTACCACCAGGCGGACAAGCTGAAGAAACAGCTCAAGTACGCCTCGCAGAAGGGCATCCCGTTCGTGTGGTTCCCGCCGTTCGAGGACGGCAGGCCGCACGAGGTGAAGGACATGGCCTCCGGCGCGCAGACCGAGGCGGACCCGGGGACGTGGACGGCATGAGCGGCGACATCACGGTCCTGCTCGGCCAGCGGGTGGCCGACGCGCTGGCCCCGCTCGGCGTGGAGATCACGCCGGATGAGGCGCTGATCAGGCCGTCGACCCGCCCGGGCGCGGACTACCAGTGCAACGTGGCGATGAGCCTGGGCAAGAAACTGGGCAGGCCGCCGCGCGAGCTGGCGCAGGCCATCGTCGACGGCATGGCCGCCCCCGAGGTCGAGGCGCCGGAGGTGGCCGGGCCGGGGTTCATCAACCTCGCCCTGCGCACCGACTGGCTCGCCGCGCGGCTGTCCTCGCTCGACGACCGCGTCGGCGTGGTGCCCGCCGCCGAGCCGCGCCGGTTCGCCCTGGACTACTCCAGCCCGAACGTGGCCAAGGAGATGCACGTCGGGCACCTGCGCTCGACGATCATCGGCGAGTCCCTGCTGCGGCTGCTGCGCTTCGCCGGGCACGAGGTCGTCCCGCACAACCACCTCGGCGACTGGGGCACCCCGTTCGGCATGCTCATCGAGCACCTGTCGGAGCTGGGCTGGTCCGGCGACCACACCATCGGCGACCTGAACGGCTTCTACCAGGAGGCCCGCAAGAAGTTCGACGCCGACCCGGACTTCGCCGACCGCGCCCGGCTGCGCGTGGTCGCCCTGCAGAGCGGCGACGAGCCGACGCTGGCGCTGTGGCGGGACCTGGTGGAGGAGTCCACCCGGCACTTCGCCAAGGTGTACGAGCTGCTGGACATCTCGCTCACGCCGTCGGACATCTACGGGGAGAGCTTCTACAACCCGTACCTGGCCGAGGTCATCACCGAGATGGAGGCCCAGGGCATCACGGCGGTCAGCGACGGCGCGGTGTGCGTGTTCCCGCCGGGCTTCGCCAACCGCGACGGCGACCCGCTGCCGCTGATCCTGCGCAAGCGCGACGGCGGCTACGGCTACCCCGTCACCGATCTGGCCACGGTCCGGTACTGGATCCGCGACCGCGGCATGACCGACCTGCTGTACGTGGTGGGCACGCCGCAGGCCCAGCACTTCCAGATGGTGTTCGCGGCCTCGCGCATGGCGGGCTACCTCGGCCCGGGGAACACCGCCGTCCACATCGGATTCGGCACCATCCTGGGCGAGGACGGCAAGACCATCCGCACCCGCGCGGGCGGGACGCTGAAGCTGGTCGACCTGCTCGACGAGGCCGTGCAGCACGCCGCCGCCCTGGTGAAGGAGCGGTCGTCGCTGGACGCCGACGAGCAGGCCGAGGTCGCCCGCGCGGTCGGCATCGGCGCGGTGAAGTACGCGGACCTGTCCGGCGACCGGGAGAAGGACTACACCTTCACCTGGGAGCGGATGCTGGCGACCGAGGGCAACACGTCGGTGTACCTGCAGTACGCCAACGCCCGCATCCACTCGATCCTGCGCAAGGCCGGGGAGTCCGCGCCGGGCGAGATCGTCATCACCGAGCCCGCCGAGCGCGCGCTGGCCCTCAAGCTGGCCCAGTTCCCGACGGCGATCGCCGCCGCGGTCGAGGGGTACGCCCCGCACAAGCTGTGCCTGTACCTGTTCGAGACGGCGACGGCGTTCACCTCCTTCTACGACAGCTGCCCGATCCTCGCCGCGACCACCCCGGAGCCGGTCCGCCGCTCCCGGCTCGCCCTGGCCGTCCTGACCTCCACCGTGCTGACCCGCGGCCTGGGCCTCCTCGGGATCGAGGCGCCGACCCGCATGTGACCTGGGGTGATCTGCGCGACCCCGGGGAACAACCCGGCGCCGCCCGTCGTCGCATTCAGTGGATCATCGGATGTGGAGGTCGGGGTGGGCGGATTCACCGCACGGGTCGACAGCCTGCGCGAGGCCGCGTCGGCGGCGGGCTCGCTGGGCGAGGAGTTGCGCGCGCGGGCGGAGGGCCTGCTCACCGCGGACACCGGCGACCCCGGGCACGCGGGGCTGGCCCAGGAGATGCGCGCCTTCGCCGAGCGCCTGCGCGCACTGGCGGACGGGTTCACCGACGAGGTGGACTCCATCGGCGAGCGGCTCACCGCCTCGGCGGCGGCCTACACCGACACCGACGGCGAAGCGGCGGGGGTGTTCACCGCGTGGCTGAGCTGACCATCCCGGGCGACGTCGCCGCGATCCGGGCCGACGCCGAGCGCTGGCGGCGCTTCGGCGAGGCGCTGGAGGCCGCGCAGCGCGGGGTGGCCGCGCTGGCCCCGGAGTGGGAGGGCGAGGCGGCGCTGGCGTTCGCGGCGTACCAGGAGCGCACGGCGCCGGGCTGGCTGGCCGCCGTGGACGCCTGCCACGCCGCGGGCCGGGCCGTCGCGGCGTACGCGGACACGCTGGAGTGGGCGCAGCGGGAGGCCGAGACCGCGCCGGAGGACGACCACGAGCGCATCCGGACCCAGGTCGCGACCGCAGGCGACGACGCCGTGCTCGCGGTGCGCGCCGCCGACGCCCAGGCCCCCCGGACCCTCGCCCAGCCGGGCGCGTCGGGCAGCAAGTGGGACGACGTGGTCGGCGACCACCCCGACCCGAGCACGATCAACGCCGAGGGCAGGCGCACCCACATCCTGTGGGGAGACCACCGCGGCGGCGGCCACCACCACGACAGCGGGGTCCCGGGCAAGACGGTGTTCCCGGAGGACTGGGACGACGACAAGATCATGGACACGGTGGACGACGTCGCCCGCAACCCGGACCAGGCCCCGCAGCGGCAGGACAACGGCAACTGGATCGCCGAGGGCACCCGTGACGGCGTGCGCGTCGTGGTGATCGTCGACGACGACGGCGACGTGGTGACCGCCTATCCCGAGTACGGCAAGGGCGTCTGCCGCAACGACGAGGAAGGCGACCCGCAGCCGCTCTCCCCCGAGGAGAACGGCGGCCGCAGCAGCGTCGACATCGACGAGGAGCTCGACGACGCGCAGGAGGCCGACGACCACGCCGAGGAGGCCGAACACCGCGCGGACGAGCACGAGGAGGCCGCCGAGGAGGCCGCGGAGGCGGGCGACCACGAGGCCGCGTCCGAGCACAGCGCGGCCGCCCAGTCCCTGCGCGACGAGGCCGAGACCTCGCGCATGGCCGCCGACCAGCACCGCGAACGGGCCGACCGCGCGCACGACGCCGACCGCGACGCGTCCTCGTTCTGGAACCTCTGAAGGGAATGACCGTGCAGACACCCGAGATGCGCGCCAAGGCCACCGCGCTGGTCGAGAGCCTGGCCGACCGCCTCCCGCCGGACCGCCTGGCCCGGTACCGGCAGTTCGCGTTCGTCGGCGAGTGGGGCGAGCTGGCGGACAACCTCGCCGCGGGCCTGGTCAACCGCCGGATCCCGGTCACGGCAGCGGAGAAGGAGGCCCTGCGGGAGGTCCTGTACTCCTTCGAGCTGCCCTACCCGGGCCACAGGTTCATCGAGCGGCGCGACGAGATCCTCGCCGCCCTAACCATGGCCGGGTGACCACGGCTTTCCGGCTCGGGCGGCGGCGCGGAGCATCTATCCTGCCCCGGTGAGCCCCGACCTGATCCTGCTGTCGCGGGTGTCCTACCGGGACCGGGAGATCACCGCGGCCCGGCTCCGGGACCTCGTCGCGCTGCTGGCCGCCGACCTGCGCGGTGGGTGCGGTACGCAGCGGCTCATCGACGAGCTGTGGCCGGACGAGCGGCCGGAGAACCCGGCCAAGGCGCTGCAGATCCTGGTCTCCCGGACCCGCGCGCAGCTCGGCCCCGACCTCGTCGTCCGCACGCCGACGGGGTACCGGCTCGGGCTGGAAGCGGACCAGGTGGACAGTTCCGCGCTGGTCGCCCGCGCGGCGGCGAGCGCGCAGTGCTCGCGCGCGGGCGACCACGCGAGCGCGCTGGAGCACGCCGAGGCCGGTCTGGCGCTCTGGGACGGCGGCGGCGTCGACGGCGACGGCCCGCTGTCGGCCCTGCGCGCGGACCGGATGGCCGCGCTCGGGTCGCTGGAGCGCGCGCGGGCGCTGGCGCTGTCCCGGCTGAACCGCCACGCAGAGGCGCTGGACGCGCTGACCGCGCTGGCCGGGGAACGCCCGCACGACGAGGAGGTCCTGCTGGAGCTGCTGCGCTCCGAGGCCGCCACGGCCGGGCCCGCCGCCGCCCTCGCCCGGTACGAGACCTACCGCCGCTTCCTGCGCGACGAGCTCGGCAGCGACCCCGGGGCCGCCGTCCAGGCGCTGCACCAGCGGCTGCTCCAGGGCGAGCCCGTGCGGCACAACGTCGCCCACGAGCCGAACCCCCTGCTGGGCCGCGACGCCGACCTCGCCGCGGTCACCGGCCTGGTCAGGACGTCCCGGGTGACGTCGATCGTCGGTCCCGGCGGCTTGGGCAAGACCCGGCTGGCGCAGGCCGTCGGCCACCAGGCCGAGCAGCGGGTCGTGCACCTGGTCGCCCTCGCGGGCGTCGGCTCCGACGACGACGTGGCGGGCGAGGTCGCCTCGGTCGTCGGCGCGGGCGAGGGCCGGATCGCCGACGCGCTCGGGCCCGGCGCCCTGCTCATCCTGGACAACTGCGAGCACGTCCTGCGCGGCGCGGCCAATCTCGTGCGGACGCTGGTGTCGACGACGAAGGACCTGCGCGTCCTCACCACCAGCCGCGCGCCGCTGGGCCTGTCGTCCGAGTCGGTGTACCCGCTGCCCGAGCTGGACCTGGCCACGTCCGTGGCCCTGTTCGAGCACCGCGCGCGAGCCGCCCGGCCCGGTGTCGAGCTGCCGAGGGACGTCGTCGCCGAGCTGTGCGAACGCCTCGACGGCCTGCCGCTGGCCGTGGAGCTGGCCGCCGCCCGCGTGCGCGTGCTGTCGGTCCCCGAGATCGCCGCGCGCCTCGCCGACCGGTTCACCCTGCTGCGCGGCGGGCCGCGCGACGCACCCGCCCGCCACCGGACCCTCCGCGCGGTCGTCGACTGGTCGTGGAACCTGCTGGACCCCGACGCCCAGGCCGCCATGACCGCGCTCGCGGTCTTCCCCGGCGGGTTCACCGAGGAATCCGCAGGCTGGCTGATCGACGGCGACGTGCTGGACACCATCGAGGCCCTGGTCGACCAGTCCCTGCTCAAGGTCGAGGACACCCCGACGGGCACCCGCTTCCGGATGCTGGAGACCGTGCGCGAGTTCGCCCAGGGCCCGCCGGACGAGCGCTTCCTCGCCTGGGCGGTCGACTTCGGCACCCGCTACCACGACGCGGTGTTCGGGCCGGACGCCTTCGAGGTGGCCGCGCGGATCCGGGCCGACGAGGACAACCTCCTCCACGCCCTGCGCCTGTCCCCGCACCCCGCGGTCGCCGCCGTGCTGATGAGCCTGTGGATCATCGAGTCCAACTACACCCGGCTCGCCGTGGTCGCCGCCGAGGTCGATCCCGTGCTCGTCCGCGCCGAGCCGTCGGACCCGGCCGTCACCGCCCTCACCCTGTCCACTTGGTACAAGCTGATGCTGGGCGGCTCGCGCCCGGAGCGGACGACGGACGCGTTGCGCGCGATCCTCACGGCCCCGCCGGACACGATGATCCGGGCGTTCGCGCACGTCCTGGTCGGCTCCCGGCCGCACGGCGACGAGCCGCTCCTCGTCGCGGCCGCGAGCGCCCTCGACAGCTACGTCCACGAGCACGACGGCGACCTTGACGCCGCGATCGCAGCGGCCGACCTGGTGTTGGCGAGCACGGACGAGCGGACAACCCCGTGGCAGTGGGCGATGGCGCACAGCAGGCTCGCCGAACTCACCCTGCGCGACGACGACGGCGAGCGCAGCCGTGACCACCTGCTGGCCGCGCTGCCGGTGCTGGAACGGCTGGGCGCCGCGGCCGACGTCGTCGGGCTGCGGTGGTGGCTGGTGCTGACGAACCTGCGGATCGGCGAGCTGGACGAGGCGGGCCGCTGGCTGGAGCTGGTGTCGCGCGGGGCGGAGGAGAACGGCTCGACCGGCTACGACCTCGCCGTGCGGGCCGAGGTCCTGCTCGCCCGCGGCGAGACCGAGGCAGGTCTCGCCCTGTGGCGGCGCGTGCTGGACCACGTCAGGCAGACCGAGGGCGAACCGCCGGGCCACGACCTCTGGGAGATCGAGGCACGCTGCGTCGCCGTGGTCGCCCACGCCCGCCACGGCGCGCTCGACCTGGTCGGCGACGCCCTGGCCGTGCTGACCGAGCACCTGGTCGACATGCTCGACCACCCGGTGGACAACCCGCCGCCCTACCTGATCCAGCTGCCGCTGTGGGGCGCTCAGCTGCTGGCGGTGGGCATGGTCGACCTCGCCCGCGGCGACACGCGCGGGGTCCGGCTGATCGCGCTGGCCGAGGCCTGCGGGTACCTGCGCAACTTCCAGCCCACCATGTCCGTCGCCGCCGCCCGCGCGGCCGCCGAGGACGCCGACGGCCCGGCGTACGCCGACGCGGTGTCGGAGTACGCCGGGCTGGGCCGGGAGGAACTGCGGCTGGCCGCCCTGGCGGCGCTCAGCGGTCGCGGTTGAACAGCTTGCGCGACCACAGGTAGCCGCCCAGCGCGATGACCGCGCACCAGCCCACCGCGAGCCACCCCTTGGTGACCGGGGCGTGGGTCAGCAGACCGCGGATGGTCTCGATGATCGGGGTGAACGGCTGGTGCTCAGCGAAGGCGCGGAGCCCGGCGGGCATCGAGTCGGTGGGGACGAACCCGCTGCTGAGGAACGGCAGGAACATCAGCGGCATGGGCAGGTTGCTCGCGCCCTCGACGGTCTTGGACACCAGCCCGAGCGCGACCGCCAGCCAGACGATCGCGAGGGTGACCAGGGCGATGAACCCGAGCACGCCCAGCCACTCGACGGCGTTCGCGCTGGGCCGGAAGCCGATGAGCAGGCCGACGCCGAGCACCAGCACGATGCCGACCATCGTCTGGACCATGCTGCCGACGACGTGTCCGGTGAGGACGGACACCCTGGCGATGTTCATGGTGCGGAAGCGGGCGATGATGCCCTCGGTCATGTCGGTGGCCACCGAGATCGCCGTGCCCTGCGCGGCGCTGGCGATGGACATCAGCAGGATGCCGGGGACGACGTACTCGATGTAGTCCGCGCGTCCCCCGGACCCGCCGAGCCCGGCGCCGAGCGTGCCGCCGAAGACGTAGACGAACAGCAGCAGGAACAGGATCGGGAAGCCCGCCAGCATGATCGTCACCGACGGGTAGCGCAGCAGGTGCCGGAGGTTGCGGCGCAGCATGGTGGCCGAGTCGGCCAGGGCGTGGCTCATCGCGCGGGCTCCTTGTCGGTCAGGGCGAGGAAGACGTCGTCGAGGTCGGGGGTGTGGATGGACAGCTGCTCGACCTCGATGGACTCGTCGTCGAGGCGGTCGAGCAGGGCCTTCACCGAGCGCAGGCTGCCGTCGCTGGGCACGTGCAGGGCGAGGTCGTCGCGCTGGGCGGCGCCCAGGGCGTAGGCGGCGGACTCCAGGCCGCGGGCGTCGGCGAAGCGCAGCCGGACGTGGCCGCCGGGGATCATCCGCTTCAGCTCGTCGGCGGTGCCCTCGGCGACCAGCCTGCCGCCGTTGAGCACGGCGATGCGGTCGGCGAGCTGGTCGGCCTCCTCCAGGTACTGGGTGGTCAGGAAGACCGTGGTGCCCTGGCGGACCAGGTCGCGGATGATCTCCCACATGCCGCGGCGGCTGCGCGGGTCGAGGCCGGTGGTCGGCTCGTCGAGGAAGATCAGCCGGGGGCCGCCGACCAGCGTCATGGCCAGGTCGAGCCTGCGCCGCATGCCGCCGGAGAAGGTGGCCGCGGTCTTCCTGGCCGCGGCCACCAGGTCGAAGCGCTCCAGCAGGTCGGCGGCGACCCGGCGGCCCGCGCGGCGGCCGAGGTGGTGCAGGTCGGCCATGAGGATGAGGTTCTCCTCGGCGGTGAGCAGGTTGTCCACCGCGGAGAACTGCCCGGTCACCCCGATGGCGGCGCGGATCGCGTCGGGCTCCCGCTGGCCCATGATCGCGACGTCGCCAGCGTCGGCGCGGATGAGGGTGGTGAGGATGTTGACGGTGGTCGTCTTGCCCGCGCCGTTGGGGCCGAGCAGCGAGAAGATCGTGCCTGCCGGGACTTGGATGTCGATGCCGTCGAGGACGGTGTGGTCGCCGTAGGCCTTGCGGAGCCCCACGACGCTGATCGCGTTGGTCATGGGCACAGCCTGCGGCGGCGCCGGATCAGGGCGGTTTCAGCGCGGTTTCAGAGCAACTCGTCGAGCAGGCGGTACCAGTACAGCCTGTCCGCATCGATGGTCGTCGGGCCGTATTCGGCGAGGAAGGCGGCGAAGGCGGGACCGGGCAGTTCCCGCTCGGCGATGGCGAGGTCGCGGTGGCGGTCGGCGCGGCCGAGGCGGGAGACGTCGATCAGCACGCAGGTCCCGTCCGGGCGGAGGAGGACGTTGGCGGGCGTGAAGTCGCCGTGGGCGACGACCGGGTCCGCATCGGCTGGCTTGAGCTTGACCAGCCGGTCGAGGAGGTCGGCGGGCGAGCAGCCCGCGTGGTCGTCGTCGAAGTCGTCCGGGTCGACCCGGCCGGTCTCCACCATGGCGGTCGCCGCGGCCACGGCCGAGTCGGAGCCCGCGTCGAAGGGGCACTCCTCGACGGGGAGGGCGTGGAGGGCGCGCAGCAGGCGGCCCATCGCCGCGCCCGCCGCCTCCGGCGCGACGCCCGCCAGCGACGGCGCGCCGACGTCGGCCAGGACGAGCCAGTCGCCCGCGAACGCCGCGACGGCGGGGACGGCGACGCGCCCCTCCAGCCAGCGCAGGCGCTCGTGCTCCCGGACGGCGTCCGGGCCCCGCTTGACGAAGAACGTCCCCGCCGCGCCGGTGGTCTTCCGCACGCCACCGCTGAGCCCCTCGTGGTCGGCGCTCCACACCGCATCGCCGCCGACGACATCGAGCACGGACCGCGGGATCTCCATACGCCCAGTCTGCCAGAGCGACCGGCGCCCGACCATCCATTATGGACGATCGGGCGCCGGTCGGACGGCTACTCCCTTTCGGTGATCACGAACTCCACGCCGCCCAGGTCCTCGCCGCGCTGGTCGGTCTGGAACATCCGGACGGTCTGGCCGGGGGCGGCGGTGTCGCCCGCGGCGAACGTGAGCGTGGTCTGCAGGCGCTCACCGGGCTTGAGCTCCAGGTCGTGCAGCACGGCGCGGCGCGGGTCGGCGATCTCGACCCGGGTCTCGCCGACCCGGCGCACGCCCTCGGCCTTGCCGCCCGCGGCGAGCCAGCGGCGGGTGAGGTCGGGGCCGAGGTCGAGCACCAGCCTGCCGCCGAACGCCCGCTCACCGCCCGCCAGCACCAGGTCGGTGACCAGCGGCTCGGGGAACGGGTTGCCGACGGTGAACGGGCGGGTGATCGGCTTGGTGCCCGGCAGCGCGCGGACCGAGTTGATGTTGCGCCAGGCGATGTTGTTGTTGTTGCGCGCGTTCGTGTGCGTCGCCGGGGTCTCGGCGAACGTCATCGGGTCGGTCGCCGACTCCCAGCGGGCGAGCAGGCAGAAGTGGCCGGGGCCGGGCACGTTCGGCCACTCGACCATCACCGTCGTCCCGCCCGGGGGCACGGTGACCCCGGACTCGGAGCCGAACTCGGTCCAGTGCGTCGGCCACTGCGCGCCCCCGCCCTGGGCGGTGTAGTAGAGCCGGAGCGTGCCGACCCCGGTGCCGCTGCCGCCCGGGCCCGGGTTGCGCAGGTCCACGAACACGTAGTTCGTCGCCCCCGCGATCGGGTTGGCGCCCGGGCAGGACGACGGCGTGGTGCAGACCCGGATGTCCGGGCTGGTGTACGCCGACCCGGAGACCAGCGGCTCGACACCGGCGTCGGAGGTGTTGTCACGCATGAAGACGTCGGTGGGCGCGCAGTTGTGCAGCGCGCGGCGGATGTAGGCCGCGGTGTCGGCGCCGAGCGGATCGGTCTGGTAGAAGTAGCCGCCGGTCGTGGTGGCGTAGTCCTGCATGATCGGCACGATGGCGCCGCTGTAGACCGTGGACGTGGGCACGTAGATCGGCGTCAGCTTGATGCCGCCCGCCTGCGCGTCGAGGGCTACCTGGTGGGCGTTGGCGACGTCCGCGGCGGTGTGCGCGTTGTCGAACCCTCCGGGGCGGGCGTCGGTGACCATGATCGTGTGCTTGGTGGCGTTGGTGCGCCACGTGCCCGCGAAGTCGCCGGTCTGGGGGCGCCCGGCGGCGGGCAGGTTGTTGACCACGGTGTTGAGCGCCTCGTCGGACGCCTCCGGCTCCGCGGAGCCGCCGGTCGCGGTGAGCGCGCCGAGCTGGGCCGCCACGGCGGCCTGGTTGCCCGCCGCGAGGTCGACGTGCACGGACACGGTGTCCTTGAAGCTGACCAGCCCTAACTTGTAATCACCGCCGGACAGCGCCACCACGTCGGACAGGATGCTGTTGAGCCCGGACTGCACGTTGGTCAGCGCGCCGCCCATGCTGCCGGTCGTGTCCAGCACGATGGTGACGTCCATCGGGCCGCACGGGCTCGCCGCGGCCGGGGCGGCCGCCGCGCTCATCGCCGGGGCGAGGGCGGCGGCGACGGCCACCGCGGCCAGTAGCGGGACGCGCCGCCGCTGCAGGGGGTGGGACATGGGGATCCTTTCCGTCGGACCGGGGTTCGCCCGAGCGTCCGGCCGTCCGGTTGCAGCGGGGTTGTGCCGTGGTTGTCGGCGCAACCCGGTTGGCCGATTTGCCCGTTCGCCCGGCCGGCTACGCTCGCGTCGGGCGATGACGCACGGAGGCGACCTGGGGTGACCGGACCCGGATGGCTCGGTGTCCTGGGACCGGTCGAGGCCGTCGGTCCGACCGGGCGGGCTGAGCTGCACGGCGCGCGTCAACGCGCTGTCCTCGGCGTGCTCGCGCTGCACGCGGGCACGGTGCTGTCCGCGACCCGGCTCGTCGACGTCCTCTGGGGCGACCAGCCGCCGCGCACCGCCGTGAAGACCCTGCACAGCCACGTCGCCCGGCTGCGGACCGCGCTCGCCGCGGCGGGCTTCGGCGGCGTCCTGGTCACCCGAGGCCCCGGCTACATCCTGGACGTCGCGCCGGAGTCGGTGGACGCGCACCGCTTCGCCGCGCTGGTCAGGGCGGCCCGCGGGCTCGCCGCCGACCGCGCCGCCGCGCTGCTGCGCGAGGCGGTCGGGCTGTGGCGGGGCGAGCCGTTCGCCGACACCCCGCTGGCCGACTGGGGCAAGCACGCCGTGGACGACCTCGCCGAGCAGCGATTATCCGCGGTGGAGGACCTCTGGGATGCCGAGCTGCGGCTGGGCGGGCACGACGACGCCGCCCGCGAACTCCCCCGCCTGCTGGCCCGCCACCCGCTGCGGGAGCGCATGGCCGGGCTGGCGATGCTCGCGCTGCACCGCTGCGGCAGGCACGCCGACGCGCTGGCGGTGTTCGACCGGGTCCGCCGCGACCTCGCCGAGTCCTACGGCGCCGACCCCGGGCCGGACCTGGCCGCCCTGCACACCGCGATCCTGCGCCGCGACCCCGCGCTCGACGGCGAGCCCGCCTACCTGGCCGCGCCCGCGCAGCTGCCCGCCCCGGTCGGGCACTTCACCGGCCGCGCCGCCGAGCTGTCGGCGCTGGACGACGTCGTCGCGGGCGCCGAGCGGCCGGTCGTGGTGATCACGGGCGCGGCTGGCATGGGCAAGACCGCCCTGGCCGTGCAGTGGGCGCACCGGGTGGCCGCCCGCTTCCCCGACGGGCAGCTCTACCTCGACCTGGCCGAGCAGGGCCCCGCCGACGCGCTCGC
The DNA here is from genome assembly GCF_014648415.1 of Actinokineospora fastidiosa. Taxonomy (GTDB): domain Bacteria; phylum Actinomycetota; class Actinomycetes; order Mycobacteriales; family Pseudonocardiaceae; genus Actinokineospora; species Actinokineospora fastidiosa. The sequence continues at coordinate 412,094 of NZ_BMRB01000001.1, forward strand.
CCACCTCCTGCGCTCGCTGGACGTGCCCGACGACCGCGTCCCCGCCGACGCCGCCGAACGGGCCGCGCTGTACCGGTCGCTGCTCAAGGCCCGCCGCTGCCTGGTGCTCGTGGACAACGCGGGCGGCGTGGACGACGTGCTGCCGCTGGTGCCCGGGGCCGGGGCGAGCGTGCTGGCCGTGACCAGCCGCGCGACCCTGGCGGCGCTGGGCACGCGGCACGCGGTGCGGGTGGTCGCCGTCGACGCGCTCGACCACGCCGACTCGCTCGCCCTGCTCGCCCGGGTGCTCGGCGACGCCCGCGTCCGCCGCGAGCCGGTCGCGGCCGCCCGGCTGGCGCGGCTGTGCGGCGGGATGCCGCTGGCGCTGCGCATCATCGCCGCCCGGCTGCAAGCAGCGGCGTCGGCCACGCTGGCCGCCACGGCCGCCGACCTGGCCAGCGCGGGCCGGTTGGACGGGCTCGCCATCGAGGGCGACTCGCGCACGGTGGGCACCGTGCTGGCCAGCGCGTACCGGCCGCTGTCCCCGGCCGACGCCGCGATGTTCCGGATGGTCGGGCTGGCGCCCGGCGCGACGGTGACGGCCGGGGCCGGGGCCGCGCTGTGCGGGATCGGGACCGCGCAGGCGGCCGACGCGCTGGCCGCGCTCGCCAGCGGGCACCTGCTCAGCCCCGTCGGTCAGGACCGGTACCGCGCGCACGACCTGACGCGCGAGTTCGCCGCGGAGCGGGTGGCGGCCGAGGTGTCGGCCGCCGACCGCGCCGCGGCGGTGGACCGGCTGTTGGACTGGTACCTGGCCGTCGCCGAGGCCGCGAACCGGGTGATCGATCCGCGCCGGGACGCGGTGCGCCCCGACCCCGGGTTCCGCCCGGACCGCCTGCCGTTCCCGGACGACCGGCACGCCGCCCTGGCGTTCCTCAACGGCGAGCGGGACAACGTGCTGCCCGTGGTGCGCCTGGCCCGCGCGCACGGCAGGCTCGACGCCGCGTGGCAGCTGACGTACCTGCTCACCAGCTACCACGACGCGACCGGCCACTGGCACCTGCGGACCAGGGTGTGCGCCGTGGCCGCGGAGGCCGCCGCCGCGCTGGGCGACCCGCGCGCCGAGGCCGAGACGCTGCGCGGCCTGGGCGTCGCGTACTTCATGATCCGCCGGTTCGAGGACGCCCTGGCCACCAACCGCGCCGCGCTGCTGGCCGCCCAGGCGGCGGGCGACGCGGCAGGCGAGGGGCACGTCCACAACAACATCGCCAACGCCCTGGCCGAGCTGCGCCGCTTCGACGAGGCGGTCGTCGCGCACGAGCGCGCCGTGGCGACCTGCGGCGCGGCGGGCAACGCGCTGGGCAGGGCGCTCGCGCAGCGCAACCTCGGCCACACGTACGTGCGCATGGGCCGGGCCGGGCTGAGCCTCGCCCCGCTGACCGACGCCCTCGGCACCTTCGCCGACCTCGGCCACGACCGGCTGGTCGCCGCGACCCTGGACACCATCGGCGAGGCGCGGCTGCAGCTCGGCGAGCACACCGCTGCCCTCGCCGCCGTCGAGCGGGCCATCACCATCAGCCGCGACCTCGGCGACCAGTGGCTGGAGTGGGAGTGCCTGCTCGACGCCGGGCGGGTGCACCTCGACCGAGGCGCCCCCGGCCCGGCGGCCGACCACTTCGCCAGCGCCCTGCAGGCCAGCCGCGCCGTGGGCGACCGCCACGGCGAGGCGGCCGCCATCGCCCACCTGGGCCGCGCCTACCTCGCAGCGGGCCGCCACACCGACGCCCGCCGCGAACTGGAACGCGCCGTCGTCCTGCGCGCGGGCGTGCCGGACGAGGACGAACAGGCGCAGCTGCAGGCCGCGCTGGCCGAACTCCACGAGGTCACCGCACCCGGCCGGTGAGCCGGTGGGGACGCCTCGACCGAGGCGCCCCCACCGGCTGTCGACTCACTTCGCCAGGATGGTCACCACGGTCCTCGGCGAGTCGAGCACGCCTGCCGACGGGTCGAACAGCTCGAACACGAACCGCTCCTCCGCCGGGCGCGGGCCGGGGAGCAGCTTGATCTCCGCGACGCCGGTCGTGCTGCCCACCGGGATGGTGATCAGGCCGTCGCGCACCGGCTCGTAGCCGACGGGCTTGTCCAGCGCGATGGTCCGGAAGTGCACGGTGATCGGCGCGCGGGCCGGGAGGTTCGTCCGGATCGCGACCCGGCAGGTCTGCTCGGAGTTCGTGCCCCGGTCGATCGCCCAGCAGATCTTGCCCCCGTCGACACCCGTGCGCTGCGGCGGGTCATCGTCGTCCAACACGGCGCCGAACCCGGTCTGCTTGGTGATGACGAGGTTGACCGGATTGGTGAGAACCACGGTGAACCCCTCGTCGTTCTCAGCGGTGGAGTCGGCTATGACGGGCACGGTGACGGTGCGCGGCGCGGTACCGCCGTTCCAGCTCACCGTGGTGGTGGTCGCCTGGAAGTCACCCGGCGCCTGCGCCGTGCCGTTGGACGTGTGCACCTGGACGGAGCCGGTCGCCGTGCACCCTGCGGCGGGGGTCACCGCGACCAGGAAGGTGAAGCTGCGGACGCCCTGACCGGTGCCCTCGTAGTTGCTGTAGTTGCTGATCGCGACGGCGGCGGGAGCACAACTCGCCGTCAACGACACCCCCGAGGGTGAAGCCGTCAACGAGCCGACCGTCATCGTCGCCACGAGCGCGCATAACACCGCTGTCCGCACCACTTCGTCCGCCTCCCATCACTGGAACCATCCCAGTCCTGGCTAGACCACGGCGGTTGCAGCACGGTTGTGGACGCAGCTAGACCTTGGTGATCCGGATCGCGGCGAAGGCGATGCGTTCATCGCGGATGGCGCAGCCGGTGTCGCCGCTGTGCTCGTCGTAGCGCTGCTGCATGGTGATGCCGATCATCGCGTCGCCGTCGACGTCGGAGGTGCGGACGGTCGGGAGGTCGACCCAGGAGCCCCGGTGCGCGGACTGGTCGAGGCTCAGGGACATGCTCGGGCCGCTGTACTCGGCGTTGGTGGTCAGCCCGTCGATATCGGGGACGCGGATGGACACCACGTACTCGCCAGCGGGGATGCCGGAGAAGACGTAGGTCGCGTACGGCACCGTGCACCCGCTGCCGAAACGACCGGCGCCCACGCGTAACCGTCCTCGTAGCGCAGGTCCCCGACTACCTCGCTGCCCGAGGGATACGGCCAGAACCGCAGCTGCAGACCGGATCCCGGATCCACCGACGACTCGCGCGAGGTGTCCGGCGTCACCGTCCACGACGCAGCGGGGCGGGGCGCGGCGGTCTTCGGGGCGGGCGCGCGCGGTGTGGTCGTCGGGGGGACCGTGGTGGGCGGCGGGGGCGGCTGGGTGGTGGTTGTCGTCGTCGCAGGCGCCTGCGTCGGCGGTGAGACGGTGGTCTGTTCCGAGGTGGGCGGTGGTGGGAGCCCTTGGGCGGTGCCGGGCCGGGCGTAGAACACGACGAAGGCGACGTTGGCGAGCACGAAGACGATGCCGAGCGCCCGGCCGGCAGCGGGAATCGCGCGCCAGGTCGCGACCACGATGACGGCCACGACGAGCGCGGCGGCGACGCTGCTGAAGGTGAAGAACTCCCGCCACTTCGTCGGGTCGAGCAACGCCGTCGTCAGCGCGGTCGCGATCTGCAGTCCGTCGGCGATGAGCGCCACGAGGATCACCGAACGCGCGCTCTCCATCCGCTGCCAGCCGTTCGGCGGCGGTCCAGGCTGGTAGGTCACCCACGCTCCTCGGTGCTCGACCCGTGGCTGCCGGGCCCGCAGTCAGGGACTCGTCATCGGGCGCCGACCTGTTACATCACGCGGCGTCGTCGAAGGGCGGGTAGCTCTCGCGGCCGGACCGCTCGGCGGCGTCGATGTAGTCGGCGAGGGCGTCGCGGGAGCGGGCGAGCCGCTCGATCCGCTCGTCCAGCCGTCCCAGCCGGGACCGCATCGCGGCCAGCAGCTCGGGGCAGCCGACCAGCTCCGGCGTCTCCCCGGTCGCGCAGGGCAGCAGGTAGGCGATGTCCTCGCTGGACAGGCCCGCGCCGAGCAGGTGGCGGATCTGCTTCACCCGCAGGACAGCGGCGTCGTCGTACTCGCGGTAACCGTTCGCGCCACGCGCCGCGGGCAACAGCCCCTGCGCCTCGTAGTAGCGCAGCTGATGGGCGTGCACCCCCGTGCGACGACTCAGTTCCCCGATCCGCATCGCGACCTCGCTTGACCTTCACACCGGTATCAACGTTGACGATGCTGCCATGACCAACGACAGCAAGGCGCCCGTGACGATCCTCGGCCTCGGCCTGATGGGCCAGGCACTCGCGGCCGCGTTCCTCGACAACGGCCACCCGACCACCGTGTGGAACCGCACGCCAGCCAAGGCCGAGCACCTGGTGGCACGCGGCGCCCGTCTGGCGACGACGATCGACGACGCGGTGAAGGCGGGCCTGGCGATCATCTGCCTCACCGACTACCACGCCGTGCACGACCTGCTGGCCCCCGCCGACCTGGACGGCGCCGTGCTGGTGAACCTGACCTCCGGCACCTCCACCGAGGCCCGCGACACCGCCCGCTGGGCGGCGCAGCGCGGCGCGAGGTACGTCGACGGCGCCATCATGGCGACCCCGCCGTACATCGGGACTCCGGACGCGCTGATCCTGCTCAGCGGCGCGCCCGTGGACGATCAGCTCACCGCTCTAGGCACCGTCAACCACCTAGGCCCCGACCACGGCCTAGCCTCCCTCTACGACGCCGGGGGCCTGACCATGATGTGGGGCATCCTCAACGCCTGGCTCCACGGCACCGCCCTGCTCAGGACCGCGGGCGTCAACGCCGCGACCTACGCCCCCTTCGCCCAACACCTGGCCAGAGGCGTCGCCGAATGGTTGCCCGGCTACGCCTCCCAAATCGACAACAACGCCTACCCCGCCGAGGCCTCAGCCCTGGAAACCGATGCCCGGGCAATGGACCACCTGATCGCGGAAAGCGAGGCAGTGGGCATCAACACCGCCCTACCCCGCCTGTTCAAGACCTTCGCCGCCCGCGCCATCTCGGCAGGCCATGGCGGAGAGCAGTACCCGGTGCTGATCGAGGAGTTCATCAAACCGGGAAACGAGTAATCAGCGCTCCGCGACGGCTGAGCCCCCGATGTCATTCACTCCATCGCCGTTCTGAGTGCCCCCGGCAGGAATCGAACCTGCGACACACGGTTTAGGAAACCGATGCTCTATCCCCTGAGCTACGAGGGCGTGCCTGGGGTCACCTTACCCCGAGGGCGCGGTCGGGGCGGCCACTAGGGGGCCTGCCGGATGTCCGGTTCGCCCGGGGCGGGCAGTATGGGGGGTGTTCGCCCTGGTGAGGACGATGAGGGGAGTGGCGGATGGGTCGCCGTCTGGAGATCGATGGGGTCTCCAAGAGGTATGGGGACGTCGTGGCGTTACGGGAGATGACGTTCGACGTGCGGGCTGGGGAGTTGTTCGGGTTCGTCGGGAGCAACGGGGCCGGGAAGACGACCACCATGCGGATCGCGCTGGGGGTTCTGGCGGCTGATGGTGGGGAGGTGCGGTGGGATGGGGCGCCCATCACACCCACCACGCGGCGGCACATCGGGTACATGCCCGAGGAGCGGGGGCTGTACCCGAAGATGAAGGTGGGCGAGCAGCTGGTCTACCTGGCCCGCCTGCACGGCCTCTCCCCCTCGGCCGCCGAGCGGTCGGTGCGGGAGTGGACCGAGCGGCTCGGGGTGGCGCAGCGGTGGGACGACGAGGTGCAGAAGCTGAGCCTGGGCAACCAGCAGCGGGTGCAGCTGGCCGCCGCGCTCGTGCACAACCCGCTGATCCTGGTGCTCGACGAGCCCTTCTCCGGTCTCGACCCGGTCGCCGTCGACGTCATGAGCACCGTGTTGAAGGACAAGGCGCGGGACGGGGTCCCGGTCGTGTTCTCCAGTCACCAGCTGGATCTGGTGGAGCGGCTGTGCGACCGGGTCGGCATCGTCCGGAATGGACAGATGGTGGCCTGTGACACCGTCGAGGCGCTGCGCGCGGGCGGCACGACGCGGCTGGTCGTGGTGGCGCCGCAGGCCGAGCCCGGGTGGGCCGACCACCTGCCGAACGTGACCGTGCGGGAGCACGACGGCGCGCGGACGGTGTTGGAGCTCGGTGAGGGCGCCGACGACCAGGCCGTGCTGCGCGCGGCACTGGCGACCGGGCCGGTGACCGAGTTCAGCAGGCACCGCCAGTCGCTGACCGAGCTGTTCCGCAGCGTGGTGACCGGGGAGGTGGCGGCATGACCGACACGCCGGACGTGCGGCTGGGCAACTGGCAGGCCGTGGGCCTGGTGGCGGGCCGCGAGATCAAGCTCAAGGTGCGGTCGAAGGCGTTCATCGCCGTCACCGGCGTGACGCTGGTGCTGCTGGTCGGGTTCAGCCTGCTGATGAAGCTGATCAGCGGCGGGTCGGACGCCACGGTCGGGCTCACCGGGCCGACCACCGCCCTGGAACAGCCGTTGAAGGCCACGGCGAGCACCATCGGCCACACCGTCGACACCCGGTCGGTGGCGAACGAGGCCGATGGGCGCGCGGAGCTGGCGGCCGGGAACCTGGACGCGCTGCTCGTCCCCTCGGGCGACACCTTCGTGGTGGTGGTCCAGCAGGACCTCGACGGCTCGCTGGAGGACGTGTTCAACGTGCTCGCCGGGCAGCTCGCGTTCAACAACGCGATCACCGACCTCGGCGGCGACCCGAGCGCGGTCAACGAGACCGTGGCGCGCGCCCGGGTCGAAGTGCTGCCGATCGAGCCGCCCCAGGAGTACGACGGGCAGCAACTGGTGATCGGCATGGTCGCCGGGGTGCTGATCTACATGTCGCTGCTGCTCAACGGGCAGATGGTGGCGACCGGCGTGGTCGAGGAGAAGTCCAGCCGGGTCGTCGAGCTGCTGCTGGCCACCATCCGGCCGTGGCAGCTGATGGCGGGCAAGGTGCTGGGCATCGGGGTCATCGGGCTGGCGCAGATGGCGGTGATCGGCGGCGTGGGCATCGGGGCGGCGCTGGCCTTCGACGTGCTCACGATCAGCCTGTCGACCGCCGTGGGCACGGTGGTGTGGCTGGTCGTGTGGTTCCTGCTCGGCTTCCTCGTCTACTCCCTGCTGTTCGCCGCCCTGGCCGCCCTGGTGTCCCGGCAGGAGGACGTCGGCGGGGTGATCACGCCGCCGCTGATGTTCGTCATCCTCGGCTACGTCGTGGGCATCTCGGTGCTGCCCGCGGACCCGGGCAACAAGCTGGTGGAGACGCTGTCCCTGATCCCGGTCTTCTCCCCCACCCTGATGCCCATGCGCCTGGCGATGGGCGGCGTGCCCGCGTGGCAGGCGATCATGGCCGTGGTCCTCACCATCGCCCTGATCCCGGCGCTGGTGTGGCTGTCCGGCCGCGTGTACCGCAACGCGGTGATGCGCAGCGGCGCCCGGGTGAAGCTGATGGACGCCCTCAAGCCCGTGTGACCACAGCAGAGGAGGGGGGAGCCGGTCCGGCTCCCCCCTCTTGCCGTGTCAGTGGGCGTACACCTCGATCTCGTAGAGCGAGTACCCGTACCGGGTCGCCCGGGTGACGCCCTGCATCCGCACGTAGCGGGCTTCGGTGGCGGGGAACACCGCGGTGTCCAGGCCGCCGTCGCCGGAGGCGGTGGACCAGACCGGCCGCCACGTGGACCCGTCGCGGGAAACCTCGATCCGGTAGGACAGGGCGTGCGCGGCCTCCCACTGGAGCCGCACCCGGGACACCGGCCGCACGGCGCCCAGGTCGACGGTCAGGGACTGGCCGTCAGTCCAGTCGCTGGCCCAGCGCGTCGCCGGGTCCCGGTCCACGGCCAGGGCGGGCGGGTACGCGGTGAACAGGCCGCGTTCGTGGCTGGTCGCGGTCGCCGACCGGGCGAGGTTGGCGATGACGTCGCCTCGGCGGGCCGGGAACTCCACCACCTGCTGGTACGTCGGGCGGTTCTGGGTGGTGATGGGCTCCTGCGTGATGCCGCCCAGCGCCGTGTGGATGATGGCGTCGGCGCACCACTGGTCGCCCGCCGCGCAGTCGCCGTCGCCGGGGTAGACGGTGGTGGCGGGGGTCGCGGCGGCGGCGCGCAGGGAGTCGACGAGCACCGCGCGGCAGCGGGACAGCTCGCCCGCGCCGCAGAACTCCGCGCCCAGGGGACCGGCCACCGGCTCGTTCAGCACGGCGCGGAGGTCCTTGTGGACGAAGCCCCACCAGCCCGCCTGGTACGACGAGCCCTGGTGGGCGTTGCCGTTGGACGGGGACTCGTCCACCTTCAGCACCCGCGTCAGCTCCTGGTACGCCTTGTCGCCCGAGCCGGGGGCGAACTGGGCGCGGACCAGCAACGGCCACCACGCGTCCATGATCCGGATCGCGGTGGCGTGCTGGTAGGCCCGCGCGCCCTGCGCGGTCGGTCGGCGGAGCCCGCCCGCGGCCAGCCACTCGCGCAGCGAGCGCAGGGCGGAGTCGACCGCCGCGTCGCCGGTGGAGTCGCCGATGACGCGCAGCAGCAGGGGCAGCACGCGTTCGGCCCGGAGGTCGACCAGCGCCGCCTCCGCCATCGCCTGGGTCAGGCCGACCCGCGTCACGCCTCCGTCGGCGACCAGGGCCCGCACGCGGGAGTCCAGCAGGTCGCCCCGGTGGACGGCGCCGCGCTCCAGCCCGGACGCCGCCGTGCCGGGCGCCTGGTTGTTGTTCCAGGAGATGATGTAATCCTGGTTCACCACCTGCGGATGCGACTCGTACGACGTGTACGCCGCCCGGTTGGTGTCCGGGTTCCAGTCGACCCAGTCATACCCCGCGTTCGCCAGCACCGGCATGCCCGGGTCGACGGACGGGTGGCGGACCGGGTTGTTGCCGGAGTTGTAGTACGCGATGTCGTCGGCGTCGGCGTAGAACCAGTTGAACGTGTACCCGATGTGCGACGCCGCGCGCTGGAAGTCCGCGGCGGACCGGATCGCCGACGGGTCGTTGAACTCCTGGAAGCCGATCACCGAGTCCAGCTCGTGCAGGTACGTCGACCGCAGCCGGGTGTACGCCACGGGCTTGCCGCCGATGGTCGCGCGATGGGTCACCGGCCCGTACTTCGTCCGATAGACGCGCAGCGTGTACGACCCCGCGTCGACCGGGCTGCCGACCGACCAGTACCAGGAGTTGCGCCGCTCCACGGTCTCCATCGGCACGCACTGGCCGCGGTGCAGGTAGTGGTCGCTCTCCAGGGTCGGCGCGCCGCTGGGCGAGCACAGCTCCACCGCGTACGTGTCGATGATGTCCTGTGAGGACGATGTCGCGCTCCACGCGTAGTCCTGTCCGCGACCGAGCAGGACGTAGAAGCTGATCCCCGCGAACGACGCCCCGCGCGCGCTGATCCCCGGTCCCTGCAACTCCTGCAGCATCAGCAGCTGCGGCGCGAAGTACCCGGTCTGCGGACCGAACACGGCGATGGGGTTCCCGCTGGCGGTGTGCGCGCCGGAGACCAGCAGCGCGTTGGACATGCCGTGCTTGTTCTCCAGCAGGTCCCCCGGCAGGACGCCGTCGGCCAGCACGCCGTGCGCCGCCTCGATCGTCTGCGGCCCGGGCCGCGGCGACGCCAGGTCCTTGCGCTGGACCGCGGCCGCCTGCGCGCCCGACCGGTCGAACACCAACTGCTGGCGCACGACCGACCCGGGATCGGGCAGCGCCGCACCGCGTGGATCGGCGGGCGGGAGCGCGTACGGGAACCGCTGTCCGTTGTGGACGGTCTGGATGTGCTCGGGATCGTCGGCGGTGCGCAGCGATCGCCAGACGCGCTCGCCCTCCACGACGCCGTAGCGCTCCTGGATGGCCAGCTTGGCGACCGCGGCCTGCACCTCCCCGCCGCCGCCCGCGCCGAACTGCGCGCCGATGACCGCGGCGATCACCGCGAGGTCGGTGAGCTTGAACGGCTCGATCCGCCCGGCGTTGGTGACCGCGTCGATGTGGCCGAGCAGCACGTACTCGCCGGGGAAGTACCGGCCGCTGTGCGCCTGGCCGATGTAGGTGTTGATGCCCTCGACGTAGTCGCGCGCGTCCGCCATCGCCTGCGCGCCGCGCGGCCCGGCGGCGGCGCTCTCGTCGATCTGGCGCTGCAGGTCGGCCTCGGTGTACGGGGCGTCGGCGAAGAAGCCCTGCTCCAACTGCTGGTTCGCGGCCGCGCCGCCCGCGAACGGGGTCAGCTGCCCGCGCCCGACGCGGCGCAGGACGTCCATGAGGAACAGCCGGTCCTGCGCGGCGGCGTACCCGGCGCCGAACATGGTGCCGGAGCGGGTCGTTCCGGTGATGTGCGGTGTGCCGGTCGCCTTGTCGCGCACGATGGTGACGTCGGCGCGCGGCCGGATCGTGCTCTCCACCTGCGCGGGCGGCACGCCGAACGAGGAGTCGTTGAAGAACCGGGAGATCGTGTCGGTGGTCAGGCCCGGATAGCCGGTGGCGAGGGCGTCGTACTTGCCGAGTTGGTCGTCCGCGTGCCGGGGTCGGGTGCCGAGGACCTGGTGGGCCAGGATCTCGGTGAGCGTGGCGCTGCCGTTCTGGCCGGGCGGGTTGATGTCGGCGCACTGGCCGATGCAGTGGTCGGTCGCGGCGGTGGGCGGGAGGACCTGCGCCGCTGCGGGCTCGGGGACCGCGAGCAGGGAGGCCAGCACCGTCACACACGTCGCCGCGGGGATGAGGATTCGCACCGTGGGCTCCTCTCACGACGTGACGTTCGGTCACGCTACCGGTGCGTGCCGCATTCGCGAAAGGCTTTCAGCTTCGGCGGCTGGGGCTGGCCGGTAAGCTTTCGAAAAGGGCACCCTTCGGGGAGGGCGCATGCTGAAAGTGATCGTCGCCGACGACGAGGACCTCGTCCGCTCCAGCCTGCGGACGATCTTGTCGAGCGCGCCCGACGTCGAGGTCGTCGCCGAGTGCGCCGACGGCAACGGGGTCGCCGAGGTCGTCCGGCTGCACCGCCCGCACGTCGTGCTGCTCGACATCCGCATGGGTGACACCGACGGGATCACCGCGCTGCGCGCGATCACCGCGCTGCCCGACCCGCCCGCGGTGTGCATGCTCACCACCTTCGACATGGACGACTACGTCCGCCGCGCGCTGCGGCTCGGCGCTGCCGGGTTCCTGCTCAAGGACGTCGACCCGGCGTACCTGATCAAGGCCGTGCACGACCTGGCCTCCGGCGGCGTCGTGCTCGACCCGACGGTCGCCGCGCGCGTGGTCAACGCGATGACCACCGGCGAACGCGAGGCCGAGCCCGCCCGCGAGCGGCTGGCCACGCTGTCCGACCGCGAGCGCGAGGTGGTGACGCTGATCGGGCGCGGGCTGTCGAACGCCGAGATCGGCCGGGAGCTGCACCTGTCGGAGACCACGGTCAAGGGGTACGTGTCCGCGGTGCTGGGCAAGATCGGGGCCAGCAACCGCGTGCAGGCCGCGCTCGTCGCCTACCGCGGCGGGTTGATCGCGTAGTCCTCGACGGAGGCGTGCACCTCGACCCGGTTGCGCCCTCGGCGCTTGGCCCGGTAGAGGGCGATGTCGGCGTTGGCGAACAGCTTCTCCAGCGAGTGCGGCCCCGTCGCCACGCCGATGCTGACGGTGGGCCGCTGGGTGGTGCCGAGCACGGCCGTCCAATCGTGCTGGTCGACGGCGGTGCGCACGCGCTCGGCGACCGAGACGCCGACCGGGACGTCGTGGGCGTGGTCGGCCGGGTTGTCGACGAGCACCACGACGAACTCGTCGCCTGCCCAGCGCGCGATCAGGTCGCCGACGCGGCACTCGTTGCGCAGGACCTGGGCGATCTCGCGCAGCGCCGCGTCGCCCGCGGCGTGGCCCGCGGCGTCGTTGACGCCCTTGAACCAGTCGACGTCGATGAGCACCAGCCACGGCACCCTGCCGCTGGCGACGGCGCGTTCCAGCAGCTCGGGAGCGGTGTGCTCCAGGCCGAGGCGGTTGGCCAGGCCGGTGAGCGGGTCGCGGGCGGCGGCCTCCTGGGCGGCCATGGCCAGGCGCTGGGCGCGGATGGCCAGGCGGCGCTGCTCCAGGGCTTGGCTGAGACCCTCCTGCAGGGTCTCGACCGCGGTCCGGCGGGCCATGACGGTGCGGCGCAGCGCGGCGGCCTCGCCAGCGTGGTCGCCGTTGTCGCGGCAGATGTTGGCCAGGTCCTCGGAGTAGCGCTGGAGCAGGGCGACGTCGTTGATCTGCTCGGCGCACTCGACGGCGGTGATGCCGTGCTGGGTCGCCTCGTCGAGGTCGCCGGTCTGCCAGCGGATGCGGGCCAGCACCCAGTTGCCCACCGACTCCGCCCACACGTCCGGGCCCGGCGCGGCCAGCTCCAGCGTCTGGCGCGCGATGCGCTCGGCCTCCTCCAGCTCGCCCAGCCCCGCCAGCGAGGCCCCGTACGCGGCGAGCAGGGCCAGGTGGATGCGGCCCTCGGTGGCCAGGCCGAGGCCCTCCTGGAAGGCGGCGATGGCCTCCCGGTAGCTGGCCTCGGCCTCGGCGGGCGCCTGCTCGCAGGCGCGGAAGTTCAGCGTTCCGCCCAGGTTCTGCAGAGCGTGCGCCAGGATCTCCACGTCGTCACCCTTGCGTGCGACTTCGACGGCCACGCGGGTGATGTCCAGCGACGCCCGGCGATGGCCGATGCCCTCCAGAAGGTAACCCAGACGGTGCAGCGTGTCGGCGGCGAAGGAGCCGCGCGGCTGCTCGGCGTCGATGTCGCTCCAGCCCTCGGCGGCCAGTTCGAGGGCCAGCGGGATGCGCCGCAGCCGCCACGCCGAGACGGCGCGGCGGGTCAGGATGGCCGCGCGCGTCCACGGCGCCAGACCCGGCGGGACCTTGGCGAGCAGCTGGTCGAACAGCATGTTCGCCTCGTCGGCGCGGCCTGCGTCGATGAGCAGCCGCACCTCCCGGTCCGCCCGGAGCGCCTCAGCGGCGGCGAGTTGGTCGTCCTGGCCCACACCGTCCTCGGTCTTTGTCCTGGCCACCCGCCGCGCGGGCAGGGTGGCCCGTGGTCTGAGACACAGTGGGAAAAGGCTACTAGGCCAGACGTGCGTAACCTGTTCGGAGTAGCCAATTCAGGACAATCCAGACGACAGCGTGCGACCGCTTCGGCACGGACCGTCAGGACCGTCCGGATCCAGGGTAGGGCAGCAACGCCATCTCGCGGGCGTTTTTGATCGCGGTGGCCACCTGTTTCTGCTGCTGCGGCGTGAGGCCGGTGACCCGGCGGGCCCGGATCTTGCCCCGGTCGGAGATGAACTTGCGCAGCAGCTGGGCGTTCTTCCAGTCCACCCGCTCGATGCCCTCGGTGATCAGCGGGTTCGCCTTCTTGCGAACCGGCCGGTCGAACTTCTTCGCCATCACCGCTCCTCCTTGAAGTCGACGTGCCTGCGGGCGACGGGGTCGAACTTGCGCAGGACCAGCCGGTCCGGATCGTTGCGGCGGTTCTTGCGCGTGACATAGGTGTAGCCGGTCCCCGCGGTGGACCGCAGCTTGACGATGGGCCGCAGCTCGTTGCGCGCCATCAGAGCCGCACCCCGTCCCGCCGCAGCCGCGCGACGACGGACTCGATGCCGTGCTTGTCGATCGTGCGGATGCCCTTGACCGAGACCGTCAGGGTGATCCAGCGGCCCTCCGCGGGCAGGTAGTACCGGCGGCGCTGGATGTTGGGGTTCCAGCGCCTGCTCGTGCGCCGGTGCGAGTGCGAGACCTGCTTGCCGAAGCCCGGCTTGCGGCCGGTCACCTGGCAGACCGCGGACATGCGACCTCCATCAGATAATGGGACTCGTTTTCACCTTGCTCGCCGACAGGGTAGCGTTCGGGGCGGTCAGATGGAAATCATTGTCAACAAGGAGGCGCGGTGGAGAACCCCCGGCTCGTGCTCGTGGCCGGTCTGCCCAGGGACGCGGGCCAGGTGGCCACCCGACTGCTCGGCCCCCGGACGGCCGTGGTGCACCACGACCTGCGGCAGGCGGCGGCCGGGACGGTGCGGCGCAGGCTCAGGGTGGGCTGGGAGACCGACACCACGACGGTCGTCGACCTCGCCCACGCCTGCGTGTCCTGCACGCTGCGCGAGGACGTCCTGCCCACGATCGAACGGCTGGCGCGCCAGGTGGACACGATCGTCCTGCACCTGGACCCGATGGTCGAGCCGGAGCCGGTGTGCCGGGCGGTGCGCGCGGTCATGGACGTCCACGCCGTGATCACCGTGGTCGACGAGGGGTCGTGGCTGGCGGACGCCTCCGGCGACGAGCCGGTGCCGTTCGCCCCGGACGACGACGACCGCACGCTCGCCCAGGTCGCGGTCGGCCAGGCCGAGTGCGCCGACGTCCTGGTGCTCACCGGCGACGCCGACCGGTGGACGTCCGCGCGCACCGCGGCCGTGCTCGACCGGCTCGCCCCGGACGCGCGCCGCGTCCGGCTCGACTCGGTGACCGCGTCCGTGCTCGCCCGCGTCCGCCCGGACGCCGAGCGGGGCGAGCCGGTCGACATCCACGGCCCGCTGCTGCGCGGCCAGCCGCCGCTCGCCCCGGACTGCGGGGTGACGGTGACCCTGTTCCGCGAGCGGCGCCCGTTCCACCCCGAGCGGCTGCACGAGGCGATCGACGTGCTGCTGGAGGGCGTGGTCCGGGCCAGGGGGCGGCTGTGGGTGGCCACCCAGCCGGACGTGGCGCTGTGGCTGGAGTCCGCGGGCGGCGGGCTGCGGATCGGCGAGGCGGGCGCCTGGCTGGCCGCGCTGGACGACCGGGGCTGGGACCGCGCGCCCGCGCACCGCAGGGCCAAGGCGGCGCTGGACTGGCACCCGCGGTTCGGCGACCGGGTGCAGGAAGTGGCGGTGCTGGCCCACGACGCCGACCCGGAGCACCTGCTCGCGGTGCTGGGCCGGGCGCTGCTGACCGACGAGGAACTGGACGGCGACTGGTCGGCGCTGGCCGACCCGTTCGCCATCGCTGGAAAGGACATGACGTGAAACCCGGCATCCACCCCGACTACCACCCGGTGGTCTTCAAGGACCTGTCCACGGGGACGGCGTTCCTGACCCGCTCGACGGCGACGTCGTCGACGACGATCGAGTGGTCGGACGGCAACACCTACCCGCTGATCACCGTCGACGTCACCGCCGACTCGCACCCGTTCTGGACGGGCCAGCAGCGCGTGATGGACGCGGCAGGCCAGGTCGAGAAGTTCCGCAGGCGCTACGGGACGAGGCGCTGATGGCCGTCCCCAAGCGCAAGAAGTCGCGGTCCACCACCCGGCACCGGCGGGCGCAGTGGAAGGCGAGCGCGCCGGACCTGGTCGAGGTGCGGACCCCGGACGGGCAGCGGATCCGGGTCCCCCGTCGCCTGGTCGCAGCAGCGGAACGGGGTCTGCTCTGACCCGGAGTCGATCACGACGTACCCGATAGAGGGAACGCCGTCCCCGATGGTGTTGACCCACTAGGCACCGGCGGAGCGGTCCTGATTGCCTTGGCGCGCAGGTCGATCCGCCGGTGCGCGGCGGGGAAAGCGAGTGGGTCGTGCCGCAGCCGTTCCAGTTGCCCGAGTTCTACGTGCCCTACCCGGCGCGGCTGAACCCGAACCTCGACGCGGCCAGGGCGCACACGCGCGAGTGGGCGCGCGCGATGGACATGGTCGACGCCCCGCAGAACGGCGTGCGCATCTGGGACGAGGCCGACCTGGAGGCCCACGACTACGCCCTGCTCTGCAGCTACACCCACCCCGACGCGGACGAGCCCACCCTCAACCTCGTCACCGACTGGTACGTCTGGGTCTTCTACTTCGACGACCACTTCCTGGAGATGTTCAAGCGCACCCGCGACATCGACGGCGGCAAGGCGCACCTGGACCGGCTGAAGGCGTTCATGCCGCGCCACGGCGAGATCAGCGCCGAGCCGACCAATCCCGTCGAGCGCGGGCTAATGGACCTGTGGAACCGCACGGTCCCGCACCGGTCGGAGCACTGGCGGGCGCGGTTCATCGAGAGCACCGCCGCCCTGCTCGACGAGTCGCTCTGGGAGCTGGCCAACATCAACGCCGGGCGGGTGGCCAACCCGATCGAGTACATCGAGATGCGCCGCAAGGTCGGCGGCGCGCCGTGGTCGGCGAACCTGATCGAGCACGTCGCCGACGCCGAGGTGCCCGCCGAGGTGGCCGCGGCCCGGCCGATGCTGGTGCTGCGCGACACCTTCGCCGACGCCATCCACCTGCGCAACGACCTGTTCTCCTACGAGCGCGAGGTGCTGGACGAGGGCGAGCTGTCCAACGGCGTGCTCGTGTTCGAGACGTTCCTCGGCATCGGCACGCAGGAGGCCGCCGACCGGGTCAACGACCTGCTGACCTCCCGGCTGCACCAGTTCGACCACACCGCCGTCACCGAGGTCCCGGCGATGGCCGACGACGCCGGGCTCGGCCCAGCGGACCGGGCGGCGCTGCTGGCCTACATCAAGGGCCTGCAGGACTGGCAGTCCGGCGGGCACGAGTGGCACCTGCGCTCCAGCCGGTACATGAACGCCGACACCCGGTCCTCCGCGCTGGCCGGGCCGCTCGGGCTGGGCACGTCCGCGGCGCGGATCGTGCCGTCGCTGCTGTCGCCTCGGCGGTTCGACCGGTTCACCCACGTGCCGTTCACCCGGGTCGGGCCGCAGGGCGTGCCGCCGATCGACATGCCGTTCCCGCTGACGCTGAGCCCGCACCTGGACCACTCCCGCGACCACGTGGTCGAGTGGTCGGAGTCGATGGGGATCCTCGCGGAGGGGGTGTGGAACGAGACCAAGCTGCGCGCGTACGACCTGCCGCTGTGCGGGGCGGGGCTGCACCCGGACGCGACGGTCGACGCGCTCGACCTCACCTCCGACTGGCTCACCTGGGGCACCTACGGCGACGACTACTACCCGGTGGTGTTCGGCCGGTCGACGAACCTGGGCGCTGCCAAGGCGCTGACCGCGCGGCTGAAGACGTTCATGCCGCTGGAGGGCGACATGCCCAGGCCCGGGATCGCGCTCGAACGCGGCCTCGCCGACCTGTGGGTCCGGACGGCGACCGGGATGACCCCGGAGAACCGGGTGTCGTTCCGCACGGCAGTGACGGACATGCTCGACAGCTGGCTGTGGGAGCTGGCCAACCAGGCGCAGAACCGCATCCCGGACCCGGTGGACTACATCGAGATGCGCCGCAAGACGTTCGGGTCCGACCTGACGATGAGCCTGTGCCGCATCGGCCACGGCAGGCGCGTCCCCCCGGAGATCTACCGCACCCGCCCGGTGCGCGCGATGGAGAACGCCGCGATGGACTGGGCCACCCTGCTCAATGACGTGTTCTCCTACCAGAAGGAGATCGAGTACGAGGGCGAGATCCACAACGCGGTGCTGGTGGTGGAGAACTTCCTGGGCATCGACCGCACCGCAGCGCTGGCTGTGGTCGGGGACTTGATCGACGCGCGCATGCGGGAGTTCCGGCATGTGACCGAGAACGAGCTGCCGATCCTGTTCGAGGACTACGACCTGGGTGACGAGGCCCGCGAGACCCTGCGGAACTACGTCGGGGAGTTGCAGAACTGGATGGCGGGCATCCTCAACTGGCACGAGGGCTGCCACCGGTACACCCCGGAGGCCCTGGAGAAGCACACCGCCCCCGCCGCCGTACAGGCACTCGGCACGACCGGCCTGGGCATGACGGGCCTGGGCATCGGAACCGACCGAATCGGCACAGCCGCCCTGCGCCTCCTCCCGACGCTCCCGCGCTGAACGCCCGGATGATCAGACCGTCTGGATGGTGACATCATCTGGATGTTCAGATCATTTGGATGGTCACGCCATCTGGATGATCAGGCCATTCGAATGGTCACATCATCTGGAAGAACTCGGGCGATCCAGATGGCCAGATTATCCGGATGATGAGGTCATCTAGAGGGTCGAGCCATGTCGATTGGCCACTCGACCGAGATGGTCTGATCATCTGGATGATGCCGTCATGCGGGTCCCGGCTAGGCACGTTGAGCCCGATCGCCTCGCCCTCAATTTCAGATGATGACATCGTTTGGATGTTGTGGGCATCTGAGGCGGGCGGGGACGCCCAGATGATGCGGGCATGCGAATTTGAGATGGTGCGGTCATCTGGAGGGTGGTTCAGATGACCGCACCATCTGGCGGAGTGGTCCGGGTTTGTGTGTGGGGTCTACTGGGCGGCGGGGAGTCCATTGAGGAAGTCGGTGAGGGCCGCGTTGAAGACCTCTGGGCGTTCCAGGTTGGGCATGTGGGCGGCGCCGTCCACTACGACCAGGTGGCCGTTGGGGAGGGCGTCGGCGGTTTCCCTGGCGATCGGGACCGGGGTGAACTCGTCCTCCGCGCCCACCACGACCAGGCCGGGGACCTTGGCCGCGCGCAGGCTGGGCAGGTAGTCCGGGCGGTCGGCGCGACCGCGTTGGGCCGCTGCCGCACCGGCGGCGGGGGCGGCCGCCATCATCGGGAGGACGACGGCGCCCACCTCCGGGTTGTTCGGCGACACCATCTTCCAGATGACGTCGTCGGCATAGCCGCGCATGCCCTCGCGGTCCAGTTGGTCGGCCATGGCGATGCGGTTGCGGCGGGACTCGGGGGTCTCCGGGTGCGGGGTCGTGTCGGCCAGCACCATGCCGCGGACTCGATCGGGGTGCAGGCGGTGGAACTCCATCACCAGCTGGCCGCCCATAGACAGTCCACACAGGACCACCGAGGGCACATCCAGCGCGTCCAGGAGTTCGACCAGGTCGGCGATGTGGGTGGCGAACGGCACCGTGCCCGGGGTCACCGGGCTCTCGCCGTAGCCGCGCAGGTCCGGCGCTATCGCGCGGAAGCCCAGCTCGGGCAGCAGCGCCAGCTGCGGGCGCCACATCGAGCGGTCGAACGGATGTCCGTGCACCAGCAGGACCGCGGGGCCGGAACCGGCGTCGTCGTACGTCAGCACCCTTCCGACGATAACCGAACCGGCTACCAATCCCACCTGAGGAGATAACGCCCCGGCTGGGCGTCCGCCGTGGTGAGCTGGGCGCTGAGCGAGGCGTCCAGGCGCAGCGGCTCGGCGCGGGCCACGGCGCCGCCGCCGTTGCGGTGCTCCCAGCGGCAGCGGGACGGGCGGGCGGCGCGGTCGAAGACGACCTCCAGGTGCAGGTCCCGCACGGGATAGCGGAGCTTGCGCTCGTAGTGGTCGCTGCGCTTGCCCGTGGGCGGGCAGTACAGCTCGTACTCCACGAGGATCGCCTCGCTGCGCGACAGTTCGCGGTCGAACTGCAGGGCGGCGACCATGCGGCCGTGCGCCGCGTCGTAGAACGAGCGGGCGACCGTGCAGTGGCGCAGCGGGCGCAGGCGCGGGCCGATGCGGTGCGGGGCGTCCAGGGCGAAGGCGACGACCACCTCGCGCACCCCGGCGCGTTCGGCGCGCAGGACCTGGCGGACGCGGACGAGCCGCTCGGCGCGGTCGGGGCCGATGCGCACCAGGTCGTGCTGGCTGACCCGGGTCAGGTGGCGGTCGTGGCCCTCGTCGATGCGGCGCAGCAGCAGCGACATGGTCGCGTCGTTGGGCCACACGGCCTCGGGCGAGAGGTCGACGCGTCTGCGCCTGCCACGCGGACGCGGGGCGCCGAGCAGCCCGACCAGCGCGCCGTCGGGAACGCCCACCACCTGCTCCAGCACGCCGAGCGCGACCAGGGACTCCCGCCGCTCCGGGCGGCTGCGGCCGGACTGCCAGTGGCTGAGCGCGGCGACACTGACCGCGCAGCCGTGCTTGGCCAGCCGGGTGCGGATGCGCTCCAGGCTGAGCCCGCTGCGGTGGATCGCCGCGCGCAGGGCCACCTCGAACGGTCCGGTGGCGAGCACGTCGGAGAAGTCCTGCTGTTCGACCGACATCGTCTCTCCGCCTCGGCCCTCCCCCAACGCGATTCGGACGGCGGAACTGTAGCCCGGCACCGCATCCGGGTTCGACAACCCGCTCGCGCCGATGATTGTCCGGCGCAGGTGGGCCGCCGTGCACGCGCCTTTCGAAGAGTTCCACAGATTACGGTTTGGTGGGAAACTCACCAGGACCAGCGGATCCCGGTGATCCCCGGCGGCACGTCGCCGCAGACGATGTGCGGCGCGCGGGTGCGCTCCAGGGCGTGCTCCTCGTCGTCGCGGTACTCCGCGCAGGCCGACGGGGCCACCCCGGGGTCGAAGACGACCTGCAGGACGTAGTTCTGCGCGCTGCGGGCGAAGCGGCGCTCGACGTAGGTCGTCGGCTCGCTGGGCGCGGTGGCCAGCACGTAGTCGACCACCGCGGTCTCGCCGGGGCGCAGCGCGCGGCCGAACATGATCTGGGCGTTCATCAGGCCGGTCTCGTCGTGCGTGCGGACCGCGCCGAGCCAGCCGGAGACGACCCGCTCGAACCGGGGGATCTCGCGGTCGCTCGGCGAGCCCGCCGCGGTGATGTGCAGCCGGTCCACCCCGGGCACCTCCGCGCGCACGACGACGCGGGTGTGGACGCGCCGGGCGAGACCGTCGCGATCGACGAACTGTTGATCGTGCACCGACAGGTAGGAAAGCCTGCGCGGCGGCGGGCAGCCCAGGTCGCCGAGGATCTCCGGCAGCCGCTCGGGATCGACGTTCCACAACCGGTCGAACCCGATGACGCCGCCGCGGTCGGCGGCCCAGCGCCCGCGCGGCCGCTTCGGGCCGAGGAGGGCGACCAGGCCGCCGGGGCGCACGTTCAGCATCGCCTCCAGCTCGCGCACCGCGCGGATGGACGCGGGCCGCTCCGGGCGGCTGCGGCCGCGGCGCCAGTAGCTCAGCGTGGAGAGGCTGACGTCGAGCCCCTTGGCGCGCAGGCGCTCGCGGATGCGGTCGAGGGTCAGCCCGCTGTCGTCGACCGCCCGGGACAGCGCCGCGGCGAACCGGTCAGGGTGCCGCCTGCCGGGTTCCATCTGGTGATCCTCCCCCGCCTCGAAGTGCGGCACAGTATGGCGGGAGACGGCGATCTTCGTAGTGACTCAGGACACATGAGCCTTTCTCGCTAGAGCGCGGCGGCGAGTCGCGTGCCCTGGTCGATGGCGCGCTTGGCGTCGAGTTCGGCGGCGACGTCCGCGCCACCGATGAGGTGCACCGGGATCTCGCCCAACTGGCTGGCGAGATCGCGCACGGATTCCTGGCCCGCGCACACGACGATCGTGTCGACGGCGAGCGTGCGCGGGTTCTCCCGCTTGGGGCCGAAGGTGATGTGCAGGCCGTCGTCGTCGACGCGCTCGTAGTTTACGCCGGTGATCTGCTCCACGCCCTTGCTCTTCAGCGCGGCGCGGTGCACCCATCCGGTCGTCTTGCCGAGCCCGGCGCCGATCCGGGATGTCTTGCGCTGCAACAGGTACACGTGGCGAGGTGACGCGGAAGGGCGCGGCGCCACCAGTCCGTCCGGGCCGACGCCCCACTCCGCGCGCCACGCGGCGAGGTCGAGGGCCGGGGACTCGGCGTGGGTCAGGTACTCGCTGACGTCCACGCCGATGCCGCCCGCGCCGATCACCGCGACCCGCGCGCCCACCGGGGCCCCATGCCTGACCACGTCCACATAGGACAACACACTCGGGTGGTCGATGCCGGGGATGTCCGGCACCCGGGGGGCGACCCCGGTGGCCAGGACGACCTCGTCGAAGCCGGTGAGGTCGGCGGGCGTGGCGCGGACGCCGAGTCGCACGTGGACGCCGGTGAGGTCGAGCTGGCGCTCGTAGTAGCGGATGGTCTCGGCGAACTCCTCCTTGCCCGGGATGCGCCGGGCGATGTCGAACTGCCCGCCGATGTGGTCGGCGGCCTCGAACAGCTCGACCCGGTGGCCGCGGCCCGCCAGGGTGACCGCGGCGGACAGTCCCGCCGGGCCCGCCCCGACGACGGCGACGCGCTTGGCGCGGCGGGCGGGCGCGAGCACCAGTTCGGTCTCCCGCGCCGCGCGCGGGTTGACCATGCAGGTGGCGCGGCGGTTGCCGAAGATGTGGTCCAGGCACGCCTGGTTGCAGGCGATGCAGGTGTTGATCTCGTCGGCCCGGTTCTGCTCCGCCTTGCGGACCCAGTCGGGGTCGGCGAGCATCGGGCGGGCCATGGACACCAGGTCCGCGCCCCCGCTGGCCAGGATCTCCTCGGCGACCTGCGGCATGTTGATCCGGTTGGTGGCCACGACCGGGATGCCGACGTGCGGCTTGAACGCCCGGGTGACGTCGGTGAACGCCGCGCGCGGCACCGAGGTGACGATGGTGGGCACGCGGGCCTCGTGCCAGCCGATGCCGGTGTTGATGATGGTCGCGCCCGCGGCCTCGACCTCCGCGCCGAGCGCGGTGATCTCGTCCCAGGTCTGGCCGTCCTCCACCAGTTCGGCCATCGACAGCCGGTAGACGATGATGAAGTCCGGGCCCACCGCCGCGCGGGTCCGGCGGACGATCTCGACGGCCATGCGGCGGCGGTTCTCCGGGGAGCCGCCCCAGCGGTCGGCGCGCTTGTTGGTGCGCGGGGCGAGGAACTGGTTGATGAGGTAGCCCTCGGAGCCCATGATCTCGACGCCGTCGTACCCGGCCTCCCTGGCCAGCGCGGCGCAGCGGACGAAGGCGTCGATCTGGGCGCGGACACCCCGGTCGGACAGCGCCCTCGGGGTGAACGGGTTGATCGGGGCCTTGATCGCCGACGCGGACACGCTGAACGGGTGGTAGGCGTAGCGGCCTGCGTGCAGGATCTGCAGGGCGATCTTGCCGCCCTCGGCGTGCACGGCCTCGGTGACCGGCCGGTGGCGGCGGGCCTCCGAGGCGGTGGTCAGCTTGCCGGAGAACGGCTTGAGCCAGCCGGTGCGGTTGGGCGCGTACCCGCCGGTGATGATCAGGCCGACGCCGCCGCGGGCGCGTTCGGCGAAGTAGGCGGCCAGCTTGGGCAGGTCGCGGGCGCGGTCCTCCAGCCCGGTGTGCATCGAGCCCATGACGACCCGGTTGCGCAGGGTCGTGAAACCCAGGTCGAGCGGGGACAGCAGGGTGGGGTATTCGCTCATGACGGCTCCATGGCGCCGAGCACTTCGCCGCACCAGGCGACGAAGGCCTCCTCCGCGGCGATGCCGCCGCGCAGGACGAGGTACTGGTGCAGGGTCTGGCCGGTGTGCGCCGGACCGTCGGGGAAGTCGGCCGCCTCGATGGCCCGGTAGGCCGCGAGGCGCTCGGCGTGGACCCGCCGGTGCCGCCGCACCTCGGCGACGACGGCCGCCGGGTCGCCGAAGCCCGCGCCGCGGATCTTCACGGCGAGGTCGGTGCGCAGTTCGACGGGCTCGCCGGGCTCGGCCAGCCAGCGCGCGAGTTCGTCGCGGCCGTCGGCGCTGACGGAGTAGACCTTCTTGTCCGGCCTGCCCTCCTGGGCGACGTGCTCGACGGTGACCCAGCCCTCGTCGAGCATCCGCTTGAGGACGCGGTAGATCTGCTGGTGAGTGGCGCGCCAGAAGAACCCGATCGACTTGTCGAACCGTCGGGTCAGCTCGTACCCGGACCCCGCCCGCTCCCGCAGCGAGACCAGGATCGCGTGCTCCAGCGCCATGTACCGGAGGGTAACTTCGCGGGCGGACCATGTGCAACTAGGTGCATATCACGCCTCGGCCTGCGGAACGACCTGCCGGGCGCCCACGCCGAGGGAAAACTCGAAAAGCTCGAATTGCGGGACAATTGTCGATCAGATGGCGCATTGACCGCCGTGAAGCCGGGTCGATAGCGTGATTGCCGGGGGAACTCTTCCGCGCGGTCCGATCACCCGCGCGCCTCCGCGCTTATGCGCTGAATTCTTCTTATCGACTCTCCATTGAATGGAATGATTCCTGTGCGCTCATTCACCTGGCTCGCGCCGGTCGGCGCCGCGGCCGCGCTCATGCTGGCCGCGGCGGGCGTCGCGACCGCGATGCCGGTCCCAACCGTCTCCGTCTCGCCTTCGGGCCCCTACACCGACGGCCAGACCGTCACGGTGTCGCTGTCCGGGTTCGCCACCTCGACGTCGGCGGTCCTGGAGCAGTGCCACAACCTGTCGGGCGTGGACTACTGCGACCCGACCACCCAGAGCGGCCTCAGCCTCAGCGGCGGCGCGGGCAGCACCACGTACACGCTGAACCAGGACTATTCGGGCGAGGACGCCTCCGGAAACCCGTCGCTGGCCGCGTGCGAGTTCAGCTACTGCTTCATCAGAGCGACCAGCAACACCGGGCTCGTCGCCACTTCCGGGCGACTGGTCTTCTGATCCAGCCGAATTCCGGGCGGGATCGGCGCCTTTCCGGTCCCGCCCGGAATTCGCGCCGCCCGGGAAGTCCGCGCCGGTTCGTGGGTCCGGCCGAGGCGCGCCCGCGCTGGGCCGTTCAGCGGTACCCGGTGGCGGGTCGGGTTCTCCTGGTCACCGAGGTCGCGGCCGCCGGCCGCCCGCGCAGGGCCACCCCCATAAAGTTCCGTACCCCTACGGATACCGACCCTGATTGTTCCCTACCGGGTGTCACTCGAAAGTGACCTGCAGCGAGTGGCCGTCGACCCTGCCTAGAGGCGGCTGTTCCTGATCCGGAAAGGAACCAACGTGAAACGTACACCACGGTCCGTGGGCCTCCTGGCCTTGGCCGCGGCGACGGTGCTGGTGCCGCTCGGCACGACCATCGCGCTGGCGGCCGGGGAAAGCGGCTCCGCGAACGTGCCCGCGGCCAACTACGAGGGCGACACCGTCTCCACCGCCCCCGACAGCGACGCCGGTGCGTACTTCTACAACGGTCAGGACGCGACCGTCAGTGAGTTCCCCGGGATCATCGCGGGCATCCGCGCGGGGGGCACCCGTCCCGAGGGCCAGTCCTGCACCGGCACGGTCGTGGCGCCGCGCAAGATCCTCACCGCCGCGCACTGCAAGGACATCTCCGGCGAGAAGAGCTACGTCTACGGCCTCAACAACCTGGACGACTTCAACGGCGGTTCCGGCCCGGGCGAGCACTACCGGGTCGTCGACTACAAGCAGCACCCCAGCTACGTCAACTTCGACCAGGGCTACGACGTCGCGGTCGTCACCGTCGACCGGGACATCCAGCTGCAGGGCGGCGCCGCCTACCCGCAGGTCGCCACCTCGGCCGACAGCGGGATCTGGGCCGTGGGCGACAACGGCCAGGGCTTCGGCTACGGCAAGAAGACCCACAACGACAGCCCGGCCGACGTCACCCTCGACAAGGCCACCCTGCCGATCGTCAACGGCGACTCGCAGTGCCAGGGCGTCGGCGCCGGGTTCAAGTCCGCGACCATGATCTGCGCGGGCTACGCCGACGGCCGCACCACGATCCTGCAGGGCGACTCCGGCGGCCCGTTCATCGTCGACGGCAAGATCGTCGGCATCGCGTCCTGGAGTCGGTCGGACTTCCGCTGGTACAGCATCTACGGTCGCCTCGACAACGCGATGGGCGACTGGGTCAAGCAGGAGATCGGCGACGTCAACAACCCGACCGAGTTCAGCGTCACGGTCAAGCCCGCGTCCGGCTCGGTCGCCGCGGGCAACCACCTGTCGGTCGAGGTCGACACCGAGGCGGGCGACCTGGGCTCGGCGGACGCCAAGCTGACCACCTCCGGCGTCCCGTCCGGCGTGCAGGCCGTGTTCCAGAACGACCAGGTGACGCTGGGCGAGTCGGCGAAGCTGACCTTCGACGCGTCGACCAGCGCGGCCAACGGCACGCACGAGATCACCGTGACGGCGACGACCACGGACGGCAAGACCGCGTCCGGGAAGTTCAGCCTCACCGTGACCGACGGCAACCAGCAGCCGCCGGGCGAGTTCAGCCTCGGCGCGTCGCCGAACTCGGTGACCGTCGGCGCGGGCAAGACCGTCTCCACCACGGTGACGAGCAACGCGGGCAACGACGGCAGCGAGACCATCAGCCTGACGACCTCCGGCGTGCCGAGCGGTGTCACGGCGCAGCTGCAGCCCACCAGCATCACCACGGGCAACAACGCCAAGCTGTCGTTCACCGCGGGCAGCACCGTCACCTCGGGCACCCACACGGTGACCGTCACCGGCACCGACAGCACGGGCAAGACGGCCACGACGACCGTCACGCTCAAGGTCGAGGGCCAGCCCGGCGGCGGCTCCGTCACCGTGACGGCCAACCCGACCAGCGGCAGCGGCTGGCAGGGCTCGCTGATCCAGACCCGGGTCAGCGCGCGCGGCGGCACCGGCAACCTGACGCTGTCGGCCACCGGCGTCCCGGCGGGCACCCAGGTCTACTGGAACCCGCAGACCATCGCCCAGGGCGGCAGCAGCGACGTCTGGTTCTTCACCAACTTCCAGACGGCGCCGGGCACCTACCGGATCGCGATCAAGGCGACCGCGGCGGACGGGAGCACGGGCACGACCACGTTCACGATGACGGTCACGTCCTTCGCCTACTCGAACGGCCGCGAGTCCAAGGCCTGGTAATCGACACACGGCAGTGACGGCAGGCCCCGCCGCCCTCGGCGTCCGGGGCCTGCCGTTTCGGCTTGCCTGAGGAGTCCTCCCATGACCATGGACACCTTCCCCGCCGTGCTCGACCGCACGATCGAGCGCAGCGGGATGAGCCTCGAACACCTGCAGCGTCGGCTGTCCCAGCGCGGCATCCGGGTCAGCCTGTCGACGCTGAGCTACTGGCGGCGCGGCCGCACGCGCCCGGAGCGCCCGGAGTCGCTGCGCGCGGTGGAGGCGATGGAGGACGTGCTGGACCTCCCCCGCGGCCACCTGGGCTCGCTGCTCGGCCCGCGCAAGCCCCGCGGCCGCTGGGCCGCGCGCGCAGGTGCGACCCGCGAGCCGGAGGCGCTGTGGCGCGACACCGGCGGCCTGGCCACCGCGCTGTCCTCTTTGGACGACCCGGTGCCGGGCACCCTGACCTACCTGTCGGTGCACGACCACCACCACGTCGGCCAGGACCGCAGGGACAGCCACACCGTCATCCGGATGGTCCTGCGCGCGGAGGCGAACGGCATGCGCTCCTGCGTCGTGCTGCACCGCGCGGAGGACGCCGACCGCGCGCTGCCGGTCCTGGTGGCGGGCGCGGGCTGCGTGGTCGGCCGGGTGCGGGCCCAGACCGCCAGCCGCTTCACCGTCGCGGAGATCCTGTTCGACCGGACCCTGTCCACCGGCCAGACCGCCGTGGTGGAGTACGAGGTGCGCTGGTTCGGCACCACGACGACCACCCGCTACAGCCGGGCGATGCGCCGCGACCCGCGCTCGTACCTGGCGCAGGTCAGCTTCCACCCGTCGGCGCCGCCCGCGGAGTGCCACGCCTTCACCCAGGCGGACGCGTGGGCGCCGGAGATGGGCGGCGGCCAGCTGCGCCTGGGCGCCTTCGCGGGGGTGCACACCCTGGTGACCGACCCGGCCGCCCCGATCGTCGGCATCCGCTGGCGGTGGTGAACGACCAGCCGCGAGCTGGTGAGGGAAGTGCGCTGGCCTTCGGTGGGTCAGGCGAGGGCGGTCAGCCAGTCGCCGGGAAGTTCGACGGCGAGGCCGCCGGGGTTGATCAGGATGACGGCGCCCGGGAGCAGGGGGAGCAGGGCGCGGGCGGTGACGTCGACGGGGGTCTGCGCGGCGGGCGGCAGGTGCGCGGGTGAGGTGAACAGCGCGAGGCAGCGCCTGCCGTCCGGGCGGACCGCGGTCACCGGCACGCCCGTTTCGTCGGTCTCGATCAGGAAGCGGGTGTCGAGTGCGGCGGCGGCCAGCGTGTCGCGGGGGAGCCAGTCGGCGGCGGCGTAGGCCAGCAGGCGCTCGAAGGCGTTGTGGGGCTGGGGGAAGCCGCGCCGGGTGGGGCCGGGCCGGTATTCCGGGT
Source organism: Actinokineospora fastidiosa (assembly GCF_014648415.1). GTDB lineage: Bacteria > Actinomycetota > Actinomycetes > Mycobacteriales > Pseudonocardiaceae > Actinokineospora > Actinokineospora fastidiosa. Next base: position 439,935 of record NZ_BMRB01000001.1, read on the forward strand.
TGACGTAGGTCTCCCCGGTCGGCTCGCCCGTCGGGCCGACGCGGTACGCGCCGAGGTAGACGTGTGGGGGCATGCCCCGCAGGAGGCGGGGGTCGGCATCCGGGTCGGGGAGCCAGACCCAGCCGTTGGGGGTGCGCAGGGCCTCGGCGCGCAGGGCGTCGGTGATGGGCGGCAGCGGGTTGAGCACCAGCCTGCCCGCCAGGTAGGCGACGGCGTCCTCCACGTCGCCGAAGCGCCTGCCGCGGTCGTCGCGGTACACGCGGTACCAGTCGCCGTCGCGGACCAGGCACCACACGCCGTCCCGGTGTTCGCCGAGCGAGCAGGCTCCCGGGAAGCGCTGGACGACGGGCGCGACGGCAGCGGCGAACTCCGCGTCCGGCCCCTCCCACGGCCTGCCGGACGCCAGCGCGGCGGCGCGGCCCATCGCGATGCGGGGCACCTCCTCGGGCAGGCGGTAACGCTGGTTGCGGATGTGGTCGACCAGGCCGATCACCGGCGGCACCCCGTGCCTGTCCAGGTAATGCGCCACGGCGGCGGACCAGACCCAGCGGCCGTCCGTGTGGAAGGCCATCGGGACGGCGGGCTCGCCGGTGAACTCGTCGTCGGCCGTGCCGACGGCGGACAGCACCACAGGGGCGTTCTCCAGGTACCGCAGGATGCCCACCGCCTCCCGGGCGTCCACCGCCGCCCGGTGCCACACCGGCCTCCCGTCGGCGTCGCGGCCGTCGAAGAGCCGGGCCATCTCGCAGTCCGTCGGTTCGTCGGCGTCGCCGACCTGCTGGCGCCGCAGGACCTCCAACCCCGCCTCGACCTGCCAGGCGGGCAACAGGTCGGGCCTCGGGTGCACGGGCAGCAGCCGCCAGTCATCGGCCAGGTGCCGCGCCGCCGACCCGGCATCGGACCGCACCCGCCACCGCGGCGGCCGGTCGACCACGTAGTCGGCCTCGACCGGCTGCCCCGGCCGCAAGACGAACCGCGCGGTGAACCACTTCGGGTGCAGACTGCGATGGTGGCGCAGCCGCAGCCGGTGCAGCCACTGCCCGACGATCGCGGGCGGCGACCACGACACGACCCCGCCGTCCGCGTCCGTGACGGTCGCGCTCACTTCCATGCGCCGCACGGTGATCCGGCACTCCAGCCGCACTTCCCGCCATCCGGGCGGCGCGCTCGCGGCGATCGCGTCCATTGTGGCCAGTCGGACGACCTCGCGGTCCGGGTCCGGTGTGGACGCTCCGGTGAGCAGGGCGGGCGTCCACGCACCGGGCAACGGCGGCGCGACGCGGAGCTGCACCAGCCCGCCATCGCCGACGCAGCCCGCCACCGGGTCCGCGTCCACCCGCTCGCCGTCGTCCGTCCACGTGGACAGGTGGAACACCGACTCGAACAGCGAGCGCCGGACCTGGCGGACGGCGCGGCCGTCCGCCAAGGTGACGACAGGACCGTCCAGCGGCACGTCGGGCGCGACGAACGCCGCCGCACCCGGCCCGTCCTCGAACCGGAACACCCGGTCGCCCACCACGGCCAGGTCGGCGGTGGTCATCGTGGCGCCGGGCGACTGCCCGCCATCAGGCCTGCGGCATCTCGTACGGCTTGACCGCGTCGTAGGCCGTCTTGGCGTAGTCGCCGTACTCGGAGAACCGCTCCAGGCCCTTGATCAGGCCGGACATCTTCTCGGTGAGCTTGGCGATCCGCATGCCCATGCGCTGCATGGCCATCAGCAGCTTGCTCAGCCGGTTGGCCATCTTGGTCGCCAGCATCGCCGCCCGGGTGCCCGCGTACCCCGCGTAGGTCGCGATCGACGCGCCCGCGGTCGGGACTGCCGACGCGGCGGCGATCAGCGCGCCCGCGATCAGCTCGCCGATGAGGTCGGAGATCCAGTCGAACACCATGCCGCGCAGCTCGCACACCAGCGCGCCGGACAGGGCGTAGATCGCGGCCGTGCCGTCCATGGTCTTGCCGAGGGCCTCGTACTCCGCGGCCATCTGCTCCATGTTGGCCCGGAACGCCTCGCCGGACTCACCCTCCCAGGAACCGCCCGTCGCGCTGATGTCCTCGCGGTGCTCCTGGGCGATCATCTTCATCTCCAGGGCGGCGGTCTTGAGCTGGTCGGTGTTGGCGTTGATCTCGTCCGGGTTGCCCAGCAGCGCGTCCAGCGGCTCGCGGATGAACGAGATGTGCTCCAGCAGCCAGCCGACCCCGGCGGAGAACACCGCCGCCAGCGGGTTCGCCGCGGACGACACCAGGTCGACGACCATGCCCGCGCCGCCGAGCGCCACGTCGATGACGTCGACGCCCTCGCCCTCGGCCTCACCGGTCAGCGTGTCGACGAACCCGGCGACGCTCTCGACCGCGCCCGCGCCCTCGTACCACTCGGTCACAGCCCTGCCCCCACTCCGCTCTTACTTCCGGTAGATCGATTCGTCGCTGAAGTCGCCGTCGTCGTCGTCCGTCGGCGGCGGGGCGGGACGACGCGGGCGCGCCGGTGGCGGCGGCGGGGGCGGCGTCTCGTCGACCAGCGGCTGCGGGACGAACCGCGCCTGCTCGGGCCGCGCGGGCTCGGGCGCGGGCTCCTCCTCCGGCGGGAGGTACTCGGTGATCATCCGGTAGGTCTCGGACCCGGCGCCCGCCGCGGCCGCGAACGTCTCGGCGACCTGGTTGGCCGCGCTGCGCTGCGCCTTGCGCGCGGTCGCCATGATCTCGGCGGACAGCGCCGCAGGCGACTTCCCCATCGCCGCGGGCGTGAGCCGCAGGTCGGTCAGCGCGCCGGTGGGCGCCACGCTCACGGTGACCGCGCCGTCCGGGGACGACGCGCTGCCGCCCGCGTTGGCCAGCCCCTGCTGGATCGCGGCGGCCTTGGCCTTGGCGTCGGCGATGCGGCCCTCGAACTCGCGCATCCACTCCTCGGGCGTCTTCACCGGCTCCCCCTAGTCGATAGCACCTGCGGCGTGCACAGGGTGTCATACGCCGCAGGCGAGCGTACGCCGAACGGGCGACCTCGCCGCAGCGGACACTCGGACGCGAGCGCGGCCCCGGGGGTTCCCCGGGGCCGCGCCGAATCCACGCTCAGGTCAGAAGGTGAGCGTCCAGGTGTCGATCACCCCGGTGTCGTGCCGGTAGATGTCGGTCACCCGCAGCCTCCACGTGCCGTTCTTGGCCTCGCCGGAGGCGTCGACCGTGAAGGTCTGGTGGATGCCCGCCGCCGAGCCGATGCCCGCCGGGGCGTGCAGCAGGAACGCGCGGCCGGACGGGCCGACCAGCTCGACCTTGAGGTCGGCGGTGTAGGTGTGGTTGATGTCGACCTTCACCGAGGTGGACGCCGACGCGTTGCCCGTGCAGTTGCTGAACACCAGGTCGGAGGTGACCGCGGTGTTGGTGTCCGGGATCGCGACGTCGTCGCCCTTGGTGCCGCCCTCGCACGGCGGCGGCGGGTTGCCGTCGCCCAGGAACATGGTGTTGACCAGCAGGTTCGGCGACCCGGCTCCGGGGCTGTTGATGGTGTCCTTGATCGCGTTCGCGCGCAGCGTGTCGTTGACCTGCTGCGGGGTCGCCGAGGTGTTCGTCGACAGGTAGAGCGCCGCGACACCGGCAACGTGCGGGGAGGCCATGGAGGTGCCGGACATCCCGGTGGACCCGCCGCCCAGGCTCAGCGAGATGACACCGTCGGCCGGGGCCAGGATGTCGACGCAGCTGCCGTAGTTGGACAGCGAGTACTTGCCGTCGCTGCTGTTGGTGCCACCCACGTTGATCGTCGACGGCTCGTTGCCCGGACCGAAGCTGCAAGACCCGCTGTTGTTGTTGCCCGCGGCCGCGACGAACGGGATGCCGGCGCGGTTGAGGCCCGCCAGGGCGTCGTCGCCGATGTCGGCGGTGTCGAAGCCCCAGGACGCGTTGACCACGGCGGGCTTGACCGCGTTCGCGGTGACCCACTCGATGGCCTCGACGCCCGCCGAGTCCGGCGCGGTCGCGCCGCAGTTGACGCCCAGCATCTTGACCGAGACCAGCTTGGCCTTCTTGGCCACGCCGTAGGTCTTGGAACCGATGGTGCCCGCGACGTGCGTGCCGTGGCCGTTGCAGTCCTGGCCGTCCTCGGTCACGAAGTCGGCGCCGACGCTGGCCCGGCCCTCGAAGTCGGCGAGCCCGGTCTTGATGCCGGTGTCGGTGACGTAGACCGTCACGTTCGACGCGGTGCCGTTGTAGTGGTACTTGCGGTCCAGCGGCAGGTCGACCTGGTCGATGCGGTCGATGCCCCACACCGCGTTCTCCTGCACGTCGTACGCGCGGGCGGTGCCGACCTGGTAGACCTTCTTCACCGTCGGGTCCGCGGCCAGCCGACGGGCCTCGGTCGCGGTCATGTCCCAGGTGAGGAAGCCGCTCATGGACGCGGTGAACACCGTGTCCAGCCTGCCGCCGTACTCGGCGGCCAGGGACGCCGACGTGGACTTGACGGAGGCAGCCGACGCGGTCGCCTCACCCGCCTTGAGCGAGACGATGAAGCCGCCGCCTGGCCAGGGCTTGGATGCGGGCACGAAGGCCGCCTCCGCGGACGCGGTGCCTGCGGTGGCGATCAGCGCGGCCGTCACCGACGCCGCGCCAAGGGCGGCCAGTGCCACCCGCCCGAACGAGCGGGACTTTCCTTGCATGACTTGTCCTTCCGCGAAGGTCGACAGCCGCCCCGGGGAACGGCCGACAGGGTTTCGACTAGCGGGGGTCCGGTCCGCCCGCGCGATCGCACCGCGCGGGCGGACCGGGGTTCGTCACGGCGTGATCGACCAGGTGTCGAGCGTGCCGGAGTCGTAGCGCCACACGTCGGTGACCTGCAGCTTCCACGCGCCGTTCGCCGCCTCGCCGGACAGGTCGACGGTGAAGGTCTGGTCGTAGACGCCGGTGCCCTTGCCGCCGCCCGCCTTCTTCAGGTTGTAGGACGTGCCGGACGGGCCGACCAGGTCGATGACCAGGTCGCCGATGTAGCTGTGGCGGATGGTGACCTTGACCTGCGCGTTGGTCGAGCCGTTGCCGGTGCAGCCGGAGACGGTGATCGTCGAGCCCACCGCGGTGTTGCTGTCCGGGATGGCCACGTCGGTGCCGTTGGTGCCGCCGGAGCACTCGCCGCCGCCGCCGTCGCCGATGAAGCCGGTGTAGAGCAGCAGGTTCGGCGAGCCCGTCCCGAGGTTGGTGACCTTGTTCGGGGTGGCGTTGTTCACCAGGGCGTCGCGGACCTGCTGGTTGGTCGCGTTCGGGTTGGCGTGCAGGTACAGCGCCGCCGCGCCCGCCACGTGCGGGCTGGCCATCGAGGTGCCGCTGTTGGCGCCGGTCGAGCCGTTCATCGTGGTCGAGGTGATCCCCGTGCCGGGGGCGAAGATGTCGACGCAGCGGCCGTAGTTGCTGCCGTTGACGTTGTTCCAGTCCGACGGCCGGGCGCGGCTGTCGGTGCGGGTGGTGGCCGCCACGGTGATCGCGTTCGGCGTGCTGGCCGGGCTGTAGTTGCAGGCGTCGGCGTTGTCGTTGCCCGCGGCCACGACCGAGGTCACGCCCGCGTTGATCAGGCGGTTGACCGCGTCGTTGACCGAGGACGCCGAGCCGCCGCCGATGCTCATGTTCGCCACGGCGGGCTTGCGGTGGTTGTTGGCCACCCAGTCGATGCCGCCGATGATCTGCGACCACTGGCCGGTGCCCTGGCAGTTGAGCACCCGGACCGCGACGAGCTTGACCTTCTTGGCCACACCGTACGTCTTGGACCCGACGGTGCCCGCCACGTGCGTGCCGTGGCCCTGGCAGTCGGAGGAGTCGCTGTCGTTGTCGATGAAGTCGCGGCCGTGCGTGACGCGGCCCTCGAAGTCGGGGTGGCTCTCGTCCACGCCGGTGTCGATGATGTAGGCGTTGACCGACGACGCGTCGTTCCCGTAGGTGTAGCTGTTGCTCAGCGGCAGGTCGCGCTGGTCGACGCGGTCGATGCCCCAGGTCGGGTTCTGCTGGGTGTCGCTGATGCTCATGTAGCCGTCTTGCTCGACATACGCGACCGCAGGGTTGGCCGCCAGTCGCTTGGCCGCGGCCTCGTCCATCCGCACGGCGAAGCCGCGGATGGACGCGGTGTAGGTGCTCTTGACCTGGCCGCCGTACTGCTTGGCCAGGTCGAACGCCTTGTTGTTCACCGTGGGCGCGTTCGCGTTGCGGTCCTTGAACACGACGATGTAGCTACCCTCGACCGGGTTCTCGGCCGCGCGGATCGCGCCGGTCGCCTCCTGGGCCGTCGCGGGGCTCGCGGCGACCACGGCGGCCAGGGCGCAGGCGCCCGCCGCCACACTCGCCACCACGACCCGGCGGGTCTTGCGATCATGTCGCATATTGGGCTTCTCCATTCCACTCCACCGGGCGGGGAACACCACCCGGAGGGGCGGCTGTCGGGCAGGGTTGGGTCACTGACAGCCACTCGGGAATCACGATCGGGCGGGGCGAAGGCGTGAACAATCCGGGTATCGGTACGTAGGGCTACGGCTCTTTCACCTAAGATCAACTTTCCGGCCTGTCCGCTTCGCGGAGTTTCCGCCGAGGCCCGAGCGGCCTAGGCTGCGAGACCGGCACGACTCCCCGGGGGTGACGGATGACGCGCAAAGCGATCGATCCTCTGATCCGCACCAGCTCGCCGGTGCTCGTCGGCCGCGACGAGCAGTTCGCCTCGCTGCGGTCGGTGGCCGCGCTGCACCCGGCGGTCGTGCTGATCGAGGGCGAGGCGGGCGTCGGCAAGAGCAGGCTCATCGCCGAGCTGCTCGCGGGCGACCTCGGCCCCGCGGTGCCGCTGGTCGGCGCGTGCGCGCAGGTCGGCGAGCCCTTCCCCTACGGTGCGGTGCTGGAGGCGCTGCGCGGCGCGCGGGGCAGGCTGGCCGCCCGGCCGCCGCTGTCGCCGGTCGCGGGCGCGCTCGCCCCGCTGCTGCCGGAGATCGCCGAGTTCCTCCCGCCGCCGCCCCCGCCGATCGGCGACCCCAGGGCCGAGCGGCACCGCCTCTTCCGCGGCGTGCGCGAGGTGCTGGGCGCACTGGGCCCGGTGCTGCTCGTCGTCGAGGACCTGCAGTGGGCCGACGACGGCACCCGCCAGCTGCTGCGGTTCCTGATGAGCGAGCCGCCGTCCACCCTGGCCGCGATCGTCACCTACCGGCGCGAGGACGTGCCGGGCGGGCTGCCGCTGGGCACCGCGTACCGCCCGCCGACGGGCGTGGTCAGCGTGCTGCTCGAGGTCGTGCCGCTCAAGGTCGAGGACGTGCGCAGGCTGGCCGAGGCGATCCTCGGCGAGGACTCGGTGTCCGCGGAGTTCGCCGCCAAGCTGCACGAGCGGACCGCGGGCATCCCGTTCGTGATCGAGGAGACGCTGCGCGCGCTGCGCAACCCGGCAGGCGCGGTCCACGCCGACGGCGCGACCGCGCGCAGGCTGCTGGACTCCGTCGAGGTGCCGGTCCTGCTGCGCGACGCGATGGCCGAGCGGCTGGCCGCGCTGCCGACGGCGGCGACCCGGCTGGCCCAGGCCGCCGCCGTGCTGGGCGCCGCCGCGCCCGCCGAGCTGCTCGGCGAGGTGTCCGGGGTGCCCGAGCCCCGGCTGCGCGCCGCGCTGAACCACGCGCTGGCGGGCCACGTGCTGTACGAGGTGGACGGCGGCCGCTACGGCTTCCGGCACTCGCTGGCCCGCCAGGCCGTCTACGACACCCTCGGCGGCCCGGACCGCACCCACCTGCACAACCGCGCGATCGACGCGCTGGACCAGGTCGAGCCGCGCCCGCTGGTGCAGCTCGCCGAGCACAGCGCGCGGGCCGGGCGGATCGCCGCGTGGCTGCACTACGGCGAGGCCGCCGCCGACCGGGCCGCCGAGGTCGGTGACGCCGCCACGGCGACCTCCATGCTGCAGCGGCTGCTGCGCGAGCCGACGCTGCCCGCCGAGCACGTCGACCGGCTGGCGATCAAGCTCGGCCAGATCGCGCACACCGGACTCGACCAGCGCGACCCGACCGAGCTGCTGGAGCGGCTGCTCGGCGACTCCCGGCTGTCCACTTCGGTCCGGGGCGAGGTGCGGCTGTACCGGGGGCTGCTGCTGCTGCGCGGCGCGGGCAGGCTCGGCGAGGCGCGCAGCGAGATCGAGCGGGCCATCGGCGACCTGACCGAGCGCCCCGACCTCGCCGCCAAGGGCGTGGCGGTGCTGGCGATGCCCTACGTCGGCCTGGCCCCGCTCGCCGAGCTGGAGCCGTGGCTGGCCAGGGCCGACCGCTACCGCGACGAGTGCGCCGACAGCGAGCTGCGGCTGTCCCTGCTGGCCAACGAGCTGGGCTCGAAGCTGCACGTGGGCGACCCGACGGTGCTCTCCCGGCTGCGCCAGCTCCCCGAGGTGGTCGAGACCGTCGGCGAGCAGCGCCAGCTGGCCAGGGCGTGGTGCAACCTCGCCGACGGCGCCAACGCCACCGGCCACCTGCGGCTGGCCAGCGAGCTGCTGCGCTCCGGGCTGCGCCTGGCCGCCGACTGCGGCGCCACCTGGGTGGTCAGCACCGCGCGGGCCACGCAGTCCAGGTTGGACTGGTTCACCGGCAAGTGGACCGGGCTGGCCGAGCGGACGCACCGGCTGCTGGAGGAGTACCGCGACCTGTTCCCGGTCGCCAGCGAGCTGGCCCTGGTGCTGGGCTCGCTCGCGGTGGCCAGGGGCGAGTGGGCCGAGGCGACCAGCTGGTTCACCGAGACCGGCGCGTTCGCCCCCGAGGAGGCGATCTCGCAGGTCGCGATCGCGGGCTGCGCCGGGCTGGCGTGGAACCACCTGTCCCAGGACGACGCCGAGCGGGCGTGCGCCGACGCCGACCGGGGGATGGCGATCCTGCGCACCAAGGGCGTGTGGGCGTGGGGCGGGGAGATCGCGCCCATCGCGGTCGGCGCGTACCTGGCCGTCGGCCGGGTCGCCGACGCCGAGGCGCTCGTCGCCGAGCTGGCCGAGGGCCTGGTCGGCCGGGACGCGCCGCTGGCCGAGGCCGCGCTGGCCGCGTGCCGGGGCAGGCTGGCCGAGCACGCGGGCGAGTCGGCCGACGCGGTGCGCCACTACCGCGACGCGGGCACCCGGTACGCCGCGCTGCCCGCCCCGTACCTGGCCGCGGGCATGGCCGAGCGCGAGGCGCTCTGTCTGCTGTCGACGGACGCCGACGCCGCGACCGCGCTGTTGTCGGCCCAAGTGGACGCCTACGACGCGCTCGGCGCGACCCGCGACGCCGCCCGCTGCCGCCACCACCTGCGCGGCGTCGGCGGCGGGAAGCCGTCGCGGCGGGGCAGGCGCGGCTACGGCAACGAGCTCTCGCCCCGGGAGCTGGAGGTGGCCCGGCTGCTGGCGGGCGGGCACACCAACCGGGAGATCGCCGAGGTGCTGTTCCTGTCCCCGAGGACGGTCGAACAGCACGCCGCGCGGGTGCTGCGCAAGCTCGGCGTCGGATCACGCACGCAATTGCAGGTGGAGGACCTCACATAACCCGATGGAGCGAGGAATACCGCCCGCGTGATCGCGGACCGTCATAAACAATCACCCGATGGAGGACCGAAATCGGGTGTGGTCGAATACTCGGGTCACATCATTGACGCCGAGGAGTGGTTATGAGAGCGATCGCCTGGGCCCTCGCGCTTGCCGCCGTCCCGCTGGCAGCGGGCACCGCATCCGCCGAGGAGTTCCGTGACACCGACCTGTCGCTGACCACCGACGACGGGTTGCAGGTGTCCTCTGTGTCCAGCGGGGCCCGCCCCGACAGCTCGCACTACGCGAAGGACCACCTGATCGCGGGATTGCAGGGCGTGGACATGGACTCCACGAGCTCCAACACAGAGCCCACCATTCTGGGGGCTGTCCGCTCGATGCTCGGGTAAACACGCCGAACACCAAAGTGCCCCTTCGGGGGACAGGGGTTTCGCTGCGCATGCCGGCAGGCAAGTCTGGAGTCGCCGCCTTCACCGGAGGCGGCGCAAATTCGCCGATTCAGACCAGGAGATCGAATATGCGCAGCATTACCCGAATGGTCCTCGGCGGCCTGCTGGCCGTGCCGTTGACCGTGGGACTGGCGGGCGCGGCCATGGCCGACGACTTCACCGAGCATGTCGCGTACGCCGGTCCTGAGGGGACTGAGCACTACCTCGTGCACGCTGGCGTGGACGATGACGGCAATACGCACTTCTTCGAGTACTACGCGTCGACAGGGCACGACGGCGCGTACTCCTCGACCACGATCGCGGCCGCTGGCGATGACGACGACGACTACGGCCGCGACGACCACGAGGGCTGGGACGGCGGCGGCGAAGCCGTCTACTTCAGCACCTCCAACGCCGCGGGCCCGGACGGGGCGTGGTCGAACACCGTCCTGTCGTCCGTCGACAGCCACGACGAGCAGAGCAACTGCCACAGCGATGACCCGTGCGACGACGACGATGACGACGACCACGATCACCACGACGACGATGACGACCACGACCACGACTACTGCGACGACGATGACGACGACCCGTGCGACGACTGATCGCCTGACCTGACCTGACCGGACTCGGGGGCGCTGGCAGACCAGCGCCCCCGAGGTCGTGTCAGCACGACGGGGGTGTGCCCGGGCCGCCGCTGGCCGGGCACACCCCCGTCGACAGGGATCGCACCAGCCGAGCCGCCCCCTGCGTCGCAAGCGGCTCGGCTCGGACGACGCGGCCGGTGCCGAATCGGCCGCGTCGCGGGGTTTCCGCGATCCGATGGGGCGGGCCGGTGAGGGAGGGCCCGCGCGTGGTGGTCCGTATGGGTGATGTGGTGTTCCTCGCCAAGCCGTCGGGCGGAGGAGAGGCCAGGGCGTTTCGGTCGCCTCTCCTCCGAACCATCCGACGAAACCGCCAGGCAGGGTGTGGTTCTCAGGCGGTTTGCTTCGCAGGGACGACGATCCCCCGGCGCGTGGGGGAAGAACAATCGCGGAACCACTAGGTAGGGCTACCTATTTATTGGCGCGCCCCTGACTTGATCGATCAGACCTGCGCGGAAGGCGCGCGACGCCGCCGGGAGATGGGAACGAACGGGAACAAAGCCCTACGACCGCAGCCTTGTGGGCATCGGATGCGCACGTCACTATTCGACCTGCCAGAGCCGGTGCACGCTGTCGTGAGGGCGCCCCTGCGGGTTCGACAGCGGGTCCGGCACAACCGAACCTCCAGCGCCGTCCGGGCGCACCCTGCAGGAGGCAGCGTGAAACGCAAACGCCTGTCCGTATTGGTCGGCGCGGCGGCGGCCGTCGCCCTGATCGCGACCACCAACCAGACTGCGGCAGGTGGCGACACCGCCGCGGCCGCCCCTCGGGCCTCGGCCGAGTACCACGTCCTCGGCGTGAAGAACGCCCAGCAGCGCACCGCCATCAGCAAGACCGGCGCGGCGATCAACGGGGTCGAGGACAGCCGGACCCTGATCACGGCCACCGACGCCGAGGTCGCCAGGATCCGGGCCCTCGGGTTCACCGTCGAGGCCGAGGCGCCCGCGGTGACCGCGCAGGGCGAGGTCAACCCGATGGACTTCCCGTCGTCGCACTCGGACTACCACAACTACGCCGAGATGACCGCGGCCATCGACCGGGCGGTCGCCGACCACCCGAACCTGATCACCAAGCGGGTGATCGGCAAGTCGTACCAGAACCGCGACCTGTTCGCGCTCAAGATCTCGGACAACCCGGGCACCGACGAGAACGAGCCCGAGGTCCTGTTCACGCACCACCAGCACGCGCGCGAGATCCTGACGGTGGAGATGGCCCTCTACCTGATGAACCAGTTCACCGACAACTACGCGACCGACTCGCGGATCAGGAACCTGGTGGACACCCGCGAGATCTGGATCCTGCCGAACGTCAACCCCGACGGCGGCGAGTTCGACATCTCGACGGGCAGCTTCCAGGGCTGGCGCAAGAACCGGCAGCCCAACAGCAACGGGACCGTCGGCACGGACATGAACCGCAACTGGGACTACCAGTGGGGCTGCTGCGGCGGCTCGTCGTCGACCCCGAGCTCGGAGACCTACCGCGGCACCCGCGGCGAGTCGACCCCCGAGGTCAAGGCGATGGCCGACTTCGTCCGCAGCCGCAACATCGGCGGCAAGCAGCAGATCACCGTGGGGATCGACTTCCACACCTACAGCGAGCTGGTGCTCTGGCCCTACGGCTACACCTACAACGACACGGCCCCCGGTCTGACCACCGAGGACCAGCGGGTCTTCTCGACCATCGGCCGGGAGATGGCGCAGTCCAACGGCTACACGCCCCAGCAGTCCTCCGACCTGTACATCACCGACGGGTCGATCGACGACTGGCTGTGGGGCAGCCAGCGCATCTACGGCTACACCTTCGAGATGTACCCGGCCTCCGGCGGCGGCCTGAGCGGCTTCTACCCGGACGACTCGGTCATCGCGCGGGAGACCTCGCGCAACAAGGAGGCCGTGCTCGACCTGATCGCCTACGCCGACTGCCCGAAGCGGTCGATCGGCCTGACCTGCGACGACAACCAGGAGCCCCCGGGCGGCGACGAGTTCGAGAACACCAACGACGTCCAGATCCCGGACGCGGGCTCGGCGGTCACCAGCAACATCGCGGTGTCCGGCCTGTCCGGCAACGCGCCGTCGGACCTGCAGGTCAGCGTGGACATCCGGCACACCTACCGCGGTGACCTGGTCGTCGACCTGATCGCCCCGGACGGCACCGCGTACCGGCTCAAGAACTCCAGCTCCAGCGACTCGGCGGACAACGTGATCGCCACCTACACGGTGAACGCGTCGTCCGAGGTCGCCAACGGCACCTGGAAGCTGCAGGTCCGGGACGTCTACCGAGCTGACACCGGATACATCAACTCCTGGAAGCTCGTGTTCTAGCGGCCCCACCCGCAACAGCGAAACCTCGATGCCCCGGGCCGCGGCCGACACCGGCGCGCCCGGGGCATCTCCCCCCTGTTTTCCGGCCATCACCCTGCGATGTGGCCGGTGAAAGGAAACGAACCATGACAGAGGGCAAGTGGTTCATCAGAACCGCGCTGGCCGCGGCGGGCGCGGTGGTCACGATGGCCGCCGCCGTCGGCACGGCGGCCGCGGCGCCGCCGTCGTCGGACCCCGGCGACGTGGGCGTCCAGGTCGTCGGCGGCACCCGCGCCGCCCAGGGCGAGTTCCCGTGGATGGTGCGGCTGTCCATGGGCTGCGGCGGCGCGATGTACACCGAGTCGCTGGTGCTCACCGCGGCGCACTGCGTCAACAGCACCGGGCCGAACACCAGCATCACCGCGACCTACGGCGTCGTCGACCTGCAGAGCAGCAGCGCGGTCCGGCGCACGTCGAACTACGTCTACCGCAACCCCGGCTACAGCACGTCCGCGGGCGGTGACTGGGCGCTGATCCGGCTGTCGCAGCCGATCACCGGCGCTGCCCTGCTGCCGATCGCCACCACCAGCGAGTACAACAGCGGCACGTTCACCATCGCCGGATGGGGCGCGGCCACCGAGGGCGGGGCGCAGCAGCGCTACCTGCTCAAGGCCGAGGTGCCGTTCGTCTCCGACGCCGAGTGCCGCCAGTCCTACCCGTCGATGAAGACCGCGGTCGAGATCTGCGCGGGCTACGACCAGGGCGGCGTGGACACCTGCCAGGGCGACTCCGGCGGACCGATGTTCCGCAGGGACAGCGCGGGCCGGTGGATCCAGGTCGGCATCGTCTCCTACGGCCGCGGCTGCGCCCGCCCGGGCTACCCGGGCGTGTACGCCGAGGTCAGCGCGCTGGCCACGGCGATCAGGGCGGCCGCTGCCGACCTCGGCGGCAACCCCGACCCGGACCCGGACCCCGACCCGCCGGGTGACACCTTCGAGAACACCAACAACGTCACCATCCCGGACGCGGGCTCGGCCATCACCAGCGACATCGCGGTGTCCGGCCTGTCCGGCAACGCGCCGTCGGACCTGCAGGTCAGCGTGGACATCCGGCACACCTACCGCGGTGACCTGGTGGTCGACCTGATCGCCCCCGACGGCACGGCCTACCGGCTGAAGAACTCCAGCGGCTCCGACTCCGCCGACAACGTGATCGCCACCTACACGGTGAACGCGTCGTCCGAGGCGGCCAACGGCACCTGGAAGCTGCAGGTCCGGGACGTCTACCGGGCCGACACCGGCTACATCGACGCCTGGAAGCTCGTGTTCTGACCCGCTGTGCCCCTTCGGCCCCGATCAGGTGAGTTCCACCTGGTCGGGGCCGCTTTTTTGGCATATCCGCACGACCGTGCGCATATCTTTTGCGCACACCCTCTGGCCGAACCCGACATCGGCAGGCAAGATACCCGGGAAAGTTACCGATAGGTAGCCGCTTTGCGCCGCTGCCTGCGTCGTGTCGCCGAGGAGCAGATCATGCGCGAATTCGCCGTTCCCCCCGTGGAGAAGCGCACCGAGGCGGGCGGTCTGGCGGACCTGGTCTTCACCAACGCCGTCGAGGCCCCCACCCACGTCTCGTTCCGACGGCGCTCCGGGGCGGGCTGGGTCGACGTCACCGCCGAGCAGTTCCGCGACGAGGTCGTCGCCGCGGCGAAGGGCCTGGTCGCCGCCGGGGTCGGCGCGGGCGACCGGGTGGCCATCCTGGCCGCGACCCGGTACGAGTGGACGCTGCTGGACTTCGCGATCTGGGCGGCTGGCGCGGTCACCGTGCCGATCTACGTGACCTCCTCCGCCGAGCAGATCCAGTGGATCATGTCCGACTCCGGCGCGGTGGCCATCATCGCCGAGACCGACGAGCACCTGGCCAGGATCGAGCAGGTGCGCCCGGCCCTGCCCGCGCTCAAGAGCGTCTGGCGCATCGACGACGTCGACAAGATCGTCGAGGGCGGCGCTGAGGTCGACACCGCCGAGATCGAGGCGCGGCGCACGGCGGTCAAGGGCGGCGACGTCGCCACGATCATCTACACCTCGGGCACCACCGGCCAGCCCAAGGGCTGCGTGCTCACCCACGACAACTTCTTCGCCGAGTGCGGCTACGGCACCACGACGCTGGCCCCGCTGTTCCGCGGCCTCGGCGGCACCGAGGAGCCCAGCACGCTGCTGTTCCTGCCGGTGGCGCACGTGTTCGGCCGCATGGTGCAGATCGGCTGCGTCTACAGCCGCGCGACCATGGGCCACGGCCCGGACGTCAAGAAGGTCATGGACGACCTGGCCACCTTCCGCCCGACCTTCATCCTGTCGGTGCCGTACGTGCTGGAGAAGGTCTACAACGGCGCCCGGCAGAAGGCGCACGCGGCGGGCAAGGGCAAGATCTTCGACGCCGCCGCGGCGACCGCGATCGCCTACAGCGAGGCCGACGGCAAGCCCGGCCTCGGCCTGCGCCTCAAGCACGCCCTGTTCGACAAGCTGGTGTACGCCAAGCTGCGCGCGGCGATGGGCGGCAGGACCAAGTACGCCATCTCCGGCGGCGCGGCGCTCGGCCTGCGGCTGACCCACTTCTTCCGCGGCGTCGGCCTGACCGTGCTGGAGGGCTACGGCCTCACCGAGACCACGGCGGCGTCCACGGTGAACTCCCTCGACGCCTTCAAGCCCGGCACCGTCGGCCGCCCCATCCCGGGCACCGCGGTGCGCATCGCCGAGGACGGCGAGATCCAGATCAAGGGCGAGGTCGTCTTCCAGGGGTACTGGAACAACGCGGAGGCCACCAAGGCGGCCATCGACGCCGACGGCTGGTTCGCCACCGGCGACCTCGGCGAGCTCGACGCCGACGGGTTCCTGAAGATCACCGGGCGGAAGAAGGAGATCCTGGTGACCTCCGGCGGCAAGAACGTCGCCCCCGCGGTCATCGAGGACCGGATCGCCTCGCACCCGCTCGTGGCCCAGGCGATGGTCGTCGGCGACGGCCAGAAGTACATCGCCGCGCTGATCACGCTCGACCCGGAGTACTTCGCCTACTGGAAGACCACCGCGGGCAAGCCTGCCGAGGCGACGATCGCGTCCCTTGTGGACGACCCGGACCTGCTCGCCGAGGTGCAGAAGGCCGTCGACGAGGGCAACTCGGCGGTGTCCACGGCGGAGTCCGTGCGCCGGTTCCGCGTCCTGGCCACGGAGTTCACCCCGGAGACCGGGCACCTGACGCCGTCGCTGAAGCTCAAGCGCCGGGTCATCATGAAGGACTTCCAGGCCGAGGTCGACAGCCTGTTCAGCTAGCGGGCGCACCGGCGTCGGGCCGAGGGCCCGACCCCGGTCCCGTCTCAGGCGGCGCTGAGCACGCCGTCCTGGCGGTCCTCCATCTCGCGCGCGCTGGTCTCGGGGAGCGCGAGGGTGCAGACCACCGAGAGCAGGCCGAAGCCCGCCAGCATCACGCCCACGGCGCCGCCGCCGTGGGCGGCGCTGAGGTCGGCGGCGAGGATGGGCGCGGTGCCGCCGCCCACCACGCCCGCGAGGTTGTAGGCGATGCCCGCGCCGCTGTAGCGGTAGCGGGTGCGGAACATCTCCGGCAGCAGCGCGCCCGCGGGCCCGTACGCCACGCCGAAGACCGCCATGGTGACCATCAGGACGACGGCGAACGCGACGGCCGACCCGGTGTCCAGCAGCGGGAACATCACCAGGCTCCACGGCACCGACACCACGCAGGCGCCGAGCACGACGCGCTTGCGGCCCACGCGGTCGGAGTAGACGCCGGACAGCGCGATCGCCGCGCCGAAGACGATCGTCGACGCCGCGCCGATGGCGAGCACGGCCGAGCGGGACAGCCCCACCTTGGCCGTGCCGTACGAGGTGAGGAACGCCGTGCCGATGTAGAAGAACGCGAACAGCATCGCCAGCGCGCCCGCGGCGAGCAGGATCTCCCGCCACTGGTGCCGGAACGCGCCGACGATCGGGGCGCGCGCCCTCGGCGCTGCCGGGTCGGCGACCGCCTTGCGGAACATCGGGGTCTCGTCGATCGCCAGCCGCACGTAGAGGCCGACGGCGAGCAGCAGCGCGCTGAGCAGGAACGGCACCCGCCAGCCCCACTCGACGAACGCGGGCGAGGCCTCCCCGACGAAGAGGTTGACGATCAGGAACGTGACGCTGGAGAGCGCGAAGGCCAGCGCGGGGCCGAGCTGCGGGAAGACGCCGTAGAGCCCGCGTTTGCGCGCGGGCGCGTACTCCGCGGCCAGCAGCGTCGCGCCCGCCCACTCCCCGCCCACCGCCAGCCCCTGCGCGATCCGCAGGGCGACGAGCAGGATCGGCGCGGCCACGCCGATGCTGGCCGCGCTGGGCAGGCAGCCGATGAGCACGGTGGCGATCCCCATGAGCAGCAGCGTGCTGATCAGGGTCCGCTTCCGGCCGAGCCGGTCGCCGAAGTGTCCGAACAGGACCGCGCCGAGCGGCCGCGCGCCGAAGGCGACGGCGAAGGTGGCGAACGAGGCCACCGTGCCCGCCGCCTCGCCGAGCGCGGGGAAGAAGACCTTGGGGAAGACGAGGGCTGCCGCCGTCCCGTAGATGAAGAAGTCGTAGAACTCGATGGTGGTGCCCGCGCAGCTGGCGAGCGCGACGCGGCGCATCGGTGTGCTCATCTGGCTCTCCCTCTCTTGCGTGGCAGGGAGTGTGAGGGAAGCCACGCTGGCCGGAATACCCCCGGAAAGGGGTAGCCGTCAGGGGAGCAGCATCGCCTTGCGGGCCCGGACGACGGCCTCGTGGCGCGTGCGCGCGTCCAGCTTGCGCATCGCGGACTGCAGGTACGCCTTGACCGTCTCCCTCGACAGCGCCAGCCGGTCGGCGACCTCGGCGTTGGTGCAGCCGAGCGCGACCTGGGAGAGCACGTCGGTCTCCCGAGTGGACAGTCGGACGGCTGGCTCCGGCGTCGGCTCGCCGTCGCCGAGGTCGGCGAGGCGCTGGGCGGCGGCGTAGACGCGCCGCTGCAGGCCGGGGTCGGCGATGCTGCCCGCGATGGCCCGCAGCTCCGAGTGCACCGAGCGCAGTTCCTCCAGGGTCGCGGCCTGCGCGGGTTCGAGGTGGCGGACCGCGGCCAGCGACTGGGCCATGGCCAGCCTGCAGTCCACCTCGTCGCGGACGGCGAACTCGTGGGCGAGGCGGCGGCCTGCGGCGATGAACTGGTCCCACATCCGGTCGCCGAAGGCCAGCGGCTGGCGCAGCGCGCCGTAGAGGACGGCCCGGCAGCGCCCGCCCGCCTGCACGGGCACGGCGAGGATGGAGGACAGGCCCTCGGCGAGGACGGGCCGGTCGTAGTCGTGGGTGATGGTGCGGGCGGCGCCGTAGTCGGTCACCCCGGCCGGGCGGCCCTGCACGAACACCCGCCCGCCCAGCCCGGTGCCCGCGTGGACCTCCAGGTTGTGCAGGCCGGTGGTGCGGGTGCCGACGAACTCGACCAGGCGCAGCCGGTTGGCCGCGACCTCACCGGCGAACGCGACCGGCACCCCCGACTGGCGCAGCGCGCGCAGTTCGGCGCGCAGGACCGCGCGGTCGTCGGGGCGCAGCAACCGGGTGTCCGTCATCGGCCCGCTCCTTGGCGTCGATCCGCCCACGGTACGACGCAGGGGACGGGGAGTCGACCGTCCTACCCACTTCCGGGGGTAGAGCGCCGCGGCCCGCGCGGGCCACCCTGACCGCCGACGTGGGAAGGAGCCGCACGATGACGCCGACGCAGGACTACCGCGAGGCCCGCGACCTGCTGATCCGCTCCCGGACCGAGTACGACGCGGCGATGGCGGGATTCCGCTGGCCGCGCATCGATGGCCGGTTCAACTGGGCGGTCGACTGGTTCGACGCCATCGCCAGGGGCAACGACCGGACCGCGCTGTGGATCGTGGAGGAGGACGGCGCCGAGGCGCGCTACACCTTCGACGAGATGGCGCGCCGGTCCGACCGGGTGGCGACCTGGCTGAGCGGCATCGGCGTAGGGGTCGGCGACCCTGTCCTGCTCATGCTGGGCAACCAGGTGGAGCTGTGGGAGTCGATGCTGGCGCTGATGAAGCTGGGCGCGGTCATCATCCCCACGACGACCGCCCTCGGGCCCGCCGACCTCGCCGACCGCATCGAGCGCGCGGGCGCGCGGTTCGTGATCGCCAACGCCGCCGACACCGGGAAGTTCACCGGGGTCACCGGCGTGGTGGTGGGCGATCCGGCGCCGGGGTGGCACTCCTACTCCGCCGCCGACTCCGTGGCCGACGTGCGCACGTTCTCCTCGGTGACGTCGGCGGACGACCCGCTGCTGTTCTACTTCACGTCCGGGACGACGAACCGGCCGAAGCTGGTGGAGCACACGCAGGTGTCGTACCCGGTGGGCCATCTGTCCACTCTGTACTGGATCGGGCTGCGCCCCGGCGACGTGCACCTGAACATCAGCTCGCCGGGCTGGGCCAAGCACGCGTGGAGCTCGTTCTTCGTGCCGTGGATCGCCGAGGCGACGATCTTCGTCTACAACTACTCGCGCTTCGACGCCGCCGCCCTGCTGGCCCAGGTCCGCCGCGCGGGCGTGACGACGATGTGCGCCCCGCCGACGGTCTGGCGGATGCTGATCAAGGCCGACCTCTCCGGCGGCCCGGGCGCGCTGCGCGAGGTCGTGTCCGCGGGCGAGCCGCTCAACCCCGAGGTCATCGACCAGATCGAGGCCGCGTGGGGCCTGACGCTGCGCGACGGCTTCGGCCAGACCGAGACGACCGCGCAGGTCGGCAACCCGCCGGGCGCGCCGCTGAAGCCCGGGTCGATGGGCCGCCCGCTGCCCGGCGTCCCCGTGGTCCTGGTCGACCCGCTGACCGGCGAGCCGTCGTCGTCGGAGGGCGAGCTGTGCCTGGAGCTGTCCGCGCTCAACCTGATGACCGGCTACCGCGACGACCCGGCCAGGGACGCTGAGGTCAGGGCGGGCGGCTACTACCACACCGGCGACGTGGCCTCCCTGGATTCCGACGGGTACCTGACCTACATCGGCCGCACCGACGACGTGTTCAAGGCGTCGGACTACAAGGTCTCGCCGTTCGAGCTGGAGAGCGTGCTGGTCGAGCACCCCGCGGTGCTGGAGGCTGCCGTCGTGCCCGCGCCGGACGAGGTGCGCCTGGCGGTGCCCAAGGCGTACGTGTCGCTGGCCCCGGGCTGGGAGGCGGGCCCGGCGACAGCGCTGGAGATCCTGCGGCACGCGCGCGAGCACCTGGCGCCCTACCTGCGAGTGCGGCGGCTGGAGTTCTTCGACCTGCCGAAGACGATCTCGGGCAAGATCCGCCGGGTCGAGCTGCGGGGCCGCGAGCAGGCGGCGGCGGGCGTCCGGCTGGCTGAGGAGTACCGCGACAGCGATTTCGCCGAGCTGACCGGCCGGGAGGGTCCGCGCTGACGGTCAGGCCGCGCCGAGGCGCTGCGTCTCGATCGCCAGGTACAGCTCCGCCGTGCCCCGCGGGTCGGCGAGGTCGCGCCCGGTGAGTTCCTGGACCCGGCGGATGCGGTACCGCACGGTGTTGGGGTGGACGAAGAGGCGCTCGGCGGCGTCCTTGGCCGAGCCGTGCTCGGCGAACCACACGCGCAGCGTCGTCAGCAGGACGTCCCGCTCCGCCGCCGGGAGGGCGAGCAGGTTCGCCAGGATGTCGCGGGCGAGTTCCCCGGCGAGCGCGCCAGCGCCCGCCACGAGTGTCGTGAGTGGACGGTCGGTGAACGCGGCCGCGCCGTGCTCGCCGGGGGCGAGGCAGCGGCGGGCGATCCGCGCGCGGCGCAGGGCGGCGGGCAGCAGGTGCATGCCGGTGACCGGCGGGCTCATCCCGACCGCCCCGGCGAGGCGGTCCAGGCTCTGCCGCAGGCCGCGCAGGTCGCCGGGCACGACCACGACGCCCACCTCGGCGTCGGCCGTGCGCCGCCAGACCGCGCGCCAGCGGGCCGGGTCGACCACGGTGGACGGCGCGGGGTCGGCGGCGTCGGCGTACAGCACGACGAAGGGGCCCGCGACGGGCAGGCCGAGGCCGCGGGCGGCGTCGGCGAACTCGGCGGGCCGGGTGACGCGGCCGTCGAGGAGGCCGTCGAGCCAGGCGGCGCGGGCCTTCTCGGCGCAGCGGGCCTCGTCCGCGGCCACCTCGGTGTACGCCGTCGCGATGGTCTCGGAGTAGGCGTCGACGATGCGCCAGATCGCGGTGCTGACCGGCAGCAGCTGCTCCGGGGTGATCGTCCCCGGCGGGATCGCCCGCTCCACGATCGCCTGGTAGGAGAACGTCCCCGCGATGCGGAACGCCCGCAGGACGGCGGGCAGCGGGATGCCCATGCGGGCCTGCGCGCGGGCGGTCTTGCGGGCGCACTCGATGTGGACGTCGCGGCATTCGAGGAACGCGTCGAAGGCGTTGCGGAGATTGACCTCGCACACCTTGCGCAGTTCATCGGGAGCGGTCTCCTCGACCCGCCGGTAGGACTCCTCCTTGTCGCGCAGGAGCGCGGCGAGCTCGGCCGCGAGCACCGGCAGCCGTCCGAGCTGCGCTTTCGCCACCTCGGCGAGCTCGGGCGGCAGCGGCGACATGACCGTCGGAACGCCCATCGCACGACTGTAACCCGGTTTTTGCCCATTCCGTACCGGCCGGTAGCGGAATTGTTGTCACACGGGATCGATCCCGAACGCGCCGAGCAGCGTGCCGAACTTCGCCGACGTCTCGGCCAGTTCGGCGGCCGGGTCGGAGGCGGGCATGATCCCCGCGCCCGCGAACAGCCGCATGCGCGACCCGGCGACCTCGGCGCAGCGGATCGCCACGACCCACTCGCCGTCGCCGGAGGCGTCGCACCAGCCGACGACGCCGCTGTAGAAGCCGCGGTCGAACGGCTCCAGCTCGGCGATGGTGTCGCGGGCCAGCGCGGTGGGCGTGCCGCAGATGGCCGGGGTCGGGTGCAGGGCGGCGGCCAGCCGCAGCGACGAGACGTCCGGGTCGGCCAGCGTCCCGGTCACCCGGGTCGACAGGTGCCACACGGTCGGCGTCCTGATCAGCTCGGGGCGCTCCGGCACGGAGATGGCCGTGCAGAACGGGCGCATGGTCTCGACCACGGCGTCGACCACGACGCGGTGCTCGTCGAGGTTCTTGGCCGAGGCCAGCAGCGCGGCGGCGTTGGCCCGGTCCGCGGCGGGGTCCGCGCCGCGCGGGAGCGTCCCGGCCAGCGGGTTGGCCGTGACGGTCATGCCTCGGCGGGACAGCAGCAGCTCGGGGGTGGCGCCGACCAGCGTGGTGTCGGGCAGCTCGGCGGCGAAGGTGTAGCCGCGCGGATTGGCCCGCACCAGCCCCGGGAGCAGCCCGGGGAGGTCGACCGGCGCGGCGAAGTCCAGCTCCAGGGTCCGGGCGAGCACCACTTTGCGCAGCTCCGACCCGTTACGCAGGGTACGCACGGCGGCCGAGACAGCGGCCTCGTACGCCGACCCCGACGGCACCGACCGCCGCTCCACCGGCACCCACCGCGGCGGCACCCCCGCAGGCGCTACCGCAGGCCCGGCCCGCGTCGCGGACTCGGGAATCACCACATGCGAAGCCGCCCCGGGCAGAAAGGGCAACGCCCCGACGGCGAGCGGGGCGCCGGTGTCGAGCAGCAACTTGGCCACCCGCCCGGCGAGTTCATCGGCATCGGTCTCGGCGACCACGGCCTGACCACCCCGCGCGTGCACCGTGGTCTCCGGCCCCGCGAGCAGGAAGTCGCCGGGGCGGTAACCGGCCACGAGCGAAGCCGCACCCGAGTTATCCACAGGCAGCCACCGTGCCCCTGTTGACAAGTTCGGAATATCGGTAGTTTGGAAAAAGAGGGCGGTTTGCCCCCGGTTGGGGCGGGGTCCGTTCGCCGGGGTTTGCGGGGATGTGGGCGTGGGCGAGGGCCTGCGTGGGGACCGCCGGGCTCGTGGTCCGTCCGCCGGGATCTACGGGAACGTGAGCGTGGGCCTGTCTGGGGGCAGCAGGGCACGTGGTTCGTCCACCGGGATCTACGAGAACGTGAGCGAGGGCCTGCCGCGGGGCAACCGGGCTCGTGGTCCTTTCGCTGGGGATCGAGAGACCGTGGCCATGCGCGAGGGACTGCCAGGGGGCGGTTCGGCTGGTGGTCCGTCCACAGGCGTTCGAGGGAACGTGGCGACGCGGGTGGGATTGCCTGGGGGCAGCGGCGCTCGTCCGTCCGCCGGGATTCGGGAGAGCATGGTCGCGCGCGAGAGCCTGCCTGCGCGCGGCAGGGCTGGTGGTGCGAGCGCCGGGATTCGGGAGAACGTGACCTCGTGCGAGGACCTGCCTGCGAGCAGCCGCGCTGATAGTCCATCGGCCGTGATTCGCGGCGACGTGATCACGTGCGAGGGCCAACCAAGAGGCAGTCGGACTGGTGGTCCGTCCGCGAGCGTTCGGGGCAACGTGGTCGCGCGCGAGGGCCTGCCAGGGGGCAGTCGGACTGGTGGTCCGTCCGCGAGCGTTCGGGGCAACGTGGTCGTGGGCGAGGGCCTGCCAGGAGGCGGCGAGGCTCGGGGTCCATGAGCCGGGATTCGGGGAGGCGTGGACGGGCGCGAGGGTCTGTTCGGGGGCGGCCGGGGTGGGCCGTTCGAGCGCGTCGTCCACGGTCCCATCATGCCTACCGGGGAGTCGGGGGACGGAACGGGCAGTGCGTGTCCTTGCCCACGCAAAGCGGCAGGTGGGCACCCGTGGGGGTGCCCACCTGCGAAAAGGACCTAGGTCCCGATCTAGCCGAGCGCCTCGATCAGTGCGGCGCGCTGGCGTTCGCCGAGGCCGGCTGCGCGGCGGTCGGGGTCGATGCCCGCCTGCTCAAGCAGGGCGGCGACCTTCACCTGACCGAGTCCGGGGACGGCCTTGAGGAGCGCGGCGACCTTGGTCTTGCCGATGGTCTTGTCGTCCTTGGCCTTGCCGAGCACGTCGGCGATGGTCTTCTCCCCCGCTTTGATCGACGCGAGCAGTTCCGAGCGCGCCTTGCGGGCCTCGGCTGCCTTGGCGAGCGCCTCGGCGCGCTGCTCGGGGGTCAACGTGGGCAGAGCCAACGTAATTGTCCTTTCATTCCCACCCCGCCGTTGCGGCGGCGGGGTCACATCTGGTGTGCGGCACCGCGACTACCCACGGTCACCGCTGGAGGCTGTCGTCCCCACCCGTGGTCGGCGGTGCCACCCGGCCTGCCCGGGTGCCTTTGGCCAGTAAACGACACCTCGGGTCGCAACATACCCCCGACACGCGGAAATCTCCTGTGGAGCGTCCCGTCAACGGGTGACGACGGAGCGTGACAGCATGATCAACTAGCCGTCGGGTGGTGTCCTGGGCCACAGGCGCGCACTAGAGTCACGTCTTACTCGCCAGTAAGTCGGGGACCGAACGCCAGGGAGCTTGAGCGACGATGTTGAGCACCATGCAGGACGGCAACCTGTCCATCGGAACGCTGCTGCGGCACGGATCGAGGGTCCACGCGGGCAGCACGGTCAGCACGTGGACCGGTGACGGCGCGCGCACCACGACCTTCGCCGAGATCGGCGCGGACGCCGCCCGGCTGGCCAACGCGCTGCGCGGCCTCGGCGTCACCGGGGACCAGCGGGTGGCGACGTTCATGTGGAACAACGCCGAGCACCAGACCGCCTACCTGGCCGTCCCCGCGATGGGCGCGGTCCTGCACACCCTCAACCTGCGCCTGTTCCCCGACCAGCTGACCTACATCGCCAACCACGCCGAGGACAAGGTCGTCATCGTCGACGCGACCGTGGCCCCGCTGCTGGCGAAGGTCCTCCCCACGTTCCAGACCGTCGAGCACGTGATCGTCGCCAACGGCCCGAAGGACGCGCTGCAGGCCCCCGACGGCATCCAGGTGCACTCGTGGACCGAGCTGCTGGCGGGTCAGTCCGCCGACTTCGACTGGCCGGACGTGGACGAGCGCGCCGCCGCGGCGATGTGCTACACCTCCGGCACCACGGGCAACCCCAAGGGCGTCGTCTACTCGCACCGGTCGATCTGGCTGCACTCGATGCAGGTCTGCATGAGCGACGGCCTGGGACTGTCCCCCGCCGACACCTCGCTGGTGATCGTCCCGCAGTTCCACGCCATGTCCTGGGGCATGCCGTACGCGGCGTTCATGTGCGGGGCGTCGCTGGTCATGCCGGACCGGTTCCTGCAGCCCGAGCCGCTGCTGGCCATGATCGAGGCGCTCAAGCCCACGCACTCGGCCGCCGTGCCGACCATCTGGCAGGGCGTGCTGGCCGCGCTGGAGCAGAACCCGCGCGACATCTCCAGCCTGCGCGAGGTCGTGGTCGGCGGCGCGGCGTGCCCGCCGTCGATGATGCACACCTTCGCGGAGAAGTACGGCGTGCACATCGTCCACGCCTGGGGCATGACCGAGACCTCGCCGCTGGGCTCGGTGTGCCGCCCGCCCGCGGGCCGCTCCGAGGAGGAGACCTGGCGCTACCGCTACACCCAGGGCCGCCTGCCCGCGGGCGTGCGCGCCCGGCTGGTCGGCGACGACGGCGCCGAGGTGCCGTGGGACGGCGTCAGCGTGGGCGAGCTGGAGGTCAGGGGCCCGTGGATCACCGGGTCGTACTACCGCCTCGACGAGGACGGCGACGGGTCGGAGAAGTTCCACGACGGCTGGCTGCGCACCGGCGACGTCGGCACGCTGACCCCTGACGGCTTCCTCACGCTGACCGACCGCTCCAAGGACATCATCAAGTCCGGCGGCGAGTGGATCTCGTCGGTGGAGCTGGAGAACCACGTGATGGCGCACCCGTCGGTCGCCGAGGCCGCGGTGATCGGCGTGCCGGACGCGAAGTGGGACGAGCGCCCGCTGGTCACCGTCGTGCTGCGGGAGGGAGCCAGCGCCACCCCCGAGGAGCTGCGCGGGTTCCTGGCCGACAAGGTCGCCAAGTGGCAGGTCCCGGAGAACTGGGCGTTCATCCCGGAGGTGCCCAAGACCAGCGTCGGCAAGTTCGACAAGAAGGTCCTGCGCGCCCAGCACGCCGAGGGCAGACTGGACGTCACGCACCTGGACTGACGGCCCGCAGGCGCGGCCCGCGACCGCGGGCCGCGCCGGAGCCGCCCCCGGCCCCGCGGCGCGATGGGTAGGGTCTGCGCTGACCCGGGCGAGCGAGGAGGTGACCGGGGCTGCCGACCGAATCGGGCAAACGCGCCCGCAAGCTGAACGCCACGTCCTATGTGGTGCTGGGGATGCTGTCGTACGCGCCCGCCACGAGCTACGAGCTCAAGCAGCGGGTGGGCATGACCATCGGCAACTTCTGGGCGTTCGCCCACTCCCAGCTCTACGACGAGCCCGCCCGGCTGGCCGAGGACGGGCTGGTCACCGCGACCGTCGAGCAGGGCGGGCGGCGCAAGCGCACCTACTCGATCACCCCGGCGGGCCGCGACGCGCTGGCCGCGTGGCTGGCCACCGAGAGCCGCGAGCAGACCGAGGTCCGCGACATCGGCCTGCTCAAGCTGTTCTTCTCCACCATCGGCACGCCCGAGGACCTGCGCAGGCTCGCCCAGGACCGGTACGAGTCGCACAAGGCGCGGGCGGACAACTACCTCGCCCAGCACGAGCAGATCGTCGACCACGCCGACCGCTGGCAGGTCAAGACGCTGGAGCTGGGCATCCGCTTCGAGCGCACGGTCGAGGCCTTCTGGGCGGAGTTCATCGCCGAACTGGACGCCGAATCCTGACGTGTTCACCGACGCCGACTACCCCGCAGCGCCCTATCCGGGGACCCGTCCCCCGACCTCCTTCGTCCACATCGACGGCCGCGGGTTCCCGCTCGCGCCGGACCCCACGGCGCTGTCCGGGTGGCGGGTCGGCGCCGATGACCTGGACGCCTGGCTGGCCGCGCGGTCGTGCCCGCCGCTGGCCGACCGCGTGCCGCTGCTGTCCTACGGGTCCAACGCCTGCCCGTCGAAGCTGACCTGGCTGCGCGCGGCGCACGGGCTGGGCGGGCCGGTCGTCGTGCTGCGCGCGCGTACGTCCGGGCTGTCCGCGGTGTGGGCCGCGGGGCTGCGCGTGGTGGACGACCAGCGCCCCGCGGTGCTGGCGGCCGCGCCCGACGCGGTCGAGGAGCACGCGCTGCTCATGGTCGCCGAGGAACAGCTGGCCGCGTTCGACAAGTGCGAGGGCCGGGGCGACCGCTACCACCTCGCGACCGTCGCCACCGGCACTGTGTCCACTGAGGATAGTGGAGCGTGGGACCGGGTGCTCGCCTACGCGGGCGCGCGGGAGATCCGGCGGCCGCTGCTGGTGCGCGGCGCGGCGGTGCCGTGCTCGGCGGTGTCGCAGGAGGACGCCGTCCACCTGGTCGGCACGCCCGCCGAGGACGACGGGCTGGCCGCGACCCCGGTGTCCGGGCCGCCGGACCCGCGCGACTTCCCCGGTTCGCTGTTCGTCTACGGCACGCTGCAGCCCGGCGCGGCCGCGTGGCACCTGATGGCCCCGCACGCCGACGGGCCCGCGCGGCCCGCGTCGCTCTCCGGCGCCTTGTACGACACCGGTTTCGGCTACCCCGCGCTGCTGCGCGGCGCGGGCTCGGTCGTGTCGGGCTGGTCGGTGCCGCTGCGCTCCGGCGCCGCGCTCGCCGCGCTGGACGAGTACGAGGGTCCGCAGTACGCGCGCGTGCGGGTCGTGTTGACCGACGGCTCGGTGGCGTGGACGTACGTGTGGCTGCGCCCCGTCTCCGGGATGCGCCTGCTCGACGGGCCGTGGCGGTGAGGTCAGCGGACCCGCTTCCTCGGCATGTCCGACGGCTTGGGACCGCGCGGGATCGGCACCGGCGCGGGTGCCTCGGGGAAGCCGTAGTAGCGGAACAGTTCGACGGCGTCGGAGAGCGGCGCCTGCGGCGCGTCCTTCACCACCGACAGCCGCACGCCCACCCGCAGGCCCTCGGTGTCGTTCTGCGCGCCGCGCAGCGGGACGAAGGTCTCCTTGTGGCCGAACAGGCCCGTCCGCACGGTGACCCATTCGGGTTCCCGGGTCACCCCATCGACGTACACCGTGCCCACGCGGCCGATGCGTTCGCCTTCCGGGTCGTAGACGTCGTGTCCGATGAGGTCCTGCGGCTTCATGTGACCAAAATCGCCCCACCGGACGCCGTGGGCAACCGCGATCACCTGAACGTGGGACGCTTCACCCACCCGGGGATGCGGAAAAGCCCAGCATGCGAAGGATGACGCCATGTCGCTCGACGCGCTCGCAGCCGCGCTCCCGGAGTACGCGGAGGACATCCGCCGCAACCTGCGCTCGGTGCTGGGCGACTCCCCGCTGACAGAGCAGCAGGCGTGGGGCGCCGCCCTGGCGTGCGCGGTGGCCTCGCGCGACCCCCGGGTGCTCGCCGAGATCGCCGACGAGGCGTCCGGGCGGCTGTCGGCCGAGGCCGTGACCGCAGCCAAGGCCGCCGCGTCGATCATGGCGATGAGCAACGTCTACTACCGCGCCAAGCACCTCATCGGCGACGACGCCTACGCCGCGATGCCCGCGCGGCTGGCCATGCGGGTCACCGCGCGCCCCGGCGTCGACAAGCTCGACTTCGAGCTGTGGGCGCTGGCGGTCTCGGCGATCGGCGGCTGCGGGGCGTGCCTGGAGACGCACGAGAAGCGGCTGCGCGCCGCGGGCGTGCCCGCCGAGGCCGCGCACGAGGCGCTGCGCATCGCGGCCGTGGTCCACGCGGTCGCGGTGACCCTCGGGGCCGAGCGCGTGCTCAGCTGATCGGATGACAAGGACCGGGTGAATGGTCCACTCTCTGCGTCATGACCTCCGACCCGCTGGACCAGATCACGCTCTCGCCCCGCCGGTTCGCCGCGGTCCTGGCGTCCCTGGCCCTGCTGCTCGGTCTGGTGCTGGCCATCGTCCCGGTGTGGGTGGCCGGGCCCGACCCCGGCAGGCCCGGATCGGTGAACTGCGGGAACGCCGTCGGCGGGGTGGAGACGGCGTGGATCGTCGAGGACCTCGGCCACGACGTGCGGGTGGTGACCATCGAGTACATCGCCATCTGCGAGCAGGCCGTCGACGGGCGCGGGACCAAGGCGTCGCTGCTGTTCCTCGGCGGGCTGCTGGGGATCATCGGGCTGGGCGTCGTCCGACGACCAGCTTCCCCGGGTTCAGCACCCCCGTCGGGTCCAGCTCCCGCTTGACCGAGGCCAGCACGTCCACGCCGAGCCCGCCGATCTCCTCGGCCAGGTAAGGGGCGTGGTCAACGCCGACGGCGTGGTGGTGGCTGATGGTGCCCAGGCCGGTGATGGCCTCGCAGGCCGCGCGCTTGGCGTCGGTCCACTGGGCGACCGGGTCGTCGGAGCGCGGGACCAGGACGGTGAAGTACAGCGACGCGCCGGTCTCGTAGCTGTGGGAGATGTGGCAGGCCACGATCGGCCTGCGCCCGGCCGTGGTGAGGGAGTCGAGCAGGGCGGTGCGGACCGCTGCGCGCAGGGCGTCGAGGCGCGACCAGTGGGTCGCGGTCTCCAGGGTCTCGACGCACACGCCCGCGTCCATCAGGGCGTCGCGCTGGCGGGGCCCGGCGAAGCGGCCGTGCCGCCACGCCTCGCCAGCAGCCGTCCCGAGGGAGACATAGCCGCTGAGCAGGCGCAGGGTGGCCCGGCGGCGGGCGGCGAGGTCGGCTTTGTCGCGGCCCTCCCAGCCGAGGACGAGCAGGCAGGGCTCGACGACGCCGCGCGCCCTGAGGTAGCGGCGCAGCGCGGTGATCTTCCACCCGCCCTTGAGGGTGAAGCCGACCTCGGTCTCCTGCGGGTCGGACAGGCGCACCACCGAGCACCGGCCGCCGTCCTGCGCCAGCGCGCGGACGGCCGCGACGCCCGCCGCCCAGCCGTCGAACACCAGGCCCTCGTAGCGCTGGGCCTTCGGGATCGGCCGCACGCGCAGGGCGACCTCGGTGATCACGCCGAATGCGCCCTCGCTGCCGACCACGAGCTGCTTGAGGTCCGGCCCGGCCGCGGACGCGGGCGCGACGCCGAGCCGCCACTCGCCGCGCGGGGTGGCCACGCGCACGCCCTCGACCATGGCCTCGAAGCGGCCGTACCCGGCGCTGGCCTGGCCGGACGAGCGGGTCGCGGCGAACCCGCCGACGGTGGCGCGCTCGAAGGACTGCGGGAAGTGGCCGAGGGTGTAGCCGTGCGCGGCCAGCATCCGCTCGGCGTCAGGGGCGACGACGCCCGCCTGCAGCACGGCGATGCGGGAGACCGGGTCGACCGAGACCAGCCGGTCGAGGCGGGCCAGGTCGAGCGCGATCACCGCTGCCTTGTCCCCGCGCAGCGCCTTGACCCCGCCGACGACGGAGGTGCCGCCGCCGAAGGGGACCACGGCGATGTCGTGCTCCACACAGGACTCGATGACGCGCTGGACCGCGTCGGGGTCGGCGGGCTCGACGACGGCGTCCGGCACATCGATCCGGCCGCCCCTGTGCGCAAGGAGGTCCAGATAGGACAGTCCCCCCGAGCGGCCGAGCCGGGTCCGCGCGTCGGCGCGGACGTGCTCGTCGCCCACGATCGCGGCCAGCGCCGCGCGCGCGTCGCCGGGCAGCGCGGACTCCGGCACGTCAGGATGGACCACGGGCGTGCGGACGTCGCGCAGCCCGGTGCGCTCGCGCAGCCAGCCCGCGGCGTGCGCCGGAAGCCGTGCGTCCGCGGCGCCCGCGGGCGTCCAGGTGGCGCGGGCGTAGGGGTCGAGGTGGTCCGCAACGGGGGTCACGCGCTAGAGTGTGACACATGAACGCGAAACGTCACACCCCGCCTGCGACCAGGGTGGACGACCGCGTGCTGCTCGACGCCGCGAAGGACTGCGTCCTCGCCCAAGGCGTCCGCCGCACGACGCTGACCGACGTCGCCCGGCGCGCCCGGGTCAGCCGCATGACCCTGTATCGCCGCTACCCCGACGTGCGTTCCCTCCTCGCGGCCCTGATGACCCGCGAGTTCGGCGACCTGCTCACCCGCGCGGCCGCCTCGGTCATCGAGGGTCCGACCGCGCGCGACCGCCTCGTGCGGGGCGCGGTGGCGGGCGTCCGCGCGATCACCGCCGACCCGCTGATGCGCACGGTCCTCGACCGCGACGGCGCGCTCGTGCTGCCCTACATCGTCGAGCGGTTGGGCAGCACGCAGAAGATCGCCGAGGCGTACCTGGTCAGCCAGCTCACCGCGGGCCACGCCGACGGGTCCATCCGGCGGGCGGACACCGCGGTCCAGGCCCGCGCCCTGCTGCTGACCGTCCAGTCGTTCGTGCTGTCGTTCGGCCCGGCCACCGCGGACGTCCCCGCCGACGACCTGCTGACCGAGTTGACCCACCTGCTCGACGCCGTCCTGCGTCCGGAGTCGCCATGAGGAGCACGGCCCTGAACGCCAGCAGGCGCGCCGACGACCTGGCCGCGCTCGCGGGCGAGACCGTCGACGTGCTCGTCGTCGGGGGCGGGATCACCGGCGCGGGCGCGGCCCTCGACGCGGCGGCGCGCGGGCTCAGCGTGGCCCTGATCGAGGCCCGCGACCTGGCGTTCGGCACGTCGCGGTGGTCGAGCAAGCTGATCCACGGCGGCCTGCGCTACCTCGCCAGGGGCGACGTCGGCCTGGCCAGGGAGAGCGCCGCCGAGCGGCACGTCCTGCTCACCCGGACCGCCCCGCACCTCACCAGGGCGCTGCCGCAGCTGGTGCCGCTGACCCCCGGCGTGTCCCCGCAGGCGGCGGCGCTGACGTACGCGGGCCTGACCGCGGGCGACGGCCTCCGCCGGTTCGCGGGCACCCCGTCGGACGTCCTGCCCCGCCCCCGGCGGGTGTCGGCGCCGGAGGCCAGCGTCCTCGCCCCCGGCCTGCGCCACCAGGGCCTCCGCGGCGGCCTGCTGTCCTTCGACGGCCAGGTGATCGACGACGCCCGCCTGGTCGTCGCCCTCGCCCGCACCGCGGCGGGCCGGGGCGCGCGCATCCTGACCAGGGTCCGCGCCCTCATGCTCGACGGCCACGGCGCCCAGGTCCTGGACGAGGTGACCGGCCACGAGATCCACCTCCGGGCCCGAGCCGTCATCAACGCGACGGGCGTGTGGGCGGGCGACCTGGTGGACGAGGTCCGCCTCCGCCCCTCCCTCGGCTCCCATCTGGTGCTGGACGGCGCGGACCTGGGCATCGGCGGCACGGCCCTCACCATCCCCGTCCCGGACCGCTTCGGCAGCTTCGTCCTCCTCCTGCCCCAGCCGGACGGACGTGTGTACCTGGGCCTGACGGATGTCCCCGTGGACGACATCCCCGACGTCCCGACGGTCCCGGAGTCCGATGTGGACTTCCTGCTGGAGGTGGCCGGGACCGTGTTGTCCCGCCCCCTGAGCCGCTTGGACGTCATCGGCTCGTTCGCGGGCCTGCGCCCCCTGCTGTCGAACCCCGGCGAACACACCTCAGACCTCTCCCGCCACCACGCGGTACTGGTGGCGAAGAACGGCGTGATCACGGTCGTGGGCGGCAAACTGACGACGTACCGCAAGATGGCCGCAGACGCGGTCGACATGGCGATCCGCAAGGCAGGGATGGCCCCCAGCCGCACTCAGACCCGAGACATCCCCCTGGTAGGCGCGGCCCCCCGCCGCTATCTGTCCACACTGGAAGCCCCCCAGTGGCTGATATCCCGCTATGGCACAGAAGCGACGACAATCCACGCGATGGCCCAACTAGACCCAGACCTGGCAAAGCCAGTAACCCCCACCAGCCCCATCACCGCAGCAGAAGTCGTCTGGTCAGTACGCACAGAAGGCGCCCTGACCCCAGACGACGTCCTGGACCGCCGAACCAGAATCGGCCTAGTCCCCACAGACAGAGCAGAAGCCGAACCAGCAGTAGCAGACCTGGTTGAACGAGCCCTAGAGGGCCTGCACTAACAACACCAGCACCATCCCGCACCATCGCAACCACCCACAAACGCAACACGCCCCAGACAACTGTCCGATGGGGTGAACTCGCATTCGTGGGGAGCGAGACGGTGCTACCCTCGCTCGGCGCGGACGGCTTCGCCGCTCCGCCCCTAATCCGCGCCGCGCCGTCTCGCTTAGGGGCCCCGCGAATGCGGGTTCACCCCATCGGACACCCCCAAAGCAAATCGCGAACCACCCACCCACCGCAGCCCCACCACCCGCCCCACCCACAACGCCAAGGGGGGAAGGGCGGCAGAAAAGGGAACGAGCCAGACGGAAGGGGCGGATGCGGGAAAGGGCTGATCGAGAGGGAGGGACGCCAGCGCCAGCCTAAGCAGGCGCAGGCAATGAAAGCCACACGCAGGCGACCAGGGCCCGCGACCGAGGCAGCCGCAGGCGAACCGGATGGGACCGAGGCAGCCGCAGGCGAACCCGATAGAGACCGAGGCGCCGCAGCCGAACCCGATAGACCGAGGTGGCCGGCGACGAGCAGCGGTAGCACGAGATAGCGGCCAAGCCGCCCAGCAACGGTTGATAGTCAGCGCAGAAGCAAGGCGGCGCAAGAAACCAGGCTACCCAAAGCGAAAGCGGGTCACCCCAGGAACGAGACGTAGAAGCCGGGCAGCGCCAACGCGATGAGCAGACGCAGCGAGAGCACGCCCGAAGCAGTTGCAGGACGGGTTGGCCAGCCGAAAGAGCCCACCAACCACTGAGGGCTGCCCCCCACCCCAGGAGACAGCCCTCAGCGCAACACCCCTACTGCGCAGGCGCCTCCAGCACCGCCATCAGCGATCCCCACTGCGCCAGCATGTACATCACGCCCGCCAGCAGGTTGTCGACCGGCTGCCAGATGTTCGGGTATCCCGCCACCTGGTGCTGCTGGAACTGCGGGTCCGTGATCTGCATGAGCCCCTTCGGCGGCGTGCCCTCGGCCGCGGACGGGTGGCGCATGTCCATGGCGTGGGGATTGCCGCCGGAGAGGCGGTCGACGATCTGGGCGATCTGGCCAGCGTCGATGCGCTCCGGGGGGACGCCGTGGTTGATGAGGATCTCGACCGCGGAGCCGATCCACCTGGCGCGGTCCACCCGGGAGGCGGGGACGCCCGGGTCCGGCGGCGGGCCGCTGGGGCCGTACGGGGACGGGCGGCCCGGCGGGGGCTGGGTGGAGCCCGGCGGGCGGTACCCGCCCGGCACCGGCTGGTAGCCGGAGTACCCGGGCGGCGGTGGCGCGTAGCCGCCCTGCTGCCCCGTCGGCGTTCCCGGCGGCCGGTACGGGTCGTAGTTGTACGCGGGCGGCGCGTCCTGGGCCCGCGTGGGGCCGGACCAGTTGCTCGGGGTCGTGTAGCGGCGGTCCGCTGCCTCGTCGAGGCTCCGCGTGTCGACCGGGGTCGCGTTGTGGACGCGGGCGCGCGGCGCGGTGTTGGCGCGGCCGCCGATGGTCTCCAGCAGCTGCTTGACGGCCTTGGCCAGGTTCACGATCCGCTGGATCGTCTGCAGGATCTTCTGCAGCGACGAGATGAACTTCTGGACCTTGGAGATGATCTTCTGCGCGGTCTGCACCGCCGTCGCCACCGACTGGGCGATGCCCATGGCGATCGAGGCGCCGAAGCTCAGCCAGGACGCCGACAGCGCCTCGATGATGATCTGGATGACCCGCTGCACACAGCGGTTGATCATCTCAAGCACGGTGTTGCGGACCTCGGCGAGCAGCTGGCCCGCCTGCGTGATCGCCTGGCCGACGGCCTTGCTGACCTGCGACAGCGCCTCCAGGCCCTCGGCCTGCGTCGTGCTGGCCGAGCGGTAGGCGTTGCCCGCGGAGCCGTGCCAGTTGCAGGTCTCCTCGCGCGCTGCCTGGCGGTAGCGCTCGGCGGTCGCGGCGAGCTGGTCGCCGGTGCGGTTCCAGCCCTCGGCGCTGCCGATGATCGAGTTCGCGTCGCCGAGCAGGGCGTCGAAGGGCTCGCGGAGGAACGAGATGTGCTGGATGATCCAGCCGAACCCGGCGCTCGCCGCCGCGCCGAGCGGGTCGCCCGCGATGTTGATGACGTCCATGGCGACGTTGGTGACCGCCATGCCCGCGTCCAGCCAGTCGCCGCTGTCGATGGCGGCGCGGGCGGCGCGGACGTTGTTCGAGATGGTCGCCGCGGCCTGTTCGCCACTGCCCTGCGGCGTGAAGCTGACGGTCACTGTCTCGTCCTCCCGCTGAAGGTGTCGGCGTTGCCCCGGTCGATGGCCTCGTAGTCGTCGGCGACGGCCTCCAGGCCCTGGCGGACCTCGTCGACGGCGGCCGCGACCCGGTTGATGCCCTCCAGCACGTCGCCGCACGCGGAGAGGATCGCCGAGGCGAAGAAGCCGCCGATCAGCCCGTAGGCGTTGTCGGAGACCATCCGCGCCATGCTGCCCGCGCTGTGGACCTGCGACGAGCAGGCCGCCACGGTGCGGGAGTGGCCGCGGACCTCGGCCACGTTGATGCTGAATCCAGTGCCCATGCGAGCCGCTCCCCTGTCCTAGTTGACGACTTCCGGCGGGTTCTCGAAGTACTCCTCGTCCGACCGGGTGTCGCGGTGCTTCTCCAGGTCCAGCGGAGCGTCGGCGCCGTCGCCGCGGAAGCCCTCGGGCAGGTGCGACTTGACGACCTCCAGCGCGGGCCCCTCCCCGACCAGCTCGCGCATGGTGTCGACGACCTTCGCCGCGGCGTCGCGCTGCGCCTGCCGGGTGGTCTCCATGATCACCCTGGCCAGGTGCTCGGGCTCGAGGTCGCGCACGCCCGGTCGGAGCACCAGGCCCGTGGTCGCGCCGTTGGCGCTGACCCGCACCGTGATCTCCCCGTCGGGCGAGCTCGCGGCGCCGCCCACCTCGCGCAGCGCCTTCTCGGTCTTCTGCGCGCTCTTGGCCGCGGCCTGGAGTTTCTCGTCGTATTGCGCCAGCCACTGCTCCGGCTTCATCCCCGGCCCTCCCATGGTCCAACCCGGATCATCGTGTTGGACGGAGCATGTCCCGCGCGGTTCCCCGGCGGGAGTGATTCGGCCAACTCGTTTGCAGGCGCACCCGAGCCCCCCTCGGCAGGCCAGGAGCGCGATAATGCTCCGCGTACGGCGACGCGAGGGGGGAGCTGTGGGCCCGGCGAGCACGGTGTGGCTGATCGCCCGCCGCGAGATCGACGCCCGGCTCCGCACCAGGTCGTTCGTGGTCAGCACGGTCGCCGCCATCGTGGCGCTCGTCGGTCTCGTGCTCATGCAGAGCACCCTGTTCT
This sequence comes from Actinokineospora fastidiosa, assembly GCF_014648415.1. Lineage (GTDB taxonomy): Bacteria > Actinomycetota > Actinomycetes > Mycobacteriales > Pseudonocardiaceae > Actinokineospora > Actinokineospora fastidiosa. Next base: position 475,988 of record NZ_BMRB01000001.1, read on the forward strand.
CCTCCGTCGAGCGCAGCCGGGTCGGCCTCGCGGGCCAGGCCGCCGCGATCGCCACCCCGCTGGTAGCGCAGGCCGGGGCGCGCGGCATCGACGTCGACACCACGACCGTCCCCGACGTGCCCACCGGCGAGGCCATGGTCGGCGCGGGCGAGCTGGACGTGCTGGTCAGCGGCGCCCCCGCGGCCCTGCGCGTGGTCGTGCGGGAGGCGCTGGACAACGACATCCGCCAGGTGCTCACCAGCCTGGTGCGCGAACAGGTCCTGCGCGCCGAACTCGCCGCCGTCGAGGACCTCGACCCCGACCGCGTCCTGACGACGGTGGCCGACGCGACGATCGACGTGCACACCATGACGACGCCGGACCCCGCGCGCGACCAGCGCATGGCGGTGGCGCTGATCGTCATCGCCCTGCTCTACATGGCGCTGCTGTTCTACGGGACGATGGTCGCCCAGGGCGTGGTGGAGGAGAAGGCCAGCCGCGTCGTCGAGGTGCTGCTGGCGACCGTGCGGCCGTGGCAGCTCCTGATGGGCAAGGTCATCGGCCTCGGCCTGGTCGGCCTTGCCCAGTTCGCCGCGATCGGCGGCGCTGGCCTGCTGCTGGCGCTGACGACGGGCGTGCTGGCCATCCCGTCCGCCGCGATCGGCACGCTCGCCTGGGGCCTGGTCTGGTACCTGCTGGGATTCCTGTTCTACGCCACGGTGTTCGCCGCAGCGGGCTCGCTGGTGTCGCGGCAGGAGGAGACCTCCGCGGTGCTGCTGCCGATCACGATGGTGCTGGTGGTGGCGTTCGTCCTGGGCTTCGGCCTGCTCTCGCGCTCCCCGTCCGGGACGGCGACGACCGTGCTGTCCCTGGTCCCCCCGCTGTCCCCGGTCATGATGCCGGGCCGCATCGCGCTGGGCGTCGCACCGCTGTGGCAGATCGGGTTGGCGATGATCATGACCCTGGCCGCCGTCGCGGGCCTGGCCTGGCTGGGCGCCCGCGTCTACACCCGCGCCGCCCTGAGCACCGGACCCCGGATGCGCCTGCGTGACGCCATGCGGGTGCAGCGATGAGGCATGGGGAGTCGCGCGGCGAGAAGCGCTCGTGACCGGACCGCCAGCGCGAGCCTGGCGGCCCCGACCGGGGCGGACCCGGGCCCAGGTCGAAGCGGAGCAGGACAAGGCGGCGGGCGGCGCGCACCGGCGGGCGGTGCGCGTCGAGACGGGCGAGACCGCGCGCGGCCACGTGCTTCTCAAGGCATCGGGCGGCATTGTCCGCGCCTACCTGCGCTGGCGCTCCGACGGCCGCTCGGTGGTGCGGGCACTCGGCCCGGTGGACGGCGAGACCAGGATGGCGAACCTGGCGGAAGGCTGGGAACGCGCGCGGGCGGCCGGTCTCGTCGGTGACGAGGTGCGGCCGCCCGGGTCATGGGCGTCATCGCCCGCGGCACGCGCCACGATGCGGGCCAACCGGGGGCGCGACACCTTGCCGGAACGCAGGCTGCGGGCGCTGCTGCACCGACGGGGTCTGCGATACCGGGTCTCGGTTCGCCCGCTGCCGGACTTCCGGCGCACGGCGGACATCGTGTTCCCGGGCGCGCGGGTCGCGGTGTTCGTCGACGGCTGCTACTGGCACGGATGCCCCGACCACTACCAGGAGTCGGCGACGAACTCCGCCTTCTGGCGCGACAAGATCGCCACCAACGCGCGCCGCGACCGGGAGACCACCCGGGTGCTCGAAGAGCAGGGGTGGACCGTGGTGCGGTGCTGGGAGCACGAGGAGCCGAGCGTCGCCGCCGAACGGGTCATCCACGCGCTCGACGAGGCGAACGGCCGGGGGAAAGGCTGAACGCGGCCTTACCCGGAGATCTCCCCGTAGCGGTCGAGGGCGACCTTGCGTTCCTCGGCGTGGTCGACGATCGGGGGCGGGTAGCCGGGGGCGTTCCTCGGCTCGTGGACGTCGCCGTCGTGGTGGCGGAGTTCGGGGATGTGGCGGCGGATGTAGGCGCCGTCGGGGTCGAACTTGCGGCCTTGGGTGACGGGGTTGAAGACGCGGTAGAACGGGGCGGCGTCGGTGCCGGAGCCCGCGGTCCACTGCCAGCCGTGTTGGTTGGACGCGAGGTCGGCGTCGACCAGGTGGGCCATGAAGTGGCGGGCGCCCCACCACCAGGGCAGGTGCAGGTCCTTGGTGAGGAAGCTGGCGGTGATCATGCGGACGCGGTTGTGCATCCAGCCCTCGGCCAGCAGTTGGCGCATCCCGGCGTCGACGATGGGGTAGCCGGTCTCGCCGCGGCGCCACGCGGTGAAGCGGGCCGGGTCGGTGTCGTGGCGCAGGGCGTCGAAGCGGGGGTTCACGTTGGCGCGGGCGGTCTCCGGGCGGTGCCACAGGAAGTCGGCGTAGAACTCGCGCCAGGCCAGTTCGGTGCGATACGCGGTGTCGCGGCGTCCGAGGTCGGCGAGCAGGGTGCGCGGGTGGACGCAGCCCCAGCGCAGGTACGGCGACATGCGGCTGGTCGCGTCGAGGTCGGGGCGGTCGCGGCGGGCGGCGTAGTCGGGCAGGCGCTCGTCGCGGAACGCCTCCCAGGCGGCCATGGCGGCGTGCTCGCCGGGTTCGGGGAGCCGCGCCGAACAGGCGGGCGGGTCGGGCAGACCGCCGTCGACCGGCTCTATCCAGTGCAAAGTGGACGCCGAGGTCTTCGCGGGCGTCCGCCAGCCGTGCTCGGCCCACGCGCGGCTGAACGGGGTGAACACGCGATAGGACGTCCCGTCCGCCTTGGTGATCCGCCCCGGCGTCACCGCGTACGGCGATCCGGTGCGCACGAATTCCACATCGGACAGTGCATGCTCGACGGCGAGGTCCCGCGTCCGGCCGTACGGTCCCGCGTCCGCCGAGACGTGGACGGACGTGGCGCCGACCGACCGGGCGACCCGGGGCACCACCACCGCCGGGTCGCCGTCGGCCACCATGAGACGGCCGCCGAGCTGCTCGTCCAACGCGCGCAGGCAGCCGTGCAGGAACGCCAGCCGGGCCGCCCCCGCCGGAGCGGTCAGTGCCGGGTCGACGACGAACAGGGCCAGGGCGTCATGGCCGCGGTCGGCGGCGGCCAGCAGCGCGGGGTGGTCCCTCAGCCGCAGGTCGCGGCGGAACCAGACGATCGACGGTGGCACGGCGGACTACGCTACCGCCGGACGCGGCGCGGGGCCGCCCCAACGCGGGACGGCCCCGGAAAGGCTCGGGCGCTCAGCGCTCCGAGAGGGACTTGTAGTCGCGGACGGTGTGCCCGGTGTAGACCTGGCGCGGGCGCCCGATCTTGGTGGCCGGGTCGTTCATCATCTCCCGCCAGTGGGCGATCCAGCCGGGCAGACGGCCCAGGGCGAACAGGACCGTGAAGAACTTCGTCGGGAAGCCCATCGCCCGGTAGATCAGGCCGGTGTAGAAGTCCACGTTCGGGTAGAGCTTGCGCTCGATGAAGTAGTCGTCGGAGAGCGCGTGCTCCTCCAGCTGCTTGGCGATGTCGAGCAGCGAGTCGTCGCCGCCGAGCTTGCCGAGGATGTCGTCGGCGGTGCGCTTGATGATGGCGGCGCGCGGGTCGTAGTTCTTGTAGACCCGGTGGCCGAAGCCCATCAGCTTGACGCCGTCCTCCTTGTTCTTGACCTTGGCCACGAACCGCTCGACGTCGCCGCCGGAGTTGCGGATGCCCTCCAGCATCTCCAGCACCGCGCTGTTGGCGCCGCCGTGCAGCGGGCCGAACAGGGCGTTGATGCCCGCCGAGATCGAGGCGAACAGGTTGGCCTCGGAGGAGCCGACCAGCCGGACGGTGGAGGTCGAGCAGTTCTGCTCGTGGTCGGCGTGCAGGATGAAGAGCAGGTCCAGCGCCTTGACCAGGGCCGGGTCGAGCTCGTAGGTCTCGGCCGGGAAGCCGAAGGTCATCCGCAGGAAGTTCTCCACCAGGCCGAGGGAGTTGTCCGGGTAGAGGAACGGCTGGCCCACGGACTTCTTGTAGGCGTACGCCGCGATGGTCGGCAGCTTGGCCAGCAGCCGGATCGTGGAGATCTCCACGTGGTTGGAGTCGAACGGCTTGAGGCTGTCCTGGTAGAAGGTCGACAGCGCCGACACCGCGGACGAGAGCACCGGCATGGGGTGCGCGTCGCGCGGGAAGCCGTCGAAGAAGCGTTTCAGGTCCTCGTGCAGCAGGGTGTGCCTGCTGATCTTGTGGGTGAACTCCTCCAGCTCCGTGCGGGTGGGCAGCTCGCCGTAGATCAGCAGGTAGCTGACCTCCAGGAACGTCGAGTGCTCCGCGAGCTGCTCGATCGGGTAGCCGCGGTAGCGGAGGATCCCCTGGTCGCCGTCGATGTAGCAGATGGCGGATGAGCAGCTGGCGGTGTTGACGAACCCGGGGTCCAGGGTGACCAGGTCGGTCTTGGCGAGCAGCTTGCCGAGATCGATGCCTGAGGTTCCCTCGGTGGCCGGGACCACCTTCATCTCGTGCTCTCCACCGGGGTAGCGCAGGGTGGCGGTCGGCTCGGTGCCGGTGGGCACAGCGGTCCCGTCGGGCATGCAAGTACCTCTCACACTCGGACAGGGCGGTGTCGCGGCCGAGCCGGTGCGGGCCTGGTCCGGTGCGTTCCGCGGCAGGGTCGTCGCCGCGGCGCAGCACCGCCCCGTTGGGGTCCTGAGCCCCCTACGCTAGTGCGCCGCGCCCAATCCGGACACCCGTGAACCCGGCCTACCGGCAGCGTTGGGACACGCATCACAGGGGTTCACGGCGCGTCCGGGCGAGTGGTGAGCTCCAGACCGCCCAACAGCAGGTCGGACAGCGCGGCGAACGCCTCGGCGTCGGAGACTTCCGCGCGCCGTCCGAGCACTCCGGTCTGGATGCCCTCGATGAGCCATCCGGCCATCTCGCCGACCAGGCGGGCGTGCACGTCGCGGAACAGGCCCTCGGCGACGCCCTCCTGGATGAAGGCGCGGATGCGGGCCGCGGCGGCCTTGGCGTTGCGCTCGTAGACGGCCTGGGTGGAGGCGAACGCGGCGACGTCGGCGACGAACCGGTCGGAGGCGGGTTTGAGCTCGTCGGCGGCGGCGTGCAGGTAGGTGGAGATCCGGCCGCGGGCGTCGGCGGCCTCGGCGACCCGCTTCTCCACCCGCTCGGTCGCGTCGCGGAAGAACCGGCTGACGACCCGCCTGGCCAGCTGTTCCTTGCTGGGGGCCAGGGCGTAGAGGGTCGACTTGGAGCAGTGCAGCCGGGCGGCGAGGTCGTCGAGGGTGAACCCGGCGAAGCCCTCCCGCAGGAACAGCGCCAGCAGCTCCGCCAGCACTGCGGACTGGCGGGCGGTCAGCGCGGGCCGGGCTCGGGTCATCTGATCAGCGTCTCACGGTACTCTGGAGCGTCCTAGCGTACTGCTTTCCGTATCTCCCGATCGGAGGACCGCCGTGCCCGCCGAGCGTCTGCTCCCCTCCACCGAGGCCGAGGACCTGCTCAAGCTGACCCGCGAGATCGCGCGGGACGAACTGGCGCCGATCGCCGCGGAGCACGAGGAGGCCGGTCGCTTCCCGCGCGAGCAGTTCCGCCTGCTCGGCCGCAGCGGCCTGCTGGGCCTGCCGTACCCGGAGCGCTGGGGCGGCGCGGCGCTGCCCTACGAGGTGTACCTGCAGGTCCTGGAGGAGATCGCCACCGCGTGGATGTCGGTCGGCGTCGGCCTGTCGGTGCACACGATGTCCTGCTACGCCCTGGCCGGGCACGGCACCGACGAGCAGCGCGACCGCTTCCTGCCGGACATGCTCGGCGGCGACCTCCTGGGCGCCTACGCCCTGTCGGAGTCGCACGCGGGCTCCGACGCGGCCGCCCTGTCCACCCGCGCGACCCGCGACGGCGACGACTACGTCGTGAACGGCACCAAGGCGTGGATCACCCACGGCGGCGAGGCGGACTTCTACACCACGATGGTCCGCACGGCCGACACCGGCGCGAAGGGAATCAGCTGCCTGCTGGTCCCCGCCGACACCCCCGGCCTCTCGGCGGCCCCGCCCGAGCGCAAGATGGGCCTGACCGGCTCGACGACGGCCCAGATGCTTTTCGAGGGCGCCCGGGTGCCTGCCGACCGGCTGCTCGGCGCCGAGGGCGAGGGCCTCAAGATCGCCCTGACCTCGCTCAACTCCGGACGGCTCGGCATCGCCGCGTGCGCGGTCGGCCTGGCGCAGGCCGCGCTGGACGAGGCCGTGGCCTACGCCAAGGGGCGCAGGCAGTTCGGCAGGGCGATCATCGACTTCCAGGGCATGGAGTTCCTGCTCGCCGACATGGCCGCGGCCGTGGAGTCGGCGCGGGCGACGTACCTGGAGGCCGCGCGGCGGCGCGACCGAGGACTGCCGTTCGTCCGCCAGGCCTCGATCGCCAAGCTGGTGGCGACGGACGCGGCGATGAAGGTGACCACCGACGCCGTCCAGGTCCTCGGCGGCGCGGGCTTCACCCGCGACTTCCCGGTGGAGCGCTACATGCGCGAGGCGAAGGTGCCGCAGATCTTCGAGGGCACCAACCAGATCCAGCGCGTCGTCATCGCCCGGGAGCTGAAGACCGCCTGAGCTACGACCCCGACAGGCTGTGGTTGATGAGGAACACCGCGGCCACGATGATCGGGACGACGACGAGCGCCCAGACCAGGATCAGCTTGATCATCCGCAGCTGCACCAGCTGCAGGTAGCCCACCTGCAGCTGGGCGGCCTCGATGGACTCCGCCGAGCGGATCCGCGCCTCCCAGTGGCGCACGGTCTCCGGCGGCGTGCCCCCCGCGTACGCGGAGTGCAGCGGGATCTGGGGGGCGGTCTCGTCGGCCATGGGCGGCATTGTGACAAGCGAGGGGGCCGGATTGGCCCGGAACGACGACGCCCGCCCGGTGCGGCCACCGGGCGGGCGGTCTCGGCTCAGCCCTCCCGGTAGTACGGGTCCACCGTGACGCCGCGGCCGGCGGCCTCGTCGTAGGTGTAGACCTCGCGGCCGCCGACGAAGACGCGCAGGGCGCGGCTCATGACGTCGAGCGGGTCGCCCGACCACACGACCACGTCGGCGTCCAGGCCGGGGGCCAGCGCGCCGACCCGGTCGTCCAGGCCCAGGATCTCCGCCGGGTTCACCGTGATGGAGCGCAGCCCCTCGGCCGGGTCCAGGCCCTCCTTGACCGCAAGCGTCACCTGGTGGACCAGGAAGTCGATGGGGATGACCGGCGCGTCGGTGGTGATCGCGATCTTCACGCCAGCGCGGGCGAGGATGCCGGGGTTGCGCAGGTGGCGGTTGCGCAGCTCGACCTTCGACCGGGTGGTGAACAGCGGGCCGATGATCACCGGGATGCCCCGCTCGGCGATGGTGTCCGCCAGCAGGTGGCCCTCGGTGCCGTGGTTGAGGACGAGCTTGTAGCCGAACTCGTCGGCCAGGCGCATCGCGGTGGCGATGTCGTCGGCGCGGTGGGCGTGCTGGCACCAGGGCGTGGTGCCCTCCAGCACGGCGGCCAGCGCCTCCATCGTCAGGTCGCGCTCGAAGGGCTTGCCCTCCTCGGCGGCGTGCGCGCGCCGGGCGATGTAGTCCTGCGCCTTGGTCAGCTGCTCGCGGATGACCGCGGCCACGCCGAGGCGGGTCGACGGCATGGTCTTCTTCTCGCCGTAGACGCGCTTGGGGTTCTCGCCGAGGGCGCTCTTCATGCTGACCGCGTCGCGGATCAGCATGTCGTCCACGGTGCGGCCCCAGGTCTTGAGCGCCACGGTGTGCCCGCCGATGACGTTGCCCGAGCCGGGCTTGACGACACAGGTCGTCACCCCGCCAGCGAGCGCGTCCCGGAAGCCCTCGTCGGCCGGGTTGACCGCGTCGAGGGCACGCACCTTGGCGGTGACCGGGTCGGTCATCTCGTTGGTGTCCTGCCCCGCCCAGCCCTCGGCCTCCTCGTGCACGCCGAGGTGGCCGTGCGCCTCGACGAAGCCGGGCAGCACCCACTTCCCCGCCGCGTCGACGATGGTCGCGCCCTCGGGGATCTCGACGTCCGCGCCGACCGCGACGATTTTGCCGTCGTCGATCAGCACCGTTCCCCCGTCGATCGGCTCGCCGACCACGGGGACCACATATCCACCAGTTACTGCGATCGTCACACCCAGAACCTTAGCAAGGCGAAATACCCCAGGTCCCGGTCCAGGTGTCCCCCGGCCCGATCTCGATCAGGTCCACGCCGGAGTTGAGCGCGTCCGGCGGGCAGGTCATCGGCTCGACGGCCACCGCGCGGCCGTCCGCGCCGGGGAACTCCGGCGGGGTGAACACCTGCACCCAGCCGAACACCGGCTCGGCCCAGACCAGCACGCCGCCGTCGTCGCCGCGCAGCCAGTGGCGGACGACGCCGTCCGCGTCGGGCACGCAGCCGCCGAACGCGTCGTCGAGCCGCAGCGTCCGCAGCTCGGCGCCCTCGGCCAGGGCGGGGTCGATCGGCTCCTGGCCGTTCACCGGCACCATGCGCTCGGGGTCCAGCGGCAGGTGGGTGGTGGCGGCGAGCTTGAGCACGCACGTGTCGGCGTCGGCCTTGCCCGGCCGGGGGTACGGGTGCGTGCCCACCCCGAACGGCATGGTCTCGGTCCCGGTGTTGACCACGTCGTGCGTGACGCGCAACCCGCGCTCGTCCAACGCGTACGTGATCGCCGTGCGGAACGGGTACGGCCAGCCGGGCCGCTCCCCCACCGCCACCTCCAGCCGCACCGACGACGCCGTGTGCTCGACGACGGTCCACTCCTCGTGCCGCACCAGGCCGTGGATCGCGTTGCCCCGGGCGGGCTCGGTGACCTCCAGCTCACCGCTGCGCCACCGCGCGCCCGCGACCCGGTTGGGCCAGGGCACCAGCACCGACCCCGACCCCAGCGGCGGCGTCGCGTCCTCGGGGAACGTCTCGGTGTAGCCGACCCCCGCGACGGAGAACTCCCGCAGCGTCGCGCCTCGGGTGGTGACGACGGCCCGCGCGTCGTCGCGGGTGATCACAAGCTGCTCGCCCATGGGTGCGTCCATGTGCCGACACATTACGGTGATCACGTCCGGTTTTCCCAGGCAGCGCAACCTTTTCGGGTTAACGGTGCGGCCCGGCGCAGGAGAGCGGATCGACGTGCAGGGTCACCCCGTCCAGGCGCGGGAGCGCGTCGCGGAGACGATGCTCGGCGGTGACGGCGATCGCGTGCGCGGCCACCAGGGTGGCGTCGTCGTCGGTGACGATCACGGCCTCGGCGAACTGGCGGTGCCCGACCCACCGCAGCCGGACGGAGTCCACGCCGCGCACGCCCGGCGCGGTGGCCAGGGCGACCTCGGCGCGCTCCACCATGGCCGGGTCGACGCCGTCGAGGAGGCGGGCGAACACCTCGCGGGCGGCCTCGCGCAGCACCATCGCGATGAGCACGGCCATGCCCATGCCGATGACCGGGTCCGCGTACGGGATGCCCAGCCACGCGCCGAGCGCCGCGCCGACCACGGCAAGGCTGGTGAACCCGTCGGTGCGGGCGTGCAGGCCGTCGGCGACCAGCGCGGCCGAGCCGATCTCCCGCCCGATCCGGATGCGATAGCGGGCGACCCACTCGTTGCCGAGGAAGCCGACGACCCCGGCCAGGGCCAGCAGCGGCAGGTGCTCGACCGGGCGCGGGTCCAGGACGCGCGCCACCGCCTGGTAGCCCGCGGCGACGGCGGACGCGGCGATCAGGCCGACCACGACCAGCCCGGCGAGGTCCTCCGCGCGGCCGAGGCCGTAGGTGAAGCGCTTGGTCGCGGCCCGCCTGCCCAGCAGGAACGCGACCGCGAGCGGCAGCGCCGTCAGCGCGTCGGCGAGGTTGTGGAGGGTGTCGCCGAGCAGGGCGACCGAGTCGGTGACGACCACCAGCGCCGCCTGCGCCAGCGCCGTGGCCAGCAGCACGGCGAAGGAGACCTTCAGCGCCCGCATGCCGCGCCGACTGGTCTCCAGGGCCGGATCGGTGCGATCGTGCCCATGCCCGTGTCCGTGCCCGTGGCCATGCCCCATGGGCAGGGACGATACCTGCATATCTAGTCGATTGTGAAGGTGTTGTGCACTCGGCATCGAGGGACCACCACGCGCGGACCGGCGAGCCCACCGACGACCAGGTGGACACGGCGGTGGGCGTGTTCGCGATGCTGTCGGACGCGACCCGGCTGCGCATCCTGTGGGCGCTGCGCGACGGCGGCGAGCGGGACGTCACGACGCTGGCCGACCTGGCCGGGGTCGGGCCGACCAGCGCCAGCCAGCACCTGACCAAGCTGCGGCTCGCCGGGCTCGTCGCGACCCGCAAGGAGGGGCGCAGGGTGTTCTACCGCGCCCGCGGCTCGCACCTGCGCAGGCTGCTCGACGAGGCCCTGTTCCGGGCCGACCACGAGACCTCCGGCCTGCCCGACGACGACTAGGCGACCTTCTCCGGGTCGAACCGGTACCGCCAGAACGAGGGCACGGCCGCCACCGCCACCACGGTCAGCACCACGGTGAGCACGCCGCCCGCGGTCGCCGCGAGCGCCGGGCCGACTGCCGCGCCGCCCCAGCCGTGCAGCAGGTCGGCGATGCGCGGGCCGCCCGCGACGACCACGGTGAACACGCCCTGCATGCGCCCGCGCATCTCGTCGGTGGCCTCGGTCTGCAGCATCGAGCTGCGGTGCACGGCGCTGATCAGGTCCGCGCCGCCGCCCAGGGCGAGGAACACCGCGGCGAGCCACAGCGAGGACGTCAGTCCGAACGCGGCGACCGACAGCCCCCACGCGATGATCGCGACCGTGATCACCGCGCCCTGCCGGGTCAGCCGGGAGAACCAGCCGGAGAACAGGCCGAACAGCGCCGAGCCCAGCGGGATCGCGGCGAACAGCCAGCCCAGCGCCAGCCCGCCGCCGGGCGGGTCGCCGAAGACCCGCTCGGCCATCTCCGGGAACAGCGCGCGGGGCATGCCCGCGACCATCGCGATGACGTCGACCAGGAAGCTGACCAGCAGCAGCTTGCGCGCGCTGAGGTAGCGGAAGCCATCGGCGATGTCGCGCAGCCCCGCCCGCCGCGACGCGCCCTCGCCCGGCTCGATCGGCGGCAGCAGGCAGACCATGACCAGCGCCAGCACGAGCGCGACGCTGTCGATCAAGTACAAAGTGGACAGTCCGAGCAGCGGGATCAGCGCGCCAGCGGCCAACGGGCCGAACACCATGCCGAAGGTGAACGTGGTGAAGCTCAGCGCGTTCGCGGGCGGCAGCAGCTCCGGCGGGACCAGCCGCGCCACGGCGGCGCTGCGCGTGGGCATGTTGACCGCGACGAACGCCTGTTGCAGCCCCAGCAGCGCGAGCACGACCCACACCGAGTCCATGCCCACGAACGCCTGCAGCCAGAACAGGCCCGAGGTCACCGCGACGCCGGTGTTGCTGATGATGAGCACCCGCCGCCGGTCGAACGCGTCGGCGATGGCCCCGCCCCAGAGGCCGAACACCAGCAGCGGCACGAGCCCGACCGCGCCGGTGAGCCCGACCCACGCCGAGGACCCGGTGAGGTCGTAGATCTGCTTGGGCACCGCGACGGCGGTGAGCTGGCTGCCCACCGCGGTGATCGCGGTGGACATCCACAGCCTGCGGTAGTCCCGGATGCGCAGCGGGCGCGTATCGATCAGCGCCCTGCCGAGGAAACCGCGCGGGCGCTCTTTCAGGGTCACAGGTCGTTAGCTTAGGTCAGCTAACGACCTGTCCGCCTGTGATTTAGGGCCCGAGCCGCTCGACCTTCCAGCCGTCGCGGGTCAGCTTGAAGCGCAGCCGGTCGTGCATGCGGTCGCGGCGGCCCTGCCAGAACTCGACGACCTCGGGCTGGATGCGCCAGCCGCCCCAGTGCGGCGGCACCGGCACGGTCTCGGCGTCGGCGAAGCGGCGCTCCACATTGGCCAGCGCGGCCTCCAGCGCGGGGCGGCCGCTGACCACGATCGACTGCGGCGACGCCCAGGCGCCCAGCTGCGAGCCGCGCGGGCGCTTGGCCCAGTAGGCGGCGGTCTCCGCGGCGCTGACCTTCTCGACGGTCCCGCGCACGGTCGCCTGGCGGTGCAGGCCGTACCAGGGGAACGTCGCCGATGCGTAGCGCGCCGCCATCAGGTCGTGGCTCTTGGCGGAGGTGTAGTTGGTGAAGAAGACCAGACCCCGGGCGTCGAGGCCCTTGGCGAGCACGGTCCGTGACGACGGCATCCCATCGGCGCCCGCGGTGGCGAGCACCATCGCGTTCGGCTCGGCCAGCCCGGCCCGCTTGGCCTCGTCCAGCCAGAGCTGCAACTGCTCGTGCCAGGTGTCGGCGAGCTCGGCCTCGCTCAGCGCTCCGGTCTCGTACGAGACGCGCATGCTCGGCAGTTCCAGCGTGATGTCCGCTACGTCAGGGCCGTCCGCCATCGGCTTCTCCATCCAGGTGGGGGGTCACCACACGTGCGGCCGACGGTACGGGTATTCCAGGTGAACGGAAACCGCCCAGACGGTGACACCGCCCACCTCCCCCGACCGGGGGGAGCTGGATCGTTCCACTGGATCGTGACCGAAGACACCTGCGTGAACGATTGCTAACCTCACGCGCGGGGAGCAAGGTGTTCGGCAGCCGTGCGGAGCCGCCTTCGGCGACCCTGGTATGGGCGGGAACCGCGCGAGCACAGTCGGGGCTTGGCGCGAAAGGCGGACCCATGCACAGTGCGGTGCACACCGAACCCAAAGCGGACGACGGCTTCCGTCCGGGGCTGGAGGGCGTGATCGCCTTCCGCACGGAGATCGCCGAACCCGACCGCGACGGCGGCGCGCTGCGCTACCGCGGAGTGGACATCGAGGACCTCGCGGGCCGCGTCACGTTCGGTGACGTGTGGGCGCTGCTGGTCGACGGCCGCTTCGGCTCCGGCCTCCCGCCCGCCGAGCCGTTCCCCATCCCGGTCCACTCCGGCGACGTCCGGGTGGACGTCCAGGCCGGCCTGGCCATGCTGGCCCCGATCTGGGGCTACCAGCCGCTGCTGGACATCACCGACGACGAGGCCCGCGACCAGCTCGCCCGCGCGTCGGTCATGGCCCTGTCCTATGTGGCGCAGTCCGCGCGCGGCATCCACCAGCCCGCGGTGCCGCAGCGGCGGGTCGACCAGTGCCGCACCATCACCGAGCGCTTCATGACCCGATGGCGCGGCGAGCCCGACCCCGCCCACGTGAAGGCCGTCGACGCCTACTGGGTGTCCGCCGCCGAGCACGGCCTCAACGCCTCCACCTTCACCGCCCGCGTGATCGCCTCGACCGGAGCCGACGTCGCCGCGTCGCTGTCCGGCGCGATCGGCGCGATGTCCGGCCCGCTGCACGGCGGCGCGCCCGCGCGCGTGCTGCCGATGATCGACGCCGTCGAGCGCACCGGCGACGCCCGCGCGGTCGTGCGCGGCATCCTCGACCGCGGCGAGCGGCTGATGGGCTTCGGGCACCGGGTGTACCGGGCCGAGGACCCGCGCGCCCGCGTGCTGCGCCGCACCTGCCAGGAACTCGGCGCGCGCCGCTACGAGGTGGCCGCCGCGCTGGAGCAGGCCGCCCTCGCCGAACTGCGCGAGCGCCGCCCCGACCGGGCCATCGAGACCAATGTGGAGTTCTGGGCCGCGGTGATCCTGGACTTCGCCGAGGTTCCGCCGCACATGATGCCCGCGATGTTCACCTGCGCCCGCACGGCGGGCTGGTGCGCGCACATCATGGAGCAGAAGCGCACGGGCAGGCTCGTCCGCCCAGCCGCGTCCTACGTCGGCCCCGGCCCGCGCACCCCGGACCAGGTCGACGGCTGGGCCGCCGTCACCCCGCTTTCATAGAAAGGCCGTCGGTCTTATCGGATTGCTTTATGACCGACAATTCCTCCCATGCTGCAGACCACTGAACACGCCCTGCTGCGCCGCGTCGCGGTCGAGCAGGCCGAGAGCCGCGCGCCCTCCGTCACCGCCGGTGTCGTGCGCGACGGCGGGCTTGCCTGGTTCGGCGCGCGCGGGAAGGTCGACGGGCTGGCCCCGTCGGCCGACACGCAGTACCGGATCGGGTCGATCACCAAGACCTTCGTGGCGGTGCTGGTCATGCGGCTGCGCGACGAGGGCAGGCTCGACCTCAACGACCCGCTCGACAAGCACGTGCCCGGCACGTCGTTCGGCGAGGTCACCATCGCCCAGCTGCTCGCGCACACGGCGGGCCTGACCTCGGAGTCGCCGGGGGCGTGGTGGGAGCGGGCGCCGGGGGCCGACTGGCGGTCGCTGGAGCAGAGCCTGGCCGAGAACGCGCTGCGGCACCGCTCCGGCGCGCGGTTCCACTACACGAACGTGGGATACGGCGTGCTCGGCGAGCTCGTGGCCCGGGTGCGCGGGTGCTCCTGGCTGGAGGCGCTGGAGGCGGAGATCCTGCGGCCGCTGGAGATGACCCGCACGACCCCGATGCCGCAGGCCCCCGCCGCGCCGGGCTGGGCCGTGCACCCGTTCGCCGACGTGCTGCTGCCCGAGCCGACCCCGGACGCGGTGGCGATGGCGCCAGCGGGCCAGCTCTGGTCCACGCCGAACGACCTGGCCAGGTGGACCCGCCTGATCGCGGGCGACAGCGGCGGCGTGCTGCACCCGGACACCGTCGCCGAGATGCGCGAGCCCGCGCACGTCGACGACGCCGACGAGTGGACCGCCGGCTACGGCCTCGGCCTGCAGGTCCTGCGCGTCGGCGGGCGGCGGCTGGCCGGGCACGGCGGGTCGATGCCCGGCTTCCTGGCGATGGTCCTGGCCGACGAGCGCACCGGGACCGGCGCGTTCGTCACCGCCAACTCCACCTCGGGCGTCGCGGTCAGCACCGTGGCCCTCGACCTGATCAACATCATCGAGCAGCACGAGCCCGCGCTGCCCGCCGAGTGGTCGCCGATGGCCGACCACGACCCCGCGCTGCTGGCGCTGACCGGCCTCTGGCACTGGGGCCCGACGCCGTACGTGCTCAAGCTGCTCCCCGACCGCTGGCTCAACCTCGCGCCGGTGACCGGCCGGGGCCGCCAGTCGCGGTTCCGCCCGGCCGGTCCCGACAGGTGGACGGGCCTGGACGGCTACTACGCGGGCGAGACGCTGGAACTGCACCGCGACGCCGAGGGCGCGCCGTCGCACTTCGACCTGGCGACCTTCATCTTCACCCGGGAGCCGTACGGGACGCCGGACGCCATCCCCGGCGGGGTGGACGAGAAGGGCTGGCGGTCGGGCATCAGCTAGAGGTGCGAGACTGGTCACCGCCGCCGCCAACGTCGCCGGGGTGACCAGTACATCGCATGCGAAAGGCGCCACGATGACCCAGACCGCCGACCCGAGCACCCTGGAGCTGCCCGCCGAGCTGCGCCCGTCCGACGGCCGCTTCGGCTGCGGACCGTCCAAGGTCCGCCCCGAGCAGGTGGCGGCGTTGGCCTCGGAGGGCGCGCGGCTGCTGGGCACCTCGCACCGGCAGAAGCCGGTGAAGTCCCTGGTCGGCCGGGTGCGCGCGGGCCTGCGCGAGCTGTTCTCGCTGCCGGAGGGCTACGAGGTCGTCCTCGGCAACGGCGGCACCACCGCCTTCTGGGACGCCGCGGCGTTCGGCCTGGTGCGCGAGCGGTCCCAGCACTTCACCTACGGCGAGTTCTCCGCGAAGTTCGCCAAGGTCGCCAAGGGCGCGCCGTTCCTGGCCGACCCGATCGTGGTCTCCGCCGACCCGGGAAGCGCCCCGGCGATCACCTACGCCGAGGGCGCCGACCTGGTCGGCTGGGCGCACAACGAGACCTCGACCGGCGTGGCCGTCCCGGTCTCGCGGCCCGCGGGCTCCGACGGCGCGCTCGTGGCCGTCGACGCCACCTCGGGCGCGGGCGGGCTGCCGGTGAAGGCCGAGGACTTCGACGTCTACTACTTCGCCCCGCAGAAGTGCTTCGCCTCCGACGGCGGGCTGTGGCTGGCGCTGATGAGCCCGGCCGCGCTGGAGCGCGTCGCCGAGATCGGCGCGTCGGACCGGTGGGTGCCGGAGTTCCTGTCGCTGCCCGTCGCGCTGGACAACTCCCTCAAGGACCAGACGTACAACACCCCCGCGGTGTCGACGCTGTTCCTGCTGGCCGAGCAGATCGACTGGATGCTGGCGCAGGGCGGCCTGGAGTGGACCGTCGCCCGGACCAAGGACTCGTCCGACCGGCTGTACGGCTGGGCCGAGAAGACCGAGTACACCTCGCCGTACGTGGCCGACCCCGCGCACCGCTCGCAGGTCGTGGGCACCATCGACTTCGCCGACTCGGTGGACGCCGCGACCGTGGCCAAGGTGCTGCGGGCGAACGGCGTCGTCGACGTCGAGCCCTACCGCAAGCTCGGCCGCAACCAGCTGCGGGTGGCCATGTTCCCGGCCGTCGAGCCCGCCGATGTGACCACCCTCACCCGGGCGATCGACTGGGTCGTCGAGCGCGTCGCTTGATATTCCCCCTGCCCGTGCCCCCATTAGGGGGTGCGGGCGGGGCGGCGGATACGGCAAGATCACAAGAGGATGTCACGGGGATCGCGGCGCGCCTAGCGCGTCAGGGCACTTCGCCGATTTACCGTGGGACGCTGACGAGTGATGTCTGCTCACGTCGTACGGGAGGGTCGCGATGCGCGCGCTGCGGGTCGTCGGACTCGCCGATGGCGGCAAGACCGTCATCTGCGAGGACCCGGCGCGCGGTGAGCGCTTCACGCTCCCGGCCGACGAGCGGCTGCGAGCGGCGGCCCGCGGGGACGTCACCCGACTCGGCCAGATCGAGATCGAGCTGGAGAGCCAGATGCGTCCTCGCGAGATCCAGGCCCGCATCCGCGCGGGCGAGTCCGTCGAACAGGTCGCCGAGGCAGCGGACATCCCCACCGCCAAGGTCGAGCGGTTCGCCTACCCCGTGCTGCTGGAGCGCTCGCGCACCGCTGAGCTGGCCCAGCGCGCCCACCCGGTCCGCGAGGACGGGCCCGACCTGCAGACCCTGGGTGAGATCTGCCTGCACGCCTTCACCCTCCGCGGCCAGGACTACACGGCGGCGGTGTGGGACTCCTGGCGCGGCGAGGACGGCAAGTGGATCGTGCAGCTGTGCTGGCAGGCGGGCCGGTCGGTCAACCGCGCCCACTGGGCGTTCCACCCCGGCGCCCACGGCGGCACGGTCCAGCCGCTGGACGAGCACGCCCACGACCTGCTGGACCCCCAGCCCGCCCGTCCGCTGCGCACGGTGCGGCCGGTGACGGAACTGGCCCAGGCGGCGCTGAACATCGACCCTGCGCTGCTGCCGCCACGCCCGGAGCCCGCGGCGATCGAGGCGGCGTCCATCGAAGCCGCGTCGATCGAGGTCAGCGACCTGCCGGTGGCCCCGGTGACCCGGTCGGAGCCGCCGGTCGCCCCGGTGACCCGGCCGGAGGCGCCGGTCGCCCCGGTGATGCGGCCGGAGCCCCCGGTGGCCCCCGTGGTCCGGCCCGAGGCGCCGGTGCGCGCCCCTGCCGCGCGTGAGGCGTACCCGGCCGAGCCGCTGGCAGGCGAGCCCGAGGCGGCCGAGCCCGCCGCGCAGGAGTCCGCGGCGTCCGTGGCCGAGTCCGCAGCGGTCGAGCCGGACGGGATCGACCCGGCGGCCCGCGAGCACCAGGACTTCGTCGAGGACTTCGAGCTGACGGCCCCGGTCGACCCCGCCGCGGCCGACCAGACCGCGCTGATCGACGAGCCCGCGCGCAAGGCCGAGCCCCCGCGCCGGGCCAAGGGCAAGAAGAACCGCCCGATCGTCCCCTCGTGGGAGGACGTCCTGCTCGGCACCCGCTCCAACCGCGGCTGACGACACCGCACCGACGACACCGGCGCGGTTGGGATGACGACATCATCCCAACCGCGCCGTTCGCGTCATCCGGATGCTCGCAACATCCAGATGTCGTGACCATATGACGTCATCATCGGGATGATGACGTCATATGGTCTGATCATCTGAATGTCAGCCCACGCGCCAGAGGGCGGGGACGTTCGGGGGCTCCCAGCCGGGCTGGGCGGTGTGGGCCTGGAGGCACACGTAGCCGCTGCCGCCGTAGGTGACCCGGGCGCCTGCGGAGTACGCCGTGCCCACCGCCCACGTGCCGCCGCCGGGCGGGTTCGACGTCGTGGTCGTGGGCCTGGTCGTCGGGCCCGTGGTCGGCGTCTGCTGGACGTTCAGGACGAAGTCGAACGTCGCCTCCCGCCCGCCGCCCGCGTTGCGGACGTTCATCAGCAGCCGGGGGTCGAACAGCGAGTCCGTGTTGTTGCGCGGCTCGCCCGGGAAGTACAGCTGCGTGGTCAGGATCGGCCTGCCCGGCGCCTGCGCCTTCACGTGGATGTGCCGCGTGCGCCCCGGGTAGAGGCCCGGCACGATCGTGGTCAGGTGGAAGGCGCCGTTGGCGTCGGTGAACTGGTGGCCGCGGAAGCGGTAGGTGACGTTGTCGTACGCGCCCGCGTTGTCGGCCTGCCAGAAGTCCAGGAGGACGTTGGCGATCGGCTGGCAGGCCAGGCCGAAGACGTAGCCGCTGACGGTGAGCCGGGTGCCCGCGCCGTCGCTGACCATCGAGTTGCGCCTGGGCGAGTTCGGCTTGAAGTAGGGACCCTCCATCTGCGGCGGCGTCGGGTCGTCGCCGTCGTCGCACATCGGGGTGGGTTCGGGGGTCGCGCCGTCCGGCAGGGTACGGGCCAGCGCGGGGGCCGCGACGAACGCCGCTGGCACGGCGACGCCCGCGGCCAGGGCGGCGCGCAGCACCGTCTTGCGGCTGAGATTGCGGTCTTCCATTCCGACTCCTTGTTCGGGACTTGCTCCCGAAACTACGAACCCGGCCAGGGCGCGACGATGGACTAACCCGGCTGGTCGTGGTGAAAACCGTGGGTGCCGTTCCCACGTCGGAAGTCACCGGGGCTGCATCCGGTCTCGCGGCGGAAGAACCGGCAGAAGTACGCCGGGTCGCCGAACCCGACCCGGGCGGCGACCTGCCGCACGGTGAGGTCGGTGCGGGCGAGCAGCCGCTTCGCCTCGTGGACGCGGGTCTCGCGGACCAGTTCCGACGCCGGTCGCCCGGTCGCGGCCTTCACCGCCTGCGTCAGGTGCCCCGGCGTCACGCCGATGCGCTCGGCGTAGGCGCGCACGGACCACAGCTGCGAGCCCGCGCGCAGCCGGGCGAACTCCTCGGCGACCGAGCCGGTGCGGGCGGGCGGGGCCACCCTGGCGGCCCGGGCGGCGCGCACCACCAGCACGTGCAGCAGGGAGCGCAGCACCGTGTCCGAGCCCTCGGCCCCCGCCTGGTACTCGGCGTGCATCTCGGCGATGAGCCGGACGGCGTCGTCGGGGGCGTCCAGCCACGGCCTGCCGCTGAGGGCGCGCAGCACGCCCCGGTCGGCGGGGTGGTCGAGCAGGAAGTCGTCGGTGAACAGCACGACGTGGCCGTCGAGGCCGCGCGCGTCCCAGTGGTGCACCTGGCCGGGGGCGATGACGCACAGGTGCGGGGGCCGCAGCTCCCAGCGGGCCAGGTCGACCACGTGCGCGCCCCGCCCGCTGGTGACGAGCACGATCTCGTGGAAGGTGTGCCGGTGCGGGAAGTCCGCGCGCGACATCGGGCCGATGGAGTCGAACGTGCCGATGGCGAACGGCAGGTCGCCGGACACCTCCAGCCGGTGCATGGGCAGCACGCCCTCGCGTCGCGCCTGACAGGGCGTTCCCTGCGGCACCGTGGTTCCGCGCATCATCCCTCCCAAGGTCCAGACCAATCCACGATGGCACGGGCCCGGCGTCTTGGGAACGCGATGTGATCAGCTCTCGGCGGGCGGCACGGCGTCGAGCAGGGCGATGTCCCAGCCCTCGTGCTCCAGCCAGTCCTCGGCCTCCTCGCGGGTCACCCACTCGGCGCCCGCGGGCCTGCCCCTGCCGAGCCTGTCCCAGCCGTCGGGGGCCAGCACGTGCAGACGGGCGGCCCGCAGTGCCAGCAGGCGCCCCTGCGGGAAGGCCATGGTCGGTTCGGTGCGCAGGAACCGCACCGGCTCCGGTCGCGTCATGCCCCAAGGGTAACCCCTGTCCACAGTGGAGCACTTGACCTCCAGCGCGGTGCAGGTCGGAAACTCGGATGACGACGCACGCGACCAGGCGTAACGTCGAAGGCCGACTGCCTGGGGGGAGCCACATGGAGAGCGAACCGAAACGCGGCGGCCTGGCCTCGATCGCGCGGCTGGGCCCCTACCTGCGCCCGGTCCGCGGCCGGGTCATCGGCTCGGCGGTCGCCGTGCTCTGCTCGATGATCTGCGGGCTGACGATTCCGCTGGTCATCCAGCGCATCCTGGACGGGCCGGTGGCCACCGGCGACACCGGCGGCCTGGTCTGGCTGGTGGCCGCGGTCGCCGCGCTCGGCGCCACCGAGGCCGCGCTGTTCTTCACCCGCCGCAGGCTCATCGCCGGGCCGAGCACCCGGGTCGAGGCGAACCTGCGCGCCGACCTGTACGCCCACCTGCACCGGCTGCCCATCGCCTTCCACGACCAGTGGCAGTCCGGGCAGCTGCTGTCGCGCGCGGTGTCGGACCTGTCGACGATCCGCCGGTTCATCGCGTTCGCGGGCATCTTCCTGGTGGTCAACACCCTGACCATGGTCATCGGCCTTGGCGTGCTGTTCTTCCTCGACCCGGTGCTGGGCGCGATCACGCTGGCCTGCGCGCTGCCGCTCATCGTCATCTGCACGCGCTTCGAGTCGAAGTACTCCGTGCTCTCCCGCCGCGCCCAGGACCAGGAGGGCGACCTGGCCACCACGGTCGAGGAGTCGGCGCTGGGCATCCGGGTGCTCAAGGCGTTCGGCCGGGGGCCGGAGCTGGCCCGCCGCTTCGCCGCGCAGGCCCGCGAGCTGCGCGGCACCGAGCTGGCCAAGGTCCGGGTGCTCGCGCTGCTGTGGGGCGCCATCATCATGCTGCCCGAGCTGGGCATCGCCGCCCAGCTGCTGGTCGGCTCGCTCGGCATCGCCAACGGGACCATGACGGTCGGCACGCTGGTCGCGGGCATCACCGTCGCGGTATTCCTGCGCTGGCCGGTGGACTCGATCGGCTGGCTGCTGGCCGAGACCAACCAGACGGCGACGGCGGCGGAGCGGTACTGGGAGGTCCGCGACGCCGAGGTCACCATCACCGACCCGGACTCCCCCAAGCACCTGCCCGCCGACGGCGCGGGCCTGCTGCGGTTCGAGGACGTGCGCTTCGCCTACCCCTCCGGCGCCGAGGTGCTGGCCGGGGTGGACCTGGAGGTGCGCCCGGGCGAGACGGTCGCGCTGGTCGGCCCCACCGGTTCCGGCAAGACGACGCTGACCGCGCTGGTCGCCCGCCTGGCCGACGTGACCGGGGGACGCGTCACCGTCGACGGGGTGGACGTGCGCGACCTGCCGCTGGCCGAGCTGCGCACCGCGGTGGCCACGGCGTTCGAGGAGGCGGTGCTGTTCTCCGCCAGCGTCGCCGAGAACGTCCGGCTGGGCGCGCCCGAGGCCTCCGACGACGACGTGCGCACCGCGCTGCGGATCGCGCAGGCGGAGAAGTTCGTCGACGGCCTGCCCTGGGGCCTGGACACCCGCATCGGCGAGCAGGGCCTGTCGCTGTCCGGCGGCCAGCGGCAGCGCCTGGCGCTGGCCCGCGCGGTAGTCGGCAGGCCGAAGGTGCTGGTGCTCGACGACCCGCTGTCCGCGCTGGACGTGCAGACCGAGGCCGAGGTCGAGCACGCGCTGCGCAGCGTGCTCTCGGGCGTGACGGCGCTGGTCGTCGCGCACCGGCCGAGCACGGTCCAACTGGCCGACCGGGTCGCGCTGCTGGAGGGCGGCCGCATCACCGCGGTCGGCACGCACACCGAACTGCTGGCGGCCAACCCGGCCTACCGGGCCCTGCTGTCCACTCTGGACAACGAACGGACGAGCGTATGAGCACGCCGGAAGAGGAGTGGCGCGGCGTCGCCGCCGAGGACACCGAGAACCTGACCCAGCGCGCGACGCTGCGGCTGCAGAAGCGCTCGCGCGCCCTGCTGGGCCGGCTGATCCGCCCGCACCTGGGCGCGACCGTGCTGGCGCTGGCGCTCGTCGTCGCCGAGAACCTCGCCTCGCTGGCCGGTCCGCTGCTCATCGCCGCGGCCATCGACAACGGCATCCCGTCGGCCATGGGCGGGGACGCCACGACGCTGGCCTGGTGCGTGGGCGGCTACCTGGCGGCGACGACGGGCTCGGCCGGGCTGCGCTACGCGTTCCTGCGGTTGTCCGGGCGCATCGGCCAGGACCTGCTGCTCGACCTGCGGCAGCGGATCTTCCGGCACGCGCAGCGGCTGTCCCTGTCGTTCCACGAGTCCTACACCTCCGGGAAGGTCATCTCCCGGCTGACCAGCGACGTCGACTCCCTGGACGACCTGCTGGAGAACGGCGTCGACGGGCTGCTGTCCGCGGCGCTGTCGGTCACCGGAATCGCGGTGCTGCTGCTGGTGCTGGACGCGCCGCTGGCGCTGTTCGTGCTGGCCGGGTTCATCCCGCTGCTGCTGGCCGCGCGCTGGTTCTTCCGCAATTCCAACGCCGCCTACCGCAACACCCGGGGCGCGATCGCCAAGATCATCGTGCAGTTCGTGGAGACGATGAACGGCATGCGCGCGGTGCAGGCGTTCCGCCGCGAGGCCCGCAACGAGTCGATCATGGCAGGGCTCAACGACAGCTTCCGCAGGGCCAACCACCGCGCGCTCGACGTCGTCGCGGTCTTCACCATGACCGTGCGGCTCGTCGGCAACATCAGCCTGGCCGTGGTGCTGCTGATCGGCGCGTGGCGGGTCGTCGGCGGCGGGCTGGAGCTGGGCGTGCTCACCGCGTTCCTGCTGTACCTGCGCCGCTTCTACGACCCGCTCGACGACATGGCGATGTTCGCCAACGCGTACTCGGCGGCCACGGCGGCGCTGGAGAAGATCTCCGGCGTGCTGGAGGAGGAGCCGGACGTGCGCGAGCCCGCCGCGCCGGTGGCCCTGCCGCCGTCGGCGCTCGGCCGCGCGATCACCTTCGACAGCGTCGAGTTCCGCTACACGCCGACCGGGCCGGTGGTGCTGCCGGAGTTCGACCTGGTCATCCCGTCCGGCCAGACGGTGGCGCTGGTCGGCCCGACCGGGGCGGGCAAGTCGACGCTGGCCAAGCTGGTCGCCCGGTTCTACGACCCGACGGCGGGCGCGGTCCGGCTCGACGGCGTGGCGCTCACCGACATCGCCGACGCCGACCTGCGCCAGGCGGTCGTCATGGTGACGCAGGAGAACTTCCTGTTCGCGGGCTCGGTCGCCGACAACATCGCCCTGGGCAAGCCGGACGCGACCCGCGCGGAGGTCGAGTCGGCGGCCGGGGCGGTGGGCGCGCACGAGTTCATCTCGCGCCTGCCCGACGGCTACGACACCGACGTCCGCAAGCGCGGCGGCAGGCTCTCGGCAGGCCAGCGGCAGATGGTGGCCTTCGCCCGCGCGTTCCTGGCCGACCCCACGGTCCTGGTGCTGGACGAGGCCACGTCCAGCCTGGACATCCCGACCGAACGGGCGGTGCAGGGCGCGCTGGAGTCGGTGCTGGCCGACCGGACGGCGCTGATCATCGCCCACCGGCTGTCGACGGTGCTGATCGCCGACCGGGTCCTGGTGATCGACGACGGCCGGGTGGTCGAGGACGGCTCCCCCGCCGACCTCATCGCCGGGTCCGGCCGCTTCGCCGCCCTGCACACCCGCTGGCGGGACTCGCTGGTCTAGCCGAAGACGATGAACGGCAGGGCCACCCAGCCCGCGCCGATGCCGCCAGCGACGCCGAGGGCGACCCAGCGCCAGATCGGCACGCCCTTGGTCAGCCACACCGACGGGAGCAGGCCCGCGGTCACCACGACGTTGGCGCCCACCGCGAGCAGCGGGGACGTCTCGTCGAGCGTGGCCGACAGCGTCCCGACGGCGAACACGACCAGGGTGAAGGCGAAGGCGGCGACCAGCAGGCCGGTGGCCCACGGCGTGGGCTCCGGCGGCGGCGGCTGCTTCTCCTGGGTCACCGGCGGGGCGAGCACCGCGACCTCGCCGGAGAGCGGGTCGACGTAGCTGACCTGGGTGTTCATCGCCTCGGCGACGCGGGCGGCGAGCTGGCGGCCGCGCCGGGAGACCACGGCGGCCGCCGACTCCGCCTCGGTGCGCCCGACCGCGCCCGCCACCCTGGCCCAGTCCCGCAGATCGGCGGTGAGGTCCGCGCCCAGCGGCAGGGTGTCCGGGTCGATCTCCCGGTCATCGCCGACGAGCACGGCCCGCTCATCCCTGGCGCGCAGTTCCACCCCGGGCTCCTTCGGTGAGTGCGTAGAACGCGACCGCGCCCGCGGTCGCCACGTTGAGCGAGTCGACGGCGCGCGACATCGGGATGCGCACGGCGGCGTCGGCGGCGGCGATGGCCGCCTCGGTCAGGCCGGGGCCCTCCGAGCCCAGCAGCAGCGCCACCCGCTCGCCGCCGACGGCGACTTCGGACAGCGGGACCGCGTCGGCGCGCGGGGTCAGGGCCAGGACGCGGAAACCGGCCGCCCGCAGCAGGTCCAGCCCCGCTGGCCAGTCGTGGAGCGGCGCGAACGGGACGGCGAGCACGTGTCCCATGGAGACGCGGACGCTGCGCCGGTACAGCGGGTCGCTGCAGCCCGGGCCCAGCAGGACGGCGTCGACGCCGAGGGCGGCGGCGTTGCGGAACAGCGCGCCCAGGTTCTCGTGGTCGCCCACGCCCTCCAGGACGGCGATGGTGCGCGCGGTGGCCAGCAGGTCGGGCAGCGGGACCGGCGCGGCCCGGTCGGCGGCGGCGAGGACGCCGCGGTTGAGGTGGAAGCCGACGGTCTCGGCCATCACCTCCGCGCTCGTGGCGTACGCCGGGATGTCGCGGTCGGCCAGGTCCGGAGCCAGCGCCTCGATGCGGCGCGGGACGCCGAGCAGGGCGCGCACGGGGTAGCGGGAGGCGAGCAGGCGCTGCACGACGACCACGCCCTCGGCGATCACCAGGCCGCGCCCGCCGGGCCGGTCCGGCCTGCGGTCGGCGGTCGTGAGGTCGCGGAAGTCGTCCAGCCTGGGGTCCGCTGGGTCCGCCACCTCGATCACCTGCGCCACCCGCGCAGTGTCGCACGGCGGGGCGGGCGCGCCCAGGCGTCCCCGCCGCTTGCGCTGCGTTACCTCGGCATAACGGACGGCACCAGTTTGGGCGCTAGAAAGGAAGTGAGGGCTATGCCAACGTTGGCCTCCCGCGCACGTTCCGGCTGACGAGCCGGACAGACGGGAGGGGCGTCATGGGCCAGAACGTAGCCACCGAGCCAGGCGGACTCGACCGGCAGCGCTATCGGGCGAAAATGCGCCGGTGTCTGGACGCGCTGGGGCGGATGCTGGCCGAGGGCGGCTTCAACGCCGCGCCGCCGCAGATGGGCATGGAGATCGAGCTCAACCTCGTCGACGACACGCTCGGGCCCGCGATGCTCAACACCACGGTCCTGGAGAAGATCGACGATCCCTGCTACACGCTCGAACTGGGCCAGCACAACCTGGAGTTCAACGTGCGGCCCCGGCCGCTGGGCGGCAGCCAGTCCATCGAGCTGGAGTCCGAGCTGACCGCGTCGCTGGCCGGGGCCTCGCTCAAGGCGCTGGACGCGGGCGCGCGGCTGGTGCTCATCGGCACGCTGCCGACACTGCGGCCGGAGCACCTTGAGGTGCGCTGGCTGACGCAGAAGACGCGCTACCGCAGGCTGAACGAGCAGATCTTCGCCGCCCGGGGCGAGGAACTGGTGCTGCACATGGAAGGCACGCCGCTGCCGGGGCGGCGGGCGGAGAAGCTGCGCCGGATGCAGGACTCGATCCTCGCCGAGGCCGCGTGCACGTCGTTGCAGCTGCACCTGCAGGTGCCGCCGGAGGAGTTCGCCGCCAACTGGAACGCCGCGCAGTGCCTCGCTGGCGTGCAGGTCGCCATCGGCGCCAATTCACCGTTCATGCTGCGCAAGGCGCTGTGGCATGAGACACGGATCCCGTTGTTCCTCCAAGCGACTGACACCCGTCCGGAGGAGTTGAAGAACCAGGGCGTGCGGCCGAGGGTGTGGTTCGGCGAGCGGTGGATCACCTCGATCTTCGACCTGTTCGAGGAGAACGTCCGGTATTTCCCCGGTTTACTGCCCGAAGTGGACGACGAGGACCCGCTGGACGCGCTGGACCGGGGCCGTCCGCCGAGGCTGAGCGAGCTGCGCCTGCACAACGGCACGATCTGGCGGTGGAACCGGCCGGTGTACGACGTCAGCGACGACCTGCCGCACCTGCGGGTGGAGAACCGCGTGCTGCCCGCGGGCCCGACGGTCGCCGACATGATGGCCAACGCCGCGTTCTTCTACGGAGCCCAGCGCGCGCTGGCCACACAGGACTATCCGTTGTGGACCCAGATGTCGTTCCAGGCCGCCGAGGAGAACCTGCACGCGGGCGCGCGGCACGCGTTCGGCAGCCAGCTGTACTGGCCCGGCGCTGGCTGGGTCCCGCCGGACGAGCTGGTGCTGCGCAAGCTGCTGCCGATGGCGCACGAGGGCCTGGCCGACTGCGGCGTCTCCGACAGCGCGCGCGAGCGCTACCTCGGGATCATCGAGGCCCGCTGCACGGCCCGGCGGACCGGGTCGTCGTGGCAGCGCGACACCGTCACCGTGCTGGAGGCGCGCGGGATGGACCGGGAGGCCGCCCTGGCCGGGATGCTCCGGCGGTACGTCGAGCTGAGCGAGGCGGGCGAGCCCGTGCACACCTGGCCCGTGCTCGGCTAGTGTTGCGAGTGGGTTGCAATTACGACTGATTGGCATCTGGAGATGGCTCCCTACGTCCTGCCCGACCTCGACTACGACTACGGCGCGCTGGCGCCGGTGATCATCGGGGACATCAACGAGCTGCACCACGGCAAGCACCACGCCGCGTACGTCAAGGGCACCAACGACACGCTGGAGAAGATCGCCGAGGCCCGCGACCGGGGCGACTTCGGCGCGATCGTCGGCCTGGAGACCACGCTGGCGTTCAACCTCGCGGGCCACACCCTGCACGCGCAGTGGTGGAAGAACCTCAGCCCGGACGGCGGCGACAAGCCGACCGGCGAGCTCGCCGCCGCCATCGACGAGCACTTCGGCTCGTTCGACGGCCTGCGCGCGCAGCTGAACGCCGTGTCCGCGACCATCCAGGGCTCGGGCTGGGGCGTGCTGGCCTGGGACCCGGTGGGCGAGCGGCTGGTGACCCAGCAGCTCAAGGACCACCACTCCAACCTGTCGATCGCCACCACGCCGCTGCTGGTGTTCGACACCTGGGAGCACGCGTACTACCTGCAGTACCGCAACGTGAAGACCGACTACATCGAGAAGCTCTGGAACATCGTGGACTGGGCCGACGTCACCGCGCGCTTCGAGGCCGCCCGCGCGGGCGTCAACGGCCTGCGCCCACCCGCCCCCGCGGCCTAGAGGACCCGGCGGATGCTCCGACAGGCCCCGCCGTGAAATGAATGGCCCCCGCTTCCGGACGCTGGGAAGCGGGGGCCATTCGGTTCCCGAACTGACTGCCGCTCCCACCACGAAGCGGACAAGACTTAGGTTAGCCTTACTTCAGTTCTCCTGACAACCCCCGTGCGGCAGTGACCTGGCCCACTGAAGAGGTGTTGGAAAGCGGGTCAGCGCACCCGGGCGCGGCGCTCGCGGCGCAGCACGCGCAGCCGGGACCAGTTGGCCGGGGACACCCGGACGCCGCCGCGGCGCAGCAGGAGCAGGCCGCAGGCGATCGCGGCGAGCGCGGCCACCGCGCCGCCGACGATGAACGGGGAGCGGCCGCCGAACTGGTCGGCCAGCCAGCCGGTCATCGGGGCGCCGAGCGGGTTGCCGCCGACGAAGACCAGCATGTAGAGGCCCATGACCCGGCCGCGCATCTCCGGGGCCGCGGCCAGCTGCACGGTCGAGTTCGCCGCGGTCATGAACGTCATCAGCGCCAGGCCGACCGGGATCAGGCCGATGGCGAACATGCCGTAGGTCGGCAGCAGGCCGAGCACGACCTGCAGGACGCCGAACAGCAGGGCCGAGCCGAGCAGCAGGCGGGTCCTCGGCCTGCCGCGCGAGCTGCGGCGCGCGGCCAGCAGGGCGCCTGCGAGGGTGCCGACGGCCAGGGTCGTCGAGAGCAGGCCGTAACCGCTGGCGTCCTGGTGGAAAACGTTCGCCGCGGCGATCGCCAGCGAGACGAAGAAGGTCATGCCGAAGGTGCTGACGAAGAACACCAGCACCATCACGGTCAGGATGTCGGCGCGTCCGCGCACGTAGCGCAGGCCCTCCATCAGCTGACCGCGCCGGGCGGCCACCCGGGGCGACGGGTGCAGGTCGCCGACGCGCATCAGCAGCAGGCCCGCGACCACGGCGCCGGTCAACACCGCGTTGGCCAGGAACAGCCAGCCGGTGCCGATGAGCGTGATCAGCACGCCCGCGATGGCCGGGCCGACGATCCGGGCGAGGTTGAAGTTCGTGGAGTTGAGCGCGACCGCGTTGGTCAGCTGCCCCCGGCCGACGATCTCCACCACGAACGACTGCCGCACGGGCACCTCGACCGCGCTGAACGCGCCCAGCACGAAGCAGAGAACGTAGACGTGCCAGACCTGCACGACACCGGTGACGTCCAGCACGCCCAGCACCACCGCGCTCAGCGCCATGCCCGTCTGCAGCCCGATGAGGAGCTTGCGCTTGTCCATCCGGTCGGCGAGCACGCCCGCCCACAGCGACAGCATCAGCGTGGGCAGGAACTGCAGCGCCGCGGCGATGCCGAGGGCGACCGGGTTGTTGTCGGTGAGGACGAGCACGAGCCAGTCCTGCGCGATGCGCTGCATCCACGTGCCGGTGTTCGACAGCAGCGCGCCGCCCGCGAAGAGGCGGTAGTTGCGCACGCGCAGGGACGAGAACATCCCGTCCCGGGTAGACGGACGCGACGGGCTGGGCGGAGACGGTGCGGGGGTAGGGATGGGGGTGAGCCTGTCCTGTGTGCCCGCTGGTGTCCGCACTAGTCCGCTTTACCTGCCATCCTGTCGATGATCTCGGCGGCGCGGGCGAGGATCGCCCGTTCCTCGTCGTCGAGTTCGTTCAGCCGTTCGTCCAGCCACGCCTCGCGCGCGGTGATCTCGCCCTTGATGTAGACCAGTCCGGTCTCGGTGAGGGCGACGATCGCCTGCCTGCCGTCGCTGGGGTGCGGACGGCGCGAGACGTAGCCCATGTCCTCCAGCGCGGCGATCACCCTGGTCATCGACGGGGGCTGCACGCCCTCCTTGGCCGCCAGCTCGCCCGGCGTCAGCGGTCCGCACTTGTGCAGGCAGGACAGCGCCGAGATCTGGGTGAGGGTGACCGTGGCCGTGGTGCGCTGCGCCCGGAGTCGGCGGTTGAGCCGCACGACGGCGAGCCGCAGCCTGCTGGTCAGGGTCGACTGCTCCGGGGACACGATCGTTAGCATACCTCACTAACAGCCTTCCCGCCACGGTCGGGTGGGTCACAGGGCCTGGATCGGCCCCATGGCGAAGTAGACGATGAACGCCGCCGACACGATCCACATCAACGGGTGCACGCCACGCGCACGCCCGGTCACCACGTGCAGCACCACGTAGCTGACGAAGCCCGCGCCGATGCCGTTGGCGATCGAGTACGTGAACGGCATCACGACGATGGTGAGGAACGCGGGCAGCGCCACGGTGAAGTCGCTGAAGTCGATGTCGCGGATCTGGGCCATCATCAGCGCGCCGACGATCACCAGCGCGGGCGCGGCCGCCTCGATCGGCACGACCTGGTAGAGCGGGGTCAGGAACATCGCGGCGATGAACAGCAGGCCGGTGACGACGTTGGCCAGGCCGGTGCGCGCGCCCTCGGCGATGCCCGCCGCGGATTCGATGTAGACGGTGTTGGAGCTGGTGGACGCCGCGCCGCCAGCGACAGCGCCGAGGCTGTCGACGAACAGCGCCTTGCCGGTGTTGGGCAGCTTGCCGTCCTTGTCGACCAGGCCCGCCTCCTTGCCGAGGCCGGTCATCGTGCCGATGGTGTCGAAGAAGTCCGTCAGCACGAGCGTGAACACCAGCAGCGCCGCGGTCAGCGCGGGGACCCGCCACCACGCGCCGAAGGAGACCTCGCCGAGCAGGGCGAGGTCGGGGATGCCGAAGACCTGCTCGGGCAGCGCCGGGTAGCCCAGGTTCCAGCCCTTGGGGTTGACGCCAGCCGACGGCCCGGCCTTGACGATCGCCTCCAGCACGATGGCCAGCACGGTGCCGACCGCCACCCCGATGAGGATCGCGCCCTTGACCCGCTTGGCGATCAGGATCGAGGTCACCACCAGCCCGACGACGAAGACCAGCGTCGGCCAGGAGGCGATCGATCCGTTGATCCCCAGCCCGACGGGCACGGTGGTGTTGGCCGCGTCCGGGAGCCTGCGCACGAACCCGGCGTCCACCAGCCCGATGAGCGCGATGAACAGTCCGATCCCGACCGCGATCGCGGACTTGAGCGCGGCCGGGACGGCATTGAAGACCGCCGTGCGCACGCCGGTGACGACCAGCAGCAGCACGACGACGCCGTTGACGACCACCAGGCCCATCGCCTCCGGCCAGGTCATCTGCGGGGCGATCGTGACGGCGACGAGGGTGTTGATGCCCAGGCCGGTGGCCAGCGCGAAGGGGAAGTTGGCGATCAGGCCGAACAGGATCGTGATCACGCCCGCGACCAGCGCTGTCGCCGCGGCCACCTGGTCGACGGGCAGGATGTTGCCGAAGAGGTCGCGGTGCGCCGCGGTGTCGTCGGCGGCGAAGCTGCCGATGATCAGCGGGTTGAGCACCACGATGTAGGCCATCGTGACGAACGTGACGACGCCGCCGCGCACCTCGCGCCCCACCGTCGACCCGCGCTCGGTGATCTTGAAGAACCGGTCGACGCCGGACCGCCGCTCGTCCGTCCCGCTGGCCATGTGCCGTAGCCTCCCGCTGTGCCTGAACCGCGACCGGACCGATCGCTGCGCCCGCCGCCCCCGCTGCCGCCTCGGCTGCTGGAGCTGGGACCCATCGTGTACGTCGGCACCGGCATCTGGCTGGTGGCCGCCCTGGTCATGACCGTCTTCCCGCTGGGTCTCGACCCGGTGTGGCGGTGGACGGCGCTGGCCGGTGCGGCCCTGGGCATCGTAGGCGCGGCCATCATGGCCTGGCAGCGCCACGCCGCCAAGTCGGGCCGCAGGGGCGCGCAGAAGCTGGATTAGGCCCTCGCGGGATCTTGAAGGTCCTCTCAGGGCCGCCGGAATAGCCTGCGGTCATGGGGGAAGGCGGGGCGCGGGCGTGGCTGCCCGCCGCGACGGGCGCGTGGGCGGCCTGCCACGCGGTCATGCAGATCACGTGGGCCACGACCGGGGCGGCCGTGCCGTGGTCGCCGCATGTCGCGTACCACCCGGCGGTCCACCTGGCGCTGGCGGCGGTGGCCGTCGCGGCCGGGGCCGCCGCCGTGGCCACCACCCGCGTGCGCAGCAAGGCCGTGCTGGCGGCGGCGGCGGCCGCTGCGGCGGTCTTCGCGACCGGGATGCTCAGCCTGCCCGCGCACGTCGTGACGCTGCTGTCCTTCTCCGGCGTCGAGAGCGGCGCCGGACTAACCCAGGTGCTGTCGAGCACCGTGGGCGTGTGCCTGCTCGTCGGCGTCGCGACGCGGTAC
Source organism: Actinokineospora fastidiosa (assembly GCF_014648415.1). GTDB lineage: Bacteria > Actinomycetota > Actinomycetes > Mycobacteriales > Pseudonocardiaceae > Actinokineospora > Actinokineospora fastidiosa. Next base: position 507,666 of record NZ_BMRB01000001.1, read on the forward strand.
CGGCGGCGGCTGCGCGGCCGGTGTCCCCGATGCGGCGCAACGCATCCGGCCGAGCACACCGGCCCCTTGGTCTACCCGCCGCCGTCCGTCGCCCCGGCGCGGACGCGGCTGCTGGTCGGCGTCCTGGTGTGCGGCGTCGTGCCGTGGGCGGCCGTCAAGACGGTCTGGACGCTGGGCGGGGACGCCCTCGGGGTCACCGCCGAGGCGTGGCGGGCGGGCAGCGCCGGGGAGTCCGGCGTGCTGGCCGCGCTCGGCTCGGTCGGCGTGGACGTGACGGTGCTGGCCGCGGCGGCCGCGCTCGTCCTGGTGGCCGGGCTGACGTTCCGGTGGGGGCAGGTGTTCCCCCGGTGGGCGTTCCCGGTGGCCGGGCGGCGCGTCCCCCGCCTGCTGCCCCTGCTGCCCGCGTGGCTGACCGCGGTCGGCCTGTCGGTGTACGGGCCGCTGCTCGTGGCCTACGCCGCGCTCAGCGCCCTAGGTGTGCTGCCCGCCATCGCGCCCGCCGAGCCGTTCCCGACCTCGGCCGACACGACCTGGATGGTCGCCTTCGGCGGGCTGGCGTTCGGCGGCCTCGGGTCCGGGCTGCTCGTGGCCGCCGGGTCGTACGGCAAGCGCACCCGCCCGACCTGCTCGGTCAGCTCAGGTAGAGCGCCGGGTCCTCGATCAGCGCGGTGAACGTGTGCCGCTCCGGCCAGCGCCGGGTCGTCCAGGCCAGGGTCCTGGCCAGCGCCTCCGGGGTGTCCTCGCAGTGCGCGACGCCGTCGTCGGTGATCCACCAGGGGACCTGGTGCTCGCCGGTGTCGGTCCGGACGACGAGCTTGTCGTGGACGATCGGCCCGCCCGGCGGGACCTCCTCGCCCAACAGGTCGCAGGCCGCGGCGACCGCGCCCAGCTCCGCCCACGGGACGTACTCCCCGTCGGAGACCGGCTCGGCCTCGACCTCGTCGGTGGCCAGCGGGATGTCCAGCAGGTCGGCGAGGGGCTCGGCGAGGGCGAAGTCCGGGCCAGCCGAGACCACGGCGGAGTCCGGGAGGACGGCCAGCAGCCACGGGCCGTCGACCACGACGCAGTCGTCGGAGGGCGTGCCCGCCAGCGTGCGGAACTCGTCCGGCGGGGACAGGTCCTCCAGCACGATCACCTCGTCGCGCAGGGCTTCGGCGAGCGCGGTGTGGGCGCGCAGGACGATGCCCGGCGGGATCTCGCGGTCGCGGTCGGCCAGGCGGTGGGCGAGGTCCTCGGCGTCCGCGCCGTTGTGGACGGCCAGCTCGGTGCGCACGCCGATCGCGGTCAGCACCCTGGCGTCCACGTCGACATCGGGCAGCGGGTCGTAGATGCCGGTCAGCTCCACGGCGTCCGGCATGCGCCAGGACGTGGGCGGCGCGCCCGCGAGCACGGCGTGCCTGCCGATCCACCACGCCGGATAGCCGTCCGGGTCGACCAAGGCGCGCCAGGTCTCCGGGTTCGCCGCCAGCAGGCGCAGGGCCATCGGCCAGGCGTCGGGGGCGACCAGGTCGAGGTCGCGGATGCCGACGAGCCGGTTCGGCGGCTCCGGCAGCGCGTCCCACCAGTCGGCCTCGTCGGCGAGGTCGTGGTCCGGCCCGGTCGGCGACTCGTCGACGACCACGGCGAACGCGTCGAGGACGCCCGCGGCGGTGAGCACCGACTCCGGCCACTGCTCGGCCACTGCGGAGGACAGCACGCCGATGGGCGAGTCGGGGTCGAGGACGTCGAGCAGGGGCGAGCCGGGCAGGGCCAGCTCGTCGGCCCGCCGCCAGTCCCCCACCGAGTCGGGCAGGGCCAGCGCGCCCAGCCACGGCATCGCGACCGCGCCGGACTCCTGGACCAGGCGCAGGACGATCGGCGCGAGGGCGGCGATGTCCACCCCGGACTCGTGGTCGTCCATGCTGCGCTCGACGGCGTCGCGCAGGTTCTCCAGCAGGTCCGCGGCCGTGCCGTGCTGGGCGCCGAGGCGGTCGAGGACCGGGTGCGCGGCCACCGGGTGGATCACCCGGAGGGCGCCGACGTCGGTGTGCGTGAGCAGGTCGAGCAGCTCGGGGTCGCCGTCGTAGCGCAGGGCGCCGCGCGGGCCGGGCAGCGTGCGGCCGTCGGCCAGCGGGACGGGCAGCCCGCCCAACTCCTCGCGCGCTGTGGAGTCGGTCTCCACGATCGGCGCGAGCGCGGTGTAGAGCCGGTGCCACCACTCCGGCGGGCGGGTCGTGCCGGTGATGGCGGCCACGACCTCGGCCATGCGCAGCCGCGTCACCTCCAGCGCGTTCAGCGCCCCGGTGTGCGCGGCGTCGGACAGCGCGCCGTCGGCCAGGTCGGGCAGGACCTCGGACAGCAGGTCGGCCAGGCCGGGCGCGGCCGTGTCGAGCACCCGGGCGCGGGCCGGGGTCAGCCAGCCGGAGCCCGCGGCGGGCAGCCACTCGGCGCGGCGCAGCGCGGCCAGCACCAGCGCGCGCAGCCGATCGTCCAGTTCGGACAGCGGGAAGCCGGTCCTGGGCACCAGCGCCGTCCGCCGCTTGCCCGGGAGCTTCGCGACCAGGCCGGGGTAGGCCGCCGCGGCCGCGGCCAGCACCTCGTCGGCGGCCGGACCGGGGCGCGCGCGCCTGCGGCTCGGCTCGATGGGCACGGTGGCGACCAGGCGGACCGGCAGCGACAGCCGCTCGTCGGTCGGCGTCGGGGCGTGCAGCACGTCCTCGGTCAGCGGGTGCGGCGCGCCGTCGGGGTCCAGCCGCAGCGCCCACGTGACCGTCCACTGTGACCGCTCGCGGGACTCGACGCCCAGCGTGGCCAGCACCTCGGCCGACAGCGAGCCGGACACCCGGTGCACGAGCCAGGACAGCGCCTCGCCGGGCCCGTGGATGCTCAGCCGGTCGCCGTCCTCGGTCCGCGACCACACCGTGCCCGCGATCTCGATGCGGGACAGGGCGGGCAGCGCCAGCAGCAGGTCGGCCGCCTCGTCGGCGAACGCGGCCAGCAGCGCGGGGCCGTCGACGTCGGCGCGCAGCGGCAGCCGGACCTCGGTGGCGAACCCGGTCGGCGGCGCTGCCTCGTCGGTCGGCCACACCATGCGCAGCACCGGCACGCGGCCGGCGCGCTCGGCGGCCCGGGCGGCCAGCTCCGGGTGGTCGGCGATGGCCTCGGTGGTCCGCGTCGCGGAGAAGGCGACCCCGCCGGAGGTCGACACCACGCGCGGGGCGTCGGTGACGGCGAGGACGGCGGCGAACCCGATGCCGAACTGCCCCACCCCGCGCTGCTTGGCCGACGCGCGCAGCGACGACAGGGCAGCGACGCCCTCGGCGTCCAGCGGCCTGCCGGTGTTGGCCGCGCGCAGCTCGCCGTCGACGACGTCGACCCGCAGCGTGCCGCCCGCCCCGGCCGCGTCCGCGGCGTTCTGGGCCAGCTCGACCAGCAGCCGGTCGCGGTAGCCGCCGAGGTAGAGGTCCTCCTCGGCGTTGGCGTCCTCGCGGAACCGGGTGGGCGACGACGTCCACGCGCCCAGCACCGACGCGCGTAAGGCGGCGGTGTCGAAGGGGTCCGCGCTCACTCGTCCGACTCGACGTCGACGGTCGGCTCGGACTCGTCCTCGTCGGCCTCGGCGGCGGGCAGCGGCGCGTCGGCCACCTCGGAGACGGCCTCGTCCTCCTCCGGGGAGTCCGCGGGCTCCGGCTCGGAGACGTCCAGCTGGGCGTCGTCGTAGATCAGGTCGGCGACCAGGACCGGGGAGACCTGCTCGACCTCGGCCTCCGAATGCGCCCCGCAGCCGTACTCGGCGTGCACCACGCGGGCGTCGGCGGGCGCGATCTCGTTGCCGCACACGCCGAAGGCCGCGCCGAGCGAGCCCGCGACAGGCAGGTAGAACCCGCACGTGCCGCAGTGCGCGGGGGCGCTGCGGGCCATGTCCGACGCGGGCCCGAACTCCCCGGACATCCACCGGTCGGCGGCGTCGAGCCTGCCCTCGCGGGACATCACCCGCTTGCGGCCCAGGCCGACCTCGCGGGCCAGGTCCTCCACGGCCGGGTCGTCGGAGGCGGCGTAGCCGGGCACGAGCCGGAAGTCGTCGGGCGCGGTCGGCAGCAGGTCGCCGACGCCGAGGTCGCCCGCGCGGACCCGCTCCTGCCACGGCACCCACGGGGGCGCGACCAGCGCCTCCGGGCCGGGCAGCAGCACGACCTCGCTGACGGTCACCTCGCACTCCGGCGCGCGGGCCACGGTCACCGCCCAGCGCCAGCCCGCGTAGCCGGGCTTGTCGGCCTCGAAGAGGTGGGTGGCGGCGTGCGCGTCCTCCGGGGCGACGGCGACGTGCGCGCCCACCTCGTCGCCCGCCTCCGCCTCCGCTGCGGCGCGTGCGAGGTCGACCGCCGCGAGCAGCGCGGGGTCGGTCACGTCCTGGGGTGCGGGCGTCGGCGTCATCACCGTCCGATTGTGCCGCACGCCTGCGCGCGCCCGCTCAGCCGTGTCACGCTAGGCCGGTGCGTGCGCTGTCCCTGCTCGTGAGCACCCCGCTGATCGCCGCCGTCCTCCCTGTCGCCGCGTGCACGGCGGAGCAGCCGTCCACCGAGGTCGTGGAGCTGCGCGTCGACGTGGTGGCCGAGATCCCGCACGACCCGACCGCGTTCACCCAGGGCCTGGAGCTGGTCGACGGCGTGCTCTACGAGGGCACCGGCCTGGTGGGCCGCTCCGAGCTGCGCGCCACCGACCCGGCCACCGGCCAGGTGCGGGCCCGCACCGCCCTGCCCGGCGACCTCTTCGGCGAGGGCATCACCGTCGTCGGCGACCGGATCTGGCAGCTCACCTGGCAGCACGGCGTGGCCATCGAGCGCGACCGGGAGAGCCTGGCCGAGCTGCGCCGCGTCACCTACCCGGGTGAGGGCTGGGGCCTGTGCCACGACGGCGAGCGGCTGGTGATGAGCGACGGCAGCGCCACCCTCACCTTCCGCGACCCGGAGACGTTCGAGCCCGTCGGCACGGTCGACGTCCACCACGACGGCGAGCCCGTGCTGCGGCTCAACGAGCTGGAGTGCGTCGACGGGTCGGTCTACGCCAACGTCTGGCAGACCGACCGGATCGTGCGCATCGACCCCGGCACGGGCGCGGTGACCGCCGTGGTCGACATGTCCGGTCTGCTGTCCCCCGACGAGCGCGCGGCGACGGACGTGCTCAACGGCATCGCGCACGTGCCCGGGACCGACGAGTTCCTGGTCACCGGCAAGCTGTGGCCCTCGATGTTCCGGGTCCGGTTCGCCCCGGGACCGGGCTGAGCCCGAGCACGTCCGGTTTCGGTGTCAAGACCCCTGATACGGCAGGATGGGACGGGTGATGCGCTCCGGCTCCCCTGATCAGCCCCCGCGGCGGCCCAAGCGGGGCCGCAAGGGCTGGACGGACGCGCCGCAGCCCGCCTGGCGCCCCGCCGACCCGCCCCCGCGCAACCGTCCCACCCGGCCGTACGAGCGCCAGGACGAGCCGGAGTTCGAGACCTTCGGCGACCGCTACCCGAACGACTACCCGCCGCGGCGGCCCCGCCCCCCGTGGCGGGACGACCGCTACGCCGACCGCTACGACGCCCCCCGGGGCTGGGCAGGCCCGCCGCGCTCGCGCGAGCAGCACCACCACGAGGGCCCGTACCGCGACGACCCCTACCGAGACGACCCGTATCGCGAGGACCCATACCGCGATGGCCCGTACCGCGACGACGAGCGGCCCCGGTATGACGAGCGCCACCGCGACGAGCCGCCGCGCCACCCCGACGACCCGGCCGAGCGGCCGACCGATGAGGTGCCCGGCGCGCCGCGCTTCCCGAAGAAGCTCACCGTCACCCGGGTCGCCGCGCTGCGCAGCAGGCAGTTGACCACGCAGGCGGTCAGCGCGTTCCGCAGGGCGGCGGGCGCCGACGGCGCGGAGAAGTCCGGCCTGACCGCGCTCACCTACGCCACGATGCTCAACTACGCCAGCGACGCGGCGATGGCCGTCGCGCTGGCCAACACGCTGTTCTTCTCCGCGGCCAGCGGCGAGAGCAGGGGCAAGGTCGCGCTCTACCTGCTGATCACGGTGGCGCCGTTCGCCCTGATCGCCCCGGTCATCGGCCCGGCGCTGGACCGCATCCAGCGCGGCCGCAGGCTGGCGATGTCCGCGGTCTCGGCAGGCCAGGCGCTGATGTGCCTGATCATGGCGCTGAACTTCGACACCTGGCTGCTCTATCCGGCCGCGCTGGGCAAGATGGTGCTGTCCAAGTCGTTCACGGTGCTCAAGGCCGCGGTCACGCCACGCGTGCTCCCGCAGGAGATCACCCTCGCCAAGACCAACGCCCGGCTGACGGTGTTCGGGCTGTTCGCTGGCGCGGTGTTCGGCGGGATCGGGGCGGCCTTCGCGGCCCCGTTCGGCTCGGCGGGCGCGCTGTGGTTCACCGTCGTCATCAGCGCGGTGGGGGCGGTGCAGGCGCTGCGCATCCCGGCGTGGGTGGAGGTCACCGAGGGCGAGGTGCCCGCCTCGATCAAGGCGCACCCCGGCAAGGGGCGCCGACAACCCATGGGCCGCCACATCGTGGTCTCGCTGTGGGGCAACGGCACGATCCGGGTGCTGACCGGCTTCCTGATGATGTTCGCCGCGTTCGCCGTGCGCGCGGAGTACGAGGCCGAGCCGTTCCAGCAGGTGCTGCTGCTCGGCGTCATCGCGGCCGCGGCGGGCATCGGCAGCTTCGTGGGCAACGCCATCGGCGCGCGCGTGCACGTGGGCAAGCCCGAACAGGTGGTCATCGGCTGCGCGTTCGCGGCCCTGACGTCCACGGTGGTGGCGACGTTCGCGGCCGGGATCACCACGGCGGCGATTGTCGGCCTCGTCGGCGCGATCGCCAGCGCGCTGGCGAAGAACAGCCTGGACGCGGTCATCCAGGACGACCTCCCCGAGGAGTCGCGCGCCTCCGGGTTCGGCCGCTCGGAGACGGTGCTGCAGCTCAGCTGGGTCTTCGGCGGCGCGGTCGGCGTGCTGCTGCCGCCGACCTGGTGGCTGGGCTTCCTGGTCGTGTCGGTGCTGCTGGCCGTGGGCATCGCCCAGACGCTGCTGTCGCGGCGCGGCCAGTCGCTGATCCCCGGCCTCGGCGGCGACCGGCCGATCCGGCCGGACCAGACCAGCGAGCACCCGATCCCGCGCTCGGCGGGCTGGCGGCCCGCGACCCTGCACGAGGGTCCGCCGAATCCGGCCCCGTAGGGTCGGCTCCGTGCGTAAGACCATCGCGATCCTGGCCGCCGCGTTCGCACTGGCGGGCTGCGGCGCCGTCCCGCCGCCCGAGGTGACCTTCTACGCCGACGGCGACGCCGTCCGCGCCCACCCGCAGATCCTGTGCGACCTGGCGACGCTCACCTGCGAGCAGGACGAGGACGCCGTGGTCACCCTGGCCGTGCGCCCCGGCTACCCGGTGCAGATCTCGGTGCCCGCCGCGCTGGCCCGCGAGCCGTGGGGCGTGGTGTTCTCCTACCTCACGCCCGACGGCGAGCGGGTGGACGGCAGCAGCCGCATCTTCGTCCCCGGCCAGTTCCGGCAGTACGCGTACACGCTGGAACTGCCCAACGAGGACGACCGCCTGCTGTTCGCCGCCGTGCAGCGGCTGGCCATCGTGCAGGGCGACACGCCCGTCCCGACCGGGTACTGGATCCTGCGCGCCGAGGCGTAGGCGCGCAGGGGGTTACGGGTCGAGCTCCCGCGCGACGGCGCGGACCACTTCCGCGACCCGCTTGGTGACCTTGCGGTCGGGATAGCGGCCGCGCTGCAGGTCGGGCTGCACCGTCGACTCCAGCATCTTGATCATGTCCTCGACCAGGCCGTGCAGCTCCTCGGCAGGCCTGCGCCGCGCCTCGACCACCGACGGCGGGGCGTCGATCAGCCGCACGGACAGCGCCTGCGGGCCCCGGCGGCCGTCGGCCACCCCGAACTCGATGCGCTGGCCCGCCTTGAGCCCGGAGACGCCCGCGGGCAGGGCGGACGCGCGGACGTAGACGTCCTCCCCGCCGTCCTGGGTGACGAACCCGAAACCCTTCGCCGTGTCGTACCACTTGACCCTGCCGGTCGGCACCGCACTCACCATTCCCTCGTCGTCTTCAACCGCCGTTGCGCACCCGCCCCGCAAGACGAACGCGTCCTGGGACACCACCGCAGGACGCGCGTCCGTCCAGCCTAAACCGGCGGGGCGCGGCTCGGCTTGTCCCCCTCCGGGTGTCATCGCCGGAAGGGGTCCGCGCACGGCGAACTATCCTCCCGGGTATGAGCGTTCCCCGGACCATGATCGCCGCCGTGGCGCTGTTCACCGTCGGTCTGCTGGCGGTGATCGCTATTTTCGTGCTCGGCGCGCTCGACCGGCAAGCCAGTTGGCTGTGGGCGGTCTCGATGGCGCTGCCGATCGGCCTCGGCGTGGCCGTGGCGCACATCGTCAGAGCGAACGCAGCCAGGCGGGGAACTCGGTCAGGTCGCTGAGCACGACGTCCGCGCCCGCCGCGCGCAGCGAGTCCGCGTCGCAGGGCCCGGTGGGGACGCCGACGGCGATCGCGCCCGCCGCCTTGGCGCCCAGCACGTCGCCCTCGTGGTCGCCGACGAACACCCGCGCCCCGTGCTCGCGCAGGACGCCGCCCTTCGCCTCGGCCCACCGCCCGCCCGCGACGACGTCCACCGGCCAGTCGAACGTCTTGACGTGCAGGATCGCGTTCGGCTCGAACTTGCCGGTGACCACCAGGTTCACCCCGCCGAGCGCCTTGACCGCCGCGAGCGCGTCCGCCGCGCCGGGCATGGGGACCGTGGCGGGCACCACGACGTCCGGATAGAGCGCGCGGAAGCGCGAGACCAGGCCGGGGATGCGCTCCTCGGGCGCCTCGAAGCCGCGGAACACCACGTCCAGCGGCGGGCCCAGGGCGGCGGCGAAGCGCTCGCCGTCGAGGGCCAGCCCGCTCTCCGCGGCGAGCGCGTTCATGGCCGCCACCATGCCCGGCCGGGGATCGATGAGCGTCATGTCCAAGTCGAAGCCGACCGCCAAGTCCTCGCGCACCCGACCGACGCTACCCGCGGGCTACTCCAGGCCCAGGATCTCCACCGCCGCCGCCCGCATCTCGACCTTGCGGATCTTGCCGGTCACCGTCATCGGGAACTCGTCCACGACGTGGACGTAGCGGGGGATCTTGTAGTGGGCGAGCTTGCCAGCGCAGAACTCGCGGACCGACTCGGCGGTCAGCGGGGTCGTGCCCGGGCGCATGCGGATCCAGGCCATCAGCTCCTCGCCGAACCGCTGGTCGGGGACCCCGATGACCTGGGCGTCGAGCACGTCCGGGTGGGTGTAGAGGAACTCCTCGATCTCGCGCGGGTAGATGTTCTCCCCGCCGCGGATGACCATGTCCTTGATGCGGCCGGTGATCTGGACGTACCCGTCGGCGTCCATCACCGCGATGTCGCCGGTGTGCATCCAGCGCGCGGAGTCGATGGCCTCCGCGGTCTTGTCCGGCTGGTCCCAGTAGCCGAGCATCACCGAGTAGCCGCGGGTGCAGAACTCGCCCGGCTCCCCGCGCGGCACGGTCCGGCCGGTGGCCGGGTCCACGATCTTGATCTCCAGGTGCGGGTGGACCCGCCCGACCGTGCCCACCCTGCGGTCGATGGTGTCGTCGGCGCGGGTCTGGGTGGACACCGGGGACGTCTCGGTCATGCCGTAGCAGATGGTCACCTCGGTCATGCCCATCCTGTCGATCACCTGCTTCATGATCTCCGCGGGGCACGGCGACCCGGCCATGATCCCGGTCCGCAGCGACGACAGGTCCAGCTCGCCCAGCTCGGCGAGCATCGCGATGAACATCGTGGGGACGCCGTAGAGCGACGTGCACCGCTCCTCCGCGCAGGCGCGCAGGCTGGCGACCGGGTCGAAGGCGGGCGCGGGGATCACCATGCACGCGCCGTGGCTGGTGGCGGCCAGGTTGCCCATGACCATCCCGAAGCAGTGGTAGAAGGGCACCGGGATGCAGATCCGGTCGGTCTCGGTGTACCCGCAGAGCTCCCCGACGAAGAAGCCGTTGTTGAGGATGTTGTGGTGCGACAGGGTCGCGCCCTTGGGGAACCCGGTGGTGCCGGAGGTGTACTGGATGTTGATCGGGTCGTCCGACGACAGCTCGATGGCGTCCAGGGCCGCGGCGTCGCCGTCCACGCGCAGGTCGTCGAAGTCCACGCCGATGAGCACGACGTCGCGCAGCGCCGGGCACTGCGGGCGGACCTCATCGATCATCCCCCGGTAGTCCGACGTCTTGAACGACTCGGCGGCGACGAGCATGCGCACGCCCGCCTGGTTGAGCACGTACTTCAGCTCGGAGACGCGGTAGGCCGGGTTGATGTTGACCAGGATCGCGCCGACGCGCGCGGTCGCGTACTGCACCAGCGTCCACTCGGCACAGTTCGGCGCCCAGACGCCGACCCGGTCGCCCTTGCCGACGCCGCGGGCGAGCAGGCCGTGCGCGACGCGGTCGACGTCGGCGGCGAACTCCGCGTAGGTCCAGCGGCGGCCGGTGGCGAACTCGACGAGGGCGTCGCGGTCGGGGAAGCGGGCAGCGGTCGCGATCAGGTTGGCCGGGATGGTGTCGCCGAGCAGCGGGACGTCCGAGGTCCCGGAGGCGTAGCTGGTCATCGACGGTCCCTTCGACGGTGTGCGCCGTCTCACGCAAGCACATGTCCGCTTCCGGGACAATGGGGCCATGCGAACGCTGCTGAACGTGATCTGGCTTGTCCTGTCCGGGCTCTGGATGGCGATCGGCTACGTCCTCGCCGGGATCATCTGCTGTGTGCTGATCATCACCATCCCGTTCGGCCTGGCCTCCTTCCGGATCGCCAACTACGCGCTCTGGCCGTTCGGGCGGACCATCGAGACCCGGCGGGAGGCGGGCGTCGCGTCAGTGATCGGCGACGTCGTGTGGATCGTCGTCGCCGGGTGGTGGCTGGCGATCGGGCACATCGTCTCCGGCATCGCGCTCTGCGTCACCGTCATCGGCATCCCGCTGGGGATCGCCAACTTCAAGATGGTCCCGGTCTCCCTGGTCCCCCTCGGCAGCCGGATCGTCAGCACCTAACCGGACCACCAGGCACGGCCCGCCGACGAACAGGCCCGCGTCGATGCCCAGGGCCTTGCCGCCCGCGTACTCGTAGGGGCCGTCGATGTCGGCGGGCAGCACGCCGAGCTGGTCGGCGATGACGCTGTGGCCGTGCACCACCTGGCGCCCGCCCAGGACGCCCAGCAGCTCGTCGGCGATCTCCTCGCCGTCGGGGCCGCGGAAGGCGTAGCGGGTGGTCATCCGCCGCCACACCTCCCACCACTCGACGATGTCGTCCGAGCGCAGGATGGCCCGGACGGTGGCGTTGATCTCCTCGATCTCCTCGCCCCAGGCCAGGTACTCCAGGGTGTCGGAGTGCATGAGCAGGTGGTCGCCGACCAGGGCCAGCACCGGGCGCTCGACGAGCCAGGCGACGTGCGCGTCGGTCAGGCCGTCCTGGTCGGAGCGCAGGCCGCCGTTCATCTCCCAGCTGCGGGCGAAGCTGCGCGGGCCGAAGTCCGACGGCACCTCGGTCTCGCCGAAGCGGCGCATGCCGAGCAGGAGGATCTCGTGGTTGCCGAGCAGGGTCTCCACCCGCCCGCCCTGCTCGCGCGCCTGCTCGGACAGGCTCATGACCAGGTCGATGACGCCGATGCCGTCCGGGCCGCGGTCGACGAAGTCGCCGAGGAACCACAGGTGGGCCGTGCCGCCCGCCCAGGCGTCGCGCTCGTCGAGGAGGCCGCGCCCGCGCAGCGCGGCGGCCAGCTCGGCGCGGTGGCCGTGCACGTCGCCCACCACGTACGTCTCCACGGCACTGACCATAGGCGAGCCCTCCGTCACGCGCCCTCGCCGAACGGGTCGTGCGAGCGGCCCACCAGGTCGGCGACCGAGTCGATCACCCGGGTGGGCCGGTACGGGTAGAGCTCGGCGGTGTCGCGGGTCGAGATGCCGGTGAGCACCAGGATGGTCTTCAGGCCCGCCTCCAGGCCGCTGCGCACGTCGGTGTCCATCCGGTCGCCGATCATCAGCGTGGTCTCCGAGTGCGCGCCGAGGGAGTTCAGCGCCGAGCGCATCATCAGCGGGTTGGGCTTGCCGACGTAGTACGGCGAGCGGCCGGTGGCCCGCTCGATCAGCGCGGCGACCGAGCCGGTCGCGGGCAGCGAGCCCTCCCGGCTCGGCCCGGTGGCGTCGGGGTTGGTGGCGATGAACCGCGCGCCCTCCTCGACCAGCCGGATGGCCCGGGTGATCGCGGTGAAGCTGTAGGTGCGGGTCTCACCGAGGACGACGTAGTCGGGGTCGCGGTCGGTGAGGACGTAGCCGATCTCGTGCAGCGCGGTGGTCAGGCCCGCCTCGCCGATGACGAACGCGGAGCCGCCGGGGCGCTGGGTGTCGAGGAACCGGGCGGTGGCCAGCGCCGAGGTCCAGATCGACTGCTCCGGCACGTCGAGGCCGCTGCGCAGCAGGCGGGCGCGCAGGTCGCGCGGGGTGTAGATCGAGTTGTTGGTGAGCACGCGGAACGGCGTCCCGTTCGCGGTGAGCTCGGCGACCAGCTTGTCCGCTCCCGGGACCAGGTGCTCCTCGTGCACGAGCACGCCGTCCATGTCCATCAGGTACGCCCACATGCTGCGCAGGCTACCCAGTGGCGGCATGCACGGTGACCTCTGTCGCCTTCACGCTGAGGTAGACGGCGGCGCCGGGCTCCAGCGCGAGGTCGGCGACGGCGGCCGCGGTGAGGTCGGCGGCCAGCTCCGGGGTGCGGACGCGGATGAGGTCGCCGTGCGGTTCGAGGGCGGTGACCGTGGTGGCGAAGACGTTGCGCGGGCTGCCGTGGACGGGCTCGGTGTAGACGGCGACGTCGGCTGGCCGGAACACGGCGACGGCGGGCTCGCCGGGCTCGGCGTCGACCGTGCCCGCGATCACCCTGCCGTCGGTGTGCAGGCCGTCGGGCTGGGCGATGCCGGGGATGAGGTTGAGCCCGGCGACGCGCGCGGTGAAGGCGGTGCGGGGGCGGCTGAGCACGGCGCGGGTCGCGCCCTGCTCGACGACGCGGCCGTCCTCGATGACGATGACGCGGTCGGCGAGGGCGAGCGCGTCGAGCGGGTCGTGGGTGACGATGACGGCGGCGCGGCCGCGCAGGACCCGGCGGAGCAGGCCGCGCAGGGCGGGGGCGGCGTCGACGTCGAGGGCGGCGAAGGGCTCGTCGAGCAGCAGCAGGTCGGGCTCGGCGGCGAGCGCCCTGGCGATGGCGACGCGCTGGGCCTGGCCGCCGGAGAGCGCCCTGGGCCTGCGGTCGGCGAGGTGGGCGGCGTCCACTTCGGCCAGCCACCGGCGGGCGGCGGCGTGCGGGTCGGGAAGCCCGCGTGCCCGCGGTCCGAACGCGACGTTGGCCAGCGCGGTGAGGTGCGGGAACAGCAGGGGGTCCTGGGCGAGCAGGCCGACCCGGCGCTGGTGCGGGGGTAGCGCGGTGACGTCGCGCCCCCCGATCTCGACCCGGCCCGCGTCGGGGCGGACCAGGCCCGCGAGCACGTCGAGCAGCGTCGACTTGCCCGAGCCGTTCGGTCCCATGACGGCGACGACATCGTCGGCGGCTATGCGCACGTCGAGCCGGAAGGCGCCCCGGGTGACGGTGAACTCGGCCCTCACTGCGTCCTCGGCTTCACCAGCGCCACCACCGCGACGGCGACGACGACCAACAGCAGCGAGACGGAGACGGCGGCGTCCACATCGGTCTCGCCGAGGAGGTAGACCTCCAGCGGGAGGGTGCGGGTGACGCCCTGGAGGCTGCCCGCGAAGGTGATGGTCGCCCCGAACTCGCCGAGCGCCCTGGCGAAGCAGAGCACGAGCGCCGACCCGAGCGCGGGCAGCACCAGCGGGACGGTGACGCGGCGGAACACCGTCCACGGCCGCGCCCCGAGCGTGGCGGCCACGGCCTCGTAGCGGGCGCCCGCGGTCCTGAGCGCCCCTTCGAGCCCGACGACCAGGAAGGGCATCGCGACGAACGTCTGCGCCAGAACGACAGCCGCGGTCGTGTACGGCACCCGAATCCCCGCCGCGTCGAGCACCTCCCCCGCCAGCCCGCTGCGCCCCAGCAGGTACAGCAACGCCAACCCCCCGACGACGGGCGGCAGGACCAGCGGCAACAACACCAGCGCCCGCACCACCCGAAGCCCCCTCACCCGAGCCAACACCACGGCAAGCGGCCCACCCAACACCAAACACAACAGAGTGGCGACCCCCGCGGTCCGCACGGAAAGCCACAACGCCGAAACCGCCCCCGGACTGCTGACGTGCTCGGGGAACTCCCCAAGATCAGTCCGAACCACCAGCCCCAGCACAGGCAAGGCGACAAGCCCCAACCCCAGAACGGCAGGCACCCAGAGCACCCCAGGCACAAACGCCCGCCCACGCTCCCCCACCACCCCCGACACCCCCCACCCACGCCCGCCTCGCCCACGCCCCAACCGCCCACGCCTTACCCGCCCACGCCCCAACCGCCCACGCCCACGCCCCATCCGCCCGCGCCCGTGCTCCATCCGGCCGCGCCCGTGCTCCACGGCTCGCCCAGCCACCCCCGCCACCTGCCGATCCCTACCACTCACGGCTCAGCCCACCCCATTCCCCACACCCACCACCACCGACCCAGCCCACCCCAAACTCCACAACCACACCGCTGACCCGACCGATTCCACAACCACACCAACGCCGCCCAACCCGATCCCACGGCCACACCCCATCCACCCGAACCACGGCCACACCCCATCCACCCGAACCACGGCCACACCCACCGACCCGACCCACGGCCGCACCACCCACCGACTCCACAACCACACCACCGCCGCCCCAACCCCACGGCCACACCCCATCCACCCGAACCACGGCCACACCCACCGACCCGACCCACGGCCGCACCACCCACCGACTCCACAACCACACCACCGCCGCCCCAACCCCACGGCCACACCCCATCCACCCGAACCCGCAACTGCACCACCCACCGCCCCAGGCGCACCAGCGCTGACACAACCCGACCCCACAACCACGCCACCGTCGCCCCAACCCGACCCCACGGCCACACTCCACCGACCCGACTCCAAGGCGGCACCACCCGCCGACCCGACTCCAAGGCGGCACCACCCGCCGACCCAACCGGCTCCACAGCCACACCAACGCTGACCGCCCGACTCCACAGCCACACCACCACCGACCTGGCCCGGCCGCCCTACAGCGACACCACCGCTGCCCTGCCCCGGCCCCACAGCCGCACCACCGCTGACCTGACCCGCCTCTGCCTCTGCCTCCATGCCCCGGCTGACCCGGAATTCCCGGTCCACCCCTCCACCACCCAGGGGCGCTCTGCGCGTCCCGTTGGCCTCAGCTCCTGGGCGTCCTCCGAGCGGCCGCCCCGCCTGCCAGTCGACGTTGGCCTGCCGGGCTGCGGCGGTGACCACAACACTGCGCGGTGCCAGCGGGCGTCTCCGGCTGCTGCTCCGTCCAGGCCCTGATCGCACCGGGCGCGTGGTCACACCGGTCATGGGGTCGCCTGGGTCGGTGGGCCGAAGCCGTGGTCGGCCAGGATGGCTTGGCCTTCGGGGCTCAGCACCAGGTCCACGAACTCGCGGGCGAGGGTGGGGTGTGGGGCGTCCGCGAGGACGGCGATCGGGTAGCGGTTGATGGCCTTCGTCGACTCCGGGAAGTCGATCGCCGTCACCGCCGCCCCGCGTACGTCGGTTACGTAGACCAGGCCCGCGTCCGCCTCGTCGGCCGCCACCTTCGTCAGGACCGCCTTGACGTCCTGTTCCTCGCTCGCAGGCCGCAGTGTCACGCCCGCGGCGGTGAGGACCGTGGTGGTCGCCGCGCCGCACGGGACCTGGGGGGCGCAGACCACCGTCACGACGCGGGGCAGGTCGGCGAGGCCGGTGACCTGGGCCGGGTTGCCCGAGGGGACCGCGATCGTCAGGCGGTTGGTGGCGAACACCCGCGACGACGGCGGGGCGACCTTCGCCATCGTGGCCTCGTCGGCGGACGCGAAGACGTCGGCCAGCGCGCCCGTGCGCAGTTGCTGGGCCAGCGCCGACGACGCGGCGAAGTTCACGCGGAGGTCGACGTCCGGGTGGATGGACTCGAAGGTCTTCTCCAGCGCCGTGAACGACTCCGTCAGGGATGCCGCGGCGAAGACCGTCACCACCGTGCGACCCGATCCCGGCGAACACGCCGTGACCAGCAACAACACCCCCAACGCCCACCTCACGGCGTCTCCACCACCACATGCGTGGCCTTGGTCAGCGCCACCGCGAGCACGCCCGGTTCGAGGCCCAGCTCCTCCACCGCCTCCGCGCTCATCAGCGAGACCACCCGGTGCGGGCCGCACTGCATCTCGACCTGCGCCATGACCTTGTCGGCGACCACCCGCGTCACCAGGCCGACGAAGCGGTTGCGGGCCGAGCGGGCGACGCCGGTCGGGTCCGGGATGGCGTCGGCCTGGGCGCGGGCGAAGGCGGCGAGGGCGGCGCCGTCGACCACCTTGCGTCCGGCCGCGTCGGTCGCGGCGGGCAGCAGGCCCGCGTCGGACCAGCGGCGGACCGTGTCGTCGCTTACGCCCATCAGGCGGGCGGCCTCGGAAAACCGATACTGCGGCACAACAACCCACTTTATGTCCGCAAATACGTTCCCTCAACTACCAAAACTCCGCAGATGCGGAGAACCGCCGATAGCGGAGGGTCGCATCCTTCGACCCATTCGGTGAAACGGCGACTACGCTTGATCGGGTGACCCCCGTTGACCTCGGGTTTCCCGGCCTGCCGGGCAGGAAAGACCGCCCGGACACGCCCGGCCTGGTGGACCGGTTCGGGCGGGTCGCCACGGATCTGCGGGTCTCCCTGACCGACCGGTGCAACCTCCGCTGCACCTACTGCATGCCCGCCGAGGGCCTCGACTGGCTGCCCCGGGGCGACCTGCTCACCGACGCCGAGCTCACCCGGCTGATCCGCATCGCCGTGGAGCACCTGGGCGTGACGAACGTCCGGTTCACCGGCGGCGAGCCCAGCCTCCGCAAGGGGATCACCGACCTCGTCGCGGCCACCGCGGCGCTGCGGCCCCGGCCGAGGATCTCGATGACCACCAACGGCATCGGCCTCGTCCGCCGCGCCCGCGACCTCGCCGCCGCGGGCCTCGACCGGGTCAACATCTCCCTCGACACCCTCGACCCCGCGCGGTTCGCCGCGATCACCCGCCGGGACCGGCTCGCCGACGTGCTCGCCGGGCTGGCCGCCGCCCGCGACGCCGGGCTGACGCCGGTGAAGGTCAACGCCGTGCTGCTGCGCGGGATCAACGACGACGAGGCCGTCCCGCTGCTGCGCTACTGCCTCGATCATGGCTACCACCTGCGGTTCATCGAGCAGATGCCGCTGGACCCCCAGCACGGCTGGGACCGGGCGAACATGGTCACCGCTGCCGAGATCCTGGACCTGCTCGGCGCCGAGTTCCGGCTCACCGAGAGCCCGCGCCCGCGCGGCGGCGCGCCCGCCGAGCGCTGGCTGGTCGACGGCGGACCCGCCGAGGTCGGCGTGATCGCCTCGGTGACGCGGCCGTTCTGCGCCGACTGCGACCGCACCCGTCTGACCGCCGACGGCGCGCTGCGCTCGTGCCTGTTCAGCGAGCGGGAGACCGACCTGCGCGGGCCGATGCGGGCGGGCGCGTCCGACGCCGAGCTCGCCGAGTCGTGGCGCGCGACGATGTGGGCCAAACTGGCGGGCCACCGGATCAACGACGCCGGGTTCGCGCAGCCGATCCGGCCGATGAGCGCCATCGGGGGCTGAGTTCCTTGATCACCGTCAGGGTCCGCTACTTCGCGGGCGCGCGCGCCGCGGCCGGGGTCGCGGAAGAGGATGTCGCGCTGGCCGTTCCCGCGACCGTCGACCATGCCCTGACCGCCGTCGGGGACCGTCACGGGGAACCCCTCCGCCGGGTGTTGACGGCGTCGAGCTACCTCTTGAATGCGATCGCGGTGCGTGACCGATCGACACTTGTGGGTGATGGCGACGCGCTCGACGTCCTACCCCCCTTCGCTGGCGGCTAAACATCGAATGGCCCAACACGCCGGTTCCGACGTGACTCAGAACTCACTTAGAGTGAATTATCTCGAGTAAGACACGGCGATATCACGGCCCGGTTCAGACCATCTCACCTGCGGTTTTCCTGCGGATCGATGCAAGATCCGCCCTGTTACTGTGATTACGGTCACACACCGCATAATTTTCCCTTCCTATTTCGATTACGTACCGTCGCTAGCGGCTGATCCCCGATCAGCCGAGCAAGACCCGGGAGTCCGCAGCGCCGAGCCCCTGTCCGGCGGCCTCCTGGGAACCAACCCCGAGCGAAAGCGACCTCCGGACAGGGGACGAGGGACCACGACGAGCGGGCTGGCACGAGCCGCGAGGCGTGGCGGCCGGGACGGCGGTCCCGGACGGTCCGGCAAGCCCGGATCCACCCGAGCAGCACGCAGGCGCGGGAGGAGAGATGGCGATGGGTAATCGAGGTAAGCACAGCAAGTCGGCCGTCCAGCGCTTCCTGGCCCGCGTGATCGTGGCCGGTGTCGCTCTCGGCGCGTCGATGGCCGTGGCCGCCTCCCCGGCGTCCGCCGACAGCAGCGTCAACTGGGACGCGATCGCGCAGTGCGAGAGCGGCGGCGACTGGAACATCAACACCGGCAACGGCTACTACGGTGGCTTGCAGTTCCTGCCGAGTACCTGGCGCGCCCACGGTGGTCAGGGCATGCCACACCAGGCCTCACGCGAGCAGCAGATCGCGGTGGCCGAGCGCGTCCTGCAGACGCAGGGCATCGGCGCGTGGCCCGTGTGCGGCAAGCGCGGCGGCTCCGCGGCTCCGGCCAAGAGCTCGCCGTCGTACACCAAGTCGACCACTCAGCAGCGGTCGACGGCGGACGCCCCGAAGCAGCGGGCGCCGCGCACCAGCGCCCCGGTTTCCGTCCTGGCCAAGGACAACCCGAAGGGCGACTACACCGTGGTCGCGGGCGACTCGCTGTCCAAGATCGCAGGCAAGCTGAAGCTGAAGGGCGGCTGGCAGGACCTCTACGAGAAGAACAAGGACTACATCGGCGACCCGGACCTGATCCTCGTGGGTCAGAAGATCGCCACCAAGTAGGCCCTTGCCTGTCTAGCTAGACCCTCCCTCCCCGAACCCCATCCGCGATCCCCCGGCGGATGGGGTTCGGCCGTTTTCAGATGGTCAGATCATCTGACGAGACCATCGGAATGCTGAGGTCATATGACATGAACATCTGGATGGCGAGATCATATGATCGCGACATATGATCTCGTCATCTGGAATCACGGGCAGTTGACCCACTCGTCGGTGCCGTCGGTGAAGACCTGGTGCTTCCAGATGGGCAGGCGGGCCTTGACCTCGTCCACGAGGTCGGCGCACGCGTCGAAGGCCGCACGGCGGTGGTCGGCGGAGACCGCGCAGGCGAGCGCGACGTCCCCGATGGCCAACGCCCCGACCCGGTGCGACACGGCCAACGCCCGAACCCCCGGATGCCGGACAGCGATGTCCCCGGCGACCTCGGCGATCACACCGTTGGCAGATGGGTGTCCCTCGTAATCCAGGGCGGTCACCCCACGCCCGTGGTCGTGATCCCGGACCACTCCGGCGAAGGTCACCACGGCCCCCGCGGCGGCGTTCTCCACCAACGCGGCATGGCTCTCCACGTCGATGGGCGCGTCGGAGACCTCCGCCCGCAGCACCCGAGCCACACCTCCGTTCTCCACCGACGCGGACGGCCCTTCGCCACCAGGCGGACCAGCGGCCTCCGCGCCCGACACCCGGGCCCCACCGCTCGCGGCGTGGCCCTCCACACCAGCGCGTGAACGGGAGACCTCGGTTGACGACACCCGAGCCGGACCCGCGGAGCGGGACCCCGCGTGGCCCTCCGCCCCACCGTGGGAACCAGAGACATCCCCGGGCGACACCCGGGCCAAACCCGAGGCGCCGCTCCCGGCGGGACCCTCGCTAGCCGCCCGCGGGACCTCCGCAGGCGACCCCCCAGCCTCGGCACGCCCCTCCGCGGCCGCCACCGGAGCGACACCCGCAGGACCGCCCACGACGGGAATCTCCGCCCCCTGGGCCTCCGCAGGCGTCACCCCCACGGCGTTCTCGGCACGACCCTCCGCGGCCGATGCCCGAGCCACGCCCGCAGGACCGCTCTCGGCGGGGCCGTCCATGCCGAAGCGCGGGTCGGACGCCTCGGTCCGCGACCCCTCGGCCGCACCTGCGCTGCTGTCCACCAGGTCGGCGGGGCTTCGCGGGCTGGTGGACAAGTCGGATGCGTTCGCTGGCGCCTGGCCTGCGGCCCGCGAGGCGACGGCTCCCGGGTGTGCCGGGTCCGGCGACGACGGGTGGTCGGCGGACCGCGAGACCTGCGGCTGCGCAGGCTCCGACGCCTGATTCGCGGACCGCGGGACCTGCGGCTGCTCCGGCCCCGGAGCCTCGTCGGCAGGCCGCGAGGGCTGCGGCTGTGCCTGCTCCGGCGACGGCGGGTGGTCGCCGCCGCGGAGTTGGTCGACGGCGTGGTCGAGGACGTCGGACAGGACGGCGAGGCCGTCCTTCACGCCGCCGGTGGAGCCGGGCAGGTTGACGACCAGGGTGCGGCCCGCGACGCCTGCCAGGCCGCGGGACAGTGCCGCCGTGGGAACCTTGGGGAGGCCTGCCGCCCGGATCGCGTCGGCAAGGCCGGGGATCTCGTAGTCCAGGACCGCCCGGGTCGCCTCCGGGGTGCGGTCGGTGGGGGTCACGCCGGTGCCGCCGGTGGTCACCACGACGTCCACCGCCGCGGCGACCGCAGCACGGAGGGCGGACTCGACCGGGGCGCCATCGGGCACCACCTGGGCGTCCGGCACCGTGTAACCGCGGTCGCGCAGCCACGCCACGATGAGCGGGCCCGTCTTGTCGGCGTACACCCCCGCCGCGGCGCGGTTGGACGCTGTCACCACGCGGGCGGTGCGGGTCATCGGTCCCACGTCCCGCTCTTGCCGCCGTCCTTGTGTTCCACGCGCACGTCGCCCAGCACGGCTCTGGGGTCGACGGCCTTGATCATGTCGTGGAGGGTCAGCCCGCAGACCGCGACCGCCGTCAGGGCCTCCATCTCCACGCCCGTCCGGTCGTTGGTGCGCACCGTCGCGGTGATGGCGACCTCGGACTCCCGCAGCTCCAGGGCCACCTTCACCCCGGACAGCGCGATCGGGTGGCACAGCGGGATCAGCTCGGGCGTCTTCTTCGCGCCCATGATCCCGGCGATGCGCGCGGTGGCCACGGCGTCGCCCTTGGGCAGGCCGTCGCGCCGGAGCAGGCCGATCACCTCCGGCGTGGTCCGCAGGACACCGGTGGCCACCGCCGAGCGCGCGGTCACGGACTTGCCGGAGACGTCGACCATCCGCGCTGCGCCGGACTCGTCGACGTGGCTCAGTTCACCCACAACCGAATGCTAGTGCCCGCCCGCTGCCTTCCGGACGGCCTCCGCCACCGCGGGCGCGACCGCCGCGTCGAACACCGACGGGACGATGAACGAGGCGTTGAGGCGCTCCCCGTCCACCACGTCGGCGATGGCGTCGGCCGCGGCCAGCAGCATGGCGTCGGTGATGGTGTGCGCCTGCGCGTCGAGCAGGCCGCGGAAGACGCCCGGGAACGCCAGCACGTTGTTGATCTGGTTCGGGTAGTCCGAGCGGCCGGTGGCGACCACGGCGGCGTGCTTCTGCGCCTCCAGCGGGTCGATCTCCGGGTCCGGGTTGGCCAGGGCGAACACCACCGCGTCGGGGGCCATCGTGGCGACCTGCTCCGCGCCGAACAGGTTCGGGGCCGAGACGCCGATGAAGACGTCCGCGCCGACCAGGGCGTCGTGCAGGCGGCCCGATTTGTTCTCGCGGTTGGTGTTGAGCGCGACCCAGCGCAGGTTGGCGTCGGTGTCGCCGCGGTCGCGGTGGACGATGCCGTCCACATCGACGGCCACGATGTCGGCGGGCCCGCGCTGCAGCAGCAGGCGGATGATCGCCGAGCCCGCAGCCCCGACGCCGCACACCACGATCTTGGCGTCCGCCATGTCCTTGCCGACCACGCGCAGGGCGTTGCGCAGGGCCCCCACGACGACGATGGCGGTGCCGTGCTGGTCGTCGTGGAAGACCGGGATGTCGAGCTTCTGGCGCAGCCTGCGCTCGATCTCGAAGCAGCGCGGCGCGGCGATGTCCTCGAGGTTGATGCCGCCGTAGACCGGGGCGATCAGCTCGACCGCGCGGATGATCTCCTCGGTGTCCTGGGTGTCCAGGCAGACCGGCCAGGCGTCCACGCCCGCGAACTTCTTGAACAGCGCCGCCTTGCCCTCCATCACCGGCAGCGCGGCGGCCGGGCCGATGTTGCCCATGCCGAGCACGGCCGACCCGTCGGTCACGACGGCGACGGTGTTGCGCTTGATGGTCAGGCGGCGCGCGTCGTCGGGGTTGTCGGCGATCGCCTGGCAGATGCGGGCGACGCCGGGGGTGTAGGCGCGGGAGAGGTCGTCGCGGTTGCGGAGGGCGACCTTGGCGCTGATCTCGATCTTCCCGCCGAGGTGCACGAGGAACGTGCGGTCGGAGACCTTGCGGACGTCCACGCCCGGCAGCGCGCGCAGCGCCTCGGTGATGTCGCGGGCGTGGTCGGCCGACAGGGCGTTGCAGGTGATGTCGATGACGACGCTGTCGGCGTGCGAGTCGACGACGTCGAAGGCGGTGATGACCCCGCCGACGTGGCCTACTGCGCTGGTGAGGTCCCCGGCCACGCTGGCCGACGGCGGGGCCGCGACGCGGATCGTGATGGAGTAACCGGGACCGGGGACTGGCATGGCGGCTGGCCTTCCGAAGTGGACGGACTTGTGCGGCCTTGCCGACCCTATACCTACTTGTTGATCTCGGTCACCGGGTGCACGTACGGCACGGTCTCCAGCGGGAAGGTGACATCGCCGTAGGGCGACAGCGCGCCCTGGCGGTCGGCGGTCAACTCGGTGACAGGGTGGGAGCCGTTGTCGTCAACGCCCTTCCAGTGCGGGTCGACGCGGTCGGACTTGGCTACCTTGCCCACTGTTCCTCCTCGACTGAGCGGCAGTACGGAGGTTACCGGACTCCGTATACCGTGGTCAGGGTGTCCACCCTCACCGATTGGCTGCGCGAGGCGGACGAGGCCGACGTGGTCGCGCTCCTGCGCGCCCGCCCGGACCTGGCCACCCCCCGCCCGGCGGACACCACCGTGCTCGCGGCCAGGGCGGCCAGCCGGGCCTCGGTGGCCAGGGCGGCGGAGGGCCTGGACACCGCGACGCTGGCCGTGCTGGACGCGCTGCTGGTCGCCGGGGCCGACCACGCGCCGGTCTCCCCGGACGCGCTGGACATCGGCCTTCCCCCGGAGCGGGTCCGGGCCGCCGTGGCCGTGCTGCGCGGGCTGGCGCTGGCCTGGGGCGAGCCGGAGGTCTCCCTGGTGCCCGCGGCCCGCGAGGTGGGCAACCTGCCCCCGTCGACGCCCTCCCCCGCGCCCGCCGACGTCCCGGGCCTGCTGGCCGCCCTCGGCGGCGACGAGCGGCAGGTGCTGGACACGCTCGCGCACGGCACCGGTGTCGGCAAGACCAAGGACGCCGACTTCGCGGGCAGCCTCGACGACGCCGTGACGCCCATCCAGCGGCTGCTCGCCCGCGGCCTGCTCGTCCGCCGCGACGGCGAGACCGTGACGCTGCCCGGACAGGTCGCCGCCGTCCTGCGCGGCGCCCCGACCGCGCTGGTCGAGCCGCGGCTGCGCACGACGCCGCACCAGCGGGCGACCGTGGACGGGACCGCGGCGGGCGAGGCGATGGAGTTCGTGCGCCACGTCGAGACCCTGCTGCGGCTGTGGTCGGACGAGCCCGCGCCGGTGCGCAAGGCGGGCGGGGTCGGCGTGCGGGAGATCCGCAGGCTGGCCAAGGCCGCCGACGTGTCCGAGGCCAGGGCGGGCCTGCTGATGGAGCTCGCCGCGGGCGCCGGGCTGGTCGCCGACAGCGGCGACCTCGAACCGGAGTGGATGCCGACGACGCTGGCCGACTCCTGGCTGGCCGCGACCGCCGCCCACCGCTGGGCCGCGCTGGCCTCGGCCTGGATCGACCTGCCCCGGCTGCCGGGGCTGGGCGGGCGCAAGGACGCCCGCGACAAGCTGCTCGCGCCGCTGTCGGACGACCTGCGCCGCCCGACGGCCCCGGTGGAGCGCATGCGCGTGCTGCGCGCGCTGCCGTCCGACGGCGGCGTGGTCTCGGCGGACGAGCTCGCCGCCGTGCTGGCCTGGCGGGCGCCGCGCCGGGGCGGGCGGCTGCGCGACGACGTCGTTCGGTGGACGATGGCCGAGGCGACCGCCCTGGGCGTGGTCGCCCTGGGCGCGCTGAGCGGGCCGGGCCACGCGCTGCTGGACGAGGACGTGTCGGCAGCGGCGAAGCGGATGGCCGAGGCGATGCCGCAGCCGGTGGACCACGTGCTGGTGCAGGCGGACCTGACCGTGGTCGCGCCGGGACCGCTGGAGCCGCACCTGGCAGCGCGGGTGGCCGAGGCCGCCGACCTGGAGTCGGCGGGGGCGGCCACGGTGTACCGGGTCACCGAGACCTCGCTGCGGCGCGCGCTGGACGCCGGGAGGTCGGCGGAGGACCTGCACGAGCTGTTCCGCACCCGGTCGAGGACGCCCGTGCCGCAGGGGTTGACGTACCTGATCGACGACGTGGCGCGCAGGCACGGACGGCTGCGCGGCGGGGCGGCGGCGTGCTTCCTGCGCTGCGACGACCCGGCGCTGCTGGCCGAGGTGGCGGCCAGCCCGGCGGCCCTGGGCCTGCGGCTGCGCCGGATCGCGCCGACGGTGCTGGTGTCGCCGGTGCCGTTGCTGGAGGTGCTGGAGGAACTGCGCGCGGCCGGGTTCGCGCCCGCGG
The DNA here is from genome assembly GCF_014648415.1 of Actinokineospora fastidiosa. Taxonomy (GTDB): domain Bacteria; phylum Actinomycetota; class Actinomycetes; order Mycobacteriales; family Pseudonocardiaceae; genus Actinokineospora; species Actinokineospora fastidiosa. Next base: position 532,677 of record NZ_BMRB01000001.1, read on the forward strand.
CGGAAGGGGCAGACGGGCAGATCGTCGACCTGCGGCCCGCGGGGCGGCGGGTCGCCGCTCCCCCGCGAGCCGCGCAGCGGCCCGCCGCGTCCCGGCAGGTGGACGCGGAGACCCTGACGGAGCTGGTCCGGGGAATGCGGCTCGGGGACCAGGCGGTGTCGGCGCGGGCCGGGCGGACGGTGACGGCGGGGGCCGGGCTGGGCGGGAACTCGGCGCAGACGGTGGCGCTGCTGAGTGAGGCTGTCCGGGCTCGGCAGCGGGTGGTCGTGTCGCTTGTGGACGCTCATGGGGTGGCGTCGCGGCATGTGATCCAGCCGGTGCGGGTGGGGGCCGGGGTGGTGGAGGGGACCGCAGGGGAGCAGACGCATCGGTTGCCGCTGCACCGGATTTCCGCGGTGTCGCTGGTCGAGGAGTGACGGGGTCGGGCTTCTCGGGCGTCGCGTTGCTCGCGGGGTGTGCTCCCCTCGGCCTCAATTGTTTAACCCTGGGATGGCGGAGTAAAGGGCGCCTTCGGCGTCGCTGCGCGACAGGCTTCGCCTGCCCTTGACACCGCCATCCCAGGGTTAAAGACGGCCAGGACGAGGGGGCAAGGGGGCAGAGCGGTCGACTGGGTGGCCGTTGTGTGGGGTTGTGTGTCCGGGGGTTTGCACCTTTGGGCAGTGATTTCGGTTGTGGCTTCTGGAGACTCGTTGTGGGCCGAATGTCGGGGGTGGCGGGGCGGTGGGTTCCGCTGGAGGGGTCCCTTCGACCGGGAGGTGCGGAGTGGCTGGCGACATCGGGATGCGCGAGCGGGTGCTTGTGCGGAGCTTCGAAGCAGCGGCGGACCCGGCGGGGGTGCCGGGTGGGGTGGTGCACGAGTACGGGCCGAGGGTGGTGGTGGCCGCGGCGCCGGACGGGGTGGTGGTGCCGCAGGGGATGGGGGACGCCGCTGACCTGGACGAGACCGGGGCGTTGGGGATGGCGGCGTTCGCGTTGCGGGAGTCGGAGGAGTTCGCCTCGGCCAAGGCGAATCGGCCGCTGGACGGGGTGGACTGGGGCGATGGGGACGCCCCCGACCACTTCGATGACGACGAGCCGCGGGCGGAGGCGGGTGCGGCGTTGAGCGCGCGGCTCACCGGGCGGGTCGCGGTCGGGGTGGTGATCGTGGAAGGGCCGACGGACGCGTTGCGGTTCAGCGCGGACGAGCGGACCAAGGTCGTCGCCGAGGTGCAGAACGGGCTGAGCTGGTTGGGGGCGCAGAGTTCCCCGGGCGGTGTCACGTGGGTGCACAGCATCCGCACCGTCAACCTGACCGTGCAGGCCGACGCGAGCCTGCCCGACGACCAGAAGGAAGCGCACTGGCGCGATCCGGCGATGGCCGCGCTCGGCTTCCCCGCTGGCATGGCAGGCGTGACCGCCTACGCCGAGTCCCTGCGCACCAGTCTGCGCACCGACTGGGCCTACGTCGCGTTCTTCACCAAGTACCCGCTCAAGCACTTCGGCTACGCGTCCATCGGCGGTCCGCGCCTGGTCATGGCCTACGCCAACGACGGATGGGGCCCGGACAACATCGACCGCGTCTTCGCCCACGAGACCGGGCACGTCTTCGGCGCGCCCGACGAGTACGCCTCCTCCGGCTGCACGTGCGGCGGGTCGTGGGGCTTCTTCGGCAAGCCCAACGCCAACTGCGACAACTGCGCGACCGATCCCGTGCCCTGCATCATGAAGTCCAACTCGTGGGAGGTCTGCAACCACACGCCGTACCACCTGGGGTTCCCGCAGGGCCAGCGCTACTCGGGCGTGTTCACCGCGGGCGGCGGCGGGTACGGGCTGTGGGTCAACGCCGACTGGAACCACTTCGTCGCCAAGTGGCAGGAGTGGAGCGGCGCGGGCCTGCGGCTCGACGAGCTGGAGATCAGCAAGCCGGGCGGGCAGCTGCGCTACTCCGGCGTCTTCAGCGCGGGAACCGGCGGCTACGGCCTGTGGGCGCTGGCGGACTGGAACAGCTTCGTGGCGAAATGGCAGGAGTGGAGCGGCCAAGGGCTGCGGCTGGTCGACCTCGACATCACCGACGTCAACGGCCAGCCCCGCTACTCCGGCGTGTTCCGCGCCGGGACCGGCGGCTACGGGCTGTGGGTGAACGCGGAGTGGAACAACTTCGTGGCCAAATGGCAGGAGTGGAGCGCTCAAGGGCTGCGCCTGGACGACCTCACGATCACCACGTTCAACGGCCAGGTGCGCTACTCCGGCGTCTTCAGCGCGGGCTCGGGCGGCTACGGGCTCTGGGTCAACGCCGACTGGACCAGCTTCGCCGCCAAGTGGCAGGAGTGGAGCGGCCAGGGCCTGCGGCTGGTCGACCTCGACATCACCGAGATCAACGGCCAGCCCCGCTACTCCGGCGTCTTCCGCGCCGGGACCGGCGGCTACGGGCTGTGGGTCAACTCCGACTGGACCAGCTTCCTGGAGAAGTGGCAGCAGTGGAGCGCCCAGGGCCTGCGCCTCGTCGACTTCGACGTCACCCTGACCGGCATCGAGTCCCTGGTCGACGCCGCGGGCGAGGCCGTGCAGGCGGAGGGGGACGTGGCGGTGCTGGACCTGATCCCGGAGGGCATGGGCTTCAGCTCGCTATCCCCCGAGGTCGCCATCGCCGGCGAGATGGTCCACAACGGCGCCGACGACGGCTCCGGCGAGCCCGCGCCGGGCGTCGGGTTCCTGTCCGAGGGCGTGGCCGTCGGGCTCGGCGAGCGCTCCGAGGACGGCGCGGCGGAACTCGCCGGCTTCGGCGCGATGTCGACCGACTGAGCGGAGCGGGCCTGCCCCCCTCAACCGGGGGCAGGCCTGCCCGGAAGGCTCAGCCCGCGCGCGACATCCGCTGCTGCATCGCGTGCTCGACCAGGGTGATCAGGACCTCCTTGGTCGACTCGCGGTCCCGCGCGTCGGTGGTCACGATCGGCACGCCCACATCGATCGTCAGCGCCTCGCGGACGTCGTCGATCCGGTGGTGCAGCACGCGGTCGAAGCAGTTCAGCGCGATGATGTAGGGCAGCCCGCGGTCCTCGAAGAAGTCGATGGACGCGAACGCGTCGGCCAGCCTGCGGGTGTCGACCAGCACGACCGCGCCGATCGCGCCGCGCACCAGGTCGTCCCACATGAACCAGAAGCGGTGCTGGCCGGGCGTGCCGAACAGGTACAGGATCAGATCCGAGTCCAGGGACACGCGCCCGAAGTCCATCGCGACGGTCGTGGTCACCTTGTTCGGGGTCGACGACAGGTCGTCGACGTCCACGCTGGCCTCGGTCATGACGGCCTCGGTGGTCAGCGGGACGATCTCGGAGACCGAGCCGACCAACGTCGTCTTGCCGACACCGAACCCGCCAGCGACCACGATCTTGGCCGAGGTGGTGGGCTGCGGCGCCGCGTCGTGCGCGCTGAGGGGACTAGAGCCTGCGGAGCCCACTGAGCACCCTTTCCATGAATTCGATCGAAGGCCGGTCACCGACGACCATGCCGCTCTGGTGGATGGAGACCAGCCCGAGCCCGGCCATGTCGCCGATGAGCACCCTGGCCACCCCCAGCGGCAGCCGAAGGTAGGCGGCCACCTCGGCGACCGAGCGGGTGTCCATGCACAGCCCGCAGATGGTGCGGTGCTCCGCACGCACCGAGGGGTCGGGCATGCGGCCGCGGTCGCTGGTGGAGACCAGGGCCTCGATCGCCAGATCGTAGTCCGAGCGGGTGCGGCCCCCGGTCTTGGTGTACGGGCGGACCAGCGAGCCGGTCTCGTGCGGGGCGGGTTCGGCCGGGTCGGGGACCGGGTCCGGCTCGACGGCCGGGATCTCCTTGGAGTCCCAGTCCGACTGCGCCGGGATGCCCGAGTCGCCATAGAGGCCCGCGGAGGGGCCGCCGAAGAGCCTGGCCTGGAAGCCGTTGATGTCGAACCTGTTCGGCGGCTCGCCGTGCTCCGGCAAGTCCTCCCAACCGCGTTCCGACATGTCCGCAGCCCTCCGCTCGGCCTGGTCGTACTCGGGCCTGTCGTAGTCCGGTCCGGTGTCCGAGTCGAACAGGTCCCGGTACGGGTAGTCCTCCTCGGCACGCCTGTCGGCGGCTCTACGACCCGTCGTCATCGCCCGCCCCTTACCTGCGCTGGGTGCCCTGGAGCTGCGCCCGCAGCTCCGGCGTCATCTGCTGGCCGACCCGCTCGACCAGCAGCGTCATCTCGTAGGCGACCAGGCCGATGTCGCAGTTCGGCGCGGCCAGCACGGCCAGGCACGAGCCGTCGGAGATGGACATCAGGAACAGGTAGCCGCGGTCCATCTCCACGACGGTCTGGTTGACGCCACCGGCCTCGAAGCAGCGCGCGGCGCCCTGGGTGAGGCTGACCAGCCCGGACGCGACGGCGGAGAGCTGCTCGGCGCGGTCGCGGGGCAGGCCCTGCGAGCTGGCCAGCAGCAGGCCGTCGGCGGACACCACGACGGCGTGGGCGACGCCGGGCACTTGGCGGACGAAATCAGTGATGAGCCACCCGAAACTGCCGGGCTGCTGTGCGGACGCGGTCACTCCTGCTCCTCGTCTCGGCGGCTCTCCTCGGAACCGTTCTGGTCACCAGCGTAGGCGTCGATGAGGGCGTGTCGACCCCGGCGCACCCCCTGCTGGAAGCTGGACATCCGGCCGCGGATCGCGTCGGCCGTGCGTGGCGGCAGGGCGGGCGCGATCGGCTGCTCGGCCGTGGTGGCCGCCGCCGGGGTCTCGCGCGGGGCCGCCGAGCCGGGCACCAGGTGCTGCTTGGGCACCCGCTTGGGCAGCCCGGCGCTGGTGCTGGTGGTCTCCGGCGGCGAGTCCAGCAGCGCGCGGGCGCGCCGCCAGCCGTCGTCGCCGGGAGAGGTCCAGCCGTTCTCCTCCGGCGCGGGCTCGGCGGCGGGCTCGGCCTCGGCCTGCACGGCGCCGTCCTGGCCGACCTTGTCCTGGGACCCGGTCTCGCCCGCCTCGAACCACTGCGACAGCACGGCCTCGTAGATCGGCAGCCGCTCGGTCGGGGCGTCGAGGACGCGCTCGGCGGGCTTCATGAACGCCGTGGCGATGCCGTTGCTCGGTGCGGCGCCCGACTCGGGCCGCTGCGGCTCGGGCTGCGGCTCCGGCTCGCCCGCCAGCGGGGCGCCGAAGAGCGCGTGCGCGCCCTCGGTGTCGACCAGGTGGCCGTTGAGCCGGGCCCGGATCTCCTCGGGGGAGGCGGGCGGGCCCCAGCCGCCGGTGTCGTCGGGCTCGCCGCCGCCCACCTGGAACGGCGGGAAGCCCGCGACCTCGTCGGCAGGGCGGTCGACCTGCGACTCGCTGAGGAAGCCGCCCTCGGTGCGCACGCGCGGCGTGCTGCCGGTGAAGGCGCCCGCGATGCCGCTGGCCCTTGCGGCGGTCTCGTCGGCGGCCGGGGGCAGCGGGAAGCCGCCGGACGGCGTCGCGGGCGAGGCCACCGAGGACGCCGACGACGCGGACGACACCGAGGAGGGCATCGACGGCATCGAGGGCATGGAGGTCTGCGACGGCATCGACGGCAGCGACAGCGAGCCCATCGTCGGCGCCGAGGCGTTCGGGTTGCCGTGGACCAGGGCGGCGGGCACGGTGATCCGGGCGATCAGGCCGCCCTCGATGTCCTCGTTCTCGCGCAGCCTGACCTTGATGTCGTGCCGCTTGGCCAGCCGCGCGACCACGTAGAGGCCCATGCGCCTGGTCACGGCGACGTCGAGGTCCGGCGGGTCGGCCAGGCGCAGGTTGGCCGCCTCGATCTCGTCGGCCGACATGCCCACGCCGGAGTCGGTGATCTGGACCGCCAGCTCCTTCTTGCGCGTGACGGCCATCCGGACGTAGACCTTCTTGTCCGGCTCGGAGAACGACGTGGCGTTGTCCAGCAGCTCGGCGATCAGGTGCACGAGGTCGGAGACCGCGCGGCCCTGCACCGAGATCTCCGGGGCGGAGAGCACCTCGATGCGGGCGTACTGCTCGACCTCGGACACCGCGGCGCCGACGACCTCGGCGGCGGGCACCGGGCGGGAGAGCTGGCGGGACAGGCCGGAGCCGGAGAGCACCAGCAGCGACTCGGAGTTGCGCCGCATGCGGGTGGCCAGGTGGTCCAGCTCGAACAGCGAGGCCAGCTGGTCGGGGTCCTGCTCGTCCTGCTCCAGCCGGTCGATCAGCGCCAGCTGGCGCTCGACCAGGGTCTGCGACCGGCGGGACAGGTTGACGAAGATCGAGTTGATGTTGTCGCGCAGCAGCGCCTGCTCGGTCGCCATCCGGACCGCCTGGTCGTGCACCGCGTCGAAGGAGCGGGCCAGCTGGCCGGTCTCCTCGCGGGTGAACACCGGCACCGGCTCGACGGCGTTCTTCGCCGCCTCGACGGGGTCGGGGTCGGCGAGGATGCGCTGGACCGTCTCCGGCAGGCGCCGGTTGGCGACGTCGAGGGCGTCGCGGCGCAGCACGCGCAGCGGCACCAGCAGCGAGCGGGCGACCACGAAGGTGACGACCATCGCGGCCAGGATGGCCAGCAGCACGATGATCGCGTCGCGCCAGGCGTTGGCCATGGCGTCGTCGGCCGCGGTGCTCGCCGCGTTGCCCAGCTTCTCCAGCAGGGTGATCTCGACCTTGCGCAGCGCCTCGCTGGCGGCGCGGGCGGAGTCGGCGAGGTCCTTGCGGTCGATCTGCAGGCCGAGGTCGCGCTCGGCGCGGCTGATCGCGGTCAGCTTGATCCGCTCGCGGGCGTCGACCTCGGCGCCGGTGTAGGTGTCGGCGAAGAACTGCGCCTCGGCGTTCTCGGCGTTGGCCCGGAAGTTGTTGATCGACGCGGCGAAGCTGGCGTCGGCGGCGCGGGTCAGGTCGAGGAAGCCGGGCGGGAAGGCGTTGCGCTGCGCGGCGATGGTCAGCGCGGCGTTCTGCTGGCTGAGGAACTCCTTGGCCTCGACGATGGCCAGCGAGGCCGCGCCGAGGCGGGAGATCTCCGACTGGACCAGCGAGGAGGTGAACTCCGCGCCCGCGCCCAGCACCGACGCCAGCAGCGTCGTGTAGGAGCGGTAGACGCCCACGTCGGGGTAGTCGCTCTCGATGGCGGCCAGGCGGACGGCCTCGATGGCCAGCAGCCGGTCGCGCAGCCCGACCAGCAGGCCGCCGCGCTCGGTGGAGACGTTGGCCGCCGCCTGGTTGAGGCGGGTCAGCGAGGCGTTGGTCTTCTGGATCTGGCCCTGCATCTGCCCGGTGTCGCCGGTGCGGCCGCGGGCGACGTAGTCGACCACGAGCGTGCGCTCGTACTGCAGGTCGTGCACGAGCGCGACGACGTCGAGGGTCGAGGTCACCGCGGTGCGGGCGTCGTCGAAGGTCTGGGCCCGCTCCAGCTCGCTGGTGGCCCTCAGCACGCCCAGCGCGATGACGGTCACGACCGGCACCATGAGGACCGCGATCAGCTTCGTGCGCAGCCGCCAGTTGCGCAGCTTCCAGCGCGATCCGCCCTCGACGGACTTGCGGGCAGGCAACCGGGGCGCGGGCGCGCCCGTCTCTACCTCGGACACGGCAGCACCACCGTCTTTCCCTTGGCCTGCGTCGACCCCACCGGGGTGGTCGGGCACTGCATGCGCACTCCCTGCATCTGAGCCGTGCCCGTTACTCGGTGTCCAGCTCTAACCGGTCAATCCATGCGGACGCCCCCGACGCTCCATGATGCAGTACGCCCCCGGCCGACCTCGGACCGACGTGGCCTTCGCGCATCAAGACCGCTCCTACCGCTACAGATGGATCTGCACCCACGCTGTGGGCACAGAAGGTAGCGAAGTCTACGCCACGATGTAACCCTTCCAGGGCATCATCACACGCCGTATCAGGTAGTTAGCGTGGGCAACATCTTCAGCCAGTGATCCAAAAGCCGTATTCCGACGTCAAGGTTCCCCCGAATGGCCACATTGTGAACGCCCGTTCACTGAATCGGTGACGTTCGGTAAACCCCAGGTCAGCCCCGGGGAGTAATTGCGCCAAGTGGGGCAACGACATCGCCTGATTCAGTGAGAGAGTTCACCGGGTGGAGAGTGGTGCGCACTCATTGTGACAACGGTGCTAAGTCTCTAGAGTGCCACCTGGTGCCAGGGGGGCCCACAACCTCGACAATTGCCAACCTCCTACGAGGAGAGCTTCATGCTCCGAAGCGTTACCAGGCGGACCGCCCGCGCCCGCCTGCCGATCGCGGCCCTGGCCGTGGCGCTCGCCGCGACGCTCACCGGCTGCGGCCTGCTGGGCGGGGACGACGACGGCGGCACCGCCAACCCCGGCCCGGGCGGGCTGGAGAAGACCCAGATCAAGGTGGGCACCATCCCCGTCGTCGACGTCGCGCCGCTGCACTACGCGATCGACAACGGCTACTTCAAGGCCGAGGGCCTTGAGGTCACGGCCGAGGTCGTCAAGAGCGGCCACGAGGCGCTCAACGGCATCATGAGCGGCACCCTCGACATCACCTTCTCCACCTACGCGGCCACCTTCACCGCGCAGAGCAAGCGGATCGCCGACTTCAAGGTCGTCGCCGACGGCCTCGCGGCCAAGCCCAACCACCTGATGGTCGTGGCGACCCCGAACTCCAAGGTCAAGAAGGCCACCGACCTGCCGGGCAAGAAGGTCGCCATCACCGCCCAGAACACCTTCACCGACCTGGCCCCGATGGCCGTCATGAACGTGCAGGGCATCGACTACTCCGAGATCGAGTGGATCTCGATGGGCCTGCCGCAGATGCTGCCCGCGATGCTGGACGGCTCCGTCGACGCCGCCGTGGTCGTGGAGCCCTGGGTGACCAAGGCGATGAAGGAGGCGGGCGCGGTCCCGGTGCTCGACGCGGCCTCCGGCCCGACGGCCGAGCTGCCGATGTCCGGCTACATCGCCGTCGCTGGCCCGGGCAAGTTCGCCACCACCAGCCCGAACACCATCGCCGCCTTCCAGCGCGCGCTGGCCAGGGCGCAGGCCGAGGCGACCGACCGGTCCAAGATGGAGCCGATGTTCGTCAAGTACGCCAAGATCGACGAGCCCACCGCGCGGCTGGTGACGATCGCGACCTACTCGACGACGCTCGAGGCCAACCGCCTGCAGCGGGTGGCCAACCTGCTGGAGCAGTTCGGGGCGATCAAGGGCAAGCTCGAGGTGGCCCCGATGATCATCAGCTCCCCGGCGAGCGGCTGAGTCAGGAGGTGGGCCCCGGGGCCGTCGCGCCCCGGGGCCGCGCGTTGTGAGGCGTATCCGCCGAGTGCCCTCGGGCCTGGTCGGGATGGTCGGGCTGTTCGCCGTCTGGGAGGCGGCGAGCAGGTCCGAGGTGGTCCCGAGCAATTATCTCGTTCCCCCAAGCATCGTCCTGCCCACCATGGTCTCCATGCTGGGCGACATCGAGTTCCTGCGCGCGGTGATCGCCACCGTGCTGGCCGCGGTGATCGCGCTGGCGATCGCCGTCGCCGTCGCCGTGCCCGCCGGGCTGGTCCTGGGCAGCGTCCCCGCCGTGCGGCGGGCCGCCATGACGCTGGTGGAGTTCCTGCGGCCGATCCCGTCGGTCGCGCTGATCCCGCTGGCCATGATGACCTTCGGCACCGGGCCGGAAACCAAGATCACCCTCGCCGTCTACGCGGCGGTGTGGCCGATCCTGTTCAACACCATCTACGCCCTCGACGAGCTGGACCCGCTGCATGTGGACACAGCGCGCGCGTTCGGCACCAGCCGGGTCGGCGTGCTGACCCGGGTGGCGCTGCCCAGCGCGGCGCCGTTCGTGCTCACCGGCGTCCGGCTGTCCGCGGCGATGGCGCTGGCCGTGGTGGTCAGCACCGAGCTGCTCAGCGGCGGCACCCCGGGCATCGGCCGCTACATCATGGTGGCCAACAGCTCCGGGTCCTACATGGACGAGGTGCTGGCGGGCACCGTGCTGGCCGGGCTGATCGGCTACGCGGCGAACGCAGGCCTGGAGCGGCTGCACCGGCGGCTGTTCTCGTGGAGCACGCCCAAGGGGGTCGACCAGTGAACCTGCTGACCCGGTTCACCCAGCACTGGGCGGTCTTCCTGGTCGCCGTCGCGGCGTGGGAGCTGCTCACCCGGCTGGCGGGCAGCCCGTTCTTCCCGCCGCCGTCGACGATCGCGCCGATCATGGTGGACCAGTGGTTCTCCGCGACGTTCTTCGACCACATGGTCCCCGGCGTCGGGCGGATGCTGCTGGGCTGGGCGCTGGCCGCGGTCCTGGGCGTCGCGCTGGGCATCCTGCTCGGCCGCTCGGCGCGCGCGATCGCCTACCTGGGACCGCTGTTCGCGTTCATGCGCTCGATCCCGCCGCCGCTGCTGGTGCCGTTCTTCGTCGCGGCGGTCGGGGTGACCGACATGCAGCTGCCCACGATCGTCTTCGGGGCGCTGTGGCCGGTGCTGCTCAACACCGTCGACGGCGCGAGCGGCGTCGACGCGACCAAAGTGGACACCGCGCGGGTGTTCCGGCTCTCCCCCGCGCAGTGGACGCTCGGGGTGGTGCTGCCCGCGGCGCTGCCCAAGGTGTTCGCCGGGCTGCGGGTGAGCCTGTCCATCGCGGTGGTCGTCATGGTCGTGTCCGAGCTGGTCGGCTCGGTCAACGGCATCGGGTACCTGCTCGTGCAGGCCCAGCAGTTCTACGACCTGCCGGTCATGTGGGCGTGGATCGTCACCCTCGGCGTGCTCGGCTACCTGTTCAACTCGCTGCTGCTGGCCGCCGAGCGCCGTGCGCTGGCCTGGCAGCCGCGGCACTCCCTCGAAGCCCAGACGCTGGCGACTGGAGGATGATGTGAGCCCCATGCTCGAGGTCACCGGCCTCGGCCACACATACGAGGCCAAGGACGGGGCGCACACCGCGATTTCCGGGTTGTCGTTCACCGTGGAGAACGGCGAGCTGCTGTGCGTGGTCGGCCCGTCCGGCTGCGGGAAGTCGACCCTGCTGCGCGCCATCTCCGGGCTCATCCGGCCCAGCGAGGGCACGGTGAGCCTGCACGGGACGCCGGTCGAGGGCGTGCCCGCCGACCTGGCCGTGGTGTTCCAGGACTACAGCCGCTCGCTGTTCCCGTGGCTGTCCGTGCAGCGCAACGTGGAGTTCCCGCTGCGGGACCTGCCGCGCGCCGAGCGGCACGAGCGGGCCGAGGAGGCGCTGGCGGCCGTCGGGCTGTCCGCGGCGGCGCGCAAGCACCCGTGGCAGCTCTCCGGCGGCATGCAGCAGCGGGTCGCCATCGCCCGCGCGCTGGCCTACCGGCCCGCGCTGCTGCTGATGGACGAGCCGTTCGCCTCGGTGGACGCGCAGACCCGCTTCGAGCTCGAGGACCTGCTGCTGCGGGTCCGGCGCGAGCAGGAGACCACCGTCATGCTGGTCACCCACGACATCGACGAGAGCGTCTACCTGGGCGACCGGGTGCTGGTGCTGTCGAAGTCGCCCGCGACCGCGGTGGCCGCGCTGGACGTCCCGCTGGGCGCCGAGCGCGAGCAGATCGCCACGCGGGCGTCGGAGGAGTTCGTCGACCTGCGGGCCAGGGTGGCCGGGCTGCTGCAGGCCAGGGAGCCGGTCGAGGCGTGAGGAAGGGCCCGGGGGCGACCCCGGGCCCTTCCGCCGTCACGGCAGCTTCACGCAGACGACGCTGGGTGGCTCGGTGTAGCTCAGGCCGTTGACCGCGCCCTCGACCGAGGCGCACTCCTCGACGTCGGTCTTGCCGTCGAGCACCTCGACGATCTCCAGTTCGACGTCGGAGCCGCCGCAGGCGACCTTCTTGGTCTTCTCCGGGCTGTCGAGGCCGGTCAGGCACTCGCCCTTGGTGGCGTTGACCGTCAGGCACAGGGAGAAGTCCGAGCCGCGGCCGGACTGCGAGTACTGGGTGTAGTCGCCGTCGGGGCAGCTGGCGGTGTCGCTGTCGAGCTTCTTGCCGACCTTGAACACCGCGTCCGGGCTGTCGCAGCCGATCTTCTCGACGTCGGCGTCGGTCGAGCTGGCCTTCTTGACCTTGATGCAGTCGCCGACGTTCGCGCTGGCCGGGGACTTGGTGAAGAAGTAGACGCCGACGCCGCCGACCACGAGGATGCCGACGATCACCACGATGGCGCGGATGAGCTTGGAGTTGGACTTGCGCGGCGGGGGCGCCGCGCCCTCCGGCGGGGCCGCCGGGAACTGCTGCTGCCCGTAGGGCTGCCCGGGCGGCGGCGTCTGGCCGTAGGGCTGGCCCTGCGGGGGCGTCTGCGGGAAGCCCTGGTCCTGCGGGTACGGCTGGCCCTGCGGCGGGTACTGCTGCCCCTGCGGCGGGAACTGCTGCCCCTGGGGCGGGTACGGCTGGCCCTGGGGCGGGAAGGGCTGGCCCTGCTGCGGGTAGGGCTGGCCCTGCTGGTGGGGTCCGCCGGGAGGCGGCTGCTGCCCGTAGGGCGGCTGGGGGCTGGACATAGGCACCTTCTGAGGGATTCCCGGGTTTGGCGGTGCAATCTAACCCGAGCGGCCCGACAGCGGGTTGCGTTTGGACATTCCGGGCGTCAGGCCCCCGGCGTCTCGATGCAGAAGACGACCGGCGGCTCCGGATAGCCCAGGCCACTGCCGTCCGGGCAGCCCGAGGGGTCGGTTGTGCCCTCGATCACCTCGGAGATGCGGATGGCGTTCTCCGACGAGCAGTCGGCGACGACGAACGCGCTGTTGGCGTCGTCGGGGTCGTAGCAGGTGTCCGCGACGAAGTTGGGCATCAGGCACAGCAGCTCGGTGCCGGTGCGCACCTCGCGGTAGGCGCCCTCGGGGCAGCCCACCTCGTCGAGCGAGCGGGTGGAGGCCAGCTTGAAGGTGGCGTCGGGCGCGGCGCAGTCGACCGCCTCGGCCTTGGCCGTGTCGTCGGGGCCGGTGACGGCCATGCAGGGGCCCGAGGCGCTGGTCGCGCCCGGCCTGAGCGCGAGGTAGACCCCGACCCCGGCCGCGGCCAGCACGACGGCGGCGATCACCGCGACGGCCACCAGCGGCAGCCCCAGCACCTTCCTGGCCTGGGCTTTCGGCTCCTGCTCCGTCATGTCGCCTCCGCGCTCGTGGTACGGACGAGGCCGCACGGTACCGGACTCTGCGACACTGGAGAACGTGACCGACGGACCGCTGATCGTGCAGTCGGACAAGACGCTCCTGCTGGAGGTCGACCACCCGCTGTCCGATGACGCGCGGACGGCCATCGCGCCGTTCGCCGAGCTGGAGCGCGCGCCCGAGCACGTGCACACCTACCGCGTGACGCCGCTGGCGCTGTGGAACGCGCGCGCCGCCGGGCACGACGCCGAGCAGGTCGTGCACGCGCTGACGACGCATTCGCGCTACCCCGTGCCGCAGCCGCTGCTGATCGACATCGTCGACACCATGGCCCGGTTCGGGCGCCTCACGCTGCACAACCACCCCGCGCACGGCCTGGTGATGTCCACCACGGACCGGGCGGTGCTGGAGGAGGTGCTGCGGCACAAGAAGATCGCCCCGATGCTGGGCGCGCGCATCGACCCCGACACCGTCGTCGTGCACCCGAGCGAGCGCGGCCGCCTCAAGCAGGTGCTGCTCAAGGTCGGCTGGCCCGCCGAGGACCTCGCGGGCTACGTCGACGGCGAGGCGCACCCCATCGACCTGCGCGAGGACGGCTGGTCACTGCGCGACTACCAGCGGCAGGCGGCGGCGGCGTTCTGGGACGGCGGCTCCGGCGTGGTCGTGCTGCCCTGCGGCGCGGGCAAGACCCTGGTCGGCGCGGCGGCGATGGCGCACGCGAAGGCCACGACGCTGATCCTGGTGACCAACACGGTGGCGGGCAGGCAGTGGAAGCGCGAGCTGATCGCGCGCACGTCGCTGACCGAGGAGGAGATCGGCGAGTACTCCGGCGAGCGCAAGGAGATCCGGCCGGTCACAATCGCCACGTACCAGGTCATCACCCGCAAGTCGAAGGGCGAGTACAAGCACCTGGAGCTGTTCGACTCCCGCGACTGGGGCCTGGTGGTCTACGACGAGGTGCACCTGCTGCCCGCGCCCGTGTTCCGGATGACCGCCGACCTGCAGTCCCGGCGCCGCCTCGGCCTGACGGCCACGCTGGTGCGCGAGGACGGCCGCGAGGGCGACGTGTTCTCCCTCATCGGCCCCAAGCGCTACGACGTGCCCTGGCGCGACATCGAGAACCAGGGCTGGATCGCGCCAGCGGAGTGCACCGAGGTCCGCGTCACGCTGACCGACCGCGAGCGGCTGGAGTACGCCACGGCCGAGCCGGAGGAGCGCTACAAGCTGTGCGCCACGGCCCGGACCAAGATCCCCGTGGTCCGGTCCATCCTGGACCGTCATCCCGGCGAGCCGACGCTGGTCATCGGCGCCTACCTCGAGCAGCTGGAGGAGCTGGGCGCGGCGCTGGACTGCCCGGTGATCCAGGGCTCGACCCGCAACGCCGAGCGCGAGCAGCTGTTCGACGCGTTCCGGTCCGGGGAGCTGCCCCGGCTCGTGGTGTCCAAGGTTGCCAACTTCTCCATCGACCTGCCGGAGGCGTCGGTGGCGATCCAGGTGTCCGGGACGTTCGGCTCGCGGCAGGAGGAGGCCCAGCGGCTGGGCCGCCTGCTGCGCCCCAAGGGCGACGGCAGGCAGGCGCACTTTTACTCGGTGGTGTCCCGCGACACCCTCGACACCGACTACGCCGCCCACCGCCAGCGCTTCCTGGCCGAGCAGGGCTACGCCTACCGCATCTGCGACGCCGACGACCTGCTGGGCCCGCTACCGGAGATCGGCTAGCACGGCGTCGGTGAACGGCGTCCACGCCTGGATCGCCCACTCCCCGAACGGCCGGTCGGTGAGCACGACGCACGCGGCCCCGGCGTCCGGGTCGACCCACAGGAACGTGCCGGACTGTCCGAAGTGGCCGTAGGTGCGAGGCGAGCTGGTCGTGCCGGTCCAGTGCGGCGACTTGGCGGAGCGGATCTCGAAGCCGAGGCCCCAGTCGTTGGGCTTCTGCATGCCGTAGCCGGGCAGGACGCCGTTGAGCCCGGGGAAGGCCACGGAGGTGGCCTCGGCGAGGGTGCCGGTCAGGGTGGGGTTCTGCAGCTCGGCGACGAACCGGGCGAGGTCGTCGACGGTGGAGACGGCCCCGGCGCCCGCGCTGCCCTCCAACCGCGTGTCCGCCATGCCGAGCGGGGCGAAGACGCCTTCGGCGAGGTAGTCGGCGAAGGCGATCCCGGTCGCCTTCGCGATGTGCTCGGCGAGCACGGCGAAGCCGGTGTTGGAGTAGATGCGGCGGGTGCCGGGCTGGGCCTGCACGGCATCGGAGTCGAACGCCAGTCCGGAGGTGTGCGCGACGAGGTGCCGCACGGTCGCGGGCCCGGCGGGCTCGTCCCACTCGACCGCGCCCTCCTCGACGGCCAGCAGGACCCCGTACGCCGTCAGCGGCTTGGTGACGGAGGCGAGCTTGAACACCCGGCCCGTGTCCCCGTAGCTCCCCAGCACGGCCCCGTCGGCGCCCACGACCGCCGCGGCCACGTTGTCGACCGGCCACTCACTGAGAAGACGCAGGCTGTCCATGCGGCCAGCCTAGGTGGCCCGCCGCGGGCTGGCGGACGCCCCACCGCGAAGCCGCTGCCCGGGAAAGGGCGAAGGCCCGGTCCGAGTGGACCGGGCCTTCGCCGTGGTGCTGGAGGCGTGGATCAGAAGTCCATGCCGCCGGTCGGGTCGCCGCCGCCGGGGGCGGCGGAGGCCTTCTCCGGCTTGTCGGCGACGACAGCCTCGGTGGTGAGGAACAGCGCCGCGATGGAGGCGGCGTTCTGCAGCGCCGAGCGGGTCACCTTGGTCGGGTCGAGGACGCCCGCCTTGACCAGGTCCTCGTACTCGCCGGTGGCGGCGTTGAGGCCGTGGCCTGCGGGGAGGTTCTTGACCTTCTCCACGACGACGCCGCCCTCGAGACCGCTGTTGACGGCGATCTGCTTGAGCGGGGCCTCGACGGCGACCTTGACGATGTTGGCGCCGGTGGCCTCGTCACCGGTCAGCTTGAGGCCCTCGAACGCGGTCTTGGACGCCTGCAGCAGGGCGACGCCACCACCGGCGACGATGCCCTCCTCGACGGCGGCCTTGGCGTTGCGCACCGCGTCCTCGATGCGGTGCTTGCGCTCCTTGAGCTCGACCTCGGTCGCCGCACCGGCCTTGATGACCGCCACGCCACCGGCCAGCTTGGCCAGGCGCTCCTGCAGCTTCTCGCGGTCGTAGTCGGAGTCCGACTTGTCGATCTCGGCGCGGATCTGGTTGACCCGGCCCTCGATCTGCTCGGCGTCGCCGGAGCCCTCGACGATCGTGGTCTCGTCCTTGGTCACCACGACCTTGCGGGCGCGGCCCAGCAGCGAGATGTCGGCGTTGTCGAGCTTGAGGCCCACGTCCTCGCTGATGACCTGGCCGCCGGTCAGGATGGCCATGTCCTGCAGCATCGCCTTGCGGCGGTCGCCGAAGCCGGGCGCCTTGACGGCGACCGACTTGAAGGTGCCGCGGATCTTGTTGACCACCAGGGTCGCCAGGGCCTCGCCCTCGACGTCCTCGGCGATGATCAGCAGCGGCTTACCGGCCTGCATGACCTTCTCCAGCAGCGGGAGCAGGTCCTTGACCGACGAGATCTTGGAGCCGAACAGCAGGATGTACGGGTCCTCCAGGACCGCTTCCTGACGCTCGGGGTCGGTCACGAAGTAACCGGAGATGTAGCCCTTGTCGAAGCGCATGCCCTCGGTGAGCTCAAGCTCCATGCCGAGCGCGTTGCTCTCCTCGACGGTGATGACGCCTTCCTTGCCGACCTTGTCCAGCGCCTCGGCGATCAGCTCGCCGATCGTGGTGTCGCCAGCGGAGATCGACGCGGTGGCGGCGATCTGCTCCTTGGTCTCGACCTCGGAGGCGCTCTTGTGCAGCTGCTCGATCACGGCCTCGACGGCCTGCTCGATGCCGCGCTTCAGCGACAGCGGGTCCGCACCGGCGGCCACGTTGCGCAGGCCCTCGCGGACCAGCGCCTGGGCCAGCACCGTTGCGGTGGTGGTGCCGTCACCGGCGACGTCGTCGGTCTTCTTGGCGACCTCTTTGACGAGCTCGGCCCCGATCTTCTCCCACGGGTCCTCGAGCTCGATCTCCTTGGCGATCGACACGCCATCGTTGGTGATGGTCGGCGCGCCCCACTTCTTCTCGAGCACGACGTTGCGGCCACGGGGGCCGAGCGTCACCTTGACGGCGTCGGCGAGGGTGTTCAGGCCGCGCTCGAGGCCGCGGCGCGCTTCCTCGTCAAACGCGATCAACTTGGCCATTGCGGTGTAGTCCTCCGTCGGGTGGAAACACGAGTGGCCAGGCTCGGTGCCCGCGACGGACGACAGGCGACTTTGGCCTGCCTCACCGTCCCGACCTCGTTGGCACTCGATGAGCCCGAGTGCCAACGTCGTGTTTAGCACTCTCCGACGGCGAGTGCAAGCCAACGGGTCAGGGCGTGCGGGTGACGATGGAGATGTCGGGCAGCGTGGCGCGCGGGGTGGTGGTGGTCGTCTGCTCCGCGCTCTCCCCGCCCGGACCGACCTGGATCGACGGCGCCGTGGTGCTCGGACCGGGCTCGGTGCCGCCGTCGGAGGAGGTCAGGATGAGCACGACCGCGACGATCACGCCGATGGCGACCGCGCCGACGGCGACCGGCGCGACCCAGCGGGCGCGGGTCTTCTCCTCGCGGAAGGCCGACGCGCCGATGGGTGTCGGCGGGCGCAGCCGGACCGGCTCCGCGGGGCGGTGCGGCGGCCGGGGCGGCGGCTGGGGCGCGCGCATCGGCTGGCCCTGCGGCGGGCGCGGCCCGGCGGGGCGGCGCGCGGGCGGGGCGGTGGACTGCGCGGCGGCGCCGAGCGCCTGGCGGGCGGCGGCGACGAGCTCGCGGCAGTTGGCGAAGCGCTGCCCCGGCGTCTTGGCCATGCCCCGGCGCACGATGTCGTCGATGGCCGGGGGCAGCACGACCTGGTCGGTCACGGCGGGCACCTCGCGGTGCAGGTGGCCCTGGATCACGTCGGGCACCTGCCCGGTGAACGGCGGGCGGCCGGTCAGGCAGGCGAACAGCACGCAGGCCAGCGAGTACGCGTCGGTGCGGCCGTCGACGGGCTCGCCGCGCAGGTGCTCGGGCGCGGCGTAGGTCGGCGAGCCGAGGAAGTCCCCGCCGCGCGTGCGGTGGCCGGTCGCGCCGCGCCTGGTCAGGCCGAAGTCGGCGAGGTAGACGTGCTCTGCGGTCGACTCGCGCGCGGTGACCAGCACGTTCGCTGGCTTGACGTCGAGGTGCACCAGGCCGCGGTCGTGCAGGTTGTCCAGGGCCTCGGCGACCTGGGCGAGCAGGGCCAGCGTGCGCTGCGGCGACATCGGGCCGTCGGCGATCAGGCTGGCCATGTCCGAGCCGTCGACCAGCCGCATGGCGATGTAGAGCAGGCCGTCGACCTCGCCGAAGTCGTACAGCGGGACGACGTTCGCGTGGTCGATGGCGGAGGTGTTGCGGGCCTCGTCGACGAAGCGCTCGCGGAACTCGGGGTCGGTGGTCAGGTGCTCGGCGATGATTTTCAGCGCGACCTTGCGCCCCAGCCGGACGTCGGTGGCGCGGTACATCACGCTCATCCCGCCCTTACCGAGCACGCCGTCGATGCGGTAATGACCCAGACGCCGCCCGGTGAGATCCTCCGACACGCTCGGCAGCGTAACGGTCAACGCCCGGCCGCTGGGCGCGGCCTGCGGGTTTGCACCAGAACCTGACCCGGCCCGGCGAGGTCGAGCAGCAGGCCGTCCCCGGTGCGCAGCGACTGCGGTCCGGACGGGTCGACGGCCCGCAGCCGCACCTGGGTGGTGTCGGAGTAGGCGAGCAGGTGCGCGGGCTCGACGGTGATCGCCTCGCCCGGGTCCAGCGCGATGGCGTCGAGGGCGCCGCCGCAGGCCAGCACGGTCACGCCCATGCCGGAGAGGTGTTCGAGGAAGCCGTGCTCGACGCCGAACAGCGGGTGGAAGCCCGCCCAGCCGGGGTCGGCGCGCAGCGTCACGGGCAGGGCGAGCCGGGCGCCGCGGGCCACGCACCAGCCCTGCGAGCCGTCCAGCTCCAGCACGTGCGCGTCGCCTGCGTGCGCGGGCGCGAGGTCGACCCAGCCGCCCTCGGCGGGCGCGGTGAACACCGCGGGACGCGCCCGGCCCCGGCCCCTGCCGGAGTCGATGACCACGCCGTAGCTGGTGGCGACCATGGCGGCGTACTCGGCCTGGACGGCCTCGCCGGGCGCGAGCACCAGC
Source organism: Actinokineospora fastidiosa (assembly GCF_014648415.1). Taxonomy (GTDB): domain Bacteria; phylum Actinomycetota; class Actinomycetes; order Mycobacteriales; family Pseudonocardiaceae; genus Actinokineospora; species Actinokineospora fastidiosa. The sequence continues at coordinate 551,920 of NZ_BMRB01000001.1, forward strand.
CGCGCCACCGCGAACGCCTGCGTGTGCCGCGTGCGGACCTGCATCGTGTTCCCTCCCCCGAGCGAATGCGCCGTGGAGTCTCGCACGCGGGCAAGATGAGCCCGTGATGTGGAGCGCTTCGGACTACCGGGACCGGGTCGCCGCCCTGGTGCCGCCCCTGCCGGTGGTGTCCGCGCCGCTGGCCGACTGCCTCGGCCTGGTGCTGGCCGCCGACGTGGTGGCGGGGGTGTCGCTGCCGCCGTTCGACAACTCCGCGATGGACGGCTACGCCGTGCGGGCGGCGGACCTCGGCGAGACGACCGTGCTGCCGGTGGCCGACGACATCCCGGCCGGGCGCACCGACGTGCGGCCGCTGGAGCCGGGGACGGCCCAGCGGATCATGACCGGCGCCCCGCTGCCGCCCGGCGCGGACGCGGTCGTGCAGGTCGAGCTGACCGACGGCGGCATGGACACGGTGACCCTGCGCGGCCGGGTCGAGCCGGGCAAGCACATCCGGCGCGCGGGCGAGGACGTCGTCGCCGGGACGGTCGTGCTGCGGGCGGGGACGGTCCTGGGCTCGGCGCGGCTGGGCCTGGCCGCCGCGGTCGGCCTGGGCGAGCTGCCGGTCCGGCGACGCCCCCGGGTGGTCGTGCTGTCCACCGGCACGGAACTGACCCCGCCGGGCGAGCCGCTGGCCCCGGGCCGCATCTACGAGTCCAACAGCGTGCTCCTGGCCGCCGCCGTGCGCGAGGCAGGCGGCGAGGCGACCGTCCTGCGGTTCGTGCCCGACGACGTGCCCGCCTTCCTGTCCGCCATCGAGCCCTACCGCGACGCCGACCTGCTGATCACCTCCGGAGGGGTGAGCGCGGGCGCGTACGAGGTGGTGAAGGACGCACTGTCTGACCGCGGCGTGGAGTTCGTCAGGGTCGCGATGCAGCCGGGCGGTCCACAAGGCTGCGGCCGGATCCGGTTCCCGGCTGACTCGACTGGCTTCGACCACACAGGCGCGGCCGAGCCGACAGGTCCGGACCGCGCGACGGCAGCTGAGTCGGCTGCGGTCGGGCCAGCTGCTCCTGACCGCGGGACAGCGGCCGGGTCGGCCGCGCTGAGCCCCACCGCAGCTGGGCCGACAGGTCCGAATCGCGGCGCCGAGGTCAGGCAGGCCCTGGAGGGTCCGGCCGCAGCCGGATCAGCCGACTCGGACCACTGGGCGGCTGGGTCGGCCGCGCTGAATCACGCTGGGGCTGAGTCGGCTGGTCCGGATCGGGGGGCGGCGGGCGGGGCGGCTGCGCTGGGGTCCGCCGCGGCTGGGTCGGGTGCCGGGGATTCGGGGGGCGGGCTGGCGGTGGTGACCCTCCCGGGCAACCCGGTGAGCGCGGCGCTGTCGTTCGAGTTGTTCGTCCGGCCCGCCCTGCTGCGGGCGGCGGGGCACGCAGTTGTGGACCGGCCGCGGGCCAGGGCGCGTACGACGGAGGCGCTGCGGTCGCCGTCGGACAAGGTGCAGTACCGGCGCGGCCGTCACGACGCGGGGGTGGTCGAGGTGGTTCCGGTGGGCGGGCCGGGCTCCCATCTGCTGGCCTCGTTCGCCGAGTCCAACTGCCTGATCGAGCTGCCGGTCGGCGTGACCGAGATCGCCGCGGGCGACGAGGTCGATCTGGTCCTGCTCGACTGAACCCGCAGGTCAGATGATCTGAACATATGATGGCACCATCTGGAGCGGCAGTTCGAATGATGCCGTCATATGATCTCATCATCCAAATGATGGCATCATATGTTCAGATCATCTGACTGTGGTGGGGGCGGCGGGCGTCCAGATGCTGGTCAGCGGAAGTGATTCGGTTGTTCGCAAAGCGTAGGATCAGGCTGCCGTCCGGGCACCGCGTGCGACGTCGGGGGCGCACGCGTTGTCCGGGCCCTGGCAGGCGTAGCGTGTGCCGCAAACCCTGTCGAGACGTTGGGGAACCACGCATCCGATGAGCGCCGCACCCGAGAAGCCCGGCGCGCTGGCCCACGCGGTCGCGCTGACCAAGAGCATCATCCCGCCGCTGCACCCCGCAGGCAGGCCGTTCGTGGCGGGCGGTGCGCTCGCCGCGCTGCTCATCCGGGCGAAGTCCCGCCGCGCAGGCGTGCTCGCCGGGATCTTCACCGCCTGGCTGGCCTGGTTCTTCCGCGAGCCGAGGCGGGTCACGCCGAAGCGGCCCGGCATCGCCGTCGCCCCGGCCGACGGCACGGTGTCGCACGTCGTCGAGGCCGTCCCGCCCGCCGAGCTCGGCCTGGGCGAGACCCCCATGCTGCGGGTGAGCGTCTTCCTGTCGGTCTTCGACGTGCACGTCCAGCGCACCCCCGCCACCGGCGTGGTCGTCAGCGCCGTGCACGTGCCCGGCAAGTTCCTCTCCGCCGACCTCGACGAGGCCAGCGAGGTCAACGAGCGCACCAGCGTCCACCTGCGCACCGACGACGGCCACGACCTCGCCGTCGTGCAGATCGCAGGCCTGGTCGCGCGCCGGATCATCTGCTCGGTCCACGACGGCGACAAGGTGCTCGCTGGCCAGACCTACGGGCTGATCCGCTTCGGCTCCCGGGTCGACCTCTACGTCCCGACGGGCAGCCGCGTGCTGGTCGAGCCGGGGCAGCGCACGATCGGCGGGGAGACCGTGCTCGCCGAACTGGCCTCCTGATGGCCCCCGCCGGGCCCGGCGTCCGCCTGCTGCCCAACGCGATCACCGTGCTCGCGGTGTGCGCGGGCCTGTCGGCGGTGCACTTCGCGCTCAACGGCCAGCCCGCGGGCGCGATCGCCGCGATCGGCGTGGCCGCGGTGCTCGACAGCCTCGACGGCCGCATCGCCCGCCTGCTCGACGCCACCAGCAAGATGGGCGCGGAGCTGGACTCGCTGGCCGACGCGATCTCCTTCGGCGTCGCGCCCGCGCTGGTGCTCTACGTCTGGAAGTTCGACAGCGCCAACCGCTTCGGCTGGGTCATCGCGCTGATCTTCGCGGTGTGCATGATCCTGCGCCTGGCGCGGTTCAACACCCTGCTCGACGACGCCGAGCAGCCGCCGTACGCCAAGGAGTTCTTCGTCGGCGTGCCCGCGCCCGCTGGCGGCCTGCTGGCGCTGCTGCCGCTGATCGTGGCCATCCAGGTCGGCGGGGACGGCCAGTGGTGGCAGTCCGAGGCCGTGGTCAGCGTCTGGATGGTCGCGGTGTCGGCGCTGCTGATCAGCCGCATCCCGACGATGTCGCTCAAGACCGTGCGCGTGCCCGCGCGCGCCGTCGCGCCGCTGCTGGTCGGTGTCGGCCTGCTGGCGGCGGCGGTGATCACCTACCCGTGGCTGGCGCTGTCGGTCGCGCTGGTGCTGTACCTGCTGCACATCCCGTACGCGGTGCGCCGCAAGCACTGGCTGGCCAAGCACCCGGAGGCGTGGGACGTCCCGCCGCGCGAGCGCCGAGCGATCCGCCGCGCCCACGGTCGACGCCTGGGACTGCGGCCGCCCGGGTTCGGCAAGGTCGCGGGCGCGGCCCGGCGCGCGGTCGGCAGGCGCGGTGAGCGGCTGCGCGAGGCGCGCGCGCCGATGGCCCGGTCGTGGCGGCGTACGGGGCTTCGCCGGACGCAGCGGTCGCGGGAGCAATAGCCTGGGCGCGTGAGCCCTCAGATCACCCTGACCGTCCGGTTGTCCCCGTCCGCTCTCGACAGCAGGCGCGGTGTCGTCCGGCTGCACCCGGAAGTGCTCGACGCGCTGGGCCTGCGGCCGTGGGACGGGGTGCGGCTGACCGGCGCCCGGGTCAGCGCCGCCCTGGCCGCCGAGGCCGGTGTGGACGGTCCGACCGGCGTGGTCCTGCTCGATGACATCACCATGTCCAACGTGGGCGTCACCGAGGGCGGCGAGGTCGTCGTCGCGCCGGTCGAGGTCGCGCCCGCGCGCTCGGTCACGGTCGCGGGGTCGCGGCTGGCGGGCACGGCGCTGTCCCCGGAGACGGTGCGGTCGGCGCTGATGGGCAAGGTCCTCACCGTCGGCGACGCGGTGTCGCTGCTGCCGCAGGACCTGGCCCCGCCGCCGGGCGCGGACGTCGGCGCCGTGCGCGGCAAGCTGTCCCGCGCCATCGGGATGACCTGGACCAACGAGCTGCTCACGATCACCGCGACCGAGCCGACCGGCGCGGTCACCGTCCACCCGACGACGGTCGTGGGCTGGCGCGACGGCGCCCGCACGGGCGAGCGGGCCGCGGTGGCCGTGGGCGGGAGCGCGCCGGTCTCGCGCGCCGCCGAGCAGGTGATCGACGCCGAGGTGGTGGCGCAGGAGCGGACCGAGACCCCGGTCCCCCTGACCGACCTGGTGGGCGCCCGGGAGGCAGCGCGGACCCTCGGCGAGTGGTTCGAGCTGGCGTTCACCCGGCCGGAGCTGCTGGCGCGGCTGGGTGCGGCGGCCCGGCTCGGGGTGCTGGTGACGGGCCCGGAGGGTGTGGGCAAGGCAACGCTGGTCCGGTCGGTGGCCGACGCCGCGGAGGCCCGGGTGGTGGAGCTGACCGCGCCGACGGTGGCCGTGCTGGAGCCCAACGCGGCCGCGGCCCGGGTGCGCTCGGCGATCGAGGCCGCGCAGGCCGCGACGCCGTCGGTGCTGCTGATCACCGACGTCGACGCCCTGCTGCCCGCCGCCGACCAGCCGCCGGTCGCGCCGGTCGTGCTGGACGCGCTGCGGGCCGCGGTCGAGCACCCCCGGCTGGCGCTGGTGGCCACGACCGCGCACCCGGAGGGCGTCGACCGGCGGCTGCGCGGGCCGGACCTGATCGACCGCGAGCTGTCCGTGCCGCTGCCGGACGCGCGCGGGCGCACCGAGCTGCTGCGGGTGCTGTTCCGGGACGTGCCGGTGGAATCCGATGTGGACTTCGGCGCGCTCGCCGCGCGCACGCCCGGCTTCGTCGCCGCCGACCTGATCGCCGTGCGCCGGGAGGCCGCGATCCGCGCCGCCCTGCGCGACCGCGACGCCGACGAGCCCCGGGTGGTGCAGGACGACCTGATGGGGGCCGTGCAGACGATCCGGCCGACGTCGATGTCGTCGAGCCTGAACACCGGCGGGATCACCCTGGACGACGTCGGCGACATGGCCGAGACCAAGCAGGCGCTGACCGAGGCCGTCCTGTGGCCGCTGCGCTACCCGGACTCCTTCGCCCGCCTCGGCGTGGCCCCGCCGCGCGGGGTGCTGCTGTACGGGCCGCCCGGCGGCGGCAAGACGTTCCTGCTGCGGGCGATGGCGGGCACGGGCCAGCTGAACGTGCTCGCGGTCAAGGGCGCCGAGCTGATGGACAAATGGGTCGGCGAGTCCGAGCGGGCGGTGCGCGACCTGTTCCGCAGAGCCGCGGACGCCGCCCCCGCGCTGATCTTCCTCGACGAGGTCGACGCGCTGGCGCCCCGGCGCGGGCAGTCGTCGGACTCCGGCGTCGCCGACCGCGTCGTGGCGGCCCTGCTGACCGAACTGGACGGTGTGGAGCCGCTGCGGGACGTGATCGTGGTGGGCGCGACGAACCGGCCCGAGCTGGTCGACCCGGCCCTGCTGCGGCCAGGGCGGCTGGAGCGGCTGATCTACGTCCCGCCGCCGGACACCGAGGCGCGCGCGGCGATCCTGGCGGCCACGGCGCGCAACACGCCGCTGGCGGAGGACGTGGACCTGGCGGCGTACGCCGAGGAGCTGGAGGGCTACTCGGCCGCCGACTGCGCCGCCCTGATCCGCGAGGCCGCGCTCACCGCGATGCGCGAGTCCCTGGACGCCAAGATCGTCACCGCCGCCCACCTGGCGACGGCCCGCGACCGGGTCCGCCCGTCACTGGACCCCGCGCAGCTGGCGGCCCTGGAGGCATACGCCCAGAGCCGCGCTTAGCCAATTCCAGATGACGGCATCATCTGGGCGGTCATGTCAGATGATGCCATCATCTGATCAACCGCGCTAGATGATGTGATCATATGATCCGACCATCCGGATGATTGCGTCATATGACGGCAGCATCCGGATGGTCAGATCATCCGGATGATGTGGCCATCTGAATGGTCAGGCGAAGGGGTCGTCGCTGGTGGCGGGGTCCCATGACAGGCCGGGGGTGCCCCACTTGTTGGCCTTGAGCATGCGCTTGGCGTCGCGGGAGTTCCTGCCGACCAGGCGGTTGAGGTAGAGGAGGCCGTCGAGGTGGTCGGTCTCGTGCTGCAGGCACCGGGCGAAGAAGCCGGTGCCCTCGACCTCGATCGGGTTGCCGTCGACGTCCTGCCCGGTCACCTTGGCCCAGGACGCGCGGCCCGTCGGGAACGCCTCGCCGGGCACGGACAGGCAGCCCTCCAGGTCGTCCTCCGGGTCCGGCATGCCCTCGGGGACCTCACTGGTGGTCAGCACCGGGTTGACCACGTGCCCGTAGTGGCGGGTGCCCTCGTCGTCGGGGCAGTCGTAGACGAACACGCGCAGGCCGATCCCGATCTGGTTCGCGGCGAGGCCGACCCCTCTGGCGGCGGCCATGGTCTCGAACATGTCGTCGACGAGGGCCTTGAGCTCGGCGTCGAACGCCTCGACCGGCTTGGTGGGCTGGTGCAGCACCGGCTCGCCGACGATCCGGATCGGGTGAACTGTCATACCCGCAGGGTAGAAGGAGATGACCGGGACGCGCCGGGGGACGTGACGATCACCTGGCCCGCTCACGTGGTGTAATGACCGCACGCGCCAGCGAAGTCGCCCGCGAGGAGCAGATGGACGCCGCCGAAGTGCCAGCCGAGGCCCCCGGTCTCAGCGACCGGGACCGAGCCTTCCTCGCCTTCGAGCGCCAGTGGTGGAAGGCCGCGGGCGCGAAGGACAAGGCGATCCGTGAGACCTTCGGCCTGTCCAGCACCCGCTACTACCAGCTGCTCAACGCCCTCCTCGAGACGCAGGAGGCCATGGCGGCCGACCCCATGCTGGTCAAGCGGCTGCGCAGGCTACGAGCCACCCGACGCGCCCGACGGCTGGGATTGGAGCCCCGATGACCACCGAACCGATGCGCCCCGCGCGGATAGCGGGACTGGCGCTGCTCGGCGTGGCGGCGGTCGCCACCGTGCTGGGCGTCGTCACGCTGCTCGGCGGCAACGGCGAGCCCAGCGCCGGTCAGACGAGCATCACCCTGCCCGCGGGCAGCACCACCCCGCCGACCGGCGCCACCACGGAGATCTCCGGCCCCGGCACCACCACCCCGCTCCCCCCGACGACCGGCGCGACCCAGCCCCCCACGGCCACCACCGAGCCCAGCGCCGTGCCCACCGCCCCCGGCGGCGGCCCCGGCACCACCGGCGGCCCGGGAGCCCCCGGCTCCCCCGACAACCGGCCGTCCTATCCGGACATGCAGGTCCGGGTCTACAACAACAGCACCATCAGCGGCCTCGCCGACCGCGCCGCCGCCGACCTCAGGGCAGCGGGCTGGAACGTCGTGGAGGTCGGCAACCACCAGGGCAGGCTCCACGAGACGACGGTGTACTTCCGCCCCGGCACCGACGAGGAGGCCGCCGCCCGCGCCCTCGCCGCCGCCTTCAAGATCCGCGTGGAACCCCGCTTCGCAGGCATCGAGAACGCCAGCCCCGGCGTCATCGTCATCGTCACCAAGGACTGGGCCGAGCGCGCCCCAAGCAAGGGCTGAGGCTGTCAAAGGCCCGGCGATAACGGGTAACGCCTACCGCTTCACCGACGACGCACAGCAGGTCCGACGACCAAGGGGCCTGCGTGCGCGGTGTGGTGAATCTGCTGATGGTCCTGCTCGGCGCCTCCGGCTGCTCCAATGCGGTGGTCGGGCACCCGTCACCTGAACCCCTGCGCGCAACCGAGGTCATCCTCCTCAGCCCCATGTCCGCCCCGGAGGACACGGCGCGGTGGCGGATCACCGAGGAGGCGGTGGGCGGCTGCCACTCGTCGAGCATCAGCCCGGCGAACTCCCGGGCCCGCCGGTGCTTCACGGAGGACTCGCAGGTCCTCGACCCTTGCTACGTGTCGCCCTTCGCCGGATCGGACGAGGCGCTTTGCCTGTCGGACCCCACGGGCGGCGACGCGGTCAGAATCGTCATCACGTCCGATGCGTAAGGGCCGCCCGGTGACGCTCCCCCCTCGGGCAACCCGTGGTTCCTCGAGCTGGAGGACGGCCAGCGCTGCGGGATGATGGGCGGCGCGACGACCACGCTCAGCGGGATGCGCATGAACTACGCCTGCGATGACGGGTACGGATACGGCGACGTCGATCAGAGCGCGAAGATCTGGACGCTGTTCTTCCAGTCCGATGGTTCGCCCGAGGTCATCGAGGTTCCAGTGCGGACGGCGTGGTTCTGAGGGGTCGGTGAAAACCGCTTTCCCCCGACCGGCCGACGCACGCACCATCTGCGGGTATGACCGGTTCCAGCATCGTCGCCTTCCTCGTCGCGTCGTTCACCCTGGCCATGGTGCCTGGGGTGGGGACGGCGATGCTGCTGCGACAGTCCGTGCGCGGGGGCCGGAAGGCGGCGGTGGCGACAGTGGTGGGGATGGAGGTCGGGGTCGCCGTGTGGGCGTTGGCGGCGGCGTTGGGGCTGTCGGTGTTGTTGGTGGCCTCCGAGATCGCCTACCAGGTGTTGCGGATCGCCGGGGTGGTCGTGCTCATCGGGTTCGGGATCAAGGCGCTGGTCGCTCGGGGGGTCGGGGAGCTGGGGGAGGCGCCGGGCGGGAGCGGCTTCCGGTCGGGGCTGGTGGTGAACCTCGCCAACCCGAAGCTCGCCGTGTTCGCGGTGTCGTTCCTGCCGCAGTTCGTCGACCCGGACGCCGGGCGGTGGGTGCTGGTGCTGCTGGCCGCCGCCTGGGTCGTCATCGACACGATCTGGTACCTGCTCGTCCTCGCCCTGCTCACGCGGGTGATGGACGCCCTGAAGCGGCCCCGGGTGCGGACGGTCCTGGAGCGGATCTCCGGGATCGCCCTGGTCGGCCTCGGGATCAAGCTCGCCGTCGAGGGCTAGGCGCGCCAGGGCAGGTCGGGGAGGGCCGTCATCGCGGCGTAGCCGGGCGACTCGGCCAGCTCCTCGGCCCGCCCGGCCAGCAGCAGGACGCGGATGCGCCGGGCCTGCGCCGCGGTGAACGTCTCGCCGACGAGCAGGAACGGCAGCGTCAGCCGCCAGAACGCGACCACGGTGTCGCGGTGGCGGTCGGCGGCGCGCAGTGCGGCGACGGCCACCCGCAGGGTGTGCTCGTTCTGCGTCATCGCCACCGGCATGCCGCCGTGGTCCCACGCCCAGCGGGACTGGTCGGCGCGGGCGCAGGTCAGGCAGCCCGGGTCGCCGGTGCCGAGTTCGGCGCGACAGGCCGGGCACGGGATCAGCCGCAGCGCCCAGTCGGTGCACGTCCACGGGTACACCCCGGCTGGCTCGGCGAGCACGTCGGCGGCCAGGTCGCGGTCGGCCGTGTCGTCGCCGCGCAGGGCCTCCCAGTCGGCCTTCCAGTACGCGTCGACGGCATCGGCGCAGGTGGCGCACGTCGGGTAGCCCCGGCCGAGCGGGTCGCCGCAGCCCGCGCACGGCCGCACCGCATCGGGTCGGGCCAGGAGCCGCGCTCCCGGCGGGTACGGCCGCGCCATGGTCGACAACCCTAATGCTCACTTGGCAGCCACGCCCCCCGCCGGCTAGGGTCGGCCTCGGAGAAAACCCAGAACGCGGGAGCTCGCGCCAAGGCGGGCTGAGAGGGCGACCGACACCGGTGTCGCCGACCGCTGAACCTGACCGGGTAATGCCGGCGTAGGAAGGACAGCGTCCCCGTGACCGCTCTTGACGACCGTTCCGTGCGTCCTGCCGTCACCACCGGGCCCATCGAGGGCTCGCACAAGCGCTACACCGAGGTGGACGGCCTGCGCGTCCCCGTGCGCCGGGTCGAGCTGACCAACGGCGAACACCTCGACCTCTACGACACCTCCGGCCCGTACACCGACGCCGATGCCCACATCGACGTCCACTCCGGACTCCCGCGGCTGCGCGAGTCCTGGATCGCCGAGCGTGAGCCGGTGAACGGCGCCGTCACCCAGCTGGCGTACGCCAAGGCCGGGATCATCACCAAGGAGATGCGCTTCGTCGCCGCGCGCGAGGGCATGGACCCCGAGTTCGTGCGGCAGGAGGTGGCGATCGGCCGGGCGGTGATCCCGGTCAACCGCCGCCACCCCGAGGTCGAGCCCGCCATCATCGGCAAGAAGTTCCTTGTCAAGATCAACGCCAACATCGGCAACTCGGCGGTGACCTCCTCGATCGAGGAGGAGGTGGAGAAGATGGTGTGGGCGACCCGCTGGGGCGCCGACACGATCATGGACCTGTCCACCGGCAAGCGCATCCACGAGACCCGCGAGTGGATCATGCGCAACTCCCCCGTCCCGGTCGGCACCGTGCCGATCTACCAGGCGCTGGAGAAGGTGAACGGCGACCCGGCCAAGCTGAGCTGGGAGGTCTACCGCGACACCGTGATCGAGCAGTGCGAGCAGGGCGTCGACTACATGACGGTGCACGCGGGCGTGCTGCTGCGGTACGTGCCGCTCACCGCGCGGCGCGTCACCGGCATCGTCTCCCGCGGCGGCTCGATCATGGCGGCGTGGTGCCTGGCCCACCACAAGGAGTCGTTCCTCTACACGCACTTCGAGGAGCTCTGCGACATCCTGCGCGCCTACGACGTGACCTTCTCCCTCGGCGACGGCCTGCGCCCGGGCTCGATCGCCGACGCCAACGACGAGGCCCAGTTCGCCGAGCTGCGCACCCTCGGTGAGCTGACGCACATCGCCAGGGCCAAGGACGTCCAGGTGATGATCGAGGGACCCGGGCACGTGCCGATGCACAAGATCGCCGAGAACGTGCGGCTGGAGGAGGAGCTGTGCGGCGAGGCGCCGTTCTACACCCTCGGTCCACTCGCGACGGACGTGGCCCCCGGCTACGACCACATCACCTCGGCCATCGGCGCGGCGCAGATCGGCTGGCTGGGCACGGCGATGCTGTGCTACGTCACGCCCAAGGAGCACCTGGGCCTGCCCAACCGCGATGACGTCAAGACCGGCGTCATCACCTACAAGATCGCCGCGCACAGCGCCGACCTGGCCAAGGGCCACCCGCGCGCGCAGGAGCGCGACGACGCGCTGTCCAAGGCGCGCTTCGAGTTCCGCTGGACCGACCAGTTCAACCTCTCGCTCGACCCGGACACCGCGCGCTCGTTCCACGACGAGACGCTGCCCGCCGAGCCCGCCAAGACCGCGCACTTCTGCTCGATGTGCGGGCCGAAGTTCTGCTCGATGAAGATCACCCAGGACGTGCGCCGCTACGCCGAGGAGCACGGGCTCGACTCCGCGGAGGCCATCGAGGCGGGCATGGCCGCCAAGTCCGAGGAGTTCGCCGACCAGGGCGGCAAGGTGTACCTGCCGGTGGTCAAGTGACCCCGCCGCGGGCGCTCACGATCGCCGGGTCGGATTCCGGCGGCGGCGCCGGGCTGCAGGCCGACCTGCGCACGTTCTTCGCCTGCGGCGTGCACGGCATGACCGCCGTGACCGCGGTGACGGTGCAGAACTCCGTGGGCGTCAGCGGCTACACGGTGATCCCGCCGGAGGTGGTGGCCGCGCAGATCCGCGCGGTCGCCACCGACATCGGCGTGCAGGCGGCGAAGACGGGCATGCTGGCCACCGCGGAGACCATCGCCGCGGTGGCCGCCGCCGTCGATGAAGTCCACATCGGACCGCTCGTGGTCGATCCGGTGGCCGCGTCGATGCACGGCGACCAGCTGCTGCGCGACGAGGCGCTGGACGCGCTGAAGACGCTGCTGTTCCCGCGCGCGACCCTGATCACCCCGAACCTCGACGAGGTCCGGCTGCTGACCGGCATCGACGTGACCGACCGGGCCGGGCAGCGGGAGGCGGCCAAGGCGCTGCACGCGTTCGGCCCGAAGTGGGTGCTGGTCAAGGGCGGGCACCTGTGGACCGATCCGTCCTGTGTGGACCTTCTTTACGACGGATCGGAGTTCGTCGAGCTGGACGGCCCGCGCTTCGACGTGCGTCACACCCACGGCAGCGGTGACACGCTGGCGTCGGTGGTGACCTCGGCGCTGGCGAAGGGCAACACGCTGCCGGACGCCGTGCGCGCGGCGAAGGCGTTCATCGTGGAGTCGGTGCGGCACGCGTACCCGCTGGGGGCGGGCGTCGGCCCGGTGTCGCCGCTGTGGCGGCTGCCGGACGCGGCGGCGTTCCTCACTCCGCCAGCAGCGACTCCAGCACGGGGATAGCGGCGACCAGGGTGGCCAGCTCGGCCTCGGTGAGCCGGTCAAGCCGCTTGCCGAGGTCGCGCACCCGGTTGGAGCGCACGCCGGAGACGATCCGCGCGCCCTCCTCGGTGGCCTTCACCAGCCAGGCCCGCCGGTCGGCCGGATCGGGCTCGCGCCCGACGTAGCCCGCCTCCACGAGCGCGGCCACGATCCGCGACATCGTCGGCGCGGCCACGTTCTCCCGCGCGGCGAGGTCACCGAGCCGCTGCTCGCCCGATGTGACCAAAGTGGACAAAGCCGAGATCGACCCGTGGCCGAGCCCGGCACTGCCGGACCGCCGCAGCGACCGCGACAGCCGCCCGATCGCCAGGTACAGCCGGGCCGCGATGTCAGTCTCCGCAGAGCTCATCCGGTTATTGTGGCCGCATCCGGGGAGCGGACGAACCCCACCCTCCGCCAGCCGCACGCCAGCCCTCGGTCGCGCAGTTCGCCGTTAGCCCAATCGATCTACATATCCGCGTTCGGCGTACATAACGCATCCACGTCGCTACATTCTGGGTCCGGCAGCCCGAAACACCAGGGGGAATCGTGTCCGGATTCGAGGTCGACGTCGACCGCGCGCATCAAGCAGCGACCGTGTCGCTACCGCAGGCGGCCTTCCACCTCGCCCGCCCGGCCTCCCTCCTCAAGCAGCACGAGGGATTACGCCGCGACGGCGGAGAAAGCCTTCCCGCCCTCGACGCACTCCAGGTGACGTACGCCACTTATAGCGACAACCTGGCCGCTCGCTTGGTGGATGCGGTCGGCATCATCCACGAGACCGCCCAAGCCCTGGAAGAGATAGTCCTCCTGTACCGCCGAGCCGACGGACAGGGGTGAACAATGGCCGGTCCCTGGCCCTCAGAGGCCGATATCCACACCAGCGCCGACCTACTCGCCCAGAAGTTCTTCGAACTCATGGTGCACACCAACCCGTTCGGCGCCGAAACCGCGCACAACTGGCTCGCCACGAACAAACCGATGTTCCATCAGCGGTCCGAGTCGTTCATCACGCTGGACCCACAGAAGATCATAGACGAGATGGAGCGCGTGCAGTCCGCCGCGAGCGCGGTGGCATATGATCTTTCCGAGGAGTTCAGGGCAGCCATGCGGCAGGCCCGCGATCACCTGTCGGACTGGCTTGGCCCCGCTGCGGACGCCTTTCGTCAGCAACTCACACATATCGAAGCTTTCACCAATCGCCATAGTGATCTCATCACCAGGTCGGTTGGCGCTCTGGGCGCATCGGTCGCGGTGGCGACACATGTTCGCCGGGACTACCTGGAATTGGCAGACAACACGGTCAGCGCCATTGACAAGGTGATCAGGGACGGCGAGCAGTCCGGAGCGGCGTTCGCGTTGAAGATCGGCGGCGGCATCGCGAAGACCGTGATCGGCGCCCTCGCGGACCCCAGGACCGCCTTGGCCACGGTTGCGCAGGGAGTGATCGATTTCGCCGTGGAGACGGTGGACTACGGGATCAAGGGAGCCGACTTCAACGAGGTGCTCGGCTCCTACGTGCACGAGGAGGACCGGCTGCGCCGGGATTACGAGGCGGAACTCGACGCGATCAGCCACTCGCTGCGACTGGCGGACGGCGACTTGGCCGACGAGGCCTTCTCGATGTACCGCCCGCTGCCGTCGAACACCGACGTCGACAGCCCCGACTTTCGTTACGAGCATTTCTTCACGAAGGAAAGGCTCCCGGACGACGAATTCAACCAACGGGTCGAGAACGAGCGAGAGCGGATGGCGGCAGGCGGAAGCGCGTCGTCGGACATCTCCACAAGCGCGGTTCGACGACGCCTTGCTCCTGAGGAGGACCGTTGATGCACAGGGTGACCACGGGAGCCATCGCTTTCAGCGTCTTGCTCCTAGCGAGCGGCTGCTCGAAGGCGATCGGCGGCGACCCGACCACAGCACCGCGGCCGACATCGACGAGTGCGGCGTTGCCGACACCGTCGGCTCCACCAGTACACCGGCCGATCGATATGGATCCGTATCTCTCGAAGCCGTGCGCGCTGACTCCGGTGGAAGACCTTCGGGAGTTCGACCTCGGCGCCGAGGTGCGGCAGCTTGAACAGTTCAGCCGGGACCTGGCTTCCTGCTCTTCCTCGGGCGACCTCGACGCGGGCAGCCTCGACCTGGCCCTGTTCGAGGCATCGCCGGTCGGGTCGCCGCTGGTGATGGCCTACCACCACAAGACTTCGTCCGAGGTCTTCGAGCCGCTCGAGATCAGCGGGATGCCCGCCGTCCGATACGGCTCCGGAGAAGCCGGGGACAGCTGCTACGTCGCGGTCGGAACCGACAGCGACCAGGGATTCCGCATCGACTACCGCCCCGGGAAGCCCGCACCCGACTTCGCCGACACCTGCGACTCGGCCGTCTCCGCGGCGGAGATCGTCGTGGGGCGGTTGGGGGTGTGAGTCACCTCGGCGGGCTTGAGGCTTGGGCCCAGAAGCGTTGGGGGATGCGGCCCGCGGCGCGGGCGAGGCGGCCTGCGGTGACGGCGTGGCGCATCGCGGCGGCCATGCGTTCGGGGTCTTCCGCCCTGGTCACGGCGGTGGCCAGGAGGACGGCCGAGCAGCCGAGCTCCATGGCCAGCGCGGCGTCGGATGCGGTGCCGATCCCGGCGTCGAGGATGACCGGGACGGACGCGCGCGCCACGATCAGCTCGATGTTGTGCGGGTTGCGGATGCCCAGGCCGGTGCCGATCGGCGAACCCAGCGGCATGACGGCGGCGCAGCCCGCCTCCTCGAGCCGCAGGGCGAGCACCGGGTCGTCGTTGGTGTAGGGCAGGACGACGAAGCCGTCGTCGACCAGGGTCGTCGCCGCGTCCAGCAGTTCGACCGGGTCGGGCAGCAGGGTGCGGTCGTCGGCGACGACCTCCAGCTTCACCCAGTTCGTGCCCAGGGCCTCGCGAGCCAGCTGAGCGGTCAGCACGGCCTCGGCGGCCGTCCGGCAGCCCGCGGTGTTGGGCAGCGGGTCGATGCCCAGGCGGGTCAGCAGGTCGAGGACGCCGGTGCCGCCGCCCGCGTCGACCCGGCGCAGCGAGACCGTGGTCAGCTCGGTGCCGGAGGCGACCAGGGCGCGTTCGAGGACGGCGAGGTTGGCCGCGCCCCCGGTGCCGGTGATCAGCCGCGACGAGTACTCGCGGTCGGCGATGACGAGCGGGTCGTCCATGTCAGCCTCCCTGGACAGCGGTCAGGACTTCCAGCGACGCCTCCGGCGCCACCACGGTCACCGCGTGCGACGCGCGCGGCACCACCGCACCGTCGACGGCCACGGCGATGCCCGCGGACGGCAGGCCGAGCGCGGCCAGCACCTCGGCGACGGTCGCGCCGTCGGCGACCTCGCGCGGCACGCCGTTGACGACGATCCTCATCGGACTCCCTTCGCGAAGCGGGACGGCGACGTCGCCGCGGGCTCCGGCTCCCCGGCCACCAGCGCCACCACCGCGTCGGCGGTCGTGGGGGCCAGCAGCAGGCCGTTGCGGTGGTGGCCGGTGGCGGCGAGCACGCCGGGTTCGAGCCACCCGATCACCGGCACGTTGTCCGGGCTGCCCGCGCGCAGGCCCGCGGCGGTCTCGACCAGCGCGTACTCGCCGATGCCCGGCATGACCTGCTCGGCGTCGGCGATCAGGTCGCGCACGCCCGCAGCCGTCACCTCGGTGTCGTAGCCGACCTCGTGCTGCGTCGCGCCCAGGACCAGCTCGCCGTCGGCGCGCGGCACGAGGTACACCGGGCGGGACGCGACCAGGGCGCGGACGGTCCGCGACGGCGGCGGCAGCGTGCCCGCCCGCGCCCGCAGCCGCAGGATCTCCCCCTTCACCGGCCGCACCACGCCGGTCAGCGCGGGGTGCAGGCCGCGGCTGTGGGCGCCCGCGGTCACCACGACCACGTCCGCGTCCAGCGCGTGCCCGGCGAACTCCACCCGGCCCGGCCGGACCGCGACGGCCTGCTCCGCGACGAACTCCACGGCGTCGCACGCGCGCAGCAGGGCCGCCAGCAGCGCCCGGTTGTCGACCGCCAGGTCCCCCGGCACCGACAACGCCGACCGCACCCGCGGCCCCAGGCACGGCTCCAGGGCGCGCGCCGCGCGGCCGGTCAGCCGGTCCACCTCGCGGCCCCGCGCGGCCAGGAAGTCCGCCAGGACGTCGAGCGTGGCCGTGTCGGCCGAGTCGACGCCCAGGACGAGCGTGCCCTCCCGGCGCAGCTCGA
This sequence comes from Actinokineospora fastidiosa, assembly GCF_014648415.1. Lineage (GTDB taxonomy): Bacteria > Actinomycetota > Actinomycetes > Mycobacteriales > Pseudonocardiaceae > Actinokineospora > Actinokineospora fastidiosa. The sequence goes on from NZ_BMRB01000001.1 coordinate 568,387, forward strand.
AGCCCAGCTCGTCGGCGAAGGACGGCCAGCGCTCCAGCGCGGCGGCGCCGAGGTCGAGCGCGGCCTCCTCGCCCGGCCACGACTCCGTCAGCGGCGCCAGCATCCCGCCCGCCACCCAGGACGCGCCCCGGGCGGGCGCCGGATCGATGAGCCGGACCCGGTGCCCGGCGGCGGCGAGCCGCCACGCGCACGACAGGCCGATGACACCGCCACCCACGACGGCAACGCTTTCCACAGTTCCCACGCTCCCTGCGCCGGCATGACCCGGATCAGGTTCGACGGTCGGAGCGGCGCAGCTCCCTCTCAGCCCGTACCCGGACTCCCGTGCGACCAGGTCCCAACCGTAGCGTGAACCGCATGCCCGGACTAGACGCCACCCAGATCCGCGACCGGCTGGCCGCCGCCCGCCTGTACCTGTGCACGGGGCTGCGGCCCGACCTGGGCGAGTTCGTCGACGCGGCGCTGGCCGGGGGCGTGGACGTCGTCCAGCTCCGGGAGAAGGGCCTGGAGGCGCGCCCGGAGCTGGCCGCGCTGGCGGTCATCGCCGAGCGGTGCGCCGAGCACGGCGCGCTGCTGGCGGTCAACGACCGCGCCGACGTGGCCAAGGCGGCGGGCGCGGACATCCTGCACCTCGGGCAGGACGACCTGCCGGTCCCGCTCGCCCGCGCGGTCGTCGGCGACGACATGGCCATCGGGCGCTCCACCCACGACCTCGATCAGGCCACGGCCGCGGCGCGCGAGCCCGGCGTCGACTACTTCTGCACCGGGCCCTGCTGGCCCACCCCCACCAAGCCCGGCCGCCCGGCCCCCGGCCTCGACCTCGTGCGCGCGACCGCGGCGCTGCGCCCGGACCGGCCGTGGTTCGCCATCGGCGGCATCGACGAGGGACGGATCGCGGAGGTCACCCGCGCGGGCGCGGAGCGTGTCGTGGTCGTGCGGGCTGTGACCGAAGCCACCGATCCGGCCGCCGCGGCGGCGAATCTGCTCGCCGCGCTGAGGCAGACTGGCTGACGTGGACCTGGTCACCCTCGCCGACATCGAAGCCGCGGCCGGTCGCGTCGCCGGAACCGCCGTGCGCACGCCGCTGCTGCCCTGCCCGTGGGCCCCGCGCGGCCCGCTCTGGCTCAAGCCGGAGAACCTGCAGCCCATCGGCGCGTTCAAGATCCGCGGCGCGTACAACACGATCGCCAGGATGACCGACGAGCAGCGCGCGCTCGGCGTCGTGGCGTACTCCAGCGGCAACCACGCCCAGGCCGTGGCCTACGCCGCGCGCGAGTTCGGCATCCGGGCGTGGATCGTGGTCCCCGAGGACACCCCGCGGGTCAAGATCGACGCGACCCGTGCGCACGGCGCCGAGGTCGTGCTGTGCGCGGTCGGGCAGCGCGAGACGCGCGCGTACGAGATCGTCGAGGAGACGGGCGCGACGCTGGTGCCGCCGTTCGACCACCCCGACGTCATCGCGGGCCAGGGCACGATCGGCCTGGAGATCGCCGACGACCTGCCCGACGCCGACGTGGTGCTGGTGCCGGTCAGCGGCGGCGGGCTGATCTCCGGCGTGGCCACCGCGATCAAGAACCGCTCGCCGAAGACGCAGGTGTGGGCCGTCGAGCCGGAGCTGGCCGCCGACACCGCGGCGAGCCTGGCCGAGGGCCGCCTGGTCGACTGGTCGGTGGCCGACCGCAACCGCACGATCGCCGACGGCCTGCGCAGCCAGCCGTCCCCGCTGACCTTCGCCCACCAGCAGGCGTACGTGGACGGCATCGTGACCGTCTCCGAGGACGAGATCCGCGCGGCCGTCGCGCTGCTCGCGCACAAGGCGAACCTGGTGGCCGAGCCCAGCGGCGCGGTCTCGGTCGCCGGCTACCTGTTCCGCGACCTGCCCGAGGGCAAGGCGGTGGCGGTCATCTCCGGCGGCAACGTCGACCCGGCGATGCTCTCGGAGATCCTCAGTTCCTGACGTGCGTGGGCGGCGCGTCGATGTCGCAGTGCAGGCACTCGCCCGGGTGCGGCGCGTCGGCGGTCTCCTCCGGCGTGTGCGCCTCGGCCAGCACGTTGCCGCGCACGCCGATGGCCAGCAGACCGCCGATGGCCGCCATGACGGCGGCGATGACCAGCGCGTTCTGCCAGGCCGCGGTGAGCGCGGCGGGGTCGGTGTAGGCGTCGCCGGACAGGCCCGCCGCGGCGGGCAGCACGGCGATGGCCAGCAGGCTCCCGGTGCGGGCCACGGCGTTGTTCACCCCGGAGGCGACCCCGGCGTGCTCGTCGGGCGCCGCGGCCAGCACGGTCGCCGTCACCGGGGCCACGACGACGGCCAGGCCCATGCCGAAGACGAGCACGCCCGGCAGCACCGCGCCGAGGTAGGACGTGCCCGGCGTGACCCGGATCAGCAGCAGCATCCCGGCGGCCACCAGCAGCGGGCCGACGACCAGGAACCAGCGCGGCCCCGCCTTCGACGCCCACTGCCCGAAGCGCGACGACAGCAGCAGCATGACGACGGTGATCGGCATGCCCGCCAGTCCCGCCTCGGTCGGGCTGTAGCCCAGCGACACCTGCAACTGCATCGCCATCAGCAGCAGGCCGCCGCCGAGCGCGCCGTAGACGACGAACGTCAGCGCGTTGGAGATCGTGAACGTGCGGTCGGCGAACAGCGACGGCGGCACCAGCGGGTCCGCCGCGCGTCGCAGGTGGACGACGAAGACGACCAGGGAGACCACGCCGACGGCGCCGCAGCCGACCACCAGCCAGTCCAGGCCGCGGACCGGCGCCTCCACCAGGCACGCCGTGGCCGCGGCGAGGCCCACCGCGCCCAGCACCGAGCCGCGGGCGTCGATGCGGCCGACCGCGCCGCGCGTCTCGGGCACGTGCCGGTAGGCCAGCCACACGCACAGCGCGGCGATCGGGACGTTGATCAGGAACACCAGGCGCCACGACCACAGCTGCACCAGCAGCCCGCCGAGCACCGGACCGGCGGCGGCGGCGATGCCGGACAGCCCCGACCACGCGCCGATGGCCCGCGCGCGGTCCTCGCGGACGAACGCCGACTGCAGGATGGCCAGCGAGCCCGGGGTCAGCAGCGCCCCGCCGACGCCCTGCAGCACGCGCGCGCCGATGAGCACCTGCGGTGACCACGCGAGTCCACAGAGCACCGACGCGACGCCGAACCAGATCACGCCGACGACGAAGACGCGCCGCCGTCCATAGCGGTCGCCCAGCGAGCCCGCGACGAGGATGAGCGCGGCCAGCGCGAGCAGATAGCCGTCAACGATCCACTGCAGACCGGCGACGGCGGCGCCCAGCTCGGCGCCCATGTGCGGCAGGGCGACGTTGACCACCGTGCCGTCGATCATGGCCATCCCCGAGCCGAGGATGGCGGTGGCGAGGATGCCCCTCGCGGCGGGTGTTCCCCACCGGACGGTGCTCATCGCCCGGTGTTCACGGCCGGTTGAGGGTGGCGACGAACTTGTACCGGTCGCCGCGGTAGACCGAGCGCACCCACTCGAAGGGGCGCTCGTCGACGTCGAAGGAGTGCCGGGACAGCAGCAGCATGGGCATGCCGACGTCGGCGCCGAGCAGTTCGGCCTCGTGCGGACCGGCCAGCGCGGTCTCGATCGTCTCCTCGGCGTGGCCCATCTCGACGTCGAAGCGCTCGCGCAGGATCTGGTAGAGCGAGCCGCCGGAGCTGACGTAGCGGCGCAGGCCCCGGAAGCGGCCCAGCGGCAGGTGGGTGGTCTCCATGGCCATCGGCTCGCCGTCGGCCAGGCGCAGCCGGTGCAGGCGCAGCACCTTGGCCCCGGCGCGGATGCGCAGCAGCCGGGCCAGCTCGGCCTCGGCGGGGATCTCGGAGACGTCCAGCAGCTTCGACGACGGCTCGCGGCCCTGGGCGATCATGTCCTCGGTGTAGGAGGACAGCTGCAGCCGCTGGGCGACCTTGGGCTCGGCGGCGAAGGTGCCCTTGCCCTGCACCCGCAGCAGCCTGCCCTCGACGGTCAGCTCGGCCAGCGCCTGGCGGACCGTGGTGCGCGAGACGTCGAACTCGGTGGCCAGCGAGCGCTCGGTGGGGATGGGCGAGCCGGGCGGCAGGCTGCCGAGCAGGTCGAGCAGATGGCGCTTGAGCCCCCAGTACTTGGGCTCGCGCTGCCCCCTGGCCACCGAACCTTCGGCAGTGGACATCTCCAGCATGGTGTCCTCCTGTGTCTCGCTCCCGCGTACAGAATGCCCTGTCCAGGCCCGTCTCCGCGATCACACCCCGGGTGAACGGGCGTGAACAGGTGTGAACCACCCCCGCTGATGTGGACTACCGGGGCGGCCACCGCGCTATGATTGGTCTAGACCTTAACGCGTGAGGAGCCGTCGATGACGAACCCGCCCCCCGGCGAGCGCATGCGCGCCGAGATCGCCGAGCAGCCCGAGGTACTGGCCGGGCTGGTCGAGCGCCGCTCCGCGCTCGCCGACGTGGCCGGGCGGATCGCGGCGGCGCGGCCCCGGTTCGTGCTGTTCGCCGCGCGCGGGACCAGCGACCACGCGGCGCTGTACGCGAAGTACCTCACCGAGGTGCTGCTGGGCCTTCCCGCTGGGTCGGTGTCGCCCTCGACGACGACGCTATACGGGGCCAAGCCCGATCTGACGGATGTGCTGTACGTGACGGTGAGCCAGAGCGGCGGGTCGCCTGACCTGGTGGAGGCCACGCACGCGGCGCGGGCGCGCGGCGCGCTCACGGTCGCGGTGACGAACACCGCGGACTCGCCGCTGGCCGGGGCCGCGGAGCTGGCGGTGGACATCGGCGCCGGGCCGGAGCTGGCCGTGGCGGCGACCAAGACGTACACGGCGACGCTGCTGTCGCTGTACCTGCTCATCGACGCCGTGCGCGGGGGCTCCGGCGAGGCCGTCGCCGACATCGGGGCGTTGAGCGCCTCCGCTTTGGGAGCGGAGGGTGTCGAGGAGGCCGTGGCGCGGCTGCGGTTCGTCGACCGGGTCGTGACGACCGGCCGCGGGTACTCCTCGGCGACCGCGGCGGAGGCGGCGCTGAAGCTCGCCGAGACCAGCTACCTGCCCGCGCGCGCCTACAGCGCGGCCGACCTGCTGCACGGCCCGGTGGCCGCGGTCGACAAGGAGACGGCCGTGGTCGCGGTGGCGAGCGCGGGCCGGGGCGGGGACGCCGTGCGCGAGGCGCTCGAGGTCGTCGCGGCCAGCGGCGCGGACATCATCGCCGCGGGCTCCGCCGCCGCGTCGGTGCCCGCCACGCTGCGGATCGAGCTGCCCGAGGCGCCCGAGGAGGTGGCGCCGATCCTGGAGATCCTGCCCCTGCAGCGGCTGGCGCACGGCCTGGCGCTGGCCCGAGGCGGCGACCCGGACGCGCCGCGCGGCCTGAGCAAGGTGACCCGCACACGGTAGCCATTCGGTCTCTGTGCGCGATCTCACGATCTCCCTACACTGGCCCGATGCGGAGGACCTCGTTCGCGCGTTGGCCCTGCTCCATCGCCCGCACGATGGATCTGATGGGCGATCAGTGGACCCTGCTGGTGCTGCGCGAGTCGTTCTACGGCACCCGGCGCTTCGACGCCTTCCAGGGCGCGCTCGGGATCGCCAGGAACACGCTGACCGAGCGGCTCGACCGGCTCACCGGGGCGGGCCTGCTCACCCGGGTCCGCTATCAGGAGCGCCCGACGCGCTATGAGTACGTGCTGACCGACATGGGCCGCGACTTCTTCCCGGTGCTCGCGGCGATCATCCGCTGGGGCGACCAGTGGCTGGGCGACGGGCCGGGCGTGCCGCTGCTGCTGCGGCACCGCGGGTGCGGTCACGCGACGACGGCGGTGGTGAGCTGCGGCGAGTGCGGCGGCGAGCTGACGGCGGCAGGCGTGGTCGTGGAGCCGGGGCCGGGGATGCCCGCGGACGAGCGCGCCCGCCTGGCGGGGACATGAGCAGCCCGCTCCGTCGAGGGGGTGGAACGGAGCGGGCCGACACCCATGCTACGCCGAATGGAGCAACGCGCGTCGCCGTGGGGGTCGACGCGGGCGGCACAACCACCCGAGCGGTGGCCGTGGACGCGGCCGGGACGGTCGTCGGGCGCGGCGCGGCGGGCGGGGCGAACCCGAACTCCAACGGCGTCGACGCGGCCGCGGCGAACATGGCCGCCGCGGTCGGGGCCGCGCTGGGCGGCCGACCGTGCGCGGGGTGCCTGATCGGGATGGCGGGGTCGTCGAAGCTCTACGCCGACCCCGCGGTGTTCGCGCGCTTCGCCGCCGCGCTGGCGGACGTCGGGGCGGCCGAGCCGCCGGTGGTGGTGTCGGACGCGGAGGTGGCCTTCGCGTCGGGGGCCACCGAGGCCGACGGGACGGTGCTGATCGCGGGCACGGGGTCGATCGCGATGCGCATCGCCGGGCACCGCAGGGCGGCGACCGCGGGCGGGTACGGCTGGCTGCTGGGCGACGAGGGCTCGGCGTTCTGGCTCGGCCGGGAGGCGGTGCGGGCGGCGCTGGACGGGCTGCAGCGGGAGGCGCCGTCGGGGCCGTTCGTGTCGGCCGTGCTCGCGGAGGCGGGGGCAAACGCTTTCGGCGAGCTGATCACGGTGGTGAACGCCGCGCCGCCGATCGCGCTGGCCCGGTTCGCGCCGCTGGTGAGCGCCCACGCGGGAGACCCGGTGGCGGCCGACATCATCGAGCGGGCGGCGCTGGGCCTCGCCGGGCTGGCGACCCGGGTGCGCCACACCGGGCCGGTCGTGATCGCGGGCTCCGTCGCCGCGCCGGACACCCCGGTCGGCGTGCGGGTGCGGGAGCTGCTGTCGCACCTGGACGTGCGCACCGCGGCGGACGGCGTCCTCGGCGCTGCCCGGCTCGCGGTGATCGCCGCGTTCTCCGGTCAGTCGGCGGGGACCTCGACGCGCGGGTGGCGTAACCCAGGGTGATCGGCGGGCAGCGTCCTGCGCAGCACGATCGCGCTCGCGGCGAGGACGAGGGCGACCAGCGGCCACGACAGCGCGATCTGCGCGACGGTGAGCCACCAGATCGATCCCGACCACCACAGCAGTGCGAACACGACCGAGCGCAAGGTGTACTGGCCGAAGACCCACACCCAGCTCGCCCTGCCGTACGCGCGCAGCAGGTCGGGATCGCGACGCCAGCGGGCCTTCTGCCCGAGCACGGTGCCCACGACCACGCCCAGCAGCGGCCAGCGGATGAGGATGCTCACCGCCCAGGCCAGCCCACTGCCCACATTGGACAGCAGCCGGATCAGGAAGAAGTCCTGCGCGCGGCCGGTGTAGAGCGCCACGAGCGCGCCCGCGGCCACGGCGGCGAGGCTGCCCAGCACCGCGGTCGCCTTGCCGCCGGTGCACCCGCGCCAGACGGCGATGACCAACGCCACAGCGCAGGCAGCGCCTGCCGCCCACCCGATCGAGTGGTTCGCGAGCAGCCAGACCAGGCCGAACACGACCGGCGGCACGGTCGCGTCCAGCGCGCCGCGTCTGCCGCCGAGGAGGTCGGCCAGGGAGTCGCTCACGCCTCCAGCCTGCCCTACGCCCGGAAAGTGAGGTAGTCCTAACCCCGGGAATGGACGAGGGCACGAAATCGGTTGGCGATAATGGCCGCCGGTCATACGCTGCGGTAACCGACGGTAGCGTAGGTGGGCGCCCACTTGAGATATTGGGCAAGTTGGTTGGGGAAGCCAACGGGTTCGAGGGGAGGACCGGGCGGTGCCGGGTTGGGAGAGCTGGATAGCGCTAGGGGACAGCTTCACCGAGGGCGTCGGCGACGACGGGCCGCGGGGCTGTGTCGGCTGGGCCGACCGGCTGGCGGCGACGATGGGGGACCAGAATCCGCGGCTGCGGTACGCGAACCTGGCCCTGCGCGGCAAGATGCTCGCCGAGATCGTCGACGAGCAGGTGCCGATCGCCGAGGCGGCGCGTCCGCAGCTGGTGACGCTGTGCGGCGGCGGCAACGACATCATCACCCCGGGCAGTGACGTCGACGACGTCGCCGCCCTGTTCGAGTCCGCGGTGCAGCGCCTGCGCGCCGCTGGCTGCGAGGTCGCGGTGTTCACCGGCCCCGACCCCAACGTCCAGCCCCTGCTGCGCCGGGTGCGCGGCAAGGTCGCCATCTACAACGGACACGTCCGCGCCATCGCCGAGACCCACGGCGCCCGCGTGATCGACCTGTGGTCCCTGCGCGCGCTGCACGACCGCCGTGCCTGGTGCGACGACCGCCTCCACTTCTCCCCCGAGGGCCACCGCCGCATCGCCCTGCGCGCCGCCGAGGTCCTGGACGTGCCCACCACGGAGGACTGGCGCGACCCGCTCCCCCCGGAGCCGCCGCAGCGCTGGCTGCGCATGCGCCAGGCCGACCTGGCCTGGACCACCACCCACCTCCTCCCCTGGGTCCGCCGCCAACTGACCGGCGAATCCCTGGGCGACGGCCTCACCCCCAAGCGCCCCGAACTGACCCCCCTCGACCAGCACGTCTGAGGACTCCGACCGGCCCACGCCACCGCGTCGCCTCCGAGTCATCCCACCCGGAGGCGACGCGGCGGACCTGGCTGCCGGACGCGCGGCGAGGGATTCCGGCTCCCGGCCAGACCGGCCCCGCGCCCGACCACGCCTTACCGCAGCAGCACCCAGCACCTCCGCGCCCACTCCGGCAACCGATCCGGCCAGAAGCCCACATCGGCTGACCGACGCGGACACAGGCACGTCGCCAGCGCCGGTCGACCTCATGGCCGACCGCTCCTGGACCCAGTCGACCGGGCCCGGTACCCGGCCACCCATCGCGGCAGCAGCCTGCGCCGCCCGCCTGGCTGGAAGCCTCCATCGCCTGACCGCCGCACCGGCCCCGCGCCCCACAATGCGGCACCGCCGCCCACTCCGGCATCCCAGCCAGCTAGCAGCCCCGCATCGCCCGACCGGCGCCGACACCGGAACGTCGTCAGCGTCGGTGCACCTCGGGTCTGACCGCTCCCGGATCGGCGGCTCCGTGGCTTCGAGCCTGCGCCCCAACTCGGCCTGTGGGCGTCGCCGAGTGCCCTTCGCCGCCTCCCGCTGCGGCCTGCCAAGCCGTCCGCCACCCGGCCCGGATAACGCCAAGGGCCGGTCTGCGCCGTCCCCCCTTGGCGCAGACCGGCCCGTCGGGCGGGGCTCCCCCCTCCGCCCGGGTGTGCGCCAGAGCGGCGCGGGGGAACAGCTTGCCGGATGGGGGTGGGGTGCCGCTAAATCCCGGCTAAACGGCGGGCGGGAGGGAGTTGAGGGCGGCGCGGGCCGAGTCCGCCAGGGGGGAGCGGATCTGGTCGTAGCGGTCGATCGCCACCACCAGCTCCGCCCGCGCTCCCTCGATGTCCCCCACGTCGCGGCGGACGCGGGACAGGATCTCCCTGGCGAAGCCCTCGGTGAGGCACTGGCCGTTGAGCTCGGCCAGCGACACCGCCTCCCGCGCGTCGGCCTCCGCGGCCGCGTAGTCGCCGATGAGGTGTTCCAGCTCGGCGAGGTTGGCCAGGGCCAGGCCCACCGAGCCGAGGTCGCCGACCTCCCGGTAGACGGCCACCGCCGCGCGCTGGGGGGCCATCGCCGCGCCCGGGTCGTCCAGGTTCAGGTGGACCTGCGCGATGTTGTTCAGCAGGTTGCCCTCCGTCACCCGGTTCCCCGCCTCCCGCGCCAGGACCAGCGCGCGCTCGTACCCGTCGAGGGCCTCCGGGTAGCGGCGGGAGCTGAAGTGCGCCGACGACAGCCCGTTGTACGCCATCGCCAGGATCTGCGGGTCGCCGAGGTCGATGGCGATCTTCACGGCCCGCTCGGCGTCGGCGAAGTGCTCGGGGGCCAGCCCGAACCGGCTGGCCATGACCATGCGGCTGAGCAGCAGCAGGACCTCGCCCCGGCCATCGCCGACGGCGCGGGCGCTGTCGAGGCCGACGTCGACCAGCCACTCCCAGTCGTCGCGGCGCTGGCGGACGCGGCGGTACTCCCCGGCGAAGCAGGCCAGCCGCCACACCAGGTCGTGGCAGCCCGCCTCCGCGCCCGCGGCGAGGCAGGCCAGCAGGTTGGGCCACTCGCGCTCGAACCACTCCAGCGCGGCCGCCCGGTCGGACAGCTCCGGCCGCGGCACCGGGTCCGCAGCCGGGTTCAGCCCGTCCGCGACACAGCGCAGCTGTCTGCGCGCCGCGTCGGTGACGACCGTGTAGTACCGCAACAACGCCCGCAAGGGCGTCAGCGAGTCCCCCGCGAGGTCCCGGGCGAACAGCCGCACGAGGTCGTGCATCCCGAACACGTCCGCCCGGGTCTCCACCACCAGGAACGCCTCCGCCAGCGCGTGCAGCCGCGCCCGGGCCTCGGCGACGGGCACCCCGCACAGCGCGGCCACGGCGTACACGTCGAACCACTGGCCCGGGAACACGCCCAGCATGCCGAGGGTGCCCGCCTGCGCGGAGTCGAGCCCGCGCAGGGTGACGTCCAGCGCGGCCCGCACGCCGGTCTCGTCCGGCAGCCCGAGCCCGGCCAGCCGGGTCCGCTCGTCGGCCAGCTCGGCCACCAGGTCCTCGACAGTCCACTGCGGACGGACGGCCAGCCGCGCGCCCGCGATCCGCAGCGCCAGCGGCAGATACCCGCACAACTCCACCAGCCGCGAGCGGGCCACCGCCTCGTCGGCGCCGCGCGCGGGCCCGGCGACGTGTTCGAGCACCCGTTCGGCGGCGCCCGCGGAGAGGATGTCCAGCACGAGCAGCCGGGCGCCGTCGACGACCAGCCCGTCCAGCCTGCGCCTGCTGGTCACCAGGGCCAGCGACGTGCCGCCGCCGGGCAGCAGCGGGCGCACCTGCTCGGCGTCGCGGGCGTCGTCGAGCACCACCAGCACGCGCCGCCCGGCCAGCAGGGAGCGGTACAGCGCGACGCGGTCGGCCAGGTCGGTGGGCACGTCGTGCACGGCGACGCCGAGCGCGAGCAGGAAGCGGGCCAGCGCCTCGGCGGGCTCCAGCGGCGGGCGGCGCTGGTCGAAGCCGCGCAGCGAGACGTGCAGGACGCCGTCGGGGAAGTGCTGGGCGTTGCGCGCTCCCCACAGCACCGCGAGCGCGCTCTTGCCGATCCCGGCCGGGCCCGCGATCACGCCGATCACCGGGCCCGTGCCGTCCGCGCTGAGCCGCAGCCCGTCCAGCCAGGCCAGTTCCGGCTCCCGCCCGGCGAACCCGCGCGGCGGCGCGGGCAGCTCGGCGGGCGTGACCACGCCGACCTTGGGCGTCACCGGCCCCGGCGAGCGGGACAGGCTCTCGTCGTCGCGCAGGACGCGGCTGTGCAGCTCGCGCAGCGCGATCCCCGGCTCCAGGCCCTGTTCGGCAGCGGCACGGCGCGCGAAGCGCTGGTAGACCTCCAAAGCGGCGGCGCGCCGACCGCCGCGGTACAGAGCGAGCATGAACTGCGCGACGAAGTGCTCGCGGAAGGGGTAGGTGTCCACCAGGGCCGCCAGCTCGCCCATCACCTCATCGTGGCGGCCCAGGTCGAGGTCGGCGTCGATGCGCGCCTCGATGACGGTGAACCGCAGCTCGGCCAGCTCCGGCGCGCGCACCCGCTGGTCGATGTCGGACAGCTCAGGGCCGCGCCACAGCTCCTGCGCGCGGGCCAGCAGCTCGGCCCTGGCGGGCGCGGGCCTGCCGCGGGCATCGGCCAGCAGCGACCGGGCCAGGAACAGGTCGACCCGCGTCGGGTCGACCACCAACCGGTAGTCCGACCCCTCGGTCTCGATCACCGCGCCACCGGGGTCCACAGTGGACAACCACTTGCGCAGCCGGGAGATGTAGCCCTGGACGATGGTGCGCGCGGTCGTCGGCGGCTCGTTGTTCCACAGCACGTCCACGATCCGCGCGATCGGCACGGACCGTCCGACGTCGAGCAGCAGCATCGCCAGCAACGCGCGCGTTCCCGGTCCGCCCACGGTGAACACCTCGTCCCCGCGGGTCGCGCAGACCGGGCCGAGGACGCGGAACCGAACCGGCTCCGCGCCCTCCGCTGTTCCCACATTCACAAGTCCCAACCCCCTTTGCGGCTCCTCCCCGAGCACGCAAAGGACAACCTAGGCGGGACAGGCGTACTGGACGCCCGATTTCACGAATCCCCTACCCGGATGGCGTAAACGCTCATTAACTCCTGGTTAGCGGGAAAGCGGGGTGAACGTCCGGGCCGCGATGAAGTCCGGTCGGGGCGACGGCGCGGCGTAGGGCTCCACAAGGGAGTTCTCGACGCTGTTGAACACCACGAAGATGTTCGACCTCGGGAACGGCGTGATGTTGTTGCCCGAGCCGTGCATGATGTTCGAGTCGAACATCAGCGCCGAGCCCGCGGGCCCGGTGAACTGGTCGATCCCGTACGTCGCGGCGAGCTGGGTGATGTGCTCGCGGCTGGGCACGCCGATCTCCTGCTCCTTGAGCGAGGCCTTGTAGTGGTCGGCCGGGGTTTCCCCGACGCACGGCACGAAAGTGCGCTGCGAACCCGGCATCACCATCAGGCCGCCGTTGAACGGGTAGTTGTCGGTCAGCGCGATCGACATCGACACCGCGCGCGGCAGCGGCATGCCGTCCTCGGCGTGCCAGGTCTCGAAATCGGAGTGCCAGTAGAAGCCCTTGCCCTTGAAACCGGGCATGTAGTTGACCCGGCTCTGGTGCACGTAGACCTCCGAGCCGAGGATCTGCCGCGCCCGGTCGAGCACCCTGGGGTCGCGCACGAGCTCGGCGATCAGGTCGCTGATCTTGTGCACCTCGAAGATCGAGCGGACCTCCGCCGACTCCTTCTCCACGATCGTGCGCTCGTCGGCCTTGAGCTTCTCGTCGCTGGCGAGCCGGGTCAGCTCGTCGAGGTAGGCCCGCACCTCGGCCGGACTGAGCAGCCCCGGGTACTGCGAGTAGCCGCGCGCGTCGTGGGCGGCCAGCGTCGCCGCGTCCAGCGGACCGTCCACGCCCGCCCACACCGTGGGCTCGGCGCGCTCGATCAGGTCCACCGGGTCTGCCGTGCGCGTGCGGTAGCGGTCCTCGGTCCTTACGTCGGTCAGCGTCATGCGTCTGTCCTCCTTGGGGTCCTCAGGTGTCAGGAAGCGGTGGGCTCGACGATCAGGGGGTACACGCCGTTCTCGTCGTGCACCTCGCGGCCGGTCACCGGGGGGTTGAACACGCACACGGTGCGCATCCTGGTCCTGGGGCGGAGCTGGTGGTGCTCGTGCCCGTCGAGCAGGTACATCGACCCGGGCGCGAGCCGGTAGGTCTCGCCGGTCTCCTTGTCGAGCAGCTCGCCATCGCCCTCGACGACGAAGACCGCCTCGACGTGGTTGGCGTACCAGAAGTCGTTGACCGTGCCGCCCTCGAGGACGGTCTCGTGCAGCGAGAACCCGACCCCGTCGCCTGCGAGGATGATCCGCTTGCTGCGCCAGTTCGGCGTCTTGACGTCGCGGTCGGTGTCGGTGATCTCGTCCAGGGTTCGGACGATCATGCGTTCTTCTCCTTCCCGAGCACCGCGTGCACGGCCTCGGTGACCACGGACAGGCCCTGCTCGACCTCGTCCTCGGTGACGGTGAGCGGCGGCATCAGCTTGGCCACCTCGCCCTCGGGGCCTGCCGTCTCCATCAGCAGGCCGCGCTCGAAGGCGGCCCGGCAGACCGCGCCCGCGGTGTCGCCGTCGGCGAACTGCAGGCCCCTGGCCAGGCCGCGGCCCTTGGCCTTGAGCCCGTGGGCCTCGGCGAGGTCGTCCAGCACGCGGCCGATCTGCTCGCCCTTGGCCAGGGTGCCCTTCTCCAGCGTGTCGTCGGTCCAGTACTCGCGCAGCGCGGCGGTGGAGGCGACGAAGGCCGGGTTGATGCCGCGGAAGGTGCCGTTGTGCTCGCCGGGCTCCCACACGTCGAGCTCGGGCCGCAGCAGGGTCAGCGCCAGCGGCATGCCCATGCCGCCGATCGACTTCGACAGGCAGACGATGTCGGGCACGATCCCGGCCTGCTCGAAGCTGAAGAACGGGCCGGTGCGCCCGCAGCCCATCTGCACGTCGTCGACGATGAGCAGCATCCCGTGCCGCTTGCACAGGTCGGCGAGGCCGCGCAGCCACTCCGCGCGCGCGACGTTGATGCCGCCCTCGCCCTGCACCGTCTCCACGATCACCGCGGCGGGCTCGTTGAGGCCGCTGCCGCTGTCGCCGAGCAGCCGCTCGAACCACAGGAAGTCCTCGACCTTGCCGTCGAGGTAGTTGTCGTAGGGCATCGGGGTGGCGTGCACCAGCGGGATGCCCGCGCCGCCGCGCTTCATCGAGTTGCCGGTGACCGACAGCGCGCCCAGCGTCATGCCGTGGAAGGCGTTGGTGAAGTTGATGACCGACTGGCGGCCGGTGATCTTGCGGGCCAGCTTCAGCGCGGCCTCGACGGCGTTGGCGCCAGCCGGGCCGGGGAACATGATCTTGTAGTCGAGGTCGCGCGGGGCCAGCGCGATGTCCCGGAAGGTCTCCAGGAATTCGCGTTTGGCCACCGTGTTCATGTCCAGCGAGTGGGTGACCCGGTCGGCCATCATGTAGTCGACGACGGCCTGTTTCAACACCGGGTTGTTGTGCCCGTAGTTGAGCGCTCCGGCGCCTGCGAAGAAATCCAGGTATTCGCGTCCGGACTCGTCGTACATGTGGGCGCCGACAGCGCGGTCGAACACGACCGGCCAACTGCGGCAGTAGCTGCGTACCTCGGATTCGGTCGTCTCGAACACGTTCATTCGCTCACCATCCAGGGTTTCGGCAGGGCTGTTCCGGCTGACTCGTCACGCGGATACGGCCACGGGCAGCAGGGGGCCGATCCGGTGCAGGTCCTCGCGGTCGTGGTCGTCCGGGAACGCGTCGGCCGCGAACAGCGCGGTGGCCTCGCGGCGCGCTCCCCTGCGCCGGGCCAGGCCGTCGAACAGCGCGATCGACGCGGCGTTGTCCGGGGTGATCGTCGTCTCCAGGTACCGCACGCCGCGCTCGGCGAGGCGCTCGACCAGGTGGTCGAGCAGCTTCCCGGCCAGACCCTTGCCGCGCTGGGAGTCATCGACGGCAATCTGCCAGACCACGACGGTCTCGGGGTCGGCGGGGCGGATGAATCCGATGACGAATCCCACGACGGCCCCGTCGACGCGCACCACGGCGGAGGTGTCCGCGAAATCGCGGCACCACAGCAGATACGCATAGGAGGAGTTCAGGTCCAGCTTCCCGGAATCCCGCGCGATTCGCCACATGACGGAGCCGTCGCGGGTGGACGGCTTTTCGATCAGGTGCTTTCCGGACATACCAAGGCAACGTAACAGGGTCATACTGCGACTACCGGTTCTGACATTTCGCACACCCCGCCCCACCTGCGCAGACGCAGAAACCCCGGTGAGGAGTACAACAGTACGGTTGCCGGTCTCGTCGGGCCTGTGCTAACGACTGAGGTGCTCGACGAGGAACACCTGCAACTCGCCGACGCCGAAGCCGAGCGCGGCGCCGACGGCGATGAGGATCCACTCGTCCTGCTCGAAGGCCGGGCGGATCAGCGCCTCGAACTCCTCCTCCGTCAGCTCCCGCATCTTCGCGACGAGGGTGTTGCGGATGTCCATGGCGTCGGCGGCGTAGTCCTCGATGTAGGCCAGCGTCTCGGGCAGGCGCTGGATCACCTTCTCGGCGATGGAGTCCTTGATCTCGCGGTAGCGGCCGCTGCCCACGGCCAGCACGACCAGCGGGCGCACCGGCCCGGCCTGGCGGTCGAGCACCTGGCGCACCTGCCGGGCGATCAGCGCGAACAGCCGGTCGGCCAGCGGGCCGCGCAGCACGGCCTCGATGACGTTCCTCGGGGTGATGATCTCCTTGGCGATCAGCTCGCCGTAGTCGGTGGCGACCTCGGCGCGGCGCTTGAGGAACAGGCCCTGCCACTCGAAGACGCCGAGGTAGCGGGTGGGCCGCTTCGGGTTGAAGATCATCTTGAGCGCGAGCCAGTCGGTGAACCAGCCGGTCAGCCCGCCGAAGATGGGCATCACCCAGGGGTTCTTCAGCGTCGCCCACGCCACCATCTGCACGAGCCCGATGAGGAAGCCGAAGTAGATGCCGGAGTGCGCGATGAACCGGAACTCCTTGCGGCCCGCGTGCCGGAAGATCCGGTTGAGCAGTTCCTTGTCCTTGACCAGGTTGGTGACGACCATGTCCTTGAGGTCGAAGACGCTGTCGACGTCCTCTTTCACCTGGTCAAGCAGCTCGCGCACGACCGCGGGGGCGTCGTCCTGCACGCGCCGGATGATCCGCCTGCGCACGGCGTCCGGCAGGGACTCCCAGAGCCCGTGCCGGTACTCGGCGGCGATCTCCCGCGCGATCTCCTCGACGCCTGCCAGCAGCGGTTTCTCGATCTCCTTGACGATGCGCTCCGCGTCGAGCCTGCGCACCACCTCCCCGGCGGAGATCAGCCGGTCGGTCATCGTGTCGCAGGCGATCGCCGCCATCCGCGCGGCGCGGCGGGGGACGATGCCCTGCCAGCCCAGGACCGGCCTGCCCCTGATCCGGATGCCTGCGAACTCGACGGGCTGGAACATCATCCGGATGGCGACGAGCTTGGTGCCGTACCCGATGAGCGCGGCGATGACCGGCATGGAGGCGTAGACGGGCCAGTTGACGGCGAAGTCGCGCAGGATCTCCCCGATCACCGGCCTGCCCCGCGCGCCGACGGGTCGCTCGCCGCCCAGAACTGGGCGCCCAGCTCCGAGACGTGCAGCGAGAGCCGGATCACGCGCGGGCCGAGCCTGCCGACGTCCAGCGCGCGGACGCGCTCGTCGGTGAGCAGGAGCTCGTACTGGGTGTTCAGGGCCGGGACCTCGTCGCCGGTCTCGGCGAGGCCGAACCGCAGCAGCCGCGTCACGTAGAAGGGCACCAGCCCGGGCGCGACGACCCCCGCGGCCCGCCCGACGGTGGAGGCGTTCTCCAGCAGGTACCGGTGCGGTGCCGCGATCCCGGTGCGGGCGACGAGGTGCACCAACGGGAAGACGGAACCGTCGGACAACGCGGAGATGATGCGCGCCTCGTCGGGCAGCAGCTGCCGCATGACGAGCGCGAAGTAGTGCTCACGAGCGGCGTCGCGGCTGTCGGTGACCGAGCGCTCCAGCAGCTCGGCCATGGCCGCCCGCAACGGCTCCCCCGCACCGCGCGCCGGGGAGGACAGGCCGCCACGCGGTCGATAGGGCGTGCTGCCGCGGGATCGGTGGGCGGCGCTGTCGGAACGGTCGCTCGCCCGACGCCCTCGATAGGCCGTGCCGCCGGGCAGGCGGTCGACGCCGCCCGCCAGGTCGTCGACCTCGGCGCGCGATCGGTCCAACGCGGACTCGGCCCCGCCGCCGAGCGGGTCGGGCCCGTCCAGGCGCTTGCGGACCTCGTCGACCACGCCCTGCTCGATCCGACGCACCCGCCGTTCGACGGCGTCGCCGCCGGGCAGCAGCCGGGCCACCTCCCAGCCGCCCCGGTAGAGCCTGCCGAGCACCCGCCCCAGCCCCGCGGCCGGGTCGGGCCCGTCGGCGGGAGGCAGGGCACGCCGCTGGTCCATGGCCACCACCCTCTGCCGACGACGGGAGTACTGGTGTACCACAACGAGCGAAGTAACCGCAGGTCACGCAGGCCCTGCCGACGGCGGCGCCGCCGAGGCCACCCCCAGCGGCCTCGGCAGCGCGGTGGCCTACAGGCCCGCCATCAAATCCGTCTCGGTGATGCCGGGGCCGCCGTCGCGGCGGATGAACCACTCGGTGCCGAAGGCCCTGGCGAACTGCTCGTCCGGCATGGCCAGGAAGAACGAGTCCTCCGCGATCTGGCTGGCGTGCGCGCGCATCGCGGCGCGCTTGACCGAGAGGTACGCGGTGACGTCGACCGCCGCGGTCAGCTCCGCCTCCGGCTTGCCCACCTCCATGTCCTCCGGCGGGCCCCAGTCGGCCTCGCCGTTCTCCCGCGCGGCGGCGGCGTCGGCCTGGATCTGGTCGCGGTTCATCGTCGCCTCGTACACCCGCGGCGTGCCCGCGAGCTCGGCGGCGCGGTAGCCGACGCGGTGGACCTGGATGTGGTCGGGGTGGCCGTAGCCGCCGAAGTCGTCGTAGACGGTGAGGACGTCGGCCTTCTCGTCGATCAGGATGTCGGCGAGCTTGCGGGCGGCGTCCTCGACGTCGGCGCGCCAGAACGCGGCCGGGTGGTCGTTGTCGGCGGTGTCGACCATGCCGGAGTCGCGGTAGCCGAGGAACTCCACGCGCGACACGCCCAGGATGTCGGCGGCGGCGTGGGTCTCGGCCACGCGCCGCTCCCACAGCTGCTCGCCCGGGTCGAGGAAGCCGTCCGGGACCTCGCCGACCTCTCCCCTGGTCGCGACCACCAGCACGACGCGGTGACCGGCGTCGGCGGCTTTGCGCATGATGCCCCCGCAGGCGATGCATTCGTCGTCCGGGTGGGCGTGGAAGGTGACAAGGGTGGCCATGCGGCCGAAGTTACGCGGGGGCACCGACAGTCCGCACGGACGTTCGCTCTGAGCGAGACGCCCCGGCCAGCACGGACTCCAGGATCTCCCCGACGCGCACCGCGGTGTTCGACAGCAGCGTGGACGTGAGCCCGTGGCTGTGCTCGGTCCCGCCCTGCAGGTAGATGCCCGCGGTGACGTTCTCCGCGGTGCGCACGCGGTGGTCCCGCTCGACCACCGGCAGCCCCGCCGCGTCGCGCTCGCAGACCGCGCCCGCGCGCCCCAGCAGCTCGAACACGTCGCCGGGCCGGTACCCGGTGGCATAGACCACCGCGTCGCAGCGCAGCGTCTCGACCTCGCCGCTCGGAAGGTGTTCAACGGCGGCGTAGACGGCCTCGTCGGTCTCGCGCACGAACCGCAGCCGCGACGCCGAGCGGATGTCCAGCCGCCGCACGCCCGCGACCTTCTCCCGGTACTCGCGCCGGTACAGCTCCTCGATGAGGTCGAGGTCGACCACGGAGTAGTTGGTGTTGCGGTGGTAGGCCATGAGCAGGCCCTTGACCTCCGGGCTCGCGCCGTGGAAGTCGTCGACCGCGGCGGGGTCGAAGATGCGGTTGGCGAACGGGCTGTCGTCGGCGGGCGTGTAGCCGTACTTGGCGAAGACGGCGGTGACCGCGGTGTCGGGCAGCGCGGAATGCAGCTGTGCCACCGTTTCCGCGCCGCTCTGGCCCGCGCCGACGACGAGCACGCGGCCCGCGCCGTCGAGGGAGTCGATGCGGTGCATCAGCTCGATGTTGTGCCACACGCGGTCAGAGGTCTCGGCGTCCTCCGGCAGCACGGGCCGCAGACCCGTGGCGACGGCGAGATTGCGGGCGCGCAGGGAGATCACCGCGTCCTCGCCCGCAGGCGCGGCCACCACGTCGAAGTAGGCGACCTCGCCGTCGATCTCGATCGGACGCACGGAGATGACCTCGACGCCGTAGCGGACCTGGTCGGCCACGCGCGCCGCGGCCCACTCGAAGTAGTCGTGGAACTCCGTGCGCAGCGGGAACATCGTCTTGTGGTTGATGAAGTCGACCAGGCGGCTGCGGTCGCGCAGGTAGCACAGGAAGCTGAAGTCGCTGGCCGGGTCGCGCATCGTGACCAGGTCCTTGAGGAACGACACCTGCATCGTGGCGTCGGGGATGAGCATCCCCCGGTGCC
The DNA here is from genome assembly GCF_014648415.1 of Actinokineospora fastidiosa. Taxonomy (GTDB): domain Bacteria; phylum Actinomycetota; class Actinomycetes; order Mycobacteriales; family Pseudonocardiaceae; genus Actinokineospora; species Actinokineospora fastidiosa. Next base: position 588,000 of record NZ_BMRB01000001.1, read on the forward strand.
AGCCGAAACGCGCCTGCCGCTCACAGAACAGCGTCCGCAGCGCGCGCTCCGGGTGGCGCCGGTTGTGCTCGTCGACGGCGACCGCCAAGGCGAGGTTGGACGGGCCGAACCCGATTCCGACCAGGTCGTACACCTCAGTGGTCACGTTGTCCTCCGTCGCGATCAAGGAGCGGAACGGAGGTAAGGCTAACCTAATCAGGCAACCCTCGGGAGTGGTCTGCGTCTCTCGCCTACGGCCGGGCGGTCAGGTATCCGCCCATGCGGGTGAAGTACTCGTGCGCGGTCAGCTCAACGCCCTCGTCCGTCCGGACTTTGGTGACCAGCAAGGCCTTGCTGCGCCCGCGCCGCGCCTGCGCGCCCGCGACGATCGCGACGCCGTCGCCCTCGCGGTAGAAGATCCGGCCGGGCGTGCCGCCGTAGACCGCTTGGGACACCTGGGCTTCCACGATCTCCAGCCTGCGCCCGCGGTGGTAGGTGAACGCGCTGGGGTACGGCGCGCACTGCGCGCGCACGAGCCGGTCGAGCTCCTCGGCCTCCCACGTCCAATCGATGCGCAGGTCCTCCTCGGCGCGCTTGTGGAAGAAGCTGGCCTTGCTCCGGTCCTGGCGGATGAAGTCCTTGTCGCCCTTGGCAATTCGCGCCAATCCCTCGACGGTGAGCTTGCCGAAGAGCGGGAGCGTCTTGTCGAACAGGTCCTTTGTGGTGTCCCTCGGCCCGACCTCGACGGCCTCCTGCGCGACGATGTCTCCGGCGTCGAGCGTCTCGTCCATCATGTGGGCGGTGACGCCGACCTCCTTCTCACCGTTGATCAGCGCCCAGATGAGCGGGGAGAAGCCCGCGTAGGCGGGCAGCAGCGAGTCGTGGACGTTGAGGGTGCCCTTCGGCGGGAAGCCGAACACCCGCGGCGGGATCCAGGTGCGCCAGTTCGTGGCGACGATCACGTCCGGCTCGGCTTCCTTGAGGGCCAGCATGAGGTCGTCGTCGTCGGCCTTCTCGCGGATGAGGACGGGGATGCCGTTCTCGCGGGCGAGGTCCTCCACGGAGTCGGCCCAGATGCGCTCGTAGGCGCCCTCCCCGCGCGGGTGGGTCACGACGAGGACCACGTCGTGCTCCGACTCGAGCAAGGCGTGGAGCGTGCGGTGCCCCCAGGTCTGGAAGCCGAACATGACGACCCGCATTAGCCTCTCCTCAGTTAGGTAAGGGTACCTAGCCTGAGGTTAACGCCTCAGCCCCGCAGGTCCACAACGACGGCGGTCACGTTGTCCCGCCCGCCAGCGTCCACGGCCATCGTGACCAGGCGTTCCGCTGCCGCGCCCGGGTCGTCGGTGTCGGCCAGCACACCGGCGATCGCCGTCTCGGGGACCTCCAGGGTCAGGCCGTCGGAGCAGATGAGGAACCGCTCGGGCGGGGCCACCGGGAAGACGTCGAGGTCGGGCTCGGGCGCCGGGGTCATGCCGATGGCGCGGGTGAGGACGTTGCCGAGGGGGTGGCCGACGGCCTCCTCCGGGCTGATGTCACCCGCCTGCACCAACTCGGCGAGCTCGGTGTGGTCGGTGGTGAGCTGGGTGAGCGTGCCGTCGACGTGCCGGTAGACGCGCGAGTCGCCGACGTTGAACACGACCCAGTGCGGCGTTCCCCGGAAGTCGGCCAGGCAGAGCCCGGTGAGGGTGGTGCCCATCCCGCGGTGCACCGGGTCGCGCCGGGCCGCGGCCAGGACGGCGGCGTTGGCCTCCAGCACGACCGCCCGCACGTCCTCGGGCTTCACGGTCCGCCCGACGAGCCCCTTGGCCACCGCGACGGCCACCTCGCTGGCCACCTCGCCCGCGGCGTGCCCGCCCATCCCGTCGGCCACCACGTAGACCCCGTCGGCGACGAGGTGCGAGTCCTCGTTGCCTGCCCGGACGACCCCGACGTCGGTGGCCGCCCCCGCGCGGATCATGTCCCCCATACCCGGGTGATCGTCAGCAGGCAACGGACCGTTAGTCGCTCGCCTGACGCGGCTGCACGACACAGTCCGCCCCCGGCTGCATGATCGTCTCGTGCCCCGCGTCATCCCGCACCCGGTAGGGCGGGGCGCCATCGGGCCCCATGACCTCGACGATTTCGAGCACACGGTCGTGGCTGCCCACAACCTTGCCGTGGACCACCAGCCGGTCTCCAGATCGGGCGTGCACGGCAAACCCCTTCCGGTAGGCGACGCCCCGAGTATTCCCCGTCCGCCCCCCGAGCGCGAGGTCAGCGCAAACCAACCTGCCCGGTCGAGCGATCACCGACCACCACCGGTCACCTTCACCGTGGCGCCATCGCAGGGCTCCTACCCTGAGGAAGAGGAGGTCCACAATGGGCGTGATCAAGGCTGGGCGACCGGGACCGCAACCACGCTTCCAATGGTGCCCGAGCAGGCCCTGGTGGCTGAAGCGCCTGATGCGAGCCGACTTCCTCATCGGTTGGGTCTACGGACTCGGCCATCGCCACGCCTGGTATCACGAGGTGGGCAAGTGCCCAAGAAACCTCTGCGACCACGACCCCCGCAGGGTGGCCCGGGAACTTCCTCTTCCCCCAGGCATGGCGCCGCCTCCGGACCGGCAGGCGTGAGCCCACCGCCCGCCAGAGACTTCGCAGGCATTCATGCCGTCAGTGGATCTTGCTAGCCATTGCTACGTATCCGCAGGTAGATGGAGCCGGCAGCGGGACTTGAACCCGCAACCTTTCGCTTACAAGGCGAGTGCTCTGCCAATTGAGCTATGCCGGCCTCGGCGCCGGGGTGGTGCGCCGGGGTCATCCTAAAGGCTGCGCGGTTGCGCCTACCGGGGGATTCCCAGACGGTGAGGGCGGCCACTGCAACATGTTGGTGGGGTCATCCGATCAATCCGGGTAGGAGGTGGTAGGCGTGTGGTTCGCTCAGCGGGGGCGGGCGAATGGGATGTGGTGGCAGACGAAGGCGGAACCGCCCAGGTGGGGGGCGGTGCACGGGCCGGAGTTGCCGGATGACCGGACCGTCAACGTCGTTCTCGATCTCGCGCTGCGGGTCGGGGACGTGCAGATGGCCTCGGGGGCGGGGGCGGCCGACGTCACGGCGACGATCATGGCTGTCACCAGCGCCTACGGGCTGCCGCACTGCGAGGTCGACGTCATCTTCACCTCGATCACCGTCGCCTGCCACCGGGGCACCGAGATGTCCCCGGTGACCTCGCTGAGGGTCGTCCGCTCGCGGAGCCTGGACTACACCCGGCTCGCGCACCTGGAGACGCTCGTCCGCGACATCACCGCGGGCCGGGTCGCGCTCAAGGACGCGCACACCGAGTTGGACCGGATCGTCAACGCCGACCACCCCTACCCCCGGTGGGTGGCCACGCTGGCCTGGGCGGGGATGGCCGCCGCGGTCACCATCCTCATCGGCGGCCAGTGGGACATGGCCGGATGGGCCGCGCTGATCACCGCCGTCGTCGACCGGGTCGGCCGGATCCTCAACCGGCGCGCGCTGCCGTTCTTCTTCCAACAGCTCGCGGGCGGCCTGCTCGCCACGGGCGGGGCGCTCGCGCTGCTGTCCAGCGGGATGCTCCCGTCCGTGCGGCCCACGGTCCTCGTCGGCGCCGCGATCACGGTCCTGCTGTCCGGGCTGTCCGTCGTCGCCACCGTGCAGGACGCCATCTCCGGATACAACGTCACCGCCGCGGGCCGGGCCATGGAGGTCTCGCTGATGACCGCCGGGCTCATCGCCGGTGTCGTCCTCGCGCTGAACATCTCCGTCGCCCTCGGGTTCCCCTATCAACCGCTGGCCGATCCACTTCCGCAAACAGCGCTGCGATTGCCCGTGCAGGCCCTCGCCGGAGCGGCCGCGGCGGGCTGCTTCGCGCTGGCCAGTTACGCCACGCCCAAGGCGCTGTTCATCGCCAGCGCCGCGGGCGGGCTCGGCGCGGCCGGGTTCGGCGCCCTCGCCCTCGGCGGGGCGGGCGCGATCACCGCGTCGGCGGGCGCGGCCGTCGCCGTCGGGTTCGCAGGCGGGCTCATCGCCCGGCGGCTGCGGATGCCGCCGCTGGTCATCGCCGTCTCCGGGATGGTCCCGCTGCTGCCCGGCCTGACCACCTACCGCGCGCTCTACGAACTCGCCATCGCCAAGACCACCGCGGGCATCCCCACCCTGATGACCGCCGCGGCCATCGCGCTCGCCCTCGCCGCGGGCGTGGTGCTCGGCGAATTCCTGGCCCAACCAGTGCGAACGGGCCTGAGCAGGCTGGAGCGCAAGATCGCCGGACCGAGGATGTCCGGGCCGCTGCGCCCCACGCGACGGCGGCTGGAATAGAAACGTGAGCGGTGCCACCCCCCATCCCCACCGGACGCAGGACGCGGGCACGGCCAACCCTGGTTAGCCTCGAATCAGGGCAACTACGAGGAGGCAACCGCTCGTGAGCAGCAGAAACGGCTCGGACTTCATAGTCGTGGCCAACCGTCTGCCGGTGGACCTGGAGCGCCTCCCCGACGGCACCACCCGCTGGAAGCACAGTCCCGGCGGGCTGGTCAGCGCCCTGGAGCCCTTCCTCCGCAATCACAAGGGCGCCTGGGTGGGCTGGCCCGGCGTCGCCGACGCCGAGGTGGACGACTTCGAGGAGGACGGCCTGGCCCTGCGCCCGGTCACGCTCACCGGCACCGAGGTCCGCGACTACTACGAGGGCTTCTCCAACGGCACGCTCTGGCCGCTCTACCACGACGTCGTCGCCCCGCCGGTGTTCGACCGGGCCTGGTGGGACGCCTACGTCAAGGTCAACCACCGCTTCGCCGACGCGTGCGCGAAGGCGGCGGCGCCGGGCGCGACCGTCTGGATCCAGGACTACCAGCTGCAGCTGGTCCCGGCGATGCTCCGCGACCAGCGTCCCGACCTGCGGATCGGGTTCTTCCTGCACATCCCGTTCCCGCCCACCGAGCTGTTCATGCAGCTGCCGTGGCGCGCGGAGATCGTGCGCGGGCTGCTCGGCGCCGACCTCGTCGGCTTCCACCGGCCCGGCGGCGCGCAGAACTTCCTCTGGCTGGCCCGGCGGCTGCTGGGCCTGGAACCGACCCGGGGCGCGGTCGGCGTGCGGACGCGACCCGGTGTCATCCAGGTCGGCGACCGGGCCGTGCGGGTGGGCGCGTTCCCCATCTCGATCGATTCCGCGGGCCTCGACGCGGTCGCCCGCAAAAAGGAGACCGTCAACCGCGCCCAGCAGATCCGCGCCGACCTGGGCAATCCCAAGAAGGTGATGCTCGGCGTCGACCGACTCGACTACACCAAGGGCATCGACCTGCGGCTCAACGCGCTGCGCGAGCTGCTCACCGAGGGCCGGGTCGACCCGACCGAGGTCGTGATGATCCAGCTGGCCACGCCCAGCCGCGAGCGGGTGGAGCACTACCAGCGGATGCGTGACGAGATCGAGCTGACCGTCAGCCGGATCAACGGCGAGTTCGGGCGGGTGGGGCACCCGGTCGTGCACTACCTGCACCAGTCGGTCGACCGCGCCGAGCTGGCCGCGTTCTTCTCCGCCGCCGACGTCATGCTCGTCACGCCGCTGCGCGACGGCATGAACCTGGTCTGCAAGGAGTACGTGGCGTGCAGGCACGACCTCGGGGGCGCACTCGTGCTCAGCGAGTTCGCGGGCGCTGCTGCCGAGCTGACAAGTTCATTCCTCGTCAATCCGCACGATCTTGACGGGGTGAAGAACGCCATGCACGCTGCCCTCACGATCGATCCAGCGGAGGGTCGCCGTAGGATGCGCGCTCTGAGGCGTCAGGTGCTGACCCACGACGTCGACCGTTGGGCTCGCTCGTTCCTGGACGCGTTGGATCCCGACAGCAACCATTAGACAGAGCCCGCCCCCGCACATCCCCAAGGAGAAGGCGTTGACCGCCGAGGCCCTGCCCGCCGAGTTGCGGCGTGCGATCGTGCAGATCGCCCGCACTCCGCGCCTGCTGGTCGCCTGCGACTACGACGGCACGCTCGCGCCCATCGTCGAGGACCCCGAGAACGCGCGGCCGCTGCCGGAGTCGGTGCACGCGCTGCGGGCGCTGGCCGGGCTGCACGAGACCACGGCCGCGGTCATCTCCGGGCGCGCCCTGCGCGACCTGGCCACGCTGTCGCGGCTGCCGTCGGAGGTCCACCTCGTCGGCTCGCACGGCTCGGAGTTCGACGTGGGCTTCGTGCACGCGATCGACGCCGACGCCCGGCGCCTGCACCGGCGGCTGGAGGCCGACCTGGCGATCCTGGTCGAGGGCGAGCCGGGCGTGCAGCTGGAGATCAAGCCCGCGAGCATCGCCGTGCACGTGCGCCGGGCCGAGCCGGACGTGGCCGCGCGCGTGCTGGACGCCGTCCGGAAGGGCCCGTGCACCTGGGACGGCGTGCACGTCACCGAGGGCAAGGCCGTCATCGAGCTGGCCGTCCTGCAGACCGACAAGGGCCACGCCCTGGACGTCCTGCGCCACCAGGCGGGCGCGACGGCGACCGTCTTCGTCGGCGACGACGTGACCGACGAGAAGGCGTTCGCCCGGATCAGCGGGCCCGACCTGGGCATCAAGGTCGGCGAGGGCGTGTCGCTCGCCGGGTACCGCATCGACGACCCGACGACGGTGGCGACCGTCCTGGCGTTCCTGCTCGAGGAGCGCCGCGCGTGGCTGTACGGCGAGCAGGCCGTGCCGATCGAGCGGCTGACGATGCTGGCCAACGAGCGCTCCGTCGCCCTGGTGACGCCGGACGCGCGGCTGACCTGGCTGTGCCACCCCGAGCCGGACTCGGCGTCGGTGTTCGCCGACCTGCTGGGCGGGCCGGGCGCCGGGCACTTCAGCGTCTCGCCCGAGCGCGGCGGCCTCCCGCTCGGCCAGCGGTACCTGCCGGGCACGATGACCGTGGAGACCCGCTGGTCGGGGCTGCTGGTCACGGACTTCCTCGACAACGACGCCGACCCGTTCCGCACCGACATGACCCGGGTGCTGACCGGCAACGCGACCGCGCTGGTCGAGTTCGCGCCGCGCCCGGAGTTCGGGCAGGTGCAGGTGCGGCTGGAGGCGCGCGCCGACGGGCTGCTGGTGCAGGGCACCGGCGACCCGATCGCGCTGCGCTCGCCGGGCGTGCGCTGGGAGATCGTCTCCGACGGCATGCACGACACCGCCCGCGCGCGGGTCGAGCTGACCTCGGACGCGCCGGTGGTGTTCGAGCTGCGCTGCGGCACCGACGACCTCGCGCCCAACCCGGTCCCGCTGGAGGAGCGCAAGGCCGTCGCCGGGACGTACTGGTCCAACTGGCTCGACACGCTCGTGCTGCCGCAGGTCGAGAAGGACCTGGTGGCCCGCTCCGCGCTGACCCTGCGCGGGCTCTGCCACGAGGAGACCGGCGCGATCATGGCGGCGGCGACGACGTCGCTGCCGGAGGAGATCGGCGGGATCCGCAACTGGGACTACCGGTACTGCTGGCTGCGCGACGCGTCGATGACGGCAAAGGCGTTGGTCTCGCTGGGGTCCACGGCCGAGGCCGAGGCGTTCCTGCGCTGGCTGCACGCGGTGCTGGCGACGCTGCCCGGCCCGGAGCGGCTGCACCCGCTCTACACGATCGCGGGCACGACGCTGCCGCCCGAGGCCGTGATCGACACGCTGCCCGGCTACGCGGGCTCGCGTCCCGTGCGCGTGGGCAACCTCGCCAACCAGCAGGTCCAGCTGGACGTGTTCGGGCCGGTCGTCGACCTGGTGGCCGCGCTGTCCGAAGTGCGGGGCTCGCTGACCGACGACGACTGGCGCATGGTCTGCGCCATGGCCGAGGCGGTGGCCCGGCGCTGGCACGAGCCCGACCACGGCATCTGGGAGGAGCGGCACCGGCCGCGCCACCACGTGTACTCCAAGGTGATGTGCTGGCTGACGATCGACCGCGCGCTCAAGCTGGGCAAGACCCACGGCCGCGCCATCGATCCCACCTGGGAGCCGCTGCGCGACGAGATCGCCACCGACGTGCTGACCAACGGGTGGAACGACGAGGTCCGCTCGTTCACCACCGCCTATGACGGCACCGACCTCGACGCGGCGACCCTGCTGATCGGCATGGTCGGCCTGATCGACCCCGCCGACGAGCGCTTCCAGGCCACGGTGACCGCCACCGAGGCCGAGCTGCGCAGCGGGTCCACGGTCTACCGCTACCACCGCGACGACGGCCTCCCCGGCGACGAGGGCGGCTTCCACCTGTGCGCGGCCTGGATGATCGAGGCCTACCTGCTGACCGGCAGGCGCACTGAGGCCGAGGACCTCTTCGCCCAGATCGTCGACGCCGCCGGACCCACCGGCCTGCTTCCCGAGGAGTACGACCCGGTGGCCGAACGGTCGCTGGGCAACCACCCCCAGGCGTACTCCCACCTGGGCCTGATCAGGTGCGCGCAACTCCTGTCCGCCTGATTTCCCCATTCGGCCCATGCCTGATCCGCCCGATCGGTACCCTGTCGGGCGGATACAGGTGTTTGACGGGGAGGCACCCATGCCGGATGGGACCGGTACCGAGCCAACGACCGACCAGCCGCCCGCCGCGGGCGACCAGATCGACCAGCAGGTCAACATGATCACCGTGTTGGAGAACCTGCCGTTCCTCGGTCCCGCGGCCACGGCCATGTACTCCTCCGGCGGCGGCGGCGAAGGCGGCCGCTTCGCCATCTCCAGCCTCGCCGAACTCGACGCCCTGATCGCGCGCTGGGAAAGCATCCTGGTGAAGATCGATGAGGGCGGTAGCAAGCTCGACGACGCACTCGCACACGTTCTCCCTCCTGCCGAAGACGCGCCCAGCAACTTCGAGGCTGAGAGGACCAAGGCCAGCCTCCAGGCCGCGTTGGACCACAACATCGTGATGTCCGACTACGCCAAGGGCTACATCGAGAAACTGAAGGCTGCCCGCGCGGACTACGCCGGTACCGAAAGCGAGAACACCGCCACCGTCAACAACTCGGGAGCTTGACCGACCATGCCCACTCGGTTCATCGGAGCAGCCGTCGCCGCCCTCTGCGTGATCGGACTCAGCGCCTGCAGCGAGAGCGGAACTCCGACCCCTGGCGGTGATCGAGAAACGACGACCAATCCCCGCCCCACGAGCGGGTCGACCACGACGACGGCCGAGAACGACCGCTATGGAGCGCCCTCCGTCGAGAATCCTCTGGACGCGACGAAACAGCTCAAAGATCCCTGCAGCTCACTGACCGCCGACCAGCAGCGTGCTCTGGGGAACCTCGAGGCGTTCGGCTCGGACCCGGAGGACACCGATCCCTCCTGCCTGTGGAAGACGCCGGACCTCGTCACCTTCGTGGTGTCGTACATCGTTCCCAACAAGAACGGGTTGGCTGACCTTTACCGAGGTCAGGAGCAGGGGCAGTGGGAGTACTGGGAGCCCACGACCGTGAACGGCTACCCGGCCGTCTACCAGCACGCCAGCGACAACCGGTCACGTGGTTACTGCACCATCTCGGTCGGTGTGACGGATCAGCTTCATTTCTCGGTTTTCAGCAGGCGGGCGGAGCCGAAGACCGCGTGTGACCAGGTCAAGGAAGTCGCCGCGGCAGTCGTCGACACCCTGAAGAACGGGGGCTGAGCCATGTCGTTCCAGATGCAGTGCATGTCCGGCCAGGCGATCTACGACAACTTCGTCAACGGTCGGGGTGGGCAGGAGCTGAGCCAGGCGGCGACGAAGGTCGATTCCGCCAAGCAGGAGTACGACCTGCTGGCATCGGAGATCCGGTCGCTGACCATTGACATGGAGGCGATCTGGGAGGGGCCTTCGGCCGGGGCGGCTCAGCGGGGTGCGGGGCCGTTGGCGGTGGAGCACGAGTTGGCGCAGCCGGAGCTGCACAACGTGCAGGATCTGACGCACCGGCAGGTGGAGTCCTACGACCAGGCCAAGAGCTCGGTGCAGCCGATCCCGAACGTGCCGGAGGAGCCGGGGTTCTGGGACAACGTGTGGAGCCTCGGCGGGGCGGGCGACGACTACGAGCAGCAGGTCGAGGCCAACCGCGCGGCCAATGAGAACAACGTCAAGGTCATGCAGGCCTACGAGAGCGCGTCGCTCCACAACGGCGAGAACATGCCCACGCAGTACGGGCAGATGCAGCCCGACAACTCCCAGATCACCATCAACAAGCCCGGCGGTGGCGACGACGGCGACGGTGACGGGGGCGGCGACGACCGGCAGAACGTGACGCCGCCGAGCGGGAACCCGGACGACAACGGGGGCAGCTGGGACACCGGCGGCAGGCCGCCGACGAACCCGAGCGGCTACGACCCGACCAACCCCAGCGGCTACCAGCCGCCGATCGGCGGCGGCGGGCCCTACCTGCCGGGCGGCCCCGGGCCCTACCAGCCCGGCCCCGGCCCGACGCCCGGACCCGGTCCTTACCCGGGCCCGTACCCCGGGCCGTACCCGCCGGGCGGGCCGGGGCAGAACCCGCCGAACGGGCGCGGTCCGAACGGGCCGGGCGGGCGTCCGCCGGGCTTCCCCGGCGGTCGGCCCCCGGGCATCCCGGGCGGCGGTCCCGGTGGCAACCCCGCCACCCGAGGCCCCGGCGGGCCCGGGCTCGGCGGCTCCAGCGGCCTGCGCGGCGGTCCCGCCGGATTCGGCGCGGGCATGGGCGTCGGCGCCGAGGAGGCGCGCGGCGCGGGCCGGGGCGGCTTCGGCGGCGCGGGCGGCGCCGGTGGCATGGGCGCTGGCGGCATGGGCGCTGGCGGCGCCGGTGGCCGTGGCGGCGCGCCGATGGGCGGCGGCGCGGGCGGCGCCCGCGGCCAGGGTGGCGAGGACGAGGAGCACACGCGCGCGTCGTTCCTCGTGGAAGACGACCCGGACAGCCTGTTCGGGACCGACCAGATGACGGCCCCGCCGGTGATTGGGGAGTAGTAGGTGCTGGACAGGCCGCTCAAGCTGTCGGTCAACACCGTCGCCAGGACGGTGAAGGCTGAGGGGCTGGGACAGCTGCACCTCACCATCTCGCCGGAGGCCCTGTGGTTTCCCCGGGACGAGGAGCGCAGGGCCGAGCAGATGGCCCGCGACGAGCTCGCCCGCGCCGGTGGCATCGACCAGCGCGGGCGGGTCGACGCGGACATGCTCGCCGTGCTGGCGATGCTGTGCACGCCGCGCGCGGAGTTCTACGGGTGGATCAGCCAGGCGAAGCGGACGGTGGGCGTCCTGGTCGCGGTGACCGGGCGCACCGCCGTGCTGGTCAGGAACGACGACGGCGTGGTCTCGATCGTCCCGGTGAACCCGGAGGCCCCCGCGGAGGCGCTGGTCGCGCAGACGCCGGAGGTGCCGCCGGGGCGCGGGCAGGTGATCACGGTGTTCGGCGAGGACGTGCGCAGCGCCGCTGGCGGGCGGCAGCGCACGGCGACCGGCGTCGGCACCCGGCAGGCCCCGCCGCAGGTGCGGGAGGTCCAGCGCATCACCGAGCTGCCGACAACCGGCGGTGGGCAGTTGTTCACGGCCGTGCGCGACAGCGCGGGCCGCAGGCACAAGGTGCCCGCGCCGCTGCGCTACGCCGACACCGTGCAGGGCCGGTACCTGAACCTGGCGCTGCCCGGCGACCGCGTGCTCATCGGACCCGCCGACCGGCGGGCGCTCGCGCAGCGGCTTTACGAGATGCACCGCGGCCTGACGACGCGCTGAACACGCCGCGCCGCCGTGCGTGTTCCCTTGGTCGCAATTAGGACACTCCTCTCACGACCCGCGAGTCCATCCCCTACCGTGTCGGCTGGTTCAGCCAATCGGGTAGGGGGTCGCAAGTGGACGGGCTCGGCATCGTCCTGCTGATCGTGGTGGCCGCGGCCATCGGCGCGCTCATAGCGGGGCTCGTGGTGCGCAAACGGCAGCAGCGTCCACCGGCGGCCCCGGCCCCGCAGGACCCGTTCGCCGATTCCGACCACCACGCCGTCTACGGCGATCCGCGCTCCCTCAAGGCGGGCGACCTGGTCGAGCTGCGCGGCGTCTCCTACTCGGTGCGCGGCTCCGTGCGCTGCGACGAGGGCGGCTGGACCTGGTCGGAGCACCTGCTGGAGACCGCGACCGAGGAGCGGGTCTGGCTCTCCGTCGAGGAGGACCCCGACCTGGTCCTGGTGGCGTGGACCGAGATCGACACCGAGCTGCGGCCCGGCCCCAAGACCCTCACCCTCGACGGCGTCGAGTACCGGTCTGACGAGAAGGGCACGGCGACCTACACCACCGAGGCGACCACCGGCCTCAAGGACGGTTCCGTCCGCTACCACGACTACAAGAGCCGCGACCGGCTCCTCTCCTTCGAGTCCTACGGCGACGCCCCCTGGGAGGCGGCCACGGGCGAGAAGCTGTCCACATACGACGTCAAGATCTTCCCGGCGGCCAACGGATGAGCACCAAGACCAAACCCAGGACCTGGTTCTGGATCGCGGGCATCTTCGCCGCGATCGCCGGGATCATCGCGATCACCATGTTCGCCCGCGGCACGTCCGTGCGCGACTACGTGGACAACACCTACACCCGCGCGGCGACCCTCGACCAGGACGAGGAGATCGCCTACACCACGACTCAGGCGCCCAGCGCGGTCACCGCGGCCATCGTCGGCGCGTGGAAGCCGGTGTCGCAGTACGCCGACGCCAGCGGGGTGTACCTGCGCTACAACGACGACATGGTGCTGGTCCGCCCGCACAACGGCGGCAGCGTCATCCGCGTCGACGACGTCGACCGCGCCTACCGCCGCTACCACTCGCACGTCAGCGGGTATTGGGGCTGGACGTCCGGGCACGGCGAGTCCTTCCGCGGCCGGGGACCGGGGGCGGGCAAGTGAGCACCCAGCAGCAGACCAAGAAGGGCGGGGCCGCGGGCTGGATCATCACCGGCGTGATCCTCGTCGGCATCGTGCTGGCGATCATCGCTGGCGAGGGCGGCTTCGACTCCAGCGACAACGACACGAGCGTGCCCCCGCCGACCGCGCAGGAGACCGCCGACCTCGCCGCCCGGCTCGCCGAGGCCGAGAAGGCGCACGGCATCTGCTACGGCTGGGAGCTGTCCAGGTCGACCTACTCGACGCGGCCCGAGGACGTCGTCAGCATGGGCTCCAGCCGCGGCGCGGGCGTCTCGGCGCGCGAGTGCGACGACTGGGTGATCCTGCAGGTCGGCGTCGAGTACACCAGCGCGAGCAGCGAGTCGGAGGACTCCGCCGCGATCGACGTGGACTCCTCCGACAGCCTCACCGGCAAGCATCCCTACTCCGGCGACCTGGAGCGCATGGGCGTCACCCGCGACGCCGCGCTGAACGACCCGGCGGCCACCACCGGCCTCGGCGTGCTGTCGCTGCCGCTGCTCATGGTGGAGGAGGGCGCGGCGCACGCGCTGCCCGCCACCCCGGCCGACGCGGCGCAGCCCACCCCGATCGGTCGCCCCGGGTCGGACTTCGTCGGCAACCACACCGGCGCGCTGATCGCGCTGGGCATCATCGGCGGAATCGCCCTGCTCTGCCTCATCATCGGCCTGATCATCCGCAAGCGCGGGAAAGAAGCGAGGTAACCACCCGTGTCCGAACTGCTGACCGGTCTGCTCGGCACCCTGGCCTACGCGGGTGCGGGCCTGGTGCTGATGGCCCTGGGCTACGTCCTGGTCGACGTGGCCACGCCGGGCAAGCTGGCCGACCTGATCTGGACCGAGCGCAACCGCAACGCCTCGATCCTGCTGTGCTCGGGCCTGCTCGGCATCGGCGTCATCCTCACCACGGCGATCCTGACCAGCGCCGACGACCTGGGCACCGGCCTGGCGAACACCGCCGTCTACGGCCTGCTCGGCCTGGCGATCATGGCGCTGTCGTTCATCATCATCGACGTGCTCACGCCCGGGAAGCTCGGCGAGGTCATCTGCGCCGAGGAGCACCACCCCGGCGTGTGGGTGTCGGCGGTGGCACACCTCGTCGTCGCCGTGGTGATCGCCGCCGCGATCACGTGAGCGAGCCCGCGGGCGGGGCGCCCGTCCGGCGCGCCCGCCCGGCCCGGGTGGCGCTGCTGGCGACGGTCTTCATCTGCGCCGCCTGCGGTCTGGTGTACGAGCTCGCCCTGGTCGCGCTGGGCAGCTATCTGATCGGCGACACCGTCGGCCAGGCGTCGATCGTGCTGTCGCTGATGGTGTTCGCGATGGGGATCGGCGCCCTGCTCGCCAAGCCGCTGCAGCGGCGGGCGGCGATCTCGTTCGCCTTCATCGAGCTGATCCTCGCCCTGCTGGGCGGGCTGAGCGTGTTGCTGCTGTACGCGGCGTTCGCGTGGTTGAGCCTCTACACGCCCGCGCTGATCGCGATGGCGCTCATCCTCGGTGTCCTCATCGGCGCGGAGATCCCGCTGCTCATGGAGCTGCTGCAGCGGATCAGGGCGCAGGCGGCGGGCTCGGCGGTGGCCGACCTGTTCGCCGCCGACTACGTGGGCGCGCTGCTGGGCGGGCTGGCGTTCCCGTTCGTGCTGCTGCCGGTGTTCGGGCAGATCGAGGGCGCGCTGGTGGTCGGGATCGTCAACGCCCTGGCCGGGCTCGGGCTGGTGCTGACCGTGTTCCGCGGCGAGATCGGCGGCGTGCGCGGCAAGGCGGCGCTGATCGGCGGCGCGGTCGCGGTCTTCGGGGTGCTGGGCGGCGCCTACGCCCTGGCCGAGGACTTCGAGGTCACCGCCCGCCAGGCGCTCTACGCCGACCCGGTCGTGCACGCGGAGCGGACGCCGTACCAGGACATCGTGATCACCGAGTCGGTCTCGCTGTCGGGCAACCGGGACGTGCGGCTGTTCCTCAACGGGGACCTGCAGTTCAGCTCCGTCGACGAGTACCGCTACCACGAGGCGCTGGTGCACCCGGCGATGGCGGGGCCGCACTCGCGCGTGCTGGTCCTCGGCGGCGGCGACGGCCTGGCCCTGCGCGAGATCCTGCGGTACCCGGACGTCTCCTCGGTGACGCTGGTCGAGCTGGACCCGGCGATGATCGAGCTGGCCCGCACGGACGCCCGCCTCGTCGCGGCCAACGGCAACGCCTTCGACGACCCGCGCGTCACCGTCCGCGCCGAGGACGCCTTCACCTGGCTGCGCTCGGTCACCGCCGACTTCGACGTCATCGTGGTCGACATGCCCGACCCGGACTCCACCGCGACGGCGAAGCTCTACTCCATCGAGTTCTACGGCATGGTCGTGCAGGCCCTCGCCGACGACGGGCGGATCGTGGTGCAGTCCGGCTCGCCGTTCTTCGCCCCGCACGCGTACTGGTGCATCGAGGAGTCGCTGCGCGCCACGGGCCTGTCCACCACCGCCTACCAGGTGACGGTGCCGTCCTTCGGCGAGTGGGGCTTCCACCTGGCCGCCCGGACCGCGCCCGCGCTGCGGCTGCCGGACCTGCCGCTGCGCTCGCTGGACGAGCGGACGCTGGCCGCGGCCGCCGTCTTCCCGCCGGACCGGCGCGCCCCCGCCGACGTGCGGGCGTCGACGCTGATGGACCCGGTGATCCTGCGCTACTCGCGCCAGGAGTGGACCAACTACTGAGTATTGCCTCGCGGTCACGCGGGCTCCTACACTCGGCTGGCGATTGGGAGCGCTCCCACAACTCCCCAGCGATCGAGGTCCCATGAAGGTCAGAAGTACCGCGGCCGCCCTGCTGGCCGCCGCCGCGACAGTGCTGGCGACCGTCTCCGCGGGTCCGGCGGCCACCGCGGCGGCGCCGGAGCAGGACTGGCTGCACGTGGAGGGCAACCGCATCGTCGACGAGGCGGGCAACCAGGTCTGGCTCACCGGCGCCAACTGGTTCGGGTTCAACGCCACCGAGCGGGTGTTCCACGGGCTGTGGTCGGGCAACATCACCGAGATCAGCAAGGCGATGGCCGACCGGGGCATCAACATCGTCCGCATCCCGATCTCCACCCAGCTGCTGCTGGAGTGGAAGGCGGGGCAGACGGCGACCCCGAACGTCAACACCTACGCCAACCCGGAGCTGGCGGGCAAGAACAACCTCCAGGTGTTCGACTACTTCCTGGAGCTGTGCGAGCGCTTCGGCATGAAGGTCATGATCGACGTGCACAGCGCCGAGGCCGACAACTCCGGCCACATCCACCCGGTGTGGTGGAAGGGCTCGATCACGACGGAGGACTTCTACCAGGCGTGGGAGTGGATCACCGCGCGGTACAAGGACAACGACACCGTCGTCGCGATGGACGTCAAGAACGAGCCGCACGGCACGCCGACGCAGCCGCCGCGCGCCAAGTGGGACTCCACGACCGACGCCGACAACTTCAAGCACGTCTGCGAGACCGCGGGCAAGCGCATCCTGGCGATCAACCCGAAGGTGCTGATCCTGTGCGAGGGCGTGGAGGTCTACCCGAGGCCGGGTGAGACCTGGAGCTCGCCGAACACCGACCCCGACCTGTCGCCGAACTACTTCTACACCTGGTGGGGCGGGAACCTGCGCGGCGTCGCCGAGCACCCGGTGAACCTGGGCGCGAACCAGGACCAGCTGGTGTACTCCCCGCACGACTACGGGCCGCTGGTGTTCGACCAGCCGTGGTTCCAGAAGCCGTTCGACAAGGAGTCGCTGATCGTCGACGTGTGGCGGCCGAACTGGCTCTACATCCACGAGCAGGAGATCGCGCCGCTGCTGATCGGCGAGTGGGGCGGGCGCCTCGGCCAGGACGAGCGCCAGGACCGCTGGATGACCGCGCTGCGCGACCTGATCGTCGACGAGGGCCTGCACCAGACGTTCTGGGTGCTCAACCCGAACTCCGGCGACACCGGCGGCCTGCTGCTGGACGACTGGCGCACGTGGGACGAGCAGAAGTACGCCCTGCTGAAGCCCGCCCTGTGGCAGCACAACGGCAAGTTCGTCAGCCTCGACCACCAGGTGCGCCTCGGCGGCGCGGGCAGCACGACCGGGATCAGCCTGGGCGAGCGCTACTCCGGCAGCGGCCCGGTCGACACGACCGCCCCATCCGTCCCGAGTGGACTTACCGCTGGCGCGGTCACCTCGTCGTCCATTTCCCTGTCCTGGAACGCTTCTACAGACAATGTGAGTGTTTCCGGGTATGAGGTCTACCGTGGAACGACCCGGGTGGCGACCGTCGCGGGAACGTCCTACACGGACAGTGGGTTGACCGCGAACACCGCCTACAGCTACACCGTCCGGGCGCGTGACGCGGCGGGCAACGTGTCGGCGGCGTCCGCGGCGCTGTCGGCGCGCACCTCGTCCGGCGGCAGCGGGTCGTCGGGCTGCACCGCGACGCTGCGCTCGGTCAACAGCTGGCAGGGCGGGTTCCAGGCGGAGGTGACCGTCGCCAACACCGGGACCACAGCGATCCGCGGGTGGACGGTGGACCTCGCGGTGGCGTCGGGCAGCGCGATCAGCAGCCTGTGGAACGGCACGCTGACCGGCAGCCGGGTCACCAACGCCGCGCACAACGGCGCGCTGGCCGCGTCGGCGAGCACGACCTTCGGCTTCGTCGGCACCGGCCCGGCCGCGGGGGTGACGGTGGTCGGCTGCACGGCGAGCTGACAGGACCATGGGGCCCCGGCGATTCCCGGGGCCCCTTGGTCATTCGCGCAGGACCTGCAGGTTGTTCATCGCCGAGCCCAGGTCGCGCACGATGCGCACCTGCAGGCCGTCGGGGACGTCGCCGCAGTCGGGCGGAATCAGGGCCTTGGTGAAGCCCAGGCGCAGCGCCTCGGCGAGCCGGGCCCGGACCCCGCCCACCCGGCGCACCTCCCCCGCCAGCCCCACCTCGCCGAGGACGACGAGGTCCGGCGGCAGGGCGACGTCCTTGGCCGCGGTGGCGACCGCGAGCGCCACGGCGAGATCCGCGACGGGCTCGGCGACCTTCATCCCGCCGACCGTCGCGGCGAAGACGTCCCGGTCACCGAGGCGGACGCCGCCGCGGCGCTCCAGCACCGCCAGGACCATGGCCACGCGGGCCGAATCCAACCCGCTCACCGCCCGGCGCGGCGTGTTGAGCGGCGAGCTGGCGACGAGCGCCTGGACCTCGACCAGCATCGGGCGCTTGCCGTCCATCGCGACCGTGACGGCCGTGCCGGGCACGCCCACGTCGTGGCGGTTGAGGAACAGCCCGGACGGGTCGGGCACGTCGACGATGCCGCGGTCGACCAGTTCAAAGCACCCGACCTCGTCGGCAGGCCCGAACCGGTTCTTGACCCCGCGCAGCATCCGCAGGCTGGAATGGCGGTCGCCCTCGAACAGCAGGACGACGTCGACCAGGTGCTCCAGCACCCGCGGCCCGGCGATCGACCCCTCCTTGGTGACGTGGCCGACCAGCAGCACCGGCAGCGCCCGGTCCTTGGCCAACGCGACCAGCGCCGCCGTCACCGCCCGCACCTGCGTCACCCCACCCGGCGTGCTGTCGACGTCGGGCGAGGACAACGTCTGCACCGAGTCGACGACGAGCAGCCCCGGCTTGATGTCGTCCACGTGCCCCATCACCGCCGACACATCACTCTCGGCGGCCAGGAACATCCCCGGATCCACGTTGCCCGTGCGCTCGGCCCGCAACCGCACCTGCCCCGCCGACTCCTCCCCCGTGACGTACAGCGTCGGCCCATTGGCCCGCCGCGCCCACTGGTAGGCGACCTCGAGCAGCAGCGTCGACTTCCCCACCCCCGGCTCCCCCGCCAACAACACCACGGCTCCCGGCACGAGCCCCCCACCCAACACCCGGTCAAGCTCCCCCACCCCGGTCGACAGCGCCCGAGCCGACTCGACATCGACCTCATCGATCCGCCGCGCAGGCGCACTAGGAGCCCCAGCGGCAACCCGCCCAGGCCGCCCGACCCCCACCTCCCGCAAGGTGTTCCACGCCTGACACTCCGGACACCGCCCCACCCACTTCACAACAGCGGCGCCGCACTCCTCACACCGAAACCCACTCTTACTCGCCACACCCTGACGCTATCGCCCCCACCCGACACCTCCCCACAAGCAACACCCACCCCACCACCAACCACCCCACACCCCACCTGGGACAGACCCCGCCCACCCAGGGGGCAGACCCCCTTGGTTCTGATCCTATCGGAGGGGAACGGCAAAAACGGAAGTGACACTCCGATTGAACGGGAGAGCTTCTACCGATGGGCGCTGAGCAGCGATGTCTGAACCTGAAAGCGCCAGGGCTGAGCCAGCAGCCATCCACAGAGACCACTCGTTTGAGTGGCTGGCCGTCCTGGAGGTCTCAAAGCAGTGCCGAGAGATCGGCGACCCATCCGGCGTGCGGGTGCGACAGCCACCACGGCTAACCCTGCTCTGCCACGTGAGGGGCTGCAGAGCCGAGCCGTCGGGGCGGGGCGCACGACGTGGCCCCGCCCCGACAGTCAGGTCTAAGAGTTAGTGCTCGCCCGTGTTGCCGTGGTCCTCCGACTCGCGGGGGTCGGTGGGGGCGGCGATGGGGAGTTCGACCGTCACGGCGCCCGCCTTGGCGAAGACGAAGGTGACCGGGTAGACGCGGCCCGGGTACAGGTCCTCGGTCAGGCCGGTGAGCAGGATCTGCAGCTTGCCCAGCTCGATCGCCCCCGTCGTGGCGACCGGGGTCGTCGTCGTGGTGGTGGTCGCGCCCGTCGTCTCCGTGCCGGTGGTGGTCGGCGCGGTGGTGGTCGTGGGGGCGGCGGTGGTGGTCTCGGGGTGGAAGTCCTCGTTCGGGGTGCCGACGGCCAGGGCGACGCCGCCGGGCAGGGCGGTGTCGCCGGTCAGCTCGGCCTTGCCCGCGATGGGGCTGGTGACCTCGACGAGGGTGTCCGCCTCGGTGCCGGTGTTGATCAGCGACGCGATCACCGCCGCCTGGCCGCCCTGGCTGTAGTGGCCGTCGTGGGGGTAGGCCAGCCTGGCGTCGCGGACGGCGATGGCGCCCGCGTCGACGCTGGACCCGTTGACGGCGGGCCGCTGCGAGTCGGTCTGGGTGATCTGCCCGGCGCCGCAGGCCGTGGTGGCCAGGAGCGCGGCCAGGCCGATGGCCAGGGACGCGCGGCGCAGCCGACCGGTCGAGTTCTGCTGTGCACGGCTCACGGGTGGGCTCCTGCGGTCGAGGCTTGCTGCGTTCTTCCGGACCGAAGAGTAGCCCGCGCGATCGCCCGCGCCCGCGCGTGGTGGGCGAAACCACGATCGGCGATCAGGTCCACTGTGGAGATTTTGCCATTCGCGGGCGGAGCTGGGTGAGCACGTCCGAAGGGGCGTTGTCAACCCCCCATCTGGCCTGTGACCTGCGGAGACCGAATCCGGGTTGAGCTGTTCGGGAGTGCGACTCGTGTTAAGATGGAGCCAGCGAAAGGGGCAGAGGACACATGGTTTTCAAGGTCGGAGAGACCGTCGTCTACCCGCACCACGGTGCCGCACTCATCGAAGCGATCGAGACCCGCGTGATCAAGGGCGAGGAGAAGAAGTACCTCGTCCTCAAAGTCGCGCAGGGCGACCTCACGGTCCGCGTTCCCGCAGACAACGCCGAGATCGTGGGCGTCAGGGACGTCGTGGGCCAGGAGGGCCTCAACCGCGTGTTCGATGTGCTGCGCGCTCCGCACACCGAGGAGCCGACCAACTGGTCGCGTCGGTACAAGGCCAACCTGGAGAAGCTCGCGTCCGGCGACGTGAACAAGGTGGCCGAGGTGGTGCGTGACCTTTGGCGGCGGGAGAAGGACCGTGGCCTGTCCGCGGGCGAGAAGCGGATGCTGGCCAAGGCCCGGCAGATCCTGGTGAGCGAACTGGCGCTGGCCGAAGGCACCGATGAGGGCAAGGCCGAGGTGCTGCTCGACGAGGTGCTGGCAGCCGCGGCGGTCTAAAGTCCGCCCGTGACACAACTGAACTCGGCCGTGGCGCTGGTGCCCGCGGCCGGCCGTGGAGAACGTCTCGGCTACGGGATGCCCAAGGCGCTCGTGCCTGTCCGCGGTGTACCCCTGCTTGTCCATGCCGTGCGCGGCCTGCTTGACGCGGGCCGCGTGCGGCATGTTGTCGTCGCGGCCCCGCCCGACGACGTCGACGCCGTGTCCGCCCTGGTCGGCGGCCTGCCGGTGGACGTCGTGCCCGGCGGCGCCGACCGCACGGCCTCGGTGGGCGCCGCGCTGCGGCACGCGGTCGCGGCGTTCCCCGACGTCCGGATCGTGCTGGTGCACGACGCGGCGCGGGCGTTCACGCCGCCGGAGGTCGTGGGGCGGGTGGTGGACGCGGTGGCGGCGGGGTCGGAGGCCGTCGTCCCCGTGTTGCCCGTCACGGACACCGTCAAACGGGTGGATGCCGACGGTGTGGTGTTGGACACCCCGGATCGGGCGGCGCTGCGCGTGGTCCAGACCCCGCAGGGGTTCGCGGTGGACACACTGGTCAGGGCCCACGGGTCGGGCGTCTCCGCGACGGACGACGCCGGGCTGGTGGAGAAGCTGGGCGTGCCGGTGGCCACGGTCGCCGGGCACCCGTCGGCGATGAAGGTCACCACGCCGCACGATCTGGCGGTGGCGGAGAAAGTGCTGGTGGAGGGCTTGTGAGGGTCGGGATCGGCACCGACGTGCATCCGGTCGAGGCCGGGCGGGAGTGCTGGATCGCCGGGCTGCGCTGGGACGGCGTGGACGGCTGCGCTGGCCACTCCGACGGCGACGTGGCCGCGCACGCCCTGTGCGACGCCCTGCTGTCGGCGGCAGGCCTGGGCGACCTGGGCGCGGTGTTCGGCACCGGGGACCCGCGCTGGGCGGGCGCGCGCGGCGTGGACCTGCTTGTCGAGGTGCGCCGACTGCTCACCGCAGCCGGTCTGCGGGTCGGCAACGCCGCGGTGCAGGTCATCGGGAACCGCCCCAAGATCGGGACGCGGCGGGCGGAGGCGCAGGAGGCCCTGTCGGCCGCGGTCGGCGGGCCGGTGTCGGTGTCCGGGACGACGACCGACGGGCTGGGGCTGACCGGACGCGGCGAGGGTGTGGCGGCCGTCGCAACCGCTTTGCTCCTCGATCTCGCATAGCGGTCAGGCGGCTACCGTGGGGGACGTGACCATCCGCGGCGTCCTCTTCGACTTCTCCAGCACCCTTTTCCGCCTCGAACCGGACGTGTCGTGGCTGGACGGGACCGGTCTGGACGGGCACGAGCAGACCGAGATCATGGTGCAGCTGACGCTGGGCCCCTCCCGGCACCTGCCCGACGACCTGCGGGCCGACTGGGACCGCCGCGACCTGGACCCGGAGACGCACCGGCGGGTGTACCTGGCGGCGTACCGGGCCGCGGGGATGGACGTCGTGCCCGGCCTGGTCGAGCAGGTCTACGCCAAGATGATCGACCCGGCGTCGTGGAAGCCGTACCCGGACACCGCCGCCGCGGTGCGGGCCGTGCGGGACGCGGGGCTGCCGGTCGGGGTGCTGAGCAACATCGCCTGGGACATCCGGCCGACGTTGGAGCTGCACGGCATCGAGGTGGACGCGTACGTCCTGTCCTACGTCGAGGGAGTGGTCAAGCCCGACCCGAAGATCTTCGCCATCGCGTGCGAGCGGATCGGGGTCGCCCCGGCGGAGACGCTGATGATCGGCGACAGCGCGGAGGCCGACGGGGGCGCGACGGCGCTGGGCTGCCGGTTCGGGCGGGTGGCTCCCGTGCCGACGCAGGACCGGCCGGATTCGCTGGTCAGTATGCTGAATGCTTATGACATCGCGGTCTGAGTGACGTCGACCACTACCATTCTGGCCATACCGCTGTTCCGTCTATCCCTCACGGAGCCCCCGTGCCTCAGTTCCTGTACGACACCGCGACCCGCACGACGCGCGAGTTCACGCCCCGGACACCCGGCAAGGCGTCGATCTACGTCTGTGGCGCGACAGTGCAGGGCGTGCCGCACATCGGACACATGCGAGGCGGGCTCAACTTCGACGTGCTGCGCCGGTGGCTGGCGCGCGGCGGGCTGGACGTCACGCTGGTGCGCAACGTCACCGACATCGACGACAAGATCCTGACCAAGGCCGCCGCCGCTGGTCGGCCGTGGTGGGAGTGGGCAGCCACCCACGAGCGGGCGTTCCAGGAGGCGTACGCGCTGCTGGGCTGCCTGCCCGCGTCGGTGGAGCCGCGCGCCACCGGGCACGTCACGCAGATGGTCGAGCTGATGGAGCGGCTGATCGCCGCGGGCAGCGCGTACGCCGCCGAGGGCAACGTCTACTTCGCGGTGTCGTCCTACCCCGCCTACGGCGAGCTGTCGCGGCAGAAGCTCGACGACGTGCAGCAGGGCGAGGACACCGCGGCGGGCAAGCGCGACCCGCGGGACTTCACGATGTGGAAGGCCGCCAAGCCGGGCGAGCCGTCGTGGCCGACGCCGTGGGGCGCCGGGCGCCCCGGCTGGCACCTGGAGTGCTCGGCGATGGCCGCGACCTACCTGGGGTCGGAGTTCGACATCCACGGCGGCGGCATCGACCTGATCTTCCCGCACCACGAGAACGAGCAGGCGCAGTCGCGGGCGGCCGGGGACGGCTTCGCCCGCTACTGGATGCACAACGCGTGGGTGACGATGAGCGGCGAGAAGATGGCCAAGTCGCTCGGCAACACCGTCTCGATCCCGGAGATGGTCCGGCGGGTGCGCCCGCAGGAGCTGCGGTACTACCTCGTCGGCCCGCACTACCGGTCGAACATCGAGTACAGCGAGGCCGCGCTGGCCGAGGCCGAGCGCGCCTACCAGCGGGTCGAGTCGTTCGTGCGCAACGTGGTCGCCCGAACGGGCTCGGTGGAGCCCGGCGAGCTGCCGGAGGGCTTCGTCGCCGCGCTGAACGACGACCTGGCCACGCCCGCGGCGCTGGCCGAGGTGCACAACGCGGTCCGCTCGGGCAACCGGGCGCTGGACGCCGGGGACGACGCGGGCGCGCGGGCGGCTGCGGCCTCGGTCCGGTCCATGATGGACGTTCTCGGGCTGGACCCGCTGGCGTGGGCGGACTCCTCGTCGGCGGAATCCGGGCTGCGCGCCGCGCTGGACGACCTGGTGGGCAGCCTGCTGGAAGAGCGCCAGCGCGCCAGGGCCGACCGCGACTTCGCGCTGGCCGACACGATCCGCGACCGGCTGCTGGCCGCGGGCGTCGCCGTCGAGGACACCCCCGACGGTCCGAAGTGGACTTTGAAGGACGAGTAGACGTGGCAGGCAACTCCAAGCGCCAGGGCGCCACCCGCAAGGCGGGAACGAAGAAGGGCATGGTCGTCGGCTCCGGCGGCCAGCGGCGGCGCGGGCTGCGCGGCAAGGGACCGACGCCCAAGGCCGAGGAGCGGGTGGGCCACGTCGCGTACAAGAAGGCCAACGCGGCGGCCAAGCGGGAGCAGGCGCGCGGGGCCAAGCCCGCCAACGAGCTGGTGGCCGGGCGCAACCCGGTGACGGAGTGCCTGCGCGCGGGCGTGCCCGCGACCGCGCTGTACGTGGCGCTGGGCATCGATGCCGACGACCGGGTCAAGGAGTCGGTGCACATGGCCGCCGACCGCGGCGTGTCGGTGCTGGAGGTCTCGCGCGCCGAGCTGGACAAGCTCACCGGCGGCGCGATGCACCAGGGCCTGGCGCTGCAGGTGCCGCCGTTCGAGTACGCCCACCCCGACGACCTGATGGCCGCGGCCGCCGACAGCGGCGAGCCGCCGCTGATCGTCGCGCTGGACGGCGTCACCGACCCTCGCAACCTAGGCGCGGTGATCCGCTCGGCAGCGGCGTTCGGCGCGAACGGCGTGCTGCTGCCGCAGCGGCGCAGCGCCGGGATGACCGCGGTGGCGTGGCGGACGTCGGCGGGCACGGCGGCGAAGTTGCCCGTCGCGGTGGCGACGAACCTGACCCGGCAGCTGCGCGCGTACGCGGCCGAGGGGCTCATGGTGGTCGGCCTCGACGCCGACGGGACGCTGCCGTTCGACGACTTCTCCCTGGCGACCTCGCCGCTGGTGGTCGTGGTGGGCTCGGAGGGCAGGGGGCTGTCCCGGCTCGTCCGGGAGGCGTGCGACGCCACCATCTCGATCCCGATGTCGGCGGGCGTGGAGTCGCTGAACGCCTCCGTCGCCGCGGGCGTCGTCCTGGCCGAGGCGGCGCGCAGGCGGCGGGTGGCCGGGAGGGTCTGACCGTATCCGCCTAATGGGGGATCGGGAGCGGCTAAAGTCTGCCCCCGAGAGGGGGAATGATGTCGTTCGCGAGCCCGCTGTTCCTGTGGTTCTTCACGCCACTGGTCCTGCTGGCCGTGCTGGTCGCGCCCCGGCACTGGCGCAACGGCATCGTCGCCTTCGCCAGCCTGCTGTTCTACACCGTCGGCGCGGGGCCGAGCACGATCCTGCTGCTGCTCTGCATGGTGGTGAACTTCCTCGTCGGGCCGTACCTGGAGCCCGACGAGTGGGACACCAACCGCAGGCGGCGCAGGAACCTGCTCTACGCCGTCGTCGGGCTCGACGTCGCGATCCTCGTCATCTGGAAGTACGCGGGGTTCGCCACCGAGCAGATCGCCGGGTTCATGCGGCTGTTCGGCGGCGACTTCCCGGTGATCGAGCTGCTGCTGCCGATCGGGATCTCGTTCTACACCTTCCACCACATCTCCTACGTGGTGGACATCTACCGCGGCGAGCGGCCCGCGCTGCGGCAGCCGGTGGCGTTCGTGACCTACATCGCGATGTTCCCGCAGCTGGTGGCCGGGCCGATCGTGCGCTACCGGGAGATCGCCGACCAGCTCCCCCAGCTGCGCACGCACCGCCTCGACGACATCGCCGCAGGCTTCCCCCGGTTCGCGCTCGGGCTGTGCAAGAAGGTGATCATCGCCGACTCGCTGAGCCCGGTCGTCGAGCAGTGCTTCACCACCCCCGCCGACGAGATGACCTTCGCGATCGCCTGGCTCGGCGCGATCGCGTACACCCTGCAGCTGTACTTCGACTTCTCCGGCTACTCGGACATGGCGATCGGCCTGGGGCGCATGCTCGGGTTCCGGCTGCCGGAGAACTTCGCCCGCCCGTACTCGTCGGTGACGGTGACGGAGTTCTGGCGGCGCTGGCACATGTCGCTGTCCCGCTGGTTCCGCGACTACGTCTACATCCCGCTGGGCGGCAACAGGTCCGGCCCGGGGCGGACGTACCGCAACCTGTTCATCGTCTTCGTCCTGACCGGCCTGTGGCACGGCGCCAACTGGACGTTCCTGGTCTGGGGCCTGTTCCACGGCGCCCTGCTGATCATGGAACGCGGCTTCGGCTGGGAACACGCGCCCACCGACCGCCGCGCCCGCGTCGGCCGCCGCGCGCTCACCCTCCTGCTGGTCTGCCTCGGCTGGGTCTTCTTCCGCGCCGCCGACATGGGCCAGGCGCTGGTGATGATCGGCCACATGCTGCTGCCGGACTTCACCGGCTTGACGGCCGAGGTGGACACCGCGCTGAACAACCAGGCCCTGGTGACCCTCCTGATCGCCCTCGCCGTGGTCTTCCTCCCCGCCGCCCCGGTCACCGGCCCCATGCTGGAGTCCTCCCGCACCCGCACCGCCTCAGCCCTGCGCGTGGCGGTGATGGTCCCGGGAATGCTGTGGGCGGCCATCCTGGTCGCCACGGGCACCTTCAGCCCCTTCCTGTACTACCAATTCTGATATCTACGCTTTTCGGCCTATCGGCTGCACCGGAATAGGCGAATTCCGGGTAAAGAAGGCCCGTCCAGCGGTCCCACCAGGGGCGGAGCGTGCTAAAGGGCGACCACTGAGAGCACAGGCGTAAACCGATTCGCAAAGTTTCTTCATTACCCGAACTGCGTGGCGAGCGTGCTATAAACCAGCGGCAGACCGCCTAAAGCGTTTATATGAGACTTGCTTGGCCACAAGCCGTTAGGGGGCATGTCGAATGGTACGAACGGACCACGACACGGCGCTCACCGAGTTGATGGGACTGTTCGAGGACTGCCGTGCGGGGCACGGCGGGTTGGCGCTGATCACCGGTGGTTTGGCCAGTGGCAAGACGCGGTTGCTCAACCGGTTCTGCGCGCATGCGCGGGAGGCGGGGGCGTTGCTGCTCACCGCCACCGGGTCGCGGGCGGAGCGGGCGTTGCGGGCCGGGGTGATCGATCAGCTGTTCCACGGGGCCGGGCTGCCGCCCGCCGTGGCCGACCGGATGTCGCGGGTGGTGTCGCCGAGGGCGGACGAGGAGTCCGGGTCGGACGCGCGGACGATGCGGCAGGGCTGCGCGATGATGGTGCACGAGGTGTGCTCGGCGGTGCTGGAGCTCTCCCGGGAGCGTCCCGTCGTGCTGGGCATCGACGACGTGCAGTTCGCCGACAGTTCGTCGCTGCAGTTCATCCTGTACTTACGCAAGCGGATGGCGTCCGCGCGGGTACTCATCGCACTGACGGAGTGGGAGCAGCCGCAGCCGACGCTGCCGGTCTTCCACGCCGAGATCACCCGGCGCCAGCACCACCGGATCGGGTTGGCGCCGCTGTCGGAGGCGGGCATCGCCGCGCTGCTGCCCGACCGGCCGGACCTCGCGCCCGTCTGGCACCGGGTCAGCGGCGGGAACCCCATGCTCGTGCAGGCCATGGCCGACGACCTCGCCGCCGGGATCACCGCGGACGACGAGCGCGCCGGGCCCGCGTACGGGCGGGCCGTGCTGGCCTGCCTGCACCGCTGGGAGCCCTACCTGCTCGACGTCGCCAGGGCCGTCGCGGTGCTCGGCGACGAGCGCGACCGCGAGCTGGTCGCTCGGCTGGCGGGCACCACGCCGGACGTCGCCGATCGGGCCGAGCGGATCCTGACCGGTGCCGGATTGCTGACCGACGGCGGGTTCCGCCACGCCGCCGCAGCCGCCGCCGTGCTCGCCGCGATGCCGGTCGCGCAGCGCTCGACCATGCACACCGTGGCCGCCGAGCTGCGCTACCAGCGCGGCGCGGCGGCGTCGACCGTCGCCGCGCACCTGCTGGCCGCCGACCGGGTCGTGGCGGGCTGGTCGGTGCCGGTGCTGCTGGACGCCGCCGAGCAGGCCATGACCGGCGACGACGCCGCGGGCGCGGTGCGGCTGCTGGAACTGGCGCTGCGCGACGGCGACCAGCGGCTGGAGGTGACCAAGGCGCTGGTGCGCGCGCTGTGGTGGACCAACCCGTCGGCCGCCGCCGCCCACATCGGACCCCTGCACGCCGCGATGTGGGTCGGTGAGCTGCGCGGACGTGACGCGGTGACGCTGGTGCGCCATGCGCTGTGGACCGGCGACCAGGACACCGCGCTGCGCGCGTTGGGCATGCTCGCCGACGCCCCCGAGCCGTTGGACCCGCAGAGCGCCGCCGAGCTGCGAATGATCGCCCAGTGGTTCCACGGCCGAGGGCCGGTGGCGGCCGCCGCCGAGGCGCTGTCGGCCGAGGGCGACGACCCGTGGACGGCCACCGCGCGGACGTTGGGCGCGATCTGGACCGGGCAGGCCGACGGCGCGACCGTCGCCGCCGCCGAGCTGATCCTCAGCAACAGCTGGCCGGGGCACACCGCGCCGGAGATGGTGGCCACGGCGCTGCTGATCCTGGCGCACGGCGGCGGGACCGAGCGGGCGGCGGAGTGGTGCGAGCGGCTGGCCGCCGACGCCGCCCGCCGCGGCGCGCCGACCTGGCAGGCGATGGTCGAGGGCGTCCGCGCCGACATCGCGCTGCGCCGGGGCGAGGCGGTGGCCGCGGCGGCGCGCGCGGAGGCGGCGATGGGCCTGCTGCTGCCGCAGGGCTGGGGTGTGTCGATCGGGTACCCGCTGTCGATCCTGATTGCGGCCAACACCGTGCTCGGCAGGCACGCCGTCGTCGAGCAGCTGATGCGGCTGCGGGTGCCGGAGGCCATGTTCGACACCCTGTGCGGCCTGCGCTACCTGCACGCGCGCGGGCGTGCGCTGATGGCGACGGGACGCGTCCTGGCGGCCATCAGCGACTTCCAGAACTGCGGGCGGCGGATGCGGGCGTGGGGCGTCGACCTGCCCGCGCTGGTCCCGTGGCGCACGCACCTTGCCGAGGCGAACCTGTTGCTGGGCAGGCCGGACGTCGCCGACCGGCACCTGAGCGAACAGCTGCGGATGCCCGGCTGCGACAAGCGCACGCGCGGCGAGTCGCTGCGCCTGCTGGCCGCCGCGCGCGAGCCCGCGCACCGCTCTGCGCTGCTGCGCGAGGCCGTCGAGTGTCTGCGCGACTGCGGGGACCGGGCCGGGCTCGCGCGGGCGATGGCCGACCTGGGCGCCGCGACGCCGGGCGGCGAGCCCGCGCGCGCCATCGCCGACTGGGCCGACCCGGTGCTCAGCGAGTCCGAGCGCCGCGTCGCCGAGCTGGCCGCCACCGGGCACACCAACCGCGAGATCGGCCGGGCGCTCTACATCACCGTGAGCACCGTCGAACAGCACCTCACCCGCGTCTACCGCAAGCTCGGCGTCACCGGCCGGGCCGACCTGCCGCACCGGCTCGCCAGCGCCCCGGTGCGCTGATTCCCCTTCGAGCAGAGAGAAGCGCTCATGTCCACCTGCCGCATCTGCGCGGGCGCCGTCACCGAGTTCCTGGACCTGGGACGGCAGCCGCTGTCGGACGCCTTCCGGCTGCCCGACGACCCGAGCGAGGAGTTCTTCTACCGCCTGGCCGTCGGCGTGTGCGGGACGTGCTCGATGGTCCAGCTGATGGAGGAGGTGCCGCGGGAGCGGATGTTCCACCAGGACTACCCCTATGTCAGCCAGGGGTCGTCGGTGATGCGGGCGCACTTCCGGGCCGCGGCGGAGCGGTTCCTGGCCGCCGGGGCGTCGTTCATCGTGGAGTTGGGCTGCAACGACGGGACCATGCTGCGGGTGGTCGCCGAGGCCGGGGTTCGCCACCTCGGGGTGGAGCCGTCCGGGGCGGTGGCCGACCTGGCCGCGGCGGCGGGCGTGCGGGTGCGCAAGGACTTCTTCGAGGAGGCCACGGCCCGCGAGATCAGGGCGGCGGACGGTCCGGCCGACGTGATCTACGCGGCGAACACGCTGTGCCACATCCCCTACATGGGATCGATCCTGCGCGGGGTGGACGCGCTGCTCGCCGACGACGGGGTGTTCGTGTTCGAGGACCCGTACCTGGGCGACATCGTCGAGCGCACGTCGTTCGACCAGATCTACGACGAGCACTTCTTCCTGTTCTCCGCCCGCTCGGTGGACGAGATGGCGCGCAGGCACGGCCTTGAGCTGGTCGACGTCGAGCGGCTGCCGGTGCACGGCGGCGAGGTGCGGTACACGCTGGCCCGGCCCGGCGCGCGGCCCCGGACTTCGGCGGTGGACGAGCTGCTGGCCGCGGAGGCCGACCTGGCGTCGCGGACGACGCTCGACGGGTTCGCCTCCCGGGTGCAGAAGATCCGCTCCGACCTGGTCACGCTCCTGACCGACCTGCGCGAGCGCGGCGAGCGGGTCGTGGGCTACGGCGCGACGGCCAAGAGCGCGACGGTCACGAACCTGTGCGGGATCGGGCCGGACCTGGTGGAGTTCATCAGCGACACCACGCCTGCCAAGCAGCACCGGCTCGCGCCCGGCTCCGGCATCCCGGTGCGGCCCCCGGCGGACTTCGCCGCCGACTACCCGCCGTACGCGCTGCTGTTCGCCTGGAACCACGCCGAGGAGATCATGGCGAAGGAGACGGCGTTCCGGGAGTCGGGCGGGAAGTGGATCGTGTACGTGCCCGAGGTGCGGGTCATCGGGTGAGGGCGCCGGGGTGGAAGTGACGGCGGTCCGGACGGCGGGGTGGCTGGCCTGCCCGCGAGCACAGGGCAGCGGGTGAAGGCGCTCGGATGAGGGTGCTCGACGGTGAGGGACGGTCCGGCTGGCCTGCGCGTCCGGACCACCGGACCTAGGTGCTCCGGTGCAGGTGACGGTGACGGACGACCGGCTGGGCCGCGAGTGCGAGCCAGCGGATACGGATGCTTGGGTGCATGCGGTGGCGCGCGGCCGTGGCGGCCCGGCCGGCCCGCAGGACCGAGCCACCGGACAAAGGTGCTCCGGTGAAAGCGGTGGCGCGCGGCCGCGGCGGCCCGGCCGGCCCGCAGGACCGAGCCAGCGGATGAAGGTGCTCGGGTGCAAGCGGTGGCGTTCGGCCGTGGCGGGCCGGCTGGCCCGCAGGCCCGAGCCACCGGACAAAGGTGCTCCGGTGAAAGCGGTGGCGCGCGGCCGTGGCGGCTCGGCCGGCCCGCAGGGCCGAGCCAGCGGATGAAGGTGCTCCGGTGAAAGCGGCGGCGCGCGGCCGCGGCGGCTCGGCCGGCCCGCAGGGCCGAGCCAGCGGATGAAGGTGCTCCGGTGCAAGCGGCGGCGCGCGGCCGCGGCGGCCCGGCTGGCCCGCAGGGCCGAGCCAGCGGATGAAGGTGCTCGGGTGCAAGCGGCGGCGTTCGGCCATGGCGGGCTGGCTGGCGACGACTGGTCTGGCGGCGCGGGTCATTGGATGAAGGTGCTCGGGTGAAAGCGATGCCGGTGGGTTCGGGCCAGCGGATGGAGGCGCTCGGGTGGCGGTATCGGGCGGTCGTGAAGCCGGTTGGCGGCGGTTGGACCGTGGCTGCGGGTCATCGGGAGAGGGTGCTCGGATGAAGGTGGCGGTGCTCGGCGGGTCGGGGTTTGTCGGGGCGGTGGTGGCGGAGCGGTTGGCGGGGGCGGGGTTGGGGGTGCGGGTGGTGGCGCGGAATCCGGGGTGGTCGCCGCATGAGGTGGTCAGGGCGGATCTGACGGAGCCTGGGCGGGTGGCGGAGGTGGTGGCGGGTGTGGATGTCGTGCTGTCGCTGGTCCTGCACACCGGGAGCGGGTCGTGGCGGGTTGGGCCGGGGCAGGCGGCTGCGGCCGAGGCGGTCAACGTCGGGATCGTGCGGGCGGCGGCCGCGAGCGGGGTGCCGGTGGTGGTCGCGGGGTCGACCTCGCAGGTGGGGCCGGGGTGGGAGCGGATCGACGGGAGCGAGCCGGACGCGCCGGAGAGTGAGTACGACCGGCAGAAGCTGGCCGCCGAGCGGATCGTGGTGGCGGCGGGTGGCTGCTGTCTGCGGCTGCCCACCGTCTACGGGCCGGGACCGCTGGACCGGGGCGTCGTGTCGGCGATGGCGCGGCGGGCGATGGCGGGCGAGGCGCTGACGGTCTGGGGGGACGGGTCGATGCTGCGCGACCTGGTGTTCGTCGAGGACGTCGCCGAGGCGTTCCTGCTGGCCGTGCGGCATCTCGACGCGCTCAGAGGCAGGCACTGGGTCATCGGGTCCGGGCAGGGCGTCCCGGTGCGGACGGTGTTCGAGATGATCGCGGCGGCCGTCGCCGAGCGGACGGGGCGGCCGCCGGTGCCGGTGCTGTCAGTGCCTCCGCCGCCGCACGCGACCGCGATGGACCTGCGCGGGCTCGTGGCCGATCCGCGCGCCTTCACCGAGGTCACCGGCTGGCGCGCCGCGACGGGACTCGCCGAGGGCGTCGCGCGCGTGGTCGCCTCCACAAAGGACACGGCGGGTACCCCTATCCTCGGTCCATAGGGGTTTACCCCGGTCGTGCCCGGTCGGAAGCTGGGCGGGTGGAAGCGCGCGAACTCGCCGTCGGCGGAGCCTGGGCCTTCACCCCCGACCTCCACCGCGACGACCGCGGGCTGTTCGTCTCGCCGTTCGAGGAGCGGGAGTTCCGACCGCTCTTCCCGGTCGCGCAGGTCAGCACCAGCGTCTCCCGGGACGGGGTGGCGCGCGGGGTCCACTACGCCAGGACCCGGCCGGGCTGCGCGAAGTACGTGCACTGCGCGCGCGGGCGCGTGCTCGACTTCGTGGTCGACCTGCGGGTCGGGTCGCCGACGTTCGGGCAGTGGGACAGCGTGGAGCTGGCCGACTTCCGGGCGGTGTACCTGCCCGCCGGGCTCGGTCACGCCTTCGTCGCGCTGGAGCCCGACTCCACCGTCTGCTACCTGCTCTCCCGCGGCTACGAGCCCGCCGACGAGCTGGCGGTGTCGCTGCTGGACCCCGAGCTGAACCTGCCCATCCCCGCGGGGGCCGTGCTGTCCCGGCGCGACCGCGACGCGCCGACGCTGGCCGAGGCGCTGGCCGACGGCCTGCTGCCGCACTACTAGAGGGAGTCCCGGTGTCCGCACCCACGCGCAACCCCGTCGAGCGGGTGGCCGACTCGATGCTCCACACCGGACCGGCCGAGGTGGCCGGGTGGCTGGCCGGGCTGGCCGACCGGTGGTGGATGCGGGTCGAGCGGGCGGACCTCGGCGAGCTGGCGGGCTGGCAGGTGGAGCCGGGGACGGGCAACCTGCGCCACCACACCGGGAAGTTCTTCACCGTCGAGTCGCTGAGCGTCGACCTGCCCGGCGCGCCGGTGCCGCACTGGCGCCAGCCGATCATCAACCAGCCGGAGATCGGCATCCTGGGCATCCTGGTCCGCGAGATCGACGGCGTGCTGCACTGCCTGATGCAGGCCAAGCACGAGCCCGGCAACCCCAACGGCCTGCAGATCTCGCCGACCGTGCAGGCCACGCGCAGCAACTACACCGGGGTGCACCAGGGCAAGGCGGTGCCGTACCTGGAGCACTTCCGCTCGCCGGAGCGGGTCGTCATCGACATCCGGCAGTCGGAGCAGGGCGCGTGGTTCTACCGCAAGCGCAACCGGAACATGGTCGTCGAGGTCGACGCGGTCGAGGAGCGGGAGGGGTTCCGCTGGCTGACGCTCGGCCAGATCGCCGAGCTGATGTCCGTGCCGGACCTGGTCAACATGGACGCCCGGACCGTGCTGGCGTGCCTGCCCGGCGGCGGCGCGGCCCTAGCCCGCGCGGCGGCGGACGACTTCACCTCGGCCCTGGTCCGCTCGGCCGACCCGGCGTCCCCGAGCGTGCACGGGCTCGGCGACATCCTGAGCTGGATCACCGAGGTCCGCACGCACACCGACCTGCGGGTCGAGCGCGGACCGCTGGCGGGGCTGCCGGACTGGCTCTACGACGACGGGCGCATCGCGCACCGCACCGGCGGGTTCTTCTCGGTGGTCGGCGTGCGGGTGGAGGCCGGGGGCCGGGAGGTCGCCGCGTGGTCGCAGCCCATGGTCGAGCCGGTCGGCACCGGGGTGATCGCGTTCCTGGTCAAGGCCATCGACGGCGTGCTGCACATTTTGACGCACGCGCGGACCGAGCCGGGGTACGCCGACGTCACCGAGCTGGCGCCGACCGTGCAGTGCGTGCCGGAGAACTACGCGCACCTGCCCGGGCGGCCGCGGTTCCTCGACGAGGTGCTCACCTCGTCGCGGGTGCGGTTCGACACCGTGCTCTCCGAGGAGGGCGGGCGGTTCCTGGGCGCGCGCAACCGGTACATGATCGTGGAGACCGACGCCGACGTGGCGCCGGACGACCCCCGGTACCGCTGGCTGACGCTGCACCAGTACGAGGAGCTGTTGCGGCACAGCTTCTACGTCAACATCCAGGCGCGGTCGCTGGTGCTGTGCCTGCGCAGCCTGATCCCTAGAGGACGCGCCTGACCGCGTCGATGACCCGGTCCTGCACGTCGGTCGGCAGCGACGGGTACATGGGCAGGGAGAAGATCTCGTCGGCGACGGCCTCGGTCACCGGCAGGCTGCCCTTGGCGTAGCCGAGGTGGGCGAAGCCGGTCATCGTGTGCACCGGCCACGGGTAGCTGATGTTGAGCACGATGTCGTGGGCCTTCAGCGCTTCCAGGATCTGGTCGCGGCGCGGGTGGCGGACGACGTAGACGTAGTACACGTGGGTGTTGCCCTCGGCGGTCGCGGGCAGGACGAGATCGGTGTCGCCCAGGGCGTCGGCGTACCGGGCGGCGACGGCCTGCCGCGCGGCGATGTAGTCGTCGAGGCGGGTGAGCTTGCGGCGCAGGATCTCCGCCTGCACCTCGTCGAGGCGGCAGTTGTGGCCGGGGGTCTCGACGACGTAGTAGGTCTTCTCCATGCCGTAGTAGCGGTGGCGGCGGAGGTTGGCGTCGACCGCGGGATCGTTCGTGATCGTGGCGCCGCCGTCGCCGTAGGCGCCGAGGACCTTGGTGGGGTAGAAGGAGAACGCGGCGGCGTTGCCGGTCGCGCCCGCGACCACGCCGTGGTGGCGGGCCCCGTGGGCCTGGGCGCAGTCCTCCAGCAGGTGCAGGCCGTGCTTGTCGGCGAGCGCCTTCAGCGGGGCGAGGTCGGCGCACTGGCCGTAGAGGTGGACCGGGAGCAGGCACCGGGTGCGCGCGGTGACGGCGGCCTCGACCTGGGCGACGTCCATCAGGTAGGTGTCGGGGTGGATGTCGACGAAGACCGGGGTGGCGCCCACCGCGTCGATGGCGACCACGGTCGGGGCCGCGGTGTTGGAGATGGTGATGACCTCGTCGCCGGGGCCGATCCCGAGCGCCTGCAGGGCAAGGCGGATGGCGTTGGTGCCGTTGTCGACGCCCACGCAGTGCGCGACGCCGTGGTAGGCGGCGAACTCCTGCTCGAAGCCCGCCACGCTGGGGCCCATGACCAGGCGGCCGGAGGAGAACACGGTCTCCACCGCGTCGAGGATGTCCTTGCGCTCGGCCTCGTACTCGCGCGTGTAGTCCCAGACGAGCGTGGTCATGGCCGCCCTTTCGTGGTGTCCGACTCCGCGCCAGCCTAAGCCGGGCAAAAACCTGGGGTAACCCCTATATTCGCAGGTCAGAACCCTTGCACTGGTGCTTGTGGCGGTATCGGCGATTAGGCCGAACGCGGAGTAGGCCTAGGGGTCGGGGTTAGGGGTGTCACCGCGCGCGACCGCCGACTTACCGTGGCGGCCGGATCTCCCGGAGGCGAGCGCATGCATCTGCTGTTCCTGTGCCATCCCGACCACGGGCACGTCATCCCGAACCTGGCCATGGTGACCGAGCTGGCGCGGCGCGGGCACCAGGTGACCTACCTGACCGCGGCGAGCATGGCCGGGATCGCCACCGACGCCGGGGCCTCGGTGGTGACCTACGAGTCGCGCTACCGCGACGCTGACTTCCGCAAGGTGGCCGAGGACCCCGGGTACCTGATGGACCTGCTGCTCGACGAGAGCGCGGCGATGCTGGCGGTGGACCTGCCGTCGCGGCCGGACGTGATCGTCTACGACACGTCGATCCTGTTCGCTGGCCGGATCCTGGCCAGGAAGCTGGGCGTGCCCTCGGCGCAGGTGATCCCGGTGTTCGCCTCCAACGAGCACTTCTCGTACCTGAACGCGATGTACAACCCCGGCGGCGGGCAGGAGAAACCCGCGGAGATGCCGTCGTGGGTGATGACGACCATGCGGCGGATCGGCGAGCTGTGCGCCGAGCACGGGGTGTCCGTGGAGCCGCCGCAGCTGTGGTTCGAGGTGCCGTCGCTGAGCCTGGTGACCGTGCCGAGGGAGTTCCAGTACGCGGGCGAGACGTTCGACTCGCGGTTCGTGTTCGTGGGGCCGTGCGTGGGCGACCGCGGGTTCCTCGGGTCGTGGGAGCCGCCGTCGAGCGGGTTGCCGGTGGTGCTGGTGTCGCTGGGGGCGGTGTTCAACGAGCACGCCGACTTCTTCCGCACGTGTGTGGAGGCGTTCCGGGGGCAGCCGTGGCACGCGGTGATGACCGTCGCGGAGGGGCTGGACCCGGCGGCGCTGGGCGAGCTTCCGTCCAATGTGGAGGTGCACCGCTGGGTGCCGCACGTGGCGGTGCTGGAGCACGCGTCGCTGTGCGTGACGCACGGGGGCATGGGGACGGCGATGGAGGCGCTGCGCGCGGGCACGCCGATGGTGTGCGTGCCGACGTCGGCGCTGGACCGGCCGACCGCGCGGCGGATCGAGGAGCTGGGGCTGGGGGTCGCGCTCGACCCGGCGACGCTGTCGGCGGCGGCGCTGGTGGAGGCGGTCGGCTCGGTGATGGGCACCGCGTCCTACGCCGCGCGGGCCGGGGAGATGGCGGCCGCGATCGCGGCGGCCGGCGGCGCGGCGCGGGCCGCCGACGAGATCGAGCGCGCATGATCGGCATCCTCGGGCCGGTGCGCGTCCTCGGTGGCGACGTGCACATCGGCCCCCGCGAGCGCGCCGTCCTGGCCCGCCTGGTGCTCGACGCCAACCGCGTGGTGAGCGTGGACCGGCTGATCGACGCGGTGTGGCAGGGGTCGCCGCCCGCGAGCGCGCGGGGCCAGGTGGCGATCCTGGTGTCGCGGCTGCGGCGGTCGGTGCCGCAGGTGATCACGACGGCGAGCCCCGGATACGTGATCCGGCTGTCGGACGACGACGCGGACTGGTGCCGGTTCAACGCGCTGGTCGCCCGGTCGCGCGCGTGCGGGGACCGGATGGGCGCGGTCGCGCTGCTGCGCGAGGCGCTGGCGCTGTGGCGGGGCGTGCCGTTCGAGGACGTGCCGGGCCTGCGCGCGGAGTCGGCCCGGCTGCAGTCGGCCCGGCTGGACGCCGCCGAGGCGTGCGCGGAACTGGAGCTGGAGCTGGGCCTGCACGACCGGGTGGGCAAGGAGCTGGCCGCGCTGGTGGCCGAGCACCCGCTGCGCGAGCGGGCGCGGGCGCAGCTGATGGTCGCCCACTACCGCTCCGGTCGGCGCGCGGAGGCGCTGCGCGTGTATCAGGAGGCGCGGCGGGCGCTGGTGGAGCAGATCGGGCTGGAGCCGGGGCCGCAGCTGCGGGTCGTGCACGACCAGATCCTGCGCGACGCGCTGCCGTCGCCGGTCCCGGTGGAGACGCCGTCGCAGCTGCCCCGCCAGCCCCTGCCGTTCGCGGGCCGGGTCGCGGAGACGGCGTTCCTGGACGAGGCGCTGTCCGACGGCGTGGACGCGCCCGGCGCGGTGGTGGTGTGCGGGCCGAGCGAGGTGGGCAAAACTGCGCTGGCGCTGCGCTGGGCCCACCAGCGGCTCGACCGCTTCCCGGACGGGCAGCTGTACGCCGACCTCGCCGCGGGCGGGCCGGTCCTCGACCGCTTCCTGCGGGCGCTCGGGGTCCGTGCGATTCCGGACGATCCCGGGGAGAAGGTGGCGCTGTACCGCAGCAGCGTGGCGCGGCGGCGGATGCTGGTCCTGCTGGACAACGCTTCCGACAGCGCTCAGGTGGCCGCGTTGCTGCCTGGTGGGCCGCATTGCCGGGTGATCGTGACGAGCCGGGAGCCGCTGGACGAGTTCGAGGCCCGGTTCGGGGCTCGGCAGTTGTTCCTGGAGCCGTTGGGGGTAGAGGAGAGCCGGGCGTTGTTGGCGATGTTGCTGGGGCGGGAGTGGGTGGCGGCTGAGGCTGGGGAGGTCGCTCGGCTCAGTGCGATGGCGGGTGGGTTTCCGTTGGTGCTGCGGCGGGCTGCGGCTCGGGTGGGGCGTGTCGGGTGTGCTCGTTCGCGGGCTGCGCTTGTGCCTGCTTGAGGTGTTCTGCGTGCTCGGCGGCTCCGCGGTTTAGCGCGGGGGTGCTCCCTCGGCCTCGATTGTTTAAGCCTGGGATGGCGGTGTAAAGGGCGCCTTCGGCGTCGCTGCGCGACAGGCTTCGCCTGCCCTTGACACCGCCATCCCAGGCTTGAAGACGGCCAGGACGAGGGAGCAAGGGGGCAGAGCGGTCGACTGTTGGCTCAGGGGGTGCTCAAGATGGTGCGAAGGATGTTGTTCAGGGTCTCGGGAGTCGCCGGGGGGTTGGGGGTGCGCCAGGCTACGTGGCCGTCGGGGCGGATCAGGACGGCGCCGGTGGGGGTGGTGCCGTATTCCTTTGCCCATGTGGGGGATTCGTCGGGGGAGATCTCCACCGTTTTCACCTGGTCGGGGGTTGTTTGGGACCAGCCGCTGCCGGTTGGGGTCATCAGGGTGAAGTGGGGGCCTAGTAGGTCCAGTGTGGACAGCTCTCGGCCCTCGCGGGTCAGCCAGACGTGGGGGGCTCGGTGGCCGGGGCGGGCTGTGGGGGTGTAGGTGCGGTAGGGGTCGGGCACGGGGGGTGGCTGAGTGCCGTCGGGGATGACCGCGCTTGAGGTGTAGTGGAAGCCCAGGACCAGGCCCTCGGAGCTGCGTCTGCCTGCTTGCAGGGTGATCGCCTCTGACAGGGTCAGTTCGCCTTCCATCATGCGGAAGGTGATGAAGGCGTTGGCCAGGCTCTCCTCGACTGTGCGGGCGCCGATGGGGTGGCGTTCGGTTTCGTAGGTGTCCAGAAGGGCCTCGCCCGCGCGGCCCTGGGTGACGGCGGCCAGTTTCCACACCAGGTTGTGGGCGTCCTGGATGCCGCAGTTCATGCCGAACCCGCCCTGCGGCGTGGTCACGTGGGCGGCGTCGCCTGCCAGGAACACGCGGCCTGACCGGAAGCGCTGGGCCGTCACCGCCTGTTGCAGCCACGGCATGATCCCGACCAGCGACACGTCGAGGTCGGGGACGCCGACGGCGGCGCGGACGATCTCGACGCAGAACTCCGGGGTGAAGTCGGCCTCGCTGCCGCCCTCGGCCGGGTCGTAGCCGGTCTGGACCATCCAGCGCCGCTGGTTGTCCACCGCCTCGACCGCGCACGGGATCTCGCTGCGCAGGAAGTACAGCGCGCACATGCGGCCTTCCAGCAGGTGCACGATGTCCGCGTCGAACATGATGCTGATCATGTGCCCCAGCGGCGGCGGGCCGTCCACGCCGATCCCCAGGGACGAGCGGATGCCGCTGCGCGCGCCGTCGGCGGCGATGCAGTAGCGGGCGCGCACGACCTCGCCGGTCGACAGGCGCGCCGTGACGCCGTCGGCGTCCTGGGCCAGCGACTCCATGCGGGTCCCGAAGCGGACGTCCGACCCCGATGACGCGACCGAGCGCAGGATCACCTCGAACTTGTCCTGCGCGCAGATGAAGGCGTAGGTCGGGCTGTGCGGCGCGTCCTCGGCGATGGGGGCCGCGGCGCGGTGGAAGTCGTCGGCGGTCAGGGACGTGCCGACGGCGACGGCGAGGGTGTCCTCGCGCGGTAGACCGGCGCGCTCCACCTCGTCCTGGATGCCCCAGGCGCGCACCAGCTCCATCGTGCGGGTGGTCACCAGCCGGGCCTTGGGGAAGATCGAGGTCCCCGCGTGCTTCTCCACCAGCAGGCTGCTCAGGCCGTGGCGGGAGCACTCGATGGCCGAGGACAAGCCGACCGGTCCCCCGCCCACGATCAGCACGTCGACGTCCATGGCAGCCAATGTCTGCCATGCGCGCGAGCCCGTCAATGCCGGGGATATCGAACTGATAGGGGAAAGAAAACGCAGGTCAGTAGCGTGGCCGTGCACGCTGGCTAGCGGTCTACACACGGGGAGACGTCGATGTTCAGCGAAGGCGCGGTGGCGGTGGTGACCGGCGGATCGCGCGGGATCGGCCGGGCCGTCGCGGTGGACCTGGCCGCCCACGGGGTGCACGTCGTCGTGAACTACTCCCGGTCGGAGGACAAGGCCAAGGAGGTCGTCGCCCAGATCGAGGCCGAGGGCGGCAGCGCGAGCACGGCGCAGGCCGACGTCACCGACGAGGCCGCCGTCCACGAGATGTTCCGCGCGCTGCGCTCCGAGCACGGGAGACTGGACGTGCTGGTCACCAGCGCGGGCGTCACCCGCGACCGGCACCTGATCGCGATGAGCGCGGACATGTTCCGCGAGACGCTCGACATCAACATGTTCGGCACGTTCCTGGTCTGCCGCGAGGCGATGCGGATCATGCAGCACCAGCAGCGCGGGTCGATCGTGGCGATCAGCTCCACCAGCGGCCTCGACGGCGGGTTCCCCGGCCAGACCAACTACGTCGCGTCCAAGGGCGCGATCATCTCCTTCTCCAAGACGCTGGCCGCCGAGGCCGCGCCGCACAACGTGCGGGTCAACG
The DNA here is from genome assembly GCF_014648415.1 of Actinokineospora fastidiosa. Lineage (GTDB taxonomy): Bacteria > Actinomycetota > Actinomycetes > Mycobacteriales > Pseudonocardiaceae > Actinokineospora > Actinokineospora fastidiosa. Next base: position 628,624 of record NZ_BMRB01000001.1, read on the forward strand.
CGGTCGCGCCCGGGTTCGTGGAGACCGACATGACCAGGGCCATCCCGCTGAAGATCCGCAGCGGCTACGAGTCGCGCATCCGGCTCGGCCGCATGGGCAGGCCGGAGGAGATCGCCAACCTGGTGACGTTCCTGGCCTCGGAGAAGGCCTCCTACATCACCGGCACCGTCGTCGTGGCCAACGGCGGCGGGCTGGCCTGACCGTCCACATCGAGCCAAGCGAAGAACCGTGAGGGGCAGTCGATATGACCATCGATGAGTTGCGCGCCACCGCCGCCGCGCGCCGGGAGACGTGCGCGCGCATCAAGCGGATGATCGTCTCCCGGCTGGACCTGCCGATCGAGCCGGAGTGGATCACCGACGACCAGCCGCTGTTCGGCCGCGGCCTCGAACTCGACAGCCTCGACGTGCTGGAGCTGTACGTGGCCATCGAGGCCGAGTTCGGCGTCGCGCTCTACGACAGCGACATGTCCGTCTTCGGCTCGGTCTCGCGCCTGGCCGGGCACGTCGACCCCGCGCTCACCCTCGCCGAGACCAGCGCATGACGGCGACCGCCGCGCCCACCCGCCTCACCCACGACGAGGTGCGCGCGATCCTGCCGCACCGCTGGCCGATGCTGCTGCTGGACCGGGTCGAGAAGGTCGAGCCGGGCGTCAGCGGGACCGCGGTCAAGAACGTCGCGGGCACCGAGATGTGGTTCCAGGGCCACTTCCCGGACGAGGCCGTGCTGCCCGGCGTGGTCGTCATCGAGGCCATGGCCCAGCTCGCGGGCGTGGTGTTCGCGCTCGCGGGCGCAGGGAAGATCAGTTACCTGGCGGGGGTGCGGTCGATGCGCTTCCGCCGCCCCGTCGTGCCCGGCGACCAGCTCGTGATCACCGCCGACCGCACCGCGGGCGGGCGCGGGTTCGGCGAGTACAAGGTCACCGCCCGGGTGGACGGGCAGGTCGCGGCCGAAGGCTCCATCAGCATCGCAGACCCCGCACACGGAAAGGCCTGACATGGAATCCCCGATCGCCCAGCCCGCAGGCGCCGTCCACGGCGACATCCTGGAGGCCAGGGTCGCCCTGCGGTACACCACGCTCGCCGAGGAGTACGGCGCCATCCGCGAGCGCGCCGCCGTGCTGGACCTCTCCGGCGCGCGGATCATCGAGATCGGCGGCGCGGACGCGGTCGACTTCGCCCAGCGCGTGCTGGCCCGCGACGTCGAGTACCTGACCGCCGAGCGCTGCATGACGAGCCTGGTGCTCGACGCCGACGGACGCGTGGTCGACCAGGTCGTGGTGTGGGGCCGGGAGACCGGCATGCTGCTGGAGAGCTCGGTCGGCGGCGGCGCGCGGCTGCTGGAGCACCTGACCGGCCTCGCGGGCGACGGCGTGGAGATCACCGACCGCTCGGCCGAGCTGACCCTGTTCGGCCTGGAGGGCCCCTACTCCTGGGGCGTGGTCGGCAGGCTCATCGACGGCGAGCTCGCCGCGCTGCCGTTCGAGTCCGTCGTGGACACCGAGTGGGACGGCGTGCCGATCGTGTTCGCGCGCACCGGGTTCACCGGCGAGTACGGCTACAAGGTGTTGCTGCCCAGGACCGAGGCCCAGCGGCTGTGGGACGCCGCCGTCGCCGAGGCCGTCCCGGCGGGCCAGGAGGCGCTGGAGCTGGCCATGCTGGAGGTGCGCCAGCCGCTGGTGCACCGCGAGGCGGGCGCGGCGGACATCCTGGAGATGGGCGCGAACTGGCTGGTGGACATCACCAAGGAGGACTTCGTCGGCCGCGACGCCGTCCTCGCCGCGTTCGCCGGGCCCGAGGGCATGCGCACGGTCGGGTTCACCACCTCGGCGGACGCGCCCGCCGCGGGCACGCCGGTCACCGTGGACGGCGAGCGCATCGGCGAGGTCGTGCACGCGGTGCACAGCGTCGGCCTGGACGCCGCGCTCGGCCTGATCCGGGTGCCAGCCGACCTGGCCGCCGCCGGGCTGCGGCTGACCGTCGGCGACGCCGAGGTCACCACGCTGACCAGCCCTTATGTCACCCCGAAGTCGTGGAGCACGCCGATCATCTGATCGAGGGAGGAACCCACCATGGCGCTGCGCCCCGTGGTCATCACCGGGATCGGGGTGATCTGCGCGGCGGGCCGGGACCCGGAGGAGTTCTGGGCGCGGCTCACCGCGGGCGAGAGCGGCATCACCGCGGTCGCCGACGAGCGGTTCGCCGCCTTCGAGGCCCGGTACGCCGGTCAGGTCCCCACCGAGTGGATCGACGACCAGCTGCCCGACACCGACCGCGGCCTGGACCGCACCGCCCGGCTCGCCCTGGTCGCGGCGCGGCAGGCGGTGGCCATGGCGGGCGTCGCCGACGTGCCGGGCGAGCGGTTCGGCCTGGTGCTGGGCAAGTGCCAGGCCACCCCGGCCGCCGACGGCGGCTACCAGCCGATGCACGCCACCGGCGACGTCGTCGCGGCCCGGCTGGGCATGCGCGGCCCGCGCATCCTGGTCTCCACCGCCTGCGCGGCGGGCGGCAACGCCGTCGGGCTGGCCAAGGACAAGATCCTGACCGGCGAGGCCGACGTCGTCCTCGCGGGCGGGGTCGACCCGCTGCTGTTCGGCACCTACGCGGGCTTCGCCGGGCTGCAGGCGCTGAGCTCCGGGCCGTGCGCGCCCTACAGCCGCTCCGACGGGCTCAACCTCGGCGAGGGCGCGGCGTTCCTGGTGGTCGAGCCGCTGGACCGGGCGCTGGCCCGGGGCGCGGTCCCGCTCGCCGAGGTCGCCGGGTACGGCCTGTCGGCCGACGCCTACCACGCCACCGCGCCGGACCCGACGGGCCGAGGCGGCGTCAGCGCGATGCGCCGGGCGCTGGCCGACGCGGGGCTCGCCGCCGAGGACGTGGACTACGTCAACGGGCACGGCACGGGAACGCCCGCCAACGACGCCATGGAGAAGAAGGTCATGCGCGCCGTCTTCGGCGAGCGCGCGGCGAGCGTGCCCACGAGCAGCATCAAGTCCTTCATCGGGCACACGCTGGGCGCGGCGGGCGCGGTCGAGGCGGTGGCCAGCGTGCTGGCCCTGCGCACCGCGACGGCGCCGCCCACCATCGGCTTCACCGACGAGGCGATCGCGGCGTCCACCCTGGACTTCGTGCCGAACGCGGCGCGCGAGATGCCGATGACGGTGGTGGTGTCCAACAACTACGCCTTCGGCGGCAACAACGCCGCGCTCGTCCTGCGCACGCCCGGACCGCTGCGCGAGCACACCGGCCTGCCCGAGCGCGACGTGGTGGTCACCGGGCTCGGGCCGGTGACCGGGCTGGGCACCGGGATCGCCGAGGTCACCTCGGCCATCGCCGCCGGTCAGGCCAGCGCGGGCCCGCCGTCGCTCGACGGGCGCACGTTCGCCCCCCGCTCGCTGTGGCGGCACATGAACAACCTGTCCCGCATGGCCATCGCCGCGTCCCGGCTGGCGTGGGAGGACGCGGGCCTGAAGCTGTCGCGGGCGGCCAGCGACGCCGTGGGCGTCATGTTCGCGACGGCGGCGGGCTCGGTGGAGAGCACCGACGGCTTCGACGAGAGCGTGCTCGCCAACCCGAACAAGCCCGCCGTGCTCAGCTTCTCCAACGTCGTGCTCAACGCCACCGGCGGCGCGGTCTGCCAGACCCTGGGCCTGCGCGGCCCGACGACCACGATCTGCAACGGCGGCGCGTCGGCGTCCATCGCGCTGGACTGCGCGGTGGAGACGATCCGCGCGGGCAAGGCCGAGGTCGTCCTGGTCGTCGCCGCCGACGAGGCGCCCGAGCCTGGCGGCGCGCTCGACGGCGTCACCCCGTACGACCGCGACTCCGCCCCGGCCCCGAAGGCGTCGGCGGCCGTGGCGCTGGTGGTCGAGTCCGCCGAGCACGCCGCGGCCCGGGGCGCGACCCCGTACGCCCGGGTCGTGACGACGCGGCACGCGGGCGCGGGCGACGACGGCGAGCGCGGGCTGGTGGAGCGCAACCTGTCCGGCCTGCCCGCCGACATCGACCTGGTCATCGGCTCGGCGACCGGCGCGCGGCACGACGCCGACGAGGCCGCCGCCGTGCTGGACGGGCTGCCGTCGAGCCCGCTGACCGCCTCGACCGGGCTGACCGGCGACTGCGGCTCGGCCACCGGGGCGCTCAACCTGGCGCTGGCCGCGCTGGCCATCCGCGACGGCGTGGTCACGGCCATCCCCGGCCTGGAGAACCCGCACACCGGCGGCGTCGAGTCCTATGTGGCCAAGCCGGTGCTGCCCGGCGCGGTGCGCAGGGCGCTGGTGCTGACCGCCGCGCCGGGCTCGGTGCGCGGCGGGGTCGTGCTGGGGGCGGTATGACGCCGTTCGACGTGCTGGAGACCGACCGGCTGCTCAGCACCACCCGGTCGGTGCGGCGCCGCCTCGACCTGGAGCGGCCCGTGCCGCGGTCGGTGATCGAGGAGGCGCTGGAGGTGGCCGTGCAGGCGCCCACCGCCAACGACCAGCAGAACTGGCGGTGGGTGGTCGTCACCGAGGCGGCGACCAAGGAGCGCATCGCCGAGCTGGTCGAGATCTCCTGGAACTTCCACGAGAAGGAGTCCTGGACCCGCTCGGGGCGCAGGCGCGAGCAGGCCAAGCGCAACCGCGAGTCCGCGGCCGCGCTGGTCGCGACCCTGGCCAGGGTGCCCGTGCTGGTCATCCCGTGCGTGCTGGGGCGGCCGCCGGACATCGGCGAGATCGACCGGCAGTGGCTGGCGGCCCAGCGGCGCAAGCAGATCGTCGGCACCGAGGGCGTGACGCTGGGCGCGATGCGGGCCAGCAACTTCTACGGCTCGATCTTCCCGGCGATCTGGTCGTTCCAGCTCGCCCTCCGCAGCCGCGGCCTGGGCAGCACGATCACCTGCACGCACGTGCCGTTCGAGCGGCAGGTCGGCGAGCTGCTGGGCATCCCGGCGGGCGTCACGCAGGTCTGCCTCGTCCCGGTCGCCTACACCATCGGCACCGACTTCCGCCCGGCCAACCGCCACGCGGCCAAGGAACGCACCCATTGGGAGAGGTGGCAGCCATGAGAACCGAGCACGCCGACGTCGCCATCGTCGGCGGCGGCATCGCCGGGGCCTCCGCCGCGGCCTACCTCGCCACGCACGGGGTGTCCGTGGTGCTGCTGGAGAAGCAGGACCGCTACACCGACATCGTCCGCGGCGAGTGGATCGCACCGTGGGGCATGCGCGAGGCGCAGCTGCTGGGCGTGGAGGACGCGTTCGGCCTCGGCGGCGCGTGGGAGATCCGCGAGTGGACGCAGTGGGACGAGACCACCGACGACCCGGAGACCGCCGAGACCGTCGACATGACCCGCTTCGTCCCCGGCGTCGGCGGCCCGCTGTCGTTCCCGCACCACCTCGTCTGCGAGCTGATGGCCGAGCAGGCCGCCGACAACGGCGCGCGGGTCGTCATGGGCGCGCGGAAGGCCACGGTCGGCGACGGCCCCGTCGTCCGGTACCAGACCGACGCGGGCGACCACGAGCTGCGCGCGGGCATGATCATCGGCGCGACCGGCCGCGGCTGCACCGTCGGCCGCCAGATCGGCGTCACCATGGCGACCTCGGTGCACCACTGGGGCGGCGGCGTCCGCGTCGAGGGCCTGGACGACTGGCCGATGGACGTGCAGGCCATGGGCACCGAGGGCGAGAAGATGTTCATGGTCTTCCCGCAGGGCGACGGCATGGCCCGCCTCTACATCAACTTCCCGACCGCCAACAAGCACCGCTACCGCGGCGAGGGCGGCACCGAGCGGTTCATCGCCGACTTCGAGCTGGACAGCCTGCCCGACCGGGGCAAGTCGGTCTACGCGGCGGCGCGGCCGATCGGCCCGCTGAAGGTGTGGCCGTCGGTGGCGATGTTCCCCGAGCGGCCGATCGTCACCGACGGGGTCGTGCTCGTCGGCGACGAGGCGGGCAACGCCGACACGGTGCTCGGCACCGGCCTGTCGTGCAGCCTGCGCGACACCCGCACGGTCTGCGAGATCCTGCTCGGCGACGACTGGTCGCCGTCGGCGTTCGAGCCGTACCTGGCCGAGCGGAAGTTCCGGATGGAGCGGCTGCACTTCGGCGCGGGCATCATCGCCAAGCTGCACTGCGAGTTCGGCCCCGAGGCCGTCGCCCGGCGCCGCCGGGTGCGCGAGCTGATGGCGGAGAACTTCGCCGCGCAGGTCACCGGCCTGCTCAACATGGTCCCGCCGGAGGACGTCCCGGAGTTCGGGTTCAGCGAGTTCTTCGCCGAGCGGCTGTTCAGGGAGAGGGTATGACAGAGAGCTTGCTGACTGGCTCCGCCCAGGTCAACGGGGTCGAGATCGCCTATGTCGATCGCGGCGAGGGTGATCCGGTGGTGCTGCTGCACGGGTTCCCCGACTCGCACTACCTCTGGCGGCACCAGATCGACCCGCTGGTCGAGGCCGGGTTCCGGGTGATCGTGCCGGACCTGCGCGGCTTCGGCGCGTCGAGCAAGCCGCAGGAGGTCGAGGCGTACGACATGCGCACGATCGTCAACGACGTCGTGGCGCTGACCCTGCACCTGGGCATCCAGCGGGCGCACATCGTCGGCCACGACTGGGGCGCGGCGATCGCGTGGATGTACGCGTTCCTCATGCCGCGGCGGGTCGACCACCTCGCGGTGCTCTCGGTCGGGCACCCCGGCGTGTTCAGCACGCCGTCGATCGAGCAGCGCGCCGCGAGCTGGTACATGCTCTTCTACCAGTTCCCCGGGGTCAGCGAGCAGCTGTTGCGGCGCAACGGCTGGCGGCTGTTCAAGGAGATCATGGGGAACGAGGGCGACTACCAGCGCTACCCGAGGGAGCTGGCCAAGCCGGGCGCGCTGACGGCGGCGCTGAACTGGTACCGCGCCAACCGCTCGCCCGAGGCCGAGCTGCGCGTGGAGCGCAACTTCCCGCCCGTGCTCGCCCCGACGCTCGGCATCTGGTCCTCCGGGGACAAGGCGCTGCTGGAGGAGGGCATGACGGGCTCGGTGAAGTTCGTGAAGGGCCCGTGGCGGTACGAGCGGGTCGAGGACGCCAGCCACTGGATCCCGCTCGACCAGCCGGAGCAGGTGACCAAGCTGCTGCTGGGCTTCCTGGGCACCGAGCGGGCGGCGACCACGCCCTCGCGGCGCCGACGGCTCTAGGAGGGGGCGGCCGTGATCGCGTTCGTGTTCCCCGGCCAGGGCACGGTCCGCGTCGGGATGGGCGGCTGGCTGCGCCGAGACCCGGTGGCGGCCGAGGTGCTCGCGCGCGCCGACGCCGTGGCCCCGGTGTCGGAGCTGTGCGCGCGGGGACCGCTGGAGCGCCTGGTGGACGCGGCCCAGCCCGCGGTGACGGCCTGCAACCTCGCGGCCCTCGCCGTGCTGACCGAGCGCGGCGTCCGGCCGGACGTCGTGGCCGGGCACAGCGTCGGCGAGCTGAGCGCGCTGTGCGCGGCAGGCGTGCTGGACGTCGACGCGACGCTGCGGCTGGTGGCGATCCGGTCGCGGCTGATGGCCGCGGTCCCGGACACCGGCGGCATGGCCGCGGTGATCGGGCTGCCGGTGGCGCGGGTGGCCGAGCTGGCGGCCGCGGCGGCGACGCCGGACGAGCCGCTGGTCGTCGGCCTGGAGAACGCCGCCGACCACGTGGTCGTCTCCGGCGCGTTCGCCGCGATCGAGCGCATGGACAAGTCCGAGGCGCGCAAGGTCGTCCCGCTCAAGGTCGCCAACGCCTTCCACTCGCCGCTGATGGCCGCGGCGGTGGACGGCTGGGCGCTGGCGGTGCGCGAGACCGCGATGTCCGCGCCCCGCGTCCCGGTCATCCCGAACGCCACCGCCGAGCCGACGACGGACCTGGCGGTCGTCAAGGACGCCCTGATCGAGCAGCTGACCGCGTGCGTGCGCTGGGCGGCGACGATGGCGCGTCTCTCCGAAGTGGACACCTGTGTCGAGGTCGGCGACAGCAAGGTCCTCACCGGCCTGATGCGCGCGTCCGGCCCGCGTTGCGTGACGATGGCCGATCCCGGCACGCCGCGCAGGCTGCGCAGGGAGCCTGTCGCATGAGCAGCTGGGGCAGCGCCGTTGTCGCCTTCCGCGGCTTGTCCGCGCCCGAGGAGCTGGTCGCGCCGATGGCACTGGACAGCGTCTACACGCGCGCGGAGCGACTGCGGTCCGGCGAGGGCCGCACGTTGCAGCACTGGGCGGGCAGGCTCGCCGCGAAGCACGCCGTGCTGCGGCTGCTGGGCGTGCCGGTGTCGGAGGAGTCGCTGGGCGGGGTGGAGGTGCTGCCGCGACCGTCGGCGATGTGCGCCCGCAGCGCCGCCTGCCTGCACGGCCACCCGCCCGAGGTGCGGCTGCGCTCGCCGCTCAGCGCGGACCGCCCCATCCGCGTCTCGGTCAGCCACACCGCGGACCTCGCGGTCGCCGTGGCCCTGAGCCAGCCGGAGGACGAGACATGAGCCTGATCGACCGCCACCTCGCCGCCTGGCGCGACGGCGACCCGGACGCTGCTGCCACCGTCCATTCCTTTGTGGACCCCGACACCGACAAGCCGCTGACCGGCCACGCCCTGGCCGAGCACGCGCGCGGCTTCATGGCCCGCTTCCCCGGCGGGTTCGAGTTCACCCGCGTCACCCCCGCCGCGGCGACCTGGACGCTCACGACCGCCCACCGCGACAGCTACCTCGGCATGCCGGGAACCGGCGCCGAACTCACGATCACCGGCACCGACCTGCTCACCGAGGACGCGGGCGAACTCCACGTGCACCGGCACTTCGACCGGCTCGCGATCGCCGAGGCCATCGGGTACACGCCGCGGTTCGTGCCCCGCTCCGACGGCGCCCGCGAGTTCGGGGTCAGCTCCCGGACCCCGGGCAGCCCCGGCACGCCGGGCGCCATGGCCCTCACCTGGCTGTCGGTCCGCGACGACGACGAGGCCGCCGACGTCGACCTGCTCAGCGTGGAGGTGGTCAAGTCGATGCGCGCCGCGCGCGGGTTCCTCGGCGTGGGCACCTTCGACATCGGCGACCGCAAGTACACCCTGACCGCCTTCGACAAGCCCGAGTCGATCCGCTCGATCCACGCCCGCGCCCACCAGCGCGCCATGCGCCGCTTCTTCCGCGGCGGCCTGTGCACGGGCGCGTACACCAGCGTGTGGACCCTGGCCAAGGAGAGCCACTTCGCCCGCTGCGCCGACTGCGGGTCGATGGCCGCGGCCGAGCGGCCCTGCGACTGCGGCTGGACCCCGACCACCGACCCGCTGTTCTAGGAGCCCGCATGACGACCTTCACCGCAGAGCACCGCCCCGCGGCCGGGAAGCCGCTGGTGGCGTTCATGTCCGCGCTGTTCGCGGGCGGCTGGATCTGGGACCGCCCGTTCGCCGCGCTGGCCGAGCGCGGCTGGCCGGTGCTGCGCACCAACGAGCCCATCTGCGCGCTGGACAGCCGCGTCGCCGGGTCCATCGAGCGCCTCGGCGACGCCCTCATGGAGTCCTGCGACGCCGTCGGCGCGGACAGGGTGGTGATCTGCGCGAACTCCCTGGGCGGGCTGGTCGCCATCGACCTCGCGGGCAGGCACCCCGACCGGATCGGCGCGATCGTGGTCAGCGGCGCGCCCGGCCTGACCCCGGACCCGGACGTCGGCCTCAACATCGACCGGCGCGCCGACGTGCGCCCGACCGGCCCGGAGTTCCGCGACCGCATGCTCGCCGCCCTCTTCCACGGCACGCCGCTCTTCGGCGACGAGCAGGTCGAGGAGGTCGGCAGGCTGCTGCAGACCGGCCCGGCGATGGTGGCCATGGCGCGCAGCATCCGCGCGACCCGGACGTACAAAGTGGACCCCGCGATGGACAAGGTCGCCTGCCCGTCGCTGTACGTCTGGGGCCGCCACGACCGCATGACGCCGATCGACCCCTGGCTGGAGATCGTGCCCAGGCACGCCGGGACGGAGTTCGTCACCGTAGAGGACTGCGGCCACATCCCGATGGTCGAGGCCGCCGAGGAGTACAACGCCCACCTGCTGCGGTTCCTCGACCGGGTCGCCGGATGACCGCGCCGGTGCTGGTCGGCGTCGACGTCGTCGAGGTCGACCGGATCAGCCGGGCCGTGGCCTACAGCGGCCCGGCCTACGCCGACCACGTGGTCGCCCCCGGGGAGCACCCGCTGCACGAGGACCCCGAACTGGCGACCGCGGCCAGCGTGGCGGTCAAGGAGTGCCTGGTGAAAGCGCTGGGCGGGCGCCCGCCCGGCTTCTCATGGCACGACTTCACCGCCGTGGGCGACATCGCGGTGGGCCCGGCGGGCCCGCTGCTGGACGCGGCGGTGCCCGAGTTCGCCGCCACGACCGACATCGCGCTGACCCGCTTCAGCGCCTACTCGCTGCACGGCGCGAGCGCCGCGGCCGCGCTGACCCGGTTCCCCGACGGCGCGGGCGGTGTCGTCGGCGCGGCCCGGTGGGGCTGGCGCGGGAATCTGCTCGTCGCCCTTGCCATACTGACCGCGTTCCCGGAAGGAGCACACTGATGCCGACGGCGGTCGAGGTCCAGGTCAACCCCGGGGAATCCATCCAACAGGCGATCGACGGCGGCGCGCTGTCCATCCGCCTGTCGGAAGGTGTTTACCCGGGCGGTGTCGCGCTGCCCGACAGCGCCCGGCTGATCGGCGCGGGCGCGGGGAAGACCGTGATCGTGCCGGGGGCGCGCGCCGAGAGCGCCGTCCCGCCGCTGCACGACGCCCCCGACGCGGTCGACCACGGCGTCGTCGTGCACGCCGCGAGCGACGTCGTGGTGGAAGGCCTCACGCTGCGCGGGTTCTCCGGCGCGGGCGTGTACGCGCACACCGTCTCCGGGCTGCGGCTGGTCGACGTCGAGTCCGACGCGAACCGCGTGTGGGGCCTGTACTTCCGGGAGTCCACCGGGCTCACCGCGCGCGGCTGCCGGGCGGCAGGCAGCCAGTACGGCGGGATCGCGCTGGCGTTCTGCGCCGCCGCGGACGCCGAGATCGCCGACTGCGAGACCACCGGCAACGCCTTCGGCGTGTTCGTCGACAACTCCAGCCGCGCCCGCATCCAGCGCGTGCGTGCCCACGGCAACGCCGCCGGGATCCTGCTGCTGCACCAGACCTACCCCGGCGAGCCGGAGGGCGGCGTCACCGACTGCCTGGTCGCCGACTGCGACCTCACCGGCAACACCCTGGCCGCGGGCGGCGACGACCCGGACGCGCCGGGCGCGGCCGGGCCGCCGATGTCGGGCGTCGGCCTGGCGATGATCGGCGTCCAGCGGGTCGCGGTGATCGGCAACCGGATCACCGGCAACCACCCGGGCGGGCCGTCGGTCATGCCCGCCGCGCTCGTCGTGGCCTCGTCGGCGGACTGGGGCGGCTCGGCGTCGGCGGACAACACCATCGAGTGGAACACCGTCACCGGCAACAGCCCGGCGGACGCGCTGATCGACCCCGAGGGCCAGCGCGTGGTGAACAACGTGATCGGCGAGGGCACATGAAGCCAGCCCTGGTGTGCACGGACCTGGTCAAGCGCTACGGCGACCGGACCGTGGTCGACCGCGTCGGGTTCCACATCGACGAGGGCGAGGCCTACGGGCTGCTCGGCCCCAACGGCGCTGGCAAGACCACGACGATCTCCATGCTCGTGGGCCTGCTGCGCCCCGACGGCGGGACGGTGACCGTCGGCGGCGTCGACGTGGCCGCCGACCCGATCGCGGCCAAGCGGCTGATCGGGTACGTGCCCCAGGACATCGCGCTCTACCCGGAGCTGACCGCGCGCGAGAACCTGCGCTTCTTCGGCAGGCTCTACGCCCTCCCCCGCCGGGAGCTGGCCGCGCGCATCGGCGAGGTGCTGGAGCTGGTCGGCCTCGCCGACCGCGCCGACGACCGGGTCGAGACCTACTCCGGGGGCATGAAGCGGCGCACCAACATCGCGGTCGCGCTGCTGCACCGGCCCCGGCTGCTGATCCTCGACGAGCCCACGGTCGGCGTCGACCCGCAGAGCCGGGTGGCGATCCTGGACAACGTCGAGCGGCTGGTCGCCGAGGGCATGAGCCTGCTCTACACCTCGCACTACATGGAGGAAGTGGAGCGGGTCTGCACGCGGGTCGGGATCATCGACCGGGGCAGGCTGATGGCCGACGGCAGCAAGCGCGAGCTGGTCGCCGAGCTGGGCGGCAGCGACCGCGTCGAGCTGGTCGTCGACGGCGACGTGGAGGCCACCGCGGAGAAGCTGCGCGCGGTGGAGGGCGTCTCCGAGGCCGTGGTCACCGGCACATCGTCGGTGCGGCTGCTGGCGACCGGCGGGCGGCACCTGCTGCCGACGCTGATCGCCGCGGCGTCGGGCACCGCGGCGGTGACCGGCGTCGAGGTCGTCGAGCCCGACCTGGAGGCCGCGTTCCTCCACCTGACCGGCAGCACGCTGAGAGACTGAGGACGGGACCCCATGCGACCCCTCCTCGTGGTGGGCGGCCGAGAACTGGCCGCGCGGCTGCGCGACGGCACCGCGCTGCTGATCGCCCTGATCGCGCCGATCGTGCTGGCGACCATGTTCGGCTTCGCCCTCGGCGGCGACGACGACCCGCCGCTGCGCGCCACCATCGGCATCGTCGACCACGACGGCGGCGAGTTCCCCGCGAGCGTGCGGCGCGAGGCGCTGAACGCGGAGGAGCTGCGCGGCGTGCTCACCTTCAAGTCCTATGTGGACGATACGGCGGCGCGGGCGGCGATCGACTCCGGCGAGGCGGGCGCGGCGATCGTGTTCCCGGCCGGGTTCAGCGCGAGCGTGGGCGCTGGCGACGGCGGCGAGGTGACCGTGCTGGAGTCTGCCGACACGCCGCTGGCCGGGGTGATCGCGCGCAGCATGGTCGACCGGATCTCCGCCCTGGTGGACGCCCGCACGCTGGCGGTCCGGGCGTCGCTGCGCGCGGGCGTGCCGCCCGAGGACGTCAAGCTGTTCGTGGAGGAGAACGGGGCAGCCGGGCCGTCCCTGGAGCTGGCCAGCGATCCCGTCAGCGGCGGCGCGGTGGACCTCGCGGTGTACTACGGCTCCGGCATGGCGGTGATGTTCGCGTTCTTCGTCGTCGGGCTCTCGGCGCGCGGGCTGCTCACCGAGCGCCAGCTGGGCACGCTGGCCCGGATGCGGGCCGCGCCGATCCCGGCGTGGACGGCGGTCGCGGGCAAGGGCGCGGTCGGGTTCCTGCTGGCGCTGGTCAGCATGTGCGCCACCTGGCTGTCGTCGGAACTGATCTTCGGCGCGAGCTGGGGGCCGCCGCTGGGCGTGCTCGCGCTGATCCTGGCGCACGTGTTCGCCGCGACGATGATCGTGATGCTGGTGGCGAGCGGGGCGCGCACCGACGCCCAGGCCGACGGCTACACCCTCGGCGTGGCGTTCGTGTTCGCGTTCCTGGGCGGGAGCCTGGTGCCCGTCTACAACCTGCCGGACTTCCTGCAGACGGTCTCGCTGGCCACCCCCAACGGGTGGGTGTCGGCCGGGCTGACCGAGCTGGCCGCGGGCGGCGGGCTCGCCGACGTGGCGCTGCCGGTCGCGGTGGTGGCGGGCATCGGCGTGGTCGCGGGCGTCCTCGCGGTCCTGCGCTTCCGGAAGGGGATGCTCGCGTGAGCGCCGTGCGGGCGATCGTGGTCGCCAACCTGCTGCGGCAGACCCGGGACCGGGTCGGGCTGTTCTTCATGGTGGTCATGCCGTTCGTGACGATCATGTTCGTCGGCCTGGCGATGGGCGGGGCGGCCGACGCGCGCATCCCGGTCGCCGTCGTGGCCGCCGACGGGGACCCGACCGCGGCCGCGGTGCTGCGCGAGCTGTCGTCGAGCCCGGCGCTGGAGGTCCGGCGCGCGGACTCCGCCGAGGAGGTGCGCGCCGACGTGCGGCGCGGCGCGGTGGCCGCCGGGCTGGTGATCCCGCAGGGGTCCACGCGGTTCGACCTGGTGATGACGCAGACCAGCGGCAGCGGCATGGCCGCCCGCTCGGAGATCGACGTCGCGGTCGGCAAGGTCTCGGCGGTCATGGAGGCCACCCGGGCCGCGGAGAAGGCGGGCGCTGGCCCGGAGCTGGCCGCGGAGCACGTGCGGGCCGCGCAGGCCGAGTCCGCGGCGGTCGCCGTGCGCGACACCGGCGGCGACAGCGGCGGGCCGACCGGCTTCGCCTACACCGCCCCGGCGAACCTGCTGCTGTTCACCTTCATCAACTCGATGGCCGTCGCGGCCGCCCTGGTGGAGAGCAGGCGGATCGGCATGGTGCGCCGCACGCTGGCCGCTCCCGTCCGCGAGGGCACCGTCCTGTTCGGCGAGGCGCTGAGCAGGCTCGTGGTCGCCGCCGCCCAGGCGCTGCTGATCATCGTGGTGAGCGCTCTGATGTTCGGCGTCTCCTGGGGCGACCCGCTCGGCGTCACCGTCGTCGTGGCGCTGTTCTGCCTGGTGGCCACGGGCGCGGCCATGCTGGTCGGCGCGCTGGTGGCCAACCCGCAGCAGGCGCCCGCCATCGGCCCGCCGCTGGGCATCGTCCTGGGCATGCTGGGCGGCTGCCTGTGGCCGAAGGAGGTCGCGGGCGAGGCGCTGACCACGATCGGGTATCTGTTCCCGCACTCCTGGGCCATGGACGCGCTCCTCGCCCTCACCCGTCCGGGTAGCGGTCTGGGGACGGTGTGGACGGAGGTGGCGGTTCTGGCCGGAATGGCCGCCCTGGCACTGGGAATCGCCCTGATCGTGTTCCGCCGACGGGCACTGCGGGTGGCCTGACGCCGCGTTGCGGGTGGGGCGAACCCGGGGCGATCATGTCAGTCGTGCCGGACGAGCACGGGAACTCGGTGACCGGGTCGGTCTACGGCCCGGTCGTCGAGGCGCGGGACCTCACCCGCGAGCTGCGCGTCCACACGCGACCGGTCGTGCCGCTGCCGCACTGGTTCGGGTCGCGCCCGCCGCGCGCGTTGGGGTTCCAGGAACGCCGGATACCGCTGTCGGGGACGGTGGTGCTGACCGGGCCGGGCGGGGTGGGCAAGAGCCAGCTGGCCGCGGACCTGGCCGAGCGGCGGTGGGTGTCCGGGCGGGCGCGGCTGGTGGTGTGGGTGCGGGCCGGGTCGCGGGAGGAGATCGTCGCCGAGTACGCCAGGGTGGGCGCGGCGCTGACCGGCGTCCGGCACCGCGACGCCGAGGTGGGCGCGCTGCGCTTCCTGGAGTGGCTGGCCTCGGCGCGCGAGCCGTGGCTGGTCGTGATCGACGACGTGCGCTCGCCCGCGCACCTCGACGGGTTGTGCCCGACCGGCCGCGGCCAGGTCGTGGTGACCACCCGGCACGCGGACAGCGCCCTGGGGCCGTTGGTGGACGTGCCGGTGTTCGCGCCCGCGGAGGCCGCGGGCTACCTCGCCGCCGTGGTCCCGCCCGACCTGCTGGCCGGGGCCGACGAGCTGGCCGACCGGCTGGGCCGCCTGCCGCTGGCCCTCGCCCTGGCCGCCGCCGACCTGACCGGCCGGGGCACGACCTGCCGGGACCACGGGAAGCGCCTGCGGCGCAGCCTCGCGGAGTCCGGCCCCGTCCCGGACGACTGCCCCGCCGCGCTCGCGGCGACCGTGGCGCTGTCCGCCGAGCACGCGAACGGGCGCCGACCGCGCGGCATGGCCGAGCGGCTGCTGCGCGTGGCGAGCGTGCTGGACCCCGACGGCGTCCCGGCCCCGGTGTTCGCCTCGACCGCGATCCGCGGCCGCGCGCGGCTGGAGGACGTGCGCGAGGGCCTGGCCGTCCTGCAGCGGCTGGGTCTGGCGAGTGTGGACCAGGAGGTCCGGGTGCACGCGCTGATCCAGCGCGTCGTCCGCGCGGCGCTGTCCCCACAGGACAGGGCGGCCGTCGCCCGCGCGGCGGCATCGGCCCTGCTGGAGGTCTGGCCCGACGTCGAGCAGGACGCCGCGCACGCCCGGTCGCTGCGGGCCAACGCGGCCGCGCTCGACGACGCCGCGGGCGACGCCCTCGGCGAGGACGGCTACCCGGTGCTGATCCGGGCCACGCAGAGCCTCGGCGAGTCCGGCCAGCCGGTGGCCGCCGCGGCCGACCTGCTGCGCCTGGCCCAGAGCGCGGCCGAGCGCTGGGGCCACGACCACCCGGTGACGCTGGTGATCCGCTCCCGGCACGCGCACTGGCAGGGCGAGGCGGGCGACCCGGCGGGCGCGGCGAAGCGGTTCGCCGACGTGCTCACCGACCGGCTGCGGGTCCTCGGCCCGGACGACCCGGCGGTCGCGGCGACCCGGGGCGCCCTCTCCGCCTGGCGCGAGCGGGCGGGCGCGGCGGACTCCGCGTCGCTGGAGTTCGCCGCGCTGCTCGCCGAGCAGACCCGCGCCCTGGGCCCCGACCACCCCGACACGCTGCACACCCGAGGGCTGCTCGCCACGGCGCTCGTCGCGACCGGGAACCCCGCGTCGGCCGCGACCGCGCTGGCCGATCTGGCGGCCGACCAGTCGCGCGTCCTCGGCGCCGACCACCCCGACACGCTCACCACCCGCTTCGAGCGGGCGGTCATGCTGCTGACCGCGGGCGAGCTGAGCACGTGCGCCACCGAGCTGGCCGACCTGCTGACCGACCGGCTGCGCGTCCTGGGCCCCGACCACACCGACACCCTGCGCACCCGGGGCGCGCTCGCCGTGTGCCGCTGGCAGGCCGGGGACACCGCGGTCGCCGAGGAGATCCCGGCGCTGCTCGCTGACTGCCTGCGGGTGCTCGGGCCGGACCACCCGGACACCCTCACCGTCCAGCGCTACCAGGATTATCTGCACGACCGGCCGCCGCGGTCGGATAACCTACCCGGCGGTTAAGTCGTGGAGGTGGAGTTGGACGTCGGCCGGATCGTGGCGGACATCGCGGCCGACTGGCCGCTCTACGCGATGATGCCGGTCATCGCGGCGATCATCGGCTACGTCACCAAGCGCGTCGCCATCGAGATGATGTTCCGGCCGCTCAAGTTCGTCGGCATCGCCGAGCCGTACCTGGGCTGGCAGGGCGTCGTCCCGCGCAACTCGGCGCGGATGATCCGGGTGTCAACGGAGATGATCACGACCCGGCTGGTCGACGCGCGGCAGCTCGCCGAGCGCCTCGACCCCGACGAGCTGGCCAGGGAGATCCAGGGCCCGCTGCTGCTGATGATCGACGAGGTGACGCGCGACGTCATCGCCGAGCACCACCCGCAGCTGTGGGAGACGCTGCCGGTGTTCGTCCAGGACATGATCATCAAGCAGGTCCAGGCCGGCGCCCCGGCCATGGTCCGCCAGATCGTGGCCGACCTGCGCACGAACATCGACGAGGTGCTGGACATCCAGCAGGTGGCGATCGACGCGCTGGAGCGGGACAAGGAGCTGCTGGTCCGGCTGGTGCGCGACATCTCGCGCCCGGAGATGGCCTTCATCGCCCGCTGCGGCATCTACTTCGGGTTCGCGCTCGGCCTGGTGCAGACGGTCGTCTGGGCGCTGACCCGCGAGCCGCTGGTCCTGCCGATCTTCGGCGGGCTGATCGGCTGGTTCACCGACTGGCTGGCGATCAAGCTGGTGTTCTTCCCCCGCGAGCCGCGGCGCGTCCTCGGCCTGTTCGTGTTCCAGGGCGTGTTCCAGCGGCGCAGGAAGGTCGTCGCCCGCCAGTACGGCGAGATCGTCGCCCGCGAGGTCATGACGGTGCCGAACATCATCAACGGCATCCTGCACGGGCCCCGCTCCGACCGGGTGCTGGCCATGATCCAGCGGACGGTGGCCAAGGTCGTCGACGAGCAGGCCAGCCTCGCCAAGCCGTTCGTCGCCGTGGCCGTGGGCACCCGGCGGTTCCAGCAGATGAAGCACGCCGCCGCGGACAAGGCGCTGTCCTACCTGGACGAGACCGCCCGCATCGCCGCGCCGTACGCCACCGAGCAGATCAACCTGGGCAAGGTCATCGCCTCCAAGATGGACAAGCTGACCCGGGTGGAGTACGAGGGCCTGCTGCGGCCCGCGTTCCGCCAGGACGAGTGGAAGCTGATCGCGGTCGGCGCGGTGATCGGGGCCCTGGTCGGCGAGCTGCAGGTGCTGGTGTTCCTGTCCTCCGGCTGGTTCTGACCCGGCGGGCCCGGCTAGGCGCGGGTCAGCCCGCGGGCGCGGCCGACCGCCCAGCAGACCACGTAGATCACGAACGAGATCGCGGTGACGAACGCGCTGATCGGCGCGCCGGGCGCCAGCGAGAGGATGATCCCGCCGACCGCGGAGACCAGGGCGAAGAGCACCGACAGCACCGTCGCGCGCAGCGGGCTCGCCGTCACCCGGCACGCGGCAGCAGCCGGGGTGACCATCAGCGCCAGCACCAGCAGCGCGCCGACGGTCCGCACGCCCAGCGCGGTCGCCACGCCCACCAGCACCGCGAAGACCAGCGCCAGCGCCGTCACCGGCACGCCGCGGGCGCGGGCCACCTCCGGGTCCACCGACGCGAACAGCAGCGGCCGGTAGATCACCGCAAGGACGGCGAAAACGCCCGCCGCGCACGCCATCAGCAACGCGAAACTCGCGAAGTCCTGGCCCACGATCTGGCCGGTCAGCAATCCGAACTTGTTCGACGCGCGGCCTTTGTAGAAATACAACATCAACACGCCGACGCCCAGGCCGAACGCCAGCACGACGCCGATCACCGAGTCGTATTCCGACGAGCGCCGCGACAGCAGCCCGAGCACGAGCGCGGCGATGATCGCGCCGGCCAGCGCGCCGTTGCCGATGTCCCAGCCCAGCAGCAGCGCCGCCGCGCCGCCGGTGAACGCCAGCTCGCTCGTGCCGTGGACGGAGAACGCCATGTTGCGGCTGACGATGAGCGGGCCGAGCACCCCGGCGAGCAGGCCGAGCACGACCGCGACCACCAGCGCCAGCTGCACGAACGGCAGGCGCAGCAGGTCCAGGGTCAGGCCGAAGTCGAAGAAGTTGGCCACCTAGCCCACCTCGTGGTCGTGGTGCGGGTTGTCCTCGCACAGGTCGCTGTGCGCGCCGACGACGTGGATCTGGCCCCGGACCCTGATCACCTCGATCTCCGTGCGGTAGAGCTGCGACAGCGTCTCCGACGTCATCACCTCGTCCGGGCGGCCCACGCGGAACCGGCCGTCTACCAGGTACAGCACGCGGTCCACCAGCGGCAGGACCGGGTTGATCTCGTGGGTCACGAACAGCACGGCCGTGCCCGCCTCGCGGCGGCGGGCGTCGATGAGCGTGCTGACCGCGCGCTGGTTGGCCAGGTCCAGGGAGAGCAGCGGCTCGTCGCACAGCAGCACCGACGGGTCGCCCACCAGCGCCTGCGCCACCCGCAGCCGCTGCTGCTCGCCGCCGGAGAGCAGGCCCACCGGGCGGTCGGCGAAGGCGGCGGCGTCCACGGACTCGATGGCCGCGGCCACCCGGGCGGCGCGGTCGCGGCGGCCGGTCAGGCCCAGGCCCCAGCGGTGCCCGTCGAGCCCCAGGCCCACCAGGTCGCGGCCGCGGATGGCTAACGACGGGTCGAGCGCGCGCTGCTGCGGGATGTACCCGACGCCGCGGTTGCCCCGGCCCGGCGCCGCGCCCGCGACCCGGACCGTGCCCGAGGTCAGCCTCTGCAGACCCAGGAGGACCCGCAGCAGACTCGTCTTGCCCGAGCCGTTCGGGCCGAGGACGGCGACGAACTCACCCGGGGCGATGTCGAGGTCGAGGCCGTCCCAGAGCACCCGCTCGCCGTAGGCCAGGCGGGCCGAGGACAGCGACACCGCGCCGCCGGTGCGCGGCGACGCGGTGAGGTGCTGGGGCTGGGCGGTCACTTCGCCACGGCCGCGGCCAGGCTGTCGACCTGCGTGGTCATCCATTCAAGGTAACCGCTGACCCCCTCGGGCAGCGTCTCGGTCATGCCCACGACGGGCACGCCCGCACGCTCCGCGGTCGCCTTGACCGCCTCCGTGACCGGGGTCGCCGTCTGCTGGTTGAACACGACGGCCTCGACCTGCTTGTCGGTGATGAGCTTCTCGGTGGCCGCGCGGGCGGCGGCCGAGGGCTCGCTCTCCTCCTCGACGGCCTCGGCGAAGTCGGACGGGGTGGCGTCGACCAGGCCCGCTGCCTCCAGCAGGTAGGCCGCGACCGGCTCGGTGGACACGACCTTCGCGCCCGGTTCGCCGATCGCCTTCGCCTTCTCGGTCAGGCCGTCGAGGCCCTGGCCGAAGGAGGCGACGTTGGCCTTGAAGGTCTCGGCGTTCGCCGGGTCGATGGCGGCCAGGTCCTCGGCGACCTTCTCCGCCACGGCGTGCACGGCCTCGAAGTCGTACCAGATGTGCTCGTTCGCCCCGTGGTCGTGGCCGTGCCCGTCCTCGCCGTGCGGCTCCTCGGCGTGGGTCTCCTCAGCGTGGGATTCCTCGGCGTGCGGGTCCTCGGCGTGGGATTCCTCAGCGTGGGATTCCTCGGCGTGCGGGTCCTCGGTGGGGGAGCCCTCGGCGGGCGCGGACTCGGCGTGGCCCTCGGCGACCTCGACGGCCACGATCCGGCGCAGGTCGCCGCCCGCGGCGTCGGCGAGGCCGGTGAAGAAGTCGTCGTAGCCGCCGCCGTTGGACACCGCGAGGCGGGCGCCGTCGAAGGCGACGGCGTCGGCGGGCTTGGCCTCGTAGCCGTGCGGGTCGGCGGCCGCGTCGGCCAGGATCGGCCGGACCTCGACGGCGTCGCCGCCGACGGCCTTGACCACGCCGGCCCAGACGTTCGTGGAGGTCACGACCACCGTGGCGGACGCGTCACCGCCGGTGGGGGCCTGAGGTGATTCCCCACACGCGGCCACCCCGAGAAGCGCCGTCGCGGCGATGCCCGCGAGCGCGGTGGCCGGTCTGCGGAGGCGAGAGGTCATCTGGGGCTCCTGCTGGGCGATGGCCGCCGAACGGCGACAATGGAAACCGTTGTCGAGTTCAGTTTACGCCACGTCCGAGTGATCAATTCACACCACTGGGTGAATGCGCAGCGCGTGGCGAGGTCAGCTCGGACTTCTGCAATTGGTTCTGAACCGTTACGGTCAGATCATGGCGCGGTCTATTCATGTCCGGCGGCCTGCGACACTGGCGTCGCTGGCCGCGGAACTCGGGGTCTCCAGGACCACGGTTTCCAACGCGTACAACCGTCCCGACCAGCTGTCGCCCGAGCTGCGCAGGCGGGTGCTGGAGACCGCGCGCAGGCTGGGCTACCCCGGTCCGGACCCGGTCGCCCGCTCGCTGCGCACGCGCAAGGCGGGCGCGGTGGGGCTGCTGCTCACCGAGAACCTCTCCTACGCCTTCCGCGACCCGGCCGCGCTCGGCTTCCTCGAGGGCCTGGCGCTGGCCTGCGAGGGCGCGGGCCAGGGCCTGCACCTGGTGCCGGTGAACCCCGAGCGCGAGGACGTCGCCGCCGTGCACAGGGCGGGCGTCGACGGCTTCGTCGTCTACTCCGTGCCCGACGACGACCCTCACCTGGCCGCCGTGCTGTCCCGGCCGGTGCCGACCGTGGTGGCCGACCAGCCCAACGTCGAGGGCGTCGACCAGGTCGGCATCGACGACCACGCCGCCATCACCGCGCTGGCCCAGCAGCTCATCACGCTCGGGCACCGCCGCATCGGCGTGCTCTGCATGCGCCTGTCCCGCGACCGCAACGACGGCTTCGCCTCGCCAGAGCGCCAGCGCTCGGCCCACTTCCACGTCCAGCGCGCCCGCCTCGCGGGCCTGGCCGAGGCGTTCGGCGCCGTCGGCGTCGACTGGTCGGGCGTGCGCGTGGTGGAGCGCTTCGACCACACCACGGCCAGCGGGGCCTCGGCCGCCGCCCAGCTCCTCGACGCCGACCCGCAGGTCACGGCCCTGATCTGCACCTCGGACATCCTCGCCCTCGGCGCGCTGACCGAGGCCCGCCGCCGCGGCCTCCGGGTGCCCCAGGACCTGACCGTCACCGGCTTCGACGGCATCGCCGACGCCGACCGCGTTGGGCTGACCACCGTGCGCCAGCCGGTCTTGGAGAAGGGGCGAGCCGCGGGAAAGCTCCTGCTCGGCGCCCCCGACCCGACCCGCCCCCGCGAGGTCATCCTCGACACCGAACTCGTCCCGGGCAGCACCGCCGCCCCGCCGCGCACCAGCGAGGAGCGCTGGTTCGGTCCCTGACGGCTACCGCGCCGCACCGGCGAGTCGCGCCGGTGCGGGGTTTCGCGGCTACCGGGTGATCGTCAGCGCGGCCGCGTCGCCGGTCAGGGGGCCGAGCCTGGGCACCACGCGGTAGTCCCCGGCGGGGACGTCGTCGCGGCGGACCGGGCAGCCGGGGGCCGAGGTGCGGCCCGCCCAGCGCACCTCGAAGCCGTTGCGCATCCCCGGTTCGAGCACCGTGGGCTCCGGCGCGTCGGCGCCGAAGTAGCAGTCGTTGCTCGACCACAGGCGGGTCTTCCCGTCGCGGCTGGTCACCACCAGTTCACGGCGGGAGCGGCCGAGGTCGTACGTGCACGGCACCGGTCCGGCGTTGACGACGACCAGCCGCAGCAGCGGGCGCCTGCCCACCTGGTAGGAGCGCTCGCCGGTCTCCGCGCGCAGCCGCACGGACGTGTCCGGGCAGGGCGCGCTCGGGTCGGCGGGCACCTGCTCGGGCGTGCGGGACCTCGGGCTCGGCGACGCCGACGCGCTGGCCGTCGCCGACGTCCTGACCGCCGTGGACGGCCCGGACGACG
This sequence comes from Actinokineospora fastidiosa, assembly GCF_014648415.1. Lineage (GTDB taxonomy): Bacteria > Actinomycetota > Actinomycetes > Mycobacteriales > Pseudonocardiaceae > Actinokineospora > Actinokineospora fastidiosa. Next base: position 651,274 of record NZ_BMRB01000001.1, read on the forward strand.
GCGGCGCCTGCGCCGGGGACGCCGACGCGGCCACGCCGACGACCGGCTCGTCGTCGCCGATGAGCGCGTCGATCAGCCAGATCAGTGCGACCATGGCCACGACCGCGGCCACCAGGGCGCCGACCCGGCGCCGGACGTACACGCCGCGGGGGTCGTACATGGACATCGACGGTAGTCCCGGGAAGGCGGCCGGTTGTGGCAGCAAAACGTCGCTCGATCGGGCGATATCGCGTCAGCGGCACATGCCACAGTGAGCTTGGTTCCACTCCCCTTGTTCAATCTTTGGGAAGCGGGTTCCAATCACTGATCAAAACCACCGACCGCCGGGAGCAGGCCTGATGAGCGCCATCGACGATCTGCTGCAGCGCCACCTCGACGGGCCCGACATCGGGGCCCCGGGCATCCTCACCCCGTCACCGAAGCTGCACCTGGCAGTGGTGACCTGCATGGACGCCCGCATCAAGGTGTTCGACGTCTTCGGCCTCAAGCACGGCGAGGTCCACATCCTGCGCAACGCGGGCGGCGTCGTCACCGACGACGTGGTGCGGTCGCTGTCGATCAGCCAGCGCAAGCTCGGCACGCGCGAGGTCATCGTCATGCAGCACACCTACTGCGGCCTGGCGACGATCACCGACGACGAGTTCAAGGACGAGCTGGAAGAGGCCACCGGGCTGCGCCCGCCGTGGGCGGTGGAGGCGTTCCGCGAGGTCAAGGACAGCGTGCGGCAGTCCGTGGAGCGGGTGCGGCGCAGTCCGTTCATCCCGTACGTGGACAACGTGCGCGGGTTCGTCTACGACGTGAACACCGCGGCCCTCACCGAGGTCCACTGATCGCCCGGTCCCCCTGACCGCTTAGAGTCGCCGCGATGGACGTGCGCGCGGTGGTTTCCTGGTTCGACGATGTCGCGCGGGACCTGCCCTGGCGGGCCCCCGACCGCACCGGCTGGGGTGTGCTGGTCAGCGAGGTGATGCTGCAGCAGACCCCGGTCGCGCGGGTCGAGCCCGTGTGGCTGGAGTGGATGGCCCGCTGGCCGGTGCCCTCGGCGCTGGCGGCCGCCGGCCGCGGCGAGGTCGTGCGGGCGTGGGGCAAGCTCGGCTACCCCCGCCGCGCGCTGCGGCTGCACGAGGCGGCCGCGGTGATCGCGGAGTCGCACGGCGACGTCGTCCCGTCCGACGTGGAGACGCTGCTGGCGCTGCCGGGCATCGGCGCCTACACCGCCCGCGCGGTGGCGGCGTTCGCGTATGGACAGCGCTGCCCCGTCGTGGACACCAACGTCCGACGGGTGGTGGCGCGGGCCGTGCACGGGTCCGGCGAGGCGGGACCGCCCTCGACGGCGCGGGACATGGCCGACGTGGAGAGGCTGCTGCCGTCCTCGGGCGCCGCGCACTTCTCGGCCGCGCTGATGGAGCTGGGCGCGGTCGTCTGCACGGCCCGCTCGCCGCGGTGCGCCGACTGCCCGGTGTTCGCCTCGTGCGCGTGGCAGAAGGCGGGACGGCCCGCCTATCAGGGCCCGGTGAAGGCGGCGCAGAAGTTCGCCGGGACGGACCGGCAGGTGCGCGGCCTGCTGCTGGACGTGCTGCGCGGGTCGGCCACCCCGGAGCCGAAGTCGCGGCTGGACCTGGTGTGGGCCGACGCTGGCCAGCGCGACCGCTGCCTGGACTCGCTGCTCGTCGACGGCCTGGTCGAGCAGACCGAGGACGGCCGCTTCGCCCTGCCCGGGGAGTCCTAGGTGGCCCAGGGCGTCGTGGTCCTGTTCGACGACGCGGCCGACCGGGCGGTGCGGGCGCTGTGGGCCCGCCTGGACGCGGCCGGGCTGCCGTCCCGCCGGGACTTCCCCCCGCACCTGACCTTCGCCATGGCCTCCGTCATCCCGCCCCGGACCCGCGACGCCCTGCGCGCGTCCCTGCGCGTGCTGCACATCCCGTCGCTGTGGTTCGGCTCGCTGTCGACGTTCGCCAACACCGAGAACGTCCTGATGCTCGCCGCCGTCACCGACCCCGAACTCCTCGCCGTCCACTCCGCGATCCACGACGTCCTCGCGGGCGCGGTGAAGAACCCGAGCGCGTACTACCTGCCGGGATCGTGGGTGCCGCACTGCACGCTGTTGCAGCAGGTGAGCACGGAGGAACTGGTGCGCGGCTTCGGCACGGTCTTCCCGGTGGAGCCGCTACGCGCCCGCGTGTCGGGAGTCGCCGTCCTGGACTCCGCCACCGGGGAGGTCGACCTCCTGACCTGACAGGAACGCCTCGACCGCACCGCGGAAGAGGTCGGGGGCGGAGGCGTGGACGAGGTGGCCCGCGCCCTCGACCAGGAGGTGGACGCCGCCCGCGCGGCGGGCGATCTCGGCCTGCTGGCCCGGGGGCATCGCGGTGTGCTCGGCCTCGACGACCAGCATCGGGCAGCGGACGGCGTCGACCCAGGACCAGTACTCCTCGCGGCCCCACTCGGCGGCGATCGCGAAGAGGTCGTCCACCTCGGACAGCAGGTGGTAGCCGTCCGCGCGTTCCTCGACGCACTCGGCGAAGTACGGGCCGACGACCGGGCCGAAGAACTCGTGCAGGTGGGCCAGGGACCGGAACGGCACTGGCCAGGCGTCGAAGAGGCCGCGCCAGGCGTCGACCGTGCGGCCGCGCAGGTCCACCGCCATGTCCTCCACCACCAGCCCGTGGACCAGGGACGGGTGGGTGGCGGCGACGCCCAGGCCGTGCAGGCCGCCCATGGAGTGGCCGATCACGACGCCGGGGCCGTAGTGGGACAGCACCTCGGCGGCGTCGGCGACGAAGTCGGGGGTGCGCCAGGTCGAACCCCGGTGCCTGCTGCGCCCGTGCGACCGCGCGTCCATGGCGACGACGCGCCCGTAGCGGGTCAGCCAGCGGGTCAGCGGCCACCACGTGGTGGCCCGGCCCATGAGCCCGTGCAGGAGCAGGATCGTCCGCCCCTGCCCGCCGAAGTCGATCACGTCGTCCACAGGCAGCGAGTCTGCCCGAGGCAACCCGGGCTACACAGCGGGCCGGTCATGATGGACGGGTGCGTCCAGTCCCCGTTCGAGTGATGTGCGCCGTGGCGGCCGCCGCGGCGGTCACCGCGTGCACCTCCGCTCCCGAGCCCCAGCCGCGGCAGCCGCAGCCGGAGGCGCCCGCGACGGTCGACGGGGTGGGCGCCGACGGCATAGGCGACCCGTACTACCCCGAGGACGGCAACGGCGGCTACGACGTCACCGCCTACGAGGTCAGCGTCAGCTACGACCCCGAGTCCCGCCACCTCGACGGCGACACCGTCGTCAAGGCGACGGCCACGGCCCCGATGAGCCGGTTCAACCTCGACCTCACCGGTCTGGACGTGCGGTCGGTGGAGGTGGACGGCGCGCAGGCCGAGCACACCCGCGAGGGCGACCAGGAGCTGGTCATCACCCCCGCCACGCCGCTCACGCCGGGCCAGGAGTTCGCGGTCCGGGTGCGCTACGCGGGCAAGCCGCGGTCGGAGACCAACGGGCCGCTCGGCGCGGGCGGGTGGCAGATCAGCAAGTCCGGCGGCGCCTACGCCGCGGGCGAGCCGCACAGCGCCAGCAGCTGGTTCCCCGTCAACGACCACCCGCGCGACAAGGCCACCTTCACCCTGAACGCGCGCGTGCCGGACGGCTGGAGCGTGGTCTCCAACGGCGTCGAGGAGCCCGCCAAGGCCGAGGGCGGCTGGACGACGTACCGGTGGGTCGAGCCCAACCGCATCGCCACCTACCTGACCACCATCGGCATCGACAAGTGGACCTTCGAGCGCTCGAAGCTCGCGGACGGCACGCCGGTGGTCAACGCCTACGCCCCCGGCACGGAGGCCAAGAAGGCCGTCCAGTCGCGGATGCCCGAGGTGCTGGCGTTCCTGGAGAGCAGGTTCGGCGAGTACCCGCAGAGCGCGGCGGGCGGCATCTACCTCAACGAGAACATCGCCTTCTCCCTGGAGACCCAGGGCAGGCCGATCTACGCGAAGTGGGCCGAGCTGGACGTCGTCGTCCACGAGCTGGCCCACCAGTGGTGGGGCAACAGCGTCAGCGTCGACAGCTGGGCCGACATCTGCCTCAACGAGTGCTTCGCCTCCTACGCCTCGTGGATGTGGGACGAGTCCCAGGGCGCGGACCTCGACGAGCGGTACCGGACCACCGTGGCCCGCGGCTACGAGCGCGAGCGGTTCTGGAACCGCAAGCTCTACGACATGGGCGCGGGCAACGAGTTCACCGCCGTCTACGACAAGGGCCAGCTCGCGCTGCACGCCCTGCGCAAGCGCGTCGGCGAGGACGCGTGGAACGAGATCCTGCGCACCTGGCTGGCCACCCACGCCGACGGCAACGCCTCGTGGGAGCAGTTCGAGGACCTCGTCGCCAAGGTCGCGGGCGAGGACGTCCGCCCGTTCCTGGACGCCTGGTTCCGCCAGCCGTCGCGCCCGGCCGACGAGCACCTCTACCCGGGCCCGCTGGCGCGTTAGTGTGGCCGTATGGCAATCGTGAAGATCAACGCGATCGAGGTCCCCGAGGGTGCGGGCCCGGAGCTGGAGAAGCGGTTCGCGGCCCGGCTGGGCGCGGTCGAGGGCCAGCCGGGGTTCCTCGGCTTCGAACTGCTGCGCCCGACCGGCGGCGAGACGCGCTACTTCGTCTACACGCGCTGGGAGAGCGAGGAGGCATTCCAGGCGTGGATGGGCGGCTCGGCCAAGGAGGCGCACTCCGGCGAGCGGGCCAAGCCGGTGGGCACCGGGTCCAGCCTGCTGGAGTTCGAGGTCGTGCAAAGCGCGGGGCCGCGTGCCTGATGTGCTCGACGCCGCGGCCGAGCTGATCGCCTCGGCCGACGCGGTGCTGGTGTGCGCGGGGGCGGGCATGGGGGTCGACTCCGGCCTGCCCGACTTCCGCGGCGACCACGGCTTCTGGGCCGCCTACCCGCCCTATCAGCGGCTCGGGCTGCGGTTCGTGGAGCTGGCCGACCCGGTGCACTTCGCCAACGACCCCGAGCTGGCCTGGGGCTTCTACGGCCACCGGCTGGCGATGTACCGGGCGACCGAGCCGCACGAGGGCTTCGCCGTGCTGCGCGAGCTCGGCGCGCGGGTGTTCACCTCCAATGTGGACGGCCAGTTCCAGAAGGCCGGGTTCACCGGGGTCGCCGAGGTGCACGGGTCGATCCACCACCTGCAGTGCCTCGGGCCGTGCTCCAGCCGCGTGTGGTCGGCCGACGGGCTGGACATCGAGGTCGACCCGGAGACGATGCGCGCGGTCGGCCCGCTGCCTGCGTGCGAGGACTGCGGGAGCCTGGCGCGGCCGAACATCCTCATGTTCGGCGACTTCGGCTGGGTGCCCGACCGCAGCCAGGCCGAGCTGACCGCGCTCACCGAGTGGCGGCGCTCGGCGGGCCGCGTCGCGGTGCTGGAGATCGGCGCGGGCACGGCGGTCTCGACCGTGCGGCGGATGGCGGAGCTGGCCAGCGCGGCGTCCGGGGCCCTGATCCGGATCAACCCGCGCGAGCCCGACGTGCGCCACGGCCGGGGCGTCGGCGTGCCGATGGGCGCGCTGGCGGCGCTGACCGGCCTGCGGAAGCGGCTGACCTGAGTGGAGGTGTCGCTGCTCGGCCCGGTCCGGGCCGTCCGGGACGGGGTCGAGCTGCCGGTCGGCGGCCCCCGGCTCAAGGCAGTGCTGGCCCGCCTGGCCCTCGCCCCCGGCCGGGTGGTGCCGACGGGCACGCTGATCGACGACCTGTGGGGCGCGCACCCGCCCGGTGACGCCGTCAACGCCCTGCACTCGCTGGTCTCGCGGCTGCGCAAGGCCCTCGGCGACCCGGCGTCGGTCGAGTCGCACGCCACCGGATACCGGCTCACGGCCGAGGTGGACACCGTCCGGTTCGAGCACGCCGTCGGCGAGGCCAGGGATGCCGCGCGGGCGGGCCGCCACGCCGAGGCGGCGGCGGGCCTGCGGGCGGCGCTGGCGCTGTGGCGGGGCGAGCCGCTGACCGGGATCGGCGACGCCGGGTTCGCCGCCGCCGAGGTCGTGCGGCTGACCGAGCTGCGCGCGAGCGCGGTCGAGGACCGCTGGGAGGCCGACATCCTCGCGGGCCGCGCTGCCGATGTCGTCGCCGACCTGCGCACGGCCGTCGCCGCGCAGCCGCTGCGCGAGCGGCCCGCCGCCCTGCTGGTGCGCGCCCTGGGCATGACCGGCCAGCAGGCCGAGGCGCTGGCTGCCTACGACCGCGTCCGCCGCGACCTGGCCGACCAGCTGGGCGTGGAGCCGTCGCCGGGCCTGCGGGACCTGCACCTCGCGGTGCTGCGCGGCGAGCTGGCGCCGCGCAAGCCACCGCCGCTGACCAGCTTCGTCGGGCGCACGGCCGAGCTGGCCCGGCTGCGCGCGCTGCTCGTCGAGCGCAGGCTGGTGACGCTCGTCGGACCGGGCGGGGCGGGGAAGACCCGGCTGGCCACCGTGCTGGCCGACGAGCTCGACGCGCCCACGCCGTTCGTCGGCCTGGCCGGGGTCCGCGCCGAGGAGGACGTCGTGTCCGGCGTGCTGAACGCCCTGGGCGGGCGGGACGCCCAGCTGTTCGAGGCGATGCCGCCGAAGGCCGCGCTGGACCGGGTGGTCGAGGTGCTGTCCGCGCGGCCCGGCGTGCTGGTGCTCGACAACTGCGAGCACGTCGTCGACGCCGCCGCGCACCTGGTCGACGCGGTGCTGGCGCGCTGCCCCGGGCTGCGGGTGCTGGCCACCAGCCGGGAGCCCCTGGCGATCACCGGGGAGGCGGTGCTCGCGGTCGGGCCGCTGCCGGAGGCCGACGCGCTGGCCCTGTTCGCCGACCGGGCGGCGTCGGCGGGCGCGGTGGTCGAGCCGGACATCGCCGCGGAGATCTGCCGCAGGCTCGACGGGCTGCCGCTGGCGCTGGAGCTGGCCGCCGCCCGGCTGCGGTCGATGACGCCCCGGCAGGTGGCCGCCCGGCTCGACGACCGCTTCCGGCTGCTGACCGGCGGCGACCGCACCGCGCTGCCCCGGCACCGGACCCTGCGCGCGGTGGTCGAGTGGAGCTGGGAGCTGCTGACGGCCGAGGAGCGGCTGCTGGCCTCGCGGCTGTCGGTGTTCCCCGGCGGCGCCACGGCGGAGTCGGTCGCCGCGGTGGCGGGGCTGCCCGTCGACGACGTCGTGTACGTGCTGGCGTCGCTGGTGGAGAAGTCGCTGGTCATCGGCGGCGAGGACCGGTACCGGATGCTGGAGACGGTGCGCGCCTACGCCGGGGAGGGCCTGACCGCCGAGGTGCGGCTGGCGTTCGCCCGGCACATGCTCGCGTTCGTCACCGACGCCGAGCCGCGGCTGCGGCGGCCCGACCAGGTCGAGTGGCTGGGCAGGCTCTCCGCCGAGCACGCCAACCTGCTGGCCGCGGTGCGCGTGGCGGTGTCGCTGGGCGAGGTCGGGCTGGCGTGCGAGATCGCGGTGCGGGCGACCTGGTTCTGGGTGGTCACCGGGCGGCACCTGGAGGCGGGGCAGATCGCCTCGGAGCTGATGGCGCTGCCGGGGGACGTGCCCGCGTCGACGAGGGCGACCCTGGCGGCCTACGCGGCCTTCGGCGAGTTCGGCGGCATGCCGGACCGCGAGGTCATGCGCGGCCTGCTCGCCGACCTCGCCGAGTCCGACGCCATGGCCCGGTTCCCGGTCATGGCGATGCTGGAGCCCCTGCTCGCCTCCGCCATGGGGGACGCGCGGCTGGCCGAGGAGCGGTTGGACCGGGCCGCCGCGCTGGCCGACCCGTGGGGCCGGGCGGCCGGGCTGCTCGGCCGCGCGTACCTGGCCGACAACGGCGGGCGCTCGGGCGACGACGACACCGCCGCGGCCGCGCTGGCCGAGTTCCGCGCGCTGGGCGACCGCTGGGGCCAGGCGCTGTCCAGCATGCACATCGCCGAGCAGCACTCACAGCGCGGCGACCACCCGGCGGCGCTGCGCGCCCATGAGGACGCCGTGCGGCTGGTGGCCGAGCTGGGCGCGGTGGACGAGATGGTCGGCGCGCTGGCGCGGCTGGGCGTCGCGCGGGCCAGGGCGGACGACCTCGCGGGCGCCGAGCGCGACCTGGGCGAGGCGCTGCGCCTGGCCGAGGAGCGCGGCGGCCACGAACTCGCCGCGCTCGCCCGGTTCTGGCTGGCCTCGACAGCCCGCCGGATGGGCGACCTCGACCGTGCCGCGCGCCTGCTGGACGAGGGGCGGGCGGTGCTGACGACGGTGGACCGGCCGTCCGCGCAGTGGGTCGCGATCCACTGCTGCGTGTCCGCCGACCTGGCGTGCACCACGGGGGATGCGGCCGCGGCGGTGGAGTGGCTGCGCGAGGCGATGACGGCCATGGCGGCCACCCCGGACATGCCGGTGACCGCGGCCATCGCCGACTCCGCCGCCCATGCCGCTGCCGCAGCGGGCGATTTCGCGACCGCAGCCCGCCTGGTCGGCGTCGGCGCGGCGATCCGGGGACGCCCGGACGCGGGCAATCCCGAGCTGGCCGCGCTGTGGTCCACTGTGGATGCCGAGCTGGGGACCGCGGAGCGGATCAGCGCCCACGACGCGGGCGCGGCATCGGATCAGGCGGCTGCCCTCGCGGACCTGGCGGGATTCCTGGGCGTGCGGCTCACCTGAGGTCCCGCAGCGCCTGCCTGCACAACCGGTCGGCGGCGCGGGTGGTCTCCGGCTGGCGGTAACCGCGGCAGAGGCGGAGGACGAGCGCGGTGGCGGTGTCGATGTCCATCCGGTGACCGATGGAGACGAAGACCGGCTTGACGCCGTCCTGGGTGCGCAGGGCGCGGCCGACCTCCTCCCCGTCGTCGATCAGCGGCGTCCACGATCCCCGGGCGGGCGCGGGCGGGTCGTAGCGGCCCATGGGCGTCTTGCCCACGCCGATGGCGGGGAGGCCGGTCACGACGCCAGCGTGGCAGGCCAGGCCGAACCGCCGGGGGTGCGCCAGGCCCTGCCCGTCGCAGACCAGCACGTCCGGCGTGGTCGTGAGCGCGGACAGGGCAGCACGCAGGGACGGCAGCTCGCGGTAGGCGAACAGGCCGGGGACGTACGGGAAGTCGGTGTGCCCGGCGACCACGGCCGCGTCGACCAGCTCACCGGTCTCGACGTCGACGCAGGCCGCGGCCGCGACCAGCCGCCCGGTCTCGCCGAGGTAGGCCACGTCGAGCCCGGCCGCGACGCGGGGGGCGAACCCCGGTGGCGGTTCCCTGAGCACCGACGGCGCGAGTCGGAGCTGGTCGGCGATGGCGTCCTCGGCGGTGTCGGGCACACCGCCAACGCTAGGAGACGCGCTTGCGGTAGGCGCGCAGGGCCAGCGGGAAGAACACCGCCACCAGGCCAGCCGCCCAGAGGAACGCCCAGCCGGTGCTCGCCAGCCAGTCGCCGCCGAGCAGGAGCGCGCGGGCGGCGGTGGCCAGGTGGCTCACCGGGTTGATGTCCACCCACGCCTGCAGCCAGCCCGGCAGCGTCTCGGCGGGGACGAACACGTTGCTGCCGAACGTCAGCGGGAGCATGAACGCCACCAGGGTGCCGGGAACCGCCTGCGGCGACTTGACGAGCATGCCCACCCAGACCGAGATCCAGCACAGGCACAGCCCGAACACGATCATCAGCACGATCGCGATCAGGAACCGCGCCGGGTCGGTGGTGGCGCGGAAGCCGAGCACGTAGGCGAAGGCGATCAGGACGACCAGGGTCACCGCGAACCGGACGACGTCGGCCAGGACGGCGCCCACCAGCGGCGCCGAGCGGGCGATCGGCAGGCTGCGGAACCGGTCGAAGACGCCCTTGGTGATGTCGGTGTTCAGCGCCATGCCGGTGCCGAGGCTGGCGAAGACGATGTTCTGCACCATGATTCCCGGCAGCAGGTACTGCAGGTACTCCCCCGTGCCGCCGGAGATCGCCCCGCCGAAGAGGTAGACGAAGACGACCAGGAACAGGATGGGCTGGACCGTCACGTCCAGGAGCGACTCGGGGTTCTTCCTGATCTTGGTCAGGCCCCGGCCCGCCAGCGCGAGACCGTGCCGCAGTCCGGCCGCTGGTCCGATGTGGATAGTCGTCATGCTCGGCTCCCGGTCAGGCTGAGGAAGACCTCGTCGAGGCTCGGCAGGCGCAGGGCCAGCTCGTCGGCGGTGATCCCGGCCTCGTCCAGCTTGCGCACCACTGTGGACAGCAGGACCGGGTCGGCGACCGGGACGGTGAGGACGTGGGTGTCGGCGTCGGTGTGCGGCACGGCGCCGGTGATGTCGGACAGGATCGCCGCCACGGCGGGCACGTCCGCGGCGACGGTGGGCCGCACCTGCAGCGCCTGGGTCCCGGTCTTGCGCTTGAGCTCGTGCGGGGTCCCGGTGGCGATCACCCGGCCGTGGTCGAAGACGGTGATGAGGTCGGCCAGTTGGTCGGCCTCCTCCAGGTACTGGGTGGTCAGCAGGACCGTCACGCCCTCGTCGACCAGGCCCCGGACGATGCTCCACACCTCGTTGCGGCTGTGCGGGTCCAGTCCGGTGGTGGGCTCGTCGAGGTAGAGCACCCGCGGTCGGCCGACCAGGCTGGCGGCGAGGTCGACCCGCCGCCGCATGCCGCCGGAGTACGTCTTCACCGCCCGGTCGCCCGCCTCGGCCAGCTCGAAGCGGGCCAGCAGGTCGACGGCGCGGGCGCGGGCGTCCGGCAGGCCGAGCAGCCTGCCGATGAGCACCAGGTTCTCCCGTCCGGACAGGTCCTCGTCGACCGAGGCGTACTGCCCGGTCAGGCCGATGAGCGCGCGCACCGCCGTCGGCTCGGCGACGACGTCGTGCCCGCCGACCCTGGCCGTGCCCGCGTCGGCGCGCAGCAGGGTCGCCAGGATGCGGACGGCCGTGGTCTTGCCCGCGCCGTTCGGGCCGAGGACGCCGAGCACCTTCCCCTCGGGCACGGCCAGGTCGACCCCATCGAGGGCCGGGGTGTCGCCGTAGCGCTTCACCAGGCCCTCGGCTTCGATCGCGTACATAGAACTCCTTTCACGCGACCTCCACACTCCCCACCCGCGCTGTCAGCGCCCGCACAGCGCGCTGTCAGGCATCCTGTGGTCATGCGCACGGCCGAGATCGACGCTCCCGCCCCGGTGGAACCGCCCCGTCGCCGGAAGCGCCGGTGGGTCACGGCCCTGCTGGCGATCCCGGTGCTGGTGGTCGTCGCCGCCACGGTGATGCGGCTGGTCGGCGTCGACGGCGACCGCCACACGATGGCGGCCCTCGCGCTGACCCCGTACCTCACCGCGTTCGCCGCGTTCATCACCCTGCTGGCGCTCGTGGCGGGCAGGCGGGCGCTGATGGCCACCGCGCTCATCGCCACGGTCTCGCTGGGCTCGGTGCTGGTGCCGCGCAGCCTCGACGACGGCGCCCACACCGGCGACGGCCAGCGCATCCGGGTCATGACGGCCAACCTGCTCGTCGGCGGCGCCGACCCGACCACCCTGCTCACCCTGGCCCGGGACTCCCGGGTGGACGTCCTCGCCTTCCAGGAGCTGACCCCCGCCGCCGTGGAGGCGCTCGACGCTGCCGGGATGCGCAGGCAGTTCCCCTACCGCGTGCTGCGCGCCGAGGCGGGCGGCTCCGGCAGCGGGATCGTGGCCAAGGTGCCGCTGCGGCAGATCGTGCTGGTCGAGGAGTCCGTGCTGGAGCAGGTCGCCGTGGTCGCCGACCTCTCCGGACCGACCGACGTGGAGATCCTGTCCGTGCACGTGCTGCCCGGGGTGCACAACGCGGGCGCGTACCGGATCTGGCAGCGGGAGCTGGCCGACCTGCCGTCCCCCGACGCGGGCGGGCGCCCGCGCATCCTCGCTGGCGACTTCAACGCCACCCTCGACCACGCGGCCATGACCCGCGTCATCGACCGCGGCTACTGGGACGCCGCCGAGCTGACCGGCGAGGGCCTGCGGCCGACCTGGTCGCAGTACCCCTGGGGGCCGCCGGTCACCATCGACCACATCCTGGTCGACCGCCGCATCACCGCGACCTCACTGGCGGTCTACGACCTGCCCGGCAGCGACCACAACGCCGTCGTGGCCGAACTGGTCCTACCGCAGTAACGACGGCCCGCCAGCCGCACAGGAGCCCCCGACGCCATCGGGCGCAGCCCACAGGTGAGGTCCGTTGCCTGCCAGTCGGCCGACGGCGTTCCCGGTGGTGGCCGTCCACGACCGGCCGCCACCTCCCGCGACCCCCTCGGGTCTCCGTCGACCAAGCCGGAGTGGCCATCACTTTCGCCCGAAACGCGAACCGCCCCCCGAGGAAGTCCTCGGGGGGCGGTCGTCGTGCGTGGCGTCAGTCGGCGGACTCGGCGGAGTCCTCGCCACCGGCCGCGATCTCCACCAGCGGGGAGTCGGGGACGCTGGCGCGCTTCTCGCCGCGGAAGACGAAGCGGGCCTTGTCGGCGCTGGCCTCCTCGCCGTCCCAGCCCTCGACGTCGGTGATGATGATCTGGCCGGGCTCCAGCTCGCCGAAGAGGATCTTCTCCGAGAGCTGGTCCTCGATCTCGCGCTGGATCGTCCTGCGCAGCGGGCGGGCGCCCAGCACCGGGTCGAAACCGCGCTTGGCCAGCAGCTTCTTGGCCTTGTCGGTCAGCTCCAGAGCCATGTCCTTGTTCTTGAGCTGGGTCTCGACGCGGCCGATCATGAGGTCGACCATCTTGATGATCTGGTCCTCGGTCAGCTGGTGGAACACGATGATGTCGTCGATGCGGTTGAGGAACTCCGGCCGGAAGTGCTTCTTCAGCTCGTCGTTGACCTTGTTCTTCATCCGCTCGTAGTTCGAGCCCTGGTCGTTGCCCGAGGTGAACCCGAGGCCCACGGCCTTGGAGATGTCCTGGGTGCCCAGGTTCGAGGTGAAGATGATCACCGTGTTCTTGAAGTCGACCGTGCGGCCCTGGCCGTCGGTCAGGCGACCGTCCTCCAGCACCTGCAGGAGGGTGTTGTAGACCTCCTGGTGGGCCTTCTCGATCTCGTCGAACAGCACGACCGAGAACGGCTTGCGGCGCACCTTCTCGGTGAGCTGGCCGCCCTCCTCGTAGCCGACGTACCCGGGGGGCGCGCCGAAGAGCCGCGAGGCGGTGTAGCGGTCGTGGAACTCGCCCATGTCGATCTGGATGAGCGCGTCGTCCTCGCCGAACAGGAAGTTCGCCAGCGCCTTTGACAGCTCGGTCTTACCGACACCGGACGGGCCGGCGAAGATGAACGAGCCGGACGGGCGCTTGGGGTCCTTCAGACCGGCGCGGGTGCGGCGGATCGCCTGGGAGACGGCCTTGACGGCGTCCTCCTGGCCGATGATGCGCTTGTGGAGCTCGTCCTCCATGCGCAGCAGCCGGGAGGTCTCCTCCTCGGTCAGCTTGAACACCGGGATGCCGGTCCAGTTCGCCAGCACCTCGGCGATCTGCTCGTCGTCGACCTCGGCGACGACGTCGAGGTCGCCGTCCTTCCACTGCTTCTCCCGCTCGGCCTTCTGGCCCAGCAGCTGCTTCTCGGTGTCGCGCAGCTTCGCGGCCCGCTCGAAGTCCTGCGCGTCGATCGCCGACTCCTTCTCCCGGCGCACGTCGGCGATCTTCTCGTCGAACTCGCGCAGGTCCGGCGGCGCGGTCATCCTGCGGATGCGCATGCGCGCGCCCGCCTCGTCGATGAGGTCGATCGCCTTGTCCGGCAGGTAGCGGTCGTTGATGTAGCGGTCGGCCAGGGTCGCGGCGGCCACCAGGGCGGCGTCGGTGATCGTGACGCGGTGGTGCGCCTCGTACCGGTCGCGCAGGCCCTTGAGGATCTCGATGGTGTGCTCCAGCGACGGCTCGCCCACCTGGATCGGCTGGAAGCGGCGCTCCAGGGCCGGGTCCTTCTCGACGTACTTGCGGTACTCGTCGAGGGTGGTCGCGCCGATGGTCTGCAGCTCGCCGCGGGCCAGCATCGGCTTGAGGATGGAGGCCGCGTCGATGGCGCCCTCGGCCGCGCCCGCGCCGACGAGGGTGTGGATCTCGTCGATGAACAGGATGATGTCGCCGCGGGTCTTGATCTCCTTGAGCACCTTCTTCAGGCGCTCCTCGAAGTCACCGCGGTAGCGGGAACCGGCGACCAGCGAGCCCAGGTCGAGGGTGTAGAGCTGCTTGTCCTTGAGCGTCTCGGGCACCTCGCCCTTGACGACCATCTGCGCGAGCCCCTCGACGACGGCGGTCTTGCCGACGCCGGGCTCGCCGATGAGGACCGGGTTGTTCTTGGTGCGGCGGGACAGCACCTGCATGACCCGCTCGATCTCCTTGGTCCGGCCGATGACCGGGTCCAGCTTGCCCTCGCGGGCGGACGCGGTGAGGTTGCGGCCGAACTGGTCGAGCACCAGGGACGACGACGGCGTGCCCTCGCCCCGGCCGCCGGTCTCGGCGGCCTCCTTGCTGGTCTGGTAGCCCGACAGGAGCTGCAGGACCTGCTGGCGGACCCGGTTGAGGTCGGCGCCGAGCTTGACCAGCACCTGGGCGGCCACGCCCTCGCCCTCGCGGATGAGGCCGAGCAGGATGTGCTCGGTGCCGATGTAGTTGTGGCCGAGCTGCAGCGCCTCGCGCAGCGACAGCTCCAGCACCTTCTTGGCCCTCGGGGTGAACGGGATGTGCCCGCTGGGCGCGTGCTGCCCCTGGCCGATGATCTCCTCGACCTGCTGGCGCACGCCCTCGAGGGCGATCCCCAACGACTCCAGCGCCTTGGCGGCGACACCCTCACCCTCGTGGATCAGACCCAGGAGGATGTGCTCGGTGCCGATGTAGTTGTGGTTGAGCATCCGGGCCTCTTCCTGGGCCAGGACGACCACCCGCCTCGCGCGGTCGGTGAACCTCTCGAACATTCTCACTCCCTGACTGCTGCGCCGGCGGCCCTTCTCCACCCCTTCGTAGTGGATTCAGCACCGTGGGACCACTGTAGTAGGCCGGGCTGCCACGCTCAGTGCCGCGAGCGGCTCAACATGGCAACATCAGCCGGACGGAGGCCCCGTCACCCTGGATAACGTGCGGTGACCGGTCTGGATTCCGCTGTCCGCTCTCCGCGAACAGTCGCTGTCGTCCCGACTGTGGGCTATCCCACCCCGACCGCGACAGGCGCGTTTCAGGGCTGCTGGGTAAGGTTAGGCATGCCTTATCAGTCGGCCGGGCTCCGGGACGCGCGCGAACGGCGCCGTCGATGACCCTCGACTACAGCATCCGCCCCGCGGCGCGGTCCGGCCATCGGACGTTGCCGGAATCACTCTCCGTGCTCAACGGGCGGCAGGACCGGGTCGAGGTCCGCTACGGGCTGCCCGCCGAGCCGGGCTGGGTGACCTGCGGCAGCGTCCTGGCCACCCCCGACGCGTTCGGCCGCTGGCGGGCCTCGCTCGCGCGCTGGCTGCGCGACCAGTACGACGACGCCCCGGACCAGACGACCGCCGGGTACGTCATGACGTGGTACCTCGGCGTCCCGGCCTACGTCGGCGCGCTGCTGTTCCACCACGAGCGCCGGGTGCCGTCGCTGCGCCCGGCCGACCTGGCCTTCCGCACCGCCTACCCCCGCCCGCACCCGGGCTCGGTCGCGGTGCTCTCCCCCGCCTTCGCCTGCCTGCCGGACGACCCGGCGGCCGGGCGGCCCGACGTCGTGGTGGCCCCCGACGACGCCGCCCTGGCCGCGGTCCTGCGCGGGCGCTTCATCGCCCACGCCAAACGGTTCGTCGACGTGTACGCGCCGCAGGTGCGCCTCGGCAGGCGCACGCTCTGGGCCGCGGCGACCGACGCCCTGGACAGCGCGCTGTGGCAGGCAGGCCGCTGCGGCGGCGACGCGGGCGCGGGCGCGCTCGACGCCGCGCTGGTGCTCGAGGACGGCGTGAAGCCGCTCACCTCGGGCTCGACCATGCGGACCGTCGACGGCGAGTGGACCCGCAGGCGGGAGAGCTGCTGCTTCCACTACCTGCTGGAGCGGGGCGAGGGCGCGTGCGGCACCTGCCCCCGCGTGCTGCCTAGGCGTTAGGCGGGCCGTACGGGCCCTGCGGGTACGGCTGCGGGCCGGTCGGGGGTCCGTAGCCGCCGTACGGCGCGGGCTGGGCGACCTGCTTGGGCCTGGGCGAGGCCATGCCGTTCATCGCGGCGGCGCCGACCATGATCCCGATGCCCGAGAGCCCGACGGCCGCCGCCGAGATCGCCTCGGTCTGGTAGACCGCCATGGTGCCGCAGCCGGGGCTGGGGACGTCGGAGTAGCCGCCGGCGCCGTCCTGGACCTCGGTCATGTAGCAGCGGGCGTCCGCGTCGTCGTGCGTCATGCCCGCCATCACCGCCGCGATGACACAGGCGGCGAGGCCCGTGAGGATGAGCAAGCCCTGGACAATGCGGACCACGATCGTCATGCGGCAGAAACTAGCGGACCGGCATCACCGTCGTGGCCGGTTGCGACAACCCGCGATCACCGGACCCGGTGACGCCGCGCACACCATTCCGCGAGTCCACCCGACGATCGGGTGAATGCAACAAGGGCCGCCGCGGAGTGCGGCGGCCCTTAAGCCGGTCGGCGCTTAGGCCTGCTCGTTGTAGGCGTCGAGGACCTCCGAGGGGATTCGGCCCCGGTCGGACACCTTCATGCCCTGCTTGCGCGCCCACTCGCGAATTGCCTGGTTCTGCTCGCGGTCGGCCGAGGCCGTGCGCGGCGCGCGGCCAGCGGCCGCCTTGCCGACGGGGCGCTTGCGGCCGCCGGAACGGCGGGCGTGGTCGACGAAGTCGGACAGGGCCGAACGCAGGCGCTCGGCATTCTTGCTGGACAGATCGATCTGATAGGTCGCCCCGTCGAGTGCGAACTCCACGGTCTCCTCGGCCTCGGAACCGTCGATGTCGTCGACGAGCGAAACCGTGACCTTCTGCGCCATAGCGCCTCCCTCAGGCTGAAATGTGCCGGCTCAGCGAGCGTCTCGGCCACCAGTAGAAATACTCCCTGGGGGCAGGCTAGCGCAAATCAGCGGGAATGTGTTAGACCGGGGTTCATTCGGGGCGGACGAGGGGGAACAGGATGGTCTCCCGGATGCCGAGCCCGGTCAGGGCCATCAGCAGCCGGTCAATGCCCATTCCGACGCCGCCGCTCGGTGGCATTCCGTACTCCAACGCGCGCAGAAAGTCCTCATCGAGGCGCATCGCCTCGTCGTCGCCGGATGCCGCGCGCCTGCCCTGCTCGGTCAGCCGCCGCCGTTCCTCGACCGGATCCACCAACTCCGAGTAGCCGGTGGCCAACTCGAAACCGCGGACGTAGAGGTCCCACTTTTCGGCCACGCCCGGCTTGGACCGGTGTTCACGCGTCAGCGGTGAGGTCTCGACGGGGAAATCCCGAACAAAAGTCGGCGCGTGCAGGTGATCGCCGACCAGATGCTCCCAGAGCTCCTCGACCAGCTTGCCGTGGCCGAGCGCCGGGTCGTGCTCCAGGCCGACGGCGGCCGCGTGCTTGCGCAGCTCGTCGACGCCGGTCTCCGGGGTGACCTCGGCTTCCAGCGCCTCCGACAGCGACCCGTACATGGTCAGCGTCGTCCACTCGCCGGACAGGTCGTACTCCGAGCCGTCGTCGAGGGTGACGACCTCGCCGCCGAAGACCGAGCGGGCCGCCTCCTGGATCAGCTCGCGGGTCATGGCCGCGTTGGTGTCGTAGGTGGCGAACGCCTCGTAGAACTCCAGCATCGCGAACTCGGGCGAATGCGAGGAATCACTGCCCTCGTTGCGGAAGTTGCGGTTGATCTCGAAGACCTTGTCGATGCCGCCGACCACACAGCGCTTGAGAAACAGCTCGGGGGCGATCCGCAGGTACAGATCCATGCTCATCGCGTTGGAGTGCGTCACGAACGGGCGGGCCGAGGCGCCGCCGTGCAGGGTCTGCAGCATGGGGGTCTCCACCTCCAGGAAACCCCGGGCGTGGAAAGACTCGCGCAGCGACCGCACAACCGCCGAACGGACCCTTACCGTCTCGCGGGCCTCGGGCCGCACGATGAGGTCGACATAGCGCTGCCTAATACGCGTTTCCTCGCCCAGCGGCTTGTGCGCGACGGGCAGCGGGCGCAGCGACTTGGCCGCCATTCCCCACTCGTCGGCGAGCACCGACAGCTCGCCGCGCCGGGAGGTGATCACCTCGCCGGTGACGAATACGTGGTCGCCAAGATCGACATCGGCCTTCCATGCGGAAAGGGCGTCCTCGCCGACGTTGTTCAGGCTCAGCATGGCCTGCAGTTCGGTTCCGTCGCCTTCGCGCAAGGTGGCGAAGCACAGCTTGCCGGTGTTGCGCAGGAACATGACCCGGCCGACCACGGACACCTTGTCGCCGGTGGCGGTGTCGGCGGGCAGATCGGAATAGGCGGCGCGCACTTCGGCCAGCGAGTGGGTGCGCGGCACTTCGACCGGGTACGGCGAGACACCGGCGGCGAGCATTCGCTCCCGCTTCTCCCGCCGAATCCGCATCTGCTCGGGCAGGTCGTCGACGTCGGGGGTGGTCTCCTCGTTCACGGCGCAAGGGTACGAGGGCATCCCCGCGAGGTCACAACCGGTATTGCCTTACGGTTGTCCGGTGGACGATCCGCAGATGCGCGCGACCAGAGCGGGTTCATTCGGCGCCAATGCCGCGACCTACGCCGAGCACCGGCCGGACTACCCGGCCGAGGCTGTCGAATGGGTCATCGGCGAC
The DNA here is from genome assembly GCF_014648415.1 of Actinokineospora fastidiosa. Taxonomy (GTDB): domain Bacteria; phylum Actinomycetota; class Actinomycetes; order Mycobacteriales; family Pseudonocardiaceae; genus Actinokineospora; species Actinokineospora fastidiosa. The sequence goes on from NZ_BMRB01000001.1 coordinate 669,942, forward strand.
CGCACCAGGGTGCTCGACCTCGGCGCGGGCACCGGCAAGCTGACCGAGCGCCTGCTCGACCTGGGGGTGGACGTCACCGCGGTCGAGCCGGACCCGCAGATGCGGGCCGAGCTGACCCGGCGGCTGCCGGACGTGCCGACGATGGACGGGCGGGCCGAGCGGATCCCGCTGCGCGACGCCTCGGTGGACGCCGTGGTCGCGGGCCAGTCGTTCCACTGGTTCAACAACCCCGAGGCGCTGGCCGAGATCACCAGGGTGCTGCGCCCCGGCGGGGTCTTCGGCGCGCTGTGGATCGCCGACGACGACCGCGTGCCGTGGGTGCGGACGCTGGTCGAGCTGACCGCGTCGAGCGTGGGCGACCCGGCGCGGCGGCGCGAGCGGCACGTGCCCGAGCACGACCTGCTCGGCGACGCCGAGGCGAAGGACTTCAAGCACCAGCAGGTGCGCACGGTGGACTCGATGGTGGAGTCGCTGCGCACCTACTCCCACATCGCCGTGGCCCCGGAGGCCGAGCGGGCGGAGATCCTGGCCAGGGCCAGGGAGTACCTGTCGGGGCTGCCGGACTCGCGCGGGGTGTTCGTGCGGCCGCTGATCTGCGAGGCGATCAGGGCCATCCGGATCTAGCGCTGGTTGCGCTCGTAGACCAGGCGCAGACCCAGCAGGGTCAGGTCGGGGCGGTGGTGGTCGATGGTCGCCGACTCGTCGACCACCAGCGGGGCCAGTCCGCCGGTGGCGATGACGGTCATCGGGCCGTCGTGGCCCTGCCGGGCCAGCTCGCGGCGGATGCGGGTGACGATGCCGTCGATCTGGCCAGCGAACCCGTACATGATCCCCGACTGCAGGCACTCCACCGTGTTCTTGCCGATCACCGAGCGCGGGCGGACGACGTCGACCTTGCGCAGCGCGGCGGCGTGCGTGGCCAGGGCGTCCATGGAGATCTCGATGCCCGGCATGAACACCCCGCCGAGGAACTCGCCCTTGGCCGAGATGACGTCGATGTTGGTCGACGTGCCGAAGTCGACCACCGCGCACGCGGTGTTGAACAGGTGGTGGGCGGCCAGCGTGTTCACCACCCGGTCGGCGCCGACCTCCTTGGGGTTGTCCACCAGCAGCGGCACCCCTGTCCGCACGCCCGGCTCGACCACCACGCGGGGCACGCGGCCGTGGTACTTGCCCAGCATGGCGCGCAGTTCCCGCAGCACCGTCGGCACGGTCGACAGCGCGGAGATGGCGGTGACCTCGTCGGCGTGCGGGCCGAGCAGGCCGCGCAGCGACAGGTCGAGCTCGTCGGCGGTGATGCGCGCGTCGGTGCGGGTGCGCCAGTCGCGCACCAGCTCCTTGCCGTCGAACAGGCCGAAGGCGGTGTTGGTGTTGCCGACGTCGATGGCCAGGAGCACTTAGACCTCGGCGGCCAGGAGCGCGTCCAGCTTGGCGGCGTCGTCGGTCTCGGAGGTGGCCCCGCTCTTGAGGCCCGAGCCCTCGGGGGCGTGGGCGGCGTCCGCGCCGAGGTGCGCGATCCTGTTGTCGGCGTCGACGAAGACCACGCGCGGCTGGTAGGCGGCGGCCTCCGCGGAGTCCATCAGGCCGTAGGCGATGAGGATGACGATGTCGCCGGGGTGCACCAGGTGCGCGGCGGCGCCGTTGATGCCGATGACCCCGCTGTCGCGCTCGCCCTCGATGACGTAGGTCTCCAGGCGGGCGCCGTTGGTGACGTCGACGATGGCGACCTGCTCGCCGGGCAGCAGGTCGGCGGCCTCCATCAGCACCGGGTCGATGGTCACCGAGCCGACGTAGTGCAGGTCGGCCTGGGTCACGGTGGCGCGGTGGATCTTGGACTTGAGCATCGTGCGGAACATGGTCTCCCCTAACCGAGCAGGACCGGGACGTTGTCGATGAGTCGGGTGCGGCCGAGCCGGGCGGCCACCAGCAGGCGGGCGTCGCCGTCGGCCGGGGCGGGGCCGAGGTCGGGCGACCGCAGTTCCAGGTAGTCGACGGACAGGTCGGGGGTCTGGTCGAGGACGGCCCGCGCGGCGTCGATGACGGCCGCCGCTCCCTGGGCGCTGACGTGCGCGCCCGCCGCGAGGGCCGCGGACAGGGTCACGGCCGCCTGGCGCTGCGCGTCGTCGAGGTAGGCGTTGCGGGAGGACAGGGCCAGGCCGTCGGGCTCGCGCACCGTCGGCACGCCGATGACGGCGACCTCCATGTCGAGGTCCTTCACCATGCGCTTGATCAGGTTGAGCTGCTGGTAGTCCTTCTCACCGAACAGAGCGTAGTCGGGGCGGACGATGTTGAACAGCTTGTTGACCACAGTGAGCACGCCCGCGAAGTGCCCCGGCCGGACCGCGCCCTCCAGCTCGTCGCCCAGGGGTCCCGGGTGGACGGTGGTGGTCGCGCCCTCGGGGTACATGTCCTCCCGAGTCGGCGTGAAGACCAGCTCGACGCGCTCGTCGGCGCAGACGTCGAGGTCGGTCTCCAGTGGACGCGGGTAGCGGTCGAAGTCCTCGCCCGCGCCGAACTGCAGCGGGTTCACGAAGATCGAGGCGACGAGCACCGTGTTCGGGAGGCGGCGGGCGTGGCGCAGCAGCGCGCGGTGGCCGTCGTGCAGGGCGCCCATGGTCGGCACGAACGCGATCTTGCGCCCGGTCGCCCGCAGGGCGCGGGTGACCCTGGCCAGCTCGGCCGGTCCACTGTGGACGTGCAGCTTGCCCGGCGTGAACACGGGTGTCATGGGTGGCCCTCTTCGGTGTCGATGGCGGCGGTGACGTCGTCGGTCAGGTCGGCGCGCAGCAGCCCGGACGCGGCGGCGCGCTGCGCGGTGCGGCGCGCCATGGCGCGGTAGGCGGGGAGCATGGCGGGGGCGTGCTCGGAGAGGACCCGGACGTGCTTGCGCACGGTGCCCGCGTCGCCTCGGGCGACCGGGCCGGTGAGGGCGCGGTCGCCGTGGCGCAGGGCGTTGTCGAGCGCGGCGGACAGCAGGGGGCCGAGCAGGCGCTCCGGCGTGCCGACGCCGGTTCCCTTGAGCAGGTCCGCGGCCTCGGCGACCAGCGTGACCAGGTGGTTCGCCCCGTGCGCGAGCGCGGTGTGGTACAGCGGGCGGGCGCTCTCCGGGACCCGGACGGGCTCGCCGCCCATCTCCACGACCAGCGCCTCGGCGACGTTCCACGCGGCGTCGTCGCCGTCGGCGGCGGTGACGCCGAAGCAGCAGGCGGCGATGCGCTCCAGGTCCTCCGGCCTGCCGGTGAACGTCATCGCCGGGTGCAGCGCGAGGCCGAGCGCGCCCAGCTCGGCGGCGGGCGCGAGGACGTCGACGCCGTACGCGCCGGAGGTGTGCACGACGATCTGGCCCGCCCGCAGCGCGCCCGCGGCGGCCAGGCCGCGCACGGTGCCGGGCAGCGCGTCGTCGGGGAGGGCGAGCAGCACCAGGTCCGCGGCGGCCGCGACCTCGTCCGGCGGGGCGACGGGGGCCTCGGGCAGCAGGGTCTCGGCGCGCAGCAGCGAGGCGCGGGAGACGCCGGAGGCGCCCGAGACGGTGTGCCCCGCCCTGGCCAGGGCAGCGCCGAGCACGGCGCCCACCCGGCCCGCTGAGACGACTCCGACCGCCAACCTGGCTGGCCGGGTCTGACCGGCGTCCATGACAAGTCCCTTCGTTCCAGTCCCGCGTTCGCGGGTACCAGACGACGGCGCGAGCGTAACCGCCCGTTACCGGCCGGGTGGCGGCCAGGTGACCAGGTTCACCGGGCGGAGGCGCGCACGGCGGCCTGCCGCGTGGCCCGCACCACGGCCACCAGGTGGCTCTCGCTGACGTCGTGCCTGCCGGTCGCGCCCTGCGCGGCGGCGTGGCGCAGGAAGGCCAGCTCGCTGACGGCGGCGTGGTACTCGGCCATGAGCCCGGCGGCGGCGCGGCCGGAGCGGGCCCGCACGCGCTTGCGCCACTTGCGGCGGGCGTCGAGGCGGGCGAGCGCCTCGACCTCGTTGTCGAGGATCAGGTTCTCGGCGACCATGCCGGGCAGGGCTGCGGCGATGATCCGCTGTTCGCGGCGGCGGTGCCAGGTGATGAACCAGACCGCGAGGGCGAACAGCGGCACCATCACGAGGAAGTAGACGGTGAGGAAGGCGGTGCCCCCGCCGAGGGTCGCCGCTCCGTTCCACGCCGCGTGCAGCACGACCGCGGCGACGTATCCGCCGACCAGGCCGACGACCCCGCGCTTCGGCGACCGCGCGGCCAGGCCGATCCCGATGCCGATGCACGCGGTGAACAGCGGGTGGGTGAACGGGGAGAGCACGCCGCGCAGGATGAAGGCGGTGATCACGCCGGGGGAGGTGCCGTCGCCGATGCCGTACTCGGCGAAGGCGCGGCCGAAGTAGTAGATGTTCTCGGTGAAGGCGAACCCGGCCGCGACGAGTCCGGCGTAGACGATGCCGTCGATGACGCCGTCGAACTCGTGGCGCAGGAACAGGTAGATGCCGTAGACGAAGGCGCCCTTGACGAACTCCTCGAACAGCGGCGCGGACACCATCGCGCTGATGGTGTCGCCGTTGCCCTTGCCCAGCAGCATGTCGCCCACCGCCTCGGCGGTGTTGTTGATGAGCAGCGCGGTGATGGCGGCCACGCACGCGCCCCACCCGAAGGCGAGCCAGAGCAGCCGCGCGGGCTCGGGCTCCCACCGGTCGATCCACAGGAACGCCGCGACGACGGGCCCGACGGGCAGCAGCGCGGCCAGGATGCCGACGAGCTCGGCCTGCAACCCCACCCGCGCGGTGCTGACGGCGAGCAACGCCATTCCGCAGACGGCCAGCGCCAGCAGCCCCACCACGGGCAGCAGCACCGTCTTGCGCCGCGGCGTGTGCCGCTGCAGCTGATCTTCGGACACGGGCCTGATAGTAGGGGCGGACGGTCAGCCCAGTCCCGGCCACGGCGCGCACGGGCGTATCCGGATTTCACTGGATCGGGCGAAAACCGCCGTCAGTCCTCGTCCCGCCTGCGCCTGCGCCGCGGCGTGGAACCGCCGTGGGCGGCCAGCAACTCGGCGACGGAGGTGCCTTCCGCGTGCGTGCCCTCACCCTCCGCCGCGCGGCCACCGGGACCGGCCACCTCGGACTCCACGGCCCGGTGCCCCGCTGGCGGGAACACCCCGGACTCCGCGGCGCGCTTGCCCCGAGCGGGCGGGAACACCGCCGACTCCGCGGCCCGCTTACCGCGAGCGGGCGGGAACACCCCGGACTCGGCGGCCCGCTTGCCCCGCGCCGCTTCCCCCGCCTGGCCCCGGGCCGCGGGCGGGAACACACCGGACTCCGCCGCCCGCTTCCCCCGAGCACCATCGCCGCCCGGGAGGCCACCACGGCCGCCGTCGCCCGCAGGCGGGAAGACCCCCGACTCCGCCGCACGCCTCCCCCGCGCGGCCTCAGCCGCGGGTGGGAACACCCCCGACTCGGCCGCCCGCTTCCCCCGCGCCGCCTCACCCTCGGCCCGATAACCCGCACCGTTGGCAGGCGGGAACACCCCGGATTCCGCGGCACGCCTGCCATGCGCCCCCACCGAACCGCCCCGCCCGGCCTCACCAGCAGGCGGGAAAACACCCGACTCCACCGCCCGCTTCCCCCGAGCGACCTCACCCGCCCCACGCCCAGCGTCCGCAGCGGACGGGAACGCCCCCGACTCCGCCACACGCCTGCCATGCGCACCACCCTGACCCGCGTCGCCCGCAGGCGGGAAAACGCCGGACTCCACCGCGCGCCTACCGTGCGCACCACCCTGACCCGCGTCGCCCGCAGGCGGGAAAACGCCGGACTCCACCGCGCGCCTACCGTGCGCACCACCCTGACCCGCGTCGCCCGCAGCCGGGAAAACGCCGGACTCGATCGCGCGCTTGCCTCGGGCGGGCGCGTCCGCCGGGGTCCCACGGCCTGCCTCGGGCGGGAACTCCGCGCCGCGCCTGGCTCGGGCGGGCTCGCTCGCGGGCGGGAAGACCCCGGACTCCGCCGCGCGCTTGCCTCGGGCGGGCTCGGGCTGCGCAGCGCCGGACTGGCGCACCGAGGGCATCACCGCCGAGTCCACGGCGCGGCGGCCGCGGACCGCCTCTTCCGGTGAGGAGACTGACTCCTCCCCCGGCCGCCGGGAGATCACCCGGGGCGGGGCGCTGCGGTCGGCCGGGACGGGGCGCGCGCCGTGCTGGGTCGGGCTCTCGACCGGGCGCACGCCCTGCCGGGTGGCCTCGGCGTCGGCGCGGCCGCCCGCGGGCCGGGCGGCCGGGCGGGCATCCTGCTCGGACTCCTGGCGGCGCCGCTGCGCGTCGGCGTCCGGCCTGCCCCGCTGGTAGGCCTCCCCCGGCGCGCCCTCCGGGTGGGGCCTGCCCACCCGCTCCTCCGGCCGGACGCGCTGGCCCGGGTAGGCGTCCGCGCGGCCCGGCTCGGAGGCCTGGGCCTCCGCGCGCGGACGCACCGGGCGGCCGACCTCGGTGCGCGGGTCCGCCCCGCCGTCGAGCCGGGCGGCGACGCCGGGCTCCTCGCGGCGGCGGGCCGGGTCGGCGGGGCGGCCACGCGTCGGGGTGCGGGGGCGGCGGTGCTCGCCGGTCTCCCACGACGGCGTCCAGGTCGGATCGATCGGGCGGCTGCTCGGCGTGTCCTCCAGCCAGGGCTCCCGCACGCGCTCGATCATGTCGGTCTTCGGGTCCCCGGCCGCGGCCGCGATGCGCTTGACCGGCTCGGAGCGGCCCTCCACTGCCTGCGCGCGCATGCGGGTCGCCTCGGCGTGCAGCGCGATGCGCTCGACGAGCACCTCGCCGCCGAGGAGCAGTTCGAGGTGCTCGCGCATGGCCTTCAGCTCGGCGCGCAGTTCGGCCAGGTCGTCGCGGGAGCGGTCGTCGGCGGCGGCGCGGGCCTCCGCGGCGGCGGTGAGCTCGAACTCGCGGCGGGCGGCGATCTCGCGCTCCAGCTCCAGCTCGTAGACGCGCTGGGCCTGCTCGGCCTCCTCGGCCCGGTCCGCCGACTGTCTGCGGTAGCGGACGGCGAGGAACGCCCCGGCCAGCGCGGCCCACAGGGCGGCGACCACGCCGAGGCGCATCCAGCGCAGCGAGTCGCTCAGCACGAGGACGGCGGTCGCGCCCGCCGCCAGCGCGAGAGCGGCCAGGAAGAGCAGCCGCGGGAGGTTGTCGTTCCGGCCGGTCATGCAGCACACCGTACCCGGCCGTTACCTCCGCGAGACCAAACGGATGTCACACCGCGTCTCGACGCTGGTCATCGGGGTCGCGCGGGGCGCGGCAGCAGGACTCCAGCCACAGCGCCGCGGCGATCAGGACCGCCGCGCTCACCGCCCCGATCACCGCGCTCGGGATGTCCGACCGGGCCGCCTCGACCCGGGCGCTCTCCGGCACCACGTACGCCAGCACCGCGGCCCACGCGCCCAGCATGATCGAGCCCAGCAGCGAGGACGCCTTCGCCAGCGCGAGCGCCCGCGCCGCGGTGATCGGCTGCAGCGGCCTGCCCGACGACGTGCGCCGCACCCGCCCGCGCAGCACGTACCCGAACACCACCTCGACGACGGCCAGCACCAGCAGCGTGACCCCGGCGAACGTCGGCAGCGGCGGCAGCTCGCCGTACAGCAGCCGGATGAACAGGTACAGCGCGACCGCCGTGACCAGCCCGGCGGGCACCAGGTCCGACGCCTTGGTGAACCTCACCCGGCCGCCTTCCGCAGGTCGATGTCCGGCCGGGCGCGCACGCCCGCGGTGTCCAGCAGCGCCAGCAGCTCCCGCGCCGATCCCCGCCCGGGCACGACGGCGTCGGGCTCGACGTCCAGCCACGGGATCAGCACGGTCGCGCGCTCGGCGGTCCCCGGGTGCGGCAGCAGCAGGTCGGGGTGGTCGCTGCGCACGCCGTCGACGGTCACCACGTCCACGTCCAGCGTCCTTGGCCCCCAGCGCTGCTCCCGCACGCGCCCGGCGGCCTGCTCCAGCGCCTGGCCCCGGCGCAGCCACGTCCACTCGTCGGCGTCCTCGTCGGAGACGATGAGCACCGCGTTGAGGAAGTCCGGCTGGTCCGTCACGCCCCACGGCGCCGTCTCGTACACCGGGGACACGGCCACCAGCACGTCCGCGAACCCCGCCACGGCCGCACGCAGGTGCGCCGCCCGGTCCCCCAGATTGGACCCCAGCGACAGCACCGCCCGGCTCATGAACCCGCCCCGCGCGCCGACTTGCGCGAGCGCCGGACGGTCACCGCGACATCGGCGAACGACAGCGGGATCGGCGCGCTCGGCTTGTGCACGGTCACCTCGACGGCGAGCACGCGCTCGTCGGCCATCTCGGTCTCGGCGATCTCCGCGGCCACGGTCTCGATCAGGTCCCTCGGCGGCCCGGCGACCACGGCGGCGGCCCGCTCGGCGAGTTCGCCGTAGTGCACGGTGTGGGCGAGGTCGTCGGTCTCGGCCGCCTGCCGCAGGTCCAGCCACAGGGTGATGTCGACGACGAAATCCTGCCCGTCGCGGCGCTCGTGCTCGAAGACGCCGTGGCGCCCGCGCACCCGCAGCCCGGTCAGCGCGATCCGATCGGCCATGACACCCCCTTCGGCGTCCCGCCCATGGCGGCGGCCACGGTGACCGCGTCGAGCGAGCGCCCCACGTCGTGCACCCGCACGCCCCACGCCCCCGCCATGGCGACGAGCGCGGAGATGGCGGCGGTCGCGTCCTCCCGGCCGTCGGAGGGCCGGGCGACGCCGTCCCTGGCCAGCAGCGCGCCGAGGAACCGCTTGCGCGACGCCCCGACCAGCACGGGGAAGCCCAGGTCGAGCAGGGTGTCCAGGGACCGCAGCAGCGCCCAGTTGTGGTCGGCGTTCTTGGCGAACCCCAGCCCAGGGTCGAGCACGATCGCCGACTCGACGACCCCGGCGTCCAGGGCGTCGTCCACCCGCGCGCGCAGCTCGTCGCGCACCTCGGCGACGACGTCGCCGTAGGTGGCCAGCGACTGCATGTCCCGGCTGTGCCCGCGCCAGTGCATCAGCACCCACGGCACCCCCGCGGAGGCCACCACGCGCGCCATCTGCGGGTCGGCCAGCCCGCCCGAGACGTCGTTGACGATCGAGGCGCCCGCGGCCAGTGCCGCCTCGGCGACCCGCGCCCTGGTGGTGTCCACGCTGATCACCACGCCCGCGGTCGCCAGTTCGGCGATCACCGGCACGACCCGGGCGATCTCGGTCTCCGCGTCGACGCGGTCCGCGCCCGGGCGCGTGGACTCCCCGCCCACATCGATGACGTCCGCGCCGCGCTCCCACATGGCCACGCCGTGCGCGATGGCGTCGTCGAGGCCGAGGTAGCGGCCGCCGTCGGAGAAGGAGTCGGGGGTGACGTTGAGGACGCCCACCACCGCGCAGCGGCCGGGTGCGGGCAGCGTCACCGGGTCCGCCCGTTGATCAGCTCGATCGCCTCGGCCCGCGACGACGGCGCGGTCTTGAGCAGCCCGCGCAGCGCCGAGGTCGTGGTGCGCGCGCCGGGCTTGCGGATGCCGCGCATCGCCATGCACAGGTGCTCGGCCTCGATCACCACGATCGCCCCGCGCGGGGTCAGCTTGCGCATGAGCGCGTCGGCGATCTGCGAGGTCAGCCGCTCCTGCACCTGCGGGCGGCGGGCGTAGAGGTCGACCAGGCGGGCCAGCTTGGACAGCCCGGTCACCTGGCCGCGCTCGTTCGGGATGTACCCGACGTGGGCCACCCCGTGGAACGGCACCAGGTGGTGCTCGCAGGTGGAGTACATCGGGATGTCGGTGACCAGGACCAGCTCGTCGTGGCTCTCGTCGAAGGTCTTGTCCAGCACCGCGTCCGGCTCGGTGTAGAGCCCGGCGAACAGCTCCCGGTACGCGCGCGCCACCCGCGCGGGGGTCTCCAGCAGGCCCTCGCGGTCGGGGTCCTCGCCGCAGGCGAGCAGCAGTTCGCGGACGGCCTTCTCGGCCCGGTCGGGATCGAAAGCGGCGAGCGGGACCGGGTGGTTCCCGCCCGCCTGCTTCGCGGTATCACTCATCGCCAGTCTCCGAGATTGTCGCGGCCGTGCGGCCGCAACCCTCTCATTCGGACCCGTGCGTGCGCCCGTCAGAGTTGTCCTGGTCACGGGCGTCCGGACCGGGCTGCGGCGGCGCGGGGTGCCACGGCTGGCCGCCCGGCGTCGTCGCGGGCGTCCACCCGGGCGGCGCGCCGTAGTTCGGCGGGCCGGCGCCGGGCCGGTACTCCCCGCCGTAGTGCGGCGGCGGGTAGCCGGGCGCGGGCGGGTAGGGCGGCTGCGGCGGGACGCCGTTGCCGTTGCCGCCGGGCGGCAGCTCCGGGGTGGTCCTGGGCGGGCCGCCGGGCAGCTCGCCCGCGCCGGGGAAGGCCGCGACCGGGGTCTTCTCCCGCTCCCGCTCCTCGTCCGGCCACGGCTCGCCGCGCTCGTGCGCCAGCTCGCGCGGGGTCTTGATCGGCGGCTTGTCGCTGGGCACCCGGTCGCCGAAGTCGTTGAACGCGGTGATCCGGGGCCGCTTCTCCACGCCGGAGAAGATCCGCTCCAGGTCCTTGCGGGTCAGCGTCTCCTTGTCCAGCAGCTCGACCACCAGCTCGTCGAGCACGTCGCGGTAGGTGTTGAGCACGTCCCACGCCTCGGTGTGCGCTGCCTCGATCAGGCTGCGCACCTCCTCGTCGATCTCGTGCGCGACCTCCAGCGAGTAGTCCGGCGCGTGGCCCATCGACCGGCCGAGGAACGGGTCGCCCTGGTCCTGGCCGTAGCGGACCGCGCCGAGCCGCGCGCTCATGCCGTACTCGGTGACCATCGCCTTGGCGATCTTGGTGGCCTGGTCGATGTCGCTGGACGCGCCCGTGGTGGGCTCGTGGAACACCAGCTCCTCGGCCGCGCGCCCGCCCAGGGCGAACACCAGCCGGGCGATCATCTCCGAGCGGGTCATGAGCTGCTTGTCGTCCTCGGGGACGACGAGCGCGTGCCCGCCCGTGCGCCCGCGCGGCAGGATCGTCAGCTTGTAGACCGGCTCCAGGTCCGGCATCGCCCACGCGGCGAGCGCGTGCCCGCCCTCGTGGTAGGCGGTGATCTTCTTCTCCTTCTCGGAGATGATCCGGCTCTTGCGGGCCGGACCGCCGATCACCCGGTCGACCGACTCCTCCAGCGCGGCCCCGGTGATCGCGGTGCCGTTGGTGCGCGCGGTCAGCAGCGCGGCCTCGTTGATGACGTTGGCCAGGTCGGCACCGGACATGCCGACGGTGCGCTTGGCCAGGCCGTCGAGGTCGACGTCGCCTGCGAAGGGCTTGCCCTTGGCGTGCACCTGCAGGATCTTCTTGCGGCCGGACAGGTCCGGCGCGGACACCGGGATCTGCCGGTCGAAGCGGCCCGGGCGCAGCAGCGCCGGGTCCAGGATATCCGGGCGGTTGGTCGCGGCGATCAGGATGATGCCGCCGCGGGCGTCGAAGCCGTCCATCTCGACCAGCAGCTGGTTGAGTGTCTGCTCGCGCTCGTCGTGCCCGCCGCCGAGGCCCGCGCCGCGCTGGCGGCCGACCGCGTCGATCTCGTCGACGAAGATGATGCACGGCGCGTTCTGCTTGGCCTGCTCGAAGAGGTCGCGCACGCGGGAGGCGCCGACACCGACGAACATCTCGACGAAGTCCGAGCCGGAGATCGAGTAGAACGGCACGCCCGCCTCACCGGCGACCGCGCGGGCCAGCAGCGTCTTGCCGGTGCCCGGCGGGCCGTAGAGCAGCACGCCCTTCGGGATCTTCGCGCCCAGGGCCTGGTAGCGGCCCGGGTTCTGCAGGAAGTCCTTGATCTCGTAGAGCTCCTCGACCGCCTCGTCGGCGCCCGCCACGTCGGCGAAGGTGGTCTTGGGCATGTCCTTGGACAACTGCTTGGCCTTGGACTTGCCGAAGTTGAGGACCCGGTTCCCGCCGCCCTGGACGTTGTTCATCATCCACATGAGCAGCAGCAACAGCAGCGCGAACGGGATGAGGAAGATCAGGATCTGGGTGAGGAACGAGTCCTGCGTCACCGTGGTGCGGAACTCGATGCCCGGCTTGTCGATGATCGTCTCGTAGAGCTGTGACGTCGCCCCGGCCGGGTACTGGGCGATGAGCTGGGTGACCTGCTGGCCCTCGTGCTCGATCGGGTTGTTCAGGGTCAGCTTGAGCTGCTGTTCCTTGTCCCCCAGCTCGACGGCCTTGACGTTGTTGGCCTCGATCTGCGCGACGGCCTTCGACGTGGGCACCGAGGTGTAGCCACGCGTGTCGTCGAACAGCATGCTGAAGGCGAAGTAGATCAGCAACACCGCCAGGATCCACAGCAGCGGGTTGCGCAGCAGTCGCTTTCGGTCCATTACATACGGCCGTGGGGCGGCCTCGACCCTCCCTGGACGTGCACGTGAGGGCAATGACGACCATTACCCGGCCGGGCGGCGCTCCGGTCGCTCCAGAGTACCGCCCGCTTCGACACCCTCACCGATTGACAAGGGCGCCACCAAGCTCAACGGCGCACGGCCGCGTCCAGTTCCCCGGTCCGGGTCAGCGTGTGACCTCGGCCACAAGTTGACCCAGCCGGTGGCGCATCGTCTGGATGTCGGCCGGGGCGACCGTGACCCAGTCCCGCCCGTCCCGGCCGCGGCTGGTCGAGGCGAGGTAGCGGCCGTTGGGCTTGTCGAACCACGACAGCACCGGCCCCCGCGTGCGCGCGCCGTGCCGGTCGCGGGCGGTGACGCCGAACTGCCCGCCGCGCAGGTTGGGCTGCGCGACCAGCCGCGCGGCCGCCGCCCTGGGGTCGGAGTCGGCCAGGCCGCGCACCGCCCTCGGGTTCACCGCGGCGAACTCGTCGGCGGGCAGCGAGACCGAGGTCTCCGCCCCGCGCGGGGCGGCGGGCAGCAGGCCGATCACCTCGGCGACCAGGCCGTCGGCGCGGACGCGGCGCAGGTGCAGGTCGTCGCCGGACTGGGTGGCCACCACGCCCGTGCCGCCCGCGGCCGCGGCGAACACCGCGACCGCCTTGCCGGGCAGCTGGGGCATGAACAGCGCGTCGATCGCCACGTCCGGCCGGGCGAGCACGCCCAGCCAGTCCTCCACGTGCGGCTCGACGCGGCCGTACCGGTCGATCAGGCCGCGCGCGGCGAGCTCGGCGTGCATGCGGTGCCGCAGCGCGGTGCGCTCGTCGAGCGTCTCGCCGTGCGAGCGCACCTGCAGCGGGTACGGGAGGTCGCCCGCGTCCATGGCCTCCCAGAGGAAGTCGAGGGCGAGCTGGTCGAGGGTCTCCGCGGAAGGCACCGCGTCACTCCCCGATGACGGACGGCGCGGTGATCTGGTCGGTGCCGAAGGTGTCCTCCGGGTCCGGCTCGACCAGGTACGACGGCCGCTGGTGCTCCAGGTCCTCATCGCCCTGGCCGCCGCGACCGCCAGCACCGGCGCCCGCTCCGGCGCCAGCGCCGCGGCCAGCGCCGCCAGCACCCGCGCCCGCGCCGCCGGGCCGCCCGCCCGCGCCGGGGCCGCCCTGGCCCATGCCCGCGCCGAGCCCGGGCTTCGCGCCGGGTCCGCCCGCGCCCCCGGGACCGCCGGGCCCGCCGCCGAACGGGCCGCGCGGCCCGCCGGTGAGGGAACGGCCGCCGGTGGGGCCGGTCGGGCCGGTGCTGACCGGGCTGAACGGGCCGGGGCCCTGCGTCGGGCCGGGCTGCGGGCCGGGTCCGGGGGTCGGGTTGACCGTGACCGGCGGCTGCACGGGCGAGGTCTGCGGCGGGGTGTAGCCGGAGAGGTCGGTGCCGGTGTCGAGGCCGTCGTAGCCCGGGGCCGGGGGCACCGTGTGCGGGTTGGTGGCGTGGTGGCCGTCGATGAAGCCCGGCCTGCTGTCCCCGTCGCCGGTGCTGCCGCGCGGGGTGTAGGAGTCGGTGCTGCCCGTGCGGTCGTAGGTGACCCGGGTGCCGTCCTGGAAGCCGTCGCCGCCGCCGGTGTCGGTGCTGCGCGGGGGCGGCGGCACGAAGGTCGGCGTGCGCGAGTCGATCTCGGCCATCGTGTTGGTGTACTCGGTCATGTACTTGACCTGCTCGGCCTTGACCGCCCTGGCCTGCTCTTCCTTGGCCTGCATGTCGTTCATGCCCGCCACCGGGTTCGGGTTCGCGAGCGCCTTGGTCAGCTCGGCGTCGCGGTCGAACTCCATCGGCTCGGGCATGTTGCGCACGGTGGCGGCGGCGAGCGCCTGGTCGGACATGGCGGTCCCCATGTACTGCGCGGAGATCCCCGCCTGCCCGGTCCGCTGGGCCAGCGGCTTGAGCGCGTTGCGCGCGGCGTCGGCGGCCTCGCCCTGCCAGGCGTGCTCCAGCCGCGTCACCGCGTCCAACAGCCGGTTAGCCGCCTCGGCGAGTCGGTTGCCGCCCTCGGTGAAACCGCGCCCGAGCCCGTCCGCGCTGGTCGGCACGTTCTTCTCGGTGGCGGCGGCGTACAGCTCGGTGCTGGTGCGGCTCTCCCAGTTCTGCGGGACGACCACCCGGTCGTTGCCCATCTCGACGTCGGGCGCCAGCTGCTCCCGCTGGTACTCGGCGATGCTCTGCTGAAGCTCGGTGGTGGTCGACCGGTCTTCCTCAGGCATGTTCCGCATGGCGATCGAGACGTCGTCCGCCCGGTCGCCCGCGTAATCGTGCGTCTCGTAACGCGGCTGATCGCCGTTCGGCATGTCCTGCCCCCTAGCCCTTCACCTTCGGAATAACGATCTCGGCGACCTTTTTCGCCACATCACACGTTTCGTAGCCCTTGTCGCGCCCGCTGCTCAGCACACCCACACCGAAAGTCATTGCGGAACGGTCCTTGTTGAGCTTGATCCGCACCAAGCACAACCCGCTCTTCTCGGTGGTCTTGGTCAACACCGCCGGGGTTTCAGCCACCTCGATGTCCGACTTCGTGCCCTCCGCGGGGCGGACACCACTCGCATCCAACTTGAAGTCGATGGTGATCCCGAGGTCGCCGCTCCACTGGCACTGCTCGGAGCCGGTGGTGAAGCTGTTGCCCGGGCGGGGGTTCCTGGAGCCGAATTCGGCTGTCTCAGCCGCGGTCAGCAGCTCGCACAGCTCATCGCGCTGGTAATTGATCTCCCTATCGGCGGCCGTGGTGGAGGTGGCCGCGGTCGTGGGAGAGGCGGTCGTCGTGGTGACGGCCCCGGTTCCGCCGGTGGTCGGGGTGGTCGTCGGCGTCCCCGGCGCCGACCCGCACGCACTCAGCGACGCGAGCAGCGCACCGCAGGCGACCGTCACGGCGAGTGTGGAACGCACGAGCTCAGCCCCGCACCTTGGTCGCGTTGCCGTAGTCGGTGTCCTTGTAGTTGGCAATGGCCTGGTTGAGCGCGCGCTCGGCCTGGTCGGTCTGCTCCAGCAACTGGCGAACGAGGTGAAGGAAGGAGTCACCCGAGCCGTCGAAGCGCTCCATGGACTTCTTCGCCATCGCGGTGCCTACCGGGTTTGCGCCGATCTGCACCTCCGCACCGGCGGAATCCGCACCCTGCACCAGCAGCGAAAGCTCGTCCCGGACCGCGCCGATCTCCTTGATGGCCGCCTGGGCGGCGTCCGGGTCCACCGAGACCATGCCGCTGGCCGCGGCGCCCGCGAAGGCGCCGACGGCGCCGCCGATACCGGTTGCGTCGTACACGTCTGCTCTCCCCTGGTCCCCGTCGGCTGCTCCACCCGCAGCAGTTGATCTGGAGGCTAACGCACCGAGGTACACCCGGTCAGGGGATCACGACAATTCGTGCTACGAGGTATAGACCCGCGGGTCGAGGGTGCCGATGTACGGGAGGTCGCGGTAGCGCTCGGCGAAGTCGAGGCCGTAGCCGACGACGAACTCGTTCGGGATGTCGAAGCCGATGTACTTCACCGGCACCTCCACCTTCACGGCGTCGGGCTTGCGGAGCAGGGAGCAGACCTCCATCGACCGCGGGTTGCGGGAGGCGAGGTTCTTCAGCAGCCACGACAGGGTCAGGCCCGAGTCGATGATGTCCTCGACGATCAGCACGTCGCGGCCCGCGATGTCGCGGTCGAGGTCCTTGAGGATGCGCACGACGCCCGAGGACGACGTGGACGAGCCGTACGAGCTGACCGCCATGAACTCCAGCTGCACCGGGACGGGCAGCGCGCGGGCCAGGTCGGTCATGAACATGACCGCGCCCTTGAGGACGCCGACCAGCACGAGGTCGGACGGGGTGTCGGCGTAGTCGGCGGCCACCTGCTTGGCCAGTTCGGTGATCTTCTCGTCGATCTGGTCCTGACTGATCAGCACGGAGGCGATATCACCGTCGTACACAGTGGTCCCTTCAAATCCCTCGCAGGTCACGGCGCGTCACAGGTCAGCCTGCCATGCGCGCGCCGCGCCACAAAGCCGCCGGGCAGCGCGACGCCGCGTTGGCCGCGCCAGTCGCCGACGAGGCCGTCGCAGGCGCGCAGGTGCGCGTCCGTCAACTCCGGGACGCCTGCCCGCAACAACCACGTCCGCAGCACCCTGCGGCGCAGCGCGGGCGGGGCCGGGGTGAGTTCGGACACAACCAGATCACCGCGGTCGCCCGCGCGGGTGAGCAGGTCGGCGGCGAGGTCGTCGAGGGCGGCGAGGTCCTCGCGCAGTTGGGCGGCCGTGCGGGCCAGCGCGGCGGCGACCCCGCCCTGCAGGACCTCCTCCATCAGCGGCAGGACCTCGGTGCGCAGCCGCACGCGGGTGAAGCGCGGGTCGGCGTTGTGCGGGTCGTGCCACGGGGTGAGCCCGAGCGCGGCGCAGGCGGCGGCGGTGGTCGCGCGCGGCAGGTCGAGGAGCGGGCGGCCCCACGGCGGGTCGAGGGCGCGCATCCCGGCGATGGACCGGGGGCCGGAGCCCCGGCCGAGGCCGAGCAGCACGGTCTCGGCCTGGTCGTCGCGGGTGTGTCCGAGCAGGACCAGCGCGCCGTCGGCCGCCTCCCGCAGCGCGGCGTAGCGGGCGCGGCGGGCGGCGGCCTCGATCCCGCCCGAGCCGGACACCGTGACCGTGAGGACGCGCGCGGGCACGTCCAGCGCCGCCATCTGCTCCGCGACCCGGGCGGCGATCCGCGCGGACCCCGCCTGCAGGCCGTGGTCGACGATCAGCGCCTCCACCGGACGCACGTGCGCGGCCGCCGCGGCCAGCGCGAGCGAGTCCGCGCCGCCGGAGACGGCGACCGCGACCCGATCCGGCTCGACCCTGGACAGCAGCGCGCGAACGGCCCTGCGGACGTCGGCGACGGCCGGGTCGGGCCTGCTCACGCGACGCGGCGCAGCCAGGCGTCCGGGTCGCCCAGCTCGGCGCGCAGCGGCAGGGTGTCCGGGGACTCCCAGACGCGGTTGAACCGCTCCATGCCGATCGCGCCCACGATGTGGTTGGTGAACTTCGCGCCCACGGCGTACTGCTTCATCTTGGCGTCCACGCCCAGCAGCGAGCGCAGGACGCGGTCGAGCAGCCCGCCGCCGCGGCGGCGCGCAGTGAACCGCTGGCGGATGGTGGCGACGCTGGGCACCACGGCCGGGCCGACGGCGTCCATGACGTGGTCTGCGTGGCCTTCCAGCAGCGTCGACAGCGCGATCAGCCGGTCGAACGCGGCCCGCTGGGCGGGCGACTGCAGCATCTCGACGATCGCCAGCGGCCCGGTGGATGCGGTGGGGTCGGGCCGCGAGCGGGCCGCCTTGAGCACCTCGGGCAGCCGCGACAGCAGGCCGGTCGCCTCGTCCTCCAGCCCAGCGATGAACCCGGCGACCTGGCCGCGGAAGTACTCGGCCAGCCACGGCACCGCGGTGAACTGGAGGCGGTGGGTGCTCTCGTGCAGGGCGACCCACAGCTGGAAGTCCTCGGCGGGCACGTCGAGTGCCCGCTGGGCGGCGACGATGTTGGGCGCGACCATCATCAGCCTGCCGTCGGCGCCGCCGTAGGGGTCGTACTGGCCGAGCACGCGGCTGCCGAGGTAGGCCAGCACCATCCCGGCCTGCACGCCCGCGCTGCCGGCCAGCACGCCGCCGACCCGGCCAGACCGCGCGGGCAGCGCGCCGTCGGTGAGCGTTGCGATGCCCTGGGCTGCGGCCTCGATCCAGCCGTCGCGGTCGACGACGTCGCCCTCGCGCACCGGCAGGCCGTGCCCCATGCCGGTCAGCCCGCGCACGTGCTCCTCGGCGACGACGGTGGCCGCGCGCAGGTCGGCGACGATGCGCTCGGCCTCGGCCAGCGACACCACCGGCCCCGGCCGGACCAGCCGTTTGGCCGTCGACGTGGCGAGGTCCCAATCGACGGGTGCGGGCCCGGTCCGGGTAGCGGGGTTCACGCCCCGAACGCTACCCGCTCACTCACAGCCACACTTGTGCAAAGCGGCGGCCACGGCGTCGAGCGCGGGCCGGGCGTCCAGGGGATTGGTCCCGTTGGACATCAGGGCGAACACCAGCAGGCGGCCGTCGCTGTCGAGGACGACGCCTGCCAGCGAGTTCACCGCGGAGAGCGTGCCGGTCTTGGCCCTGACCCAGCCCTTGCCCGCCGCGGCCGGGCCGTCCAGGTACCGCTTGTCCAGCGTGCCGTTGCCGCCCGCGACGGGAAGCCCGGACAGCAGCGGCCGGAGCTTGGCGGTGCGCGGGTCGGCGCCGTCCGGGGCGGCGGCGGCCTTGAGCACCTCGCCGAGCAGCGCGGAGGTGACCCGGTTCTCCGTCGACATCCCGCTGCCGTCGCGCAGGACGAGGCCGTCGACGGCGAAGCCGTTCTCGCGCAGGACGTTGACCACCGCGGTGGTCGCGCCGGTGAAGGACGGCTCCTGCCCGGTGGCGATGGCCAGCTCGCGGATCAGCGTCTCGGCCAGCACGTTGTCGGAGCGCTGCACGGCGGTGTGGACCAGTTCGGCGATGGGCGCGGACTCGACCTCGCCGAGCACGCGGGCGTCCGGCTTCGCCGTGGTCTGCGCCTCAGACGGCACGGTCGCGCCTATGCGGCGGGCGAACTCCTCGGCCAGCGCGCGGCCGGGGTTGTTCGAGCGCGGGCTGACGGCGTCGGTCGGGTCCTGGCGGGCCGCGTCCATCATCGCCGGGACGATCGGGGTGATATGGCCAGCGGGGACGTCGGCGGGCAGCCAGCCGCGGGCGAG
The DNA here is from genome assembly GCF_014648415.1 of Actinokineospora fastidiosa. Classification (GTDB taxonomy): domain Bacteria; phylum Actinomycetota; class Actinomycetes; order Mycobacteriales; family Pseudonocardiaceae; genus Actinokineospora; species Actinokineospora fastidiosa. The sequence continues at coordinate 689,029 of NZ_BMRB01000001.1, forward strand.
GCCGTCGCCGGTGTAGCGGCTCAGGTCGACCAGGACGGTGTCGACGGGGCCGGTGGCCTTGACCTGCGCGACCAGTTCGTCCAGGTGCGCCGCGCCGGGGAAGACGGAGTCCTTGCCCTCGGGCAGCGACGACAGCGTGGGGTCCCCGCCGCCGACGATGATCACCGTGCCCGGCTCGTCCCCCGCGACGACCTTGGTGACCAGCCGCTCGGTGTGCGGGAGGGTCAGCAGGACGGCGGCGGTGCTGAGCAGCTTGGTCGTCGACGCCGGGACCAGCGCGGTGTCCGGGTCGCGGCTGAACAGCGTCTGCCCGGTCACCGGGTCGATCACGACGCCGGTGAGCGTGCCGAGGTCGGGATCGTTCGCGGGCCCGGCCAGCGCGCTCGCTACCCCTTCGGCGCTCGGCGGCGTCACTCCCTCCCGGGGCCCCGCGAGCACCGGCTCGAACCGCACGGCCGCGGGCGGCGGCGCGATGGCCACCTCATCCCCGTCCACCAGCCCCAACCGCTCGGCGATCCCGGGCACGGCGAACACGACCCCGGCGGCGACCGCCACCACCACGGCCGCGGCGACGGCCACGATGAGCCCGGTCCGCCTGCGCCGCGGCCTGCCGCCGTCCGGCTGGGGCTCGCCCGGACCGTCGTCCACCGGCGGGTCGACGTGCCCCTTTCCACCAGAACGGTCGGCGGCGCCCGTCTCCTCGGCGAAGGGCGCGGCCTCCTCCGGACGCCGCTGCTCACCCCGGATGAACCGCGTCTCCTCAGCCGGATGCGCCCCCGACGCCCCCACCGGCCGCCGCCCGTGCGGCCCGGCCTCACCCGCGGAACGACCCCCTTGCCGCGCCTGCGCCCCGGGCCCATCGCCACGACGGGGCAACTCGGCCGAAACGAACCGCGTCTCCTCCGCCGAACGCTGCCCGTCGCCCTGCCCGAACCGCGCCCCCTCGCCCAAGCGCTGAGCCTCAACCTGGCCGAACCGCCTCTCGGCCGAAGGCTGCCCGTCACTCGGAACGAACCGCGTCTCCTCCGCCGAACGCTGCGCATCGCCCTGCCCGAACCGCCCCTCGCCCGAGCGCTGGCCATCGGCCTGCCCGAACCGCGCTCCCTCGGCCGGTTGTTGAGCGTCGCTTGGAACGAACCGCGTCTCCTCCGCCGAGCGCTGCGAGTCGCCCTGACCGAATCGCGGACCCTCGGCCGAGCGGTGGGCGTCGGCATGGCCGGGCCTCGTCCCCTCGTTCGAGCGCTGCGCGTCAGCTGGGACGAACCTCGTCTCCTCCGCCTGGGCATCAGCCGGGGCGGGCCTTGACTCCTCGTCGCCAGCGGGTCGGTCGGTCGCGACCGGGCGGACGAGCATGGTGCGCTCGGCCGGGTTCTCCGGGCGGGTGAGGCGCGTCGTCTCCGCGCCCTCGAACGACCGCGGGCGGGCGGTCGGCTGGGTGCGGTCGGCCGGGGCCATGCCCGGGTGGGTGTCCTCACCGGACGGTGCGGGGTCGACGGCGGGGATGCCGGGAGCGGTGTCCTCGGCCGGACGCTCCGTCCGCGCGACCGGGCGCATGACCCGGGTCGCCTCGGCGGGCGGGGTGGGCAGTTCGGTCGTCGGGCCCGGTTCCTCGTCGGGCCAGGCCGGTTCACCCGGGGGTGTGACGCGCGGCTCGCCGTCGGCGACGTGGGTCTCGTCACGTAACGGGGTGGCAACCGCTGGCGCGTCCTGGTCGTCGGTGTCGGTCCCCGGCCAGTCCTCGGCGTCGGCGCCGGGCCAGGCGATGTCCGTCGGCTCCGAGTTCTCGCGCTGGTCAGGACCGCTTTCGCGGGCTCTTCCCCGCTCCCCCGACGATGTCTCGCCCACCTGTCGCCCTCCCGAAGCCCCCGTCGTCGGCCGCCCACCGCAGGTGCGGGCCACCGGCATACCGTGGTCCACACTAAGGCCTCAACGAGGACAGCCGAGACGAGCGAGGAACGGCGTGGAGTTCGACGTCACGATCGAGATCCCCAAGGGGAGCCGGAACAAGTACGAAGTGGACCACGTCACCGGGCGGCTGCGGCTCGACCGGACGCTGTTCACCGCCACCCAGTACCCGGCGGACTACGGGTTCGTGGAGAACACCCTCGGCGAGGACGGCGACCCGCTGGACGCGCTGGTGCTGGTCCAGGAGCCCACCTTCCCCGGCTGCCTCATCAGCGCCAGGGCGATCGGCATGTTCCGCATGACCGACGAGAAGGGCGGCGACGACAAGGTGCTGTGCGTGCCCGCCAACGACCCGCGCAGCGAGCACCTGCGCGACATCCACCACCTCGCCGAGTTCCACCGCCTGGAGATCCAGCACTTCTTCGAGGTCTACAAGGACCTGGAGCCGGGCAAGAGCGTCGAGGGCGCCAACTGGGTCGGGCGCGCCGAGGCCGAGGCCGAGATCGTGCGCTCCTACGCCCGCCTGAAGGAAGCCGCCCCCGCGGAGCACTAGCGCAGGCGCCAGCTGAGCACGCCGTCCGCACCGATCGCCGGGAGATACGCGCCGGTGCGGCGGCCCTCCAGCACGTCCGCCGTCTGCTCGACCAGCAGCGCGAGCGAGTCCGCGGCGATGCCGCCCGCCGCGCCCGGCGAGTGCTCCCTGACCCGTCCGTCGGGGTCCAGGTAGAGGTACCAGCCGCCGTTGTCGCGGGCGAAGGGGATGCCGTCGCCGTCCCAGCCGCCGTCGGCGGCGCAGAGCTTGCCCACGTCGGCGGCGATCTCGCCGGTGGACATCGGCGCGTAGAACGGCGCGAAGGTGAAGCCCGCGGCCCGGACGCCGTTGTGCCTGCGCAGGCTGGCGACGAGCTCGGGCGGGAAGGCCATGCCCGCGGCCCGCTGGGCGCGCGCGATCGCGGCGTCGTCGGCTGGCGGGTTCCACACGACCGGGACCGGCACGCTCGCGGCCAGCCACTTCTCGACGCGCTCCCACGAGCGGTCCACGCCCGCCTGCACGTCGGCGGGCACCGGGGCGATCTCCTCGGGCCCCTCGCCGTCGGCGCAGTCCGGCTCGGGCGGCGGGGCGGTCGGCGCCGACGACGGCGCCGCGCTGGTCTCGGGTACGCCGAGGGCCGCGGGCGGGCCCGGCTGGTGCGAACGGCCGCCCACGACGTACGCCAAGGCGATCACCAGACCGCCCACCAGAAAGATGGCGAGGACGACGCGCACGGCACCCCCAAATGTCGGTGCCCACTATCCCAGATGGCGGCACGCTCGGTGCACGTCTGTTGCCTACGCGAGACCACCCGGAAGCGAAACCGTGGTCCCCCGACCGGATCGGGGGACCACGGTCACACGCTCAGTGCGCGATCGCGGGCACCTTGTCGGCGTCCTCGTCGGCGACCCGCTGGATGCCGGACTTGTCGGCCAGCGGCACCTCCTTGAGGAACCACACGGCGGCGAACGCCACGGCCATCACGATGCCGCCGACCAGGAACACCGTGCTCAGCGCGTCGGCGAAGCCGACCAGGATCGGGCGGGCCAGCGCCGGGTCGATCTGGGTCAGGAACGCGGTGTTGTTCAGGTCGATCTGCCCGGGCGTGAACTGCGGGTTCTGCTGCAGCGCCGCCAGGAACGCCGGGTCGGTGCGGGCGGCGTCGATGGAGCTCTGGATGCGCCCGCCGACCACGGTGAACAGGATCGACAGGAAGGTCGCCGTGCCGACCGTGCCGCCGATGGACCGGAAGAACGTGCCCGCCGAGGTGGCCACGCCCATGTCCCGGACCGGGACGTCGTTCTGGATGGCCAGGATCAGCGTCTGCATGCACAGGCCCAGCCCGGCGCCGATGACCACCATGATCAGCATGGTCGTCCAGAGCGGGGTGTCGACGCCGATCAGGGAGAACGCGATCAGCGACACCGTGGTCAGCCCGAGGCCGACGATCGGGAACACCCGGTAGCGGCCGGTGCGGGCGATGGCCTGCCCGCTGGCCATGGCCGAGACGATGATGCCGAAGGTCAGCGGCAGCGTCATCAGGCCGGACTCGGTCGGGCTGGCGCCCTTGACGATCTGCAGGTACAGCGGCAGCGACATCATGGCGCCGAACATGCCCATGCCCATGATGAAGTTGACCAGGTTGGCCACGGTGAACACCGACCGCCGGAACAGCCGCAGCGGCAGCAGCGCCGCGTCGCCCATGCGCCGCTCGACGGCGATGAACGCGGCGATCCCGACGACGCCGAGGGCGTAGGCGGTCAGCGCCGCGGGCGAGGCCCAGCCCCACTCGCGGCCCTGCTCGGCCACGATCAGCAGCGGGACGAGACCGATGGTCAGCGTGATCGCGCCCAGGTAGTCGACCTTCTGCGGGACCCGCTTGTGCGGGACGTTGAGGTTGCGGGCCACGACGAACAGGCCCACCAGCGCGATCGGCACGTTGATCAGGAACACCCAGCGCCACCCGTCGATCCCGGCGACGGTGTCGATGCCCGCGAAGAACCCGCCGACGACCGGGCCCGCCACGCTGGACAGGCCCCAGACGGCCATGAAGTAGCCCTGGTAGCGCCCGCGCTCGCGCGGCGAGGTGATGTCGGCGATGATCGCCAGCGCCAGCGACATCAGACCACCGGCGCCGAGGCCCTGGACCGCGCGGTAGGCGGCGAGCTCGTACATCGAGTCGGCTATGCCGCACAGCACCGAGCCGATCAGGAAGACCGTGATCGCGGTCAGGTACAGCGGCTTGCGGCCGAGGATGTCGGAGAGCTTGCCGTAGAGCGGGGTCGAGATGGTGGCGGTGATCAGATAGGCGGTGGTGGCCCACGCCTGGATCGTCTGGCCGTGCAGCTGGTCGGCGATCGTCTTCATCGCCGAGGACATGATGGTCTGGTCGAGCGCGGCGAGCAGCATGCCCAGCATCAGGCCCGACAGGATCACCAGGATCTGCCGGTGGCTGAGGTGGTTGCTCGGTGGCGCTTCGGCGTTGGTGGTCAAGGTTTCCCCCCACATTCAGCGATCAAGTTCGGCATGTACTTCTCGTGGTCGGCGATGAACCGCTCGAACAGCCCCACGAAGGTGTCGAGGTCGTCCGGGTCCCAGTCGCGGACCATCCGGGCGATGGAGTGGGCGAACCGGGCCCGCTGGCGTTCCAGCACGCCCAGGCCCTCCTCGGTCGGCACCAGCAGGCTGGCGCGGCCGTCGTCCGGGTCGGCCTGCCGGGTGACCAGGCCCTCTTTGACCAGGGCGGCCACCTGGCGGGAGACGGTCGAGGGGTCGGAGTGCACGGCCTCGGCCAGGGTGCCCAGCCGGGCGGGTCCGAGCGCGACCAGGTTCTTGAGCAGGACGATCGCCGAGCGGTCGACCCCCGCCCTGCTCAGCCGGGCGGCCACGGTCGCCTGCTGCTTGCCGAAGGCGAACAGCACGGACGCCAGCCGCTTGCCGTTCTCCAGCTCGGCCTCGGTCAGCTCCATCGCCCGACTCCCATTGCTTGCATCACCCAAGTAGTTGGTCCATACAAGGATGCACATCGAGCAAGATCGAAGACAACCGGATTAACTGTGAGTTGTGGCGCAGCGAAGTTACCGACGGGTAATGTGTGCGCCATGAGCGAGTACGACTGGGTCGCCGAGACGATCTCCGCGACCGTCCCCTGGGTCAAGACGGCCAGCGTCACGTTCGAGTCGGTCACCCCGTCGCGGGTCGTGTGCTCGCTGCCCGACCGACCTGACCAGCGCAATCACGCGGGCGGCCCGCACGCGGCGGTGATGTTCGGCCTGGCGGAGACCGCGTCAGGCGCGGTGGCGCTGGCGGCGTTCGCCGCGGAGATGGGACGCGCGACGCCGCTGGTGGTGCGGTCGGAGATCCGGTACCGGAAGCTGGCGCTCGGAGCCCTGACGGCGGAGGCGGTGCCGTCGCGGGAGGTGGCGGAGGTACTGGCGGAACTGGACGCGGGAACGCGGCCGGAGCTGCCGGTGGAGTGCGTCATTCGAAACGCTGACGGGGTGACCACGGCTGAGATGACTGTGGTGTGGACGCTGAAGGCTGTGCGCGCTTAGAACGCGACTTTCTTCGTGGGTGTCCGATGGGGTGAACTCACATTCGCGGGGCCCCTAAGCGAAGCGGCGCGGGCGTGAACAAAGGGCGGAGCGGCGAAGCCGTCCACGCCCGAGCGAGGGTAGCACCGCTTCGCTCCCCACGAATGCGAGTCCACACCATCGGACAGTCGGTCGAGGCGTGTTGCGTTTAGTGGGTGGTCGCTCTGCTTCCCCGACTGCTCTTGCCAATGCTTCCGCTGGCCGCAGGCCCTCTCGCCTTCCGTCCCGCCGGCTCCCCGGCTCTCTGGCCTCCTGCCCTACGGCCCCTCGCCCTCGGTCTTCTTGCCCTCCGGACCTCTGACTTCCGGCTCTCGCCCTTTCGTTTCTCGGTCCTTCTAGCCTTCGGACATCTGACTTCCGCTCTCCGGCCTCTCGCCCCTCGGCCCTTCTTGCCTCCGGACCTTTGGCTTCCGCTCTCCGGCCTCTCGCCTTCCGGCCCACTCACCTTCGGGCCCTTCGCTCTTCCCCCTTCTCCCCTACTTCGGCCGGCTGGGGCGGGGTAGGGCCAGGGCGGCGTCCAGGTCCGCATGGGATTCCGGGTGTTCGTCCCACCAGCGGGCGTATCGAGGGTTTCTGTTCACGATTGACCTATAAGCGTGAGCCACGCACGCGAAAACCTCGTGTTTCCTGCCCGCCAACAACCCATCCGAGCGGGTCACCAGGACGACCGGTAGGCGTAGGGGGCTGTCGCGTAGGGGGCGGATCACGAATCCTGGGCCGCCCAAAGAAGCGGGCTGGGCCAGGCATACCGCCCCAGCCGCGCAGAGGGCCATCGCTGTTCTGGCCTCGGTGACGTGATGGGTGATGCGCGGGGTGAACCCGACGGATTCGCAGACCTCTCGAAAGCGCAGGCGCATGGCGTCCTGGTCGGGAGGGGGGACCACCCAGTCCATGTCCGCCAAATCCGCCAGTTCGACCTGTTCACCCGCCGCCAAGGGGTGGTCGGCGGCCAGGGCGACGAATTGGGGTTCCTCGACGATCGTGCGGATCTCGACGTCCGGCAGGGAGCGTTGTTCGAGGCCCTCGAAGCGTTCGAAGACGGCGAGGTCGGCTTGTTTGGCGACCACCAGGTCCAGCAGCGCCGGGCCCGAGCTGTCGATCTGCGTGCGCAGCTCCGAGCAGCGGAACCACGCGCGCAGTTCGCCGATCAGGGCGCTGGTGAACAGCATGGGGCTCGACGCCAGGACCAGCGGCGACTCCCCCGGCACGGGCGCGTCGGTGCGGGCCGAGGCCATCAGGGCGGCCATGTCCTGCAGGACCACCTTCGCCGAGCGGACGACGCTGCGGCCGAGTTCGGTCGCCTCGCTGCCGTTGGGCGAACGGCGGAACAGCTCGCCGCCCAGGATGCGCTCGATGGAGCGCAGCTGGGCGGTCAGCGCTGGCTGGGTGACGCCCAGTCTGCTGGCCGCCTTGGAGACGCTGCCCTCCTCGGCGATGGCGCAGATCGCCCGGAGATGCCGCAGCTCAAGCTCTGCCATAAGGGCCATTGATACCCCGCTCGGATGTGATGCGGGTAATGCCAAGCGGCCATAGTGCGGATATCGGAGCCGACCGATAACGGATAGTCATCACCCTGCACTCACTCCCGCGCCCGGCGTCCCACGGGAGCACACGGGGGTGGAAAGGACACGCCAACCATGCGATTCGGCAAGATCGCACTGGGCCTGGCGGTCGCGGCGACCGTCGTTCTGGGACCGCCCGCCACCGCCGCCCCGCCACCCGATGACGGCGCCGTCGCCCCGATGATCATCGGGGGCCGCCCGGCCAGCCAGGTCTACTCCTTCATGGTCTCCCTGCAATCCAGCGGGGGACACACCTGCGGCGGCTCACTGATCACCAGCCAGTGGGTCGTCACCGCCCGCCACTGCGTCGGCAGCCTCGTCCGGGCGCGCGTCGGCACCACGACGTGGAGTTCCGGCGGCACGCTCGTCGGGATCGCCTCGCAGCACCACACGCCCTCAGACGGCAAGGACATCGCGCTGGTCAAGCTGGCCCAGCCGGTGACGCAGGCGCCGATCCCGATCTCGGCGTCCGCGGGCCCGACCGGCACCGTGACGCGGCTGATCGGGTGGGGCCAGACCTGCCCGACGCGCGGCTGCGGCGGACCGCCGAGCACGCTGCAGGAGATCGACGTCAAGGTGCTCGCCTCCGGCTGCACGGCGGGCTACGACCCGGCCAAGGAGCTGTGCCTCGGCGACCGCCAGGGCACCGGCGCCTGCTACGGCGACTCCGGCGGCCCGGCCGTGCGCAACGTCGGCGGCCGCTGGGAGCTGACCGGCGCCACCAGCCGGGCGGGCCAGGGCCAGCCGACCTGCGGCCAGGCCCCGGCGATCTACATGAACGTCCCCGCCTACAAGAGCTGGATCGACTCGGTCACCGGCGGCACGACCCCGCCGGACGACCCGCCGGACCCGCCGGAGGGGTGTGATGGCGTCCCCGCGTGGAACGCCGAGACGCTCTACAGCCCGGGCGACGAGGTTTCCCACAACGGGCACCGCTGGGAGGCCACCTGGTACGTCCGCGCCTGGGAGCCCGGCAACAGCGCCTACGCGTACTGGACCGACCTGGGCGCCTGCTGATCGACCCGTGAGCCCCCGGCCCCGCGCCGGGGGCTCACACCTGCTCGATGCCGCGCGCGTGCCTGCGGGCCAGCTCCTGGTAGATCGCGGCGTTGTGGTCGACCCACACCTTGGGCGTCCCCTCCAGCGGCACCTGGCGCTTGGCGGGCACGCCCATCGCCACGACCTCCGGCGGGATGATCGTCGCCGGTCCCACCATCGCGCCCGCCGCGATCAGCGCGCGCTCGCCGATGACCGCGCCGTCCTGGACGGTGGCGCCGTTGCCGATGAGCGCGCCCGCGCCGATCGTGCAGTCGTGGATCACGCACAGGTGCCCGATCGTGGCGCCCTCCCCGATGTCCACACCCTGCTGGACGTGGACGACGGTGTTGTCCTGGACGTTCGCGCCCTCGCGGATGAGCACCGGGCCGAAGTCGGCGCGCACGACCACGCCGTACCAGACCGAGGCGTTCGCCTCGACCGTCACGTCGCCGATCAGCGTCGCGGTCGGCGCGATCCACGCGGACGGGTGGACCACCGGCTTCTTGCCCTCAAAGGAATACAACGGCATTACCACACAGTAATGTCATCGGGCATGAAGCTGGACTCCGGTGGTTACGCCGAGACCGTGTCCGAGGCGGCCGCCGCCGTCGCCGCCGCGGAGACCGCGGGCTACGACGGCGCGTGGGTGGCCGAGACCAAGCTCGACCCGTTCGTGGCGCTGGCCGTTGCCGCCGAGCGGACCAGCCGGATCGACCTGGTCACCGGCATCGCCGTCGCCTTCGCCCGCAACCCGATGACGGTGGCCGTGGCCGCCAACGACCTGCAGCTGCACTCCGGCGGCCGGTTCGTGCTCGGGCTGGGCTCGCAGGTCAAGCCGCACATCACCAAGCGCTTCGGCATGCCGTGGTCGCGGCCAGCGCAGCGGATGCGCGAGTTCGTGCTGGCCGTGCGCGCGATCTGGGCGGCGTTCGAGACCGGCGAGCGGCCCGGCTTCACCGGCGAGTTCTACACGCACACGCTGATGACGCCGTTCTTCAACCCGGGCCCGAACCCGCACGGCAACCCCAGGATCTGGCTGGCCGCCGTCGGCCCGCTGATGGCCGAGGTGGCGGGCGAGGTCGCCGACGGGCTGCTGTGCCACAGCTTCAGCACCGAGCGGTATCTGCGCGAGGTCACCCTGCCCGCGGTCGAGCGCGGTCGGGCCAAGGCGGGCAAGACGCTCGACGGTTTCGAGATCAGCGGGCCGTCCTTTGTGGCCACGGGTTCGACCGACGCCGAACTCGAGGCCGCCATCGCCGAGACCAAGAGCCAGATCGCCTTCTACGGCTCCACCCCGTCCTACCGCCCGGTCCTCGACCTGCACGGCTGGGGCGGGCTGCAGGACGAGCTGAACGCGCTGGCCAAGCGCGGCCGGTGGGCCGAGATGCCCGGGCTGGTGACCGACGAGGTCCTGCACGCCTTCGCGGTGGTCGGCGACCCGGCGACCGCGGCGGCGGAGATCGGCCGCCGCTACGGCGACGTCGTCCAGCGCATGACGCTCACGACGTCCGGCCCGCCGGACCCGCAGCGCTGGGCGCCGGTCTTCGCCGCACTGCGCTAGGCGAAGCGGATCATCGCCGCGCCCGCGAGCACGAAGAACACGAGCACGACCAGCGCCGTCGAGCCGCCGCCGGTCGAGCTGGTGACGAGTTGGTCGACCGAGCCGGTGAGCACGACGCCGCACTCGGCGACCACCATGTGCCTGCCGGGCTCGACCCGGGTGAACTCGACGGCCGCGGTGAACGCGCCCTCGGCGTCGGCGGTGGTCTCGCCGACGGTCTCGCCCTTGGACGTGAGCCGCACCGTCGCGTAGGGCTCGCAGCCCTCCCCGCTGGCGGACAACGGGTCGCCGGGCTGGATGGTCTCGCGGTCCAGGGTGAGGCCGCCGTCGTCGGGCTCGTCGGCGGTGGTGGCCGTCGTGGTCGGTGTGTCCGTTGTGGTCGGTGGCGTGGTGGTCGTCGTCGGCGGCGCGGTGGTGGTGGTCGTCGTGACCGGCGGGGTCGTGGTGGTCACGGGCGGACGGGTCACGACGGGCGGGCGGGTCGTCGTGGTGACCGGCGGACGCGTTGTGGTCGTGACCGGTGGGTTGGTTGTCGTCGGGATGACGCCGCGGACGGTGAACCGGGTGCCGGACTTGGCGTTGTAGCAATGGAGGCTGATCGGGTGCGTGCCCTGCTCGGCCTCGCGGGGCACGGGCACGCTGAACGCGCCCGAGAGGTCCGTGCGCGGCTGCTCGTACTCGCCGTACGCCCAGGACAGGTACATCGTGGTGCACGCCCGGGCCGGATAGGCGATCGTCCACTCGACCTGGAACGTGCCGCCCGCGGGTCCAGACGACGGCACGGCGCGCGCGGACAGGGTCGTCTGCTGCTGCGCGGAGGCGGGTGTCACAACCGCCAGCGCCACCATCACGACGGCGGCGGCAACCGCGATGCCCACGATGCGTCCTAAAGCGCGCACAGTCCACATCCCTTGTCCGTTGTCCGGAAAGCGACGCCCGGCGGGTCCCGGCCCGCTGTAGCATTCCGCCTCGTTCGGGCCCGTACCTACCGGGGGTCACCCATGGGACGTCTCACCGTCGTCGCGGTTGCGCTTGTGGGGATCTCCCTGATGGGAACCCCCGCGGCGGCGGCGCCGAGCGCGCCGCTGGAGGTCATCGTCACCGTCGACGGCGGCACCGTCACCGGCCGCACCGTCACCCTCGACCCGGCCCGCCCTGCCGAGCTGCGCGTCACCGCCGTCAACCCGACCGGACAGGCCAGACAGGTGCGCGTCATCCGGGTCTCCGGTGTGGCGCTGGCGCTGACCTTCTTCGCCTACGACACCGCGATCCCGTTCGAGGTGCCCGCGCGCGGCGAGGCCACCCGCACCTTCCCGCTGGACGTGCGCCACCTCGACGGCCAGGCCATCGGCCTGCTCCCCGCCTCCGTCGAACTCCTCGACGACGACCGCGCGGTGCTCGGGAGCGTGGACACCGTGACCGACGTGCGCGGCTCGCTGTGGTCGGTCTACGGCGTGTTCGGCATCGCCATGGCCCTGCTGACCGCGCTGACCTGGGCGAGCGCGCTGCTGGCGCTGGCCAGGCACCGGCTGTCCCCCAACCGCTTCCGCCGCGCGCTGCGCTTCCTGCCCGCGGGCGTCGGCACCGGCCTCGTCGCCGTGGTCACGCTGTCCGTGCTGCGGCTGGTCCCGCCGGAACCGGCCGTCGAGATCCCGATCGTGCTCGGCGCGGCCGTCATCGCGATGCTGCTCGGGTTCCTCACCCCGCACCCGGCGCCCGCGCCCGCCGACCCGGTCGACGGGCCCACCGTCGGGCTGACGACCAGGCCGCTGGCATGACCGCGGACGTGGGCGCGGCGCTGCCGCAGTACGCCGTCGGGAACAAGATCGGCTCCGGCGGCATGGGCGTGGTGTTCGAGGGCGTGCACCGTTCGCTGGGGCGCGCGGTGGCGATCAAACGGCTGGTCGCGGGCGACCCGGACGTCAACGTCCGCTTCGACCGGGAGGCGCGGGTGCTGGCCAGCCTCGACCACCCGCACATCGTGCCGGTGTACGACTACGTGCAGACCGGGCAGGACAACCTGCTGGTGATGGAGAAGCTGGACGGCGGCACCGTCTACAGCCGCTTCCACGGCGCGGGGCTGACCGGCGAGCAGTCGTGCGCGATCGCGCTGGCGATGCTCGCCGGGCTGCACGCCGCGCACCAGGCTGGTGTGCTGCATCTGGACGTCAAGCCGAAGAACCTGCTGTTCACCTCGGCCGGGGTGATGAAGGTGGCCGACTTCGGCATCGCGCAGGTGGTCAGCGAGGGCGCGACGCTGGTGACGCACGGCGGCGAGGTGCTGGGCACCCCCGCCTACATCGCGCCGGAGCAGGCGATGGGCAACCCGCTCACCCCCGCCGCCGACATCTACGCGGCGGGCACCGTCCTCTATGAACTGCTGTCGGGCGATCTCCCGTTCGACCGGACCCGGGGCGCGGTCAGCATGATGCGCCAGCGCGTCTTCACCGATCCCCGCCCGCTGTCGGGCATTCCCGCACCGCTGTCCACTGTGGTCATGCGCAGCCTCGCCCGCGACCCCGCCGAGCGCTACCGCGACGCCGAGGCGTTCGCGGTGGACGTCGCCGGGGCGGCCACGGCGGTGTTCGGCCCCGGCTGGCTGGACCGCGCGGGCGTGCCGGTGCACCTGGCGCCGCGCGTGCTGACGGCCATCACCCGGCAGTCCCGGCCCGACGCGCCGACGGTGGCGACACCGCCGATCCGCGGCGCGGCGCCGGAGCCGACCCGCACCTTCGACCCGCACGCGCTCAAGGGCATGCGGCCCGCGCGTGACCTGCTGCGCACCGCGCCGTCGCCGCTGTGGCCGGGGCTGGTCGCCGCGTTGGCGCTGGTCGTCATGGCCGTCCTGCCGTTCCTGGCGGCCCCGACCGTCGACCATCCCACGACCCTCCGCGATGTGACCGTGAACGGCCAGGACGTCAGCGGTCCCGTCACCGTGGACCTCAGCGAGCCGGTGGCGATCACCGGGGCGCCGCCGTCGTTCACGCTGAACGCCGCGGGCATCCCGCTCGGGTCGGTCGAGGCGGGCGAGCCGGGGCCGCTGCTGCGCTGGCTGGTCGGCGGCGCGGTCACCGGCGAGATCACCGAGGACGGGCGCGTCCAAGCGTTCACCGTGCTGACCCGTCAGCACCCGATGGCGAGCGCGATGGGCGCGGGGAGCCTGTTGCTGGCGCTGTTCGCGTTGGCGTACATCGAGTCCCTGGCCCGCGCGCTGCGTCGCGGTCACCGCAGGCCCGCCGCGCCGGTCGCCGCGGTCCCGCTGGGGGCGCTGCTCGGGGCGTCGGTGTGGATGCTGGTGTCCGCGCTGACCGTCCGGGAGCCCGTCGCGGCGTACGGGATCGGGGCGGCGGCGGCGGGCGCGGTGGCGGCGGCGGCGCTGGTGCTGGCTACGGCGTGGGCGGCGCGCAGGCGCTGACCGCCGCGCGGACGAAGTCGACGACGACCGGGTCCGCGTCGACGGGCCACGCGACGGCGACCTGACTGGGGCTCACGCCGACGACCGGCCGGTAGACCACGCCCGGGCGCGCGTAGAACCGCGCCGCCGACGCCGGGGCGAGCGCGACGCCGTAGCCGTTGGCGACGGCCTGCAGCCAATCGTCGGGCTGGTCGGTGACCGCTCCGACGCGGGGCGGCCGGTCGCGTTCGTCGGTGGCGAGCCAGTAGTCGCGCCAGGGGCCCGTCTCGGCGGGGGCGGCGACGAACGGCTCGTCCCACAGGTCGCGGAAGGCGATCTCGGCGCGGTCGGCGAGCGGGTGTGCGGCGGGCAGCACGACCCAGCGCGGCTCGGTGAGCAGGACCTCGACGCGGAAGCCGTCCATGCCGGGGAACGGCAGGCGCACCAGGGCGGCGTCGACGTCGCCGCCCGCCAGCCCCGCCGTCGGGTCCGACCAGGCGGCCTGCCGCATGTCCACCCGCCAGCCCGGCCGCGCCTGGCCGAAGCGCTCGATGATCAGCGGCGTGGCCTCGTTCGCCGCGCTGGCGAGGAACCCGACCCGCAGCACGCGCGCCGCGCTCTTGGTCTCCCGCACCGCGTCGTCCCATGCGGCCAGCACCGTTGGCGCGCGGTCGGCGAGCGCGCGCCCGGCGTCGGTGAGGGTCATGCCGGTGCGGGTCCGGTGGAATAGGCCGACGCCGAGCTCGTCCTCCAGGCGTCTGACCTGTTTGGTCAGCGCGGGCTGGGACACGAACAGGCGCCGGGCGGCGCGGGTGAGGCTGCCCTCCTCGGCGACGGCCAGGAAGCAGCGCAGCAGCCGCGTGTCCATTCCGGCAGGTTATAGCCGCAGGTATTGGACGTCATCACCGCCCCTGGAGCAGAGTCGACAGCGTGTCCACCGCATACGTCGTCGTGGCGATCGTGACCGCCGCGGCCAACATCGCCGCCGCCGTCGCCGACTTCCTCCGTGCCGAGTGGATCGTCGGGAACCTGGCGAAGTACGGGCTGCCGGAGTCGTGGCTCGGTCCACTCGGGATCGCCAAGGCCGCGGGAGCGCTCGGGTTGGTGGCGGGTCTGGTCGTTCCGGCGCTGGGCATCGCGGCGGCGGCCTGCCTGACGCTCTACTTCGCCGGGGCCGTCATCACCGTCGTCAGGGCGCGCTGGTACTCGCACCTGGTGTTCCCGTCGGCGTTCCTCGCGCTCGCCGTCGCATCCCTCGTCACCGCCTGGTAGGACAGTCCGCGGAGCAGGTCTATCCTGCGAGGACCGCCCGCCGGGGCACTGCTCCATTAGAGTGATACTTGACGGTTCAAGTAACGGTGGGTCGTCGACCTGTCGACCTCCCCCACGAGTGCACCCGTGCGCGAGGGGACCACATGACGAGAGCGCGCCCGACCCGTTCGCGACTGACCACCGCGACGGCCGTCGTCGGCGCGTGCGCCGTGGTCTGGCTGGGCAGCGACCTGAGCCGGACACGGCCCACCTCCGCACAGCTCACCCCGGCGAGGCCCGCCACCACGATCACGTCCCCGACCCCCACCGCACCGTCCGCGCCGGCGAAAGCCACGGTGTCCCGGGTGGTCGACGCCCGAACCGTCCTGACCTCGGCGGGCGACCGGATCGTGGTGGCGGGCCTCGCCCCACCCGGCCCGTGCTGGGCGGCCGCCGCCACCGACTTCGCCACCGTCACCCTGCTGGGCACGGAGGTCACGATCGTCGACCCGACCCCGATCCTCGCCGCCCACCTACCTGCCGAACCCCCCACCGACACTGGCCGCTCCAGCACCCTGTCCGCCGACGACCCCGGCCGCTCCGCCACCCCGTCCGCCGACGACACCGCGCGCTCCGCCACCCTGTCCGCCGACACCGCCCACTCCGCCACCCCGTCCGCTGGCAACGCTGGCCGCTCTGCCACTCCGTCCGCCGACAACGCCGGCCGCGCCGCCACCTCGTCGGCCGACAACGCCAGCCGCGCCACCGCACTGTCCGCCGACGACGAAGTCAGCGCCGTCACCGCGGCCCTGACCCTCCCCGACGGCAGCGACTACGCCGCCACCGCCCTGCACCTGGGCCACGCCAAACCGACCCCGGACGCCGCCACCACCCACCACGCCGCCGCCACCGCCGCGGGCGCCGCCCTCCAGGGCCTCTGGGGCCAACCCTGCCTAGGCGACGACATCCTCCACGTCCAAGTCCCCCCACCCGCGCCGAACCCGACCACCGCCAACCGGACGCCCCCAGCCCCCAAGGGCGACCCCAAGAACTACTACCGCAACTGCGCCGCCGCCCGAGCCTCCGGCAACGCCCCCATCCCCCACGACGCCCCCGGCTACCGCCCGGCCCTCGACCGCGACCACAACGGCCTCGCCTGCGAGCGGTGAATCCCCCTGCGACGCAGAAGGCCCGTCCCCACGGGGAACGGGCCTTCGACCTGCGAGCCGCCTAAGGGAATCGAACCCTTGACCTGCTCATTACGAGTGAGCCGCTCTGGCCGACTGAGCTAAGGCGGCAGGTGGGGCCAAGTGTAGCGGGCTCACTCCATCGGGGGTGGGGGTGGGGTCGGGGGTGGGGGGTGCGTCACTCCGGCGGGGTAGCGTCGTTTACTTCTTGCGTGCGTCTGAACGCCGCGCACGTGGTGAGGGAGGGGCCCGAAGATGGATCGTCGTCTCCTGGCGGTGCCGATGTCGGTCGCGCTGCTGGTGCTGTGCGCCGGGCCGGTGGGCGCGCAGCCGACCACGCCGGTGCCCTCGCCCGCCAACCCGAGCGCGCCGCCGCCGAGTGCGCCGATCGGGCCGCAGCCGTTGGGGCACGCGGTGGGCGACGCCGGGACCGGGCTCGCGGTGATCCGGATCGCGCCGAACTCCCAGCCCACCGAGTCGATCATTCCGGGGGCCGAGGACAAGCTGCCGAAGCAGGCCGCCGTGGAGCTCGGGTTCGGGCTGGCCAGCGCGCAGGCCAACTCCGAGGCGTACCTGTCCTACGAGAAGGCGGTCGCGCAGGCGGCGCCCGGGGGCATCGCCGTGCAGGGCAGCAGCCCGCAGGCGCCCGGGTCGCTGGCGCAGACCGCGCCGCCGAACAACACCGAGCCGCGCGGCGGGGGCATCAACCCGCCGTCGACGCCGCTGGACACGCTTCTCAAGGTCGGTGTGCTCAACGGCAGGGTGCACGCCCAGTGGAGCGACACGCTCGGCCCCTGCGTGGACACCATCGCCGACGCCTCCACCGAGCTGGCGAGCCTGTCCGCGCTCAACGCCATCCCGACGCTGCCCAGCGCCCAGGACCTCTCCGGCGTGTTCGACGCGCCCAACCTCGACGCCGCGGGCGACAAGGCGCTCATCGAGGGGCTCAAGGAACTCGGGGGACCGCTGAGCACCCTCGGCGGCGTGCTGGGTGGGCCGGGGTCCACCGGGTCCGGGTCGCTGCTGAGCCTGCCGAACACGCTCTCCGCGCGGTCGGTCGTCAAGCTCGTCGACATCCCCGGCTCGAAGAACAAGGCCGTGCAGTCGACCTCGACGCTGCAGGTGGCGGCGGTGAAGCTGCTGGCGGGCACGCCGTTCGAGATCACCGTCAAGGTGGTCAGCCAGCCGACGCTGCAGGTCACGTCGACCGGTGACAAGGCGACCTCCACCGTCGCCTACACCGCGCCGGTGCTGGAGGTCACGCAAGGCGGCAAGAGCCTCGGCAGGCTGGACGCGGCCAACCCGAAGCTGGACATCCCGGTCGGCATCCCGCTGCCCGGCGCGGACGCGCTGCCCGGCCTCAAGGACCTGCCGATCATCGGCGGCGTCCTCGGCGACGGCAGCCCGCTGGCCGACGCGGTGTCCGACGGCCTCAAGAAGCTCGACCTCGGCGTCCTGCGCCTGTCGGTGGCCGGGCTGACCCAGAAGGGCGAGCAGGCCACGACGCCGTTCAAGGGCTACCAGCTCGGCGCGTCGGCCCGCATGCTCGACCTGCAGGTCCTGCCGACCGACGCGCTCGGCCTGCCGAACCTGCCCTCCGCGCTGGCCCAGATCTCCCTCGGCGAGCAGGTCGCCCGCGCCTACGCCCCGACCGGCGGCGTGGTCTGCGGGACGGCGACCCAGCAGCCGCAGGAGCCGCCCGCGCCCGCCCCACAGGGCAAGGCCCCGCCGCAGCTGGCCTACACCAACGCCGCCTACCACTCGGTCCCGATCTTCTGGACCGGCACCGCCCTGCTCCTGCTCGGCGTGATCATGGTGGCCGCACTGCCCGCCCGCAGGCGCACCCGCTGACGCGCTAGGCCCTCGGGTTCCGGCCTCGCACTGAGACCGCGCGCTGAGACCGCGGGCTGAGACCTCGCGCTCAGGCCCGCGGCTCCGACCTCGCACCTCGTGCTGAGGCCGCCCCCGGTGGCTCGCCCTGCGCCGGAGCCGCCCATTTTCAGATGACGGCATCATATGATCGCACCATCTGGATGATGCGATCATATGATCAGATCATCTGAACTCAGCCGCGGTAGAGGGCCGAGACCATCGCCTCCACCGCGATGCGCGGCTTGACGTTCTGCTCCAACGCGTCCCGGCAGGCCAGCACGGCCTCCAGCCGCCGCAGGATGGACTCCGGGGGCCAGGAGTTGGCCGCCTGGGCCGCCGCCTCCGCGTGGTCGGGGTGGTTCAGCGTCGCCTCCGACCGCGCCCCGACGACCAGCGCGTCCCGGTAGAAACCCGCCAGGTCCACCAGCGCCAGGTCCAGCGAGTCGCGCTGCGTACGAGTGGCGCGGGACCGCTGCCGCCTCTCCAGGTCCTTCAACGCCCCCGCGCTGCCCCGAGTCGCCGCCGCCGCGCCCTTGCCGGTGCCGCCGTGGCCCATCGCGGTCCGCAGGGCGTCGCGTTCGACCTCGTCGCGGCTGGCCGAGACCTCCGCCGCGTCGGCCTCCGCGGCCTTCACCAGGTCGTCGGCGCTGTCGAAGACGTGCGTCAGCGTCGGCAGGTGCAGGGGGATGCGCAGCACCCGCTCCCGGCGCTCCCGGGCCGCCGGGTCCGTCGCGAGCCTGCGCGCCCGCCCGACGTGCCCGCCGCAGACCGACGCCGCCCACCGGGCCGTCTCCTGGTCGACGCCGTCCCTGCGGTGCAGCACCTCGGCGATCGCGTCCGCGGCCGGGGTGCGCAGCGGGACAGCGCGGCAGCGGGACCGGATGGTGACCGACACGTCGTCGGGGTGGTCCGACGGCGCGCACAGCAGGAACACCGTGCGGGCTGGCGGCTCCTCGACGGCCTTGAGCAGGGCGTTCGCCGCGCCCTCCGTCAGCCGGTCGGCGTCGGTGATGATCACGACCTGCCAGCGGCCGCCGGTCGGGCGGCGCGCCGCGGTCTGCACGAGCGCGCGCATCTCGCTCACCGAGATCGACAGGCCCTCCGGCTCCACCACCCGCACGTCGGCGTGGGTGCCCGCCATGCTCGTCCGGCAGCCGGAGCACTCGCCGCAGCCCGCCTGGCCGGTCGTGCACTGCAGGCCAGCGGCGAACGCGCGCGCCGCCACCGAGCGCCCCGAGCCGGGCGGGCCGGTGAACAACCAGGCGTGCGTCATCCCGGCAGCGTCGCCGGTGCCGTCGACGAGCGCGGCGGCCGCCCGGGCCGCGGTGCTCAGCGTGGCCACGGCCTCCGGCTGGCCCACGAGCTCCGACCAGACCGTCATGCCGCGTCCGTCGGGACGGGGAGCAGGTCGCCCAGCTTGCGGTCGGCCAGCGCGGACCGCACGGCGACCCGCACGCGCTCGGCGACCGCGTCCTCCGGGCCGTCGCCGTCGACGACGATGTAGTGGTCGGGGTCGGCAGCGGCCATGTCGGTCAGCAGCTTCTGCACGTGCCAATGATGCTCGGTCGCGGGCGAGCGCGGCGGCAGGGTGCCCGGCTCGCGGTCCAGCAGCACCGTCAGGTCGGGGCGCAGTCGCGAGGTGGCCCAGTCGGCCAGCCCCTCCAGCTCTGCGGTGTCCAGGCCCGCCTTGGCCGACAGGTAGGCCAGCGGGCTGTCCACGAACCGCTCCAGCACGACCAGCGCGCCCCGCTCCAGCGCGGGCCGGATCTCGCGTTCCACCAGGTCGGCGCGCACGGCGGCGGCGACAAGGGCCTGGGCGCGGGCGCTGGAGAGCTGCGCGCCCGTCAGCACGGCCCGCAGCCTGCCGTCGTCCAGCGCGGGGTCCTCGGCGAGCAGGATCTCCTTGCGGCCGGGCTTGCGCAGCCAGTCGACCAGCAGCTGGGCCTGGGTGCTGGTGTCCAGTCCGGCGGCGCCCTCGACGGCGATGAGCAGCCCGGTCGTGCGCCGCGGCGACCGGCGCAGCGTCGCGAGCAGGTCGGTGAGGATCTTCTCCGAGCGGCGGTCGTCCATCTGCCGGTACGCCACCACGCCCACCAGCGTGGCGATCACGCCCGCGCCCAGCAGCACCGGACGCGTGCCGTCGATGAGCATGTCGCGCCCGAACAGGCTCACCTGCCGGGGGCTGACCAGGCCGACCAGCACCGGCGTCGCGGCCATCGCGCCAGCCAGGATGATCTTCATCAGGGACTGGTACACGGCGTTGATCCGGCCGCGGATGGCGTCCTCGACCTGCGTGCCGATGATGGTCACGCCGGTCAGGAACGCCGCGCCCGCGCCTGCGCCGAGGACCGACACCGCGATCAGGGACACGATCAGGTGCGGCGACAGCGCGATGACCGACAGCACGATGCCCGCGATCACGATCGCCACGCCGAAGAGCCGGTTGTGCGGCAGGGTGCGGGCCAGTTTCGGCGCGCCGCCCATGCCGGTGGCCAGGCCGATGAACAGCGCCACGAACAGCCAGCCGAACGCCGACTCGCCGCCGCCGAGGCTGTCGGCGTAGAGCTTGGCCGAGCCGATGAGGGCGCCCGCGGCGGCGAACGCGCCGATCATGCCGATGAGCAGGCCGCGCACCAGCGGCGTGGTGCGCACGAAGTGGGCGGCGTCGCCGATCATCGCGCGGAAGCCCGGCTTGGCCTCGGTCTCGGCCCGGACCGTGTCGTCCGCCCGCCGCGACAGCTCGGGGATCCGCGTCGCGATGATGATCGCGCTGGTCAGGTACAGCGCGCCGTTGAGCAGCAGGATGATCTTGGCGATGCCGAACCCGGACGGGTCGAGGTGGAACGCCGAACTGGTCCCGGTGATCAGCGCGTAGAGCCCGGCGCCGCTGATGACCGCGATGCCGTAGGTCATCACCATGCCCAGCTGGTTGGCCGTCTCCACCTGGTCGGGGCGGCGCAGCAGGTTGGGCACCGCGGCGTCCTTCGACGGGATCCACAGCAGCGCGCAGCAGCCGATGAGGAAGTTGCCGATGAACAGCCACAGCGGCGAGCCGACCACCGCGATCGAGACGAACAGCCCGCAGCGGGCGACGTCGGCCAGCGCCATCACCTTGCGCCGGTCGAACCGGTCGGCGAACAGCCCGCCCAGCGGCGCGAACAGCAGACCCGGCAGCAGCTGCGTCAGCACGACGCCCGCGAAGGCGAAGCTCTGCGCGCGGTAGTCGTCGAGGAACGTCGTGACGAGTCCGGTCAGCGCGAGCAGCGAGAGCCAGTCACCCGTGCTGCACAGGTAGGTGACGCCCCACAGCCTGCGGAAAGGCCGGATGGACAGCACGCTGCGCACGCGGTGGGCCATCGACGCCTCGGCGTCGGCGTGGCCCACCACCTGCCCGTTCAAGCCTGCGCTGATCGCCCTCCACCCCAATCCACACCGACGGCGTCCCAGCGTAACCACCTGGCCTGCGCCGTTCAGGTGACGCTGGCGTGGTTTGTCCAGGTTAGCCACCCGGCCGCAGGTCGGGGGTGACTTTCGGTAAAACCCGTCGCCCGGGCGCCTGACTGGGATTGTCCTGGACCGGCGCCCGGCGCACCGGGCGAATCAGGCCTTCGACTTCGCCGTGGACTTCTTCGCCGTCGACTTCGCCGCGGTCTTCGCGCCGGTCTTGGCCGTCGACTTCGCCGCCGTCTTGGCCGGGGTCCGCCGGGTCGGGGTCCGCTTCGGGGCCGGTCCCTTGGCCCGCTTCTCGGCCAGCAGCTCCGAGGCGCGGTCCACCGAGATCGTCTCGACGCTGTCGGACTTGCGCAGCGAGGCGTTGTGCTCGCCGTCGGTCACGTACGGGCCGAACCGACCGTCCTTGATCACCATCGGCTTGCCCGAGACCGGGTCGGGGCCCAGCTCGCGCAGCGGCGGCTGGGCGGCGGCGGCGCGCCTGCCGCGCTGCTTGGGCTCGGCGTAGATCTTCAGCGCCTCGTCCAGGGTGATCTCGAAGATCTGCTCCTCGCTGGTCAGCGAGCGCGAGTCGGTCCCCTTCTTCAGGTACGGCCCGTAGCGGCCGTTCTGGGCGGTGATCTCCTCGCCGCTGGCCGGGTCGGTGCCCACCACGCGCGGCAGCGACATCAGCCTGAGCGCGTCCTCCAGCGTCACCGTGTCCAGCGACATGGACTGGAACAGCGAGCCGGTGCGCGGCTTGGCCTTCGCCTTGGCCTTCTTCTTGCCCGGCTCGGGCTCCTCCTCCGGCAGCACCTCGGTGACGTACGGGCCGAAGCGGCCGTCCTTGGCCACGATCTCGTGCCCGGTCACCGGGTCGGTGCCCAGGGAGCGGCCCTCCATCGGCACCGAGAACAGCTGCTCGGCCACATCGGGGGTCAGCTCGTCCGGCGGCAGGTCCTCGGGCAGGTTGGCCCGCTGCGCCTCGCCGTCGACCTCGCGCTCCAGGTACGGCCCGTACCGGCCGACCCGGACCACGACCGGGCGGCCCTCGGTGTCGGTGAACACCGGGATGGAGTTGACCTCCTTGGGGTCGATCTCCTCCACGCCCGAGCCGACCAGCTTCTTGAGCCCGCCGGAGCGCCCGACCGAGCCCTCCGGGCCGACCGGGCCGCCGAAGTAGAAGCCGGACAGCCAGGTCGTGCGCTCCTGGTCGCCCACGGCGATGCGGTCGAGCTCGTCCTCCATCGCGGCGGTGAAGTCGTAGTCGACCAGCCGCTCGAAGTGCTGTTCCAGCAGCCCGACCACGGAGAACGCGATCCACGACGGGACCAGCGCCGAGCCCTTCTTCCACACGTAGCCGCGGTCCTGGATCGTCTTGATGATCGAGGTGTAGGTCGACGGGCGGCCGATGCCGAGGTCTTCCAGCTGCTTGATCAGGCTCGGCTCGGAGTAGCGCGGCGGCGGGCTGGTGGCGTGCCCGTCCGCGGCGAGCTCGGCCGCGGTCACCGGGTGGCCCTTGGCCAGCCGGGGCAGCCTGCGCTCGGCGTCGTCGGCCTCGCCGCCGGTCTCGGTGTCGACCGACTCGACGTAGGCGCGCAGGAAGCCCGCGAAGGTGATCGTGCGGCCGCTGGAGGAGAAGACGCACTCCTCGCCGGAGGCGGCGTTGCCGGTGATGCGCACGGTCATCGTGGTGCCGCGCACGTCGGCCATCTGGGAGGCGATGGTGCGCTGCCAGATCAGCTCGTAGATGCGGAACTCGTCGGCCTCCAGCTCGCGCGCGACCTCGCCCGGGGTGCGGAACACCTCGCCTGCCGGGCGGATGGCCTCGTGCGCCTCCTGGGCGTTCTTCACCTTGCGCGTGTACTGGCGCGGCTGCGGCGAGACGAACTCGCCGCCGTAGAGCTGGGTGGCCTGGGCGCGCGCGGCCTGGATCGCCGTCTCCGACAGTGTCGTGGAGTCGGTACGCATATAGGTGATGTAGCCGTTCTCGTACAGCCGCTGCGCCGCGCGCATCGTGCGGTCGGACGAGAAGCGCAGCTTGCGGCCCGCCTCCTGCTGCAGCGTGGAGGTCATGAACGGCGCGTATGGCTTCCGCGTGTAGGGCTTCTCCTCGACGCTGGTGACCGTCAGCGCCGCGCCGCGCAGGCCCTCGGCGAGGCGGCGGGCCTCGGCCTCCTCCAGCAGCAGGACTGCGCCGTCTCCCCTGGGGCTACCGCCCTTCAGCCGCCCGTCCGGACCGAAGTCCCGGCCGGTGGCCAGGCGGGTGCCGTCGACCGACAGCAGCCGGGAGCCGAACGGGCGCGGCTCGGCGTCGGCGCCCGCGTCCAGGGTCGCGGAGATGTCCCAGTACGAGGCGGACACGAACGCCATGCGCTCGCGCTCGCGCTGCACGACGATGCGGGTCGCCACCGACTGCACGCGGCCAGCCGACAGCCGCGGCATGACCTTCTTCCACAGCACGGGGCTGACCTCGTAGCCGTAGAGGCGGTCGAGGATGCGGCGGGTCTCCTGGGCGTCGACCAGGTCGCGGTCGAGCTCGCGGGTGCTCTCCGCCGCGGCGCGGATGGCCGACTCGGTGATCTCGTGGAACACCATCCTGCGGACCGGCACCTTCGGCTTGAGCGCCTCCAGCAGGTGCCAGGCGATGGCCTCGCCCTCGCGGTCGCCGTCTGTGGCCAGGTAGAGCTCGTCGACGTCCTTCAGCAGGCCCTTGAGCTCGGTGACCGTGGACTTCTTGTCCGGGGTGACGATGTAGATGGGCTCGAAGCCGTTGTCGACGTTGACGCCGAGGTTGGACCAGGCCTTGCCCTTGAACTTCTCCGGCACCTCGGCCGCCTTGCGGGGCAGGTCGCGGATGTGGCCGCGGGAGGACTCCACCACGAAGTCGCGCCCCAGATAGGAGGCGATCTTCTTGGCCTTGGCCGGGGACTCGACGATCACGAGCCGCCGCCGTCCACCCCCGGCGCTGCTGTTGGTCTTCGTTCCGGCCACGGATCCCGCTCTCTCTGTTACCGCTCGACAGCCTGAGTCCCTACCACCCTGCCATCGGCCACCAATACACGTTCATGACACCACACGCATCTCCGTGCCGGTGGGCCACTGTGCGTCGCACCCTAGTCCCGGAGAGCGACCCACGAGTTCCCCAAGCCGGGCGAGCCTACGCCGTCCCCGGATGCGCAGGCCGCCGGAATACGCCGACGCGGGCAGGCCGCACCGGCCGAGGGCGGCCACCAGAGCGTCCCGAGTATGCGGCGCGAGCCCGTCGGTGCCGAGCAGGTACCCCCCGTCCGTCCAGCGGCCTGCCGCCAGCGTCCACAGCCGCAGGGTGTTGCCGTCGGGGGTGAAGTCGTCCGGGACGCGCTTGCGCTGACCCCACTCCAGCGCGAGCGGCGCCAGGTCGGCGCGGAACGCGGTGCGCAGCTCAAGCTCGCCGGTGTACTCGCAGATGTGCCTGCTGACCGCGACCCCGCGCAAGCCCAGGGCGCTGACCAGCGCTTTCGCCCGCGCCTGACCGGCGACCGGGACGGTCAGCCGGGCGGTGCCCCTGGCGAAGAGGCGGATCCGGCCCGGCCCGCAGAGCAGCCCCGCCAGGTCGGCCATGGCAGGGGTCGACGCCTCGGCGGAGTAGAAGGACAGCTGCTCCACGGCGGCCAGGTTAGAACAGAAGTTCGACCAGCGGAAGCGTCGGCGACCACGGAGCGCGGTCGCCTCGTCACGTGGCGAACGTCACGAGGTCGTGGTCGGGGTCGGCGGCGCCGAGGGCGTCGGCGACCCGGTCACGCTCGGCGTCGTCGAGCCGGACGGGTCGGAGCCCGCGAGCGTGCGGCAGGACGGGGCCTTCTCGAACGCGGCGTCGAGCTCCTCGTTGCCGCGCAGCCCCGCCATCGGGTTCTCCAGCTCGGAGAGCCGCTGCAGGTCCTCGCCGACGTTGGTGAACGCTTTCTGGAACGCCGCCTGGTTGCTGACGTCGGCCGCGGCGAGCTCGGTGCGCGACTGCTCGACCTGCGTCTTGGCCTCCTGCAGGGTCTGCATGGCCCGGTCGGCGGCGACCTCGCCGTCGGGCACCGGCGGCGCGCCGGCGTCGCGGATGGCCGCTGTCATCCGATCGAGCGCGGCGACCAGCGTGTCGAGGTAGGCGACGAGGTTGGTCTTGGCCGCCTTCGGGTCGTTCGGGTCGATGTCCGGCCCGGCGCTGAGCTTCTTCACCTCGGGCGCGACCGACGAGCAGACCCGCTCGGCCCATGCGACCGCGTCGCCGGTCGTCGTGGTGGTGGTCGCCGGGGGCTGCGGGGCGGGCTCGGGCGCTGCGGGTTCGTCGTTGCCGCACCCCGCCAGGACCAGAGCGACGGCTGCGGCGATCAGGGGGCGGCGGACCATGGCGGGGCTCCTCGGGCTGCTCGGGTCGGCGTCGCCGATCCTTCCACGCGGCGCAGCCGCCCGCAGGCCGAATAGCGCAGGGCAGGCTCAGCCTTTCGGCTGAGCCTGCCCCGGCGAACAGCGTCAGGACACGCCGTTGGAGACGGGCGTCTCCACCGGGGTGTCGGCGATCGCCGTCGTGCGCCGCTTGGAGACGACGACCGCGACCACGATCAGCGCGGCCGCGACCAGCGCGATGGCCAGCCGGACGCCGGTGGAGGCGTCCGCGCCGACCGACAGGCCGACGATCGCGGGCGCGATCAGCACCGAGACCAGGTTCATGACCTTGATCAGCGGGTTGATCGCCGGGCCCGCGGTGTCCTTGAACGGGTCGCCGACGGTGTCGCCGATGACCGTCGCGGCGTGCGCGTCGGAGCCCTTGCCGCCGTGGTTGCCGTCCTCGACCAGCTTCTTCGCGTTGTCCCACGCGCCGCCGGAGTTCGCCAGGAACACCGCCATCAGCGTGCCCGCCGCGATCGCGCCGCCGAGGTACCCGGCCAGCGGGCCGACGCCGAGGCCGAAGCCGACGGCGATCGGGGCCAGCACGGCGAGCAGGCCGGGGGTGGCCAGCTCGCGCAGCGAGTCGCGGGTGCAGATGTCGACGACCCGGCCGTACTCGGGGCGGGTGGTGCCCTCCATGATCCCGGGGATCTCGCGGAACTGGCGTCGGACCTCGAAGACGATGGCACCCGCCGCCCGGGTGACCGCGTTGACCGCCAGGCCGGAGAACATGAAGACCACGGCGGCGCCGATGATCACGCCGACGAGCACGTTCGGGCTGAACACGGTGAAGATGTCGTTGGAGAACTCGTTCTGCGCCTTGGCGAACGCCGCCTTGATCGCGTCGAGGTAGGACCCGAACAGCGCCGTCGCGGCCAGGACCGCGGTGGCGATGGCGATGCCCTTGGTGATGGCCTTGGTGGTGTTGCCCACCGCGTCGAGCTCGGTCAGGATCGCCGCGCCCTCGCCGTGCACGTCGCCGGACATCTCCGCGATGCCCTGCGCGTTGTCCGACACCGGGCCGAAGGTGTCCATCGCGACGATGACGCCGACGGTCGTCAGCAGACCGGTGCCCGCCAGGGCGATGGCGAACAGCGCGACGGTGATCGAGCCGGAGAGCAGGAACGCGCCGTAGACCGCGCCGCCGATGACCAGCGCGGTGTAGACGGCGGACTCGAAGCCCACCGAGATGCCCGCGAGGACGACGGTGGCCGGGCCGGTGAGCGCGGTGCGGCCCACGTCCTTGACCGGCTTGTAGTCGGTGCCGGTGAAGTAGCCGGTGAGCCAGAGGATGATGCCGGCCAGCACGATGCCGATGATCACCGCGACTGCGGCGACCAGCGCAGGGCTGCCGGCGATGTTGGTCTCCGACGCGCCGGTCAGCTCCGAGAACGAGGTCGGCAGGAAGATGAACGCCGCCGCCGTGCACAGCACCGCCGAGACGAGCGCGGAGATGTAGAAGGAGCGGTTGATCGCGGTCAGGCCGCTCTCCCCCGCCTTCGCCTTGGTGATGTAGACGCCGAGCATCGCGGTCAGCACGCCGAGCGCGGGGACGATCAGCGGGAACAGCAGGCCCTGCACGCCGAACGCGGTGCTGCCCAGGATCAGGGCGGCGACGAGCATGACGGCGTAGGACTCGAACAGGTCCGCGGCCATGCCTGCGCAGTCACCGACGTTGTCGCCCACGTTGTCGGCGATGGTCGCGGCGTTGCGCGGGTCGTCCTCGGGGATGTTCTGCTCGACCTTGCCGACGAGGTCGGCGCCCACGTCGGCGGCCTTGGTGAAGATGCCGCCGCCGACCCGCATGAACATCGCGATCAGCGCGGCGCCGAAGCCGAAGCCCTCCAGCACCTTCGGGGCCATGCCGGTGTAGACGAGCACGACGACCGCGGCGCCGAACAGGCCGAGGCCGACGGTGGCCATGCCGACCACGCCGCCGGTGCGGAAGGCGATCCGCATGGCCTTCTCCCGGCCGCCGTCCTCGACGGACGCCGCGGCGACGCGCAGGTTGGCCTGGGTGGACAGCCACATGCCGAGGTAGCCGATCGCGAAGGAGAACGCCGCGCCGACCAGGAAGAACAGCGACCGCCCGATCAACTCCGCCGTACTGTCCGCGGGCAGTGCGAAAAGCAGCAGGAAGACGATGCTTCCGAAGATCAGCAGCGTGTTGCGCTGCCGCTTGAGATACGCCGCCGCGCCCTCCTGCACCGCCTTGGCGATGTCCTGCATCTTGGCGGTTCCCTGACCTGCGGCCAGAACCTCCTTGAGCAGCACATACCCGACGGCAAGAGCGGCGAGGGCGATCACGGCGACCACGACGACGACACCGCGATCAGCGCCGGTGAGCGTCAGGTCCGCCGCGAGGAAGTGCCCTTGCATCCGTCCTCCTGTTGATCTGCCTGTTCCGGAGCCGACGTCTGCTGGACCGACTCCGTTACCGACGTGTGCACCACCACATTCAGTGGGATGGGCGCGGAGTCTATTGGTAAAGCAGTTCCGACTCGCCAGCCGTCCCGCACCGTGCACGGTCTGTAGTGGTTCATCAAACTGATTGTGACCAACATCTCGCGGATTTCCGGGAGTGTCGGTCGGCTGTGCGAAGCTGCGGGGATGGGCGAGCACCGGGGCGATCTGCTGCTCAAGCGTGTCGTGGCGGGGCTGCCGCCGGGTGAGGACCCGATCACCCACGTCGCGTCCCTGCCCGCCCGGCCCGCCGGGGTCGCGCCCTGGCCGTCGTGGACGCCGCCGGAGCTGGTGGCGGCGTTCGGGTCGTGCGGGGTGCCCGCGCCGTGGGCGCACCAGGCGAAGGCGGCGTCGCTGGCGCACTCCGGGCGCCACGTGGTGCTCGCGACCGGGACGGGCTCGGGCAAGTCGCTGGCCTACCAGCTGCCGGTGATCACCGCCCTGCTGTCCGACCGGCGGGCGACGGCGCTGTACCTCTCGCCCACCAAGGCATTGGGCGCCGACCAGCTGCGCGCGGTGCAGGGCCTGGGCCTGGCGGACCTGCGCGCGGCGTCGTACGACGGCGACACGCCGATGGCCGAGCGCGACTGGGTGCGCGCCCACTCGCGCTGGGTGTTCACCAACCCCGACATGCTGCACAGAGGTGTGCTGCCGTCACACGCCCGATGGGCGCAGTTCTTCCGGCACCTGCGGTACGTGGTGATCGACGAGTGCCACTCGTACCGGGGGCTGTTCGGCTCGCACGTCGCGCTGCTGATGCGCCGCCTGCGCCGGGTGGCCGCGCGCTACGGGTCGTCCCCGGTGTTCGTGCTGGCCTCGGCGACGGTGTCCGACCCGGCGGTGTCGGCGTCGCGGCTGTGCGGGGCCGACTGCGTGGCGGTCACCGACGACCGCTCGCCTCGGGGCGCGCGGACGGTGGCGCTGTGGGAGCCGCCGCTGACCGAGCTGACCGGCGAGAACGGTGCGCCGATCCGGCGCTCGGCAGGCGCGGAGGCGTCGCGGATCATGGCCGACCTGGTCATCGAGGGCGCCCGCACGCTGGCGTTCGTCCGGTCCCGGCGGGGCGCGGAGCTGGCCGCGCTCGGGGCGCGCCGGATCCTGTCCGAAGTGGACCCGGAACTGGAGCCGAGGGTGGCCGCCTACCGGGCGGGCTACCTGCCCGAGGAGCGCCGCGAGCTGGAGGCCGCCCTGGCCACGGGCGAGCTGCTGGGCGTGGCGTCGACGAACGCCCTGGAACTCGGCGTCGACATCGCGGGCCTGGACGCGGTGGTGGTCGCGGGCTACCCGGGCACGCTGGCCTCGTTCTGGCAGCAGGCTGGCCGCGCGGGCCGCGGCGGCGACGGCGCGCTGGTGGTCTTCGTCGCCCGCGACGACCCGCTCGACACCTACCTGGTGCACCACCCGGCCGCGGTCCTGGACCGGCCGGTCGAGGCCACGGTGACCGATCCGGGGAACCCGTACGTGCTGGCCCCGCAGCTCGCGTGCGCGGCGGCCGAGCTGCCGCTGACCCCGGCGTGCCTGCCCGCCTTCGGCCCGACCGCCGAGGCCGTCCTCGCCGACCTCACCCGCGACGGCGTCCTCCGCAAGCGCCCGACGGGCTGGTACTGGACGTCCCCCGACCGCCCGCACGCCGACGTCGACATCCGCGGCTCCGGCGGCGAGCAGATCGCCCTGGTCGAGGCCGACTCGGGCCGCATGCTGGGCACCGTCGGCGCGGGCAGCGCGTGCGCCACGGTGCACCCCGGGGCGGTGTACCTGCACCAGGGCGTGTCCTTCGTGGTGGATGAGCTGGACCTGGACGCGTGCCTGGCCATGGTCCACCAGGAGACGCCGGACTGGTCGACGTCACCGCGCGAGGACGTCGACATCGTCGTGCTGAACGTGCTGTCCCGCGCGGACTTCCCCGGGGGTGTGACGGTGTGCTTCGGCGAGGTCGCGGTCACCTCCCAGGTGGTCGGCTACCTCCGCCGCCTGCCGTCCGGGGAGGTCCTGGACCAGATCCCGCTCGACCTCCCCCCGCAGACCCTCCACACCCGCGCGGTCTGGTACACCCTCCCCGAAGCCCTCCTGGCGAGCGCGGGCGTCCAGCCCCACCGCATCCCCGGAGCCCTCCACGCCGCCGAACACGCCGCGATCGGCCTGCTGCCCCTCTTCGCCACCTGCGACCGCTGGGACATCGGCGGCGTCTCCACCGACTGGCACCCCGACACGGGCCACCCCACGGTCTTCGTCCACGACGGCGCCCCCGGCGGCGCGGGCTTCGCCGAACGCGGCCACACCGCCCTCACCGCCTGGCTGAGCGCCACCCACGAGGCGATCACGTCGTGCGAATGCCTCCTGGGCTGCCCGTCGTGCGTCCAGTCCCCCAAGTGCGGCAACGGGAACGAGCCGCTGGACAAGGAGGCGGCCGTCGCGGTCCTCCACGCCGTCCTCACCGCCATCGCCGGTGATGCTCTCGACGCTTGATCGCTGGCCGGGAAAGGTGTCGCTCGTCCTGGTCCGCCGACCAGCCGGCCGTAGTCGCGGCACGCCGCGCTAGCGGCCCGGGCTACGGCGGCGATCACCGCACGGTGATCGCCTCGGCTGGATGTTGGTCCGACTTGCTGCTCCCGGGGATGGCGTTCCCGCCAGCTCCAGCCGAACGTCTCACCCATGCTGCTCGACTGGATGGCGATTCCTCGACTCCCGCCCAACCTCCCTCATCAGCCTTTGCTGGTCGGCTGGATGAGGTCCCACCTGTTGCCGTAGAGGTCGCGGAAGACGGCGACTGTGCCGTAGGGCTCGTGGCGGGGCGGTTCGTCGAAGCGGACCCCGGCGGCCTGGAAGCGGGCGTGGTCGCGGGCGAAGTCGTCGGTGGTGAGGAACCAGCCGACCCGGCCCGCGGTCTGGTCGCCGATGCGGTCCCGCTGCTCCGGGGTGGCGGCCCTGGCCAGGAGGAGGCCGGTGCCGCCGCCGGGCGGGTCGACGACCACCCACCGCTTGCCCGGCTGAGGCGTGTCCTCGCGGAGGGTGAAGCCCAAGGCGTTGACGTAGAAGTCGATCGCCTCGTCGTAGTCGCGGACGATGATCGCCACCAGGTCGAGCATGGGGACATCCTGCCGCACAGGGCGGCGCGCCGGGGCGCGTCGGGGTTCGGGTCCGACGCGCTTCCCGGCGCGCTGCGGTGCCGCCGAGGAGCTGGCGAGGCGCCTGCTACCTGGAGTCCACTGTGGTCTCTTCGGGCGAGTCGGCGTCGGGAGCCGCGCGCGCTTGCCGTCGTCGGGCAGCGGCGCGCGGTCCCGGGGCGGGTCGCCGACCGCGACCGGGCGGAGGCCGCGTCGTCGTCCGGTGGCCACGAGTGGTCTGGGAGGCGCATCCCCCAGCATGCTCTCGGCTGGCCGCCTGTCCCCGGCGCCGCCACCGAGGGCGGGAGTGTGGCGCGGCGCGAGCGGACAGGCTGGTTCTGCGGCCGGGCAGGGGAGTTACGGGAGGAGGCCTCACCCCACCCGGCCGCAGTGGTCCACTATGGAGTTGTCAGGTCCGTGACCGGTCAGTCGGCGGCGACGAGCGCGGCCGCCCGGCTGTCCACCGGCGCGTCGAGCGCTTCCAGCAGGGCGTCCTGGACGATGCGGGAGTCCGGGAGCACCCAGTTGCACACGTCCGGCTTGACCCGCCAGTGCACGACACCGTGCCTGCCAGGGCTCGGCGGTAGCGAGACCCACTCGCCGTCGGCGCGCAGCGTCACGTCGTGCTCCCCGAGGTCGCGGTGCAGCCGCCCGCCGGAGCGGGTCAGGAAGAACCAGCGGCTCTCCGGCGTCGCCACGATCGGCACCGGCAGGCCGAAGGTCCGCAGCACCCGGGCCGCGCGCCTGCCGAGGTCACCGTCGACCTCGATGGCGTCGACCCCGGCCCCGGTGGCCAGCAGCAGGCTGTAGGGCTGTCCCGCCCACCAGGTCGCGACCTGCGCCGCGTCGGTGCCCACGCGCTGCCGCCAGTCGGCGTGCACCGGCACCGGCCCGTCGGCCTCGACGCCGTCGCGACCGGCCCATCCCTGAGCCGTCGGGTAGGTGCCGGGCAGGACCGACCAGCCCTGGAACGCCAACCCGATGGCCTCGGCACGCAGTTCCGGCCGGAACGCCCGGCGCCAGGTATCGGACCTTTCGCTGCTGTCCAACATCTTTGGTGGAGCCTCCTCGCGATGCGGACCCGAAGTCTCGGCGTCCTGTGACCTACTCAACGGCATCACCCCACCCTCGGGAAACTTGCAGTCGACAACTGGTCGTTATGACGGGGTGAAGTGCGAGCAGGCCACCGGGCAGCCGAACACCCGACAACCGGTTACCGCGCCCACCCGGCTCACACGTCCGGGTAACCGCATTATCCGACCATTCTCGACTCCCCCCGCCCCGGAAACCCTGATGACCAGCACGAACGGCCCTCTACGCAGAGTGTGCCCACCCACACCCCACGACGAGGGGCACCCGACGCCCCTGCCGCTCACCGTGCGGCAGCAACCGCTTGCCCCCGCCGGAAGGCGATCAACGGCCGGATAACGGCCGAACCGCCCTTCGGCAGGGCCGAACGGCCACCTCCGCCCGACCGCTGGCAGCGGCACTCGCCTCCGCTGGCTCGCACGAACTCCGGCCAGCCTCCCGACACGGACTCCCGCCCGCACGGGATCTCGCGCGGCAGCCACCGCCCGGAGCATCCCTCGGCCGCGCCGGAATCCGGTTCGGCGCGATCGGGACAGTTCCTCGCCTCCCCCTGAACCTGCGATCGCAGCCCCGATTCGGAGTACCCGTCACCTCCACCCGAACCGTGACGGCAGCCAACCGCCTTGCGTCGTCTCCTCCCATTCCTGCGCACTGCCCCGGCGTCCGCCGAGCCAGCCCACGTCTCTCTCGGTCCTCTAGTGCCGCGATGCCGCCACGGCGTCCACTGGGCCTGCGCGCGCTGTTGCCTCAGCCCACCCGAATCCCGCGAACGGGCGCGCGACGCGGATGGTGATCTCCAGGCCCGTCAGCTCGCATGCGCGTACCTCGCTGCCCGTTCGGCTCGCGACGTCGGTCGCGGTCGCGCAGGCGACCTCCGGTCCAGACCACGCTTGGGCCGCTCCGGCGAGTGCGGCCAGGTCGGCGGCGGCGGCGGCCCGGTGGCGGGCGGCGACGGCCGCGCCGAACCCGACCACCGCCGCCAGCAGGGCGGCCAGCGCGGTGATTACGATGGCCGCCCAGACCGTGGCGACGCCGTCGTCACGGTGGCGCGGCATCGGTTTCCCCTTGCCGCGCCCCGGGTTCGAGCACTGCTCGCGCGTCCGCGACCAGCGTCAGACCCGGCAGTGGACCGGTCGACTCGACGTGAGCGTCGACCGTGTCCCCGGCGTAGCTGAGTCGGACGGTCGCGCCGGACGGCGCCAGCTCGGCTGCGGCCGCATGAGCGTCGGGATCGCCCCGCGCGGCCAGTCGGGCGGCTTCCCGCGCGGCGTCGACGCACCGGATCTGGTTGATCGCCGCCGAGCCGCCCAGCAGGACGAAGCCGAGGACGACCACCAGGCCGACGACCGCGACGGCGGCCTCCACGGTGACCGCGCCCCGGTCGTTCACGGCTCCTCCAGTGACCCGGAGATCAGCGAGGTCATCCGTTCGAGGATGTGGTCGCCGGTGAGGATGCCGTAGAGCAGCGCGGCGAACGCGGCGGCGGCGACCGTGCCGAGGGCGTACTCGGCGGTGGACATCCCGCTGTCGCGGCGGAGGAGTCGGTACAGGAACAGATACATGGGTTTGTCCTTTCAGAGGAGGGTTGTCGCCATGCCGATCACCACCGGGGCGATGCCCAGGCAGAGGAAGGCAGGCAGGAAACACAGGCCGAGCGGCCCGGCGATCAGCACCGCCGCCCGCTGCGCCCGCGCCTCGGCCGCGTCGACGGCCTGTTCGCGGGCACGGCGAGCCAGGCCGCGAGCCAGGTCGGCCAACGCCGTCCCGGACCGCGCGCTGCGGCTCGCCCCGCGGGCCAGTGGGGCGATCTCCGGACACGCGACGGCCGACCACGCGTCGCGCGGTGCCGCGCCGAGGGCGAGCAGATCGGCGGCACCGGTGAGCGCGGCGGCGACGTGCGGCGGGAAGTGCCCGGCGACCACGCGGACCGCCGTCGGCACCGGCATCCCGGCGGCGAGGCACGCGGCCAGCAGGTCGAACCCCGCGGCGGTGGTGAAGCCGAGCGTGGGTGCCCGCCCTCGGCGGAGCCGGTGGACGAGCAGCCAGGCGGCAGGCCCGGCCGCGAGTCCAGCCAGCGGGTGCGCGAGTGCGGAGGCGCTTGCGCCGGTCGCCACACCCACGGCCACCGCCCGCGTGATGCGCGGCGGGGACCGCTTGGGCATGTCGAACAGTCGTCTCAGGCGAGCCGCCGCCGGTCGGTGCGGTGTCCAGAGGAGGAGAGCGGCCGCGAGGGCGAGGAGAGGGGTGGTCATGTCGGCCTTTCCGTTATGCGGGTGATGTGTTCGGACCAACGCAGCCCGACGGCGGCGAAGGCGGCGCCGACGAGGAGCAGCAGCTGGCCGAGCGTGGTGTCGGCGAGCACGGCCAGCGGGTCGGCGCCTGCGGTCTGCCCGAGCAGGAGCGCGACCCCGGGAAGGCAGACGAGCACGCACGCACTCGCCCGCGTCCCCGACATCCGCGCGTCAACCTGCCGCGCGAACCGCGTCCGCTGCTCGAGGTCGACCCTGATCGCGTCGAGGACGTCTGCCAGCGGCAGACCGTGGTGGGTGGCCAGCTGCCAGACGCGGACGACCTGAGTGGCAGCGATGGAGGACTCCGGTAAGGGCGGTTGACCGCCCAGACGCGCGGCGGCCGCCGCCGACCGCAACATGACTGCGACCTCCCTCGGCGCGTCCTCGGCCGCCGACTCAGCCGCAGCGACCGGTGTCGCCCCCGCCCGCAGCTCCGCGACCATGGCGCGAAGGGATTCAGCCAACCCATCATCGGCGACGAGCGCTGCCCGCATCCGCCTGCGTCTGCGGGAGGCCCCGCGAACGAGCACGGCGAGGACGAGTGCGGAGACCGCCCCGGCGGGTCCGAGGACGGCCCAGGCCAGCAGCGCCAGCAGGACTGGGGCCAGAGCACCACTCTCGGGTAGGCGCAGAGTGCGAGGCGACGTACGGTCTCCTTGCAGAGCCCGGAGTCTGCTGCGAGCGACGTCCGCAGGCCATACGCCGATGGCGGCGGCGAGCAGTAGCGGCGCGACGGCGGCGGTCATTGGTCCTCCTGAGGATGGGGATGCGGGGAAGGCTTGGCGGAGCGAGGCAGGGCTGCGGCGTGCTTGGGGGAAGTGACGAGTAGCGGGAGAAGGGCGAGGGCGGGACAGGTGAGCGGATCGGGGGCAGACGCGGACAGAACAGAACGGTCGACCTAGCGGCGAGCGAGCTGTCGGTCCGCAAGCGGACCGTCGGTGCGCAAGCGAACGGTCGGCGCGCGGGCGGGCGAACGGCGGTGGACGGGCGGACGGTGGGTGGACGGGCGGAGGGCGGCGAGCAGACGGGCAGCGGACGGACGGTGAGTGCGCGGCGCTGGGTGTGCAGCGATGGGTGTGCAGGCGGACTGTCGGTGGGCGGGCGGACCGACGGTGCGCGGGCAGACCGACGGTGCGCGGGCAGACCGTCGGTGGGCGGGCGGACTGTCGGTGCGCGGCGGTGGGTGTGCGGGCAAGCGATGGGGTGGGATTGGTTGGGTTCATTGAGGGCCGCCGGGTTGGGGGTGGGGTGGTGACGGGTGTGGTCGGTTAGGTCATGGGTGCCAGCCGGGGTGGGGGTGGCGGTGGGATGAGTCTTGGTTGGTTGGTCGGGTCAGTAGGCGGTCTAGGAGGGGGTAGTGGGCCGTGGGGTGGCCGTTTTGCCAGACGGGGGTGGCCTGGACTGTCGTGGTGGGGCGGTGGAGGACTGCGATTTCGGTCAGGTGGCGTTGGGGGCCGGTTCTGGTCATGTGGAGTACTAAGTGGATTGCGGCGGCTAGTTGGGTGTGGAGGGCTTCTCGGGGGAGGGAGGTCAGAGCGGCTAGGGCCTCTAGGCGGGCGGGGACGTCGGTGGGGGTGTTGGCGTGGACGGTTCCTGCGCCGCCTTCGTGGCCGGTGTTGAGGGCGGTGAGGAGGTCTACTACCTCGGGGCCGCGGACTTCGCCTACGACGATTCGGTCGGGGCGCATCCGGAGGCTCTGGCGGACTAGGTCGCGTTGGGTTATCTCGCCTGCGCCCTCGATGTTGGGTGGGCGGGACAGGAGGCGGACGAATTGGGGGTGGTTGGGGTGGAGTTCGCCTGCGTCCTCGATGCAGATGATTCGTTCGGTGGCGGGGACGGCGGAGAGCAAGGCCGACAGGAGGGTGGTCTTGCCGCTGCCGGTGCTGCCGGAGACCAGGAAGGCCAGGCGGGCTTGGACGATTCTGGTCAGCAGGTCGGCGGTGGTGGGGCAGAAGGTGCCCCGGCGGACCAACTCGGGGAGGGAGTGGGTGGCGGGGCGGAGGACGCGGAGGGAGAGGTAGGTGGTGGTGGCGATGGGAGGGAGTACCGCGTGCAGGCGGACTCGGACCGGGGTGACGGATTCGGGAAGCCAGGCGTCGACGAAGGGCTGGGCGTCGTCCAGGCGGCGGCCAGCGGACAGGGCTAGACGTTGGGCCAGGCGACGGACGGCGTCGTCGTCGGGGAAGCGGGTGTCAGACCGGCGCAGGCCTCGCGGGCTGTCGGTCCAGACCTCATCGGGGGCGGTGACGAGGATGTCGGTGACGTCGGGGGTGGACAGCAGGGGGTCGAGCGGGCCTGCGCCGATGAACTCGCGGCGGAGTTCGGTGAGGGCGGTGTTCATGTCGTTCTGGCCAACGACACCGCCCGCGCATTCGCGCACTGCCTCGGCGACCATCGCCGGGGTGACGGCAGCGCTGTCGCGGCGCGCCAGCCGCAGGCGGACGCGGTCGGTGAGGTCGGGGATCATGGGTCGGCTCCGGAGGTTGTGGTTGTGGGTGGGAAACACGGCGGGAGTTGGGAAAGGCCCCACGGCTTGACGGACTTGGGTGCACGGACGGAGAGGAATCGTGCGGTGGAGGGATCGGGTTAGAGGTGGCGTAGGCGTGGCGGGAAAGCCGGGGTGGGTTCAGGAGTGACATGGGACGCGGGAGGGAGTAGCTCGAGAGGAGTGGGGCTGAGGCGAGGAAGGGGGAAGCTCGAGAGGCTGAGATCGGGGTCGTGTCGGGATACGGGAGGGACGCTCGATGGGCGGGGGGTGTGGGAAACGAGAGGGGAGCGGGCACGAGAGGACTGGGGCAGGAGTGGAGGTGAGGCGCGGAGGTGGACGCTGGCGGGGCTGGATCAGGAGTGGTGCGGGAAGGCGGGAAGGGAAGACTCGGGAGGACCCGGGGCAGAGGTGGAGTGGGACGGGAGGGAGGTCGAGGGGGCTGGGTCAGGGAGGTAGGACGCGGGGAGTTCTGGCGGGCTGCGTCGGGCGTAGGACTTGGGGACTTCGGGCTGGCTAGGTCAGGGGTAGGGCTGGGGAGTTTGGGGAGACGCGGTCAGGGGTGGCGTGGGGTGGGGGAAGCGCGGGGGGAGTTGGGGTTGAGTTCGCGGAGGACGGTTTTGGCGGCTCTGGTGAGGGAGGGGCGGGGGTGGAACAGGCCCTGGTCGATCAGGCGGGGGAGGTCGCGGTCGAAGGTGTATTTGGCGAGTAGGCGGGTGGAGAGGGTTTTGGCTATCTCCTGTGGAGTGAGGCGGGATGGGGAGGGGCCGCGGATGACCAGGGCTGGGTGGGCGCCGTGGTCGCGGAGGGTGGTCATGGTGCGGTGGGCGGCGGCGCAGGAGCGGATGTCGGCGGGGACGACCATGGCGACCAGGTCGGCGGAGGACAGTGCGGAGCGGGTGGCTTCGGTGGGGTGGCGGGGGAGGTCGCAGATGACCGTCTCGCCGGTGCGGCGGCCCGCGGCGACGACCGCGGACACCGCGTCGGCTGTGGGGCCCTCGCCTGCGCGGGCTCCGGACAGGATGGTCAGGCGGGCGTTGCCCTTGGTTCGGCCGGGGAGGGCGGCGTGCAGGCTCGCGGCGGACACGCGGCCTGACGACAGGCGGATATCCGGCCAACGGACGCCAGGTGTGGTCTCGGTGCCCAGCACCAGATCCAGGCCGCCGGAGAGAGGGTCGCAGTCGACCAGGAGGGTGGGCTCGCCCGCGTCGAGGGCGGTCAGGGCGAGGGCGGCGGCGAAGACGGACGCGCCCGCGCCGCCCGTCCCGCCGACGACCGCGAGCACCGGGCCTGCGCGGCCTGCCGGGGACTCCACGGCGTCGGCGAAGGCGCACTGGAGCCAGTCGGCGTCGTCGGGCAGGCAGACGACCCGGGTCGCGCCCGCGTCGTAGGCGGCGGAGAGGAACGCTGTCGGCGGCGGGCCTGCGTGGATCACCAGCAGGGATTCGCGTTTCGGCAGTCCGCGGCAGGACGCCGGGTCGTCGACGAGCACCAGGGGCGGGCCGCTCCAGCGGGCGCTCAGCTCGACCGGGTCGGCGACGCGGTCGAGCGGGCACTGCGCCACGGCGGCCAGGCGCAGCACCTCGTCGGCGAGGGATTCGTCGCGCAGGCAGGCGATGGGACGGGACATGGGGACCTCCTCGGATCGCGGGTTCTGACTCCACGATCCGCAGCGGCCCGCCCGGCCCGCCACCCCGATTCGCCGCCTGTGGACAGTTTGGCCGCCTGTGGACAACTCGGCGGAAACGTCGGCACCGCACGGCAAACTCGACAGACAGGGGACGACCCCCGCCAGGGGGGAGGGGCGGGGGTCGTCGACAGGTTCAGCCCCGGGGGGTCGGACTGAACCGTCCCGGCACGCGGCCGGGGTAGGAGTACTGTATCCCGTTCGCCGGGCCGGTACGCCAGATACGGTCGAAGACAGCATGATCCGCCCCCGGTCCTCGCCCATACGGCGCGCGGGTCCTGCGCCATCCGGATGAGCAGCCCGGGGTCTTTATGCTGACACCCGTGCACGAGCCCCGGATAGCGGCGTTCTTCGACCTCGACAAGACGGTCATTGCCCGCTCAAGCACGCTGGCGTTCAGCAGGCCCTTCTTCCAGGGCGGGCTGATCAACCGCCGGGGCGTGCTCAAGAGCGCCTACGCCCAGTTCGTGTTCGCCGCGTCCGGCGCGGACGCCGACCAGGTCGAGCGGATGCGGGCCCACCTGACGACGCTGTGCACCGGGTGGGACGTCGAGCAGGTGCGCGCGATCGTGGAGGAGACGCTGCACGACATCGTCGACCCGCTGGTCTACGCCGAGGCCGCCGAGCTGGTCGCCGAGCACCGGGCGAAGGGCCACGACGTGGTCGTCGTGTCCGCCTCCGGGGCGGAGATCGTCGCCCCGATCGGCCGGATGATCGGGGCGACGCACAGCGTCGGCACCCGCATGGTGGCCGTCGACGGCCGCTATACCGGTGAAATCGATTTCTACTGCTACGGCGAGAACAAGGCCGCCGCCATGCGCGAGCTGGCCGACGCGCACGGCTACGACCTCGCCGCCTGCCACGCCTACTCCGACTCCAGCACCGACCTGCCGATGCTGGAGGCCGTCGGCCACCCCAGCGTGGTGAACCCCGACCGGGCGCTGCGCCGGGTCGCGGCCGAGCGCGGCTGGCCGGTGCTCGCCTTCAGCAAGCCCATCTCGCTGCGCTCGCGGTTCACCGTCCCGTCCGGAACCGCGGTGGCCGTCACCGCCATCGGGTTGGGCGCCGTCGCGACCGCCGGAGCGGCCTGGTACGGCTACCACCGAAGGAAGAGACGCTGACCGTCCCAGACGGACAACCCCTCCGGCGGTACCACATCCAGCGGTGTTCACGGGGCGTCAGCCGTGTCTTGACCGGTGCACCCGAACGTGCCCTTGAAGTGACCTTCAGCACTGGGTAGAAAGGAGTTGCGGACTTCGGATCGGCCAGGGACGGAACGAAGAGAAGTTCCGATCCACCCCGATGGCGAACTCCGTGCGCGAGCACCAAGCACCCACGCGCAGCACGCCGCGGGAGGCATGTCGTCTAGGGACTGCGTACCGGGACGCCGGGCGCCGAGTCCAGGAATGTACGACACCGTTGCACGCTTGGTAACTTGAGTCGCTCGCGCTGCGGACTTGGGCGGTTCCACCGGTCGGTGGGGCCGCCCAATCCCTGTTCGGGGCCCGGTGGCGAGCGCGCGTTGACAACGCGCGCTTCGTGAGTAACTTCCAAGGGGAAGTCGTTCCTGGTGAACAACTTACCTCTCAGCCAGGAGGCACCGGTGCCCAGCTCCCGAACGGCGCTCGCCGCCGCGGTCACCCTGACGGCCGCCGCGATCGGCGCCGTCACGATCGCCCCGCAGCCCACGTCCGCAGCCAACTGGGTCGACGCCGCGCTCGACCGCCTGAGCCTGGAGCAGAAGGTCGGCCAGTTGTTCGTGGCGACCGTCTGGGGCAAGTCGGCGACCGAGGCGCACCCGAACAACCAGGCGCGATACGGCGTGGCCACGCCTGCGGAGGTGGTGAGCCGCTACCAGCTCGGCGGTGTCATCTACTTCAACAACAGCAGCACAGACAACGTCGACAACCCCGCGCAGCTCGCCGCCTTCTCCAACGGCCTGCAGCGCGCCGCGCTCGGCTCCGCGCCGCACATCCCGCTGGTGGTCGCCATCGACCAGGAGGGCGGCAACGTCACCCGGGTCGAGTCGCCCGCCACCGAGTACCCCAGCGCGATGGCGCTCGGCGCGGGCCGCAGCCAGGAGGACGCGCGCACGGCGGCGGCGATCAACGGGCGCGAGCTGCGCGCGATGGGCGTCAACCAGAACTTCGCGCCGGTCGCCGACGTGAACTCCAACCCGCTCAACCCGGTGATCGGGGCCCGGTCGTTCGCCGCCGACCCCGAGCTGGCCGCGCAGATGGTGGCCGCCCAGGTCCGCGGCTACCAGGACGGCGGACGCCGCACGGAGACGGTCTCGTCCTCGGCCAAGCACTTCCCCGGACACGGCGACGCCGCCACCGACAGCCACACCGGTCTGCCGAGGATCGACCGCAGCGCCGAGGACTGGCGGGCGGTGGACCTGCCGCCGTTCAAGGCCGCGGTCGACGCGGGCATCGACTCGATCATGACCGCGCACATCCAGTTCCCCAGCCTGGACCCCAGCGGCGTCCCGGCGACGCTGAGCAGGCCCATCCTGACCGGCCTGCTGCGCGACGAGCTCGGCTACGACGGCCTCATCGTCACCGACGCGCTGGGCATGCAGGGCGTGCGGGAGATGTTCGGCGACGCGGAGGTCCCGGTGCTCGCCCTGGAGGCGGGCGTCGACCAGCTGCTGATGCCGCCGGACCTGCCGCTGGCCCGCGACGCCGTCCTCGCCGCCGTGCGCAGCGGCCGGATCAGCGAGGCGCGCATCGATGAGAGCGTGCGGCGGATCCTCAAGCAGAAGTGGGAGCGCGGCATCATCACCCGTCCGCTCGTGGACGTGCGCCGCATCGGCGACCACGTGGGCACTCCCCAGAACCTGGCCGCCGTGCAGGCGCTCACCGACCGCACGGTCACCCTGCTCCGCGACGACGCCGACGCCCTGCCCCTGAGCGGGAACGTGCTGGTGGCAGGCGTGGGCGACACAGTGAACCCGACGAGGTCGCCGCAAGCGCTGGCCGCCGCGCTCGGCGGCACCGCGATGCCCACCGGCACCCGCCCGTCGGAGACCGTCATCGCCCAGGCCGAGGCCGCCGCGCGCGACGCGGACGCCGTGGTCGTGCTGACCAACAACCTCTCCGTGTTCACCCAGCAGCGGACCCTGCTGACCAGGCTCATCGCGACCGGCACCCCGGTCGTCGCCGTGGCGTC
Source organism: Actinokineospora fastidiosa (assembly GCF_014648415.1). Taxonomy (GTDB): domain Bacteria; phylum Actinomycetota; class Actinomycetes; order Mycobacteriales; family Pseudonocardiaceae; genus Actinokineospora; species Actinokineospora fastidiosa. The sequence goes on from NZ_BMRB01000001.1 coordinate 731,062, forward strand.
GCAGGTGCCCTACGACGCGGGCTTCGTCGACGCCCCCACCTGGCTGGCCACGTACTCCTGGCGCGGGGTCTCCATGAAGTCCCTGGCGAAGGTGCTGACCGGCGAGGTCTCCCCCAGCGGGAAGCTGCCGGTCGCGGTGCCCGACGGCGCCGACCCGACCGTGATCCGCTACCCGTACGGCCACGGGCTGGGCCGATGAGCATCCAACGCAGGCACTTCCTGGCCGCGACCGCCCTCTCCGCGCCCCTGCTGACCGCGTCGACCGCGAGCGCGGACCCGCGCCGCCAGGTCACCCCCGGCGCGGACGTGCTGGCGGGCCAGGGATGGCAGCTGCTCGACGGGCGGAAGGTCGGGGTGGTCTCCAACCCCACCGGTGTGCTGCGCGACGGCACGCACATAGTCGACGCCATGCCCCGCCCGGTGGCGGTGTTCGGGCCCGAGCACGGCTTCCGCGGCACGGCGCAGGCGGGCGGCTCGGAGGGCGACTACCTCGATCCGCGCACCGGCATCCCGGTCTACGACGCGTACGGCGCGGGCGCGGCCAAGCTCGCGGGCCAGTTCGCCAAGGCGGGCGTGGACACCGTCGTCTTCGACATCGCCGACGTGGGCGCGCGCTTCTACACCTACATCTGGACCATGTACACGGCCATGCACGCCGCCGTCATCGCGGACGCGGCGTTCATCGTGCTGGACCGCCCGAACCCGATCGGCGGCCACGCCCGCGGTCCCCGGCTCGACCCGGCGTACGCCTCGGGCGTGGGCCGCAAGCCGATCGTCCAGCAGCACGGCATGACGGTCGGCGAGCTGGCCCGGTTCTTCGACGCCGAGTACCTGCCCGCCGACGCTGGCAAGCGTTTGCGCGAGCTGACGGTCGTGCAGGTCAAGGGCTGGAAGCGCACGGACATCGACACCGACCTGCCCTGGGTCCTGCCCAGCCCGAACATGCCCACGCAGACGACCGCTCTGGTCTACCCGGGCACCTGCCTGTTCGAGGGCACGGTCTTCTCCGAGGGCCGGGGCACGACCCGCCCGTTCGAGATCATCGGCGCGCCGGGGCTCGACTGGCGTTGGGCCGAGGAGCTGAACGCGCTGAACCTGCCCGGGGCGCGGTTCCGGGAGCAGTACTTCGTCCCGACCTTCGGCAAGTTCACCCGGGTGGCCTGCGGCGGCGTGCAGGTCTACCCCGACCGCGGCTTCGAGGCGATCCGCACGGCCGTGGCGATGATCGTGACGGCCAGGCGCCTGTACCCGGACAAGTTCGCATGGCGTCCGGACAACTTCATCGATCTGCTGTCGGGCTCCGATCGCCTGCGGCGCATGGTGGACGCGGGCGCCGACACCGACGCCATCACCGGCGCGTGGGCGGACGAGCTCGCCGAGTTCAACCGGCTTCGACAACCGTATCTGCTGTACCGGTGAGGTGGAGATGCGCACAGCGGCCGTGGTCGCGACGGTGGTCCTGACGATGGCGTCCTCGGGCGCGGCGGCGGCCGAACCGGCGATGAGCCGGTTCGACCGACCACACCACGGCTTCGCCGACACGACCCTGCGCCCCGGCACACCCCAGCAGGCGGGCCTCGACCCGGCGCCGATCGACGCGGCGGCGGAGGCGATCGCCGCGTGGACGCGCCCGGCCCCGCAGCGGCCGCTGTTCTCCGGCGCGGTCGCGCTGATGGTCCACGACGGCGTGATCGTGCACCACTCCGCCCTCGGCCAGGCCCTGCGCTACGTCGACGCCGCGGGCACGGAACTACCCGCCGAGCAGCAGGTGCCCATGCGTCCGGACACGGTGTTCGACGTGGCCTCGGTGAGCAAGCTGTTCACGTCGCTGGCCGTGATGTGCCTGGTGGAGGACGGCGAGGTCGCCGTGACCGACCCGGTCGCCGAGCACGTACCGGAGTTCGCCGCGAACGGCAAGGCGGCGATCACCGTCGAGCAGTTGCTGACCCACACCTCCGGGATGGAGCCGTGGATCCCGCTGTGGCGGGACTGGCCGGACCGGGAGTCGCGGCTGCGCGCCGCGCTGGAGCGCGCGCCCCGGGACCAGCCGGGCACCCGCTACGTCTACTCCGACCTCAACCTGATCGCGCTCGGCGTGCTGGTCGAGCGGGTCTCCGGGGTCGGGCTGGACGAGTTCCTCGCGCAGCGGATCACCGGTCCGCTCGGGCTGGACGACACCGGATACAACCCCACCGACGTCGAGCGCACCGCCGCTACCGAGTACCAGGGGACCCCGCCGCGCGGGATGGTCCGGGGCCAGGTGCACGACGAGAACGCCTGGTCGCTCGGCGGCGTCGCCGGGCACGCAGGCGTGTTCTCCACCGCCCGCGACCTGGCCGTCCTCGCGCAGACGATCCTCAACGGCGGCCAGTACGGGGGCACGCGCGTGCTGAAGCCGGAGACGGTGCGCGCGATGCTGACCGACTACAACACCGAGTTCCCCGGCAACGCCCACGGGCTCGGGTTCGAGTTGAACCAGCGCTGGTACATGGGCGGTCTCAGCGGTCCGCGCACCGCGGGGCACACCGGGTTCACCGGGACCTCGCTGGTCATCGATCCGGCGTCGCGGTCGATCGCGATCCTGCTGACCAACCGGGTGCACCCGAGCCGGTCGTGGGGCTCGATCAACAAGGCGAGGGAGACCTGGGCGACCGGGCTCGCGCGCGCGATGGCCGTGCCGCCCAAGCACGGCCCGACGACGTGGTTCGCCGCGCAGGCGGACGCGAGCACCGCGACCCTGACCACGCCCGAACTGGCCCCGCGCGGACCGGTGCGGGTCGCGTTCGACGCCTTCGTCGACTCCGAGGGCACCGACCCGCTGACTGTGGAATACACCGTCGACGGCGCGGAGTGGCGGACCGCGGTCCTGCAGGCGGCGGGCCGGGGGGCGCCGCGCGGCGACCAGACCGGTTTGGCGGGCTCAGGCCACCGCAGTTGGTGGAGTGTCCACGCGGAGTTGCCGTACGCGGCAATGCTCACAATTCGGTGGCGGTCCACTACGGACGGTCGCTACACCGGACGTGGGATTCACCTCGACCGCATTCTGGTGACCGATAGTGACGGAATCCTGCTCAACGGTGAGAAACAACCTCACTTGATGCTGCCGGTCGGGTGGACGAGCGAAACTCGTTGACCTTGGAGTGCTAACAATCCGCGTTCGCGCAGCGATGCGGGTAGCAAGCCCCCGACCGGGGCGCCTGCCTCGGCGGGCACATTTCGGTAGCGTAGCTTCCGGATGTGATGCTTCGCCTTGTCCTACCCGTTAACTGTTAGTAAGTTTCCCACGTGAGTGCGAGTCACATGACGACAGAACACAGCGAGTCAAGTCCCCTGGTCCGCATTCGCTCTCTGCTGCCGGGTCTGGCCCGGGCCGAGCAGCGGGTGGCCAAGGTCGTGCTCGACAACCCCTCCAGCGTGGCGCGGCGCAGCATCACCGAGGTCGCCGAGGCGGCCGGGACCAGCGAGACCACGGTCACCCGGTTCTGCAAGGCCATCGGCGTCGGGGGCTACCCCGAGCTGCGGATCGCCCTGGCCGCCGACACCGCGCGCGCGTCGGTGCGGGCCGACCGCGATCTCGGCGGCGAGATCGCGCCGGAGGACGACCTGAAGACGGTCGTCGGCAAGGTCACCTTCGCCGACGCCCGCGCGGTCGAGGAGACCGCCGAGCAGCTCGACATCGACGTGCTGGCCCAGGTCGTGGACGCGATCGCGGGCGCCCGCCGGGTCGACGTCTACGGCGTGGGCGCGAGCGCCTTCGTCGCCGCCGACCTGCAGCAGAAGCTGCACCGCATCGGCCGGACCAGCTTCGCGTGGAGCGACACGCACATCATGCTGACGTCCGCGGCCGTGCTGACCGGCGACGACGTCGCGGTGGGCATCTCGCACACGGGCGCCACCACCGACACGGTCGAGGCCCTGCGCGTGGCCCGCACGCACGGCGCGACGACGGTGGCGCTGACGAACTACCCGACGTCGCCGATCGCCGACGTCGCCGACTTCGTGCTCACCACCGCCGCCCGGGAGACCACGTTCCGCTCGGGCGCGACGGCCAGCCGGATCGCCCAGCTCACCGTGGTCGACTGCCTGTTCATCGGCATCGCCCAGCGGCACATCGACCAATCGATCAGCGCGCTGGACGCCACCCGCGACGCGGTGTCCGGCCACCGTCTGGAGACCAGGCACGACGGCAGGCGCAAGCCCCGGGAGACCGGGAAGTGACCGGGGGTGCGCGGGAAGGGGTACCGAGATGACCGTCCCTCGACAGTCGGTGCACGTCGACTCCCCCACGGAGCGACGCAACCCGCGCACCGCCCGGATCGACACACTGCCCACAGTGGACGTCCTGCGCCTGATCAACGCCGAGGACCGGCTCGTGCCGGACGCGGTGCGCGACGCGCTGCCGCAGCTGGGCGTCGCCGTCGACCTCGCCGTCGCGGCGTTGTCATCGGGGCGCGGGGTGCACTACGTCGGCGCGGGCACCTCGGGGCGGCTGGCGACGCTGGACGCCGCCGAGCTGCGCCCGACCTTCGACGTCCCCGACGGCTGGTTCGCCGTGCACCACGCGGGCGGTGACCGGGCGCTGCGCGACGCGGTCGAGGACGCCGAGGACGACGAGGCGGCGGGCGCGGACGCCATGGCGACCGTGCGGCCCGGCGATTTCGTGCTGGGCCTGACCGCGTCCGGCCGCACGCCCTTCGTGCTGGGCGCCCTGGCCGCCGCCCACGACCGCGGCGCGAGCACCGCGCTGGTGTCGAACAACCCCAACACCTCCCAGCCCGGCTGGCTGGACGTGCTGGTCGTGGTGGACACCGGCCCGGAGGCGATCGCCGGGTCGACCCGGATGAAGGCGGGCACGGCGCAGAAGCTGGTGCTGACGTCGTTCTCCACCGCCGTCATGGTGCGGATGGGCCGGACGTACGAGAACCTGATGGTCAGCCTGCGGGCCACCAACGCCAAGCTGCGCGGCCGGACGCTGCGCATCCTGCGGGAGGCCACGGGGCTGACACAGCAGGAGTGCTCGACCGCGCTGACCGAGGCGCACGGCGACCTCAAGGTCGCGATGGTGCACCTGCTGTCCGGCGCGGAGATCCGCCGGGCCGCGGCCGCGCTCGACAGCAGCCACGGGCACGTGCGCGCGGCGCTGGGCCTGCTGAACGCCCACGCGGTCTAGCCGACGGCAGCGTCCGCGATGCTCGTCGCCTCGCGCGCGCCGTCCTGGATGCCCTCGCAGGCGAAGACGATCCAGTCCGCGAGCCGCTGCGGCTCCCCGGTCGCGAAGCCCTCGGCCAGCTCCCGGTACCGCTCGGCGCGGCGCAGGTAGAACACCTCGGGGACGCCGAGGCCCTTCGGGTCGAGGCCGGTGGCGATCATGGCCAGCCGGGCGGCCGCCCGCGCCACGACGCCGTCCGCGCTGCCGAACGGGGCCAGCGCGAGCAGTTCGCCGTGCACGACGGCCGTCACGACCGGGCCGGGCACGCGGGTGCCGCCCGCGACGAGGTCGGCGAGCAGTTCCAGCCGCTGGCCGGTGCCCGGTCGGGGCCGTCCGAGCGCGTCGGGCCCGGCGATGTCGGCCGCGGCGAGCACGTGCAGCCGGGCCAGCGCCTGCAGCGGGGCCCGTTCCCACGTCGGCAGCAGCGGACCCAGCGCCTCGGCGGCGCGCAGCGCGCCCGCCAGCACCGGGTCGGACACCTGGCCCTCGGCGGGGATGGCGGTGGGCCCGCCGTCGAGCGCGGCGGAGGCCCGGGCGGCGCGCACCGACGCCTCGGCGGCCGTCGCGGGCCAGCCGCGGCGGTTGGTCTGGTGCCGGTGCACCTGCGCGACGGCGTCCCGGGCGGCGGCGACGGCGTCCGTCACCCCGGGGAGGTCGAGCAGCGCGGCCAGGGGATCGCTCACGCCGCAGGACAGTACCGGCGCGTCAAGTGGCCTCTTGAAACTCACCAGAAGTGGACGGTGTCGGATAGCCACTTCGCTGGCTACCGTCACGGTCGTGATGGACCTGCAGCCCACCCTCGTCGGCGAGCACGTGCGCCTCGCCCCCACCACGATGGCCGACTCCCCCGGCCTCTACGCCGCGGGCGCGGACCGGTCGGTGTGGGCGTGGCTGGGCAAACGGTATCCGGAGTCCCAGGCCGATATGGACGCCCAGGTCGCCGAGGCGATCGCCGACCCGACGCGGTTCCCGTTCACCCAGTTCGCCGCGTCCGGCGAGATCGCGGGCACCACGTCCTACTACGAGGTCGACGCCAAGCACCGCGGCATCTACATCGGACACACCTGGATCGGCGCGCCGTGGCAGCGCACCGCGCTGAACACCGAGGCCAAGCTGCTGCTGATGACGCACGCGTTCGACACGCTCGGCGCGCTGCGCGTCGGCTGGCACACCGACATCCGCAACGAGCGCTCGCAGCGCGCGATCGAGCGGCTGGGCGCTCAGCGCGAGGGAGTCCTGCGCCACCACCGTTTCCGCCCCGACGGGACCATCCGCGACACCGTCGTCTACTCGGTGACGGCCGAGGAGTGGCCCGCGGTCCGCGACGGGCTCGCCGCGCGGCTCAGTGCGGGGAGTCCACTTCGGCGGGCGCGGGCGTGAGCCGGATCTGGTTGCGGCCGCCCGCTTTCGCCTCCGCCAGCGCGTCGTCGGCGTGCGTCTGCAGGGTGGCGAGGTCCGTGCCGTCGGTCGGGGACACCGCGATGCCGCCGGAGACGGTGAACTGACCGACCCGCTCGATGCCCGCGCCGCGCGTGGGCGTCAGCTCGACGGTCATGGCCTCGACCGCGCGCCGGATGCGCTCGGCGACCGCCCACGCGTCGCTGCGCCCGGTGCCGGGCAGCACGAGGGAGAACTCCTCGCCGCCCCACCGGCAGACGAGGTCGTCGCGGCGGACCATGCCGCGCAGCAGGGTCGCGAAGCTCTTGAGCACCTCGTTGGCGCCCAGGTGGCCCAGCCGGGCGTTGACCTGGCGGAAGCCGTCGAGGTCGAGCATCAGCACGGCCGTCGGCCTGCGCCTGGCCTGGTCGGCGACCAGGGCGAGGGCGGCGGCCGGGTTGAACCCGCGCTGGTTGGCCAGGCCGGTGAGCGGGTCGTGCAGCGCGTCGGCCTCGAAGCGGTCGCGTTCCCTGGCGAGTTCGGCGATGCGCTGGGTCCGCCGGGTGACCCCGGTGGCGACCGCGGCGACCGCGACCAGCGGCGCGCCGTGCCCGACGCCCGCCGACCACGCGGCGATGACCCCGAGGGCGAGCACCACGAGCAAGTCGCCGTCGCTGAGCACGCGTGTCCACGTCACGGTTCCGCGCAGCGCCCGGACCGCGCCCGGGATCACCCGCCAGACCAGCCAGAACGCCGCGACCGCTCCGGCGAGGCCCATCGCGGCGACGGCGAGCGTGGCAGGCGGCAGCGTGCCCTCGACCACCCACTCGCGGGCCGGGCTGGCGACCGCGACGGTGTGCGCGGCGACCGCGGCGGCGATGAGGGTGCAGGCGTCGACGACGTGCCGACCGCCCTCGCGGACGACCAGGCCGCGGCCGGTGACGACGATCGCGGGCACCAGCGCCAGCGCGGTGGGCAGCACCAGCGCGCCGCCGAGCACCCACGCCGCGCCGTGGTCGACCCGTTCGACCGCCAGGTGCGCGACCCTGCGGCGCTCCTGCGGCGGCCGGGTGGCCTCGGCGTGCATGAGGGCGACCGCGACCAGGACGAGGGCGAGCCACCAGGACTCGGCGTCGGGCAGCGGGCCACCGGCCGAGCGCAGTGCCCAGCCGAGGCCGACAACGGTGCAGCCCACCGCCCAGACCACCGCCGCGGATGGTCGGAAGCGGGGGCTGATCCGGCGGTCCATGGTCCCCCTTAAGCGGCGCCGACGACCCGGAGTGACCGGCGTGGCCGGATTGGCCCGCCCGGCTCCCCTCCCCAGGGAATCCGGGCGACCGCGTCCGGGCGACGGCGGACACGCGCTGTGCCCGCCGCTGCCGAACGCGGCCATACCGATCACCACGGTACGTCCTCGCCGCGTCACCGTCCGCTGATTCCGGCAAGGCCAACCGAACGGAGCACGCGGCCATATTGGTCCAAACCAATAGGGGGTCCGGGCTGTCCAGCGCCCCGGGTTGGGGCTAGATTCGCACCCGGCGTGCGAACCTGCCCCGACGAGGAGGTCACCCCATGACCGAGCTATCCGGCCCACGCCCGGCGCTGGACAACCTGTCGACCGAGACGCGGGCGTTCCCGCCGCCGGAGGCCGTGGCCGCCGCGGCGAACGTGCGGGCCGACGCCTACGAGCGCGCCGCGGCCGACCGGCTGGGCTACTGGGCCGAGCAGGCGCGGAGGCTGGCCTGGGACACCGAGTGGGACCAGGTGCTGGACTGGTCGGACGCCCCGTTCGCGAAGTGGTTCGTCGGCGGCAGGCTCAACGTCGCCTACAACTGCGTGGACCGGCACGTGGAGGCCGGGCTGGGCGAGCGGGTGGCGCTGCACTGGGAGGGCGAGCCGGGCGACACCCGCACGGTCACCTACGCCGATCTCCAGCGGCTGGTGTGCCAGGCGGCCAACGGGCTCTCGTCGCTGGGGCTGAAGGCGGGCGACCGCGTCGCCATCCAGATGCCGATGCTGGTCGAGGCCATCGTCGCGATGCTCGCCTGCGCCCGCCTGGGCCTGGTGCACAGCGTCGTCTTCGGCGGCTTCTCCCCCGCCGCGCTGCGCTCGCGCATCGAGGACGCGCAGGCCCGCGTGCTGATCACCAGCGACGGGCAGTACCGCCGCGGCGAGGCCGTCGCGATGAAGGACAACACCGACGAGGCCACCGCGCACACCCCCACGATCGAGCGCGTGATCGTGGTCAAGCGCACCGGCACCGACTGCGGCTGGACCGAGGGCCGCGACATCTGGTGGCACGACCTCATGGACGGGCAGTCCACCGAGCACACGCCGGAGGCGTTCGACTCCGAGCACCCGCTCTTCATCCTCTACACCTCCGGCACGACGGGGAAGCCGAAGGGCATCCTGCACACCAGCGGCGGCTACCTGACCCAGGTCGCCTACACCCACCACGCGGTCTTCGACCTCAAACCCGACACCGACGTCTACTGGTGCACCGCCGACATCGGCTGGGTCACCGGCCACTCCTACATCGTCTACGGCCCCCTCGCCAACGCCGCCACCCAGGTCGTCTACGAGGGCACCCCCAACACCCCCCACCAGGGCCGCCACTTCGAGATCATCGCCAAATACGGCGTCACCATCTACTACACCGCCCCCACCCTCATCCGCACCTTCATGAAGTGGGGGACGGACAACCCCGCCGCCCACGACCTGTCCTCCCTGCGCCTGCTGGGATCGGTGGGCGAGCCGATCAACCCGGAGGCGTGGGTGTGGTACCGCACCCACATCGGCGGTGAGCGCTGCCCGGTGGTGGACACGTGGTGGCAGACCGAGACCGGGGCGATCATGATCAGCCCGCTGCCCGGGGTGACCAGGACCAAGCCGGGGTCGGCGCAGGTCCCGCTGCCGGGGATCAGCGCCCAGGTGGTCGACGACGCCGGCGTGGAGGTCCCGCACGGCTCCGGTGGGTATCTGGTGTTGACCGAGCCGTGGCCGGGGATGTTGCGCGGCATCTGGGGCGACCCGGAGCGGTTCAAGGACACGTACTGGTCCCGGTATGCCGAGCAGGGCTACTACTTCGCCGGCGACGGCGCGAAGTACGACAACGACGGCCACATCTGGCTGCTCGGCCGCGTCGATGACGTGATGAACGTGTCGGGACACCGCATCTCCACCACTGAGGTCGAGTCGGCATTGGTGTCGCACCCGACGGTGGCGGAGGCGGCGGTGGTCGGGGCGAGCGACCCCACCACCGGACAGGGCATCGTCGCCTTCGTCATCCCCCGCGGCAAAGCCGCCGCCGACCGCGACAGCCACATCACCACGTTGCGCAACCACGTCGCACAAGAGATCGGCGCGATCGCCAAACCCCGCCAGATCCTCATCGTCGAGGAACTCCCCAAGACCCGCAGCGGCAAGATCATGCGCAGGCTCCTGCGCGACATCGCCGAGAACCGCGAACTCGGCGACACCACCACCCTCGCCGACCAGACCGTCATGAACCTCATCACCGAGGGTTTGAGCAACCAGAAGTCGCAAGAGGACTGATCACGTCGGGGCCCCGCGGCAGCGGGGCCCCGTCCGCGTCACCGGACCGGTGGTTCCTCGCCGCGCAGTTCGGCCAGCAGCTCGGTGATCGCGTGCATGATCCGCTTGGTCGCCTCGTTCAGCGTCTCCCGGTCGATCCCGGTCAGGTCCGACAGGTCGACCGGCGGACCGGCGACGATCTGGACCGTGCGGCGCGGGAACAGCCGGGGGAAGCGGGCGTGCGCGGGCAGCAGCTCGTGCGTGCCCCAGTTGACCACCGGGATCACCGGCGCGCCCGTCTCCATCGCCACCCGGGCGACGCCGTTCTTCACCCGGGTGGACGGCCAGTGCGAGACGTCGTCGGAGAATCCCGCCTCCGGGAAGAACATCACGCACTCCCCGCGCTTCACCGCCTCGACAGCGCCCACATAGGCCGCGCGCGCCTGGGCGGTGTCGCGGACGACGGGGATGTGCCCGCCGCCGTCGAGCACCTGCTTGATCCCCGGCACCTTCCACAGGCTGGCCTTCGCCAGGTACCGGGGGATGCGCCCGGCGGCCAGGGTGAAGGCGGTGACGGTCACCGGGTCGGCGAACGAGAGGTGGTTCGAGGCCAGCACCACCCCGCCGCGCTGAGGCAGCGAGCCCGCGAACCGCAGTCGGGCGCTGAGCGCCATCAGCGGCCAGATGAGGTCGATCGCCAGGCTGAACCAGAAGCCGCGGCCGCGCCGGGGCACGCGGAACATGAGCGTCAGGGCCCGCAGGGTGCCCATGGGTCGGTCGCTTCGCACACCCCCATCTTCGCGGCAGGAGATCGGCGGGATGCGCCCGACCGGGCGAGAATACGCAGGTGAGCACCGACAGTGAGCAGACCGGCACCCATCCGGCCGAGCCGCACCACGACAGCCTGAGCGCCCGGCTCAACTGGCTGCGGGCAGGCGTGCTCGGGGCCAACGACGGGATCATCTCGACCGCGGGCCTCGTCGTCGGCGTCGCGGGCGCGACGACCGACCGGATGGCGATCCTCGCCGCCGGGGTCGCCGGGCTGGTCGCGGGCTCGCTGTCGATGGCGGGCGGGGAGTACGTCTCGGTCAGCACCCAGCGCGACACCGAACGCGCCGCGCTGCGGACGGAGGCGCGCGAGCTGCGCGAGATGCCCGAGGCCGAGGAGCGCGAACTCGCGGGCATCTACCAGGCCAAGGGCCTCTCGCCCGAACTCGCCGCGCAGGTCGCCCGGGAGCTGACCGAGGCCGACGCGCTGGCCGCGCACGCCGACGCCGAACTGCAGATCGACCCGGACAACCTCACCAGCCCGTGGCAGGCGGCATGGGCGTCGCTGATCGCGTTCGCGGTGGGCGCGCTGCTGCCGCTGACCGCCATCGCGCTGCCCCCGGTCGAGTGGCGCGTGTGGACCTGCGTGGCGGCGGTGATCATCGGGCTCGTGCTCACCGGCACGATCAGCGCACGACTGGGCGACGCGCGCGTGGGTCGTGCTGTGCTAAGGAACGTCCTGGTAGGGACGTTGGCGATGACTGTGACGTACTTCGTCGGTGTCCTGTTCGGCGTGACCGTGGGTTAGGCTTCGAAACAGGTGTGCCGGGAAGTCTGGTCGGCGTACGGGAGACGTGTACGCCGAGCCGGGAGCAGCCCTTGACGAACCGACACACGCCGCGCCTCTCGGAGTTCGCCCGCTACCTGCGAACCGAGACCGTCGGCGGGCTCGTCCTGCTCGCCGCCACCGCGCTGGCCCTGATCTGGGCCAACTCCCCGCTCGGCGACTCCTACCGCGACCTGCGCGAGACCCGGGTCGGCACCGAGTTCCTGCACCTGAACCTGACCGTCGGCGACTGGGCCAAGGACGGGCTGCTGGCGCTGTTCTTCTTCGTCGTCGGCCTGGAGCTCAAGCGCGAGCTGGTGATCGGCGAGCTGTCCCGGTTCAAGGCCGCGCTGCTGCCGGTGATCGCCGCGCTCGGCGGCATGGTCGTGCCCGCCCTGCTGGCGCTGCTCATCGCCGCGGGCGATCCGCTGGCCGGGCAGGTCTGGCCGATCCCGGTCGCCACCGACATCGCCTTCGCCCTCGGCGTGCTCGCGCTGACCGCACGGCACATGCCCAGCAGCGCGCGGGTGTTCCTGCTCAGCCTGGCCGTGGTGGACGACCTGGGCGCCATCGCGCTGATCGCCACCCTGTTCACGTCCAAGTTCGACTTCATCGCGTTCGGCGTCTCCGTCGTGCTCCTGGCGCTGTACTGGTACCTGCAGCGCAAGCGGATCACCTCGCCGTGGCTCTACGTGCCGCTGGCGATCGGGGTGTGGATCGCGGTGCACACCAGCGGCATCCACGCGACCGTGGCGGGCGTCGCGCTCGGCCTGCTGACCCGGGTGCGGAAGGACCCGTACGAGAAGGAGGCCCCGGCGCTGCGCCTGGAGCACCGCCTCCAGCCGTGGTCGGCGGGCGTGGCCGTGCCGGTGTTCGCGCTGTTCGCCGCGGGCGTGCCGATCGGCGCTGACGCCCTCGGCGCGGTGTTCACCGAGCGGATCGGGCTGGCGATCATGATCGGGCTGGTCGCGGGCAAACTGCTCGGCATCGTGGGGTTCTCGCTGGTCGCGGTGAAGTTCAAGCTCGCGGCCATGCCCAGCGGCCTCGGCTGGCGCGACATGGGGGCGGTGGCGATGCTCGGCGGCGTCGGGTTCACCGTCAGCCTGTTGATCGCCGAGCTGTCGCTCGCCGAGGCCGACGCGGAGCTGGCGAAGGCGGCGGTGCTGATCGCCTCGGCCGCGGCCTCGCTGCTGGCGGCGGGAATGTTGGCGAAGCGGAGCAAGGCGCACGCGGATTCCTGATCCCGCCTGAGTGATCCGGTCACCTCCGGGACTTCCCGCGGTGGTCCGCTGCTCGGGTGCGGCGCGCGGGCTTGGGAGTCCGCAGGCGCTTGGCAGCTGCGGCATGGCACGATGACCCGGTGACCAGCGCACACGGAAACGGACAACGCGACGGCTTGCCCCCGGTGCCGTCCATCCCACTGGCCGACGACCGCACCATCGCCGCCGCCGACCCGTCGATCGGGAACCTGGTCAAGGACGCGACCACCCACCTGTCGACCCTGGTGCGGGCCGAGGTGGAGCTGGCCAAGACCGAGGTCGCCCGGGAGGTCAAGAAGGGCATCAAGGGCAGCGTCTTCGCGATCCTCGCCCTGGTCATCCTCCTCTACAGCTCGTTCTTCCTGTTCTTCGCGCTGGCCGAGCTGCTGGCCGACATCGGGCTGTGGCGCTCGGCGGCGTTCGGGATCGTGTTCTTCCTGATGCTGCTGATGGCGGGCTTCTTCGCCTTCATCGGCTACCGCAAGTTCCGCACCGTCCGCGCCCCGAAGCGCACCATCGACTCGGTCAAGGAGACCGCGGCGACCCTGCGCCAGCGCGGCTCCGACGAGCCCAGGGACTGAAGGCGCTGAGGCGCGCCCCGGACCCCGCCGCGGTCCGCATCGACGGGCCGTGGACGCACCGCGACGTCTACGCCAACGGCATCCGGCTGCACACCGCGGAGGCGGGCGACGGCCCGCTGGTCGTCCTGCTGCACGGGTTCGCCGGGTTCTGGTGGACCTGGCGCCACCAGCTGACCGCGCTCGGCGACGCCGGCTTCCGCGCCGTCGCCGTCGACCTGCGCGGCTACGGCGACTCCGACAAGCCCCCGCGCGGCTACGACGCCTGGACCCTCTCCGGTGACGTCGCGGGCCTGATCAGGGCGCTCGGCGCGCCCCGGGCGCACCTCGTCGGACACGGCTGGGGCGGCCTGCTCGCCTGGTCGGCCGCCGCGCTGCACCCGCGCCTGGTGGACTCGGTGAGCACCGTGTCCGCCCCCCACCCGATCGCCCTGCGCGACGAGGCCAGGCGGACCGTGCTCCGGCGACGGCCGCGCAACCAGGCACGCGCGCTGAGCCCGATGCTGCGCTCGCAGCTGCCCATCGCCCCCGAGCGCTGGCTTGTCCGCGAGGACACGCTTCCCCGGCTGTTCGGCCTGTGGTCGGGGCGGCGGTGGCGCGAGTCGCCGGACTTCGCCGACGCCGTCGCCCGGTACCAGGAGGCGATGCTGATCCCGGGCGTCGCGCACTGCGCGCTGGAGTACTACCGGTGGGCGGTGCGGTCCCAGTTCCGCAGCGAGGGCAGGCGCTACACCGAGGCGATGCAGCGCCGCATCCGCACGCCCGTCCTGCAGCTCTACGGCGCGGACGACCCCTGCGTGCTGCCGTACACGCGCACGGCGTCAGCGCCCTGGCTCAAGGGGCCTGCCGAGCACCTCGAACTGCCCGGGGTGGGCAACCTGCCCCCGGAGGAGGACCCGGCCGGGACCAGCGCGGCGATCACGGCGTTCCTCAAGTCGCACTAGCCCGCGCAGCGGCCCGTCGACACCGGCTCGGTCAGCCGGGGCGCGGCGTCGACCTCGTCGCGCACCTCCGCCCCGGTCAGCGCGAAGCCGGTCTCCGAGTCGTCCACGGCCGCGCCGAAGATCACGCCGAGCACGTCGCCGTTGGTGTCGACCAGCGGGCCGCCGGAGTTCCCGCTGAGCACCTTCGCGCGCAGCGTGTAGACGTCGCGGTCGACCGGGTTCGGTGAGTCGTAGATGTCCGGGCCGCGCAGCGGAATGCGGTCGCGCACGCGCGCGGCCTCCGCGGTGTACGGGCCGTCGAGCGGGTAGCCGAGCACGATGCCGTCCTGGCCGCTCTCGACCTCGTAGTCGGCGAACCCCAGCGGGTCGGCCGCCAGGCTCGGCACGCGCAGGACCGCCACGTCGGTGCGCGGGTCGTAGAGCACGACCTCGGCGCGCAGGGTCCGGTCGCCGGACTCGACGCTGACCTCCTCAGCGCCCGCGACGACGTGCGCGTTGGTCATGACGCGCTGCGGGGCGATGACGAACCCGCTGCCCTCCAGCGCCCGCTCGCAGGCCGTGGCCCGGGCGTTGATCTTGAGCACGCTCGGCCGCACGCGCTGCACGACCGCGCTGGCCTGCAGCGCCGGGTCCGGCGGGGCGACCTCGCGGTTGGGCGTGCGGTTGAACGGGTCGACCGCGGCCGGGAAGCCGGAGACGTCCAGCAGCTCGCGCAGCTCGTCCGGCAGGCCCCGCGCCGCCTGCGGCATGACGTCGTCGACGCCGCCGAGCACCACCGAGTTGTTGATCGCCGATGCCAGCCCAGGCAGCCCGCCGACCGTGGTCAGCGGCAGCGCGATCAGCCACGACACCAGGAACACGACCGCGCCCTGCACGACCGCGCCCAGCACGCTGTCCACCCCGGCCAGCTTCGGCGACGAGATGCGCTGGCGCAGCGTCCGCCCCGCCCACACGCCCAGGGTCTCGCCCAGGGCGACCAGCAGGACGAAGATCGCCACCGCGAACGCCACCCGGGTCGGGGTCGCCGAGATGCCCGCGACGACCAGCGGCGCGACCTTGATCCCGACGATGGCGCCCACCAGGACGCCGAGGAACGCGGGCAGCGCGGTGACCACGCCCTGCCGGGCGCCGGACACCGCGGCGAGCACGGCCAGCGCGACCACCAGAACGTCGACCCAGTTCACGCGCTGACCTCCGGACCCCGTGAGCGGACGGAGCGCCACGCTACGTCAAGATCGCGCACATCGCGCGCGTCCCACTCCCGGTGCCAGCCGCCCGCGGCCAGGACCATGGTCAGCAGACCGGCGGTGAAGCCCCAGACCAGCATGTCCGGGGCGGCGAACGCCGGGCCGACGTACCCGGACGGGTGCCTGACCCGGAACCGGTTCGCCGGGTCGGCCAGGTGCGCGATCGGGACCCGGGCCACGGCCTGGGTCTCCCGCTCCGACACCGCCCACACCCGGCTGGGCTTCTCCCAGTGCGCGACCACCGGGGTGACGTCGAAGGCCGAGACCGGGATGTGCAGGGCGGGCAGCAGCGCCACCGGCCGCACCCCGGCCGGGTCGACGCCGGTCTCCTCGACGGCCTCGCGCAGCGCGGTCGCCACCGGCCCGTCGTCCTCGGGCTCGGCCTTGCCGCCGGGGAAGCTGACCTGGTTGGCGTGGGCGTCGCCGGACGCGGCCCGCAGTTGCAGCAGCACGTCGGGCCCGTGGTGCTCGTCCTCGCCGAGCAGGATCAGCACGGCCGCCTCGCGCGCGCCCTCGCCGATCGCGGCGAAGCGGGTGAACAGGCCGACGTCGATGTCCCCGGTCGAGGCGACCAGCGTCCGCAGCCAGCCGGGCACGGTGTCGGGGTCGACCAGCGGGCCGTGGCTCATCCCAGCCCCCCGTCGACCGCCGCCCGGATCTCCTCGACGGACTCGAACACCCTGGGGTCGCTGATCAGCGTGATCGTGCCGTCGGCCCGCACCAGGTAGGACGCGGGCAGGCCGACGGGCAGCCGCAGCGCCCGGGCGACCGCGCCGTCGCCGTCGTGCAGGGTCGGCAGCTTCACCCCGACGCCGCCGAGGAAGACCAGCGCGTCGCCCTGCGGGCTCTGCACGGCGAGCGTGACCACGTCGACGGCGTCCGCGCCCGCGGCGTACTCAGCCAGCAGTGGCAGCTCGGCCCGGCAGGGCTCGCACCAGGTCGCCCAGACGTTGAGCAGCAGGTCGCGCCCGCCCAGCGCGGCGGCGGCGTCCACCGGCTCGCCGGTGCCCAGGCAGGTCGCGGTGACACCGCGCAGCGCTTCCGGCCCCGGCGTGCCGGTCGCGCAGTCGGCCAGCGCGGCCGCCGCTCGCGCGTCCGCGACGTCCGGGCCGGGCCGCGCGGTGCGGGTGGCGGGCCCGTCGTCCCTGGGCCACAGCGCGATGGCCGCGGCGACCACGAGGACCACCGCGACCACGACCCACCGCACGCGGGGGATCACCCGGTCGACCGGCCCGGCCGGTAGCCCTGGCGCACCCGCTCGGCGAGCTCCAGCAGGTGCTCGGCCTCCTCGCCCTTCACCAGCTTGGCGGCCGCCTCGTACTCGGTGGGGCCCGTGCCGTAGGAGGGGCAGTCCTTGGCCAGGAAGCAGGCCCCGCACGCGGGCTTCTTGGCGTGGCAGACCCGCCTACCGTGGAAGATCACGTAGTGCGACAGCATCGTCCAGTCCTTGCGCGGGACGAGTGCGCCGATCGCGTGCTCGACCTTGACCGGGTCCTCCAGGTCGGTCCACTGGAAGCGGCGGACGAGCCTGCCGAAGTGTGTGTCGACGGTGATCCCGGGTACCCCGAAGGCGTTGCCGAGGATGACGTTGGCGGTCTTGCGACCGATTCCCGGCAGCGTGACCAGGTCGTCGAGGTTGGCGGGCAGCTCGCCGTCGAAGCGCTCGACCAGCTCGGCGCCCAAGCCCATCAGCGACGCGGCCTTGTTGCGGTAGAAGCCGGTGGAGCGGATCAGCTCCTCCAGCTCGGCGCGGTCGGCGGCGGCGTAGTCGGCGGCGGTCTTGTACTTGGCGAACAGGGCGGGGGTGGTCAGGTTGACCCGGACGTCGGTCGACTGCGCGGACAGGATCGTGGCGACGGCCAGCTCCAGCGGGGTGGTGAAGTCCAGCTCGCAGTGGGCGTCGGGGTAGCCCTCCGCTAACGCCCTGGTCATCCGGCGAACACGCCGGGTGAGCGCGAGACTGGGTTCGGCATCCAGGGGCGGGCGTCGGGTGGTCGCGGGCACGTCGCTAGCCTACGGCCCGACGAACAACCCGAGATGTGCCCCGGACGTCCTAGCAAAGCGAGTCCATCGGAAAGTCGGACCGGGCGGGTCCGGCTGGGAGCGAGGATCTACGACACATGGCTGTCTGGTTCGTGTTCGCGGTGCCGCTGGTGATCATGTTCTTCGCGCTCTTCATGGAGCGGGTGGAGACCCGCATCCGGCACGCGGCGGTGCAGGAGACCGACGTCGAGGAGTTCCTCGAGCAGGCCAGGCCGGACGAGGTGCGGGCGCTCTACGGCCACGGCATCGGCCGTGCGCTGGAGCTTTTCCGGCTGCGCAGGCTGGGCGGACGCGCCGCCAAGCTGCGTGGTCGCAAGGGGGCCTGACTAGGCGTTATTGTTCTCCGGCTGGGCTTGGTTGAAGGATCCATAACCGACCTTGACGGCGCGCCGTGATGGCGTTAACGGGTCAGGCCCTACACTGAATGCGGTGATCGGCCGCACAGCGTCTGTGTGCGCCGGGTGGAAACGGAGGACCGAGGTGGATGAGACCCTTGCCCGCGCGGGCATTTTCCAAGGGGTCGAGCCGGCCGCGGCGGAGGCGCTCGCGCAGACGCTCGAGTCGGTGGAGTTCCCGCGGGGGCACGTGATCTTCGCCGAGGGTGAGCCGGGTGACCGGCTCTACATCATCCAGTCGGGCAAGGTGAAGCTCGGCCGCAAGTCGCCGGACGGCCGGGAGAACCTGCTGGGGATCTTCGGACCGTCGGACATGTTCGGCGAGCTCTCGATCTTCGACCCCGGGCCGCGCACGTCCACCGCCACCACGGTCACCGAGGTCCGCGCGGTCACCATGGACCGGCCCGCGCTGCGGCAGTGGATCAACAACCGGCCGGAGATCGCCGAGCAGCTGCTGCGGGTCATCGCGCGCAGGCTGCGCCGGACCAACGGCATGCTGGCCGACCTGATCTTCACCGACGTCCCCGGCCGGGTGGCCAAGGCGCTGCTGCAGCTCGCGCAGCGCTTCGGCAGCCAGGAGGCCGGGCTGCTGCGGGTGACCCACGACCTCACCCAGGAGGAGATCGCCCAGTACGTCGGCGCCTCCCGGGAGACCGTCAACAAGGCCCTCGCCGACTTCGCCCACCGCGGCTGGCTGCGCCTTGAGGGCAAGAGCGTGCTGATCCTGGACCCGGAGCGGCTGGCCCGCCGGGCCCGCTAGCCGGACGCAGAGCAAACGAAAGGCCGGGCGCCGCCCCCGACGCGGCGCACCGGCCTTTCGCCTGCGTGAACCATCCCCCGACGATCCACGCTCCCCGCCCTCCGGCCGCAGGCCCCGACCCGTTCGCCGGAGGGAGTCTCTTCAGTTGCGTTGGGCCACTCGCGGGTGACACGGAAACCATCGCACGGCACCCCACCTGCTTAACAAGCCCATTCACCCTCAAGGACTCGCTTCCCCAGGGTTCGTTGCGCGGGTTCACCGCGATTGCCGCATTCCGTTATCCGATCGAGACATACCACCGCGGCCGGTGGTTGAAACCACCCCGGTAATTACTGGTACGGACGTACCAGTCCCGGCATACTGGTACGCATGTCCCACTCCGCCGGTCTGGCCGACTACCGCGCTGCGCTCACCACCCCGGGCGCGCGCGGTCCGGTGCTGGCCTCCCTCGTGGGCAGGCTGCCGATCGCCATGGTGGGCCTGTCCCTGCTGCTGTACGTCCAGGACTCGACCGGGTCGTTCGCCACCGCGGGCATGGTCTCGGCGGGCACGCTCGTCGGCGTCGCCATCGGGTCCGTCGCCCAGGGCAGGCTGATGGACCGCGTCGGGCCGTCGCGCCCGCTGCTCGGCACGGTCGGGCTGTTCGCCCTGTTCGTGACGCTGGGCATCACCGCCGTCGAGCAGGCGGCGGCGACCTGGCTGCTGGTGGTGCTGGGCTTCGCCATCGGGTCGACCGAGCCGATGATCGGCTCCGCGTCGCGGGCGATGTGGACCCGGCTGGTCCCGCCCGGCCCGGTGCGCACGGCGGCGTACTCCTATGAGGCGATCAGCATGGAGGTCTTCTTCATCGTCGGCCCGGCGCTGTCCGGCGTGCTGGTGGCCGCGCCGTGGGCGGGCACCGGCGTGGTCCTCGGGGCGGCGTTCATGATCCTGGGCGGGGTGGCCTTCGCGCTCATGCCGACGATCCGGTCGTACCGTCCCCCGGTGCGGGCAGGCGGCGGCAGCCTGCTCGGCCCGCTGGCGTCGCCGGGGATGAAGACCGTGGCGCTCGCCGCGGCCGGGTTCGGCGTCACCATCGGGTTCGTCGAGGTCGCGGTGCCCGCGGCGGCGACGCAGGCGGGCAGCCCGCCCATGGGCGGGGTGCTGCTGGGCGTCTGGTCGGTGAGCTCGGTGCTGTTCGGCGTGTACTACGGGACGCGGCCATGGCCCCGCCCGCTGCACCTGCGGATACCGGTGCTGCTGGCCGGGTTCGCCCTGCTCCTGACGCTGCTGGCCATCCCGACGTCGCTGGTCTGGCTGGCGATCGCGCTGCTGGTCGCGGGCACGCTGGTCACGCCGCAGGCGACCGCGCACTCGGCGGCGCTGGAGCAGGTGGCCCCGCCGGGGACCATCACCGAGGCGTTCGGCTGGGTCATCACGGCGGTCACGCTGGGCCTGGCCCTCGGCCAGTCGGTCAGCGGCCAGCTGGTGGAGCACGTCGGCGTGTGGTCGGCGTACCTGGCGGCGGCGGGCGCGGGCCTGCTGATCGCGTTCGCGGTGTACCTGCGTCGGCACACGGTCCTCGCCGGTGTCCCCACCCAGCCGGTGCCCGCCCTCGTCTAGGGCTTGTCCACAGAATGTGGATAACTCCCAGACCTGTGGATAACTTTCTCGGGCTGTCGGCGGCCGGGGCTAATTTCGTGGCATGGACCTCAGCGCATCCACAGCCACCCTGGCCGCCGCCGCGGCCGACATCGTCCGCCTCGTCCCGGCCCGCTACACCGACCCGCTCCTCAGCGGCCTCCTGCTGACAGCGGGCCGGGACGGCGTCGTCCTGGCCGCCAGCGACCGGGAACGCACGGCCCGGGTGTCCTGCGACGCCCTCGTGCACACCGACGGCACGGTGCTCGTGCCAGCGAAACCCCTGGCCGAGACGCTGCGCGCGCTGGACGTCGACCGCGTCCGCCTGGTCGTCGAGGGCAGCCGCCTCGCCATCCGAGCCGACGGCGCCCGCTTCGCCCTCCCCCTCCTCGACGCCGCCCTCCACCCCGGCGTCCCCACCCCACCCCCACCCGGCGGCACGGTGTCGGGAGCGAAGCTGTCCACAGCACTGTCCACAGTGTCAGCGACGGCGTCCCGCGACGACACCCTCCCGGTCTTCGCGGGCGTCCGCCTCCGCGCCGAGGACGGCGCCCTCGTCCTGCGCGCCACCGACCGCTACCGCATGGCCATCGCCACCGTCCCCGCGACCGACCTGTCCCCCGACATCGACGTCCTGGTCCCCGCGGGCCTGCTGTCCGAAGTAGCCAAACAAGCCAGCGGTGAGGTCTCCCTGGCCACCGACCCCAACCGCTTCACCCTCTCCTGGGGCAACACCACAGTCACCACAGCGGTACTGGACGGCGTCTTCCTGTCGGAGTCGAGCCTCGTCCTGAACACAGTGGACACCTGGGTCGAAACCGACGCCGACACCCTCCTGGCCGCAGCCCGCCGAGTCGCCCTCTACACGGATGCCCGAGGCGTACTCCAGATCGAGGTAGGCGACCACGAACTCCGCCTCCGCGGCACCGACCCCCAGGCAGGCGAGGCCGAGGAGTCGGTAAAGGCCACAGTGGAGGGAGGCCGAACCAGCCCCGCCGTCCAGTCCCGCTACCTGATCGACGCCCTACGCCCCTACACCGGCACCCGCATCCGCCTCTCCATCCAACCCGGCATGCGCGCCACAGTGATCACGTCGGTGGACGAGCAGGAGGTCCCCATCAAATACCTCATGATGCCGCTCCTTCCACCACGCCAATAAACCCGCGCCGATCCCACCCACCAGCACCAGCCCCTCACGCCCCTCACCTACCGGGCGGTCACCGTGGCGTGGTCGGCCCGCGCCCACACCACCCCCTCACGCCCCCACCTACCGGCCTGGCGAACTCCCCAGCCCACCCGCAACCCACCGAACTCCGGGCCATCGCCAGCCACCGCCTCTCCCCTCCCACCGATCGACCTCACCCCCGCTGCCTGCCCCAGCCCGCTACCGGTCCCACACCTACCCCAGGCCCCGCTCTCGTCCCACACCTCCGCCAGCTGCCCACATACACCACCGCCGGTCCACAACCCACCTGTCCGAACCCATCACCTGCCCACCAACGCCCCACCTATCCACACTCCGCAGCCAGCCCCGCCCACCCAACCCACCCACGCGTTCACGGCCGCCACCCGCCCACCGCCACCTACATCAAGCCCACCGGCTGACATCACCCCACCGAATTCGGCCCGTCAGCCCGTCAGCCCGTCAGCCCGTCAGCCCGTCAGCCCGTCAGCCCGTCAGCCCGTCAGCCCGTCAGCCCGTCAGCCCGTCAGCCCGTCAGCCCGTCAGCCCGTCAGCCCGTCAGCCCGTCAGCGAAGGGAGCCAATCACGACCCCTGCCCCACAACTTCATATCTGGCCGAATCGAGTTCCGAGCTTCTCGGCATCTCGGCTCACCACCCGAAAGCGGCAATCAGCCGCGTTCCCTCAGCCAGCCACCGGCCGAGAAGCGAACTGGGCTGCCGCCCGAGAACTCGGCACGCCCAGGCCTCAGGAAGCCACCGGGCCAGACTTGATCGTCAGGCTGACTCGCGCAAGTACGCGAGTTGGGCGTGGACCGACCACTCGGCTGCCTCCCACAGGGACTGGTCGACGTCGGCGTAGACGACCTCGACTACCTGGCGGGCAGTGGCGTCCGGGCCTAGGTGCGTGAGGGCGGCGCGGATCTGGTCCAAGCGTTGTTCGCGGTGGGCCAGGTACATCGCGGCGGTCGTCGGGAGGTCGGGGAGGTCGGGGCCGTGGCCCGGGAGGACGACCGTCCCGGGCGGGCTGCCCGCGAGCAGGCGCAGGGAGTCCAGGTACTGGCCCAGGTGTCCGTCGGGTGGGGCGATGACCGTCGTGCCCCTGCCGAGCACCGTGTCACCGGTCAGGACGGCTGTCTGGTTCTCGTAAGCGATCGCCAGGCAGATGGAGTCCGCGGTGTGGCCGGGGGTGTGCCGAACCTCCAGGTCCAGGCCTGCCAGCGTCAGGACCTCGCCGTCCCGGAGCGGGCCTTCGCCCGCGCACAGGGCGGGGTCGAAGGCGCGGATCGGGGCGTTGGCGGCTCGGGCCAGCCAGGGGGCGCCTTGGACGTGGTCGTCGTGGTGGTGGGTGATGAGGATCGCCGCCACCTGACCGGCGGCCTCCAGGACGCGGCGCAGGTGGGGTTCGTCCTCGTAGCCGGGGTCGACGACCACGCACTCCGCGGACCCGGGGGCGCGCAGGAGCCACGTGTTGGTGCCGTCGAGGGTCATCGTGCCGGGGTTGTCCTCGAGCAGCACCGAGGCGAACGCGGTCACGGGGCGGACCACGCCGTAGGCGGGATGGGTCATGCCGGGTCCTCGGGCAGGACGACGCGGGTCACGCCGCCGTCGCGGACGATCTTGGGGATGATCTTGCCCAGGGTGCGGTCCGCGGCCATGGCGCTGGCGACCGTCGGGTGCTCGGCCAGGTCGGACAGGGTGACCCAGGTGGGCGGCATCAGGGCGCACTCGCCGTTGCCCCAGTCGGCAAGGGTGTCGGCGGGGCGCTGCCAGTGGGCGTGGTCGGCCTCGGTGGTCTCCCCGTCGGCGCGCTGGCCCTCGGGGAGGGCGGCGAGGAAGAAGCGGGTGTCGTAGCGGCGCGGCTCCTCGGCCGGGGTGACCCAGTTCGCCCACGGCCGCAGCAGGTCGGCCCGCAACACGAGTCCCGCGTCGGCGAGGAACCCCGCGAACGACACCTCGCGGGCGACCAACGCCGCCCGCGCCTCGTGGTACGGCCTGGCATCGGCCACCACACTGCCCGCGTCCGTCCCGGCGAGGAGAACACCGGACTCCTCGAACGTCTCGCGCACCGCCGCGCACACCAACGCACGCGCGAGCGCGGGCGAGCACCCGAACCGGTGCGCCCACCAGTCCGGGTCGGGCCCGTGCCACGCCACCGACGCGTCCACGTCCCGCTGGTCGACGCCGCCGCCGGGGAACACCGTCATGCCCCCGGCGAAGGCCATCCCGACCACCCGACGCTGCAGGAAGACCTCCAGCCCCTCGGCGGTGTCGCGCACCAACATCACGGTCGCCGCATCCCGAGGCACAGCAGGCGGCTCGGGCGGCGTCGGCGGCACGAAACCCTCGGGCAGCACCATCTCCGCAGGTAGCTCACGCACACCCCGACCCTATACGCGCCCGCCCACCACGAGGACCAGCAGGCGCAAGCCACCGACACCCACGCTGGCGCCAGCCCCTTGGCTGACGGCGAGGCAAGGGGTGGTGGCCCGGCGAGGGTGGTGAGGCGACAGTGGCCGTGAGGGCGGCGACCCAAACGACGGTGGTGGCCCGGCGAGGGCGGCCAGCGACAGCGGCGGGAAGGGAGCCAGCGGCGGCGGGCGGCGGTTCCGGGCGACGAGGGGGGTGTGGTGGCCCCGGGCAGCGACGGTGCCGCGCGGAACGGCGATCCCCGGGCGGTGGCGGCGGGTGGCGGCGACAGCTGGGTGCCGGTGGCGGGCTGCGGCAGGCGCGGAGGTGGTGGCGGCGCCGGGCGAGGCAGACGGCTGGAAGCGGTGGCCGTGGCGGGCCGGGATCACTCGGCACAGGTGGTTGCGAGGGTGAGGGCGCGGCGATGGGGCGGACCGGCGAAGGTGGTCCGACGAAGGGTACGGGTGGTCCGGCGAGGACGTCGTCGTGCGGGCGGTGGCGGCGAGGGTGTGGGGGCGGAGGGTGGCGGCGGGGCGTTGGGGTTGGTGGGGTTATTTAATGGCCGCATGGTGCGGGTTGGGTTGGTTGGGGCGGGGCCGTGGGCGCGGCGGGTTCATGGGCCGGGGTTGGTTGCGCACCCCCGTGTTGAGTTCGTGGGGGTGTGGGCTCGGCGGCCGGAGGGGGCGGTGGGGTTGGGGAGGGTGTTCGGGGACTTCGGCGAGTTGCTGTCCGAAGTGGATGCTGTGGCGTTCGCGGTGCCGCCGGGGGTGCAGGGTGGGCTTGCCGAGCGGGCGGTGCGGCGGGGGAAGCATGTGTTCTTGGAGAAGCCGGTCGCCAGCGATGTTCCAGGGGCTGAGCGGTTGGCGGGGGTGGTGGGGGATTCGGGGGTTGTGTCGCTCGTGAATCTGGTGCGGCGGTTCGCCCCGGAGACCATCGAGTGGCTTGGTGATCTGCACCGGCTCGGCGGGTGGGCCGGTGGGAATGCGCGGTGGCTGTCCGGCGCGCTGTTGGGTGGTGACTACTCCGGCTCCGCCTGGCGGCAGGAGGGCGGGGCGTTGGCGGACGTCGGGCCGCACGTGTTCGACCTGCTCGACGCCGCGCTCGGGACGGTCGTGGAGGTTCGGGGGGCGCACTTCGTCGAGCCTGATCTGTGGAACGTCGTGCTCGGTCACGACACTGGGGCGACCAGTACGGCCACGTTGTCGATGCGGTTGCCCATGCGGCCCACCATCACCGAGGTGTCGGTGTACGGCGAGCACGGGTACCGCGAGGTGGTCGGACGGGCCACCGACCCGTCCGACTCCTTCGCGATCGCGATGGACCGGTTCGTCGAGCTCATCGAGCGGAACCAGCCCGGGCACGACCTCGACGTGCGCCGGGGACTGCACCTCGCCCGGATCGTCGACGCCGTGTGGAAGGCCGGCTAGGAGCGCTGGTCCGGCGGCTGCAGCGGCACGCCGTTGACCATCGTGTTGGCCTCGTGCCAGTCGAACGGGTGGTTGCCGCCGGACAGGTCGCCCTGCCAGCCCGGCTGGGGCGCGGCGCCGTCGGCCTGCTCGCGGCGGGCGAGTTCCTCCTGCAGTTGGCGCAGCAGGTCCAGCTCGTTGTCGTTGAGCGAGTCCGACGGGCCGGTCTGCGGCGCCTCCTCCATCCAGGACGGGCCCGAGACGGGCTCCGGGTCGGGCTGGGGCGGCGCGGCCGGGGCGGCGGCGGGCTGCGCGGGCGCGGGCGAGCCGGTCGCGGGCGGCAGGGACGCGCGCTCGGCCATCACCTCGGTCGCGTACCGGACGGCGGCGTGGTGGTAGTCGCTGTGGTCGGCGCCCTCGCGGAGCACCTCGACCGACGCGGTCAGGCCCGCGCGGCGCAGCGCGTGCTGCACGCGGTACGCGGTGGCGGGCGCGAACCCGCCGGGACCGACGCCGATCAGCACGACCCGGTGCGGCACCGGGCCGGACACCGCGCCCGCGGGCGTGGTGCGCCAGACGGCCCACACCGCGCGGATGTCGGGCAGGACGTCGAGCACGCGCGCCGCGGCCTCGGCGACGCCGTCCTCGGGGGACACGCCGTCGACCCGGCCCGCGACGAAGCGGTGCCGCAGGGCGGCCGCGGTCTCCGAGACCGGGACGCGCGCGGCCACGGTGGGGTCGCAGTGGGCGGCGACCATCAGGTCGTGCAGTTCGGCCTGCTCGTCCTGGGTGAGCGCGATCGGGCCCGCCACCAGGCAGCCGACGACGAACTCCAGCGCGCGGTCGACCTCGGTGGCCGCGACCAGCTCGCGGGCCTCGGCCAGCGCGTCGTCGTCGAGTCTGCCCGCGAGCACCAGCAGCAGGTCGTGCACCCGGATCGGCAGCGCGGTCTGGGCCGACCCCTTCCCCGCGGTGACCTGTGTCACGGTCGTCCTCCCCTTGCGTCGGGACCAGTTCGGCGGCTGGTCGTGACTTGGCGGGTCTAGTGGTGGGCCAGGGCGATCAGCGGCTCGGACGCGGCCAGCGCCTCGCGGTGGTACTGCGGCACCTCGTGGCCGCGGACCAGCACCTCGACCGCGGGCTCGTCGCTGCCCAGGGCGCGCAGCACCCGCTGCAGCTCCCCGACCAGCCGCACGGGCCCCTCCGTCACGGTGACCAGCACGACGCGGGTGTCGCCGGAGCGGCCGCGGCGCCAGCTGGAGCGAGCCTCGACCACCTCGGGGCGGCCGCGCAGCAGCGCGCCCAGCACGACGGCGAGCGAGTCGCCCCGGCTGACCCATTCGGGTGATTCCGCGGTGAACGTGTAGCCGAGTTCGGGCACGTCGTCGACCCACGGCACGGCGTTGAGCCGCTCCGGGTCGGCCCCGGCGGGCACCAGGACGGCGCCGAGCGCGCGCGACTCCTCGGGGGTGATGCCGACCCGCTCGCGCAGCAGCATCAGCGGCAGCGCGCGGGCGACGGCGTCGACGGCGCCCGCGGCGACCCAGTCGCGCAGGCGCCACAGCTCGCGGTCGTCGATGCGGCCCGCGAAGCGCAGCAGCAGCTCGTGGCAGTCCTCCGCGGTGCTCATGCGACCTCGACGATCAGCTCGACCTCGACCGGCACGCCCAGCGGGAGCTCGGCGACCCCGACGGCCGAGCGGGCGTGCTTGCCGTTCTCGCCGAAGATCTCGGCGAGCACGTCCGACGCGCCGTTGATCACCCCGGGCTGCCCGGTGAACCCCGGCGCGGACGCGACGAACCCGACGACCTTGACCACCCGCACCACGGACTCCAGTCCGACCAGCGCGTCGATGGCGGCCAGGGCGTTGAGCGCGCAGATCCGCGCGAGCCCGGCGGCGTCCTCCGGCGTGACGTCGGCGCCGACCTTGCCGGTGGCGACGACCTTGCCGTCGACGACCGGGACCTGGCCCGCGGTGTAGACGAGGGAGCCGGTGCGCGCGGCGGGCACGTAGGAGCCCGCGGGCGCGGCGACCGACGGTAAGGAGATGCCCAGCTCGGCGAGGCGCTCGCGGATGGCCACGTCAGACCGCCTTCGGCCGCTTGAGGTAGGCGACGTGCTGCTCGCCGGTCGGGTTCGGCAGGACCGTGACCAGCTCCCAGCCGTCCTCGCCCCACTGGTCGAGGATCTGCTTGGTCGCGTGGATCAGCAGCGGGATGGTCGCGTACTCCCATCGAGTCATGCCCGCAGCCTAGGGCAGGCCGGATCACCCGCGGAGCTACGGTGGTCGAATGGAGGGCTGGCGGATCTTCGCGACCGTGCTGCTGGGGGCGGGCGGGCTGCTGCTCGTGCTGGTCACGATGGCGAAGGTCCGCGACCGCGCGCGCCGGTCGGGGCCGGTGGCGATGGCGGGTGCGATCGCCGTCACGATCCTGCTCCTGCTGTGCCTGCTGACCGCGACCGTGCTCGCGCCCGTGGTGGCCTGGGGCGCCGTCGTCGTCGTGTGCACCGCCGCGGCCGCGCTCACGCTCGTAGGGTGAAGCATCACAGGGCGGGACCGACAACCCGGCATTTACCCTGAACAGGTGACCTCTCCCGTCGTCGGCTGGACCGCCGAGATCGCCCGTGCGCGGCTGCACGTGGTCTCCGGCAAGGGCGGGACCGGCAAGACCACCGTGGCCGCCGCCCTCGCCCTGGCCCTGGCGCACGGCGGGCGGAAGGTGCTGCTGGTCGAGGTCGAGGGCCGCCAGGGCATCGCCCAGGTGTTCGACACCCAGCCGCTGCCGTACTCCGAGGAGAAGGTGGCCATCGCCCCTGGCGGGGGCGAGGTTCGCGCGCTGCACATCGACGTCGAGGCGGCGCTGCTGGAGTACCTGTCGATGTTCTACAACCTCGGCTTCGCGGGCCGCACGCTGCGCCGCATGGGGGCGATCGAGTTCGCCACCACGCTGGCGCCCGGCCTGCGCGACGTGCTGCTCACCGGGAAGATCAAGGAGTGCGCGCGGCGCACCGACACCCGGGGCAGGCACGTCTACGACGCGATCGTGGTCGACGCCCCGCCGACCGGGCGGATCGTGAAGTTCCTCGACGTCACCCGGGCCATGGCCGACCTGGCCAAGGTGGGCCCCATCCGCGGCCAGAGCGAGGGCGTCGTGCGGCTGCTGCACTCCGGGGACACCGCCGTCCACCTGGTCACGCTGCTCGAGGAGATGCCGGTGCGGGAGACCGTCGACGCGGTCGGCGAGCTCGACGGCGCCGACCTGCGCCCGGGCGCGATCGTGCTGAACCGGGTCCGCCCGCCGCGGCTGCCCGCCCGCTCGGTCACCCCGGCCGCCGACGGCCGGGTCGACGCGAGCCGGGTGCGCGACGGGCTGGCCGCCGCGGGCCTGGCGCTGGCCGACGACGTGCTGGACGGCCTGGTCGAGGAGACCGTGGAGCACGCCGTGCGGGTGCAGGCCGAGCAGCGGGCGCGCGCGCAGCTTGCCGAGGTGGACCTGCCCGCCGTCGAGCTGCCCGACCTGGTCGACGGCGTGGACACCGCCGCGCTCTACGAGCTGGCCGAGGCCCTGATCGATCAGGGGGTCCGATGACCACTCTCGACATGGACCGGCTGGTCGACGACCCGGCGACGCGGGTGATCGTGTGCTGCGGCTCCGGCGGGGTCGGCAAGACGACCACCGCGGCGGCGATCGCGGTGCGCGCCGCGGAGCGCGGCCGCAAGGCGGTCGTGCTGACCATCGACCCGGCGCGCAGGCTCGCCCAGTCGCTGGGCCTGCGCGAGCTCGACAACACCCCGCGCCAGGTCGAGGTCGACGGGTTCGCCCCGACGGGCGAGCTCAGCGCGATGATGCTCGACATGCGCCGCACCTTCGACGACATGGTGCTGGCGCACGCCGGGCCCGAGCGCGCCCGCGAGGTGCTGGCCAACCCCTTCTACAAGACGATCTCCTCGTCGTTCTCCGGCACGCAGGAGTACATGGCGATGGAGAAGCTGGGCCAGCTCGCCGCGGAGGGCGCCTACGACCTGATCGTGGTCGACACCCCGCCGTCGCGGTCGGCGCTGGACTTCCTCGACGCCCCGCAGCGGCTGTCCACCGCGCTCGACGGGCGCATGATCAAGCTCCTGATGGGTCCGGCCCGCGCGGGCGGGCGCGGCCTGCGCAAGGTGGTCAGCGCCGGGTTCGGCCTGTTCGCCAAGGCCGTGTCCACGGTGGTCGGCGGGCAGCTGCTGGCCGACGCGTCGGCGTTCGTGCAGGCGTTCGACAGCATGTTCGGCGGCTTCCGCGAGCGCGCCCGGCGCACGGCGGAGCTGCTGCGGTCGTCGGGCACGGCGTTCGTGGTGGTGGCCGCGCCGGAGCCGGACGCGCTGCGCGAGGCGAGCTACTTCGTCGAGCGGCTGGCGGCCGAGTCGATGCCGCTGGCCGGTCTGGTCGTCAACCGGACGCACCCGGTGCTGGCCGAGCTGCCCTCGGCGCAGGCGCTGGCCGCCGCGGAGAGCCTGGAGAGCGCGGGCACCGCGCCGCTGGCCGCGGCCGTGCTGCGCCTGCACGCCGACCGCGTTGCCCTCGACCGGCGCGAACGCAGGCTGGTCGCCCGGTTCACCAAGGCCCACCCGTCGGTCGCCCGCGCCGAGGTCCCCGCCATGCCCGCCGACGTGCACGACCTCGACGGGCTGCGGCTGATCGGGGAGCGGCTAGCCGACCTGTAGCTCGCGCGCGGTGTCGTGGCGGCGCGAGTCCTGCCGGGCGCTGTCGAGCAGGTCGCGCCAGGAATCGACCTCGGGCCTGCGGCGCAGCAGCGCGCGGCGCTCCCGCTCGGTCATCCCGCCCCAGACCCCGAACTCGATGCGGTTGTCCAGGGCCTCCGCCAGGCACTCGGTCCGCACCGGGCACGCGACGCAGACCAGCTTGGCCTTGCGCTGCTCGGCGCCTCGGACGAACAGGCCGTCCGGGTCCTCGTCCCGGCACGTCGCGCGGACTCGCCAGTCGACCTGTGCTTCGAGATACATGTATCCCCCACCCCTGTCGTCGTCGCGACCCATCAACCCGATACCCCCCGGTATCAGGTGCTTCCCGCCGGCGCGCAGATACACGGTCCGTCGAAGAAGCGCTGTCGTGAGACGTTGACGGACTCTAGCGACCGTCGGTTCCATCGAGAACACCAGGGCGCATAGACGTTACGCAATGTCAATATCGCGGCCGTGGTGATCAGGTGAGCCAACCGGGTGACGCGTACTCTGGTGCCCGTGCGTGTTGGAGACAGCCTGCTGAAGCTTCTCGGTCTCTGTCTGCTGGCCGGTGTGCTCGTCGCCGGCATGCTCTTCCCCGTGGTGGGGGCGTTGGGGGTGATGTCAAACCGAGCCAGCGACACGATCGACAGCGTGTCCGCCGACCTGGTCGCCACCGATCCGCCGCTGGTCACGCGCGTCACCGACGCGCAGGGCAAGACCATCGCGACCATCTACGACCAGTACCGGCTGCCGGTCACCCCTGACCAGATCTCGCCGACGATGACGGCCGCGCTGGTCGCCATCGAGGACCGGCGGTTCTACGACCACCACGGCGTGGACTGGAAGGGGACCATCCGCGCGGCGATCTCCAACCAGACCGGCGGCGACGTGCAGGGCGCGTCCACCCTCACGCAGCAGTACGTCAAGAACTACCTGATCAACGTCGTCAACCGGAACAACAAGACCGAGCAGAACAAGGCGCAGGAGCAGACCATCGCGCGCAAGCTGCGCGAGGCCCGCATCGCGATCCAGCTCGAGCAGAAGATGTCCAAGGAGGAGATCCTCACCGGATATCTCAACGTCGTCGAGTTCGCCTACGAGGTCTACGGCATCGGCGCGGCGTCCAACGCGTACTTCGGCACCACCCCGGACAAGCTGACCGTCGCGCAGTCGGCGCTGCTGGCGGGCGCGGTGAACAACCCCGTGCTCTACAACCCGTGGCGCAACCCGGCGGGCACGCTGGCCCGGCGCAACCTGGTGCTCGACAAGATGGTCGAGACGCAGAAGCTGTCGCCGGAGGCGGCCGAGGAGGCCAAGAAGGAGCCGCTGGGCATCCTGCCCGAGGTCCGCAAGCCCCCGGCCAACTGCGTCGGCGCGGGCCCGGAGATCGGCTTCTTCTGCCAGTACGTGTGGGTCTACCTGCAGGAGATCGGCTTCACGCCCGACCAGATCACCACCGGCGGCTACACGATCAAGACCACTCTGGACCGCCGCGCGACCGACCTGGCCAAGGCCGCGGCCGAGGCCCAGGTGCCCAAGTCGATCGAGGGCGTGGCCAACACGATGGCCATCGTCCGGCCCGGCAAGGAGCGGCACGAGGTCGTCGCGCTGGTGTCCAACCGGGACTACGGGCTCAACGGCGACAAGGGCCAGACCACCATCCCGTACCCGTACGGCGTGGAGAACAAGTTCGGCGCTGGCTCGGTCTTCAAGACGTTCACCGCCGCGGCGTACCTGGAGGCGGGCGGCGGCATCAACAACGTCATCAAGACGCCCAACCGCTACCAGTCCAGCAAGTTCCTCGGCGGTGGTGAGCGCTGTGGAGCCGCGCCCTACCCCAACACGCGCTACTACTGCCTGGGCAACTACAACGACAAGTACCCGCCGCAGATGACGCTGCAGCAGGCGCTCGCGACCTCGCCGAACACCGGCTTCGTGATCCTCGAGGAGCGCGTCGGCATGGACGCGGTCGTCGAGATGGCCAACCGGCTCGGCCTGCGCAAGACCCTGGCGTCGAACATCCTCGGCAGGACCCCGGACCCCAACGCCGAGAACAAGGACCTGCGGATCAGCCAGTCCCAGTTCTTCAAGCCCTCCGAGCACAACAAGCACGGCAACGCCTCCTTCACGCTCAGCCCCGCCCCGGTGAGCACGCTGGAGCTGGCGAACGTCGCCGCGACGATCATCAGCGGCGGTGTGTGGTGCCCGCCGACGCCGCTGATCGAGGTGCGCGACCGCAACGGCAAGAAGCTCGACTACACCGAGCAGCCGTGCGAGCAGGTCGTCGACGAGAAGCTGGCGAACAGCCTCGCGATCGGCATGAGCCACGACGACGAGGGCAGCGGCACCGCGGCGGGCGCGGCGCGGGCCTTCGGCTGGGACCGGCACTCGATCGGCAAGACCGGCACCACCCAGGCGTTCAAGTCCGCGGCGTTCATCGGGGCCACCCCGCAGCTGGCGGGGGCCGTGGCGACGTTCAACGACAGCCCGAGGCCCGAGGGCATCTGCCTCAACCCGGTGCGCCTGTGCGGGGATGACGGCATCATCACCGGCGGCTCGGTCCCCGCCAGAACGTTTTACCAGTCGATGTCCAAGATCCTGCAGGGCAAGCCGAACCTGCCGCTGCCACCGGCGACCGAGCGGTACCTGGAGGGCGGCCCCGAGGTGAAGGTGCCGAACGTCATCGGCAAGTCCCGGGAAGAGGCCACCGACATCCTGACCAGGGCGGGCTACAAGGTCGTCGCCCAGGACCTCAACTCCGAGCGCAAGCGCGGCACGGTCGTCGGGCAGTCCCCGCGCGGGGCCGCGCTGCCCGGCGAGACGATCACCATCCAGGTGAGCACCGGGTACGTGCCGCCGCCGAGGACCACGGATCCGACCGACGCGCCGCCGTCCGGGCCGAACCCGCCGCCCGGTGACCGCCCGCCGGGCGACCGGCCGCCCGGCGGACCCGGCGACAACCCCGGCGACCCGACCAACCCCGGGGGCCCGCCGGACGACGACGGACCGCCGATCACGATCGGCCCGATCCAGCCGTGAACGGCGAACGGGCGGCCACGGAACTCTCCGTGGCCGCCCGTTCGTCGTCTCGGGGTCAGCCGGTCAGGCGGGACTTGACCGCGGCGGAGAGGCGCTTGCCGTCGGCGCGGCCCGCGGCCCTGGCGGTGGCGGCCTTCATGACCTGGCCCATCTGGCGCGGGCCGGGGGTCTCGCCCAGGGCGGTCGTCACCTCGGCGATGGCCTCCTCGACCACGGTGGCCAGCTCGGCGTCGTTGAGCTGCTTGGGCAGGTAGTCGGCGAGGACGGCGGCCTCGGCCAGCTCCTGGTCGGCCTGCTCGACGCGGCCCGCGCCGCGGAAGGCGTCGGCGGCCTCCTTGCGCTTCTTGACCTCGCGGGTCAGCACGCGCTCGACCTCGTCGTCGGCCAGTTCGCGGGCGACGTCGCCCGCCACCTCCTCGGTGGTCAGGGCGGCGAGGGCCATGCGGAGGGTGGCCGTCCTCGTCTTGTCCCGGTCCTTCATCGCCGCGGTCAGGTCGGCCTGCAACCGCTCCTTGAGCTGTGCCATGGCACTCACGGTATCGCCTGGCGCACGTCAGTTTCCGACGGCGACGTACCCTCGAAGGTGTGAGCCACCACGTCCGGTCCATCGTCATCGGCGCCGCCGCGCTCGGCGCCGCCGCCCTCGCCTACGCGTCGGGGTACGAGCGCACCCGCTGGACGCTGCGCGAGGCCACCCTCCCGGTGCTGGCCGAGGGCGCCCGTCCGCTGCGCGTGCTGCACATCAGCGACCTGCACATGATGCCCGGGCAGAAGTCCAAGCAGGCCTGGGTCGCCGAGTTGGACCGACTCGACCCGGACCTGGTCGTGAACACCGGCGACAACCTGGCCCACCAGCAGGCCGTGCCCGCCGTGCTGCGCGCGCTGGGCCCGCTGCTGAACCGGCCGGGCGTGTTCGTCTTCGGCAGCAACGACTACTACGCGCCGAAGCCGAAGAACCCCGCGCGCTACCTGTTCCCGAGCGAGAAGCGCGTCCACGGCACCGCCCTCCCCTGGCGCGACCTGCGCGCCGCCTTCATCGAGCGCGGCTGGCACGACCTCACCCACACGCGCGCGCT
Organism: Actinokineospora fastidiosa; assembly: GCF_014648415.1. Classification (GTDB taxonomy): domain Bacteria; phylum Actinomycetota; class Actinomycetes; order Mycobacteriales; family Pseudonocardiaceae; genus Actinokineospora; species Actinokineospora fastidiosa. Next base: position 765,462 of record NZ_BMRB01000001.1, read on the forward strand.
GCTGACGGTCGACGGCCGCCCGATCGCCTTCGCGGGCGTCGACGACCCCCACCTGCGCCGCGACCGCTACGGCGACGTCGCGGGCAAGCCCGACCCGAAGGCGACCCTGCGGATGGGCGTCACCCACTCCCCGGAGCCGAGGGTGCTGGATTCCTTCGCCGAGGACGGCTACGACCTGGTCCTGGCCGGGCACACGCACGGCGGCCAGCTCCGCCTGCCGGGCTACGGCGCGATCGTGACGAACTGTGATCTCGATCGCAGCCGCGCCCGGGGCGCCTCCCGCTGGGGCGCCCACATGTGGCTGCACGTCTCGGCGGGTCTGGGCACGTCACCGTACGCGCCGGTCCGCTTCGCCTGCCCCCCGGAGGCCAGCCTGCTGACGCTGGTCCCCCGCCCGACGGGCGGCACGGCCGCGACAAGGGGTGCCCGATTCGGAGCCCGTGCGAGCGTCCGCTAGACTTCCTGACGTTCCACCGGGGTGTGGCGCAGTTTGGTAGCGTGCTTCGTTCGGGACGAAGAGGTCGCAGGTTCAAATCCTGTCACCCCGACCAGCTCAGGGCCGGTCCACAGTAGATGTGGACCGGCCCTGTGCCGTTGGTTGGGCCGATCAGCCGAGAAGGGGCGCCCGGTTGCCCGGGCGCCCCTTCGTCATCGGTGGTGCGGGTGGATCAGTTGTGGATCGACCAGATGATCAGCCGCCAGTTGCCGTACGGGGCGTAGTAGACGCACTCGGCGCCCACGTCGCCGCTGCGCCACTGGTTCGCCTCGTACTCGCAGGCGGACTGGGTGCTGTGCGTGGACACGACCCGGCGGTCGTGGTGGGCCGCCGCCGTGCCCGCGCTCGCGATCATGACACCCGCGGCGACCGACAGCCCCGCGAGAACCCCCATCGTCTTCTTCATGCCAAGATCCTCCCGCAGGGAACATGACACGTCAACCACTTGTCCTGGTTGTCCGAAAAGGACGCACCGCTAGGAGATCGCGCGCTGGTGGTCGACGTACGCCGTGGCCTGGGAGGCGAGCCAGGCGTCGAGTTTGGCCAGGTTGGTGTTGGCGGGGATGCGGTACGCGCGGGCGCGGCGGGCGTCGACGACCACGGGGATGGCGTCGGGGAGCAGGTCGAGCATGCAGACCTGCATCAGGCGGGCGGCGGCGATCGCGGTGTCGCGGGGCAGTTCCGCCTCCTTGAGGTGGAACAGGGCGACCTCGGCTCCCGTCTTCGTGCGGTACGCCAGGTGGGGGGTGACGTCGATCCGCAGGCCGCCGGTCTCCAGGACCGAGTCCCCCGCCGTCACGACGACGCCCCTGGCGCGGCGCCACCACTCCAGCAGGCCGTCGGTGGCCTCCTGGTACGCCCGCTCCTGCCCGCTCAGCTCCAGGCCCTGGGCGGCGACGGTGAGCACCGCCGTCGGGTCGGCCGAGGCCAGGGCGACCGGGATCGCCTCCAGCAGGGGCGCGTAGTACTGGGCGCCCACGTACTCGTCGGCCGGGATGCGCCGGGTCGCGACGATCTCCGTGCGCCGGGCGCGCGAGCCCGTCGCGTACTCGGCAAAGGTCAACGCGCTGAGCGTCACCAGCATGCCGTACTCCCCTCGATTTGGGCCTCCACCTGGGGAAACGTTACCGAGGGGGTACGACAGAAACAGCCGCTAAGCGAGTAGGTCCCGACCGTTCTCGGTGACCATGATGGCCAGCGCGGGACACGTCTCGGCGGCGTCGAGGACGTTCTCGTCCGGCTCGATCTCCTCGGCCGTGGGCACCGCGGCGGCGCCGTCCATGGCGAAGCGGTCGGGGGCGGTGGCGACGCACAGGCCCGATGCCATGCAGCGGTCTGCGCTCACTTCGATCTTCCAGGTCACACCGACACCGTATGCGCCGGGAACCACCCCGTCATCCTCTCCCTGGCTTTTGCGCACTCCTGGCAGGATCGGGGCGTGACCCACACTCATCCCGCCGCCGAGGTCCCCGACCGCCTCTTCGCCGACGACGCCGAGGAGGCGCGCTGGCGGGCCCGCTTCCGGGCGCCCAGGGTGACGCTGCCGGACTGGGCCCGCGAGGCCCCCGACCGCACCGTGTACGTCTCCAACGCCAGCGGCGTCTGGGAGGTCTACGCCTGGGACCGCTCGACCGACACCCACCGCCAGGTGACCGACCGCCCCAACGGCACGGTGCACGCGACCGTCTCCCCGGACGGTGAGCACGTGTGGTGGTTCGACGACACCGACGGCGACGAGTTCGGCGTGTGGCGGCGCGAGCCGTTCGCCGGGCGGCCGTCGGGCACGGCCGCCGAGATCGCCGTGCCGGGCGTGCCAGCCGGGTACCCCGCGGGCATGTCGCTGGGCGATCGCGTGTGCGCGGTCGGCGTCTCCGGCGACGAGGGCACCACGGTCTACCTCTCGCGTGACAACGGCGCGGGAGAGGTGGTCTACCGCAACGAGCACGACGCCGGGGTGACCGCGCTCTCCGAGGACGAGACGCTGCTGGCCATCACCCACTCCGAGCACGGCGACAACCGCCACCCCGCGCTGCGCGTGCTGTCGGTGGCCGACGGCTCGACCGTCGCGGAGAAGTGGGACGGCAAGGGCAAGGGGCTCGACGGCATCGCGTTCAGCCCGGTCGCGGGCGACCAGCGGCTGCTCGTCGCGCACGAGCGGCGCGGCCGCGAGGAGCTGCTGATCTGGGACGTCGTCGCCGACACCGAGACCGAGATCGTCCTCGACCTGCCCGGCGAGGTCACCGCCGACTGGTACATGGACGGGACCGCGCTGCTCATCGCGCACACGCACCAGGCGCGCAACACCCTGCACCGCTACGACATCGCCACCGGCTCACTGTCCACTCTCGACACCCCGGCAGGCACGATCAGCTCGGCCCACACGCGCCCGGACGACACCGTCGAGTACGCGTGGTCGTGCGCTGCGGAGGCCAGCGTGGTTCGCGCGCTGTTCACCGACTCCACCGACCGCGTGCTGCTCACCCCGCCCGGCGACCGCGCGCCCCGGTCCCAGCCGCTGGTGGACGCGTTCGTCGACACCCCGAACGGGCCCGTGCACGCGCTGATCGCCCGGCCGGACGGCGACGGCCCGCTGCCCACGGTGTTCAGCCTGCACGGCGGCCCGCACGCCGCCGACGAGGACCGCTTCTCGGCCTACCGGGCGATGTGGCTGGACGCCGGGTTCGCCGTGGTGCACGTGAACTACCGCGGCTCCACCGGCTACGGCTCGGCCTGGCGGGACGCCATCGAGGGCAGGCCGGGGCTCACCGAGCTGGCCGACGTCGCCGCCGTGCACGACTGGGCCGTCGCCGACGGCCTGGCCGACCCGGCGCGGTGCGTGGTCAACGGCGCGTCCTGGGGCGGCTACCTGACCCTGCTGGCCCTGGGCACCCAGCCCGAGCGCTGGGCCGCGGGCGTCGCCGCGGTGCCGGTGGCCGACTACCTGGCCGCCTACGAGGACGAGATGGAGCCGCTGCGCGCGTTTGACCGCGCGCTGTTCGGCGGTTCGCCGGACGAGGTGCGCGAGCGCTACGTCGAGTCGTCGCCGATCACCTACGTCGACCAGGTCCGCGCGCCGGTGCTGGTGCTGGCCGGGGAGAACGACCCGCGCTGCCCGATCCGGCAGATCGACAACTACCTCGACCGGCTGGCCGAGCGCGGGGTGCCGTACGAGACCTACCGCTACGACGCCGGGCACGGCTCGCTCGTGGTCGCGGAGACCATCAAGCAGTCGGCCATCGAGGTGTACTTCGCGCTGCGTGCCCTGAAGATGCGCTGAGCGCGAACTCGGCCACCTGCAGGCCGATGCGGCGCAGGGTGCTCGCGACCTTCGGGTCCGAGCACCCGCCCGCGCCGTCGAAGGTGACCTCGGCGCTGTTGACCGACGCCCCCAGCGGCGTCGGCCAGCCGCGCAGGGCGTGCACGATCGAGCGCAGGGCGGTCAGCGTGGTGACGCTGGCCTGCCAGCCGGACGCGGTGGCCACGCAGCCGACGGCGCGGCCGTCGAGGTAGGGGCGCTCGTCGGCGCGCAGGTCCTCGACGTAGTCCAGGGCGTTCTTGACCAGTCCGGAGACGGTGCCGTGGTAGCCGGGCGAGACCAGGACGACGCCGTCGGCCTCCCGCAGCTCCTCGATGAGCCTGCGGGCGGTGTCGGAGCGCTCGGGCAGCGTCGGGTCGTAGAACGGCAGGACGATGTCGGCGCCGGACAGCACGGTCGTCTTCGCCCCCGCCTCGGCCGCGCCCGCCAGGGCCAGTCGCAGGGCGCGCTCGGACTGCGAGTCCGCGCGCAGGGACCCGCCGATGCCCACCACCGTGACCGTCACTCCGCCATCCTTTCACCGCTCCCAGCACGGTACGACCTCCAGCGCGGTCGAGGTCCAGACGTGTGAGACTGGTTACCGATCGGCGCTACCGGCGGGTAACGTGCCGGTCATGTCGAAGCTGATGAGCCGCGTCCCCCTCGGCGTCCAGGCGGGCTTCGCGCGCGCCGTGTTCGCCCTGCCCGGTCCCGTCCGCCGCCTCATCGCGGGCCCGCCGATCCGCGTCGACGGGCAGGAGCTGGCGCTGGACGCGCAGTTGCTGCTGGTCCTCGACCGCCTCGGCGACCACGAGTTCGTCCGGGGCACGCCGGAGCAGGCCAGGGCCAACCTCGCCCGCACGGTGCCGCTGGTCGCGGGCCCGCCGATCGAGCCGGTCGCGGTGCGCGAGCTGAGCCTGGGCGGCGTCCCGGCGCGGCTCTACACCCCCGCCGAGGACACCGACGCGATGCTCGTCTACTACCACGGCGGCGGCTGGGTGCTGGGCACGCTCGACAGCCACGACAACACCTGCCGCTACTTCGCCCGCGAGGCGGGGGTGAAGGTGCTGTCGGTGGACTACCGGCTCGCGCCCGAGCACGCCTTCCCCGCGGCCGTGGACGACGCCGTCTCGGCGTTCCGGCACGCGCACGCCAAGGCGGCCGACTTCGGCGTCGACCCCGGCCGCATCGCCGTGGGCGGGGACAGCGCAGGCGGGAACCTGGCCGCGGTGACGTCGCTGCTGACCACGCGCGACGGCGGCCCGGCCCCGGCGTTCCAGCTGCTGCTGTACCCGGGCGCCGACTCCAGCGTGCGCAGGCCGTCGCGCGACCTGTTCGCCGAGGGCTTCTTCCTGACCAGCGCCAACATCGACTGGTTCTGCGACCACTACTGCCCGGACGTCGCCCAGCGCAGCGACCCGCGCTTCTCGGTGCTGCTGGCCGAGGACCTGACCGGGCTGCCGCCCGCCTACCTGGCCACCGCGGGCTTCGACCCGCTGCGCGACGAGGGCGAGGCCTTCGGCGCGAAGCTGGCCGATGCGGGCGTGCCGGTCACCGTCCGCCGCCAGCGCGACCTGATCCACGGCTACGCCAGCTTCCTCGGCCTGGGCACCCGGTTCCGGGAGGCGACCGCGGAGGCGGCGGGCGCGCTGCGCACCGGCCTGGCGCTGGCCCGCCCCTGAGCCGAACGGTCCACTTCGGACCAAACGCGGGGCCCGGCGATAATCGCTTGCTTTCCGCCGGGCCGCCCGGGTGGGATCGGGGGCATGCGGCAGTACCGGGCGATGTTCGCCCTTCCGGGAGTCCGCGCCCTCATGACCGTCATGTTCTTCGCGCGTGTGCCGGTGACCGCCGCTCCGATGGTGCTCACGCTGCACGTCGTCGAGGGGCTCGGCCGCGGCTACGGCGCCGCCGGTCTGGTGGGCGCGGCGGCGACCGTGGGCATCGCGATCGGGTCGCCGGTGGTGGGCCGGGTGGTCGACCGCTACGGGCTGCGCCGGATGCTGGTGGTCGTCACGGTCGGCGAGACGCTGTTCTGGGCCACCGCGCGCTTCCTGCCGTTCCCCGGCCTGCTGGCGTGCGCGTTCCTCGGCGGCATCGTGATGGTCCCGGTGATGTCGATCGGCCGCCAGGCGATCGCGGCGCTGGTCCGCGAGGAGCTGCGGCGCTCGGCGTACTCGGTGGACTCGGTGTCGGTCGAGCTGACCTACATGATCGGGCCCGCCGCAGCCGTCGCGCTGGTCACCCAGGTGTCGACGGTGGCGGCGCTGTCGGCGATGGCGGTGGCGGTCGGCGTGGTCGGGCTGGCGCTGTTCGCGATGAACCCGAGGATGCGCGCGGCCGACGAGGACGCCGAGCCGAAGGTGCCGAGGCGGGAGTGGCTGACGCCGCGCATGGTCGGGGTGCTGGCCATCGGCGCGGGCGCGGTGTTCGTGCTGGCCGGGATGGAGGTCACGGCGCTGGCCACGCTGCGCGAGAGCGGCCAGCTGAACTGGACCGGCGCGGTGTACGCCGCGATCTGCCTGGCCTCGGCGATCGGCGGGCTCGTGCACGGCGCGGTGCGCCGGTCGCTGCCGCAGCTGACCCTGATGGTGCTGCTGAGCGCGCTGGTGATCCCGGCGGGCCTCATCGGCGACGCCTGGTGGGTGCTGGCGCTGGCCCTGGTGCCGTCGAGCCTCGTCTGCGCCCCGACGGTCGCGGCGACCGGCGAGGAGGTGGCCCGGCTGGCGCCCGCGGGCAGCCGCGGCGAGGCCACCGGGCTGCAGAGCTCGGCGTTCACCCTCGGCGCGGCCGCGGGCGCGCCGGTCGCGGGCTTCGTGGTCGACCACACCGCCCCGGCCGCGGGCTTCGTGGTGGCCGGGATGGGCGGCCTGCTGGTCGCCGCGGTGGCCTTCGCGTTGTCCCGGTCGCGGTCGCTGGCCCCGGCGCCCGCCTGAGCCGACCCGGGGCGCCCGCGCGGGCGCCCCGGGTGGTTGCTCAGCTCACCAGGGCTTCGGCGATCTCGTAGGTGTTGAGGGCCGCGCCCTTGCGCAGGTTGTCGCCGCACACGAAGAAGTCCAGCGTGTTCGGGAAGTCCAGCGCCTGGCGCACGCGGCCGACGTAGGTCGGGTCGCCGCCCACCACGTCGGCCGGGGTCGGGAACCGGCCAGCCGCCGGGTCGTCCACGAGGACCACCGAGGGCTCGGCCTCGAACAGCTTGTGCGCCTCCGCCACCGTGACCGGCCGCTCGAACGTCGCGTGGACGGCCAGCGAGTGGGTGGTGACGACGGGGACGCGCACGCAGGTCGCCGAGACCTTGAGGTCCGGGATGCCGAGGATCTTGCGGGACTCGTTGCGGACCTTGAGCTCCTCGCTGGCCCAGCCGTCCTCCTTGAGCGAGCCCGCCCACGGGACGACGTTGAACGCCAGCGGCGCGGGGAACGGCGAGTCCCCGGACAGGCCCGCCGCCGCCAGCGCCTCGCGCACGTCGCCCGCGCGCTCGCCGACCTGCTTGCCCGCGACGGCGGCCGCCTCGGCGTAGAGCCGGTCGATGCCGTCCTGGCCCGCTCCCGACGCGGCCTGGTAGGAGGCCACGACCAGTTCGCGCAGGCCGTACTCGTGGTGCAGGGCGCCCAGCGCGGCCATCATCGACAGCGTCGTGCAGTTGGGGTTGGCGATGATGCCCCGGGGCCGGACGGCGATCTTGTCGCGGTTGACCTCCGGCACCACCAGCGGCACGTCGTCGTCCATCCGGAAGGCGCCGGAGTTGTCGACGGCCACCGCGCCGCGGGCGGCGGCGATCGGCGCCCACTCGGCCGAGACGGCGTCGGGGACGTCGAACATCGCCACGTCCACGCCGTCGAAGACCTCGGGGGCCAGGGCCTGGACCGTCAGCTCCTGGCCGCGGACGGTGATCTTCTTGCCCGCCGAGCGCGGGGAGGCGACCAGCCGGACCTCGCCCCACGGCCAGGTCGACCGTCCGTTGAGGATATCGATCATGACCGTGCCGACGGCTCCGGTCGCGCCCACCAGGGCCAGTGTGGGCGCCATCAGCGACCACTCCCCGCGTACACCACGGCCTGCTCGTCGCCACCGAGGTCGAAGGCGTCGTGGATCGCCTTGACCGCGTCGTCCAGCTGCGTGTCGCGGATGAGCACCGAGATGCGGATCTCGGAGGTATTGATGATCTCGATGTTCACCCCCGCCTTGGCCAGCGCCTCGCAGAACGTGGCCGTGACGCCCGGGTGCGAGCGCATGCCCGCGCCGACCAGGGACACCTTGCCGACGTGGTCGTCGTAGAGCACCGCGCCGAAGCCCAGCTCCGCGCGGATCTTCTCCAGCGCGGCCACCGCGGTCGGGCCGTTGGTCTTCGACAGGGTGAAGGTGATGTCGGTCTTGCCCGACTCGGTGCTGGAGACGTTCTGCAGCACCATGTCGATGTCGATCTCCGCGTCGGCGACGGTGCGGAAGATCCGCGCCGCGACGCCCGCGTGGTCGGGCACGGCGGTCACGGTGACCTTGGCCTCGGACCGGTCGTGCGCGACGCCGGTGATCATCGCCTGTTCCACGTTCAAGTCCTCCACTGAGCCGGACACGATGGTCCCGGGCTTGGTGCTGTACGACGAGCGGACGTGGATGCGCACGCCGTAGCGGCGCCCGTACTCCACGCAGCGCAGCATGAGCACCTTGGCCCCGCTGGCCGCCATCTCCAGCATCTCCTCGTAAGTGACCGAGTCGAGCTTGCGCGCGTCCGGCACGATCCGCGGATCGGCCGAGTACACGCCGTCGACGTCGGTGTAGATCTCGCACACGTCGGCCTTCAGGGCCGCGGCCAGCGCCACCGCGGTGGTGTCCGAGCCGCCCCTGCCGAGCGTGGTGATGTCCTTGGTGTCCTGGCTGACGCCCTGGAACCCGGCGACGAGCACGATGCGGCCCTCGTCCAGCGCGGCCTGCACGCGGCTCGGGGTCACGTCGATGATGCGCGCCTTGCCGTGCGCCGACGTGGTGATCACGCCCGCCTGCGAGCCGGAGAACGAGCGGGCCTCGGCGCCGAGGGCGCTGATGGCCATCGCGACCAGCGAGTTGGAGATGCGCTCACCCGCGGTGAGCAGCATGTCCATCTCCCGCTCCGGCGGCACCGGGTTCACCTGCTGGGCCAGGTCGAGCAGCTCGTCGGTGGTGTCGCCCATCGCGGAGCACACCACGACCACGTCGTGGCCCGCTTTGCGGGTCGCCACGATCCGCTCGGCCACCCGTTTGATGCGATCGGCGTTCTCCAGCGAGGAACCACCGTATTTCTGGACGACCAGCGCCACTGGCTGCACCCTCCTCAAGCCGCGCGGGGCGGGAGGCAGCACGTCGCTCTCGGGACGGCCGCCGTCCCTATCGAAGGGGAAGGGTACCGGTCGGCCCGTTTCCGACAGGTTGCGTCTGTGGTGTCCGCCACTGTCCGACCTGCGATGATCTGTCCGACTGCGCTCAATGGCCGAACAGGGAGGGGCACCGGGTGACAGCGACAGAGGTGGCGCCCGCGCCCGTCGCCGCCGCGCAGGCCGCCGGTTCCGGCAGGCGGCGGGTGCTGCACGCGCTGGCCCCGGCCGCGCTGTTCCTCGGCGTGCGCGAGGTCGGCCTGATCGTGCTGTCCATGATGGCCGGGCCCAACGGCACCACCGCGGGCGCGGCGCTGCGGTCCTGGGACGGGCAGTGGTTCCTCGCCATCGCAGCGGGCGGCTACGACAGCGTCCCGCCCGGCCTGGTCGACGCGTTCGGCAGGCGGACGGCCGACACCCCGCTGGCGTTCTTCCCCGGCTACCCCACCGTCGTCGGCTGGCTCTACGACCTGGGTTTCCCGCTGGTCGCCTCGGCGCTGGCGGTGACGATCCTGTCCGGGGTCGTCTGCGCGTACGGGCTGGTCAGGCTGGGCGAGCTGGTGCGCGGCGGGTCCCGGCGGACCGGGCTCGTCCTGGTGGCGCTGTTCGCCGCGGCGCCGATGTCGATCGTGCTGTCGATGGCCTACTCCGAGGCGATGTTCTGCGCGGCCGCGGTGTGGGCCCTGGTGTTCGTGCTCGAGCGGAACTGGGTCGCCGCGGGCCTGCTGACGGCCGCGGCCGGGCTGATCCGGCCGACGGCCGCGGCGCTGGTGCTGGCCGTCGGGCTGGCCGCGCTGGCCGCCGCGCTCCGGCGGCGCGAGGACTGGCGGCCGTGGCTGGGCGGCGCGCTGGCCCCGGTCGGGCTGTTCGGGTACCTGGCCTGGGTCGGGCTGCGCACCGGTGAGTGGAACGGCTGGTTCGCCCTGCAGAGCCAGGGCTGGGACTCCCGCTTCGACGGCGGCGCGGCCACCGTGCGGTTCAGCCTCCAGGTGCTCGCCGACAGCCGCTCGGTGCTGGAGGTGACCACGGTCTGGCTCATCGTCGGCGCGCTGGTCCTGCTCGCCGTCGGCTGGCGACGTCGGCTGGAGTGGCCGCTGCTGGTCTACGCCGCGGGCGTGCTGGCCATGGACCTGTGCTCCAACGGGCTGATGAACTCCAAGGCCCGGCTGATGGTCCCCGCGGTCACGCTGCTGGTCCCGGTGGCCATCGCGCTGGCGCGGCGGCGCACGTCGACGATGGTGGCCACCCTCTGCGGGGTCGGCCTGTTCGGGTCCTGGTTCGGGGCGTACGCGATCACGGCGTGGGGCTATGCGATCTGAGCCGCACCCGCTGATCGCCGCGCGGTGGAGCCCCCGCGCGCTCGACCCCGACGGCGTCGTGGCCCCGGACGCGCTGCGGCGGATGCTGGAGGCGGCCCGGTGGGCGCCGTCGTACGGCAACACCCAGCCCGCGCGCTACCTCGTCGGCCCGCGCGGGACCTCGACGTTCGACCGGATCCTGGCGCTGCTCAACACCGGCAACCGGGCGTGGGCGTTCCGGGCGGGGGCGCTGCTGGTCTCGTGCGCGCAGACGGCCAACGACAAGGGCGAGGTGCCCTACGCCGAGTACGGGGTCGGCCTGGCCACGGAGAACCTGGTGCTGCAGGCCGTAGCCGAGGGCCTGGTCGCCCACCAGATGGCGGGCTTCGACAAGGCCGGGGTCAGCGCGGAGTTCGGGCTGCCGGAGACCGTGCGGCCGCTGACCGCGATCGCCGTCGGCGTGCTCGGCCCGCCGGAGCTGCTGGCGCCGGAGAAGCGCGAGCGGGAGACCCGGCCGCGGCGGCGGGTCCCGGCGGCCGAGCTGTCGTTCACCGACGCGTGGGGGACGCCCTACCTCAGCCCAGACGCCGGATGAGCCGCGCGGCGACCGAGGAGACGACCAGCCAGAACACCGCGGCGATCCCGTAGTTCACCAGCACGGCGAGCTTGCGGTCCTCCGGGGTGAACAGGTCCTTGAACGCCAGCGCCAGCGGCTCGGCCGCGTCGGCGAAGAAGCCGGTGATCGGGTTGTCCGGGTTGGCGTTGCCCATCACCAGGACCACGTGCACGACCAGCACGAGCGCGATGAGCAGGCCCGCCCACCGCACGACCCCGGCCAGGGCGCCGACCACGCGTGCGCGGGTCGCGCCCCGGGCGGAGTCGGTGTCGGCCATACCGGGGAGTGTCGCATCAGCGGACGACGCGGGCGATCAGACCCGTCACGACGAGCCAGAAGACGGCCGCCAGACCGTAGTTGACCAGGATGTTGAGGTTGTCGTTCGCGATCGGGAACAGCCCGGGGAAGAACAGCGCCAGCGGCTTGGCGATCGAGGCCATGAACTGCACGAACGCGTTGGCCGAGTTCGCGCCGAGGAGGACCAGCAGGATGTAGACGACCTCGATGAGCGCGAACAGCGCGCCGATGCCGGTGATGATCCGGGCCGCGGACCCGCGATCGCGGTAAGCGTGCCATCGGTGAGTAGCCATGTCCGGAAAGTGCCCCCGACCTGCGAGTCCTTAACTGCTCCGAATGGCCCAACCTCCTTTCGCGGTCCAGCATGTGGACGCGCGTTTCCGAAATCGCGCCGGTCGTGACTACCCTGGCGGCGTGGCTCGCAGCCTCCTGCTTCGCTGCCGCGACGGGGCCTGATCCAGGCCGGCCCCCCGTCGCGGAGTTCGGCGTCGCCGCCGGTCGCCTTCCCGACCGCTCGCTGGGAGCCCCCGTCATGACCGACACCTTCTCCACCGGGTCGAGCCGCATCCGCAAGCCCGCCCGTGACGTGCCCTCCGACCAGCCCGCGTGGAACCGCCAACGCGGCAGCGCGATGCCCTACCACCGGTACAAGCCGTTCCACGAGTTGGTGGAGCCGGTGGTGCTGGAGGACCGCACCTGGCCGTCCAAGCGCATCGAGCGCGCGCCGCTGTGGTGCGCGGTCGACCTGCGCGACGGCAACCAGGCGCTGATCGACCCCATGTCGCCCGCGCGCAAGCGCCGGATGTTCGACCTGCTGGTGCGCATGGGCTACAAGGAGATCGAGGTCGGCTTCCCGGCGGCGAGCCAGACCGACTTCGACTTCGTGCGCGAGATCATCACCGAGGACGCCATCCCCGAGGACGTGCGCATCCAGGTGCTGACCCAGGCGCGGCCCGAGCTGATCGAGCGCACCTTCGAGTCGCTGGAAGGCGCGCACAGCGCCGTCGTGCACCTCTACAACTCCACGTCGATCCTGCAGCGCCGGGTGGTGTTCCGCCAGGACCGCGCGGGCATCAAGAAGATCGCCACCGACGGCGCGGAGACCGTGCTGGCCTTCGCCGAGAAGCACGGCGACACCGACTTCCGCTTCGAGTACTCGCCGGAGTCCTACACCGGCACCGAGCTGTCCTACGCCGCCGAGGTGTGCAACGCGGTGACGGCGATCTGGGGCGCGACCGCCGAGCGGCCGGTGATCATCAACCTGCCCGCGACGGTCGAGATGGCCACCCCGAACGTCTACGCCGACTCCATCGAGTGGATGGGCCGCAACCTGGACAACCGGGAGGCGATCATCCTGTCGCTGCACCCGCACAACGACCGCGGCACCGGCGTGGCCGCCGCCGAGCTGGGCTACCAGGCGGGCGCCGACCGCATCGAGGGCTGCCTGTTCGGCAACGGCGAGCGCACCGGCAACGTCGACCTGGTGACGCTGGGGATGAACCTGTTCAGCCAGGGCGTCGACCCGCAGATCGACTTCTCCGACATCGACGAGATCCGCCGCACGGTCGAGTACTGCAACCAGCTGCCCGTCGCCGAGCGCCACCCGTGGGGCGGCGACCTGGTGTTCACCGCGTTCTCCGGCAGCCACCAGGACGCGATCAACAAGGGCTTCGACGCGCTGCGCGCCGCCGCTGCCGACGCCGACGTGCCGGTGGACGACTTCCCGTGGGAGGTCCCGTACCTGCCGATCGACCCCAAGGACGTCGGCCGCACGTACGAGGCCGTCATCCGGGTCAACTCCCAGTCCGGCAAGGGCGGCGTGGCCTACGTGATGAAGACCGAGCACCACCTCGGCCTGCCCCGGCGGCTGCAGATCGAGTTCTCCCAGGTCGTGCAGGCCGTCACCGACAGCGAGGGCGGCGAGGTCACGCCGAAGGAGATGTGGGACATCTTCGCTGGCGAGTACCTCGACCGGGTCTCGCCGCTGCGCCTGCGCCGCAACCGCGTCTCCGACGACGGCGAGGGCCTGGACGAGATCACCGCGGTCATCGAGGTCGAGGGCGAGACGCACGACGTGGTCGGCACCGGCAACGGCCCGATCGCCGCGTTCGTCGACGGCCTGGCCAGCGTCGGCTACGACGTCCGCGTCCTCGACTACTCCGAGCACGCCATGACCTCCGGCGACGACGCCCGCGCCGCTGCCTACGTCGAGTGCGCCATCGGCAACCAGATCCTGTGGGGCGTCGGCATCGACAGCTCCATCGTCACCGCCTCCCTGCGCGCCGTGGTCTCCGCGGTGAACCGCGCGCACAAGTAAGCGGGAACGGCACAGGCCCACCGGCTTCGCGCCGGTGGGCCTGTCCGTTCTCTAGTGGTGGTCCATGACCTCGGTCATCGACGCCGGGCCGATGAGCGGGACGTCGGGGATGACGTCGGCGTCCGGGGGCTCGTACACCGGGCGCACCTCGTGCCTGGCGATGCGGCCCGCGGCGATGTCCTCCGCCCAGTGGCAGGCGACGCGGTGGCCCGCGTTGATCTCGCGCAGTTGCGGGCGCTCGGTGTCGCAGCGCGTCTCCTGCCGCCAGGGGCAGCGGGTGTGGAACCGGCAGCCGCTGGGCGGGTTGGCAGGCGACGGGAGGTCGCCGGTCAGCAGGATCTGCTCGCGCTCGTCCTCCACCAGCGGGTCCGGCACCGGGATCGCCGAGAGCAGCGCCTTGGTGTACGGGTGCAGCGGCTCCGCGTAGAGGCTGTCGGAGTCCGTCTCCTCCACCAGCGCGCCCAGGTACATCACGCCGATGCGATCGGAGATGTGCCGGACCACGGCGAGGTCGTGGGCGATCACCAGGTAGGTGAGGCCGAACTCCGCCTGCAGGTCCTCCAGCAGGTTGATCACCTGCGCCTGCACCGAGACGTCCAACGCGGACACCGGCTCGTCGGCCACGATCAGGTCCGGTTCCAGGGCAAGGGCCCTGGCGATCCCGATCCGCTGGCGCTGCCCGCCGGAGAACTCGTGCGGGTACTTGCGCAGCGCGGTCGACGGCAGGCCGACCGCGGTCAGCAGCTCCCGCAGGCGCTTCGCCGTGCTCTCCTTGCCCTTGTCCAGGTCGTGCGCGCGCATGCCCTCCACGAGCAGCGACTCGACCGACTGGCGCGGGTCCAAACTGGACAGCGGGTCCTGGAACACCATCTGCATGCGCCTGCGCATCCGCCGCAGCGGCTCGCCGCGCAGGCCGGACAGGTCCGTGCCGTCGAAGACGACCCGGCCTGCCGTGGGCTCGACCAGCTTGAGGATGCCGCGCCCGAGCGTGGTCTTGCCGCAGCCGGACTCGCCGACCAGGCCGTAGGTCTCGCCGCGCCTGACCTCGAGGCTCACCCCGTCGACGGCGTAGACGTAGCCGACCGTGCGGTCGAGCACGACGCCGCGCTTGATCGGGAAGTGCATCTTGAGGTCGTCGACGGTGAGCAGGGCATCGCCCCGCTCCGCTGGCTCGCTCACGCCCGCACCTCCTCTGCGCCCGCCCGCAGCGCGGGCTCCACGGGGTTGTGGCAGCGCAGCATCCCGCCCCGGTCGTCCACCAGCTCCGGCGTCACCTCGACGCACCGGTCCAGCGCGTTCGGGCAGCGCGGGGCGAACGCGCAGGCGTGCGTCCACGGGATGTTGTCGGCCACCGAGCCGCGGATCGGCACCAGCTTCTCCCCGCGCGGCGCGTCCAGCCGCGGGATCGAGGCCAGCAGGCCCGCGGTGTAGGGGTGCCGGGGCTCGGCGAAGAGCTCGTGCCGCTTCGCCCGCTCGACGATCCGCCCGCCGTACATCACGTTCACCTCGTCGCACAGACCCGCCACGACGCCGAGGTCGTGGGTGATCATGATGAGCGCGGTGTCGGTGCCGGTCACCATCTCCGAGAGCAGCTTGAGGATCTGCGCCTGGATCGTCACGTCGAGCGCCGTGGTGGGCTCGTCGGCGATCAGCAGCCGGGGGCGGCAGGCGAGCGCGATCGCGATCAGCGCCCGCTGCCGCATCCCGCCGGAGAGCTGGTGCGGGTACTCGTCGATGCGCCGCGTCGGGTCGGGGATGCCGACCCGGTCGAGCAGCTCGGCGCTCTCGGCCATGGCCTCCTTGCGGGAGCGGCCGCGGTGGCGCTGCAGCACCTCCGCGACCTGCAGCCCGACCGGGATGACCGGGTTGAGCGAGGACAGCGGGTCCTGGAACACCATGCCCAGGTCCCGGCCGCGCCGCTCGTCCATCGCCTTCTGCGAGAGCCCGAGCAGCTCGGTGCCCTCGAACCGCACCGACCCCGTGACCTGGTTGCCGCGCTGCGGCAGCAGGCCCATGATCGCCAGCGACGTGACGGACTTGCCGCAGCCGGACTCCCCCACCAGACCGACGGTCTGGCCGGGGTGCACGTCGAAGCTGATCCCGTCGACGGCGGCCGTGGGCTCCTCCCCCTTGCGGCGGAAGGAGACGGCCAGGTCGCGCACTTCCAGCAGCGCCATCCCCATCACCGCCGCTGCCGGGGGTCGAGCGCCTCGCGCATCGACTCGCCGACCAGGGTGAAGCCCAGCGCGACCACGACGATGCAGGCCGCTGGCCAGATGGCCAGGTGCGGCTGGCTGTCGAAGAAGTCCTGGGCGTTGCCGAGCATCTGTCCCCATTCCGGAGTCGCGTCGTCGGCGGCCCCCAGGCCCAGGAAGGACAGGGCGGCCGCGTCGAGGATGGCGATCGCCAGCACCAGGGTCGACTGCACGATCACCGGGCCGAGCGAGTTGGGCAGGATGTGCCGGAACACGATCGAGCGCCCCTTGACGCCCAGCGCGCGGGCGGCCAGCACGTGGTCGCTCTCCCGCACGCCGAGCATGGTGCCTCTCAGCAGCCGCGCGAAGATCGGGATCTGCACGATGGCCACCGCGAGGATCACGGTGAACTGGGTCTGCTGGCTGAACAGCGCCCCGATGGACACCGCCAGCAGCAGGGACGGGATGGACAGCATGACGTCCACGATCCGCATGACGAGCGTGTCCACCCAGCCGCCGAACGCGCCCGCGAGCGTGCCCAGCACGAGGCCGCCGCCGAGGCCGATCACCGTGGCGAGCACGGCGACCATCAGCGTCTGCTGCGAGCCCAGCAGCATCCGGGAGAAGAAGTCCCGGCCGAACTGGTCGCCGCCCATCGGGTGGCCCGGCTGGGCGGGCGGGATCTCGTTGCGGGCGCGGGAGACCTGGTCCTCCAGCAGCCGCAGCCCCGGGTCGTGCGGGGCGATGAGCGGGGCCAGCACCGCCAGGATCAGGAACAGCCCGATCACCACGGCGCCCACGATGAACACCGGGTTGCGCCGCAGCCTGCGCCACGCGGACGCGGCGAGGCTGAGCCCGCTGTCCGGCCCGGCGCCGTCGGGGTCCTGGTCGTCCGGGGACCGCACGGCCAGGCCGGCGAGCCTGTCAATCTTCGTCGCGCGTGCCGACGCCATGTCTCAGCTCCCCTTCTGCGCCGTGCGGATGCGCGGATCGATCACGGCGTACGACAGGTCGACCAGCAGGTTGACCAGCACGTAGGCCATCGCCGCCGCGATGATGACCACCTGGAGCACGGGGAAGTCCTTGCGCTCGAACCCGATGGCCAGCGCCTGCCCGATGCCCTGCCAGGCGAACACGGTCTCGGTGAGCACCGCGCCCGACAGCAGCGCGCCGGTCTGCAGGCCGACGGTGGTGACCACCGGCAGCATCGCGTTGCGCAGGATGTGCCGGTCGCGGATGACCCGGCCCGCCAGGCCCTTCGAGCGCGCCGTGCGCACGTAGTCCTCGTCCATGACGTCCAGCACCGACGCCCGGGTGATCCGGAAGATCACCGCGAACGGGATGGACGCCAGCGCCAGCGCGGGCAGGAACAGGTGCCGCAGCGCGTCCCACGCGGCGTCCCACTCCCTGGTGAGCAGCCCGTCGAGGACGAAGAAGCCGGTGACCCGGGTGGCGTCGATCGTCGCCGACTGCCTGCCGCCGGTGGGCAGCAGGCCGAGCTTGATCGAGATCAGGTACTTGAGCAGGAAGGCCAGGAAGAAGATCGGGATCGAGATGCCGATCATCGACCCGACGATCCCGGTGTTGTCCAGCCAACCGCCGCGGCGCCGGGCCGCGACGTAGCCGAGCGGGATGGCCGTGACCAGGGCGATCAGGACCGCCGCGATGCTCAGCTCGATGGTGGCCGGGAAGCGCTCCATGAACAGGTCCATGGCTGGCTTGCCCGGCGAGACGCCGGTGGATGTGCCGAAGTCCCCAGTCAGCGCGCGGCCGACGAATCGCAGGTACTGGACGAAGATGGGGTCGTCGAGTCCGAGCGCCTCGGTCAGTTGGGCGCGGGTCTCCGCGGTGCCCCGGTCCCCCAGGAGGGCCGAGACCGGCCCTCCTGGGAGCGAGCGCAACCACGCGAAGATCAGCACCGAGAGCACCCAGACCACGAGCACCAGTTGCAGCACCCGTCGAACGGTGTAACGCAGCACTGCTCGCCGATCAGCTCGTGACGCTGACCGGGCCGAACTCCTCCTGGGTCAGCGGGCTGGGGACCAGCCCCTGGACCTTGGAGGAGACCACGATCGCGGGCGGGGAGTGCGAGATCGGGATGGCGGGCAGGTACTCGGCCATCAGCTTGCGGTTGATGTCCTGGTACTTGGCGTCGCGCTCGCCGTTGTCGACGGTGGCGTCGGCGGCGTCGATGGCGGTGGCCAGGTCCTCGGCCCACGGGGAGCCGGAGGTCCAGAACTGGTTCTCGGTGGTGCCGAAGAAGGTGCCGATGAAGTTGTCCGGGGAGTTGTAGTCACCCGTCCAGCCCAGCAGGAACAGCTCGGCGCGCGCGACCTCGACGTCGTCGACGTAGCCACCGGCCCAGGGCTTGCTGACCGGCTCGACGGTGATGCCCGCGGCCTGCAGGTCCTCCTGGATGGCGCCGAAGATGCTCTGCGGGTTCGGCATGTACGGCCTGCTGACCTGCGTCGGCCACCAGAACTTGACCTTCAGGTTCTCGTAGCCCGCCTCGGCGAGCAGCTGCTTGGCCTTCGCCGGGTCGTGCGGGTACTCCATCACGTCGTTGGCGTAGCCGACGACGGTCGGCGGGTAGAACTGCTTGGCCACCTCGGCGCCCTCGGGGAGGACGGACTTGACCAGCGTCTCGCGGTCGATGGCGTAGGCGAGCGCCTGCCGGACCTTGAGTTCCTTCAGCGCGTCGTTGTTCTTCTGGGTGATGCCCAGGTACAGGATGTTGAACGGGTCGCGGATCATCAGGTTGTAGCCGCCCTCCTTGAGGGAGGCCCAGTCCGCGGGCGACGGCAGGTCGTAGCCGTCGATGTCACCGGCCTCGAGCGCCTGCTTGCGGGCGGTCTCGTCGGGGATGACCCGGAAGATCAGCTTGTCCAGCTTGGCCTTGTCGCCGTAGTAGGCGTCGTTGCGGGCCAGCTCGATGGTGCCGTTCGCCTCGTCGTAGGAGACGAACTTGAACGGCCCGGTGCCCGTCGGGTGGCTGCGGGCGTACTCGGAGAAGATGAAGCTGTCGCCCTGCGCCTTAACGTCGTCGGCCTTGTACTTCTCCATCGCGGTCGGGCTCTGGATGGCGAACGCCGACTGCGACAGCATGGTCGGGAACCGCGCGGTGAAGCGGGTGAGGGCGAGCTCGACCGTGCTCTCGTCCTTGGCCGTGCAGGACTTGTAGAGCGAGGGCTGCTTGCCGTCGCTGAAGCCGCCGAAGTTCTCGATCCAGTAGTAGGACAGCGCCGCCGTGGCGCCCGCGCCGGTCTGGTTGTACCAGCGCTCGAAGTTCTTGCAGACCGCGTCGGCGTTGAACGGCGTGCCGTCGTGGAAGGTGACGCCGGTGCGCAGCTTGAACGTCCAGTTCAGGCCGTCAGGGCTGGGGGTCCACTCGGTG
Organism: Actinokineospora fastidiosa; assembly: GCF_014648415.1. Classification (GTDB taxonomy): domain Bacteria; phylum Actinomycetota; class Actinomycetes; order Mycobacteriales; family Pseudonocardiaceae; genus Actinokineospora; species Actinokineospora fastidiosa. Next base: position 784,718 of record NZ_BMRB01000001.1, read on the forward strand.
GCCAGCTCCGGCTCGAGGTCCGCGGTCCCCGGCGTGATGCCGACCAGGCCCTCGTAGATCTGCCGCGTCACCCGGAAGGTCTCGCCGTCGGAGGCGAAGAACGGGTCGAAGTTCGACGGCGCGCCAGCCGCGCCGAACACCAGCGTGCCGCCGGTCTGGCCCTCGCCGCCGCCCGCGTCGGGACCGCGCTCGGATTCGGCACAGGCGGACAACGAGACCGCGACCGCGCCCGCCAGCCCGATCAGGGCTATGCGGCGTGGTCGGGTTACCCGCGTTTGGAGCATCTTGCCACCCCTTGAGACGTCGTCTGGTCGGTCCGCGGCCGTGTTGCGAGCGCGCGGCTATCCGGCGTGTGGTGGGGACCATAGCCGCTTATATCGGTCTGGCTTCACTACCGCAGGTCACGATCCGGCCAAGTGACATCCACAGAATTAGCTGAATGTGGTGATGCCGGTGCGATACGTGAGTTTTCGGGAGCATTCGTCCGGATAACGGACATCGATCATCCGGTGAGCGGCCGGTGTGTCGCGCGCTCGCGCGTGCCGTCCACGGCGAACCACCCGGCCTCGAACCGCTGCCACGCGATCAACTCCGGACGGCACGACTCACCGTCACGGGCGACCGCCCGTTCCAGCCGCACGGCGGGGTCGTCGACCTCGATCCACACCAAAGCGGACAACACCGGTGTTATGGCGCGGCGGCCCGCGGAGACGCCCTCGACGATGAGGACGTCCGGCGGCTCGACGTCCACCCAGGCGCCGGGGTGCGGGCGGCCTTCGGTCCATTCGGTGCGGCGATAGCGTCCGGGGCGGCCCTCGGCGAGCGGGAGGAGGACTCCGTCGCGGAGCCGGGGCCACCAGGCGACCGGGTCGTCCCAGGTGGCGAAGTCGTCGGTGCGCACGACGCGCACCCGCCCGGGCAGCTTCCGCGCCAGTTCGACGGCATACGTCGACTTCCCCGACCCCGACGGCCCGTCGACCGCCACGACCCGGACCGCCCCCAGCTTGGGCGGGCCCAGCCACGGGGTTTCAGATGATGCCGTCATATGATCGCACCATCCGGATGATGACATCATATGACGTCATCATCCGGAACTCACATGGTGCGGCGGCCGGAGAGGGCGCGGCCCAGGGTCAGCTCGTCGGCGAACTCCAGGTCGCCGCCCATCGGCAGGCCCGAGGCCAGGCGGGTGACGGTGAGCCCGGGGAAGTCGCGCAGCATGCGGACCAGGTAGGTGGCGGTGGCCTCGCCCTCGGTGTTGGGGTCCATCGCCAGGATCACCTCGGTGATCTCCTCGCCGCCGATGCGGGCCAGCAGCTGGCGGATGCGCAGCTGGTCGGGCCCGACGCCGGACAGCGGGTCCAGCGCGCCGCCGAGCACGTGGTAGCGGCCCTTGAACTCGCGGGTGCGCTCCACGGCCAGGACGTCCTTGGGCTCCTCCACCACGCACACCACCGTCGCGTCGCGGCGGGCGTCGCGGCAGATGCGGCAGGTCTGCTCGGCGGAGACGTTGCCGCAGACGTCGCAGAAGACGACGCCCTCCTTGACCTTCTGCAGTGCCTCCTGCAGCCGGGTCACGTCGGCGGGCTCGGCCGCCAGCAGGTGGAAGGCGATGCGCTGAGCGCTCTTCGGACCGACCCCGGGCAGCCGCCCCAGCTCGTCGATCAGGTCCTGGACCGGTCCCTCGTACACGGCTACATCCCGGGCAGGCCGAACCCGCCGCCCAATCCGCCCGCAAGCGGGCCCATCGTCTTCTCGGCGAGCTTCTGGGCGTTGGCGCCCGCGTCGCGGACCGCGGCGATCACGAGGTCGGAGAGCGTCTCCACGTCGTCGGGGTCGACCACCTTGGGGTCGATGACCAGGGCCTTGAGCTCGCCCGAGCCGGACACGGTCGCCTTGACCATGCCGCCGCCCGCGGAGCCCTCGACCTCGGCGTCGGCGAGTTCCTGCTGCGCGGCGAGCAGTTGCTCCTGCATCTTCTGCGCCTGCTCGAGGATCGCCTGCATGTCGGGTGTGCCGCCACCAGGGAACACTGCGACCCCTTCCAGGTCGGGAGCTGTCTCCCACCCAGCTTAGTCGGGCCATCCGCGCCCCGGTCACGGCGCTGTGACAGGGTGGAGATCATGTCCGGGATCCGGGTACTCGACGCCGCCGACCGCTTGCTGATCAGCACCGACGATGGCCTGGTCGAACTCGACACGACGGGCCGGGCGACGCCGCTCGGGCCCGCGGGCGGCGAGGCCCGCTACCTGCCCGGCACCCGCGATGTCGTCTACCAGGACGGCCCCGCGCTGATGCTGCGCGAGCGCGGCAGGACCAGGCGGTTGGTGAGCGCCGACCACGCTGTCGAGCTGCTCGGCGTGCTGCCCGGGCGGGTCGTCTACCGGGCCAACCCGCGCCACCGGCTGCTGTGGGACGTGATGATCCGCAACGTGTTCGTCGGCGAGGAGCAGGCGGTCTACACCCGAGGCGGCGACGTCCGGTCCGCGTCGGTCAGCCCGAACAGCCGCCACATCGCCATCCGCCTGCCCCGCAAGCTCGTCCTGGTCGACACGATGCCCGTCACCGAGGACGACCACGTCCGCCTGATCTGCCCGGAGCAGGCGGACGGCGGCCACCACCACCTGTCCTGGCTGCCCGACTCGGCCCGGATGATCGCCAACGCCGACGGCGAGGTCTCCCGCTACGACGTCGAGCGCGACACCTGGGAGCCCCTGGTCACCGGGCTGCCCCCGGACGCGGTCGCCGTCGCCGCCCCGGACGGCCGCCGCCTGGCGATCGTGGACGACGGCAGGGTCAGCTTCCACCACGCGGGCACCGGCGACTTCCTGCGCGCCGCCGAACTCGACGCCCACGGCGCTCCCGTGTGGACACCGGACTCGACGACGGTGGCCGTCGCCACCGCGGACGGCGCGGCCACCGTGGTCGCCCAGTCCGCCTTCGTCCGCACGATCCCGCTCTGAGTCCGGTGTGGACGGCTGACTACTTGTCGACCGGTTTCGCGCCGAGTTTGTCGGCCAGGAGTTGGAGCATGGCCTCTTCCGGGTCCTGACGGGCCTCGCCGTCGGCGGCCGGGTTCGGCGTGCGGGCGGCCTCGGCGAGCATCTCCTCCTCGTCCTCCGGCTCCGGCGGGGGCGGGTCGGGGTCCGGCGGGGGCTCGGGGGGCAGGTCGGCGGCCGGGACGTAGCGGCGCTGCGGCGGGTCGGGCCGCTGCGGCGGGGGCGCGGCCTGGCGGGCCGGGGCGGGCGGCGCCGCGGCGCCCGCGCCCGCGTGCACGCAGCGGACCTGCCAGCTGCCGCCCACGACGGAGCTGATCGCCTGGGCGATGGCCTCGGCGTTGCGCGGCTCGGTGAGGCGCACGGCCAGCGGCTGGGCCGGGTGGCCGATGACCACCGTGTTGCCCTCTACCGACTGCACGGCGGCGGGCAGCAGCATGGCGTGCGTGCTGCGGCTGGTCGCGGTCGTGCGGACGGCGGCGAGGATCTCCGGCCAGACCCGGCGGAACGCGGCGGCGTCCATCGCGCCCGCTGCGGCGGGCTCGGCGGGCGCCTGGGCCTCGGCAGGCCGGGGAGTCTGGCCCTCGGCGGGACGGGCGGCCTGGCCCTCGGCGGGCCGGGGTGCCTGGCCTTCGGCGGGCCGGGCTGCCGGGGAGCGGTCGGCCGGGGCGGTGTTCGGCCGGGCGGACTCGTCGGACGCGGCGCGCGCGGACGGGCGGGTGAACTGCTGACGGGACGCCGGGCGCTCGGCCGCCGGTTCGGCGGGCCGCTGCGGGCGGGCCGCCTCGGCGGGGCGTGGCTGCCGGGCCGCGGGTTCGGCGCTCGGCTGACGGGCCGGGGCGGCGACACCGGGCTGGCCCGCGGCCACCCGGGTCTCCAACTGCTCCAGCCGCTGCAGCACCGCCGAGTCGGCGACGGCGTCGGTCGGGACCGCGCCGGGCAGGAGCATGCGTGCGCAGAGCAGCTCCAGCAGCAGCCGGGGCGCGGTCGCCCCGCGCATGTCGATCAGGCCCGCGTGGACGATCTCGGCGTAGCGGGTCAGTGCGGCCGGGCCGAGGCGTTCCGCCTGGCCGGTCATCTTCTCCAGCTGGTCGGCTGGCGCGCTGACCAGACCGCGCGTGGCCGCGTCCGGGACCGCGCGCAGCAGGACGAGGTCGCGCAGGCGGTCGAGCAGGTCGGCGGCGAAGCGGCGCGGGTCGTGGCCCGCCTCGACCAGGGCGTCGACCGTGCCGTACACCGCCGCCGCGTCGCCGGTGGCCAGGGCGTCGACCATCTCGTCGATGAGCGCCGAGTCGGTGACGCCGAGCAGGGAGACCGCGCGCTCGTAGGTCACGCCCTCCGGGCCCGCGCCCGCCAGCAGCTGGTCCAGGACCGACTGGGTGTCCCGGGCCGAGCCGCCGCCCGCCCGGATGACCAGCGGGAACACCGCGGGCTCGACGACGGCGCCCTCGGCTGCGCAGTTGCGCTCCAGCAGCTCGCGCATCGCGCCCGGCGGGATGAGCCGGAACGGGTAGTGGTGCGTGCGCGACCGGATGGTCGGCAGCACCTTCTCCGGCTCGGTCGTGGCGAAGATGAAGACCAGGTGCTCCGGCGGCTCCTCCACGATCTTCAGCAGGGCGTTGAAGCCCTGCGTGGTGACCATGTGCGCCTCGTCGACGATGAACACCCGGTACCGGGACTGCGCTGGCGCGTAGAAGGCGCGGTCGCGCAGCTCGCGCGCGTCGTCGACGCCGCCGTGGCTGGCCGCGTCCAGCTCGACGACGTCGACGTTGCCCGGGCCGTTGGGGGCCAGCGACACGCACGAGTCGCAGGTGCCGCAGGGCTCGTCGGTGGGCCCCTGCTCGCAGTTCAGCGACCGGGCGAGGATGCGGGCGCTGGAGGTCTTGCCGCAGCCGCGCGGGCCGGAGAACAGGTAGGCGTGGTTGACCCGCCCGGCGGCCAGCGCCGTGCGCAGCGGGACGGTGACGTGTTCCTGCCCGACGACCTCGGCGAAGGTCGCCGGCCGGTACTTGCGGTAGAGGGCGAGCGCCACGCCACGACCCTACCGGGGACCACCGACGACCCCGACCGAGCGGGGCTAGCGCAGCGCGTCGAGCGCGAACGCGGCGTACGCGGCCACGCCGTGCGGGAACGCGGCCTCGTCGAACACCACCCGGTTCGAGTGGTTCGGCTGGGCGTCCACCGGGGTCGTCTCCGGCGGGCAGGCGCCCAGGAACGCCATCGCGCCGGGCACGCGCTCCAACACGTACGACCAGTCCTCCGCGCCCATGATCGGGTTCGGCATCCGGGTCGCGTGCTTCGGGCCGAGCACCGCGGCCGCGAGGTCCAGGACGCGGTCGGCCACGGCGTCGTCGTTGACCGTCACCGGGTAGCCGGGTTCGAATTGGAACGAGACGGTGCAGCTGTGCGCGGCCGCGATGTGCTCGCAGACCTTGGGGATCTCGTCCAGCATGATCTTGCGGGTCTGCTCGGACAGGGTGCGCAGGGTGCCCTTGAGCTGGGCGGTCTCCGGGATGATGTTGGTCGTCGTGCCCGCGACGATGCTGGCGATGGTGAGCACGGCGGGCTCGAACACGCTGATCCGCCGGGTCACGACGGTCTGCAGCGCGCCGACCATCTCCGCGGCGGCGGGCACGGGGTCGCAGGCGTCCGACGGCATCGAGGCGTGCCCGCCCCGGCCGGTGACGGTGATGGTGAACATGTTCGCGCTGGCCATCAGCGGGCCGGGGCGGCAGCGCACCACACCGGACTCCTCCTTGGACGTGATGTGCAGCGCGAACGCCTTCTCGACCGGCGCGTCGGCCACGTCGAGCAGGCCTTCGTCGAGCATGTGCTTGGCGCCGTGGTAGCCCTCCTCGCCGGGCTGGAACATGAACACGACCTGTCCGGCCAGCTCGGACCGGCGCTCGTGCAGCAGCCGCGCGGCGGAGGCGAGCATCGCGGTGTGGGTGTCGTGCCCGCACGCGTGCATCGAACCGTCCACTTCGGAGGCGAACTCCAGGCCGGTGTCCTCCTGCAGCGGGAGCGCGTCCATGTCGCCGCGCAGCAGCACGGCGGGCCCGGGCCTGCCGCCGTCGAGCACGGCGACGACCGAGCCGACGGACTCGCCCGTGGTGATCTTGAGGTCGAGGCCGTCGAGCGCCTCGATCACGGCCTGCTGGGTGCGGGGCAGCAGCAGCCCCTCCTCGGGGTGGCGGTGCAGGAGCCTGCGCAGCGCCACGGTGCGGGGCTGCAGGGCGTGGGCGGCTTCGCGCAGGCCGGTGAACCTGGGATCATCCGTCAACGGTGTGGTCATTCCCCGATACTGGCACCGATTCCCCGGGCGGAATACCGTGTGCCTCATGGCCGAGCAGGTGCCGGGGTTCGGGGTCGCCGTCATCCGCGAGGACGGGCGGTGGCGCTGCGCGGCGATGGACGACGCCGCCCTGCGCGAACTGGACGCGGCGATCACCGAGCTGCGCCGGATCCGGTCCACCGGGGCGGTCTTCGGACTGCTCGCCGTGGACGACGAGTTCTTCATCGTGCTGCGCCCGAGTCCCGGCGGGGTCGCCCTGCTGCTGTCGGACGCCGCCGCCGCGCTGGACTACGACATCGCCGCCGACACCCTCGACCTGCTGCGCGTCGAGCCGCCCGACGACGTCGACGACGTCTGGCCGGAGGGCTCCCTCGACCTGCTCGCCGACCTGGGCCTGCCCGCCGCGGAGATGCAGGTCATCGTGGACGAGATGGACCTCTACCCCGACGAGCAGCTGCAGATGATCGCCCAGCGGCTCGGCTTCGCCGACGAGTTCGCCAAGCACCTCGACACCATCCTGCAGTGAGGTCCGCCGACCTGGTCCGACTGGCGCTCGACGCGGCCAGGAAGGCCCCGCTGACCGGCGACGTCCCGATCGGCGCGGTCGTGGTGGACGCGGACGGCCGCGTCCTGTCCTCGGCCTGCAACGCCCGCGAGGCCACCGGCGACCCGACCGCCCACGCGGAGGTCCTCGCCCTGCGCGCGGCCGCCGCCCTCCACGGCGACGGCTGGCGGCTGACGGGCTGCACCCTCGCCGTGACCGTCGAGCCCTGCACGATGTGCGCGGGCGCGCTGGTCCTGGCCCGGGTCTCCCGAGTGGTCTTCGGCGCATGGGAGCCCAAGACGGGCGCCGTCGGCTCCCTCTGGGACGTCGTCCGCGACCGCCGCCTCCCCCACCGCCCCGAGGTCGAGGGCGGCGTCCTGGCGGAGGAGTGCGCGGCGCTGCTGATCGATTTCTTTGATGTGATTTGAGTCACAATGAAGTGGTCTGCGTGGCCGAGTTGGACACCCCTCAACCGAGGGAAGGAAGTGCACCATGAGCATGTTCGACAAGGCCAAGGACAAGGCCGAGCAGATGCTGGGCCACGCCAAGGAGAAGCTGGGCCACGCCACCGACAACCGCGACATGGAGGCCTCCGGCAAGGCCGACCAGACCAGCGGCGAGATCAAGGAAGCAGGCCACACCCTGCGCGACCGAGCCACCGGCGCGGTCCGGGACATGAAGGACCGGTTCCACCGGTAACCCACCCACGGCCCTCGAAACCCCGTTCGGTACCCTCATCGGCGGTGGCGTGTCCGAGCGGCCGAAGGAGCGCGCCTCGAAAGCGCGTGACGGGCAACCCCCGTCCGTGGGTTCAAATCCCACCGCCACCGCTCTGAACGACACGAACGCCGGTTGCCTACTTCAGGCAACCGGCGTTTTGTCTTTCCGCCCTGCCTGCGAGCCCTCGCCTTTCGTCGCTGACTCGGTCCGCACATCCGTAACTGATCCATCGCCCGTTGACGAGCCTTGCGCCCCCGTGTCCCAGACGCCACGGGCCGGGCAAACGCTGCCCGCTCCGCCTCGATCCACCCTTCGGCTCCAGGACTCCCCAGAGCCGACCCCTCGAAGCACCGCCTCTCGAGCGGCCCGCTCGACAGCAAGCGGGACAGCCCGCCGCCGCTACACAAGTGAACGAAAACCGCTGTGCCGCCGATAAGCTCGCAGGTCAGGAAGTGTCGTCCCCGCACGCGCAGGGCTGGTCCTCGAGGACCTGCTCCGCGACGAGCAACCACTGGTTGTCCCCGCACGTGCGGGGCTGGTCCCGTTTACGCGACGACCAATGCGGACCCGAATCTGTCGTCCCCGCACAAGCTGGGGCTGGTCCGGGCGCTGGCAAGAGCGAGGCGGCCGACCGCCCATCGTCCCCGTGCGCGGGGACGGTTCGGCGGGTGCGAGGGGTGGGGTTGGGCATCAGCCGCCGATCAGGTGTAGGGCGGTGAATTGCCAGCCCCTGGTGGTGTGTTCGAGGCGGGCGGCGAGGGCCTTGGCGCGGGTGGGGGTGTCGAGGGTGGCGGCCACCTCCACGGCGGTGGGGTGGACTTGGCAGACGTGGACTGAGCGGAGGCGGAGGGTTCGGGGTTGGCGGGGGAGGACGCGGAGGGCGGTTTGGGCGGGGTAGGTGAGGTGGGGGGCTAGTTGGTTGGGGCCACGGCGGCCTGCCATGGTCTCGACGAGGGCCGTCACCAGGCGGGTGAGGTAGTGGTGTGGGGGCGGGCAGCGGCGGAGGGGATGGGGGCGGCGCGCGGCGGGGGACGTGGGGCGGATCGGTGGCGGGGTGTGGTTGGGGAGCGCGGGGCTTTCGGGGTGTTGGGTGGGGGCTGGCAGTGGGGTGGGCTGGGGTCGCGCGGGCTGCTCCGACAGCGCGGTGCATTGCGGTCGCGCGGGCTCCGGCAGCGGGACGGGCTCAGGTTGGGCGGGCTGTGCGGGTCGGGTGGGGTGGTTGGCGTGTGAGGTGGGGGTGGGCAGAGTGGTGAGCATGGGGGCCTCCCTGAACGTTTCGGGTTCAGGGGGGAAGGGGCGGGTGGAGACACGGGGGGCGGTAAGTCCACCCGGGTTGGCGATCTTTCGTGAAAGGCGTGCGAGGCCGTCGGGGCTCGTGTATCGGGCCGCCTTCTACCCTGGGGGTCTACCGACCAGGTGAGGAGTGGGCATGAGCGACCGCCCGGCTCGACGTGATCCGTCGAATTTGGTGGCAGCACAGGGATTCAGGGACTTCGTGCGCGACGACTGGGGGCCTGCCGATCGGGCGGTTCGGGCGGTGGCGGGGGCGGCCGAGGCGGCGGCCGCGCATCGGGAGCGGTTGTCGCGGGCATTTCCGGGGAAGCGGATCGCCATCGCCGCGGGGCGGGCGCCCGTGCGGTCCAACGACACCGACTACCTCTTCCGCGCCGACAGCGACTTCGCGTGGTTGACCGGCTGTTACGCCGAGGGCGCGATCCTCGTCATGCACCCCGTCGGCGACGGCCACGACGCCGTGTTGCACCTGCGGGAACCCGCTGGGCCGGACGAGCCCGACTTCTTCGCCAACGCCCGGGACGGCGAGTTGTGGATCGGGGCCGCGCCCGGGCTGGCCGAGTGGTCGGCCGCGCTGGGCCTGGTCTGCCTGCCGCTGGAGGGGCTGGCGCGCTCGCTGCGCGGCCGCCTGCCCGCCGTGCTGGCCGCCAAGGGTGTCGACCCGCTGCTCGACGCCCACGTCGACGCGCACAGCGCCGAGTTGCGGACCACCCTGGCCGAGCTGCGCCGGATCAAGGACGACTGGGAGATCGGCCAGCTCAAGGCCGCCGTCGACGCCACCGTCCTGGGCTTCGCCGATGTCGCGCGCGAACTCGACACCGCCGTCCGCGGCGGTGGGGAGCGGTGGCTGCAGGGCACCTTCGACCGGCGGGCGCGCACCGCGGGCAACGGGCCGGGCTACGCCTCCATCGTCGCCGCGGGGCCGCACGCGCCCGTGCTGCACTGGACGCGCTGTGACGGGCCGGTGCCCGAGGACGGCCTGCTGCTGCTCGACGCGGGCGTGGAGCTGGACACCCTCTACACCGCCGACGTCACCCGCACCTTCCCGGTCAACGGCGAGTTCTCCGCCGCCCAGCGCCAGGTGTACGACCTCGTGCACGACGCCCACGTCAAGGCGATGGCGGAGGTCCGCCCCGGCGCGGACTACCGCGCGTTCCACCACACCGCCATGCGCGTGCTGGCCGAGGGGCTGCACGACTGGGGCCTGCTGCCCGCCTCCGTGGAGAAGGCGCTCGACCCCGACGGGCAGCACCACCGCCGCTACATCGTCTGCGGCGTCGGCCACTACCTCGGCCTGGACGTCCACGACTGCGCCGCGTCCCGGGCGGAGGCCTACCACGAGGCGAAGCTGGAGCCGGGCATGGCGCTGACCGTCGAACCGGGCCTCTACTTCCACCCGAACGACCTGACCGTGCCGCCGGAGCTGCGCGGCGTCGGCGTGCGCATCGAGGACGACCTGGTGGTCACCGCCGACGGGCACGAGGTGATCTCCGCCGCACTCCCCATCACCGCGGACGGCATCGAGAGGTGGGTGCGGGGTCACCGGGGGTAGCCTCCGGCTGACCGGGCTCGGGGGAGCCCGCTGGAGTGTGTGGAGGAAACACGTGTCGGACGACGACCGCCCGGGCAAGCACCGCGCGCCCGAGGGCGCCGAGGTGCACCCGCTGATCGACCTGTCCCGCGACCCGAACCCGGGCACGCCGGACCACGCGGCCGACGAGGACTGAGGCGTCCGCACCGCCCGCCGCCCCCGACCGGGGCGGCGGGCGGTCTTCGTTCGAACGGATGGTCGATAACTGTCGGGCCGACCCGGCATGATGTCCGCATGCGAACACATGATCGAGTCTCGGCTGCGGTGGTCGCCGCCCGGCTCATCGGGTCCGCCCAGGTCAGGGCGCGCGGCGGGGCGGCTGGGGTGCGCGAGCTCGCCGACCTCGGCCCGGCCGTCGTCGGGGCAGCGGCGGCCGCCGCGCTGACGAAGGCGCTGACCGAGCTGTGGGAGCGCGGCTGGACGCCCGCCGACGTCGCCGCCGCCGTCCCGCGCCATCTCGCCGACCTCGCGCTCGACGCCGTCGCCGCCGACACCGCCCGGCACCCGGCCGCGCACCTGCACCCGCGCTGGGCCGCCGAGTCGCGCGCCGCGGCCGAGGTGTGGTGGCGGCGCGGGGAGCCGCACCTGCCGCAGTGGGCCGAGCGCGCGGGCCTCTCCCTGGCCGACGCGCTCGACCGGCTGGTGGACGTGCTCGCCGAGTTCGCGGGCCTGCCCGCGCTGCCCGCCCTGCTGCCCCCGCCCGGCCGTCCCGGCCCGCTCGCCGAGGGCGGCGTGGACGCGCGCGTGCTCGCCAGGGTGAGGGCGTTGCTGGCCAAGGCCGAGTCCACCGCCTACCCCCAGGAGGCCGAGGCGCTCTCGGCCAAGGCGCAGGAGCTGATGGCGCGACACGCCTTCGAGGAGGCGGCGATGGACGCCCGCCCGCAGCGCGCCGCCGCGAGCCGCATCTGGCTCACCCGCCCGTATGTGACCGCGAAGGCCCAACTGGTCGACGCCGTCGCCGAGGCCAACCGCTGCCGCTCGGTGTTCTACCCCCGGCTGGGCTGCGTGGTGCTGGTCGGCCACGAGACCGACCTGGAGATCGTCGCCGTGCTGTCGGCGTCGCTGGGCGTGCAGGCCACCCGCGCGCTGTCCACCGCGCCGGGCCGCACCCGCGCCTACCGCAACGCTTTCCTCGCCGGGTACGCCCACCGCATCCGCACCCGGCTCGACCTGGCCACCGCCACGGCGACCGACGCGCGCGCCCTGCCCGTGCTGGCCCGCCGCCACCAGGTCGTCGAGGAGACCTACGCCGCGCTCTTCCCCGGCGTGCGCACCCGGCGCAGCGCGGTCAGCAGCCCGACCGGGTGGGGCGCGGGCCAGGCCGCGGCCGACCACGCCGACCTGCTGCCCGCCCGGCCGAGGGTGGCCGGGTAAACGCCGAGACGCCGGTCTGCTGACCGGCGTCTCGGTGGCGGAGGATGCGGGATTTGAACCCGCGAGGGCTTTAACACCCAACACGATTTCCAATCGTGCGCACTAGGCCACTATGCGAATCCTCCGCCGGAGAGGGTACCGGACGTCCGGGGGGCGGTTCACCACGGGTGGTCGGTGCGCGATGTTCCTGTCGTCGTCGTCACATCATGGAGAAACGGCGGAGATCCGGCCGCCGGATGGTCAAAGCTCTGGTCATCCCGGGCGTTGTCTTGCAGACTGTGGCCGGCTTCGCGGGGCGAGCAGTCGGGGGCTGCTCGAACCGCCCGTGAAATCGACTCTGGGGAAAGGAACCCGTGCACATCACTCCCACCCGACGCCCCCGCGTGGCCCGTGTCGGCATGGCCGTCCTGGCGGCCGCCCTGGTCTTCGGCGGCACGGCCGCGGGGACCGCCGTCGCGGAGACCGCGCCCACCGCCCCGAGCAAGGCCGAGCGCGCCGACGTCCTGGGGAAGACCGCCGACCGCGCGGCGCGCGTCGACGCGCGCCGCCTCGACACCCGTGCGGCCGCGGTCGCGCCGGAGAACTGCCGGACCCGCACCAACGGCGACGGGGTGACCATGCTCCGCTACGCCGGGGCGAACCGGTACGAGACCGCGGCCTGCGCCTCCTACTGGACCTGGTCGGACCACAACGACCCCACCGAGGGTGTGCTGAAGGCCAAGGCCGTGGTGCTCGCCCGCGGTGACGCCTTCCCCGACGCGCTCGCGGGCGGCCCGCTCGCCGGATACGTCGACGGCCCGCTGCTGCTGACCGTCCCGACCCGGCTGCTGCCCAACGTCAAGACCGAGATCTCGCGCGTGCTCGCCCCCGGCGGCACGGTGTACCTGCTCGGCAGCACGGCGTCGCTGTCCGACGGCATCAACAGCGAGCTCCGCGCCGCGGGCTACGCCACCAAGCGCCTCGCGGGCTCCGACCGCTTCGGCACGGCGATCCGCATCGCCCAGGAGATGCGCTCGACGAACCTGTTCTTCGTCACCACCGGCATGAACTTCCCGGACGCGCTGGCCGCGGGCACCTACGCCGCCAACTACACCCTCGGCGCGACCCAGGCCGGGCAGAAGCCGATCGCGATGCTGTTCACCGTCGACAGCAGGATGCCCACGAGCACGATGAACTTCATCGACGCGCGCGCGGCCGAGCACGGCAACGAGCTGCTGCTGATGACCGCGGGCCTCTCCGGCGACCAGGCGGTCCGCAGCGCGTACCCCCCGCAGGTCGTGGACTCCTTCGTCGGCAAGAACCGCTTCGAGACCGCGGCCGTCATCGCCGAGTCCCTGTTCCAGGACGCCGAGGGGCTGCGGGGCGCGGGCGTCGGCCTGGCCAACGGGATGAACTTCCCCGACGCCCTGGCGGGCACCAGCATGCTGATGAACTACTCGCAGCCGCTGCTGCTGTCGACCGACACCGCGCTGCCCTCGGCGACCAAGGTGTTCCTGCAGAGCCACGCCGGTGAGGTCGTCGACCCGGAGACCGGCCAGCCCGCCGCGTTCCTCGACGTGCTCGGCAGCGAGGCCGTCGTGTCCCGCTCCGTCGCGACCGAAGCGCTGATCGCCTTCTCGTAAACAACTGACGCACGACCAGTGGCGCCGGGTGAGTCGCGGACGACTCGCCCGGCGCTCCTGCTCTGAAGGGAAACAGGAACACCATGCGCTATCGACACTTCCGCGCGCTCGCGGCCTGCGCCGCCACCGCCGCGGTGCTCGCGGGCGGGGTCGCGGCGGGCGCGGGGACCGCGGCCGCGGCCGTCGACGACACCTGCCGGACCGCGGACAAGGTCGGCACGACCACGGCGCTGCGCTACGCGGGCCGGGACCGGTACACGACGGCCGTGTGCGTCTCGCGGGGCACGTGGGCGGACGCCGCGACGGCGGACGCCAAGGAGCCGTACCTGGCCAAGGCGGTCGTCCTCGCCCGAGGCGACGACTTCCCCGACGCGCTCGCGGGCGGCCCGCTGGCAGGCCACCTCGGCGCCCCGCTGCTGCTGACCACCCCGACCGCGCTGCGCACGGAGGTGCGCGAGGAGATCCTGCGCGTGCTGCCGTCCGGCGGCACCGTCTACCTGCTCGGCAGCACGGCGTCGCTGTCCGCCGGGGTCGAGAGCGCGATCAAGCAGCTGGGCTACGCGACCAAGCGGCTCGCGGGAGCCAACCGGTTCGAGACCGCGATCAAGATCGCCGACGAGCTGCCCGACACCAGCAGGTTCTTCGTCACCACCGGGATGGACTTCCCCGACGCGCTGGCCGCGGGCAGCCTGGCCGCCGCGATCAACCGCCAGGGCGACGAGACCTGGGCGCTCATGTTCACCAACGACTCGGTGATGCCCGCGGCGACCGCCACCTTCATGCGCCAGCGCAGGACCCAGTTCGGCGCATGGACCCTCGCGACCGCGGGCCGCGCCGCCGACACCGCCGCCGTCAACGCCTTCGGCGCGGGCAGCCTGACCGACCGGTTCGTCGGCCGGAACCGCTTCGAGACCGCCGCGCTGGTCGCCGGGCAGTACGTCGTCGACGGCGCGCTGCGCGGCGAGGGCGTCGGCATCGCCAACGGGATGAACTTCCCCGACGCGCTGGCGGGCACGCCCACGCTCGCGGTCTACGGCGAGCCGCTGCTGCTGGCCCAGGACACTGTGCTGCCCGCGGAGACCCGCGCCTTCCTGGAGCGGACCGCGGGCAAGGCGCCCGGCATGGACGGCGACCCGGCCACGGCGAACATCGACATCTTCGGCAGCGCCGCGGTGGTCTCCGACGCGGTGAAGAACGCGGCCGTCCAGGCGTTCACGCCGTGAGTTCCGCGTGGGCCTTCACCGCGGCCAGGGTGTGCTCGATCGACTCGGTGTTGAAGCCGGGCCGGTCCTGCCTCCCGGTCACCTTCGGGCCCATGACGCGGCGGATGAACCAGCTGCCCACGCGGAACCAGTGCTCGGTCAGCACGCACCCGTGCTCGGTCGGGGTGATCTCGTAGGACCAGCGGGAGACGCGGATCCCGAACGGGGTCCGCACGTCGAAGGTGAACCTGCGGGGCGGGTCGCACTCCACGACCCGCACGCGGGTCCACCACTCGCGGGCGCCGTTGCGGTTGGTGCCCCGGAACCGGGCGCCGACCGCGGGGCCCGGGTCGAGCCAGCGGCCGCCGACGTTCTCCGGGCTGAAGCGGTCCATCCTGGGCAGGTCGGTCACGAGCGCCCACACGGCGGCGGCGTCGGCGGCCACGGCGGTGCTGCGCGAGATCGTCGGCTCCACCCCGTCACGGTGGCGGCGCGCATGATCCCAGGGCAACTCCCGAGGCTGAATCCGGCACGGCCGGAGAACAAGTGTCAGAGTGTTCCCATAGTGTTGGCGGCGTCACTGCCGAAGCGAAGGAAGAGAACGTGGCAACTGGAACGGTCAAGTGGTTCAACGCCGAAAAGGGCTTCGGCTTCATCCAACAGGACAACGGCCCGGACGTGTTCGCGCACTTCTCCGCCATCCAGGCGACCGGGTACCGCAGCCTCGAGGAGAACCAGCGAGTGGAGTTCGAGGTCGTGCAGGGCCCCAAGGGCCCGCAGGCCGACCAGATCCGCGTCATCGGCTGACCCGGACGCGCATCACGTTGCGCGGGGACGGCGGGTGATGGACAGTTCGGGCACTTGCCGACAACCGTGGAGTGCCTGTGGCCGAGCTGGTCTACCCGCCCGTCGTCCTCGCCGCCAAGACCGCCTTCCGCCTGCTGGACCTGCGGCTCGACGTGCGCGGGGCGGAGCACATCCCGACTTCGGGCGGGGCGGTCATCGCCTGCAACCACGTCAGCTACCTGGACTTCCTGTTCTGCGGGCTGGGCGCGCAGCCTGCCCGCCGCCTGGTGCGGTTCATGGCCAAGCGGGAGATCTTCGCGAACCGGGTGGCCGGTCCGCTCATGCGCGGGATGCACCACATCTCCGTCGACCGGGCGGCGGGCGCGCAGTCCTATCAGGCCGCCGTTGACGCGCTGCGCGCGGGCGAGGTCGTCGGGGTGTTCCCCGAGGCGACGATCAGCCGCTCGTTCACCGTCAAGGACATCAAGTCCGGCGCCGTGCGGATGGCCGCGGAGGCGGGCGTCCCGCTGATCCCGATGGCGCTCTGGGGCACGCAGCGCATGTGGACCAAGGGCCGCAAGCGCGAGCTGACCAAGCGGCACGTGCCCATCACGATCCTGACGGGCGAGCCGACGCGCCCCACTGTGGACGACGACATGGACATCCTCACGAAGGACCTGCGGTCCCGGCTGACCGCCCTCCTGGACACGATCCAGCGCGACTACCCCGACCAGCCGTCCGGCGAGGACGACCGCTGGTGGCTGCCCGCCCACCTCGGCGGCACCGCGCCCACGCCCGAGCAGGCGGCCGAACTCGACCGCCGCAAGCCCGAGTAATCTTCCGGAAGCGCTCCCAGTCCGATATTATCCCCTTGGTTTCGACAATTAATCGCGAATTTTCGAAACTGTGGGATGGGACCAGCCGGCCAGGGCGATGGGCGGCTCCACGCTCCGCTTGACAATGTTGTTCGTGCGGAACTAGGAGAAACTCGTGTCTTTCCGGAAGTTCGTCGACAAGCGCTGGGCGGCCGCCACCGGTGCCGCCAGCGTCGCGGCCACCGCGGCCGCCCTGCTCACCCTGGCCGCGCCGGGTACCAGTGCCGCGGCGGCGGGCCTCGGCGGCGTCGCCGAGTCATCGGGCCGCTATGTGGGGACGGCCGTCGACCCGAATAGGTACACCGACGGCAGCTACGGCACGATCCTCGACACCGAATTCAATTCGGTGACCGCGGAAAACGCCATGAAGTGGGACGCGCTGCAGCCCTCGCGCGGGCAGTACAACTGGGCGCAGGCCGACCGGATCATGCAGCGCGCCGAGGCCACCGGTCAAATGGTGCGCGGGCACACGCTGGTCTGGCACAGCCAGACCCCGTCCTGGGTGCAGAACCTGTCCGCGACCGAGCTGCGCCAGGTGATGGTCGACCACATCACCACGGTGATGACCCGCTACAAGGGCCGCATTGCGCACTGGGACGTGGTGAACGAGGCGTTCAACGACGACGGCAGCCGACGCCAGTCGTTCTGGCAGCAGAAGCTGGGCGACTCCTACATCGCCGACGCCTTCCGCGCCGCCCGCGCGGCGGACCCGAGCGCCAAGCTCTACATCAACGACTACAGCACCGACGCGATCAACGCCAAGAGCACCGCGATCTACAACCTGGTGCGCCAGTTCAAGCAGCAGGGCGTGCCGATCGACGGCGTGGGCTTCCAGGCGCACCTGATCATCAACCAGGTGCCCGGCGACTTCCGGCAGAACCTGCAGCGCTTCGCCGACCTCGGCGTCGACGTGGCGATCACCGAGCTGGACATCCGCATGCAGACGCCGTCGGACGCCCAGAAGCTGGCCACCCAGAAGGCCGACTACCAGAAGTCGTTCGCGGCCTGCTGGGCCGTCACCCGCTGCAAGGGCGTGACGATCTGGGGCATCACCGACAAGTTCTCCTGGATCCCGGACGTCTTCCCCGGCCAGGGCGCCGCCCTGGTGTGGAACGAGAGCTACCAGAAGAAGCCCGCCTACGACGGCGCGGTCGCGGGCATGGGCGGCACCACGCCGACCACCACGACCACGACCACCACGACCGACGACGGCCCGCCGCCCGGCGACGGCTGCACCGCGACCTACCGGATCGTGAACCAGTGGGGCGGCGGCTTCCAGGCGGAGGTGCGGGTCACCGCGGACGGACCGATCAGCGGCTGGGCCGTGAGCTGGACGTTCACCGGCGGCGAGCGGATCTCCCAGATCTGGAACGCCACGGCCAGCGGCACCAGCGGCGCGATCACCGCCCGCAACGTCAGCTACAACGGCAATCTGGGCGCGGGCGCGTCCACCACGTTCGGCTTCGTCGGCTCCGGCGCCCCGGGCACGCCGACCGCCACGTGCAGTGCCGCATGAGGCTCCCGGTACACTGATGGCGGACCCCGCGCGGTGCGCATCCCATGAACCTCCCCAGGGCCGGAAGGCAGCAAGGATAAGTGGGCTCTGGCAGGTGCGCGGGGTCCCCTTTTGCCTCTAACGCAGCTTGGCGACGTGCTCGTAGCTGCGCAGCCGGTCGGCGTGGTCGAAGACGTTCGTGGTGATCATCAGCTCGTCGGCGGCCGTGCGCTCCAGCAGGTCGGCGATCCCGGCCCGCACGGTCTCCGGCCCGCCGATGATCTGGGTGGACATGCGGTCGTCGATGAACGCCAGGTCCAGGTCTGTGTACGGGTAGGCGGCGGTCTCCTCCGGGGTCGGCACGCGGCCCGGGGTGCCCTTGCGCAGCTGCAGGAACTGCAGGGCGGCCGGGCGGGCGAGTTCCCGGGCGGTGGCGTCGTCGTCGGCGCAGACCACGGACGCGGCCACCATCGCGTACGGCTCGCTGAGGACGGCCGACGGGCGGAAGCGCTCGCGGTAGAGGGCGAGCGCGGGCAGCGTGTTCTCCGCGCTGAAGTGGTGGGCGAAGGCGAACGGCAGGCCGAGCACGCCCGCGACCTGGGCGCTGTAGCCGCTGGAGCCGAGCAGCCACACGGCGGGCTGGT
Source organism: Actinokineospora fastidiosa (assembly GCF_014648415.1). Classification (GTDB taxonomy): domain Bacteria; phylum Actinomycetota; class Actinomycetes; order Mycobacteriales; family Pseudonocardiaceae; genus Actinokineospora; species Actinokineospora fastidiosa. The sequence continues at coordinate 803,155 of NZ_BMRB01000001.1, forward strand.
TGCCCTTGGCGGGCACGGCGGTGATCGGCCCGGTGCCGGTGAAGTACCCGACGAGCTCGGCGAGCTGCTCCGGGAAGTCGTCGGCGGACAGCGGCCCGGTCGTGCGGCGCAGGGCGCGGGCGGTCGCCTGGTCGGTGCCGGGCGCGCGGCCGATGCCGAGGTCGACGCGGCCGGGGTGCAGCGCCTCCAGCATCCCGAACTGCTCCGCGACGACGAGCGGGGCGTGGTTGGGAAGCATCACGCCGCCCGAGCCGATCCGCATGGTCGTGGTCACCATGGCGACGTGGGCGAGCAGCACGGCGGGGGCCGAGCTGGCGATCCCCGGCATGTTGTGGTGCTCGGCCACCCAGAACCGGTGGTAGCCGAGGTCCTCGGTCACCCGGGCGAGTTCGAGGCTGTCGCGCAGCGCGGCGGTCTCGGTGGACCCGCTGGGGACGGGGGCGAGGTCGAGCACGGACAGCGGCACGGAGATACCAGACACGCCTGTGGACAACGCCCGGACGCGCCCGGGTCTTCCCGATGCTGGAAGATCCTCAGACATGCGCGCGGTGTGTGTGATCGGGTTGGGCCTCATCGGCGGGTCGCTGCTGCGGGCGGTCGCGGCCACCGGACGGCGGGCCTGGGGGGCCACCGCGTCCGAGGCCGACGCGGCCGAGGCGGCCGCAGCCGGGTTCGAGGTCAGCGACGTCGCCACTGCTCTGCGCCGCGCGGGCGAGGAGAACGCGCTGATCGTGCTCGCGGTGCCGCTGCCCGCGGTCGAGTCGGTGGCGCGCCGGGTGGCCGAGCTGGCGCCGCACTGCCCGCTCACGGACGTCACCAGCGTGAAGGCCCCGGTCGCCGACCTGCTCTCCCGGCGCGCGCCCAACCCGTTCGTCGGCGGACACCCCATGGCGGGCAGCTCGGAGTCGGGCTGGTCCGCGGGGGCCGCCGACCTGTTCCACGGCGCCGCCTGGGTCGTCACCGTCGACGACGGCACCGACCCCTCGGTCTGGCGCGAGGTGGCCGGGCTGGCCCTGTCCTGCGGCGCCCACGTCGTCCCGGCGACGGCGGCCGCGCACGACGACGCCGTCGGGCGGATCTCGCACCTGCCGCACATCCTCGCCGCCGTGCTCGCCGCGTGCGGCGCCGACGGCGGCCCGCTGGCGCTGGCCCTGGCCGCGGGCAGCTTCACCGACGGCACCCGGGTCGCGGGCACCCGGCCCGAGCTGGTCGTGGCCATGTGCGAGGGCAACCGCGCCGCCCTCCTCGACGCCGTCGACGACGCCCTCGGCCGCCTCGGCGCCGCCCGCGGCGCCCTCGCCTCGACCGGCGGCCTCCGCGCCACCATCACCGCGGGCCACTCGGGCCGCACGGCCCTGGAGGCCCACCGCGCCCAGCCCACGAGCCCGGTCACCATCGATCTGGACGCGCCCGACGCCCTCGCCGACCTCCGCGACCTCGGCGCGGCGGGCGGCCGCGTCGTCCGCCTGGACGGCCACCACGCCGTCGGAGAGCTCCCGGACGGCGAATAACCTCGGAGGCAATACTCCGAAAAGAACCGGAGATTGCGGGTCGGCAACGAAACCGTGACACACGCCGCACGGGTCTTACCTTGACCCCGTGGATCACCAGCCGTCCCCGCCGAGTCGGGTCCGCCGGGTCGCGGCGGTCGCCGCGTCGCTGGTGGTCATCGGCGTGGCGGTGGTCGTGCTGCGGGAGCCGGAGGCCGCCGACGGCGGGCCGCGGCCCGTGCCGCCGCCGCAGACCACGGTCGCCTCCTACGCCAGCGAGGGCGTGCTCCTGCCCGCGCCGGAGGGCGCGCCGGTCCAGCCCGAGCGCGTCGAGGTGACGCCCGGGCCGGAGCGGCTCAAGCTCGCCTGGGCGCCGGTCGAGGACGCCGTCGGCTACGAGGTCCGCTGGGCGGACCGGACGCGGCTGGTGGGCCAGCCGACGACCCAGCTCGACGGGCTGGAGAACGGCCTGCCGTACACCGTTGAGGTGCGCAGCGTCGGCAAGCACGGCGAGCGGTCCCTGGCCACCATCGCCCAGGGCACCCCGGCGGCCGCCGACGAGACGGGCTGGACGTTCTCCGACGACTTCGACGAGTCCGCGCCGCACCCGGGCCGCTGGCGGTTCACCAGCGTCTCCCGCTGCGGGAGCGCCGTGCCCGGCACCGGGGACGACGCGCGCAGGCTGGTCATCACCGCCCAGTGCGGCAGCGAGCCGGTCTCGCTTGCGGCGCGCACCCCGCTTCGGCTCAGCGACGGCCCCGGCGAGCTGGGCCGGTTCGTCGTCGACACCGACCAGCCGGGACTCGCGGGCGAGCTGGTGCTCGACCTGGCCCCCGGCCCGGTCGACCAGATCGGTCCCACCACCAGCCGCCCGGGGCGGCCCGGCAAGGCGCAGGACGACAAGGCGCTGCCGCCGGGGGCCATCCGGGTGCGCATCGCGACCCACGCGGACGAGGCCACGACCGCGCAGGTGCTCGTCGCGCCCGGAACCCCCCGGAAGGGGGAGCCCGTGCGCATCTCGACAGTGCCGCGCGCCGGGATCGGGGTCACGGCGCGCTGGGAAGTCGTCCTGCACACCGACGGCGTGCGCGTGCTGCGCGACGGCCTGGTCGTGGGCGCTGGCGACGTCGTGCCGGACTGGCGCGAGGCTACGGCGCTGGTCAGCCTCACCGGCGGGCGCACAGGGGTGCGGGCGGCGGTCGACTTCGTCGGCTTCCGCGGCGCCCCCACCACGACCCCGGCGCTGGTGCCCGCGCCCGTGCTCGACCCCGGCCAGGTCGTCTCGACCAGCCGCTCGCCGCAGACCCCGTCCGGCGGCGCGCTCGTCAAGGGCGTCTCCGGCGGCAGGCTGCTGCTCACCCTGGTCCCGCAGAACGCCCCGGACGAGCGCGCCGACGACGTGTTCACCGTGGAGATCGGCGGGAAGGAGTTCCCGGCCCGGCCCGCGGTGCCCGGCCAGCCGCTGATCCGCGGCGTGCGCTACCCGGTCGTGGCCGACCTGCCCGCCGACGCGCTGATCCTGCGCGCCGACGGCGAGACGCTGCCGCTGCGGGTGCGCGGCCCGGCCCACCCCGGCCGCGCGGCCACCCGGGTCATCGCCGCGCACCTGGAGCTGACCCCGCGCCCCGGCGACCCGCCGCCGCTGGTCGCGCTGGACGTCGAGCCGCAGGAGCGCACCCGCCCCGCGCTGGCCCGCCCGGGCGCCGTCCTGCTGGACGCGGCGGGCGAGGCGCTGCCCGAGGGCGCGGTCGCCCCGCGCGGCAGGCTGGTGGTCGAGGTGACCCTGGACGCGGTGGGCGGCCAGCAGATCGGCGGCGAGCTCGCGGGCCTGGCGGGCGTGGAGGTCCGGCTGGACCGCACCCGCCTCGCGGGCATCCCGACGGTGGTCGACGGCCCGGGCATCGGCGGCACCTGGCGGATCGCCATCGACACCACGGCCCTGCCCGCGGGCAGGCACTCCATCGAGGTGCGCGCGGTCGGCGTGGACGCGCGCTCGGCGTTCGCCGTGGCGTACACGCCGTTCGAGCTGGCCTAGATCCGGGACGCGACGCCCGGGTAGTCCACGACGATCCCGTCGCGGTCGACGCGGATGCGGGAGGTCGCGCCGCCGCGGGTCAGCTCGATCGTGGCGGAGTCGTCGTCCAGCGAGACCGTGCGGTAGACGTGGCGGACCACCGACACCGACAGGTCGGGCAGGGACACCGACACCACGGGGATCTCGAACTCCCCCTCTTCGCGGTGCAGGCGCAGGTGGCGCACCGGCAGGGTGGTGAAGGTGACCGCGCCGACGACGTCCACGGTGACCGAGCCGTCGAAGTCGGCGCGCTGGGACGTGCCGTCGTGGTCGACCAGCCAGAGGCCGTCCTCGGTGCGGCTGATGGACAGCTGGCGCTCGTGCTCGGCGGTCGTGGTGCGCAGCAGCACCCGGCCCGCGGCGTCGCTCTTGTCGACGGAGGCCTCGAAGGAGGCGCTGTAGGGCTCGGTCCCGATGTGCGGGTCGGCGGCGGCGACCAGGCGGCCGTAGACGCGCAGCCGGTTCTCGCCCATGAGCACGCGCACGGACTCCAGGCGGGCCGGGTCGGCGCCCTGCCAGGTGTGGACGACGGGTTTGCCGGAGCGGGCGGCCTCGGCCGCCCGCTCCGCGGGGATCTGTTCTGGAGTCACGCCTTGTTACCTGGCTGGGGAGTGTCGGGGTTGTCGGGCCGGGGGTTCTCCGGCGTCCACTGCTGGATCCGGTCGACGGCCTGGTCGATCTGCTCGTCGTGGCCGAACTTGCGCTTGGCGAACTCGCCCGCCTTCTCGGCCGCGCTGTCGATCTTGTCGCCGTGCTGCTCCGCGAGGCCCTCGGCCCGCTTCTTCAGCTCGTTGAAGTCGATGCCCACTGCATCCTCCTCCACTTCGGCGAGCCCTTGGGCAGAGTACCCAAAGGGTCCCGCACAGCCCACTGCCGCAATGGCCGAACCTACTCAGTCCGGCCGATCCCGCGACTCGGCGAGACCGGGGCCCCGCAGGACCCCGCGCACGGCGCGGACCTCGGCGGACACCCGATCGAGCGGCGGCTCGGCAGGCAGGTCGCGGGCCGTGGTCACCCGCTGCTCGCGGACGGCGGCCGCGGCGTCGCGCACCGCGTCGGCCAGGGTGGCGACGTCCGCGGGGGCCGCGGGACCGACGCGGGCGGCGGCGAGCACGGCGCCGGTGACGGCGTCGGTCAGCCGTTCCATCGTCATGATCACCGGCCACCACGCGGCGGCCTGCCTGCCCGCGTGGAACGGCTCGACCAGCGCCTGCTGGAACGTCGTCCGCAGGTCGGCCAGCGCGCGGTAGGCGGAGCGGCGCAGGTCGGAGCGGCGCGTCGGCCGCGGGCCCAGGGCGTCGGCGAGGTAGTCGGCGAGCAGGTCGAGCGCGTCGGCCAGGTCGGAGCCGACCCTGGGCTTGCGCGCGCCCGGCCAGAGCAGGTAGCCGAAGACGAGCACGATCGCGCAGCCCAGCGCGGTGTCCAGCAGCCGCGCGCCGACCAGGCTCCACTCGCCCGCGTTGGCCAGGTCGAGCTGCACGATCACCAGCGGCGTGACGAACGTGCTGAACATGCCGTAGTTGCGCACCTGCCCGATCGGCAGGCACAGCGCGACCGCGGCCACGATGGGCACCAGCAGCCAGGCGGGCGGGTCCGCGGCCAGCAGCGCCGCGCCGAGCAGCACCCCGGCCGCGGTGCCCAGGCCGCGCAGCACCGCCCGGCCGAACACCGAGCCGAAGTCGGGCTTGAGCACGATGGCCACCGTCAGCGGCACCCAGAACGAGTGCTCCAACGGCAGCGCCTCCCCCGCGACGACGGCCAGGCCGACGCACAGGGCCAGCCGCGCCACATGCGACCAGGTGACCGCGCCGAGCGCGACGGTGTCCCACCACTCGCGGGCGCGCTCGCCGAGCGGGCGCTCCCGCTCCCGCCGGTCGGTGTCGTCGCCGCTGCGCCGGAACTCGGCGACCGCGCACAGGCCAGCGTGCAGCTGCCGCAGTGCGGGCCCGGCGTCCTCCGGCGGGTCGGGCGGCTCGGCCAGCGGCGTGCGCACGCGGATGCGCAGCGCGGCGTCGAACAGGTACGCGACCACGGTGGGCGGCGCGGGCCTTCCCGCGTTGACCAGGGCGACAGCCGCCTCGATGACCGGCGTCGTCTCCGTCAGCAGGACGAACAGCCTGCGGTAGGACCAGTCCCGGCCCGCGAGCCGCGACCGCGCCTCCAGGAGCGCGTCGTAGGCGCGGTCCAGGGCGGCGGTGAGCCTGCGGCGGGCCACCCTGGCCTGTTCGGTGCCGCTGGCCGCCAGCATCGCCGCCAGGTCCTCGTACACCTCGGCGACGGCCTCGCGCTCCACCGCCGCCCCGCGCACCGGCCACGCCGCCAGCGCCAGCAGCACCGCGAACAGCGCTCCCGCGGCGAAGCAGCCCGTGGCCAGCCACGGGTCCGCCTGCTGGCCGGTGCCCACGGTGGCGAAGACGAGCAGCTGCAGCCCGGCCACCGACGCCGTGCTGCCCGACGCGCTGATGAACGCCGACGCGGCCGCCACGAGCACCAGCCAGGCCGGATGGACGTGGGTGCCGATGAGATAGCCGATCGCGCCCAGCACGGCGGCGGCGACCATCCGCTGGGCGCGGTGGGCGTAGGGGCCGTCGGTGTCGGCGAAGGTGACGCACAGGGCGCCGATCGACACCAGCACGCCGATCTCGCCGTGCCCGAGCGCCAGGCCCACGGCGATGGGCCCGGCGAGCCCGACGGCCGCGCGCGCCGCGCGCTTCCACGGGATCGGGACCGGGTTCTGGCTGAGCAGTCCACGGAGCCAGTGCGGGGCGGCCAGGTCGGTCACGGTCTAGACCGTAAACGGCCGAGTCCCCCGCCCGGGGAACCGGACGGGGGACTCGGCGTGGAGTGCGGGTCAGGCGGTCTTGCGGCGGCGCTGCCAGATCAGCGCGCCCGCGCCCGCGCCCAGCAGGCCGACGCCCACCAGGACCGGGACCAGGATGTTGGCGCCGGTGTCGGGCAGGTCGTCACCGGGGACCGGCGGCGCGGGGGTGGTGCTCGGCACCGGGGCCTCGGTCGTCGTGGACGGCGCGGGCTCGGTGGTGGTGGTCGGCGTGGTCGTGGTGACCGGCGCCTCCGCCCACTTGACGGCGGCCTCGGCCACGAGCTCGGTCTCCTCGGACTCGGCCACGATCAGCGACTGCGCCGGGCCCCTGCCCTCGCCGTTCTCGTGGTAGCCGTCCACCACGAACAGCCGACCGATGTCCACCTTGGACAGCGTGGACAGCGCGAAGCCGCCCTCGCCCGCGGGCGCGTCCGCAGGGACGTTGACGAACAGCTCGGCGCCGTCGGCGACCTGGGCCGCGTCGGTGATCTTGGCGCGGTCCTTCGTGGTCAGCACCACGCCCTCGGGCAGGTCGGTGAGGACCTCGGCGATCTCGCCGTTGGTGGTCACCTTGAACGGGCCGATGGCCTCGCCCGCCTTGCCCTCGACCGCGTCGGGGTTGATCTCCAGCACCGGGGTCGGCTGCTCGCCCAGGTCCTCGGCGTTGGCGATCAGGTAGTCGTAGAGCGCCAGGATGTCCTGCTCGGCGTCGTCGCGGGCGGACGCGTCGTCGCGGTCGAGCTCGACGCCGTCGCTGAAGTGCCAGATGGCCGCCTGGGTGGCCGAGATGGCCTCGGTCTGCTCCAGGCCCGCCTCGCCCCACTCCAGGTCGAGCGCGTTCAGCTCCTGCAGCGACTTCGCCGGGAAGCCGTGGTGCAGGATCCACTTGATCTTGCCGCGGTTCGCGTGGAAGGGCGAGCCCGGGTTGGGGTAGGCGTCCCACGGGGTCTCGATCATGTCCCGCTGCTGGGTAGCGCCGACGTGGAACTCCACGCAGTAGACCTTGAGGTGGCCGCCACCGTTCAGGTCGAGGTGCAGCAGCGACGCCTGGTGCGGGTTCTTGTCGCTGCCCTTGATGTTGAGGCCTTCGCCCTCGATCTTCTTGCCCTCGCTGTTGTCCAGCCGCCCGCTCGCGGCCTCAGCGGCCGCGGGGAGCGCGGCGAAACCCATGAGAAGCGCGGTCGCCGCGACAGCGGCGCCAACACGACCCAGCTTGCCCATGACTGTCCTCTCGGTCTGAGTGCCCCGACTGGCCCGCCCAAATGATCAACTCACCCGAACTGGGGAATGATCAGCCGATCCGGCGATGGCGCACTCTACTGATCAGCCGAATTGGTCCGGACATCGGGGGGTGAATTCACACAAGACGGTCACTCGAACAGACCACGAGGCACTGAGGGCAACTTCGGGAAAGGGACTCTCGACCAGCGTCGCAAGGGCTAGGGTCACGGCGTGCACACGGTGCCGCAGGAGCCGGAACCGCCCGCCTGGCACCAGGATCCGGGCGCGGCGGATCGAGACCGAACCGTGACGGAGCCGCCGTCGCGGCTGCCCGCGACACTCGGCGTCCTGGCGATCATCGCAATTGTCGCCGCGGTTGTGGCAATTGTGATCGTGCACGGCGGTGGCGAACCCGGTGTCGCGGTTCCGGCGCCCTCGACGACGGCTACCAGCGCAGGCCCGGCGGGCGATTCAGTGGTGATCGACAATCCGGACGCCCGGCTGTCCTATCGGCTGCCGTCGGGCTGGGTCGCCGAGCCGGATTCGGCGCCGGAGATCCTGGGCGTGCGGTTCACCGGAGCGGCCGCGTACGGCGGCTACGACTGCGGCGGGAAGGCGTACAGCCGCGCCGTCGTCTTCAGCGCGGCTGTCCAGAGCAGATCGGACAAGCGGCTGGACCTGCGCGAGACCGGACACCGCTTCGCCGCCGAGATCGCCGCGCGGTTCCTCGCCGCCCCCGACACCGCGCCCACCGACGGCGAGATCACCGAATACGACGGCCACACAGGACTGGTGATGACGCTGCCGGTCACCATCCCCTCTGCCGACCCCGACTGCGAGGCCACCGAGGGAACGGTGACCGTCCTGGCGGTCGACCTGGACAACGCCACGGCGACCACCAAGCGCGGCATCGCGCTGCTGGTCCACGTCCAGGACACGGCGGGCGGCCCGGACGAGCCGGCCCCGCCGCCCGCCGCCGATGTCCAGGCGATCATCGACAGCCTCGCCGTCGACTAGCCCTGCCAGCCCCGCACGACCTCGTCGAGCACGGACAGCGGCAGCATCCCGTTGCCCAGCACGACGTCGTGGAAGCCGCGGATGTCGAACCGCTCGCCCAGCCGCGCCTCCGCCTCCCGCCGGATGCGCTGGATCTCCAGCCTGCCGACCATGTACGACAGCGCCTGGCCCGGGTAGGCGATGTAGCGGTCGACCTCGGCGTTGATGTCCACCGCCGAGAGCGGGGTGTTCTCCCGCAGGTAGGCCACCGCCTGCTCGCGGCTCCAGCCCTTGGCATGCAGGCCGGTGTCGACCACGAGCCTGCCCGCGCGCATGGAGTCCATGGCGAGCATGCCGATGCGCGCCACGTCGTCGGAGTACAGGCCCATCTCCTCGGCGAGGCGCTCGGTGTAGAGGCCCCAGCCCTCGGTGTAGGCGTTGACGTCGGCGATGCGCCGCAGCAGCGGCAGGTCCAGCTCCAGCGCGATGGTCAGCTGGAAGTGGTGCCCCGGCACGGCCTCGTGGAAGGCGGTCACCTCGGACAGGAACCGGTCGCGCTTCTCGGCCTCGTGGGTGTTGGCGTAGTAGACGCCCGGCCGCAGCCCGTCCATCGAGGGCTGCATGTAGTACGCGGCGGGCGCGCCCGCGGCCTCGTTGGCGGGGACCGCCTCGACCTGGCAGCGCTGGCTGGGCAGCCTGCCGAACCACTGCGGCGCCACCGCCTCGGCGCGCTCGATGCACGCGCGGGCGTGGTTGAGGAGTTCCTCCGCGCTGCTCCACCGCAGGGCCGGGTCCTCGATGAGCCTGCGGAAGATCTCGGCCTGGTCGCGCGTGCCGAAGACCTTCGCGCCCAGCTCGGCGTACTCCTCGCGCAGGCCCGCGATGATGTCGAGGCCGGTCTGGTGCAGTTCGTCCGGCGTGCGGTCGGTGGTGGTGTGCACGCGGACCATGCGCGCGTACGCGGCGTCGCCGTCGGGCAGCGCGCACAGGCCGGGTCGGTCGTCCGGGCGGCCGTGGGCGGCGATCTCGTCGACGAGCGCCTGCCGGTAGCGGGCGAACGCCGGGCGCACGACCTCGGCGACGACGCGCTCGCGCTCGGCCTCGAAGCCGCGGTCCTCGCCGGGCATGGCCTGGGTCAGCAGCGGGTCGGGCCCGTCGGCCAGGTACCGGTCCAGGTGCGCGACCGCGTTGTCCACCAGCCGCCGCACCGGGACCCGGCCTGCGGCGACGCCCTCGCGGTGGCGCTGGGCGTGCGCCTCGAGGTGGGCCGGGATGGCGCGGAGCCGGGCCAGGTACGACGTGGCGCGCTCGGCGTCGGGGAGCACGACCATCGGCAGGAACGACAGCAGGCGGGCGGCCGGGCCGACGAACAGGTCGGTGACGGTGTGCTCGGCGAGCCGCGCGTCGATGGCGTCGACGACAGCCTCGGCCTGCTGCGCGACGACCTTGACGGTGACGGCGTCCTGGCCGTCGACGTCGGTCACGGCGGCGGCGCGCTTGGCGATGTCGACGGCGGCGGCGCGGACGCGGGCCTCGGACTCGGCGCTGGGATCGGCCAGCCGCTCGTCGTAGCCGGGAACGCCGAGCAGTGTGGCGAACACCGGCTCGGCGCCGAACTTCAGGGTGGTCAGCTCGTCGGCCAGGGTGGCGGCCGTGTCGCCAGGGGTGGTCATGGCCCGACAGTACGACAGCCTCACCCGGCCCGGTCGCGCCGCTCCTGCGCCCGCCAGCGGTCCAGCATGGCCTCGATCTCGCGCTGCAGGAACTCGAAGAAGCGGCGGCTGGTGTCCAGCCGCTCGGCTGCCGGGCCGGAGCCGAGCGTCTCCACGCCCTCGCGCAGCGCGGTGGTCCAGTTGTCGAGCAGCTTGTCGCGGTTGGTGAACGCCTCCATCCAGCTGTTCTCGCTGACCATGTAGTGGTCGCGCCGCTCCCCCGGCTCGCGGCCCTTCGCCACCAGGCCGACCTGGTCGAGGTAGCGCACGGCGCCCGACACCGCGGCCGGGCTCACGCCCAGCGCCGTCCCCAGCTCCGCTGCCGTCATCCGGCCGGAGTCGGTGGTCATCAGGCAGGCGAACACGCGCGCGGGCATCCGCGCCATGCCGCCCTCGGCCAGCAGGAGCGCGAACCGCTCCACGAACCGGGCCACCGCCTGCGGGTCCTTCTCGGTCACTGCCCACCTCCGGCGGTGATATTAGCGGATTCCTAACGTTCACAAATTCGTGAATCCACTGTAGGTTGTGAACCATGAACACCGCAATCTCCGTGTCCGGCCTGGTCAAGACGTTCGGGCGGACCCGCGCGCTGGACGGCCTCGACCTGACGGTGCGGGCCGGGGAGGTGCACGGCTTCCTCGGCCCGAACGGCTCCGGGAAGTCCACGACCATCCGGGTGCTGCTGGGCCTGCTGCGCGCCGACTCCGGCCGGGCGAGCGTCCTCGGCGGCGACCCGTGGCGCGACGCCACGGCGCTGCACCGCCGCCTCGCCTACGTGCCCGGCGACGTCTCGCTGTGGCCGAACCTCTCCGGCGGCGAGGTCATCGACCTGCTCGGCAGGCTGCGCGGCGGGCTGGACAAGCGCCGCCGCGACGAGCTGCTGGAGCGCTTCGACCTCGATCCGCGCAAGAAGGGCCGCACCTACTCCAAGGGCAACCGGCAGAAGGTCGCGCTGGTCGCCGCGCTCGCCTCCGACGTCGAGCTGCTGGTGCTGGACGAGCCGACCTCCGGCCTGGACCCGCTGATGGAGGCGGTGTTCCAGGAATGCGTCGGCGAGGAGCGCGACCGCGGCCGCACCGTGCTGCTGTCCAGCCACATCCTCGCCGAGGTCGAGACCCTGTGCGACCGGGTGAGCATCATCCGGCAGGGCCGCACGGTGGAGACCGGCACGCTGGCCGAGCTGCGCCACCTGACCCGCACGACGATCAGCGCCGAGCTGACCGGCCCGCCCAACGGCCTCGCTGGCCTCGCAGGCGTGCACGACCTGCAGGTCCGCGGCAACCACGTCTCCTTCGACGTCGACACCGCCGCCCTCGACGAGGCCCTCCGCGCGCTGACCCACACCGGCGTGCGCGCGCTGACCAGCCAACCGCCCACCCTCGAGGAACTGTTCCTGCGGCACTACCAGGAGACTCGATGAGGATCTCCGCGCGCGGCCGCCAGCCGCACCCAAGGGGAACGGGACGCAAGCCAGCCACCGGCGCGCAGCCAACCGAGCTGTTCCGCCCCGAGGCGACCAACAGGGGAAAATCCGGGGAGGCGGGACAGTGACCGGAACCTGGAGCCTCATCCGGCTCGCGCTGCGCCGCGACCGCGTCATCCTGCCGATCTGGATCGTGCTGCTCGGGCTGATCCCCATGTCCGGCATCACCGCCTACGAGGAGTTGTTCCCCGACGAGGCGTCACGCGCGGCTTTGTCGGCGGGCGCGGGCAGCAACCCGGCCATCGCCGTCCTCTTCGGACCCGCCTACGACTTGACCACCGCGGGCGGCTTCACCGCGTGGCGCTTCGGCATGTTCACCGCGCTGTTCATCGCGCTCATGGCGATCTTCACGGTCACCCGGCACACCCGCGCCGAGGAGGACAGCGGGCGGCTTGAGCTGCTGGGCTCGGCGGTCGTCGGACGGCACGCGGCGCTGACCGCCGCGCTCGCCGTGACCTCGGGCGCCGCCCTGGTGATCGGCGTGCTGATCGGCGCGGGCCTGACCGGGGCCGGGGTGGCCGCGGGCCCGTCGTTCCTGTTCGGCATGAGCATCGCGGGCACGGGCATCGCGTTCGCGGCGGTCTCGGCGGTGACCGCGCAGTTCACCGAGTACGCGCGCTCGGCCAACGGCATGGCCACGGCCGTGCTCGGGCTGACGTTCCTGCTGCGCGGCGTCGGCGACTCGACGGTCTCGCTGACCTGGCTGTCCTGGCTCTCGCCGCTGGCGTGGCCGCAGCTGGCCAAGCCGTACGTCGAGGACCGCTGGTGGGTGCTCGTGCTGCCGGTGGCCACGGCGCTGGTGATCGGCGCCGTCGCCTACGCCCTGACGCCGCGCCGCGACCTCGGGGCGGGCCTGCTGCCGCAGCGGCTCGGCCCGCCGAGCGCGGCGGCGTCGCTGGGCGGCCCGCTCGGCCTGGCCGCGCGGCTGCAGCGCGGCGGGCTCATCGGCTGGGCGATCGGGTTCGCCGCGACCAGTGCGATCTTCGGCTCGATCGCCAACGGCATCACCGACCTGTTCGGGTCCAGCGGCCAGATGACCGAGATCCTGACCAGGATGGGCGGCGCGCAGGCGCTGGTCGACTCGTTCCTGGCGTCCATGGCGGGCATGTTCGGCATCCTCGCCGCCGTCTACGGCGTGCAGGCGGTGCTGCGGATGCGCGCGGAGGAGACGACCGTGCGGGCCGAGCCGGTGCTGGCCGCGGGCGCGAGCAGGCTCGGGTGGAGCGGCGCGCACCTGGTATTCGCCCTCGGCGGGCCCGCGCTGCTGCTGGTGCTGGCCGGGCTCGGCATGGGCGTCGGCCACGGGCTGCGCACCGACGACCTCGGCACCCAGGTGGGGCACGCGCTGGAGATCAGCCTGGCCCAGCTGCCCGCGGTGTGGATCGTCGCGGGGGCGGCGGCGCTGCTGTTCGGCGTGGCGCCCTCGGTCTCGGTGCCGGGCGCGTGGGCGGTGCTGGCGGTCGTGGTGCTGGTGACGATGTTCGGGCCGGTGCTGCAGGTCGACCAGTGGGTGATGGACATCTCACCGTTCAGCCACGTGCCCAAGAGCTGGGAGGCCGGGCCGCTGCTCGGGCTGACGGCGGTGGCGGCCGTGCTGCTGGCCGCGGCGCTCACCGGGTTCCGGCGGCGCGACATCGGCTGAGGTCAGGGGGCGTTCCCGCGGGGTCCTGGGGGCTCCGCGGGAATGCCGCGTCCGGGGCGGAGGTTGACCCGATCGGGTGGTCACGGCTTATAGTTCGCGTGGCTAACAATCTCTTCTCCTGGGGGTTTCTCGCGTGAGCGTGTCGACGTCGTCCAGACCGGCGACACTGCCCCGCGAGGTGTGGGTGATCATCTCGGCCAACTTCGTGATCGCGATCGGCTTCGGCCTGGTCGCGCCCGCGCTGCCGACCTTCGCCCGCGGCTTCGACGTCAGCGTCACCGCCGCCTCCGTCGTCATCAGCGCCTTCGCCGTGGCCCGGCTGGTGTTCGCGCCCGCGGCGGGCAGGCTGGTCACGGTCCTCGGCGAGCGCTGGGTGTACCTGGTCGGGCTGTCGGTCGTCGCGGTCACCACGGGCGCGTGCGCGTTCGCCACGGAGTACTGGCACCTGCTCGTGCTGCGCTGCCTGGCGGGCACCGGATCGACGATGTTCACCGTCTCCGGCGTCGCGCTGATGCTGCGGCTGACACCGCCGCTGCTGCGCGGGCGCGCGTCCGGGCACTGGGGCACGAGCTTCCTGCTGGGCAACGTCGCCGGTCCGATCATGGGCGGCGGGCTGATCGCGATCTCGCTGCGCACGCCGTTCCTGGTGTACGCCGGATCGCTGTTCCTCGCGGTGTTCATCGTCTGGTTCGCGCTGCGCAAGTCGACCCTGATGGCGCCCGCGGGCGACTCGGACGTGCCGACGCTGCCGCTGCGGGCGGCGTTGCGCGACAGCGGCTACCGGGCGTCGCTGGCGTCCAGCTTCGCCAACGGGTGGGCGGTGTTCGGCGTGCGCACCGCGCTGATCCCGCTGTTCATCACCGAGGTCCTGCGGCGCGACGAGTCGTTCGCGGGCACGGCGCTGGCGCTGTTCGCCGCGGGCAACGTGGCCATGCTGCTGGTGTCCGGACGGCTGTCGGACCGCATCGGCCGCAAGCCGATGCTCATCACCGGCCTGCTGGTGGCGGGCGCGTCGACGGTGTGGGTGGGCTTCACCGACTCGGTGTTCGAGTTCGTGGTGGCGACCATCGTCGCGGGGCTCGGGACGGGCGTGTACGCGCCGTCCCAGCAGGCCGCCGTGGGCGACGTGCTGGGCAAGGCGCGCGGCGGGCAGGTGCTGGCGGTGTTCCAGATGAGCGCGGACGTGGGCGCCATCCTCGGGCCGATCGTGGCGGGCGTGCTGGCCGACCGGCTGTCGTTCGTCGCCGCCTTCGGCGTCACCGGCGCCCTGCTGCTCGCGGCCGCGCTGGTGTGGCTCCCGGCCCGCGAGACCCTGCCCCGCCCCTGACGGTGCAACCCGCTACTCCGTTGGAGCGCATTCGGCGGCATGATCGGGTCAATCGCGCTGCGCCCCGCTGATTGTGGTGGGACCCTTCGGGGTACCTGTCTGGGACGGAGGCGGGTGATGACGACCTTCTGGATAGTGGCGGCCGCCCTGGTCGTCCTGTACGCCGCTTGGCGCCTGCGACGCGCCAACCACACCCTGCAGACGATCCTGCGCGAGGAACGCGACCGCGTGGAGCCCGCGCAGGGGGATGAGCCGGTAAGTCACCGGGACCGCGAGCGCTGGTGAGGGCCTGTGGATAACTTCCGCGGCGGTTTCGGGGATCGGCTTAGCGTTGGGGTATGGCATTCACTCTTGAGCACACAGCGACCCACCGGACCACGACCTACCGCCTGACCGTCACCGCCGACGCAGGCCAGCTCACCCTCGACCTCCACGGCAGCTCGGAGACGGAGGGCGTCGTCGCCGACGGCACCATCCGCCTCCCGGTGTCCGGCACAGCCGAGACCGCCCGCCTCCTCACCCGAGCCCTCACGGCGGCGGGCGCGTTCGACAGCACCCGAAAACGAGGCACAGCCCCGAACTCCCACGCCCCCTGGACCCAAGACCAGGACACGGCCCTGCGCGCCGACTGGCAGACCTACAAGGAGACCACCCCGGCCACCACAGCCATCCGCGAACTCGCCACCGCCCGCCAACGCTCCCCCGGCTCCATCCGAGCCCGCCTCTCCCGAATCGGCTGCGACCCCGACGTCCCCGGCCGCCTCCTCACCCCCGAAACCGCAGAACTGATCGGCCGAACGACACCCGCCCGGTAACCATCCCCAGGCGATCCACAGCCCCTGTGGATCGCCTGGGCCAACCCCCGCCCTGAGAGAAGGGAGCCTCCACAGAAGCAATAACCGATGACGACCCTCAATTCCCGCACCAAGAATGGGCCACACACACCCACTCGCCCACCGGCAGCACCTCACCTCACCAACCACGCCGGACCGAGATCGCCCGCTGCCCAGCCGCACCTCGCATCTGCCTCCCCCACCAGACATCCCCCACAGCAGGCCACCCCACCGACCTCACCCTCGCCAACGCGCCGCACCAAGAAACACCCGCTGCCCAACCGCATCCCCCCACCTGCCTCCACCTCCAGACACCCCACGGCGGGCCATCGCACCTAACTCACCCCCCGCACCTACCGCGCCCCCGGCCACCGCACCGACAGCACTCCGCACCTGGCCTCTTCCTTCACCCTGCTAGCCGACCTCCAAGCCCCGCCAACTCCGGCACCATCCCACTCACAACGCCTGAAGGACTGCCTCCCCGACCATCCGCGACCGGACCTTGCCGCTGAGCAGCCATCCCTTCCCAGCCACCACCCCTCGTCCCGGTCCTCCAGCCCAGCCAGCGCCGGCTGAGAGAGCCAGCTCTCAACCTGCCCCCGCTCTGCCTACCCCGCACGCAATCCCAGGAGCTCGCCCAACCGGACCGCGGAGGCCCCACCGCGCTGATCCGCGCGCCCGGCCGGTACCAAGCGAAGCTCAGCCATACCCCGCGCCGACTCAGCCGGAGCCGCGTCCCGCCTCCCCGCCGAACCGGAACCTCACCCCGCCTCTCCTCCTCCCGACCAACCCATCCGCTCCCCGCCTCCCCGCCTCCCCGCCTCCCCGCCTCCCCACCTCCCCACCTCCCCACCTCCCCGACCAACCCAACCGCACCCTGCCTCCCCGCCCAACCCAACCGCACCCCGACCCCACCCCCGCCTCCCCGACCAACCCAACTGCACCCTCACGTTCTGCCCATCCCCAACCGCACCCTCGGTGGCTTGGTGAGGTGCGGCTGGGGCTGGCGTGTGGGTCAGGGGCGGTCGAACTCCGGGATCAGTTCGCCGGTCAGGCGGATGCTCGTCATCACCTGCTCGTGGGTCAGGCCGCCGATCTGGTGGAGGCACATGAGGCGGTCGATGCCGAGGTCGGCGTAGGCGCGGAGTTTCTTCCGGCAGGTGTCGGGGGAGCCGACGATCAGGGACTGCTGGGCGCTGAGGACGTCGAAGATCTCCTCGTCCGGCACCGGTTCGCCCTGGATGATGCGGCCGATCAGGGTCTGGCCGGGGGTCGGGCCGGTGGTGGCCTCGGCGCGGAGGAACTCGCCTGCCAGGCCGCCGCCCGACGGGTCGGCCATGAGCTGCTGCTGGTGGGCCAGCAGCCGGACGAAGTCCTTGCTGGCCTCGAAGAAGTTCAGCGCGGTCACGGTGTACCACGCGGCCGCCGCGGCGGCGCCGTTGCGCATGGCCTGTTCGTCCGTCTCGGCGCAGTGGACGAAGGTGAAGAAGCCGATCTGGTTGTTCACGAACGCCCCCACCGGGTCGGTGCACGCGGCGGCGGCGTCGCGGTAGAGGCGGACCATGCGCTCGACGCGCTCGATCGACTCCCAGAACGTCGTCCCGAGCACGCCGACGCCCCGGCGACCGGCCTCCTCGAACGACGCCGGGCTCGCCGCCGCCTGCCACAGCGGCGGGTGCGGGCTCTGCACCGGCTTCGGCGTGATCGAGACGTCCCGCAGCCGATAGGTGTCGCTGTCGTGGCTCACCGCGTCCTCGGTCCACAGCCGCGGCACCAGCTCGAACGCCTCGCGCGTCTGCCCGCGCACGTCGTCCGGGTCGATGTTGAACAGCCGCCACTCCGGGACCGTCGACCGCGTCATCCCCAGCTCCACCCGCCCGCCGCTCAGGTGGTCCAGCGTCGCCGCCCGCTCGGCCACCCGCACCACGTGGTTGAACCGCGACGGCGCCAACACCGCGGCGTGCCCCAACCGGATCCGCGAGGTCACCTGCGACAACGCCGCGAGGAACACCTCCGGCGCCGACGAGAGGCTGAACTCCCCCGCGCCGTGGTGCTCCACCTGCCACCAGCAGCCGTACCCCAGCTCGTCGGCCAACCGGGCCTGCTCGATCGCCTGCCGGAACCGCTCCCCCTCCGATCCCCGCCCGCGGTTCTGGATCTCGTTGAACACATCGATCTTCACCTGGCACCCCTTCCATCCGAGTCACCGACAGGGTCAGCGGAAGGGCCGCCGGTGTTACCGGCCCGCCGATACCGGTCGGCGAGCACGCGCAGGTGGTCGACGAGCTCAGGCGGACCGTCGACGGTGAAGTCCGCGTCGAGCAGTCCGATGTGGACGGCAAGGCTCGCCACCGTGTCCGCACCCGTGTGCAGCACGCAGGTCTCGTCGTCCACCGCCTCGACCGTCCCCACGGCCGGGTTGATCCGCTCGGCCACCACCTCGGCGGGCGCCCGCACCGTCACGCTCGCCCGATACCGCCAGGCGGCGGAGGACACGCCGTGCCGGACCCGGGCGGTCAGGTCCTCGGGCACGTCCCGCGCGGCGAACCGCGGCCCGGTCGGCGTCCTCGGCGTCACCCGGTCGACCCGGAACGTGCGCCAGTCGCCGCGCTGGACGTCCCACGCGACGAGGTACCACCGCCTGCCCCAGTTGACCAGCCGGTACGGCTCGACGACCCGGCGGCTCTCGCTGTCGTCGTGGGCGCGGTAGTCGAACCGCAACTGCTCCCGGTCCCGACAAGCGGCCGCGATGACGGTCAAGACCTCCGCCGACACCCGTGGTCCAGCGTCGTCAGCGGGCACCCGCACGGCATAGGTGTGCAAGGTGTTCACCCGCCGCCGCAGCCGGGACGGCAGCACCTGCTCCAGCTTCGCCAGCGCCCGCAACGACGTCTCCTCCACCCCCGTGATCGACCCCGCCGCCGCCGTGCGCAGCCCGATCGCGACCGCGACAGCCTCCTCGTCGTCGAGCAGCAACGGCGGCAGCGCGGCGCCAGCGCCGAGGCGATACCCGCCCGTCGCCCCGCGGTTGGCGTTGACGGGATAGCCGAGGGCACGCAGCCGCTCGACGTCGTTGCGCACTGTCCGGGTGCTCACCGCGAGCCGGTCCGCCAGTTCCGCGCCGGTCCACTCGCGCGGGGTCTGCAGCAGGGAGAGCAGGCGGAGCAGCCGAGCCGAGGTCTCCAACATTCCTCGAACTCTGCCAGACATATAGGAACCAACTGTTCCTAATCACCTCCTAGATTGATCCCATGAGCACCGAGATCAAGCCCTTCCGGATCGACGTCCCCCAGGCCGACCTCGACGACCTCGCCGACCGGCTCGCCCGCGTCCGCTGGACCGAGGAACTGCCCGCCGACCAGGTCACCGACGGCGTGCGGCGCGGCCCGGTCGAGCCCGGATGGGAGTACGGCGTGCCGCTGTCGTACGTCAAGCGCCTCGTCGACCGCTGGCGCACCGGCTACGACTGGCGGGAGTGGGAGGCGGCGCTGAACGCCTACCCGCAGTTCACGACCGAGATCGACGGCCAGGACATCCACTTCCTGCACGTGCGCTCGCCCGAGCCGGACGCGACGCCGCTGATCCTCACCCACGGCTGGCCCAACACGATCGCCGAGTTCCTGGACGTCATCGGCCCGCTGACCGACCCGCGCGCCCACGGCGGCGACCCCGCGCAGGCGTTCCACGTCGTCATCCCGTCCCTGCCCGGCTTCGCCTTCAGTGGCCCGACACGGGAGAAGGGCTGGAACCGCCACCGCACCGCCCGCGCCTGGGCCGAGCTGATGCGGCGCCTCGGCTACGACCGCTACGGCGCGCACGGCAACGACGCGGGCGCCCTCGTCTCCCCGGAACTCGGCCGGATCGCGCAGGACCAGGTGATCGGGGTCCACGTCACCCAGCTGTTCTCGTTCCCGTCCGGCGACCCCGCCGAGTTCGAGGGCATGACCGCAGACGAGCTGGCGCACCTGCAGTTCCTGCAGAGCTTCAACGACGAGATGTCCGCCTTCGCCCAACTGCAGGCGACCAAGCCGCAGAACCTCGCGCACGCCCTCGCCGACTCCCCCTCGGGCCAGCTCGCCTGGACCGCGCAGCTGCTCGCGGGCACCAGCGACGACCACGTCCTGACCAACGCGACGATCTACTGGCTGACCAACACCGCCGCTTCATCGGCCCGCTTCTACTACGAGGACCGGCACACCACGCACCCCACCGAGCCGACGACCACCCCGACCGGCCTGGCCAGCTTCGCCCACGACTTCACCCCGCTGCGGCGCTTCGCCGAACGCGACCACGCGGCCATCGTGTCGTGGAACGAGTACGACCGCGGCGGCCACTGGTCCGCCCAGGACGCCCCGGACCTGCTGGTCCAGGACATCCGCGGGTTCTTCGCCGGACTCGGCTGACCGCCGGGGCCGTGCCGTGAACGACCACGGCACGGCCCGTCACGCGTTCTCGGCGAAGACCGCCCGGACGGCGTCGGTGTCGAACCCGCGGGCGAGCAGGTGGTGCAGCAGGATCCGGGCCTTGTAGGCGTCGAGGAACCCGGCGGAGATCAGTCCACGCCCCAGCAGATCGGACTCCGAACCGCGGAAGCCGTAGGTGGTCGCGAGCACCGAGCCACCCCCGGTGCGCGACGCCAGCACCACCGGCATCCGCGCCGCGAGCCCGCTCACCACCTCGACCACACCCTCGGGAACATGCCCCGCGCCGAACGCCGCCACCACGACCCCGTCGACGCGGTCGGCGATCGCCTCCAGCACCACGCCCGTGTCGCCCAACACCATGGGAACCACAGCCACGGTGACGTCCCGCGACTCGGCCGACCGCGGCACCGACGTCCGCCTGACGGGCCGGTTCACCACCCGCACCCGGCCTTCCACCACATACCCCAACGGCCCGCCGTTGACGGACTGGAACGTCGCACAACTCGACGTGTGCGTCTTCCGAACCCGCCGCGCCGCGTGGATCTCGTCGGCGAACACCACCACCGCCCCCAACCCCCGGGCGTCCTCACCGGCGGCGGTCTGGATGGCGGCCAGCAGATTCGCGGGCCCGTCGGCCCCCGCCAACGTCGGATTGCGCATAGCCCCCGTGACCACGACGGGCTCATCGCGCGAGAGCAGGAGGTCGAGCAGGAACGCGGTCTCCTCGATGGTGTCCGTCCCCTGCGTCACCACGACACCCGCGGAGCACTTCTCGATCTCGGCCGCCACCGCGTAGACGTCGGCGAGCGACACCGCCGCCCCCGGCACCCGCCGGAAGTCCCGCACCTCGACCGAGATCCCCGTCTCCGCCAAGCCAGGCACGGCCGCCACCAACTGCCGGGCCGACAACGCGGGCACCACCCCACCCGGCCCATCCGCCGTCATCGCGATGGTCCCGCCAAGCCCGAACACCACAACCCGTGAATCGCCAGCCACCACTGTCCTCCCGCCCGAAGGGATCCCCGTCACACCCCCAAGACGAGACCAGGGCCCGTTCCGTTTCCGGAACCGGGCCCTGACCTGGACTTGCTGTTGCGCGCCCGAAGGGATTCGAACCCCTAACCTTCTGATCCGTAGTCAGATGCTCTATCCGTTGAGCTACGGGCGCATGTTCAGTTGTCACCCGGCGAGCCGGGTGTCAGCGGAGGCTCCGGGATTTGAACCCGGGAGGGGCGATAAACCCCAACCGCATTAGCAGTGCGGCGCCATAGACCAGACTAGGCGAAGCCTCCCGGGGCCCCAGGCCGCTGGCGGTAAGACTACACAGGGGGTGTCCGCCAGGGCAAAACGCCCCCCTCCTCTTCGATTGTGCGCAGGTCAGGGGCCAGGTGGCGGGCACCATGGGCCGGGTGGGGGATATGGGGGTCGCGGACACTCCGGGAACCGGCTCCTCGGCACTAGAGTCGCGACTGCCACACCCAGAAGGAGGGGCAACGAGATGGACAAAGTCGTCCGCAGCGCTGCTGAGGCGGTCGCCGACATCGCGGACAACGCGAGCTTGGCGGTGGGCGGGTTCGGGTTGTGCGGGATACCCAGCGAGCTGATCAAAGCGCTGCTCGACAAGGGCGTCACGGGGCTGGACGTGACGTCCAACAACTGCGGCGTCGACGAGTGGGGGCTCGGACTGCTCCTGCGCGAGCGGCGGATCGCGCGGATGACCAGTTCCTACGTCGGGGAGAACAAGGAGTTCGCCCGGCAGTACCTCTCCGGGGAGCTGGAGGTGGAGCTGACGCCGCAGGGCACGCTGGCCGAGCGGCTGCGGGCGGGCGGCACCGGCATCCCCGCCTTCTTCACCCGCACCGGCGTCGGCACGCAGGTCGCCGACGGCGGGGTGCCGTGGAAGTACGACGGCGACGGCGGCGTCGCCGTGGCCTCCCCGCCGAAGGAGGTGCGGGAGTTCGACGGCCTGGAGTACGTCATGGAGCGGGCGATCGTCACCGACTTCGCCCTGGTCCGGGCGTGGAAGGGCGACCGGCACGGCAACCTGGTGTTCCACGCGTCCGCGCGGAACTTCAACCCGCTGTGCGCGATGGCGGGACGGATCAGCATCGCCGAGGTCGAGCACCTGGTCGAGCCGGGCGAGATCGAGCCGGACGAGGTGCACCTGCCGGGGATCTTCGTGCAGCGGGTGGTCCCGCTGACGCCCGAGCAGGCCGCCGACAAGCGCGTCGAGCGCCGGACCGTCCGCCAGAAGGGGGCATGACATGCCGCTGACCCGTGAGCAGATGGCGGCCCGCGCCGCCGCGGAGCTGACCGACGGCTCCTACGTCAACCTGGGCATCGGCCTGCCGACCCTGGTGCCGAACTACGTGCCCGACGACGTCGAGATCGTCCTGCAGTCCGAGAACGGCATCCTCGGCGTCGGCGCCTACCCGTACGAGGGCGAGGAGGACCCCGACGTCATCAACGCGGGCAAGGAGACGGTGACCCTGCGCAAGGGCGCCTCCTACTTCGACTCCGCCCTGTCCTTCGCGATGATCCGCAGCGGCAAGGTGGACGCGGCGATCCTGGGCTCGATGCAGGTCTCCAAGCACGGCGACATGGCCAACTGGATGATCCCGGGCAAGATGATCAAGGGCATGGGCGGCGCGATGGACCTGGTCCACGGCGCCAAGCTGCTCATCGTGCTGATGGAGCACGTGGCCAAGGACGGCACGTACAAGATCGTGAACGAGTGCTCGCTGCCCTACACCGGCAAGCGGGTGGCGCACAAGATCATCACCGATCTGGCGGTCATCGACATCACCGACCGCGGGCTGATTCTGCGCGAGCTCGCGCCCGGCGTCACCGAGGACGAGGTGCGGGAGAAGACCGAGCCCGAGCTGATTGTCGAGGGCCCGCTCAAGTCGATGGTGTGAGCGAGTGGGGCGGGCGGGTCCGCCCGCCCCCTCCTCAGCGCAGGTGGGCGTCGAACCAGTTCAGCGCCCGGTGCCAGGCCTCGGCCGCGCCGGTCTCGAACGGGAAGCGCACGACGTCGGTGGCCACCTGGGCCGAGCCCGCCGCGTCGCGGAGCTTCTCGACCTCCTCGGCGCTGGGGCTCTCGACGTCGGAGCGGTAGAGCCCCAGCCACGGCACGCGCAGCTCCCCCGCGACCTCGACGAGGGCGGGCAGGCCGTTCGACAGCGGCTCCAGGATGCCGCCGCCCGCGACCGTGACGGCCGCGCCGATGTCCCGCCGGGCGGCCACGACCAGCGCGACGGCGCCGCCGAGCTCGAAACCGATGACGCCGATGCGGTCGAGCGCCACCTCGCGGGCGGCCAGCCACGCGAAGCCGATGTCGGTCGCGGCCAGCACCGAGTCCCCGGACAGGGCGCTGACCTTGTCGCGGGCCTCCTCCTCGGCGACCTCGTGCGACCCCGACGGGTACAGGTGCGGCACGACCACCAGCCAGCCCTCGCTCGCCAGGCCCGCGACCATGCCGATGACGGTGTCGGTGATGCCGCGGGACTCGTGCAGCACGACCAGCCCGCCGCGCACCACCCCGTCCGGTTCGGCGTACGTCAGCCGCAGGGCGCGGCCGTCGTCGAGCCGGAAGTCCGCTGTGTGGGTCTGAGCCATACCCCACCCAACCATGCTGGGGTGAACACCAGTCAACGTGATCACCCGCTCACTCATTGTGGCGTACTAGTTTGCGGGTAGCGTCACCACGCGACGGACGAGGAGCTGTGTATGAGCGTGCGAACCCGCGCCGACCTGGCCGCACTGCCCGGCTACGTGCCCGGCCGCAGCATCCCCGGGGCGGTGAAACTGGCCAGCAACGAGGTCTCGCTCGGGCCGCTGCCCAGTGTCGTGGCGGCGGTGGCCGAGGCCGCGGGCCGGATCAACCGCTACCCGGACAGCGGGGCGGGCGAGCTGGTGGCGCGGCTGGCGGCGAAGCTGGGCGTGACTGAGGCCCAGGTCTCGGTGGGCTGCGGCTCGGTGACCCTGTGCCAGCAGCTGGTGCAGGCGACCTGCACCGCGGACGACGATGTGCTGTTCGGCTGGCGGTCGTTCGAGGCGTACCCGATCATCACCCAGGTCGTCGGCGCCGGTCAGACCCGGGTCCCGCTGACCGCCGACCAGGCGCTCGACATCGACGCGATGGCGGCGGCCGTCACCGGCAAGACGCGGCTGGCGTTCGTCTGCACGCCGAACAACCCCACCGGGACGGCGCTGACCAAGCCGGAGCTGGACCGCTTCTTCGACGCGGTGCCCGAGGACGTCCTCGTGGTCATCGACGAGGCGTACCGGGAGTTCGTGGACGACCCGTCCGTGCCCGACGGCGTCGAGGTGGCCAAGGAGCAGTGGGCGCGCGGGCGGGACAACGTCGCGGTGCTGCGCACGTTCTCCAAGGCGTACGGCCTCGCCGGGCTGCGGGTGGGCTACCTGGTGGCCCCGGACGCGGTGACCGACGCGGTGCGCAAGGTGTTCGTGCCGTTCGGGGTGAACGCGCTGGCGCAGGTGGCGGCCCTGGCGTCGCTGGACGCCGAGGACGAGCTGCTGGCCCGCTGCCGCGACATCGTCGCCGAGCGCGCCCGGGTGCGCGCGGCGCTGCTGGAGCTGGGCTACACCGTCCCGGTGTCGCAGGCCAACTTCGTGTGGCTGCCGCTGGGCGAGCGCACGGCGGCGTTCAACGAGCACTGCCTGGAGAACAAGGTCGTGGTGCGCGCGTTCGCGGGCGACGGCGCGCGGGTCACCATCGGCACGCCGGAGGAGAACGACCTGTTCCTGGCGGCGGCGAAGTCGTTCTGACCGGGGGGTGGAGCGTCCTTCGTGGACGCTCCACTCACGCCAGCAGTTGGACGATCGCGGCGATGCCGACGACGACGATCACGCCGCGCAGCACGGTCGGCGAGAGCCTGCGGCCCACCTTGGCCCCGATGAGCCCGCCGATGACCGCGCCGACGGCGATGAGCGCCACGGCGAGCCAGGCGACCTCGGCGACGAAGATGAACACGATGCCCGAGGCCAGGTTCACGATCGCGGCGAGCACGTTCTTGATGCCGTTGATCCGCTGCAGGCTCTCGTCCATCAGGATGCCCATGATGGCCAGCAGCAGAACCCCTTGCGCCGCCCCGAAATAGCCGCCGTAGATGCCCGTGGCGAAGACGGCGAACAACAGCCCGACCCCGCCGTGGACGTGCACTTCGGACTGCCGCTCGCCGAGCTTGCGCGCCAACCACGGCTGCGCGACGACGAGCACCAGCGCCACCACGATCAACACGGGCACGATCGCCTCGAACGCCGACGGCGGCAGCACGAGCAGCAACACCGCACCGACGAGCCCGCCGATCAGGGATGCCGTGCCCATCCGAAGCAGCCGCCCGCGCTGCCCGGCGAGCTCATGCCGATACCCGATCGCCCCGGTCACCGAGCCGGGCACGAGCCCCAACGAGTTCGACACGTTCGCCACCACCGGCGGATACCCGACCGCCAACAGCACCGGGAAGGTGACCAGCGTGCCGGAGCCGACGACGGTGTTGATGCCGCCAGCGAACACCCCGGCCAGCACCACACCCAGCGCTTCCCAGACGGTCACCGGTTTCGTCCCATCATCGGCCGACCTTATCCCGAGGCGGGCACCCAGCCCCGGTGAAACCGGTCACCGCCGGGAGCCTACCGCCGGTCGGGGGAACCACTCGAATCCGCGGCAACCTCGGGGCGGTGTCGCGCGTGTCCTCTGCGACATGGGCTTTGACGAGGGGGAGGAATGAAGTGGAGGACTTCGCGGAGTTCGTCAGAACCGCGATGCCCGGGCTGCTCCGCTACGGGCACGCGCTGACCGGGAACCCGCACGACGGCGCCGATCTGGTCCAGACCGTGCTGGAGAAGACCGGGGCGCGCTGGTCGTCGGTCGCACGGCGGACGGGGGACCCGCTCGCCTACGTGCGCCGGGCGATGGCCAACGCGCACGTCAGCCGGTGGCGGCGGATCCGCAGGGAGAACCTGGTCGCCGACATCCCGGAGACGCCCGCGGCGCGGGAGCGCTACGCGTTCGAGGACGAACCGCTCTGGGACGCGCTGCGGGCGCTGCCCGCCCGACAGCGGGCGGTGGTCGTGCTCCGGTTCTACGAGGGTCTGTCCGAGGCGGAGATCGCCCACACCCTCGGTGTGACGGCGGGAACGGTCAAAAGCCAGGCCAGCAAGGCCATGACGACACTGCGCGGCAGGCTCGCCGCGTTCGCTGAGGGGAGGGCGATGTGATTCTCGACGACGAGCTGCGGCGGCTGTTCAACGACGACCGGCTCGACGTGCCGGTCCAGCCGGGCGCGACCGATGCGGTGCTGGCAGGCGCGCGCCGCGTCCGCAGAAGGCGCACCGCGGCCGCGGTGGGCGGCGCGATGGCGGTGGCCGTGGTGATCGTGGGCGGCGTGGCGTTCGGGGCCGGGCGCCCCGAATCCATGGTCCCCGCGACCGAGACCACGGCGCCGATGACGACCACCTCGCAGGTGGCGCCCAGCACGACCACCGCGCCGACGGTCGACTCCACGACCGCGAAGGCGACGACGGGGACGGCCCCGACGAAGTCCACCGGAACGTCGGTGGTGCGGCAGACGGGGACGAAGACGGCTCCGCCCCCGGCGGCCCGCGTCCTCGGCCCGGACGGCCTCGGCGCGCTCAAGCTGGGCATGACCTACGAGCAGGCGATGGCCACAGGCGCCCTGGTCCAGGACGACCCACCCGTCGAGGGATGCGGCGGGTACAACCTCAGGAGCCACCCGAAGGAGAACGGCTTCAGCGTCGGAATCACCCCCGAGCTGGGCGTCGCGGCCATCTTCCTCACCCCGCAGGTCCGCACCCCCGAGGGCATCCGCCTCGGCTCCCCGGTCGAGGACTTCTTCACCGCCTACCCGGCGGCGGAAGCCCAGCGCGACTCCTACCGCGAGCACTACCAGATCGTCATCCCGGTCCCGGGCAACGACAGGGCGATCTACCACCTCGTGGGAACCGCGGACGGCAAGGTCGGCTCGCTGGCCCTGGCCCTGCGCGACCACGGCTGCTTCGGCTGACGATCACATCTGTTGGGCCGGTGTCCTCGCGGGCACCGGCCCACAGACGTATCGCAGTAGGCCGCGCATGCTTTGAGGAGATGTCGCCGCATTCCGAAGTGGACTGCAACCCCAAGTGCCACGGAGCGGCGCCAATGGCGAAACCCCGTGGCCGAACTGGCGGAGGCGGAGGGATTTGAACCCCCGGACGGTTGCCCGTCTTCCGCTTTCAAGGCGGATGCATTCGGCCGCTCTGCCACGCCTCCCGGTGTGGGTTCAGCCTAGAGGGCGGGGTCAGGACAGGTCGAGGTGGGCGATCACGCGCTCGAAGAGGGCGGCGACGACGGTCTGTTCGTCCTCGGTCATGAGGTCGACGAGGTGTTCGCGGACGCCCTCGACGTGGGTGGGGGCTGCGGTGCGGAGGATCTCCAGGCCGCGGGGGGTGATCTCGGCGATGACGCCGCGGGCGTCGTCGGGGCAGTTGAGGCGGGTGACCAGGCCGGACTTCTCCATGCGGGCGATCTGGTGGGACAGCCTGCTCTTCGACGACGCCACCTGGCCCGCCAGGTGGCTCATGCGCATCCGGCCCTCCGGCTGCTCGGAGAGGCGGACGAGGACCTCGTAGTCGGCCAGGGCGATCTGGTGACGCTCCTGGAGCTCGCGGTTGAGCTGCTGGCGCAGCAGTTCGCTGCCGATGACGTAGGCCCGCCACGCCCGCATCTCCGCCGGACTCAGCCAGCGTGGTTCGGTGCTCACGGAGGTCACCGGACCAGGTTACGGGGTGCGGACAGGGAAACGAGCAGTTCACGCAGCAGGTCGGTCAGGGCGTCGCGGCGGGCCGGGGGGATGTCGGCGACCAGGGCGTGTTCGAGGGCGAGGTGGGTGGCCACGGCCTCGTCCACCAGGGCCCGGCCCTCGTCGGTGAGGCGGACGCGAACTCCTCTGCGGTCCTGGGGGTCGGGGTCGCGGGCGACGAGGCCGCGGCGCTCCAGGCGGTCGATGCGGTGCGTGGTGGCGCCCGAGCTGATCATCATGGTGGCCTGGAGCCTGCCCACGGTCAGCGTGTGCGGCGCGCCCGCGCGGCGGAGGGTGGCGAGGACGTCGAAGTCGGCACCGGTGAGGCCGTGGCGGGCGAAGTTGGCCTCCAGCTCCCGGCTCACCACGGCGGCCAGGCGGGTGAGGCGCCCGAACAGGCCCATCGGGGCCACGTCGAGGTCCGGGCGCTCGCGGCGCCATTGTTCGAGGATGTCGTCCACCTGGTCGCGCATCGGATCAGTGTGCCGGCTGGCTTGACGGAGAGGTATCTTCAAATCGAGATACTTGACGTCGAGGGGATACACCATGGTGCTGCGGACGGCAATCGCGCCGGTGCTCTGGGGGTCCACGTACCTGGTGACGACCGAGTTCCTGCCGCCGTCGCCCATGTGGATCGCCGTGCTGCGGGCCCTGCCCGCAGGCCTGCTCCTGCTCGCGATCAGACCCGGCATGCCGAGCGGGCCGTGGCTGGGCCGCCTCTTCGCGCTCGGTGGGCTGAACATCGGCGTGTTCTTCGCGCTGCTGTTCGTCTCCGCCACGCGGCTGCCCGGCGGGGTGGCGGCGACGCTGGGCGCGGCGCAGGTGGTCGTGGTGCTCGGACTCGCCGCGCTGTGGCTGAAGGAGCCGGTGACGCTGCGCAAGGCGGCCGTCGCCGTCGCAGGCATCGCGGGCGTGAGCCTGCTGGTCCTGCGGGGCAGCCAGGCGCTCGACCCGATCGGGGTGCTGGCCGGGCTGGGAACCGCGGTCTCGCTCGGCGCCGGACTCGTCCTGACCCGCAAGTGGGGCGCGCCGCCCGGCATGACCGCGCTCACCGCCACCGGATGGCAACTGCTCGGCGGGTCGATTCTCCTTGTGCCGCTGGCCATCGCCACCGAGGGTGCGCCGCCGTCGCTCGACTGGGTGGCCGTCGGCGGGTTCGTGTGGCTCACGCTGATCAGCACGGCCCTGGCGTACGTGCTGTTCTTCTCCGGTCTCCGCAGGCTTTCCGCGGGCCAGGTGTCGCTGCTCGGCCTGGCCAGCCCGCTCACCGCGACGGTACTGGGCTGGGCGGTGCTCGACCAGACGCTCACCGGATGGCAGCTCGCCGGGGCCGCGCTGGTGCTCGGCGCGGTCGTCGTCGGCCAGCGACCGTCCCGGCCGAACGCAAGATCGTCCGATTCGGACAGTAGCGGCGAGGTTCACCGGTTCAGGACGCCGGAAAGGGTTGTGTGATCAGGCACACAGGCGCAAGATGGGTGATGGCTGGCCCGAGTGGACACGGACGCACCAGCCCAGCAGTGCGCCCGCCGCCGCGACCGGCCGAGAGAGGTCAGGTGGTGCCGTGCCGGAACGAGAGACACACCATCAGTAGCGGCATTCGGCTGCTGCGACCCCGCGGGCGGAACGAACCGCATCGGTCCGACCGTGATTGTGAGCAGTGACCGGACCGGTCGTCAGACCGACGCCCCGTGTGTGGCTGCGCGAGGCCCGGTCTCCCGACGCCGTTGAGCCTGACATTCGGATGCGGCCTCTGCGCCCTCCGGCCAGGCTCCGCGCCGGACCGGAACACCGCCGCTACGTCACCGTGGGAAACCTGGGCGCGGCCCCCGACGGCGGGCCGCGCCCAGGCATGTGTCCTAGGCTCGGACCCACGAGAGCCGACGGGAGACAACCGTGCAGTTCGATGACGATGTCGCGCTGGACACCTCGCAGGTCCAGGACGCGCGGGGCGGTGGGATCGGCGGCCGGGTCGCGCTGGGCGGCGGTGGACTCGGCATCGTCGGGTTCCTCATCTACTTCGTGCTCAACCAGCTCGGCGGCCTGCCCGCGGGCGTGCCGCTGAGCACCGGGGACGCGGCCCCTGGCCAGCCGGTCAGCAGCAGCGACCTGGCCTCGGAGTGCCGGACCGGCCGCGACGCCAACACCAAGCCCGACTGCGCGCGCGTCGCGATCATCAACTCGATCCAGGCCTACTGGGCCGACGAGTTCGCCCGCGCCGGGAGCACCTACCGGGAGGCGGACACCACCTTCTTCCGCGGCGCGGTGAACACCGGCTGCGGGAGCGCGACCGCCGACGTCGGCCCGTTCTACTGCCCCGCCGACCAGGGCGTCTACGTCGACCTGACGTTCTTCGACGAGCTCAAGACCCGCTTCGGCGCCCAGGGCGGCACGTTCGCCGAGGCCTACGTGCTCGCCCACGAGTACGGCCACCACGTGCAGAACCTGCTCGGCACGTCGGACCGGGTCGGCAGGGGCACCGGCCCGACCTCGGGCAGCGTCCGGCTGGAGCTGCAGGCCGACTGCTACGCGGGCGTCTGGGCCAACCACGCGACCACGACGCCCAGCGCGAGCGGCAAGCCGCTGATCACCAACATCACGCAGGACGACATCAACCGGGCGGTGGACGTGGCCGAGCGCATCGGCGACGACTTCATCCAGGAGAACCTCGGCGGCGGCCAGGTCGACGAGTCGCAGTTCAGCCACGGGACGTCGGCCCAGCGCGAGAAGTGGTTCCTGGCAGGGGTCAACGGCGGCCAGCCGACCCAGTGCGACACCTTCGGCGCCCGGGACCTCGGATAGCGCGAACGCCCCCGCCCTCGGTGGCGGGGGCGTTCGGTCCACTCGGTCAGGCGATGGCCTGGTCGACGTGGATGCAGCCGGGACCGGCGTTGCCGCTCGCCGCCGTCATCCGCGCGTCGTCCTGGGCCATCTGGGTGCGCATCACCGACTTCTGCGCCAGCCGGGCGTCGGCGCGCTCGGCCTTGGCCGCGGCGACCTGCTTGGCCGTGGCCCTCGGCGGGACGCCGTTGATGTCCTCGGTGCTGATGCCGTAGGAGGCGACGACCCACGCCATGGCGTCGGCGTTGCGGTCCAGCGCGACCCGGTCGATGTTGCCGAGGTTGTCGCACTTCAGGTGGTAGCACGGGTCGTAGGCGACACCGGCCTCGCCGCCCCACTTCGCCGCCTGCGCCTCGGTCTTGATCCCCTCGGCTCCGGTGAACAGCCCGCCCGCCGGGATGCCCTGGGCGATGAACTCGCCGTAGTCCGAGCGGCCGGTGAAGTCCGAGCCCTCGGTGGGCGTGCCGGTGGCTTCCAGGAAGTCGACGAACGCCGCCTCGATCTGCGCCGAGCCGTACGGGCCGGGACCCGCGCCGACGGCGTCGGAGTTGTCGCCGTCGTAGACGAAGTGCGCGGCGTTCGGCGAGCCGATCATGTCGAAGTTGAGGTACAGCGCGATGTCCAACTGTTCCTCGAAGCTCAGCGACCGCACGTAGCGCGTGGACCCGACCAGGCCCAGCTCCTCAGCGCCCCACCACGCGAAGCGCACGGCGTTGTTGACCCGAGGGGAGCCGCCCAGGCGCAGGGCGGTCTCCAGCAGCGCGGCGCTGCCGGTGCCGTTGTCGTTGATGCCGGGACCGGCGACGACGCTGTCGAGGTGGGCGCCCGCCATCACGACGTTGTCCTTGCGGCCGGTCGTGGTCTCGGCGAGCAGGTTGTAGGTCGTGCGCTCCTCGCGCAGCGCGCGCAGTTCCAAGGTGACGGTGCCGCCCGCGGCGGCCAGCGCCTCGCCGTCAGCCCTGGTGATGCCGCCGACGGGCAGCTTGGCGGCCTCGGCCGAACCGAGGGTGCCGTTCACCGGGCCGTCGGCGTTGTTGTAGACGATCGCGGCCACGGCGCCCGCGTCGAAGGCGGCCTGGTTCTTCTGGGCGAAGGTGCAGGCGCCGCGCTGGACCAGCGCGATCTTGCCAGCGGCGTCGGTGTAGTCGCTCGCCTCGCAGCCGGGGGTGTCGTCGACGGCGGCGACGGCCAGCGGGGCGGTCACGCCGCCGACCGGGGTCGACAGGCTGTAGGTCATGATGGTGATCGGGATGGTCCGGTCACCGGCCTTGAGCGTCTGCGCCAGGGTCTGGGTGAAGGTGAACGGGAAGGCCTCCCTGGTCACCTCGAACCCGGCCTCGGTCAGCTTCTCCTGGAGGTAGCCCACCGAGGCGTCGTAGCCCGGCGTGCCGGAGGCGCGGGTGCCGCCGTTGCGGTCGGCGAGGCGCTGGAAGGCGATGAGGTGCCGGTTCACGGCGGCCCCGGTCACCTTCGTGACGAGGTTCCTGGCCAGCGCGGGGCCGTCCGGCAGCGCGGACGCGGTCGGCGCGGCCACCGACGGGATCGTGGAGAACGCGAGCGCGCCCGCCGCCACCATGACGGCGGCGCTGACGCGGAGCGTGTGAGGTTTGGGCATGCAGGTCCCCTTACTCGGATGAGTGCCAGCCGGTGACCGCCCCGACGCGGTCCGTGCTCCGGCGAGAGCCACCCTCACGTGCTCCCGGCTACCGGTCAAGGGGTGTCCCTTACCAACGTCACATGCCGATATTCCGTCACCTGTCACCTCAGACAAAAAGAACTCCGTGCCGCCAGGTGGCGGCACGGAGTTCTTCCGGTTGGGTGATTCAGGAGGTCGCGGCGTGCGAGTGCGCGCCGTGGTGCTCGTGCGCCTGGCTGTCGATCACCGAGAGCCGGTAGGCGGCCCGGGCGTCGCGGTCGGACACCGCGGCCATGGTGGTGGTCTTGCCCGCGGTGGCCATGCGCGGCGGGACGCCGTTGATGTCCTCGGTGCTGATGCCGTAGGACGCGGTCACCCACGCCATGGCGTCGGCGTTGCGGTCCAGCGCCACGCGGTCGACGTTGCCCAGGTTGTCGCACGCCTGGTGGTAGCACGGGTCGTAGGCCACGCCCGCCTCGCCGCCCCAGCGGGCGGCCTGCGCCTCGGTCTTGACGCCCTCGGCCCCGGTGAACAGGCCACCGGCCGGGATGCCCTGGGCGATGAACTCGCCGTAGTCCGAGCGGCCGGAGAAGTCGGTGCCCTCGGTCTCGACGCCGGTGGCGCCGAGGAAGTCGACGAACGCCGCCTCGATCTGCGCCGAGCCGTACGGGCCCTCGCCCGCGCCGACGGCGTCGGAGTCGTCGCCGTCGTAGACGAAGTACGCCGCGTTCGGCGAGCCGATCATGTCGAAGTTCAGGTACAGCGCGATGTCCAGCTGCTGCTCGAAGGTCAGCGACTGCACGTACTTGGTCGAGCCGATCAGGCCCAGCTCCTCCGCGCCCCACCAGGCGAAGCGGACCGCGTTGTTGACCTTGGGCGAGCCGCCGAGGCGGATCGCGGTCTCCAGCAGCGCGGCGCTGCCGGTGCCGTTGTCGTTGATGCCGGGGCCGACCTCGACGCTGTCGAGGTGCGCGCCCGCCATGACCACGTTGTCCGTGCGTCCGGTCCTGGTCTGGGCGACGACGTTGCGCGACGGGCGCTCCTCGATGTGGAAGCGCATGTCGACCGTGGCGGAGGTGCCGCCGAGGCCGAACAGGGTGTCGCCGTCGGCCTTGCTCACGCCGCCGGTCGGGACCACGCCGTCGACGACGGTGACGCCGCTCAGCGGGCCGTCGACGTTGTTGGCGACCAGCACCGCGACCGCACCCGCGGCGTAAGCGTTCTTCGCCTTGGACTCGAAGGTGCAGGCGCCGCGGCGGATCAGCGCGACCGCGCCTGCCATCGGCAGGCCCGCGAAGTCCGAGGCCTCGCAGCCGGGGGTGGCGTCCTGCGGGACGGCGACCAGCGGGCCGGTCACGCCGCCCTCGGGGGTTTGCGGCGACTCCTCCATCGGGATCGCCTCGACGCGGGTGTCGCCCACCTGGGCGAAGGCCGCGTCGAGGACCTGCACCGGGTAGGTGAACTCCGGGGTGGTGACGTCGTAGCCCGCGTCGCGCAGCTTGTCGGCGATGTAGTCGACGCTGGCGTCGTAGCCGGGGGTGCCCGCCGCGCGCGAGCCGCCGTTGCGGTCGGCGAGGCGCTGGAAGGCGATGAGGTGGCGGTTGATGCCGCTGACGGTGACCTTCTTGACCAGGTTCCTGGCGAGCGCGGGGCCGTCGGGCAACTGCGTCTGCGCGCTCGCGGGCACCGAGGTGAACGCGAGGCCGGCGCAGGCCGCGAGCAGAAGCGCGCCCGCCTTGACCGGTGTCCGGGTGGACATAGGTGATCTTCCCTTCGTGGGGGTGGAACGTGCCGGCCAAGATCCCCGACATTTCCGGCGTGCGTGACTCTTACCTGTGATCCGCTCGTGGTCAAGAGTTCATCTGCGACTGTGACCCGACCGGGGTGCGATTACCGTTGTCGGCATGCAGGCGATCACGATTTCCGCCCCCGGCGGACCGGAAGCGCTGGTCTGGACGGCGGCACCGGATCCGACACCCGGCCCCGGCGAGGTGCTGGTGCGCGTCGCGGCGACGGCGGTGAACCGCGCCGACCTCTTGCAGCGCAAGGGTTTCTACCCGCCCCCGCCGGGGTCGTCGGAGATTGTCGGGTTGGAATGCTCGGGAACGGTGGTCGAAGCGGCCCCCGACGTCACCGGCTGGTCCATCGGCGACGAGGTGTGCGCGCTGCTCGCGGGCGGCGGCTACGCCGAACTGGTCGCGGTCCCCGCCGCGCAGCTCATGCCGGTGCCGTCCGGTGTGGACTTGGTGAGCGCGGCTGCGCTGCCGGAGGTCGCGTGCACGGTGTGGTCCAACGTGGTCCAGACCGCCCGGCTGGGCGTCGGCGAGACGCTGCTGGTGCACGGCGGCGCTGGCGGGATCGGCACGCACGCCATCCAGGTCGGGAAAGCGCTCGGCGCGACGGTCGCGGTGACCGCCGGTTCTGCCGAACGGCTCACCCGGTGCGCCGAATTGGGGGCGGACATAACGCTGGATTACCGGTCCACCGCTTTCGAGGACGAAGTCGCCGCCGATGTCATCCTCGACAACATGGGCGCGAAATACCTCTCCCGCAATATCGCCGCGCTGAAGCGGGGCGGGCGCCTGGTCGTGATCGGGATGCAGGGCGGCACCAAGGCCGAGTTTGACATCGGCGCCGTGCTGGCGAAGAACGCCATGGTGACCGCGACGAGCCTGCGCTACCGGCCGATCGCGGAGAAGGGCGCCATCTGCGCGGCGGTGGCGGAGCACGTCTGGCCGCTGATCGCGTCGGGCGCGGTGCGGCCGGTGGTCCACGAGGTGCTGCCCCTGCCCCGGGCCGCCGACGCCCACCGGATGCTGGAGGCGGGCGGCGTGTTCGGGAAGCTGGTGCTAGCGGCTGAGGGCTGAGACGAGCTGGTCCACCTCGACCGCGGTCGTGTAGTGGGCCAGCCCCACCCGGATCGCGCCGCCGACCTCGCCGACGCCGAGGGTGGCGAACACGCCGGTCGGGGTGTCGTCGGCGAAGGCGCAGATCCCGTGCTCGGCGAGGTCCTCGACCACCTCGGCGGCCTTGCGGTCGGCCACGGTGAAGGCCAGCGCGGGGATGCGGCGCATGGCGTCGCCGATGACCATGACGTGCCGCAGCTGGCGCAGGTCGCCGATCAGCCGCGACAGCAGGCCCGCCTGGTAGCTCTTGGCCGAGCTGATCGAGGTGGCGATGCGCTCGCGGCGGGTGCCGGTGGCGGCGTCGTCGAGCTCGGCGAGGTAGTCGACGGAGGCGACCAGGCCCGCCAGCATCGGGTAGGCGTGGCCGCCGAGTTCGAGCCTGCGCGGGCCGGTGGCGCGCGGGTCGAGCGAGCTGGCGGGCAGCCGGTCGATGGCGGCCGGGTCGGCGAAGACGAGCGCGGCCACCGCAGGCCCGCCCCACGCGCTCGCCGACACCGCGATCACGTCGGCGCCGAGCGCGGCGATGTCCATCGGGACGAAGGGGGCGGCCGACGAGGCGTCGACGACGACGAAGGCGCCCTGCTCCTTGGCCTGGGCGATGATCCTGGGCAGGTCGGGCCGGGTGCCGACCGCCCCGGACGCCGCGGTCACGGCGACGACCCTGGTGCGGTGCGAGATGAGGTTCTCGTACTGCCAGGCGGGCAGCTCGCAGGTCTCGATGTCGATCTCGGCCCAGCGCACGGTCGCGCCCGCCCGCTGGGCCACGCGCAGCCACGGGACGGTGTTGGCCTGGTGGTCCAGCCGGGAGAGGGCGACCTCGTCGCCGATCAGCCAGCGCTCGCCCAGCGCCTCGGCCAGCCGGTCGAGCAGCACGGCCGGGTTGGGGCCGAGCACGACCCCGTTGGCGTCGCCGTTGACCAGGTCGGCCACGGCGCGGCGGGCGGCGTCCTCGATGGCCTCGGCGCGCTGCGAGGCCGGGAACAGCCCGCCCGGGCCGGACACCGGGGCGCGCAGCGCGGTCGACACCGCGGTCGCTACCTGTTCGGGCACTTGCATTCCGGCGGGCGAGTCCAGGTGCACCCAGCCGTCACCCAGCGCGGGGAACAGCCCGCGAATTCGAGCGACGTCGAAGGCCATGCGCCACACCGTACGCAGGTCCGCCATCGGTCGTTTCCCGGGTCCGCGGGGCGGCTACCCTCGCACCCATGAGCGAGCCCGGACAGCGCGACGAGACCAACGAGCAGGCCCACCACGTGATGGTCGTGGGCCCGGACGGCTCCCCGCTCGGCGCCGCCCGCATCAACGAGGACGGCTCCGGCGAGTCGGTCGGCGACATGGTCGAGCAGCCCGCCAAGGTCATGCGGATCGGCACCATGATCAAGCAGCTGCTGGAGGAAGTGCGCGCCGCGCCGCTGGACGAGGCCAGCCGCAACCGCCTCCGCGAGATTCACACGCGCTCCATCAAGGAGCTCGAGGACGGGCTGGCGCCGGAGCTGGTGGAGGAGCTGGAGCGGCTGTCGCTGCCGTTCACCGAGGGCGGCACGCCGTCGGACGCGGAGCTGCGGATCGCCCAGGCGCAGCTGGTCGGCTGGCTCGAGGGGCTGTTCCACGGCATCCAGAC
This sequence comes from Actinokineospora fastidiosa, assembly GCF_014648415.1. GTDB lineage: Bacteria > Actinomycetota > Actinomycetes > Mycobacteriales > Pseudonocardiaceae > Actinokineospora > Actinokineospora fastidiosa. The sequence continues at coordinate 840,002 of NZ_BMRB01000001.1, forward strand.
GGCGCTGTTCGCCCAGCAGATGGCGGCCCGCGTCCAGCTGGAGCAGATGCGCCGCGGCCTGCCCGCCGGTCAGGGCGCGACGCCGGAGGGTCCGAACCTGCGCGGGACGGGTCAGTACCTGTAGGTGAGGAAGGGCCGGTCCTCGGTCACCAGGCGGTAGCCCGCGCTGGCGAACAGCCGCCGGGACGCCGTGTTGTCGGCGTGCACGCGGGCCAGCAGCCGGGTGCCGGGGATCGTGTCCTGGGCGGCTTGGAGGATCGGGCGCGCGAGGCCGCGACCGCGCGCTTCCGGCGCGATCGTGATGCTGACCTCGACACCGTCCGGGACGGGGTCGAACCGGACCACGCCGACGGGGACGCCCGCCTCCTCGGCGATGAGCAGGCGCCGGTCCTGGGCGAGCCAGCGGCGGTGGGTCTCGGGCGAGACCGGGTCGGGGTTGACGGACCAGCGCCGGGTGCCGGGGTCGTTGCGCCAGGCGAGAAGCCGGTCGGCGTCGGCTGGGGTGGCCCGGCGAACGGTGAGCTGAGCGGCGGCGTCGAGGATGCGGCGGGCGCCGTGCCCGTCGACCGCTCGGCTGGCGGCCCGCGCGAGGTCGTGGCGGGCGGTGGGGGTGATGAGCAGGTGGTGGAGGGTGTCGACGGCGGCTGGGTCGGTGAGGTCGCCGAGCCCCGCGGCGAGGCCCTGGGCGACGGCGGCGGTGTAGTTGGGGACCTGGTTGTCGGCGATGACGGCCACCGCGGTGGGGACGCCTAGGCAGCACAGCTCGAGCAGGGTGACGCCCGCGGCGCTGATGACGAGGTCGGCGGAGGCGAGCAGGGCGGGCAGGTCGGGGTGGGGGCGGACGACCTCGATCTCGACGGGGGCCGAGCGCGCGGAGGGCGGGGCGCTGGCCTCGGCGGCGGGGGCAGGGCGGTGCCCTGCGGGCAGGTTGCCGGTCTCGATGGAGGCAAGGCGGCCAGCGAGCAGGCCGCCGGCCTCGGCGGAGGCGAGGTGGTCAACGGGCAGTCCGCCGGTCTCGATGGGGGCAAGGCGGCCAGCGGGCAGGCCGCCGGTCTCGGCGGGGGCAAGGCGGTCAGCGGGCAGGCCGCCGGTCTCGGCGGAGGCGAGGCGGTCAGCGGGCAGGCCGCCGGCCTCGGCGGGGGCGAGGCGGTCGGCGGGCGGGCCGCCAGCCTCGGCGGGGGCGAGGCGATCAGCGGGCAGGTTGCTGGCCTCGGCGGAGGCAAGGCGATCAGCGGGCAGGCCGCCAGCCTCGGCGGAGGCAAGGCGGTCGGGTGGGTCGCCAGGCTCCACGGTGGTGGGTGCGGGGAAGCGGGGGAATCTGGTGGCGGTGGGGTTCAGGGGTGTGGTGGAGACGGCGGTGATGTGTAGGGGGAGGTTGGTGGCGTGGAGTGCTGCCACGGCTGCCGATACGGCCTGAGACGTTGTGCCGCCGCCCATTGAGACCACGACGCGGGGGTGGGGGGACGGGGTGGGGTGGGAGCGTCGGGTGCGGACGGCGGTGCGGATGGGGGCGTAGGTGGGGCCGCGGAGGATCAAGGGGGTGCCGTCGGCCGGGCGGGGGGTGGGGGCGAGGTTGCAGTCGACGGCCACGTCGGCCTTGCGGCGGCCGTGGGGGCCGTCTTCGAGGGAGACCAGGCGGGCTTCCGGCGGGGTGATGGCGCCGTAGTGGTCGATCAGGACGATGTCGGCGTCGGTCCAGTCCGGGCGGATCTCCACACCCAGGGTGGTCAGGTGGGTGGTGAGCCAGTCGACGCCGGTGAGGGTGCCGGTCAGGGTCACCGTCCAGCCTCGGGCCACCGCCTCCTCCGCGATCGCCACGCACCTGGCCAGGTGGCCCGCGCCGATGGTGGGGTTCGCGTCGGCGCGGAGGAGGAGTCTCACGGGCTTGCCTGCTCGACGTGCGCGTTCCTGGCCGCGACCGACGGGTGGGCCCGCAGGTACGCCACCACGTCCCGCATGCGGGGCTCGCCCAGGGCCGCGACCACCGTCTCGATGACCGCCGCGTCCTCCGGGGTGTCGAGGGTGACGCGCAGGTCGGACGCGTCGGGGCTGGCGACCACGCCCGCGCACCGGTACCGCGGATCGGTGTAGACGCCGCTGGTCACGTGTTCGCGGTGGGGTCCGTCGGGCACGGCGGCCTGGGCGAAGAGGACATCCGTGCGGACGACCTCGGCGTCGTAGCCGCGGGGCATCGTGCGGACCAGGGTGTTGCTGACGTAGTCCACCGACGGGTCGGCCCGCCAGAGCCCCACCACCTGGTCGAGCACGCCGGGGTCGAGCAGCGGGCAGTCGGCGGTCAGGCGCAGCACGGCGTCGCACGGGAACCGGTCGGCGGCCATGAGGAAGCGGGCGAGGACGTCGTCGAGCGGGCCGCGGACCACCTCGGCGTCGGCGGCGAGGGCGATCGGGTCGTCCGAGGGGTCGTCCGAGGTCGCGACGATGACGCGGTCGACGGCGGCGCGGTGGGCCGCGCGGACGACCCAGTCCAGCACCGGGCGGCCGCCGAGGTCGCGCAGGACCTTGCCGGGCAACCGGGTGGAGGACATGCGGGCCTGGATGACCGCGTTCACGCGCACGGATGCCATGATGGCGCACCCGGTAGTCAAACCGACGCGGAGGGTGAACATGCTCGACGGCGCCAGCATCCTGCTGACGGGCGGCACCGGCTCGTTCGGCCGCGCGTTCATCGCCCACGCCCTCGCCGAGCTGGACCCGGCGAAGGTGATCGTGCTCAGCCGTGACGAGCTCAAGCAGTACGAGGCGCGCAGGCAGTTCGGCGACGATCCCCGGCTGCGCTGGTTCATCGGCGACATCCGCGACAGACGCAGACTCGAACGGGCCATGCGCGGCGTCGACTACGTCGTCCACGCCGCCGCCCTCAAGCAGGTCGACACCGGCGAGTACAACGCCTTCGAGTTCGTGCGCACCAACGTGCACGGCTCCCAGAACGTCATCGAGGCCGCCATCGACTGCGGCGTGAAGCGGGTCGTGGCGCTGTCGACGGACAAGGCGTCGAGCCCGATCAACCTCTACGGCGCCACCAAGCTGTGCGCGGACCGGATGTTCATCAGCGCCAACCACTACGCCGCCGGGCACCCCACCCGGTTCGCGGTCGTGCGCTACGGCAACGTGATGGGCTCGCGGGGCAGCGTCATCCCGTACTTCCGAGGCCTGGCCGAGCGCGGGGAGACGCTGCCGATCACCGACAAGCGGATGACCCGCTTCTGGATCACGCTGCCGCAGGCCGTCCGGTTCGTCGTGGACACCTTCGCGCTGATGCGCGGCGGCGAGCTGTACGTGCCGCGCATCCCGAGCATGCGCCTGGTCGACCTCGCCCGCGCGATCGCCCCGCACTGCCCGACGCGCGAGATCGGCGTGCGGCCGGGCGAGAAGCTGCACGAGGAGATGATCGCGCCCGACGAGTCCCGCAGGACCCTGCTGCACGGCGACCGCTACATCGTCATGCCGCACATCGCGGGCTGGGGCTACGAGCCGCCCGCCGCGGGCGTGCCGGTGCCCGACGGGTTCGCCTACCGCTCCGACACCAACGACCTCTGGCTGGACGAGGACTCGCTGCGCACGCTGGTCGACGCGCATGGCTGAGGTGCTCCCCTACGGCCGCCAGTCCGTCGACGAGTCCGACGTCGCCGCCGTCACCGCCGTGCTGCGCGGCGACTGGCTCACCACCGGCCCCGCCGTCGAGCGGTTCGAGGCCGACCTGGCCGCGTGGACCGGCGCGCCCGCCGTCGCCGTCACCTCCGGCACGGCCGCGCTGCACGTCGCCTACGCGGCGGCGGGCGTCGGCCAGGGCGACGAGGTGGTGTGCTCGCCGATGACGTTCGTGGCCACCGCCGCCTGCGCCGCTCTGCGCGGCGCGCGAGTGGTGTTCGCCGACGTCGAGGACGAGACGCTGACCCTGGACCCGGCCGCGGTGGCCACCACCGCCCGCACGCGGGTCGTCGCCGCCGTGGACTACGCGGGCCACCCCGCCGACTACGACGCCCTGCGCCGCGTCCAGGGCGACGCCCTGCTGCTGGCCGACGCCGCGCACTCCGTCGGCGGGACGTGGCGGGGCCGCCCGGTCGGCTCGCTGGCCGACCTGACCACGTTCTCCTTCTTCCCCACCAAGAACCTCACCACCGGCGAGGGTGGCGCGGTGGTGTCGGCCGATCCCGCCCTGCTGGCGCGGGCCCGCCGCTTCCGCAACCACGGCCTGGTCCGCGACCGCGCCGAGCAGCGCTTCCCCGACGAGGGCGGCTGGCACCAGGAAGTGCACGAGTTCGGCCTCAACTACCGCCTGCCGGACGTGCTCTGCGCGCTCGGCAGCAGCCAGCTCCGCCGCCTGCCCGCCTTCAAGGCCCGCCGCGCCGCCGTCGCCGAGCGCTACCGCGACGGATTGGCCGACCTGCCCGGGCTGCGCCTGCCGACCCGGCGGCCGGAGGCCGACCCCGTGTGGCACCTGTACGCCGTGCGCGTCCTGGAGGGCCGCCGCAGGGCCCTGTACGACCACCTGCGGGCCGCGGGCATCGGGGTGCAGGTGAACTACATCCCCGCGTACTGGCACCCCGTCTTCGCCGACCTGGGCTACCGGCGCGGCCTGTGCCCGGTCGCCGAGCGGTTCTACGCCGAGCAGCTGTCCCTGCCGCTGTTCCCCGACCTCGTCGACGCCGACGTCGACCGCGTCATCGCGGCCGTCCGCGCCTTCTTCGCCTAGACCAGGTCCCAGCTCAGCGGCGTGCCCCGGGCGACGTCGGCGCGGAACGCGCGGCCGAGCACGGTCTCCAGCGCGGCGGGCGGCAGGCCCCCGGCCGGGCGGATGGACCGCACGTTGTCGCGGGACACCGCCTCCCCGGCCCGCACGTCGGCCACGACGTACAGCGACCGGCGGAACCGCAGCCCCTCCCGCTCGCTCGGCCGCGGCCCCACGCGGCCCTCCCCCAGCGCCGACCACGCCCGCTCGCTCTCCACGACCAGCGCGGCCAGCTCGGCGGGCTCCAGCGAGAACGCGCTGTCCACGCCGCCGTCGGCGCGGGAGAGCGTCACGTGCTTCTCGATCAGGCACGCGCCCAGCGCCACGGCCGCCAGCGGCACGCCGATCCCGGGCGTGTGGTCGGACAGCCCCACCAGCGCGCCGGTCGCGGCCAGCAGCGGCAGCCCGCGCAGGTCGGTCTCGCTCGGGTCGGCGGGGTAGGCCGCCGTGCATCCCAGGACGACGATCTGGTCGTTGCCCGCCGCCCTGGCCGTCTCCACGGCCGCGGACACCTCGGCGAGCGTCCCCATGCCGGTGGAGATGATCAGCGGCTTGCCCGTGCGCGCGCACAGCTCGATCAGCGGCAGGTCCACCAGCTCGGACGAGGCGATCTTGTACGCCGGGGCGTCCAGCGACTCCAGCAGTTCCACGGCGGTGGGGTCGAACGGGCTGGAGAACACCGTCAGCCCGCGCGACCGCGCCCGCGCGAACAGCGGCCCGTGCCACTCCCACGGGGTGTGCGCGCGGCGGTAGAGCGAGTACAGCGTCTCCCCGCCCCAGAGCGCGTGCCCGTCGGAGACGCGGAACTCCGGCCGGTCGACGTCGATGGTGATCGTGTCGGCGGTGTAGGTCTGCAGCTTGAGCGCCTGGGCCCCGGAGTCGGCCACGGCGTCGACGATCGCCAGCGCGCGCTCCAGCGAGCCGTTGTGGTTGCCCGACATCTCGGCCACGACGAACGGCCGGTGGCCGGGCCCGACCCGGTGGCCGCCGATGCGCACGCTCACGCGAGCCGCTCCTCCAGCCTGCCGAGCCGTTCCTCGTACTGGGCCACGCCGGTCAGCCGCACCCGGATCCGGGCGTGCTCGCGGCGGATCTCATCGATGAGCGAGCGGGCGGGCGCGGCCTCGGTGTCGCGCCACGCCGGGCCCGCCGCGATCAGGTCGTCGAGTTCGGCCAGCCGGGCCTCCAGGGCCGCGACCTGCGGGATGACCCGCTCCAGCTCGTTGGCCGTCCAGCCGTGCACGCGCTCGACCTCGGCCAGCCTGCGCTCGTGCTCGTCGATGCGGCGGTCGTGGTGGGCGCGCTCCTCGGCGAAGCGCCGCTCGTGCTCGGCGAGCCGGTGGCCGACGGCGAGGTCGATCCGGAAGTCGATCAGCCGGGCGACACGCTCGGCGAGGCGGCCGCGGACGGCGGCGACGGTTTCCCGCATGGGTCTCATCCCTCAGCGCAGCAGCCGGGTCCGGCTGGTCTTGGTCCACGAGTCGAGCAGCCTGCCCTCGGCGGCGATCCGGTGTTCCGGCCCGACGACGCAGGAGTCCCCCGCCGCGTGCTCCCACGCGGTCTGGTGCGGGTCGTCGATGAACGAGAAGCCGGTGAGCAGCAGGTCGGCGTCGGGGTAGCAGGTCCTGGCGATCCAGGCGGCCATGGTGCCGGTGGTCGCCCACGCCGCCTCCGTGCGGGTGGGGATGCCCACCGCGTCCGACAGCGGCAGCGTCACCTCCCGGTTGGCGACCGGGACCAGGCCGAGGTCCGGCGGCCACCAGTCGGGCAGGGCGTCGGGCTCCCAGTGCAGCCTGCCCGGCTCCACCATGAGGTAGAGCCTGCGGCGGTAGTCCCGGAACAGCCACTTGGTCGCCCGCACCGCGCGGTTGAACACCACCACGTGGCACTCGCTGCCGACGGTCGGCGCGTCGCCCGGGTCGTCCAGCACGAAGCCGTTGACCCGGACGACCAGGTCGCAGGCGTCGATGGCCTTGGCGCGGTCGTCGTCGGGGGGCATCGGCATGTTGCCGACCACGGCGACCGAGCGCGGGCCGGGGTGCTCGGCGTAGACGTCGATGAGGTTCCTGAGCAGGCTGGACTCGGCGGTGACGGGGACCACACGGCGGAAGTTACTACCCCCCGTCAGATCACGAACGGGTGACACGGACCGCGCGCACAACCGGGTGACTTCCCGCCGGTACGCTCGTATCCCGTGCAAGCAACCAGCGTGGTGGAGGAGCCGCCGGTGACCGTCGTCCACGCCGGACGCAACTTCCCGGCGGCCATCTCCGACATCCGCCGCGGCTTCGGCCAGCGCGAACTGTGGGCCTATCTGGGCTGGCAGGACATCAAGCAGCGGTACCGCCGCTCGGTCATCGGCCCGCTGTGGATCACCCTGAGCATGGCCGTCACCGCGGCGGGCCTCGGCCTGCTGTACTCGCAGCTGTTCGAGACGCCGATCGGCACGTTCCTGCCGTACCTGACGGTCGGGTTCATCGTCTGGAACTTCATGCTCGGCTGCATGACCGACGGGTCGGACACGTTCATCTCGAACGAGGGCCTGATCAAGCACCTGCCCGCGCCGCTGACGGTCTACGCGCTGCGCACGGTGTGGCGGCTGACGCTGATGTTCGCCCACAACATGCTCGTGTACTTCGCCGTCCTGGCGATCTTCTTCAGCGACCTCGTCCGGGACGGCTACATCCTGTCCTCGGGGGGCGCGCTGCAGCCGGGACTGGACTGGACCATCATCACCGCCGTCCCCGCGTTTGTCCTGATCGCGGTCAACGGCACCTGGGTGGCGCTGCTGTTCGGCATCATCAGCACCCGCTACCGCGACATCCCGCAGGTCGTGAACGCGCTGACGCAGCTGCTGTTCTTCGTCACCCCGATCGTGTGGCCGGTCGACATCCTGGCGCAGAAGTTCAAGGAGACCGGCAGCTGGCAGATGCTGGTGGCCGAGCTGAACCCGCTCTACCACTTCATCCAGATCCTGCGGGCGCCGCTCATCGGCAGCGAGCAGAGCTGGCACCACTGGGTTGTGGTCCTGGGCATCACCGTGGTGGGCTGGGCACTGGCGCTGCTGGCGATGCGCAACTACCGTGCGCGTGTTTCCTACTGGGTTTGAGTGAGGCTTGACGACATGGTCAACATCGAGGTCGCCAACGCCTCCGTCGACTTCCCCATCTTCGACGCCAAGACTCGGTCGCTGAAGAAGGCCGTGCTCGGCAAGGTCGGCGGGAAGATCGGCACCGAGGCGCGGGTGCCCATCATCGAGGCGCTGCACGACATCAGCCTGAGCCTGAAGGAGGGCGACCGGGTCGCCCTGGTCGGGCACAACGGCGCGGGCAAGTCGACCCTGCTGCGGCTGCTGTCGGGCATCTACGAGCCCACCAAGGGCACCGCCCGCATCAACGGCAAGATCGCGCCGGTGTTCGACCTCGCCGTCGGCATGGACCCGGAGATCTCCGGCCTGGAGAACATCATGATCCGGGGCCTGTTCCTGGGCATGACGCGCAAGGAGATGGAGGACCGGGTCGAGGACATCTCCCAGTTCACCGAGCTGGGCGACTACCTCCACCTGCCGCTGCGCACCTACTCCACCGGCATGCGGGTGCGCCTGGCGCTGGGCGTGGTGACCTCCATCGACCCGGAGATCCTGCTGCTCGACGAGGGCATCGGCGCCGTCGACGCGGCGTTCATGGCCAAGGCGCGGGACCGGCTGGTCGACCTGGTCCGCCGATCCGGCATGCTGGTGTTCGCCTCGCACTCCGACGATCTGCTGTTCGAGCTCTGCGACACCGCGATCTGGATGGACGAGGGCCGGGTGAAGATGCACGGCTCCCTGCGCGAGGTCCTCACGGCCTACAAGGGCCGCGACCCGTTCGAGCACATGAGCACGGAGACCCTGGAAAGGCTCGGCCAGACCGGATGAACAGCGACGCGCAGCTCCCCGCAGGTTCGGTCGTGGCCGTCGTGGTCACCAGGCACCGCCGGGCGCTGCTCGCCGACTCCCTGAAGATGGTGGCCGCCCAGACCCGTCCGCCGGACCACCTGATCGTGGTCGACAACGGCCCGGACGACCCGGCGCGCGACATCGTGGAGAGCTGCGGGGTCCCGGCCACCTACCTCCCCTCGCACCGCAACCTCGGCGGCGCGGGCGGCTTCGCCCTGGGCATGCTGCACGCGCTCGCCATGGGCGCGGAGTGGGTGTGGCTGGCCGACGACGACGGCCGCCCGGCCGACGAGAACGTCCTGTCGGTGCTGCTGGAGGTGGCCGAGCGCCGCGGCCTTGCCGCGGTGTCGCCGGTGGTCACCAACATCGACACCCCCGACCGGCTGGCCTTCCCGCTGCGCCGGGGGCTGACCTGGAAGCGCACGACCAGCGAGCTGGGCGCGGACTTCCTGCCGGGCATCGCCTCGCTGTTCAACGGCGCGCTGTTCCGGGCATCGACGCTGGACGTGGTGGGCGTGCCGGACTACCGGCTGTTCTTCCGCGGGGACGAGGTGGAGATCCACCGGCGGCTGGTGCGCTCGGGGCTGCCGTTCGGCACCTGCCTGCGGGTGGCCTACCTGCACCCGGACGGGTCGGACGAGTTCAAGCCGATGCTGTTCGGCAAGCTGCACGCCCAGGACCCGGAGAACGAGGTCAAGCGGTACTACACCTACCGCAACCGCGGGTACCTGATGGCGCAGCCGGGCATGCGGCGGATCGGGCTGCTGGAGGTCGTCCGCTTCGGCCTGTACTTCATCGGCACCAAGCGCGACCCGAAGGCGTTCCTCGACTGGCTGAAGCTGGTGCGCAGGGGGCGGCGGGAGCAGTTCTTCCGGATCTGAGGTTTTCCGCCCGCGGCGAATCCGCTTCCGGCGAACCCCGCTTGCCCCGGACGCGCGCACGTGGTCGAGTCGGGATCATGAGCAACCACGCGCTGATCCTGCACCTGACCGGCCGCCCCGAGCCGCTGGTGTTCGCCCTGTCCGACAAGTCCGCCAAGAGCCTGATGACCCGTCTGCCCGTGCTGATGGGCTCCGCCGGGGTGGACAGTCCCGAGCTGGCCGACGGCAGCACGGTCGCGATCAACTTCGGCCTGGTGGCCACGGCCCACATCGAGGAGCTGCCCCTCAACCAGCAGGCCTACGGCAGCCCGAAGCGCGGCACGGGCTTCGGCGGCTAGCGCCCGGTCAGGCCCTGAAGACGACGGTCCGCAGGAGCACGAAGTTGATGGCCGTGGCCAGGCCCTGGGCGATCGCCCAGGCCACGGCGTACTCCAGGCCGAAGTCGGGCAGCAGGGTGAGCATCAGCGCGTTCGCGCCGACGTTGACGAAGAACGTCGTCGTGTAGAGCAGGGCGAAGCCGCCGACCTGGGTCGCCGCGCCGGTGCGGGCGTCGGTGAAGGTGAAGCGGCGGTTGAGGAAGTACGCCGTGGTGGTGCCCGCGATGAAGCTGAGCGCCTTCGCCGCGTGCACCCACAGGCCGGTCTGCAGCAGCAGCCAGTACGCGCCGAAGTCCACCAGCGCGCAGAAGCCGCCGACCAGGACGAAGCGCACGAGCTGCTGGACGAGCCCCGGCCGGGTGCTGACCTCCGCCACTGTCGCCATCCCCTCCTCGACGCGCTCCAAGTCTAGGCGGGCCGCTTGGCTACCCTTGGAGCGGTGGACAGCTTCGAGACCCGCACGCTGACCGGCTGGGGGCGCACGGCGCCCTCCTCGGCGCTGGTCGCCGCGCCGCGCACCGCGGAGGACGTGATCGCCGCCGTGGCGCGCGCTGACGGGCGCGGCGTGATCGCCCGCGGCCTCGGCCGCTCCTACGGCGACCCGGCGCAGAACGCGGGCGGGCTGGTCCTGGACATGACCGGGCTGCGCCGCATCCACTCCATCGACGCCGACAGCGGCCTCGCGGTGGTGGACGCGGGCGTCGACCTCGACCGGCTGATGCGCGCCGCGCTGCCGTTCGGGCTGTGGGTGCCCGTGCTGCCCGGCACCCGGCAGGTCACCGTCGGCGGGGCGATCGGCTGCGACATCCACGGCAAGAACCACCACTCCGCGGGCAGCTTCGGCAACCACGTGCTGTCGATGGACCTGCTGACCGCCGACGGGCAGGTGCGCACGATCACCCCGGAGAACGACCCGGAGCTGTTCTGGGCCACCGTCGGCGGGATGGGCCTGACCGGCGTCATCCTGCGGGCCACGCTGCGGCTCAAGCACGTGGAGAGCGCGTACTTCGTCGTCGACACCGACCGGACGTCCGATTTGGACGAGACGCTGGCGCTGTTCTCCGACGGGTCCGACGCCGACTACGACTACTCGATGGCCTGGTTCGACTCCATCTCCACCGACGGCCGCCTCGGCCGCGCGGTGTTCTCCAGGGGCTCTCTGGCCACTGTGGACCAGCTGCCGGTGAAGAAGCGGCGCGACCCGCTGCGCTTCGACGCGCCGCAGCTGCTCACCCTGCCGGACGTGTTCCCCAACGGCCTGGCCAACAGGCTGACCTTCCGCGCGCTCGGCGAGGCCTGGTACCGCAAGGCGCCGAGGCGGGGGCGCGGGCAGATCCAGAACCTGACGGCTTTCTACCACCCGCTCGACCTCTTCGGGGAGTGGAACCGGGCCTACGGGACCAACGGGTTCCTGCAGTACCAGTTCATCATCCCGTTCGACGAGGACGTCGCGCTGCGCCACATCGTCCGGCGCATCGCCGAGTCCGGGCACGTGTCGTTCCTCAACGTGCTCAAGCGGATGGGCGAGGCCAACCCCGCGCCGCTGTCGTTCCCGCGTCCCGGGTGGACGATCACCGTCGACTTCCCGATCCGGGCGGGGCTGCGCGAGTTCTGCGACGAGCTCGACGAGCTGGTGCTGGCCGTCGGCGGGCGGCTGTACCTGGCCAAGGAGTCGCGCACCGCGCCGGAGACCTTCCACCGCATGTACCCGCGGCTCGACGAGTGGCGCAAGGTCCGCGCCTCGGTCGACCCGGACGGGCTGTTCACCTCCGACCAATCGCGAAGGCTGGGACTTTGATCAACGCAGTGGGCACCCCGCAGTCGATGCTGCTGCTCGGCGGCACCTCCGAGATCGGTTTGGCCATCGCCGAGCACTACCTCGCCCAGGCCCCCATCACCGTCGTGCTGGCCGCCCGCCCGTCGCCTCGGCTGGACGAGGCAGCCGAGCGGCTGCGCGGCCTCGGCGCGACGGTGCGCACCGTCGCCTTCGACGCGCTGGACACCGACTCGCACCCGAAGGTCGTCGACGAGGCGTTCGCCGACGGCGACATCGACCTCACCGTGGTCGCCTTCGGCCTGCTCGGCGACGCGGAGAAGGCCTGGCAGGACCACGCGACCGGGGTCGAGCTGGCCAAGGTGAACTACACCGCCCCGGTGTCGGTGGGCATCGCGCTGGCCGAGCGGCTGCGCAAGCAGGGCCACGGGGCGATCGTGGCGCTCTCCTCGGTCGCGGGCGAGCGGGTCCGCCGGTCCAACTTCGTCTACGGCTCCACCAAGGCGGGCTTCGACGGCTTCTTCCTCGGCCTCGGCGAGGCGCTGCGCCCGCACGGCGTCACCGTGACCGTGGTCCGCCCGGGGTTCGTGCACTCGAAGATGACCACCGGCCTCAAGCCCGCCCCGATGGCCACGACGCCCGCCAAGGTCGCCGAGGTCGTCGCCGCCGCCGTGCGCGGGCGCAAGGAGCTGGTGTGGGCCCCGGCCCCGTGGCGGTTCGTCATGTCCGCGCTGCGCCACGTGCCCCGGCCGATCTTCCGCAAGCTCCCGATCTGACCCCGAAGGCCCGAATCGGGTCGTGGTGACCTGCGGCGATCGCCGCGAGTGAGCCGTCGGTGACCCTTTGGTGTGACAGAATCGGGGTCGTGCGGATCCTGGTGCTGGGACCGGTGGCCGTCCTCGGCGACGGCGCCGAGGTGAACCTCGGGGGTCCCAAGCCCAAGGCGCTGCTGGTCGCGCTGCTGCAGCAGGCGGGCCGGGTGGTGGCCGTCGAGCGGCTCGTCGACCTGATCTGGGACGAGTCGCCGCCGCAGTCGGCCACCGCGCTCGTGCACACCTACATCTCGCTGCTCCGCCGCGGCCTGGCGGCGGCCGGGCGCAAGGACGCCCTGGCCACCCGCTCGCCGGGCTACCTGCTGCGGGTCGAGCCCGACGAGGTGGACCTCAGCGGGTTCGAGCGGCTGCTGGCCTCGGCCCGGGAGGCGGAGCGGTCCGGGGACGCCGCGGGCGCGGCGCTGCGCTACGGGCAGGCCATCGACCTGTGGCGGGGGCCCGCGTTCGGCGGGGTCGACGCCGGGTTCGCCGCGGACTGGCGGGACGCGCTCGGGGAAGACCGGCTCAGCGCCGAGGACGGGCTGGCGCGGTGCCTGCTGGACCTGGGCCGGACCGAGGAGGCCGCCGCGCGGCTGCAGCGGACGGTGGCCGCGCACCCGCTCCGCGAGGACACCCGGGCGCTGCTGATGCGCGCCCTGCACGAGGCGGGCAGGCAGGCCGACGCGCTGGAGGTGTACCGGGCCGGGCGGCGGCTGCTGCTCGACGAGCTGGGGATCGAGCCCGGTGAGCGGCTGCGCGCCCTGCACGCGGCCATCCTGGACGGCACGCTCGCCGCGCCCGCCCCCACGGCTCCCGCGCGTTCCGCCGTGCCGCGCGCGCTGCCGCCGGACATCGGGGACTTCACCGGGCGCGCCGACGCGCTGGCGCGGCTGCTCGCCATCGGCGGGTCCCGGGAGGGCGACCGCACGGCCACCCCGACCGTGGTGGTGTCCGGGTTCGGCGGGGCGGGCAAGTCGGCGCTGGCCGTGCACGCCGCGCACCTGCTGCGCCCCGCCTACCCCGACGGGCAGCTGTTCGCCGACCTGCGCGGGGCCGACCGCGACCTCGACGCCTTCGAGGTGCTGGGCCGGTTCCTGACCGCGCTGGGCGTCGAGGAGCTGCCCGAGTCGCTGGACGAGCGGGTCGAGCGCTACCGCCAGCGGGTCGCCGGTCGGCGGCTGATCGTGCTGCTGGACAACGCCCGCGGCGAGCACCAGGTCCGCGCGCTGCTGCCGGGCGCGCCGGAGTGCCTGGTGCTGATCACCAGCCGCTCGCGGCTGGCCGGGCTGGCGGGCACCGAGTCGATCGAGCTGGACTTCCTCGACCAGGACAGCGCCGTGGAGATGCTGGGCAAGATGATCGGCGCCGACCGGGTGGCCGCCCAGCCGGACGCCGCCGCCCGCATCGCCGAGCTGTGCGGCGGGGTGCCGCTGGCCATCCGGGCGGCCGGGGCCAAGCTGCGCGCGCGGCCGCACTGGCCGCTGCGGTCCCTGGCCGAGCGGCTCTCCGACGAGCGGCGCAGGCTCGACGAGCTGGCCGTCGGCGACCTGGCGATCCGGTCGAGCCTGGCGCTGAACTACGCCGACCTCGACGCCGTGCAGCGGCGGGCGTTCCACCTGCTGTGCCTGCTCGACCTGCCCGACTTCGGCTGGTGGGTGGCCGCGCCGCTGCTCGACGTCGCGCCTGCCGACGCCGAGGACGTGGTGGAGCGCTTGGTCGACCTGCGGCTGCTGGACGTCGCGGGCGTGGACAGCGTCGGCCGGGTCCGCTACCGCTTCCACGACCTGGTCCAGCTCTACGGCGCCGAGCAGGCGGCCCAGGAGCCGCCCGAGGTGGTGGCCGCGGCCCTGACCAGGACCCTGGGCACCTGGATGGCGCTGGTGGAGGCCGGGTCGCGGCGGCTGCCCCGGATGACGCTCGGCCTGCGGCCGCTGGTCACCGCCGAGGTCGACGTCGACCCCCGGCTGCTCGCCGAGGCCGAGGAGAACCCGGTCGAGTGGCTCAAGTCGGAGACCGGCGCGGTCGTGCGGGCCGTGGAGCGCGCCCACGAGCTGGGCATCGACGGCGTGACGACGCTGCTGATCACCTCGCTGCTGTCCTCGCCGTTCGCCGTGCGCAACGAGTTCGACGGCTGGCAGCGCACCCACGAGGTCGCGCTCGCCGCCGCCAGGGCGGGCGGCGACCGGCGGGCCGAGGCGATGGTGCTGGCGGGCCTGGGCCAGCTGCACTACGAGAAGGACGACTTCGCCGCTGCCGAGGCGCACTTCCGGATGGCGCACGAGCAGGCGGTGGCCGTCGCCGACGACCCGATCCGGGCGATCGCCCTCATCGGGCTCGGGACCGTGGCCCGCGACGTCGGCGAGTTCGCCCGCGCGGCCGCCGACCTGACCGCGGCGGCCGCGATCGGGGACGACTGCGTCGTGGCCGCCGCCCGCTACGGCCTGGGCGCGATCGAGCGCGACCACGGGGACATGGCCGCGGCCTTCGCGCACTTCGCCGCCTCGATCGAGCGGTACCGCTCCCTCGCGGACCGGCGCGGCGAGGCGCTGGCGCTGCGCGGGCTCAGCCTGTGCCACCGGGCGCTCGACGAGTACGAGCCCGCGGCGCGGCTGAGCGCGGACGCGGCGTCGATCCTGCTGGCCTCCGGCGACGACCTCGGCGCCACCTACGCCCACCAGTCCTGGGCCAAGGCGAGCCTGCGGCTCGGCGTCGTCGACGGCGTGGCCGAGGCGCTGGCGGGCTGCCTGGAGGTCTGCACCCGCAGGCGCGACCGCTTCGGCGCCGCGCTGATGACCCGGACGCTGGGCGAGTACCACCTGGCGACCGGCGACCAGGGGTTCGCCCGCGAGCTGCTGGCCGAGGCCCTGGACCGCTGGTCCGAGCTGGACCTGGCCCTCTGGCAGGCCCGGACGCTGCGCGACCTCGCTGCCGCCGACCCGGACAACGCGGACAAGCACTGGCTGCGGGCGACGGAGCTGTTCACCGCCGTGCCGACCAGGGAGCTGGCGGAACTGTCCGCGTCGAGCCCTGCCGAATGGCTCGCGCGCGTTCAGGCTCCCTACCGCCTATAGGCGTTTTATAGGTCAACTCCCCCGGGCTGAAGCGCGCCTGTAGGCCGCGGCGGCAGAGTCGTCGTGTCGGAAAGCAGTCCAGGGAAAGGAAGGGAGCAGGGGGATGTCCGCTCAGGTCGGCGACCTCGGACCGGAGATCAGCCGGGGGGAGATCGTCGAGCGGGCGGAGAGCTGGCTGCGGCCATCGGTGCCGTACGGCCTGCACAGGTTCCACCAGAACGAGTACGGGATCTACCGCACCGACTGTTCGGGCTATGTCTCGATGGCGTGGGGACTGCCGGGCGTGCCACCGTCCCGGCACGGCGGGCTCGACAACGCGGGGCTGGCCAGGGTGAGTGTCGCGGTCGCCAAGGGGGAACTGCGCGCGGGGGACGCGCTGCTCGCAACCGCGGGCACGGGCTCGGTCATCTTCCACGAGTGGGCCGACATCGAGCGGGAGCACTACTGGGGGTTCGAGCAGTCGCCGGAGGGGACCGTGCACCGGCGGTTGGCCTTCCCGGGGGACGGGGCGGGGCTGCGGCCCAGCCGCTACCTCCGGGTGGTCACACCGGGGGGAGAGCGGGTGGGGGGAGTCCTCGGGGAGGGGGCTCCCCTCACCCGGTCACAGGAAGACAGATAGCCCGAGGCAGCCGACCCAGGCGACGCCGAGGACCTGCAGGACGCGGTCCTTCAGCGCGATCTCCTCGGGCTCGCCCGCGTTGCCCTGGTCGACGTCGACGGCGTAGCGCAGCACGGCGATGACGAACGGGACGATCGAGATGACCGCCCAGACCGAGTTGGACTGGCTGCCCGCGCGCAGCTCGAAGGCCCACAGCGAGTACGTGGCGATCATGATGGCCGCCGACGTGGCCCACACGAACCGCAGGTAGCTGGCGCTGTACTTGCGCAGCGACGCGCGGATCTCCGCGCCGGTCTTCTCGAACAGCACGACCTCGGCGTAGCGCTTGCCGGAGACCATGAACAGCGAGCCGAACGCGGCCACCAGCAGGAACCACTGCGACAGGCGGATGTCGGCCGCGACGCCGCCCGCCATCGCCCGCAGCAGGAAGCCGGAGGCGACGATGCACAGGTCGACGACCGTCTGGTGCTTCAGCCCGAGGCAGTAGCCCAGCTGCACGGCCGCGTAGACGCCCAGGACGACCAGCAGCTGCCAGCCCGCGAGCAGGCCGACGACCATCGACGCGATGAACAGCACCGCCGCGCCGACGTAGGCCACCGGGACGGGCACCACGCCCGCGGCGATCGGCCGGTTGCGCTTGGTCGGGTGCGCCCGGTCGGCCTCGACGTCGATGGCGTCGTTGACCAGGTACACCGCCGAGGACACCAGGCAGAACGCGGCGAAGGCGATCGCGGCGTCGACCAGGACCGCGCTCTCCAGGATGCGGCCAGCGGCGAACGGCGCGGCCAGGACCAGGACGTTCTTCACCCACTGGCGCGGGCGGGCGGTGCGGACCAGCCCACCGGCCAGCCCGCCCCGCGCCGACGCCGAGGCGGGGGGCTTGCTCGTGGTGTCCTGGCTCATCCCCGGCCCCGCAGCCGCCGCCGGAGCAGGCCCCCGACGACCGCGCCGAGGGCGGAACCGGCGATGACGTCGCTCGGGTAGTGCACGCCGAGCACCAGCCGGGACACCAGCATGGGCGGGACCAGGACCGGCACCAGCGGCTTGCCGGTCAGCCCGGAGAACAGCACGGCGGCCGCGGTGGTGGACGTCGCGTGCGACGACGGGAAGCTGAGCCTGCTGGGCGTGCCCACCAGGACCCGCACCGACGGGTCCATCGGCCGCTGCCTGCGCACGACCCGCTTGACCGCGATGGACGCCGCGTGGGCGGCGACCACCCCCGCGGAGGCGGCGAGCCAGTCGCGGCGGCGGTCGCGGTCCAGCGCCGCCCCGACCAGGCCCATCGCGAACCAGCCCGCGCTGTGCTCGCCGAAGTGCGACAGCGCCCGCGCCGCCTTCACCACGGCCGGGCGCGCGATGGCGCCCTGCACGCGGCTCAGCGCGGCGGTCTCGCGGGACACCGGGGTCGCGCCGTCCAGCAGTTCCATCGCGGCCATGTCGTCCTCAGTCCAGGGAGCCGTCGAGCGGGGCGCCCGAGGTCAGGTGCGGGGCGACCTTGTTGTCGAACACCGACAGCGCCGACCCGATGGCCATGTGCATGTCGAGGTACTGGTAGGTGCCCAGGCGGCCGCCGAACAGCACGTTGCGCTCGGCGGCCTCGCGCTTGGCCAGCTCGCGGTAGCGGGCCAGCTTGTCCCGGTCCTCGGGGGTGTTGATCGGGTAGTACGGCTCGTCGCCGGACTCGGCGAAGCGGGAGTACTCCCGCACGATGACCGTCTTGTCCGTCGGGTAGTTCGTCCGCTCCGGGTGGAAGTGCCGGAACTCGTGGATGCGGGTGTAGGGCACGTCGCGGTCGTTGTAGTTCATGACCGAGGTCCCCTGGAAGTCGCCGGTGGGCACGACCTCCATCTCGAAGTCGAGGGTGCGCCAGCCCAGCTCGCCCTCGGCGTAGTCGAAGTAGCGGTCGACCGGTCCGGTGTAGATCGTCGGCGTGCCCGCCGGGATGTGCTCGCGCACGTCGAAGTAGTCGACGTTCAGCCGCACCTCGATGTTCGGGTGGTCGGCCATCTTCTCCAGCCAGGCGGTGTACCCGTCGACCGGCAGGCCCTCGTAGGTGTCGGTGAAGTACCGGTTGTCGAAGGTGTAGCGCACGGGCAGCCGGGTGATGATGGCCGCGCCGAGCTCCTTCGGGTCGGTCTGCCACTGCTTGGCGGTGTAGCCCTTGATGAACGCCTCGTAGAGGGGGCGGCCGATCAGCGAGATCGCCTTCTCCTCCAGGTTCTGCGCGTCCTCGGTCTTGATCTCCGAGGCCTGCTCGGCGATGAGCGCGCGGGCCTCGTCGGGGGTGTGGGACTTGCCGAAGAACTGGTTGATCAGCGCCAGGTTCATCGGGAAGGCGTAGACCTGGCCCTGGTACTTGGCGAAGACCCGGTGCTGGTAGTTGGTGAACTCGGTGAACTGGTTCACGTAGTCCCACACCCGCTTGTTCGAGGTGTGGAAGAGGTGGGCGCCGTACTTGTGGACCTCGATGCCGGTCTCCGGCTCGGGCTCGGAGTAGGCGTTGCCCCCGATGTGCGCGCGCCGCTCCAGGACAAGCACGCGCTTGCCCAGTTGGGTCGCGGTGCGCTCGGCGATCGTCAGGCCGAAGAAACCGGAGCCGACGATGACCAGGTCGTAGCCGTCGTAGTTAGTGCCGTTCGTGTCTGCCACCGCGTTCACGGTTCGTCAGGCTACCTTCGTCACATGTCGGGCCGGTGCCTGCCCTGTGATGCGGGCCCGGAACCGCTCCCCAACGGTCCGGGCCCGAGCCCCCTCTTGCGTTCCCCTCCGGCATCGCTGCCGTCACCTACATGGACGCACAACGCCGGAGGGGGTTGCTTTATTCCCCGGCCTTCTTCCCGGCCCGTCCGCCGAGGGTCGGCAGCACGTCGGCGGCCACCTGCTCCAGCACCGTCTCCCGGCCCGCGTAGTAGCCCTCCGACCTGGGCCAATGCGTCACCACGTCGGTGAAGCCCAGCTCGGCTGCGCGGCCCACCTGCTCGGCGAAGAACTCGGCGCTGTCCAGGGAGAACCGGGGCGCGGCGTCCAGGCTCAGGTAGCGGTCGACGCTCGCGCGGTCGCGGCCCTGCTCGGCGAGCACGCCGTCGAACCGCTCGGCCAGCTCGGCCACCCCGCGCCACCACTCGTCGAGGTCGTCCGCGCGGGGCCCGACGGTGACCCAGCCCTGCCCGTGCCGGGCGGCCACGCCCATCGTCCTGCGGCCGTTCGCGGCGACCAGGAACGGCACCCTCGGGCGCTGCACGCAGCCGGGGTACCCGCGGGCGGCGACGGCGGTGTAGTACTCCCCCGCGTAGTCGGTGGTGGGCCGCACGAGCAGGGCGTCGGTCAGCTCCACGAACTCGGCGAGCCGGTCGGCCGCCTGGCGGGGGGTGAGCCGGGTCCCGCCGAAGACGGCGAAGTCGTAGGCGTCCGGGGTGACCGTGCCCGCGCCGACGCCGAGGCAGAAGCGGCCGTCGGAGATGTCGTCGAGCGCCAGGACGCTGCGCGAGAACCGGACGGGCTCGCGCACGTACGGCGAGGCCACGAAGGTGCCCAGCCGCAGGGTGCTGGTCACGCAGGCGGCCGCGGTCAGGGTGGGCACGGCGTCGAACCACGGGCCGTCGACGAGGGTGCGCCACCCCAGGTGGTCATACGTCCAGGCGTGGTCGAAGCCGTACTCCTCGGCGGCCCGCCACTTCGGCTCGGCCGCCCACCAGCGGTACTCGGGCAGGATCACAATGCCAACGCGCACTCACCCGACCCTACCGACCGGGCGGGCTCGGGGAGGATGGGCGTGTGGACAAGCCCCAGCTCATCGCCTCCGACGTCGACGGCACGCTGCTCGACCCCTACGAGCGGGTGACCGACCGCACCGCCGCCGCGATCGGCCGCGTGCTCGCCCGGGAAGTGCCGTTCGTGCTGGTCAGCGGCCGCCCGCCGCGGTGGATCCCGCCGGTGGCCCGGCAGGCGGGCCTGAGCGGGTACGCCGTGTGCGCCAACGGCGCGATCGTCTACGACATCACCACCGAGCGCGTGCTGACGGTCCACGGACTGGACTCCATCACACTGTGGGATGTGACACACACGCTGGAGAAGGCGCTGCCCGGCATCAAGGTCGCCACCGAGCGCGCCGAGGTCGGCCCTGACCTCGGCGGCGAGGCGTTCGCCACCGAGCCCGGCTACTCCAACCCGTGGGGCGATGCGGAGAACAACGTGCGCCCGCGTGCGGAGGTGCTCGGCCACCCAGCGTCCAAGCTGCTGGTCCGCCACCAGGGCATGACCAGCGAGGAGATGGCGATGGCCGCGCACGAGCTGCTCGACGGCGCGGTGGACGTCACGTTCTCCACCAGCCGGGGCCTCATCGAGATCTCCGCGCCGGGGGTGACCAAGGCGCTCGGCCTCGCCGACGTGGCCGAGCTGACCGGCGTGGACCGCGAGGCCGTGGTGGCCTTCGGCGACATGCCCAACGACATCGAAATGCTGCGCTGGGCTGGGCACGGCGTGGCCATGGCGAACGCGCACGCCGACGTGCTCGCCGCCGCCGACGAGGTCACCGCGCCCAACTCCGAGGACGGGGTCGCGGCCGTGCTGGACCGCTGGTTCTGAGAGCGGCCGGTCGCCCACCGCGACGATGCGCGAATGCGACGGCCGGGGCGCGAGGTCTCCTCACGCCCGTCTCCATGTGGTTGACTAGATGGCGGTCGCAGTTTCTTGAGTACGTGTTTGATCACGCTCGCAAGAGAGTGTTGCGGGCGCGCGGTTTTCCCCGCCGTCTGGAACCGGCCAGGGCACGCGCGCCGCGCGGGCCCTAGTAGTACGTGTCGAGGAGACGACGTGGCACAGGGCACAGTGAAGTGGTTCAACTCCGAGAAGGGCTACGGGTTCATCACCCCGGACGGCAGCTCGTCCGACCTTTTCGTGCACTACTCGGAGATCCAGTCCAACGGCTTCCGGACGCTCGAGGAGAACCAGCGCGTGGAGTTCGAGGTGGGCCAGGGCCAGAAGGGTCCGCAGGCCACCGCGGTTCGCGTGATCTGATCACCGGACAGGACAGCGAACGGGCCCGCCCCCGGCAGGGGGCGGGCCCGTTCCGCGTCGATCAGGCCTTGAAGACCTTGCGCCAGGACTCCACCGAGGTCAGGTCGCCGAAGGCGGACCGGTACTCGGTCTTGAGCCGGGGCCAGTCGGCGATGAGCCTGCGGTAGGTGGCCGCGGCCCGCTTGGACAGCTCGCGGAACTGCGCCGGGTCCCGGCGGCGGAAGGCGACCCCGCTGCCGTCGGGGTTGGACACCGTCGCGCTGTCCAGGTTGCCCAGCAGGAACCACAGCGCCTTGCCCGCGGGCACGTTCACCTGCGGGCGGTCGGCCGCGTTCGGCTCGGGCGCGCGCAGGTTGTGCAGCACGGCCTTGGACGCGCGCGCGGCGATCTTCACCGGGTGCACCGGCGGGCGCAGCAGGTGCTCGGCGTGCAGGGCGTCCAGCGTGGGCGGCGGGAACGCGCCTGCCGAGGGCTCGGTCTGCGCGTCGGCGTACTTCTTGCGCAGCGCGTTCACCTCGGGCAGCGTCGTGCCGAGGGTGTCGAACATGCGGTCGGGCCCGGCCATGAAGTCCTCGATGGCCTTGAGCTCGACGGCGATCGTGGAGTACTCCATGGACAGCAGCCGCCGGATGGTGGCCCGCAGGCCCTGCTTGAGCAGCGTCTTGCGCAGGTCGTGGTCGGTGTAGAGCGCGGCGACGACCAGGCGGTTGCGCAGGTGGTAGTAGACGGTCCAGTCGGACAGGTCGTTCTTGTCCGTCCACGGCATGTGCCACACGGCCGAGCCGGGCAGGGTGACCGTCGGCACGCCGCGGTCCAGCGCGCGCATCGAGTACTCGGCGTCGTCCCACTTGATGAACAGCGGCAGCGGCAGCCCGTTGGCCTCGACGACCTCGCGCGGGAACAGGCACATCCACCAGCCGTTGTACGACGCGTCGATCCGCCGGTGCAGCTCGCGGGTGTCGCGCAGCGACTCGGCGCCGAAGTCGTGGTCGACGACCGCGCCGGGCGCGGGCCGCCAGGTCACCGAGCCGCGGTCGATGACCTCGCCCATGCTGTGCAGGCGGGCCTTGGCCTGCAGGTTCAGCATCTGGCTTCCCACGATGAGCGGGTTGGCAGCGGCCGAGGCGAACGCGCTGGCCCGCAGGATCGAGTCCGGCTCCAGGGCGATGTCGTCGTCCATGAGCATGATCTGGTCGGCGTCGGTGTGCTCAAGAGACTCGAACAGGCCCCGGCTGAACCCGCCGGAGCCGCCCAGGTTGCCCTGCTCGATGAGCTGCAGCCGCCCGCCCAGGCGCTCGCTGGCCTCGGCGAAGCGCGGGTGGTCCTTGACCCGCTTGCTCCCCTGGTCGGCGACGAAGACGTGCCCGACCAGGTCGAGCACCTTCGGGTCCTCGCTCAGCGCGAGCAGGGTGCCGATCAGGTCGTCGTTGCGGTTGAACGTCGTGGTGGCGATCGACAGCTTGCGCTGCGGCAGCACCAGCCCGGTCGTCCAGGCCGCGTCGGCGATCTCCAGCGTCTGGTCGTCGGTGAAGGCGTCGAACCAGATCCAGCCGCCGTCCTCGAACGGGGCCAGGTCCACCGGCAGCGCCAGCTCGGTCCACCCCGACCCGTCGCGCACGGCCTCGCCGCGCACGTGCACCTGGTCGCCGTTGGGCTTGGAGCGGTAGACGTCCACCCGGCCGCCGCCGCGCACGCGCATCCGCAGCGTGACCTCGGTGACCCGGGTCCAGCGCTTCCAGTAGCTGGCCGGGAAGGCGTTGAAGTAGCTGGCGAACGACACCCTGGCCGACGCGGGGACCGTCACGGCGACCCGCGAGGACACGTGGCTGTGCACGTTGTCCGGCTCGTCGAGGTACAGCGGGCGCACGTCCAGCGGGTCGGTGTCCCTGGGCATGATCACCCGCTGCAGCACGCTGTGCTGGTCGGTCACGTCGCTCCTTCGGTCTGGGGGCGGTGGGTCACAGGCCGTAGAGCCTGCGCCAGTTCTCCCGGCTGGTCACCTCGGGCACGGCGGCGCGGTACTCCGCGCGCAGCCGGGGGGTCTCGCTGACCAGCGCGCGGGCGACGCGGGCGACGCGCTTGGCCAGTTTGACGTCCATGGCGCGGTCGCGCCTGCGCACGCGCACGCCCTCCTGGGAGGCGTCGGTGACCACCACGGAGTCGAACCGCGAGGTGTGCCACCAGGCGGCGTCCTCGGCGGACACGATGCCCTTGGCGTAGGAGGTGCGCCCCATCGCCACGTAGATCAGCCGCTTGAGCAGGACGAGCCGGGTCAGGCTCGGCTCGCCTGCAGGCTTGACCATCGGCAGCACGCCCTCGATGTCCGCGGGCTTGTGCAGCACGGTGTCGGGGTACTCGGCGCGCTCCTTGCGGATCGCCGCGGCCGCGGCGGCCCCGCCGTCGTCGAAGATGCGCGGGCCGGTCAGGAAGTCCTCAGCGGCCCGGATGATGGTGGCGGCCAGGCCGTACTGCATGCCCAGCAGGTAGCGGACCACCCGGGACACCAGGGTCCGGGCGACCACCTTGGGGTCGGTCTCGGAGTGCATGGCGGAGACGACCATGGCGTTGCGGACCGCGAAGTACTCGTTCCACTTGTCCGCGTCCTTCCAGTCGAAGTCCGCGTGCCACACGCCCGCGCCGGGCAGCGTGACCGTGGGGATGCCGTGGGCGCGGGCGCGGTAGCCGTACTCGACGTCGTCCCACTGGAAGAACAGCGGCAGCGGCAGGCCGAGCCGGTCGACCACATCGGACGGGATCATGCAGGACCACCACGCGTTGTAGTCCGCGTCCACCCGCACGTCACCGCGGTTGGGCTTGCCCAGCGGCACGCCGTCCTCGTCCTCGGCCTCGCCGAGCAGGTCGACGTCGTCGAGGCCGCCCTTGACCACCTTGCCGGGCACGAGCTGGGCGAAGTCGGCGTACTCAGCGCCCGCGAGCAGCTTGGTCGGGTGCAGCAGCCGCAGCATCTGCCCGCCGACGATGGTCGGCTTGGCCGCGCTGTTGGCGAAGGCGGTGAGCCGCACGACGATCTCCGGCTCGCACAGGATGTCGTCGTCCATCAGGAACACGTTGGCGGGCCTGCCCGCCTCGGTGATCTCGTACATGCCCCGGCCGAAGCCGCCAGCGCCGCCGAGGTTGGGCTGGCGCAGGTAGCGCAGCCGCCCGTCGAGCGCCTTCTCCACGTCGGGGAACTGCGCGCGCGACTCGACGGTGTCGGTGCCCTGGTCGACGACGTAGACGTGCTCGATCAGGTCGAGCGCGCCCGGGTCCGACGCCAGCGCGCCCAGGGTGTTCACGCAGTCGTCGGCGCGGTTGAACGTGCAGATGACGATGGAGGTCATGCGCTCGTGCGCGGGCGCGGGGACGGTCCAGTTCAGGGCGTCCACGGCCAGCGAGCCGTCCTCGGTGGTCAGGTCGACCCAGAGGAAACCGCCGTCGAGGAACATCGTGAGCTTGGTGGTCAGCCGGATGGTCGCGCCCTGGGCGTCCTCGACGACCTCGGCGGCCACGGTGCGGGTCTCGCTGTTGGTGTCGGAGGCGACCAGCGAGACCTTGCCCGATCCGGTGACGGTCAGCTCGGCCACGACGTCGCCCGCGGTGGTCCAGCGCTGCCAGTAGCTGGCGGGGAAGCGGCCGAAGTAGGTGTCGGTGCTGACCAGCGAGTGCGGGTTGACCGTCAGCCGGGAGCGGGTGCGCGCGGCCGAACCGGTCAGGACCTGCGCGTAGAGCTCGTCGGGAACCACGGCGGCCGGTCCGGTGAACAGGCCGCGCTGGGCGGTCAGCCGACCCGCCCTGGCCGTGGTGTCCGCAGTGCTACCGGGCATGGGTCTTCCAGTCCTCCGCAGGCAGGCGATGCTCGATGTCGAGATGTCTTCTCTCGCGGGTCCGCCCGAGGCGCCGGGGCGGTCACCCACCACGACGGCGCCGATCACGTGCGGCCAGCACAGGCTACCCGTACCGGGCGCGAGCCGCCGTCAGCCCGGGTCGGGGGGCGGTCCCGCCCAGGTCAGAGCGGGGTGGGGCGGGGAGGCACGCGGCGCGCGCGGAAGGCTACCCTCAGCGGTGAAGTCCGGCCGGGTCGATCAGGCGCGGCCACCACCACGCGGAGGAATCGTGACCGACTGGTCCGACGTCTGGCTGGTCATCCCCGTCTACAACGAGGGACAGGTCATCGCCGACGTCGTGCGGAACGCCATGGCGACCTTCCCCAACATCGTGTGCGTCGACGACGGCAGCGCCGACGACTCCGCGGCGCGGATCCGCACGACCGGCGCGCACCTGGTGCGCCACCCGGTCAACCTGGGCCAGGGCGCGGCGATCCAGACCGGGGTGGAGTACGCCAGGGCCCAGCCCGGCGCGGAGCTGTTCGTCACCTTCGACGCCGACGGCCAGCACCAGGTCGATGACGTGGTGCGGATGCTGGAGCGGATGCGCGCCGAGGACGTCGACATCATCGTCGGCACCCGGTTCAAGAGCGGCGCCGACACCAGCCACATCCCGTGGATCAAGCGCCTGGTGCTGCGGACCGTGGTCATGCTCAGCCCGCGCACCCGCCGACTCGGCCTGACCGACGCGCACAACGGGCTGCGCGTGTTCAACCAGACCGTCGCCCAGCAGCTGAGCATCAAGCTCAACGGCATGGGGCACGCGTCGGAGATCGTGGAGATGATCGACCGCAGGAAGTGGCGGGTCGCCGAGGAGCCGGTGACGATCCTCTACACCGAGTACTCCATGTCGAAGGGCCAGTCGCTGATCAACGGCGTCAACATCCTGTTCGACTCCGCACTCCGCACCGGTTCGAGGCGCTGACATGCTGATCCAGATCCTGCTCATCCTGGCCGTCGTCGGCCTGCTGGTGTCCTTCCTGCGCCACCACGGCAAGAGCCGGACGGCGGCCGGGGTGAAGATCGGCTTCGCGCTGTTCATGGTGTTCGGCGTGATCGCGGTGCTGGTGCCGTCGGCGACGAGCGCGCTGGCCCAGCTGGTCGGCGTCGGCCGAGGCACCGACCTGCTGCTCTACGGCACGGTCGTGGCCTTCGGCTTCGCCACGATCAACACCTACCTGCGGTTCAAGGAGCTGGAGCACCGCTACGCCAAGCTGGTGCGGGCGATGGCGATCCAGGGCGCGGAGAAGCCCGAGGACCGGGCTACCGGGTCCTGAAGTAGTCGACCGTCCTGCGCACGCCCTCGGCGATGTCGACCTCGGGCTTCCAGCCCAGCTCGCGCTGGGCGCGGCCGGAGTCGAGCGCGGAGGCGCGCACGTCGCCGAGCCGCGCCGGGGCGAACTCCGGCTCGTCGGGCGCGCCCGCCGCGCGCGCTACCAGGGTGTGCAGCTCGCGGTCGGAGACCTGCATGCCGGTGCCGATGTTGTAGCGGGTGGCGCTGCCCTTGTCCCCGGACGCGGCGATGAACGCGGAGACGACGTCGTCGACGAAGACGTAGTCGCGGGTGTTGCCGCCGTCGCCGTAGACCCGGGTGGGGCGGCCCTCCAGCAGGGCGTTGGCGAAGATCGCCACCACGCCCGCCTCGCCGTGCGGGTCCTGGCGGGGGCCGTAGACGTTGGCCAGCGCGAGGTGGGTGCAGTCCAGGCCGTAGAGCTGCTGGTAGCCGTTGAGGTAGAGCTCGCAGCTGGCCTTGCTCGCCGCGTAGGGGGACTTGGGGTTGATCGGGGTGTCCTCGCCGACCGGCAGGTCCTCCGGGGTGCCGTAGATCGACCCGCCCGACGAGGCGAAGACGATCTTGCGGACGCCCGCGGCCCGGGCGGCCTCGGCGAGGTTGACCGTGCCCAGCACGTTCTGGCTGACGTCGAGCAGCGGGTCGGCGACGCTCACCCGGACGTCGATCTGGGCGGCGAGGTGGAACACCACCTCGGGGGCGACCTCGGCGACGGCGGCGGCGAGGTCGGGGGAGGTCACGTCGACCTCGTGCACCGAGCACCGGCCGCTGGCCAGCGCCCCGGCCAGGTTCTCCCGACGGCCGCGGGCGAAGGTGTCGACGACAGCGACCTCGTGGCCGTCCCGGACGAGGCGGTCGACCAGGGTGGAACCGATGAAGCCGGCACCGCCGGTCACGAGAGCGCGCATGGCGCCCATGATGCCAGGGGGCTCAGGCCGCCCCGGTGTGGAAGTAGCCGAGCAGGTCGACGGTGGCGTGCACGCGGCCCGCGTTGTTGTAGACGGTCACGAGGTCGCCGGGGGTCAGGCCGAGCACCACGGCGTTGGCGACCGTCCGGTTCTCCGGGACGCTGACCGCGGTGACCTCCGGGCGCGGGGCGCGCGCGTCGGCCCAGACGGTGAGGTAGGTGGTCTCGGTGGCCTCGATGCCGGTGACGCCGAGCAGGACGCCGGTCGTGTCGTCCGGGACCGAGCCCGCCACCGAGAGGCTGACCCGGGAGCGCGGCGGGATCGGCAGGCCGGGCATGCCGTTGGCGTAGTCGGCGCGGCTGTCGTACTCGCGCACGGGCGCCCTGGCGCGGAACGCCGCGCCGCCGGTCTCGGTGTAGTAGCCGACGAGGTCCACCTGGACGTGGGCGTACCCGGCCTGGTTGTAGAGGCTCACCGACTGGCGCTCGCCCAAGGCGACGGTGACGAGGTTCGTCCGGGCCTCGGACGCGGGCAGGTGGAGGGTGGCGGCCGCCGTCCTGGTCCGCCCGGCGGGCCAGGCCGTCAAGTGGGACGCGCTGGTGCCGGTCGCGGTGAGCAGGAAGGTCACCGCGGTGGCGCCCGCGGGAACGCGCGCGCTGAAGTCGACCGTGCGCGTGGCGCCCGCGGGGATGGACCTGCTGGAGCGCGTGTCGAGCACGCGCACGGGCGTGGCGCCGTGGAAACCGGCGCCGTTCCCGGCCTGGTAATAACCGACCAGGTCCGCGATGACGTGCGTCTCCCCCGAGCTGTTGTGGACGTCCACAGCGGACAGCGCGCCGATCCCGACGGTCACCTGCGCGGAGCGGATCTCGTTGGGACGCAGGTGCACCGTCGCGCCGGAGCGCTCGCCGCCCGCGGTGTGCGCGGTGAGCCGGGTCGTCGCCGTCGCGCCCAAGACGGTCAGGTTGAGCACGACCGCCGTCGCCTCGGACGGCAGCGCGGTGCCGAGCCCGATGCGCGCGGTCTGGCCCGACCCGACCGGCCCGCTGGACCGGGAGTCGTGCACCCGGACCGGCTGCGCGGCCACGAACCGGCCGCTCCGGTACTCCGTTCCCGCGCTCTCGGCGGCGGCCGTGCCGGGGAGCGCGACCGCCGTGACGAGTGCCGCGACGGCGATTCCGCAGGTCAGTGCGCGCATGTGCCATGCTCCTGGGACTAGAGCGGGCGAGGCCCTGGCCAAGGGGACCCCGCAGGATAACCCGCGCGGCCCGCGTCCGGAACGCATCTGGCAACGCCTCCTATTGCCAACTAGCGCGTAACCAGGTCCGCGCGGCCGGTGGCCTAAGGTTCCCCCGTGCGACATGTGCTGGTGATCGGCGGCGGGATCCTCGGGCTGGCGACGGCCCACGAGCTGGCCGCGCGGGGCGACCGGGTCACCGTGCTGGAGAAGGAGGACGGCTGGGCGCGCCACCAGACCGGGCACAACTCCAACGTCGTGCACGCCGGGCTGTACTACGCGCCCGGGTCGTTCAAGGCCCGGATGTCGGTCGCGGGCAACAAGTCCATTGTGGACTTCGCGCTGGCGAACGGGGTGCCGGTCGCGGTCTGCGGGAAGCTCGTCGTGGCCACCTCCGACGCCGAGGTGCCCGCGCTGCGGGTGCTGGCCGAGCGGGCCGCGGCGAACGGGGTCCCGGCGCGCCTTGTCACGCCGGAGGAGGCCCGCGAGTGGGAGCCCGAGGTCGCCTGCGTCGCCGCGCTGCGGGTGGAGACCACCGGGATCATCGACTTCCCCGCCGTCTGCGCCGCGCTGGTCCGGCTGCTGACCGACCAGGGCGCCGACCTGCGGCTGAACACCCCGGCCCTGGGCATCCGGACCCGCGGCGGACGGGTGGAGGTGGCCACCGGGAGCGAGGTGCTGCGGGCCGACGCGCTGGTGAACTGCGCGGGCCTGCACAGCGACCGCGTCGCGCGGATGGCCGGGCTGGCGCCGAAGGCCAGGATCGTGCCGTTCCGCGGCGAGTACTACGAGCTGCGCCCGCGGGCCGCGCACCTGGTCAGGGGCCTGATCTACCCGGTGCCGGACGCCACGCTGCCGTTCCTCGGCGTGCACCTCACCCGGATGCTGGACGGCAGCGTGCACGCCGGGCCGAACGCGGTGCTGGCGCTGCGGCGGGAGGGCTACCGCTGGGCCGACGTCTCGGCCGCCGACCTGCTGGACACCGTCCGCTTCCCCGGCACGTGGCGGCTCGCCCGCCGCTACGCCTACCCGGTGGGCCTCGACGAGGTGCGCCGCTCGCTGAGCCGCAGGCGGTTCGCCGCGAGCCTGGCCAAGCTGGTGCCCGCGGTCACCGAGGCCGACATCGTGGCGTCGGGCTCCGGCGTGCGGGCCCAGGCGCTGCTGCCGGACGGCACCCTGGTGCAGGACTTCCTGATCGAGTCCGCGCCCGGCCAGGTCCACGTGCTCAACGCGCCGTCACCGGCGGCGACGTGCGCCCTGGAGATCGGGCGGCACATCGCCTCTCTGGTGTGACGGCCTCTCTCGTGTGACGGCCTCCCTGGTGTGACCGCCGCGCCGGTGTGCGGGCCCCGGCTAGACCGGGCGCAGGACGTCCAGGCCGAGGAACGGGCGCATCGCCTCGGGGACCACCACGGAGCCGTCGGCCTGCTGGTGGTTCTCCAGGATCGCCACGATCCAGCGGGTGGTGGCCAGCGTCCCGTTCAGCGTCGCGGCGACCTGCGGCTTGTTGTTCTCGTCGCGGTAGCGCACCGACAGCCTGCGGGCCTGGAACGTGGTGCAGTTGGACGTCGAGGTCAGCTCGCGGTAGGCCTGCTGGGTCGGGACCCACGCCTCGCAGTCGAACTTGCGGGCCGCGCTGGAGCCGAGGTCGCCGGTCGCGGTGTCGATGACCCGGTACGGCACCTCGATCTTGGCCAGCATCTCCTTCTCCCAGGCCAGCAGCCGCTGGTGCTCGGCGGCGGCCTCCTCCGGCCTGCAGTAGGAGAACATCTCGACCTTGTCGAACTGGTGGACGCGGATGATGCCGCGGGTGTCCTTGCCGTAGGACCCGGCCTCCCTGCGGAAGCACGACGACCAGCCCGCGTACCGCTTGGGCGTCGACAGGTCGATGATCTCGTCGGAGTGGTACCCGGCCAGCGCGACCTCCGAGGTGCCGACCAGGTACAGGTCGTCCTCGGCGAGCCGGTAGACCTCGCTGGCGTGCGCGCCGAGGAACCCGGTGCCCGCCATGATCTCCGGGCGCACCAGCACCGGCGGCACGACCAGGGTGAACCCGGCCGCGGTCGCCTGGGCGGCGGCCATGTTCAGCAGGGCCAGCTGCAGCTGCGCGCCGATCCCGGTGAGGAAGTAGAACCGCGAGCCGGACACCTTCGCGCCGCGCTCCATGTCCAGCGCGCCCAGCCGCACCCCGAGGTCGAGGTGGTCGAGCGGGGTGAAGTCGAACTCGCGCGGCGTGCCGACGGTCTCCAGGACGGTGTAGTCGTCCTCGCCGCCGACCGGCGCGGCCGGGTCGACGATGTTGGACAGCGCGCGGTGGCACTCCTCGAAGGCCGACTCGGCGGCGGCCTGCTCGGCCTCGGCGGCCTTGACCTCGGCGGCGAGCTCCTTGCCCTTGGCGATCAGCGCGTCGCGCTCCTCGCCGCGGGCCTTGCCGACCTGCTTGCCGAACTGGCGCTGCTCGGCCCGCAGGGTGTCCGCGCGGGAGATCGCGGAGCGGCGCCGCTCGTCGGCGGACAGCAGGGCGTCGACGGCCGCCGGGTCGTCGCCGCGGGCGCGCTGGGAAGCGCGCACGGTCTCCGGGTCTTCGCGCAGAACCTTGAGGTCAATCACAGGGTGTGAGGGTAGTCGCCCGTGCTGACAGCGTGCATACGAGATACGCGACCGCCCGGACTAGGAGATGGCCACCGCCACGATCAGGCCGAGCGCGATGTGCACGGCGGCGACGACGACGCTGGCCGGGGCGAAGCGCTCGTCCTCGATGGTGCTGCCGACATCGAGCTTGGTCACCCACTCCAGGGTCCGCACGGCGAGCACCTGGGCGATGATGCCGAGCAGGCCGTAGACCACCGAGGTGATCAGACCGGCGGTGAGGTCGCTGGCCGAGAAGAAGATCGCCACGACGATGATCAGCGCCATGCTCAGCATGCCGGACGCGGTGACGATGACCGCGTTCGGCCGCCCCGCCCTGACCAGGTCGGACAGCTTGCCCGGGGTGGTGAAGTCGATGGCGTAGAAGCCGAGCAGCATGAGGACCAGGCCGACGATGGCGTACAGCGCGATGGCGCCCATGCCGCGGGCCAGGTCGGCGCCGAAGTTCTCCGGCAGCGCCATCACGGTCGCGGTGGCGAGGTTGGTGGTCAACTGGTCCTCCATGGTGGTTCCTCGGGGCTCACTCGACGGGGATTCGGTGCGGGACGAAGGCCGCCCCGTCGTCGGTCACCAGGCCCGCTGTCTCCCGGATGCCCAGGCCTGCCGCCTGGTCGCCGACGATCCAGGCGCCGAGCGCGGGCCGGTAGCCGTCGAACTCCGGCAGCGGGTCGAACGCCTGGTAGACGAAGCCCTCGGCGCCGTAGACGCCGCCGGTGGCCGTCTCGTAGCCGGGCGCGACGATCTGCACGTTGGCGCCCTCGCGGCCGAGCTTGGGCTTGCGCACGTACTCGGTGAGGATGCCGGGCTGGTCGAGGAAGGCGGGCAGCAGGTTGGGGTGGCCGGGGTACATCTCCCACAGCACCGCCAGGATCGCCTTGTTCGACAGCAGCATCTTCCACAGCGGCTCCACCCACAGCGTGGTGGGCAGCGACTCGACGACCTTGCGGCCGAACTCGTCGTTGACCGCCCACTCCCAGGGGTAGAGCTTCATGACGGTGGCCATCGGCGCCTCGGCCAGGTCGACGAAGCGGGCCAGCTCGGAGTCCCAGCCGATCTCCTCGATGGCCAGGCCGATGGTGTCCAGGCCCGCCTCGGCCGCGGTCTCCTGCAGGTAGGCGGTGGTGATGTGGTCCTCGCCGGTCGGGTCGGCCCCGGACCAGGTGAAGTGGACCTCGCGGGAGGGCAGCTTCGCCCCGACCTCGGTCCACCGCTCGACCAGCTTCTCGTGCAGCGAGTTCCACTGGTCGTCGTCGGGGAAGACCTCGGTCTTCCAGAACCACTGCACGACCGCTGCCTCCAGCAGGGAGGTCGGCGTGTCGGCGTTGTACTCCAGCAGCTTGGCCGGGCCGCTGGCGTCGTAGCGCAGGTCGAAGCGGCCGTAGACGTGCGGGTCGTGCCGCTTCCACGACTCGGCGACGTGCGGCCACGCCCACTCGGGGATGCCGAAGTCGCGGTAGCGCTCCATCAGCACCACGGTCTCGACGGCCTCGAGGCACATCGAGTGCAGCAGCTCCACATCGGCCTCGATGGACAGGATCTCGTCCATGTCGAACACATAGTGGACCGACTCGTCCCAGTAGGGGCGCGAGCCGCCGTCGCCGTAGCGCGCGGGCAGGCCGAAGACCAGGCCCTGCGACTCGACCTTGGCGCGCCAGTCCGGGCGGGGCCGCGAGCGCTCGCGGCGCACTCAGCTGCCCCCGCTCTTCCCGCCGCCGCCCACGCCGAGACCGCCGCGCTGGACGGTCTTGCCCTGGCCGGTCTTGACGGTCGTGCCCGACGGCGGGGCCACGAAGCTGCCGCCGCTGACCCGCTGGCCGACCGCGCCGGTGCCGCCGTAGTTGTAGCGGTAGGACGTCCCGCCGATGTAGATGAAGCCGCCGCTGACATAGCCGCCGTGACTGCGCGCGTAGTCGTCGTCACAGTAATCGTCGTCGACGATGACGCCCTCGGGGTTCACGCAGTGCGCGGTGACCTCGTCGGGCTGGGACGCGGCGTAGAGGATCGCGACCAGGCCGACGACACCCACGGTGACGCCCGCGCCGATCATGATGCGCTTGCGCTTCTTCCGCTGGTCCTCGGCCTCGGCCGCGGCGGCGTACTCCGCGTCGCGGGCGCGGC
The DNA here is from genome assembly GCF_014648415.1 of Actinokineospora fastidiosa. Taxonomy (GTDB): domain Bacteria; phylum Actinomycetota; class Actinomycetes; order Mycobacteriales; family Pseudonocardiaceae; genus Actinokineospora; species Actinokineospora fastidiosa. The sequence continues at coordinate 873,326 of NZ_BMRB01000001.1, forward strand.
GCTGCGCCTCCTGGCGGGCCCGCTGCTCGGCCAGGGTCGGCGGCCGCGGGACGGTCGAGCGCGGGTCCTGGTAGCTGATGGACCCGGATCTGCGGTCGGGTGTGTCGTCCTCGGGCTCGGGGGCCTCGTAGGGCGGGGGCCTGTCGTTGTCAGTCATGAACCACTCCCAAGCGCGCAGACTAGTCAAAGACCAGCACGGACGTCGCGGGATTGGCCCGATCGCAACCTTGGGCGCTCCCGATTCACTCCCGCGGGCCGCTCCACTCCCGAGGACACGGCATCATGGAGTAGATGTCTGGACCCGGTGACTGGTTTCGTTCGGCCGACAGGCTGATGATGATCGCCGCCTGCGTGGGGGCGATCCTCGTGCTGGGCACGAGCATGGCGTTCTCCTGGCCGGTGACCGTGCGCGGGGACGTGCCGACCGCGGCGGACGAGCGCGAGCTGGCCTTCGACTCCCCCGCGGGCACCTGCCTGTTCTGGACGGCCCCCGACGGCGCGGACATGCGCAGGGTGGACTGCGCCGAGCCGCACCTGTTCGAGGTGACGGGGAACATAGACATCTCCGCGCAGTTCGCCGAGGACGCCCCGCCGCCGGAGCTGGAGCGCTGGCAGGAGCTCGCGGTGGAGAAGTGCACACCCAGCGTCACCGAGTACCTGGGCGGGACGCTCGACCCGCACGGCCGCTACAAGGTCAACGCGCTCAAGCCCAGCACGGTCCAGTGGGAGGACGGCGACCGCAAGCTGCGCTGCGGCGTGCAGACCGCCAGCCGCTCCGGGGCCCTGCTGCCCGCCACGGGCTCGGCCGCGGGCGCCGACCAGTCCGGCATCCACGAGCCGGGCACCTGCCTGGCCCTCGACGGCCAGGTCATCGGCGACCCGGTGCCCTGCACGGAGGCGCACGCGGTCGAGATCGTCGGCAACGTGGACCTCTCGAAGGCCTTCCCCGACGAGTACCCGTCGGAGGAGGCGCAGATCGAGAAGGCGATCGAGCTGTGCGACGCGGTCACCAAGGAGTACACCAACGGCGTCGACCTGGCGAAGAAGGGCCTCATCCCGTACCCGGACGCGCTCAAGGAGGAGAGCTGGGTGGCGGGCTCGCGCAAGGTGGACTGCAAGGTCGCGGCCAAGCTGCCCAACGGCAGCGGCCTCGCCCCGGTCACCGGCAGCGTGCGCGGCATCGAGCAGCCCACCACGACGACCAAGGCGGCCCCGACCACCACCACCGGCGGCTGACGTGCCGGTGGAGATGACCAGGGCCCGCTTCGAGGAACTGGTCGCCGACGCGCTGGACCTGATCCCCGAGCCGTTCGCCGCCGCGATGAGCAACGTCGTGGTGCTGGTCGAGGACCGCGACCCCGAGGAGCCCACCCTGCTGGGCCTCTACCACGGCATCGCCCTGACCGAGCGGACGACGATGTACGGCGGCGAGCTGCCCGACCGCATCTTCATCTACCGCGAGGCCATCCTGGACATCTGCGAGTCCGAAGAGGACGTGGTCGAGGAGGTGGCGATCACCGTGGTCCACGAGATCGCCCACCACTTCGGCGTCGACGACGAGCGCCTGCACGAGCTGGGCTGGGGCTGACGCCCTCAGCCCTTCACGCAGACGACCTGCTTCAGCTTGGCGACCACCTCGACCAGGTCGGACTGGTCGCGGATGACCTCGTCGATGTCCTTGTAGGCCGCCGGGATCTCGTCGACCACCCCGGAGTCCTTGCGGCACTCGACGCCCGCCGTCTGCGCGGCGAGGTCGTCCGCGGTGAAGCGCTTGCGCGCCTTGTTCCGCGACATCCTGCGGCCCGCGCCGTGCGACGCGGACTCGAAGGAGTCGGGGTTGCCCAGGCCGCGGACGATGTAGGAGCCGGTGCCCATCGATCCGGGGATGATGCCCAGGTCGCCGCGGCCCGCCCGGATCGCGCCCTTGCGGGTGACCAGGACCTCCTCGCCGAAGTGGACCTCCTCGGCGACGTAGTTGTGGTGCACCGAGATGGGCTCGTCGAACACCACGGTCGGGAAGTGGGCGCGCAGGACGTCGCTCACCAGCCGCAGCATGACCGCGCGGTTGCGGCGGGCGTAGTCCTGCGCCCAGTACAGGTCGTGGCGGTAGGCGGCCATCTGCGGGGTGCCCGCGAGGAACACCGCGAGGTCGGGGTCGGGCAGCTCGGCGTTGTGCGCCAGGCCGCGCGCGACCTCGATGTGGTGCTGGGCCAGCAGGTTCCCGACGCCGCGGGACCCCGAGTGCAGCATGACCCAGACCTGGCCGGTGGTGTCCAGGCAGACCTCGGTGAAGTGGTTGCCGCCGCCGAGCGTGCCCATCTGGTTCACCGCGCGCCCGCGGTCGAGCCGGGTCTTGTCGGTGAGGTCGTCGAACCGCGCCCAGAAGGCGTCCCAGTCGGCGAAGTCGCGGTCGTCGAAGGCGGCGTCGCGGTGCAGGCCGAAGCCGACCGGGACGGCAGCCTCGATCGCCGAGCGCAGCGGGGCCAGGCTCGCGGGCAGGTCGTCCGCGGTCAGCGAGGTGCGCACCGCGGTCATGCCGCAGCCGATGTCCACGCCGACCGCGGCCGGGGACACGGCGTCGCGCATGGCGATCACCGAGCCGACCGTGGCGCCCTTGCCGTAGTGCACGTCCGGCATGACCGCGACGTGCTTGAACGTCCACGGCAGCGCGGCGATGTTGTGCAGCTGCGCCATCGCCTGGTCCTCGACCGATTCGGGTCGGGTCCACAGGCGGATGTCGACGTGCTGCCCGGGGATCGTGGTTGCTGCCATGGGAGAAGGCTAGGCGCGCCAAGGCATTCCGGTCGATCGAATTACACCAGGTGCGCTGCCCGCAGGATGCTCTTCGACGGGCCGCCGACGAGGCCGGCGTCGGTCAGGAAGGCCATCACCTTCTCGGTCATCCAGCGGCGGGTCTCGTGGTGGTGCGGGTTGGCCATGGCCACGGCGCGCCCTCGGCGCGGCTCGATGCCGACGCTGCGGTAGACCCTCGGGTTGATCATGGCGTCCATGACGCCGTACGCGGTGAGGGCGAGGACCCAGCGGTGGGCCTCCAGCTGCGCGCGGTTGAGCTTGGGCACGTCGCGCAGGACCGCCTCGCGGGCGAAGCGGACGTGCCGGGCCTCCTCGACGACGTGGATGCGGTTCACCATGCGGATCAGCGGCTGCATGTCCGGGTTGTCCATGGTGGCGCGCTGGAGGCGGTCGGTGGCCTCCTCGGCGACCAGGACGGCGCCGAACATGGACGGGCCGCCCGCGAGGGCGCCGTACACCTTGCCCGCGGTGTGGATGAGCTTGACCGGGCCGTACGCGGGCGCGCCGAAGCGGGTGATGGCCTTGGCGAACATGATCGAGTGGCGGGTCTCGTCGCCGATCTCGGTCAGCGCGTACTGGGCGTGCGGCGAGCGCGGGTCCAGGTCGTAGACGTAGCGGACCAGCAGTTGCATGAGGACGATCTCGAACCACAGGCCGACGCTGGCGATGCTGGCGATCTCGTGCTTGGACAGCTCGATGCGCTGCTCGTCGGACAGCCCGCGCCACAGGTCGGTGCCGTAGAGGGACACCCGCTCCAGCGGCATGTACGCCTTGCCGTCTTCGAGCGGGGCGTCCCAGTCGATGTCGATGTGCGGGTCGTAACTGCCGCGGGCGGACGCGTCGAGAAGTCGGGACGCGACGGTGTCGGCGTCCTTCGGCTGCAGGGCTCGCGCCATCGCGACCCACCTCCTGTTACTAGCGGTAACACGAAACAGACTCGCGTGACCGCGACCACTTGTCAAGAGCAACAAGCGAGGGGGTGGTGGTGCCGCTAGCGTGCTCGCATGAGCCTGGGCACGAGGGTCCTCGACACCGCGCTCGACCGGGCGGTGGTGCCCGGGTACACCCGCATCGGCTACTCCGTCCGCAGCCGCTTCTGGCCCGCCGACCCGCCGTGCGGGGCGCTGGAGGGCAGCACCGTCGTGATCACCGGGGCGAACTCCGGCCTCGGCAAGGCCGCCATCGCCGGGCTGGCCAAGCTCGGCGCCACCGTGCACATGGTGGTGCGCGACCCGGAGAAGGGCGCCGCCGCCCGGGCGGAGGTCCAGGCCGTCGCGCCCGAGGCGCACCTGGAGCTCGAGACCTGCGACATCGCCGACCTGACGTCGGTGCGCCGGTTCGCCGAGGACTTCCTGGAGCGGCACGGCAGCCTCGACGTGCTCGTGCACAACGCGGGCACGCTCCCGCCGGAGCGCAGGGAGACCGCGGACGGCAACGAGATCACCCTGGCCACGCACGTCTTCGGCCCGTTCCTGCTCACCGCGCTGCTGCGGCCCGCGCTCGCCGCCGCGCACGGTCGCGTGATCTTCGTCACCTCCGGCGGGATGTATACCGCCGGACTGCACGTGGACGACCCGCAGTACGCCGAGGGCGGCTACTCCGGGACGCGGGCGTACGCGCGGACCAAGCGCATGCAGGTGGTGCTGGCCGAGCAGTGGGCCGCGCACCTGGACGCCGACGGCGTCGTGGTGCACAGCATGCACCCCGGCTGGGCCGACACCCCGGGCGTGGCCGCGTCGCTGCCCGGCTTCAACCGGATCATGGCCCCGCTGCTGCGCTCGCCCGACCAGGGCGCCGACACCGTCGTCTGGCTGGCCGCCGCCGACGAGCCCGCCAGGATGACCGGCCGGTTCTGGCACGACCGCCGCGACCGCCCGACCCACATCACGCCGTGGACCAGGGAGAAGCCCGAGCAGCGCGCGGCGCTGTGGGACCTGTGCGTGGCGCGGACGGGCGTCGACCCCTGAGGCTTCACGTGCCGCTCACCCGCTGGTCGTCGGAGGATGCCAAGGTGACGCGCCGACCTTGGAGGATGCCGTGAAGTCGCTCTTACTGGCCCCGGTGCTCGCGCTGGTCGCGGGCGCGGTGGCCGTCCCGCCCGCCCAGGCCCGCCCCGAGCCGGTGCGGTTCGCCACGTACAACGCCTCGCTGAACCGCGCCGCGGCCGGGCAGCTCGTCGCCGACCTGTCGACGCCGGACAACCCGCAGGCCCGCGAGATCGCCGAGGTCGTCCAGCGCACCCGGCCGGACGTGCTGCTGATCAACGAGTTCGACCACGCGCCCGAGGCCGTCGACCTGTTCCGGCGGAACTACCTGGAGCGCGGCCAGAACGGCGCGGCCCCGATCCACTACCCGCACGCCTTCATCGCGCCGTCGAACACCGGCGTGCCCAGCGGGTTCGACCTCAACCGCGACGGGCGCACCGGCACGGCCGACGACGCGTTCGGGTTCGGCTTCTTCCCGGGCCAGTACGGGATGCTCGTGCTCTCGAAGTACCCGATCGGCCCGGCGCGGACGTTCCAGGAGTTCCGCTGGGCCGACATGCCCGGCGCGATGCTGCCCGATGACCCGGCCACGGCCGCGCCCGGCGACTGGTACTCCCCGGAGATCCTCGCAGAGTTCCGGCTGTCCTCGAAGTCGCACTGGGACGTGCCGGTCCGCATCGGCCGCGACACCGTGCACTTCCTGGTGTCGCACCCGACGCCGCCGGTGTTCGACGGGCCGGAGGACCGCAACGGCGCCCGCAACCACGACGAGATCCGGTTCTGGGCGGACTACGTGCACCCCGGCAGGTCCCGGTACATCTACGACGACTCGGGCAGGCGCGGCGGCCTCAAGCCGGGCGCGCGGTTCGTCGTCGCGGGCGACCAGAACTCCGACGAGGTGGACGGCGACAGCGTGCCCGGGGCCATCCAGCAGCTGCTCACCGCGCCGCGGGTCACCGACGTGCGGCCCTCGTCGGCGGGCGGCGTCGAGGCGGCGTCCCGGCAGGGCGGGGCGAACCTGACCCACCTCGGCGACCCGCGCTACGACACCGGCGACTTCAACGACACCGCGCCCGGCAACCTGCGCGCGGACTACGTGCTGCCCTCCCGCGGCCTGCGGCCGCTGGGCGCGGGCGTGTTCTGGCCGCTGCCGGGCTCGGAGCACGACCGGCTCAACGACGCCACGGACCACAAGCTGGTCTGGGTGGACGTGGCGGTGTAACTCGACCAGGTGACCCCGGTTGCGGGCCTCCCGCGGCGCGCTGACGCTCGAACGGACGAGCGGAGGTCACGCTATGCGATGGTGTACTGCTGCCGGGGTCACCGGAGCGCTCCTGGTCGCCCTGGCCCAGCCCGCCGCGGCCGAGGTGGTCGTCGACCAGGAGGAGGTGCGGGCGGAGGCGATGGCCATGGCCCCCGACCCGGAGTACCTGGCCGACGCCGAGCCCGCCGCGCGGGCGGTCGCCGCCGAGTACGGCATCCCGGCCTCGGTGACCGCGGGCCAGTCGGTCCTGGAGTCCGGGTGGGGCCGCAGCGCGCTGGCGGTGAACCACCGCAACTACTTCGGCTTCAAGTGCACCTCCGCCGGGCCGGGGCCCATCGCGGTCGACTGCGCGGAGTACCCGACCACGGAGTGCCAGCCCGAGTGCGCGCCCACCGTCGCCACCTTCCGCGTGTACGAGTCGATGACCGACTCCTTCCGCGACTACGGCAGGTTGATCACGACCAGCCCGTACTACGCCGACGCCCTGCCCCACGCCGACGACCCGGACCGGTTCGTCACCGAGGTCGCCAAGCGGTACGCCACCGATCCGCGCTACGCGGAGAAGGTGATCGCCCTGATGGTCCAGCACGACCTCTACCGTTTGGACTCCCCGGAGTGAGCACTCGGTGGCCCGCCGTTTCGGTACCGAAAAAGTCGGGCCCGGTCGGGCACAAATAACGGGCCGTCGGTATTTCGTGCGGTCCTCCGCGCTCTGTTAGGGGTGAGGTCACCCTTCTGGCGTAGGAGGAACACATGACGTGCACGGCTCTGGAACCCGCCAGGCTCGCACCGAGCCGGATCCCGTTCCCCCGGGTGTCCCGGGAGAGCCTGGACGAGCACGTGGCCGCCGCGAGCACCGGTGATGTCCGCGCCATCGAGGCGCTGCTGCTGTTCCTCCGCCCGCTCGTGCTGCGGTACTGCCGGGCGAAGCTGGGCAGGCTGCCCAGATCCTTCAGCACCGCGGACGACGTCGCGCAGGAGGTCTGCGTGGCCATCTACCGGGCGCTGCCGACCTACCAGCACATGGGCAGGCCGTTCCTGTCGTTCGTGTACGGCATCGCCGCCCACAAGATCGCCGACGTCCACCGCGCCAACGCCCGCGACAAGTCCGACCCGATCGCCGACACCCCGGACATGGTGAGCGACGACGACGGCCCCGAACAGCTCACCCTCCGCCGCGAACTGGCCGACCAGACGGCCACCATGCTGGCGGTGCTGACCCCGAGGCAGCGCGACATCCTGCACCTGCGGATCGTCATGGGCCTGTCGGCCCACGAGACGGCCCAACTCCTGGGCACCACCGCCGAGGCCATCCGCGTGGCCCAGCACCGCGCCCTCAACCGCCTCCGCAAGACCGCGACCTTGCCCTGATCGGCGAGTTGGGCGGGGGTCCGGTGAGTCGGGTTGAGGGGGATGGGGCCCGGTCGATCGGTTGGCCGGGACGGGGGCCGCTCGACGGGGCGAGCGGGACAGGGGAACCCGGCCTGCCGGTGGAGGGGACAGGGGAACCGGCCGAGCGGGACAGGGGGAACCGGCCGCCGGTGGAGCGGGAGGGGGATCCGCTCCACCGGTTGGGCCGGGCGGGGGCCAGGCCAGTCGTTGAGCTGGACGGGTCAGCCGCTAGAGCGGCCTGGTCAAGCGCTTGCGCGGGGAGCGGTCAGCCGGTTAAGCGGGGCGGGGGCGAGGGCGGTTGCACGGGGGCTGGACGAGCCGTGCGGGGATCGGGCGGCCGGTGGAGCCGGGCGGCCGGTGGAGCCGGGCGGGCCAGCCAAGCGGATGAGCGGGTGGGGCGGCGGTTGAGCGGGACTGGCCAGCCATTGAGCGGGGCGGGGGGCGATTGGGGGCTGGGCGAGCTGGGCAGGGGGGCTGGCACCCGGGCGAGCCGGGCGGGGCCGAGCAACCGGTGGAGCCGGGCAGGAGGCTGCCAACCCGGCGAGCCGGGCGGGGCCGGTGGGGGTGGCGGGGCCGGCGGGCCAGCAAGCGGATGCGCGGGGCGGGCCGGGCTGGCGGTTGAGGGGGTGGACAGCCGCTAGGGCGGATCACGGTCAGGCGGTTGCGCGGGGGCTGGTCAGTCGGTCGAGCGGTGCGGGGGGCGGTGGAGCGGAGGCTGAGCGAGCCGGGCAGGGGCTGGCAGCCAGCGGGGGCCGGGCGACTGGTGGAATCGGACGGGCGCGAGCCAAGCGGTCGAGCGGAGCCGAGGGCTCGGCAACCGCGCGAGCCGGGGCGGGGGGCCGGGCGACCGGTGGAATCGGACGGGCGCGAGCCAAGCGGTTGAGCGGAGCCGAAGGCCCGCAACCGGGCCAGCCGGGCGGAGGCCAGGCGACCGGGGGAACCGGACACGCGCGAGCCAAGCGGTTGAGCGGGACCGGAGGCATGGCAACCGGGCCAGCCGGGGGCCAGGCGACCGGGGGAACCGGACGCGCGAGCAAGCGGTTGAGCGGAGCCGGAGGCATGGCAACCGGGCCAGCCGAGGGGCCAGGCGACCGGCGGAACCGGACGGGGGGCCAGCCGAGGGTTGAGCGGGGCCGGAGTCATGGCGGCCAGGCAAGCCGGGCGGGGGCTGGCCACGCGGATGAGCGGGGCGGGCAGGGCCAGCGTTGAGCGGGGGCTGGCAATCGGTTGGGCGGGGGCTGGCAGCCGGGTTGAGCGGGCGGGGCCCGGTCAACCGGCCAGGGGGCGAGTCTGGTCAGTCGGTCAGTGGGGCGGGTTTGGGGAAGCGGTGCTCGTTGCGGTCGATCTTGGCGTTGGCGGCGGCCAGCAGGTCGGCGCCGAGGACGTCGGCTAGGCGGACTAGGTAGAGCAGGACGTCGGCCAGTTCGTCGTCGATGCGGGCGCGGAGGTCGGGGTCGGCGTAGGCGGTCTCGGCCTGGTCCGGGGTCAGCCACTGGAAGATCTCGGTGAGCTCGCCCACCTCGCCGGAGAGGGCCATCACCAGGTTCTTCGGGGTGTGCCACCGCTCCCAGGCGCGGGCGGCGGCGAAGGCGCGCTGGCGGGCGCTGAGGTCTTCTATCGTCACGGGTCCGTCTTCTTCTTGGAGCGCAGCAGGATCCTGTCCGACGCCGGGACCACCGCGCCCGCAGGCGGGTCCTGCGAGACGACGACCCAGTTGCGGTCGGACACCAGCAGTCTCCCCTGCCCGGTGGCGTCCTCCTCGGCGAGGTGGAAGAACCCGGCTGCCTGCAGGGTGTCCTGGGCCCGCTGGTGCTCCATCCCCACGACGTCCGGCACCGGCAGGGCGTCGGCGGAGCCGCTGGGCGGGGCCACGGACGCCGGTGGGCTGGCCGGGTCGGCCGGGGCACAGGCGGTGAGGGCGATCGCGGCCAGCGCCGCGAGGGTCCGTCGCATGATCACCAGTCTCGCGGGCTACCGCCCGACGCGCACTCCGGCATCCCGGCGTCGCTTGCGCTCGTAGAGCTTGCTGTCGATCTGGACGATCGCCGGGCCGAGCGCCATGGTCAGCAGCAGGGCAAGGCCGAGGACAACGCCGATCCACACCAGAACCGCGGTCACCATCGTGAGCACCTCCGTCGTTGTTTTCGCTGCTCACAGCGTCTCTCCCGGCAGCGCCCCGGCGGATCGGCCGAGCGGGTGGGGTGCTTCGGCCGTCCGGGCATGCGCGGCGCGGTGTCCCCTGGCCGATCGGCCGATGCCTGCCCGCCGGTCGGCCGAGGCGGGTTCGTCCTGGGCGTTCTAGCGTTCTGCGGCATGGAGACCGTTGCGACCGTGCGCCGCTGGATGGCGGGCCTGCTGGCCGTCGCGTACCTGACCGACATCGCGGTGCTGGGGAGCCTGTGGGGCGGGGCCGCGCTGCTGGTCCCGCTGCCGATGGTCGCGACGGTCTTCCTCGCCCTGCGCAGGCCGGTTCTCGGGGGACTGGCCTGCGCGGGGGCCGTGCTCGCGATGTCGGTCGTGCTGCGCGAACGGGACCCGTACTCGTTCTTCGGGGTCCAGTCGCTGCTGTCGCTCTCGGCGACCGAGGCGCTGGCCGGGATGATGGTCATCGCGATCGTCATCTGGCGGACGCCGCGCGGGGTCGCCGCGGCGGCGACGCTCGGCCTGCTCGCCTCGGCCGTCTGCGCGGTCCTGATACGCAGGCCCTACTGGCACTACACCGATCTCGACCTCGCCTCCGTGGGCGCGGTGCTGGCCGTGGGCGCGGGCGTGGCGCTGCGCCTGGGCGGCGGCGACTCGCCGATGCGCACGTTCCTGCGCGGGCAGTGGCCGCTGGCGCTGGCCCTCACGCTGGCGCTGCTGGTCGACTCCAGCGCCACGCTGGACATCGACCGGCTCGGCCCCTACGCCGCCTTCCCGCTGCTGGCCGCGGTCGCGACGGCGGTGTGCGCGGTGCTCGGCCCGCGCGACGCCCTGCACTGGACGATCAACGCGGCCGTCATCGTGGCGGTGTCCGGGGTGGGTATCGCCGTCCTCGCCTACCTGCTCGACCACCCCATGTCCGGGCTGCGCCCGCCCGCGGCCATCGTCGCCGCGCAGATGGCGCTGGTCGCCTACGTGGTGCGCTACTGCGACCGGCAGAAGGCGACCTCGGCCGTCGTCGCGCTCGTCGGCGCCGACGCGCTCGCCACGATCGCGCTGGCCGCGGCGACCCGGGACCGGCCCGACACCGAGTTCTTCCTCGTGGCCGCCTTCCTCCTGCTGCTGTCGGTCGCCACCGGCCAGTACTTCGGCTCCCGCGACCGGGCCCGCAACCAGTCGATCCGGGTGGCGGTGTCCGGCGCGCAGCAGGCCGAGCGGATGGCCCTGGCCCGGGAGCTGCACGACGTCGTCGCCCACCACGTGACCGGGATCGTCGTGCAGGCGCAGGCCGCCCAGCTCGTCGCCGACCCGGCGAAGACCGCGCAGGCGCTGGCCAAGATCGAGCGCAGCGGCACCGAGGCGCTGGCCGCCATGCGGATGCTGGTCGGCAGCATGCGCGGGACGCAGGCGGGCGAGGCCGGGGCCGCCGACGCCGCGACCGCCGACCTCGCCGCCGACCTGCGCGCGGTCGCCGCGGGCTTCCCCGGCCCTGAGGTCCACATGGAACTGTCGCTGCCGGACACGCTGCCGCCGGAGGCCGGGCGGACCGTGCTGCGGATCGTCCAGGAGTCGCTGACCAACGTCAGCAAGCACGCCCAGGACGCCTCGCGGGTGTCGGTCACCGTCGAGCCCGCCGACGGCGAGCTGCGCGTGCGGGTGTCCGACGACGCGACGACGGCCCGGGTGCGACCGGCGGGCGGCTCCGGCGGCTACGGTCTGGTGGGCATGCGGGAACGCGTCGAGCTGCTCGGCGGCGCGTTCGCCGCGGGCCCGGGCGAGACGGCGGGGTGGACCGTCGACGCGCGCTTCCCGCTGCGAAAGGACGGCTCGTGATCCGGGTGCTGATCGCCGATGACCAGGAGATGGTCCGCGCCGGGTTCCGGATGATCCTGGAGACCCAGCCCGACATCGAGGTCGTCGCCGACGTGCCGGACGGCGTCAGCGCCGTGGCCAGGGCGCGCGAGCTGCGCCCGGACGTGTGCCTGCTCGACATCCGGATGCCCGGGATGGACGGCCTGGCCGTGACCAGGGCGCTGGCCGGGCCGGAGGTGGCCGACCCCATCAAGGTGGTGGTGGTGACCACGTTCGACCTCGACGAGTACGTGCACACGGCGCTGGCCAACGGCGCGTCCGGCTTCCTGCTCAAGGACGCGGGCCCGGCCCTGCTGATGGAGGCGGTGCGCGCGGCCGACCGCGGCGACGCGCTGGTCTCCCCGCAGATCACCGTGCGGCTGCTGCGCCACTTCGCCTCGCCGCGGTCGGTCGACCCGCAGGCCGCCTCCCTCACCGAGCGGGAGACCGACGTGGTGAAGGCCGCGGCCCGCGGGCTGACGAACACCGAGATCGGCGCCGAGCTGTTTTTGTCGCTGTCGACGGTGAAGACTCACCTGGCGGCGGTGCAGGCCAAGATCGGCGCGCGCAACCGCGTCGAGATCGCGGCCTGGGCGTGGCGCACCGGCCTCATGACCTCGTGATCGTCTTCACCACCAGCTGGTTGCCCGGCGGGTTGCCCGCGCAGCCGAGCCCGTCCAGCGCGACGAACATGGCGGCGGTCTCCTGCGGCGGGTACACCCGCAGCCCGCGCACCTCGGTCGGCTTGCACACGGCGGCGTCGTAGTTGCGGACGTTGACGAACCCGACCGGCGCGACCGCGGTGCCGTCCGGCTTCAGCGTGACCGGGGCGCCCTTCGTGCCCTCCCGGTAGGCGGCCGGCCCGACCTGCTCGCCGCCCTCACCGGACACATAGGACACGCCGGGGAAGCCGTGCATGACGCAGACCCGCGAACCGGTGTTCGTGAAGACGAGCTTCCGGTAGACCGTGCCCGCGCCCGCGGAGTCGTCCTCGATGGACAGGGACAGCTCGTCGGTCTTGCAGTCGGTCGCCACCGGCAGGCGCGACGCCGTGGTGGCGGGCGATGTGGCGCCGTTCGCCCCCGTCACCTCCGTGGACGTCCCGGTCGGCGGCTCGGCCAGCGACGGGCCCGCTCCCGCGTCGCCCGCCGGTGGTGGGCTCCCGCACGCCGCCACGGCCAGCAGTCCGATCAATCCGATCATCCGCGCGCGCATAAGACCCTCCGGCGAATGTTGCCCTCCCACTTTTCCTTTCCACGATGCGCGAATGATCAACCGCGCGCCACCCGAACACGCCCCCGATTCACAGTCGGGCCGCCCCGGTGTGAAGAATTGCCGCCCGTTCGGGGGTGGTGACGTCCTATGTGCAGACAGTAACGTCGCGACCATGGCGGGTGCTGGGGAAGCACGATTACGGATCGTGCTCACAAGGGCGGTGTGGTGACGAAGGATCGACGGCTGGCTTGGCTGCTTGGCTCAAGCGCCTTGTCCAACCTGGGGGACGGTATCGGGAAGGTCGCCTTCCCCCTGCTCGCGGTCAGCGTGACCCGCGACCCCGTGCTCATCGCCGGGCTGTCCGCGACGTCGTTCCTGCCCTGGCTGTTGTTCTCGCTGCTCACCGGCGTGCTCATCGATCGGGTCGACCGGCGCAAGGCCATGCTGCTCGCCAACGCGGCGCGCGCGCTGATCGTCGGCGGCCTCGCCGTGCTCGTGCTCGCCGACGCCACGACGATCTGGTTGCTCTACGCGTTCGCCCTCGCGCTGGGCACGGTCGAGACGGTTGCGGACAGTGCCGCCCAGGCGCTCATCCCGGCTGTCGTGGACCGGGCCGGACTGGAATCTGCGAACGGCAAGTTGCAGAGCGTAGAGATCGTCGGGCAGACGTTCCTCGGCGGACCGCTGGGCAGCCTCACTTTCGCCCTGTTCGCCGCGCTGCCCTTCCTGCTGAATTCCGTCGGGTTCGCCATCGCCGCCGTGCTGCTGGTGCTGCTGCACGGCAAGTACCGGCCCAAGGCCGTCGACCCCGAGCAGACCGCGCTGCGGGTGCAGCTCGCCGAGGGGTGGCGGTGGCTGCGCGGCCATGCGCTGATGGTCCAGCTGATGCTGTTCGCCGCGTCCGTCGCGCTCACCTCGGAGCTGGCGCAGGCGCTGCTGGTGCTCTACGCGATCGAGGACCTGGGCCTCAACGCGGCGACGTTCGGCGTGTTCGCCCTGGTCGGCGGCGTCGGCGGGTTGCTCGGCGCGTGGCTGGCGCCGCGGCTGACCAAGCGGCTGCCCCGGCGCACGGTGCTCACCCTGGCCACCGGGTTCTGCGGGCTCGGGTTCGGGCTGATGTCCCTCGTCGGCGACCCGATCTCGGCCAGCCTGCTGTTCGGCGTGTTCGCCGCCGCCGTCGTGGTCATCAACGTCATCCTGGGCGCCCTGCGCGGCGCGCTCGTGCCCGAGCACCTGTTCGGCCGGGTGCTCGGGGTCTGGCGCACGGCGGTGTGGGGCGCGATCCCGCTGGGCGCGCTGCTCGGCGGCCTGCTGGCCGACTGGCTGGGCACGCGCGCGGTGTTCGGGGTGTCCGGCGCGCTGCAGATCCTGCTCGGCGGGTTCGTCTGGATCTCGCTCGACCGGCACGCCGCCGAGGTGGACTCCCTCAACGGCGCACCGGCCTGAGCGCTACTTGCTGGCGACCTTGCGGTACTTGCCGACCGCGAGCGGCACGAAGATCGCCAGGATGATCAGCGAGCAGATCAGCGACCACAGCACCGGGTGCTGCGCGGGCCAGGCGTCCGAGGTGCCCAGGATGCCCGGGCGCGGGTTCTCGAACAGCGTCCTGGCCGCGTCGGCCGCCGCGGTGACCGGGTTCCACTCCGCGATCGTGCGCAGGAAGCCCGGCATGCTGGACGCGGAGACGAACGCCGAGGAGATGAAGGCGAACGGGAACATCCAGATGAAGCCCGCGCTCTGCGCGACCTGGACGTTGCCGGACACCATGCCGACCCACGCGCCGATCCACGACATCGCGAACGAGAACAGCAGCAGCAGCGCGAACGCGGCCACCGCGTCGAGGAGGCTGCCCCGGATGCGCCAGCCGACGATCAGCCCGCAGACGGCCATCACGACCAGGCCGAGCGCGGAGACCGCGAGGTCGGCGCTCGTGCGGCCGAGGAGCACGGCCGCGCGCGACATGGGCAGCGACCGGAACCGGTCGATGACGCCCTTGTCGAGGTCGGCCGCCATGCCGAGGGTGGTGTACGCGGAGTTGAACGCCACCGTCTGGGCGAAGATGCCGCCCATCAGGAACTCGCGGTAGGCGTCGGCGTCGCCGCCGATGCTGCCGCCGAAGACGTAGGCGAACAGCAGCACGAACATGATCGGCTGCAGGGTGGCGCCGAGCAGCAGGTCGGGCTGGCGGCGCACGTTCATCAGGTTGCGCCAGGCGACCACGCCGCTGTCGCGGGCGCCCGCGGTGATCACGGCCATCAGGAGTCCCCCTTCTTCCGGCGCTTCTTCTCCGGCTGAGGCGCGTCCTCCTCGGCCGCGTGCCCCGTCAGCGCGAGGAACACGTCGTCGAGCGTGGGCCGGTGCAGTCCGACGTCGAGCACGCCGACGCTGTCGCGGTCGAGCAGGCGCAGCGCCTCGACCAGCGCCTTGGGCCCGGTGTCGACCTTGATGGACAGCTTGCGCTGGTGCTCGTCGACGTCCGGCTCGCCGACCCCGACCGCGCTCAGCGCTGCCCGCGCCGCGGCCAGCTCGCCCGCGTCGGCGACGACGATGTCCAGCCGCTCGCCGCCGACCCCGGCCTTGAGCTGGTCGGCGGTGCCTGCGGCGATGACCCTGCCCCGGTCGATGACCAGGATCCGGTCGGCCAGCTGGTCGGCCTCCTCCAGGTACTGGGTGGTCAGCAGGACGGTGGTGCCGTCGGCGACGAGCTCGCCGATGACCTCCCAGGTGTCCATGCGCCCGCGCGGGTCCAGCCCGGTGGTCGGCTCGTCGAGCACGACGACGGCGGGCGCGGCGACCAGCGCCCCCGCCAGGTCCAGCCTGCGGCGCATGCCGCCGGAGTAGGTGCGCGCGGGCCGGTCGGCCGCGTCGACCAGGCGGAAGCGCCCGACCAGCTCGGCGGCGCGCGCCCGGGCGTCCGCCCGGCTGAGCCCGTAGAGCCGCCCGACCATGTACAGGTTCTCCGTGCCCGTCAGGTTCTCGTCGACGGCCGCGTACTGGCCGGACAGCCCGATGGACCGGCGGACCGCCTGCGGATCGGCGGCCACGTCGTGCCCCGCGACGAACGCCTTCCCCGCGTCCGGCCGCAGCAGTGTGGTGAGGATGCGCACGGTGGTCGTCTTGCCCGCCCCGTTCGGGCCCAGCAACCCCAGCACGGTCCCAGTGGGAATCTCCAGGTCGACGCCGTCGAGCGCGCGGGTGGACCCGAAGGTCTTCACCAGCCCCTCGGCGCGGACCGCTACCGATGACATGTCGCGCAGGGTAGCCCCGTCCCCCGACAACGCGCCCCCGAATTCCGGCACTCGCCGCTAGAGGCGGACTCCGGTCCACTCCAGACAGTGCCAACCGTCGCCCCGGGTTTCCAGGAGGACGTGGCCGGTGTTGGGGATCAGGCCCGCGTTGGCCAGTTGGGGACCGACGTTGTCGGCCAGGAGTTCGGCGCCGAGGCGGAGGATCCCGCCGTGGGTCACCAGGGCGACCGTCTCGTCGGGGTGGTCGGCGCGGAGTTTGGCGATGTCGGCGGCGAAGCGCTCCAGGACGGCGTGGCCGGTGTCGCCGCCGGGCATGGCGCGGTGCAGGTCGCCCTCGGTCCAGCCGCGGTAGACCTCGACGAACGCGGCGAGGGCCTCCGGGTCGTTGCGGCCTTCCAGTTCGCCCGCCTGCACCTCGTGCACTCCCGCGAGGACCGCGACGTCGAGACCGCGGCGGACCGCCATGGGGGCGGCGGTCTCCTGGGCGCGGATGGCGGTGCTGGCGTAGACGGCGGTGACCGGCTCGTGCTTGGTGCGCTCGGCGAACGCCTCGGCCTGGCGGCGGCCGAGCGCGGTCAGCGGCGGGCCGGGCGGGGCGGAGTCCAGGACGTGGTTGACGTTGGAGATGGTCTCGCCGTGGCGGACCAGCAACAGCCGGGTCATGCCTCGCCTCCCGTGCGCAGCGCCGCGAGCCAGGCGGCGGAGGCGGCGTGGTCGATGTCGCGGTGGCCGGGCGGGGCCAGGGACGCCGCGCCGTCGGCCTTGGGGTAGGAGCCGAGGAAGCGGACCTGCTGGCTGCGCCGGTGCAGCGCGGCCAGCGCCTCGCCGACGCGGTGCTCGGCGATGTGGCCGTCGAAGTCGAGGTAGAAGCGGTACTCGCCGAACCGGCCGCGCAGCGGGCGGGACTCGATGCGGGAGAGGTTGATGCCGCGCAGGGCCAGCTCGGTGAGCAGGTTCTGCAGCTCGCCGGGCTGGTGGGCGACGACGGCCAGCACCGACGTCCGGTCGGCCCCGGTCGGCGCGGGCGCGGTCGTCGGCCTGCTCAGCAGCAGGAACCGGGTGACCGCGTCGCGCTCGTCGGCCACGTCCGTGGCGCGCTCCTCCAGCGGGTAGTGCGTCGCGGCGACCGGCGCGGTGACGGCGGCGTCGTACTGGCCCTCGACCACGCCCACGGCCGCGCCCGCGGTGGAGGTCGCCGCGAGCTGGGTCGCCTCCGGCAGGTTCGCCGAGAGCCAGCCCTGGACCTGGGCCAGGGCGTGCGGGTGGCTGGCGACCGTGCGGATCTCGGTCGTGCCCGGCCGCACGAGCACCGAGAAGCGGATGGGCAGCACGTGCTCGGCGACGGCGACGACCGGCTCGTCGACGGCGAGGGCGTCCATGGTCGCCGAGACCGCGCCCTCGACGGAGTTCTCGACCGGCACGCACGCCAGGTCGGCCGCGCCCGTGCGGACCGCGGCGACGGCCTTCGGGATCGTCGGCAGGGGCACCAGGTCGGCCTGTCCGTCGAACGCGCGGGCGGCTTGTTCGGTGAACGTGCCCTGGGGTCCGAAGTAGGCGATACGCGGCACGCCGCCCACCCTACTGGGCAGCCGGTTGGACACCTGGGGTTGTGCTGCGGGTTACCAAATGGCGGTTACCGCGCCGCTCGCGGAGATGACATGCTGGTCGAGTGACCGCGGATTCGGAGACCGGGACGGTGCACGCGCAGGCAGACACGCTCGAACTGGTGTTGTGCGCGGTGGACGAACCGCTCGCCGAGGCGTGGCGGTCCGCGACCCGGCCGAACGTGCGGGTCCACCGCGGGTCCGTGCTGGACGTCGACGCGCAGGCCGTGGTCTCCCCCGCCAACTCCTACGGCTGGATGCGCGGCGGCATCGACGCGGTCTACGCGCGGTCGTTCCCCCGGGTCGAGGAGTCCGTCCGCAGCGCGGTGCTGGCCTACCACGGCGGCGAGCTGCCGGTGGGCGAGGCGCTGATCGTGCCGACCGGGGCGCGCACGCCCGCGTGGCTGATCAGCGCGCCGACGATGCGCGAGCCCGCCACCGTCCTCCCGCCGGACACCGTGCACCCCTACCTCGCCGCGCGTGCGGTGTTCCGCCTGTGGCGCGACGGGGTGTTCGACGACGGCGCGCCCATCCGCATGGGCGTGCGCACGGTGGCGATGCCGGGCCTGGGCACCGGGGTGGGCGGGGTGTCGCCGCAGACGTGCGCGCGGCAGGTCGCGGCGGCGTGGGACGAGGTCTTCGGCGCCTAGTGGTCGCGCGGACGTCATGTCCACGTTGCCTGCGCCACACCCGATCGGTGCAGTCCGTCACACCACAAATGCGCTCCGAGCGCTTACGTTGGCGCGGTAGGCCCACAATCCCGCCGCGAGGAGTCGGACATGGCACGGGTCCGCGAGCTGAGCCCGTACGTCGAACTCCGCCGCGAGCAATGGCGTGAGCTGCGCAAGAACACCCCGCTGCCGCTCACGCTGGAGGAACTGGTCCGGCTGCGCGGCCTGGGCGACCCGGTGGACCTCGCCGAGGTGGTCGACGTCTACCTGCCGCTGTCGCGGCTGATCTCGCTGCAGGTGGCGGCCCGCCAGCACCTCTACGAGACCACCACCGCGTTCCTGGGCGAGGACGGCGCGAAGGTGCCGTTCATCATCGGCATCGCGGGCAGCGTGGCGGTCGGCAAGTCGACCACGGCGCGGCTGCTGCGCACCCTGCTCGCCCGCTGGCCCGACCACCCGCACGTCGACCTGGTCACCACCGACGGCTTCCTGTACCCGCGCGCCGAGCTGATCCGGCGCGGGCTGATGAGCCGCAAGGGCTTCCCCGAGAGCTACGACCGCCGCGCCCTGCTGCGGTTCGTCTCGGAGGTCAAGTCGGGCTCGGACGAGGTGCGCGCGCCGGTGTACTCGCACCTGGCGTACGACATCGTGCCCGGCGAGGAGCAGGTGGTCCGCAAGCCGGACATCCTGATCGTCGAGGGGTTGAACGTCCTGCAGCCGGGGCCGAGGCTGGCGGTGTCGGACCTGTTCGACTTCTCGGTGTACGTCGACGCCCACCCCGAGGACATCGAGCGCTGGTACATCGAGCGGTTCCTGGCGCTGCGCTCGACGGCGTTCGCCGACCCGTCGTCGCACTTCCACCACTACGCGGCCCTCTCCGACGACGAGGCGCGGGCGGAGGCGGGGGTGCTGTGGAAGCGGATCAACGAGCCGAACCTGCTGTCGAACATCCTGCCGACCCGCCCGAGGGCGACGCTCGTGCTGCGCAAGGGCTCGGACCATCGGATCTCCCGGGTGCGGCTCCGTAAGCTGTGACGTGTGATCCGGGTGCTGCTGGTCGATGACCACGAGGTCGTGCGGCGCGGCCTGCGCGACCTGCTGGACGGCGAGCCGGACATCGAGGTGGTCGCCCAGGCGGGGTCGGTGGCCGAGGCGCTGGTGCGGGCGACGTCGTCCGCGCCGGACGTGGCCGTCGTGGACGTGCGGCTGCCGGACGGGGACGGCGTCTCGCTGTGCCGGTCCCTCCGCTCGCTGACGCCCGCGCCGCACTGCTTGGTGCTGACGGCGTTCGACGATGAGAACGCCCTGGTCGAGGCGATCATGGCGGGCGCTGCGGGGTATCTGCTGAAGCAGGTCAGGGGGCAGGACCTGATCACCGCCGTGCGCGAGGTGGCGGCCGGGCGGTCGCTGCTGGACCCGGTGACGACGGCCCGCGTGCTGGAGCGGATGCGGCGCTCGGCCTCCGACGAGCTCTCGGCGATGACCGAGCGGGAGCGGGAGGTCCTGGAGCTGATGGGCGAGGGGCTGTCCAACCGCCAGATCGCCGAGCGGCTGTTCCTGGCGGAGAAGACCGTGAAGAACTACGTGACGTCGGTGCTGGCGAAGCTGGGCATGCAGCGGCGGACGCAGGCGGTGGCCTGGTTCGCCCGCCGGGAGCGGTAGTCAGCCCGGCAGGGGCACTTCCCAGGTGACCGCCGTGCCACTTCTCGGTGACGAGCGGACCGTGCAGGTGCCGCCCAGGCGCTCGGCGCGGTCGTGGAGGTTGCGCAGCCCGCGCCTCGTCACGCCCTCCGGGATGCCGCAGCCGTCGTCGGCGACGGTCAGGCGCAGGTGCTTGTCGTCGCGCCGCAGGTGGACCGTCACGCGCAGGGCGCCCGCGTGGCGGACCACGTTCGACAGGGCTTCGCGGAGGGCGGCCCTGGTGTTGTCCGCCACCTCGGTGGGGAGGTCGCGGACGTCGCCGACGATCTCCAGCGACGGGGCGAAGCCCAGGAGCTCGCGGGCGGTGGCGACCTCGGCGGTGGCGGATTCGGCGAGGTCGGCCGCCGGTTCCTCGGGGTCGGGGTTGCGGAGCGTGCGCACCACCGCGCGGACGTCGGCGATGGCCGTGTCCAGCTGATCGATGACCTCGGCGATGCGGGCGGCGTCGGCCTTGGCGAGCTTGCGCGCCGGGCGGCGGGTCAGCAGGTCCAGCTGCATGCCCGCCGCGTAGAGCCGCTGGACGATGACGTCGTGCAGGTCGCGGGCGATGCGCTCGCGTTCCTCGTACACCCCGATCCGGCGGCGGGCGATCGCGCCTTCGGACAGGACCAGGACCAGGCCCGCCTGCGCGGCGAACGCGGTGAGGACCTCGACGCCCGCGGGCGTGAACGGGCGGGCGCCGCGCTTGCGGTACACGGTCAGCGCGCCCAGCCTGCGTTCGCGGGTGCCGAAGGGCGCGGCGGCGAACGGGCCGTAGACCTGCAGCTCGCGCGGGACGTAGGGCGCGGTGCGCGGGTCGGTGGTGACGTCGTCGGCGACGATCGGGACGCCGCCCCGGGCCACGCGGGCGGCCGATGACCTCGGCGAGAGCACCAGGCCGACCGGGCTCTGCGCGCCGTGGGCGGCCTCGACGGTGACGCCGCCGTCGTCGCTGAGGGCCATGACCAGGCCGAGGTCGGCCTCGGCGAGGGCGGCCGCGCTGCGCACGACCAGGCCGAGGACGGCGTCGGGGTCGTCGCCGGAGAGCGCGGCGGTGGCGATCTCGGTGGACGCGGTCAGGGTTCGGGCAGCCAGCGTGGGGTCCATGGTGAGGACCAAGGCTATGCCTTCTCCTTCGGCCGGGCTCGCTCCGGACGCGGGGCCGGGCGGGACCACAGCATCCACACCAGCGGCTGGCGGCACTCGCACGGCTTCGGTTTCATCAGACCCTGCTCAGCATCCGTGCGCGCCCGTCGACGACCTCGATGACGACGTCCGCCGCGGCCGCCTCGGCCGGGCGGTGGGTCACGTGGACGACGATGCTGTCGGCCAGCGCCGCGCGCAGGTCCGCCAGGACGGCGTCGGCGGTGGGCTCGTCGAGGTGGGCGGTCGGTTCGTCGAGCAGGACCACGTCCGCGTCGGCGAGCAGGGCGCGGGCGATGGCGATGCGCTGGGCCTCGCCGCCGGACACCGCGGTGGCCTGCGCGTCGAGGTCGAAGCCGGGCAGGCCCGCCCTGGCCAGCGCCGCGGCGAGCCTGCCGTCGTCGGCGTGCGGGTCGGCCAGGCGCAGGTTCTCCCGGACCGTGGTGGACACCAGCATCGGGTCCTGCGGCGCCCAGGCCACCGCCGACGGGCGGGCGAGCACCGGGACGGGCAGGAAGCCGAGGACGGCGGCGAGCAGCGTCGACTTCCCCGACCCCGACGGCCCCACCACGGCCACGAACGAGCCCGGGGTGATCCGCAGGTCGACATCGCGCAGCGCGGGCGCGGACGCCCCCGGCCAGCGCAGCTCCGGGGCGACCAGCCGGACGCCCGTGCACAGCTGCGGCGGCGCCACGACCGTGCCCCGGTCCGCGCGCAGCGCGCTGATCCGGCCGTACGCGGCGCGCAGCGGACCCAGGTGCGTCATCGCCCCGGTCAGCGGGATGACCGCCTCGGCGACCGCCAGCGGGACGAGCGCCACGATCGGCACCAGGACCGGGTCGAGCACGCCCGCCGCCAGCGGCACCGACAGCACGGCCGCCAGTCCCAGCACGAGCGTGATCAGCGCCTCGCCGAGCCCCGCGCCGAACGCCTGGCGGCGGGCGCGGGCCGTCAGCGACGCGTCCAGCCGGGCCAGCTCGGCGCGGCGGCCGGTGTCGCGGCCGAAGGCGACCAGGTCGGCCGCGCCCGCCAGCAGGGCGAACACGCGGTCGGCGACCGTGCGGGCCCCCTCGGCCAGAGCGGCGCTCGCCCGGCGCTCGGCGGCCAGGGTGACCAGCGGCGCGAGGACGCAGGCCACGACGAGCGCCGCAGCCAGCACCAGGCCAGCCGAGGGCGCCATCGCCGTCTGCACCGCGACCGCGGCCAGCGCCACGCCCAGGGCGACGACCGGCGGGGCCAGCACGCGCGGCGTCAGGTCGCGCACGGTGTCCACGTCGTCCACGAGCCGCCGCAAGCCCTCCCCGGCGCGCGGCGCGCGGGCGGGGCCGCGGCGGACCAGCGCCGACCACAGCTCGCCGCGCAGCCGGGTCGCGTCGCGGAAGGCCGCGTCGTGGCTGACCAGGCGTTCCAGGTAGCGCAGGCCCGCTCGCGCGAGACCGAACGTCCGCACACCCACGATCGCCACCGACAGCACCAGCAGCGCCGGTTGCTGCGACGCCCGCGCGATCAGCCATGCCGACAACGCCGTCAGCGCCACCCCGCACGCCAGCGCCACCGCCCCCAGCAGCGCGCCCCCGAGCGTCCGGCGGCTGATCAGCTCGCGCAGCCGCCCCGGAGCCTCCGCCTCGGCGACCGCTTCCTCCACAGTGGACGCGGCGGGCACGTCGCCCGAGCCGACCACCGACACGTGCGAGGCGATGCAGACCGCGACGCCGCGCGAGGCCAGCCGGGACACCGCGCGCATCACCAGCGCGGCGGTCGCGGAGTCCAGGTGCGCGGTCGGCTCGTCCAGCAACAGCAGCCGGACATCGCGGCGCACCAGCGCCCGCAGCACCGCCACGCGCTGCCTTTCCCCCGCGGAAAGGCTGTCCACCCGCCGGTCGAGCAGGTGCTCGGCGGCCACGGTCCGCGCCACCGCAGCCAGCTCGCCGCGCGGCAGCGGCCCCACCTCGTCGGCCACCACCTCCGCGGCGAACACCGGCCGCTGCGGCACCCAGGCCACCAGCCGCCGCCAGGTCGACATGTCGATATCGCTCAGCGGCACGCCGTCGACCAGCACGCGCCCCCGGTCGGGCGCGACGAAGCCGAGCAGCACCCCGAACAGCGTCGACTTGCCGCTGCCGCTGGGCGAGTCCAGCCGCACGACCGAGCCCGGCCGCAGCACCAGGGAAATCCCGTCCGGCGCCCAGCCGTCCCGCCTGCGCACGCCGACGCCCTCGACGCGGACGGTGTCGAACCCCTCGACCGGCACGGTCCCCGACGGCGGCACGGGCGGCAGCGCGGCCACCCGGCGCACGGCCTCCAACCCGTCCTCCGACGCGTGGTACGCCGCGCCCGCCGCGCGCAGCGGCAGGTAGCACTCGGGCACCACGATCAGCACGAACAGCCCGACCAGCAGCGTGAGGTCCCCCGACAGCATCCGCAGCCCGATGACCACCGCGACCAGTGCCACCGACAGCGTCGCCACCAGTTCCAGCGCCAGCGCGGACGAGAACGCCACCCGCAGCACGCCGACGGTCGTGCGGCGGTGCCCCTCCGACACCTCCCGGACCGTGCGCTCCTGCGCCCGGTCCCGGCCGAACGCCGCCAGCACCGGCAGCGCCCTGACCAGCTCCAGCAGCCGCCCCGACAGCCGCTCCGACACCTCGGCGGACTCACCCACCCGGTCCGCGGTGTGCTTGCCGATCAGGATGGCGAACAGCGGGATCAACGGCACCGTCAGCGCGACCACGACCGCAGAGGGCCAGTCGACGAACAAGATCACCGCGCCCACGCCGAGCGGCGTGGCCATCGCGGTCACCAGCGCGGGCAGGAACGTGCCGAAGTAGGCGTCCAGCGCGTCCAGGCCGCGGGTGGCCAGCGCGGTCAGCTCGGCGGCCCCGCGCCTGCCGATCCACTCCGGACCACCGGCCAGCGACCGGTCCAGCAGCACCGCGCGCAGCTCGGCCTTGGCCCCCGCCGCCGCCCGGGCGGCGACGACCCGCGTCGCCCACCCGAGCAGCGACCGGACGGCGACCGCGCCCCCCACCGCGATCAGCCATCCCACGGACGCCCCCGCGCCCGCGGCGACCTCGGCCAGCACCGTTGCCAGCGCCCACGCCTGCACCACCAGCGCGCCCGCCGTCAGCACGGCCAGCACGCCGCCGAGGATCAGCGCCCGGCGCGCCGACGGGGACAACCCCGGCAGCGCGCCGAGCGGACCCCTGCCCCGGGGGTGATCGGCGGGATTGGTTGGCACCCGGGGCAAGTCTCGGCTCCCGCTCACGGCACGTGCACCGGCGGGATGTGGGCGGCGCTGACCCGGCGGCGGAACACCCAGTAGGTCCAGCCCTGGTAGGCCAGCACCGCGGGCGTGCCGAACAGGGCCACCCAGCTCATCACTTCCAGCGTGTACGGGCTCGACGCGGCGCCCTCGACCGTCAGCGACCACGCGGGGTTCAGGGTGGACGGCAGCACGTCCGGGTACAGCGCCCCGAACAGGGCGGCCACCGACAGCGCGATCACCGCGCCCAGCGCCGCGAACGCCTGCCCCTCCCGGCCCGCCCGCAGCCGGGAGAAGGCCACCGACGCCGCCGCGAACACCAGCCCGGCCGCCGCCCACGTCCACAGCTCGCCGGACTCCCACTGCACGACCACCAGCAGCCCGCCCAGCGGCAGCAGCGCGAGCGGGCCCAGCCGCAGCGCCAGGGCGCGGGCGCGGTGGCGGATCGGGCCGTCGGTCTTCAGCGCGGTGAACACCGCGCCGTGCGTCAGGGCGAACCCGGCGATCGCCAGCGCGCCCAGCGCCGACTCGGGGGTGAACGCCGCGAACGCCGACCCGACCCGCTGCCCGCCCTCGTCCAGCGGCAGCCCGAGGAACGTGGTGGTCAGCAGCAGCCCGACCCCCAGCGCGGGCACCCACGACCCGACCACGATCACCCGGTCCCAGGTGCGCCGCCAGCGGTCGGAGTCCACCTTGCCGCGGTACTCGAACGCGACGCCGCGCCCGATCAGGCCCAGCAGCACCAGCAGCAGCGGCAGGTAGGCGGCGCTGAGCAGCGAGGCGTACCAGTCGGGGAACGCCGCGAACGTCGCGCCGACGGCCACGATCACCCACACCTCGTTGCCGTCCCACACCGGCCCGATCGTGTTGATCATGACGCGGCGGTCGGTGTCGTCGCGGCCGAGCACCGGCAGCAGCATGCCGACGCCGAAGTCGAAGCCCTCCAGGAATAGGTAGCCCAGCCACAGCAGGGCGATGACGACGAACCAGATCAGCGCGAGGTCCACGGCTGTCCCCTTAGTACGCGAAGGCGAGCGTGTCGTCGGGCTTGTCGGACTTCTTCCGCGGCATCACCCCGGCGACGCCGCCGCGCACGTAGCGGGCGATGAGGAACACCTCGACCGCGGCCAGCACGGCGTAGACCAGGGTGAGCCCGATCAGCGACGTCCACACCTCCCCCGTCGTCAGCCCCGACACCGCCCGCGCGGTGAACATCCACACGCCGTCCACACCGGACGGATTGGGGACCACGACGAACGGCTGCCTGCCCATCTCGGTGAAGATCCACCCGAAGCTGTTGCCCAGGAACGGCGTGGCGATGCCCGCCAGCGCCAGCCGGGGGAACCACCTGCTCTCCGGGATGCGGCCGCGCCGGGTCAGCCAGAGCACCAGCACCGAGATCCCGGTGCCGAGCGCGCCGAAGCCGATCATCAGGCGGAAGCCCCAGTAGGTCACCGGCAGGTTGGGCACGTAGTCGATCGGCTGCCCGGACAGCTCGCCCAGCCGCTCGTCGACCGGGTAGAACTCGCCGTAGCGCTCCCGGTACTCCACGACCAGGTCCTCGATCCCGCGCACCTCGGTGGTGAAGTCGTTGTGCGCCAGGAAGGACAGCAGCGCGGGCACCGTGATGGACTTGACGTTCTCGCAGTCCGGCCGGGTCACGTCACCGACGGCGAAGACCGAGAACGCCGCGGGCGACTCGGTGTGGCAGAGCGCCTCGGCGGCGGCCATCTTCATCGGCTGCTGCTCGAACATCAGCTTGCCCTGCAGGTCGCCGGTCACCGCCAGCGCGGCGAAGGCGGCCGCGGACACCCAGCCGCCGAACTTCACCGACGCCCGCCAGACGGGCCGGTCGGCGTCGTCCTCACGCCGCTTGCGCCAGAGGTGCCAGGCCGCGATGCCCACCAGGAACGACCCGGCCACGGCGAACGTCCCGGCGATGGTGTGCGGGATCGCGGCCAGCGCGGTGTTGTTGGTCAGCACGGCCCAGATCGAGGTCAGCACCGGCTTGCCGTCGACCATGGCCACGCCCACCGGGTGCTGCATCCACGAGTTCGCCGCCAGGATGAAGTACGCCGACGCGACCGTGGCCAGGCTGAACGCCCACACGCACGCCAGGTGCACCCGCTTGGGCAGCCGGTCCCAGCCGAAGATCCACAGGCCCAGGAAGGTCGACTCGACGAAGAACGCGACCAGGCCCTCCATGGCCAGCGGCGCGCCGAACACGTCGCCGACGAATCGCGAGTACTCGCTCCAGGCCATCCCGAACTGGAACTCCTGGACGATGCCGGTCACCACGCCCATGGCGAAGTTGACCAGCAGCAGCTTCCCCCAGAACTTGGTCATCCGCAGGTACTTCTCGTCACCCGTGCGCACCCACGCCGTCTGCATCCCGGCGACCAGGATGGACAGTCCGATGGTGAGCGGCACCATCAGGAAGTGGTAGACGGTGGTGATGCCGAACTGCCACCGCGCCAGGTCGAGAACGTCCACGCGTTCAGCCTGCTCCCGGCGCGGGCCCACCGGCAGGTGCCGCGGTCCTGTGCCAGCGGGACGTAGGTCCCGTGAGGCGGTTCACGTGGCCGGACGGGCCCCGGGCACTAGACTGGCCACGCCTGAGGGGAGTAGTTCCCGCGACCGCGGCCAGCGGTCCGGCGGGGCCGTCGACATACTGACTCGGCTTCGAGTCCGGCGCCCCACCCGCGTCCAGCGCGGGCGAACGAGACCTCCGGCCGGGTAGGAACGCCCGGTCGGAGTCGCCATCCCTCCGTCCGGGTTCGCATGTCGGACGAGAGGTGCACACGGTGGGAACCGCCCTGATCGCGCTGCTGAGCGCGTTCGCCCTGGTGTTCGTGGTCGAACTGCCGGACAAGACCATGGTCGCCACGCTCATCCTCACCACCCGCTATCGCGCGTGGCCGGTCTTCGTCGGCGTGACCGCCGCGTTCGCCGTGCAGGTAGTGATCGCCGCCGCGTTCGGCGGCGTGCTGACCCTGCTGCCCGACCGCGTGGTCGCGGGCGTCGTCGCCCTGCTGTTCGGCGTCGGCGCGTTCCTCCTGCTCAAGGAGGGGTTCAGCAAGGACGACGAGGACGAGGACACGGCCGCGACGAACGGGCCCGCGACCTTCACCCGGATCGCGCTGACCTCGTTCGGCGTCCTCTTCGCCGCCGAGTGGGGCGACGCGTCGCAGATCGCCACCGCGGGCCTGAGCGCGAAGTACGCCGCGCCCGTGTGGGTCGCCATCGGCTCGTTCCTGGCGCTGGTGACCGTCGCGGGCATCGCCGTGTTGGTCGGCCGCAAGATCGCCGACCGGCTGCGGCCGAAGCTGATCCAGCGGGTCGCGGGCGTGGTGTTCGCCGGGTTCGCGCTGTTCGCGCTCTACCAGGCGATCACCGCAGCGCCATAGCGATCGCGGCCGCCGCGGCCACCACGCGCGGGCCGACGAGGTCGGGGTCCAGCGGCTCGAAGGTCACCACGCCGACGCTGGCCCGCAGCCCGGGCACCCCGCGCACGGGCGCGGCCACGCCGTGCGCGCTGGGCTGCAGCTCGCCCACGGTGGTCACCCACTGCGGGCCCTCGTTGCGCAGGCCGATCGCCTTGCCCGCGGCGCCCTTGTGCAGGGCGTGGCGGGTCCCGACGCGGTAGGCGACGTGGTAGGCCGTCCACGACGGCTCCACCACCGCCACGGCCTGCGCCTCGTCGCCGTCGGCCACGGTCAGGTGCGCGGTCGCGCCGACGCCCTCGGCCAGCTCCCGCAGCGCGGGCAGCGCGGCCACCCGCAGCTGCGGGGCGACCTTCGCGGCGAGCTGGAGCAGGCCGAGGCCGAGGCGGACCCTGGAGCCCTCCCGGCGCACCAGGCCGCGGGTCTGCAGCGGCACCAGCAGCCGGTAGACCGCCGCCCGGCTGGCGCCGATGGCCATGGCGAGGTCGCTGATCGTCGGCGCCTCGGTGTCGGCGTCGGCCACGGCCTGCAGCAGCGCAAGGCCGCGGTCGAGCGTCAGCGAGCTCTCCTTGCCCGCCGGGTTCGACGGGCGCGGCGCCGACGACCGGATGCCGGGCACGTTAACCAGCCGCCACGACGGTGCCGGTGACCTCGGACAGGCCGACGACGGAGCCGTCGGGCCCGGGGGCGGTCGCCGTGATCGTCACCGTGTCGCCGTCCTCGAGGAACGTGCGCTTCTCCCCGCCCACCGCGACCGGCTCGGTGCCGTTCCAGCTGAGCTCCAGGAACGAGCCCCGCTGGTCCTTCTCCGGGCCGGAGACGGTGCCCGAGGCGAACAGGTCGCCCGGGCGCACGGTCGCGCCGTTGACGGTCATGTGGGCCAGCTGCTGGGCGAAGGAGTACGCCATCGTGCGGAACGGCGGCCGGGACACGACCGTGCCGTTCCAGACCACCTCGATGGCGATGTCCAGGCCCCACGGCTGGTCCTCGACCAGGTAGTCCAGCAGCTTCCCGGACGCGTTCACCGGCACCCGCGCCGCGGCGAAGGCCTCGAGCGGGGTGATCCACGCGCCGACGGACGTGGCGAACGACTTGCCGAGGAACGGGCCGAGCGGCACGTACTCCCAGGCCTGGATGTCGCGCGCGGACCAGTCGTTGACCGTGACCAGGCCGAAGACGTGGTCGGGCGCGGCGCTCGCGGACACCCGGCCCGCGACCGCGCCGCCGCAGACGAAGCCGATCTCGGCCTCGATGTCCAGCCGCACGCTGGGGCCGAACACCGGCCCGTCCTCCCCGGCGCGCTGGCCGTGCGGGCGCACGATGTCGGTGCCGGAGACGTAGACCGTGCCCGCGCGGCCGTGGTAGCCGACCGGCAGGTGCGTCCAGTTCGGCAGCAGCGGCTCGGCGTTCGGCCGGAACATCCGGCCGACGTTCTCGGCGTGGTCGCGCGAGGAGTAGAAGTCCACGTAGTCGGCGACGGTGAAGGGCATCCGCGCGGTGTCGACCGGCACCAGGGCGGCGCCCTCCGGCGCGGTCCCGGCCGTCACCAGCTCACGGACCCGGGCGCGCACGCGCTTCCACTCGGCCGGGCCCGCCGCCAGGAGGGCGTCGAGGTTCGGCGCGGTCAGCAGCGGGCGCAGGTCGTCGTCGAAGGCCGCGGCCAGCGGGCCGAGCGGCAGGGCGCGATCGCCCACCCGCACGGCGACGCCCTCGGCGACCACGCCGTAGGGCAGCGTCTGCGGGCCGAACGGCTTGTCGGCGGCGAACGCGGGGTCGTCGATCCAGCTCGTCACAGCAGGCCCAGCCCTTCCAGGTCCTCGATCGGCTCAGACAGCGAACACGAGCCGTACGAGCCGAACACCGCCCGCACCGCGTGCGCTGCCTGGTCGGACAGCGCGGCGGCCTCCTCGGCCAGCTTCGCGCCGTCGGTCTCGCTCAGCGCCTCCCGCACGTCGCCGCCGGAGAGCAGCCGGGCGGTGGCGATCAGCAGGTTGAGGAAGCCGTGATGGGTGAAGCCCGTGGCGTCCTCGGTGTGCCGCACGGCGTTGTGCAGGCCCGCCGTCGCCTTGAACGAGGCCTCGCCTGCGCCGATCACCGCCAGGAAGTCGGCGACCTCGTCCACGCTGGGGAACGCCTCGCGGCTCAGCCCGCCGCAGCGGATCTTCGGCCAGCTGCCGTGCTCCACCACCCTGCGGATGCCGTCGAGCCACTCCGGGCCGCCGCGGCGCGGCTCGACCACCCGGATGACGTCCTCGGGCACGAACTCGTTCACCCGCTCCAGCCACACGTCGTCGACGTCGGCGGGGGCGGGCATCTCGACCATGCGCAGCGCCAGCAGCTCGGCGCGCGACTCCACGATCGACAGGGCCTTGGGCACCCCGCCCAGACCGGTGTCGATGACCAGCGACAGCGCCACGGGCTTGACCGGCTTCGCCTTGATCAGCTCGGTGATCAGCTCGGGCAGTCGCGAGGCCGGGCAGAGGAACACGCCCATCAGCGCGGCGTGCTCGCCCTCCCGTCCTCCCAGGTGCAGGCGCACCGCGTCGGGCATCGCCGCGCTGCCCGGTGGGAACAGGGCGGCGTCGTCCACCAGCCGCGTGAACAGGGGCGGGATGCCACGAGGACCGGGCGCAGGGAGAGGAACGGCACTTGACACGCCTGACACGCTAATAGCGTACCGGCAACTGAACAAAGATGTCCGCACAACGGACACTGTGGGGACACCCGGAGGAGCCATGCCCTACTACCGCCAGGTCGGTGAGATTCCGCCGAAAAGGCACACCCAGTTCCGCTCTCCGGAGGGACGGCTCTACGCCGAGGAGCTGATGGGGGTGGAGGGCTTCTCATCGGACTCGGCGCTGCTCTACCACCGCCACCTGCCGACGGCGATCGTCGACGCGCAGGTCGTCGAGGACTTCCGCGGCCCGCTGACGCCGAACCACCCGCTCAAGCCCCGGCACTTCCGCACCCAGGACCTGAAGTTCACCGCCGACGCCGACGCCGTGTCCGGCAGGCGGACGCTGTTCGGCAACGCCGACGTGGTGATCGGCTTCGTCGTGGCGACCCAGCCGAGCCCGCTCTACCGCAACGCGGTCGGCGACGAGCTGTTCTACGTCCAGGGCGGCTCCGGCACGATCGAGACGATCTACGGCGCGCTGCGCGTCGCCGACGGCGACTACGTCGTCCTACCGACCTCCACGACCTACCGCGTGGTGCCGGACGGCGAGCTGCGGCTCTACATCATCGAGGCGTCCGGGCACGTGGGCCCGCCGCGGCGGTACCTGTCGACCAAGGGCCAGTTCCTGGAGCACGCGCCGTACTGCGAGCGCGACCTGCGGGGCCCGTCGGAGCCGATGCTGGCCGACGGCGAGGACGTCGACGTGCTGGTCCGCCACCGCGCGGGCCTGACCCGCTACACCTACGCCAACCACCCGTTCGACGTGGTCGGCTGGGACGGCTGCCTGTACCCGTGGGTGTTCAACATCCGCGACTTCGAGCCGATCACCGGGCGCGTGCACCAGCCGCCGCCGGTGCACCAGACGTTCGAGGGGCCGAACTTCGTGGTGTGCTCGTTCGTCCCGCGCAAGGTCGACTACCACCCGCTGGCCGTCCCGGTGCCGTACAACCACGCGAACGTCGACTCCGACGAGCTGATGTTCTACGTCGGCGGCGACTACGAGGCCCGCAAGGGCTCGGGCATCGGCATCGGCTCGCTGTCGCTGCACCCCGGCGGGTTCACCCACGGCCCGCAGCCGGGCGCGGCCGAGGCGTCGCTGGGCGCGGAGCGCTTCGACGAGACCGCGGTCATGGTCGACACTTTCCGCCCGCTCGACCTCGGCGAGGCCGCCGTGGACAGCGAGGACCCGCGCTACGCGTGGTCGTGGAGCCGCCGCGGACCCGATTGGTCGTGAGGGTCGTCATCCCGGCCTCCCCGGACGCATACTGTCGCGGTACCCGGGGAGGCCGAGATGTCCAGCCACGCACGCGCACTGGCCGATCCATGGGGCCTGCTCCTGGCCGGGTGCGCCGCCGCGGTGGGCGTCGCCATCCACCTGCCCGCGGTGGCGACGGTGCTGGTCGGGGTGGCGGTGTGGGTGGGCCGCGCACTGGTCCCGTACCTGCTGGGCCGGATGGCCGACGACCCGGCGCCCCCGGATGTCGAGGCGGGCTCGCCGGAGGCCCTCTGGCTGGACCGGGCCATCGACGCCGAGGCCGACTTCGACTCCCTGGTCCTGGAAGGCCCCCTCCTGGCCGCCCGCGCCGCCGTCGAGGAGACCGTCACCGCCCTCTACGCCATAGCCGAGACCGCCACCGCCCTCCGCCGAGGCGGCGCCGACCCCACCGACGACCTGACCGTCCTGGAATGGGCGACCCGCGAACTCCAGGACGTCGTCTCCCACATCGCGGGACTGCCCACCCTGGAAGACGCAGGCGGTGGGGAGATCGCGGAACTGATCGCCCGGTTGGAAGAAACCCGCCAGACGGTCGTCGAGCCGTCCCAGGTGCCCTGAGCCCGGCCTCACGCAGGCCGCCACTCCCCGCACCCGTCACTGGTGAAGGCGTAGTCACTGGCGCGAATGGTCACCTGCACCCGCTTGGCCGAACCGATGAAGTTGTTGTCGATGATCTCGCCATTGCGGTCCTGCCGCTCCCAGTAGCAGTTCGCGATGTCCCCCTCGATCGCGTAGGTACCGGGGGCGACCTCCTCCCCTACCCGATAGACGCCCGAGCCGAAGAGCCGCTTGGCCGCCCGCAGATCGGCGTCCTCCTTGCTCTTCTTGATCGCGGCCGTCACTTGTTTCGCGGCCGGGTGGTTCGGGCACAGCAGCAGCGCACCAGAGATCTCGGCCATCTCCTCGGGGGTGAAGGAGTCGTACGAGGACGAGTACTCGTAGTCCTCGCTCAGGGCGACGCACCGCTCATACAGCAAGTCCAAGTCTTCCGGCTGGTCGTAGCCCGCGGTCTTCAATGCCTTCTGCTCGGCGGCACCGAGAGGCGCCTCGTTCCGGCTCGCCGAACAGTCACTCCACCCCTGTTCCCAGATCGGCACGAAGTCCTTGGCGGTCGAGACCGTGTACAGGTTCTGGGTGCCACCCGCCAAGCACACGATCTGCACGGTCGGCTTCGAAGGGACCGTCGTGGTTGTGGTGGTCGTCGTGACCAGACTCGTCGTTGTCGTCGTGCTGGTTGTCGTCACCGGCACAAGCCCTTGCGCCGCGTCAGGGTCTGACGAGCAGCCGGAAACCGCGATGGACAGAAAGCAACCTGTCGTCAGGATCGTTCGCACGGATTTGTCCACTGGGATTCCTCTCGCCCGGCGCTGGCACGAGAGTGAGTCGAGCGGACTTGGCGCGCGTTACGCGTGAGCTCGATTGCGGAATCAGCGCTGGGCGGCGAGGAAGGGGCAGCCGACTAGTTTGCGGAGTTCCAGGCCCAGTTCCTCGTTCGTGCGCACCGGCCGGGTGAAGGCGAGGCGGACGTCGTGGTCGGCGTGGGGGGATTCGACGCGGAGGCGGAGGCCGTAGCGGTCCAGACCGAGGGGGCGGACGTGGCCGCCGCGGAGTTCGTCGGGGAGGTGGCGGGTGAGGGCGCCGACGACGTCGGTGTGGGAGAGCTCGAGGTGGCGGAGCCAGGCGGCCTCGTGGGCGGCGAACGGGTCCGGGGTGGCGGTGGTGAAGGCAGGCACCGGGATGGGGTGGGTGCCCTCGGCGTCGGCCAGGACCAGGGCGGCGGGGGCCAGGTGCAGGAGGGCGGCGCCGTGGCCGACGTCCAGCAGGCGCGGGTCGGGGCGCTGTTCGGCGATCGTCAAGGCGAGGGCGCGGGCCTCGTCGTCGCTGATCGCGCGGAGCCAGCCGCTGATCCACAGCAGGCCGCGGACCGGCTCGCGGAGGGGGACGGGGGCGGCGTCGGTCAGTTCGACCATCGTGGCGAGCTCGCCGCGCGGGGCCTGCCAGGCGGTGGCGACGACGGGGTGGTCGGCGGCGAGCAGCACGGAGACGCCGCCGTCGGGGTGGACGTGGTGCAGGACGGGGGTGATCCGCTCGTCGGACACCGACGGGGACAGCGTGGCGCGGCCGCCGATGGCGGCGATGGTGCGGGCCCGCTCCGCCGGGGACGGGGCGGGCGGACGCGGCGCGGTGGGGTCGGTCACCTGTCCACCTCCTACTTAGGTCACCCTAACTTGCTCGCGGGTCGGGTGGAAGACCGCTCCCCCGAAGTGGTTACGCTGCCGATCTGTTCGAGGGAGGACTTGTGAGCGAACCACCCGCGCGGCGGCCCCGCAAGCGCCGTCCCGGAACCCGCGAGGAGGGGCTGTGAGCGAGGTCCCCGCCGCCGAGCCGCCCACCGACGGCGTCGCGCTGGACGACCCGGCGACCGCGCGGGCCCTGCGCGGGCTGCGGTTGCCGCTGGTCACGCTGCCGGTGGCGGCCGCGGTGTTCGGGGTCCCGGCGATCCTGCTCAGCGGGCTCGCCAGCGCCCTGCTGACGATCGCGGCGCTGGCGTTCGTGATCGGCACGCTGATCGTCATCGCCACGACCGGGTTCTGGATCGGCCCCGCGACCAAGCTGCTGCGCACGCGGCCGTGGCGCCCCGCGCGCGTCCGCGTGTACCGGGCGCTCAAGGGCCTGCCGCGCACGCCGCTGCGGCTGCGGGAGCCGGACGGCACTACCGTCGACCTGCTCGCCCCCGCCCTGTCCTGGTCGGCCCAGCAGGTGCTCGCGCGCACCGGGGCGGTCTGGATCGTCGGCCCGGACGAGCGCGGCTGGGCGGCCATCCGCTCCCCCGGGCTCGCGCTGCCCCTGGGCCAGGCCCGCGTCGCCGACATCGACGTCGGCGCGGGCTACCAGATCAGCCCCGTGCAGGCCAGCCCCAGGAGCGCGACCACCGCCGCGGAGGACGCCGTGCTCGCCCGGGCGATCGCCGGGCCGCGCAGGCGCTCGCGGACCGACCTGGTGGCGCCAGCGCTGCTCTTGGCGTTCGCGGTGTTCGTGCTGGTCGACCTGCTGCGCCGGGGTGTGGCGGGACGCGCGGAGCTGCTGGTCGGCCTCATCGCGGCGACCGCGCTGATCGTGGGGCTGCTGGCCTGGCGCGTCCACCGGCTGCGGCACTGGGGCACCGTCCAGCGCCTGCTGTCCGCTGGCCCGTGGACGCGCGTGCCCGCCACGCTCGCCGAGGACAGGGCGACAGCCGAGGTCAAGCTCCCCGACGGCCGCACCGCCACCGTCCGGTTCCACCGGCCGAGCCAGGCGCTGCTGGCCAACATCGCCGCGACCGGCCAGCTGTGGACGGCGGGCCCGCCCGCCGAGGGCCCGGTCGCGGTCGGCCTGCCGGGCTACCCCTTCCTGGCCGTGGCGCGGATCGGATGAGCGCTCCGTCCGAGCGCGCGGTGATCCGGCTCGAGCTCGTCGTCGTCTTCGCGATGACGCTCGGGCTCGCCGGGCTGAGCAGCCTGCTGACCCTGATCGACGCCCTGCTGGCGCCCACCCCGATCAGCGACCAGACGATCGCCATCAACGTGCCGCTGGCCCGCGCGGGCGTCATCGACTTCCTCAAGCAGCTCATCGCCGTGATCAGGCTGCTGGCGTGGGGCGCGCTCGGCGCGTACCTGCTCTACCGGGCGGGCATGAAGCTGGCCGCCGTCGGCCTCGACGGCACGCGCAAGGGCCGCGACACCGCGCTCGGCGTGGGCCTCGCCGCGCTCATCGGGATCCCCGGGCTGGCGTTCTACCTGGCCGCGCACGCCGCGGGCATGAACCTGGCGGTGGCGCCGTCCACGCTGGACGACACCTGGTGGCGGCCGATCGCGCTGGTGCTGCTGGCCGTCGGCAACGCCTGGGCCGAGGAGGTCCTGGTCGTCGGCTACCTGATCACCCGGCTGCGGCACCTCGGCATGTCCGAGACCGCCGCGCTGCTGGTCTCGGCGGTGGTGCGCGGGTCGTACCACCTCTACCAGGGGTTCGGCGGCTTCGTGGGCAACGTCGTCATGGGGCTGGTGTTCGGGCGCGTGTGGCAGCGCACCAACCGGCTGTGGCCGCTGGTCATCGCGCACACGCTGCTGGACGTGGTCGCCTTCGTCGGTTACGCGCTGCTGCGCGACCGGGTCAGCTGGCTGCCCTAGTCGGGTCGGTGACCAGCATCGGGTCGCCGAGGTCGGCCAGCGACCACCCGCCGTCGTGCAGCGCGGCCAGCTCGCCCGCGGTGATGCCCACGGCGGTCAGGAAGTCGACCCGGCCGTTGACGGTGTCCATCGGGTCCAGCTCGGGGTCGGGGGCGAAGGCGACGGCGGTCAGCCCGGTGCTCTCGGTCAGCGGCTGGCGCAGGTCGACGATGTGGCCGTCGGCGAGCAGGGCGCGCTGCTCGCGGACGAACCGGGCCAGGTGCTCCAGCAGGGAGAACGGCCAGCCGGGGGCGAGGTCCTGGCCGGGAAGGCGGCGCACGCGCATGGTCAGCTCGAAGCCCCAGCCGCTCCACCGCGGGTCGGAGTCGGCGTCCTTGGCCCACAGCTCGGTCAGGCCGTAGCTGACGTAGTGCCAGAAATCGTCGGTCGGGTACGCGCTGCACCCCTGTAACCCGCTGCCGAAGTGGACGCCGGGGGTGAAGCCGACGTGGCGGGGCTCGATCCCCGGGTAGAGGTCGGCCAGCGCCGCATCGATCGCGTCCCAGCCGGGCGCTTCATCGAGGTCGGTCATCCCCGCATTCTGCCCAATGCCGTTCCCGGCGTGTTCGCGCCCGTAGTGTGGCGTTTTGTCGCAGGTCGCGGTACCAATGGGGGCATGGCAGGCCTCGGCGAGTACCGCCGGAAGCGCAACGTCGGGCGCACCCCGGAGCCGATTCCCGCCGAGGACGCGCTGCCGAGGGGCCGCGACGACACGTTCGTCATCCAGGAGCACCACGCCCGCAGCCTGCACTGGGACGTCCGCTTGGAGCGCGACGGCGTGCTGGCCAGCTGGGCGGTGCCCAAGGGCCTGCCGCTCGACCCCGGCGACATCCGGCTCGCGGTGCGCACCGAGGACCACCCGATGGAGTACGCGACCTTCGAGGGCGAGATCCCCAAGGGCGAGTACGGCGGCGGGACCATGACCATCTGGGACCGCGGCCGCTACGAGACGCTCAAGTGGAGCGAGCGCGAGGTGGCCGTCGTCTTCCACGGCGCCCGCGCCCAGGGCCGGTACACGTTCTTCCGGGGCGGCAAGTCCGACAAGAACTGGATGGTCAAGCGCTCCGAGCCCGCGCCGCCCGGCTGGACCCCGCTGCCCGAGGCGATCGAGCCCATGCTGGCCACCGCGGGCCCGCTGCCGCCGACGGACGACGACGACCTGTGGGCGTACGAGTTCAAATGGGACGGTGTGCGCGGGCTGGCCCGGTGCGAGGGCGGCAGGCTGACGCTGCTCTCCCGGCTCGGCAACGACATCACCTCGCACTACCCCGAGCTGCGGGTGATGGCCGAGGAGATGGGCTCGACCGAGGTGTGGCTCGACGGCGAGATCGTCGTGCTGGACAACGGCCGCCCGTCCTTCCACGCCCTGCAGAAGCGCATGCACATCAGCGACGAGCGCATGGCGCGCCGGTGGGCGGCCGAGCTGCCCGCGACCTACATCGTGTTCGACGTGCTGCACCTCGACGGCCACTCGACGCTGACGCTGCCCTTCCACGAGCGGCGCGCGCTGCTGGAGGCCATGGAGCTGCGCGGGCCGAGCTGGCTGACCTCGCCGAGCTACCCCGGCGAGGGCGCCGCGGTGGTGGAGGCGGCGAGCGAGCGGGGGCTGGAGGGCGTGGTCGCCAAGCGGCTCACCTCGCGGTACCTGCCGGGGCGGCGGTCCCCGGACTGGATCAAGATCGCGAACGTGCGGGCGCTGGAGGTCATCGTCGGCGGCTGGCGCCCGGGCGAGGGCAAGCGGTCGGACGTGTTCGGCTCGCTCATGCTGGGCGTGCCCAGCGACGACGGCCTGCGCTACGTCGGCCAGGTCGGCACGGGGTTCAGCGAGGAGATCCTGCGCCTGATCATGGACCGGCTGCGGCAGACGGCGCGCAGGAAGTCCCCCTTCTGCAACGAGGTGCCCAGGGACAAGGCCAAGGGCGCCCACTGGGTGGAGCCGACGATGGTCGGCGAGATCGTGTTCCGGAACTGGACCGGAGACGGCAAGCTGCGCGCCGCGGCCTGGCGCGGCCTGCGCGACGACAAGCGCCCCGACGACGTCGAGAGGTGGGCCCCGGATGCCCCGTGAGGTGCTGGTCGACGTGCAGGGACGGCGGATGCGGCTGTCCAACCTGGAGAAGGTGCTCTACCCGGAGGACGGCTTCACCAAGGGCGAGGTGATCAACTACTACAGCCGGGTCGCGCCGGTGCTGCTGCCGCACCTTGCCGAGCGCCCGGTCACCTTCCGCCGCTTTCCCGACGGGGTGGGCAGACCCGGGTTCTTCGACAAGAACGCCTCCCGGCACGCCCCGGACTGGATCCGCACGGTGACGATCGCGACGCCGGGCAGCAGCACGGGCGCGGAGACGCTGGACTTCGCCGTGCTGGGCGACCTGCCGTCGGTGGTGTGGGCGGCGAACATGGCGGGCCTGGAGCTGCACATTCCACAGTGGAAGGTCCAGGACGACGGCGCCAAGCGCTGTCCGGACCGCCTGGTGTTCGACCTCGACCCCGGCGAGCCCGCGACCGTCGTCGAGTGCTGCGCGGTGGCGCTGCGGCTGCGCGACGTGCTGACCGAGGCAGGCATGACGCCGGTCGCGAAGACCAGCGGCAACAAGGGGATGCAGGTCTACGCCGCGATCCGCACCGACGACGCCGAGCGCCCGTCGGAGTACGCCAAGGCGCTGGCCGAGGAGTTCGAGCGGGAGACGCCCCGGCTCGTGGTCTCCCGGATGGCGCGGAACCTGCGGCCGGGCAAGGTGTTCATCGACTGGAGCCAGAACAACCCGCAGAAGACGACGGTCGCGCCGTACTCGCTGCGCGCCCGCCGCGACCCGACCGTGTCCACGCCGCTGACCTGGGACGAGGTCGCCGCGTGCCGGAAGCCCTCCGACCTGGTCTTCACCGCGGGCGACGTGCTCGACCGCGTCGACGAGCATGGCGACCTCTTCGCGCCGCTGCTCACGGCGGGGCCCGCGTTATAGCTCCAGGGGCGCCGAGCCGAAGGCGACGTTGAACCGGTCGCACCAGACGACGACGCTGCGCAGGCCGGTCAGGTCGGCGTCGGCGGGGATGACGTAGTTCTGGTTGCCGTCGGTGGCCTTCATCGTGCCGAGCCTGACGTAGCGGCCGTCGTCGTACTTGCCCCACTCGCCGCCCGCGGTGGCGTCGCTGAGCCAGATGTGCACGTCCGGGCCGTCGGAGGTGGAGAAGCCCTCCAGGCGCAGCAGGCGGGTCCCGTCCTGCTCCAGCACCCGCGCGGTCCCCCTGGTCTCGTGCTCCTGGCTGACGAACGCGCCCTCGGCCAGCACGACGGGACCGAGCTTCGGGGCGGTCGTGCTGGTCGGGTCCGCGGCCGTGCCGGTCGTCTCCACGGGCGCGAATCCCGCGGGCAGGGCCTCGTCGACCTGGCTGCGGGTGAACACCTTCCACGGCTGGAAAGCCCACAATCCGACGGCCGCGACCACCACGACGAACGCCAGCGCCGCCCAGGTCACCTTCTTGCGCAACAAACCGCGCATGGATCTCGCCTTCCGCTTAACGAACCCGCCACGACCGTGGCTGTTTCCGGCTTCTTTCTCCAGTTTGCCCGGTCGGCAGCAGCATTTCCCTTACCGACTGGTTACGCTGCCGAACGTGACCGACCTTCCCGTGCCCGACGCCGAGCAGGCCGCTCCCGCCCCCCGCGTGGACAGCGAGGTGGGCCAGCTGCGCACCGTCCTGCTGCACCGGCCCGGCAACGAGCTCAAGCGGCTCACGCCGCGCAACAACGACCAGCTGCTGTTCGACAGCATCCCGTGGGTCGACCGCGCCCAGGACGAGCACGACGCGTTCGCCGAGGTGCTGACCGGGCGCGGGGTCGAGGTCATGCTGCTCTCCGACGCGCTGGTCGCCGCGCTGGCCGACGAGCGCGCGCACGCGGCGGCGTCGGCGACGGCGGTCGACCGCAGGCGCATCGGCAACGAGCTGGCCGACGCGCTCGCCGGGTACCTCGCCACGGTCGACGCCAAGGGCCTGGCCGACGTGCTCATGGCCGGGATGACCTTCGAGGAGCTGCCCGCCGCCGAGGGCGCGTCGCTGGTGCGCAAGATGCACCACCCGCACGACTTCGTCGTCGACCCGCTGCCCAACCTGCTGTTCACCCGCGACTCGTCGGTGTGGATCGGCGACCGGGTGGCCATCGCGTCGCTGGCGCTGCCCGCGCGCTCGCGGGAGACCGCGCTGCTGGACCTGGTCTACGCCTACCACCCGCGCTTCCGGGCAGCGGGCCGCGCCTACGGGGCCAGCTCCGCCCCGGTCGAGGGCGGCGACGTGCTGCTGCTCGCGCCGGGCGTGATCGCCATCGGCGTCGGCGAGCGCACCACGCCCGCGGGCGCGGAGTCGCTGGCCCGCTCCGCGTTCGCCGACGGGCTCGCGCACACCGTGCTGGCGGTGCCGATCGCACAGGACCGGGCGACCATGCACCTGGACACTGTCTGCACGATGGTCGACCGCGACGCCGTGGTGATGTACCCGGCCGTGCGGGACACCCTGACCGCGTACACGATGCGGATGGTCGACGGCGCGGTGGCCGTGGACGGGCCCGCGCCGTTCCTGGACGCGGCGGCCGCGGCGATGGGGATCGACCGGCTGCGGGTCATCGACACCGGACTCGACCCCGTCACCGCCGAGCGCGAGCAGTGGGACGACGGCAACAACACCCTGGCCGTCGCGCCCGGGGTGGTCGTCGCCTACGAGCGCAACGTGGAGACCAACTCCCGGCTGGAGGACGCGGGCATCGAGGTCCTGCGGATCAGCGGCTCGGAGCTGGGCACCGGCCGCGGCGGCCCGCGGTGCATGTCCTGCCCGATCCACCGCGACGTCCTCTAGGCCAGCAGCCACCGCACGGCCAGGAACGCGACCGTGCCGAACACGACGAGCAGGGCGACCAGCACACCGGCCGCCCACCGATCACGCGGCGTCATGGGACACCGCACGCGTGAGCCGCACACCAACCTCCCGGGAAACCGGCCTGATCTTGTCACCGCGCTTCGGCGAGCGGGAACCGACCCCGGTTCCCGCGCCGGGAATCGGGGCAGGCCGCACCCGGATAGGAATTAGGGATGCCTTGCCTCAATAGGCGTTCACATAGGCTTCCCTAATGTGACACACAATTCCCGGAAATGCGACGGCGATGATCGCGGAAACGTCGATTCGGACGTATTCTGGATGACATGACCACGAAGTTCCATCGGCTGCTGCAGGCCCAGATCCGCAACGAGTTCACCGCCTCCCAGCAGTACGTGGCGCTGGCCGTCTGGTTCGACAGCCAGGACCTGCCCCGACTGGCCCGGCACTTCTACCGCCAGTCGCTGGAGGAGCGCAATCACGCGATGATGATCGTGCAGTACCTCATCGACCAGGACATCCCGGTGACCATTCCGGGGGTGGACGAGGTGCGCAACGAGTTCAGCGAGCCCGCCGAGTTGGTCGCGCTGGCGCTGCAGCAGGAGCGCGGCGTCACCGACGACGTCATCGCCCTGGCCAAGGTCGCCCGCGACGAGGACGACTACGCGGGCGAGCAGTTCATGCAGTGGTTCCTCAAGGAGCAGGTCGAGGAAGTCGCGCAGATGACCACGCTGCTCAACGTCGTCAAGCGCGCCGAGGGCAACCTCTTCCACGTGGAGGACTACCTCGCCCGTGAGCACGTCGGCGACGCGGGCGACGACCCGCTGGCGCCGCGTGCCGCCGGTGGCGCGGTCTGAGACCGGGAGACGAAGCGGGCGGCCCCATGAAGGGGTCGCCCGCTTCCGTCATCGATCCGCGAGCGCGGCGGGC
Source organism: Actinokineospora fastidiosa (assembly GCF_014648415.1). Lineage (GTDB taxonomy): Bacteria > Actinomycetota > Actinomycetes > Mycobacteriales > Pseudonocardiaceae > Actinokineospora > Actinokineospora fastidiosa. The sequence continues at coordinate 914,994 of NZ_BMRB01000001.1, forward strand.
AGGGTGAAGGTGCCGTCCGGGTTGGGCGGGAAGTCGTGCGCCGCGACGACGGCGGCCGCCGGGATCGGGCCGTACACGTGCGGGAACCACGGACCGCCCGGAACCGGCGGCGATCCCGGCTCCCAGCGCACCGCGGCGCCGACCCGCGTGGGGTCGATCTCCAGCAGCACGAGGTCCGTCCTGCCCGCGAACAGCCGGTTCGCGGGCATGTGCACGGTGCCGGGGTCGGAGCAGTGGACGAAGCCCTCGGTCGCCAGGCTCGCGGGCCGCACCTCCGGCGCGGGCCACTCGGCGCGCGGCAGGATGTGCAGGATCATCGGATCGTGATCTGCCTGCCGAGCAGGCCGTCGCGGGCCCGCCGCTCGTTACCGGTCAGCGGCTCGTCGTCCAGGGAGGCCAGCGCGGCGTCCACGCGGGCACCGAGTTCGGCGGCCGGGGCGGTCCACTCGCGAGCGTGCTGCTCCGGGTCGAGGTCCCACACCGGCACCAGCAGCCCGTGCGCCCGGAACGACCCGGCGTAGCGGGAGCCCTCGCCCAGCGTCAGCTCGCCGCGCGCGTGCAGGCGGGCCATGGCGGCCAGCAGCCGCTCCTCGGGCTCGGGCCGGACCCAGCGCAGGTGCGCCTTCTCGCCAGCGTCGACCCAGTAGGCCGCCGGGCCGATCCGCTCCGTGGGCATGATCGCCTGGTTGGCCCGCTCCAGCGACAGCGCGACGTCGCCGCTGGGCTCGCTGCCCTCCGGCAGCCACCAGCCGAAGTCGGCGTGCACCTCGACGGGCAGCTCCGCCGCGGTGTCGACGAGGTCCTGCAGCCGCTCCGGGTCGGGACCGGGGTCGGACTCCGGGCCGACCACCGGGAGCACGTCGCCCGCCTTGGCCTCGAGCAGCCAGGTCAGGGCCCTGGCCAGGTCGCGGCTGATGTCGTTGGACCGGGTCTGCACCTGCAGGCCGAGGAATGCCACGCCGTCGGCGCGGACCAGGGCGGCCGCGGCCATGGGCAGCACGGTCGCCAGGGTGACCTCGCGGTCGTCCTTGAGCGCCAGCCTGGCCGTGCCCGACGGGACGAACTCGCGCAGCGCCACCAGCTCGCACTCGAACGCCAGGCCGTCGAACGGCCGCGCGACCGGCACGTCGACCACGCCGCCGGACGAGCCGTGGCAGGCCTTGTAGCGCTTGCCGGAGCCGCAGGGGCAGGGCTGCCTCGGGTTGACGCCCGAGGAGTCGGAATCCTTGACCTTGCGCGTGTTCTTCACCGCGGATCGCCTGGACACAGGGCACTCCTCGTCGAGACCGGGACAGCTGCGCGGCCGACGCTACCGAATCAGCCCGCGCCGAGGACGGCTCGGGTGGCGGCGGGGGCGTTGGTGGCCAGCCACCGGACCCCGATGTTGGCGCACAGCATCACGTCGTCCGGCTCGTCGACGGTCCAGCAGTAGGTGGCGTGGCCGTGGTCGGCGGCCCTGGCGACGTAGTCGGGATCGCGGCGCAGCAGGCCGATGCCGGGCCCGGTGTGGTCGGCCCACGGCGGCAGCGTGCCGTCGCGCAGGGTCGGCCAGAGCTGGGTCACCAGCAGGACGGTGGGCAGCCGGGGCGCGGCGGCGCGCACCCGCCGCACGGCCAGCGTGGAGAACGACATCACCACGACCGGCGAGTCCTCCTTGGCCGCGGGCTCGGCCAGGCCGTGCCGCGCCAGCAGCGCCACCAGCTTCGTCTCGACCAGTCCGCCGTAGCGCACCGGGTGCTTGGTCTCGATGAACAGCCGCGAGCCGTGGTCCTTGGCCAGGCCGAGCAGCGCGTCGAGGGTGAGCACGCCTATCTCGCCGCCGTAGTCCAGCATCGCCAGGTCGGCGAGGGACAGGGTGCTGACGACACCGCGGGAGTTGGTGGTGCGGTCGACGCGGCGGTCGTGCACGCAGACGAGGTGGCCGTCGCGGGTCAGGCGGACGTCGCACTCCAGCGCGTCGGCCCCCTGGGCGAGCGCGAGGTCGTAGGCGGCGAGGGTGTGCTCGGCCGCGTGCGCGGACGCCCCTCGGTGGGCGACGACGGCGGGCTGCACGGGCGGAGATTAGCGTGGCCCCATGACGTTCGACCCCACCGACGCCGCCTTCATCGCCGACCCCTACCCGGTGTTCGCCCGGCTGCGGACCGTCGCGGACGTGCACGAGAACCCGGCGCTCGGCCTGCCCGTCGCGGTCTCACACGCGGCGTGCTCGGCCATCCTGCGCCACCGCGGCCTGGGTCGGGTGTGGACGGACGCGGGGCCGGTCGAGGCGTTCGCGGACTTCAACCTGCTGCACCGCAACTCGCTGCTGGAGAACGAGCCGCCCACGCACACCCGGCTGCGGCGGCTGGTGTCGGCGGCGTTCGGGCGCGGGCACACCGAGCGGCTGCGGCCGTGGGTGGAGTCGGTGGCCGGGGAGCTGGTGGCGCGCCTGGCGTCGGCGATCGCCGCCGACGGCTCGGCCGATCTGCTGGCGCACGTTGCCGGGCCGCTGCCGGTGGAGGTGATCGCCGAACTGCTGGGCGTGCCCGCCGCCGATCGCGGCCTGTTGCAGCCGTGGTCGAACGCGATCGTGAAGATGTACGAGTACGGCCTGCCCGAGGAGAGCGCGGCGGCCGCCGAGCGGGCGGCGGGCGAGTTCGTCGCCTACCTGCGCGATCTGGCCGCCCACCGCCGCCGCAACCCCGGCGATGACCTCATCACCGACCTGGTGGCGGTGCGCGACGGCTCGGACCGGCTGAGCGAGGACGAACTCGTGGCCACCGCCGTCCTGCTGCTCATGGCGGGGCACGAGGCGACGGTCAACGTGATCGGCAACGGCGTGCACGCGCTGCTGACCCAGCGCTCGGAGTGGGAGCGCCTGACACCGGAACTGCTGCCCACCGCCGTCGAGGAGCTGATCCGCTACGACGCGCCGCTGCAACTGTTCGAGCGGACCGCCGCCGAACCGGTGGAGATCGCCGGACACCGCGTCGAGCCGGGTACCAAGATCGCCGCGCTGCTGGGCGCGGCGGCCCGCGATCCCGAGGTGTTCGCCGACCCGGACCGGCTGGACATCGGCCGCACGCCGAACGCGCACCTGGGCTTCGGGGCGGGCATCCACTACTGCGTGGGCGCGCCGCTGGCCCGCGTGGAGATCGCCGCCGCCCTGCGCGCGCTCGCCGAGCGGCTGCCCGGCCTGCGGCTCGCGGGCGAGCCCGTCCGGCGGCCGGAGTTCGTCATCCGAGGCTGGGCGAGCCTGCCGGTCACCGTCGACTGAGATCTCGCCACTGCATGCAGCGGATGGGCCCGCTTCGCCGTTGAGGGGTGCAATCACAGGCGCGGATCGGAGTGGCCTATGGAGTTCGCCGAGTACGTGGTCCTGCAGCGCCCCGCGTTGATGCGGTTCGCGACAGTGCTGACCGGACAGCCGTGGCTCGCCGACGACGTGGTGAGCGACGTGCTGGGCCGGGCGTACGAGCGGTGGGACCGGATCTCGCGGCTGGCCGAGCCGCACGCCTACGTCCGCAGGATGGTCGTCAACGACTACCTGTCCTGGCGGCGTCGGCTCACGCGGACGATCCCGCGGGCCGACGTGGAGCCGCACCTGACCGGGATGGGCGACGGCGCGCAGGAGCGCGCCGAGCGGGACGCGATGATCCAGCGCCTCGCGGGACTGCCGCGCAAGCAGCGCACGGCGGTGGTGCTGCGCTACTACGCGGGCCTGCCCGACGCCGAGATCGCCGAGCAGCTCGGGTGCCGGGAGTCCACCGTGCGCAGCCAGATCGCCCGGGCCTTGGCGGCCCTGCGGATCACCATGACCAATCCCCCTCTCGTGGAGATGCGATGACCGACCTCCGTGCCCTCACCGACGCCTTCGCCGAACTGGAGCGGCGCGCCGACGCCGCCGTGCCCGCCGAGTCGCGCCTGCGTCCGTCGGAGCGGCCTCGGTCGCGGCTGATGCCGGTGGCCGCCGGTGTCGCCGTGCTGGCGGGCGTCGCGGTCGCCGCCGCGGTGCTGCTGCCGGGCCGCGCCGCCGAGCCGGTCGCCCCCGCGCAGGCCCCGACCACGACCACCACCGAGGCGCAGGCGCCCGCCCCGCTGCCGACCAGCCACGAGGAGCTGTCCGACCGGTTCCGCGCGGTGCTCGCCGGGTCCGCCACCTTCACGGTGACCGACACCGGCGCGGCGAAGACGATCACCGCCCCGGACAAGTCCGGCGGGGAGCCCGTGGTGACCGACAACGGGGCCGCCATCGTCGGCACGCTGACCGCCGGCGGCGTCACCGGCGGCTTCGACCTGGGGATGTACCGGGACGCACAGGCCGCCGACGTCGACTGGTGCGCCTCGCACGAGGCGTGCGCCGTGACCGTCCTCCCCGACGGCTCGAAGCTGACCATGGGCGAGTTCCACCACGGCGGCGCCACCCCGGAGGGCGTCACCTACATGGCCCTGCGCGTCCGCCCGGACGGCGTCGTCATCGACATGCACGTCAGCAACGCGGAGTCGCCCAAGGGCAACAGCGGTCTGCTCGGCGCGACTCCCCCGCTCACGCGCGACCAGCTGCGGGAGATCATCTCCTCCGACCTTTGGTGAACGCGGGCACGACATCGGCGGAAGCCTCGGCTTCCGCCGATTCCGCGTGCCTACCGGCGGGCGGTCGCGGGCCGCTCGCGCCTGCCCGGGTCCGGGGCGCCCGCGACGCGGATCAGCCGCAGGCGGGGAACCGCGGCCGGGTCGACCGGCACGAGCAGGCCGGTCAGCCGGGCCACCACCAGCGCCGTCATGACCGCCGTCGCGGCCGCGGCCAGGTCGGAGGCCGCCGTCAGCAGCACGCCGTCGGCCTGGGCCTGCACGCCGGAGCGGAAGCGCCACAGGATCGCCGCGGCGAACAGCACGCCGCTCAGGGTCAGCACGATCCACCACGCGCGCAGCAGCGGGGTGGGACGCGGTCGGTCGCCGGCGGGCCGGGACAGGGCCGCGTGTTCCAGCTCGGCCATCACCGCGCCCGCGACGGCCAGGTTGACGCCCGGGACCACCAGGCTGGGCAGCAGCTGCCAGTCCGGGCGGGCGGGGAGGTACCCGGCCTGCTCGCCCGCGGCGCGGCGGGCGGCGAAGGCCCACCACAGCGTCGTCGCCACGGCCCACAGGCCGCAGATCACGGCCAGCGTCGCGCTCGTCACGACCAGCGTGTCCGACAGGACGACCGTGTCCCGGTCCAGCGCGCTCGTGCGCGCCCGCACCAGCAGCGCGTACCGGAACACCTCCGCGCCCGCGGCCAGCAGCGACAGCAGCCCCAGCGTCCACAGCGCGGTCATGGCGAGAGTGGCCCGGGTGCGGACGCGGACCGGCGGCGACGGCGCGTCGCCGACGCCCGGGATCAGCGTCGGGCGGCGCCAGGCCAGCGCGGGGAAGCCCCAGCGGGGGGCCGAGCGGTAGGCGGGCGGGCCCAGGTAGCGCACCCGGCGCGGCGGGCGCGGGACGGGATAGGCGCCGGGCGGCGGGGTGGCCTCCCAGCGCAGCGGCGGCAGCGGGCGCCGCACCTAGACGACCTCGGGCGGGGCCCCGGTCTCGGCCGCCATCGGCCTGCCGCCCGCGGCCCAGGACTGCATGCCGCCCTCGACGTTGACGGCGTCCCAGCCGTTGGCGTTGAGGTAGGCCGTCACCCGGGCCGAGCGGCCGCCGGAGCGGCAGATGACGTGCAGCGGGGCGTCCGGCAGCTCGTCCAGCCTGCCCGCCAGCTCGCCCATCGGGATGTGGAGGGCGCCCGGGGCGTGCCCGGCGTCCCACTCGTCCTGCTCGCGGACGTCGAGCAGGGTGGCGTCCGACGGGATCTCCGAGGCTGCGACACCTGGCACGTTCATCACGCATCGATGCTGCCACGCCGCCCTGTAGCGCGCGGGTGAAGGGGGACGGTCGGGGCGTCCCCCTTCACGTCAGTGCGCCGCGGTGGCCTTCTCCGCGCCCACTCCGGTCAGCGCGCGGACCTCCATCTCGGCGTACTTGCCGCCGTCGCCCGGCCTGCCGAGCACGGTGCCGAGCCAGCCGAGCAGGAACGACGCCGGGATCGACACCAGGCCGGGGTTGGCCAGCGGGAAGACGGCGAAGTCGGCGTCGGGGAACATCGCCTTGGGCCCGCCGGAGACTGCCGGGGACAGCACGATCAGCAGCACGCACACCGCCAGGCCGCCGTAAATGCTCCACAACGCTCCAGTGGTGTTGAACCGCTTCCAGAACAGCGAGTACAGGATCGTGGGCAGGTTCGCCGACGCCGCCACGGCGAACGCCAGGGCGACCAGGAACGCCACGTTCTGCCCGTTGGCCGCGATGCCGCCGACGATGGCCAGCCCGCCGATCACCACCGCGGTGATCCGGGCGACGCGCACCTCGGACACCTTGTCGTCGGCCTGCCCGCGCTTGATCACGTTGGCGTAGATGTCGTGGGCGAACGACGCCGACGCGGTGATCGTCAGGCCCGCGACCACCGCCAGGATCGTGGCGAAGGCGACCGCGGCGATGAAGCCGAGCAGGACCGGCCCGCCGAGGGCCTCGGCCAGCAGCGGAGCCGCCGAGTTCGGCCCGCCGGGCGCCGCGCGGATGGCCTCCGGCCCGACCAGCGCCGCCGCGCCGTAGCCCAGCACCAGCGTGAACAGGTAGAACAGCCCGATCAGCGCGATCGCCCACACGACCGACCGACGCGCCTCCTTGGCGCTCGGGACGGTGTAGAAGCGCATGAGGATGTGCGGCAGGCCCGCCGTGCCCAGCACCAGGGCGATCGCCAGCGACAGGAAGTCCAGCTTGCTGGTCTCCGACGCGCCGTACTGCAGGCCCGGCTCCAGCACCCGCTCGCCCTGCGGGCTGGCCTCGACGGCCGCGCCGAGCAGGCTGGACAGGTTCAGCCCGTACTTCGACAGCACCCACACCGTCATCACGGCGGCGCCGGTGACGAGCAGCGCGGCCTTGATGATCTGCACCCAGGTCGTGCCCTTCATGCCGCCGATGAGCACGTACACGATCATCAGCGCGCCGACGACAGCGATGACCAGCGCCTGGCCGCCCTTGTCCTCGATGCCCAGCAGCAGCGCGACCAAGCCGCCCGCGCCCGCCATCTGCGCGAGCAGGTAGAAGAACGACACCGCCAGCGTGGACGTCGCCGCCGCGGCCCGGATCGGCCGCTGGCGCATGCGGAAGGCCAGGACGTCGCCCATCGTGTACTTGCCGGTGTTGCGCAGCAGCTCGGCGACGAGCAGCAGGGCCACGAGCCAGGCCACCAGGAAGCCGATGGAGTACAGGAAGCCGTCGTAGCCGTTGAGCGCGATCGCGCCCGCGATGCCCAGGAACGACGCGGCGGACAGGTAGTCCCCGGAGATGGCGATGCCGTTCTGCGGCCCGGTGAAGGCCCGGCCCGCGGCGTAGTAGTCGGCCGCGGTGCGCGAGTTGCGGCTGGCCCGCAGGACGACGACGAGCGTCACGGCGACGAACGCGGCGAAGATCGCGATGTTGAGCGTGGTGTTGGAGCCCTCCGCCTGGGCGAGGGGCGCCGTCTGCGCGAGGGTCATCAGGCCTCCAGGTCGGTCCGGATCCGGTCGGCCAGCGGGTCGAGTCTGCGGTCGGCGTGGCGCACGTACAGGAACGTGATGAGGAATGTGGACACGAACTGGCCGAGCCCGAGGAGCAGGCCGACGGTGATGTTGCCGACCACCCGGGTGGACATGAATTCCGGCGCGTAATCGGCGAGCAGGACGAACAGCAGGTACCAGATCAGGAACGCAGCCGTCATCGGGAAGACGAATCCGCGCAGCCTGCGCCGCAGTTCGGTGAACTCAGGCCCGGCCTGCACCCGCTCCCACTGGGATTCCTCCGAGGTGACAGTCACTTTCACATCCTTCGCGATCGGCGATGGGGCAGTCGATCGGCAACCCTAGGGGCGACCAGCGGGAACTGTATGCCTCCGATCAGGGCGAAATCGTTCAAACCGCCGGGTGATGCGCCGAGCGGCATTATCGTGAAGCGGGTCACAAATACCGCATAAGACGCCATTGGTACCGCATTCGAGTGATCACATTCTCACCCGATCGGGAATGGCGTCACTAAATGTCGATGGCGATAGCAGAGCGACCCGAACGGGTCAGCGGCGGTGTCGGCCGAGCGCGTGCCGGGCCGCGCCGCCGCCGCCCAGACCGCTCGCCCGGTCGCGGATCAGGCCGAGCCGATCAGGCGCGTGCATCCGCATCCGGATGTGCTTGGTCTCCGGTGGGATGTGCCGCTGGGTCGCCTTGCTCATCACGATCACCGCGAGGAAGGCCAGCGGCACGGTGACCAGCCCGGGCTGCTGCACGAACCACGGCGCCCAGCCGCCGGTGTAGCCGCTGACGGTGGTCAGCGCCAACGCGGTCAGCACGAGCGTGCCGCCGGTCAGCATGCCTGCCGCCGCGCCCACCCAGGTGATCTTTCGCCACCAGATACCCAGCACCAGCACCGGGCAGAACGTGGACGCGGCCAGCGCGAACGACATGCCCACGCTCAGCGAGAGGTCGGCGGGGCGCAGCAGCAGCGCCGCGACCAGCGGCAGCACGCCCGCGAGCGCGGTCGCCAGGCGGAAATCGCGCACCCGCGACTTGAACACGTCCGTCGACAGCACCCCGGCCACGCTCACCAGCAGCCCGGACGAGGTCGACAGGAACGCGGCGAACGCGCCCGCGGCGATCACCGCGCCGAGGATCTCGCCTGCGACGTTGTCCACCACCGCCATCGGCAGCTGCAACATCGCCCGGTCGGTCTGCCCGGTCACCAGCAGCTCGGGCAGGTAGATCCGCGACAGCGCGCCCATCACGGTCGGGAAGAGGTAGAACAGGCCCAGCAGCAGCATCACGTGCAGCGTGGTGCGGCGCGCGGCCTGGCCGTCGGGGTTGGTGTAGAAGCGGACGAGCACGTGCGGCAGGCCCATCGTGCCCAGGAACAGCGCGAAGATCAGCGAGTACGTGGTCAGCAGGTCGTCGGTGTCCGACGCCGGGCTGAGCCAGTCGGCGTTGTCGCCGACGGCCCCGCGCACCACCGGCACCGGGTCGCCCGCCGCGAAGGTCAGCCGGGTGCCCGCGGCCACCTGGTGCGTCCCGGGGCTCCAGTACGTCTCGCCCGCGGCGGGCATGCCGTCCACGGTGCCCTCGGCTATCAGCCGGACCGGCGCCTCGACGGAGAGCACGACGGGCGTCTCCACGCTGATCGTCGCGCCGTGGGCGAACCGCGGCGGCAGCGGCTCCGACAGCCCGGTCGCGCCCAGACCGCGCGCGCCACCGTCCCCGATGAACACAGCGCACAGCACGAACGCGGGCGCGGCGATGGCGAACAGCTTGACCCAGTACTGGAACGCCTGCACCAGCGTGATCGCGCGCATGCCGCCGCTGACCACGTTGACCGTCACCAGCACCGCGACCAGCGCGGCCCCGAGCTGGGTCGGGACGCCGGGGATGATGTGCTGCAGCGTCAGCCCCGCGCCCTGCAGCTGCGGGACCATGTAGAGCATCCCGATGAAGATCACGAAGATCGCGGCCAGCCTGCGCAGCCCGGCGGAGCGCAGCCGGAACTCGCAGAAGTCGGGCAGCGTGTACGCCCCGGACCGGCGCAGCGGCGCGGCCACGAACAGCATCAGCGCCAGGTACCCCGCGGTGAAGCCGATCGGGTACCACAGCGCGTCCGTGCCGTCCTTGAGGATGAGGCCGGCGACGCCGAGGAACGACGCCGCGGACAGGTACTCCCCCGACACCGCCGCCGCGTTGCGCCGCGAGCGCACGGTCCGGCGCGCCACCAGGAAGTCCTGTGTGGTGTTGGCCTGCCGCGAACTGCGGAACCCCAGCGAGAAGGTGGCGACGCTGATCAACGCGATGCTGCCGGTCGCCCAGTAGTTGAAGTCCATCCGCCACGTCCGCCGGGGAAGGCTACTTCTCGACCATGCCGACGAACGCCTTCTCGTGTTCCTCGGCCAGCACGTTGTACCAGTAGCCGATGCCGAACAGCAGGGGGAACGGCAGGATCCCGAGCAATAACCACGGCAGCGCCATGCCCGCGACGGTCACCTGGGACAGCGCGGGGACCAGGAAGAACAGCGCGGGCAGCACGCCGAGCACGCCGACGGCCAGCCCCGCGAGCAGGCACGCCGAGCGGATCTTGGTCCGGATGAACTCGCTGACGACCTCCTCGGCCCAGCTGGTCTGCTCCTCCAGCTCGTCGACCGTGCGCAGCAGCGTGACCGGCGCGCCGGAGTCGGCGAGGATGACCCGCTTGCGGCGCGGCCGGGCGGACGGGCCGGGCGTCGCGCCCTGGCCGTCACCCGCCGCGTGCTTGCTCACGACACCCCCTCGCCCGTCCCGCTCATCGGCCCTGGCCCCGCACCAGGCGGTCCTTCAGCTCGCGGGTGTGCCTGCGGCTGACCGGCAGCACCTTCTCCTCGTGGCCGATGACCACCGAGTAGCCGGAGCCGCCCATGCGCAGCTCGGTGATCAGGCTCAGCGGGACGAGGTAGCTGCGGTGGATGCGCACGAAGCCCGCCTTCTCCCAGCGCTCCTCCAGCTGCGCGAGCGGGATGCGCACCAGGTGCGAGCCGTCGGAGGTGTGCAGGCGGGCGTAGTCGCCCTGGGCCTCCACCCAGCGCACCGACGCGCGGGAGACGAGCTTGGTGGTGCCCGCCAGCTCGACCGGGATCACCTCGTCGTCGCGCTGCTCGGGGACGACGGCCTGCTTGCCCGCGCCGTCGCGGTCGATCTTGGCGAGGACGCGCTCGACGGCCTTGTTGATGCGGTCCTGCTCGGCGGGCTTGAGCAGGTAGTCGACCGCGCCGAGGTCGAAGGCGTTGACCGCCTCGTGGGCGTGCGCGGTCACGAAGACCAGGACCGGGGCCGGGGAGAACCCGGCCAGCACCTTGGCCAGCTCCATCCCGGTGAGGCCGGGCATGTCCAGGTCGGCGAAGACGGCGTCGACCACGGGCATGCCCGCCTGCTTGCGGGCGGCCAGCTCGCTGTCGTCGCCCGCCAGGGTCAGCAGGGCCTCGGTCGCGTCGAACGCCCTGATGACCCGGCGCACGTGCCGGTTGCCGTTGAGACGTTCCTCCAGCAGGTCCATGCCCGCAGGCTCGTCGTCGACGGCCAGAACGACGAGGCCGGAGGTGGGGTTCGCGGTACTCACGGTGATCCGCATCTTGCCGAGTGTGGACCGCGCCTGTCTACGGCCAAACCTCCGGTCCGCCCAGCGGGTGAACGATGACGACCAATCGTGACGCTGTGTTTACGGTTTCGTGGCGTCCTACAGCCCGAACCGGGACCAGGTGGCCTTCGCCTCGACCGCCTCGATCGCGGCGAGTATCCGGTCCGCAGTGGACATCCCCGGTCCGCCGACGCCGATGCGGGCCAGCAGCGGCCGCTTGGGCGCGGCGACGGCGATCTCGGCGTCCGGGTAGCGCTCGCCGATCACCGCGCGCAGCGTCCCGATGCCGTCGACCAGGCCCAGCTCCTTCGCCCTGAGCCCGGTCCAGACCTCGCCGGAGAACAGCTCGTCGTCGGTGCCGGTCAGCTTGCCGCCGCGGCGCTGGCGCACCCAGCCCACGAACTGCTCGTGCAACTGGCCCTGCAGGTCCTTGAGCCAGGCGATGTCCTCGGGGTTCTCCGGCTGGAACGGGTCGAGGCGGACCTTGCGCGTGCCCGCGGTGTGCACCCGCCGCTCGACGCCGTAGCGCTCCAGCAGCCCGGCCAGCCCGAACCCCGCCGAGACCACGCCGATGGACCCGACCATCGACGAGCTGTGCGCGTAGATCTCGTCGCCCGCGCACGCCAGCCAGTACCCGCCGGACGCGGCGACGTCCTCGCAGAAGGCCAGCACGGGCACGCCCCGCTTGTCGGCCAGCTCCCTGATCCGCTCGGCGACCATCGCCGACTGCGTGGGGGCGCCGCCGGGGGAGTTGACCGCCAGCGCGACGGCGACCAGGCGGTCGTGGTCGAAGGCCCGGGTCAGCGGCGTCTCCGCGGTGGTCGCGTTGATCACCCCTCGGGCGGCGAGCGGGGTCGGCGTCGGGCTGATGACCCCGTGCAGCCGCACGACGGCGACGACGGGTCCGCGGTCGGACCGGTCGCCGATGCGGGGCAGGCGGGCAACCAACTTCTCCGTCACGCTCGCACGCTCGCTCATACCGACCCACATTACGTCGGGCCGCGTGAACGCGGTGTCTCAGCGGATCGCGGTCTGCGGGCCGGTGTGCTCGGCGTCCTGGACGGCGAAGGGCGTCTCCCCGATGCTGACGCCGGGGAAGAACTTCGGCACCCGCACGGTGATCTTGGTGCCCTGCCCGGGGGCGGTGTCGACCATGAGCGCGTGCGTGTCGCCGAAGATCTGGCGCATCCGCTGGTTGATGTTGCCGACGCCGACGTGCGAGCCGGTCTTGTGGGCGTCGCGCAGGTCGCGCTGCAGCCGCTCGGCGTCCATGCCGACGCCGTCGTCCTCGATGGTGATCAGCGCCTCGGAGCCGTTGTCGTCGGCGAACACGCTCACCGTGCCGCCGCCGGGCTTCTTGGCGATGCCGTGCCGCACGGCGTTCTCCACCAGCGGCTGCAGCACCAGGAACGGCACGACGACGGACTGCACCTCCGGCGCGATCCGGAACCGCACGCTCAGCCGGTCGCCGTAGCGGGCGCACTCGATGGTCAGGTAGCGCTCGACGTTGGCCAGCTCGTCGGCCAGCGTCGCGTACATGCCGGAGGTGCGGAACGAGTAGCGGGTGAAGTCGGCGAAGTCCTGCAGCAGCTCGCGCGCCTGCTCGGGGTCGGAGCGGATCAAGGCGGAGATCGTGTTCAGGGCGTTGTAGATGAAGTGCGGGGAGATCTGCGCGCGCAGCGCCCGGATCTCGGCCTGGACCAGCTGCTGCTTCTGCTCGTCGAGCTTGGCCAGCTCCAGCTGCACCTGCAGGAAGGTCGCCACCTCGTCGGCCGCGCGGATCAGCCGCCTGCTGTCGACGCCGCCGACCAGGATCAGCGCGCCCTCGATCTGGCCGTCGACGATCAGCGGGACGATCACCGCCGCGCGCATCGGGCAGCTCCCGCGGTTGCGGCACTGCAGGTTCTCGTGCTTCACGTGCGCCCGCGTGCCGTGCTGCACGACCTCCATGATCGCCGCGGACAGGTCCTCGTAGTGGTCGTTGGCCTGCCCGTCCCACGACATCAGCCTGCCGTCGGCGTCGCACACGCCCACGGCGACGTTGTTCAGCAGCTCCAGCAGGTGCTTGCTCGCCTGGTCGGCGGCCTGCTCGGTCAGCCCGCCGCGCAGGCCGGGGGCGGCCTTGGACAGCCGCTGGACGGCGTCGAGCACGGCGTCCTGCACGGAGCCGGACTTGCGGGGTCTGCACAGCACCACGAACAGGCCCAGGACGAGCAGCGTGGCGGCCACGCCGATGAAGGCGCGCTCGGTCAGCAGTTCGGCCACGTGGTCATGCTCCCGTTCCGCCCCGGGTGTGACAAGGCCAGGCTATTTGAGCAACCGGGACATCCGTCGGTCGGCCAGCGGCTTTCCGCCGGTCTGGCACTTCGGGCAGTACTGGAACGACTTGTCGGCGAACGACACCTCGCGCACGGTGTCCCCGCAGACCGGGCAGGGCAGACCGGTGCGGGCGTGCACCCGCAGGCCGGAGCGCTTCTCCCCCTTGAGCCGGGCGGCGGCCTGGCCGACCGACCGCTCGACCGCGCTGGTCAACACGCCGCGCATAGCCTCGTAGAGCTCGTCGATCGCGGCATCGTCGAGCCTCCCCGCCGTCGCGTAGGGCGACAGCCGGGCGGTGTGCAGGATCTCGTCGCTGTAGGCGTTGCCGATGCCCGCCATGACGCGCTGGCTGGTGAGCACCGTCTTCAGCCGCTCGGAGCGGCCGCTGAGCAGCTCGGCGAACTCGTCGCGGGTCAGGCCCATGACGTCCGGGCCGAGGGTGGCGATCTGCTCGATCGACGCCGGGTCCTCGGTGATCCACACGGCAAGGCCCTTCTTCGTGCCCGCCTCCGTCAGGTCGAACCCGGGCCCCTCGCCGGGCGGGCCCAGGTGCACGCGCAGCGCGAGCGGGCCCTTGCCGGGCTTCGGCGGGGCCGCCGAGAGGGTGTCCGACCAGCGCAGCCAGCCCGCCCTGGCCAGGTGCACGACGAGGTGGACGCCGTCGCAGTCCAGGTCGAGGTACTTGCCCTGCCTGCCCGCCCCGGTGACGGTGCGCCCGTGCAGCGCCGTCCACGGCGGCGACGCGGTCTTGAGCACGCTCAGCGAGGCGACGTCGACGCGCGCGACGGTGCGTTCCACGGCGTGTTCGCGCAGGTGGTGGGCGAGGGCTTCGACCTCGGGCAGCTCGGGCACGCGACCAGTCTCACCCGAGATCGCCGGTCTGTCACTCGACGGGCTTGAGCACGCTCTCCCAGCCGGGCATCGCGTCGCGCTGGAGGTTCTTGGCGATCTGCGCGATCTCGCCGCGGGCGTTGAAGTAGCCGCGGACCGTGCCGACCCAGCGCTCGACGGGCTCGCCGTCGCCGTCGTCGCCGGTCTCGGCGGTGAGCGTCCACGGCCTGCGCAGCGCCCAGCGGGCGGGGAAGAACAGGGCGACGAGCAGCAGGAGCAGCACCAGCCAGCCGGGGACGACGACGTCGGCGGGCATCCAGGTGACCAGCACGATGGCCAGCACGGCGATCAGGACGAGCATGAAGACCCCGGGCAGGTAGCCCGCCGCCACATCGTGCTCGAAGTCGTCCTCGGTGGCGGGGGTCCGCCATTCGAGCGTGCCGTCCAGGGTCCAGAGCCTGCCGTTCGCGTCGCGTACCTGGCGCGTCATGTTCAGCCCTTCGGCGCGGTAACCGGAACACCACTATCCGTGACACCGAAAGGCCACGTTACCCCCTCGGCGGCGGTCTGCCACCGATTGTCGCACCGAGGAGTTACTTGATCAACGTGGCGCGGGCGCGGACGTGCTCATCAGCTGGGCGTCCGACGTGGGCCGCATGCTGGTGTAAGCCGTCGTCGTCGTGGCCACGGTCGTCTGGTCGGCCGTGTTCACCCGGGTGTGCTTGGTCGTGAGCGTGTAGACCTCGCGGTCGTCGTAGATCCGCCACGTCCGGTGGGTGGAGGTGTACTCGTAGACGACCGGCAGGCTCTCGTCGTAGGGCTCGGTCTCGGACCGGGCGCCGAGGGCGGGCGTGCCCGAGGTGGTGCCGCCCGCGGCGAGGGGCGGGACGTCGGAGGACGAGGACGACCGGGCGACGCCCTCCCGCCGGGTGGCGGGCGAGTCGGTGGTCGTCACGTCCGCGGCGGGGACGTCGACGGCGATCGTGTCCGTGCGCTGCTGCGGGAGCCGCTGGCCGGTCGTCGGGACGATCGCGGGCGCGGTGGGGGCGGAGCTGTCGTCGGTGAGGACGATGCCCTCGTCGGCGTCGAGGTCGTCGAAGGCCAGCGGACCCGAGTCCGACTCGCCCCAGGGCAGCAGGGCCAGCCCGAGCGCGCCGACGGCCGCCGCGCCCGCCAGCGCCACCTGGGTCTTCGCGCCCGCGAGGAAGCCCTTGACCTGCTGCCAGAGGCCGATGCCCGCGACGGGGACGACGAGGTGGGCGGCGTGGGCGCGCAGTCCGGAGCAGACGTCGCGGAGTTCGTCGTACATCGAGGTGCAGGACGGGCAGACGGACAGGTGCGTGCTGACCCGGTGCCGCTCGGCGCCCTTGATCGCGCCCGCGGTGTAGGCGCCCAGCTTCTCCAGCACCGGGCGGCAGCCGATCGGCCGCGTCTCGGTGGTGAGGTGGGCCTGCAAGTAGGCAGCGCGCAGCCCCTGCCGCGCGCGGCGGGCGAGCGCTGCGGTGGCGTTCGGGCTGAGCCCGAACTTGCCCGCGACCACGGCGGGCCGCTCGCCCTCGACCTCGACCTTCCACAGCACGCTGCGCCAGCGCTCGGGCAGGCTCGTGAACGCCCGGGTGATCAGGTTGCGCTCGGTGGACTGCCCGGTGTTGTCCGGGTCCGCGCCCACCCGCACGTCCAGCTCCTCGTCGGAGACCGGCACGTCCCGCCGGCGCCCGTTCCACTCCCAGGCGACGCGGCGGGCGACGATCAGCAGGTAGCCCCGCACATTGTCGACCGGCCCGGAGCCGCGGCGGATGGCCTGCAGGACCCGGAAGAACGCCTCGGCGACCAGGTCCTCCGCCTCGGCGCGGTCGGAGACCAGCCCCAGCGCCATCCGCCGGACGGCGTCGCAGTGGCGGGAGAACAACTCGCCGAAGGCGGCGTCCTCACCGGCCCGCAGCCGCGCCAGCAGGGCGCTGTCCTGCGGACATCCGGTGGTCCCCGGCTCCTCGGCGGGCCGGTCGCTCCAACTCATCCGGCCCGGTACCTCCTCGCACGCCGCCCCGTGGCAATCCCGAACAACATGCCACATTCGGGTGACCCACGACCCATAACCGTGAATAACGGTAAGGGATCACCGACGATCGACCTCACCCGATCGGACTAGTGAGCGCTCCCACAGCAGGAGGGACCCACCACCCCGAAGGGACGCCACCGGCACCCCCGCGTCACGACCGGTTCGACAGCGGTTATAGTTCTCCTCGCTACGCGGACGTAGCGCAGCTGGTAGCGCATCACCTTGCCAAGGTGAGGGTCGCGGGTTCGAATCCCGTCGTCCGCTCCACCCGATGGCCGGACCTGACACAGGTCCGGCCATCGGCGTTCACGGCCGAGGTGCGGCAGGCCCGGCCCTACGAAGCGCCCCACTCGCCGACGAAGAAGTACTCCACCTGACGGCTGGCCGCCGCGTCCGCCAACCCGACGCCTTCGGTCATCGACACCAGCTTGTGCACGCACCTCACCAGTCGGTAGAGGTCCACCCCCACCAGACCGTCAAGCCCGCGGATGATCACTGCCACGCCCGGCTTGTCGTGCTCGCACAGAAGGTCCCACAGCCGATCCTCGAAGGCCGCCCAGCTACCCGCGCCCAGCTCGTTGAACTCGAGAAGGCGGGTCAGCTCGACCAGCAGGTCCTCCTCCACCGTCTCCGGATCGGCGCGGACATCCGCCTCGATCACCTTGAACCCCATGCGGGCGACGGTCGCCGTCAGTTCCGCCTCCCTTCGCCGATCGACGAAGTACGGCCGCGGCCTCAGCCAGGGCAACTCAAGCCCCACGTCCAACCACACCGGGATGCCTGACGAGCGCTCGGACCGAGCAGGGCGATCAGCATCCACAGTCCGCTCCTCGGATTTGCACGAAAAGAATAGGGTCGTACTCGTACCGCCAGACATCACCACCTGGATCGGGGAACACGGCCAACTGGCCCGCCGGCGCACTCGAAGGTCGCCCCGTCGTAGGCACCGCTGTGGTCTGGGGTGTGGTGCTTCCGCACCTCGGTGACCCGGCCGTGCGCTTCGACCAGCGACGGGTGTGCGGTCCCCCGTGCGGCGGGGTGAATGCGGCTACACGCGAAAAGCTGACTCCACGGCCTCGTCGACATCGGCACGGTCCCCATCACCCGCCATGAGGGCGCGGGCCTCGGTGATGACCCGCCTGCCCGCGGGGCTTTCCGGGTCCGGGAGTGGCAGGCGGGAGACGTACTGGGTGATCCAGCGGCGGCGGCCCGCGTAGAGGCGGTTGCCGCAGACCTCGTCGTAGAAGCGGACGCCGAAGGGGGAGTTGGCGACGCCGAGGATGAGGTGGGCGACGTCCTCGCCGGTGTCGGTGACGCTGATCCAGTAGCAGTCGCCGTTGACGATGGCGCCGGTGCGGTCGAGGGTGAAGCGGGGCTCGGGGCTGATGTCGGGGAACACGATCTTGGGCTCGCGCCAGCGGGCCGGGCGGTGGGGGACCCAGATCTCGAACCACGCGCGGCCTGCTTTGCGCAGGTAGGCGCGGCCCTCGAGGCGGTCGCGGTGGGCGGCGAGGTAGGCGGCGGCGCGCGGGTAGTCGGCGAGGTCGACCACCTGGCGGCTCGGGCGGTCGAGGTACGGGTAGAGGACCCGCAGCGTCGGCGGCGCGGGCGGGGTCCAGGCCTGGAGGTCGCCGTGGCAGAGCAGGGGGCGCAGGAGTTCGTCCTCCGGCCGGTGCTCGACGGTGTCCCAGTCGGCGATGAAGACGCTGTCGGCGGTCGTCTTGATGCCGACGCGGATGTTGGCTACATCGCCGACCGTGCGCCAGGTCCGTTCGGCGATCCGGCTGCGGCGGTCGTCTCTATCCGGTGTGGACAGTCTCCAGTTGTCGAACGTGCCTACCGAAACCGCGAACCGCCGCCCTTGAACCGCGACGACACTGTCACGTTCCGCTTGCAGCGCGGCGAAAAGGTCACTTCCGTCAGCAGGTGAGTCCGTTGTGTACGCCGTGGCGTACCGGGCAGGCGCGCTCGCTTCCCCCTTCACCGCCACCACCACGGCAGGCAGGACCGCAGCGGTGAACAACCGCGTGTCCCCGAGATCGAACACCTCGCGCACGGTCAGATCGCGCGTCAGCACCGTGCGCACGTTCTCCCCCGCGCGCGTGCTGAGAAAACGGTTGGAGCACAACAGGGCTAGCACGCCACCGTCGTCGAGCAGACCGGGTGCCACGGCGACGAACGGGTGCGCCAGGTCGACCCGGCCGCGCAGCCCGAACCGCTTGACCAGCTCGGCCGCCCGCCCGTCCAGCAACTGCGTCCGCACATACGGCGGATTGGTCACCACCAGGTCGAACCGCTCGGGCGGCGGGCTCTCCAGGAAGTCCTTGTGGGCGATGGCCGCGTTCGGCAGACGCCGCTGGGCGGTGGCGACGGCGGTCTCGTCCACGTCGTACCCGGTGAGGACGGCGTCCGGCGCGAGCGCGGCGACCGCGGCCAGCAGCTCCCCGTCCCCGCACGCCGGGTCCAGCACGCGCAGCGGCCGGTCGGGGGCGGCCGCCAGCGCGCGCTCGGCGACGAACGCCGCCAGCGCGGGCGGGGTGTAGTGCAGTCCGTGCCGCTTGCGGTCCACCGCCGCATCGGATCACGGCGTCCCGTGCGCGTCCAGTCGCCCCGCCCGCACGGCGGCGGCCAGCTCGGCGTGGTCGGCCTCGGTGCGGTCGGCGTACTCCACCGCGTATCCGCCGATGGCCTCGTCCAGCGCGGGGCCGCAGTAGCCGGAGAGCAGGCGCGGGTCGACCGAGCGGGTGTGCGCGCGGGCCAGCAGGGCGCCCGCGAACCGGCCGTAGTCGTCGAGGTGATCGGCGGCGAGCGTCGTCGCGTCGATCTCGCCCTTGCGGTTGCGGAACTGGCGGACGATGAAGTGCCTGCCGTCGACGGTCGTCCAGCCCAGCAGGATGTCGCTCTCGGCCTGCACCAGCCGCGCGCCGTGCACGATCCGCTTGCCCTCGTGCTTGGCCCGGTGCCCGACGTACGGCGCCAGCGCGGACGGCCGCGCCTCCTTGACCTGGAGCACCAGCGCCTCGTCGCCGTTGCCGTGCATGAGGACCAGGTAGTTGCGCAGCCCCACGCTGCCGGTGCCGACGACGCGGAACGCCACGTCGGACACCCCGTAGCGCATGATCAGGTTCCGCCGCGACTCGCGGAGGGTGTCGACGTAGTCCGGGAGCCCGTCGACGACGGCCTGCCACGTGCCGGGCGTCACCTCGGTGAGCACCGGCGGGTCCGGGACGAACCGCCAGCGCTCGTCCTCGCCGCGCTGGGTCCACCGCGCGGCGACCTTGGCGCTGGTGTTCTTGCGGGCCTTCTTCGCGGCCTTGGCGAAATCGTCGGTGAGCGCGTCGGCGTCAACCCTGCTGAGCACCGACTCGTCGCCGAGCGCGGTCCACGACTCCAGGAAGGGCAGCTCGGCGAGGTGGTCGATGGTCCTGCGGTAGGACTTGACGACGTCCTCGGCCGCGGTCCGGCACGCCTTCTCCTCGACCCCGCCCGCGCGCCCGGCGAGGACGATGCTGGTGGCCAGCCGCTTGAGGTCCCACTCCCACGGGCCCGGCACGGTCTCGTCGAAGTCGTTCACGTCCATCACGATCCGCCCCTCGGGCGTGCCGTACAGCCCGAAGTTGGCAGCGTGCGCGTCCCCGCACAGCTGCGCGTCGACACCGCTGCGCACACCGGCGGCGAGGTCGGCGGCCATCAGCCCGGCGCTCCCCCGGAAGAACGCGAACGGCGAGGCGAGCATCCGCCCCACCCGCAGCGGCACCAACCCGGGGATGCGCCCCTCGTTCGACGCGTGCATGAAGTCGACGACGGACGGCCGGTCAGCGGCGAGCAGCACCTTCCGGTGCGCGTCGAGCCCGACGGCCTCCCGCAGGGCCCGACCGCGGCCGAAGACCTCCTCCGGCTCCACCCACCGACCCAACTGCCTGGCGACCCGTCTGTCCATAAGCGCGCATCATGCGCGCTGGGCAGGCGTGATCCAAGAGGCGGCGGTCACTCCGCAGGCGCGATGCCCACCGGGCAGGACACGCCGGTGCCGCCGATGCCGCAGTAGCCGTGCGGCACCTTGTGGAGGTACTGCTGGTGGTACTCCTCGGCGTAGTAGAACGGGCCTGCGTCGGCGAACTCGGTGGTGATCTCGCCGTAGCCGCGCTCGGCCAGCGCCCGCTGGTAGGCGTCGCGGCTCCGCTCGGCGACCGGCCGCTGCGCGGGGTCGGTGAAGTACACCGCGGAGCGGTATTGGGTGCCGACGTCGTTGCCCTGGCGCATGCCCTGCGTCGGGTCGTGGGACTCCCAGAAGACCTTCAGCAGGTCCGCGTACGACACCGCGTCGGGGTCGTAGACCACCAGGACGGCCTCGGTGTGCCCGGTCCGACCGCTGCAGACCTCTTCATAGGTGGGGTTCGGCGTGTACCCGCCCGCGTACCCGACCGCGGTCGAGTAGACGCCCGGGGTCTGCCAGAACTTGCGCTCGGCGCCCCAGAAGCAGCCCATCCCGAACACGGCGGTCGCCATGCCGTCGGGGAACGGCGCCTGGACCCGGTTCCCGCTCACCGCGTGCGTCTCGGGCACCCCCGGCAGCGGGTCCGGCCTGCCCGCAAGGGCCTGACCCGGCTCGACCATGTGGCTCTTGGCACGCCCGAACAGCATCATTCCTCCACGATAGGCCGATCGACCGGATCGCTCACCCGGTGCGGACCCTTCGGATAACGTGCACGCGTGGTCATGGATTCCCCCGAGCTGCCCGCCGTCCACGAGGCGTGGCTGCCCCGGGAGCACTCGCTCCACCGACCCCGCCACGGCGGCAAGCAGACCCTGGCCCTGGTGTGCGCGCTGGTGTTCTTCGCCGCCCCGACGGTCATGTGGATCGGCGGCATGCGGGCCACCGAGATCGAGAACCGCAAGCTCGCGGACTTCCCGACCCCCGCCGACGGGTGGGGCATGGTCACCGGGCTGCCCGCCTGGGCGACCGACCACCTGGTCTTCCGCTCCGGCGCCGTGCACGCCGTCGACTGGGTCAGCCGCACCTTCTTCGGCGAGTCGGCGACCTTCGACCGCGGCACCACCGGACCGCTGCCGAGCGAGCCGGAGCCGCAGGCGCCCATCGTGGACGACGGGCCCGGCAGCACCGAGTGGCCGGACCAGCAGTACCCCGGCTACCTGCGGGTGTTGGAGGGCAACGAGGGCTGGCTGTACTTCGGCTACGACGTGGTCGCCAAGTGCGAGCCCGCCCAGCCGCTGGTCGACACGATCCGCCAGCTCAACCTCATCCGCGACGTGGTGGAGCGCTCCGGCCGGGAGTTCGTGCTGGTCGTGCCGCCGGACAAGTCGACGATGGTGCCGCAGTTCCTCCCCGGCGACTACCCCGGCAAGGACTGCGCGGACACCGAGTCCGAGCAGTTCTGGCGCGAGGTCACCCTGCTCGCCGGGGCGATGGACCTGCGGCCCCTGCTGCGGACTGCCGCCGACCGCCGCGGGCACCCGCTCTACTACCGCGAGGACTCGCACTGGACCCACGACGGCGCGCTGGAGATGGTGCGGGCGCTCGCCGAGCGGGTGGAACCGGGCGTCACCCGGGACTGGCAGGTGACCCCCAACGCCGACAAGCTCGTCTTCCCCGCCGACCTGCCCGCGCTGCTGGGCCGCACCGGCGAGAACATCTCGGCCACCTACCAGGTGCGGCCCGACGGCGGCGCCGACCGGACCGAGTTCCGGGCATGGGACCTGCGCAAACCGATCCGCACGACGGAGATGCCGACCAACGGCATGATCACCAGGCCGACGGTGGTGCTGGGCGACTCGTTCGGCCTCGGCGCCGCGCCCTACCTGCCCGCGGCGTTCTCCGACGTGACCCAGCTCTCCTACAGCACCGCGCGGCCGGACCCCGGACTCGTGGCGCGCACGGTGGCCGACCACGAGGTCGTGGTGCTGGAGATCGTGGAGCGGAACCTGGCGGGCGGCATCCCGTCGCTGCTCGACCAGGCGTTCGTCGACACCCTCACGGCGGAGCTGGCGAAGCGTCCGATTAGATAGCCGACCGGTTCTGGTCGAGAGGGGCGACGAGTGGACTGGCAGGACAGGCTGCGCGAGCTGGACGCCCAGCTCGCCAGCGGCGAGCTGACCCGGGGCGAGTACCGCTCCCGCCGCGACGAGCTGCTCGCCGAGGCCTCATCGGCGCCGGTGCTGCGCCACCACCGCGACACCCGTCCGCCGACCGGGTCGTTCCCGGCAGCGCCGCCGCCCCCGCGCGACCTGTTCGCCTCGGCCCCGCAGGCGCCACCCGCCGCGCTTGCGGGCACCGAGGTCTTCAGCACCGCGGGGACACCGTCGAAAGGGCCCCGCGCCGCGCTGATCGCGGTCGCCGTGCTGGCGGTCGTCGCGGTCGCGCTCTGGGTGGTGCTGCTCAAGCCGTTCTCCGGCGATGAGACGGCCGCGGCGCCCCCTGCGCCCCGGTCCCTCGCCGAGATGGTCCCGACCCCCGAGGGCAGGCCCAACCCGAAGAACGGCGTGCTCACCGTCCCCGAGGCCGCCGAGGCCAACGTCATCAGCGCCGCGGGCGCCAAGGCGCTGTCGACCAACGGCGTGCTGGAGGTCGTGTTCCGTTCCACCGTCGACGGCGACCTGGGCACGGCGGTGATCGCAGGCCGCGCCGCGTCGGTGGACGCCGCGACGGCCGCCGTCGGACAGCTGCACGAGAACATGCGCGCACGCGGGTTCCAGGACGTGGACGAGCCGCTGGTGGAAGGCCCGACGACGGTCAAGGAGAACGCGGACAACCGGTTCGTCAACGCCGTGTTCGCCGTCGACGACGTGGTGGTGCAGATCAGCCTGTCCCAGCCGGTGACCGGGGACGAAAGCCTCCTGAACGCCGCCCTCCGCAACACGGCGGCCGCGATCACCAACGCCCTGCGTACGGGGTGACCGGCGCGGCAGGTGTACGGCTGGTCACGGAATACCCCTACCGTCCCGAAGATCCGCACGGGCCGTGCACAATGACCGAGTTCCGGCAGACCCCACTCGTTTATCACACCAAAGGAGGACCGCCGTGTCCTGGCAGGAGGAACTCCGGGTCCTGGACGAGGAACTCGCCACGGGACGGATCTCCGCGGACGAGTACCGGGTCCGCCGTGACAAGGTGATGTCTTCGGCGATCTCCCCCCAGCATCCCCAGCAGCACGATCAGCAGTCGGAGAAGACGCAGTACGTCGCTCCGGTGCAACCGCCGCAGCAGGCGGCCGAGGGCGACCGCACCCAGGTCGTGCCGGGTGGGAGCGGCGACCGCACGCAGGCGGTGACCGGCGGCTGGCAGGCCGCCCGGCCGGGCGCGGACGCCGACCGGACGCAGGTGGTGCCCGGCGCGAACATGCCGATGGGCGGTCACATGCCCCCGCACGCGATGCCCGGTCCCCCGCCCCCGCCGTGGGGGCACCAGCCCCAGCACGAGGAGATGGCCCCTCCGTGGGCCGGGTCGGACTTCCCGCCGCTGGCCGCGAGCAGCCCGGACTGGATCAAGCAGGGCCCCGAGGTCTTCGACAGCCAGGGCGGCGGCAAGGGCAAGGTCGTCGCGCTGGTCGTGGTGATCCTGCTGGTGCTGGGCGGCCTCGGCGTCGGCGCGTACTTCATGTTCTTCAAGGAGAGCTCCCCGTCCGCGGGCCCGTCGACGACCGACCAGGCGCCGACCACCACGACGACCCCGCCCCCGCCGCCGGACCCGCTGCCGGTGGGCACCATGCCGGGCAAGGTGACGGTCAACCGGGCGGTCACGACCTTCGCCGACATGCCCGGCCAGCGCTACCTCACCGACGGTGAGATCGCCGCCTACACCGCGGGCAAGCCGACCGACACCAAGCTGGTGATCTGCGACCTCGGCAGCGGCAACCGCCTGGTGGTCATGCTGGTGCAGATGCCGTCGGCGGCGGCGGCGCAGAAGGCCGCGAAGGACCTGCACAAGGTGCAGACCGGCAACGGCATGGAGACGCAGTCCGGCAGCCCGGCGGGCGTGCAGGTGGCCACCCGCGAGGCCAAGGACGGCAAGGCGGGCCGGTTCCGGGCGCACTTCGCCAGCGGCGACATCGTCGTCCGGCTCGACCTGAGCACCAAGGACACCTCCGACGGGCAGGTGACCTTCAACGACAGCCTCGCAGGCCAGCTGGAGAAGACCCCCGCCGATGGCTGATGTCACCGCGTGCACGATCGTCGCCGCGAACTACCTCCCGGCCGCCCGCGTGCTGGCGGCCTCCTACCTGGAGCACCACCCCGGTCACCGCTTCGTGATCGGGGTGGTCGACGCCGACTGGGACAGCGTCGACGACGACGGTGACCTCTCGGTCGTCGGGCCCGCCCGCTTCGGCGTCGACAGCGCCGACTACCCGCGCATGGCCACGGCCTACTCGGTCACCGAGATGGCCACCGCCGTGAAGCCGTACCTGCTGCGGGAACTGCGCGCGGCCAGCCAGGTGGTCATCTACCTCGACCCCGACATCCGGGTGTTCGCGCCGATGCCGGAGCTGGCCGAGCTGGCCACCGCGCACGGGATCGTCCTGACCCCGCACTTCCTCGAGCCGCTGCCGCGCGACGGACTGGAGCCGACCGAGGCGATGGTCATGGGCTCGGGCATCTTCAACCTCGGCTTCGTGGCGACCGGGCCGGGGTCCGAGCCGTTCCTGGACTTCTGGGCCGAACGGCTGCGCCAGGACGCGATCGTCGCCCCGGACCGGCAGCTGTTCACCGACCAGCGCTGGGTCGACCAGGTGCCCGCGCTGTTCGGCAACCACGTGCTGCGCGACCCGGGGTTCAACGTCGCCTACTGGAACGCCCACGAGCGGCCGGTCACCGTTGAGGACGGGATCCTGCACGCCGGTGGCCACGTGCTGCGGTTCTTCCACTTCAGCGGATACCGCCCGGAGAAGCCCTGGCTGCTCAGCCACCACACGCCGCTGCGGCCGCGGGTCCGGCTCTCCGACAACCCGACGCTGCGCGCGCTCTGCGACGAATACGCCGAACTGCTGCGCGCGGAGGGCTACGGCGAGACGCTGGAGGCCATCCGCTACGGCTTCGCCGCCCTCCCCGACGGCACCAAGCTGACCCCGACGATGCGCCGCATGTTCCGCGACGCCTGGATCGCCGCGGAGAAGAAGGGGAAGCCGCTGCCGCCCGCTGCCTTCGGCGAGACGGCCGAGGCGTTCGTCAAGTGGCTGGGCGAGCCCGCGGACGACCAGCCCGCCGACTCGGCGAGCAGGCTCGCCGCCGCGATCTGGGCCGCCCGCGCCGACCTGCGCGCCGCGTTCCCGCAGCCGTTCGGCCGCGACGCGGAGTCGTTCCGCACCTGGTGCCGCGCCTCCGGCCGGGTCGAGGAGAACCTGCCGGACTGGGCGGTGCCCGCCGAGCAGCCGCCGCCTGCGCCCCCGGTCGACGCGCCGGGCGTGAACGTCCTGGGCTACCTGACCGCCGAGCTGGGGGTCGGCGAGATGGGCCGGATCGTGCACGACGCCATCCGAGCCGCGGGGATGCCGGTCGCCGCCGTGGTGGAGGACCGGCTGGTCCTCAACCGCACCGGGCTCGACGCGCCGGAGACCGCGGGCACCCCGCGCTATCCGGTGAGCCTGCTGTGCGTGAACGCCGACCAGACGGAGCCGGTGCTGGCCGCGCACCCGGAGGTCGGCCACCAGCGCTACCGGATCGGGCTGTGGGCCTGGGAGCTCGACCACTTCCCGTCCGAGCTGCACCGGGCGTTCGACCTGGTGGACGAGGTCTGGACGATCAGCGAGTTCTGCCGCGCGGCCATCGCTGCGCACGCCCCGGTGCCGGTGCACGCGATCCCGGTGCCGATCCGCGATCCCGGACCGGCGCGGACGCACGCGCGCAGCGGCCCGGTGACGTTCCTGTTCGCCTTCGACTACTACAGCATCGCCAAGCGCAAGAACCCCTACGCGCTGGTCGAGGCGTTCCGCCGGGCGTTCCCCGGGGACGCCGACGTCCGGCTGGTGATCAAGACGCTGAACGCGGAGGACCACCCGGACCCGGCCGAGCGCCTGCGCGTGATGGCCGCGGATGACCCGCGCATCGAGATCGTGGACCGCTACCTCAGCGTCGAGGAGCTGCACGAGCTGTACGCCTCGGCTGACTGCTACGTCTCCCTGCACCGCTCCGAGGGATTCGGGCTCACCGTCGCCGAGGCGATGGTGCGCGGTCTCCCGGTCATCGCCACCGATTACTCGGGCACGGCGGAGTTCCTGACCGCCGAGACCGGCTGGCCGATCCCGTGGACGAAGGTGGCGGTCGGCAAGGAGGCCGGTCCGTACCCGCCGTCGGCGCGGTGGGCCGAACCGGACGTCGACGCGGCCGCCGCGGCGATGCGCGCGGTGGCCGACGACCCGGCCGAGGCCGCCCGGCGCGGCGCCGCCGCCCGCGAGCACATCCTGCGGACCCGGTCGATGGACGCCGCGGCCGCCTGGATGCGGACCCGGCTGACCGCGGCGCACGCCGCGTGGCGCGACCGGCAGACCGGCGCCCGCCCGGTGGACAGCGACCCGCTGAGCCCGATGCGCGACGCCCGCCAGGCGCTGCTGTGGCGGCCGGACACCAACACCACGTCACGGCTGCCGTTGGCGCCCGCGCTGCGCAAGGCCGTGCTGCGCGCTATCGACCATTACGACGTGCATCAGCGCACGGTGTTGGGCGAGCTGATGGGCGGCGTCGAGTCGACCGCCGCGACCCTGCACGCCCGACTGAGCAGGGCGGAGGCCGAACTCGCCGCGGCACGGGAGACCTCGGCGCGGGCCGAGCGGATGATCGGCGAGGTCGACGAGCTGCGCGCCATGGTGACCGCGCTGGCCGAGCAGGACCCGAAGACCCGCGCGGCCCTGGGCGCCCTGTCCGCCGACGTGGCCTCCCTGCGCGAGGCCGCGGACCGCGATCACCGCGGCACGTACGAGATGTTCGCCGAGCGCGACGTCCGCTTCGACGGCGCGGAGGCCCGGCTGGTCGTGCGCGAGCGCGAGGTGGGCGCGCTGCTGGACGCGGCGCGCGTGCGCCACGCGCCGATCCCGTCCGGCACGGACGTGGTGGTGTGCGACGCGGGCGCGCTGCTCGTGCCGAACGACACCGTGGTGCGGCCCTGGCTCGTGCACAACCGCTCGTGGGAGAGCGCTGAGGGCAGGCTCCTGGCGAGTCTGGCCGGGCGCGGGGTGTTCCTCGACATCGGCGCGCACGTCGGCTACCACACGCTGCGGGTGCTGGGCCATGCGGAGAACGTGGCTGGCGCGATCGCGGTGGAGGCCAACCCGGACACCGCGGAGCTGCTGCGCCGCAACGTGGCCGTCAACACCGATCCCGCCCTGGTGACCGTCCTGGCGTGCGCCGCGTGGGACTCGACCGGCGAGGCCGTGCTGGTGCAGGCGGACGCGGGCAACAGCGGCGACCACCGGGTCCGGGCCGACGGCGCGGGTGTGCGCGTGCCCGCGGTGCGCCTCGGCGACCTGCCGGAGGTGCGCGACGCGGTGATCGGCCTGGTGAAGGTCGACCTACAGGGGCGCGATCACCGGGCGTTGGCCGGTCTGGCCGACGTGCTGCGCCGCGACCGGCCGGACGTGCTGTGCGAGTACTGCCCGGAGGCCATCGAGGAACTGGGCGATGACCCGATCGAGGTGCTGGCGGGTTATCGTGCTCTCGGCTTCCGCCCCGTCGTGGTGGACGAGTCCGGACCGGGGCAGGTCGCCGTGCGCGGCGACGCTGATCTGGTCGCGCTGGCGCGGGAGGCGGAATCGGGGTTCGTGACGCTGTGGCTGCGGCCGGTGTCGACCTGATGTGACCGAGGGACGGGGGGCGCATGACCGGCGTGCTGGGCGAGGGGGCGAGCACGCGTCCCCGGTCGGCGGTCCGCGCCCTGACCACCGTGGCGGTGATCGCCGCGCTCGTCGCCGTGTGCGCGGTCGCCTGGTCGCTGATGGGCCACCGGGTGCCCGACCCCGAGGACCGGACCGTTCCGCCCGTGGGCCTGGACGGCCGCTACGCCCGTGACAGCCTGGTGCTGGTGGCCTACGGCAGCGGCCGGGAGAACTACGGCAGCGTCCGCACGTTCGACCAGGTGGTCGACATGAAGTTCCTCGGCGAGCGGGAGATCGCGGTGTTCCGCTCGCACGGCGCCCGGGCGGCCCGCGCCGCGGTGGCCTCCACCCTGCCCGAGGGCAAGATCGTGGGCGTCGCGGTGCGGATGTCCGACCGAGGGGCCGCCGTCACCGCCGCCGACGAGCTGAACGCCATGTGGGTCGGGGCCGGGTTCGCCCAGACGCCCGACCGTCCGTGGGTGCGGCGCAGCGAGCTGACCGGCCGGGAACGCCCCATCGCCCGAGCCGTGTACGCGCACGGGGACCTGCTGGTGCGCGTCGAGCTGACCGGCAAGTCCGAGGCCGCGCTGTCCGCCGACTTCACCAGGCTGCTCACCCCGCAGCTCGACCTGCTGCCCGCCGATGGCTGAGCGCGCGCGGGTCATGGACGAGCTGGACCGCGAGCGGGCCCAGCCGATGCCGCCCGGCCTGGTGCTGGCCGCGGCCCTGGCGGTGCCGTTCGTGCTCTACAGCTACCTGGGCGGGCTGTGGCTCAACCAGCACGGGTACTCGCCGCGAGTCCTGGTCGCGGTGCGCGAGTGGGTCAACCGGCCGCTGGGCGTCGGTGAGGACTTCGGGGTCCTGGCGCTGTGCGTGCTGCTGCTGGTGGCGGGGTACGCCGGGGCGGCCGACCGGAGTCCGGTGCGCGCGGCCTGGAGCGTCGGCCTCCCCGCCGTCGTCGCGGTCGGCGCGGCTGCCCTCGGGGCGCCCGCGCTGGTGTGGCCGTTCGCCGTGGTGGCCGTCCACGCGGTGTTGCTGCTGGTCACGACACCCCTTCGAGCGCGGCCGCTCATCGCGGTCGTGGTGCAGCTCGTGGTGGTGGCAGGCGGCGCGGTGCTCGTCGGCGCGCACGACCAGGAGGTCGTGGACAAGCTCGCTTTCGCGGTTCTGCCGATCATGGGCCAGGCGCTGTGGCTGGTGCGGGTCAAGGCGCTCACGGCGCTGACCGGCGGGACGCTGGTGGTCGCTGGATGGGCGCTGATCGCCGCGGTCGAGTCGCGCCATCCGGCCTGGGAAGGCCAGTGGTTCCCGATCACCGTCTGCTACGCCGTGCTCGTCGTCCTCGTCGCGCTTCCGTCGGGCGAGCTGCTGGGTCGACACGCGTTCGTGCGCGCTGTCACCGCCCGCGCCGCGTGGATCGTCGCGCTGATCGGCCCGGTGGGACTGACCGTGCAGGACCTGTTGTACCCGGCCACCCCGTGGCTGCTCATCGTGCTCGCGGGGGCCGCGGCCACCGCGGCCTCGGCTGAGATCCTCTACCGCCTGCCGAGACCGGGAGGTGCGCGATGAGGGCACCGGCGGGTTCCCTGGGCAGGCTCGACGGTCTCGACCTGCTGCGCGGCGTGGCCTGCGTGGCGGTCGTGTTCGGCCACCTGATGGCCTGGTTCGCCATCGAGCGGCAGGACTGGTGGCTCTCCCAGGCCGCCGACACCGCGCTGGGCAGGCCGCTGCACCTCAACCCGCAGCTGGCGTTCATCGGCGTCGGCTCGTTCTTCCTGATCACCGGCGTCGTGATCACCGCGTCCGCGTTCCGGGAGAAGCCGGGGCAGTTCCTGTTCCGGCGGGTCAGCAGGCTCGTCCCGCTGCTGTGGGCGGTCACGGTCCTGGCCTGGATCATGATCAACCTCGGGCAGCGCATCACTCCCCGCCTCGACCAGCGGCTGGACGTGGTGGACCTGCTGATCGGGATGGTGCTGGGCAACTTCTTCCAGGTACCGCAGGTTGCGTTCGTGGGGGTCACCTGGACGCTGGTCATCCAGATCGTGTTCTACGTGTGGGTCACGGTGACGATCCCGGTCCTGCGCCGCAGGCCGTGGATCGCCCCCGCGCTGGCCGCCGCGGTCTGCTTCGTCGGGATCCTGGGCTCGGTGGCCGCGCGCGGGAACCCGAGCGTCGATGTGCGCGTGTGGGCCCATCACGCTGGCATCTGGGCGGCGTACATCCCGCTGCTCGTGATCGGCCAGATCGTCGCGCTGGCGTACCTGGGCCGCATCCACCGCTACACCGCCGTGGCCTTGGGCGCCGTGCACTTCCTGCTGTGGGTGTGGGTCGACCGCATCAGCGGCTTCACCTTCCAGGGCGACGCCCTGCCCCGCACGGTCATGATCATGCTGCTGGTGCTGCTGGTCCTGATGCGCGTCCGCGGCCCGGTCAGCAGTTCGCGCTTCGTCCGCGCGTTCGCGGCGCGGACTTACGCGATCTACCTCGTCCACGTGGGCTGCCTCTACCCCGTGATGGACGCCTTGGTTCCACGCATAGGTGTTGAACTGGCGGTGCTCACCGGACTGATCACGGTCGGCGTGGTCGCCGAGATCCTGCACCGGTTCGTCGAGATGCCCGCCGACCGGTGGTTGCGGGCACGCCGGAGGAAGCGGCCCGCCGAGCCCGCCGCGGCGGAACGGGCCAAGGAGCCCACGCCCGCCTAGTCGGCTCCCACGGCGTCCAGGTCCCTGTCGCGGTGACCCTCATCGGCGGCATTCGCACTGGTCAGTACGCGTCCGGCACCCATGGGGAAATGGGACGACCCCCT
This sequence comes from Actinokineospora fastidiosa, assembly GCF_014648415.1. Classification (GTDB taxonomy): domain Bacteria; phylum Actinomycetota; class Actinomycetes; order Mycobacteriales; family Pseudonocardiaceae; genus Actinokineospora; species Actinokineospora fastidiosa. The sequence goes on from NZ_BMRB01000001.1 coordinate 946,003, forward strand.
ACCCCGGAAACCTACTATGAAGTAGCCTCACTCGGCATGGACGCAAGGGTGCGGTTTCGGGACGTCCTGGGGGCGGTGCCGTCGTTGGTGGTGGACGGGCCGGGGATGGTGCGGGGGCTGGTGGGGCTCGCGACGCTGAAGCCGTCGGCCACCAAGTCGATCGGGCTGGTGTTCCAGGAGGCCGCCGCCAGGCATCCGGATCGGCCGTTCCTGCGCTTCGAGGACGTCGAGCTCAGCTACGGCGAGGCGAACGCGCAGGTCAACCGGATGGCCGAGACATTGGCCCGGCACGGCGTCAAGCCCGGCACGACCGTCGGGATCATGGCGCCGAACCGGCCCGAGACCGTGCTGGCGGCGTTGGCCGTGGTCAAGCTCGGGGCCGCCGCCGGGATGCTCAACACCAACCAGCGCGGCGAGGTCCTGGAGCACAGCGTCGGCCTGCTGAACGCGACCGCGCTCGTCGCCCACGGCGACTACCGCGAACTGCTGCCCGACGCGCTCGACCTGGACACCCTGCCCGGAACCAATGACGCCAACCCCGACGAGTGCGCGCGCGTCCCGGCGAAGGCGACCGCGTTCCTGATCTTCACCTCGGGCACGACCGGCCTGCCGAAGGCCAGCGCGATGTCGCACTTCCGCTGGCTCAAGAGCATGACCGGGCTCGGCAGGCTCGGTGTGCGCCTGCGCGGCGACGATACGCTCTACTGCTGTCTCCCGCTGTACCACAACAACGCGCTGACGGTCTCCCTCTCGTCCGTCCTCGCCGCGGGCGCGACCCTCGCGTTGGGACGGTCCTTCTCCGCGTCCCGCTTCTGGGACGACGTCGTCCGCACGCGGTCCACGGCGTTCTGCTACATCGGCGAGCTGTGCCGCTACCTGCTCAACCAGCCGGAACGGCCCATCGAGCGCGAGCACGGCGTCCGCGTCGTCGTCGGCAACGGCCTGCGCCCGGAACTCTGGGACGAGTTCACCGCGCGCTTCGGCATCAAGCGCGTCGCGGAGTTCTACGGGGCCAGCGAGTGCAACCTCGCCTTCATCAACGCCCTCAACATCCCGCGCACCGCGGGCACCTGTCCCCTGCCGTACGCCGTCGTCGAGTTCGACGGGGACTCCGCGAAGCGCACCGACGGCAGGCTGCGCAAGGTCAGGACGGGCGAGGTCGGCCTGCTGATCACCAAGATCACCGACCGGGCGCCGTTCGACGGCTACACCGACGCCGAGGCCACCGAGCGCAAGCTGCTCCGCGACGCCTTCAAGGACGGCGACTGCTGGTTCGACACCGGCGACCTGGTGCGCGCCCAGGGCTTCCGGCACGTCGCCTTCGTCGACCGGCTCGGCGACACCTTCCGCTGGAAGGGCGAGAACGTGGCGACGACCGAGGTCGAGGCCGCCGTCGACGAACACCCCGACGTCGACCAGTCCGTCGTGTACGGCGTGGCGGTCCCCGGCGCCGACGGCAAGGCGGGCATGGCCGCGGTCAAGCTCCGCGACGGCGTCGCATTCGACGGCGCGTCCCTGGCCAAGCACCTGGCCGCCAAGCTGCCCGGGTACGCCGTCCCGCTGTTCGTCCGCCTGGTCGGCGCGGTCGAGCAGACCTCCACCTTCAAGTCCCGCAAGGTGGACCTCCGCGCCGAGGGGTACACAGTGGACGACGACGTGCACGTGCTCCGCGACGGCGAGTACGTGCCGTTCTACGCCGAGTACCCCGCCGAGGTCGCCGAGGGCAGAATCCGGTCGTGACCGGATACGTCCTCCTGCTGCGCGGCGTCAACGTCGGCGGCCGCACGAAGCTCGCCATGGCCGACCTGCGCGCGGTCCTCGAGGACCTCGGCTTCGGCGACGTGCGCACAGTCCTGCAGTCGGGCAACGCCGTCTTCACCGCCGACACCGAGCCGGACGAGCGCGAGATCCAGGCGGCGCTCGCCGAGCGGACCGGCCTCGACACCCGCTGCCTGGTCGTCACCGCCCCACGGCTGCGCGCCGTGGTCGACGGCCACCCCTTCCGCGACATCGCCCACGACGGCTCGCGGATGGTCGCGATCTTCCTGGAGGCCGACCCGGACCCGGCGGTCGCGGCCGCGCACGACCCGGTCGCGCTCGATCCCGAGCGCATCCGGGTCGGCGACCGCGTCGTCTACCAGTGGTGCCCGGACGGCATCTCCAAGGCGCCGCCCGTCGTGCCATTCCTCGACCGAAGGTGGAAGGTCGTCGGGACGGCGCGCAACTGGAACACCGTCACCAAGCTCCACGACCTGGTTCAGCGGCCCACGGCGTAGCCCTGCATCCCCCTCGGGTTGGCGGCCGCGCGCAGCAGCCCGTTGTGGCGCGACACCGCCGAGAGCCTGCCCAGCGTCCACGGGCCGAGGTCGACCAGCTTGTGGCCGCGGTCGGCCAGCGCGGCGAGCGCCGCCGGGCCGAGCCGGGACTCGACGTGCGCCTCGCCGGGCACGTAGTCACGCGGGTAGAAGCTGCTGGGGACGGCGTTGCTGTGCCACGCGGGCGCGTCGATGGCGGCCTGCAGGTTCAGCCCGGCCTCGACATGGGCCAGCCAGAAGCAGAGCTGCCACTGGTCCTGCCCGTCGCCGCCGGGGGTGCCGAAGGCGAGCGTGGGCACGCCGTCGCGCAGCGCGAGGCTCGGGGTGAGGGTGATCCTCGGCCGCTTGCCGGGGGCCAGGGAGTTGGGCAGGCCGTCCTCCAGCCAGAACATCTGCGCCCGCGTGCCCAGGCAGAAGCCCAGCTCGGGGATGGCGGGCGAGGACTGGAGCCAGCCGCCGGACGGCGTCGCGGAGATGATGTTGCCCCACCGGTCCACGACGTCCACGTGCACAGTGTCGCCCTTGGTGGTGCCGTCCGGGCGGACGGTGGGCTCGCCGAGGGCGCCGCTGACCGACACCGGGGCCGTGCCGGACACCAGGTACTCGGGCAGGCGCGGGGCGCGCCCGTCCGGGCTGCCGGGCCGCAGCTCCAGCGACGCGGTGTCGGTGATGAGCGCGCGGCGCTCGGCGGCGTACGCGCGGGAGAGCAGGGCCTCCAGCGGCACGTCTGCGTCGCCGTACCACGCCTCGCGGTCGGCGAAGGCGAGCTTGGTCGCCTCCAGCGCGTAGTGGACGGTGTCTGCGGTCGGCACGCCATCCACATAGGACACCGGGAGTCCTTCGAGGATCAGCAACTGCTGCAGCAGCACCGGCCCCTGGGTCCACGGACCGCACTTGGCCAGCGTCCAGTCGCCGAAGTCGACGGAGACCGGGTCCTCATAGGACGCCTCCCAGGACGCCATGTCCTCGCCGGTCAACAGGCCCGCGTGGTCGCGTCCGGAGTCGTCGCGGAAGGACTTGCGGCAGAAGGCGTCCACGGCCTCGGCGACGAACCCCGACGACCAGGCGCGCCGCGCGGCGTCGATGCGCGCCTCCCTGGTCGGCCCGACGGCCTCGCGGAGCAGCCGCTCCCACGTGCTGGCGAGCACCGGGTTGGCGAAGCGCTCCCCCACCGCGGGCAGCCACAGCTGCGCCGAGGTCGGCCAGTGGTCGGTGAACAGGTCGCGCACGGTGTTGACGACCGCGGGGACCCGTTCGAGCAGCGGGAAGCCGTCGCGCGCGTAGCCGATCGCGTACGACAGGACCTCGGACAGCTCCTTGGTGCCGTGGTCGCGCAACAGCGTCAACCAGGCGTCCCACGCGCCGGGGACGGTCGCGGGGAGCAGGCCGCTGCCGGGGATCAGGTCGAGCCCGAGTTCGGCGAACCGCTCCGGCGTCGCCGCGGCGGGCGCGACGCCCTGCCCGCAGAGGACGCGCGGCTCCGGGTCGGCCGCGGTCGCGAAGAGCGCGGGCACCTCGCCGCCGGGGCCGTTGAGGTGCGGCTCGACGACCTGCAGCACGAACCCCGCGGCCACCGCCGCGTCGAAGGCGTTGCCGCCGTCCTCCAGCACGGCCATGCCCGCCGCCGACGCCAACCAGTGCGTGGAGGCGACCATGCCGTGCGTGCCCGCCAGCTCTGGTCTCGTCGTGAACACCCGGCCAAGCTACCTCACTAGTTACCGTTGCTAAAGAACTTCTTGTTCCCATCGAACACTTGTGCACATGTGGATAAGTTCTGTGGATAACTAGCGGCGGCCCGGCGGGCAGATCTCGTCGAGGACGGCCAGGTCGTCGGCGGTGGGGCGCCAGGTGCCCGCCGCGGCGTTGGCCGCCACCTGGTCGGGTGTGGTCGCGCCCGCGATGACGGAGGCGACCACGGGCTGGGCGGCCAGCCAGCCGATGGCCAGCGCGGTCATCGCGATGCCGCGCTCCCCGGCGAAGGCGCGCAGCTTCTCGATGCGGTCCCAGGGGGCCTCTGCGAGCATGCGCTGGCGGCCTGCGAGGCGGCTGCCCTCCGGCGGCTCGGCTCCGCGCGCGTACTTGCCGGTGAGCAGGCCGTTGGCCAGCGGGAAGTACGGCAGCAGGCCGATGCCGAAGCGGGCGCACGCGGGCACGACCTCGCGCTCGACCTCGCGTTCGAGCAGCGAGTAGTGGCCCTGCGCGGACACCGGGCCGCGCACGCGCGCGTCGCGGGCCGTCCAGGCCGTGTCGGCGATCTGCCAGGCCGCCAGGTTGCAGACGCCGACGTAGCGCACGACGCCGTCGCGGACGAGTTCGTCGAGGGCGCTCAGGGTCTCCTCGATCGGGGTGCCCGGGTCAGGGCGGTGGAGCTGGTAGAGGTCGATCCAGTCGGTGTTGAGCCTGCGCAGGGACGCCTCGACGGCGCGGCGGATGTAGCGGCGGGAGCCGCGGGCGCCGAAGTCCGGGCCGTTCGCGCCCTGCATGTCGACGCCGAACTTGGTGGCGATGACCGCGTGGGCGCGGCGGCCGGACAGGGCCAGGCCCAGCAGCTCCTCGCTGCGCCCGCGCGGCGCGCCGTAGACGTCGGCGACGTCGAAGAGGGTGATCCCCGCCTCCAGCGCGGCCCCGACCAGGGCGCGCGCGCCGGTCAGCGACTCCGCGGCGGTGCCCGGCCTGCCCAGGTTGTTGCAGCCCAGGCCCACCGCGCTCACCACGAGCCCGGACTCGCCGAGGTGCCGGAGTTCCACAACCCGACAGTAAGGGCGCGCGGTCGTGTGATCCAGACGTTGGGTGGGCCGGGCGCGCGGGTGAGATTCTTAGCCCCATGAGCACACCCGCGGGTGATTCGCCTGGCTGGACCGCCGCCGACATCCCGAGCCTCGTCGGCCGGTCCTACATCGTGACCGGGGCCAACAGCGGCCTCGGGTACCAGACGTCGCTGGCGCTGGCCCAGCACGGCGCGCACGTCGTGCTGGCCGTGCGCGACCTGGAGAAGGGCGCGGCCGCCGTCGAGTCGATCCGGGCCGCCGACGCCGAGGCCAACGTCGAGGCCCGGCACCTGGACCTGGCCGACCTGGACTCGGTGCGCGAGTTCTCCGCGGGCGTCGACCGGGTCGACGTCCTGATCAACAACGCTGGCGTGATGTGGACGCCGCGCACGCTGAGCGCGCAGGGCTACGAGCTGCAGTTCGCGGTCAACCACCTGGCGCACTTCGCGCTGACCGGCCTGCTGATCGACGTCCTCGCCGCCGGGCGGGACGCGCGCGTGGTCACGGTCACCTCGTTCCTGCACAAGCAGGGCTTCATGCACTTCGACGACCTCAACGGCGAGCACAAGTACAGCCGCCGCGGGTTCTACGCCCAGTCGAAGCTGGCCAACGTCGTGTTCGGCCTGGAACTGCACCGGCGGCTGCGGGCCAACGGCGTGCCGGTGTCCAGCGTGCTGGCGCACCCGGGCTACTCGGCGACGAACCTGCAGTCGGCCGGGCCCAAGGGCATGCAGAAGCTGGGCCTGAAGATCGGCAACCGGCTGCTCGCCCAGGACGCGCAGATGGGCGCGCTGCCCCAGCTCTACGCCGCCACCCACCCCGAGGTGGAGAGCGGGCAGTTCATCGGCCCGAACGGCCGCCGCGAGCAGAAGGGCTACCCGGCGCTGGTGGAGCCGCTGGACGCCGCCCGCGACCGCGGCACCGCGCGCAGGCTCTGGGACCTGAGCGAGGAGATGAGCGGTGTCTACTACTCGCTGCCGCGTTAGGCCCGGTGAACGTCAGGCCCGTTAGACACAGCACACCGGCCGCACCCGGGCTGAACGACCGTTAACCTTTCCGCCGACTGTCTCGGGCGAAAGGACGACCATGCAGATCGACGGTATCGCGGCCCTCGTCACCGGCGGCGCCTCCGGCCTCGGCGCGGCGACGGCGCAGGCGCTGGCCAAGCAGGGCGCCTCGGTGTTCGCGCTGGACCTGCCGTCGGCCGTGGACTCCGCGCCCGAGGTGGCCGGGGTGACCTACGTCGGCGCGGACGTGACCGACCCCGAGCAGGTGGAGGCGGCCGTCGCGCAGGCGGCCGGGAGCGGGGCCCCGCTGCGCGTGGTGGTGAACTGCGCGGGCATCGGCCCGTCGGCGCGGATCCTGTCCAAGAAGGGCCCGCACGACCTGGGCCTGTTCCGCAAGGTCGTCGAGATCAACCTGATCGGCACGTTCAACGTCGTCACCCTGGCCGCGGCCGCGATGGCCGCGACCGAGCCGCTGGAGCACGACGCCCGCGGCGTGATCATCAACACCGCGTCGATCGCGGCGTACGACGGCCAGATCGGGCAGGCGGCCTACGCCGCGTCCAAGGGCGGCGTCGTGGGCCTCACCCTGCCCGCGGCCCGCGACCTGTCCTCCTCCGGCATCCGCGTGGTGACCATCGCGCCGGGCATCATCGACACCCCGATGCTGGCCACGGTCAGCGAGGAGTTCCGCGCCGCGCTGGCCGCGGGCGTCCCCTTCCCGAAGCGCCTCGGCCTGCCCGCCGAGTACGCCCGCCTCGCCCTGTCGATCATCGACCAGGACTACCTCAACGGCGAGGTCATCCGCCTCGACGGCGCCCTGCGCATGGCCCCGCGCTAGACCCACCGCAGGCGGGCGCGCCGCCTGCCGGTCAGGACCTGGTCGTGGAGCCGCCTGCCGGTCTCGACCTGGGCAGCGAAGGCGGCCACGGGATCGGCGGGCGGCGGCTCGGGCTCCGGCTCGGCGGCGGGCTCCGGGACCCCGACGCGGTCGAGGTCGGCGGCGGCGTTGATGAGCTCGGCCGCCAGGCGGTCGGCCGCGCCGCGCCAGAGGTCGGTCAGGCGGGCCTGCTCGGCGCCGTCCGCGCCCGCCCACAGGTGGGGCAGCTCGTGGACGAACGTGCTGTAGCCCTCCACGCGGTCGGACACGGTCTCGTGGATGTCCAGCGCCGCCCGCCACGACGCCGAGAGGGCCAGCCGGGTCTCGGTGTAGCCGTCGGCGGCCGCGCCGGTCCAATGGGCGGCGTCGAGGGCGGCGACGTCGTCCGCGCCTGCTGCCAGCGGTTCCCGCTGGGCCTTGACCAGCTCGGCCAGGTTGCGGACCCACAGCGGGTTGCCGGGGGCCGTCATCCGGCCAGCTCCGTGAGGCGGCGGGCCAGGTCCTCGTCGGTCTCCCGGTAGCGCGCCGCGATGGCGCGCAGGGCGTCGGACAGCCCGGCCGCGCCGCCGCAGAGGCGTTCCATGGCCGCGCGCAGGCTGCGCTGGTAGGCGATCACCGCCACGCGCAGCGGGTCGTCGTCCGGCCAGCGGTCGGTGTCGACGCCGTAGCGCCAGGCCGTGTCCTCGCGGACCGTGTCGGCGATGGCGACGGCCTTGCGGGCGAGCGCGTCGAGTTCGTCGAGGTCGACGCCGAAGCCGGTCACAGGGCGGCCACTCGGGCGGGCGACCAGTGCCGTCCCCGGCCCAGCGGGTTGAGGGCCAGGCCGACGGCGCCGTCGGAGCGCAGCACCTCGATGAGCCGGTGGCCCGGCGCGGCGGCCGGGACGTCCGAGCTGCCCACCGCGGCCTGGTACTCCGCCAGCAGCTCCGCGCTGGTGAACGCGCACAGGCACTCGCCGAAGTCGCGCGTCTCGACCGTGACGAGCGCGCCGTCGGCCGACATGGCGAAGTGCAGCTCACCCTTGGGGACGAACTCGTCGAGCACCGACCCGGTGGTCTCGGCCACCAGCCTGGTCAGCAGCGACGCGGCCACCGGGGGTTCCGGGGCCTTGGCGTACTCGGCCTCCAGCCAGGTCAGCGCCTCGATCTCGGCGGCGGGCGGGACCGGGAGCGGCCCGGCCAGCTCGGCGCTCACCCGCTCGACCAGCAGGCTCGCCGCCGCGTGGACGCTGTCGGACAGCGAGCGGGCCAGGACAGCCAGCCGCTCCGCGTAGCCCAGGGACGTCAGCTCCGGGTCGCGGCGCAGGTTGTAGGCGGCGGCCAGGACGCGCCTGCCCACCGGGTTCGCCGTGACCCGCTCACCGGCGGCCGCGACCTGCCAGCTCACGACCGCGAGGACGGCGGCGGGCGAGTCGCCGCGCCGCACGCCCAACCGGGCACCGATGGGGCCCGCGACGGCCAAGGCCAGATCGGCCCGCCGCACGCCCAGCCCGCGGTGGAGTTCGACCATTCGCGCTCCCGAACGCCATGGGAGGCGAATCCTAGCCGATCATGATCCCCGGGTGATCCACTCCTGCCGGTGCGGGGCCTCCGCGCCGATCGTGGTCGAGTCGCCGTGGCCGGTGTGCACCACCGTCTCCGGCGGCAGCGCCAGCAGGCGCTCGGTGATCGAGTCGATGATCGTGTCGAAGTCGCTGTACGAGCGGCCGGTCGCGCCGGGGCCGCCCGCGAACAGGGTGTCGCCGGTGAAGACGACGCCCAGGTCGGGCGCGTGGAAGCAGACCGCGCCCGGCGCGTGGCCCGGGGTGTGCATCACGACGAGGGTCCCGCCGCCGACGGTGAACGTGTCCCCCTCGTGGAGGGGGTCGAACTCGGCGTCGGGGTAGACCATCCGCCACAGCACCTCGTCGGCCGGGTGCAGGTAGACGCGCGCGTCGGTGGCGTTGGCCAGGTCCTCGGCCGCGCTGATGTGGTCGTCGTGGGCGTGCGTGCAGAGGATCGCGCGCACCGCCCGGTCGCCGATCCCGCCCAGGATCTCGTCGGCGTCGTGCGCCGGGTCGATCACCACGACCTCGCGGTCGTCGCCGACGATCCAGACGTTGTTCTCGACCTCCCAGGTCCCGCCGTCGAGGCTGAACGTGCCGGAGGTGACGACGTGGTCGACGCGCATCAGAGGACCACCACCGAGCGCAGGACGTCGCCGTGGTGCATCCGCTCGAACGCGCCCTCGACGCCGTCGAGCGGGATGGTCTCGGTGACGAAGGCGTCCAGGTCGAGGCGGCCCTGCCGGTAGAGGTCGACCAGGTAGGGGAAGTCCCGGCTGGGCAGGCAGTCGCCGTACCAGCTGGACTTGAGCGAGCCGCCGCGGGAGAACAGGTCGATCAGCGGCATCTCGACGCGCATGTCCGGCGTCGGCACGCCCACCAGCACGACGGTGCCCGCCAGGTCGCGGGCGTAGAACGCCTGCTTCCAGGTCTCCGGCCTGCCCACGGCGTCGATCACGACGTCGGCGCCGAACCCGCCGGTCAGCTCGCGGATCGTCTCGACCGCGTCGGCCTCGCGGGAGTTGACCGTGTGCGTCGCGCCGAACTTCCGCGCCCACTCCAGCTTGCGGTCGTCGACGTCGACGCCGATGACCGTGGTCGCGCCCGCCAGCCGCGCGCCCGCGATGGCCGCGTCGCCGACGCCGCCGCAGCCGATCACCGCGACCGAGTCGCCTCGACCGACCCCGCCGGTGTTGATGGCCGCGCCCAGGCCCGCCATGACGCCGCAGCCGAGCAGGCCGACGGCCGCTGGCGAGGCGTCCGGGTCGACTTTCGTGCACTGTCCGCTGTGGACGAGCGTCTTCTCGGCGAACGCGCCGATGCCCAGCGCGGGCGAGAGCGGCGTCCCGTCGACGAGGGTCATGGGCTGGGCGGCGTTGTGGGTGTTGAAGCAGTACCAGGGCTTGCCCTTCAGGCACGCCCGGCAGCGCCCGCACACCGCGCGCCAGTTGAGGATGACGAAGTCGCCGGGCGCGACGTCGTCCACGCCCTCGCCGACGGCCTCGACCACGCCCGCGGCCTCGTGCCCGAGCAGGAAGGGGAACTCGTCGTTGATCCCGCCCTCGCGGTAGTGCAGGTCGGTGTGGCAGACCCCGCACGTCCGGACGGCGACGACGGCCTCACCCGGACCGGGGTCGGGCACGACGATGGTCTCGACGGACACCGGCTGGTTCCTGGCCTTGGCCACGACCGCCTGCACCTGTTGCGACATGCGCACACCGTAACCCGATTCACAGATCCCCGACGTAGGGAATCCGTCCCACCTCTGGTGAGGACATCCACCGGCGCAGGGCGGCGGTGGCCCGCACGTCGTCCTCGTTGTACTCCAGCAGCCGCACGCGCTGGGCCGGGTCGGGGTCGTCACCGTCGAGGCCGACGGCGGCGCGGTACCAGCGCATGGAATTCTCGCCGCCGGCGTCCGGGTCGCGCCAGGTGAAGCCCGCGACCGGGGCGATCGTCTTGAGGCCCTTGCCGTGCGAGCACAGGAACTGGTCGCGGACGCTGGCGAACAGGTCGAACCAGGCGTCGGACTCGATGAAGGCGAGCACCTCGGCGCGGCGCGGGATGCCGGGGCGACCGGCGAACCGCTTGGCCGAGGCGAGCAGCCAGCGGTTCTCGGCCAGCTCGTTGTAGCAGTAGGCGCGGAAGGTGAGGCCCCGGTCGTGAGCGGCCTGCCGCACCCCCATCAGCCAGGACCAGAACTCGGCGAAGGAGCGGGCCTCGTCGTCGGTGGGCAGCGGCTCCCAGCTGACGAACGCCCGGTACCCCGGCGACACGCCCACGTCGGCGCCGGTCAGCAGCGCGCCCCACAGGTACGCGCCCGCGTCGCCGAAGCTCTCCATGTCGACGTCGACCTCGACGTCCGCGCGCGGCACGCCGACCCGCTCGACCCGCCGAACCAGGGTGAGGTCGGCAAGCCAGGCGCGGGCCAGGCCGACCGCGTCCTCCACGGGCATGCCGACCAGCGCGGGCACGTCCTCGTCGGCGGGGTCGACCAGGGCGAGCTCGTCGACCGTGCGCACGCCCGCGGCGCGCAGCAGGCCCGCGTCCTCGCCGCGGACGACCAGGCTCACGTCGCGCGTGGCCACCAGCTGCCCCTCGCACACCGGCCACCAGGGGCAGCTGCGGCACTCCACGATCCGCGACGGCTCGGCCAGCGGGTCCGCGCCCGCGGCGGCCGCCGCGGCCACGGAGAGCCGGTCGGCGAAGCGGGTGTCGTACTCCTCCAGCGCGCTGCGCCCGCCGGGCCAGGTGGGCGCGTGCAGGTCGTGCCAGACGACGACGTCGCCGTCGAGGCCGATGACGCCCGCGAACGCGTGCCGGGGGTCGGCCAGGCCCGCGCTCTCCAGCAGCCTGCGCACGTGGGCGAGGCGGAGCTGGTCGCGCGGCTGCGGGCGCACCTTGCGGGCGCTGTCCGGCGTGCCGCCGACCATGGGCAGGTCGTCGAGGCCGCTGGTGCGCGCGCCCGTGCCGGGGTCGGTGACCTTGTGGCGGACGACGAGCACGGGCACGTAGCCCTGCTCGGTGCGCACGAGCAGGTCGATCGTGCCGCGCCTGCCGCCGTCAGGGTCGCGCGGGAGCTGCGCCGACCAGACGAAGGGGGCGTCGGCGGCGAGCGCGGCCATGGTGGCGGTCTCGCGCTCGGAGGCCGGGCCGGGCGGGATCTCGGTCCAGGCAGCGCCCAGCTGCGCGGCCAGCCGGTCCGCGATCGCCCTGCGGTGCGCGGCAGCGTCGGCTTTGCGCAGCTCAGCGGTGGGATCGGGGGCCGCGCGCCTGGCCTCCCGCATCGACGGGTCGTGCTCGAGGTGCACGCGACGCCTGCAGCGGCTCACCACGCCGGCGTCGAGGAGCACCGTAGTAGTCACGTACGCAGTTTAGTTGCCATGTGCGACACATCGGGCGGGTCGGTAGGTTGCTGACCATCGAGCGCGGGAGGCAGCGGATGGCGCGGATCACGCCGAGCAGGGCCCGGAACGCGATCGCGGTCGCCAAGGTGATCGCGCCCGCGTTGATTCCGGTGGTCACGCCCTATCTGATCAAGGCGACCGGCACGGCGCGCGAGCGCTGGGACCGGCACCGGGCGCGCAGGCTCGGCGTCGCCGTCGGCGACCTCGCCCAGTACAGCGGCCACGGCGGCGCGCTGCACGCGCGCATCTCCGGCGTGGCGACCGCGCTGGCCGAGCAGCAGTCCCCCGACCGGGAGACCGAGACCCGGCTGCGCCAGCTCGCCGCCGCCGTCCGCGCTGCCGAGCGCATGCCCGCCAGCCGCAGGCGAGCGGCGCACCGGGCCGTCGACAGCGAGCTGGACGCCATCGAGGAGCGCCTGCTGCAGCGGCTCGGGGTGCGGCAACCTGGGAGAACGAGGGGCCTGGACAGGGCCAACTAGGCTCTAGGACATGACGTCCCGCCTGACCCGTGGCGCCCTCCTGGGCGCGTGCACGGGCGCTCTGGCGGTGGCGGCCCACGGGCTCGCGGGCGGCGGCATGCCCGACACCGCGCCGACCGTGGCGATCGTCGCGCTGGTGGCGTGGGCGGGCTCGGCGCTGGCCGACAAGGGCCCGTGGGTGACGCTCGGCCTGCTGGCGGGCAGCCAGTCGGCCCTGCACCTGCTGCTGACCCAGGTCGCGCACCCGGGATCGGTCGCCGACCCGGTGGCGATGACCGTCGCCCACGTCGCGGCGACGCTGCTCACGGGCTGGCTTTTCGCGCACGCGGGCTACGCGCTCGACGCCCTGGCCGCCGCTCTGCGCGGTCTGGTGCGCGCGGTCGTGGCGCCACTCTTCGGTCTGGTGACCACGTTCGTGCTGGTCACGTCGTCGCGGGCGGACGCGCTGCTCGCGGTGGTGCTGCGCGTGGTGTGCGGGCGCCGCGGTCCGCCGGTTCTCTCCTGAATCCCCCTTCACCCCTTTCCCTTTCAGGAGAAACGCAATGAAACGCTTCGCGGTTGTTCTGGGCTGCGCGAGTGCCGCCCTGCTGTTCTCGGCCGGGACCGCCTCGGCCCACGTGACGGCGAAGGTCATCGGCGAGTCCGCCACGCAGGGCGGCTACACGAAGATCACCTTCCGGGTCCCCAACGAGGACGAGACGGCGGGCACGGTGAAGCTCGAACTGCGGCTGCCGCAGGACACACCCATCACATCGCTGCGCACCAAGCCCGTCCCCGGCTGGAAGGCCGAGGTCACCAAGACCAAGCTCGCCCAGCCGATCACCGTCCACGGCCGCGAGATCACCGAGGCGGTCAGCACGGTGACCTGGACCGCCGAGTCCGGCACCCGCATCGGCCCCGGCGAGTTCGGCGAGTTCGAGGTCAGCGGCGGCCCGATGCCCGAGACCGACCAGCTGGTCATCCCGGCCATCCAGACCTACGACAACGAGAAGGTCGTCGCCTGGGACGCCCCGCCGACCGACGGCGACGAGCCCGAGCGCCCGGCCCCGGTGGTCAAGCTCGCCCCGAAGGGCGAAGGCGACAACCACCACGCCGCCACCCCGGCGTCGTCCCCGACGGCCCCGGCGGCCGCCGAGTCCACTGAGGACACCACAGCCCGCTGGCTCGGTGGCGCTGGCCTCGCCGTCGGCGCCCTCGGCCTGGGCATCGGCGCGGGCGCCACCCTCCGCGCCCGCCGCATGACCCGCACGGAGGCATAGCACGATGCCCCCCTTCCTCGCCCCCACTGTCCACACCCCGCCCGGTTATCCACAGCCCGCACCACACACCCCCTCCAGCGCCCCCCGCGCCGGTAGACTGGACAAGGGCCGACCCCCCAGGGTGGGTGGGGGCTGCGCAAGTGGTGTTCGGCGGGTTCTTGCGGTTGTGTTGGCTGTCTTGTTCGGACTGATCGGGTCGGCTGGGACGGCGTTCGCGCACAATCAGTTGGTCAGCAGCAATCCGGCGGACAAGGCGTCGGTGGAGACCGGGCCCGCGACGGTCGAGTTGACGTTCGACCAGGCGGTGCAGGGCAGCAAGGACCTCAACACCGTCGTCATCGTGGGGCCCGGGGACACGCAGTGGCAGGGCGGGGAGCCGACGGTCAGCGACAACAAGGTGACGGTGCCGGTCCGCGAGCTGGGCCCCGCCGGTGAGTACCGGGTGGGCTACCAGATCCTCTCCGCCGACGGCCACCCCGTCCGCGGCGAGATCCGGTTCACCCTGACCAAGGCGGGCAACGGCACGCCAGCCGAGGTGACCACCCCGGCCCCGGACACGACCACGCCCGAGAGCGGCGGCGGTGTCCCGGTGTGGGTGTGGATCGTCGGCGCGGTCGTCCTCCTGGGCGTCGGCGTCGTCACGGCGATGCGCCTCGGCGGCGGATCCACGCGCTGAGGTGGGGGCGCTCGGCCGGGTCCTTCCCGGCCGAGCGCTCCGGGGCGCCGGGACGGGAGGTCGCTCCGCGGCCGCCGGGCCGTTGGAGCGGGTGGTTGAGGTTCGACAGGAGCAGTCGCCGAGGTGAGGGTTGTGACAGGCCGGGTCGGCTGGTTGGTGGTCCTGCTCGGCCTCGCCGGGCTCGTCGGCGTCGCCGCCGGATCGGCGGTGACCGCGGTCGAGCCCATCCCCGGTCTGCCCGACGCCGGGGTCGTCGTGCGGGCGGGGCTGCCGGTGGCGCGGCTGCTGCTCGACCTCGCCGCCGTCGCCACGGTCGGGTTGTGCCTGCTGCCGATGCTGGTCGGGTTCGATCGGCCGCGGAACGCGGAGCCGACGATGGCGCTGGCCCGGCGGGCGGCGGTGGCCGCCTCGGTGGTGTGGGCCGTCGCCGCGGTGGTCGCGCTCGTGTTGCAGACCGCGGAGTTGCGGGCGAGCGCGGACGTCTCCTTCGGCGCGGTCGCGGACTACGTCGCCACGGTCGGGGCGGGCAAGGCCCTGGTGTTCGTCGCCTGCTTAGCACTGGTCAGCGCGGTGTTGTGCGGGTTGGCGGTGCGGAAAGGCGACGCCGTGCCCGCGGAGCTGCGGGCCGCGGTGGCGTTGTTCGCCTTGTTGCCGCTGCCGGTGACCGGGCACGCGACCGGGTGGCGGTGGCACGACGTCACGATGATCTCGATGGAGCTGCACGTCATGGCGGCCGCGGCGTGGACAGGGGGCCTGGGCGCGGTCGTCGTGTTGCTGGCGGCCAACCGGTCGTTGCTGGCCAGGGCGGTGCCGAGGTTCTCGCGGCTGGCAACCGTCTGCGTGCTGGTCGTCGGCCTGTCCGGGGTGTTCAACGCGGTGATCGAGCTGGCGCCGCGGTTCGACCTG
Organism: Actinokineospora fastidiosa; assembly: GCF_014648415.1. Lineage (GTDB taxonomy): Bacteria > Actinomycetota > Actinomycetes > Mycobacteriales > Pseudonocardiaceae > Actinokineospora > Actinokineospora fastidiosa. Next base: position 961,240 of record NZ_BMRB01000001.1, read on the forward strand.
TTCGCCACCGGCTACGGGATCGTCGTGCTGCTCAAGCTCGGGTGCCTGGTCGCGCTCGGCGCGCTGGGCGCGCACATCCGGTTCCGGCTGCTGCCCGGCATCCGGTCGCACCGGCGAACGGCGCTGGTCACCTGGGCGGGAGCGGAGCTGGCCGTGATGGGGCTGGCGTTCGGCCTCGCCGTCGTGCTGACCCGGGTCCCGGCCGCCTGACCTTTTGTCCACAGGGCTGTCCACAGGGGCTGTGGACAACTCCTTTCATCGACCACTCGTGCCGTTCAGCGGTCTGAAGGCATACCGATGCAACCCGCAGGACCCCGAACGGCGCAACGGTGAATGGTCAGTCCGGTTCGGTGAGATGCACTCGGATCGGGTTCGGCCTGCGCATGAGGACCAGCTTGTCGGCGGCGGCGCGGGCGCGGCGGTCGAGTTCGCGGCGATCGATCCAGCCCTGCGCGTAGTGCCGGTAGGCCTGCGCGAGCAAGACCATCTCGGCAAGATGCTCGGCGGCCCGCTTCCTGGCCTCCTCGGGCAGCCGGGCCACCAGGGCCAGCTGGCTCTCCACCACGTCATCCAGGACGCGGGCGGCCGCCAGGGCCTGCCGGGCGCGCCGCGCCTTCCCGAACACCTGAGAACCGCCCCCTCGTGGCCGACCCCGTCGCCAGTGCTGTCGTTCACACAACGCAGCTTGTTAACAGCCCACAACCGCTGATCGGGCTAACCCGGTGGTCAGGTGTAGCGGGACCAGGTCGTGGAAGTGTTACCGAGACGGAAGTCGCGCAGCCGCCGCAGCAGCTCAGGGCGCACTTCCGGACTACTGGCCATGATCGGCAGCACGCTGGTGGTGAGCTTCAGCTCACGCACCTCGCGCAGCACCGCGAACCCCGGCCAGGCCATCACGTCGAAGCCGTAGGCGTCGGCCAGCTCGGCGTACCGGGCGACCGGCTCGCCGAAGCGCCGCACCCCGACGGCCAGCGGGGTCAGGTCCCACTCGGGCGGGCCGACGCAGCTGGAGTCGAAGTCGCAGAGCACCGGACCGGCCGGGCTCGGGATGAGGTTGCCCAGGTGGGCGTCGCCGTGCACGAACCCGCTGGGCAGCGCGTACTCGACCGCGGTCAGCCGCTCGGCGACCTCGGCGCAGCGCTCGCGGAGGAAGGCCAGCTCGCCGTCGTCGACGCCGTCGGCCTCGCCGATGCGCCTGCGCACGTCGTCGAGCGGGTCCCACTCGGGCAGACCGGCGGGCGGCGGCAGGGCGTGCACGGTGCGCAGCAGCCGCGCCAGGTCGGCGGGCGCAGGCGGGCAGTCGTGCGGCTTGACCTCGTGCCACAGGGTCGCGGTGTAGTGCCCGACGACGACCGGCTGGGTGATGTCGCCGACCAGCCGGACCGCGGGGACGCCGTGCTTGGCGAACCAGCGGGCCACGTCGACGACCTTGCGCACCCGGTGCCGCAGCGCGACCGAGCCCACGATGCGCACCACGACCGGCGCGGTGGCCAGCAGGAAGACGGCGTTGTTGGTGAACCTCAGCAGCCGCGCGCCGAGCGGGTCGAGGCCCACGTGCTCGCAGACCGCCGCCAGGGCGGACCGGAGGTTCTCCCTGGTGAACAGGCCCTCGCTGACCGCTGGCACGACGGGGCCGGGCCGCTCACGCCACGCTGTGCAGCTTGGAGATCTGCTCGGCCAGATCACGCGCGTCGGAGTTGTTGACGCGCTTGAGCGCCTCGTCGCGCAGCGGCTCCAGCCGGTCGATGACCCGGCTGGACTTGAGGTTCTCGGCCAGCTCCACGGCCTGGCGGCCGATCCTGGCCCCGTGGTCGACGTCGCCCTCCAGCAGGTGGTTGACCGCCAGCGCGCTCAGGTTGAACGCCTTGCTGCGGGTCATCTCGTCGCCGTAGCCCTCGATGGCCCGCGACAGCGCCGGGATGGCGAACTTGGTGTGGCTGGGGTCCACCGTGCTGGCCAGCACCGTGTGCACGGTGCCGATCATGGCGTGGACGTCGGTCTCGTTGAAGAACTTGACCCAGTCGTCGGCCTCGGCGAGGTTCGCCCGGCTGAACTCGTCGCGGGTGCGGTTGATGAGCTTCATCGTCTGGTCCTTGCGGCCCAGCATCGCGTAGGCCCACGCCTGGTTGGCGCAGATGACCGCGACCGCGAGCTCGGAGCCGGACTCCTGGGCGGCGATCTGGCCGAGCTGGAACATCTTCAGCGCGTCGTCCGGGGCCTTCTTGTGCAGGTAGACGCGGCCCATCCGGTAGAGGATGTTGGCCACCAGCGGCTCGCTGCCGCCCTCCTTCGCCAGCACGAGCGCCTTGCCGAAGTGGCTGCGGGCGGAGTCGGTGAGTCCGATGTCGAAGGACGTCCAGCCCGCCAGGTTGTGCAGATCCGCGAGCGCGACGTGCAGACGCCGCTTCACGTGCTCGGTGCCCGACGCGGTCAGCATCTGCTGCCCCCACGACAGCTGCGCGACCACGGCGTCCCGACAGAAACCGCCGCCGTACTGGTAGTCCAGGGATCGCAGCGCTCTCGTCGCCGCCTCCACCTGACGCACGTCGGTGATGCCGATGCGACCCGGCCCTGGGGTGTGCTCGGGACTGGCCACCCAGGAGCCGGAGTTGGTGCCCAGCACGTTCGCGCCCACCGTCACGGCGGCGGCGTGTGCCAGGAACTCCCGACGCTTCACCTCTTCGCTCTCCTCAGAGTCTGCGGCCTCGCGACTCACCGCGACTCGCACCGCGGTGACCTCGTCGTACGCGAGGCCCATGTATCCCCTCGGGACACCCAGACCGTCGGCGATCCTGGCGAGCACGTCATAGGCCATGACCTGCCGACCCTTGAGGATCTCCGACACCTCGGACTGCGACTGGCCGGTCATCGCGGCGATCTGGCGCTGTGAGACTCCGGTGCGCCTGAGCAGCCGGTAGACGGAGCTGATCTCCCGCGCGGCCAGCGCGGCGCGCATCTCCGGGTCTTCCCACGTGTCACTTGAAATGGGAGAACCCTGTGCGCCGATCGAGTTCATTCCGCCCCCTCACAGTCCATCGGGCGTCAAGCGCAGAGTAAGCGCACTTCACGAACCGCGAGAAGTGCGCTTCGGCGAACCTGATCGGTCCGACCGAAGACCGGTGACCGCTTACCGTGGAACAGCCGCCGATCAGCGCTGCGTCTCTCCAATCCCGTCTTCCGCACCTCAATGTAGTTCCTGGTAAGCGCAAGAGCACGGAGGGAAACCAAAGTCGTGGAACTGCTCCGGTCGGCACCGAACGCGGTCCGCGACGTGTCCGCCGACGGACGCCGGGTCTGGCGGGTCTCCTGCGGCGACGTGGTCAACCGCGACCGCTGCCTCACCGTGCTCGTCGAGAAAGACACGGTCGTCCTCGTCGGACCTCCCGGCGAGACGGCGGTTCTGACCACCGGCCAGCTCGGCCAGTTGCGGACCGCCCTCAAGGAAGCCGCCGAACAGGCGGAAAGGTGACGGTGACGTTAGGTGGACGAAATACTCGGCCAGGTCCTGCGCAGCGCCGTGTGGGAGCGCCTGGACATGCTCACCGAACTGGCCAACCGGGCCGATGCCCCCTCCCTGCTGTCCGTCGCGCGATCCGAGCTGCCCCGGCTCACCGAGGGCTGGCGCGCGATGCTGAGCGCCCACGAGCCGGACGAGAAGGGCAACTGCCCGGTCTGCTCCAGCCGGTGGCGCCAGCAGAAGGCGCCGTGCCCGGTCTGGCGCGCGGCGTACGAACACCTGGTCGCGGGCGGTCTCGCACCGCAGCAGCCCCCGCGCCACGCGCTGCGGCGCGCCACGGCGGGCGCCCGATAGCCCGGCGGCCCGCCGCGTCGCCACCCCGGACACGAGCGGCGCGGCGGGCCGTCGCCCAGGCAGGCGGGTCGGTGCATCCGTGCCCCCGAACGTGGTGGACCGGCCTGCCGCCTGACCCGCCCCGCGATCCCCGCGGACCGGTGCTGCTGTACTCCCTCCCCCGACCAGCACCGGTCCGCGGTACCACTCGCTTTCGGCCCACAGCGGCGCTCCGAGCGGGCAAAATGGAAGGCCACCGATCCGGGAGGAGACGCGGTGGCGAGCCCGACCCCGCTACGCAGGCAGCCGGTCCAGCAGCGCAGCGCCCAGCGCGTGCAGCGCATGCTCGACGCGTGCGCGAATCTGATCGATGAACTGGGATACGACGGCGTCACGACCACGCTGATCGCCGAGCGCGCCGGGGTCGCCGTCGGCTCGCTGTACCAGTTCTTCCCCGACAAGCGGGCCGTCGTGCAGGCGCTGACCCAGCGCAACCTCGCGCACTTCATGGCCGAGGTCGCCCGCCGCTTCGACGAGACGCCGGTCGAGCACTGGTCGCTCGGCGCCGACCTCATCTTCGACCTCTACGTGGAGATGTACCGGGAGATCCCGGGCTTCCGGCGGATCCGCTTCGGCGACGTCGTCGACCTGCGGCTCATCGACAGCGAGCGGGACAACAACACCGTCATCGCCGACGACATCGCCGCGTTCCTCGCCGAGCGCTTCGGCGTCCCGCTCGCCGAGATCCGGCTGCCGGTCGCGGTCGCGCACGAGATCGCCGACAGCATCCTCAACCTCGCGTTCCGGCGCAGCCTCTTCCCCGAGGACACGGTCATCTCGGAGGCGAAGATGGTGGTGCGGGCGTATCTGTCCGGGCAGCTGGAGAGCTGGCGCGGCTAGCCGAAGTTCCGTCCCTCGCCCCGGTAGGTCGGCACGGCGGTGGTCCGGTCGCCGTCGACCAGGTGGTACTCGGTGAAGCGCTCGGCGGGCTCGCCCGCCTTGGCGTGCCGCAGCCAGACCCGGTCGCCGACGGCGAGGCGGTCGGCCGCCGCGCCCAGCAGCGGGGTCTGGACCTCGCCCGCGCCCTCCATCGGCGACAGCCGCAGCCCCTTCGGCAGGTGCGGGCGGGGAAGGCGGGCCTTGTCGGCCGGGCCGGACGCCGGGAACCCGCCGGAGAACACGGTCGCCACCCCGCGACCCGGCCTGCGCACGACGGAGACCGCGTAGAGCAGCGCGGGATCCGGCGCGAACGAGCGGTAGTCGTCGAAGAGCGCCGGTCCGATGAGGCCTGACCCGGCCGCGATCTCGGTGACCGACGGGTCGTCCCTGGTCAGCTCGACGCTGCCGGTGCCGCCGCCGTTGACGAACTCCAGCGGGGCCACCGACTCCACCGCGCGCACAGCGGCCGTCCTGCGGCGCACGAGTTCGGCGCCGGACCGCCGCTGCATCCAGCGGAGGACGGCGGCACGGGCCCTGCTCGGGGGCTTGTCACCCAAACCCGCGATTTGCCCTTCGTAGGCCATCACACCAATGAGTGAAATTCCTGGCCGTCGAACAATCTCCCGGGCTAGCGCGCGGGCCGCGTTCGGGGTGAACACCGGGGAACGCAGCGCGCCGACATGAACCCGGGAACTGCCGAACAGCGGCCGCCAGGAGACGTCGAACTCCAGGCACACGCGAATGGGCGGATGATCGGACCCAAGGGTGTCGGCGAGGAAATCCAGGTGCGCCACCGAATCCACGATCACGCTGACGCGCTCGCGCGCGTTCTCGTCGGCCGCGAGCGCGCGCAGCGCTGCCCGGTCGGCGGTGGGATAGGCGACCAGGATGTCGGTGTCGGCGAATTCCGTGCCCGCCCAGGTCCGGTTCAGCCACAGCGCCTCGCGGAGGGAGTAGGCCATGATGCCCCGGTATCCGGGCATCCTCAGCACCCGTTCCAGCAGCGGGCGGCAGCGCACCGACTTGCTCGCCACCCGGATCGGCCTGCCGGACGCGCGGCGGACGAGGTCGGCGGCGTTGCGGTCGAACGCCGCGAGGTCGACCACGGCGAACGGCGGGTCGAGGTGAGCGGTGGCGGCGTCGAGCGTGCGCTGGTCCACGGCGCCACCGTACGACAGGAACCCTTGAAATGTGAAGTCGTTTCACATACTCTCCGGCCATGACCAGGGCCTGGCGGAACTGGGCGGACACCGAGCGCGCCGTGGCCGCCGAGGTGCGGCTGCCGCGCTCGGTCGCCGAGGTCGCGGCGGCGGTGACCGCCGCGGCGGAGTCCGGACTGACGGTCCGCGCCCGCGGCAGCGGCCACTCGTTCACCGCCGTCGGCGCGGCGCACGGGATCGCCGTCGACCTGTCGCGGTGGACCGGGATCATCGCCGCCGACCGGGAGACCGGGCTGGTCACCGTCCGGTCGGGAACGACCCTGGGCGCGCTGAACGCCGACCTTGACCGGCTCGGCCTGGCCATGACCAACCTCGGCGACATCGACGCGCAGACGGTCTCGGGCGCGATCTCGACCGGCACGCACGGGACGGGCGCGCGCTTCGGCGGCCTGGCCACCCAGGTCGCCGGGCTGGAACTGGTGCTGGCCGACGGCTCGGTCGTCACCTGCTCGGCCGACGAGCGCCCCGACCTGTTCGCCGCCGCCCGGCTCGGCCTGGGCGCGCTCGGCGTCATCACGGCGGTGACCCTGCGCGCCGAGCCCGCCTTCACGCTGTCGGCCGTCGAGCGCCCGGAACCGCTCGACGACGTGATCGACGGCCTCGACGAGCACTGCGCCGCCAACGACCACTTCGAGTTCTACTGGTTCCCCTACGCCGCCAAGGCGCTGACCAAGCGCAACAACCGCATGCCCGCCGGGAGCGCCCCGAGGCCGCTGGGGCCGGTGCGCAGGTTCGTCGAGTACGAGGTCATGGAGAACGCGGCGTTCGGCGCGCTCTGCCGGATCGGGCGGGCCGTGCCCCGGCTCGTGCGGCCCATCAACCGCTTCTCCGCGTCCGCGCTCTCCGAACGGTCCTATCAGGACGTTTCGCACCGGGTCTTCGTCACCACCCGCAAGGTCCGGTTCGTCGAGTCGGAGTACGCCATCCCGCGCGAGGCGCTCAAGGACGTGCTGGCCGAACTGCGGCGCAGGGTGCCCGCGCTCGCCGACCCCGTGATGTTCCCGGTGGAGGTCCGGGTCGCCGCGGCCGACGACGTCTGGCTGTCGACGGCCTACGGGCGGGACTCGGCCTACCTCGCCGCGCACCAGTTCGTCGGCATGCCCTACCGGGAGTACTTCGCGTTGTTCGAGGCGATCGCGCGCGCCGCGGGCGGGCGGCCGCACTGGGGCAAGATGCACACGATGGACGCCGACGCGCTCGCCGAGCGGTACCCGCGCTTCGCCGACTTCCGCCGCGTGCGGTCCGATGTGGACCCCGGCGGGCTGTTCCGCAACCCCTACACCGACCGCGTGTTGGGCCCCATCGCCGACTGAACCGCCTCGGCGATCGGGGTCGGCCCACCGACCAGCTCCAGCGTCATGCCCGCGCTCGCAGGCTCGTCCAGCAGCGCCAGGAGCACGGCGGCGACATCGGCCCGGCTGATGTCGCCGGGCGGCACGGACTCGCCGAGGGTGACCCGACCGCTCGGCGCCTCGTCGGTGAGCCTGCCCGGCCGCAGGATCGTCCAGTCGAAGTCGCGGGAGCGCAGATCGTCCTCGGCCGCGGCCTTGGCGCGCAGATAGGCGCCGAACACCGGCTCGACGTCGGTGCGGTCCAGGCCCATCGCGCTGATCTGGAGGAAGCGGACCACGCCCGCGATCCGGGCCGCGTCGGCGACCAGGACGGCGGCGTCGCGGTCGACGGTCTCCTTGCGCGCCGCCCCGCTGCCCGGACCGGCGCCCGCGGCGAACACCACGGCGTCCGCGCCCGCGAGCACCGCGGCGACCTGTTCGGCGGTCGCCTGTTCGAGGTCGGCCACGACGGCGTCCCCGCCGAGGTCGCGCACGTCGGCGACGTGGTCGGGATTGCGGACGATGCCCACGACGTCGTCGCCGCGGCCCGCGGCGAGCGCGGTCAGCAGGAGGGCGATCTTGCCGTGGCCACCGGCGATGGCGATGCGCATGGGACCGAATCTACGGTCAGCCGGACGTGACCACCGACTCGAGCACCTGCTCGTAGGCCAGTTCGCACACCCACCGGTAGAGCGCGTCGACCTCGGGGAAGGCGCGGTCGGTGCGGCCGGGGAGGTCGACCTGCACGGTGCCGCAGGCGTCGCCGTCGGGCTCGGCGGCCAGCACGGCCACGCCGTACGCGCGGGCGCGGGGCAGGCAGTTGGCCAGGTAGTCGTGCGAGAGGACGGCCGTGGTCGGGAGCACGACGGCGGCGTCGCCGTAGCGCAGGAACGGCACGGCGTTGGCCAGGCCGGTGCGCCAGTGCCGGGCAACCGCGATGGCCCCGACGACGCGCACGGCGGGCTCGGGGACCCGACCGGCCAATTCGGGCCACGCCCACGTGGAGACGGTTGTGCGATCCGTCACGGGCTCCTGGCCGAGGCAGATCCGCTCGGCGTGCACGTCGGGCAGCAGCTCGGCCACGAGGCAGACGCGCCTGCCCAGCAGGATGGTCTCCGGCAGCACCGTCCCGGCCCAGCCCAGCGCCGCGGCGGCGCCCTCGGCGAGCTCGGTCACCGTGCCGGGCAGCTCCACCGGCGGCGCCAGCTGCGCGGGCAGCGCGTTGAGGTGCTCGCTGACCGCCGTGCGCCCTGGGGTGCCGCTCACGAAATCCACCCTTCATCTGCCACCCGTCGCCGACCGGGGGTCCGGTCGACAGGGGGGTCGATTGGTACCTCACTGGAGTACCAGCCGGGACGGGGTGAATCAGAGACCACGACGCGGGCGCTGCGACCGGCGGCGGAAAGCGGGCGATAACCGGTCGATGAGCGACATCCGGACTTCACCCCGACTGTGCGACCAACCGGGTGACCGGGCACCCACCTGCAGCAATACGCCAACCGAGGGTGTAGCGCGGCTCACGCGGCGCCACTCGGCAGGCTGCCGACAGCCCGCGTTCGACCCAATACTGCCAGTCACTGTCCGCGTGCGGAAGGCAAAGAAAAAACGCCCCGCTGCCGCGAGGCGCTTTATCGTGTGGGCGAGGGGGGAGTTGAACCCCCACGTCCTTTCGGACACACGGACCTGAACCGTGCGCGTCTGCCATTCCGCCACTCGCCCGAGTGGTGTCCTTGGCGGGACGTGCAGAACTCTAGCACGGCTTCGAAGGTGGGTCGCACATACCCGTGTCCGGGGTCGCCTACCCGGATACGATCGGGTCAGGAGCCCGCTCGGGAAGGAGGTGCCATGAACATCGGACAGCGGCTTAACCGCAGGCTGGAGGATGTCGTCGGCAACACCTTCGCGCGCGTGTTCGGTGGCAACGTCGTGCCGCAGGAGCTGGCGCAGGCGCTGCAGCGCGAAGGTGAGGCCAACATCCGCGAACTGGCGGGTGGACGGCTCCTCGCCCCCAACCACTACGTGGTTGTGCTCGGGCCCGACGACCACCGGAACTTCTCCGGTGACGAGGGTCGGATGACGACGCTGCTCGCGGACTGCGTGGCCGAGCATCTCGCCGAGAACGGGTGGGAAACGTACGGCGAGGTCGTAGTCTCCCTGGAGCGCTCCGACGGGCTGCACACCGGACAGTTCCGAACCCGCTCTACCGTCGACCCCGACGTGCAGCGTCAGTCCGAGGGAGCGTCAGCTTCGGACGGAAGACGGCAGGCATCCCCCCGCAACGCAGGAGACCGATCCATGAGCCAGCCTCCCGGCTACGGCCACCAGCCCGAGGGCGATCCCTACGGCCAGCAGAACCAGCAGTACGGGTACGGGCAGCAAGGCCAGTACGGCAACGATCAGTACGGCCAGCAGGGCTACGGCCAGCAAGGCGGCGGTTACGACCAGGGTTACGGCCAGCAGCAGCAGGGCGGCTACGACCAGGGCTACGGCGGCCAGCAGGGCTACGGCCAGCAGGGCTACGAGCAGGGCTACGGACAGCAAGGCGGCGGTTACGACCAGGGGTATGGCCAGCAGGGCTACGGCCAGCAGGGCTATGACCAGGGTTACGGCCAGCAGGGTTATGGCCAGCAGGGCTACGACCAGGGCTACGGGCAGCAGGCGGGCTACGGCCAGCAGGGCGGCTACGACCAGGGTTACGGCCAGCAGGGCTACGGGCAGCCCGGTTACGCGCCGCCCGCCGTGCAGACCGGCCCGCGCCAGCTCTCCGCGTCGCTGCAGCTCGACGACGGGTCCAACCGCAACTACAGCCTGAAGCAGGGCGGCAACGTGGTCGGCCGCGGCCAGGACGCCGATTTCCGCCTGCCCGACACCGGCGTGTCGCGCCGCCACCTGGAGATCACCTGGGATGGTCAGAGCGCCACGCTCGCCGACCTGGGCTCCACCAACGGCACCACGGTGAACGGCACCCCGGTGCAGACGTGGCAGCTGGCCGACGGCGACGTCGTCCGGATCGGCCACTCGTCGCTGGTGTTCCGGACCCAGGGCTGATCGCGGCCGAGGTCCGAGCGCAACGCATCGGGCTGGCCGCACGTCTATCCGACCGGCGGGGCCACCAGGGCCCCGGTGGTCGCCAAGCCATGTCCACCACAAGCAGGAGCGGTCGCGACAAGTGCCGGAGTTGGTGATGCAGCTGACCAGAGCGGGCTTCCTGGCCTTGCTCTGGCTGTTCGTGCTGGCCGCGCTGCGGGTGGTGCGCTCGGACATCTACGCCGCCTCCGGGCTGCGCGTGGCGATGCCGGGATTCCGCAAGTCGGGTCAGAAGACCCGGGGCAAGGCGCCCCGTCAGCTGGTCGTCACGCACGGCGCGCTCGCGGGCACCAGGATCTCCCTGGACGGCAGGCCGATCATGATAGGCCGGGCGGACGACTCGACGCTCGTCCTCGACGACGACTACGCCTCCACCCGGCACGCCCGGCTGTCGATGCGCGGGACGGACTGGTACGTGGAAGACCTGGGCTCCACTAACGGGACGTATCTGGACCGGGCTAAGGTCACCGCACCCCTTCGGGTTCCCCTGGGAGTCCCGATCCGTATTGGCAAGACGGTGATCGAGCTGCGCTCATGACGCTTGTGCTTCGCTACGCGGCCCGCAGCGACCGGGGCCTGGTCCGTTCGAACAACCAGGACTCCGTGTACGCGGGTCCACGCCTGCTTTCCCTGGCCGACGGCATGGGCGGCCACGTCGCGGGCGAGGTGGCCAGCAAGGTCGTCATAGCCGCGCTCGCCCCGCTCGACGACGACGAGCCCGGCGAGGACCTGCTCGGCCAGCTGCGCGAGGCGGTGCTGGCGGGCAACAGCGCCATCGCCGAGCTCGTGGCGGGCGACCCCGACCTCGACGGCATGGGCACGACCCTGTCGGCGATCCTGTTCGCGGGGACCAGGATCGGCCTCGTCCACGTCGGGGACTCGCGCGTCTACCTGCGCCGCAACGGCCAGTTCAGCCAGATCACCCACGACGACACGTTCGTGCAGTCGCTCATCGACGAGGGCCGGATCACCGAGGAGGAGGCGGCCACCCACCCGCAGCGCTCGCTGCTGCTCAAGGCGCTGACCGGCCACGAGGTCGAGCCGAGCCTGACCATCCGCGAGGCCCGCGCAGGCGACCGCTACCTGCTGTGCTCCGACGGGCTGTCCGGCCCGGTCAGCCACGAGACGCTGGCCGAGGCGATCCAGATCCCGGACCCGCAGGAGTGCGCCGACCGGCTCATCGAGCTGGCGCTCAAGAGCGGCGGCCCGGACAACGTCACCGTGATCGTCGCCGACGTGCTCGACGTCGACTACGGCGACAACGACCCGATCGTCGGCGGGGCGGCGGGCAACGGCCAGGACGCCACCCCGCCGCCGGACTCGGCGGCCTCCCGGGCCAGCGCGCTGAACCCGCCCCGGCCGCAGGAGCCGCGCCGCGACCCGCTGGCGCCGCCGCCGCCGGACCCCCGGCTCAAGCGCCGCAAGCGCGTGCGCGCGGTGGTGATCTCCGTCATCGTGCTGATCCTGCTCGTCGCGGGCGCGGTCGCCGCGCGGCTGTGGGTCAACAACCAGTACTTCGTCGGCGAGGGCGCCGACGGCGAGGTCGCGGTCTTCCAGGGCGTGCGCGGCAGCGTGCTCGGCCTGTCGCTGAACAGCCAGCTGGAGGGCTCGTGCGGCGTGGAGCCGCAGTGCGACCGGCTGTTCGTCGACGACATGGAGCAGTTCGGCAAGGACGAGGTCCGCAACGGCTCCAACTCCTTCGACAGCGTGGCCGCCGCGCGCGGGTTCCTCAGCGAGCTGCGGCACAAGTTCTGGCTGCCCACCTGCGCCGACTTCACCGCCCAGCAGACGCCCGAGCAACCTGCCACCGGGCCAGCGGGCGGATCGGCGCAGCCGACCGGCCAGGCCACCACGACCACCGCGGCCGCGCCGACCACGACCGCGGGCACGGCGACGACCCAGGCCCCCGGCACCACGGCCCAGTCGACGGTCGAGCGCACGCCCCAGCCGGGCGTGAACTGCCGCGAACCCCGGGACGGCGGCGGCTGATGGCGCTTCCGGTCCAGGGCAAAGCGGGTCCGGCGACCGGGCAGGGCGCGGACCAGGACAAGGCGCCGACCCGGCGCGGCACCGAGCTGGTGCTGCTCGGGTTCGCCGCCTTCATCGTGTCCGTCGCGTTGATGCTGGTCGAGGCGAACCAGGAGCAGCAGCTCACCTTCCGCATCGTCTGGTACGGGCTGGCCTACCTGGCGCTCTTCGGCGTCGCGCACGCCGCGGTGCGGCACTGGGCGCCGTACGCCGATCCGCTGATCCTGCCGTGCGTCGCCGTGCTCAACGGCCTCGGCCTGGTGATGATCTACCGGATCGACCTGGCCCTGGCCGAACGCGCGCTGCAGGCGGGCCGGGAGTTCAACAACGACGTGCCCAAGCAGATCGCCTGGACCGCGCTCGCCCTGGTGCTGTTCCTCGTGGTGCTGCGCGTCGTGCGCGACCACCGGACGCTGACCAAGTACAGCTACATGGTCGGCGCGGCAGGCCTGTTCCTGCTGGCCCTGCCCGCGGTGCTGCCCAGCGCGATCGCCCCGCCGATCAACGGCGCCAAGATCTGGCTGCGCGTCGCGGGCCTGTCCATCCAGCCCGGCGAGTTCGCCAAGATCCTGCTGCTGATCTTCTTCGCTGGCTTCCTGGTCTCCAAGCGCGACCTGTTCATGGCCGCGGGCCGCCGGGTGCTCGGCGTCGACCTGCCGCGCGCCCGCGACCTCGGGCCGATCCTGTTCGCCTGGGGCGTCTCGGTCGGCGTCCTGGTGTTCCAGAAGGACCTGGGCACCTCGCTGCTGTTCTTCGGCACGATCCTGGTGATGCTCTACGTCGCCACCGAGCGCGCCGTGTGGGTGGTCACCGGGCTGAGCCTGTTCGTCGCGGGCTGCCTCATCGCCTACCAGCTGTTCGGGCACGTCCAGCAGCGCGTGGCCAACTGGCTGGACCCGCTGGCGACCTACGACCAGGACGGCGGCGGCTTCCAGATCGCCCAGGCGCTGTTCGGGCAGGGCACCGGCGGCATGGGCGGCACCGGCCTCGGCGCCGGCCGACCGGACCTGGTCCCGCTGGCCAACTCCGACTTCATCATCGCCGCGATCGCCGAGGAGCTGGGCTTCATCGGCCTCGCCGCGCTGCTGCTGGTCTACACGCTGCTGGCCATGCGCGGCATGCGCAGCGCGCTGGCCGTGCGCGACTCGTTCGGCAAGCTGCTCGGCGGCGGCCTGTCGTTCCTGCTGATCATGCAGGTGTTCGTGGTCGTCGGCGGCGTCACCAAGCTGATCCCGATGACCGGTCTGACCTCGCCGTTCCTGTCCCTGGGCGGCTCGTCGCTGCTGGCCAACTACATCCTGGTCGCGCTGCTGCTGCGCATCTCCGACGCGGCCCGGCGGCCGCAGACCCCGGCGCCGCGCAAGCCGGTTCCGCAGACCCCGATCGCCGAGGCGGGCACCGTGCTGGTGGAGCGTCCGAAATGAACACCCCGCTCCGCCGCGTCGGCATGGCCATGCTCGCCATGATCGTGCTGCTGCTCCTGAACTCCACCTACATCCAGGTGATCAAGGCCGACGACTACCGCGAGGACCCGCGCAACCGCCGCGTCCTGCTGGAGGAGTACGCCCGCGAGCGCGGCAAGATCCTGGTGCTCAACGCCGACGAGAAGTGGGTGGCGCTGGCCACGTCGCTGCCCACCGACAACCGCTACCGGTTCCTGCGCCAGTACCCCAACGGCCCGATGTACAGCCACATCACCGGCCACTACTCGATCAACTACGGCACCGCTGGCCTGGAGCGCTACCAGGACGAGATCCTCAACGGCTCCGACGACCGGCTGTTCGTGCGGCGGCTGTCGGACCTGATCACCGGCCGGGACCCGCGCGGCGGCAACGTCGTCACCACGATCAACCCGGCCGCGCAGAAGGCCGCCTACGAGGCCATGGAGAAGAACGGGTTCGCCGGGTCCGTGGTGGCGCTCAACCCCAAGACCGGGCAGATCCTGGCCATGGTCAGCACGCCGTCCTACGACCCGAACCCGCTGGCAGCGCACTCGCGCGACACGCAGGTGGAGGCGTGGAACTCCTACCAGACCAAGAGCAAGCCGATGCTCAACCGGGCGATCAGCGAGACCTACGCGCCCGGGTCGACGTTCAAGCTGGTCGTCGCCGCCGCGGCGCTGGAGGACGGGCTGACCAGGGAGGACCAGGTCACCGCCACCGACAAGATCCAGGTCGGCGGTTCCGAGCTGCGCAACTACAACCGCGGGTTCTGCGCGGGCAGCCGGACCACGGTGACGCTGGAGACCGCGCTCGCGCACTCGTGCAACACCGCGTTCGCCCAGATCGCCCACGACCTCGGCGAGGAGCGGCTGGTCGAGCAGGCAGCGGCGTTCGGCGTCGGGGAGAGCGAGCTGACCGTGCCGATGCCGGTCGTGCAGTCCTGCCTCGGGCCGCGCGTCGAGGGCGGCTGCATGACCGTCGCCGACGAGAACGCGCTGTACCAGAGCGGCATCGGCCAGCGCGACGTGCGGCTGAGCCCGCTGCAGAACGCGATGATCGTCGCCGCCATCGCCAACGACGGCGAGGTCATGAAGCCGCAGCTGGTCCAGCAGGTGCTCGCCCCCGACCTGCAGGAGATCGGCAACTTCGACGAGGAGAGCCTGGGCTCGGCCATGTCCGGCGACAGCGCCGACCAGCTGACCCAGATGATGATCGCCTCCGAGGAGCGCACCGGGGGCGGCGGCAAGATCGACGGGCTGACCATCGCGTCCAAGACCGGCACCGCCGAGACCGGCAACGACCCGAAGAACACCCCGCCGTTCGCCTGGTACGTCGCGTTCGCCCCGGCCGAGGACCCGCAGATCGCGGTGGCGGTCGTGGTGGAGAGCAAGGACGTGGCCGCGACCGGCGGCAAGCTGTCCGCGCAGATCGGCAGGGCCACGATCGGCGCCGCCCTCGGGAGGCGCTGACATGCTCACCTCGGGGCAGTTGCTGGCCGACCGCTACCGGCTCAGCCGCCGGATCGCGGTCGGCGGCATGGGCGAGGTGTGGGAGGCCGCCGACACCCGGCTGGACCGGGCCGTCGCGGTGAAGGTGCTCAAGCCGGAACTGTGCGGCGACGCGGAGTTCCTGCACCGCTTCCGCACCGAGGCGCGCACCACCGCGTCGCTGAACCACCCGGGCATCGCCGCCGTGCACGACTACGGCGAGACCGCGGCCGTCGTCGACGGGCCCAAGGACACCGCCTACCTGGTGATGGAGCTGGTCGAGGGCGAGCCGCTGGCCGCGATCGTGGCCCGCGAGGGCCGGATGAACGCCGACCGCGTGCTCGACATCCTGGAGCAGGCCGGGTTCGCGCTGCAGGCCGCGCACGAGCGCGGGTACGTCCACCGCGACGTCAAGCCGGGCAACATCCTGATCACCCCGTCCGGCGTGGTGAAGCTGACCGACTTCGGCATCGCCAAGGCGGCCGACGCCGCGCCGGTGACCCGCTCGGGCATGGTCATGGGCACCGCCCACTACATCGCCCCCGAGCAGGCGCTGGGCCACGAGGCCGAGCCCGCCAGCGACGTGTACTCCCTGGCCGTGGTCGGCTACGAGTGCCTGACCGGCCACCGCCCGTTCCTCTCGGAGAACGCGGTGACGGTGGCGATGATGCACATCCGGGACGCGCCGCCGCCGCTGCCGCCGGACGTGCCGCCGGGCGCGCGCGCGGTCATCGAGGCCACGCTGGTGAAGGACCCGCGCCGCCGCTACGGCAGCGGCGGGGAGTTCGCCGCCGCGGTCGCCGCCGTGCGCGCGGGCCGCCCGCTGCCCGCGCCGTCCGGCTACGCCATGCCCAGGGCCGGGCACACCCATCCGGGCATGATGCCCGTGCAGGGCACCGGCGCGTTCGCGCCGCCACCGCCCGCGCCGCCCCGGCAGCGCGGCCGCACCGGGCTGTGGGTGACGATCGTGGTGCTGGCCGTCGCGCTGATCGCGGCGCTGGCGATCGGCCTGCCCGCGATCCTCGACGGCGACGACGGCGGCTCGCCGGGCATGACCTCGCCCAGCCGCGACGTCGAGACGACCACCGCCGTCCCCCAGGACTCCGAGACCGAGGACACCGAGCCCGGCGGCCCGCCCGGCATGGCCGACCCGCCGGTCGCGTTCGTGCCCGCGCCGTACCTGGGCAAGAGCGCGCTCACCGTGGCGGAGGACCTGATCGCGCTGGGGGTCGACGTCGAGGTGCGCACCGAGGAGGGCACGCCGCCGCGCAACCGGGCGGCCTGCCTCGTCGTAGGGTCGTCGCCGGAGGGCGCGGTCTACCGCGGCGATACGGTCACAATCTTCTGCAGGCCCCAAGCCGGGTCGCGGTGATCGCCGATGCAACGTCAGGATCTGGACATGACTAGGAGCGGGACGACGCACCAATGACCACACCGCGTTTGCTCTCCAACCGCTACGAGATCGGTGAGACTCTCGGTTACGGCGGCATGTCCGAGGTCCACCGGGGCCGCGACGTCCGGCTCGGGCGGGAGGTCGCGGTCAAGGTGCTGCGCGCCGACCTCGCCCGCGACCCGCAGTTCCAGGAGCGGTTCCGCCGCGAGGCGCAGAACGCCGCCGCGCTGAACCACCCGGCCATCGTCGCGGTCTACGACACCGGCGAGACGCTCACCGAGCAGGGCCCGCTGCCCTACATCGTGATGGAGTACGTCGACGGCCGGACGCTGCGCGACATCGTCAAGACCGAGGGGCCGCTGTCCGGGCAGAGAGCCATGGAGATCATGGCCGACGTCTGCGCCGCCCTGGACTTCAGCCACCGGCACGGCATCGTGCACCGCGACGTCAAGCCCGCCAACGTCATGATCAATCGCTCGGGCGCGGTCAAGGTCATGGACTTCGGCATCGCCCGCGCGGTCGCCGACGGGCAGGCCGCGGTCACCCAGACCGCCGCGGTCATCGGCACCGCGCAGTACCTCTCCCCCGAGCAGGCGCGCGGCGAGGCCGTCGACGCCCGCTCCGACGTCTACGCCACCGGCTGCGTCCTCTTCGAGCTGCTGACCGGCGAGCCGCCGTTCACCGGGGACTCCCCGGTGGCGGTGGCCTACCAGCACGTGCGGGAGGACCCGAGGCCGCCGTCGCAGCTCAACCCCCGGGTGAGCCCGCAGCTGGACGCGATCGTGCTCAAGGCGATGTCCAAGGGCGCGGCCAACCGCTACCAGTCGGCCGCCGAGATGCGCACCGACATCGTGCGCGTGCTGTCGGGCCAGCGCCCGTCCGCGCCGATGGTGATGACCGAGGACGACCGCACTGCCGTGCTCGGCGCGGGCAGGCCGATGCCGACCTCCGGCGGCGGGCGGCACCGTCCCGAGGCGCTGGTCGACGACTACGACGACTACTACGACGACGAGGACGAGCGCCGCCGCAAGCAGCGCAAGACCTGGGCGGTCGTCCTGGCCGCGCTGCTGGTCGCCGCCCTGGTCGGCCTGCTGTTCTGGCTGCTGAACCAGGAGGACGCGCCCACCACGCCGCAGACCGTCGCGGTGCCCGACGTGGTGAGCCAGCTGGAGGCCGACGCCCGCAGGCAGCTCGAGGCCGCCGGGCTGAAGGTCGAGCGGGTCGAGGTCAAGTGCGAGCAGACCGCCGACGGCCAGCCCGGCGAGTGCGGCGCGAACGACATCGGCCGGGTCATCGGCACCACGCCCGCCGCGGGCACCGAGGTGAGCCCGGGCGACACGGTCACCTACCGGGTCGGCGTGAAGCCGGGCAAGGTCGCCGTTCCCGACGTGATCGGCAAGACCCAGGAAGAGGCCACCACCGCGCTGGAAGAGGCGAAGCTGCAGGTCTCGCCGACCGTCGCCGAGGAAGAGGTCGACGACGAGAGCAAGGTCGGCAAGGTCGTCAAGACCAACCCGGCCGCCAACCAGCAGGTCGACGTCGGCACCTCGGTCACGCTGACGATCGGCAAGGCCAAGGCGAAGGTCTCCGTCCCGAACGTGATCGGCCAGGACTACGAGACCGCGGCCCGCAACCTCAAGGAGGCCGGTCTCGAGCCGCAGCGCCGCGACGTCTCCTCCGACCAGCCCGCGGGCACGGTCGTCAACCAGGCGCCCAAGGACGGCGAGGTCGCGCCCGGCTTCACCGTCGTGCTCGACGTCTCCAACGGCGACCAGGTCGACCAGCCCCTGGAGATGCCCGACCTCTCCGGCATGACCGTGGACGAGGCCGAGCAGGCCCTGCGGGGCGGCGGCTGGACCGGCCGGTTCAACGTCAACAAGGTGCGCGACACCTGTGACGAGGAGGAGATCGGCAAGATCTTCAACCAGAGCCCGAACCCGGGCGAGGAGATCGACAAGGACCGCACGATCCAGGTGTTCGTCCACGAGGAGCAGCAGTTCGGCTGCCTGCCCGGCGGCGGCAACGGCAACTAGCCCCTGACGACCTGTGGCCCCCCGTCCTCGGACGGGGGGCCACAGTCTTTGTTCGGGGAAGGTGTGCGCTCAGGACAGCGCTGCGGTGAGGGCGCGCATCTGCTTCTCCAGCTCCACGATCCGGTGCTCCGGCACCGGGAAGCCCGCCGCCGCCATCCAGTTGGCGAGCATGCGGTGGCCGCCGTCGGTCAGCACCGACTCCGGGTGGAACTGGACGCCCTCGACCGGCAGCGTGCGGTGGCGCATGGCCATGACGATGCCCGTCGCGGTGCGGCCGGTGACCTCGAACTCCGCGTCCGGGATCGTCTCCGGCAGCACCGTCAGCGAGTGGTAGCGGGTGGCGGTGAACGGGCTGGGCAGCCCGGCCAGCACGCCGCCGCCGGTGTGCTCGACCTGGCTGGTCTTGCCGTGCAGCAGCTCCGGGGCGCGGTCGACGGTGGCGCCCCACGCCACGCCGATGGCCTGGTGGCCGAGGCAGACGCCGAGGACCGGCAGCGCGCGCTCGGCGCAGCGGCGGACGGTGTCGATGCTGTGGCCCGCGCGCTCCGGCGTGCTCGGGCCGGGGCTGACGAGCACGGCGTCGAAGCCGTCGAGGGCGCCGGGGGCGGCGAGTTCGGGCGCGTCGTTGCGCCAGACCGTGCAGTCGGCGCCGAGCTGGGCCAGGTACTGGACCAGGTTGTAGACGAAGCTGTCGTAGTTGTCGACCACGAGGACGCGCATGCCGTCAACCTACCGGCCACATGCGGATGGAAGCATCCTCGTATGCGCCGCGAACTGGGGGTTATGGACGCCACCGCCATCGGGCTCGGCTCGATGCTGGGCGCGGGCGTCTTCGCGGTGTTCGCCCCGGCCGCAGCGGCGGCGGGCGGTCTGCTGCTCGTCGCGCTCGGGATCGCCGGGTTCGTCGCGTACTGCAACGCGAACGCGTCCGCGCGCCTGGCGGCCGTCTATCCCGCGTCGGGCGGCACCTACCTGTATGGGCGCGAGGTGCTCGGGCCGTGGTGGGGGTTCGTCGCGGGCTGGGGTTTCGTGGTCGGGAAGACGGCCAGCTGCGCGGCCATGGCGATGACGTTCGCCGCGTACGCCGCGCCCGGGTTCGAGCGGCCCGCCGCGGTGGGCGCGGTCGTCGTGCTGACGGCGGTGACCTGCCTCGGCATCACCCGCACGGCCGCGGTCACCAAGGTGCTGTTGGCGATCGTGCTGGTGGTCCTGCTGGGCGCCGTCGCGGTGTCCGTGCCCGCCGTCGGCGCGATCGCGTGGGCGCCCTCGGGTCCGCTCGGCGTGCTCCAGGCCGCCGGGCTGCTGTTCTTCGCCTTCGCCGGGTACGCCCGGATCGCCACCCTCGGCGAGGAGGTCCGCGACCCCGCCCGCACCATCCCGCGCGCGGTGCTGGCCGCGTTGAGCGCGGCCGTGATCATCTACCTCATCGTCGGGTCGACCCTGCTGCTGGTGCTCGGCCCGGCCCGGCTGGCGGCGTCGGCCGCGCCGCTGGTGGACCTGGTCGGCGCGGCCGGGCTGCCGGGGTGGGCCGCGGTCGTCCGGGTCGGCGCGGCGGCTGCCTGCCTGGGCGCACTGGTCGGGCTCATCGCGGGGATCGGCCGCACGACGCTGGCCATGGCCCGCGAGCGGGACCTGCCGGGCGGACTGGCCGCCGTCCACGGCTCGGTGCCCAGGGTGGCGCAGGTCGCCGTCGGCGCGGTGGTGTGCGGGCTCGTGCTCGTCGCGGACCTGCGCGGGGTGGTCGGCTTCTCGTCGTTCGGCGTGCTCGTCTACTACGCGGTCGCCAACGCCTGCGCGTACCGGAAGTGGCGCGGCCCGCTGCCCGCGGCCGGGCTGGCGGGCTGCGTCCTGCTGGTGGTCACCCTGCCGACCTGGTCGGTGGTCACGGGCGTCGCCGTGTTCGCCGTGGGTCTGCTCGGGCGGCTGGCTATTCGGTCGTCACCTCGTTGAACGGCAGCTTCGGCTCGATCCACGGGAACACCACGAACATCAGCAGCGCCACCACGCCCGCGATCAGCAGCACCGCGGTCAGGACCCGGACCGCGAACGGGCCGGGCAGGTGCCGCCAGATCCAGCCGTACATCAGACGGTCTCCTTCAGCTCCGGCGGCAGCGCCCCCGGGTTGTTCGGGTCCTTCTCCCACTGCTTGACCATCACCGCGTGCACGATGAGCCGCTCGCGGTCGGAGAAGCGCGGGTGGCAGGTGGTCAGCGTCATCAGGGTGACCTGCTCGCCGACGCTGTTCTCCGCGCCCGGCAGCCCGGGCACGGGGGCCACGACCTCGCCCTGCCCCGGGCTGACGATTCGCTGGCCGACGACCTTGTCGTACGGCGCGCCCAGCGGCGAGACGCCCACGCACCTCGGGTCGGCCGCGCGCGTGCCCGCCCAGTCGGCGACCTCGTCGGCCTTGGGCAGCACGCGGTAGACGAACCAGTTGTAGCGGGTCTCCACGACGATGGCGTCACAGGAGTTCAGCAGGTCGATGTCGTTGAACGGCGCGCCCTTGCCCACCCGGTGGCCCGCGACGGCGAAGTTGCCGGGCTCGCCGGGGTAGGCGGTGTCCGGGTAGTGGCCGGGGCCGATCTCCAGGGTCTTCTCGGTGATGCCTTCCAGGATCGTGAAGGAGTAGTCCGCGCCGAAGGTGGGGATGAACATCTTCGCGAAGCCCGCGCCCTCGTCGAGGCCGTCGAACCGCTCGACCCGCTCGGGGTCGGCCGGGGTGCCCCAGCGGTCGTCCAGCGCGGAGGTGGCCTCGCGCTGCTTGGCCGCGGAGAAGATGTCGGTGACGTAGACCTCGTAGACCACGAACAGCAGGATCACCAGGCCGAGTGTGATGAACACCTCGCCGACCCCGCGCACGACCGAGCGCGCACCGCCGCCCTCCGGCGCCGTGGGCGCGACCGTGCTCATCCGAAATCCTCCGCAGGATTGTTGGCGACTGGTGATCCGGCCACCTGCTCCGTTACGTTAACGTGTTGCATCGGCGCGAGTTGCGCCCATGCCGCGCGCACCCGAAGTTCCCAGCCAGGCGAGGACAGCATGCCGAAGTCGAAGGTCCGCAAGAAGGCCGCCTACACCCCTCCGGCCGACCGCCGGACAGCGGTGAAGGTCAAGCCCGCCGGACCGTCCCACCCGCTCTACATCACCATCATGCTGGGCATCATGGTGCTCGGCCTGGCGTGGCTGGTCGTGAATTACATCGCCGGGGAGAAGATCCCCTTCATGGCCGACCTCGGCAACTGGAACTTCGCCATCGGGTTCGCGCTGATGATCGCGGGCCTGCTGATGACGATGCGCTGGCGGTAGGCGGCCATCCACAGTCCGTCGCCCCGTACCCCCGTTCGGGGTCTCAAGGACTGCGCCGTTCGGCCCCTACCGGCTGAACCACATGGATGTAAGTCATCCCCAGTGTGGATAACTGCTGTGGACAACCATGAATGAGCACCGGTCGTCCTGGGCCCCGGACCCCGCCGCGGTGGCGGTGGGCTGGGCGCTGTGCGCCGGGGCGGTGGCAGCCGCGCTGCTGGTCGACGACCGGCGCGGCGGACTCATGCTGCTCGTCGCCGCCGTCATGCTGGGCCTGATCGCCCTGTTCGGCACGGTGGCGCGGCCGCGGCTGTCGGCAGACCGCGACGGCATCACCGTGCGCGGGCTGACGGGCAGCAGGCACTGGCGGTGGGCCGAGGTGAACGTGCGGCTCGTCCGGACGCGCAGGCTCGGGCGCGTGTCGACCGCGGTGGAGCTGGACGCCGACAACGCCGAGCCGCCCGCCCTGGTCCTGCTCGGGCGGCTCGACCTCGGCGCGGACCCGGAGGACGTCGCCGACGCCCTGGTCCGCCTGCGCACCTGACGTCGTCTAGCGCGTGATGTAGCAGATCATGGCGGTCGGGTCGGTGCAGAACACCAGCTCGGCCAGCTGGCCCTGGCGCAGCACGTACAGGCTCGCGAGCGCCACGACCACCAGCGCGCACGCCCCGATGTGCAGCGCGAGCCGGTTCGCGGGCGGGGCGTAGACGAACGCGACCGCCAGCGCCGCGCCGACGACGAGCCCGCCGAGGTGCCCGAGCAGCGAGACGTTCGGGATCACCCACCAGGTGATGAGGGTCAGCGCCAGCACGTAGACGATGAGCTGCGTCGCCTGTCCGCGCCGGAGCCGGATGACCAGCACCACCAGCGCGCCCAGCACGCCGTAGACAGCGCCGGAGGCACCCGCGAGCTGGCCGCCGATGTCGCCGAAGACGTACTCGGCCACGCTGCCGCCCAGCAGCGCCAGCAGGTACAGCGCCAGGAAGCGCGCCCTGCCCAGCACGAGCTCGGTGTCGCGCAGGAACCACAGCGACATCATGTTGACCAGCACGTGGAACGGCCCGAAGTGCAGGAACCCCGCCGTGAGCAGCCGCCACGGCTGGCCATCGGTGATCGACGGGTCGAACCCGACGAGCGCGCGGAAGAAGGGCGAGTCGCCGTTCTCGGTGACGCTCTGCGCCAGGACCGCGGTCAGCAGGAAGACCGCGACGTTGACCGCGATGAGGATCGGGACCAGCACGACCTTGCCGTCGGTGCGCGCGCCAGCGACCGTGGTGGCCTGCCGGGTGGTCCGGCGGCCCTGCTCAACGCAGTCCACGCACTGGTAGCCGACCGACGCGTCCACCAGGCACTCCGGGCAGGCCGGTCGGCCGCAGCGGGTGCAGGACAGGCCGGTCGGCCGGTCGCGGTGCCGGGCGCAGACGGGCAGGCCCGCCTGCGCCCCGTGCGGGGTCGCCACGAGGCTAGGCGCGCTCGATGGTGATGCTGTTGATCACGATGTCCTCGACCGGGCGGTCGCCGGGGCCGGTGGTGGTCCGGCCGATCGCGTCGATGACGTCGCGGGACTGCTGGTCGGCGGCCTCGCCGAAGATCGTGTGCTTGAAGTTCAGCCAGGTGGTCGGGCCCACCGTGAGGAAGAACTGCGAGCCGTTGGTGTTCGGGCCCGCGTTGGCCATCGCCAGCAGGTAGGGCCGGTTGAACTGCAGCTCGGGGTGGAACTCGTCGGCGAACTTGTAGCCGGGGCCGCCTCGGCCGGTGCCGGTCGGGTCACCGCCCTGGATCATGAAGCCGGAGATCACCCGGTGGAAGATGGACCCGTCGTAGAACGGGCCGGACGTGCCCCCCTTGGCGTTCTTGTCCGTGTACTGCTTGGTGCCCTCCGCGAGGCCGACGAAGTTGGCCACGGTCTTGGGGGCGTGGTCGGGGAAAAGGTTGACCCGGATGTCACCCAGCGAGGTGTGCAGGGTGGCGGTCACTTTGGTCCCGACGA
The DNA here is from genome assembly GCF_014648415.1 of Actinokineospora fastidiosa. GTDB lineage: Bacteria > Actinomycetota > Actinomycetes > Mycobacteriales > Pseudonocardiaceae > Actinokineospora > Actinokineospora fastidiosa. The sequence goes on from NZ_BMRB01000001.1 coordinate 985,286, forward strand.
GCGATTCGTTGCTGTCTGCCACCGCCCCATCGTGCCATCTTCAGCGGGATCGGTCGGTTAGGGGCAGGATTGAGCGCGTCACTTATCCGTTACCGACCCTTCTTGACAGATGAGGTGAAGCGATGACCCGGGCCGGAGAGACGGTGGGCAAGGCCGTCGGCACCGGCTGGCGCGCTGTGCGCCAGGGTGCCGCCCAGGCCCGCGCGGCGGGTGCCGAGGCGGCGCAGGCCGCCGAGCACAGGCTGGCGGCCAGGGGCCTGGCCCCGCAGCAGGTGGCCGAGGCGCTCGCCGAGAGCGCCCTGGTCGCCCGCGAGGAGCTGCAGGAGTCCGGGAAGCGGGCCCGCAAGCGCCTGGCGAAGACGGCCGCGCGCACCCGCAAGGACCTGGCCAAGGCCGCGAAGCAGGCCCGCAAGAACGCCGGGAACAGCCGGGCGGGACGTGGCGCGGCAGGCGCGGTGAAGCCGCTGCGCGCCCAGGCCAAGCAGTTGAAGAAGGACCTGAAGCCGCAGGTCGAGGCCTACCGCGCGGAACTGCGCGAGCAGGTCAAGGCGGCGCGGGCCGCTGCCAAGGCCGCGGCGAAGGAGAACCGAGGGCCCCGGCGCTGGCCGTGGCTGATCGCCGCCGTCGCGATGGCGGCGGGCGCCGTCGTGGCGCTGCGCGGGAAGAAGCGGACCGAGGAGGAGGTCGTCACGCCGGTCGTCCCGACGCCGATGCCCGAGCAGACCTCGGCCGAGCGCAACGGGCAGGCCAAGCCCGAGGTGCGGATCACGGCGGAGAAGCAGAACTAGCCGATCACGGAAACGGGCCGCGCTCCCCCAGTGGGGGGCGCGGCCCGTTTTGCGTCAGAGGCCCAGATTCTTGATGACCGTCTCGGTGATCCGGCGCGCCTTGATCGTCTGCTCCTGGTTGGTGCTGACGACGACGGCGGTGCCGTCCTTGGCGACCGCGTACAGCGCGCCGTCGTCCCCGGCGAGCGAGCCGCCCTTCCACCCGGCGGGGGCGTTGGCCGGGTTGGAGCTGTCCACCGGCGCGGCCTCGTCGACGACGGCCTTGGCGGCCGCCTCGTCACCGCTGTAGATCCGCACGGTGAGCTGCACGCTGCCGTCGGGGCGGTAGAAGAAGCAGCTCGGCGGGTCGCCGTCGGAGGTCTTCACGCTCCCGACCCGCTGGCCGTTGGCGTTCGCCACCTCCTCGGTCTCCAGGTACGGGCACGGTCCGTCGGCCGACGGCTCCGGCGCGGGCGGCGCCTCGGCGGGCGGGCTCGCGGTGGTCGTGGTCTCCGGCGGGGTCGTGGGCGCGGGTCCCGGCGCCGGGTTCGCCGTGCAGGCGGCGACCGCGACCAGCGGGAGCACGAGGAGGACTCGGTTCATGGCGGGTGCAGTCAACCAGACCCAGTCGAGTGTGATCCACGCCACTCATTGAACCGCACGATCGCGATAGGCATTACTCCAAGTGTGGCCTACGCCACCAGAAAGTGAGCACCCTGCCGATTGACCAGAGAGGGCAACCGACAATGGACCTGATCGAGCGATCGAAACCCCACGTGCTGGAGATGTTCCGGATCGTCATCGCGCTGCTGTTCACGTTCCACGGCACCGCGACCCTGTTCAGCTTCATGGGCACGCCGCGCAGCGGTGTCACCCCGGAGATCGGGCAGTGGCCCACCTGGTGGGCGGCGGTGATCCAGCTGGTGGCGGGCGCGCTCGTGCTCGTCGGCCTCACCACCCGAATCGCGGCGCTGCTGTGCTCGGGCTCGATGGCCTACGCGTACTTCGTCGCGCACCAGCCGAAGGACCTCTCCCCGCTGACCAACGGCGGTGAGCTCTCGGCGCTGTTCTGCTGGGCGTTCCTGGTCATCGCCGTCATCGGCCCCGGCCGCTGGGCGCTGGACACGGCGCTGGCGAAGATCCGGACGGCGTCGTCGGCGGAGCAGGCCAACGACGGCTTCCTCATCCCCGCGTGACCGTCAGGCGGCCTGCGCGGGGACCGGCGCAGGCCGCCTTGGTTCCACGTGGAACCAGCACTAGCCGATGGCGCGGTCGAGGAAGTCGGCAACGACCCGGCGGTTCCACTCGACGAGCCCGTGCGGGTCGCCCCGCAGCAGCGCCTCCGCGTCGGTGAACGACGCGTGCGTGGCGTGCGGCGCGCTGAGGGCGCTGTGCGGGCCCTCCGAGTGCGCCATGAGCGCCCGCCACGACGGCTTGGGCGGTCCGGCGCCGACGAGGAGGAACGGGCGGCAGAGGCCAGCCTGGGCGACCTGGATGAGGTCGCTGCCGTCGTCGGTGAACGCGTAGGACAGCTGCCCGTCGAAGTTGACCGCCGCCTGGATGCGCGCGTCCTCGTACATGGCCTGCAGTCCGGCGGCCCCACCCGCCGAGTGCCCGACCACGGCGACCCGCCGCAGATCCATCCGGAACCGCGCCGCCACGTGCGGCAGCTGGTCGAGCACGAACCGCAGGTCGGCCACCCGGGTGTCGAGCACGGTCTTGATCAGCTCGCGGGACGGCTCCGCGTCGAACAACACGCTCCGCACGACCCGCCCGCCCGGGAACTGCACGCCGGAGGAGTCGTAGGTGTGGTCGATGGTGATGACGACGTGGCCTCGGCTGACCAGGTCGTCCACCAACCCGGTGTTCCAGGCCCGCGCGTCCCCCAACCCCGGCGAGTAGATGACGACCGGCCACCGCCCCTCCCTGACCGGCACGTCCCGGTAGGCGTGCGTGCGCGTCGCGGCCCAGTCGAAACCCCCCGGCTCGACCCCGTAGTTGAACCGCCCGGCCAACTCCCCGAACGCCGCCGCCTCCCCCGCCCCGAACTGCGCCGCCGCCTCCCCCGCCTCCCACCGCGCCGGATACCGGATGTCGACCATCAGCTCCCGATAGTCCACACCCCCCAACGGATCCCCGCGCTCCCGATCGACGACCCGTAGCGAGCCGACCCCCACCGGCAGCTCCCCGGACGGAGCGGGCAACCCGGCGGTCAACCCAAGAACGGCCACAGTAGACACAATCGCGTTCTGCATACACCCCAACGTAAGCGCGCGACCGCCGCGCGGAATCGGGGTTTACCCCGAAGACGACCCGGAAGCGGGCCACGAGATTCCCTGCCTTCATCGGCACCGCGATCGGCCGTACCGTGGACCCATCCGACTGGAGGTGATGGCCTCTTGACCAGCAACGACGTGAGCCTGGGCGCGCGCGTCAAGCGGGCGCGGACCCGCCGCCTGCTCACCCAGGAGCAGTTGGCCGAGAAAGCGCAGGTCAGCGTCGACCTGGTGCGGAAGCTGGAGCAGGAGGTGCGGCACACGGCGAGCATGAGTTCGCTGACCCGCCTGGCACGGGCGTTGGACATCGAGCTTCCCAGGCTCCTCGGGCAGGCAGGCACGATCCAGGCGACGGTCGACGAGGCAGCGGTGGGCATCCTCGCCATCCGCGACGAGCTGAGCGCCCTCGACCACTTCCCCGGACTCGGCGACGACAACGTCTTCGACGATGAGCCGCCCACCATCGAGCACCTGCACAGCGCGCTCAAGGAAGCCGAGCACATCCGCCAGCACGGCAGCTTCGCGCAGCTCGGGGCCATGCTGCCCGGTCTGATGGCCGAAGCCCGGGCCGCCACCCGGGCGCTCTCCGGTCAGGACCAGGTGGCGGCATACGGCTTGTTGTCCGAAGCCCTCCAGATCGCCTCGACCATGATGACCGGGCTCGGCAAGGCGGACATCGGCTATATCGGCCTCATCCGCGCTCAGGAAGCAGCCGAGAAGTCCGACGACGAGTTGCTCCACGCCATGAACGTCTCGGCCCTGTCTTGGGTCTTCTTCAAGCAAGGTCGGCTCGCCGACGCCGAGAACGCGGCACTGCGCCAAGCCGAGCGGATGGGTCCGGACTTCGTCCGCGACCCACCCGAACGCCTGGCCGTCTGGGGCATTCTCCTGCTGCGCGCCGCCAGCGCCGCCGTGCGCGACAAGCGGGTCGGGCGCAGCGACGAACACCTGAGCCTGGCACGCGCCGCGGCCGCCCGGATCGGCAGCGACCTCAACCTCTACGCCACCCCGTTCGGTCCGACCAACGCCAGCATCGCGGCGGTCAACGCCGCGGTGGAGAGCGAACAGTTCGACAAGGCGCTGACCCTCGCCGAGGAGCTGCCGCGACAGGGCTGGGTCTCGCCGACCTGGCGAGCCCGCCACCTGCTCGACCTCGCCATCGCCCACAGCGAACTCGACCACGACGAAGCCGCGGTCGACCAACTCCTGGCAGCCGAGCGAACCGCCCCGGAGTGGCTGCGCTACCACACCTTGGGCCGACAAACAGTCCGCGAACTGGCAGAACGCGCCAAGCGCCGCCAAACACCCGTGCAACACCTCGCCGACCGCCTGGCCGTCGACGTGTGATCCCGCCCCGGGCCAGTTGGTGGGCTCAGGATCGGCGACCGACCGCCCTCGAACGACTGATCATCCTCGGCAGTCGGGCGCTGCAGGACGTCGAGCAGGCGGCCCGGTGATCGACGAAGGCCCAGCAGGCGGGGCGATCCCGGCTACTGGGCCTTCGGTCGTTCAGGTGTGGAGACGAGGGGAATCGAACCCCTAACCCCTGCCTTGCAAAGGCAGTGCTCTGCCAATTGAGCTACGTCCCCGAATCGGACACGAGGGGTCGTGTCCGACAAGCCTCACTTGGCGGGCGCGGTGGCCTCACGCCACAGGTTGGCCTCTGCCTTGGCCGCGCTCTTGCGACGCACGACGAACAGCACCCCACCGACGATGGCGGCCAGCGCGAGAACCTTCTTCACGACCCCTGCCTCCTCATAACCTCTGGACCGCCCGGGAAGGGCGCTCGCCCCAGTCTAGCCACCGGCCCGGTCACCTGGTCGGGCGATGCCGGGAATGATGAAGGGCGACCCGTGTGCTCGGATCGCCCTCATCCCGGGTGGGCCTAGGAGGACTTGAACCTCCGACCCCTTCGTTATCAGCGAAGTGCTCTAACCGCCTGAGCTATAGGCCCGTGGGAACGAACGAAAGGCTACAGCAGCCCGCCGCCCGGCCCCAAACCGGGTGGTCACTCGCGCTCGGCGAGGGTGACCTCCAGGCCGCCCGCCAGGTCGGCGGACACGTTGTAGACGAACGCGCCGACCGTCGCCAGGGCGCTGAACAGCACGATGTTGATCGCGCCGATGATCGCCGCGATGCCGAACACGCGGCCCGCGCTGATCAGCGGGTCGCCGCCGCCCGCGGTGTTGGCGTTGAGCAGTTCGTCGGAGATGCCGTTGACCTTGTCCCAGACGCCCATGCCGTCGAGCACCGCGTACAGCGCGCCGACGGCGACCAGCCAGACGAAGAACAGGGCCACGCCCAGGACCAGCGACAGCTTGAGCACCGACCACGGGTCGAAGCGCTTGATCTGCAGGTTGGCCCGGCGCGGGCCGCGGCCGGGCCTGCGCAGGGCCGAGGGGGGACTGCTGCTCGCGCCGAGGCCGCTGAGGCCGCCGGTGCCGAAGCCGCCCGTGCGCACGCCGCTGTCGTGCACCTCGTTCGGCGCCGGTGCGCCCCCGAAAAGCCGGGGCGCCGCGGAGCCGCTGACCACGGGGCGCTGCACCGTGACGGTGGCCGCGTCGTGGTTGTCGCCCGCCGTGGGCCAGCTCGGGGAGTCGCCGTTGACCGGCAGGTGCTGGGTGGCGTCCTGCGCCGTCCCGGCCTGCTCGTCGGCGTTGACCCGCTGCCAGGGCGGTGGGGTGGCCACCGCCGCCTGGTCGTCGGCGCGGTCGTCGGCCTCGTTGTCCGTCTGCCCGGCGGCGATGACCGAGGTGCGCTCTGCGGGGCCCTCCGGCTCGGTGCCTTCCGGCTTGTCGGGTGCTGTCACCTGCGAAATCCCCTACGTCTCGCTGCCTGCGTCGGTCTGCGCCTCTGTGCCATCGGTCTCGACACCGCCATCGATCTCGCCGCCGCCTTCGACGACACCGCCCTCGGCGCCCTCCACGACACCGCCGTCGGCGATGGCGTCGTCGGGCTCCTCGGCGCTGCGGGCGATGGCTACCAGGGTGGTCCCCTCTCCCAGGTTCATCAACCGCACGCCCTTCGTCTGGCGGCCCGCCTTGCGCACCTCGCGGGCGCTGGTCCGGATGACGCCGCCCGAGGACGTGATCGCGTACAGCTCGTCGCTCTCGTCGACGATCAGCGCTCCCACCAGCCTCCCACGCCGCTCGTCGTGCTGGATGGTGAGCACGCCCTTGCCGCCGCGACCCTGGGCCGTGTAGTCCCCGATCGGCGTGCGCTTGGCGTACCCACCCCGGGTCGCGACCAAAACAAACGTGTCCTCGCGGACCACGCCGACGGTGAGCAGCTCGTCGCCGGAGTTGAACCGCATGCCGGTGACGCCGGAGGTCGCCCGGCCCATCGGGCGCAGCGCGTCGTCGTCGGCGTGGAAGCGGATGGACTGGCCGCCCGCGGAGATGAGCAGCAGGTCGTCGTCGGCCGCGCACAGCACCGCGCCGACCAGCTCGTCGTCCTCACGCAGGTTGATACCGATGAGACCACCCGATCGGTTGCTGTCGAAGTCGGCCAGGCGCGACTTCTTCACCAGGCCGTTCTTCGTGGCCAGCACCAGGTACGGCGCGACCTGGTAGTCCTTGATCTGGATGACCTGGGCGATGGTCTCGTCGGGCTGGAACGCCAGCAGGTTCGCCACGTGCTGCCCGCGCGCGGCCCGGTTGGCCTCGGGCAGCTCGTACGCCTTCGCGCGATAGACACGACCCTGATTGGTGAAGAACAGGATCCAGTCGTGGGTGGAGCACACGAAGAAGTGCGCCACGATGTCGTCCTGCTTGAGCCCCGCGCCCTGCACGCCCTTGCCGCCGCGCTTCTGCGCCCGGTACAGGTCGGTCTTGGTGCGCTTGGCGTACCCGGTCCGGGTGATGGTGACGACGACGTCCTCGACCGCGATCAGGTCCTCGACCGACACGTCGCCGTCGAACGGCACGATCCGGGTGCGCCGGTCGTCGCCGTGCTTCTCGACGATCTCCATCAGCTCGTCGCGCACGATGTGGCGCTGGCGCTCGTCGCTGGCCAGGATCGCGTTCAGCTCGCCGATGTAGCGCTCGATCTCGCCGAGCTCGTCGATGATCCGCTGCCGCTCCAGGGCGGCGAGGCGGCGCAGCTGCAGCTCCAGGATCGCGGTCGCCTGGATCTCGTCGACCTCGAGCAGCGACATCAGGCCCACGCGCGCCTCGTCGGCCGACGGCGACCGGCGGATCAGGGCGATGACCTCGTCGAGCTGGTCGAGCGCCTTGTGGTAGCCGCGCAGGATGTGGGCGCGCTCCTCGGCCTTGCGCAGCCGGTAGCGCGTGCGCCGGACGATGACCTCGATCTGGTGCTTCACGTAGTGGCGCACGATCTGGTCCAGCCGCAGCGTGCGCGGCACGCCGTCGACCAGGGCCAGCATGTTGACGCCGAACGTGTGCTGCAGCTGGGTGTGCTTGTAGAGGTTGTTCAGCACGACCTTGGCGACCGCGTCGCGCTTGAGCCCGATGACGATGCGCATGCCGCTGCGCCGGTTGGACTCGTCGGCGATCTCGGAGATGCCGGTGAGCTTGCCGTCGCGCACCAGCTGCGCCATGTTCTCGATCAGGTTGTCCGGGTTGACCTGGTAGGGCAGCTCGGTGACGACGAGGATCGTGCGCCCCTTGGCGTCCTCCTCGACCTCGACGACCGCCCGCATCCGCACCGACCCCCGGCCGGTCCGGTAGGCCTCCTCGATGCCCGCGGTCCCCAGGATCAGCCCGTGCGTCGGGAAGTCCGGCCCCTTGACCCGCAGCATGAGCTGCGCCAGCGTCTCCTCGTCGTCGGCGTCGGGGTTGTCCAGCGCCCAGACGACACCGTCGGCGACCTCGCGCAGGTTGTGCGGCGGGATGTTGGTCGCCATGCCGACGGCGATGCCGCTGCCGCCGTTGACCAGCAGGTTCGGGATGCGCGCGGGCAGGACCTTGGGCTCACTGGTCTTGCCGTCGTAGTTCGGCGCGAAGTCGACGGTGTCCTCGCCGATGTCGCGCAGCATGTCCATGGCCAGCGGCATGAGCCTGGCCTCGGTGTACCTCATGGCGGCTGCCGGGTCGTTGCCCGGGGAGCCGAAGTTGCCCTGGCCGTCGACCAGGGGGTAGCGCATGGACCACGGCTGGGCCAGGCGGACGAGGGTGTCGTAGATCGACGAGTCGCCGTGGGGGTGGTAGTTGCCCATGACGTCGCCGACGACGCGGGAGCACTTGACGTAGCTGCGTTCGGGGCGCAGGCCCGTGTCGTACATGGAGTACAGGACGCGGCGGTGGACCGGCTTGAGGCCGTCGCGGACGTCCGGCAGGGCCCGGGACACGATCACGCTCATCGCGTAGTCGATGTACGAGCTCTGCATCTGCTGCTGGATGTCGACCGGCTCGATGCGATCGCCTGGCGGCGGCAAGGTCTCGGTCACGGCAGGTGAATCCCTTCGAGCGGTGTGTCGGCGCGGCGTGCGGACGCCGGATCAGCCATCGATCGATCAGACATCGAGGAAGCGGACGTCCTTGGCGTTGCGGGTGATGAAGGAGCGCCGGGCGTCGACGTCCTCGCCCATGAGCACGCTGAACAGCTCGTCGGCCTGGGCGGCGTCCTCGAGGTTGACCCGCAGGAACAGCCGGTTGGCCGGGTCCATCGTGGTCTCCCACAGCTCCTCGGCGTTCATCTCGCCGAGACCCTTGTAGCGCTGGATGCCGTCCTCTTTGTTGATCTTCTTGCCCGCGGCGATGCCCGCCTCGAGCAGGCCGTCGCGCTCGGGGTCGGAGTAGGCGTACTCGGGCTCGGAGCGCTGCCACTTGATCTTGTAGAGGGGCGGCTGCGACAGGTACACGTGCCCGTGCTCGATGAGCGGGCGCATGAACCGGAACAGCAGGGTGAGCAGCAGGGTGGTGATGTGCTTGCCGTCGACGTCGGCGTCGGCCATCAGCACGATCTTGTGGTAGCGCAGCTTGGCGAGGTCGAAGTCCTCCTGGATGCCCGTGCCCAGCGCGGTGATCAGGCTCTGCACCTCGGTGTTCTTCAGCACGCGGTCGATGCGCGCCTTCTCCACGTTGATGATCTTCCCGCGGATCGGCAGGATCGCCTGGAACCGCGAGTCGCGCCCGTCCTTGGCCGAGCCGCCCGCCGAGTCGCCCTCGACGATGTAGAGCTCGCACTCCTCGGGGTTGGTCGAGCGGCAGTCGCGCAGCTTGCCGGGCAGGCCGCCGATGTCCAGCGCGCCCTTGCGGCGGACCAGCTCGCGGGCCTTGCGCGCGGCCATCCTGGCCTGCGCGGAGGACACCGCCTTGGTGACGATCAGCTTGGCCTCGGTCGGGTTGCGCTCGAACCAGTCGGCCAGCCACTCGTTGCAGGTGGCCTGGACGAACGTCTTGGCCTCGCTGTTGCCCAGCTTCTGCTTGGTCTGGCCCTCGAACTGCGGCTCGGACAGCTTCACCGACACGATCGCGGCCAGGCCCTCGCGCACGTCGTCGCCGCCGAGGTTGGCGTCCTTCTCCTTGAGCAGCTTCTTGTCGCGCGCGTAGAGGTTGACCACGCGGGTCAGCGCCGCGCGGAAGCCCTCCTCGTGCGTGCCGCCCTCGGGGGTGTTGATCGTGTTGGCGAAGGTGTGCACCGACTCGCTGTAGCCGGTGTTCCACTGCATCGCGACCTCGACCTGGATGCCCTTGTCCTTGTCCTCGGCCTCGAAGGCGATGACGTTGCGGTGCAGGGGCTCGCGGGCGTGGTTGATGTGCTTGACGAAGTCCTCGAGCCCGCCCGGGTAGTGGAACGTGCGCTCCTTGACCCGCGCGGCCTGGCCGACCACGTCCTCGGCCGCCTCCTCGTCGGAGACGCGCTCGTCGCGCAGGGAGATCGTCAGGCCCTTGTTGAGGAAGGCCATCTCCTGCAGGCGCCGGGCGACGGTCTCGGCGTTGAAGGTGGTGGTCTCGAAGATCTTGCCGTCCGGCCAGAAGCTGATCGAGGTGCCGGTCTCCTCGGTCTCCTCGCCGCGCTGCACGGGGGTGACCGGCTCGGAGTCGCGGTACTCCTGGCGCCACACGTGGCCCTGGCGCTTGACCTCGGCGTACAGCCGGGTGGACAGCGCGTTGACCACGGAGATGCCGACACCGTGCAGACCGCCGGAGACGGCGTAGCTGTCGCTGTCGAACTTGCCGCCCGCGTGCAGGACGGTCATGACGACCTCGAGCGCGGAGCGCTTCTCCTCGGGGTGCTCGTCGACGGGGATGCCGCGGCCGTCGTCGTCGACCCGGACGCCGCCGTCGGCCAGCAGCGTGACCTCGACCCTGGTCGCGTGGCCTGCCATGGCCTCGTCGACGCTGTTGTCGACGACCTCCCAGATCAGGTGGTGCAGGCCTGGCTCTGCCGTGGAACCGATGTACATGCCGGGGCGGAGTCGGACGGCCTCCAGACCCTTGAGGACCCCGATGGAACCGGCACCGTAGGTGTTCTCCTGCTTGTCAGCCACGTGGCGGTGTCTCCTCAGGCGATCGGTCTGCTTCGTGGGCGGCGGCCGTTGGTCTGGGGGCCCGCGCGTGCCTGTCGCCCATACTACTGGTGCGCCGTTTCAGAAGCGGCCCAAGGACCCGCCTGTTTTGCTCACAGACGCCCCGATCGAGAGTGGCGCGGGTCCGGACGCCGGTCACGGCACTTCAAGCCGCGATTTTCAACCGTAGGTATCGCGAGGCCCGCGCCCGGGGACGTGCCGGGGGCCGTAGCGCCAACTCGGCGCCGCGGGGCCCTGCACCTTCAGCCTGCGGACCACGCCAGCGCCCACGCCCGCGGCGATCCGGGCGAGCAGCTGGCGCTGGAGCAGCCGCAGCTGCGTGGCCCACGCGGTGCTCTCCGCCTGCACGGTCAGCTCGCCGTCCTTGAGCGACAGCGGCTTGGCGTGCTCGGCGACCTCCGCGCCGACCAGGGCGGCCCACCTGCCGAACACGCGGCCGCCCGCGAGCTGGTCGGACCAGCCGCGGTCGGCGGCCAGCCTGGAGGCAAGTCTGCCCAACGGCTGCGGATCGCGCTCGTCGGCGCCGGGCCCCGACCAGCGGCGACGCCTGCGCGCGCCGGTCGCTGTTCCACGTGGAACACCGCGCCTCGGCTTGGCGCGGGCCTGCTTGCGGGCCGCCTCGAGGGCGGCGCGGGCGAGGTCCGGTCCGCGCAACGCCTCGTCACGCTCTGTACCGGGTTCACGCCCGGGTGTGGATGACTCACCGGATCCGGTCGCGCCCGCTAGGCCGAACGCTCGCTCGGTGACCGTGTTATCCACACTATCCACAGGGTTGTCCCCAGATGTGGGGTTCTTCCGGCCGGATCTGGTCACCGGTTGTGGTCCAGCGCTAGTCCGATCGGGTTCGGCGAACAGCGCGCCGCCGAAGAGGTCATCGGACACGCTGCACCTCCCCGTCGGCCACCCGGTACCGCGCGCCGTCCAGCTCCTCGGGCACGTCCTCGGCGACCGCGGCGGTGACGATCACCTGCTCGGCGGCGAGCGCGGTCTCGGCGAGGCGCTCCCGCCGGGCCCGGTCGAGCTCGGCGAAGACGTCGTCGAGGATGAGCACCGGCTCGCTGCCCTCGGCGCGCAGCAGTTCGTAGGAGCCTAGGCGCAGGGCGAGCGCGAAGGACCAGGACTCGCCGTGGCTGGCGTACCCCTTCGCCGGGAGGTCGCCGAGCGCGAGCTCCAGCTCGTCGCGGTGCGGGCCGACCAGGCTGACGCCGCGCTCCAGCTCGGCGTCGCGGCGCTCGGCCATGGCGGTGAGCAGCGCGTCGGACACGACGGCGAGGTCCGCGGGCACGTCGTCGCCGTATCCCGAGGGCAGCCCGACACCGGCGCGGTAGGCGATGCGGGCGGGCGCTGACTCCGGCGCGACCCCGGCGTAGGCCTCGGCGACCCTCGGCCGCAGCGCGGCGACGAGGTCGAGCCGGGCCGCGAGCAGCTGCGCGCCGTGCGCGGCGAGGTGGCCGTCCCACACGTCGAGGGTGGACAGCGCCTCCGGGTCGGCGCGGCGGGCGCGCCGGTTCGCGGCCGCGCTCTTGAGCAGGGCGTTGCGCTGGCGCAGCACCTTGTCGTAGTCGGCGCGCACCCCGGCGTAGCGCGGGGCGCGCTGGACGAGCAGGTCGTCGAGGAACCGGCGCCGCTCGCCCGGGTCGCCGCGGACGAGGGCCAGGTCCTCGGGCGCGAACAGCACCGTGCGCAGGATGCCCAGGACGTCGCGGGGCCTGCCGACCGCGCCCCGGTTGACCCGCGCCCGGTTGGCCTTGCCCGGGGTGATCTCCAGTTCCACGGTCAGCTCGCGGTCGTCGTTGACCACGGCCAGCCGCACGATGGCGCGCTGCGCGCCGTGCCGGACCAGCGGCGCGTCGGCGGCGACCCGGTGCGATGACAGGGTCGCCACATAGCCGACCGCCTCGACCAGGTTGGTCTTGCCCTGGCCGTTGCGGCCGACGAGCACCGAGGGGCCCGGCTCCAGGTCCAGGTCGGCGCGCTCCCACGAGCGGAAGTCGGCCACCTGTAAGTGCCGGACGTGCATCTAGTGTGTTTCGCCTGCCCCCGAGGTGGGGCCCGCCTTGTGCACCGCGTGGCCGCCGAACTGGTTGCGCAGCGCGGACACCGCCTTCATCGCGGGCGAGTCGGGCTGGCGGGAGCCGAACCGGGCGAACAGCGCCGCGGAGATCACCGGGGCGGGGACGGCGTGGCGCACCGCCTCCTCGACGGTCCACCGGCCCTCGCCGGAGTCCTCGACGTACCCGCTGATCCCACTGAGCCTCGGGTCCTCGTCCAGCGCCTTGACCAGCAGGTCGAGCAGCCACGACCGGACCACGGTGCCGCGCGTCCACGCCTTGAGCACGCCGCGCACGTCGGTGACCTCGCTGGCCGCGTCGAGCAGCTCGTAGCCCTCGGCGTAGGCCTGCATCAGGCCGTACTCGATGCCGTTGTGCACCATCTTCGCGTAGTGGCCCGCGCCGGTGGCCCCGGCGTGCACGAAGCCCTCCTCGCGGGGACCCTCCGGGCGCAGCGCGTCGAAGATCGGCATGGCCCGCTCGACGAACTTCGCGTCGCCGCCGACCATCAGGCCGTAGCCGTTCTCCCGGCCCCAGACCCCGCCGGACACGCCGACGTCGAGGTAGCCGACGCCGTCGGCGGCGAGCAGGTCGGCGTTGCCGCGGTCGTCGGTGTAGCGGGAGTTGCCGCCGTCGATGACGAGGTCGTCCTCGCTGAGCAGGTCGCCCAGCTCGGCGACGACGGTGCGGGTCGGCTGGCCCGCGGGGACCATGACCCACACCGTCCGCGGCGCTTCCAGCTTGCCGACCATGTCGGCCAGCGACTCGGCGTCGCTGACCTCGGGGTTGCGGTCGTAGCCGACGACCTCGTGCCCGGCGGCGCGCAGCCGCTCGCGCATGTTGAAGCCCATCTTGCCGAGGCCGACGAGTCCGAGCTGCACGGTGCTCCTCTCGGTTGGAGCCGGGTCAGCCGGGAAGGCGGACCGGCATGAGCAGGTAGAGGTACCCGGGGGTGACCTCCCCATCCTCCCCGACCGGCTTGATCAACGCAGGCCGGTTCGGCGTGGTGAACGACAGCTCCGCGCGGTCGGCGTGCAGGGCGGCCAGGCCGTCCTGCAGGTAGGCCGGGTTGAACGCGATGGTGACCGGGTCGCCGGTGAACTCCACCGGCAGCTCCTCCTCCGCGCTGCCCTCGTCGTCGCCGCCCGCGGACAGGCGCAGGCCGCCGTCGGCGAACTCCAGCCGGACCTGGGTGCCGCGCTCGGCCACCAGCGACACGCGCTTGATCGCCTCGACCAGCGGGGCGACGGCGATGATCGCGCTGGAGCTCTGCTCGTTGGGCAGCAGCTGGCGGTAGCGCGGGAACTCCGCGTCGAGCAGCCGGGTGGTCGCGCGGCGGCCGGAGCCGGACAGGCCGAGCAGGCCGTCGCCGGAGGACAGCGCCAGCTCGACGGTGCGCCCGGAGGAGCCGAGCGCCTTGGCGGCGTCGGCCAGGGTGCGGGCCGGGACGAGCACGGCGGCGTCCTCGACGTCGCCGCTGGGCTTCCACTCGAACTCGCGCATGGCGAGGCGGAAGCGGTCGGTGGCGACCAGGGTGAGCTTGTCGCCCGCGATCTCCACCCGCACGCCGGTCAGCATCGGGAGCGTGTCGTCCTTGCCCGCGGCCACGGCGACCTGGCTGACGGCCTGGCCGAAGACCTCGCCCGCGGCCTCACCGGCGTGCTGGGGCATGGCGGGCAGCGACGGGTAGTCCTCGACGGGCATGGTCGGCAGGCTGAACTTGGCGCTGCCGCAGGTGATGGCGACGCGCGCGCCGTCGACGGAGATCTCCACCGGCTGGGCGGGCAGCGCCTTGGTGATGTCGGCGAGCAGCCGCCCGGAGACGAGGGTGCGGCCCTCGTCGGCGATCGTGGCGGGCACGTTGACCGTCGCGGAGACCTCGTAGTCGAAGCCGGAGACGGTCAGGCCGGACGCGCTGTCGGCGCCGTCGGCCGCCGTGGCGTCCAGCAGCACACCGCCGAGGACGGGCACCGGAGGCCGAGAAGGAAGGCTGCGCGCCACCCAGGCGACAGCGTCGGCGAGGCTGTCGCGCTCGACGCGGATCTTCATGGGAGTCCTTTCCACCGCCCGTGCGGGTCGACCACGCCGGGGGCGTGACCCGGGTGGGCTGTCCACGCTGTAGGGCCCAACCGTAGAGCGTTCACGGCGTGGTCGTCATGTCGGGGCGGGCGAGCGGGAGGGGCGGTCCCGGCCCGCTGTCCCCAGATTCGGCGATCCCCTGTTTCTTCTTTTTGTTCTTGTGGAGGAAGAGCAAAGACAGCAGTAGTAGTAAGGGCTGTGGGTTGTGTGGACAACGCCCGTCCTCGCAGGTCACCCGGCGCGGATCGATGTGGACGACCGGGGCATGGAGCCCGTGGACAACTCGGCCCGCCCGTGGACAGCTCGAGCCTGTGGACGAGCGCTCCACAGACCGGCCCGGTTGTCCACAGCGCGATCCCCAGTTGTGCACCGAGTAGCCCCCAGGCTGTCCCGACGCCACCCACAGGGCTGTGGATGGCCGAACCGCACCCGATCGGTGACACAGATCTCCGCTCCGGCCCTCCACGGCCGCAATAAAACCTCCGGCCATCCAGTGAAGCTATGGCCAAGTGTGATTGTTCCCGCCGCGTCGCGTGACCGCATAGTGACGGTGCGCCTCGCGCAACCCTGCGCGCGGGGCGATCCCTGCATATGGAAGGAGAAGCCGGAATGCGGCTTCGGAAGATCGCGGCGGCCTTCGCCGCGGCGGCGACCTGTACCGGCGGGTTGATCGCACTGACAGGCCCGGCCCAGGCCGCGCCGCCGAGCTCGACAACAGGTGATGTGCAGCCGTACATCATCGGCGGCGACCCCGCGTCGGAGAACTACCCCTTCTACACCAAGCTGCTGTCCAACGGCCGCTTCGGCTGCGGCGGCTCGCTGATCGCGCCGCTGTGGGTCGTCACCGCCGACCACTGCATCGGCAGCGTCACCTCCGTGCGCATCGGCGGGACCACCCTGTCCTCGGGCGAGTCGCGCACGGTCGTGCAGCAGATTGGCGGCCCGAGCGGCTACGACATCGCCCTGCTGAAGCTCGGCAGCGCGTCGACGCAGACCCCCATCAAGATCACCGACACCGCGCTGACCGCGGGCACCGCGGTGCGGATCATGGGCCACGGGCAGACCTGCCCGACCCGCGGCTGCGGCAGCGCCCCGAACCAGCTGATGCAGCTCGACACCACGCTGCTCTCCAGCGGCTGCACCGCGGGCTACCAGCCGAACTACGAGCTGTGCGTCGGCGACTCCTACGGCGCGGGCGCCTGCTACGGCGACTCCGGCGGCCCGCTGGTCGTGCGGGCGAACAACCGCTGGGAGCTCGGCGGCGCCACCAGCCGCGCGGGCCAGGGCCAGCCGACCTGCGCCGAGGCGCCGTCCATCTACATGAAGGTCCCGGCGTTCAAGTCGTGGATCGAGGGCTACACCGGCGACCTCGACGGCGGCGGCCCCGACCCCGACCCGGAGCCGGGCAACTGCTCCGAGGAGACCTTCACCGGCTCGCTGAACGCGGGCGGCTCGGTCTACCAGCCCAACGGCAGCTACTACTACAGCAGCGCCTCCGGCACCCACCGCGGCTGCCTCGCGGGCCCCTCGGGCGCCGACTACGACCTGTACCTGCAGAAGTGGAACGGGTCGACCTGGGCCAACGTGCAGTCGGGCACCACGCCCGCTGCCAGTGAAGAGGTCGAGTACAACGGCACGGCCGGTTACTACCGCTGGCGCGTGCACGCCTACAGCGGCTCGGGCAGCTACACGCTGAAGACCGACAAGCCGTAACCCCTGACCGACGGCCCCCGAGCGGATGGACGGATCCGCTCGGGGGCCGTCGCTCGTGTCGGGGGTCAGCCGCGCGCGCGCTGCTTGATGCGGGTGGTGAGCTCCTGCACCTGGTCGTAGACCCGGCGGCGCTCGGCCATTTCCTTGCGGATCTTCTTGTCGGCGTGCATGACCGTGGTGTGGTCGCGGCCGCCGAAGGTCTGGCCGATTTTGGGGAGTGACAGGTCGGTCAGCTCACGGCACAGGTACATGGAGATCTGCCGGGCGGCCGCAAGCGCTTTCGTCTTGCCGGGGCCGCAGAGGTCGTCGATGGAGACGCCGAAGTACTCGGCAGTGACGGCCATGATCGTGGCCGCGGAGATCTCCGGGGCCTGGGAGTCCGGGATGAGGTCGCGCAGCACGATCTCGGCCAGGCCGACCTCGACCGGCTGCCGGTTGAGCGAGGCGAACGCGGTCACCCGGATCAGGGCGCCCTCCAGCTCGCGGATGTTGGCCTCGACCCGGGCGGCGATGAACTCCAGCACCTCGCCGGGGACGGCCAGGCGGTCCTGGGCCGCCTTCTTCCGCAGGATGGCGATGCGGGTCTCCAGCTCCGGCGGCTGGATGTCGGTGATCAGGCCCCACTCGAACCGCGTGCGCAGCCGGTCCTCCAGGGTCTCCAGCCGCTTGGGCGGCCGATCGGAGGACACCACGATCTGCTTGTTGGCGTTGTGCAGCGTGTTGAAGGTGTGGAAGAACTCCTCCTGGGTGCCTTCCTTGCCCTCCAGGAACTGGATGTCGTCCACCAGCAGCACGTCGATGTCGCGGTAGCGGCGCTGGAAGGCCACCTTGCGGTCGTCGCGCAGCGAGTTGATGAAGTCGTTGGTGAACTCCTCGGTGGACACGTACCGCACGCGCATCCCCGGGAACAGGCGCTGCGCGTAGTGGCCCACGGCGTGCAGCAGGTGCGTCTTGCCCAGCCCGGACTCGCCCCAGATGAACAGCGGGTTGTACGCGCGGGCGGGCGCCTCGGCCACCGCGACCGACGCCGCGTGCGCGAAGCGGTTGGACGCGCCGATGACGAACGTGTCGAAGGTGTACTTCTCGTTCAGCCGGGTCTTGGACGTCTGCGGCTGCGCGGGCGCGGTGTAGGGCTGGCCGGTCGCCGGGCGGCTGCCGTTGAACGTCGGCCAGATCTCGTGGACGGCGGCGAGCGCGTCGCCCTCCTCGTCCACCTCCTCGCCGTCGTCGTCGGCCGCGGCGCCCGGAGGGGCCACGACGGGCGCGTCGACCGGCAGCGCGACCGGCTCGGCGACGGGGACCTCGATCGGGGCGGGCACCGGCTGCGGGACGGGGGCGGGCGCGGTGTCGACCTTGACGGCCAGCGACACGACCCGGCCGAGCCTGCGGGAGAGCGCGGAGGTGATCGGCTCGCGCAGCGCGCGCTCGATCGCCTCCTTGGCGAACTCGCTGGGCGCTGACAGCAGCGCCGTCTCGTCGAGCAGGCCGATGGGGCGGGTCATCCGCATCCAGGCGCGCTGTGAGGGAGACAGTGTTCCGGCGGACAGCTCGCGCACGACCTGCTCCCAGACCACGCCCAGATTCATCTGGTGGTCGGACATCGACGCCGCTCCCCTCCCCTCCGACGGCCCCCGCACGCCGGGTGTCCGGCGCTCATCCACAACAGTTGTCCACAACTGTGCACGAAGGTACGGCGAACCGCGGCGACACCCCGTGGCGGGTCAACGGTACTCAGTGGTCCGGCACGGTCGGCCCGGCAGGGGCTCCCATCGGCGTCCGGCAAGCCAAGAGCCCGCACGCTAACAAGGACGGCCGGTCGCCACAAGACGCGATCCCCGGGTACCCGGATTTGTCCCCGCCAGAGCGGGTGCGTACTCTCATAAGGTCTCCCGCTTGCGGCGGGCGAGTTCTGCGTGCCCGCACCGTGAGCGGCTTGCGCGCGATCCGCCTGGGCCGTGCCCGCGCGAGACCCGACCTACGGCCAGAACGACTGGCAGGGCTAGTACCCGGGAGATAGAGCTGTGAGCAAGCGCACCTTCCAGCCGAACAACCGTCGCCGCGCCAAGACGCACGGCTTCCGCCTGCGGATGCGCACCCGTGCGGGTCGCGCGATCCTCGCCGCCCGTCGGCGCAAGGGCCGCGACAAGCTGTCGGCCTGAGCCCAACCGCCGCCGTGCTCCCCGCGGCCGCCCGGCTGACCAGCAGCGCGGACTTCCGGCTGGTGACCCGCGGGGGTCGCCGGGCGGGCCGCACCCGGCTGGTGGTGCACGCGGTGGCGGGCCCAGCGGACCCCGAAGCCGACCCCGGTTCGCCGAGGGTCGGTTTCGTCGTGAGTAAGGCCGTGGGCAACTCGGTGGTCCGCCACCGGGTGTCCCGGCGGCTGCGCCACCTCGTGCGCGACCGGCTCGGAACTCTGCCGCCGGGCAGCGCGTTGGTCGTGCGGGCGTTGCCGCGCGCCGCCGAGGCGACCAGCGCCGAGCTCGGCGCGGACCTCGACGCCGCGCTTCGCAAGCTCCGGCTGTCGAGTGGTGATGAGTCGTGACGGTAGGGACCGCGCCGAGCCTTGGTGCCCGGGTGCTGCTGGCTCCCGTGCGCGCCTACCGCAGGTGGATCTCGCCGCTGCTGCCGCCCGCGTGCCGCTTCTACCCCAGTTGCAGCGCCTACGCCGCCGAGGCCCTCACCGAGCACGGTGCGCTGCGCGGCTCGTGGCTCGCGCTGCGCCGCCTGCTGCGCTGCGGCCCGTGGCACCCCGGCGGACTGGACCCGGTGCCGCCGCGGCACCCCGAGAACCTGACCGGGACCGGCCCGGCTGACGTGAGAGCTGCCGAGGAGTAGTTCGTGCTCGATTTCATCTACTACCCGGTGTCCTTCATCCTGTGGTGCTGGCACTGGGTCTTCGGTCACATCTTCGGTGAGTCCAGCGCGGTCTCGTGGGCGCTGGGCATCGTCTTCCTCGTCTTCACCCTGCGCGCGATCATGTTCAAGCCCATGGTCAAGCAGGTGCGCTCCATGCGGAAGATGCAGGAGTTCGCCCCCGAGATCAAGAAGCTGCAGAAGAAGTACGCCAACGACCGGCAGAAGCTCGCGCAGGAGATGCAGAAGCTGCAGTCCCAGCACGGGGTCAACCCGCTGGGCGGCTGCCTGCCGATGCTGCTGCAGATCCCGGTCTTCATCGGCCTGTTCCACGTCCTGCGCGAGTTCGAGCCGGGCAAGACCGAGAACTACTTCTTCGACGCCCAGGGCGTGCAGTCCTACCTCGACGCCAACCTGTTCGGCGCGCGGCTGAGCAACTGGATCACCCAGCCCGGCGCCGAGCTCGCCGCCTACGGCGTCGACCGGACCTCGGTCATCCTGGTCGCGATCCCGCTGATGATCCTCGCCAGCGTGCTGACCCACCTGACCGCGCGGCACTCGGTGGCCCGGCAGAACCCGGACGCGGCCACCCAGCAGACCGCGATCATGAACAAGCTGACGCTCTGGATCTTCCCGCTGGGCGTCCTCGTCGGTGGCTTCTTCTTCCCCATCGGTCTGCTGATGTACTGGCTGAGCAACAACAGCTGGACGCTCATGCAGCAGCACGTCGTCTACCAGAAGATCGACAAGGAGGAGGCGGCCGCGAAGGCCGCCGCGATCGAGAAGCGCTCGGCCGCCGCGCCCAAGCCCGGGCAGAAGCCCGCCCAGGCGAAGAAGGCCGCCCCGCCGCGCAAGCCCGCCGACGACGTGAACGCCAAGCCGGACGCCAAGCCGGACGCCAAGCCCGCGACCGGCGGCGCCAAGCCCGCCGCGGCCAGCAAGCCGCGTCCCGGCGCGAAGCCGCAGACCGGCAAGCCGTCGGGCGGCACCCAGGTTCCCGGTCCGAGCGCGGACCGTTCCCGTAAGAAGTCAGGTCGCAAGAACCGCTGAGGCGTCGCTCGACCTGGAGAGGAGTTACCGTGCCGGAGACGGTGCAGGAGCCTGAGACCACCACCGCCGAGGAGGTGCCGGTCGAGAAGGCGGCCGCCACCGAGGACCTGTTGGTCAAGGAGGGCGACATCGCGGGCGACTACCTGGAGCGCCTGCTCGACATCCTGGACTACGACGGGGACATCGACCTCGACGTCGAGGCCAGCCGCGCGGTCGTGAGCATCGACGGCGGCGAGGACCTGGACAAGCTCGTCGGTCCTCGGGGCAGCGTCCTCGAGTCGCTGCAGGAGCTGACCCGGCTGGCGGTGCAGCAGGAGACCGGCACCCGCAGCAGGCTGATGCTCGACATCGCCGGGTGGCGCGCCGCCCGCCGCGAGGAGCTGGCCGACCTGGGCCGGGCGACCGCCGAGAAGGCGCTGTCGACCGGCGAGCGGATCCGGCTGCAGCCGATGACGCCGTTCGAGCGCAAGGTCGTGCACGACGCGGTCGCCACCGTGAAGGGCGTGCACAGCGAGAGCGAGGGCGAGGACCCCCGACGCCGGGTGGTCGTCTTCCCGCAGTAGGCGTGGTTCAGGAAGAGGCGCGGTCCGCTCCAGCGGGCCGCGCCTCTTTCGTGTTTCACGTGAAACACCGGGGAGTCTGCTGCGGCGGTCGCGGGGGCATCGGCGACAATCTCTGCAACGCACTGTTTCACGTGGAACATCGGAAGGCATA
Source organism: Actinokineospora fastidiosa (assembly GCF_014648415.1). Lineage (GTDB taxonomy): Bacteria > Actinomycetota > Actinomycetes > Mycobacteriales > Pseudonocardiaceae > Actinokineospora > Actinokineospora fastidiosa. The sequence continues at coordinate 1,006,284 of NZ_BMRB01000001.1, forward strand.
TGACGAACCTTGATCGGGACCGGGTGTCGTCGGTCTTCGGAGACCGGACCGGGCTCGCGGAGCGGTTCGTCGAACTGCTGGCCGTGCACGGCGTCGCCCGCGGCCTGATCGGGCCGCGCGAGGTGGACCGGCTGTGGGACCGGCACGTGCTCAACTCCGCCGTCATCGCCGAGGTGCTGCCCGAGCGGGGCCGCGTGGTGGACGTCGGGTCCGGTGCCGGGCTGCCCGGCATCCCGCTGGCGATCGCCCGGCCCGACCTGAGCATCACGCTCGTGGAACCGATGGCGCGACGGGTGGCGTGGCTGGACGAGGTGGTAGAGACTCTGGGCTTGTCGTCCGTCGCCGTGGTGCGCGGGCGGGCCGAGGAGCCCGCCGTGCGTGACCGGGTCACCGGGGCCGATGTGGTCACCGCCCGCGCGGTCGCTCCCCTGGGCAAGCTCAGTGCATGGTGCCTGCCGCTGCTGCGGACGGGTGGCCGGATGGTCGCGCTCAAGGGGGCCAGCGCGGCCGAGGAGATCGAGCGGGACCGCGCGGAGATCCGGCGCGCGGGCGGGGGCGACCCCAGGATCGAGCGGTGCGGCGCCACCGTGGTGGATCCGCCGACCACCGTGGTGGTGGTCGAACGGCTGCCGCGGCGGACCGGGAAGGACCAGCGTGCACGTCGAGGCTGAGAACGGAGCGAGGATGTTCCACGTGAAACACCGGCGGTCGGAGGGGGACCGATGAGCCAGCCGACCGCGGCGTCCGTCGCCGGATGGACGCCCATCGAGGAGGAAGCCGCCCGGGCGACCCGGATCAAGCACCCGGACCGGATGTTCCCCCGGCCGCTGAGCCGTCGCGTGCTGACCGTGGCCAACCAGAAGGGCGGCGTCGGCAAGACGACGAGCACGGTGAACCTGGCCGCCGCGCTGGCGATGCATGGACTGCGCGTGCTCGTCATCGACCTCGACCCTCAGGGCAACGCGAGCACGGCGCTCGGCGTCGACCACCGCTCGGGCACGCCGTCGGTCTACGAGGTGCTGCTGGGCGAGCTGTCCCTGGCCGAGGCCGCGCAGCTGAGCGACCAGTCGGACCGGCTGTTCTGCGTGCCCGCCACGATCGACCTCGCGGGCTCGGAGATCGAGCTGGTGTCGATGCAGGGCCGGGAGTCCCGGCTCAAGGAGGCGCTCTCCGACGAGGCGCTCGACCAGATCGACCCCGACTACGTGTTCATCGACTGCCCGCCGTCGCTGGGGCTGCTGACCGTCAACGCGATGGTCGCCGCCCAGGAGGTGCTCATCCCGATCCAGTGCGAGTACTACGCGCTGGAGGGGCTGAGCCAGCTGCTGCGCAACATCGAGCTCGTGCAGACGCACCTCAACCGCGCGCTGTCGGTGTCGACGATCCTGCTGACGATGTACGACGGCCGCACCAAGCTGGCCGACCAGGTGACCAACGAGGTGCGCACCCACTTCGGCGAGACCGTGCTGCGGACCGTCATCCCGCGCAGCGTGAAGGTGTCCGAGGCGCCGGGCTACGGCCAGACGGTCCTCGCGTACGACCCCGGTTCCCGGGGCGCGATGAGCTACCTCGACGCCGCGCGGGAGATCGCCGAACGCGGAGCGGCCCAGTGAGCGCGGCCGGTGGCGGCCGCAAGGGTGGACTGGGCCGCGGCCTCGCGGCCCTCATCCCGCAGGGCCCGCCCGCCGCGCCGGTGTCCAACGGGCTGAAGCTGCCCACTCCCCCGGCCGAGGCGCCCGCGGCCGAGCCGGTCGCGGGCGCGGTCTACCGCGAGGTGCCGACCGCGGCGGTCACGGCGAACCCGAAGCAGCCCCGGCAGGTCTTCGACGAGGACGCGCTCGCCGAGCTGGAGCACTCGATCCGCGAGTTCGGCCTCATGCAGCCGATCGTGGTGCGGGAGCTGAACGATGCCTACGAACTGGTGATGGGCGAGCGGCGGCTGCGCGCCGCCCAGCGCGCGGGCCTGGAGCACATCCCCGCGATCGTCCGCCAGACCGCCGACGACGCCATGCTGCGCGACGCGCTGCTGGAGAACATCCACCGGGTGCAGCTCAACCCGCTGGAGGAGGCGGCGGCGTACCAGCAGCTGCTGGACGAGTTCGAGGTGACCCACGAGGAGCTGGCAGGCCGCATCGGCCGCAGCCGCCCGGTCATCACGAACACCATCCGGCTGCTGCGCCTGCCCCTGCCGGTCCAACGCCGCGTCGCGGCGGGCGTGCTGTCGGCCGGTCACGCCCGCGCGCTCCTCGGGCTCGACGACCCGGGCGCGCAGGAGGACCTGGCGACCCGCATCGTGGCCGAGGGCCTGTCGGTGCGGGCGACCGAGGAGGCGGTGACGCTCGCCAAGGGCGCTCCCCCGCCGAAGGCCAAGCCCGCCCCGCGCAAGCCGATGCACGCCCCCGGCCTCCAGGACGTCGCCGACCGCCTGTCCGACCGGTTCGACACCCGCGTCAAGGTCGAACTCGGCAAGCGGAAGGGTCGGATCGTGGTCGAGTTCGGCTCGGTGGACGACCTCGAGCGGATCGTCGAGCTGATGGCGGAAAAAGGGATAAATCAGACATGAAACGGTCGTAGGGAACCATACCGGCCGCTTTCGTCACGGTGACGATGACCGTTGGTGGTCGTCGTCGTGGCTCGCCGTAGCCGACCCGGGAAGGCGCTCCGCGAACTCCGCGGGCGCGACCACACCCGCGAAATCCGGCGGTTCGGCGAACGTGGCCCGCTGGAACAGCGCCTTGGCGCGGAAGGTCGAGTTGTGGAAGCGGGCGGGCCCGGTGAAGGTCGCGTCGTAGAAGCGGGCGTCCCCCGCGAAGGTCACGCCGTTGAACCACGCGGCGCCGACGAAGGTCGCGTTGGCGAACCGCGCGCCGCGCACCCGGGTGTTGGTCATGTTGAACTCGACCAGCACCGCACCGCTGAGGTCGAGATCGATGTCCGGCCAGAACGACTCGCTCGGGACGTTCTGGTGGCGTAGGTGCGCGGACAGGATCCGCTGGGCGGTCACCCGGACCTGCCGCTCCTGGGCCGAGGCCAGGTCGTCCGGGTCGTCGGTGAACGGCATCCGCAGGTACGCGCAGAGGACGTTGACGATGGTCTGGCGTTGGGACGGGTTGTCCTGGGCCAGGCGCTCCATCGCGTACAGCCCCGCCAGGCGCACCGGCGCCTTGTCCGAGCCGAGCTGCTCGGCCGCCTTGGTGTAGAGGTCGGTGATCCGCCGGGCGGCGGCGTCGGCCTCGGTCGCCGCGGCGACGCGCTCCTGCAGCGCGTACGCCTTCGCCACGTCCGCCTGGTCGCGCTCCTTCTGCCGCAGGCCGATCTCGGTGGACCGCTGCCGCCGCCAGGCGAGGTAGAGGGCGAACACGCCGCCACCGCCGAGCCCGACGCTCAGCCCGGTCCGCAGGGCGTCGAAGCGGGCGGTGACGAGCTCCGGTCCGCTGAGCCCGCTGGTGCCCGCCCACCAGAGGGCGACGACCAGGGCTGCGGTCGCGAGCGCGATCGCGGCGGCCACCGCGGCGATCAGCCTGCCGGACAGCGGCTTCAGGGGCGGGTCGGGACGGGTCGGCTGCGGGACGGGAGCACTGGCCACGACGTGATCATGGCAGCCGGGCGGGGTCAGCCGTGGCGGGTGATCGCGCGGTCGACCAGACCGGCGTAGATCTCGCCGAGGGAGCGGCCTGCCGCCTCGACGGCCATCGGGACCAACGAGGTCTCGGTCAGCCCGGGCGAGAGGTTGACCTCGAGGAAGTGCACGTCGCCGTCGCGGTCCACCACGGCGTCGGTGCGGGAGATGTCGCGCAGGCCCAGCAGGCGGTGGGCGGACACCGCGAGGTCGGCGACCTTCGCCGCGGTCTCCTCGGGCAGTCGGGCCGGGGCGTGGAACTCGGTGAGGCCCGCGGTGTACCGGGCGGTGTAGTCGTAGACGCCGTTGTGGGCGGTGATCTCCACCGCGGGCAGGGCCAGCGGGCCGTCCGGGGTGTCGATGACCGTGACGGCGACCTCGGTGCCCTCGACGTAGCGCTCGGCCAGGACGGTGTCGCTGTAGGCGAGGCAGCCGACCATCGCCGTGGGCAGGTCCGCGGCGTCGCGCACCACCTGGGCGCCGAGCGCGGAGCCGCCCTGGTCGGGCTTGAGCATCATCGGCAGGCCCAGGCGCTCGACCATCGCGTCGAGCACCGGCTGGGCGCCCAGCTCGCGGAACGTGCTGTGCGGGAGGACGACCCAGTCCGGGGTGAGCAGCCCGGCGCGGGCCAGCTCGGCCTTGGCGGTCGGCTTGTCCCACGCCCGGCGGCAGGCGTCGGCGTCGGTGCCGACGTACGGGATGTCCAGCAGCTCCAGGATCGTCTGGATGGAGCCGTTCTCGCCCTCGCCGCCGTGCAGGGCGACCACCACCGCGTCGGGGCGGTGCTCGCGCAGGCGCGGCAGCAGGGCGGCGTCGGCGTCCCACTCCTCCACCGTCACGCCGGTCGAGCGCAGGGCAGCCGAGACGCGCCTGCCGGACCGCAGCGACACGTCGCGCTCGTGGGACAGCCCACCGGCCAGGACGGTCACCCAGCGATCGGACACGACAGGACTCCTCAGCACGGCTGTTCCTCGGCACACGAAATCAGTGCCGACGGTACACCGGCACGATTCAGCGACCGCCGATCAGGCGGTGTCGGGCGAGGGGGCCTGCGCCCCGGACATCGCGCGCCTGGCCGTCGGGCCGAAGGTGCGCAGCAGCTCCAGCTCCTCGGCCAGCACCGACGCCAGCCTGCGGACGCCCTCGGTGATGCGCTCCGGCGGCGGGTAGCAGAACGACAGGCGCATCTGCCTGCTGCCGAACCCGTCGGCGTAGAAGCCGGTCCCGGGCACGTACGCCACCCGCGCGGTCACCGCGCGCGGCTGCATCGCCTTGGTGTCCACGCCCTCGGGCACGGTCAGCCAGACGAAGAAGCCGCCGTCGGGGCGGGTCCACGTGCAGCCCGGCGGCATGTGCTGCTCCAGCCCGGCCAGCAGCGCGTCCCTGCGCTCCCGGTACATCGTCTGGAACGACTTGATCTGGCCCTTCCAGTCGTGGGTGGCCAGGTAGCGCGACACCACGAGCTGGTTCAGCGTGGGCGGGCACAGCGCGGCCGACTCGGCGGCCAGCACCAGCTTCTCGCGCACGGCGTGCGGGGCCAGCGCCCAGCCCACGCGCAGGCCGGAGGCGAACGTCTTGGAGAACGACCCCAGGTAGATGACGTTGTCGCGGTCCATCGACCGCAGCGCGGGGTAGATCTGGCCGTCGAAGCCGAGCAGGCCGTACGGGTTGTCCTCGATGACCAGCACGTCGTGGCGCAGGCAGATGTCGAGGATCTCCGCGCGCCTGGGCACGGCCAGGGTCACGCCCGCGGGGTTCTGGAAGTTCGGGATCGTGTAGAGGAACTTGACCCGCTTGCCCGCAGCGCGGACGGCGGCGATGGCCTCCTCCAGCGCGGCCGGGACCAGGCCCTGCTCGTCCATGGCCACGTGGCGCACGTCGGCCTGGTAGGAGGCGAAGGTGCCCAGCGCGCCCACGTAGGACGGGCCCTCGGCGAGCACCACGTCGCCCGGGTCGCAGAAGATGCGGGTGACCAGGTCGAGCGCCATCTGCGAGCCGACGGTGACCACCAGGTCGTCCGGGTGCCCGTGCACGCCCTCCAGCGCCATGACCTCGCAGATCTGCTCACGCAGCTGCGGGACGCCGTGCGCGGAGCCGTACTGCAGGGCGGTCATGCCCTCCTCGGCGACGATGCTCGCCATCTGCTGGGACAGCGAGTCCAGCGGCAGCGCGGCCAGGTTCGGCATGCCGCCCGCCAGCGACACCACCTCCGGCCTGCTCGCCACCGCGAACAGCGCTCGCACCTCGGATGCGGTCATGCCCTCCGCCCGGGCCGCGTAGCGGCTCAGGTGGGGGTCGAGGCTGCGCGCCCCGCTTCGGTCCGGCGGCTGGTGCAAGCTGCTCACGACGCCTCCTCGCATGCGTTGTTCGAGTGTAACCGGAGGGGTGACGTCGGCCGGATAATCGCGTCTGCGGTTCCGACGCAGGTCACATCGCCCTATCCTGTCCCGGTAAGGGAACTCGGGCGGGGGAGGTTGGGTGTCGCGACGCGTCGTCGGCGTCACGCTGGACAACCTGGAGCATCTGCCTAAGCAGTGCCGGTCCTGCGTGTACTGGGAGCTCGCGCCGCACCTGAAGGAGCAGGCCGAGGAGTTCGGCACCACCGAGCTGGAGAAAGAGGCCTGGGTCTCCAGCGTCCTGCTCGAGTGGGGGTCCTGCGGCCGGATCGTCTACAGCGACAAACTGCCGGTCGGATTCGTCCTCTACGCCCCGCCCAACGCCGTTCCCCGCGCCTCGGCGTTCCCGACCTCGCCGATCAGCGCCGACGCCGTCGTGCTCACCGGCTTCCACGTGCTCCCCGAGTTCCGCAAGGGCGGGCTCGGCAGGCTGCTGGTGCAGTCGGTGGCCAAGGACCTCACCCGCCGCGGCGTGCGGGCCATCGAGACCTTCGGCGACATGGACCCCGACGAGGACCACAGCTGCGTGGTGCCCGCGGCGTTCCTGACCAGCGTCGGCTTCAAGACCGTGCGGCCGCACCCGCGCTGGCCCCGGCTGCGGCTGGAGCTGCGCTCGGCCATCACCTGGAAGGAAGACGTCGAGGCCGCCCTCGAACGCCTGCTGGGCACGGTCACGATCAGCACCGTCGGCACGCCGGCCATGCAGCGCTGAGGCCGCTACTCCGCCTTGGCCAGCTCGTGCGCGAGCACGTCGGCGAAGGTGAAGGTGCCGGTGGGCTGGTCGTTCTGCCCGAGCAGGTAGAGGCGCTTGACCGCGACCAGGATCCCCTCGGCCACAACGTCGCGGAACGCGGGCTCGCTCAGCCTGCGCCGGTCCTCCTCGTTGGTCAGGTAGCCGATCTCGATGCGCACCGCGGGGCAGCGGGTCAGCCGCAGCATGTCCCAGGTCTTGGGGTGCGCGCCGCAGTCGCGCATGCCGGTGCGCATGACCAGCTCGCGCTGGATCAGGCCCGCCATCGCCTCGCCGAGGGTGGAGGTGGCGCCGTTGCCGGTGCCGAAGTGGAAGGCCGCCACGCCCTGCGCGTGCGGGGAGCGGTTGCCGTCGGTGTGCAGCGACAGCACCAGGTCGGCGCCGGTGTCGTTGGCGAAGTGGGCGCGGTCGGCGTCGTCGGGGCACTGGTCGGGGCCGCGGGAGAGCAGCGCCTCCATGCCGGTGGCGACCATCTTGCCCTCCAGCCGGGTCGCCAGGTCCCACATCAGGTCCGCCTCGCAGACCCCGCCGATGGACAGGCCCGGGTCGTCGCCGCCGTGGCCGGGGTCGATGACGATGCGCTTGCCGCGCAGCCGGGGCCCGGCCCTGCGGACGCGCTCCTGCTCGCGCAGCAGCACCGGGCGGCCGCCGCGGGCGCGCGGGGACAGCTGGCGCAGGGCGCGCACGGTCTGCGGGCCGCAGATGCCGTCCACGGTGAGGCCGTAGTCGCGCTGGAAGTTGCGCAGCGCGGCCTCGGTCTGCGCGCCGAAGACGCCGTTGGAGCGGCCCGCGTCGTAGCCGAGCTCCAGCAGCCGCTCCTGCAGCGTGAGGACGTCGTCGCCGGTCAGGGGGGCGGAGACGAGGAAGGCCAGCGGACGGCCGCCGAGGGAGTAGGTCGCGTCGCGCAGGGCCCGGTAGGTGGCGGGGCCGACGACGCCGTCGGTGATCAGGCCGCGCCGTTGCTGGAACGCCCGCACGGCGTGTTCCAGTTGGGCGTCGAAGACGTCCGCTTCCTGGGCCGGGGTGGCCATGCCCAGTGCGACGAGCGTGGAGCGGACCTCGGCCACAGCCTGGCCCGTGTCGCCGCGGCGGAGTACCCGCATGGACCCTCGCTCTCGAGTCGGTTGTGCGAATCCTGACAGTCGACCATTGTGCCTTGCCGCTCCGGTCCGGACGCGATCGGTCACAGGGACGAGCGAACCCGGGGTCCGCCGTCTGACAACGAGACGGGCGGGGCCCCGGGTTCGTGACGCGGGTCAGGCCAGGTCGAGGTCGCTCAGCAGCGCCGCCTTCGGCTTCGCGCCGACGATGGTCTTCACCGGCTTGCCGTCCTCGAACAGGATCATGGTCGGCACGGACATCACCTGGTAGTCGCGGGCGATGGTCGGGTGCTGGTCGATGTCGAGCTTGGCGACGGTGATCTTGTCGGCGTGGTCGCGGGCGATCTCCTCCAGCACCGGGGCGACCATGCGGCACGGTCCGCACCAGGTCGCCCAGAAGTCGACCAGGACGCGCTTGCCGCTGTTGATGACGTCCGCGTCGAACGAGTCCGCGGTGACGGTGACTGTGTTGCCGGCCATCTCTTTCTCCTTGTTCAGTTGCTCTTGCCGTAGCCGCCGCCGACCAGTTCGGTGGCCATCTCGGCTTCCTCGGTGCCGTGCTCGGCCAGCCAGCGCTCGGCGTCGATGGCCGCGGCGCAGCCCGAGCCCGCCGCCGTGATGGCCTGCCGGTAGGTGTGGTCGACCAGGTCGCCCGCGGCGAACACGCCGTCGAGGTTGGTGTAGGTGGTCTGGCCCTTGGTGATCACATAGCCCTCGTCGTCGAGGTCCACCTGGCCCTTGACCAGGGCGCTGCGCGGGTCGTGGCCGATCGCCACGAAGAAGCCGGTGACGTCGAGCTCGTCCGCCTCGCCGGTCACGGTGTCGCGCACCTTCAGCCCGGTGACCTTCTGCTCGCCGAGCACCGCGTCGATCGCGGTGTTGAGCCGCCACCTGATCTTCTCGTTGGACCGGGCGCGCTCCAGCATGATCTTCGAGGCGCGGAACTCCTCGCGCCGGTGCACGATCGTCACCGACCGGGCGAACCGGGTGAGGAAGGTCGCCTCCTCCATCGCCGAGTCGCCGCCGCCGACCACGGCGATGTCCTGGTCGCGGAAGAAGAAGCCGTCGCAGGTCGCGCACGCCGAGACCCCGCGCCCGAGCAGTTCCTGCTCACCGGGGACGTTCAGGTAGCGGGCGGCCGCGCCCATCGCGAGCACGACGGCCTTGGCCTCGTACCGCACGCCGTTGGCCTCGACGACCTTCACCGGGCCGGTCAGGTCCACCGACTCGACGTCCTCGGGCCGCAGCTCGGCGCCGAAGCGCTCGGCCTGCGCGCGCATCTGCTCCATCAGGTCCGGGCCCATGATGCCGTCGCGGAAGCCGGGGAAGTTCTCCACCTCGGTGGTCGTCATCAGCGCGCCGCCGAACTGGGACCCCTCGAACACCAGCGGGTTCAGCTGCGCGCGCGCGGCGTACACGGCCGCGGTGTAGCCGGCCGGTCCGGACCCGATGATGATCAGGTTGCGGATCTGCGCAGACATTCGCCCTCCATCGCTTCCGCCGGACGTGCTCGTCCGGACGCACACATGTCAACGCGATGGTATGGCGCTCTTGTTCCGCCGCCTTCTGCCACTCACCTATGCCGGCCCACGAAGTGGGATCAGTTGATGAGCCCGTTGTAGAGGGCGGAGCAGTCCGGCGTGACGACGAGCACCCGGAACTGGGCGGCCTTCTCGCCGAGCATGATGGCCATCACGCCCGACTTGCCGTCCAGGGTCACCGGGCGCACCCCGACGACCTGGGCGCTCGCCGGGTCGATGGCGTTGGCGTCCAGGCAGCGGTCCAGGCCCGCCCGGTCGCCGAGCGGCCCGTAGTCCTCGGCGTCGACGACGTCGTTCACCGACTCGCCGATGTTCTCCCGGCCCACGCTCAGCGGCGGCTCGGCGTTCGTCCCGCCGTCGGAGACGGTGGGGCTCGGCGCGGCCACCCCGGTGCCGGGGGTGTCCTGCGGCAGCGCGACGAAGGCCACCGCGACGGCGGCGGCAGCGGCGGTCAGCAGGCCGCCGCCCCAGGCCGCCATCCGGCCGCGCTTGCGGCGCGCGGTCGCCAGGTCGATCACCGGGGCGCCCGCGGGCGGGGTGTTCGTGGCGAAGGCCCTGCGGGCCTCCTCGGCCAGCGCGGCGTCGATCCGCGCGGCGAAGTGCTCGGGCATCGGCGGGGCGGGGGCCTCACGCAGCGCGCCGAGGTCGGCACGCACGGAGTCCAGCGCGGCGAGCACCGCGCGGGCGTCGGGGTCGGCGGCCACCCGGGCGCCCACCTCGGCGGCGCGACCCGGCTCCAGCACGCCGGCGTGCAGGTCGGCCAGCAGGTCGACGGGCCATGGCGGGCCGTCGGGGCCGATACTGCCCCGAATCTTGTCCGTCATCGTCCCTCCCCGTGGCGCCCGTCGGGCACACCTCGCCAATCGCCAGCGCCACCTGGGACGTTCGCATCTGCACCGGGGTTCCGCAGATGTCCGAGCGATTTCGCGAGCTTCGCCCGACCCCGGGCGCAGCGGCTCTTGACGGTGCCCTCGGCGATGCCGAGCAGCTGGGCGGTCTCGGCGACCGAGTACCCCTCGACGTCGACCAGGATGATCGGCATCCGCTGGTCCTCGGACAGCTCCGACAGCGCGCGCTGCACCACCAGCTGGGTCTCCCGGTCGGCCATCGCGTCGCGCGGGCTGACCGGCTCGCCCGGCCCGGTCTCCGGCAGCGGCACTGTCGGGCGGGCGTTGCGCCTGCGGACGCGGTCGAGGCAGGCGTTGACGACGATGCGGTGCAGCCAGGTCGTCACCTGGGACTCCGCGCGGAAGGACCCGGCGGCGCGGAAGGCGGAGATGAACGCCTCCTGCAGCGCGTCCGCGGCCTCCTCGGGGTCGCGCAGGGTGCGCAGCGCCACCGCCCACAGGCGGTCGCGGTGCCTGCGGACCAGTTCGGAGAACGCGCGCGGATCACCGGCGGCATGCGCCGCGATGAGGTCGGCGTCCGAGCTGGCTGGGGCGGTCACGCGGACAATGTAACGGGGGTGGTCAACCACCCCGTCACTGCGCCCGGATGAACCCGATCTCGCTCAGCTCGGACCGGTTGCCCTGGCCGAGCGTGGTGATCCAGACCAGCACGTGCTGGGTCGGCTCGGCCCGGTCGAGCTGCAGTTTCGTCTGCCCGGCCCGCAGCGTCGCCCGGCCGATGACCTTGGTATCGCCCAGCTCGGGGTCGGCCGACGGCGCGCTGCGGATCTCGACCACGGTGCCGTCGCTCGGCGAGTCGACGGCGACCTCGGCCAGGGACACCGGCTCGGCGAACGAGGCCATCAGGCCGACGCCGGGCTTGAGCGCGGGGAACTGGTCCTTGTAGGTGTCGGTCCGCCACGCGGTGCCCGGGTCGCCGTCGACGGCCCGGTTCGCGCGGCGCGGGTTGTCGGGGGTGCCGCCGACGTTGAAGACCTTGATGTCCGCTGGCCGGATGGGCCCGGCGGGCACGACCGGCTTCGGCGTGGGCGCCCCGCCCGCCGCGGTGGTGTCGCCGGGCGCGGTCGCGGTGATCGTCGGCCCGCCCGACGGGCCGCCGTCGTCGAAGAAGCTGATCAGCTGCATGCCCACCCAGGCCAGCACGCCGACGGTGGCCACGGCCAGCGCGGTGACGCCGATGGCCAGCTTGCGCCGCTGCGCCTTGTCGTTGCTCGGCGGCCGCGTGGTCCACACGGCGCCGTCGTCCTCGTACTCCTCCTCCAGCGCGACCAGCCGCTGGGTCTGGTCGTCGGCCAGGCGGGCCCGCTCCAGCACCTGCAGCAGGGCCGCGCCCGTGCGGATGCCGCCGTGGGCGTCCTCGGCGAGGCAGCGCACCGCGGCGACGGACAGCTCCAGCGGGATGTACGGGAACAGCGCGGCCGGGGGCAGGACCGTGCCGTCGTGGCCGCGCGGGGCGGGCGGCACGCCCTCCGGGCCGTCCGGCAGCGGCCAGCGGCCGGTGAGCAGCAGGTACAGGACCGCGCCGAGGCCGCGCACGTCGTCGCGCATGCCCGCGTGCGCCAGCGGCCCGGGGAAGGCCAGCCGCAGCTGCCCGTCCGGGGTGACCCGCACCCGCTGCGGGTGGTCGATGCCGAGCACGAGCCCGGTGTGGTTGGCCTGGTCGACGGCGGCGGCGAGCGGTTCGAGCAGCCGGGCGGCGGTGCCCGGCGGCAGCGGGTGCTCGGCGATCACGTCGAGCAGGTCCGTGCCCGCAGACCAGTCGGCGATGACGAGCCCGAGCACGCCCTCCTGCGGCCCGATGCCCGCGCCGGGGGCGACCACGTCGAGGACCCGGGCGGTGCCGGGGTGGTCGAGCCGGGCGGTGTGCGCGGCGCGCTCCAGCACCCGCCGGGCGCGCTCGACGGCGGCCGCGTCCGCGGGGGAGCCGGTGAGCAGGGTCAGGGCGACGTCGCGGCGCAGCTGGCCGTCGCGGGCCCGCCAGAACTGCACGCCAGCGCGCGGCTCGGCGCCGCACTGGGCCAGCAGCCGGTAGCGGCCCTCCCCGACGAGCCCACCCGGGACGAGCGAGCCCGCAGGCGGCCGATAGCCTGCCTGCTCCCCGCCCGTGGGCACCTCGGATCGCCTCGTCGTCACCGTGCTCTCGCTTCTGCCGTCGCTCCCGCGCCCGAGAGTACGGGAATCCGGCATGCCCTTGGAGAGTGCGCTGATCAGCCCCGGCGGACCAGACGGGTGATTCGCGTGGTCGCGGGCCGCAGTTCCGGCACCCGCAACAGCGCCAGCCCGCCGAAGGCGACACCGCCCGCCACGAGGCTCTGCAGGATGAGCGTCGCCCACGCCGACCCGGCGCCCTGGACGCCGTCGGGCACCAGCACCTCGGCGGCCAGCCAGGCGGCGGCCATGCCCGCGGCGCTGGCGAGCACGGTCTTGGCGATCAGCGAGACGATCTTCTTGTTGCGCAGGTGGCCGAGCCGCACCCACAGCCACATCTGGCCTGCGACGGCGCCGAGGACGTAGGTCAGCGAGTTGACCAGCATCACACCGACGACCACGTTCGCGGGCTCGAGCAGCCAGCCGCACAGGTACAGCATCGGGATCTTGGCGACCGTCATCCCGACCATGATCAGGGTGGGCGTCCTGGCGTCCTTCATCGCGTAGAACACCCGCAGCTGCAGCATCACGAGCGCGTAGGGCAGCAGCCCGAACGCGGAGAACGCCAGCGCGACGCCGAGCCGGTGGCCGTCGGCCACGGTGGACTCGCCCAGGCTGAAGAGGGCGACGCCGACGGCCGCCCCCGCGATGGTGAGCACCGCGCTGATCGGCACCAGCAGGACCGTGGAGAGCCTGCTGCCGGTGGAGAGGTCGTCGATCACGGCCTTGGTGTCGCCGCGCGCGGCCGACTTGCTCATCCTCGGCAGGATCGCGGTCAGCAGCGAGACGCCGATGACGCCGTAGGGCAGCTGGAACAGCAGCCAGGCGTTCGCGTAGATGGAGACGCTGCCCTTCTCGGCCGCGGTCAGCACCCGCTGGGTGATCACCAGGCCGACCTGGCTGACGGCGACGTAGCCCAGCACCCACAGGCCCAGGCCCGCGAACTCCTTGAGCCGCGAGTCCAGCCCCCACGTCCAGCGGTACTTGAAGCCGATCCGGCGCAGCGCCGGGATCAGCACGACCGACTGCACGACGATGCCCATGGTCACGCCGATGCCGAGCACCAGGACCTTCGGCTCGCTCATGTCGACCGGGTTGAGCGTGATCTCACCGGGGACGACGAGGTAGAGCAGCAGCGTTGCCACGATGACCACGTTGTTGAGCACCGGCGCCCACGCCGTCGGGCCGAACACGTGCCGGGCCTGCAGGATCGCGCTCAGCAGCGCGAACAGGCCGTAGAAGAAGATCTCCGGCAGCAGCAGGTAGGCGAAGGCGGTCGTCAGCTCCGGGTTGGCCTTGCCGGTGGAGTCGTCGACGTAGAGCCAGGTGAACAGCGGGGCCGCGGCGACCGCGAGCACGGTGCCGACGGCCAGGCCGGTCATGGCGACGGTGAGCAGCCGGTTCATGTAGTCCTGGCCGCCGTCGGGGTCGTCCTGCGAGCGGACCAGGAGCGGGACGACGACGCTGGCCAGCACGCCGCCGAGCAGCAGCTCGAACACCATGTTCGGCAGGGTGTTGGCGACGGTGAACGAGTCCTGGATGACGCTGAGGCCGACGATGGCGGTGAGCAGGAGCTTCCAGCCGAAGCCGGTGATCCGGCTGATCAGCGTCGCCACCGCCATCCCGCCGCTGGCACGCGCCAGCGACGGCACCTTCGGCTGATCGCCGCCCTGCTGCACGCCCGCTCCCGCTCGGGTCAAAGGTCGGCCCCGGCGGAGTCCGCGGCCTTGGCCTTGCGCAGCCTACGCACCACCCGCAGCCCCACCATCAGCACCAGCGCCCCCGCCGCGGTGCCGGTGACGATCAGGATGATGCTGCCGAACGAGGTCGAGTTCAGCTCCACCCGCGACGTCCCGCCCAGCTCCGTGCCGCTCTGCGTAGTCAGCCAGACGTTGACCACGAAACGACCGGAGCGGGTCACCTCGGTCGGCAGGTAGCGCGGGATCGCGGCGTTGGCCGGGATCCGGACCAGCGTGTCCTCCTGTGGCCGCAGCCCGGGCGTCGTCCCGACGTTGATCTTCGCGAGGACCGCGACCGGCAGCTTGTTGGTGATGTAGACCGGCAGCGGGCTGTCCTTGGACGCCAGCGCCAGCGGCCTGCCCGGGTCGTTGACCGACACCTGGTCCAGCATGGTCTCCAGCCCGTCGGCGACCTGGGCGGCCGCCCGCCTTGCCTGCTCGGGGTCGACGCGCCACGCCGTGGACGCCGCGCGCGTCAGGCCGCGGCGCAGCGGGGCCATCAGGGCCTCCGGGGTGACCTGCTTGGCGTCGTCCTCGAACAGCACCCGGTCGATCAGCTCGCGCTGGACCCGGTCGGCCGCGCCGATGCGCGCGGTCACGGGCGCGGGGATCTCCTGGGCGGCGTCCTGGGCGGTGTACTCCAGCTCCGACGCGGTGCCGTTGGCCTCGCCCGCCACGAGCGCTGGCAGGGCGAGCGCGGTGGTGAAGCGCTGGGCGGAGAGCGCGCGGACGGTGCCGAGGAAGTCGGCCAGGTCCTCCGCGCTCGCCGCCCACCGGCGCGGCGGGACGGCCAGCACCGGCTCCGGCGTGGCCGCCAGGCCGCCGCGGAAGACCAGGGCGGCCAGGCCGTTCTGCACCGACGAGGTGGCCACGGCCGGGTCGGCGACCCGCAGCCGGGGTTCGAGCGACTGGGCGATCAGGCCGTCGTAGGGGATCGCGCGCAGGTTGGGGTCGAGGTCGAAGGGGGCGGAGCCGGTGGCGCCGGTCAGCCGGGTGTTGTCGACGAGCAGCGTGGTCGGGCGGATGGCGGCCAGGGCGGCGCGCGCCCGCTTGTCGAGCGTGCCGCCCGCTGGCCAGACCGCGCCGTCGACCGGGGTGGCGCCCAGCACCGACTCGACGATGTCGGTCGTGGTCCGGGGCCTGCCGCGCTCGTCGAAGGTGATGCCCGGCGCGTCGACGGCGAGCGCCTGCAGGGCGGTGGTGTCGGCGCGGGAGAGCGCGGCCAGGTCGGCGTCGGCGTAGGGCAGGGCGATGACGCACTGGCCCTGGGCGAGCTCGCGCAGCGTGGTCAGCCACAGGTCGGCGGTGGTGGCGCCGCGGCCGTCCACGAAACCGTCGCCGCTGCGGACCCGGTAGCCCTCCGTCATGGCCGAGACGGTGGCCAGCAGGTCGGGGTCGACGGCGAAGCACAGCGAGCGCAGGATCGCCGGGTCGCTCTCCGCCGCGGTGCGGACGGCGTCGAGCAGCGTGTAGAGCCGCCCGCCGACGGCCAGCGACGTCGCGAGGTCGTCGTCGACCAGCACGGCGGACCCGCCGCCGAGCGCGGTCTCGACCATGCGCGGCTCGTCGACCAGCGGCCAGACGACGGTCAGCGGCGTGGCCTTGGCAGGCGGTTCGACCCGGCCGCCGCCGGGCACGGACAGCACCGGGAGCAGCGTGCTCAGCGAGCCCAGCCGCTCGGTGGTGCCGAAGTCGGGCACGCCGTTGAGGTTCAGCGCGAGCGGGTACACGCCCGGCCGGTCGATCCCCAGGTCGCCGACGAGGTCGACGGTGACGTGGAAGTCCACGCTCGCCCCGCGCTCCAGCCTCGGGGTGACCTCCTCGAAGTCGGAGGTCTCGGCGGGCCGGTTGAGCGCCGAGGTCAGCGAGGGGTCGGTGATCGCCTCCCGCAGGCCGGTCTCGGTGCCGAGCACGTCGCCGCGCTGCACCCGCAGGTCGACCTCGGAGATGGCGCGGTCGCCGGTGTTGGTGAGCGTGCCGGTGACCGTCAGCGTCGACGCGGACGCCTGGACCACGCGCGGGGACAGCGTGTCGATCTCCACGCGCAGTCTGCTCGACTGCGCCTGGGCGGACGCCTCCACCGGGAACACGATCGCGGCCAGGGTCGCCAGTGCGGCCGCCACCGCGGCGGGGCCGCGGCGCAGGCGTGCGGTCACGGGGACTCTCCATGCGGGGACAGGTCCCGGTCGGGACCGAAGACGAGGGGCTGCTCGGAGAGTAGTTGGCGGGCTTTGCGGACCAAACGCCGCTCATCGGCGTACGCCAGGCGCGCGTCGAGGTCGGCGAGGTCCACCCAGGCCACCTCGCTCACCTCCACGTCCTCGTCCGACAGCTCGTAGGACCGCGCGAGCAGCAGGAAGTGGTGCACGGTCTTGTGCACGCGCTTCCTGCCGTCGGCGATGAACCAGTAGTCGATCGTGCCCAGCGGCCGGACGACCTCGCCGTCGATGCCGGTCTCCTCGGCGATCTCGCGGACCGCTGTCTGCTCGGGGGTCTCCCCCGCCTCGATGTGGCCCTTGGGCAGCGACCACAGCAGCCGTCCGCGCCGGTCCAGCCTGCCGATCAGGGCGACGCGGTCGCGGTCGGCGTCGAGGACCATGCCGCCCGCGGAGGTCTCGTCCACGGTGCGCAGCCTGCGCCCCCGGGACCGGCGCCCGGACCGGGCACCGCGAGACCTGCCGGACGACGGGGGCACCTCACCGATGGTAATGCGAATGGCGCAGTGCCGAGCCGGGCTTGGGACCGGTCCCGCGAGGCGCGCCTGCCAGGCCGGATACCCTCGACCCTTGTGTCAAGTTCCCCGGTCGCCCACTCCGAGCCCCTGATGGACCTGCTGCGCGCCAATCCCGTCGCCGACGACCTCGCGGCCCGCTTCGCCGCCGCGGGGCACCGGCTGTACCTGGTCGGCGGGAGCGTGCGCGACGCGCTGCTCGGGAGGCTGGGCACAGACCTGGACTTCACCACCGACGCGCGCCCCGAACAGGTGATGGCGCTGGTCAAGGGGTGGGCGGAGGCGGTCTGGGACACCGGCATCGCCTTCGGCACGGTCGGGGCGGCCAAGGCGGGCCAGACCTGCGAGATCACCACGTTCCGCGCCGACGCCTACGACCGCGTCTCGCGCAACCCCGAGGTCCGCTTCGGCGACACCATCGAGGGCGACCTGGTGCGCCGCGACTTCACGGTCAACGCGATGGCCGTCGACTTGTCGACAAAGGAACTCATCGACCCGCACCACGGTCGGGCCGCCCTGGAGAACCGGGTGCTGGACACCCCGGCCACGCCGGAGGAGTCCTTCGCCGACGACCCGCTGCGCATGCTGCGGGCGGCGCGGTTCATCAGCCAGCTGTGCTTCGTCCCCGCGCCGCGCGTGGTGGCCGCGATGACGCAGATGAGCGCCGAGATCACCCGGATCACCGCCGAGCGGGTCCAGGTCGAGATCTCCAAGCTGCTCTGCGGCGACGACCCGCGCGGCGGCATCGAGCTGCTGGTCGACACCGGCCTCGCCGCGCACGTGCTGCCCGAGGTCCCGGCGCTGCGGCTGGAGATCGACGAGCACCACCAGCACAAGGACGTCTACGAGCACTCGCTCGTGGTGCTGGAGCAGGCAGTCGACCTCGAGGACGACGGCCCGGACCTGGTCCTGCGGCTGGCCGCGCTGCTGCACGACATCGGCAAGCCCGACACCCGCAGGCACCTGCCCGGCGGCGGGGTCAGCTTCCACCACCACGAGGTCGTGGGCGCCAAGATGGTCCGCAAGCGCTTGCGCGCCCTGCGGTACTCGAAGGAGATCATCGAGGACGTCGCCCGGCTGGTGTTCCTCCACCTGCGCTTCCACGGCTACGGCAAGGGCGAGTGGACCGACTCGGCCGTGCGCCGCTACGTCACCGACGCTGGCGACCTGCTGCCCCGGCTGCACAAGCTGGTCCGCGCCGACTGCACGACCCGCAACAAGCGCAAGGCCAACATGCTCCAGCGCACGTACGACGGCCTGGAGGAGCGCATCGCCCGGATCGCCGCCGAGGAGGACCTGGCGCGGGTGCGCCCGGACATCGACGGCAACGAGATCATGCGCCTGCTCGGCCTGCCCCCCGGCCCGCTGGTCGGCAAGGCGTGGCGGCACCTCAAGGAGCTGCGCCTCGACCAGGGCCCGCTCGACCACGACGACGCGATCGCCGCGCTGTACGCCTGGGCTGCCGAGCAGGGGCTAGAGGTGCCCGCGGCTGGCCAGGGCGAACCCGCCGAGGCCGAGCAGGTAGACGACGGCGGCGGCGACGACCAGTCCCGGTGAGCCGCCGTCCGGGGCGACCACCAGCGCGGCCAGCGCCAGCGAGACGACCTGGGTGACGTTGAACAGCGTGTCGTAGAGCGCGAACACCCGCCCTCGGCTCTCGTCGCCGATGTCGCGCTGCACGGCGGCGTCCACGCACAGCTTGACGACCTGCCCGACGAACGACACCGCGAACGCCGCGGCGAGCGTGGTCCACATCGTCATCGGCAGGCCGAGGGCGAGGACGGCGGCCGCGCCGACGACCATGCCCGCGCCCATCGTGCGGCGCCTGCCGACGGCGGCCACGATGCGCGCCGTGGTCATGCCCGCGACCAGCACGCCGAGGCCGAACAGCCCGGCGACCTGGCCGAGCCCGGCCATCCCGGCGTCGAACTCGAACCGGATGAGCAGCACGGTCAGCAGCAGGAGCACGCCGAACACCGCGCGGTGGGCCAGCAGGGCGACGAACCCGGCCAGCACGGTCGGGGTGCGCACGGCGACCCGTCCGCCGTCGAAGAGGCCCCTGGCGACCGCCACCAGGGTCTGCGCTGGCTCGTCCACCGCGTCCGGCCCCAGCGCGTTGCGCGGGAACCGGCCCGCCACGACGGCGGCCACGACCGACCCGACGACGGCGACGGCAGTGGTCAGGCCGGAGCCGGTGTCGTCGTCGCCCAGCACGGCGCGCACGCCGACCGCGCACCCGGCGCCGATCACCGCGATCACCGCGCCGAGCGTGGTGGCGATGGCGTTGGCCTCGACGAGGTTGCGCACCGGCACGACGTGCGGCAGCGACGCCGAGAGCCCGGAGCCGACGAACCGGCTGATCCCGACCACGACCAGGGCGAGGGTGAACAGCACCGTTCCGCTGCCGCCGCCGATCACGCAGACCGCGGTGACGAGGATCATCAGCCCGCGAAGCAGGTTGGCCGCGACCAGCACGCGGCGGCGGTCCCAGCGGTCCAGCAGCGCCCCGGCGAAGGGCCCGACGACCGAGTACGGCAGCAGCAGCGCGGCGAACCCGGCGGCGATGGTCAGCGGGTCGGCCTCGCGCTCGGGGTTGAACAGCACCGCGCCTGCCAGGCCCGCCTGGAACAGCCCGTCGCCCCACTGCGCGGCGAACCGGCTGAGCAGCAGCCTGCGGAACCCGGGGAAGCCGAGCATCCGCCGCGGACCGATGCGGTCGTGGTGGTGCTCATGGCCCTTGGGCGCGGCCTCCGTGCTCACAGGAAGCCAGCCTACGGGCAGGAACGGGCGGGCGGCTCCCAGCTGGGTAGCCGCCCGCCCGGCCGGCCGACGCCCGGTCGCCTCACGGCGGTTTGCGCAGAGTGGCTCCAGCCGAGCGGTATTCCACTAAGGCAGTTGTGGTTGAGCCCGGGGGACACGGTGGCGCCGACCGTCTTCTACAACGACCGAGGTGGTCGAGTTGTTCCCCGGCTCGGTCATGACGATTCGGCAACGGATGGGATCATGTCGGTCGTGTCGTCCGAGGTGTCCGTCGAGCCGGGAACGCTGCTGGTGGCCGCGCCGAGCCTGCTCGACCAGAACTTCCGCCGCACGGTGGTGTTCGTCATCGACCACCGCGGCGAGGGCACGCTGGGCGTCGTCCTCAACCGGCCCAGCGAGGTGCCCGTCGGCGAGGTGCTCCCGTCGTGGGGGCCACACGTGACCGATCCCGGATCGGTCTTCGTCGGCGGCCCGGTGGAGCAGAAGACCGCGCTGTGCCTGGCGGCCATGCGCACGGGCGAGTCGGTGGACGGGGTGCACGGCCTGATCGGCGTGCGCGGCCCGGTGGCGCTGGTCGACCTCGACGCCGACCCCGAGCCGCTGGTGCCGAAGCTGCGCGGCGTGCGGGTGTTCGCGGGCTACGCGGGCTGGGAGGTCGGCCAGCTCGCGGGCGAGATCGACCGCGGCGACTGGATCGTGGTCCCGGCCCTGCCCGCCGACGTCCTGGCCCCGCCCGGGCAGGACCTGTGGGGCCGCGTGCTGCGCCGCCAGGGCATGCCGCTGGCGCTGCTGGCCACCCATCCGGGTGACGTTCGGCAGAACTAGGCCTTCTGGAAGACGCCGCAGCCGCCGCACTGGCAGCCCTTGCAGCCCGCGGGCAGCTCCGGCTCCGGCTCGGGCACCGCCGCGGCGGCCCGGTGGCCGAGCACCCCGCCGCCCGCGGTCAGCACGACCAGGCCGACCAGGGCGAGCACGCAGGCCAGGACCGGGTTCGGCATGAGCCAGCCCGCGACCGCGCCGAGCACGCCGACGCCGCCAGCGACCGCGGTCGGCAGCCCGGCGACCTTGTTGCCGACCCGGAAGGTGTCCTCGTCGCGCAGCGTCGCCGCGGTCCGCACGCCCGCGAACCGGTTGCGCGGCAGCCGCTCGGTCAGACCGAGGAACCCGACGACGAGCAGGGCGAGGCCGGCCACCAGGGGCGCGAGCGGCAACAGAGTCACGGCACCGATGGTAGGTCGTGGGCCCGGTCACGTCGCAGGCCGCTGGACAGGCTGCGCTACCCTAGGGCCATGAGCACGGGTTACCTGCTCCTTAGTGGGCCGTGCTGACCGAACGTCTTCGGTGAGCACGGCGACCCTCCATGCCCGCGGGCTGGGGGGTTTTCGTTTGTCCAGAGCAGGACCCCACCTCGGGAGGATCTTCTGATGAGCGACGAGCCCGCCCACCGGTACACCGCGGCCATGGCTGGGGAGATCGAGCGCCGCTGGCAGGACCACTGGACCGAGCGCGGCACGTTCCACGCGCCGAACCCGGTCGGGAAGCTGGCCGGGCCCGTGCCCGAGGACAAGCTGTTCGTGCAGGACATGTTCCCGTACCCGTCCGGGGCGGGCCTGCACGTCGGGCACCCGCTGGGCTTCATCGGCACTGACGTCTACGCCCGCTACCACCGGATGAACGGGCGCAACGTCCTGCACACGATGGGCTTCGACGCCTTCGGCCTGCCCGCCGAGCAGTACGCCGTGCAGACCGGGCAGCACCCGCGCAAGACCACCGAGGACAACATCGAGACCTACCTGCGGCAGATCCGCAGGCTGGGCCTGGGCCACGACGACCGGCGGCGGATCTCCACGATCGACCCGGAGTACTACCGCTGGACCCAGTGGATCTTCCTGCAGATCTTCAACTCCTGGTACGACGACACCGTCGGCCGCGCCCGCCCGATCGCCGAGCTGGTCGCGCAGTTCGAGTCCGGCGAGCGCGCCACGCCGGACGGGCGGGCGTGGGCCGAGCTGTCGCACGCCGACCGGCAGGCGGTGCTGAACGAGCACCGGCTGGTGTACCTGTCGGACGCGCCGGTCAACTGGGTGCCCGGCCTGGGCACGGTGATCTCCAACGAGGAGGTCACCGCGGACGGGCGCTCCGAGCGCGGCAACTTCCCCGTGTTCCGCAAGAACCTGCGCCAGTGGATGATGCGGATCACCGCCTACTCCGACCGGCTGATCGACGACCTGGAGCGGCTGGACTGGCCGGAGAAGGTCAAGGCCATGCAGCGCAACTGGATCGGCCGCTCGCACGGCGCCCGCGTCCGGTTCGCCTGCGGCGGCGAGTCGATCGAGGTCTTCACCACCCGCCCGGACACGCTGTTCGGGGCCACCTACATGGTGCTGGCCCCGGAGCACCCGCTGGTCGACGTGATCGCCGCGCCCGCGTGGCCGTCCGAGGTGGACGGCCGGTGGACCGGCGGGGCGGACACCCCGGGCGAGGCGATCGCTGCCTACCGGCGCGCGGCGTCGATGAAGTCGGACCTGGACCGGCAGGAGAACAAGGACAAGACCGGCGTGTTCACCGGCGCGTACGCGGTGAACCCGGTCAACGGCGCGAGCATCCCGGTCTTCATCGCCGACTACGTGCTGATGGGCTACGGCACCGGCGCGATCATGGCGGTGCCCGGCCAGGACCAGCGCGACTGGGACTTCGCCACCGCGTTCGGCCTGCCGATCATCCGCACGGTGGCGCCGTCGGAGGGCTTCGACGGCGAGGCCTACACCGGCGACGGCCCGGCGATCAACTCCGGCTTCCTGGACGGCATGGACATCGCCGAGGCCAAGAAGGCGGTCATCGGCTGGCTGGAAGAGCACGGCCACGGCCGCGGCACCGTCCAGTACAAGCTGCGCGACTGGCTGTTCTCCCGCCAGCGCTACTGGGGCGAGCCGTTCCCGATCGTCTACGACGAGGCGGGCACGCCGATCGCGGTGCCCGAGTCGATGCTGCCGGTCGAGCTGCCCGAGGTCGACGACTACTCCCCCACGACCTACGACCCGGAGGACGCCGACACCGAGCCGTCGCCGCCGCTGTCGAAGGCGAACGGCTGGGTCGAGGTCGAGCTGGACCTGGGCGACGGCGTGCGGACCTACCGCCGCGACACCAACACGATGCCCAACTGGGCCGGTTCGTGCTGGTACCAGCTGCGGTACGTCGACCCGGCCGACGACGAGCGCTTCTGCGCGCCGGAGAACGAGCGCTACTGGCTGGGCCCGCGCCCGGAGCAGCACGGCGCCACGGACCCGGGCGGCGTCGACCTGTACGTCGGCGGCGTCGAGCACGCGGTGCTGCACCTGCTGTACGCGCGGTTCTGGCAGAAGGTCCTGTTCGACCTGGGCCACGTCTCCGGCGACGAGCCGTACCGGCGGCTGTTCAACCAGGGCTACATCCAGGCCTACGCCTACGCCGACGCGCGCGGGGTCTACGTCAACGCCGCCGAGGTCGAGGAGCGCGAAGGCAGGTTCTTCCACGGGGACACCGAGGTGTTCCAGGAGTACGGGAAGATGGGCAAGAGCCTGAAGAACGTCGTCACCCCGGACGAGATGTGCGAGCTGTACGGCGCGGACACCTTCCGGCTGTACGAGATGTCCATGGGCCCGATGGACGTCTCCCGCCCCTGGGCGACCAAGGACGTCGTGGGCGCCCAGCGCTTCCTGCAGCGCCTGTGGCGCGCGATCATCGACGAGACGACGGGCGAGGTCCGCGTCGTCGACGGTGATGTCGACGAGCCCACCCTGCGCCTGCTGCACAAGACGATCGCGGGCGTGCACGAGGACTACTCGAACCTGCGCTACAACACCGCGGGCGCCAAGCTGATCGAGCTGACCAACCACATCACCAAGCACCACGGCGACGGCTGCCCCCGGCCGGTCGCCGAGGCGATGGTGCAGCTGCTGGCCCCGATGTGCCCGCACATCGCCGAGGAGCTGTGGTCGCGGCTGGGCCACCCCGAGTCCCTGGCCCACGGCCCGTTCCCCACGGCCGACCCGAGGTACCTGGTCGAGGACACCGCCGAGTACCCGATCCAGGTCAACGGCAAGGTCCGCGCCCGCGTCACCGTCCCGGCCTCGGCCACCCAGGAGGAGATCAAGTCCGCGGCCCTGTCCGAGGAGAAGGTCGCCGCCCTGGTCGCCGACAAGACCCCCAAGAAGGTGATCGTCGTCCCGGGCAGGCTGGTCAACGTGGTGCTGTAGGTATTCAGCAGGACGGGACCACCGGCTGTTCGCTCGACTCGCATCAGCCGAACGGGTGACGCATTTGCGCAGGTCACACCGGTAGACTCGAACTTGTGTTCGGTTCTGGGGAACGATGATCGTGCAAAGCTCGCCGAATTGGGTTGGGAGATGTCACGCTGTGGACAACGGTCTGGGCCGCGAGAGGAAGGGGTGACGGCGTGGCGAAGGTGCTCGATGTGGCTGCGTACATCCTGTCCCGCCGGGGACCTATGACGGCGATGAAGCTCCAAAAGCTGGTGTACTACAGCCAGGCTTGGCATCTGGTGTGGGACGAACAGCCGCTGTTCGACGAGGACATCGAGGCATGGGCCAACGGTCCGGTGGTGCGCGAGCTTTACAAGCACCACCGGCAGCGGTGGCAGCTGGACCGCGGGGAGACTCTTGGCGGCGACCCCGACAAACTCGATGACAGCGAGCGCGAGACGATCGACATCGTCCTGAACGCCTATGGGGACAAGCCTGCCAACTGGCTCAGCGAACTCACCCACCGCGAAGACCCGTGGAGGAACGCGCGCAAGCGGGAGCGACTGGCCGATGGAGAGCGCGGGAGCGCGATCATCTACCAGAGCGACATGTTCGAGTACTACGACGGTCTGACCAGTTCCTCCGCGGAGGATGTCTGAGCCCGTGGGCCGCAAGGGGCAGCCGAAGGCGAAGCAGAAGGTCCTCCCAGACCACACACGGCAACGCCCGCGGTCAACGGTGGCACGCGATATCCCCACCGAGAAGCGACCACGGCGGGCGTTGACGCCCTCGGAGCCAGAGGGCAAGCTCGTTGTGCTGTTCAGCCGAATAGACCTGGACGGTCCCTGGTGCCTCACGAAGATCAGCCAGACCGACCACCGCAACCTGCTCAGCCGGATCCAGTCGTTCGAGACCATGACGGTTCGCGAAGCCTTCAACCACGGTGAGGAACCCGGCAAGGATTACGCGATCGAGGACCTTCCGAGCAAGGCTGCTCGCAAGCGTCTGGAGGAGTTGACCTTCGACGATCGCGATCACATCAGCAGGCTGAGGATCGGCAATCTGGGGCGGCTGTACGGCTTCCGTGAAGGCGCGCGGTTCTACGCGCTGTGGTGGGATCCGGAACACGAGATCTGGCCCACCAAGAAGTAGGCGGGCCTGATGCCTAGGGCTTGAGGACGAGCCCCAGCACGGCGGCGGCCACCATCACCACGAGCGCGAGCGCGATGAGGGTGGTGGCCCTGCGGACCAGGCGGAACTTGCGGGAGGCCAGGCGGGAGACGGCGGCGAGGCGTTCGCCGTGCCAGGTCTCCTGGTCGCGGGCGCGGTCGGCGATGTGCTGCTTGACCTGCTTCGCCGTCATCGCGCCGTAGATGAGCAGCGGGCTGCCGTCCATGTGCGGGCGGATCGTCCACAGGAGCAGGAGGACCGCCGTGCCGAACAGGGCGGCGGCGACGGCCAGCGCGACGACGACGACCGGGTGCAGGCTGGTCTTGGCCAGCAGCGTGAGCCCGGCGGTGATCGTGCTGAACACCGCGAGCAGCAGGCCCGCCTTGGTGTCTGTGCGGACCATCGCGCCGTCGGCGCGGTTGATCTCCTCCTGCATCAGCTCCGCGGGTGTCATCGTCGGTCCCCTCGCAGTTCGGCCGTTGTGGGGTAGGACGGCTGGGCGCCCGCGCGGGTTACCGAGATCGACGCCACACGGCAGGCGAACTCCGCGGCCGCGGCCAGGGTGTCGCCCTCGGCGAGGCGGTGGGCGAGCGCGCCCGCGAACGCGTCGCCCGCGCCGGTCGTGTCGAGCGGAGTGACGCGTGGGGCGGGGACGCGCCGCACGCCGTCGGCGGTGATCACGTCCGCGCCGTCGGCTCCGCGGGTGACCACCGCGCTGCGGACGCCGAGATCGAGCAGGGGGCCGAGGGCGGCGGCCTCGTGCTGGTTGACGATCAGCGGGTCCAGCCTGGCGAGCGTCGCCGGGGACAGCGCGGCGACGGGCGAGAGGTTGACCACCGCCCGGACGCCGGAGGCCGCCGCCAGCGCGACGGCGTGCTCCACGACCGGGATCGGCACCTCCAGCGAGGCCACCAGGACGGCGGCCCCGGAGAGGTCGACATCGGCGGGCGTGAGGGCGGCGTTGGCGCCCGGGGAGACGACGATCGCGTTCTCGCCATCCCCCGTGACGGTGATGAACGCCGCCCCCGTCGGGCGGTCCGCGGTCCGCAGACGGCCGACGTCGACACCGGCCGTTGTCAACGACTCGCGCACCAGCGCGCCGTGCGCGTCGTCCCCGACGGCTCCGACGAAGATCACCGAGGCGGCCAGCCGCGCCGCGGCGACGGCGGTGTTCGCGCCCTTGCCGCCGGGCAGAACGCGCACGTCAGAGCCCAGGACCGTCTCCCCGCCGCCGGGCCGCCTCGGCACCGCGACGACGAGATCGGCGTTGGCCGAACCCAGGACGGCGACCACTGAACCCACCGCGACCTCCAGCCGTATACGGAAGTGAACGTGCGCAAGTGTGAACGAATGCGTAGTCGGATGGCTCCTGAGTGCCACAATTGACGTCACATGTCTCGCGGGCGGTGGAGATCGCCGTCCGTGCTCGACCCCAGGGCCGCAACCCTGGGCGCCGGTCAGGGCCAGGGGGCCACGGCCGGCACTGGTCACCGGCGTCGGTCGCGTAGCCCCCCGAGCGATCGGCGCCGGTGGCGCCTCTACACCCGTTCCAGCTCCCTGGGCGCCTCCACCTCGGACAGTCCGGCCCGCTCCTGCAGCCTGCGCAGGCCGCGCGGCGCCCACCAGGACGCGTCGCCGAGCAGCCGGAGCACGGCCGGGACCAGCAGCATCCGCACGACGGTGGCGTCGAGCAGCAGCGCCACGATCATGCCCGTGCCGATGAACCGCATGCTCGCCAGCGACGACATCGCGAACGCCCCGGTCACCACGCCCAGGAGCAGCGCGGCCGCGGTGATCATCCGACCGGTGCGCACGAGCCCGGTCCGCACGGCGTCCGGTGTGGACATCCCGTGCGCGCGGGCCTCGACCATGCGGGAGAGCAGGAACGTCTCGTAGTCGGTGGACAGCCCGAACACGACCGCGCCGATGAGCACCATCATCCCGGCCTGCGCCGGTTGCGGCGTGACGCCGAGGGCGTCGGCGAAGTGGCCCTGCTGGAAGACGAACACCAGCACGCCGAAGGTCGCCGACAGGCTCAGCGCGCTCATCACCACGGCCTTCACCGGCAGCAGGATCGAGCCGAACGCCAGGAACATCAGCACCAGCGTCGCGCCGACCAGGATCGCGATCATCCACGGCACCTGGGCGACGATGGCGTCGACGCTGTCGGCGACCATCGCCGGGAATCCGCCGACCAGCACCTCCGCGTCCGAAGCGACCGCGCGCAGCCCGTCGACGGCGTCGCGCGCCTCGTCGGAGGACGACTCGCCCGCCAGTGGCGCGGAGAAGGCGAAGACGTCGCCGTTCGCGCCCGTGGGCACGACGTCGAGCACGCCGGGGACCTGCTTGCCCGCGGCGACGAACGCGGCGGCGTCGGCCTGGTCCGCCCCGCGCAGCACGATCTCGGCGGTGTTGTCGCCCGCGCCGGGGAAGTTGTCGGCGATCACCTCGGCGGTGACGCGGTTCGGGTCGCCGGGCGGGAGCTGCTTGACGTCGTAGCCGCCGAAGCGGACGTCGCCGAAGGGCAGCGCGAGCACGACGAGCACGGCGATGATCGGCGCGGCGAACCAGACCGGCCGCCGCATCACCGCGTCGGCGACGCGGCCTAGCCAGCGGGGCTCGCCGGTGGGCGCGCGGCGCACGGCGAGCCTGTCGACGTTGCGGCCGAGGATCGCCAGCAGCGCGGGCAGCAGGGTCAGCGAGACGATCGCGGCGATCGCGACCGCGGACATGCCGCCGTAGGCCATGGACTTGAGGAAGTCCATCGGGAACACCAGCAGCCCGGACAGGGCGATGACCAGCAGCGTCGCCGAGAACGCGACCGTGCGCCCGGCCGTGGCGACGGTCCGGCGCACCGCTTCGCGCGGCTCGGCCCCGCCCGCGAGCTCCTCGCGGAACCGGCCGACGATGAACAGGCCGTAGTCGATCGCCATGCCGAGGCCGAGCAGCGTGGCGACGTTGACGGCGAAGTTGTTGACCTCCAGGCCCAGGCTCAGCGCGCGCAGCACGCCCAGCGCGCCGAAGATCGACAGGCCGCCGACGAGCACCGGCAGGGCTGCGGCGACCGCGCTGCCGAAGATGAACAGGAGCAGGACCAGGGTCACCGGCAGCGAGATCGCCTCGGCGATGACGAGATCGGCGTTGGACCGGTCGGTCATCGCCTGCTCGGTCGGCGCCTGGCCGCCGACGCGGGTCTCGATGCCCTCGACGGTGAGCTGGTCCGCGATGGCCTGGTAGTTGACCTGGCGGGTGTCGTAGTCCTCGCCCGCCAAGGTGATCGTGGCGAGGGCGAGCGTGCGGTCGCCGCTGATCAGCGTGGGGGCCTGGGTGCTCCAGTAGTCGACGCGCTGGGCGACCCGCTCCGGCGGGAGGCCGCTGAGCGCCTGCGTGACCCGGGCGGCCATGTCCGGGTCGTCGACCGTCCGGCCCGCTGGCGCGGTGTAGACCACGACGACATCGGCCGGGCGCTGGCCGAGCGCGTCCTGCATGATCCGGCTCACCTGCGCCGACTGGCTGCCGGGGTCCTCGTAGCCGCCCTGGGTGAGCTTGTCGAAGACGCCCAGACCCCATAAGCCGCCCGTCACCGTGACCACGAGGACGGCGACCAGCACCACCCACCGCCGCCGGTGCACCAGCGCGCCCCACCTCGCGAACATCTCCGCCGTCCTCCCGCCAGTGGTCATCCCGCGCGCCACCGACTACGGTGCGATAAACACGGGAATTGCCGTAAACGCCGTTTACTTGGTAACCACCGTACGGGTGAGTAAACGGTGTTCACAAGAGCTCGGAGTGACGCATGACGCAGGCCACACGCCGCGCGGACACCGATCGGGCGATCCGCGCCCAGGCCCGTGCGCTCCTCGTGCGCGACGGCCCGCAAGCGGTCACCCTGCGGGCGATCGCCCGCGAGATGGGCATCACCGCGCCCGCGCTGTACCGGTACTACGCCTCCCACGACGACCTCATCGAGCACCTGCGCGCCGACGTCTGCGAGGACCTGGCCGCGGAGCTGGCGCGGGACCTGGCCGAGCTGTCCGAGGACGACCGCACGGGCCAGGTCATGGCCGTCTGCCGCGGCTTCCGCCGCTGGGCGCTGGCCCACCCGCAGGAGTTCGTCCTGGTCTTCGCCTCGCCGTCGGAGGCGACGTCGAACTGCCCGGCCGGGCCCAACGGCGCCGACGTGCCGATGGACTCCTTCGGCCGGATCTTCCTGTCCGTCGCGGGCGGCGTGCTCGCCTCCGGCCCGCTGGTCGTGCCCCAGGACCGCGACGTGCCGCCGTCGCTGGCTGCCGACCTGACCGCGTTCCGGGGCGAGCTGCTGCGGGTGATCGCCGAGTCCGGGGTCGAGGTCCCGGAGGAGCGGCTGGGCCTGGGGACGGCCTACGTGATGCTGCAGGCGTGGGTCCGGCTGTACGGGCAGGTCGCGCTGGAGGTCTTCGGCCAGTTCCCGTTCCCGGTGACCGACCCGGAACCGCTGTTCGAGTCGATGCTCGCCGACCTGCTGCGCGAGGTCGGCCTAGGCGAGGACGGCCTTCACGAATAGGTCGGCGACCGCCCGCCCGTAGTCGGCCATGTCCAGGCCCTCCGCGGACCGCTCGGTAGCCCCGTCGATCGCCGAGCGGACGCACTGCGCGGTGACGGTCACGTCGATGTCGCCGAACACGCCCTCGGCCTTGCCCTGGGCCAGCTGGCGCTCCAGCCTGCCCACGCGGAAGTCGCGCAGCACCGGCGCGAAGTCGGCGACGTGCCTGCCGACCTCGACGATGGTCCTGGCGTAGGCCGGGTGCAGGCGCAGCAGGTCCACCTGGGACTCGATGTACCCGCGCAGCATCGCCACCCGGTCCGTCGTGCCCGCCAGCCGGGCGGCCATCAGCTCGTCGGCCCGGCCGATGGTCGTGGTCAGCAGCGTCATGAGCAGTTCGTTCTTGTCCTTGAAGTGGTAGGACACCAGCCGGGTGCTGCTCAGCCCGGCCTCCTCGGTGATCCGCTTGAAGGTGCACTGCGCGAACCCGTGCTCGCCGATGATCGCGATCGCCGTCTGGGCGATCTGCTCCCTGCGGGCTGTTACCTGCATGAGTAACAGAGTAACTCGGCTGAGTAAATCAGGCCAGGGTCGCGGCCTCGCGCAGCGCCTGGCGGACCGCGGCGATCAGCGGGTGGTTCTCCCGGCCCCGCCGCACGGCCGCGAAGACGCGGCGGGTGGGCGGGTCCCCCGCGACCGGAACGCCCCCGCGCGCTGCCGTCCTCGGGATCAGCGCGACGCCCACCCCGGCCGCGACCAGCGCGGCCTCGGCGGCGAAGTCGTCGGAGGTGTGGGTGATCCGGGGCGCGAACCCGGCGTGCTCGCAGGCCAGCAGGACCACGTCGCGGCACGGGTTCCCGGCCGACGGCGCGACCCAGTCGTCCTCGGCGAGGTCGGGCAGCGCCACCGCCCGCCCGGCCAGCCGGTGCCCCGGCGGCAGCACGGCGTCGAACGGCTCGGCGTAGAGCCGGTCCCTGGCGATCCGGCTGTCGTCGGCGGGCGCGCGGTACTCCTCGGTGACCGCGATGTCGATCTCCCCGTCGAGCACCATCGGCAGGCTCTCCTGCCCCTCGGCGTCGCAGACCACGACGGTGATCCCCGGCGCCCGCTCCCGCAGCAGGGCCAGCGCGGGCGCCACCACCTGCACGATCGCCGAGGCGAACGCGGCCACGCGCACCTTGCCCAGCTGGCCGGAGGCGTGCTCGGCCAGCCGGGCCTCGGCCCGGTCCAGCTCGGCGAGCACGGCGTTGGCGTGCTCGACCAGCAGCTCCCCGGCCGCGGTCAGCCAGACCCTGCGGCCCTTGCGCCGCAGCAGCTCCTGGCCAGCCTCGGCCTCCAGGGCGGCCAACTGCTGCGACACGGCGGAGGGCGTCAGGTGCAACGCCCTCCCGGCCGCGGTCACGGTCCCGTGATCGGCCAGCGCCCGCAGCACCCGCAGCCTGCGGGGGTCGATCATCTGCTGGTCCGCTGGTCGGGCATAGCGCCAGAACCTAGCCCAGCTTCTCCCGGGCCGCGACGAAGGCGTCGACGGCGCGGTTGACGTCCTCGGTGGAGTGGGCGGCCGACATCTGGGTGCGGATGCGCGCCTTGCCGTGCGGGACGACCGGGTAGGAGAAGCCGATCACGTAGACGCCCTGCTCCAGCAGCAGGTCGGCCAGCCGCGCGGCGCGGGCGGCGTCGCCGATCATCACCGGGATGATCGGGTGCTCGCCGGGCAGCAGGTCGAAGCCCGCCTCGGTCATGCGGGAGCGGAACAGGGCGGCGTTGGCGCGCAGCCGGGTCAGCAGCTCGGCGGAGGAGTCGAGCATGTCCAGGCAGGCCAGGCTCGCCGCGGTGATCGAGGGCGCCAGCGAGTTGGAGAACAGGTACGGGCGCGAGCGCTGCCGCAGGATCTCCACGATCTCCGCGCGCGCGGAGACGTAGCCGCCGCTCGCGCCACCGAGCGCCTTGCCGAGGGTGCCGGTGTAGATGTCGACGCGGTCGCCGACGCCGAAGTGCTCGGGGGTGCCCCGGCCGGTGGCGCCCATGAAGCCGACGGCGTGCGAGTCGTCGACCATGACCAGGGCGTCGTGGCGCTCGGCGAGGTCGCAGATCTCGTCCAGCGGCGCGAGGTAGCCGTCCATGGAGAACACGCCGTCGGTGGCGATGAGGCGGTAGCGGGCGTCCTTGGCCTCGACCAGGCGCGCCTCCAGGTCGGCCATGTCGCGGTTGCGGTAGCGCAGGCGGCGGGCCTTGGACAGCCGGATGCCGTCGATGATCGACGCGTGGTTGAGCTCGTCGGAGATGACGGCGTCCTCCGCGCCCAGCAGGGTCTCGAACAGCCCGCCGTTGGCGTCGAAGCAGGAGCTGTAGAGGATCGTGTCGTCGGTGCCGAGGAACTCCGAGACGCGCGCCTCCAGCTTCTTGTGCGGGGCCTGGGTGCCGCAGATGAAGCGGACCGACGCCATGCCGAAGCCCCACTCGTCCAGGGCGTTCTTGGCGGCCTCGATGAGCGTCGGGTGGTCGGCGAGGCCGAGGTAGTTGTTGGCGCAGAAGTTCAGCACCGGCTCGTCGCCCGCGACGGTCACCGAGGCGCGCTGGGGGCTGGTGATCACGCGCTCGGCCTTGTAGAGGCCGTCTGCCCGGATCTGGTCGAGGGTCGTGCGGAGGTTCTCGCGCATCGCGCCGAACATTCAGCTCTCCCAATCCATGATGACCTTGCCGCTGTGCCCGCCGCGGGCGGTGTCGAACGCGGCGGCGTGCTCGGTGTAGTGGTAGCGGTGGGTGATGACGGGGGTGAGGTCCAGCCCGGCCTGCAGCAGGACGGACATGGCGTACCAGGTCTCGAACATCTCGCGGCCGTAGATGCCCTTGATCGTCAGCATCTTGAGCACGACGGTGCTGAAGTCGACGGAGATCTCCCGCGAGGGCAGGCCGAGCATGGCGATGCGGCCGCCGTGGGTCATGTTCGCGATCATCTCGCGCAGCGCGGAGGGCTGCCCGCTCATCTCCATGCCGACGTCGAAGCCCTCGGTCATCTCCAGCCGGTCGTACACGTCGGCGATGGCGGAGTGGCTGACGTCGAGGGCGACGTCCACGCCGAGCTTGGCGGCCAGCGCCAGCCGGGGCTCGCTGACGTCGGTGATGACGACGTGCCGCGCGCCCGCGTGCTTGGCCACCGCGGCGGCCATCAGCCCGATCGGGCCTGCGCCGGTGATCAGCACGTCCTCCCCGAGCACCGGGAACGACAGCGCGGTGTGCACGGCGTTGCCGAACGGGTCGAAGATCGCCGCGACGTCGAGGTCGACCGGATGGCCGTGCACCCAGGCGTTCTGCTCGGGCAGGACGACGTACTCGGCGAACGCGCCGTCGACGTGCACGCCGAGCCCGATGGTGTTGGCGCAGAGGTGGCGGCGGCCAGCGCGGCAGTTGCGGCACGTGCCGCAGACGATGTGCCCCTCGCCGCTGACCAGGTCGCCGGGTTTGACCCGGGTGACCGCCGCGCCGACCTCGACCACCTCGCCGACGAACTCGTGCCCGACGACCAGCGGGGCCTTGATGGTCCGCGCCGCCCAGTCGTCCCAGGTGTCGATGTGCAGGTCGGTGCCGCAGATGCCGGTGCGCTTGACGCGCAGCAGCACCTCGCCGGGGCCGGGCCGGGGGTCCGGCACGTCGGCCAGTTCGAGCCCGGGGCCCGGGGCGCCTTTGACCAGAGCCTTCACGCTTGTCCTCCACGGGGTGTCTACCCGCGGAGTGTGGACCCGTGGCGCTGTGCGGTCCATCTGGAGTTTCTGCAGTGCTTGTTCAGCGTTCCTGCACAGGCGGCACGACCAGCCGGACCGTCCGGCCCGCGAAGTCGACGACGGTGCGCGGCGGGCCGTTGTCGCCGATCTCGTCGCGCATCATCAGGGAGTGCTGCTTGCGGTCCTGGTCGACCCGGCGGCTGGCCTGCAGCACCCCGGCGAAGTCCTCCAGCGCGGCCGCCGAGACCGGCAGACCGGCGCGCTTGCGCCGCCAGGGCAGCGCCTTCCCGAACGCCTCGACGGAGACGACGATGACGAGCAGGACGACGAGCCCGGGGATCGTCAGCGCCAGCAGCCAGCCCATGACCGGACAACGGCGGGCGCGGTCGCCCGGTTCCCGGCTAGCTCTCCCAGCTGACCTTCCACGGCCTGCGGACCACCATGTTCCCGATCCGCACGTACTTCGGCTTGCGCAGCGTCAGCGAGCCCGCCGTCACCGAGCCGGTCACCACGAACCGGGGCGTGCCCGCGCCCGCTGCCGTCTTGTTCGTGACGCTGCCCGCGATCACGTTCACCTCGTCGGCCAGCACCGACGCCCCGTCCGGCAGCAGCAGCTCGACCGCCCCGCCCGCGAGGTCGACCTCGACGTGCACCTCGGCGTGCGGGATCACCGCGTCGGTGAAGTCCAGCTCGGTCGAGCCCATCCGGTTGTAGATCCGCATGGACCGCGGGACCACCCACCGCCCGTCGCGCTTGGTCGAGGACATCGTGTTGCGGAACTCCACCGGCCTGGTCGATGCCGGACCGGAGTCCGTGTGCGTGATGCCCGGGAGGTCCACGAGCACCGCGTTCAGCTCCGCGCGCGTGCGCGAGGCCAGCGCCGTGTCGGTCCGCCGGGTGAACTCGTCGAGGTCGAGCAGCCCCCGGCCGATGGCCTTCTGCAGCACGGTGACGACGTGTTCGCGCTCGGCGTCCGACACGCGGAGGTCGCGGGGGTTGATGGGCGCTGGGTGCATAAGCCCAGGCTACTGCGGAGGCTCCTGGTCAAGCCCGTGTTCGATCGCATAGCGCGCCAGCTCGACGCGGTTGTGCAGCTGCAGTTTCCGCAGCGTCGACTGGACGTGGTTCTCCACCGTCCGGTGCGACAGCACCAGCCGCTCGGCGATCTTGCGCGCGGTCAGCCCCTTGGCCACCAGGCGCAGGACCTCGGTCTCGCGGTCGGTCAGGCGCGGGCTGTCGTCCGGCGGCCCGGCCGCCATCCGCCGGTACTCGCCCAGCACGAGCCCGGCCAGTCCCGGGGTGAAGACGGCGTCGCCCGCCGCCGTGCGCCGGACGGCGTCGACCAGCTCCTCCGCCGACGCCGACTTCACCAGGTACCCCGACGCCCCGGCCTTCACCGCCTCCAGGACGTCGCTGTGCTCGCCGCTGGCCGAGAGCACCAGCACCCGCACCTCCGGGGCCTCCGCGGTGATCCGCGCGATGGCGGGCACCCCGGACTCGCCCGCCAGGTTGAGGTCCATCAGCACGACCTGCGGCCGGACCGTCGCCGCGATCCGCACCGCGGAGTCCGCGTCGCGCGCGGTGGCGCGCACGTCGAAGCCGCGCTCGGTCAGATCGCGGGCCACGCCGTCGCGCCACATCGGATGGTCGTCGACGACCATGACGGTGATGCTCACCCGCTCCCCCGCTTCCCGGTCCGGCGCGGCACCCGCACCTCCCACTCGGTGCCCTCGTCGGGCGCGGTGTCCAGTGTGACGGTTCCGCCCAGTTCGGCCACGCGCCCCCGGATCGAGCGGGCCACGCCCATCCGGCCCTGCGCGGCCGCCTCGGCCAGCCGCGCCGCCGGGATGCCCACGCCGTCGTCGCGGATGCTCAGCACCACCTCGCCGCCCAGGTCCTCCAGCAGCACCCAGGCCCGCGCGGCCGCGCCCGCGTGCCGCTCGACGTTGGCCAGCGCCTCCCGCACCAGGTTGCTCAACTCGGCGGCGACCTCGCCGGAGACCACCACCGGCGTCGCGGGCACCGACACCTGCACCCGGTCGGTGGCCAGCACCTGCAGCATGCCCCGCAGGTCGACCTCCTCAGCGCCGGAGTCCAGCGGCGCGGCGGCCACCAGCGCGCGCAGCGCGATCTCCTGCCTGCCCGCCAGCTCGGCCAGCTCGGCGGCCTCCCCGCCCAGCTCGCGGCCCCGCTTGCCGACCCTGGCCAGCACCTGCAGCACGCCGTCGTGGATGGACCGCGCCAGCCGCTCGCGCTCCGCGGTCGCCGCCTCCACGCGCAACGCGCGCTCCAGCCGCTCCGCCGAACGCCGCGACGTCGTGGCTGCCAGGCCCAGCACGAACCCGACGCCGACGAGCAGCACCATGTCCCTGGTCAGGTCGGTGTCCACATAGCCGCGGACCGCGTAGTTGAGCAGCCCGACCACCGCGCCGAACGCGGTTCCGCCGACCGTCCCGCCGCGGACCGCGCCCACCGCCACCACAGCCGTCACCCACACCGTCGTCACCAGCGGCACGACCTCGACGCGCAACTGGTGGGCGGTCAGCACCAGCGGCGACAGCGCCATGATCCCGCAGCACACCGCGAGATCGACGGCGGTGAACCAGGCCGACGGCCGGGGCCGCAGGTAGTACCACGACGTCGCCGCCGTCCAGCAGGCCATCAGCCCGATCGTCGCCCAGGCCAGCGCCGTGTCCGCGTACTCGCCGTGGTGGGCGGCCACCACGCCCGCGGCGAAGCCGAGCGTGATGATCCGCAGCAGGACCGCCGCCCGCCACAGCGGGGTGAGGGGGTCCTTGCGGCTCATGTCCCGGGCACCACGCCGTCCTCGGCCCCGGGCACCGATCCGGTGTCGTCGAGGACGTCGACCTCGTCGGGCTCGGTCTCGTCGTGCGCCAGCAGCGAGCGGATGCCCGCGTTGAGCACGGCCAGCAGCGGCACCGACAGCAGCGCGCCCGCGATCCCGGCGGCCACCAGGCCCACCGCGATGGCCAGCACGACCGCCAGCGGGTGCAGCTTGACCGCCCGGCCGAGCAGCCACGGCTGCAGCACGTGGCTCTCGATCTGCATCACGCCCACCACGATCGCCAGCACCACCAGCGCGGGCACGAAGCCCTGCGCGACCAACGCGACCAGCACCGCGACCGTGCCCGCGATGAGCGCGCCGATGATCGGGATGAACGCGGTGAGGAACACCAGCGCGGCCAGCGGCACGAACAGCGGCACGTCCATGATCCACAGGCCGATGCCGATGCCGACCGCGTCGAAGATCGCCACGGCGGCCGTCGCGCGCACGTAGCTCACCAGCGAGGAGAACCCGCGCCGCCCGGCCACGTCGACCCGGTCGCGCACCGGGGCGGGCACGCCGCGCACGGTGAAGCGCCAGATCGCCTCGCCGTCGTAGAGGAAGAAGATCAGCACGAACACGGTCAGCAGCAGTCCGGTGAGGACCTCGCCGATGGTGGCCGCCGTCGTGATCGCCCCCGAGGTGATCTGCGTCTGGTTGGCCTTGATCGTGTCGATGACCGTGTCGAGGTAGCCCTGCAGTTGGTCCTGGCGCAGGTGCAGCGGCCCGTGGACCAGCCAGTCCTTGATCGTCTCCAGGCTCTCGTTCACCTGCTGCTGAAGGTCGGGCAGGCCGGTGGTGAACTCGGTGATCACGAACGTCAGCACGCCGCCGACGACGGCGATGCCGCCGACCAGCACGATCGCCGTGGCCAGCCCGCGCGGCACCCGGTACTCCACCAGCTTCGCCACGCCCGGGGCCATCAGCGCGGCCAGCAGCAGCGCGATCGCGATCGGGATCACCACGTGGCCGAAGTAGCCCATCAGCCAGATCACCACGTACAGCGCGCCGATGACCACCAGGAAGCGCCAGGAGAGCGCGGCCCCCACGCGCAGGCCCTGCGGGACGAGCGGGGTGACGTCAGGGAGCGGTTTCCTCGGGAGGTTCCTGCGGCCCGCGACGCGGTGACGGTTCATCGGTGTTCCCCAATCATCGCCGACACGGTATCGGCCGAATCACGTCGGACGCGACGAATTCTCTGATCTCATGGGACCCGTGTCCGAGTATGT
The DNA here is from genome assembly GCF_014648415.1 of Actinokineospora fastidiosa. Classification (GTDB taxonomy): domain Bacteria; phylum Actinomycetota; class Actinomycetes; order Mycobacteriales; family Pseudonocardiaceae; genus Actinokineospora; species Actinokineospora fastidiosa. The sequence continues at coordinate 1,043,706 of NZ_BMRB01000001.1, forward strand.
GTCGTACGTCCCCCTCAGCGGTCTGACCGAGACCGAGCGCGAGGTCCTCGACGCCTTCGGCACCGGCTTCCGGCTCGACCTCGGCGGCCGCCGCGTCCGGGGGCAGGTCCTGGCCGGGATGCTGACCGGCGCCTACCCGCTCGGCGAGGGCGCGATGCCCGCGCTGCGCCTCGACGACGCCCGCGTCACCGGCCGGTTCGACCTGGAGGGGCGCACGGTCGAGACGGTGATCACACTGCGCGGCTGCGTCTTCGAGCGCACCCCCGCACTGCGCATGGCCCGGCTGGTCTCGCTGCACCTGCGCGGCTGCCAGGCGCCCGGGCTGCGCGCCCGCAATCTGCGCGTGGCCAGCGACCTCGTCCTGGAGGACGGCTTCACCTGCAAGGGCGCGCTCGACCTGACCGACGCCACCGTCGACGGCTCGCTGCGCATGATCGGCGCGACTCTGCGCCACCCCGGCGCGGGCGCGCTCCTCGGCGCCCGGCTGCGCGTGTCCGGCTCGGTCCAGGCGACCTCGCTGCGCGCCGAGGGCGAGGTCCGGCTGCGCGGCGCGCACATCGGCGGCAGCGTGCACCTGACCGGCGCGCGGCTCTCCCACCCCGATGGCGATGCGCTGGAGGCGTCCGGCCTGGTCGTCGAGGGCAACCTCTTCTGCGACAGCACGGCCCGCACCCACTTCGACAGCGCGGGTGTGGTCCGGCTGACCGGCGCGCGCATCGGCGGCGACGCCGTGTTCTCCGGCGCGCAGCTGCATGACGGCGTGCGCGACAAGGCAGTTCTCGTGGTCCCGCACGGCAAGGCCGCCGACCGCACCGTCCTCGACGGCGACCGGCTGCGCGTGGAGGGCGACGTCAAGCTCGACGCCGGGTTCACCGCGCTGGGCTCGGTCGCTGTCCGGGGCGCGCGCATCGGCGGCCATCTGCTGCTCTCCGGGGCGCGCATCGGGGACCCGTCGGTGGTCGCCGAGTTGTCAGCGTGCTTCAGCGCGGCGCGCGCCGTGGAGCGGGTGCCGGTCGCGCTGCTGGCCGACGGCATCGAGATCGGCGGCGACGTCGACGCGCGCGGCGGCGACTGGTTGGGCCGTGACACCGACGGTGATCCGCACGGCGCGCTGCGCGCGTACGGGCAGGTGCGGCTGGTGGACGCCACCGTGCACGGCAGCGCGAGCCTGTCCCGCGCCCGGCTCTACGGTCCCGCGATCGACGTCCTGTTCGCCGACCGGCTGCGCGTCGGCGGCACGCTGTTCCTGCGCAAGGTGCGCGTCAGCGGGTCGGTGCGGCTGCAGAACGCCACCATCGGGTCCAGTTTGGACTGCTCGGGCGCGCGCCTGCACAAGCCGAGGCTGCGGCCCAACGGCACGGTCAAGCCGTCGCTGGACGCGCGCGTGGCGACCATCGGCAAGGACCTGTTGTGCAGCCGGGGGTTCCAGGCCATCGGCGGCGTGCGGGTGCGGCTGGTCGAGGTCGAGAAGATGGTCAGCTTCGCGGGCGCCCGCCTGGGCGGGCGCACCCATCCCGACCACCACCGCACGGACAAGGCGCTGTCTGCCTACGGCCTCACCGCGCATGAGCTGGTGCTCGTGTTCCCGGAGCGTTGTCCGCCGAGGGGAGCGGTGATCCTGACCCGGGCGCGGGTCGTGTCCGTGACCGACGGCCCGGCGCTGTGGGCGGCGACCGGCGGCGTGGACATCGAGGACTTCGCGTTCGAGGCCATCTCCGCGCAGCCGGAGGTGCCCGTGCGCACGCGGTTGGCGTGGCTGCGCGCGGTGCAGCCGGACTTCGCGCCGGGACCGTACGAACAGCTCGCCGCCGTGTACTCCGACGGCGGCGAGGAGGAGCTGGCGCAGAAGGTCCTCCTTGAGCGCCAACGCCGCCGCTACGCCGAACTGCACATCGCCGGACGGATCTGGGGCAAGCTCCAGCACGTCACCGTCGGCTTCGGATACCGGCCGTGGCTGGCGATGCTGTGGCTGCTGCTGTTCTGGCTGGTGGGCACGTTCTGGTTCTCCTTCAACGTGATGGAGCGCCTGGACTCCGACCAGAACCCGGTGTGGAACCCGCCGCTGCTGGCCACCGACCTGCTGCTGCCCATCATCGATCTGGGGCAGGACAACAAGTGGCGCATGGTCGGGCCGTCGCAGTGGGTCTCCGGCGGGCTGATCGCCGCGGGCTGGATCCTGGCCACCACCGCCGCGACGGGCGCGACCCGCGTGCTGAAGCGGAACTGAGCCGCCCACCTGCGCCGTGCGCGGAACGTGATCTGTGGAAACACGCTGTGTTGGTCACACGATCAGGTGGGCATTCCCGATCACACGTGCATAACGGCCCGCCCGGATGAAAGTGTCTGCCCTGCACGGCGTTTCGCCGCGCGCCGCATGGCCGACAATCGCGAAGGAATCCCACCGTGGACCCAGTGCGCACCGGACGGACCGCCACCCGGCGGCTGTTCGCCCGCGCGCTGCTCGTCCTCGGCGGCGCGGCGGCGGCCTGGGCGCTCGGCACGGCCACCGCGGCCGCCGACACCGGTGTGGACCTCGTCGCAGACCTCGGCGCGGTCGTCGAGTCCGCTCCCGAGCGCGTGCTCACCCACGACGGCGTGGCCGTCGTCGAGAGCGCGCTCACCCACCTGCACGTGGAAGACGGCGCCAAGGCCGCCGTCGACCGCTTCGACGAGGTCGGCGAGACGGTCGCCGAGCACTTCGGCCACGCCGCGCCCGGGCAGCAGGTCGACGACCTGCTGCCCAGCCTCCCCGATCTCTCCCCGCTGCCCGGCTCCGCCGCGGCGGACGGCCCCCTCGCCGTCGCGCCGGAGCCCGGGCGGCCGGTCGCCGTGCCCGCTGCCGGAGGGCAGCGGCACGGCGAGCCCGGCGCGTCGGCGGACACCTCCGCCGACGCGCGGTCCGTCACCCGGCGGGGTCCGCCGGAATCCTCGGTCGAGAAGCCCATCACCCAGCACGGCAACGGCACCCCGCTGGCTCCGCTGACGCTGCCCGCCCCCGCCCACTCCGGGCACACCGGGGCGAGCACGGGCGACGCGCCGCAGTCCGGCCTGCTGTCCACGGCTCCCCTGGCGACCGAGCCCGCCCTCGCGCACACCCCGAGCGCCGCCCGGGCCGACGAGCCCGCCGCCGTTCCCGCGCAGCCCGGCGTCACCCCCGACTGAACTCCCGCGCGGCCGCACCAGCAGCAGGCGCACTCCCCTTCCTGCCCAGGCCGCGCGTTTTCCCCCCGGCGGGCAATTCCGCACTCCCTGTTCCGGGCGCGATATCCGGGCGCTTTCCCCGGCGTCCGTTCCGCCCCACTACCGCGAACTCGCGGAAACCGATGAAGGAGATCACCAGAATGCAAACCTGGGCGAAGCGCGGCATACAGACCGTGCTGGTCACGGGTGGCGTCATGATGCTGGGCACCGGCATCGCGGCGGCCGACGACACCATCGATCCGGACGCGCCGCCCTCGGCGCTGGACGCGACGGTCAAGGTGCCGGTCCGCATCGACCGCAACGCGATCGGGACGCCCATGGGCAGCAGGCACCTGCCCTCGGTGCGCCGCGACGTCAGCGTCGCGCCCGGCATGGCGACGAGGAAGCTCCCCGTGTCGCGCGACGCGCACGACGACGACCTGTTCAAGGACAACCAGGCCGTGGGCACCGTGATCCTCCCCGCCAAGGCGACCGGCAACGCCGTCGCGCTCGGCGGCGACGTCAGCGTGGCGGACACCTCCAGCCAGCACGTCTCCCACCACCAGGACGTGTACGCCGACGGCAGCGACGAGACCCTGGCAGGCAACGTCGTGCGCCTGGCCTACAGCCTGCCGATCGACGTCAGCGGCAACGCCTTCGCCGTGGCCGACGACGCCGCGGTGGTCAGCTCCAGCCAGCAGAGCGCGGTCAACGAGGGCGACGTCACCACCAACGGCGACGACGGCGTCATCTCCGGCAACGTCTTCGCCGCGCACGGCGCGACCCCGGTGCAGGCCACCGGCAACGCCGTCTCGCTGGCGGGCACCGCGAGTGCCGCGGCCGCGGCGGAGTCGACCGCCAGCGCGGGCGGCGCCATCGAGACCAGCGGCGTCGACAGCCTCGCCTCGGGCGACGCGGGCGGCGTCCCGGTCGCCGTGCCGGTGCGCGCGTCCGGCAACACCATCACCAAGCTCGGCATCGCCGAGTCGCTGTCGTCGAGCAGCAGCCAGGCACACGCGGGCGACGAGAAGCCCGACCTGTTCCGCGTGCCGACCTACATCCAGACCGACGGCAAGCAGGGCGCGACCGCCTCCGGCAACGGCGTGCAGACGCCCGTGTCCGGCCCGGTCGCGCTGGACTGCAACGGCGTGGGCGACGTGGGCAACACCGCGTCCCAGTGCGAGACCACCAGCGCCACCACGGCGGGCGGCGGCACGCGCACCTTCGGCGACGACTCGGTGGTGTCCGGCATCGTCGGCGGCACGCCGGTCGCGCTTCCCGTGCAGGGACAGGACAACTGCGGCGCGCTCGTGGGCAACTGCGACACCGCGGGCGTCAACGAGGTCAGCTCCGCCGCGGGCGGCGACACCTACACCCGCGGGCACGACAGCGTGCTCGGCGGCACCAGCCTCAGCGTCCCCGTCGCCGGTCCCGTCGACGCGTGCGGCAACGTCGCGGGCGCGGGCGGGCTCGCCACCGCGGTGTGCGGCAACACCTCCACCACCGAGGCCGGCGGCAACACCGGGACCACCGGCGACGACTCCGTCTTCGGCGGCAACAACGGCTCGGTCCCGGTCGCCTTCCCCGTCGAGGGGCTGGGCAACGTGGTCGGCGCGCTCGGCGACGCCGAGTCGGTCGTCAAGGAACACAAGGTGTCCTCGGCCGGCGGCGGCAACAACACCAACGACGAGGCCGCGACCGGCGGGGCGAACCTGGTGACCGTGCCGGTCGCCGGGCCGCTGCAGGCGTTCAGCAACGGCGCGGGCGTCGGCGGCAACACCCAGTCCCAAACGGACGGTTACAGCGATGTCACCGCGGGCGGCCCCTCGCGGGCCAAGGGCACGCTCGGCACGCTGTCGGGCAACATCGCGCAGACGCCGCTCGCGGTGCCGACGCAGCTGTTCGGCTCCGGCGCCTCGCTGGTCGGCAACGGCAAGCACGTCGCGGCGAACGACACGTCGTCGACCTCCGGCGGGAACGCGGTGACCGACGGCACCGACGGCAACATCTCCGGCAACCTGATCACCGCGCCGGTCGCCGCCGCCCTGCAGGGCTTCGGCGTCGCGGGCGCGGTCGCGGGCGACGAGGAGGCCGTGGGCGCCAACCAGACCGACACCACCGCAGGCGGCGACGGCGCCACCAGCGGCGCGGACGGCAACATCGCGGGCAACATCGTCGGCCTGGAGGCCCTGCCGATCGTGCAGGCCTTCGGCGACGGCGTCGCCGCGGTCGCCGCCGACGCGATGGGCGTGGGCGCCAACAAGACCGAGGGCCACTCCGGCGGCGACCTCACCACCAGCGGCGAGGGCGGCTACCTCGCGGGCAACGTGCTCGACGTGCCCGCCGCCACCCTGGCCCAGGTCCACGGCAACGCCGTGGCCGCGGCCGCGGCCGACGCCGTGGGCGCGTCCGACAACGTCACCACCGGCTCGGCGGGAGGCGACTCGAACACCGACGGCGACACCAACGACCTGTCCGGCAACGACGGCCAGCTCCCGCTCGGCCTCGAGCTGCCGATCTACGACGTGCCGATCGAGGTCCTGGCCGACGCGATCGCCGACGGCAACCAGTTCACCGACGTCACCGTCGGCGAGGAGGAGCCGCTCGGCGTCACCCTGCCGAAGGCCGGGGCGCTGGAGGCCACCAAGCCGCCCGCGCTGCCGAACCTGTCCGCCCTGCCCTACCCGGGCGGCCACGGCACGTCCCGCTTCGACCGCCCCGACCCGCTGAGCGCCCTGCTCGGCGACGGCGTCGCGGGCAGCCTCGGCGAGCTGACCTCCCTGTTCAACCCGGGCATGGCCCGCAGCAACCACAACCCGCTGGACGGCCTGCTGGGCGGCGCCAACCCGCTGAGCGGCCTGCTGGGCGGCGCCAACCCGCTGAGCGGCCTGCTGGGCCAGGACCCGCTGGGCGGCGTGCTCGGCCAGAACCCGCTGGGCGACGTGGCGAGCCTGGACGGCATCCCCGGCCGCACCGGCCTGCCGCTGGCCGACGGCCTGCCCGGCCGGGTCACCGCCGACATCCAGAACCCGCTGGCCACCTCGGGCGGCCTCGCGGCCGTGGACAACGTGCCCGCCATCGCAGGCGGCCTGCTCGGCGGCACGGGCGCCGCCCGCGCCGACGAGCCCGGCAGCCCGCTCGACGGCCTGACCGACGCCCTCCCGCTGACCGGCCTGTCGGCCCCGACCGGCCGCGCGGACCTGCCCACCGGCGGCAGCCCCCTCGACGGCCTGACCGGTGGCCTGGGCAACCCCTTGGACGCCCTGTCCGGCCTGACCGGCGGAGTCGGCCGCACGGACCTGCCCACCGGCGGCAACCCGGTGGACGCCCTGACCGACACCCTGCCGCTCAACGCCATCCCCACCGGCAGCAGCCGCGCCGACCTCCCGACCGGCGGCAGCCCCCTCGACGGCCTGACCGGCGGCCTGGGCAACCCCTTGGACGCCCTGTCCGGCCTGACCGGCGGTGTCAGCCGTTCCGACCTGCCGACCGGCGGGAGCCCGCTGGAGGGGCTGACCGGTGGTCTGGACGCCCTGTCCGGCCTGACCGGTGGCGTCAGCCGCACGGACCTGCCGACCGGCGGGAGCCCGCTGGAGGGGCTGACCGGCGGCCTCGACGCCCTGTCCGGCCTGACCGGCGGTGTCAGCCGCACCGACCTGCCGACCAGCGGCAACCCGCTGGAGGGCCTGACCGGTGGTCTGGACGCCCTGTCCGGCCTGACCGGCGGTGTCAGCCGCACCGACCTGCCGACCAGCGGCAACCCGGTCGAGGGCCTGACCGGCGGCCTCGACGCCGTGACCGGGGGCCTCGCCCGGGCGGACCTGCCCATCGGCACCACCCCGCTCGACGGGCTGGCCGGCGGCGTCTCCCGCGCGGACTCGCCCCTCGCGGGCAACCCCCTCGCCGGGCTGCTCGGCGGCGAGCAGAACCCGCTGGCGGGCCTCGGCGGGGTGACCGGCGGGGTCGGGCAGACCGACAACCCGCTGGGCGCCGCCCTCGCGGGCACCTCCGTGCTGGGCGAGATCCTGGGCATGGGCAGCGTCACCGGCCGTGCCGACCTCCCCGGTGGCGGCAACCCGCTGGAGAGCGTGACCGACGCCGTGAAGAACCCGCTGGGTGACCTCGCGGGTCTGGGCGCGGGCCGGGAGCGGTCCGGGCTGCCGCTGCCGGGCAGCCCCGTCGACGGCGTCAACACCCAGGTGAGCAACCCGCTGTCCGACGCTGGCGAGCTGCTCGGCCTCACCGGCCCCGGCTCGGAGATCCCGCCGACCGGCGGCGTCGTGGAGAGCGTCCTCGACGGCAGCTCGCCGCTGGGCGACCTCGGCGACCTGCTCTCCCTGGGCGGCCTGACCGGCGGCGCGCCGCGTGCCGACGTGCCGACCGACAACCCGCTGTCCACCCTGCTCGGCGGCGACTCCCCGCTGGGCGACCTGGGCGACCTGCTCGGCTTGGGCGGCCTGACCGGCGGCGGCACCGGCCGCGCCGACCTGCCGACCGCGGGCGACCCGCTCGGCGGCGTGTTCGGCGGCGACCCGCTCGGCAGCCTGCTGGGCGGCTCCGGCTCGGAGTCCCCGCTCGGCGACCTGGCCGACCTGCTCGGCCTGGGCGCGCTCACCGACGCGAGCCAGGCAGGCCTGCCGATGGCCACCGACGCCCTCGGCGGCCTGACCGGCGGCGGCACCGGCCGCGCCGACCTCCCGTCGGTCGACAACCCGCTCGACGGCGTCACCGGCGACCTGGGCGAGCCCCTGTCCGAGGTCGACGACCTGGTCAACCCCAACGGCCTCACCGGTAAGAACCCGGTGTCGGCCACGTTCCCGCAGACGGCCGACCTCGTGGGGCCCGTCGAGCAGTCGCTGAACCTGTTCGAGGCCATCGACAGCGTCACCAGCACCGTCGGGGTCTCCGGCGCCGCGCCGAGGCACTACCGCCCCGCGCACCGGGCCGACGACCCGCAGCACCTCGACCCGAAGCAGTACCCCGACTCGCTGCCCAGCGGGATCGACTTCGCCCTCGACACCATGACGGGGAACGGTGTGGACCTGCAGCGCACCCCGGTGGGCGGCCTCGGCGCCCTGACCGGCACCACCTCGCCCCGCTCCGGCAACCCCATGTCGACCCTGGTTGACGGCGTGCTGACCAGCACGACCATGGGCGTCATGCGGAACCCGCTGGAGGGGAACTCCCTCGACGGCATGAGCGTCGCGCAGCACACGCTGGGTGACACGACCCTCACCATGCCGCGCCTCGACGACGCGATGACCGACGTGCTGTACCTGCTCGGCTCGCACGACTCGCCCGCCGACCAGTTCACCAAGGGCGTCCACCTCGGCGGCCTGAGCGGCAACCACTCCTACGGCGTCAACGGGCTCTCCAACCCGACCGACCCGCTGGCCGACACCGCGATCCTGCCCGCACCCCGCGTCGCCGCCCCGGCCATGCCCGGCCTGGACGACGCGCCCGGTCTGGACAACCTGGAGGGGGCCTTCTCCGGCCACCTCGTCCAGACCCCGTCCGTGGACCGCCTCCCGGTCCAGACCCCCGCGCTGTCGGGTCTGGACACCAGGGCGGCCCTCCCGGCTGCGCCCGGCTCCTCCCTGGCCGACACGCAGTCGAGGCTGACCGGACTGGTCGGCCGCAACCCGATCGGCTGACCACCGATCCACCCAGTGGACGGGCCCGGGAGCAACGCTCCCGGGCCCGTCCCGTGTCCGGCCCCTGATGACGCCCTGACGCCGCGCTGACGCGCGATCGACTCGACACGGAGGGTGCCGGCAAGGTGGACCCCAAGTTGCGGCCGCGACGGACTCCACACAGTTCTCAACGAAGGGGAAGCGCGTGAGCGACCTGAAGGAACTCGTCGACCGCTACATCCAGCTCTGGAACACCACCGACGCCGAGACCCGCGCCGCCCAGGCCGCCGAGGTCCTGACCGACGACGTCGTCTTCGTGGACCCGGTCATGGAGGTCCAGGGCCCGGCGGCGATCAGCGCGGGCATCGGCGCGGTGCTCGAGCAGGTCCCCGGCCACGAGCTGACCCTGCTCGGCGCCGTTGACGCCCACCACGGCATCGCCCGCTTCCGCTGGCAGATCGCCCCCGCGGGCGGCGGCGAGTCCGTCATCGAGGGCTTCGACGTCGTCGTCGCCGAGGAGGGCAGGCTCAAGGGCATCTACGGCTTCATCGACAAGATGCCCGCCGCCTGAGCGCGTCGTCCAGTTCGGACACCAGCTTCAGCTTCGGCCGCGCGCCGACGAGTGCGGTGAGGGGTTCGCCCGCGTCGAAGAGGATCAGGGTGGGCAGCGACATCACCTGGTAGGTCCGTGCGGTCAGCGGGTTCTCGTCGGTGTCGAGCTTGAGCACCGCCAGGTCGCCCGCGCGTTCGCGGGCGATCTCGGCGAGCACGGGAGCGATCATGTGGCAGGGCGGGCACCAGCGCGCCCAGAAGTCCACGAGGACGGGGATCCCGCTGCGCAGGACGTCGCGCTCGAAGGTCGCGTCGGTGACGGCGGTCAGCACGACGGCTCCGCGTGGCAGGGACCGGGCTGGCGGGCCAGCGCGCCCGCCAGCTTCCGCACCAGGTCGGCGCGGACGGCGGTGAGCCGGTCGAGGCACGCGTCGACCTCGGCGAGCTTGCGCCGGTAGACGTCGATGGACGCCGGACACGCGTCCCCCGCCGTGTTGCCCGCGCGCAGGCACTCGACGAACGGCCGCGTGTCGTCGAGGCTCAGCCCCACGGCCTGCAGCGTCCGGATCTCGGTGACGAGCCGGACGTGGTCCTCGCCGTACTCCCGGTACCCGTTCGCCGAGCGCTGGGCGGGCAGCAGGCCCTGGGACTCGTAGAAGCGCAGAGCGCGGACGGTCGTGCCCGCCCGCCGCGCCAACTCGCCGATTCGCATGCGCCCGACGCTAAACCCTGCCGCGGGCGTCAGGGCAAGCCCGACGATCAGCCGAAGATCGCGACGGGATCGCCGGTGAACCAGACGTTGTCGATGACGACCCGGCGCATGACCCAGCGGTCGCCGTCGCGGACGAGGTCCACGTCGTAGCGGTTCTTCAGCAGGGCGAACGTGCCGTGGTCGGCGGTGAGCAGGTGCTGGGCCTCCACCAGCGCGGTGAGGCGCGCGGTGTCGCCCTCCACCGCGACGCGCGGGTTGGCGACCTGGTGGGTGGTCGTCACCCGGCCCGCGAACAGGGCGAGGATCGTGTCGACGATCGCGTCCCTGCCGGTCATCGGCGGCGGCGCCGCGCCCCACTTCGCCGCCGCGGGCCGGAAGTCCAGCTCGGCGTCGGGCGCGAACGACGAGGCGAACAGGTCCCGGTCCGGGAGGTCCTGGCCGAGCCCGAAGCGGTACAGCGCGTCGATGATCTCGACGCGGTCCCCCAGGTCCGAGGGGCGGCGGGCGGCTTGGTGCTCGACCACGTACATGAACGCTCCTTATTAGACGGTGCCCTCAACTCTCGCCGCGCGCCTCGGCGTGATCAATCACGACCGGTGGAAGGATCGTCAACCCGGACTTAACGATCGGGGTGGTCATGCTGGAGCGGCACGAGCTGGACGCGTTCCTGACCCTCGCCGAGGAACTGCACTTCGGCAGCACCGCCGAGCGCCTGCGCGTCTCGACGGCCCGGATCAGCCAGACGATCGCCCGCCTGGAGCGGCGCGTCGGGGTCCCCCTGTTCACCAGGACCAGCCGCCGGGTCGAGCTGACCGCGACCGGACGGCGGCTGGCAGAAGAAGTCGGACCGGAGTGGGCGCGCATCCGCGCCGCGGTCGAGCGCGCGATCGAGCACGGCCGAGGCACCACCGGCACGCTGACCGTCGCCTTCGTCGGCGCGGCGTCCGGCCAACTGCTCGTCGGCGTGGCCGAGGTCTTCGGCGAGCGCCTGCCGGGCTGCCGGGTCGTGATCCGGGAGGCGCGGGCGGGCGAGGTCCTGCCCTGGCTGCGCGGCGGCGAGGTCGACCTTGCCTTGTCCACTCTTCCCGCCCCTGACGCCGACATCGCCGCTGGCCCAGTGCTGGTGAGGGAGGCGCGGATGCTGGCGGTGCCCGCGAACCACCCGTACGCCCGCCGCGATTCCGTCTCCGCGGCCGACCTGGCGCGGGTTCCCCTGCTGACCGAGCCGATCCAGGAGGCCCTCACCCTCGTCGGCGCGGGCCAGGGCGTCCTGCCCGTCGGCGCGCACGCCCGCCGCTACCACCCCCGTCCCGACGTCGTCTACGTCCTGATCGACGACGCCGAACCCGTGGAATGGGCCCTGCTGTGGCGCGCGGACGGCGCGACCGCCCGCGTGCGCGCCTTCGCCGAAGCCGCGGTCGACCTGCTCGGTCAGCCCTGAGCGAGGTCGGCGAAGCGGCTGTAGTGGAGTTGGTGGGCGACGACCACGGTGGCCGTCGGACCGGCGCGGTGCTTGGCGATGATCAGGTCGGCCTCGCCCGCGCGCGGGTCGTCGCGTTCCCAGGCGTCGGGGCGGTTGATGAGGAGCACGATGTCGGCGTCCTGCTCCAGGGAGCCGGACTCGCGCAGGTCGGACAGCATCGGGCGCTTGTCGGTGCGTTGCTCGGGGCCGCGGTTCAGCTGGCTGATGGCCACCACCGGCACCTCCAGCTCCTTGGCCAGCAGCTTGAGCTGCCGGGAGAACTCCGACACCTCCTGCTGCCGCGACTCGACGCGCTTGCCCGAGGTCATCAGCTGCATGTAGTCGACCACGACCAGCCGCAGGTCGTGCCGCTGCTTGAGCCGCCGCGCCTTGGCCCGGATCTCCATCATCGTCATGTTCGGCGAGTCGTCCACGAACAGCGGCGCCTCGCTGATCTCGCTCATCCGCCGCGCCAGCTTGGTCCAGTCCTCGTCGCTCATCCGCCCACCGCGCATATCGGCCAACCGAATCCGCGCCTCGGCCGACAACATACGCATGACGATCTCCGTCTTGCTCATCTCCAGACTGAAGATGACGCTCGTCATGTGGTGCTTGATGCTGCACGACCTGGCGAAATCCAGACCCAGCGTCGAGTTGTGCGTCGGCACCATCGACCGGCTCGCCAGGTAGAGGTGATCGGCGTTGTCCACTTCCACACAGCGGACCGGGACGCTGGGGACCGGGCGCACGTCGGTGATGAAACGGGAGCCGGTTCGCACCGGCGCCTTCCCGCGACGGCGTTCCTTCAGCAGCAGACGCTTGCGTTCCAGGCGGAAGACGTCATCGTCGGTGCCGAAGGTCAGCGTGTAGGCCGTCGATGTCTCCTCGGACCGACCCCGCACTCGTTTGGTGGTCATCCCGCACCGATAACCCAAGCCGACGATGAGTTCGCGCACGTCTTCGGCCAAGCGCTTGTTGGTGACCGAGAACTGCACCGAACCGCCGGTGGTGACCGTTCCGTCGGTGTCCAGGAGACCCGCCAGCAGCGCACGCCGTTGGGCGACCGACCCCCGCAGGTAATCCGCGGGAATGTGCTTCGCGTTGAGCACGCCGATCGTCCGCAGCCGCGCCTGCACCGTTCCGTGGCGATCGTGGCAGCGCTGGCAACGACGCAGGCCTACCGCTGGACCACCGCAGTCCGGGCAGCTCGGGGCCGCGACGGGAGCGGAGACGAAGCGCGCCCTTCCACCACAGGACCGGCCACACGTGCGCACTTGGCTGGTCTGCGGGACGAAGCTCGCCCCGCAGACGACACAGGCGCGCGGCTCGACCGGCTCGTCCTCGGCCATCCGGATTCCGTAGTGCAACTTCCCATGCGGTACGACGCGGTAGCCCTCGGCCTCGACGTGGCAGACGATCTCCGGGTCCGCGGTGGTGAACCGGGCGCACGCGGAGTGGCCGTCGCCCAGCCAGACCCCGAGCACGTACGGGGACACCAGGTACTCGCGCTCCGGCAGGTCGAGCGGCGCCGCGTTGACGACGGAGTGGTTCAGCCTGCGGTCGGCCGTCCGGCAGCGCAGCGTCTCGGCGATCTGTCGCGTCGTGCGGACCTCGGCGAAGGTCTGCTGGTTGCGCAGGCGGGAGGCAGCCTCCCGGGCGGATCGCCGGGAGGCGCGGGTCTCCGTCAGCCACTGGTGCTCGGCGTCGGCCACGATCACGGTGCCGTCGGAGAACTCGACCTCGTAGCAGGGGCGGCCCACCATCACCTCGGTCGCCGCGACGACCGTCGTCGGACGGCCGTCGGCGCCCATGAGCCGGTCTCCGACCTGGACATCGCCCATGGTGGTCCAGCCGGTGGGGGTGGGCAGCGGGGTGTCGAGCGCCAGTGCCTTCCCGACACCCGGACGGGCCGCGACGATGATCATCTGGCCGGGGTGGAGGCCGTTGGTGATCTCGTCGAGGTCGGCGAAGCCGGTGGGGATGCCGAGGGACTGGCCGCCTCGGGAGGCGATGGCGTCGATCTCGTCCATCGTGGGCTGGAGGAGTTCCTCCAGGGCCACGTAGTCCTCGCTCATGCTGCGCTCGGTGACCTCGTAGATCGAGGCCTGGGCGCGGTCGACGACCTCGGTGACGTCCGCGCCCTCTGCGCCCTGGTAGCCGAGTTGGACGATGCGGGTGCCCGCCTCGACCAGCCTGCGCAGGATCGCCTTCTCGGCGACGATCTCGGCGTAGTAGCCCGCGTTGGCCGCCGTCGGCACCGTGGCGATCAGCGTGTGCAGGTACGGCGCGCCGCCCACGCGGCGCAGTTCGCCGCGGCGTTCGAGCTCGGCGGAGACCATGATCGGGTCGGCGGGCTCGCCGCGGCCGTAGAGGTCGAGGATGCAGTCGTAGATGACCTGGTGCGCCGGGCGGTAGAAGTCGCCGGGGCGCAGGGCCTCGATCACGTCGGCGATGGCGTCCTTGGACAGCATCATCCCGCCGAGGACGCTCTGCTCCGCGGCGAGGTCCTGCGGTGGCTGCCGGTCCATCCCGTGGTCCGGGGGTGTGGGCAATCGGTCGTCGGTCAGTGCCACAAGGTCCCCCTCACTCGCCCGGCAACGGTACGTCCGCGGGCCGACAAGATCCGTCGGCGAGGCGACGCTAGGGCCCCGGACCGGGCATGACAAATCAGCCTGTGCACGCCCCTGTGGATAACTTGGGGATGCTTCCCACACCCCGGCCGAGGGCTGTGGACAGACTGGGGACAACTTCGGTGGTGTTCACCGAATACGCAGGTCAGGGCCTGTGAACAGTCTGGGGACAAACTCGTTCGGCGTGTCGCGCGGAGTGCTCCGTTCGGCGTGTCGCCAGCCCCCGTCACCCGACCGGGTACACCCAGCCTGTGGACAGAATGTGGACAAGCGAAGCGCCCCTTCCACACGGCGGGAAGGGGCGCTTTCGCGAGTGGGTCAGCTCGCGGCGGTCACCTGGATGGTGAACGCGGCGGACACCTCGGGGTGCAGGCGAACGCTCACCGAGTGCTTGCCGACGGTCTTGATGTGGCCGGACACCTCGAGCGCGCGCTTGTCGAGCACGGGGCCGCCCGCGCTCTTGACCGCGGCGACGATGTCGGCGGTGGTGATGGAGCCGAACAGCTTGCCCGAGCCCGCGGCGGCCTTGGCCTTCAGCGGAACCGTGCCGAGGTCGGCCAGCTTCGCCTTGACCTCCTTGGCGTGGTCGAGGTCGCGGATCCGGCTGGCCTCCTGGGCCCGGCGGATGACCTGGACCTGCTTCTCGGCGCCCTTGGTGGCGACGATCGCGTAGCCGCGGGGCAGCAGGTAGTTGCGGCCGTAGCCGTCCTTGACCTCGACGATGTCGCCGGGGCCGCCCAGGCCGCTCACGTCGGTGGTGAGGATGAGCTTCATGTCGTCCCCTCCTTAGCGCGCGGTCGAGGTGTAGGGCAGCAGAGCCACCTCACGGGCGTTCTTCACCGCGGTCGCGATGTCGCGCTGGTGCTGGGAGCAGTTCCCGGTCACCCGGCGCGCGCGGATCTTGCCGCGGTCGGAGATGTACTTGCGCAGCAGCGTGGTGTCCTTGTAGTCGATGTTGACCGGACGCTGCTTCTTCTCGTCCTTGCAGAACACGCAAACCTTCTTCTTCGGCTTGCGAATGGGTGGCTTGGCCACGTCAGTACTCCTGGATAGCTAGCTCGTGGGAAGTTAGAAGGGCGGCTCGTCGTTGAAGCCCCCGCCGCCACCGCCGGATGAGGCGGGCGGCGCGGAGCCCCACGGGTCGTCGGCGGGCGGGCCCGACGGTCCCCCGCCGAAGCCGCCGCCGCCGGAACCGCGGCTGACCTTGTTCACCTTGGCCGTGGCGTAGCGCAGCGAGGGGCCGATCTCGTCGACCTCCAGCTCCATGACGGTGCGCTTCTCGCCCTCGCGGGTCTCGAACGAGCGCTGCTTGAGCCGCCCGCTCACGATGACCCGCGCGCCCCTGGTGAGGGACTCGGCCACGTTCTCCGCCGCCTGGCGCCAGATGTTGCAGCGCAGGAACAGCGCCTCGCCGTCCTTCCACTCGCCGCTCTGGCGGTCGAAGGTGCGCGGGGTGGACGCGACGGTGAAGCTGGCCACGGCCGCCCCGGAGGGGGTGAACCGCAGCTCGGGGTCAGCGGTCAGGTTGCCGATGACGGTGATCGTCGTGTCGCCAGCCATAGCCCGGGCCTCAGGCGGTCTCGCGCCGCAGGACCTTGGTCCGCAGCACGGACTCCTGCAGCGAGAGCTGGCGGTCCAGCTCCTTGACGGCGTCCGGGTCGGCGTTGACGTCCAGGACCGCGTAGATGCCCTCGGCGTGCTTCTTGATCTCGAAGGCGAGGCGGCGCTTGCCCCAGATGTCGACCTTCTCCACGTTGCCGCCCGACGTCCGGATCACGTTGAGGAACGTTTCCAGCGACGGGGCGACGGTGCGCTCATCGAGTGTGGGGTCGAGGATGACCATGACCTCGTAATGACGCATGAAGACCACTCACCTCCTGTGGACTCGGCGGCCACGGACGTTCCGTGGCAGGAGGGTCTGCGCCGGACAGCGTAACAGCGTCCCCGCGTCAGCCCCGACGCAGGACCCAGGTGCGCACCAGCGCGCCGGTGACCACCGACAGGAGCAGCACCGCCAGCAGCACCGGGAGGGCCACCTGGCCGCCGCCGACGGGCAGCGCCCTGGCCTCGCCCGCGGTGTCGACCACGCCCTCCCGGCCGAGCAGCCCGAACTCGGGGCTGTAGCCGGGGACGCTGCCGTAGCGGTCGTCGGGGCTGGGCGCGAACACGCCCGCGTGGGCGACCGGGATGCCGCCGTAGTCACGCGGCGCGGACCGGGCGAACTGCGCCGGGTCGTACAGCTCGACCTCGGCCGGGGCCGCGTCCGCGCCGCCGACCGGCTGGGCGTTGGGCGTCGTGGCCGGGTCGTCGGCAGCGGGCGGGCGCGGGGCCTCGCCGGGTTCGGCGTCGGTCTTGTCCAGGGCGTGTACGGTCATCCCGCACGCCTCGGCGACCCGCGTCCGAACGCCGTCGGTGACGGCGGCCGCGGCGGGGGCGATCTCGGGCAGAGGGGCGACCGCCTCGGCCACCGCGTCAGCGATGACCGCGCCGGGGATCTCCGCCGAGCCGTTCGGCACGACGCCCACCGGGATCGCCGGGCCGAGCGGGAAGGCGAGGTTCACCGCAGCCGCGCGCAGCCCGCCCAGCTCCGCGCGGGTGGCGTCGGTCACCAGCCGGGAGACGGCGATGCGGGACAGCCGCACGGGCTGGCCGCGGAAGGCGTGGACGGTCTGCTCGCAGTCCACGGCCAGGAAGGGCGGCGGGGCGGCGCTGGCCGAAGCGGGGATCAGGGCCGTGGCGGCGCTGGCCAGGATGGCGGCGGTGATGCCGAGCAGCCTGCGCACCGGCGCGTCCCTTCATCCGATCGGGTGACTGAGCAGAACCCTAGATCGTCAGACGGCCGTGCGCCGAAGGACCCACGTGCGCACCAGCGCCGCGGTGACGCCGGAGAGGACGAGCACGGCCAGCAGGACGGGGAACGCGATCCGGTTGCCGCCGGGCGCGCCGATCGCCTCCGCGTGGCCCGCGGCCTGCACGCCGTCGCCCAGGCCCTCGCCGCCGAGGATGCCGAACTCGGGCGTGTAGCCGGGCACCGCGCCGCCGTAGCGGACCGCGGGCGACGGGCTGAACAGGCCGGGCGCGAACGCCGGGATGTCGCCGTAGTAGTCGCGGGGGACGCGGCCGAGGCCGTTGTAGAGCGGCAGGCCGCCCACGCCGACGCCGCCGCCGACGACCGGGTTGCTCACGCCGGGCGGCGACGGCGAGCCGCCGCCACCGCCGCCGGGGTTCGTGCCGGGCGTCGAGCCGCCGCCACCGGGGTTGGTGCCCGGCTGGCCGGGGGTGTCGGGGTCGCCCGGGGTGGCGCCGGGCAGCGGCAGGGCGCCGACGCCCTGCTCGATGGCGCCGCCGACCGCCTCGCCGCCCTCCTGGATGGGCGCGGCCGCGCCGTTGACCACGTCGGTGGTCACCTTGCACAGGCCGGTGAGCATGTCGGTGACCGGCGAGAGGAGCTTGCCGAGCGGGAGCTTGTCGGTCACCAGCTTGGCGATGGTGCCGCCGCTGATGACGCCGTCGGCGGTCTGGATCGCGCCGATGGGGATCGGCCCGATGGTGTCCAGGGTCCGCTGCACCGGGCCGCTGATGAGCCCGAGCAGGTCGAGCGGGCGCAGGACGTCGAGGATCGGCTTGGCCACCGCGGACGGGGCGAGCGAGATGGGGGTGCCGGGCGCGCCCGAGACCGTGGTCGAGCAACTGCCGATGACGACGGGCTCGGCCGCGGCGGCGGTGGAGGTGCCCACCACGAGGCCCGCGGTCGCGCCGCCGAGCAGCAACGCCATCCCGGCCGCGATAGTCCCGACGCGCCGTCGCATCCCTAGTCCTCCCGGGTACCCGCGAGTAGCTTTTATGTAGAGAACGACGGTAACCCGTGCGCGTGACGCCCACCAGTGCGGATTCCCTACCTTGAGCTACGAGTGCCCCAGTCGGAGCAGAGCGTCACCGGCACAGGTGAGGGCTACCGCCGACGCCCCCGGCGACTACGCTCGCTGGCCATGAGCATCGGCGCCCACGTCCGCGATGACGACCCGATCGGCGCGGCGCGCGAGCGCGGCGCCGATGTCGTCCAGTTCTTCCTGTCCGACCCGCAGGGGTGGGCGGCGCCGAAGCCGCACCCGCAGACCGATGAGCTGCTGGCCGCGGACCTGACGGTGTTCATCCACTCCCCCTATCGGGTCAACCTGGCGAGCACGAACAACCGCATCCGCATCCCGTCGCGAAAGCTCGTCGTGCAGCACGCGGAGGGCGCCGCGGCGGTCGGCGCGAAGGGCCTGGTCGTGCACGGCGGCCACGTCACCAAGGACGCCGACCCGGCCGAGGGCCTGGTCAACTGGCGCAAGTTCTTCGAGCGGCAGAGCAAGGAGGGCGGCTTCGCCGTCCCCATCCTGATCGAGAACACCGCGGGCGGCGACAACGCCATGGCCCGCCGCTTCGACATGCTCGCCCGGCTCTGGGACGAGGTGGGCGAGTTCGGCGCCGGGTTCTGCCTGGACACCTGCCACGCCTGGGCGGCTGGCGAGGACCTCGTCGACGTCGTCGACCGGGTCAAGGCGATCACCGGGCGCATCGACCTGGTCCACCTGAACAGCTCGCGCGACGAGTTCGACTCCGCCCGCGACCGGCACGACAACATCCGCACTGGCACGATCGATGCGGACCAACTCGTGGCGGTCGTGGCCGCGGCGGGCGCGCCGGTCGTCGTCGAGACACCCAGTGAGGGTCAGGCGGAGGACATCGCGTTCCTGCGCGCCGCGCTCGGGCGGTGACCCGGTGCCCCCCGGCGTGACCGCATCAGGGAAGGCGGACACCGGCGTGCCCGACGGCTCCCCGGACCGGCAGCGGGCGGGCGTCGGGCTCGGGCGGGTGGCGCTGGCCGTGATCGTGCTGGCGTGCGGGGTCACGATGCTGCTGGGGTTCGCCAACAAGGACCGCTGCACCGGGCCCCTGTTCGACGAGTGGGGCCGCAGCGCGCCGGGCTTCGACGAGCGCAAGTACGCCGACGCCTGCTACTCCGACATCCAGTACCTGTGGATCGGCCGGTCGATCGACCAGCACGTCTTCCCGTACGTCCACGGCGGCATCAACGAGCGCGGGGAGCTGACCGGGGGCTCGGTCGAGTACCCGGTGCTGACCGGCCTGCTGATCTGGGCGGGCGCGCTGTTCGTCCACACCGACGCGGGCTTCCTGCTCGCGTCCGCGCTGATCATGGCCCCGTTCGGCCTGGTCACGGCGTGGCTGTTGGGCAGGCTGTCGCGGTGGCGGGCGCTGATCTGGGCGCTGTCGCCGCCCCTGGTGCTCTACGCCTTCCACAACTGGGAGCTGCCGGTCGTCGCGTGCGCGGTCGCGGCCGTGTACGTCGTGCACCGGGGTTGGGGCAAGCGCGGGGTGGACCGGCCGCTGCGCCAGCGGGCGGCGGTGGCGGCGGTGCTGCTCGGACTGGGGTTCGCGTTCAAGATCTACCCGGCGATCTTCGTCCTGCCGCTGATGCTCTACGTGCTGACCGGCGGCCGCGACGGCAAGGAGCTGCCCGAGGGCAGGACCCGCGACGTCGTCGGCATGGTCCGCACGGCGCTGATCGCCATGGGCACCGCGATCGCGGTGAACGTGCCGTTCGCCGTCATCGGGTTCGACGGCTGGCTGGCCTCGTTCGCCTTCCAGGGCCAGCGCAAGGCCGACATCACCGCGAACTCCATCTGGTTCTGGGCGCTGCGCCCCGACTCCGACCCGGACAACGGCATGGTCCACGCGATGATCGGGGTCGCGTCGCCGGTGCTGATGTTCGCCGCGTTCGGCGCGGCCTGCGTCTACGGCTGGTCGCGCTACCTGCGGGAGGGCACCTTCCCCTGGGTCGCGGTGTCGGCGGCGATGCTGTGCGGGTTCCTGCTGCTGCACAAGGTCCACTCGCCGCAGTACGCGCTGTGGCTGGTGCCGTTCTTCGTGCTGATGCGGGTCAAGTGGGGGTGGATCACCGCGTACTTCGTCGCCGACCTGGCGATGGGGATCGGCATCTTCCTGTGGTTCGCCACCATCGCCGCCGACCAGCCCGCGGGCATCTACGACGGCTTCGCCGCCCAGGCGGTCATGATCGGCGTCTGGGGCCGGGCGGCGCTGCTGGTCGGGCTGTTCTTCGCGTTCCTCGTCAACCGGTCCACGGTCGACGACCTGCCTAGACCAGCGCGGGTTCCCTGACCGCCACCCGCCTGCGGTGCGCGAGCGACTCGCTGGTGATGAGCAGCAGGGCCGCCCACACCATCGCGAACCCGATCCAACGCGCGGTGGTCATCTGCTCGCGGAAGACGACCAGGCCCAGGATGAACTGCAGGGTCGGGGTGACGTACTGCAGCAGGCCCAGGGTGGCCATCGGCACCCGGGTGGCCGCGCCGCCGAACAGCAGCAGCGGGACCACGGTGATCAGCCCGGTCCCGGCGAGCAGCAGGGCGTGCGGCCAGCCGTTCCCGCCGAAGGTGCCGCCGCCGGTGGTGTGCAGGAAGACCAGGTAGCCGCCCGCCAGCGGGACCAGCAGCGCCGTCTCCAGCGCCAGCCCCTCGACGGCGCCGATGTCGGCCTTCTTCTTCATCAGCCCGTAGGTGGCGAACGACGCCGCGAGCGCCAACGCGAGCCAGGGCAGGGTGCCGTAGTCGAGGGTCAGCTGCACGACCGCGACGAGCGCGATCGCCAGCGCCGCCCACTGCACCGGCCGCAGCCGCTCGCCGAGCAGCAGCACGCCCATGAGGATGGTGACCAGCGGGTTGATGAAGTAGCCGAGGGAGACCTCGACGACGTGCCCGTTGTTGACCCCCCAGATGAAGATCACCCAGTTCGCCCCGATGACGACCGCCCCGATCGCCACGTAGGCGAGCGTCCGCGGACTGCGCAGGACGTTCCGCAACGCCCGCCAGCGACGGGCGGCCAGCAGCAGCGCCCCCACGGCGGCCAACGACCACGCCACCCGATGCGCCAGCACCTCGATGGGGCCGGAGGGCTCCAGGAGGGGCCAGTAGAGCGGGAAGAACCCCCAGATCACGTACGCGCCCAGGCCGAGGAGGAAACCGTTCTCCCGAGTGCCCACCGCTTCCTCCGATCATCCGACCGATGGTCTACCCCATGGCAGCGTGGGGGCGCGAGCGGGATATTCCTGGAGGTGACGGAGGTCGCTTGGCGGGGTGGGTCGGCTCTTGCTGCCGGTCCTTCCGCTGGGGGGCTTCCTGTGGGTGCTCCTGTCGCGCGCCTTCCCGCCGTGCGCCAACCCACTGCGCGCCGATCCGCCGTGCACGCGCTGGTCGACCGCGCGTTATCCCGCCGGGCGTGGGTTGCGTTGTCGGTGGCAGTGGGGTGAGGGTTTCGCGATTTGCTTTGGTGGTCCGATGGGTCCACTCCATTGGACAGTGCTGGTGGGGCGTGTTGCGTTGGGTGGGGGGTTGCGCTGCTTTTTCTTGTTCTTACTCGTATCCTTGTTCTGCTATTAAGCTGTGACTAGTTGTGCTGGTTCTTCTTTTGGTTGTTCCTTGCGGCGGAGGGTGAAGCGGTCGGGGGCGCCGTCCAGGACTCCGCCTATGGGGTCGTCGTCGCCGTGGGCTCGGACCAGGTCTCGGTGGGGGCGGTAGATCTCGATGATCACCATGACGCAGAGGGCGATTACTGCCAGGTCGCGGGCCACGACGAAGCCGAGGAACCAGTCCTGGGGTAGGCCCTTGTTGTCGGTGCCCAGGTAGAAGAACATCCGGGGGGCCCACAGGGCGGCGTCGATGGCCATCCAGGCCAGGAGGGGTTTCCAGCGGGGGATGGCCAGGATGGCCAGCGGCACCAGCCACAGCGAGTACTGCGGGCTCCACACCTTGTTCGTCAGCAGGAAAGCCGCCACGACCAGGAAGCACAGTTGGGCCACCCGCGGTTTCGTCGGGGCGTGCCAGGCGACGAAGGCGATGGCGGCGCAGGCGGCCAGGAAAAGGACCGCTGTGACCGTGTTGAGGACTGTCGGGGGTTCCTTGAAACCGAGGGGGCCGTCGAATCCTGGCCAATTCAGCCACTGCATGAAGACGTTGTAGAGCGAGTCCGGGTCGGCGCCTCGGGTGGAATTGAGGCGGAAGAACTCGCCCCAGCCGCGGGCGGTGTCCGGGTGCAGGTAGAACGGGGCGTTGACCGCGGCCCAGGTGGCGGCCGCCGCTCCTGCCGTCCGCCACCAGTCCCGCGTCTTGCCCGAGCGGATGCACAGCACCAGGAGTGGGCCGAGGAAGAACAGCGGGTACAGCTTCGCCGCGCCGCCAAGTCCGAGCAGGACGCCTGCGAGGACCGGGCGTTTGCGGGCCCAGGCGAGCAGGCCCACGGCGGCGAACGCGGTGGCGAGGGTGTCGAAGTTGGTGAACGCGTGGACGATCACCAGTGGCGAGAGCGCGATGAACGCGGCGTCCCATTTGCGGCGTTTGGCGCAGAGGGCGACCGCCCAGATGGTCACCAGCCAGGCCAGGGCGAGCCAGAGCGCGGTGATGTCGAAGTAGACGACCACGTCGAGGCCGGTGGGCAGCCAGCCCTGTTTGGCCAGCTCCACCCAGCCCTGCGCCATCTGGGCGTTCGCCCACATGAACATCCCGGTCAGCACCGGGTACTCCATGTACCGCTCGTGCTGGGTCGGCTTGCCCTCGTCGTCGTACCACATCGTGGCGTAGGGGAAGCCGCCCCTGTCCAGGCGTTCGGCGCCGTAGAGCGGGACGATGTCGGAGTAGCACATGGCGGTGAACTGCCTGCTGCCGCTCCAGTCCAGCCCGAGCGAGCCGTCCGGCCCGGCGTTCTGCTGGATGCACGCGGCCTTGCCGAACCAGCTCAGCGCCAGCGCGACCACGGCGAGCAGCAGGCCGACGCGCAGCGGCGTCCAGAACCAGTGCCTGCCGACGACCGCGTGCTCGCCGATCGGCCCGCCGAAGGGGATGCTGGCGTCGCGCGCCAGCGACTCCGTCAGCGTCGGCCGGACCCGTTCGTCCGCGCCGAGCGAGGCGGTGTCGGCCACCCCGCCCGACCCGCGGGACCCGCCCACGGGCGACTCGTCACGCCCCTGCTCGCTGCGACCTGGATCACCTGGCACGGCGCGATGCTACGGCCTGCCGTGCCTGGCCGGGATAAAGCCTCACGCAGACACCCCCGAAACGGCGATTCCCCAGGGGCCGGACGGCCTCCTGGGGAATCGCGCGGTCAGCCGCCTGGCAGCAGACCGGGGTTCGGATCGTCGTCGTCACCCGGCGGCTTGCCCGGCCAGCCCGGCCGGTCCGGGGTGGTGGTCGTCTCGTCGGGCTCGGTGGTCGTCTCGGTGTCCGAGGTCTGCCCGGTGGTGGTCGTGGGCTGCTCGGAGCTGGAGGTCGGCGGCTGCGCGCTGGTCACGTCGGTCGTGTCGTCCGTCGTCACCGGCGGCTGGGTCACGACCTCCTCGCGGCCGATCGGGTCGAACGGGCCGAACTCCAGCTTCTCCTCGCCCGCGAGGTAGCGGTCCATGAACCGCTGCCAGATCTCGCCGGGCAGGCCGCTGCCGTAGATGGTCGTGCGGTCCTTGTCGAACAGCCTGCGCTCGGTCTCGTCACCGGTCATGGACACCGCCGTGGAGATCTGCGGGGTGTAGCCGACCATCCACGCCTTGGCGTTGTACTTCGTCTCGACGCCGTTGGAGTCGACGTACTGGTGCGTGCCGGTCTTGCCTGCGCACAGCCTGCCGTCCGCGCACGGGATGTCGGAGTACTCCGGGATCGGCAGCAGCGACTCGGTGACGTTGCGCGCGATCTTGGCGTTGAGCTCGCGGTCCTGGTCGAACGCCAGCTTGTCCTGGTGGTCGGGGTGGATCGAGGCGTCGTAGAAGATCTCGCCCGACGGGGTGAGGACCTTGCTGACGATGTGCGGCGGCCGGTACGTGCCGTTCGCCGCGAAGGTCGCGTAGGACGACGCCATGTCGACGGTGCTGACCATCGTGTCGCCACCGCCGATGGCGATGTTGATGCTGCGGTCCTTGATCGGGGTGCGGATGCCCGCCTGCTTCGCCGCCTCGGCCACGCCGGTGGGCTTGACGTCGTTGTAGACCATGTCGCTGAACACCACGTTCAGCGACTCCTTCATCGCCTCGGCGACGGTGCACTGCTGGCCGCACCGGGGGGTCGAGGCGTTGCGGACGATCTTGCTCTCGCCGAAGGACTTCGCCGTGCTGTCGTAGGACTCGCCCAGGCCCTTGCCCATCTTGAGGAGGGCGACGAGGTCGAAGGGCTTGAACGACGAGCCGGGCTGCTGGAGCGCGGCGGCGTAGTCGAACTCGTAGCCCTTCTCGCCGCCGTAGTAGGCGCGGATCTCGCCGGTGCCCGGGTCGACGGCGACCAGGGCGGGGTGCAGGTTCTTCGGCTGACCCTTCATGACCTCCCGGACCGAGTCCTCGGCGATCTTCTGCGCCTTCGGGTCGATCGTCATGACGACGGTGTACCCGCGGGCCTTGATCTCCTCCTCCGGGATCCCCTTCTTGGCGAGCTCCTCGAAGGCGAGGTCGGTCAGGCCCTTGCGCGGGCCGGGCAGGCTGGTCTTGGTGTCCGCGGCGTCGACGGGGGTCGGGAACTCGCCCTTCTCCGCCTCGGTCATCCAGTTGAGGGCGATCATCCGCTTCGTGACGTAGCTCCAGCGCTCCTGCTGGTAGGCCTCGTTGTTGGCCCGGCCGGGGGACTGGATCACGCCCGCGAGCAGCGCCGCCTGGCTCTTGGTGATCTTGGAGATGTCGTCGAGGTTGAAGAACGCCTTCGCCGCCGCCGCCACGCCGTAGGCGCCGCGCCCGAAGTAGATCGTGTTCAGGTAGGCGGTGATGATCTCTTCTTTTTCGTACGTCTCGCTCATCTTGTACGCCTTGACCATCTCCACCCACTTGCGGGAGAGGGTCGCGTCGTCCTGACCGCTCGACTTCTTGATGTACTGCTGGGTGATGGTCGAGCCACCGCCCGCCTTGCCCTGGAGCTGGTTCCACACCGCGCGGGCGATGCCGCTGAGGTCGAAGCCCGCGTTGGTCTCGAAGGTGTCGTCCTCGGCGGCGTAGACGGCCTTCTTGATCTGGTCGGGGATCTGATTGTGGGTGAGCATGATCCGGTTGCCGCCGTCGTCGGCGACCTTGGTCATCTCCGAGCCGTCGGCGTACTGGAACGTGACGACCTTGCTCTGCTCCTTCGCCACCTCGGCCGGGTCCTTGACGTCGACCATCTGGTAGGTGATGAAGAACGCCACGATGGGCAGGATGATGCCCAGCGCGGTGCAGACGTACGCGGTGCGCCGCACCCGCCGCCAGATCCTCTTGCGGCGGGCGAGCTTGGTGTCGGTCACCGGCTCGTCGTCGTAGTCGTCGTAGCCGTCGTCGTAAAACTCGGCCTCGTCGTCGGGCTCGCGGTGGGTGAGCAGCGCGGGCTCGGGCACCGGGCGCTCGGGCGGCTGGCGCATCATCACCGTCGGGTCCTCCGACGGGTCGCGCCGAGGCGGCATGGCCGGCGGCGGCCGGAAGCCGGGCGGCGGGGTGCCGGGACCGCCCGGGGGACCCATCGGCGGCCTGCCCGGACCGGGCCTGCCGGGACCGGGAGGACCAGGGGGGCCACCCGCCGGGCCCATGGGCCTGCCGGGCGGCAGGGGCGGGCGCATCCCGGGACCGGGCCGCTGCGGGCCGTGCGGGCCCCGGGGACCGTCGGCGTGCGCGCCGGGGACACCCGGCTGCGGACCGGGACCGCCTGCCTGGGGCCCGGGGCCACCTGCCTGGGGACCGGGACCGCCTGCCTGGGGACCGGGGCCGCCTGCCTGCGGGCCGGGGCCGCCTGCCTGGGGGCCGGGGCCCGCCGGGCGCGGCGGACCGCCCGCGGGCGGGCGCGGCGCGGGGCGGGACGGCTGGCTGCCGGGCGCGTCGTCGTCCTCCCACATCGGGCTCCAGAACCCGGTGCGCTCCTCCCGGCGGTGGCCCGTGTCCGGGTCGTCCCCGGATGGCCAGTCGGGCTCGTCGCGCCTGCGGTGGTCAGGGTGGTCGTTCACGCAAAGCCTCCAGATCGGCGCCCCGGCTCGGGGGCGTCGTCGTGCCCGGCGGGGACCCGCACAGCCGTGCCGGTCACTCGGCCGCCGTCTTCCTGCGGTTGCCGGGCGCGCGGACGCCCCCGGTCCCCAGGACGTATGACTGCACCAGGTGGTTCCACGAACAGGTCCGGCAGACCTCGACGACGTGCACGGTGAACTCCGCGAACACGGCCGCCATCCTGGTCAGCTCGTCCGGGGTGCGGGCCGAGCCCGCCAGGTGCTTGATCTCGTCGCCGTAGACCCAGCTCACCCTGGTGAGCTGCTCCCTGCGGCAGACGGGGCAGGCCACCTCCGTCGGCTCACCGTGGAACTTGGCCGCCCGCAGCAGGTAGGGGTTGGCGTCGCACACCTCGTTGGTGCCGACCCGGCCCGCGTGGACGTCCGCGAGCAGCGTCCGTCGCTGCAACGCGTAGTCGACCACCTGCCGCTGCGTTCGCACCCCGACAGCGTACGCGCGCCCAATATCACGGTGCCGCCCCGTTCGGCCCAACCGACATGCGCGGGGTAGCCGAATCGACCTCCGAATACCGCCTGACCGGCGCAATCGCCGATGTGGACCGGCGGCGTGGCCATGACCACAGGAGATCAAGTTGTCCGTACGCGGATGTATCGGCACGATATAGTCAGTCGGTAGGTCATGGTCGAACATGAGCGAGTCGACAGGAGGTGGCCCGTGCTCGACTTCGCGATTCTCGGGCTGCTCCACGAAGCCCCGATGCACGGGTACGAGCTGCGCAAACGCCTGCACGATGTGCTGGGCGCCTGGCGGACGTTCTCGTACGGGTCGCTTTACCCGACGCTGCGGCGGCTGCTGCGGTCCGGACTGATCGTCGAGGAGGCGCCCGAACCCGGGCAGTGGGGCAGGCGCGCGAAGCGCGTCTACAAGCTCACCGCCGAGGGCAAGGAGCACTTCGCCGGGATGCTGGCCGACGCGGGCCCGCAGACCTGGGACGACGAGAGCTTCGGCGTCCACATGGCGTTCTTCTCGCGGACACCGGCCGAGATCAGGATGCGGATCCTGGAGGGCAGGCGCCGCCGCGTGGAGGAGCGCAGGGAGGGCTTCCGCAGTTCGATGCAGCGCGCAGGCGAGCAGATCGACCGCTACACGCGGGAGCTGCACCGCCTCGGGCTGGAAGCAAGCGAGCGCGAAGTGCGTTGGCTCAATGAGCTGATCGCGCACGAACAGCGCGAGCAGCGCGACACCACCGACTGAAGACCGGGAACAGGCAGATCGACAAGGCACGTCGCCTGGGAACACCCCGCGCACCGCGCGGGTAAAACACGAGAAGGGAATCCGACAATGGGCGGTAACCGCCGGAGTGTGCGGGTGGCCATCGTCGGCGTCGGTAACTGCGCGGCGTCGCTCGTCCAGGGTGTGCACTACTACCGCGACGCCGATCCGGCCGCGCGGGTGCCGGGTCTGATGCACGTCCAGTTCGGCGACTACCACGTCGGCGACGTGGAGTTCGTCGCGGCGTTCGACGTCGACGCCAAGAAGGTCGGCCGGGACCTGTCCGAGGCGATCGTGGCCAGCGAGAACAACACGATCAAGATCTGCGACGTGCCGCCGCTGGGCGTCACCGTGCAGCGCGGGCACACCCTCGACGGGCTGGGCGAGTTCTACCGGCAGATCATCACCGAGTCCGACGAGGAGCCGGTCGACGTGGTGGCCGCGCTGCGCGAGGCCGAGGTCGACGTGCTGGTGTCGTACCTGCCGGTGGGCTCGGAGGACGCCGACCGCTTCTACGCCCAGTGCGCCATCGACGCGGGTGTGGCCTTCGTCAACGCGCTGCCGGTGTTCATCGCCTCGGACCCGGAGTGGGCGGCGAAGTTCACCGAGGCGGGCGTGCCGATCGTCGGCGACGACATCAAGTCGCAGGTGGGCGCCACGATCACCCACCGGGTGATGGCCAAGCTGTTCGAGGACCGCGGGGTCGAGCTGCAGCGCACGTACCAGCTCAACTTCGGCGGCAACATGGACTTCATGAACATGCTGGAGCGCAGCCGCCTGCAGTCGAAGAAGATCTCCAAGACGCAGTCGGTGACCTCCCAGATCCCGCACGAGATGGCCAAGGCCGACGTGCACATCGGTCCGTCGGACCACGTGCCGTGGCTGGACGACCGCAAGTGGGCCTACGTGCGCCTGGAGGGCCGCTCCTTCGGCGACACCCCGCTGAACCTGGAGTACAAGCTGGAGGTCTGGGACTCCCCCAACTCAGCAGGCGTGATCATCGACGCGGTGCGCGCCGCCAAGATCGCGCTCGACCGCGGCATCGGCGGGCCGATCCTGTCGGCGTCGTCCTACTTCATGAAGTCGCCGCCGGAGCAGTACGCCGACGACGACGCGTTCGAGGCCGTGGAGGCGTTCATCCGCGGCGACGTCGAGCGGTAACTGCGCGCGTCCGGGTCGCCACCTGGGGTTTCCCGGGTGGCGGCCCGCGGAGTGTTCGCCGCCCGTTCACCTCGATGCCCGCTGCGCATGGTCTTCGGCTCCTAGGTTCGCGCCGTTCCCGACTGAACCGCGTGGCCGCCCGGAACCCGGGGTGGCCTGCAAGGAGGCACCGTGTCCGACGGCCGGATCGATCTACCGCTGCTGCCGCCCCACCACCCGCTCGGCCGCGCGGCGGTGACCTGCGAGTACCGCTGCGGCAACGCCTGTTCCCACGAGGCGCCCAACACCTCGGACAACGAGTACTTCGGCGACGTCGTCCGCTCGATGGTCTCCCGCAGGGGGATGCTCAAGGCGGGCGCCGTGCTCGGCATCGCGGGCGCGGGCGTCGCGGCGACCGGCGGCGTCGCCGCGGCCCACCGCGGCCCCGGCGGCCACCGCCCGCCGCGCGGCCTGGACTTCGCGCCGGTCGCGCCCAACACCGAGGACCGGATCGTCGCGCCCGCTGGCTACCGCACCGACGTGGTGATCCGCTGGGGCGACCCGGTGCTGCCGGGCGCGCCCGCGTTCGACTTCGACAACCAGACCCCGGAGTCGGCGGCCGCGCAGTTCGGGTTCAACAACGACTTCTGCGGGCTGGTGCCGCTGCGCCGCGACCAGTGGCTCATGGTGAGCAACCACGAGTACAGCAGCGAGCCGTTCATGTTCAAGGGCTACAGCGCGTCGGCCCCGACCGAGGAGCAGGTCCGCATCGCGTGGGCCAACCACGGCATGTCGGTGGTCGTCGTCGAGCGCGACCGGCGCTCGGGCGCGCTGAAGGCGAAGGTGGACCGGCACTACAACCGCAGGATCACCGCGACGTCGGAGTTCGAGGTCAGCGGCCCGGTCGCCGGGCACGACCTGCTCAAGACCACCGCCGACCCGTCGGGGCGCAAGGTGCTGGGCACGCTCAACAACTGCGCGGGCGGCGTGACCCCGTGGGGCACGATCCTGTCCGGCGAGGAGAACTTCAACCAGTACTTCGCCAACGGCAACAAGGTCACCGACCCGGTGGTGAAGGCCCGTCTGGCCCGTTACGGCCTGGTCGGCGGCGCGAGCGGCCGCAAGTGGGAGAACTTCGACGACCGCTTCGACCTGTCGAAGGAGCCCAACGAGGCCAACCGGTTCGGCTGGATCGTCGAGATCGACCCGTACGAGCCCGACGCCAAGCCGGTCAAGCACACCGCGCTCGGCCGCTTCAAGCACGAGGGCGCCAACGTGCACGTGGCCCGCGACGGCCGCGTGGTCGCGTACATGGGCGACGACGAGCGCTTCGACTACATCTACAAGTTCGTGTCGAAGGAGCGCGTGCGCCCGGGCAACAGCCGCTGGGCCCGCGCGCACAACAAGAAGCTGCTCACCGAGGGCACGCTGTACGTCGCCAAGTTCACCGGCGACTCCCCGGCCGCGGAGATCGACGGCTCGGGCAAGCTGCCCGCCGACGGCCAGTTCGACGGCGTCGGCCACTGGATCCCGCTGGCCAGCGGCCGCAAGTCGTTCGTCGAGGGGATGAGCGCCGAGGAGGTCTACACCTTCACCCGCCTGGCGGCGGACAAGGTCGGCGCGACGAAGATGGACCGGCCCGAGGACGTCGAGGCCAACCCGCGCGACGGCCGGGTGTACGCGGCGCTGACCAACAACACCGACCGGGGCAAGCCGGGCAAGGAAGGCCCGACCGAGATCAACCCGCGCAACGGCAACCGGCACGGGCACGTGCTGGAGTGGGAGGAGCACCGCGGCGACAACACCGCGACCACCTTCCGCTGGCGGCTGCTGCTGGTCTGCGGCGACCCGGCGGCGTCGGACACCTACTTCGGCGGCTACGACAAGAGCCAGGTCAGCCCGATCTCCTGCCCGGACAACCTGGCCTTCGACAAGCACGGCAACCTGTGGATCTCCACCGACGGCAATGCGCTGGGCTCCAACGACGGCATCTTCGCCACCGCGACCACCGGCCGCGAGCGCGGCCACCTCAAGCAGTTCCTCACCGTGCCGAACGGCGCGGAGGCCTGCGGCCCGGTGATCGAGGAGGACTTCGTGCTGGTGTCGGTGCAGCACCCGGGCGAGATCGACGGCGCGTCCGCGGACAACCCCGCATCGCACTGGCCCGACGGCGGCGCGACCCAGCCGCGGCCGTCGGTGGCCGTGGTGTGGAAGCCCGGTCGCGCGATCGGCTCCTGAGTGGACGGACGCCCGCGGCGCGCGCCGCCGCGGGCGTCCCGTTTAGGGTTGGGCCATGCCCATCGCGCTCATCACCGGTGCCTCCCGGGGCATCGGCGCCGCCGTGGCCCGCTCGCTGGCCGACAGCCACACGCTCCTGCTGGGCGGCCGCGACGCCGACGCCCTGGGCGCGGTGGCCGCCGGGCTGCCCGACGCCCGCCCGTGGCCGGTCGAGCTGACCGACCCGGCGGCCGTGGCCGACGCCGTCGCCGGGATCGACCGGCTCGACGTGCTGGTGCACTCCGCGGGCATGGCCAGGGTCGGCCCGCTCACCGAGGCCCCCGCCGAGCTGTGGCGGCGGATGTACGAGGTCAACGTGGTCGCCGTCGCCGAGCTGACCCGGCTGCTGCTGCCCGCCCTGCGCGCGGCCCGCGGCCGGGTGGTGCTCATCAACTCCGGCGCGGGCCGGGTCGCCAACGCCGGGTGGGGCCCGTACGCGGCCAGCAAGTTCGCCCTGCGCGCCTACGCCGACATCCTGCGCGATGAGGAGCCGGACCTGCGGGTCACCACGGTCTACCCCGGCCGCACCGCGACGGACATGCAGAAGGTGGTCCGCGCCGACGAGGGCGGGGCGTACGAGCCGCACCGCTACCTGCGCCCGGAGTCCGTCGCCGCCGCCGTCCACCACGCGGCCACCGCGCCGGACGACGCGCACCTGACCGAGATCGTCGTGCGCTCGCGCGGCTGATCGGGAAGACGCGCCGCCCGCCTGGTCCGGGGTCGTGGCGGGCTCGGGCGGCAGAGGCCGATCAGTACGTCACGGTGACGTAGCGCCGTCCGTCGGCGCCGACGACCGCGATCGACGCCAGGTCGTCGCGGGGGACCGCGGCCGTGCCGTCCACGGAGACGCCGTCCAGCTCGTGCTCGGGCGAGCCGATCCAGGCCGCCACCGTGATCTCCGCGCCGGAGCGGGTGCGGAGCACGATGTCGTACCGCTGCCCCGGCGGCGCGCCGAGCACCGCGGCCCGCACGCGGATCCAGCCCGGCTCCGGGGTGACCGCGGCCGTGAGCCGCACGCTGCTGCCGGTGTCGGTGGCCGCGTCGACCTCGGCGGGCGCCGCCGGTGTGGTCGGCGGCGGCGACGGCAGCGGGTGCGGCGGCACGTCCGGGGCGAGCGCCCGCCCGACCGCCAGGCCGCCGAGCACCGCCCCGAGGACCGCGGCGGCCACCGCCGCCCGCTTCCACCACGT
The DNA here is from genome assembly GCF_014648415.1 of Actinokineospora fastidiosa. Taxonomy (GTDB): domain Bacteria; phylum Actinomycetota; class Actinomycetes; order Mycobacteriales; family Pseudonocardiaceae; genus Actinokineospora; species Actinokineospora fastidiosa. Next base: position 1,075,761 of record NZ_BMRB01000001.1, read on the forward strand.
CGCGTGGCCGCCGCGCGTCATCGGAACTCCAATCCCCCCGGATCGTCCCTAGTCGACTTCGTGGTAGAGGTCGGCGAAGGAATCGTCGAGATACGGGCTGAGCGAATAGTCGAAGTCGATCCCCGCCCGCGAGGTCACGCCGATGACGTACCCGAGGGACAGGTTGTAGTCGTAGCCTTCCAGCCACGGTCCGCCGCTGGCCCCGCCGGTGAGGATGCACCCGACGTAGACGTAGGAGTCGAACCAGCTGCCGTCGTAGGTCGTGACCTTGTCGCAGTAGTACGGGACGTCGCCGGGATAGCCGTCGTTGGCGGGGTAGCCCCAGACCACGACGGTGTGGCCGTAGCCCATGTTGATCTTGATCCCGTTGCCGCCCACGACGTCGACGACGTTGAGGCCGTCGCGCGCGTAGAGGTTCACGAAGCCGTAGTCGTAGTCGTCGTCGGAGTCGTCGGTCCACGCCGACCAGACCGTCCACCGCTGCGCCCAGAAGATGCCGTGCGGACGCGAGTCGCCGTGCAGGCCGGGCACGAAGAACGCCTCGGTGAACAGCCAGTCGCCGCCCTCGCCGCCGTGCAGGCAGTGCGCGGAGGTGGAGATCAGGTTCCGCGAGCCGCTGTTCACCACCGACGCCGAGCACCAGCCGGTGCTCGACCCGTCGGCGTTGGCGATGTACATCCGGCCGTGCGCGCCCGGCGCGGGCAGGTTGGCCTGCTGCCGGACCGTGGCGGCCGCGGGCTCGGCGACCGACCGCGGCAGCGCCGCCGGGTCCACCGCCTTCGGTGTCCCGTCGGACTCCGGCGCGGCGATCGGCTTGGCCGTCCTGATCACCTCGTCGATGCGCTCATCGGTCCACCGCGCGGCCCGCGTCTCGGCGAGGTCGGCGGCGGCGGTCCCGGAGACCGGCGCCAGCGCCTCCTCCGCCGAGGCCGTCGAGCCGACGGTCAGCCCGGACAGGGCGAGCACCGCGCAGACCAAAGGTCTTCCCCAGTTCATGATTCCGCTCCTTGTGATGGCAGGTCGAAGGAGCGCGCCAGGAATCGATCGAACGCCGGATGCCGAGATTTCCCCCATGTGTCACTCCCCCGCCATTGACGGTCCCACTGGAGGATGCAACGCCATACCGCCGAACGGGTGTATCGAGCTGATCCTTTCGGCCCGGTATGAGCGGTTTCCGCTACGCGGTGAGGCGATGGGTGATTTCCCTGGTGGCGGCCTGCGCCGCGGCCCGGTCCACCTTCGTGGGCTCCCGGTCGGCGACGACCTGCTCGCCCGCGACCCACACGTCGTTGACCGTCCGCGAGCCCGCCGCCCAGACCAGGTTGGCGAGCAACTGCTCGTCGGAGACGTCCAGCCCGCCCGCGAAGGCCGGGTCGTCGACGCCGACGTGCACCATGTCCGCCCAAGCGCCCTCGGCCAGCGTGCCGATGTCGTCGCGGTGCAGCGCGGCCGCGCCGCCCCGGGTGGCGAGCAGCAGGACATCGACCGCGCCGAGCACCGTGGAGTCCATCGTGGACACGCGGGCGATCATCGCGGTCCAGCGCATCTCCTCCCACAGGTCCAGGTCGTCGTTGCTCGCCGGGCCGTCCGTGCCCAGGCCGAGCGGGACGCCCGCGCGCAGCAGGTCGGGCACGCGCGCGATGCCGGAGGCCAGCTTCGAGTTCGACCCCGCGCAGTGCGCCACGGACACCCCGTGCCGGGCGAACAGCGCGATGTCCGAATCGGACAGGTGCACGGCGTGCGCGGCCAGCACCCGGCCGCCCACCAATCCCGCGGACTCCAACAGGGCGGGCACCGACCCGTGCGCCGCGCGCTGCTTGACGTCCTCGGGAAGGGACTCGGCGACGTGGATCTGCACCAGCGCCCCGCGGGCGCGCGCCGACTCGCCGACGGCGGTCAGCGCCTCCGGCGGGAGCATGTACGCCGAGTGCGGTCCGTAGCCCAGCTCGACCCGCTCGCCGGGGCCCAGGCGCAGCCCGTCGGTGTCGATCCAGGCGTCGATCTCGGCCAGCAGCGCCCGCCAGTCCCAGCCGGGGGCGTCGATGATCGCGGGCGCCAGCACCATGCGCGCCCCGGTCTCCAGGACGGCGGAGGCGACCTCGGCGCCGTGGAAGTACATCTCCGCGCTCGTGGTCACGCCAGCGCGCAGCATCTCCACCGAGCCGAGCACCATGCCCGCGCGCACGTCCGCCGGGGTCATCCGCGCCTCGGCAGGCCAGATGACCTCGGTCAGCCAGCGCATCAGCGGGAGGTCGCCGCCCATGCCGCGCAGCACGGTCATCGGGCTGTGCGCGTGGGTGTTGACCAGGCCGGGCATGAGGATGCCGGTCAGCGACCGGGTCGGGAGGTCCACCTCGGGCGCGGTCGCGGCGGGGCCGACGTGGCTGATCCGCCCGTCCACCACGTCGACGACGGCATCGCGCAGGACCGAGCAGGCGGGGTCGCAGGGCAGGACGATCGGGGCACGCAGACGCATGCCGACGATCCTGCCATTCTCAGCGCCGCCGGAACGCGGGCCTGCCCAGGGAGTCCACCGCGGGGACGTAGGCGTCGGGCGAGTGCTCGACGGTCACCCCGGCGGCGTCGAAGGAGTGCAGCACGGCGCGGTTCAGCTCGACGGCGACCCGGTCGCGCCACAGCGTCCGGTCGGACGAGGTGTCCAAGCCGAGCCGTTCGGCGACCACGGCGGCCATGCCGTAGGCGGCGTCGTCGGCCAGGACGTCCTCGCCGATCGCGCGGCACAGGTACACCCCGTTGTACGGCGCGGCCGGGTACTCGATGCCGCCGATCGCCAGGCGCATGTTGCTGATGACCGGGACCGCGTGCCAGCGCAGCCCCAGCTCGGCGAACCAGGCCAGCTCCGGGTGCGTCAGCGCGACCTCCAGCACCGCGTCCCTCGGCAGCTGGTGCACCTGCACGCCCTCGTGGTCGGTCTCCACCACCAGCGGCAGCTGGTCGAACGCGCCCCGGGTGCTGGGCGGGCGCCAGCCCAGCCTGCACACGCCCGTGGTGAAGTCGGCGTACCTGCGGTCGCCGACGAACCCGTCCGCCATCCGGTAGCCCGCGTACCGCACGAGCTGGTCGTTGCGGATGCGGGGCCCGGCGCGCCAGGGCGTGTCGGGGGCGAACACGGTGACCATCGGCCGCACGGCGCCGTCGCCCGCGGCCATCACCAGGTGCTGGGCGCAGTGCTCGGCCACCGAGGTGGCGTCGCGGACCTGGCGCAGGTCGCGCACCAGGATGCCGCGCCACGGCACGCCCTCCGGGCACCAGCCGCTCTCCCGCAGCGCGACCCGCGCGCCGAAGGCCAGCTCGGCCGGGGTGTGCCGGTAGGTGCCGGTGGCCGCGATCTCCGCGCGGACCTTGGCCATGCGGGCGTCGAGGTCGCCCGCTCTCGGCCGCGCGGTGTGGAAGTCCCGCAGGAACGCGGCGGCCTCGGCGAACAGCGGGACGGTCGCCGAGCGGGTCGTGTCGTCGCGCAGAGCGGTCACGTCACTGATATCGGTGCCCTGGCCGCGCGACTCGACTACTCGACAGTGTGGTGTCGCGCCGATTCGCGTCACGCAGGGTTAGTCGGTCACCCGGACGAACATCAGATCGCGGGAGATCCGGCCCTCCTCGTCGGCCCGCGACTCGAACTTCGTCACCGGCCGCCAGTCCGGCCGGGGCGCCCAGCCGTCGTGCTGGTTGCGCAGCCGGGGCTCGGCGGAGAGCACCTCCAGCATCTGGTCGGCGTAGTCCGCCCAGTCGGTGGCGAGGTGGATGACCGCGCCCGGGGCGAGCCGGGACGCGGCCAGCGCGATGAAGTCCGGCTGGACCAGCCTGCGCTTGTGGTGGCGCTTCTTCGGCCACGGGTCCGGGAAGAAGATCCGCATCCCGGCCAGCGTGCCCGGCTCGATGTGCCGGGTGAGCAGGTCGACGGCGTCCCCGCGCAGCAGCCGCAGGTTCGCCAGGCCCAGCGCCTCCGCGCGCAGCAGCAGCTGGGCCAGCCCCGGCTGGTAGACCTCGACGGCCAGGTAGTTCAGCTCCGGCGCGGCCGCGGCCAGCCGCGCGGTCGTCTCGCCCATGCCGGAGCCGATCTCCAGCAGCACGGGCGCCTCGCGGCCGAACCAGCCCGCGAGGTCGAGCGGGCCGTCGGGCAGCTCGCCGATGAGGCGGCCCAGCTCGGGCCAGCGCCGCTCCCACGCGCGGGCCTGGCCGACGGTCATCCGGCCGCCGCGGTGCACGAAGCTGACGACGGAGCGCCGGTGTTCGTCGGTGGGTGTCACACGGGCAAGCGTGCCAGGTCAGGCCCGGATGGACTCCAATCGGGCCAGGTTCGCGCGCAGGTCGGCCGGTCCGGCGACGGCGATGGGCGGCGGGGCCGTGCTGGCGTGCGCGCCGACCACGTCGATCCAGCCCGCGTGGCGGTGGGTGTGCGCCAGGGTGGTCGGCACGCCGGGCGCGTCCAGCGTGCGCTCGGACGGCATGAACTCCCAGTATCCGGTGTCGCCGTCCATGCCCCAGGGCACGAACACCCACCCGGGGCGGGCGGAGAGCAGCTTGGCGACGCGGTCCTCCACCACGAAGCCCTCCCGCCGCGAGGCGAGCGAGCCCTCGGCGACGGCCCGCACCCACCACGGCGCGGGCAGGTTCGGGTCGGCGGCCGACGCTGCCCGGTAGAGGGCGACGACCTGCTGCTCGGGCGCGCGGTGCACCCACGATCTGCGCGCGTCGGCAGGCACGGCGGCCATGCGGCCGTGCGGCTGTTCCAGCGCGTCGGACCATTCCAGTCCGATGAGGGGTTCGACGTGCAGGCCGCGGCTCTGCGGCTCGGACGAGGTCGGCCGGGGACGTCCGGCGTTGATCACCGTCAAGGTTCACCTCCGGGGGCTCCTGACGGGGGTCTCCATCCAATACGAACAGTGCCTTATCCCCATTGTCCGCATTGTGTGCGCGACCTCACCACCGCTTAACGTGTATTTAATCGACCTGCCCGGAGTTGGAAACCGGGTTATCTCCGCGCGCGCCCGCAATTTGCCACTGAACCTGGAAAGATGCAGCTAGACGGCGCGAAGCCCGGGCCGCCCCCCGAAAGGCGACCCGGGCTCCGTCATTTCCCCGGTGTGGTCCGACAACCCCCGAATGCGTGCCGGACCGAAGGCTCAGGCGTCCCGCCTGCGGGCCACGGCGAGCGCGGCGATCAGCAGGGCGACACCGACGCCCGCGAAATACGCCAGCGATCCCCACGGCCCCAGCGGCCGCTCGTCGAACGGGCCGAGCAGGAACTGCTCCGACATCGCGAACGGCATCCAGTTGCGGATGTCCTGCCCGACGTCGGGGATCAGCGTGACGAGGTTCTCCACCAGCATCGACCAGATCAGCAGCACCGCGATCGCGCCCGCCGACTGGCGGAGCAGCACGCCCACCGCGACCGCGATGACCGCGGCCACGCCGAACACCAGCGGCACGCCGATCACGGCCCGCCACTCCGCGGCGGAGTCCAGCGCCAGCGGGGCGTCGGGCAGCACGAGCATCGACACGCCCAGCGAGCCGAACGCGGCGACCAGGCCGATGAGGACGGACAGCGCGGTGACGACGCCCGTCTTGGCCAGCAGTGCCGCCGCCCGGTTGGGCACGGCGAGGAAGGTGGCGCGGATGGTGGAGAAGCGGTACTCGGTGGTGACGGCCAGCGCGGCCATCACGAGCACCACCATGAGGCCGAACTGGTAGCCGAACTGGGTCTGGGAGACCTCGAACTCGGCGGGGCGGCTGGCGTTCAGCGCGATGATCAGCGCGAAGCCGATGGTCAGTCCGAGCGCGGCCAGCGTGGACCACCACGGCGAGCGGGTGGTGAGCAGCTTGATGCGCTCGGTGGCGAGCAGCGTGGTCATCAGGCGTCCCTCTTGTTGGCCGAGACGATGGACAGGATCAGCAGGACCAGGGCGAACCCGGCGAAGTAGGCCAGCGACCACCACGGGCTCAGCTCGGCGGTCGACGGCGGCGGGCCGAACTCGACCGGCCGCGCGCTCGGGTCCGGGTCGCCGGTGACGAAGTTGTTGGCCACGTTGAACGGCAGCCACTTGTAGATGTCGTCGCCGACGTTCGGGATGAGCTGCACCAGGCTCTCGACGAGCTGGGAGTAGATCAGCAGCGCGGAGATGGCGCCCGCGGAGTGGCGGATGAACGTGCCCACCGCGACGGCGATCACCGCGGAGAAGAAGTAGACCAGCGCGACGCCCGCGACCGCGCGCCAGGCGTAGGGCGAGTCGAGCGCGAGGTCAGCCTCCGGGGTGATGAGCGTGGCGATCCCCCACGAGCCGAAGGCGGCGACCGCGCCGATGAGCGCGCCGAGGGTGGCGACGACGGCGGTCTTGGCCAGCAGCGCGGCCGTGCGGTTGGGCACGGCGAGGAAGGTGGCGCGGATGGTGGAGAAGCGGTACTCGGTGGTGACGGCCAGCGCGGCCATCACCATGACCACCACGACGCCGAAGTTGTAGCCGAACTGGGTGGCGGCCAGGTCCATCGGCGCGGTGTCGTCCGATGTGCCTGCCATGAGCGCGGCGAAGCCGATGGTCACGACGAGCGCGGCGAGCATGGACCACCACGGCGAGCGCGTGGTGAACAGCTTGAGCCGCTCGACGGCGAGCAGGGTCATGTCGTCACTTCCCCGCGGCGATCAGGTCGGCGGCGGCCGGGGCGTCGAGGTCGGTGTGGTACTCCACGGAGTCGCCGGTCAGCTGCATGAACGCCTCCTCGAGCGAGCCGCGCTGCGGGCTGAGCTCGTGCAGCACGACGCCGTTGGCCGCGGCCAGCTCGCCGATGTCGGCGCTCTCCATGCCGGACACGACCAGGCTGTCGCCCTCGTCGCGCAGGGAGACGCCGGTGCGGCCCAGCGCGCCGCGGAGCACCGCGAGCTGCGGGCTGCGCACGCGCACGGTGTTCTCGGTGGCGGCGGCCACGAACTCCTCGGTGCTGCTGTGCGCGATCAGCCTGCCGCGGCCGATGACGATCAGGTCCTGCGCGGTGAGCGCCATCTCCGAGAGCAGGTGGCTGGAGACGAACACCGTGCGGCCCTCGTCGGCCAGCCGGTGCATGAACTTGCGGATCCAGAGGATGCCCTCGGGGTCGAGGCCGTTGACCGGCTCGTCGAACAGCAGCACCTGCGGGTCGCCCAGCAGCGCGCCCGCGATGCCGAGGCGCTGCGACATGCCCAGCGAGAAGCCGCCCGCGCGCTTGTTGGCGACCCCGCTCAGGCCCACCAGGTCCAGCACCTCGTCGACGCGCTTGGCGGGGAGCTGGTTGGACCGGGCCAGCCACCGCAGGTGCCCCCGGGCGCTGCGGTTGGGGTGCACCCACTTGGCGTCCAGCAGCGCGCCCACCGTGCGCAGCGGGTGCTTGAGGTCGGCGTAGGGCTTGCCGCCGATCAGCGCCGAGCCGCCGGTGGGGGTGTCCAGGCCGAGGATCATCCGCATGGTGGTCGACTTCCCGGCGCCGTTCGGGCCCAGGAACCCGGTGACCCTGCCGGGTGTCACGGAGAAGGACAGGTTGTCGACGGCCAGCGTCTTGCCGTACCGCTTGCTGAGGCCCCTTGCCTCGATCATGGTGTGGCTCCTCGTTCGATGCCTGTGGTGCCGCGCGTCCCCGGCGCGGTCGTCCCCCGCTTGACACCATCGTCCCCATCCCCGGGTCGGAGGGCGTCGTCCTGCGGTAGCTACTTGGGGTCAGCTTCCGGGAGTAGCCTCGCTCAGCCGAACGAGTGGATGAATCGGTGACGACCCTGAGCGGACCCTGAAACCCGGTGACGGGGAGTAGGGGTGGCACCAGTTATTGAATGGTGGTTCAATAATGGTGTGCCCCGCCCCAAGACCATCTCCGACCAGCGGTTGATCGAGGCGACGTCGCTGGTCATCGGCCGGGCGGGGCCCGGGTTCACCCTGGCCATGGTGGCCGAGGAGGCGGGCGTGTCGGTGGGCACGGTCGCGGGCCGGTTCGGCTCCAAGGCCGGTCTGCTGCGCGCGCTCACCGAGCGGGGAATCGACCAGGCGGCGCCGGTCATCCGGGCGGCATGGGACGCGGAGCCGGACCCGGTGGCGGGCCTGCGCGCCGCGGCCACCGTGCTGCACGCGGCCCTGGGCGACGCCAGGGAGGCGGCCAACCACCTCGGCCAGCTGGGCGTGGACCTGCAAGACCCGGTCCTGCGCGAACTGCTGGGCCGGTACTACGCGGCGATGGAGGCCGAGCTCGCCGCGTGCTGCGCGGCCGCGCGCGAGGGCCTGCCCGGCATGCCCGCCCCGCCGGTGGCGGCGCGGGTGCTGCTGGGCCTGGCCAACGGCGCGGCCCTCGACTGGTCGATCCGACCACTGGGGACCCTGGCCGACCGGCTGGGCGAGGACGTCGACGCGGTGCTGGCCTGCTGGCGCCGAGGATGAGGAGCGGACGTGACTCTGCGGGAGAAGATCGCCGTGGTCACCGGGGCGACCCGGGGCTGCGGCCGGGGAATCGCGGTCGAACTGGGCGCCGCGGGCGCGACGGTGTACGTCACCGGTCGCACCACGCGGGAGTCCCAGTCGCCGATGGGACGGAAGGAGACGATCGAGGAGACGGCGGAACTGGTCGACGCCGCGGGCGGGCGCGGCATCCCGGTGCGGTGCGACTTCACCGCGGTAGACGACGTCCGCGCGTTGCGTGACCGGATCGCCGAAGAGCACGGCCGCATCGACATCCTGGTGGACGACGTCTGGGGCGGCGACCCCTTCGTCGAGTTCGACAAGCCGCTGTGGGACACCGACCTGGAGAAGGCCCTGGGCGTGGTGCACAACGGCCTGGACACCCACCTGATCGCCCTGCACACCCTGCTCCCGCTGGTGGTGTCCGCGCGCGGCCTGGTCATCGAGGTCACCGACGGCGACGACGACAACTACAGCTACCCGGGCGTCGGCGCGCCGTACTTCCTGGTGAAGTCCGGCATCCGCGCGCTGGCCCGCGTCATGGGCAAGGACCTGGAGCCCCACGGCGTCGTCGCCATGGGCGTCACCCCCGGCTTCCTCCGCTCGGAGATGATGCTGGAGCACTTCGGCGTCACCGAGGCCAACTGGCGCGACGCCCCCGACCCGCACTACGCCCTGTCGGAAACCCCCCGCTACCTCGGCCGCGCCGTCGCCCACCTGGCCGCTGACCCGAACGTCTCCCGGTACGCGGGCAAGACCCTGGCCAGCTGGACCCTCATGCGCGAGTACGGCTTCACCGACGTCGACGGCAGCAAGCCCGACTGGGGCCGCTGGTTCGCCGATGTCGTCAAGCCGGGCGTCGACCCGGCCACAGTGGACCCGGAGAAGTACCGGTAGGGGCGCTCAGAGGTCCCCCGGGCGGACCAGGCCGGTCTCATAGGCCAGGACCACCGCCTGGACGCGGTCGCGCAGGTCCAGTTTGGACAGCACGCGCCCCACGTGGGTCTTCACCGTCGCCTCGGACAGGAAGAGCTTGCGGGCGATCTCGGTGTTCGACAGGCCCTGCGCGACCAGGACCAGGACCTCGCGCTCGCGTTCGGTGAGGGCGTCGAGGACCTTCGCGTCGCGGAGCTCGCCGCCGCTCTGGCCGAGGAAGCGGTCGAGGAGGCGGCGGGTCACGCTCGGGGAGACGACCGCGTCGCCGCTGGCGACCGAGCGCAGGGCCGAGACCAGGTGCGCTGGCGGGGTGTCCTTCAGCAGGAACCCGCTCGCGCCCGAGCGCAGCGCCGACAGGGCGTACTCGTCGAGGTCGAAGGTCGTCATCACGAGCACCTTCGACGTCCCCGCCGCGGTGATCGCCTTGGTGGCCTCCACGCCGTCGAGCACCGGCATGCGGACGTCCATCAGCACCACGTCCGGCCGCAGCTGCTCGGCCATGGCGATGGCCGCGCGGCCGTCGCCCGCCTCGCCGACGACCTCCATGTCGTCCTGGGCCCCGAGCACCATGCGGAACCCGACGCGCATCAGCTCCTGGTCATCGACCACCACTACCCGGATCACGCGGGCCAACGTAGCGCGCCCAAGCTGAACGTGTCCTAAGCAGCGGTCACCGGGAGCACCGCGTGCACCCGCCAGCCGCCGGTCGGCAGCGGCCCCGCCTCCAGCGAACCGCCGAAGACGTGGGCGCGCTCGCGCATCCCGATCAGCCCGTTGCCCCCGGACGCCAGTCCGCGTTTCGCGCCCCGGCCCCGGTCGGTGATGTCCAGCTCGACCTGGTCCCCGTCGCGCTTGACCCGCACCGCGGCCGACGCGCCCGGGCCCGCGTGCTTGATCGTGTTGGTCAGCGCCTCCTGGACGATCCGGTACACCCCCAGGCCCACGCCCGCGGGCAGGTCGTCCAGCTCGCCGGTCAGCTCGAGCACCACCGGCACGCCGACCGCGCGCACCCGCTCGGCCAGCTCGGAGATCGACTGCGCGCCCGGCTGCGGCGCCCTGCCGGTCTCGGCCGCGTCGCTGCGCAGCACGCCCAGCAGCCGCCGCAGCTCGGTGAGCGCGTCGCGGCCGGTCTGGGCCACCGTGCGGATCGCCTGCTCGGCCATGTCCGGGTCGGTGCGCACCGCGTACGCGGCGCCCTCGGACTGCACGACCATGACGCTCACCGCGTGCGCGACGACGTCGTGCAGCTCACGGGCGATCCGCGCGCGTTCCTCGCCGACGGCGATGCGGGCCTGGTGGTCGCGCTCGGTCTCCAGCAGCGCCAGCCGCCGCTCCACCTCGACGTGGTAGGCCCGCCGCGCGCCCGCGAACTCCCCCAGCACCCAGCACAGGGCGAAGATGATCGCGGCGAACGTGACCATGATCAGCGGCTCCATGCCGGAGAACCGCCAGAACGCCCACGCGCCGGTCCCGATCGCCAGCCCCACCGCGTACAGCGCGGCCTGGCGGCGCCCGACGTAGGCGACGAGCGTGTAGAGCGAGATGCCCAGCGCCATGTCCGCGACCCGCAGCCGCAGGTCGGGGGTGTCGTCGGAGCCCTCGCCGTGGGTGAACAGCTGCACCGCCCCCGCCGCCAGCACCAGGTACGCCGACAGCAGCGGGTTGCGCCTGCGGATCACCAGCGGCGCGGTCAGCCCGATGCCGACGAGGATCAGGATCGCCGTGTGCCAGCCCGAGGCCATCGCCGCGATCAGGGGCAGCTCGAACAGCGCGATCGCCACCGCGATGTGGGCGTCGCCCGCCATCGGGTGGGCCTTGAACCACAGGCTCAGCCTCCGCACCCCGAAAGCGTAGGCATGCTCACCACCCGCGCGCGTCACCCTGGCGTCGCACCCGCGATGAGCCCTGCGGCGGATGTCCGGGGAACGCCTCCGGCCCCCACCCCGGGCATGGCACGATCTCACCCGTATTCGAGGGGAGAAGCGTGTCGACCGAGCAGCCCAACTTCGCCGGTCCGCTGTCGGCGGCGGTGGCGCACCTGTGCACCCGGCTGCAGCCGCAGGTGTCCCCGCGCACCGCGGCCGGGTTCCGCGAGGTGCTGCGCAGGCTGGGCGCCCCACTGCAGGTCGCCGTCGCTGGCCGGATCAAGTCCGGCAAGTCCACCCTGGTCAACGCCCTCATCGGCCGCCGGGTCGCGCCGACCGACGTCGGCGAGTGCACCCGGCTGGTGACCCGCTTCCAGTACGGCACCGTCGACCGCGTCGAGCTGGTGTTCTTCGACGGCCGCAAGCAGGTGCTGCCCTTCGACGCCGCGGGCATGATCCCCAAGGACCTCGACGTCGACTTCGACAAGGTCTCGCACCTGGAGGCGTACCTGACCAACGCCGTCCTGCGCGACCTGACCGTCATCGACACCCCGGGCCTCGGCTCCCTCGACCTCGCCTCGGTCAAGCGCACCGAGCAGCTGCTCGGCGCGGCCAAGCACCGCAAGGACGACGACTCCGAGGAGACCGACGACGACGAGCTCGACGAGACCTCCCGCAACGCGGTCGCGGGCGCGGAGGCCGTGCTCTACGTCGTCACCCAGGGCGTGCGCGCCGACGACCAGCAGGCCCTGGCCGCCTTCACCGCGGCGACCGCGAGCCGCGAGGCCGGGCCGGTCAACGCCATCGCCGTGCTGAACAAGGCCGACACGATCACCCCGGAGTCGGTCGCGGGCAGCGACGGCGACGTGTGGAAGGCAGCGTCGATCATCGCCGAGAAGCAGGCGGCCACGCTCAAGCCGAGGGTCGCCGACGTCATCCCGGTGATCGGCCTGCTCGCCGAGTCCGCCGAGTCCGGCGGCTTCACCTCAGCCGACGCCGACGCGCTGAAGACGCTGTCCCAACTGGACGACGTGACGTGGGAGACCATGCTCATGTCGGCCGACATCTTCACCACCTGGGACTGCGACGTCCCGGTCGGCACCCGCGTGCGGCTGCTGGAGAAGCTGGACCTCTACGGCATCCGCAGCGCCGTCGACGCCCTGCGCGCCGACCCGGAGCTGACCGCGGGCGCGCTGCGCCGCAGGCTGCTGGAGTCCTCCGGCCTGGCCCGCGTCCGCGCCCGGCTCGACGGCGTCTTCCGCGCCCGCGCCGACGGCATCAAGGCCGCGGCCGCGCTGGCCTCGGTGACCGCGCTCGCGCAGGCCTCCGGCGACGCGGGCGAGCGCCAGCGCGTCCACGACGCCATCGAGGTCCTGCTGCAGAAGCCCGAGGCCCACCAGCTGCGCCTGCTGGAGGCGCTGACCCTGGTCGCCTCCGGCGCGGTCGACATGCCCGAGGACCTCGCCGACGAGGTGCTGCGGGTCGGCTCGACCGCCGACGTCGGCGAGCAGCTCGGCCTCAAGGGCCGCCCGCACAAGGAGCTGTCGGCCTACGCGCTGGAGCGCGCGGGCTGGTGGCGCTCGTTCGCCTCCTTCGGCGCCACCCCGGCGCAGAGCCGCGTGGCCCACGTGGTGCACCGGTCGTACTTCCTCATTTGGCAGCAGTTGAAGGCGACGGGCGGCGCATGAGGCCGTCCCGGATCCGGCAGCGACTCACGGCACAGTCTGGGTGATGACGAATGGCGACCTGGTTCAAAGGCAAGCGCAGGGATGAGGCCGAGTCGACCCAGCAGGTCGACGCCGAGGTGATCACCGAGGCCATCGCCCACCCGATGGCGCCGTCGGTCGACCTGGCGGCGTTCGAGCGGCTCGCCGCCGAGCGCAAGGCGATGGTGGCGCTGTGCCTCTACGCCCACGACCGCGCCCGCAGCTCCGGGGTGGCCGAGCGGCTGGAGGAGGGGCTGGCGGGCGTCGGCGTCGAGGCCCTGCGCCCGGACGGGCAGCGCTTCGACCCGGCCGTGCACGAGGCGGGCGGCACCGCCGACACCGACGACCCCGCGCTGGACGGCGTCGTCGCCGAGACCGAGGTGGTCGGGTTCAGCGACCGGGGCCACGTGCTGCGCCCGCCGATCGTCACCGTCTACAAGGTCCACTCCTGATGACCAAGCCCCAGCCGCCGTCCCTGCCCAAGCAGGTCGCGCACGCCCGCGAGACGCTGCTCGCCCTGCTCAAGGACATCGAGCCGGAGACCGCGCAGTGGGTCGAGGAGGCCCGCGCCAAGCGGAGCAAGAAGCCGTCGGTCGTCGTGGTCGGCGAGACCAACCGGGGCAAGTCCTCGCTGGTCAACGCCCTGCTGGAGACACCGGGGCTGTCCCCGGTCGACGCCGAGGTCGCCACCGCGACGTACCTGATGTTCGACCACGCCCCCGAGTGGAAGGCCCGCGCCTGCTACCCGGGCCAGCACCCGGACGTGCCCATCGACCTCGACCTGCTCATCAACTGGGTCTCCGCGGCGCACGACCTGCCCGACGGCGAGATCCCGCCGCGCTACGTCGAGATCGACGGCCCGGCCGAGGTGCTGGAGAAGCTCGTCATCGTCGACACCCCGGGCGTCGGCGGGCTGGACTCCATGCACGGCGAGCTGGCGATCGAGGCCGCGTCCAGCGCCACCGCGCTGCTGTTCGTCGTGGACGCGTCGGCGCCGTTCACCATCGGCGAGCTGACCTTCCTCGCGGGCATCGGCGACAAGGTCGAGACCGTCGTGTTCGCGCTGTCCAAGGTGGACCAGTTCCGCGGCTGGCGGCAGGTGCTCGACGCCAACCAGGCGCTGCTGGCCGAGCACGCCCCCCGGTTCGCGGGCGCCAAGTTCTACCCCGTCTCCTCGCGGATGCACGAGATGGCGGGCAAGGCGCCCAGCGCGGAGGCCGCGGCGCTGCTCAAGGAGCGCTCCGGCATCGTCGAGCTGCGCGACGCGCTGCAGTCGCTGCTCGTCGGCCGCTCGGTGATGCTGTCGGAGGCGAACACGCTGCGCGCGCTGTCCTCCGCGCTCGCCGAGCTGACGGTCAGGCTGGAGGCCGAGAAGCGGGTGCTGACCACCGGCGAGGCCGAGGCCGAGGCGCTGCGCGCCCGCAAGGAGGAGCTGACCGCCGAGCGGCGCTCGTCCACCCGGGGCTGGCAGGTGCGGCTGCGCAGCGAGGTGCAGCGCGCGCGGCTGGAGAACGCGCACGAGGTCAGCCGCGAGATGCGCGACCTGCAGACGTGGTTCCGCGCGGCCATCGACGCCGCCGACCGGGAGAAGATCAAGACCCTGCCCGGCCAGGTCGACGCCGCGCTGCAGATGGTCACCGCGCGCATCGGCAACAAGGTGGGCAACCGGCTCAACCAGGTCGCCGACCTGGTCCTCGCCGACCTGTTCACCGCGGACGAGCTGGCGGTGATCCGCTCGCAGTTCGCGCGCGCGGGCGGCGCCCAGGTCGTCCTGCGGGCCGCGGAGAAGCGCACGCCGACCGCGGAGGACAAGCTGCTCGTCTTCATGGGCGTCTCCGGCGGCTTCGGCGCAGGCAAGATGGCCGTGCTGCCGCTGGCGGGCGCGGTCGCCGCGCCCATCCTGCTGGTGCCCACGATCGTCATCGGCCTGGGCGCGGGCTGGTGGATCGCCCGCACCCGCAAGCACACCGCCGACAAGCAGCACATGAAGCAGTGGCTGTCCGACGCCATCGCCGACTCCCGCTCCACATTGGACCAGCTCGTGTCCGAGCAGCTGATCGACGCGGAGTCGCAGCTGTCGCTGGCCCTCGACGAGGCGCTGGGCAAGCGGATCGCGGGCATCGAGGAGCAGCTGCGCGAGGTCGACAAGGCGTTGCGACTGGACGTCAGCGAGCGGCAGAAGCGGGTCACCGTGGTAAACAAGCGCCTGACCGACGTCGTCGCGGGCCGGGAGCGCGCCGAGAAGCTGCTCGCGAGCATCCGCACCCTGCGTGACAAGTCCTGACCAGTAAGAACGCGCCGAGGAATCTCCGTAACGCCGGGAACCGCCGCGGCGAAGGGTCAGTCATATCCGCAACAGCACAACATCCCGAGAGGGACCAGTAAGAGGGGGCACCACGTGTACGTGGACGAGACCGGTAGCGACGTCGACACCACCGACACCGCCGACGCGGGCCAGGACGAGCTGACCGTCGAGGTGGGTGGCGACGAGTACGAGGTCACCGAGAACTACGACTACGACCAGGACGGCGAGAACGACTCGGCCGTGGTCCAGACCGAAGACGGCTACATGGCCTTCCACGACACCGACGGCGACGGCACCGCCGACACGATGGTGGAGCTCGACGCCGACGGCAACGTGACCGGCGCGGCGGAGTACGACGAGGCCAGCGGCGAGTGGACCGCGGCGGACCCGAACTCCGTGGAGGCCCCCTCCGGCGGCGGCGCCGACGACGCGGGCACCGACACCACCACCGGCGACGACCCGACCCAGACCACCGAGACGACGACCGACACCGGCTCGGGCGAGGGCATGACGGTCGACACCGCCGAGGGCGAGATGGAGGTCGGCCCGGCGCAGTACGACTCCGACGGCGACGGCACCAACGACACCGCGGTCGTCACCGACGAGCAGGGCAACACCTACGCCTTCGTCGACACCGACGCCGACGGCGAGGCCGACGAGGCCGTCGTGATCGAGGCCGACGGCGACGTGACCGTGGCCCAGCACACCGCCGAGGACGAGTGGACCACCGTCGAGACCGGCCACATCAACGCCGACGGCTCCTACACCTCCGACAGCGCCTCCGACGCCGCCTGGCAGGGCTGAGTTCGCCGACCGGAAAGAGTCCCGTCGCACTCCGGTGCGGCGGGACTTCTTCTTTGGTAATCCGGCTCACGTGGGCGGAATCACGGTTAACGCGCCGACACTCGCAAACCGGACGTCCGTTCTGATCCGCAATCGGGTACTGAATCGATCCCCTTATCGTTCCTGTGAGAGAACCGACAGGTCAGCTATCGGTGGCCTGCCGTTTACTTCGCTAGCCTCAGTGCATTCCTTCCGGCGCCACCCGCTCCCACCAAGGGCGGGTGTCAGCCGTTCGATGAGGACGTCGACGTCCCCGGTCCGGGTGCGATGGCGTCCTGATCGGCGTTTCGGCGTTCAGTCAGGAGACGAGGCGAGATGACGGCAGTGACCATCCCAGGTCTTGACCAGGCACCGACCACGCACAAACGGCTCCTGGCGTGGGTGCGAGAGGTCGCCGAGCTGACCGCGCCCGACCAGGTCGTGTGGGTCGACGGCTCCGAGGAGGAGTGGACCCGGCTGACCGACAGGCTGGTGGCCGCGGGCACCTTCACCCGGCTGGACAAGAAGCCGAACTCGTTCTACGCCGCGTCCGACCCCAATGACGTCGCGCGCGTCGAGGAGCGCACGTTCATCTGCTCGGTCGACGAGGCCGATTCCGGGCCCACCAACAACTGGATGGCCCCGGACGAGATGAAAGCGATCATGACCGAGCTGTACCGCGGCTCGATGCGCGGTCGCACGATGTACGTGATCCCGTTCTGCATGGGCCCGCTCGACGCCGAGAAGCCGATGCTGGGCGTGGAGATCACCGATTCCGAGTACGTCGTGGTCTCGATGAGGATCATGACCCGGATGGGCGCGCAGGCCCTGGCGCGCTTCACCGACGCCGACGGCAACGAGCGCGACTTCGTCCCCGCGCTGCACTCCCTCGGTGCGCCGCTGGCCCCCGGCCAGTCCGACGTGCCGTGGCCGTGCAGCGACACGAAGTACATCGTGCACTTCCCGGAGGAGCGGCTGATCTGGAGCTACGGCTCCGGCTACGGCGGCAACGCCCTGCTGGGCAAGAAGTGCTACTCGCTGCGCATCGCCTCGGTCATCGGCCGCGACGAGGGCTGGCTGGCCGAGCACATGCTGATCCTCAAGCTGATCTCCCCGGAGAACAAGGTCTACTACATCGCCGCTGCCTTCCCCAGCGCCTGCGGCAAGACCAACCTCGCCATGCTGGAGCCGACCATCCCGGGCTGGAAGGTCGAGACCCTGGGCGACGACATCGCCTGGATGCGCTTCGGCGAGGACGGCCGCCTCTACGCGGTCAACCCGGAGAACGGCTTCTTCGGTGTCGCTCCCGGCACCAACTGGAAGACCAACCCGAACGCGATGCGCACCATCGACAAGGGCAACTCGCTGTTCACCAACGTCGCGCTGACCGACGACGGCGACATCTGGTGGGAGGGCATGGAGAACCCGCCCGCCCACGCCACCTCGTGGAAGGGCGAGGACTGGACGCCGGAGTCCGACGAGCTGTCCTCGCACGCCAACTCGCGGTACTGCACGCCGATGGCGCAGTGCCCGGTGCTGGCCCCCGAGTGGGACGACCCGCAGGGCGTGCCGATCTCGGCCATCTTCTTCGGCGGCCGCCGCGCCACCACGATCCCGCTGGTCAGCGAGTCCTTCGACTGGCAGCACGGCACCTTCATGGGCGCCACGCTGTCCTCGGAGAAGACCGCGGCGGCCACCGGCAACCTTGGCGAGGTCCGCCGCGACCCGATGGCGATGCTGCCGTTCATCGGCTACCACGCGGGCGACTACTTCCGGCACTGGATCGAGACCGGCAAGCGCGCCGACGCCGACAAGCTGCCGAAGATCTTCTACGTCAACTGGTTCCGCCGCGGCGACGACGGCCGGTTCCTGTGGCCGGGCTTCGGCGAGAACTCCCGCGTCCTCAAGTGGGCCATCGAGCGCCTGGAGGGCAAGGCCGCCGCGCACGAGTCCCCGATCGGCTGGGTGCCCACCGCCGCCGACCTCGACCTGTCGGGCCTGGACGCCGACCCGGCCGACATCGACGCCGCCCTCGCCGTCGACCTCGACGAGTGGCGCGCCGAGCTCCCGCTGATCGAGGCCTGGTTCGACAAGATCGGCGACAAGCTCCCGACCTCCCTGCGCGACGAGCTCGCCGCACTCAAGCAGCGGCTCGCCGGGTAACAGGTGCTTTGATGAGGGCCACCGCGGACACCCCGCGGTGGCCCTCATCGTTCCTCGGGAGGACGGGATGGAAGCGGCGAGATGGACCTGGCGCCTCTCGGCCTACGACGAGCGCGTCCACGCCTTCCCCTCGGACGAACGGGCCAGCCTCATCGAGGCCGTCTGCACCCACACCGTCCCCTACGCCAAGGCGCCCCGCACCCACTCCGGCCCCCGCTGCGTGTCGTGCCTGTTGATCGTGGGTGACGTCCTGACGGCTGTGGACAACCCCGGGGACAAGTCCCGCTAGTCCCACGCGTCCCCTGGTCCACACCTGCATCCGGGTTGTCCACAGACTGTGGATGGACTTGTGCACAGCTTGTGGGCAACTCGCCTGCGGCGCGGGCCGGGCGGGAGGCGGGCGGCCGGGGCCTGGGGGCACTTCGGGTCCGTGGACAGTCGGGGCTGTGGACAAATCGGGTGCGGCGGCCAGCGGTGGTCGGAGTTCGGCCGGTTACCAAACTGATCAGTGACTATCCCGCCGACGCGTTCTAGTGTTTCGCCGCAACACCGTCGTGAGGGGAGTGCCCATGGCACCACCAGGCAAGACCGGGCTGCGCTGGAGCCCATGGAACCTGCTGCTCGTGGTCCCGCTGCTGTGGCTGATCACGCCCGTCTTCAACCGCACCGGGCCCGAGCTGTTCGGGATGCCGTTCTACTACTGGTTCCAGTTCCTCGGCATCGCCGTGGGCGTGCTGTGCACGTCCATCGTCTACGTCAAGACCAAGGACAAGCCGACCACGTCCGCGCCCGGTGAGCCGCTCGACGTCGACGACCTGGACGAGGGGGCCCGATGAACGAGCTGCAGTGGCCGGAACTGGTCATCTTCGCCCTGCTGTTCGGCCTGGTCACGGTGCTGGGCTTCGCCGCGGCGAAGTGGAGGGCCGGCGGGACCCTCGACCACCTCGACGAGTGGGGGCTCGGCGGGCGCAAGTTCGGCTCGTGGATCACCTGGTTCCTCATCGGCGGCGACCTCTACACCGCCTACACGTTCGTCGCCGTGCCCGCGCTGATGTTCTCCGCGGGGGCGATGGGCTTCTTCGCGCTTCCCTACACCGTCGTCGTGTACCCGCTGGTGTTCATGCCGCTGCTGCGCATGTGGTCGGTGTCGCGCACGCACGGCTACGTCACCCCCGCCGACTTCGTGCGCGGGCGGTACGGCTCGCCCACGCTCGCGCTGCTCATCGCGATCACCGGCATCGTCGCCACCATGCCCTACATCGCGCTGCAGTTGGTCGGGCTGGAGGCGGTGCTGCGGACGCTGGGCTTCAACGGCGCCGGGATCGTCGGGCACCTGCCGCTGCTGATCGCGTTCATCATCCTGGCCGTCTACACCTACCAGTCGGGCCTGCGCGCGCCCGCGCTGATCGCGTTCGTCAAGGACATCCTGATCTACGTCGTGATCGTGGTCGCGGTCATCTACCTGCCGATCAAGCTCGGCGGCTGGACGGAGATCTTCGGCGCGGCCGACGCCAAGTTCGAGGCGAGCCCGGCCAAGGGCGACGGGACCCTCCTCAACGGCAACAACCAGCTCCAGTACGCCACGCTGGCGCTGGGCTCCGCGCTGGCGCTGTTCCTGTACCCGCACTCGCTGACCGGCGTGCTCGCCTCGCGCGGGCGCAACGTCATCAAGCGGAACATGTCGGCGCTGCCCGCGTACTCGCTGCTGCTGGGCCTGCTGGCGCTGCTGGGCTACATGGCGATCGCGGCGGGCACGAAGCCGCTGGTCAACCAGGCGACCGGGCGGCCGGACACGAACACCATCGTGCCCAACCTGTTCGACCAGATGTTCCCGTCGTGGTTCGCGGGCATCGCCTTCGCCGCCATCGGCATCGGCGCGCTCGTGCCCGCGGCGATCATGTCGATCGCGGCGGCGAACCTGTGGACGCGCAACGTCTACAAGGAGTACGTCAACAAGGGCGCGACCCCGGCGCAGGAGGCCAAGCAGGCCAAGCTCGCCTCGCTGGTGGTCAAGTTCGGCGCGGTCGCGTTCATCCTGTTCATCGACCCGCAGTTCTCCATCGACCTGCAGCTCATCGGCGGCGTGATGATCCTGCAGACGCTGCCCGCGGTGGCCATCGCGCTCTACACGCGCTGGTTCCACGTGCGCGGGCTCGTCGCGGGCTGGGTCGCGGGCATGGCGTGGGGCATGTGGCTGCTCTACACCATCCCCAGCGCCGACGGCAGCCGCGCGCACTTCGGCGGCTCCGCGCTGGTGCTGGACAAGCTGAGCCTGTTCGGCTGGCACCCGTTCGCCGGGTCGACGATGACGATCTACGTCGGCTTCGTCTCGCTGATCGCGAACCTGGTGGTCGCCGTCCTGGTGACCGTCCTGGCCCGCAGGCTCAGGTGGCCCAACGGCCTGGACAAGACCAGCCCGGCCGACTACCACGCCGACGAGGGCGACAAGAAGCTGCGCGCCATCGGCGCGCACTGACGGGGAACCGGCTGGGGGCGCTGTCCGCTCCCAGCCGGTCTCATCTGCGCAGCAGCGCGATGACGACGAGCACGAGCGTGCTGAAGAGGGCGGCGACGGGGCCCGCGATGGCCGCGATCATGCCCAGCCCGGCGAGCGCGCACAGCAGCATCAGCAGGGCCGCGCGCAGCGTGGGGGCCAGCCCGCCGACCGCGCGCTCGGCGACCAGCAGCAGCCGTTCCCGCGCCGAGCGCGGCGGGGCGCTCGGCGGACGCCACGTCATCGGGATGGGCGGCTCTCCGGGCGACACGGTGAGGTGCACGACGGGCCGGAGGTTCGGGCGGGTCTGTGATCCGGTCGCGGTCACGGGCGCTGGCTTCCTTCTCGGCTGGCGCTGACGGTGATCAGTCTGCTCCAGCCCGCGACGAAGATCGCCGATTTCGCCGAGGAAGACGGTGAACGGAGTGTGTTCATCGCCGAGCGGCTGTCTGTGGCCCTGATCACTCATGAGTGTGACAGATGCACCGGCGGTTACCGCGATTGGCCGAGCCAGACAGCCTCGGGCGGCCTAGTCGGTTCGGGTGATGCCGTTCGGCGCTCGACGTCGACCGGGGGCGGCAGTAACTGCCAGTGAGCGGTCGCGGAGAAATGGAAACCCCGTAGTGCTGCCAGGTCGGGGGTCCGCCAGCACTACGGGGTCAACCGGAACATCGCCATGGAGTCCGGCGGTGTTACACGGACGCGAGGATGTGCCCTGCATCACATCCTCGCGTCACGATCGGGCTCAGCGCCAGTTCACCTGCTGGGTCTGCGCGAGCGTGATGAGTTCGTGGCGCATCGACGGCGTGGCCGCCTGCTCGATGGCCCGGGTGACCGCCCTGCGAGTACGGGCCTCGGCGCGGCGGGCACGAATCTTCGCGGTGACGTTCATGTGAGTCAGACTTCCCCTCGGTGTTGCCTTGCGTTCGCTGTGCCTCTAGTATGCACCGCCCGCGCGACGGAAGCCAGTGATTAGCCGGTGAGGTGGCGCACAGGCCGGACAATCGTCGGCAGCAACCCGGAAGTAGGTGACGATCCGCCTGTCTAGGTGACGGCGTAGAAACGCTGATACGTCAGTCGTCCATCCCCAGGACGAACTTTCCGAAGTGCGGCACGGTGAACGCGATCCAGCCGCGCTCGGCGCTGTAGACCAAGCCCTTCTTGATGAGGCTGTCCCGGGCCGGGGACAGCGACGACGGCTTGCGGCCCAGCGAGACGGCCACGTCGGCGGTGCTCGCGCCCTCGTCGCGGCCCTCGGTCAGCTCGGCCATCGCCCGCAGGTACTCCCGCTCCGCGGGCGTGGCGCGCTCGTAGCGCGAGCCGAAGAAGCCGACGGCCAGCTCGGACTCGGCCTCCGGGGCGGCGACCGCCACGTCCTCCGCGGTGATCGGGTCCGCTGGCGCGGCGTCCCACGCGGCCTTGGCGTAGGCCTGGATGAAGTACGGGTAGCCGCCGGAGCGGTCGAACAGCGCGTCGAGGGCGTCCGGGGTGATGCCCGCCTCCTCGCGCTCGACCGGCGCCAGGATCGCCCGGTCGGCGTCCTCGCGGGCGAGGCGGTCGATGCGGACGTAGCGGAAGAGGCGCTCGGAGTAGGACTTGCTCGCCGACAGCAGCGTCGGCAGGTGCGGCAGCCCGGCGCCGACCACGACCAGCGGCGCGCCCGACTGCGACAGCTCGTGGCAGGCGGCGCAGAGCGCGGAGACGTCGTCCGCGCCGACGTCCTGCATCTCGTCGATGAGCACGGCGACCCCGGTCCCGACGTCGGCGGCCAGCTCGGCGACGTCGGTGAACAGCTCGACGAGGTCGATCTCGATGTCGCCGGAGTCGGCCCGCCCGCTCGCCGCGGGCACGTCGATGCCCGGCTGCCAGCGGTCGCGCAGCTTCGCGTCCCCGGGGTTGGACTTGAGCGCAAACGCTTTCAGCACGCCCAGCACCGCCTCGACCCGGTCCGGCGCGCGGTGGCGCACGGCGAGGTCCCGGACGGCCCGGTGCAGCGCGGCGGACAGCGGCCTGCGCAGGTCGGCCTCCGGCCGCGCCTCGATCTTCCCCGCGCCCCACCCCCGGCGCAGCGCCATCGACCGCAGCTCGCCGAGCAGCACGGTCTTGCCGACGCCGCGCAGCCCGGTGAGCACGAGGCTGCGCTCCGGCCGTCCCCGCGCCACGCGCTCCAGCACGACCTCGAAGGCCGCCAGCTCCTTCTCCCGGCCCGCCAGCTCGGGCGGCCGCTGCCCGGCGCCGGGCGCGAACGGATTGCGGATGGGGTCCATCCTCGGACGGTATCGGCGTATCTAGCCTCTGTCCGATACGAGCGCAGAAAGCTCTACGGCGTGTCGTCGGTAGAAACGACTACGGCTCTCTAGCCCGAAAGCTAGGGAGCCGTAGAAGAGGACAGATCAGCGCTCGACGATGGCCGTGACGCCCTGGCCGCCCGCCGCGCAGATGGAGATCAGGCCGCGGCCGGAGCCCTTCTCGGCGAGCAGCTTCGCCAGCGTGGCGACGATGCGCCCGCCGGTGGCGGCGAACGGGTGGCCCGCGGCCAGCGAGGAGCCGTTGACGTTGAGCTTGGCCCGGTCGATCGAGCCGAGCGGCTCGGTCAGGCCCAGCTTCTCCTTGGCGAAGGCCACGTCCTCCCACGCGGCCAGGGTGGCCAGCACCTGGGAGGCGAACGCCTCGTGGATCTCGTAGAAGTCGAAGTCCTGCAGGCCCAGGCCCGCGCGGGCGAGCATCCTCGGCACGGCGTACGCCGGGGCCATGAGCAGGCCCTCGCCGCCCTGCACGTAGTCGACGGCGGCGGTCTCGGTGAAGGTCAGGTACGCCAGCACCGGCAGCTTCCGCTCCTTGGCCCACTGCTCGGTGGCCAGCAGCACGGCCGAGGCGCCGTCGCTCAGCGGCGTGGAGTTGCCCGCGGTCATGGTGCCCTCGGGCCCGCCGAAGACCGGCTTGAGCTTGCCCAGCTTCTCCGCGGTGGAGTCCGCGCGCAGGTTCTGGTCGCGGGTCAGGCCCTGGAACGGGGTGACCAGGTCGTCGAAGAAGCCGCGGTCGTACGCGGCGGCGAGGCGCTGGTGGCTGGTCGCGGCCAGCTCGTCCTGCGCCGCCCTGCTGATGCCCCACTCCTTGGCCGTGACGGCCGCGTGCTCGCCCATCGACAGGCCGGTGCGCGGCTCGGCGTTGCGCGGGATGTCGGGCACCAGGTGGCCGGGGCGGACGCGGGAGAGCAGCGCGAGCCGCTGGCCGACCGTCTTGGCGTTGTTGAGCGCGATGAGGATGCGCCGCAGCTTGTCGTTGACCTGCAGCGGCGCGTCGCTGGTGGTGTCGACCCCGCCCGCGATGGCCGAGTCGATCTGGCCGAGGGCGATCTTGTTCGCCACCTGCGCGATCGCCTGCAGGCCGGTGCCGCAGGCCTGCTGCACGTCGTACGCGGGCGTCTCCGCGGAGAGCCTGCTGCCCAGCACGCACTCGCGGGCCAGGTTGAAGTCCCGGCTGTGCTTGAGCACCGCGCCCGCGGCGACCTCGCCGACGCGCTCGCCTGCGAGCCCGAAGCGGGCGACGAGACCGTCCAGGGCGGCCGTGAACATGTCCTGGTTCGACGCTTGGGCGTAGGGGCCGTTCGAGCGGGCGAACGGGATCCGGTTCCCGCCGATGATCGCCACCCGCCGCACGCGACTCGGGGCCATGCCAACCTCCTGAGCACAGGTCTGATTCTGCGGTACCATCCTAACCTACTCGCGAGTAAGATTACTATGGAGTAGGGAGGATGCGTAGATGACGGACCGCTACCAGCAGTTCAGCACAACCGGCATCGGCAAGGCATTGGTGAAGCGGCTCGGGCTGCCGAACCCGACGCCGCTGCGCCGCCACCGCCCCGGCCAGCCGCCGCTGCCCGGCCCCGCGCTGCTGGGCGCCGCCCCGGGCGGCAGGCTGCTGGAGCCGGTCGGCGCGGTGCTCAAGGCCACGGGCGTCGAGGTGCTCTCCGATCCACCACCAGTGCCCGCGGGCGAGGAACGCGGACCCGCCTACGGCGCGCTCGTGTTCGACGCCAGCGGCATCGACTCCCCCGAGGGCCTGCGGGCCCTCTACGACTTCTTCCACCCGGTGATCCGCTCGGTCGTGGCCTCCGGCCGCGTCGTCGTGCTCGGGACCCCGCCGGAGCGGGCGGGCGAGCCGGGCGCCGTCATCGCCCAGCGCGCGTTGGAGGGCTTCGTGCGCTCCATGGGCAAGGAGCTCAAGCGGGGCGCGACCGCGCAGCTGGTCTATGTAGAGCCCGGCGCCGAGGACAAGGCCGAGTCGACCCTGCGGTTCCTGCTGAGCGCCAAGTCCGCCTACGTCGACGCGCAGGTCATCCGCATCGGCACGCACGGCGGCGACGCGCCCGACCCGGAGGACTGGGCGGCCCCGCTCGCGGGCAAGGTCGCGCTGGTGACCGGCGCGTCCCGCGGCATCGGCGCGGCCATCGCCGAGGTGCTGGCCCGCGACGGCGCCAAGGTCGTCGTGCTCGACATCCCCGCGCAGGGCGCTGACCTGTCGAAGGTGGCCAACAAGGTCGGCGGCTCCGCGCTGCAGCTGGATATCACCGCGGCCGACGCGCCCGCGAAGCTGGTCGACTTCCTCAAGACCCGCCACGGCGGGGTCGACATCGTCGTGCACAACGCGGGCATCACCCGCGACAAGACGCTGGCGAAGATGAAGGACAGCGCCTGGGACTCGGTCATCCAGGTCAACCTCGCCAGCCAGCTGCGCGCCAACGCGGCGCTGCTGGAGTCCGGCGTGCTCGGCGCGGGCGGGCGGATCATCGGCGTGTCCTCGATCGCCGGTATCGCGGGCAACCTGGGCCAGACCAACTACGCGGCCAGCAAGGCGGGCGTGATCGGGATGGTCAACGCCTACGCGCCGGTGTACGCGGAGAAGGGCATCACGATCAACGCGGTCGCGCCCGGCTTCATCGAGACGCAGATGACCGCGGCGGTGCCGCTGTTCATCCGCGAGGCAGGCCGCAGGATGAACAGCATGTCCCAGGGCGGCCTGCCGGTCGACGTGGCCGAGACGATCGCCTGGTTTGCCGCGCCCGCCTCGGGGGCAGTCAACGGCAACATCGTCCGGGTGTGCGGGCAGAGCCTGTTGGGGGCGTGATGCAGGTGGTGGACCTCCACGAGTCCCCGAGCCTCGGCCTGCTCTTCCCCAAGGCCGTGGTCGCCGGTTTCACCAAGAAGGGCGGCTCGGCGCTGCCGTCCCGCGCGTACCGGCGCGCGGGCGTGCGGGTCGATCCGGCGCACCTGGCCGCGTACAACCAGGTGTGCGAGTTCCGGCTGACCGACGAGCTGCCGATCACCTACCCGCACGTGCTGACCTTCCCCATGCAGGTGAAGCTGATGACGGACGGGGACTTCCCGTTCCCGCTGGTCGGCTCGGTGCACGTGGCCAACCGCATCACCCAGACCCGGGCGCTGCGCGTGGGCGAGGAGTTCGACCTGCGGGTGCACGTGGAGAACCTGCGGCCGCATCCCAAGGGCAGGCAGTTCGACATGGTCAGCGAGGCGTTCGTCGACGGGGAGCTGGTCTGGCACGACACCAGCACGTACCTGCGCCGCGGCGGCGGCTCGGGCTCGTCGGGCGCGTCGGAGCCCGCCGAGCAGGCCGGGCCGCCCGCGCCGTCGGCGGTGTGGAAGGTGCCCGAGGACATCGGCCGCCGCTACGGCGAGGCCTCCGGCGACCGCAACCCGATCCACCTGCACCCGCTCACCGCGAAGCTGTTCGGCTTCCCTCGGGCGATCGCGCACGGCATGTGGACGAAGGCCCGCTGCCTGGCGGCCTTCGAGGGACGCCTGCCGGAGGCGTACACGGTGGACGTCCGGTTCAAGCTGCCGGTCCTGCTGCCCGCCAAGGTCGCGTTCGCGACCGCGCGGACCCAGGACGGCCACCGCTTCGACCTGGTCGACGCCCGCAGGGGCAAGCCGCACCTGGAAGGCGCCATCACGCTCTGACCTGGCTTCTCGATCGGCGGGCGCCTCCCGGGGCGCCCGCCGATCGGCGTTCAACAAGGAACCTTGCTAAGGGACTCTTTAGCAAGGTATCTTGAGATGCATGGCCGACCGCAAGATGATCACCGACCCACAGCGCCTCAAGGCGCTGGCGCACCCCATCCGGTGGAAGCTCCTCGACGCGCTGTCGATCGCCGAGACCGCCACCGCCACCCAGTGCGCCGCCGCGATCGGCGAGAGCGTCGCCAGCTGCTCGTACCACCTGAACATGCTCGCCAAGTACGGCTTCGTCGAGCAGGCCGAGGGCGGCCAGGGCCGCGAGAAGCCGTGGCGGCTGGCCGAGCGCGAGCGCAGTTACGACCACGAGGGCCTGGACGAGGAAGGCGTGCTGGCCGCCGAGGCGGCCACGGACGCGTTCCTGGAGCACGAGTTCGACCGCGTCCGGACCTATCTGCGCGGCCACGGGCGGGAATCGGAGGAGTGGCGGCGGGCCTTCAGCCTCATGGGCATGCACGCCCACCTCACGCCCGATGAGGCAATTGGTTTGCAGGCCGAGGTCCAATCGTTGTTTGATCGATACCGCGATCGTTCCGACAACCCGGCGCTGCGCCCGAGCGGATCCCGGCCGGTCCGCTTCCTGCTGACGAACTTCGTCATCCCCGACACCCCGGAAACCCCCTGACCTTCACCAGGGCCAGGCCACGCATGGGGGCGTGGCCCGATGGCGCCTGCCCACACCAAGGAGACCCGCATGTACCCGGACGCCCTCTACCTGCTCGCCACCCAGCGCAACGCCGAGGACATCGCCGACGCCGCCCGCGCCCGACTCGCCAAGGAGGCCGACCGAGCCGAGTCGAGAGTCAACGACCCGCATCTCCAACCGGTTCCCCGCCCGCGTTACGCCTAGCGGTTCAGGTCCTCTGTGGACAGCCCGGGTGGCGGGGCCGCGGTCAGCGCCTGCCGTGCAGGAAGGTGATCAGCTTCGCCACCTGGGCGTCCACTTTGGGCGTTCGCGCGAAGGTCGTCATGGTGATCGGCGCGCGGAAGCGCTGGGTGGTGATGGCCTTGGCCCTGGCGAACTCGCGCAGGCCCTCGGGGCCGTGGATGCGGCCGAAGCCGGACTCGCCGACGCCGCCGAAGGGCAGAGACGGAACGCCAGCGAAGCTGATCACCGAGTTGACCGACACCATCCCGGCGCGCAGGCGGCGGGCGAGTTCCAGGCCGCGGGCGCGGGCGAAGACGGTGCCGCCCAGGCCGTAGGCGGTGGCGTTGGCCAGGTCGACGGCCTGGTCCATGTCGCGGACCCTGGTGACCGTCATCGTGGGGCCGAAGGTCTCCTCGCGGACGGCGGCGGAGTCCTCCGGGACGTCGACCAGGACCGTCGGCTCGACGTACCGGGAGCCCTCCGGCACCGGGCCGCCGGTCAGGGCGCGGGCGCCCCGGGAGAGGGCGTCGGCGATGTGGCGGCGGATGATGTCGATCTGGCCGGGCATGGTGATCGGGCCGACCTGGGCGTCGGCGTCGAAGCCGACCTTCAGCGGGCGGGCCTGGGCGGTCACCTTGGCCACGAAGTCGTCGTAGACACGTTCGTGCACGTAGACGCGCTCCACGCCGGTGCAGGTCTGGCCCGCGTTGGACATGGCGCCCCAGACGGCGGCCTCCGCGGCGGCGTCGAGGTCGGCGTCGGCGTCGACCAGCAGCGCGTCCTTGCCGCCCGCCTCGATGAGGACGGGGGTGAGGGTCTCCGCGCACGCGGCCATGATCTTGCGGCCGGTGCCGGGCGAGCCGGTGAAGGCGATCTTGGCGACGCCGGAGCGGCACAGGGCGGCCCCGGTCTCCCCGAAGCCGGTGACGACCCGGAACACCGGGTGCTCGGGCACCGCGTCGGCGAACGACTCGGCCAGCCAGCGGCCGACGCCGGGGGTGTACTCGCTGGGCTTGAACACCACGGCGTTGCCCGCGGCCAGGGCGTAGGCGATCGAGCCCATCGGGGTGAAGACCGGGTAGTTCCACGGCCCGATGACGCCGACGACGCCCAGCGGCTGGTACTCCACCGTCGCCTTCTGGTTGGCCATCAGCAGCCCGGCCGGACGCCGCTTCGGCCCCAGCACCTTGCGCGCGTTCTTCGCCGCCCATGCTGTGTGGTCGATGGCCAGGACGATCTCCAGCATGGCGTCGCCGTGCGGCTTGCCGGTCTCGGCGTGGACGACGTCGGCCAGCTCGTGCGCCCGCCGGGTCAGGGCGGCCTTCCAGCGGTTGAGCCGTTCCAGACGACCGGCGAAGCCCAGCGCGCCCCACCACGCCGCGGCCGCGCGGGCGGACTCCACCGCCGCGCGCACCTCCTCGGCGGAGTTCACGGGGTGGACGCCGACAACCTCATCCGTCGCCGGGTTGAGCGACTCGAACGTCTTCGCCTGAACGGTCGTCATGCCCGCCAAGCTACCCGCCGGTACCGGGTGCCGGCGATACCCTGTGCCGGTGCGGATCACCCACTTCGGCCACTCGTGCGTCCTGCTGGAGACCGGCACCGCCCGGCTGCTGCTGGACCCCGGTGTGTGGTCGCACGGCTTCGAGGACCTGCGCGACCTCGACGCCGTCCTCATCACCCACCGCCACGGCGACCACCTCGACCCCGACCGGCTCGGCCCGCTGCTGGCCGCCAACCCCGACGCCGAGCTGATCACGGACCCGGGGTCGGCCGACGAGGTGGCCCGGTTCGACCTGCACGCCTCGGTGATGCGGCCGGGCGACGCGCGCGAGGTGGCGGGGACGGCCCTGCACGCCGTCGGCGGCGTGCACGCCGAGATCCACCCCGAGGTCGAGGTGCCGCCCAACGTCGGCTACCTCGTCGACCACGGCGCCTTCTACCACCCCGGCGACTCGCTGCACGTCCCCGAGCAGGCCGTCGACGTGCTCGGGCTGCCGACGGGCGCGCCGTGGTTGAAGGTGTCCGAGGCCGTGGAGTTCTTCCGCGCGGTCGCGCCGAGGGTCGCCGTGCCCATCCACGAGCTGACGCTGAGCCGCGAGGGCATCGACAGCGCGCTGCACCGGTTCGACTCGCTGGCCCCGGCCGGGGCGCGGCTCGTCGTCCTGCCGCTGGCCGACACCACCGAGGTCTGACCCCGGCCGCGCGGAGCATTTTCCGCTCCCGGCGTCCCGAACGGGCCGCGGCTGCCTCCTAGCCCATGACGGGGACCCTGCGGCCCGCGCAGCAGAGCACGGGCCACCCCCGCGGAACGTTCGGAGGAAATCGTGTTCCTGCGTTCACGATCGCGCCTTCGCGCCACGGCCACCGCCGTGGCCGTGGGCGCCGGACTGCTGGTGGCGGCGACCCCGGCCACCGCCGCCCCGGCGGCGGGGCTGCGCGCCTACCTGGTGATCACCGCGCCCAACGACACCGCGGGCGCCAAGACGGCCATCGGCGGCAACGGCGGCGCCGTGTGGTCGTCCTACGACGCCATCGGCGTCATCGTCGCCCACTCCAGCGCGGGCGACTTCGCCACCAGGATGCGCGCGGTGGCGGGGGTGCAGAAGGTCGGGGCCACCCGCACCTCCGACGTCCCGTCCGCCGCGGCCAACCCGGCCATCCCCGCCGCGCCGTCGCAGGTCACCCCGTCGACGGGCGAGCCGGTCCGCTCGGACATGAGCCAGATCGGCGCCGACCGCGCGTGGGCGGTCAACCAGGGCTCGTCGCAGGTCACCGTCGGCATCCTGGACACCGGCGTCGACGACCAGCACTACGACCTCAAGGCCAACTTCGACGCCGCGAACTCCGCGTCCTGCGCCTACGGCAAGCTCGACACCCGCGCGGGCTCGTGGCGCGACACCGGCAGCCACGGCACGCACGTGGCGGGCACCGTCGCGGCGGCCAAGAACGGCCGGGGCGCGGTCGGCGTCGCGCCCGGGGTGAAGATCGCCTCCGTGCGCATCGCCGAGGAGCCGAGCGGGCTCTTCTTCCCGGAGAACACCATCTGCGCCTTCGTGTTCGCCGGTGACCGCGGCTTCGAGGTGACCAACAACAGCTACTACACCGATCCGTGGATGTTCAACTGCCCGGACAACCTCGACCAGGACGCCATCCTGGAGGGCGTGCGCCGCTCGATCGCCTACGCCGAGGGCAAGGGCGTGCTCAACGTCGCCGCGGCGGGCAACGAGAACTACAACCTGGCCAACAAGACCAGCGACTCGACCAGCCCGAACGACTCCACCCCGGTCAACCGCAGCGTGTCGAACTCCTGCCTGAAGGTGCCGGGCGAGGTGTCCGGGGTCGTGAACGTCTCCTCGATCACCTCGTCGAACAGCAAGTCCTCGTTCTCCAACTACGGCACCGAGAAGATCGCGGTGGGCGCGCCCGGTGACAGCGTCTACTCGACCGTGCCCGGCGGCCGCTACTCCAGCATGTCCGGCACGTCCATGGCGTCCCCGCACGTCGCGGGCGTCGCCGCGCTGCTCAAGAGCGTGCACCCGACGGCCACCCCGGCCCAGCTGCGGGAGATGCTGGCGACCCAGGCCGACGACCTCGCCTGCACCGACAGCCGCTGCACGGGCACCACGGCGCGGAACAACTTCTTCGGCGAGGGCCGGGTCGACGCCTACCAGGCCGTCAGCGGCTCGCAGCCGCCCGGAGACAAGGTCTTCGAGAACACCGCCGACGTGGCGATCCCGGACGCGGGCTCGGCGATCACCAGCCCGATCAGCGTCACCGGAGTCGACGGCAACGCGCCCGCGACGCTGAAGGTCGACGTCAACATCGTGCACACCTACCGCGGCGACCTGGTCATCGACCTGGTCGCGCCGGACGGCACGGCGTACCGGCTGAAGAACTCCAGCGGCAGCGACGGCGCGGACAACGTCATCGCGACCTACACGGTCAACGCCTCGTCGGAGGTGGCCAACGGGACGTGGAAGCTGCAGGTCAGGGACGTCTACCGGACCGACACCGGGTACATCAACTCCTGGAAGCTGACCTTCTGACGCTGCACCGGCACCAGGACGGCCCTCGCCTCGGCGGGGGCCGTCCGCAGTCCGGGGTAGGTCAGCGGCTCGGCGCCGAGGTGCACCGCGATGTCGACGGCGTCCAGCAGGGCCTGCCTCGGCCCGGGGCGGGCCAGGTCGGCGGCGTCGGCGGCCACGCGCACCAGCCCGCCGCGGCGGGCCGTGCGGGCGGCGACCTGGACCAGCGCGTAGCACCACCACGGCTCGGCGCGCTGGCCGACGGCGAGCGCGCGGCCCCGGTGCACGACGCCGGTGTCCAGCTCGCGGACCCCGATGAGGTCGGCGCAGAGGGTGAAGCCCCCGCGCCGGAGCGCGACCAGGGTGCCCGGGGAGGCGAACCAGCGCGGCGGGGCGAAGGCGTCGGTGGCCAGGCCCGCGCGGTCGAGCGCGGCGGTCGCCGCGGTCAGCCGCAGCCCGGCCTCGTGCGCGGGCAGCGCGGCGAACTCGGCCCGCCTGCCCAGGGCGACCCTGCGGCCGCGCGGCTCGGCAGCGTGGTCGAAGCCGTGGGCCAGCACGGGCCGCTCGCGCACCCAGGCCACGACCTCGGCGTCGAGCCTGCGCGGGGCGACCAGCGCCGACAGCGGGACCCCGCGCCGGTCGAGCTCGGCGGCGAAGTCGGCGCAGGCGTCCAGGCTCCGGGCGGTGATCCCGGAGAGGGAGACCACGAGTCGGGCCGTCATACCGCACAGCACACTCGACGCGCATGACACGTGGGTGTCCCCGACCCTGACTCAGCCGATCCAGTCGGCGAACTTCCGGCCGGTGAGCTGCTCGTACGCCTGCACGTAGCGGGCGCGGGTGTTGGCCACGACGGCGTCGGGCAGCGGCGGCGGGGGCGTGTCGGACGCGCGGTCCCAGCCCGACTCCGAGGAGGTGAGCCAGTCGCGCACGTACTGCTTGTCGAAGGACGGCTGGGCCTGTCCCGGCGCCCAGGTCTCCACCGGCCAGTAGCGGGAGGAGTCCGGGGTCAGCACCTCGTCGCCGAGCACGAGCCCGCCGTCGCGCAGCCCCAGCTCGATCTTGGTGTCGGCCAGGATGATGCCGTTGGCCAGGGCGTGCTCGGCGCCGCGCCGGTAGATGCGCAGCGTCAGCTCGCGCACCCGCTCGGCCTGCTCAGCGCCCAGCAGCTCGACCACGGCGGCGAAGTCGATGTTCTCGTCGTGCGCGCCGAGCTCGGCCTTGGTGGCCGGGGTGAAGATCGGCTCGGGCAGCCGGGAGCCCTCGGTCAGGCCGTCGGGCAGCGCGATGCCGCAGACGGCGCCGGTGGCCCGGTAGTCGGCGGTGCCGCTGCCCGCGAGGTAGCCGCGCGCGACGGCCTCCACCGGCAGCATCTCCAGCCTGCGGACCAGCAGCGCCCGGCCGCGGACCTCGGCGGGGATCCTCGGGTCGTCGTAGGCGACCATGTGGTGGTCGACGATGTCGGCGAGCAGGTCGAACCAGAACACGCTCATCGCCGTCAGCACCCGGCCCTTGTCGGGGATGGGGGTCGCGAGCACGTGGTCGTACGCCGAGATGCGGTCGGAGGCGACCATCAGCAGGTGGTCGTCGTCGACGGCGTAGAGCTCCCGCACCTTGCCTGCGGCGATCTTGTCGTAATCAGCGAGCGTGGGCACGTTTGCGCAGCTTACGTGGCCGCTCAGCTGCCCCTGCGCAGCAGGCGGGTCAGACCGGTGGCGACGGTCGTGGCCAAGATCCAGCCCAGGGCGATGAACACCGCCGATATCCACTGCGAGACCCCGCCGATGGTCCACTTGTTCTTGTGTCCGAAGTCGACGATGGGCACGAGCAGGTCCAATGTGTACAGCAGCGGGTTCCACACCAGCTGGTCGTCGGTGTTGGCCTCGCGCGGCTCGGGGATCATGAAGAACCAGACCGTGCCCGCGACCAGGAAGCCGAGCAGCCAGGTCAGCGCCCGCGTCGGCCGGTAGCCGTAGCCGACGGTGGCGCGCTGCAGCCAGCTCCACAGCCGGATCCCCGGCGCGGTGAGGCCCGCGCCGTCGGCGAGCGCGGCGTAGCGCAGCCGCTGCTTCTCCACCAGGACGGTGTCGGCGTGCTCCTCGTTGCCCGCGGCGCGCAGCATCGCGGCGAACTGCTCGTAGGGGCCGGGGCTGTAGGTCTCGCGCAGGCCGTGGCGCAGCCAGGCCAGCCGGGTCAGCACCCGGTCGTCGTCGTCGAGGTCGATCGGGTCGGCGAGGGTCTCGTAGCGGAAGTCCTCCACCTCGATGCGGCCCTTGGCGCTCCAGAACGCCGCGTTGTCCGACAGCGACGCGCACCGGGCGTGCCCGAGGTCGACCCGGCCGCGGGGCGCGGCGGCCACGGTCAGCCGCAGCTCCTGGGTCTGGAAGCCGAAGGCGTTGATCGTCATCGCGTTGTGGCTGTTGCCCAGCTCGGCGCCGTGGAAGTCGGTGACCTGGCCGACCTCGGCGCGGCGCAGCCGGATCTCCCCGTGCGCGGAGAACGGCTCGTCGCCCGCCGCGCAGATGAGGTCGCGGCCGATGCGCGCGACCCGCAGGTCGAGCGAGGGCTTGACCGCGCCGTCGCGGTGGTAGACGCCGGGGGCGAGCAGCCTGCTGCCGCGCAGGTCCAGGTTGGCCTCGATCTTGGTCCCGGTCAGCAGCACCGAGCCGAAGACGAGCACGGCGCGGGCGTCGAGGTTGCCGCCGACGGTGAAGCGGCGGCCCTCGACCGCGTCCCCGCCGCGGTTGCTGATCACCGCGCGGTCCAGCAGCGCGCTGCCCCGCACAATGACCTCGACCAGCCGGATCTGCCCGGCGATCCGCGCGTCGCGGGCGTCGATGTTGCCGCCGACGGCGGTGCCGTCCAGGTGCAGGGAGCGGTCGGAGTACGGGCCCGCCTTGGCGCCCATCTCGACGAACTCCTCCTGCCCGCCGGACAGGTCGACCCTGGCCTGCGACAGCCGCAGCGAGCCCCCGATCGCGGCGTTGACGATGCGCACCGTGCCCGTGCTGACGAAGCCGCGGTCGAGGTTGACGTTGCCGTCTACTTTGGACCGGTCGGCGACCAGGGTGGCGTTGGGGTCGAAGAACGG
Organism: Actinokineospora fastidiosa; assembly: GCF_014648415.1. Classification (GTDB taxonomy): domain Bacteria; phylum Actinomycetota; class Actinomycetes; order Mycobacteriales; family Pseudonocardiaceae; genus Actinokineospora; species Actinokineospora fastidiosa. Next base: position 1,110,500 of record NZ_BMRB01000001.1, read on the forward strand.
GTCGTCCGGCGGCACTGCCCGCGAGTGCTCGGTGCGCGGGGCCAGCCGCGCTCCCCGCATGGACAGGTCGCTCTCCACCCGCGCGGTCGGCAGGAAGATCTGCCCGACGGCGCGGAAGGGGGTGCCCTGCGGGTCCACGGTGAAGTACAGGTTGCCGCCGACCTGCATGCCGTTGCCGTTGAGCGCGAACCCGCGCGGGTTGTCCAGCTCGGCGCCCGCGAAGTTGACGTTGCCCCCGGTGCGCAGGCCGGGCAGGCGGATCTCCCCCTTGCTCGCCACCCGCGCGGCCAGCAGCGCGCCCGCGAGCTGCAGCCGGTCGCCGTGCAGCGCGGGCCTGCCGTCGCGGCCGATGAGCGTGCTGTCGCGCAGCACGAGCGTGCCCCTGACCTCGGCGTCGGTCAGGTCGACGGTCCCGTTGACCACGGTGCGGTACAGCGTGAGGTCGTTGTCCGTGCGCAGGTTGCGCGCCTCCAGGCCGGGGAGCGCGCAGTCGCGGAAGTCGATGCCCGCCAGCTTGCCCTGCCGCAGGTCCGGCGGCTGCTCGAACCGGCAGCGCTCGAACTCCAGCAGCGCGAACTCGATGTTGCGCAGGTCGAGCGTGCCGGTGATGTAGCGGTCCGACCAGCGCTGCACGGCGGGCGTGGCCAGCTTCCGCCTGCGCAGCACGCCGCCGCTCTCCTGCTCGGCCGCGCGGCGCAGGACCTCGGCCGCGCTGATGTGCGCCCAGGCCGGGGGGTTCTCGTCGTGCGGGTCCAGCCGCCGCTCGTCGTCGCTGGTCGTCATGGCGATACCACCCCCCGTGATCGCTCCTGCGGTCGATCATAGAGACGGACCGGGGTGGTGGGGCGTTCCGCGGAAGTCCGGCCCCCCGCGATCGCGCGGGGGGCCGGACTCGTCAGCGACTCACAGGACCTTGCTCAGGAACGCCTGCGTGCGCTCCTCCTGGGGGTTGCCCAGCACGTCGCGGGGGTTGCCGTGTTCGACGACCACGCCCTCGTCCATGAACACCAGGGAGTCGCCGACCTCGCGGGCGAAGCCCATCTCGTGGGTGACGACGACCATGGTCATGCCCTGCTCGGCCAGCTTCCGCATGACCTCCAGGACGTCGCCCACCAGCTCCGGGTCCAGCGCGGAGGTCGGCTCGTCGAACAGCATCAGCTTGGGCTCCATCGCCAGCGCGCGGGCGATGGCGACGCGCTGCTGCTGGCCGCCGGAGAGCTGGTTCGGGTACGCGGCGGCCTTGTCGCCCAGCCCGACCTGGTCGAGCAGGTCCAGGGCGTGCGCGCGGGCCGACGCCTTCGGCCTGCCGAGGACGCCGACCGGCGCCTCGGTGATGTTCTCCAGCGCGGTCATGTGCGGGAACAGGTTGAACCGCTGGAAGACCATGCCGATCGAGCGCCGCTTGTGGGCGACCTCGTCCTCCCGCAGTTCGTGCAGCCGGTCGCCGCGCTGGCGGTAGCCCACCAGGTCGCCGTCGACGTAGAGCCTGCCCGCGTCGACCTTCTCCAGGTGGTTGATGCACCGCAGGAAGGTCGACTTGCCGGAGCCGGACGGGCCGATGACGCACATGACCTCGCCGTGCGCGACCTCGAGGTCGATGCCGCGCAGCACCTCCAGCCTGCCGTAGCTCTTGCAGACGCCCTCGGCGCGCACCATCGGTTCGGTCATACCTGATCACTCCCGCTGGTCAGCAGCCGGTTCACCAGGCCGCGCGACGCCTTCGACGAGCGCGACATGCCGCGGGAGTACCGGCGTTCGATCTGGGTCTGGACCAGCGTCAGCACCGAGGTCAGCGCCAGATACCACAGCGCGGCGGTGATGAGCAGCGGGATGGTCTGGAAGTTGCGCGCGTAGATCTGCCCCGCGGCGACCATCAGCTCGTAGTACCCGATGACGATGACCAGCGAGGTCGTCTTCAGCATCGAGATCGTCTGGTTGCCCGTCGGCGGGATGATCACCCGCATGGCCTGCGGCAGCACGATCCGGCGCAGGATGCGGCCGCGGGTCATGCCCAGCGCGCTCGCCGCCTCGGTCTGGCCCTCGTCGACGGACTGGATGCCGCTGCGCACGATCTCGGCCATGTAGGCGGCCTCGTTCAGGCCGAGCCCCAGCAGGGCGGCGCTGAACTGGGTGATCAGCGTGTTCGTGTCCCACGAGACGAACTCCGGCCCGCCGAACGGGACGCCGAGGCCGATGCGCGGGTACAGCGCGGCGATGTAGAACCAGAAGATCAGCTGCGTGATCAGCGGCGTGCCGCGGAAGAGCCAGATGTAGGCGCTGGCCAGCCCGGCGGCGATCGGGTTCCCGGACAGCCGCATGACCGCGAGCAGGATGCCGCCGACCACGCCGATGACCATCGACAGCACGGTCAGGATCAGCGTGTTCTGCAGGCCCTGCAGCACCCGGGGGTCGAACAGGTAGTCCCAGACGACCGGCCAGCCGAAGTTGTCGTTGGTGACGACGCTGGTGGCGGCCTGTGCGATGAGGACCGCGAGGATCGCGCCGGTGACCCACCGCCAGGGGTGGCGCACCGGCACGACCTTCTGCGGGGCGTGGCCCTGCGTCATCAGCCAGCCGGTTCGGGGTTGATCTCGGCGGTGGGGATGCCGCCCGCCTGCACGCCCCACTTCTCGAGGATCTTGGTGTAGGCGCCGTCGTCGATCAGCGCCTGCAGCGCGCCCTGGACGGCCTTGGCGTAGTCGCCCTTGTCCTTGGGCACGATGATCCCGTAGGGCGCGGTGTCGTACGGCGCGCCCGCGGTCTCCAGCTGGCCCTCGGTCTGCTTGACGGCGTAGTCGACGACCGGGGAGTCGGCCAGCATCGCCTGCGCGCGCTTGGCGGTGAGCGCCAGCGTCACGTCGGTCTGGTTCTGGAACTGGCTCACGGTGATCTCGGGCTTGCCCGCCGTCTTGCACTCGGCGTTGGCCTTCTCCAGGTCCTCGACCTGGACGGTGCCCTTCTGCACGGCGACGGTCTTGCCGCACAGGTCGTCGATGGCGACGGCGTCCGGGTTGCCCTTCAGCACGGCCATCGAGGTGCCCGCGCTGAAGTAGGACACCATGTCGACCTGCTGGAGCCGCTCGGCGTTGATCGTGAACGACGACATGGCCAGCTCGTACTTGCCCGAGGTCAGGCCGGGGATGATGCCGTCGAAGGCGCTGTTCTGGTACTCCATGGTCAGGCCGAGTTTCGCGGCGATCGCGTTGCCGAGGTCGATGTCCATGCCGACGGCCTGGTTCTGCTCGTCGACGAACTCGTTCGGCGGGTAGCTCTGGTCCTGCCCGACGATGATCTTCCCATCGGCGGCGATGTCGGTCGGGACCATCGCGGCCAGCGCCGGGTCCTTGGCGACCGAGGGGACCTCCGCGGTCGGGGTGCTCTGGCCCGCACCGGGGTCTTGCGGGGCGCCGCTGCCGCCCGAGCCGCACGCGGTCACGGTCAGCGCGACGGCCGCGATCCCCGTGGTCACCTGGCTCAGCCTGCGGAACTGTCGTCGGGACACCATCTACTCCTCGGGTCTGGGTACCGGAGTGCTGGGGATACTGCCACCCGCCGGTCGGTCAGCACAGCACGGCCTTGGTTACGGACACATCACCATCGTTCGGCCGACGGCGCCGGGTTATTTCCCGCTGGTACCCGGCCAGCCCGCAATAAGTACGGCGACCAGGGCGGTCCACCCGGTCTGGTGAGAGGCGCCGAGGCCCTCGCCGGTGTCGCCGTCGAAGTACTCACTGAAGGTGACGTGCTCGCGCCACCGCGCGCTGTCGGACGCCTCGATCCGGTGGCCGTCGGCGGGCCTGCGCCCGTCCGGACCGGGCAGGAACAGCGCCGCGAGGCGGTGCTGCAGCTCCCGGGCGGCGTCACCGGCGGTGACCCTGGTCCCCGACCCGGTCGGCAGCTCCAGCTGCAGGTCCTTGCCGTGGAACGCGTCGAGCACGTGCAGCGCCTGCACCAGCAGCGCGTTGGTGGGGAACCAGATCGGGCCGCGCCAGTTGGAGTTGCCGCCGAACATCGGGGTGCGGGACTCGCCCGGCTCGTACTGGATGCGGTGCGGCCAGCCGTCGATGTGCACGTCGACGCCGTCGCGGTGGGCCGCGGACAGCGAGCGGATGCCGTGCGGGGCGAGGAACTCGTCCTCGTCGAACATGCGCTTGAGCACCCGCTGGAGCTTGCGGACGTCCAGCAGCGACAGCAGCGCGCTGCGCTCGCCGTCGGTGTGCCAGGTGAGGAACTGCCCGAACGCGGGCGCGTGGCGCAGCAGGTAGTTCAGCCGCTCGGCGAAGTGCGGCAGCTCGGTGAACACCCACGCGGGCAGCGGCGCGACGGCCAGCAGCGGGATCAGGCCCACCATCGAGCGCACGCGCACCGGCTGGGCCTCGACCCCGCCGTCCGGGCGGTGGCGGGAGAGCAGGTCGTAGCAGAAGCCGTCCTCGTCGTCCCAGATCGGCCGGTCGGCGGAGCCGAAGTGGGTCGAGGCCTGGGCGATCGACAGGAAGTGCTCGACGAACTTGGTGGCCACGTCCTCGTAGGCCTCGTCGTCGCGGGCGAGTTCGAGGGCCATCTGCATGAGGTGCAGGGCGTAGGTCGCCATCCACGACGTGGCGTCGGACTGCTCCAGCCGCCACCCGCCGGGCAGCGGCTCGGACCGGTTGACCGGGCCGATGTTGTCCATGCCGAGGAACCCGCCCTCGAACAGGTAGTTGCCCTCGGGGTCCTTGCGGTTGACCCACCAGGAGAAGTTGAGCAGCAGCTTGTGGAAGACGCGGGCGAGGAACACCCGGTCGCCCCTGCCGGTCGCGGCCTCCTCGGCCTTGTAGACCTGCAGCGCCGCCCAGGCGTGCACGGGCGGGTTGACGTCGCCGAACGCCCATTCGTACGCGGGCAGCTGCCCGTCGGGGTGCATCAGCCACTCCCGGCACAGCAGCAGGATCTGGTCCTTGGCGAACGCCGGGTCGACGACGGCGAACGGGACCATGTGGAAGGCCAGGTCCCACGCGGCGAACCAGGGGTACTCCCACTCGTCCGGCATGGACAGCACGTCGGCGACGTCCACGTGCTTCCAGTGCGCGTTGCGCCCGCGCAGCCGCTCGGCGGGCGCTGGCGGGTGGGCCGGGTCGCCGTCGAGCCAGTCGCGCACGCGGAACCGGTAGTGCTGCTTCGTCCACAGCAGACCCGCGTAGGCGCGGCGCACGACGGTGCGCTCCGGCTCGGCGATGTGGCCCGCGACCTCGTCGTAGAAGTCGTCGGCCTCCTGCTCGCGGTCCATCATGGCGCCGGTGAACGAGCGGCCGAACGCCGCGCCGTGGCCGCTGCCCGCGACCAGGCGCAGCTTCACCCGGACGGTCTCGCCCGGGGCGACGGCCGGGAAGTGGTACCAGCCCGCGGCCTTCGTGCCCGGCTGCGATGCCTTGCCGTCGGCGACGACCTGGCAGGCGTCGGAGATCTTGCTGACTATGTGGTCGCCGATCCCGGCCTTGGTGTAGCGGCTGGGGTTGACGGGTCGGTCGAAGAGGTTGGCCTCGTCGGTCTCGTTGTCGGTGACCAGGAGCGTGGGCGCGCCGTCGAACTGCAGCGTGTAGCGGCCGAGGAGGGCGTGCTCGGCGAGCACCCGCGACCACCCGTCTGCGGTCGAGGCGATGAGCGCGGGCCTGCGCGCGTCGCGGCCCCACGACCAGGTGTTGCGGAACCACAGCTGCGGGACCAGGTGCAGCGGGGCGGTGTCGGGGCCGTGGTTGGTGGCCGCGATCTCGATGCAGACGTCGTCCGGGGCGGCCTTGGCGTAGGTGACGCGGACGTCGAAGAAGCGGTCGTCGTCGAGGATGCCGGTGTCGGCCAGCTCGGGCTCGCGCGCGTCGCGGCCCGCCCTGGCGGCCATCTCGCGCAGCTCGGCGTAGGGGTAGGCGGCCTGCGGGTAGCGGTAGACCATCCGCATCCAGGAGTGGGTGGGCGTGCCGTCGGTGACCCACCAGTACTCCTTGGCGTCCTCGCCGTGGTTGCCCTCGGTGTTGGACAGCCCGAAGTACCGCTCCTTGAGGATCTCGTCGTGCCCGTTCCACAGCGCGACGGCGAAGTTGAGGAACCCGTGGCGGTCGCAGATGCCCGCGATGCCGTCCTCGCCCCAGCGGTACGCGCGCGAGCGGGCCTGCTCGAACGGGAAGTACCCCCAGGCGTCGCCATGAGGTGAGTAATCCTCACGGACGGTGCCCCACTGCCGGGCGGCCAGATACGGCCCCCACAGCCGCCACGGCGACTGCGCGGACCCGGACGTCTCCAGTCGTTCGCGCTCGCTCATCCGGTCAAGTGTGACCGAGCCTGCTGATATCCCGTAAACACCCGGCGGGTCGTCACTCGCTCCGCACGGTCCGTGCCGGAGGGTGATGTCGGTCGCGCGCACTAGGCTGGCCGGGTGCGGGAAGCCTGGTTGGGATGTGTGCTGGCGGGCGCGGTGGGTGACGCGCTCGGCGGGCCGGTGGAGTTCATGGGACTGGCCGACATCCGGTCGCGGTTCCCCGACGGCGTGCGCGAGTACGGCACGGCCTACGGCGGCACCGGCCGCGTCACCGACGACACCCAGATGACGCTGTTCACGCTGGAGGCGATGATCCGCGCCCAGATGGCGCGCGGGCTCGGCCTCGCCGAGCACCCCATCTCGGTGCTCCAGCACGCCTACCAGCGCTGGTACCACACCCAGGGCACGCCCTGGCACCGCGCGGGCGGGACCTACGCGCTGGAGGAGCGGCCCGACGGCTGGCTGGTCGCCGAGCCGGAGCTGCACAGCCGCCGCGCCCCGGGCGCGACCGTGCTCGCGTCCCTGCGGGGCTTCGCGGGCGGCGTCCCGTCGGCATCGCCGGAGAAGCGGATCAACGACTCCAAGGGCTGCGGCGCGGTCATGCGCGCCGCGCCGATCGCGCTGTGGTCGGCCGACGCCGCCGAGGTGTTCGAGCTGGCCGCCCGCTCCGGCGCGCTGACCCACGGCCACCCCAGCGGCTACCTCAGCGCGGGCGCGCTCGCCTTCCTGGTCCGCAGGCTCCTCGACGGGGTCGCCCTGCCGACCGCCGTCGACGAGGTCCGCGCCGAGCTGGCCGAGTGGGACGGCAACGAGGAGACCGTCGCCGCGCTCGGCGCCGCCATGGTCCTGGCCGAGAAGGGCAGGCCGAGCGCGGAGGCGCTGGAGACCCTGGGCGGCGGCTGGGTCGGCGAGGAGGCGCTGGCCATCGCCGTCTGCGCCGCCCTGCACGCCGACGACCTCGTCGACGGCCTGGCGCTGGCCGCCGAGCACTCCGGCGACAGCGACTCCACCGCGGCCATCTGCGGCAACCTGCTCGGCGTCACGCTGGGCGTCGAGGCCATCCCCGCGCACCTGCTGGACGGCCTGGAGCTGCGCGACGTCATGGTCCAGTTGGTCGACGACGCCCTGCTCGTCTTCCGCGCCGAGCGGGTCGACCCGGCCTGGCAGGAGCGCTACCCGGCCTGGTGAGTCAGCAGACCGGGCGGTGACCGATGTCCGGGATGTGCTGGTCCCACTCCTCCTCGGTGAGCGACCCGCCCGCCTGGGCGCAGAGGGCCGCGGCGGGGTCGACCGTGTGGCCGACGTCCCACAGCCGCACCGCCCGGTCCAGGCCCGCGCTGGCCAGGGTCCGGCCGTCCGGGCTGAACGCGACCGACCGCACCGGCAGGGCGTGCCCCCAGAACCGCTCGTTGACCTGCCTGCGGGACGCCACCTCCCACAGCCGCACCGAGTTGTCGCCGCCGCCGCTGGCCAGCAGCGTCCCGTCGGGGCTGAACGCGACCGAGAACACCGTGCCGCCGTGCCCGCGCAAGGGCACGCCCACCTGCTCCCCGGTCTCGCTGTCCCACAGCCGGATCGTGCCGTCGGCGCCCGCGGTCGCGACCGTCGCGCCGTCGGGGGCGTAGGCCACGGCCCCGGCCGGTCCGCTGTGCCCGGCCAGCTCGCCCGTCCTGGTCCGCGACCGCACGTCCCACAGCCCGACCGCGCCCGTCTCGGTCGCCGCGGCCAGGGTGCGGCCGTCGGGGCTGAACGCGACCGCGTAGACCGCGCCCGCCTCGGGGAACGACGCGACCCGGCGGCCGTCGACCGGGTCGATCAGGACGACCGGGTCCGTCCTCGGCCCGTCCGCCGTGCCCGTGTTGTCCCCACCGACGGCCAGCAGCCGCCCGTCGGGGCTCAGCGCGGACGCCCACGCGGGCCCGCTCAGCTCGACCGACGCGATCCCGATGGGGACCTGCTGGGCGGCGCTCCAGCGGGTCACCGTGCCCCGGGTGTCGAGGTCGGCGCCCACCCCGGTGGCGAACACGACCCGCCCGTCGAGGCCGAAGACCACCGAGTTCGCGATGGCCGACCTGCCCTCGGCGGGGTTGGGCAGCCGCCGCCGGGTGGCCGCGTCCCACAGCAGCAGCGTCCCGTCGTGCCCGCCCGGGTCGCTCCACCTGGTGTAGGGGTGGGCCGAGGTCCCGCCGCCCACCATCACCGACCGGCCCTCCAGCGCCAGGCACAGCGCCCACCCGTCGATCCGGCACGAGACTGGCGCGCCGCGCGCCCCCAGCCCGGCAGCGCCGTGGCCGCCCGCGGCGATCGTGGCGCCGTCCGGGGACCACGCCACGGAGTACAGCGGGCCGGTGTCGGCCGGCAGCGGGGTGACCCGGCGCAGCCGCGCGTCGACGTCCCAGAGCCGGACCGTGCCGTCCGCCCCGGCGCTGACCAGCAGCCCGCCCGGGCCGAACGCCACCGCCCCGACCACGCCGCCGTGCCCGGCCAGCGGGTCGCCCACCGGCTCCAGCGTGTCGCCGCGCCACAGCGACACGGTGCCGTCGGCGTTGCCCGCGGCCAGCAGCGCGCCGTCCGCGCTGAAGGCGACCGACGGCAGCTCCTTCTCCTGCCGGGTGCGGCCGCCGCCGGTCAGCGGCGCGCCGACCGATTTGCCCGTGGCCGGGTCCCACACCCGCACGACGCCGTCGACGCCTGCGGTCGCGATCCGCATGCCGTCGGGCCGGTAGGCCAGGGACGGCCAGGCCAGCGCGGTCGTCTGGCGCGGGTACGCCGCGACCGGCGCGCCGCGCGGGCGGCCGGTCGCCAGGTCCCAGAACCGGAGCTTGCCGTCGTGCGGGTTCAGCGCCGCCAGGGTCTTCCCGTCGGGGCTGAACGCCGCCACCGGCGCCGCCGAGGGGATGTGCGGCGGTACGGTCTCGAACGGCGCGAACAGCCGCGTCCCGGTCTCGACGTCCCACAGCCCGAGGTCGCCGAACGTCTCGCCGACGGCGATGGTGGCGCCGTCCGGGCTGATCGCCACCGTGCGCAGAGTCCCCACCCCGGGCAGCCCCTCGGGGAGAGGCGCCGGGCTGCCGACGGCGGTCCGGGTCGCGACGTCGTACACCCGCACCTCGTCGCTGCCCACGACGAGCCTGCCGCCGTCGGCGCTGAACCCGAGCGTCCGCACGTCCCCGGCCGCGAACGGCTCGCCCACCGGCCGCCGCGTCGCGGTGTCCCACAGCCGGACCGACCCGCCGCCCACGGCGATCAGCCTCCCGTCCGGGCTGACGGCGACCGCGGTCGCGCCCGGGCTCTCGATCACGGCGCGTCCCGGCCTGCCCGCCGCTGCCAGCAGGCCCGCGCGGGTCTCCGGCAGCGGCGCGATCCGCCAGGCGGCCAGGCTCAGCAGGCGGGCGAGCCGGGGGTCCCGGTCGCCCAGCTCGGCGGCGCGGGTGGCGAGCTCGCGGGCGACGGCCTGGTCGCGCTGGCGCTCGGTGGTGTTCTGCTGCCGCCAGGCGAGCAGGCCGAGCAGGGTGGTGAGCACGGTGAGCAGCGCCAGGCCGCTCACCGCGGCGCGCCGCAGCCGCACGGACCTGCGGTGCCTGCGGACGTCCTCGCCGTCGAAGACGTCCTTGGGCAGGCCGTGGACGGCGGCGGCCAGCGTGGCGACCTCGTCCCGGAACCGGCCGTTGAGCAGGGACAACTGGGTGTCCGCCCGGGCCCACCCCAGGTTGACCCACTGCGGCTCCGCGGCGAACCAGCCGCGCAGGCCCGGCGGCAGCGCGGTCGTGCGCTCCCAGTCGAAGTCGCCGTCGCCCCAGACGATCTCCCCGCTGGTCAGCACGATGTGGAACGTCTCGCGCGTCCCCTCGGCCTGCCAGTGCGCCACCTCTCGCCGCACCCACGGCGACGCGGCGGCCTCCGGCGAGGCCATCAGGATGAAGTGGCGGGACGCGCGCAGCGCGGTCTCGATGGAGTCCCACAGGTCCGGGTTGGCGGACAGGCTCGTCTGGTCGCGGAACACGCGCAGCGCGCGGGCCTGGTACCAGTGCCGGGCCAGCGTGTGCAGGCCGCGCTGGACGGCGGCGGCCAGCGGGCGGTCGACCGCGTAGCTGTAGGACAGGAACGCGTCGTAGTCCGCAGGCCGCCGCATCCTCAGGCGCGGGCTTGGGCGTCCAGCACGTGCGCGACGGTCTCGGTCACCCGCATGGCCTGCGGGACGTGCAGCCACTCGTCCGGGACGTGGGCGTTGCTGTCGGGTCCCAGCGCCCCGGTGATGACGAACTGGGCGGCCGGGTAGCGCTCGGCCAGCAGGCCCATGAACGGGATCGACCCGCCCAGCCCGACCGTGCGCCACGGGCTGCCGAAGACCTCGTGGGAGGCGCGGTCGAGCGCGTCGCGCAGCCAGGGGGCCAGCGCAGGGGCGTTCCAGCCGTTGGCGATGTCGACGCGGCTGAACTCGATGGTCGCGTCGTTCGGCACGTCGGTGGTGAGGGCCTTCTGGATCGCCTCCAGCGCGGCCTTGGCGTCGGCGGTCGGGGGCAGGCGGAAGCTCAGCGACAGCGTGGTGAACGGCCGCAGCACGTTGCCAGCGTCCGCGGGCTCGGGCATGCCGCTGGCGCCGACGACGCTCAGCGTCGGCCGCCAGCTGTTGTTGAGGATCAGCTCCAGCTCGTCGTCGGCCATCGGCCGGGTCGAGCCGTGCAGCGGGAAGGTCGCGCGCATCGTGCCCGGCGCCGCCTCCGCGGTGGCCTTGGCCTCGGCGACCCGCTCGGCCGGGATCTCGACGGTGAGCTCGGGGATCAGCAGCTCGCCCGTCGCGGAGTCCTCAAGGCGGTCCAGCAGCGCGCGCAGCACGCGGAACGAGCTGGGCGCGACGCCGCCCGCCAGGCCGGAGTGCTGGCCCGCGTCGAGCACGCGGGCGGTCACGTCGATGGAGATGAGGCCGCGCAGCGAGGTGGTCAGCCAGAGCCGCTGGTAGTCCTGCCCGCCGGAGTCCAGGCAGACGACCAGGGCGACCTCGCCGAGCCGGTCGGCCAGGTGCTCCAGGTACGCGGGCAGGTCGGGGCTGCCGGACTCCTCCCCCGTCTCCAGCAGGATCACGCACCGCGAGTGCTCGCCGCCGTTGGCGCGCACGGCCTCGATGGCCGCGGTCGCGGCGTACCCGGCGTAGCCGTCGTCGGCGCTGCCCCGGCCGTACAGGCGCTCGTCGCGCTGCACGGGCGTCCACGGCCCGAGGCCCTCCGACCAGCCGCCGACCGGCGGCTGCTTGTCGAGGTGGCCGTAGAGCAGGACGGTCCCGGCGTCGACCGTGCCGGGCACGTCCACGACCAACAGGGGCGAGCGGTCGGGCAGGCGCACGACCTCCAGCGTCGCGCCGGGCAGGCCGCGGCCGGCGATCCAGGCCCGCAGGTGCTCGGCGGCGGCGTCGAGGTGGCCGTTGGCCGCCCAGTCGGCGTCGAAGGTCGGGGAGAGCGCGGGGATGGCGATGAAGTCGCGCAGGCTGGGCAGGATCGCTGCCTCCCACACCTCGCGCACGCCCTGCTTCACGGCTGCGGTGTCCACGCCGCCGATCCTGCCACCTCCGGCGCTGAGATCGTCTCAGGCGGCGTCGGCCAGGCTCGGTGGTGAGCCCGCGGCCCCGTCCTTCCCGCCCGTGGCCGCGGGCTCGCCCCCGCGGTGACGCAGCTCACTGTCGATCACCGGCTCGATCACCGCCGGTCCGCGCGGGCCCCGCCACGCTGCGCCGATCGCGCGCCGCTATGACCCCCTAACGTCGGTAGTCCAATGGTTTTCCCAGGTCAGAGGGTCGTTGTTGGTAACGAACGGGCTGAGCGGACTCACCGGATCGGGGTGCGCCGTGCCAGGATGTGGGAACGAACCGTCAGCGTCGACGGGGCCGTGGCCGATGACAACGGCGGCGGCGACCAGCGGCGCGGCCGTGCCGTCCCGTCACGAGCGGGGGTGCGGACCAGACACCTAGAGGAGAACCACATGTCCTCTGCCGAACAGTGGACGCACCCGGAGCCCCGGGAGGGCCCCGCCGCCACCGCAGCCGCTCCGACAGCAGAGCAGGTGATCGCGGGTTTGCGTGCGACCAGCGAAGGCGGGCCGGAGCTGGTGCAGCTCCTGACCCCGGAGGGCGAGCGCGTCGAGAATCCCGAATTCGACCGCTACGTCGCCGACATCACCGACGAGGACCTGCGCGGGCTCTACCGCGACATGGTGCTGGTGCGCAGGGCGGACCGCGAGTCCAACGCCCTGCAGCGGCAGGGCCAGCTGGGCATCTGGGTGCCGCTGCTGGGCCAGGAGGCCGCGCAGGTGGGCGCCGGGCGCGCGCTGCGGCCGACCGACATGGTGTTCCCCTCGTACCGGGAGCACGGCGTCGCGTGGTGCAGGGGCATCAAGCCAGAGGAGCTGCTGGGCATCTTCCGCGGCACCGACAACGGCACCTGGGACTCGGTAGCGCACCGCTTCCACCCGTACACCATCGTGATCGGCAACCAGGTGCTCAACGCCGCCGGGTACGCGATGGGCCAGCGCTTCGAGGGCAAGGTCGGCGACGACGACGGAGAGGCCACCATGTGCTTCTTCGGCGACGGCGCGACCAGCCAGGGCGACGTGCACGAGGGCTTCGTCTGGGCCGCGGTCTACGACGCGCCGCTGGTGTTCTTCTGCCAGAACAACCAGTGGGCGATCTCCGAGCCGACCGAGCGCCAGTCGCGCCTGCCGCTGTACCAGCGGGCGCGCGGCTACGGCTTCCCCGGCATCCGGGTGGACGGCAACGACGTGCTCGCCTCGCTGGCGGTCTCCCGCTGGGCGCTGGACGAGTGCCGCCACGGCAACGGGCCGGTGCTGATCGAGGCGTTCACCTACCGCATGGACGCCCACACCACCACCGACGACCCGACCCGCTACCGGCTCTCCGACGAGCTGGAGGCGTGGAAGCTCAAGGACCCGATCGAGCGGGTCCGCGTCCACCTGGTCCGCCACGGCATGGCCGACCAGGACTATCTGGACTCCGTGCAGGCCGACGCCGACAAGATGGCCGCCGAGCTGCGCGAATACTGCTTCAACATGCCCGACCCCCCGGTGCGGCAGATGTTCGACAACGTCTACGCCGAGCCCAGCCCGGTCCTCGACGCCCAGCGCGACGAGTTCCTGGCGTACCTGTCCGCCTTCGGAGGTGAGCACTGATGGCCGCGCCCGCGATCAACAAGCCCCAGACCGCACCGGCCGTGCAGTCGCTGACCATGGGCAAGGCCCTCAACCTCGGCCTGCGCGCCGCCATGGAGGCCGACCCCAAGGTGCTGGTGATGGGCGAGGACGTCGGCAAGCTCGGCGGCGTCTTCCGGATCACCGACGGCCTGCAGAAGGACTTCGGCGAGCACCGCGTGCTCGACACCCCGCTGGCCGAGTCCGGGATCATCGGCGCCGCGGTCGGCCTGGCCGTGCGCGGCTTCCGCCCGGTCTGCGAGATCCAGTTCGACGGGTTCGTCTTCCCCGGCTTCGACCAGATCGTCTCCCAGGTCGCCAAGCTGCACACCCGCACCCAGGGCCGGGTGAAGGTGCCGATGGTCATCCGCATCCCGTTCGGCGGCGGCATCGGCGCGGTCGAGCACCACTCGGAGTCGCCGGAGTCCTACTTCGCGCACACCGCCGGGCTCAAGGTCGTCGCCTGCTCCAACGCCGTGGACGCCTACTGGATGATCCAGCAGGCCATCCGCTGCGACGACCCGGTGCTGTTCTTCGAGCCCAAGCGCTACTACCACTCCGCGGCGATGAAGGCCGAGATCGACCCGGCCGCCACCCCGGACCCGCTGTTCGCCTCCCGCGTCGTGCGGACGGGCACCACGGCGACGCTGGTCGCCTACGGCCCGTCGGTGAAGGTCGCCATGGACGCGGCCACCGCGGCCGAGGAGGACGGGCACTCGCTGGAGGTCATCGACCTGCGCACGCTGTCCCCGCTGGACCTGGGCCCGGTGTTCGAGTCGGTGCGCAAGACCGGCCGCATGGTCGTGGTGAGCGAGTCGCCGTCGGAGTCGTCGATCGGCTCGGAGCTGGCCGCCCGCGTGCAGCAGGAGTGCTTCTACTCGCTGGAGGCGCCGGTGCTGCGCGTGCACGGCTTCGACGTGCCGTACCCGCCCGCCAAGCTCGAGGAGCACTTCCTGCCGGACCTCGACCGGGTGCTCGACGCCGTCGACCGCTCGCTGGCCTGGTGATCCGCTGATGCCGCAGTACAAGAGCTTCCCCCTGCCCGACACCGCCGAGGGCCTGACCGAGGCGGAGATCCTGTCCTGGCACGTCCAGCCGGGCGACGAGGTCACGGTCAACCAGATCATCGTGGAGATCGAGACCGCGAAGGCCGCCGTGGAGCTGCCCTGCCCGTGGGCGGGCGTCGTCACCGAGCTGCACGTGCGGCCCGGCGACACGGTCACGGTCGGCACGCCGATCCTGACCATCGACACCGACCCGGGCGGCGCGGCCGCCCCGGCGCCCGCGCCCGCCGCGGCCGCGCCCGCCGAGGAGGAGATGAAGCCGCTCGTCGGCTACGGCTCCAAGACGGTCACCGCCAAGCGCCGGGCGCGCAAGGGACCGGCCGTCCCGGCCGAGCCCGCCGCCGCCGCGGTGCAGGAGCAGGTGGGCCAGGCGTTCACCAGCACCAACGGCTCCGCGCCTGCCGCGGTCCAGCCCGAGCCCGCCGCCACCGGCGGGTACGTGCCGCTGGCCAAGCCGCCGGTCCGCAAGCTGGCCAAGGACCTCGGCGTCGACCTGCGCTCGCTGACCGGGACGGGCGCCGACGGCGTCATCACCCGGGAGGACGTGCAGCAGGCCGCGTCCGCCCCCGAGCAGGCCGCGGCCCCGGTCGCTACCCGCGGCGGCGAGCGCCGGGTGCCGATCAAGGGCGTCCGCAAGATGACCGCCCAGGCGATGGTCAGCAGCGCCTTCACCGCACCGCACGTCACCGAGTTCCTGACGGTCGACGTGACACCGATGATGGAGCTGCGGGCCCGGCTGAAGAACCACCGCGAGTTCCGCGACGTCCGCCTGACCCCGCTGGCGTTCTGCGCCCGCGCGGTCACGATGGCGATCAAGCGGACCCCGGAGGTCAACGCCGCCTGGGACGAGGCCGCCCAGGAGATCGTCTACAAGGACTACGTGCACCTGGGCATCGCCGCGGCCACCCCGCGCGGGCTGATCGTGCCGAAGGTCCGCGACGCCGAGCGGATGTCGCTGCGCGAGCTGGCCGTCGCGCTCGACGAGCTGACGACCACCGCCCGCGAGGGCAAGACGCCGCCCGGCGACATGGTCAACGGCACCTTCACCATCACCAACGTCGGCGTCTTCGGCGTCGACACCGGCACGCCCATCATCAACCCGGGCGAGTCCGCGATCCTCGCCTTCGGCGCGATCCGGGACATGCCGTGGGTGGTGGACGGCGACATCAAGGTCCGCAAGGTCTGCCAGCTCGCGCTGAGCTTCGACCACCGCCTGGTCGACGGCCAGCAGGGCTCGGAGTTCCTCGCCGACGTCGGCGCGCTGCTGGCCGACCCCGGCATGGCGATGACCTTCTGACGGTTACCTGACACGCGCGGGGGTGGGGACGACTCGTCCCCACCCCCGCGTCGTCTCACCGGGGCAGGTCGAAGTACCCGATCAGGGTCGCCGCGAAGGCGATGTCGCCCTTCACCTTGACCTTGCCCGACAGGAACAGCATCGGGACGTTCACCGAGCCCGTGATCACGCGCAGGAAGTCGACCGGGTCCACGGTGAGCGTGACCCGGGGGTCGGCGGTGGGCTCGTCGCCGGTCACGCAGCGGCCCTCGCGGATGCGGGTCTCGAACCGGTCGATCCCGTCGTCGTGGGGGCCGCCGGGGAACTGCCAGTGCACGACGGCGCGCAGCCCGGCCGACTTGGTCCGGTCGAGATGCGCGGACATGCGCTGGAACAGCTCGTCGAACACGACATAACGCAGGTGCGGGTGAGCCATCAGCGCCTCGATTTGCTCACGCGACGCTTTGTCGAGGAATCGGACGAAGGTTTCCGTCCGCAGCCCGCTCAGCCGCACCGCCGTGCCCGCGGCGCCCAGCATGTCCAACACGGACACCAGGTCGACGAACTGCGCCGGGGTGAGCCTCGCCGGGTCGATCAGCTCGGCGAAGGCGTCGAGGTCGGCGACCGGCGGCCGGGCCAGCCGGTGCCACTTGCGGGTTCGGCGCATCCGGGAAGACAACCAGACCCTCAGCCGCGCGGCAGGTCGAACAGGCCCGACAGGCTCGCGGCGAACGCCAGGTCCCCGCGCACCTTGAGCTTGCCGGTGAGGAACAGCACGGGTGCCGACGCGTTCTGCGTGATGAGCTTGAGGAAGTCCGCGGGCGTCAGGGTGATGGTGACCTTCGGCTTGTGCGCCATGTCGCGGCTGACCGTGCAGGCCGCGTCGGCGAAGACGGTCTCCCAGCGGTCGTAGCCGCCCGCCCCGGTGCCGTCGGTGAGCCGCCAGTGCACGACCGCGTCGAGGTCGCGCACGCGCTCGGGCCGCACGTGCTCGCCCGCGCGCCGGAAGATCTCGTCGATGACGCGGGTGCGCAGCCGGGGGTCGGCCATGACGGCCTGGATCTGCTCGCGGGAGGCGTGGGTGATGATCCGGGCGAAGGTGCCCGGCCGCATCCGGGAGAGGTCGACGTCCGCGCCCGCCTCGGCCAACCGGGTGATCGCCGACAGCAGCGCGGACAGCTCGTTTTTGCGCAGCTTCCGTGGATCGATCGCCCGCCCGATAGCATCCACGTCGATGTTCCGTGCGGCGATGTCCTCGGGGTTCATCCGATCGAGCAGCTCGACCAGTTCACGCGGCTTGAGGGCGTCCAGCTTTACCTCGGCGCCCTGCGGCTCGGACATGGCCACCTCCCTGTACCTACTCACGAGTAGGCTACGGGCGGGTAGCTTGGACTGGCAAGTTGAAATCCGGCGAAGGGGAGGAGCACGGCGTGAGCGTCGACGAACGCCGTCCGACGAAGGTCAAGCGGCTGCCGCGGGAGGTCCGCGAGCGGCAGATCCTCGACGCCGCCGTCCGGGTCTTCTCCGAGCACGGCTACCACAACGCGTCGATGGACGAGATCTCCGACGTCGCGGGCGTGTCCAAGCCGATGATCTACGCCTACCTCGGGCACAAGGAGGACCTGTTCGCCGCCTGCATCCGCCGCGAGGCGTCGATGCTGATCGAGGCGATCGCGGCGGGCGTCGAGGCCGAGCTGCCCCCGGACATGCAGCTCTGGCACGGCCTGCGCGCGTTCTTCCGGTTCGTCGGCGCGCAGAAGGAGAGCTGGCGCGTCCTGCACCGCCAGGCGACCTCCCAGGGCGGCCCGTTCAGCGAGGAGCTGCTGGCCATGCGCGACCGGGCCATCGCCCTGGTCGACGCCCTGCTGGTGCGCTCGGCGACCAGCCGGGGCATGGACGAGGCCGCCACCAAGTCGACCGAGGCCCTCGCCGCCGCGCTCGTCGGCGCGAGCGAGTCGCTGGCCGACTGGTGGCTCGACCACCCCGAGGTGCCGGACAAGGTCGTCGCGGGCTGGCTGATGAACCTGGTCTGGATGGGCTTCGGCGACCTCGTCGACGGCCACGTCTGGACGCCGGCTACCCCGACGGCCGGTTGAGCACGCCCGCCAGCAGGGCGTGGACGGCGGCATGGTCGGCAGGGTCGGCCAACTTGCACTGGCCGCCCCGCAGCCGGTACCACTCCTCCGCGCCCGCGTAGCGGACCTTCGCGGTCACCACGTTGTCCGGGCCGCAGGTGGTGCGCAGTTCCAGGTCGCCGGTGACGACGCCGACCTCCTCGGTCATCACGCCGGGGCCCGCGCTGAACGGGGTGGAGTAGTCAGCCATGCCGCCGATCCTGCCCCGTCAGCAGTAGTTCAGCATGGAGGACAGCGCCGACTTCTCCGCGGACTGCACCGAGAGGTTGTAGGCGTACTTTGTCCGCACCCACATCTTCGCGTAGGTGCACCAGTACGCGGTCCGCGACGGCTTCCACGTGCTCGGGTCCTGGTCGCCCTTGCTCTGGTTGACGTTGTCCGTCACCGCGATGAGCTGCGGGTTGCTCAGGTCGTTGGCGAAGGCCTGTCGCCGCGACGTGGTCCACGAGGACGCGCCGGAGCGCCACGCCTCGGCCAGCGGCACGATGTGATCGATGTCCACATCGGACGGGTTGTACCAGGTGGCGCCGTCGTACGGGCTGAACCAGCTGCCGGAGGTCGCGTAGCAGGACGAGTCCGTGCGCACGTTCGAGCCGTCCCGCTTGAGCACCGTCTCGCGGGTGTTGCACGTGCCCGAGATCGTGATCCAGTGCGGGAACTTGTCGCGCGAGTAGCCGGTCATCGACCCCTCGCTCGCCACGCGCAGCGCCGACAGCTCGGCGCGGGCGGTGGACTCGCTGGGGATGTTGGGCGGCGTCGCGCTCGCCGAGCCCGCGAGCCCGACGGTGACGGCGGCCGATAAGAGCAGGGAACCGAGGAGCGCCCGAGTCTTCGTCATCGTTTCCTCCGTGAGTGGGGACACACGTGGAGCGGGTCAACCGTGACGAATCGAGGTGGAATGCCTCACACCAAAGGGTGACCTGATGACGACGCTCAGGGGAAGATCGTCGTGGTTTTCACACCGATCAGAGCAGTCCGCGGACCAGCCGGAGATCGGCGGTGTGCCGGTACCAGGTCCAGCGGCCCGCCTCCCTGGGGTGGTCGACCCCGTCGCTGCGCGGGATGACCGGCAGGCAGCCCGCCTGCACCGCGCGCCCGTGGAAGGTCTGCACGCGCTTGCCCAGCAGCCCGATGCGGATGACCCGCACCTCCAGCCCGGCACCGCGCGCGGGATTGACCTCGATGCGGCTGGCCCGGCCGCGCAGGGCAACCGTGTCGTCGCAGTAGACGACGCCGCGGATCTGCGGCAGGACCCCCAGGCCGACCAGCACGCCGCCGGTGTCGTCACGCACCAGCGGGACCGGGTCGACCTCGCCGCGCAGCGCCAGCTCGGCCGCGCGGCGCGGGTCGGCGGGCAGGTCCCACAGCGCCCGGACGACGGAATCCGCCTTAGTGGGCACGTAGCCGACCGACACCGTTTCCAACCGCTCCTTGCGCATGAGGCGCAACGCGACCGCCGCGAGGTCGGCGTCCGTGCCGTGCACGATCACCCGCTCGACCCCGGTGAGCAGGGGATCGATGGCCGCCCGGTCGGGTCGTGCAGGCACTGCACGGACGTCACTGTCCGTGAACAGGTCGGTGGTGTCGGCCACCCGGTCGTTTCCGCAGGCCAGCACGAGTGCGCTCACGCTTGTCTCCTGGTCTAGGCTGAGTCACCGGCATTCGCCCGAGCGTTCCGGGTCCGGGTGTCACAGCACTCCACTTGACGAACACCTGGAGTTTCACATGCCGGCAATCGTGCTGATCGGCGCCCAGTGGGGCGACGAGGGCAAGGGCAAGGCGACCGACCTGCTCGGCGACCGGGTCCAGTGGGTCGTGCGCTACCAGGGCGGCAACAACGCGGGCCACACCGTCGTGCTGCCCGACGGGCAGAAGTTCGCCCTGCACCTGATCCCCTCTGGCATCCTCACCCCCGATGTGACCTGCGTCATCGGCAACGGCGTCGTGGTCGACCCGGCCGTGCTGCTGCGCGAGCTGGCGGGCCTCGAGGAGCGCGGCGTGGACACCTCCCGCCTGCTGGTCTCCGCCGACGCGCACCTGATCATGCCGTACCACGTGGCCATCGATAAGGTCACCGAGCGGTACCTGGGCAAGGCCAAGATCGGCACGACCGGGCGCGGCATCGGCCCGGCGTACCAGGACAAGGTCGCCCGGGTCGGCGTGCGCGTGCAGGACCTGCTGGACGAGAAGATCCTGCGGCAGAAGGTCGAGGCCGCGCTCGACACCAAGAACCAGGTGCTGGTCAAGGTCTACAACCGCAAGGGCCTCGACGTCGACCAGGTCGTCGACGAGGTGCTGGGCGCTGGCGAGAAGTTCGCCCACCGCATCGCCGACACCCGGCTGCTGCTCAACCAGGCGCTCGACCGCGGCGAGACCGTCCTGCTGGAGGGCTCCCAGGGCACGCTGCTCGACGTCGACCACGGCACCTACCCGTTCGTGACCTCGTCGAACCCGACCTCGGGCGGCGCGTGCGCAGGCTCGGGACTGGGCCCGACCCGGATCACCAGCGTGATCGGCATCCTCAAGGCCTACACCACCCGCGTGGGCTCGGGCCCGTTCCCGACCGAGCTGCACGACGAGATGGGCGAGCGGCTGCGCAAGGTCGGCGGCGAGTTCGGCGTGACCACGGGCCGCCAGCGCCGCACGGGCTGGTTCGACGCGGTGATCGCCCGCTACGCCGCGCGCGTCAACGGCATCACCGACTTCTTCCTGACCAAGCTGGACGTGCTGTCCGGCCTGGACCAGGTGCCGGTGTGCGTGGCCTACGAGGTCGACGGCCGCCGGGTCGACGAGATGCCGATGACCCAGACCGACGTCCACCACGCCGTCCCGGTGTACGAGACGCTGCCGGGCTGGTTCGAGGACATCAGCCACTGCCGGACCTGGGAGGAGCTGCCGGAGAACGCCCGCGCCTACGTCGAGCACCTGGAGCGGATCTCCGGGGCCCGGGTGTCGGCCGTCGGCGTGGGACCCGGCCGCGACCAGACGATCGTGCGGCACGAGCTGGCCTGACGGCGCGGGCCCGCCCCCGGTCGGCGGCGGGCCCGTCCGGTCGTCAGCGGCGGGCGAACGCCTCGTCGCGGGAGACCACGGCGATGTCGGGGTTGTCGGCGAACACGCCGTCGACCCCGGCCCGCCAGAAGGCGTCCAGCTCGGCGAAGAGGTCGCCGTAGTCGGCCGGGTTCGTCGACGAGCGCAGGTTCGCCGGGAGGAACTGGTTCTCCGCCCGGAAGGTGTACGGGTGCACCTTGAGCCCGACGGCGTGGGCGTCGCGGACCAGCGAGGTCGGCTGCCCGAGGTTGCCCGCGGCGTCGCGCGGGATGACCGAGTCCTTGGCCGGGCCGAGGCCGTCGGCGTAGGTCGCGACCTCGCGCAGGCCCGCGGGCGTCATCAGGTCGCGGTAGGTGCGCGGGTCGCCGGAGACGGTGAAGTCGTACGGGCGGCCGGACGCGCTGGTGAGCTGGACCAGCGGGACGCGCAGCTGCCGGTCCAGCTGCTTGAGGTTGGCGACCTCGAAGGACTGCACGAACACCTTGGCCTTCGGGTGGTTGAGGCCGTTGCGGTTGAGCACGCGCACCAGCTCCGGCTCCAGCGGCAGGCCGAGCTGCTGGAAGTACGTCGGGTGCTTCGTCTCCGGGTAGATGCCGATGTCGCGGCGCAGCTCGCGGGAGAGGCGCCGGGCGAGGTCGATGACCTCCTGCAGGGTCGGCACCTCGTAGCGGCCGTCGTAGACGGTGTTCTGCTGGCGCAGCTCGGGGATGCGCTCGACCGCCCGCAGCGTCTTCAGCTCAGCCAGGGTGAAGTCCTCGGTCCACCAGCCGGTCACCCGCACGCCGTCGAGCACCTTCGTCCGCTTGCGGTCGGCGAACTCGGGCCGCTCGGCGACGTCGGTGGTGCCCCCGATCTCCGGCTCGTGCCGGGCGACCAGCACACCGTCCTTGGTGGACACCAGGTCGGGCTCGATGAAGTCCGCGCCCATCCGCGCGGCCAGCTCGTAGGCAGCCAGCGTGTGCTCCGGCCGGTACCCCGACGCGCCCCGGTGCCCGATGACCAGCGGCTCGACCTGCTGCCCCCGCCCCTCGGGCGCCGCGCTCGCCGGGCTGAGCGTCACCACGCCCAACACCGACACCGCGGACAGCACTAACGCGCTCAACGCTCGCATAACGCAACCTCCTAGTAGAGACGCCCACCCTGATCGGCCCCCGCGACGCCCCATTGACCGCCGCTTGACGCCCCGGTGAACGCCTGGCTGCCGTCGCCTCCGGCGGGGGCGCGCGGGCACGCGGCGACTGGGCCATCTAGGCTCCCGTGCCGTGCGAGTCCTGGTAATCGGCTCCGGCGCCCGTGAGCATGCCCTCGTCCTTGCCCTCTCGCAGGACCCGGCGGTGACGGCGCTGGCCTGCGCGCCCGGCAACGCCGGGACCGCCGCGCTCGCCGAGGCCCTCCCGGTCGACGCCGCCGACCGGGCCGCCGTCGCCGACCTGGCCACCCGCTGGTCGGCGGACCTGGTCGTGATCGGCCCGGAGGTGCCGCTGGTCGCGGGCGCCGCCGACGTCGTGCGCGCCGCCGGGATCGCCTGCTTCGGCCCGGGCGCCGCGGCCGCGCGGATCGAGGGCTCCAAGGCGTTCGCCAAGGACGTCATGACCGCGGCGGGGGTGGCGACCGCGCACAGCGAGATCGTCGACAACCCGGCCCGCCTCGACGCCGCCCTGGCCCGCTTCGGCCCGACCTGGGTGGTCAAGGACGACGGCCTCGCCGCGGGCAAGGGCGTCGTCGTCACCACCGACCTCGCCGCGGCCCGCGCCCACGCCATGACCCTGCTCGACGACGGCCACCCGGTGCTGCTCGAGTCCTTCCTGGACGGCCCCGAGGTGTCCCTGTTCTGCCTGGTCGACGCCGAGGGCACCGTCGTCCCGCTGCTGCCTGCCCAGGACTTCAAGCGCGTCGGCGACGGGGACCACGGTCCGAACACCGGCGGCATGGGCGCCTACAGCCCCCTGCCGTGGGCCCCGGAGGGCCTCGTCGACGAGATCGTCCGCGACATCGTCAAACCGGTCGTGGACGAGATGGCCGCCCGCGGCGCGGCGTTCACCGGCCTGCTGTACGCGGGCCTGGCGCTGACCTCGACCGGCCCCCAGGTCATCGAGTTCAACTGCCGCTTCGGCGACCCGGAGACGCAGGCCGTGCTGGCCCTGCTGCGCACCCCGATGGCGGGCCTGCTGATGGCCGCCGCCACCGGAACCCTCGCCGCCCACCCACCCCTGGACTGGGCCGACGGCGCCGCCGTCACCGTCGTGATCGCCGCCGACGGCTACCCGGGCCGCCCCCGCACGGGCGACGTCATCGCGGGCGCGGAGACCCACGGCGTCCTCCACGCGGGCACCCGCCGCCGCGACGACGGCGCCATCGTCTCCGCGGGCGGCCGCGTCCTGTCCGTGGTCGGCATCGGCGACACCCTCACCACCGCCCGAGCCGAGGCGTACCGCCTGGTCGGCGCCGTCCACCTCGCAGGCTCCCACCACCGCACCGACATAGCCCTCCGCGCCGAACGCGGCGAGATCACCACCCCGGCCGTCAGCTAGCCGCCGCCCCGACCCCGGCTAGGACACCGCCCCGGTCGTCGGATCGATCACCCCACGGCCATCGGGTAGATCACCGGAACCCCCGCCCGCGATACTTCGTCAAAGTTCAGGTAGGCCCCACAACGCCATTGGTAGCCTGCGAACCGAGACGACACCGTCACGATGCGTACGGGGGTGCGTGGCATGAACATCGGTGATGTCGGCAAGATCGCGGGCGCGGTCGTCGCCGACCTCCAGAACCTGGCCACCGCCAAATCCGGCCAGTTCGTCGTCAACAGAGACAACGTCCTCGCGGCCACCAAGGTGATCCAGAACCAGGTGGACAGTCTGCGGGACCGCACGGTCGACGCGGCGGAGCTGCTCCGCGTCGTGCCACCCGGCCAGGACCAGGTGAGCGGCCTCGTCGCGGAGGAGTGGAACCGACGGCTCGTCTACGACGAGGGCAGCTACGTCGAGCGGGTCAAGGCCTACATCAAGGGCTTGGACAACCTGGTGGTCCAGCTTCGCGAGTCGGCCATCGCGTACGGCTTCAACGAGGACGAGATCGAGGCGGCGCTGGGGAAGTCTGGTGACTAAGCGCCTCATGGCCGCGATCGTCCTGCTCACCGTTGTCGCGGCCGGATGCAGCACCAACGAGCCGGGCACGCCTGCCCCGGGTCCGGGCGATGGCTCCAGTGCGGCGCCCCCGGCGACGACGACCTCGGCGAGCCGGCCGGGTGTCGACCTTCCGCCTCGTCCGCAGGACCTGCCGATCGACGGCATCGCCAAGCCCTGCGACCTGTTCACCGACGCCCAGCGCGAACAGCTCCGAGTGGACCGCGCGCGGGACACGGTCTCGCGCGGGGAGGTCTACGAGGGGCAGCAGCGCTGTGCGCTGACCCTTGAGGGCGGAGACCCGTACCTGGACGTCTCCGTCCTTCTCGTGACGAGTGAAGGCGCAGAGGCGTGGCTCGCGGGCGACCGGAACGTCACCGCCGAGCAGACGTCCATCGAGGGATTCGGGGCCGCGCACTACTGGCTGGCCGGTGGTGAAGGGGCCGAGTGCAACACCGCCGTGGATGTGGCGGACGGCCAGCACCTTCAGGTCGGCCTGCTCATGCCCGGCGAGGGCTGGGCGCAGGAGAAGCTTTGTGAGACCACCGATCAGGTCGCCGCGGCGGCGCTGAAGACGCTGCAGGCCGGGTGAGGGGCGGGAGATGACCAGCAGTCTGAGCGACATCCGGTTCGAGGGGTTCAGCAACGAGCAGCTGGCTGCCGAGATCGATGGTCTGCGCGGTGGGCAAGGGGCGGAGTCCCTGCACCGGGCCGTCGACGCGCTCGTCGATATCGCCAAGGCGTTGGCGGAGACCGACATGACGTTGCGGCGGGAGCTGGCGAAGATCGGGGTCGAGTGGCAGGGGGCCGCGTCCGACCAGGGGCATGAGGAGACGCAGAAGGCGAGCATCTACGCCGAGGACGCCGTGCCCAAGGTGGCGAAGTCGGCGGGTGGGGTGAACCAGCAGGGCGACACCTTCTCCCACACTCGCAACTCCGCGCCCGGGTCGGATCAGTTGCGGGGGCCCACACAGCTCAACGGGTGGGATCGGTTCGCGGGGGCGTTCGGGCATACGACGGACAACGCGCAGAAGGTGCAGGAGACGCAGGCCGCGCGCAATCAGGCCATCGGGTCCCTCAACGACTACCAGCGGGGCAGTCAGTCCGCGCTGGACAACCACGTGTCGCTGCCGGTGCCGCCCGGGATGGGGCTGGTGACGCAGCCGGTCGACCGGCACGGCATGACCTCCGCGCAGGGCTTCGACGGCGTGCAGAGCAGCTACACCCCGATCGGCGGGTCCGGGCCCGTGCAGGGCGGCACGTCGACCCCATTCGGCCCCGGTCCCGGCGAGCCCGGGTACAACGGCGCCAACCCGCCCGGCGGCGGAGGCGGCAACTCGCAGAACCCGCTGCCCGGCCGCAGCGCGGGCATCGGGCCCATCCCGCCGACGCCGAACGGCCTGCCCGCCAACCCGGGTCCCGGCCTGGCCCGGCCGGTGTTCCCGGTGGGCCTGATCGCCGACGCGAGCATGGTCACCGGGATCACGGGCGCGACGGCGGGCGGGGCGCTCGCGGGCGCGTCGCTGCCGAAGGACCGGGTGGTCCGCGGCGCCACCCCGGGCGGTCCGGGCGGCCGGGCGATGGGCGTCGCCGCGGACGTGCCCGACGAGCAGGCCAGGGCCGCGCGGGCGGCCGAGCGGCTCGGCGGCGGCGGGGCCAAGTCGGGGTCGTCGCTGATGTCGCCCGCCGCGGCGACCGCGCCCGGCGAGGACGACGAGGAGCACGTGCGCAAGTACGGCATCGACTCCGACGACGTGTTCGGCGACGACCGGCTGGTCATCGACAAGGTGCTCGGCGGCGAGGACGACGATTGAGCGGGACGCTGGTCCTCTCGGCGCTGGAGTTCGACGTGCTCTGGGAGGCCGAGCGCCTGCCCGCCAAGCACGTCGCGCTCGACGTGCCCAGCCCGGGCACGACGCACAGCGAGCGCGCGCGGCTGGTGGAGCAGGCCTTCGACGGCCTCGCGGCGCGCGGGCTGGCCAAGGGCGGCCGGGCCGTGCCCGAGCTGGCCGACCGGCTCGCGCTGCTGGCCTACCCGCAGGTCTGCGTCGACTCCTGGGTGTGGACCGACCGGGAGATCGCGGCGCTGGCCGCGGCCAACGGCAACCAGGCAATCCTGGGCGCGATCGACCGGGGCGAGGTCTGGCTGATCCCGGCCAGGGCCACCGCCCTGGCCGACGCGGCGGTGTCCATCGCGGGCGAGACGCCTGCCGGACCCGGTCGCTCGGTCAGCCTGCCGACGGACGTGCTGACGGACGCCGACGCGCGCAGCGGCGGTGACGCGCAGAAGCTGGTGACCATCCTGGCCGAGCGCGACCTGTCGTTCAGCGACGCGCAGTCGCTCGCCGCGATGGTGGGCGGCATGGGCGTGCGCGGCCAGTTCGGCGCCGAACGCGCGCAGCGGGACCAGCGCCGCGCCCGCGCCAAGCGGGTCGTCGCGTTCCATGACACTGTGGACGGTCGCTACCTGTACCTGGCGCGCCCGGCGAACGACGGTCGCATGTGGAGCACGATCACGCCAGCCGACAACGCGCGGATCATCGCCAGCGTCTGGGAACTGCTCGACGAGGTGTGATCACCGCTCGACCAGCACGACGGCGCGGTCCCCGGCCCGCCCGCCGAACACCGCCTGCGCCGATCCGCCGTTGACCGCCACAGCGACCCGCCCCGCGGAGTCCAGCAGCACTACGGCAGCGCCCGCGGCGACGTCGCCGAAGGTGCGCCCGACGACGGCCTCCACCGACCGCCCGCCGATCTCCACGTGCACGCCGGACCCCGGCGCCGCCCCGGCGGTGGCCAGGTCCGGCCCGACGGCCGCCAGCTGCACGTTGCCGAACCCGTCCGCGCCCAGCACCTCCGTGGTCAGCCGCCCCGGCACGGCGGAGGTCACCGGCGCGGGCAGCCGGACCAGCGCGCCCGGGTCGACCTCCGGCCCCAGCTCGCCCAGCGGCCGCCCGAGCGCCAGGTGCGCGGCCGCGGGCGCGAACACGTCCCGGCCGTGGAACGTCGGTGACACCGGCTCCAGCCGGTGCTCGGTCAGCTCGACGGCGGCCACCATCCCGCCCAGCGCCTCCGCCGCGGGCACCAGCAGACCGTTGTCCGGCCCGACCAGCACCCCGCCCAGCGTCGCCACCGCGACCGCCCGCCGCGCGGTCCCCACCCCGGGATCCACCACGGCCAGGTGCACCCCCGGCGGCAGGTAGGGCACCGCCTGCGCCAGCACCTCGGCCCCCCGCCGCACATCCTGCGCGGGCACATGGTGCGTCACGTGCAGCACGCGCGCGTTCGGCGCTATCCGGGCGATCACACCCTCGCAGATGGCCGGGAAGCCGTCCGCCAGGCCGTAGTCGGTGGTGAAGGAGATCCAGTCGTAGGCCATGCCGAGCAGTGTCCCGAAATGCGGACACCGGGAACAGCACCCCGAACCGGTGGTGTTCACTCCCCACGTGACGAAGCTGGTCAAGGTGCGGGCTCCGGAGCTCGTCGGACGCGGATGGCTGAACACCGGGGGCACGGACCTGCGCCTGGCCGATTTCCGCGGCAAGGTCCTGCTGCTCGACTTCTGGACGTTCTGCTGCATCAACTGCCTGCACGTCCTCGACGAGCTGCGGCCCGTCGAGGAGGAGTTCGGCGATGTCCTGGTGACGGTCGGGGTGCACTCGCCGAAGTTCGTGCATGAGGCGGATGAGGCGGCTCTGCGGGCGGCGGTCGAGCGGTATGACGTGCGGCATCCCGTGCTGGACGATCCCGAGTTGACCACCTGGCAGGCGTACGCGGTCAAGGCGTGGCCGACGTTGGTCGTGGTCGATCCCGAGGGGTACGTCGTGCACGTCGCCGCCGGGGAGGGGCATGCGGAGGCGTTGCGGCGGGTCATCCGGGAGGTCGTCGCCGAGCACGACGCCAAGGGCACGCTCCATCGCGGGGACGGGCCGTATGTGCCGCCGCCGCCCGCCGAGTCGGAGTTGCGGTTCCCGGCGAAGGCCGTCGCCCACGACGGGAAGCTGCTGGTCGCCGACACCGCCCATCACCGGATCGTGGAGTTGGTCGACGGCGCGCTCACCCGCGCGTTCGGCACTGGCGAGCGGGGGCGTCGGGACGGCGTCGAGCCCACCTTCTCCGAGCCCTCCGGCCTGACGGTCCTGCCCGCGCGCATCGCCGAGCAGGTGGGGTACGACGTGGTCGTCGCCGACACCGTCAACCACCTCCTGCGCGGACTCGACACCCGCACGGGCGTGGTGACCACGGTCGCGGGCACCGGCGAGCAGTGGCGGGACGGCGCCACCGACGGCCCGGCCACCGACATCGACCTCACCAGCCCGTGGGACGTCGCCTGGTGGGAGCCAGCCGGCGGGGTCGTCATCGCCATGGCGGGCAATCACACGATCGGCCTCTTCGACCCGGTGAACGGCCAGGTCAGCCGGTTCGCGGGCACGACGGTGGAGGGTCTGCTCGACGGACCGGCCGACGAGGCGTTCTTCGCCCAGACCTCTGGGCTGGCCGCCACCGCCGACCGGCTCTGGCTGGTCGACTCCGAGACCTCGGCGCTGCGCTGGATCGAGCCCGACCGGACCGTGCACACCGCCGTCGGCGCGGGGCTGTTCGACTTCGGCCACCGGGACGGCCCGGCGGGGCAGGCGCTGTTGCAGCACCCGCTGGGCGTGACCGCGCTGCCGGACGGCTCGGTCGCTGTCGCCGACACCTACAACGGCGCCATCCGCCGCTACGACCCCGCGACGGACGAGGTCAGCACGCTGGCCACCGGGTTGGCCGAGCCGTCCGGGGCGGTGCTGGTCGACGGCGAGCTCGTCGTGGTGTCCTCCGCCGCCCACCGCCTGGAGCGGCCGGTGCCCGCCGCGCGGCTGGTCTCCGGCGACGCCCACCAGGTGCGCAGGCCGACGTCCGACATCGCCGACGGCGAGGTCGAGCTGGTCGTGGTCTTCACCCCGCCACCGGGCCAGAAGCTCGACGACCGCTACGGCCCCAGCACCCGCCTCGAGGTCACCTCGTCCCCGCCTGAGCTGCTGAAAGAGGGCGCGGGCGTGGGCACGGACCTCACCCGCAGGCTGGTCGTCAGCGGCACGGAGGGCGTGCTGCACGTCGTGGCGCAGGCCGCGGCCTGTGACTCCGACGACGCCGAGCACGGCGCGTGCCACCTCATCCGACAGGATTGGGGAGTGCCCGTTCGGGTCACCCGTGAGGGTGTGGCCCGCCTTCCGCTCGTCATGGGCGGGCTGGACGAGGCGTCCCTGGAAAAGCACGATTCAGCAGGCGGTTAGGATTCGCCGGTGCCGGAACTGAAGCTCGAGATCCAGCTGCTGCACGACCGCGTGCTCGTGCAGCTCACCCCCGAGGAAGGCGAACGGCGCAGCAGCGGCGGCATCGTCATCCCGGCGACGGCCCAGATGGCCAAGCGGCTGTCCTGGGGCGACGTGCTCGGGGTGGGCACGAGCGTCCGCCACGTCAAGGTGTCCGACCGGGTGCTGTTCAACCCGGAGGACCAGATGGAAGTCGAGATCCAGGGGCGCACCTACCTGGTGATCCGCGAGCGGGACGTGCACGCCATCGCGAGCGAGCGCACCGAGCACGGGACCGGGCTGTACCTGTGATGAGAACCGCGGCTTGTTGAGGGGGAAGGGGTAGTCGTGCAGGACCGCCACCGGCCGGGCCACCACCAGTGGCCGGTGTCCCACGCGGAGCAGACCGATCTGCTGCCCGTCGTGGGCGCCGACGCGGCTACTCAACGCATCACCCCTGTGGGTGAGCCCAAGAAGCGCAACCTCCGCAAACCCGCCCTGATCGCGGGCGCGGTCTTCGGCGCTCTCGTCCTGCTCTACGGCATCGACCTGCTGGTGAGCGGCGGTTCCGTCCCGCGCGGGGTCACCGTCGCAGGCGTGGACGTGGGCGGCATGTCGCGCGAGGACGCCGAGGCGGCCCTGCGGCAGGAGATCGAGCCCCGGCTGTCCGAGCCGATCGCCCTGCAGGCGGGCACGGTCGAGCACAAGCTCGACCCGGCCGCCGCGGGCCTCACGCTGGACTGGACGGCCACCCTCGAGCAGGCGGGCGACCAGCCGCTCAACCCGTTCACCCGCATCGGCTCGTTCTTCAGCACCCGCGAGGTCGGCGTGGTGACCGCGACCGACGACGCCAAGCTCGACGCGGCCATGGAGAAGCTGGTCGCCGACACGGCGAAGGACCCGGTCGAGGGCGCCATCACCTTCAGCGGCGCCCAGCCGGTCCCGGTCGACCCGATCCCCGGCCAGGAGCTCAAGGTCGACGGCGCGCGCGAGACCATCGTCGACGGCTGGGCCAGCGGGCGGAAGCTGGACCTGCCGGTCGAGCACACCCCGGTCAAGACGACGCCGGAGGGCGTGGCCGCGGCGCTGGAGCAGGTCGCCAAGCCCGCGGTGTCCGGGCCGGTCGTGGTCAAGGGCGAGGGCAAGAACGCCACCATCAAGCCCGAGGTCATCGCGGGCGCGCTGACGTTCGCCCCGGCCGACGGCGGCGGGCTCACCCCCAAGCTGGACCTGAAGAAGATCACCGACGCGGTCAAGCCCCAGCTCGCCGAGACCGAGCAGGAGGGCAAGGACGCCGAGATCGTGTTCGAGGGCGGCAAGCCCACGGTCACGCCGTCGGTGGAGGGGCGGGGCATCAAGTACGACGTGGCCTTCGCCAAGCTGCTCGACGTGCTCAAGAAGACCGAGGGCCGCGAGATCACGGTCGAGTACGCCAAGACCCCGGCCAAGGTGACCACCGAGGAGGCCAAGAACCTCGGCATCAAGGAGGTCATCGGCGAGTTCACCACGCGCAACTTCGCCGCCGACTCCGGCGTCAACATCCGGGTGGTCGCGGGCGAGGTGGACGGCGCGATCGTCAAGCCGGGCGAGACGTTCAGCCTCAACGGCCACACCGGCCCGCGCACCGAGGCCCAGGGCTACGTCGGGGCGGGCATCATCCAGGACGGCGCGCCCGGCCGCGCGGTCGGCGGCGGCATCTCCCAGTTCGCCACGACGCTCTACAACGCCGCGTACTTCGCGGGCATGGTGGACGCCGGGCACCAGGAGCACAGCTACTACATCAGCCGCTACCCCGCCGCGCGCGAGGCGACGGTGTTCCAGAACGCCGACGGCAGCAGCGTCATCGACCTGCGGTTCACCAACGACGCGGAGACCGGCGTCGCCATCCAGACGATCTGGACGCCGTCGTCGATCACCGTCCGGCTGTGGGGGACCAAGCGCTACATCGTCGAGTCGGTCACCGGGCCGCGCACGAACGAGACCCCGCCGTCGGAGAAGGAGGGGCCGAAGGAGAACTGCAAGGCCTCCAACGGCGCGCCCGGGTTCACCGTCACCGACACCCGGATCATCAAGAGCCTCTCCGGCGCCGAGATCCGCCGCGACACCCGCACGGTCCGCTACAACCCGCAGCCGAAGATCGTCTGCCCGCCGCAGAACTGAGGACGGCCCCCGGTCGGAACCGGGGGCCGTGCGCTAGGCGCGGGACCTCATCTTCGCCCAGAGGCTCGCGACCAGGGTCACCGCGATCACGGCGACGATGACCTGGAGCACGATCTCCAGGAAGTCGATGCCCTTGGTGTCGTCCCAGCCGAACGGCTTGGCCAGCAGCGTGCCGATGAACGCGGCCGCGATACCGGTGAGGATGGTCAGCCACCAGGGGATCTTCTGCTCACCCCTGGCGATGGCCCGGCCGAGGATGCCCAGGATCGCGCCCACGATGATCGCGCTGATGATGCCGCCGATTCCCATACCGCTCCTCCTGTCTGTTGCCGATCACCAGACTGGCACCGGACGTTTGGGTGTGCCCGGTGAGGGACACGTCCTCACCAGCGGTGTCACCTGATCGAGTGAGCGGAGGGCGGCGGTGGACGCGGAGCGGGCGCACCGGTCCAGACCGGTGCAGTGGCTGGGCCGGGCGGGCATGGTCTGCTACGGCGCGATCTACGTGGTGCTGGCCTACCTGGCCGTCCGGGTCGTGGCCGGGGCCCGCAGCGGCGAGACCGACACCAGCGGCGCGCTGGCCGAGATCGCCTCGACCGGCGCGGGGCTGGCGCTGATGTGGGTGCTGGCCGCCGGGCTGTTCGCGTTCGCGCTCTGGCAGGCGATGGAGGCGGCGATGGGCTTCCGGTGGGTCGGCAAGGAGCTCAAGCGCACGCGCAAGCGCCTCGGCGCCGCCGTCCGCGCGGGCACCGGCGTCTCGCTGGGCATCGTCGCGGTGAAGCTCGCGACCGGCGGCGGCGCGGGCAGCGGCGACCAGAAGCAGCGCGAGTGGACGGCGGTGGTGCTGGACCTGCCCGCGGGCCCGGTCATCGTGGGCGCCGTGGCCGCGATCGTCATCGCCGTGGGGGTGGCGGGCGTGGTGACCGGCGTCCGCGGCTCGTTCATGCGCGACCTCGACGCGACCGACCTGCCGACCGGCACCCAGCGCTGGGTGCGGCGGATCGGCAGGGTCGGCCACATCGCCAAGGGCGTGGCCATCGCCATCGTCGGCGGCCTCATCGGGGCCGCGGCGCTGACGGCGAACCCGGGCGAGGCGGGCGGCTTCGACACCGCCCTGCGCACCCTGGCCGCCCAGCCCTACGGGATGGTCCTGCTGTCGGTCATGGCCGTCGGCTTCGCCGCGTTCGGCGCCTACTGCTTCGCCGCCGCGCGGGCCCACCGGACCTGACGGGTCAGAACCGGGCGAACCAGCCCAGCCGCAGGAAGACCGACTCGCCGGGCGCGTCGTCGAGGCCGTCGTTGTCCACCGCGCCGACCAGCCTGCGGACCGGGCCGGTGCCGACGAGCGCCAGGCCCTCCGGCTTGTCGTGCGCGGCCGCGCCGCCCGCGGTGAGGGCGGGCAGCAGGTCGCGGACCAGGCGCTTGCCGACCACGGGCTTGGGCTCGCCCGCCCGCACCGGGGCCAGGCGGCCGATGTCGACCCGGTAGACCTTCTTGACCGCAGCCGTGTCGCCGCGCTGGTTGTCTCGTTCGAGGACCAGGAGCGTGCGGTCGTCGGCGGCGGTCAGCTCGGACAGGCCGACCCAGCCGGTCGCCGCGGTGTCGAGCGGGTAGGCGGCGAAGGCCCACTCGCCGGTGGCGGGGGTGTAGCGGGCCAGCGTGGCCTCGCCCGGCCGGTCGGCCTTCCACTCGCGCTGCACGGCCAGCCAGACGTGCTCCCCGGCCACGGCGACGCCCTCGAAGCCGCTGCCGGTCGCGGTCGCCGCGACGGCGGCGGGCAGCGCGACCTCGCGGACGACCGCGCCGTCGGCGGCGACCTCGACCAGCAGGTTCGGCCGCTTCTTGCCGTCGCCCTCGGCGGCGATCCAGTAGCCGCCGCCTGCCCTGGCGGCGATGCCCTCGGCGTCGTAGCCGACGGGAGCGCCGTCGCGGGTGACGGTCAGCTCGGCGCGGACCTTCGCCGGGACGGCCAGGGTGTCGACGGTCAGCACGCGGGTCGGGCTGTAGGCGGAGTCGGTGACGGCGACGACGTCGCGGTGGTTGCCGGGGACGGCCGACAGGCCGGACAGCGCGCCGAAGCCGATGCCGTCGGAGACGATTGACGGGGCCGCCCGGTTCTGGGCGACCGCCACGGACATCGGCGAGCGGGTCAGCCGGTAGGCGCTGAGCGAGGAGCGCACGCCGTCTTCGGCCGAGTCCTCCTCCGCGGAGACGACCAGCGTGCGCGTCGCCGGGATGGGCAGCAGGCCCTCGGGGCCGACGCCGGTCGGCAGCGCCTGCACGAACCGCGGGCGGCGCGGGTCGGCGATGTCGTAGACGGCGACCAGGTTGGCCCGCTCCATGCCGACGAAGGCGTAGCGGTCGCGGCCGAAGGCGGCCACGGCCAGGCCCTCCGGCTCGACGCCCTTGTTGTCCGAGCGGCCGTCGGGGTACTGGCCCTGGTTGACGGCGATCCGCTGCAGCTCGTTGCCCGAGGAGTGCACGACCGCGCCGTCGCGGGAGTCGAACACCGTCCACGTCCGGGAGCCGCCGACGTAGTCGCCCTCGTCGGCGGTGCCCAGGTAGCGCTCGTCCAGCCAGGCGATGGCGTCCGGCTCGCGCGCGGCGGTGATCGTCCCCAACGGGTCGATCACGCCGTCGTCCTCGGTGTCCACGCCCGCGACGGTCACGCTGCCCGCCGAGAAGTGCCGGACGATCCGCCCGGTCGGCAGGTCGACGATGACGATGTGGTTGTTCTCCTGCAGCGTCACCGCGGCCTGGTTGCGCGCGTTGACGCTCACGTACTCCGGCTCCGGGTCCGACGGCGCGACCTCGGCGATCCCGGTCAGCCCGACCCGCCGGACCGTCCACGCCCGGGGCGCGCCGACGAGGTCCACGACGGCCAGGAAGCCCGCTGGGGCCTGCGGGAGCGCGCCGTCAGCGACGTCCTCGTCCCGCTCGTTCTCGACGGCGATGGCGGCGCGGCGCCCGTCCGGGGCGATGTCGATGGAGTCCGGCTGCCCGCCGAGCTCGTGCCGGGCCACCTCGGCGCGGGTGCGCAGGTCCACGACCACCAACAGCCCGGACGGCTCGGTGTATGACGCGGAGGTGTTGACCGCGACGAGCGCGTGCCCGCCCACGATGTCGACCGACGTCGGCTCGCCGGGCATGTCCAGCACGCCGTCGGGGCTCAGCCGCCCGCCGCGCAGCGAGGCGAAGCCGATCCGCCCGGCCGGGGAGTCGGTGTAGACGACGGTGCTGCCGTCCGGCGTGGCCGCGGCGATCTCGGCGGCGGTGTGCTCATCGGGCGAGCTGTTGAGGTACACGGGCATGGTGCCCACCCGCTGGAACCACTCGGGAGCCGCGGCGGCCGCCGGGCTCACCAGGGAGAACGTCGCCGCGCACGCGAGCGCGCCAGCGCATAACCGGACCGCCACTGGGCCTCCTACCTCGGGGTATGTGCCGCGCTTTGTAGCCGACGAACACGTCCCCGAGGTGAACGCCTAGCGACGCGTGTCCACCCGGTGGAAGTTGCGGTACGCCCGCGACGGCGTCGGCCCGCGCTGGCCCTGGTACCGCGAGCCCGCCTCCTTCGAGCCGTACGGGAACTCGGCGGCGGAGGAGAGCTGGAACAGGCACAGCTGGCCGATCTTCATGCCCGGCCAGAGCGTGATCGGCAGGTTCGCCACGTTGGACAGCTCCAGCGTGATGTGGCCGGTGAAGCCGGGGTCGATGAACCCGGCGGTCGAGTGCGTCAGCAGCCCGAGCCGCCCGAGCGAGGACTTGCCCTCCAGCCGCCCGGCCAGGTCGTCGGGCAGCGTGACCGCCTCGAACGTCGACCCGAGCACGAACTCGCCGGGGTGCAGCACGAAGGGCTCGTCACCCTCGGCCTCGACCAGCGAGGTCAGGTCGTCCTGCTGCTGCTGCGGATCGATGTGGGTGTAGCGGGTGTTGTTGAAGACCCGGAAGAACCGGTCGAGGCGCACGTCGATGCTGGACGGCTGCACCATCGCCGGGTCCAGCGGCTCCACCCGGAGCCTGCCGGAGTCGAGTTCCTTGCGGAGGTCGCGGTCGCTGAGCAGCACGCAGACACACTAACCCGGTCGCGAGCGCGGCCTTCGGGACGGTGTATGCTCTCATCGAGCTTGATCATGCGGATGTAGTTCAATGGTAGAACATCAGCTTCCCAAGCTGAGAACGCGGGTTCGATTCCCGTCATCCGCTCCAGAACGGTTTATGCAGGTCAGCAGGGGTGCCACCCGATCAGGGAGGCGCCCCTTTCCCGTGTCCGCCTCGTGCGGCTCCTCGACCAGGGGCGGCCATCCCCGCAGAGCGCAGTTCGCCACTGTGGCCGCTGGAAACTGCGAGGGGCCGGATGAGGCGTGTCGGAACTTCGCGGCCCGCGGGTGGGCGACGAAAGGTCGCGCGCGTTGTCCGTCCACAGACCGAAGGTGAACGTCCGAGGGCCGGGTCGCTCGGGTCGGGCGTTGGTCAGCCGCCGGTTGTCCGCGCTCGGATCTGGGCCTGCATGGCTGGCAGGGCGAATTCCTTGACCAGGTTCAGGATCTCCTGGGAGATCGAGCCGAACGGGCGGCCTGCGCGGACCTGCCACCACAGGTCGCCGATGGGGACGCCGGAGCCGACCAGGACCACCTGGCCGATCGGGACGCGCCAGCCGGGTTGGGAGTGGGCGAGGTACGGGCGGATGCGGCGCTGGGCCGTCCACTCGTCGGTCGGGGTGACGCCGAGGGAGAGGGTAAACCTGGTGGTGTCGGGTCGCGCAGGGGCCTGGACAATGGAGATCTCGGCGCGGTGGGTGTCGGTGACCATGCGGTAGTGGCGGTCGCTGCCGGACAAGCCCAGCGCGCGCAGACCGGGGGCGAGGTCGGTCTCGACCATGAGGCGGAACCACCCGTCGGCGTTGCGTACGGCGCCTGGTTCCACCGGCAGCCCCTCTCCTCGAACACTCCGCGTACGCACCGCAGTCGGACGGTCACTCCAGAGCTACCGCGACCCTATCCCGGACGGGCGGTCCTTCCTACCCAATCCCGCACCTACTGCTCGGTATTCCTCGTGCGGGTGACACGTGCCACCGTCCGCCCACGATGACACAGGCAAAGGATGTAATCCAGATCACAATCTTTGGGCTGTTCGGGTGACTTGGACCTCATCCCCGCCGAGCACGTCACGGCTTGCCGCTTGTCACGTCGCTCTAACAGGACGCGTAATTGAACGAAGGGTCACGTATGCCGCGCACCTCCATCCCGCGACCCGTCGGGCAGGCGGGCCTGGGCATCGCGCTGGTCGACGGCGTGCCCGTGTTCCGCGAGGGCCTGTCGGCGCTGGTCATGCGCACGCCGGGACTGCGCTGGCTCGGCGCGACCGACACCCCGCAGGGCGCGGTGGCCATGGTCGAGCGGTTCCGGCCGAACATCGCGATGATCGACTCCGGCCTCGACCCCCGGCACCACCTCAGCCACATGCTGACGGCGGGCCATCCCGAGTTAACCGTGCTGATCATGGTCAGAGACGCCCACCGCACCACGCATTACGTCGCCACGGCCCTGGCCTCCGGCGTGCACGGGGTCATCCTGCGCTCGGCGGAGCCCCCGCAGATCGTCGAGGCCATGCTCGGGCTGCACCGCGACCGCCGCTACGTCGACCCCGCCCTGGCCCAGACGGTGGCCGCGCCGAGGGCCAAGCTGGCCTGGCTGTCCGACACCACCCAGCCGCTGTCCCGGCGCGAGTTCCAGGTCCTGCAGCTCATCGCCGACGGCCTGGAGAACCAGGCGATCGCCAAGATCCTCTACGTGTCCGTCGAGACGGTCCGCACCCACGTCAAGAGCATCCTGCGCAAGCTCTCGGCGCGGGACCGCACCCACGCCGTCGCCGTCGCGTTCCGCTCGGGGGTCCTCACCATCGGCACGAACAAGCAGCCGGTGCAGCCGCGCACGGGCACGTGACGGCAGGCACGAAAATGCTCACCACTTGCTCGGGTTACCGCCTAGTAATATCCTGTTGTTACCGGTGAGTAGCACGCCCGCTCGTGAGGACACGGAGCAACAGACATGGGTCACTACAAGAGCAACGTCCGCGACCTCGAGTTCAACCTGTTCGAGGTGCTGAAGGTTCAAGAGCGCCTGGGCAAGGGTGTGCTGGCCGACGCCGACGAGGAGACCGCGCGCGGCGTGCTGGCCGAGCTGAACAAGCTGGCCGTCGGCCCGCTGGCCGACTCCTTCGCCGACGCCGACCGCAACCCCCCGGTGTACGACCCGAAGACCTTCTCGGCGACGCTGCCAGAGTCGTTCAAGAAGTCCTACCAGGCGCTGTGGGACGGCGAGTGGTGGCGGCTCGGCCTGACCAACGACCTCGGCGGCCTGGGCATGCCCCCCACCGTGCAGTGGGCGGCGGCCGAGCTGATCCTGGGCGCGAACCCGGCGCTGTTCATGTACCTGGCCGGCCCGAACTTCGCCATGATCCTGCACAAGAACGGCACCGAGGAGCAGAAGCGCTGGGCGCAGATCATGATCGATCGCGCCTGGGGCGCGACGATGGTGCTCACCGAGCCCGACGCGGGCTCCGACGTCGGCGCGGGCCGCACCAAGGCGGTCAAGCAGGACGACGGCTCCTGGCACATCGAGGGCGTGAAGCGGTTCATCACCTCGGCCGACCAGGACATGACCGAGAACATCATGCACCTGGTGCTGGCCCGCCCCGAGGGCGCCGGGCCGGGCACCAAGGGCCTGAGCCTGTTCCTGGTCCCCAAGTACCACTTCGACACCAACACCGGTGAGCTGGGCGAGCGCAACGGCGCCTTCGTCACCAACGTCGAGCACAAGATGGGCCTGAAGGTCTCCACGACCTGCGAGCTGTCCTTCGGCGTGCACGGCACCCCGGCCAAGGGCTGGCTGCTCGGCGAGGTGCACGACGGCATCGCGCAGATGTTCCAGGTCATCGAGTACGCCCGGATGATGGTGGGCACCAAGGCCATCGGCACGCTGTCGACCGGCTACCTCAACGCGCTGGAGTACGCCAAGGAGCGCGTGCAGGGCGCGGACCTGACCCAGATGCTGGACAAGACCGCCCCCCGGGTCACCATCACCCACCACCCCGAGGTGCGCCGCAGCCTGATGCTGCAGAAGGCGTACGCCGAGGGCCTGCGCGCGGTGTACCTCTACACGGCGTCCTTCCAGGACCAGGTGTGGACCGGCGACGGCGACCTGAAGCTCGCCGAGCGGGTCAACGACCTGCTGCTGCCGATCGTCAAGGGCGTCGGCTCCGAGCGGGCCACCGAGCAGCTGGTGCAGTCGCTGCAGATCCTGGGCGGCTCCGGCTTCCTGCAGGACTACCCGATCGAGCAGTACATCCGCGACGCGAAGATCGACTCGCTGTACGAGGGCACCACGGCGATCCAGTCGATGGACTTCTTCTTCCGCAAGATCGTCCGCGACAAGGGCCAGGCGCTGACCTACATCGCCGGGGAGATCACCAAGTTCCTGGAGGCCGAGGGCGGCAACGGCCGCTTCAAGCAGGAGCGCGAGCTGCTGAAGCAGGCCCTTGAGGACGTCCAGGCCATGCTGGGCTCGCTGATCGGCGCGCTGACCTCGGCGCAGGAGGACGTGCGCAACCTCTACAAGGTCGGCCAGCACACCGTGCGCCTGCTGATGGCCACCGGCGACCTGCTGGTGGGCTGGCAGCTGCAGCGCCAGGCCGAGATCGCCCTGGCCGCGCTGGACGCGGGCGCGTCCGGCAAGGACAAGGCGTTCTACGAGGGCAAGGTCGCCGTGGCGTCGTTCTTCGCCAAGAACGTCCTGCCGGAGCTGGCGGGCGCCCGCAAGATCGTCGAGGCTGCCGACAACGACATCATGGACGTCGACGAAGCCGCGTTCTGATTTGACGCCGAACGGCGGCGACTCCCTCCGGGGTCGCCGCCGTTTCGCTATGTCAGCGCCTGCCGGTAGCGCAGTTCGCGGATCTCCAGCCCGCCCACGACGTCGGGTTTGGCCGCGCCGTCGGGGGCGAAGCCGCAGCGGGCGTAGAACGCCATGGCGCGCTCGTTGCCCTCCTGCACCCAGAGGGTCGCGGTCGTGAAGCCCGCCTCCCGGAAGCAGGCCAGGGCGGCGGCCATCAGCAGGCTGCCGACGCCGCGCCGCCAGGTGTCCGGGCGGACGTAGAACGACGCGACCTCGCCGGTCGTCGCCGGGACGGCGTCCTCGTCGCCGGTCGGGCGGAGGTGGGCGAAGCCCGCGATCCCGTCGCCGTCGTCGGCGACGAGGGCGCCCCGGCGCGGCCAGTCCGCGTCCGCGACGGCCAGCGCCCACCGGGGAACCCGCTGCTCGGGCCGCAGGCCGTCGAGGACGGGCTGGGGCAGCAGCCCGACGTAGCCGTGCCGCCAGCCGAGCACGTGCGTCTCGGCGATGCCCTGGACGTCGTCGGGCGCCGCCCGGCGGATCAGCGTCACAGCGCGGCGAGGAGCTCGGCCTCGGCGTCGGCGGGCAGGCCCGCCTTGCGCTCGCGGTCGAGGCCGAGGGCCTTCTCGTGCTCCAGCGCCCGCACCGCCGACTCGGCCAGCGGCCGC
The DNA here is from genome assembly GCF_014648415.1 of Actinokineospora fastidiosa. Classification (GTDB taxonomy): domain Bacteria; phylum Actinomycetota; class Actinomycetes; order Mycobacteriales; family Pseudonocardiaceae; genus Actinokineospora; species Actinokineospora fastidiosa. The sequence continues at coordinate 1,150,645 of NZ_BMRB01000001.1, forward strand.
GGCGTCAGGCCCGCGGCCAGCGCCGGGCCAGCGTCCCGGGCGCTCATCCCCCGGTGGGAGGCGGGCAGCCACAGCGGCAGCGAGCGCGGGCCCGCCCAGGGGGCGATGTCGTGCTCGGTCAGCACGGACTCCGGCACCCGGACCAGCTCGGCGTCCGAGCCGACCGCGTCCGCGACGGTGCGCAGCACGTCCAGCAGGGGCGCAGCGGGGCCGATGCCGTCGTAGACGCCCGTGGTGCCCCGCTCGGCCGCGTCCACGATCCACGCGGCCAGGTCGCCGACGTCGATGATCTGGGTGAGCTGGTCGACGTCGGGCACGGCGACGCGGCCGCCGCGGTGCAGGCGCATGGGCCAGTAGCCGAAGCGGTCGAACGGGTCGCCGGGTCCGGTGATCAGACCCGCCCGGACGATGAACGCGCGGTCGCCCATGGTCTCCAGGACCGCGTTCTCGCTGGCGACCTTGATCGAGCCGTACGCCTCCGGGTCCTGCAGCACCTTGGAGCGGTCGAAGTGCTCCTGGCGCGGGGGCAGCAGGACGTCGTCGACGCGGTCGGGGTGGGCGTAGACGCTGATGGACGAGACGAAGGTCCAGTGCCCGACGGACCCGAAGGCGTCCAGCGCCCGCCGGACCCAGGTGTGGGAGATCGGGGCGACGTCGACCACCGCGTCGAACGACTCGCCCGCCAGCGGGGCGAGGCCGTCGGGCTGGTCGCGGTCGACCTTGACGAGGCGGGCGCCGTCGGGGACCGCGCCCGACTCGCCGCGCGCGGCGCAGACGACGTCGTGGCCGCCCGCCACGGCCGCGGCGGCCGTCGTGTGGCCGACGAAGCGGGTTCCGCCCAGGATGAGGATTCGCATGCGCCCACCCAACTCCGCGGCCCGCCCGGCCGCCAGCCCTGCTCGCCGCGGGCGAACAAGGTGGCCGGGCTCACCGGCCGAGTTGATGAATACGCAGGTCAGGTACGATTTGACAGTACCGGCCCCCGCACCCCAGGAGTAGCCTGCCGTGGCCCGAGTCGTCGTCGACGTCATGCCCAAGCCGGAAATCCTCGACCCCCAGGGACAGGCGGTGGCCCGCGCCCTGCCCCGCCTCGGGTTCTCCGGCGTGTCCGATGTCCGCCAGGGCAAGCACTTCGAGCTGGAGGTCGACGACTCCGTCGACGACGCCACGCTCGCCAAGATCGCCGAGGGTTTCCTGTCGAACCCGGTGGTGGAGGACTTCGTCGTGCGGCGGGTGGAGTCGTGAGGATCGGCGCGGTCACCTTCCCCGGAACCCTCGACGACAGCGACACGCTGCGCGCCATCACCGCCGCGGGCGGTGAGGCCGTCGCGCTCTGGCACGGCGACGCCGACCTGCGCGGGGTCGACGCGGTGATCCTGCCCGGCGGCTTCTCCTACGGCGACTACCTGCGCGCGGGCGCGATCGCCCGGTTCGCGCCGGTCATGGGCGAGGTCGTCGACGCAGCCCGCAAGGGCATGCCGGTGCTGGGCATCTGCAACGGCTTCCAGGTGCTCTGCGAGGCCGGTCTGCTGCCGGGCGCGCTGCTGCGCAACGCCGGGCTGCACTTCGTCTGCCGCGACCAGTGGCTGCGCGTGGAGAACAACACCACCGCGTGGTCGTCGCGCTACGAGCAGGGCGCGGAGATCATCATCCCGATCAAGAACATGGACGGCCGCTACACCGCCGACGCCGAGACCGTCGCCGAGCTGGAGGGCGAGGGCCGCGTGGTGTTCCGCTACGTCGGCGCCAACCCCAACGGCTCGCTGGACGACATCGCGGGCATCAGCGACCCGAGCGGCCGCATCGTGGGCCTCATGCCGCACCCCGAGCACGCCATCGACGCGCTCACCGGCCCCTCCGACGACGGCCTGGGCATCTTCCTGTCCCTGCTCGACGCGGTGGTGACGGCGTGACCGACACCGTCGAGCAGGCCGCGAGCACCCCGGACCAGAGCCAGCCCTACCGCGAGCTGGGCCTCAAGGACGACGAGTACGCCCGCATCCGGGAGATCCTCGGCCGCCGTCCCACCGACGCCGAGCTGGCGATGTACTCGGTGATGTGGAGCGAGCACTGCTCCTACAAGTCCTCCAAGATCCACTGGAAGCACTGGAAGGACAACACCACCCCGGAGATGCAGGCCAAGATGCTGGCGGGCATCGGCGAGAACGCGGGCGTGGTCGACATCGGCGACGGCTGGGCGGTCACCTTCAAGCTGGAGTCGCACAACCACCCGTCCTATGTGGAGCCCTACCAGGGCGCGGCCACCGGCGTGGGCGGCATCGTGCGCGACATCATGGCGATGGGCGCGCGCCCGCTGGCCGTGATGGACCCGCTGCGCTTCGGCGCGCCCGACCACCCCGACACCAAGCGCGTGCTCCCCGGTGTCGTGGCGGGCATCGGCGGCTACGGCAACAGCCTCGGCCTGCCCAACATCGGCGGCGAGGTCGTGTTCGACGCAAGCTACCAGGGCAACCCGCTGGTCAACGCGCTGTGCGTGGGCGCGATGCGCACCGAGGACCTGCACTTGGCGCACGCCTCCGGCGTGGGCAACAAGGTCATCCTGTTCGGCGCGCGCACCGGCCTCGACGGCATCGGCGGCGTGTCGGTGCTGGCGAGCGAGACGTTCTCCGGCGAGGAGGGCGGCACGGGGCGCAAGAAGCTCCCCGCCGTCCAGGTCGGCGACCCCTTCACCGAGAAGGTGCTGATCGAGTGCTGCCTTGAGCTGTTCCAGGCGGGCATCGTCGTCGGCATCCAGGACCTCGGCGGCGCTGGCCTGTCCTGCGCGACCAGCGAGCTGGCCAGCGCCGGTGACGGCGGCATGCGCGTCGAGCTGGACAAGGTGCCGCTGCGCGCCACCGGCATGACGCCCGCGGAGGTGCTCTCCAGCGAGTCGCAGGAGCGCATGTGCGCGGTCGTCGAGCCCGCCAACGTGGACGCGTTCATGGCCGTCTGCGCCAAGTGGGACGTCATCGCCACGGTGATCGGCGAGGTCACCGACGGCGACCGGCTGGTCATCACCTGGCACGGCGAGACCGTGGTCGACGTGCCGCCGCGCACCGTGGCGCACGAGGGCCCGATGTACGCCCGGCCGATCGCCCGCCCGGACTTCCAGGACGCGCTGCAGGCCGACACCAGCGACCGGCTCCCCCGCCCGTCCACCCCGGACGAGCTGCGCGAGCTGGTCCTGCGCATGGCGGGCGCGCCCAACCTGGCGTCGCGGCGCTGGGTCACCGAGCAGTACGACCGCTACGTGCGCGGCGGCACCGTGCTCGCCCAGCCCTCCGACGGCGGCATGATCCGCATCGACGAGCGGACGGGCCGCGGCGTGGCCCTGGCCACCGACTGCAACGGCCGCTTCGTCAAGCTCGACCCGTACACCGGCACGCAGCTCGCGCTGGCCGAGGCGTACCGCAACGTCGCGGTCACCGGCGCGATGCCGCTGGCGGTCACCAACTGCCTGAACTTCGGCTCGCCGGAGGACCCCGCGGTCATGTGGCAGTTCGAACAGGCGGTGAAGGGCCTGGCCGAGGGCTGCAAGGAGCTGGGCATCCCGGTGACGGGCGGCAACGTCAGCTTCTACAACCAGACCGGCACCACGGCGATCCTGCCGACCCCGGTCGTCGGCGTGCTCGGCGTGATCGACGACGTCCGCCGCCGCATCCCCACCGGCATCGGCGCGGAGGCAGGCGAGACGCTGCTGCTGCTCGGCGAGACCCGCGACGAGTTCAACGGCTCGGAGTGGGCGCACGAGATCCACGGCCACCTCGGCGGCCTGCCGCCGAAGGTGGACCTGGCCAGGGAGAAGCTGCTGGCCGAGGTCCTGGTCGCGGGCTCGCGCGACGGCATGGTCTCCGCGGCGCACGACCTGTCCGACGGCGGCCTCGCGCAGGCGCTGGTGGAGGCCTGCCTGATCGGCGAGACCGGCGCGCGGGTCTTCCTCGACCCGGACGCCGACCCGTTCGTCCAGCTGTTCAGCGAGTCGGCCGGGCGCGTGCTGGTCGCGGTGCCGCGCACCGAGGAGCTGCGGTTCACCGACATGTGCACCGCGCGCGGGCTGCCGTGGCGCAAGACCGGCGTGGTGGACCCGGAGTCCGGCGCGCTGGAGATCCAGGGCGTCGGCGTGCTGCCGCTGCCCGAGCTGCGGTCGGCGTGGGAGGCCACGCTCCCGGCCCTGTTCGGCTGAGCCCCGGTCACCGGGTCGTGGCGCGCGCTACGACCCGGTGACGGGCACGCACTCGCCGGGCCGGATCTCCAGCAGGAACGGGCTCGGGTCGCCCTCGATCGAGGAGTGCCGCGCGGTGATCGTCGCGGTGAGGCCGTCGCCGGTCGCCGTCATGCCGTCCGGTGTGGACTGTGTCGTCCAGCCTGCCGACCGCAGCTCCTCGTCCATTTGGGACAGAACCGCGGGGAGATTGGTCCTGGCGGGCAGTTTCGCGGTGTCCCGCATGGTCCAGGTGACGCCGCGCGGCCCCGCGCCGCCGCAGTTGGCCAGCGCGGGCTCGTCCGCCGCCCGTCCGCCCAGCCCGATGATCCCCCTGATCGCCGCCGCGGTCCGCGCGGCCCGCTCCTGACCGTCGGCCACCGCCCGCGCCTGGGCCTCGGTCGGGTCCGGCCGGGTGAAGTCGTTGTGGTCGAGCCGCCGCGAGTCCCCGGACTTGGTGCAGTTGGGCCGTTCCGCGCGCACGGTCTCCCCGGTCAGCGCGAGCAGCACGTCGTGCGGTCCGACCAGGGCGAGGTCGACGCCGTCGGCGGTCTGGGGCTGCCAGCCCGCGGCGACCGCCGCCGCGCGCAGCCGCTCGGGGGCGACGCCGGTCAGCGTCGCGTCGGCCCAGGTGATGACCTGGTCGGGCGTGGCGGGCCACGCGCCGCACGTCTCCGCGCCGAAACTCGGCGTCGCGCCGCCGTCGACCGCGCGCAGCAGGCTGGTCACGGTGTCGCTGAAGTCCTCGGCGACGGGCACCGGCTCGGGCTCGTCCGAGCAGCCCGCGGCCGCCAGCAGCACCGCGAGACCGGCGGCGACGCGGCGGATCACTTGCGGGACACCGTGTACTCGTAGGTCGTGACCTCCTGGCCGCCGAAGAAGCCGCCCGCGCTGTCGATGAACCGCCGCACCGAGGGGTCGTCGCTCTGGTCGAGCTGGCGCGCGGCGTCGGTGTAGTTCCCGCCGATGCCGTGGTTGCCGCCCGCGGTCCCGGTCTGGTTGTCGAAGGTGACGGTCGTGCGGTTGTCGCTGGCCGGGTTGTCCCTGGCGTCGAGGTGGGGCACGATGTCGCCGCTGTTCTCCAGGGAGAGCACCTGCACGTTGTCGGGCACGTCGATGTTGCCCACCGGCGAGCCCGCCGTCACCACGTGCGTGACGTTGTAGGGGGCGCCGGTCTCCGGGTTGGCGAGGTTGCCCGCCGCCTGCGCGGCGACGATGCCGCCCTGGCTGTGCCCGACCAGCATGATCGGCGCGTCCGACGGCACGCCCGCCGCGCGCAGGGCCTCCTCGATGCCCTCCTGCAGCACGGTCTCGTTGCCCGCCATGGCGTCGACGTTGGTGCCGAAGTCGTTGGCGCTGCCCTGGTCCCCGCCCGGCAGGTTCCACACCTTGGTGCCGGGGATGTCGACGATGTAGGAGACCGTGCCGTCCGGTCCGACGACCTTCTTGACGTCGATGTTGGCGTCGGTCTCGTTGCGGTGGTCGAGGCCGTCCAGCAGGTCGCCGAGCCCGTCCGGCGGGGTGGTGCCGTGCACGCTCTGGTCGATGACCGGCGGCTGCCCGTAGGGCGGGTCCAGCGCGGGGTCGCCGTCGGGGTAGGCCGCCGCGGCCAGGTCGGTCAGCGTGGCCATGTCGGTGGGCAGGCCGAGCGCGCTCAGCGTGCCCGGGGCCATGCCCAGCACGGTGTCGATCATGCCGGGGTGCTCGACCAGCCAGCGCTGGGCGTCGCCGTCGTAGTTCAGCATGATGTCGGCGGCGATCAGGGCGGCCGTCCCGCCGGTGACCGCGAGGCCGGGCAGCGTCGTCGCCGCCGCGCCCATCAGCCAGCGGCTGGCCTCCAGCGCCTTGGCGTTGATGTCGTCGGCGAGCTGGTAGGCCTGGTTGGTCGCCTGCAGGGTCAGCCCGCGCAGGCCGATCGCGGCCGAGGTCGCCGTCAGCCCGCTCGGCCCGTCGAGCGCGCCGAGCATCGCGGCCTCGAACCGGGCCACCCCGCCCGGGTTGAGCAGGGCGGAGGCGACGACGTTCGGGTCCACCAGGTGGCCGTGGGAGGCCATCGCGATGGTCAGCGTCTCGCCAGCGACGTCGTCGGTCAGGTCGCCGAGCGCGGCGAGGTCCTCGTACTGCGCCTCGGTGCCGCCCGCGCCGCCCTCGACGGTCAGGTTGGTCACCCCGGGTCCGGTCATGACAGCGCCTCCGACACGAAGGGGGCCAGCCAGACCCCGAAATCCTCCCGGGCGACGGGCTCCAGGTCCACCAGCTCGCGGTCGGCGCCCGTGGGGGCCGGGCGGATGCCCACCCAGCCGGTGTCGCTGTGCAGCCACGTCAGCCGCGCGGTCCGCACGCCCTCGCCGATCAGCGCGGTCACCAGGCAGTGCAGGACGCCGTCGGCGCGCCGCAGCACGGCGGTGGCGAACCGGGCCTCATCGGCGGGCAGGTTCAGCTCGGAGAGCACGTGGCCGGGGGCCTCCGGGTCGGCCTCGCGCAGCAGTTCGGCGACGCCCAGCTCGTGCAGGGCCCGCAGCGGCACACGTCCGCGCAGCGGCTCGGCCTCCTCGGCGTCGAGCGCGGAGCCGATGCCGCCGCGCTCCTCGGCGGGCACCGCGCGGACGAGCTCGCGGCCGAGGTCGGTCGCCTGGAACATCGACAGCTCGACGGCGGCGTCGGGCAGCAGGAACAGCGACGCGCCCAGCCGACCGGCGATGGCGTGCAGGCTGCGCGACCCCCGGGTGCTGATCGTCGCCGTGGTGTCGAACATGATCTGCGGCCCGCTGAGCACCCGCAGGTTCGCCGCGACGGAGGGGTGCACCCGGCCGTCGACGACGATGTCGCGCGCGGCCAGCGCCTCGGCCTCGGCCCCGGTGGTGACGTCCGGCGCGGGCGCCCAGTCCGGCGGCATGCTCATGCCCAGCTCGCCCACGAGGTGGGCGTACTCGGCGGCCGTCAGCACCAGCCGGTGCGCGGCGGTCAACGCGGCCATCACGCCACTCCCTGCGCCTGCATGAACCTGCCGACCTCCAGCCACTCCTTGTCGCCCGGCGGCGGCAGGTTGTCCGGCTGGTAGCGCCAACCCTCCCACGGCGGCCGCGGCGGGGACGGCGCGTCGCCGCCGAAGCCCAGCGCGTCGCCGATGCCGTCGGCGATGTCCTTGACCGCGTTCTTGAAGGCGTCGACCGCCTGGTTGAACCGCTCGATCGCGCCGTTGAACCAGTTCACGACGCTCTCGGCGATCCGCTTGATGGCCGCGATCAGCTCGCGGACCTCCTGGGCGTGCTGGCGCAGGATCGCCGCGGCGGCGTCGAACTTCTCCGCGGTGCCGTCGAGGGCGGCGCGGTCGTTGGCGACGGTCTCCCGGCACCGGTCGGCGGCGATGGACTTCCAGCGCATCGCCTCGGCCTGGGTCAGCATCGAGGTGCCGTGGTCGCGGATCTCGGTCGCGCGCTGCTCGATGCGCGTGGCGATGCGGTCGAGCTCATCCGGGTCGCCGTAGAACGCCATGTCCTTACCCCCAGCGGGCGGGCCGTCGGTACGCACGGTAGACGCGGCCCGTGAGGGTTCGGTTCCCGCTCGTGACAGGGTCTTGTGACTGGGGTCTCGCGACAGGGCCGCGTGACAGACCGACGGCGGGGCTGCCCCGGCCCCGCCGTCGGTCCGCCGGTCCAGCGGTCAGCCGCCGTTGGCCAGCACCTGCAGCCGGTCGTAGGCGCCGTTGAAGTAGTTCTGATCGATCGGGGACGAGGTGTACTGCCAGAACGTCCACACCGTCCAGTTGTAGGGAAGCGTGCCCACCGACGAGGAGTAGCGCGCGATCCACAGCGGGTTGGAGTGGGCGAACCGCGCCGCCGTCCCGACGCACTGCGACCACCAGCTGGTGCTGGTGTAGAAGACGGCGTCGCGGCCCGTGCGGGCGCGGTAGGTGTTGCTGAAGTCGGCGATCCACGCCGCCATCTGCGCCTGCGTCTTGCCGTAGCAGGTCGCGCCGTACGGGTTGTACTCCAGATCGGCCACGCCCGGCAGGGTCTTGCCGTCGCGGGACCAGCCGCCGCCGTTGTCGACGAAGAAGTGCGCCTGGGTGGCGCCGGACGACCGGTCGGGCAGCGCGAAGTGGTACGCGCCCCGGATCATCCCGATGTTGTAGGAGCCGTTGTACTGCTGCGCGAAGTACGGGTTGCGGTACGTCGTGCCCTCGGTTGCCTTCACGTAAGCGAATCGCTTGCCCTGGTTCCACCAGTACGCCCAGTCGACGTTGCCCTGCCAGCCGGAGACGTCGATGCCCGCGACCGTCGCCTGCACGCCCGGGTCCGGCGGCGCCTTGCGCGCGTTGCGGTCGCCGCCTTCGTGCTTGCGGATCTGGGAGCCCATCGGGTGGTCCTGGGCCAGGACGCTCTCGGCCGCGGCAGGGGACGCGACCAGGGTGGACAGCACTAGTGCGGACGTCACTAACAAGGACTTCATCGTTGATGCCCCTTCCGAGTGCCCTCACGCGGGCGGCTAACCGGAGGTAGCCGCCCGAGTACCCAGTGTGCTTGATTAACCACCCAAAAGTCACGCTTTCGCGTGAATTGATAACCGGACGGCCGAGGGGCGCGCGGACCTCGTCCGGTCGGCGGTGGAGACTTGACCATGGCCACCTCGTTCCCGGACGCTTTCGGTAGTCACCCGGAAGCCTCATGTGAACAGAGGTGGTGACACTCCGCAAATGCGCAACCGCTCTGGTGACAAGGCGTTGTTCAGGTGAAACTGTCCGTGGAGTGGCGGAAGGGGTGAGAAGTGGACACCGCACCGGTCGGACCGGACGCGTTCGCCGAAAGGTGGACGGGCGTACTCGTCTCCACCGGATACGTGGCCCTCGACCGGGCCACGCTCGTCGGCCGCGTGCGCGGACTGACCGATGTCGTCTACGCCGCGCTCGCCGCGCCCGAGCCCGACACGGCGGCGGTCGAGAAGGTCGGCACCGCGCTCGTCGAGCTCAGCCTGACCGGCGCCGCGACCCTGGCCGCCAGCGTCCGACTGTTCGGGGAGTTGTTGTCCGGCCCGCACCTGCCCGCCCTGCAGGGGGCCCTGACCAGCGGGTTCGTCGCCGCCCAGCAGGAGCGGATCTTCCGCGACCAGGAGGCCATCCGCCGCGCGGCGCTGGAGGCCAGGCGCGGCGTGGAGGCCGCCCTGCTGGCCAGCGAGGCCCGGTTCCGGGCGATGTTCACCCAGGCCGCGATCGGGATCGTGATCACCGACGCCGTGGGCACGCTGCTGGAGGTCAACGCCGCCTTCGCCGCGATGTTCGGGTACCCGGAGGCCGAGCTGGTCGGGATGTCCGCGGCGGACCTGCGCTTCCCGGACGAGCCCGCCGCGATGCGCGAGCCGTTCGCCGAGATGGTCGCGGGCGAGCGCGACCACTACCGCATGGAGCGCCTGCTGAAGCGCGCCGACGGCACCGGCCTGTGGGTCGACCAGTCGGTCTCCCTGGTCCGCGACGAGAACGGCGCCCCGCGGTTCATGGTCGGGATGATGGAGGACATCACCGAGCGGCACAGCCTGGAGGAGCGGCTGCGCCACCAGGCCAACCACGACCCGCTCACCGGGCTGGGCAACCGCGCGCTGTTCTCCGAGCGGCTCGCCGCCGCGTTCGCCCTCGGCGAGGAGAACCGCGTCGGCGTCTGCTACCTCGACCTCGACGGCTTCAAGGTCATCAACGACAGCCTCGGCCACGACGTCGGCGACGAGCTGCTGGTCGCCGTCGCCGCCCGCCTCGACGCCCTGGTCACCGCCCCGAACCGGCTGGTCGCGCGGATGGGCGGCGACGAGTTCGTGGTGCTGGTCGAGCAGAGCACGGGCCGCGACGAGCTGGTCGACCTCGCCGAGCGCATCCTCGCCGCGCTGGCCGAGCCGGTCAGCATCGGCGGCCACCGGCTGTCGGTGTCGGCCAGCATCGGCGTCGTCGAGCGCCCGGTCGCGGGCACCAGCCCCGCCGAGACCATGCGCGACGCCGACGTGACGCTGTACTGGGCCAAGGCCGACGGCAAGAACAGGTGGGCCGACTACGACCCCGACCGCAACGCCCGCGAGGTCGCCCGGTTCACCTTGTCGGCGCGGATGCCCGCCGCCGTGGAGAGCGAGGAGTTCTACGTCGACTACCAGCCGATCGTGCGGCTCGCGGACGGGTCGCTGGTCGGCGTCGAGGCCCTGGTGCGCTGGGCGCACCCGGAGTTCGGGCGGCTCGGGCCCGACCAGTTCATCGGCCTGGCCGAGGAGACGGGGCTGATCGTCCCGATCGGCCGCTGGGTCCTGCGCGAGGCCGCTGGCCAGGCCCGCCGCTGGCGCGACGCGTACGGCTGCCGCGCGCCGAGGGTCAGCGTCAACCTCGCCGCCCGCCAGACCGAGGAGCCGACCCTGGTCGCCGACGTCGGCACGATCCTGGCCGCGGCGGACATCCCGGCGAACGCGATCCAGTTGGAGCTCACCGAGTCGGCGATCATGGAGACGACGGGCAAGCCGCTGGCCGCGCTGCACGGGCTGGCGGACCTGGGCGTGCGCATAGCGATCGACGACTTCGGCACGGGGTACTCGAACCTGGCCTACCTGCGGCACCTGCCGGTCCACGCGATCAAGCTGGCGGGGTCGTTCATGGAGGGCCTGCGCGGCATCCCCGCCGCCGACCCCGCCGACAGCCAGATCGTGACGAGCCTGGTGTCGCTGGCCCACGTGCTGGGCCTGGAGGTCATCGCGGAGGGCGTCGAGGAGCCGCAGCAGGCCGACCGCCTGGGCGCCATCGGCTGCGACAGCGCCCAGGGCTGGCTCTACGCCAAACCGGGCCCGCCGGAGGAGATCGAGCGCTGGCTGGACGCGACCGCGGACGTCACAGCCGGTCGATGACCGCGGCGATGGCCGTGCGCGTCTCGGCCACGGTGCACGCAGCCCGCGCGAGTTCGGTGCGCGCGGCGAGGTAGAGCCCGATCTCGGGCTCGTGGAGGAACACCTCGCTGCGCTGGAGTCCGACGTGGACGACGGCGGGGTCCCTCGGGAACTCCCACAGCAGCCACGGGTGGACGAGCGCGCCCAGCGGCTCGCCGATGCGCAGCAGGCGCACGCCGATGCCCCGGTCCACGGAAGCGAGCAGGTGGTGGAGCTGCTCTTTCAGGGCCGCCCGGCCGCCGAACGGGGTGTGCAGGGCCAGTTCGTGGACGAAGGCGGTGATGTCGGCCCTGGCGAAGACCTGGTCCCGCCGCCGCGCGCGGGTTTCCCAGAGGGTGTCGATCTCGCGCTGCTCCGTGCCGTTCATGCGCAGGAAGGCGGAGGCGTAGGCGCGGGTCTGGAGCAGCTCGGGCAGGACCGCGATCGACCAGCTGGTGAGCGCGGTCGCGGTGCACTCGTGGCTGGCCACGCCGATGTCCGGCGGCAGGCCGGGCAGCCGCCCCTGCCACCAGCCGCTCGGCACCTCGGCCCGGGCGGCGTCGACCAGCAGGGCGCGCTGGCGCGCGGGCACGCGGTAGATGGTGAGGAGGAGGGCGACGTCCTCGCTGGTGATGTGCCGCTTGCCGTTCTCGATGCGGCTCAGCGTGGACAGGGAGATCATGGACACCTCGGCCGCCTGTTCCAGGGAGAGGTCTGTTCGCTCCATGCGGATGGTCCGCAGCTGTGCTCCGAGAATCCGATCCCGCGCCTGTGGTGACCTGCGCCGTCCCGACATGTCTGCCCTCTTCCTGCCCTGGTGTCCCGCTCGGTGAGTCGGGCCGACGGGACCGCGGCCGCGGAGTCCACGGCGGGGATGGAGGCGTCGACCCGCCATGGCAGTCCGCGATCCCGTCGACAGGGAAACGATAAAGGGCGAAAAATCTCCCCAACATCCTTCGTTCGAGTGACTATCGCCCCTCGGTCTAGCGACCTAGGGTGTTGCCCATGCCGAGCATGCAGACAAGGCGGAAGCGCAAGGTGGGTCAGACCCTGGCCCGTCTCCGCGAACGGTCCGGCCACACCATCGAGCAGGTCGCCGCGTTGCTGCGTCGATCAGCGGGACAGGTCTCCAAGTACGAGAACGGTTACAACCTCTGCGCCTTCGCCGAGTTGTCGACGATGCTCGTGCTCTACAACGCCACCGCGGAGGAACGTGCGGAGGTGGAAAGTCTCTGGGAGGACGCCAAACAGGACAGCACACGGATTGCCTTCTCCTCTGCTGTCCCACCGAAGTTCCGGGCGTTCCTGCGGACCGAGGCGGACGCGACAACGATCAGCGAGGTTCAACCGTGTTGCGTGCCCGGTCTGCTTCAGACCGCTGAATACGCGGCAGCGATCCAGCAGTCCTCCTACCGGATCGTCGACACCTCTGTTGAACAAGATCGGCTGGTCAATGCGCGCCTGGCACGCCAGCGACTCCTCGAAGGCGATCAGCCTCTTCGGCTGCACGCCGTCCTCGACGTGGCCGTGATCAAGCGCCGCGTCGGCGGGCCCTCCGTCATGGCCGACCAACTCAGGCACCTGCTTGCCGCCGGTCAGCGCGACAACATCGAGATCCAGGTCATCGACTATGGAGCCGGTGCGTACGGCACGATGTCCGGCCCGGTGACGATCTTCGGCTTCGAAGACGAAGATCCGAACACGGTGTACCTGGAGTACCCCGGCGGAGGAGAATGGGTAGACGACGCGGCCGACACCGCCAAGTTCGTGGCGATGTTCCAGGACGTGTCCGCCCTAGCGCTGTCCGGTGCGGAGTCGGCGGCGTTGATCAGGGCGCAGGCCGAGGCGATGGAGGAACTATGAGCACTGAGTGGCGTACCAGCAGCTTCAGCGGAGGAAGCAACAACTGTGTGGAGCTGGCGCGTGGTGTCGAGGTCGCTGGTGTGCGGGACTCCAAGCACCGGGACGGTGGGGCGCTCCGGCTCCCCTCGTTCGCGTTCGACGCGTTCCTGGCTCACGTGAAGAAGTAGCTATGGAGTGGCGTGTCAGCAGTTTCAGCGGTGGCGACAACAACTGTGTGGAGTTGGCGCGTGATGCCGATATCGCTGGCGTGCGCGACTCCAAGTGCCGGGACGGTGGGGTGCTCTGGTTCCCGCCGCGCTCGGTCGACGCGCTTCTCGCCGAGGTGAAGCGCTAGCCGGGTCCCGGCAGCGGTGATCCAGCTCGACGGCGGCAGGACAGCCCTCACCCGGGCGTCCTGCCGCCGTTTCACTTCCCCGCGTCCACCTACGGCATCCGGGGACCGGTGGCTGCGGGGCCGCCGTCGGCAGCCACCGCCGTGGAGCGGCCGAGGAGCGCCGGGTCGCCTTCGTCGTCCGGCGCTCCTCGGCGAGAACATAGGCTCCAGCCCATGCAGTTCCACAAGGTCGCGGAGCGGGCCGACATCCCGCCCTTCCACGTCATGGATGTCGTCTCGGCGGCCAACGCCCGCCAGCGCAGCCACGGCGACGTCATCTCCCTCGCCGCGGGCCAGCCGTCCACCGGCGCGCCCGCCGCCGTCCGGCGCGCCGCCGCCGAGGCGATCGACGCCGGTCCCCTCGGCTACACCGAGCAGGTCGGCATCCCCGAGCTGCGGCAGGCGATCGCCGCCCACTACCGCCGCTACGACCTCGACATCGCCGAGTCCGACGTCATCGTCACCACCGGCTCCTCCGGCGGCTTCCTGCTCGCCTTCCTCGCCGCCTTCGACGCGGGCGACCGCGTCGCCCTCGCCCGGCCGGGTTACCCCGCCTACCGCAACATCCTGTCCGCGCTGGGCTGCGAGGTCGTCGACCTCCCCTGCGGCGCCGACGTCCGCTTCCAGCCCACCGTCGCGATGCTGGAGGAGGCGGGCCCGCTCGACGGCGTGATCGTCGCCAGCCCCGCCAACCCGACCGGCACCGTCCTCGACGCCGCCGAACTCGCCGCCATCGCCACCTGGTGCGCCGAGCGCGGCGTCCGGCTGATCAGCGACGAGATCTACCACGGCATCTCCTACGGCGTCCCGACCGCGTGCGCGTGGGAGTCCTCCCGCGAGGCCGTCGTGGTCAACTCCTTCTCCAAGTACTTCGGCATGACCGGCTGGCGCCTCGGCTGGCTGCTGGTCCCGCCCGGCCTGCACCGCGCGGTCGACCGGCTGACCGGCAACTTCCACCTCTGCGCCCCGGCGATCGCCCAGCACGCCGCCGTGGCCGCCTTCACCCCCGCGACCTACGCCGAACTCGACACCCACGTCACCCGCTACCGGACCAACCGCGACATCCTCATCGCGGGACTGGCCGACCTGGGCGTCACCGAGGTCGCCCCCGCCGACGGCGCGTTCTACGCCTACGCCGACGTGTCCCACCTCACCGACGACTCCATGGACTTCTGCAAGCGGCTGCTCGCCGACACCGGCGTGGCGATCGTGCCGGGGATCGACTTCGACCCCGTGGCCGGGCGCCGGTTCGTCCGGCTGTCGTTCGCAGGCTCCACCGAGGACGTGCGCGAGGCGCTGGCGCGGATCGGCGGCTGGCTGCGCTGACATCCGGACCGGGGTGCCCCTGCGCGGAACCCTCGACCGTCGCGAAGCGTTGACCTGGGTAAACCGGGAGGCGCAGATGCTGATCAAGATCATCGGCGCGATCATCGTCATCTGGATCGCGTTCAGTGTGCTCGGCTTCGTGTTCGAGGTGCTCGGCACGCTGCTGATCGTCGCCGCCGTGGCGACCGTCGGCGTGGCGGCCTACGGCGCGATCAAGGGCAGGGGCGCGCGCAAGCAGATCCGCGGCTGAGGTTTGCCCGATCGCGGTCGGGGGGTTCAGCATGTCCGCGTGTCCAAGCAGACCGATGAGACCGAACCCGCGGTCAGCGCGTGGGAAGCGCGCACCGACCTCGCGCTGACCACGCTGGCCCTGCTGTTCCTGGGCGTCTACGCCTGGCAGGTGCTCGACGAGGGCATGGACCGGGGCCTGCACTCCGTGCTGGAAGGCACGCTCTGGGTGATCTGGGTGCTGTTCGCCGCCGATTACGTCATCCGGCTGTCCCTGGCCCGGCGCAAACTGCGGTTCGTCGGCAGGCACATTCTCGACCTGCTCGCGGTGGCCCTGCCGATGGTGCGCCAGCTCCGCGCGCTGCGGCTGCTGACCGTCCTGCGGGTGCTCAACCGCCGGTTCGGCTCCGGACTGCGCGGCCGGGTCGGCATCTACGTCGCGGGCACGACGCTCCTGATCGGACTGGCCGCCGCCCTGGCCGTCCTCGACGCCGAGCGCCGCGATCCGGAGGCCAACATCACCACCTTCGGCGACGCGCTCTGGTGGACGCTGACCACGATCACCACCGTCGGCTACGGCGACCGCTACCCGGTGACCACCGAGGGCAGGCTGATCGCGGCCACCCTGATGATCGGCGGCATCGCGCTCATCGGTGTGGCCACGGGCACGATCGCGTCCTGGTTCCTGGAGAAGATCGCGGGCGCCGAGGACAAGGACGAGTCCACCTACGCCGAGGTCGTCGCCATGCGCGGGGAACTCGCCGCGCTGCGCGCCGAGCTCGCCGGGGTCAACCGGTCCGGGTCGAGTCCGCCCTGATCCTGGCCAGCGCCTCGTCGATGTCGGCCGTCGTCACGTCGCGGTGCGTGACGAACCGGACCCCGCCGGGCACGGCGACCGCGGCCACCCCGAGCCGGTCGAGGGTGGCCAGGGCGTGCCGGGTGTCCGGGACGGCGGCGATGACGATGTTGGTCTCCGGTTTGGCCACCTGCCAGCCCAGCGCGGCCAGGCCGTCGGCGAGGCGGGCGGCGTTGGCGTGGTCGGCGGCCAGCTCCGGGACCCGGTCGAGGGCGAGCAGGCCCGCCGCGGCCAGCACGCCGCCCTGCCGGACGCCGCCGCCGAGCATCTTGCGCAGCCGCCGGGCCTCGGCGACGAACTCCGCCGACCCGCACACCAGCGACCCGACCGGCGCGCCCAGGCCCTTGCTCAGGCACACCTGCACCGTGTCCACGCCCACGGTCAGCGCGGCGGGCGGCACGCCGAGGGCGACCGCGGCGTTCCAGATCCGGGCCCCGTCGAGGTGCACGCGCACGCCCGCGTCGGCGGCCAGCGCGACCAGCTTGGCGTGCTCGTCGGGCGGGGTGACCGCGCCGCCTGCGAAGTTGTGGGTGTTCTCCAGGCACAGCAACCGGGTGCGCAGCGTGTAGTACGGGCCGTCCCCGCCCAGGTGGACCCGCAGGTCCTCGGGCGCGATCCGGCCCGGCCCCGCCGACCAGTCCAGCGGCTGCGGCATGCCGCCCGCCAGCCACGCGCCGCTGCCCAGTTCGGCCTCCAGCACGTGCGCGGCGCGCGGGGCCAGGTAGCGGTCGCCGCGCTCCAGGTGGTGCATGAGCGCGATCAGGTTGCCCATCGTGCCGCTCGGCACCCACAGGGCCGCGGCCATGCCGAGCAGGTCGGCGGCGCGCTCCTCCAGCTCGCGCATGGTGGGGTCGTGGTCGAGGACGTCGTCGCCGACCTCGGCGGCGGCCATGGCGGCCCGCATGCCGTCATCGGGCTGGGTGACGGTGTCCGAGCGCAGGTCGATGCGGGGGAAGGTCACGAACAGATCACACCACAGCCACGCGCGCGCGGCTGCTGCCGGGGGTGGCGTGCGTCTCCCACCCGGTCCGTGCAACCGTTGGGCACCACAGATCCGTCCCCAGTCCGGAACAACAGGAGCGTCCGCGTGGACCAGAGCGAGGAGCGGGAGTTCGCGGAGTACTTCGCCGCCCGGCGCGACGCCGTGCGGCGGACCGCGTACCTGCTCTGCGGCGACTGGCACCGGGCGGACGACCTGGCGCAGACCGCGTTCGTCGCACTGCACCGCAGGTGGCGCAAGGTCCGGGACAAAGGGGCCCTGGACGCCTACGTCCGCCGCAGCGTGGTGCGGGCGGCGATCGACGAGTCGCGGCGGCCGTGGCGGCGGGAGCGCCATGTCGACGCCGTCCCGGAGCGGCCTGCCCGCGACGGGGCCGGTGGTGACATGAGCGACACCGTGGCCACCCGGTCGGCGCTGCTCGACGGCCTGGCCGGGGTGCCGCCGAGGCAGCGGGCGGTGCTGGTCCTGCGGTTCCTGGAAGGCTTGGACGTGGCCGCCACGGCTGCCGTGCTCAAGTGCTCGGAGGGCAACGTCAAGAGCCAGACCGCGCGCGGACTGGCAACCTTGCGGACAGTGCTCGGCGACGCGTTGGACGACCTGAGGTCAGCCCAGTAGGGGAGGTGGGAGTCGATGGACGAGAAGCGCATTTCCTCGTTGTTCCAGGACGCCGTCCGGGACGTGCCCGCGCCCACCTTCGACGAGGGCGACGTCACGGCGGAGTCGGCGAGGTTGACCCGAAAGAGGAACGGACTTCTGGCCGGATCGGCGCTAGGCTTCGCCCTGTTGGTCGGCGGCGCCGCGACCGGCGTCGCGTTGTGGACTGGGCCGAACGGTGGTTCCGGTAACGATTCGGCGGCGGCGGCCTCTCCGTCCGTACTCGAAGGTAACGAAACCGCTGCTCCATACGAGGTACCTCGTGACGGCGCAGAGGATCGCGCCACCCCAGACCTCTCGGTGACAACGCCCAAGCAGGGGGGCGAAGTCGCAGGGAGCGCCGGGTCTGAACCCGGCGGCACCCCCACGGGGTGTGGAACGGCGGCCGGGGAGTTCGCTGCTGCCCTCGCGGGCGAACTCCCGGCCGCCACTTCCGCCGGTGCGCCGGTGGCCTCCCCGCTGGTCTGCCCCCCGGGCGCGAAGTCCGTCGCCCTCCCTGTGGCCGACGGCCCGCGCAAGGGCCTCCTCTCGCTGATGGTCGTGCCCGAGGGCACCCCGTTCACCCTCCAGCCGCCCTGGCAGGACCGCCCGTCCGGGACCGCGGGCGCGGTGGCCGTCGCGGAGTCCGGCGGCACGCTGGTCGTGGTGATCGAGCCGGTGCCCGGCTCGGCCGCCCCGCCGCTGGACGCCGCCGACGCGCGCGCGATCGCCGACGGGCTCGCCGACGAGTTGTGACTTGACCACCGCGAGCACCCCGAAGGGCGAGCGTCGCCGCCAGGCGCTGGTCGAGGCGGCCGCCGAGCTGCTGATCGAGGGCGGCTTCGACGCGCTGCGCCACCGGGCCGTCGCCGAGCGGGCCGGGCTGCCGCTGGCCTCCACGACCTACTACTTCCAGTCGCTGGACGAGCTGGTGATGGCCGCGCTGGAGTACCACGGGCGCGCCGAGCTGGCCAAGGGCTACGAGCTGCTGGACTCGCTGGCGGAGCGGCCGCCGGAGACGCTGGTCGAGCTGGTGCTCGACCAGCTGCTCGGGCCGCCTGCGCCCGACGGCGACTTCGAGGCCGTCCTGCTGCGCTACGAGCGGCTGGTGGCGACCGGCCGCAGGCCCTACCTGCGGCCGCTGATGCTGGAACTCGGCGGCGAGCTGCGCAAGCTCCTGCTGGCCACGTTCGCCGCCATGGGCGTGCCCATCGACGCCGATCGGCTGGAGCAGCTGATCGCCCTGGTCGACGGGGCCGTGGTGAACGCCCTGATCGAGGTCGACCCCGATCCCCGGGAGAACGCGCGGCGGATGCTGCGCCGGGCCCTCGGCTAGAGTGGCCCAACGTGCAGAAGCCGCGTATCCCCAATGTCCTCGCAGGCCGCTACGCCTCGGTCGAGCTGGCCACCCTGTGGTCGCCCGAGGCGAAGGTCCGGATGGAGCGGGAGCTGTGGCTCGCCGTCCTCGCCGCGCAGGCCGACCTCGGCGTCGACGTGCCCGCCGCCGCCATCGACGACTACCGCCGGGTGCTGGACCAGGTCGACCTGGAGTCCATCGCCGCGCGCGAGCGGGTGACCCGCCACGACGTCAAGGCGCGGATCGAGGAGTTCAACGCCCTCGCCGGGCACGAGCACGTGCACAAGGGGATGACCTCCCGCGACCTGACCGAGAACGTCGAGCAGCTGCAGGTGCTGCGCTCGATGGAGCTGATCCGCGCGCGCGTCGCCGCCGTGCTCGCCCGGCTGGCCCGGCTCGCCGCCGAGCACGCCGACCTGGTGATGGCAGGCCGCTCGCACAACGTCGCCGCCCAGGCCACGACGCTGGGCAAGCGCTTCGCCACGGCGGCCGACGAGCTGCTGGTCGCGTTCTCCCGGCTCGACGGGCTGATCGCGCGCTACCCGCTGCGCGGCGTCAAGGGACCGGTCGGGACCGCGCAGGACATGCTCGACCTGCTGGGCGGTCCGTCCGAGCTGACCGAGCTGGAGTCGCGGGTGGCCGCGCACCTGGGCTTCGCGTCGGTGTTCACCAGCGTCGGGCAGGTGTACCCGAGGTCGCTGGACTACGACGTGGTGTCCGCGCTGGTGCAGGTGGCCGCCGCGCCGTCGTCGCTGGCGAAGACGATCCGGCTGATGGCCGGGCACGAGCTGGCCACCGAGGGCTTCCAGCCGGGCCAGGTCGGCTCGTCGGCCATGCCGCACAAGATGAACACGCGCTCTTGTGAGCGGGTCAACGGCTTCGCCGTGATCCTGCGCGGATACGCGTCCATGGTGGGCGAACTCGCGGGCGACCAGTGGAACGAGGGCGACGTGTCGTGCTCGGTGGTGCGCCGGGTCGCGCTGCCGGACGCGTTCTTCGCCGTAGACGGTCTCCTTGAGACGTTCCTGACCGTGCTCGGCGAGTTCGGCGCGTACCCGGCGGTGATCGAGCGCGAACTCGACCGGTACCTGCCGTTCCTGGCCACCACCAAGGTCCTCATGGCGTCGGTCCGCGCGGGCGTCGGCAGGGAGACCGCGCACGAGGCGATCAAGGAGCACGCGGTCGCCGTCGCGCTGGCCATGCGCGAGGAGGGCGTCGAGTGCAACGACCTGCTCGACCGGCTCGCCGCCGACGCGCGGATCCCGCTCGACCGCGCCGAACTCGACGCGCTGCTGGCCGACCGGCTGCCGTTCACCGGGGTCGCGGGCGCGCAGGTCGCCGAGGTCGTCAAGCGCGTCGAGACGGTGCTGGAGCGCTTCCCGGAAGCGGCCGGGTACGCGCCCGCCGCGATTCTCTGAGGCCGACATGATGAGCGCGGCGTTCGGCTGAATCAAGCTGCCGCGTTCCCCAATTGCCAGAGTGGACTGAGGACTTCTCAAATCTCGCGCGGGATGGCAGCATCCCGCCCGGCGCACAGGTCCCTTGTGGACGCGGGCCCTCGATCCCGCACCCTGCCGCTGTGCGCTCCCTGCGAGATTTAGGAATCGGCATGAAGCTCACCACCCTGCGTGGCGCGGCGACCAGAGCGGCAGTGCTGCTCGGCGCCGCGGCCACCGGAATCGCCGTGCTGTCCGTCCCCGCCGCCGCCGAGGGAACCATCCTCGGCGCGGGCGCGCCCGGCGCGGCGAAGGACCGCTACATCGTCAAGCTCAAGGACAACCCCGGCGCGCTCCAGACCACCTCGGCCGACAAGGCCCGCCGCTACGGCGGCGCGGTCCGGCACCGGCTCGACGTGATCAACGGCTTCTCGGTCACCATGACCGAGCAGCAGGCGCGCAGACTCGCCGCGGACCCGGACGTCGAGTACGTCCAGCAGGCGGTCCAGATGGCCGCCGTCGACACCCAGACCAACCCGCCGAACTGGGGCGACGACCGCATCGACCAGCGCGACCTGCCGCTGAACGGCGCCTACACCTACCCGACCAACGCGGGCCAGGGCGCCCACGTCTACGTGCTCGACACGGGCATCAACGCAGGCCACTCCGACTTCACCGGCCGCATCGCCGCCGGGTACGACTTCGTCGACGGCGACAGCAACCCGAGCGACTGCCAGGGCCACGGCACCCACGTCGCCGGGTCCGCGGCGGGCACCCGCTACGGCGTGGCCAAGAAGGCCACCATCCACGCCGTCCGCGTGCTCGACTGCCAGGGCTCCGGCTCCAGCGACGACATCATCGCGGGCATCAACTGGGTCAAGAACAACGCGGTGAAGCCCGCCGTGGTCAACTACAGCATCGGCTGCCGCCAGCGCTGCACCGACCCGGCGACCGACAACGCCGTCAAGGCGCTCATCGCCAGCGGCGTGCAGTTCGTCATGGCCGCGGGCAACTCCACCGACGACGCCTGCGGCTACAGCCCGCAGTACGTCACCGAGGGCGTGACGGTCGGCAACAGCACCCGCACCGACGCGCGGTCGAGCTCCAGCAACTACGGCTCCTGCCTCGACATCTGGGCGCCGGGCACGGACATCGTCTCCGCGTCGCACACCAGCAGCACCGGCACCGCGACGATGACCGGCACGTCGATGGCGTCCCCGCACGTCGCGGGCGCGGCGGCGGTCTACCTGGCGCAGAACCCCGGCGCCACCCCGGCCCAGGTCCGCGACGCGCTGGTGACCAACGCCAGCACCAACAAGCTCAGCGGCATCGGCACGGGCTCCCCGAACCGCCTGCTCTACACCGCGTTCATGAACGGCGGCTCGCCCGACCCCGACCCGGACCCGGAGCCGACCGGCTGCTCGGGCACCAACGGCGCCAACCACACGATCAACGACAACGCGACCGTGGAGAGCTCCATCGCCATCGCGTCGACCTGCGGCACCGCCTCGTCCAGCGCGACGGTGACGGTCGGGATCGTGCACACCTACATCGGCGACCTGGTCGTCTCCCTGATCGCGCCGGACGGCAGCGCGTACACGCTGCACAACCGGACCGGGTCGTCGGCGGACAACATCAACCAGACGTACACGGTGAACCTGTCGAGCGAGACCGCCGCCGGGACGTGGAAGCTGCGCGTGCAGGACGTCGCGACGAACGACACCGGCTACCTCGACACCTGGACGCTGGACACCAAGGCGACCACCGGTGGCGGCACGCCGGGGACCTGCGCCCCGGCCACCAACGGCACCAACGTGACGATCTACGACAACGCCACCGCGGAGAGCCCGATCAGCCTGTCCTGCTCGGGGACCGCTTCGGCCACCAGCAAGGTCGACGTCTCCATCCAGCACACGTTCCGGGGCGACCTGGTGATCGACCTGGTGGCGCCGGACGGGACCGCCTACCGGTTGAAGAACTCCAGCACCAGTGACAGCGCGGACAACGTCATCGGGACGGCCACCGTGAACCTGTCCTCCGAGTCCCGCGCCGGGACGTGGAAGCTGCGGGTTCAGGACATCGCGACGAACGACACCGGCTACATCGACTCGTGGACGCTGACCACGTAGTGACTGATGGTTCCGCCGCTGGCGTCCCTAGTTCCCGGGGCGTCAGCGGCGGCGGCGATCAGGTCAGCTGATCCACTCGCCTCGGCGCAGGACGGCCGTCGGGTGGAAGCCGCGATCCAGCAGCACCACGTCGGCCCGCAGGCCCTTCGCCAGCTTGCCCGTGACCTCGCCCAGCCCCAGCAGGGCCGCGGGCCGGGTGGCGGTCGCGGCCACGGCGTCCTGGACCGACAGGCCGCACGTCTCCACCAGGTTCCGGAAAGCGGCGTCCATCGTCAGCGTGCTGCCCGCCAGCGAGGTCCCGCCCGCCAGGGTCGGCACGCCGTCCTTGACGACCACCTCCAGGCCGCCGATGTCGTACGTCCCGTCCCCGACACCGGCCGCGGCGATGGCGTCGGTGACCAGGACGGTCCGCTCGGGGCCCGCGTGCCGGGCGGCCAGGCGGACGATCGTGGGGCTCAGGTGGACCAGGTCGCAGATCAGCTCCACCGTCACCCTCGGGTCCGACAGGAGGGCGCCGATCGGGCCGGGTTCGCGGTGGTGGAGGGGGCGCATGCCGTTGAACAGGTGGGTGGCGACCGTGGCTCCCGCGTCCACGGCGGGCATGACCTGGGACTCGATGGCGTCGGTGTGGCCGATGGCCGCCAGCGCGCCGCCGTCCACCAGCTGGCGGACGGCGCGGACCGAGCCCTCCAGCTCGGGGGCGATGGTCACCATGCGGACCGCGCCCCGGCCCGCGCGGAGGACCGCGGCCACCGAGTCGGAGTCCGGGGGGCAGAGGATCGCGGGGTCGTGGGCGCCGCAGCGCACGGCGGAGAGGAACGGGCCCTCCAGGTGGACGCCCGCCAGCAGGCCGTCCTCGGTCAGCTCGCGCAGGGCCGCGATCTGGGAGACCAGCTCCGGGATCGGGCGGGACACCAGGCTCGCCAGCAGCGTCGTGGTGCCGTGCCGGGCGTGGGTGGCCACGGCCGAGGCGATGCGGTCGGCGTTTCCGCTGGTGAACGGCTCGCCCCCGCCACCGTGGCAGTGGATGTCGACGAAGCCGGGCACGACCCACGCGCCCTCGGCGTCGACCACGCGGTCCGCGCGCGGCGGCTCGCCCGCGCCCAGCGCGGCGATCTCGCCCTCCTCGACCAGCAGCCAGCCGTCGTCCAGCAGGCCGTCGGGGGTGACCAGCCTGCCGCCTGCGATGAGCTGTCCTGCCATGTGTCCTCCGAGCCGTTCCGCCGCGCACCCGCGATCGGTGTGCACAGTGGCAGTCTATTGGTCTATACCGCAATGGTCTAAACCAACTTGAGCCCGGCTGGAGTATCGCTAGGGCGCGTTCATGATCTTCTGGAGGGCTTCGAGCGCACGCGACGCCGTCGACTTCACCGTACCCCGGGAGATGCCCGCCGCCTCGGCGATCTCGGCCTCGGAGAGGTTGCCGTAGTAGCGCAGCACCAGCACCTCGCGCTGGCGGGGCGGGAGCTGCTGGAGGGCCTTGACCACGTGCTGGTGCTCGGCGGTCAGCATCGCCAGGCTCTCGGCCGAGCGGGCGTTGGGCGCGTGCGGCGGCGTGTACTCGCGGGCGGTCTTGCGCCTGCGCAGCACGCTGCGCGAGCCGTTGACGACCGCCGTCCGCAGGTAGCCGACCGCGGCCGCTGAGTCGCGCAGGTTGCCCCAGTGCCGGTGCAGCCCGGTGAACGCCTCCTGGACGACGTCCTCCGCGGTCGCGGGCTCGTCGACCAGCAGCAGCGCCAGCCGGATCAGCCGCATGCGGTGGGTCCGGTAGAGGTCCTCCAGGGTCAGCGGGGCGTCCGGCCGGGCGGCCGGTGAACTCTTCAGATCGATGGCGCGCAGCCGGGTCAGCGTCTGCTCGACGCTCTTCTCGGCCTGCCCCTCGGCGCTCGCATCCCCTGCCACGGGCAAACCTTACCCGCAAGCACCCGGGGAACAGGTCGCATCGCGTGTCAAGATTCAGCCATGGCCTGGTTCACCGTGGACACCACGTACACCGACGACCGCGCGCTCCTCGACTCCGTGCGCCCCGCCCACCGCGAGTGGCTGGCCGGATACGTCGAGTCCGGCCGCGTGCTGGCCGCGGGCCCGTGGGCCGACGACTCCGGCGGCTTCTTCGTCGTCTCCGCCGAGGACCGGGCCGCCCTCGACGAGCTGATCGCCAAGGACCCGTACACGACCGAGAACGTGGCCGCCCGCCGGGAGATCCGGGAGTGGAAGATCCTGATGGGCCCCTGGGCTCAGTAGGTCCCGGCCAGCTTGCGGTGGTCCCAGGACGTCACCCGGGTCGGGGTGAACACCAGCCCGACCCGCTTGGCGGCCTGGGCCCTGACGAACTGCGCGGCCGCCGTCGCGGCCTCCTCGCTGCCGCTGTAGCGGTGCAGCAGCGCCGAGCCGATCCGCACGACCCCGGCCTCGTCCTCGACGAGCGCGACGTCGCACTCCATGCTGACCCCGCGCAGCTCCTCGTACGACTCGCCCGCCTCGACCAGCACCGTCGCCCTCGGGTCCCGGCGCAGGTTGGCGACCTTCTGCGAGCTGCCGTACGTCCAGGTCGACAGGGTCGACCCGGGCACGAACCAGAGCGGGACCAGGTGCGGGCGCCCGCCGGGGCCGAGCGTGGCGACGGACATCGTGCGCTCGGCGGCCAGGAAGCCGGCCACCTCCGCGCCGGTCATCCTGATCAGCTCCCGGCGGGACGCCATCGCGCCTACCTGCCCTTCATCGCGGCCGCGCCGCCCGGGCCGACCGGGCGCGACGACGCCGCCGCGCCGCGCGCGGCCACGTCGGCCAGCGCCTCCTTGTCGGCGCGGGCGACCATGTTGCCGCGCAGCCTGCCGCCGATCTCGATGATCGGCGGGAGGAACGCGCGGATCAGCTTCAGCGCGCCGACCCAGCCGGGCACGTGGATCGTCCGGTCGCGGCGCAGCACGCCCTTCTCCATCGCGTCCAGCGCGACCGACACCGGGTGCGTCTTGCCCATCGGGCCGGGCATGGCCGCGCGCAGCTTGCCGAACACCGGGTGCTCGTCCGCGCCGTGCACCAGGTCCGTGGCGATCCACGACGGGTGCGCGACGCCGACGGCCACGCCCAGGTGCCGGACCTCGGCGCGCAGGCAGTTGCCGAACGCCTCGACGCCCGCCTTGGCAGCGGCGTACGGGGCCATCGCGGGGGCGTGCGTGATCGCCGCCAGCGACGACACGATCTGGATGTAGCCGCGGCGCTCGATGACGTGCGGCAGCGCCACCCGGACCGTGCGCCAGACGCCGAGCAGGTCGACCTCGATGGTGCGCTCGAACGCGGCCGGGTCGACCGAGCGGACGAAGCCCGCCGCCGAGATGCCCGCGTTGGCGACGACGATGTCGATGCCGCCGAACCGCTCGACGACGCCCTGGACGGCGGACTCCATCGCGGCCCAGTCGGTGACGTCGGCCTCGAAGACCGCCGCGTCCGGCCCGCACTCGACGGCGACCTTGGCCATCTCGTCGGGTTCGAGGCCGACGAGCGCGATCTTCGCGCCGCGCGCCCCCAGCCGCTTCGCCAGCCCCGCGCCGAGCCCCCGGGCCGCCCCGGTGATCATCACGACCTTGCCATCGACGCCGTGCTCGCGGGCGAACAGGTTCGTCGCACCCATCCGATGCCTCCTCGCAGTCGGTCAGTGGGGCGACGGTACCGCACCTTACCGCCGGTAAGCTACCGGCGGTAACAGTTAATTTCGGTAACGGGTCAGCCCTGGACCTCGACCCCGCGCCAGAACGCGACCCGGCCGCGGATCTGCTCGGCAGCCTCCATGGGCTCGGGGTAGTACCAGGCGGCGTCGGGGTTGTCCTCGCCGTTGACGTGCAGCGTGTAGTAGCTGGCGTCGCCCTTCCACGGGCAGTGCGTCGTGGTCTCCGACGGCCGCAGGAAGTGCTGGTGGACCGAATCGATCGGGAAGTAGTGGTTCCCCTCGACGATGACCGTGTCGTCGCTCTCGGCGATGACCTCGCCGTTCCAGGTAGCGGTCGCCATTGCGCCAGTGTGCCCGACGCGCAGGCGCCCCGCTTTTCGTAGGATGCGGCAGAACGGCGCATGGCCATCCCGAGGAGGAGCCCCCGATGCCCATTGCCACGCCCGAGGTCTACGCGGAGATGCTCGACCGGGCCAAGGCGAACGAGTTCGCCTACCCCGCGATCAACGTGACCTCGTCGGAAACGCTGAACGCCGCCCTGCGGGGCTTCGCCGAGGCGGAGAGCGACGGCATCATCCAGTTCTCCACCGGCGGCGCCGAGTTCGCCTCCGGCACCAAGGTGAAGGACATGGTGACCGGCGCGACCGCGCTGGCCGAGTTCGCCCACGTCGTCGCCGCGAAGTACCCGGTGAACGTCGCCCTGCACACCGACCACTGCCCCAAGGACAAGCTCGACGGCTTCGTCCGGCCGCTGATCGCCATCAGCGCCGAGCGCGTCGCCGCGGGCGGCAACCCGCTGTTCCAGTCGCACATGTGGGACGGCTCCGCCGTGCCGATGGACGAGAACCTGCAGATCGCCGCCGAGCTGCTCGACGCGGCGGCCAAGGCCAGGATCGTGCTGGAGATCGAGGTCGGCGTGGTCGGCGGCGAGGAGGACGGCGTCGACAACGAGATCAACGAGAAGCTCTACACCTCTTCCGAGGACTACCTGAAGACCGTCGAGGCGCTGGGCGCGGGTGAGCGCGGCCGGTACCTGCTGGCGGCCACCTTCGGCAACGTCCACGGCGTCTACAAGCCGGGCAACGTCAAGCTGCGCCCGGAGATCCTCAAGCAGGGCCAGGACGTGGTGGCCGAGAAGCTGGGCCTGCCCGCCGGGTCCAAGCCGTTCGACCTCGTCTTCCACGGCGGCTCCGGCTCGCTGCTGGAGGAGATCCACGAGGCCGTCTCCTACGGCGTGGTGAAGATGAACATCGACACCGACACCCAGTACGCCTTCACCCGCCCGATCGCCGCGCACATGTTCACCAACTACGACGGTGTGCTGAAGATCGACGGCGAGGTCGGCAACAAGAAGACCTACGACCCGCGCAGCTACCTCAAGGCCGCCGAGCAGGCCATGGCCACGCGGGTGACCCAGGCGTGCGAGCACCTCAAGTCCGCTGGCCGCATGATCGCGGGCTGAGCGCGACCGGCGAAGGGCCCGTCCGGGTGTTCCCGGGCGGGCCCTTCCGCGTCCGCGGTGGCGGGCCCCTCGTTGCCCGGTCGAGCGGGTTCCGGGAAGCTCGACGCATGAGTGTCGAGGTAGCCGACGCGCCTGACCGGCGCCGGTTCGAGGCCACTGTGGACGGCGCGCCCGCCGGTCACGCCGAGTACCTGCTCGGCGCCGACGTGATCGTCTTCCCGCACACCGAGGTCGACCCGGCCTTCGAGGGGCGGGGCGTGGGCAGCGCGCTGGCCAGGGCCGCGCTGGACGAGGCGCGCAGGCGCGGGCTGTCCGTGCTGGCCACCTGCCCGTTCATCGCCGGGTGGATGCGCAGGCACCCGGAGTACCTGGACCTGGCGTACCAGAACCGCGCGCCCGCCGATGACTGACCTCGCTGAGCTCTACCGCGACCTGCACCGCCATCCCGAGCTGGCCTTCGCCGAGACCCGCACGGCCGCCGTCGCCGCCAGGGAGCTGCGCGCCGCGGGGTTCGCGGTGGCCGAGAACGTGGGCGGGACCGGCGTGGTGGGCGCGCTGCGCTCCGGCGACGGCCCGACGGTGCTGCTGCGCGCCGACATGGACGCGCTGCCCATGGCCGAGCGGACCGGGCTGCCGTACGCCAGCGCCGTCGACGGCGTGATGCACGCCTGCGGGCACGACATGCACGTCACCTGCCTGATCGGCGCGGCGGCGCGGCTGGCCGAGCGCCGGGACTGGTCGGGCACCGTGCTGGCCGTCTTCCAGCCTGCCGAGGAGGTCGGCGGCGGCGCGCACGCCATGATCGACGACGGCCTCTTCGACCGGTTCGGCACGCCAGACGTGGTCCTCGGCCAGCACGTCGCGCCGATCCCCGCCGGGGTCGTCGGGCTGCGCGCGGGCCCGTCGTTCGCCGCGGCGGACACGCTGAAGATCACCTTGCACGGCCGGGGCGGGCACGGGTCGCGGCCGGAGGTCGCCGTCGACCCGGTGGTGCTGGCCGCGGCGACGGTCATGCGGCTGCAGACGATCGTGTCCCGGGAGACCGCGGGCGGCGACACCGCCGTGGTCACCGTCGGCGCGATCCGGGCGGGCACGGTCGCCAACATCATCCCGGACACCGCGGAGCTGCACGTCAGCGTCCGCACGTACGAGGCGCGGGTCCGCGAGCGCGTGCTCTCGGCGATCGAGCGGGTCGTCCGCGCCGAGGCGCAGGCGTCCGGGGCTGACCGGGACCCGGAGATCGTGCTGGAGACCAGCTTCCCGACCGTGGTCAACGACGCCGACGCCGTCGAGCGCACCCGCCCGGCGTTCGACGGCGTGGCCGCCGTGGTCGACCCCGGGCCGGTGACCGGCAGCGAGGACGTCGGCGTCTTCGCCACCGCGGCGGGCGCCCCGCTGGTGTACTGGCTGCTCGGCGGCGCCGACCCGGCCGCATTCGCCGGGGCGGGCACCTTCGACGAGCTGCGCGAGGTGGTCATGACCCTGCCCGCGAACCACTCGCCGCTGTTCGCCCCCGTCATCGACCCGACGATCGATTTGGGCGTGTCGTGCCTGACGAACACGGCCCGCGCCTGGCTCCGGCAGGATTGACCGCATGCATGGCAACCTTCTGGGTCCCGAGCCGACCCGTCTGCCCGAGCGCGCCGAGCCGCAGGCGGCGCTGGAGCGCGGTGACGACCCCACGGCCGTCGCCCGCCAGTGGCCCGACTTCAGCGAGGCCTGGGCCGCCCTGGCCGAGCGCGCCCTCGACGCGGGCGAGGACGTCGCCGCCTACGCCTACGCCCGCACCGGCTACCACCGCGGCCTCGACCAGCTCCGCCGCGCAGGCTGGAAGGGCGCGGGCCCCGTCCCCTGGTCGCACCGCCCCAACCAGGGCTTCCTCCGCGCCCTGGCCGCGCTGGCCCGCGCCGCCGAGGCCATCGGCGACACCGAGGAGCACCAGCGCTGCGCCCAGTTCCTCGCCGACTCCGACCCGGACGCGCCCCTGTCCCCCTGACGGGGAGTCCGGAACCGACGAGTAGCCCCCGGGTGCTGGCCACGGTCAGCCCCGGGAGGGCGGTGGGGGCTGTTCGGTCGGGCCCCCGATCGGCGAACGGAGCAGAAAACTTCGGGCGCGGCGCACCCCCGTGATCTTGAACGACGCGCCGCGGCGACTACGCTGGCGGTGTGGGCGTTCCCGCGTGGGTCTGGTTCGTGGTGGCGTTCGTGGCTCTGGTCGCGGGCGCTCTGTTCCTCATGCGCGATCGCGCGCGTCTGACCTCGCGCAACCGCGAGCGCAGGCGCTGGGCGGCGCTGCGGGGGTGGCAGTTCGCCGAGTCCGACCCGGTGTTGCCCGGCCAGTGGAACGGCGGGGCGATCGCCTACTACGGCGACGGCGTGGCCCGCGACGTGGTCGCCGGGTCGACGTTCACCGCCGACGGCAGGCGCAAGGTGTACGTGTTCGACCTGGAGGCGGGCGGGCGGGTCAACACCGTCATCTCCGCCGTGCAGTGCAAGCGCGTGCACCCGGTCGTCGTGGAGCTGTGGGTGCCGAGCACGCCGTTCCAGCGCGAGCACATGCCCGAGCTGCTGGGCCCGGTCGGCCAGCGGTACGCGTTCGTCTCCGACATCGCCGCCGCCCGCGCGCTGATCACCCCCGACCTGGTCGACGCGACCGAGGACATCGGGCAGGACGTCGCCGTCGCCTGGATCGAGAACGGGTGGGTGCTGGCCGCGTCCGCGCCGAACTCCTCGCCGTCGCGGCTGGAGCGGCTGCTGCGCGGGCTCGGCGAGATCGCCGACGTGGTCGACCCGTTCGACGCCGAGATCGACCCGGCCGGGGAGGTCGAGGTCCGCGGCGGCCACGAGGAGTGAGCTACCGGCCCGGGCGTACCGCTGGGTAGCGTGCCCCGTATGCCCACCGCACTGATCACCGGCGCCACCGCGGGAATCGGCGCGGCCTTCGCCCGCAGGCTGGCCGCAGACGGATACGACCTGGTCATCGTCGCCCGCACCGCGGACCGGCTGAAGGCCGTGGCCGCCGAGCTGTCCGAGGCGCACGGCGTCGCGGTGCAGACCATGACCGCCGACCTGACCACCACCCGGGCGCGCAAGCGCGTCGAGGACCGGCTTGCCGACCCGGAGCGCCCGGTCGACCTGCTGGTGAACAACGCGGGCTTCGGCACCCGGGGCGCGTTCGCCGACGCCGACCCGGCGTGGCTGCAGTCGCAGGTCGACCTCAACGTCACCGCCGTGATGCGGCTGACCAGGGCCGCGCTGCCCGGGATGATCGAGCGCGGGCACGGCGGGATCGTCAACGTCTCCAGCATCGCGGGGTTCTTCCCGGCGAGCGGGCCGTCCTACGGGGCCAGCAAGGCGTACGTGACGGCGCTGTCGGAGGGCCTGGCCGCGCACTTGGCCGGAACGGGCGTGCGGGTCGTGGCGCTGTGCCCCGGCTTCACCCACACCGAGTTCCACGAGCGCGCGGGCGACGACATGAGCGAGCTGCCCGACTTCCTGTGGCTGGACGCCGACCGGGTCGTGGCCGACTGCCTGGACGACCTCGTCCACGGCCGGTCCCGCTCGGTCCCCGGGCCGCAGTACAAGGCGCTGGTCGCGCTGACCAGGCTCCTGCCCCGCGGCCTGCAGCGGTCGCTGGAGCGGCGCGTCGCGGGGGGC
The DNA here is from genome assembly GCF_014648415.1 of Actinokineospora fastidiosa. Lineage (GTDB taxonomy): Bacteria > Actinomycetota > Actinomycetes > Mycobacteriales > Pseudonocardiaceae > Actinokineospora > Actinokineospora fastidiosa. Next base: position 1,181,718 of record NZ_BMRB01000001.1, read on the forward strand.
CGCAACCGGGGCTGAGTCCGTAGGCTCGCGGGCATGACGAATCCGCAGCCCGGCTGGTATCCGGAGGCCCCAGGCTCGTCGACGCTGCGCTACTGGGACGGCGCGCGGTGGACGCAGCAGACGCGCGCCGCCAGCGACGCCAGCGCGTGGGAGCTGTCCTTCGACGGCCCGGTCGACCCGAACCGGATCAGGGAGCAGCAGCGCAAGGCGGGCGTCGGCCAGGCAGGGCAGGGCGGAGGGACGCTGTTCACCGAGCCCGTGCTGGTGGTGAACCAGCGGGTGAAGCTGATCGAGCTGGCCAACGAGTACGCCGTGTACGACCAGCACGCCCGCCAGATCGGCGCGGTCGTGCAGGTCGGGCAGAGCGCGCTGAAGAAGGCCGCCCGGTTCCTCGGCAGCTACGACCAGTTCTTCACCCACCGCTTGGAGGTCCGCGACGCCCACGGCCAGACCGTGCTGCGGCTGACCAGGCCCGCGAAGTTCGTGAAGTCGCGGATGATCGTCGAGCGCGGCGACGGCGCGCCGGTCGGGGAGATCCGGCAGGAGAACGCCATCGGCAAGATCCGCTTCGCCTTCGAGGTCGGCGGGCAGCGCGTCGGCGGCATCCAGGCGGAGAACTGGCGGGCGTGGAACTTCGCGGTCACCGACCACGCGGGCGGCGAGGTCGCGCGGATCACCAAGACGTGGGAGGGCTTCGCCAAGACGATGTTCACCACGGCCGACAACTACGTGCTCCAGATCCACCGACCGCTGGCCGACCCGCTGCTGAGCCTGGTGATCGCCTCCGCGCTCACCGTCGACACCGCGCTCAAGCAGGACAACCGGGGCTGGGGCTGAGCCCGTCGATCCGGCCGGACACCGCGACCAGCTCGCGCACGGTCCGGAAGCCGAGCTGGTGGTTGACCCTGGCCATGTGGACGTTCTGCGCGCCCGTGCCGGTGTAGGCCAGCCGGTAGTCCGGCCGGGTCGCCACCAGCCAGCGCAGCATGTGCGCCTTCATCGCCCGCCCGAGACCCCGGCCGCGGTGCGCGGCGACGACCGAGGTGTCGCGCTGGAACGACCAGGTCGGCCGGTGCGGGTGCAGCTCGACCTCGGTCAGGCCGACGACAGCGCCGTCGCGCACGGCCACGACCACCCGCTGCTCGACGCCCCGGGCGCGCAACCCGGCCTCGTGCTCGCGCTGCCGCTCGGCCGACCATGCGGGGACGGCGTAGTCCATGTCGCCCAGCGGCGCGTCGACCATGGCGGCGCGGGCGGCGGCGTAGGAGTCGACCAGCTCGTCCGGCGCCTCGCCGGACCACTGGTGCAGGCGGTAGCCCTCGGGCACGGGCACGTCCCAGAGCGCGGGGTCGGTGTCGGCGACCACCAGCTTCTGGATGATCGCCGCGTGCACGACGCGCAGTCCGACGCCGAGCGCCCAGCGTTCGCCGTCGCTGCCCGCGGTGACCTGGTCCTCTTCGATCGTGGTCCGGCCCTCGGCGCGCAGGGTCGGCAGCATCGCCCGCAGGACGCCGGTGCCGATGCCGCGGTTGCGGAAGCGCGGGTGCACGACGATGTCGACCAGGGCGAGGTGGCTGTTCTCGTGCTCGGGGAAGTAGACGACGGCAAGGCCGACGATCGTGCCGCGCACGCGCGCGACCCAGTACCGGACCGGGCCCAAACCGGGGAACGGCGTGCGGAGCCTGCCGACGACGTCGTCGACGCTCAGGGGCGGCTCGTCCGGACGGTCCGTTTCCTGCCGGGCGAGCATGACGGCGTGGTAGCCCGCCAGGTCCGCGTCGGTGGCGTGGTCGAACTCGGCGATCTCCGGGCGCAGGCGCTCGAGCAGGTCGGCCCGGTCGCCGCGGACGGCGAGCCACGTGCGCAGGGTGGTGAAGCCGAGCCGCTCGTTGACTTGTCGCATGTGGACGTTCTCGATCCCGGTGGCGGTGGCGATCCGCGTCCCGGGCAGTCGGCGCAGCATCGCGGCCTTCATCCACACGCCCAGCCCCTTGCCCCGGTGCGCGGGGACGACCGCGGTGTCCCGCTGGTGGGCGGGCCCGTCGGTATCCGGGTAGACCAGCACCACGGTCAGGCCCACGACCTCGTCACCGTGCAGGGCGACGACGACGTGGAGCGTGACACCGCTCGCGCGCAGCTCCGCCTCCTCCGCGCGGATGCGCTCGGCGGTCCAGTCCGGTTCGCGGTAGGCCAGCTCGCCCAGTGGCGCGTCCTGGATGGCCGTGCGGGCGGAGGCGTAGGAGTGCAGGAGGTCGTCGGGCGCGGCGTCCGACCAGGCGCGCAGGTGGTAGCCGTCCGGCGCGGGGAAGTCGGTGCGGGCATCACCCGGTTCGAGGCGCTGTTCGACGATGCCGTGGACCCGGCGCAGGCCGAGGGACTCCGCCCAGAGCGCGCCGTCGCCGCCGTCGAGCAGCGGGCCCTCGATCACCGGGCGGTCCACGGCGCGCAGGATGGTGGAAAGCAGGGCGGTGCCCACGCCAAGCCGCCGGGCTTGCGGGTGCACCACCATGTCGGTCATCGCGACGTGGCTGTTCCCGTCCGGTGGGAGGTAGACCCGGGCCCAGCCGACGGCGCGCCCGTCCAGCCGGGCCAGCCACATCCGGCGCGGCCCGAACCCCGCGGCGGGCACGCGGACCCGGGCGATGCTCTCGGCCGGGGTGGGCTCGGGCTGCTCGGGCAGCTCGGCCCGCAGCCGGGCGAGCGACAGCTCGTGGAAACCGGCGAGGTCGGCCTCAGTGGCGTGGTCGGGCTCGAAGTCGATGATCTCCACCTGACCGGTCTAGAGGGTCGGGGCGCGCGCCGCAACGGGATTGATGGTGTGTCCGGGGGGCGGACATGAGAGGCTGACGTTCCGTGCGAACCGCTGTTGATGAGACCGCCAAGGCCGAGCTCGCCCGCCTGGTGACCGAGCTGGCCGTCGTGCACGGCCGCGTGACCCTCGCCTCGGGCCGGGAGGCCGACTACTACGTCGACCTGCGCCGGGCCACCCTGCACCACGCCGCGGCCCCGCTGATCGGGCGGCTCATGCGCGGGCTGACCGCCGACTGGGACTACGTGGCCGTCGGCGGGCTGACCCTCGGCGCGGACCCCGTCGCCCTGGCGATGATGCACGCGGCGGCCCACGCCGGTGAGGTGCTGGACGCCTTCGTCGTGCGCAAGGAGACCAAGGCGCACGGGATGCAGCGGCGCGTCGAGGGCATCGAGGTAGCCGGGCAGCGGGTGCTCGCCGTCGAGGACACGTCCACCACCGGGGGCAGCGTGCTCACCGCGGTGGACGCGCTCGTCGAGGCCGGGGCGACCGTCGTCGGGGTGGCGACGGTGGTGAACCGGGGCGAGACGGCGCGGCGGGCGGTCGAGGAGCGCGGGCTGCCGTGGCGCTCGCTGCTGGACCTCACCGATCTCGGACTTCCTGACCAGGGCTGATCGGAGCCGAATCGGACACTTCCCCGGTACCGTGAGGTGACCGGGGAGGTGGTCGCCGATGGCGGGGGTGTTTGCCGCAGCGACGGTCGTGGTGCATTTCATCGCGCTGGGCTATATCGGGCTGGGCGGGTTCCTGGCGTGGCGGTGGCCGCGCACGATCTACGTCCACGTGTTCTTCGCGGCGTGGGGCGTGCTGGTCAACGTCACGTCCATCCCGTGCCCGCTGACGGAGCTGGAGAACCACTTCCGGCGGCAGCAGGGGTTGGGGGACCTGCCGGGCGGGTTCAACGAGCACTACATCTACGGTGAGCTGTTCCCGAGGGAGCTGCTGCCCGCGGTGGGCGTGCTGGCCGTGGTGCTGCTGGTCGTGTCGTATGTCGGCGTGTGGACGCGCAGGCGTGGGGGTGTGCGGGTGTGAGCGAGGGGCCCACCGAGTGGGTGTTCGGCGAGCCCGTCGGCGTGGGTCCGTGGCCCGGTGAGTGGCCGACCGGGGCGCACTACGACCCGGACCTGCTGGCCGAGGGCGACCGCCGCAACGTCGTCGACGCCTACCGGTACTGGCGGCGCGAGGCGGTGGTCGCCGACCTCGACCGGCGCCGCCACGGCTTCCACGTGGCCATCGAGAACTTCCAGCACGACCACAACATCGGGACCGTGGTCCGCACCGCCAACGCCTTCGCGGCCTGCGCCGTGCACATCGTCGGGCGCAAGCGCTGGAACCGCAGGGGGGCGATGGTGACCGACCGGTACCAGCATGTGACGCACCACGCGGAGGTGTCCTCGCTGGTGTCGTTCGCCCGGTCGTCGGGGCTGGCGGTGGTCGGCGTCGACAACACGCCCGGCTCGGTGCGCCTGGAGACCGCCGACCTGCCCAGGGAGTGCGTGCTGGTGTTCGGCCAGGAGGGGCCGGGGCTGACCGAGGAGACCCGCGCCGCCGCCGACCTGCTGGTCTCCATCGCCCAGTTCGGCTCGACCCGCTCCATCAACGCGGGCGTCGCCGCTGGCATCGTCATGCACGCCTGGATCCGCGCCCACGCCGACCTGGACACGGCATGGTGACCCGCCCCCCGACCCGCGCCGACGACCTGGTCCGCGCCATCGAGTTCGACCCGGTCACCGTCCAGCGGCTGGTCGCCGACGCCCAGCCGCACCTGGCCCCCTGGATGGCGTGGGCGGCCGGTGAGTACACAGTGGAGTCGGCCAGCTCGTTCCTGCTGGACGCCGCCACCGGCTGGGCAGCGGGCACGTCGTTCTGCTACCTGATCGCCCCCGGCGGCGTCCCCATCGGCGCCTGCGGCCTCGAACGCCGCATCGGCCCCCGCGGCCTGGAGATCGGCTACTGGCTGCACCCCGCCCACACCGGCAAGGGCCGCGCCACCGCCACCCTCCTGACCCTCGCCAGAACCCTCGACGACATCGACCACGTCGAAATCCACCACGACGCCGCCAACCACGCCAGCGGCGCCATCCCCCGCCGCCTCGGCTTCACCCTGGTGGAAACCGCCGAACCCCGCCCCATCACCGCCCCAGCCGAGACCGGCGTCGGCATGATCTGGCGCATCGGGCTTTAGTGATCGGAAGAAGCCGCTTTCCAGGCGACAAAACTGTCACTGGCTATTGTGGTTAACAGTTCAACCTTCAACTGCGATGGAGTCTGTATGGCCCCATGAATCTGCAGGAAGGGATCCATCATGTTCGTCGCACGATCGCTGGCTGTCGTCTCGTTCGCAGCACTCGCCCTGGTCAGCGCTGGGTGCGCAGAAGGCGGCAGCCCTGTGCCCGCGGCGGGCAGCGGCTCGCACCTGGACCTTCCCGAGACGACCACCACCACGACCACGACACCGACGACGACCAAGCCAGCCACCAGTGAGCGGGGCAATGTGCCGAAGAAGCTCGGTGAGGAGGCCGGTGTGACCAACGAGGACGGGGCCACCATGTTGACTTTCACCCTCGACAGCATCGACAAATCCGGCCGCTGCACCGGTGAATTCGCCGAGAAGCCCGAGAACGGCCACTTCCTCATTCTGCACTTGCGGGTGACCACGGCGGCCGAGTTCGATGAGATGGTAGCGGCCGGGATGTTCAACCCGTACGACTTCGCTGTGGTCGGACCGGACGGGGTGACCGAAACCAACCTGTCCACTGTGGCCACCTACTCCTGCCTCAACGAATCCGCGCCGCTGGCGCTGGCCCCTGGGTCCAAGTACAGGTTCTCCATCGTGCTCGATTCTCGTAGCACCAAGGGTGTTCTCACGTACCGGCCGGGGTTCATGGCTTCGGGCTGGGAATGGCCGCTATAGCGGCGTCAGCGCCTGGCGCTCGCGCCTACGCCCGGGTGACCTCCACCGGGATGCCGTTCAGCACCGCTGTTCCCGATGGGGCGTCGATCAGGAGTTCGTCGGCGAGGATGTTGGAGTTCACGCCCGGGTGTTCGGCGGCGACCGTCGTGTGGGTGTCGGGGTGGGTGTGGCCCCAGCCGTGGGGGATGCTGACCACGCCGGGGCGGATGGCGTCGGTGATTTCGATGGGGACGGTCACCTTGCCGGTTCGGGAGCGGACCACGCAGGGGTCGCCGGGGGTGAGGCCGAGGCGCTCGGCGTCGGTCGGGTTGAGTTGGGCCGTGCAACGGTTGGCGCCGCCCATCAGCGGGGCGATGTTGTGCATCCACGAGTTGTTCGAGCGCAGCTGCCGTCGTCCGATGAGGACCATCGGGGGGACCGGCGCGGTGAGTTCGGCCAGCAGGCGGGGGACGTCTGCGGTCAGGGCGGGCGGGGCCAGTTCGATCCGGCCGCTCTCGGTCGCCAGCACCTCGGGGACGCGCGGCTTCAGCGGGCCGAAGTCGATGCCGTGCGGGTGGGCCCGCAGGTCCGCCAGCCGCACGTCATAAGGACCCGCCCTCAGCATCATGTCCACCAGGCGGGCCGGGCCCCGGCCCTCGGCCACCGGGACGCCGAAGCGGGACGCGACCTGGGCCGCCACGACGTCGTCCAGCGCGTCCACATCGGACATCCCCACCACCGCCCCGGTCATGCGCAGCAACGTCTCCCACTCCTGGGGCAGCGGCGTCTCCAGCACGGCGTCGCTCCAGTTCGCCACGTTGCGGACCGCGAACTGGTACAGGGCGATGTCGTAGTGCGGGCGCTCCAGCGGCGACGTCCCCGGCAGGATCACATCCGCGTGCCGGGTCGTCTCGTTCACGTAGATGTCCAGCGACACCATGAAGTCCAGCCCGCGCAGCGCCTCCGCCAGCCGGTCGGCGTTCGGGGTGCTCACGCACGGATTGCCGGACAGCGTGACCAGCGCGCGCACGCCGCCCGCCTCGATCTCGTCGGCGAGGGTGGCCGCCGGGAGTTCGCCCATCACCTCGGGCAGCCCGCGCACCCGGCTGTGCCAGCGGCCGTGCCGGAACGGCCTGCGGCCGCGCCCCGCGTTCGCCTGGCCCGCCGCGGCGAGCGGGAACATCGCGCCGCCGGGACGGTCCAGGTTGCCGGTCAGCACGTTGAGGACGTCGACCAGCCAGCTCGCCAGCGAGCCGAACCGCTGGGCCGTGGTGCCGATCCGGCCGTACACCGCCGCGGTCGGGGCCGCCGCCAGGTCGGCCGCCAGCCCGCGGATCGCCTCGGCCGACAACCCCGTCGCGGGCGCGACGGCCTCCGGGCTGAACGGGACCGCCAGCGCCCGCACCGCGTCAACCCCGGCCACGTGCGGCGCCAACGCGCCCAGCTTCACCAGATCTTCGGCGAACAGCACATGCACCAGAGCGAACAGCAGCAGCGCGTCCGTCCCCGGCCGGATCGCCAGGTGCTGGTCCGCCGACTCCGCCGTCCGCGACCGCATGGGGTCCACGACCACGACCCGCCCGCCCCGCGCCCGGATCGCCCGGAGCCGCCCCCGGGTGTCGGGGGAGGTCATCAGGCTCCCGTTGGACACCAGCGGGTTGGCGCCGAGCAGCAGCAGGAAGTCCGTCCGGTCGAGGTCGGGCACCGGCACGCTCATCGGGTCGCCGAACAGGTAGCCAGCGGCGAACTGCTTGGGCGCCTGGTCCACCGAGCTCGCCGAGTACACGTTCTTCGTGTCCAACGCCTTGATCAACGCTCGCGCGTACAGCGACGTCGACAGGTTGTGCACGCCCGGGTTGCCGAGGTACACCGCCGCCGCGTCACCCCTCGGCAGCCGGGCCGCGATCTCGGCGAACGCCTCGTCCCACGCCACCTCGACGAACCGCCCGCCCCGCTTCACCAGCGGCGCGCGCACCCGGTCGGGATCGCCGTGCAGCGACCCGATCGACGCGCCCTTCGGGCACAGGTAGCCCCGGGAGAAGACGTCCAGCGCGTCGCCGCGCACCGACGTCACCGCGCCGTCGTCGACGGTGACCGACAGGCCGCAGGTCGCCTCGCACAGCGGGCACGTGACGTGGTGGGTCGGCATTGATCCAGCCTGGCACGATCGGGCCCCCGCGCGGCATCCGGAACGATCCAGTGGCCACCATGGGAGGCATGACCCGGGGCGCGCGACGCACGGAGGGCGCGGCCGAGCGCTCGCCGGGGCTGTGGGCCGCCCGCGCCGGGGTCGCCGAGCGGGCGATCCGCGGCCGCCACCTCCGCCGCCTGTGGGGCCTGCCCGGCACCCGGCTCGGCGTGGTCCGCAGGCCCGCCCGCCTCGCCGACCGGCTCTTCGCGCGCTGGCACTACTGGTGGCAGGCGCACCTGCTCGACTGCCTGATCGACGCCCACGAGCGCGCCCCGGCCGCCGAGCGCGTCGAGGTGATCGGCAGGCTCATCCGCGGGGTGCACCTGCGCAACCTCCGGCAGTGGACCAACGACTACTACGACGACATCGCCTGGCTCGGCCTCGCCCTGCACCGCGCCCGCGACCTCGTCGACACCCGGCCCGCGCTCGCCGAGATCACCGCGCGGCTGCGCGATGGCTGGACCGAGCACGGCGGCGGCGGGATCTGGTGGCGGCGCGGGGACACCTTCAAGAACGTCCCCGCCAACGGCCCCGCCGCGATCCTGCTCGCCCGCGCCCGGGTCGAGCGGGCCGACCGGCAGCGCGCCCGCGCCATGGCCGAGTGGATGGAGCGGTCCCTGCGCGACCCCGGCACCGGGCTGATGTGGGACGGCCTGCACGTCGCCGAGGACGGCGGCGTCCGCGACGTCGTCACCACGACCTACACCTACTGCCAGGGCGTGTACCTGGGCGCCTGCGTCGAGTTGGCCGGGCACGAGCCCGCCGGGCCGTGGGTCGGGCGGGCCGCGCGGACCGTGCGCGCCGTCGAGGCAGGCCTAGCGCCCGACGGCGTGCTGCGCGGGCACGACGGCGGCGACGGCGGCCTGTTCACCGGCATCCTCACCCGCTACCTCGCCGACGCCGCGATCCGGCTGCCCGCCGCCGAGGGCGAGACCGCCGCCCGGCTGGTGACGGCCAGCGCGGAGGCGCTGTGGGACAACCGGGGCGCGCTGCCCGGCGGCCCGCTGTTCGGACCGGAGTTCGCCCGCCCCGCCGACCTCGCGGGCGGCCCCGAGCACGACCTGTCCGTGCAGCTGTCGGGCTGGATGGCGCTGGAGGCCGCCGCCCGGCTGGAGGGCCGTGCCAGCATGGCGGGGTGAGCGTTCTGGTGGTGACCGGCGGGAGCCGGGGAATCGGGGCCGCGGTCTGCCGCCGCGCGCCCCACGACGTGGTCGTCAACTACACCGAGGACCGGGCCGCGGCCGAGGCCGTGGTCGCCGAGGTCGAGGCCTCCGGCAGGCGCGCGCTGGCCGTGCGGGCCGACGTGTCCGCCGAGGACGACGTCGCCGCGCTGTTCGACGCGGCGGCCGAACTCGGCCCGCTGACCGGGCTGGTCGCCAACGCGGGCGTGACCGGCGGCCGGGGCCGGGTGGACGAGGTGCCCGCCGCCGCGATGCGCGCGGTGCTCGACGTCAACGTGCTGGGCACCTTCCTGTGCCTGCAGGCCGCCGTGCGGCGGATGTCCACACGGCACGGTGGCGCGGGCGGATCGATCGTCGCCGTCTCCAGCACCGCGGCCAAGCGCGGGTCACCCGGCGAGTGGGCGCACTACGCCGCGTCGAAGGCGGCGATCGAGACGCTGGCCTACGGGCTGGCCCTGGAGGTCGCCACCGAGGGCGTCCGGGTCAACACCGTCGCGCCCGGCACCGTCCACACCGGCCTGCACGCGGCCGCCGGCGACCCGGACCGGCCCGCGCGCCTGGCCGCGACCCGCATCCCGATGGGCCGGGCGGGCGAGCCGGACGAGATCGCCGCGGCCGTGCTCTGGCTGCTCGGGCCGGAAGCGTCCTTTGTGACCGGCGCCGTGCTGCCGGTGTCAGGCGGTTTCTAGCCGGAAGTACGCCGTCAGGGTGGTCAGGTCGTCGCTGTGGGCGATGTCGTAGTGCTCGGTGATGGCCTCGACCATGCCCAGGCCGTGGCCGCGCAGCGTGCCCAGGCCGGTCTCCGGGTCGCGCCAGCGCCCGTCGTCGGTGACGGTGGCGACGACGCGCGCCGGGTGGATCGTCGCGGTGACCGTGATCGACGTCGGCGCGTGCGCCACGGCCTCCGCGGTGGCCTCGGTGACGGCCAGCACGATGTCGCAGGCGGACAGTTCGGCGACGCCGTGATCGATCAGCCACCGGGTGAGCGCGCGACGGGCCGTGTCGGCGGCGTCGGCGGTGATCGTCAAGGCCAGGGTCGGCAGGTCCTGTCCGGTCATGGCGGACACCGGCGCTCCCATCCGGGCCCGCTCCCGCGGCGGGCCCGAAGGGAGCGTCGTGGGAGCGGCGCGGGGTGTTACCGGATCACTCCAGGGGCTCCAGCTGCCACAGGTCCGCCTGCTCGGTGGTGCTCTGGACGGTCTGCACGGTGTGCACCGCCGCGTTGTCGCCGACGGGGACCACGCTGAGCGCCAGGCGCTCGGGCGCGGAGAGGATGGTGAAGTCACCGGCCTCGGTCTGCTCCACCGTCCAGAACTGGCTCGGGTCGCCGCACTCGCCGAGGGTGCCGTCGTGCGCGACGCAGTCCAGGACATGGCGGATGAGCAGCGCGGGCTCGTCCGCGCCCGCCGGGACGACGTCCCAGGTGGTCGCGTTGCCGCCGCAGTCGGCCAGTTCCACCTTGTCCGCGCCGATGGCGAGGCACTGGCCGGTGAGCACGGAGATGATGGTGTAGCGGTCGGCGGGCACGTCCGCGGCCGCCACCGCGGGGAACGCGACGAGCGCCGCGACCGCGCCGGTGATGGTTTTCATGGACCCTGCCTACTGGGCGGCGGCGGTCGGTGCCCGGGCGAGATCGGGCGAATCACCCGTCCGCGTGACAGCCGCAGGAGCCGCGGTGGACCAGCGTCGGGGGCAGCAGCACCGTCTCCGGCTCGCGCTCCGGGTCGGCGATGCGGGCGAGCAGCAGCCGCACCGCGGTGCGGCCGATCTCGTCGACCGGGTGGGCCATGGTCGTGATGCCGGGCTCGACGAGCTCGGCCCACTCGACCTCGTCGTGGCCCGCGATGGCGAAGTCGTGGCCGATGCGCATGCCGTGGGCGCGGGCCTCCCGGTACGCGCCGCCGGTCATCGCGCCGTTGCCGGTGATCACCGCCGTCGGGCGCTCGGGCACGGTCAGCAGGCGTCGCAGCGCGAGCACGCCGTCCTCGTGCGTCGCCCCGCCGCCCGCGACGAGGTTGGAGTCCCACCGCAGCCCGGCGCGGCCCAGGCCCAGGCGGTAGCCGAGCGTGCGCTCCTCGCTCGCGCCCACCCAGTCCACGCCGCTGATGAAGCCGATGCGGCGGTGCCCCGCGCCCGCAAGGTGCGACACCAGCGCCGAGGTCGACTGGATGTTCTCCGGTCCGACCTGGTCGAGCTTGACCCGGTGGGAGACCCGGTCGACCAGCACGGCGGGGATGTTGCTGCGGGCGAGGGCGTCGAGGGTCGCGGTGTCGCCGGGGACGGGGGTCAGCAGCACGCCGTCCACCCGCCGCGCCTGCAGCCTGCGCACGGCGTCGCGCTCGCCGTCGGAGGTGTCGAGGGTGTCGCCGATCAGCACGGTGTAGCCAGCGGCCGTCGCCTCGGCCTCGATGGCGTGGATCAGCTGGGCCAGGTGCGGGTTGGCCAGCAGCGACATCGCCACGCCGATGGACTTGGTGCCGCCGGTGACCAGCGACCGGGCGATGGCGTTGCCGGTGTAGCCGGTGGACTCGATGGCGGCCAGGACCCGGACCCTGGTCGACTCGGCGACCGCTCTCGTCTCGTTGACCACGTGCGAGACGGTGCTGATCGACACCCCGGCGATCCGGGCGACATCCTGCATGGTGGCCACGGCGTGTAATCCTGCTTCCGTTCGCTGCAAACGCTTGCGGACCATACCCCGCCGAGAGTGAGGACCATGGGACCGACCTTCCCCGACCTGGTCGCCCGCGCGTCCGCCCTGACCGACCGGCGCCGCCTGCTCGGCGTCTGCGGCCCGCCGGGCGCGGGCAAGTCGACCCTGGCCGCCCGGCTGGCCGAGGCGCTGGGCGAGCGGGCCGCGCTGGTCGGGATGGACGGCTTCCACCTCGCCCAGCGGGTGCTCGACCGGCTCGGCGCCGCCGAGGTCAAGGGCGCCCCCCACACCTTCGACGCCGACGGCTACGCCGATCTGCTGGCCAGGCTAAAGGCGCGCACCGACAAGATCGTCTACGCCCCGGAGTTCCGCAGGGAGATCGAGGAACCGGTCGCCTGCGCGGTGCCGGTGCCCAGGGACGTGCCGCTGGTGATCACCGAGGGCAACTACCTGCTGCACTGGCCGCGCGTGCGGGCGCTGCTCGACGAGGTCTGGTACGTCGACGTGCCCGACGACGTGCGCCGGGAGCGGCTGTGGCGGCGGCACATGGCCTACGGCCGCACGTCGCTGGAGGCGTGGGAGCGCACGATGGGCTCCGACGAGCGGAACGCGGTCCTGATCGCCGCGGGCCGCGAGCACGCCGACCTCGTGGTCACTCCGTGATGGAGATGGTGTCGACGGGCTTGCGCATCTCCTGGCGGTACTTCCAGATCCCCCACACCGTGCCGCCGACGAAGAACGCGACGCTGCCGATCACCGCGGCCGTCTGCAGCCACGGGACGCGGTCGAGCAGGCCCGCTGCGTAGTAGCCGAGCAGGACAAGCGTCGGCACCCACGCCACCGCGCCGACGGTCGTGGCCAAGGCGAACTTGCGCGCGTCCATCTTCGCCGCGCCCGCGATCAGCGGGGCGAGCGTGCGCACCCAGGGCAGCCAGCGGGCGAGCACGATCGCCAGGAAGCCGCGCCGGTCGAGGAAGTCCCGCGCCTTGGCCAGGTTGGCCGCGTTGAGCACGCGCCCGCCCTTGCGCGTGATGATCGCGTGGCCCGTCTTGGCCCCGATGAGGTAGCCGAGCTGGTTGGCCCCCACCGCGGTCACCGTCGCCGCGATGGACAGCGCCCACGCCTGCCCCTCGGCAGCGTGCTGGGCGAGCACGACCCCGGCCGCGAACAGCAGCGAGTCGCCGGGGAGGAACAGCCCGAAGATGAAGGCGCACTCGACGAACACGAAACCCAGCACGATGGCCCACACCAACAGGGGCCCCGCCGAGTCGAGCACGCCGGTCGCGAGGGTCACGGCCGTAGGGTACGTGTCGCTCACCCGGTCGGGTCTCCCGTCGAGCGCAATTCACCAGCCTTTGTCCCCGGGTTACCGGGCAACACCACCGTCCCCGCGTCGAGATCGACCCCCAGCGGCGGCGGCCCGCCCTGCGCGTCCTCCTCGCGCATCATCGACATGGAGTCGCGGTGGTCGAGCTCCATGCGCTTGGTGCCGTAGAACATGGCCGTGAACTCGTTGACGTAGGTGGCCGTGATCGGGGTGCCCGCCCGCCCGCGCCGTTTCTGCCTGCGCAGCTCGAAGACGCCGAAGGCGACCATGAGCAGCGTGCCGCCGGGCACGGCCCAGGTGAGGACGGTCTCCACCATGACCACTCAACGGTCCCGTCCCGGGCGCGGTTCCGGCGCGGGAACCTGAGAGCGCGCTGAGACGTTGAGCGGCCGTGGCGATTCACGCGAGCGGCCTCGGAGTCCGCTTCGGCGACCGGTGGCTGTTCCGGGGCCTCGACCTCGCCGTCGAGGCAGGCGAGTGCCTGGCGGTGACCGGGGACAACGGGTCGGGGAAGTCGACCCTCCTGCACTGCCTCTACGGCGTCCAGGACCTCACCGAGGGCGTCGTCACCGTCGCCGGGCGCAGGCCCGATGAGCGGGACCGGGAGTTCCGCCGGGCCGTCTCCGTCGTGCTCGACGACTCCGCCCTCTTCGAGGAGTACACGCCCGAGCAGCACCTCCAGCTGCTCGGCCTCGCCGACACCACCGCGCTCCCGGACATCCCCGCCGTCGAGATGTCGGCGGGACAGCGCAGGCGGCTGCTGCTGACCGGGGCGCTGCGCCGCGAGCACAGCGTGCTCCTGCTCGACGAGCCCGAGCGCGCGCTCGACGCGACCGCGCGGGCATGGCTCGCCGACGTCATCGCCGAGGCCAAGGCGTCCGCCGCCGTGGTGATCGCCAGCCACAACGGGCCGCTGGTCGAGCGGGTGGCCGACCGGGTGGTCGAGCTGTGAGCGGGCTGGCCGTCTTCATCGGCGCCGGACTGCTCACCCTGCCCTTCTACCGGGCCGAGCTGCTGCACGAGCGGTTCGTCGGGGCGCACGCCGTGCCCGCGAACGCGCTGACCGCCGTGGTCCTCCTCGCCGTCGCCGTCGCCGTCGTGTCGTTGCTGCGGCGGGACTTCGTCCGCCTGCACCCGGCGCGCCTCACCTGGGACGACACCGGCGACCGCGACCGGATCGTGCACCGGGCGATGGTCCGCGCCTGGGCGCTGCGGTTCGGGATCGTCGCCTACCTCTTCGTCGCGGCGGGGTTCGTGCTCGGGTGGTCGGGCTGGCCAGCGCTGCTGGCCACGACCGTCGCCGCCGCCCTGTACGCCTACGCCGCCGCCCGCCGGGCCCGCAGGGGCGAGCACGCCGTGCCGTTCGGGCTCGCGGCGGCGGGCGCGGCGTTCGTGCCGTCGACCTGGCTGTGGATCATCGCCGGGGTGCTGCTGGCCGCCACGGCCGCGGTGTGGGGTCCGCCCCCGCGGCCGGGGCGCCGGGAGTTGGTGCGCGGCCATCTGGCGCATGTCGCCCGCGCCGTCGCCGCCTCCTTCGGGGACGTCCTCTCGGTGCTGCCGCGGCCCAGGCCGACCCGGGGCAGGCTCGGCACCACGCTCCGGTTCGTCGTCACCGGCATCGCCGCGCGCCGCGGGATGGTCGCCGCCGCCGTGCTGCTCGCCCTGGCGGCCCCGGTCCTGCACGCGGTGTTCCCCGTCGTCGCCCCGGTCTGGTGGGCGGGGCTGGGCGCGTACTTCGCCGTGCTGCCGTTCGCGGGCGGGCTGGCCGAGGTCAGCACCGTCGCCGGGCTCCGGCGCTGGCTGCCCCAGTCCGACACCGAGCTGTGGCTGACCGCGGTCGTCGTGCTCATGGTGGTGGCCGGGCTCTGGCTGGCCGCCGCCGCGCTCGCCGGACTGCCCGCCGCCCCCGCCGCCATCCCCGTCGCGGCGGTGGCCGTCGCCCGCACGGTCAGCAGGCCCGATCTTGACTACTCGCCCGGCCCCACCGCCGACCTCGGCGGCGTCGCCATGCCGGTCAACCTGGTCCGCCAACTCGTCCGCGGCCCGTTCCTGCTGGTCATGGGCCTGGCGGCACTCAGCTGACCCGGTTGAGGAACGCGGTCAGGTTGGCCGTGGTCCGCTCGATCTTCTCCGCCAGCGTCAGCGACTCCCGCAGCCGCGCGCCCGGCCCGGCGTCCTTCTTCCCGCGCAGGTAGAGCGAGCACGCGAGATCGGCGCAGATGTAGATGCCCACGGAGTTGCCCAGCTGCCCCTCGCGCCCGGACTTGCGGGCGGTCATCAGCGAGACGCCGTCCCCGGGATGGGTGGTCAGGCACAGCGAGCACATATTGCGCCGCGGCTGACCGGCCTCCGAGGACGCCAGCCGCAGCGCCACGCCCGTGGGGCCGTCGTCGGACTCGGCGACCAGGTAGGCCCGCTGCGGTGACGCGGGGTCACGCCAGCCGAGGAAGTCCAGGTCGTCCCACGGCCGGGCGGCGAGGTCCGCGGGCAGGGACAGGCGCTTGGCCTCGCCCTTGGTGCAGTTGACGAAGGACGCGCGGATCTCACGCTCTGTCAGGGGGCCCATGCGCCCGAAGCTACGCCCGGCCCCGCGCGCGGAACAATCGGTTTATCCGGGCTGGCTGCGTTGCCGGACCTCGTCGCGGGCATCCTCGACGCGCGGCTCGGCGGGCTTCTCAGTGTGCTTCTCACTGGGCTTCTCGTCAGCCGCCGCCATGGCCGCCGCCTGCGCGGGGCTGTGCATCCGCAGCGGGATCTCCTTGATGAACAGCGACACCACGAACGCCAGCGCCATCACGGCCGCGCCGACCAGGAAGACCAGCTGGATCGACTCGGTGAAGCCCTCCTGGAACGGGCGCGCCAGCCGAGGGTCCACCGCCAGCAGGAACGACGAGTCGTCCAGCACGCCGCCGTGGCCGCCGGTGCTGAGGGCGTCGAACACGGGTGCGTTCGCCGGGTCCGCCCGCACGGCCGGGTCGGCGAGGGCCGCCTGGAACGCCGGGTCCGCCGCGGCCGAGCGGAACGCCCGGCCGATGTTGTCCGCGACCGTGCTGAACAGCAGCGACAGGAACACCGCCACGCCCAGGGTCCCGCCCAGCTGCCGGAAGAACGTCACCGAGGCCGTTGCCACGCCCATGTCGCCGAACGGCACGGAGTTCTGCGCCGCGACGGTCAGCGTCTGCATGCAGTTGCCCAGGCCCAGGCCGAAGACCGCCATGTAGACCAGCGGCTGCCAGATCGGGGTGTCCACGCCGACGGTCCAGAACAGCAGCAGCGCGACGACCGTCAGCGCGGTGCCGATGATCGGGAACAGCTTGTAGTGCCCGGTCTTCGCGGTCAGCCTGCCCGAGGTGATCGACGCCGTCATGATGCCGAGCATCATCGGCAGCATCATCAGACCGGCGTCGGTCGGGCTGTAGCCGCGCACGATCTGCAGGTACTGCGGGATCATCGAGATCCCGCCGAACATGCCCACGCCCAGGATCGCGCCCGCGACGATCGTCATGGCGAAGGTCGAGGTGCCGAACAGCCGCAGCGGGATCAGCGCCTCGTCGCCCATCCGGCGTTCCACCAGCAGGAACGCGATCAGGCCGACGACGCCCAGCACGTAGCAGACGATCGCCACCGGGGAGCCCCAGCCCCACGCGCGGCCCTGCTCGGCGACCAGCAGCAGCGGCACCACGGACAGCGCCAGGAACGCCGCTCCCCAGTAGTCGATGCGGTGCTTGCGCCGCGAGTGCGGCACGTTGAGCACCTTCGCCACCACGATCAGCGCGGCCGCGCCGATCGGCACGTTCACCAGGAACACCCAGCGCCATCCGGTGATGCCCAGGATCTCGTCCTGACCGGCGAAGAACCCGCCGATCACCGGGCCGAGGACGCTGGAGGTGCCGAACACGGCCAGGAAGTAGCCCTGGTACTTGGGCCGCTGCCGGGGCGGGACGAGGTCGGCGATGATCGTCAGGGCCAGCGACATGAGCCCGCCTGCGCCGAGGCCCTGCAGCGCCCGCGCGGCGGCGAGCTGGGCCATCGAGTCCACGACCGTGCAGGCCAGCGAGCCGATGACGAACACGCTGATCGCGGTGGTGAACCA
The DNA here is from genome assembly GCF_014648415.1 of Actinokineospora fastidiosa. Classification (GTDB taxonomy): domain Bacteria; phylum Actinomycetota; class Actinomycetes; order Mycobacteriales; family Pseudonocardiaceae; genus Actinokineospora; species Actinokineospora fastidiosa. Next base: position 1,198,865 of record NZ_BMRB01000001.1, read on the forward strand.
CGGCTTGCGCCCGTAGATGTCCGACAGCTTGCCGTACAGCGGCGTGGAGATCGTGGCGGTGATCAGGTACGCCGTCGTGGCCCAGGCCTGCATGCTCAGGCCCTGCAGGTCGTCGGCGATGGTGCGGATCGCCGTGCCGACGATGGTCTGGTCGAGCGCGGCCAGGAACATGCCCAGCATCAGCCCGGACATGACGACCAGGATCTGCCGGTGCGTGGGCCCGGCCACGGACCCGGGCTGGGTCATGCGTCCCTCAGATTCGGTTGGTTGGGCTCAGCAACTACTTGCCGTCCAGCCTTCCGGGATCGGTCCCTGATCGCAAGTTCATGCGGCGGCCGCCACGGTCAACGCGGCACGCACGAACTCGCCGACGTGGCCGATGGCCAGCCTGCCCTCCGGGATCAGCGCGTGGAAGGCCGGGAACACGTGCACCTGGCCCGGCCAGACCTGCAACTCGCAGTGCCCGCCCGCGGCGCGCAGCAGCGCGGCCATCCGCTCGGAGTCGCCCAGCAGGCACTCGGTGTCCCCGACCTGGATCAACATCGGCGGCCAGCGCCGCTTGCTGCCCCGGAAGACCGACAGCCTCGGGTGCGTCAGCGGATGCGGCCCCGCGTACTGCGCGGCGACCTCGCGGGCGCGCGCGGGCGGGATGTAGGGGTCGCGGCACAGCGCGTCGCGCTCATCGAGGCCCGCGCAGGTCAGGTCGAGGAACGGGGAGAACAGCACGGCAGCGCCGGGCATCGGGGCCCGCGCGCGGGTCAGGTCGCCGAGCAGCCCGGCGGCGAGGTGCCCGCCTGCCGAGTCGCCCATGACCACGATCCGGTCCGCGCGGTGGCCCTGGTCGCGCAGCCAGTGGTACGCGGCGAGGACGTCGTCCGCCGCTGCGGGGAACGGGTGCTCGGGCGCCTTGCGGTAGGACAGCAGCAGCACCGGCAGGCCGGTGGCGACGGAGATCATTGCCGCCAGGCGCCGGTGGGTGCGCAGCGAGCCGAGCACGAACCCGCCGCCGTGCAGGTACAGCACGGCGCCGTCCGCGGCGTCGGCGTTCGGCGCGGTGACCCACAGCCCGGTGACCTCGCCGTACCCGTGCGACTCGGAGACCGCGCGCACCCGGGTCCCGCGCGGCAGCGGCGTGACCCCGGTGGCGTCGAAGGCCTCCCTGACCAGCGCCAGGCCCGCGCCGCGCAGGCGGATGCGATCGCCCAGCGGGCGGATCCCGGTCAGCAGGAGCCGCGCCAGTGCCCTGGCCTGCGCGCTGGGCGTCGACGGCACGTCGACCACGGGCCACCTCCCCGACGGCCGAGTCGACGGTGACGACGGCCACATAACCACTGTAGGACAATCAGCCGTCACGGGCCGAGTCACGAATTGCGCAGCGGGCGTTACCGTGGCCCGGTGGACCTGCTGTCGACCCTGCGCGCGGCCGTCGGCGCCGACGCCGTGCTGACCGATCCCGACGTCACCGCTGCGTACCGGCGGGACATGATGCCGCTCGCCCCGTACGGCGAGCCGCTGGCCGTCGTGCTGCCGACGAGCACAGAACAGGTCCAGGCGGTCGTGCGCGCGTGCGCCGAGCACCGGACGCCGATCGTGCCCAGGGGCGCGGGCAGCGGCCTCTCCGGGGCGGCCAACGCCATCGACGGCTGCGTCGTCCTCGCGCTCACCAGGATGAACCGCATCCTGGAGATCGACCCGGACAACCGGCTCGCCGTCGTCGAGCCCGGCGTGGTCAACCTCGACCTGCGCGACGCCGTGGAGAAGCACGGGCTGTTCTATCCGCCCGACCCGTCCTCCTACGACTGGTGCACGATCGGCGGCAACGTCTCCACCAACGCGGGCGGGCTGTGCTGCGTCAAGTACGGCGTCACCACCGACGCGATCCTCGGCCTCGAGGTCGTCCTGGCCGACGGCGAGCTGCTCAGGACCGGCAGGCGCACGGTCAAGGGCGTCGCGGGCTACGACCTGACCAAGCTGTTCATCGGCAGCGAGGGCACGCTCGGCGTGGTCACCCAGGCCACCCTGGCGCTGCGCCCGCTCCCGCAGGCGCCGGGCACCACGGTCGCGGCGTTCCCGTCGATCGTCGCCGCGGGCGCCGCGGTGTCCCGGATCGTGCGCGAGGGCATCGTGCCGTCGCTGATGGAGATCATGGACGCGGCCTCGATCGAGGCCGTCGAGGCGCACCTGAACACCGAGGTGGGCGCTGGCCGGGGCAGCGCGGCGCTGCTGATCTGCCAGTCCGACTCCGGCCGCGAGGCCGCCCGCCGCGAACTGGCCGCCATCGAGCAGGTGTGCGCCGACAGCGGCGCGGACCTCGTGCACACCACCTTCGACCTCGCCGAGGGCCGGATGCTGCTCACCGCGCGCCGGGCGGTCCTGATGGCGCTGGAGGTCTACGGCGCCTGGATGACCGACGACGTCTGCGTGCCGCGCACCCGCATTGCCGAGCTCATCGCCGGGTGCGAGCTGATCAGCGCCGAGGTGGGCCTGCGCATCGCCGTCGTCGGGCACGCGGGCGACGGCAACATGCACCCCACGATCGTCTACGACCCCACGTCCGCCGACGAGTTCGCCCGCGCGCAGCGGGCCTTCGACGACATCCTCGCGCTGGGCCTGAGCCTCGGCGGCACGGTGACCGGCGAGCACGGCATCGGCAAGGTCAAGCGGGAGTGGCTGGCCAACGAGATCGGCCCGGTGGGGCTGCGCACCCACCGGGCCATCAAAGCCGCTCTCGACCCGGGGAACCTCTTCAACCCGGGATCGATGTTCAGTCCTGCACCAGCTGCTTCTTCTCCCGACGCGCCTTGAGCACCTCGATGATGATCGGCAGCACGGACAGGAAGACGATCAGCAGGATCATCAGTTCCAGGTTCTCGTTGACGAACGGGATCTTGCCGAGCGCCGCGCCCAGCAGCGTCACGCCCGTCGCCCACAGCACCGCGCCGATGGCGGAGTAGACGAAGAAGGTCCGCTTGTTCATCCGGCCCACGCCCGCGATGGCGGTGATGAACGTCCGCACGATCGGCACGAACCGGGCCAGCACGATCGCCCGCGCGCCGTACTTCTCGAAGAACGCGTGCGTCTTGTCGACGTGTTCCTGCTTGAAGAAGCGCGAGTCCGGCTTGTTGAACAACGCCGGTCCGGCCTTCTCCCCGATCCAGTAGCCGACGACGTTGCCCGCGAACGCGCAGACCGTCAGCAGCACGCAGATCACCCACAGCGGCGCCGGGATCACGCCGGTCACCGCGAACATGCCCGCGGTGAACAGCAGCGAGTCGCCGGGGAGGAAGAAGCCGATCAGCAGGCCGCACTCGGCGAAGATGATCAGGCAGAGCCCGGGCAGGAGGAAGGGGCCCAAGCCGGTCAGGATGTTCACCGGGTCCAGCCACTCGGGCAGCAAGGCGAGGTTCACCCCCGACAAGGTACAGGTGGGGCCTGTGTCACCAGTGCACTAGGCAGAACGGGTGACCGGCGGGGTCGGCGTAGACGCGGAACCGGTCGCCGCCGCCGTCGAGCCGGGTCGCGCCCAGCGCCAGCGCCAGCTCGCCCGCCCGCGCCAGGTCGTCGACCCGGACGTCGATGTGCATCTGGGCGGACTCCGACGGCCACCCGGGCGGACGCCAGTCCGCCACGCGCTGGAAGGCGACACCGGGACGGTCGGGGGCGTCGCCGATGACCACGAAGTCGGGGCCGTCCTGGACCCGGATCATGCCCAGCAGCTCCTCGTAGAACTCCGCGAGGGCGCGCGGGTCGGGGCAGTCGACGACCAGGCCGTGCCACTTTCCGATCATGGGAGGCATCCTGACAGCGGGGGCGGACAGTTTCCGGCCGTAGGCTCAGACCAGCGTCAACAGGCCCACGACCGCGCCTGCGGCCAGGCCGAGCAGCAGGGCGACGGCCAGCACCCACAGCGCGGGCGTGGACTCCGGGGGCAGCCGCTCGGTGACCTCGACCGGGCGCGGGAACAGGTCGGTGCCCGAGAGCAGCGCGGGCTCGGGCTGGTGCGCCACGGGGGCCTGCGCGGCCTGCGCCCGCAGCGCCTCGGCGAGCAGCCGCTCGGGGTCGTCGGTCACGTCGGCGACGGTAGCACCGGTGACGCCGCTCACCCCGGGAACGATCCGGCGGGCCCGCGCGTTGAGTCGGCAGGAAGCTTGAGTGGAGGCGACTCAACTACCCAGGCTGATGCCGGTAGACTCAACTTCGCTACAGCAACCCAGTGAATGCATGGAGGAAACCAATGGCGCGAGCGGTCGGCATCGACCTGGGGACGACCAACTCCGTCGTCGCCGTCCTCGAGGGCGGTGAACCGACGGTTATCGCCAACTCGGAGGGCTCCCGGACCACCCCGTCGATCGTGGCCTTCGCCAAGAACGGGGAGGTGCTGGTCGGCCAGCCCGCCAAGAACCAGGCGGTCACGAACGTCGACCGGACCATCCGTTCGGTGAAGCGGCACATCGGCACCGACTGGAAGACCGAGATCGACGGCAAGCCCTACACCGCGCAGGAGATCAGCGCCCGCGTGCTGATGAAGCTCAAGCGCGACGCCGAGGCCTACCTCGGTGAGACGATCACCGACGCGGTCATCACCGTGCCCGCCTACTTCGAGGACGCCCAGCGGCAGGCCACCAAGGAGGCCGGGCAGATCGCGGGCCTCAACGTGCTGCGGATCGTGAACGAGCCGACCGCGGCGGCGCTGGCCTACGGCCTGGACAAGGGCGCCAAGGAGCAGACCATCCTGGTCTTCGACCTCGGCGGCGGCACCTTCGACGTCTCGCTGCTGGAGATCGGCGACGGCGTCGTCGAGGTCCGCGCGACCTCCGGCGACAACCACCTCGGCGGCGACGACTGGGACCAGCGCATCGTCGACTGGCTGGTCGAGAAGTTCCGCCAGAGCAGCGGCATCGACCTGACCAAGGACAAGATGGCCCTGCAGCGCATCCGCGAGGCCGCCGAGAAGGCCAAGATCGAGCTGTCCAGCTCGAACAGCGCGGGCATCAACCTGCCCTACATCACCGTCGACGCGGACAAGAACCCGCTGTTCCTCGACGAGACGCTCTCCCGCGCCGAGTTCCAGCGGATCACCTCCGACCTGCTGGACCGCACCCGGGCGCCGTTCAACAACGTCATCAAGGACGCGGGCATCTCCGTCGGCGACATCGACCACGTGGTGCTGGTCGGCGGCTCGACCCGCATGCCCGCCGTCGCCGAGCTCGTCAAGGAGCTGACCGGCGGCCGCGAGCCGAACAAGGGCGTGAACCCCGACGAGGTCGTCGCGGTCGGCGCCGCGCTGCAGGCCGGCGTGCTCAAGGGCGAGGTCAAGGACGTCCTGCTGCTCGACGTGACCCCGCTGTCGCTGGGCATCGAGACCAAGGGCGGGGTGTTCACCAAGCTCATCGAGCGCAACACCACGATCCCGACCAAGCGCTCGGAGATCTTCTCCACCGCCGACGACAACCAGACCACGGTCGGCATCCAGGTCTACCAGGGCGAGCGCGAGTTCGCCCAGGACAACAAGAAGCTCGGCACCTTCGACCTGACCGGGCTGCCCCCGGCCCCGCGCGGCGTGCCGCAGATCGAGGTCACCTTCGACATCGACGCCAACGGCATCGTGCACGTCTCCGCAAAGGACATGGGCACCGGCAAGGTCCAGTCGATGACCATCACCGGCGGCTCCGCGCTGCCGAAGGAGGACATCGACCGGATGGTCCGCGACGCCGAGGCGCACGCGGAGGAGGACAAGAAGCGCCGCGAGGAGGCCGAGGTCCGCAACCAGGCCGAGTCGCTGGTCTACCAGACCGAGAAGTTCGTCAAGGACAACGACGACAAGATCCCGGCCGACGCCAAGGAGAAGGTCCAGGCCGCGATCAAGGAGGCCAACGACGCCCTGGCGGGCACGGACATCGCCGCCATCAAGGCCGCGATGGAGAAGCTGGCCACCGAGTCGCAGACGATGGGTTCGGCGCTGTACGCCAACACCCAGGCCCAGGGCGGCGAGAGCGCCGACGCGGGCCAGGCCAAGGCCGACGACGACGTCGTCGACGCCGAGATCGTGGACGAGGACAAGAAGTGAGCGATAACCACGACGAGCACGGCGGCGAGGAGCCCCGGGTCGTGGTGCGCGATCGCCGCCGGATCGACCCGGAGACCGGGCAGGTCCGTCCGGCAGCGGCCGACGCGGACGCCGCGTCGGCCGCGGACCCCGGCGAGGGCGCGATCGAGGGCACCATCGAGTTCCCGCCCGAGGCTGAGACCCCCGACGCGGACAGCGCGGGCTTCGACCCGGCCGCCGAGCTGAAGACGCAGCTGGACGAGCGCACGGCCGATCTGCAGCGGTTGCAGGCCGAGTACGCCAACTACCGCAAGCGGGTCGACCGCGACCGCGAGGTGGTGGTCGCGGGCGCGAAGGCGCAGGTGGTCATCGAGCTGCTCGGCGTGCTCGACGACATCGAGCGCGCCGACGCGCACGGCGACCTGACCGGCGCGTTCAAGGCGGTGGCCGACAAGCTGTCGGCGACGCTGCAGCGCGCGGGCCTGGAGCCGTTCGGGCACGAGGGCGAGCCGTTCGACCCGGCGGTGCACGAGGCCGTCCAGCACGCGACCTCGCCGGACGTCGACGGGCCGACGGTCACCGGCGTGCTGCGCCGGGGCTACCGCTTCGGCGACCGGGTGGTGCGCGCGGCCATGGTCGCCGTCACCGACGCCGAGGCGGGCTCCGCGCCCGCTGGCGAATTCACCGAAGGCTGAACGGAAGGAGGGGGCGTCCGGTGAGCGCCAGGGACTGGATCGACAAGGACTTCTACCGCGAACTGGGCGTCTCCTCCGACGCCAGTGACGCCGACATCAAGAAGGCGTACCGCAAGCTCGCCCGCGAGCTGCACCCGGACGCCAACCCGGGCAACACCGACGCCGAGGCCCGCTTCAAGGCGGTGTCCGAGGCGTACGGGGTGGTCGGCGACCCGGAGAAGCGCAAGCAGTACGACGAGGCCCGCAGCCTCTTCGGCGGCGGGTTCCGCCCGGGCGGCTTCGGCGGCGCGGGCGGCAACTTCGACTTCTCCGACATCTTCAGCCAGCAGCAGGGGTCGGCGGGCGGCGGCTTCGGCGGCCTCGGCGACCTCTTCGGCAACCTGTTCAGCAGGCGCGGCGGCGGGCCCAGCAGGCCCAGGCGCGGCGCGGACGTGGAGACCGAGGTGCGCATCGACTTCGTCGAGGCGGTCCGCGGCGCCACCGTCCCGCTGCGGCTGACCAGCCCCGCCACCTGCGAGACCTGCCACGGCTCCGGCGCGCGGCCGGGTAGCACGCCCCAGGTGTGCGCCACCTGCGGCGGCGCGGGCCTGGTGAACCGCAGCCAGGGCGCGTTCGCCTTCAGCGAGCCGTGCCGGGACTGCCGGGGCAAGGGCACCGTGGTCACCGACCCGTGCCCGGACTGCGGCGGCGAGGGCGTGGCCACCCGGACCCGCCCGCTGACCGTCCGCATCCCGGCCGGGGTGGAGGACGAGCAGCGCATCCGGCTGGCGGGCCAGGGCGAGCCCGGCCAGCACGGCGCCCAGGCGGGCGACCTGTACGTGCGCGTGCACGTCACCCCGCACCCGGTCTTCGGCCGCAACGGCGACGACCTGACGCTGAAGGTCCCGGTGACCTTCCCGGAACTGGCGCTGGGCACCACGCTGACCGTGCCGACCCTGGACTCCACCGTGAGCCTGCGGGTCGCGCCCGGCACCACGTCCGGCCGCGTGCTCCGCGTGCGCGGCAAGGGCGTCGCCCGGCGCGACGGCCGTGTCGGTGATCTCCTCGTCACCCTCCAGGTCGCCGTCCCGGCCACACTGGACGACGACGCCCGCGCCGCCCTCGAGGCCTACGCGGCGGCGACGGCCGACCACGACCCCCGACCGGACCTCACCGCACTGGTGGAGAAGGCGAGGTAGCCCGTGAACCCCCTGCCCCCCGGAACCGACGAGGACACCCCGTTCTTCGTCATCTCGGTGGCCGCCCAGCTCTCCGGCCTGCACGCCCAGACGCTGCGCAGCTACGACCGCCAGGGCCTGGTGTCCCCCGGCCGCACCCCCGGCGGCGGCCGCCGCTACTCCCTGCGCGACATCGCCCTGCTGCGCGAGGTCCAGCGCCTCTCCCAGGAGGAGGGCGTCAACCTGGCGGGCATCAAGCGCATCATCGACCTGGAGAACGAGGTCGACCGCCTCCAGGGCGTCGTGCAGGCCCTGACGGAGGAACTGGCCGCGGTGCGCGCGGCGGCCGAACAGGCCGCGGCCGCCATCCACCGCTCCTACCGCCACGACCTGGTCCCCGTCCGCCAACAGACCGCCCTCGTCGTCTGGCGCCCGGAGCGGAAGCGCTAGCCGCACCCCCGGAAGCGGCGACGCGCTTAACAAGAACCCAACATCATCTGCAACCGCGAGGGGCTGAGGGCTGTCGGCGCAGCGGCGCCCCGGCGATGAGCGGCCGGGGCGTCGCGTCCGTCCGCGATCTGCCGCGCGCTTGCGCGCCGATGACGGTCCGCGCGGGTTGTCGAGCGGGAGTCGGGCCCGCTGATCCCGTCGACTTAGGACAGACGAACCGGTCGCGCCTCGTCGGGTGAACGCCTTGCTCGTCCTCGCGGGCGGCGCCAGCCGGGTCAGTCGAGGGTGAACGGGTCGTAGACGATGCGGTCGAGGGGGGTGCCTGCGATGAGCATGCGGGAGACCGTCGCGCGGATCATCGGGGGGGAGCCCGCGATCAGCACCTCGCGGTCGTCCCACGCGCCGTAGCCGGTCACCACGTCGGCGAGGGTGCCGTGTTCCAGGCCGGGGACCCACTCCTCGCACACGCCGACGACGCTCAGCCACGGGTTGGCGGCGGCGATGTCCTGCAGCAGCGGCAGGTCGTAGAGGTCTTCGGGGGTGCGCCCGCCGACGAACAGGTGCACGGCCGGGTTCTCGCCCCACCGCGCCAGGTCCTCGACGATGGCGCGCATCGGCGCGACGCCGGTGCCGCCCGCCACCATCAGCACGTCCGAGTCGGCCGTGCGGTCGACGGCGATGCGGCCCATCGGCGGGCCGATGCGCCACTGGTCGCCCTCGGCGGCGTGGGCGACGAGCGCGCGGCTCACCCAGCCGCCCTCGACCCCGCGCACGTGGAACTCGATGACGCCGTCCTCGCGCGGGGCGTTGGCCGGGGTCAGGTACCGCCACAGCCGGGGGCGCTGCGGGACCTCGACGCTGACGTACTGCCCCGGCAGGTAGGGGATCGGCCGCTCCGGGCGCACCCACACCCTGGCCAGGTCCCACGCCAGGCGCTGGTGGTCGACGACCTCGGCGCGCCAGACCGCGGGGCCGGTGTCCGCGGCCGCCGCGTCGATCATCACCCGGGCGATGATCGTGTACGCCTCGGCCCACGCCCGCTCGATGTCGTCGGTCCAGTGCGGGCCCGCGTACTTCTTCACCGCGGCGATCAGCGCCATGCCGACGGCCTCGAAGTGGTCGGTGGCGACCCCGAACTTGCGGTGGTCGCGGCCGAGCTGGCGCAGGTACGGCACCAGGTCGTCCGGCCGGTCGACCAGCTGCACGACGTGCACCAGCGCGCGCAGCAGGCGGGAGCGCTGCACCTGCATGTTCGCCGGGAACATCTCCCGGGTCGCCGGCGCGATCGAGAACAGCATGGCGTAGAAGAACTGGCCGACCTGGTCGATGTGCGGCTCGACCACCGCGAAGCTCTCCCGCACGTGGCGCACCATCGTGACCACCGCGGTGGGGGACTCCGGGTGGCGCCGCAGGGACGGGATCGGGCTGAGCACGGGGTTGGCTGTCATGGTCGGGGTGCTGACTCCACCTCTCGGGCGCCTACCAGCGTGACACCACGCTACTCGAGCAATGATCCCCCGACGGTGTGGACAGTAGACCCATTCCGGGCCGCGCGCCCGTGGCCGCGCGGCGCCGATCCCGATCTCCCTCACCGATCGTCACGCGGTCAGCCGGGGCGCGGCGGCGTCCGGGTGAGCGGGCTCGCGGACGAGGGACGGGCATGACACCGTTTGCGCGTGTTCTCCGATCCTTCCCCAGCCGGAACCGCGCGCCCGAGCGGGGCGTCGCGGTGATGGTCGACGACGACCGGCTGCGGGCCGCGCAGGACCTGGAGCGGGAGCTGTCGAAACTCTTCGGCCGCGCCCGGAGCCTGTCGCTGACCCTGGCCGCCCGGGTGCACCCCGACCTGGACAGCGCCTCCTACGCCCTGCTGCTGCACCTCGGCGACACCGGACCGGTGCGCGCCGCCGAGGTCGTGGAGCGGACGGGGCTGGACAAGTCGACGGTCAGCAGGCAGATCGCCCGGCTGGTGGACCTGGAGCTGGCCGAGCGGGTGGCCGACCCGTCGGACGGGCGGGCGCGGCTGGTGCGGCTCACCGCGTCCGGGGCGGAGCGGCTGGCCAAGGTCCGCGCGGACCGCAGACGGCGGCTGCGCGAGCGGGTCGCGCAGTGGCCGACGGCCGACCTCCGCGAGTTCGCCCGGCTGCTGGCCAGGCTCAACAGCGATTTGTGAACGCCCGTGCCGGGTATGGCACCTGCCTGGCGGATACCTGGACCGCGGTTGTCCCCAGAGCTGTGGACAACTTCCTGGGATTTGTGGACAACCCGGATGAGCGTGTGGACAACCGGGTTGCGACATGTGGGTGAGGCGGTGGACAAACGCTCGCGGCGCACGTCACACCGGGCAGAATCAGGTTGAGCGGAACTGACTCAACTTTCCTGACGTTGAGTCAGGTGAGACGACCGCAGCATTGAGGTGGGAGATGGACGAGTTCAACCCGACGACCAAGACCCAGGCCGCCATCAGCGCGGCGGCGCAGGCCGCGGCGGCCGAGGGCAACCCCGACATCGCGCCCGCGCACCTGCTCGGCGCGCTGCTCGCCCAGCCCGACGGCCTGGCGGGCCCGCTGCTGACCGCGGTCGGCGCCGACCCGGAGGTCGTCCGCAAGGAGTTGGAGCCGCTGCTGCGCGCGCTGCCGTCGGCGACCGGGGCGACGGTCTCGTCGCCCTCGCTGTCCCAGCCCGCCCTGCGCGCGATCACCCACGCCCAGAAGCTGGCCACCGAGCTGGGCGACGAGTACGTCTCCACCGAGCACCTGATGGTCGGCCTCGCGGCCGCGGGCGGCGACGTCGCCGAGGTGCTGCGCCGCCGCGGCGCGACCCCGGAGGCGCTGCGCGAGGCGTTCACCAAGGTCCGCGGCTCGGCCAGGGTGACAAGCCCCGACCCCGAAGGCACCTACCAGGCGCTGGAGAAGTACGGCATCGACCTGACCAAGCGCGCCCGCGAGGGCAAGCTCGACCCGGTCATCGGCCGCGACTCCGAGATCCGCCGCGTGGTGCAGGTGCTGTCCCGCCGCACGAAGAACAACCCGGTGCTGATCGGCGAGCCCGGCGTCGGCAAGACCGCGATCGTGGAGGGCCTCGCCCAGCGGATCATCGCCGGTGACGTCCCGGAGTCCCTGCGCGGCAAGCGCGTCGTCGGACTCGACCTCGGCGCGATGGTCGCGGGCGCGAAGTTCCGCGGCGAGTTCGAGGAGCGGCTCAAGGCCGTGCTCAAGGAGATCACCGAGTCCGCTGGCCAGGTCATCACCTTCATCGACGAGCTGCACACCATCGTCGGCGCGGGCGCGACCGGCGAGGGCGCCATGGACGCGGGCAACATGATCAAGCCGATGCTCGCCCGCGGCGAGCTGCGCATGGTCGGCGCGACGACGCTGGACGAGTACCGCCAGCACATCGAGAAGGACCCCGCGCTGGAGCGGCGGTTCCAGCAGGTGCTGGTCGGCGAGCCCTCGGTGGAGGACACCATCGGCATCCTGCGCGGGCTCAAGGAGCGCTACGAGGTCCACCACGGCGTGCGGATCATGGACAGCGCCCTCGTCGCCGCCGCCGACCTGTCCGACCGCTACATCACCGCGCGCTTCCTGCCCGACAAGGCCATCGACCTCGTCGACGAGGCCGCCTCGCGGCTGCGCATGGAGATCGACTCCCGCCCGGTCGAGATCGACGAGGTCGAGCGCGCCGTGCGCCGCCTGGAGATCGAGGAGATGGCGCTGGCCAAGGAGGACGACCCGGCCTCCCGCGAGCGGCTGGGCGCCCTGCGCGCCGAGCTGGCCGAGAAGCGCGAGGCCCTCTCGGCGCTGACCGCGCGCTGGCAGAACGAGAAGGGCTCCATCGACCGCGTCCGCCAGCTCAAGGAGCAGCTGGAGGCCCTGCGCGGGGAGTCGGAGCGCGCCGAGCGCGACGGCGACCTCGGCCGGGCAGCCGAGCTGCGCTACGGGCGCATCCCGGCGCTGGAGAAGGAGCTCGACGCCGCGACGGCGTCCACCCCGCAGCCCGGCGCGGAGCTGATGCTCAAGGAGGAGGTCGGCGCGGACGACATCGCCGAGGTGGTCTCGGCGTGGACGGGCATCCCGGCTGGCCGGATGCTGGAGGGCGAGACCCAGAAGCTGCTGCGCATGGAGGACGCGCTCGGCGGCCGGGTCGTCGGCCAGGCCGAGGCCGTGCGCGCGGTGTCCGACGCGGTCCGCCGCGCGCGGGCGGGCGTGGCCGACCCCGACCGCCCGACCGGCTCGTTCCTGTTCCTCGGCCCGACCGGCGTCGGCAAGACCGAGCTGGCCAAGGCGCTCGCGGAGTTCCTGTTCGACGACGAGCGCGCCATGGTGCGCATCGACATGAGCGAGTACAGCGAGAAGCACTCGGTGGCCCGCCTCGTCGGCGCGCCGCCCGGCTACGTCGGCTACGACCAGGGCGGGCAGCTCACCGAGGCGGTCCGGCGCAGGCCGTACACCGTGGTGCTGCTGGACGAGGTCGAGAAGGCCCACCCCGACGTGTTCGACGTCCTGCTCCAGGTCCTCGACGACGGCAGGCTGACCGACGGCCAGGGCCGCACGGTCGACTTCCGCAACACGATCCTGGTGCTGACCTCCAACCTCGGCTCCCAGGCCATCGCCGACGCCAACCTCGACGAGGCCCAGCGCCGCGACGCGGTGATGGCGGTCGTGCAGCGGCACTTCAAGCCGGAGTTCCTCAACCGGCTCGACGACGTGGTCGTGTTCCACGCGCTGGCCACCGAGGAGCTGACGTCGATCGTGGACATCCAGGTCGCCCGCCTCGGCAAGCGGCTGGCCCAGCGCAGGCTCACGCTCCAGGTCACCCCGTCGGCGCGCGACTGGCTGGCGCTCAACGGCTTCGACCCGGTCTACGGCGCCCGGCCGCTGCGGCGGCTGGTGTCCTCGGCCATCGGCGACCAGCTGGCCAAGAGCCTGCTCGCGGGCGACATCCGCGACGGCGACACCGTGTCGGTGGACGTCACCGACGACAACAGCGGGCTCACGGTGACCCGGGCGAGTGGCTGACACCGACGGTAGTGGCTTCGGCACGTAGTGTCGAAGCCACGAAATATGCACCGATCGAGTGAAGCTTAGGCCGTTCGAGTCGAGCTGCTCGGCGCGATAACTCCACTGAGACAGCACCGCCAACCCAGGCGCTGTCACAGGGGAGGAAACCATGTCAGCTGGAACCGAGCGCACCACGGGCACCGACCCGGACCTGGTCAAGGAGATCGACGACATCGAGGACAAGATCCTCGAGGGCGACGATCCCTCGACCAACGGCGGGCCCTACCAACCGCATTCGCCGGAACGCGTGCCCACCGGGGGTCCTTACCAGCCGCACTCGCCCGACCCGGAGCCGACCGGCGGCGCCGAGCAGAAGTAGGACGCCCGGTCCGCGCTGTGCTCTGATGGTCGCGTGCCACAGCCACCCGACGACCCGGTCGGCGTCGCGCGCGATCTGCACCGCAGGGGCAAGGCCGCGGCCTCGGCCAACCGCTATCCGGAGGCGGTCAGGCTGTTGCGCGCGGGCCTGGACGCCCTCGCGGGCGCGGGGCCGGACCGGGTCGACGCCCGGGAAGTGCGGATCCGCCTGCTGATCACGCTGTCCTTCTGCGTGGCCGAGACCCGCGGTCTCGACGAAGGGCTGCGCCAACTGAACACCGCTCGCGACGGGCTCGGCGGACTTCCGCCGGGCCCGTTGCGCGAGGAGCTGGAGAGCCTGGTCAACGGCGTCCAGGGGGTGCTGCTGTTCCGGGTGGGCCGCATCGAGGAGGGCATCGCCTTCGTCGACCTCGACGTGGCCTACCACGAGCGCCGCTTCGCCGCGTCCCCCGGCGATCCGGCGGTGGTCAACTCGCTCGTCGTCACGCTGTCCAACCGGGGCAACGCCTACGGCGAGATCCACCGCTTCGACGAGGCGGCGCGCGACCTCGACCGCGCCGCCGCGCTGGCGAGCCGCTTCGGGATGCCTATGCGCACCGCCATCGCCACGCACGCGCTCGGTAACGCGCTGCAGCGCGCGGGGGACATCACCGGGGCGCTGCGCAGGTACGCGGTGGCGGCCAGGATCTTCGCCGACGTCGAGCCGAGCCTGCTCGGGCGGCTGCGCATCGATCAGGCCGAGGCGCTGATCAGCGCGGGCCTGGCCGAGGAGGCGGGCAGGCAGCTCGACTCGGTGCTGCCGGGGCTGCGCGCCCAGCGCGCGGGCCAGGACATCGCCGAGGCCGAGCTGTACCGGGCCATCGCCGCGCTGCACGAAGGCGACCTCGCCCTCGCGCAGCGGCTCGCCGGGGCCGCGCGGCGCAGGCTGGTCCGCCGGGGCAGCCCGGGCTGGGCGGCGATCGCGGCGCTGGTGACCCTGCGCGCGCGGGCGCAGCGCCCCGGCCGCCCACCGGCGGGCCTGGTGCGGCAGGTGGCGGCGCTGGCGGCCGAGCTGGGCGCGCTCCGCCTCGACGGCCACGCCGCGTTCGCGCAGACGCTGGCCGCGCTGCTGCACGTGCGCCGCGGCGAGACCGGCGACGCCGTCGCGGCGCTGCGCGCGGTGCCGTCGCGGCGGCGGCTCGGCCCGATCGACCACCAGATGCTGCTGCGGCTGACCCGCGCCGAACTCGCCCTGGCGCAGGGCGACCAGCGGGCCGCGCTCGCCCAGGCCAGGACCGGCCTGGCCGAGCTGGGGCGCATCCGGGACCGCTTCGGCGGGCTCGACCTGCTCTCCGGCACCTCCGCGCACGGCCGCGAACTCGGCGAGCTGGCGATCCGGCAGGTGCTCAGCGGCGCGGACTCGCCCGCGAACGCCCGGCGGCTGTTCACCTGGCTGGAGCGCACCAGGGCCCAGCTCTACCGGTACGACCCGGTCGAATCCACAATGGACGGCGAGTTCGCCGAGCGGATCGCCGAGCTGCGCGTGCTGAACCGGGCGCTGCTGCGCGCCCGCCTCGACGGCCTGCCGACCGCCGACCTGGCCGCCCGCTGCGCCGCGGGCAGGCAGGCGGCGATGCAGCTGGAGTGGTCGGCGGGGCCGTGGGGCACGCCGCGCCCGGTCGCCACCGCCGACGAGGTGCTGGCCCGCCTCGGCGACCGCGCCCTGGTCGACTTCGCCGCGTCCGACGGGGCGCTGGTGGCCGTGGTCCTGGCGGGCGGGCGGGTGCGGATGGTCCGCATCGGCGGGCTGGCCGAGGCCACCGAGTCCGCGCGCAGGCTGCACGCCGACCTCAACGCGCTGGCCCCCGACCAGCTGCCCGCCCCGCTCGCCGCGGTCGTCACCGCGTCCGCGCGCCGCGAGGCGGTCAGGCTGGACGACGCGCTGCTGCGCCCGCTGCGCGGGCTGATCGGCGACCGCGACCTGGTGGTGGTGCCCACGGGCGTGCTGCACGTGGTGCCGTGGGGCGTGCTGCCGACCTGCGCGGGCCGTCCGACCACCGTCGCGCCGTCGGCCACCGCGTGGCTCTCGGCCTGCAGGCCGGACAAGGGCAGCGGCGTGCTGCTGGTGCGCGGTCCCGAGCTGACCGCGGCGCCGGGCGAGATCGACCGGCTCGCGGTGCTGCACCGGAACGCGAAGGTGCTCGACGAGGACGAGGCGACCGTCGACCGCGTCCTGTCGATGCTCGACGGCGCCGCGCT
This sequence comes from Actinokineospora fastidiosa, assembly GCF_014648415.1. GTDB lineage: Bacteria > Actinomycetota > Actinomycetes > Mycobacteriales > Pseudonocardiaceae > Actinokineospora > Actinokineospora fastidiosa. The sequence goes on from NZ_BMRB01000001.1 coordinate 1,214,829, forward strand.
CGCCCACATCGCCGCCCACGGCGAGCACGAGCCGGAGAACGCCCTGTTCTCCCGGCTGGAACTGGTCGACGGCGCGCTGTTCGCCCACGAGCTGGGCAGGCTCCAGCGCACGCCCGACCACGTCGTCCTCGCGGCCTGCGAGCTGGCGCTCAACCGCGTCCGCCCCGGCGACGAGCCGCTCGGCTTCGCGGGCGCCCTGCTGGCGGGCGGCGCGCGCACGGTCATCGCCGCGTCGAGCCGGGTGGGCGACCGCTCGGCCGCCGCCGCGATGGCCGACTACCACCGGGCGCTGACCGGGGGCGCGGCCCCCGCCCTCGCCCTCGCCGAGTCCGTCGCCGTCGACCCGCTGCGCAGGCCGTTCGTCTGCGTGGGCTCCGGCGACTGACCGGGCGCGGGTTCGGTGTCACAGGCGCGTTGACCCCGGTTCGTCGGGGGTACCTGCCACGATGGGGTGACGGACGTCCGGCGAGGGAAGGCGGCGTGGTGACTGTTCCGCTGTTCGGCGAGACCGCCCCGGAGGCCGACTCCCCACCGCCCGCGGGCGTGCCCGGCGAGCAGTGGGCGGCGGGCCAGTTCCGCGGCCGCGCGCTGCGCATCGGCCGCAACCGCACCGTCCACCGGGTGTCCTTCCTGCCCGACGAGCGCGGCGTGGAGATCCCCGCGCCGGACTGCCACACGGGCTACTTCGCCGTCGGCAGGCCGTGGTGGCGCGTCTACACACCGACCACCGACCGCGTCGACTGCGGCCTCTGCCTCAACGGCCACCGCGGCCGGTCCGGCCCGGAGTCGCCCGAGGCGCAACTGGCCCTGCCCCTCGACACCATCCCCGGCTGACCCGCACCGGGCAACCGGCCGGGCCCACCGCCCAGTCAGGACGCCCCGAGTGACCGGGCTGGACCTACCTCGGCGCCGGGATCGCGGCGGAGCCGGTGCTCTTGCCGACCAGGTGGAGCACCGCGTTGCGCATGGCGCCGGGGGCGGACTCGCGGCTGACCGAGCGGTGGAGGTCGGCGGCGACGGCGGCCATCAGGGTGTGGGCCAGTGCCCTCGGGTCGGCGGGCGCCCGGGCCTCGACCAGGAGGCGGGCGACGTGGTGGTGCCAGTAGCGGTACGGCTCGGCACGGTAGCGGGCGCCCGGCTTCGCCGTCTCGGCGATCCGCATCAGGTCCAGGTTCGCCGTCAGGAACGCCAGGTACGCGTCGAAGAACGCGACCAGGCGCTCGGTGGCGGGGGCGCCCGGGCCCAGCGGGGCCTCGCCCGTCGTGACCCGCAGGTAGAGGTTGCGCTCCGCCTCGGCCAGCAGGGATCTCGCCAGGCCCGCCTTGTCGCCGAAGCGGCGGAAGAGGGTGCCCTTGCCGACGCCCGCCGCGGTGGCGACGTCGTCCATGGTCACCGCGTCCGCGCCGTGGCGCTCCACCAGGAGGCGGGCCGCGGTCAGGATGCGTCGGCGGTTCCGCGCGGCGTCCGCGCGCTCTTTGGTGGTCATGCGTACCTCACCGTGACGTCGCCACTGCTGGTGGACAGATCGATGGCGGTCGTCGCCGCCGCGTCGTGCTGGACGTCGCAGTCGATGTCCCCGCTGCCGACCTCCACGCTCACCCGGTACCGCCCCCTCGGCACCGTCACGTCCACCCGGCCGCTGGTGGCGTGGGCGCGGACGTCGACGGGCTCGGCGACGCCGATGGCCACGTCCCCCGACGTGGCCTCGACGTCCACCGCTCCCCCCACCCCGGTCACCGTCACCGTCCCCGACGACGATCGGACGCTGGCGTCCCCCGCGACGCCGCGCAGGTCCACGTCCCCCGACTGGACCAGGACCGAGGCGTTCTCCCCCACGTCGGACAGGTCGACCCGACCGGAGTTGGCCTCGACCGAGGCCGCTCCGGACACCCCCCGCACGGTCACGTCCCCCGACGACGACCGCAGGTCGACCGACTCCGCCTCCTCGACCGTCACGTCCCCCGACGCGACGTCCCCCGCGAGCCGGTACCCCTGCGGAACGACCACCTCGTAGTCGATCCAGCAGTTGTTCTGCCCGCAGCCCTCCAGGATCAGCGCGTCGCCCTCGACCCGGTGCGTCGCACCGGGCTTCTCGTCGAGGTAGTGCACCGTGCGGCGCACCGACGACGTCGCGCCGACCCGGATGGTCACGTCCCCCGCGTCCTGGGCCAGGCGCACCGTGGTGACGCCCGGCCCGAGGTCGGCGCTCTCGCTGAACTCCCGGGTGGCCAGCCCGCACCCGGTGGCCAGCGTCGCCGCCAGCCCCGCCGCGGTGATCCCCGCCAGCACCCTCATCGCTCCCCCTCTGCCCCGCCGGAGGCGCCGACGGCGCCCCCGGAGTCCATCGCCCCACCCGAGCGGGTGGCGCAACCGGACCGAACACGCAGAACGCTATGGCCGCCGACGGCCCCCGGACATCAGGGACGCCCCCGACCTGACCCGGAGGTTCCCCCTACCGCCATCCGGAGGCTACGGACCGCGGTCCCGATCGCACGTCAGCCCGAAGTCGCACATCGCACCCGACTTTCGCCGTATGCCGGTGTCAGCGCAGGGGCGCGAGCAGGGCCTCCACGACGGGCAGCAGCTCGGCCGCGGTCGGCGGCTCGTCGTCGATCAGGCCCTGCAGGAGCAGGCCGTCGACGCCGGAGAGGAACGCGCGGAAGCCGACCTCGTCGGGATTGCGGGCGAGGCTGGTGAGCACGTCGAGCCACCGCCGCGCGGCCGGGCGCAGCGCGGGGCGGCGGGCGGCCAGCAGGTACAGCTCGTACTCGGCCATCGTGCGGCCCCGGCGCGGGCCGACGGCCTCGGCGAGCATGTGCGCGACCGCGGCCGCCGGGCTCGCGCCCTTGATCCGGCTCGACTCGATCGAGTCGCGGATGTCGGCGGCCATGTTCTCCGCCGACGAGGTGAGGGTGGCCACGAGCAGGTCGTCGAGGCTGGCGAAGTGGTAGGTCGTCGAGGTCGTGGGCACGCCCGCCTCGGCGGCGACGCTGCGGTGGGTGACCCCGGAGACGCCGTCGCGCTCGATCACCCGCAGGGCGGCGTCGATCAGCTCGGCCCTGCGGCGCTCGCCGCGGACCCGGCGGCCGTCGGCGCGGGGCCTGGTCACCGGGCGAAGTGTGGCCGGGGCGAGCAAGATTGGTTCGCCATACGCGCAATTTAGCTGAACAATCGTCCCAATACCCTGGAGGTGTGCGCCACACTTGGCCGTCTTAGGCTTCTCTAACCCGGTTACTGACGAGTAAGAAGGACCCACCCGAACGGAAGGTCGTCACCACCATGGGCGCGGTGCAGTTGACCCTCGGGCTGATCGCGGTCGCGGTCAGCCTCGTGGCCTGGAGCATGTTCGTGCGCACCGTCGCGCGGATGGTCGCCGTGGTGCGGCTCGGCCAGCCCGACGCGACCCGCAACGGCCCCTTCGTGCCGCGGATGCGGACGCTGATCAAGGAGTTCGCCGCGCACACGCGGATGAACAAGTTCCGGCACGTCGGCTGGGCGCACTGGCTGGTCATGTGGGGCTTCCTCGTCGGGTCCGCGGCCCTGTTCGAGGCCTACGGCGAGGTCTTCGTCCCCACCTGGGGCTGGCCGATCCTCGACCACTGGAACCTGTGGCACCTGCTGATGGAGCTGCTCGGCGTGGGCACGATCATCGGCGGTCTCGCGCTGGTGGTCATCCGCCAGCGCAACCACCCGCGCCGGGCGGACCGGCAGTCGCGGTTCCAGGGCTCGAACTTCTGGCAGGCGTACTTCGTCGAGTTCGTGGTGATCTTCGAGGGCATCGGCATCCTCGGCGTGCGCGCGGCCAAGGCCGCGATGGGCGCGCACGAGCTGCCGACCTGGGCGGCGTTCGTGTCCAACCCGCTCGGCCAGATCCTGCCCGCCAGCCCCGACCTGGTGTCGGTGCTGGCCTTCATCAAGCTCATGGGCGCGATGGTGTGGGTCTACGTCGTCGCCAAGTACATGACGATGGGCGTGGCCTGGCACCGGTTCAGCGCCTTCTTCAACATCTACTTCAAGCGCGAGGCCGACGGCGGCGTCGCGCTCGGCGCGCTCAAGCCGATGACCTCCGGCGGCAAGCCGCTGGACTTCGAGGAGGCCGACCCGGAGAAGGACGTCTTCGGCGCAGGCAAGGTCGAGGACTTCTCCTGGAAGGGCTGGCTGGACTTCACCACGTGCACCGAGTGCGGCCGCTGCCAGTCGCAGTGCCCGGCGTGGAACACCGGCAAGCCGCTGTCGCCGAAGCTGGTCATCACCCAGCTGCGCGACCACGCCTACGCCAAGGCGCCGTACCTGCTGGCGGGCGGCAAGAAGGACATGGCCGGTGACGAGGTCGGCCTGACCGGCGACAACCCGTACGCGGGCATCGACGTGCTGGCCATCGCCGAGGCGGAGCGGCCGCTGATCGGCGGGGTGGACGAGAACGGCGTCATCGACCCCGAGGTCCTGTGGTCCTGCACCACCTGCGGCGCGTGCGTCGAGCAGTGCCCGGTGGACATCGAGCACGTCGACCACATCGTCGACATGCGCCGCTACCAGGTGCTGATCGAGTCGAACTTCCCGTCCGAGCTGGGCGGCATGTTCAAGAACCTGGAGAACAAGGGCAACCCCTGGGGCCAGAACGCCAAGGACCGCCTGGCGTGGACCGACGACCTCGACTTCGAGGTCCCGGTGTTCGACGGCGAGCTGGCCGAGGACGTCGAGTACCTGTTCTGGGTCGGCTGCGCAGGCGCGTTCGAGGACCGCGCCAAGAAGACCACCCGCGCCGTCGCCGAGCTGCTGCACGTGGCCGGGGTGTCCTATGTGGTCCTCGGACCCGAGGAGACCTGCACCGGCGACCCGGCCCGCCGCGCGGGCAACGAGTTCCTGTTCCAGATGCTGGCGCAGCAGAACGTCGAGGTCATCAACACGGTGTTCGAGGGCCGCGCGCCCGGCAAGCGCAAGATCGTGGCCACCTGCGCCCACTGCTTCAACACGCTGGCCAACGAGTACCCGTCGCTGGGCGGGCAGTACGAGGTCGTGCACCACACGCAGCTGCTGAACCGCCTGGTCCGCGAGCGCCGCCTGGTCCCGGTGGCCCCCGTCGCCGAGGACATCACCTACCACGACCCGTGCTACCTCGGACGCCACAACAAGGTGTACGAGGCCCCGCGCGAGCTGGTCGGGGCGGCGGGCGCGAACCTGCGCGAGATGCCCAGGCACGCCGACCGCTCCATGTGCTGCGGCGCCGGTGGCGCCCGCATGTGGATGGAGGAGCGCATCGGCAAGCGCATCAACGTCGAGCGCGTCGACGAGGCGCTGGGCACCGCGCCGTCGAAGATCGCCACCGGCTGCCCGTTCTGCCGCGTCATGCTGACCGACGGCGTGACCGCCCGGCAGGCCGACGGCCTCGCGGGCGAGCACGTCGAGGTCGTGGACGTCGCCCAGCTCCTGCTGAGCGCGGTGAAGCGCGGCCTCCCGGAACCCGCCGACACCCCGACCGACGAGAAGCCCACCGGCACCCCGCTGCCGGACGAGGACAAGTCGCCCAGCACGAGCGCCTAGCCCGACCCAGTCCCCAGCCCAGGTCCGCCGCAACCCGGCGGGCCTGGGCTGTTTCATCCAGTGGGCGAGGAGCGCTTAAGCGCCGGGGTCAACTGTGGGGCCTCGCGCGTCAGGACCTCGCGGTCGGCCGTGGAGTCGGTCTTGCGGTCACACCTCGCGGGTTCGCCCTCAGGGCGGGGCGCGTGGAATGCTCGGTCCGGTGAACCCAGCGGCCACCCTGCCTCCCCGACGGACGGTCCGGCGGCTCGCCGCCCTGCTCGGCGGGAGCGCGGCGCTCGCCGCCTGCGCGAGTCCCGCGCCGGTCCCGCCCCCTCCGCCGCCGCCACCCGCGCCGACCAGCGCGGTCGCCGCGTGTCCCGAGTCGGGGGTCGAGATCACCGCGGGCGAGGTCGAGAGCGCCATGGGGCTGCGGGCGCTCGGCATCCTGCTGACCAACTGCGGGACCGACGACTTCACCGTCAACGGCTATCCGGTGGTCCGGGTGCTGGACGCGGACCACCGGCCGCTCGACGTCACCGTCGGCACCGGCTCGGCCCCGGTGAGCGCGCCGGACGCCTACGACGTCCCGCCGGAGCCGGTGACCCTGCGGCCCGGCGACCACGTGACGGCGCGGGTGCTCTGGCGCAACACGGTCGACTCGACCGCTCCCGCCACCCAGGGCCACTTCCTGGAGGTCGCCCCGGCCGAGGGGGAGCCCGCCCAGCTCCTCGCCCCGGACGGCGGGATCGACCTCGGCACCACGGGCAGGCTCGCGGTGAACGCCTGGGCCGACCGCTCCTGATCTCAACTAACGGGAATCACATTCCGTAATCCGGGATCGCTTAGCTAGCGTAAGTTTCATGACGCAGCGGTGGGTGATCCTCGGTGTCGCGGTCGCCGCGCAGGCAGCCATGAGCGCGCTCGTCTACGGGCCGCCGTTCCTGCTGCCGATGATCCAGGCCGAGGAGCGGATCTCCCTGCCCGGCGCCAGCCTGCTCGTCGCCGCGCCGATGCTGGGGATGCTGCTGACCATGATCCTGTGGGGCGCGCTCGCCGACCGGTTCGGGGAGCGCGTGGTGATGACCGTCGGGATGCTCGGCAGCGCGGCGGCCGGGTTCGCGGCCGCGGTCGTCCCCGGGCTCGTCGGGCTGGGTGTGGCGCTGGCCGTCGCCGGGCTGTTCAGCGCGTCGATCAGCGCGGCCAGCGGGCGGGCTGTGCTCGGGTGGTTCGACGTCCGCGAGCGCGGGCTGGCGATGGGGATCCGGCAGACGTGCACGCCCATCGGCGTCGGCATCGCGGCGGTGTCGCTGCCGCTGGCGGCGGGCGCGGGCGGATACCGGGTCGCGCTCGTCGTCCCCTCGGCGCTGTGCCTGCTCGCGGGCATCGCGGTCGCCGCGCTGCTGCGGAACCCGCCCAGGAGCGGGACGCGCGAGGTCGGCGCGACCGGCTCGCCCTACCGGCAGGCGCGGCTGTGGCGGGTGCACGCCGCCAGCGCGCTGCTCGTGGGGCCGCAGTTCATCGCGAGCACGTTCGCCTTGCAGTACCTGGAATCCGAGCAGGGGTGGGACCCGGTCGCCGCGGGGGCGGTGATCGCGGTGGTCAACATCATCGGGGCCGGGGCGCGGATCGTGGCGGGGATCTGGTCGGACCGGGCGGGCAGCCGGATGCGCCCGATGCGCGCGATCGCGGCGCTCGCCGCGCTGTCGCTGCTCGTCTGGGCGCTCGGCGACGCCGTCGCGGGCTGGCTGGCGCTGGTCGGGCTCACGGCGACGCTCGTCGTGTCCGTGATGGACAACGGGCTCGGCTTCACCGCGTCCGCCGAGCTGGCCGGGCCCTCCTGGGCGGGCCGGGCGATCGGCGTGCAGAACACCGGGCAGGGCGTGGTCGGGCTGGCGGTCGTGCCGGTGTTCGCCGTCGTCGTCACCGCCCTGCCCTGGCCGTGGGCGTTGGCCCTCGCCGCCGCCATGCCGATCGCGGCCGCCGCGGCGACGCCCGTGCGCGGCGAGGTCCTCGGCCGTCCGGTTCCCGCCCGGGCGTGACGGCGGGTCCGATCGGCCGAGCGGACAGCGGCGATCGGACGGGGGTGTTCCTCGCCACACCGGCGTCCGGCGCGGCGCCAATGGTCGGACGAAACCCAGCGAAACCGGAACAGCATGTCACAACGTACTGGGAGCGCTCCCAAGTTGGATGGCAGCTCAGCACTGCGTTCGGGTGAACGCGAGCGGGTCACCAGGCAACTTCGCGTCCTTATGGTGGTTGAGCCATTGACGGTCGCTGACATTCCCTGTCAAGATCTGTGAGAGCGCTCCCAGAAGCGCCTCCCGTCCGGGCGAAAGGTGCGAACTTCCCATGACCGACCACGATGGCGCCGACCTGCTCGGCTTCCCGGCCGACTTCCGCTGGGGCGCGGCCACCTCGGCCTACCAGATCGAAGGCGCCGTCGCCGAGGGCGGACGCAAGCCCTCCATCTGGGACACCTTCGCCCGCACCCCGGGCAAGGTCGCGGGCGGGGAGACCGGCGACATCGCCGTCGAGCACTACAAGCGCTTCCCGGAGGACGTCGCGCTGATGGCCGACCTCGGCCTGCGCGCCTACCGCTTCTCGTTGTCCTGGGCCAGGTTCCAGCCCGACGGCCGGGGCCCGGCCAACCCCGAGGCGGTCTCCTTCTACCGCAGGCTCCTGGAATGCCTGCACGAGAACGGGATCGAGCCCGTCGCCACGCTCTACCACTGGGACCTGCCGCAGGCCCTCGAGGAAGAGGGCGGCTGGCTCAACCGCAACACCGCCTACCGCTTCGCCGAATACGCCGAGCTCGCCAAGCAGGCCCTCGGCGACCTCGTGCAGACCTGGGTGACGGTCAACGAGCCCTGGTGCGCGGCGTTCCTGGGCTACAGCAGCGGGATCCACGCCCCCGGCGTGCAGGACCCGCCCGCGTCGCTGCGCGCCGCGCACCACCTGCTGCTCGCGCACGGCCTGGCCAACCAGCGGCTCAAGACCGGCCCGCACCCCGCCCAGGTCGGCCTGGCGCCCAACTTCTACCCCGTCGACCCGCTGACGGACTCGCCCGCCGACGCCGACGCCGCTGCCCGCATCGACCTGCTGCAGAACCGGCTGTTCCTGGAGCCGGTGATGAAGGGCGGCTACCCCGACGACGTCCGCGCGCACTTCGCGGCGGTGTGCGGCACCGAGCACATCCGGCCCGGCGACGAGGAGATCATCGGCGAGCCGATCGACTTCGTCGGCGTCAACTACTACAGCGTCTACCAGGTCAGCGCGGGCACGGCCGACGGCGAGCCCACGTCGTGGCCGGGCGCGGAGGACGTGCGGTTCCACCGCTACAACGAGCGCACCACGCACATCGGGTGGGACGTCGCGCCGGACGGGCTGCTGCGCACCCTGGAGCGGATCGGCAAGGAGTACCCCGGGCTGCCGATCTACATCACCGAGAACGGCGCGGCCTACGACGACAAGGCCGACGAGAACGGCTTCGTCCAGGACGACGACCGGGTCGCCTTCCTCCGCGACCACTTCGCCGCCGTGCACACCGCGCTGCAGCGCGGGGTCGACGTGCGCGGCTACTTCCTCTGGTCGCTGATGGACAACTTCGAGTGGGCCGAGGGCTACGGCATGCGCTTCGGGATCGTCCACGTCGACTACGAGACCCAGCGCCGGACCCGCAAGGCCAGCGCCGACTTCTACGCCGAGGTGATCCGCGCGAACGGCGTGCGGGCCTGACCCGGCGGAACCGGAAGGACCAGGCAGTTGGCACCCGTCCCGTTACCCGCCCCGCGCCGCATCGGCACGGCGCACGTCGACAAGAGCCTCGACTTGGTGGGCAAGCTCTACCAGCGGTCCATCCACCCGTCCGTGCGCGTGGTCGCGGACGGCGGGCGGCTGGCCGCGCCGCTGGTGGTCGACCTCGACCCCACGACCCTGTGCGACCTGGCCTGCCCGGAGTGCATCAGCTCCGGCGTGCTGCACACCGGGCAGTTCCGGGGCGACCGGATCACCGCGCTGGCTGGCGAGCTCGTCGCGGCCGGGGTCAGGGCGGTGATCCTCATCGGCGGCGGCGAGCCGCTGATGCACCGCGCGATCGGCGCCGTGATCCGGACCCTGCACGACGGCGGCGTCCAGCTCGGGCTCGTCACCAACGGCACGCTGATCGGCCGCTACCTCGACGAGATCGCCGGGATGGTGTCCTGGGTGCGGGTCTCCCTCGACGCCGCGACCGCGCCGACGTACGACCGGTTCCGCCCGAGCAGGCGAAGGACCAGCGTGTTCCCGCTGGTGATCGACAACATGCGCAGGCTCGCCGAGCGCAAGGCGGGCAGGCTGGGGTACTCGTTCCTGCTGATGCAGCGCTTCGCTGAGGACGGCAGCGTCACCGACACCAACTACGACGAGGTGTACGAGGCGGGCGCGCTGGCCAAGGACATCGGCTGCGACTACTTCGAGATGAAGGCGATGCTGGACGCCGACCACTTCACGGTCAACCAGCGCGCCGAGGACATCGAGCTGGTCGAGCGGCAGCTGGAGAAGCTGCGCGACCTGGAGGACGACACCTTCCGCCTGCTCGGCTCCTCCAACTGGGCCGCCGTCCGCGCTGGCGACGACCCGGTGCAGCCCAAGGGATACCGGACCTGCGCGACCGCCGAGCTGCGCACGACGATCACCCCGAACGGCGTGTACGTCTGCCCGTACCACCGGGGCAACGAGCGCGGCCGGATCGGCGACCTCGCCGACCAGCCGTTCGACCGGATGTGGGCGGCGGCCGACACCACGGTGATCGACCCCAGCGCGGACTGCCGGTTCGTCTGCGCCCGGCACCCCACGAACCTCGCCGTCGCCGACCTCGGCGACGCCGGGGTCGTGGACGACTTCGACCCCTTCATCTAGGCCACTCAGGCGGGAGCCATGCGGATAGCGGTGATCGGCGCGGGCCCGGCGGGACTGACCAGCGCGAAGCAGGCGCTGGCCGCGGGGCACGACGTCGTCGTGCACGAGAAGCACGCCGACGTCGGCGGCATCTGGAACCCGGCGGCGGGCGGGGCGTACGACTCGGTGCGCATGCAGACCTCGCGGCTGGCGTTCCCGTACTCCGACTTCCCGCCCGCGACCCCGACCGACTTCCCCTCGCTGGCCGAGGTGCACGGCTACCTGCGCGAGTACGCCGAGCACTTCGGCGTGCTCCCGGTGACCCGGTTCGGCAGCGAGGTCACCCGCGTGGCGAAAGTGGACGGCCGCTGGCGGGTCGGGGACGAGGACTTCGACGCCGTCATGGTCGCCACGGGCGAACTGTGGCGGCCCCGGCTGCCCCCGGGGACGCCCCCGGGCACGCTGACCGCCAAGGACTACCGGCGCCCCGAGCCGTTCCGCGGCCAGCGGGTCCTGGTCGTGGGCGGCGGGGTCAGCGGGGCCGACATCGCCGGGGAGTTGACCGGCGTCGCGGCGTCGGTCGACTGGTCGGTTCGGCGCAAGCAGCTGTTCCTCCCGCGCTACTGCGGCGAGTTCTACAACGACGCGCTGTTCTCCTACGCGGGCCGCGTCGCGGTGGAGGACATGCCCTACGGGGAGTACCTGGCGTGGCTGGAAGAGCTGATGCCCGCCTACATGCGCACCTACCGGGCCACCGGACTGCTGCCCGACGACGGCTTCCACGGCGCGGTCCACGTCAACGAGAAGATCATCCCGCTGGTCGACCAGGGCGCCGTCCGCGCGCGACCGGCGTTCGCCGCGTTCACCGACGACGGCGCGGTCGAGTTCGCCGACGGGCGCGTCGAGCGCTACGACACCGTGATCCTGTGCCTGGGCTACCAGATGCCCGACTACGGCTTCATCGACGGCCTGCGCCGCGAGGACCTCTACGAACACCACCTCCACCGGATCGACCCCACCCTCGCGGTGATCAACACCCCGGTGGACACCGAGGCGTTCGGCACCGCGTGCCCGTACTTCGAGGCCATCGCGGGCTGGGTGCTCGCCGTCTGGGCGGGCACGGCGCCCCTGCCGGACGTCCGCGAGCGCTCCCGCTGGTGCGCGGAGCACATGGGCGCGCTGCACCGGAGGCGATACCTGGACTGCTGGCTGGAGACCGTCCGGTTCCGCCTGCTCAGCGGCGCCCTGCCCGACCCGGCCACCGACTTCGCCGACTACTGGACCGCCATGGCCAGCGCGGTCTCCCCGCACAACCTCGTCTGGCCGAGCCCCCGGCCTGCCGCGCACGACTCCGCCGTCGACGTCGCCGACGTGCGCCGCCGGGTCCTGGCCGGGCTGCCCGAGGGCGTCCGGGACGCGCTGCTCGCCGACGCCCAGATCACCCCGGCCGACCACGCGGCCGCCGCGCTGGTCCCCCGGGAGCGGGTGCTCGACGCCTGGCTGCCCTACCGCCAGCACCCGCGCGTCGAGGCCCGGCGGTGATCACCGACGGTCCGCTGGTCCGGCTGGTCGGGGCCACCGCGGCGATCGGCGTCGGCGGCGCGTTCGTCGTCACCACCTCCAGCCTGTTCCTCGCCGAGGCCGTGCTGGCCACGCCGCTGATGATCGGCCTGTTCTTCGCCGGGCGCGCGGCCGCCGAGATCGGCACGGACCTCTACGTCGGCGGCCTGTCCGACCGCCTGCGCAGCAGGCGCGCGCTCATCGCGGTCTGCGCGCTGCTGTCCGCCGTGGGCGCGTTCTCCTACATGCTGCTGCGCGACTACACCGTGCTGCTGATCGCGGGCGCGGTCTTCTTCGGCATCGGCGGGGCCACCTTCGCCCAACTGTTTGCCTACACCCGCGAGTTCGCCGAGCACCGCGGCGTCGGCCCGACGATGTTCACCTCCGCGCTGCGCTCGGTGACGACGCTGGCCTGGATCGTCGGGCCGCCGCTGGCGTTCCTCGTCATCGCCGAGTTCGACTTCGCCACGCTGTACGCGGCGGCGGGCGGGCTGTACCTCGTCGGGGCCGCGCTGTCCCGCTGGGGCATGCCCGACCTGCCCAAGGTCCGCGAGCCTGCCCAGCGCGCCACCTACGCGGGCCTGGGCGCGCGGACGTACCTGCTGCTGGGCGCGCTCGTGCTCATGCTGACGGTCAACACCGCCTACCAGATCACCATCGCCCTGTTCGTCACCAAGGACCTGGGCATGGGCACCGGGGTGCCCGGCCTGCTCGTCGGGCTGGCGGCCGTCATCGAGATCCCGGCGACGCTGCTGATCGGCGCGCACGCCGACCGGCTCGGCAAGGCCAGGATCGTCCTGGCCAGCACGGTGACCGCGGTGGTGTTCTTCGCCGTGCTGCCGCTGGCCACCAGCCTGCCCGCGCTGCTGCTGCTCCAGATCCCCAACGCGCTGTGGACCGCGGGCGTGCTCAGCCTGCCGGTGGTCATGCTGCAGGACGAGATGCCCGACCGGATCGGCGCGGCCTCGGCGCTGTACGCCTCGGGGTTCAAGGCGGGCGGCCTGCTCGGCGGCAGCGTGACCGGCGTCGCTGGCCAGTTCCTCGGTTACCCCAATGTGTTCTGGGTGTGCGCGGGGCTGTCCGCGCTCGCCGCCCTGCTGATCGGAGTGCGCGGTATGTCAGATGTCCGGCCGGTCGCCGCGACCGTCGTCGTCCCCACCTACAACCGGTCGGGGCTGCTTCGGCACACGCTGGACTCGCTGGCCAGACAACGTCTCGCCGAACGGTTCGAGGTGATCGTCGTCGACGACGGCTCCACCGACGACACCGCCGACGTGGTGCGCGGCTACCGCGATCGACTCGACCTGACGTACGTGTTCCAGGAGGACGAGGGGTACCGCGTCGCCAAGGCGCGCAACGCCGGGGTCGAGCGGGCGCGCGGGGAGATCACCGTGTTCGTCGACTCCGGGGTCGTGCTGCACTCCGGGGCGCTGGCCGCCCATTTGGCCGCCCACGCCGGGGGCGCGGTCGCGGTCAGCGGCTACGTGCTGTGCTTCAACGAGGACAACGAGGACGGCGCGGAGATCACCGCCGCCATCGACTTCGCCGATCCTGACTCCACAATGGACGAGCTGCGCGCGCAGCGGCGCTGGCTGGACATCCGCGAGGAGTTCTACGCCAAGTACGGCGACGACTTCGGCGACCTGCCCGCGCCCTGGCTGATGTTCTGGACCTGCAACGCCTCGGCCCCCACCGCGGCGATCCGCGCCGTGGGCGGGTTCGATGAGGCGTACCGGTCGTGGGGCGTGGAGGACGTCGACCTGTCCTACCGCCTGCACCGGGCGGGCACGCGGTTCGTCCTGGCCCGCGAGGCGTGCGCCATCCACGTTCCGCACCCCAAGAGCTACGCGGACAACATGGCCAGCGCCGCCGGGAACTACCGCTACTTCGCGGCGAAGTACGACTCGCCAATCACGGATCTGGTGGTGGGCAACCACTTCCACGACATCAACGACATCATCCGCGAGCGCGGGCTGGTGGAGGAGGGCACCGATGCCGCGCCCTCCCGCTGACGTGGTGGTGCTCTCGCCGCACCCCGACGACGACGTCATCGCCTGCGGCGGCACCATCGCCGCGCGCACCGCGGCGGGGGCCGATGTCGTCGTCGTGGTCGTGACCGACGGCGCGCAGTCCCACGCGGCCGTGCTCGGCATCCACGACGACCCGACCCCGGCGGAGCTGACCGGGATCCGCCGAGGCGAGGCCCGCGCGGCTGCCGCCGTGCTCGGCGTGGCCGACGTGCGGTTCCTCGGCCACGGCGACACCCGCCTGTCGGAGACGCTGCCCGCGTTGCGCGCGCAACTGCTCGCCCTCTTCGCCGAACTGCGGCCAGCCGAGGTGTTCCTGCCGCACGAGGTGCACGAACTGCACGGCGACCACCGCTTGACCGGCGAGATCGCGGTGGGCTGCCTCAAGGAGCTGGGCCAGACGCCGAAGCTCCGGAAGTACGTCGTGTGGGACGAGCGCACCGAGGCCGAGTTCGCCTTCACCAGCAGGCAGCCGACCGACTGCCCCGCGCCCGCAGGCGAGCGGCTGATCGAGTTCGACATCACCGAGCACCGAGCGGCCAAGCGGGCGGCGCTGGCCGAGCACCGCACCCAGGTGTCGCTGTTCGCCCCCGGCCAGACCCGGCCGGTCGTCCCGGCGGCGTTCCAGCGGCGGGTGCTGGAGCGCACCACCGAGGCATTCTGGACGGAGCCATGACACCCCTCGTGCCCACCACCGGACGCGGTCGCCTGACCTACCACCCGACCTGGCCCCGGCTGCGCTCGGCGATCGCGCCGGACCCGGCCGTCGAGGCGCGGGTCGCCCGGCTCGTCACCCGGATGACCCTGGAGGAGAAGCTCGGGCAGATGATCCAGCCCGAGCTGGCCCAGCTCACCCCGCAGGACGTCACCGACTACAAGATCGGCTCGGCGCTCAACGGCGCGGGCATCTGGCCCGGCGGCGACCGGCACGCGGGCGTCGCGGCCTGGGTCGAGACGGTGGACACCTTCTGGGCCGCCGCCGAGGAGGCCTACCGGGACCGGCCCTTCCGCATCCCGTTCATGTGGGCCACCGACGCCGTCCACGGGCACAACAACGTCTACGGCGCCACGGTCTTCCCGCACAACATCGGCCTCGGCGCGGCGGGCGACCCGGACCTGGTGCGCCGCATCGGCCGGGCCAGCGCCCGGGAGATCCTGGCCACCGGCATGGACTGGACGTTCGCCCCGACCGTGACGACCCCGCGCGACCGGCGCTGGGGCCGCTACTACGAGGGCTACTCCGAGGACCCCGAACTCGTGCACGCCTACGCCGCGGCGATGGTCGAGGGCCTGCAGGGCGGCGCGGAGGCGCTGCGCACCGGGCGCGGCGTGATCGCCACCGTCAAGCACTGGGTCGCCGACGGCGGCACCGCCGACGGGGCCGACCGCGGCACCGCCCGCTGCCCGGAGGACCACGTCCGCAACATCCACGCGGCGGGCTTCTACTCCGCGATCGAGGCGGGCGCGCAGTGCGTCATGGCGTCGTTCTCCAGCTGGGAGAACCCCGCCAACTACGACCACTCGCCCGGTCGAGGGGAGCCGTACAACCACAAGGTGCACGGGTCGAGGTACCTGATCACCGACGTGCTCAAGGACGCGATCGGCTTCGACGGCATCGTGATCAGCGACTGGGACGCGCACTCCGAGGTCGCCAACTGCGCGCCCGGCGACGCAGGCTACGCGATCAACGCGGGCCTCGACGTGCTCATG
The DNA here is from genome assembly GCF_014648415.1 of Actinokineospora fastidiosa. Taxonomy (GTDB): domain Bacteria; phylum Actinomycetota; class Actinomycetes; order Mycobacteriales; family Pseudonocardiaceae; genus Actinokineospora; species Actinokineospora fastidiosa. Next base: position 1,230,521 of record NZ_BMRB01000001.1, read on the forward strand.
ATCGCGGGCCGCGCGGCGTGGCAGTCGGTCTACCACACCGCGATCGAGCAGGTCCGGTCCGGGATCATCCCGATGTCGCGTATCGATGACGCCGTCGCGCGGGTGCTGAGGGTCAAGCTGCGCGCCGGGCTCTGGACCCGGCCGCGGCCCACCGAGCGGCCCGTCGGCACGGTCGGCGGGCACCACGAGCTGTCCCGCGAGGCCGCGCGGCGCTCGGTGGTGCTGCTCAAGAACACCGCGGGCGTGCTGCCGATCCGCCGCTCCGCGCGGGTGCTGGCCACCGGCAGCGGCGTCAACGACATCAGCAAGCAGACCGGCGGCTGGACGCTGACCTGGCAGGGCGACGACATCGTGCCCGCCGACCTGCCCGGCGGCGCGACCGTCGCCGAGGCGCTGGCCGAGGCCGCCGCGGACGTCGTCGTCGACCCCGAGCTGATCCGCGTCGACCCGACCGTCTACGACGTCGCCGTCGTCGTGCTCGGCGAGGACTCCTACGCCGAGATGCGCGGCACGCTCAAACCGTGGCGCAGCCTCGGCTACGCCGACCTCAAGCTCTCCTACGCCCGCGACCTGGAGATCCTGCGCAAGCTGCGGCACGCGGGCGTGCCGATCGTGACGGTGTTCCTCACCGGGCGGCCGCTGTACGTCACCGAGGAGATCAACCTCTCCGACGCCTTCGCCGTCGCCTGGCTGCCCGGCCCGCACGGCGGCGGGATCGCCGACGTCCTCTTCGGCGCCCACGACTTCACCGGGCGGCTGCCCAGCTCCTGGCCGCGCGGGCGGTTCACCTCCGCGGTGAACCGGATCCCGCCGCACATCCCGGATTACGCGGTCCCGCCGGAGGAGACCGAGCCCGAGGGCGACGACGCGCCGCTGTTCGAGGTCGGCTACGGGCTCACCCTCGCCGACCTCGGCCCCGGCCCGCTGCCGCTGGACCCGCCCCGCGTCGCGCCGCCCGCGGCCGCCGAGGCCGTCCCGCTGCCGATCCTCACCGGCGGCAGGCCCGCCACCGGGCTGCGCTTCCGCATCGGCGGGCACAACACCTGGTCCCGGGTCGACATCGACTTCGCCGCGCCCACCGACGAGCTGATCGTGCGCGCCGACCCGCTCGGCGGCGAGCTGCGCCTGCGGTTCAAGGGGTTCCCGGCGTTCGTCTACGCCGAGAACACCTCCGGCCTGCCGCGCGACCTGCGCGGCTATGCCGCGGCGGGCGGGGCGATCTCGCTGGGCATCCGCGTCGTCGAGCGGCCGGAACGCCCGCTGTACCTGGCCGTCCACGACGACTACCCGGCCCAGCCGGGCCTGGACATCACCGACCGGCTCGGCGAGGAGTGGACCACCCTGCGGGTGCCGCTGGCCGAGCTGCGCCGGATAGGGTCGGACCTCGAGCACGTCGATGTGCCCTTCATGATCTACACTGAGGGTTCGGGTTGCGTCGAACTCCGCAATATCCGCTGGACCCCGTAAACGCCGATCCGAACGACACCATGGACCGCGTGCCAACGATCCGCAGCCGTGAACTCGGCGACGCACTGCGACAAGCCCTCAAAGCCGCGGGCCTCACCGGACAGGAAGCCTCACGCAGGCTGGGCTGGTCGCCTTCCAAGGTGTCCCGCCTGCTGCTGGGCGCCCGTGGGGCGTCCGAGCGCGACGTGTCCTCCATCCTGCTGCTCTGCGGCGTGAACGGGGCCGAGCGCGCGCGGCTGCTGTCGCTGTGCCGCGAGCCCGGCGGCTGGATCCAGCGGCTGGGCAAGCTGCCCACGCAGCTCAAGACGCTCGTCGACCACGAGAACCAGGCCAGCGCCATCGACGAGTTCGAGCCGACGCTGGTCCCCGGGCTGCTGCAGACGGTGGACTACGCGCAGGCGATCGTGCGGGCCAACACCAACGTCCCCCCGCACGAGGTGGAGGAGCGCGTGGTGGCCCGCACGGCCCGCCAGCAGCTGTTCCGCCGCGCCCGGCCGCCGCGCTTCGCCTTCTACATCCACGAGTTCGCGCTGCGGCTGCCGGTCGGCGGACCGGAGGTCATGGCCGACCAGCTCAACCACCTGGTGCGGATGTCGGCGAGGGACAACATCCTCGTGCGCGTCGTGCCCGCGTCGGTCGGCGCGCACGCCGCGCTCGCGGGGGCCTTCCGGCTGATGGAGTTCCCGCACTACAAGCCGATCGTGTACCTGGAGAGCGAGAACTCCAGCCTGTTCCTGGAGCGCCCCGAGGAGATCGCGGCGTACCGGGGCATCCTCTCCGCCCTCGCCGAGACGGCGCTGGGTGCGGGAGAATCGCGGCAGGTCGTCGCCGAACTGGCGAGCGAGCTGTACGCGGACGGAGAGGACAATGGTGTCCTATGAGCGGGCGTCCTATTCCCTGTCGTATGTACTGGCCCTCCGTTGGCGGCGGAGCAGCGCCAGCGCGGCCAACGGGAACTGCGTCGAGGTAGCCCCGGTTCCCTCCGGCTGGCTCATCCGGGACAGCAAGCACACCGGGCCGAGCCTCGCGGTGGGGGCGGCGGCCTGGGCGGCCCTGCTCAGCCGAGCAGGTCGGCCGCCGGGATGATCGCGGTGATCGGCCCGGTCGGGTTCACCACCAGCGGATAGCCGTTCAGCTGCGCGGCCAGCGCCGCGCCCTTGACCTCCCGCCAGCCCGGCCACTGCCGGGGCACGCGGCCCACCGAGGTGCACGCGGGCACCATCACCTGGCCGTCGTGGTTGGGGAACGCGGTGATCCCGGTGTCGCGGGCGTCGCGCGCGTAGACCAGCAGCTTCGCCGTGCGCAGGGCGGGCAGCAGCGCGCCCTGGTCGAGGTGGCGGGTGCGCACCAGCTGCAGCACCTTCTCCACGTCGTTGGAGGGCAGGGGCATCCGCAGCGCGCGCGGCGACGGGCGGTACTCGGCGTTGGGGCTGAACGTCTCCCGGATCTCGCCGGACGCGTCGACCGGGTAGGCCCCGACCACGCCCCACGGCGGCACGTCGTCGTCGGCCTCGAAGACCGGATCGATGACGTACAGCCAGCTTCCGGGGTTGGCGCGGGCGGCGATCCGCATGTCGAGGGTGATCTCCGGCTGGTCCATGGGCTGCTCCGAATGGCGTCGGTGCTGTTCGGCCGATTATCGTATGCGCTCGGTCACGGCGGACCGAGCCCGCCACGGTCTCGTGAACTCCCGGCGGGAACCGTTCCACCCCGGAGGTCATCGAAGTTAGAGTCGTGGCAATCGCTCAGGACGAGGGAGCCAGCTGGTGTTTCTAGCCGATGGCGGAGGGGGCGCGGCGCCGCCCGCCTACTCCGGGACCCAGACCCTCAGCATCGAACCGTCCGCCATCCCCGGCGCGCTGGCCGCGTTCCGCGACGCCTACGACCGGGTGGCGGCCAAGGTCGCCGCGCTCGACGGCCTCGCCGTGCCGGAGTGGGCGGGCGACCCGGTGAGCGGCGAGACCGCCGCCCAGTTCGCCCAGCGCACCAACGGCGGCGCGGCCGACTCGGCCATCGCCTGCCTGCGCGGCTACGAGCACCAGCTGCTCGCCGCGGTCACCGCGCTGGAAGCCGCCTACGCGGCGTACTCCATGACCGAGGGCACGAACACCGCTATGTGGGGCAAGCAGCACTCCTGAGGCACGAGGTGATCGGAAGATGGGCACGCACCGCTGGCGCGGGTATGACCACGCCGAGCTGCACAGCATGATCAACTCGGGTCCCGGCCCCTCGGCGTCGACCCCGCAGACGGAGTACTGGGAGTCGCTGCTGCGCGAGCTCGGCGACATCGACCACGACCTCAACGCCAAGCTGAGCACCCTCGCCGCGACCTGGCAGGGCGCGGCGGGCGACGGCGCGCAGGGCGCGCTGAACCCGTTGCAGGTGTGGGCATCGGACTCGCAGACCGGCGCGAGCGGGATGCGCGCGTCCACCGAGTACCAGGCCGAGATGATCGCCCGCGCCCGCGCCGAGATGCCCGAGCCGGTCTCGGTGACCACACCCGCGCCGTCCGGTTGGGCCAAGCTCGCCGCAGGCGCCGCCCTGTTCACCGGCGACGCCGGCCCGGCGATGGCCGTCGCGCAGCAGGCCGCCGACCACGAGGCCCAGGAGGCCGCGCGGGACGCGGCGGCGCAGAAGGCCGTCGACACCATGGAGTCCTACGCCGCGAGCAGCGAGTTCAACCGCAACACCCTCGGCGAGTTCGTGCCGCCGCCGGACGTGGTGGTGTCCACGCCCGCGCCGTCGGGCGGGACGGGGACGTCGGCGGCGTACTTCAGCAGCGCGACCGCAAGCGTGTCCGGCGGCTCCGGCGGGAGCGCGCCGTCCTACGCCGCGCCGGTCCCGCCCTCGGGCGGCGGTGGCGGGTACACGCCGCCGAGCGGTGGCGGCGGTTCCGCGACGCCGTTCGCGCCCGGCGGGACAGCGACGCCACCTGCCGCGTACACGCAGCCGTTCGGCACCACGCCGTCCGGCTACACGCTGCCCAGCCAGCTCCAGACGGGCCCGGCCCCGGCGCAGCCCGCGCTGCCGCCCACCGCGCCCCCGTCGGCGCCGCCGCCCGCCGGTCCGCTCGCGCTGCCGGGCCCGTCCGGGTCGGGGGGCCACCGGCAGGCGACGCCGTTCGCCCCCGGCGGGACGGACACCGAGAACACGCGCGGCAACCACGCGTTCCGGCACGGCATGGGCGTCGCGGGCGAGGGCCACGTGGGCGCGCGCGGCGGGGTCGTCGGCGCCGTGCCCACGCCCGGTCCGCGCGGCGGGGCGGGCATGGGCGTCGCGGGCGCGCCGGGAGCGCGGGGCGACGGCGACGACGACCGCGAGCACGGCCTCGCCGACTACCTGATCGAGACCGTCGACGTCTTCGGCGACGAGCGCACCGTGTCCCAGCCGGTCATCGGCGACGAGCCGCGATGATGCCGTTCGGGGCCGTGGAGGCCGAACCGGTCACGCTCACCGCGCTGGAGTTCGACGTGCTCTGGGAGCACCTGGCGCCGGGCGCCATGCCGCTGATCGTCAAGGTGCCGTCGCCGGGCAAGACCCACGAGGAGCGCGCCGCCATCGAGGACGGCGTGTGGCGCGGGCTCGCCGCGCGCGGCGTCGACCGCGACGACCCGGAGATCGCCGAGGTGTTCGGCCTGCTGGCCCGCCCGGAGCGCGAGGTCGACGGGCGGCTGTGGGCCGGGCGCGGCGTGCGGCTGCTGGCCTGTTCGCGCGAGGACGCGGCCGCGCTGGCCGTGCTGGCCGGGGACACCCTGCGGCTGAGCCGGATCTCCGCGCTCGGCCTGGCCGCGGCCGCGGTCGGCGAGCTGCCGTCCGCCCCGGCCGGGCCCGGCCGCTCGGTCACCCTGCGCACCGCCGACTTCGAGGCGGCCGCCCAGGGCGACGGGACCGTCCGGGGGTTCGAGGGATCGCTGCTGGGCAGGGGCGTGCGCGCCGACGACGCGGCCGCGCTGGCCGAGATGATCGGGGACGTGCTGCACACCGGGAACTTCGGCGCCGCCGTCCGCGACCGCCTCGGCCGCCGGGTCCGCGGCGAGCGCGTCGTGTCGTTCTTCGACACCGCCGCGGGCCGCTACGTCCAGATCCGGCGCGCCTCCCCGGACGGGGAGCTGTGGACGACGATCTCGCCCGCGGACTCGCGCAAACTGACCCACCACGTGGACGAGCTCTTGCGGGAAACAGCCGAGTGACCGACCCGAACGACCTGCGCGCGGCCGTGGCCGCCGTGCTGCCCTGGCTCGACGGCGGCGAGCGCCCGGCCCGTCCGGCGCTGGCCGCCGCCGTCCGGCTGAGCCTGCGCACCCTGGCCGAGACCGCGCCCGGCCGGACCGTCGAGGTGCGGGTCCCGCCGTTCGCGGCGATCCAGTGCGTCGCCGGTCCCCGGCACACCCGGGGCACCCCGCCCAACGTCGTGGAGACCGACCCGCGGACCTGGCTGCGGCTGGCCACCGGCCGCCTGTCCTGGCCGGACGCGCTGGCCAGCGGCGCGCTGCACGCCTCGGGCAGCCGCGCCGACCTCGCCGCACACCTGCCGATCGTGCGGTTCTAGGCGGTCTCGACCAACTCCGGGTCGACGCGCTTGAGCGCCCGGTACAGGCCGATGCCGCCCGCCACCGCGAGCACGCCGTACACCGCCAGCAGGGCGGGCGGGGTCGTGCCGGTGAGGGCGTCGCCGAGGACCACCGCGGCGGCGGTGCCCGGCAGGCTGCCGATCAGCGTGCCCCACAGGTACGGCCGGTACCCGATCGTCGACAGGCCGCAGCAGTAGTTGACCGGGGCGAAGGGCACCACCGGGATCAGCCGCAGCGACACCACGCCCGCGAACCCGCCCGCGCGCAGGCGCGCGTCCACCGCCTTGATCGCGCCGTGCTCCAGCAGCGGCGACGTCCAGCGGCGGCCGAACCGCCGGGCGGCGGCGAACGCCAGCGACCCGGCCACGCCGGTGGCGACCATGCCGACCGCGACGCCCAGCGCCTCGCCCAGCAGCAGACCCGCGGACAGGTTGAACACCGTGCGCGGGATCGGAAACGCGGCGAGCACGGAATACGCCAGCAGGAACAGCGCCGGGGTGGCCCAGCCAGCCGCCGCCGCCCAGTCGCGCACCGCCGCGGGGCTGGGGATCGGGACGAGGAAACCGATCGCGACCACGGCGGCCAACACACCGAAGAGCGAGACCAGCGTGGCGCGAGGAGACACGCCGTCCAACGGTACCGGCGTGACGCTCCCCACCCTCCGTCGGTCGGAACTGAGCTCGCGAGCACTTACACTTTGGGGGACATGCTGATGTCAGACTGTTGTCACTGACAGGGAGCTTCGGTGGTCTCCGACCAGTTCTCGACTGGCCCCTCTCCGCTCGACCCGCCCGAGACCGACCCCGAACCGCGCGAGGAATGCGGCGTGTTCGGCGTGTGGGCGCCGGGCGAGGAAGTCGCGAAGCTCACGTATTACGGGCTGTACGCGCTCCAGCACCGAGGGCAGGAAGCGGCGGGCATCTCCGTCTCCGACGGCAACCAGATCGTGGTCTTCAAGGACCTCGGCCTGGTGAGCCAGGTCTTCGACGAGCAGGTGCTGGTCTCGCTGCGCGGCCACGTCGCCGTCGGCCACTGCCGCTACTCCACCACCGGGTCCACGACCTGGGAGAACGCGCAGCCCACGTTCAAGACCACGGCCACCGGCAGCGGCCTGGCCCTGGGCCACAACGGCAACCTGGTCAACACCGCCGAGCTGCGCGACAAGGCAGCCGAGCTGGGCCTGCCGACCAACGGAGCCACCACCGACTCCGACCTGCTCACCGGCCTGCTGGCCGCCGCCGCGGCGGACAAGGGCATCGAGCAGGCCGCGATGGAACTGCTGCCCGGCGTGCGCGGCGCGTACTGCCTGGTCTTCTCCGACGAGAGCACCCTCTACGCCGCCCGCGACCCGCACGGCGTACGCCCGCTGGTGCTGGGCAGGCTGGAGCGCGGCTGGGTCGTGGCCAGCGAGACCGCGGCGCTGGACATCGTGGGCGCCTCGTTCGTCCGCGAGGTCGAGCCCGGCGAGCTGATCGCCATCGACGCCGACGGCCTGCGGTCGAGCCGCTTCGCCAACCCCGAGCCCAAGGGCTGCGTCTTCGAGTACGTCTACCTGGCCCGGCCCGACACCACGATCGCGGGCCGCTCCGTGCACGCGACCCGGGTGGAGATCGGCCGCAAGCTGGCCGCGGAGGCCCCGGTCGAGGCCGACCTGGTCATCCCGGTGCCCGAGTCCGGCACGCCCGCCGCGATCGGGTACGCCCAGGCCAGCGGCATCCCGTACGGCTCGGGCCTGGTGAAGAACGCCTATGTCGGGCGGACCTTCATCCAGCCGTCGCAGACCATCCGCCAGCTCGGCATCCGGCTCAAGCTCAACCCGCTGCGCGACGTGATCCGGGGCAAGCGGCTGGTCGTGGTCGACGACTCCATCGTGCGCGGCAACACCCAGCGCGCGCTGGTGCGCATGCTGCGCGAGGCGGGCGCGGTCGAGGTGCACGTGCGGATCGCGTCGCCGCCGGTGCGCTGGCCGTGCTTCTACGGCATCGACTTCGCCTCCCGCGCCGAGCTGATCGCCAACGGGCTGGACCTCGACGGCATCCGCCGCTCCATCGGCTCGGACTCGCTGGGCTACGTGAGCCTGGAGGCGCTGGTGCAGGCCAGCGAGCAGCCGCGCACGCGGCTGTGCTCCGCCTGCTTCGACGGCGACTACCCCATTCCGCTGCCGGACGACGCGCGCATCGGAAAGCACCTGCTCGAAGGCCTGGAGAAGGGAGTCGCGGGGGACGCGGCGCCCGTGGTGGCCGCCGGGTACGGTGCTTCGGACGCGCTGTCCCGCCCCTAGATATCCGGAGATCCGAAGTGTCTGACCCGACGTCGACCGGCCCCGCCACCTACGCCGCGGCTGGGGTGAGCATCGAGGCGGGCGACGAGGCCGTCGAGAAGCTCAAGCCGTGGGCGGCCAAGGCCAACCGGCCGGAGGTGCTCGGCGGGATCGGCGGGTTCGCCGGGCTGTTCAAGCTCCGGCTGGACCGGTGGCGCGAGCCGGTGCTGGCCTCGTCCACCGACGGCGTCGGCACCAAGATCGCGGTCGCGCAGGCGCTGGACGTCCACGACACCGTCGGCGTCGACCTCGTCGCCATGGTCGTCGACGACCTGGTCGTGTGCGGCGCGGAGCCGCTGTTCCTGCAGGACTACATCGCCGTCGGCAAGGTGCTCCCGGACCGGGTCGCCGCGCTGGTCAAGGGCATCGCCGAAGGCTGCGTGCAGGCGGGCTGCGCGCTGCTGGGCGGCGAGACCGCCGAGCACCCCGGGCTGATGTCCGACGGCGCGTACGACCTCTCGGCCACCGGCGTCGGCGTGGTCGAGGCCGACGCCGTGCTGGGCCCCGACCGGGTGCGCCCCGGCGACGCGCTGATCGCGATGGGCTCCTCCGGCCTGCACTCCAACGGCTACTCGCTGGCCCGGCACGTGCTGCTGGACATCGCCAGGATGCCGCTGGACGGGCACGTCGAGGAGTTCGGCCGGACGCTGGGCGAGGAGCTGCTGGAGCCCACCCGCATCTACGCCAAGGACTGCCTGGCGCTGATCCAGGAGGCGGGCGTGCGCACCTTCGCGCACATCACCGGCGGCGGCCTGGCCGCCAACCTCGCGCGGGTCATCCCGCCCGGGCTCAAGGCCACGCTCGACCGGGGCACGTGGACCCCGCAGCCGGTGTTCTCGCTGATCGGCCAGCGCGGCCGGGTCGAGCGCGCGGAGCTGGAGCGCACCTTCAACATGGGCGTCGGCATGGTCGCCGTGGTCGCCCCCGAGGACGTGGACCGCTCGCTGGCCATGCTCACCGCGCGCCACGTGCCCGCCTGGGTGGTCGGCGAGGTGCGCCCGTCGGCCGACGCCGAGCCGCGCGCCGAGGTCGTCGGGGACCACCCGAGGTTCTGAGGCAACCTCCCGGGGGCCCGCCCGCGTAGTACGGGCGAGTAGGGAGGTTCCGTGGGGGATCGTGACACGGAGTTCGGCGAGTTCGTCGACAGCCGCGCCGCGGTGATGCGGCGAACCGCGTACCTGCTGTGCGGCGGCGACTGGCACCGCGCCGAGGACCTGGTGCAGACGACGCTGGCCAAGATCTACGTCGTCTGGCCCCGGCTGCGCCGCGACGACGCGATCGACGCCTACGCCCGCAAGGTCATGGTGCGCGCGGCGATCGACGAGTCGCGGCGGGCGTTCCGGCGGCGGGAGTCGGTGACGGACGCGGTGCCCGAGACGTCGGTGCCCCCGCCGGGCGTCGACGCCGCCATCGATGTGCGGCGCGCGCTGCGGCGCCTGCCGCCGGGCCAGCGGGCCGTGGTCGTGCTCCGGTACTGGGAGGACCTCTCCGTCGCCGAGGCGGCGCAGGTGCTGGGCAAGAGCGAGGGCACGATCAAGAGCCAAGCGGCGAAGGGACTCGCGGCGCTGCGCGACATGTTGTCTGTGGAGGTCGCACTGTGAACGACGAGCAGGATGTGCGGCGGCTGTTCGAGGCCGCGGTCCGGCACGAGCCCCCGCTGACGCTGGACCGCGAGGCGGTCATCGGCGCGGGCAGGCGCAGGCTGCGCGTGCGGCGCACGGCCGCGGTCGGCGGCGCGGCGACGGCCGTGGCGGCGGCGGTGATCGGCATGACGGCGCTGTCGGGATCGCAGTTCGGGATGCCGGAGCCGGTCGGCCCGGCCGGGCCGGGGGTGTCGTCGGAGCCGAGGTCGGCCGTGACGACGACCCCCGCGCCCCCGTCGGCGCGCGTCCGCACCACCGTCGAGGCGCCGCGGTCGACCGTGTGGCCGACCACGACCACCTGGGCCGAGGTCCCGTCCACCACCATGACGCACCGGCCCGAGGTGTCCGAGCAGCTCGGCGTCGCGCTGGGCTCCGCGCCGCTGTCCTGGCCAGCGGACGTCGAGGTGGAGGGCAGCGACGTCCCCTGGCACACCTTCGACGCCAAGGGGCACGCGCAGTTCGCCCTGGTCACCCGCGACCACGCCCGGCGGACGATCGAGATCCGGGTCGCGGCGGGACAGCGGTCCGGGGACAAGCCGGAGGGGTGCTTCCAGGCGGACATGACCTGCAGGTCGCACCGCACGGCCAACGGGGCCCTGGTGCACTACTGGCAGCCGGAGCGCGTGCAGGAGCACGGCCCCAACGCCCTGACCCTGCACGCTCTGCGGCCGGACGGGGTCGTCGTGGTGGTCGCGGACATCGGCGGGGCCGGGCCGCCGTGGCGGACCGAGCCGCTGATGAGCGTCGACGGCCTGGAACAGATCGCGCTGATCCCCGGGTTCGCCGCGGTCAACCAGTAGGGCGGTCAACCAGTAGGGCGGTCAACCAGCAGGCCCCGTTAACCGGTGGACGCATGGGGCATTCTCTAGGCGTGCCCGGAGGAGAGCTGGAAGTGTCCCGGTCGCTGGTGATCCCGGCGGCCGAGTTGAGCGAGCGCTTCTCCCGCTCGTCCGGTCCCGGCGGCCAGGGCGTGAACACCGCCGACAGCCGCGTCGAGCTGTCCTTCGACGTCGCGCGCTCGCCGTCGATCCCCGAGCACCTGCGCGCCCGCATCCTCGACCGGCTGGCGAACCGCCTGGTCGACGGCGTGCTGACCATCGCGGCGAGCGAGTTCCGGGCGCAGCTGGCCAACCGCGAGGCGGCCAGGGAGCGCCTGGCCGCGCTGCTGCGGCAGGCCGCCGCGCCGCCTCCGCCGCAGCGCAGGCCGACCAAGCCGAGCCGCGGCGCGCGGGAACGGCGGCTGGAGTCGAAGAAGCGCCGCTCGGCGACCAAGCAGACGCGCAGGCGGCCCGACCTCAGCTGAGCCGGTAGCGGCGCTCCGGGCGTCCGGTCGCGCCGTAGCGCAGGCGGACGTGGGCGCGGCCGGTCGCCACGAAGTGCTCCAGGTAGCGCCGAGCACTGACCCGCGACAGGTGCGCCGCCGCCGCGCACTCCGCCGCCGACATCTCGCCCTCGCGCAGCGTGCTGGCCACGAGCTCCGCGGTCTGCTCGGTCAGCCCCTTGGGCAGCCCGGCCCCGGCCCTCGGCCGCGCGCCGAACACCTCGTCCACATCGGACTGTCCTGCGCTGCCGAGCGCGGTGAGTCTGGTGTGGAGGGTGGCGAAGTGTTGGAGCTGGTCGTGCAGCGCGGAATAGGTGAACGGCTTGATGAGGTAGTGCAGCGCCCCGCCGCGCATGGCGCCGCGGACGGTGTCGACGTCGGTGGCCGCGGTGATCACGATGACGTCCGGGTCGACCGCGCCGTTGCGCAGGGCGCGCAGCACGTCGAGGCCGGGCATGTCGGGCAGGTAGATGTCGAGGAGCACCAGGTCGGGCGCGAGCTCGTCGACCAGGCGCACGGCGTCCGCCCCGGTGTGCGCGGTGCCGACGACGGCGAACCCGGGCGTGCGGGCGACGTAGCCGCTGTGCACCCGGGCGACCATGAAGTCGTCGTCGACGACGAGGACCGTGATCACGGCTTCATCCGGGCGGTGAACACCGCGCCGTTGTCGTTGTGCACCTCGACCGAGCCCTGCCTGCGCACGCACGTCTGCCGGGTGATGGCCAGGCCGAGCCCGCGCCCGCCGCCGTCCTCCGCGGCCTTGGTGGTGAACCCGTGCCGGAACACCTCCTCGGCGATCTCCGGGGCCACCCCGGGGCCGGAGTCGCGCACGACCACCCGCACCTCGTCGTCGCGGTGGGTCAGGCACACCTCGATCCAGCCCTGCTTGCCGCGCAGGGCGTCCAGCGCGTTGTCGACGAGGTTGCCGAGCACGGTGACGAGGTCGGCGGACAGGTGCTCGTCGATCAGGCCGAGGTCGCTGTCGGGGTCGAGCCGCAGCCCGACGCCCTGCTCGGCGGCGAGGCTGGCCTTGGCCACCAGCAGCGCGGCCACCGCGGGGTCGCCGACCCGCTCGGCGACCTCGCCCTGCCAGGCACGCTGGTGGTGGCTGACCCGGTCGACGTAGCGGCGCAGCTCGTCGTGGTCGCCCAGCTCGATGAGCCCGGCGATGGTGTGCAGGCGGTTGGAGAACTCGTGCGCCTGCGCCCGGAGGGTGTCGGCAGTGGACCGGTTGGCGTCGAGCGCGTTCTGCAGCGCCACGATCTCGGTGCGGTCGCGGAGCGTGACGACCGCGCCCGCCGGAGCGATGGGCACCCGGTTCATGACGAGCACCCTGCCCTTGCGCAGGACGATCTGGTCGGCGCCCTCGGCGCGCCCGGTGAGCACGTCGGCGAGGCGGTCGTTGAAGCCCAGCTCGGTGACGGGCACGCCGTCGGTGCGCTCCGGCAGCGAGAGCAGGCGGCGGGCCTGGTCGTTGACCAGCGTGATCCGGTCCTGGCCGTCGAGGCCGACGACGCCCTCCCTGATGCCGTGCAGCATCGCCTCCCGGTGCTCGACCAGCCCGGCGATCTCGGCGGGCTCCATGCCGAGCGTCTGCCGCTTGACCCGCCGCGCGACCAGCAGCGACCCGCCGACCCCGAGCACGGTGGCCGCGGCGAGGATCAGCAGCGCCTCCGACGGCGAGTGCACGATCCCGGCGAACAGGTGGGGCAGGTCCACGCCGGCGGCGACGATCCCGATGATCTCGCCGCGGTCGCCGATCACCGGGACGTGCGCCACCAGCTCGTCGCCGACCTCGCCGACCCAGGACCGCCCGGCGGCGACCGTGCTCTCGCCGACCGGCATCGGCTCGCCCACCTGGTCGGGGTCGGGCGAGGTGAGCACCCGGGTGTCCGGCAGCGCGATGCGCACCGACCCGGCCCCCGAGAGGCTCCGCGCGCTCTCGGCGAACGGCGGCAGCTGGTGGTAGCGCAGCGGGTCGGCGAGCGCGGCCCGCACCCCGGCCGTCGCAGCGACGTCCTCGGCGACGGAGAGCATCCGCCTGCCCTGGACGTCGCCGAACGCCTCGGTGGACTGCACCGCGGAGAAGACGGCGACGGCCCCGAGCAGGGCGGCCACGACCGCGAACTGCCACCCCAGCAGCTGGCGCGCCAACGAACCCCGTCCGGACATGGCAGACAGTGTGCCCCGCCGAGACGCGCTCGGCGCCGCCCGGCGGATGAACACAACGACCACAACGATCGGAACGCGCGCAAGCGCGACAACGCCGTCACACCGGGGCAACATCTCGCCGCGCGAGTCGAAGGAGGTTCGGGTGGTCAGGAAGCTTGTCGCCGCCGCGGCGGGACTGGCGGCGGTGCTGCTGGTCCCGCCGCTGGTCGGGTCCGGCGGGGACGCCGATGTCGGGGAGCGGGTCCGCGGCCTGCGGGTGCTGGTGCCGAACTCGCCGGGCGGCGGGTACGACGTCACCGCCCGCACGGCGGCCAAGGCGATGGAGGACGCCGGGCTCGCCAGCGCGGTCGAGGTGTTCAACCTGCCGGGCGCGGGCGGCACCGTCGGCCTGGGGCGGCTGGTCAACGAGCGGGGCAACGGGAAGCTCGTCATGTCGATGGGGCTGGGCGTGGTCGGCAGCGTCTACACCAACAAGTCGCCGTCGTCGCTGGCCGACACCACGCCGATCGCGAAGCTCATCGAGGAGCCCGACATCGTCGTCGTCGGGAAGGACTCGCCCTACCGGGACATCGCGGGCCTGCTCACGGCGTGGAAGGCGGACCCCGGCGGGGTGCCGGTCGGCGGGGGCTCGTCGCCCGGCGGACCCGACCACCTCGCCCCGATGCTGATGGCCAAGGCGGCCGGACTCGCGCCCAGGTCGGTCAACTACGTGCCCTTCGACGGCGGCGGCGAGCTGCTGGCCTCCGTGCTCGGCGGCAAGGTCGCCTTCGGCGTCTCCGGGGTCGGCGAGTACCGCGACCAGATCCAGGCGGGCGAGCTGCGGGTCCTCGCCGTGACCGGCCCCGAGCGCATCGCCGGGATCGACGCGCCCACCCTGCGCGAGGCGGGCCTGGACGTGTCCTTCACCAACTGGCGGGGCATCGTCGCCCCGCCCGGGATCTCCGACACCGACCGCGAGCGGCTCATCGCCGCGTTCGCCCGGCTGCACTCCTCGCCGCAGTGGCGCGACGCGCTGGCCCGCAACGGCTGGACCGACGCCTTCCAGGCCGGTCCGGGGTTCGGGGAGTTCCTGGCCGGGGAGAACCGCCGCGTCGCCGAGGTGCTGAAGGAGTTGGGGCTGGCATGACGTGGTTGCGTGAGCGGTCCGAGCTGGGCGTGTGCGCGGTGCTGGCGGTCCTCGGCGCCCTGGTGCTCGTCGACGCCCTCACCATCCCCACCGACTTCGCCACGCGCGGGCCCATCGGGCCGAAGGCGGTGCCGGTGCTCGTCGGGGCCGCGCTGCTGGTCGTGGCCGTCGTGCTGGCCCGCGACGTGCTGCGCGGCGGGCGGGGCGCGGCCGAGGGCGGCGAGGACGTCGACCTGAGCGCGCCCGGCGACTGGCGGACGGTCCTGCTGCTGTGCGGGGCGTTCCTGGCCGCCACCGCGCTCATCGGGACCGCCGGGTTCCCGGTCGCGGGCTTCGTCCTGTTCTGGGGAGCCGCGTACGCGCTCGGCAGCCGGGGGCACGTCCGCGACCCGCTGATCGCGGCCGCCGTGTCGGTGCTGACCTACGTCGTGTTCGACGTCCTGCTCGGGGTGCCGCTCCCCGGCGGCCCGCTGATGGGAGTGCTCTAGATGGACCAACTCTGGGACGGGTTCGCCACCGCGCTGACCCCCACCCACCTGCTGCTCGCCGCCGTCGGCGTCATCCTGGGCACGGCCATCGGCGTGCTGCCCGGCATCGGCCCGGCCATGGCCGTCGCGCTGCTGCTGCCGGTCACCTACGGGCTGGAGCCCACCGGGGCGTTCATCATGTTCGCGGGCATCTACTACGGCGGCATGTTCGGCGGCTCCACCACGTCCATCCTGCTCAACACCCCCGGCGAGAGCGCGGCGGTGGTGGCCGCGATCGACGGCAACCCGATGGCCAGGTCCGGCCGGGGCGCGCAGGCGCTGGCCGCGGCGGCCATCGGGCACTTCGTCGGCGGCATGGTCGGCACCACCCTGCTGGTCGTGCTGGCGCCCACGGTGGCGGGCCTGGCCGTCGGCCTCGGCGCGCCGGACTTCTTCGCGATCATGGTGCTGGCCTTCGCCGCGGTGACGACGGTGCTCGGCGACTCGCGGGTGCGCGGCGTCGCCTCGCTGCTGATCGGGCTGACGATCGGCCTGATCGGCCTGGACGAGATGACCGGCCAGCAGCGGCTGACCTTCGGCTCGCTCGAACTGGCCGACGGCATCGACGTCGTGATCGTCGCCGTCGGGCTCTTCGCGGTCGGCGAGTCGCTGTGGGTCGCCGCGCACCTGCGCCGCAACCCGGCCCGGCCGATCCCGGTGGGCACGCCCTGGCTCGGCCGCGCCGACCTGCGGCGGGCGTGGAAGCCGTGGCTGCGCGGACCGCTGATCGGGTTCCCGTTCGGCGCGCTGCCCGCTGGCGGGGCCGAGATCCCGACCTTCCTGTCCTACGCGACGGAGAAGCGGCTGTCCAAGCACCGCGACGAGTTCGGCAAGGGCGCCATCGAGGGCGTCGCCGGGCCGGAGGCGACCGCGAGCGCGTCCGCGGCGGGCACGCTGGTGTCGATGCTCACCCTCGGCCTGCCGACCACGGCGGTCGCCGCGGTCATGCTGGCGGCGTTCCAGCAGTACGGCATCCAGCCCGGCCCGCTGCTGTTTGAGCGCGAGTCGACCCTGGTGTGGGGCCTGATCGCCAGCCTGTTCGTCGGGACGGTGCTGCTGCTGGTGCTGAACCTGCCGCTGGCGCCGCTGTGGGCCAGGATGCTGCGCATCCCCCGGCCGTACCTGTACGCGGGGATCCTGTTCTTCGCGATGGTCGGCGCGTACGCCGTCAGCGGGCAGGCCGCCGACCTGCTGGTGCTGTTCGCCATCGGGGTCATCGGGCTGGTCATGCGCCGCTACGGCCTGCCGGTGCTGCCCGCCATCCTCGGCGTCATCCTCGGCCCGGCCGCCGAGCTGCAGATGCGTCGCGCGCTGCAGCTCTCGGACGGCGCGCTGACCGGCCTGGTGAACACGACGTTCTCCATCACCGTGTACGCGGTCGTCGCGCTCCTCGTGCTGTGGCCCCTGGTGCGCAAAGCGCGCTCACGGACCTGACGAGGCGTGGACTGGTCGCCGCGCCGGAGCTCGACCGGGCGCGGCGGCCACGTGCCCATCGCCAGGCCGCGCGAGCGCGCTCGGCTGAGTCGCGTCGCGAAGGCCACCCCGCCGGTCGCGGGGTGGCCTTGTCGGCATTGCGAGGGAGTCCCGGCGCCGCGGAGGGCGCCGGGGCCTTGCGTCAACGGCGGTAGTCGTCGTACCCGTCGTCGTCGTATTCGTCGGACTCGATTCGCTCGAAGTCGGAGCCGTCGCCTGGCTTGTCGCCCGACAGCTCGCGCTGCAGGGCGTCCAAGTCCATTCGATGGCTGCTGTACTTGAGCTCCCGGGCCACCTTCGTCTGCTTGGCCTTGGCTCGGCCGCGCCCCATGGCTCGACCCCCTCGCACAGGTGACGGGGCGGCCGGGGGAATCGGCGGCCCCGTAGATGTCGACAGTTGATTCCTGCTAACTACCGTACCGTGCCGAAGGGGTTCGATGCGACGCGGCTCGGTGTGCAGAACCCGACACCCCCGGACCGCCCGCCCTGGCGGGGCCCGGCGACCGGTTCATGACACGATGTGCGGGTGCCTCGACCGTTCGTCGCCTACCTGCGGGTGTACGAACCCTTGTCAGCTTTCCCGCCCGCGTCCCGTGATCGACTCCGGCACATGGCGGAGAACTCGCCGCTGGACCGGGCCGACGTGGGCGTCCACGAGCAGCTGATGTGGCTGAAGTCACAAGAGGTGGGCGCGGCCACGCGGCTGCCGGGCGAGCGCCCCGACGGCTCCCCGCTGCCCACCCGCGACGTCATGGCCGTGCGCGCCGAGTCGGGCGAGCTGCTGGTCTGCCCGCTCGACCTGCGCGCCCGCTCGGCCGCGGCGGTCGTGGGCTTCCTCTCGACGGCGGCGAACCCGCTGCGCGAGGCCACCCTGGGCGAGTCGGCCGACCGCCTGCGGCACAAGGCGGGCACCGTCCTCGCCGACATGCCCGGCGGGGCCGTCCACGTCGTGTCGACCACCTGGACCGTGCCGCTGCCGTGGTTCGTCCTGGTGCAGCCGTCCGAGCGGGTGGTCACCGGCGAGGGCGCGACCCGCACGGTCTACTGGCTGATCCCCATGCGCACCGCCCGCAAGCGCGTCCAGCGCGCCTTCGAGCTGGCCGAGGCCACCTTCGGCGAGTCCGGCCCGACCAAGGTGCTCCAGGACACCGGGCGCTGGCTGGCGCACTTCCACGAGGACTCGATGGTCGAGCTCGACTACGGCGGCCTCGTCCAGCTCATGGCCGACGACGACATCGACGCCGACACCTCGGCCGAGGACGTCAACGCCATCCTCGACGCCATCGAGCAGCCCGACCCGGGCGCCGTCGCCGAGCGCTTCGAGCGCCTGCGCGAGTTCTGGAGCGAACTGGCAGTGCGCGAGCGGATGCAGTAGCTCAGGCCAGCCCGTCCAGCAGGCCCTCGCGCAGCCGGGCCGCGCCGACCGGGACGCCGCCGCCGAGGATGTCCCGCTCGGCCTTGTCGTCGAGCTCCGGGGCGTCGTAGCCCAGGGCGCGCAGGACGCCGACCAGGATCGGGGTGCGCGGGCGCGGGGCGCCGTCGTCGATCTTCATGGCCATCGCCGTGCCGTCGGGCAGGACCATGGCGTGCACGCCCTCCGCGCCGCCCTTGACCAGCAGGCCCGGGATGGCCTGCATCAGCTCCGTGTCGTCGCGGTGGGTGCCGCCGACGAGGTGGGCGTGGGTCCGCATCGCGTCGGCCACCCGGCTCTCCAGCGTGCCGTCGGCGGCCTTGATCAGCGCCGAGTAGCCCGTGGCCAGCCCGGTCAGGGTCAGCGCGAACAGCGGGGCCCCGCAGCCGTCGACGCCGATGGTGGCGATGTCCTCGCCGGTCATCTCGGTGACGGTCGCGGCGATGGCCAGCTGGGCGGGGTGCTCGGGGTCGAGGTAGCCGATGATGTCCCAGGCCTGCTGCACGCTCGTGGCCAGCATCATCGCGTGCTTGCCCGAGCAGTTCATCGCCGCGCGGCGCTTGCCGCCGCCCGCGGCGATGACCCGGTTGCGGGCGGCCTCGTCCATCGGCCAGTCGGGCGGGCAGCCCAGGTCGGCCTCGGTGAGCCCGGCCTTGGCGAGGATGCCCAGGACCTGCCGCACGTGCTCGGGCTCGCCGCTGTGCGACCCGCAGCCGACGGCCAGGTCGGCGTCGTCGGGCAGGTCGAGGCCCGTGCGGAGCAGGCCGAGCGCCTGGAGCGGCTTGTTGCACGAGCGGGTGAAGACCGGCTCGTTGACCTCGCCCAGCGCGAGGCGGACCGTGCCGTCGGGGGCCAGCACGACGACGGAGCCCCGGTGCACCGACTCGACGAAGCCGGACCGGAGCACCTCGACCAGGACGGGGTTCAGCGCGCCTCCCCCGGGTCGGTGCGGGCGCTCTCGGCGGCCAGCAGGTCGTCCACCGACGCGGTGCCCGTGCGGTACCGGCTCGCGATCTGCTCGTTGAGCAGGTCCATCACGACCTGGACCTCGCGGCGGCGGGTGGACACCGACGCCTCCTCGGCCTCGTACGTGCGCAGGGCCAGGGCCAGCCGCTCGTCCGGCAGGGAGGCGACGTCGGAGAGGTCGGCGTCGGAGACCAGCGCCTCGACGTGGCGGCGGTGCGCCTCGGCGCGCGATGGCTCCATGTTCTGGTGGCGGCCGGACCCCATCGCCGGGCCCACGGCGTTGTCGGCGAGGATCGATGCCAGCTGCGCGACGATGGACTCCGCGCCGCCGGTCTCCCGCCTGCGCAACTCGGCCCGCACGATGTCGATCCGGCCGTGCAGGAGTCTGCGCAGGTAGGACAGGTCGGTCTCCTCCTGGGCGGCGTCATCGCGGCGGGCGCGGACCTCGGCGAGGTCCAGGCGGTCCAGATCGGCGACGTAGTCCGGGGCCAGGACCCGGTCGATGCGCCTGCGCCCACCCGGGCGGACTTCGATCACCAGGCCATCCTCCGTCAAAGAGTGCTCGATCGCCAGATCATGCCGACGCGGACGGGCGGGCCGCCACCCCCAGCAGCGTCCGTGCCTCGTCCGGCGTAACCGGCGGGCGCTGCGCGATGCGGGCCAGACCGGACGCGCGGGCCACCAGTTGGGCGTTGTCCTTGACCCGCTCACCTCGGGCGTAGTTGACGGTGTCCTCCATCCCGACGCGGACGTGGCCGCCCGCGGACAGGGCGCCGAACAACACCGGGAGAGTGGCGCGGCCCACACCCGTGGCCGAGAAGGTGGCCCCCTCGGGGATCAGCCGCAGCGCGGCGGCGAGGGTCTCGGTGTCGCCCGCCATGCCGCCCGGCACGCCCATCACCAGGTCGACGTGGACGTGGCCGCCCGAGGGCAGCCCGTGCTTGTCGAGCAGCCGGTGCAGGGTGGTCAGCTGGCCGAGGTCGAAGATCTCGTACTCCGGCAGGATCCCGCGCTCCTGCATCCGCTTGTGCAGCTCGACGATGAACCCCCAGCGGTTCATGAACACGTCGTCGCCGAAGTTGACCGTGCCCATCGAGCACGACGCCGAGTCGGGCATGGCGTCGAGCACGCGCAGCCGGTCCTCCTCCGGGTCGGTCACCGAGCCGCCGGTGGAGAGCTGGACGATCAGGCTGGTCTGCTCGCGCACCGCGGCGACGGTGTCGGTCAGCCGCTTGATGTCCAGAGTCGGCCGGGCGTCGTCGTCGCGGATGTGGATGTGGATCATGGCGGCGCCGACGCGCTCGCAGTCGCGCGCCGTCTCCACCAGTTCCTCCAGGGTCACCGGGAGGTTGGGGACATCGGCCTTGCTGTGCTCCGCCCCGGTCGGGGCGACGGTGATGAGGGTGCCGGTCGACATGGCGCCGACCCTAGCCCCGCAACCCCTGCGCGGCCGCACGCCCCGCTCCGCCGATCTCGGCCGGGACCGAGTCCGGGTCGACGGCCGCGGCCGCCGCGCCCGCCGTCAGCGGGGTCGCCGGGTCCACCGACCGCTTGAGCAGGGCCAGCGCGACCGGGCCCAGCTCGTGGTGCTGCACGGCCGAGCCGACCCGGCCCACGACCCGCTCGCCCGCCAGCACGGGGGCGCCGGTCTCGGGCAGCTCGTCGGCCGCCCCGTCGAGGTGCAGCAGGACCATCCGGCGCGGCGGGCGGCCGATGTTGTGCACCTTCGACACCGTCTCCTGGCCGCGGTAGCAGCCCTTGGCCACGTGCGCGGCCGACGGCACCCACGACACCTCGTGCGGGATGGTCTTCTCGTCGGTGTCCACGCCCATCCTCGGCCGCAGGGCCTCGACCCGCAGCGCCTCGAACGCGAGGCTGCCCATCGGGCGGGCGCCCGCGTCGGTGATCCGGGCCCACCAGTCCGCCAGGTCGGCGCGGGGCACGAGCAGGTCGGCGGCGTCCGGGCCGGGCCACGGCATCCGCCGGACCACGACCCCGTCGCGCTCGGCGGAGGCGTACTGGCCCTCGGGCGCTGGCAGGCCCAGCCGGGCCAGCACCTGCGGCGCCTCCGGGCCGACGATGGTCAGCACGGCCTTCTCCGCCGTGGCGTCGCGGGGCTCGACCTTGGACCAGAAGCGCATCTGCTCCAGGTACTCCAGCAGCGGCACCCGGCCCCCGCGCGCGCCGACCGTGGAGGCGCCCGCCTCGGTGTCCAGCCACACCACGTCGTCGACGTGGGAGAGGACCATGTGCGCGTCGACGCGGCCCTGGCTGTCCAGGATCAGCGCCTCGCTGCCCGCGCCCGCGGGCAGGGCGGAGACGTGCTGGGAGATGACCAGGTGCAGCCACGACAGCCGCTCCACGCCGGGGACGGCGATCACCTCGCGGTGCGAGCGGTCGACCACGGCCGCCGACCGGGTCGCGGTGCGCTGCTCGGCGAACGGGTCGCCGAAGTGCCACGGCACCCCGGGGTCGGCGGTCTCCTCGGGCGGGGGCACCGCGCCGGGCACGGACAGGATGGGCGAGGTCACGGTGTCTCCCTGGTGCGGTCGGTCTCCCTGGTGCAGTCGCGGCAGGTGCCCGACAGCGCGAGGTGGGCGGCGTCCAGTACGAACCCGTGCGCGTCCCGCAGTGTTCCGCACAGCTGGTCCATGACCTCCCGGGGCGACTCGTCGACCCGGCCGCAGCGGTGGCAGACCAGGTGGACGTGCTCGTGCTCGTGCAGGGAGTAGGTGGGCGCGCCGTGGCCCAGGTGCGTGTGCCGGACCAGGCCGAGCTCTTCCAGCAGCTCCAGGGTCCGGTAGATCGTGGTGATGTTGACCGACGGCGTCGTCTCCTGCACGCGCTTGCACACCTGTTCCGGTGTCGCGTGCTCCAGCGCTTGCAGGGCGTCGAGCACCAGTTGCCGCTGCGGGGTCATCCGCATGCCACGCCGGTGCAGCGTGCTGCGCAGGTCGTCCACCCCGCCGATAGTAGGCCGAGCCCGCGCGTAGGGTGCTGGGCATGCGCCTGCTCGCCCTGCCGGACGGCACCACCGCCGACCCCGACGCCCCGCACATCCGGGTGGACGACCTCGGCCTCACCCGGGGCGACGGCGTGTTCGAGACCGTGCTCGTGGTCGACGGCAGGCCCCGCGAGCTGACCGCGCACCTGGACCGGCTGGAGCGCTCGGCCCGGATGCTCGACCTGCCCGTGCCCGCGCGCGACACGCTGGAGCGGCTGTTCGCCACGGTCGTGGCCGCGTGGCCGTCGCCGGGGGAGATGGCCGTGAAGGTGGTGTGCACCCGCGGCGCGGAGTACGGCGACGGCACGCCGACGGTGTTCGCCCTGGCGTTCTCCATCGAGCCGCACACGGTCGAGCGGCGGCGGCGCGGCGCGTCCGTCGTGGTGCTGGACCGCGGGTTCGACCCGGAGGTCGTGGAGCGCGCGCCGTGGCTGCTCCTGGGCGCGAAGACCCTGTCGTACGCGGTGAACATGGCCGCCCAGCGGCACGCGGCCGCGCTCGGGGCCGACGAGGTGATCTTCCGCGCGGCCGACGGCTCGGTGCTGGAGGGCCCGACGTCGACGGTGGTCGTCGCCGAGGGCCGCACCCTGCGCACCCCGCCCGCGAGCAGCGGCATCCTGCCCGGCACCACCCAGTCCGCGCTGTTCCGCGCCGCCGAGCGGGCAGGCTGGGCGACCAAGGTCGAGCCGCTGCGCGTCGGCGAGCTGGCCGAGGCCGACGGCGTGTTCCTGGTGTCGAGCATCCGCAAGATCGTGCGCGTGCACACGCTGGACGGCGTCGTCCTGCCGGACGCGACCGCGCTGTGGTCGGAGCTGACCGGCCTCTACGAGGCCGAGTACGCCTGAAGCCGCACCCGGACACCCGGCCGGGCCTGCGCCAGCGCGGGCAGCCGGTCCGGGGGCACCACCCCGACCACCGGATAGCCGCCGGTCGTCGGGTGGTCGGCCAGGAAGACCACCGGGCGCCCGCTCGCCGGGACCTGCACCGCGCCGGTCACCACGCCCTCGCTCGGCAGCTCGCGCCCGACGAGGTCCGGGGCGCGGGTCAGCGCCGGGCCGAGCAGGCGCAGGCCGACCCGGTTGCTCTCCGGCGACACCGACCACTCCGCCGCCGCGAGCTGGGCGGCCGGGTCGGTGAACCAGTCGTCCCTCGGGCCGAGCAGCACGGGCACCGTCAGCCGGTCGCCCGCCGACAGCGGGGCCACCACGTCCGCCCCGACCGGGGGCCCGGTCACCGGGCCGAGCGGCAGGACATCGCCGGCCCGCAGCGGAGCCGGGCCGATCCCGGACAGCACGTCCGTCGACCGCGACCCCAGCTGTTCGGGCACCGCCAGGCCGCCGGAGACGGCCAGGTAGACGCGCAGACCGGACAGCGGCGTCCCCACCGCCACCTCCTGGCCTGCGCGCAGGTGCACGGGGGTGTGCGAGCCCGCGTCCCGGCCGTCCACCGACACCGGAGCCGCCGGGCCCGTCACCGCCACCGTGCACGACGCGCTCGCGCGCAGCAGCAGGCCGCCCAGGACGCACTCCACGCCCGCGGCGCCCTCCGGGTTGCCGACGAGCCGGTTCGCCAGGCGCAGGGACGGCGGGTCCAGCGCGCCCGACGGCGGCACCCCCAGGTGCGCGTTGCCGGGCCTGCCGAGGTCCTGGACCAGGGCGAGCGGGCCGGTGGCGAGCACGGTCACGGCGCGCATGACACCGCCGCGAAGCGGACGCGCAGGCCGGGGGCCAGCAGGGCGGGCGGGTCGCGGTCGGCGTCGAACAGGGCGGGCGCGTCGTCGGCCAGCCTGCCCAGCAGCCGCCACCCGCCCGGGGACGGGCGCGGGTACACCCCGGTGAACTCGCCCGCGACGCCGATCGCGCCCGAGGGCACGCGGGTGCGGGGCGAGTCGAGGCGGGGCTGGCGCAGCGGGGCAGGCAGCCCGGTCAGGTAGCCGAAGCCGGGGGCGAACCCGGTGAACGCCACCGTGTACTCCGCGCCCGCGTGCAGCGCGATCACCTCGTCCACCGACACGTCCGCCGTCGCCGCCACCAGCTCAAGGTCGGGACCGTCGTACACGGCGGGCAGGACGACGGTCTCGCCGGACGGCGGCGGCGCGGCCGAGAGATCGGCAGCGCTCAGCACGTCGGCCAGCTCGCGGGGGACGTCGGCGGCGAAGGTGACCAGCACGGTCCGGGCGGCCGGGACGAGGTCCACCACGCCGGGCAGACCCGCGAGCACGGCCCGGGCGGCGCTCACCTCGGTCAGCGAGTCCAGCTCCACCAGGACCGCGTGCGCGCCGCAGCGCCGCAGACGCACCGGCCGACGACCTAGCCGACGACGCGGCGCAGGTACGCCGAGGTGTGCGGCTGCATCGGCTGGCCCACCATGGCCCGCTCCTCGACGTAGGCGAGGTCGCCGTTGTTCACCAGGCCGTACAGCCGCTTGGCCGCGTTGACCTCCTTGGCGCTCGCCGTGCGCCCGACCAGGTCGGTGGCCAGCTCCCAGGACGTGGAGTTGCGCGGCTTGCCGTAGAAGATCTCCACCACGCCGGTCGCGTGCGAGAGCAGCAGCTCGATCGTGTCGTCCGCCATGATGCGCCACCAGCCGGACTCGCGCGCGGCCGGGCGGATGACCCTGCCGTCGTCGTCGAGCAGCCAGGTCCGGGACTCGTAGGCCAGGAACGGGCGGCCGTCGTGGGCGAAGGTGAGCTGCTGGCCGAACTTCACCGGCCCGTCGATGGTCGGGTAGACGACCTCGCCCTCGCCGCGCCACACGCCGACCAGCGGCAGCAGGCCCAGGAGGTCGTCGTGCAGGGCAGGGCCCTCGCGCAGGTTCGCGGTGTCGGCCGGGATCGGCAGGTCGTCGAACTGCGGCAGGTTGCGGTGCCGGGTCTGCTCGGCCCGCTCGGCGGCCGCCTGGATCGCGGCGTCGCCACTGCCGGGGATGGGGCCGTCGGTCATCCGCGCTGGTCGCTGAACAGCCGGTACACCACGTACGCGGCGAACCACACGGTCGCGATGCCCACCAGCACGAGAAGGCCCGTGAAGAAGATTTCCACGAAGGCAGAGGATAGTCCCCGGGAAGGCGGGCGGCCGGGCGGGCGTGGCGCAAAGCACGAGAGCCCCCAGGTGGTCCCTGGGGGCTCTCGCGGAAGAAGCGTCAGGCCACGGCGATGGCGACCGGGTGCACGCCCGGGCCGTCGGCGGACACGGTGGCCTCGCCGTTGCCGTCGCGGTGCAGGGCGCGCACGGTCCAGCTGCCGGGGGCCGCGTAGAACCGGAACACGCCGTCGGGCGAGGAGACGACCTCGGCGGTGAACTCGCCGGAGGCGTCCAGCAGCCGCACGAACGCGCCGCCGACCGGCGTGCCCGCGCTGGTCACGGTGCCGTCCAGCACGATCTCCTTGCCGGGGTCGACGTTGGCCGGAAGGGCCGCGGTCTGCTCGGGGGCTCCGCAGGAACTCATGTCTCGTCCTCTCAGCTGCCGGTCTCGACGGGCACGCCCACGAGCGAGCCGTACTCGGTCCACGAACCGTCGTAGTTCTTCACGTCCTCGTACCCGAGCAGCTCCCGCAGCACGAACCAGGTGTGCGAGGAGCGCTCGCCGATGCGGCAGTAGGCGATGGTGGCCTTGCCCTCGTCGAGGCCCGCGTCCTTGTAGAGCTCGCGCAGCTCGTCGTCGGAGCGGAAGGTGCCGTCCTCGTTGGCCGCCTTGCTCCACGGCACGTTGATCGCGCTCGGGATGTGGCCCTTGACCTGCGCCTGCTCCTGCGGCAGGTGCGCGGGGGCGGCGAGCTTGCCGGAGAACTCGTCGGGCGAGCGCACGTCCACCAGGTTCTTGGTGTTGATCGCGTCGACGACCTCGTCGCGGAAGGCGCGCAGCGCCTTGTCCTGCGGCTTGGCCGAGTAGCTCGTCTCCGGGCGGGAGGGCACCTCGGTGTCCAGCGGGCGCCCGTCGAGCTCCCACTTCTTGCGGCCGCCGTCGAGCAGCTTGACGTCCTGGTGGCCGTAGAGCTTGAAGTACCAGTAGGCGTACGCGGCGAACCAGTTGTTGTTGCCGCCGTAGAGGATCACGGTGTCGTCGTTGCCGATGCCGCGCGCGGACAGCAGCTTCTCGAAGCCCGCCTGGTCGACGAAGTCGCGGCGGACCGGGTCCTGCAGGTCCTTCTTCCAGTCGACCTTGACCGCGCCGGGGATGTGGCCCGCGTCGTAGGCGCTGGCGTCCTCATCGACCTCGACGAACACCACCCCGGGCGCGGTGAGGTTCTCCTCTGCCCACGCGGCAGAAACAAGCACGTCTTCGCGGCTCATCGGGCGGTTCCCACTTCCTTGTTAGAGAGACGGTTGATCAACAGGTACACCTGGCAGCCGAGGCAGAAGCCGAAGGCGGCGTTGAGGAAGGCGGCGGCCAGCGCCAGCGCGGTGGCCGCCATGCCGAGCACGGGGGCGCCCAGCGCGTAGCCGAGGGTCCCGGCCAGCGCGAACGCCAGGCCCACGCCCTGGGCGAAGCGCAGCGGCGCCTCGTCCTCGCGCTCCTCGGTCGGCCGGAGCCGGGGCGCGACGACGGCCCGGAACACCGGCGTCCACGGCGAGAAGCGCGGTCCGAGGATGGCGCCCACGGCGAAGACGGCGGCCTGCGCCGCGAGCAGCGGCCACCAGCCGGTGACAAGCACGGCCACCAGCACCGCGCTGGTGGCCCAGGCGGTGAAGCGGGGACCGCGCGGGTCTACGCCTGTGGGCATGGGGGGACCTCCTGACCGGGGGACGTGCGTACCGTGCGGCGTCAGGCCGCCATGGCGCGCTGTCCCCGACAAAGGCTGCTGTCGACGCGGCAGAAGTCCACCGCGCGCCGCCTGGTCAGGTACTTGGTCACGGCGGCGAGCCTACCGCCGTTCCTGGTGCTGGGAACGGCCCGTCCACAGGGTGGGACGGGCCAGCGCCGCGGGATCACCGCAGGTCGGACGCCTGCGCCGGAAGCCGCTCGCGCAGCGCCGCCAGCAGCTCGTCGCGGCGGGGCACGCCCGAGACCCGCAGGATCTCCGCGCCCGCCGGGTCGACCGCGACGGTCGTCGGGGTGCGCAGCACGGCCATCCGCCGGGCCAGCTCGGGGCGGTCGGTGAGGTCGATGTCGGCGTGCGCCAGACCGGGCGTGCGCTCGGCGAGGTCGGCCAGCAGCACGCGCGTGTGGCGGCAGGGCGCGCAGAACGTGGTGGAGAACTGGACCAGGGTGACCGCGGCCGCCGGGTCGAGCGCGGCCAGCACCTCGGCGGGCGGACCCGCCGCGTCCCGGCCAGCGGTGTCCCGGCCCGCCCTGACCCGGCCGGACCGCGCCTTGATCAACAGGCCCGCGGCCGCGGCGACCACGAGCGCGCCCAGCGCGACCAGCGCGCCCGTCATTGCTGGCCCAGCACGATGTCCTTCGCCGTGCCCTGCACGGCCAGCACGCCCGCCTCGACCTTGACCTCGGTCGGCGTGACGGCGAACGGCAGCTCGCCCGGGTCCAGCTCGACGGCGAACAGCGGCAGCACCTTCTTCTGGATGGCCGCGGGCAGCTCGGCGCTGCTGATCTTGTTCTTCAGCTCCATCCGCTTGGGCTGCACGGCGATGCCGCCGTTGTTGAGCGCGATCAGCGAGAACACGCACAGCTCGGTGTTCTGCCCGGCCACCGCCACCGTGCCGCACAGCTTGACGCCCGCGGTCTTGCCCGCGCGGTCGGCGATCTCGGCCTCGGTCTCGGTGACCTCGGCGTCCGGGTCGGCGACCAGCTCCTCGGCGGCGGGCGCGATCGTCAGGTTGGTGATGGAGGCCAGCACGGGCTGGGCGTTGGCCTGGATGGCCCGGTTCACGTCCGTGGCCTTGACCCGCAGCTGCCCGCGCACCTCGCGCACCGGCACCCCGGTCAGCGTGCCGCCGATGACGTCGGACAGCGGGGCCTGCACCCCGCGCAGCTCGGCGTGCACCTCGAGGTCGCGCAGGGTGTTCACCGGCACGCCCTGCGCGTCGACGGTCACCGACTCGTACTCGCCGGAGAAGGCCTGCAGCAGGAAGGAGAACCCGCCGATCTTCACCGCGGGGTGGTCGCGCAGGCCGAACTGCTGCTGCGCCTTCTTGGACACCTCGTGCTCGACGATCGCCGCCGCGCCGAAGTCGGCGGCCACCAGCAGACCGGCCAGCACGACCAGGGTCACCGCCGTGCGGCGCAGCGCCTTCGAGCGGCGCTTCCTCGGGGCGGCCTGGGGTGCCGGGTTGGTCATCGTGGTCATCCGCCGTCCTCTGTGCCTCGCCCACCGCGGTCGCACCCAGGGTAGTCACGGTTCGGCCGTCCGGTGGGACGACCGGGCAGGTCGCGTTACCCGGTGTTCACAAAATCATTTCGCGAGGCCGGATCGGGGCGGTAGATCTTGCGTAATCGCCGGTCGCCGCTGCGGATTTACCCCGCTGTAACATGACGCATCCGCCCTGGTCGAAGGCCGTCTGTCGGCTCGCTCAAGATGTGACAGAGACGTCACGCGGGCGACAATTGCCTTGTTCACGGTTTATTCTCCTGGGCATCGTCTTTACCGATCCCTCGCGGGACCGCACCCCAACGACGCGGAGCGGGCGCTCAACGTCAGGAGGCGTCGATGAGCCTGGATCTGCTGCTGCTCACCGCGGACCCCGAGCCGGGGTCGGTGCTCCCCTCGCTGATGCTGCTGCCGCACTCGGTGCGCACCCAGGCCCCCGAGGTCACCGCGCTGCTGGAGGCGGGCTCCCGGGACGCGGTCATCGTGGACGCGCGCACCGACCTCGCCGCCGCCAAGAGCCTGTGCAGGCTGCTGACCAGCGGCGGTGACAACGCCCCCGTCATCGCGGTGGTCAACGAGGGCGGCCTGGTCGCCATCACCGCCGACTGGCGCGTCGACGAGATCCTGCTGCCCGGCGCGGGCCCGGCCGAGGTCGACGCCCGGCTGCGGCTGCTGGGCTCGCGCGGCCCGGCGGGCGGCGTCGACGGCGCGCTGCGCCTGGGCGAGCTGGTCATCGACGAGGCGACCTACGCGGCCAAGCTGCGCGGCCGCCCGCTCGACCTCACCTACAAGGAGTTCGAGCTGCTCAAGTACCTCGCCCAGCACGCGGGCCGGGTGTTCACCCGCGCGCAGCTGCTGCAGGAGGTCTGGGGCTACGACTTCTTCGGCGGCACCCGCACCGTGGACGTGCACGTCCGGCGGCTGCGCGCCAAGCTCGGCACCGAGCACGAGCAGATGATCGGCACCGTGCGCAACGTCGGCTACAAGTTCGTCCAGCCGCCGAAGGCGGGCCAGCGCCGCGACGCCGAGGAGCGGTCCTACGCCCGGTAGTCCGATCGCGCCGGTAGTTTCGACCGCGTGGACCTGACCTGGCTCGACGAGATCGACCCCGCCCTGCTCCGGGAGTTCCTGCGCGCCGTGCGCGCCGCCGACGGCCGACCCCGCGTCGACCCCGACGCCGCGCTGCCGCACGAGTTCCGCGGCGGGCGGCACGTGGTGGCCGCCGATGGCGACCGGCTGCTCGGGTACGGCCACCTGGACACCGGGGGCGACGCCTTCGGCAGGCAGGTCGCCGAGGTCCTGGTCCACCCCGAGGCCCGCGGCCGCGGGCTGGGCACGGCCCTGGTGGCCGAGATCCGCGCGCACGCGCCCGCCGACGTCCGGTTCTGGGCGCACGGCGACCACCCGGGGGCGGCCCGGATCGCCGAGCGGCTCGGCCTGTCCCGGGTGCGCGAGCTGTGGCAGATGCGGATGGAGTTCGGCGAGCCGCTGCCCGCGCCGGTCTGGCCCGACGGCGTGTCCGTGCGGGCGTTCGTGCCCGGTCAGGACGAGGACGCCGTCGTGGCGGTCAACAAGCGCGCCTTCGACTGGCACCCCGAGCAGGGGGCGCTGACCGCGGCCGACGTCATCGCCACGGAGGCGGAGGCGTGGTTCGACCCCGCCGGGTTCTTCCTCGCCGTCGACAGCGCCGACCGGGTGCTCGGCTTCCACTGGACCAAGGTGCACCCGGACGGCGCGGGCGAGGTCTACGTCGTCGGGGTCGACCCGGCCGCGCAGGGCGGCGGGCTCGGCCGGGCGCTGACGCTGGCCGGTCTCGCCCACCTCCGGGAGCAGGGGCGACGCACCGTGATCCTGTACGTGGAGTCGGACAACGCGCCCGCCGTGGCCGTGTACCGGCGGCTCGGATTCACCCGTTCGGACGCTGACATCCAGTACGCCGCTGTCCCCCCGAATGGCGCATAGCCGATTACGTCCGGCAAACGCGCAGGTCACGAGCGGGACACGGGAAACGGCCCCGGGCGTTGACCCGGTCACATGAGCTGCCTTGTTCATGCTGCGTTCACCTCTAGAGGGGCATCCGTCCACCACTGCTGCCTAGCGTCCGGGGCGACGGCGCACAGAGCGTGACGCCGCGCCTTTCCCGATGCTCCTGCTGGAGGAACACCAGTGAAGATCAAGCGGTACGCCAACGTGCTGGGCATGGTGGCGGCAGGCGCACTGGCGCTGTCCGCCTGCGGCTCCGACGCCAACGCCCCCCAGGGCGGCGGCCAGAACTCCGGCGCCCCGGCGCCGACCGGCACCGCCCCCGTCGAGTGCGGCGGCAAGCAGGCGCTGACGGCCGAGGGCTCCTCGGCGCAGAAGGGCGCGATGGAGGCCTTCATCGCCGCCTACCGGCAGCAGTGCCAGGGCCAGCAGCTGGCCTACACCCCGTCCGGCTCCGGCAACGGCGTCAAGCAGTTCATCGCCGCCCAGGTCGACATCGGCGGCAGCGACTCCGCCCTGAAGGAGGACAAGGGCGAGGTCGAGAAGGCCGCCGAG
This sequence comes from Actinokineospora fastidiosa, assembly GCF_014648415.1. Classification (GTDB taxonomy): domain Bacteria; phylum Actinomycetota; class Actinomycetes; order Mycobacteriales; family Pseudonocardiaceae; genus Actinokineospora; species Actinokineospora fastidiosa. The sequence goes on from NZ_BMRB01000001.1 coordinate 1,261,325, forward strand.
CGCTGCGGCGGCAACCCGGCGTGGAACCTGCCGCTGGTCTTCGGCCCGATCGCCGTCGTGCACAAGGTCGAGGGCGTCACCGACCTCGCCCTCAACGGCGAGGTGCTGGCCAAGATCTTCTCCGGCGGCATCAAGAAGTGGAACGACCCGGCGATCGCCGCGCTGAACAGCGGCGTGACCCTGCCCGACACCGACATCACCGTCGTCTACCGCGCCGACGAGTCGGGCACCACCGACAACTTCCAGAAGTACCTCGTCGCCGCGGGCAAGGGCGCGTGGACCAAGGACGACGGCAAGACCTTCAACGGCGGCGTCGGCCAGGGCGCGCAGGGCTCCGCGGGTGTCGCCGAGGCCGTCGCGGCGGGCAACGGCGCCATCGGCTACGTCGAGTGGTCCTACGCCCAGGACAAGAACCTGGCCATGGCCAAGCTGGACAGCGGCTCCGGCCCGGTCGAGCTGACCGCCGAGTCCGGCGGCAAGGCCATCGACGCGGCCACCATCTCCGGCGAGGGCAACGACCTGCGCCTGGACCTGGAGGCCCTCTACGCCAGCAACGCCCCCGGCGCCTATCCGCTGGTGCTGGCGACCTACGAGATCGTGTGCTCCAAGGGCTACGACGCCGACACCACCAAGGCGGTCAAGGCGTTCCTGACCACGGCGGCCACCACCGGCCAGGCCAGCCTGGTCGAGGCGGGCTACCTGCCGCTGCCGCAGGAGTTCCAGACCAAGCTGCTGACCGCCATCAAGGCCATCGCCTGACGGCAGTGGCAGACTGCCCACACGGATAATCGGACGCCCCGCGCACCCGCCGAACGGGTGCCGGGGCGGCTCCGCGTCCACCACCTCGACGGAGGCGACGATTACATCCACCGAGCACACCCCGACCGTCACCCGGCCGGGTGACCGCATCTTCAAGGCGCTGACCGTCGGCTCCGGCGGGTTCGTCGTCGTCATGATCGCGCTGATCGGCGTGTTCCTGCTGATCCAGGCGATCCCCTCGCTCGCGCAGAACAACTCCAGCTTCCTGTTCAGCCGCTCATGGGACACCGGGGACCCGGCGAACCTGGCCTTCGGCGTGCTCGACCTGCTGCTGGTGACGGTGTTCAGCTCCGTGTTCGCGCTGGTCATCGCGATGCCGGTGTCGCTGGGCATCGCGCTGTTCCTCACCCAGTACGCGCCCAGGAACCTGGCCCGCCCCTTCGCCTACCTGGTCGACCTGCTGGCCGCGGTGCCGTCGATCATCTACGGCCTGTGGGGCGCCTACGTGCTCGCGCCCGCGCTGGAGCCCATCAGCACCTGGCTGAACGAGAACCTCGGCTGGATCCCGGTCTTCGCCGAGGGCAACACCAGCCTGGTGATCGGCCAGACCATCTTCACCGCGGGCATCGTCCTGGCGGTCATGGTGCTGCCGATCATCACCGCGATCACCCGCGAGGTGTTCGACCGCACGCCGCCCATGCAGATCGAGGGCGCGCTCGCGCTCGGCGCCACCAAGTGGGAGGTCGTGCGCACGACCGTGCTGCCCTTCGGCCGCGCGGGCTACGTCAGCGCCTCCATGCTCGGCCTCGGCCGCGCGCTCGGCGAGACCATCGCCGTCATGATCATCCTGGCCTCGACGTCGGACGTCTTCGGCTGGTCGCTGTTCGACGGCGGCGACACGATCGCCTCCAAGATCGCCCGCGCCGCCCCGGAGTTCAACGACCCGCGCGGGGCGGGCGCCTACATCGCCGCCGGTCTCGTGCTGTTCGTCCTGACGTTCGTGGTCAACGCGATCGCCCGCTCCATCGTGGCCGGGCGCAAGGAGTACCGATGACGACCGCGACCGACCTGGACCGGCCCGCAGCCCCGCCCGCCTTCCAGGAGATCACCCCCGGGCGGCGGATGAAGAACCGCGTCGCGGGCACGCTGATCACCGGCACGTTCCTGCTGGCGCTCGCCCCGCTGGTGTGGGTGCTGCTCACCGTCGTCGTCAAGGGCTTCGAGCACGTCCTGACCGCGGAGTGGTGGACGCACTCGCTCGCGGGCCTGACGTCGCGGCAGTTCGGCGGCGGCGTCTACCACGCCATCTACGGCACGCTGATCCAAGGGCTCATCTGCGCGATCATCGCGGTGCCGATCGCGATCCTGGTCGCGGTGTACCTGGTCGAGTACGGCCGGGGCAGCAGGCTCGCCCGCGCGGTGACCTTCACCGTCGACATCCTCTCCGGCGTCCCGTCGATCGTGGCCGCGCTGTTCATCTACGCCCTGTGGATCACCACGTTCGGCCTGCCGCGCAGCGCGTTCGCCGTGGCGCTCGCCTTGGTGCTGCTGATGATCCCGGTCGTGGTGCGCACCACGGAGGAACTGCTCAAGATCGTCCCGGACGAGCTGCGCGAGGCCGCGTACGCGCTGGGCATCCCCAAGTGGAAGACGATCGTCAAGATCGTCATCCCGACCGCGATGTCGGGCATCATCACCGGCATCAGCCTGGCGATCGCCCGCGTCATGGGCGAGACCGCGCCCGTGCTGGTCCTGGTCGGCTACAACTCGTTCATCAACATGGACCCGTTCGAGGGCAACATGGCCTCGCTGCCGCTGCTGATGAACTCCGAGCGGCTGACCATCAACGAGGTCGGCGAGGCGCGCGTCTGGGGCGCCGCGGTCACCCTCATCCTCATCATCACCGTGTTCAACCTGCTGGGATCGCTGATCTCGCGGATGACGTCCCTGAAGACCAAGTGAGCGGGTAACGATGGCCAAGCGCATCGAAGTCAAGGACCTGAACCTGTACTACGGCAAGTTCCACGCCGTCGACGGGGTCTCGCTGACCGTGCCCCCGCGCAGCGTCACCGCGTTCATCGGCCCGTCCGGCTGCGGCAAGTCCACCGTGCTGCGCTCGCTCAACCGCATGCACGAGGTCATCCCGGGCGCGCGCGCCGAGGGCTGCGTGCTGCTCGACGGCGAGGACATCTACGGCAGCTCCGTCGACCCGGTGTCGGTGCGGCGCACGATCGGCATGGTGTTCCAGCGCCCCAACCCGTTCCCCACGATGTCCATCAGGGACAACGTGGTCGCCGGGCTGAAGCTGGCCGGGGAGAAGGACAAGCGCAAGCTCGACGAGATCGCCGAGCGCGCGCTGCGCGGGGCCAACCTCTGGACCGAGGTCAAGGACCGGCTCAACCGCCCCGGCGGCGGCCTCTCCGGCGGTCAGCAGCAGCGGCTGTGCATCGCCAGGGCGATCGCCGTGCAGCCGGACGTGCTGCTGATGGACGAGCCCTGCTCGGCCCTGGACCCGATCTCCACCCTGGCGATCGAGGACCTGATCCAGGAGCTGAAGAAGGACTACACGATCGTGATCGTCACCCACAACATGCAGCAGGCGGCCCGGGTGAGCGACCAGACGGCGTTCTTCAACCTCGCGGGCGTCGGGCAGCCGGGTCGGCTCGTCGAGATCGACGACACCGAGCGGATCTTCTCCAACCCGGCCCAGAAGGCCACCGAGGACTACATCTCCGGCCGCTTCGGCTGATCGATCCTGCCAACGACAGGCCCCCGACTACTCCGGTCGGGGGCCTGTTCGCACTGCGCGGGAACGGGCAACCAAGTGATCACGTCTCACCCCGCGACGACCACCCAGGGTGATTGGTACGGTGCGCAGAGGGATCGGACCCGGGTCGGAGGGCAGCGATGTACGTCGACGACGCAGGCGGCGCGCGCATCGGCACCACCATCGGCGAGTCCATGGCGGGTTTCGCCGCCACCGCCCAGGAAGGCGGCTTCGCCGTCAGCGGCGAGGGCGGCGAGGCGCTCCTCAGGGCCGTCTACGCCATGGCCGACTGGGTCGACAGCCAGCGCACCTCGCTCGCCTTTCTCCAGCAGGAAGCACCGCTCGGCAGCACGCACGGCGCGATGACGATGAAGCCGTACCTGCAACAGGTCGCCTCCGACGGCGCGGGCTTCGTCACCCAGCTGGAGCAGTTCCGCGAGGCGCTGATCCAGGCCGAGCAGGGGATCAAGCAGGCGATGGCCAACTACCAGGACACCGACAAGCTCAACGCCGACAAGCTCCGCTGACCGTGAGGTGAAAGGTGCTGCCCGTGCGGACCTCCCCGCTGGTCGCCTCGCTCGCCACCGCGCTGCTGGTGGTCGGGGCCTGCGCGACGACGACGGCAGGCCAGCCGGAGTCCGCGGGCCCGGCGAGCCGGACGCAGGCGGAGCCGACGCGCGGGACGACCACCGAGCCCGCCCAGGAGACGCCCCTGGCCGCGGTCGAGCCGTGTGACCTGCTGACCGCGGCGGGACAGTCCGCGATGGCCGTGACCGGCGAGGGACAGAGCAGGAAGGTGGGCAGCGCGCGCTATTGCGAGTGGCGCGTGCGCAAGGGCAGCGTCCGCGACAGCTACACCATCTCGGTCGGCGTCTGGGAGGGCCTCAGCATCGACGGGGCCGTGTCCGAGCGCCCGGTGCGGCCCCTGCGGGTCAACTCCCGCGCGGCCGTGGAGGGCATCGGCGTCCAGGGCGGGAGCTGCTTCGTCGCCCTGGCCGTGACCGACTCCTCCCGGGTGGACGCCGCCGTCGTGGGCGACGACGGGGAGAAGCTGTGCCCGCTGGCGCTGGAACTGGCCGAACTCGTGGAGCCCGAGTTGCCCTAGGGAGTGGCGATGACCGATCCGACCCGTGACCCGAACCAGCCGCCGCACGTCGAGCGGCGGGACGCCGCGCGAACCCGCGACGAGGTGCACACCGACGCGGAGCGGCACGTCGACCGGGACATCGAGGAGTCGGGCTGGCTCATGGGGCTCGTCCGGCGGTTCAGCCGCAACAGCGAGGTCGAGCAGCGCTTCACCGAGCAGCTGGCCGCGCAGGCGGGCGACCTCGCCGCCGGGGTGTCCATGCGGACGCCGCCCGCGATGCCGTGCGCGAACTACCTGAGCTACCCGCACGCCCAGCTCAAGCCGATGGTGACCCAGGACGTCAGCCCCGAGGACGTCGGCGCCATGAGCGACCTCTACACCGAGGCCGGGAACGCCATGGTCAGGTTCCAGAACGAGGTGGCCGCGGCGATCGCGAACAGCCAGACCCAATGGGAGGGGCCCGCGGGGGACGCGGCGCGGCGGTTCCTGGCCGACACCGGCGACTGGATCGGCCAGGCGGGGCAGAGCGCGCAGTACGCGGGCACGCAGCTGGCGCTGCACTCGGCCGCGCTCGCCGAGGCGAAGAACTCGATGCCCGAGGAGCGCCCGTTCGACCTCGGCGCCGCCATGCGGGACCTGCAGGCGACCACGGACCCGCTCGCGTTCGCCACCAAGGCGGCGGGCTACCTCGACGAGTACCGGGCGAGCCAGGCCGCGCACGAGGAGGCCGCCCGCGTCGTCGGCGCGTACGACGGCAGGCTCAGCGCGGCGGCGGCCATGCCCGCGTTCGCCCCGCCGCCCGCGATGTCCGACGCCAGGAGCGACGAGCCGGTCCGCGCGCACGACGCCCGCGCGGTCGACAGGGACACCGACGTCAGCGTCAGGGACACCCAGACCGGCCCCAGCGGTGTGGAGGACGTGCCGCAGGGCCACCAGCGCGACAGTTGCACCCCGCCGTCCACGGTCACGTCCGGCCAGTCGTCGGAGGGCGGGTCCGTCCCCGCGCCGCGCGACCCGGCCTCGGCCACCGCCCCCGGACAGCGCGGCCCCGGGACCACGCCCGGCGGCTACGACCCGGGCCTGCCCGCCGGAGCGGGTCCGCTGGCCGGTCCCGTCGGGCCGAGTGGAAGCCAGCCCGCCCCGGCGCCGGTCGGCGGACCGCCGCCGCTGGGCGGTCCCGGCGGCCTTCCCGGAAGCGAGGCCGTGCGCGGCGCCGGACGCGCTCCGGCCAGCGCCCTCGCCGCCCAGCAGGCCGCGGGCCGCGCGTCCGGGGTGGGAGCGCGTACCGCGGCGGGCATGGTGGGCGCGCCCGTGGCCGGGGGCGCGGAGGACGATGAGCACGAGCGGCCGACCTACCTCGTCGAGCCCGACCCGGACGAGGTGTTCGGCGCGGGTGGGTCCGCGTCCCCGCCGGTGATCGGCTGATGGGCACGCCGTTCACCCTGTCGCTGGCCGCGGTCGACGTGCTCTCGCAGCTGCTCGGGATCACCTGCAGGCACTACCCGTTCGAGATCCCCAGCGTCGGCCAGTACGCCGAGGACCGCGCCCGCATCGCCCGCGCCGTGTTCACCGACCTGGCCCATCGCGGCCTGATGGGTCCCGATGGCCCGCATCCGCGCGTGGAGCGCGCGCTGCGGCTCCTGGCGGACCCCGACGTCGGCATCGCCGCGTCCGGCGTGCCCCGGCCCGACACGCTGCTCCGGGCGCGGGGGGCGGTGCGGGGCGACTCGGGCGTGCTCGCCGTCCAAGAAGGACAGTCGGTGCGGTTCGCCGGCGTGGGCGCGACCGGCATGGCCCGCGCCATGGTCGCCCTGCTGCCGCCCGCGGCCGCGGGCCCCGGCCAGTCCGTCCACGTCGAGCAGCCCGCCCCCGAGCAGGCCCCCGCGGGCTTCGCCACGCCCGTCCGCCCCCCGCGCACGGCCGCCCAGACCCAGCTGCGGGTCGCGGCGGGCATCCTCGAACGCCCCCGCACCGGCTTCGGCTTCTTCACCCTCACCACCCGCGACAACCTCGGCTGGATCGACACCGACGCGGGCCGCTACCTCACCCTGACCACGGCCACCGACGACGGCGCCGTGCGCGCCACCTACTCGCCCGCCGACGGCGCCCGCCTGGCCAGGCAACTCGACGAGCTCATCCGGTCGGCCCGGGACTCGGCCCCGTCCGCCCGATAGAGGCCATCGGTAACAATGGGTGGGTGACCCCGCGACTCCCGGCCCTGCGGATCGGCCCCTACCCGGTCGACCCGGCGGTCGTGCTCGCCCCGATGGCGGGGATCACCAACGTCGCCTTCCGCACCCTCTGCCGCGAGTTCGGCAGCCCGACCTCGCTGTACGTCTGCGAGATGATCACGGCGAGGGCCATCGTCGAGCGCGACGCCAAGACCATGGAGATGATCACCTTCGGGGCGGACGAGCACCCGCGCTCCATGCAGCTCTACACCGTCGACCCGGCCACCACCGCCGAGGCGGTGCGGATCATCGTCGGCGAGGACCGCGCCGACCACATCGACATGAACTTCGGCTGCCCGGTGCCCAAGGTGACCCGCAAGGGCGGCGGCGCGGCCCTGCCGTACAAGCGCGGCCTGTTCCGCAACATCGTCTCCGCCGCCGTCCGGGCAGCGGGGGACGTCCCGGTGACCGTCAAATTCCGCGTCGGGATCGACGAAGAGCACATCACCTATCTGGACGCAGGCCGCATCGCGGAGGGTGAGGGCGCGCGGGCCGTCGCGCTGCACGCGCGCACCGCCGCCCAGCGGTACTCCGGGGAGGCCGACTGGTCGCGGATCGCGCGGCTCAAGGAGGCCGTGACGTCGATCCCGGTGCTGGGCAACGGCGACATCTTCAGCGCCGCCGACGCGCTCAAGATGGTCGAGCAGACCGGCTGCGACGGGGTCGTGGTCGGCCGGGGGTGCCTCGGCAGGCCGTGGCTGTTCCGCGAGCTGCACGCCGCCTTCACCGGGGCGCCGATCCCCGACGGGCCGTCGCTGGGCGAGGTGGGCCGCATCCTCACCCGGCACGCCGAACTGCTCGCCGACCACCTCGGCGAGGACAAGGGACTGCGCGACCTGCGCAAACACATGGCCTGGTACCTGCGCGGGTTCCCGATCGGCGCGAGCCTGCGGCAGCGGTTCGCGCTGGTCTCCGGGCTGGCCGAGCTGGCCGACCTGGTGGGCGAGCTGGAGCCCGATGTGCCGTACCCGGCCGACGCCGAGGGCCCGCGCGGGCGGCAGGGCTCGCCGGGCCGGGTCGTGCTGCCCGATGGCTGGCTCGACGACCCCGAGGACACCGCGGTGCCCGTCGGGGCGGAACTGATGCATTCCGGGGGATGACGTGCGGCGATTGGCGGTGCTGGCGGCGTTCGCGGCCGCTGGCTGTTCGACGGCGGTGGCCGGGCAGCCGGTGCCCGCGGCGGGCGGCGACGAGGACGACGACCGGGTCCTCGCCTACTTCGCCGCGCTGAACGACGCGGGCGAGGAGGGGCCGGGCAGCCAGTCGGACTTCCTGCGCCGCACCCAGCACCCGGACTTCACCGACCGGTTCTGCGACCTCGACGACCTGGTCCTGCGCATGGCCCCGGTCGAGTCGACGCTGCGGCCGGACCCGCAGTGGCGGCCGGAGAAGTCGGCCAAGGCCCCCAGGGGCGAGGTCTACGTGGTCGCGGTGACGGTGACCATCCGGCGGGACAGCACCACCCTGGGGGAGCAGATCGGGTCCCAGCGGGTCGTCCTGCTCGACGGCGAGGCCTACGGCTTCTCGCCGTGTCCCGCCGAATGAGTGACACCCGAATGTCGCAGTGATCGGCCCACGGTCGGCGACGCGGCGGAGTGCCCCGCGACCGCGTATCCACCGGTAGGGGGAATTACCCCGCCCAAGCGTCCCGTCGGCTCAAGCGGACCTTCATTCCGGACGACACACTCGTACGTAGGGAGGTGACCGCGGTGTCCGCACTGGGACGAGGAGTGGCCGAGCCGGAGCCCGACCAGCGCACGGCCAACTGGCGGGACCGCAGGGTCAACGAGCCCACCGTGCCGCTGCGCCGTCCGGAGCGGCCCGAGCCCGCTGAGGCCGACCCGCCCGTCGACGCCGCCAACCTCGTCAGCCTGCACGAATCGATCGCCACCCTGCTGGCCTCGCGCGGGCAGTACCGGCAGGCCTACCAGCACCTGCGGTCCGCGCTGGACCTCATGTCGGAGCTGACCGCGCCGCCGCCGATCCCCGAGCAGTTCCGCCGCGAGGTCGACCGCCTGCGCCGCGAGCACGCCGAGGCGCAGGAGCAGAGCATCCGCGACAGCCTCACCGCCAGCTACAACCGCCGCTACCTCGACCGCAGACTCATCGAGGTCCTCGCCGAGCGCGGCGGGGCGGGCGGGCTGGCCGTGGCCCTGGTCGACCTGGACTGGTTCAAGCAGGTCAACGACACCTTCGGCCACCTCGTCGGCGACCGCGTCCTGCAGCGGGTCGTCGAACTGCTCCAGCAGGACCTTCCCGAGGGCGCCTTCTGCGCCCGCTACGGCGGCGAGGAGTTCGTCCTCGTGCTGCCCGACGTGGACGGCCCCACGGCCGTCGACGTCGCCGAGGCGGCCCGCGCGCGGGTCGAGTGCCACCCGTGGTCGACCCTCGTGCTCGGCCTGCGCGTCACCGTCAGCGTCGGCCTGGCCCACGCGCCCGCCGCGGACGTGGCGGAGGACACACCGGCATCCGCGGAGCGGCAACTTCGCGAGGCGGACGGATTGCTTTACACCGCCAAGCAATCCGGACGAAACGCCGTGGCGTACCTTTCGGGCGGCAAGCCCCACCTGGCCGGACCGGCGGCGGGCAGGCGCGCCGTCGCCCCGCCGCGCGTGGCCGCTCGCTGAGCGCGTTCGCCCGCGCCACAGTCGCCCGATCGGGGTAATCCCGTGGGCGGTTCTGCGTACGGTCTGTGGTTAATCGCCGGGCGGTGGTCGTCAGGGATCGCGGTCATCCGTACTATCGCCTCCGCGAGACTGACACGATCGGGTAAGTAACCGAGTGCGGCATCGCAACGTGTTGATAACCAACCTGCAACGCTTGACGCGGTCGTAAGGAAGGAGCCTGGGTGCCCGACGACTACGACGGCGACGGCGCCCCGCCCTCCGGCCCAGGTGGCAAGCGCCGCGCCCCCGACCCCGCCGACCAGCCCCGCCGCAGACGCCGCTCCCTCGACGACGGCGACGGCGTGAGCGTCTCGGACCTGGTCGAGCGGCACACCGCCTCCCGCGCCGACCTCCCGGCCCCCGGCCGCCGCCGCGCCGACGAGTCCCGCCACGCCGCCCCCGAGTCCCCCCGCCCGAAACGCGGCGGCGTGGAAGACCTCGGCGCCGCCATGCAGGGCCGCCGCGCCGCGGCCGAGCAGGCCGACACCCCTCCGGGCAGGCACGGCCGCAGGCAGGCCCCCGAACAGCCCCCCGGCCGCCTCCCGGACCACTCGGCCCCCGCCGCCTACCCGCAGCAGCCCTACCGCGAGTCCACCCCACCCGCCCACCGCGGCGCCCCCGACCCCACCCCCCGCGGCGCCGTCGACCCCGCCCACCGCGCGGCCGCCGAACACCACCCCCCCGCCCACCGCGCCGCCCCGGACCTGCCGTCCGCGCACCACGTGGGCCCGGACCATCAGTCGTCCGGTTACCGCGGTGCCCCGGACCTGCCGTCGGCCCATCACGTGGACCCGGACCACCAGCCGTCCGCTTACCGCAGTGCCCCGGACCAGCCGTCGGCCCACCACGTCGGTCCGGACCACCACGCGGCTGCCGAGCCCTCCCCCCGGCGCGCCCCCACCCGCCGCGCCACCCCCGACCCCCTCCCGCGTCGGGCAGGCGCCGACCCCGAGCTGCCGAACCACCGTGCCAGCGACCATCAGCCGCCGGACTACCGCGCTGGCCACGAGTCGCTGCCGCGCCGTGCCGCCGCCGACCACCAGCTGCCGGACCACCCGGCCGCCGCAGGCCCCGAGCCGCTCCCGCGCCGCCCTGGCACCGACCGCCAGCCGCCGGGCCACCGGGTTCCCGGCCACGAGTCGCTTCCGCGTCGTGCTGATGAAGACCAGCTGCCGGACCACCGGGTTCCGGGCCACGAGTCGCTTCCGCGGCGCGGTGGTGGTGACCGTCAGGTGTCGGACCACCGGGCCGCTGGGGAGCAGCCGCTCCCGCGCCGTGGTGCCGTCGACCACGAGGTGCCGGGTCACCGCGGCGTCGAGCAGCCGACCGCCCATCGGGTCGAGCCTGCCGTTCGGGACGGGTTGCCGCCCAACCCGCCGGAGGCGAACCACCGCCCGCGTCCCCGTCGTGCGCCGCGGGGGCCCGTGGTGGACCCGGTGGCGCCGCCCGTCGAGCCGGGGGGACCGCAGCGCGCGTCCATTCCCGCCGATGTCGTGCGCCAGGCCACCGGAGCCCACCGCATCCCGGCCGACGCCGGACTGGACTTCGACCAGTACGTCCCGCCCGAGCCCCCGCGCAGGCCCGCCCCACCCCGCCCGGCCCGCCCCCTCCCCGAACCCACGCGCACCGGCGACCTCCCCGAGGACGACCGCCCGAGCGCGCACTACCCCCCGCGCCACGAGCCGTTCCCGCGCGACCACCACGAGCCCCCCACCCCCGACGACCACTTCCCGGTCGACCACCGAGCCCCGGACGCGGACCGCAGGCCCTCCGGCCCCCACCCCCGCCCGACGGCCCGCCACCCCCTACCCCGCCCCACCGAAGACCACCCGGCGACCGGCAGGCACCCCCTCCCCAGCCCACCCGCGACCTTCGCCGACACCCCCCACCCGTCCCGCAGGCAACCGACCGGCCAGCACCCCCTCGCCCCCGAGGACCCAGCCTTCCCGGACGCCCCGCGCCCGGCCCGCAGGCAGCCCACGAGCCAGCCGATCGCCGCGGAGGACCCGGCCTTCGCCGACGCCCCGCGCCCGGGCCGCAGGCAGCCGACGGGCCAGCACCCGATTGCCGCTGAGGACCCGACTTTCGCCGATGGTCCGCGTCCCGGTCGTAGGCAGCCGACGGGCCAGCACCCGATCGCCCCGGAGGACCCAACCTTCGCCGACGGCCCGCGTCCTGGTCGTAGGCAGCCGACTGGCCAGCACCCGATCGCCGCTGAGGACCCAACCTTCGCCGACGGCCCGCGTCCGGGCCGTAGGCAGCCGACTGGCCAGCACCCGATCGCCGCTGAGGACCCAACCTTCGCCGACGGTCCGCGTCCGGGTCGTAGGCAGCCGACTGGCCAGCACCCCCTAGGCCCGGAGGACCCGGCTTTCGTCGAGGGGCCCCATCGTCGGCAGCCGTCCGGTCACCCGATGCCCCCCGAGGACGCCTTCGCGGACGCCCCTCGCCCGGGGCGCAGGCAGCCGACCGGTCAGCACCCGATCGCCCCGGAGGACCCGGCCTTCGCCGATGGGCCGCATCCCGGCCGTCGGCAGGGGCCGGGGCGCCCGGTGTCGGCTGAGGACTATGTGGACGGTCCCCTCCCGGGCCGTCGGCCGATTCCCGCCGAGGACGCGGCTTTCGCGGACGGTCCGCATCCCGGCCGTCGGCAGGCTCCCAGCCACCCCGTGCCCGCCGAGGACTTCGCGGACGGCCCCCAGCCCAGCCGCAGGCAGCACCCCGCCGACGACGGTTTCGGGCAGCGGAGGCCGCAGCCCCCCGGCCGGTTCCCGGCCGACGCCGAAGGACCCCACCCCTCCGGCCGGTTCCCCGTCGACGCAGATGGCCCGCAGCCTTCCGGTCGCTTCCCCATCGACACCGACGGCCCGCAGCCTTCCGGTCGCTTCCCCGTCGACGCCGACGGCCCGCAGCCGTCCGGCCGGTTCCCCGTCGACCCCGCCGCCGACATCGCCGCCAGGCTCGATGGGGAAGGCAAGCCGCGGATTCCCCGGCAGCAGCCGCCCGGGCAGTCGTCGATGCCCAACCCGGCCCACCCCGAGGAGACGCAGAAGGTCGCCCTCACCCCGCCTCCAGGCGTCTCCGCCGCCGACGCGGTCGGGATGACGACCGAGATGGAGCCGATCGGGGAGGCCACGCAGAAGCGCAGGCGGGTCGACCAGACGCTCGCGCGGTTCTCCAAGGTGCACGACGAGCTCAAGGCCGAGGAGAAGGCCAAGCGGGCCAAGCGGCGGCTGCCGTGGAACGCCGAGGACGACGAGCTCGAGGAGCAGCTCGAGGAGCTCGCCAAGCCGCCGGGCGAGGCGGGCGCCGACGCCGAGGAGAAGCCGAAGCCGAAGAAGCGCGGCCTGTTCGCCCGGGTGTTCGCGGGCACGACCGCGATCCTGGTGTTCACCGCGACCGGCGTCGGCTGGGGCTTCCTCAAGCACACCGGCGACAGCATCGACAAGGTCCGCGCCCTGGACCCGAACTCCGACGCCATCCAGAACGCCGAGGCGCAGCACGGGGACGAGAACTTCCTGCTCATCGGCTCGGACTCCCGCGAAGGCGCGGAGGCCGAGGACGGCGTCGGCGACGCGGGCCAGGTGCCCGGGGCGCGCGCGGACACCACGATGATCGCCCACGTGCCCGCCGACCGCAGCCGGGTCGTGATCGTGTCGTTCCCCCGCGACCTGGAGATCCAGCGGCCCGAATGCGAGCGGTTCGACCCCGCGACCAACGACTACACCGGCGAGACCGTGGCGGGCCAGCAGGCCGCCAAGCTGAACACCGCCTACCAGGTCGGCGGCCCGCTGTGCGCGACCAAGGTCGTGCAGGAGCTGTCCGGCCTGCGCATCACCCGCTTCATCGGCATCGACTTCCACGGCTTCAAGGACATGGTGGACGCCGTCGACGGCGTCTCCGTCTGCGTCGAGGAGCCGATGTACGACACGTACATGAAGAAGTGGATCGTGCAGAAGGCGGGCACCGCCGTCGAGCTGCGCGGCGACCAGGCGCTGGACTTCGTCCGCGCGCGGCACGTGCGCGGCGACCCGACGTCGGACTACGGGCGCATCAAGCGGCAGCAGCGCTTCCTGTCCTCCCTGCTGCGCAAGTCCATGTCCGGCCAGGTGCTGCTCGACCCGGGCAAGCTCACCGGCTTCACCGAGGCGTTCACCAAGTCCACCTTCGGCGACAACATCACCGTCGAGTCGCTGTTCTCCCTCGGCCAGTCGCTGCAGGGCCTGGAGGCCGGGCGGGTCACCTTCCTGACCGTGCCCACCGTCGGCCTGCCCAACGACCGCGGCAACGAGGAACTGCGGGTCGAGGACAACGCCGCGCTGTTCCGGGCGATCGTGAACAACCAGCCGCTGCCCGGCGAGAAGCCCGCGGAGAAGGCCGATACCCAGCAGCGCGCGCTGCCGCAGTCCTCGCCGCTGCGCGCCCGCCAGCAGCAGGTCGACCCCAAGACGCTCAAGATCCAGGTGCTCAACGGCGGCAACACCACCGGCCGGATCGCCCGCGACACCGGCGAGAAGCTCGCCGAGTACGGCTACGACGTCATGATGGTCAGCTCCGCGCCGAAGGTCGCCCACACGGTCATCTACTACGGCACGGGCAACGAGGCCGCCGCGCGCACGCTCGCCTCCTCCATCCCCGGCGTGCACCTCAAGGCCGACGCGTCGATGGGCAAGGCGCTGGTGCTGGTCATCGGCCCGGAGTACGACGGCGAGGTGGTCGCCCCCGGCACCGCCAAGGTCACCGAGCCCGAGCCGGAGAAGCTGCCGGAGGACCTGTCCGCCATCAACGGCGGAGACGTCACCTGCGCCTGATGGTCGTCATGGGTTCACCGCTCATTCACGCTCCGATAGGTGCGTCCGGCGCGGTTGCGTCTAGGCTTTGGCCATGCGCGAGGCTTACCACAGTGAACTAGGACAGCTTGCCGACCAGCTCGCCGCGATGTGCGCGATGGTCGGCGATGCGATGGAACTCGCCACGCGCGCGCTGCTGGAGACCAACCTCTCGCTGGCCGAACAGGTGATCAGCGGCGACGAGAAGATCGACGACGCGCGCTCGGCCTGCGAGGAGCACGCCTACTCGCTGCTGGCGCTGCAGGCTCCCGTCGCAACCGACCTGCGCACCGTCCTCGCGGCGATCCACGCCGCGGAGAGCCTGGAGCGGATGGGCGACCTGGCGCTGCACGTGGCCAAGGCGGCCCGGCGCAGGCACCCCAACCCGGTGCTGCCCGACGGCGTGCGGGAGAGCTTCGCCGAGATGGGCCGCATCGCCGTCAGCCTGGCCCGCGGCACGGAGTCCGTCATCCGCAGCCAGGACGTCGCCGCGGCGCGCGCCCTGGACGACGCCGACGACGAGATGGACGACCTGCACCGCGGCCTGTTCTCGGTGATCATGGCCAAGGACTGGCCGCACGGCGTCGCCGCGGCCGTGGACGTGACCCTGCTGGGCCGCTTCTACGAGCGCTACGCCGACCACGCGGTCTCCGTCGCCAAGCGCGTGGTGTTCGTGGTGACCGGCCGGATGCCGGGCGCCTCGGACGACCTGGAGCCCTAGCCCTCAAAACGACCGTGAGGCGGGGCCGGACAGCTGTCCGGCCCCGCCTCACGCGCGTTCGGCTACCAGTTCGACAGGCCGGACGGCTCGTCGCCGCACGAGCCGTCGGTGGTGTCGGTGGCGTCGGTGGTGTCGGTTATGTCGTCCATGGGCTTGAGGTCGTCGTACCAGTCCGACAGCGCCGGGTCCCCGGTGGCGTCGGCGGGGTCGTCCTCGACGGCGGAGTCCGTGGGCTCGGCGTCCTTCGGGTCCCCGTCGGTCGAGCCGGCGTCGGCGGCGGGTTCGAGGCTGGAGTACCAGTCCTCCAGCGTGGGCTCGCCGGACTCGGCGTTGTCGGCGACCGGCTCCTGCTCGGGGGTGTCGTCGCCGGGCTTGAGGTCGTCGAACCAGTCGGTCAGCGACGGGCCGTCGGCCTCGCTCGGCTGCTCGGTCGGCTCCGGCTCCTCGGTGGGAGTCGGCTCCTCGGTAGGCGTCGGCTCCTCCGTGGGAGCCGGTTCCGTGGTCGTCGGCTCCTCGGCGGGCTGCTCCGTAGGCTCCTCGGCGGGCTCCGGCTCCTCGGACGTCGCCTCCGGCGGCTGGTTCTCGAACTCGCTCTCGGGGTTGTCCACGGTCTGCGTCGGCTCGTCGGCCTGCTCCGGCTGGCCGCCCTCGCCCTTGGCGTTCCAGGTGCCCTCGCCGCTGGGGTCGTGGTAGGCGGACTCGGCCACGCCGTCGTCGTTGAGGTCGAGCAGGGCGGTGTCGGCGACGCCGTCGCCGTCGGAGTCCCACATGGCGTCGTCGTAGCGGCCGTCGCCGTCGAAGTCGACCGCGATGGCGTCGGTGGCCCCGTCCCCGTCGACGTCCACGTTGGTCTGTCCGTGGTGGACGTTCGGGTCGCCGTCGCCGGTGCCGAAGTGGTACTGGATGTCCGCCATGTCGAGGTGCCCCCTGAATTCGGTGTCCGACGGGTAGACGCGGGGCGAGCACGCCCGGTTCCGCGAGCGTAATGCACCGATCGGGGCTGTTACGGTCGTTTCCGTGGACGATGCCGCGGTCGCGGAGGCGGCGGCGGGCCGGGCGGCGGCCCTGCTCACCGCACTCCGCGCGGACAACCCGCCCGACGTGGGCGCCCTCGCCGACGCCGAGGCCAACGCCGCGATCCTGGGCATGCTCGCCGACCTGCGCCCGCGCGACGCCGTGCTCTCCGAGGAGTCCCCCGACGACCCCGCCCGCCCGCAAGCCGACCGGGTGTGGATCATCGACCCGCTCGACGGCACCCGCGAGTACGCGGCGGGCGTCCCCGAGTGGGCCGTGCACGTCGCGCTCTGGGAGCGCGGCGCGGGCATCACCGCGGCCGCCGTCGCCCTGCCCGACAGGGTCCACGTCCGCGGCGACCTCGCGGTCCCGCCCACCCGGTCCGACCTGCGGATCGTGATCAGCGCAAGCCGCCCCCCGGACGGCGTGGCCGACCTGGCCGAGCGGGTGGGCGCGCGGCTGGTCCCCATGGGCTCGGCGGGTGTCAAGACCATGGCCGTGCTGCGCGGCGACGCCGACGCCTACTTCCACACCGGCGGCCAGTGGGAGTGGGACTCCGCCGCGCCGGTCGGCGTCGCCGTGGCCGCAGGCCTGCACGCCTCCCGCGTCGACGGCTCGCCGCTGCGCTACAACCAGCCCCGCCCCTACCTGCCCGACCTGCTCGTCTGCCGCCCGGAGCTGGCCGACCGGCTGCTCACGGCCTGGGCTCGTCGAGCAGGCTGAGCAGCGTCAGCCGGGGCGCGTCGGCGAACTCCGGCGCGGCGCCAGCGGCCCGCGCCCAGGTCAGGGTCCGGGCGACGATGCCGAGCCTGCGCGCCAGCGCCAGCTCGCGGCGCAGCCGCCCGATCGGCGCGAAGTCGGTGAACTCGGCAAGGTACCGCTCGCCTGCCTCGACCGCCGCGGCCTCGCCGAGCCCGTCGCCGATCACGCTCAGCGGCAGCATCGCGGCTGCGAACGGGTGCGCGACGACGCTGTCGCCCCAGTCGTAGAACCGCGGCCCGGTCAGGACGTTGTCCGGGTGCAGGTCGTTGTGGTCCAGCGACGCGGGCAGCGCCGACGCTGCCAGCTCGGCCGCCCACTCGGCCACCCACCGCGCGGCGGTCCCGTCCGCGAACTCCGCGGGGAGTCCCCCGCCCACAACCGCGACAGCCTCAGACAGCCGCCGCGGCAACACCTCCGGCCGCATGTCGGCGACCCCGGCCGCGAGCAACCGGTCGACGTGCGGCATCAGGCGCCGCTGCATCCGCGCGTACGCCACCAGAGCGTCCCCGAGCCCCGACACGTCCCCCAACGACGCCCCGCCGTCAGGCAACACCACCCACCCGCGCTCCGCGTCCACGGCCAGCGGTTCGAGCACCGACTCGGGCACGACCTCGTGCAACACCAGGTAAAGGCCCGCCTCGAACGCCGTCTCCGCCCCGGAAGCCTTGAGCCACACCCGCCCCGCGCTCGTCTCGGCGCACAGCACGGTCGCCCACGGCCGCACCCTCGGCTGCTCGACCTCCCCACACCGCACGACCCCCCGCCGCGCGAGCGCGTCGTCCAACCACGCCACCGCCTCCGCCCGCCATCCCGCGGTCGACCACTCCGCCACGCGGACCTCCCCATCGTTATCCGCAGGTTATGTGAGGTCCCGGCCGCCGGGGTCGGGATTTACGATTGCTAGTCTGCGACCGCCCGTGCGCGCGTCCGCCGAGGAGCACTCCCATGAGTTGGTGGCAGTTGGTTCCAGCCCTGCTGTTGACCGCGGCCATCGTCTTCCTACCCGGCTACCTGATCCTGCGCTGCTGGGCCGTGACCGGCCTGGTGGCCGTCGGCGCCGCCGCTCCCGTGTCGATCAGCCTGGTCGCCGTCACCGCCGTGGTCGGCCCGTTCCTCGGCCTGCGGTGGAACGTGCTGCACGTCGTGGTGCCCGCAGTCGCCATCGCCGCGATCGGCCTGGTGCTGCGCAGGGCCACCCCGAAGGCGCTGGGCATCCACGGCCGCATCCGCCGCTCGCCGCGCTCCCGCTGGACCCTGCTGGCCCACCTCGGCGCCCTGCTCATCCCCGCCGCGCTGCTGACCCGCGGCCTCACCCGGATGATCGGCGGCCCGGAGAACATCTCCCAGACCTGGGACAACGTCTTCCACCTCAACGCGATCCGCTACATCATCGACAGCGGGTCCGCGTCCTCGCTCACCGTCGGCGGGATGTACAGCGGCGGGGCCAAGGTGTCGGCGTACCCGGCCGCCTGGCACGACCTGGTCAGCCTGGTCGTGCAGGTCTCGGGCGTGTCCATCCCGGCAGCGGTCAACGCGGTCACCCTGGTGATCGGCGCCCTGGTCTGGCCGATCTCGGCGATCTTCCTGACCACCCGGGTCACCGGCACCCGGCCCGTCCCGGTCCTGTTCGCCGGGGCGCTCTCCGCGGCGTTCGGCGCGTTCCCGTACATCATCCTGGACTTCGGCGTCCTCTACCCGTACTTCATGTCGCTGGCGCTGCTGCCCGCCGCGCTCGCCCTGATCAGCATGGTCACCGGCGTCGGCGACCGCAGCGGCACGCCGCGCTGGCTCGCGACCCTCCTCTTCATCGCCGTGACGCCGGGCATCGCCCTGGCGCACCCGAGCACGTTCCTCACGCTGCTGCTGTTCGCCCTGCCGATCTTCGTCGTCGCGGTGGTCCGCTACCGGCGGATCCTGGCCGGACGCGCGGGCCAGAGCCGCTATTGGCTGCTGGTGATGCTCCTGGCGGCCTACCTCGGCGCGGGCATCGCGCTGTGGCTGCGGGTGCGCCCCTCGAGCGAGAACTCGGGCTGGCAGCCGATCCAGCGGGTGCCGCAGGCGATCGGCCAGGTGCTCAGCGGCGGCGTCATGCAGCAGGGCGCCTCGTGGGTCGTCCTGCTGTTCAGCCTGGTCGCCGTCGGCCTGGTGATGCGCAGGCAGTTCAGCCAGTGGGTCCTCGGCGTCTACCTGATCGCCGCGGTGCTGTTCATCGTGGTGTCCGCGATGCGGAAGCCGGGACTGCGGAACTTCATCACCGGCGTTTGGTACAACGACTCCTACCGGCTCGCCTCGCTGCTGCCCACGATCACCGTGGTGGTGTGCACGATCTCGGCGACCTGGCTGTTCTTCCGCACCAGGGACGCGCTCGTCGAACGCCGTCCCCGCCTCGCCAGCATGCGGTTCACCAGGGAGTCCACGCCCGCGGCTGCGGCGGTGGCCTTCGTCGTCGCGGCGATCATCGGCGTCGCCGGGCAGTTCAGCTCGGTCAACTACGCCGTGGGCTCGGGCGCGGGCAACTACCGCGCCTCCGACAACGCGCCGCTGCTGTCCTCCGCGGAGGAGGCCCTGCTGACCCGGGTCGACGAGCACGTCCCGGAGAGCGCCACCATCATCGGCGACCCCTGGACGGGAACCGCGTTCTCCTACGCCATCAGCGGCAGGCGCACGCTCACGCCGCACGTCGGCGACGACAAGATGCCGCCGGACGTGCTGATGCTGATGAACAACCTGAACGCCATCGGCGAGGACCCCAGGATCTGCGAGCTGATCGAGAAGTACGACAGCTACTACGTCCTGGATTTCAACGGACGGCGCTACATGAACTGGCCCACCGTGTACCCCGGCATGGAGACCGTCGAGACGAACCCGCACCTCGAGGTCGTCGACCGCGAAGGGGACGCGGCCACGCTGTACCGGATCACCACCTGCGACGGGCAGTCCAGCTGACCGTCAGCGGGCCCGGTCGACGACGTCGGCCGCCTTGCCTGCGACGGATTCCAGGCTGTGGTTCTCCCGCACCCACCGCGACAGGGCGGCCCTGCGCTCCGGCGCGGGGTGGTCGGCCAGCGCCTTCTCCATGGCCTCGGACACCGCGTCCACGTCCCAGTCGACCGCCCAGCCCAGGCCGTTCTCGCGGACGAGCGGACCGAGCGGGCCCACACCGGCGTAGATGACCGGCGCGCCGGACGACAGACCAGCCAGCGCCTTGGTCGCGAAGGCGAAGTCGTACCCCACCCCCGGCCGCACCGACGCGAGCGAGGCCGCCGCGGCGGCGAACTCGCCGCTGAGGTGCTCCGCGGGCTGGGGCGTGCGGAACTCGACCCGCCCGGGCGCCAGCCGCTGCGCGAGGTCCTTGAGCATCGGCACGTCGGTGCCCTGGCCGATCATCAGCAGGCGGGCTTCCGGGTGCCGGTCGGCGACCTTGGCGAAGGCGCGGACGAAGACCTCGGCGCCGTGGATCTCCGACATCGTTCCGCCGTAGACCAGGGTCGGTGTGGACGGCCGCTCGGCGTAGGCGAACCGCGTGGTGTCGATGCCGACCCCGACGACGGTGACCAGCTCGGCGGGCACGCCCAGGTCCTCCAGATCGCGCAGCACGCCGTCGGACACGGCGATGACCGCCCGGGAGCCGCGCAGCACCCACCGCTCCAGCACCTTGAGCACCCGGACGACGGTCCGGTTGACGCCGATCCCCTCCGCCGCGGTGGACACCACGTCGGCCGAGAAGTGCACGTAGGGGGTGCGGCGCAGCATGCAGGCGACCCGGCTGGACACGCCCGTCGTGGTCGGCGGCTCGACGACCACCACGTCGCTGCGGGTGAGCAGGAGCCGGAAGAACAGCGGGATGTCGTAGCTGAGGTACTGCACGTACCCGCGGACGTTCCCGCCCTTGTCGCGCAGCACCGGCCAGCGCCGCACGTCGAGACCGGCGTCCTCGATCCGGGCGCCGCGTGGCGGCACCGTGGTCAGGACGCGGACCTGGTGGCCGCGAGCGGCCAGCTCGTCGGCCAGGGCGCCGAGCCGGTAGGCGGCTGCCCCGGTCTCCGGGCGGAAGAGCCGGGAGACGATCGTGATGCGCGCCATCGGCTTCAGCAGGCGCCCAGCTGCTGGCTCGCGGTGGCCAGCACCTTCTCGGCCGTGCGCAGGGTGTTGAGGCCCTCCTGCAGCGTGACGATCTCCTGCGACTCGCCCAGCACCGCGTCGCGGAACTTCTCGTGCTCGGTGCGCAGGGGCTCGCGCTTGACGATCGCGTAGCGGGTCATGTCGCCCTCGGAGACGCCGCGGAAGTTGGCCACGGAGTCCCACTCGGTGGTGACCACGCCGTTGGCGTAGAAGGTCAGGTCGGCGGTGAGGGTGTCGGCGACGAACGCGCCCTTCTCGCCGGTCACCACGGTCAGCCGCTCCTTCATCGGGGACAGCCAGTTCACCAGGTGGTTGGTGATCGTGCCGTTGGCCAGCCGCCCGGTGGCGGCCACCATGTCCTCGTGCGCGCGGCCCGAGCGCAGCGCGACCTGGGCGGTCACGTGCGTGTACTCCGACTGCGCCAGCCACGCGGTCAGGTCGATGTCGTGGGTGGCGAGGTCCTTGACCACGCCGACGTCGGCGATCCGCGCCGGGAACGGGCCCTGGCGGCGGGTGGCGATCTGGTAGACGTCGCCGAGGTCGCCGTTGGCGATGCGCTCGCGCAGCGACTGCAGCGCCGGGTTGTACCGCTCGATGTGCCCGACCGCGCCGATCACGCCGTTCGCCGCGAACGCCTCGACCAGCTTGGTCCCGGCCTCGACGCTGTGCGCGATCGGCTTCTCGATCAGCGTGTGCACCCCGGCCTCGGCCAGCGCGAGGCCGACCTCCTCGTGCATGCCGGTCGGCACGGCGCAGACCGCCATGTCGATGCCCGCGTCGATCAGCTCGGCCACGTTCTGCAGCACCGGCAGGCCCTGCGCCACGCCGTGCGGGTCGCCGTTGGCGTCGGCGACGGCGACCAGCGTCAGCCCGTCCACCTCGCGCACGACCCGCGCGTGGTGGCGGCCCATCATGCCCAGGCCGATGAGGCCCACTCGCAGCTCAGCCATGCTCACGCACCCGCCTTCGCCAGGGTGTTCACCGCGTTCACGATGCGCTCGCGGTCCTCGTCGTCCAGCGACGGGTGCACCGGCAGCGACACCACGACGGCGGCGGCCTTCTCGGTGTTCGGCAGGTCCTCGACGCGGTCGAAGGAGGGCAGCCGGTGGTTCGGGATCGGGTAGTAGACGCCCGAGCCGATCTGGTGCTCGTCCTTGAGCGCCTTGACGAAGCCGTCGCGGTCCTCGGGCACCGTGATCGTGTACTGGTGGTAGACGTGCACCGCGCCGTCGGCGACCGCGGGCACCCCGACGCCGGTCAGGTTCGCGTCGAAGAACGCGGCGTTGGCCCGCCGGGTCTCGGTCCAGCCGCCGACCTTGGTCAGCTGCACGCGGCCGATGGCGGCGTGCAGGTTGGTCATGCGGGCGTTGAAGCCGACGAGCTCGTTCTCGTACTGGCGCTCCATGCCCTGGTTGCGCAGCAGACGCAGGGTCCGCTCGACGTCGGCGTCCCCGGTGGAGACCATGCCGCCCTCGCCGGACGTCATGTTCTTGGTCGGGTACAGGCTGAACATGGCGAACGTGCCGAACGTGCCGACCCGCCTGCCGTCGAGGCTCGCGCCGTGCGCCTGCGCGGCGTCCTCGTACAGCGCGATCCCGTGCTTCTCGGCGATCGCGGCCAGGGCGGGCATGTTCGCCGGGTGCCCGTACAGGTGCACCGGCATGATCCCCTTGGTCCGCTCGGTCACCAGCGAGGCGACGTGCTCGGGGGACAGGCAGTAGTGGTCGAGCTCGATGTCGGCGAAGACCGGGGTCGCCCCGGTCAGCGCGACCGAGTTCGCCGTCGCCGCGAAGGTGAAGGACGGCACGATGACCTCGTCGCCGGGGCCGACGCCCGCGGCCAGCAGGCCCAGGTGCAGGCCGGCGGTGCCGGAGTTCACCGCGACGGCCGCCCTGCCGTCCAGCAGAACCTGGCTGAACTCCTGCTCGAACGCGGCGACCTCGGCGCCCTGGGCGAGCATGCCGGAGCGCAGCACCGCGTCCACCGCCGCCCGCTCCTCGTCGCCGATGATCGGCTTGGCCGCCGGGATGAAGTCCTTGCTCACGTCTCGCCTCGATGCGGGGTCGGGAACCGGTCGCCCCACCTTAGAACCCACCCGGTCGGGTCCCCTGCCGGGGTCGCGGCGGGCGGCGGTGGGTGCCGATGGCGCGCGGTTAGACTGCCCGACCATGGCGAACGACCCGATTCGCGGGCGCATCCTCTGCATCTCCTTCTCCGACATCAACCGGGACGCCCGGGTTCTCCGCCAACTGGACGTGCTCGCCGAACTGGGCGAGGTCACCACGGTCGGTTACGGGGACCGGCCGGAGAAGGCGACCGAGCACCTGGCCGTCGACGAGACCCTGCCCTCGCTGCCGCAGACCCCCGCCGGGGTGGCCATGCTCGCGCTGCGCCGCTTCGACCAGGTCGAGTTCGCCGCTCCCGCCGTGCAGGCGGCGCGGACGCTGCTGGCGGGCAGGCGCTTCGACGTCGTGGTCGCCAACGAGGCCCGGGCCATGGGGTTGGCGCACGAGGTCGCCCAGGGCGCGCCGGTGGTGGCCGACATGCACGAGTGGGCGCCGGAGGAGCGGGCGCACGTGCGGTCGTGGCGCCTGCTGGTCAAGCCGTTCATGACCCACCAGTGCGCGAAGTACCTGCCGAGGATGACCGCGGTCACCGTCGTCAACGACTCGATCGGCGAGCTCTACCGCGAGCGGTTCGGTGTGCGGGCCGCGACGGTGCGCAACGCGGGCCCCTACCGGGAGCTGTCGCCCAGCCAGGTCTCCGACGACGTGATCCGGCTCGTGCACAGCGGCGCCGCCGTGCCCGGCCGCAACGTCGAGACCCTGATCGAGGCGGTGCGCGGGCTGGACGAGGGCTACACCCTCGACCTCTACCTGGTGCCCGCCCGCGATGGCGGCAAGTACCTGGGCCAGCTGCGCGAGCTGATCGGCGACGACCGGCGGATCACGCTGCACCCGCCGGTCAAGCCCGAGGAGCTGCCCGCCACGCTCAACCGGTACGACGTGGGCGTCTTCAGCCTCCCGCCGCTCACGCCCAACCACCACTTCATGCTCCCCAACAAGATCTTCGACTTCATCCAGGCCCGGCTGGCCGTCGTGTTCAGCTCGGCGCCGGAGACCAACCGCCTGATCACCGAGCACGAGTTGGGCGCGATCGCCGCCGACGCCTCGCCGGAGGCGCTGCGCGAGACCCTGGCCGCGCTCGACGCGGACCAGGTCCGCCGCTTCAAGCGGAACGCGGACAAGGCGGCCGCGGTCCTCAACTCCGCCGAAGACGCCGAGGTGACCCGGACGATCGTGGGAGACTTGCTCGCGAGGAAGTCGTGACCGTGGCGGCCGACGGCCGCCGTGCCGCGGCCCGCAGGGGGAGGGGGCCGCGGCGTTGGGGGCGTTGAAGGGGATGCTGCGGCCGGTGCGGCTGGACGCCCCCGTCCGCACCTCGCTCGCTCGCGGCGGCGCGCTCAGCACGCTCGGGCTGCTGGCCCAGGGCCTCCTCCGGTTCGCGACGGCGGTGCTCGTCGGCCGGGTCGCCGGACGCGCCGAACTCGGCGTCGTCGCCTCCGCGATCGCCACGGCGTCGATCCTCGCCCTGCTCTGGCCGACGACGTCCGGCAGCGCGGCCTCGAAGTTCCTGGCCGCGGCGCGCGGGTCCGACGATCCGGCAGACACCCGGGCGATCGCCGCGCACCTGCGCCTGCGCACCCTGCAGACGTCCGGGCTGCTCGGCCTGGCGAGCATGGCGCTCTGGCTGCTCATCGATGACCGGACCTGGCCCGGCGCGGTGTGCGTGGCCGCGCTGACCGTGGCCTACTCCGCCTACAGCTTCACCCGCGGCGTGCAGTTCGGGGCGGGGCAGGTGCTGCGCGCGACCGCGTGGGACGTGACGAGCGTGCTGATCGGCCTGGCCGGGCTCGTCGCCCTGCTGGTCGCGGGCGCCCGGGGGCCGGTGCTGATCCTGCCGCTGGTGGCCGCGTACGGCATCTACGCGCTGGCCGGGTGGCCCATCGGCCTGCGCGGCGGCACGCCCCGGGAGCGCCGCCGCGAGCTGGACGTGTTCGTGCTGCTCGGCACGGCGGGCACCATCGCGAGCACCGGTTTCCTGCAGCTGTCGCAGATCTCGGCCAAGCTGGTCGGCGGGGACGAGGGAGCGGGCCAGTACGGGGCCGCGCTCAACCTGGCCACCCCGGCGTCGATGCTGGCCGCGTCCCTGAGCCTGGTGCTCCTGCCGTCGCTGGCCGAGGCGTGGGGCCGGGGCGACGAGGCCGAGTTCCACGCCCAGACCAACCGCGCCACGCGCGCGCTCGCGGTCGTCATGGTCGCGATCTTCGGGTCGATCATCGTCGGCAGCAGGCTGCTCGTGGAGCTGATCTGGGGGCCGAGGTTCGCCGGGGTCGAGGACATCCTGCCCGTGCTCGTCGTCGCCATCCTCGCGACCAACCTCGGGGTGGCCAGCGTCAACGCGCTGATCACCCGGTCCCGCCGGGGCATGCTGGTG
The DNA here is from genome assembly GCF_014648415.1 of Actinokineospora fastidiosa. Taxonomy (GTDB): domain Bacteria; phylum Actinomycetota; class Actinomycetes; order Mycobacteriales; family Pseudonocardiaceae; genus Actinokineospora; species Actinokineospora fastidiosa. Next base: position 1,286,780 of record NZ_BMRB01000001.1, read on the forward strand.
ACGACGGGGTCGAGCCTGCTCGGGATGGCCGTGGGCGTCGCGGTCTGGCTCGTCGTCGCGCCGAGGATGGGGATTGCGGGCGTGGCGCTCGGATACCTCTGCGGCACGCTGGTGATCGCGGCCATCCCCGTCGTCGTCGCGTGGCGGGCGGGCGGGCACCGGTGGGGCGGTGTCTTCCTCCGCGTCGCCGCGGGCCTGGCGGCGATCGGCGCGCTGTTGGCCGTGCAGCGGGTCGCGGACCTGCCCACGATCCTGGACCCGGTGCTGGTCCTGGTCTTCCTCGCGGGCTGGTGGGCGATGAACCGCGGGGACATCGCCCGGCTCCCGATCCCCCGGCCGTGGCGGCGCGGCTAGTCGGCGCGCTTGTAGAGGAAGAACGACGACATCAGGTCGACGTCCTCGGGCGGGTCGACGCGACGGTCGAGCGTCCACTCCGGACGCTTCTGCCCGACCCATTTGGTGAACTCGCGGTGCTTCTCGTGGGGCGCCTGCTCGGTGCCGACCGAGTCGTTGGAGCAGATGACCACGAACCGCTCGGCGCAGTCGAACAGCCGCGACATGTAGTCGTCGAACACCTCGTCCTCGACCAGGTGGAAGATCACTTCCATGGAGAGGGCGAGATCGCCGCGCAGCCAGCCCGCCGGGTCCCACAGGTCTTCCGGGTCGTAGCGCAGGAAGCTCTTGGTGGGGTCGTCGCTGAAGCGCTCGATGCACTTCCACACCGCCGTGCTCGACCGGTCCAGGCCGAGGTAGCGCGGGTAGCGCGCGAGGCTGAGCTGGTTGCCGTCGCCGCAGCCGAGGTCGATGACCGAGGTGACCCCGAGCTCGCTCACCCAGGCGTTGACGATCTCGGCCTTCCACTCGGCCTGCTTGCCGTAGGAGCCCGCGCCCGACGTGCCGCCCTTGGCGTAGCGCTCCTCCCAGTAGGTCTTGCTGCCTTTGAAGAGACGCCGCCGCAGGCGGAGCCCCGCCGCGCTGTGGGCGAAGTTGTCGACCGCTGACCGGAGTATCACGGTGAGCACTCTAGTCCAGGATGGTCAGAGCGGCGGCACGGAGCGTGCCCGATTCATCTCGCTGGGCGACGGGCGATCATCCCACCTCGACGAGGCCGCCGTCGCTCTCGCGGTACTTCGCGCCGGTCTGCGGGCAGACCCACTCGTCGCCGTCCTGGCTCAGGGGGGCGCCCGACCTGCCGACCCAGCCGATGCGACGGGCGGGGACGCCTGCGACCAGGGCGTGGTCCGGCACGTCCTTGGTGACCACCGCGCCCGCGGCGACGGTCGCCCACGCGCCGATGCGCACGGGGGCGACGCACACCGCGCGCGCGCCGATGGCGGCGCCCTCGGCGATGGTCACGCCCACCGGGTCCCAGTCGGACGCCGACTTGAGCGTGCCGTCGGGGTTGACCGCGCGCGGGTAGGTGTCGTTGGTCAGCACCACCGCGGGGCCGATGAACACGCCGTCGGCCAGGGCCGCGGGCTCGTACACCAGGGCGTGGTTCTGGACCTTGCAGTTGTCGCCCAGCACCACGCCGGGGCCGATGTAGGCGCCGCGGCCGACGATGCAGTTCGCCCCGATCCTGGCGTTCTCGCGCACCTGCGCGAGATGCCAGATCTTGGATCCCTCACCGATCTGCGCGGCGTCCGCGACATCGGCGCCATCAGCCACGAACGCCACGGCTGCTCACGCTCCCAGTCCAGAGTAGAAACTGTCGAAGTGCTTCCCGACGCTCTCCGCGTCGAACCGCGGGATCACCGTCGAGCGGATCTCCTCGGCGGACCGGTCGCGGAAGGCCTTGGCCGCCTCCGTGATCGCCGCGGCGAACGCCGCCGCGTCGGCGCCGTCGACCAGCACGCCGTTCTGCTCGGTCACGTAGTCCAGGCAGGCCAGCCGGGGCAGCACGACGGGCCTGCCGCCCGCGATCGCCTCGGCCGCGGCGACGAGGAAGGTCTCGCCCGCGGTCGGGAGGAAGAAGAGGTTGGCCGCGCTCAGGTGCCCGGCGACCTCCGGCGCGGGCACCGCGCCGACGAGGTGGACGCGCTCGGCGACGCCCAGCTCGGCCGCGCGCGTCCGCACGTCGTCCATCAGCGGTCCGTCGCCGACCCAGGTCAGCGTGGTGTCCTGGCCGCCGCGCACAAGCTCCGCGACGGTCTCGACGGCGAGCAGCGGCCGCTTGCGCTCGATCAGCATCCCGACCGCCACGAGCTTCAGCGGGTCCCAGGACGGCTGCTCGACCGCGGTGAAGTGGTCGGCGATCACGTTCGGGATCACGGTGATCTCACCGTCCCCGGTGAACGGCAGAAGCGCTTCCCGCAGCGCGTTGCTCACAGTGGACACCCGGCGCGGCAGCCGCATCGACTTGCGCACCCGGGGCGGGATGATCGCCTGGTTGCTCACGAACGCGCTCCAGTGCTCGGTGTGCACCCAGCGCTTCTTGATCAGCGGGTAGAGCGGGGCCAGCACGGTCACCGCGTCGTAGGCCAGCGTGTGCACGATGTCCGCGCCCTTGACCAGCTTGCGTAGCTCGTTGAGCCCGCGCACGGTGGCCAGCGGGTCGGCGGGGTTCACCGACACCGTGGTCAGCGGCAGTCCACTCGGATCGATGGTGTCCCGGCGCGGCTCGACCTTGCGCTGCACGCGGACCACGCGCACGTCGTGGTGGCGCGCGATCGCCTTCGCGTGGGCGACGTTGAACGGCGCCATCCCCGGCTGGTCGTCGTTCGGCCACCAGGTGGTGACGATCACCACGCGCATGGGGTCAGGCCTTGCCGATGACGCGGTAGGCCACGCCCGGCCAGCGGTCCGCGGAGCTGACCCGCCTGCCGTCGATGAAGGTGCGCACGCCGGGCAGCTGGTCCGGGCCGAACTCGCGGTACTCGGCGTGGTCGGCCTGCACGACGGCGGCGTCGACCTCCTCGCCGGGGTGGTACGGCTCGAAGCCGAGCTTGCGCAGCTCGTCGTCGCTGTAGAGCGGGTCGTGCACCAGCGCGGTCGCGCCCCGAGCGGTCAGCGCCGCGACGGTCGCGAACACGCCGGAGAACGCCGTCTCCTTGACCCCGCCGCGGTAGGCGGCGCCGAGGACGGCCACCCGCGCGCCGTCGAGCGGACCGTGCGCGCCCTCCAGCAGGCCGATCGTGTAGTCGGGCATGCCCGCGTTGGTCTCCCGCGCCGCGCGCACGACGGTGGCGTCCGGGTCGTTCCACAGGTACAGCCGCGGGTACACCGGGATGCAGTGCCCGCCGACGGCGATGCCGGGCTGGTGGATGTGGCTGTACGGCTGGGAGTTCGACGCCTCGATGACCTGGTAGATGTCCACGCCCGCGGTCGCGGCGAAGCGGGCGAACTGGTTGGCCAGGCCGATGTTGACGTCGCGGTAGGTCGTCTCGGCCAGCTTGGCCAGCTCGCTGGCCTCGGCCGAGCCGAGGTCCCAGACGCCGTTGCCGCGCGGCAGGTCGGGGCGCTCGTCGAAGTCGAGCACGGCCTCGTAGAACGCGACCGCCTTGGCCGCGCCCTCCGGCGACAGGCCGCCGACGAGCTTGGGGTACTTGCGCAGGTCGGCGAAGACCCGGCCGGTGAGCACCCGCTCGGGGGAGAACACCAGGTGGAAGTCGACGCCCTCGGTGAGCCCCGAGCCCTTCTCCAGCATCGGCTTCCACCGGTTGCGGGTGGTGCCGACGGGCAGCGTGGTCTCGTAGGACACCAGGGTGCCGGGGGTCAGGTGCCGGGCCAGCTCCTCGGTGGCCGCGTCCATCCAGCCGAAGTCGGGACGGGCCTCGTCGTCGACGAACAGCGGCACGACCAGCACCACCGCGTCCGCGCCGGGCACGGCGTCGCCGTAGTCGGTGGTCGCGCGCAGCTTGCCCGCGGGCACGAGCGCGGACAGCTTCTCCTGCAGGTGCGCCTCGCCGGGGAACGGCTCGACGCCCTGGTTGACCTGCGCCACCAGGTCGGCGTTCACGTCGACGCCGACGACCTCGTGCCCCTTGTCGGCGAACTGGACGGCGAGCGGGAGCCCGATCTTGCCGAGGGCGATGACTGCGATCTTCACCGAAGACGGTTCCTATCCTGACGACGCACGGCGGTGCCGCGAGACTACCTGCCGCCCATGAGCCGGTTCAGGTCGCCGTAGGGCTGGGCGGCGGCGATCGCCTCGAACGTGCCCGCGTCCCGCATGCGCGTCGCCGCCTCGGTCACCGCGCCGAGCGCGGCCCTGGCCAGTCCCGAGCCGGTGCTGATCCGGCGGGCGCCGAGTCGGCCCAGTTCGGCCAGGGTGAGCTGGGCGGCGGCGCCCGCAACGAGCACGTTCACCGGCTTGTCGACGGCCTGGCAGACCGCGGCGATGGCGTCGGCGTCGGGGAGGGCGGGGGCGTAGAGCACGTCGGCGCCCGCCTGCTCGTAGGCCTTCAGCCGGGCGATCGTGTCGTCGAGGTCGGGGCGGCCGCAGAGGAAGTTCTCGGCCCGCGCGGTGAGCAGGAACGGGAGCCCTTTGGCGGCCTCGGCCGCGGCGGCCACCCGCTCGACGGCCACGTCGACGGGGAGGACCTCGCCGTGCCTGGCGTCCTCGACCGACCCGCCGACCAGGCCGACCGCCGCCGCCCGCCGGACGGTCTCGGCCGGGTCGTCGAACCCGTCGCCGAGGTCCGCGGTCACCGGCAGGTCGGTGGCGGCCACGATCTCGGCGGCGTTGGCCAGCGTGTCGTCGAGCCCGCACGCGCCGTCGGGCACTCCTCGGGCGAAGGCGAGCCCGGCGCTGGTGGTGGCCAGCGCCGGGAAGCCCAGCGCCGTCAGCAGGCGGGCCGTGCCCGCGTCCCACGGATTGGGGATGACGAACGGCTCGTCGGCCTCGTGAAGGGCCTTGAACGCGAGGTGCTTGCTGTGTTGGTCGGCCACCACACCAACCTATCGCCGCGGTGGTTCCCACTGCCCTCCGCACGGGGCCGACCCGGCGTGCTCCACACCTGCGGAGTTCACGCACGTGTCACCCTTTATCGGCCGGTTCTTCAATGGTCTTCATCCCGGTGGAAGCCGCCTGTTGCCGTGATTTCCGTCTCCTCCGGCGGTAACCCGGACGGGCCACCGTTGATCGTCCGATCAGAAGAAGGGGTAACACAACTCCATGGAATCCGGACATCCAGCCCGTGCGAATTGGTACCCGTTCGGCGGATGTCCGGCATCCGGGGCTCCCATAAGGTTTCAGTGGAAGCAAGCTCAGTCACCGCTGCGAAGATGGATTCTCTTTTTTTGAGTCTCCCGCGGCGAATAAGAATGGGGGCTTTGTGGCACGCGTGCTGAAAGCGTTGCTGGCACTGTCGACGCTCGTCGGGTCGTTCATGCTGCTCACCAGCGGGCCTGCGAGCGCCGACCCGTACTGGGAGCCGGTCTCGAAGACCAGCAAGTTCCACTGCTCGGGGCAGCGACTGCACCCGACCCACGACGTCACGGTGCAGACGTGCGTTGTCGTCAACTCCACCGCGACGCAGGCCGTGGCGATCGTCGCGAATTTCGGCGGATCCGCGGTCTCTATCGAGGCGCCGAACGTGGCGCTGTACGTGAACGGGCCCATCAGCTACGACCGGAATTGCCTTGCGAGCACCCTCAGCGCGGGTGAGACGAGGGCTTGCTTCGGTCCGACGCAGCAGCGCCCCTGCAGCGCGACGGTGACCGCGTGGGCGCAATACATCATCCAGGGTTGGGTCACCGACCTCTGGTCGCCCAGCCGACAGATGTGCACCTGACCGGATAGATAGGGCCCAGCCGGTGCCGCGGCGGGAATACTGCCGCGGCACCGGCTTGGGCTGTCCCCATTCCTGTGGAGGGTGTCTGCAACGGCGTTCTTGTGCTGGTCGACGTAGTGCCATTCGTGGTCGAGCCAACGCCTTCGACATCGGCCTGACCCGCATCCCGACGGCATCGGCCTCTACCTCACCGAGGCGGGCTGATCACCACCAGTGCTGATCGGCGGCCTGCTCGTCGCAGGGGGCGGTGACCGCCTGGACCTCCTGGTCGCCCCGGACGGCGAGGCAGAGGTCCGACTTGTAGTTCTGATAGCGGAAGGCGTCCCATTTGTCGATGTATTCGATGCGCCAGATGCCGTCCGCGTACAGATAGCCGTTCGCGGGGCCGCATACGGTCGCGATCACGGTTGTCGGCTCGTATCCGCGCGCCACGACGCACAGTCGTGTCAGGACGTTCTGAACGCGCCAGAGATTGGCGTCCTCGTCGACGGGGATCAGCCGCCAGTATTGGTCCTCCCAGACCGTGCCCGCGCTGTAGTCGCAGGTGGACTGGATGACCGGGCGCTCGCCCGCGCCCTGACGGGACACGAGGCAGAGATGGGAGTCCATGTTGCGGATGTGGTGGCCCTGGGTGTCGACGCCCTGCGCGGGAGCGGCGGTCAGACCGGTCGCCACCAGGGCCGCGAGGACACCGACCGCGAGTTGACGAAGTCTCATGAAATGCTCTCCTTTCACCGTTAGCGGCCGGTGGGGATAAGGGCTCATTTCACGGCTCGTCTGCAGATGTGCCGAGCCGGAGTTTAATTGCCGCAGGCGCGCCTGTCCGGTTCCGATCGCGCTAAGCACCCGAACGGGACCGGCGGTCCGCGTCCCATTCCGGGCGGTCGACGAAGTGCACGTCGAAGCGCTGGTGGATGCGGGCGACCTCGTCCTCGGGCAGGGTGCCGTTCAGGATCTCCGGCAGCATCCGGAAGTACGCGAACCGCTCGACGCCGGGCGCCAGCGTGATGAGGACGTCCGCGGGAGAGTCCGGCGCGGCGGCGAAGGCGTGCGGCGTGCCCGGCGGGATGACGACGTAGCCGCCCTGGCCCACGGTGACGAGTTCGGTGCCGATCAGCATCCGCAAGGCCCCGCTGATCACGTAGAACGCCTCCGCGGACCGCTGGTGGAAGTGCGGCTTCGCCCCCGCCGCCCCGGCCTCCAACGAAAGCCGGTTCGCGCCCAGCATCCCGCCGGTGTGACTGCTGTCGGCCAGCAGGCACAGGTCCGGCTCGGTCACCCGCTCGACATCCTCGGCCTGAACCACCCACGCGTTGTCGACCACCACGTCCCCCCTGATAGTTGAAGTCTTCAACCACGCTAGGTCGAGATGGTTGAAGGTGTCAACTGTTACCCTCCCCGGATGACCGACTGGCTCGACGCGGACCAACAACGCGACTGGCGGGCGTTCATCGAGGGGTCGATCCGCCTGATCGACCTCATGGACCGCACCCTGCGCGAGCGCCACGGCCTCACCCTGGCCGAGTTCGAGATCCTGGTCCGCCTCTCCGAGGCCGAGAACCAGTCGATGCGCATGGCCGACCTGGCCGAACGCGCGTATTACTCCCGCAGCCGCCTCTCCCACCGCATCCGCACCATGGAAGCCCGCGACCTGGTGACCCGAACCCAAACCCCCGAAGACAAACGCGGCGTCATCGCCCGCCTCACCGAAACCGGCGCCGCGACCCTCCACCAAGCCGCCCCCACCAACCTCCACACGGTCCGCACCCACTTCATCGACCTGCTCGACCCCGCCGACCTGCAAGCAGTCGGCCGAGCCATGAGAGCCGTCACCGCCAACCTGGACTGACGGGAGCCACGTTGGCACCGCTACCTGACGGCGTGGAGGGACGACGCGCGCACGCCCTCACCGATTTCGTCGACGATCTCGCCGCCGGTTCGCCCGCGACCAACGACAGGTTCGCGGAATGGCTGTGGCGACTCCTGCCTGGGCTGCAAGACCCGCAGAACCGGGCGCCGCTGGCGTGCTCGAAGCGCTGCGCAGCCACGGTCAGAAACCGTGAGCCGATCTTGACACCACAAAGCCCCAGGTCGTTGACCTGAGGCTTTGTGGGCCGCCTGGGGCTCGAACCCAGAACCTACGGAGTCCCTGAGGACACTTAGCACTGTCTGTCATGGATAGTTGACACTACCCATGACCTGCGCCGATGCCGCACCGCTGCACTCGACACTTCTCGTCGCTTGCCACTTCTTGGCACCCAATTCCGTGGGTAAACCGTGGCTGCCCCAGTCTCCACGCACTTCGCCAACTCCCCGAGCCTGGCACAAGCCCTCGCACCCGCAGTGCGATCCGCGCCAACCTCCCGGCACCCCACGCCAAGCATGGCGCGGATCGTGCTGTGGGCACCAGGGGTCCAGGGGCGCGGCGCCCCTGGTACCAAGCAAGGCAGCCACGCATCACCAGCCCCCGGCCCCGACTATGCACCAGCTCGCCCGACCGCTGGTCGACAAGTCCGCGGTAGCTCCCCTGCCTCTACCTCTCCCCGTGCCGCCTGCGCGGCGTGGCGCACCCACCCAAGCCGCCAGGCCGTGCCGCGCGCCCGCGCGGGCGTGAGCGAAGCGGGAGCCCGCGCCGAGGCGCGATGGAAACGGATCGCCCTGCCAGCGCGATGGGCATACAGCGCCGCGCCGCGCAGGCGGCGCGGCCTTGATTCTATAGAGCGGATTTCCGCAGATCTCCGATAGGATGACCAGATGGCGAAACAAGCTTACTCGATACACCTGATGCAGGTTGCTAGGAATCGAAAGCCTGAATATCCGTTCGACATGGGTAACTTGGACGGCACCAATCTAGACTTCCTGACACTCTTCCATGGATTCTTGATGGACGTCCAAGGAACGCCATTGGTTAACCGCAGGAGTAACCTGTATCTAACTGTGGAAAGCGTGGAGCCAAAAGGTAGGACTATAGCATTCACCGCCGATCAGGGAAGATTCGGCACCGAAGGCAAGCTAGTTGACGTCCAGAGTGGCAGCATGACCAAGACGATCAGCGAGAACGAATCTGCAGTGACGACGACTCGCAACTTGGTGGTGGCATCAGATGGAGGCCCTTTTGCGTTGCTGCTCGGTGAGCGGTACGGAAACCACAGTTCTGTCGGCACGGTACTTTCAACCTTCTATCGCGCATTCGTTCATCGCTTTAGGGAACAAGGATTCGTTTTTCGGGGCGAAGGATACGTAGATCAAGAGGCATGGGACGCGTACCTGCAGGAAGCCGAGATGAAGACAATTCAAGTCAATAAGTACGAGGCATCCTCAGATATTGCCGATGGTTTTATTCGGCGATCAATCGGCAAGATTGTGTGCGAAGTTCGCCCCAAGAGAGGCGAAGGAAGCTTTACGCGAAAGGTGAGAGATCAGTTACTTGGTGGAGAACTGAAAGCGCATAGCATCATTGGTATTGAGGAGGATCCTAGCGATGAAGTGGAACTGACCTTGAACGATGGAAGGCAGCAGAAACGATTGCTGATTGGTAAGAGCAAGGTCCCTGTTCTCCTGTATCCTCTTACAGAGGGAGATGAGGAGCGGCTGTCGGATCAGCAAGTGCTCGATACGATGCTCGCCAAAGTGTCGGACCTTCAGACTAGGGTCGGTATGAACCTCCCGGCAACCTGGAAGACGGAAGAATGGACACTCGATCAACTGGATGTAAAGATGGCGGCGTATCGTGAGTAGCAAGTGGTCAATCACTGCGACATTGCGAGATCAGTTCAAAACCCTTCGAGACGCTCGTTCCAGTAAAACTATGGTGTTTGACGTTGGATTCTTTTACGTCGTTCCACTAGCACTGGGTGTGGCGGCGGGAGTGTCGAGGTTCCAACTCCGTGGGCTTGAAGGCATTCTCAGCGGAGTGTCGATCTATACGGCTTTTCTCTTTGGCCTGCTGGTTCACGTCTTTCAACTTCGAGCGCGTGTGACAGATGAGGACACTCGTAGACATAGTTTTATCGACTTGATCGACGAGCTTGAAGCGAACGTTTCATACGCTGTCCTCGTTGGCGTCGCCACTACGGCTCTATTGATGACGACTGTTGCGCTTACTATTAAAGATACTCCTGCTTCTTGGGGATGGTCTGCCCCTGTTGTCGTCCTGGTTTCTCATATGGTGCTAGCACTGCTAATGATTCTTAAAAGAACTCGTGCGGTCTATCGGCGGCTTCCGCAAACCTACTAGCGTGGCACGGGATCGTAGGATGAAGGAGGTCGGGTAGGAGGTCATACCTGCGCTAGGGCCGCCTTTGAGGTGGTGGTGAACTAAGCATGCGATATTAGCGCTCGTGGTCACGAAGACTGGAAAGTGTAAGGAGCTAAGACGTGTTGCCTGCTGGTGGTGCCGACTCGGCTGCTTTTGTGGCTCAGGCCGAAGAGTTGGCACGGCGGTTTCTAACGCCCTTGGAGCGCCGGTGGAAGCACGTGCAAGCTGTCGCAATGCGGGCGGATGAGTTGCGACGATCGGTAGCTTCACTGGGGCGAGCCGCGGAGCACGTGTTGGTTGCTGCGGCTTGGCTTCACGATATCGGCTATGCCCCTGAAGTTGGCATGACAGGATTTCATCCGCTAGACGGAGCACGTTATTTGGAGCGGCTTGGCTACCCCAGACAAATTGTATGCCTGGTTGCGCATCATTCGGGAGCACGTTACGAGGCGGAGGAACGCGGGCTCTCTGCGGAGCTGGCTGCCTTCGAGTTGGAGGACAGCCCGATCATGGATGCCCTTGTTACGGCAGACATGACCACTGGGCCGGACGGCACGCGGCTCGCCTACCGAGAGCGCATCGCCGAGATCCTGACCCGGTATCCGACGGACAGCCCAGTACACGCGGCTTGGCTGCGGGCAGACAGTGAGATCGGTCTGTGCGTTGAGCGCACGGAAGCGCGGATGCGGCAGAGCTAGCCCAGATAGGGAGATGTGCGGCTGTCGTCTAGGGCGTGATCGATCCGTAGACGCATTGAGGGGTGAATGTTGAGGCGGTCTAGCTCGCTTGGCTCTACCCATTTGACGGCCTTGGTTTCGGACCCGTCTTCTCTGGGGTTGCCGTCAATCCACTTCGCCTCGAAGCACAGTGAGAACTGTTGGCGCACTTCGCCGTCGTCGTACGCTATGACGTGCTGAGGGTTGGTGTAGGTACCGACCAGGCGCACGACCTCGACTGTGAGGCCAGTTTCCTCCTGCGTCTCGCGGACTGCTGTGTCGATGATCCGCTCCCCGGGGTCGTGGCCGCCTCCTGGTAGCGCCCACAAGTCGTTGTCCACCTTGTGAATCAGCAGGATTCTTCCGGATTCATCCCTGACCGCGACCGTGACGGAGGGGACGACGCTGTTCACTTCAGGCGCGTCGGGGTCGTTGAAGTAGTCGATTCGAGCCATCTAGCGCGCCTCCTCGGTTGCGACGGCCCACACGCGGTCGAATGACTCCATGTAGTGCCGCCACATCGTGCCGCCTTCGGTCCGCCGCAGGTGCAGGATCGGGTTCTGTCCGGCCATTGAGCCGAATGCGTGTCCGTTGATCAGGGCTTGGTCATCGAAGCGGTAGATCGAGTTGTAAAGGATCGTTCCGTGTGTCCGGACCTCGACGCCGGGTAAGTCGGCAACGTCTCTGAGGTAGCGGCGCATCATCTGGATACGGCCCTCTAGGCCGCCGGTGGTGCCTTCCTCGGCCGCTCGCTGGATGACTGCTGGTGAGGTCTCGTCGCCGACGACGAACCTGAACCTCACGCCAGCGCCGACCTTTGCTCGGATGACGGGCAGGATGTTGAACTGCTCCACTAGGAACTGGCCGGAGAACACCAGAACGTCCATCTGCGTTGTCACGCCGTGGATCAGGTCAGTCCACAGCGGGTACGGCACGGCGGATCTTGTGGGGTAGACCTGCACCAGCTCTTGGTTCGGGTCGGGTGTGGGCGGCCTTCCCGCGGTTGATGCGGGTTCCGGCACGAACTCGATGTTGTCGGCGTACGGCTCGAACAACTGCTCCGCTGTCCAGCTCGGGAACATCGTCTCAAGCACTCGGCAATGATCGCCGTACGGAAGCGTGACGACTTCCCCGGACAGCCACCGGTAAAACTGAGCTTTGCTCGGATAGGCGCGCTTTAACGATGCGTCCGTAGCTTCTGCCGCCTTCGCATACTCGCGACAGAACGCGCTGTACCCGTTGATTCGTCGCTGCCTGAGCAGGACGCCCAGCAACACGGTCTTGTCCCCCACGCCGCGCTCCCTCCGTGGCTTGTGAGACCGAACGTACCACGAAGACGAGACAAGATGAGACTCTGCGAGTCCAAGCGGTTCCAGGCGAGACCCAAACGCGGTCGAGAAGGGACGCTGACCAGGCCGAATGTGTAGGTAGCGGCTCGTGAGACGACGCGGCCGACACGACGGAAGGTCATCAGCGTGGCTATCAGCAAGGGGCACCGATTCCCCATCGCCTTTGAAGAGGCATTTCCCAGTGGCTTGGTCATGACGGGCGTGGTGATGCCGGACAACGAGTTCCAGAGCAGGGAGGACAAGGCGAAGAACCGCCCGGTCAGGCAGCGGATGGACGAAGCGACGGGTCTTCGGCAGTGGAAGGCCGTGATGACGGACCCGGGGGAGCCCAACGCCAAGCGGGCGTCCTTCGAGGTGACGTTCCTGGCGGAGGTCCAGCCGGTGCCGACCACGGCGGAAGCGCTGCCGGGCATGAGGCCGGTGGAGCTGGACGGGTTGACCGCTGAGCCCCGGATCGCCGGCAACGGGGAGTTCAAGTACCTGTCGTACGTCTACCGCGCGTCCGGCTTCCGGGCCGCCGGGACGGTGGGTGGTCAGCAGCGCAGGACCGCGACGTCGGAGACGGCGGGCAAGTCTGAGACCGGCAAGGCCGCGTGACCTTCGAGATGAGCGCAGCGGGTGAGGAGCTGACCGGGCAGGCTCGTGCGGAGTCGGGCCTGCCGGGTTCAGCCTCCCCCAAGCCGCTGGGAGAGGCGTGGGTGATGGTGTCGGACGAGTTGGATGAGCGCTGGCAGAACGCGTACAAGGCGTACGGGGCGGCCTCTGAGAACGTGGCCCGTCTCGGTCCGAGTGCTCCTGGTGCCGCTGCCCGGATGGTGTCGGCGTCCTGGGACGTCGCTGCGATCTGGCGGGAGATGGCCGCTGCGGGTGGGCTTCCCTGGTGGGCGTTGGCGGCGGTGCACGCTGCGGCTGAGGCGTTCGAGGCGCAGTCTCGTGAGTGGGCTGCGCGGTCGAGCGCTGAGCACGACAGACAGTCGGGTCGGGGAAGGCGCCCACGGACCCAACGGGATTCCCGATGAACGGTGTCCGAAACGCTGTTGAGGCGGTGCCTGCACCGGAGTTGGACGGGCAGGTGGCTCGAAGGCTGCTGTGCTTCGAGCTGTCGAAGTTGTTGACCACGCAGAAGGTCACGCACGCGCAAGCGGGTGCGTGGTTGGGCGTGTCCCGTGCGTCGTTCAGCCAGGCCATCGCGGGTAAGAACCTGCTGACCATGCCCGCTCTTGAGGTGCTTCTCGGTCACCTCGGCGCGGAGCAGGCTTCGGCTCGGCTGCTGCATCTGCACAAGCTCGCACGCAAGTCGTCGTCTCTGACCGGGGGTCGCGGTTCTGAGCTGGCGGTGGGCCTGGAGGCGTACGCCTCTCTCATCGAGCTGTACGACTTGACTCGGTTCGGTGACCTCATCGCGGACGACCGCTATCAAGCACTGACTCGGGCCAACGCTCCTGCGTTGGTGTGGCTGGCGGAGGAACACCTCACCCGGCGGTCTCGACCCGCTAACGTTCGTGCCCAGGTTCGAAGGGTGCTTGAGCTGCCGAACGTGACCATTCAGGTGGTCCCGTACGAGGTGGACCAAGGCTTGGCGTTGTCGGGCTGGTTCGAGGTCGTTCACGGCCTGCCGGTGCGGTCGTATGTGAAGCAGCGCGGCGCTCCTATCTCTACCACGAGAGCAGCACCGCTATAGCCGACTACCGGGCGGTGTTCGCGGCGTTGCGAACCGCTGCTTACCCGCCGGGGCGTTCACGGTCCTTTCTGGACTGGCAATGACGATCGTTCATGACCTCGGTCAGACAGGGAAGGAGGTTTCTTTTGACTGCTTACATGTCAAGCAAGACGTCGGTAAACAACACTCGCGCGAGCCTGGTCCCCTACATTGCGATGTGGAGCGGTGAACGAAAGCTGCCCGCAGTCGTAGTAACCGTGCCGCGAGGCGGTGTCGGTTATCTGGACGAATCTGTCAGTGATCGTGACAGCAACGGAGTCTTGTGGATGCGGTACGAGTCCCGACCCGGGGCAGGGAAACCGGTCTTCGGTGACGTTCACTCGTTGCGGCAACGTCGGGTCATGCGGCGTCTGCTGTGCCAGGTGTGCGCAGGCGAGCCAGACCGGAACTCGGACGGGATTCTATGGGTGATGACGGACTACCGGAACGATTGGCCCGGCTGGCCCGATGGCATGGCCACCCATGACGCTCCGGTCTGCCTTCCCTGTGCTCGCGCGGCGGCTCGGCGGTGTCCGGCGCTGCGGGGACGCCCGGTGTTCTTCCGCTCGAAGGCACACCCCATCGTCGTCGTGCGAGGGGCGCGCTACACACCCTCGCCACAAGGGCCGGTCCCGCTCGGAGACATCACGGTGGGGTTCGACGATCCTGCGATCCGCTGGACCATCGCACATCAGTTGATCAGGAAGTTGACTGACTGCATGATCATCGGCTCAAGCCCCGAACAGCTCTGATCGTCTCACGGAACTCGACATCCGAATAGAGCTGGATCGACAGGAACACGTGGGCGTTCAAGGCGCTCTCGTGATTCCTGCTTACCCGTAAGTCTCTTTACCGGTATCAGAAGTAGGTGGGAGCGGCCGTCATGGTTGGTCGCCGGTTTGGCCGCTCCCCCTGTCCTACAACGGAAGTTGATAAGACATGGCAAGCGTAAGGCATACGGGTGCCTCCCGCGCAAGGGGAGCCCCCCGGACAGGAAACCGCTGTGCCGAGTGCAAGCGGTTCGCTCGACTCCTTCCCGGCGAAACTAAGTGCGCACGGTGCACAGGTGCCCTGGGGCTGGAATTCGGCGTCATCACCACCAACGACGTCACGGTGCGGGGTGGTTGGTGATGGCGCGGGAGAACCGGTGGGTCGACCCTGCACCCCTGGAGGTGGCACGTCCGCGGCTTCCGTGGTGGACCTTGCTGCCGTGGAAAGCGAAGCTCCTGCTCGCCCCGCTGGCTGCCGTGTGGGTGGTGCTGTGGCTGGTGGGCAGGGGTGTTCGATTGGTGTGGTTCTACCCGCTGACCTCGGTGCTATTCGTGGTCGGTGGGGTGGCGTACTGGGTGGCGCGGATCTGGGTACTTGGCGGCCTGGCGCTCGTCGTGGTGGGCGGGCTGGTGTGGTGGCACCGGGACCCGCTCGGGTTCCAACGGCGGGTGCGGTGGCTGCGGACAGAGGCGCGCCGGGCATGCCTGTACGCGGCGAACTGGCGGACGGTCACGCGGTTGGCCGGGCTGACCGGGGAGGCGAAGGGGCGTGAGTACCTGCCCACGCTCAGGCGGACGCGGTCGGAGTGGTGGCGGGACCGGGTGCGGGTTCGCATGATCCCTGGTCAGGCCCCGGAGCAGTGGGAGCTGCGCGCGTCCGGATTGGCGCACTCGTTCCGGGCTCGCTCGTGCCGGGTTCGCCAGGTCAAGCCGGGGATGATCGAACTGGACTTCGGGCACGCCGATCCGTTGGCGGCATCCCTGCCGGTTCCTGAGCTGGCGGCGGCTGACTCGACGGTGGACCTGCGTCGGGTGGTCATCGGTCAGACCGAGACCGGCAAGCCGTGGGCGCTGCGGCTGCTCGGCGGCCAGTACCTCGGCGTGGGGGTGCAGGGTGCGGGCAAGGCGTCGGTGCTCTGGTCGCTGCTCTGGGCGCTCGCCCCGGCGATCAGGTCCGGCGCGGTGCAGGTGCTCGGCATCGACCCCAAGGGCGGGATGGAGCTGGGCCAGGCCCCGGAGCTGTTCCACGGCGGGCCGGTCTACGGCAATGGCGCGGCGGCGGTGGAACTGCTGGAGTCGGTCGCTGAGGAGGTGCGGGCTCGGGCGGTTCGGTTCCGGGGCATCCGGCGGGGTTGGTCGGCCGATAGTGGAGAACCGTTCTTGCTCCTGGTGCTCGATGAGCTGGCGGACGTGATCGCCTACCAAACCGATCGCAAGCTCAAGGAGCGTGCACAGCTCGCGTTGCAGACGATCACCTCGCAAGGGCGGGCTCCGGGCGTGGCTGTGCTGGCCCTGGTGCAGGACCCGCGCAAGGAGATCGTGCCCTTCCGCAACCTGTTCACCACCCGCATCGCCCTGCGCCTGGACGAGGCGGCACAGGTGGACATGGTTCTTGGTGATGGCGTGCGGGCTCGTGGAGCCAACGCGCATGAGATCCCGGAAGCCACGCCCGGCGTCGCGTGGATCAAGGAAGACGGCAAGCGTGACCCGGTGCGGGCGCGGGCCTTCCACATCACCGACACCAACATCATCGAGCTGCGGCACTACGTCACTGGAGGCTCGGCGGTCGTTCTGCCGTTCTCCCTGCGTCCGGACGGGGGTGCTGCGGCGTGAGCATTGCACCGACACCGGTCACCAAGATTCGCGCCCCGCTCGCCGCTGACGTCATCACCGCCACCGCAGAGCAGTACGGCGTGTGCATCCGGCCCTTCACGATGGAAGTCGGCGACACCTCGACCGGGGCACTGCGCTACGTCGGCATCCCGTGCGGGTCGACGGTCGAGAGCGTCTGCGGGCCTTGTGCGCGGAAGGCTCGGGCACTGCGGATGACTCAGTGCCGCGAGGGCTGGCACATGGCCGTTGAGCCCGTCGACGTGCGTCGTGACCCCTCGGATGAGCAGAAGGCGCTGTTGGAGCGGCGGGCTGATCTCGTCTCGGCTTACCAGCGGGCCGACGCAGCGGGGGATGTTGCCGCCGATGATCTGCGGGAGGACATCCGGGCGGTTGACGAGGAACTGCACGCCACGGGGGTCACCGGTCGGCTACCCCACCCGGACGGGCCTGGGGCGAAGACGGCTCCGAAGCGCTCGACCAGGCGAAGGCAGGACACCCCGAATCTGCCTCGGCGGCGGGTAGAGAAGCGCACGGTTGGCCGCGAGTACGCCGGGGGCTACCGGCCCTCGATGTTCGTCACCCTCACTTGCGACACCTACGGCCCAGTGCGTGAGGATGGCACGCCCCGCGACTTCGCCACCTATGACTATCGGCGGGCGGCTCGGGATGCGGTGCACTTCGCCTCGCTGGTCGATCGGTGGTGGCAGAACCTCCGGCGGGTCGTGAGCTGGGATGTGCAGTACTTCGCCACCGTGGAGCCTCAGAAGCGGGCTGCTCCGCATCTGCACACCGCGATCCGGGGCTCGGTGCCCCATGAAGTCATCCGGCAGGTCACTGCGGCCACCTACCTCCAAGTCTGGTGGCCTGCTCATGATCAGCTCACTTACGGCGACGGATGCCTTCCGGTCTGGGACGGAGAGCGGTTCGTGGACCCTGACGACCGGCGCCCGCTGACCCCGTGGGGTGAGGCTCTGGAGGCAGTGGAGGAACCGGCCCATGTCGCAAGGTTCGGGGCTCAGGTGCACTCCAAGGGCATCCTCGGCGGCACTGAAGAGGCCGGACGCCATATCGGTTACCTGACCAAGTACCTCACCAAGTCGACCGGTGAGGTCGTCACCGCCGCGACCGGCCGGCAGCGCGAACACCACGAGCGCCTGCACGCCGAACTCGCGGTGACTCCCTGCTCGCCTCGGTGCGCGGTCTGGCTGCTCTACGGAGTCCAGCCGCTTGGGGTGACCTCGCGGACGACCCCAGGGCACTGCAAGGGCCGCGCCCACCGACGCTCGACACTCGGGTTGCCCGGTAAGCGGGTGCTGGTCTCGCGGAGGTGGTCCGGGAAGACGGTGGCTGAGCACAAGGCCGACCGGCGGGCGTTCGTGCTCTCGATGCTCGAAGGGGTCGGCATCAAGCCGACAGAGCGTGACCCGGCCCAGCTCGTCTGGCGCAAGCTCGCGCCAGGGGACACCAACGCACCGCCCAGGGCGCATCTGCTCATGCACGCGATCTCGGAGCGGATCAGGTGGAGAGCTGAGTACGACTCCGCACTTCTTGCGGCCGGGGTAGCTCGGCCAGATGTTTCAGCAACTCAACCGCTAGCAGCCTGACCAGGGGGAACGTGATGAGGGAATCACTGAGCAAGCTGCTCACGATCGAAGAGCTGTCCGAGTACCTGAAGGTGCCAGTGCCGACGCTGTACCGGTGGCGGACTCAGGGCTACGGGCCGGTGGGGCGGCGGATGGGTCGGCATCTGCGGTACCGGGAGGACGACGTTCGCGCTTGGGTTGATGGGCTCGAACAGGCGGCGGCCTGATGGGGCGACCTTCGCTGCCGGTGGGCACGCATGGGGCTATCCGCTGCTATCGGCTCGGGCCGAAGCGGTACCGGGCGGTGACGGACTATCGGGACTATGACGGGAGGACTCGCCGGGTTGAGCGGACGGCGGCGTCTCGGACTGGGGCTGAGCAGCGCTTGAAGGAGGCTTTGCGGGATCGGGGCAGGACTTCCGGTGGTTCGGAGATCACGGCTGAGTCGAAGGTGGCCGTGGTGGCTGAGCAGTGGATGGCCAACATCCTTGAGGCGGTGGAGGACGGGCGGCGGTCTCCGGGGACGGCGGATGTGTACCGGGCTCGGTTGGACAAGCAAGTCCTTCCGGCCATCGGGGCTTTGCGGCTGCGGGAAGTCACCGTGTCACGGCTTGATCGGCTGGTGTCGGAGGTGCAGAAGCGGCATGGGAAGTCGACCGCCAAGACGACTCGGACCGTGTTGAGCGGGGTGCTCAAGCTGGCGGTGCGGCATGACGCGCTGTCGGTGAACCTTGTGGCCGGGGTGGGGCGCATCGAGGGCCAGGAGCAGGGCGTGGCCCAAGCGCTCACGCTGGAGCAGGCGGTGGAGCTGCGGGCCAAGATCGCGGCGCATCCGAAGGCGCGGATCTGGGACCTGCCGGACTTCACGGACATGATGTTGGCGACCGGGTTGCGCATCGGTGAGGCGTCGGCGGTGACGTGGGATGCGTTGGACCTGGTCAAGGGCACTGTTGAGGTTCGTGGGACGGTGATCCGGGAGAGGGGCAAGGGCTTGCGGATCAAGCCCAAGCCGAAGACCAAGAGCGGGTGGCGGACGCTGGAGCTGCCCTCCTGGGCCGTGGCGATGCTCAAGGCCCGGATGCCGGAGGACGCCAAGCCGGATGACCCGGTGTTCCCGGCTCCGCTGGGCGGGCTGCGCGATCCGTCGAACAGCAACCATGACCTGCGGGTCGTGTTCGATCACGCCGGGTACAAGTGGGTGACCAGCCACGTCTACCGCAAGACCGTCGCCACGCTGATGGATGAGTCCGGTCTGCCGGTGCGGGTGATCGCCGACCAGCTCGGGCACGCCAAGGTGTCCATGACCCAAGACGTCTACCTTGGGCGGAAGACTCGCAAAACGGGCGCGGCCAGCGTGCTGGAGGCCATCGAGAGTTCGGATCAATTCCGAGGGTAAACCGAGGGTGGCCTCGGTGAACACAAAGCCCCAGGTCGTTGACCTGGGGCTTTGTGGGCCGCCTGGGGCTCGAACCCAGAACCTACGGATTAAAAGTCCGCAGCTCTACCAATTGAGCTAACGGCCCGCGCCCTCATCCTAACGGGGTGCCGTGGCCAGCTCCGGGGCGGCTTGCAGGGTGGACTGGAGGGCGGTCGTCGTCTCGCGGTAGCGGGTGATGGCGGCCTCCTTGATGTGCTCGTAGCCGCGGATCTCCTCCGGGGCCGCTGCCAGGGCGAGGACCGTTGGCCGCGTCGACGGGGTCAGGTGGGTCAGGGCGTCGCGCATCATCGTCTTGTACTCGGTGATCAGGGCGCGCTCGGTCTTGCGGAGGGTGGCGTGGCCGAAGGGGTCGTACCACTTGCCTCGGACGGCCCGCATCGCGCGGAGGGTGCGGAAGGCGGGGCGGGCGGTGCGGCGGAGGGTGATCTTGCGGCGGAGGCCCATCGCGCGCAGCAGGGGTGGGTGGAGGGCGTAGGCGACCTGGGTGCCGGGGCCGAACACCGTCTCCGCCGAGGTGTCCGCCAGGTGCAGGCGGGCGACCTCGTACTCGTCCTTGTACGCCATCAGCTTGTGCAGGCTCCGCGCGACCGCGGTGGCGATGTCCGGGTCGACGGCGGCCACCTCGCGGACGAAGGCCAGGTAGTCCTCGGCGTACGCCAGGTCCTGGTAGCCGACCAGGTCCGGCACGCGGATCTCCAGCAGGCGGCGGAGCTCGCCGGTGAAGTCGTCCAGCGGCAGGGGCTGGGGGACGGCTGCAGGCTCCGGCTCCGCGCCCGCCAGCCACGACGGGTCGGCGACCGCGGCTCGGCCCGCGTGGAAGGCGGTGATGGACATCTCGACGCCCGTGCCGTTGAGGC
The DNA here is from genome assembly GCF_014648415.1 of Actinokineospora fastidiosa. Classification (GTDB taxonomy): domain Bacteria; phylum Actinomycetota; class Actinomycetes; order Mycobacteriales; family Pseudonocardiaceae; genus Actinokineospora; species Actinokineospora fastidiosa. The sequence continues at coordinate 1,307,018 of NZ_BMRB01000001.1, forward strand.
GGATGGCCTCCTCGATCGCCGCCGCGGTGAGCGGGATCAGGCCCGACTGGTACGCCGCGCCGACGACCAGGAAGTTCGCCGCGACCGTGGTGCCGAACAGGCGCTCGGCCAGGTCGAGCGCGTCGAACGCCTGCAGGGACGCCGTGCGCGCGGAGATCGCCGACAGGAGTTCGTCGCGGCCGGGGTAGCGGGCGCCGGTGTCGACGACCATCCGGCCGGTCGGCACCTCCGAGGTCGACACGACCGCCGCGGTCCGGGTCGGCGAGCAGCGGCCCAGGTTGACCGGGGACGTCGCCGCCAGCGCGTCGAACACCAGGTACGCCGACGCGCCGGCTGCCGGGATCAGGCCCGGGTGGCCGGTCGGCTCCGCGGTGATCCGCAGGTGCGACACCACCGCGCCCGCCTTCTGCGACAGCCCGGTCTGGTCCAGCGCCCGCGCGTCGAGACCGCTGAGCAGGGCGGCGGTGGCCAGGACCTGGTTGACGGTCACCACGCCCGTCCCGCCGATGCCGACCATCACCAGCTCGGCCGACGACGGCAGCGCGGGCTCGGGGACCGAGGGCACCGCCGCCAGCGACCGCCGCACCGGCTTGCCCGGGGTCACCGTCATGAACGACGGGCAGTCGCCCAGCAGGCAGGAGTAGTCCTTGTTGCAGGAGGTCTGGTCGATCTGCGTCTTGCGCCCGAACTCGGTATCCACCGGCTCGACGCTCAGGCAGTTCGACTTGCGCCCGCAGTCGCCGCAGCCCTCGCACACGGCCTCGTTGATGTAGACCCTGGTCACCGGGTCGGGGGCCGTGCCGCGCTTGCGCTTGCGCCGCTTCTCCGCCGCGCACTCCTGGTCGTAGAGGATCACCGTCACGCCCGGCACCTCGCGCAGCTCGCGCTGGATCTCGTCCAGCCGGTCGCGGTGCGCGACGCGGACGCCGGGCGCCCACTTGACCCCGCGCGGGTACTTGCCGGGCTCGTCGGTGACCACGACCGTCCGCACGACGCCCTCGGCGTGCAGGAGGCGGGTGACGGCGGCCGGGTCGATGGAGCCGTCCGCGTGCTGGCCGCCCGTCATCGCGACGGCGGCGTTGTAGAGCAGCTTGAACGTGATGTTCGTGCCCGCCGCGACGGCCTGGCGCACGGCGAGGCTGCCGGAGTGGAAGAACGTGCCGTCGCCGAGGTTCTGGAAGAAGTGCCGGGTGCCGGTGAACGGCGCCGCGCCGACGAAGCTGACGCCCTCGCCGCCCATCTGCGTGAACCCGACGCTGCGGTCCATGAACGTGGTCATCGCGTGGCAGCCGATGCCCGCGCCCGCCAGCGACCCCTCGGGCAGCTCGGTCGAGCGGTTGTGCGGGCAGCCGGAGCAGAAGAACGGCGTGCGGTTGACCGGCGTCAGCGTGAGCGCGGGCGGCCGGGGCCGCTCGGGCAGCTCCGCGCCGACCCGCTCGGCCAGGAACCGGCCGAGGCCGGTGATCAGCCGGTCGGCCTCCAGCGCGCCGTGGACCGGGATCAGCGCGGAACCCCCCGGTCCCCGCTTCCCGTACACCGCTGGCCGGGACGCGCGGTCGAACAGCGCCTCCTTGACCAGCGTCTCGACGAACGCGCGCTTGTCCTCGACGACCACGATCTCGTCGAGGCCGTCGGCGAACTCGAACAGCGTCTCCCGGTCGATCGGGTGCACCATGCCCAGGCACAGCAGCCGCACGCCGCGCCGCTCCAGCTCGGGCCCGGTCAGGCCCATGCGGTCGAGGGCGTCGCGCAGGGAGGCGTAGTTGTGGCCCGCCGCGATCAGCCCGAGCCGCGCGCCGTCGCCCGCGCCGCTGATCCGGTTGAGTCCGTTGGCCCGCGCGAACACCTCCGCCGCCGCGAGCCTGCCCTCCAGCACCTCGTGCTCCAGCGCGATGGCCTCGGGGATGCCGACGCCGGGCTTGTGCGTGGGCCGCCACGGCCGCCCGTTCCACTCGAACTCGGGAACGACCACCGACGGTCGGGCGGACAGGTCGACGATCTCGTACGCGTCGCCGATGTTGGTCACCACGGTGAACCCGACCCAGCTCCCGCAGAACCGGGACAGCTCGAACCCGTAGCGGCCCAGCCGGATCACGTCGGCGACGTCGACCGGGGAGAGCACCGGAAGGTACGACTCCGCCAGCGCCATCGCCGAGTTCGACGGCAGCGACGAGGACTTGCACGCCGGGTCGTCACCGGCCACCACGAGGACGCCGCCGCGCGGGGTCGTGCCCATCCACGTGCCGTGCTTGAACGCGTCCACCGAGCGGTCCACGCCCGGCGCCTTGCCGTACCAGAGGCCGAACACGCCCTCGTACGACGGGTCCGGCAGCTGCGGGGCCAGCTGCGAGCCGTAGACCACGGTCGCGCCCAGCTCCTCGTTCACCCCGGGGATGAACTTGATGTCGTGCTCGGACAGCAGCGCGGCGTTGCGCTCCAGCACGAGGTCGAGCCCGGCCAGCGGGGAGCCGCGGTAGCCGGAGACCAGCCCGGCCGTCTTCCAGCCGCGGGCGGCGTCGGCCCTGCGCTGCTCGACCAGCAGCCGACCGAGCGCCTGCACGCCGGTCATCGCGCCCACGCCGTCGGCCCGGCCCAGCACCTCCGCAGGGTGGTAGCCCGCCAGGAGCTGCGTCATCGACCTCACACCTCTCCACAAACACCGCACGCTTCCGGACAGACAATGCGACCTGCTGAGCGAAATGCAATACTCCGGCAGAGTAACTGAGCGGTTTGCTCAAAAGCGCGTCGACCAGCGCCCGGAGGTTGAGCAGGATGGCCGACTGGAACCGCCTCGACCTGCGGGTCATCCGCGAGCTCGTGGCCAGCCCCCGGGTCGGCGTCACCGAACTGGCCCAGCGCCTCGGCGTCGCCCGCAACACCGCGCACGCCCGGGTCGCCCGGCTGGAGCGGCGCGGCGTCGTCGGCCAGCGCGGCCGCTCGGTCGACTACACCGCTCTCGGCGTCGAGGTGACCGCCTTCGTCACCATCCAGGTCGCCCAGGGCAGGCTCAAGGGCGCCGTGGAGGACCTGGCCGCCCTGCCGTACGTGCTGGAGGCGCACGGCATCGCGGGCGACGGCGACCTGCTCGTCCGGGTGGCCGCGCGCAACACCCGCCACCTGCACGAGGTGATCAACGGCGTGCTCGCCTGCCGGGGCGTCATCCGCAGCACCACGGCCGTCGCCATGACCGAGCAGATCGCCTACCGCGTTGCCCCGCTGCTCGACGACCTGGAGCGGACGTCGCCGGAGCCCGAGTGAGTTTCACGAAAACCCCACACGCGCGCCCGCGCGGCGGGTAACCTCCGCCGCAACAGGGGCGGAAGGGAAGCGGATGGGCGAATTCGTCGACACGGTGCTGCGCTTCCCCGTGGTCGTGTTGACGTTCGCGCTCGTCGTGGTGGTCTGCTTCTGGCTGCTCGTCCTGTTCGGAGCGTCCGATGTGGAGGCGCTGGAGCCGGTCGACGCGCTCGGCCTCGGCGGGGTCCCGGCCACCGTCGCCCTGTCCATCACCATCATCGTCGCCTGGTTCACGAGTCTGGTGGTCACCGTGCTGCTCGATGGGCTCGACCCGACGCTGGTCACCGTGCTCGGGATCGCCGGTCTCGCCATCGCGGTGGTCGTGGGCCTGCTGGTGACGCGCCTGATCCTCATCCCGCTGCGCAAGGTGCTGCCGGACGCCCCGGCCGCGTCCCGCCACGACTTCGTCGGCCTGGTCTGCGTGGTGCGCACCGGGCGGGTCGACACGACCTTCGGCCAGGCCGAGGTCACCGCGGCCGACGGATCGTCGGCCATCGTGCAGGTCCGGATGGCGGGCGAGGACCCGCTGCCCTCGGGCCGCACGGCCGTCATCTACGACTACGACGCCGACGGCGAGTTCTTCTGGATCGCCCCGGTCGATCTCGATTCCACAAGGGACTGATTCATGGAACCGATCTCCATCGGCGCGGGCATCGCCATCGCCGCGCTGCTGCTGCTCGCCGTCGTCGGGCTGTTCGTGGTCAGCAGGCTGTTCCGCAAGGTCGAGCAGGGCAAGGCGCTGATCGTCTCCAAGGTGCGCAAGGTCGACGTGACCTTCACCGGCGCCGTCGTGCTGCCCGTGCTGCACAAGGCCGAGCTGATGGACATCTCGGTCAAGACGATGGAGATCCACCGCGCCGGACGCGACGGGCTGATCTGCCGGGACAACATCCGCGCCGACATCCGCATCACGTTCTTCGTGCGGGTCAACAAGACCGTCGAGGACGTCATCAAGGTCGCCCAGGCGATCGGCACCGCGCGGGCCAGCGACGAGACCACGCTGCAGGCGCTGTTCAACGCCAAGTTCTCCGAGGCGCTCAAGACCGTCGGCAAGCACCTGGACTTCGTCGACCTCTACACCAAGCGCGACGAGTTCCGCGACCAGATCATCCGGGTGATCGGCACCGACCTCAACGGCTACAGCCTCGAGGACGCCGCGATCGACTACCTGGAGCAGACCCCGCTGTCCTCCCTCGACCCGGCCAACATCCTCGACGCGCAGGGCATCCGCAAGATCACCGAGCTGACGGCGATCGAGCACGTGCGGACCAACGAGTACCAGCGCAACGAGGAGAAGGAGATCACCAGGCAGAACGTGGACGCCAAGGAGGCGATCCTCGAACTGCAGCGCCGCCAGGCCGACGCCGAGATCAAGCAGAAGCGCGAGATCGAGACCATGCGCGCCCGCGAGGAGGCCGAGATCGCCAAGGTCCAGGCCGAGGAGCGGCTCAAGGCCAACACCGCGCACCTGCGCACCGACGAGTCGCTGGGCATCCAGACCGAGAACCAGCAGCGCGAGATCGCCGTGGCGGCCAAGAACCGCGAGCGGGTCATCGCCATCGAGTCCGAGCGCATCGAGAAGGACCGGCTGCTGGAGGTCATCGCCCGCGAGCGGGAGACCGAGCTGTCGCGGATCGCGGCCAGCAAGGAGGTCGAGGTCGAGAAGCGCTCGGTCGCCGAGGTGGTCCGCGAGCGCATCGCCGTGGACAAGACCGTCGCCGAGCAGGAGGAGACGATCAAGCGGCTGCGCGCGGTCGAGGAGGCCGAGCGCAAGCGCCAGGCGCTGGTGATCCAGGCCGAGGCCGAGGCGCAGGAGAACCTGGTCAAGGACATCAAGGCCGCCGAGGCCGCCGAGGTGGCCGCCAAGCACCGGGCCCGCGAGGAGCTGACCCTCGCCGAGGCCCGCCAGCAGGCCGCCGAGCTCGACGCCCGGGCCAAGATCCGCCTCGCCGAGGGCGAGCAGGCGCAGGCGGCGGCCGAGGGGCTGGCCGCGGTGCAGGTCCGCGAGCGCGACGCCGCGGCCATCGAGAAGGTCGGCCGGGCCGAGGCCGCCGTCGCCAGGGAGAAGGCGCTGGTCGAGGCCGAGGCGATCAAGGAGAAGCTCAAGGGCGAGGCCGAGGGCCTCACCGACAAGGCGGGCGCGCTGGCCGCGATGGACCAGGTCACCCGCGAGCACGAGGAGTACCGGCTGCGGCTGGAGGCGGAGAAGGAGATCCGGCTGCGCGGCATCGACGTGCACAAGGAGGTCGCCGAGGCGCAGGCCATGGTGCTCGCCGCCGGGCTGGAGAAGGCCGACATCGACATCGTCGGCGGCGACACGATGTTCTTCGACCGGCTCGTCGGCGCGGTCGGCATGGGCAAGGCAGTCGACGGGTTCATGGACCACTCCGACACAGCCCGCACGCTGGCAGGCCCGTGGCTCAACGGCCAGGCCAGCTTCACCGACGACCTCAAGGGCATGCTCGGCGCGTTCTCCAGCGAGGACCTGAAGAACCTGTCGGTGTCGGCGCTGCTGCTCAAGATGATCAACTCCGGCGGTGGGGACGCGGCCAAGCTGCAGGAGCTGCTGGGCCACGCCCAGCGGCTCGGGGTGGCCGACGCGCCGGTGGCGACGCTGGCCGCGCGGTGAGTGCCCCGACCCTGGACGCGGGCACCTACGAGGTCCTGCGGGCCCGGCTCGGCGAGCAGGCCGCCGAGCTGGCCCGCCGGGCCGACGCGCTGAACACCCGGCGGCTGGCGGTCTTCGGCGGCGCGGAGATGCGGCTGGTCGGCACCGACCGCATCCGCACCGAGCACAACTGCGTGCCGCGCGACATCGTGCAGGTCGGCGGGCTGATGCTGTTCGGCTACAACGTGTTCATCGGGCTGAAGCCGGAGACCGCGGTGGCCGACGTGTTCGGCCTGTACCGCTTCGCCCGTGACGGGGACGCGTTCCGGTTCGAGCAGGCAGACCCCGGCGAGCTGCCCGGGCTGCTGGCCGATTCGGGGTTCGCCCGTGACTTCGGCGAGCTGTACCGGTACTACCGCGAGACGCGGCTGCTGCAGCTGCGCAACCTCGACGGGAAGCTGCTGGCGGTGTTCCAGACCGGTCCGCGCACCTCCGACGCGAAGGTGCTGCGCTGGTCGACGAACCCCGTCGCCTACCTGGACAACCGAGGCGAGCGCGACCACGTCTTCCCGCCAGCGCACGACTTCGAGTGGGTGGAGACGACCCGCGAGGACCACGTGCTCGGCCGGTTCCCGCACATCTCGATCCTGGGGAAGGTGTTCGTCGAGACCGTCGGCGGGAACCTGACGGTCAAGGTCGAGGACAACACCGAGACCGGCGAGGGCGTCTACACCGAGCCGGTCGTGGAGAAGCTGCAGAGCCTGGCCGACGCCGACGTGCACTACGCCGAGGTCGGGTCGCTGATCCTGATCCGCGTGCGCCCGTACAACGAGCCGGAGTGGCGCCACCTGGTGTTCAACACCCACACCCGGTCGGTGGTGCGGCTCGACGGGATCGGGCAGGCCTGCCAGCGGCTGCCCGAGGACCAGGGGATCATCTTCCCCGGCGGGTACTACCTGGCCACGGGCGTGCACCGGACGTTCGACACCGACGTGGCCGACCTGGAGTACGAGCGGGTCATCCGCTCCCCCAACGGCGAGGACGTGCTCTACGCCTTCCACGCCCGCGCCGACGGGCGCACGCTGCTGCTGCCGTACAACGTGATCCGCAAGGAGGTCGCCGCGCCGCTGGTCTGCCACGGGTACTCGCTGTTCGAGGACGGCACCCTGGTGGCGTTCCGGGCGACGTCGGAGGAGCCGACGCGGGTCCACCCGATGCAGGTCTGGCAGACGCCGTACCAGTCCGACACCTACGCGGCGGGGCAGCCGGTCGGGTCCGGCCCGCTGGAGCGCGTGGGCAACCCGGACCTGGTGCGCGGCATCTCCGACTGCCTGTCGGTGGCGCGGATGGTCGCGGAGATGGCGCCGTCGGTGCCGGTGTACGAGGCGCTGATCGCCGCGTGCGCCCGGGTGTTCGACCACTACCACTGGCTCGGCGACACCGAGCTGGGCGACCTGCGCGAGCCGCTGACCGCGATGCGGGCCACGGCGGAGCAGGTGCTCGACGAGTTCGAGACCGTGCAGGCGCTGACGTCGCAGGCGGCGGCCGCGCTGGCCGAGGTGTCGGAGTCGGTCGCGTCGCTGGTGCGCACGTCCCGGGGCGAGGCCCCGAAGACCGCCGACGACTGGGTGGCCCAGCTCGCCTCGCTGCGCCGCGCGCAGGGCCGCGTGGTCACCCTGCGGGACCTGCGCTACGTCGACCTCGCGGCCGTGGACGGCCTGGAGGAGTCGCTGACCGGCGAGCTGGCCTCGGCGGGCAGGCGCGCGGTGGAGTTCCTGCGCGGGCCCGACGCGTTCGCCGCCTACCACGAGCAGGTCGACGCGCTGACCGCGCAGGCGGCCGGGCTCGCGACGGTCGCCGAGGCCGAGCCGGTCGCCGAGCGGCTGACCGCGCAGGCCGAGGGGCTGGAGATCGTCACCGAGGTGGTCGGCTCGCTCGACATCGCCGACGCGACCGTGCGCACCGGCATCCTGGAGCGGGTCGGCGAGGTGCTGGCCGGGGTCAACCGGGCCAGGGCCACGCTGCGCTCCCGGCGCGGCGAGCTGCTGGCGCTGGAGGGCCGCGCCGAGTTCGCCGCCGAGTTCGCGCTGCTCGGGCAGGCCATCACCGCCGCCATCGCGGCCGCGGACACCCCCGCGCGCTGCGACGAGCAGCTCGGGCGGCTGATGCTGCAGGTGGAGAACCTGGAGTCGCGCTTCGCCGAGTTCGACGACTTCCTCGCCCAGCTCGTCGACAAGCGCACCGACGTCTACGAGGCGTTCTCCGCGCGCAAACAGGCCCTCATGGACGAGCGGGCGCGCCGCGCGGACCGCCTGGCGGCCTCCGCCGAGCGGGTGCTGGCCTCGGTCCAGCGGCGGCTGGCGGCGCTGTCCTCAGCAGACGAGATCAACGCCTACTTCGCGGGCGACCCGATGATCGCCAAGCTGCGGTCGGTCGCCGACGAGCTGCGCGCGCTGGACGACCAGGTCCGCGCCGAGGAGCTGGAGGGCAGGGTCAAGACGGCCCGCCAGGAGGCCGGGCGGTCGCTGCGGGACCGCCAGGACCTCTACGGCGCCGACGGCGAGACCCTGCGCCTGGGGCGGCACACGTTCGCGGTGAACACCCAGCCGATCGACCTGACGCTGGTGCCGCACGACGACGGCCTCGCGTTCGCGGTCACCGGCACCGACTACCGCTCCCCGGTGCGCTCGCCGGAGTTCGCCGCCACCCGCGAGTTCTGGGACCAGCTGCTGGTGTCGGAGTCCGCCGAGGTCTACCGCGCCGAGCACCTGGCGGCGTCCCTGCTCCACGCCGAGCGCACGGGCCCGCTCGCCGACGTGGTGCGCGCGGCCGCGGAGTCGCGCTACGACGAGGGCTACGAGCGCGGCGTCCACGACCACGACGCCGTGCTGATCCTGGAGGCGCTGCTGCGCCTGCACGCGGGCGCCGGGCTGCTGCGGTACCCGCCCGCCGAGCGCGCCGCGGCGCAGCTGTTCTGGACGTTCGGCGCCGACGACGACGCGCGGGCGCGCTGGGCGGTGCGCGCGTCGTCGCTGGCCAGGGCGCGGGCGGCGTTCGGCAGCGCGCCCGCGCTGGCGCACCTGGTCGCCGCGCTCGCCGAAGTGATGCGCGGCTTCCTCGACCTGCCCGTGGACTTCGACCTCGCCGCGGAGTACCTGGTGGAGGAGCTGGCCGACGGGCCGACCGGGTTCGTCACCGGGGCGTCCGCGCGGTCGCTGGTCGAGCGCTTCCACGCGTCGCTGAGCGCGGAGGACGAGCGCCGCTTCGCCGAGGACGTGCGGGCGCTGACCGACTTCCCGACCCGGCACCAGCTGGTGGCGGCCTGGTACGAGGCGTTCGCCGGGGACGCGCCGGACGTGGCCGAGGCGGTCGCCATCGAGCTGTGCGGCGACCTCGTCACGCGGCACGACTCGTCGGCGGCGCTGTCGGAGCAGGTGACCGGCCTGCTGGGGACGCACCCGAGGATCGCCGACCGGACGCTGACCGTGCGGCTGGACGAGTTCCTGGTGCGGACCTCGCGGTTCCGCGAGAAGCGCATCCCGGCCTACCGGGCGTATCAGAAGACGCGCGCGGCGCTGGTGGAGGCGGAGAAGCGGCGGCTGCGGCTGCCGGAGTTCCGGCCGAAGGTCATGAGCGCGTTCGTCCGCAACCGCCTGCTCGACGAGGTCTACCTGCCGCTGATCGGCGACAACCTGGCCAAGCAGCTGGGCGCGGCGGGCGCGGGCAAGCGGACCGACCAGATGGGCCTGCTGCTGCTCATCTCCCCGCCCGGCTACGGCAAGACGACGCTGATGGAGTACGTCGCCGACCGGCTCGGCCTGGTGTTCGTCAAGGTCAACGGCCCGGCCCTGGGGCACGCGGTCACCTCCATCGACCCGGCCGAGGCGCCCAACGCGACCGCGCGACAGGAGATCGAGAAGATCAACTTCGCGTTGGAGCTGGGCAGCAACGTCCTGCTGTACCTCGACGACATCCAGCACACCAACCCCGAGCTGCTGCAGAAGTTCATCCCGCTGTGCGACGCGCAGCGCCGGATGGAGGGCGTGTGGGACGGCGTCACCCGGACCTACGACCTGCGCGGCAAGCGCTTCGCGGTGTGCATGGCAGGCAACCCGTACACCGAGGCGGGCCAGCGCTTCCGCGTCCCGGACATGCTGGCCAACCGCGCCGACGTGTGGAACCTCGGCGACGTGCTGTCCGGGCGCGAGGAGCTGTTCGCGCTGAGCTACATCGAGAACTCGCTGACCTCGAACCCGGTGCTGGCCCCGCTGTCCACCCGCGACCGCGCCGACATCGGCCTGTTCGTCCGCCTCGCCCGCGGCGACGAGTCCGCCCGCGCCGACCAGCTCGCGCACCCGTACTCCGCGGTCGAGGTCGAGCAGATCGTGTCCGTGCTGCGGAAGCTGCTGCGCGTGCAGGAGGTCGTGCTGGCGAACAACAAGGCGTACATCGCCTCCGCCGCCCAGTCGGACGCGGCGCGCACCGAGCCGCCGTTCGGCCTGCAGGGCTCCTACCGCAACATGAACAAGCTCGCCGAGCGGATCGTCCCGGTCATGAACGACGCCGAGCTGGAGGCCGTCATCGACGACCACTACCTCGGCGAGGCGCAGACGCTGGCCGCGGGCGCGGAGGCCAACCTGCTGAAACTGGCCGAGCTCCGCGGCCGCCTCGACCCGGCGTCGGCCGCCCGCTGGGCCGACGTCAAGGCCGCCTACCTGCGCACCCAGGCCCTCGGCGGCGCCGACGACGACCCGATGACCCGCGCCGTCGGCGCCATGGGCCTGCTCGCCGACCGCGTGGGCGCCATCGAGGCCGCCATCACCCGCGCGAGTCGGCGGGAGCCATGAACTCCAACCGGTTCCCGACGCCGTCGGTGGTGTAGAAGCGGCGGAACCCGGGGAAGCCGTCGTCCCACTCGACGGCGACCCCGGCCGCCGCCAGCCGCGCCGCCACGGCGTCCACATCGGACACGAGGATGCCGGGGTGGGCCTTGCGCGCTGGCCGGAAGTCCGCCTCGACGCCGAGGTGGATCTCCAGCCGGTCCAGCCGCACCCACAGCCCGCCCCGCGCCGCCAGCGCGGGCGGCTTCGCCACCTCGCGCATCCCCAGCACGCCGACGTAGAAGGCGCGGCACTCGTCCTCCGCGCCCGGTGGGATCGCCAACTGCACGTGGTGCAGTCCGAACTCGACCCGCTCGTCCACGTCAGTACCTCGGCGGGTAGGGCATGGGGGCCGGGTAGGCGGGGAAGCGGGGCTTCGAGCGGGTCCAGGCGAAGGTCGGCGGCAGCAGGGACATGACCAGCGTGACCAGCGCGAGGACCAGGCCGACGAGCGTCAGCACGTGCAGGTAGAAGCCCGACAGGATGAGGTACATCAGCTGCAGGGCCAGCAGCAGGAACGCGCCGATGGCGGTCAGGATGGGCCCGGCGACCGCCCTCGCGAAGATCACGATCGCGCCGATCAGCAGGAGCAGCGCGGCCAGCGGGAGCACGACGACCGGGATCATGTGGATGCCGACCAGGCAGGCGATGCCGCAGCCCTCCAGCAGCCACCAGACCTGCATGTAGATGTTGTAACCGCAGTAGACCAGCAACAACAGGGCGAAGACGCCCGCGGTGACGGCCGCGCCGCCGCTGGGCGACCGCGGCGGCATCGGCGGCGGCCACGCGCCGGGGGGCTGCGGGTAGTAGGTCACGGCGGTCATTGTGCACGGGAGCGCGCCCGCGCCGGACCCGAACGGGTGGATCAGACGCGGTGGTCCAGCAGCCAGGACATGTCCCGGGTCGGCAGCATCCGGATGGCCAGCGGCAGCAGCAGGCGGCCGAAGACGCCGGGCGCCTTGGCGTCGCCGTTGCGCTTGCCCATGCGCACGACCTTCTCCACCCGGGGGCGGCGCAGTCGCTCGTACTCGGCGAACGCGGTGGGCCGGTCCGACCGCAGGCAGCGGGCGAGGGTGACCGCGTCCTCGACGGCCATCGACGCGCCCTGGCCCGCCGCGGGCGAGGTCGCGTGCGCGGCGTCGCCCACGATGATCATCCGGTCCCGGTGCCAGGTCGGGACGGTGGGGAAGTCGTAGGTGGGGTACGGCGCGACGATGTCGGCGGTGGCGTCGATCAGGGCCTGCGCCGGGAGGTCGTCGCCCGCGTAGACCTCGCGCAGCCGCCCGCGCCAGTCGGTGATCGCGGCGAGGTCGGCGCGGGTGGGCTCGGTCCTGCTGGGCACGTTGGCGAACCACCAGACCGAGCCGTCGGGGTGCGGGAGGTAGGCGAAGAACGCCCGCCTGCCGAATCCCATGTAGGCGGTCCCCGGCTCGCCGGGCACGCGCACGCCGCGGGCGTAGCCGCCGGTGTTGAGCAGCGGGACGTAGCGCGGGGCGGGCGCGGCCGGATCGATGACCGTGCGCACGGTCGAGCGCAGGCCGTCCGCGCCGATGAGGAGGTCTCCGGTGGCCGTCGTGCCGTCGGCGAAGCGGGCCGTGACGCCCCTGGCGTCGGATTCGGCGGCGGTCATGCGCTTGCCGTACTCGACCGGGATGCCCTGGCGCCGCACCTCCTCGCGCAGCACCCGGTAAAGCGCGGCGCGGGTGATGGTGACCGTGCTCGGGACGGCCGGATCGGTGCTGGACATCGGGAACCAGCCCAGCTCGCGCGCGCCGAGGCTCAGCCGCATGCGCGGGGTGACGAAGCCCGCGGCGGCCACCGGCTCGGCGAGGCCGAGCGTTTCCAGGGCCGACAGGCCGTTGCTCGCCAGGGTGAGGAACGCGCCCACGCCGTCGGCGGACTCGTCGTACGCCTCGTGGACCACCGGGTCGAAGCCCGCCTGCCGCAGGGCCAGCGCGGTCACCGGTCCGGCGATGCCGCCGCCGATGACGAGGATTCGCTTAGTCATGACATCACTATACATAAAATGACTAGGCCGTCGAGGCCGTTAAGGTCCTCGGTATGGGAAGGTCGCGCTCGCCGCTGGCGCTCGTGCTGCTGGTGCTGCTCGCCGAGGAGCCCGCGCACCCGTACCGGATGCACGAGCTGATCCGCGCCCGCGGCAAGGACCGGGTGGCCAACGTGGCCTCGCGCAACAGCGTCTACCAGGCCGTCGAGCGGCTGGAGCGGCTCGGGCTGATCGCGGTGCGCGGCGTCGACCGGGACGCCGGGCGCCCGGAGCGCACCGTCTACGAGCTGACCCCCGACGGCACCGCCACGATGCTCGACTGGCTGCGCGGCATGCTGTCCGAGCCCGCCGTCGAGTACCCGGAGTTCCCTGCCGCCCTGGCCTCGCTGCTGATCCTGCCGCCCGCCGAGGTCGCCGACCTGCTCGACCGGCGCGCCGACGCCGTGGAGAGCGCGCTCGACGCGGCGAAGGCCGAAGTGGACGGTCTGGGCCTCGCCCGGCCGTTCCTGCTGGAGGAGGAGTACGCCCAGACCGTGGGCCGCGCCGAGGTCGCCTGGCTGCGCGGCGTCGTCGCCGACCTGCGCTCCGGAGTGCTCACCTGGCCTGCCGACTGGACCTAGAGGAGCGTGGCGAGCATGGCCGCCATCCCGGCCGACATCGCCAGCTGCGCCCACGCCGCCCGGCGCCCGCACGTCAGGATGTCCCGCGCGCACGGGGTCCGCAGCGCGGCGCGCAGCAGCGGCAGCGCCGTCACGACCAGGGCCGCGATCAGCGCCCAGCCCAGCAGCGGGAGCGCCGCGCGGCCGGTGTGCGGGCCCGGCGTCCACGCGGCGGCCATCGCCGAGGGCGAGTGCGGCACGGCCGTCAGCATGTAGACCATCGCCGCGGCGCCCAGCGCGTGGTGCAGGGCGGACCCGTGCCAGCCGACCCGGTCGACCGGGTGCCGCAGCCGGTAGGCCCACGCGCCGAGGAACCACGCGGTGATCAGCACGAACGCGGTCTGCCACGCGGCCATCGGCAGCGGTCCGCCGACGGGGGACGCCATCACCGCCATCCCGACGCCCATGAGCACGTGGGCGACGTCGACCGCGCGGTGGCAGCCCGGGTAGCCGGGCCGCGACGCCGCCGCGACCAGCCGCGCGACGCCGTAGCCGCCGACGGCCAGGAAGCCCGCGACGCCGGTCCAGGCCAGGATCAGCACACCGGAACTGTCCCAGCGCGCCAGGGTGACGCGCCAGAGCGCGACGAGGCGATCGCGCAGCGCAGCGGCGTCACGCACGGTGGCGGCGGGACCCGGCGAGGGGCTAGGTTCACCGGGTGAAGGTCCTGGCATAACGGGCGGATAACGCCAGGGGGAAGCGGGCGTCGTGCGGGTGATCGTGCTGTTGACTGGGACCCCGTGGGAGCACCCGTGGTGACCGAGGCCCCGCCCGAGGGGGCGCGGTCCGCCGGGCTGCGCTCCGTGACGAGGACGGCGACCACCACGCCGGGCAGGCTGTCGGTCGCCGCCGTCGGGCTGGTCCTGCTCACCGCGGTCACCGGGCTGTTCGCCGCGCTCACCCTGCAGGACAAGAAGGACACCCTCGACGACCTCGTCAGCCACCGCGAGCCGCTGGCCGCCGCGGCGCAGCTGATCTTCCGGTCGCTGTCGGACGCCGACGCGACCGCGGCGAGCGCCTTCCTCTCCGGTGGAGCCGAACCCGACGAGCTGCGCGCCCGCTACGAGTTCGACATCGCCCAGGCGGGCGCCGCGCTGGGCAAGGCGTCCTCCGACGTCGGCGCGGACTCCATGGCCGCCCAGCAGGTCGACATCCTGTCCCGCCAGCTGCCCGTCTACACCGGCCTGGTCGAGACCGCGCGGACCAACAAACGGCAGGGCTTCCCCGCGGGCGCGGCGTACCTGCGCGAGGCGTCCGGCCTGATGCGCTCGCAGATCCTGCCCGCTGCCGAGAAGCTCTACGAGATCAACTACCAGCGGCTCACCAGCGAGCAGGAGGACGCGCGGTCGTTCCCGTGGATCACCGCACTGCTCACCCTCGCCCTGATCGCCGCGCTCGTCGTCACCCAGCTGTGGCTGACCCGCAAGACCAACCGGCTGATCAACATCGGGCTCGCCGCGGCCACGGCGGCGGTCGCGCTGGCGCTGATCTGGGGCACGGTCGCGCTGCTGGTGGAGTCGACGTACGTGCGCGGCGCCGAGCGCGACGGCTCCCAGCAGGTGGACCTGCTCGTGCAGGCCAGGATCAACTCGCTCAAGTGCCGCGCCGACGAGACGCTGACGCTGGTCGCCCGCGGCGACGGCGCTGCCTACGAGAAGGAGTGGGCCGAGCTGGCCCCGACGCTGGCGGGCGAGGGCAACCTGCTCAGCCGCGCCGCGGCCGCCGCGCCGACCCCCGAGCTGGCCGCCCCGATCACCGAGGCGGTCGCGAACGCCGAGGCGTGGGTGGCCGCGCACGGCAAGATCCGCGAGCTGGACGGCACCGGCCAGTACCAGGAGGCCGTCGCGATGGCGATCGGCGACGCCCCGGACAGCGCGGCGGTCGCGTTCGCCGCGCTCGACCGCAACCTGATCGCCGCGCTGGACGCCGGGCGCGGCGAGTTCGTCGCCCAGACCAGCCGCGCGGCCAACGCCCTGACCGGCCTGGTCCCGGGCGTCGTCGTGCTCGCCATGGTGGCGGGCGTCGGCGCCACCCTGGGCATCCGGGCCCGACTGCGGGAGTACCGATGAGGCGCGTCGCGGCGGCCGTTGCCGCCCTGGTCATGGTCAGCGGCTGTGCGACCGCGGGCACACCCGTCAACCTGGCCACGGTCACCGCGGGCGACCGGCCGCTGCCGGTCGGGGTCGAGGTCAACCCGCCCGCGACCACCGGGGCGGCGCAGCCGTCGGACTGCGACCCGACCGCCAGCCTGCGCCCCGGCGCGCTGCCGCCCCCTCGGCAGATGCCGTCGGGGTCGACCATGCAGAAGATCCTCCAGCGCGGCAGGCTCATCGCGGGCGTCGACCAGAACACCTACCTGTTCGGCTTCCGCGACCCGACGACGAACGCCCTCGAGGGCTTCGACATCGACCGGGCCAGGGAGATCGCCGCTGCCATCTTCGGCGACCCGAACAAGGTGCAGTTCCGCGTCCTGACCTCCGCCCAGCGCATCGACGCCCTGAAGAACGGCGACGTCGACGTCGTCGTCCGCACGATGACCGCGACCTGCGCGCGCTGGGACGAGATCAACTTCTCGGCGATCTACTACGTGGCCGCCCAGCGGCTGCTGGTGGACAAGTCCTCGGAGATCAGCGACATCGACCAGCTCGGCGGCCAGCGGGTGTGCGCGGCGAAGGGCTCGACGTCGCTGGCCAGGATGCGCGAGTTCCCGTCGCCGCCGGAGCTGGTCGCGGTGGACAACTGGAGCGACTGCCTGGTGCTGATGCAGCAGGGCCAGGTCGTCGGCGTGTCCACGGACGACACCATTCTGGCCGGGATGGTCGCCCAGGACCCCAACCTGAAGATGGTGGGCCCGCGCATCCACGAGGAGCCGTACGGCATCGGCATCCCCAAGGAGAACGTGGACATGGTCCGCTTCGTCAACGCGGTGCTGACCAAGTCCATCAGCAGCGGCGCGTGGCAGGCGAGCTGGAACCGCTGGCTCGCCCAAGCAGGCGGCCGAGCCACCCCCCCGACGCTGAGGTACCGCGACTGATGAACCAGTGGACCCCGCCGGGGGAACCCGAGGACCAGCGGTGGACCCCACCGCCCACCCAGTCGCAGCCCGAGCGCCCACCCGCGCCCCCCGGGAGCCACCCGCCCGCCTCCCCCCACCGCCCAGGCGCCCAGCCGCCACGCCACCCCGGCCCTCCGACGGGTGCGCCGGGTGCGCAGCACCCGGGGCAGCAGGGACCGCAGCAGTCAGGTCCGGGGCAGTCGGGTCCGGGGCAGTCGGGGCCGGGGCAGCCGGGCTCGGGGCAGCCGGGAACTCAGCAGTCCGGTCCGCAGCAGCCCGCGTCCGGGCAGTCGGGACCGGGGCAGTCAGGACCGGGGCAGTCAGGACCGCAGCAACCGGGGCCAGGGCAGCCGGGACCGCAGCAATCGGGACAGCAGCAATCGGGACCTGGGCAGGCTGGACCGCAGCAGTCCGGTCCGCAGCAGCCGGGAGGGCATCAGTCCGGGGCGCAGCAGTCGGGCGCGCGGCGGCCTGGTGAGCAGTCCCAGCCCGGCATGCCGCACCCGGGGTCAGGGCAGCATCGGCCCGGCCCAGGGCAGTCGGGCTCCACCCCGCACCCAGGCCAGCCCGGCTCGGGCGGTCGGCCGGGCCAGACGGGCTCGACCGGCCACCCCGGCCCAGGAGCACGCCCGGCCGGACCCGGCCACCCAGGCCACGGCCAGCCCGGAACATCGAGTCATCCCGCGCCAGGACACAGTGGACACCCCGCGTCGGGCCAGCCCGGTGCCCCCGGCCACCACGGGCCTGCGCAGGCCGGACATTCGGCGCCGGGGCAGCCCGGTGCCGCTGGCTTCCCTGGCCCTGGCACGGGTTCGGCAGGCCACCCGGGCCCCGGCACCGCCAGCCACCCCGGCCCAGGGACGGGAACGGCTAGCCACCCGGGCCCTGGCACGGGTTCCGCCAGCCACCCTGGCCAAGGAGCCGGTATCGCTGGCCGCTCCGGCCAAGGGGCCGGTGCCGCTGGTCACCCCGGCCAAGGAGCGGATACCGCGAGCCACCCCGGTCCGGGCTCGGGGTCTGCCAACCACCCCGGCCAGCCGGGGTCCGCCGGTCATCCCGGCCCGGCCCAGCACGCCGGGCGGACCGGGTCCGCTGGTCACCCCGGTGCCCCCGGGCACCCCGGTCCTGGGCAATCCGGTCCCGGGCAGCCCGGTCCTGGGCAGCCCGGTGGGTGGGCGCACGGGCAGCGGCCGCAGGTCGCGCCGCAGCGGCAGACGGCGCCGCCTGCGTTGGCGGCGAATGAGCCGTTGCCCACCAGTGTGCTCAACATGACCACGGTGACGCAGTACATCGTGCCGCCGAAGCCGGAGGAGCCCGCGGGCACGGGCTCCGACAGCAACCCGGTCACCGGGACCGGCGCGTTCCCCGGCACCGGCAGGCGGACGTCCTCGCGGGCGGCGGGGCGCGGAAGCCTGGGGGCCGGGCTGGTCGAGGTGCCGGTCGTGCCGGTGCGCGATCCGGCGTCGGCGGTGTTGGAAGACCCGGTCGTCGCCGAGAACAAGCGGTACTGCACCAACTGCGGTGAGAAGGTCGGTCGCGGCACCGACGGCGAGAAGGGGTCGCCGGAGGGCGTGTGCCCCAAGTGCGGGCAGGCGTTCAACTTCCGGCCCCGGCTGTACCAGGGCGACCTCGTCGCCGGGCAGTACGAGGTGCTGGGGTGCATCGCCTACGGCGGGCTGGGCTGGATCTACCTGGCCAAGGACCACAACGTCAGCGATCGCTGGGTCGTGCTCAAGGGCATGATCGACACCGGGGACGCCACCTCGATGGCCGCCGCGGTCAACGAGCGGCGGTTCCTGGCCGAGGTCGAGCACCCGAACGTCGTCAAGATCTACAACTTCGTGCAGCACCCGGACCCGTTCACCAAGGCGATGAACGGCTACATCGTCATGGAGTACGTGGGTGGGCAGTCGCTGCGCCAGCTCGCCCTGCAGCACCACCGCGACGTCGGCCGGGCCGAGCCGCTGCCGATCGGGCAGGTGATCGCCTACGGCCTGGAGATCCTGCCCGCCATGGGCTACCTGCACAGCGTCGACATGCTGTACTGCGACCTCAAGCCGGACAACGTGATCCAGTCCGGCGAGCAGCTCAAGCTCATCGACCTCGGCGCCGTGCGCCGCGTCGACGACTACGAGAGCCCGCTGTTCTTCACCGCGGGCTACGCGGCCCCCGAGTTGGCCCGCGAGGGCGCGTCGGTGGCGTCCGACATCTACACCGTCGGGCGGACGCTGGCGGTGCTCTCGATCGAGTTCGCCGGGTACACCTCGCGCTACAAGCACACGCTGCCCGGGCCGGACGTCGAGCCGCTGTTCGCGCTGTTCGGCAGCTACTACCGCGTCCTGAAGCGCGCCACGCACGCCGACCCGGCCAAGCGGTTCACCTCGTGCGGGGAGATGGCCGACCAGCTGACCGGCGTCCTGCGCGAGGTCATGGCGCTGGGCACCGGCAAGCCCCGGCCCGGCGTGTCGACCGTGTTCGGCGTGGAGACCCGCAGCTTCGGCGCCGGGCTCACCGCCGAGGGCGAGCCCGCGCTGCCCGCGCCGGACCCGCTGGAGGTGGCCACGATCCTGCCGCTGCCGCTGGTCGACACCACCGACCACGCCGCGGCCGCGCTGGCCAGCATCACCGCCACCGAGCCCGCGGAACTGGTCGCGGCCCTGTCCGCGGCGCCCCAGGACTCCGTCGAGGTGCGGCTGCGCCTGGTGAAGGCCCGGATCGAGCAGGGCGACCTGCGCGCGGCGTCGGCGGAGCTCGGCTCGGCCCGGCGGCTGGTGGTCGACCCGGCGGACTGGCGGCCGGACTGGTTCCACGGCCTCATCGCCCTGGCCGGACGCGCGCCCCAGGCCGCCCGCGAGGCGTTCGACCGCGTGTACGACGCGGTCCCGGGCGAGTTGGCCCCCAAGCTCGCCTTGGCGGTAAGCGCCGAACTGGCGGGCGACATGTTCGCCGCGGCGCGGACGTATGAGCTGGTGTGGCGGACCGACCGGTCGTATGTCAGCGCGGCCTTCGGGCTGGCGCGGGTCTACATGGCACAGGGGGCGCGGGCGAGCGCCATCGAGGTGCTGGAGGCCGTGCCGGAGACGTCCAGCCATCACGTCGCCGCCCAGGTGGCCGCCATCAAGATCAAGGCGCGGCGGGGGGAGACCGGGGTAGCCGAACAGGACCTGCACGACGCCGCAGGCCGGTTGGAGCGCCTGGCCTTGGACGCTGAGCGGCGGACGCGGCTGTCGGCGGAGGTGCTGGAGGCTGCTTACACCTGGGTGAAGTCCGGTCGTCCTGGCGGAGGACCGCCTGGGCGGAAGGTGTTGGGGTGCGAGCTGTCGGAGAGGGAGCTGCGGTTCGGGTTGGAGCGGTGCTACCGGGCGTTGGCGCGGTTGGCGGCTACGGCTGAGCAGCGGCATGCGTTGGTGGACAAGGCGAACGCTATTCGTCCTCGGACGTTGACGTAGTTCCGCTCCGCGCGGTTTGCTTCGCGGGGTGTCCGATGGTTGACGCGTTTTGTTTCGCGGGCGTCCGAGGGTTGACGCGTTTTGTTTCGTGGATGTCCGAGGGCTGAGGTAACGCGACTTTCTTCGTGGGTGTCCGATGGGGTGAACTCGCATTCGCGGGGCCCCTAAGCGAAGCGGCGCGGCGCGGATTAGGGGCGGAGCGGCGAAGCCGTCCGCGCCGAGCGAGGGTAGCACCGCTTCGCTCCCCACGAATACGAGTCCACCCCATCGGACAGTTGGTTGAGGCGTGTTGCGTTTGGTGGGTGGTTGCGCCGCCTCTTGCCCCTTGCCCCTTGCCCCTTGCCCCTTGCCCCTCGCCCTCGCCCGTTGCCCTTGCTCGTGCCCGTTGCCCCTTGCCCTCGCCCTTGCCCTCGCCATTCTCTCTCTCCCGCTTCCGCTTCCGCTTCCCACCTCCTGCTCCCTCTCCCGCTCCTGCCGCTTCCTCCCGCTCCCTGCCGCTTCCCCCCGCTCCCTCCGTCTCTCTCGCTTCCTCGCCTCTCTCCCTTCCACTCCCCCTTTCCTTCCCTCCCTTCTCTCGTCCTCTCTCGCTCTCTCTACCTTCTTGTCCACTTCGTCTCTCCTCGCGCCTCTCCCTTCTTGGCCCCCTCCTCGGTTCCCTTCCCCTTCCCCTTCCCGCTCTCCCATCTCCCTGCCATCCCTTCGCCCTCGCTCGGCCGGGTTGTCTGGCTTCCTTTCCTGCTGTCCTTCCCGCCGAAATCGGTGGCCGATAGGTGCCGGCGGGTTGTTCGCCGGGCGGCGAAGCTACCTCCATGAACACTTTGGATGGCAAGGTCGCGCTGGTCACCGGAGGTAGTCGGGGGATTGGGGCGACGATCGCGGTGGTGCTGGCCGAGCACGGGGCCGATGTGGCGGTGACCTACCGGCAGGACGCGTCGGCTGTTGTGGAGGCGGTGAAGGGGACCGGGCGGCGGGTGTTGGCTCTGCGGGCCGATGCCGCGGACGCCGACGCCATGGTCCAGGCCGTCGATGACGTCGTCGACCACTTTGGACGGATCGACATCCTGGTCAACAACGCCGGTGTCGTCGGGGATCTGGACGACATGTGGGCGGTGAACGTCAAAGGCGCGTGGGTGGCGGCGGAGGCGGCTGTTCGGCATCTGCCGAGGGGTGGGAGGATCGTGAACATCGGGAGCAACCTCGCCGAGCGGGTGCCGATGGCGGGGATCACGGCCTACGCCATGACCAAGTCCGCGCTCAACAGCATGACCCACGGGCTCGCCAGGGATCTGGCCCAGCGCGGCATCAACGTCACGCAGGTCAACCCCGGTTCCACCGACACCGACATGAATCCCGCCGACGGGCCCAACGCGCCCGGGCAGCTGGGGCTGATCCCGCTGGGGCGCTTCGGTGCGCCGCGGGAGATCGCGTTGACCGTCGCCCACCTGGCCGGGCCGGGCGGGGACTACATCACCGGGACGTCCGTGCTCGTCGACGGTGGGGTCAACGCCTGACCAGTTCCAGGATCGAGATGTCCGGCGGGGCGCCCACCCGCACCGGTGGGCCCCAGAAGCCCGCGCCGTTCGTCACGTAGAGCCAAGTGTCGTCCACTTTGGACAAGCCGGACACCGCGGGCTGGGCCAGGGCGACGATGTGGTGGAACGGGTAGAGCTGACCGCCGTGGGTGTGGCCGGACAGCTGCAGGTCCACCCCGGCCTCCGCCGCCGACGCCACCTGGACCGGCTGGTGGGCCATCAGCACGACCGGAGCGGCCCCGTCCCTCCCCGCCAGGGCGGCGGGGAGGTCGGGGTCGTCGTCGAACGCCTGCCCCGTCACGTCCGGGATGCCCGCGAGGTCCAGCCTGCCGCCGCCGCGGGTCAGGGTCGTGCGGGTGTTGTGGAGGTAGTGCAGGCCGAGCCGCTCCAGTTCGGTCACCCACTGCTGGTGGCCGGAGTAGTACTCGTGGTTGCCCGTGACGAAGAACGTGCCCTCGCGGGACACCAGGTCGCGCAGGGGCTCGGCGGCGTGGCCGAGTTCGGCGACCGTGCCGTCGGCCAGGTCGCCGACCATGGCGACCAGGTCGGCGTCCGCCTCGTTGATCATGCGGACCAGTCGTTCGGTGTGGCCGCGGCCGAGCAGCGGGCCGAGGTGGATGTCGCTGACCACCGCGATGCGGAAGCCGGAGAACGCCGGGTCGAGACGGCGGATCGGGACCGTGAGCCTGCGGACCTCCGGCGCGCTCAGCGCCGAGACCACGCCCGTCGCGGTGATGCCGCTCGCCGCGACGCCCGCCACCACCGCTGCCGAGCGGGCCAGGAACAGCCGACGGCTCTCATCCGTGGCCACCGTCCTGCGCACGGCGAACCGCGGCAGCTCCAGCACGGCCAGGACCACGACCAGATAGAACATCAACCCGAACCACAGGTACCCGGGCCAGGCGAACCACCGCGCCACGTCGACGCCGACCCGGCGGGGCAGCGCGAGCGTCGCCAGGACCAGCACCGCCAACGCCGCCAGCGCCACCGTCCCCACCCGACGCCACCGCGCCGTGCGGGTGGTGTCCTTGACCACACGCTTCCATAAATACAGGTGCAGCAGGACGATCACGGCCGCAGCGACCACCAGGAACATGCGACCAGCCTACGGACGCGGCGCGGTCAGGGGTTCAGGTCCACGGACCGCCCGAGCAGGCCCGGGTCCTCCGCGACCTTCCGCAGATCCTCCCGCCGCCCGTGGTCGATGAAGTGCTTCAGTTCCACCAACACGAACAGCGCACGCGCGCGTACGGCGATGTCGCCGACGACGCTGTTCATGCGGCCCTCCGCGCTCACGTACACCTTGCGACCGGCGACGCCGTCGATGTGGGCGTCGATGTGCAGCACCGTGCCCACCGGGACCGGCCGCACGAAGTCGGTCTCCAGCCGCCCGGTCACCGCGGGACGGCGCAGCAGGTGGCCGACCGCCGTGCCGAGCGCCTCGTCGAACGCGCACGCGAGCAGGCCGCCGTGCGCCAGGCCCGGCGCGCCCTGGTGGGTCTCGGTCACCAGGAAGCGCGAGCGGACGGTCAGGTCATCGCCCGCCGTGGCGCGCAGGTGCAGGCCGTGCTCCACCTCGGACCCGCAGCCGAAGCAGTACGCGTAGTGCTCGGGCAGCTCGGTGTCGGGCGCGGGCGCGTCCGGGTGGCGCGCGGGCGGTTCAGTGGGGACGGGAGGCCAGCTGTTCACTACCGCAGAGTAAGCACGGCTAGGCGGGCGCGAGGGACCGGGTGCTCGACGTGATGTGCCGCAGCGAGCGGCCCGCGGTCTCCGGCAGCAGGTAGATCGGCACCGCGGCGATGATCGCCGCGCCCATCAGGTAGTAGGCCGGGATCAGGTCGTTTCCGGTGGAGGACACCAGCTTCGTCACGATGTACGGGGCCGTCCCGGCGAACAGCGCGGTCGACAGGTTGTACCCGATGGCGAACGCGCCGTAGCGGACCTCTGTGGGGAACATCGCGGGCAGCACGGACGGGATCGTGGCCAGCAGGAAGGTCAGCAGCACGCCGATGATGGCCAGGCCGACCGTGAGCAGCGCGACATTCCCCGTGCCCATGAGCGTGAACGCCGGGATCGGCAGCAGGATGAACCCGGCCGCCGACGCGTACAGGAACGGCTTGCGCCCCACCCGGTCCGTCAGCGCCCCGATGGGCGTGATGATGAGCATCATTCCGAGGATGACGCCCATGATGACCAGCAGCGGCGTGTGCCCCTCCAGGCCCAGGGCGTTCGTCAGGTAGCTCTCCATGTAGGTCAACATCACGTAGTCGGCGATGTTGAGCAGCACGATGTAGCCGATCAGGTGCAGGATCGCCCGCCACTGCGTGCGGAGCACGGTCTTCAGCGGCGACCGGCTCACCTCGTGCTTGGCCGACAGCTCGCGGAACAGCGGCGTGTCCTCCAGCTTGACCCGCAGGTAGAGCCCGATGAGGCCGAGCGGGCCCGCGAGCAGGAACGGGATGCGCCAGCCCCAGTCGCGCATGGTCTCGTCGCCCAGCAGGACCGTGCACGTGGTGACCACGCCCGCGCCGAGGAAGAAGCCGGTCAGGGTGCCGAACTCCAGCCAGCTGCCGAGGAACCCGCGCCTGCGGTCGGGCGCGTACTCGGCGATGAACGTCGCCGCGCCGCCGTACTCCCCGCCCGCGGAGAAGCCCTGCAGCAGCCGGGCGAGGATGACCAGGATCGGGGCCAGCACGCCGACCGAGGCGTACGACGGGAACAGCCCGATCGCGAAGGTGGAGCCCGACATCAGGATGATCGTGGTGGCCAGCACCTTCTGCCGCCCGATCCGGTCGCCGAGCGGGCCGAAGACGAAGCCGCCGAACGGCCGGGCGACGAAGGCCACGGCGAGCACCGCGAAGGTGCCCAGCGTGTTGGCCGTCGGCGAGCCCGCGGCGAAGAACACCGCGCCCAGCACCGCGGGCATGAAGCCGAAGACGCCGAAGTCGTACCACTCGATGCAGTTGCCCATCGCCGACGCCGCGACGGCCTTCTTCACCGCCGTCTGGTCCGGTTCGGGCGCCTTGCCGGGTTCCACCGTGTCCACCGACCGAACGTAACGCCGGCCGGGGGAAACCGCCGGTTAGGACGCCAGCGCCGACTTGGCCTCCCACTGGGGCCAGGGGATGGTCCAGTCGTAGTAGTCGCTGTAGTCGGTGTCGAACTCGCCCAGCTTGACCGAGCTGTTGACGACCTCGACCGGGTCGCCCACCAGCACCGAGTTGAAGTAGATCTCGGCGTTGGCCGGGGACAGGTTGATGCACCCGTGGGAGACGTTCTCCCGGCCCTGCGACGGGATCGAGGGCGCGTAGCCGTGGATGAACTCGCCGTTGTTGTGGATGCGGACCGCGAACGGGACCTCGACGTTGGCGTAGTCGAAGGTGGGGTTGTTCATCTCGTAGGTTCGGTGCTTGGACATCACCACGTGAATGCCGCTGCGGGTCACCCTGCGGCGGTCGGACTCCAGGCCGTAGCTGGCGGGGAAGTCGTGCACCTTCTTTCCGTCCCGGATGACGATCATCCGGTGCGACTGCGTGTCGGCCTTGACGATCTGGCTGCGGCCGATGGTGAAGGACGCGCTGACGTCGTCGCGGCCGTAGGCGCCGCCGCCGAGGTCGTGGCCGTAGACGGCCGCGGTGACGGTGACCTCGGTGTGCGGCTTCCAGTACTCCTTGGGCCGCCAGTGCGCCGCCGAGTCCGACAGCCACGCCCACCCGCCCTCGGTGGGCACCGAGGTCTCCACGGTCAGCAGGCGCTCGGCTGCGGCCCGGTCGGTCACCGGCGGCGTGAAGGTGACCTTGATCGGCATGGCGATGCCGTAGGTCTTGTCGTCGCCGACGTTGAGCTGGGCCCGGACCGTGGTCTTGGGGGTCACGGTGGTGAACTTGCCCGCGATGGGCACCCGCGCGCCGTCCTCGCCGACGGCGCTGCCCGCCCAGGTGTAGGTCTTGCCGTAGCCCAGCGGCTCGGTGACCGTCCAGGAGCTGCCGTCGGCGGCCATGGCGCCCTTGACCTGCTTGCCAGCCGGGTTGGTCAGCGTGACCGACTCCAGCCGCCCGTCCGCGACCGACACCGAGATCGGCCCGGCCGGGCCGACGCCGGTCGAGCCCATCGCGGGCGTCGCCGTCACCACGGCGGGCGCGGGCGCCTCCTCGTCAGCCGCGATCGGCGCGGGCCCGCGACCGGCCGCCTGGTCCGTGCCGCCCGTGCACCCGCCCAGCGCGAGCACCGCGACGAGACCCAGGGCCGCCCGCCTGATTGTGATCATGTTCTCCCCCACCAGCTCCACCCGAACCGCTACCGGTACGACGCCACGGCGGAGCGCCGCGTTGGCTCGGCGGACCTGTGATTCAGGTCACTAGCGGTGGACAGAGAGGATCTTCATGTTTTGTTCCGGAAGCAATTCCGGAGAGTGCCCATTGACTTCACTCGCTTGGCCTAGTCCAAAGCCCGCAAGGCAGTAGAAGAGACCCCGTGCAGCCGATACTCTTTGGCTTGCTGGCCGTGGTTTCTGTGTTCGTGTTTCCACGCTCGCGGAACAAAACGCGGGCGGGCTGTTTCCGCTGAACTGGGGCGGGGGCGCCGCCCGAAGGCGGCCCGGGGTTGCACGGTGCAACCCCAAGCTCCTGCGATGGAGGCAGGTTTTATGGCACAGGGCACTGTCAAGTGGTTCAACGCCGAGAAGGGCTACGGATTCATCGCGCAGGACAACGGCGGCGCCGATGTCTTCGTGCACTACTCGGAGATTCAGTCGAAGGGCTTCCGGACGCTGGAGGAGAACCAGCGGGTGGAGTTCGAGGTCGGCCAGGGCACCAAGGGCCCGCAGGCGACCAACGTCATCCCGCTGTAGGGCCGTCACACAACGGTGAGCCCCCCTCGGCCTCGGCCGAGGGGGGCTCACCGCCGTCTGGGGTCATCGCACCGGGCCGGGCCTCAGCGCTGCATCTGGTACTGCTCCTGCTGGCGGGCCTCCCAGTCCAGGCGCTGCATGATCCATTCCTGGGCCAGGGCCATCGGGGAGGTGCGGCGGAAGGCGGCCAGCTCGCGCAGCTTCTCGTTGGCCGCCAGCGGCAGCCGCAGCTGGTGGACCTCTGCGGTGCCGAAGCGCCTGCCGGTCGCGGTGGTCTCGGCGTCGGACTCGGGGGCCAGGGCCGCCAGGTACGACTCAAGCTCGTGGTCGGGCAGCAGCTCGTCGGACTGCTCGCGCACCGGGGTGCGGTGGCGGCCGGTCGACTCGCCGACCGGCTTGAGGTCCGACCGGCTGCGGCCGAAGGAGGGGAAAGGCACCCGGACACGATAACGGTTCGGTTGCGGAGGCGGGCGCACTGTGAGCGCCGTCACCGCCCGCGCCTGCCCCGGACATGGAGAGGCCCCCGCGCCAGGGGGAGGAACGCGGGGGCCGGAGGGGATCTCCACAGGCGCTGACCGGGGGTGTGTCAGCACGTCGATTGTTGCACGTGCACGCGCCGTCCGGGAGGGGCCGAGACGGGAAAATTCGAGAGAAATGTTCACCTGACGTTCGTCTTGTCAGACAGGCCTTGATGCGCTATCGGTCACCCGACCTGCCCCGGAGCCGCCGCGCGGCCCGGGCGCCGGGCCTGCTCCATCGGCGGCCGCGGGCCGCCGCCCGGCTGTGACCGGGACCACGAACCGGCCACAAGTCAGCTCTCCGTGACCCCGCTGTGGCGGTCCACGGCCGCCTAGCGGCCGAATGGGTGACACGGTTGCCGGTTGACCACTATCCACTCCAGACGTCAACTGGGAACCGGGTTACACACGGCTACCCAGCGGGTAGTCCGGTTCACTCCCCAGGGGGCTGTGACCTGGGCGAGATCTCTCATAGCCTCACGCCAAACAAAAAGCCGGGGAGGCGGGATGAGCGGGTCTTTGGAAGTTCGTTCGTTTTTGCTACGCCAGGACAGCCTGGGCGGATCGGGGAATTTCTCCACGGGCGTGCCCGCGCCCCGTTCCGGCGAGGGCTCCCGGGTGACGGAGGAGCAGGTCCGACGCGCCCGACTGGCCGTGGCCTGCGGCGCGCAGGATACCGAAGACTGCCGCGAGCTGCTCGAAATGCTGGGGCTCATCGACGGGGAAGACGGCGTTCCACCCGTTCGCCGATAGCGAAATCAGGTGGCCGACCTATTTCGATCATGCGGTGTTCCCGGGCTCCGGCGGAATTGCCCGCCGGAGCCGACCGCGGGCGTTCCTCGGGGCAATTCCGGCCTGCCGTGACGCCCGCCGGTCGATCACCCGTCCGACGGAAGGCCGCGCCCGGCCGCGCCCGCCCCGCTGCCGGGCCGACCGGCCTTGGGGGCGCTGCGGGGCTTGTTTCCGCAGGTAGAGCGGTTTAGGGGGGTCCCGTTTTGGTCTTGGCGGGGACGTGTCATAAGCTATGCGTGCTCCCAGCGAACACCGGACGAGCATAGGTCGGCTCCCATCGTCTAGCGGCCTAGGACTCCGCCCTTTCAAGGCGGCAGCGCGGGTTCGAATCCCGTTGGGAGCACGGAAGTACAGCAAGGCCCTGTGGCGCAGTTGGTTAGCGCGTCGCCCTGTCACGGCGAAGGTCGCGGGTTCGAGTCCCGTCAGGGTCGCAAGTTCTGGTGTCTGTGGCCGGAGCTAGGCCAGGTAGCTCAGTTGGTACGAGCGACCGCCTGAAAAGCGGTAGGTCGGCGGTTCGACCCCGCCCCTGGCCACGTCCTCGGGCGACCTGTGTCCACGGAATGCGTGGACCTGGTCGTCCGTCGTCGTTTCTGGGGGCCGAGCCCCCAGGCCCCCACGGTGCGGTCGGTGGCCGACCCGGCGTGGTTGCGGGTCGGGGTGGGTCGTTGGTCTGCCTGGTGCGGTGGGTGGTGGGTCTCGCGGCTTGGCTGGCTGGCGGCGGTGGTGGGTGATGGCTGGTAGTTGGGGGCCTGTCTGCTTGGTGTGAGTCGGGTTCCGTCGTTCGGTTGATTGCTTCCAGTCTTGGCTGGTGTTTCCGGCTCGGGTCTGGCGCCTCTGCTTGGGGGCCGGAGACCGCTGCCGATGGGCGCGGCTGCTCTCCGGGGGTGGCCTCCTGCCTCTGGGCGTCTCCTCCGGCTCGTCTTTGGGGCTGGCCTGTCCCCCTGGTCGTCTTGTCGCGGTCAACCGTCTCGTGGCTCGGTTGCTGGTATCTGCCGTCCTGGCTGTTCGTGGTCCGTCTGCCGTCGTGGATCCTGCTGCGTGCCCTGGTCGCTCGGTTTCCCTGCTCGTCTCCCTTTGTGTTGCACGTCACATCTATTGAGGGAGGGGCAGAGCAATTTGCGAAGTGCGGGTGTCCTAGTGGGGGTGGGGCCGGGTGGCGGGGGTGCGGGGTGGGCCGACGGGGGGTGTGACGTAGTCGGCTTTGCGGGTGGGTGACGGAAAGTGATTGCTTTGTCCGTCCTGTGGAGACTGTCGTTTGTGGTCCGGCTGACTACCGTGAGCAGCCGGTTTCGTGGCTTCGGTGACGGTTCGGTGAATGGCGAAGCTACTCAGGGTGTAGCAAAGCGGGTACCGAAAGTTTTGTTGGGGGATGGAGTCGGCTGGTTCCTGACTCTGTGTGTAACGGCGCTGGGTGGGGGAGCGAATCAGGTAGCGCGACCCGAGATCGACGGAGACCGTCGGGAGCTGGGTCGACCCAAGAGATTTGCCTGGTTCGGGACTTCGGGGAGCCGCCCGCGCCAGCGCGCCCACACCGGCCTAACCGGGGGATGAACAATGCGTGACCAAGTTGGGTTCCCGCGTCGAAGACCAGTCACCTGGCCCGCGCCGCCGCAGCCTCGGCGGGCGCGCGGGTCCGGTCTTCCCGCGGGCGAGCCCTCGTTCCCGCCCGTCGCGGGGTGGGAGCCGCGGTATCGGGCGGGAGTCCTGCTCGCCGATCTGGCTGCCATCGCCACCGGCGCACTCGTCGTCGGCGGCGCCGTCACCGCCTACGCGCGGCCAGGCGAGCCGCTGGTGCATCCAGTGACCTTCGTCACCTTCTTCGTGCTGCTCGGCGCCCTCGCCGTGAACCGGGTCTGGAACTCGGCCGTGCTCGGGCACGGCGTCGAGGAGTTCCGGCGGGTCGGACGGGCGTTCGTGGCGGGCGCGGTCGTCCTCGCCCTCGCCGGGCTGCTGTTCGACGTCGACCGCATGCGGCCGTGGGTCTTCGTGGTCGTCCCCGCGACCGCGATGCTGGTGTTCCCCCTGCGGTACGCGCTGCGGCAGCTGCTGCACCGCAGACGACGCGAGGGCCGCTGCCTGCTCCCGGTCATGGCCGCGGGCAGCACCGAGACGCTGCGCGACCTGATCACCCGCACCCGCAACACCCCGTACCTGGGCTGGCGCGTCGACGCCGTCTGCACCACCGACGGCCGCGGCGACGACGACAACGAGCTGGAAGGCGTCTCCGTCGTCGGACGCCTGCACGACCTGGCCACCCACGCCCGCCGCGGCGGCTACCGGATCGTCGCGGTCACCCCGGACCAGTACTGGACGCCCAAGCGGCTGCAGCAGCTGGCCTGGAACCTGGAGGGCAGCGGCGCGGAGATGGTCGTCGCGCCCGTCCTGATGGAGGTCGCCGGGCCGCGCCTGCACGTCGACGCGGTGCTCGGCATGCCGCTGCTGCGCGTGTCCGCCCCGTCGTTCACCGGCGTGCGGCGCGTGATCAAGGACGTGTTCGACAAGGTCGGCTCGTTCGTGCTGCTGGCCCTGCTGGCCCCCGTCATGGTGGCGGTCGCGCTGGCGATCAAGCTCGACAGCCGCGGCCCGGTGTTCTACAAGCAGCGGCGCGTGGGCAAGGACGGCCGCGAGTTCACCATCGTCAAGTTCCGCACGATGGTCGTCGACGCCCACCGGATGGTCGCCCAGCTCGCCGACCGCAACGAGGGCCACGGCCTGCTGTTCAAGATGCGGCACGACCCGAGGATCACCCGCGTGGGCGCGGTGCTGCGCCGCTACTCCATCGACGAGCTGCCGCAGCTGTTCAACGTGCTCGCGGGCCCGATGTCCCTCGTGGGACCCCGGCCGCCGCTGCCGGAGGAGACCGCTCGCTACGCCCCCGACGTGCGGCGCAGGCTGCTGGTCAAGCCCGGCCTGACCGGCCTGTGGCAGGTCAGCGGCCGCAGCGACCTGCCGTGGGAGGAGGCGGTCCGGCTCGACCTGCGCTACGTCGAGGACTGGTCGCTCGCCCTCGACGCGGTGATCCTCTGGAAGACCATCCGGGCCGTGTTCTCCGGCCAAGGCGCTTACTGACCGCTTCTGTTGATAGGGGATCTCACCGTGGGAACCATCGGCCTCGCCGTGATCGGCGCCGGGTACTGGGGACCGAACCTGGTCCGCAACGCCCAGGCCACACCGGGTCTGCGCCTGGAGTACCTGTGCGACCTCGACGCCGACCGCGCGCGCCGGGTCCTGGGCGGCTACTCGACCGTGCGGGTGTCGGACTCGCTCGACGAGGTGCTCGCCGACCCGGCCGTGCACGCCGTCGCGATCGCCACGCCCGCCAAGACGCACCTGCCGGTGGCCATGGCCGCCCTGGAGGCGGGCAAGCACGTGCTGGTGGAGAAGCCGCTGGCCGCCACCTACGCCGAGGGCCGCGAGCTGGTCGAGGCCGCCGAGCGCCGGGGCCTGACCCTGATGCTCGACCACACCTACTGCTACACCCCGGCCGTGGCGCACCTGCGGGAGCAGATCCGCTCCGGGGCGCTGGGCGACATCCAGTACCTGGACTCCGTGCGCATCAACCTCGGCCTCGTGCAGCCGGACGTGGACGTGCTGTGGGACCTGGCCCCGCACGACCTGTCGATCTTCCTGTCGATCCTGCCCGACGGCGTGGTGCCGCTGTCGGTGGCCGCGCACGGGTCCGACCCGATCGGCGCGGGCCGGGCCTGCGTGGCGCACCTGACGCTGCAGCTGTCCGGCGGCGTGATGGCGCACGTGCACGTGAACTGGCTGTCCCCGACCAAGATCCGCACGATGGTGATCGGCGGGTCGGCCCGCACGATCGTCTGGGACGACCTCAACCCGAGCCAGCGCCTGGCGGTCTACGACCGGGGCGTGGACCGGGTGGCCGACGACATCGGCCCGGAGACCAAGGCGCAGACGCTGGTGTCGTACCGGACCGGCGACATGGTCGCGCCCGCGCTGCCCGAGCGGGAGGCGCTGCGGGCGGTGATGGCGGAGTTCCAGGCATCCATCGCGGAGAGCCGTCCGCCGCTGACGGACGGACGACAGGGGTTGAGGGTGTTGTCGATCTTGGAAGCCGCCTCGGCGTCGCTGGCGCAGGGCGGGGCGTTCATGCCGGTCCTCGGCGAGCTGGTCGCGGAGGTGTCGGCGTGAGCGGGTACGCACAGCCGATCGAGGGCCAGCGGGCGCTGGTGACCGGCGGCGCGGGGACGATCGGGTCGGCAGTGGTGGACCGGCTGGTCGCCGCGGGCGCGGCCGAGGTCGTCGTGCTGGACAACTTCGTGCGCGGCCGCAGGGCGAACCTGGCCGCGGCGAGCGAGGCCGCGGGCGACCGGCTGCGCGTGGTCGACGGCGACATCAACGACCGCGCGCTGGTCGGCGAGCTGACCCGGGGCATGGACCTGGTGTTCCACCTGGCCGCCATCCGGATCACCCAGTGCGCCGAGGAGCCGAGGCTGGCCCTGGAGTGCCTGGTGGACGGCACGTTCACCGTCATCGAGGCGGCGGCGGAGCACGGGGTCAAGAAGCTGGTCGCCTCCTCGTCTGCCTCGGTGTACGGGCTGGCCGAGGAGTTCCCCACGACCGAGCGGCACCACCCGTACAACAACGACACCTTCTACGGCGCCGCCAAGGCGTTCAACGAGGGCATGCTGCGCAGCTTCAAGGCCATGAAGGACCTGGACTACGTGGCGCTGCGCTACTTCAACGTCTACGGCCCGCGCATGGACGTCCACGGCCTCTACACCGAGGTGCTGATCCGCTGGATGGAGCGCATCGCCGACGGAAAGGCGCCGCTGATCTTCGGCGACGGCGCGCAGACGATGGACTTCGTGCACGTGCACGACATCGCCCGCGCCAACCTACTGGCCGCCCAGGCGGACGTGACGGACACGGTCTACAACATCGCCTCCGCTGAGGAGACCAGCCTGCTGGGGCTCGCGCAGGCGCTGCTGTCGGCGATGGACTCCGACCTCGGCGTCGAGCACGGCCCGGAGCGCAAGGTCAACGGCGTGACCCGCAGGCTGGCCGACATCTCCGCTGCCGACCGCGAGCTGGGCTGGCGCCCGGAGATCAAGATGGCCGACGGGCTGCGCGACCTCGTGGCCTGGTGGCGTGCGGAGAAGGCCGCGGCCGAGAACGGGGCGGCGGGCTGATGGCCATCCCGGTGATGAAGCCGCTGCTCGGCGAGGCCGAGGCGGCGGCGGTCGCCGAGGCCGTGCGGTCGGGCTGGGTGGCGCAGGGGCCGAGGGTGGCCGCCTTCGAGAAGGCGTTCGCCGAGCGGGTCGGCGCGGGCCACGGCGTTGCCGTGTCCAGCTGCACGACCGGCCTGCACCTGTGCCTGCA
Source organism: Actinokineospora fastidiosa (assembly GCF_014648415.1). GTDB lineage: Bacteria > Actinomycetota > Actinomycetes > Mycobacteriales > Pseudonocardiaceae > Actinokineospora > Actinokineospora fastidiosa. The sequence continues at coordinate 1,340,011 of NZ_BMRB01000001.1, forward strand.
CCTGCTGGGCGTCGGCCCGGGCGACGACGTGGTGGTGCCGTCGCTGTCGTTCATCGCCTCGGCGAACGCGGTGCGGTACTGCGGGGCGAACCCGGTGTTCGCCGACGTCGACCCGGTGACCGGCAACCTGACGGCCGAGACGGTCAAGGCGGCGCTGACCGAGCGGACCAAGGCCGTCATGGTCGTGCACCAGGCGGGCGTCCCCGCCGACATCCCGGCGATCCGGGCGGTCGCTGGCGAGGTCCCGGTGGTCGAGGACGCCGCGTGCGCGGCGGGGTCGACGCTGCACGGGCGGCCGGTCGGCAGCGGCGCGCTGCTGGCGGCGTGGTCCTTCCACCCGCGCAAGCTGATCACCACCGGCGAGGGCGGCATGGTGACCACCGACGACGCCGAGTGGGCCACGCGCCTGCGCAGGCTGCGCGAGCACGGCATGAGCGTCTCCGCCGCCGACCGGCACGCCTCCGGCGGCGCGGTCGTCGAGTCCTATGTGGAGACCGCGTTCAACTACCGGATGACCGACGTGCAGGCCGCGATGGGCCTGGTGCAGCTGGACCGGCTCGACGGGATCGTCAAGCAGCGGCGCGAGCTGGCCGCCAGCTACCACGACCTGCTCGCGCCGCACGGCCTGTCCGCGGTGACCGACCCGGCGCACGGCACGACCAACTTCCAGTCGTTCTGGGTGATGCTGCCCGAGTCCGCGCCCGGCCTGCCCGAGGTGCTGGCCGCGCTGGCCGCGCGGGGCGTATCGGCCCGGCGCGGGATCATGGCCGCGCACCTGGAGCCCGCCTACGAGGGCCACCCGCACGGCCCGCTGGCCGTCACCGAGCGGATCGCGTTGCGGTCGGTGATCCTGCCGCTGCACCACGAGCTGACCGACGACGACCAGCGGCTGGTCGTGTCGGCGCTGGTCGAGGCGGTGGGCGGGTGAGGCCCGTCGCGGTGGTCATCGTGACCTACAACAGCGCCGACGTCATCGCCGACTGCCTCGCCTCGCTGCCCGCCGCGCTCGACGGCGTGGACGCGCGGGTCGTCGTGGTGGACAACGCCTCCACCGACGGCACCGCCGAGGTCGCCGCCGCTGCCGACCCGGCCGCCAAGATCGTGCACCGGGCGGACAACGACGGCTTCGGCGCGGGCGTCAACGCGGGCATCGGCCACGCCGACGGCTGCGACGTGCTCGTGCTCAACGCCGACGTGCGGCTGGCGCCCGGCTCTGTCGCGGTGTTGCAGCGCGCGCTGCGCCCGGCGGGCATCGCCGTGCCCAAGCTGACCGACGAGGAGGGCCGCGTCCAGCACTCGCTGCGACGAGCCCCCACCAGCCTGCGCACGCTCGGCGAGGCCGTGCTCGGCGGCACGCGCGCGGGCCGCTGGCGGCTGCTCGGCGAGACGGTCACCCACCCGAGGGCCTACGAGCGCGCGGGCGAGCACGACTGGGCGACCGGCGCGGCCTGGCTGGTCTCCCGGGAGTGCCTGGACGCGGTCGGGCCGCTGGAGGAGCGGTTCCTGCTGTACTCCGAGGAGACCGACTTCATGCTGCGCGCGGGCCGGGCGGGCTTCGCCACCCGGTACGAGCCCGCCGCGACCGCCGTGCACCTCGGCGGGGAGTCCACGACCTCGGCGCGGCTGTGGTCGCTGGTCGTGACGAACAAGGTGCGGCTGCACCGGGAGCGGTTCGGCGCGCTGGCCGCCGCGGGCATGTGGCTGGCGGCGATGGCCGACAGCCTGATCCGCGCCGCGCGCGGCTCGGCCCGGCACCGGCAGGCGGCGCGGGCGCTGCTGACCATGCCCCGCTGGCCCGCGCCGCTGGACGGCGACGGCCCGCCCTACCTCTGCTTCTCCGCGCAGGACTGGTGGTACCACAACCAGGCGCACTCGGACTTCCAGCTGCTCACCCGCATCGCCGAGCACCGGAAGGTGCTGCTGGTCAACAGCATCGGACTGCGGATGCCGACGCCCGGCCGGAGCACGCAGGTCCTGCGCCGGATCGCGCGCAAGGCCGCGAGCGTGGCCAAGCTGGTGCGGCGGCCGCTGCCGGACGTGTCCAACTACCACGTGATGACGCCGCTGCCGCTGCCGTTCTACGGCAACCCGGCGCTGCGGAAGCTCAACGCGGTCCTGGTGCGCGCCCAGGTGCGGGCGGTGTCGCTGGCGCTGGGCATCCGCAACCCGGTCATCGTGGCGACCATCCCGACCGCGTGGGACGTGGTGGAGCCGATGAAGCGCCGCTCGCTGGTGTTCAACCGCTCCGACCGGCACTCGGCGTTCCCCGAGGCCGACCAGCGGGCCATCGCCGCGCTGGAGGCCAAGCTGCTCGCGGGCGCCGACCACGTGCTCTACGTCAGCCGGTCGCTGCAAGCCGAGGACTCGCCGGTCACCGGAGAGCGGGCGCACTTCCTCGACCACGGCGTGGACCTCCAGCACTTCCGGCGCCGCGACACCCTGCCCGCCGACCTGGCGGCCATCCCCGGCCCGCGCATCGGCTTCTTCGGCGGCCTCGACGACTACCTGGTCGACTTCGACCTGCTGGAGCGGCTGGCCGAGGACATCCCGGAGGCCTCGCTGGTGCTGGTCGGGGACACCTCGATCTCGATGGAGCGGTTCGAGCGCCACCCCAACATCCACTGGCTCGGCTTCAAGCCCTACGCCGAGATCCCCGCCTACGGGTCGGGCTTCGACGTGGCGATCATGCCGTGGCTGGACAACGACTGGATCACCCACGCCAACCCGATCAAGCTCAAGGAGTACCTGGCGCTCGGGCTGGCCACGGTGAGCACGGACTTCCCCGAGGTCCGCCACTACGCCGACCGGATCACCGTCGTGCAGGGCCACGACGCGTTCGTCAAGGCCGTGCGGGACGTGCTGGAGACCGGCGGGCTGTCGACGCCGGAGGGGCGCAGGGCCTCGGTGCTGTCGGCGTCGTGGGACTCCCGCGCCCGCCAGCTCATGGACCTGGCGGAGGGATAGCCATGTGCGGCATCGCCGGATACCGGCGCCTCGACGGCGCCCCGGCCGACCCCGGGGTGCTGGCCGAGATGGCCAAGGTCCTGCACCACCGCGGCCCGGACGACGCGGGCACGTGGGCCGATGGCCCGGTCGGGTTCGCCCACACCCGGCTGTCGATCATCGACCTGGGCGCGTCCCGGCAGCCCATGTCGGCCGGGGACGTGCACCTGGCGTTCAACGGCGAGATCCTCAACTACCGCGAGCTGCGGTCCGGTGTGGACTACCCGTTCCGGACGTCCGGCGACACCGAGACGCTGCTGGCGGTGTACCTGCGCGACGGCGTCGACGGCGTGCGCCACCTGCGCGGTCAGTTCGCGTACGCGGTGTTCGACGGGCGCACGCAGGAGCTGCACCTCGTGCGCGACCGGCTGGGCATCCTGCCGCTGTACTACTACCGCGACGACAAGGTGTTCGCGTTCGCCTCGGAGATCAAGGCGCTGTTCCCGGTGATCGGGCGGCCCGGGGTGGACCGGGCGAGCCTGCACGACTACCTCGCGCACCGGTCGGTGCCCGCGCCGTACACGCTGGTCGAGGGCGTGCGGAAGGTCCCGCAGGGGCACCGGCTGACGCTGGGCCGCGACGGGCAGGTGCGGCTGCGCGCGTACTGGGAGCTGCCGGTCTCCGGCACCCGCCCCACGCCCCCTGACGAGGCCGTCCGGCTGGTGTCGGAGGCGTTGGACGCCTCGATCGCCGACGCTCTGGTCGCGGACGTGCCGGTCGGCGCCTACCTCTCCGGTGGCATTGACTCCAGCCTGATCACCGCGCTGGTGTCCAAGGCAAGGCAGGGCGAAGGACTGCACACCTTCAGCGCCGGGTTCGGCGACGAGCGGGTGGACGAGGTCGCGTGGGCGCGCAGGGTCGCCGGGATCGTCGGCAGCGAGCACCACGAGGTCACCGTCACCGCCGAGGACTTCCGCGACTCCTGGGCGCGGCTGAGCTGGCACCGCGACGCGCCGCTGTCCGAGCCCGCCGACGTGGCGGTGTTCCGGCTGGCCGAACTGGCCCGCCAGCACGTGAAGGTGGTGCTGTCCGGCGAGGGCAGCGACGAGCTGTTCGGCGGATACCCCAAGTACCGGTACGCGGGCGTCACCCGGTGGGCGGGGCTCGCCGCCGGCCGCGGGCTCGTCCTGCCGAGGGTCGAGCGGTCGCTGCCCGCGTCCAGGGCCCGGCTGGGGGTGGCCGTGCGGGCGCTGGCCGAGCCGTCGGCGGCCGAGCGGATGCGCGGCTGGTTCGCCCCGTTCACCACCGCCGAGCGCACGGCGCTGCTCGGCGGCCCGGCCACCCGGCCTGCGCCCGAGGCGTACCGCCGCGGCCGGGGCGACGCGCTGCGCCGCATGCTCTACGCCGACTCGCACGCCTGGCTGGCCGACAACCTGCTGGAGCGCGGCGACCGGATGTCGATGGCCGCGTCGCTGGAGCTGCGCCCGCCGTTCCTGGACCACCGGCTGGTCGAGCTGGCGTTCGCGCTCCCGTCCGCGGTCAAGGTGCGGGGCGGGGTGACCAAGTGGGTGGTCAAGGAGGTCGCCCGCAGGCACCTGCCCGACGACGTGGTGGACCGGCCCAAGTCCGGGTTCAAGGTCCCGCTGGACGCCTGGTTCCGCGGCGGCCTGCGCGACATGGCCGCCGACCTGCTGACCGGCCCGTCGTCCTTCGTCGCCGACGTGCTCGACGCGGCCGCCGTCCGCAGGCTCGTCGACGACCACAACTCCGGCGACCGCAACGAGCAGCCCAGGCTCTGGACGCTGCTGTCCCTTGAGGTCTGGCACCGGGAACTGACCCGATGACCCGCCCCCTGCTGCTGGTCGGGGCGGGCGGGCTGGCGCGGGAGGTCCTGGCCGCAGCCCGCGCGCTCGGCGCCCCCGTCCTCGGCATGCTCGACGACGACGCCGCCCGCCACGGGACCACTGTGGACGGCGTGCCGGTGCTCGGCGGGCTCGACCTCGTGCACGACCACAGCGACGCCGCCGTGCTGCTCTGCGTCGCCAACCCCGCCCGGCCCTCGGGCCGGGCCGCGGTGGCCGCCCGGCTCGGGCTCCCCGACGAGCGCTACGCCACGCTGGTCCACCCGGCCGCCTCGGTCGCCCACGGCGTCGAGCTCGGCGCGGGCACGGTCCTGCTGGCGGGCGCGGTCATCACCGCGCCGCAGCGCGTCGGCAGGCACGTGCTGGCCATGCCGCACGTCCTCATGACCCACGACGACGAGGTCGGCGACCACGCCACCCTCGCGGGCCGGGCCACCCTCGCCGGGAACGTCACCGTCGGCGAGTCGGCCTACCTGGGCGCGGGCGCGCTGGTGCGCCAGGGCGTCCACATCGGAACCGAAGCGGTCGTCGGCATGGGCGCGGTCGTGCTCGCCGACGTGCCCGCGCGCCAGACCTGGGCGGGAGTCCCGGCCCGGCTACTCAAGGAGAACCCATGACCATCCCGCTTGTCGACCTCGCCGCCCAGCACGCCGCCGTGGCCGACGAGGTCGCCGAGGGCTGGGCGGCCGTGCTGGCCAGGACCGCGTTCGTCGGCGGCCCGCAGGTCGCCGAGTTCGAGGCCGAGTACGCCCGGTTCGCGGGCGTGGACCACTGCGTGGGCGTCGGCAACGGCACCGACGCCATCGAACTCGCGCTGCGCGCGCTCGGGATCGGCCCCGGCGACGAGTGCGTGCTGCCCGCCAACACCTTCATCGCCACCGCCGAGGCCGTCGCCCGCACCGGCGCGACACCCGTGCTGGTCGACTGCGACCCCGACACCCTGCTCATCGACGTCGAGGCAGCCGCCGCGGCGGTCACCACCCGCACCCGCGCGGTGCTGCCGGTGGACCTCTACGGTCAGGCAGCGCCGGTCGAGCAGCTGCGCGTGCTGCTGCCCGCCAACGTGGCCGTCGTCGAGGACGCCGCGCAGTCGCAGGGCGCGACCCGGCACGGCGCTGTCTGCGGCTCGCTGGGCGACATCGCCGCCACCAGCTTCTACCCGGGCAAGAACCTCGGCGCCTACGGCGACGCGGGCGCGGTGACCACCGCGCGCGCCGACCTCGCCGAGCGGGTCCGGCTGCTGGGCGCGCACGGCTCGCCGCGCAAGTACGAGCACCCCGTGCTCGGGTTCAACAGCAGGCTCGACACCCTGCAGGCCGTCGTGCTCTCGGCGAAGCTGCGCAGGCTCGACGGCTGGAACGCCGCGCGCCGGGCCGCCGCCGAGCGCTACACCGCGCTGCTGTCCGATGTGCCCGGTGTGGTCACCCCGGTCGTCGCCGACGGCAACGTGCCCGTGTGGCACCTGTACGTCGTGCGCGTGGCCGACCGCGACACCGTGCTCGGCAAGCTGCACGCGGCCGGGATCGGCGCGGGCATCCACTACCCGACCCCGGTGCACCTGACCGGCGCGTTCGCCGGGCTGTGCTACGGCAGGGGCGACTTCCCGGTCAGCGAGCGGGCCGCGGGGGAGATCCTGTCGCTGCCGCTGTTCCCGGAGATCACCGTCGAGCAGCAGGAACGGGTCGTCGCCGAACTGGCCGACGCGGTGCGGGCCTGACCATCCGGGGAATTGTCCCGTTGTTCACCAACCAGTCGTCTTATTAGGACAGTGAGGGGAAACCGCAGGTCAGAGCCGGTATGGCTACCGACCGTGAGCGGCCGGAGACGCGAAATCCCTCGTCGGTCGCGACACTTCGGACAATCCGCGGCGCCGGACCACATCTCCTTCCCCCAATGGGGGTAACGGGATGGGATGGACCGGCGATGTCCAGACGAGGCGCAGTGACGGCCCGGTCGAGGCCGCCCCGCTCCAATTACAGAAGGTAACTAGCCGTGGAGGCTCCCATGGACCGGGCGACTGGTCGGGCGCGGACGATCCGGATCGTCCTCTCGGGTTTGCTCGTGGCGGTGGGGCTGCCGCTGCTCGTCGCCACGCCCGCGTCCGCGGGGCCGTGCGACGCGCCGACGAACCCGATCGTGTGCGAGAACTCCAAGGCGGGCACGCCGAAGGACAACTGGTTCATCGAGTCGCCCTACGGCGACATCGAGGGCTTCGCCACCGCGGCCAGCGTGCAGCCCGGCCAGCGGCTGGACTTCAAGATCAAGACGCCGAGCACGAACTACGTGGTCGACATCGTGCGCCTCGGCTGGTACCAGGGCCACGGCGGGCGCAGGGTCGCCACGCTGAACCCGTCGGTGCCGCTGCCGCAGCACCAGCCGCAGTGCTCCTACGACGGCGCCACCGGCCTGGTCGACTGCGGCAACTGGGGCGTGTCGGCGAGCTGGTTCGTGCCCTCGACGGCGGTCTCGGGCTTCTACGTCGCCAACTTCATCCGCAACGACGGCGCGGGCGCGAGCCAGTACCCGTTCGTCGTGCGCAACGACTCGTCCACATCGGACATCGTCGTGCAGACGTCCGACCAGACCTGGCAGGCCTACAACAAGTACGGCGACCGGCCCGGCGTCAACGAGTTCAACCTCTACGAGGGCGGCTTCTCCGGCTCCCCCGACGGCCGCGCGTTCAAGGTCAGCTACAACCGGCCGTACCGCAACGCGGGCACGTCGAACTTCCTCAACGCCGAGTACCCGATGGTGCGGTTCCTGGAGCGCAACGGCTACGACGTCAGCTACCTGTCGGGTGTGGACGTCACCCGCAACCCCGCCCTGCTGAAGAACCACAAGATCTACCTCTCCAGCGGCCACGACGAGTACGCCAACAACGCCCAGTGGAACGGCGTCGAGGCCGCCCGCGACGCCGGGGTCGACCTGTTCTTCTCCTCGGGCAACACCTGGTTCTGGAAGACCCGGTTCGAGAACTCCATCGACGGCTCGAACACCGCCTACCGCACGATGGTCTGCTACAAGGAGACCAAGGCCCCGGGCGGGGCCAAGATCGACCCGAGCCCGGAGTGGACCGGCACCTGGCGCGACCCGCGCTCCTCGCCGCCCTCGGACGGCGGCAGGCCGGAGAACCAGCTGATCGGCGCGCTGTTCATGGTCAACGGCTACCGCGCCGACGCCCTGCAGGTGCCCGCGTCCTTCGGCCGCAACCGGTTCTGGCGCAACACCCCGGTCGCCACCGCGACGGGCACCACGACGTTCCCGGCGGGCACGCTCGGCTACGAGTGGGACACCGACCCGGACAACGGCTACCGCCCCGCGGGCTCCATCCGGCTCTCGCACACCACCGTCAACGTCGACTTCGGCATGCTGCTGCTCGACCACGGCAACACCTACGGCGCGGGCCCCGCCGACCACAACATCACGCTGTACCGCGACCCGGAGAGCAAGGCGCTGGTGTTCAACGCGGCGACCGTGCAGTGGGCGTGGGGCCTCGACGACGACCACACCTTCCCCTACGGCGCCCCGCCGACCGCGCCGACCAGCCCGGCGATGCAGCAGGCGACGGTCAACATGCTCGCCGACATGGGCGCGCAGCCGCGCACGCTGATGCCCGGCCTGGTCGCCGCCACGCCGAGCACCGACCTGGTCGGGCCCGTGGTCACGGTGAACGGGCTGACCGAGGGCCAGACCATCCCGGCGGGCACCAACGTCAACATCAACGGCACCGCGATCGATGTCGGCGGCGGCGTGGTGGCGGGCGTCGAGGTCTCCGTCGACGGCGGCGCGACGTTCAAGCGGGCGAACGGGCTGGACACCTGGAGCTACCAGTGGACGCCGTCCGCGCTCGGCCCGGCCACGATCAAGGTCCGCGCGTCCGACGACGGCGCCACCCTGGGCGCCACGATGACGATCAACGTCACCATCGGCGCGCAGCAGTGCCCGTGCACCATCTTCGGCAACGCCACGCCCGCGACGGTGGACAGCGGCGACAACGCCTCGATCGAGGTGGGCACCAAGTTCACGACATCGGTCAACGCGACCGTCACCGGCATGCGCTTCTACAAGGCCGCCGCGAACACCGGCACCCACACCGGCTCGCTCTGGTCGCCCGGCGGCCAGCGGCTGGCCAGCGGCACCTTCGGCAACGAGACCGCGTCCGGGTGGCAGACACTGACCTTCGACCAGCCCGTGCAGATCCGCTCGGGCACCCCGTACGTGGTCTCCTACCACGCGCCGGTCGGCCGGTACTCCGTCGACGCGGGCTACTTCAACGACAAGGGCGCGGGCATCGTGCCGCTGACCGCCCCGAAGTCGAGCGCGGTGGCAGGCGGCAACGGCGTGTTCAAGTACGGCCAGGGCTTCCCGGACACCTCGTTCAACGGCGGCAACTACTGGGTCGACGTGATCGTCACGACCGACACCGCGGACAACACCCGGCCGGTGATCAACTCGGTGAGCCCGGCGGAGGGCGCCACGGGCGCGCACATCGACTCGTCGATCTCCGCGACGTTCAACGAGGACGTCGACCCCGGCAGCGTGCAGTTCACCGTGCAGGCGGGCGGCAACCCCATCCCGGGCACGGTGACCACGGACGGGCCCACGGTGACCTTCACCGCGACCGACCTGCTGCCGCCGAACGCCCAGCACTCGGTGACGCTCAACGCCACCGACGGCTTCGGCAACCCGCTGGCCGCGCCCCGGTCCTGGAGCTTCACCACCGGGACCACCCTGGCGCCCTGCCCGTGCAACCTGTTCGGGCAGCGCACCCCCGCGACGCTGGACGCCAACGACGGCGGCGACGTCGAACTGGGCGTCAAGTTCACCGTCGCCGCCAACGCGACGGTGACGGGCGTGCGGTTCTACAAGGCGGTCAACAACACCGGCACGCACACCGGCTCGGTGTGGACCTCCGGCGGCGAGCGGATCGCGCACGGCACGTTCGTCGACGAGACGGCGTCGGGCTGGCAGACGCTGGTCTTCGACGAGCCCGTGCAGATCTCGGCAGGGCAGACGTACGTGGCGTCCTACCGCGCCCCGAACGGCCGGTACTCGGTCGACCCGGGCTACTTCGCCGACAAGGGCGCCGGGCGGGGCATCCTCACCGCGCCGTCCTCGCCAGCGGCGGGCGGCCAGGGCGTCTACGTCTACGGCGGCGGCTTCCCGTCGAGCACGTTCAACCACAACAACTACTGGGTGGACGTCATCGTCGACACCGAGGGCGCGGACACCACGCCGCCGTCGGTGACCGCCACCAACCCGGCCGACGGCGCCACCGGCGTCTCCACCGGGGCGGGCGTCACGGTGACGTTCGACGAGGCGGTCAACCCGGCGAACCTGCAGTTCACCGTGTCCGAGGGCGCGAGCGCGGTGCCCGGCGCGGTGCACATGGGCGCCGACAACAAGAGCGCGACGTTCGTCTCGACCGACCCGCTGCCCGGCAGCGCGACGCTCACCGCGTCCGTGCTGGCCAGCGACCCGATGGGCAACCCGATGCCCTCGGCGCTGACCTGGTCGTTCACCACGGCGCCGTCCGGGGCGTGCCCGTGCAGCCTGTTCCGCCCGACGGACGCGCCCGCGCAGTTCGCGGTCGACTCCCCGGTCGAGCTGGGCATGCGGATCACCCCGGCCACCGACGGCGTCATCACCGGCGTCCGGTTCTACAAGGCAGCGGGCGACCCGGGCACGCACACCGGCTCGCTGTGGTCGCCGACCGGCGGCCTGCTGGCCACCGGCGCGTTCGAGGGCGAGACGTCCAGCGGGTGGCAGACCATGACCTTCGCGACACCGGTTCCGGTGACCGCGGGGCAGACCTACGTGGTCTCGTTCTGGACCTCCGCGGGCCGGTACGGGTACACGCGGGACTACTTCACCAGCGACAAGGTGAACGGCCCGCTGACCTCGCCCGCGACCGGCGCGCAGCCCAACGGCGTGTTCCAGTACGGCGGCGGCGGTGTGTTCCCGGCCGGGCCCGGTAACGGATCGAACTACTGGGTCGACGCAGTCTTCGACAACTAGATCTCGGAGGTGGAAGTTGGCCAGCGTCGATGTGGTGATCCCGTGCTACCGGTACGGGTCGGTGCTGCCGGTCGCCGTGCGCAGCGTGCTCGACCAGCCGGGCGTCGACGTCCGGGTCCTGGTCATCGACGACGCGTCCGGCGACGGCAGCGCCGACGTGGCCCGCGCGCTGGCCGACGCCGACAGCCGGGTGACGGTGTGGGAGCACGCGGAGAACCGCGGCCACATCGCCACCTACAACGAGGGCCTGCTCGACTGGGCCAAGGCCGACTACTGCGCGTTGCTGTCCGCCGACGACGCCCTCACCCCGGGCGCGCTCGGCCGGGCGGCGCGGCTGATGGACGCGCACCCGGAGGTCGGGTTCGTCTACGGCCGCCCGCTGCACTGGGACGGCAGCGACCCGCTCCCGGCGGCGCGCACGGCCGACCGCGGCTGGACCGTCTACAACGGATTCACCTGGCTGCGCAGGCGGTTCGCCCTCGGCGAGGGCTGCATCACCTCCCCCGAGGTGGTGGTGCGCACGCAGCTTCAGCACAAGCTGGGCGGCTACGACCCGGCGCTGAAGCACACCGGCGACATCGAGATGTGGATGCGCTTCGCCCTGCACGCCGACGTGGGGTACCTGAAGGGCGTGGACCAGGCGTACTACCGGGTGCACGGGGCGAACATGTCGAAGGCGTACTACGAGACGCAGGTCGGCGACCTGCGGCAGCGCCTGGCCGCCTTCGAGTCGATCGTGCGGCGCGCTGAGGGCATCCTCCCCGACCGCGTGGACCTCGACCGCCGCGTCCGCCGCGTGCTGGCCGCCGACGCCCTGCGCAGGGCGGGCCGCGCCTACGACAAGGGCCGGGCCGACACGGACCCGATCGCCGAACTGGTCGAGTTCGCCCGCGAGGCGTACCCGGCGGCGGAGCTGCTGCCGGAGTGGAAGACGCTGCGGCTGCGCCAGCGCTTGGGCGCCCGCCGGGCGAGGGCGCTGTCCCCGCTGGTCCTGACCGCGCCCGCGCGCCGGGTCCGGCAGCTGTACCGCGAGGCCCGCTGGGCCAGATTCGGGGTGTAGACGTGCGGTTGTGGGCGGACTCGCGGTCGGGTGGGCGGCTGCCCGTGGACGTCGAGCTGCTGGCCGAGCCCGACATCCGCATCCGCGCGTCCGTCGACGGCCGCGAGGCGGTCGACTACCGGGCGGGCAACTGGTTCACCTGCCTGCGCAAGCTGCGCGCCGCCCTGGAGGCCGACGGCTACCTGCTGTGCTGCCAGGGCGCGCGTCCCGACGTCCACCCGAGCGCCGAACAACTCCAGGCCGACCTCGGCCGCACCGCGTACCGCCTGGTGCCGGGGGAGCCGCGCACGGACGTGGTGGACGTGTTCGCCTCGGCCGAACCGGCGGAGGTGGGGACGGTCGAGGACCAGCGCAGGACGGTCTTCGCCTACTACGGCATCTGACCGCGCCGGGGCCCCGGACGGTTAGTCGCGCTTGACGTAGCGCACCAGCGCGGGCACGTCGGCGCGGAGGACGGGGCCGGTGTGCTTGGAGTCGCGGAGCCGGTCGAGCGAGCCCGCCACCTCGACGCAGGTCGGTCCGTTCTGGCTACGGGTGGCCTTGCGCCACGTGGTCGGGGAGGTCACGGCGGGTCTCCATTCTGCGCACCTGATGGGCGACGAACCGCATCGAGTCCCCGGGGCTCAACGCGTGCCGCAGAATGAGCTCGACGGCCTGCTTGTATGCCCTCACATCCGCTTCCTTGTGCAGCCACAGGGTTGAGCGGCGCGTCTCGACGAACACGCTGGTGATCAGGTTAACACCCTCGATCAGGTGAAAAGGACCTTCGAGACCGGGGTGCCAACCTGTGCCATGGGGCACGATCCGCAGCTCGACGTTCGCCCGCCTGCCGATCGCCAGCAGGTAGCGGAGCTGTCCCTCGGTGACTGCCGCACCGCCAATTCCCTGGTAGAGCGCGCCTTCTCCGATGATCGCCGTGAGGTGCGCCGGATGTGGGCGCAGGATCACCTCCTTGCGGTCCGCTCGCAGCCGAACCCGGTCCTCGATCTCGGCTGGCGGGACACCGGGGGCGGACATGATCGCCCGGGTGTAGTCGGTCGTCTGGAGCAGACCGGGAATCAGCAGCGGCGAGAACTCCACCAGCCGTGTGGCCTGCTGCTCGCACGAGACGAAGGCGAACATCTGCTGTTGCTGTTCCGGCAGGCTCGTCGCCACCCACTGGTCTTGGCCGGTGCCGTAGGCCAGCGTCATCAGGCCCTTGTACCGCTCGCCAGTGACGCCCAGCGCGGTGAGCATCCGGGCCACGTTCTCCGGTTGGGGGGAGCGGGCGCCGGTCTCCCAGCGGGACATCATCGCCGGGTCGACGCCCATGCGTCCGGCGAAGTCCCGCAACGTCTCCCCGTGGGCCTGCCGGGCCTGTCGGATCGCGCCGCCGAGGGCGATCGACTTGGGTGTCTTGGTCATGGCCGCACCATAAGGGCGTTCGTCGGGGACCACGACTTTTCCGGTGGGGCGTAAGCCATTGGGGCGACGCCCCCTGCGCTCCGGCAGGAGGCGTCGCCCTCGGGGGTCAGCCGATGGCGAACCGGTCGGCGATGACCAGGGTCAGGAGCTGGTCGGTGGTCAGCGGGAGCTCGGTCATGGCGGGCTCGGTGACGCCGTCGAACCGCTTGGCCTGGGCGATGGCGACCGTCGTGCCGTCCGGGTGGCGATAGGCGGCCCACTGGTCGAAGCGGCCGTCGGCCGAGGGCTTGCGCACCAGGCCGACCTGCTTGCCCTCGACGGTGACCACCGTGCAGTCGCCGCCCATGCCCCACAGGTTCGTGGTGAGCGCGCACGGCTCCGTCGGGTCGGCGTTGCCGGGGGTGTGGACCTCGATCAGCAGCTTGCCGTACCGGCCGTCCCTGCCCACCGGCATGGTGGCCATGTACTCCCAGATCTCGACACCGTTGATGGTGTCGGCGTACTGGGCCTGGTGGTACCGGGTGTCGCCGGAGTACTCCGGGCTCGCCCACTCCAGCTCCGGCGACTCCAGCCCCTCGGGCAGCGCCGCGGTGATCAGGTCGAGCAGCTCGACCCCGCGGGCGTGCTGCGGGCCGCGGCTCGCCGTGCGGTCGGTCTGGCCGTTGGGCCACGACGGCCTGGTGCTCGGCGGGACGCCCGTCGCGGGGGTGGCGATCGTCGTCGACGCCCCGGCGTCGGTCGGCTGGACCGCGGTGGTCGACTGGGCCGCGGCGGTCGGCTGGACCGCGGGCGCGGCCTGTCCGGGAGCGGCGCCGCCGGGAGCGGCGCCGGTCAGCGCGATCGCCCCCGCGGCGATGACGGCCACGGCGGCGGCCGCGCCACCGCCCATCATCGCGGTGCGCCTGCGTCGGTAGGCGGACTGGGCGCGCGCGAGCGCGGCGTCGGTGTCCATCGAGGGCGGGGTGTCGGCCATCGCCTGGTTGAAGGCGTGGCGCAGGTCGTGCTCGTCCATGTGTCCTCTCAGCGCGTGGGCGCGGGAAGCAGTGCGCGCAGGGCGGAGAGACCGCGGCTTGTCTGGCTCTTGACGGTGCCCACCGAGCACCGCATCGCGGCGGCGGTCTCCTCCACCGACAGGTCCTCCCAGAACCGCAGCACCAGCGCCGTGCGCTGGCGGGCGGGCACCCGGGCCAGGGCGGCCATCAGCACCACGCGGTCGTCCGGCCCGTACTCCGGCGCCGACCCGTCCGCGACCTGCGATGTCACCCGTTCCCGGTGGAAGAACCCCCGTCTGGTCTCGTCGAGGAAAGCACGCACCACGATCTGCCGGGTGTAGGCGTCGAGGCGGTCCCGCCGCGACACCCGGTTCCACACCCGGTAGAGCTTGACGAACGCCGTCTGCACGAGGTCCTCGGCGCGATGCCAGTCGCCGCACAGCAGGTAAGCCGTGCCGCGCATGGCGTCCGCCCGGGCCGCGAAGTAGTCGGCGAACTCGCCGTCCCGATCCATCCATCCCCCTGGGGCAGTGCGTAGCTACGCCCTAGTCACGCTCGCGGGCGCCGGGGAGGTTGCATCAGTCCCAGTCGGTGTAATAGCTGTCCGGGTTGATCAGGTAGCGCACGGTCGGCTCGGGGATGTGGCGGACGACGCGGGTGCGGGCGGCGCGGTGCACGAACTCCCAGTCCTCCTTGGGGATCGTCGTCTTGGTCCTGGGCAGGCGGCTGTAGAGCACCGTCGGGCTCCTGCGCAGGACCAGGCCGTTGGTGTCCACGTACGGGTCGGCGTCGGCCAGGGTGTGGCGGTCGAAGGGGGCGCTCAGCACGTCGACCACCGTCCCGTCGGCGCGGTGGCGTTGCACGGCCGAGTACGTCAGGTCCGCGCCTTCGCGCATCGCGGCCAGGGCGAGTTCCAGGTGGTCCGGCCGCCAGGTGTTGTCGTCGTCGAGGAAGGCCAGGTACGGCGAGTGCGACAGCCGGATCCCCACGTTGCGCACCACGCCCACCACCCCGGTGTTCCGCGACAGGCTCACCGCGACCAACCGCTCGTCCGACGGCAGCGCGGGCAGCCCGCCGCCGTCGTCGACCACCACGACCAAGTGGTCCGCAATCGTTTGCGCCAAGGCCGAATCCACCGCGTCCACCAGCATCGCTGGCCGCCGGTAGGTCGGGATCACCGTGGTCACCAGCGGGACGGGCAGCGGTCGTCGCAGGCGCGCGACCTCGGCGTCCTCGAACCGCCGCAGGGCGACGGCGTGCCGCCCGAGCAGCAGCTTCGTCTTCGCCTCGTGCATCGGCCAGATCCCGAACCGGTCCCGCAGGGCCCGGCGCACCCCCGCCGACAGCCCGCCCCGGTCCTTCAACGGCGCGCTCACGCGGACGCCCCTTCCCTCGATCGCCCAGGCAGCAGGGCGCGCATCGGATACACCACAGGCAGATAGACCAGCGCCGCGACGACGCCTCCCACGAGCAGCGTCGGCAGCGGGTCGTCGAACACCGCGTGCACCGCGACCGCCGACACCGCGATCAGCACGCCGCCGATCGCCGGACGCGCGCACACCGCCGCCGCCGGGCGCAGGCTCAGCCCGCGCCGCCGGATCACCCAGGCGAAGGCCGGGACCACCACGACCGCGGCCACCGCCACCTGCGCGATCGCCGCCCCCCGGATGCCGTCGACCCGCGTGCCGACCACCAGCGCGGGCAGCATCGTCGCCAGCCACAACCCCTGCAGCCACACCAGCGAGCGGTTGCCGTCCAGCGCGACCAGCAGGTCATAGCCGATGAACAGCAGGATGCGCACCAGCCCCAGCCCGGCGAGCACCTGCAGCACCACGGCGGCGGGGGTCCATTGCGCGCCGTAGACCACGTGCAGCATCGGGTAGGCGTAACAGGCGAGCAGGGTGCACACGGGCAGCGCCGCGGCGACCAGCAGGCCCGTGCCCCGCGCCAGCGACTGCTCCAGCCGGGGCCGGTCGTCCACCAGCCGCGCGAAGCCCGCCAGCGACACCCGGCGCGCGGCCTCGGAGAACACCTGCAGCGGCAGGCTCGACTGGTTGAACGCCATCAGGTACAGACCCAGCGCGATCTCGTCGGTGTACGCGCCGACGACGATCTTGTCCACATTGGTCACCGACAGCACCAGCAGGCTCGCCGCGGCCAGCGGCAGCCCGAAGCGCACCAGCTCCCGCGCCGTGGCCGGGTCCCACCCCGGCCGCACCCGCACCGGGCACAGCGCGAGATAGCAGACCACCGAGACGACGTTGCCCGACACCTGGCCGATCGCGAAGCTCATCGGGCCCGCGCCGGAGAGCGCCAGCGTGATCGTCAGCGACGTCACCACCACGAACGCCGCGCCGTCGCAGAAGAACCGCGTGCGCTGCAGGAACTCCCGGTTGAGGATCGTGGCGGGGACGACAGCGATGCCGTCGAGCACCACCGCCAGGCACAGCACCCGCAGCACGCCCACCGCGTCCGGGCTGCCCATGAGCTCGCAGTACACAGGCGCGGCGAAGTACACCACCGCGTACAGCGCCGCGCTGCACGACACCGCGATCGTCAGCGCCGTCGGCGCGAACTCGCGCACGTCGCGCTCCCACCGCACCAGCGCGAGCGTCACGCCCAGCTCGTTGAACGCCTGCAGCAGGGTCAGCGCGACCAGGGCGACGGCGAACACGCCGTAGTCGGCCGGGGTCAGGATGCGGGCGAGCGCGATGCCCGCGATCAGCGTGCCGAGCCGCAGCACGACGGTGTTGAGCAGGCTCCACACCGCGCCCCTGCCGACCTTCCCGCCGACGTCCACGCTCACCTGGCCACCTCGGTTCTGGGTAGCGCCGCGGGCCGCGCGGCGTCTTCTTGGACGTGCCGCCAGAGCGCCCCCGCGAGCCCGACGAGCAGGAAGGTGAATCCGGTGGCGACGGCGAAGCCGAGCAGGTCGAACGTCGCCGAGGAGATGCCGGGCACCGCGATGCACGCCGCGACCGTCACCGCCAGGTCCTTGATCCTCGGGTCCTTGGTGACCATCCGCGCCCGGAAGCAGCAGTACCAGCCCGCCGCGTAGAGGCCGATCAGCGCGAGGATGCCCAGGACCCCGTTCTGCACGAGCGTGCCCAGGTACTGGTTGTCCAGCCAGCCGTACTTCTCCGGCAGGTAGGTCCCCATGCCGCGGCCGAAGATCAAGTGCTCGGCGATCTCCGAGCCCGCCCGCTCGATCGCCCGCCGCCTGCTCTCCGCGCTCGGGTCCTCGTCGATGGAGGTGAAGAGGCTGTAGAGGGTGCCGACCAGGCCGGGCACCATGACCCGCATCGCGCCGAGGAACAGCACGATCCCGAACAGCGCGCGCACCCGGCGCTTGGGCGGCATCGCCGGGATGATGAACATCGCCGCGATCGCCAGCGCCAGCACCGCCGAGCGCGACAGCGACTGCATCGACGCCATCGCCAGGATTCCCAGGCAGAACCACCAGCGCTTGTCCGGGCCGCCGAAGTCGCGGGCGCGCATCGCGTAGTGCAGGGCGATCGGGACCGCCATCGCGCACACCACGCCGAACTCGATCGGATGCCCCGCCGTGCCCGCGGGCCTGCGGAAGTTCGACCGCTCCAGCACGAACGACACCTCGCCGTTGGCCTTGAGGATCGGCGGGGTCAGGTACTGGGTGAGATCGATGGCGAAGGAGAACTGCAGGATGCCGACGAAGGCCATGAACGTCGCGCCGACGACCATCGTCTTGAGCACGCGGTCGATCCGGTCGAGCCCGCGCACGCCGTCGACCACGGCCAGGCCGACGGCGAACACCGCGGTCAGCGTGATCAGCGTGCGGTCGGCGGCGGCGAGCTCGTCCGAGGGCAGGTACCCGTACGTCGCCACGCCGTAGGTGGCCAGCTGGGACAGGGCGAACAGGAACAGCGCCGTCCGCGCCGCGTTGCGGCCCTTGGCGACCCCGAGCGTGGTGACGAGCTGCGCGCAGAACCACAGCACACCCATGACGAAGCCGACCATCATCCCCGGCGTGACGGCCATGGGCACGCCCTTGAGCACCATGCTCGCCGGGATGACGGTCATCACCAGCGCGTACACGCAGGCGAGGGTGGCGCCGTCGGCACGCGCCTTCGGCGGGGTGGGCGCGCTCATCGGTCAGCCGTCGGACTCGGACTGCTTCGCTGCGGGGCGCACCATCCGGGTCGGCGGCTCGCGGTACTCCTCGGCAGGCCACGCCCCGGCCTGGTTGGCGCCGGGCTTCGGCAGGGGTTTCGCGGCGGGCACGCCGTTGGCTGGTTTGCCGTTGGCTGGCTGGATCGGGCGGATGCGCTGGGTGCGCTCCATCGTGTGCCGGGGCGCGGGGCGCACCGGCTCGACGGGCGCGGGCGTGGTCTCGACGGCGTCATCGGGCTCGTCCTTGCCGCGCTTGCGGTTCTGGAAGCTCTCCAGACCGAACACCGCGCCCAGGCAGGCCGAGAAGCCCAGCACCATCGCCACGCCAGCGGCGCGCAGCTTGCCGCCGGTCAGCGCCTCCGGCTCGGTCGGGGCGACGATCTCGTTGACCCCGATGAACGTGCTCGGCGCGGCGCCGAGGTCCTCCTGCCGCTTGGTCAGCTCCGCGCGGACCCGGTCGAGCACCTGCACGGCCAGCTCGCGCGCGCCCGGCTCGGACTCGCTCTCGGTGACCACGCTGATGAACGGGCCGCCCTCGTTGCCGCCGGAGAGCTCGAAGGTGTGCTCGGGCTTGTCCGCGCCCAGCTCCTTGACCACGACCGGCGTGTTGATCGTCTGGATGACGATCGATGCCGAGATCGCCAGGCTGGAGTCGAAGGCGAGCAGCGGGTTGGTCTGCCCGGTCTCCTTGTCCTCGATGCTGGTCGGACCGCTCGACGGCGAGGTCAGCACCAGCAGTCCGGTCGACTGGTAGACCATCGGGGTGGTGAGGTAGACGCCGCCCGCGGCGCCGACCGTGATCACGAACACCGGAAGCGCCACATACCAGCGCTTGAGCAGTACTAGAAGAGTCTTCCAGAAGTCCATTCGTGCCCCAACCCACGACGCAGCGCCTGCTTTACCATCGCGGCCACCGGGGCGACCGTTACTCCATGTAGTGCAGTCCCGAGGGCCGTTAGGCCGTTCGGCGGCGTCATCGCGGCGGTTCGGCGCGATAAAGCCACACGCGGTAGGACGTCCCGTCACTCAACGGGGTTGTCAGCACGAGATCACGGTCGCACACCACCAGCGTGAACTTGACGCCGCCACCCTGCTGCGGCTCGGTGAACCGGTGGCAGCCGGGCCGCTCGGGCACCGGCTCCCCGGGGTCGGCGTCGCCGCGGGCGTAGAGGGCGACGCCGCGCTCGGCGAGGAAGTCCCCGACCGTGCCCGCGCGCATGGCGTCGAGGTATTCAGCGGAGTTGACCAGGCCCTCCAGGTGCACCAGCGGCCGGTGCAGGTGGTAGCCGACGCTGCCCGCCCTGTCGCCCATCGCGATGGGCGCGCCCAGCGGGAGCAGCGCGTCGATCTGCCGGGCCGCGGCCGGGCCCGCCTCGATGAAGGCCGACCGCTCCACGCCGCCGCTTGCCGCGCGGGCCGCGGTGATCCCCGCCGCCGCGACCGTCAGCACCGCGAGGACCCCGGTGGCCAGGCCGCGCAGGGGCAGCCGCTCGGTGCGGCCTGCGGCGACGGCGGGCCCGGCCAGGGCGACGGCGAGCGGGGCGGCCGAGAAGTACCAGGGCCACAGCTGCCACGACGAGGTCAGCGCGTAGTAGGCGACGGTGAGGACGCCGCCCCCGAGCACGACCGCGCCGAACTGCGCGGACCTGCCGAGGAGACCGGGCTGCCCGCGGAGCACGGCGGCGATGACGACGACGAGCGCCGCGACACCGAGCAGCGTCGGGACGCCGAAGACGACCGGGGAGACCAGGAACTGGCCGACCACGCCCGGGTTCAACCCGCCGCCGAGCGCCTTCGCCTGGCCGGACACCGGCAGCGGCGTGTCGAACACGGCGAGGTTGACCGCCAGGTACGTCGCCAGCGTGAGCGCCGGGACGGCGGCGACGGCCACGCCGAGGCGCGTCCAGGGCAAACCCTTGCGGCGCCAGGTGACCAGGGCGAGCACGCCCAGCAGCGCCATCGGGAAGACGGCGTCGAGTCGGGCCAGGACGGTCAGCGCCATCAGCGTGCCGGTGGCCACCGCGGCGCCGACGCCGAACCAGGGGGCGGTGAACCCGTCGGAGGCCAGCCACGTCGCGGCCAGCCAGAGCAGGCCCAGCAGGAGCAGGCCGGTCTCCATGCCGGAGAAGAAGAACGACGGGCCCGCCGTGCCGGTCACCAGCAGCGGCGTCGCCCATGCCAACGTGAGCACGGGACGGGCAGTGAGCGCGCCGATCCGATCGATCTGCCGGGCCGCGCCGATGAGCACCGCGAATGAGAGCAGGCTCACAGCGACGAGCGCGGTGTGACTGTCCGCTATCGAGAACACGGGGACGAGGGCGAGCAGCCACAGCGGGTGATAGCCGTTGGTCGGGTCGATGCCGTTGAACGTGGACCCGTCGCCCTCGGCGATGTGCCGGGCGACGCCGAAGTAGTAGAAGGCGTCGTCGTCGAACAGCCCGACCGCCTGCGGATACGGCGCGGCGGCCACCACCGCGACCCGGATGGCGCCGAGCACGCAGGCCAGCGCCGTCGCCGTCCGCCACCACGGGACGGTCGCGCGCGGCGCGGGACCGCGCAGTTCGGCGCGGGTGGCAGCGAGCATCGGCGGCGTCCTGTTCTCGGATGGGGCTCCCGGGTGAGGCATCGCTTCCCCGGTTGAATCGTTACCCAGCGTCGACTGGTGCCGGTGGGTCACTGTCGGTGACACCGAGGGTGGGTCCGTCGTGACCTCGTTGTGATCTGGCGGCGTCTGTGCATACAGTGCCGACGGCGTCGGGGGATTGCCGAATGGGAAGGACGTCATGGCCGCGGACTTATCCGCCCGCCTGCTCGCCGCGGTGGCGGCCGTGGTGCTGGTCGCCGCGTGCAAGCCGCTGGCCGGGAAACCCGCGCCCGACCTGCCCGTCCCGCCGCCGGACCCGGTGGTGATCCAGCCGGCGCCGACCACCGCGCCGCCGACGACGAGCCTGCTGCCGCCGACGTCGGTGACCTCCGCGCCGACGTCGGCCACGGCGACGATCAAGCCGACGACGTCCAAGACCGCCACGCCGCCGGGCGCTCTGGCCCCGGGCGCGGTCCCGGCTCCCGGCCAGGTCGGCTTCCGCGGGGACCGCCAGCGCCTCAAGGTCGTCGACGGCCCCGCGTCGGCCCCGCCGGGCACGGAGTGGAACGAGGGCGCCCTGCGCTTCGGGGGCGGCAACGTGACGCTGGAGGGCGTCTGGGTCAAGGGCGGCGTCGAGTACAGCGGCCACGGCACCCTGACGATCCGCGGCTCGGTGATCGAGGGCAACCACCGCAGCTGGTCCCCGCTGATGGCGATCAGCGGCCACGTCGACGTGCGCGACTCCACGATCACGTACAAGGACGACCAGATCCCGGGCCCGCAGTGGGGCAACGGCGTCATCCACGGCGACGCCCGGATGACCCTGATCCGCAACGACATCTCCGGCGCGCCGGACGGCATCCAGAACGGCCGCGGGGACAGCCTCATCGAGCAGAACCACATCCACGGAATGCGCGTCTTCGGCTCACCCCCGAACAACACCCACAACGACGGCATCCAGGCCTACGGCGGCCCGAACCTCAAGATCCGCAACAACCGCATCGACATCAGCGTCAACGGCCTCGCCTACGACGGCGCCCACCAGAACGGCGCGATCTTCATCATGCCGAGCGCGGAGAACCCGGCGAAGAACCTCGAAGTCACCGGCAACTACCTCTCCGGCGGCGGCTACATCCTCCGCCTGGGCACCCCGCTGAGCGGCGCGATCATCAAGAACAACCGCTTCGGCCCCACCAAGGGCGGCTGGGGCGAAGTCCTCCTAGACGGCGGCGGCATCGTCGAGTGGTCGGGAAACATCGACGCCACGGGGAAGGCGGTCCGACAGCCCTGAGCAGCAGGCGAGGACCGCACGAACCCCGTTGGCCGCACGGCCCTCGCCCTGTGGCTAGTTGCTCTTCTCGATGTGGTCGGTCAGCAGGGTTGTGATGTGCTCGATTCCGGCGGTGACCACGGCGAATTTGCGATCGACGTGAGCGAAGTTCTCGTTGACCTGATCGAAGTTCCGGTCGATCTGCTCGAACCTGAGATCGATTCGTTCGAAGCCACGGTCGACCTTCTCTTCGAGCCGTGTGAGGCGTTGGCCGTGCTCGATCTGTGTGTCCCGGAGCGCCTGGATCAGGGAGCGGTCAGCCTTCTGCTGCTCGCGGATCACCGCGAGGTCGCGATCGGTGCCCGCGGCCAGCGTGCGCGCAGCCTTGGCGTCGACGCGCGCATCCTCGGCGACCTCCCGGATGCTGGCCACCTCACGCTCCAACTCCGTGATCCGCTCCTCGACAGGGCGGGGGTTCTCGTTCACGTCTCCAGGGTAGCGCCGGAAAACTGGGCAAAACCCGATTGTCACCTACGGTAAACCGATATCCCCCGAACGGAGATCAGTCGCGTGGGGACGGGGAGGATGCGCCTGGGATGAGTTCGGTCGCGGTGCCTGAGCCGTCTGCTGGGGAGGTGTAGATGGTGGGTTTTCCGCCCCTGGGAACCTTGGCGTACGCGACCGTGTTCTGGTCCAGCCAGGCCGCCTGGTCGTCCACGCCGTCCGAGCCCGGTAGTTCGGTTTCCGTGCCGGACGCCAAATCCAACACGAACAACCGCCAGCCGCCCAGGCGGCCTGCGCGTTTCTTGTACGCGATCCGGGTCTCGTCCGGTGAAAGGGACGGGCACTCCGCGTCCTTGCGGACCGAGGTCACCGTGCGGTTGGTGAGGTTTCCCTTCACCAGCCACGTCTGGTCGCTGGAGCCCAATGTCGCATAGAACGTGTTGTCGTCGCCGGTGAAGGTCACGCCCCAGTAGTTCTCGTTGGCGCGCTTGTCGGGCTTTCCCTCGATCAGCACCGTCGGGAACTCCTCCAGCGACTCCACCAGCACCCCGGTGCTCAGGTTCAGGATTCCGGTCCTCGTCGAGAAGCCGCCGGGGGCCAGGTAGGAGTCTCCGGTGACGAAGACGGTCCAGGACACGATCTGGCCCGACGCCGACACCCGGGCGCGGCTCGGGGTTCCGGGCAGCGGGACCGTGCGGACCAGCGCCTCCCCGACGTACACCGCCGCCTCATACGCCCCCGGCAGCCCCATGCGCAGGCACACCGTCGTCCCATTCGCCGTATACACGCGCAGGCAGGACATCTCCGTCGACGTCCGCACTCCCGACGGGTCCACATCGGAGACCAGGTTGCGGCCGCCCCCGTTGTCCACGAACCGCAGGCCGGACGACACCGCCGCGCCCGGGGTCGACCCCGTCGCCCGCTCCGAGCGGACCGTGCTCACCACGTACACCAACGCCGCGATCACGACGATGACCATCGACGCCACACCGACGGCGACGCGGTGCCGCCCCAGCCACTCGACCACTCAGGACACCTCCGGGCGGATCACCAGCACGACAGCCACCAACACCGCGACCAGCGCCCCCGTGGCGACCAGCACCGCCGCGGTGAACGGCAGGGTGGTCAGCAGCACCCCGAACCCCACCGACGACGCGAAGCGCGCCAGCGCCTGCCCCGTCTGGACGATCGACAGCCCGCTGGCCCGCAGCCGCTCCGGCACCAGCGTCGCCCCGTGCGCCATCAGCACGCCGTCCGTGGCCGCGTAGAACACGCCGTGCAGCGCCACCGTCACGATCACGAGCGCCAGCCCGTCGAACGGTCCCAGCAGCAACAGGTACACGGCCAGCAGCACCACGTGCCCGGCGAAGAACACCCGCCAGCGCCCGACGCGGTCCGACAGCCTGCCCAGCGGCGTCGCCAGGACCAGGAACGTCAGCGCCGTCCCCACCGGCATCAACGCCAGCAGCGTCGGCGACACCCCGGACGCGCGCTGCAGGACGACGAACACGAACGCGTCGGAGATCGTCGCCAGCCCGAGCAGCCCGGCCGCCACCGTGGTGCGCCGCAACCCGCGGTGACGCAGCAACCCCAGCGCGTCGCGGAAGACGACCGCGGTGCGCGGTCCGGTGAAGCGGTGCTCGCGGACGAAGAACACCAGGACGATCACGCCCAGCAGCGCGAAGCAGAAGCTGATCATGAAGATCGGGCCGGGGCTGGTGGTCAGCCAGGTCAGCACCGCGAATGTCGCCAGCGGGCCGATCAGCGCGCCGACGGTGTCCATCATCCGGTGCACGCCGAACGCGGCGCCGAGCTGGTCGGCCGGGGTGGACAGCGAGATCAGCGCGTCCCTCGGCGCCGTGCGCAGGCCCTTGCCCGCGCGGTCGAGGGCGAGCACGCCGCCCAGCCCGCCCGCGGACGCCCCGACCAGCGGGAAGCCCAGCCTGGTCGCCGCGGACAGGCCGTACCCGGCGACGGCGACGGCCTTCGGTCGGCGGATCCGATCGGACACGTGCCCGCCAACCAGCCGCAGCACGGCGGTCGCGCCGGTGTAAATCCCGTCCAGTAGACCGAGCTGCAGATACGACATCTGCAGGTTGAAGATCACGTAGACGGGCAGGAAGGCGGTCACCATCTCCGAGGAGACGTCTGTGAGCAGACTCACCGTGCCCAGCAGGACGACGGTGGTCGGCACGCGGCTACCGGCGGATGGCGGCACAGAACCCCTGCCTCTGGTCGAGGCCACGTACACCCGAACACCTCCACCACCGGCGAGCCCTCGTCCTGCACATCGCCCGACGGCCACGGTGTGTAACAACAGCCCCGGCGCGGCCGAACTTGAGGTGTCGGCCCTGTCGCGAGGAATGAGGTCGGGCTGGATGGCCCCGCATGTGCTGATCATCGTGCAGAACCTGCCCGTCCCGCTGGACCGCAGGGTGTGGCTGGAGTGCCGCGCCCTGCGTGCCGCCGGGTACGAGGTCTCCGTCATCTGCCCCAAGGGCCCGGGCGACCCCGGCTACGCCGTGCTGGACGGCGTGCACCTCTACA
Source organism: Actinokineospora fastidiosa (assembly GCF_014648415.1). Classification (GTDB taxonomy): domain Bacteria; phylum Actinomycetota; class Actinomycetes; order Mycobacteriales; family Pseudonocardiaceae; genus Actinokineospora; species Actinokineospora fastidiosa. The sequence continues at coordinate 1,365,344 of NZ_BMRB01000001.1, forward strand.
AGTACGCCCCGCCGCGTCAGGCCGACGGCCTGCTCGGCTACGCGTGGGAGTTCCTCTACTGCTGGCTGCGCACGGCCGCGCTGACCCTCAAGGTCCGCCGCCGCGCCCGCTTCCACGTCATGCAGGCCTGCAACCCGCCGGACACGTACTGGGCGCTCGCGCTGCCCTGGAAGGCCGCCGGGGTCAAGTTCGTCTTCGACCACCACGACCTCAACCCCGAGGTCTTCCGCTCCCGCTTCGGCGAGCCGACCGGCCGCGCGGGCAAGCTGCAGCTGGCCGTCCTCAAGTGGCTCGAACGGCGCACCTTCCGCACCGCCGACCGGGTGATCTCGACCAACACGTCCTACCAGGACATCGCCGTGCGGCGGGGCGGCGTGCGGCGCGAGCACACCACCGTCGTGCGGTCCGGCCCGGACACCTCGGTCATGCGCCCGGCGTACGTGCCCGACCCGCCACTGCGCGGGGGCAAGCACCTGGTGGCCTACCTGGGGATCATGGGCCCGCAGGACGGCGTGGACGGGGTGCTGGAGGTCGCCGACCGGATCGTGCACTTCCACGGCCGCACGGACGTCCGCTTCGCGCTGCTCGGCTTCGGCGACTGCCTCGACGACCTCAAGCGCCAGTGCCGCGACCTGGGTCTGGACGACTACGTCGAGTTCACCGGCCGGGTCGGGCCCGACCAGATCTCCCGGTACCTGTCCTCGGCCTGCGTCGGCCTGTCGCCGGACCCCAAGAGCCCGCTCAACGACGTCTCGACGATGAACAAGACCATGGAGTACATGGCCTACGCGCTGCCCGTCGTGGCCTACCGGCTCACCGAGACGGTGGTGTCCGCGGGCAGCTGCGCGGTCTACGTCGAGCCCGGCGACACCGACGGCCTCGCCGACGCCGTGCTGCACCTCATCGACGACCCGGCCCGCCGCGCCGAACTGGGCGCGCAGGGTCGACGCCGCGCCGAGCGCGTGCTGGACTGGCGCCCGCAGGCCCAGGCCTACGTCGGCGTGTACGACGAGCTGCTGGGCTTCCGGTCGGCCGGGCCGTTCCCGGACGGCTGGCCCGCCGCCGAGCGCCGCACCGGACCCGGGGTGGCGCCCAAGGACCGCTGGGGCAACCAGCTGGTGGACCTGCGCGACCAGGACGCGCTGCGGACCTTCGCCGCGGCCCGCGTCGCCGAACGACTGCGAGAGGGGTAGCGGTGTTCGTACGACGGATCGCCGTGGTCGGAACCGGGTATGTCGGCCTCACCACGGGGGCCTGCCTGGCCTCGCTCGGCCACGAGGTGGTCTGCGCCGACGTCGACGCGGCCAAGCTGGCCCGGCTGGCCGCAGGCGAGGTCGACATCCTGGAGCCGGGGCTGGCCGAGCTGGTCGCCGAGGGCATCGCCGCCGGTCGGCTGAGCTTCGTGCTGGGCGCGGCCGCCGCGGTCGGGCACTTCCCGGACGGGCCCGAGGTGCTGTTCCTCTGCGTCCCGACGCCGATGGGCGTGGGCGGGGTGGCCGACCTCAGCATCGTCGAGTCGGTGGTCGAGGAGGTCCGCGAGCTGCTGCCCGACGGGTGCGTGGTCGTCAACAAGTCGACCGTGCCGGTGGGGACGGCGGAGCGCACGGCCGAGCTGCTGGGCCGCGACGACGTGGCGGTGGTGTCCAATCCGGAGTTCCTGCGCGAGGGCACCGCGGTCTACGACTTCCTCAACCCCGACCGGATCGTGGTCGGCGGCAACAAGCAGGACGCCGCCGAGCGGGTCGCCGCGCTCTACTCGCGACTGGGCGCGCCGACGGTGCTCACCGACGCGCCCAGCGCGGAGCTGGTCAAGTACGCCGCCAACTGCTTCCTGGCGATGAAGCTGTCCTACGTCAACGCCGTGGCCGAGCTGTGCGACCGGCTCGGCGCGAACATCACCGACGTGACCGAGGGCATGGGCTACGACAAGCGCATCGGCCAGGCGTTCCTGATGCCCGGCCCGGGCTGGGGCGGGTCGTGCCTGCCCAAGGACACCGCCGCGCTGCTGCAGCTGGCCGACGCCGCCGACTTCGAGTTCCGGCTGCTGCGGGCCACGATCGACACCAACACCCGCCAGCGCCAGCGGATGGTGGAGAAGGTGCGGGTCGCCGTCACCGGCAAGCGCACCGGGTCGCTGTCGCACCTGCGGCTGGCGCTGTTCGGCCTGACGTTCAAGGCGGGCACCGACGACCTGCGCGACTCCCCGGCCCTGGCCGTGGCCGCCCTGCTGCGGCAGGCGGGCGCGGAACTGGCCGGGTACGACCCGGCGCTGGGCTCCGACTGCGCGCACCCGGACGTCTCGTCGATCACCGTCGTGGACGACCCGTACCTGGCGGCCAAGGACGCCGAGGCCATCGTGGTGCTGACCGAGTGGCCGGAGTTCCGCTCGCTGGACTGGAACCGGCTGGCCGAGACCGTCCGCAGGCCCGTCGTCGTCGACACCCGCAACCTGCTCGACCCGGCCGTGGCCCGGCGGGCGGGCTTCGAGTGGATCGGGCTGGGCAAGGCCTAGAGGACGCTGAACACCTCTTCGGCCCGGTCGCGCCGGGTGAAGAGGTCCCACGCGGCGTCGGCGATGGCGTCGGGATCCAGCGTGGTCCCGGCGACATCGCCGAAGCGCTCGCCCATGAACCGGTGGATGTCGCCGCGGTCGATCAGCCCGCCGATGGTGAGGATGCCCGCGTACACGCCCTGGTCGGCCAGCGCGGCGTTGAGCGTCAGCGCGTAGGTGCGCAGCGCGGCCGAGGAGAGCGCCAGCGCGCCCAGCGGCGGCATCGGTCGCACGGCGCTGAGCCCGCCCGCGAACAGCAGCCCGCCCGAGCCGCGCTCGACCATGCCCGGCAGCACGCGCCGGACTGCGTCGACGGCCGGGTAGATCCCCGCCATCGCCGCGTCGACGGCCGCGCGGGTGGTCTCGGTGATGGGCGCGGGAAGGTTGTCGAGGTCCGCGGCGCCGGGGCCGAAGTAGAGCATGTCGACCGGGCCGACGTGGTCGAGGACGCTCAGCAGCGCCGGGGTGTCGCGGACGTCGGCGGCGTAGGCGGTCGCGGCGACGCCGTCCGCGCGCAGCGCCGCCAGGTAGTCGGGATGGCGGTCCGCGGAGCGGGAGACCAGGACGACGTCGAAGCCCTCCCGGCCGAAGCGCCGGGCGACGGACATGCCCAGCCCGGGGCCGACACCGAGGACGACAGCGGTCGGCATACGCCAACTCCTTAAGTCGAGGGTTGTCTCGACTTAGACGCTAGCAGAAAAACCGAGGGTTCCCTCGGGTTTGTAGACTGACTCGGTGGACAAGCCGCTGCGGGCCGACGCCGCGCGCAACCGCGGCCGCCTGCTGGACGCCGCCGCGGCCCTCTTCGCCGAGCGCGGCATGGACGTGCCGATGGAGCACATCGCCAAGCGGGCCGGGCTCAGCATCGGCACGCTCTACGCGCACTTCCCGACCCGGCAGGCGTTCTTCGACGCGATCTTCCCCGACCGGCTGGCCGAACTCGACCGGGTCGCCGAGCGGGCGCTGGCCGAGCCGGACCCGTGGGCGGGCTTCGTGGCGTTCCTCGAGGGGATCTTCGCCCTGCAGGCGGGCGACCGCGGCCTCAACGACGCCATCGCCCGCCGGTTCCCCACCGGGCCGGAGGTCGAGGCGAACTGCGTGCGCGGTGTCGGGCGCGCGGACGAGGTCATCGAGCGCGCCAAGGCGGGCGGGCGGCTGCGCCCGGACTTCTCCGTCGCCGACCTGACGACGCTGACCTGGGCGATGTCGCAGGTGATCCGCGAGTCTGGCCCGTGGCGGCGCCTGCTGGCCCTCGTCGTGGACGGCCTGCGCGCCGAGGGCGGTCAGCCGGAGAGGTCCACCCAGACCATGGCCTGATCGTCGTGCCGCTTCGACCGGGGCCAGCGCCGCGCGTCCGGGTCGGACTCCTCGGCCGAGCGGACCGCGTCGAGGACCGCGAACGGGCCCGCGGCGCGCACGGTGTCCAGGATGGACGGCCAGGTGAGCACGCCGTAGTCGTCCACCCCGCAGGAGACCCCGTCGCTGGCCATGATCAGGTCCGTCACCTCGGCGCGGTCCCACCGCGCCTGGACGGCCTCGCGCGCGGCGCCGGGCAGCGCCTCGGCCACCCAGAAGCCGCCCGGCCGGTTGCGCAGCCCGGCGACCTGCTCGGCGGTGACCGGCCGCAGGTCGCGCAGCCGGGTGTCGGCGACGACGGTGTGCCCGCCGTCCGGGTGGAACGCCACGACCGGGCTGTCGGCCAGCACCAGCGCCTCCACAGCGGACTCGTCCCAGCGGGCGAGCGCGACCGTGCTCGACGGGCTGTCGCCCGGGGTGAACCCGTGGTGGCGGGCCACGGCCCTGATCGCGCCCGCGAGGTGGTCGGCCAGCCCGACCTCCGGCGCCGCGGTCAGCCGACCGGCCAGCTGCGCGGCGAGCGCCACCGCGTACGGCCCGGCGGGATGGGTCGCCGAGGTCGCGCCGTCCAGCAGGATCACCGCCGACGGCAGCACCACGACGACGTCCTCGCTCGGCCGCGCCCGGCCGTCCGCGCCCAGCCCGGCCTGCTCGGCGACCCTGACCTCCGCCATGCGCCCGATCATCCCCATCGTCAACCGGGGTTGACAACCCGGGCCTCCGTCAACCAGAGTTGACGCCATGACCGAAGCGACCCGACTGGCCGACGCGGCGGGCGACGCGGACCCCCGGACCGGGCTCCGGGCCGTCGCCGCGCTGCGGAAGCTGCTGGAACGCCTGGAGGCCGTGCAGGTGCGCAGCGCGCGCGCCCACGGCTGGTCCTGGCAGGAGATCGCGGCCGAGCTTGGGGTCACCAAGCAGGCCGTGCACAAGAAGTACGGGAGGCAGTGATGTTCGAGCGGTTCACGGCGGCCGCGCGCGAGGTGGTGCGCGACGCCGTCGCCAAGGGGGACGCCGTCGTGACCCCCGAGCACCTGGTCCTGGCCCTGCTCGACCGCGAGCACACCACGGGCGCGGCGATCCTGGCGCACTTCGGCGTCGACCGGGAGCGGGTGGCCGAGACGCTGGCCGCCAAGCACCGCAGGGGCGGCCTCAGCGAGGCCGACGCCGAGGCGCTGGCCAAGCTGGGCATCGACCTCGACGCCGTGGTCGCGGCCGTCGAGCGCGAGCACGGGACGGGCGCGATGGCGCCGAAGCGGGGCAGGCGGCGATTTCACACCACGTTCACGGCCGAGGCCAAACGCGTGCTCGAACGGGCCCTGCGCGAGGCGCTGGACTGCCGCGACACCTTCATCGGCGACGAGCACGTGCTCCTCGCCCTGCTCGCCCTCGGCGCCGAGGCCGACCTAGGGCTGCGCTACACCGACGTCCGGGGCTGGATCACGGCGTCACGGCGAGGAACAGGAACGCGCTGAACACCATCAGGTGAACCGCGCCCTGCAGCACCGTCGCCCGGCCGGACACCAGGGTCAGCGTGCCCACCGCGCCGGTGAGCGCCAGCAGCACCAGTTCCTTGCCGCCCAGCCCGAGCACCAGCGGCCCGGTCAGCCAGATCGAGGCGATCGCGATCACCGGGATGGTCAGGCCGATGCTGGCCAGCGCCGAGCCCAGCGCGAGGTTGAGGCTGACCTGCAGCCGGTTGCGCAGCGCCGCCCGCACGGCGGCGACGGTCTCGGGCATCAGCACCAGCAGCGCGATCAGCACGCCGACCAGCGACAGCGGCGCGCCCGCGGCGGCCACGGCGGACTCCAGGGTGGGGGAGACCGTCTTGGCCAGCCCGACGACGGCGATCAGGCAGACCAGCAGCAGTCCGAGGCTGGTCAGCGCGGTCCTGGTCGACGGGGCCTCGGCGTGGTCGTCCGGAGTGGTGTCCACTTTGGGCAGGAAGTAGTCGCGGTGGCGCAGGGTCTGGACGAACACGAAGACCGCGTACATCACCAGCGACGCCACCCCGGCGAAGGCCAGCTGCGCGCCGGAGAACGTCGGGCCCTGGCTGCTGGTGGTGAACGTCGGCAGCACCAGGCTCAGCGTGACCAGGGCGAGCACGACCGCGAACGCGCCGCCGGAGGCGTGCGCGCGGAACTCCTGCACGCGGTGGCGCAGCGAGCCGACCAGCAGCGCGAGGCCGACGATCCCGTTGCAGGTGATCATGATCGCGGCGAACACCGTGTCCCTGGCCAGGGTCGCGGCCTTGTCGCCGCCGGAGGTCATCAGGGTCACGATGAGCGCGACCTCGATGACGGTGACCGCGATCGCCAGGATCAGCGTGCCGAACGGCTCGCCGACGCGGTGCGCCACGACCTCGGCGTGGTGCACCGCGGCGACGACCGCCGCGCCCAAACCCAGGCACACCAACGGCAGCAGGACGGGACCGAGTTCGGCGCGCCCCCACCCGAAGGCCAGGATCAGCACGCTCAGCGGCGGGACGGCGAGGCTCCAGCGGGGCAAGGCGATGGCGGTCACGCCCCCGACTCTAATGTCCGATCTGTGCCGAAGCGCGCGGCTGCCAGGCGACGTAGGGCAGGAACGCCTGCGCCAGCGGGCCGATGAGCAGGGCGTACGCCGCCGTGCCCAGGCCCACCGTGCCGCCGAGCAGCCACCCGGTGACGAGCACCACGACCTCGATGGCCGTGCGCACCACCCGCAGCGAGAAGCGGGACCGGGCGGCCAGGCCGGTCATCAGCCCGTCGCGGGGGCCGGGGCCGAGCCGGACGCCGATGTAGGCGGCCGTCGCCAGTCCATTGAGGACGATCCCGGCGACGAGCATGGCCGCGCGCACCGCCAGGTGCTCCGGCGTCGGCAGCAGGTACAGCGTCAGGTCGACCGCCACCGAGATGATGACGATGTTGGCCACCGTGCCCACCCCCGGCCGCTGCCGGATCGGGATCCAGCACAGCAGCACCGCGACGCTGACCAGCGCGGTCACCGTCCCGTAGCTCAGCCCCGTCAGCTTGTGCAGCGCCTCGTGCAGCACGTCCCACGGGGCCAGGCCCAGCGCCGCCTCGATCTGCAGGCCCATGCTCGCGCCGTAGAGGGCCAGACCCCCGACGAGTTGGGGCAGGCGGCGGCCGGGGCGGACCCGGACCGGGACAGGGCTGAGGTCGAGAGCGGTCATGGGAGCAATCCTCACTGAGATTGGCCTGTGCACCGATAGCCAATCGGCATAAATTGGCCTGGTGCATCCCGTGGGACGAATCTCCGGAGCCCGATTGGCCCGCCTGCTGGGCGGCTGGCAGACCGGCGGCAGGCCGGGCTCGGCCGCGCTCGCCGGCGCCCTGCGCCTGCTCGTGCTCGACGGCAGGCTGCCGCCCGGCACCGCGCTGCCCGCCGAGCGCGAGGTCGCCGCCGCCCTCGGCGTCAGCCGGACCCTGGTCGCCGCGGCCTGGGACGTCCTGCGCGCCGAGGACCTGGTCCGCACCCGTCGCGGCGCAGGCACCTGGACGGCGCTGCCCGGACCCGGCCGCGGCCCCGACGACGCGGGCGAGCAGCCGCTCGACCTGGCCCGCGCCGCGCCCGCCGCGCCGCCCGCCGTCGCCCACGCCCTCGACGCCGTGCGCGGCGTCTTCGCCGCCGAACTGGCGGGCCACGGCTACCACGACTACGGGCTCGACGTCCTGCGCGAGCGCCTGGCCGCCCGCTACACCGCCCGCGGCCTGCCCACCTCGGCGGACCAGATCCTGGTCACCAACGGCGCCCACCACGCGCTGGCCCTGGTGCTGCGCGCGTTCACCGGTCCCGGCGACCGCGTGCTCGTCGAGCAGCCGACCTACCCCAACGCCATCGACGCCATCACCGCGGCGCACGCCATCCCGGTCGCCGTCCCGCTGCTCGACGACGGGTGGGACCTCGACGGCATCGCCGCGGCGCTGCGCCAGGCGGGCCCGCGGCTGGCCTACGCGATCGTCGACTTCCACAACCCGACCGGGCACCTGCTCGACGCCGACGGCCGCGACCGGCTGGCCCGGCTGGCCGCGCGCGCCCGCACGCCGCTGGTCGTCGACGAGACGCTCGCCGAACTCGACCTGCGCGCGCCCGCGCGCCCGCCCGCCCCGCTGTCGGGGCCCGGCACGGTGATCACCATCGGGTCGGCGGGCAAGTCGCACTGGGGCGGCCTGCGGCTGGGCTGGGTGCGCGCCGACGCCGAGGTCGTGCGCAGGCTCGCCGCCGCCCGGCACGCCTTCGACCTGGGATCCCCGGTGCTGGAGCAGCTGGTGCTGGCCGAGCTCTACGCCGACCCGGAGCCCGCGCTGGCGCACCGCCGCGCCGAGCTGGCCGCCCAGCGGGACGTGCTGGCGGCCGCCGTGCGCGAACACTGCCCGGACTGGGCGTTCCGAGTGCCCGACGGCGGGCTGAGCCTGTGGTGCGAGCTGCCCGGGCCGATCGGGTCGCGGCTGGCCGTGGCCGCGCGGGCGGTCGGGGTGCGGGTGGCGCCGGGGTCGCGGTTCAGCGCCCACGGCGGGCTGGAGCGGTGGCTGCGGCTGCCGTTCACCCTGCCGGGGGACCGGCTCGGCGAGGCCGTGCGCAGACTGTCGCTGGTCGCCGCGTCCGTCACCGGATCGCCTGGTTCGGAGGGAACCGACGGGCTCATCCCGGTCGCCTGAGTGGTGGCCGTGCGGGAGAGCCGAGTAAGAACCGACAAGGCGGTGCGCTGGATGGCGCTCTCCACGCCATCCAGCGCACCGCGTTCCCCGGCCTGCCCGCCGAGGTCATCCCCGGCACGGCCCCACGTCGTGCCGGGGCGGCGGGCGGCCAAGGCGCCTCGACCACCGCGGGGGCATCGCGGTGTCGAGGCGGGGAGCCGATCCGTCCTGGCGCGGTAGGCGGATCGGCGGGTCTGGGGGTGTGCCCCGACGCCGCGGGGGCATCGCGGCGTCGGGGCGATGACCCCCGCTCGCGCCCGGGCGCGGTCGGGCACGAACGGGTTGGTCGCGAGGCGATCGGTCATGGGTCGATCGGTCACGGGTCGATCGGTCATCGGAAGGATCAGCCCGGAAAAGGGCACACGTGTCCCGCGGGAACGGGGTCAGTCAGGTCGGCACGTCGGGGAGCCCGCGGCCTCGACCGCGGCGCCGAGCACCTGGGGGTAGACGATCGGCCAACCGCCGGACGGCGTGGCTGCGTGATCGCGGGTGGCCAGCACGCCGAGCGCGCCGCGGGCCTGGCCGCCGCCGTCGTGCGCCGACCCGGCCGAGGACCCGGAGGCGGGCGTGCTCGGCGCGGGCGGGGCGGGCGGCTCCGCGGGCCGCTCGGCGGGCGCGGTGCGCTCGCCGTCGTCCGACGGCTCGGCCGCGACGGCCGCCGCGACGGGCGCGGCCGGGGCCCGGTGGACCTCGACGGCGCGGGTGGCGGGGGCGGGCGCGGGCTTGACGGACGCGGGCGCCCTGGCGGGCGGGGCGGCCTTCTGCGGGGCGGGCACGACGGCGACCGGCACGGGGTCCGCCACCGAGGCGGTGGTGACCTCGCGCGGGCCGGGTCCGTAGTCCACGCCGCCGTAGGTGGTCGTGTTCTCGACCTCGACGCCGCGGGTCGAGCTGGCCGACCCCTGCGCGGAGCTGGTCTGCTCGGGCTCCGGCTCCTCGGCGGCGTACTCCTGCCGCTGCGGCTGGGGGTCGACGACCTCGAACGCGGAGTGGATGAGGGTGGAGATGTCCTCGCCCGCCGCGGCCCGGTCTATCAGCTCATCGGTCAGATCGGACAGTCCGGAGTCGGCGGTCGCCGCGGTGGCGCCGATGAGCCAGCCGCAGAACAGGAATCCGGCGACCACCGCCAGCCTGCGCAACCAGAGCAGCGAGGCGCGGGCGCGTGTGGTGTCCACGGCCTCACCCCACTTCCGTCCCGGCGGTTCCCGATGCCGCTACGACGACCCAGCCACTATCCAGCACCGAGTCGCGTCACCGCACCCTAACCGGGCGGGTTCCACCCGGAAAGACGGATACCTCCGCCCGAACCACGGGTGGCGCAGTCACAGACGGTGGAATTCAGCCGATCGGGTGACGGGGGTCAGCGGAGTTTGCGCAGTCGTGCCAAAGCCTCGTCGATCACTTCGTCCTTTTTGCAGAAGGCGAACCGCACCAGGTGGCGCCAGCGGTCGGGGTTGTCGGTGAACACCTGCACGGGAACGCCTGCCACGCCTGCCTTCTCCGGCAGCTCGCGGCACAGTTGTAGGCCGTCGGTGAAACCCAGCGGGCGCACGTCGGCGCACACGAAGTAGGTGCCCTCGGTCCGCCGCACCGCGAAGCCCGCGTCGGCCAGGCCAGCGGACAGCCGCTCGCGCTTGTCCGACAGCGACTCGCGCAGCGCGGCCACCCAGGCGTCCTCATGGGACAGCGCGTGCGCCACGGCGGGCTGGAACGGCGCGCCGCCGACGAAGGTCATGAACTGCTTGGCCGCGCGCACCGCGCCCACCAGCGGCGCGGGCCCGCACACCCAGCCGATCTTCCAGCCCGTGCAGTTGTAGCTCTTGCCCGCGCTGGAGATGGTCAGCGTGCGCTCGGCCATGCCCGGGAACGCGCCCAGCGGCAGGTGGGCGTGCCCGTCGAAGACCAGGTCCTCGTACACCTCGTCGCAGATGGCGATCAGGTCGTGCTCGGCGCAGACCGCCGCGATCCCGGCCAGCTCATCGCGGGTGAACACCGTGCCGGTCGGGTTGTGCGGGCTGTTGACGAGGACCGCGCGCGTGCGCGGGGTCACCGCGGCGCGCAGCGCGTCGACGTCGACGCCGAAGCGGCCGGACTCCTGCTCGGCCAGCGACACCGTCACCCGGGTCGCGCCCGCCATGGCGACCGACGCGGCGTAGGAGTCGTAGTAGGGCTCGAACACGATCACCTCGTCGCCGGGCTCGACCAGCGAGAGCAGCGACGCCGCGATGGCCTCGGTAGCGCCCACGGTGACCAGCACCTCGGTGTCGGGGTCGAACTCCTGGCCGAAGCGGGCCCGCCGGGCGGCGATCGCGGCCCGCAGCTCGGGCATGCCCGGCCCCGGCGGGTACTGGTTGACGCCCTCGCCGATGGCCCGCTGCGCGCGCTCCAGCATCGCCTCGGGGCCGTCGGTGTCCGGGAAGCCCTGGCCGAGGTTCACCGCTCCGGTCCGCACGGCCAGTGCGGTCATCTCGGCGAAGATGGTCGAGGTGAACGGCCGCAGTCGCGGCACCAGCGGGGTCTCCGACATGGGGCCACCTTCTCACGGACAATGGCGGCTGTGGACCACCCGAGCGCCCTGGCCCCCGTGCCCGCCGAGCTGGAGAAGCGCCGCGCCCTGCGCCGGATGAAGGGCGTCGCGCTGGCCTTCCTCGGCGGCGCGACCCTGATCTTCCTGGCCATGACCCTGTGGCAGTCGGCGGGCGCGCCGCCGTGGGTGGGCTACGTCAAGGCCGCCGCCGAGGCGGGCATGGTCGGCGCGCTGGCCGACTGGTTCGCCGTGACCGCGCTGTTCCGCCGCCCGCTCGGCCTGCCGATCCCGCACACGGCGATCATCCCGACGAAGAAGGACCAGCTCGGGCAGAGCCTGGGCGACTTCGTGGGGTCGAACTTCCTGTCCGAGGACGTCGTGCGCGAGCGGCTGCGGCGCGTCGGCGTCGCGGCGAAGCTCGGCGCGTGGCTGGCGCGGCGGGAGAACGCCGACCGGGTCACCGCCGAGCTGTCCACCGCTGCGGGCGGGCTGGTGACCGTGCTGCGCGACGACGACGTGCAGGCGGTGGTCGAGCAGGCCGTCGTCAAGCGGATCATGGACGCGCCGTGGGGGCCGCCGCTGGGCAAGGTGCTGGAGCGGGTGTTCGCCGACGGCTCGCACCACAAGCTCGTCGACCTGCTCTGCGACCAGGCCTACGAGTGGGTGCAGGGCAACCACGACCAGATCGTCACCGTCGTCTCCGGCCGCTCGCCCACGTGGTCGCCGAAGTTCGTCGACGCCCTGGTGGCCGACAAGGTCTACAACGAGGCGTTATCGTTCGCCTGGAACGTCAAGACCGACGTCAACCACCCGATGCGGCTGGCGCTGGACCGCTTCCTCGGCGAGTTCGCCCACGACCTGCAGCACGACCCGAAGGTCATGGGCAAGGCCGAGGCGCTCAAGCAGCAGGTCGTCGACCACCCCGAGGTGCAGAAGCTCATCGGCTCCATCTGGGCGACGGCCAAGCGCCTGCTGCTCGACGCCGCGGGCGACCCGTCCAGCGAGCTGCGGACCCGGGTCCGCGCGGGCCTGGTGACCCTGGGCGAGCGCCTGGAGTCCGACGACGCGCTGCGCGCCAAGGCCGACGGCTGGGTCGAGGGCGCCGCGGCGCACGTCGTGCTCAACTACCGCGACGAGATCACGACGCTGATCACCGACACGGTCCGCCGCTGGGACGGCGAGGAGACCGCGCGCAAGGTCGAGCTGCAGGTCGGCAGGGACCTGCAGTTCATCAGGATCAACGGCACGGTGGTCGGCGCGCTGGCCGGGCTGGCGATCTACACCGTCGCCCAGCTCATCGGCTGACGGCGCCTAGAGGCTGAGCTTGGCGCGCTCGCGCCAGGCCCGCGCCTTCTCCCGGTTGCCGCAGACGCGCATCGAGCACCAGGTCCGGCTGCGGTTGCGCGAGCGGTCGAAGAAGGCCCACTGGCAGTCGTCGGCCGGGCAGATCTTGAACCGTTCCCACTCGTCGAGCACCGCGAGCCTGCTCGCCGCGGCGAGCACCGCGCCGGTGACATCAACCGCGGCGAACCTGGGTATGCCCGCCACGAGCTCGACCCGCACCTCGACCGGCGGGGGCGGGGGCGCGGGCGGTCCGCCGACGGCGGCCCGCAGTCCGGCCCGCACGGCCCGCACCCGCGCCAGCGGCCCGCCGGTCAGTCCCCGGTCGGCCAGCCAGGCCTGCCAGGCCAGCGGATCGGCCAGGACGTCGGTGCCGCGGTCGAGGTCGACCGTGTTGAGGAAATCGAGAACCAGCTCCACGTCGTGGTCGGTGGTCACGACACCACTGTAGGCCCGATACCGGTTGCAGCGATCGGAGATAACCCCCATACTCAAGATCACCGGTTACGAATGGAGGATGACATGGCTGACTCCCGGCCCACCCGGCTCACCGTCGTGCTGGACTGCCCCGATCCCGCCGCCCTCGCCGACTTCTACCGGCGCGTGCTGGAGTGGCCCGATGAGCCGGAGGTCGACGACGACGGCGGCTGGGTGAACCTCGACGGCCCGCTCGGCCGGATCGCGTTCCAGCGCATCCCCGACTACGTCGCCCCGACCTGGCCCGGCGGGGAGCACCCGCAGATGCTGCACCTGGACCTGCGGGTCGACGACCTCGACGCGGGCCACGAGCGCGTCACGGCCCTGGGCGCGAAGCTCCTCGACGAGACCTACGCCAAGTCCTTCCGGGTCTACGCCGACCCGGCGGGCCACCCGTTCTGCCTGACCGTCTGATCGGATCTTCCCAGCTAGACCGCCTATTCACGGGGTGTATACGCGTGTTGTAGAGTCGCCGGCATGTCAATCGGACACGCCCTGCTCGGCCTGCTGGAAACAGGGCCGCGGCACGGATACGACCTCAAGCGCGTCTACGACGAGCACTTCGGGCAGGACCGCCCCCTGGCCTACGGGCAGGTCTACGCCACGCTCTCGCGGCTGCTGAAGAACGGACTGGTGGAGGAGCGCGGCGTCGAGGCCGGGGGCGGTCCCGAGCGCAAGCGCTACGCGATCACCGACGCCGGGGTCACCGACCTCGGCGCCTGGCTGGTGACCCCGGAGAACCCGCAGGTGTACCTGCAGAGCGCGCTCTACACGAAGGTCGTGCTCGCCCTCATGTCCGGCCGCAGCGCCGAGGAGGTGCTCGACGTCCAGCGGGCGGCGCACCTGCGGACCATGCGGGAGCTGACCAGGCGCAAGCAGGGCGGCGACCTGGCCGACCAGCTCATCTGCGACCACGCGCTGTTCCACCTGGAAGCCGACCTGCGCTGGCTGGAGCTGACCGCCGCGCGGCTGACCGAGCTGGCCAAGGCGGTGGCGGAATGACCCCGATCCTGAGCGCGACGGACCTGCGCAAGACCTTCGGCAGCACCCCGGCCCTCGACGGCGCGGGCATGAGCGTGGCGGCGGGCGAGGTCGTCGCCGTCATGGGCCCATCCGGCTCGGGCAAGTCGACGCTGCTGCACTGCCTGGCCGGGATCGTCGCGCCGGACTCCGGCTCGGTGGTCTACGCGGGCCGCGAGCTCTCGGCCATGACGGACAAGGAGCGCAGCGCGCTGCGCCGCGGCGCGTTCGGGTTCGTGTTCCAGTTCGGCCAGCTCGTGCCCGAGCTGTCCTGCCTGGAGAACGTGGCGCTGCCGATGCGGCTGGGCGGCACCAAGCGCCGCGTCGCCGAGGCGCGGGCCCGGGAGTGGCTGGACCGGCTGGAGGTCGGCGAGGTCGGTGCGAAGCGGCCCGGCGAGGTCTCCGGCGGGCAGGGCCAGCGCGTGGCCGTCGCGCGGGCGCTGGTCACCGCGCCCAAGGTCGTCTTCGCCGACGAGCCCACCGGCGCGCTGGACTCGCTCAACGGCGAGCAGGTCATGCGCCTGCTGGTCGAGACGGCGCGGGAGACGGGCGCGGCGATCGTGCTCGTCACCCACGAGGCCAGGGTGGCCGCGTACTCCGACCGCGAGGTCATCGTGCGCGACGGCCGGACGCGCTCGCCGGAGCTGGTTCCGTGAGCGGGTGGCGTTCTGACCTGGCGATCGGGGTCCGGCTGGCCGTCGGGGGCGGCCGGACCTCCGTCGCCCGGTTCGTGTTGAGCACCATCGGCGTCGGCATCGCCGTCCTGGTGCTGCTGATGGCCGCCTCGGTCGGGACGATCGCGGGCAACCGCGACGACCGCACGATGGCGCAGTCGCCCGACTCCACGCCGATCGAGGGCGTCGCCCCGACGGAGATGGTCTGGGACGGCACGTCCTTCCGCGGCCAGCGGATCGGCGTCAAGCGCCTGCGCGGCACCGGGCCGGACTCGCCGCTGCCCGTGGGCGTGCCGCGCATGCCCGCCGCGGACGAGATGTACGTGTCCGCGGCGCTCAAGGAGCTGCTGGACAGCCCGGAGTCCGAGCTGCTGCGCCCGAGGTTCCCGCAGCGGGTCGTCGGCGTGCTCCCGCCCGAGGCGGTCGCCGACCCCTACGACCTGGAGGCCTACACCGGGCTGCGCCAGGACTACGCCGAGGGCGACGTCACCGCCGTCTACAAGTTCGGGGTGACCTACGACCGGGACCTGCAGCCGGAGTTCCTGCTGCTCCTGCTGCTCGGCGTGGTGGCGCTGCTGGTCCCGGTGTTCATCTTCGTCGCGTCCAGCACCCGCATCGCGGGCGCCGAACGCGACCGCAGGCTCGCCGCGCTGCGCCTGGTCGGCGGGGACAGCCGCCAGGTCAGGCGGATCGCGGCGGCCGAGACGCTGGTCAGCGCGCTCGCCGGGCTGGTGGTGGGCGCGGTGGCGTTCCTGCTGCTGCGGCCGGTGGCCGCGAGCGTGCGGCTGATGGGCGTGGGCGTCTACCCCTCCGACGTCGTGCCGTCGTGGTGGCTGGTCGGCGTGATCGTCGTCGCCGTGCCCGCGCTGGCCGTCCTCACCGCGCAGGCCGCGCTGCGCCGGACGATCATCGAGCCGCTGGGGGTGGTCCGATTCAGTCGGCCGGTCCGCAGGCGGGTGGTGTGGCGGCTGCTCCTGGTCGCCGCGGGCGCCGCGCTGCTGCTGGTGGAGCTGGGCGACGAGAACAGCGACATCTGGGCGGTCCGCATCGCCATGGGCACGACGCTGATGCTGGTCGGCGTGCCGGTGCTGCTGCCGGTCGTGGTCGAGCGCGTGGTCTCCCGGCTGCGCGGCGGCCCGCCGTCGTGGCAGCTCGCGGTGCGCAGGCTCCAGCTGGACAGCGGCACGTCGGCGCGGGTGATCGGCGGCATCGCGGTCGTGCTGGCGGGCGCGATCGCCCTGCAGGCGCTGCTGTTCTCCCAGGCATCGGCCGTCGGGCTGGGCCAGACCGACCAGCCGGGGCGGACCGGCGCGGTGACCGAGCCGATGGCCCGCGGCTGGGTCGGGGCCGACGGCGCGGACGAGATCGCCGAGCTGCTCTCGGGCGTCGAGGGCGTCGAGTGGGTGGCCCGGTTCACCACCGCGGACCTCAGCGCGGACATGAACGAGAACAACGTCCTGGGCGTGGCCATCGCCTCGTGCGCGGACATCGAGCGGGTCTACCGCGTCGCGGACTGCGCCGACGGCGACGTCTTCACCTGGCCGAACGCGCTCGCCGACCAGGGCTACGCCCCCGGGCAGCGGCTGACGTCGATCGAGTGGACGGAGAACGGCATGGCCGCGCTCGGGGAGTGGACGCTGCCGACCGAGGTGCGCGAGATCGCCGTGGAGGACAGCATGGGCCGCTCGGAGAACCTGCTCGTGACCCCGGCCGCCGCCCCGCCCGGCGCCGACGACCGCGGGGTCGGCCTGCGGATCATGATGGACCCGTCCAACCCGGACACCATCGAACACCTCCGCAACGCCACGTTCGACCTCGTGGGCACCGACTTCTACTTCGACGGCAACATGGGCGCCAACGTCACCGAGGAGCAGGAGACGTTCCTGACCATCCAGCGCGGCCTGCTGATCGGCTCGCTGTTCACGCTGATGCTGGCCGGGGTGAGCCTGCTGGTGCTGGCCGTCGAGCACATCAGGGAGCGCCGCCGCCCGCTGGCCGTGCTGGCCGCGAGCGGGGTGCCCACCGGGTCGATCGCCCGGTCCCTGCTGTGGCAGATCGGCGTGCCGATCGGGCTCGGCGTCGTCGTCGCGGTGGCGACCGGGGTCGGCCTGGCCGCGCTGGTCAACCGGATGACCAACGACCCGCTGCTGGTCGACTGGGCGGGCGTGGGCGTGATGACCGGCGCGGCCGCGGTCCTCGGCGTGCTGGTGTGCCTGGTGACGCTGCCGTTCCTGCGCAGCGCCACCCGGGTGGAGTCGCTGCGCACGGAGTGACTCACCCGGCGATGCCCCACGCGGCGGCCATGTGCCATGCGGCGCAGACGCCGACGTCGAGCACGTACGCCGCGGCGCGGCCGCACTGGCCCGCCGCGGCGCCCGGGTCCACGGGCTGCCCGTGGCCCATGCCGGTGATCGTGTAGGTCTCCACCGCGCTCCCGTACCGGGCGTGCGGGTAGCCGTTCACGGTGTCGGTGCTGGTCGGCGTGGCGGGCACGCCGTGGACGTTCGTCCACTGCTCGACGATCTCGCGCAGGTTCGCCGGGGCGACCGTCGTGTCCGCGGTGCCGTGCCAGACGCCGACGACGGGCCACGGCCCGGTGTGCCCGCTCGCCGCCCGGACCTTGGCGCCCCACTGGGCGGGCGTGAGGTTCTTGCCGGGGTTCATGCAGGAGAACGCCTCGTACAGGGCGACCGCGCAGCCGTACGGGATGCCCGCGACGATGCCGCCCGCGGCGAACAGCTCCGGATAGGCGGCGAGCATCGCCGAGGTCATCCCGCCGCCCGCCGACAGGCCGGTGACGTGGGCGCGGCGGGTTCCGGCGTCGGACAGCGCCTTGCGGGTCATCTGGGCGATGGACTCGGCCTCGCCCCACCCCCGCGTGGTGTCGGCGGACTGGAACCAGTTGAAGCAGCGGTTGCCGTTGTTGATCGCCTGCTGCTGCGGCATCACGACGGTGAAACCCCAGCGCTGGGCCAATTCCGTCCATCCCGAGTTCGTCCCGTACGAGGCGTCCTGCGTGCACCCGTGCAGCGCGACGACCACCGGCCTGCCCGAGGGCAGACCCGATGGCGTGTAGCGGAACATCTTGAGGTTCCCCGGATTCGTGCCGAACCAGGGCACCTCCGTCGCCGCCCGGGCGGGCGCGCCGACCAGGAGCGCCGCCAGGGTCAGGACCACCACTGCCATCGCGCGCATCCCCACCGCCTCCTTGTGATGCCGATCACTCGACGTTAGGCGCGGGGGTCGCGGTGATCCACGGTGCCGGGCACCACATCGGAGCGCCCGGATGTGTGGACGGCGCTCATGGTCCGCCCGCCTCGGCCTGCCTACGGTCTGCGCCATGCTCCCTCGTGCCGCGTTGACCGCTGGAGGACTGACTGTCGGACTGCTGGCGTCGCTGACCGTTCCCGCCGCCGCGGCGAGCGGGTGCGCCGCGCCCCGGGTGCCGGGGGCGGCGGCGCAGAAGGCGGCCTGCCTGGACGACCTCACCACGACGGGCACCGTCGCGTCCGGACACACCGTCCCCGCGGACTGGGCCGGGCTGACGCCCGCGGCGCTGCCCCGACAGGCCGCGGTGCCGGGGGTGCAGGTGGACGGGTACTTCCCGGACACCTCGACCACCAACACCCACCACGGCTGGGACCACGACGCGCAGTTCGTCATCCGGCTGCCCGAGCGGTGGAACGGCGGACTGGTGGTGTCGGGCGCGCCCGGCGTGCGGCGGCAGTACGCCAACGACCGGGCCATCGCCGACCACGTCCTCGCCCAGGGCTACGCGTTCGCCGCCACCGACAAGGGCAACACCGGCGCCGCCTTCCACCGCGACGGCAGGCGGCCGGGCGACGCGCTGGTCGAGTGGAACGCCCGCGTCACCCAACTCGCCGTCGCCGCACGGCTCGCCGCCGCCCGCCACTACGGCCGTCCCGTCGAGCGGACGCTGATGGCGGGCATCTCCAACGGCGGCTACCTCGTGCGCTGGCAGCTGGAGAACGCGCCCTGGCTCTACGACGGCGGCATCGACTGGGAAGGGACACTGTGGACGGCCGAGGGGCCGAACCTGTTCACCACCCTGCCGCCCGCGCTGCGCGCGTATCCCGCGGGCGAGCCCACCGGCTTCCCCTCGGGCACGGAGTTCCTCTGGGACTACCACTACCGCGTCTACTGGGACCTGACCCAGCGCATCTACCGCGAGGAGTTCGACCCGGCCTACGACGGCGACCTGGAGGCCGGGATCCCGTTCTGCGCGAGCGGGACGCCCTCCTGCGACGCCGACTACGACTACGCCTCCCGCCCGCGCTCGGTCCACAAGGCGGTGTCCCGCGTCGCGCTGACCGGCCGCCTCGGCAAGCCGATGATCACCCTGCACGGCGACCTCGACACGCTGCTGCCCATCGGCGACTCCGACACCTACGCCGCGATGATCGCCGACGCGGGCCGGGGCCACCTGCACCGCTACCTCCGGATCGAGGGCGGCACCCACGTCGACGGCCTCTACGACGCCTACCCCGACCGGCTGCGCCCGATCGCCCCCTGCTTCCTGAGCGCGTTCGACGCCATGGAGGCGTGGCTGGACCACGGCGCGGCCCCGCGCTCGGGCACGGTCCCGTTCGACCGGCCCGACCCGGCGACGGGCTGCGCGCTCACCGGCTGAGCCGGTGCACCCGCAGCGCGAGGTGGATCTCCAGGGCGCGCGCGGGCTCCTGCCAGTCGGGCCCGAGCAGCGCCCCGATCCGCTCCAGCCGCTGCACCACCGTGTTGACGTGCACGTGCAGGACCTCCTTCGCGCGCGTGAGGTTGGTCCCGCAGGAGAAGTACGCCTCCAGCGTCCGCACCAGGTCCGTTCCCCTGCGGGCGTCGTAGTCCAGCACGGGGCCGAGGGTGTCGCGCACATACGTCGACAGGTCCGCGCCGTCGCCGAGCAGCAGGCCGACGAAGCCCAGGTCCGCAGCCGAGCCGCCCTCGCCCGCGCGGCCCAGCGCGATCAGCGACCGCGCGCACCGCGCCGCCGCCGCGTACGCCTCCGCCAGGCCCGCCGGTCCGCTCGCCGGACCGGCGGCGCCGACCGTCACCGGGCCGTCGGCGCCCAGCTCCCGCGCCATCCGGGCGGCCAGCGCGCCCGGCGCCGCGTCCCTAGCCAGCACGACGACCTGCTCGGCGTGCACGCCCGCCAGGACTCCGTAGCGCGCCGCCGCCATCGCCAGCCTGCGGCGGGGGACGTGGTCGGCCGTGGCCACCAGGACCGCGTACGACGCCGTGAGGTCGACCCCGACCCGCCTGCCCCGGTCCACCAGCGCGGCCGGGTTGCGGTCGGGGGCGGTCAGCAGGTCGGTCAGCAACTCGCCGCGCACCTCGTCCTCGGCAGCGGCGACCGACCGGCGCAGCATCAGCAGCAGCGCGGTCACCACGCCCGCGCGCTCGAACAGCCGCCGGTCCGCGTCGTCCAGCACCGGACGTCCGGACAGCACCAGGCTGCCCAGCGGTTCCGGGCCCGCGAGCACCGCGCACACCCAGGAGTCCCCTGTGGACACCGCGCGCCCGGTCCGGCGCGAGGCGGCCACCGCGTCCGCCGACGGGCCCGCGCACTCGCCGACCGCCGCCAGCACCGACCCCGAGGCGTCGTACACCGCGATCCCGCCGTGCAGCACGTCGGCCACGGCCGCGGCGACCGACGAGAGGTCGCCGCCGCGCAGCACCAGGTCCATCAGCCGGTCGTGGGCGTCCTCGGCGCGGCGCATCGCCGCGTTGTGCGCGCTGATCGTCTCGTGGGCCCGGTTGAGGTCGGCCAGCGCCAGCCGGGTCTCGTCCAGCAGGTGGGCGTTGTCGATGGCGATCGCGGCGTGGTCGGCCAGCGAGCTGAGCAGCGCCACCTCCTCGGCGGCGAAGTCGCGCGGCGTGCGGTCGGCGGCGTAGAGCACGCCGATCACCTTCGACCCCAGCGCCAGCGGCACGCCCAGGATCGCCCGCAGGCCCTCGTCCTTCACCGACGAGTCGATCGGGGAGGTGTGCTTGAAGCGGCTGTCGGCGAAGTAGTCGCGGGTGGCGTACGGGCGGGCCGTCTGCGCGACCAGCCCGCCCAGCCCTTCGCCCATGCCCAGGGTGACCTGCTGGAACAGCGCCGACGCCGAGCCGTCGGTCACCCGCATGTAGGTGATGCCGCTGCGCTCGTCGTTCATGCTCAGGTACGACACGTCGACGCCCAGCAGCATCCGCGCGCGGTGCACGATCGACCGCAGCACGGCGTCGGTGTCGCGCAGCTGGGCCAGGTCGCTCGCGGTGTCGAACAGCGCGGCCAGCTCGGCCTCGCGCCGCTGGTGCGCGGCCACCGTCGCGCGCACGCGCAGCGCGTCCTCGGTCGCCCGCTCCAGGGCGGCCAGCTCAGCGCCGTCGACGCCCGCGGCCCGCGCGGCGATCACGACCTGCGCGAGCCGGTCCCCGCCCGCGCCGTCGGCCAGCAGCGCCAGCAGCCCGGCCACCGCGCTCTCCACCGCCGCGTCCTCCACGCGTGCCATCGTCGCACCCGCGGCGGCGGGCCCCGGGGAATCCCGGGGCCCGCGACGGCCGGTCACACCACCGGCGCGGTCTGCCTCGGCGCGGCGGGCACGGTGTCGTGCAGCGACGCGCCGCGGGTCTCCCGCGCCGACAGCACCGCGACCGCGGTGATCGCCGACATCGCCACCACGTACAGCGCCACCGGCAGCGTGCTGTCGAAGCGCTGGTACAGCGCCGTCGCGATCAGCGGGGCGACCGCGCCCGCCGCGATCGACGACAGCTGCCCGCCGATGGACAGCCCGGTGTAGCGGTACCGCGTCGGGAACTGCTCGCTGAAGAACGCCGCCTGCGGCCCGTACATCGCCCCGTGCAGCACCAGGCCCACGGTCGCGGCGACGATCGCCAGCCCGGCCGAGCGGGTGTCCAGCAGCGCGAAGAACGCGAACGACCACACCGCGACCCCGACCGCGCCGATCAGGTACACCGCGCGCCGCCCGATCCGGTCCGACAGCGCGCCCCACACCGGGATCGTCAGGAAGTGCACGGCCGAACCGATCAGCACCGCGTTGAGGCCGACAGTGCGGTCCATGTCGAGCCCGGTGGTGACGTAGACGAGGATGAACGCGGTGATCACGTAGTACGAGACGTTCTCCGCCATCCGCGCGCCGATGGTGATCAGCACCCGCCGCCAGCCGTGGCGGAAGACCTCGACCACCGGCACGTGCTTCTCGGTGGCGTCCGCCTTGGCCTGGGCGGCGACGAAGACCGGCGACTCGGTGACCGTCAGCCGGATCCACAGCCCGATGACGACCAGCACGCCGGAGAGCAGGAACGGCACCCGCCAGCCCCAGGACAGGAACGCCTCGTCGGACTGGGTCGACGACAGGACCGCCAGCACCGCGGTGGCCAGCAGGTTCCCGCCCGGCGCCCCGCACTGCGGCCAGGACGCCCAGAACCCGCGCCTGCGGTCGTCGCCGTGCTCGGAGACGATCAGCACCGCGCCGCCCCACTCGCCGCCGAGCGCGAAGCCCTGCACCAGCCGCAGCAGGGTCAGCAGGATCGGCGCCGCCGCGCCGATCGCGGCGTACGTCGGCAGCAGGCCCATCGCGAAGGTCGCCCCGCCCATCAGCAGCAGGCTTAACACCAACAGCTTCTTGCGGCCGACCTTGTCGCCGAAGTGGCCGAACACCAGGCCGCCGATGGGCCGGGCGAGGAAGCCGATGGCGTAGGTGGTGAACGCCAGCAGCGTGCCGGTCAGCGGGTCGGCGGTCGGGAAGAACAGCTTGTTGAACACCAGCGCCGCCGCTGAGGTGTAAAGAAAGAAGTCGTACCACTCGATCGTGGTGCCGATCAGGCTGGCGCCGACGATCCGCACGAACGACTTGGGCTTCGCTGCCGGGGTCGCTGACATGGTGTCACCGTTCTCCTGTTGGGGGTTCATGTTGCGGTCCAGCCGCCGTCGACCGGGATGGATGCCCCGGTCAGGTGCGCCGCGTGCGGCCCGCACAGCCACACGACCAGCGCGGCGACGTCCCCGGCGTCGATGAGCTTCTTCATCGGCGCCCGGTCGAGCAGCACCCGCTCGACGACGTCGGCCGGGTCGATGCCGTGCTCGCGGGACTGGGCGGCGATCTGGGCGTCGACCAGCGGGGTGCCGACGTAGCCGGGGCTGACGCACACGCTGGTCACCCCGTGCGGGGCGCCCTCGATCGCGGTCACCTTCGACAGGCCCTCCAGCGCGTGCTTGGCCGCGACGTAGGCGGCCTTGAACGCGCTGGCCCGCAGGCCGTGCACGCTGGAGACGTTGACCACCCGGCCCCACCCCCGGGCGTACATGTGCGGCAGCGCCGCGCGGATCAGCAGGAACGGCGCGGTCACCATGACCTGCTGGATCAGCGCGAACCGCTCCGGCGGGAACTCGTGCAGGGCGGCGACGTGCTGGAGCCCGGCGTTGTTCACCAGGACGTCGACCTCGGCGGGCAGGGCGGCGATCGCGTCGGGGTCGGCGAGGTCGACGACGTGCGCCCACCCGCCCACCTCCGCGGCCACCGCCTCGGCGCCGGGGCCGTCGCGGTCGACCACGTGCACCTTGGCGCCCGCGGCGGCGAGCGCCCTGGCGCACGCCCTGCCGATGCCCCCGGCCCCGCCGGTCACCAACGCGGTGCGTCCGTCGAGCGTGTGATGCGGACCACTGGTCATGGCCGGAAACGGTAGGCTGGGCGGGTCCGACCAACCATGTGTCGGCCACCCACACCTGACGGCGTGGCAGTGGTGATCGCGACCATGTCGGGAACCGCGTGCGGGTGCCGTGGCGTTGAACGGCTGAGTGATCTGCCCGACCTAAGATCGGTCGGGTCGGGCCGGGAGTGCCCAGAGACGGAGCGTGTGACTTTGATTTGTCCCAAGTGCCAGAGCGCGATGCGCACGGTCGACCGGCAGGGCATCCACATCGACCAGTGCGACAGCTGCAAGGGGATCTTCCTCGACCGCGGTGAGCTGGAGCAGATCCTGACCGCGGAGCAGCGCTACAACGCCGCGCCCCCGCCGCCGTACCAGCCCGCCCCGGGCGGGTACCCGGCCCAGCCCGCGGCGGCCCCGGCCCCGTACCCGCCCGCGCCGCAGCCGGGCTACGGCCAGCCGGTGTACCGCGACTCGCCCCCCGGCTACCGCGACTCGCCCCCCGGGTACGGCCACTACGGCCACGGCGGGCACTACAAGAAGCGCCGCAAGAGCTTCCTCGAGGAGCTGTTCGACTGACGAACCCCATGATCTGCGCGGCCTGCGGCGAGTGGGCCGACGCGCCTTCGGTCGACGGGGCCGTCCTGGTCTGCCTGCGGTGCGGGCACCGGGAGCCGTTCCACCGGCTCCCGGTGTTCGCCCTGACCGGGCCGAGCGGGACGGGCAAGTCGACGGTGTGCAGGCGGCTCGGCGCCCTGCTCGGGGACGAGGTCGTCGTGCTGGAGCAGGACGTGCTGTGGATCGGCGCGCTGCGCGACCCGGCCGACGACTTCGGCGCGTTCCGGCAGACCTGGCTGCGGATGATCGCCATGCTCAACCAGAGCGGGCGGCCCTCGGTGCTCTGCGGCACGGTCGCGCCGCCGCAGTTCGAGACGCGTCCCGAGCGCCTGCTGTTCTCCGACATCCACTACCTGGCCCTGGTCGCCGACGACGACGTCTTGCGCAAGCGCTTGCTCGCGCGTCCGGCCTGGCGCGGCTGGCAGGACGAGGAGCGCGTGGCCGACATGCTCCGCTTCAACGCGTGGGTGAAGGACAACGCCGCCTACACCGACCCGCCCATGGACCTGCTCGACACCTCTGACGTGCCGGTCGAGGAGACCGCCCGCGCGGTGGCCGACTGGGTGCGCGCGCGGCTTCAGAGCGACATGCCGAGGTAGGCCGCGCCGAATCCGAGGCCGAGGTTCGCGGCCAGGTTCACCGCCGCGAGCCCGATCGCGCGCCGCTCGACCAGCCACAGCGTCTGGTATCCGAACGACGAATAGGTCGTCAGCGCGCCGCAGAACCCCGCGCCGAGCCCGGTGGTGAGCGCGCCGCCGGGCAGCGTGGTCAGGTAGCCCAGCACCAGCGACCCGACGACGTTCACCAGCAGCGTCCCGAACGGGAAGCGGGCGCCGAACGCGCGGTCGGCCAGGTACCGCAGGGGCGCGCCCACCGCCGCGCCGATGGCGACCAGCAGCACGCTCACCGCAGGACCGCCTTGGTCGCCCACAACCCGGCCGCGGTCGCCGTCAGCGCCACCGCGGCCGTGCCGACCAGCAGGAGCGCGGCGACGGCGGGGCGACCCTCCCGGACGAGGGTGGTCACGTCCACCATCGCGGTGGAGAACGTGGTGAACCCGCCGAGCACGCCGACCCCGAGGAACGGCCGCTGCCAGGGGCGGCGCGCGGGCACGGCCATGAGCGCGCCGATGAGCAGGCACCCCACCACGTTGACCGCGAAGGTCGTGACGGCGCCGGGGAACGCGCTCGCCAGGCCGTACCGGGCCAGCGAGCCGAGCACGCCGCCGGCGGCCACCGCCACCATGACCACGCGCCGACCCTATGTGATCGACGGCGCAAGCGCTCCGCTTGCAGCAGCTAGCACCTCGGCGTACCGTCGGACGGGTCACGAGGAGGAGAGCGCATGGACGAGTCCAAGGCCTTCGACAAGGTCGCCGACCTCGGCCGTGACATCGGCGAGTACATCCGGCAGCAGCGCGCGAACGCCAAGATCTCGCTGCGCCAGCTGTCGAAGCTCGCGGGCGTGTCCAACCCCTACCTCAGCCAGATCGAGCGCGGGTTGCGCAAACCGAGCGCGGAGATCCTGCAGCAGATCGCCAAGGGCCTGCGGATCTCCGCGGAGGCGCTTTATGTGCAGGCCGGGATCCTGGACGTGCCCGCGGGCGGCCCCGTGGTCGACGCCGTGCGCGCCGCCGCCGAACTGACCGAGCGCCAGAAGCAGATCCTGCTGGACATCTACGCGTCCTTCCGGCGGGAGAACGAGAAGTCCACAGTGGAGGGCTCCGGTGTGGACGACGAACCCGAAGGAGTGAGCCCAGATGAGCAAGGCTGACGACGTCCGCAAGGCGGGCGAGCAGGCCGCGGCCGCGGTGAGCGCCGCGCTCGAGCAGGTCCGCACCCCGCTGCTGGCCGCGCTCGGCGCGGGCGACCTCGCCGCCAAGGCTGTCGCCGACGCGGTGAACCGGGCCAAGGAGCGCGCCGAGTCCACCCGCACGGCGGTCAACGAGATCCCCAACCGGGTCGACGCCACCGAGCTGCGCAGGCTGGTCGACGAGTACACCGAGGCCGCGCTGAAGCTCTACCAGAAGCTGGCCGACCACGGTGAGGACGCGCTGGGCAAGCTGAAGACCCAGCCGCAGGTCAAGCGGGCCATCGAGCAGCTGGAGGAGGCCATCACGACCGCCCAGGCGCGGGCGGGCGACGTCGCTGGCGACGCCCGGGCGGTGGCCGAGGACGTGCTGGCGAAGGTGACCCGCAAGACCCGGTCGGTCGGCGAGAAGACCGCGATCTCCGCGGAGCGGATGGCCGCCGAGGTGGCCGAGGCCGTCCAGGAGGCGGGCGAGGACGTGGCCCACGAGGTGCGCAGCACCAGCCGCAGGGTGGCCAACAAGACCGCCCCGGCGCGCAAGCCGGCCGCCCCGAGGGCCCCGCGCAAGACCACCACGAAAACCGAAAAGTAGGACCTCTGGACCCCGGGCCCCGGCCCGGGGTCCGGCTGTATGGTGATCGCGGTTTCGGCAACGTAGTCTGGTGGCGTGCCGATGGCAGCTATCTGGATTCTGGACGTGATCTCCTGGGCGGCGATCCCGGTGGGAGCGTTCGCCTTCATCCACGCCCTGCTCCAGCGCCCCGACGCGTACTCGGCGGCCGACCGGATGTCCAAGCCCGCGTGGCTGGGCATCACCGCGGGCGCGCTCGCCGCCCTGCTGATCTTCCGCTTCTCCGGGACCGGCTGGATCTTCTGGATGGCGGGCCTGGTGGCCGCGCTGGTCTACATCGTCGACGTGCGCCCGAAGCTGATCGAGGTCCAGCGCGGTCAGCGCTGGTAGACGAGGGCGAGCAGCGCCCCGGCCGCGACCAGCGCGCCGACCAGCAGCACCGAGCATCCCCACAGCGCCCTGGCGCCCCGCACGGCCATGACGACCGCGATGGCCGCGGCCGCCACCACGACCGAGGTGAACACGACCGTCCCGGCCACCGGCCGCCCGCCCAGCGCGGGGCCGAACACCAGGACCACGAAGCTCACCAGGCCGGACGCGGCCAGGAGCACGGCCGCGGCGGCCAGGACCATCGCACGGGACACCCGGCGACCCTAGATCACTCCTCGGGCATGATCAGCCAACACGCCAGGTAGATCACCGCCCCGGTGCCGAACCCGAGCAGCGTCGCGCCGACGAGCAGGATGCGGACCAGGGCGGCGTCCATGCCGAGCAGCCTGGCCACGCCCCCGCACACGCCCGCGACCATCCGGTCGGACCTGCTGCGGCGGAGCTTGCGGACCTTCGTTGCGGTGTACTCGTCCATGTCCCCAGCATCGCCGCCCGCGCCGCGGCTGCCATCGGGGATCGACCCGGATTCCCAGGTCAGGGTGATCCCGGTCCCGGGTCCGGATACCGTGGCCTGGTGCACAGCCCGGAGGACGTCGCCGCCGCCCTCGACCGCGTCGGCTACCTGGCCGACCCCGGCTTGGCCACGGCCGCGTACCTGGGCGTCGCGCTGGGCAGGCCGCTGTTCTGCGAGGGCGAGCCGGGCACCGGCAAGACCGCGCTGGCGGCCGCCATGGCCAGGGCGCTGGACGTCCCGCTGATCCGCCTGCAGTGCCACGAGGGCATCGACGCCACCCAGGCCCTCTACGACTGGGACTTCCCCCGCCAGCTGCTGCACCTGCGCGCCCTCGAGGCCGCGGCGCCCGGCGCGCTGGACGCCGACGAGGCCGAGAAGTCGTTGTACACCAGGCGGTTCCTGCTGGCCCGGCCGCTGCTGCGGGCGCTGGAGGAGGCGCCGTGCGTGCTCCTGGTCGACGAGATCGACCGCGCCGACGACGAGTTCGAGGCGTTCCTGCTGGAGGTGCTGGGCGAGTACGCGGTCACCATCCCCGAACTGGGCGAGGTCCGCGCGGCCGTGCCGCCGCTGGTCGTGCTGACGTCCAACCGCACCCGCGAGGTCCACGACGCGCTCAAGCGGCGCTGCCTGTACCACTGGCTGGAGCACCCCGACCTGCCCAGGGAGATCGCCATCCTCCGGCGCACCCTGCCCGAGGTCACCGAGGCCCTGGCCGCGCAGGTCGCCGCCGCCGTGCGCAGGCTGCGCGCCGCCGACCTCCTCAAGCCGCCGGGCGTGGCGGAGACGATCGACTGGACCCGGGCCCTGCTGGCCCTGGGCCGCGACGAACTCGACGCCGAGGCCGCGGCCGCGACGCTGGGCGCGGTGCTCAAGTACCGCGAGGACGCCGACCGGGTCGTCCGGGCGGGCATGGCCGCCCTCCTCGGCGGCTGACCGGGGAAATTCGGTCGCTTCTCGAACGTGTGGTCACGCATGATTCCGCGGGGAGCCGGACGGCCCTGGCGAGTGGCGGCGCCGGTGGAGTCCGGCTCCCTTGCACAATGGCGGGATGGACCCGCTGCCCGGGCTGGTGGGATTCGCCGCTGCGCTGCGCGCGGCCGGGGTGGCGTGCGGTCCCGACCGGGTCCGCGCCTTCCTGGCAGCGGCCGCCGCGCTCGGGCTGCCGCGGCTCTACTGGGCGGGTCGTCTCACGTTGTGCGCCGAGCCCGACGACCTCCCGCGCTACGACGCCGCCTTCCGCGCCTGGTTCGGCGGCGAGGTCCCGCGCCCCCCTGCCCGCCCGGTGGCGCCCCGGCCGCGCCGGTCCACCCTTGCGGCGCTGACCGGGGCCGCGGGCTCCGGCGCCGACGACGCGCCGCATCCCGGGGCCAGCGACGTGGAGGTCCTGCGGCGCCGCGACGTCTCCGGGCTGACCGCCGCCGAGCGCGCCCACCTGCGTGAACTGATCGAGCGGCTGCGGGCTGAGCCGCCCAAGCGGCCCGCGTTCCGCCGCCGTCCGGACCGCCGCGGGACCCTCGACGCCGACCGCGTGCTGCGCGCCATGCGCGCCACCGGCGAGCCCGTCCGCCTTCCCCGCGAGCGGGCGGGCGTGCGGCCCCGCCGCGTGGTGCTGCTGGTCGACGTGTCCGGGTCCATGCGCCCGTACGCCGACACCCTGCTGCGCTTCGCCCACATCGTCGCCCGGCGGATGCCCACCGAGGTGTTCACCCTCGGCACCCGGCTGACCCGGCTGACCCGCCACCTGCGCCAGCGCGACCCCGAACTGGCGCTGGCCGCCGCCGCCCGCGCCGTCCCGGACTTCGCAGGCGGCACCCGGCTCGGCGAGACGCTGCGCGCGTTCCTGGACCGGTGGGGTCAGCGCGGGATCGCCCGGGGCGCTGTCGTCGTGCTGTTCTCCGACGGCTGGGAGCGCGGCGACCCGGCGCTGCTCGGCGAGCAGGCGGCCCGGCTGTCCCGGCTCGCCCACCGGGTGCTGTGGGCCAACCCGCACGCCGGGAGCGCGGACTACGCGCCCGTGCAGTCCGGGATCGCCGCGGCGCTGCCGCACATCGACCGCCTGCTGGCCGGGCACAGCCTGGCCGCACTCGACGAACTCCTGCGAGAGGTGCGCCGTGCGTGACGTCCTTGACGAGGTCTTGGCCCGCTGGACGGCCGGGGAGGCGGTCGCCGTCGGCACCGTCGTGGCCACCTTCTCCTCCGCGCCGCGCTCGCCGGGCGCGGCGATGATGGTCGCCGAGGACGGCACGGTGTCCGGCAGCGTGTCCGGCGGCTGCGTCGAGGGCGCGGTCTACGAGCTGGGGCGCGCGGCGCTGGCGGACGGCAGGCCGGTGCTGCAGCGGTACGGCGTCAGCGACGACGACGCGTTCGCGGTCGGCCTGACCTGCGGCGGGATCATCGACGTCTTCGTGGAGAAGGTCGACCGCGCAGGCTTCCCCGAACTGGCCGAGCTGGCCGAGTCGGTGCGCGCGGAGGTGCCGGTCGCGGTGGCGACGGTGATCGCGCACCCCGGCGACCTGGTCGGCCGCCGGATCGTCGTGTGGCCGGACCGGGTCGCGGGCACCACCGGGTCAGCCCGGGTCGACGCGGCGATCACCGACGACGCGCGCGGCCTGCTGGCGGGCGGGCGGACCGGCGCGCTGTCGTACGGACCGGACGGGGAACGGCGCGGCGAGGGCCTGCGCGTGTTCGTCAACTCCTACGAGCCGCCCCCGCGCCTGCTGGTCTTCGGCGCGATCGACTTCGCGGCGGCCATGGCGGGCATGGGCGCGTTCCTCGGCTACCGGGTGACGGTGTGCGACGCGCGCCCGGTGTTCGCCACGACGTCGCGGTTCCCCGGCGCGCACGAGGTCGTCGTCGACTGGCCGCACCGGTATCTGACCGCGGAACTCGCGGCGGGCCGGGTGGACGAGCGCACCGCCGTCTGCGTGCTCACCCACGACCCGAAGTTCGACGTGCCGGTGCTGGAGGTCGCGCTGCGCGCCAAGCTCGGCTACGTCGGGGCGATGGGGTCGCGGCGCACGCACGCCGACCGGGTGGAGCGGCTGCGCGCCGCCGGGCTGACCGAGGCCGAGCTGGGCCGCCTCGCCTCGCCGATCGGGCTGGACCTCGGCGCGCGCACGCCGGAGGAGACGGCGGTGTCGATCGCCGCGGAGATCATCTCGCTGCGGTGGGGCGGAAGCGGCGCGCGGTTGGCGCAGGGTACCGAGCGCATCCACAAGTAGGCGGGAAGTTGTCCACAGGCGGGTAGTTGTCCACAGCCGGTGGGTCCTGGGGTTGCCGGGGCGGGCGTCGCGGGAGCAGAGTCGCGTGTGAGCCCGGTCACCCGTCCATCCCAGGAGGCACGATGCGCATCACGGTCAGTGTCGACGGCACGGCCTACACCGACGACGTGGAGCCACGTCTGCTGCTGGTGCACTACCTGCGCGACAAGCTCGGCAAGGTGGGCACCGTCGTCGGCTGCGACACGAGCAACTGCGGCGCCTGCACCGTCCACGTGGACGGCCACAGCGTCAAGTCGTGCTCGATGCTGGCCGTGCAGGCCGACGGCCGCGAGGTCACCACCATCGAGGGCCTGGCCAGGGACGGGAAACTGCACCCGGTCCAGCAGGCATTCCACGACAACCACGCCCTGCAGTGCGGGTTCTGCACCCCCGGGATGATCATGCAGGCGATCGACCTGCTGGCTGACCATCCCGATCCGGACGAGGAGACCGTGCGCTCGGGCATGGAGGGCAACCTCTGCCGCTGCACGGGTTACCAGAACATCGTGCGCGCCGTCCGGGACGCGGCGGGCCGGATGCGGCCGGGCGCCGGGCCCGAGGCCGAGCGGGTCGAGCAGCGCTCCGCCCAGCTGTCGGGGGGCGAGTGATGACCGCGACCGCCGAGCCCGAGGTCGGCAAGGCCCGGCTGCGCAAGGAGGACGCGCGGCTGATCACCGGCCGCACCCGGTGGACCGACAACATCACCCTGCCCGGCCTGCTGCACCTGGCGTTCCTGCGCA
This sequence comes from Actinokineospora fastidiosa, assembly GCF_014648415.1. Taxonomy (GTDB): domain Bacteria; phylum Actinomycetota; class Actinomycetes; order Mycobacteriales; family Pseudonocardiaceae; genus Actinokineospora; species Actinokineospora fastidiosa. The sequence goes on from NZ_BMRB01000001.1 coordinate 1,396,559, forward strand.
GCCCGGTCGCGCACGCGCGGATCACTGCCATCGATGTGTCGGCCGCCCGGTCGATGCCCGGCGTGATCGCGGTGTTCACCGGGCGCGACCTCGCCGACGAGCAGGGCAGCCTGCCGTGCGCGTGGCCGATCACCGAGGACATGAAGGCCCCCAACGCGCCCTCGCTGGCCGTCGACGAGGTCAACTTCGCGGGCGAGGCCGTGGCCGTCGTGGTCGCCCGCGGGCCGTACGAGGCCGCCGACGCGCTGTCGGCTATCGACGTCGACTACGAGGAACTTCCCGTCGTGCTGGACATGGCCGCCGCGCTCGCCGACGGCGCCGACCTGGTGCACCCGGAGCTGGGCACCAACAAGTCGGCGCTGTGGGTGTTCGACTCGGCGCAGGCGGGCACCGGCGGCGACGTCGACCTGGCCATCGCCGAGGCCGAGGTGCTGATCGAGCGGACCTACCGGCAGCAGCGGCTGATCCCGGCGTTCATGGAGCCGCGCTCGGTCGTGGTCGACCCGACGGGCGAGCAGTACACGATGTGGTCGGCCACGCAGATCCCGCACATCCTGCGGCTGATGGTCGCGCTGACGACCGGCATACCCGAGCACAAGGTGCGGGTGATCGCGCCGGACGTCGGCGGCGGGTTCGGCGGGAAGCTGCAGGTCACCCCCGAGGAGGTCGTCAGCCTGCTGGTGGCAAGGCGGCTGGGCAAACCGGTGAAGTGGACCGAGACGCGCTCGGAGTCGCTGCTGTCGGCCCACCACGGCCGCGACCAGGTCCAGAAGCTGACCCTGGCCGCGCGCCGCGACGGCACGGTGACCGGGCTCAAGGTCGAGCTGCTGGCCGACATGGGCGCGTACCTGCGGCTGGTGACCCCGGGCGTGCCGATCCTGGGCGCGTTCATGTTCAACGCGATCTACAAGTTCCCCGCCTACCACTTCGCGTGCACCACCGTGTTCACCAACAAGACCCCGACCGACGCCTACCGAGGGGCCGGGCGGCCGGAGGCGACCTACGCCATCGAGCGGCTGATGGACGAGCTGGCCGCCGAGGTCGGCATGGACCCGCTCGCCGTGCGCGAGCTGAACTGGATCAAGCACGAGGAGTTCCCGTTCACCACGGTGGCCGGGCTGGAGTACGACTCGGGCGACTACGAGGCCGCCACGGCCAAGGCCAAGGAGCTGTTCGACTACGACGGGCTGCGCGCCGAGCAGGCCGAGCGCCGCGCCCGGGGCGACGTGGTGCAGCTGGGCATCGGCATCTCGACGTTCACCGAGATGTGCGGCCTGGCGCCGTCGCGGGTGCTGGGCGCGCTGTCGTACGCGGCGGGCGGCTGGGAGCACGCGGCGGTGCGGATGCTGCCCAGCGGCAAGGTCGAGGTGGTCACCGGGTCCTCGGCGCACGGGCAGGGGCACGAGACGGCGTGGAGCCAGATCGTCGCCGACCAGCTCGGCGTCCCGTTCGAGGACGTGGAGATCCTGCACGGCGACACCCAGACCTCCCCGCGCGGCCTCGACACCTACGGCTCGCGGTCGCTGACCGTGGGCGCGATAGCGGTGGTGAAGGCCGCCGAGAAGGTGGTCGCCAAGGCCCGCCGGATCGCCGCGCACCTGCTGGAGTGCGCCGAGGACGACGTCGAGTTCAGCGCGGGCGCGTTCAGCGTGCGCGGGACAGACAAATTGGTGGCCATGTCCGACATCGCCTTCGCCGTGTTCTCCGCCCACGACCTGCCCGAGGGCATGGAGCCCTCGCTCGACGCCGAGGCGACGTTCGACCCGGAGAACTTCTCCTTCCCGCACGGCACCCACCTGTGCGCGGCCGAGGTCGACACCGAGACCGGCGCGGTGCGGCTGCGCAAATACGTCTGCGTCGACGACATCGGCAAGGTCGTCAACCCGCTGATCGTGGAGGGCCAGGTGCACGGCGGGCTCGCCCAGGGCATCGCCCAGGCGCTCTACGAGGAGGCCGTGCACGACGAGGCCGGGACGCTGGTGACGGGCACCTTCGCCGACTACCTGCTGCCCTCGGCGGCCGACCTGCCCGCGTTCGTCACCGACCGCACGGAGACGCCGTCGTCGACGAACCCGCTGGGCGTCAAGGGCGTCGGCGAGGCGGGCACGATCGCGTCCACCCCGGCGGTGGTCAACGCGGTCGTCGACGCCGTGCGCCATCTCGGCGTGAACGACATCGCGATGCCGTGCACCCCGATGCGGGTGTGGACGGCGATCCAAACCGGCCGTCCGGACGCGGGCGGCCCAGGCTCGACGGAGGCGGGCGGCGGCCTCGGCTCCCTGTCCGGAGGTGCCCAGTGATCCCGGCCCCGTTCGACTACGTCGCACCGACCACTGTGGACGACGCCGTCCGCGCGCTCGCCGACGCCGGCGAGGACGCCAAGGTCATCGCGGGCGGGCAGAGCCTGCTGCCCGTGCTGCGCATGCGCCTGGCCGCGCCGACCAAGCTGATCGACCTCGGCCGGGTCGCCGAGCTGCGCGGCATCCGCGAGGAGGGCGGCCACGTCGTCATCGGCGCGATGACGACCCACTACGAGATCCAGCGCGACCCGGTGGTCGACACCCACCTGCGGCTGCTGCGGCTGGCCACCGACACCGTCGCCGACCCGCAGGTCCGCCACCGGGGCACCCTCGGCGGCGCCCTCGCGCACGCCGACCCCGCGGGCGACCTGGCCGCGCCGGTGCTGGCGATGGACGCGGAGTTCGTGCTGTGCGGCATGGACGGCAGGCGCACGGTGCCCGCGGCGGAGTTCTTCGTCGATTACTTCACCACGGCCCTGCGCCCGGACGAGATCGTCGTCGAGGTCCGCCTGCCGAAGCTGACCGGCTGGCACGCGCACTACGAGAAGTTCAACCGCGTCGCCCAGGCGTGGTCGATCGTCGGTGTGGCCGCCTGCCTGCGCGTGGACGGCGGCGTCATCGCCGAGGCCAGGGTGGGCCTGACCAACATGGGCTCGGTCCCGCTGCGCGCCACCGAGGTCGAGGCCGCCCTGGTCGGCCACCCGGCCACGGCCGCCACCGTCCGCGCCGCCGCGGCCCACGCCGCCGAGGGCACCTCACCCGCCGCCGACGGCAACGCCGACCGCGAGTACCGCCAACACCTGGCCCGCGTCCTCACCGACCGAGCCCTCACCGCGGCGGCGGGAGTCTGACGTGCGCCTGGACCACCACTTCCGCGTCCCGGCCCCCCTCCCGGAGGTATGGACCGCCCTCCAGGACCCCGAACGGGTAGCCCCCTGCATGCCCGGTGCCACCCTCACGGGGGTGGACGGCAACACCTTCACCGGCGACGTCCGCGTGAAACTGGGTCCCATCTCCCTCACCTACAAGGGAAAGGGCGAATTCCTCACCCGCGACCCCGACGCCCACCGCCTGGTCATCCGAGCGTCCGGAAAGGACTCCCGAGGCAACGGCACCGCCGCCGCCACCGTCACCGTCACCCTCACCCCCGAGGGCGAGGACACCGCAGGTCACGTCGAAACAGACCTCTCGATCACCGGCAAACCCGCCCAATTCGGCCGAGGCCTGATCGCCGAGGTAGGCGCCAAGCTCCTCACCACCTTCGCCGCTTGCCTAGCCCAAACCCTGACCACCCAACCCCCACAAACCGCCACCACAAGCCCCGGAACCCAATCAGCCCTGGAACCTGGGCCGGTCGCGGAAATCCAGCCTGCTCTGGAAACCCGATCTGCCCGGGGAACCGGGCCGACGGTGGACCCTCGGCCCGCCCTGGAGCCCCAGCCCGCCCTGGAGCCTCAGCCCACCCCCGGAAGCTCATCCGCCCCGGCGGGCCAGCCCTGGGAAGGCGAATCCGGGCCCACTCCTCGGCCTGATCCCACAGCCCACCCTGGCGCCCCGCAGCAACCGGATCTCACCGGGCAGCCTGCTCCCTCGTCCCAGTCCATCTCGGCCGCCCAAACCGAAGGCCAGGCCGGGGATCACGGCCCGCCCACCACTAACGGGGTCTCCCCACCCGCGAACGGGAGCGGGCCTCCCTCCAACGGCCACTCGGCTGGTCCAACCGAGACCTCCAGTAAGGCCGGGCTGTCTCCCCAGGCCGAGGAGCCGACCCAGCAGGTGCCCTCCATGCGCGAGCCGCCAACCATGTACCCGCAGTCGACGGAACAGGCCCCCGCTGCCGACGACATCTGGAGCACCTCTGCCGCCGACCGGGAACTAGCGCGAGGTCGCCTGTCCGCCACGCCGCAGGCCGAGGCACGAGACCGTCAGGCAAGGGAACCCGCTCCCGCCGATCCCGCCGAGCCCATCGACCTGATGGCGATTGCCGGGCGTTCGGTAGTCAAGCGGGCCGTGCCTGCTGGGCTGGTGCTCGCCGTCGTCGCGGCAGTGGTCGCCGTCGTCCTGCGGAAGCGGGGCTGAGTTCGGGCGGCCGGCGCGTCAGCCACTCGCGTCGGCCGCCCGGCCATCGCTCGACCGGGTGGGGTGCTCGGGCGGGTGGGCCGGGCGCGTGATCGGGGTGGGTAGGGTGCGCGGGTGCGTCGGTCTCTGGGGATTGCTGTTGTCGCTGTCGTCGTGGGTGGGTGTGCCGCGACGACGACACCGGGGGTGCCGACCGGGGTCGGGGCGACCACGCCGCCTGCCGCCCCGCCGCCGACCACCACCCAGCAGGCCCCCGACGGGTTCACCATCGTCGCGGGCGGGGACGTGCTCATCCACCCCGCGCTCACCGAGCAGGCCGAGGCCGACGGGAACGGGACGCGGGACTACGGACCGCTCTTCGCGGGGATCGCGCCCGTGGTGAGCGCGGCGGACCTCGCCGTCTGCCACCTCGAGGTGCCGCTCGCCGGGCCGGACGGGCCGTTCCAGGGGTACCCGCGGTTCAACGCGCCGCCCGAGGTGGCCGATGGGCTGGCGCAGACCGGGTACGACGTCTGCACCACGGCCTCCAACCACACCATGGACCACGGGGCCGAAGGCGCCGTCAGCACCCTCGACGTGCTCGATGACGCCGGCATCAAGCACACCGGGTCCGCGCGGTCGGCCGAGGAGGCGGGCACGCCCCTCATCCTCGACGTGCCCGGGGCCAAGGTCGGCTGGCTGTCCTACACCTTCGCCTTCAACAGCGGCACCGAGGTCCCCGCGGACTCCCCCTGGATGGCGAACGTGCTCGACGCCGACACCGTCATCGCCGACGCCGAGGCCGCGCGCGAGGCCGGGGCCGACGTCGTCGTCGCCAGCCTGCACTGGGGCGTCGAGGGCAAGCACGACCCCACCGCCGAGCAGCGCCGCCTCGCCGAGGAGATCCTCGGCGACCCCGCCGTCGACCTGATCATCGGGCACCACGCGCACGTCGTGCAGCCGTTCGAGGCGTTCGACGGCAAGTGGGTGGCCTACGGGCTGGGCAACCAGGTCGCCCGGCACGCGGAGCCCAAGGGGACGACGGAGGAGGGCGCGCTCGCCCGCTTCCGGTTCACCAAGGGCCCGGACGGCTGGGCCGTCAGCACCGCCGAGTACATCCCGACGCTGGTCGACCTCGGTCCGCCCATCCGCCTGCTCGACCTCACCGGCGCCGAGGGCGCGCGCGCCGAGCAGGCGATCGGCCGCACCGAGGAGATCGTCACCCGGCTCGGCGCGGACGCCGACGGGCTCACCCGACCTGGCGCGTGAGGAATTCCGCACGTATATTCGCTAGGTCATAGAAAAAGGCCGCAACAATGGCGGCCGAATGGCGTCATTATATCGTCGTTGGAGGGCGGTTGTCAAACGAGATCGACGCCGAGCAGGAATACCTCACCCTGCTCTACGCGCACCTCGACCACCTTCGGACCGAGACCGACACCCGCCTCGCCGCCGCGTTGCGCGAGGTCAGCAGCCTGCCGCAGGCCATGTCGCTGCGGGATGCCACCATCGCGCAGCTCAGTTCCCAGCGCGCCCAGTACGACGCCGTCGAGAACGGGTTGTGTTTCGGCAGGATCGATTTCACCGACGACACCACGACCTACATCGGCCGAATCGGGCTTTTCGACAGCGACGACGACTACGAGCCGCTGCAACTGGATTGGCGCGCGCCCGCCGCCCGCCCGTTCTACCTCGCCACGGCCGCCGCGCCGCAGGGCGTGCGCAGGCGCCGCCACATCCGCACGAGCATGCGCAAGGTCACCGCCGTCGACGACGAGCACCTCGACCTGCGCGACCCCGGGCACGGCGACACGGTCACCGGCGAGACCGCGCTGCTGGCCGCGCTCAACGAGACCCGCCACGGCGTCATGCGCGACATCGTCGAGACGATCCAGGCCGAGCAGGACGAGATCATCCGCGCGGGCCTCAACGGCGTGCTCGTCGTCCAGGGCGGGCCGGGCACCGGCAAGACCGCCGTGGCCCTGCACCGCGCCGCCTACCTGCTCTACACCCACCGCGAGCTGCTGGCCCGGCGCGGCGTGCTGATCGTCGGCCCGAACGCGACCTTCCTCAAGTACATCGGCCAGGTCCTGCCCTCCCTCGGCGAGACCGGCGTGCTGCTGCGGACCGTCGGCGACCTGTTCCCCGGCGTCCGGGCCACCCGCGCGGAGAGCCAGGCGGCCGCCGAGGTCAAGGGCCGCCTCAGCATGGTCGACGTGCTGCGCCGCGCGGTCGCCGACCGGCAGGTCGTCCCCGACGAGCCGATCACGCTGGTGGTCGAACGCGTCGAGATGACCCTGCGCCCGCGCGAGGTCGCCGAGGCCCGCGCCCGCGCCCGCCGGTCAGGGCGGCTGCACAACCACGCCCGGGAGGTCTTCGCCCGCGAGATCGTCGACGCGCTCGCCAGGCAGGAGGCGGACCGCCTCGGCGCGGAGTTCCTCGACGCCGCCGACCTCGCCGACATCCGCCGCGAGCTGGCCGCCGACGACGAGGTCGTGGCCACCATCGACGACCTGTGGCCGGAACTCACCCCGCAGCGGCTCCTGGAGGACCTCTACGCCGACGAGGACCGCCTGGCCACCGCCATGCCCGAGCACCCGGACGCCGAGCGCGCGCTGCTGCGCCGCGACCCCGGCGGCTGGACGCCCGCCGACGCCCCGCTGCTCGACGAGGCCGCCGAACTCCTCGGCGTCGACGACCGCGAGGAGCGCGCCCGCGAGGCGCAGCGCAGGCGCGACGCCGAGCACTACGCCCAGGGCGTGCTCGACATCCTGCAGCTGGAGGACGAGGCCGACCCGGACATCCTGCTGGCCTACGACCTCATCGACGCCCGCGAGCTCGCCGAGCGCCAGGAGGACGCCGATCACCGCACCGCGGCCGAGCGCGCCGCGGCCGACCGCGACTGGACGTTCGGCCACGTGATCGTCGACGAGGCCCAGGAGCTGTCCGCGATGGCGTGGCGGGTGCTCATGCGCCGCTGCCCGTCGCGCTCGATGACCCTGGTCGGCGACGTCGCCCAGACCGGCGCGCTCGCGGGCGCGGACTCCTGGGCCGACGTGCTCGCGCCGTACGTGGAGGACCGGTGGCGGCGCACCGAGCTGACCGTCAACTACCGCACCCCGGCCGAGATCATGGCCGTGGCCGCCGACGTGCTGGCCGAGCTGGGGGCGCCGGTGGAGCCGCCGGAGTCGGTGCGCGAGACCGGCCACGCCCCCTGGGCGCGACGCACGTCGGACCTGGCCGGGGCCGCTGCCGCCGAGGCCGCGCGCGACGCGCCCGGCTCACTGGCGCTGCTGGTGCCCGAGGAGCGGGTCGCCGAGATCGGCGCCGCGGTGCTGGCCGAGGTGCCCGACGCCGCCGTCGGCGAGCGGCCGGACCTGGAGAGCCGCGTGGTCGTGCTGACCGTGCGGCAGGCGAAGGGCCTGGAGTTCGACTCGGTGCTGCTGGTCGAGCCCGCCGAGATCGTCGCGGAGTCCCCGCGCGGGCTCAACGACCTCTACGTGGCGCTGACCAGGGCGACCCAGCGCCTGGGCGTGCTGCACAGCGCGGACCTGCCGCCCGCGCTCACAGCACTACGGTCGGCGTGACCACCGTGCGGGGGCGGCCGCCGTTCATCCTGATCAGGATCTGCGTGGTGCCGCGCGGCACCTCGGTCAGGACGAAGCGCCCGCCCTCGTCCGCGGTCGTCGAGGACGTCTCGTGGTCGGCCACGCGGACCTCCACGCCGTGCTCGCCGGCCGGGACCAGCCAGCCGTCGATGCGGTGGCACTCGCCGGTGCGGGTGACGTTGACCATGACCGTCAGGTCGCCCACGAAGAAGGTGATCGTGCCGGGGCCGCCGCCGCGGACGCCGACCAGCGACCGCTGGTCGAGCCACAGCGCCGCCTCCAGCTCCACCTCGGCATCGATGTCCTCGATGGCGACGGCGAACTGCGCGCGCTCCACCAGCCCGGCGGGCACCGGGTCGAGCTCGTCGACGAGGTAGGCGACCTGGTCGAGCCAGTACTGCTGCTCGGCGGGATCCATGTCGTGTCTCACCTGGCACCATCCCCATCCTCGTACAAGCCCCGCAGCGACTTCAGGCACCGGCCTCGGGTGGGGCCGATGCTGCCGTGCGGCATCCCCAGAGCCGCGGCGACTTCCCGGTATTCGGCGCGGCCCGCCAGCACGGTGAGCCGCAGCAGCATCTGGCAGCGCTCGGGCAGCTTGCGGAACGCGGCCCACAGCTTGTCGTCGCGCTCCCCGCGCAGCATGAGCGTCTCGGGGAGGGGGTCGCCGCTGGGCAGCTGCTCGGCGTACTCGGGCAGCAGCTCGGTCTGCGCGGCCATCCGCTGCCGGACCCGGTTGGCCTCCCTGCGGGTGGTGGTGATCAGCCAGCCCGCCAGCGCGCGGGGCTCGCTCAGCCGCTCCAGGTGGCGCAGCAGCGCCAGCCACACCGACTGCACCACGTCCTCGGCGGTGCCGTGGTCGAGGCCGGTCCCGCGCGCCACGTGCCACACCAGCGGCGTCAGCTCGGCGATGAGCACGTCGAGGGCGCGTTTGTCCCCGTCCCGCGCGGCGATCATGCACGCGGCGTAGCGCTCCGATCCGGCCAGCCCCTCCCAGGGCGGATTCGTCCCTACCGTGTGGAGCTCGGTCACCGCTCCCACCCCTGCTTCCGTGATCCGGGGCCCAGTTCCGTGGTGGCTCTGGCTACATCGCCGCGGGCCGTGGCGGCGCGTCCACGCCACCGCGTGCTCACCCGGACGGATGATGCCGTAGGCCGCCTGTCCCCGTCCGGGACGGTGACGATCACGCGCCCGGCGGCGCGGTCGGCCGACCGCGGCTCGGGGGTCGTGGCACATCGTCGCCTCCACCGTGACGGTACTGTCGCGCTCCGGACAACTCAAAGAGCCGCCACGGGCCGGCTGGATACCTTTGTCGGCGGGCAACTTTGCGTGACCGCCGTCGTGACGACCTGGAGGGCGCCGTGACCTGGACAATCGCGGGCACCTTGACCGTGCTGCCCGCCGCGGACCACCCCGAGCTGCTCGCCGAGCCGGTGGCCAAGGCGCTGACCGCGCTGCCTGCCGACCGGATCGGCGTCGCCGCGATCGACCCCGACCTGGCCGACACCGCGCAGTTCTGCGCCGCCTACGGCTCGCCGCTCGCGGCCTCGGCGAACTGCGTGGTCGTGGCGGGCAGGCGCGGTGGCGAGGAGCGGCTGGCGGCCTGCCTGGTGCTGGCGACCACCCGCGCCGACGTCAACGGGGTCGTCCGGCGCAGGCTGGACGTGCGCAAGGCGTCGTTCGCGCCCATGGACCACGCCGTGGAGCTGACCGGCATGGCCTACGGCGGCATCACCCCGGTCGGGCTGCCGCCGGACTGGCCGCTGCTGGTCGACGCCGCCGTGGCCGCCGCGCCCGAGCTGGTCGTGGGCAGCGGGATCCGGGGCAGCAAGCTGCTCGTCCCCGGCGACGTGCTCGCCGCCCTGCCCGGCGCCGAGGTCGTCGAGGGCCTGGGGAAGCCCGCTGTGGACCGTGATCGGGCCCACTAGGGTCTTCTTCCGTGGACCACGCCGCGTACATAGACCAGATCAGACTGCACTGCGCCGCCATGCGGGCCGCGGCCGAGAAGGCGGGCCCGGACGCACCCGTCCCCACCTGCCCCGACTGGACCGTTCGGGACCTGATCGCCCACGTCGCCGGGCTGCAGGCCTGGCTGGAGGTCTCGCTGCCGCTGCCGCCGGAAGGGCCCGCGCCCGACGAGCCGCGCGTGCCGTCGGACTGGGCCGAGCTGCTGGACTGGTGGGACGAGCGCGTGCGCAACGTCACCGCCGGACTGGCCGCGACGGCCCCGACGACCCGCACCTGGTCGTTCGTCCCCGGCTTCGGCGCCGACGCCGGCTGGTTCGCCCGCAGGCAGGCGCACGAGACGGCGATCCACCGGCTCGACGCCGAGCACGCGGCGGCCGAGACCGTGCCGTCGCTGCTGTTCGACCCCGAGTTCGCTGCCGACGGCATCGCCGAGCTGTTCGAGCTGCTCCCGCCCGCGCCCGCCGACCGGTCCGGCACGATCCTGCTGCACGCCGCCGACGCGGGCCGCGCCTGGCTGGTGACGCTGTCGGAGACCGAGCCGCTGCGGGTCGACGACACCCCGGCCGAGCCCGACGCGCTCTACGCCGACGCGCGGGTCGTCGGCACGGCCGACGCGGTGTACCGGGCGGTGTGGGGACGGCCGGGGCACGCCGTGGTCAGCGGCGACTCCGCGCTGGTCACTACGCTCAAGTCGTTCTGACCGCGAGAGCTGGGAGAGTCCGCCGGTGTCGACCAACGAGCGCCGCTACGTGATCCGCCTCGGCTGCCCCGACCGCACGGGGATCGTGGCCGAGATCGCGGGGTTCCTCAGCGCGGCGGGCGGCTGGATCGTCGAGGCGGACTACCACTCCGACCCGGACACCAACTGGTTCTTCACCCGCCAGGTGGTGCGCGCGGACTCCCTGCCCTTCGGCGCCGAGGAGCTGCGCGCCCGCTTCGTCGACGTCGCCCGGCGCCTCGGCGGCCGGGTCGAGTGGGACATCACCGACACCGGGCAGCCGCAGCGGGTGGTCATCCTGGTGACCCGGGAGGGCCACTGCCTCTACGACCTGCTGGGCCGGGTGCACAGCGGCGAGCTGGAGGTCGAGGTCAAGGCGGTCATCGGCAACCACGCCGACCTCGCCTCGATCACCCGCGCGCACGGCATCCCGTTCCACCACGTGCCCTTCCCCATCGACGAGGAGGGCAAGGCGGCCGCGTTCGCCCAGCTGCGCCAGCTGGTCGACGCCGCGCACCCGGACGCCATCGTGCTGGCCCGGTTCATGCAGGTGCTGCCCGCCGAGCTGTGCGCGGAGTGGGCGGGCCGGGCGCTCAACATCCACCACAGCTTCCTGCCGTCGTTCGTGGGCGCGCGGCCGTACCACCAGGCGCACAAGCGCGGGGTGAAGCTGATCGGCGCGACCTGCCACTACGTCACCGCGGAGCTGGACGCGGGCCCGATCGTGGAGCAGGACGTGATCCGGGTCGACCACACCGACTCGGTGGCCGACATGGTGCGCAAGGGCCGCGACATCGAGAAGGTCGTGCTCGCCCGCGGCCTGCGCTGGCACCTGGAGCGGCGCGTGCTCGTGCACGGGAACAAGACCGTCGTCTTTTAATTCGATTGCCCGGGAAAGGCATTCCCGGGCATCCTCATGCCCGTGAGAAACACCGACCCCCGCACTTCGACAATGCAGGCCGTCGCGCCCGCCCGCCCGGCGCGGGAGGACCGCGAGTGGTCATGCGCGCAGGCCAACACGGTCAGCGCGGGGTGATCCGGTCCGCCGGGTCCCGATCGACTCGTTGCCGTCAAGGCAATTGATTTCTCCTTCACGACCACCAATCCCGGTAATTCCCGGGTCTGCCCGGCCGGTCCGGTCGCCGCCTGTGTCGCGGTGGCCGGATCGGCCATTTCCGCATTTCCTCCGCACCGGTCGTTTCGGGTGAACTGTGTCCACGGTCACCCCGCGTCGGAGCGCGCTGTGGCAGGGTCGACACGAAGTGTGAATTGCGGCGGGAGGAGTTCACGCGATGGAGGCGACGCTGGAGCGCGCGGAGCTGGTCGACCGCGCCGCCGAGCTGGTGCCGCTGCTGAGGGCCAACGCGCCGAGGGCCGCGCACGAGCGCAGGCCGCCCCGGGAGAACCTGGAGGCGCTGCGCGACGCCGGGCTGCTGCACCTGCTGCGCCCGGCGCGGTTCGGCGGCCACGAGGCGGACATGCGCACCAAGGACGCGGTCGTCGCCGAGATCGCCAGGGGCTGCGGGTCCACGGCGTGGGTGGCGCTGATCTACAACGACGCCGACTACCTGCTGGCCCGCTTCCCCGACGAACTGCAGGAGCTGGTGTTCGCCGACCCCGACACCCGGGCGACCGCGACCCTGATCCCCAAGGGGCGCGCCGAGCGCCGCGGCGACGGGTACGTCGTCAGCGGCCGGTGGCCGTTCAACACCGGCTGCATGGACGCCGAGTGGGTCATGCAGCCCACCTTCTGCGACGGCGTGCCGGTCCAGGTGCTCCTGCCGTACTCCGACGTCGTCATCGAGGACGACTGGATGGTCAGCGGGATGAGCGGCACGGCGAGCAACACCGTGCGCGCCGACGAGGTGTTCGTGCCCGAGGACCGGGTCGTCCGGCAGGTCGACGTCGTCGGCGAGACCCACCTCAGCGACCGCAACGCGGACACCCCGCTCTACCGGATCCCGCTGATCCTCGAACTGCTCACCGGCGGCCCCGCGCCCTTCACCGGCATGTCCGCGACCGCCGTCGAGTTGTCCCTGGCGCAGTTAGCCGAGGAGCGGCCGATCGCCTACACCGGCTACGCCGCCCGGCGCGACGCCGCCATCACCCACCACCAGATGGCCGAGGCGAGCCTGCTGATCGAGTCGGCGGGCCACCACGCCGCGTCGGCAGCGGGGCTGGTCGACGCCAGGATCGCCGACGGCGAGCCGTTCCGGCCGGAGGACAAGGCGCGGGTGTGGGGGCTGGTGTCGTACGCGACCAAGCTGCACGCGCAGGCCGCCGAGATCCTGCGCGCCGCCGCGGGCGCTGGCTGCATCCGCGTGGACTCGCCGCTGAACCTGGTCCTGCGCGACATCCAGGCGCTGGCCGCGCACGCGGCGATGATGCCCGCCACCGGCATCGAGCACTACGGGCGGTCGCTGTGCGGGCTGCCGCCCGCCACGCCGCTGCTGGCCTGAGCCAGGTTCGCCAGGAGGTCGGCGAGGACGAGCCGCAGCCGGGCCGGGGCGGTGACCCGCTGGAGCAGCCCGAGCGGGCCGTTGGCGCCGTCGCGGGCGAGGGAGAGGCGCACGCTGGTGGTGTCGCCCGTGCCGTCGACGGTCCAGGTGAACACCAGACTGGAGTGCCGGTCCGCCTCGACGACGGTGTCCGCGCGCGGCGTGCTGACCTCGAACTCGCACCGCTGTCCCTGGAACACGCACGCCACCGTCGGGCCGGGACGCACCTCGTAGTCGGCGAAGTCGGGGGTGAGGATGCGGCGGCGCACGCCCGCGTAGTCGGTCACCGCGGCCCGCACGCGCGCGACCGGCAGCGGGATCAGGCGTTCTGCGAAGGCGTGGATCTGGTTCATCGGCGCTTCCCGGTCGGCTCGGCGGCCTAGGCTACCCGCCGTGCGTGCCGAATATGCCGATCTCGATGCCCTGCGGACCCAGCGCGACCGGGGCGGCGACCTGCGCGGCGCCGTGCTCATCGGCCTCGACCTGACCGACCCCGATGACGACCGCCTGCTGCGCACGGCCCTGGACGGGGCGCTGCTGCTGGGCTGCGCGCTCACCCCGGAGACCACCCGGCGGGCGCAGGCGGGCGGCGCGCTGATCTTCCCCGTCGTGCCCGATCTGCCGTACGAGGTCTACCGCGCCCGGCTCTACACCCCCGCCGAGCTGTTCGCGGGCTTCGACCCCGCCCGCCCGGAGTCCTATGCGGACACCCCGGACGCGCGGATCTACCGGCACACCAGGGAACAGGCGCTCGACCCGCTGCACGCGCTCGCCGAACGCCTGCACGACCACAGCATCACCACGGCGCTGGCCGACGTGCTCACCGGCCACCCGGTCGCGGTCATGGGCGGGCACGCCCTGGTCCGCGACACCCCCGGCTACCGCGAGGCGGTGGAGCTGGGGCGCGCGCTCGGCCGGGCCGGGTTCACCGTGCTGACCGGCGGCGGGCCGGGCGCGATGGAGGCCGTCCCGCTGGGCGTGCGGCTGGCCGAGGCCGACCCGGGGCCCGCGCTCGCGGCGCTCTCGGCCGCGCCGCGGTTCGCGGGCGGCGCGGGCACGGCCGGGGACACCTCCGTCGAGATCGGACAGTGGCTGGCCGCCGGGCTCGCCGTCGAGCTGCCGGTCGCGGACACCCCGCGCACGATCGGCATCCCGACTTGGTTCTACGGGCACGAGCCGCCGAACCCGTTCTGCGAGCTGCACGCCAAGTACTTCGCCAACTCCGTGCGCGAGGACGGCCTGCTGACCGTGGCCACCGGCGGCATCGTCTACACCCCGGGCAGCGCGGGCACGGTCCAGGAGGTCTTCCAGGACTACACCCAGAACCACTACGGCGTGCCCGCCCCGATGATCTTCCTCGGCAGCCGGTTCTGGACGCGGGACGTGCCCGCCGCGCCGCTGGTGCGCGGCCTGGCCGAGGGCCGGGCCGCCGAGAAGTGGATCACCGTCACCGACGACGTCGACGAGGTCGTGGCGGTCCTGACCGCCTACGCCGACTCGCTAGTCGAGTAGCCCGGCGCGCTGGGCCAGGACGGCGGCGGTGACCCGGTTCGCGCAGCCGGTCGCGGCCAGGATCTCCGAGACGTACCCGCGCACGGTCGACTCCGACAGCCGCAGGTCCTCGGCGATCTCGGCGTTGCTGCGCCCCGCGCCGATCAGCCGCAGCACGTCCCGCAGCCGGTTGGACAGCCGGGCGACCTCGGCCGCTGCGCCCATCCGGTCGAGGTGGTGCGTGGCGAGGTGGCCCATCAGCTCGCGGGTGAGCGAGGGGTCCAGCACCGAGCCGCCCCGGCTGGCGACCCGCACGGCGCGGACGAGTTCGTCGGGATCGGTGTGCTTGAGCAGGAACCCGGTCGCGCCCAGGTTGAGCGCGGTGGCCACCGCCTCGTCGGCGTGGAAGGTGGTCAGCACGACGACGGCGGGCGGGTGCGGCGATCGGCGCAGTTCGCGCAGGGTGTCGATGCCGTCCATGCCGGGCATGCGCAGGTCCAGCAGCAGGACGTTGAGCGACTGCGTGCGCACGAGTTCGAGAGCGCCAGCGCCGTCGGCCGCCTCGGCGACGACCTCGATGTCCGGGGCGCTGGCGAGGATGCGGGACACGAACGCCCGGGCCATGGGCTCGTCGTCGACGACGCCCACCCGGACCGTGGCCACCGGCGGCGCGGTGTCGTCCCCGGCAGGCTCCCTGTCGGTTTGCGTACTCACGGGCCCAATCCGACCGGACCGAACGGCGCAGGACAACCCTCCGAACGTAGGGCGGTCAGACCTCCCAACGTCCGACCTCTGCGGGCGCGACGGTCTCCCACGGCACCGTCAGCTCGCCGAGCCGCCAGCGCTTCCTGGTGTCGAGCACCGGCCAGGACCCGGCGAACTCGGCGACCGCCTCGACCCAGCGAGCGCGCGGCCCGAAGGGCGCGAACGGGGCCGCGTTGTCCCAGCAGGAGTCCAGAGTGGACAACATCGCGTGGACGCGCTCGCCGGGGACGTTGCGGTGGATGAGCGCCTTGGGCAGGCGCTCGGCGAGGTCCGACGGGCGGTCGATGTCGGCGGGCAGGCAGGAGAGGGTGAACGTGCGCGGCCCCTCCTCGGTGAGGCCCACCCAGCAGCAGCGGCGGCCGATCTCGTCGCAGGTGCCCTCCACCAGCAGCCCGCCGGGGGCCAGGCGGCCGACGATCGTCCGCCACGCGTCCAGCGCCTCGGCCTCGGTGTACTGGCGCAGGACGTTGAACGCGCGGACGAGGTCGGGGCGCAGCCCGGCCAGCTCGAACCCGCCTCTGCGGAAGTCCAGTCGGGGCGGGTCGGCGGCGGGCTTGGCCGCGGCGACCCGCTCCGGGTCGATCTCCAGGCCGACGACACGCGCGGACGGGAGCCGGTGGGCCAGTTCCACGGTGGTGACCGGGGTGGCGCCGTACCCGAGGTCGACCACCAGCGCGTCCGACCGCAGCGGCAGCGTCGCCAGCCAGCGGTCGACGCGGCGCAGGCGGTTGGGGTTGGTGGTGCCTCGGGTCGGGCAGCCCAGCGCGCGGGCCCGGCCCGCGGCCAGCCGGGGGGTGCGGGCCATAGTCAGCGCGTGGCCAGCCAGTCGGCGGTGAACGCCGTCTCCGCGGCCAGCAGCCTGCCGACCTGCTCGGCGATCACCTTCTCGATCTTGCCGCCGACCAGCGGGATCTTGACCTGCACCCGGCCGTCGGTGCGCCAGGTGCAGCCGGATGCGGTGTCGGTCAGCGTGTAGGCGGCGGTGATCTCGCCGGGGACGCCGGTCACCCGCGCCGTCGTCGTGCCCGCCGCGTCGTCCCAGGTCTCCGTGCGCTCGACCACGAGATCGCCGCGGAAGACCGACTTGGTGAACGAGGGCAGCCGGTCGGCGGGGACCGTCTGCCGCAGCCGGTAGGTGACGGTCCCGCCGCGGACGCCGTGGTCGACCAGCTCCGCCCCCGGCCCGCCGATCTCGGCGAGCCGGTCGCGCAGGTACTCGGTGCTCACCAGCGCGGCGCGCACCCGGGACGCGGGCGCGGCGAGGTCGGCGCGGTGCTCGATGCGGCTGGCCATGTGCGGGAGGTTACCGTTGGTGCCCGTGACCAGCCTTCCCCTCAGGCCCGAGCCGCGCACCGGCGTGCCGCTCAGCGGGTACACGACCCTCCGGCTCGGCGGCCCGGCCGCCGCGTTCGTCGCCGCGGCCACGGCCGACGACGTGGTCGACGCCGTGCGCGCGGTCGACGCGGCGGGCGGCCCGCTGCTGGTCCTCGGCGGCGGCTCCAACCTGGTCGTCGGCGACCTCGGCTTCGCGGGCACGGTGGTGCGCCTGGAACACCGCGGCAGCAAGATCGACACCGCCGAGCCCGGCCGCGTCCGGCTGACCGTCGAGGCGGGCGAGGACTGGGACACCGTCGTGGCGGGCACCGTCGAGGCGGGTCTCGGCGGCCTGGAGTGCCTCTCCGGCATCCCCGGACTCGTCGGCGCGACCCCGGTGCAGAACGTCGGCGCCTACGGCGTCGAGGTGGCGCAGGTCCTGGAGTCGGTGGACGTCTACGACCGCGACTCCGGCGAGATCCGCACCTACGGCGTGGACGACCTCGGCCTCGGCTACCGGACCAGCGTGCTCAAGGGCAGCGACCGCGCGATCGTGCTGCGCGTCCGCTTCCTGCTCACCGACGACGGGCAGTCCGCCCCGATCCGCTACACCGAACTGGCCAGGGCGCTCGGCGTGCGCCAGGACCAGCGGGTGCCGGTGGCCGCCGCCCGCGCTGCGGTGCTGGAGCTGCGCCGGGGCAAGGGGATGGTCCTGGACGCCGCCGACCACGACACCTGGTCGGCGGGCTCGTTCTTCACCAACCCCATCGTGCCCTCCGCCGACATCGACTCCGTGCTGGCGCGCATCGCCGAGCGGGTCGGGCCGGACGTCACGGTCCCGTGCTACCCGGCGGGCCCGGACGCGGCCAAGCTGTCGGCGGCGTGGCTGATCGAGCGGGCCGGGTTCGCCCGCGGCTACCCGGGCCCGGGCAACCGGGTCGGGCTGTCGTCCAAGCACACCCTGGCGCTGACCAACCGGGGCGGCGCCACGACGGCGGACCTGCTGGCGCTGGCCGCGGAGGTCAGGACCGGGGTGCTGGACGCGTTCGGCGTCGAGCTGCACGCCGAGCCCGTGCTGGTGAACTGCTCGATCTAGGCGCGGTGCGCGCGTGTCGCCGACGCCTGGGCGCGCGGCTTCATCACGATCTGGTCCAGGTTCACGTGCGCGGGGCGGGTCACCGCGAAGGCGATGACGTCGGCCACATCGTCGGCCGTCAACGGGTCCAGGCCCTGGTACACCGCCTCGGCCCGCGCGGCGTCGCCGTCGAACCGGTTGATCGAGAAGTCGGTCTCGACCATGCCCGGCAGCACCTCGGTGAAGCGCACCGGCTGACCGAGGTACTCCCCGCGCAGCGTGCGGTGCAGCGCGGACTGCGCGTGCTTTGCCGCTGTGTAGCCGGAACCGCCGTCGTAGACCTCGTAGGCCGCGATCGACGTGACGGTCACCACATGCCCGTCGCCGGAGGCGATCAGCTTGGGCATCAGCGCCTTCGTCATCCGCAGCGTGCCCAGGACGTTCGCGTCGAACATCCATTGCCAGCGCGCCTCGTCGGCGTCGGCGACGCGGTCGAGGCCGCGCGCGCCACCGGCGTTGTTCACCAGGACGTGGCACTCTGGAACCTGATCGGCGAACGCCTCGACCGACGCGGGGTCGGTCACGTCGAGGACGACGGCCCGTCCGCCGATCGCCGAGGCGATCTCGGCCAGCGGTTCGGCCCGCCGGGCGCCCAGCACGACGGCGTAGCCTGCTTCGGCGAGGTGGCGGGCGGTGGCCGCGCCGATCCCGGCGCTCGCCCCGGTCACAACGGCAGTGCGCTTGTTCACAAGCCCGATCCTGCCGCAACCGGCCGCGCGCTCACACGTCTTGCGAAGAGCGACACATATGAGGAGGAACAGTGCCACGACAGACCCTGTTGGGAGCCTTGCTGCTCGCACTGGTGCTGCTGACGGCCTGTACCTCGCAAACCACCGGTGACGCGGTCGCGCCCCAGGCCGACATCCCGCCGGTGGCGAAGATCACCGCGACGCCCGCCGACGCCGCCGAGGACGTCCCGGTCACCGAGCCGGTCAGGATCGCCGTCGCCGAGGGCGCGCTCGACAGCGTCGAGCTGACCAACCCCGATGGCAAGCCCGTCGACGGCGAACTGGCCGAGGACAAGGCGAGCTGGTCGACCACCGAGGTCCTGGGCTACGGCAAGGAATACACCTACACCGCGGCGGCCACCGGCACCGACGGCAAGAAGGTCGAGCTGACCGGCTCCTTCACCACGGTCAAGCCCAAGAGCACCCCGCGCGCCACGATCAACCCGATCGACGACGCGGTGGTGGGCGTGGGGATGCCGATCAGCATCAAGTTCCCCGAGGGACCGGTGAAGGACAAGGCGGCCGTCGAGCGGGCGCTCAAGGTCGAGACTTCGGTCCCGGTGGAGGGGTCCTGGGGGTGGCTGCACGACCAGCAGGTCGACTGGCGGCCCAAGGAGTACTGGCCCGCGCACACCGAGGTGAAGGTCACCGCCAAGCTCTACGGCCTGGCCTACGGCGGCGGCGCGTACGGCAAGTCGGACCTCAGCACCGCGTTCACCATCGGCCGCAACCAGGTCGTCAAGGTCCACACCCCCGACCACCGCATGGACGTCTACCGCGACGGCAAGCTGCACGCGAGCTACCCGGCCAGCAACGGCAAGGACCACGACCCGAACCTGAACACGCCCAACGGCACGATGATCGTCATGGCGAAGGAGCCGGTGGGCAACTTCTCCAACCCGCGCTACGGCTACACCGACGTCGAGAAGAAGTGGGCCGTGCGCTTCTCCAACCACGGCGAGTTCATCCACGAGAACGAGGAGAACCGCGCCAACATCGGCAAGCGGAACACCTCGCACGGCTGCGTGAACCTCTTCGAGGCCGACGCCAAGGCCTACTTCGACAGCGCGATCATCGGCGACCCGGTCGAGGTGACCGGCTCCAAGGCCGACATGCCCACGAGTTCGGACGTCAACGACTGGCTGTTCTCGTGGGCGCAGTGGCAGTCGATGTCGGCGCTACGGTGAGCCGCGCCCCGGATGGCCCCGGGGCCGACCACGAGCGGGGGAGAACGGCATGACGGCACCGAACGGACCCAACCCGCCGGGCTGGCAGGGCGGACCGCCCCACCAGCCACCAGCCGGGCAGCACCAGCCACCAGCCGGGCAGCAGCAACCCCATCCCAGCGGTCCGTATCACCCGGCCGCACCGCAGCAGGCAGCAGGCGGGCCGCACCAGCCCTATCCCGGCGGGCCGCATCAGCAGCCGAATGCCGGACCGCAGCAGCCGCTGGCCGCCGGGCAGCACCAGCCGCCTCCGGGGGCGTATCAGCAGTCGCCTGGCGGGGCGTACCAGTTCGGTCCGCCTCCGCCGCCGGGCGCGGGCGTTCCCGGAGCGCCGCCGCGTCGGCGCAGGACCGGGCTGATCGTCGCCATCGTGGCCGTGGTGCTGGTGGCCGCCGGGGTGGCCGGGTTCCTGATCTTCGGGGAGAAGCCGTCGCCGACGACGCCGCCGCCGACCGTGCCCACCGACACCGCGCGCCCCTCGCCGCGGCCGGACACCACCGAGCCGCCGCTCGGTCCCGACCAGGTGGCCGCCGCGCGCGAGCACGCGGAGAAGTTCGTCGCCGCGATCAACGCCAAGGACGAGGCGGCGGCGACCGCCCTGACCTGCGAGAAGCAGCGTCCGGGCGGGGTCTACCTGACCGCGGTCGAGCACGCCCCGGTGCGGCTGGCCGAGAAGCCGCGCCTGGTGGACGTGGAGCGGGCCGTGTTCGACGTCGAGGTCGAGCCGGGGCGGCTGTTCGCCCTGGAGGTCGTCGGGCCCGAGACCTGGTGCGTCTTCACGTGAGGTGTGACGAAGAGCACTAAAAGCCGGTCGGTCGGGAATTCCCGTCGGCGCGGGGCGTTGCACCGGCGGGGCGGCCGCGACCGCGCGGTCCACCGGAAGGGGTGAACCGGGGTGACTCCCAGGCGCATGCCGCGACGGGTCGCGGTGCTGTCCGTGCACACCTCGCCGCTGGAGCAGCCGGGCACCGGCGACGCGGGCGGCATGAACGTCTACATCGCCGAGACCGCCGCCCGGATGGCCGCGCGGGGCACGGCCGTGGAGGTGTTCACCAGGGCGACGTCGTCCGACCTGCCCCCGGTGGCCGAGCTGGCCCCCGGCGTGCTGGTCCGGCACGTGGCCGCGGGCCCCTTCGAGCCGATGGAGCGCGCGGAGCTGCCCGGCCAGCTGTGCGCGTTCACCGCGGGCGTGCTGCGCGCCGAGGCCCGCCACGAGCCCGGCTTCTACGACGTCGTGCACTCCCACTACTGGCTCTCCGGCCAGGTCGGCTGGCTGGCCCGCGACCGCTGGGGCGTGCCGCTGGTGCACACCGCGCACACCCTGGCCAAGGTCAAGAACGCCGCGCTCGCCGACGGCGACACCCCCGAGCCGCGCGGGCGGGTGATCGGCGAGCAGCAGGTGGTCGACGAGGCCGACCGGCTCATCGCCAACACCGCCGTCGAGGCCCGCCAGCTGCTCGACCTCTACGCCGCCGACCCCGCCAAGGTCGACACCGTCTCCCCGGGCGTCGACCTCGACCGCTTCCGCCCTGGCGACCGCGATGCCGACCGCGCAGCGCTCGGCATCGCCCCCGGCGCGTTCGTGCTGGCCTTCGTCGGGCGCATCCAGCCGCTGAAGGCCCCGGACGTGCTGCTGCGCGCCGCCGCCGAACTGATCGCCTGCGGCGCCGTGCGCCGTGAGGACCTGGTCGTCCTCGTGGTCGGCGGGCCGTCCGGCACCGGCCTGGAACAGCCGACCGCCCTGCGCCAGCTGGCCGCGGGCCTGGGCATCGACGACGTCGTGGTGTTCCTGCCCCCGCAGGGCGGGGACGCGCTGGCGCGGATCTACCGGGCCGCCGACGTCGTCGCCGTGCCCAGCCACAGCGAGAGCTTCGGCCTGGTCGCCGTGGAGGCCCAGGCGTGCGGCACGCCGGTGGTGGCCGCCGCGGTCGGCGGGCTGCCGGTCGCCGTGGCCGACGGCGTCTCCGGCCTGCTCGTCCACGGGCACCGCACCGCCGACTGGGCAGCCGCACTCGGCTCGCTGGCCCCGCCGCGCGCCCGGGCTGCGCTGGCCCACGGCGCCGTGCGCCACGCCCGTCAGTTCTCCTGGGACCGGACCACCGACGCGCTGCTGCACGCCTACGCGATGGCGGACCAGGCTCTGCGCCACTCCCTGGCCCGTGCTGAAGTTGCGGTGTGACCGATCTCGACGCCCTGATCCGCACCACCCTCGACGAGCGCGAGCTCGCCTACGACAGCCCCGAGCCCGGCCGGTACCTGGTGACGCTGCCGGGCACCCGCAAGCAGCAGACGAACTGCTGGCTGATCGTCACCAAGCACGCGCTGCTGGTCGAGGCGTTCGTCTGCCGCCAGCCCGATGAGGCGCACGAGGACGTCTACCGCTTCCTGCTGCGCCGCAACGCCAAGCTCTACGGCGTCGCCTACACCGTGGACAAGGCGGGCGACATCCACCTCGTCGGGCGCACGGCGCTGGAGTCGGTGACCGCCGAGGAGCTCGACCGGCTGCTCGGCCAGGTCCTGGAGGCCGCCGACGGCGACTTCAACACCCTGCTGGAGATCGGCTTCGCCACCGCCATCCGCCGCGAGTACGACTGGCGCGTCTCGCGCGGGGAGTCGCTGGCGAACCTGCGGGCCTTCGAGCACCTGCTCAAGCCCACCGAGTCCGAGTCGTAACCGGCAAACGGCAACGCGGGGTCCACCGGGGTCCGTCTGTGGTCTGACACCACAGGAGGGGACACCGATGACCAGGAACCGGCTGTTAGCCGTGCTGCTGCTCGCCGCCGTCGGCGTGGCGGGCTGCACTGCGTCCGACTCGTCCGGCTCGGCCGCCTACGCGCCGTCGGCGCCGACCCAGGCCGAGGACAGCCGCTCCGACGGCGGCTCGGGGGCGGGGGCCGACGAGGAGGCCAAGGCCGAGGCGCCCCAGATCGACCAGCCCGGGGTCGAGCGCAAGCTGATCCGCACGGCGTCGGTGAGCGTCACCGTGCCCGTGCTGTCGGACGCCGTCGCGCGCGCCCGCCAGCTCGTGGCGGGCGTCGGCGGCTACACCGGCGACCAGGAGCACAGCGGCAACCACGCCACGATGACCCTGCACGTGCCGTCGGACCACCTCGACCGGGTCGTGACCCAGGTGTCCGAGCTGGGGACGGTCACCCGCAGCGCGCAGACGGCGACGGACGTGACCGAGCAGCTGGTCGACGTCGAGAGCCGCATCGAGACCCAGCGGGCCAGCGTCGACCGGGTGCGCGCACTGCTCGCCAAGGCGACCACCATCGACGACATCGTGCGCATCGAGTCGGAGCTGACCCAGCGCGAGGCCGACCTGGAGTCGCTGCTGAAGCGGCGCGAGACGCTGTCGGGCCAGGTCGCGGTCTCCACCCTCACCCTCAGCCTGCGCGAGTCGAGCACGACGACCGTGCACGACGACGGCGATGAGGAAGGCATCGGCGAGGCGTTCCGCGACGGCTGGACGGCGTTCACCGACGTGATCGCGGCCATCGGGCGCGGGCTGGCCCGCTCGCTGCCGTTCCTCGTGGTGATCGCGGCCGTGTTGGCGGGCGTCTGGGTGCGGTGGGTGCGACCGCGCAGGCGGCGCGGGACCGTGGCGGCCGACGCTGCCGAGTGAGCCGGGAGGCGCGGGGCGGTTCGGCGAGGGGGAGTCGCGGCAGTGAACCGCCCCGCGGCGATCCCGGCCGGCCTGCGAGGCGGGGGGCACCCTGCAGACCGGGCGGGCGGTGCGGTCCGGCAGGGGAGTCGGACCGCACTGTGCCGCCTGCCGGGCCAGGGAGTGCGTGGGAGCCGGCCCGGTTGGCTGCGGCCCAACTTGTCAGACAGTGGACAACTGCACAAGGCCGCTGATTACCCCAAACGGGAAAATAGCTCTCCGTAGGTAACTATTCGGTCTCGAAAACCGGCGGTCGCGCATCTCTGGGTGGGCGGAGTCGTTCAGCCGCTACTCGTTAGTCGCTCGAAAGAGTGACTCCGAGTGGGGGCGAGTGCACTTTTCGGGGCCATTCGGCCCAATGGCGGCCGGTGAACGGCCCGGGTCGATGGCGGTGGTCGCCGGGAGTGGCGTTCGCCACTTCCGCGGCCGGTCGCTCTCGGTCGGCATCTGGCAGGCTTGGCTGCCATGGGAATCGGAACCCTGGTGCTGCTCCGCCACGGCGAGAGCACGTGGAACGCGAAGAACCTGTTCACCGGCTGGGTGGACGTGCCGCTGTCGGAGAAGGGCGTCGCCGAGGCCATCCGCGGCGGCGAACTGCTCACCGAGACCGGGGTGCTGCCCGACATCGTGCACACCTCGCTGCAGCGCCGCGCCATCTCCACGGCCTACTACGCCCTGGACGCGGCCGATCGGCACTGGATTCCGGTCAAGCGGGACTGGCGGCTCAACGAGCGGCACTACGGCGCGCTGCAGGGCAAGAACAAGAAGCAGACCCTGGAGGAGTTCGGCGAGGAGCAGTTCATGCTCTGGCGCCGCTCCTACGACACCCCACCGCCGCCGATCGAGCCCGGCGACGAGTACGCCCAGGACGGCGACCCCCGCTACGCCCACCTGGGTGACGCCCTGCCCAGGACCGAGTGCCTCAAGGACGTCGTGGCCCGGCTGATCCCGTACTGGGAGGCCGAGATCGTCCCCGACCTGCGCGCGGGCCGCACGGTCCTGGTCGCAGCGCACGGCAACTCGCTGCGCGCGCTGGTCAAGCACCTCGACGGCATCTCCGACGAGGCGATCAGCAAGCTGAACATCCCGACCGGCATCCCGCTGCGCTACGACCTCGACGAGGACCTGTCGCCGAAGGTCGCGGGCGGGGAGTACCTCGACCCCGCCGCCGCGGAGGCCGCCGCGGCCGCCGTCGCCAACCAGGGCCGCTGACCCCGCCGACGGGGACGGCGCGCGATGTTGCCGTTCCCGTCGGGTTAGGCCACGAATGGGTGAACACGACCTGTCCGATCGGGGAACAAGTGGCCCGTAGGTGTCAGCACAGTCACTGAAGCGCCAATCGGACTGGTCCAAACCCCGCACCACCTGCTTACGATCCCCCCGTGACCGCACCGGTCTGCCTCGCATTGTCGATCGGCGCACTGCTGATCGGCCTGTTCGCCGGTTTCTCGATCGCCCGCTCCCGGGCCCGCAACCCACGCAGGCCCCCCGGCCCGACCGTCTCCGAGCTGCTCGGCCGGATCGTCGAGGCCAGCCGGACGGGCGTGGTCGTGCTCAACCACTTCGGCGACGTCGTCATCCACAACCCGCGCGCCGAGGAGCTCGGCGTCGTGCGGTCCAACCAGGTCGACGCGCGCGCCCGCAAGGCCGCCGAGGTCGTCCGCGAGACCAACCAGCTCGTGGAGGTGGACCTCTCGCCGCTGGAGTCGCGCGGGGGCCGCACCCCCGAGGCCGTGCTCGGCGAGGTCCGCCCGCTCGGCGACGGGTTCACCGTCGTGGAGACCGACGACCAGTCCGAGGCCGTGCGGCTGGAGGCCACCCGGCGCGACTTCGTCGCCAACGTCAGCCACGAGCTCAAGACCCCGGTCGGCGCGATGGCGCTGCTGGCCGAGGCCGTGCTCGACGCCGTCGACGACCCCGACGAGGTCCGCCGGTTCACCACCAAGGTCCTGCACGAGGCCAACCGGCTCGGCAAGCTCGTCACCGAGCTGATCGCGCTGTCGCGGCTGCAGGGCGCCGAGCGGCTGCCCGAGATGCACGCCGTCGAGGTCGACGCGGTGGTCCGCGAGGCCCTGGGTCGGGCCCGGCTGGCCATGGACTCCACCGGCATCGACATCGCCACCGACGCCGAGTCCGGCCTGCTGGTCGACGGCGACCGGACCCTGCTGGTGACCGCGCTGTCCAACCTGCTCGACAACGCCCTCGCCTACTCCCCGCCGGGCAGCCCGGTGTCGGTGAGCAGGCAGCGGGTCGACGGGTTCGTCGAGATCTCGGTGACCGACCGCGGCATCGGCATCGCCGAGGACGAGCAGCAGCGCGTCTTCGAGCGGTTCTACCGGGTGGACAAGGCCCGGTCGCGGGCCACCGGCGGGACCGGCCTCGGGCTGGCCATCGTCAAGCACGTCGCCGCCAACCACGGCGGCGAGGTGACCCTGTGGAGCAAGCCCGGCCTCGGGTCGACCTTCACGCTGCGCATCCCCGCGCACCTCGACCCGCCGAGCCTGGAGCCCCGGGTCGAGCCCGTCCGTGCCGGGGCGGCGTCCTCGGCAGCAGTCCCGTCGAAGGCAGTTCCGTCACCTGCGGAAGGCCACGTCAACGACCATGGAGGAACGGCATGACGAGAGTGCTCATCGTCGAGGACGAGGAGTCCTTCGCCGACCCCCTGGCCTTCCTGCTGCGCAAGGAGGGCTTCACCGCGGCCGTCGCCGCGACCGGCCAGCAGGCGCTGGAGGAGTTCGACCGCAACGGTGCGGACATCGTGCTGCTCGACCTCATGCTGCCCGGCATGAGCGGCACCGACGTGTGCAAGGCCCTGCGCCAGCGCTCCACCGTCCCGGTGATCATGGTGACGGCCCGGGACAGCGAGATCGACAAGGTCGTCGGCCTCGAGCTGGGCGCGGACGACTACGTGACCAAGCCGTACTCCGCCCGCGAGCTGATCGCCCGCGTGCGCGCGGTGCTGCGCCGCGGCGGCGAGGCCGCGGCCGACGAGCTGCTGCCCCAGGTGCTCTCCGCGGGCCCGGTGCGCATGGACGTCGAGCGGCACGTGGTGACCGTCGACGGCGCCGAGGTCGCGCTGCCGCTGAAGGAGTTCGACCTGCTGGAGTACCTGCTGCGCAACGTGGGCCGGGTGCTCACCAGGGGCCAGCTCATCGACCGGGTGTGGGGCGCGGACTACGTGGGCGACACCAAGACCCTCGACGTCCACGTCAAGCGGCTGCGCTCGAAGATCGAGCCCGACCCGGCCTCGCCCAGGCACCTGGTGACCGTGCGCGGCCTCGGCTACAAGTTCGAGGCCTGATGCGCCTGGGCGTGCTCGACGTCGGCTCCAACACAGTCCACCTGCTCGTGGTGGACGCCCACCGCGGCGCGCACCCCACGCCCGCGCGCTCGGAGAAGACCGTGCTGCGGCTCGCCGAGCGGATCACCGGGAGCGGGGAGCTGTCGAAGGCGGGGGCGGACGAGCTGGTCCGCACGGTCGCCGCGGCCAAGGACTCGGCCGCGCGGCTCGGCTGCGCCGAGCTGATGGCGTTCGCCACCTCCGCGGTGCGCGAGGCGTCGAACTCCGCGGCCGTGCTGGAGCGCGTCGCCGCCGAGACCGGGGTCGAGCTGCGGGTGCTCTCCGGCGAGGACGAGGCCCGGCTGACCTTCCTCGCCGCCCGCCGCTGGTACGGGTGGTCGGCGGGCAACCTGCTGGTCCTCGACATCGGCGGCGGCTCGCTGGAGCTGGCCATCGGCCGGGACGAGGACCCGGACGCCGCTCTGTCGGTGCCGGTCGGCGCGGGCCGCGTGCGGCGCACCCGGTTCACCGCCAACCCGCCGCCGCGCGCGGAGATCGACGCCGCCGTGGAGTGGCTCGCCGAGCAGCTCGCCCCGGTGGCGGGGAAGCTGGCCAAGCACGGGGCGCCGGACCGGGTGGTGGGCACGTCCAAGACGTTCCGGACGCTGGCCCGGCTGACCGGGGCGGCGCCGTCGTCGGCAGGGCCGAGGGTGAGCCGGGTGCTCACCGCGGCCGGGCTGCGCCAGCTGCTCGCGTTCGTGTCCCGCATGTCCGCCGCTGACCTGGCCGAACTGGAGGGGGTGAGCCCATCACGGGCCCATCAGCTCGTCGCGGGCGCGCTTGTGGCGCAGGCCACGATGCGAGCGTTGTCACTCCCGGAGTTGGAAATCGGCCCGTGGGCGCTGCGCGAAGGCGTCATCCTGAGGCGGCTGGACCAGACGAACGGCGGATAGCAGACTGTCACCTCGGCATGGGCGGTGAAGTAGCGTTCGCCGCTGCCCGCGCGTGGCCGTCCGTTGGCCGTGCGCGCACTGGACGGATGGGCCCACACGGGGCACGGTGGAGTGGATGAGTCACGAAGGCGGGTCGGAGCGCACGCAGCAGCGCACCGTGGCCGAGCTGTTGGCCAAATACGGCAACAGCTCGGAAGGCGGCGCGCCCAGGCGGCGACGCCGCAGGCCGGACGACGTGTCGGATACCGCCCCCCAGGCGATCATCGAGCGCGTCATGTCCGACAGCGGCGAGCTGCCGGTCATCCGGGAGGACCAGGAGCCGCCCGCCCGCACGTCGCACCGCCAGGGCCGGGCGGGCCGCCGGGCCGCCCCGCCGCCCGCGCAGCCGCCCGCGCCGCAGCCGCCGCCCGCACAGCCGCAGCCGCCGTCGGCCGAGCAGCCGCCGCGCCGCGGCCCCCGGCACGACCCGCCCGAGCCGATGACCGAGCAGCTGCCCAGGGTGCCGCCGTCGGCGCGCCGCCGCAGGCAGCCCGACGAGCCCGCGGCCGAGGCCGCGCCGCGCCCGCTGCCCCCGGAGCGCCGCCCCGAGCCGCCCGCGCGCCCGGAGCCGCCCGCCGGGCCGCCGCGCCGCATCGCCGCGGCGCTGGAGGGCACCCAGCGGGCCATCCCCGCGCTCGACGACCTCGACGAGGAGCCGCAGGCCGACCTGCCGCCCAACGGCCGGGGCCCGTCGCTGCCCCGGCGCGCGCCGGGCACCTCGCGCATGCCGCAGCGGGCGCCCAAGCCGATCCCGCCGCAGCCCTCGCAGCCGCTGCCCAAGCCCAAGCAGCCGTCCCAGCCGCTGCCGAAGCCGCAGCCGTCGCAGCAGCCGCCCCTGCCGCAGCCCTCCCAGCAGCTCCCGCTGCCGCAGCCGTCGCAGCAGCTCCCGCTGCCCGCCCAGCCGCTCCCGGGCCCGCAGCCGTCGCAGCAGCTGGCCAAGCCGTTCCCGCAGCCGTCGCAGCAGCTGCCGAAGCCGCCAGCGCCGGTGCCGCCGATCGCGCAGCCGACCGAGGTCAACCGGCCCGTGCGGCCGGGGGACTTCCCCGGCGACTCCGCGCAGACCGAGATCGACCCGCAGGCCCCGCCGCCGGAGTTCCTCGAGGAGCACGACGCCTTCGACGACAAGGCCGCCCGCCGCTTCGACGGCTACACCGCCCACGACGACCTGGACTCCCCGGTCGAGGATGAGGAGCTGGACGGCTTCTCCGACCTCGACGGCCTCACCGAGGACGCCGAGCCCGACGAGGAGGTCTCGCCCGCCAAGGCGTGGCTGACGATGATCGGCCAGCTCGCGCTGGGCGTGGTGGGCGGCGCGGCGGTGTGGCTGGGCTTCAACTGGCTGTGGGGCTTCCAGCCGGTGGCGGCGCTGGTCCTCGCGGTGCTGGTCATCGCGGGGCTGGTGTTCATCGTCCGCAAGATCCGCCGCGCCGACGACCTCAACACCACGATCCTGGCCGTGCTGGTGGGGCTGGTCGTCACCGTCTCCCCGGCCGCGCTGCTGATCATCGGGCAGTGACGCCGATCCCGGTCGGGCTCTCGACCGCGTCCGTGTGGCCGCGGTCGGCGGCCACCGGGTTCACCACCGCGGCCGAGCTGGGCTACGACGGCGTCGAGGTCATGGTCTGGGCCGATCCGCTGAGCCAGGACGTGGCCGCGCTGCGCCGCCAGGTCGATCGCACCGGGGTGCCCGTGCTGGCCGTGCACGCGCCGTGCCTGCTGATCACCCAGCGGGTGTGGTCGCCGGACCCGGAGACGCGGCTGCGCCGGTCGGTGGAGGCCGCCCAGGAGCTGGGCGCGCGGACGGTCGTGGTGCACCCGCCGTTCCGCTGGCAGCGCCGCTACGCCGACGCCTTCCCGGACCTGGTGGCGTCGCTGGAGGACGCGACGGGGATCGCGGTCGCGGTCGAGAACATGTTTCCGGTGCGCAGGGGGCGCGCGGTCGTGTCGGCCTTCCGGCCGTCCACCGACCCCACCGTCGTCGGCCACCGGCACTACACGCTGGACCTGTCGCACACCGCCGCCGCTGGGGTGGACGCCGTCGGCCTGGCCGAGCGGATGGGCGCGGGCCTGACGCACCTGCACCTGGCGGACGGGACCGGGGTGGCCAAGGACGAGCACCTGGTGCCCGGGCGCGGCGCCCAGCCGTGCGCCCGCGTGCTCCAGACCCTGGCCGCGACGGGGTTCGGCGGGCAGGTCGTGCTGGAAGTGAACACCCGACGGGCCCGCACGGCGGCCGAACGGCTCAGGGATCTGGCCGAGGCGCTGCGCTTCGCCCGGGTCCATCTGGCCCATAAACGTAGGATGAACCCATAGGGGATCGGCAACCGGGAACGGGGTGGTCGTACCCTTCGCTCGTGAACCCCTTGCGTTCGATCATCCTGGCCGCCGCCAAGAACGGGGCCATCCGCAACGCGGTCGCCACCGCGCCCGTGAGCCGGGACGTTGTGCGCCGCTTCGTCGCGGGCGAGACCACCGCCGACGCCGTCGCCGTGACCCGGCGCCTCGTCGCCGACGGGCTCGCCGTCACCCTCGACTACCTGGGCGAGGACACGACCGACGCCGCACTGGCCGAGTACACCGTCCGCGCGTACGAGGACCTGCTCGCCCGGCTGCACGCCGAGGGCCTGAGCGACCGCGCCGAGGTCAGCGTCAAGCTCTCCGCCGTCGGCCAGCTCCTCGACGAGGACCTGGCGCTGGCCAACGCGCAGCGCGTCTGCCGCGCCGCCGAGGCGGCCGGGACCACGGTGACGCTGGACATGGAGGACCACACCACCACGGACTCCACCCTGCGCATCCTCCGCGAGCTGCGCGGCACGTGGCCGTGGGTGGGCGCGGTGCTCCAGTCGTACCTGCACCGGACCCTCGATGACGTCCAGGACCTCGCGTCGTCGGGCTCGCGGGTGCGGCTGTGCAAGGGCGCCTACGCCGAGCCGGAGACCGTCGCGTTCGCCGCGGGCCTGGAGACCGACCTCAGCTACGTCCGCTGCGTCAACGCCCTGCTGTCGGGCGACGGGTACCCCATGTTCGCCACGCACGACCCGCGCATGGTGCGGATCATCACCGAGCGCGCGGAGGCCCACGGCCGCAAGCCGGGGTCCTTCGAGTTCCAGATGCTGTACGGCATCCGCCCCGAGGAGCAGCTCCGTCTGGCGCAACTGGGCCACACCGTGCGGGTGTACGTGCCCTACGGCGGCGAGTGGTACGGCTACCTGATGCGGCGGCTGGCCGAGCGGCCCGCGAACATGATGTTCTTCCTGCGTGCGCTCGCCAGCCGGAACTGAGGTCGCTTTCGGCCCCTGCAAAGCCAAACCCGGCCACTGGGCGTGGCAGGCTGTGGCCCATGAGTAGTGCTGCTGGACCCGGCGACGTGCGGGTGGGCGGGCAGGCGCCCGCCGGAGGAGCGTTCGCCGCGGCGACCAGGGTGCGGGCGCTAGGGGACGGCACGTTCACCGCCGACCTGCCCGCGTCCTGGACGGTTGGGGGGCGTCCGCACGGCGGATTCCTGCTGGCCCTGATGGCCAGGGCGGCGGTGGCCGCGCACAGCGCGGGCGCGCCGCTGGTGGACCCGCTGTCGGTGAGCGCGCAGTTCCTGCGCCCGCCCGGCGTCGGCCCGGTCCTGCTGCGCACCGACGTGCGCAAGGCGGGCCGCCGCACCACCGTCGTCTCCGTCCACTTGGAACAGAGCGGCGGCCCGTGCGTCGAGGCGATGGTGACCACGGGCAGGCTCCCGCGCGAGCGGGCGGCCTGGAGCGACCTGCCGAACCAGCCGGCCGAGCCGCCCGGCAACGCGGTGGACCTGGCCACGCTGCCCTCGGCGTCGGTGTTCAAGCTGACCGCGGGCTGCGACGTCCGGCTGGACCCGAACGGCGCGGGCTTCCTGCACGGCCACGTCGGCGACCCGTTGCGCCTGCGCCTGTGGGCCCGGCCGAGGGGAGAGCACGCCGACCCGCTGTTCGCGCTGGTGGCCGGGGACATCTCGATGCCGGTCACGTTCAACCTGGGCAGGCTGGGCTGGTCGCCGACCGTGCAGCTGACCGCCCACCTGCGCTCGCGCCCCGCGCCGGGCTGGCTGCGCATCCAGGTCGAGTCCCGGGCCGTGCACGGCATGTGGTTCGACGCGGACGCGACCGTCGTCGACGCGACCGGCCGCCTGGTCTGCCAGGCCCGTCAGCTGGCGCTTTCGGCCATGGCGTGACCGCGGGACCGGCACGGCCCGGCGACGTGCCGTGCCATTAGCCTTACGCCATGACGACTGTGGCTGTGCTCGGCGCGGGAAAGATCGGCGAGGCCCTGCTCTCGGGTCTCCTGCACGCCGGGCGCAGCGCCGACGACCTGCTGTTCACCGAACGCCACGCCGAGCGCGCCGCCGAGCTGACCGCCACCTACGGCATCCGCTCGGCCGACGTGCCCACGGCGGCCAAGACGGCCGACGTGCTGGTGGTCGCCGTCAAGCCGCAGGACATCGACCCGCTGCTGGACGACCTGGCGGGCGTGGTGGGCCCGGAGACCCTCGTGGTGTCGCTCTGCGCGGGCCTGCCGACGGCCCTGTTCGAGCGCAGGCTGCCGCACGGCGTGCCGGTGGTGCGGGTCATGCCCAACACGCCGATGCTCGTCGGCGAGGCCATGAGCGCCATCTCGCCGGGCCGCCACGCCGGTCCCGAGCACCTGGCGATCGTGGAGGAGCTGCTGAGCGCGGTCGGCAAGGTCGCCAGGGTGCCGGAATCGCAGCAGGACGCGGTCACCGCGCTGTCGGGTTCCGGCCCGGCGTACTTCTTCTTCCTGGTCGAGGCCATGATCGACGCGGGCATCCTGCTCGGCCTGCCGCGCGCGGTCGCCGAGAAGCTCATCGTCCAGTCCGCCGTCGGCGCGGCCGCGATGCTGGCCGAGACCGGCGAGCACCCGGTGACCCTGCGCGAGGCCGTCACCTCGCCAGCGGGGACCACGATCATGGCCATCCGCGAGCTGGAGCGCCACGGCGTGCGCGCCGCCCTGCTCGCGGCCATCGAGGCCGCCCGCGACCGCTCCCGCGAGCTGGGCCAGCCCCACGACGCCGACTGACCCAACCGGCTGCAAGTTGCGGGTTTAGCGGCCCGCGGCGTCGCACTGGTCACAGGTGTCCCGCTACCCTCGGGAGAGCACGTGCGTGTCGAAACCGCCGGTGGGGAAGCCGACGGCGCGACGCGTGGTTAAGGACGCGGTGAACCATGATGTCTGCGAACAAGCGAGATCCGGCCATCGCGCCGGTCCAGTTCCTGACGGTGGCCGAGGTCGCCACGATGATGCGGGTCTCCAAGATGACCGTCTACCGCCTGGTCCACGGCGGCGAGCTCCCCGCGGTGCGGGTCGGCAAGTCGTTCCGGGTGCCGGAGAAGGCGGTCCACGACTACCTGGAGAAGGCCTACTTCGACGCCGGATGACGCCCGCCGAGGCCAACCGGGTACCCTGGACGTCCGTTGTGCCTGGTGTCTTGGCGCGCGTCGGTGACGTGCCCGCACCTTCAGCGCCCGGCACCCGTTCCACCCACGACGACAGCTAAGGACGCCCATGGGCTCAGTCATCAAGAAGCGCCGCAAGCGCATGTCGAAGAAGAAGCACCGCAAGCTGCTGCGCAAGACGCGTGTCCAGCGTCGCAAGCTGAAGAAGTAGGCAGTACAAGCAGTACACACCGCAGCGCCCGCCCCCCAGGGGACGGGCGCTGCGGCGTATTTGTCCAAAATAGGTTCAAACATGTTCAAAAGAAGCGCAGCCAACCGCCCACCCAACGCAAGTCGCCCCACTCAAATGTCCGATGGGGTGAACCCGCATTCGTGGGGAGAAAAGCGGTGCTACCCTTTCTCGGCGCGGACGGCTTCGCCGCTCCGCCCCTAATCCGCGCCGCGCCGCTTTTCTTAGGGGCCCCGCGAATGCGGGTTCACCCCATCGGACGCCCAAGAATCACATCGCGCTATCTTGGGGTCTGGCGCGCCCCAGGCGCACACCTTGGCAGGAGCAAGGCGTCGTAGGGCGGCAGGCGGGGGCGTGGGTGGTTCGCGAGTTGCTTTGGTGGTGTCCGATGGAGTGAACTCGCATTCGCGGGGCCCCTAAGCGAAGCGGCGCGGGCGTGAACAAAGGGCGGAGCGGCGAAGCCGTCCACGCCCGAGCGAGGGTAGCACCGCTTCGCTCCCCACGAATGCGAGTCCACTCCATCGGACAGAAGCGTCACGCGTGTTGCGTGTGTGGGTGGTTGCGTTGCTTTACAGGGTTTGTAAGCGAAGATTGCGTAGGCCGCGGATAACTGTGGTTGGGCGCCACCTCGGCTCGTGCGTGGAGACCACCGCCATGCCTGCCCGGCTGCGGTACACGGCGGGGCCCGAGCGCAGGTCCGCGTACGTCCGGTACGGGTCGGCGCGCCACGGGGGCGCGGTGAGGCGGGTCAGTCGGTCGCCGCTGACGGCCAGGCCCCAGGTGACGGCTCGGTAGAACGCCAGCCGGGACGCCAGCGCCGCCTGGTTCATCAGGCCGTCCGCCGCCGGTACGCCAGGCCCGCGGCCACCGCGCCCGCCACCGCCCCGGCGCCGAGGACCGACGGGACGCCGATCTTCGCCGCCTTGCGGCCGGTGCGGAAGTCGCGGATCTCCCAGCCGCGTTTGCGGGCGGCGTCGCGCAGCGCGCCGTCGGGGTTGACCGCGACGGCCGTGCCGACGACCGACAGCATCGGCACGTCGTTGGCCGAGTCGGAGTAGGCCGTGCAGCGGCGCAGGTCCAGCCCCTCCCGCGCGGCCAGGGAGCGGACCGCGTGGGCCTTCGCCGGGCCGTGCAGCATCTCGCCGACGAGCTTGCCGGTGAAGACGCCGTCGACGCTCTCGGCGACGGTGCCCAGCGCGCCGGTCAGGCCGAGGCGGCGGGCGATGATCGTGGCCAGCTCGACCGGGGTCGCGGTGACCAGCCAGACCCGCTGGCCCGCGTCGAGGTGCATCTGGGCCAGCGCCCGGGTGCCCGGCCAGATCCGGTCGGCCATGAGCTCGTCGTAGATCTCCTCGCCGAGCTCGGCCAGCTCGGCCACCGAGTGTCCGGCCACAAAGGACAGCGCCTGCTCGCGGTGGTTGCGGATGCCCTCGACGCTCTCCTTGCCGCCGACCCGGAACATCATCTGCTGCCAGGCGAAGCGGGCGAGGTCGGCGTTGGTGAAGAACTTGCGCGCGGCCAGGCCGCGGGCGAAGTGGAAGATCGACGCGCCCATCATCATGGTGTTGTCGACGTCGAAGAACGCGGCGGCGGTGAGGTCGATCGGGGTGTCGACGGTGTCGACCCGCTCCAGCGAGACCGCCGCCTCCGCGCTGGCCTGGCCCGCCTCCTCGGCCAGCCGCGCCAGCTCCCGGCGTTCCTCCCCACGCCTCAGCGACGACACCGCGGCCTCCCTGCTCCGGCGAGTTCCCAAGACTCGGCAATTGGAAACAGCGTAGCGATTCGGCAGGCAGGCCCGCTGGGGAAGTGGACCGGGCTACCGCGCCCCCAGCCCGGGCACCAGCGCCGGGACGCCGATGGTCGGCAGCGGCAGCGGCGGGTTGGGGTCCACCGTCGTCGTGCCGTCCGGGGTCGTGCTGAGCGGGACCGACGGCGCGGACGGCGCGATCGTCCCGGAGGGAGCCGTGGGCTCGGGCCCGCCGGGCGTGGTCGGCCCGCCGAGGGTCCGTCCGGGATGGCCGGTGGGGGCCGGGGCGCTCGGCGCCGAGGTCGTGGCGGTCGTCCCCGGCGTCGGCGCGGGCACGCACGGCGAGGTGGCGGGCAGCGCGCCCACGTCGTCGACGCCGCCGGAGGTGACCTGGGTGCAGGACATCCGCGCCGACAGCGTGCCCGCCCTGGTGGCGATCCGCTCCAGCAGCGCGATCGACACCGCGCGCGGCGCGACGGCGTCGACGGGCACCGGCAGCGCGCCCAGCCGCAGGCGCTGGACCTCCGCCCACTCGCCCAGGGTGCGCAGCAGCGCGCCGTCGGCGACCACGGCGATCGCGGTCAGCGAGCGCGAGCCCGCGGCGGCGTCGTGGTTGAAGTCGGTCAGCGACGCCAGGTACGACCGCAGCGGCGCGTCGGCCGGGTCGGCGTAGCGGCGGGCCAGCGTCTCCAGCTCGGTGACCCGGGCGGTGGCGAACTCCAGGTGCTTGAACGCGCGGTCCTCGTCGCCGAAGGTCAGGCCGAGCGAGGCGGCCTCGCCGGTGCGCTTGATCCCGTACAGCGGGTCGCCGGGCAGGGCGTCGCGGGCCAGCAGCAGGCTCATCCCGGCCAGGGAGAACACCAGGGCCAGCACGGCGACGGCGGCCACGGCGAAGCGCCCGCGCGCGCCGAATCCCGTTCTCGGCTCGTCGGCGGGCCGGGTGGCGACCCCTGCTGTGCGGCGTCCGCGCGGGGCCCGCCCGGCGCGCGGCGGTCGCGGGGACGGGGCGCGCGGCGACGGCGTGGGCTTGGCTAAGCCAGCGAGGACCCGTTCCCGCATGCGCGAGCGCTCGGCGGCGTCGGGCGCGGTCAACGGGGCCAGTTCCGCGAGCAGCGCGCGGACGGCGTCCTCGGACGGCTCGCCACCGCCCGGTTCGCGCTGCCCTCTGCCGTCGCTCCGCACCATCCCACTCCGACTCGTGTCGTTCCCGCCCAGTGAAAACGAGCTTCGCGCACCCGGGGTTACGGCGATGACGGTATCGGTCGGCCGCCGCTATCTGATCTCGGTGGGCAGCAGTTGCGCCAGCCGCCGCACCGCCCGGTGCTGCAGCGCCTTCACCGCGCCCTCGTTGCGGTTCATCACCCTGGCGGTCTCGGCGACCGTCAGGCCCTGCAGGAAGCGCAGCACGATGCATTCGCGCTGGTCGTCGCCGAGCTGGTCGACGCAGGCCAGCAGCGCGTCGCGGGTGACCTTGGACATCACCTGCTGCTCGGGACCGGCCTCCACCCGCTCGGAGTCGCGGATCTCCGGGGTGGCCACCTCCAGCCGGAACCGGCTGGACTTGACGTGGTCGAGCACGAGGTTGCGGGCGATGGTCACGAACCACGCGCCCACGTCCCGGCCCTGGTAGCTGACGCTGGTGATCCTCCGCAGCGCGCGTAAGAAGGTCTCGCTGGTGACATCCTCGGCCAGCTCGCGGTCGCCCACGCGGAACAGCACGTACCGGAAGACGATGTCGACGTAGCGGTCGTAGAGGCTGCCGAAGGCGACCGTGTCGCCGCCCTGCGCCGCCCGGACCAGGTCCCAGGCGTCGCCCTGCTCCGGCTCGGGTTCGCGCACGTCAGGGGCCCGATCCGGGGCGGATCGGGCCAGCGGCACGGCCGAAGCCTGCGACGGGCGCGTCTGGCGGGTCATCGGACAGGCGCACTCTCCTCGACGGGGTCCGGGTTCGGAGCTTACGTGTTGTTACTTCTAAGTAGGTGTGACAAGTGTGAGGCCTCGGGGTTGTGACGCGGTAGCCAGTTCATCGTGACGCGGGTGACGCGTGCCACACTGTGATCGTCTTTCGCGATCTCCTTGTGACTCGATGACGTGCTGAGGGACGAAACGATGGATGGACTGCCCACCGGCAATCTCGCCGACCCGGTCGCGGAGGCGAGCGCGAAAGTACCTCTTCATGCCGCCCTTATCGATGCCTCGGCCTCGGTATCACTCACTTGGCGGCAGGTGGACGCCGCGGTGGACGCGTGCGCGCGCGGGCTGCTCGACGCGGGCCTGCGCCCCGGCGACCGGGTGGCCCTGCGGCTGCCGACGGGCGCGGCGTTCGCCGTCGCCGTCTTCGGGATCCTCCGCGCGGGCGGCGTCGCCGTGCCCATCGGCACCGACGCCGCGCCGCGCGAGCTGGAGCGCCTGATCGCGCACAGCGGCGCCACCCTCGGCTTCGGCGACCTCCCCGGCGTGACCGTCCTGGACCACGCCCTGGGCTCCGCCGACCCGGTCGAGCCGGTCGAGCCGATCGGCGGCGGGGAGGACCTGGCCGTCATCGCCTACACCTCCGGCACCGGCGGGGAGCCGCGCGGGGCGATGCTGTCCCACCGGGCGCTGCTGGCCAACGCCGCGCAGCTCGCCCGGCTGCGGCCCGCGCCGGTCACCGCCACCGACCGCGTGCTGCTGTCGATCCCCATGTCGCACGCGTACGGGCTGTCCGGGCTGTGGCAGGTCGCCGCGACCGGCGCCACGGCCGTGCTGGTCGACAGGTTCGCCGTCGACCCCGTGCTTGAGCTGTGCGAGCGCCACCGCGTGACGGTGTTCATCGGGGTGCCCGCGATGTACACGGCGCTGACGGCGGCGGGCGCGGACCGGCTCGGCGAGGCGCTGGCCACGCTGCGGCTGTGCACCTCGGGCGCGGCCCCGCTCGACGCCCGCACGCTGGCCCTCTTCCGCGCCGAGACCGGCCTGTCGGTCTTCGAGGGCTACGGGCTCACCGAGACCGGGCCGGTGCTCACGTCCACGCTGGTCGGCGGCCTGGCCAAGCCCGGATCGGTCGGCAGGCCCATCCCCGGGGTGCGGATCCGGCTGGTCGACAGCGACGGCACGCCCATCGGCGGCGCGCCGGACGACGAGTCCATCGCCGTCGACTACGCCGACGACGCCGACACCGGCCTGGTCGCCGCGCAGGGCCCCAACCTGTTCAGCGGCTACTGGCCCGACGGCGCCCACGGCCCCGACGCCGAGGGCTGGTTCCGCACCGGCGACGTCGGCTACCTCGACGCCGACGGCGACCTGCACCTGGTGGACCGCGCGGGCGACCTCATCATCGTCAACGGCTTCAACGTCTACCCGCACGAGGTGGAGCAGGTGGTCGCCGAGCTGCCGTCGGTCGCCGAGGTCGCCGCGGTGGGCGTCCCGGACGAGCGCGCGGGCGAGCGGGTCAAGGTCGTCGTCGTGCCGCGCCCCGGCGAGGCGGTCGACGAGGACGCCGTGCGCGCCCACTGCGCCGAGCGGCTCGCCCGGTTCAAGGTGCCCGCGGTGGTCGAGTTCGCCGAGGGGCTGCCGCACTCGGTCACCGGCAAGCTCCGCCGCGCGGGACTGCGCGGGTAGCGTTGCCGGTGTGCGTGTCGAGGTGATGACCAGGGCCGGGTGCCCGTCCTGCGTGACGGCCGAGGCCGATGTCGCCCGCATCTGCGGCGAGCTGGGTGTGGAGTGGGCGGCCGTGGACGTCGACGGCGACCCCGAGCTGCGCGCCGAGTACGGCGACCGGGTGCCGGTGATCCTGGTCGACGGGGCCGAGCACGGGTACTGGCGGGTCGAGGAGGACCGGCTGCGCGCCGTCCTCGCTCCGTAACTACCAACCCGGCGGCGGGCGGGCGTCGAATAGGACGTATGGAGACTCGCCTGCGCAGGCCGACCGCCGCGCTCATCGGGGTGCTGAGCGTGGGGGCCGCGCTGGCCGCCGGTCACCTCGTGGCCGCGTTCGTCGGCATCAACGCCTCGCCCTACCTGGCTGTCAGCAACAGCATGGTGGACCTGTCGCCGCCGTGGCTGACCGAGTTCGGCAAGCAGTTCGGCCCGGAGTGGGACAAGAAGCTGCTGTTCGCCGGCATCGCCGTCGGGATCGCCGGGTTCGCCGTCGCCGCCGGGCTGCTGTCGCGGCGCTCGGCTGTCCCCGGGGTCGTGGTGGCGGTCGTCCTCGGCGCGGTCGCGGTGGCGGCCGTGCTGTTCCGGCCCGACCTCGGCCAGCTCGCCGTGCTCGCGCCGCTGACGACCTTCGTCGTCGGCGCGGCGGTCTTCCGGTGGCTGCACCGGCTGGCGATGGACGCGGCGGACGGCGTGGACACCACCCTCGACCGGCGGAGGTTCCTCATCACCTCCGGCGGCGTGGCCGCGGGGTTCGGCCTGGCGGCCATCGCCGGGCAGGTCCTCGGCACCCGGGTCGACATCGAGGCGTCCAGGCGGGCCGTCGGCCCGATCGTGCCCGACCGGCCCGCGCCGCCCGTGCCCGCGACCGCCGACTTCTCCTCGGCGGGCACGCCCACCTTCATCACGCCGAACAGCCGGTTCTACCGCATCGACACCGCGCTGACCGTCCCGCGGCTCAGGGCCGAGGACTGGGCGCTGCGCATCCACGGCCTGGTGGACACCGAGCTGGAGCTGGACTTCGCCGACATCGCCGGGCGCGAGCTGGTCGAGCGGGTCGTCACCATGACCTGCGTGTCCAATGAGGTCGGCGGCGACCTGATCTCCACCGCGGCCTTCACGGGCGTGCCCATGCGGGAGCTGCTGGCGGAGGCCGGGGTGCGGCCCGAGGCAGGTCAGGTCTACGCGACCAGTGTGGACGGTTGGACCACGGCAACACCCGTCGCCGACATGATGTCCGAGGAACGCGGCGCGCTGCTGGCCATCGGCATGAACGGCGAGCCGCTGCCGGTCGAGCACGGGTTCCCCGCGCGCGTGGTCGTCCCCGGCCTCTACGGCTACGTCTCGGCGACGAAGTGGGTCGTGGACCTGGAGCTGATCCGCGACGGCGAGAAGACGTTCTACTGGCAGGACCGCGGCTGGGCCAAGGAGGCGCCCATCAAGACGCAGTCGCGCATCGACGCTCCCCGCGCGTTCCAGAACCTGCCTGCCGGGAAGGTCACGATCGCGGGCGTCGCGTGGGCGCAGACCGTCGGCGTCGAGACGGTCGAGGTGCGCGTCGACGGCGGCGTGTGGCGGGCCGCCGAGCTCGCCGCCGAGGTCAACGACCAGACCTGGCGGATGTGGCGGCTCGTCGTCGACCTGCCGCCGGGCAACCACCGCGCCGAGGTCCGCGCGACCGACGCCAGCGGGCACACCCAGGCCGAGGAGCGCGTGCCGCCGATCCCCGACGGCGCGACCGGGTGGCACTCGATCCTGTTCACCGTCTCCTGATTCACCCGAACGAGGACCCAACCGCCGGGCAGGCGGCTCCGAAGTACCGATGAGAGTCCAATCGGAACGGAGTGATCCCTGGTGAACACCAAGCTGGTTCCCGCGCTGGCCGCCGTCGCCGCCGCCGCGTTCGCGCTCAGCGCGTGCAGCAACAGCGAGGAGCCCTCGACCGGCGGCGACGCCGCCGCCCCGACCACCACCACGATGGCCGCGCCCATGACCACCACCGAGGCCATGGCCCAGGGCGTGACCACCCCCGATGACACCTTCGGCCCGGCCTGCTCCCAGCTGCCCGCCGAGGGCGAGCCCGGCAGCCTCGACGCGATGGGCCCGCAGCCGGTCGCCACCGCCGCGAGCACCAACCCGCTGCTGACCAAGCTCGTCGCCGCCGTCGGCGCCGTGGACGGCCTGGCCGACACCCTCAACAGCGCCGAGGCGCTGACGGTGTTCGCCCCGGCCGACCCGGCCTTCGCCGCGCTCGGCGACGCGAAGTTCCAGGAGCTGGCAGGCAAGCCCGACCAGCTCGCCCCGATCCTGCAGTTCCACGTCGTCCCGCAGCGCTACGACGCCGAGGGCCTGCGGGAGGCGGGCACCGTGCAGTCGCTGAACGACTCCGCGCCCGCGCTGAAGATCGAGGGCGAGGGCGACACCATGACCGTGAACGGCGCCAAGGTGCTCTGCGGCAACATCCCGACCGCGAACGCCACCGTGTTCGTGATCGACACCGTCATGACGCCCCCGGCGGCCTGACCGGACGCCGACGGAAGCGGGGTGGGACCCACGTCCCGCCCCGCTTCCGCGCGTCCGCACCACGGCACGCCGAAAGTGGCCCCGGTCGCACCCCGCCGCGCAGAGTGTGGTGTGTGTCAAGCCCTCTACCACTGACTTTGTGCACACGTTCACAAGCGGTACCGTGGTGACAACCCGGTGACATGTCTGTCGAGGAGTAGCAGCGTGGCGGCACAGCGAGGCCAGCGGAACGGGGTCGGCCCGGCCGCCCCGAACGCCGCCGAGGTCACCGCTCCCATCCCGAGGGTGGCCGAGGTGCCCGCGGCCCGTGAGCGCGCCCGCGCCATCCCCGAGGCCGCCGTCGCCCGGCTCGCCGTCTACCTGCGGGTCCTGTCCGGGCTGCAGGAGCAGGGCGCGGGCACGGTATCCAGCGAGGAGCTCGCGGTGGCCGCCGGGGTCAACTCGGCCAAGCTGCGCAAGGACCTGTCCTACATCGGCTCCTACGGCACCCGGGGCGTCGGCTACGAGGTCGCGGTGCTCATCGAGGAGATCGAGCGGATCCTCGGCCTGACCCGCAAGCACAGCGTCGCGGTGGTCGGCATCGGCAACCTCGGCCACGCGCTGGCCAACTACGGCGGCTTCCCCGGCCGGGGCTTCCCGGTGAGCGCCCTGTTCGACATCGACGCCGACCTCATCGGCGTCCCGGTCGGCGGCATCCCGGTCGACCACATCGACGACATCACCCGCGTCTGCGCCGAGCGCGAGGTCTCCATCGGGGTCATCGCCACCCCGCCGCCCGCCGCGCAGGGCGTCTGCGACCGGCTGGTCGCCGCGGGCGTGCAGTGCATCCTCAACTTCGCCCCGGTGGTCCTGCAGGTGCCCGACCACGTCGAGGTCCGCAAGGTCGACCTCGCCGTCGAGCTGCAGGTCCTGTCCTTCCACGTGGCCCGCAGGGCAGACGGACCGGCGCCCGCTAGCGCGAGCCTCAATGGGCGGGTGGATGGGATGGTGGTCTCGTGAGCATCCTCGCCATCGGCATGTCGCACCGGACCGCGGACCTGCGCGTGCTCGAACAGGTCGCCGTGTCGGCCCCGGACGTGCCCAAGCTGCTCGGCGAGCTGATCGAGTGCCCGGCGGTCACCGAGGCCATGCTGGTCTCGACGTGCAACCGGGTCGAGGTCTACGCCGTGGTCGAGGCGTTCCACGCCGGTCTCGCCGACGTCGTCGGCGTGCTGTCCCGGCATTCCGGGCTCGCCGCCACCGACCTGCACGACCACCTCTACGTGCACTACGCCGCCGCGGCGGCCCAGCACCTGTTCACCGTCGCCGCGGGCCTGGACTCGATGGTCGTCGGCGAGGCGCAGATCCTCGGACAGGTCCGGCAGGCCTACCAGGCGGCGGGCGAGGCCGGGACCGTCGGCCGCGCGCTGCACGAGCTGACCCAGCAGGCGCTGCGCATCGGCAAGCGCGTGCACTCCGACACCGGCCTCGACGCCGCGGGCGCGTCCGTGGTCAGCGAGGCGCTGGCCGACGCCGACCGCGTGCTCGACGGCCTGGCCGGACGGCACGCGCTGATCGTCGGCGCGGGCTCCATGGGCGGGCTCGCCGCCGCCGCGCTGCGGCGGGCCGCCATCGGCTCGATCGCCGTGGCCAACCGCACGCGGGCCAACGGCATGCGGCTGGCCGCCGCGCTGTCCGAGCAGGGCGCGCCCGCCTCCGCCGTCGGCATGGACGACCTCGCCGCCCAGATCGCGCGGGCCGACCTCGTGGTCGCCTGCACCGGGGCCATGGGCGCGGTCGTGCTCGCCTCCCACGTCGCCCCCCGCACCCGCCCGCTCGTCGTGTGCGACCTCGGGCTGCCCCGCGACGTCGAGGACGGCGTCGGCGACGTGCCCGGCGTGCGCCTTGTCGACCTGGAGAGCCTGCAGCGGCGGCTGGCCGAGGCGCCCAGCGGCCTGGACACCCGCCGGGCCCACGAGATGGTGGCCGAGGAGGTGCGCGCCTACCTGGCCGCGCAGCGCTCGGCCGCGGTCACCCCCACGGTGACGGCGCTGCGCAGGCGGGCGGCCGAGGTCGTCGACGCCGAGCTGCTGCGCCTGGACACCCGACTGCCCGAACTGGACGATACGGTCCGCGGCGAGCTCGCCCGCACCGTGCGCCGGGTGGTCGACAAACTGCTGCACACCCCGACGGTGCGGGTCAAGGAGCTGGCGTCCGGGCCCGACGGCACCGGGTACGCCGACGCGCTGCGCGAGCTGTTCGGGCTCGACCCCGCCGCGCCCGCCGCCCTCACCGCCGCCGAATCTACTGTGGACGGCCGCTCATCATGAGGACACTTCGCATCGGAACCCGGGGCAGCGCCCTGGCGGTCGCGCAGACCGGCACGATCGCCGACGCCCTGGAGAAGGCGGGCGCGCGGGTCGAGATCGTCACCATCGCCACGCCCGGCGACCTGTCGGACGCCCCGATCGCCCAGATCGGCATCGGCGTGTTCACCTCGGCGCTGCGCGACGCGCTCGCCGACGGCAGCGTCGACGTGGCCGTGCACTCCTACAAGGACCTGCCGACCACGCCGGACCCGAGGCTCTCGCTGGCCGCGGTGTCGCGGCGGGAGGACCCGCGCGACGCGCTCATCGCCCGCGACGGGCTGACCCTGGGCGAGCTGCCGCCCGGGTCCACCGTCGGCACCGGCTCGCCCCGGCGGGCCGCGCAGCTGCACGCGCTCGGCCTCGGCCTGACGGTCGTGCCGATCCGCGGCAACGTGGACACCCGGGTCAGGAAGGTGCGCGACGGCGAGCTGGACGCCGTCGTGCTGGCCCGAGCGGGACTGGCCCGGCTGGGCAGGCTCGACGAGATCACCGAGACGCTGGACCCGATCCAGATGCTGCCCGCGCCCGCCCAGGGCGCGCTGGCGATCGAGTGCCGGGTCGACGACGTCGACACCGAGCACCTGCTTCGCTCCACTGTGGACGACGAGGGGACGCGGGCGGCCGCGGCCGCGGAGCGCGCGCTGCTGGCCGCGCTCGAGGCAGGCTGCAGCGCGCCCGTCGGGGCGCTCGCCGATGTGGTGGAGGACCTCGACGCCGACGACAAGGTGGTCATGCGCCTGTCGCTGCGCGGGGTCGCCGCCGTGCACGCGCCGGACACCGACCCGATCACCGGGCCGGTGGACATCCTGCGCGCCTCGGCCACGGGGGACCTGACCGATGCATGCCAGCTCGGCCGCGCGGTGGCCGCCGAGCTGCTGGAACTCGGCGCCGGGGTGCTTTCCGGCCCCGAGCAGTAGTTGATGAGGAAGTGGCCTGACATGACCACCCGTGCCCGCAAGTCCCCCGGCCGCGTCGCGTTCGTGGGCTCCGGACCCGGTGACGCCGGACTGCTGACCGTGCGCGCCAGGGAGCTGCTCGACCGCGCCGAACTGGTGGTGACCGATCCCGACGTACCCGCGGGCGTGCTCGCCTGCACCCGCGCCGACGCCGAGGTCCGCCCCGCGGTGGGCGACCCCGGCGACGTCGCCAAGGACCTCGCCGCCGAGGCCAAGGCCGGACGCGTCGTCGTCCGGCTGGTCTCCGGCGACCCGCTGACCCA
This sequence comes from Actinokineospora fastidiosa, assembly GCF_014648415.1. Taxonomy (GTDB): domain Bacteria; phylum Actinomycetota; class Actinomycetes; order Mycobacteriales; family Pseudonocardiaceae; genus Actinokineospora; species Actinokineospora fastidiosa. The sequence goes on from NZ_BMRB01000001.1 coordinate 1,441,441, forward strand.
TTCCGCGGTGGTGGCCGAGGCCCAGGCGGTGGCCAAGACCAGCGTCGCCTTCGACGTCGTGCCCGGGGTCTCCCCGGCGACGGCGGTGCCCGCCTACGCGGGCATCGCGCTCGGCTCCACGCACACCGAGGTCGACGTGCGCGGCGACATCGACTGGGCGGGCCTGGCAGGCGCGCCCGGCCCGATCGTCCTGCACGCCACGGCGTCGCACCTGGCCGAGGCCGCCTCGGCGCTGGTCGAGCACGGCCTCGCCGCGCAGACCCCGGTCGCGGTCACCGCCGAGGGCACGGCGACCAGCCAGCGCACGATCGACACGACCCTGGCGTCGCTGGCAGCGGACGCGGGCGAGATGTCCGGCCAGCTGGTGGTGACCGTGGGCGCCGTCGTCGGCGCGCGCGCGAAGCTGTCCTGGTGGGAGTCCCGCGCGCTGTACGGCTGGCGGGTGCTGGTGCCGAGGACGAAGGACCAGGCCGGGGAGATGAGCGAGCGCCTGCACCTGCACGGCGCCATCCCGTCGGAGGTCCCGACGATCTCGGTGGAGCCGCCGCGCTCGCCCGCCCAGATGGAGCGGGCGGTCAAGGGCCTGGTGGACGGCCGCTACCAGTGGGTCGTGTTCACCTCGACCAACGCGGTGCGCGCCGTGTGGGAGAAGTTCGCCGAGTTCGGCCTGGACGCCCGCGCCTTCTCCGGCGTCAAGATCGCCTGCGTCGGCGAGGCGACCGCGGAGCGCGTGCGCGGCTTCGGCATCAACCCGGAGCTGGTGCCGTCGGGCGAGCAGTCGTCCGAGGGCCTGCTGGCCGACTTCCCGCCGTACGACGACATCCTCGACCCGGTGGAGCGCGTCCTGCTGCCCCGCGCCGACATCGCCACCGAGACCCTGGCGGCAGGCCTGCGCGAGCGCGGCTGGGAGATCGACGACGTGACGGCCTACCGCACCGTCCGCGCCGCCCCGCCGCCCGCCGAGACCCGCGAGATGATCAAGACCGGCGGCTTCGACGCGGTCTGCTTCACCTCGTCGTCGACGGTGCGGAACCTGGTCGGCATCGCGGGCAAGCCGCACGCGCGGACCCTGGTGGCCTGCATCGGCCCGAAGACGGCGGAGACGGCGAAGGAGTTCGGGCTGCGGGTGGACGTGCAGCCTGAGCACGCGACCGTGCCTGCGCTGGTGGACGCGCTCGCCGAGCATGCGGCGCGCTTGCGTGCGGAGGGTGCGCTCCCGCCGCCTCGGAAGACTAAGCGCGCCCGGCGCTGATTGTGCTCGCCTCGCCCGTCACCTTGTGGTGGCGGGCGTTTGGCGTGTTCGTGGGGCGTCATTGTTGATGGGACGCCATTAGAGAACGCGATTTGCTTTGTTGGTCCGATGGGGTGGACCCGCATTCGCGGGGCCCCTAAGCGAAGCGTCGCGGGCGTGGAGAAGGGCGGAGCGGCCAAGCCGTCCACGCCCGAGCGAGGGTAGCGACGCTTCGCTCCCCACGAATGCGGGTCCACCCCATCGGACAGTGCTGGTGGGGCGTGTCGCGTTGGGTGGGTGGTCGCCCTGCATCCCCTTCGTTCCCGCTAGCGCTCTGGCTCCACTTCTGCTGTGGTTCTGGCTTTCGTTCGCGCTCCTGTCGGGCTTCCTTCCTCCTTTCCTTCTTCCTTCCTTCCTTCCCTCTCGCAGCGTGGGGGAGGGCACGGTGGGGTGGGGTCGGGGAGCTGGCTGTCGCCGATAGAATGAGACGATGTTTCCCAGCCATCGGCCGCGCAGGCTTCGGGGGACGGCGGCCATGCGGCGCATGGTGGCCGAGACCGAGGTGGCGCCGCGTCAGCTGATCCTGCCGATGTTCGTCAAGGAAGGCGCCACCGAGCCGGTCGCCGTTTCGAGTATGCCCGGGGTTGTGCAGCACAGTCGGGACTCGTTGCGGAAGGCGGCGGTCGAGGCCGTTCAGGCCGGGGTGGGCGGGATCATGCTGTTCGGCGTGCCCACCACCAAGGACGCGGTCGGGTCCGGGGGCGTCGACCCGGACGGGATCCTCAACGCCGCGCTGCGGGACCTGCGGGGTGAGCTCGGCGACGACACCGTCCTGATGTCGGACCTGTGCCTCGACGAGTTCACCGACCACGGCCATTGCGGAGTCCTCGACGACGACGGGCGGGTCGACAACGACGCCACGCTGTCGATCTACGCCCAGATGGCCGTCGCACAGGCCGAGGCCGGGGCGCACCTGCTCGGGCCCAGCGGGATGATGGACGGGCAGGTCGGCGTCGTGCGGGAGGCGCTGGACGCGGCCGGGTTGATCGACACCGGGATCCTCGCCTACTCCGCCAAGTACGCCTCCGCCTTCTTCGGCCCGTTCCGCGAGGCCGTCGAGTCCACGCTGACCGGCGACCGCCTCACCTACCAGCAGGACCCGGCCAACGTGCGGGAGTCGCTGCGGGAGACCGCGCTCGACCTGCGGGAGGGCGCCGACCTGGTGATGGTCAAGCCCGCGCTGGCCTACCTCGACGTCATCCGCGCCGTGCGGGAGATGTCCGACGTGCCGGTCGCGGCCTACCAGGTGTCCGGCGAGTACGCGATGATCGAGGCGGCCGCGGCCAAGGGCTGGCTGGACCGGCGGCGGGCCGTCATGGAGACGCTGGTGTCGATCCGCCGCGCTGGCGCGGACCTGGTGCTCACCTACTGGGCCACCGAGGCCGCGCGCTGGCTGCGCTGAGTATCGTCGAGCGGTGACCACCGAAGAACCGCCGATCATGCCGACGGCCGACGAGGCGGCGGGCGATCAGGTGCGGCCGCCCGGCCTGGTGTCGGCCACCTACTGGCTCTGGCTCGTCGCCGGGGCCATCGGGCTGGCCGGTGGGCTGGCCGTGATGCTCAACCAGCGCACGCTGGTCGACGGGATGGCCAAGGCGCAGTCGCTGCCGCCCGAGCAGGCGCAGGAGATCGTCCAGGGCCTCACGGTCTGGCTGGTCACCGGCTCGGCGGTCTTCCTGATCCTGTACTGGCTGCTGGCCTACCAGGCGCGCACGGGCGTCCGGAAGGCGCGCACGCTGCTGCTCGTCGTCGGCGTGCTGAGCGCGTTCTTCCAGTACGGCTTCGGCCGGGTCACCATCTTCGGGCTGGTCTGCGCGCTGCTCACCGTCCTGGCGATGGCGCTGATGTACTTCCCGGCGTCGCGCCGCTTCTACGACACCCACGGGCGATGAGCGTCCGCTACGCCGAGCCGGGCTCCACCTGGTGGCCGGTGCTGTGGGCGCCCGCGTTCTGCCTGGCGGGCGCGGGCGTGGAGGCGCTGAGCGGGCCGGTGCACGTGTTCGCGTGGGTCGTCGTCGGGATCGTGCTGACGCTCATGGCCGCAGGCTGGGTCAACGCCCGCCGCAAGGTGTGCGCGGTCGAGCTGACCGACGAGACCCTGCGCCAGGGCCCGCAGACGCTCCCCGTCGAGCGCATCGCCGGGCTGGGCGAGGGCGACGGCACGGGCGCCCCGGTGCTCGGCGGCGGGCTGGCCGTGCCGCGCAAGACCACGGAGATCCCGTTGACGCTCGACGACGGCAGCACCGTGCTGGCCTGGGCGAAGTACCCCGGCCGGATGCGTGCCGCGCTGACCACCGTTCTCGGTGCGCGATCGGAGGACCAGTGACCTTCCCCGCCATGCCCCCGCTCCCGGTGCCGTCCACGCCGCCGCGGCCGAAGGCCCTCGACACGGCCGCGTGGCTGGCCATCGGCGGCACCCTCGTCGGCTCGGTCGGCACGGTGATCACCGTGTTCGACGACGAGTTCGCCGCCCAGGTCGTGCGCACGCAGCAGGGCGCGACCGAGGCCGAGATCGCGATGATGACCCGCGCCGTGCCGATCGCCGGGGTGATCGGAGTGCTGATCACGATCGGCTTGTTCACGCTGCTGGCGCTGATGTTCCGGGACGGCCGCAACTGGGCGCGGGTGGTGTTCGCCGGGCTGACGGCGTTCAGCCTGGTCCGCTTCCTCACCGCGGCCGCGCAGACCAACGCCGAGCTGGGGCTGATGTGGAACCTGGCGGACGTGGCCTGCTGCTCGGCCGCGGTGGTGTACCTGTTCCAGCGCGAGTCGTCGGCCTACTTCCAGGCCCGCATGCGGAGACCCCGCTGACGCAATAGCGTTTTCCGCATGACTACCAGCGGCCCTGACAACCCGTACGAACCGATGCCCCCGGCCCCGCCCGTCCACCCGGAACCGGCCAGCGCGGGCAAGGACCGGCCCAAGATGGTCTCCATCGCGTTCTGGCTGTGGATCGCGGTGTCCGTGCTGCTCCTGATCAGCCTGATCGGCGCCCTGTCGATCGACCGCGGCGCGGTGGAGGACGCGCTGCGGGAGGCCAACACCGGCATCGGCGACGACCAGCTGGGCCAGGCAGCCGACGTGTTCCTCGCGGTGGCGATCGCCCTCCCGGCGATCTTCCTCGTCGCCTTCCTCGGCTGCGCCTTCCCGATGCGGGCGGGGCGCAACTGGGCGCGGATCGTGCTCACGGTGTTCGGCGGCCTGCTGATCCTGCTGACGCTGCTCGGCACGGCCAGCGCCAACGCGGGCGTCACGTTCGTGATCATCGCCTTCGTCGCGGCGGCCATCGTGACCATGTACCTGCGGGACTCGAACGACTACTTCAAGGGACAGCGGCGGACCTACTGAGGATTCGGTAACGCGGGAGGGGCCAGCGGCTACATATCCCCCGTGATGGCGTCTCACCCTGATCCCTTGGTGCGTCCGGTGGCTGTGACAGCCGCGTTATGCGGGGCGTTCCTGGGCGCGGGCGCGGTGGGGGTGCTGCTGGCGCTCTCCGACCGCGAGCCCGACTGGATGGCGGTCAGCGCGGGCGTCGCGGCGCTCGGCGCGCTGGCCGCCGCGTTCCCCGTCCGCACCGGCCACGCGTGGGCGCGGGTGGCGCTGTTCGTGTGCGCCCTGTGGGGCGTGCTGACCGCGCACGCGGTGGCGGTGGCGCTGTCCGCGCCGCTGGACATGGTGGCCGGGACGGTGTTGGCGCTGACGTGGGCGGCGGTGATCGCGCTGCTGCTGCGCGCGGACGTCCGCGAGTTCTGCACGGGCCCCGCCGCGGGCCATGAGAGGCTGACCGGGTGACCGCGGAGACCGCCGAGGGCGCCCACCTGACCTGGCCCGAACCCACCCAGCCGCTCAACCAGCCGCGGCGGGGCGTCGTCGCGGCGATCGAGGTCGTGGTGGCGGCGGGCCTGATGGCGCTGGCCCTGTGGCTGTGGAACCGCGGCGTGGTCGTCACGACGCCACTGGCCGAACGCCCCGACCTGGAGTTCACCGAGTACGCGGGCGACCTGGTCGCCCTGTCGGTCGCCTCGGGCACCGCGGCCGCACTGACCCTCCTCGACGCGGTCCGCAACCTCGTCTTGGCCGTGCGCGCCCGGCCTAGGCGCTGAGCGTGGCCGGCAACGTCGTTCTGGCCGTGCGGGCCCGGCCCAAGGGCTGAGTGTCCTCGGCGCGGTCCGCAATCTCGCTCGGCTATGCGGGCCCTGCCCAAGTCTTCGGGCGCGGTCCGCAACCTTGTCCTCGCGGTTCGGGCGTTGGTCTGCGGCGGTTACTCGCCGCGCATCGCCCGCCGGATCTCGGCCAGGCGGTCGGCGCCTGCCTTCTCCCGTTCGGCCAGTCGCTTGTCGATCTCGGCGGCCTCGTGGCCTGCCTCGGCGAGTTCGGTCGCGCCGGTCGAGGTGGCGAAGCGGCCCTCGATCTTGTCGCGCACGTAGTCGAGGCTGGGCACGCCCGACTCGTCGTAGTCGCCCTGGGGCGGGTGCTCGCTCATGGGTGCCTTCCTCCGGGGTCTCCCGCCATTGTGCCCGGTCTCCGGGGTCAGAAGCGGCCGCCGCCGCCGTAGCGGCGGGTGCCGCGGGTGCCGCCGAAGGACGCGGGGCCGAAGCCGCCGCCCCCGAACCCGCCGCCGAAGCCGCCCCCGAAGCCGCCGCCGAACGGGCCGCGGAAGCCGCCGCCGAGCATGCTGCCGATCAGGATCCCGCCCAGCATCGCGCCGGGATCGCCGGGACCGGCCATCCGGGCGCTCTCCCAGTCCTGCACGTCCGCCTCGGCCTCGGCCGCCGCCCGGGCCGCGAGGTCGTTCGCGGCCTGGGCGTGGCGCTGGCCCCCGGCCGGGTCCGGCGCGCGGTCCGCTTCGGCGAGGTGGCGGCGGGCCTCGGCCAGCCGGGTGCGGGCCCGCGCGCCGACGGCGCCCCTGCGGGTGGCGATGAAGTCCTCGACCGCCGAGATCCGCGCGCTCGCCGCCGCGATCGTCTGCCGGAGCAGCTCGACCCGCTGGCGGCGCTCGCCCGCCGCGGCGATGGCGGCGTCGAGGTCGGCGTCGGCCGAGGTCACCGCGGCGTGGGCGGCCAGCGGGTCGGCCGGGTCGACGTCCAGCGCTGCCCGTGCCGCGGCGAGCGCGTCGGCCAGCGCCGGGTCGTCGAGGCGTTCGGCCGCGGCGATGTCGGCGCGCAGCGCGTCGAGCGCGGCGGGCAGTTCAGCCGTGGCCGTGCGGATGCCGCTCTCGGCGTTGTCGACGGCGTCGAGCAGGGCGCGGGCCTGGCCGATCGCGCCCTCCGCCGCCCGGATCGCCGCGACGGCGTCGCCCTGTTCGCCCGCGGGCCGGGCCACGGCGGCGCGACCGTCGGCAATGGACTGTTCGGCGAAGGCGAGCCGCTGCCTGGCCATCGCCGCGTTCTCCCGCACCGCGGCGATCGCGGGCGCGGGGAACTCCCCGGCGAGCCGCTCCAGCGCGGCCTCGGACTCCGGCAGCCGCACGGTGATGCCCACCAGCTGCTCGGTCAGCGCGTCGAACCGGGCCGGGGCGTTGATCAGCAGGTCGCGCAGCGCGTCGAACTCCGCCACGCGGGCGTCGAGGTCGCGGTCGGCGCGGCCGAGGACGGCGATCAGCTCGACGAGCATGTCCCGCCGCTGCGCCGGGGTCTCCGGCAGGTCGTCGTCCAACCGCTGCCGCAGGGCGAAGGCGTGCTCCATGGCCGCCCGCGCGCCGGTGTAGGCGTCGGTGAACGGGCGCGTGCGGGCCTCGCCGAACTCGTCGCGGGCCAGCTGCAGCTCCTCGGCGCTGGCGCGCAGCGCGTTGTCCACCTCGACCAGCAGCTCCCGCGATCGCTCATCCAGCACGTCGTCGGGCAGCTCCGCCAGCGCGGCGGGGTCGTCCGGATCGATGTCGCGCGCCGCGACCAGCCCCGCCGCCCGCCGCTGGGCCCGCTTGCGGCGGGCGTACCACCACACCGCGAGCCCGCCCACGACCAGCAGACCGACGATCACCAGCAGCGATCCGTACCCGCGCGGACCGGCGGCCGCCTGGAGCCCGACCGCCGCGGCGACGGCCGCGCCCGCCCAGTCCTGCCCGCGCAGCGCGGGCTCGACCCGCTCGACCCGGATCTCGTCGAACTCGGCGTCGCTGACCTCGGCGGGCAGGCCGGGGGAGAACATCCGGTACTCCCGCGCCTCCGTGGCCACCGCGAGCAGCACGTCCCGCTCGCCGAGCGCGCTCAGGTCGGCGGTCCGCTCGGCCCAGCCCGCGGTGTCGAAGCTGTCGACGTAGACCACCCAGAGGCGCAGCCTGCGCTCGTCGTAGAGCTGGTCGATCGCCCGCTGCACGGCGGCGCGCCCGCCGGAGAGCGCGTCGACCCGGTCGGTGATCTGGTTCGGGAGCCGCAACGGCGGCTCGGCCGCGACCGGCCCGGCCGACACGACCAGGACCGTCACCGCGAGCAACAGGCGCCACACCCTCCGCACCATAACCCCGTGACCCCGCCCACGCCGGTCCGTTTGCCAGACTGGAGGTGTGACTCCGCAGCCCGCGCACGTGCGCGCATCGGCCGACCTGTTCGACCGCGCCCGCCAGGTCATCCCCGGCGGCGTCAACTCGCCGGTGCGCGCGTTCAACGCCGTCGGCGGGACGCCCCGGTTCATGGTGGCCGCCAGCGGCCCGCACCTCTGGGACGCCGACGACAACCGCTACGTCGACCTCGTCTGCTCCTGGGGCCCGATGATCCTGGGCCACGCCCACCCGGCCGTGGTCGACGCGGTCCGGGAGGCCGCGACCGGCGGGCTGTCCTTCGGCGCGCCCACGGCCGCGGAGATCGAGCTGGCCGAGGAGATCATCGCCAGGGTCGCCCCGGTCGAGCGGGTCCGGCTGGTCAACTCCGGCACCGAGGCGACGATGAGCGCCATCCGGCTGGCCCGCGGGTTCACCGAGCGCACGAAGATCGTCAAGTTCGCTGGCTGCTACCACGGCCACGTCGACGCGCTGCTCGCCGACGCGGGCTCCGGCGTGGCCACCCTCGGCCTGCCCACCTCGCCCGGCGTGACCGGCGCGCAGGCGTCGGACACCATCGTGCTGCCGTACAACGACCTGGAGGCGGTCCGGGCGGCGTTCGCCGAGCACGGCCCGTCCATCGCCGCGGTGATCACCGAGGCGGCGGCGGGCAACATGGGCGCGGTCGCCCCGCTGCCCGGGTTCAACGCGGGCCTGCGCGAGATCACCGCGGCGCACGGCGCGCTGCTGATCATGGACGAGGTGATGACCGGGTTCCGGGTGTCCGCCTCCGGCTGGCACGGCATCGAGCCGATCGCCGCCGACCTCTACACCTTCGGCAAGGTCATGTCCGGCGGCCTGCCCGCCGCCGCGTTCGGCGGCCGCGCGGACGTGATGGCCAAGCTGGCCCCGACCGGGCCGGTCTACCAGGCGGGCACGCTGTCGGGGAACCCGGTCGCCGTCGCCGCGGGGCTGGCGACGCTGCGCGCCGCAGACGCGGCCGTCTACCAGGCGTTGGACGCCAACTCCCAGCGCCTCGGCGCGCTGATCGGCGACGCGCTCACCGCGGCGTCGGTGCCGCACCGGGTGCAGTACGCGGGCAACCTGCTCAGCGTGTTCTTCACCGAGGGTGAGGTGGTCGACTACGCCTCGGCCAAGGCGGCGCAGACCTGGCGGTTCCCCGCGTTCTTCCACACCCTGCTCGACCACGGGGTGTACGCCCCGCCCAGCGCGTTCGAGGCGTGGTTCGTCAGCGCCGCCCTCGACGACGCGGCGTTCGAGGAGATCGCCGCCGCCCTGCCTCCCGCGGCGGCCGCCGCAGCGGCCGCGAAGGAGCCCGCATGACCCAGACGATCGTCCACCTCGTCCGCCACGGCGAGGTGCACAATCCCACCGGCGTGCTCTACGGCAGGCTCCCCGGCTACCGGCTCTCCGCCACCGGGGAGCGGCAGGCGCTGACGGTCGCCGAACACCTCAGCGGCAACGACATCGCGTACGTGGTCGCCTCGCCGCTGGAGCGCGCGCAGCAGACCGCCCAGCCCATCGCCGCGTCGCACCGGCTGGACCTGGCCACCGACGAGCGGCTGATCGAGTCGGAGAACGTCTTCGAGGGCCGCAAGGTCTCCGTCGGCGACGGCGCGCTGCGCTCCCCGCGCAACTGGCCGCACCTGCGCGACCCGTTCACCCCGTCGTGGGGCGAGCCGTACCTGCGCATCGCCCACCGGATGCTGGCCGCGGTGCACCGGGCGCGCGCGGCGGCCGAGGGCCGGGAGGCGGTGTGCGTGTCGCACCAGCTGCCGGTGTGGACGGTCCGGCGGTACCTGGAGGGCAGGCGGCTGTGGCACAACCCCACCCGCCGCCAGTGCTCGCTGGCGTCGCTGACCAGCCTCGTCTTCGAGCACGAGCAGCTGGTCGCCATCCGCTACAGCGAGCCTGCCGGGGCGAGCGACCCGAAGAACACCGGCGCATGAGGGCGGTCATCGCGGTCCTGGCCCTGCTGCTCGCGGCGGGCTGCACCGGGACGGACAACTCGCCGACGAACTCCGAGTTCGTCTTCGTCTCCCCGGGCGGCCAGACCGACATCACCTACGACGGCGCCGACCGCAAGCCGCTGCCCGAGCTGTCCGGGCCGTCGCTGATGGAGCCGGGCACGACGCTGTCCCTTTCGGACTACCGGGGCAAGGTCGTCGTGCTCAACGTCTGGGGCTCCTGGTGCCCCCCGTGCCGCGTCGAGGCCCCGGAGCTGCAGAAGGTCCAGGACGAGTACGGCGACAAGGGCGTGCAGGTCCTCGGCATCGCCGTCCGGGACTTCCAGGAGACCGAACCCCGGGACTTCATGATCAACCAGGGCTTGACCTACCCGTCGATCTACGACCCCCCGGGCCGCTCGCTGCTGGCGCTGAAGGGCTACCCCCGCGCGGTGGTGCCCGCCACCTTCGTCATCGACAAGCAGGGCCGCGTCGCCGCCGCCTTCATGCGCGAGCTGCTCGCCTCCGACCTCGAACCCATCCTCGGCCACCTGGTGGCCGAGTAGTCAGAGCCAGTCCTCCGCCTTCAGCCTGCCGCGGAGTTTGCCCAGGGCCCGGTGCTGGGCCACGCGGACGGCGGTGGGGCTCATGCGCAGGGTGGCGGCGATCTCCGTGGCGGTCAGGCCGACGACCATGCGGAGGATGAGGATGTCGCGCTGGCGGGGCGCGATGTCGTTGAGCAGGGCGGCCATGCGGCCGGTCAGTTCGCCGCGGACGGCCAGCTGCTCGGGGCCCACGCCCGCGTCGGGGATGTCGGGGAACTCGGCGACGGACTCGTAGCGGTCGCGGGCGACGCGGCGGTAGTGGTCGGCGACCTTGTTGGAGGCGATGCCGTACACGAACGGCATGAAGGCCGTGCTCGCGTCGGTGAAGCGGGGGACGGCCTTGAGGACGCCGAGGATGATCTCCTGGGCGACGTCGTCGGCGGTGGAGAAGGCCGAGCCGGTGCGGCCGATGCGGGCTCGGCAGTAGCGGACTATCGCCGGATGGATCCAGGAGACCAGCGTGTCGGCCGCGCCGCGGTCGCCGAGGCGGGCGCGGTCGACCAACTCGTGGAACGCCGATGACTTCAAGCGGGTGAACACCGCGTCGACCGCGGGGCGGACTGATTCGGCCACGACCGGCACCTCCTCCTACTCCCTTCGGACCAGGAGTAGCGCCGTATACGGTCCCAGGCCGACAAGGAGCAAAATCGATTCAGTACCCCAACCGCGGGTTTCCTGTTCAAATTCGCAGGTCACCCCCGTTACAGGAGGAACACTCGAATGTGCCTGTGACCCAGCCCGCGCCAGCCGACCTCCGGCTGCGGCCACGAATGGCGGCTTGCCTACCCTGACCGGGTGGATCCGACGCAGATCGCCGTCTCCGGCCCGCTGGTGCTGGCCGGGCTGGTCGCGCTGCTGGCCGGGACGATCTCCTTCGCGTCCCCGTGCGTCGTCCCGCTCGTCCCCGGCTACCTCGCCTACCTCGCCGCGCTCGTCGGCGCGGACGCGCCCGCGGTCAACGCGGACGAGGAGCGCAAGCGCGGGCGGTACCGGGTGCTCGGCGCGGTGGGGCTGTTCATCCTCGGGTTCACCGTCGTCTTCGCCGCGACAGTCGGCAGCCTGGTCTGGCTCGCCGACGCCCTGCTGATCAACCAGGACGTCCTGCAACGCGTGGGCGGCGTCGTCACGATCGCGATGGGCCTGGTGTTCATCGGCCTGGTCCCCGCGCTGCAGAAGGACGTCCGCATCCACCGCACGCCGCGCATGGGCCTGGCGGGCGCGCCGGTGCTGGGCGCGGTGTTCGGCCTCGGCTGGACGCCGTGCATCGGGCCGACGCTGTCCGGGGTCCTCTCGCTGGCCAGCGCCACCGGCGGGTCGGCGGCGCGCGGCTACCTGCTCGTCGTCGTCTACTGCCTCGGCCTCGGCCTGCCGTTCCTGCTGATCGCCGTCGGCGCGCGCTGGGCCGTCCGCGCCACCGGCTGGCTGCGCAGGCACGGCCGCACCATCCAGCTCGTCGGCGGCGCCCTGCTGATCGTCGTCGGGCTCGCGCTGGTCACCGGGCTGTGGGGCGAGCTGGTGTCCTGGCTGCGCAACACCGTGGTCACCGACGTTCGGCTGCCGCTGTGACCGCGTTCCTCCGCAACACCTGGCGCGGGCTGACCTCCATGCGGACCGCGCTCGTCCTGCTGTTCCTGCTCGCCCTCGCCGCGCTGCCCGGCGCCCTGCTGCCGCAGCGGTCGCTGAACCTGCGCGCGACGCAGCAGTTCATCGAGGCCAACGGCTGGTGGGGCGAGTTCCTCGACCGCGTCCAGGCCTTCGACGTCTACGCCAGCGTCTGGTTCTCCTCGATCTACCTGCTGCTGTCGGTCTCGATCATCGGCTGCCTGATCCCGCGCACCGCCGAGTACTACCGCGCGCTGCGCGCGAAGCCCGTGATCACCCCGCGCAACCTCGCGCGCCTGCCCCACCATGACACGGCCGAGACCGACCGCACCCCCGACGAGGTCGTCAAGGCCGCGACCGGGCTGCTGCGCGGCTGGCGCGTCACCGAGCGCACCGAGGACGGGGGCGCGCGCACCGTCAGCGCGGAGAAGGGCTATCTGCGCGAGACCGGCAACCTGGTCTTCCACTTCGCCATGCTCGGCCTGATCGTCGCGCTGGCGGTCGGCAAGATGATCAACTACGAGGGCCAGGTCATCGTGCTGGCCAACGGCTCGCAGTTCTGCAACGCGGGCACCCTCGGCTACGACTCGTTCCGCCCCGGGCTGCGCGTCGACGGGACGAACCTCACCCCGTTCTGCGTGCGGGTCAACAGCTTCCAGGCCGACTACCTGCCCTCCGGCCAGGCCGACCAGTTCACCGCCGACATCGACTACCAGTCCGGCCACGACCTGGAGACCGGCACGTGGCGGCCGTACGACCTGCGGGTCAACGAGCCGCTGCGCACCGAGGGCGACCGCGTCTACCTGCTCGGCCACGGCTACGCGCCGATCTTCACCGTGACCTTCCCCAACGGCGAGGTCCGCACCCAGACCATCCAGTGGCGTCCGGTCGACGAGCTGACCCTGCTCTCCGAGGGCGCGACCAAGTTCGACCCGCCCGGCGTCACCGACCCCGAGCAGCGCAGGCAGCGGCAGCTGGCGGTCACCGGGCTGTTCGCGCCGACCCAGATCGTCCACGGCGGCGTGCTCAGCTCCTCCTTCCCCGACCTCACCGACCCCGGCGTCGCCGTCGACGTCATGCGCGGCGACCTCGGCATCGACTCCGGCCGCGGCCAGTCGATCTTCGAGATCGACCAGTCGCTGGTGGACAGCGGCAGGCTGACCAGGGTGGCCAGGGAGAACCTCGACCTCGGCGAGGAGATCGCCCTCGACGACGGCACGCGGGTCAAGTTCGACGGCGTCGAGCGCTGGGTGTCGCTGCAGGTCTCGCACGACCCGGCCCAGGTCTGGGTGCTCGGGTTCGCGGTGCTGATGCTGCTGGGCCTCGGGGTGTCGCTGACGATCAAGCGGCGCAGGCTGTGGGTGCGCGCGAGCCCCGGCCCCGATGGCCGTACCGTGGTGTCGGTCGGCGGGCTCGCCCGCACCGACCAGGCGGGATACGGCGAGGAGTTCGGCAGGATCGCGTCCGCGCTGCGCTCCGGAAGGGATTGACATGCCGATCGACCAGAACCTGGCCGAGTACAGCGACTGGGCCTACGCCGCCGCCGCGCTGATCTACTTCCTCGCGCTCATCGGGTACGCCGTGGAGGGCGCGTTCGGCCGCGCCCGCAAGCACGCCGAGGCCCGCGAACTGGTCGCCGCGGGGTCGGCCGCGCCGCCGCCCGAGGTCAGGATCGGCGTGATCGAGGACGAGCCGCGCCGGTCGCGGCCCGAGCGCTTCGGGCGGATGGCCGTCGCGCTGACCGTCCTCGGCGCGCTGCTGCACCTGGCGTCGCTGGTGCTGCGCGGGTTCGCCACCGGCCGCGCCCCCTGGGGCAACATGTACGAGTACGGCGCGGCCACCATGCTGGTCGCCGTCGTCGGCTGGCTCGTGCTCATGCGCAGGTTCCGCGAGAACAACGTCCGCAGGCTCGGCGCGTTCGTGATGACGCCGGTCGTCATCCTGATGTTCCTGGGCTTCACCGTGCTCTACGCCGAGGCCGCGCCCGTGCAGCCCGCGCTGAAGTCGTACTGGCTGGTCATCCACGTCATCGCGGCGGCGTCGTCCAGCGGGCTGCTGCTCATCCCCGGCGTGGTCAGCCTGCTGTACCTGGCCCGGGTCAAGCACGACCGCTCGCCCAACCGCTTCGGCGCCCGGCTCGCCCCGGCCGACACCCTCGACCGGCTGGCCTACCAGACCACGATCTTCGCCTTCCCGATCTACACCTTCGGCATCATCGCGGGCGCGATCTGGGCGGAGTCGGCGTGGGGCAGGCCGTGGGGCTGGGACCCGAAGGAGACCGTGGCGTTCGTCGCCTGGGTCGTCTACGCGGGCTACCTGCACTCGCGGGCCACCGCGGGCTGGCGCGGCACCCGCGCGGCGGTGGTGAACACGGTCGGCTTCGTGGTGATCCTGTTCAACACGTTCTTCATCAACTTCGTGGTCAGCGGCATGCACTCCTACGCCTGACCCAGTGCAGGGGCCGCGACGGCCAGCGACTACCGTCGCAACCGAGGGTTCGACGCGAGGGAGAAGGGGCGCAGGGGTGACTGGACGCCCGGAGGAATCGGACATGCCGTGGCGGCCGCAGGCGGGCGGTGAGCCCGGCGACTTCGGCCCCAACCCCGACCTGGCCGACTCGCACCTGGACGAGGAGGCGGGCACCGACTCCACGCCGCACCCGGGGACGTCCGGCCCGCACGCCGTGGCGGGCCAGTCGGGTCCGCACACCGTCGGCCCCGGCCAGTCCGGCCCGCACTCGCTGGCGTCCCAGTCCGGCCCGCACCCCATGGGCCCCGGTCAGTCCGGTCCGCACCACGTGGGGCCCGGTCAGTCCGGTCCGCATCACCTCGCCCCCGGGCAGTCGGGGCCGCACCACGTGAACCCGGCGACGTCCGGGGCTTACCCGGTCGGGCCGGGCCACTCCGGCCCGCACCCCGGGTACTACGTGGAGTCCACGCCGTCGGGCGGGCAGTACCAGCAGAACTACCCCGGTTACGGCTACCAGCAGGCCCCGCAGCCCGTGCAGCACCAGGGCGAGCTGTCCACGTCGCGGCTGGTCAAGCAGGTCAAGCGGGCCCCGCAGTCGGGTTGGCGGCGGGCGGTCTACGTGGCCAGCGGCCACCTGATCAACCCCGGCGAGAGCCCGGCCGACGTGCGCCGCCGCGAGCTGATCGGCCGGGTCAACCAGCCGCTGCGCGGCTGCTACAAGATCGCGATGCTCAGCCTCAAGGGCGGCGTCGGCAAGACCACGACCACCACCACGCTGGGCTCGACGTTCGCCTCGCTGCGCGGCGACCGGGTGATCGCCGTCGACGCCAACCCCGACCGGGGCACGCTGAGCCAGAAGATCCCGCTGGAGACCACCGCCACCGTCCGGCACCTGCTGCGCGACGCCGACCGCATCCGCCGCTACAGCGACATCCGCGCCTACACCTCGCAGGGCCCGTCGCGGCTGGAGGTGCTGGCCAGCGAGCAGGACCCGGCGGTGTCGGAGGCGTTCAGCGAGGACGACTACCGGCGCACGGTGGCGCTGCTGGAGCACTTCTACAACATCGTCCTGACCGACTGCGGCACCGGGCTGATGCACTCGGCCATGAAGGGCGTCCTCGACCTGGCCGACTCGCTGGTGATCGTCTCGTCGGGCTCGGTCGACGGCGCCCGCAGCGCCTCGGCCACCCTCGACTGGCTCGACGCCCACGGCTACCGCGACCTCGTCGCCCGCTCCGTCGCCGTGATCAACTCCGTGCGCCCCGGCTCGGGCAAGGTCGACCTGGACAAGCTGGCCGCCCACTTCGCCGCCCGCTGCCGCGCCGTCTGCCGCATCCCGTTCGACCCGCACCTGGAGGAAGGCGCCGAGATCGAACTCGACCGCCTCCTCCCGGAGACCCGCCTCGGCCTCCTGGAACTGGCCGCCACCGTGGCCGACGACTTCCCCAGCGAACTGCGCCGGACCCACTGACGGGGCCGTCACAGCCCCACTGATCTTGGAGAACGGGCATCACGGGGGTGCGGCTCGCCGCTATCCGGAGACCCCTTTCGCCCAGGACGGGAAGCCCACAAACCGACGGGTCACCCGTCCCACCGGGGGAAGCCGGACTCCACCGCCCTGCGGACATCGGGGTCGCGGGCGGTGCGGCCGTCGGTGATGTCGCGCCACGTCAGGTCGCCGCGGTCGATGCGGCACTGCAATGCCCGCAGCGCCGGTGACGCCTCGGCGCTGCGGGCTCGGGACGCGATCAGGTCGAAGTCGGCGTCGGTGAGTCTCGGATCCGGTGTCAGGCCCATGCCACTGCCCCCAGTGTCGTTTCCCGACAAGACGAACCGGGCCGGGGAACAGTTCCCTAGCCGGAGAACCGGCCGGTGGCGAGGAACTTGCGCACGGTCTCGCCGTACGGCTCCAGGTCCAGACCCTGCGCGGCGATCCACGCGTCGTCGTAGTACGTGTGGCTGTAGCGCTCGCCGCCGTCGCACAGCAGGGTCACGACGCTGCCCGAGCGACCGGCGGCCAGCATCTCGGCGACGATCGCGAAGGCGCCCCACAGGTTGGTGCCGGTCGAGCCGCCCACCCGGCGGCCCAGCACCTCCGACACCTCGCGGATCACCGCGATGGACGCCGCGTCCGGCACCTTGATCATCCGGTCGATCACCGAGCCGACGAACGAGGGCTCCACCCTCGGCCGCCCGATGCCCTCGATGCGCGAGCCCTGGCAGCCGGTCAGCTCCGTGCCGTCGCGCCAGGCGTCGAAGAACACCGAGTTCTCCGGGTCCACCACGGCCAGGCGGGTCTCCAGGGCGCGGTAGCGGATGTAGCGCCCGATCGTCGCGCTGGTGCCGCCGGTGCCCGCGCCGACCACGATCCACTCCGGGCACGGGTGCGGCTCCCGCGCCATCTGCCCGAACACCGACTCGGCGATGTTGTTGTTGCCCCGCCAGTCGGTCGCGCGCTCGGCGTGGGTGAACTGGTCGATGAAGTGCCCGCCGAGCTCGGCGGCGAGCCGGTGGGACTCGGTGTAGATCAGGCCGGGCTCGTCGACGAAGTGGCAGCGCCCGCCCTGGTGCTCGATCAGCGCCACCTTCTCCGGGCTGGTCGTGCGCGGCATGACGGCGATGAACGGCAGCCCCAGCATCCTGGCGAAGTACGCCTCCGAGACCGCCGTCGAGCCCGACGACGCCTCGATGACCGGCGTGCCCTCGTGGATCCAGCCGTTGCACAGCGCGTACAGGAACAGCGAGCGGGCCAGCCGGTGCTTCAGCGAGCCGGTCGGGTGGGTGGACTCGTCCTTGAGGTAGAGCTGGATGTTCCAGCTCGCGGGCAGCGGGAACGGCAGCAGGTGGGTGTCGGCGCTGCGGTTGGCGTCCGCCTCGATGATCCGGATCGCCTCGCAGACCCAGGCGCGCGTGGGCGCGCTGCAGCGGTCGATGGCCGTCACTGATCGGGGTCCTCTCCGCGCAGCTGCGCGCGTAGCCGGTCACGCTCGGACTGCCGCTTCTCGCCGCGCTTGGCCAGGCCCTCGGTGACCCGGGCGTTCAGCCCCCGGAAGAGGAGCAGCCCCAGCGGAAACCCCACCACGACGGCCACCGCGAGGCTCACGAGCAGCGGAACGTCGAACAGCAGCAGCACGGTTGTCACCGCGGCGACGAGGGCGATCCGGGCGAACGTGTAGAGGGCGATATCGCGGCCGAGCGTGGAATCCACGCTTCGCAGGCTACTCCGCGCCCGATGATTCGGGGCTGTTCGGCCGCCCCTCGAACCGTGTGGAGAGCACCACGGTCGAGCGGGTCCTGGCCACGCCCTGGATGCGGCGCAGCCGGTTGAGCGCCTGCTCGAGGTCGTCCACCGTCGCCACCCTGACCTTGACCACGAACGCCTCGTCCCCGGCGACCCGGTAGCACGACTCGATCTCCGGCAGCTCGGCGAGCGCGTCGGCGACGTCCTCGTCGTCGGCGGTGTCCGTGGGGTGGATGCCGACCAGGGCCGTCACGCCCAGGCCGACCGCGCGGGGGTCCACGACGGCGTGGTAGCCGGTGATCACCCCGGACGACTCCAGCTTGCCGACCCGCTCGTGCACGGCGGAGGCCGACAGCCCCACCTGCCTGCCCAGATCGGCGTACGTGATCCTGCCGTTGGTTCGCAACGCTGCGATGATGCGGCGATCAACACTGTCCACGGATGTGCAGCGTACGGCCCCCGCGAGAGGGTGTCCGAACCAACCTTTTTGTCCCTTACTACCTCTTTACTATCAGCCAACCGTTCGAGTACCCGGCGGGCGAGATGCCACGATGCTCCTGTTTGCTCCACTCGGCGACTAAGGAGGGAAGAAGCCGTGACCGCGCATGTCGGCGAACGACTGCTCACCCCGGGGGAAGTGGCCGCGCTGTTCCGCGTCGACCCCAAGACTGTCACCCGCTGGGCCACAGCGGGCCGCATCGGTTCCATCCGCACGCCCGGCGGGCACCGCCGGTTCCGCGAGTCCGAGGTGAAGACCCTGCTCGCGGAGTTGACCACCGAGGCGAACGGTCCGGCGTGACCGCCCCGTCCGGCGGGCAAAAGGGCTAACCTCGAACACCTCAATGCTTGGAGGTGGCTTCGATGGTGTACCTGCTCGCCGCGGTCGGCGCCCTCACGATCGCCGTGCTGATGTGGCGGGCGTTCGGACCACAGACCGCGGATCTCGCCCAGCGCAGGCGGACTCCGCTCGCGCCCGACGACGACCCGGACTTCCTGCGCAAACTCGACGAGAACCGCCGTCGCGACCGGGATGAGGACACTCCGCCCGCGTAGCCCGGCACGCTTGCTCAGCACAACCGGCCCGGTCGGGTTCACCGTCGAACACCACGGCGCTGGACCCGGCCGGGCCGGGCCTTCTTCCGCGCGGCTGTGACTTTGACCGCCCTTTACGCTCCCGCCGTCGCGGGCGGCGGAAAGCGGCACCGGCAGTTCGCCTGCCGGGAATTCCCCCGATCAGCCCAGCGCCAGGCCCGCGCCGGTGAGGACGGCCCAGGCCAGCATCGCCAGCCCGGTCTGCTTGAGCACCGGCACGAGCGCCATCCCGGTCGCCTTCTCGGTCACGGCGCGGACGGCCGGGATCAGCACGGCCGCCGACAGCAGGCCGATCAGCGCCAGCTTGGCCGACACCGCGATCAGCAGCGTCATGGCGAACGGCAGGGTCACCAGCGCGGCATAGAGCAGGCGCGTGTTGGCCTCGCCCAGGCGGACGGCGAGGGTGGTCTTGCCCGTGACCGCGTCCGTCGGCACGTCGCGCAGGTTGTTGGCGACCAGGACGGCGGCGGAGAACGAGCCCATGGCCGCGGCGCAGGCGACGCCGGTCCAGGTGACCGTGTCCGCCTGCACGTACTGCGTGCCCAGCACCGCGACCAGGCCGAAGAAGAGGAAGACCGCGGCCTCGCCCCAGCCGGAGTAGCCGTATGGCCGCGAGCCGCCGGTGTAGAACCAGGCGGCCGCGATGCAGAGGGCGCCGACCAGCAGCAGCCACCAGTGCCCGCTCACCGCGACCAGCGCCAGCCCGGCCACGGCGGCCAGCCCGAAGCAGGCGAACGCGGCCGCCCGCACCGCGGCCGGGGCGACCGCGCCGGACCCCACGAGCCGCAGCGGCCCGACCCGGTCGGCGTCGGTGCCGCGGATGCCGTCGGAGTAGTCGTTGGCGTAGTTCACCCCGACCTGCAGGGCCAGCGCGACGAGCAGCGCGAGCAGGGTGCGGGGCCAGGAGAAGGCGGGCGCCGCGGCCGCGGCCCCCACGATGACCGGGGCCACCGAGTTCGGCAGGGTCCGCACGCGCGCCCCGGTGACCCATTGGGTGAACGTCGCCATGGCCCCAGTCTCGCCGCAGCCGGGTGGCGGCCGGGCGCTGACCCCCGTGAGATTCGGCTCAGCTGGGCATGCGGGGCGCGGGGATGCGCACGAGGAGGCAGGCGCGGGCCTGCTCCCAGCGCTGCCGCCAGTCCGCGACCCGGCCGCCGCAGCCGCGCACGAACGCGGCCACCGTCGGCCAGGTGGGCAGCTGCTCCCCGGCGACCGCGGCCGCGAGCGCGTCCACCGACGCGCCGGTCGTCCGCGAGATCGACGGGAAGTCGGGGGTGCCGCACCGGCGGCGCAGTGCCCGCAGTTCGGCCGCGAACGCCTGCACCGGACCCGCCTTGACCGGTCGCACTGGAACCTCCGTCTCGACGCCCTCCCACCCGGACTGTCGCCTGCCGTGACCGTCTCGTCACACCGACCCGGGGAAATTACGCCGAACGGGTTAAGCCGTCCGGTGCTCCACCCAGACGTTCGGCTCGATGTAGACGGCGAGGTCCTGGTCGAGGTCGCAGAGCACCGGGGCCAGCGCGTGCGGCACGGCCACCGGCCCGGCCTCGGCGAACGGCAGCCCC
Organism: Actinokineospora fastidiosa; assembly: GCF_014648415.1. Lineage (GTDB taxonomy): Bacteria > Actinomycetota > Actinomycetes > Mycobacteriales > Pseudonocardiaceae > Actinokineospora > Actinokineospora fastidiosa. The sequence continues at coordinate 1,461,754 of NZ_BMRB01000001.1, forward strand.
GTCCACTCCCGCCACTGGGCGAGCGTCCCGCTGATCGTCATCGACCGCGGCGCGACCCGGATGATCCGCCCGCCCGCGCGCACGTGGACGCGCAGCCACGGGTCGACCGGCAGCCCGTCCTCGCGCACCTGGAAGGCGTAGTCGGACATCGGGAGGAACGGGTCGGCCTTCCCGTTGGGCCGCACCGGCGCGAGCAGCGTGTCGTACCCGAGCCGACCGGCGTTGGCCCGCATGGCCTCGAGCATGACCGAGGAGAGCCCGGTCCCGCGCAGATCGGGCTGGACGCAGATCTCCAGCGCCGAGATCCGGTCGCCCTCGCGCCCGGCGAGCCGGTCCAGCGCGGCCCGCCGGATGACCTCGTCCCAGCCCGCGTCGGGCAACTCGTCCCGCCCCCAGGTGAACGGCGCCGCGTACGCCCGGGCCACCGCCCGCCCCGGGTTGTCCCGGTCGTAGGCGACGAGCGCGTACTCGGCGAACACGGTGTCGATCACGTCGTAGTACAGGTCCGCCACCGGGTCCTGCTGCATCATCGCAGGCCACGCGCCGGGGAAGTCGTGCGCCAGGTTCACCAGGTCGGGTCGGTCGGCAAGGGTCGTCACCACGAGGTCCACGATCGCCGGACGCTACTCCGCGCGCCCTCCCCGGCAAACCTGATTACGGCGCCCGTCAGCCCGCCCCGAACAGCCCTGCCACCGCGGCCCGGTCCACCTTGCCGGAGTCCTTCTCCGGCAAGGCGTCCACGACCGCCACCCGGCGCGGCACGGCCGCGGCGCCCAGCGCCGTGCGGACGGCGGACAGGGCGGTCTCGGTGAGGTCGCCGACCACGGCCGCGGCCACCCGCTGGCCCCACTCCGGGTCCGGGACGCCCACCACGCACACCTCGCGGACGCCCGGCTGGGCCAGCAGCACCGCCTCGACCGAGGCGGGGGCGACCTTCTCGCCGCCGGTGTTGATCACGTCGTCGGCGCGGCCCAGGACGCGGAGGCGGCCGTCGACGAACTCGCCGAGGTCGGAGGTGGTGAACCAGCCGTCGAACGGGGGCGAGTCCGCGTAGCCGATGGCGACGGTCGGGCCGCCGATGCGGATCACGCCGTCGACCAGCTCGACGGAGACCCCGTCCAGCGGCACGCCGTCGTAGACGCAGCCGCCCGCGGTCTCCGTCATGCCGTAGGTCGTCACCACGCGCACGCCCGCCTCGCGCGCGGCGTCCAGGACCGGCGACGCCAGCGCGGCTCCGCCGACCAGGACCGCGTCGAACGAGCGCAGCGCCGCCAGCGCCGACCCGCCCCAGGACAGGACCCGGGTGAGCTGGGTCGGCACCAGCGAGGTGTACCGGGGGCCGTCGGCGGGCACCGCCGAGGCCGCCGCCACGAAGGACGGGCCGCGGAACGGGCCGGTCAGCACGCTCGGGACCGTGCCCGCCACCAGCGAGCGCACCTGCACCTGCAGGCCCGCGATGTGGTCGGTCGGCAGCGCCAGCAGCCAGGCCCCCGGCCCGCCCAGCCGCGCGTGCGTGGCGTGCGCGGAGGCGAGCAGGCAGGACGCCGACAGCAGGACCGTCTTCGGCGTCCCCGTCGACCCCGAGGTCCGCACGGTCCACACCCCGGACGACTCCAGGACGGCGCGCAGCCGCTCCATCAGTAGAAGTACGGGTACGGCGACCAGTCCGGGTCGCGCTTCTCCAGGAACGCGTCGCGGCCCTCCACCGCCTCGTCGGTCATGTACGCCAGCCGGGTCGTCTCGCCCGCGAACAGCTGCTGGCCGACCAGGCCGTCGTCGATCAGGTTGAAGGCGTACTTGAGCATCCGGCGGGCCGTGGGCGACTTGCCGTTGATCTCCCGCGCCCAGGCCAGCGCCTCGGCCTCCAGTTCCGCGTGCGGCACGGCGCGGTTGACCGCGCCCATGCGGACCATCTCGTCGGCGGTGTAGGCGCGGCCGAGGAAGAACACCTCGCGGGCGAACTTCTGGCCCATCTGCCTGGCCAGGTACGCCGAGCCGTAGCCTGCGTCGAAGCTGCCCACGTCGGCGTCGGTCTGCTTGAAGCGGGCGTGCTCGGCCGAGGCCAGGGTCAGGTCGCAGGTCACGTGCAGGCTGTGCCCGCCGCCCGCGGCCCAGCCGGGGACCACGGCGATGACGACCTTGGGCATGAACCGGATCAGCCGCTGGCACTCCAGGATGTGCAGCCTGCCCGCGCGCGCCGGGTCGACGGTGTCCGCGGTCTCGCCGGAGGCGTACTGGTAGCCCGTGCGGCCGCGGATGCGCTGGTCGCCGCCGGAGCAGAAGGCCCAGCCGCCGTCGCGCGGGGACGGGCCGTTGCCGGTGAGCAGCACCACGCCGACGTCGGCGCTCATCCGCGCGTGGTCAAGCGCCCGGTACAGCTCGTCGACGGTGTGCGGGCGGAAGGCGTTGCGCACCTCGGGGCGGTCGAACGCGATCCGCACGGCGCCGGTGTCCACGGCACGGTGATAGGTGATGTCGGTGAAGTCGAAGCCCTCGATCTCGCGCCACTGCGCCGGGTCGAACAGCTCCGAAACCTGGGGGTCAGCCACATCCAGAGCATGCCAGGCGTGGCAGTCTGGGCCGGTGAACCCGTCCACCGCGATGGCGACCGTGGTCGTCGACGAACTCGTCCGCAACGACGTGCGCCACGTGGTGCTCTGCCCGGGATCGCGCAACGCGCCCCTGTCGTTCGCCCTGTTCGAGGCCCGTGACCGGCTGCGCCTGCACGTCCGCGTCGACGAGCGCGCCGCGGGGTTCCTCGCCCTCGGCCTGGCCCGCGCGACCGGCCGCCCGGCCGCGGTCGTGTGCACCTCCGGCACGGCGGTGGCCAACCTGCACCCCGCGGTCCTCGAGGCCCACCACTCCGGCGTCGGGCTGCTGCTCATCACCGCCGACCGGCCGCCGGAGCTGCACGGCACCGGCGCCAACCAGACCATCGACCAGCGCGGGATCTTCGGCAGCGCGGCCGTGGCCGTGGACTTCCCGGTCGCCGAGCACCGCGCCGGGCTCAACCCGGTCTGGCGCGGGCTGGTGTGCCGCGGCGTCGCCCGCGCGGAGACCGGCAGGCCGGTCCAGCTGGACATCCCGTTCCGCGAGCCGCTGGTCCCGACCTTCGGCGACGAGTGGCCGGACTCGCTCCAGGGCAGGCCGGGCGGCGCGCGCTGGACGACGTGGTCGGCGCAGCGGACGCCGCCGGGCAACCGGGTCGACTTCGCGCTGCCCGCCCGCGCGCTCATGGTCGTCGGCAGCGGCGACCCGGTGCGGGCCAGGGCGGCGGCCGCGGTGGCCGCCAAGGCGGGCTGGCCGGTGATCGCCGAGCCGGTCGGCGCGGCGGCGGCCGTGTCCGGCGGCGCCCGGGTGCTGCGCGGCGGCCCGCTGCTGCTCTCCGGCGAGCTGCCCGACGGCCTGCGCCCCGACGCCGTGGTCGTGGTCGGCCGCCCGACGCTCTCCCGGGGCGTGCGCGGCCTGATGGACCGCGCGCCGGTCATCGGCATCGGCGACCATCCGCAGTGGACCGACCCGCAGTACGTCGCCACGCACGTGCGCAGCTGGCTGGACGACGACGACCTCGCCCACGTCGAGCGGCCCGACCCGGCGTGGCTGGCGGGCTGGCTGGAGGCCGAGACGGCAGCGGCGACCGCGGTGGACAAGCTGCTCGGCGAGCAGCCGTGGCCCACCGGCCTGCACGTCGCCCGCGCCCTGGTCGACGCGCTGCCCTCGGGCGCGGCGCTGTTCCTCGGCTCGTCCAACCCGGTCCGCGACGTCGACCTCGTCGCCGACCACCGCGCCGACGTGGCGATCTACGCCAACCGCGGCGTCGCGGGCATCGACGGCAACCTCTCCACGGCCGCGGGCGTGGCCCTCGGCGCAGGCGTGCCCGGCTACGCGCTGGTCGGCGACCTGACGTTCCTGCACGACACGAACGGCCTGCTCATCGGCCCCGGCGAGGACCGGCCCGACCTGACCGTCGTCGTGCTCAACGACGACGGCGGCGGCATCTTCTCCCTGCTCGAACAGGGCGCCGCCGAGCACAAGGCCGCCTTCGAGCGGGTGTTCGGCACCCCGCACGGCGTCGACCTGGCCGCGCTGTGCGCCGCCCACGGCGTCCCGCACACCCTCGCCGCGTCGCACGCCGAGTTCGCCGCGGCCCTGCGCCCCGCCCCGGGGCTGCGCGTGGTCGAGATCCGCGCGGACCGCGACCGGCTCCGCGACCTGCACGCCCGGCTGCGCGCCGCGGTCGCCGGGGCCCTGCGCTGATGTCCGCGCGCGGCGCGGCCACCCGCGAGCGCCTGCTGGCCGCGGCGCTGGCGCTGATCCCCGAGGTCGGCTGGAGCGCGGTCACCACCCGCGCTGTCGCCGAACGGGCGGGCGTGCGCTCCGGCCTGGTGCACTACCACTTCCCGGCGGTGCCCGACCTGCTCACCGCCGCCGCCCTGGCCTTCTGCCACTCCTTCGGCGACACCTGGCTCACCCTCCTCGACGACGCCACCGACCCCGACGACGGCATCGCGCGGCTGATCGCCCAACTCGACGCCCACCCGCCCGATGACCCGGCAAACCGGCTGATGGCCGAGATCTACCTGGCCGCCCCCCGCCACCCCGACCTGCGCGCGGGCCTGTCCGACCTGGTCGCCACCCTGCGCGCCCGCCTGACCGACTGGCTCCGCGCCCACGGCTCCCCCGACCCGCACGCCCGCGCCGCCCTCGTCCTGGTGGCCGTCGAGGGCATCGCCCTCCACCGCGCGATCGGCGCGGCCGCCGAGACGGATCTCTACATCCGCGCCCTCACCAGCACAAACACCTGACGGCGCTCCGCAGTCCGCTCGCGTGGTCCGCCCGCCGTAACCACAACGAGCGACGGCGGCCTCCGGCCCCCGACCTGCCCGCCCTCGCGATGGTGGCTGTCGAGGACGTCACCCTTCCTCCGATGATCGGCGCGGCGACTTCTGCATCCGCGCGGACCGCTGACGTGCTGTGCTGCCCGGCGGTGGTGTGGGGTGCGCCGCCGCCCTGCCGGTTCCGCGACGACTTCCGGCTCGCTGATCGGCCCGCGTTCGCGGTGGTGGCTGTTGAGGGCAGCACTGTTCCTCTGGTGATCGGCGCGGCTTCTGTATCCGCGTGGACAGTTGACTTGCTGTCCGGTCCGGTGGTGTGGGGTGTTGCGATGGCTTGCCGGGACCAGGGCGAGCGAGGGCAGTCTCCGGCTCCTCGACCGGCCCGCCCTCGTGTTGGTGGCTGTTGAGGGCGTCCCCCTCTCGGGCGATCGGCACGGTGGCCGCTCCCTCTGCGTGGACCGCTGACACGCGCTCCGCTGTCCGGTCCGGCCGGGAGTGGTGGGCCCCTAGGGCCAGGGCGAGCGGCGGCGGTCTCCGGCTTCCCTCCCGCCTGCCCGGAAACCGTGCTGCTGAGCGGGGCAGGTGGCGCACTAGGGTGGGTCTGTGCCTGAGCTCGACAGCAAGGCGCGGGTTCGCCGCGCGGTGGCCCGGGTGGTGGTCGGGGTCGGGGGCTTGCTGAGCGTGTTCGGGTTGCTGCTGATCGTGGCGGCGTTCGTCGAGGACGCGGCGATCGAGAACCACGTGGGCCGGGCGGAGGCCGAGGTCGTCAGCGTCGCCTTCCACCGCACGCTGGTGCGGTTCACCACGCCCGACGGGGCCGAGCAGGTGCCGTCCGTGGGGGTGCTGTACCCCGAACACCTCGAAGAGGGGCAGGTCGTCCGGGTCGAGTACGACGCGCGGAATCCGGACCTGGTGCGGGTGGCCGGGCGCGGCGCCGCGCTCACGATCCTGCCGGTGACCAGCCTGCTCGCCGCCGTCTGGGCCGTGGCGGGCGTCGTGCTGTGGTGGTTGCGCAAGCAGGGGCCGCTGCACCTGCGGCCGCCACACCGCACGAAGCGAGTGTGACAGCTATCCGCGAAAACGGGTCCGACGTGTAACATCGGACGCGTGGAGCTGGAGCACGAGTTCGAGCGCGTCGTCGCCGCCGACCACCGGGTCGAGCCGCGCGACTGGATGCCCGACGGGTACCGCAGGACGCTGATCCGGCAGATCGCCCAGCACGCGCACTCCGAGATCATCGGGATGCAGCCGGAGGGCAACTGGATCAGCCGCGCCCCCTCGCTGCGGCGCAAGGCGATCCTGCTGGCCAAGGTGCAGGACGAGGCGGGCCACGGGCTCTACCTCTACGCCGCCGCCGAGACCCTGGGCGCCGACCGCGAGGACCTGACGGCCAAGCTCGTCGAGGGCCGCCAGAAGTACTCGTCGATCTTCAACTACCCCACGCTGACCTTCGCCGACGTCGGCGTGATCGGCTGGCTGGTCGACGGCGCGGCGATCGTCAACCAGGTGCCGCTGTGCCGGACCTCCTACGGGCCGTACGCGCGGGCGATGATCCGCGTCTGCAAGGAGGAGTCCTTCCATCAGCGCCAGGGCTACGAGCTGCTGCTCACCATGATGCGCGGCACCCAGGCGCAGCGGGACATGGTGCAGCGCTCGGTCGACCGCTGGTGGTGGCCGTCGCTGATGATGTTCGGCCCGCCGGACACCGAGTCGACCAACACCGAGCAGTCGATGAAGTGGCGGATCAAGCGCCACACCAACGACGAGCTGCGCCAGAAGTTCGTCGACATGACCGTGCCGCAGGCCGAGAAGCTGGGCGTCACCCTGCCCGACCCCGATCTCAGGTGGAACGCCGAGCGCGGCCACCACGACTTCGGCGAGATCGACTGGGCCGAGTTCTGGCAGGTCGTCGGCGGCGACGGGCCGTGCAACGCGCAGCGGATCGCCCACCGGCGCAAGGCGCACGAGGACGGCGCGTGGGTGCGCGAGGCCGCGGCGGCCTACGCGGCGAAGAAGAGCGGCGAGGAGCAGGTGGCGTGACCGAGCGAGCGAGCGAACCGGCGGCCGGGCGCGGTCCCCGGTCGTCCTGGCCCCTCTACGAGGTCTTCGTGCGCGGCAAGCGCGGCCTCAACCACGTCCACGTCGGCTCGCTGCACGCCCCCGACGACGAGATGGCGCTGCGCAACGCCCGCGACCTCTACACCCGCCGCAACGAGGGCGTGAGCATCTGGGTCGTGCCCGCGGCCGCGATCACCGCGTCGAGCCCGGACGAGAAGGACCCGTTCTTCGCGCCCAGCGGCGACAAGGTGTACCGCCACCCGACCTTCTACGCGATCCCGGAAGACGTGCCGCACCTGTGAACGCCTACGAGGGACTCGTCGACACGGGCGAGGAGCGCCACTGGGCCTTCGGCACCGGCTTCACCGCCGCGCTGTCCGGGGTGGACCGCGCGCTGCCCGCCGAGGTCGACACCGAAGACCTGACCGCGTACTGCCTGATGCTCGGCGACGACGCGCTGATCCTGTCCCAGCGCCTCGCCGAGTGGTGCTCGCGCGCGCCGGAGCTGGAGGAGGACGTCGCGCTGGCCAACATCGCGCTCGACCTGCTCGGCCAGGCCCGGCTGCTGCTCACCCGCGCGGCCGAGGCCGACGGCGTTGCCTGCGACGAGGACACGCTGGCCTTCACCCGCGACGAGCACGAGTTCCGCAACGTGCGGCTGGTGGAGATCGACTGCGGGCCCGGCCCCGGCGGCGACTTTGCCGCCACAATCGCCCGGCTGCTGGTGTTCTCGACCTACCGGCTGGCGCTGCTGCAGCGGCTGACCGGCTCCCGCGACCCGGTGCTCGCCGCGGTCGCGGCCAAGGGCGTCAAGGAGGTCGCCTACCACCGCGACCACGCCGCCCAGTGGACGCTGCGGCTGGCGGGCGGCACCGAGTTCTCCCGGGAGCGCATGGTCGCGGGCCTGGAGCGGGTGTGGCCGTTCGTCGACGAGCTGTTCGCCCCGCACCCGGTGGAGGCGCGGCTGCCCGGCATCGCCGTCGACTCGGCGACGCTGCGCGCGGAGGTCGACGAGGTGCTGGACACCGTGTTCGCCGCGGCCTCGCTGGCCCGGCCGGAGGTGTCGCCGCTGGCGACGGTGGCCGGGCGCGGCGGCCGGGACGGCGTGCACACCGAGGCCATGGGCTACCTGCTCGCCGAGATGCAGCACGTGCACCGGTCGATGCCGGGGGCGACCTGGTGAGCGCGCGAGAGGTCGCCGCAGCGGTGCTCGATCCCGAGCTGCCGGTGCTGACCCTCGCCGACCTCGGGGTGCTGCGCGACGTCCACGAGGACGGCGACCACGTGGTCGTCACCATCACGCCGACCTACTCCGGCTGCCCCGCCCTGGACGAGATGCGCGCGGACCTGACCCGGTCGCTGACCGCGGCGGGCTACACCTCCGTCGAGGTGCGGACGGTGCTGGCTCCCGCGTGGACCACCGACTGGATCAGCGACGACGGCCTGCGCAAGCTGGCCGAGCACGGCATCGCGCCGCCGTCGCGGATCGGGCGGCGCGGGCCGGTGCCGCTGAACCTGGAGCCGCCCGCGGCGCGCGTGGCGTGCCCCCGGTGCGGGTCCCTCCGCACGCGCGAGCTGTCGCGGTTCGGCTCGACGGCGTGCAAGGCGCTGCGGGCCTGCGGGGACTGCAAGGAGCCGTTCGAGCACGTCAAGGAGATCTGAAGTGCGGCGCACGTTCCACGAGCTCCCGGTCGCCAGGGTCGACCGGCTCTGCGCCGACGCGGTGGCGGTCACCTTCGCCGTGCCGGAGGCGCTGCGGTCGGAGTTCGCGTTCCGGGCCGGGCAGTACCTGACGCTGCGGCAGGTGGTGGAGGGCCGCGAGGAGCGGCGCTCGTACTCCATCTGCGCGCCGGTCGGCGCGGCCCCGCGCATCGGCGTGCGGCGGGTCGACGGCGGGCTGTTCTCCGCGCACCTGGTGGACTCGCTGCGCCCCGGCGACGTGCTGGAGGTGCTGCCCCCGCTGGGGAACTTCAGCCCCGACCCGGCCTGTCCCGGGCACCACGCGCTGATCGCCGCGGGCTCGGGCATCACGCCGGTCCTGTCGATCGCGGCGACCCTGCTCGCCGAGCCTGACAACCGCGTGACGATCCTCTACGGGAACCGGCGCACGGACACGGTGATGTTCGCCGAGGAGCTGGCCGACCTGAAGGACCGCCACCCGGCGCGGCTGCAGCTGGTGCACGTCCTGTCCCGCGAGGCGGGCGACGTCGAGCTGTTCTCCGGGCGGCTCGACGCGGAGCGCCTGTCCGCGCTGCTGGACGCCGTGGTGCCGTCGGAGGACGTGGACCACTGGTGGCTGTGCGGCCCGTTCGGACTGGTGACGGACGCCACGGACGTGCTCGCCGCGCGCGGGGTGCCCGCCGACCGGATCCACCGTGAACTGTTCTATGTGGACGAACCGCCACCGGAGCCGAAGCGGGCAGACGAGACCCGCCCTGACGGTCCGACCGCGGCGGTGACCGTGCTGCTCGACGGGCGGGAGACGACGCTGTCGCTGCCCTTCGACGAGCCGATCCTCGACGCCGCCCAGCGCGTCCGCGCCGACCTGCCGTTCGCCTGCAAGGGCGGGGTGTGCGGGACGTGCCGGGCGAAGGTCGTCACCGGCGAGGTGAGCATGCGCCGCAACTACGCCCTCGAACAGCACGAGATCGACGCCGGGTTCGTGCTGACCTGCCAGGCGCTGCCCACCACCGACGCGGTCACCGTCGACTTCGACGCCTGAGCCCGAAACACCGCGGCCCCCTCGGGCGATGCCTGATCCGACAGGCCTGCGGGGGAGGGGGCGCCGTGACCGACGTGCCGACGCCGCCCATGGGCGTGGTCGCGCTGCCGACCGAGCGGGCGACCGGTCGCCCTAACCGGGGCGCGCGGATCGTGGCGTCGGGGTCGATCCTGCTCACCACGGCCGTCGCCGGGCTGGTGGCCTGGCAGTCGTGGGCGTCCTACCGGCTGGTCCGCGACGTCTACTCGGCCGCGCCCACCGTGACCGTCGAGCAGATCACCGCCGCCGAGCAGCGCTCGGTGTGGCTGTCGTGGGCGTGGGTGGTCGGCCTGGCGGTCTCCTGGCTCGCGTTCGCCGCGTGGCTGTGGCGGGCCCGGGTCACCGCGGCGCGGACCTGCGACGGCGCGCACCGCCACCGCGTGCGGTGGGCCGTGCTGTCCTGGCTGGTCCCGGTGGCCAACCTGTGGTGGCCGCAGATGGTCGTGGGCGACGTGCACCGCGCCAGCAGGCCGACCACCCCCGCCCGGAACGCCGACCTGGCGCGGCTCAAACCGAGCCTCCTGGTGACCGTGTGGTGGTCGGCGTTCCTGACCGCCCACGCCGTCGACCTGGTGACCGTGTTCCTGCTGGCCGACGACCAGACCGAGCGTGCGTTCCGCGACATCGCCGTCGCCACCACGCTCAGCGCGGGCCTGACCGGCGCCGCGGCGCTCGCCGCGATCGTCCTCATGGGACGGATCGACCGCTGGCAGGCCGCCCGGCCGCTCATCCGCTGACCGGCTACACCGCCTCGGTGGTGTCCGCGAAAGGCGCCTGCCGGGGCAGGGGCGCGTCGGAGCGCTGGGTGGCGCGCCACCAGGCCAGCACCGTGTCGGCGACGCCGGGGGCGGCGACCAGCAGGCCGTCGGCGGGCAGCGCGGCGTCGGCGCCCGTGCGGTCCAGGACGACAGCGCCCGCCTCCAGCGCGAACGCCAGCGAGCCCGCCACGTCCCACGCGTGGTAGCTGTGCAGGACCGCCGCGGCCGCGTGGCCCAGGGCCACCTGCGCGATCGTCAGCGCCGCCGAGCCCAGCACGCGCACCCCGGCGTGCGCGGCGGCGGCCTGCTCGATGAACGCGCCCATGCCCGGCCACGCCCCGGTGGCCGACAGTTCCGTGCACACGATCGCGCCCGCGACGTCCGAGCGGTCGGCCAGCGTGACCCGCTGGCCGTTGGCGCGGGCGCCCCGGCCGCGGGCGGCGGCGTAGATCTGGGCGCGGTACGGGTCGGCGACCACGCCGACGACCGGGCCCTCGTCGTCCACCAGCGCCAGGCTGTAGGCGCACCACGGCATGCCCGCCACGTAGTTGGCAGTCCCGTCCACCGGGTCGACGACCCAGTGGAACTCCGCGCCCCCGGCGTCGCCGCCGAACTCCTCGCCGATCACCGGGATGCCCGGGAACTCGGCGGTCAGCACGCGGCGGGTATGGCGCTCCAGCGTCCGGTCGGTGTCGGTCACCCAGTCGAACGGGTTGTCCTTGACGCCCGGCCGCGCGCCCCGCCCGGCGGTCGCGGTGATCACGTCGGTGGCGTCGTTGGCCAGTCTGCCCGCCACCTCCAGGGCACGGGAGAGCAGGCCCGGCTCGACCGGCCGGGAGGACAAGAGCGTCATGCCAACCTAGATTGACCACGGTCGGTGTCCACAGCCCAACCGGAAGGTGACCTCCCGTCCATCATCTGGCCAAGGTTGGCCACCGCTCCGCATGTTCGGGAGGCGTTCGCCGCACGGTCACGCTCCCGCCCACCCCAGGGTCAGCGCCGGGTGCGACGTTCCCCCCGTGCGCGTCGCCATCGTCACCGAGAGCTTCCTGCCGCAGGTGAACGGCGTGACCAACTCCGTGCTGCGGGTGCTGGAGCACCTCCACGCCCGCGGCCACCAGGCCATGGTCATCGCCCCGGGCACCACCGGGCCCGACGAGTACCTGCACGCGCGGGTGCACCGGGTCAAGGCCGTCGACCTGCCGGTCATCACCTCCCTGCCCATCGGGCTGCCCAGCCCCCGCATCCACACCGAGCTGGCCGGGTTCGCCCCCGACGTGGTGCACCTGGCGTCGCCGTTCGTGCTCGGCGCGGCCGGGCTGCGCGCGGCCAAGCGGCTCGGCGTGCCGACCGTCGCCGTCTACCAGACCGACGTGGCCGGGTTCGCCGCCGCGTACGGGCTCAGCCGGGGCGCGCGCGCCGCATGGCGCTGGATCAGGCGCCTGCACTGCGGCGCGGACCGCACCCTGGCGCCGTCCACCGCGTCGGTCGCCGATCTCGCCGCGCACGGCATCCCGCGCGTGCACCGGTGGGCGCGCGGCGTCGACGTCCGCCGCTTCCACCCCGACCACGTCGACCGGGAGCTGCGCCGCGAGCTCGCGCCCCACGGCGAGCTGCTGGTCGGCTACGTCGGCAGGCTCGCGCCGGAGAAGCAGGTCCGGCGGCTGGCCGCGCTGAACGACCGCCCGGGCGTGCGGGTCGTCGTCGTGGGCGACGGGCCGGACTCCGACGCGCTGCGCAGGGCCATGCCGGGCGCGGCGTTCCTCGGCTTCCGCGACGGGGCCGCGCTCGCCTCGGCGTACGCCAGCCTCGACGTGTTCGTCCACACCGGACCGCACGAGACGTTCTGCCAGGCCGTGCAGGAGGCGATGGCCTCCGGGCTGCCGGTGATCGCGCCGAACGCAGGCGGGCCGCGCGACCTCGTCGACCACGGCCGCACCGGCTACCTGCTCGACCCCGACGGCTTCGACGCCGAGCTGCCGCTGGCCGTCGACCGCCTCGCCGACGCGCTGCTGCGCAGGCGCATGGGCGCCGCGGCCAGGGCGCGGGTGCAGGGCCGCACGTGGAGCGCGGTGTGCGACGAGCTGGTCGACCACTACGGCGCGGTGACCGTGGGCCGGGTGCGGAAGGCCGCCTGATGCGGATCGCGCAGCTGGCCAACTTCTACGGCCCGCGCTCCGGCGGCCTGCGGACCGCGCTGCACCACCTCGGCGCGGGCTACACCGCGGCCGGGCACGAGGTCGTGCTGGTCGTCCCCGGCCCGCGCCGCCGCGACGACGTGCTGCCCGGCGGCGTGCGGCGCATCACCCTGCCCGCGCCCGGGATCCCGGGGACCGGCGGCTACCGCGCGGTGGACCCGCTGCGCGTGCAGGCGCTGCTGTCCGGGTTGCGGCCGGACCGGCTGGAGGTGTCCGACCGGCTGACCCTGCGCGGCATGGGCCGCTGGGCCCGGCAGCGCGGCGTCCCGTCCGTGGTGATCTCGCACGAGCGGCTGGACCGGCTGCTGGAGCAGTTCCTGCTGCCCGCGCCGCTGGCCCGCCGCGGCGCGGACTTCGCCAACCGGCGGATGGCCGACGCCTACGACACGGTGGTGTGCACCACCGAGTTCGCCCGCGCGGAGTTCGACCGCATCGGCGCGCGCAACGTCGCCCAGGTGCCGCTCGGCGTCGACCTGGCCACCTTCACCCCGGCCCGCCGCGACCGCGGCCTGCGCGCGGACCTGGCCATGGGCGCGGACGCGCTGCTGGTGCACTGCGGGCGGCTGTCGCCGGAGAAGCACGTCGAGCGCAGCGTCGACACCCTGGCCGCCCTGCACGACGCGGGCGTGCGGGCGCGGCTGGTCGTGGCGGGCGACGGGCCGAGGCGGGCCGCGCTGGAGCGGCGGGCGGCCGGGCTCCCGGTGACGTTCCTCGGGTTCGTCAGCGACCGCATGGCCGTGGCCGACCTGCTGGCCACCGCCGACGTCTCGCTCGCCCCCGGTCCGCACGAGACCTTCGGCCTGGCCGCGCTGGAGGCGCTGGCCTCGGGCACCCCGGTCGTGGTGTCGCGCTCGTCGGCGCTCGGCGAGCTGGTGCGCCCGGACTGCGGGGCGGCGGTGGCCGACGCCGCGCCCGCCTTCGCCGAGGCCGTGACCGGCCTGCTGGACGTCCCCGAACCGCACCGCAGGGCGGCGGCGCGGGCCCGCGCGGAGCAGTTCGACTGGCCGAGCTCGGTGCGCGGGATGCTGACCGCGCTGCGCCTCGACTGAGGTCGTACAGTTCGGCCCATGGGCCGCGCCGGGCTGGACAAGAACCCCGCCGACATCGCATCGATGTTCGACGGGGTGGCGAAGCGCTACGACCGCACCAACACGGTCATGACCATGGGGTTCGACCGGCGGTGGCGGGAGCTGACCCGCCGCGCGCTGGACGCCTCCCCCGGGGAGAGGGTGCTGGACCTGGCCGCCGGGACGGCGGTCTCCACTGTCGAGTACGCCCGCTCCGGAGCCTGGTGCGTTGCCGCGGACTTCTCCCTGGAGATGCTGCGCCACGGCGCGCACCGCGGCATGCCGAGGGTCGCGGCCGACGCCTTCCACCTGCCGTTCGCCGACGACGCGTTCGACGCGGTGACGGTGTCCTTCGGCCTGCGGAACATGGAGCCCGCGGTCGGCGCGCTGCGGGAGATGGCCCGCGTCACCCGCCCCGGCGGCAGGCTGGTGGTCTGCGAGGTCTCCCAGCCGCCGTGGCGGCCCATCCGCTGGCTCTACCGGAACGTGGTGCTGCGCGGCCTGCCGCTGCTCACCCGCCCGGTCTCGTCCAACCCCGATGCCTACCGGTACCTGGCCGAGTCCATGCGCGACTGGCCCGACCAGCGCGCGGTCGCCGAGCTGATCGCCGACGCGGGCTGGGGCGAGGTCGAGTGGCTGAACCTCACCTTCGGCGTCGTCGCCCTGCACCGGGCCGTCAAGCCCTAGGCCCACTCCCAGGCGATCCCGACCACGCCCGGCCGCACCTCCCGCTCCGCGACGTGCACCATGCGCCCCGCGGTCATGCCCAGCTCCTCGTCGCTGACCTGCGCGGTGTCCTCGCCGTGCTGCACGAAGCCCGAGCAGCGCACGGGCAGCCTGCCCGCGTGGAAGCGGACGCTGAGGACGTAGCTGTCGGCCGGGTAGCGGAACGCGCGCCGGTAGTCGGTGGCGGGCCGCCCGCCGGTGATGGCGACGTCGTACTCGAACAGGTGCGTCTGCCCGCTGCGCAGCGTCCGGTCGAACAGCAGCTCGGCGGCCACGACCGGGGCGCTCCGATGCCTGCGCACCCGGCCCAGCCTGCAGTTCTCCACCGCGGTGAACGCGATCCCGGCCGGGTCCTCGCCCGGCTCGCCGCAGTAGACCGCCAGGTGGCGGTCCGGGCCGTCGGCCACCGCGCGGGCCACCTGCCGGGCCCGCACCCGCCGCAGCGCGCCGCCTCGGCCCACCACGACCGCCTCGTCGAGCCACCACGGGCGCAGCTTGCCGTCGGAGGGCCCGGCCAGCGCCTCGACCGTCTCGGCGAGGGACTGGGCGGGCTCCAGCAGCGACCCGTAGCGCCTGCCCTGCGACTCCCGGCCCACCCAGCGCCCGCGCGGCCGGGGCGGGCCGAGCAGCGCCTCCAGGGAGTGCCGGGGCAGACCCAGGATGGCCTCGATGGCGACCACGGCGCGCAGCGAGTCCGGGCGCTCGGGGCGGCTGCGGCCCAGCCGCCAGTAGCTGAGGCTGGCCAGGCTCACGTGGATGCCGCGCCGGGCGAGCCGCTCGCGCAGCCGGTCCAGCGTCAGCCCGCTGCGGTCGATGGCCGCGCGCAGCGCCTCGTGGAACGGGCCGGTGCGCAGCAGCGCGTCGACGTCGTTCCCGGTGGTCGCCACGGGCCGCTCCTGTCCCGACTGTGGAATATCAGAGAGTAGGAGCGCGGCCGGTCAGCGAAAAGCCCTGACGGGGTGGGTATCGCTTCACAGTATTGCCGTTCCGCATCACAGACGACCGCGCGCGCCCCGGCGTGGTCTTGACCACCCCACGCGAGCGCCGCTGTCATCTGCGCGACGGCGTCCCCTGCACGCGCCGTCGACCCTGCGATATGTGGAGGGCACATGTCCCGAACATCGATCAAGGCCGTGCTCGCGGCCGTCGCCGTCGGCGGCGCGGTGGTCGTCGCGACCCCGGCCGCGACCGCGGCGCCCGACCTGCCCACGGTGGTCCGCGCGGCCATGATGGACCGGAGCGGGCCCGGCGCCCAGTCGGTCCGCGAACCGCTGTTCGAGCCGACCCGGACGTCCGGGAACTGGGTGTTCGGCAGCACGACGATCCCGCTGACGGCCACCGCAGAGCACCAGTCGCCGCAGACGGCGCTGTTCATCGCCCGCCGCGACCGCGGCCGCTGGCAGGTCGAGCTCGACGGCACCGAGGGCTTCGTGCGGCTGGCCGCCCAGGCGCCGGTGCTCAGCGAGGGCGAGAAGCGCACCTTCGCTGCCAACTACACCGCCTCCCAGGCCGCCGCGGCCACCGACACCGGCCTCGGCCTGCCCTGGGCCCAGGGCGTCGCCTGGTACATGGGCGGCGGCCCGCACGGCGACAGCGGCACCAGCAGGCCGTTC
The DNA here is from genome assembly GCF_014648415.1 of Actinokineospora fastidiosa. GTDB lineage: Bacteria > Actinomycetota > Actinomycetes > Mycobacteriales > Pseudonocardiaceae > Actinokineospora > Actinokineospora fastidiosa. Next base: position 1,477,770 of record NZ_BMRB01000001.1, read on the forward strand.
AACTCGATCGACTTCAGCGGCGGCGACGGCCGCGTGCTCTCCGCCGGACCCGGCCGCGTCTACAAGAGCTGCATCCGCAACGGCAGCGCGCTGGTGAAAGTCGTCCACGACAACGGGTGGACGACGACGTACTACCACATGTACAACCTGACGAACCTGAGCGACGGCAGCGCCGTGAACACCGGCACGTACCTGGGCCACATCGGCAACGAGCTGCCGTGCGGCGGGAGCAGCACGGGCGCCCACGTCCACTTCTCGCTGCTGCGCGGCACCACCCAGACCAGCGTCAACGGCAAGGTCTTCGGCGGCTGGACGTTCTACGAGGGCAGCTCAGCCTACGGCGGCTACGCCGAGCGCAACGGCACCCGCGTGTACCCGGGCAACGGCCGCGTGACCAACTACGGCCCCAGCGACGGCGACACCCCCGGCGACTACCCGACCGGCACGGTGGACGCGGGCTCGAACACCTACGTCAACCTGCGTTCGGGCCCCGGCCTCAACTACACGATCACCGGCCGCGCCAACGACGGCGAGGTGGTGTCGATCGTCTGCACCACCCGCGGCGGCTCCGTCCAAGGCCTCTGGGGCACAACCGACCTCTGGAACCGCCTCCCCAACGGCTCCTTCATCAGCGACGGCTTCGTCAACACCGGCTCGAACGAACCGGTCGCACCCGCCTGCTGAAACGACGAGGGTGCGCCCCGCGTGGCGGGGCGCACCCTCGGCACGTCAGCCGCCGACCCGGAAGGTGGTCACCTTCTGGTCGACCTTCTTGACCTGCTTCACCTCAGGGGCCCCCGCCGCCATCGCCGCGCTCGGCTGCGCGGGGTAGGGCTGCGCGAAGACCAAGTAGGCGTTGCCGACGTCGTCCTGGAAGAAGTAGCGGTTCTCCGCCCCGGCCAGGGCGATCACTGGGTCGGTGACGGCCGGGCGGTCGCTGCCCTCCCAGATCCGCCACGACGCCGAGCCCGGAGCGGTCTGCCCGGTGCGGTAGGCGTCTCCGTCCGTGGCCCGCGCCACCACCTCGATGATCCCGTACTGGTTGAGGACCGCGTGCGGGGACCCGGCGATGGTGAGCCCGCCGATGGCCAGCCAGCCCGGGAAGCCGGCCGCGCCTTCCCGCTGGGTGTAGACCAGGTTGTCCGCCGCACCGCGCGCGATGATCTGCAGCTTGCCGTCCGCGAACAGGACCGCGCTCGGGATGTCGCCGGTGACCAGACCGGTCGCGACCCGGGGCGCTTGCAGGGCGCCGCCCTGGAACCTGGCGGCCGCGACCGCCCCGTCCGCGCGCCGGTACACGACCTCGAACGCGTCGCCGTTGCGCACCACCGAGAAGTCCGTGGTCAGCGACTGGGCCTCGCCCGCAGCCTTCCGCCACGGTGACAGCCCACCCGAGGTGGTCAGTTGGCTCGCGTACCAGAGCGATCCGGCCTCGTCGACGGCGAACGCGGTGAGCAGGTTCCCCGCGCCGCTCGCCAGCACCGGGCTGGAGAGCATCGCGCCCTTCAGGTTGAGCGGGTTGGAGAAGCCCGACCCGCCGATCTGGTCCTGTGTGTGCGCTCGGATCTGCCCGTCCTGCCCGAGGCCGAGCAGCATGAGCCGCCCGTCGTCGCGGAAGCCCAGGGTCGCGTTCCCGGTGTAGGAGAAGTACTCGGCCATCCCCTTCGGGTCGACCGTCTCCACACCCTGGGTGCGCTGCACGGCCCGCATCAGCACGCCCTGGTCGGTGACGAACGCGATCTCCAGCACGTCGGTGCGCGGGTTGAGCATCATGTGCGCCCGCTCGTTGTCCGGCGGCCCCGGCTGCGGCGGCGTCACCGTCACCGGGTTGGTCAATTCACAGGTGTCGATGGCTGGCGCGATCTCCTGCACCGAGCTGAGCGTGGTGATGTTCTCCCGGACGTTGCCGCGCGCGCCGGGCACGAAGGTCCCCGCCTCGTGGTCGTAGTGGTACCAGGCCACCTGTCCGGTCGAGGTCAGGGCGTACACGATGCCGCCGCCGGGGGAGGCCAGCTGCTTGAAGCCCGCCCAGCCGGAGCCGATGCGCTTGCCGTGCTCGACCCAGCGGCGGTTCTGCCAGTCGTAGTGGAACCGGTAGAGCCCGCCGTCGAACACGCTCGGGTCGCGAGCGAAGAGCACGCCGTCACCGGCGGCGAAGACGTGGTTGAACCGGCCCCAGCCGGTGTCGATGACCTCGGTGGCCCAGGTACCCGCGGTCTCGTTGTAGACGCGGTGCTCGAGGCTTCCGTCACCGCGGACGGCGTAGAAATGGTTGTTCGAGTCGACGGTGATCCGGAACCTCGTCTCGGGAGAGGAGTAGCCGGTCCAGTCGCGGGCCAAGTACTCGCCGACGCCGTTGTTGGCCCACCCGGTGCCGGTCCACCGCTGGCGCGTCATCACGCCGTCGGCCCGCAACAGGTATCGATAGCCGTCGGGACCGGACATGACGCGGCCGTCCCACTTCGGCGCGGCGCTGCGGGTCCCGTCGGAGTTGCCGAGTCCGGTTTCGGGCTCATTGTGGTAGTAAATCCGGAATTCGTCCGTGGTCGTGGTGTAGAAGACCTCGGCGCGCGGTTGGCACTGCACCGACGCCCCGATGTCATCGAGGCGGCACCCGTCGGACGCGGGGGCGATCTCGTCCACATTGGACCAGGAAGTGATCGCGGCCTTCCACTGGCCCGCGTCGTTGTGCGCCCAGGTCTGCTCCGCGGGCAGGTACCGGTACCAGGTGATGTTCCCGGTGCTGTTCAGCGCGTAGATCACGTCGCCGCCGGGCGAGGAGAGCTGCTTGAAGCCCAGCCAGCCGGTGGCGATGTGGTGCTCGCGCTGCAGCCACGTCCGGGTCTGCGGGTCGTAGTGGAAGCGGTACAGGGTGCCGTCGCCGACGCTGGGGTTCCGGGCGTACAGCACGCCTGAACCGGAGGCGAAGACCTGGTCGAACCGGTCCCAGCCGGTGTCGATGACCTCACGCGTCCAGGTCTTGGAGGGGATGTCGTAGACGCGGCGCTGCAGGTCGCCGTTCGGCATGACAGCGTAGAAGTGGTTGTTGGCGTCCACTGTCAGCCGGTAGCGGTTCGCGGCGGTGTTCCAGTTCTGCCAGCCGGTGTCGATCGCCTCGGCGAGGGTGCCGTTGATGCTTTCCCAGCCTTGTCCCTCGACGTACTTGTAGCGGTGCAGGACGCCACTGCTGTTGATGTGGTAAACCGCGCCCTGCGGACCGGCGAGAAAACGTCCCGTCCATCCGTTGCCGATAGCCGAATCGCCGGTCCAGTTGTTGCGCCCTGTTCCGGGCTCATTGTGATTGCGGAATCGGAGACCGTTGTCGGTCAATCCGACGAACACATTCACCGACGAATCGCATCGGGTCGATTCGACCGCGGCCGCCGGATGGACGGCGCTGGTGAGAATGGGCAGCCCCACCACACCCACCAGTGCCGCTGTCGCGAAAGTGGCCGCACGTCTCGCCCGGCCGCGCCAAGATCGTCTCACGATACCCCAGCTTCCTGGATCGTTGCGCCGCCGGTGCCGCGGCGGCGCGGCGCACCACCTGCGATGCCCCTCCCGGTTTGTAACAGATATGCCTTGCGCCTTCCATCACGTCTTCAACCAGGTCTTCGGTCCCTCAGACGGCGTATTGACGACCCGTCGCGTTACGTGCTAAATCCGGCAAAGTGTGATTCATATCATGCTCCATTCGGTGGTGCTTCCGGTCGCCCTAGACTCCCGGCAGGGTCGAACTGGGGAGACTAATCCCGCTCGTTTTCCGAGCGGTCTGGGGAAGGAAACGCCATGGCCTCGGTCCGTCGTTTCGCGCGCTCGAAAAAGGCGGGCAAAGCCACGTCATCCATCGTTCTCCTTTTCGTCGCCACCCTGCTGGCCGGGACGATCAGCCCGGCGGGTTCGCCGTTCCGCGACCCGGAGCGGGTGCTGGCCGAGGCGCTGGCGCAGGCGCGCGGGCAAGCGCCCAAGCAGGAGTGGGGAAGCGCGGAGGGCAACCCGCACGAGGCGGGCCCGTTGCCCGAGGGGCAGCGCGCTGCCCGCTCCGAGCGGTCGCGCTACCCCCAGCCGGACTTCCCCGAGCCGGTCCCGCGCGCCAACAACGCCACCGTCGGCACCGCAACGACCGAGGTCACCGGGTATGACCCCGAGCGCAGCACGGAGCGCGACGAGCTGCGGGGCGAGTACAAGCGGACCTACGACAACCCCGACGGCACCCAGACCTCCGAATACAGCTCCCGGCCGCTGAACTACCGCGCGCCGGACGGCAGCTGGCAGCCCATCGATCCGGCCCTGGTGCGCGCCGGGACGGGCTGGTCCAACACCGCTGACCAGGTCGACGTGGGCATCGCCGGATCAGCGGGCGCGCGGCGGCTGGCGACGGTGCGGCTGCCGTCCGGGCAGGAGATCGCCTACGGCGTGCGCGGCGCGCGGGACGTCGCGGGGCGCGCGGACGGCTCGACCGTCACCTATCCCGGCATCGCCGACGGGGTCGACCTGACCCTCCGGTCGCAGCCCGGTGGTGTGAAGGAAGTCCTGGTTCTGCGCACCCCCGAGGCGCAGCGCCGCTGGGTGTTCCCGCTGCACCTGTCCGGCCTGACCGCGCGGACGGTCGACGGGCGCGTCGCGCTGCACGACGGCGCGGGCGCCGAGGTCGCGCAGATCCCGCCCGGGCACATGACCGACGCCGCCGGGCAGACCTCGGTCGGCGTCGCCTACCGGCTCATCGAGGGCGGGCGCGCCCTGGAGGTCACCCTCGACCAGGCGTGGCTGGACGCCCCCGAGCGCGCCTACCCCGTGTCGGTCGACCCCACCGTCAACGGCTACCCGTCCCGGCAGAGCATGTTCGTGCACGGCTCGACCCCGGTCAGCGGCACCGGCGAGCTGTGGATCGGCGCCATCGGTGGCGGCGACGCGACCGCCTACATCGGGTTCCCGAACCTGGAGAACGACCTCCGCAACCACCGGATCTTCAGCGCCAAGCTGCAACTGGTCAACTACGACTCGGTGTCGTGCAGGCCCGCGATGGTGCACGTCCACCCGGTCAAGGAGAGCTGGACCAGCGCCACCAGGCCCGCGCTCGACGCCGCCCTCGCGGGCAGCGCGTTCGCGCACGGCTACATCCGGCTCGGCCAGACCCACTCCGCCTGCCCGGCCGCGCCGGTCGGGATCGACCTCGGCGTGCCCGGCCAGCAACTCGTGCAGGCGTGGGTCAAGCACCAGCGGCCCAACCACGGCCTCGCCCTGCGCGCGCCGACGGGGGCGTGGAAGAAGTTCACCGCGAGCGGCACCGCCAACCCGCCCACGCTGTTCCTCACGCACACGCCCTACGACGCCCGGTACAAGATCGTCAACCCGGTGCCGGAGCCGCCGGTCACCACCGCGCAGAGCGGCCGGGTGAAGATCAGCGTCACCAACCTCGGGAAGGACCCGTGGCCGGTCGGCGCCTACACCCTCGGCTATCGCGCCTACCGCGACGGGGCGCTCAAGGTCACCAAGACCGCCGCCGGGGCCCTCCCGCAGGAGGTCTCCGTCGGCGAGACGGTCACGGTCGACGCCACGATCGCCGCCTTCAGCGAGACCGGCCGCTACACCCTCGACTTCTCGATGGTCCACGGCCAGCGGTTCTTCACCGACGAGCAGATCGCGCCCGCGCGGATCGTCGTCGACGTCTACGACCTGCCGCCCGCCATCGCCGAGCAGTACCCGCGCAGCGGGCAGAGCGTGGAGACGCTCACACCGCAGCTGTGGGCCAAGGGCGTCGACCACGAGAACGACACGCTGAGGTACCGCTTCGAGGTCTGCGAGAAGGACGGCGCGGGCAACCCGTACAACTGCTTCGGCTCCAGCACGCCGGAGCAGAAGTACCTGAGCAAGCCCTACTGGACCGTCCCGGCGGGCAAGCTGCGGTGGGGGCCGGTCTACTCCTGGCGGTCATTCGCCTTCGACGGCACCAGCGAGAGCAAGGCCGTGGAGTTCTCCGCGCTGCTGACCTCGGTGCCCCAGCCGCAGATCACCTCGCGCCTGGGCGCGGCGCCCTACACCGGCGGCGACTTCGAGTTCGACCCGTTGCTGGGCAACTACTCCACCGCGGCTATCGACGCCGCGGTCGCCACCGCGGGTCCCCGGCTGGCGGTCGCCCGCACGTACAACAGCCTCGACCCGCGTCGCGACCTCGCCTTCGGCAGCGGCTGGACCACCCAGTACGACGCCAGGATCTCCCCGGACGCCGACGGCTCGGGCAACCTCATCGTCACCTACCCGGACGGCCAGCAGGTCCGCTTCGGCCGCAACCCCGACGGCAGCTACACCGCGCCGCCGGGCCGCTTCGCCACCCTGACCGCCCGCCCGCCCGCGCAGAACGACGGCTGGACGCTCACCGACAAGGACCGCACGGTCTACACCTTCCTGTTCGACGGCAAACTCGCCTCGATCAAGGACAGCGCGGGCCGGGTCGTCGACCTCGTCTACAACATCCACGGCCACCTCTCCCAGGCCATCAGCCGCACCAGCGGCCGATCGCTGTGGTTCACCTGGACCACCGCGCCGGACTGGCCACGAGCGCACGTCACCGAGGTCCGCACCGACCCGGTGGACGGCGTCCCGTTGGCCTGGACCTACGGCTACAGCGGCGACCAGCTGCAGCGGGTGTGCGACCCCGACCAGAAGTGCACTCACTACCGGTACGCCGCGGGCTCGCACTACCGCTCCGCGGTCATGGACTCGCGGCCGGAGTCGTACTGGCGGCTGAACGAGACCGCGGGCCTGCCGCACGCGGCGAGCCAGGTGGCGGCGAAGGCGGGCAAGGACAACGCCGACTACGTCAACGTCAACAACGGATACGTCCCCGACGCCCTGGAGGGCGCGGACGACACCGCCGTGCAACTGCCCGGCAACGGCCACATCGACCTGCCCGACCGGTCCCTGTACCTGCACCGCGACGTCAGCGTCGAGCTGTGGTTCAAGACCACCAGCGCGGGTCCGCTGGTCGGCTACCAGAACAAGCCGATCACCGAGACCGCGACCTCGGGCGTCCCGCTGCTCTACGTCGGCTCCGACGGCAAGCTGCGCGGGCAGTTCTGGACGGGCACGGCCAACCCGATCACCACCGCGGCCGCGGTCAACGACGGCCAGTGGCACCACGTCGTGCTGTCCGGGTCGCTGGCCACGCAGGCGCTGTACCTCGACGGCGTGAAGGTCGGGACCCGCGAGGGCGTGATCGACCACAACGCCTTCGTCCACGCCCAGATCGGCGCGGCGTACACCACCGCGCCCGCGTCCTGGCCGGGCTACCCGGGGTCGACTCCGGGACGACACCACATCGCCGCCGAGATCGACGAGGCCGCCTACTACGCCCGTCCGCTCGGCGATCTGGCGGTCGCCGCCCACTACGCGGCCCGCACGGCAGCGGACCAGCTCACCGAGGTGGAACTGCCGGACCAGCGCTTCGCCGCCCGCGTGGCGTACGACCCAGTCAACGACCGCATGCGCGAGTACACCGACGCCAACGGCGGACGCTGGCAGCTGGCGACGCCGACCGTGGGCGGCACCGAGGACAACCTGGTTCGCACGGTCGGCGTGATCGACCCGTCGGGCAGGCCGCACTTCTACGACTACGACGCGCTCAACGGCCGAGTTCTGCGCCAGTCCGTCCCGGTCGGTACCGGCGTGCGCCCCGAGGACGTGCTCGACGGCGACTGTGTGACCGGCCCGGACGGCGTCATCCGCTGCCAGGACATCGTGCTCGCGTTGGGTGTGCGGCTCTTCGACTACGACGAGAACGGCTTCCCGAGCCGCATCGAGGACGAACTGGGCCACCGGGTCACGCTCGACCACGACGAGCGCGGGAACCTGACGGCCAAGACGACGTGCCGGACGCCGGGCGACTGCCAGACCACGCGGTACACCTACCAGCCGCCGACGTCCGACCCCACCGACCCGCGCACCGACCGATTGATCGAGGTGCGCGACCCGCGCTCCTCCGGCCCGGACGACGACCGGTACCTCACCAGCTCCACCTACACCGAGTTCGGCGACCTGGCCGTGGAGGTCAACCCCGACGGTGGCGACACCACGCACGCCTACACCGACGGGACCTCCGCCGCAGTCGGCGGCGGCGTCGAGCCCGCGCGGCTGCTGAGCGGCACGAAGGACCCGCGCGGCGCGGTGACCCGGTACCGGTACTACGCCAACGGCGACCTCGCGGAGATGACGACGCCCGCCGGGTTGCGCACCGCGTACCAGTACGACGCGCTCGGCAGGCTCATCGCCGAGACCGAGTACCCCGACGGCCACCCGGACGGCGTCACCACCCGCTATGGCTACGACAAGGTCGGCCGGATCACCGAGATCACCGAGCCGGGCACGACCAACGCGGTGACCGGGACCGTCCACATTCGACGGACGGTGACCGCGTACGACGCCAACGGCAACCCGGTCCGGATCGAGGAGCACGACAGCGCCGCCCCCGACGCCACCCGCGTCATCACCCACGAGTACGACGCGTTCAACCGGCTCGTGCGGACAGTAGGACCCGCTGGCGACGAACTGGCCTACGGGTACGACCACTTCGGCAACATGGTCTGGGCCGTCGACGCCCTGGGCGTGAAGACGGAGTACCGCTACACCGCGCGGCACAAGCTCGCCGAGGTCCGCCTCAAGGGGTGGCACGGCGCGCCGATCACCCCCGGCGACGAGACCGTCGAAGGCGACGGCTCTGCGGGCTCGGACCTCGTCCTGGAGTCCTACACCTACGACTACGCGGGCAAACTGCTCCGCCAGGTCGACGCGATGGGCCGCAAGACCGAGTTCACCTACTTCGGAGACGGCCTCACCGCCAGGATCATCGCCGCCGACGTCGCCGACCCGGTGACCGGCGGGACGCGCGACGTGGTGCTGCAGGACAACACCTACGACGCCGCGGGCAACCTCGTCCGCCAGGTCGGCGCGGGCGGCTCGGTCGTCGTGCACGAGCACGACGCCACCGGCCGCCTCACCGCGACCACGCTCGACCCCGACGGCCTGCGCAGGCGCACCGCGTACCGCTACGACCTCGGCGGCAACGTCATCGAGGTCGCCCGCACCGGCGCCCACTCCAACACCGGGCCGTTCGCCGCCGCCTTCGGCGAGATCGTCGAGTTCGGCTACGACATCCACGGCAGGCAGGTCAGCGAGACCATCCGCGGTTCGGCGGGCGTCAGCAAGACGACGATGGCCTACAACAACCGCGATCAGGTCATCCGGACGGTCTCCCCGCTGGGCAACGCCACCGGCGCGGACCCGGCCGCGCACACCACGGATTACCGCTACGACGAGATCGGCAGGCCGGTCGGCGTCACCGCGCCCCCGGTCGACGCCGAACAGGACGGCGGCCCCGCCCAGCGGGTGCGCCCGGAGCAGGTGACCGGCTACAACGCCTTCGGCGAGGCGACCGAGCAGCGCAACGCCCTCGGCGAGGTCGTGCGGATGACCTACGACCAGCGCGGCCACGTCGTGCGCACCGAATCCCCCGGCTACCTCCCGCCGGGGGCGAGCACGCCGAGCACCGCGGTCACGACCGTGCGGTACGACCCGTTCGGCAGGCCGCTGAGCACAACCGATCCGGCGGGCGCGGTGTCCGGCTTCCGCTACGACCAGCGCGGCCGGTTGGTCGAGCGGTACGAGCCGGACCCGGTCGACCCGACCGAGCCGGGCGGGCTCTGGCGTTACGAGTACACCCACAGCGACGAGCTCCTCGCGGTGGTCGACCCCAGCGGCGCGCGCGTCGAGTCGACCTACGACGACTTCGGCAGGCAGATCACCACCACGGTGCTGGAGCGCAAGCCCGCGCCCGCGGCGCTCACCGCGCGGATGTCCTACGACGACGCCGGCCGCCTGCTCACCAGCACCACGCCGACCGGCGCGGTCACCCGCTTCACCTACGACGCCCTGGGCCAGCGGATCAAGGCGACCGATCCGGCGGGCGTGGTGACCGAGTACGGCTACGACGGCTTCGGCAACCAGGTGTGGAGCAAGGACGGCAAGGGCAGGGCCCGCTACGCCAGCCTGGACCAGAGCGGCAACGTCCTCCGCGAGTCCGACTACAACCCGGCCGGGACCCGCATCGCCCGCCGGTCCTACAGCTACGACCTCGAGGGCAACGTCCTCACCGAGACCGACGCGATGGGCCGCGTCACGCGGTTCGCCTACGACCCGTCGGGCAGGCTCGTGTCCCGGGTCGAGCCGGTCAGCGCGGACGAGGCGATCACGACCACGTTCGGCTACGACGCGCTGGGCAGGCAGACCCGGGTCACCGACGGCCGCGGCAACAGCACGCACTACACCTACAACACCCTCGGCCTGCCCGAGTCGGTGATCGAGCCCGCCACCGACGCCCACCCCGCGCCCGCGGACCGCACGTGGACCGCGACCTACGACGCCGCGGGGCGGGCGACGCTGCTGACCGCGCCCGGCGGCGTCACCAGGAGCCGGGTCTACGACGGTCTCGGCAGGCTCACCCGCGAGACCGGCGCGGGCGCCGAGGCCGCGACCCTCGACCGGGTGCTGACCTACGACCAGGTCGGCCGGGTCACCACGCTGAGCGCGCCGGGCGGGACGAACCTCTACGAGTACAACGACCGCGGGATGCTGCTCTCGGCGAGCGGACCCTCCGGCAACGCGTCCTTCGGCTACGACGACGACGGCCGCATGATCTCCCGGACCGACGCCGCGGGCACGATGGGCTTCGGCTACCGCGACGGCCGCCTGGTGTCCATCCAGGACGGTGTGTCCGGCGCGAGCATGTCCGTGGCGTACACGGCCGCAGGCGAGGTCGACACCATCGACTACGGCGGCGGCGTCGCGCGGAAGTTCACCTACGACGACTTCGGCAGGACGACCGCGGACGTCACCCGGGACGCGGCGAACGCCGTCGTCGCGTCGGTGAGCTACAGCTACGACCTGAACCACCGGCTGACCGGGAAGGCCACCACGGGGACGGCCGACCCCGGCGAGCAGACCTACGGCTATGACCAGCTCGGCAGGCTCACCAGCTGGACGGCGGACGGCGTCACCAAGTCCTACGGCTGGGACGCCGCGGGCAACCGCGTGCGCAACGGCGACAAGACCGCGGCCTACGACCAGCGCAACCGCCTGCTCAGTGACGGCGACTACACCTACCAGTACACGGCGCGCGGCACGACAGCCGCACGGACGAGCTCCGGGCATGAGGAGCGGTTCGACTTCGACGCCTTCGACCGGCTCATCAAGGTCGGCGCGACGGAGCTGGCCCACGACGGCCTCGACCGGCCCGTCACGCGGGGCACGGTGGCGTTCAAGTACGCGGGCATGGAGATCGACACCGTCTCCGACGGCACGGCGGTGTACGGCCGAGGGGCGGGCGGCGAGCTGCTGTCGCTGTCCCAGGGCACGGAGAAGCGCCTGCTGCTGTCGGACCGCCACGGCGACGTCATCGGCGGCTTCGCGCCCGGCGCGGGCACCCTGAGCGACTCCACCTCCTACGACCCCTTCGGCGACCCGCGCACCACGACGGGCGCCGCGCGGAACGTGGGCTACCAGGGCGACTGGACCGACCCGGACACCGGCAGGGTCAACATGGGCGCGCGTTGGTACGACCCGGCCGCGGGCCGGTTCATGAGCCGCGACAGCATCGCCCAGGGCGGCCCCGGCTCAGCGGGCCTCAACCGCTACGGCTACAGCGGCGGATCGCCGCTGAACGGCTTCGACGCCAACGGCCACTGGTGGGACTGGATCGAGGAGACCGCCGACTGGGTCGGTGACAACCTCAGCACGGTCGGCCACGCCGCCCTGGACGTGGCGGGCATGATCCCGGTCATCGGCGAGGCCGCCGACGTCGCCAACGGCATCTGGTACGCCGCCGAGGGCAACTACACCGACGCGGCCCTGTCGTTCGCGGGCGCCATCCCGTTCGCGGGCTGGGCGGGCACCGGCACCAAGTGGGGCCGCCGCGTCGACGACATCGGCTCCGGCGGCAGGCACACCCCGGTCCCGTCCAAGTGGCAGCCCACGAAGCGCTACGACAAGGAGATCCCGGGCGGCCGCAAGGTCGGCAAGGGCAAGGGCGACGTGCCGTCGGGCGCGAAGGCCGCGCCCAACCCGCGCAAGGCGGCCGACGCCGCCGCGGCCGCGGCGGCCCGCCGGGCGGCCGCCGCCCGAGCCGCCTACCTGGCGGCGGTGGCACGGACGGCGAAGGCGAAGGCAGCGGTCGCGTACGCGGTGAAGCGCAACCCGATGCCGGTCCTGAAGTCGATGCTCAAGCCGACGATGGCCAACCCGAAGAACCTGGTCTCCGCCGTCGCGAACGCCCCGGCCAGGTACGTCCAGCAGGCCGTGTCGAACGTCCAGGACGTCAATCGTGTGTACGACAAGATCTACGACACGATGCTGGGCGTCGGTCATGAGGTGGTCAAGGAGGCCGCCGAGACCGCGGCCGCGGAGGTCATGGCGGGCAGCGGAATCCCGATGCTCGACGGCGTCGTGGACCTGCTGGACCGCCGGAAGAAGGGCCCATCCGAACAAGGCAAGACGGCCCGAGGAACCGCCACCAACGGCTCCTGCTCCGCGTCGTCCAAGGCCCAGCTGAACTCGAACAGCTTCACCGGTGACACCCCCGTCCTCCTGGCGGATGGGACACGGAAACCGATCAAGGACATGCGAGTCGGCGACGTGGTCCTCGCCACCGACCCCACCACCGGTGAATCCGGCCCCCGCGTGGTGACCGACGTCCGATCACACCAGTCGGAACGACTGCTGTACGAGATCACCGTCGACACCGCCGACGGCTCAGGCAAGATCACGGCCACGGACGAGCACCCGTTCTGGGTGGAGTCGCTGCAGAAGTGGGTCCACGCGGAGGGCCTGAAGCCGGGCTACACCTTCGAAACCGCCGATCACCGCCCGGCAACGGTCGCAGGCGTCAAGCCGCTGAGCGAGCGGCGGGAGGTTTACAACCTCACGGTTGACGACCTGCACACGTATTACGTAGTTGCGGGAAGCGCCGTTGTTCTCGTTCATAACGACGATCCTCGCAAGTATAGCGACGACGAATGTGATCGTAGCGGGTTTCTTTATCGCGGTTTGCCTGCAGATCACTGGAAAGCCGCAGATGCCTTGGAAGGCCGGGCGGTTCCTCTGGGTGGGCACCGAGACCTGAAAAGTCATGCAGGAGGTAACACGCGCAGCGAGTTTACCTCATGGAGTCATGACTACGAGAACGTGGCCTACGATGCGGCCACGGAACGAGGCGGCGAGTACCTTGTCCTAAGGCTGCCCTTCAGTGCGTTCCCTCCGGACACGCTGTTTCGCGTTCATGACACCGAGTACGAGTCCTATCCGGGTGAGCAGGAGCATGCTTTCCTTGGTACGATTGATGGTGCGGAGGTCAGTGTCAACGGTCGGCCATGGCGTCGTCCTGGCAGGAATAAGAAATGATTGACTCTGGGTCTGGCAAGGGAGAAGGAAGCGCTTCGCATGCATAAGGGGCGACTACTCGAACTATTCGCAGGCGAGGATGGTGCTGCCGCGCTCTGTTACGCAGCGCTCCTGCGTGGTGCGAGTCACGAGGTTTGGGAAGGCTCCGTGGGTCAGGCTCAGATAGCTAGTATTTACCGCAGGCGATTTCGTGGCGTGCAACGGGTAGGTCAGGGGTCCGTTGGTTTCGCGGAGGCGGTTCGGCGACTTGAGGAGTATCAGGGCGGAGACATTGTGCTCGGCTACGTCGATGACCGTCCGAGCGGTGGGTACTACTTTCAGTTGTTCCTCAATGTCGACTGCACGAGCGTTGTCGCCTGCTTAGGGGTGGAGCGACCAAGGAAAAGTGAAAAGAACGACAGTCGGAATTGAGGTGTGCGCCTCTGCGGCGGCACCGCACCCACCTCTAGACTCGCCGGGGTAGGCGGGTCTAGGAGGTCCAGTGAGCATGTCGATCAGCCGTCGCAAGGCGGGCGAGGACGCTGAGGTCATCGTCGTCGGGGCGGGACCGGCTGGCTCCACCGCGGCGACCTACCTCGCCCGGGCGGGGTTGGACGTCCTGTTGCTGGAGAAGTCCACCTTCCCGCGCGAGAAGGTCTGCGGCGACGGCCTGACCCCCCGGGGCGTCAAGCAGTTGATCGACCTCGGCATCGACACCCGGGAGCAGGCGGGCTGGCTGCACAACCGCGGTCTGCGCGTGGTCGGCGGCGGCGTCACCCTCGAACTCGACTGGCCCGACCTCGCCTCCTTCCCCCCGTACGGCGTCGTCCGGCCCCGGCAGGACTTCGACGAGATGCTCGCCCGCACCGCCCAGCGTGCGGGGGCCCGGCTGCTGGAGAACACCACCGTCAACTCCGCCATCACCGACGCCACCGGCCGCGTCATCGGGGTGAACGCCAAGGCGGGCCCGGACAAGGTCCCTGTCACCTACAAGGCCCCGCTGATCCTCGCCTGCGACGGCGTCTCCGCCCGGCTCGCGCTGAGCGTCGGACTTGAGAAGATCGACAAGCGGCCCATGGGCGTCGCCGTGCGCCGCTACTACGAGTCGCCGCGCAGCAAGGACGACTACCTGGAGTCGCACCTGGAGCTCTGGGACCGGTCCGACCCCGACAACCCCGTGCTCCTGCCCGGCTACGGGTGGATCTTCGGCATGGGCGACGGCACGATCAACGCGGGCCTGGGCATCCTGTCGACCTCCAAGGCCTTCGGCACCACCGACTACCGCAAGCTCATGCGCTCCTGGCTCGACGGCACCCCCGAGGAGTGGGGCCTGCGCGAGCACAACGCCAAGGGCAAGATCGGCGGGGCGGCCCTCCCGATGGGCTTCAACCGCACCCCCCACTACACGCCCGGCCTGCTCCTCGTCGGCGACGCGGGCGGGATGGTCAACCCGTTCAACGGCGAGGGCATCGGCTACGCCATGGAGTCCGCCCGCATCGCCGCGGAGATCGTCGTGCAGGCGATGGCGCGCGCGGAGGGACCGGCCCGCGAGCGCGCGCTGGAGGGGTACCCCGTGGCCATGCGGGAGGCCCTCGGCAGCTACTACCGATTGGGCAACATCTTCTCCAAACTGATCGGAAACCCCACCGTCATGCGCACCGCCACCAAGTACGGCCTGCCGCGCAAGACGCTCATGAAGCTGGTCCTGAAGTTGCTCGCGGGCCTCTACGACCAGCGCGACGGCGATGCCTTCGATCGGGTGATCACCGCGGCGACGCGCATGGCGCCGAGTGTCTGATTGCTCACGCAAGCATCGCGTTAGCGCAGGTGAGCGGCGCTCAGGGGGGCGCGAAAACGGCTGTGAGCCACGTCCTAGACTGGCCCCGGTGCTGTGAACGCTTTCACAAGTGAGCGGTCTCGCTTGTGAAGGTTTTCACAAGCATTGACCCGTCCGGTTAGGTCCGCCTAATGACCATTGGCGCGATCGCGGGCCCCTAGGGTTCGGCCGGAGGACGCCGGGGAAAGGACGCGAGGGTGTCGGTGCAGCTCGCCCAGGACGTGACGAACGACCTGGGCATCTATCTCCCCTTGGTGGTCATGTTCGCGCTGGCGGCGGCCTTCGCCGTCTTCTCGGCGCTGCTCGGGCCGCTGGTCGGGCCGTCCCGGTACAACCGGGCGAAGTTCGAGGCCTACGAGTGCGGGATCGAGCCGTCGCCGCAGCCGATCATCGGCGGCGGGCGCGTGCCGGTCGCCTACTACCTGACCGCCATGCTCTTCATCCTGTTCGACATCGAGATGGTGTTCCTCTACCCGTTCGCGGTGTCGGCGGACGTGCTGGGCCTGTTCGGCCTGGTCGAGATCTTCCTGTTCATCGCCACGGTCGGCTTCGCCTACGCCTACGTGTGGCGCCGCGGCGGCTTGGACTGGAACTGACGGGAGAAACCAATGGGTCTTGAGGAGAAGCTCCCGAACGGCATCTTGCTGGCCAGTCTGGAGAAGCTGGTCAACTGGGGCCGCAAGAACTCGCTGTGGCCCGCCACGTTCGGGCTGGCCTGCTGCGCCATCGAGATGATGACCACCGGCGGCCCGCGCTACGACATCGCCCGCTTCGGCATGGAGGCCTTCCGCGCCTCCCCCCGCCAGGCGGACCTGATGATCGTCGCGGGCCGGGTCACCAACAAGATGGCCCCGGTGCTGCGCCAGATCTACGACCAGATGGCGGAGCCGCGCTGGGTGCTGGCGATGGGCGTGTGCGCGTCCTCCGGCGGCATGTTCAACAACTACGCCGTGGTGCAGGGCGTCGACCACATCGTCCCGGTCGACATGTACCTGCCCGGCTGCCCGCCCCGCCCGGAGATGCTGCTCGACGCGATCCTGAAGCTGCACGCCAAGATCGCCGACGAGCCCATCAACGCCACCCGCGCCGCCATCCGCGCCGAGCAGGGGCTCCGTACCGAGCTGATCCCGTCCTCGGTGAAATTCGCGAAGAAGTGACCCATGGCTGACGAGAACCCCACCACCCCAGAGGCCCAGGCCTCCCCGCCGGTCGGCGCCGAGGGCTCCAGCGCCGCGCGCCCGGACACCGGCGTCGAGGCCGACACCGACCTCGCCCGCCCGGCCGAGCACCGGGAGCCGGTCGCCGCCGAGCCCGTCGTCGCAGGCCGCACCCGCAAGGGCATGTTCCAGGTCTCCGGCTCCGGCGACACCTCCGGCTTCGGCGGCCTGCAGCTGCCCGCCTACGTCCCGGTCCCGGCCGAGCGGCCCTACGGCGGCTGGTTCGACGAGTTCGCCGACGACCTGCACGCGGCCATGGCCACCCGCGACATCCCCGCCGCGGCGATCCAGCAGGTCACCGTCGACCGCGGCGAGATCACCCTCTACGTCGCCCGCGAGCACCTGGTCGCGCTGTGCTGGACGCTGCGCGACGAGCCCGCGCTGCGCTTCGAGCTGTGCAGCTCGGTGTCCGGTGTGGACTACGGCGTGGACATCCCGCAGCGCCTGCACTCGGTCTACCACCTGACCTCCATGACCTACCGGCGGCGCATCCGCCTGGAGGTCTCCGTCGACGTCGACGACCCGCACATCCCGTCGGTGGTCGAGGTCTACCCGACCGCCGACTGGCAGGAGCGGGAGGCGTGGGACATGTTCGGCATCGTCTACGACGGGCACCCCGCGCTCACCCGGATCCTCATGCCGGACGACTGGGACGGCCACCCGCAGCGCAAGGACTACCCGCTGGGCGGCATCCCGGTGGAGTACAAGGGCGCGGAGATCCCTCCGCCCGACCAGCGGAGGTCGTACTCGTGACCACGCACGACTACGCGGAAGCGCGCAACACCACCGAGGGCAAGGTCTACACCGTCACCGGTGGCGACTGGGACGAGGTGCTCGAGGACGCCCAGCACGACGAGCGCATCGTCATCAACATGGGCCCGCAGCACCCGTCCACCCACGGTGTGCTGCGCCTGGTGCTGGAGCTGGAGGGCGAGACCGTCACCCAGGCGCGCAGCGTCATCGGCTACCTGCACACCGGCATCGAGAAGAACTGCGAGTACCGCACCTGGACCCAGGGCGTCACGTTCGTGACGCGCATGGACTACCTCGCGCCGCTGCACAACGAGACCGCCTACTGCCTGGCGGTGGAGAAGCTGCTCGGCATCGAGGCCCCGCCGCGCGCGCAGACGATCCGGGTCATGCTGATGGAGATCAACCGCATCTCCTCGCACCTGGTCGCGCTGGCCACCGGCGGCATGGAGCTGGGCTCGCTGACCGCGATGACCTCCGGCTTCCGCGAGCGCGAGGAAGCGCTGCACCTGCTGGAGCACCTGACCGGCCTGCGCATGAACCACGCGTTCATCCGCCCCGGCGGCGTCGCCCAGGACCTGCCGGACGACTACCACCAGCAGGTCACCGGCTTCATCAAGGTGATGCGCAAGCGGCTGCCCGACTACGACAAGCTGCTCACCGGCCAGCCGATCTGGCGCAACCGCCTCAAGGACGTCGGCTACCTGCCCGTGGACGCCTGCCTCGCGCTGGGCATCACCGGCCCTGTGCTGCGCTCCGCGGGCCTGGCCTGGGACCTGCGCAAGACCGAGCCGTACCTGGGCTACGAGGACTACGACTTCGAGGTCCCGACCTCCACCGACGCCGACGCCTTCGCCCGGTACCTGCTGCGGCTGGAGGAGATCCACCAGTCGCTGCGGATCATCGAGCAGGCGCTGCGCAGGCTGGAGCCCGGCCCGGTGATGGTCGACGACGCCAAGGTCGCCTGGCCCGCCAAGCTGACCATCGGCTCCGACGGGCTCGGCAACTCCCTCGAGCACGTCCGCAAGATCATGGGCCAGTCGATGGAGTCGCTGATCCACCACTTCAAGCTGGTCACCGAGGGCTTCAAGGTCCCGGCGGGCCAGGTGTACGTGCCGGTCGAGTCCCCGCGCGGCGAACTGGGCTACCACCTGGTCTCCGACGGCGGCACCCGCCCGGTCCGCGTGCACGTGCGCGAGCCCAGCTTCGTGAACCTGCAGGCGATGCCCGCGATGAGCGAGGGCGGCATGGTCGCCGACGTGATCGCGGCCATCGCCTCGATCGATCCCGTGATGGGGGGGTGTGACCGGTGAGCGCGGAGTCCCTGAACACCGGCAAGACCTACGGCGGCTCCAGCGTCGGCGGCGGCCCGACCCACCAGGAGACCGTGCCGGACGTCGACGTGGTGAAGATCGCGCCCGTCCCGGCGGAGCACCTGGTCGAGGAGGGCACGCCGGACCTGAGCGTGTTCGACGCCAAGACCGTCGAGCGCGCCGAGGCGATCGTCGCCCGGTACCCGCAGTCGCGCTCGGCGCTGCTGCCGATGCTGCACCTGGTGCAGTCGGTGGAGGGCCGGGTCAGCCAGGCGGGCATCCACTTCTGCGCCGAGCAGCTGGGCCTGACGCCCGCCGAGGTCAGCGCGGTCGCCACGTTCTACACGATGTACAAGCGCAAGACCTGCGGCGAGCACCTGGTGTCGGTCTGCACCAACACCCTGTGCGCGGTGCTGGGCGGTGACGACATCTACCGCAGGCTCGGGGAGCACCTCGGCGCCGACGGGAAGCGCCTGGGCCACAACGAGACGGCGGGGGAGCCGGGCGCGCCCGGCTCGATCACGCTGGAGCACGCCGAGTGCCTGGCCGCCTGCGACCTCGGCCCGGTCATCCAGGTGAACTACGAGTACTTCGACAACCAAACCGTGGACTCCGCGGTCGAGCTGGTCGACAAGCTGCGCAACGGCGAGCGCCCCGCGCCCACCCGCGGCGCGCCGCTGCGCGACTTCCGCACCGCGGAGCTGGAGCTGGCCGGGTTCTTCCCGGAGGACGAGGCCGAGTACCAGGCCGGTGTGGACGGACCGTCCGCCGCGGTGGAGACGCTGCGCGGCGCGAAGCTGGCCCACGAGCGCGGCTGGGTCGCGCCCGCGATGCCCGACGAGGCCCCGCTTCCGGAGGTGCAGAAGAAGTGAGGCATGAGCCGCGTGGCTGCAGGCCGGACCCAAGGGGAACGGGACGCAATCTAGCCACTGACACCCACACGACGGGCGGTTCCAACGCCGACGTGACCACCATGGTCGATTCCGGGGAGGCGGACCGATGAGCACTCCCAACAAGCCCGCACCGGTCACCCCGGTGCTGACCAAGCGCTGGCTGTCGCCGAACTCGTGGTCCATCAGGACCTACGAGCAGCTGGAGGGCTACACCGCCATCCGCAAGGCGCTCAAGGGCACCCCGGAGCAGCTCGTCGAGCTGGTCAAGGCCTCCGGCCTGCGCGGCCGGGGCGGCGCGGGCTTCCCCGCGGGCGTCAAGTGGTCGTTCATGCCGCCCAACGAGGACAAGCCGCACTACCTGGTGATCAACGCCGACGAGGGCGAGCCGGGCACGTGCAAGGACATCCCGCTGATGATGGCCGACCCGCACTCGCTCATCGAGGGCTGCATCATCGCCTCGTACGCGATGCGCGCGCACCACTGCTTCATCTACGTGCGCGGTGAGGCACTGCACTGCATCCGCCGCCTCAACGCCGCCGTGCGCGAGGCCTACGACGCGGGCTACCTGGGCAAGGACATCCTCGGCTCGGGCTACGACCTCGACATCGTCGTGCACGCGGGCGCGGGCGCCTACATCTGCGGCGAGGAGACCGCGCTGCTGGACTCGCTGGAGGGCCGCCGCGGCCAGCCCCGGCTCAAGCCGCCGTTCCCCGCGGCCGCCGGTCTCTACGCCGCGCCGACCACGGTCAACAACGTCGAGACCATCGCCAGCGTGCCGTTCATCGTCAACGGCGGCAGCGACTGGTTCCGCACGATGGGCACCGAGAAGTCGCCCGGCCCGAAGATCTACTCGATCTCCGGGCACGTGACCAACCCCGGCCAGTACGAGGCGCCGCTGGGCACCACGCTGCGCGAGCTGCTGGACATGGCGGGCGGCATGAAGGACGGCGTCCCGCTGAAGTTCTGGACCCCGGGCGGCTCGTCCACGCCGATGTTCACCGCCGAGCACCTCGACGTCCCGCTGGACTTCGAGGGCGCGGCCGAGGCGGGCTCGATGCTGGGCACCACCGCGGTCATGGTCTTCAACGAGACCGTGTCCGTGCCGTGGGCGGTCATGAAGTGGACCCAGTTCTACGAGCACGAGTCCTGCGGCAAGTGCACGCCGTGCCGCGAGGGCACCTACTGGCTGACCGGCATCCTGGAGCGGATGGTCGCCGGTGAGGGCACCGAGTCCGACATCGACACGCTGCTCGACATCTGCGACAACATCCTCGGCCGCAGCTTCTGCGCCCTCGGCGACGGCGCGGTCAGCCCGATCACCAGCGGCATCAAGTACTTCCGCAACGAGTTCCTTGCGCTGTGCGAGAAGAACCGCAAGCGCAATCCGGAACTCGTAGGAGCCCAGCCCGGAGTCCAGTCATGACGATCGCCCCGGAGAACCCCAAGACCGACAGGCCCGTCCCGGAAGGCCACGTGCGGCTGACCATCGACGGGGTCGAGGTCGACGCGCCCAAGGGCGAGCTGGTCATCCGCACCGCGGAGCGGCTGGGGATCATGATCCCGCGGTTCTGCGACCACCCGCTGCTGGACCCGGCAGGCGCCTGCCGCCAGTGCCTGGTCGAGGTCGAGATGGGCGGTCGGCCGATGCCGAAGCCCCAGGCCAGCTGCACGATCACGGTCGCGGGCGGCATGGTCGTCAAGACCCAGCACACCTCGCCGGTCGCCGACAAGGCCCAGCAGGGCGTGATGGAGCTGCTGCTCATCAACCACCCGCTGGACTGCCCGATCTGCGACAAGGGCGGCGAGTGCCCGCTGCAGAACCAGGCGATGTCCAACGGCCGCGCGGACTCGCGCTTCCACGAGACCAAGCGGACCTTCGCCAAGCCGATCCCGATCAGCACCCAGGTGCTGCTCGACCGCGAGCGCTGCGTGCTCTGCCAGCGCTGCACGCGGTTCTCCAGCCAGATCGCGGGCGACCCGTTCATCGAGCTGCTGGAGCGCGGCGCGCAGCAGCAGATCGGCATCGCCGAGGAGAAGCCGTTCCAGAGCTACTTCTCCGGCAACACCATCCAGATCTGCCCGGTCGGCGCGCTCACCAGCGCCGCCTACCGGTTCCGGTCGCGGCCGTTCGACCTGGTCTCGACGCCGAGCGTGTGCGAGCACTGCTCGTCCGGCTGCGCCGAGCGCACGGACTGGCGGCGCGGCAAGGTCATGCGCAAGCTGGCGGGCGAGGACCCCGAGGTCAACGAGGAGTGGATCTGCGACAAGGGCCGCTTCGCCTTCCGCTACACCACCCAGCCCGACCGGATCACCCGGCCGATGGTGCGCGACGCCAAGACCGGTGAGCTCGTCGAGTCGAGCTGGACCGAGGCGCTGCGGGTGGCCGCGGACGGCCTGCTGGCCGCCCGGGACCAGGGCGTCGGCGTGCTGGCGGGCGGCAGGCTGACCGTCGAGGACGCCTACGCCTACGCCAAGTTCGCCCGCATCGCCCTGGGCACCAACGACGTGGACTTCCGCGCCCGGCCGCACTCGGCCGAGGAGCTAGACTTCCTCGCCGCCACCGTGGTGAACACCTCGCCGGACGACGGGGTCACCTTCGCCGGGATCGAGAACGCCCCCGCCGTGCTGTGCGTGGCGTTCGAGCCCGAGGAGGAGGCGCCGATCGTCTTCCTGCGGCTGCGCAAGGCGGCCCGCACGAAGCGCGCCAAGGTGTTCCACGTGGGGCAGTGGAGCAGCCCGAGCGTCACCAAGACCATGGGCACGCTGCTCGCCTGCGCCCCCGGCGCGGAGCCCAGGACGCTGGACGCGCTGGCCCAGCACGCGCCCGACGTCAACGCGGCGCTGGGCGCCGAGGGCGCGGTGATCCTGGTCGGCGAGCGCGCCGCGGCGATCCCCGGCCTGTTCAGCGCGGTCCTGCGGCTGGCGGCGAGCACGGGCGCGAAGGTCGCCTGGATCCCCCGCCGCGCGGGCGAGCGCGGCGCGCTCGACGCCGGCGCCGTCCCGACGCTGCTGCCGGGCGGGCGCCCGGTGGCCGACGCCGGGGCGCGGGCCGCCGTCGAGCAGGTCTGGGGCCTGGCCGAGGGCGCGCTGCCCGCGCTGCCGGGCCGCGACACCGACGCGATCCTGGCCGCCGCGGCGGCCGGACAGCTCGGCGGCCTGGTGGTCGGCGGCGTCGACCCGTACGACCTCGCCGACCCGGAGCTGGCGCTGCGCGCGCTGGCCGAGGTGGGCTTCGTGGTCAGCCTGGAGCTGCGGCACAGCGCGGTCACCGCGCTGGCCGACGTGGTGCTCCCGGTCGCGGCCGCGGTGGAGAAGTCGGGCAGCTTCCTCAACTGGGAGGGCCGCCGCAGGCCGTTCGGCACCACGCTGGAGACCAGCGGCGCGCTGCCGGACTGCCGGGTGCTCGACACGCTCGCCGTGGAGATGGACGCCGACCTGTTCACCCAGACCCCGGAGGCCGCCGCCGCCGACCTGGCCAAGCTGACCGGCGAGAACGCCGTCGCCCGCTCGGTGGGCGCGCCGGACGTCGCCGCCGCCCCGAGGACCGCAGGCGACGGCGAGGCCGTGCTGGCGTCCTGGCGGATGCTGCTGGACAACGGCTCGCTGCAGGACGGCGAGCCGCACCTGGCGGGCACCCGGCGCCCGGTCTACGCCCGCATGTCGCTGGACACCGCGACCCGGCTGGGCGTGGCCGTCACCGGGACCGCCCGGGTGTCGACCGCGCGCGGCACGGTCGACGTCCCGGTGCACGTGGCCGACCTGCCCGACGGCGTGGTCTGGCTGCCCGCGAACTCACCCGGCTCCGCGCTGCGCGCGACGCTGGGCGCTGGCCACGGCGACGTCGTGTCCGTGGCAGGCTCCGAGGGAGGCAACGCATGACCAGGGCTGAACTCCTGGCCGACGACCCGTTCTGGCTGATCCTGATCAAGTGCGTCGCCCTGCTCGCGCTGGGCGCCCTGATGACCATGTTCATGATCATCTGGGAGCGCAAGGTCGTCGCCCGCATGCAGCACCGCCCCGGCCCCAACCGGGTCGGCCCCGGCGGCTGGCTGCAGTCCCTCGCGGACGCGATCAAGCTGCCGTTCAAGGAGCAGATCATCCCGGACACGGCCGACCGGAAGGTCTACTTCCTGGCGCCGATCGTGTCCACGGTGCCCGCGTTCCTGGCCTTCTCGGTGATCCCGTTCGGACCCGAGGTGAGCATCTTCGGCGAGCGCACCGTGCTGCAGCTGGTCGACCTGCCGGTCGGCGTGCTGGTCGTGCTTGCCTGCTCGTCGCTGGGCGTCTACGGCATCGTGCTCGCAGGCTGGTCGTCCGGCTCGCCGTACCCGCTGCTCG
This sequence comes from Actinokineospora fastidiosa, assembly GCF_014648415.1. Taxonomy (GTDB): domain Bacteria; phylum Actinomycetota; class Actinomycetes; order Mycobacteriales; family Pseudonocardiaceae; genus Actinokineospora; species Actinokineospora fastidiosa. The sequence goes on from NZ_BMRB01000001.1 coordinate 1,501,543, forward strand.
GCGGCCTGCGCTCGGCGGCGCAGGTGATCTCCTACGAGATCGCGCTCGGCCTGTCCATCGTGGCGGTGATCCTGCACGCCGGGTCGCTGTCCACAGGGGACATCGTGGACGCGCAGACGGGCATCTGGTTCGCGGTCACCCTGGTGCCCAGCTTCCTGATCTTCTTCGTGTCGATGATCGGCGAGACCAACCGCGCCCCGTTCGACCTCCCCGAGGCCGAGTCGGAGCTGGTCGGCGGCTTCCACACCGAGTACAGTTCGATGAAGTTCGCGCTGTTCTTCCTCGCCGAGTACGTGAACATGGTCATCGTCTCGGCGATGTGCACCACGCTGTTCCTCGGCGGGTACATGGCGCCGTGGCCGATCTCGCTGATCAACGACAACATGTTCAACAGCGGCTGGTGGCCGCTGATCTGGTTCTTCGGCAAGACGCTGCTGCTGCTGTTCGTCTTCATCTGGCTGCGCGGCACGCTGCCCCGGCTGCGCTACGACCAGTTCATGCGGCTGGGCTGGAAGTTCCTGGTCCCGGCGAACCTGGTGTGGATCGTCGGCGTGACCGCCATCCGCGCCTTCCGCGCCGAGGGCGAGATCTCCTCGACCACGATCCTCGTCGCCGGCGGCGTGCTGCTGCTCCTGCTGATCGGGCTGAGCTTCCTGCTGCCGGAGAAGACCGTCCAGCAGGGCCCGAAGCCGGTCGAGCTGACCGGCGGCGGCTACCCGGTCCCGCCGCTGGACCTGCAGGTGCCGGACAAGAACAGCCCCAAGGCCGTGCGGGCCCGCAAGCGCCGCCAGCCCGCCGCGGTCGGCGGACCGGCCGAGAAGGAGACCGAGCAATGAGCATTTTCGATCCGCTCAAGGGCTTCGGGGTGACCTTCGGCACGATGTTCAAGAAGGTCGTGACCGAGGAGTACCCGGAGGACTGGCCGGGCGCCGCGCCCCGCTACCACGGCCGCCACCAGCTCAACCGGCACCCGGACGGGCTGGAGAAGTGCGTCGGCTGCGAGCTGTGCGCGTGGGCCTGCCCGGCCGACGCGATCTTCGTCGAGGGCGGCGACAACACCGACGAGGAGCGCTACTCCCCGGGCGAGCGCTACGGCGCCGACTACCAGATCAACTACCTGCGCTGCATCGGCTGCGGCCTGTGCGTCGAGGCCTGCCCGACCCGCTCGCTGACGATGATCACCGAGTTCGAGCTGGCCGACGACGACCGGCAGCGGCTGATCTACACCAAGGAGCAGCTGCTCGCGCCGCTGCTGCCGGGCATGGAGCAGCCGCCGCACCCGATGCGCCTCGGCGACACCGAGCAGGACTACTACGTCCGCGGCCCGGAGCTGGCGACGAATGGGGAGGGCAAGTGACGGACCTTCTGTCGACCGCGAGTCGCTGCCAACCGCACCTAAGGGGAACGGAACGCGAATCAGCCGCGGGCACCCGCCGAGCAGGCGTGTTCCAGCTCAACGCGACCACCGCGGTTGATTCCGGGGAGGCGGAGTGAGCGCGATGCTTCTGGCCCAGGAGGCCGCGGCGGTCTCCACCGGCGAGGCCGTGGCGTTCTGGATCCTCGGGCCGCTGGCCCTGGCTGGCGGGCTCGGCATGATCTTCGCCCGCAACGCCGTGCACTCGGCGCTGTTCCTGGTCATGACGATGCTCAGCCTGGGCGTGCTCTACATGGTCCAGCAGGCCCCGTTCCTCGGGTTCGTGCAGATCATCGTCTACACCGGCGCGATCATGATGCTGTTCCTGTTCGTGCTGATGCTCGTCGGCCGCGACTCATCGGACTCGGTGGTCGAGGTGCTGCGCGGGCAGCGGCTGTGGGCGACCGTCCTCGGCGTCGGCATGGCCGTGCTGGTCGTCGGCGCGCTGGCCCGCTCGCTCACCGAGGTCACCCCGCTGGGCCTGGACGAGCCCAACGCCAACGGCGGCAACGTCGAGAGCCTCGGCCGGGCGATCTTCACCGACTACCTGTTCCCGTTCGAGCTGACCTCGGCGCTGCTGATCACCGCTGCGGTCGGCGCGATGATCCTGGGTTACATCGACCGGTCGCGCTCGGGCAAGCGCACCCAGCGCGAGCTGGTCGTCGCCCGCTTCCGCGGCGAGCACGACCGCCCGTCGCCGCTGCCTGGCCCCGGCGTGTTCGCCACCGCCAACTCGGTGGCCACCCCGGCGCTGCTGCCCGACGGCTCGGTCGCCCCGGAGTCGCTGTCCCGGCTGATCGACGCCACCGTCGCCGAGACCCTCGACGACGACCGCAAGGCCGTCGCGGGCGAGGGAGCCGAGCCGGACGCGAAGGCGCTCACCGGCAAGGAGGACGGGAAATGACGCCCACCTACTACCTGCTGCTCTCGGCGCTGCTGTTCACGATCGGCGCCGTCGGCGTGCTGGTGCGGCGCAACGCGATCGTGGTGTTCATGTGCATCGAGCTGATGCTCAACGCCGTGAACCTGTCCCTGGTCACCTTCGCCCGGATCAACGGGTCGCTGGACGGCCAGGTGATGGCGTTCTTCGTGATGGTCGTGGCCGCGGCCGAGGTCGTGGTCGGCCTGGCGATCATCATGTCGATCTTCCGCACCCGCCGGACCGCGTCGGTCGACGACGCGAACCTGCTGAAGTACTAAGGGGAACTCGGTGAGCATCAACCTCGCTGCTGAGGTCGCCCCCGCGACCGGGGCCGCGTCGCAGGCCTGGCTCCTGCTGGCGCTCCCCGCGCTCGGCGCGGCCGTGCTGCTGCTGGCCGGGCGCAGGCGGGCGCAGGGCTGGGGGCACCTGCTGGGCAGCGCGACCGTGCTGGGCGCGTTCGTCTACGGCCTGGTGCTGTTCTTCGAGAGCACCGGGCTGAGCCCCGACCAGCGCACGCAGGACCTGCTGCTGTTCGAGTGGATCCCGGTCGGCTCCCTCGACGTCGACATCGCCCTGCGGATCGACCCGCTGTCGCTGACGTTCGTGCTGCTGATCACCGGTGTGGGCGCGCTGATCCACATCTACTCGATCGGCTACATGGGCCACGAGCGGGAGGACCGCAGCCGGTTCTTCGCCTACCTGAACCTGTTCATCGCCGCGATGCTGCTGCTGGTGCTGGGCAACGGGTTCGTGACGCTGTACTTCGGCTGGGAGGGTGTCGGCCTCGCCTCGTACCTGCTGATCGGCTGGTACCAGGGCCGCGGCTACGCGGCCACGGCCGCCAAGAAGGCGTTCCTGATGAACCGGGTCGGCGACGTCGGCCTCGCCCTGGCGATCTTCCTCATGTTCAAGACGATGGGCACCACCTCCTACGCGGGGGTGTTCGAGCAGATCGGCGGGCAGTCGACGGCGGTCGTGGTGGCCATCGGGCTGCTGCTCCTGCTGGGCGCGTGCGGCAAGTCGGGCCAGTTCCCGCTGCAGGCGTGGTTGCCCGACGCGATGGCCGGTCCGACCCCCGTCTCCGCCCTGATCCACGCGGCGACGATGGTGACCGCGGGCGTGTACCTGATCGCCCGGTCCAGCCCGATCTACTCGCTGCCGCAGGCTGCGGACGCGCGGCTGGTCGTGATGATCGTCGGCGCGTTCACGCTGCTGCTGGGCTGCGTCATCGGCTGCGCCTACGACGACTTCAAGAAGGTCCTGGCGTACTCGACGGTCAGCCAGATCGGCTACATGATGCTCGCCGTCGGCCTCGGCCCGGCAGGCTACGCCTTCGGCATCCTGCACCTGCTGACCCACGGCTTCTTCAAGGCCGGGCTGTTCCTCGGCGCGGGCTCGGTCATGCACGGCATGAACGACGAGGGCGACATCCGCCGCATGGGCGGGCTGTGGAAGAAGATGCCGATCACCTTCGCCACCTTCGCCCTCGGCTACCTCGCGCTGATCGGCTTCCCGTTCCTGTCCGGGTACTTCTCCAAGGACGAGATCATCTACGCCGCGTTCGGCGAGGAGGGGTGGCGCGGCTGGGTCTTCGGCGGCGCGGCCCTGCTGGGCGCGCTGCTGACCGCGTTCTACATGACCCGCCTGCTGGTCCTGGTCTTCCTGGGCAAGCCGCGCTGGGAAGGGCTCAAGAGCGAGGACGGCAAGGACTACCACCCGCACGAGTCGCCGTCGACGATGACCATCCCGATGATCATCCTGGCGTTCGGCTCGGTCGCCGCGGGCGGCATCCTGGCCACGATGCTCCCCGAGTGGCTGGAGCCCAGCGTCGGCGCGGTCGCCGAGCGCGAGGGCCTGGTCTCCCACGGCATGGTCGCCGTCATGGCCACCGTGGCGATGGTCATCGGCGCGGGCCTGGCGTACCTGCTGTTCGCCCGGGGTGAGCAGCCGGTCGAGCGGCCGCAGCGGGTGTCCTGGCCGGTCCGGGCCGCGCGCGCGGACCTCTACGGCAACCACCTGAACGAGGCGCTGTTCGCCAAGCCGGGCACGTGGCTGACCCGGGCGCTGGTCTTCGTCGACAACCGCGGCGTCGACGGCCTGGTCAACGGCATCGCGGCGGGCCTGGGCGGCAGCTCGGGCCGCCTGCGCCGCACGCAGACGGGCTTCGTGCGCTCCTACGCGCTGTCCATGCTCGGCGGGTCGATCCTCGTGATCGCCGCACTGCTGATGGTGAGGTTCGCATGACGTCAACGGCCGACTCCTGGGTGCTCTGGGCGCTGCTGGCCGTCCCGCTGGTGGGCGCGGCGGTCACCGTCGCCCTGCGCGGCAACGACAAGACGGCCAAGCTCGCGGCGCTGGCGTTCAGCGTCGTCGAGCTGGTGCTCGCCGGTGTCGCCTGGTCGCTCTACGACCCGGCGGGCGAGCGGCTGCAGCTGGGCACCACGCTGGACTGGATCCCCGCGTTCGGCGTGCACATCGCCTGGGGCGTGGACGGCATCGCGCTGGTGATGATCGCGGTCATCGCGCTGCTGGTGCCGATCGTGATCGGCGCGGGCTGGGCCGACCGGCTGCCGGAGGGCCGCACGAAGGGCGGGTTCTTCGCGCTGATCCTGCTGGAGCAGGCGCTGACCGTCGGCGTGTTCGCCGCGACCGACGTGTTCCTGTTCTACGTGCTGTTCGAGATCATGCTGATCCCGATGTACTTCCTGATCGGGTCATACGGCGGGGCGAACCGGCAGTACGCGGCGGTCAAGTTCTTCCTGTACTCCTTCCTCGGCGGCCTGATCATGCTGGCCTCGGTGATCGCGGCGTACTCGCTGGCCTCCGACACCCTCGGCCAGGGCACGTTCCTGTGGGAGGAACTGGTCCCGGTCGTCTCGGCGGCGCCGCTGACCACCCAGATCTGGATCTTCTTCGGCTTCTTCATCGCCTTCGCGGTGAAGGCGCCGCTGGTCCCGGTGCACACCTGGCTGCCGGACGCCACCGCGGAGGCGCCGATGGGCGTCGCGGTGCTGCTGGTCGGCATCCTGGACAAGGTCGGCACCTTCGGGTTCCTGCGCTTCCTGCTGCCGATGACCCCCGACGCCAGCAAGGAGCTGTCCTGGCTGGTGCTGCTGCTGGCCGCGGTCGGCGTCATCTACGGCTCGCTGCTGGCCGCGGGCCAGAGCGACATGAAGCGCTTCGTCGCCTACGTCTCGATCGCCCACTTCGGCTTCATCGCGCTGGGCATCTTCGCCTTCAGCACGCAGTCGCTGACCGGGTCGGTGACCTACATGGTCAACCACAGCATCGCCACCGGCATGCTGATCCTGGTGCTGGGCATGGTGATCTTCCGGGGCGGCTCGGCGCGGATCGCCGACTACGGCGGCATGGCCAAGCTGACCCCGGTGCTGGCGGGCATGCTGCTCATCGCCGGTCTGTCCAGCATGTCGCTGCCCGGCACCAACTCGTTCATCAGCGAGTTCCTGGTGCTGATCGGCTCGTTCCCGAACGCGCCCGTCCACACGATCATCGCCACGGTGGGCATGGTCCTGGCCGCGCTGTACGTGCTGTGGCTGTACCAGCGGATCATGCAGGGCCCGCTGCGCGGCGACGCCATCGTCGGCGCGGCGGGCGGCCCCGGCGCGGTCGTGGCCCCCGAGGTCGGGGCCAGGAAGGCCATCGCGGACCTGTCCGGGCGGGAGAAGCTCGTGCTCGCCCCGCTGGTCCTGCTGGTCGTCGCGCTCGGGATCTTCCCGAAGCCGGTGCTGGACACGGTGGAGCCGTCCGTGGCCGCCACCATGTGCGAGGCCGGTCTGGTCGACCCGGTCCAGTCCGATGAGGAGCAAGCGCAGTGCTGACGTACCTGGCCCAGGAGCCGCTGCCGGTGCCCGAGACCACCGCGATCGAGCCGCCGCCGGTCGGCGCGGTCTGGCCGATCCTGATCATCCTCGCGGCGGCGTGCGCTGGCGTGCTGGTGGAGGCGTTCCTGCCCAAGCACCAGCGCTGGTCGACGCAGGTCGTGCTGACCCTGCTGGCCATCGTCGGCGCGGGCGCGGCCCTGGCGGGCTACATCGTCGACGCGCCGGAGGCCGGTGAGCTGGCCATGTACGGCACGCTCGCCGTCGACGGCCCGGCGCTGTTCCTGTGGGGCACGCTGCTGGCCCTGTCGGTGGGCGCGGTCCTGTTGATCGCCGACCGCTCGGTGGAGCCCGGCGGCGCCTTCGTGGCGACCGCCGCCATCCGCCCCGGGACGGTGCAGGACCGGGCGCAGGTCCAGTCGACCGGCATGCAGACCGAGGTCTTCCCGCTGACGCTGTTCGCGCTCGGCGGCATGATGATCTTCTGCGCGGCCAACGACCTGCTGACGATGTTCATCGCGCTGGAAGTGCTGTCGCTGCCGCTGTACCTGATGTGCGGCCTCGCCCGGCGCCGCCGCCTGCTCTCCCAGGAGGCGGCGGTCAAGTACTTCCTGCTCGGCGCGTTCGCCTCGGCGTTCTTCCTCTACGGCATCGCGCTGCTGTACGGCTACTCCGGCTCGGTGCGCCTCGCCGACATCGGCGCGGCCGCCGCGGGCACCGACCGCTCGGACACGCTGCTGTTCGCCGGGCTCGGCCTGCTGGTCGTCGGCCTGCTGTTCAAGGCGTCCGTCGGCCCGTTCCACACCTGGACCCCGGACGTCTACCAGGGCGCGCCGACCCCCGTCACCGCGTTCATGGCCGCGTGCACCAAGGTCGCCGCGTTCGGCGGCATCCTGCGGGTCCTGCAGGTGGCCTTCGAGTCGACCAGCTGGGAGTGGCGCGGCGTCCTGTGGGGCATCGCGATCATCTCGATGGTCGTCGGCGCGGTGCTGGGCCTGACCCAGACCGACGTGAAGCGGATGCTGGCCTACTCCTCGGTGGCGCACGCGGGCTTCCTGCTCATCGGGGCCATCGCGCTGACCGAGAAGGGCCTGTCGAGCACGCTGTTCTACCTGCTTACCTACGCCTTCACCACGCTGGCCGCGTTCGGCGTCGTCAGCCTGGTCCGCGGCCCGGACGGCGAGGCGACGCACCTGTCGCAGTGGGCGGGCCTGGCGAAGCGGTCGCCGCTGGTGGCGGGCGTGTTCACCTTCCTGCTGCTGGCCATGGCGGGCGTCCCGCTGACCTCCGGCTTCGTCGGGAAGTTCGTGGTGTTCGAGGCCGCGCTCTCCGACGGGATGGCCCCGCTGGTCGTCATCGCCCTGGTCGCCTCGGCCGTGGCGGCGTTCTTCTACCTGCGGGTGATCGTGCTGATGTACTTCAGCGCCCCGGCGGAGGACGGCCCGACGGTCACCGTGCCCGGCGCCTTCACCACGGCGGCGATCACCCTCGGCGTCATCGTCACCCTGCTGCTGGGCGTCGCCCCGGCGTTCGCCCTGGACTGGGCGGCGGGCGGCGCTTTCGCCATCCGGTAGTTCCTGCGGTCGACGGACGGGCGCGGTCGGACATCGACCGCGCCCGTCCGTCGTGTCCGGCCATGACGCGCGCCACTCCCGTTGGCCTGAACCGGGTCAAGGCGGGCAAGTAGGCTCGCGGCTGTGTCTGCCACCGAGAACGTCCTGCCCGCGTCGTTGGGCTTGGAGAACGCGGACCCCGAGCTGACGGCCACCGTCGTCGACGGGCTCCGTCGGGTCGAGGACCTGCTGCGCAGCGCCGTGCACAGCGACGTCGAGTTCGTCGACGAGGCCGCGCTGCACCTGGTGCGGGCCGGTGGCAAGCGGTTCCGCCCGCTGTTCACGCTGGTGGCCGCGCAGTTCAACGCGGGCACCACCGACGAGGTCATCGCCGCGGCCGCGGCCGTGGAGCTCGTGCACCTGGCCACGCTGTACCACGACGACGTCATGGACGAGGCCACCATGCGCCGCGGGGACGCCAGCGCCAACGCGCGCTGGGACAACTCGGTGGCGATCCTGACCGGCGATTTCCTCTTCGCCCACGCGTCGATGCTGGTCGCCGACCTCGGGCCGCTGGCGACCCGGGTCATCGCCGAGACGATGCGCGAGCTGGTGACCGGGCAGATGCGCGAGACCGTCGGCCCGCGCGACGAGGACCCGATCGCGCACTACCTGTCGGTGATCGGGCAGAAGACCGGTTCGCTGATCGCGACCGCTGGCCGCTACGGCGCGATGTTCTCCGGCGCGGACGCCGCGCAGGTCGAGACCCTGCACCGGGTCGGCGAGATCATCGGCGCGGCGTTCCAGATCTCCGACGACGTCATCGACATCGCCTCGCCCGCCGCCGAGTCCGGCAAGACGCCGGGCACCGACCTGCGCGAGGGCGTCCGGACGCTGCCGATGCTGTACGCGCTGGCCGAGGACCCCGACCCGAGGCTGGCGAAGCTGCTCGCGGGCCCGATCACCGACGACGCCGCCGTCGAGGAGGCGCTGGGGCTGCTGCGCGTCTCGCCCGGCCTGGTCCGCGCCCGGCAGACCCTCGACGACTACACCGCGCGCGCCGACGCCGAACTGGCGACGCTGCCGGACTCCCCGGCCCGGGAAGCGCTGCACCTATTGACACGCTACGTGGTCGCACGAACGCACTGAGCGCTATAACGACGCTATCTCGGCGCGGTATCGGAATCCGTTCGCCGAAATGCGTGGCTCGCGCACGCCGGGAAAGGCGGCGCAGTAGCCTCTCCTAGTCGCTGAGCGGGCGGGCGCGCGGCTCGACCGGGAAGGAGAAGTGGCACGATGCCGTTCTTCGGGCAGGTGTGGCTGTGGAGCCTCGCCGGTTTCCTGGTCGGCGCGCTCCTGTGCTGGGCGCTGGTGGCCCGACCCGCCCGACGGCGCGTCATCGAGCTGGAGGACAGCCTCGCCGACGCGCGCAGCCGCCGTTCCGAGCCGGTGTCCACCGCCTACCAGGCCGAGCGGCCCTACGACGAGTTCGACCCGGACGACTACCCGGCGACCAAGACCGCCGCGCCCGCGCTGCTGCCCGGTTTCGACCGGGGCGAGGACTCCCCGGCCGAGCGGCACGACGACCTCGACCGCGACGAGCCCGATCTGCTCGCCCCCGCCGAGGCCGCCGACGAGCCGGACGAGCCGCCCGCCGTCGCCGCCGTCGAGTCGACCCAGCTGATCGACACCCCGCCGGTCGCCCCGCACCCGCCGGTCGAGGCGCCCGCCGAGGTCGAGCCGGAGTGGATCCCGGTCGCCGAGCGCTTCGACGTCTCCCGCCTCGACGCGGACAGCCCCGACGACGAGCACCTCGTCGACGACCTCCCCGAGCCCGGCACGGGCACGATCTTCACCCAGCACACCACCCCGATCTCCGGCAGCCTGATCCGCGACCTCGACCAGGACTCCTCCCTGGTCGACGACCTCGACGACGACATCGACCCCCACCGCGGCGCGCTCACCCCCGAGGACGAGCAGGAGTGGGCCGACCCCTCGACCCGCTATTTCCCCTCCGTGGGCGGCGAGGACGACCCCGACGACCACCGCGCTTCCCGGGACTCGCGACACCGGGCCGAGGACACCGAAGCCCAGCACCGCGCCCCGGACACAGAGCACCGAGCACCCGAGACCGAGGCGTTCCCCAAGCGCACTCCCGGCGATGCGCTCCCGAAGCGGACCACGGCCGACCCCCTCCCCAAGCGCGGCGCCGACGTCCACCCCACGCGCAGCACCCACGACGCCCTCCCGAAGCGCGCCGCTGCCGAGGCCGACTCCCTGCCCAAGCGCGCCGCTGCCGAGGCAGACGCCCTGCCCAAGCGCACCCCGGGCGATGCCGACGCGCTTCCCAAGCGCACCCCCGGCGACGCCGACGCCCTCCCGAAGCGGACCCCGGCAGGCGAGTCGACGACGTTCGCCCAGCGCCCGCCGATGTTCACCCCGGCCACCGAGCCCGAGCGGGCAGGCTTCCCCGAGGGCGCGACCGAGCAGACGATCTACAGCCCTCCCGTCCGCCCGGACACCGACCGCGAGCAGTTCCCCGCCCGCCCCGGCGCCGAGTCGGAACAGACCCAGTACAGCCCGGCCGCCCGCCCCGACAGCGAGCCGTTCAGCCCCCCGGCCCGCCCAGGCGCCGAGGCCGAGCAGACCCAGTACAGCCCGGCCGCCCGCCCCGACACCGACCACGACCCGTTCGGCCAGGCCCGCCCCGGCTCCGACCAGTCGCCCCACAGCCCCGCTGCCGAGCGTGACCGGTTCGGTCAGGCGCGTTCGGGTTCCGACCAGTCGTCCCACAGCGCCGCCGCGGAGCGCGACCCGTTCGGGCAAGCGCGTTCGGGTTCCGAGCAGGCGTCCCACAGCCTTGCCGCCGACCGTGACCCGTTCGGGCAGGCGCGCGCCGGGGCCGAGCAGGCCACCGCCGCCGAGCGGGAGGCGGGCGGACAGGGCCGTGCAGGCTCCGAGCCCACCGTCTACAGCCCCGCCGCCCGCCCCGACGGCGCGGCCGCGCACAGCCCGGAGGCGACCCGGCACAGCCCCGCCGCGCGCGTGGACGCCGAGCCGGAGCCCACCATGTTCGCCCCCGTCGTGCGGCCGGACGCCGAGGCGGACCCGAGGGCGGGCAGGCACCAGATGGAGCCCGAGCCCGCCGCCCAGCCCGCCGCGCCGCAGGCGGGCGCGCTGCCCAAGCGCGTGCCCAAGAAGCCCGGCGACCGGTTCCCGTTCGGCGTGCGCACCTCCACCCCGGAGCCCAAGCCCGCCCCGACGTCCGCGGCCACCGCCACCCGGGAGCCCGCCGCCGAGTCGGAGCCCGACCGCGTCCGCTCGCTGTTCGAGCCGGTCCGTCCGGCCGACGAGAGCGGGGCGGCCAAGGCGCCGGTGCCGCCGCCGAGCCGGGCGCGCCGCGGCCGGGCGTCGCAGGTGCTGCCCGGCGGCGTGGACACGTTCGTCCCGCCGGGCCCGTTCGGCCCCGGCTCGGCGATGCCGCTGCCCGGCGGCAACTCCCCGTCGAGCGAGTACCGGGTCAAGGCGAGCGTCACGGCGCTGCGGTACTGCTCCCCGGAATCGCCGAAATTCGACCGCACGGTCGCCGAGGTCTGGTTCCGCACGGTCGCCGACGCCGAGCGCGTCGGGTTCCGCCCGCTGGCTTGACCGGTCCGGCGCGTTCCCTCGGCTCGCGGTGATCGTTCCAGAGTGATAGAACGAGGACCGGGCTAGGAGGAATGTGGTGCGTCGACCCCTCGTGCTGTGTCTGCTGTCGTTCCTGCTCGGCGGCGTCGCCGTCTGGCTGTACCGGCGGCGCGGCTCCGCGGCCGACGCGCGCACCGTCGACGACCCGCCGACCGGCCGCATCCCCAGGGCGACCACCGAGGGCAGGCTCACCGGCACCCTCGACGACCTGCTGAACGACGACGTCCTGATCGACCACAACGCCTACGACGAGCGCTGGGCCGCCGTCGAGATCGCCCCCGGCCCGCACCCCGGCTCCGCCTTCCCGCTCCCCGACGGCGGCGCCCCCTCCGACGAGTACACCGTCAAGGGCGTGGCGGACCGCTTCCACACCACCGAGTCCCCGCACTACCCCCGCGTCCGGGCCCAGCTGTGGTTCCGCAACCCCGCCGACGCCGAACGCGCGGGCCTGAGCCGCTGGGACGCCTGAGCCGCCAGGCCACCCCCGAGAACGGAACCGGCCCCCATCCTCCACGAGGACGGGGGCCGGACGTTTCCCGTGGTCAGCCGACGACGGTCCAGGTGTCCTTGCCGCGCAGCAGGGACTGCAGGTCGGTCGGCTTGGCCTCGCGGGCCTCGGCGACCTGCGCGCGGGCCAGGTCGTCGTAGGTCTCGCGCCGCACCGAGCGGAAGACGCCGGTGACGGTGTGGCTGAGGTCCTGGGTGGACAGCCGCGACAGGGCGAAGGCGTAGGACGGGTCGGTGGCGTGCGCGTCGTGCACGACGAGCGCGTCCTCGCCGACCTCCTCGACCTTGGCGACCTCCAGCGCGCCGAAGCCGGAGCGGACGACGCCGTACTCGCCCTCGGCGCCGAAGCGGATCGGCTTGCCGTGCTCCAGCGGGATGAGCCGCTGCTCGGCCTGGCCGGGCTCCTTGAGCACGTCGAACGCGCCGTCGTTGAAGATCGGGCAGTTCTGGTAGATCTCCACCAGCGCCGACCCCCGGTGCTCGGCGGCCTGCCGCAGCACCTCGGTGAGGCCCTTGCGGTCGGAGTCGAGCGCGCGGCCGACGAAGGTGGCCTCCGCGCCGAGCGCCAGCGACACCGGGTTGAACGGGTAGTCCAGCGAGCCCATCGGGGTCGACTTGGTGACCTTGCCGGTCTCCGACGTCGGCGAGTACTGGCCCTTGGTGAGCCCGTAGATCCGGTTGTTGAACAGCAGGATCTTCAGGTTCACGTTGCGGCGCAGCGTGTGGATCAGGTGGTTGCCGCCGATGGAGAGCGCGTCGCCGTCACCGGTGACGACCCACACCGACAGGTCCGGCCGCGCGGTGGCCAGGCCGGTGGCGATGGCCGGGGCGCGCCCGTGGATCGAATGGATCCCGTAGGTGTTCATGTAGTACGGGAACCGCGACGAGCAGCCGATGCCGGAGACGAAGACGATGTTCTCCCGCTTGAGCCCGAGCGACGGGAGGAACGACTGCACGGCGTTGAGCACGACGTAGTCACCGCAGCCGGGGCACCAGCGCACTTCCTGGTCGGACTTGTAGTCCTTGGCCTTCTGCGGTTCGTCGGCTGCGGGCACGCCCGCAAGACCGGGCAGACCCAGGTCGATCGTGGTCACGCGGCATCGGCCCCTTTCGCGATGTCCAGCAGCACGCCCTGCAGTTCCTCCGCCTTGAACGGCAGCCCTGCCACCTTGGTGTAACTGATGGCGTCCACCAGGTATTTCGCCCGCAGCAGCAGCGCCAGCTGGCCGAGGTTCATCTCCGGCACCACGACCTTGTCGTAGCGGGAGAGGACCTCGCCCAGGTTGCGCGGGAACGGGTTCAGGTAGCGCAGGTGGGCCTGGGCGACGTCGTGCCCGAGCTTGCGCACCCGCCTGCACGCCGCGCCGATGGGCCCGTAGGAGGAGCCCCAGCCCAGCACCAGCGTCTTGGCCTTGCCGGACGGGTCGTCGACGGTCAGGTCGGGGACGGTGATGCCGTCGATCTTGGCCTGGCGCAGCCGGACCATGCGGTCGTGGTTGTCCGGGTCGTAGGAGATGTTGCCGGTGCCGTCGGCCTTCTCCAGGCCGCCGATGCGGTGCTGCAGGCCCGCGGTGCCCGGGACGGCCCACGCGCGGGCCAGGGTCTCGGGGTCGCGCAGGTACGGCAGGAACGCGCCGTCGGCGCCGTTGGGCTCGGTGGCGAACTCCACCGACAGGTCCGGCAGGTCCTCCACGTCGGGGATCAGCCACGGCTCGGAGCCGTTGGCGATCGCGCCGTCGGAGAGCAGGAACACCGGGGTGCGGTAGGTCAGCGCGATCCGCGCGGCCTCCAGCGCCATGGCGAAGCAGTCGGCGGGGGACTGCGGCGCGAGCACCGCGACCGGCGACTCGCCGTTGCGGCCGTAGAGCGCCTGCAGCAGGTCGGCCTGCTCGGTCTTGGTCGGCAGGCCCGTCGACGGGCCGCCGCGCTGCACGTCGATGATCACCAGCGGCAGCTCGGTCATCACCGCGAGGCCGATCGTCTCCGACTTCAGCGCCACGCCCGGGCCGGAGGTGCTCGTCACGCCGAGCGCGCCGCCGTAGGAGGCGCCCAGCGCCGCGCCGATGCCCGCGATCTCGTCCTCGGCCTGGAAGGTGGTGATGTTGTAGTGCTTGAGCTTGCTCAGCTCGTGCAGGATGTCCGAGGCCGGGGTGATCGGGTAGGTGCCCAGGAACACCGGCAGCCGCGACTGCTCGGCCGCGGCGACGACGCCGTAGGCGAGCGCGGTGTTGCCCGTGATCTGCCGGTAGGTGCCCGGGTTCAGCTTCGCGGGGGCGACCTCGTAGGTGACGGCGAACGCCTCGGTGGTCTCGCCGTAGTTCCAGCCCGCGCGGAAGGCCAGCACGTTGGCCTCGGCGATCTCGGGCTTGCGGGCGAACTTCTCGCGCAGGAACCGCTCGGTGCCCTCGGTGGGCCGGTGGTACATCCAGGAGAGCAGGCCGAGGGCGAACATGTTCTTGCAGCGCTCGGCGTCCTTCTTGCCCAGGCCGGTCTCGGCGAGCGCGCCCTGGGTCAGGGTGGCCATCGCCACCTCGTACACCTGGTACTGCGACAGCGACTCGTCTTCCAGCGGGCTGACGTCGTAGCCGACCTTGGAGAGGTTGCGCTTGACGAACTCGTCGGTGTTGACGATGAGGATGCCGCCCGCGGGCAGGTCGGCGATGTTGGCCTTGAGCGCGGCCGGGTTCATCGCCACCAGCACGTCCGGCCGGTCGCCCGGGGTGAGGATGTCGTAGTCGGCGAAGTGCACCTGGAAGCTGGAGACGCCCGGGATCGTGCCCTGCGGGGCGCGGATCTCGGCCGGGAAGTTGGGCATCGTGGACAGGTCGTTGCCGAAGGCCGCGGCCTCGGAGGTGAACCGGTCGCCGGTCAGCTGCATGCCGTCGCCGGAGTCGCCCGCGAAGCGGATCACCACCCGGTCCAGCTTGGTCACCCGGGTCGGCCTGGGCGTCGACCCGGCCGCCCCTTCGTCGAGACTCGTGCTCATCGATTCCTCTCCTGCCCGACGCTCCTGGCCTCCCGCCGCGCGCCCGAGGGTAGTCCTGCCCGCTGGACGGCCGGTCAAGCGTGGCCAGCGCCGCCCACTATCCCGGTCCCACCTGATATGTACCTGATTTTACTGTAACCCCGGGTTACAGTATCTCGGATGCCGGACGGTCCCATGTGTGGATTGTCTCAGCCCCGCTTGGTGATCCGCTCCTTCATGGCTGCCAGGAGTCGGGCGAATTCGGGGGTGTCCATGGACGCCACCTGCGCGATCAGCTCCGCGGCGATCGCGTCGTCGTGCGCGGACATCGCCGCGGTCGCGCGCAGCGTCCGCTTGGTGGACAGCACGAGATCGCGGGGCGCAGCGGCCGCCGCCTCCGCCGCGCCGACCGCGGCGGCCACCGGGTCGTCGGCGACCTCGTGCGCCAGGCCGATCCGCTTGGCCTCCTCGGCGTCGGGGATGTGCCTGAGCAGCGTCATCGCCGTCGCGGCCTGCGGTCCGACCAGGCGCTGCAGCATCCAGGTCATGCCGCCGCCGGGGTGGATGCCCAGCTGCAGGAAGCGGGCGTCGAAGCGGGCCATCGGCCCGGCGATGCGCACGTCGGCGGCCAGCGCCAGGTTCAGCCCGGCTCCCACGGCGGCCCCGTTGACCGCGGCGATGGTCGGCAGCGGCGACCGGGCGACGGCCAGGAAGCCCGCGTAGATGCGCTTGAGCCCCTCTTCCCTGGACTC
Source organism: Actinokineospora fastidiosa (assembly GCF_014648415.1). Lineage (GTDB taxonomy): Bacteria > Actinomycetota > Actinomycetes > Mycobacteriales > Pseudonocardiaceae > Actinokineospora > Actinokineospora fastidiosa. The sequence continues at coordinate 1,517,182 of NZ_BMRB01000001.1, forward strand.
GCCGAGCACGGTCAGGTCGGCGCCCGCGCAGAAGGCGGGCGGCGCGCCGGTGACCACGATTGCGTTGACAGCCGGGTCCTCGGCGCATCCGTCGACCAGGTCCGCCAGCTCCGCGGACATCGCCAGCGTCAGCGCGTTGCGCCGGTCGGGGTCGTCCAGGGTGATGACGGCCACGCCGTCGCGGCGCTCCATCCGTACGGTCTTTCCCGCTGATTCCGCCATGTCCGGTGAACCTACTGAGGTTCCGGCGCGGGCAGGCGTTCGAGGAGTGTGGAAAGCACCACGGTGGAGATGGTCCTGGACACCATGTCCACCGCGCGCAGCCGCTCCAGCGCGTCCTCGAGGTGGTGGATGTTCGCCGCGCGCAGGTGCACTATCGCGTCGGCCGCGCCGGAGACGGTGTAGGCGGCGACGACCTCGGGCAGCGGCTCCAGCCGCTGGCGGATGCGGTCGGGGGAGACGTTGCTGTCGCAGAACACCTCGACGAACGCCTCGGTGCCCCAGCCCAGCGCCTCCGGGTTGACCACCGCGGTGAACCCCTTCAGCACCCCGGCCTCCAGCAACCGGTCCACCCGCCGCTTCACGGCGGGCGCGGAGAGCGAGACCGCCTTGCCGATCTCGGCGTAGCTGGACCGCGCGTCCTTCACGAGCTGCGCAACGATCCGCTGATCAATGGCATCCATACGCAACATTATGTAGCTCTATCCGCAACGCAGCGACGTTGTTCGCGGGTATACCTCGCCCATACATTTCGATCCATGACCACTGCGTCCCCCCAGGTCGTCCTCTCGGTGGCCGAGCGCGTGCCCACCACCCGGCGCTACCTCATGTGCGAACCGCGGCACTTCACCGTCGAGTACGTGATCAACCCGTGGATGGACCCCAGCAAGCCGGTGGACACCGATCTGGCCATCGCGCAGTGGACAGCGCTCAAGTCGGTGTACGAGTCCCTCGGCCACACCGTCGAGACGATCGAGCCCGTGCCCGGCCTGCCCGACATGGTCTTCAGCGCCAACTCCGGCACCGTCATCGACGGCCGCGTGCTCGGCGCCCGCTTCCGCGCCGCCCAGCGCTCCGCCGAGGCCGACCACTACCGCCGCTGGTTCCTGGAGGCGGGCTACCGCGACGTGACCATGCCGTCGCGGATCAACGAGGCCGAGGGCGACTTCGCCTGGACCGGCTCGCTCCTGCTGGCGGGCACCGGCTACCGCACCGACCCGGCCGCGCACGCCGAGGCCCAGGAGGTCCTCGGCGTCCCCGTGGTGTCGCTGCAGCTGGTCGACCCCCGCTACTACCACCTCGACGTCGCCCTGGTCGTCCTCTCCGAGGCCACCGCCACCCGACCCGCCCACATCGCGTACTACCCGGAGGCGTTCTCCGCAGGGACCCAGCGCGTCCTCGCCCGCCTCTTCCCCGACGCCATCCGCGCCACCGAGGCCGACGCCGCCTGCCTGGGCCTCAACGCCGTCTCCGACGGCCGCAACGTGGTGATCGCCCAGGAGTCCACCCACCTGATCACCGAGCTCCAGGCCAACGGCTACACCGTCCTCCCCGTGGACATCTCGGAACTGCGCAAGTCCGGCGGCGGCCCCAAGTGCTGCACGATGGAACTGCGCGGCTGATCGACCCCGGACGGGAAAGCGGCTCCCGGTGATCGCCCTGGGAGCCGCTTTCCATCAACCCCCCGGTCACCCCATCGGCTGGACTCGACCCGCTCCGCCGGGCGTCTGCGCTGGTGGGACGGGGTGCGCGGCCAGAATCGGGGCTGTGCATAGGGACTGCGTGGCGACCGCGCTCATCGGGTACGGGCGGTTGAGCATCGGGCTCGTGGAGAAGTTCGCCAGGGACATCGAGAACCTCGTCGCCGCCTGCTTCTGCCCCCGGTGCGGCCGCGGCCCGCAGGGGGAGTGGGCGAGCGCGTCCATGGCCACCAGCGACGGCTGCATCGCGATCTGCGACGCCTGCGCCACCCAGGAGACGATCGTCGAGCTGTCCACCGGGGTGGTCCCGCCCCTGGCCACCTGGCCGACGCTCAACCGCAGGCGCTAGGCGGCCACGAGCAGGCGCAGCGCGTCCGCGACCGTCGTCGGGCCGGACGTCCCCGTGGCCAGGCGGCGCAGCTGCAGACCCGCGATCAGCGCCACCACGGGACCGGCCATTCGGGCCGGGTCCGGCACACCGAGCGCGGAGAGCACCGCGGTCGCCAGGGCGTCGTAGGCGGCGAAGCAGGTCGCGGCGGCCTCGCGCAGCGACGCGTCGCGGCCCGCGTGGATGTAGAGCTCCAGGGGCGCGATCTCCTCGCTGCCGAACGCCGTGCTCTCGACGATCCGCTCCACCAGCGCCGCGGCGTCGTCCACCGAGATCACCGACCGGTGCGCCTCGGCGACCGAGGCCAGCCGCGCGGTCTCCTCGGCGACGAACAGCAGCATCGTCTCCCGCAGCAGCGAGGTCTGCGTGTCGAAGTGGTAGGTGATCGACCCCAGCGACACCCCCGCCTCGCGGGCGATGCGGCGGTTGGTCACCCCGGCGACGCCCTCCGCGCCGATGACCCGGAGCGTCGCGCGGAGGATCTCGGTGCGGGTGTCGCCCATGCCGGTCATCGTATGGGCGGACGTGTCGCCGCCCAGTCCGACGCCGCCTCCAGCTGCGCGGCCAGCGAGATCAGCAGCGGCTCGCTGTCGGCGGGCCCGAGCAGCTGCGCCCCCACCGGCAGTCCCGACGGCGTGAACCCGGCGGGCACGTTCACCCCCGGCCAGCCCAGCACGTTCCACGGCCACGCGAACGGGCACGCCGTCACCACCCGCCGGTCGGTGCGCCAGCCGGGCAGGCCGTCGATGCTGCCGACGGGCAGCGGCGGCGTCGCCGTCGTCGGGGTCAGCACGACGTCGAACTCGGTGAAGACCGCCCCGATCCGGCGCGCGAAGAACCCGAGCGTGGCCCGGGAGGCGCCCAGGCCGTGGCCCAGGAGCCTGCCGACGCGGCCGTTGTGCCGGGTGCGCGCGTCCAGCAGCGCCGCGTCCGGCACCCGCCGCGTCCAGTCGTGGATGCCGCCGAAGGACCGCGGCAGGAAGCTGAGCCCGATCAGCCCGTACGCCGGGTCCGCGACCGACACCGAGTGCCCCAGCGACATCAGCGTCCGCGCCACCGCGTACACCGCCGCCCGCACGTCCGGGTCCACGCGCACGCGGAACGCCGTGAACGCGGGCCGCATGGACAGCGCGATGCGCAACGGCCGCACAGGCGCCGTCACCGCCGCCGAGTAGTCGCCGCCGGTCAGCACGTCCAGCAGCAGCGCGGCGTCGGCCACCGTCCGCGCCAGCGGGCCCGACGTCGTCAGGCCGTGGAACAGCTCCGGTTCCGGCGCGGTCGGCACCAGCCCCCGGGTCGGCTTGATGCCCACCAGGTTCGTCCACGCGGCCGGGATCCGGATGGAGCCCGCGCCGTCGGAGCCCACCGCCGCCGGGACGATCCCCGCCGCGACCGCCGCGGCCGAGCCGCCCGACGACCCGCCGGGGCTGTAGTCGGGGTTCCACGGGTTGCGGGTCGCGCCGAAGCTGCCCTCGGTCACCGGCCACTGGCCGAACTCCGGGGTGTTCGTCTTGCCGATGATCACCGCGCCCGCGGCCTTCACCCGCCGCACCAGCTCGCAGTCGGCCTCCGCGACCGGGAAGTCGCCAGCGCAGCCGAACGCCGTGGGCGCGCCCGCCAGGTCGACGTCGTCCTTGATGGCGATCGGCACGCCGAGCAGCGGCAGCCGCTCACCGGCCGCCAGGCGCTCGTCCGCGGCCTTCGCCTCGACCAGCGCCTCGGACGCGCGCAGCAGCCGGAAGGCGTTCAGGTCGCTGTCCGTCGCGGCCTTGAGGGCCTTGCCGACCAGGTCGGACGACGTCGTCAAGCCGTCGGAGAGCAGTTGCGCGGATTCGGCGAGACCGGCCATGTCCACTCCCTTGTTCGTACGAACGAACAGTACCCGGGTTTGGCCAGCCCGCAAGCCGCGCGCGACCATGAGAACCGATGAGCACAGACCACCCCCGCAGGCGTTCCCGCAGGCCCGAGCCCCGCCTCTGGCGGGTCCCCGTCGCGGCCGTGACCCGCGTCACGCCGAAGATGGCCAGGGTCACCGTCAAGCACGAGTCGCTCAAGGCGCTCGACGACGTCCGGACCGACCAGAACGTCATGCTCTACCTCTACCCCGAGGGCGCCGAGCTGCCCGACACGCTCGCCGACGCCCGCGCCCGCTGGTCCCAGGTCCGCCCGCTGACCAGGACATACACCCTGGCCAGGCACGACGGCGACGAGGTCGACTTCGACTTCGTCCTGCACGGCGACAGCGGCCCGGCGTCGGCGTGGGCAGCGCGCGTCCGGCCGGGCGACGAGATGATCTTCGTCGGCCCCTCGCCCGCCTACCGGCCCGACCCGGACGCCGACTGGTACCTGCTCGCAGGCGACGAGACCGCCCTGCCCGCCATCGCCGCCATCCTGCGCGAGGTGGACAAGCCCGTGCGCGCCTTCGTCGAGGTCGCCGACGCGGCCGAGGAACAGCCCGTCGACGGCGTCACCTGGCTGCACCGCGACGGCGTCCCGGCGGGGGAGAGCACCGTGCTCGTGGACGCCATCCGCGCCGCCGACCTGCCCCCCGGCCTGCCGGAGGTCTGGATGGCGGGCGAGCGCGCGGCGATGCTCGCCGTGCGCTCGCATCTGCTCGACGACCGCGGCTACCCGCGCGCCCGTGTGCGCCCCACCACCTACTGGCGGCGCGGCGAGAGCGGGAACTAGGCGCCGCCGCGATCCGTTGGTACACCGGACCGGGAGGAGGAATCGCATGCGGACCGCCTTGCTGCTCAGCGGGATCAGCGCGCTGCTCCTCCTCGTCGGCGCGCTGTTCGACGCCGTCTGGCTCGCGCTCGCCGCCGCGGCCCTCCTCGTCGCCTACGCGCTCGGCGCGGCCGACCGGATAGCCCTGCGCGCCATGCGGGCGCGGCCGGTGTCGCAGGCCGAGCACCCCCGGCTCTACGCCATCGTCCGCGAGCTGGCGACGACCTCCCGCAAGCCCATGCCCCGGCTCTACGTCAGCGCCACCGCCGCGCCGAACGCCTTCGCCGTCGGCCGCGGCCCCCGCAGCGCCGCCGTGTGCTGCACGACCGGGCTGCTGGAGCTGCTCGACGACCGCGAGCTCCGCGCCGTCCTGGCCCACGAGGTGGCGCACGTGCACCGCCGCGACACGCTGGTCGCCAGCGTCGCCGGGGCGCTCGCGGGCATCATCGCCGTGGTCGGGGGCGCGGCCGCGCTCGTCGGCGGCGACGATGACGACGACGGGCTGTGGGGCGCGCTCGCCGTCGCCGTGCTCGGCCCGGTCGCCGCGCTCGTCGTCCGGCTCGCCATCAGCCGCTCCCGCGAGTTCCGCGCCGACGCCGACGCCGTGAGGCTGACCGGCGACGCCGACGCCCTCGTGGCCGCCCTGCGCAAGCTGGACGCGGGCACCCGCGCCGCGCCGCTGGCGCCCGCTCCCGCGCTGGTCGCCCAGGCCCACCTGATGGTCGTGAACCCGTTCCCCGCCGACTCGGCGCTGGCCCGGCGCTTCGCCACGCACCCGCCGATCGACGAGCGGGTCAGCCGGTTGCGCCCGCGGCCCGCGCCACGCTCATGACGTACTCGCCGTAGCCGGACTTGGCCAGCTCCCGGCCCAGGGCCAGGCACTCGTCCGGGGTGATGAAGCCCTGTTCGAGGGCGATCTCCTCGATGCAGGCCACCCGCACGCCGGTCCGGTGCTCCAGGGTCTGCACGAACTGCCCGGCCTCCAGCAGCGAGTCGTGCGTGCCGGTGTCCAGCCAGGCGAACCCGCGGCCGAGGTCGACCAGCTTGGCCCGGCCCTGCCGCAGGTACTCCAGGTTGACGTCGGTGATCTCCAGCTCGCCCCGCGCCGACGGGGTCAGCCCCCTGGCGATCTTCACGACCTGGTTGTCGTAGAAGTAGAGCCCGGTGATGGCCCGGTTCGACCGGGGCGCTGCGGGCTTCTCCTCGATGGAGACCAGCCTGCCCTCGGCGTCGACCTCGCCCACGCCGTAGCGCTCGGGGTCCTTGACGCGGTAGCCGAACAGCGTGGCGCCGTCGAGGGTCGCCACGCACTCCTGCAGCTGCTCGGTGAAGCGGTGGCCGGAGAAGATGTTGTCCCCCAGCACCAGCGCGACGTCGTCGTCGCCGATGAAGTCCGCCCCGATGATGAACGCCTCGGCCAGCCCGTTCGGCTCGGGCTGCACCGCGTAGGAGAAGCGCATCCCCAGCCGCGCGCCGTCGCCCAGCAGCCGCTTGAAGTTCGGCAGGTCGACGGGCGTGGAGATGATCAGCACGTCCCGGATGCCCGCCAGCATCAGCACCGAGAGCGGGTAGTAGACCATCGGCTTGTCGTAGACGGGCAGGAGCTGCTTGGACACCGCCTGCGTGATCGGGTGCAATCGGGTGCCGCTGCCCCCGGCGAGGACGATGCCCTTCATCCCAACTCCCCTCGTAAGGTCACCAGATCGATTCTGGCTCCCCCGCCGCCTCCAGCCGCTCCCGTTCGGCCCGAAGTGTGAGCAAGTCGGCCCGCACGTCGCAGGCCCGGTGGAACCGGGCCCGGTCGCGCATCGCCAGCGCCAGGTCGATGGCCTGGTTGGCACACGCCAACCGCCGGTCGATCTCGGCCAGACCAAGGTGGCCCGCCCGCGCCACGGTGTCACGCATGGTGTCCTCCTCTCCTAGGAGGTCACCATGCGCCCGCGCCGACTGGGTTATCCGCTCTCAGCGTGCGGTGTTACCGGTAGTTGGTGAATTGCAGCGCGATCCCGAAGTCCGCTGCCTTCAGCAGGGCGATGACGTCCTGCAGGTGGTCCTTCTTCTTGCCCGAGACGCGCAGCTGGTCGCCCTGGATCTGGGCCTGGACGCCCTTGGGGCCCTCGTCGCGGATCTTCTTGGCGATCTCCTTGGCCTTCTCGCTGGAGATGCCCTGCACCAGCGTGCCGGTGACCTTGTGCACCTTGCCGGACAGCGCCGGGTCGCCGATGTCGAACGCCTTCTGCGAGATGCCGCGCTTGATCAGCTTCTCCTTGAAGACCTCGATCGCCGCCTTGCACCGCTCCTCGGTCTCGGCCTGGAACGAGATGGCCTCCTCCCCGGCCCAGGCCACCTCCGCCCCGGTGTTCCGGAAGTCGAACCGCGTCGCCAACTCCTTGGCCGCCTGGTTCAACGCGTTGTCGACCTCCTGCCGATCCACCTTGCTCACCACGTCGAACGACGGGTCCGCCACGTGCCTCGCACCTCCACGCCTGAAACCGAGTGGGTGGCCGATGCTACCGCCGCCCCCAGGGGTCCCCCGCTGGAACCCGCCCAGACCGATTGGGTATGGTTTCCCCCGTCCGGCACGCACCGGACCCCGGCGGGTTGCCCGAGCGGCCAATGGGAGCGGACTGTAAATCCGTCGCGAAAGCTACAGAGGTTCGAATCCTCTACCCGCCACACCAGCGCAGAAGCCCCTGTGACCAGCGGTCACGGGGGCTTCTCATGTCATACGGCTGGCGCCCGGGGGTGGCACGCACTGGGCGACCCTGTGGCCTGCCCTGGGGTGCCTAGCCCCTCTTGGCGCCGTCGGGGCTCTGCTCGTCGTCGGGATGCCGTCTCGTATGGGTGTCACGATGGTCATTACTCGGGCACCTGCGATTATCGAGTCTTCGGGCAGGTCAGACTATCCGTACGTAGAGTGCCGTCACCGATGACCCATTTGGCCGCCAGGGTGGGCTGATTGTGTGGAAATCGATCCAGAAAGTGTCGTGGGGAATTACGACGTGTTAGCCTTCGAAAGTCCTGCTGGGGTTCAACTTCACTGTTGGAGGGACTGTGCGCGCGAAGCGCAGGTTGAGTGGCAGAGCATTGGTCGTCGCGGCCTTGTTGGCGTTTGTGAACCTCCTGTCCATGACCGGCTCGGCTTCGGCTGATCCATATTGGCAGGTGTACTTGTTCACCTTGAAGTTCCATTGCACCGATCGGGACGAGGACTGGCACGACGTGGGTTACAACGCGGTGGGGCGCGCCTGCATCGTAGTCAATGGAAACAGCGTGCAAGCCGTGGCAACCGCGATCAACTACGAGAACGTGCCCCACGAGATCGAAGCGACCGACGTGAAGTTGTACGTGAACGGCCAGCTCATCTACGACCGTCACTGCTACCGGAGCAACCTCGCCGCCGGTGAGGGGGCGAATTGTTATGCCCCTACCAACTCCTACCCCTGCGGGACGTACGTGCAGGCTTTCGTGACGCTGTACCACGGTGTGACACCGAAGGAAATCTGGTCGCCGACGAAAACGGCCTGCGTCACCTGAGGCTGACTGCTCGAGAACACCCCTGCTTATGCCCCGTGACAGCTAGTCGGGAGGCGCGAGGTTGCCAGCAGGGCAAGGACGGCCGATTTCATTCTACATTCTGGGGTTCTGATGAGAATTATCGCATTCGCGGCTGCGCTGCTGTTCGCGAACGTGGTGGCTATGGCGGCGCCAGCGGCCGCTGATCCCTACTGGCAGGAGTTGTATTCTGACAACAAGTTTCACTGCGCCTCCCAATCCTGGCTGAACGACGGGTACAACGCCCGCGGCGAGGCGTGCGTCGTCGTCAACGGGAACAGTGTCCAAGCGGTCGCGCACGCATTCAACAACGAGCCGGTCGCGCACGTCATCGAGGCTCCGCACGTCATGCTTTACAAGGACGGAAGCCTCATCTACGACCGCTTCTGCTACGAAAGCGCGCTCGGCATCTACGACAGCGCGTCGTGTTTCGCGCCGACCCTGAATTACCCGTGCGGGACCTATGTCCAGGCGCGGGTGACCATGCGGCACGGCGGCTTCTCGCGGACCTGGTGGTCGCCCACGCGTCAGGTGTGCTCGACGTGAGGCCGTCGGACGGTAAGACCATCAGCGGGATGACCGTGAGAGATCGCGTGGCGGGTTCTTCGTCCCGGACGATGTGCACCTGATGCCGGTTCTCGTCACGCGGTGAAGTGAGGAGTCCCCGGTGGGCCGAGGCCCGCCGGGGACTTTCGTGTGCGCACGACCGATGCGGCGTCAGCCTTCATCAGCGACGAGATTGCGCAACCGATGGTTGCGCAACCGTGTCTCGATGTGCAACCCTTGGTTGCGTCGAGGGTGGGAGCGGGCGGCGTTCGCCGCGAAGTGGGACCGGCGGTGGCCAAGTGCGTCGTCGGGGTCGGTGAGACAAGCGATGGGGAGAAGAGATGCGCAGGACCGGAACACGTGCGGAATGGCTGGCCGCCCGGCTGGAGTTGCTGGCGGAGGAGAAGGAGTTAACCAGGCGCAGCGACGAGTTGGCGCGGCGCAGGCGGGAGTTGCCCTGGGTCAGGGTGGAGAAGGACTACCGCTTCGACACCGACGAGGGGGAGGCGTCACTGGCCGATCTCTTCCAGGGTCGTTCGCAGCTGTTGGTCTACCACTTCATGTTCGCCCCCGAGTACGCTGCGGGCTGTCCGTCGTGTTCGGCGGTGGCCGACGGGTTCGACGGGTCGGTCGTCCACCTGGCCAACCACGACGTCACGCTGTGCGCGGTGTCGCGGGCGCCGCTGCCCCGGCTGCGGGAGTACAAGAAGCGCATGGGCTGGTCGTTCCCGTGGGCCTCGTCCTTCGCCAGCGACTTCAACTACGACTTCCACGCCGCGCACACCGAGGAGGAGTGGCGGGCGGGTGAGGTCGAGTACAACTTCCGCAAGCGGGACTTCCGCGGGTTGGACCTGGAAATCGCCGCGACCGTCGGCACCGACTGGGAGACCTATCGGCGCGAGGGCCCGGGCGTGAGCGCGTTCGCCCTGGAGGACGGCGTGGTCTACCACACCTACTCCGCCTACGAGCGCGGCATCGATGGCCTGTGGGGCATGTACCAGTGGCTCGACCGGGCCCCGCTCGGCCGCAATGAGACCGGGCTGTGGTTCCGCAGGCACGACGAATACCGATCGGCCTGACCCGTGCGACAGGGGAAGTCCCCGGACCCGGTGGTCCGGGGACTTCCCCGTCCCGGTGGGCGGGACCCGGGCGCGCTCCCTGCAAGCGGCGCCCGGGCCCCTCGGACCCCCGCGCGCGTGAGGGCGGTGGCGGGGGAATTCTGGCTAAGCAACAGTGAAATCGGGATTCTTATTCACCGTATCCGAGCGTGATTCGACTGCTCTTTTCGGCGCTGCCCATTGGGCCGTTCGGCAGGTTCGTCAGGAGACGAAAAGAGCAGGTGGCGGCGTCGTCACCCGAAAGACGGGCGTTGAAATCGAGCGAGCTGGTTAAATTTCCCCAACGTCCGGGAATGATCTTGCGGGAGTCGATGGCCATGAGAGTCAAGCGGCGCTTACTGCCCATTCTGTGCAGCCTTATCGCGGTCATGTCAGTGGCTCCGGCCGCCCATGCCGATCCGCCGAACCGGCCGGGGAAGGAGCCCCCGATCGCGCCTCGGGTGGACGGTGGCCCAATCCCGGGAGCGCCGACATACGAGCTCCGCGAGGGGGAGGTCGTCGCCGCGGACGAGATGACCGTGCAAGGGGTGTACCTGCCCTTCAACTTCGGTTTCAGCTTCGCGTACAGCCTGTCCTCGCGGACGTTCTGGCCGTCCTACAGCGGACGCGCCTGCGTGAACCTGCGCGGGACCGGCAGCTCGGACCCGACCTGGTACGGCCGGGAAATCCGCGTCGAGATGTGGAACGCCTACGGCACCGACACCAAGGTCGGCCCGACCGTGCGCTACTCGGTCAACGGCAACTACTACGGGTACTGCTGGACCGGCCTCTACCCGTACCACGAGCACTACTTCCGGCTCACCAAGGACTGGGGCGGCAGCAACGGGGTCTGGGGCGACGGCTGGGCCTCGCAGTAGGGATGTCGACGGGTGGGTCACGGCAGGCCCACCCGCCATCCCGTGGCGGGCGCCGCTGCCGGGTCGGCCGCGCGGACCAGCCGCCATGCCGCGCCGTCGGGTGCCACGGTGCCGAGCGTGACGGTGACGTCCTCCCGCACGAGCACGACCCGGTTGTCCGGGTAGACGATCCCGTCGGGACGGAACTCGCCGTCGTCGGTCAGCGTGCCGACGACATTGTTGTAGGGGACGACCGCGGTTCCCCACTCGCCCAGCGCGCTCAGATCGGTGTCCAGCACGCCTGACGGGCCGACCACGCCCAGCGCGCCGTCGCGGGTCGCGATGAGGTCGCCCTCGCTCGCGCCGTCGGCGACCAGCCCCTGGTCGGTCCGGCGCAGCCCGACCCGCGACACCGGGTCGGCGGTCCCCGCCGCCGGGTCCACTGCGCCGAGCGCGCCCAGGTCGAGGCGGCTGTTCCAGGCGGCGACCGGCTGCGCCACCTGCGCCCAGAACGCGCCGTCGACGTGGTGGTTGCCGTCGCCGAGGGAGTAGTCCAGCGCCGATGACACCAGGTTGGGGGCCGACAGGGTGGGCGCGGCCAGCCCGAACGCGATGCCCGCCACCTCGTCGCGCGGGTCCGGCCGGGCGGCGATGAACCCGATCGCGGGCGCGCCCGCCTCCACGGGCGCCACCGCCCGCAGCAGCAGTGTCGACATATCGATCTGTCGGCCCGCGGGGGTGGTGACGAAGGCGACCGACCCCTCGGCGGACACCATCGCCACCACCGCGAAGTTCGCGGTCCCCGAGTACGGCGGAGACCCGGCGAACACCGCCCGCACCGCCCCCGACGGCCGGTGCGGGCTCTGCCGCCAGGTCTCCTCCGCCCTGGCGAGCAGGTCGCGGTCGCCCGCGAGGGAGCCGCGCAGCGGCCACTCGGCGATCGGCGCGGCCGCCAGCGGGGTCACCACGTCCTGGCCCCAGTCCCGGTTGACCAGCAACGCGCCTGCCACCGCGATCAGCACGACGCTCAGGGCCGCAAACGCTTGAATGCGGTGTTGCCGCTGCTCGCGGCGGCGCTCGTGCACCCGCCGCAGCACCGTGTCCACCCTGGGCGGGGCGACCACCACCGAACCCGACTCCCGGCGCAGTCGCACCACGGCGGGGTCCTGCTCGTCAACGGTCATGTCCCCCTCCTCCCCGACTCCCGGTCGACGCCCGGCCAACCCCCGACGACGGCCTCGTCCGCCGCCCACAGCTCCTTCATCCGCGCCACGCCCCGGCTGGTCAGCGACTTGACCGTGCCGACGGTGCAGCCCAGCTCGACGGCGGCCTGGGCCTCGGAGAGGTCCAGCACGAACCGGGCGACCACCGCTGCGCGCTGGCGCGGCGGCAGCTTCTGCAGCACCAGCAGCACGTGGTCGCGGCTGGCGACCGACCCGGCGACGTCGGTCAGGTCGAGCTGCTCCGCGATCTCCTCCGGCGCCACCGGGGTGGCCTTCTTGGCCGCGCGCAGGAACTCGTGGTAGATCGCTTTGCGGACGTAGGCGACGGCGTTCTCCGCTGGCACCCGCCGCCACCGCTTCAGGCAGCGCAGCAGGGCCTCCTGGACGACCTCCTCGGCGTCCCACTGCCTGCCGGTGAGCATGACGGCGTAGCGCAGGAGCTGGGGATAGCGCTCCCGCACGAACTCGTCGAACTCCGGCTCAGCGCGCACGCCGTCCCCACCTCCCCTCCGCTCACCCCCTAGACCGAGCGGCCCGGGAAAAGGTTGCCGCCCCCGGCCGCCGTTGCCCAGCCGTTACTGTCGGCGGTATGCGTCCCGCCTTCCACCTCGCCATCCCCGTCGACGACCTGGCCGCGGCGCGCGCGTTCTACGGCGGGCTGCTCGGCTGCCCGCAGGGCCGCGAGAGCGACAGCTGGATCGACTGGGACCTGCGCGGACACCAGCTCGTCACCCACCTCGCGCCCCGCGCGGACGAGGCGAGCAACCCCGTCGACGGCCACGGCGTGCCCGTCCCGCACTTCGGCCTGGTGCTCGACGTCCCCGCCTTCCACGAGCTGGCGGCCCGGCTGCGGGCGGCGGGGACCGCGTTCGTCATCGAGCCCTACGTCCGGTTCGAGGGGCAGCCGGGGGAGCAGTGGACGATGTTCCTGCGCGACCCGGCGGGCAACGCGCTGGAGTTCAAGGCCTTCGCCGATGAGTCCCGGCTGTTCGCCCGCTGAGCGGCGCAGGCACCGCACGGCCGCGCAGGGCCTGGCCGGCGAGCGGCCCGCCGACGCGGTCGCGGCGGTCCGTCGGGTCCTCGCCCTGCAGTCGCAGGACGTCCGCGCCGCCCGCCTCGCCATCCGCGCCCGCACGCACGGCCTGACGAGGCACGACGTCGACAAGGCGCACGCGGACGGCGACCTCGTGCGCACCTGGGCCATGCGCGGGACCCTGCACGTCCTCGCCCGCGAGGACGTCGCCTGGGTCGTGGGCCTGCTCGGCCCCCGCTTCGCCCACGCGGGCCGGGGCAGGCGGAAGGCCCTCGGCCTCACCGACGACCTCTGCGCCCGCGGCGTCGACGTCATCGCCGAGGCCGCAGCCACGCCGGTGACCCGCGCGCGGATCGTCGAGGTCCTGAGCGCAGCGGGCATCGACCTCGACCCCAAGACCCAGGCCCCGATCCACCTGATCGCCTACGCGGCCATGACCGGCGCGATCGTGCGCGGCCCCGATCGCACCGACCGCGAGCCCACCTACGTCCGGTTCCAACCCGACCCCGTCGACGAGGACACCGCGCTCGCCCGCCTCGCCCAGCGCTACCTCGACGGCCACGCGCACGCCACGGCCGAGGACCTCGCCGCGTGGTCCGGCCTGCCGCTGACCAAGGCCCGCGCCGGGTTCGCCCGGGCCACCGCTCCGGAGCCGCGCGATCCCGGCCCGTCGGTCCGCCTGCTCAGCCACTTCGACGACTACCTGCTCGGCCACGCCGACCGCGAGCTGATCGTCCCCCAGCGGCTCGCCGAGCTGATCACGCGAGGCGGCATGGTCATGCCCGTCGTCCTGGTCGACGGCGAGGTCGTCGGCACGTGGAAGCTGCTGAACGAGCACGTGATCGAGGTCGACGCCCCGGGCGACCGGGCGGTCTACCGGGACGAGGCCGCCGACCTCGGGCGGTTCCTCGGCGCCGAGGTCGCCGTCAGGCGATAGCGGGCCGCCGCGACCACATCGTCCACAGCGGACGGTAGCCGTGCCGGTACCAGAACGGCGTCGAGCGCGGGTTCGGCAGCGCGTGGTGCAGCACCGACAGCGGCGCGGCCGCGTCCAGGGCCGCGAGGGCGTGCCCGACCAGGGCGCCGCCGATCCCGGAGCCGCGCACGGCCTCGGCGACCGACATCGTCTCCAGGTACCCGACCGGCGACACCGACGTGCAGCCCTGCACCCACTCGGCGCTCGGCGGGAGCTGGACGGTCGCCAGGCCCACCGCCGCGCCGTCCCGCTCGGCCAGCCACGACAGCGTCGTCGGCGCGCTCAGCCCGTGCCGCAGGCTGTTGGTCAGCGCCTCCCTGGTGTCGGCGCGCGGGGTGATCTTCCCGAACTGCGCGTCGTACTCGACGACCTCCATGTTCAAGGCCACCATCGCGGCCAGGTCGTCGGGCGTGCACGCCCGCACCCCGGGGCCCGGGACGGCGGCCGGTCGGCCCGCCCGCCGCACGGCGGTCACCGAGACCGGCACGAAGCCGCGGCGGATGAGCGCGGGCAGGGCCGCGGTGTCGCGGCTGGGCAGTTCCACCTCGGCGGCGCAGTCCAGGTCGCCCGGCGTCACCGGGGCCAGGCCCGCCAGCCACCGGTCCAGGACCCGGCCGAGGTCGTCCACCGGGTCCGGGCCCGCCACCCGCACGTCCAGCCGGTGCCTGCGCGCCGGGAACCACGTGCGCATGGCGGTGCTCTCCGGCGACTCCTGGTACGACGCCGCGCCCACCGCGCCGCCGTGCGCGATGCGCCCGGACTCCCTGGGCGCGGCCTGCTCAGGCAGCAGCGGATCGAGCGCGGCGACCCGGGCCGCGTGCTCGGCAACGATCGCGTCGACATCCATGGCCCCATGTAACCCCGGGAGGGGATCATGAATAAACAGCCGGGCGAATCACGGCCGTCCACAAGCTGGACGATCACGGAGATGGTGTCCGCGGGTAATCACGACACGTGCCACCGTCGCCTGATCGGGGTACAGTTTCCCCGCCGTCGCCCACCACGCCGCCCGAGGAGGTCGCATGTCGGACCACCCTGGGCAGACCACCGCCGAACCGCAGGCCGAAGCCCAGAACTGGCAGGCCGAGGAAGCCCCGAACCGCTCGTTCCTGGCCTTCTCCGTGCTCGTCCTGGTGTCCGCCCTCGTCACCGCGGGGTTGCTCTCCTGGTGGCTGCCGCAGCCGGAGAACCAGACCGTCTGGGTCGGGTTGCTGCTGGCCCTGGGCTTCCTGCTGGCCGAGCAGCTGGCGATCAACGTCGACGTGCGCAGCGGCGTGTCGTGGTCGATCACGTTCTGTGAGATCCCGCTGGTCATCGGGCTCTTCGTTGCGCCATTCGAGGTAGTGCTCGCCGCGCACCTGCTCGCCGGGGTGGGCACGCTGCTGATCCGGCGCGTGCAGGACCGCATCCTCTACAACGCGGGCGCCATGATCTTCGAGATCTGCGCCGCGTTCGCCGTCGCCACCTGGCTCAACGACATGCTGAGCGGCGTCGCCCCGGCCTGGACCGGCGTCGTCGCGGGCGCGCTGGCCGCGCCGCTGTCGTCCACCGCGCTCGCGCTGGTCTGCGTGCGCATCCTCGGCCGCAGGATGCGCGTCGGCGCCGCGGCCCGGCTGTTCCTGCGCACTACCGTCCTCGGCCTGGTGAACGCCTCCGTCGGCGTCGTCGGCTACCAGGTCGCCGTGCACGCCGAGTGGGGCTGGCCGCTGCTGGTGCTGGCCCTGGCCGGTCTCAGCGCGCTCTACATCGCCTACTCCGGCCTGCTGCGCGAGCAGCGCGACCTGGAGGCGCTCTCCGAGGTCAGCCTCATGGTCGCCCGCTCCGGCCACCAGGCAGCCGCCCGCCCGTCGCTGGGCGTGGCCGACCCGACCGAGGGCGCCGACGTCACCGACGCCGACGAGTGGCAGGTCATCGCCGACCGGGTCAAGGACCAGCTCGGCGCCGCCCGGGTCGTGCTGCGGCTGCGGTTCGAGCCGCAGGCCCCGATGCACGTGATCGTCTCCGGCGACGACCTCCCGGCCGACACCGTCGACCTCGACGCCACCGGCCCGCGCGCCGACGCCCTGCTGCGGCTGCCCGGCTCGCACGTGCGCCACTTCCGCCGCGTCGACTCGGTCCCGGAGATCCGCCAGGGCCTGCTGCGCCGCGGCGTCGACGAGGCGCTGGTCGCCCCGCTGCGCAGCGCCAACCACCTGCTCGGCGTCGTCGAGGCGCACGACAAGCTCTCCCGCTGGCGCGGCTTCGGCCAGGCCGACGTCCGGATGATCGGCACCATGGCCAGCCACCTGGCCACCGCGCTGGACAACCGGCGGCTGCTGGCCACCCTGCGCCACGACGCCTACCACGACCCGCTGACCGGCCTGCTCAACCGGCCCGGCTTCCGCCGCACCGCGGGCGACCTGCTGCGCCGCAAGCCCGACTCCGTCGTCCTGCGCATCGACCTCGACGTGCTGCCCGCCGTCAGCGACGCCCTCGGCTACGCCTGGAGCGACCGGATGATCGTCGCCGCCGGGCGCCGACTGCGCGACGCGCTCGGCCCGGAGGTCCCGCTGGCCCGGCTGGAGGGCGGCGCGTTCGCCATCCTGCTCGCCGACTGCGACCTCGCCGGGGACGCCGAGCGCCTGCAGGAGTCCGCCGAGCGCCTGCGCCGCGACCTCACCGCGCCGTACCCGGTCGACCGGCTCACCGTCGAGGCGGGCTCGGTCGTCGGCTACGCCAGCCCGCACACCGCCGACGCCGAGGGCGCCGAGCTCGACATCGAGGCCCTGCTCCAGCGCGCCGACGTCGCCCTGCGCGCCGCCCGCTCCTCCGGCGAGGCCGTGCGCGAGTACCTGCCCACGATGGGCCAGATCTTCCTGCGCCGCTTCCAGCTGGTCACCCAGTTCCGGCAGGCGCTGGAGACCGGCCAGGTCAAGGTGCACTACCAGCCCAAGGTCGCCCTGCCGAGCCGCCAGGTGCTCGGTGTGGAGGCGCTCGTGCGCTGGCGGCACCCGGAGTTCGGCAAGCTCGACCCGGACGAGTTCGTCCCCGCGGTCGAGGCTGCCGGTCTCGTCGACGCGCTGACCGGGTTCGTCATGGACCAGGCGCTGTGCCGGGTCCGCAAGTGGCTCGACCGCGGCCTGCGGATCTCCGCCGCGGTGAACCTCTCGGTGCGCAGCCTCGACGACGCCACCTTCCCCGACCGCGTGGCCGACGCGCTGGCCCGCCACGACGTGCCGCCGGAGCTGCTGACGCTGGAGCTGACCGAGTCCGGCGTCATGGCCGACCCGCAGCGCGCGTTGCCGGTCCTGCGCGCCCTGCACGCGTTAGGCGTCGTGCTGGCCGTCGACGACTTCGGCACCGGCTACTCGTCGCTGGCGTACCTGCGCCAGCTCCCGGTCGACGAGGTCAAGATCGACAAGAGCTTCGTGCTCGGCATGGGCACCGACCTCGGCGACCACGCCGTGGTCCGCTCGATCGTCGAGCTCGGCCACTCGCTCGGCCTGACGGTCGTCGCCGAGGGCGTCGAGGACGACCTCGCGCGCGACCAGCTGACCGCCATGGGCTGCGACGTCGCGCAGGGCTACCTGATCTCCCGGCCGCTGTCGGAGAGCAGGCTGGAGGCCTGGCTGCAGGCGCGGACGACGCAGGCCAAGGGCATGCGCGACGAGATGGTGCTCACTCTCCTGACCTGAGGCCACCCCCGGTTTTGGAGCTTGAACCGGGTCTGTGTAAAGTACTCCTCGTCGCCAGGGACGGGTCCCGAACGACAACGCCCCTTTAGCTCAGTCGGCAGAGCGTCTCCATGGTAAGGAGAAGGTCTACGGTTCGATTCCGTAAAGGGGCTCGTGGATCAGGCCGCGATACTGGCTAGGCGTATCGTGGCCTAGTTCCGTGCCAGGCGGTGTAGCTCAGTTGGTAGAGCAAGCGGCTCATAATCGCTGTGTCGTCGGTTCAAGTCCGGCCACCGCTACGCGACGGCGGAAGTGCGTCGGCGAAAGCGCCGACAATCGCTTCCGCCACCACCCTGGGGCCCAGCCCCAGACCCCAGCCGGGGGCGAGCCCCCGGACCCGGCGAGAGCCGGGAAACCCGGGACGTTAGAAAGGTTTCGCTGTGGCTGCAACTGACGTGCGACCGAAGATCACGCTGGCGTGCGAGGTCTGCAAGCACCGCAACTACATCACCAAGAAGAACCGGCGCAACGACCCGGACCGCCTGGAGATGAAGAAGTTCTGCCCGAACTGCGGCAAGCACCAGGCGCACAAGGAAACGCGCTAAACACCGCTTCCGCGAAGGCCGTCCCACCACCGGTGGGGCGGCCTTCGCGCGTCCCGTAGCCTTCCGCGCGTGGCTTTGGATCCAGCGTTCGTCGGCCGGGAGTACCCCGCGTGTGCGGTGTACGAGGTGAGCCGGGAGAAGATTAGGGAGTTCGCCGTCGCGATCGGGGAGACCGACCCCGTGCACACCGACCCGGAGGCCGCCAAGGCCGCCGGGCACCCGGACGTGATCGCGCCGCCGACGTTCACCACGATCATCAACCTCGCCGCGATCAACACGATCGTCACCGACCCGGCGCTCGGGCTGGACTACGGCCGGATGGTCCACGGCGACCAGGCCTTCACCTACCACCGCCCGGTCGTGGCTGGCGACGAGCTGACCGCGTCGTCCACCATCGAGGCGATCTCGCGCCGGGCGGGCAACGATTTCATCACCCTGCGCGCGGACATCGCCGACGCGGCGGGCAGGCCGGTCGTCACCGCGCGCGCCCAGCTGGTCGTCCGGGATGCGGAGGAAGCATGAGCGAGACCACGGCTCCGCGCGTCGCCGTCGGCGACGAGCTGCCCGCGATCGAGGTCCGGATCACCCGCGCCGACCTCGTCCGCTACGCGGGCGCGTCGCTGGACTTCAACCCGATCCACCTCAGCGAGCGCTTCGCCAGGTCGGTCGGCCTGCCCGACGTCATCGCCCACGGCATGCTGACCATGGCCATCGCGGGCCGGGTCGTCACCGCGTGGGGCAGGGGCGAGCTGCTCGACTACAGCGCCCGCTTCACCCGCCCCGTGGTCGTCCCGGACGACGACGAGGGCGCCGCGCTGACCGTCGCGGGCAAGGTCGCCGCCATCGACGAGGAGGACGGCGCCCGGATCGCCAGGATCGCCCTGTCGGCGCACTTCGACGGCAAGACCGTGCTGGGCAAGCCGGTCGCCAGGGTGCGCCTGTCCGACTGAGCGGCCCGGGAGCCCCGACCGGGGCTCCCGCGCCCGGCAGTCGTAGATTCGACGCCGTGACGTCCGACCTCATCTCCTTCGCCCGCGGCGCCCCGTCCCTCGACATCGTCGACATCGACGGGCTCAAGGCCGCCGCGGACGCCGCCCTGACCACCGACCCCGGTGGCGCGACCGGATACGGCACCGCCATCGGCTACCCCCCGCTGCGCAAGTTCCTGGCGGAGAAGCACGGCGTCGCCGAGGAGCAGGTGCTGGTCACCAACGGCTCCATGCAGGCGGACGCCTTCCTGTTCGACGAGCTCGTCGAGCCGGGCCGCGCGGTCGTCGTCGAGCGCCCGACCTACGACCGCACGCTGCTCGGCCTGCGCCAGCGCGGCGCGGACGTGCGCGCGGTCACCCTCGACACCGACGGCATCGACACCGAGGAACTGGCCGCCCTGCTGGAGTCCGGGGTGCGCCCGACGTTCGCGCACGTCATCCCGAACTTCCAGAACCCGGCGGGCTACACCCTCAGCGCCGCGAAGCGGGCCCGGCTGGTGGAGCTGGCCGAGGCGCACGACTTCATCGTCTTCGAGGACGACCCGTACGTGCAGATCCGCTTCGCCGGTGAGCCGCTGCCCACCATGCTGGAGCTGGACGGCGGCCGGGGGCGCGTGGTGTACGCCAGCTCGTTCTCCAAGACCGTCGCCCCCGGCGTGCGGGTGGGCTACCTGGTCGGCCCCGCCGACCTCATCGCCCGCATCCGCGTGCGCGCGACCAACACCTACATCTCGCCCAACATGCTCGCCCAGGCGATCGTGTACCGGTTCTGCGTCGACGGCGGCCTGGAGCGCTCGGTGGCCACGGTCAACGCCGCCCTGCGCGAGCGTGCCGACGTGCTGTGCGACGCGCTGGCCAAGCACATCCCGGACGCGCGGTTCACCAAGCCCGACGGCGGCTACTTCATGTGGGTCGAGCTGCCCGATGGCGTGAACGTCGGCGAGCTGCTGACCGCGGCCGAGCAGCGCGGGGTCACCTTCGTCAAGGGCACGGACTTCCTGCTCGACGGCGGCGAGTCGACGCTGCGCATGGCCTACTCCGGCGTGCGGACGGACCAGATCGAGGAGGGCGTCGCGCGCATCGCCGACGCCCTGGGGTCGCTGCGGGTCAGCGCGGGCTGACCCGGCGCCACCGCGTGGCCGGGACCGGTTTCCGGCCACGCGGCGGCGTGCCGTAGAGTGGTCGGAGCGACTCGACGAGCCGCGACTGGCTGTGCCGCCCGCGGTGCGGCTAGGGTGGGGCACGTCGAACCAGGCGCGGTTCGCCAGTCCGCTGGCGGTTCGCGAAGGGGTGTAGCTCAATTGGCAGAGCAGCGGTCTCCAAAACCGCAGGTTGCAGGTTCAAGTCCTGTCGCCCCTGCGTTTGACGTCCGGTGCGGCTGACCGTCGCACCGGATGCGAGGTCAGCACACCGAGCGGAGGAACTGGCGTGGCCGACGAAGTGGAGCGGGAAGAGGGCGCCGAGCGTCCGGCTCGTCCCGCGGGCGCCGCGTCCCGGCGGGAGCGGCGCGGAGCCGCCCGCCCGGCGGGCCGCTCGGACGGCGACAAGGCCGCCGACAAGCCCACCGCGAAGGCGTCCGCCAAGTCGGTGGGCAAGGCCAAGCCCGGGAAGGCCGACGCAGACGCGGCGGACCGCAAGGGCAGGCCCACCCCCGCCCGGGACCGCAAGGACACCCGGGTGGGCTTCCTCGGCCGCATCGGGCGGTTCCTGCGCGAGGTCGTCGCCGAGCTGAAGAAGGTCATCTGGCCGACGCGCAAGCAGATGATCACCTACACCGCCGTGGTGCTGGTGTTCGTGGCGTTCATGATCGCGGTGATCTCCGGCCTGGACCTGGCGCTCGGCAAGGGCGTGCTCTGGCTCTTCGGCTAGACCGCGTGATGGACGAAAGGAAGCGGGACCAACAGTGACCTCCGAGAACGGCGCCGTCGGCGGCGAGCTGACCAGCCCGCCCGACGACGACCAGGTGTACGCCGACGAGCAGGCCGCGGACACCGAGCCGGAGCAGGCGCAGGAGTCCCCGGACGACGCCGCCGACGCGGCGGACGAGCAGGCCGATGACGAGCAGGCCGACGACGAGGTCGACCCGGCCGCCCAGATGCGCGAGGCGCTGCGCCGCGCGCCGGGCGAGTGGTACGTCGTGCACTCCTACGCGGGCTACGAGAACAAGGTCAAGACCAACCTCGAGACCCGGATCCAGACCCTGGACATGGAGGAGTACATCTTCCAGGTCGAGGTGCCGACCGAAGAGGTCACCGAGATCAAGAACGGCCAGCGCAAGCAGGTCCAGCGCAAGGTGCTGCCCGGCTACATCCTGGTCAGGATGGACCTCAACGACGGGTCGTGGTCCGCGGTGCGCAACACCCCGGGCGTGACCGGGTTCGTGGGCGCGACGAACAAGCCGTCGCCGCTGACCATCGACGAGGTGCTCAAGTTCCTGCTCCCGCAGGTCGAGCGCGAGAAGCCCGCCGCGGCGGGCAAGGCGGCCACCGCCACGGCGGCCCGGCCCACCGTCGAGGTCGACTTCGAGATCGGCGAGTCGGTCACCGTCATGGACGGCCCGTTCGCCACGCTGCCCGCGACGATCTCCGAGGTCAACGCCGACCAGCAGAAGCTCAAGGTCCTGGTGTCGATCTTCGGCCGGGAGACCCCGGTCGAGCTGTCGTTCACCCAGGTCTCCAAGATCTGACGCCCCGCCGGGGTGTCTTTCGTGGGAGGGCCAATGCGCGGCCCGCACCACAACTGATCCGCTAGGTAAGGAACAGCAATGGCAAAGCGCAGCAAGGCATACGCCGAGGCGGCCAAGCTCATCGACAAGGCCAAGCTCTACTCCCCGCTCGAGGCGGCGAAGCTGGCCAAGGAGACCTCCAAGGTCAAGCTGGACGCCACCGTCGAGGTCGCGATGCGGCTCGGCGTCGACCCCCGCAAGGCCGACCAGATGGTCCGCGGCACCGTCAACCTGCCGCACGGCACCGGCAAGACGGCCCGCGTGATCGTGTTCGCCGTCGGCGACAAGGCCGCCGAGGCCGAGGCCGCCGGCGCCGACGCGGTGGGCGCGGAGGACCTGATCGAGCGCATCCAGGGCGGCTGGCTGGACTTCGACGCCGCGATCGCCACCCCGGACCAGATGGCCAAGGTCGGCCGGATCGCCCGCATCCTCGGCCCGCGCGGCCTGATGCCGAACCCGAAGACCGGCACCGTGACCCCGGACGTCACCAAGGCCGTCAACGACATCAAGGGCGGCAAGATCAACTTCCGGGTGGACAAGCAGGCCAACCTGCACCTGGTGATCGGCAAGGCGTCGTTCGACCACGCCAAGCTGGTGGAGAACTACGCCGCCGCGCTCGACGAGATCCTGCGCGCCAAGCCCTCGGCGGCCAAGGGCCGCTACGTCAAGAAGGTGACCTTCACCACGACGATGGGCCCCGGCATCCCGGTCGACCCGACCCGGACCCGCAACCTGCTCGAAGAGGACGCCCAGGCCTGATCCTGGTTCTGTCGACGGGCCCCGCCGGTACTCCGGCGGGGCCCGTCGGTCTCTCACGCCCGGGACTTGCGGCTCTCGAGCAGTTCCAAGAGCGCGGCCGCGACCACGATCACGGCGACGGAGACGATCCACCAGTACGGCTCGGGCAGCCGGAGCGGGAGGGCGAGGACCGGATTCCAGTCGAACACCCGCGACACCAGCGGCACCACGCCCTCGTAGATCCCGACGACGAACACGACGGCCTGTAGCGCCTCGATCCCCCTGCGTTCCATGAGTCGAACCTAGCGCTGACCGGTGTCGCCGCGGTTCTTACTGGCGAACTAGGCCGCTTTACCGGCAATCGGCTGCTTCCTTCTGGTGATCGGTGATGATCCACTGGTCACCCTTCGACCTGGGGATGATCCGGAACGTGAACCGTCCCAGCGGCGGACCGCCCTCGATCTCGAGTTCACACGAGCTGATGACCACGTTGCCGTCGGGACCAGGCCTCAGTTTCTCCAACCAGGGCCGGTGGCGGGCGTACGAGGTGGTGTCGGTGACCTCATCCGACAGGCGCTGGACCGCGACCTCACAGCTCGGGGCGTTGAAATGGTCGGCGAACCGCTGCTCCAGCTCCGGCGTCTCGAATCGATGGCAGGCGTGCGTGCGTGTGGTGGGGTCCGTTCCGCCTCCGACCTCCTTGTAGAACAGCCGAAACGCCTCCGCGGCGCTGGAGGCGTGGATCACGCTGCGCGTCTCCTGGTGGCCGCCGGTGATGTGGGCAGGCAGATTCTCGTCGGGATCACCGAAGTAGTGGTTGAGCGCCCAAGAGGCAGCCACAAGCAACGCGAGCAGGAACGCGATCTTGCGGACCAGTTTGCTGAACAGGATCCTCCGCCACAGCGGACGCCGATACGGCGGGGGCAACGGTGGCAGCCTGCCTTCGCGCTGGGCTTCCTCCAACCGCTGGAACTCCTGGAAACGCTGGAATCTCTGCCACTGCTCGGCATCGAACCCCGTGTCCGGCACGGCGGGCGGCTGGCCGTCGGGAACTGCGGGGGGCGGACCCGGACGGTCGTGCGGGGGCTGCTGATCGTCGGCCACCGCCTCATCATGCCGGGGGCGATTTGGAAGGTACAGCCGGCGGCGCGTAGTCTTGTCGAGGTTTCACCGAAGACCGCTGGTTCCTCTTCGATCCCGGAGAGGTGAAATGCCCCGAGTGGGCGGCCCGCGCAGGGGGAACGGGTTGGTCTCTTCTCACGCCCCGTGCCGTCCTGCGCCGGGGCGTTCGTCGTCTCTGGGCTTCCGGCGTCAGCCCAACGAGAGGAGGCGACACCATGGCGAAGCCCGACAAGGTGGCCGCTGTCGACGAGATCGCGGACCGGTTCCGCAGCAGCTCGGCGGCCGTCGTCACCGAGTACAGCGGCCTCACCGTGTCGCAGCTGACCACGCTGCGTCGCGCTCTCGGCACCGGCGCGTCCTACCGCGTCGCGAAGAACACCCTGGTCAAGCGCGCTGCCGAGGAGGCGGGCGTCACCGGCCTGGAGAGCCTGTTCGTCGGTCCCACCGCCATCGCCTTCATCGAGGGCGAGCCGGTGGACGCGGCCAAGGCGCTGCGCGATTTCGCCAAGGACAACAAGGGTCTGGTCATCAAGGGCGGCTACATGGACGGCCGCCCGCTCACCGTCGAAGAGGTCACCCGCATCGCGGACCTCGAGACGCGTGAGGTGCTGCTCGCCAAGCTGGCGGGCGCGATGAAGGGCAACCTGAGCAAGGCCGCTGGCCTGTTCGCCGCCCCGGCGTCCCAGGTCGCCCGCCTGGCCGCCGCCCTGCGCGACAAGAAGGCCGAAGGCGCTCCCGCCGACGAGCCTGCCGAGAGCTGATCCACCACCCGGATAACCCGCGCCCGGAGCACCGGGTGTGCACGTGAAAGGAACGCCACCATGGCGAAGCTGAGCAACGACGACCTGCTCGACGCCTTCAAGGAGATGACCCTCCTGGAGCTGTCGGAGTTCGTGAAGCTGTTCGAGGAGACCTTCGAGGTCACCGCCGCCGCCCCGGTCGCCGTCGCGGCCGCCCCGGCGCAGGGTGGCGCCGCCGCCCCGGCCGAGGAGGAGAAGGACTCCTTCGACGTCATCCTCGAGGGCGCTGGCGACAAGAAGATCCAGGTCATCAAGGTCGTCCGCGAGGTCGTCACCGGCCTGGGCCTGAAGGAGGCCAAGGAGCTGGTCGAGGCCGCCCCGAAGCCCATCCTCGAGGGCGTCAAGAAGGACGTCGCCGACGCGGCCAAGGAGAAGCTGGAGGCCGCGGGCGCCAAGATCAGCCTCAAGTGATCTCGGCGTAGCGCCTCGCTCGAAGGCCCGGTCCCCGGTGGGGCGCCGGGCCTTCGGCTTGTCCGCACCGGCAAGGTGTTGCACCTTTGCGAAGAAGTGCGACACTTGGCCGGTGCCCACGGAGAACCCGCGCCACACGATCACCGAGGACGAGGTGGTCCGCGCCGCGCTGGACGAGGCCGCGCTGCGCTGGCCGGAGCTGCGGGACCGGCCGAGCAAGCTGCTGCGCAGGCTGGTCGCGGAGGGGCACCGCGCCATCCGCGAGTCCGCGGACGGCAGGCGCGCCGCCGTCATCGCCACCTCCGGCATCGCCACCGGCGCCTACGGCCCCGGCCACCTCGGCGAGCTGCGCGACGAGTGGCCGTCGTGATCGTCGTCGACGCGGGCGTGCTCATCGCGCACTTCGACCGCACCGAGGTCCACCACGAGCGGGCCACGCGGCTGCTGCTCGCCACCGGCGACGAGCCGCTGCGCATGGGCGCGCTGACCATGGCCGAGGTGCTGGTCGGCCCGTGCAAGACCGGCACGGAGGACACCGTGCGCCGCGCCATGGACCAGCTCGGCCTGCAGGTCGTGGGCCTGTCGTCGTCGCAGGTGGCGGCCCTGGCCGGACTGCGCGCCACCACCGGCCTCCCGATGCCGGACTGCTGCTCGCTGCTCACCGCGGAGACCTACGGCGCGAAGCTGGCGACCTTCGATGACCGATTGATGCGGATCGCCGCCGTCCGGGCGGTCCACGTCCTCTCCTGAGCCACCGAACGGGTGTGCGCGGTGCTGCGTTCTGCCCGCGACAGCACTCTGTGTGGTGCGCGTCATAGCCCCCTTGAACCAGGCAAGGGCCGAACAGGTACGTTCTGAACTCCGCAGTAACTTCAGCAGTAACCAGTGCCTGTCGCCGTCGTTGCACCTGGGTAGCAACGCCGAGCGGGCGGCGGGCGTTGACGGCGGGAAGTCGGGAGGGTCGCGGATGGGCGCCGAGGTGGTCATCGAGGGGCTGACGAAGTCCTTCGGCAGGCAGGCCATCTGGCGGGACGTCTCCCTGACGCTCCCGCCGGGCGAGGTCTCGGTCATGCTCGGGCCCTCCGGCACCGGCAAGTCCGTCTTCCTGAAGTCGATGATCGGCCTGCTCAAGCCCGACCGCGGCTCCTGCCTCATCAACGGCGTCGACATCGTCACCTGTTCCGAACAGCAGCTCTATGAGACCCGCAAGCTGTTCGGCGTGCTGTTCCAGGACGGCGCGCTGTTCGGCTCGATGAACCTGTTCGACAACGTCGCCTTCCCGCTGCGCGAGCACACCCGCAAGTCCGAGGCCGAGATCAAGCGGATCGTCCTCGAGAAGCTGGAGATGACGGGCCTGCAGGGCGCGGAGAAGAAGCTGCCCGGCGAGATCTCCGGCGGCATGCGCAAGCGCGCCGGGCTGGCCCGCGCGCTGGTGCTGGACCCGCAGATCATCCTCTGCGACGAGCCCGACTCCGGCCTCGACCCGGTCCGCACCGCGTACCTGAGCCAGCTCCTCATCGACCTCAATGCCCAGATCGACGCGACGATCCTCATCGTCACGCACAACATCAACCTCGCCCGCACGGTCCCGGACAACCTGGGCATGCTGTTCCGCAAGGAGCTGGTCATGTTCGGGCCCCGCGAGGTGCTGCTGACCAGCGACGAGCCCGTCGTCGAGCAGTTCCTCAACGGCAGGCGGCTCGGCCCCATCGGCATGTCGGAGGAGAAGGACGCCGCGACGATGGCCGCCGAGCAGGCGCACGCCGCGGCGGGCCACTCCGACGGGTCGCCGGAGGAGGACCTGCGCGGCATCGTCCCGCAGATCGAGCCGACGCCGGGGCTGCCCGAGCGCCAGGCCGTGCGCCGCCGCAAGGACCGCGTCATGCGGATCCTGCACGAGCTGCCGCCCGCCGCGCAGGAGGGCATCATCGCCTCCCTGACCCCCGAGGAGCAGCGCCGCTACGGCGTGCGCGCGGGCGCCCACGCCGCGGGGAGGCCGCGCGTCGCGGTGCCCAGCCCGACGCCGAGGACGGGGTTCAGCGGGTCGCTCGCCGACACGGACGTGGCGAACCTGCCGCGCACCGACTGGGGATCGCGATGACGGCGCGCACCGCGCGCCCGATGCCCGGCGCGGGGGCGCTGCGGGAGACCGGCAGGCTGTTCGCGCTCGGCCTCGACGTCGCGGTCAACATCTTCAAGCGGCCGTTCCAGTTCCGCGAGTTCATCCAGCAGTGCTGGTTCATCGCCAGCGTCACGATCCTGCCGACCGCGCTCGTCGCCATCCCGTTCGGCGCGATCGTCGCGCTGCAGCTGGGCACGCTGATCGTCCAGCTCGGCGCGCAGAGCTTCACCGGGGCGGCCAGCGTGCTGGCGATCATCCAGCAGGCCGCGCCGCTGGTGACCGCGCTGCTGGTGGCGGGCGCGGGCGGCAGCGCGATCTGCGCCGACATCGGCTCGCGCACCATCCGCGAGGAGATCGACGCGATGGAGGTGCTGGGCGTCTCGCCGATCCAGCGCCTGATCGTGCCCAGGGTGCTCGCCGCGATGCTGGTCGCCGTGCTGCTCAACGGCCTGGTCAGCGTGGTCGGCGTGATGGGCGGCTACTTCTTCAACGTCGTGCTGCAGGGCGGGACGCCGGGCGCGTACCTGGCCAGCTTCTCGGCCCTGGCGCAGCTGCCGGACCTGTGGATCAGCGAGCTCAAGGCGCTGATCTTCGGCTTCATCGCGGGCGTGGTCGCCGCCTACCGCGGCCTGAACCCGAAGGGCGGCCCCAAGGGCGTCGGCGACGCGGTGAACCAGTCCGTCGTCATCACGTTCCTGCTGCTGTTCTTCGTCAACTTCGTGCTGACCGCGGTGTACCTGCAGGTCGTCCCGGCGAAGGGGAGCTGAGATGACGCCACTGGACACCGCGCGCAAGGTCGTCGAGAAGCCGCTCGGCGCGCTCGACGACCTCGGCGACCAGCTCTCCTTCTACGTCCGCGCGCTCGCCTGGATCCCGAGGGCGCTGCGCCGGTACATGCGCGAGACGATGCGGCTGCTCGCCGAGGTGAGCTTCGGCTCCGGCGCGCTCGCCGTCATCGGCGGCACCGTCGGCGTCATGGTCGGGCTGACCGTGTTCACCGGCGTCGTGGTCGGCATGCAGGGCTACGCCGCGCTCGACCAGATCGGCACCGCGGCGTTCTCCGGGTTCGCCTCGGCCTACATCAACACCCGCGAGGTCGCGCCGCTGGTCGCCGGGCTCGCGCTGTCGGCGACCGTCGGCGCGGGCTTCACCGCCCAGCTCGGCGCGATGCGCATCTCCGAGGAGATCGACGCGCTGGAGGTCATGGCGGTCCCGAGCCTGCCGTTCCTGGTGACGACCCGGATCATCGCGGGCTTCATCGCGGTGATCCCGCTCTACATCATCGGGCTGCTGACGTCCTATCTGGCGTCGCGGACGATCATCGTGCACTTCTACCAGCAGTCGGCGGGCACCTACGACCACTACTTCAACCTGTTCCTCCCACCCGAGGACGTGTTCTGGTCGTTCGGCAAGGTGCTGATCTTCGCGGTGATCATCATCCTGTCGCACTGCTACTACGGCTACACCGCCAGCGGCGGCCCCGCTGGCGTGGGCGTGGCCGTGGGCCGCGCGGTCCGGATGACGATCGTGACCGTGGCGCTGGTCAACTTCTTCATCGGCTTCGCCATCTGGGGCACCACGACGACGGTGAGGATCGCGGGATGAGCGGCTTCGCGACGACCCTCAAGCGCAGGCTGTGGGGCCTGGCGTTCATCGCGGTGATCGCCGGGCTGGTCAGCCTCAGCATCGCGATGTACAACAAGGCGTTCACGCCGGTCGCCATGGTCACGCTGACCACGGACAAGGTCGGCAACCAGCTCGCCGTGCACTCCGACGTGAAGGTGCGCGGGCTCATCGTCGGCGAGGTCCGCCGGATCACCCCGACGGCGACCGGCGCGGAGCTGGACCTGGCCATCGACCCGGAGAAGATCGACGTCATCCCGGCGAACGTCTCCGCCCGGTTCCTGCCCAAGACCCTCTTCGGCGAGCGCTATGTCGCGCTGCAGATCCCCGACGAGCCGGTGTCCGCCCCGCTCGCCGCGGGCGCGGTCATCCCGCAGGACACCTCGGTGGAGGCCGTCGAGCTGGAGCAGGCGTTCGAGAGCCTGCTGCCGGTGCTGCAGGCCGTGCAGCCGCAGAAGCTCTCCAGCACCCTGACCGCGATCTCCACCGCCCTGGAGGGCCGCGGCGAGCAGCTGGGCGAGACGCTGTCCGAGCTGGGGGAGCTGGTCGGCGAGCTGAACCCGCACCTGCCCCAGCTGCGCGAGGACCTGGCCAAGCTGGCCGAGGTCAGCGACACCTACAGCGACGCGGCGCCGGACCTCATCCAGGCGCTGTCGGACATGACCGTCACCTCGCGGACCGTCGCCGAGCAGCGCGGCAACCTCGACGCGGTGTTCGCCACGGTGACCACGGCGGGCCGCGACCTCGACGCGTTCCTGCGCGCCAACCGGTCGAACCTGATCATGCTCGCGGACACCTCGCGGCCGACGCTGGAGACGCTGGCCCGGTACTCCCCGGAGTACCCGTGCCTGCTCAAGCTGATGGCCGAGAACGTCGACGCGCTCGACGTGGCCTTCGGCAAGGGCACCAACAAACCCGGCCTGCACGCCACCATCGAGGTCACCGTCAACCGCGGCCCGTACAAGCCCGGCGTCGACGAGCCGCGCTACGCCGAGGACCGCGGCCCGCGCTGCTACGACTTCGCGGAGTTCCCGAGCCCGTTCCCGCAGGCCCCGCCGGACGGCCCGCTCAACGACGGCTCGTCGTTCCCGCCGCCCGCCCGGCCCGCTGGCGACGGCCTGATCCCGCCGCAGAACACCGAGAAGACCACGCCCAGCGCCGCGGACGGCGGCGGGCTCGGCCTGCCGAACTCGCCGGAGGAGGTCGCCTTCGTGAACCAGCTGCTGGCGCCCGGCATGGGCGTCGAGGCCCACCAGGTGCCGACGTGGAGCACGCTGCTGCTCGGCCCGGCGCTGCGCGGCTCGGAGGTGAGCTTCGAGTGAGGAGCCTCGCCGCGCCGCTGGTCAAGCTGGCCCTGTTCATGGCGGTCACGGTCACCGCGACGGCCGTGCTGGCCATCAGCATCGCCAACGTCAACCTCAGCGAGACGACCACGTACAAGGCCCGGTTCACCGACGCCACGCTGCTGCTGCCCGGCGACGACGTGCGCATCGCCGGCGTGCGGGTCGGCCAGGTCGAGGAGGTGTCCATCGTGGACCGCAACCTCGCGATGGTCGAGTTCTCCGTGGCCGCCGAGCGCAGGCTGCCCGCGTCGGTCGGCGCGCAGATCAAGTTCCGCAACCTCGTCGGCCAGCGGTACGTCTCGCTGACCCAGGGCGCGGGGCACGACCCCAACGCCGTGCTGGAGCCGGGCGCGGAGATCCCGCTGGAGCGCACCCGGCCCGCGCTGGACCTGACCGAGCTGTTCAACGGGTTCAAGCCGCTGTTCCGGGCGCTCTCGCCCGAGCAGGTCAACCAGCTCAGCTACGAGATCATCCAGGTGCTGCAGGGCGAGGGCGGCACGGTCGAGTCGCTGTTGTCCCACACGGCGTCGCTGACCAGCACCATCGCCGCCAAGGACGAGGTCATCGGCCAGGTCATCGGCAACCTCAACGGCGTGCTCGACACCGTCAACGCCCGGGGCGAGCAGCTGTCGGAGGTGCTGGTGACGGTCCAGCAGCTGGTCAGCGGCCTGGCCGAGGACCGCGAGCCGATCGGCGACGCCATCGAGGCCATCGGCGGGCTCGCCGACACCACCTCGGGCCTGCTCGCCGACGCGCGCGCGCCGCTCAAGCAGGACATCGCCCACCTCGGCACGCTCGTCGACACCCTCAACGAGCACGAGCCGGTGGTCGAGCACTTCATCCGGTTCCTGCCGGAGAAGACCGCCGCGCTGACCCGCACGGCCAGCTACGGCTCCTGGTTCAACTTCTACCTCTGCGAAGCCTCCGGCGACATCGGCGTGCCCGGGCTGATCGAGCAGCCCATCAACCTGCCGCTGCTGCCCGCGAACCAGGCGAGGTGCACGGAATGAGGTCCTTCCGCTCCCGCAATCCCGTCCCCATCGGGATCGTCAGCCTCCTGGTGATCGGCCTGGTGCTGGTCGCCGCGGTCAACTCCGACGACCTGCCGGTCATCGGCGGCGGCACCACCTACAGCGCGGAGTTCCGCGAGGCGGCGGGCATCCAGGCCGACGACGAGGTGCGCATCGCGGGCATCAAGGTCGGCTCGGTCTCCGACGTCGAGCTCGACGGCGACCGCGTCGTGGTGTCGTTCAAGGTCAAGGACGCCTGGGTCGGCGACCGCAGCCGCGCCGACATCAAGATCAAGACGCTGCTGGGCCAGAAGTACCTCTCGCTCGACCCGGACGGCGACGCCGTGCTCGACCCCGGCACGCGCATCCCGCTGGAGCGCACGAGCGCGCCCTACGACGTGCTGGAGGCCTTCCGCGGGCTGGCCGACACCGTCAACGAGGTCGACACCGTCCAGCTCGCCAAGAGCTTCGAGGTCATCGCCGAGACCTTCGCCGACACCCCGGAGGAGGTCGGGGCCGCGCTGTCGGGCCTGCGGTCGCTGTCGGAGACGATCAGCTCCCGCGACCGCGAGCTGGCCAGGCTGCTGGCCAACACCCGCCAGGTCAGCCAGACCCTGGCCGACCGCGACGCCGAGCTGGTCCGGCTGCTGACCGACGGCAACCTGCTGCTCACCGAGATCAACAACCGGCGCAACGCGATCTCGACGCTGCTCAGCGGCACCCGCGCGCTGGCCAAGGAGCTGCAGGGCCTGGTCGCCGACAACTCCGAGCAGCTGGGGCCGGTGCTGGAGAGCCTCGACCAGCTGACCGCGATGCTGCAGCGCAACCAGGAGGCGCTGGGCGAGGGCATCCGGAAGTTCGCCCCGTTCGTGCGGCAGTTCAACAACGCGATCGGGAACGGCCGCTGGTTCGACAACTACATCTGCGGCCTGCTGCCGCCCGCCATCGGCGCGATCAACCAGCCGGGCTGTCTGGGGAGGCCGTCATGAGCAGGTTCGCGACCAAGGCGGGGCACGACCTGGCGCGCGCGGTCGCCATCGCCTGCGTGCTCGGCCTCGTGCTGGCCACCGCGCTCTGGTACTTCCTGCGCGAGGCCAACGAGCGCTCCTACACCGCGATGTTCGCGGGCACCGTCGGCCTCTACGAGGACAACGACGTGCGCGTGCTCGGGGTGAAGGTCGGCAGCATCGACGAGATCATCCCGCGCGGCGACGTCGTCGAGGTGCGGATGAGCGTGGACCGCGCGGTCGACATCCCGGCGAACGCACAGGCGGTCATCGTGGCGCCGTCGCTGGTCTCCGACCGCTACGTCCAGCTGACCCCCGCCTACACCGGCGGCGAGGTGCTGGCCGCGGGCACCGTCATC
Source organism: Actinokineospora fastidiosa (assembly GCF_014648415.1). GTDB lineage: Bacteria > Actinomycetota > Actinomycetes > Mycobacteriales > Pseudonocardiaceae > Actinokineospora > Actinokineospora fastidiosa. The sequence goes on from NZ_BMRB01000001.1 coordinate 1,549,791, forward strand.
CCGCGCGAGCGCACCGCCACCCCGCTGGAGGTCGACGACCTCTACGCCAGCCTCTCCCGGGTCAGCGAGACCCTCGGCCCGAACGGCGCCAACAAGGACGGCGCGCTGTCGGACCTGCTGAGCACCATGGCCGCCAACCTGGAGGGCAACGGCAAGGCGCTCAACGACACGATCACCTCGCTCGGGCAGCTGTCCACCACGCTCTCGGGCAACTCCGACGACCTGTTCGCCACGGTGGAGAACCTGCAGAAGCTCACCACCACGCTCGCGGGGAGCGACCAGGCGGTCAACGACTTCAACGTCCAACTCGCCCAGGCGTCGGAGTTCCTGGCCAGCGAGCGCGGCAACCTCGCCGCCGCCGTCGACCAGCTCGGGATCGCCCTGGGCGTGGTGCAGAAGTTCATCGACGACAACCGCGGCGCGCTGAAGTCCAACGTGGACAAGCTGGCCTCGATCACCGGCGTGCTGGTCGAGCAGCGGGCGGCGCTGGCCGAGACCCTGGACATCGCCCCGTTGGCGCTGAGCAACATCGTCAACTCCTACAACGCGTCCTCCGGCACCCTGGACGCCCGGTCCAACATCAACGAGCTGACGAACCCGCCCATCGTCACCCTGTGCAACCTGGTCAAGCAGACCCCGCCGCAGGAGCTGCCGAACCCGCTGGCCGACGCGTGCGCGCAGCTCGCGCCGATCCTGCAGGGCGCGGTGCCGCTGCCCTCGCCCGCCCAGGTCATCGACGGCATGCGCAAGGGCCAGCTGCCCATGCTGCCGCTGCCGATCGCGGGCGACCCGCTGAGCTCGGGAGGCAACTGATGCCCGTGAAGCGCACGCTGATGGCCGTGCTCGGCTCGGCCGCCCTGGTCTCCGGGTGCGGGTTCACCGGCATCTACGACCTGCCGCTGCCCGGCGGCGCCGACCTCGGCGGCGAGCCGTACTCGGTGCGCGTGCAGTTCCGCGACGTGCTCGACCTGGTGCCGCAGTCCGCGGTGAAGGTCAACGAGGTCGCCGTGGGCCGGGTCGACACCGTCTCGCTGGCCCCCGACGGCTGGACGGCCGAGCTGACCCTGCTGGTCAACGGCGACGTCAAGCTGCCTGCCAACGCCCTGGCCAAGATCCGCCAGTCCAGCCTGCTCGGCGAGAAGTACGTCGAGCTGAGCCCGCCGTCGGACCCGCAGGGCTCCTTGGCGGACGGGGCGCTGATCCCGGTGGAGCGGACCAACCGCAACACCGAGGTCGAGGAGGTGCTCGGCGCCCTGTCGATGCTGCTCAACGGCGGCGGCGTCGAGCAGCTGCAGGACATCGCCAAAGAGGTGAACGCCGCCCTGGCAGGCAACGAGGACGACATCAAGGCCCTGCTCGACAACCTCAACACCGCCGTCGCCACGCTCGACGCGGGCAAGGACGACATCACCCGCGCCCTCGACGGCATCAACCGGCTCGCCGCGACGCTGAACGCCCAGCGCGACCAGATCGCGGGCGTCATCGACGACATCGGGCCCGGCCTGGCCGTGCTGCACGAGCAGCGCCGCCAGCTCGTGACCATGCTGCAGAGCCTGGAGTCGCTGGGCGAGGTCGCCGTCGACACGGTCAACCGCAGCCACGCCGACCTCGTGGCCGACCTGAAGGCGCTGGCCCCGACCCTGCAGAAGCTCGGTGAGGCGGGCGCGGACCTGCCCAAGTCGCTTGAGCTGCTGCTGACCTTCCCGTTCACCGACCAGGCGGCCAAGGGCGTCAAGGGCGACTACTTCAACCTCTACGCCAAGCTCGACCTCGACCTGACCAACGTGCTGGACAACCTGGGCCGCAGCAGGCAGAACCCGCTGCGGGACCTGGGCCTGCCCGACCAGCTCGGCGGTCTGGCGGGCGGGCAGGACGGGGTGCCGGAGAACGCGCCCGACCCGCTGCCGCTGCCCTCGGTGACCCCGCAGACGCCCGCCGCCCAGCCGCCGTCGGGCGGGACGCCCGGCGGCAGCATCTTCGACGTCCTGCTGGGAGGCGGCGCCTGATGCTGACCAGGACAGTGCGGCTGCAGCTCGTCGCCTTCTTCGTGATCGCCGTGGTCGCGGTCGTCTACGCGCTGTTCCGGTTCACCGAGATCGGCAGGGCGTTCGGCGCCAACGGCTACCGGGTGACCATGGAGCTGGCCGACTCCGGCGGGATCTTCACCAACGCCGAGGTCACCTACCGCGGGGTCAACGTCGGGCGGGTCGGCGACATCCGGCTCACCCGCGAGGGCATCGAGGTGGACCTGAACATCGAGCCCGAGGCCCCGCCGATCCCGGCCGACCTCGACGCCGTGGTCGCCAACCGCTCCGCCGTGGGCGAGCAGTACGTCGACCTGCGGCCGCGCCACGACGGCGGGGAGCTGCTGGCCGAGGGCGCGCGCATCACCGACGACCGCACCTCCGTCCCGGTCGGCACCGACAAGGTCATCCGCGACCTGGACGGCCTCGCCTCATCCGTGCCGGTCGACGACCTGCGCGTGGTGGTCGACGAGCTGCACCAGGCGTTCACCGGGACCGGCGACGACCTGCAGGCCCTGCTCGACAGCACCGGCGAGTTCACCGCCGCCGCCCGCGCCGCGCTGCCGGAGACGGTGAAGCTGATCGAGGACGGTGCGATCGTGCTCGACACCCAGCTGGCGCAGTCGGGCAACATCAAGAGCTTCGCCGAGGACCTGCGCCTGCTCGGCGAGCAGCTGCGCGGCTCCGACGCCGACATCCGCGAGCTGATCGCGGCCGCGCCGCCCGCCGCGGCGTCGGTCACCGGCCTGCTGCGCGAGAGCGGGCCGGGGCTGGGCGTGCTGGTGGCGAACCTGCTGACCACGTCCAACCTGATGGTGACCCGCCAGGACGGCCTCGAACTCGCGCTGGTCGCCTACCCGGTGGTGGCCGTCGGCCCGAAGACGGTCGTGCCCGGCGACGGCACCGCCCACCTGGGCCTGGCGCTGAACCTGTTCGACCCGCCGCCGTGCACCCGCGGCTACGAGGGCACCAAGCAGCGCGCGGGCAACGAGCTGGAGCCGGTGCCGGAGAACTCCCAGGCGTACTGCGCCGAGCCGGTGGGCAGCCCCATCAGCGTCCGCGGCTCGCAGAACGCGCCCTACGGGGGCAAGCCCGTGCAGCCGACCCCCGACCAGCTCGAGGACAACGCCGACCGGCCGAGCGAGCAGCTCGCCGAGCTGGCGGGCGTGCCGGGCGTGGTCACCCAACCCGGTATCGGCAACCCCATCGGGCTGGCCGGCCTGCTCGGCCTCGGCTGACCTACGTACTCTGGAGCGCCATGACCAACCCCGAGCCCGTCGATCCCGAGCCCGTCGCCGAGGTGCGGACGAGGCCGGTGGGGAGACACCCGCTCGTGCTCGCGGCGACGGCGCTGCTCGTGCTCTGCGCGGCCGCGGCGGTCTGGTTCGGCGTCGCCTGGCTGCGCGCGGGCACCGATGACGCCCTGGACGTCGCCCGCGCCCGCGACGACGCCGTGCGGGCGGGCGAGCAGGCCGTCATCACCTTCCACACGATGGACTACCGCGACGTCGACGCGAACCTGGACCGCTGGGTCGCCGCGTCGACCGGCGACATGCTCGCCCAGTTGGAGCGCGGCCGGGCCAGCGGCAAGTCGGTGATCGAGCAGAGCAAGCGCGTCTCGACGGCCACCGTCTACAGCACCGCGGTGATCGACCTCAACGACACGACCGGCACGGCCACGATCATCAGCGCCGTCCACCAGAAGATCACCGAAGAGGGCGCCGAGGCCCCCGTCGACAAGTACCTGCGTGTCCAAGCCGCCCTGCAGCGCGGGGAGGCGGGCTGGAAGCTGTCCGGCCTGACCTACATCGCGCCGACCCCGGCAGGCTGAGAGGAAAGCCCGTGCCCACGCCCCCGCGCCGCCGCCCGGCCGGACCCCCGACCCGCCGCCCCAAGGTCGCGGGCCTGCGCAAGCCCGCCCGCCCCGACGTCCCCGACGTCCCCGACGAGACCGACGCCGGGACCGAGCCGCCCGCCCGCGACGAGCGGCCCGCGACCGGCGGAGCCCACCCGCAGGCCCGTCCCGACGCCCCCGTCTCGGACACCGCCATCACCGCGCCCGCCCCGGCGCCGCCCGCCGACGAGCCCGAGCCGGACATCGCCGACGAGCCCGTCGACGAGCCCGACACTGATCCCCAAAACGAGCAGGCGCCCGCCGACCCGGATGTCGCCGACAGCGACGAGCCCGTCACCCCGACGGTCACCGACGGCGTCATCACCGCCAGCCCGGCCGAGAAGAGTGACGAAAGTCACACAATTGACTCCGCTGAAGATGATCTCCCCCCGCGGCCGTCCCCGACCGGCAAGCGCCGGGCTGGCGGGCGGGCCGCGCCGAGGGACCTGGCCGTCGCCGAACGGTCGACGGGCGGTCGGACCAGGCCAAAGGCGGTCATCGACCCGGGCAAGCGGGCGCTGAACGGGGCGATCGCGCTGGCCGTCGTCGCCCTGCTCCTGGCCGCGCTCGGGCTCTACTTCAAGGGCCAGGCCGACCGGCTGACCTCCGGGGCGGACAAGGCCAACACCGCATTCACCGACGCGGCCGCCACCGCCGAGGTCAAGACGCAGATCGTCGCGGGCCTGGAGCGCGCGCTGTCCTACGACTACCGCGACCTCGACCGCACCGCCGCTGCGGTCAAGGAGGTGCTCGCGGGCCGGGCCGTCTGCGAGTACGACGCCATGTTCGGCCAGCTCAGGGAGCTCGCGCCCGCCCAGAAGCTGGTCCACACGACGATCGTCCGCGAGCTCGGCGTGCGCCAGCTGAGCGCCGACCGGGCCGAGGCGCTGGTCTTCATCGACCAGACCTCCACGCGGGTCGAGGAGGACCAGACGACCGCCAGCGGGGCCCAGCTCGGGGTCACCGCGGAGCGCGTCGACGGGGCCTGGAAGATCACCGAGTTCGACACGTTCAACCAGCCGCTGCCCAACGGTCAACCACTGCCCCAGTGCTGACACTCCATCCGTGGGATTGCCAGGCCCGGCGGCGCTACCACGCGTGTTTGTGCTGGTCAAGACGTGATCGCCGAGCGGCAGATGACTGCTGCAAAAGTGGTTTCGTTGGCGTGGCATCTTGACTGCCGGGGGTGCTGGGTTCAGGCTGTATCCGAGCAGCGACCTCGATCAGGAGGGCCGATTGAGCGCGGGCCTCGACAGTCGCCCTGTCAGTGGCTAGACTGCCCCTTTGCGCTGCCCATTTTCCGCACGCCCTTTGCCGAGAGCTAGGATGTTGGGCACCACGGCACCCTTGACAGTCGCGTGAGCTGTGCTAATGCGGCTGTCGACCGCTCATAGTCCTGGAAGGACGCATCTTGGCAGTCTCCCGCGCGACCAAGGCCACGCTTGCGACCAACTCCACCCAGTCCGAGATCCCGGGAGCCCCGAAGCGGGTCTCGTTCGCGAAGATCCGTGAGCCCCTGGGTACCCCCGACCTGCTGGACCTGCAGATCCAGTCGTTCGAGTGGTTCACCGGAGCCGAGGCGTGGTTCCAGCGCCGCGTCGACGCAGGCGAGGAGAACCCCGTCGGTGGGCTGGAGGAAGTCCTCAACGAGATCTCCCCGATCGAGGACTTCTCCGGGTCGATGTCCCTCTCCTTCTCCGACCCGCGCTTCGACGAGGTCAAGGCCTCCGTCGAGGAGTGCAAGGACAAGGACATGACCTACGCGGCGCCGCTGTTCGTCACCGCGGAGTTCACCAACAACACCACCGGCGAGATCAAGAGCCAGACGGTGTTCATGGGCGACTTCCCCGTGATGACGGACAAGGGCACCTTCATCATCAACGGCACCGAGCGTGTCGTGGTCTCCCAGCTGGTCCGCTCGCCCGGCGTCTACTTCGACACCTCGATCGACAAGACGACCGACAAGGACGTCTTCAGCGTCAAGATCATCCCCAGCCGCGGCGCGTGGCTGGAGTTCGACGTCGACAAGCGCGACACCGTCGGCGTGCGCATCGACCGCAAGCGCCGCCAGCCGGTCACCGTCCTGCTGAAGGCCCTCGGCTGGACCACCGAGGCCATCCGCGAGCGGTTCCACTTCTCCGAGACGCTGCTGGCGACCCTGGAGAAGGACCACACCGCGGGCACCGACGAGGCGCTGCTGGACATCTACCGCAAGCTGCGCCCGGGCGAGCCGCCGACGAAGGAGAGCGCCCAGACCCTCCTGGAGAACCTGTTCTTCAAGGACAAGCGCTACGACCTGGCCAAGGTCGGCCGCTACAAGGTCAACAAGAAGCTGGGCCTGAGCACCCCGATGTCCACCGGCGTGCTCACCGAGGACGACATCGTCACCACGATCGAGTACCTGGTGCGCCTGCACGCGGGCGAGACCACCATGACCTCCGGCGAGGGCGAGAACGCCATCGAGGTGCCGGTCGAGATCGACGACATCGACCACTTCGGCAACCGGCGCCTGCGCACCGTGGGCGAGCTGATCCAGAACCAGATCCGGGTCGGCCTGTCCCGCATGGAGCGCGTCGTCCGCGAGCGGATGACCACCCAGGACGTCGAGGCGATCACCCCGCAGACCCTGATCAACATCCGGCCCGTCGTGGCCGCGATCAAGGAGTTCTTCGGCACGTCGCAGCTCTCGCAGTTCATGGACCAGACGAACCCCGTCGCCGGGCTGACCCACAAGCGCCGCCTGTCGGCGCTGGGTCCGGGCGGTCTGTCCCGTGAGCGCGCGGGCATGGAGGTCCGCGACGTCCACCACAGCCACTACGGCCGCATGTGCCCGATCGAGACGCCGGAAGGCCCGAACATCGGCCTGATCGGCTCGCTGTCGAGCTACGCGCGGGTCAACCCGTTCGGCTTCATCGAGACCCCGTACCGCAAGGTCGTGGAGGGCCAGGTCACCGACCAGGTCGACTACCTGACCGCGGACGAGGAGGACCGGCACGTCATCGCCCAGGCCAACGCGCCGCTCGACGACCAGGGCCACTTCCTGGAGGAGCGCGTCCTGGTCCGCAAGAAGGGCGGCGAGGTCGAGTTCATCGAGCCGTTCGACGTCGACTACATGGACGTCTCGCCGCGGCAGATGGTCTCCGTGGCCACCGCCATGATCCCGTTCCTCGAGCACGACGCTGCCAACCGCGCGCTCATGGGCGCGAACATGCAGCGCCAGGCGGTCCCGCTGCTGCGCAGCGAGTCCCCGCTGGTCGGCACCGGCATGGAGCTGCGCGCCGCGGTCGACGGCGGCGACCTGGTCACCGCCGAGAAGGCGGGCGTGGTCGAGGAGGTCTCCGCGGACTTCATCACGATCATGGCCGACGACGGCTCCCGCCGGACCTACGGCCTGCACAAGTTCCGCCGGTCCAACCAGGGCACCTGCATCAACCAGAAGCCCATCGTCGACGAGGGCCAGCGGGTCGAGGTCGGCCAGGTCATCGCCGACGGGCCGTGCATCGAAGAGGGCGAGATGGCCCTCGGCAAGAACCTGCTCGTGGCGATCATGCCGTGGGAGGGCCACAACTACGAGGACGCGATCATCCTGTCGCAGCGCCTCGTCCAGGACGACGTCCTGACCTCGATCCACATCGACGAGCACGAGATCGACGCCCGCGACACCAAGCTGGGCGCCGAGGAGATCACCCGGGACATCCCGAACGTCTCCGAGGAGGTGCTCGCCGACCTCGACGAGCGCGGCATCGTGCGGATCGGCGCCGAGGTGAGCGCGGGCGACATCCTGGTCGGCAAGGTCACCCCGAAGGGCGAGACCGAGCTGACCCCGGAGGAGCGCCTGCTGCGCGCGATCTTCGGCGAGAAGGCCCGCGAGGTGCGCGACACCTCGCTGAAGGTCCCGCACGGCGAGTCCGGCAAGGTCATCGGCATCCGGGTGTTCTCCCGCGAGGACGAGGACGAGCTGCCCCCGGGCGTCAACGAGCTGGTCCGGGTCTACGTCGCCCAGAAGCGCAAGATCCAGGACGGCGACAAGCTCGCGGGCCGCCACGGCAACAAGGGCGTCATCGGCAAGATCCTGCCCGTGGAGGACATGCCGTTCCTCCCGGACGGCACGCCGGTCGACATCATCCTCAACACCCACGGCGTGCCGCGCCGAATGAACATCGGCCAGATCCTGGAGCTGCACCTCGGCTGGTGCGCGATGCAGGGCTGGTCGATCGATCCGGACGCGGAGTGGGCCAAGCAGCTGCCCGAGGACCTCTACGAGGTGGAGCCGGACACGAACACCGCGACCCCGGTGTTCGACGGCGCCAAGGAGAACGAGCTGATGGGCCTGCTCGCCTCCACCCGCCCGAACCGCGACGGCGAGCGCATGGTGCAGCCCGACGGCAAGGCGCAGCTGTTCGACGGCCGCAGCGGGGAGCCGTTCCCGCACCCGGTCGCCGTGGGCTACATGTACATCCTGAAGCTGCTGCACCTGGTGGACGACAAGATCCACGCCCGGTCCACCGGCCCGTACTCGATGATCACCCAGCAGCCGCTCGGTGGTAAGGCGCAGTTCGGTGGTCAGCGCTTCGGCGAGATGGAGTGCTGGGCCATGCAGGCCTACGGCGCCGCCTACACGCTGCAGGAGCTGCTCACGATCAAGTCCGACGACGTGCTCGGCCGGGTCAAGGTCTACGAGGCGATCGTCAAGGGCGAGAACATCCCGGAGCCGGGCATCCCGGAGTCCTTCAAGGTGCTCCTCAAGGAGCTGCAGTCGCTCTGCCTGAACGTGGAGGTGCTGTCGAGCGACGGCGCCGCCATCGAGATGCGCGACAGCGACGACGAGGACCTCGAGCGCGCCGCGGCCAACCTGGGCATCAACCTCTCCCGCAACGAGTCGCCCTCGGTGGACGACGTCGTGAACTGACAACCTCGCCGGTCGGGGGCCATCCGGCCCCCGGCCAGGCGCCGATCCCCCTAGCCATGACCCAAGAAGGGGAGAAGGAACCGACGTGCTGGACGTCAACTTCTTCGACGAGCTCCGCATCGGCCTGGCGACCGCAGACGACATCCGTCAGTGGTCCTTCGGCGAGGTGAAGAAGCCCGAGACCATCAACTACCGGACGCTGAAGCCGGAGAAGGATGGTCTGTTCTGCGAGAAGATCTTCGGTCCCACCCGGGACTGGGAGTGCTACTGCGGCAAGTACAAGCGCGTGCGCTTCAAGGGCATCATCTGTGAGCGCTGTGGCGTCGAGGTCACCCGCGCCAAGGTGCGCCGCGAGCGGATGGGCCACATCGAGCTGGCCGCGCCGGTCACCCACATCTGGTACTTCAAGGGCGTGCCGTCCCGGCTGGGCTACCTGCTGGACCTGGCCCCGAAGGACCTCGAGAAGATCATCTACTTCGCGGCCTACGTGATCACCGGCGTGAACACCGAGCTGCGGCACAACGACCTGCCCACGCTGGAGTCCGAGATGGGCGTCGAGCGCAAGCAGGTCGAGAACAAGCGCGACGCCGACATCGAGGCCAGGGCCCAGAAGCTGGAGGGCGACCTGGCCCAGCTGGAGGCCGAGGGCGCCAAGTCCGACGTGCGCCGCAAGGTCAAGGAGGGCGGCGAGCGCGAGATGCGCCAGCTCCGCGACCGGGCCCAGCGCGAGCTGGACCGGCTCGAGGAGATCTGGAGCACCTTCACCAAGCTCGAGCCCAAGCAGCTCATCGCCGACGAACTGCTCTACCGCGAGCTGATCGACCGCTACGGCGACTACTTCACCGGCGCCATGGGCGCCGAGGCCATCCAGACGCTGCTGCGCGACTTCGACGTCGACGCCGAGGCGGACATCCTGCGCGAGGTCATCCGCTCGGGCAAGGGCCAGAAGAAGCTGCGCGCGCTCAAGCGGCTCAAGGTCGTGGCCGCCTTCCAGGCGACCCGCAACTCGCCGATGGGCATGGTGCTGGACTGCGTCCCGGTCATCCCGCCGGACCTGCGCCCGATGGTGCAGCTCGACGGTGGCCGCTTCGCGACCTCCGACCTCAACGACCTGTACCGCCGGGTGATCAACCGCAACAACCGGTTGAAGCGGCTGATCGACCTCGGCGCGCCCGAGATCATCGTCAACAACGAGAAGCGGATGCTGCAGGAGGCCGTCGACGCGCTGTTCGACAACGGCCGCCGCGGCAGGCCGGTGACCGGCCCGGGCAACCGCCCGCTCAAGTCGCTGTCCGACCTGCTCAAGGGCAAGCAGGGCCGGTTCCGCCAGAACCTGCTCGGCAAGCGCGTCGACTACTCCGGCCGTTCGGTCATCATCGTCGGCCCGCAGCTGAAGCTGCACCAGTGCGGCCTGCCCAAGGCGATGGCGCTGGAGCTGTTCAAGCCGTTCGTGATGAAGCGGCTCGTCGACCTCAACCACGCGCAGAACATCAAGTCCGCCAAGCGGATGGTGGAGCGCGCGCGGCCCGCGGTGTGGGACGTGCTGGAAGAGGTCATCAACGAGCACCCGGTGCTGCTCAACCGCGCCCCGACCCTGCACCGCCTGGGCATCCAGGCCTTCGAGCCGCAGCTGGTCGAGGGCAAGGCCATCCAGCTGCACCCGCTGGTGTGCGAGGCGTTCAACGCCGACTTCGACGGCGACCAGATGGCGGTGCACCTGCCGCTGTCGGCCGAGGCGCAGGCCGAGGCCCGCATCCTCATGCTGTCCAGCCACAACATCCTGTCCCCGGGCTCGGGTCGCCCGCTGGCCATGCCGCGTCTGGACATGGTCACCGGCATCTACTACCTGACCCGGCTCAAGGAGGACGGCGTCGGCGCCGGGCAGGCGTTCTCGTCCCCGGCCGAGGCGATCATGGCCTACGACCGGGGCGCGATCAGCCTGCAGTCGCCGGTCAAGATCCGCATCACCGACCGCACGCCCGGCCCGGGCATGGTCGGCGACGACTGGACCCCCGGCACGCCGTGGCTGGCCGAGACGACGCTGGGCCGGGTGCTGTTCAACGACCTGCTCCCGGCGGACTACCCGTTCATCAACGAGCTGCTGCCCAAGAAGCGCCAGGCGGCGATCGTGAACGACCTCGCCGAGCGCTACCCGATGGTGGCCGTGGCGCAGACGCTGGACAAGCTCAAGGACGCGGGCTTCTACTACGCGACCCGCTCCGGCGTCACCATCTCGATCTCGGACGTGCTCGTCCCGGAGGCCAAGCAGGGCATCCTCGACGACTACGAGAGCAAGGCCGACACGGTCGAGAAGCGCTACCAGCGCGGTCAGCTGTCGCTCTCCGAGCGCAACAGCGAGCTGGTGCAGGTCTGGGCGAAGGCCACCGACGAGGTCGCCCGGGTCATGGAGGAGAACTTCCCCGACGACAACCCGATCCCGATGATCGTCAAGTCGGGCGCGGCGGGCAACATGACCCAGATCCGTCAGCTCGCGGGCATGAACGGCCTGGTCACCAACCCGCGCGGTGAGTTCATCCCGCGGCCGATCAAGGCCAACTTCCGCGAGGGCCTGTCGGTGCTGGAGTACTTCATCGCCACGCACGGCGCCCGCAAGGGTCTGGCCGACACCGCGCTGCGCACCGCCGACTCGGGCTACCTGACCCGTCGTCTGGTGGACGTCTCGCAGGACGTCATCGTGCGCGAGGTCGACTGCGGCACGACCCGCGGCATCGTCATGCCGCTGGGCGTGCGCAACGCCGACGGCACGGCGGTGCGCCACCAGCACGTGGAGACCGGCGTGTACGCGCGCTGCGTCGCCGAGGACGTCACCGACGCCGACGGCAACGTGCTGATGAACCGCGCCGACGACCTCGGCGACCCGGCGATCGAGAAGCTGCTGTCCAGCGGCGTGCTCAAGGTGAAGGTCCGCTCGGTCCTGACCTGCGAGGCCGCGGTCGGCGTGTGCGCGACCTGCTACGGCCGCTCGATGGCGACCGGCCAGCTGGTCGACATCGGCGAGGCCGTCGGCATCGTCGCCGCCCAGTCCATCGGTGAGCCGGGCACGCAGCTGACGATGCGCACCTTCCACCAGGGTGGTGTGGCCGGAGACGACATCACCACCGGTCTGCCGCGTGTCCAGGAGCTGTTCGAGGCCCGCCAGCCCAAGGGCAAGGCCCCGATCGCCGACACCGACGGCCGCGTGCGGATCGAGGACGGCGACCGCTACTGGAAGATCACGATCATCCCGGACGACGGTTCCGAGGAGATCGTGATGGACAAGCTGTCCAAGCGCCAGCGCCTCGCGCTGACGCCGGACGGCCCGCTCGCCGACGGCGACCACGTGGCGGTCGGCCAGCAGCTGCTGGAGGGCACCCCGGACCCGCACGAGGTGCTGCGCGTGATGGGCCCGCGCGAGGCCCAGCTGCACCTGGTGGACGAGGTCCAGAAGGTGTACCGGGCGCAGGGCGTGTCGATCCACGACAAGCACATCGAGGTCATCGTCCGCCAGATGCTGCGCCGGGTGACCATCCTGGACAGCGGCGCCACCGAGTTCCTGCCCGGCGCGCTGATCGAGCGCGCCGAGTTCGAGTCGGAGAACCGCCGCGTGGTGGCGGCAGGCGGCGAGCCCGCCTCCGGCCGCCCGGTCCTGATGGGCATCACGAAGGCCTCGCTGGCCACGGACTCCTGGCTGTCGGCCGCCTCCTTCCAGGAGACGACCCGCGTGCTGACCGACGCGGCCATCAACGGCCGCAGCGACAAGCTCGTCGGCCTGAAGGAGAACGTGATCATCGGAAAGCTGATCCCGGCCGGTACCGGCATCAACAAGTACCGGAACATCCAGGTCCAGCCCACCGAGGAGGCCCGCGTGGCCGCCTACGCCATCCCGAGCTACGACGACGGGTACTACACCCCGGACGTCTTCGGCACGGGCACCGGCGCTGCCGTCCCGCTGGACGACTACGACTTCGGCCGCGACTACCGCTGACGGCCGCCAGTCGACGGAAAGGCCCCGCGAGCTTCGGCTCGCGGGGCCTTTCCCGTTTCCGGTCCTGTCTCGCTCAGCTCAGCTGAACGCCAGGTGCGCCCGCTGGTACGGCCACGGCAGCAAGGCGAGCTGTGCGGGCTTCCACAGGCTGTCGTTGACGGTCAGCTCGCCGTTCCGGCGCAGCAGCCACACCTCGTCGTGCTCGAAATGCAGCAGGGCGTCCCCGGGAATCGCGGCCAGCACGGCGACGACCAGGCGGAAGGCGTCGGTCTCCTGCGCCTCGAAATCACCGGTCTTGCTCAGCCCGAAGTAGGCCTCGATCGTCGGGGCGAAGCCGAACTGCTCCTCCACCGGGTCGGGCGGGTCGTACTCGGCGACGTCGACGTCGAACCAGCCGCCGCCGCGCAGCGTTCCCTTCGTGCCCTCGTGCCGGTCGACCGCCCCCGAGCCCGCGGCGACCATGGCGGACACGACGGCCTTCGGGGCGACCGGCGCGCCGAGTTCGAGTTTGTAGGTGATGGACACGGGTCACGTCCTGCCGTCACTGGGGGAAGGCATCGATGATGGTGCCGTTCTTGTCAATGATCTTGACCTCCTGCAGTCCCCTGACGTGCGGGAGGATCGCCTTCATCTCCTCCACCGTCATGGGGCTGCGCTCCATGTTGATGACGATACTGCCGGACTGCTTCTTGACCTTGTCCCGCAGTTCGCTGCGCAGGCTGTTGCGGTTGTCGCTGCTCGGCGCGTAGCAGTCCCACAGCCGACCCTCGATGTTGTAGTCGGGGTCGCTGGTGCCGTTCGCGCCCTTCTCGCCGGTGTTCTGGCTGATCCGGTACCCGGCCCTGGCGAGGATGGTCGCCGTGTCGTTCTCGATCCGGTGGCCCTCGCGCTGCTTCGGGCTGCCGGTGGAGGTGTCGGTCGGCGTCCCGCCGGGCTTGGCGTTCGGGTCGGGCTGCCCGGACGGCCTGGTGTGCGTCGACTGGCTAGGGGTGGTGGGGTTGGTCTGGCCCTGGCCGCTGCCCGGCTCACCGCGGGAGATGGTCGTCTCGGCGCTGGTGAGCGCGCTGTCGACGCCGTTGCCCGCGTTGACGCCGCCGCCGGTCTGCGGAGGCCGGTCGGGGGAGCCGGGGCTGCCGTTGCCGGGCGTCCTTGGTTTGGGTGTCACGGCCGCCCTACCCGTTGAGGAGCTTGGTCAGGTTGGTCAGGCTGGTGATCAGCGCCATCGTGTAGGTCAGGATGCGACCCGCCCACTTCACGACCGCGGCGGCGATCTGCGAGGCGATGACCGGGATGGTCACCACGAAGACCGCCTCCACCACCCAGACGATCACCCGGGCGACCAGGTCGGCGATCAGGTCGCGCACGATCTCCCTGGTCAGCTCCACCAGTCCGCCCGCGCCCTCGGTGGCCGCGGCCATCGCCGCGGAGATCGCGCCGAGCGCGGCCAGCCCGTCGACGTTGTTGACCATCAGGGCGCGGTAGGCGTCGGCGGCCGGGCCGGTCCAGCCGGGCAGGTCGCTGTTGAGGTGGTTGCCCAGTTCCTCGGACATGGCGTGCAGTTCGGTGGCCATGTTGTTCCACGTCGCCGCGTGCGAGGCCACGACGTCGGGCTTGCCGGTGAGCTCGTCGAGCATCTGGCGCAGGGGCTCGAAGTACTCCATCGCCCACCCGATCCCGTTGGCCAGCAGGGCGCTGATCGGGTCCATCACCGTCGCGGCGACCTCGACGCCCAGCTGGGCGCCCGCGAGCAGGTCGTCGACCCACCCGTCGCTCTTGATGGCGTCGACCAGGCCCTCGATGCTGTCGGCCAGGCCCGAGCCGGTCCAGACCTCGCGGCTGGACTCGACCGGCGCGACGAGCGAGTCGTCGGTCATCGCGGGCCGCCCTGGTACACCCCGTCGATCATCAGGGCGTTGGCGTCCTCGGTCGCCTCGTACTCAGCGGCGCTCGCCCGCAGTTCCGCCGCGACCAGCGACAGGTTGTTCTCCAGCCGCGCGATCAGCGCGTCCTGCCGGGCGTGCTTGTCCTCCAGGATCCCGGAGATCCACCCGCACAGCAGGCCGTAGGCGCTGTCGTCCCGCGCGATGTGCGAACTCGCCGCCTTCACCGCCTCGAACCGGGCCTTGACGGCCTCGACGTTGGCCGCGTGCGCCCGCAACTGCTCGATCTCGACGCCGAACCCGCCCGCCATGGCCTACCCCCGTCCGAGTTGGGACCCCAGGTCGAAATCCTCGTCATCGTCCGGACGCGCCGCCCGGGCGCGCGGTTCCCCGAGGGACCGGCCGACGCTGTCGGCGATCGCGCGTCCCGCCGCCGAGTCCGGGCCCATCGTCTCGGCGATGACCTCCCGGGACCGCTCGGCCAGCGTGGCCCTGGCCGCGCCGAGCGCGGTCATCACGGCCTGCGCGACGAGGTTCGGGGCCACCCGCTGGATGCGGTCGGTCAGGCGCAGGTCCACCAGCGCGCCGGTCGAGTCGACCACGACCTCGGCCAGCCCGCCCGGGTCGGCCGCGCTGATCCGCACCGCGCGCAGCCGCTCGCTCATGGCCTGCGTGTCCGCGGCCAGCTTGTCGATCCGGCCCTTCCAGGCCCGCAGGCGCTCGCGGGCGCCGTCCGGATCGAGGATCTCGCCGTCCATACGCGCCCAGACTCCCCTCGTCGGCCTCGGCTCGGAGTCTAGGACCGATCACGGCCGCGGGGGCGGCGGACAGCGCCGATCGGACCCGCAAAGTTGGGCCAAACCGTCGATACGGTCTGTGATTCATTGACGACGCCCGGTCCGTGAGTCACCCTCTTCCCCGGTGTCATCCGTCCCCATATGGGAGGTTTCGCGTGACTCGCCGCATTGCCCGCCTCTTATCCGTGGTCCCGGTGGTCATCGCCACCGTGCTCGCGACCATGGTCCTGACCTCGGCCCCGGCCACCGCCGACGGCTGCTACACCTGGGGCCGCACCCTGTCCCAGGGCATGTCCGGGGAGGACGTCCGCCAGCTGCAGATCCGGGTCTCCGGATACCCCGGCTACGGCGGCGTCCTGGCCCTCGACGGCGACTACGGCCCGGCCACCAAGGCCGCGGTCACCCGCTTCCAGCAGGCCTACGGGCTCGGCGCCGACGGCGTGGCGGGCCCCAACACCTTCAACAAGATCTACGCGCTGCAGGACAGCGACTGCACCCCGGTGAACTTCTCCTACGCGGAGCTGAACAACTGCAACTCCACCTGGTCCGGCGGCGCGGTCTCGGCGTCGACCGCGAAGTTCAACGCGCTGGTGTCGATGTGGAAGCTGCAGGCGATGCGGCACGCGCTCGGTGACGAGCCGATCCGGGTCACCAGCGGCTTCCGCAGCTACGCGTGCAACAGCGCCGTGGGCGGCGCGTCCAACAGCCGCCACCTCTACGGCGACGCCGTGGACCTCGGGTCCGGCCCGCACTCGCTGTGCACGCTGGCCAAGCGCGCCCGGTACCACGGGTTCAACGGGATCCTCGGCCCGGGCTACCCCGGCCACAACGACCACACCCACGTCGACCACCGGTCCAGCCGGTTCTGGGACGCCCCCAGCTGCGGGATCTGAAGCGGCGGCGGCCACCGGGAACCGCCGTCCGGTGGCCGCCGTCTCACCCGCACGGTCGACAGGGTGAAAGGTGGAAGCGGTGGGTCAGTTCAAAGTCGAACCGGACGAGCTGCGGGGCTATAGCGAGCTGATGACGCGCAACGCCCAGCACTTCCTGACGATCAAGCAGCACGCCGTGGCCAAGGGCGGCGACACCGCGGGCTTCACCGGCCTGCTGACCCTGCTGCACCCGGTCGTCACCGGCATCGCCAACCTCTACGGCGAGACCCTTGACTTCGCCAACCGCGTGATGACCAAGGACGCCGACAGCCTCGTGCAGGCCGCGGAGGCCTACCGCAGGACCGACACGAGCAGCGGCGAGCGGCTGAACCTGATCGAGCAGGGCCTGAACACCCTGCCCGGCGTGACCGTGGCGGGCGGTGGCCGATGACCTACGCCGACGTGGAGGACCCCGCCGCCGCGCTCAGCGCGGCCGCCGAGGACCGGCCGGGCAGGCAGTCCACCAAGGAGCTGATCGAGAAGGCGGGCTGGAAGATCCAGGGCGTCAACTGGATCTACGAGCAGGTCACCGGCGAGAACCTCCTCGACGCCCTGATCAAGCCGCTGCTCGGCGACTTCGAGAAGATCGACGCCAACGCCCACGCCTGGAACCAGGTCGGCAAGGCGCTCGACTCCGTGCGCCGCAACCTCGACGGCGGCGCCGACCAGCTCGGCCAGCACTGGGAGGGCGACGCCGCGGCCAGCTTCCGCCGCCGCATGGACACCATGTGGGCGATCGCCATCGAGGCGGACTCGCAGGTGGCGCGCATCATCGGCGACCGGTTCAAGTCGATGGCCAACACCTGCCGCACCGCGTGCGGCCTGGCGCTGACGCTGCTGGACAAGCTCGTCGGCAAGCTGATGGAAGCGATCATGACCGCCGCCATCCCGGTCGTCGGCTGGGGCCGCGCGGTGTGGATGGTTTACGACGCGATCGAGCTCGCCGACGCCATCCGCAAGATCATCATCTCGATCCAGACGCTCATCGAGGGCGTGCAGGGCATGGTCGACGGCATCGTCGCGATGGGCACGGCCCTGATGAAGCTCAAGGACGTCCGCGACGTCAACGACCTCCTGGACGTGGTCGACGGCTACCAGGAGGGCCAGGAGAAGTACAACGACGGCAAGGCGGCCGTCAAGTCCGGCGCCATCGGCGTCGGGATGAGCGCATGGGGGATCAGGGGCAAGTACAACAACGTGGCCAACGGCAGGCCCGCGCCCACCGCGCCCGCGCCGCCGCCCCCGCCCGCCCCCGCGCCGCCGCCCGCCCCGCCCGCGGGCGCGACCACCGGGGCGCGGCCATGACCTTCCCCTACGACAAGGCCAGGCTCGACGCCCTCGTGGCCGATGTGGACGCCCGCATCGCCAACGTCGAGCGCACCGCCGTCGAGGCGGCCGCGGTCGGCAACCGCGCCCCCGGACTGTCCGAGAAGGACATCGCCGAGATCGAGCGGCACGCCCTGGGTCCCAACGCCCCCAAGGAGATGCGCGAGATGGTGCAGCGCATCAAGGCGGGCGAGCTGTCCTGGGACGACGTCCTCTCCGGACGCGCGCTCGACGACGAGGGCGTGCAGAAGGCGATGGCCGCCAACCTCGACGGCCTGCGCCAGGCACACGACGCCATCCGCGAGGGCCAGGACCCGCAGGACGTGATCGACGCCCTCGGCGCGGCCCCCCGCCGCACCGACGACGACCCCGACGGCGGCGGCATCATGCGCGAGGCCTGGTAGGACCTGCGACGGCCCCGGTCGGACGCCCGACCGGGGCGAACGCCACGGCTGCGATCCGCCGCGCCTCGGGCGCGACCGGACGCCCGACGGGCGCGCCTACCGGTCGGCTACGCCTTGTTGCCCATGCCGGACACGACGGTGTACGCCAGTCCCGCCGCGATCGCCAGCAGCCGCGCGGGCCCCTGCGCCTCGGGCCGCGGCCAGAGCGTGTTGCGCCGCACCCGCTGCCCGTCCCGCTTGGCCACCTCGCCGTAGCGGAAGGCGGCGTGGTCGCCGAACGCACCCAGCGGGCGCCCGTCCGGATCGGCGAACTCGATCGACCCGGCCATGCGGCGCACCATGGTCCCGACCTCGCGCCCGTGCGGGTCGGCCACGCCCACCCGCCCCGCGCCGAGCCAGGTGAAACCCTTGCTGATCCGCAGCGCCTCCCGCCCGTCCGGCAGGGTGACGGCGAGGTCGTACGGGGTCGTCCCGGCCTCGCCCAGCATCCTGACCGCGCCGAGCAGCCCCGGGCCCTTGCGGTCGCGCACCCGGGCCAGCAGCCGCCCGCCCTCGTCGTAGGCGTCCACCGCGAACGAGGTGTTGAAGAACGACTTGCGCATGCCGATGTCCTGCTCGATCAGCAGCGCGGGCGCGGAGAAGAGATCCACGCCCGCACGGTACCGCCTCGGCCGCCGCCGATCCGGGGCGTTCGGCCGCAGGCCCGCACGTCCACGATCGTGGCGGGCAGACTGCTGTCACCCGACCCGGCGGAGCGCATGCTCCGCCAGCGGCTCGGGCTGCCTATCGTGGCGACGCGTTCCGATAACCTGACGCCTGACCTGCGTCGACGCCCTTCGTGCCAGTCCGTTTCGCCCGGAACGCCCTCAGCATGGCGTGCTATGTCCTTCGCCACACTCGGGCACGGTCTTCGGCGTGTCCCGCGTTGTACCCGCGGCGAGTAGCCCGGTTGGCGGTACCCCCGTTTTGACCCCGCCCGCGCGGGGACGGTATCTTTGCTACTCGTGCCCGACCTATGTCGGGTCGGTCCGTGTGCCTGTGCCGTGCGGTTCGCCTGCGAAGGCGGCCTCCTGCACCAGTCGCCGGAGGAACCTTCCGAACCCGTGGGGATCCGTTCTCCCTCGGGTGCTTCGGGGAAGGGCGGCGACACGCCCGACCTCGGGGTACGGGCGGACATGCAGGAACCCGCTAGCAAACAGGCGCCCAGCCAGGGCGCGACAGGAAGAAAGCCGGTCTATGCCCACGATCCAGCAGCTGGTCCGCAAGGGCCGCCAGGACAAGGTCGCCAAGCAGAAGACTGCGGCTCTCAAGGGGAGCCCGCAGCGTCGTGGTGTGTGCACGCGCGTCTACACCACTACCCCGAAGAAGCCGAACTCCGCGCTCCGCAAGGTCGCTCGCGTGAAGCTGACCAGCGGTATCGAGGTCACCGCCTACATCCCGGGTGAGGGTCACAACCTCCAGGAGCACTCGATGGTGCTCGTCCGCGGCGGGCGTGTGAAGGACCTCCCCGGCGTTCGCTACAAGATCATCCGTGGCTCGCTGGACACGCAGGGCGTGAAGAACCGCAAGCAGGCGCGCAGCCGCTACGGCGCGAAGAAGGAGAAGAGCTGACATGCCCCGCAAGGGACCGGCCCCGAAGCGGCCGCTCATCTCTGACCCGGTGTACAGCTCGCCGCTGGTCACCCAGTTGATCAACAAGGTCCTGGTCGACGGCAAGCGGTCCGTCGCCGAGCGGATCGTGTACGGCGCCCTCGAGGGCGCCCGCGACAAGACCGGCACCGACCCCGTCGTCACCCTCAAGCGCGCGCTGGACAACGTCCGGCCGACCATCGAGGTGAAGTCCCGCCGCGTCGGCGGCGCCACCTACCAGGTGCCGATCGAGGTCAAGCCCGGCCGCTCCACCACGCTGGCGCTGCGCTGGCTGGTGACGTTCTCCCGGGCCCGTCGCGAGAAGACCATGGTCGAGCGCCTGATGAACGAGCTGCTCGACGCCTCCAACGGGCTCGGCGCCAGCGTCAAGCGCCGCGAGGACACGCACAAGATGGCGGAGTCCAACAAGGCCTTCGCTCATTACCGCTGGTAAGACCAGTAGCTGATTTCAGATAGGACAGGGGAAACACCCGTGGCACTCGACGTGCTGACCGACCTGGCCAAGGTCCGCAACATCGGGATCATGGCCCACATCGATGCGGGCAAGACGACCACGACCGAGCGGATCCTGTTCTACACCGGGATCAGCTACAAGATCGGCGAGGTCCACGACGGCGCCGCGGTCATGGACTGGATGGAGCAGGAGCAGGAGCGGGGGATCACCATCACCTCCGCGGCCACCACCTGCTTCTGGAAAGACCACCAGATCAACATCATCGACACCCCCGGGCACGTCGACTTCACCGTCGAGGTCGAGCGCTCGCTGCGCGTCCTCGACGGCGCGGTCGCCGTGTTCGACGGCAAGGAGGGTGTCGAGCCCCAGTCCGAGCAGGTCTGGCGCCAGGCCACCAAGTACGACGTCCCGCGCATCTGCTTCGTCAACAAGATGGACAAGCTCGGCGCGGACTTCTACTTCACCGTGCGGACCATCTCCGAGCGCCTCGGCGCCAAGCCGCTGCCCATCCAGATCCCGATCGGGTCCGAGTCCGAGTTCATCGGCGTGGTCGACCTGGTCGAGATGCGGGCGCTGACCTGGCGCGGCGAGGTCCAGAAGGGCGAGGACTACACGGTCGAGGAGATCCCGGCCGACCTCGCCGAGAAGGCCGCGGAGTACCGCGAGGCCCTCGTCGAGGCCGTCGCCGAGACCGACGACGACCTGATGGAGCGCTACCTCGGCGGCGAGGAGCTGACGGTCGCCGAGATCAAGGCGGGCATCCGCAAGATCGTGACCGAGGGCTCGGCCTACCCGGTGCTGTGCGGCTCGGCGTTCAAGAACAAGGGCGTGCAGCCCATGCTCGACGCCGTGGTCGACTACCTGCCGTCGCCGCTGGACGTCCCGCCGGTCGAGGGCACGCTGCAGGACGGGGAGACCCCCGCCACCCGCGCCGCCTCCGCCGACGAGCCGTTCTCCGGCCTCGCCTTCAAGATCGCGGTCCACCCGTTCTTCGGCAAGCTGACCTACGTCCGGGTGTACTCGGGCAAGGTCGACTCCGGGTCCCAGGTCATCAACTCGACCAAGGACCGCAAGGAGCGCATCGGGAAGATGTTCCAGATGCACGCCAACAAGGAGAACCCGGTCACCGAGGCGCGCGCTGGCCACATCTACGCGGTCATCGGCCTGAAGGACACGACCACCGGCGACACGCTCTGCGACCCGCAGAACCCGATCGTGCTGGAGTCGATGACCTTCCCGGACCCGGTCATCCAGGTCGCCATCGAGCCCAAGACGAAGGCCGACCAGGAGAAGCTCTCCCTGGCGATCCAGAAGCTGGCCGAGGAGGACCCCACCTTCAAGGTCAACCTCGACGAGGAGACCGGCCAGACGATCATCGCGGGCATGGGCGAGCTCCACCTGGACATCCTGGTGGACCGCATGCGCCGCGAGTTCAAGGTCGAGGCCAACATCGGCCGCCCGCAGGTGGCCTACCGCGAGACGATCCGCCGCCCGGTCGAGAAGTTCGAGTACACCCACAAGAAGCAGACGGGTGGCTCGGGCCAGTTCGCCAAGGTGATCATCGCGCTGGAGCCGCTGAACACCGCGGACGGCGCGCTGTACGAGTTCGACAACAAGGTCACCGGTGGTCGCGTCCCGCGGGAGTACATCCCCTCGGTGGACGCGGGCGCGCAGGACGCCATGCAGTACGGCGTGCTGGCGGGCTACCCGCTGGTCGGCCTGAAGCTGACCCTGCTGGACGGGGCCTACCACGAGGTCGACTCGTCCGAAATGGCCTTCAAGGTCGCGGGTTCGATGGCGCTCAAGGAAGCCGCCCGCAAGGCGGACCCCGCGCTGCTCGAGCCGATGATGGCGGTCGAGGTGACCACGCCCGACGAGTACATGGGCACGGTCACCGGCGACCTGAACTCCCGCCGCGGCCAGATCCAGGCCATGGAGGAGCGCGGCGGCGCCCGCATCGTGAAGGCACTCGTTCCGCTGTCGGAGATGTTCGGCTACGTCGGCGACCTGCGGTCGAAGACCCAGGGCCGGGCGAACTACTCGATGGTGTTCGACTCCTACGCCGAGGTTCCCACGAACGTGGCGAAGGAGATCATCGCAAAGGCTACGGGGGAGTGACCCACCGGAGCTCCGCACAGTAAGTGCGGGCTCTCCGGGGAGCTCCCCGGGGTCCGCACATCGACCCTGATGGACCGCTGGTGGGCGTGGACGGATAGCGTCTGCGCCCACAGCGGACAAGCAACCCAGTCCAGGAGGACAGTCCAGTGGCTAAGGCCAAGTTCGAGCGGACCAAGCCGCACGTCAACATCGGCACCATTGGTCACATCGACCATGGCAAGACCACGCTGACCGCGGCGATCTCCAAGGTCCTGCACGACAAGTACCCGGACCTGAACCCCTTCACGCCGTTCGACGAGATCGACAAGGCGCCGGAGGAGAAGCAGCGCGGCATCACCATCTCGATCGCTCACATCGAGTACCAGACCGAGAAGCGCCACTACGCGCACGTCGACTGCCCGGGTCACGCTGACTACGTCAAGAACATGATCACCGGTGCGGCCCAGATGGACGGCGCGATCCTCGTGGTCGCCGCCACCGACGGCCCGATGCCGCAGACGCGTGAGCACGTGCTGCTCGCCCGTCAGGTCGGTGTGCCCTACATCGTCGTCGCCCTGAACAAGGCCGACATGGTCGACGACGAGGAGATCCTGGAGCTCGTCGAGCTCGAGGTGCGCGAGCTGCTGTCCGCGCAGGACTTCCCGGGCGACGACCTGCCGGTCGTGCGCGTCTCCGCGCTGAAGGCCCTCGAGGGCGACGCCGAGTGGGGCGCCCGCCTGCTGGAGCTCATGGACGCGGTCGACGAGAACATCCCGCAGCCCGAGCGCGAGACCGACAAGCCCTTCCTCATGCCCGTCGAGGACGTCTTCACGATCACCGGCCGCGGCACCGTCGCGACCGGCCGCATCGAGCGCGGCGTCATCAACGTCAACGAGGAGGTGGAGATCGTCGGCATCAAGGACAAGGCGCAGAAGACCACCGTCACCGGTGTCGAGATGTTCCGCAAGCTCCTCGACCAGGGCCAGGCGGGCGACAACGTCGGTCTGCTGCTGCGCGGCATCAAGCGCGAGGACATCGAGCGCGGCCAGGTCATCGTGAAGCCGGGCACCACGACCCCGCACACCGAGTTCGAGGCCCAGGTCGTCATCCTGAGCAAGGACGAGGGCGGCCGTCACACCCCGTTCTTCAACAACTACCGCCCGCAGTTCTACTTCCGCACCACCGACGTGACCGGCGTCGTGACCCTCCCCGAGGGCACCGAGATGGTCATGCCGGGCGACAACACCGCCATGTCGGTCAAGCTGATCCAGCCGATCGCCATGGACGAGGGTCTGCGCTTCGCCATCCGCGAGGGTGGCCGGACCGTCGGCGCGGGCCGCGTCACCAAGATCAACAAGTGACCTGGACCGGGGTGGCCGTTAGTTCGGCCACCCCGGTTTGGTCTGCCATGCGAGCGTGTGGCATCCTTTACGGGTTGCTGATTCTGCGGCCGTCCCGAATGGGGCGGCCGTGGAATGAGAAGCCGGGGCCTTCACGGCCCTTCGGAACCGAAAGCCAGGTCCTGAGGTTCGGCCAAGGGACCGCTCTGTAGAAGCTCCGCGACACGCCCGACCGCGTGGACCGGGACGAGCAGGGCAGACGGCTTCCGACACCATTGACTTGTGAACAGGGAAGCGGCGCGGCACAGGCCCGGGGAACCGGGCTCCCGCCGATGGATCGCAACGAAGAGGAACGGCAAGCCACCATGGCGGGACAAAAGATCCGCATCCGGCTCAAGGCGTACGACCACGAGGCCATTGACGCGTCCGCGCGCAAGATCGTGGAGACCGTGACGCGCACCGGCGCTCGGGTCGTCGGCCCCGTGCCGCTGCCCACCGAGAAGAACGTCTACTGCGTCATCCGCTCGCCGCACAAGTACAAGGACTCGCGCGAGCACTTCGAGATGCGCACGCACAAGCGGCTGATCGACATCCTCGACCCGACGCCCAAGACGGTGGACGCGCTCATGCGCATCGACCTGCCTGCCAGCGTCGACGTCAACATCCAGTAAGCGCGCGCGGCGAGGCGGAGAGTAACGAGAGCCATGTCTGACAGGCAGATGAAGGGAATCCTGGGCACCAAGCTCGGGATGACCCAGGTCTTCGACGAGAACAACCGGATCGTCCCGGTGACCGTCGTGAAGGCCGGACCCAACGTGGTCACCCAGGTCCGCAGCCAGGAGAAGGACGGCTACGCCGCGGTTCAGCTCGCGTTCGGCGCCATCGCGCCGCGCAAGGTGAACAAGCCCGAGCGGGGCCACTTCGACAAGGCCGGGGTCACCCCGCGCCGCTTCCTGGCCGAGCTGCGCACCGCCGACGCGGCCGACTACACCGTCGGCCAGGAGATCACCGCCGAGGTGTTCGAGCCGGGCGCCGTCATCGACGTGACCGGCACCACCAAGGGCAAGGGCACCGCAGGTGTCATGAAGCGCCACGGCTTCAAGGGCCTCGGCGCCTCCCACGGCACCCAGCGCAAGCACCGCTCCCCCGGTTCCATCGGCGGCTGCGCCACCCCCGGCCGCGTGTTCAAGGGCCTGCGCATGGCGGGCCGCATGGGCAACGCCAGGGTGACCACCCAGAACCTGACCGTGCACCAGGTCGACGCCGACTCCGGCCTGATCCTGCTCAAGGGCGCCGTTCCCGGCCCCAAGGGCGGCCTGGTGTTCCTCAAGACCGCTGCGAAGGGCGGTGCCTGAGTTGACCAGCGTCGACATCAAGACCCCCGCCGGTGACACGGACGGCTCGGTCGAGCTGCCCGCCGAGATCTTCGACGTGCAGGCGAACGTCGCCCTGATGCACCAGGTCGTCGTGGCCCAGCAGGCCGCGGCCCGCCAGGGCACGCACGCGACGAAGACCCGCGGCGAGGTGTCCGGCGGCGGCAAGAAGCCCTACCGCCAGAAGGGCACCGGCCGCGCCCGCCAGGGCTCGACCCGTGCGCCGCAGTTCGTCGGCGGCGGCGTCGTGCACGGCCCCCAGCCGCGCGACTACACCCAGCGCACCCCCAAGAAGATGAAGGCCGCCGCGCTGCGCGGCGCCCTCTCCGACCGGGCTCGCGCAGGCCAGCTGCACATCGTGTCGGCACTGGTCGACGGGGACACCCCCTCCACCAAGACCGCGCGCAAGCTGCTGGAGGCGGTGACCTCCGCGCGCCGCGTGCTGGTCGTGCTGACCCGCGACGAGGACGTCGCCTGGGTGTCGGTGCGCAACCTGCCGCACGTGCACGTCATCGCGCCTGACCAGCTGAACACCCTGGACGTCCTGGTGAACGACGACATCGTCTTCTCCAAGACCGCCTATGACGCCTTCCTCGCCGGTCCGGTCAAGGTCGCCAAGGCCAAGGCCACCTCAGCGGAAGCCCAGTCGGAGGAGGACAAGTGATCCCCGACCCCCGCGACATCGTGCTCGCGCCGGTGATCTCCGAGAAGTCGTACGGTCTCCTCGAGGAGAACAAGTACACCTTCCTGGTGAGCCCGGGCGCCAACAAGACCGAGATCAAGATCGCGATCGAGAAGATCTTCGCGGTCAAGGTGCTGAGCGTGAACACGCTCAACCGGAACGGCAAGCGCAAGCGCACCCGGACCGGATACGGCAAGCGCAAGGACACCAAGCGCGCGATCGTCACCCTGTCCCCGGAGAGCAAGCCGATCGAGATCTTCGGCGGCCCGGCCGCGTAAGGACTGAGTAGACAATGGGTATTCGCAAGTACAAGCCGACGACCCCGGGTCGTCGCGGCGCGAGCGTCTCGGACTTCGCCGAGATCACCCGCTCCACCCCGGAGAAGTCGCTGCTCCGCCCGCTGCACGGCCGCGGCGGCCGCAACGCGCACGGCAAGATCACCACCCGGCACAAGGGTGGCGGCCACAAGCGCGCGTACCGGCTGATCGACTTCCGCCGTCACGACAAGGACGGTGTGCCCGCCAAGGTGGCGCACATCGAGTACGACCCGAACCGCACGGCTCGGATCGCGCTGCTGCACTACGCCGACGGCGAGAAGCGCTACATCATCGCGCCGAGCAAGCTGCGCCAGGGCGACCCGATCGAGTCCGGCCCGCGGGCCGACATCAAGCCGGGCAACAACCTGCCGCTGCGCAACATCCCGGTCGGCACCGTGGTGCACGCCATCGAGCTGCGTCCGGGCGGCGGCGCGAAGATCGCCCGCTCGGCCGGTTCCAGCGTGCAGCTCGTCGCCAAGGACGGCCCCTACGCCCAGCTGCGGATGCCCTCGGGCGAGATCCGCAACGTGGACGTGCGCTGCCGCGCCACCGTCGGCGAGGTCGGCAACTCCGAGCACTCCAACATCAACTGGGGCAAGGCAGGCCGGATGCGGTGGAAGGGCAAGCGCCCGACCGTCCGCGGTGTCGCCATGAACCCGGTCGACCACCCGCACGGTGGTGGTGAGGGCAAGACCTCCGGTGGTCGCCACCCGGTGAACCCGGCGGGCAAGCCCGAGGGTCGCACCCGCCGCCGCAAGCCGAGCGACAAGCTGATCGTCCGCCGCCGCCGTACTGGCAAGAAGCGCTGAGCAGGGAGGTAGAAGCATATGCCACGCAGCCTGAAGAAGGGCCCGTTCGTGGACGACCACCTGCTCAAGAAGGTGGACGCGCTGAACGAGACCGGCAAGAAGACCGTGATCAAGACCTGGTCCCGTCGGTCGACGATCATCCCGGACATGCTGGGTCACACCATCGCGGTGCACGACGGCCGCAAGCACGTCCCGGTGTTCATCTCCGAGGCCATGGTGGGTCACAAGCTGGGCGAGTTCGCCCCGACCCGCACGTTCAAGGGCCACATCAAGGACGACCGCAAGTCGCGGCGCCGCTAGGCACGAGTGAAGAGCAAGGGGAACAGCGATGAACGCCCGTAACGACGCCGTGGCGACGGAAGAGCTTCCGCGCGCCGTGGCTCGGGCTCGCTACGTGCGGATGACGCCCATGAAGGTGCGCCGTGTCGTCGAGCTCATCAGGGGTCGCAGCGCCGGTGACGCCTTGGCCGTGCTGAGGTTCGCGCCGCAGGCCGCTTCCGAGCCGGTCGCCAAGGTCCTGGCCAGCGCGGTCGCCAACGCCGAGAACAACCTCGGCCTCGACCCGGACACCCTGTGGGTGTCCACGGTGTACGTGGACGAGGGCCCGACGCTGAAGCGGTTCCGGCCGCGTGCGCAGGGTCGCGCCTACCGCATCCGCAAGCGGACCAGCCACATCACCATCGAGGTCGAATCGCGTCCGGCGGTTGCCAAGCCCGCCAAGGGCGGCAAGAAGGGCGGTGCCCGCTAATGGGGCAGAAGATCAACCCGCATGGCTTCCGGCTCGGGATCACCACCGACTGGCGGTCCCGCTGGTACGCCGACAAGCAGTACGCGGAGTACGTCGCGGAGGACGTGAAGATCCGCCGCCTGCTGTCCAAGGGCATGGAGCGCGCAGGCATCTCCCGCGTGGAGATCGAGCGCACCCGTGACCGGGTCCGCGTCGACATCCACACCGCCCGGCCGGGCATCGTCATCGGCCGCCGCGGCGCCGAGGCCGACCGCATCCGGGGCGAGCTGGAGAAGCTGACCAAGAAGCAGGTCCAGCTCAACATCCTCGAGGTGAAGAACCCCGAGTCGGACGCCCAGCTGGTCGCCCAGGTGACCGCCGAGCAGCTGTCCAACCGCGTGTCCTTCCGGCGCGCGATGCGCAAGGCCATCCAGTCGGCCATGCGCTCGCCGCAGGTCAAGGGCATCCGCGTGCAGTGCTCCGGCCGCCTCGGCGGCGCGGAGATGTCCCGCTCCGAGCACTACCGCGAGGGCCGGGTCCCGCTGCACACGCTGCGCGCCGACATCGACTACGGCTTCTTCGAGGCCCGCACCACCTTCGGCCGCATCGGCGTCAAGGTGTGGATCTACAAGGGCGAGGTCGTCGGCGGCCGCCGCGAGGCGGACGTCCGCCAGGCGCAGGACACCCGGCGCGAGCCGCGCCGCGAGCGGCCCAGCCGCCCGCGCCGTTCCGGCTCCGCGGGCACCACGCCCACCAGCACCGAGGCGGGTCGCGCCGCCGCGTCCGACACCCCCGCGGCTCCGGCCGCCGAGGGCACTGGCAACGGGGAGGGCTGAGCAGTGCTCATCCCACGCAAGGTCAAGCACCGCAAGCAGCACCGTCCGGACCGCTCGGGCGCGTCCAAGGGTGGCAACCGCGTCACCTTCGGCGAGTTCGGCATCCAGGCGCTGGAGCCCGCTTACGTGACGAACCGGCAGATCGAGTCCGCGCGTATCGCCATCAACCGGCACATCCGCCGTGGCGGCAAGGTGTGGATCAACATCTTCCCGGACCGTCCGCTGACGAAGAAGCCCGCCGAGACCCGCATGGGCTCCGGCAAGGGCTCGCCGGAGCACTGGGTGGCCAACGTCAAGCCGGGCCGCGTGCTGTTCGAGATGACTTTCCCCAACGAGACGGTGGCGCGTGAGGCACTGCGCCGCGCGATCCACAAGCTGCCGATGAAGTGCCGCATCGTGACGCGTGAGGGTGGTGACTTCTGATGGCCGCCGGGACCACCGCGACGGATCTGCGCGAGCTGACCGACGACGAGCTGGTGCTGCGCCTGCGGGAGGCGAAGGAGGAGCTGTTCAACCTCCGCTTCCAGATGGCGACCGGCCAGCTCGACAACAACCGGCGCCTGCGCCTGGTCAAGCAGGACATCGCCCGGATCTACACCGTGATGCGCGAGCGCGAGCTCGGGCTGTCGGTGTCCCCCGACGAGGCGACCACCGGTGAGGGTGCCGCATGAGCGAGAACGTTGAGAGCACTGAGAACGTGAACGAGCAGAAGCGCACCAGCACCCGCAAGGTCCGCGAGGGCCTGGTCGTGTCCGACAAGATGGACAAGACCATCGTCGTGGCGCTGGAGGACCGCAAGAAGCACGCCCGCTACGCGAAGGTCATGCGCTCCACCACCAAGGTGAAGGCGCACGACGAGGAGAACACCGCCGGTGTCGGCGACCGTGTTCTGCTCATGGAGACCCGGCCGCTGTCGGCCACCAAGCGGTGGCGGCTGGTCGAGGTCATCGAGCGCGCCAAGTAAGCAGCATGTCTAGGCCGAGCCTGTCAGGTCGGCAATCTGGCAGGCCAGGAATGGTCAAGGAGTTGACGTGATCCAGCAGGAGTCGCGACTGCGCGTCGCCGACAACACCGGGGCGAAGGAGATCCTTTGCATCCGCGTGCTCGGCGGCTCCGGTCGGCGCTACGCGGGCATCGGCGACATCATCGTCGCCACCGTGAAGGACGCCATCCCGGGCGCGGGCGTGAAGAAGGGCGATGTCGTCAAGGCGGTCATCGTGCGCACCGTCAAGGAGCGCCGCCGCCCCGACGGCAGCTACATCCGGTTCGACGAGAACGCCGCCGTTCTGATCAAGAACGAGGGCGAGCCGCGCGGCACCCGCATCTTCGGCCCCGTGGGCCGCGAGCTGCGCGACAAGAAGTTCATGAAGATCATCTCGTTGGCGCCGGAGGTGCTCTGAGCATGAAGATCAAGAAGGGCGACACGGTCGTCGTGATCTCCGGCAAGGACAAGGGCGCGAAGGGCAAGGTCATCCAGGCCTACCCCGCGACCAACAAGGTCCTGGTGGAGGGCGTCAACCGGATCAAGAAGCACACCCGCGTGACGCAGAACCAGCGCGGCGCCCAGTCCGGCGGCATCGTGACGCAGGAAGCGCCGATCCACGTGAGCAACGTGATGCTGGTGGCCGACGGCAAGGCCGTCCGCGTGGGTTACAAGATCGCCGAGGACGGCCGCAAGGTCCGGATCGCCCGCGGCAAGGGCAACGGGAAGGAGATCTGATCATGACTAGCACGGAGAAGATCACTCCCCGCCTTAAGACCCGCTACCGCGGCGAGATCGCCCCGGCGATGCGGCAGGAGTTCGAGTACCCGAACCCCATGCTGATCCCCGGCGTCGTGAAGGTCGTCGTGAACATGGGCGTCGGCGACGCCGCCCGGGACGGCAAGCTGATCGAGGGCGCGGTCCGCGACCTGGCCACCATCACCGGCCAGAAGCCCGAGGTGCGCAAGGCCCGCAAGTCCATCGCGCAGTTCAAGCTGCGCGAGGGCATGCCGATCGGCGCCCGGGTCACGCTGCGCGGCGACCGGATGTGGGAGTTCCTGGACCGGTTGCTGACCATCGCGCTGCCCCGTATCCGCGACTTCCGCGGCCTCTCGGGCAAGCAGTTCGACGGCAACGGCAACTACACCTTCGGTCTCAACGAGCAGTCCATGTTCCACGAGATCGACCCGGACTCCATCGACCGCCAGCGCGGTATGGACATCACCGTGGTCACCACGGCGAGGACCGACGAGGAGGGCCGGGCGCTGCTCAAGCACCTGGGCTTCCCGTTCAAGGAGAACTGAGGGATATGGCGAAGAAGGCGCTGGTTCACAAGGCCGCCAAGAAGCCGAAGTTCAAGGTCCGGGCGTACACCCGCTGCAACCGGTGCGGGCGTCCGCACTCGGTGTTCCGCAAGTTCGGCCTCTGCCGGATCTGCCTGCGGGAGATGGCGCACCGGGGCGAGCTGCCCGGCGTGAGCAAGTCCAGCTGGTAGGACGCGAGTCCCCCCAGACCTCTAGATCGCCGAAGGCCCGGCCCGGGAACCACGGCGAGAAAGGTTGACAGGTCACCATGACGATGACCGACCCGATCGCAGACTTCTTGACCCGTCTGCGCAATGCCAACTCGGCATACCACGACGAGGTCGTGCTGCCGCACTCCAAGCTCAAGGCGAGCATCGCCGAGATCCTCAAGCGCGAGGGCTACATCTCCGGCTACCGCGACCAGGACGGCGAGAAGGGCAAGGACCTCGTCGTCGAGCTGAAGTACGGCCCGAACCGCGAGCGCAGCATCGCCGGTCTGCGCCGGGTGTCCAAGCCCGGTCTGCGGGTGTACGCGAAGTCGACCAACCTTCCCAAGGTGCTGGGCGGCCTGGGCGTGGCGATCATCTCCACGTCCGGCGGCCTGATGACCGACCGGCAGGCGACCAAGCAGGGTGTGGGCGGGGAAGTCCTCGCCTACGTCTGGTAAGGGGACTGACACATGTCTCGCATCGGAAGGCTTCCGATCGCCGTCCCGTCCGGCGTGGACGTGACCATCAACGGCCGCGACATCAGCGTCAAGGGGCCCAAGGGCACCCTGGCCATCACCGTCAGCGAGCCGATCACCGTCGAGCGCGCCGAGGACGGCACGCTGACCGTGACCCGGCCGAACGACGAGCGGCAGAACCGCGCGCTGCACGGCCTGACCCGCTCGCTGGTCAACAACATGGTCGTCGGCGTGACCGAGGGCTACGAGAAGAAGCTCGAGATCCACGGCGTCGGTTACCGCGTGCTGGCCAAGGGCTCCGACCTGGAGTTCGCGCTGGGCTTCAGCCACCCGGTCAAGATCTCGCCGCCGGAGGGCATCACCTTCAAGGTGGAAAGCGCCACCAAGTTCTCCGTCTCGGGCATCGACAAGCAGCGGGTGGGCGAGGTCGCCGCGAACATCCGCAAGCTGCGCAAGCCCGACCCGTACAAGGGCAAGGGCGTCCGGTACGCGGGCGAGAAGATCCGCCGCAAGGTCGGAAAGACGGGTAAGTGATATGGCAACCACGACTGTGACCAAGCGCAAGCCGGTGGGCAAGGACATCTCCACCACCCGGCGCGTCGCCAAGACCCGCAGGCACTTCCGGCTCCGCAAGAAGATCAGCGGCACCGCGGAGCGCCCCCGACTGGTCGTGCACCGGTCCTCCCGGCACATGTTCGCCCAGATCATCGACGACCTGAACGGCCACACGCTGGTCTCGGCGTCGACGATGGAGGCCGACGTGCGCGCTCTCGAGGGCGACAAGAAGGCCCGTTCGGCCAAGGTCGGCGAGCTGCTCGCCGCCCGGGCCAAGGACGCCGGGATCGCCAAGGTCGTCTTCGACCGCGGCGGCAACAAGTACACCGGCCGGATCGCGGCGCTGGCCGACTCGGCCCGCGATGCGGGGCTGGAGTTCTGATGATGATCTGCACTAACAAGGGAAGGAACGCCTGATGCCGGGACGTACGCGGCAGTTCGGCGGCGGCCACGGCGGACAGGGCGGTCAGGGCGGCGAGCGCGGCGAGCGCCGCGACCGTCGGGACCGTCGTGACGGCGGCGGTCGCGGCGGGGCGGCCCAGGAGAAGACCCCGCACCTCGAGCGCGTGGTGGCCATCAACCGCGTCGCCAAGGTCGTGAAGGGCGGTCGGCGCTTCAGCTTCACCGCGCTGGTCGTCGTCGGCGACGGCGACGGCATGGTGGGCGTCGGCTACGGCAAGGCCAAGGAGGTCCCCGCGGCCATCGCCAAGGGCGTCGAGGAGGCGAAGAAGAACTTCTTCCGCGTCCCGCGCATCGGCGGCACCATCCCGCACCCCGTGCAGGGTGAGAAGGCCGCGGGCGTCGTGCTGCTCCGCCCGGCCAGCGCCGGTACCGGTGTCATCGCCGGTGGCCCGGTCCGCGCCGTGCTGGAGTGCGCGGGCGTCCACGACGTGCTGTCGAAGTCGCTCGGCTCCGACAACGCCATCAACATCGTGCACGCCACCGTGCAGGCGCTGAAGAACCTGCAGCGGCCGGAAGAGGTCGCGGCGCGCCGCGGTCTCCCGCTGGAGGACGTGGCTCCCGCGGGCATGCTCCGCGCCCGCGCGGCGGCGGCCACCGCTGGATCGGGGAACTGACATGGCCAAGCTCAAGGTGACCCAGGTGCGCAGCAGCATCGGCACCAAGCGCAACCACCGTGAGTCCCTCCGCACCCTGGGTCTGCGCAAGATCCGCCAGTCCACGGTGCGCGAGGACACGCCAGAGGTGCGCGGCCTCATCCACACCGTCCGCCACCTCGTGACCGTCGAGGAGGTCGACTGATGGCGATCAAGCTGCACCACCTGCGCCCGGCCCCCGGCGCCAAGACCGAGAAGACCCGTGTGGGTCGCGGTGAGGGCTCCAAGGGCAAGACCGCCGGTCGCGGTACCAAGGGCACCAAGGCCCGCAAGAACGTCTCGCCCGCCTTCGAGGGCGGCCAGATGCCGATCCACATGCGGCTGCCGAAGCTCAAGGGCTTCAAGAACCGCTTCCGGGTCGAGTACCAGGTCGTCAACGTCGGCGACATCGCGGTGGCCTTCCCCGACGGCGGCGCCGTCGACAAGGCCGCCCTGGTCGAGGCGGGCCTGGTCCGCAAGAACCAGCTGGTGAAGGTGCTCGGCAACGGTGAGGTCAACGGCGTCAAGCTGGACATCACCGCCGACAAGTTCTCCGGCAGCGCGGTCGAGAAGCTGCAGGCCGCCGGTGGCACCGCCACCACGCTCTGAGCAATGACGCATCGGGCCGGGCACCGTCATCCAGGTGCCCGGCCCGTCGCGTTCGTGTGACGTCGGTCGCAGTCGGCCGGTGTTCGCGCCGGTCGCCTCGCGTTTTCCGCGGGCACTGCGTGCGGGCTTCGTCACTCGTGCTGTTAAAGTCGGGGTCACGCCCCAGGACGGCCGTCTTCGGGGTGGCTGTGGCCTGTCGGCGTTCCCGATAGGTTATGGTTCCCTGTTCCCTGCCGGCCAACCGCGTCGGCTACCGCAGTATCGCCTGCAGCGAAGTGCAGGCGACGCCGAGGAGGTTCCTGCGTGCTCAGCGCCTTCCGCTCGGCTCTTGCGACGCCAGACCTGCGCAAGAAGATCCTCTTCACCCTGGGGATCGTCGCGGTCTATCGTGTCGGAGCCGCCCTCCCGTCGCCTGGCGTCTCGTATCCGAACGTGCAGGAATGCATCGAGCTCAGCAAGGACGACAACCAGGGCGTCTTCCAGCTGCTCAACCTGTTCAGCGGCGGTGCGCTGCTGCAGCTGTCGGTATTCGCGCTGGGCATCATGCCCTACATCACCGCGAGCATCATCGTCCAGCTGCTCACCGTGGTCATCCCGCGCTTCGAGCAGCTGAAGAAGGAAGGCCAGGCGGGGCAGGGCAAGCTCACCCAGTACACCCGCTACCTGACGATCGCCCTCGCGGTGCTGCAGTCCACCGGCATCGTGGCGATGGCCGACCGCGGCGGTCTGCTGGGCAACTGCCCGAACCCGATCATCCCGGAGAGCAACGTCTTCACGTTGTCGGTCATCGTCATCACGATGACCGCGGGCACCGCGCTCATCATGTGGCTCGGCGAGCTGGTCACCGAGCGGGGCATCGGCAACGGCATGTCGCTGCTGATCTTCGTCAACATCGCCGCGCGCATCCCGATCGAGGGCAAGGCGATCTACGACAACCCGACCGGCGGCGGCCCGCTCGTCTTCACGATCGTCTGCGCGTTCGCGCTGCTCATCATCGCCTCCGTGGTGTTCGTCGAGCAGGGCCAGCGCCGCATCCCGGTGCAGTACGCCAAGCGCATGATCGGCCGCCGAATGTACGGCGGGACCTCGACCTACCTGCCGCTGAAGGTCAACCAGGCGGGCGTCATCCCGATCATCTTCGCCTCGTCGCTGCTGTACCTGCCGGACCTCATCGTCAACCTCATCGGCACCGACGACTCCTGGTTCCAGCGGTTCGTGCAGACCCACCTGACCGACCAGTCCAGCTGGGTGCACATCAGCGTGTACTTCGCGCTGATCATCTTCTTCACGTACTTCTACATCACCATCACGTTCAACGTCACCGAGCGTGCCGACGAGATGAAGAAGTACGGCGGGTTCATCCCCGGCATCCGCCCGGGCCGCCCGACGGCCGAGTACCTGAACTTCGTGTTGAGCCGCATCACGTTGCCGGGCTCCATCTACCTTGGCATCGTTGCCGTATTGCCGAACTTCTTCCTGGACCTGACCGGTCAGGGTCAGAACCAGAACTTCCCGTTCGGCGGCACCGCGGTGCTGATCATGGTTGGCGTCGGTCTCGACACCGTGAAGCAGATCGAGAGCCAGCTGATGCAGCGCAACTACGAAGGGTTCCTCAAGTGACGCGTGTTGTTCTCGTCGGTCCGCCCGGAGCGGGCAAGGGCACCCAGGCGGCGGCGCTGAGCGAGCGGCTCGGCGTGCCCCACATCTCCACGGGTGACCTGTTCCGGGCGCACATCGCGAACAACACCGAACTGGGACAGGACGTCAAGCGCTACCTCGACGCCGGGCAGCTGGTGCCGGACGCGGTGACCAACGAGATGGTCCGCGAGCGGCTGGCCCAGCCCGACGCCGAGCACGGCTTCCTGCTCGACGGCTTCCCGCGCAACGTGGGCCAGGCCGAGGTGCTGGGCAAGCTGCTGGCCGACGCCGACACCAGGCTCGACGCGGTGGTCGAGTTCCGCGTCGACGAGGAGGTCGTGGTCACCCGGCTGCTCGCCCGCGGCCGGGCCGACGACACCGAGCAGGTCATCCGCCACCGCCAGCAGGTCTACCGGGACGAGACCGCCCCGCTGCTGGAGTACTACGCGGGCATCCTGATCACCGTCGACGCCGTCGGCGAGGTCAGCGAGATCACCGGCCGCGTGCTGGACGCCCTGCGCTCCCGGACGTGAGCGGTGGAGGGCTGTTCAGCGGCCTGGCGAAGTGGCGCGGCCGGATGATCGAGATCAAGTCCCCGGCCGAGCTGGACGCGATGCGCGCTGCTGGCCTGGTCGTGCACCGGACCCTGTCGGCGCTGGCCGAGGCCGCCAAGGCCGGGGTCAGCACCCAGGACCTGGACGAGCTGGCCGAGCAGACCATCCGCGACGCCGGGGCCATCCCCAGCTTCAAGGGCTACCACGGCTTCCCGGCCAGCATCTGCGCCTCGGTGAACGACCAGATCGTGCACGGCATCCCCAGCCGCGACCAGGTCCTGGCCACCGGCGACCTGATCTCGATCGACTGCGGCGCCATCCTCGACGGCTGGCACGGCGACTCGGCGGTCACGCTGTTCATCGGCGACCCGTCGCCGGAGGACGCCCAGCTGTCGGAGGCGACCAGGGACGCCATGCTGGCGGGCATCGCCGCGGCGGTGCCCGGCGCCCGCCTGACCGACATCTCGCACGCCATCGAGCAATCGGCGATCGCGTCGAGCGCGGCCCACGGCCGCGAGTACGGCATCGTCCGCGAGTACGGCGGCCACGGCATCGGCACCGCCATGCACATGGACCCGTTCCTGCCGAACCACGGCAAGCCGGGCAAGGGCCCCCGCCTGCGCACCGGCATGGCCATCGCCATCGAGCCCATGCTGACCCTCGGCACCGAGGAGACGGTCGAGCTGGAGGACGGCTGGACGGTCGTCACCGCCGACGGCTCCCGGGCCGCCCACTGGGAGCACTCCGTCGCCATCACCGACGACGGCCCGCGCGTGCTCACCGCCCCCGAGGACTGATCCCTCACCCGTTCGCGTGACACGGCCCCCGGGTGTTCCCCGGGGGCCGTTCCCGTCGGCTAGCTGTATCCGGCGATGGCGTGCGGCACGTACGGCTCGGCGAGCCGGGCCAGCTCCTCCGGGGTCAGCTCCACGTCCACCGCGGCGGCCGCGTCCGTCAGGTGGTGGGGCTTGGTGGCGCCGATGATCGGGGCGGTGATGCCCGGCTGCTGGAGCACCCAGGCCAGCGCCACCTGCGCCCTCGGCAGCCCGCGCTCGGCGGCGATGTCGGCCACGACCTGGGCGACCCTGCGGTCGGCCTGTTCGGTGGCCGCGTAGAGCCCGGCCTGGATGGGGTCGCCCTCGGTGCGGGCGGAGGTGTCGTCCCAGTCGCGGGTCAGCTTGCCCCTGGCCAGGGGGCTCCACGGGGTGACGCCGATGCCCTCCTCGCGGCAGTAGGGCAGCATCTCCCGCTCTTCCTCGCGGTTGATGAGGTTGTAGTGGTTCTGCATGCTGATGAACCGGGTCCATCCGTGCAGGTCGGCGGTGTACTGCGCCTTCACGAACTGCCAGGTGTGCATCGACGACGCCCCGAGGTAGCGGACCTTGCCCGCCCGGACGACGTCGTGCAGGGCCTGCATCGTCTCCTCGATGGGCGTCTCGTAGTCCCACCGGTGGATGATGTAGAGGTCGATGTAGTCCGTCCCGAGCCGGGCCAGGGACGCGTCGACCTCGCGCAGGATCGCCTTGCGCGACAGCCCGCCGGTCAGCGGCGCGCCCATCGGGAAGTAGACCTTGGTGGCGATGACCACGTCGTCGCGGACGCCCAGCTTGCGCAGCGCCGAGCCGACGATCTCCTCGCTGGACCCCAGCGAGTACATGTTCGCCGTGTCGAGGAAGTTGATGCCCAGGTCCAGCGCCTGCGTCAGGAACGGGAGCGCCTCGGCCTCCGGCAGCGTCCAGGGGTGCGTGCCGCGCCCCGGGTCGCCGTAACTCATGCACCCGAGCGCGATCCGCGACACCTTCAGCCCGGACGAACCCAGTCGCGCGTACTGCACGTTCCCTCCCAGTCCCGACGAACTCAGGATGCCGACCTTACTGAGCCGCGGAGATCCGATCAGCCGATAATCCGATGAACCGGGTGAGCAGGCGGTTCGCCGCTTGCGGAGGCCGTCGGGTGTCGGGTATTGGACCCGATTTGGGTCACGGTCGGTGAGTGCGTACACTAGGCAGGTGGCGCTGTGCAAGCGCCGTCTCTGTCGTGCGTGTCGTCCAGGACAATGTAGTTGTTGCCCTGGCGCGCGGCGCGGCAGTGTCACCCGACACCGTCACGAAACGCGGAGGACATGGGCAAGAAGGACGGGGCCATCGAGGTCGAAGGCCGCGTGGTCGAGCCACTCCCCAACGCGATGTTCCGCGTCGAGTTGGAGAACGGCCACAAGGTGCTGGCACACATCAGCGGCAAGATGCGGCAGCACTACATCCGCATCCTGCCCGAGGACCGGGTCGTCGTAGAGCTGTCGCCCTACGACCTGTCCCGCGGCCGCATCGTCTACCGCTACAAGTGACCCCCGGTCCGTGCCGGACCGGGCCACTACTGCTGCCCCCGCGCACGCGGGGCTAGGCGGCCGAGCAGGAGAAACAAGGACGTGAAGGTCCAGCCGAGCGTCAAGAAGATCTGCGACAAGTGCAAGGTGATCCGCCGTCACGGGCGGGTCATGGTGATCTGCGAGAACCTGCGCCACAAGCAGCGCCAGGGCTGATCACGCAGCACTGACGAGGACCTCCCTCAACCTGCCGGGTCACACGGACCCGGTTCACGCCCGGACTTCAGGCCGGGTCCCCGACCTCGAGTCGGTCGGGGGTGGTGGGGGAGCAGACCTGGAGATACCGACAGGAGACAGAAGCCGCCATGGCACGACTCGTTGGCGTCGACCTCCCCCGCGAGAAGCGGATGGAGATCGCGCTCACCTACATCTTCGGCATCGGCCGCACGCGCTCGAAGGAGCTGCTTGCCGCCACCGAGATCTCGCCCGACCTGCGCGTCAAGGATCTCTCCGACGAGGAGCTGACCCGGCTGCGCGACTACATCGAGAACAACTTCAAGGTCGAGGGTGACCTCCGCCGCGAGGTGCAGGCCGACATTCGACGCAAGATCGAGATCGGCTGCTACGAGGGCCTGCGCTGGCGTCGTGGTCTGCCGGTCCGCGGTCAGCGGACCAAGACCAACGCCCGCACCCGCAAGGGCCCGAAGAAGACGGTTGCAGGCAAGAAGAAGGCCGGAAAGAAGTGAGCACGGGCCGCCAGACCGTGGTCGTCGCCCCGCAGCGGCGACGCAACCGGGCCTTCGTGGCTCTTGCCGTCGCGCCTCGGGACAGCCGTCCGGCTGCCCTGCGCGAGCTGTACACGGACGCCGGGACAGTCATCCGGCACGCGGCCCCCACCGTCACCACCTCGAAGCGTTCGAAGTAGGAGCACACCCAAGACATGCCCCCCAAGTCGCGCACCGGCGCCGGAGTCAAGAAAGTCCGGCGCAAGGAAAAGAAGAACATCTCGCACGGGCACGCCCACATCAAGAGCACGTTCAACAACACGATCGTCTCCATCACCGACCCGACCGGCGCCGTGATCTCGTGGGCGTCCTCCGGGCACGTCGGCTTCAAGGGCTCGCGCAAGTCGACCCCGTTCGCCGCGCAGATGGCCGCCGAGAACGCCGCCCGCAAGGCCGCGGAGCACGGCATGAAGAAGGTCGACGTGTTCGTGAAGGGCCCCGGCTCCGGCCGGGAGACCGCGATCCGGTCGCTGCAGGCCGCCGGTCTCGAGGTCGGCACGATCCAGGACGTGACCCCGCAGCCTCACAACGGCTGCCGCCCGCCCAAGCGGCGCCGGGTCTGAGGAACGGGGAGGAGTAGAAAACCATGGCACGCTACACCGGCCCCGCGACGCGCATCTCGCGTCGGCTCAAGGTCGACCTCGTCGGCGGCGACCAGGCCTTCGAGCGCCGCCCCTACCCGCCCGGCCAGCACGGCCGCGGCCGGGTCAAGGAGAGCGAGTACCTGCTCCAGCTGCAGGAGAAGCAGAAGGCGCGCTACACCTACGGCGTCCTCGAGCGGCAGTTCCGCCGCTACTACGAGGAGGCCGTGCGCCGCCAGGGCAAGACCGGCGAGGTCCTGCTCCAGCTGCTCGAGTCCCGCCTGGACAACGTGGTCTACCGCGCGGGCCTGGCCCGCACCCGCCGCCAGGCGCGGCAGCTGGTCAGCCACGGGCACTTCCTGGTCAACGGCAAGAAGGTCAACGTCCCCAGCTTCCAGGTGTCGAAGTTCGACATCATCGACGTGAAGCCGAAGTCGCTGCCCACGCTGCCGTTCGTGGCCGCCAAGGAGTCCGTCGGCGACCGCCCGATCCCGGGCTGGCTGCAGCTGGTCCCGTCGAACCTGCGCATCCTCGTGCACCAGCTGCCCGAGCGCGCCCAGATCGACGTCCCGGTGCAGGAGCAGCTGATCGTCGAGTTCTACTCGAAGTAGTCGTTTCCGGCGGCGGCCGGCCCGGCCGCCGCCTTCTTTCGCTGGGCGTCATATAGCGGGCGCCTTCGGAAAGGAACCACCAGAAGTGCTCATCTCACAGCGTCCCACCCTGACCGAGGAGCCGGTCAACGAGACCCGCTCCCGCTTCGTCATCGAGCCGCTCGAGCCCGGCTTCGGCTACACGCTCGGCAACTCGCTGCGCCGCACGCTGCTGTCCTCGATCCCCGGCGCGTCCGTGACTAGCATCCGCATCGACGGCGTGCTGCACGAGTTCACGACCGTTCCGGGTGTCAAGGAGGACGTCACCGACATCATCCTGAACCTCAAGGAGCTGGTGATCTCCTCCGAGGAGGACGAGCCGGTGACGATGTACCTGCGCAAGCAGGGCCCCGGTGAGGTCACCGCGGGCGACATCGTGCCGCCCGCGGGCGTCACGGTGCACAACCCGGATCTGCACATCGCCACGCTGAACGGCAAGGGCAAGCTGGAGATCGAGCTCGTCGTCGAGCGCGGTCGCGGCTACGTCCCGGCGATGCAGAACAAGCAGGCGGGCGCCGAGATCGGCCGGATCCCGGTCGACTCGATCTACTCGCCGGTGCTCAAGGTGACCTACAAGGTCGAGGCCACCCGTGTCGAGCAGCGCACCGACTTCGACAAGCTGGTGCTCGACGTGGAGACCAAGCCGTCGATCACGCCGCGCGACGCCGTCGCGTCGGCGGGCAAGACGCTGGTGGAGCTCTTCGGCCTGGCCCGCGAGCTCAACGTGGACGCCGAGGGCATCGAGATCGGCCCGTCGCCGCAGGAGGCGGACACCATCGCCGCCTACGCGATGCCGATCGAGGACCTCGACCTCACCGTGCGCTCGTACAACTGCCTCAAGCGCGAGGGCATCCACACCGTGGGCGAGCTGGTCTCGCGCAGCGAGGCGGACCTGCTGGACATCCGCAACTTCGGCGCGAAGTCCATCGACGAGGTCAAGATGAAGCTGGTCGGCCTCGGGCTCGCGCTCAAGGACAGCCCGCCCGGATTCGACCCGTCGGCCGCCGCTACCGACTACTCGGCCGACGCGGGCTGGTCCACCGGGGCGGACACGGGCAACGACGACGGCCAGGACTACGCGGAGACCGAGCAGCTCTAGGTCCTCGCGGGCCTCGCTGATCTTAATCAAGGAGCATCCAA
This sequence comes from Actinokineospora fastidiosa, assembly GCF_014648415.1. Lineage (GTDB taxonomy): Bacteria > Actinomycetota > Actinomycetes > Mycobacteriales > Pseudonocardiaceae > Actinokineospora > Actinokineospora fastidiosa. Next base: position 1,591,127 of record NZ_BMRB01000001.1, read on the forward strand.
TGCCCACCCCAACCAAGGGCGCCCGGCTGGGCGCGGGCCCGGCCCACGAGCGGCTGCTGCTGGCCAACCTGGCCACGTCGCTGTTCCAGAACGGCCGCATCACCACCACCGAGGCCAAGGCCAAGCGCCTGCGGCCGTACGCGGAGCGGCTGATCACCAAGGCCAAGCGCGGCGACCTGCACAACCGCCGCGAGATCATGAAGGTCATCCGGGACAAGGACGTCGTCCAGCGCCTGATGACCGAGATCGGCCCGTTCTTCAGCGACCGCAACGGCGGTTACCTGCGGATCGTCAAGACCATGCCGCGCCGGGGCGACAACGCCGCCATGGCCGTCATCGAGCTCATCCAGGAGAAGACGGTGACCGCGGAGGCCGAGGCCGCCCGCAAGACCCGCTTCGCCGCGGACGAGAAGAAGGCCGACGAGAAGAAGGCCGACGAGACGACTGACGAGGCGACGGCGGCCGAGGAGACCACCGACGCCGCCGACGTGGTGGACCAGGACGCCGACGCGCCCGAGTCGGCCACCAAGGACGCCGCGGAGGAGCCCGCCGAGGGCGCCGACGACAAGGACAAGACGTCCTGACCGAGCACGTCCCGGACGAGCCCGTCATCCCGGTTGGGGATGGCGGGCTCGCCCGCTTCCGCATGGACATCGCCTACGACGGCGCGGGTTTCTCCGGCTGGGCCCGCCAGCCGTCGCGGCGCACGGTGTGCGGGGTGCTGGAGGAGGCGCTGGAGCGCGTGCTGCGCCGTCCCGTCCGGCTGACCGTGGCGGGCCGCACGGACGCCGGCGTGCACGCCAGCGGCCAGGTCGCGCACGCCGACCTCCCCGCCGACACAGACCCCGACCACCTGGTGTTCCGCCTCTCCCGGGCGTTGCCCGCCGACGTGCGGGTCACCGCGGCGCGGGTCGTCCCGGCCGCCTTCGACGCCCGCTTCGGCGCGCTCCGCAGGCACTACGCCTACCGCGTCACCGACGCCGCGTGGCGCGCCGACCCGCTGCGCCGCGGCTTCGTGGTGGCCTGGCCCCGCCCCCTGTCCCTCGACGCCCTGACCGCCGCGTCGACACAGCTGCTGGGCGAACACGACTTCGTCGCCTTCTGCAAGCGCCGCGAGGGCGCGACGACCATCCGCGAGCTGCAGCGCCTGGAGTGGGCGCGCGAGGACGACGAGCTGATCGCCTACGTCTCCGCCGACGCGTTCTGCCACTCGATGGTCCGCAGCCTCATGGGCGCCCTGCTCGCCGTCGGCGAGGGCCGCAAACCCGCCGACTGGCCCGCCTCGATGCTGACGGCGACGACCCGCCCGTCGGAGATCACCGTCGCCCCGGCCCACGGCCTCACCCTCATCGGCGTCGACTACCCCGCCGACGCCGACCTCGCCGCCCGCGCCGAGCTCACCCGCAACGTCCGCACCCGCTGAGCGCACGGCGGACGGCCCGCCGAGTCCGGGAACTCGGCGGGCCGTCCTGTGTGGTCACTCAGGCAGCACGACTCACAGGTCGAGCGTCCAGGTGTTGATGTAGCCGGTGTCGGCGCGGTACACGTCGCGAACGGAGAGGCGCCAGGTGCCGTTGGCGGTCTCGCCTGCCAGGTTGACGGTGTAGGTCGCGATGACGTTGTCGGCGCCGTCCGAGCCGCTGGAGTTCTTCAGGCGGTAGGAGGTGCCGTCCGGGGCGATCAGGTCGATGACCAGGTCACCGCGGTAGGTGTGGCGGATGTCCACCGAGACCGTGGAGGACGCGGAGCCGCCGTCGCAGTCGGCGATGGTGATCGAGCTGGTGACGGCCGAACCGGCGTCGGGGATGGTCACGTCGGTGCCGTTGGTCACCGGGTCGCAGCCGGTGGGCGGGGGCTCCTCGCCGCCGCCGTCGCCGGTGAACAGCAGGCGGTTCGGGGAGCCCGTCCCGGGGTTGCTGATCCTGCCGCTGGTGGCCGCGTTGATGATGGCCGAGTTCACCTGCGACGGGGTCGCCGACGGGTTGGCCGCCAGGTACAGCGCCGCGGCGCCCGCGACGTGCGGGGAGGCCATCGACGTGCCGCTGATGGTGTTGGTGGCGGTGCTGCCCGTGTGCCACGCGGACGTGATGCTCACGCCCGGCGCGAAGAGGTCGGTGCAGGTGCCGTAGTTGGAGAAGCTGGCACGCGCGTCGTTGCGGTCGCTGGCGTTGACCGTCAGCGCCTCGGTCACCCGGGCGGGCGAGGAGTTGCACGCGTTGGCGTTGGAGTTGCCCGACGCCAGCGCGTAGGTGACGCCCGCGGAGATCGAGCGGCGGACCGCGTCGTCCAGGGCGGAGGAGGCGCCGCCGCCGAGGCTCATGTTGGCGACCGCGGGCTTGACGTGGTTCTGGGTGACCCAGTCGACGCCCGCGATGACGCCCGCGTTGGTGCCGGAGCCGCTGCAGTTGAGCACCCGGACGCCGTAGAGCTTGACGCCCTTGGCCACGCCGTAGGCGCCGCCGCCGACGGTGCCCGCCACGTGCGTGCCGTGGCCGTTGCAGTCGGTGGCGTTGTTGTCGTTGTCGACGGTGTCGCGGCCGTGGACCGCGCGGCCGCCGAAGTCCTGGTGCGTGGTCAGGATTCCGGTGTCGATGATGTAGGCGTTGACGTTGGTGGCCCGCGTCGCGAACGAGTACTTGTTGTTCAGCGGCAGCGCGGCCTGGTCGATCCGGTCCAGGCCCCACGACGGCGGGTTGAGCTGGTCCTCGGCGATGGACACGACCTGGTCGGCCTCGACGTAGGCGACGGCGGGGTCGGCGGCGAGGCGCTTGGCCTGCCGCTCCGACATGGTCGCCGAGAAGCCCTTGATCGTGGCGCTGAACCGGTGCTTGATCTTGCCGCCGTGGCGGGCGGCGAGCGCGTCGGCGGACGCGCCCTGGGCCTGGGGCCCGTCCTTCATGACGACGATGTAGCTGCCCTCGATGGCGGTCGCACTGCCAGCGCCCAGAATCCGGCCCTCGGCGGCGCTGGCGGGCGTGACCAGGCCGACGCCCGCGGCGGCTGTGGCGGCGGCGGCGATGCCCACCCCGGCGAGTCGACGCAGCGACTCGGCGCGAGACTTACCCATCTGTCGATCTCCTTGATGCAGGGAGCATGCGGAACCGGACCCTTGGTGGTCAGGGCCGCGTGCTGGTGGGGAGATGTTGTGGTGCAGGGTGTCCGCGCGGACGTTTCACACAGTGGTTTAAAACCTTTAACTCTCGCAAGAGCGTTCCGTGTACGAAGCCGTCCACTTATGAACAGATGAGCAGCCCGTGGGAAACGTTTGCCCCCGGGGATGTATTCAATTGAGCCGGACGGCCTAGTCCCCGCGTCGGACCGGGCCCAGGATCTGCTGCTCCTTCTGGGTGGTGACCAGCCGCATGCGCTCCCACATGTTGCGGCCGAGGGCCACGACCTGGTCGTCGGCCAGCGAGCTCAGCTCCTGCACCATCGGCGGGGGCAGCCGCCAGATCCGGGCCGCGAGCTGGGCCTGGCCGACCGGGAGGCGCTGCATCAGCACCAGGTCGGCGGTGTTCGCCGTCGCCCCGGCCTGCGGGTGCATGTACGGCAGCACGTACACCGTGGTCTGCCACGGCGAGCGGGGCGGGAACAGCTCCTGCGGCGTCGGGCCGCCGTCGTGCACGACCAGCAGCGGGCCGTCCTCGGACGGCCGGGGCAGCTCGACCGGGCTGAGCCTGCGGATCTGCACCAGCGGCGCGGGCCGCCCGTCCGGGCCGGTGCCCGCGGCCTTCTGCAGCACCTGCCACGCCGCGGGCCGACCGGTCGCCACGACGACCCACGCGCCGACGGCCATCGCCCGCAGCGCCACCTGGCGGGCCAGGTACAGCCCGCCGACCAGCACGATCCGGGTGGGGGCTGGCCGCAGCGCGGAGACGAGCAGCGGCTCGCCGCGCGCGCTGGACCCCAGCACCATGCCGCCCCGGTCGCCCGACGGGCTGACCGCGCTCAGCATCTCCGGCGACACCAGGAACTCCGGCGCGACGCCCGCGCCGCCCTTGGTGTCCATCAGCCTGCTGCTCACGGCGCCTCCTCGCAGGCTCCGAGACGCCGTGGCATCAATGATTCGCTCGCAAGCTCACTCATACCTGTCCTCCCAGCGGCAGCGACGCGGCCAGGCCCGCGGCCTGCAGCCCGCGCAGCGGGGTGAGGGTGACGCCGATGCGGTCGGCGATGGCGGTCAGCCGCTCGTCGGCGTGCCCGAGCTCGTCGGGGTTGCGGGCGCTGACCCGCACCAGCCCGCGCAGCCCGACCGCGCCCTCGTCCGCGCCGGGCGAGATCGACATGGTCACGGTGGCCGACAGCGCGCGCACGCTGGTGAGCGTGTTGAGGCTCTGCGCGGCCTTGCCCTGCGGCCAGCCGGTGATGGCGTAGCTGGCGTGGCCGATGCCCGCCGCGGTCACGCCCGTCCAGCGCTCGCGCAGCGACACCCGCGCCTGCGACCCGGCGACGCCGGTCAGCTCGGCGGCGGAGATGCCCGCCTTCAGCAGCTCGTCGGGGTCCAGCGGCCGGGTCGGCACGCCCCGCGACTCCAGCGCGTTGCGCACGCGGGACAGCGCGCCGATCAGCGCGCGGTGGGCGCCGACGACGCCGCCGCCGCGCTCGCGCACCGCGGCCGGGCAGCGCCTCGGGTCCAGCCGCACCGCGACCCACGTGCTGCGCCGCGCCGCTGCCGACAGCCCGCCGAGGACCTCGAGGTAGGACGCCAGCGCGGGGGAGTTCGGCGGCAGCGCCGCGCTGCCGGGGTAGCAGTGCCAGATGACCTGGATCGCGTCGAGCACGACGCCGCGGTCCTCCAGACAGGGGGCCAGCGCGGCCAGCGGCAGGTTCGGCGTCGCGCCGACCTTGGTGATCAGCGCGGGCGCGGGGTCGACCAGCAGCACCGCCGTCCAGGTGCCCTCGTGCCACGCCAGGCCGACCGGCTTGCGCTCGTGGTCGACGCCGTGCGCCACCACCAGGTCGGGGACGGCCAGCCGGAGCAGGGCGACGCGCGGGTCGTCGGGGCCGGTGACCTCGGCCTCGCTGCCCGGGGCCATCTGCTCCATGGTCACCACGCCCGTGGGCTTGGTCACCCTGGTGTGGGAGCGGGCCAGATAGCGCGTGGTGACGGTGACCCACTGGGTGAACCAGCGGCCGCGCCAGCGCAGGAACGCCACCACCAGCGCGATGGCCGCGATGCCGATGGCGACGTAGATCAGCTTGAGGTTGATCGCCAGCAGGATCAGCCCGATCGCCAGGCCGACCTCCAGCACGACCAGGTTGGCCACCGGCAGCGGGCCGAGGCTGGCGCCGCGGGCGCGCCTGCGCGCGGAGACCCTGGTCGGCGGCGGCCCGGCCGGGCTCGCGCCCGCCGGTCCGCCCGGTCCCCCCGGCCTGCCCGGCCCACCGGGGCCGCCCGGCCCGCTCGGTCCGCCAGGTCCACCGGGGCCGCCAGGTCCACCCGGGCCGCCGGGCCCACCGGGACCACCCGGGCCGCCGGGACCGTTCGGCCCCCCTGGCCTGCCGGGTCCCCCCGGTCCGCCGGGTCCGCCCGGTCCGCCGGGTCCGCCCGGTCCGCCGGGTCCGCCTGGGCCACCCGGTCTGCCCGGACCCCCAGGTCCGCCCGGCCCGGGACGCGGCGGTTGTCCCGGCGGTGGTGTCCTGCCATGGCGCGGCGGAGTGGTCACGGACATCCGATCGATCATTCCCCTAGTGTCGGTGCCGGTTCTCGGGAACCGGCATACGGCGCACGGCCGTACGACTATCCTGCGGAACCGTACCGCGACGGGGAGAGCTGCAGGCCGAGAATGCCATCAACACCGACGACGAAGTCCCAGGTTCAGGCATACCGCTTCGTGCTGCGCAGAATGCAGTCGGCACTGGTCCGCAAGGACGCGGTGATGCTGCACGATCCGATGCGCACCCACACCAGAGCCACGGTCGTCGGCATCTGCCTGGGCGCGATCGGCCTGATCGGTTTCCTGATCGTCGGGCTGCTGAGCCCGTCGCCGAAGCCGCCGGACAAGGACGGCATCATCATCGCGCAGCCGTCCGGCGCGGTGTACGTGCTGTTGAACGGCACCCCCAAGGGACAGGTGCTGATCCCCACCTTCAACCTGACCTCGGCGCGCCTGCTGCTGCTGTCGCGCAGCTCGCCTGAGGCGCAGGGCGTGGGCAGCCAGGTCGAGGAGGGCGAGACGCCGGTCAGCGCCGTGCCCGCGCCGACCTTCGTCGCCGACGAGAAGCTGGAGGGCATCGCCCGCGAGCGGATGGCGGGCATCCCCGACGCGCCGCAGCTGCTGCCGGAGAAGGACGAGCAGCGCATCTCCGACCACTGGGCCGTGTGCGACGAGTACCAGCTCGACCGCAGCCTGAACGACCCGTCCAGTCAGGACAAGATCGAGACCACGGTGCTCGGCGGCATGCCCGAGCTCGGCCCCGAGCTCGGCGACAAGGCCGCGCTGCTGGTCGAGGCGCCGACCAAGAAGGTCTACCTCGTCTACCGCACGCCCAGCTCGGCCAACCGCCCCAACACCAGCACGGTGCGCGCGGAGGTCGACATGACCAACGACCGCGTGGTCGACGCGCTGAACCTCGACCGCAACAACGTCCGCAAGATCACCGTCGGCCTGCTGAACGCCATCCCGGAGGCCGCTGCCCTGCGCTCGCCGGAGATCCCCGGCCGCGGCGGCGAGAGCAGCGCGGGCATCGCGGGCCTCAAGGTCGGCGACGTGCTGGAGGTCGAGCGCGCGGGCGAGCTCGTCTACTACGTGGTCCTGCGCGACGGCGTGCAGCAGATCAAGAAGACCACCGCCGACCTGATCCGGTTCACCCAGTCCCGCCAGACCGACATCCCGCGCATCGCCCCGGACCAGCTGCCCGGCCAGGTCCTGCGCGACGCGGTCGAGGAGAAGGACTTCCCCGAGGTCGTGCCCGAGGTGCTGACCCCGACCAACTTCCCGGTCGTGTGCCTGGGCTGGGCGGTCGTCGGCGAGGGCCCCAACGCCCAGGGCCAGACCAAGGTGCACGTCGGCCAGACGCTGCCCGTCCCGGTCAACGCCACCGGCGAGCCCGGCGTCGTCGACATCACCTCGCCCAACGCCGACGGCGGGAAGATCGAGCACTTCTACATGCCGCCCGGCAAGGCGGCCGTGGTGCGCGGCTCGGTGTCCCCGGCCGACTTCACCACCGGCCCGATCTACCTGATCTCCGACCGCGGCGTGAAGTACGGCATCCCGGACGCCCGCACGGCCGGGGCGCTCGGACTGTCCAAACAGTCCCCCGCCCCGGACGCGATCGTCCGCCTGCTGCCCAACGGCGCGTCGCTGAACGCCCGCGACGTCCTGCAGACCTTCGACTCCGTCCCGGTGGGCGACGGCGTGTTCACCGAGCAGGCCAAGCCGCAGGAGCAACCCGTCCCCTAGGGGAACCGGGCAGAACGGCCTACCGTCGGACGGGTACCCGCCTGGCTAAGGAGGACCCGCGGATGGCCGTGATCAAGGTCGACCCCGACTGGGTCGGCGGCTACGCGAAGAAGGTCGCGTCCGCCGCCGCCGAACTGTCCGACGGCGCCGCGGTGCTCGACACCGCGCCGCTGGGGCCGGAGGCGTTCGGCTCGCTGGGGCGGACGGTGCGCATCGCCGACGCCTACCAGCGCGCGTCCTCGGCGCTGCGCGCGCAGCTCGACCGCGGCGCGGAGTCGCTGGCGGCCGCGGCCGAGAGCCTGACCGAGGTCGCCGGGAAGTACCGCACGTCCGACGACGACGGCGCGGTGGCGCTGCGCCGCAGCGGGGGTGAGTGACGTGGCCGTCGTCAGCGCGGTGGGCGCGCCCAGGGGCGGGCCGGACGGGTCCGACGTCGAGGCGGGCATCGGCCCGTACCTGGACTTCCTGTCCCGGCTGTGCGCCGAGCTCGGCGTGCCGGACCCGGTCGAGGAGTACTTCGCCCCGGTCGTCGGCCGCTGGAGCGACCTGCACGCCGAGGCCGACCGCTACCGGGCGGTGGGCGCGATAGCCGAGCAGGTCTCCACGGACCTGACGGCCCCGCTGGGCGGCCTGGACGCCGCGTGGCAGGGCGCGGACGCCGACTCGTTCATCGAGTACATGACCAAGATCGGGCTCGCTGGCAACGACATGTCCGACGCGATGACCACGATGGCCGACGTCCTCGACGAGACGGCGGACGGCCTGCGGGAGATCGTGGTCACCCTCGCCGACATGCTCGTGGACACCGCCGAGACCGCGGGCCACGGCCGCGGTCTCGGCGACGACCGCACCCGGTTCTACCTCGACCAGATGCGCAGGCCCGGCCAGGAGCTGTTCGACTCGGTGCGCCAGGTGCTCGAGGCGCTGGTGCGGCTGTGCGAGGGCATCGACGGCTCGGCCGCGTTCAAGGACGTGGCGATGGCCCACACGTTCCCCGAGGCGGACTGGGCGATCTCGGCCCCGACGGTCAAGCCGGTGGAGGCGGAGACGCCGTCGGTCGCGTCCGCGGGCGGCGCCGGGGGCGGCGGGGGTGTCGGCGGCGGGGGCGCGGGCATCGGCGGCGGCGCCGGAGTCGGCGGCGGGAGTTCGGTGTCCCCGCCCGCGCCCGGCGACTGGGTCGCCGCGGGCGAGGCGGGCCAGTCGAAGCAGCCAGCGGCGGGCGCGGCGGCCGCGGCCGCGGCGGGTGGCGCGGGCGCGGGCCGCGGCGGCATGGGCGCCATGGGCATGCCGATGATGGGCGGCATGGGGGCCATGGGCCAGCAGGGCGGGGCGAACGAGCACAAGCCGCGCAACCGCGTGCAGGGCAAGCCCGAGGACATCTTCGGCAAGCCCGCCAAGGCGTCCCCGTCGGTCATCGGCGACGACTGAGGTTCCGCCTGGTTCCCCGGCGCAGCCGGGGAACCAGGCGCTCCATCGGCGGCGGGCTCCGGGACGCGGTCGAGTCGGCGGCGTCGGTAGCCGCAGGGGTCCCGCCCGATCCCCACGGCGCGGGCCCGAGGGGATCAGGCGCTAGGCCTGGCCGCGGGCCTCGGAGCGCAGTTCCGGGCGGTTGCGGCGCACGGTGTGCACCACGAACAGGGTGATCAGCAGGAGCAGCAGCCCACCGCCCGCGCCGATCAGCGCGACGTGCATGGGCGTCCAGTCCTTGACGACCGCGGGCGGCATCTGCATCTGGACGTCGACGCCCTCCTCGGCGGGGATGCCCTGCTCCGCCGGGATCATCGCGGTCAGCGCGCCGATCGGGTTGATCATGCCGTGGCCGACCAGGTTGTCGTGCCCGCCGGGCGCGGCGGGGTGCGACGCGGTGAGCCGGATCCGCTCCATCACCTGGCGCGCGGACAGGTCGTCATAGCGCTCGCGGATCAGCGCGGCCAGCCCGGCCACGTAGGGCGCGGCGAAGCTCGTGCCCTGGATGGTGCTCTTCTCGCCTTCCTTCTTGATGTGCAGGTTGGCGAGGCCGTCACCGGAGGGGTCGAGGGAGATGATGTCGGTGCCCGGCGCGGAGACGCTGACCCACGGGCCCTGGACGGTGAACGGGGCCGGGTCGCCGTCGCGGTTGACCGCCGCCACCGAGAGCACGTCGTCACGGAACCACGGCGGGGTCACGATGTGCGTGGGGTTGTTGGGGTCGTAGCCGTTCTGGGAGTCCGGGCAGTTGTCGTCGTCGGTGTTGCCCGCGGACGTCACCAGCACGACGTCCTTCTGGTCGACGGCGTACCGCATGGCGGCCTGCAGTTCCCGCTCGCCGCTGTCGATCAGGTACTCCGCCGCCAGGCGGCAGCGGTTGACCGACATGTTGATGACGTCGGCGCCGGAGTTGGCGGCCAGCACGACCGCCTGCGCCAGCGTGTGCAGGTTGCCCGCGTTGACCTCGCGGCGCTGGCCGTTCTGCTCGATCTCGGCGGTGTAGTTCGCGCTGGACTGGCGGATGCTGAGGATCGTCGCGTCGGGCGCGATGCCCATGAACCCGATGTCGGAGCCCGCGGGCGGCTTGGCGGCGATGATGCCCGCCACCATCGTGCCGTGCCCGTCGCAGTCCTCCAGGCCGTCGTGCTCCTTCTTGACGTAGTCGCCGATGCCCTGCAGGCGGTCGCCGAGGTAGGGGTGGCGGGACACACCGGTGTCGATCACCGCGACCTTGACGCCCTTGCCGGTCGCGAACTTGTGCAGGGTGTCGAACTGCAGCTTCGACTGGCCCCACGGCTTGTTCTTGATGTCGATGTTGTCCTTGTGCCCGCGGATGCACTGGGTCTTCAGGTTGTACTGCAGGTTCGGGTCAGTCCCGCCGGGGATCGGCGTGCCGGGCGGCAGCGGCGGCGGCAGCGCGCCCGCGGTCGTGGGCTCCTGGGCCACCGCTGGCTGGACGGGCACGGCCAGCGCCAGCCCGGCGGCCAGCGCCAGGGCGGGGATGCGGGTGCGGCGGCGCATCAGATGTTGAAGTCGACGTGGCGCAGGACCGCGTACAGGTTCATGACCGCGAGCGCCAGCGGCAGGACCACGGCGATGCAGATCGCCTCGAACACCTCGACGCTGCGCCGCAGCGGCGGCGAGAACCGCTGGCGGGGGAACACCACGCCGAGCACCAGCGCGCCTGCTGCGACGACCACCAGCGCGCCGAACACCCACAGCAGGCGCTCGAACGGCGGCATCGCCATCATCCAGCCGATGAGGATGCCCGTCGCGCCGAGCATGCCGGTCGCCAGCAGCGCGATCGCCTGGCTGCCGTTGGCGTAGGTGCGCCCGCGCAGCAGCAGCACCAGCGTGGCCACCACGCCCAGGATGACGCCCCACGGCCCGGGCGCGGACGCCGTCACGATCGCGCCGATCGCGGTGACCACGCCGCAGCCGACGATCATGCCGGTCATGTACTCGTGGGCCAGGCCCGCCCGGCGCTCGATGGAGCGGTAGTCCGGGAAGCCGGTGTCCTCCTTGAGGTCCTCGGCGCTGCCCGGCACGTTCGGCAGCGGCAGCCTGGCCAGCTGGATGGTCAGCCGGGGCAGCAGCGACAGCGCGGCCAGCGCCACCGCGACCGCGCCCGCGGCGATGCCCGCGGCCGGGTGCGCGATCAGCGTGGCCACACCGAAGGCGAGCACGCCGAGACCGGCGGCGGTGCCCGCGGCGACGAAGGTGGTCACGCCCGCGCCGATCAGCATGATCGACGCCGATGCCACGATCAGCACCAGCGCGGAGGCCAGCAGCAGCGAGGCCCGCCCGGTCGCGCCCGGCACGATCGCCAGGCCGCTGACGAAGGCCATCGGCAGCGCGCCCGCGGCGGCGATCAGCACGCCGGTCGTCTTCTCCTGGTAGCCGCGGGCGATCACCGCGCCCAGCGCCACGAACACCACGGCGGCCACGCCCGCGGTGATCGCCGGGCCGAGGTTGCCCCCGCCCCACATCGGGCCGCCCATCCAGACCGCGGCCGCGCCGAGGACCAGCGCGAGCGCGCCCGCGATGTGGCCGATGCGCCGGGCGGTGTCCTTGGTCCACGGCCGGTAGCTGTCCGGCGCGGACTCGGCGATGGCGTCGACGACGTCGTCGTAGAGCGGGGGCGGCGGGTTCTCCGCGCGCTTGCGCAGCTGGAGCATGTCGCCGTCGACGATGCCGAGCGAGCCCAGCGTGCGGCTGGGGTCGAGCGGGACGTCGCCCATCTTGGCCAGGCACCAGCCGCCGTGCCGCGCGCCGCCGTCCGGGGTGGCCTCCTTGGCCATCTCCAGCAGCATCGACATCAGGTCGGCCACCGGCACGTCCGCGGGCAGCGCCACGTCGATGCGCGTTCTCGGGGCGAGTACCGTCACCCGGCTGAACACGGTCGTCCCCGTTGCCACCTCAGCTGCCCCCTAACCTGGCCGATCACGTCCCGGCTGCCCCGAGACGGCCCCTAGTATGGCCGCACCGATCCGCGCGGGTGAGCCGGTTGGCGCAGAAACCGGACGCGCGGGGAGCAACAGGGGGATAACGATGGCTGTTTCGCCTGCCCAGCGCGGCGTAGTCCACAAGGTCCTCCCGCTCGTGCTCGTGCTGGGCGCTCTCGGTTTCGGCGTGCTGACGGCGACCGGGACGCGGCCCGTCGCCGTGGTGCCCTCCCTCTGCTTCGCCGCGGCCGTCGTCGCGGCGCTCTCCCCGGCCGGACGCACGCTGCCCGGGCGGATCGCGCTTGGTGTGGTGCTGGTCACGGCCGCGGCGGCGATCACGGCCGTGTTCGTGACCACCCACGACAGCGACCTGACGGCCGTCCTCATCGGTCTGGCCCTCCTCGCCGTGGCGCTGGTGTGGCTGCTCTCCGGCGAGACGGACCGCGCCGCGTGGCCCGTCACCGCGTACGCGCCTGCCGTGGCCGCGGTGTGCGCCGCGCTGCTGATGGTGGTGCGGTTCGTCCAGACGTCCGCCGAGGTGTCGTCCCTGCTGCACGGCGGGCTCTCCCTGCTGATCGCCGTCCTGCTCGCGGTGGCGTCGGGCACGGCTGGCCCGGCCCGGTTCGCGCTCGGCGCGCTGGGCGTCGCCCTGTCGGCGGCACTGGTGTACTTCCTGGCCATCGGCGGTCCCGGCGTCCCCGCGATCGCGCTCGCCGCGGTGGCCGCCGTCGCCGCCGTGGCCGCGATCGGCCCGCTCGACAAGAGCCGTTCGGCCGAATCGTCGGACGCGCGCCTGCCCGTTCGGTAGGTTTCTCGCACAGCGTCAGGTCCCGCCCAGGAGAGAGGTGTCCTCCCGGTGAGCACGCTCCAGTTCAAGCGTTCGCCGCGCATGGCCGCGCCCCGCCAGCCCGGCGGCGAGGTGCACCTGGAGCCACCCCCGGAGGTGCCCAGGGTGATCCCGGGCAGCATCGTGATGAAGCTGCTGCCCGCGGTCATGATCGTCGCGTCCATCGGCATGATGGCGTTCATGTTCGTCGTCGGGAACAGGAACCCGATGTCGCTGATGTTCGGCGCCATGTTCCTGATGTCGACGATCGGCATGATGGCCGGTGGCGGCGGGCGCGGCGGCGGCCAGAAGAAGGCCGAGATGAACGAGGACCGCAAGGACTACCTGCGCTACCTCGGCCAGATGCGCGACCGGGCCCGCGAGGCCGCCCTCGACCAGCGCGCCGCCCTGGAGTGGACCCACCCGGACCCGCAGGCGCTGTGGTCGATCGCCACCAGCCGCCGGATGTGGGAGCGCCGCCAGGCCGACGCCGACTTCTGCCACCTGCGCGCGGGCCGCGGCTCGCAGCGGCTGGCCACCCGGCTCGTGCCGCCGCAGACCGGCCCGGTCGACGAGCTGGAGCCGATCGCCACGCTGGCGCTGCGCCGGTTCGTCCGCGCCCACTCGATCGTGCCGGACCTGCCGATCCAGGTCGCCATCCGCGGGTTCGCCGCCGTCGGCATCGCAGGCGACCGCGACCGCACCCGCGGCCTGGCCCGCGCGCTGCTGGCCCAGCTGGTCACCTTCCACAGCCCGGACGACGTGCTGATCGCCGTGGTGACCTCGGGCAAGGCCAAGCAGGAGTGGGAGTGGGCCAAGTGGCTGCCCCACGTGCAGCACCCGACGATGGTCGACGGCATCGGCCAGCTGCGGATGATGGCCGGGTCGCTGGCCCAGATCGAGCACTGGCTCGACGACGAGCTGCGCGACCGGCAGCGGTTCACCCGCAACGCCCCGCCGCAGCCCGACCAGCCGCACATCGTGATCGTCATCGATGACGGCGAGGTCACCCGCGAGGAGAACATCATCCTGGAGGAGGGCCAGGTCGGCGTCACGCTGCTGGACCTGTCCGACTCCCTCGGCGCGCTGACCGCCCGCCGCGGCCTGCGCCTGGTGGTCGAGGGCGACAAGCTCGGCGCGCGCAGCGCCAGCGGCGTGGAGTGGTTCGCCTCGCCGGACACGCTGACCGTCGCCGAGGCCGAGGCGCTGGCCCGCAAGCTCTCCCCCTACCGGCTCGGGCAGGGCCAGGCGGACTCCGGCGAGGAGGACGCGCTCGCCGCCAATCCGACGCTGCTGGAGCTGCTGGGCATCCCCGGCGACCCGATGACCTTCGACGTGCAGCAGGCGTGGCGGCCCCGGCCGGTCCGCGACCGCTACCGGGTGCCCTTCGGCATCGGCGAGTTCGGCCAGGCCGTCGAGCTGGACATCAAGGAAGCGGCGATGGAGGGCATGGGCCCGCACGGCCTGTGCATCGGCGCGACCGGTTCCGGCAAGTCCGAGTTCCTGCGCACGCTCGTGCTGGGCATGCTGGCCACGCACTCGTCGACGACGCTGAACTTCGTCCTGGTCGACTTCAAGGGCGGCGCGACGTTCCTCGGCCTCGACGGCGCCCCGCACGTCTCCGCGGTCATCACCAACCTGGCGGGCGAGATCACGCTCGTCGACCGCATGAAGGACGCGCTGGCGGGCGAGATGAACCGCCGCCAGGAGGCGCTGAAGAACGGCGGCAACTTCAAGAACGTGTGGGAGTACGAGAAGGCCCGCGAGAACGGCGCCGACCTCGACCCGCTGCCCGCGCTGTTCATCGTCGTCGACGAGTTCTCCGAGCTGCTGTCGGCCAAGCCGGACTTCATCGACCTGTTCGTCATGATCGGCCGTCTGGGCCGCTCGCTGCAGATGCACATGCTGCTCGCCTCGCAGCGACTGGAAGAGGGCAAGCTGCGCGGCCTCGACTCGCACCTGTCCTACCGGATCGGTCTGAAGACGTTCTCCGCGGCCGAGTCCCGCGCCGCGATCGGCGTGCCGGACGCCTTCGAGCTGCCGTCGATCCCGGGTTCGGGCTACCTCAAGTACGACACCAGCACGATGGTGCGGTTCAAGGCCGCCTACGTCTCCGGCCCGTACCGGCCCGCGGGCATGCAGGCCGCCGGACCGGTGGCCGCGGTGAGCGGCGACCGGCGGGCGAAGCTGTTCGTGCCCGACTACGTCGAGATCCCCAAGGAGCCGGAGAAGCCGGTCGTCCCGGTCAAGGAGGAGCCCAAGCCCGAGGGCGGCCACGAGCCCAGCGAGCTCGACGTCATCGTCGGGCGCCTGGTCGGCCAGGGCCCGCCCGCGCACGAGGTGTGGCTGCCGCCGCTGAACGAGCCGAACTCCCTCGACACGCTGTTCCCGCCGCTGCAGCCCACGGAGGACCGGGGCCTGTCCCCGGTCGGCTTCTACGGCAACGGCAGGCTGCAGATCCCGCTCGGCATCATCGACAAGCCCTACGAGCAGCGCCGCGACCTGCTGTGGGCGGACTTCTCCGGCGCCGCAGGCCACGCGGCCGTCGCGGGCGGCCCGCAGACCGGCAAGTCGATGCTGCTGCGCACGATGATCATGTCGATGTCGCTGACGCACACCCCGCAGGAGGTGCAGTTCTACTGCGTCGACCTCGGCGGTGGAACGCTGGCGTCGCTGGAGGGCCTGCCGCACGTCGGCGGCGTCGCCGGTCGTCTCGACCCGGACAAGGTCCGCCGCATGATCGCGGAGGTGAGCGGCCTGGTCACCGACCGCGAGGGCCGCTTCCGCGACATGGGCATCGACTCGATGACCGACTACCGCAACCGCAAGCGCCGCGGCGAGCTGGCCGACGACCCGTTCGGCGACGTGTTCCTGATCATCGACGGCTGGCTCAACTTCCGCCAGGAGTTCGAGAACCTGGAGATGCAGGTCGTCAACCTGGCCGCGCAGGGCCTGTCCTACGGCATCCACGTCGTCGTGGCCGCCAACCGCTGGGCGGAGATCCGCCCCGCGCTCAAGGACCTCATGGGCACCCGGTTCGAGTTGCGCCTCGGCGACCCGTCGGAGTCCGATGTGGACCGCCGGGTCGCGGTGAACGTCCCGGCCGGACGCCCCGGCCGCGGCCTCTCGCGCGACAAGCTGCACTTCCTCGTCGGCCTGCCCAGGGTGGACGGTTCCAGCAACGCCGAGGACGTCGCGAACGGCGTGCAGGACGCCGTGGCCAAGGTGTCCGCGGCGTGGCGCGGGCGGCCTGCGCCCAAGGTGCGCCTGCTGCCGGAGGTCATGCCGTACGAGGACCTGCTCGCGATGGACACCCGCCGCGACACGCACATGGTGCCGATCGGCGTGGACGAGGAAGACCTCGCGCCGGTGTACCTCGACTTCGACAACGAGCCGCACTTCATGGCCTTCGCCGAAGGCGAGTCGGGCAAGACGAACCTGCTGCGCACGATCGTGCGCGGCATCATGGACCGGTACACGCCCAAGGAAGCCGTCATCATCCTGGTCGACTACCGCCGGACGATGCTGGGCTTCATCAACACCGACCACCTGCTGTCCTACGCGGTGTCGTCCAACCAGCTCGGCGACATCGTCAAGGACGTCCGCGGCTCCATGCTCAAGCGGCTGCCCGGCCCGGACGTGACGCAGGAGCAGCTGAAGAACCGGTCCTGGTGGAAGGGCCCCGAGCTGTTCGTCATCGTCGACGACTACGACCTGGTGGCGCCGCAGGGCAACAACCCCCTGCAGCCGCTGGCCGAGTTCCTGCCGCAGGCCAAGGACGTCGGTCTGCACGTCGTGGCGGTCCGCCGCACCGGCGGCGCCGCGCGCGCGATGTTCGACCCGATCCTGGGCAAGCTGCGCGAGATCGCCAGCCCGGGCATCGTGATGTCGGGCAGCAAGGACGAGGGCGCCCTGCTGGGCACGGTGAAGCCGTCGGCCATGCCGCCCGGCCGAGGCACCCTCGTCAGCCGCAAGGCGGGCCAGGCCCTCATGCACGTGGCATGGATCCAGCCGGACTGAGCCCGAGCGCGACGGTTCCACGGCGGGAGGCCCCATCCGGGCCTCCCGCCGTTCGCGTCCGCAGGGCCCGCGCGGCGCCGGAACCGACGGCATGCCTGTTCGGGGAAGAAGGAACCCGATGGCCGGGGCCGCGCAGTAGGGTCGGCCCATGAACTCCGACTTCGCGGAGGCCGTCGCCCGGTTCCGCGCCGAACTCGCCACGGCCGTGACCCGCTCGCGGCGGGCGGCGGCGGAGGCGCGCGCGCACTCGGCAGCGCTGCGGCGGGAGGTCGACGAGGCCGACCGGCCGGAGCCCGCGCCCGCGCCACCGTCCGATCCGGACGACGACGACTTCTCCGAGCAGACCATCCTGTTCCGCCCCTGACCGGTGCGTTTGCACACGCTTCCCGGCGCTGACCTGCGGGTTTCCCGAAACGGCGTTTACGGGAGCAACTACCTGCGACCAACCGCGACCGGCATGGAACCGAACCTGGCAGGGTCGCAGTCGTAAGGGGCATACGGACGGAAACGTCCGAGCCAACCAGACGAATGTAGGGGGTCACTCCCGATGGCCGGATACGGTGTTTCGCAGGAAGAGATGGCCAAGGCGGCTGTTGACGTCGACAACGTCAACCAGCAGAGCCAGGACTCGCTCAACAGCCTGTACAACGCCCTGACGCCGCTCCAGGACAACTGGAAGGGCGCCGCCTCGCAGGCGTTCGCGACGCTGCTGCAGCGCTACCAGGACGACGCCAGGAAGCTGCACGACGCCCTGCAGGGCATCTCGGAGCAGCTGAAGGAGTCCAACGCGGCGTACGCCCAGATGGAGGAGGAGGCGTCCTCCTCGCTCAGCAACATCAGCAACGTCCTCGGCGGCTGATCTCGGCCTCTGACGCCGACAGCACCCACATCAGGCTTCAACTCACAGGGAGAGAACTCGAATGGACCAGATCAGCGTCAACTTCGCCGAGGTGGCCAACGCCTCCCAGGCGATCAACAGCACCTCCGGCACCCTCGACGGTCTGCTGAGCGACCTCAAGAGCAGGCTCGCCCCGATCGGCGCCAGCTACACCGGCGCGGCCTCCGAGGCGTGGCAGCAGAAGCAGGCCGAGTGGGACCGGGCCTACGACGACCTGCGCCAGGTGCTGTCCTCCATCGGTGCGGCCGTCGGCCAGGCAGGCGAGAACTACGAGGCCACCGAGCGGGCGAACGCCAACCGCTGGGGCTGATCCCCACCCATCGTGACGAGCCCCGCGGGTTCCCGTGGGGCTCGACGCGTGTCCGGGGTCACTCGCCGGGGACTTGGGGGGACCCGTTTTGACCCTCGGCGATGCCACCCGGTATCTTCTTTCTTTGTTGTGCGGCGCGGGGCGTGATGCCCGACCGGTTACTGCGGGTCGGGTGGCGTTGCGCGCTCCTGGTCGGTTCGCCGACCAGGGGTGATGCCCGCACAGGTACCCATGACGCAAGTTGACAATGAGGTAGACCCGTGCCCACGTACACCCCGAAGCCCGGCGAGATCGACCGCGCTTGGCACGTTGTCGACGCCGAGGACGTGGTGCTTGGCAGGCTCGCCACGCACGTCGCGAACCTGCTGCGCGGCAAGCACAAGCCCACCTACGCCCCGCACGTCGACACCGGCGATTTCGTCGTGATCGTCAACGCCGAGAAGGTGGCCCTGACCGGGAACAAGCGCGACACCGCGTTCGTCTACCGGCACAGCGGCTACCCCGGCGGTCTGCGGAAGCGCTCCTTCGGCGAGATGCTCGACACCCGGCCGGAGCGGCTGCTGGAGAAGGTCGTCAAGGGCATGCTGCCCAAGAACAAGCTGGGTCGCGCCCAGGCCAAGAAGCTGAAGGTCTACGCGGGTCCGAACCACCCGCACGAGGCGCAGCAGCCCAAGCCGTTCGAGATTGCGAAGGTCGCCAAGTGAGTGAAGACGCCGTGACCCCCGAGGTCGAGGAGACCCCGGAGGCCGTTGAGGCCCCCGTCGCCGACGAGGCTCCCGCCGTCGACGCGGCCCCCGCCGATGAGGCGCAGGTCGCCGACGAGGCGCAGGCCGACTCGTTCGAGGCCATCGAGGCCGACGACGACGAGCCCGCCGCCCCGGCGCTGCCCCGGCTGACCGCCGAGAGCGCGCAGACCGTCGGCCGCCGCAAGGAGGCCGTCGTGCGGGTGCGCATCACCCCCGGCTCGGGCAAGTTCCTGCTCAACGGGCGCACCCTGGAGGAGTACTTCCCGAACAAGGTCCACCAGCAGCTCATCCGCGAGCCCCTGGTGACCGTCGAGAAGAACGAGTCCTTCGACATCCGCGCGAACCTGCGCGGCGGCGGCATCACCGGGCAGGCTGGCGCGCTGCGCCTGGCCATCGCCCGGGCCCTGATCGAGCTCGACAGCGAGGACCGGCCGCCGCTGAAGAAGGCGGGCTTCCTCACCCGGGACGCGCGGGTGAAGGAGCGCAAGAAGTACGGCCTCAAGAAGGCCCGCAAGGCGCCGCAGTACAGCAAGCGCTGACGCGACGACAGCACGCTACCGTTCGGGAGCAGCACGCACCGTGCTGCTCCCGTTCTGGTTTTCACCAACGGAGGTTTCCCAGTCCATGGCCCGCCTGTTCGGCACCGACGGGGTGCGCGGTCTCGCCAACGCCGACCTGACCCCCGAGCTGGCCCTGTCGGTCGCCGCGTCGGCGGCCCGCGTGCTGGCCGCGCACGACCGCTCGCACCGGCCGGTGGCCGTCGTCGGGCGCGACCCCCGGGCCAGCGGCGAGATGCTGCAGGCGGCGGTGTGCGCGGGGCTGGCCGCGGCGGGCGCGGACGTCATGCAGGTCGGGGTGCTGCCGACGCCGGGCGTCGCGCACCTGGTGGGCGAGCTGAACGCGGACCTGGGCGTGATGATCTCCGCGTCGCACAACCCGATGCCCGACAACGGCGTCAAGCTGTTCGCCGCGGGCGGGCACAAGCTGCCCGACGCCATCGAGGACGAGATCGAGGCGGGCATCGGGGTCACCGACGGCCGCCCGACCGGCGCGGGCGTCGGCCGGGTCTACGACATCCCCGACGCCGCCGACCGCTACGTCGAGCACCTGCTCAAGGCGACGCCGAACCGGCTGGACGGCCTGCGCGTCGTGGTCGACTGCGCCAACGGCGCGGCGTGGTCGGTCGCCCCGCGCGCCTACCGCGAGGCGGGCGCCGAGGTGATCGCCCTGCACGCGCTGCCCGACGGCGAGAACATCAACGACGGCTGCGGCTCCACCCACCTCGACGACCTGCGCGCCGCCGTCGTCGCCGAGGGCGCCGACCTGGGCATCGCCCACGACGGCGACGCCGACCGCTGCCTCGCCGTGGACGCCACCGGCGCGGTCGTCGACGGCGACCAGATCATGGCCGTGCTGGCGCTGGCCATGAAGGACGCAGGCGAGCTGGTGGACGACACCCTCGTCATCACCGTGATGAGCAACCTCGGCCTGCACCTGGCGATGCGCGAGGCCGGGGTGGCCGTGCGCACGACCGCCGTCGGCGACCGGTACGTGCTGGAGGAGCTGCGCGGGTCCGGCCTGGCGCTGGGCGGCGAGCAGTCCGGGCACGTGATCATCCCCGGGTTCGCCACCACCGGCGACGGCCTGCTGACCGCCATGCGGCTGATGGCGCGCGTCGCGGCGACCGGGCGGCCGCTGGCCGACCTCGCCAGCGTGATGACGAAGCTGCCGCAGGTGCTGATCAACGTCAAGGTGGCAGACAAGGCCGCGGTGGCGGTCTCGCCCCGGGTCAGCGCGGCCGTCGCCGAGGTGGAGGCCGAGCTGGGCGACACCGGGCGGGTGCTGCTGCGCCCGTCGGGCACCGAGCAGCTCGTCCGGGTCATGGTCGAGGCCTCGACCCAGGAGCTGGCCCAGGCCGCTGCCGACCGGCTCGCGGCCGTGGTCGCCGACGCTCGCTAAAGCCCCGTCCGCCGGGCCGCCCGGGGGTAGATTCTCTTCGCGTACGCGACGGCACCGCGGGGCGTGCCCCGGCGTCAGAGCGTCGAACGGGCAACGGGAACGCGCCGCCGGGGGGTCGCCACAAGCATGTACGGCACGAGAACGCAGGACGGGGTCATCCCCGCACGGGACATCCACGCCCGGTACGAGGACGTCACCGTCCGGCACGGCGCGCGGGTCGACGAGATCGGCGACGAGTTCGCCCAGCGGCTCGCCGCCGCCGACACCGAGGCCGCCGAGCGCGCCCGGCTGGCCGCCGAGGCGCAGGCCCAGGCGAAGCTCGCTGCCGAGCAGGCCGAGCAGGCGCCCGAGGCGAAGCCCACCTGGGAGCGCAGGCAGCGCCCGACGGTCCTGTCGTTCGGCGCCGAGGACGAGACCCCGGCCGCGGCGGCCCCGCAGCCGGTGGTCCCACCGCCGCCGCCCCCCGTCGCGCCGCCACCGGCCCCGGAGCCGCCGCGGCGGCCCGTCCGCAGTCGGGTGCACTCCTTCGGCCCGGTCGATGACGAGGACCTGTCGGCGCAGAGGTGGATGCGGTGATGGCGCGGGGTGAGCTGCGGGTGGACACCGAGGCGGTGTCCGCGACCGTCGCCCGGTTCGCCGAGGTCACCGATGCCCTGGCGGCGATGGTCCGCTACGGCCGCGGTGACGCCTTCGCCCCGGCGCGGCTCGGCCCGCTCGGGGACGCCGCGGGCCGGGCGTACGCCGACCGCGCCGACGCGCTGCTGACGTCGCTGGAGCGCGCGGTCGCCGCGGTCGACGGGATCGGCGAGGCGCTGACCGCAGCCGACCGCGCGGTGATCGACGCGGACGAGGACGCGGCGGCGATGATCACCAGGGCCGGTGAGCGGTGAGCGAGGTGAGCGCCGCCCTGGTCGAGCCCGCGGTGGACCCGTCGGACACCTCGACCGCGCTGGTCGACGACCTTGCCGGGGTCGCGGAGCGGATGCGCGAGGCCGGTGCGTTGTACGCGCGCTGGCGGGCCCACCCGGCCGCGGCGCGGCGGTGGCCGGACGAGCCGTGGGGCACCGACCAGGACGCCCGGGCGCTGGACGACCTGCGGGGCATCGACTTCGGCGTCATGGACGCCACCTTCGCCAGGATGACCGCGCTGGCGACCGCGGCGGAGGCCGTGGGGCCGCTGGTCGCGGCCGCCCGCGCGGGCCTGGAGGAGCGGTGGGACAACCGGGCCGACCAGGCCGCCGCGCTGCGCCTGTCCGACTTCGCCTCGGCGCTGGGCGCCTGGCGCGACAGCGCGGGCCAGCTGGGCGCGGCGATGGAGGGCGCGCGGCGCACGGTCGCGTCGGTGCTGCGGCGCTGGGCCGACGAGGTCCGGGGCGCGGACGCGCGGGTGAGCGATCCGTCCCTGCGGCACGCCCAGATCGACCTGGTCGACGCCGCGCTGGACGCAGGCCACACCCCGCAGTCCCTGCGGACCATGGGCATCCCGCTGGGCGGCGACCCGGTCGTGCCGAGCCACGAGGTGCTGGGCTGGCTGGACGACTTCGCCGCCCGGCACAGCGCGGAGCTGGTCCGGCTGCGCCGCGGCGCGCTGGCCGCCCGCGACGCCGTCGAGCAGGTGTGGGGCGTCCTCGGGCAGGTGCTGGCCGAGGTCCCCGCCGACCCGTTCGCCGTGTTCGCCCCGCCCGAGCCCGCGCCGGACGAGACCAGGGTGACCATCCGCGACGGCGAGCACTCGATGGTGCTGACCGGTCCCGACGAGCACGGCCGCTACGAGCTGGCCCTGCCCGGCGGCACCCGGTCCCTGGACTTCTCGAACGGCCCGGTCCGCTTCACCGACGGCGACACCGCCGTCACCGCGACCCTGGTCGGCGATGGCAAGGTCGCGATCACCCTGGACGACGGCGACGGTCCGCCGGTGACCTACACGGTGGACGCCTCCGGCGACGAACAGCCCGAGCCGGTGCCCGCCGAGACGCCGGTGAAGCCCTCCGGCGACGACGCGGGCGCGGGCGGGCCGGGCGGCGGGGCCGGTGGCCCCGGCGGACCCGGCGGCGGCTCCGCGGCGATCGGCGGGGGCGGCGCGGCGGGCGCGGACGCCGGTGCGCCGACCCCGGTGGCCGAGGGCCCCTCGACCGGGGCCGAGGCGCCCGCTGGCGACCAGCACCGCGCTGCCGCCCCGGCGGCGGCCGCGGCGGGCGGCGCGTCCGGCGGGTCCGGCGGCGGCATGGGCGGCGGCATGCCGATGGGCGGCGGGATGGGCGCGGGCGCAGGCCAGGGCCAGGGCGGCGACAACGAGCGCAAGCAGAGCGCGTGGCGCATCGCGGGCAACATCTTCGACGACAAGGACCCGGCCTCGGGCTTCGACGGGATCATCGGCATCGATCCCGGCCGCAAGCAGGCCTGACCGTCCCTTCGCGTCCGCAACGAGGTGGGAACCGGCGGAATCCCGACGGCATCCCACTCGCTGCAAGCAGGTGTGATCAGCCGTTCGGACCGTCCGGGTCGGAACAGGCGAGTAGTCTGCGCAGCACGGGCCGGGTGACCGGGAGGGGAGAGCGGTGAGCGGTTTCGAGTACGACGCCGACGCGGTGCGGGGGTTCGCCGCGGTGTTCGCCGAGGCGCAGTCGCAGGTGTCGATGATCCAGTCGGACCTGGCGCAGAGCACGGCGAAGGCCGTCGACTTCGGCAAGCCGTGGGCGGGTCTGCAGGGCGCGGAGTTCGAGCAGTACTGGCAGGCCATCGCCAACGACCTGAAGAACCTGGCCACCCACCTCGGGGCGATCAGCGCCAGCCTCAACCAGGGCACCGACCTCGTCGTGGAGTCCGACACCTCCGGCTACAGCAACCTCAAGTCCATTGAGGACCGCATGGGGACCGGCACCGCCGACGGCGACGGCGCCGTCTACGTCTGAGCGCCGGGCGCGTTAGGGGGCAGAAGTGGAATTCGAGAAGCCGGACGCCTATCAGGCGTTGGTGAACAAGTCCGCGGCGGTCGGCACCCGCGGCGAGGCGTGGGACGAGATCGGCGACCCGATGGACTACGGCGTCGACCAGCTCCTCCCCGCCTACGACACCGCCCTTGAGCTCAATCTCAACCCGAAGCCGCCGGAGAAGCGGCAGGAGGTCAACGAGCTGCGCTGGGGGAAGATCAAGAAGGACGCGGTCCGGCTGGAGGGCCTCGCCGCGGCGATGGAGAACATCGCCCAGGTCGTCAAGAGCGGCAAGGACAAGCTCGCCCACGACTGGAAGGGCGAGTCGTTCGAGGCGTTCAAGACCGCCGTCGACCGGGTCGAGAAGACCCTCAACGACTTCGCGGGCGCGTGCAAGACGACCGCGGGCGGGCTCACCTCCGCGATGGACAGCGCCCAGCAGCTCTACTCGACCTACTCGGACAACTGCGTCAGCATCTTCGACTTCAGCTGCTTCACCAAGCCGGAGGACTGGAAGAAGGTCCAGCAGAGCGACCTCGACGCCTTCGCCGAGTCGTGCGGCGAGTGGCACCTGAGCGTCAACTGCGACAAGGACGACGACGACGCGGGCGCGATGCTCGGCAAGTTCGCCACCAAGGGCTGGTTGGAGTGGTTCGACTCCAACGACTGCGACGAGAGCGGCGACAAGGTCCGCGGCATGGCCTCCGACGTGGCGACCAAGTCCGAGGAGGAGCGGCAGTCGATCCGGGAAAAGATCCACGGCTTCTACACCGCGACCGACGACCTCAAGGACCAGGTCACCGAGCTGCACGACGCCGCGCTGGAGAACCTGCGCATCATGGCGGAGCTGAAGGTCTTCGCCCTGATGAAGGTGCCGGGCGCGCCGTCGGGCGACGGCGGCGGCAACGACGGCGGCGGCAATGACGACGGCGGCAATGACGACGGCGGCGGTGGCGGCAACGGCGGCGGCTCCGGGAACGGCGGCGGCTCCGGCAGCGGCGGCGGTTCGGGCAGCGGTGGCGGCGGCCAGGCGCAGATGCCGACCCCGCCCACCCCGCCGCCCCTGCCCGAGCCCGACACGGGCTCGCTGGAGAAGGACGGCAAGCCCGACCCGAACAACCCCCTCGACCCCGACAACCCCGGCGCGACCGACCCGAACGGGCCAGGGGCCGACGGCTCGCCCGGCGGCAGCGGCGCGCCGGAGACGGTGAAGATCGAGGAGGACGGCCGGACCATCGAGGTCACCAGCCCGGACAGCCAGGGCCAGGTCAAGGTGACCGTGGACGACGGCTCCGGCGAGCCCAAGACCTACACGGTCGACTTCGGCGCGGGCGGCCCGCAGCTGCCCGGCGGCGTCACCACCCTGCCCGCGCCCGCCCCGGGCTTCGGCCCGGACGGCTCGGGCGCAGGCGGCGGCGTGCCCGGCGCGGAGGGCGAGATGATCCAGCCGGGCGAGGACGGCAAGGCGGTGATCTCCGACCCGCCGATGACCATCACCGCGGAGCGGCCCGGTGGCGGCGACACCGTCGTGGTCACCGTCGACGACGGCAGCGGCGGCGAGCCGACCACCTACACCCTCGACTACTCCGACCCGGCCCAGTCGGCCACGCCGACCCCGGACGGGCCGGGCGACATCCAGGCCATGCCCGCTCCGTACGGGCCGGGCGACGTGCAGGCCATGCCCGCGCCCGCTCCGAGCGGCTTCACCGAGCCCTCGGGCGCGTGGGCCGAGCCCGCCGTGTGGTCCGAGCCGGGCGCGCCGAGCGAGCCGGTGGGCTCGGCCGTCGGCGGCCCCGGCGAGCCCGTGGGGGCCTCCGCGGGCGGGTCCGCGGGGTCCTCGGGCGAGCCCGCTGGCGTCGTGGCGGGCAGCCACGGGGAGCCGGTCGCGGTCGCCGAGTACCAGGCCACCACGCCCTCCGGCGACGGCGGCGCGTGGGGCGCGGCGGGCAGCGCGTTCGGCGACCCGATGCCGCAGGCCGCGGAGAACGCGATGGCGCAGTCCGTCACCGCCACGAGCGAGGCGGCGCTGGGCGCGGTCAGCGGCAACCCCGGCGGCGGCGACGGCAGCCAGGCAGGCGGTTCCGCGGGCATGGGCGCCATGGGCGGCGGCATGGGGGCCATGGGCGGTGCGGGCGGCGGTGGCCAGGGCGGCGACTCCGAGCGCCAGACCGGCCAGTGGCGCACCAGTGGCAACCTCTTCGACGACGACTTCGCCGATTCCCGCCTCGGCGGCTTCCTCGGCGACTTCCGCTGACCCAGGGGGCGGTCATGTACCTGATGGACCAGATGGACCCGTCGGCCACCCAGCGCCGCATCGACCAGGCCACCGAGGCCGGTCGCCGGGCGATGGACCGGGCCTTGGAGCGCTCGCAGGAGCTCGACAAGGCGGCGGCCGAGGCGAACAAGCGGCGCGAACAGCTCGTCCAGGAGGCCAAGGACGAGCACGAGCGCAAGGAAGCCGCCCGCATCGCCGCGCGCGAGGCGGCGGAGAAGAAGCCCCAGAACGCCTGGGGCGACCGTCCCCAGCGGCAGACCGTGCTGTCCTTCGGCGAGAGCGAGGAGGCGCCTGCCCCACGGCAGACCCCGCCGCCCCCGCCGCCGCGCCCGGTCCCCCCGCCGCAGCACGCGCCCCAGCCGTCCGCGGCGGCCCCCAACCGCTACCTGAGCTTCGGCGCGGAGGAGGAGGCCCAGCCCCCGCCCCCGCCGCAGCCCACCCGCCCCCCGGAGCCGCCGCGCCGCCCCGCCGCACCCCCGCGCAGGCAGGCCGAGGCCACCGACGACGAGGACGACGACTGGTCGGGCCGCAGCTGGATGCGCCGGTAGGCCGGGAGCCTGCTGGTCTCCGTCGAGGGGCGATGACGCCTGGACGGTCCCGGGTCCGCAGGTCCACTGCCTGCGACCCGGGCCCTGAGGCGGATTCACTGACCGCGGTGCAGCGGGCAGTGCCTCGGCGAAGCCAGATCCGGGCCCACGGCGCTCCGGCGTTCTAGGCGGCGGTGGGGAGGGTGCCCTTGATGGGCTCCTCCAGGAGCGCCGCGTAGTCCTTCACGCCCGCCAGGTGGTGCAGGAAGAACGCCGTCAGCAGGCCCCGCGCCAGTTTGCGGGCGGTGGAGTCGCCCTTGCCCTGGACGATGAGGTCGCTCCAGTGCCTGCCCTCGGTGAAGGCCATGTGGCTGGACTTGGGCAGCACGCACAGCCGGGACGGCCCGGCCCAGGTGCGGGCGATCAGCTCGGCGTGGGCGACCGGCGGGGCGACGATGTCGCGCCCGCCCGCCAGGTGCAGGGAGGGCATGGCGCAGGCGCGGGCCGCCTCGGAGGCGAACGGGCGGGTCTGGGACGCCGCCAGGGTGGCCACCGCGCGCACCCTGGGGTCCTCAGCGGCGGCCAGGACCGCGCAGCCCGCGCCGGTCGAGTGGCCCGCGAGGCCGAGCCTGGCCGGGTCGACGCTGATGTCGCCGTCGCCGAGCCGCACGCCGACGCACACGTCCAGCGCGGTGCGCAGGTCGGCGGCCAGCAGGCGGCTCGAGGCGAAGGGACCCGATTGGGTGGCGGGCGCCGCCGTCACGATGCCCCACGACGCCAGGTGCCGGAGCAGGCCGCGGTAGCGCTCGACCGGCTGGAGCCAGCCGTGGCCGAAGGCGATCGCGGGCAGGTTCAGGCCCGTGCGCGGGGTGAACACCGCGCCGGGCAGGCCGACGAGGGCGAGGTCGCCGCGCAGGACCTCGTACGGGCCCGGGCGGGACAGCTCGTCGAGCAGGCGTGCCATGCGGGAAGCCTATCCGGGGCCGCGCGGCGCACGTGGTTACCCTGGTCGCCGTGTGCGGAATCGTGGGTTACGTAGGACACCGGCAGGCGCTGGACGTCGTCCTCAACGGGCTGCGGCGGCTGGAGTACCGCGGGTACGACTCGGCGGGCGTGGCGGTGCTGACCGACGCGGGCCTCACCGTCGAGCGCAAGGCGGGCAGGCTGGCGAACCTGGAGGCGCGGCTGGCCGAGGTCGGCGTCGACAGCTTCGCGGGCACCGCGGGCATGGGCCACACCCGGTGGGCCACGCACGGCGCGCCGATCGACCGCAACTCCCACCCGCACCGCGACGCCACCGGGCGGGTCGCGGTCGTGCACAACGGCATCATCGAGAACTTCGCCGCGCTGCGGGCCGAGCTGGAGGCCGCGGGCGTCGAGCTGGCCAGCGACACCGACAGCGAGACCGCGGCGCATCTGATCGCCCGCGAGTACGGCGCGGCGAAGGAGCGCGGCGGCGGCCTCGCCGAGGCCGTGCGGACCGTGTGCCGCAGGCTGGAGGGCGCGTTCACCCTGGTCGTGTCGCACGCCGACGAGCCGGACCTGATCGTGGCGGCGCGCCGGTCGTCGCCGCTGGTGGTGGGCCTCGGCGACGGCGAGACGTTCGTCGCCTCCGACGTGGCGGCGTTCATCGAGCACACCCGCGAGGCCGTCGAGCTGGGCCAGGACCAGCTCGTGGAGATCACCCGCGACGGCTACCGGGTCACCGACTTCCACGGCGAGGACGCCCCGGTGAAGCCGTTCACCGTCGACTGGGACCTCTCCGCCGCCGAGAAGGGCGGCCACGAGTACTTCATGCTCAAGGAGATCGAGGAGCAGCCCGAGGCGCTGGCCAACACGCTGCGCGGGCACTTCGTCGACGGGCGGGTCGTGCTCGACGAGCAGCGGCTGTCCGACCAGGACCTGCGCGACGTCGACAAGGTCTTCGTCGTCGCCTGCGGCTCGGCCTACCACTCCGGGCTGGTGGCCAAGTACGCCATCGAGCACTGGACCCGGCTGCCCGTCGAGGTCGAGCTGGCCTCGGAGTTCCGCTACCGCGACCCCGTGCTGGACCGCGACACCCTGGTGGTGGCCGTGTCCCAGTCCGGCGAGACCGCGGACACGCTGGAGGCCGTGCGCCACGCGCGCGAGCAGAAGGCCCGCGTGCTGGCGGTGTGCAACACCAACGGCGCGCAGATCCCGCGCGAGTCCGACGCGGTGCTCTACACCCACGCCGGACCCGAGATCGGCGTCGCGTCCACCAAGGCGTTCCTCGCCCAGATCGCGGCGAACTACCTGGTCGGGCTGGCCCTGGCGCAGGCGAGGGGCACCAAGTACGCCGACGAGGTGGCCCGCGAGTTCCGCGAGCTGGAGGCCATGCCCAAGGCCGTGTCCCGGGTGCTGGAGACCGTCGAGCGGGTGCGCGCGCTCGGCCGCGAGCTGGCCGACTCCAAGGCGGTGCTGTTCCTCGGCCGCCACGTCGGATACCCGGTGGCGCTGGAGGGCGCGCTCAAGCTCAAGGAGCTGGCGTACATGCACGCCGAGGGCTTCGCCGCGGGCGAGCTCAAGCACGGCCCGATCGCGCTGATCGAGGAGGGCCTGCCGGTCGTCGTGGTGATGCCGTCGCCCAAGGGCCGCGCGGTGCTGCACGCCAAGCTGGTGTCCAACATCAGCGAGATCCAGGCCCGCGGCGCGCGCACGGTCGTCATCGCCGAGGAGGGCGACGAGACGGTGCGCCCGTTCGCCGACGAGCTGATCGAGGTGCCCGCGGTGCCGACGCTGCTGCAGCCGCTGGTGTCGACGGTGCCGCTGCAGGTGCTGGCCGCCGAGATCGCCCGCGCGCGGGGGTACGACGTGGACAAGCCCCGCAACCTCGCCAAGTCCGTCACGGTCGAGTAGTGCGCGGCGTCTGGGCCACCGGCCGGGTGCGCGAGGCCGAGCGGCTGGTGCTGGCCAGGACGGCCCCGGGCGCGCTCATGCGCCGCGCGGCCTACGGCGTCGCCCAGCACACGCTGCGGCTGCTGCGCCGGACGGGCGGGGTCGCCGGGCGCCACGTCGTGCTGCTGGTCGGCACCGGGGACAACGGCGGCGACGCGCTCTGGGCGGGCGCGTTCCTGCGCCGCCGGTCGGTCGGGGTGACGGCGGTGCTGCTCGACCCGTCCCGCGTGCACGCGGAGGGCCTGGCCGCGCTGCTGCGCGCGGGCGGGCGGATCGGGTCGGCCGTGGAGGCCGCGGATGTGGTCGTCGACGGGATCGTCGGGCTCTCGGCGCGCGGGCCGCTGCGGGCCCCGGCCGCCGAGCTGGTCTCCCGGGTGCGCGCGCCGATCGTGGCCGTGGACCTGCCCAGCGGCGTCGACCCGGACACCGGAGCGGTCGACGGTCCCGCGGTGACCGCCGAGGTGACGGTGACGTTCGGCGCGTACAAGCCCGCGCACTTCCTGGCCGCGGAGCGCTGCGGCGATGTGCGCCTGGTGGACCTCGGGCTCGCACTGTCCGATCCGGACTTCTCCGTGCTCGACCCGGTCGACGTGGCGCGGACCTGGCGCGTGCCGGGCCCGACCGACGACAAGTACACCCAGGGCGTCGTGGGCGTGGCCGCCGGGTCGGCCACCTACCCGGGCGCCGCGGTGCTGGCCGTCGGCGCGGCCGTCGCCGCCACGTCCGGGCTGACCCGGTACGCGGGCTCGGCGGCCGACGAGGTGCGGGCGCGCTGGCCGGAGGTCGTGGCCACCGGGACGGTCGGCGACGCCGGGCGGGTGCAGGCGTGGGTCGTCGGGCCCGGCCTCGGCACCGGGTCGGCCTCGCGGGCGGTGCTGCGCGACGTCCTCGCCGACGGCGTGGCCACCTGCGTGGACGCCGACGGGATCACGCTGCTGGGCGCGCACCCGGACCTGTGGGACGCCCGCGACCCGGACGCCCCGGTCGTGCTGACCCCGCACGACCGCGAGTTCGCCCGGATCGCCGAGCCGCTGGGGATCACGCTCGGAACGGACCGGGTGCAGGCCGCGCAAGCGCTTGCGTCCCGGTTGAACGTCACGGTCCTGCTCAAGGGCCACGCCACGGTGATCGCCGGGCCGGACGGCCGCACCCTGGTCAACCCGGCGCGCTCGCACTGGCTGGCCACCGCGGGGACGGGCGACATCCTGTCCGGCCTGGTCGGCGCGCTGCTGGCGAGCGGGGCCGACCCGGTCGCGGCGGCGGGCGCGGCGGCGTGGCTGCACGTGCGCGCGGCGGAGCTGGCCGCGCGCGGGGCGCCGGTGTCGGCCTCGCCGATCCTGGCCGCGGTGCCGGACGCGGTGCGGGAGGTGGTGTCGGGTGGCTAGCCCCCGGGCCGAGGTGCTCGTGCACCTCGACCACATCGAGGCGAACGTCGCGCTGCTCGCCGAGCGGGCCGGGCCCGCGGCGACGATGGCCGTGGTGAAGGCCGACGGGTACGGCCACGGCGCGGTCCCGGTGGCGCGGGCGGCGCTGCGCGGCGGGGCGAGCTGGCTGGGCACGGTGTCGCTGGCCGAGGCGCTTGCGCTGCGCGACGCGGGCATCGACGCGCCGATCCTGTGCTGGCTGGACCCGGTCGGCACCGACTACCGGCCCGCGGTGGCCGAGGGCATCGACGTCGCGGTGTCCAGTGTGGAGCAACTGCGCGCGGTGTCCGGCGCGCGGGTGCACCTGAAGATCGACACCGGGCTGACCCGGGGCGGGTGCCCGCCCGGGCTGTGGCCGGAACTCGTGCGCGCGGCGGCGGCGTCGGACAGCGAGGTCTACGCGGTCTGGTCGCACCTGGCGTGCGCGGACGACCCCGGCCACCCGTCGATCGACGCGCAGGCGCGGCGGTTCGCCGAGGCCTACGAGGTGGCGCTGGCCGCAGGGCTGCGCCCGCGCAGGCACCTGGCGAACTCCGCGGCGACGCTCACCCGGCCGGACCTGTGCTTCGACATGGTGCGCGTCGGGATCGCGATGTACGGGCTGAACCCCGTGCCTGGCGGCGAGAAGTTGGCGCCCGCCATGACGTTCCGCTCGTCGGTGGTGTCGGTGAAGGACATCGCCGCTGGCGAGTCCGTCTCCTATGGACACCTGTGGACCGCCGAGCGGGACACCCGGCTGGCGCTGGTGCCCGTCGGGTACGCCGACGGCGTTCCCCGGCTGCTGACCGGGCGGATGTCGGTGCTGGTCAACGACGTCCTGTGCCCGGTGCGCGGCCGGATATGCATGGACCAGTTCGTGGTCGAGTGCGACGCGCGCCCGGGCGACGAGGTGGTGCTGTTCGGACCCGGGACCCGGGGCGAGCCGACCGCGACGGACTGGGCGGAGGCGATCGGGACCATCGACTACGAGATCGTCACCGGCATGAACCGCCCGCGCGTGACGCGCACCTACCTGGGGGAGCGGTGAGGGTCGGCCGCGCGGTCGCGGCGGTGGGCGGCGCGGTGGGCCTGGCGGCGGCCGCGGCGGCGCTGACCATGCGGCGCAAGGCCGACGACCCGTACGCCGACGAGCCCTTCGGCGAACTGCCTGCCGACCGGGTGAGCACCATCGCCGCGGACGACGGGGTCGCGCTGTCGGTCGAGGAGATCGACCCGGCCGACGGCGGCGCTCCCGACCTGACCGCGATCCTGGTGCACGGCTTCGCGTTGAGCAGGCTGTGCTGGCACTTCCAGCGGCGGGACCTGGCGCGGCTGACCGGGCCCCGGGTGGCGCAGATCCTCTACGACCACCGCAGCCACGGCCGCTCCCAGCGCACCGACGCGGCGGGGAGCACGATCGAGCAGTTGGCGCGGGACCTGGAGGCCGTCATCCGGGTGGCCGCGCCCGACGGGCCGCTGGTCCTCATCGGACACTCGATGGGCGGCATGGTCGTCATCGCGCTGGCTGAGCTGTTCCCCGAGCTGTTCGCCGCCCGGGTGCGCGGGGTCGCGCTGATCGGGACGTCGGCGGGCGAGGTCGGCAAGCAGGGGCTGCCGCGGCCGCTGCTGTCGAAGTACAACCCGCTGACGCGCCTGCTGGGCCGCTTCGCCGACTGGCAGCCGGGCCTGGTCGAGCTGATCCGCGCCGCGGGCGGCCAGCTGACCCGCGCGGGCGTGCGCACGATCGGGTTCGGCTCGCGCGAGGTCAGCCCCCGGCTGGTCGACTTCATGGTGGCGATGCTCGACGTGACGCCGGTCCGGGTGCTCGCCGACTTCGTCGACACCCTGGGCAGCCACAACCGCTACGCGGCGCTGGCCGGTCTGCGCGAGTGCCGGGTGCTGGTGCTCGGCGGCGACGAGGACTGGATGACCCCGTGGTCGCACGCCGAGCGCATCGCCGAGGAACTGCCCCACTCGACCCTGGTCCGCGTGCGCGGCGCGGGCCACCTCGTCATGCTGGAGCGGCCCGATGTGGTCACCGGCCACCTCGCGGTCCTGCTGCGGGACTGCGCGGGTATCCCGTCATCGGAGTGAACATGGAGAGCGGCGTGGTTGAGCTGCGTACCCCGGAGGACACGCTGGACTTCGGCAGGCGCCTGGGCGCCCTGCTGACGGCGGGCGACCTCGTCCTGCTCGCGGGCCCCCTCGGCGCGGGCAAGACGGTGTTGGCCAAGGGCATCGCCGACGGCCTCGGCGTGCGCGGGCGGGTGAGCAGCCCGACGTTCATCATCGCCCGCGAACACCCCGCGGGCGAGCGCGGCGTCCCCATGGTCCACGTCGACGCCTACCGCCTCGGCGGCGACCTCGCCCAACTCGACGACCTCGACCTCGACACCGAACTCGTCGACGCCGCCGTCATCGTGGAGTGGGGCGAGGGCGCGGCCGAGCGGCTGTCGGCCGACCACCTGCTGATCCGCATCGACCGCAGGCCGGACGACACCCGCGAACTCACCCTGGAGCCGTCGGGCTCGTGGGAGACCCGGCTGACGGCCCTGACCGCCAACCACGCCTAACCGCCCCACCCGACCCGCACGGCGGTTCGCCGACGCTGCCGCTGGCCCACGCCTGCCCGGCCAGCGGTCCCGCTGCTCGCCCGCCCACGCTCGCACGAGTCGACTCCGGCAGACGCCGCCCGCTGTCGGCGGCGATGCGCCGCGGGCAGGTGGTCGCGTTTGTGCCTGTCCATGACCGAACCGTTGGCAGGCGGTGGGCGGCGCTGCGGCGTGGGCCGGTGGTTCCGTTGCCGCTTGCCGGTGGCTGAATTGGGCTGGGGAGGCGGTCGGTGCTGCTGTCGGTCGCGGTGCTGTGGGACGGTGGCCCCGGTTGTCGCGTGCTGGTGACCGACCGGCTGCGCAGGCGGTCGGCGGCGATGCGGCGCGGGCTGGCGGTTCCGTTGCCGTTTCCGTGACCGGATCGGCGTGCCGCGCGGCCCGACCGGCCCACGGGTCGCCTGTCGGTGGTTATCCAGGCTCGGGCGGGTGGTCGGCCCGCTAGCGGGTCGCGATGCCGCGGACGACGCCCAGTTCCAGGAGGTCTGTCGGGCGGAGGCGCAGCTGTTCGGCGGTCTCCCGCACGGCGTCCGGTGATCGTTTGAGGATGGCGGTGCTCAGTTCTGGGGCGATGACCGAGAAGTAGGCGTCCGGGGTGATCCACATGCGGTCGGGGGCCGCCAGGGCCAGTGCGCCGCCGGAGCCGCCCTCGCCGATGACCAGGGTGGTCACCGGGACGCGGGCGGCGGCGATCGTGCTGAACAGGTCGGCGATGGCCGGGCCGACGCCCGCGCGCTCGGCAGCGGCGTCGTTCGCGGCGCCGGGGGTGTCCACCAGGGTCAGCACCGGCAGGCCGAGCCGCTCGGCGATCCGGATCAGCCGGACCGCCGTGCGGAAGCCCGCGGGGGTGGTGGCCGTGCCCGTCTGGGCGGCGTACGCGACCGAGCGCCTGCCGCGCAGGCCGATCCCGCACAGCATCCCGGGGTCGACCCCGCCGCAGCGGTCGCCGGAGATGGCGCGGCGCAGGTCGAAGTAGTCGTCCAGGTACGCGTCCGCGCGCGGGCGGCCGGGGGAACGCGCGCCCAGCACCGTCGACCACCCGTCGGCGGCCGGGACGCCCGCGCCCAGCGCGCGCGGGACGTCCGCGGGCTCCGGGCTGGACGCGCTCAGCAGCGTCAACCACTCCGCCACGACGGACGGCAGGTCCTCCAGCTCGCACACCTCGTCCACGTGCCCGCCCGCGAACTGCCCCTCCGCGGTGTACGCCGGGTCGTCGCGGTCGGCCGAGGGGCGCACGCGCGAGCCCGCGAAGCCCACCTGCGCCCCCGCCACGCCCACGACGATGTCCGCGCCCGCGCCCAGCGACGCCCACAGGCCGCCGGTCGTCGGGTCGCGCAGGACCGACAGCTGGGGGACGCCCGCCTCGTGCAGCAGGGTCGACTGCCGGGCGATGCGCTGGAGCTGGCGCAGCGACAGCATCCCCTCCTGCATGCGGCTGCCGCCGGTGGCGATCAGCGACACCAGCGGTGTCCGCGTCCGCCGCGCGTGGGCGAAGGCGTGCTCGATGCGGTCGCCGGTGCCGGTGCCGACCGAGCCGCCCAGGAAGCGGAAGTCGAAGGCGATGAGCACCGCGCGCGTGCCGCCGACCCGGCCGACCCCGCACACCACGGACTCGGTCTCGCCGCTGCGCTCGGCTGCCGCCCTGCGCTGGGCGTCGTAGCCCGCCCAGGCCAGCGGGCCGTCCGCGCCGCGGTCCACGGCGGGCACGGCGAACTCGTCGAAGTCGGTGGCGACCAGGTCGATGACCCACCGCGCGCCGGGGTCAGCCATGCAGCGCCCGCTTCGTGACCTTGCCCATCTCGTTGCGCGGCAGGGCGTCGAGGTACCGCACGACGCGGGGGCGCTTGTGCGGGGCCAGCAGCGCGGCGACGTGGTCGGCCAGCTCGGCGGCCGACGGCGGCTCCCCGTCGGGCACCACCCACGCCACGATCCGCTCGCCGAGGTCGTCGTCCGGCTCGCCGGTCACCGCGGCCTCGGCGACCCCGGGGTGCTCCAGCAGCGCGTTCTCGATCTCGCCTGCGCCGATCTTGTAGCCGCCGCTCTTGATCAGGTCCGTGGCCCGCCGCCCGACGATCCGGAACGCGCCGTCGGCCTCGCGCACGGCCATGTCGCCGGTGCGGAACCAGCCGTCGACGAACGCCGCGGCCGTCGCGTCGGGGCGGTTGAGGTAGCCGAGGAACAGGTTCGGCCCGCGCACCTCGATCTCGCCCATGCCGTCGACCACGTCGGCCAGCCGGACCTCGACGCCGGGCAGCGCGGGCCCGACGATCCCCGGCCGCCGCTCGCCGTCGGCGCGCACCCCGCAGTTCATCAGCGTCTCGGTCATCCCGTAGCGCTCCACCACCCGCTGGCCGGTGGCCTCGGTGATGCGCGCGTGGTCGGTCGCGGGCAGCGCCGCCGACCCGGACACCAGCAGCCGCGCCCGGCCCACCGCGGCGGCGAGGTCGGCGTCGGTCGCGCAGTCCAGGCCCAGCCGGTGGTACATCGTGGGCACGCCGAACATCACCGTCGCCCCGTCGCGGAACGCCTGGCCGACAGCGGCGCTGGTGAAGCGGCCCAGGTGCCACATCGTCCCGCCGCGGCGCAGCGTGCCCAGCACGCCCACGATCAGCCCGTGCACGTGGAACAGCGGCAGCGCGTGCACCACGACGTCCTCGGGAGTCCACGCCCAGATCTCGGCCAGCGCGTCGAGGTTCGACGCCACCGCCCGCCGGGGCAGCAGCACGCCCTTGGGCGGCCCGGTGGTGCCGGAGGTGTAGACGACGAACGCCACGGACTCCCCGTCCGGCTCCGGCAGCGGCTCCCCGGACACCCGGGCCGCGACGTCCACCGCGTGGCGCGGCAGGTCGATCCCCGGGTCGTCGGCGGGGGCGTGCAGCAGCAGCTCCGGGGCGCTGTCGGCCAGGATGTGGGCCAGCTCCCGGGCGCCGACCTTGGGGTTCAGCGGAACGACCGCCACCCCAGCGGCCAAGCACCCGACCACAGCCAGCACCGTCTCCGGCGACGGGGTCGCCCACACCGCGACCCGCGAGCATCCGCGCACCTTCTCGGCGACGGCCCCGGCGGCCGAGGCCACCTCGCCGTGCGTCAGCGTCAGCCCGGGGAACCGGACGGCGACCCGCTCCGGGGCACTCTGCGGCAGCAGCACGAGGCCAACCTTAGTGGGGAGCACCGGCCGCCGAGGGCTGTGAGCAGGCTCTCTCGTACTCTTGACGACTGTGTTGGTTCTGGCTGTTGACACCGCCACCCCCGCCGTCACCGCAGGCGTCGTCCAGGTGGGTGACACCGTACGCGTGCTCGCCGAGCGGGTCACCGTGGACGCGAAGGCGCACGGCGAGCTGCTGACCCCGCACGTGCGCGACGCGCTCGCCGAGGCGGGCCGCACGCTCGCCGACGTCGACGCGATCGTCTGCGGGGTCGGCCCCGGGCCGTTCACCGGGCTGCGCGCGGGCATGGTCAGCGCGGGCGCGCTCGGCCACGCCCTGGGCAGGCCGGTCCACCCGGTGTGCTCGCTGGACGCGATCGCCGCAGCCGTGCCCGGCGAGCCGCTGCTGGTGGTCACCGACGCCCGCCGCCGCGAGGTGTACTGGGCGACCTACGACGCCATGGGCGTGCGCACCGACGGCCCGCACGTGTCGCCGCCCGCGGAGGTCAACGCGCCGCACGCCACGCGCGTGGCGGGCGCGGACCTGCACGACTTCGGCCTCCCGCTGATCGAGCCCGCGCACCCGACCCCGGCGGGCCTGGTCGCCGCGGCGCGCGCCGCGCTGCTCTCCGGCGCCGAGCCCGGCCCGCTGACCCCGCTGTACCTGCGCCGCCCGGACGCCGTCGTCCCCGGCGCCCGCAAGCGGGTGAGCCGGGCATGAGCGTGCGCACGGCACAGGTCCGCACGGCCCACCTGCGCCGCGAGGACCTGGCCCGGTGCGCGGAGCTGGAGCGCGTGCTGTTCGCAGGCGAGGACCCGTGGAGCGAGGCCGCGTTCGCCTCCGAGCTGGACTGGGGCCACTACTACCTCGGCGCCTACGCCGCCGACCGGCTCGTCGGGTACGCCGGGCTGGCCGTCGTCGGCCCGCCGGGCGACGTGGAGGCCAGCGTGCACACGCTCGGGGTGGACCCCGACTGGCAGCGCCGCGGCATCGGCCGACTCCTGCTGCGCGAGCTCCTCGCCGAGGCGGACCGGGTCGGGGCCACGGTGTTCCTGGAGGTCCGCACCGACAACGAGCCCGCCATCGCGCTGTACGCCGCGCACGGCTTCACCCGTGTCGGCCTGCGCAAGCGCTACTACCAGCCCTCCGGCGCCGACGCCTACACCATGATGCGCCCCGCCCCGGTCGAGGAGACGACGTGACGATCATCCTGGGCATCGAGACCTCCTGCGACGAGACCGGCGTCGGCCTGGTCCGCCTCGACGGCTCCGGCGCGGTCGAGCTGCTGGCCGACGAGGTGGCCTCCAGCGTCGAGCAGCACGCCCGCTTCGGCGGCGTGGTGCCCGAGGTGGCCAGCCGCGCGCACCTGGAGGCCATGGTCCCCACCATGCGCAGGGCGTTCGACGCCGCTGGCCTGAAGATGTCCGATGTGGACGCGATCACGGTGACCTGCGGGCCCGGCCTGGCGGGCGCGCTGCTGGTGGGCGTCTCCGCCGCGAAGGCGTACGCGCTGTCGCTGGGCGTGCCGCTGTACGGGGCCAACCACCTCGCAGGCCACGTCGCCGCGGACACCCTGGAGCACGGCCCGCTCCCGACGCCGTGCCTGGCGCTGCTGGTCTCCGGCGGCCACACCCAGCTGCTCAAGGTCGACGGCCTGGCGACCAGCATCACCGAGATCGGCTCCACCATCGACGACGCGGCGGGCGAGGCCTACGACAAGGTCGCCCGCGTGCTCGACCTGCCCTACCCCGGCGGCCCGCCGATCGACGCCGCCGCCCGCCGGGGGAACCCGAGGGCGATCGCGTTCCCGCGCGGGCTCACCGGCCCGCGCGACGCCCGCAACGACTTCTCCTTCTCCGGCCTCAAGACCGCGGTCGCCCGCTGGGTCGAGGCCCGCGAGCCCGAGCCGATCCCGGTCGACGACGTGGCCGCGTCGTTCCAGGAGGCCGTCGCCGACGTGCTCACCGCCAAGGCCGTGCGGGCCTGCGTGGACGAGGGCATCGGCACGATGGTGATCTCCGGCGGCGTGGCGGCCAACTCCCGGCTCAAGGAGCTGGCCGCCGAGCGCTGCGCTGCCGCGGGCATCACGCTGCGCGTCCCGCGGCCGCGGCTGTGCACCGACAACGGCGCCATGATGGCCGCCCTCGGCGCCCACCTGGTGGCTGCGGGCGTCGAGGCGTCCTCTTTGGACCTCTCGGCGGACCCGGCGCTGCCGGTGTCCACCATCTCGGTCTAGCGGCGCGGGCGGGTCGGCTCCGGCACCACGTAGTCGGTGCGCAGGGACACGTCCGAGGCCTTCACGAAGCCGAAGCGGTGGCCGAACTGGACCTGGATGTACCGCTCGCCGCGGACCACCGTGTGGTGGGCGGGGTCGAACGTGGTGGCCTTGAAGTACTCCGAGGCCACGTCCCCGCCCATGATGTACTTCTGGCCCGCCAGCATGCGGTACGGCAGCGCCTCCACCGGCTCCGGCGTGATGCCCGAGGGGTAGGCCGACGCCTGCGGGTACGCCCGGCCGTACACCGGCACCGCGGTCAGGCCCGGCTTCGGCCAGACCTGCACGCCGCGGCTCGGGACGGTCTGGCTGGTGCGCAGCCAGCCCTTCTGGCCCAGGTACCAGATCGCCGTCCAGTCCCCGGAGCGCTCGGCGACGGCGAACTTCTGCCCGGAGTCGACGCGGCTGCCGATGTCGGAGACGTGCATGGTCGACACCGCGCCGTTCGGGCGCAGGCCGATGTCCTTGAGCAGCGGCGCGTCATCGCGCGGGGCGCTGCGCAGGACGACGGAGGTGGAGCTGCGCGACGGGCACGCCGCGCTGGTCCCGTCGCAGCCGGTGAACCTCGGCTTGTTGGTCGCCCAGTCCGGCCGGATCGTCACGACGTTGGTGTACGGCGTGCCGTCGGCGGTGAAGGGCGCGCCGAGCAGGCCGAAGTAGTGCGTCCAGTTCCAGTACGGGCCCGGGTCCCAGTGCATCGCGGGGATCCGGCTGGCGATCGGGCCGGGCACGTTGTCGTGGCCGACGATGTGGTGGCGGTCCAGCGGCACGTTGTACTTGGCGGCCAGGTACTTCACCAGCTTGGCCGACGTGCGGTACATCGCCTCGGTGTACCAGGTGCCCTGCGCGGCGAAGCCCTCGTGCTCGAGGCCGATCGCCTTGGAGTTGACGTACCAGTTGCCCGCGTGCCAGCCGACGTCCTTGGTGGCCACGTGCTGGGCGATGTGGCCGTCGTTGCTGCGCAGCGTGTAGTGCCAGCTGGCGGGCCTGGTCAGCGTCTGCACCGAGGAGAGCGCGCCCGCGTAGGAGCCCTCGACGTCGTGGATGACGATGTAGTCGACCTTCTGGTTGGTCGGCCGGTTCGACTTGTCGTGGTTGCCATAGGTGGGATTGCCGTTGCTGTCGTTGAACTGCCCGTACGGCGCGCCGACCCACTGGCAGGCCACGTCGGACGGGCACTCGACGGCGGCCGCCGTGGCCGTCTGGGTGAGGCCCATCCGGTTCAGCACGGACTTGTCCGGCTCCACCGAGCGGGCCTTGAGCCGCATCTTCTGGCCGTCGTCGGTGGTGCGGGCGAAGCCCTGGCGCAGCACGCCGTACACCTCGTCGGCGAAGACCTCGGCGGTGCGGGTGTCGGTGGCGCCGCTGTAGCGGGCGACCGCGCCGTACCAGTCCGCGGGGTCGTCGCTCAGCGGGCCGAGTTCGCGCTGGTAGTGGGCCAGCAGCGCGGCGCCGCCGCGGATGTTGGCCGCCGGGTCGCTGCGCAGCGTCTCCGGCGCGATGCCGGTCAGCTCCGCTGCCCTGGGCAGCGTGTGCAGCGCGGGCGCGCTGATGTCGACGTCCTGGTGCGTGGGCTTGAGCTCGGGCCGGGCGGTGTCGCCGCGCGGGTCCTCGCCGTGGTCGTGGTGGGTGCCGCCCGCGGTGGCCGTGGCGGCGTCGGTCAGGTGCATCGGGCCGTAGCCCGCGGAAACGCTCGGCGCGCCCGCGTTGGCGTCCCAGCGGGACTCCAAATAGGACAGCGCCATGAGCAGGTCGGCGGGCACGTCGAACTCGTCGGCTGCCGCGGCGAAGGCGCGCTGCCGCTTCTCTTCTGCGGGCTGGGCGGTCGCGGGCGCGGTGATCGCCAGCGCGGCGAGCGCGACGACCGCGACGGCCAGCGTACGTCGGCGGTGCAAGGGAAAGGCCTTCCGGTCAGGGAACCCCAGTGGTGTGGCTGCCCACTCTGCTCGGAAAGGCCTTTCCCCGTCAATCGCACAAGGTGTGAAGGGCCTACACGCGGTGCAGCTCCGGCTGCCGGTCGGCGACGACGAACGTCGCGGCCGTGGTGGCGGGCGCGTCGGGCGTCCGCACGGCGGCGAGGGTGCGGAAGTCCGCGCGCATCTCGCTCGCGCTGAACCGCGTCCGCACGTAGCCGCGGCGGTTGCTGTAGAACTTCAGGTGCGGGTTCTCCGCCAGCACCGCGGCGTTGTCGGAGTCGTCGCCGTCGCCGCCGGAGGTCACCGAGGTGGCCACCAGCTCCGTCGCCACCCGGCGGGAGTCGGGGCGGTCCCAGGTCTCCAGCACCTCGCCCGCCCAGTGCCGGTGCACGTCGCCGGTCAGCACCACGGCGTTGCGGGTCTGGCCCAGCAGCCCGGCGACGCGGTCGCGGTTGGCCTTGTAGCCGTCCCACCCGTCCATGCTGAAGCCCTCGGCCGGGCCGACGCGCAGGTCGCGCTGGGCGAAGAACACCTGCTGGCCGAGCACGTCCCAGCGGGCGCGCGACCGGCGCAGCCCGTCGGCCAGCCACTGCTCCTGCTCCACGCCGGTGATCGTGCGGGTGGGGTCCAGGCGCTCCTCGCAGCCGACCCGGGTGCCGTCGCCGCAGGCCTGGTCGTCGCGGTACTGGCGGGTGTCGAGCATGTGGAAGTTCGCCAGCGCGCCCCAGCCGATCCGCCGGTACAGCCGCATGTCGATCCCGCGCGGGCGCGCGGTGCGGCGCAGCGGCATGTTCTCGTAGTACGCCTGGAACGCCGCGGCGCGCCGGTCGAGGAAGGCCGGGTCCGGCTGCTCGGGGACCTCGTCGGCCCAGTTGTTCTCGGTCTCGTGGTCGTCCCAGACGACCAGCCAGGGGGCGACCCGGTGGGCGAGCTGCAGGTCGGCGTCGGTCTTGTACTGGGCGTGCCGCAGGCGGTAGTCGGCCAGCGTGCGGGTCTCCGGGCCGACGATCTCGCGCACCTCGTTGGCGCGGGCGGCGTACTCGTACTGGTAGTCGCCCAGGTGCAGCACCAGGCCCGGGTCGTCCTCGGCGAGGCGGCGGTAGGCGGTGAAGTAGCCCGCGCCGAAGTGGGAGCAGGACGCGAAGCACATGGTCAGCGGCGCGCCCATGGTGCCGGGGGCCGGGGCGGTGCGGGTGCGGCCGGTCTCGGTGAGGTGG
Organism: Actinokineospora fastidiosa; assembly: GCF_014648415.1. Classification (GTDB taxonomy): domain Bacteria; phylum Actinomycetota; class Actinomycetes; order Mycobacteriales; family Pseudonocardiaceae; genus Actinokineospora; species Actinokineospora fastidiosa. The sequence goes on from NZ_BMRB01000001.1 coordinate 1,632,915, forward strand.
CCCTGCACGCGGAAGCGGTAGAAGTACTCCGCGTCCGGGCGCAGGCCCGCCACCTCCACGTGCACGCTGTGCGCGGACTCCGGCCGGGCGATCTCGACGCCCGAGCGCACGACGTGGCGGAACCGCTCGTCGGTGGCGACCTGCCAGAGCACCGGGACCGCCCGGTCGGGCATGCCGCCGCGCCCGTCGAGCGCCAGCGGCTCGGTGGCCAGCCGCGTCCACAGCACGAAGCCCTCCGGCGACGGGTCGCCGGAGGCCAGCCCCAGGGTGAACGGGTCGGCGAGCCTGCGGCTCGGCGCGGCCAGCGCGGGCGCGCCCAGCACGGTCAGACCGGCCGCGGCCGCGGCCCCGCCCAGCAGGACGCTGCGGCGGGATGGGTGGTGGGTCATCGGGCCTCCCCTTCGGTTCGGGTGTACCGGGAGGCCACGCTGGTCGGCGATGGTGGCCGTGATCCCACATCCGGGTGAGAGCCGAATGAGCGGTCGTTTACCGTCGCGGGGGTGCACGCAGTCCGCGAGATCCTGCTCGCCCGCCGCTCCGGCGCTGCCGACGACGCCCGTGTGGCCCTGGCCATCGAGGGCGGGGCGAGCCGGGGCGCGTACTCCGGCGGCATGGCGGCCGCCCTGGTCGAACTCGGCTTCGGGCACTGCTTCGACGCCGTCTACGGCGCCTCGGCGGGCGCGCTGAACGGCGCGTGGTTCCTCTCCGGCCAGGCCGTCACCGGCGTCCTGGGCTGGTCGGACCCGCTGATCATGCGCCGGGTGACCAACCCCTGGCGCGCCCTGACCGGCGGGCCGGTGGTCGACACCGAGCACCTGGTCGAGCGGATCTACCCGGCCGTCCCGATGGACTTCGCGGCCATCCTGGCCAACCCGACCACCTTCCACCCCCTGGCCACCGACATCGCCACCGGCGCGGCGGTCGACCTGGCCCCGACCATCACCGACGCCGCGTCCCTGCGCGCCGCCCTGCGCGCGTCCACGGCCCTCCCGATGCTCGCGGGCCGCCCGGTCCGCATCGGCGCCCACTCCTACATCGACGCGGGCATAGCCGAGTCCGTCCCGTTCCGCACCGCCGTCGCCCAGGGCGCCACCCACGTCCTGGTCCTGCGCACCCGTCCCGACGCCCCGCTGCCGGTCCCCTCACGCGTGGAGACCTCCGTGGTGACCCGCTACCTCCGCCGAGCCGCCCCCGGCGCGGTCGAGGCGTGGACGACCCGCCACACCCGGGTGACGGCGGACGAGGCCCACCTGGCGGACCACACCGAGATCCTCCAGATCCGCCCGCCGGAGGACGGCCCCGAGATCAGTCGCCTCACCCGCGACCCCTTCCTCCTCCGCCGCGCCGTCCGCATGGGCCACCACGCCGTCATCACCGCCCTGGGCTGACCGCCCGGCGCATGCAGACCCGCAGCCTCGGGTCCAGGCCGAGGCTGGCCTCCTTGGCGACCTCGTCAACCAGCGCACCCGTCGCGGGCACCTCGACGAACCCCAGTCGGCGGTAATACGGGGCGTTCCACGGGACGTCGCGGAAGGTGGTCAGGGTGAGAGCGGGGAAGTGGTGGCTGGACGCCCAGTGGCCCAGGTGGTCGATCAGCGCCCGCCCGAGCCCTCGGCCGCGGAACTGAGGGTCGGTGCTGACCTGGGCGATGTGGGCGCAGCCGTCCAGGACCTTGGCCAGCAGGTACGCCCCGACGACGTCCTCCTCGCTCACCCACGCCCGACCGCGGTCGGTGAAGTGGGTCAGCGTCTCCAGGGACGGCGGGTCGTGATCGGCGATCTCCGGCATGCCGACCTCGCGGAACGCCTGGCCCGCGGCGACCTCGAGCTGCTGGAGGCGGGGGAAGTCGGCCGGGGTCGCTGGTCGGATCACCGGCCCAGTGTCGTCCATCCGTGGATGATCCCGACAGCGCTTTCCACGGCGCGGAAGCCCTTCCTGGTCGGTTCCAGCGCCTGCCGCATGGGGACGCTCGCCGCCTCGACCGGGCGGAGCATGTCGAGGAACTCGGCGCACAGCTCGCCCATGTCGAGGAGGGGCTGGGCGTCGGAGCCGAGCTTCGCCAGGTCCGCGCTCAGCCGGGCGCGCTCGTCGGGCGTGCCGTGGGTCATCGTCAGGTCGCAGTACGCGCGCAGGTTGCCGTCGAGGTCGACCGACGCGGCCTCCAGCGCCATCCCGTACCGCTCCAGCCGGGCGCCGCCGGGGGCCAGCGCCGCCGCCACCTGGCCGACCCGGTCCCGGCGGCGGGCCGGGTCGGCCATCAGGTCGGCCGCCTTCTCCAGCTCGGGCAGGTACTCCTGCATCGCGCGGGTGAGCTCGACCAGGACGCCGACCATCCGCGTCGCGTCCGCCGACATGCGCTCGCCCAGCACGCGGCGGTCCGGACCGCCCGACGGCGTCAGCCGCTGCTCGGCGCGGGCCACGGCCGCGACCAGCTCGCCCGCCAGCCGGGTCATCGTCCGCCGCCATTCCGGCGTCCTCGACCCCGCGATGGCCGCCTCGCGGAAGTCGAACTGCTGGCGGTCGGCGATGATCCGCACCGCCATGTCCGGGCTGTCGGACGTGATCCGGGCGTGCCCCAGCACCACGACCGGCAGCAGCAGGTCGACGACGCCGCGGGTGTGCGCGGAGCTGTAGAACTGCAGCAGTTCCTCGCGGCACCACGGCCGCTCGAAGTAGGTCAGCGTCACCAGGGGCAGGAACACCAGCGCGCCCTCGATCGCCGTGCTGATGCCGGTGCGCCACTCATCGCCCCAGCCGAGGGACGCGCGGTCGTAGAAGACCTCGATCCGCCTGCCGTGGTCGGCGAAGCAGTAGAACTCCAGGTCCTTGCGGAACGCCTTGACGAACCCCAGGCCCTCGTCGTCGATCTGCGCGTAGCTCAGGAACACGGTGATGGGCGTGGACATGTCGTTCATCACAGGGGACAGCATCGACCACAAACCCGGCGGCGCCGCAAATCGGAAACGCCGAGGGGCTCGTTGCAGCCTTAGCAGTCGCATGGGTAGAGTGCCAAGTGCACGGCACCGGACACCGCCCCGGCACCCGCGACGGCGGGGTGGCAGGGAGCCGTTACCACCTGCCAACGCTTTCAAGACGACCCGTGGAGGTCACAGCGGTGAGCGTCAACATCAAGCCGCTCGAGGACAAGATCGTCGTCCAGGCGAGCGAGGCCGAGGCCACGACGGCTTCCGGCCTGGTGATCCCGGACACCGCCAAGGAGAAGCCCCAGGAGGGCAAGGTCCTGGCGGTCGGCCCGGGCCGCATCGACGACAAGGGCAACCGGGTCCCGGTGGACGTCCAGGTCGGCGACGTCGTCATCTACTCCAAGTACGGCGGCACCGAGGTCAAGTACAACGGCGAGGAGTACCTCATCCTCTCCGCCCGTGACGTGCTGGCCGTCATCAACTAGGACCCAGCCGATCGAGCGCCCCGGGCTCCCCAGTGGTCACACCGGGGACCGGGGCGCTTCGGCTTGTGAAGAGGGAATCCCATGCCCAAGCAGATTTCTTTCGACGAGGACGCTCGTCGGGCCCTCGAACGCGGCGTCAACAAGCTCGCCGACGCCGTCAAGGTCACGCTGGGCCCTCGCGGGCGGCACGTGGTCCTGGCCAAGAAGTTCGGCGGCCCCACCGTCACCAACGACGGTGTGACCATCGCCCGCGAGATCGAGCTGGAGGACCCGTTCGAGAACCTGGGCGCCCAGCTGGCCAAGAACGTGGCCACCAAGACCAACGACGTCGCCGGTGACGGCACCACGACCGCGACCGTGCTGGCCCAGGCGCTCGTGCGCGTCGGCCTGCGCAACGTGGCCGCGGGCGCCAACCCGACGGCGCTCGGCAAGGGCATCCAGGCCGCTGCCGACGCCGTCGTCGAGGCGCTCAAGGCCAAGGCAACCCCGGTCAAGGGCCGCGACAACATCGCCCAGGTCGGCACCGTCGCCTCCCGCGACGCCTCGATCGGCGCGCTGCTCGGCGAGGCCATCGAGAAGGTCGGCGAGGACGGCGTGATCACCGTGGAGGAGTCCTCCACGATGGCCACCGAGCTCGTCGTGACCGAGGGCGTGCAGTTCGACAAGGGCTTCGTCTCGGCGCACTTCGTCACCGACCCGGAGGCCCAGGAGGCCGTGCTGGAGGACGCCTACGTCCTGCTGCACCGGGAGAAGATCTCCGCGCTGGCCGACCTGCTGCCGCTGCTGGAGAAGATCGCGCAGTCCGGCAAGTCCGTGCTGATCGTGGCCGAGGACGTCGAGGGCGAGGCGCTGTCCACCCTGGTGGTCAACGCCCTGCGCAAGACGATCAAGGCCGTCGCGGTCAAGGCGCCGTACTTCGGCGACCGCCGCAAGGCGTTCCTCGACGACCTCGCCGTCGTCACCGGCGGCCAGGTCGTCTCGGCCGAGATCGGCGTGAAGCTGTCCGAGTCCGGCCTCGACGTGCTGGGCAGCGCCCGGCGCATCGTGGTCACCAAGGACGACACGGTGATCGTCGACGGCGGCGGCACCAAGGAGGCCGTCGCCGGTCGGGCCGAGCAGATCCGCAAGGAGATCGAGGCCACCGACTCCGACTGGGACCGGGAGAAGCTGCAGGAGCGCCTCGCCAAGCTCTCCGGCGGCATCGCCGTGGTCAAGGTCGGCGCGGCCACCGAGACCGAGCTGTCGGAGCGCAAGCACCGCATCGAGGACGCGGTCGCGGCCACCAAGGCCGCCGTCGAGGAGGGCATCGTGCCCGGCGGCGGGTCCGCGCTGGTGCACGTGGCCGCCGAGCTGGAGGGCAACCTCGGGCTCACCGGCGACGAGGCCACCGGTGTCGCGATCGTCCGCGAGGCGCTGTCGGCCCCGCTGTCCTGGATCGCCGTCAACGGCGGCCAGGAGGGCGCGGTCGTGGTCAGCAAGGTGCGCGAGCTGCCCTGGGGCCAGGGCTTCAACGCCGCCAAGCTGGAGTACGGCGACCTGCTCGCCGACGGCGTCATCGACCCGGTGAAGGTGACCCGCTCCGCGGTCGCCAACGCCGCGTCCATCGCCCGCATGGTGCTCACCACGGAGAGCGCCGTCGTGGAGAAGAAGGAAGACGAGCCCGCCGCCGGTCACGGCCACGGGCACGGTCACGGCCACGGCCACTGACCCGCGTCGAACGAGCGAGGGCCTGTCCGTTGTGGACAGGCCCTCGGTCTATTTGGCCACCGCCAGCGAGCGCTTCTCTGCCTTGATGATGGCCTCGCGTTCGGATTCCGACAGCCCGCCCCAGATGCCGTAGGGCTCGTGGACGGCCAGCGCGTGCTTGCGGCACAGCGACAGCACCGGACAGGCCTGGCAGATCGCCTTGGCCTTGGCCTCCCTCCGGGCCCGCGCAGGCCCGCGTTCGCCGTCGGGGTGGAAGAAGAACGCGCTGTCCATGCCCCGGCAAGAGCCTTCGAGCTGCCAGTCCCACACGTCAGCGTTGGGGCCGGGAAGCCTGCGAGTGTCCGCCATGGTGGCCGCCTCCACGTAGGTAGGACGTTCGGCTGGAGAGTCAATACTCCATTTGGTGCAGTGGATTACACGCTAGAAGCGCGCCAATGCTTGTTCAAGGGTGATCGACTCTTTCGTTCGCCGATTCAGCCGATCGGCATCACCCAGACGACGCAGCGTCATCAGAAGCCCGGGTTGCCGCCCGGCGCGTGTCACCCGACGATGTTGGCGTGGTGACCAGACCCGAGGCGGCCTGCGACTCCGAGCCCCGGCTCACCGTTGCCGCAGTCGCCCGCAGGCTCGGTATCGCGCCCGCCACGCTGCGCACCTGGGACCGCCGCTACGGCGTCGGGCCCACCGACCACACCACCGGACGGCACCGCCGCTACGCGCCCGCCGACGTCCACCGCCTCGAACTCATGCAGCGCGCGCTGCTGCAGGGCGCGTCTCCCGCCGAGGCGGCCGAGTACGCCCTGCGCGCCGCTACCGCGCCCCAGCCGGTCGCCCCGCCGATCCCCCCGGCGGGCGCGGGCCACGGCGGCGGGCGCCAGCTGCTGATGCCCGGCGCCCCCGGCCCCGCGCGGGGCCTCGGCCGGGCGGCGATGGCCATGGACGAGGTGTCCGTCCAGCGGATGCTGGTCGACGCGATCGACGCCGAGGGGGTCGCCGCGGTCTGGGACGACGTCATCCGGCCCGTGCTGGCCGCCGTCGGGGGCCGCTCCCTGTACGCGGGGGACTGCGTCGAGGTGGAGCACCTGGTCACCGAGTGCGCGATGGCCGCCATGATCCGGGCGACGCCGCTGGTCACGGCCCCGCGCAACCCGCGTCCGGTGCTGCTCGGCTGCACGCCGGACGAACTGCACAGCCTGCCGCTCTACGTGCTCCGCGCCGCCCTGGCCCGGCGCGGCCTGGGCACCCGGATGCTCGGGTCCGCGGTGCCGCTGCCCGCCCTGATCGCCGCCGTCCGCCGCACCGCGCCCGCGGCCGTCGCGCTCTACGCGCAGGTGCGCGCGCACGCGGACGTGACGACCCTGGTCCACCTGCCCAGGACCCGCCAGCGCGTGCGCCTCTTCGCCTGCGGGCCCGGCTGGCACGGGCTCGACCTGCCCGCGCGCGTCGAACGCCTGGACGACCTGGCGTGCGCGGTCGACCGCATCGAGTCCTTCGTCGCCGGTGAGGGTCAGGACCGCTTCGGCTCGTAGTGCAGGACGGTGATCCCGCACTCGAACGGCCGCGCGGCCACCAGCCGGAGGCGCCGCGCGCCCTCGGGGAACACCGGCAGCCCGGCGCCGATCGCGACCGGGTTGACGAACAGGTACAGCTCGTCGATCAGGTCCCGGGCGATCATGTCCCGCACCAGCGTGCTGCCGCCGCAGGTGATGATGTCCCCGCCCGGCTCCCGCCTGAGCCCGGCGATCGTCTCGCTCAGGTCGCCGCCAGCGACCACGGCGTTCTCCCACGGCGACTCGGTGAGCGAGCGGGACACGACGACCTTGGGCGTGGTGTTCATCTGGTCGATCGACTCCTGGGTCTCGCCCTCGGGGCCGGACGCCCACGCCGGGATGAACCCCTCGGCGAGCCTGCGGCCCAGGACGATGGTGCCCACCGGCTTCCAGATGGTGTCGGCGAAGGCGGTGAGGTCGTCCGACCACGGCATCGTCAGCCAGTCCAGCTCCCCGCCCGGCCCGCCCATGAAGCCGTCCACGGTGACCTGGAGCTGCAGCTTGACCTTCCGCATGACCGCTTCCCTCCGTCGGGCGACATCGCGCCCAGTGTGCCCGGGACCAGCGGGTGAGCGGACGTGTGCCCACGGATATAGCGGAGCGCGGGCCCGCGGACCGGCCGTGGTGGCCGCGGAAAAGCCGGGCCACCCGACAGCGGTCGTCGGTCGGTGGGGTCAAACTCCTCCAGATGAGGGATGTTTCTTCCGCCAGCGGTGAAGACCTGTGGTCGGCGGCCTTCGGGGACGCGCCCGATTCGCCCGTTCCTGCTGTGCGGGAGGGGTCGGTGGCGGCGTGGCTCGCGGCGGTCGCGCTGGGCGCGCGCGGGCACTACGCCGCCGCCGCGACGCACCTGGGCCCGCTCGCACGCTCGCCCGACCCGGTCCTCGCCGCCTTGGCGGCCGCCACCCGCGCGTCGCACCTGCGCCAGGTCGGCGGACACGCGGCCGCCCGATCATGGGACGCCCGCGGACTGCACCGCCTGACCGCGGCGGGCGCCGCCGACGCCGGACCGGACGGGGCGCCCGGGCTGGCCGCGGCTGCCCGGGCGGACGCGCGGCTCGACCTGGCCGCGGATGCCCGCGCGGAGGTGCCGCTCGCCCTGGCTGCGGATGCCCCGGCGGACGTGCGGCTCGGGTTGGCCGCCGACGCTCGGCGGAAGGAACCGCTCGGCCTGGCTGCCGACGTCCAGCGGGACGTCCCGCTGGACCCGGCTGCGGATGCGTGGCGGGACGTCCCGCTCGGGCTGACCGTCGGTAGCCGGTCAGATGTCCAGCTCGGGCTGGCCGCCGACGCCCGGTCGGACGTGTTGCTCGGGCTGGCCGCCGACGCCGTCGGGCTCGGGCGGGTCGGGGAGGCGCGCAGGCTGGTCGCGCTGGACACCGGGGACGTCAGCCCGCGCTGCCGCGTGCGGCGCTCGTGGCTGCGGGCGGAGATCGAGCTGGCCGCCGGGAACGCCCCCGCCGCCATCGCGCCCGCCCGGGCCGCGCTCGGGGTCGAGTTCGGCTCGATCCGGCATCGAGTCAAGAGCGCGATCGTGCTGGGCGCCGCGCTGGCGGCGACCGGCGAACGGGACGAAGCGGAGGAACTGCTTGTCGGCAACTTGCGCATCGCGGCCGACCGCGGCCTCCGCCCGCTCGTCTGGCCCGCCGCCCTCGTCCTTGACCAACTCGGGCATACCGAACGTAAGGAACAAGCTGTCGATGCGTTGCGCTGTGTGCTACGACACTCCGACCCGATCGCCCGCTGTCACGCCGAGGCGTCTCCCTGGGTTCCTACCTGGCTGTTCGCGTCTGCTCCGAACAGGTGACGCGGGGGCGGACGCCGATCGGCATCTTTGTTGACAGATTTACCACCGGATCGGGTCAAGGTTCGGCGCGCAGCGTCCGATAGGGGAATTGGAACGTCACTCGGCTGCAGGAAGGAGTCCCCGTGACGACGGTCTTGATCTGCGACGACCGACGCAGCGTCCGGGAGGGCTTGACCCGCGTCATGTCCGCGGTACCAGGGGTCAGTCGCATCGACTGCGTAGCGCACGGTGACGAGTTGCTCGCCCGTTTCTCCCGTCAGCCGGTGGACGTCGTACTGGTTGGGACCCAGCGCGCCGTGCCGACCGGGGTGGAGGCGACGAGGCGGCTCGTCTCGGCCAATCCGCAGGCCAACGTCATCGTGTTCGGCGCGCCGGACGACGCGGGCAGCATCGCGGCCGCGATCGCGGGCGGCGCCCGCGGTTATCTGCGCTGGGACGCGAGCAGGCCCGAACTCGTCGCCGCGCTCGCGCACACGCTGGCCAGCACCTCGGTGCCCGCGCCGCGCCAGCCCAGCGACCCCGGGGTCCAGCTCACCGACCGGGAGCTGCAGGTGCTGCGCGGCATGAGCCAGGGCAAGAGCAACGGGCAGATCGGCCGCGAGCTGTACCTGTCCGAGGACACGGTGAAGACGCACGCGCGCAGGCTGTTCCGCAAGCTGGGCGTGCGCGACCGCGCCCAGGCGGTCGCCCACGGCTTCCGGCGCGGCCTGGTCTCCTAGGCCGACCCGCGTCGGCGGCGAGCCGTGGGTGCCCGGGTGGGAGCGGGCTCCCACGGCTCGTCGTCTTGTCACCGGCAGTTTTGCCAACCCGAAACTTGCGGACGGCAAGCGGAGCGCTAATGTGTGTCGCTAGTCACGCCACACCGAGCGTGTCGCCCCGCCCGCTCCGACATCTTCACTCCGGCATCTCTGGAAAGACCGGTACGGTGGGCGGCGACAGTCGAGCGACACGCACGTGCGGTGTCTTCGAGTTGGCCACCTTCGTAACGCCAGGGCTGCATTCTGCGATGACCACAACGGGGGACGGACTGGACACCTGGGTAGGTGCCGCCGTCGAGGGCGAACCTCGCGCGGTCGAGCACGTGCTCGCCTCGGTCCGCCCCCTGGTCGTGCGCTATTGCCGAGCCCGGGTGGGCAGGCAGGAACGCTCGTTCGCCTCGGCGGACGACGTGGCCCAGGAGGTGTGTCTCGCGGTGTTGACGGCATTGCCGGGGTACCGCGACCAGGGACGCCCGTTTCTCGCCTTCGTCTACGGGATCGCGGCGCACAAGGTCGCCGACGCCCACCGGGCCGCGAAGCGCAACCGGTCGGAGCCGGTCGCCGAGGTGCCCGACGAGGCCGAGACCGACGCCGGGCCCGAGCAGATCGCCATGCAGGTCGAGCTCAGCAAGCGCATGGAAGACCTCCTGCAGATCTTGCCGGAGAAGCAGCGTGAGATCGTTGTGCTACGCGTGGTCGTGGGGCTCTCCGCGGAGGAGACCGCCGAGGCGGTGGGCTCGACGCCCGGAGCCGTCCGGGTCGCCCAGCACCGGGCCCTGGCAAGGTTGCGCAAGACGTTGTCCGCGGAGGAGGTGGTCTGACGGTGGCCGACAGAGGGTGGGACGACGGCCGTGATCCCTTTGACGACCTGCACGTCCTCGACGATCTCGACGCGGACGGCGAACTGATCGACTTCGCCAGGGTGCACGCGGACGACGCCTTCCTCGACGCGCTCGGCGCGTCGCTGCGCGGCGAGGGCGCGCCGGTCGACACCGACGACCTCGCCGACGCCGAGCTGGCCGTGCTGCTGACCTCCTGGCGCGACGAGGTGGACTCCGAGCCCATCGGCGAGCTGGTCGACCCGAGGCTGGCCGTCGACACCGTCGTCGCAGCCCGGGACCGCAAGCAGCGCAGACCCAGGCTGCTCGTGCCGGTCGCGGCCGCCGCCGCCGTGTTCGCCATCGCCATCACCGGCGCCGGGCTCGCCGCCCGCAACGCCCAGCCCGGCGACACCCTCTGGGGCCTGACCCAGGTCCTCTACTCCGAGCACGCCCGCTCCGTCGAGGCCGCCGCCGAGGTGCGCGAGGACCTGACGGGCGCGCAGACCGCCCTGGCCAAGGGCGACCTCACCGAGGCGCGGACCAAGCTGATGGAGGCCGGGGCGAACCTCTCCTCGGTCGCCGTCGAGGAGGGCCGCGACGAACTCGCCGCCCGCCACGCCGACCTGGAGTCGCAGCTGCCCGGCGCCCCCGCCGATGGCGTGCTGCCGCCGCCGTCGGCCAACCCGACCACGGCCGCGCCGTCCACGACGCCGTCGCAGACCTCGGACCCCACGGCGCCCACCACCACCGAGCCGACGACGCAGCCGACCACGACCTCGCCGAGCAGCCCGCCGCCCACGACCACGGAGACCCCGAGCTCCACGACGTCGGTCACCACCGGCGAGCCGAAGGTCGACCCGGGCACGGGAACGGCCGGGACGGGAACGGCGGGCACCGGGTCCGCTCCCGCCACCGGCGACGCGACGACTCCCTAGCGCCTAGCGCGCGTTCTCGCTGGCGGTGACCCCGTCGGCGTACCCGCGGCAGTACTCCCAGCTCACGTAGGACGCCGGGTCCGGGTCGTACGCGGGCTCGTGCGGGCGCATCCGGCCGTCGTGCAGCAGCTGCTCCAGGCTCGCCGCGAGCAGCGCCCAGTCGTGGTAGTGCGGCTCCTGGCAGTCGCCGCAGTCCACGACGATGCCGCGCACGCCGCGCGGCTCCAGCAGCGCCTGGTAGACCGCCAGGTCCGACAGGTCGCCCAGCAACTCGGCCCGCTCGGCGGCGCTCATCGGCTCGTCGTCGGCGACCTCGGGCTCGTCGAGGGCGCGGGCGGGGTCGTCCGGATCGCCCGCGAACGGGTCGGGCGGGAGCGCGCCGCCGTGGCCCCGCCCGGCTGGGCGGTCCCACGGGCCGTCGTCGAACGGGTTCGGGGGAACTGCGTCATGGGCCACGACCACGCACGCTACCGGCTGCCCCTGCCCGGTCCCAGATACGATGGGGCAACCGTGCCACCCGCGTGACCTCGGGTCCCGCCGCCACACCCCCGCAGGAAGGTCGCCCAGCCCCCATGACCAGCGAGCTCACCGCCGACGGTGTCCCGCACAAGTTCGCCCAACTCGGCCTCACCTTCGACGACGTGCTGCTCCAACCGGCCCAGTCGGATGTGATCCCGAGCACCGTCGACACCTCGACCCGGTTCTCGCGCAACGTGACCCTGCGCATCCCGCTCGCGTCGGCGGCCATGGACACCGTCACCGAGGCGCGCATGGCCATCGCCATGGCCCGCCAGGGCGGCATCGGCATCCTCCAGCGCAACCTCTCGATCGAGGAGCAGGCGCGGCAGGCCGAGACGGTCAAGCGCTCCGAGGCGGGCATGGTGACCGACCCGGTCACCTGCTCGCCGGACAACACCCTCGCCGAGGTCGACCGGATGTGCGCGCGCTACCGCATCTCCGGCCTGCCGGTCACCGACGGCGACGGCAAGCTCGTCGGCATCATCACCAACCGCGACATGCGCTTCGAGGTCGACCACGACCGGCCGGTGCGCGAGGTGATGACCAAGGGCCCGCTGATCACCGCCCAGGTGGGCGTGTCGGCCGAGGCCGCGCTGGGGCTGCTGCGCAGGCACAAGGTGGAGAAGCTGCCCATCGTCGACGGCGACGGGCGGCTGCGCGGGCTGATCACGGTCAAGGACTTCGTCAAGACCGAGCAGTTCCCCAACGCGACCAAGGACCCCGACGGCAGGCTGATCTGCGGCGCGGGCATCGGCGTCGGCGACCAGGGCTGGCAGCGCGCGATGACGCTGGTCGACGCCGGGGTGGACGTCGTGGTGGTGGACACCGCCCACGGCCACGCGCGCGACGTGCTCGACATCGTCGCCAAGCTCAAGCGCGAGGTCGGCGACGCCGTCGACGTCGTCGGCGGCAACGTGGGCACCCGGGCGGGCGCGCTGGCCATGGTCGACGCGGGCGCCGACGGCGTGAAGGTCGGCGTCGGGCCGGGCTCGATCTGCACCACCCGCGTGGTCGCGGGCGTGGGCGTGCCGCAGATCACCGCCATCTACGAGGCCGCGCAGGCGTGCCTGGCCGCCAACGTGCCGGTGATCGGCGACGGCGGCATCCAGTACTCCGGCGACATCGCCAAGGCCATCGCCGCGGGCGCCAGCACGGTCATGCTCGGCAGCCTGCTCGCGGGCACCGAGGAGGCGCCCGGCGACGTCGTGCTGGTCAACGGCAAGCAGTTCAAGGGCTACCGGGGCATGGGCTCGCTGGGCGCGATGCGCTCGCGCGGCGAGGCCAAGTCCTACGCGCGCGACCGCTACGCCCAGGACGACGTGCTCGCCGACGACAAGCTGGTCCCCGAGGGCATCGAGGGCAGGGTGCCCTACCGCGGCCCGCTGTCCCAGGTGGTCTTCCAGCTGGTCGGCGGCCTGCGCGCGGGCATGGGCTTCACCGGCTCGCGGACCATCGCCGAGCTCCAGCAGGCGCAGCTGATCCGCATCACGTCGGCGGGGCTCAAGGAGAGCCACCCGCACGACATCACGATGACGGTCGAAGCGCCGAACTACACGACTCGCTGAGCTCTTTCCCGAGAGGAACAACTACCAGTGCGGGATCTCGTCGACATCGGCATGGGCCGCACGGCCCGCCGCGCCTTCGGCCTGGACGACATCGAGATCGTCCCGTCCCGGCGGACGCGCTCGTCGAAGGACGTCTCCACGGCGTGGCAGATCGACGCCTACCGGTTCGACATCCCGCTGATCACCCACCCCAGCGACGCGATCGTCTCGCCGAGGACCGCGGTGGCCGTCGGGGAGCTGGGCGGGCTGGGCGTGCTCAACGCCGAGGGCCTGTGGGCGCGCCACGCCGACCCGGACGAGGTGCTGTTCCGGCTGGCCACGGCCGCCGAGGACGGCGCCGAGCCGATGGAGCTGGTCCGGCTCCTGCAGGAGGCCCACGCCGAGCCGGTCAGGATCGACCTGCTGACCGAGGCGATCAAGCAGGTGCGCGAGTCCGGGGTCACGGTCGCGGTGCGGGTCAGCCCGCAGCACGCCGCCGAGCTGACCCCGGACCTGCTGGCCGCGGGCGTGGAGGTGCTGGTCGTGCAGGGCACGATCATCTCCGCCGAGCACGTGGCCCGCGAGGCCGACGCCGAGCCGCTGAACCTCAAGCAGTTCATCGCCGACCTGGACATCCCGGTGATCGCGGGCGGCGTGCACGACTACCGCACGGCGATGCACCTGATGCGCACGGGCGCGGCGGGCGTGATCGTCGGCTACGGCCACTGCGCTGGCGTGACCACCACCGACTCGTCGCTGGGCATCGGGGTCCCGATGGCCACCGCGATCGTCGACGCGGCCGCGGCCCGCCGCGACTACCTCGACGAGACCGGCGGGCGGTACGTGCACGTGATCGCCGACGGCGGGGTGCACACCAGCGGCGACATCGCCAAGTCGATCGCCTGCGGCGCCGACGCGGTCATGCTCGGCGCCCCGCTGGCCGTCGCCGGGGAAGCGCCCGGTCAGGGCTTGTACTGGACGACCTCGGCCGCGCACCCGTCGCTGCCGCGCAGCCGGGTGCTGCCGGTGGCCGACGACGTCGAGGTGGACCTGCGCACGCTCCTGTTCGGCCCGTCGACCGACCCCGACGGCCTGGTGAACCTCTTCGGCGCGCTGCGTCGGGCGATGGCGAAGACGGGCTACAGCGACGTCAAGGAGTTCCAGAAGGTCGGCCTCACGGTCCGCGCGTAGAACCTGTTACTCAAAGTTCGGGATTTTGCGCCGATGGCCCTAGCTCCCGGCGGGCGCTGCGCTTAACCTCAGGCGCATGGCAACCGAACTCGTCGGTAACAAGGCGGACTACGACGTCGTGGTGGTCGGCTCGGGCTTCGGCGGCAGCGTGGCCGCGCTCCGGCTGACCGAGAAGGGCTACCGGGTCGCGGTCGTGGAGGCGGGCAGGCGCTTCGCCGACGACGAGTTCGCCAAGACGTCGTGGGAGCTGCGGAAGTACCTGTGGGCGCCCGCGCTGGGCTGCTTCGGCATCCAGCGCATCCACATGCTCAAGGACGTCGTCGTGCTCGCGGGCGCGGGCGTCGGCGGCGGGTCGCTGGTGTACGCCAACACGCTGTACCGGCCGCTCAAGGGCTTCTACGCGGACAAGCAGTGGTCGCACATCACCGACTGGGAAGCCGAGCTGGCCCCGCACTACGACCAGGCGTCGCGGATGCTGGGGGTGGTCACCAACCCGACGACGACGCCGTCCGACGAGGTCATGCTGAAGGTCGCGGCGGACATGGGGATCTCCGAGAGCTACCACCCGACGCCGGTCGGGGTGCTGTTCGACAAGCCCGGCCAGCCCGTGGCCGACCCGTACTTCGGCGGCGAGGGGCCCGCCCGGACCGGCTGCACCGAGTGCGGGTCGTGCATGACCGGCTGCCGGGTGGGCGCGAAGAACACGCTGGTCAAGAACTACCTGTACCTGGCGGAGAAGAAGGGCGCCGAGGTCATCCCGCTGACCACCGTGACCGACGTCCGGCCGGTCGGGGGCGGCTACGAGATCCTCGCCCACCGCACGGGCCGCAAGCGGCAGCGGCGGCGGATCACCGCGACGCAGGTCGTGCTGGCGGCGGGGACCTGGGGCACGCAGAACCTGCTGCACCGGATGAAGGACAACGGCGCGCTGCCCGCGCTGTCCCCGCGCCTGGGCGAGCTGACCCGCACGAACTCCGAGTCGATCATCGGAGCCGCGCGCACCAGGGTCGACCCGGAGAACAACTACTCGACCGGCGTGGCGATCACCTCCTCGATCCACCCGGACGAGAACACCCACATCGAGCCGGTGCGCTACGGCAAGGGCAGCAACGCGATGAGCCTGCTGCAGACGATCGCCACCGACGGCGGCTCGAAGGTGCCGCGCATCCTGCAGGCGCTGTGGTTCATGATCCGCCACCCGCTGAAGACGCTGTCGCTGCTGCAGGGCTACCGGTGGAGCGAGCGCACGGTGATCCTGCTGGTCATGCAGTGCCTGGACAACTCCATCACCACCTATCTGAAGCGCGGGCTGTTCGGGCGGCGGAAGTACACCTCCCGGCAGGGGCACGGCGTGCCGAACCCGTCGTACATCCCGGCGGGCCAGACGGCCAACGAGCTGACCGCCAAGCACATCGGCGGGACCGCGGGCGGCACCTGGGGCGAGGTGTTCAACATCCCGATGACCGCCCACTTCCTGGGCGGGTGCCCGATCGGCGCCTCCGAGGCCGACGGCGTCATCGACCCCTACCACCGCGTGTACGGCTACCCGGGCATCTCGGTGGTCGACGGGGCCGCGGTCACCGCGAACCTCGGCGTGAACCCGTCGCTGACGATCACCGCCCAGGCCGAGCGCGCGTTCTCGTTCTGGCCCAACAAGGGCGAGCCGGACACCCGGCCCGCGCAGGGCGAGGGCTACCGGCGGATCAGCCCGGTCGCCCCGGTCGCGCCCGCCGTCCCGGCCTCCGCGCCCGCGGCCCTGCGGCTGCCCGTCGTCGAGGTGAACGGCAAGCCCGCGCGGCGCTGACCTACTCCGCCCGGCAGACGTCGATGACGCGGGCGCGCAGCCAGCGGTGGACCGGGTCGGTGTCGAGGCGGGCGTGCCAGAGCAGGGACACGGTCACCTCCGGGGCGCGGAACGGCAGCTCCAGCGCGGCCATCCCCTGGCGCATGGCTGCGGTGTGGCGCGCGGGGACCGTGGCGACCAGGTCGGCCGCCCGCGCCAGGGCCAGCGCCGCGCCGAAACCGTCCACCGCGGCGACGACATGTCGGTGGTGGCCGGTCGGGCGCAGGGCCTCGTCCACCAGGCCGTCGACGAGGCCGCGGCGGGAGACGTGCACGTGCCGGGCGGCGGCGTAGCGGGCGGTCGTCAGCGGACCCTCGGCCAGCGGGTGCTCGGGGCGCACCACCGCGATGAAGCGGTCGGTGAACAGGGGGGCGTTGAGGACGTCCGGGGGCGGCGCGTCCTCGATGACGCCGGTCTCCAGGTCGACCGAGCCCTCGCGCAGCGGCGCGGTGTCCTTGTCGGCCTTGCGCAGGAACCACAGGCGCACGCCCGGCGCCTGCGCGCCGACGGCGGCCACCAGCGCGGGGCCGAACTGCTCCACGAAGCCGTCGGATGCGCGCAGGGCGAAGGCGCGGTCCACAGTGGCCAGATCGGGCCGGGCCGCGGGCCGCAGCACCTCCCGAGCCTCCTGGACGACGCCGCGCACGCGGTCCCGTAGTTCCAGGGCCCGCGGGGTGGGCACCAGGCCGCGGCCCGCGCGGACCAGCAGCGGGTGGCCGGTTGCCCGCCGCAACCGGGCGAGGGCGCGGCTCATCGCCGACGGGCTGAGCGCGAGCCGCTGGCCCGCGCGGGTGACGCTGCCCTCCTCCAGCAGCACGTCCAGGGTGATCAGCAGGTTCAGGTCGGGCTGGGCCATGCGCAGACGATCCCATGACCTGGCGTTGCATGCACAGGTCCGTTGCCATCTTTGCGTCTTCCGCCCGCTCTGACGCCGACTTACGTTCCGGTCGAACCCCTTTCCTCGCCAGGAGGCACCGGACGTGACCACGACACCCACCCGCAGATCCCCGGCCTGGGCGCTGACCGCGCTGTCGCTGGCGACGCTGCTGCCCTCGCTGAGCATCAGCGTCGCCACCGTCGGCCTGCCGACGATCGCCTCGGCCTTCGGCGCGGGCTTCACCGCGGTCCAGTGGGTCGTGATCGCCTTCCTCCTGGCCACGACGGCCCTGACCGTCGGCATCGGCAGGCTCGGCGACCTCGCCGGACGGCGGCGGCTGCTGACCGGCGGCACGGCGCTGTTCACGGGCGCGACGCTGCTGTGCGGACTGGCCCCGGACCTGCCCCTGCTGATCGCGGCCCGGGCGCTGCAGGGCGTCGGGGCCGCCGCGATGATCGCGCTGACCATCGCGTTCGTCGGCGAGACGGTGCCACCGGACCGGACCGGCAGCGCGATGGGGCTGCTGGGGACCATGTCGGCCGTCGGCACGGCGCTGGGGCCCTCGCTCGGCGGGGTCCTGATCGAGCTCGCCGGGTGGCGCGCGATCTTCCTCGCCGTCGCGCCGCTGGGCCTGCTCGCGCTGGTGCTCATCCGGGCGCTGCCCGCCGCCGCGCCGACCCCGGCGCGCGGGCGGTTCGACAGCGCGGGGACGGCGCTGCTGGCCGCCACCCTCGCCGCCTACGCGCTCGCCGTGACGGTGGACCCGCGACTGCTCGCCGTCGCGGCCGCGGGTCTGGCCGGGTTCGTCGCCGTCGAGCGCCGGGCCCGCGACCCGCTGCTCGCCCCCGCGCTGCTCCGCGACCGCGTCCTCGCCGCGGGCCTGACGACGAACACGCTGGTCTCGGCCGTCATGATGACCACCCTCGTGGTCGGGCCGTTCCACCTGACGCTGGCGCTCGGCCTCGACCCGGCGCTCGTGGGCCTGGCGATGTCGGCCGGTCCGGTCGTCTCCGCCGTCACCGGGGTCCCCGCGGGCCGCGTCACGGACCGCGTCGGTGCGCCTGCGATGGTGCTCGCAGGCCTCGCCGGCATCATCGCGGGCGCCGCGGTCCTGGCCGCGATGCCCGCGTCGGCCGGGGTCGCCGGGTACATCGGGCCGCTGGTCGTGATCACCGCGCTACGCGACCTTCCAGGCGGCCAACAACACCGCGGTCATGCGGGACGTCCCGGCACGCAGGCGCGGCGTGCTGTCCGGGGCGCTCACCCTGTCCCGGAACCTGGGGCTCATGACGGGCGCGTCGGTCATGGGGGCGGTGTTCGCCGCCGCGGCGGGGACCGGCGACCTGGCCGCCGCCCCCGCAGCGGACGTGGCCGCGGCGACCCGGTGGTGCTTCGCCGCGGCGGCGGTCCTGGTGGCCGTCGGCCTGGTCGTCGGGCGCCTGGTGCCGAGGACCTCCTTCCGGGGGCCGACAACCGGCGTCCGGGGTGGCAGGTTGGAGGGGTGAGCACCGACTTCGCGTCCAGCGGCGACCTCGGCCGCAAGGAGGAGACCTTCGTCGACCTCGGCGGCGGCGTGTACGCGCTGACCGCGGAGGGCGATCCGAACGTGGGGGCCGTGGAGGGCGAGGACTTCCTGGTCTGCATCGAGGCCAGGGCGACGCCGGTCGCGGCCCGCCGGTGGCTGGCGGCTCTGCGGGAGCGCACGGACAAGCCGGTCCGCCACCTCGTGTTGACCCACTACCACGCGGTGCGCGTGCTGGGCGCGAGCGCGTTCGACGCGGCCGAGGTGGTCACCCACACCGCGACGCGGGCGCTGATCGAGGAGCGCGGCGAGGCGGACTGGGCCAGCGAGCTGGGCCGGATGCCGCGGCTGTTCGAGGAGCCGTCGTCGATCCCGGGACTGACCAGGCCGACACTGACGTTCACCGACCGCATGGTGATCCCGCTGGGCGGCGACCGCGGCGACCTGGTGCTGGCCTACTGCGGGCGCGGGCACACCGCGGGCGACATCGTGGCCTGGCTGCCGTCGCGCGGCATCCTGTTCGCGGGCGACCTGGTCGAGTCGGCGGCCGCGCTCTACACCGGCGACGCCTTCCACGACGAGTGGGCGACGACCACTTTGGACACGGTGGCCTCCTTCGGCGCGACCACGCTGATCGGCGGCCGCGGTCCGGTGGCGACCGGCGCGGCCGCGGTGGGCGATGCCATCGCGCAGAGCCGCCACTTCCTCGACGAACTCCGCCGCACGGTCGGGGAGGCCCACCGCGCGGGCGGCTCGGTGGCCGACGCGTTCCGCGCGGCCCACGCGGCCCTGGCGCCGAGGTACGGCCGGTGGCCGATCTTCGAGCACTGCCTGCCCTTCGACGTCCAGCGCTACTGGGACGAGCTGTCCGGCGTCCAGTGGCCCCTGGTCTGGACGCCCGAGCGCGACCGCGAGGTGTGGGCGCAGCTGCGGGGCGGGTCGTGACCGAGCCCGTCCTCGTGGTCGGG
This sequence comes from Actinokineospora fastidiosa, assembly GCF_014648415.1. Classification (GTDB taxonomy): domain Bacteria; phylum Actinomycetota; class Actinomycetes; order Mycobacteriales; family Pseudonocardiaceae; genus Actinokineospora; species Actinokineospora fastidiosa. The sequence continues at coordinate 1,652,366 of NZ_BMRB01000001.1, forward strand.
GCCGGGCCGGTCGGCATGACCGCCGCGCTGCACCTGGCCCGCCACGGCGTGCCGTCGGTGCTGCTGGAGGCGGCCGCGACCCGCTCGGCGGTGGGGAGCCGCTCGATCTGCGTGCAGGGGGACGTCCTCGACATCCTGGACCGGGTCGGCGCGGGGTGGCCCGTCGTGGCGGCGGGGGTCACCTGGTACTCCGGGCGGATCCACTACCGCGAGCACGAGGTCGTGCGCCTGGCCCTGCCGGAGACCCCGCCGGGGCGGTTCCCGGCGTTCGTCAACACGCCGCAGACTGTGGTGGAGCGCATCCTCGCCGACCTCGTGGCGGCCTCGCCCCTGATCGACCTGCGCGTCGGGCGCCGCGTCACGGGGCTCACCCAGGACGAGGCGGGCGTGACCGCCACGACCGAGAACGGGATGACGGCGCGGGGCACGCACTGCATCGCCGCCGACGGCGCCCACTCGACGGTGCGCGGGCTGCTCGGCCTGCCGTTCGACGGCACGTCCTACGACGACAAGTTCCTGATCACCGACATCCGCGCCGAACTCGACCGCGCGCCCGAGCGCCGCTTCTACTTCGATCCGGAGTGGAACCCCGGCAGGCAGGTCCTCCTGCACCCGCAGCCGGACTCGGTGTGGCGCATCGACTGGCAGGTGCCGGAGGACTTCGACCTCGCCGCCGAACGCGCGGGCGGCGGCCTCGACCGGCGGGTCCGCCACGTAGTCGGCGAGGTCGACTACGAGGTCGTCTGGGCCTCCGTCTACCGGTTCCACCAGCGCAGGGTCCCCCGGATGACCGTGGGCCGCGTCCTGCTGGCAGGCGACGCCGCGCACGTCATGAGCCCGTTCGGCGCCCGAGGCATGAACTCCGGCATCGCCGACGCGGAGAACGCCGCCTGGAAGATCGCCGCGATCCGCACCGGCTGGGGCGCCCCGACGCTGCTGTCCACCTACGACACCGAACGCGGGGCGGCCGCCGCGGAGAACCTGCGGGTGACCGGGAAGACCATGCGCTTCCTCGTGCCCGCCACCCCCGAGGACCACGCCCGCCGCGTCGACGTCCTCACCCGCAGCGTCCACGACCCTCAAGCCCGCGCCCAGATCGACTCCGGCCGCCTCGCCGAGCCGTTCTGGTACCTCGACTCCCCGCTGACCACCCCCGCCCCGGCCGAGGCGCTGGCGAGGTTCCCCACGGCGCCGGGCGCGCCCCGCCCACCCGTGCCGGGCGTGCTCTGCCCCGACCTCCCGCTGGCCGACGGCCGCAGGCTCCGCCCCGCCCTCGGCCCCCGCCTCACCCTCCTCACCGCAGCCACGACCCCGCACGACTGGCCCCACGTCGAACCGGCCCCCTCCGCCCTGACCACCCTGGGCATGGGCCCGGAGGGCGTGGCCGTGCTCCGCCCCGACGGCTACCTCGCCGCGATCCTCCCGGACGGGAAGGGAGTCGCCGAGGCGATCGCCCGCACGACCGGCCACCACTAGCCCGACACGGCGACGCCGTGCTCCAGGTACCGGGTCTCCCCGGCGCGCGAGGCGACTAGGGCGGCGTGGACGCGGCGGACCAGCCGGGGCTCGCAGCGGGTGGCGACCTCTCGGCCACCTCCCACCTGCGCGCCTCCACCGGTGTCCGCATGACGATCACCATAAATCGGTTGTGGGCGTCGATAGCCTCGGGAACGTGGGTATGTACTTCATTCGCATCCGCCGCGCCTAAGCGGGCGCAGGCGAGGCCTGTGCGCCGCTTTCCGGCCCGTGCCGGTGCGGCCTGCGAGTGCTGCCCGGCTCCACCTGATGTCCACAGTGGAGCTTCCTCATGTTCGGCCCCCACGAACTCGGCCAGAACTTCCTCATCGACCGCGCGACCATCGACGCCGTGTTGCGGTGCGTCGCGGAGACCGACGGGCCCATCGTCGAGCTCGGGCCGGGCGACGGCGCGCTGACCGTCCCGCTCGGGCGCACCGGGCGGCCCGTTACCGCCGTCGAGCTCGACCCCCGGTGCGCCGCCGAGCTGCGACGGCGCACCGGGGCCACCGTCATCCACGGCGACTACCTGCGGTTCCGCTTCCCCCGGCACCCGCACACCGTCGTCGGCAACATCCCGTTCCACATCACCACCGCCACCCTGCGCCGCCTGCTGGCCGCGCCCGGGTGGGAGGCCGCCGTGCTGATCGTCCAGTGGGAGGTGGCGCGCAGGCGGGCCGGGATCGGCGGGGCGACGCTGCTCACCGCCAGCTGGTGGCCGTGGTTCGACTTCCGGGTCCGCGCCCGCGTCCCGGCCCGCGCCTTCCGGCCGGTGCCCGGGGTCGACGGCGCGATCCTCACCGCGACGCGCCGCCCGGACCCGCTGGTCGACGATCGGGCGGGCTACCAGCGGTTCGTCAAGCGGGTGTTCACCGGCCGGGGGCGCGGCCTGCGGGCGATCCTGGCCAAGGCGGGGTACCGGGAGGCCGCCGCGTGGGCGCCGCGGGACGCGCTGCCCCGCGACCTGAGCGCCGAGCAGTGGGCGCGGCTGTGGCGGTTGTCGTCGTAGTTCTGGCAACAGCGGTGGGTGGCCGCGCGGCCGCCCCGGTGGTGGAATCGCGGGCGTGGGACTCACCAGGCGGGCGTTTCTGCACGTGACCGGGGCCGCGGGGCTTGCGGCGGCCGTCCCGGCGTGTTCGGGTGACACGGTGCCGAAGCCCAGCCCCACCCCGGCGCCGCCGACCACCACCGCGACCACCACCGTCCGCCCGGACCTCGACGGCCTGCGCCGCGCCCTGGGCGGGGCGCTCGTGCGGCCGGGGGACCCCGACTACGACACGGCCCGCCGCTCGTACAACCCGCTGCTGGACGACCGCGCCCCGATCGCGGTGGCCACCGCGTCCACGCCCGACCACGTGCGCGCCTGCGTCGACGTGGCCCGCGCCTCCGGGCTGCCCATCGCCGCGCGCAGCGGCGGGCACAGCTACGCGGGGTACTCCGTGCCCGACGACGGGCTCGTGGTCGACCTCGGCGGGATGACCAGGGTCGACGTGCGCGACGACGGCACCGCGGTCGTCGGCGCGGGCGCGCGGCTGATCGACGTCTACGCCGCGCTCGCCGAGGCGGGCCGCTCGTTGCCCGCTGGCTCCTGCCCCACCGTCGGCATCGCCGGGCTCACCCTGGGCGGCGGGCTCGGCGTCCTGGCCCGCAAGTACGGCCTGACCTGCGACAAGCTGATCGCCGCCGAGCTGGTCACCGCCGACTCGCGGCTCCTGCGCGCCGACGCGGAGACCGAGCCGGACCTGTTCTGGGCGCTGCGCGGCGGCGGGGGCGGCAACTTCGGCATCGTCACCGACCTCACCTTCGCCACCGACCCCGCCCCCGACCTCACCGTCGTCCGCATGGACTTCGCCGAGGGCTCGATGCCCGACGTGGTCGGCGCGTGGCAGGAGTGGACGGCCGGGCTGCCGCCCGAGCTGTGGACCAACCTGATCGTCGAGGGCGGCTCGCCCCCGCGCGGCCGGTTGAACGGCTGCTACGTCGGGCCCCGCCACGAGGCCGTCGCGCTGCTGGCCGATCTGGACGTCCGCCCGGTCAACCGCATGGTCCGCGAGATGGGCTACCTCGAGGCCATGCTCCACTTCGCGGGCTGCGCCAGCGTCGCTGCCTGCGCCCCCGGCCGCTTCCCCCGCGAGGCGTTCGCGGCCAGCTCCCGCATCCTGTCCGAGCCGCTGGCCGACCCCGTGGCCCTGGTCGACCTGCTCGACGGCCGCGACGGCCTGAGCCTGCTGCTGGACGCCCTGGGCGGCGCGGTCGCCGAGGTCGCCCCGGACGACACCGCCTTCCCGCACCGCGAGGCCCTGGCCACCGTGCAGATCTACCAGGAGGCGAACCCGGCGGTCGGCGACAACCTGAGCAGGCCGGTCGCCGAGGTCCGCAACTCCCTGATCGGCCTGGGCGTGCGCGGCGGCTACGTCAACTACATCGAGGCGGCCATGCCGGACTGGGACGTCATGTACTACGGCCAGAACTTCAACCGCCTGCGCGACACCGCGCGCCGGTACGACCCGGACGGGGTGTTCGCGTTCCCGCAGGGCGTCACCCCGACCTAGAGCGTCAGGCCGGACAGCACGACCGTCTGGTCCTCGGTGAAGTCGTCCATCGCCGAGCGCACGCCCTCGCGGCCCGTCCCGGAGCCCTTCACCCCGCCGTACGGCATCTGGTCGGCCCGGTAGCTGGGCACGTCGCCCACCACGACGCCGCCCACCTCCAGCTCAGCCGCCGCGCGGAAGGCCAGCCGCACGTCCCGGGTGAACACGCCTGCCTGCAGCCCGTAGTCGGTGTCGTTGGCCTGGGCGAAGGCATCGTCCACGCTGTCCACGACGGACACCACCAGCACGGGCCCGAACACCTCCTCGCGGCACACCGACGCCGTCGACGGCACGTCGGCGAGCACGCACGGGGTGATCGAGTTCCCGGACCGCTGCCCGCCGGTCAGCACCCGCGCGCCCGCGGCGACCGCCTCGGCGATCCAGGACGCGACCCGCTCGGCGTTGTCCGCATCGATCAGCGGCCCGACGTCGACCGCCGGGTCGTGCGGGTCGCCGACGGTCAACGCCTCCACCGCGGACACCAGCTCCGGCACGAACGCGTCGGCGACGTCCCGGTGCACGATCACCCGCTGGACCGCGATGCACGACTGCCCGGCCTGGTAGTTGCCGAAGGTGGCGATCCGCTTGGCCGCGAACCCGAAGTCCGTCCAATCAGGACAGACGATGGCCGCGCTGTTGCTGCCCAGCTCCATCACCACATGCTTGCGCGGCGCGGCGTCCATCAGCCCCCAGCCGACCGAGGTGGAGCCGGTGAAGGAGATGACCGGCAGCCGCGGGTCCTCGACCAGCGCGGACATGTCCCGCCCGCGCACCGGCAGCACCGAGAACGCGCCCGGGGGCAGGTCGGTCTCGGCCAGGATCTCGCCCAGCAGCAGCGCCGACAGCGGCGTCGACGACGCGGGCTTGACGATCACCGGGGCGCCCACCGCCAGCGCGGGCGCGACCTTGTGGGCCACCAGGTTCAGCGGGAAGTTGAACGGGGCCACCGCCAGCACCGGCCCGCGCGGGCGGCGCAGGATCACGCCGAGCCGCCCGTCGCCGTTGGGATCGGTGTCCAGCCGCTGCAACTCGCCGACGAACCGCCGGGCCTCCTCGGCGGCGAAGCGGAACGTCGAGACCGCCCTGGCGACCTCGATCTCCGCCCACTTCAGCGGCTTGCCGTTCTCCGCGGTGATCGTCTCGGCGATCTCGTCGGCCCGCTCGGCCAGCCGCGCCGACACGTGCGCCAGGGCGGCGGCGCGCACGTGGGCGGGGGTGGAGCGGAACTCCCGGGCGATCCCCGCCGCCGCGGCCACGGCGTCCTCGACGTCGTCGGGGCCCGGCACGCACACCGTGGCCACGTCGGTGCCGTCGTAGGGGTGGTGCACGTCGAGTGTCGATTCGCTGGTCCGCGCGGCTCCCGCCACCCAGAACGGCCGCGGCTTGGTCTCGAACGTCATGCCCCAACCGTATGCCGCGAGGCGGCGTCGAGCCGCACGGAGTTACCATGGCAGCGGTCGACCGACGATGGTGGCTAGGGTTCCGCCGCATCCAGCGGGTCTGGTTCGAGCGCCACGGAAAACCCGCGTGACCGGCACGCGGGCAGGCATCTCCGGGAGAGAAACCCAGGGAGGGACCGGTCGGCACGCAGCAGGCCGCTGCGTGCCGATTCGCGCACGCCCGGCCCGTACCGGAAGGCTAGAACCCATGGACCGTCCAGTCCTGGTCGTCGACTTCGGGGCGCAGTACGCCCAGCTCATCGCCCGCCGCGTCCGCGAGGCGCAGGTGTACTCCGAGGTCGTCCCGCACACCACGCCCGTCGCCGAGCTGCTGGAGCGCGACCCGGCCGCGATCGTGCTCTCCGGCGGCCCGGCCAGCGTCTACGCCGCGGACGCGCCCGGCGTCGACCCGGCCCTGTTCGAGGCGGGCGTGCCCGTCTTCGGCATCTGCTACGGCTTCCAGGCCATGGCCCAGGCCCTCGGCGGCGTGGTGGAGCGCACCGGCACCCGCGAGTACGGCCGCACCGACCTCGCCGCGGACGGCGGCGTCCTGCACGACGCGCTGCCCGGCCGCCACCCGGTGTGGATGAGCCACGGCGACGCCGTCACCAAGGCCCCCGACGGGTTCGCCGTGACCGCCACCAGCCAGGGCGCGCCGGTCGCGGCGTTCGAGGACACCGGGCGCCGGTTCGCGGGCGTGCAGTACCACCCCGAGGTCGGCCACTCCCCGCACGGGCAGGAGGTGCTGCGCCGGTTCCTGCACGACGTCGCGGGCATCCGTCCGCAATGGACCACCGCGTCGATCGTCGATGAGCAGGTCGAGCGGATCAAGGCGCAGATCGGCGACGGCAAGGCCATCTGCGGGCTGTCCGGCGGCGTGGACTCCGCGGTCGCGGCCGCCCTGGTCCAGCGCGCCATCGGCGACCGGCTGACCTGCGTGTTCGTCGACCACGGCCTGCTGCGCGCGGGCGAGCGCGCCCAGGTCGAGCGCGACTATGTCTCCGCGACCGGCGTCAAGCTGGTCACCGTGGACGCGCGCGAGCGGTTCCTGTCCGCGCTGGCCGGGGTGACCGACCCCGAGCAGAAGCGCAAGATCATCGGCCGCGAGTTCATCCGGGTCTTCGAGCAGGCCGAGCTGGACCTGCAGGCCGCCGCGGGCGGGGAGAAGTTCCGGTTCCTGGTGCAGGGCACGCTCTACCCCGACGTCGTGGAGTCCGGCGGCGGCACGGGCACGGCCAACATCAAGAGCCACCACAACGTCGGCGGGCTGCCGGAGGACCTGGAGTTCGAGCTGGTCGAGCCGCTGCGCGCGCTGTTCAAGGACGAGGTGCGCCGGGTCGGCCTCGAGCTGGGGCTGCCGGAGACGATCGTGCACCGCCAGCCGTTCCCCGGCCCCGGCCTGGGCATCCGCATCATCGGCGAGGTCACCGCGGACCGGCTGGAGACGCTGCGCGCGGCCGACGCCATCGCCCGCGACGAGCTGACCGCCGCCGGTCTGGACCGCGACATCTGGCAGTGCCCGGTGGTGCTGCTCGCGGACGTGCGCAGCGTCGGCGTGCAGGGCGACGGGCGCACCTACGGTCACCCGATCGTGCTGCGCCCGGTCTCCAGCGAGGACGCCATGACCGCCGACTGGACGCGCCTGCCCTACGACGTGCTGGAGCGCATCTCCACCCGGATCACCAACGAGGTCGCGGAGGTCAACCGGGTCGTGCTGGACGTGACGAGCAAGCCGCCGGGCACCATCGAGTGGGAGTGACACGGAAGCGGCGGCCGCCCTCGGGGCGGCCGCCGCTCTCTCGTGAGTGGGGTGGGAGGTGTCAGTCCCGCTTGCGGCGGGTCGACATCGCCAGGAACAGCAGGCCCGCGAAGACCGCGCCACCGGCGACGATCCAGCGCAGGTCGAGCACCGGGAGCCACATCTCGCCGTCGGTGAGCACGTAGGCCGAGACGCCCATCGTGGCCAGCCCGCACAGCATCGTCAGGAAATCGGGACGGCGGTGCTTGGTGCACTCAGCCACGGGTCACCTCCACGCTGCCCGGGCCGGTGGCCTCGGCGTGCAGCTCGATCCTCAGGCCGCCCGGTCCGTCCGGGCCGTAGTCGGTCACGTCGACCATCGGGCTCGACCCGCCGCGGCCCTCGGTGAGGCACCGGACGTCGCCGAGCCCCGCCTCGCAGCGCACCACCACGTCGGCGGTGGCGGGCACGACGACCGTCACGTCGCCGACGTCGATCGCGGCGCGCGTCTTCACGGTCCCGGTCTTCTCCGTCAGCGCGGTCAGGTCGAGTTCGACCGAGCCGACGTTGCGCACGTACTCCGGCTGCACCTGGGCCAGCGTCGTGGGCTGGGCGCGCAGGTCGCCCATGCCCCCGCCCTCGAAGCCGTCCGGCCACACCACGGTCATCGCGATGCCCAGCGCGGCCAGCGGCGCGGCCAGGCCGATCAGCCCGCGGCCGCCGCGGCGGAACGAGCCGAGGAACATGCCGATGCCGACGATGCCCAGCACCACGCCGATCACGTGCGGCACGCTGACCCAGTCGCCGAGCGTGGGCCCGGCCAGCACCAGGCCGCCCACGGCCAGCAGCGAGACGCCGACGGTGACCAGACCGGCCTTGGACCGCTTGGCGGGCACGGGCCGCTCGGCCTCGGGCTCGGGGCGGCTGGGCTCGGGCAGGTCCCAGGCGAACGGGGCCGCGCCGAGCGGGTCCCACTCCGGGGGCGTCGTGCGCGGGGCCTGGTCGGCCAGCTCCGGCTGCACGGGGGACGACATGGGCGGCTCCGGGACGTAGACGGGGACGGTGTGGGCGGCGTAGTCGACGGCCGAGGGGTGCTCGGGGGCAGACTGCGCCGGCGGCTCCGGCACGCGGCCGAGGTGCGCCCGGCCCCGGTGCAGCGCGTACACCAGGACCGCGCAGGCGACCAGGCCGAAGAACCCGCCGAAGTCCTTGTCGAGGAACCAGGCGAACAGCGGGATCAGCGACGCGCACAGCACGACGGTGAAGAACGGTGACGTGGCGCTGCGGCCCTTGCCCGCCAGCGCCTCGACCGGCGAGACCTCGTCGTCCTCCTCGGGCAGCAGCAGCCAGCCCAGGACGTAGAACAGCAGGCCCGCGCCGCCGTAGAAGGTCAGAACGGCGAACAGGACGCGGGGGACGACCGGATCGATGCCGTAGCGCTGCCCGATCCCGGCCGCGACGCCCGCGACCTTGCGGCCGCGCCGCGGCCGCCGTGGGCGCGTGGCCCACATGTCCTTGACGGTGTCCTCCACCTGGGAGGACCTGGATGCTCCACTCACGCTACCGAGGATCGCGCCTCGCCAGGGCCGCGCGCATCGGGGAACGACCCTGAACCCGAAGTCAGGGTCGTTCCCCGATGTTGTCGCCACGCGCGCGTGTGAGCATGCTGGTGTGCAGACAGCCATGACCGAGCCGGAGGCCGAGATCGACCGCAGCGGGCCCACGTCGGTGGCGCTGCCCGGCGACGCCCGGCTGCAGCGCCGCCGGACCGGGCGCGCCCTGGGCGGCGTCGCGGGCGGCCTGGCCGATCACCTGGGCATGCCGGTGCTGTGGGTGCGGATGGCCTTCACCATCGGCGCGGCGCTGGGCGGCGCAGGCGTGCTGGCCTACGGCCTGTTCTGGATCTTCGCTCCGCAGCAGCCAGCCGACGCCCCGACCCGCGAGGTGTCCGGCCGCGAGCGCCAGCAGGCCATCGGCCTGCTCGCCCTCGGCCTCGGCCTGACGATCGGCGCGTGGGGGCTCTCCAGCGCGGTGAACGGCTGGGTCGCTGGCGGCATCGGCGTGACGCTGGTCGGCGCGGCGCTGGTCTGGCGCGAGGCCGACCAGTCGCAGCGGCGGCGGGCCAAGGGCGCGGTGCTCGGCGGCGGCGGCCCGGCCGCGGTCGTGCGGGTGCTCTCCGGCTCCGCGCTGGTCGCCGCGGGCATCGCGATCTTCCTGCTCACCAGCATGGGCCTCGGCCAGGTGCAGTTCACCCTGCTCGCGGTCGTCGCCGCGCTGGTCGGCGTGGCCCTGCTGACCGTGCCGTGGTGGCTGCGGCTGGTCCGCGACCTCGGCGAGGAGCGGCGCGCCCGCATCCGCACCGAGGAGCGCGCCGAGATCGCCGCCCACCTGCACGACTCGGTGCTGCAGACGCTGGCCCTCATCCAGAAGCAGGCCGAGTCCCCGCGCGAGGTGCTGCGGCTGGCCCGCGGCCAGGAGCGGCAGCTGCGGACCTGGCTCTACAGCCCGTCCGGCTACGGCAAGGTCGCCGAGGCAGAGGCCCTCTCCGACGTGCTGGCCAGGGCGGCAGGCGAGGTGGAGGACACCTTCGCGATCAGCGTGCAGAGCGTCGTCGTCGGCGACTGCCTGCTCGACGAGGGCCTGCACGCGGTGGTGTCCGCCGCCCGCGAGGCCATGGTCAACGCGGCCAAGCACGCCGGGGTCGGCGAGGTGTCGGTGTACGCGGAGGTGGAGCCCGAGCAGGTGACCGTGTTTGTGCGCGACCGGGGCAAGGGGTTCGACCCCGACACCGTGCCCGAGGACCGCCATGGCCTCGCCGACTCCATCCACGGCAGGATGGAGCGCAACGGCGGCCGGGTCCGACTGCGCACGACGCCGGGCGAGGGCACCGAGGTCGAACTGCAGATGCCGCGTGCGAAGGTGGTCACATGAGTGTCCGGGTGTTCCTCGTAGACGACCACAGCATGTTCCGCGCCGGGGTGCGCGCCGAACTCGACAGCGTCGACGGCGAGATCGAGGTGGTCGGCGAGGCCGGATCGGTCGGCGAGGCGGTGGCCGGGATCGGCCACCTGAAGCCGGACGTGGTGTTGCTGGACGTGCACATGCCCGATGGGGGCGGGGCCGAGGTCCTGCGTCAGGCCCGGCCGAAGTTCCCCGAGGTGGTGTTCCTGGCCCTGTCGGTGTCGGACGCGGCGGAGGACGTCATCGCGGTCATCCGGGCCGGGGCGCGGGGGTACGTGACGAAGACGATCTCGGCGGCGGAGCTGGGCAAGGCCATCATCCGCGTGTCTGAGGGCGACGCGGTGTTCTCGCCTCGGCTGGCGGGTTTCGTCCTGGACGCTTTCGCGGACCGCCCCGGCGCCGCCCCGATCAGCGACCCGGAACTGGACCTGCTGACGCCACGCGAGCGTGACGTGCTGCGCTTGTTGGCGCGGGGGTACGCGTACAAGGAGATCGCGTCGGAGTTGTTCATCTCGGTGAAGACCGTGGAGACGCACGTGTCGAGCGTGCTGCGGAAGACCCAGCTGTCGAACCGATACGAACTCTCCCGATGGGCTTCGGACCGGCGGTTGGTGTGATCCGGTTCGCCTAGTCCAGCCGTGCGGGGGCCCGTGGTTCGTCCTCGGCCGCGAGCACGGCGGGTGTCGTCGGTGGGCGGCGGGGGATTCGGGTCATGGCTACGCCTGCCAGGACGATGATCATGCCCGCGATGATGCGGAGGTTCAGGTCCTCGCCCAGGAAAATGGCGCCCAGGAGGACTGAGACCACCGGGAGCAGGTAGCCCACCACGGAGGCGTTGGTGGGGCCCTCGTCGGACAGCAGGCGGTAGAAGAGGGCGAAGGCGAAGCCGGTGCCGAAGACGCCCAGCACCGCGATGGCCAGGATGACCTGCCAGGTCAGCGACACCGGCTGGAGGCCGCCCACCGGCAGGGCCAGCGCCACCAGCCACGTCGCCGACACCAGCTGGGTCGCCGACATCGCGATCGGGGCGACGCCGCGGCCCTTCATCGTGCGGTCGATGTACGCGTAGGCCACCGCGTAGCTGATGGCGGCGGCGAGGATGACCAGGGCGCCCCAGCCCATGAGGCCCGCGTTCCACGGGGCGAAGATCAGCAGGGTGCCGCCGAAGCCGAGGAGGAGGCCGAGGAGGCGGATGCCGCCCATGCCGCGGTCGGTGCCCAGCATGAGCCCGATCACCAGCTGCCACAGCGGCGTCGTCGCGTTGATGACCCCGGCCACGCCCGAATCCACGGTCTGTTGGCCGACGGCGAACAGGGTGAACGGCAGGGCGTTGGCGAACACCGCCGCCAGCGTCATGTGCCCCCACGCCCGCCAGTCCCTCGGCAGCCGCTTGCCCGCCGCGTAGCACAGTCCGACGAGCACCAGCGCGCCGAGCACGCAGCGCGCGACCGAGATCTGGACCGGGCTCAGCCCGGTCAGGGCGATCTCGATCCAGAGAAAGCTCGATCCCCACATCAGGGCCAGCAGGCCCATTCGGATGAGGGTCCCCCGTCCGCCAACCATCACACGCTCCTTCCGCGCACACGCTGCCCGCGCGGTCCGCTCAGGACAAGTGAAAAGTGCTGGACCGACAATTAAGCTGCGCTACATGCTCGACGTCCGCCGCCTCCAGGTCCTGCGCGCGGTCGTGACCAGCGGCTCGGTGACCGCGGCCGCGACCAACCTCGGCTACACGCCCTCCGCCATCAGCCAGCAGATCGCCGCGCTGGAGAAGGAGGTCGGCATGGTGCTGCTGGAGCGCTTCGGCCGCGGCGTGCGGCCCACCCCGGCGGGGCTGCTGCTGACCGAGCACGCCGGGGCGATCGGCACCCGGGTGGCCGAGGCCGAGACCGCGCTGGCCGACCTGCGCGCGGGCGTCACCGGACGCGTCGTCGTGCGGTACTTCACCACCGCGGGCGCGTCGCTGGTGCCGCCCGCGCTGGCCCGCCTGCGCCGCGAGCACCCGGGCGTGCGGGTGGACCTGAAGCTGATCGACCCGGAGGACCCGCTGATCGAGGTGGAGCGCGGCCACGCCGACGTCGCGATCTTCATCCACCGCTCGAGCAGGCTGGTCTCGCCCGGCGTCCACACCGAACACCTGCTGGACGACCCCTATCAGGCCGTGCTGCCGCGCGGGCACCGGCTGGCCGCCAAGCGGGTGCTGGACCTGGCCGACCTCGCCGAGGAGCCGTGGGTGGGCAGCGAGTGGCCGCCGGGCCCGTGCCTGCGCATCCTGCTCGACGCGTGCGCCGCCGCGGGCTTCAGCCCCGACGTCGTGGTGGAGAGCGAGGACTACACCTCGGCGCAGGGTTTCGTCGCCGCTGGCCTCGGCGTCTCGGTGATCCCGAGGATGGGCCTGGGCAGCAGGCACCCCGGGGTCGTGGTGCGGCGGCTGCGCAAGCCCGAGCCGGTGCGCGTGATCCACGCCGCCGTGCGCGAGTCCGCTTTGGACCACCCCGCGGTGCGGGGGCTGCTCACCGCGCTGCGCGAGGCGGCGGCCGCCTAGCCGTCCTCGCCGCCGGTCTTGCGGAAGCTGTCGATGCGCATGACGCCCATGTCGTCGGCCACGACGACGAAGGCGTAGTGCTCGGTCGAGTCGTCGCCGTCCTTGGGCTCGAACTTGATCCGGGCGGTGACGCTGCCGTTCGCGGTGGCGTTCACCCGGCTCGCCTCGACCTTCTTCATGCCGCCGTAGAAGCTCTTGAACGACTCGTAGCCGCCGGAGAGCCGCTGCGCGTTGGGCGTGAGCAGGTTCCACGCCGCCTCGGTGTTCGCCGGGAGCAGGCCGTAGTACTGCTTGATGAAGGTCTCGTAGTCCCGCGGCGTCGGCTTGGGCGTGGTCGTCGTCGTGGTGGTGGTTGTCGTCGTCGTGGTGGTCGTGGTGGTGGTCGGCCGCGCGCTCGTGGTCGTGGTCTCCGCGGGCCGCTCCTGCGTCACAGTCGGCGGGTTCGGGTTCTCGTCGGCGCGCTTGCCGTCGCTCTTGGTGATGAGGCTGGCGACCAGGATGCCGACCAGGGCCGCGGCGACGATGGCCAGCACGGTCAGCACGATCGAGCGCACGTCCCGCTCCGGTCTGCGCTGCTGCTGCGGGGGCGCGGTGCGGACGCCGCCTGCGGGCGTGCGCGGGCCCATGGGGCGCGGCTGCTGCTGGGGCCGGGGCGGTTCGCTGAACGGGTGCATGTCCAGCCGGGTGCCCGGCGGCGGGGTGGCGGGCGGCCCGGCGACCGGCCGCGCTGGCGGCTTCGGGTACGGGTCGGTGAGCTGGTTGGCGACCGTGGCGGTGGGCAGCGGCTTGCCTGCGGCGATCGCGGCCAGGCCCTCCCGGGCCTGGGTCATGGTCGGGCGCTCGGCCGGGTTGGTCCGCAGCAGCTGCATGAGCAGCGCGGTCAGCGGCCCGGCCTGCTTCGGCGGGGTGATCTTGCCTGCGGCGACCGCGTACAGCAGGGCGAGGGTGTTCTCGCTCAGCCCGAACGGCGAATGGCCCTCGACGGCGGTGTAGAGCGTCGAGCCGAGGGAGAACACGTCCGACGACGGCGCTGGCGTCTCGCCCTTGGCCACCTCGGGCGCCAGGTAGGCGGGCGTGCCCGCCAGCATCCCGGTCGCGGTCACGGTGATGTCGCCGGTCGCCCGGGAGATGCCGAAGTCGGTGATCTTGACCGTGCCGTCGTCGCCGAGCAGCACGTTCGCGGGCTTGATGTCGCGGTGCACGATCCCGGCCGCGTGCGCGGCGACCAGGGCGGCGGCCACCTGCGAGCCGATGCGCGCCGCCTCGGCGGGCGGGATCGTCTCCCGCTCGGACAGCACCGCGGCCAGGCTCCGCGACGGCAGGTACTCCATGATCAGCCACGGCTGGCCGTCGTGCTCGGCCACGTCGTAGACGGTGATCGCGTTCGGGTGCGACAGCCGGGCGGCGATGCGGCCCTCGCGCATCGCGCGCTGCCGGGCCTCCTCGGCCTGGTCGGCGCTCAACCCGGGCTGGGAGAGCAGCTGCTTGACGGCGACCGTGCGGTGCAGGCGCTCGTCGCGCGCCTGCCACACCACGCCCATCGCCCCGCTGCCGATCTTGGTCAGCAGCCGGTAACGGCCCGCGACCAGGGTCTGCTCGCTCGACATCGGCGCTCCGGTTAGTTGGTGTCGGGCTTCTGCTGACCCGCCGTCGTGGTGGGCTGGCCGTTCGAGGTCGGGTTGGGCGTGGTCGGCTCGGCGGTCGGGTCCGTCTCGCTCGTCGTCGGCTCGGTGCTCGTCGTCGGCTGGGTGGTCGTCGTGGGCTCCGTGGTCGTGGGAACCGCCGTCGTCGTGGTGGTCGGCTCCGCCGTCGTGGTCGGAGCGACCGTAGTGGTCGGCTCGCGCGCGTCCGTAGTCGCCTCCGTGGTCGTCACGACCTCCGTCGTCGCGACCGGGGCCTGCGGCGGCGGCGTGGTCCCGTTGGTCGGGTCGTCGGCGCCGGTGCTGCGCACCAGCAGCCACGCGCCCAGCGCGATGACGATGGCCACGCCCGCGCTGGCGAACATCAGCGGGCGGTGCGACCGGGCGGGCGGCGGGCCGACCGGGCGGCCGGTCCCGGTGCCCAGCGCGCGCACGCCGGTGCCGGTCCCGAGCGCAGCCGGGCTCGCCACCAGCCGGGTGGACTCGTCGCCCGCGGGGACCGGCGCGACCAGCGCGGTCGCGGGCAGGTCGGGCTCCTCGCCCCTGGCCACCGCGCCCAGCATCTCCCGCACCCGCGACGCGCTCGGGCGGGCCTCGGGGTCGGCGGCCAGCAGCGCGACGAGCACCGGGGTCAGCGCCCCGGAGCGCTGCGGCGGGTTGATCTTGCCAGCGGCCACGGCGTGCAGCAGGCCGAGGGTGTTCTCGGTCAGCCCGAACGGCGGCTCGCCCTCGATCGCGGCGTAGAGCGTCGAGCCGAGGGAGTAGACGTCGGAGGCGGGCGACGGGTCGCGGCCGACGGCGACCTCCGGCGACAGGTACGCGGGCGTGCCCGCGATCAGGCCCGTCTTGGTGACGGTCACGTCGTCGGTCGCCCGGGAGATGCCGAAGTCGGTGATCTTCACCGTGCCGTCGTGGCCGAGCAGGATGTTGCCCGGCTTGACGTCGCGGTGCACGATCCCGGCCGCGTGCGCCGCGGCCAGGGCGGCGGCGATCTGCTGGCCGATGCGGGCCACCTCGGCCACCGGCAGCGTGCCGTGCTCGGCCAGCTCGCTGGCCAGGCTCACCGACGGCAGGTACTCCATGACCAGCCATGGCGTGCCGTCGGCGTCGACCACGTCGAACACGCCGATGGCGTTCGGGTGGTGCAGCTTGGCGGCGATGCGGCCCTCGCGCAGGCAGCGCGCGACCGCCTCCTCGGCCTCGTCGGCGGGCAGCAGCGGGGACAGGATGAGCTGCTTGATCGCGACCTCGCGGTTGAGGCGCTCGTCGACCCCGCGCCAGACCACGCCCATCGCGCCGTTGCCGATGCGCTCAGCCAGCCGGTAGCGCCCGGCGACCAGCCGGCCCTCGTCGCTCATCCGACCGGAACCTCCCTTGCCCGCGCGCTCCGTGCACGGGCTGCTCGTCCATGGCGTCCTGGGCCCGGTGGGCGACCCACACGGCGACGTTGGCCCCAGGCCGACTTATCCAGGCTAGGCGTTCACGCAGCGCGGTCGAACGCAGTCCCGGATCGCCGAGGCCGCTCCAGTGGCCGTTACATGGTGTCACAATCCGGGCGAACAGGTCGCCCGAACGTGTGATTGGCTGGTCAGCCGACCTGCGCCGACAGCAGCGTGACGTTGGCGATCCGGCGGGGTGTGTCGTCTGTCACGTGGAACAGCTGGCGCACCCACAGCGTCTGGCCGGTCACCAAATGCATGCGCACATCCGCCACCACGCCCTCCGCGGTCGTCTCGATGTCCATGACCCGCACGTCGGTCACCGCCGACCACGCGGTGAGGAACTGGCCGAGGTCCGCGCCGAACTCGGCGCCGGAGAGCAGGGTGAACGCGTTGCCCGGGTCGCTGCGCACCAGCCGGTAGTACTCGGCGACGAGTTCGCCGTCGGAGAGCCCGGAGGTCGAGACCGGGCTGGTGCTGCCGTCGGCGGGCGAGGTGCCCTGGTCGGTCGCGGGCCGGGAGGTGCGGGCGACGATCGCGGTGGAGGCCGCCGTCGTCGGCGCGGCGAAGGTCGTGCTCGCGACGGAGGAGGCATGGGAGACCGCGGCGGTGAGGTCGTCGGGCAGCAGCGCGCGTCTGCCGGTGATCGGGCCGGGTGCGTCCGCGCCGACGGCGTCGCCGCGCTCGCGGGACACCACGGCGGCCGTGCCGACCGTGCCGCACAGCGTCAGCGCGGCCAGGACGAGGCCCGCCAGCTTGGCCGCCCGCATCCGGCGCGACGGCGGGTCGACCGAGGGCGCCGCCGACGGCTCCTCGGCAGGCGCCGCCCGCCGCGACGGCGGCTGTGAGCGGGGGAAACGGCGTCCCGCGCGGTCGATGAGCTCGGTGGCGCGGACGGCCCCAGAGCGCACCCGACGCCTGCCGGGACCCGGTCGTTCCACTGCCATTGTCCTTCGTCCGCCGTCCACTACGGGGCCACTCGTACCCTGCTCCGCGCCCTCACACCACCCTTTCTCGGCGCTTCACCCGATCGAGGCGAGAGGCAACCGGCAAATATCACTCGAATGGAGTAATAGTGACTCGGAGCACACCTGTTTACCGGCATCCGGCCGACGATCGGGGTAGCGGAGATTGCGTACTCCGCCGCCCTGGTCGCCCCGGACGGCGCAACGGTTCATGATGCGGCGCTGTCCGCGCTGATCTTGGGGTCCGAGCCGTAGGTGAAGGTCAGCTCGCGCTCCATGGAGGTCACCGTGCCGTCCTCGCGGACCACGAGCAGCTCCGAGCGCGTCGTCCCCCGGTTGGCGTCGATGGTGATGCTCTTGACCTCGACCCGCTCGATGCCCGCGTACCGCCGCCCGATGGAGTCCGGCCCCTCGTCGTGCAGCTCCCCGGCGGTCATCGCGTGCGCGGCCTCCGGGTCCTCGGTCACCTGCCGGTAGTACACCTCGGTCTGGTCGCCCATCGCCTCGGTGTCGGTCGCCGGGCCGACCAGCACGGGCGTGGACACCGTGACCCGGGTCGGGTGCGTCGACGGCGCGGCCGCCTGCGACTCGGTGGCGGGCGCTGCCTGCCGCGTCGGCATGAGCGCGGTCCTCGGCTCGCGCGCGCTGGTGGTGGTGCGCGTCGTGGTGCTCGGCGGGGCCGAGCGCGTCGGCGTCGCCGCCGACGTCGTCGTCACCACTGGCTCGGCGTAGGGCTGCGGCACCGTCGGCAGGCCGGGGAGGGCGTCGACGACGTCCGGCCTGCGCGGGCCGGTGACCAGCGCCGCTGCGGCGTACACCAGGCCGACGATGACCAGCGCGGAGGAGGTCACCGCGAACCAGGCCGCCCGCCGCGTGCTGCGCGGCGGCGTGACCGACGCCGGGATGCTGCCCAGGTTGAACTTCGCCAGCCCGGCGGCGGGCAGGTCGGGGTACTCGTCGATGATCGGGATGATGTCGGTGTCGGCCTCGGCGAGGGCGTGCGCCCGGTCCCGCCGGTCCCGCGTGCGCGGCGTCCACGCCAGGGGGCTCCGGCCCCGCCGGTGTCTGCCGCTGTGGTGCCCCCCTGTCATCTGTGGCGACTCCTGTCCGTTCAGCTCGTGTCGACGACCTGGAACTCCTCGGCCAGTCCGGTGATGCCGTGGCGCGCGGCCACTGCGGAGAAGTGTGCGCGAAGTTGGGCCTCAAGCCCGGAATTGCCGCCTGTCTGGGTGACATGGCTGCGCAAGGCGGCCAGCTTGCGGTCGAAGTGCGCGGTGATGTCCACCGCGTGGTTGCGCAGCCGGGCCGGGGCGTCGGCCAGCCACAGCTCGGGCACCGTCCACGGCCGCAGGCCCTCGGCCAGCAGCTCGGGGTGCGCGTGCGCGTTGCGGGCGTCGGGGTAGACCGCGGCGAACGCCGCCTCGCCCATGGCCCGGTGGTCGGGGTGGGCGGTGACGACGTGGTCCCAGTTGATCTCCGGGCTCCAGGCGAGCACCCGGTCCGGCCGGAACCGCCGGATCTGCCGGGCGATGTCGCGGCGCAGGTCGAGGGACGCGGTGAGCCGCCCGTCGGGGTAGCCGAGGAAGACGACGTCGCTGACCCCGACCTCGGCGGCGGCCGCGCGCTGCTCGGCCTCGCGCACCGCGCCCGGGTGCGACCCGGCCTCGCCGGAGGTGCCGACGCAGTAGGCCACCTCGACGCCCGCCGACGTCCACGCCGCGACCGTGCCCGCGGCGCCGAAGTCGACGTCGTCGGGGTGGGCGAAGACGACCAAGGCCCGGCTCATTCCGGCAAGCCTAGGTCGTCGCGCAGCGTTCGCGCGGCTGCCCGCGTCTCACCCGATCGTGTCAACGGCCGATCTGGTAGCGCTGCTGGGCGGCGACCTGGGCCGACCCGGCGATCGCCGCCGACCCGGCCGCCAGCAGGATCGCCAGGACGTCGGCGAAGCCGGAGCCCGACGAGATCAGCCCGGCCAGCAGCGCGCCCGCCGCGGTGGCCCCCGCCACCGGCAGCCTGGCGCGCACGTCCCGGGCGACCTGCGACCCCGCCGCGCCCTTCTTCTTCGCCGCCGCGTTCAGCAGCCCGAGATAAGCCGCGTGGCCGAGGGTCACGACAAGCGCGACGACGACCACGATCAGCGCGATGAGTCCCATGATCCCAGTGTGCCGCAGCGCGGCCCGCCCGGAATGGGGGAGATTCCCTGATTATCGGCCGAGCTTGCCCCGGCCGAGGTCCAACAGGGCCATCGCCAGCATCCGGCCCGCCGTGCCGAGCTCGCGGTAGCGGGCGAGCACGTCCATCTCCCGGTTGACGACGATGCGCGGCCCGCCCGCCGCCATCCGCGCCGCGCCGATGCGCTGGGAGACCTCCGCGCGGCGCTTCACCAGCCGCAGGATCTCCCGGTCCAGCTCATCGATCTCCTTGCGCAGCTCGGCGACCTCGGCGGGCTGCGGCAACTCCACGCTCTTGTCCGACTTCGGTTCCTGGGACACGGTGCTCATCATCGTCCTCTGCGGGTCCTGGGGAGTTCCGGCCCTGGCGCACGAAAGCCCCGGGGTCCGAGGACTCCGGGGCTTTCGTGTGGGTTTGTGGTGCCTACGCCATCACGGGAGCCGGAGTCCGGGTCCCGTAGAAAAAGAAGTAACGGCGATGCACGTCGCCGATTCTCGCACACCGACCGCCGCCGGGTCGAGGCGGGATCTTCGCGATCGTCGGCACGCCCGGGTACCGTGACCGGCAAATGGAAGCGCTATTCGACCTCCCCAGCCCCACTCCCGCGCCGCGCCCGGCCGCGCACAGCCTCGACGACCTCAACGAGCAGCAGCGCCGGGCCGTCGAGCACGCCGGATCGCCGCTGCTGGTGGTCGCGGGCGCTGGCTCGGGCAAGACCAGGGTGCTCACCCGCCGCATCGCCCACCTGCTCGCCGAGCGGCACGCGCACCCCGGCGAGATCATGGCGATCACGTTCACCAACAAGGCCGCCGCGGAGATGAAGGAGCGCGTGGTCGACCTGGTCGGGCGCCGCGCCAACGCCATGTGGGTGTCGACGTTCCACTCCATGTGCGTGCGCATCCTGCGCCGCGAGGCCAAGACGCTGGGGCTGACCTCCGGGTTCTCCATCTACGACGCCGACGACTCGCGCAGGCTCATCACCCTGGTCGCGCGCGACCTGGACCTCGACCCCAAGCGCTATTCGGCACGCACCCTGTCGGTGCACCTGTCGAACCTCAAGAACGAGCTGATCGACGCCGAGACGGCTGCGGCCAACGCAGCCAACGACCTGGAGCGCCGGGTCGCCGAGGTGTACGCCGAGTACCAGCGGCGGCTCTCGCAGGCCAACGCGATGGACTTCGACGACCTGATCATGCGCACGGTCGAGATGCTCCAGCTGTTCCCGGACGTCGCCGAGTACTACCACCGCCGCTTCCGGCACATCCTGGTCGACGAGTACCAGGACACCAACCACGCCCAGTACGTGCTGGTGCGCGAGCTGGTCGGCAAGGGCACCGGGGACCTGCCGCCCGCGGAGCTGTGCGTCGTCGGCGACGCCGACCAGTCCATCTACGCCTTCCGCGGCGCCACGATCCGCAACATCGTCGAGTTCGAGCGGGACTATCCCAACGCGACGACGGTGATGCTGGAGCAGAACTACCGCTCCACGCAGACGATCCTCGACGCCGCCAACGCCGTCATCTCCCGCAACCCCAACCGCCGCGACAAGCGCCTGTGGACCGCGCTGGGCAAGGGCGACAAGATCGTCGGCTACGTCGGCGACAACGAGCACGACGAGGCCGCGTTCGTCGCCCACGAGATCGACCGGCTGGTCGACGCGGGCGAGGCGAACAACAACGACATCGCGGTGTTCTACCGGACCAACAACCAGTCCCGCGTGTTCGAGGAGATCTTCATCCGGCTGGGCCTGCCCTACCGGGTCGTCGGCGGCGTCCGCTTCTACGAGCGCCGCGAGGTCCGCGACATGCTGGCGTACCTGCGGGTGCTGGCCAACCCCGAGGACACCGTCTCGCTGCGGCGGATCCTGAACGTGCCCAAGCGGGGCATCGGCGACCGCGCCGAGGCGTGCGTGTCGACCCACGCCGAGCGGGAGCGGATCTCCTTCGCCGCCGCGCTGCGCGACGCGGCCGACGGCCGGGTGGCCATGCTCAACCCGCGCTCGCAGCGGGCGATCGCCGGGTTCGTCGAGCTGATCGACGGCCTGCGCCGGTTCGTCGACGACGGGCAGGACGTCGCCGAGGTCCTCGACGCCGTGCTCGACCAGACCGGCTACCGCGCCGAGCTGGAGGCCAGCGACGACCCGCAGGACGGCACCCGGCTGGAGAACCTGACGGAGCTGGTGACGGTGGCCAGGGAGTTCGCCGAGGGCCCCGGCGTCGTCCCCGACGACGCCCCGCCGGACACCGCCCCGGTCCCGCTGCCGGAGTCCGGCTCGCTCGCGGCGTTCCTGGAGCGGGTGTCCCTGGTCGCCGACGCCGACTCCATCCCCGACGGCGACGAGGAGTCCAGCGGCGTGGTCACGCTGATGACCCTGCACACCGCGAAGGGCCTGGAGTACCCGGTCGTGTTCAGCACGGGCTGGGAGGACGGCGTCTTCCCGCACCTGCGCGCGCTCAGCGACCCGGTCGAGCTGGCCGAGGAGCGGCGGCTGGCGTATGTGGGGATCACCCGGGCCCGGCAGAAGCTGTACCTGTCCCGGGCGATCGTGCGCGCCGCCTGGGGCCAGCCGATGAGCAACCCGGCGTCGCGGTTCTTCGCCGAGATCCCGGCCGACCTGATCGACTGGCGGCGCACCGGCCCCGAGCGGGCCGCGCCGACCCGCGCGACGACGTGGGGCGGGCGCTCCGGCGGCGGTCTCGGCGCGACGAGCAGGCCCGCGCCCACGGCCCGCTGGAAGGACACCCCGGCGCTGTCGCTGAACGTGGGCGACCGCGTCAACCACGACAAGTACGGGCTGGGCACGGTGGTGGCGACGGACGGCGTCGGTCCCCGCGCGACGGCCACGATCGACTTCGGCTCGGCGGGCACGATCCGGCTGATGCTGATCGGCAGCGTGCCGCTGGTGAAGCTCTAGAACGTACGTTCGAGAATTGTCGGTGCCCTGCGGTTGACTCCTCCTCGTCGGATCGACGAGGGGGTAGACCGTGGTCAAGGACGACCGGGAATGGGGCTCAGTAGCCGATGCCGTGGCGGTTGAGCCAGCTGGACGGGTTCATCTTGTAGCCGTCCTGCCAGATCTCGAAGTGCAGGTGCGGGCCGGTCGACTGGCCGCGGTTGCCCATGTGGGCGATCAGCTCGCCCGCCTTGACCCGGTCGCCCTCGTTGACGACGTAGTCGTTGATGTGGCCGTAGACGGCGATGGTGCCGTCGTCGTGCTGGACGCGCAGCCAGAGCCCGAAGCCGCCCGCGGGCCCTGCCTCGATGACGCGGCCGTCGGCCACGGAGACGATCGGCGTGCCGATGCGGTTGGCGATGTCGATGCCGTAGTGGGTGCGGCCCCAGCGGGCGCCGAACCCGGAGGTGAAGATCCCGGTCGTCGGGCGGACGTACTTGGGCCGGGCGGCCTCGCGCCTGCGGGCCTCCTCCTCGGCGAGCCGCTCTTCCTTCTCCTGGACGACCCGCTCGGTGGTGGCCATCTTCTCGGCCTCGATGGCGCCGTCCGAGGTCGCGGCCAGCGCCAGCAGCTCCGGCGCGCCCGCGGTGTCGCCGCCGATACCCATGGAAGCGGCGGCGTCGCCCGGGTTGGCCAGCGGCATGATCTCGTCGGCGCTGGCGGCCTGCTCGCCCACCGCGCCCTGCAGCGTCTGCCCGGCAGCGGCGGCGGCGAAGGCGCCCACCGCGACGGCGGCGACCACAACCCGCCCACGCAACGCCGACGACGGCGGAGCGATCCGGTGTACCCCGCGACCGCGGGTATTCCTCGTGCGTTCCAGCGCCTGATCGTCGACGGCGAACTCGAGTTCACCGCCGGACGAGCGATGTCGGGACAAGACCTGGCCTTCCGCCTTCGGGGAGTCAGACCTCGTCCGCCGAGACCCGCGGGGGACGGGCCGTGCTCGGCGGGGGCGGTTTCACCGGGCGGGGGACCCAGTTCGGACGGCTTCCCGGGGGAGGTTGCCGCCCAGCCCTAACCGTGATCTGACCGTGACAACGGACGCGGGGACAGTAACGGGGAGATACCGCGATGGGCAACAGCGCCCACCTGAATCCGTAAAGCCCCGCCAACCCCCCAAGGTCATGTCCTGCGAGAACTACACAAAGTTAAGCCGAACTCACGTCTTTAGTGTGACGTGGGTCTCGTTTCAATCGGCCGTTCGGGTGGCACCCCAAAGCAACAAGACCGACCGACACGGACACCCAAGGGCAGGGGTTCACGGGGGACCCCAGCCCACCCAAACGCATACGCAACACACCCACCCAAACCAGGGCTTGCCTGCCATCCCGTCGACCTGGCGCAGCCTTACCACACCCAGGGTGGGGGCGCGGCCCCCAAACAAAACAGGAACTTGCCAGGCCGAGGCCCCCAGGGCCTCGGCCAGCGACAACGCAAGCTCCGCGCCCCCACCCTGGGTGTGGTAACCCTCCGGGAGGTCGACGGGATGGCAGGCAAGCCCGACCATCCCGGAGACCAGCCCGTCCGGCGAGGACGCTCTTAAACCACGAGCAACGCCGGGAACCGGCGAGCCGCCCGCGCCCGCCCAAGGCTGACGAGGTCGCCCGCGCCCGCCCGAGGGTTGACGGGGTCGCCCGCGCCCACCTGCGGCTGACCGCGGTCCCAAACCCGCCAAGACCCGCCCGAGGCTGACGGAACTGACCGCCCGCCCAAGGCTGACGGGTCCGACCGCGCCCACCTGCGCCTGACCGCGCCCCCAAACCGGGCAAGGCCCCAAGAAACACCCCCACCCCCCGTGGTGTTGATCGGTCGACAGCCCGCCACCTTGCTAGCGTTGCCTGCGATGACTGCGCGGACCCACAAGCCGCTGGACCGGACCGGTCCTGATGCCCTGTCCGCTGAGCGGATCGGGTGGGTTGACGTTCCCGTTCGGCTCAAGGCAGGGCTTGGTGTCGCTCTCGCCGGTGCCGTGCTCACCGCCGCTGGCCCGGTGGTAGGGGTCATGGCCGACGCCCCGCCGCCCGGGTACGCGTCCACCGCGCTTCTCGTGGTTCTCGCGCTTCTCCCGGCGGCCATCGCCATCGCGTTCGCCGTGACCGGCAGGGCGGTGACCGGCGCGGGTGTCCTCGTCGGCGCCGCGCTGCTCGCCCCGGGGCGTGCCCTCGTCGACCTCCAGCTGGCCGTTGACGTCCTGCGGGCCTCCCGGCCCGAGATCCTGGTCCCGACCAGCCTCGCGCCCCTGGAGCCCGCCGCCGGGCTCTGGCTGCTCGTCGCTGGCCACGTGCTCGCCGCCGTGGCCGGGGCGCTCGCGCTCGCCAGGGCGGGCGCGGAGCCCGGCTCGGTCTACGCCGCCGAGTTCGACGACCCCTCCGCCGACCGCCCCACCCGGGCGCGCTCGGTGTTCACGCGGTCCGCGCTCCTCGCCGGGACCATCGCCGCCGTCGGGCTGCTGGTCGTCCCCTTCGCCTCCGACAACGCCTTCGTCCTCGCGCTCGGCGTCGTCGACTCGCCCGCCCCCGCCCGGTACGGGCTGCTCGCCCTCGCCCTGGGCGCCGCGGGTGCCGCCGTCTTCGCGGGCAGCGCCGCCAACCTGGCCGTCGCCCGCGGCATGGTCCTCGGCCTGCTCGCCGCCGTCGCCGCCGTCACCGTCCCGCAGATCACGGCGGGACTGTTCACCGAGCTGCTGCACCCGGCCTTCGGCCCGTTCCTGGCCCTCGCCGCCACCGCCGCCCTCGCCGCCGCGCTGTGGTCGGTCAGCCCCGCCGCCAGCGCCAAGGACGCCGACGTCCGGCTCGACCTCCGCAGCCTGCACCGCGTCGCGGGCGTCCTCGGCGTGCTCACCTCGGCCGCCGCCGTCATCGCGGGCACCAGCAGCCTGATCGTCGCCGACGGCATCGACACCCCGCCCGCCTACGCCAGCAGGCTGTTCCTCCCCGTCGCCGTCGCCGTGCTGCTGCTGTCGGCGCCGATGCTCGCCTCGGGGTCGGCCGCCGCGACCCGGCCCGCGTTCATCGTCGTGCTCGCCGGGGTCGGCCTCGCCGCCGCGGGAAGCCTGGACGCGGCGTTCACCGCGACCGGGGCCAGCGGCGCGGTCACCGTCGGCGCGG
Organism: Actinokineospora fastidiosa; assembly: GCF_014648415.1. GTDB lineage: Bacteria > Actinomycetota > Actinomycetes > Mycobacteriales > Pseudonocardiaceae > Actinokineospora > Actinokineospora fastidiosa. The sequence goes on from NZ_BMRB01000001.1 coordinate 1,677,431, forward strand.
GCGTCTGGTTCGCTGGCCTCGCGCTGGTCCTCGCCTGCGCCGCCGCGGTCACCGCCGCCATCGCGGGCGGCGCGGAGCGCGACGACGTCGACCTGACCGAGCGCAGCTACGCCCTCCCGGTCGCCGCGCCCGCCGCCGTGGCCGCGCTGCTGGCCGTCGGCGCCTACGGGCTGCCCGTCCTCAAGGCCCCCGACCTGGTCGCCCCCGGCATCTGGGCGGAGTTCCGCTTCGCGTCCTGGGGCCTGCTGATCGCCCTGGGCGCGGTGGTCGCCGCCGCCGCGCTCGCCCCGGCAGCCCGGCCGCCGCGCGCGGGCGCGCTGCTGCTCGGCGCCGCCGCCCTCGTCGGCTTCCGCGCCCTGGAGTACCCGCTCACCGCCGCCCGCGCCGCCGACGGCCGCCCCGGCCAGGGCCTGTGGCTGGCCATCGCGGCGGTCGTCGCGCTGGTGATCGCCGCCGCGACCGCGGTGAGCGCGCGCCGATGATCCGCGTCGTGCTCGTCGGGGACCTGCCCGCGCTCGCCAGGGAACTGCGCGACCGCGGCGTCGAGGTCGTCTACACCGGACCGCTCGCGCCCGGTCCGGCCGCGGCCGTCGCCGCCCAGGAGGACCCGGACGCCGTGGCCGTCGCCGATCACGCCGACGCCGTCGCCGCCCTGGTCGACGACATCCCGGTGGTACCCGCCGCGGACGTCCTGGCCTGGGTGGACACTGCCGGTGACCGAACTCACCACCCAAGGTGAGCTACCTCACCGGGTGCGAAGTGTCAACCGAAAACCCTGCTCGCTAGGGTCTTGACGTCCGACAGCAATCGTGTCGACACCGTAGTCAGGAGACTGTCGCGTGGACCTGTACGAGTACCAGGCGAAGGACCTCTTCGCCGCCCACGACGTCCCGGTCCTGCCGGGCGACGTGGCCGACACCCCCGAGAAAGCCCGCGAGATCGCGGCGCGGCTCGGCCAGACCGTCGTCATCAAGGCGCAGGTCAAGACCGGTGGCCGCGGCAAGGCCGGTGGCGTGAAGCTGGCCGACACCCCGGATGACGCGCAGGCGAAGGCCGAGAACATCCTGGGCCTGGACATCAAGGGCCACATCACGCGGCGCGTGCTGGTGACCCCAGCCTCCGACATCGCCGAGGAGTACTACTTCTCGTTCCTGCTCGACCGGGCCAACCGCACCTTCCTGGCGATGGCCTCCGCCGAGGGCGGCATGGACATCGAGCAGCTGGCCGTCGAGCGCCCCGACGCGCTGGCCAAGGTCCCGGTGGACGCGATCGCCGGTGTCGACATCGCCAAGGCGCGCGAGATCGCCGTCGCGGCCAGGATCCCCGCCGAGGTCGCCGAGAAGGCGGCCGAGGTCATCGTGAAGCTGTGGGACACCTTCGTCGGCGAGGACGCCACGCTGGTCGAGGTGAACCCGCTGGTCCGCGACCCGCAGGACAACATCATCGCCCTCGACGGCAAGGTCACCCTCGACGGCAACGCCGACTTCCGCCACCCGGCGCACGCCGACCTGGTGGACAAGGACGCGGAGAACCCGCTCGAGGCCGCCGCCAAGGAGAAGGACCTCAACTACGTCAAGCTCGACGGCGAGGTCGGCATCATCGGCAACGGCGCAGGCCTGGTCATGTCCACCCTGGACGTGGTGGCCTACGCGGGCGAGAAGCACGGCGGCGTCAAGCCCGCCAACTTCCTCGACATCGGCGGCGGCGCCTCGGCCGAGGTGATGGCCAACGGCCTGCACATCATCCTGGGCGACGCGGACGTCAAGTCCGTGTTCGTCAACGTCTTCGGCGGCATCACCGCCTGCGACGCGGTCGCCAACGGCATCGTCAAGGCGCTGGAGATCCTCGGCGACGAGGCCACCAAGCCGCTGGTCGTCCGCCTGGACGGCAACAACGTCGACGAGGGTCGGCGCATCCTGGCCGAGGCCAACCACCCGCTGGTGACCGTGGTCGACACGATGGACAACGCCGCCGACAAGGCCGCCGAACTCGCCGCTGCTGGAGCCTGACCCATGGCAATCTTCCTGACCGAGAACAGCAAGGTCATCGTCCAGGGCATGACCGGCGCCGAGGGCACCAAGCACACCTCGCGCATGCTCAAGTCCGGCACCCAGATCGTCGGCGGCGTGAACCCGCGCAAGGCGGGCACCACCGCCGACATCGACGGCACCTCGCTCCCGGTGTTCGGCACCGTGGCCGAGGCGATGGCGGAGACCGGCGCGGACGTGACCGTGATCTTCGTCCCGCCGAAGTTCGCCAAGGACGCCGTCATCGAGGCCATCGACGCGGGCATCGGCCTCGCGGTGGTCATCACCGAGGGCATCCCGGTGCACGACACCGCCTACTTCTGGGCGCACGCGGTGGCCACGGGCAACAAGACCCGGATCATCGGCCCGAACTGCCCCGGCCTGATCAGCCCCGGCAAGTCGAACGCGGGCATCATCCCCGCCGACATCACCGGCCCCGGCAAGATCGGCCTGGTGTCGAAGTCGGGCACGCTGACCTACCAGATGATGTACGAGCTGCGGGACATCGGCTTCTCCTCGGCCGTGGGCATCGGCGGCGACCCGATCATCGGGACCACGCACATCGACGCGCTCGCCGCGTTCGAGGCCGACCCGGAGACCGAGCTGATCGTGATGATCGGCGAGATCGGCGGCGACGCCGAGGAGCGGGCCGCCGCCTACATCAAGGAGAACGTGACCAAGCCGGTCGTCGGCTACGTCGCGGGCTTCACCGCCCCCGAGGGCAAGACCATGGGCCACGCTGGCGCCATCGTCTCCGGCTCGGCGGGCACGGCCCAGGCCAAGAAGGAGGCCCTCGAGGCCGCCGGGGTCAAGGTCGGCAAGACGCCGTCGGAGACCGCGGCCCTGGCCCGCGAGCTGTTCGCCGCGCGGTAATAAGACCAGGTGAAAGACCCGCCATCCACCGGGTGGCGGGTTTTTCGTCCGTCAGCCTGGGGAACCAACGCGTGCCGGTGACCATCGAACCGGCCGGATGAGCTAGCGTTCGCGCCAGGCTCGGCGTAACACAGGCCCAAGCGAGGAGAGCACGCGATGTCCTACCCAGGCGGTGCACCGGGTGGCTACCCGGGCCCCGGGCAGCAGCCCACCCAGGCTTACGGTCCGCCGCCGTCGGCGGGTCCGAAGTTCACCGTCGCGCAGATGCTGCATCTGGGCGTCGCCGGCCTCGGCCTGCTCAACTTCTTCCTCGGCTTCGCCGAGGTCGGCCCCGGCTCGAACTACTTCGAGATCGCCTCGGTGGTGCCCGCGCTGTTCCTGATCGCAGGCGTGCTCTCGCTGAAGGTCATCCTGCCCGGCGAGGACAAGAAGCCCGGCATCCTGGTGCCCGCGATCGCGGTGGCCTCGGCGCTGACGGTCCTGTTCGGCCTGTTCGGCGGCCTCGACGGCACGGGCGCGATCCTGCTGCTGATCTTCGGCCTGATCCAGGCAGCGGCCGCGGTGGCCGCGTTCCTGATGGACGCGGGCATCATCAAGCCCCCGGCGCCGCAGCACCACGCGCCCTACGCGCAGCCGGGCGGCTACAACCCGCCGTCGGGCCAGTTCGGCCAGCAGCAGATGCCGGGCCAGCCGGGTCAGCCGGGCCAGCCGATGCCGCAGCAGCCGGGCCAGTTCGGCCAGCCGCCGGTGTCGAGCCAGCAGACGACGTTCGCCCCGCAGCAGGGCCAGTTCGGGCAGCAGGCCCCTGGCACGCCGCCGGGCGGGTACCCGCAGCAGCAGCCGTAGCCGACGTACCTCGAATGGGCGATGCCGGACCCCGGCATCGCCCATTCGCGTGTCGGCGTGGCTGACCCGTTCGGAGCAACGCCGATGCCACAGTGGACACATGGCGCTGCTCGATGAGTCCCCGCTGCGGACGCCAGCGCGCCCGCGGGTCCGCACGCTGGCGGCCGCCGCGCTGCTGCCGCTCCTCCTCGGACACGCCGCGATAGCCGCGGTGTTCGCGCTGGTCACCGCGTTCGCGCCGCGGGCGTCGTTCAGCGTCGACGGGGTGCTCGGCGCCGCGGTGCCCGGCTGGCTGGCCGCCTACCAGGTGCCGCTGGTGATCTCCGACCGCGCGCTCGGCGCGCTGCCGCTGCTGCCGACCCTGCTGCTCGCGCTGCTCGTCGGGTGGGTCGTCGCGGTCGCGGCCCGGCGGGCGGACGCGCGGGGGCCTCAGCAGACCGGGTGCATCGCGGGCGTCGTCGCGCTCGCGCACGCCGCCGCGGGCCTGACCGCCGCGCTGCTGCTCGACGGACCGCTGCGGGTCGACCCGCTGGCGGGCTTCTACTACCCGGCGCTGATCAGCGGCGCGGCGTGCGTCGTCGCGCTGGCGCGGCGCTCGGAGGTGCTGACCGGGCTCAGCGGCCGGATCGACCCGCTGGCGGTGCGCGGGCTGCGGGCGGGCGTGCTCGCCTGCGTCGCGCTGGTCGCCGTCGGCGCCGTCGTGGTCGTCATCGGGCTGGTCACGGCGTTCGGGCGGGTGACCTCGCTGTTCACCGGCGGCGCCGGGGAGAGCGCCGGGCTGTTCCTGCTGTCGCTGGGATACCTGCCGAACGCGGTCATCGCCGGGCTGGGGTTCGCGGCCGGGCCGGGGTTCGGCATCGGCGAGGTGTCGGTGGCGCCGCTGGGGTTCAGCGGTGGCGCGGTGCCCGCGGTGCCGCTGCTGGGCGCGTTGCCGAGCGGGCCGCAGCCCTGGTGGCCCGCGCTGTTCGTCCTGCCGCTCGCCGTGGGCCTGCTGGTGGGCTGGGCGCTGCGGGACGCGGACGAGTCGCCGGTGGCGCGGCTGCGGGCGGTGTCGGTGGCCTCGATCCTGGTCGCCGCGGTCGTCGCCGTGCTGGCCGGGTCGGCGGGCGGCGCGCTCGGCGGCGGGCCGTTCGACCCGCTCGACCTGCGCGCTGCCGCGTTGTCGCTGGCCATGGTCGGCTGGATCGGCGTGCCCGCCGGGGTGCTCGCCTGGTTCGCCGGGCCGCACCCGGTCGCCGCCGGGCTCATCGAGCCGGAGGCCGACGCCGACGAGGACGAGCCCGGGGAGCCGGACGGGACCGACGAGCCGGACAGCCCCGAGGAGTCCGATGAGGACGATGCGGCGGTCGAGGCGGCCGACGACACTGCCGACGACACCGCCGACGACACGGCCGACCCTGCGGCCGACGGTGTGGCGTCGGACACCGACGCCGCCGACGAAGATCGTTAACGGACGCCTTACGCTGGACACACCCCGTTCCGGCGTCCGCAGGAGACCACGCTGAGCGTTCACCGCCCGCCCATGCCCGATGCCCGGGTCGTCGTCCTGGTGTCGGGTTCGGGCACCCTCCTGCAGGCCCTGCTCGACGCCGACCTGCCCGCCCGGATCGTCGCCGTCGGCGCGGACCGCGCGGGCATCGCCGGGCTGGAGCGCGCCGAGCGCGCGGGCCTGCCGACCTTCGCCGTGCGGCTGCGCGACCACGCCGACCGCGCCGCGTGGGACGCCGCGCTCGCCGACGCCGTCGCCGCGCACGAGCCGGACCTGATCGTGTCCGCGGGCTTCATGAAGATCCTCGGCCCGGCGTTCCTTGCCCGCTTCGGCGGCCGGATCGTCAACACCCATCCCGCGCTGCTGCCCGCGTTCCCCGGCGCGCACGCGGTCGCCGACGCGCTGGCCCACGGGGTCCGGGTCACCGGCAGCACGGTGCACCTGGTCGACGGCGGCGTCGACACCGGCCCGATCATCGCCCAGGAGGCCGTCCCGGTCGATCCCGGCGACGACGAGGCCGCCCTGCACGAACGCATCAAGGTGGTGGAGCGGCGGCTCCTGGTCGACGTGGTCGCCCGGATGGCCCGCGACGGCTACACCGTGGACGGACGGAAGGTGAGCATCCCGTGACCGAGTCCCGCAAGGCCGTGCGCCGTGCGCTGATCGGCGTGTCCGACAAGTCCGGTCTCCTGGAACTGGCGACCGGCCTGCACGCGGCCGGTGTGGAGATCGTCTCGACCGGCGGCACGGCGCGGACGCTGGCCGACGCGGGGGTGCCGGTGACGCCGGTGGAGCAGGTGACCGGCTTCCCGGAGTCCTTCGACGGGCGGGTGAAGACCCTGCACCCCCGGGTGCACGCCGGGCTGCTGGCCGACACGACCAACCCCGCGCACGTCGCCCAGCTCGGCGAGCTGGACATCGCGCCGTTCGACCTGCTGGTGGTGAACCTCTACCCGTTCGTGAAGACGGTCGCCTCGGGCGCGTCGGCGGCGGAGTGCGTCGAGCAGATCGACATCGGCGGGCCCGCGATGGTGCGCGCGGCGGCGAAGAACCACGCCAGCGTGGCCGTCGTCGTGGACCCGGCGCGGTACCCGTGGGTGCTGTCCGAGGTCGCCGCGGGCGGCTTCACCCTGGCCGACCGGCGCGGGCTGGCCGTGGACGCCTACCGGCACACCGCGTCGTACGACATCGCGGTGGCGTCGTGGATGGGCGCGGAGTTCGGGGCCGAGGAGTTCCCCGCGTGGGCGGGGGCGTCGTGGAGCCGCCAGTCGGTGCTGCGGTACGGGGAGAACCCGCACCAGAAGGCGGCGCTGTACGCGCGCAATGACGGCGCGGTGGGGCTGGCGACGGCCAAGCAGTTGCACGGCAAGGAGATGTCGTACAACAACTACATCGACGCCGACGCCGCCTGGCGCGCCGCCTTCGACCACGACGACGCGTGCGTGGCGATCATCAAGCACGCCAACCCCTGCGGGATCGCGGTGTCCTCTGTGGACATCGCGGACGCGCACCGCAAGGCCAACGCGTGCGACCCGACCAGCGCCTTCGGCGGGATCGTCGCGGCCAACCGCGAGGTGAGCCTGGCGATGGCCGAGCAGGTGGCCGACATCTTCACCGAGGTCGTGGTGGCCCCGGCGTACGCCGACGGCGCGGTCGAGGTGCTCTCCCGGAAGAAGAACCTGCGCATCCTGCTCGCCGAGCCGCCCGCGCGCGGCGGCGTGGAGCTGCGCCCGGTGTCCGGCGGCCTGCTGCTGCAGACCCTCGACACCATCGCCGCCGAGGGCGACGACCCGGCCAAGTGGACCCTGGCCACCGGCACCCCGCTCGACGAGGCTGGCCTGGCCGACCTGGCGTTCGCGTGGCGCGCGTGCCGGGCGGTGAAGTCGAACGCCATCCTGCTGGCCTCCGGCGGCGCTACCGTCGGGGTGGGCATGGGCCAGGTCAACCGCGTGGACGCGGCCCGGCTGGCGGTGTCCAGGGCGGGCGCGCGGGCGGCGGGCTCGGTGGCCGCGTCGGACGCGTTCTTCCCGTTCCCGGACGGCCTCGAGGTGCTGCTGGATGCCGGCGTCCGCGCTGTCGTCCAGCCGGGCGGCTCGGTCCGCGACGCCGAGGTGATCGCCGCTGCCGAGGCGGCGGGCGTGACGATGTACCTGACCGGGACGCGGCACTTCGCGCACTGAGTCTCACAAAGCGACTGACCCGTCCGGGTCAGTCGCTTTGCCCTTTCCGGGTTGACACCGGCCGGTGGCCGGGTAATGTCGTGGGTGTCGAACACGTGTTCGACCCAACGGGGCCGACGGAGTCGAGGCCGGACGCCCCGGACGCCGGCTCCCCACGGCGGACGCGTATGAGCGGTACGCGGACGACGTGAGGAAGGTGTCGCCATGGGGCAAGCCGATCGCCTTCGAGCGCGGGGAAGTATTCGAGGGCGGTCGGCGCCCCTTTTCTGCGCGCAACAAAACTGAGTGATCCTCGACAAAGATCGCTGAACTGGGGTGTTCGGCAAGTGGGTGGTGCTCGACATGGGTAGGTGATCGACATGGGCAATCCGCGGCGGCCCCGTCCCGCCACGCCCAACCGCTCCCGCCAGGCGGACGGCCTGTGGGAAGCCTCCGAGCCGCAGCCGGGTGGTGTTGCGGGGCCAGGGGAGCAGGCAGAGGCCTCGGCGGTGCCCGAGGTCGTGAGGTTGGCGGGCGCGCGGCTCATCCACGACGTTTCCGGGTCCGGGGAGCGCGGCCCGGATGCCCCTGCCGTGGTGCCGCTGGCGGGCGACCGCCGGCCCGCCGGAGGGCGGGCGGATGGCCCCGAGGCGGCGCGGTCAGCCGGTGGGCGGCGGCTTGGCGGCGTTCCCGGAGTTGAGGACCGGCGCGTCGCGGACGCGTCCGGCGGGGGGCTGCGGCGGGCCAGTGGGGATGGGATCGCCGCCTTGCGGGCCGCGGTCGCCGAGCGGGTGGGGGGTGGGGATGGGCCGGAGGTGTTGCCGGTCTGGCCGGATCTCGCGCCGCTGTTCCCCTGGGGCGGGCTGCGCCGGGGCGCGACGGTGGGGGTGCGGGGGTCGCGGGCGCTGTTGGTGGCGTTGATGGCCGGGGCGGTGGCCGACGGGGCGTGGGCGGCTGTGGTCGGGCTGCCCGACCTCGGCGTGCTGGCCGCGACCGAGAGCGGGGTGCCCGCGGAGCGGTTGGCGCTGGTGCCGAGGCCGGGGCTGGAGCTGGTGCGGGTCGTGGCCGCGTTGTTGGACGGGTTCGCCGTGGTCGCCGTCGCGGGCGGGTTGCGGGAAGCCGACGCGCGCAGGCTGTCGGCGCGGGCGCGCAGCCGCGGGTCGGTGCTGCTGGCGTTCGGGTCGTGGCCCGGGGTCGAGGTGGAGTTGAGCTGCGCCCGCGCCCGCTGGAGCGGGCCCGGCCGGGGCGACGGCGTCCTGCGCGAGCGCCAGGTGGAGATCCGCGCCCGAGGCCGGGGCGCGGCGGCGCGGCCGGTCCGCGTGGGGGTGGCGCTGCCCGGCCGATCTAGGTTGATCGCATGACGTACTCGATCGTGGCGCGGGATGAGGAGACCGGCTGCCTCGGCGTGGCGGTGCAGAGCGGCGTGCTGGCCATCGGCACCCGGGTCGCCGACGCGCGGGCGGGCGTCGGGGCGGTGGTCGCGCAGGCGGGCTCGGAGCTGACCTGGCGGACGATGCTGCTGGACCTGATGGCCTCCGGCATGACCGCCGCGCAGGCCGTCGCGGCCGTGGCCACGCTGCCGGGCGCCGAGGAGTCCCAGTTCGCCGCGGTCGGCGTCGACGGCGACGCGGCCGCCCACACCGGCCCGGGCTGCATCCCCGAGGCCGGGCACGCCACGCGCGGGCCGGTGAGCGCGCAGGCCAACATGATGGCCGCGCCGACCGTCTGGCAGGCGATGCTGGCCGCGTCGTCCCCCGCCCCGTTCGCCGAGCGCCTGGTCGCGGCCCTGGCGGCGGCCGAGCGGGAGGGCGGGGACGTCCGCGGCCCGCAGTCGGCCGCACTGCTGGTCGTCGGCCCGACCCCCGGCGCCCATCCGACCGGCTACCCCGACGACCCGGTGGTCGACCTGCGGGTGGACGACTCCCGCGACCCCGTCGGCGACCTCGCCCGCCTGCTGCGCACCGCCCGGGCCCACCGCCACCTCATCCGCGCCCACATGACCGACGACCCCGACGAGCTCCGCGCCGCCGTCGCCCTGGCCCCGGACGACCCGACGGCCCTGCGCGCGGCGGGCATCACCCTGGCCCTGCGCGGCTTCACCGCCGAGGCCCGGCCGCTGCTGGCCCGCGCGCTCGACCTGGAGCCGAGGATCGCCCGCTGGGCGCGGGTGTCCGCGGAGCGCGCCATGGCCGAGGGCAACCCGCACGCCGCGACCCTGCTCGGCTGGTTGTGAGCATCACCCGTCCGTGAGCTTGACTCCCGTTCGGACTCGAACGTATGTTCGACCCTGTTGTCCGACGGCTCCCCACGGCGGACCCGGCCCCAGCTGGGAGATGTCGTGCTGCTCGTCGTGTGGTGTCCTGATTGGCCGGTCGTGGCCGCGAGTGCCGCGGCCGGGGTCGGCATCGACACGCCCGCGGCCGTGGTGGCGGCCAACCGGGTCGTGGCGTGCAACGGGCCCGCGCGGGCCGAGGGGATCGCCGTCGGGCTGCGGCGGCGGGAGGCGCAGGGGCGCTGCCCCGAGCTCGTCGTGCTGCCCGACGACCCCGACCGCGACGCGCGGCGGTTCGAGCCGGTCGTCGCGGCCGTCGAGGAGCTGGCGGTCGGGGTCGAGGTGGTGCGCCCGGGCGTGGTCGCCGTGCCCGCCAGGGGCCCGGTCGGGTACTTCGGGTCAGCCGAGGCCGCCGCCGAGCGGCTGATCGACCACGTCGGCGCGCGGGCCGACGCCGAGTGCCTGGTCGGGATGGCCGACGGCCTCTTCGCCGCGACCCTGGCCGCCCGCAGGGGACTGCTGGTCGCGGACACGCCAGCGTTCCTGGCCCCGCTGGGCGTGCACGAGCTGGACTCGCCCGAGCTGGTCGACCTGCTGCGCCGCCTGGGCATCCGCACGCTCGGCGCGTTCGCCGCGCTGGACCAGCGCGACGTGGCCACCCGCTTCGGCGCCGCCGCCGCGTACGCCCACCAGCTGGCCGCTGGCCGCGAGCAGCGCCCGGCCGCGCGCCGCACCCCGCCTGCCGACCTGGCCGTCACCGCGCACCCCGACCCGCCGGTCGACCGGGTCGACGCCGCCGCGTTCCTCGCCCGCACCCTCGCCGAGCGCCTGCACGCCGGGCTGGCCGCGCACGGGCTGGCCTGCACCCGGCTGGCCATCCACGCCGCCACCGCCACCGGGGCCGAGCTGGCCAGGGTGTGGCGCTGCGCGGAGCCGCTCACCCCGGCGGGCATCGCCGACCGGCTGCGCTGGCAGCTCGACGGCTGGCTCAGCGGCCCCCACCGGCCCGACGCCCCGATCACCGCGCTGCGGCTGGACCCGGTCGAGGTGGTCGACGGCCGGGCGCTGCAGCTGGGCCTGTGGCAGGGCGCGCACGACGAGCACGCCGAGCGGGCGGCCCGGGCGATGGTGCACGTCCAGGGCCTGCTGGGCCCCGACGGCGTGCTCATCCCGGTGATGACGGGGGGACGCGGCCCCGCCGACCGGGTCCACCTGGTCCCCTGGGGCGACGACCGCACCCCGCCCGCCCCGCCGGACCGGCCGTGGCCCGGCGCGCTCCCGGCCCCGTCGCCGACCACCGTCCCGCCCCGCCCGCTGCCCGTCGTCGTCCGCGACGCGGAGGGGGAGGAGGTCGCGGTGACCGGCCGCTTCCGGCTCACCGCCGACCCGGCCGAGGTCGTCGTCGGCCGCCACCCGCCGCGCCGCGTGCTGGCCTGGTCGGGCCCGTGGCCGGTCGACGAGCGCTGGTGGGACCCGCGGGGCAGACGCCGGGCGCGGCTGCAGGTCGTGCTCGCCGAGGCGTCCGAAGAGGACAACCAGGCAGCGCTGCTGCTGAGCAGGGAGGACGAGAAATGGACCGTGGAGGGGATTTACGGGTGAGCGACGACGACGACTGGATCGACCTGATCGACCTCACCGAGCTGATCCCGCACCCGCGCGGGCCGCTCCCGGAGTCCTGATCCCCGCCCGGGCGGCCCGCCCCACGGGCCGCCCGGGCCCTCACCAGCGGAGGACGGCGATGGGCTGGAACAACCCGCCGGTGCGGTGGTCGGAGCTGGAGCGCATCCTCTCCGGCCGCGCGCCGGAGGTCGGCGACGGCGGGGACAGCCCCGCCTGGACCCGCAGGCGCGAGCGCTACCTGCCCACCGGCGGCACCGCGCACCCGGGTCCCACCGACCACCCCGACGGCGACTCCCGCGTCCCCTACGCCGAGCTGCACTGCCACTCCAACTTCAGCTTCCTCGACGGCGCCAGCCACCCCGAGGAACTGGTCGAGGCCGCCGCCCTGCTCGGTCTGGACGCCATCGCCATCACCGACCACGACGGCATGTACGGCGTCGTCCGCTTCGCCGAGGCCGCGCGGGAGCTGGGCGTGCGGACGGTCTTCGGCGCCGAGCTCAGCCTCGGCCTCACCGAGCCGCAGGCGGGCAGGCCCGACCCCGGTGGCGAGCACCTGCTGCTGCTCGCCGACGGCCAGGACGGCTACCACCGGCTCTCCCGCGTGCTCACCACAGCCCACCTCGCGGGCGAGGAGAAGGGCAAGCCGCAGTACGACCTGCCCTACGTCGTCGAGCAGACCCGCGACCACTGCGTCGTGCTCACCGGCTGCCGCAAGGGCGCGGTGCGGCAAGCGCTTGCGCGACAAGGTCCCCAGGCCGCGTTCGAGCAGCTGCGCCACCTCGTCACCGCCTACGGCAAGGACCGCGTCTTCGTCGAGCTGACCGACCACGGCTATCCCGACGACTCCACGCGCAACGACCTGCTGGCGGGGATGGCCAAGGACCTCGGCCTGCCCACCGTCGCCACCAATGCCGTGCACTACGCCCACCCGCAGCGCGGCCGCCTCGCCGCCGCGGTCGCCGCCGTGCGCGCCCGGCGCAGCCTGGACGACCTCGCGGGCTGGCTGCCCCCGGCGCCCACCGCGCACCTGCGCACCGGCGACGAGATGCTGGCCCGCTTCGCCCGCTACCCCGGCGCGGTGCAGCGCGCGGCCGTGATCGGGGTGCAGCTGTCCTTCGACCTGCGGCTGCTGGCGCCCAAGCTGCCGCCGTTCGACGTCCCGAGTGGACACACCGAGGCCAGCTACCTCGCCGAGCTGACCTACCGCGGCGCCGCGCGCGTCTACGGCTCCGCCGCCGAGCGCCCGCGCGCCTACGCCCAGCTCGCCCACGAGCTGCGGGTGATCACCGAGCTGGGCTTCCCCGGCTACTTCCTCGTCGTGCACGACATCGTGCGGTTCTGCCGGGACAACGACATCCTCTGCCAGGGCCGCGGCTCGGCTGCCAACTCCGCGGTGTGCTTCGCCCTCGGCATCACCCGGGTGGACGCCGTGCGCTGGGAGCTGCTGTTCGAGCGGTTCCTCGCCCCGGCCCGCGACGGGCCGCCGGACATCGACATCGACATCGAGTCCGACCGGCGCGAGGAGGTCATCCAGTACGTCTACCGCAAGCACGGCCGCCGCCACGCCGCCCAGGTCGCCAACGTCATCACCTACCGCGCCAAGTCCGCGGTGCGCGACATGGCCAAGGCGCTGGGCCACTCGCCGGGCCAGCAGGACGCGTGGAGCAAGCAGATCGACCGGTGGGGCCCGCTGACCGACACCGTCGGCGACACCCACCACGACATCCCGCAGCCGGTGCTGGAGCTGGCCGGGCAGCTGGAGAACTTCCCCCGGCACCTGGGCATCCACTCCGGCGGCATGGTCATCTGCGACCGCCCGGTCAGCGAGGTCTGCCCGGTCGAGCCCGCGCGCATGAAGGACCGCACGGTCCTGCAGTGGGACAAGGACGACTGCGCCGCCATCGACCTGGTCAAGTTCGACCTGCTCGGGCTGGGCATGCTCTCCGCGCTGCACTACGCCATCGACCTCGTCGCCGAGCACCACGGCGTCGACGTCGACATGGGTGAGCTGGACCTCGCCGACCAGAACGTCTACGACATGCTCTGCCGCGCCGACTCCGTCGGGGTCTTCCAGGTGGAGAGCCGCGCGCAGATGGCGACGCTGCCCCGGCTGCGCCCGCGCGAGTTCTACGATTTGGTCGTCGAGGTCGCGCTGATCCGGCCCGGCCCGATCCAGGGCGGCTCCGTGCACCCGTACATCCGGCGCAAGAACGGCAAGGAGCCCGTCACCTTCGACCACCCGCTGCTGGAGAAGTCGCTGCGCAAGACCCTGGGCGTGCCGCTGTTCCAGGAGCAGCTGATGCAGGTCGCAGTGGACGTGGCCGACTTCACCCCGGCCGAGGCGGATGAGCTGCGCCGCGCGATGGGCGCCAAGCGCTCCACCGCGCGGATGGAGCGGCTGCGCGAGCGCTTCCACGCGGGCGCCGCGCGCAACGGCGTCGGGCCCGAGCTGGCCGCCCGGATCTACGAGAAGCTGTTGGCCTTCGCCAACTTCGGCTTCCCGGAGAGCCACGCGCTCAGCTTCGCGTACCTGGTCTTCGCCAGCGCGTGGTTCAAGCTGTACTACCCCGCCGCGTTCTGCGCCGCGCTGCTGCGCGCGCAGCCGATGGGCTTCTACTCGCCGCAGTCGCTCGTCGCCGACGCGCGCAGGCACGGCGTGGAGGTGCGCGGCCCGGACATCAACGCCAGCCTCGCCCACGCGACGCTGGAGGACGCGGGCAAGGCAGTGCGGATGGGCCTGGGCTCGGTGCGCGGCATCGGCGACGAGCTGGCCGAGCGGATCGCCGCGGGCCGCCCGTACGCCGACATGGTCGACCTGGCCCGGCGCGTCGGGCTGACCCGCGCGCAGATGGAGGCCCTGGCCACCGCGGGCGCGTTCGGCTGCTTCGGCCTGGCCAGGCGGGAGGCGCTGTGGGCGGCGGGCGCGGCTGCGGCCGAGCGCCCGGAGTTCCTGCCCGGCACCGCGGTCGGCGTGGCCGCGCCCGCGCTGCCCGGCATGGACGCCCTCGAACTGGCCGTGGCCGACGTCTGGGCGACCGGGCTGTCCCCGGACAGCTTTCCGACCGAGTTCCTGCGCGCCCGGCTGGACCGCCTCGGCGCGCTCACCACCGCGGCGCTGTCCGAAGTGGAGAGTGGGACCCGGGTGCTGGTCGGCGGCGCGGTGACCCACCGGCAGCGGCCGCAGACCGCTGGCGGGGTGACGTTCCTCAACCTGGAGGACGAGACTGGCATGATCAACATAGTGTGCTCCCCGGGCCTGTGGGCCCGGTATCGTCGAATCGCGCGCACGAGTTCGGCGCTGTTGGTGCGCGGGGTGGTGGAGAACGTCGACGGGGTGGTCAGCCTCAACGCCGACCGGCTCCAGCACCTGGACATGCGAATCCCGGCCACGTCCCGGGATTTCCGCTGAGGGGGGATGGATGGAAGGCGTGATCTTCGACTGGCGCGGCACCCTGGTGACCACCCTGGACGGGGTCGCCTGGGTGCGCGAGGCGCTGTGCCTGATCGGCCGGGACGCCTCCGCCGAGGAGATCTGGCAGCGCGTCTCCGTCTTCGAGGACCTGCTGGACGCACCCGGCGTCGACACCTCCCGGGCCATCCACCACGCCGCCTACTACCGGGTGTTCTCCCAAGCGGGGCTGGACAAGGAGCTGGCGGACGCGCTGTACGCGGTGGAGTCCGACCCGGCGCACAACCCGTTCGCCGTGGACGCCGCCGACACCCTGCGCGCGGTCTCCGCCGCGGGCTGCCGCGTCGCCGTGCTGAGCGACATCCACTTCGACCTGCGGCCGGTGTTCGCCAAGGCCGGGCTGGCCGACGTCGTGGACGTCTACGCGCTGTCCTACGAGCTGGGCGTGCAGAAGCCGTCCCCGGAGATCTTCCGCCACGCGCTCGCCGCGCTGGGCACGTCGCCGTCGTCGACGCTGATGGTGGGCGACCGGGCGCGGCCGGACGGCGGGGCGGTCGAACTCGGCCTGCCGGTGCTGCTGGTGCCCCCGCTGCGGTCGGTTGCCGAGCGGCGGCTGCACTTGGTGACGGCGCTTGTCGGGGCGGCATGACAGGGTGGGCGGCGTGCACGAGGAAGACATCGACCACACCGACGCCGACTTCCACGGCCAGACCTGGACCGGCCGCCACTTCACCCGCTGCGACTTCACCGAGGCCGACCTGCGCGGGCTGACGACGGAGACGTGCGTGTTCACCGAGTGCGTCTTCACCAGGGCCGACCTGGGCGAGTCGACGCACCGCGGCACGGCGTTCCGGTCGTGCACGTTCGACCGCACGACGCTGACCGAGAGCACGTTCACCGGATGCAGCCTGATCGGCTCGGCGTTCCTCGACGTGCGCTTCCGGCCCGTCACCATCCGCGACTGCGACCTGACCCTGGTCAGCCTGGCCGGGGCGGCGCTGCGCAAGACCGACCTGTCGGCCCTGCGGCTGCGCGAGGCGAACCTCAACGGCGCCGACCTGCGCGAGACCGACCTGCGCGGCGCGGACCTGACCGGGGCCCGGCTGTTCGAGACCGACCTCGGCGACGCCGACCTGCGCGGCGCCCGCGTGGACGCCGACGGCTGGGTCCAGGCCAAGCTGCGCGGCGCGCGCATCGACCTCGACGCCGCTGTCGTGTTCGCCGCCGCCCACGGGCTGCGGATCGGGTGAGTCAGACCGGGGGGACGATGCCCGCCAGGGTGCCCTGCTCGCAGAACGGGCAGGGCCGCGACGTCTGCACGGTGCGCCCCACACCGCCGACGACCGCGTGGACGGTCTGCACGGTGTAGCGGGATCCGTGGCAGTTGTGGCACAGGGTCTGGACCAGCGGGGGAACGTCCGGCTCGTCCTCGGTCTCGTCGGTCATCCGCGCCTCCGGTTGCCCACCGTACGCCCCTTGCGGCGCGCCGGGAACCGCCGATCACCCGGCGGGTACCGTGGGGCGGCAGGTGTTTTGCGTGGATAGGTCGGTGATGAGGGAAGAAGAGTTCGGCACGGTGCCGTCGGAGCTGCAGACGATCTGCCCGCTGTGCGGCGGGTCCGGCATGGTCGCCGACCCCAAACTGGCCATCATCGGCGGCGTCCCCCGCACGGTGGACAATGGCCGCCCCTGCCCCACGTGCCGCAAGGACGGCCATTTCCCCGGGCTGATCCCGCCCGTCTGACCCTCAGGCCCTAGCAGGCGGCTGCCGGTCGGGGATCTCCTCCAGCACGCCGTTGCTGACGAGCTCGGCGATGGACTGCGGGAGCACGTACGCGGTGCCGCCCCCGGGCTGGTCGAACCACGGAATCGCCGCGCCGGTCAGCGCCTCGGTCGCCCGCACGACGCGGTATGCCCGGTAGGGGCGGTTTATCCAGTCGGGAACCAGAGACCGCCGGTCGAACGGCGTGCCCACCGCGTAGGTGAGGTTGCCGGAGGGGTCGCCGTAGCGGTCCAGCTCGGTGCCTTCGGGGAGCTGGATCAGCTGCTTGCCCCGGAACAGGGTCAGCGGCGGCTCACCCCGCAACGGCTGGATCGGCCAGTCCTGCGGCCTGCGCGGCCGCCCACCTTCTCCGGCCTGCTGCGCCATCTGCTCAGCCGACTGCGCCCGCTCCGGCCCCCGAGGCACGAACTGCCCCGGCCCACCCTCGCCGAACGCCCTGCCCTGCTCCTCCCGCCGCCCCTGCTGAGCACCCAACTCCTGCTGCCCAGCCCCGAACGGCTGCCCACCAGCGGTGGCGAACTGCCCCACAGCCTCACCAGCCTGCGCGAACTGCCCCACCGGCTCCCCCGAGGGCGCAAACTGCCCACCACGCTCACCTGGCTGCCCGAACTGCCCTCCGTGGTCACCCGGCTGCCCGAACTGTCCGCCGTGCTCGCCCGGCTGCCCGAACTGTCCGCCGTGGTCACCTGGCTGCCCGAACTGCCCGCCGTGCTCGCCCGGCTGTGCGAACTGTCCGCCATGCTCGCCCGCCTGCGCGAACTGCCCCATGGGCTCGCCTGGCTGCGCGAACTGCCCCATGGGCTCGCCTGGCTGCGCGAACTGTCCGCCTGCCTGCGCGAATTGCCCCACGGGCTCGCCGGGCTGGGCGAACTGTCCGCCCGGCTCGCCCGCTTGGGCGAACTGCCCCACCGGCTCGCCCGCCTGCGCGAACTGGCCAACAGACTCGCCAGCTGGCGCCGCCTGCCCACCGGGCTCAGCAGGCTGGGCGAAGTGGCCTGCCTCACCTGGGTGCCCGAACTGACGGCCAGGCTCGCCTGCCTGCCCGTGCGCAGCGGCCTCGCCCGCGTGCCCGAACTGACGTCCGGATTCGCCTGCCTGACCGAACTGGCCCACGGGCTCACCCGGCTGCCCGAATTGAGCTCCCGGCTCGCCCGGGTGCCCGAACTGGCGCCCGGGTTCCTGGCCGAACGGGCCGACCGGCTCACCCGGCTGCCCGAACGGCCCCACGGGCTCGCCAGGTCGCCCGAACTGCCCTGAGGGCTCTCCAGCCTGGTTGAACTGCCCGCCGGCCTCGCCCGGGTGACCAAACTGCCCGCCAGGCTCGCCTGCCTGCCCGAACTGCCCGCCGGCCTCGCCCGGGTGACCGAACTGCCTGTCGGCCTCGCCTGGGTGGCCGAACTGAGCGCCAGGCTCGCCTGCCTGCCCGAACTGACCCACGGGCTCGCCCTGGTGCCCGAACTGCCTGCCGGGTTCTCCTGTCTGACCGAACTGGCCGACCGGCTCGCCCGCTTGACCGAACTGACCTGCGGGCTCGCCCGCCTGACCGAACTGGCCTGCAGGCTCGCCCGCTTGACCGAATGGGCCTGCGGGTTCGCCTGGCTGGTTGAAGTGGCCTGCCGGCTGGCCGAACGGGCCTGCACCCTCGCCTGCCTGGTTGAACGGGCCGCCAGGCTCGCCCGGGCGGCCGAACTGGCCCCCAGGTCCACCGTGCCCGAACTGGCCCCCGGGCTCGCCTGCCTGCGCAAACTGCCCCACCGGCTCGCCCTGCCCGAACTGGCCGGGCTCGGCCTGGTTGAAGTGGCCGGGTTCGCCCTGCCTGAACTGGCCGGGCTCGGCCTGGCCGAACTGTGCGGGCTCGGCCTGGCCGAATTGGCCGGGCTCGGCCTGGCCGAACTGACCGGGCTCGCCCTGCCTGGGCTGGCTGGGCTCGTCCTGCCCGAGCCGACCGGGCTCCGCCTGCCCGAACTGAGCGGGCTCGGCCTGCCCGAACTGACCGCGCCCCGCTTGGTCGAACTGGCCGGGCACCTGGTCGAACTGGCTGGGCTCGGGCTGGTGGAACTGGCCGGGCTCGGCCTTCCCGAACTGGCCGGGCTCGGCGTGGTCGAAGTGGCCGGGCTCGGGCTGGTCGAACTGGCCCCCGGACTCGGGAGCCTGCCCGAACTGCCCACCCGGTTCCCCACCCGCGAACGGCGGCTGGGAGCTCAGCTGCTCCTGCCCCTCCTGGTCACCCGGCGCAAAACGGTGGTCTGCTGCGTCGCTGGCATGCGGCGGGGCGAACTGGTTCTCGGCTTCGCCGAACCGCTGTCCGCCCGCGTCGGCAGGAGGAACGAACTGGGCGTGATCGTCGGGGCCGATCGGCTGTCCGGGGGCGCCGCTGGCGGCGAAGTCGTGTTCGCCCGGTTGGCCGGTGGGAGCGAAGGCGTCGTCCTCGGCTTGCTGGCGGGGAGCGAAGAGGCTGTCCTCGCCGGACTGTCCGGGTGCGAGTTGGTCTTGGCCCTCGTGCTCGCCTGGCTGGGCGGGGGCGGACTGGTCGTGCGCTTCGGATTCGCCCGGCCCGGTGGGAGTGTCCTGCTCGCCCGATCCGGCCGACCGGCTGGCGGCGAAGGGCTCGTCGAACTGGGCGCCCCCGTCGAATCGCTCGTCGGCGGCGAGTTCGTCCTCGCGGGCGAACTCGGGCGAGTCGGGGGGCGGGAGCTGACGTTCGTCCGACTGCGGGGTGGCCGCGTCCGCCTCCTCGGCGGAGGCCTCCGGCGCCGTGAACGTCTGGGGAGCCGCGCCGCCGTGGGTGAAGAGTTGTTCGTGCGGCGGGGGCTCGGTGGGCGGGGTGAACGGCTCGTCCTGGGCGCGGGAGTGCTTCGCGGCGCCGGGTTCCGGGGTCTCGGAGTCACGGCGGGCGAACTGGCCGAAGCGGCCCGGGCGGTACTCCTCGTCGTCGTCATCGAACTGGCGGGGCTCGAACAGCCCGTCGCCCACCGGCCGGGCCGGGCGGAACAGGTCGTCGCCGGACGGGCTCGACTGGAGCGGGCGGCTCGGGGGGAGCGGCCTGCGCCGGTCGTAGGAGTCATCGTCGTCGTCCTCGAGTTCCGCCAGGGGCGCACTGACCGTCGACGGGCCGGGGCTCGACGCGGGCGGGGACTCCAGGATCAGCTTGCCCGCCAGGAACGCGGCAGCGTCGCCTGCGTCGGCGAACACGGCGGGCGCGACGTAGTGCCCGTCGAACCAGCCGACCCGCCAGCCCTCGCCCGTCTGCTCCATCGTCCACGCCGGACCCGACGGGGTCCCCACGGTGTACGCCGACTCCGGCACGCCCAGCTCGTCCAGCCGGGCGCGCAGGCGCTCCACGACCTCCGCCGCGGGCGTGACCGGCGGCAGCGGCTCGTCGACGGTGACCGGGTCGGGCACGTTCGGCTCGTCCTGGGCGGACTCCTCCGGCACCCGCTCCGGGTGGTCGAAGGTCGGCGCGGCGGGCTCGCCCTCGGCGGGCTGCTCGGGCTGGGCCATGTCCGGCGGGCGCACCGGCGGACGCCTCGGCCCGGCGATGAACGCCGCCGCCGCGGTCCTGGCCTGCTCGTCGACCTCCGGCATGTGGAACTCGGCCCGGCGGATGTGCGCCACCAGCTCGGGGTCCGGCGGGACGCCGTGCGTGCGCAGGTAGAAGTTGACCGCGGCGGGCCAGATCCAGACGCCGTCGGTGTGGAAGGCGATCGGGACCGTCTGGCGGCGCTCCTCGTCGAAGAGGTCGGTGTCGTAGCCGCGCGCGGGCAGCGCCAGCGGTGCGGCGTCGAGGTAGTGCTGGACGCGCTCGCGCTCCTCGCCGTCGACGGGCGGGCGGTTGAGCACCGGCCCGGCCGGGCCCATGCCGTCGAAGAGGCGCGCGGTGCGGAACGGCGGCTGCAGCGCCGCCAGCGTCCTGGTCAGCCACTCCGGGACGTTCTCGTCCTCGCGGGGGAACATCCGCAGCTCGTCGAAGAACGCCGGGGGCGGCGGCTGGTTCTGCCAGCGCGGCTCGTCCCGGTCGTACTCCAGGTTGTAGGCGGCGGGCCGGTCGAGCTGGTACCGGGCGTTGAACCAGGTGCCCCGGCCCTCCCGGTACATGCCCGCGCGCAGCCGCGCGAACAGGGCGCCGATCTCGGGGGCGACCGGCAGGTCGGCGGTGGTGTCGTCGGGGAAGACGACCTGGCCGTGCACCTCCGTGTAACGGCCGATGGCGCGGAACGACACCTCGATCGAGGCCCAGTCGGTCGGCGCGGCCCGCAGCAGCGCCAGCCCGATCTGCTTGACCAGGGCGTCCTGTTCGGTCGGGTTGAGCTGGGTAGGTCCTGCCACGCGCCTATCTTCCCCTGTCCCGGGTGCGAGAGCACACGGTGGACCCGCCGCCCCGGTCCTGCCTGCGGCGATGACGCAAAGTCAGCGGCAACGTCAACCCGAGCGGGTGATTTACCGCCCTGTTTGTGCCGGCGGCACAGGTGTGCCAGTCTCCGCGTGCACCGACGGAGGTCAGCATGTCCGACGGCGATCTGGCGCCGCACCTGTCCCGTCTCGGCCTGCCCGACGACGAGATCCACGCCTACCAGTACCTGCTGCGCACCGGCCCCTCCACCGCCGAGGAGATCGCCGCGGGGATCGGCCGCCCGCAGCCGGGCGTGCGCGTGGCGGTGCGGGCGCTCACCGACGCCGGGCTCGTCGGCACCGGCGGCCCGCACGGCACCGTGTTCACCCCGGTGCCGCCCGCGTCCGGCCTGGAGATCCTCAGCCGCAGACGGGCCAGCGAGCTGGAGCAGGCCCGCGTCGCCACCCTCAACGCCTACGACACCTTCCGCCGCGCGGTCTCCCCCCAGCGCACCGACGACCTGATCGAGGTCGTCACCGGCACCGCGATCGCCCAGCGCATCCAGCAGATGGAGCTGAGCGCGCGCACCGAGATCCGCAGGCTGGAGTCCCCGCCGTACTTCACCGAGGGGCACGTCAACAACGCCGAGCTGGAACAGCTCGCGCGCGGCGAGGTCACCTACCGCGTGGTCTATGCGCGCGCGTCCGTTGAGGACCCCGCCCGCTACGCCAACAACATCCAGCCGTGCGTCGCCGCGGGCGAGCAGGCGCGGGTGCTGCCCGAGGTGCCGGTGAAGCTGACCATCGTGGACCAGCAGTTCGCCACGGTGTCGCTGCCGGTCGCCGAGGCCGACGTCAACCGGTCGCTGCTGGTCGTGCACCCCAGTTCGCTGCTCTCCGCGCTGGTCGGGCTGTTCGAGGCGTCGTGGCGGCTGGCGGTGCCGCTGCAGGCCGGGGCGCACGCGGTGTCCCCGGTGCAGCCGATCGAGCAGCGCCTGCTCGGCCTGCTCGCCGCGGGCGCCAACGACGACTCCATCGCCCGCCAGCTCGGCATCAGCAGGCGCACGGTCTTCCGCCACCTCCAGCGGCTGATGGAGCACGCGGGCGCGACCTCCCGCTTCCAGCTGGCCGTCCACGCGGTGCGCCACCGGTGGATCTGAAACGGCTCGCGGGGCTGCTCGCGGCCTTCACCGGCGGCACGGCGATCGCCGTGCAGAGCCGGATCAACGGGGAACTCGCGCGCGGCCTCGGCGACGGGCTGTTCGCCGCGCTGGTGTCCTTCGGCGTGGGGCTCGCGCTGTTGTGCCTGGTCGTGGCCTCGGCGCGGAACCCGAGGGCGGCGGTGGGCCGCTGGGTCCGCGCGCTGCGCTCCGGCGAGCTGCGGCCGTGGCAGTGCCTGGGCGGCGTCGCGGGCGCCTGGTACGTCACCACGCAGGGCCTGACGGCCTCGATCCTGGGCGTCGCGGTCTTCACCGTCGCCGTGGTCGCCGGGCAGGTGGTCAGCAGCCTGGTCGTCGACCGCGCGGGCATCGGCCCGGGCGGTCCGGTCCCGATCACCTGGCCGAGGGCGGTCGGCGCGGCGCTGGCCGTGCTCGCGGTGGCCGTCGCCGTCTCCGACGAGTTCGGCGAGCCGAGGACGCTGTGGCTGGCGGTCCTGCCCGCGCTCGGCGGCGCGGCCATGGGCTGGCAGCAGGCGGTCAACGGGCTCGTGCGGGCCGCCAGCGGCAGCGTCCGGTTCGCCACGCTGGTCAACTTCGCCGTCGGCACGGTCGCGCTGCTCCTCGCGTGTGCCGTCGACGTCGTCGTGCGCGGCTGGCCCGCGCCGCCGCCGACGGACTGGTGGCTCTACACCGGCGGGGCCATCGGGATCGTCGCGCTGACCACGGCCGTCTTCGCCGTCCGCCACATCGGCGTCCTGCTGCTGGGCCTGTGCGCGGTGTGCGGGCAGATCACCGGATCGATCGCCGTGGACCTGCTGGGCCGGGGCGTCTCGACGGCGACGCTCGCGGGCGCGGCGGTCACCCTCCTCGCGGTGGTGGTCGCGGCGGCGCGTCGGCCCGCAATGAGAGGATGACGGCCGTGACGGCGACGATTCTGGACGGCAAGGCGACCCGAGACGCGATCCTGGACGAGCTGCGCGTGCGCGTGGCGGCCCTCGCCGAGCGCGGCGTGGTGCCCGGCCTCGGCACCGTCCTGGTCGGCGACGACCCGGGCTCGCAGGCGTACGTGCGCAGCAAGCACAACTTCTGCCGCAAGATCGGCATCAACTCGATCCGCCGCGACCTGCCCGCCACCGTCAGCCAGGCCGAGCTCGAGGCGACGATCGACGAGCTCAACGCCAACCCGGACTGCACCGGCTACCTGATCCAGCTCCCGCTGCCCGGCCACCTCGACGCGGGCCGCGCCCTGGAGCGCGTCGACCCGGCCAAGGACTCCGACGGCCTGCACCCCACCAACCTGGGCAAGCTCGTCCTCGGCGACGTCGCCCCGCTGCCGTGCACGCCGGTGGGCATCGTGGAGCTGCTGCGCCGCTACGACGTCCCGCTGGCGGGCGCCCGGGTCACCGTCGTCGGCCGCGGCGTCACCGCGGGCCGCCCGCTGGGCCTGCTGCTGACCCGCCGCAGCGAGAACGCGACCGTGACCCTGTGCCACACCGGCACCAAGGACCTCGCCGCCGAGGTGCGCAGGGCCGACATCGTGGTCGCCGCCGCGGGCAGCGCGGGCCTGATCACCGCCGACATGGTCAAGCCCGGCGCGGCCGTGCTCGACGTCGGCGTCACCCGCACCGACCGGGGCCTGGTCGGCGACGTGCACCCGGACGTGCGCGAGGTCGCCGGGTACCTGGCGCCCATGCCCGGCGGCATCGGCCCGATGACCATCGCCATGCTGCTGCGCAACACCGTCGAGGTCGCCGAGCGGACCGCGCGGTCGTGAGCGAGCCGGTCGGCGGCCGGGGCGAGCCGCCAAGGACCCGGCACCCGGCGCTCGTCCACCTGCCGTTCGTGCTGGTCATGGCCGTGGTCGCGGTCGGGCTCGTGCGGATCAGCATGTACCACTGGCGCGAGGGCAGCGTCTGGATCGGGCTCGCGCTGCTGCTGGCCGCGGGTCTGCGCGCCCTGCTCCGCGACGAGCAGGCGGGCCTGGTCGCCATCCGCGGCCGCGCCGTCGACGTGCTGACCTACGCCGCCTTCGGCACGATGGTGATCGCGGTCGCGGTGACCATCGAGGGCGGCCCGCTCAACTAGCCAGCCGCGCGATCCTGGCCAGCGAGTCCTCCTCGGACAGCGCCGTGCTCAGCAGCTCCACCACGACCCGGTCGTAGTGGCGCACCTCGGCCTGGTCCTCGACGAACAGCCGCGACGTGCGCTTGTCCAGCACCACGACCGCGCCCCGGTGCGGGAACTGCAGCCGCTGGAACGGCCCGCCGAGGCCGGGGTGCCCGTGCGGCAGGTCCGGGATCACCCGGATCGTCACCGACCGGCGCGCGCCCGCCTCGACCAGGTACCGCAACTGCTCGCGCAGCACGTCCGGCCCGCCGACCGCGGTGCGCAGGACGGCGTCGGCGATGATCGCGTAGTAGCGCGGCGGCTGCGGCTTGCGCAGCACGGACTGCCGGTGGATGCGCTGCGTCCAGCGGTCCAGCACGGAGTCGTCGTCGAGCATGGCCACCTCGCGCAGCGCGGCCTGGGCGTACGGGACGGTCTGCAGCAGCTCGGGGATCAGCGCCGACTGGTAGTCCACGATCATCGCCGCGCGCGTCTCCAGGAAGCGCAGCGCCGAGTCCGACCCGCCCGCGCCGTCGCTGAGGCTGGCCGCGAGGTCGATCAGGTCGTCGCGGCTGAGCCCGGTGACGCCGTAGAGGCCGAGCAGGGCGGCGACGTCGTCGGGGGCCTGGGGCGCGCGGCCGTTCTCCATCCGGCTCAGCTTGGCCGCGCTGATCCCCACCTTGGCCGTGACCTCGGCCAGGCTCAGCCCGACCCGGTCGCGCTGGGTGCGCAGCTCCGCGCCGAGCAGGGCGACACGCACGTCCGACATCGTTCTCCCTGGGCCAACTGGGGGGACGCGCGCCATGATCGCCGCAGGGTGCCCGCTCGAACGCCCGCGCGTTACGGTGTCGCGTTAGAACCACCCGATGGGGTCGGCCGGAGACCCTGCTCACCGTCTACCGCCGCCGCCCCCGGCGGTTGGTAGCCTCCACTGCGCCGGGCGACGCCGCAGGCATGGCAGCCCGCTGACACCGGGAGGGAACTGCCAAGTGGCACCCGTCAACGTGACCGTCACCGGAGCCGCGGGACAGATCGGCTACGCGCTGCTGTTCCGCATCGCATCGGGGCACCTGCTCGGCCCCGACACCAAGGTCAACCTGCGGCTGCTGGAGATCCCGCAGGCGGTCAAGGCCGCCGAGGGCACCGCGATGGAGCTGGACGACTGCGCCTTCCCGCTGCTGTCGGGCATCGAGATCACCGACGACGCCAAGAAGGCCTTCGACGGGGTCAACGTGGCCCTGCTCGTCGGCGCCCGGCCCCGCACCAAGGGCATGGAGCGCGGCGACCTGCTGGAGGCCAACGGCGGCATCTTCAAGCCCCAGGGCGAGGCCATCAACGCGGGCGCGGCCTCGGACGTGCGCGTGCTGGTCGTCGGCAACCCGGCCAACACCAACGCCCTCATCGCGTCCGCGCACGCCCCCGACGTGCCGCGCGAGCGCTTCACCGCGATGACCCGCCTCGACCACAACCGCGCGCTCTCGCAGCTGGCGGCCAAGGTCGGCTGCGCGGTCACCGACATCAAAAAGATGACGATCTGGGGCAACCACTCGGCCACCCAGTACCCCGACCTGTTCAACGCCGAGGTCAACGGGCAGTCGGCGGCGTCGGTGGTCAACGACGAGGCGTGGCTGGCCGACACCTACATCCCGACCGTGGCCAAGCGCGGCGCGGCGATCATCGAGGCCCGGGGCGCGTCCAGCGCGGCGTCGGCGGCGAACGCGGCGCTCAACCACGTCCACGACTGGGTCAACGGCACCGCCGAGGGCGACTGGACCTCCATGGCGATCCCGTCGGACGGCTCCTACGGCGTGCCCGAGGGCCTGATCTCGTCCTTCCCGGTGACCTGCTCCGGCGGCGAGTACTCCATCGTGCAGGGCCTGGAGATCAACGAGTTCTCCCGCGCCCGCATCGACGCCTCCGTGGCCGAGCTGGTCGAGGAGCGCGACGCGGTGAAGGCCCTGGGCCTCATCTAGAGTCCGATCGCGACGGCCCCTCCCGCTTTCCGGCGGGAGGGGCCGTTCGTCTTGTTACGGTGCCGGGGTGAGCCTGATCGCCTGGCCTGTGCCGGTTCCCGACCTGCCCGCCGACGTCCACCCCGCGCTGGCCGACGCCGCCCGCGCCGCCTCCGCCGCCTACGGCGTGATCCGCCGCTCGCACGGGCGCGCCGCGCTCGCCGAGGAGGTCGGCATGGGCGCGGACGGCACGCCGACGATGCGGGTGGACGCCGTCGTCGAGGAGGCGATCGCGGAGTCGGCGCAGCGCAGCGGGGTCAACCTGCTGTCGGAGGAGATCGGCTTCCTCGACCACGGCTCGGCGCTGACGCTGGTGGTCGACCCGGTGGACGGCTCGGCCAACGCCGCGTCGGGGGTGCCGCTGTCGTGCTTCGCCGGGGCGCTGGTGCGCGACACCCTGCCCGCCGAGGCGCTGACGACCTGGTTGGACACCGGTCGGGCGTGGTGGGCGCGGGTCGGGCACCCGACGGCGTTCCGCACGAGCGGGCGCACGCGGCTGGCGGGCGCGACGGTCAACCTGCTGCGGCCGAAGTCGGCCAACCGGGACGCCTGGCTGCGCGTGGCGGACCGGGCCGGGCGGCTGCGCATCCTGGGCACCACGTGCCTCGAGGCGATCCTCGTCGCCGAGGGCTCGGTCGACGCCTTCGCCGACGCGGGCTCGGACACCCTGCGGATCGTCGACCTCGCGGCCGCGTTGGTGACCGTGCCCGCGGCGGGCGGGACGGTCATCGACGCGCGCGGCCGGGCCCTGGAATTCGACCCGGACCTGACCCGGCGGTGGTCCGGGATCGCCGCGGCGACCCCGGCGCTGGCCGAGGAACTCGCCGCCACGATTCTCGGGTGACCCGAGGCTCACGCGATCGGGTCGCCAACCCGGCAATCAGCGCTACGGAGGGGACGTCCGGATTAACTCCGCCGTAACTCCTTCCCCCGATAGAGGGAAACTGCAGGTAATGGCATCACGGACCGCTGCCGCCCGCGTTTCCCTGTCGACGGACCCGGGAACGACTACCCCGGGGCCTGGAGGACAGGGAGGCACCGATGACCAGCGAGCACACCGAGCAGCTCATCTCGCTCTACAACGGCAGCATTCCGGTTCGGTCCCGGTGGACCTACCGGACGGCCGAGCCGTTCACCATCGCGGCCGCCTTCCAGACCGACAACGACAGCTGGGTCGAGTGGGTCTTCGCCCGCGACCTGCTGCTGGCCGGGCTGTCCTCGGCGGCCGGTGAGGGCGACGTGCGGTTCCGGCCGGGGTCCGACGCCAGCGACCGCGTGCTCTACGTCGAGATCGAGTCGCCCGACGGCCACGCGATGCTCGTCATGAGCCACGCCGACGTCGCCGACTTCGCCGCCGTGACCGCGGCGATGGTGCCGGTCGGCGAGGAGGGCGACTTCTTCGACGTCGACGCCCTCATCGCGGAGATCACCAACGTCTGAACCGGCGATTTCAGATGATCTGATCATATGATCGCGCTATCGGCATGATGCGATCATATGATCGGATCATCTGGAACCCGCTCCCGCGGCGCGATGGCCGCCCTCCCCGAGCGCACGGGGTGGGCGGCCATCGGGGTTCAGCGCGGGGTTACAGGCAGGCCTGGCTCAGCGCGTTGAAGGCGTCCAGCTTCTGCTGGGTCCAGTCGGCGAGGTTCGCCGGGTCGAGGTTGGCGGGGATCTCCCGCAGCTGGGTGGCCATGTCCGTCAACGCGGTGCTCAGCGTCGTGTCGGACACGTCCTGGGCGAGCGTGGTCAGCTCGTCGGCCTTCTGCTGGGCCTCGTCGACCGCCTGCTGCGGGTTGTTGGCGTCCGGGGTGAACCCGGCCAGCTCCAGCGCCTTGACGCACACGCTCGCCTTGTCGGCCGCGTTGCCCGCGGTGTCGGCGGCTTCCTGGATCTCGGCGCAGGCGGTCAGCGCGCCCAGCAGTGCGGCGGCGGTCAGGGTGGTGGCAATCCGAGAACGCATCGTGCCCCTGTCAGTAGGAGTGGACGGCAGCAAGGCTACCGATCAGCCGGGGCCGAAGGCGCTGCCGGTGCGCTCCGCGCCGGGCTCCGACGCCAGGCACAGCACCGACGCCCGGTCCGGGCTCGGCAGGATCTCCACCGCCCATCCTGCCGTGTCGACGCCCGCGCGGGCGGTCATCACCCGGGTCGAACAAGCCGCGCTGACCTGCGGTAACGCCAGGATCTGCGTGCCGGTCATCGTGGCGGCCTCCGGGGGAAGCGGGAGGCCGCTGAACGCCTGCCAGGCGTGCGGGTCGGCGCAGGGGATCGGGCGGGCTGTGATCTGCATGTCGGCGCTGTTGACGAGCCCGCCGAAGCACCGGTCGGCCACGCAATAGCCGTCGGTCTCGTGGCCGGGGCATTCAGCCATCCCGGCGGGCGCGGCGACGGCGCTCTCCGGCGGCGGCTCCGGCTCGGCGGTCCGCTCGTCCGGCGGAAGAAACCCACGGCCGAGGAAGCCCGCCGCGAGCAGGGCGGGGACGGCGAGCACCGCGGCCGCCCTGCGTCGCCGCTCGACCCGGGGCGCCTGCCGGGCGGGCCGCAGTCCGCTCAGCTCGTCGCGCAGCCGCTCGGCCGAGTCCGTCCGCGCGGCCGGGTCGGCGGCGAGCGCGCCGAGCAGGGCGGCGTTGACCGCGGGCGGGGCGTGCTGGATCGGCGGCACCGGCGCGTTCAGCGCGCCGACCAGCTGGTCCAGGGAGTCGGCAGGCCAGGGGATGGTGCGGGGGATGGAGCCCGCGATCAGCGTGTAGAGGGTCGCGGCGAGGGAGTAGAGGTCGCCTGCCGGGCTCGGCGCGGCGTGGGCGAACACCTCGGGCGCGGCGTAGTGCGGGCTCAGCGCGCCCACGGTGACGGTGCTCTCGGCGTGCGCGTCGAGGATCGCGGCCAGGCCGAAGTCGGCGAGCTTCACCGCGCCGAACGCGTTGACCAGGATGTTCGCGGGCTTGATGTCGCGGTGCAGGATGCCCGCGGCGTGCATCCGCGCCAGGGCGTCGGCCAGCCGCGCGCCCATCTCCACGACCTCCTCGACCGGCAGCGGCCCGCGCTCGCGCAGCACGTCGGCCAGCGACCCGCCGGTGCACAGCTCCATGACGATGTAGGGCCTGCCGTCCTCGGCGACACCCGCGTCGTAGACGTTGACGACGTTCGGGTGCCCGGACAGCCGGGCCGCGGCGCGGGCCTCGCGCAGGAAGCGGGCCTGGTCGCGCTCGGTGGTCAGCACCCGGTTGTCGAGCTTGACGGCGACGTCGCGGTCGAGCCGGTGCTGGCGGGCCAGGTGCACCGTGCCGAACCCGCCCTGACCGAGCGGCCGCACGAACGCCAGCCCGGGAACCGTGGGAAGCATGGCGCGGACTCTGGCACAGTGGGCAGACATATGGACGAGCTGCCCACCGTGATCGCCCGCGCCCCCGGCGCGTGCGGCGAACTGGTCCTGCGCCGCGTCGGCGCCCACCACGAGATCATCGCCGACGGGATGTTCCTGATGGACACCCGCGCGGGCGAGTCCGAGCGCCTGCTGGTCGACGCCGCGGCCGACCGCATGCCCGACGGCGCCCCGCTGGTCGTCGGCGGCTTGGGCGTCGGCTTCTCCCTGGCCGCGGCCCTGTCCCACCCGAGGGTGGGCGAGGTCGTCGTGGTCGAGCGCGAGCAGGCGGTCATCGAGTGGAACGCGGGCCCGCTGGGCAACGCCGACCTGCTGGCCGACCCCCGCGCGCACTGCGTCCCGGCCGACCTGGTGACGTGGCTGTCCACTGTGGAGGAGCCTTTCGGGGCGGTGTGCCTGGACATCGACAACGGTCCCGAGTGGACCCTGGACGAGGGCAACGCGGGCCTCTACACCGACACCGGCCTCGACCTGCTCGCCTCGGCCCTGACCCCCGACGGCGTCCTGGCCGTCTGGAGCGCCGCGGCCAGCGCGGACTTCCACACGCGCCTCCGCGCCCACTTCGCCGACGTCGAGGAACTCACCGTCCCGGTCCCCCGGGGCGAACCGGACGTGGTCTACCTGGCTACGCCTTCGCCGCGGCCTTCATCGCCTTCTTGAACGCCCGAACCTCAGCCAACGACCCGGCGTCGACGACATCGGCGACGCTGCGCTTGGACCCCTTCGTCCCGTAGTCCCCGGCCGCCTTGCGCCACCCGTAGGGCGTCACCCCGAGCTGCTTGCCGAGGAGGGCGAGGAAGATCTTGGCCTTCTGCTCCCCGTACCCCGGCAGATCCTTCAACCGCTTGAGCACCACCTCAGCGGTCGGCTTGTCCTTGGTCCAGATCTGCGCCACATCCCCGTCGTAGTGCTCGACGAGGTACTGACACAGCGCCTGCACCCGCTTCGCCATGCTGCCCCCATACCGGTGAATCGCAGGCGGGGTGGTCGCGATCGTGGCGAACGCCTCCGGGTCGTACTCAGCGATCTCCCGCACGTCGAGCTTCCCGAGGCGGTCGTACAGCTTCTTGGGCCCGTTGAACGCGACCTCCATGGGGATCTGCTGGTCCAACAGCATGCCGATGAGCAGTGCCAGCGGACTCTCCTCCAGCAGCGCGTCGGCCTCGGGATTCTGGGCGATGCAGAGCTTCGGCGTCATGGCGGAAGGATCGCATATCCGGCGGTCCGGGCCACCCTTGGACGCGAACAGCGTCGCTCCGCCGCTTGGTGTCGTCCGATCGGGGTGGAGAAGGCACGTGCGCTCGAATCGGGGCGACGAGATGAGCGTCGGTTGGGTGGGTCTTCCGGATTCGGTTCTCGCGGAGTTGCGTCTAGCGGGATGGGCTGCAAGGTGCTCGACCTCGGCGCCGAGCCGTGGCCACCGCCGCCGGGCACGGCCCGGTCCGGGACGGCCTGAGGACGGCCTGAGGCAGAGCGGTCGTGCACGCCCGTTGGGCATCGCCGGAGATGTGATCGGCTGCCCCGGCCGTTCACCCTGGTCACCACGTCCACACGTGGAGGCGGCGATGCTGAAAGAGGCGAGTACCACCAAGCACCGCAAGGTCGCGGTCGCGGCGTTCCTGGCCTCCACTTTCGAGTGGTACGACTACTTCATCTTCGGCACCGCCGCCGCTCTTGTGCTGGGGGACGTCTTCTTCCCCGTCGCCAGTCCTGTCGCCGGGGTGTTGGCGGCGTTCGCGACGTTCGCGGTCGGGTTCGTGGTGCGGCCGATCGGGGCGGCGATCGCGGGGCATATGGGGGACAGGTACGGGCGCAAGCCCACGCTGGTCCTCGCGCTCATCGCCATGGGGGCGGCGACCACCGGGATCGGGTTGACGCCGTCGTACGCGGCCATCGGGATCGCGGCGCCGGTGATCCTCGTGTTGTTGCGGTTGCTCCAGGGGATCGCCGTGGGGGCGCAGTGGGGTGGGGCGATGCTGCTCGCCACCGAGTACGCACCGCCCGGCAAGCGGGGGTTGTACGGCAGTTTCGTGCAGGTCGGCGTGGTCGTCGGGGTCGTGCTGGCCAACATGTCGTTCGCCGTGCTGCAGAAGTCCGACGCGTTCGCGGCCTGGACTTGGCGGATCCCGTTCCTCGTGGGGCCGCTGGTGCTGCTGCTCGCCTGGTTCATCCACGCCCGCATCGCCGAGACGCCGGAGTTCCGGGGGGCTGAGCGGTCGCCGGTGCGGGAGGTGCTGAAGCACCACCGGGGCAAGGTGCTGCTCGCGGGCGGGTCCTTCGCCGTGCACCTGGCGACGTTCTACATCCTCATCACCGGCTCGCTCGACTACACGACCCGCGAGCTCGGCATGGACCGCGGGTCCGTGCTGGTCGTCGCCATGATCGTCGCTGGGGCGCAGATCGTCACGATCCCGCTCGCCGCGCGGCTGTCGGACAAGGTGGGGCGGTTCCGGGTCTACACCATCGGCGTGGTCGGGCTGCTGGTGTGGGCGTTCCCGATGTTCCTGCTCATCGACACCGCCGCCATCCCCGCCCTGATCGTCGCCCAGCTCGTCGGCGCGACGTTCCTCAGCTGCATCTACGGCCCGCAGGCCGCGCTGTTCGCCGAGCTGTTCGCCCCGCAGGTGCGCTACACCGGCGCGTCGCTGGCCTACCAGATCGCCTCGGTGCTCGGCGGCGGCCTGGCGCCGTTCCTCATGGTCCTGCTCCTGGAGTCGACCGGCACCTCCATGGCCGTCTCCGGCTACATCGCCGTGCTCGCCCTGATAGCCCTCGCCTGCGTGGCGCGGCTCCGGGTTGCCGAGCGCTGAGGGCGGGCGCAGGCTGGCGGGGACGGAAGGAGCGCCCCATGGCGGTCTGCGACGTGTGCGGGAACGACTACTGGATGGCCTTCGAGGTCCGCACGGTGAGCGGTCAGGTGCACACCTTCGACTCCCTGGAGTGCGCCGCCCACCGGCTCGCCCCGGTGTGCGAGCACTGCAAGTGCCGCGTCCTCGGGCACGGCGTCGAGGTGCAGGGCAGGTTCTTCTGCTGCGCCCACTGCGCCCGCAACAGCGGCGACGACCTCGGCGCCGAGATCAGGGACGCCGTCGGCGCGCACCCGGGCTAGTAACCGATCACCGCTCGCGCGCGATGATCACGGTGTGGCGCGAGCATGGTGGGCGGTGGTGGCCGCGGGAGTGGTCCTGACCGGGTGCCAGTCGACGGTCGACGGCGGCGCTGTGCGGGAGGCGGCGCTGGAGTTCCGGCCGGTCGTCGTGAGCTACCCGACGAACGCGCTGACACCCGGTGTGACGTCATCCGCGTGCCCGGGGAAGGCGGCCTCCGCGGACAAGGCGTGCAGGCAGTCGGCCGACCTGGCGCCCGCCGGTTCCACCCCCGCCGACCCGGCGGCGCAGATGGCGGCGCTGAACGCGCTGGACTGCGGCGGCGCCGACCCGCTCGACGCCGACCCCGCCCTGCCGCTCGCCGCCTGCGACCGCGACGGCGTCGAGCTGTTCATCCTGGACAAGGCCTTTCTGGACGAGCGGCACGTCGCCGAGGCGACCTCCGGCATCGACCCGCAGGGCGTCGGCTACGTCGTCACCCTCTCCTTCACCGCCGAGGGGACCGACATCTGGGCGAGGCACACCGAGAGCCACGTCAACGAGCGGGTCGCGTTCCTGGTGGACGGCAAGGTCGTCTCGGCCCCGACGATCCAGGGCGCGATCCACGGCGACACCACCATCCACGGCGGCGTGAACGGGTTCACCAGGGACGAGGCCGAGAACCTGGTCGCCGCGCTCGGCGGCTGAGCCTAGGTCCAGGGGATCAGGTCGATGCCCGGCAGCACGTTGCCCGCGCGCTGCAGGGCGACGGCGGACATCCAGACGGCGACCGCGGTGATGAGCGGGCCGACGATGGCCATCTCGACGCGCCCGCCGGTGCGCATGCGCATGATCTTCGGCGGGGCCACCGGGTACCAGGTCTTCCACGCGATCGGGACCGGCCACAGGATGGGGCAGCCCTGCTCGGTGATGGCGTCGCCGAGGTAGTGGGCGACGCAGCCGATCGCCACGGCCACCCCGCAGGCGGCCGCGTCCGGGGAGGTCGGGTCCGTCCACTTCAGACAGGCGTAGGTGAGCACCAGGCTGGTGCCGGTGATCCACAGGGCGTCGTTGCGCGGGCACCACTTGTGCAGGATCCCGCGCACGGCCAGGCCGCAGAAGAAGAACATCAGCACCGGCAGCGCCCACGACTTGCTCGTCTGGATGATCGCGGTGGTGACCACGGCCGCGCCCAGGGCGAACACCAGCGTGTGGGTGAGGCCGCGGTGGCCGCCCTCGCGCTTGGAGTCGCGGTTGGTGCGGGTGGCCTTGTAGACGACGCTGCTGAACCAGTTGAGCATCTTCGACGCCGCGGCCGACACCGGCCCGAACGTCGTCGACACGGTCGACTCGGGGTGGTCGAGGTCGGGTAACAGCGCCGCCCCGGCGGCGAGCACCGCGCCCACGAGCCAGCCCTTGACCGACAGGCTGCCCAGGGCGGTGCCCTCGGCCAGGGCGGTGGCCGCCGCCCACCCCGCCAGTCCGCTCATCGCGTGCGTCGGCCCGGTCGCCATCGGCCCCCCACATCTCGTCTGCCCGTCGCGTCGGGCCACCCTACGATCGGTCGACCGTCGTCAGCGCCGTTTTCGATCACGAAACGCGAACACGTGTTCCCTGAGGGACGGCCCGGGATTTCTCAGGGTGGCGATCCGGGCTGATGCCCGATGGCGGCGGAGTCGATCAAGGACAGGCTTGCGGCCATGCGAATCCGAACCGCCGCGCTCGCCGCGGCCCTCCTGGTCGGCCTCACCACGGCCACCGCCACGACCGCGACCGCCACCACCCCGCAGGCCGCCACGGCCTCCGTCCCCCCGCTCGACCCCGCCGCCATGCGCGCGGCCATCTCCGACCTGGGCGACGACACCAGCGGGGCTTTGGTCCGCGTCCGCGGGTGGGCCGGGTGCTGGGACGGCACCGCGGGCGTCGCCGACATCCGCACGGGCAGGCCCGTGCCGATCGACGGCCGCTTCCGGATCGGCAGCATCACCAAGGTCTTCACCGCCGTCGCCGCGCTGCGCCTGGCCGCGGACGGCGAGCTGGACCTCGACCGGACCGTCCAGCACTACGTCCCCGGCCTGCTGCCCGAGCGCTACCCGCCGATCCCGGTGCGGACGCTGCTCGACCACACCTCCGGCCTGCCCGGCGTGCCCATCGACCACAAGGACCCGGACTGGTTCCTCGCCCACCGGTTCGACACGTGGACCCCTCGGCAGATGTTCGACCTCGCGTTCACCGACCGGGAGATGGAGTTCGCCCCCGGCACGAAGCAGCACTACGGCAACATCGGCTACCTCGTGCTGGGGGCGGTCATCGAGGAGGTCACCGGCAGGCCGTACGCCGAGACCGTCCGGGACGCGGTGGTCAAGCCGCTGCGGCTGCGCGGCACCAGCTTCCCGGGGGCCAAGACGGGCATCCCCGGCCCGCACGCCCACGGCTATGAGCTGGTCGACGGCCAGTACGTCGACATCACCGAGGCCAACCCGACCTACCAGTGGTCGGCGGCCGAGGCGATCTCCACCGCCGAGGACCTCGACCGGTTCCTCGTCGCCCTGATCACCGGCCGCCTGCTGCCGCGCGAGCAGAACGCCGTGCTGTTCGCCGTCCCGGACGTGCCCACCTTCGACGGCGACGACGACCCGGCCAACGACGTCCCCGCCCAGCGCGGCGGCGGGCTCGACCGGTTCCAGGTCGGCGACGTCCTCTTCTGGGGCAAGACCGGCGACCGCCCCGGCTACAACAACGGCATCGGCGCCACGCCCGACCTGGCCCGCCGGGTGGTCTTCTCGGTGAACACGCTGCACATGGGTGTGCCCGAGCAGCCGCGGGTAAGCCAGCGCGTCATCGTGGCGGCCGCGGGGCTGGCCTAGCATCGGCCGGGCGGTGACAGTGCCCACACGGGTGCCCCCGACGGCCCGCTACCAGTACGCTTGTACCGTTTAGCGCGGGCAGACCACAGGCGAGAGGAGCATCGCGGCTCATGGCCAAGATCAAGGTCCAGGGAACCGTCGTCGAACTCGACGGCGACGAGATGACGCGGATCATCTGGCAGTTCATCAAGGACAAGCTGATCCACCCGTACCTGGACATCAACCTGGACTACTACGACCTGGGCATCGAGCACCGCGACGCCACCGAGGACCAGGTCACCATCGACGCCGCGAACGCCATCAAGCAGCACGGCGTCGGCGTCAAGTGCGCCACCATCACCCCGGACGAGGCCCGGGTGGAGGAGTTCGGCCTGAAGAAGATGTGGATCTCGCCCAACGGCACGATCCGCAACATCCTCGGCGGCGTGGTCTTCCGCGAGCCGATCATCATCAAGAACATCCCCCGGCTCGTCCCCGGCTGGACCAAGCCGATCATCATCGGCCGTCACGCGCACGGCGACCAGTACAAGTCGACGAACTTCAAGGTCCCGGGCGCGGGCACGGTGACGATCACCTACACCCCGGCCGACGGCTCCGAGCCGATCCAGCACGAGGTCGTGCGGATGCCCGAGGACGGCGGCGTCGTCATGGGCATGTACAACTTCAACAAGTCCATCGAGGACTTCGCCCGGGCCTCGTTCTCCTACGGCCTGCAGCGCAACTACCCGGTTTACATGTCCACGAAGAACACGATCCTGAAGGCCTACGACGGCGCCTTCAAGGACATCTTCCAGGCCGTGTTCGACGCGGAGTTCAAGGCCGAGTTCGAGGCCAAGGGCCTGACCTACGAGCACCGCCTGATCGACGACATGGTCGCCGCGGCGCTCAAGTGGGAGGGCGGCTACGTCTGGGCGTGCAAGAACTACGACGGCGACGTCCAGTCCGACACGGTCGCCCAGGGCTTCGGCTCGCTGGGCCTGATGACCTCCGTGCTGATGACCCCGGACGGCAAGACCGTCGAGGCCGAGGCCGCGCACGGCACCGTCACCCGGCACTACCGCCAGCACCAGGCGGGCAAGCCGACCTCGACCAACCCGATCGCCTCGATCTTCGCCTGGACCCGGGGTCTTGCCCACCGTGGCAAGGTCGACGGCACGCCCGAGGTCGTCGGGTTCGCCGAGACGCTGGAGCGGGTCATCATCTCCACCGTCGAGAGCGGCAAGATGACCAAGGACCTGGCGCTGCTGATCGGCAAGGACCAGCCGTACCAGACGACCGAGGAGTTCCTGAACACCCTCGACGAGAACCTGCAGAAGGCCATGGCGGGCTGATCCGCCGCTGACGGGGCCCCCGCCGGACGTGCTCCGGCGGGGGCCTTTTCGGGTGACACGGGTTGTCGCCGCCGCCGGGCTTGGGCCACCGTGGGATTCGTCGGAATCCGCCGTACGGGGAGTGTGCTGACGTGTTGGTGCCGAAGCGGGCCCTGCTCATCGGCGGTGTCGCTGTCGTCGCGCTCGTGTACTCGATGGGCATGGAGCCCCCCAACGGCGAAACCGCCCCGACCGGCGGCGAGGGCGCGTGCAAGGTGATCGTCACCGCCGACGTGCTCAACGTGCGCGCCAAACCGGATGTCAAGTCCGAGATCGTGGGCAAGTTCAACATGGGTGCGGAGACCGTGGCCGACAAGGCCGTCGAGAACGGTTTCCGCAAGCTCGCGCAGGACCGCTGGGCCGCCGAGGAGTTCCTCAAGCCCCTGCCCGGCCACGACTGCTGAGCCCCTGCCCGGCTACGGCTGCTGAGGAGCCCCTGCCCGGCTATGGCTGCTGAGCTACTTGCTCGGCCACGGCTACTGAGCTACACCATCGGCCCGGGTGTAGATCCACTACCCCGGGGGACCGTTCACCGCATCGAGAGATACGCTCGGCGACGCCAGCGGGCGATCTTCACCAATGTGGGTCTCCGCTGTTGACACAGTCGGTAGCTTTTCTTCCGGTCCACAGCGGTGCTTAGCCCAATAGAGGGACGGTGCAACGGTGTCAGGCGTATCGGCCACGCTCGCCCAGGTGACGGCGGCAACCGTCAGCGAGGGCGGCGTGCTGGTCGGGAGCATCGCGGTCGCACTCGGCGGCGGTGGTTTGCTGCTGGGCCTACTGCGCCGCAGGCGCGTGGCCACCAAGGCCGTCCCCCTTCCGGCCCCCCGCGTCCCCGTGGTAGCGGACGAGCGCTCACACAGCTGACCCCAGCTCCAAATGATCTGATCATATGTTCAGATCATCCGGATGATAAGACCATCTGAATGTCGAGATCATCCGAACTCGCATTCCAGATGCCCTAATCATCTGGATGATGTGACCAACGCCAAGCCTCAATCGCTGCCCCGGTTCCATCGCAATCGTTCCCCGAGCCACTTCAGATGATGAGACCATCCCGATGGTCAGATCATCTGAATGCTAGTTCGGATGGTCGCGTCATCTGGATGTAGAAGCCCCGGCGATTCGGATGATGTGAACATCCGAATCGCCGGGGCTGCTGTCGTCAGTCCCGATCTTCAGCTGGGTTGGCCCGCGGGCCTGCGGTGAACCACGAGGGGCGGGGCCGCCAGTCGGGCTTGTCGGTCAGGGTGGGCGGGACGGGCAGGTAGAACTGTTGGTTGCAGGCGGACCTGGCAGTGGCCTGGCTTGGCCTGGCTTGGCAGCGGCCTGGCTTGGCAGCCGTCGGGCTTGGCGGCAGTCGGGCCGGTTAGCGGACTGCGTCCAGGGCGTCGATCAGGCCGGAGCCGTAGAAGCCTCGGCCGGAGGTGCCGCCCTGGCAGGTGGCCAGCCAGGCGCCGGTGCCGTC
Organism: Actinokineospora fastidiosa; assembly: GCF_014648415.1. GTDB lineage: Bacteria > Actinomycetota > Actinomycetes > Mycobacteriales > Pseudonocardiaceae > Actinokineospora > Actinokineospora fastidiosa. The sequence goes on from NZ_BMRB01000001.1 coordinate 1,715,692, forward strand.
CGGGTCGTAGACCTTGCCCGCCGGGCAGGCGATGCGGTCGGCGTCGCGTTGGAGTTCGACGATCGTGCGGTTCGCGCTCCAGTCCGGGTGGGTCGAGCGGATCAGGGCGACGACGCCCGCGGCGTGCGGGGCGGCCATCGAGGTGCCCTGCTTGTAGCCCCAGCCGCCGTTGAACACCGTCGACAGGATGCGGCCGTTGGCGTCCGGGGTGTCCGGGATCTGCCGGGAGTCGCCGCCGGGGGCGGCCACCTGGGTCTCGCTGATGCCGTAGTTGGAGAAGAACGACTTGCGGTTCTCCACACCGGTCGACGACACGCCCACCACGCCGCGGACCTCGGCGGGGAGCTTCACGCACTGGTTGCCCGCCTCGCGGGTCACCGGGGTGCCGTTGTTGGGGCTGCCCTCGTCCAGGATCGTGTGCGAGAGGTCCCAATTGCTGTTGCCCAGGGCGGCAACGTTCACCACGCCGCGGCGCGCCGAGTAGTCGATCGCCCGCGTCACGGCCACGGCCACCGCGTGCTGGTCGACGTCGTCGTGGCACCACAGGTACCACGGGTCGATGAAGTACGAGCTGTTGGTGACGGAGACACCGTGCTCGGCCGCCCACACGAACCCGCAGATCGCGTACTCCGGGTAGATGTAGCCCGCGTCGTTGACGACCTTGATAGAGGCCATCTTGACATTGGGCGCCACACCGACCACGCCGACGCCGTTGCGCGCCGCGCCGATGATGCCCGCGACGTGGGTGCCGTGGTCGCTGGTGGTCGGGGCCCACGCGGCCGGGTCGGTGTTCGGCACGCCGCGGTCGGTGCAGCCGACGGAGTTGGCAGCGTCGACGTTCGGCGCGAGGTCGGGGTGGCTGGCCTCGATGCCGGAGTCCAGGACGCCCACCAGCACGTCGGCGCTGCCGCCGCTGATCTTGTGCGCCTCGTCGGCGCCGATCGCCCGCAGGTTCCACTGGCTGACGCTCATCGGGTCGCCGGAGGCGGACTCGGTGCCGGGCGCGCCCGCGGCGACGACGTCGGTGGTCGCCTCCAGCGCGCGGGACTCCAGACCGCCAGCGGCCAGCGCGGGCTGGGCCAGCTCGGCGAGGTTCTGCGTCGCGCCCGCGCCCTGCACGCCGGGCTTGGTCCGCACGACCGAGGCGAAGTCCGCGCTGGGCGAGGCGGCGACGATCACGCCGATCTGCGGCCAGCTCTGCACGATGGTGCCGCCCGCGTCGCGCACCGCCTGCTCGACCCGGGACAGGCCCTCGGCGTTCTGCGGTCCGAGCACGACGAAGTGCGCCTCGGGTCCGTCGGCCTGCGCCGCCGCCGCGGGCGCGCCGACCGACGAGACCAGTCCCGCCGCGCAGGCCATGACCGCGGCCGCACCCAGGAAACGGGATCGTTTTCGCACTGAGATACCTCCGAACACCGTGACGTCGTTGTCTGGCCCATCCGTGCCGGTCAGGCGGCGGATCGGCCGCACGCGAACCTGCCACCGCATGACCCTAGGCGGCAATCCACCGGATGGCCCAGAACCTCACCCGACCGGGGCGGGCCATGCCCTGCCTGGGACAATCGGACACGTGTCGACCGAGAACACCGAGCGCAGGCCGCGCGTGCTGTCGGGCATCCAGCCCACCGCCGACTCGTTCCACCTGGGCAACTACCTGGGCGCGGTCCGCCAGTGGGTCGCGCTGCAGGACACCCACGACGCGTTCTACTTCATCGCCGACCTGCACGCGATCACCGTCGAGCACGACCCGAAGCTGCTGCGCAAGCGCACCCGGGTCTCGGCGGCGCAGCTGCTGGCGCTTGGTCTCGACCCGGCCCGCACGACGCTGTTCGTCCAGTCCCAGGTGCCCGAGCACGCCGAGCTGGGCTGGGTGATGCAGTGCCTGACCGGCTTCGGCGAGGCGGGCCGGATGACGCAGTTCAAGGACAAGTCGGCCAAGCAGGGCGGCATGGTCAGCGTCGGGCTGTTCACCTATCCGATCCTGCAGGCCGCCGACATCCTGGTGTACCGGCCGGAGTTCGTGCCGGTCGGCGAGGACCAGCGCCAGCACCTTGAGCTGACCCGCGACCTCGCGCAGCGCTTCAACACCCGCTTCGGCAAGACGTTCCCGCTGCCGGAGCCCTACATCCTCAAGGACACCGCCAAGATCTACGACCTGCAGGAGCCGCAGGCGAAGATGAGCAAGTCCGCGTCCAGCCCCGGCGGCATCGTCGAACTGCTGGACGACCCGAAGGTCTCGGCGAAGAAGATCCGCTCCGCGGTGACCGACGCCGAGCGCGAGATCCGGTTCGACCCGGAGGCCAAGCCGGGCGTGAGCAACCTGCTCGGCATCTACTCCGCGCTCACCGGCCGCACGGTCGACGATCTCGTGAACGCCTACGACGGCAAGGGTTACGGCGACCTGAAGAAGGACCTCGCCGAGGCCGTCGCCGACTTCGCCGGCCCGGTGCGCGACACCGTCAAGTCCTATATGGACGATCCGGCCGAACTCGACAAGATCCTCGCCTCGGGCGCGCAGCGGGCCAGGGAGGTCGCCGCGGCGACGCTGGCGAGGGTCTACGACCGGGTCGGCTTCCTCAAGTAGCGGGCGGCCGCGGCGGCACCTAGGTTTTGTGGGTGACCGACGAGAAAGAGTCGCTGGTGGCCCGGCTCCGCAGGCGCCCGTGGATCGATCACCTGTTCCGCGCGAACGAGGCGTTCACCGATCGCTACGGCAACCACTTCGCCGCGTCGATCACGTACTTCAGCGTGTTGTCGCTGTTCCCGCTGCTGCTGATCTCCTTCGCCGTGCTCGGCTTCGTCCTCGCGGGCCAGCCGGACCTGTTGCGCTCCCTGCAGGAGAGCATCACCTCGGCGGCGCCGGAGAACCTGCGCGGGCTGCTGACGGACCTGGTCAAGGCGGCCGTCGAGGAGCGCGGGCGGGTCGGCATCATCGGTCTGCTCACCGCCGCGTACACCGGTCTCGGCTGGATGAGCAACCTGCGCGACGCCCTGACGGCGCAGTGGGGGCAGAAGCACGAGGACCGGCCGTTCCTCAAGGGCAGGCTCATGGACCTGCTCGCCCTGCTCGGCCTCGGCGTGGCGATCGCCCTGTCCTTCGGCCTCAGCGCGGCGGGCAGCGGTCTGGCGGATTTGTTGTTGAATTGGGTAGGCCTGGGTGAGGCCGGATGGGCGAGGGTGCTCCTCTTCTGCGTCACGACGGCCCTGTCGCTGGCGGCCAACTGGCTGATCTTCCTCTGGGTGATCGCCCGCCTGCCCCGCAAGCCGGTGAGCGCCCGCACCGCGATGCGCGGCGCCCTGGCCGCGGCGATCGGGTTCGAGATCCTGAAGCTGATCGGGACGATCTACCTGAACTCGGTCCTCGGCGGCCCGCTCGGCAGCCTGGTCGGCCCGATCGTCGGTCTGCTGGTCTTCGCGAACCTGGTGGCCCGCTTCCTGCTCTACGTGACGGCGTGGGCGGCCACGGCCAAGGAGAACATGGTCGACGAGCCGATCCCGCCCCCGCCGCCCGCGGTGATCCGCCCGATGGTCACCGTCGCCAACCGCCCGAACGCCAAGCAGACGGCGAGCCTCCTGGGAGCGGGCGCACTGCTGGGCCTGGTCCTCGGCAGGCGACGGTAGCGGCTGGGGGTGCGGGGTCGGGGGTTGTGGAGCGGCTGACGGGGAGTGGGTAACTCGCAGCCTGGCGGGTGGGGGCCGGAGCGGCAGTGCGGCGGAGGCAGAGCGGTTGGGCGGCCGAGTGGTGAGCGGCCGAGCGGCAGAGCAGGGGGTGGCGGAGCGCAGGGTGGCGGAGGCACGGGCGGCCGAGCGGCAGGCGGCTGCGCGGTCGGGGCAGGCTGGCGCGGGCGGCGGCGGGTCCGGTCGGGCTGGTGTGGGCGGTGGGGTCGTACGGAGGCGGAGGGTTGGTCGCCAGGGTGGCGGAGGCAGGCGGCCTAGCGGCAGGTGACCGGGCGGTCGGGGCAGGCTGGCGCTGACGGCGGCGGGTCCGGTCGGGCTCGTTTGGGCGGCGGAGGGGTGCGGGGGCGGAGGGTTGGTCGCCAGCGCGGCGGAGGCACAGGTGGCCGGGCGACAGGTGGCCGGGCGACAGGTGGCCGGGCGACAGGTGGCCGGGCGACAGGTGGCCGGCGACAGGTGCGGGTGGTCGGGGCAGGTCGGCGCGAGCGGCGGCGGGTCCGGTCGGGCTGGGGTGGGCGGTGGAGGGTCGTGCGGAGGCGGAGGGTTGGTCGTCAGCGCGGCGGAGGCAGAACGGCAGGGCAACGAGCGGTTAGTGGCAGGGCGCGTCAGAGCAGAGCGGCAGAGCCACCAGCGGGACTGAGCGGCGGATGGCAGGGCGGCCGAGGGCTGTGCGGCAGTGGGCCAAGCGGCGGACAAGGGGGTTGGCGGCAGGCGGCCGAGGGTGCCCGAGCGACAGAGCGGCAAGGGGCAGAGCAGGACCGAGCGAGCGGCAGGGCCGTGGAGCGGGCCGAGCGGCGGAGGGTGAAACGGCAGTCGGGCAGGGGTGCGGTTTGGCCCGGGGCCGCTTGCGGGTGCGGGGCGGTGGCGGGCTGGCGCGGATGGGACGGGCCGGCGCGGAGGGGGCGGGCTGGGGGTGAGGGACGGCTAAGGGGGGAAGGGGTGCTGGACAGAGGGTCTGCCCAGCGGCCATCGTCAGGCTGTGCGGGCGGCTCGGGCTCGGGCGGCGCGTTTTTTGCGGAGGAACAGGGCCAGGGCTACCAGGATGCCCAGGCCCGCGGCCACCACCAGGGGCATGCCGTACGTGCCGAAGGCTGAGCGTTCGGTGTCTGGGCCCGTTGCGGTCTGGTGGTCCTCGCCGTCGGTTGCGGGGGGTTCGGTGACCGGGACGCTGCCTACGCTGCCGTCGGGTTTGGGTTGGGCGTCGGGGGCGCCGGTGACGAGTTCGCCGACGGGTTTGCGGCCTGCGTCGACCAAGGCGAAGCCGTAGTCCAGCAGGAGTGCGCCCTGGCCTGCCAGGGGGTCGGGGTTGGGTTCGCCGCGCAGGAGGACCACCGCGAGTTGGCGGCCGTCGCGCTCGGCGCTGCCGAGGTAGGTGTGGCGGGCGGAGTCGGTGAAGCCCGCCGTGCCGCCGGTGAAGCCCTCGTACTCGTCCCACAGCTTGTTGTCGTTGTAGATCTCGAACGAGCCGGTGTCGCTGTGGCCGGGGAAGGTCAGCGAGCGGGTGCGGAGGGCCTTGGCGATCTCGGCGTGCTCCATGCCCTCGCGGAAGATCAGCGCGATGTCGTAGGCCGACGTGCTCATCCCGGGCCCGTCCAGGCCCGACGGGGTGGCCGCGCGGGTGTCGAGGGCGCCGAGCTCGCGGGCGAGGGCGTTCATCTTCTCCAGCGCGACCGGCACGCCGCCGAGGGCGCGGGCCAGGGCGTGGGCGACGTCGTTGCCCGAGCGCATCAGCAGGGCGTGCAGCAGCTGGTCGACGGTGTACTCCCCGCCGGGGCCGATGCCGACGCGGGAGCCCTCCTGCTGGGCGTCCTCGGGCGTGCCGACCACGATCTGCTCCGGCCGCAGCTCGCGCACCGCGGTGATGGCCAGCAGCATCTTGATCAGCGACGCGGGCCGCTCGCGCGCGTGCGGGTCCTTGGCGGCCAGCACCGTGCCCGAGCTGACGTCGGTGATGATCCACGCGGCCGCGTTGACCGCGCCCGGCAGCGCCGGGGCCTCGGGCGGCAGCACGAGGCCGCACTCGCCCATCCGCGTCCCGCCGACGGGTTCCGGCGGCACCGGCAGCGGCGTCGGCGACGGATCCCCGGGCTTGGGCTCCTCGGAGGTGTCGATGGCGGGCGGCGGCCGGTCGTGGTTGCGGCACTGGGCGCTGGTCTGCATCAGCGGCTCGCCCGTGGCGGGCTGCGCCGCCGCGGGGGCGGCGGTGAGCAGGGCCAGGAGGGCGGCGACGGTCCCGCGGGCTGCGAAGCGCACCCGGCCAGGGTAGAACCCGCCACGATCAGGGCCCTATCCGGCCTGTCACCCACACGGGCGCGCCCGGTGTCCGCGCCGGTCGGGGCGGGTGTGACACTGCTGTCGGCGAGATCCCGCGATCTGGAAGGGGCGCGACGTGGAGTTCGTGCGACTGCTGCTGGTCTTCCTGCACCTGTTGGGCATGGGTCTGCTCGTGGGCACCTTCCTGATCCAGCTACGCGCGAAGGACGGCGCGCTCAACCCGGGTTGGCTCCACGGCGCGGGTCTGCAGCTGGTCACCGGTGTCGCGCTGATCGCGACCGCGTCGCTGACCGACACCGACTACAACCACATGAAGCTGGGGATCAAGACCCTGGTGCTGGTGGCGATCGCGGGCATCGCGTTCGCGTTCCTGCGCAAGGCCCCGCTGCCGAAGTGGGTCGGGCCGACGCTGGGCGCGCTGGTGGTGGTCAACGTCGGCCTGGCCGTCTTCTGGACCTGACGGCCGGTAGTCGCCGTTCAGCCGATCGGGGATCAGGCCAGCTGGCGGTCCAGCACGACCGGCGACAGCGCGTGCTGGACGACCATGGCGGCGGCGCCGAGCATGGCGGCGTTGTCCGCGGTCTGCGACGGCACGATCCGCAGGTGCTCGGTGGCCAGCGGCAGCGACCGGCGGTAGATGGCCTCGCGCACGCCCGCGAGCAGCATCTCGCCCGCGTTGGACAGCGACCCGCCAATGACGATCAGCGACGGGTTGAACAGGCTGACGCAGCCCGCGAGCACCTCGCCGATGTCGCGCCCGGCCTGGCGCACGGCCTGCCCGGCGACCGGGTTGCCGGACTGCACGAGCGCGACGACGTCGGCGCTGGTGGTGGCCTCGATGCCCGCCTCGCTGAGCCGGGCGGCCACGGCCGGTCCGCTGGCGACGGCCTCGAGGCAGCCGGTGTTGCCGCAGCGGCAGGGCGCGTCGCCCGCGCCGGGGGCGAGGATGTGGCCGAGGTCGCCCGCGGCGCCGACCGCGCCTCGGTGCAGCTCGCCGTTGCTGATCAGGCCCGCGCCGATGCCGGTGGCGACCTTGACGACCATCATGTGCTGCTCGTCGGGGTGGCAGCGGGCGTGCTCGCCGAGGGCCATCAGGTTGACCTCGTTGTCCACCAGGACGGGGACGTCGAAGTCGGCGGCCACGCGGGCGGGCACGTCGTAGCCGTTCCAGCCGGGCATGATCGGCGGGTTGGTGGGGCGGCCCGTGGAGTGCTCGACCGGGCCGGGCAGGCCGATGCCGACGCCTGCGACGGGCGTGCCCAGCGGGGTGACGAGCGCGCGCCAGGTCTTGGTGAGCAGGCCCAGCACGGCGTCGGGGCCGTCGGCGATGTCCAGGGCGAGGCGCTCGGTGGTCAGCGGCTCGCCCGCGAGGTCGGTGACCGCGACGGTGGCGTGGGTCGCGCCGACCTCGGCGGCCAGGACCAGGCGGGAGCGGGCGTTGAAGACGAACCGGCTGGCGGGCCGCCCGCCGGTGGACGCGCCGTTGCCCCTGTCGGTCACCAGGCCCGCGTCGACCAGCGAGTCCAGCCGCGCGCGGACGGTCGAGCGGGCCAGGCCGGTCTCGGTGACCAGCTCGGCGCGGGTGCGGGCCTGCCCGTCGCGCAGCAGCCGCAGCAGCTCGCCGGGAGATGCGGAGGGGGAGATCTGCACGTCGCTCTTTCCTCGTCCGGGCCCAGCCGCCCTGGGCTGACCGAAGTGTAGCGCGGTTCGTGCGAGATTCGCCGGAACTTCGCCATAGGTGGGACGACTTTTGATCGATTCTTGCCAATAGTGCCGACGGGTTTCGCGCATGGTTACCCGTGGGTAATGTCGGGCCATGCCTACCGGCCGTGAGTACGACATCGTCCTGTTCGGGGCTACCGGCTTCACCGGCGAGCTGACCGCCGAATACCTCGCCCGGCACGCCCCCGCGGACTGCCGCTGGGCCCTCGCGGGCCGCAACCAGGCGAAGCTCGCCGGGGTGCGGTCGCGGCTGGCGTCGATCAACCCCGCGCTGGCGTCGATGGACCTGCTGACCGCGGACGTGAACGACGCCGCGTCCCTGGCCGCGGTCGCGTCCGCGACCCGGGTCGTGATCACGACGGTGGGGCCGTACGTGGCGTACGGCGATCCCCTCGTGGCGGCCTGCGCGGCGGCGGGGACGGACTACGTGGACCTGACCGGGGAACCGGAGTTCGTGGACCGGACGTATGTGCGCCACCACGCGACCGCGGTCGCGTCCGGCGCCCGTCTGGTGCACGCCTGCGGGTTCGACTCGATCCCGTACGACTTGGGCGTCTACTACACGGTTCGCGAGCTGGGGGCGTCCGGGCCGGTGTCGGTGGACGGTTTCGTGCGGGCGTCGGCGGACTTCTCCGGCGGGACGTACCACTCGGCGATCACCGCGTTCAGCAGGCTGCGGGAGAGCGCGGCGGTGGCGAAGGAGCGGCGTGCCCTGGAGACGCGGCAGTCGGGGCGTCGGGTGCGGGGTGCGGGGCGGCCGCACCGGTCGGCCTTCGGGTGGTGGGCGCTGCCCGCGCCGACCGTCGATCCGCAGATCGTGCTGCGGTCGGCGCGGGAGTTGGCGTCGTATGGGCCGGACTTCACCTATGGGCACTACATCGCCTTGCGGCGCTTGCCTACGGCGTTGGGGCTTGTGGGCGGGGTCGGGGTGTTGTTCGGGCTGGCGCAGATCCCGTTCACCCGCAACTGGCTGTTGAACCGCAAGAAGCCGGGGGACGGGCCGTCTCCGGAGAAGCGCGCGCGGTCGTGGTTCAAGGTCCGCTTCGACGCGAAGGGCGAGGGGAAGCGGATCGTCACGGAGGTCAGCGGCGGCGACCCGGGGTACGACGAGACGGCGAAGATGCTCGCCGAATCCGCGCTGTGTCTGGCGTTCGACGACCTGCCCGCGACCTCCGGCCAGGTGACCACCGCGGTCGCCATGGGCGACGCGCTGCTGGACCGGCTGATCAAGGCCGGGATCGCCTTCACCGTGCTGGAGAGCTGACGCCTCAACCGGCGCGCGCGAGGATTCCGGGCAGTCGGCGGAGGGCGCCAGGGGTCGCGGCGGAGCGGTCGGCCGAGACGAAGGTCAGCAGGCGGACTCGACCGCCCACCGCCGCCGCGGTCTTGTGGTGGCCGTCGAGGAGGTAGTGGAACAGGCCCCAGTGCGCGTCCTCCTTGTACCGAGGCCCTGAAGGTTGAGGTATCCGAACGCCACCGCCGTCGGATGGCCGACGGAGCCGTGGCGAGGATGACCCGCCGGGCAGGGGGAAGCGAGCGGATAACGACGAAGGCTCCCGCCCTCCGTAGAGGGCGGGAGCCTTCGGGAGAAGGGTCAGACCGTCACTTCACCGCGACGCGCGGGGGCGCTCACGTCGTGGAGGAAGGTGGCGACCTCCTTGTAGGACGCCCAGAAGCCCATCTCCACGTAGGGGATGCCCTTCTCGGCGCAGTACTCCATGGTCAGCTCCCGCGCCCGGGCCAGGGAACCCTGGGGCATGGACGGGAACAGGTGGTGCTCGATCTGGTAGTTCAGCCCGCCGTACATGAAGTCGATCAGCGGGGACGGGTTGATGTTGCGGGAGGTCAGCACCTGCCGCTCCAGCCAGTCGAGGGTCTCCTCATCGCCGTCGCGGATCTCCATGCCCTTGTGGTTCGGGGCGAAGATCATGCCGAAGTAGACGCCCATCACGGCCTGCTGGATCAGCAGGAAGGCGATCGCCAGGCCCGGGGACAGGACCAGGAACGCGCACGTCAGGTAGACCGCCAGGCGCAGGACGATCAGACCGGCCTCCAGCGCCGGGTTCTTGACCTCCCGGCGCAGGATCATCTTCCACGCCGTCTTCTGCATCTTGTACGACTCGAGCGTCAGCAGCACGAAGAACAGGACCGACTGGTGCCGGACGATGAACCGGCCCACCCGGGTGCGCGTGCCGTACTGCTTGATGTCGAAGATCGCCGTGCGGCGGCCGATGTCCGGGTCGAGGGACAGGTGGTTGGGGTGGCTGTGGTGGCGGTTGTGGTGGTTGACCCACCAGCCGTACGAGAACCCGTTGATCAGGTTCGCGTGCGTGTACCCCACCACGGTCGCCGACGACCGGGCGCGGAACATCGACTTGTGGCCGGCGTCGTGGAACATGAACGACGCCTGCGCGCACCACACGCCGATCCAGACGGCGTTGACGAGCTGCCACCAGGTGTCGCCCAGGACGAAGAACGCGGCGATGCCGAGGCCCAGCATCGCCAGGTTGACCGAGATCCGCCGGTAGTACCAGCCCGCCTGCAGGTCCAGCAGGCCCTCCGCCTTGACCCGGCGGAGCAGCTCGGTGAACGAGGCCGAGCCCGTGTTGGCCTGCCGCACATCCGGATCAGGCGTGGTGGTGCTGACTTGCGTGGACTGCATGCCGTGACTCCTTAGCGATGACGACGGAGGCGGGGCCAGCGTGGCGGCCCGGGCTGATCCGGGGCTGACCCTGCGGTGATCAGCCCGCGAGGGCCTCGTGCAGGGCGGCGAGCGTGTCGTCCGCCGCCTCGGCGACCTCCGGGTCGTCCGGGGCGCCGAAGATGCCCATCAGCGCGCCGACGGTGGCCTGCATCAGTTCCTCAGTGGACATGGGTCGTGCTCCCTCAGAAGGCGCCGCAGGCGCGGAAGACGTGGGCGAAGGCGTGCAGGGACGCGCGGTCGGGGAAGGCGATGTACTCCGGGATCACCAGCGTCGGCGCCCACTTCTGCTTGTACGCCAACTGGCTCTGCGCCGGGTACAGGTCGCCGCCCTGGGCGAACAGCGCGTGCATCAGCCACTGGTAGCCGCGGTTGAAGCCGGGCAGCTCCTGGGTGGCGTCCAGCCCGGTGAACGGGGTGAAGCCGAAGTGCAGCCACGGCACGCCCTCGGCGCGGAACTGCTCGATGGCGACGGAGTTGATGGCCTCCATCAGGCCGGGCGAGGTCTCCGGGATGCGCCGGGACAGGTCGTGCATCCAGCCGTGGCGGGTGCCGTACACCGGCGAGTAGGAGATGTAGCCGACCGGCTTGTCCTCGATCGAGCCGACGAACAGCCGCCGGTACGGCTGGCCGTCGCCGCCGATCTCGCCGACGAGGAACTCCAGCTGGTGCGCGCCGTCGCCCTTGGCGCCGAGCCAGGCGCGGTCGATCTCGGTGATGGAGCCCGCGTAGTGGGTGGCGTCGACCTCCTCGACGACCAGCCCGTTGCGGAACGCGCGCGAGATCTTGTTGCGCAGCTGCATGAAGCGGGTGCCGCGCAGGGTGAACTCCGGCAGCGACACCGCCCACGACGCGCCGATCTGGTTCACGGTGAACCCGTGGCGGGCGTAGATCTCCGCGTCGTGGCGCTGGAGCTGGACCGACACCACCTTGCAGTCCTGGGACCGGGCGAAGTCCGTGAAGGCCGCCAGCAGGCGGTCGTAGTCCTCCGGCGGGGCGAACACGCCGCCGAATTGGACGAGGTAGTTCCCGGCACGCCGGTAGGCCACCGCGCCCGGGACGCCCGGGCTGGTGAACGTCGCGGTTCCGGCGTTGAGCGTGAGGAAGGCGGAGGGGTTCTCGGCCTGTGTGTACGCCCGGATCGCGTCCAGCGCCGGGATCTCGGTCCTGCTCACTGTGCTGGTCACGCCTGGCACCCCTTTCTGCGGTTCGTCGGCGAGGCCCGCCAAGTAGAACACCGGGGATATAGCTGGGAAAGGCGCTGTCAGGAGCCCATCAGCAGCTGGTCAGAACCACTGGGGATCGTCGGTGTCGGGCGCCGACCGGCGGCCGGGTCACACGCGCGGGGAGCAGTCGCATGAGCGGTCCACTGTCGGACACCGGCCACGTGCTGGTGATCGCGAATCCGACCGCGGGCAGCGCGCGCGGGCCGCTGTTGGCCGCGGTGCGCGACGCGTGCGCCGCGCACGCCGAGTCCGAGCTGCACATCACCACCGCCAAGGGCGACGCCACCGAGAGCGTGCAGCGCGCCCTGGCCGAGCGCAGGCCGCCGGACCTGGTGGTCGTGGTCGGCGGCGACGGCACCGTCCGCGAGGTCGTCGAGGGCATGGCGGGCACGAGCACGGCCACCCTGCTGGTCGTCCCCGGCGGCACCGGGAACTCCGTCTACCGGATGCTCTGGGGCGAGCGGCCCTGGGCCGAGGCGGTGCGGGCGGTGTTCACCGGCCAGGCCGCGCGCCGCAGGCTCGACCTCGCCCGGCTGGCCGAGACCGGCGCGACGGTGTGCCTGGGCGCCTGCTCCGGCGTCGTCGCCGAGGCCCTGGACTACGCCCGCCGCACCCCGCTGAGCGGGCGCGCCCGCTACGCCAAGGCCCTCGCCGACGCCTGCTCCGCGCACAAGCCCTACCCGGGCCGCGTCACCGTCGACGGCAAGGTCCTCTTCGAGGGCGACACCGTGCTGGCCAACGTCGGCGGCGGGCGCTACCGCGGCGGCCAGTACCTGCTGCTGCCGCTGTCTGAGCTCACCGACGGCCTGCTCGACGTCTGCGTCGTCAGCGGCCAGGTCGAGCCGGAGCGCGTGCCCGAGCTCATCCGCTCCGGCGGGCACCTCGGCGAGCCGGGTGTCTACTACGGACGCGGCAGCCGCATCCGCGTCGAGCGGACCGACGGCGAGACGCTGGTCTTCGAGCACGACGGCGAGCTGATCGCCGACACCGCGGCCAGCATGACCCTGCGCGTGGCGCCCGGGGCGCTGCCGGTGTGGGCGGACCCGGCGATCGCGGCTGGCCCGGCCTGGTGACCAGACTGCGCGCTCTGGCCGGGTGGGCGGCCGGGGTCCGGCCAGAGGACATCCCGACCCGGGTCCGCGAGTACGCGGCCAGCCAGGTGCTCTCCCAGGTCGCGGCCATCCGCGCGGGAGCGCGCCATCCGACCGCGGCCCGGCTGACGGCCGCATTCGGCGGCCCGACCCAGCCCGACCGCAAGGCCGCCGCGTGCGTCCTGGCCGCGCTGGGCTCCTGGCTCAACCTGGACGACACCGCGTACGCGGGCCACCTCTCCAACTCGACCGTCGCCGTCCCCCTGGCCTACGCCCGCGACGGCGCGGACCTCATCACCGCGGTGGTCGTCGCCAACGAGTGCGCGGCCCGCATCACCGCGGCGGCGACCCTGGGCCCGCTGCGCGGGCAGAGCGCGATGCACACCCACCTCGCGGGCGCGGTCGCGGGCAGGCTCACAACCGAGGACGCCGACGCCGAGCGCTGGACCGACGCGCTCGCGCTCGCCTTCGCGATGCCGAACTGGCCGCTGCTGCGTGCGTTCCTGGCCAGCGACGCCCGCCTGCTGTGCACGATGGTGCCCGTCCGCACCGCCCTGGACGCCTGCGACGCCGCCCACGCTGGCCTGACCGGCGCCCACGACCTGATGGAGCACCCGGACGGGTTCCTCGCCCGCTTCGCCGAGGTCCCGCTGCCCGGCCAGATCGACCACGCCCTCGGCGAGCAGTGGCACACCGAGACCCTGTCGTTCAAGCTGCACCCCGGCGGCCCGGGCATCGACGCTGCCGTGGACGCCGCCGCGGAGCTGGCCCCGCTCGTCGACGACGACATCGCCGAGGTGACCGTCGAGGCGTCGGCCTACACGCTCATGGCCCAGCACACCGCCGACCGGTACGCCGACGGTCCGGACACCCCGCTGGGCGCGCTCGTCCTGGACATCGCCTACCCGGTCGCCACGGCGCTCCTCACCGGACACCTCACCGCGGCGGACCTGGAGCGTCCGGCCACAGAGGACCCGGCGCGGTGGTCGCTGGCCAAGAAGGTGCGCCTGCGCGAGGACAAGGCGATGACCCGCGAGCTGCTGGCGTCCGACGCCCCCTTCGGCGCGGCGCTGCGCATGGCGGGCCGCGACGCCGAGCCGTGGCTGCGCAGGTTCGGCCTGACCGCGCCCGAGGGCGGGCAGCGTGACTTCCGGCACGCGACCAAGGCGACCCCGGCCCGCGTCACCGTCCGGCTCCACACCGGCGAGACGCTGACGAGCGAGCGCGCGATTCCGCGCGGCGCGGCCGGGCCCGAAACGCGCGCGGAGCACCGCTCGCTGATCCGCGCGAAATTCCGGGAAAGCGGCGGCAGCGCGGAATCGGCCGATGTGGAACTGGAATCGCTGACCGGCGCGGGACTGCGGTCCTGGCTGCGTGCCGCCCTGAGCTGACCGTTCGTCATCACTGCGGTGTCAGGAGCCGGTCAGACGGTCCTGCGAGAGTCGATCGCGTGGCGCGAGGCGAACGCGCCGGGAATCGTCGCCGGGAATCGTCACAGACCCCGCTGATTGTCGGGAAGGGCATGCGATGATGCTTTTTGAGGGAGATCCCACCCAGTTGTCCGGGGGGACGGCCGACTCCGCGCGGGAAACCCCCCTGCGCAGCTACGACCTGTTCATCGGCGGCAAGGACGTCCCGGGTGACGGCTGGGTCTACACCACCAGCGCCGCTTCCCTGCTGGAAGACGTGTTCACCAGCATCAGCCTCAAGCGGGCGCTGGAGAAGGACCCCGACGACGCCGCGTCGCGGCACCGCTACGTCGTCGGCCGCTGCGCCGTGGCCACCACCGCGCACATCGACGAGTCGCTGCAGGCCGCCGCGGAGGCCGCCAAGGAGTGGGCCAGGGTGCCGCTGGAGCGCCGCCTGCGCCTCGGCGAGCTGTTCCGCGAGACGCTGCTGGCCAACCAGGACGAGTTCCTCGAGCTGCTGGTCGCCGAGTCGCACCCGGTCAAGCTCGCCCGCTGGGAGCTGAGCTGCCTCTACCAGCTCTACGGCCGCGAGTCCGTCGAGTGGTACGCCGAGCAGATGCACAAGGAGTTCAACCACGGCAACCGCAGGCTGATCGTGCGCCGCCAGCCCGACGGCGTGGTGTGCTTCAACCCGCCGCAGAACGCCGCAGGCCCGTCCGCCGCGCTGGCCGTGCTGCCGCTGATGGCGGGCAACGCCGTCGTCGTGCGCGCGCCGCGCAGCATCCCGCTGTCCACGATGTACCTCTGCCGCGAGCTGATCGCCCCGCTGCTTGAGGAGGTCGGCGCCCCGCCCGGCGTGCTGAACGCGCTGTGCAGCAACCCGAAGCAGACCACCGACCGCTGGGTCGAGAGCCCGCTGGTCGACGACATCTTCTTCGTCGGCGGCTCCGAGGAGGGCCTCAAGCTGCAGGAGCGCTGCATCGCCAACGGCAAGAAGCCGATCCTGGAGCTGGCGGGCAACGACTCCATCGTGGTCTGGAAGGACGCCGACCTCGACGCGGCCACCGAGGCGATCCTGGAGTGCTTCTACGGCTCCGGCCAGATCTGCATGGTGCCCAACTGCGTCGTCGTGCACCCGGAGGTCGCCGACGAGCTGATCGCCCGCATCAAGGCGCAGATCGTCGACGTCAAGCCCGGCTACCCCGACCAGGAGGACGTGCTGCTCTCGCCGGTGCGCCGCGCGGAGAAGTTCTTCGCCCTGCAGCGCCAGGCGATCGAGCGCGGCGCCGAGCTGATCTCCGGCGGCGGCCGGATGGAGGTCGACGGCACCCCGTCGGAGACCGGCGTGTTCCTGCAGCCGACCGTGCTGCGGGTCAACGGCCTGGACACCTCCCGCGAGATGGACATGGTCAAGCACGAGACCTTCTTCCCGCTCCTGCCGGTCATCGTCCCCGACGCCTCCACCGACCCGGAGCTGCTGGACGCGTTCATCGAGTTCGTCAACACCAACGACTACGGCCTGCGCAACTCGCTGTGGGCCCGGTCCGACGAGGTCATCGACCAGTTCGTGCAGCGGATCGTCAACGGCGGCCTGCTCAAGGTCAACGACTCGCACATCGGCTTCCTGCCGTACCTGCCCAGCCACGGCGGCACCGGTCTGACCGGCGGCGTCTACGGCGAGGCCAACTACCCGATGCTCAAGACCTCGCACGTGCAGGGCGTGAGCGTCGCGACCGGTATCCGCCCGCGCCAAGCCGTCTTCGACGGTGCCTGATCTCGGAGGTCTGAGGACAAGATGCGTACCCTCGAAGCCGCTCGCGCGGTGTGCGAGCAGTTCCACCCCGGCCTTGTCGGCGCGCTCAAGGAGCTGACCTGGGCCGAGCGGGAGAAGCCCGGCAGCCCGGTGATCGAGCTGTTCCGCGCCCACGAGGGCGTCGGGCTGCTCGTCCCGCGCGAGCACGGCGGCGCTGGCGCCGACCTCGTGCAGGCCGTGCAGGTCATGCGCGCGCTGGGCTCGCTGTCGCCGTCGCTTGCGGCCGCGGCCACCATGCACCACTTCACCGCGGCCACCCTGTACGCCCTCGCGCCCACCGAGGGCAGGCTGACCGGCGCGCAGATCGACGTGCTCAAGTCGGTCGTGCCGGACCGCAGGATCATGGCGTCGGGCTGGGCCGAGGGCCGCACCGAGCAGAACATCCTCGCCCCCGCGGTGAAGGCCGAGCGCGTCGACGGCGGCTATGTGCTCAACGGCAGCAAGAAGCCGTGCAGCCTGTCCGGGTCGATGGACATCCTGACCGCCAGCATCGCGGTGACCGGCCCGACCGGCGAGCCCGAGCTGGCGATGGCGCTGATCCCCGCCGACAGCCCCGGCATCACGACGCACCCGTTCTGGGGCAACGACGTGCTGGCCGCCGCGGAGAGCGAGGAGGTCAGGCTCACCGACGTGTTCATCACCGAGGACCTGGTGATCCGCACCACCGACGAGGACCCCGAGCGCATGCAGGCGCTGCAGCTGGCCGGGTTCGTCTGGTTCGAGCTGCTGATCTCGGCCGGGTACGTCGGCGCGGCGGGCGCGCTGGTGGAGAAGGTGCTGGAGCGCAAGCGCGGTGGCGCGCAGGACCAGGTCCAGCTCGCCATCCGGGTCGAGTCGGCCTACGCGCTGCTGGAGGGCGCCGCCCGCGCGGTCCTCGACGGGGTCGACGGCGAGGAGGCCGTCGCCAACGCGCTCATCGCCCGCTACGGCGCGCAGCAGCTCATCGCCGAGTCCACCGCGACCGCGCTGGAGCTGCTGGGCGGGCTGGACTTCATCACCTCGGCCGACAGCGCCCGGCTGGCCTCCGGCGTGCGCCCGCTGGCCTTCCACCCGCCGTCGCGGGCCTCGGTCGCCGAATCGCTCATCGCCTACCTCGGCGGCGAGCCGCTGGTGCTGGGCTGAGGGGGCCGCGATGACCGCCATGGCGAAGGGCCACACCACCCACGCGCCGGTCGCCGACCACGGCGCGGCCGAGCAGCACGTGCTCGACCTCTACCGCAGGCACCTCAGCCGCGGCCGGGCCACCCTGGCCGAGCTGTTCGGCTGCCACGTCGAGGCGCACTCCGACGGCGCGTGGATGACCACCACCGACGGCGAGCGCTTCCTCAACTGCGGCGGCTACGGGGTGTTCATCCTCGGCGCCCGCCACCCCATCGTGCTGGAGGAGGTGCAGCGCCAGCTCGCCGCCAACCCGATGGGCACCCGCATCCTGCTGGAGCCGACCGCGGCCGAGGCCGCCGAGATGCTGTGCTCGGTCGTGCCCAAGGGCCTGGAGCGCGTGCACTTCTCGCTCTCCGGCGCCGAGGCCGTGGAGACCGGGCTCAAGCTGGCCAGGGCCAACGGGTTCAAGCACACCGTGTCGATGGTCAACGGCTACCACGGCAAGTCGCTCGGCGCGCTGTCGGCCACCGCCAAGGAGGTCTACCAGCGCCCGTTCCGCCCGCTCATCCCCGACTTCACGCACATCCCCTTCGGCGACTCCGACGCGCTGGAGGCCGAGCTCAAGGCGCACCCGGGCGAGACCGCGGTGATCCTGGAGCCGGTGCAGGGCGAGGCGGGCGTGATCCTGCCGCCCGCTGGCTACCTGCGCCAGGTCGAGTCCCTGGTCCGCGAGTACGGCGGGTTCCTCATCCTCGACGAGGTGCAGACCGGCATGGGCCGCCTCGGCGAGTGGTGGGGCGCCGACCTGGAGGAGATCACCCCGGACGTCCTGCTCACCGGCAAGGGCATCGGCGGCGGCGTCATGCCGGTGTCGGCGGCCGTGGCCACGCGCAAGGCGTTCAAGCCCTTCGACAAGGACCCGTTCGTCCACACCGGGACGTTCGCGGCGATGCCCGTGCTGATGGCCGCCGTCAAGGGGTCCATCCGGGCGCTGCAGGAGGAGCGGCTGGTCACCAGGGCCATGGAGCTGGGCACCCAGCTGCTGCCCAGGATCGCCGACATCGCCTACCGCAACATCGGCCACCTGGTGAAGGACGTGCGCGGCCAGGGCCTGCTGATCGGCGTCGAGCTGGTCGAGCCGGGCCTGGCAGGCGAGCTGCTGACCGAGCTGTTCAACAACGGCGTCGTGGCCAACCACTCGATGACCGGCAGCGCGGTCGTGCGGTTCACCCCGCCCGCGATCCTCACCGACGTCGAGGTGCAGACCCTGCTCTCGGCGTGGGACCAGGCCACCCGCGACCTCATCACCAACTCGGCCACGATGCCGGACTCCCACACGCCGGAGGGCAAGTAATGCGACACGTAGACCTGGAAGCCACCGTCCGGAACGCCACGGCCGAGGACGTGCTGCGCGCGCTGATCCGGTTCGACCGCTACCCCGACCTCGCCCCGCACGTGCGGGCCACCGAGGTGCACAAGACCCTGCCGGAGACCGCGGCGTCCTCCAGCTGGGAGCTGTACTTCCGCAGCGGCATCCTGCGCTGGACGGAGAACGAGACGATCGACCTCGCCGCGCTGACCGTCGAGTTCGCGCAGGAGGACGGCGACTTCGACGTGTTCGAGGGCGTCTGGCGGTTCACCCAGGACGGCGCCGACACGCGCGTGCGCTTCGACGGCGACTTCGACTTCGGCATCCCCTCCATGGAGGGCATCCTCGACCCGATCGCCGAGCGGGTCATCCGGGAGACGGTGGCCTGGGCCATCGACGGCTCCTTCCCCGAGGTCAGCTTCGCAGGCGGCCTCGCGCTCACCCCCGTCGCCGCGGCAACGCCCGGCCAGTAGCACCTCGGGAGTCCACAATGGACCAGCTCAACCCCTACGAGACGCCCAACACGTTCAAGGCCCACCGCGCGGAGTACCTGTTCGGCCTGGCGGTCGTCACCGGGCTGCTCGTCTGGAACATCGCGGAGGTGCGCTGGTGGGTCGCCGTCGCGCTGTTCTTCTACATCGACCTGATCGGCTACCTGCCCGGCGCCATCGCCTACAAGAAGGCGAACGGCGGGCCCATCCCGAAGGTGTACCACGTCCTGTACAACGTGATGCACTCGATGATCACGCAGGGCGCGGTCATCCTCGTGTGGTGCCTCACCATCGGTCCGGAGTGGGCACTGCTGATCATCCCGTTCCACCTGTTCGGCGACCGCGGCATCTTCGGCAACTTCATGAAGCCGCTGGGCCTGCCGTTCGAGCCCGTCGCCCAGCCCGCCTACCAGCGCATGCTGGACGAGCTGGGCATCGACCAGAAGGGGCCGGAGCACGCAGCCGCGCCCGCCAAGCCGGAACCCGCGCTCACCGGGAGCTGAGAGCATGACCAACACGATCGCGCCCGAGGCCGACTTCGACAGCGCGCCCAGCCTGCTGGACGGCGCCAAGGAACTCGTCCTCACCGCGGAGCACTGCAACCTCGCCTACTGGTTCACCGACGTCGCCCAGGGCACCCTGGCCGGGCGCGGCGCCACCGGGCACGCCCCGGACGCGCTCGTCCCGGACTACATGCGCCAGCCCGGCCACCCGCTGCGCGAGGCGCTGGTGCTGGAGTTCGGCTTCCGCGCCCTGTCGGAGGAGCTGGCCACCCGGGTCCTGTCGTACTACGTGGCCAACGCCCCGGGCATCCCGGAGATGGAGTTCTTCGCCACCCAGCTCATCGACGAGGCCCGCCACGCCCGCGTCTTCCGCGAGCACCTGGTGTCGATGGGCGTGCCCCGCGACCGGCTGTTCGCCGAGATCGAGGAGATGACCGCGGACTACCGCCGCAGGGTGCTCGCGCCGGTGGAGGAGTACGCGCTGGACATCGTGCGCGACCGCAAGGACTTCTACGGCGGCGTCGCGGTGTTCACCATCGTCATCGAGGGCGTGCTCGCCCCGGCCGCCGAGCTCAGCGAGCGCAAGTGGGGCGTGCTGGACCCCGCGGCGGGCGAGATCTCCCGGGGCACCTCCATCGACGAGATCCGCCACCTGGTGGTCGGCTCGACGATCCTGCGCGACCACCTGGTCCGCACCCCCGAGTACCGCCCCCGGCTGCTGGAGATCCTGGAGGCCGGGCGGCAGCTGTGGAACGAGGTGCCCGACCGCGAGTACGTCATCCACCGCGAGGAGCTGTTCCAGGAGGGCATGCTCCGCCACGCCGACCTCGTCGCCGACTACGAGCTGTGGCCCGGCGTGCGGATGCTCGACACCACGCCCGAGGAGCGCTACGACGCCGCCGAGCGCTGGACCGACGAGATGGCCGAGGCCCGGATGGGCTTCATGGGCCTGCCCACCGACTGGCTGTCCGGCAGCGTCGCCGTCTCAGCCTGAACCGGCGTCCCGCCGGAGGAGATCCCCACCACAGGTAAGGAGAACGCCGTGTTCGAGACCCTGAAGAACATCCTGGTCGACAAGCTCAAGATCAGCGGGGACCAGATCGTCGCCGAGGCCACCAAGGAGGACATCGAGCTGGACTCGCTGGCCGTCGTCGAGCTGTCGCTGGTGCTGGAGAAGGAGCTGGGCCTCAAGATCAGCGACGACGAACTGATGGAGCTGGACACCGTCGGCGAGATCGTCGCCCTGATGGAGCAGCGCGCCGGGAGCGTGACGGTCTGATGGCAGGCCCCGACGACGTCGCGGTGACCGGGCTCGGCCTGGTCACCCCCGGCGGGATCGGGGTCGAGCCCAGCTGGGCGGCCGTGCTGTCGGGCCGGTCCCGCGCGGCGCACGACCCCGTCCTGGCCGACAACCCGGTGTCGATCTCCTGCCGGGTGCCGGGCTTCGACCCCGCCGAGCGGCTGGGCGGGCGCAAGGCCCACCGGCTGGACCGGTTCGTCCAGCTGGCCCTCGTGGCCGCGCACGAGGCGGTCGCCGACGCCGGGCTCGACACCGAGACGTGGGACGGCGCCCGGGTCGGGGTGGTCATCGGCAGCGCGGGCGGTGGGGCGGAGACGTTCGAGGCCAACCACAGGGTCCTCCTCGAGGAGAACCCGGCCTGGGTCTCGCCGCTGCTGCTGCCGATGCACCTGTCCAACATGGCCGCAGGCCAGGTGGCGATGGAGTTCGGCGCGCGAGGGCCGAACATGGTGGTGGCCACGGCCTGCGCGTCCGGGGCCACCGCCATCGGCATCGCCCGCGACCTGCTGGTCATGGACCGCTGCGACATCGTGCTCGCCGGTGGCACCGAGGCCCTGCTCAACCCGGTGACCATGGCCGGTTTCGCCCGCATGGGCGCGCTGTCCAAACGGGAGGAGGCCGGGCTCGCGTCCCGCCCGTTCGACATCGACCGCGACGGGTTCGTCGGCGCGGAGGGCGCGGGGATGATGGTGCTGGAGCGGGTGCCCGACGCCGTGGCGGCGGGCAGACGCGTCCGGGGCAGGGTGCTGGGCTACGGCGCCACCGCCGACGCCCACCACGTCACCTCGCCCGACCCCGGCGGGGTCGGCGTCCAGGCCGCGATCCAGGCGGCGCTGGCCGAGGCGGGCGCGTCGGCGCGCGATGTCGTGCACGTCAACGCGCACGGCACGTCCACGCCGCTCAACGACCTGGTCGAGGCGCAGGTGCTCGCCAGGGTGCTGCCGAACCGGCCGGTCGTGAGCTCGACCAAGGGCGTCACCGGGCACATGATGGGCGCCGCGGGCGCGGCCGAGGCCGTGTTCTCGGTGCTCGCCCTGGAGAACGGGCTGGCGCCGCCCACGGCGAACACCAGCAGGCTCGACCCGCGCATCGACATCGACGTGGCCTTCGAGCCGAGGCCGGTGCCGAAGGGCATCGTGCTGAGCAACTCCTTCGGGTTCGGCGGGCAGAACGCGGTGCTGGCCATCGCGGCCGCCTGACCCCGTGCCCCGACGGGGGTCGTGCGCCTCGAGCGCGCGGCCCCCGTCAGCTGTGTTTCAGGGTCCGATCAGGACCCCATTGTTGGATTGCCGCGACATGAACCGCGCGCCGGACCACTTTTCCCTCCCGGAGGCCGCCATGACCGCACCCACCGTCGAGGCGCTGCTCGCGCTCCCCGCCTCGGAACGCGCCGACGCCCTGGAGGCGACCGTCGTCGCCGAGTTCCGCGCGGCGATGCTGATGGACGAGACCGAGACGCTGCCGCTGGACAAGGCGTTCTTCGAACTCGGTCTGACCTCCTTACGCATCACCGACATCAAGCGCCGCCTCGAGGCCGCGCTGGACTGCGAGATCAGCGCCAACGCGCTGTTCAACCGGCCCACCGTGCGCGAGCTGGTCGCGTACCTGATGTCCGACGTGCTGGTCGAGGTGTTCCCGGCGGCCGCGAGCCCCTCGGCCGCCGCGTCCGGGGTGAGCGCGTCCGACAAGGCGCTCGTCGACGACCTGCTCCAGGACCTCTACCGGGCGTAAGGGACTAACCATGACTGAGCCGGACCTGCGCGCCACCGTCGCGCGTCAGCAGGCGACCATCCGCGAGCTGATGCTGGAGAAGTACGAGCCGATCGCGATCGTCGGCATCGGGCTGCGCTTCCCCGGCGAGACCCGCACCCCAGCCGAGTTCGCCGAGTTCCTGCGGGAGGGGCGCTCCGGCATCGGACCGCTGCCCCGCGACCGCTGGGACTTCGACACCTACGCCCCGACCGGCGAGTCCGAGCCGGGCAAGATCCGCGCGGAGAACGGCGGCTACCTGGAGCGGCTGGACCAGTTCGACGCGCCGTTCTTCAACATCTCGCCGAAAGAGGCCCAGTACATGGACCCCCAGCAGCGGCTGCTGCTGGAGACGTCCTGGGAGGCGCTCGAACACGCCAACATCGACCCCACCCCGCTGCGCAAGGGCACCGGCGGGGTCTACGTCGGGGCCAGCTCGATCGACTACGCCTTCGAGATGGACCAGCTGGCCCCCGCCGAGCTCGACGGGCACCTGGCCTCCGGCGTCACGTTCTTCCCGCTGTCCGGGCGGCTGTCGTACTTCCTGGGCTGGCACGGCCCCTGCATGACGGTCGACACCGCGTGCGCGTCCGGCCTGACCGCCATCCACCTGGCAGTCAAGGGACTGCGCTCGGGGGAGTGCGAGATCGCCCTGGCGGGCGGGGTCAACGCGCTGCACCACCCGCGCACGCAGGTGATCTTCTCCGCGGCGAACATGCTGGCCCCCGACGGCCGGTGCAAGACCTTCGACGAGGCCGCCGACGGCTACGCCCGCGCCGAGGGCTGCGGAATGCTGGTCCTCAAGCGCCTCTCCGACGCCCGCCGCGACGGCGACACCGTGCTCGCGCTGGTCCGCGGGTCCGCCGTCGGCCAGGACGGCGACAGCGCGGGCCTGACCGTGCCGAACGGGCCCGCGCAGGAGAAGGTCATGCGCGCGGCGATCGCCGCGGCCGCGCTGGAGCCCAAGGACATCTCCTACGTCGAGGCGCACGGCACCGGCACCCCGCTGGGCGACCCGATCGAGATGGGCGCCATCGCCGACGTCTTCCGCGACTCGCACACGAGCGCCGCGCCGATCCCGGTCGGCTCGGTGAAGACGAACCTCGGCCACATGGAGCCGGTCGCAGGCGTGGTCGGCGTGATCAAGACCGTGCTGCAGATGCGCGAGTCCACGATCTTCCCGCACCTGAACCTGACGACGCTGTCCGGCCGCATCCCGTGGTCGAGCTACCCGGTGGAGATCCCGACCGAGTGCCGCCCGTGGACCGCCGAGGTCAAGCGCGCGCTGGTCAACAGCTTCGGCTTCGGCGGAACGATCTCCGCCGCGGTCATCGAGCAGGCCCCGCCCGCTCCCGTGCGCGCCGTCGAGCCGATGCCGGAGGCCGGGACGGTCTTCGCGCTGTCGGCCAAGAACCGGCGGTCGCTGGCCGGGCAGATCGCCCGGTACCGCGAGTACCTGGCCGAGCACCCGGACGTCGACATCGCCGAGCTGGCCCGCACGGCCACGACCGGCCGCGCGCACTTCCCGCTGCGGGTCGCCGGGCTCGTCCGCGACGCCGCCGGGCTCGACGCGTTCCTGGAGCGCCAGGGCGATGTGTCGGTGCCGGAGGCGCGCAAGCTGGCGTTCCTGTTCACCGGGCAGGGCTCGCAGTACCTGGGCATGGGCGCGACGCTGTACCGCGACTACCCGCTGTTCGCCGCGACCGTGGACGAGATCGACGCGCTGTTCGCGCCGCTGCTCGGCCGCTCGGTGCGCGCGCTGCTGCTCGGTGACGCCGAGGACGGCGTGATCGACCAGACCCGCTACACCCAGGCGTCGCTGTTCACCCTGGAGTACGCGCTGGCCCAGCTGTGGATCTCCTGGGGCGCGCGGCCCACCGCGCTGATCGGCCACAGCATCGGCGAGGTCGTCGCGGCCACGGTCGCGGGCCTGTTCACCCTGCCCGACGCGGTCAAGCTGGTCGCGGCCCGCGGGCGGCTCATGCAGTCGGTGAGCGCGCCGGGCGGGATGGTCGCGGTGACCGCGCCCGCGTCGGACGTGGAGCCGCTGCTGGAGGGCTACGCCGACCTGGCGATGGCCGCCTACAACGCGCCGTCGCAGTGCGTGGTGTCGGGCGGGGCGGACTCGCTGGCCGAGGTCGTCGCGGCCCTGGAGGAGCGCGGCGTCAAGGCCAAGGCGCTCGCGGTCTCGCACGCCTTCCACTCGCCGCTGATGGCCGAGGTGTTCGACGAGTTCCGCGCGGTCTTCGCCGACATCGCCTTCCACGAGCCCAAGCTGACGCTGATCTCCAACCTGACCGGCAAGGTCGCCCGCTTCGGCCAGATCTCCAAGCCGGACTACTGGGTGCGCCACATCGGCGAGGCGGTCAACTTCGCCGCCGGGATGGCCGCGCTGGAGCGGCGCGGCAAGCACGTGTTCATCGAGGTCGGGCCGTCGGCGCAGCTGTCGGGCCTGGCGAAGAAGTGCGTCGACGCCGACGAGCACCGCTGGCTGACCAGCGTGCACGCCAAGGACCCCGAGGGCGCCACGATCCGCAAGTCCGTCGCCCAGCTCTACACCGCGGGCCTCCCGGTCGACTGGGCAGCCTTCCACGGCGTCCCCGCGACCCCGCTGACGCTGCCGACCTACGCCTTCGACCGCAAGCGCTACTGGCTGCCCGAGGGCAAGGGCGCGCTCGTCGCCCGCTCCGGCGGGCACCCGCTGCTCGGCGCGGAGGTGGCCGCGAACGAGTTCCGGTCCTCGGTGCCCGCGTTCCCGGTGGGCGCGGTGCTGGACCTGCTGTGCGCGGTGCAGGACAAGGTGTTCGGCGAGACGTCCCGGGCGGTGAGCGGCGTGCGGCTGTTCGAGCCGCCCGCGGTCGCCGACGACGAGCTGCTCGACCTGCGCACCGTCGTCCACCCGGCCAACGGCGGCGCGCGGGTCGAGGTCTTCGCGGGGGAGTCGGCGCTGGCCACGGCCGTCATCGGCGGCGAGCCCGCGCTGGCGGGCATCGAGCTGTCCGACGGCATGGCCGAGGCCACGCTGCCGGTCGCCGAGCCCGCCGAGTACCTGCCCGCGTCCCTGCTCGACGACGTGTGGCGGGCCGTGCTGCCCGACGCCGCGTACCGCCCGGTGCGGGTCTCGCGGGTCGTGCTGGCGAAGAAGCCGCGCGCGGCGGAGCTGCGCGCCGTGATCCGGCGCTCGGCCGCGGTCCAGGTGGACGAGGACCTGGTGATCGACGTCCTGGTCTTTGAAGGCGCGCGGGTCGTCGCGTCGCTGGAGGGCGTCGGCCTGCGCCAGGTCGACGCCGAGGGCCCGAGGGACTTCCTGCACCGCATGCACTGGGTCCCGATGGCCGCCGAGCCCGCCGCGGCCGAGCGCCGCGTGCTGCTCCTGGGCGCGGAGGCGCCCGAGTCGGCGCCGGTGGTGTCCTCTCTGGACGACAACCCGACCGACGTCGTCTTCTGCTGGCAGCCCGTGCCCGGCACTGGCGTGGAACGCCTGCGCGCGGAGAACGAGCACAACTTCACCCGCCTGCTGGACACGCTCAAGACCCTGGCCGACGCCAACTTCGGCCGAGGCCAGCGCCTCTGGCTCGTGACCCGCGACGGACAGACGCTCCCCGGGGACGACGCCGGGCTGCCGGTCGCGTCGACGCTGTGGGGCTTCGCGCAGGTGCTGCTCAACGAGTACCCGTCCTACCGGCCGACGCTGGTCGACACCGACCGGCTGGAGTCCGTGTTCGCCGAGGTTGCGGCCGTCGACACCGGAGACTTCCAGGTCGCCTACCGCGACGGCGAGCGGTTCGTGAAGCGGCTGCGGCCCTACCGCCCTGACCTGGAGCCGGACGTGCGCGAGACGCCCGTCCGCCCCGACCGGACCTACCTCATCACCGGCGGTCTGGGCGCGCTGGGCCTGGTGACGGCCGAGAAGCTGGTCGACCTCGGCGCGCGGCACATCGCGCTCGTCGGCCGTCGCGGCACCCCGGCAGCCGACGCCGCAGGGATCTGGGAGCGGCTGCAGGCCAGGGCGCGGGTGCGGGTGCTCAAGGGCGACCTGAGCGACCCGGCCGACGTGGCCCGCATCGTGGGCGAGGTCGCGGGCGGGGAGCACCCGCTCGCGGGCGTCGTGCACGCGGCGGGCGGCCTGGCCGACGCGCCGATCGCGGCGCAGACCTGGGAGTCCATCGACGGGCTGTTCGGCCCGAAGGTCTACGGCTCCTGGCTGCTCCACGACGCCACCGCCGGGCTCGACCTGGACTTCTTCGTCGCGTACTCGTCGGCGGCGTCCGTGGTCGGCGGGATGTCGCAGTCCAACTACGCCGCCGCAAACGCTTTCCTCGACCAGCTCTGCCACTACCGCGCCGCCCGGGGACTGCCCGCGCTCGCGGTGAACTGGGGCCCGTGGTCGGAGGTCGGCATGTCCGCGCGGCTGTCCGACCTGCACGTCAAGGCCCTGGAGCACGAGGGCGTCTTCTACTTCACCCCGGAGAAGGCGCTGCGGGCGCTGGCCGTGCTGCTGCGCAGGCCGTGGCCGCAGGTCGCCGCGGGCGAGGTCGACTGGGCCCGGTTCACCTCGGCCAAGCCGGTCGCCAGCGGCCTGTACTCCGAGCTGCACACCCGGGTCGAGGACGCGGGCGGGCTCGACGTCATCGCGCTGGCGGCGATGTCCACCGAGGACCGGATCGCGACCCTGCGGGAGCACATCCGCACGACCGTGGCCCGCATCCTGCACATCGACGACCTCGCCGACGTCGACCCGAACACCGAGTTCGTCCGGCTCGGCATGGACTCGCTGGCCTCGGTCGACCTGAAGAACTCCGTCGAGAACGCGACCGGCGTGGCGCTGCCGTCCGGGGTCACCTTCGACCACCCGACGCCGACCCGGCTCGCCGAGTTCGTGAACCAGTGCATGACAGCGTCCGTCGTGGCCGCGTGAGGGAGCACCGATGAGAGAGAACTGGACGCTGACGGCGACGTCGGCCCGGCACGCCGCCGAACGCGGCGAGCACCCCGCGATCCTCTGCGAGGACCGGGTCGTCACCTACGACCAGCTGCACCGCGAGTCCAACCGCACCGCGCACCGGCTGCTCGCCGCCGGGCTCGGCGTCGGCGACCGGGTCGCCTACCTCGGCCTGGAGTCCGAGCACTACTACGAGATCGCCCTCGGCTGCGCCAAGGCGGGGGTCGTGCTGGTCCCGGTCAACTGGCGGCTCACCGCCGACGAGGTCGACCACATCCTGCGCGACTCCGGCGCGGCGCTGCTGTTCGTCGAGCGGGAGTTCCTGGCCATCGCGGAGAAGATCGCGGTGCCGGCGATCGTGGAGATGGACGCCGTCGCGCGCGGCGCGGGGTTCCAGGACTGGAAGGGCGACGCGTCCGCCGCCGACCTGGCCGCCGCGACCGGCCCGGACGACGCCATCCTGCAGATCTACACCAGCGGCACCACCGGCTTCCCCAAGGGCGTCGTGCTGGCCAACCGGGCGTTCTTCACCCTCCCCGCCGCCCAGGCCGAGGCCGGGGTGTCCTGGTTGGACTGGCTGCCGAGCGACCGCAGCCTGATCTCGCTGCCCGGCTTCGGGATCGCGGGCATGGGCTGGTTCATGCACGGCTTCAACGCGGGCGCGACCAACGTCGTCATGCGCATGTTCATCAGCGAGGAGGCCGTCAAGCTGATCGAGCGCGTCGGCGTCACCACGACGTTCGCCGCGCCCGCCATGCTGCAGATGATGATCGAGGAGCGCGGCGTCACCCGCGAGACCTTCCGGTCGCTGCGCAAGGTCGCCTACGGCGCCGCGCCGATCTCCTCGGAGCTGCTCGAGCGGCTGATCGACATGATGGGCTGCGAGTTCGCCCAGATCTACGCCGCCACCGAGACCGGCACCTGCGCGGTGTGCCTGCCGCCGGAGGACCACGTGCCGGGCAGCCCGCTGCTCAAGGCCGCTGGCAAGGCCTGCCCCGGCCACGAGCTCAAGGTGATCGACCCGGCTGGCAACGAGCTGCCGCCCGGGGAGATCGGGCAGGTGTGCATCAGGACGCCCGCGCACATGCTCGGGTACTGGAACCTGCCGGAGGCCACGGCCAAGACGCTGGTCGGCGACTGGCTGCACATGGGCGACGCCGGTTATCTCGACGAGAACGGCTACGTCTACCTCTGCGACCGGATCAACGACACGATCATCCAGGGCGGGCAGAACATCTACCCGGCCGAGATCGAGCGCGCGCTGGCCGGGCACCCCGCCGTGCAGGACTCCGCGGTGATCGGCCTGCCGCACCCGCTGTGGGGCGAGGCCGTGCACGCCTGCGTCGTGCTGCGGCCCGGGGAGACCGCGACCGCGCGCGAGCTGATGGTGTACCTGTCCGGCCGCATCGCCGACTACAAGATCCCCACCGAGTGGGAGTTCCCGGACTCCGTGCCGCGCAACCCGTCCGGGAAGATCCTGCGCCGCGTGCTGCGCGAGGAGCGCATGACCGAAAGGGCATCCCGATGACGACCCCGGCCGTGCGGATCGGCGCGCTGCTGCCGACCCGCGAGATGGCGATCCTCAACGACTTCTCGGTCGCCCCGCTGCTGGACTTCGCCCGGCGCGCCGAGAACCTGGGCTACGACTCGCTGTGGACCGGCGACTCGCTGACCGCGCGCACCCGCCTCGACCCGTTCGTCGTGCTGTCCGCGGCCGCCGCGGTCACCTCCACGATCGGGCTGGGCACCGCCGCGCTGACCGCGTCCCTGCGGCACCCGCTGCTCGGGGCCAACATGGCGACCTCGCTCGACCACGCCTCCGGCGGCGGCAGGCTCGTCCTCGGCCTCGGCGCGGGCTTCCCGATGCCGGAGAGCGAGGACGAGTTCACCAGCGTCGGCGTGCCGTTCAGCGGCCGGGTCGGGCGGCTGGACGAGACTGTCCGGTACTGGAAGACGACCTGGTCGGGCGGGACGTCGCACGAGGGCAGGTTGTGGCGGCAGGACGGTCTCGACCGCCTCGCCGCGCCCGCCACCAAGGGCGGGCCGCCGGTGTGGCTGGCCAGCAGCGACACCCCGAAGGTGCTGGCCAGGGTGGCGCGGCTGTACGACGGCTGGTTGCCGTTCCTGCCCTCGGCGTCGGCGTACTCCGCGGCGTGGGAGCGGATCCAGGAGCAGGCCGACGGGCGGAGCATCACGCCCGCCCTGTACGCGACCGTGAACATCAACCCGGACGCAGGCAAGGCCAAGCAGGCCCTGGAGGACTACCTGCAGGGCTACTACGGCCGCTCGCTGGAGGTCATGTCGACCTTCCAGGCGTACGGCTACGGCAGCGCCGACGACTGCGCGGAGTGGCTCGCTGGCTACGTCCGGGCGGGCGCGCGGCACATCATCATCCGCATCGGCTCGCTGGACCCGGGCGACCAGCTGGAGCAGCTCGCCGCGGCCGTCCTGCCCGCCGTCCGCAGGCTGGGAGGCCAGGCATGAGCGCGAGCTGGTTCGAGACCGCGGCGGGCAACCCGGACGCGCCGCTGCGGCTGTTCCTGCTGCCGCACGCGGGCAGCGGCGGCACCATCTACCGCAACTGGGGCTCGCTGCTGCCCGGCGACATCGCCCAGCACATCGTGTGCGCCCCCGGCCGCGAGCGGCGCTTCGCCGAGGAGGCGTTCACCGAGATCGAGCCGCTGGTCGACGCGCTGTACGACGCGCTGCTCGACGAGCTCGACGACCGCCCGTACGCGATGTTCGGGCACTGCCTCGGCGCGCAGCTGGCGTACCGGGTCGCGGTGAACATCCACCGCGACGGCGAGCGCCCGCCGCTGCTGGTGGGGGCGTCGGGCTGGGCGCCGGAGGGCTTCCAGCAGTCGACCTACGAGCAGAGCCAGATGCCCGAGCCCGACCTCATCGAGTGGATGCAGACGCTGGGGTCGTTCCCGGCCGAGGTCTACGGCGACCCCGCGGTCATGGCCCGGATCATCCCGGCGCTGCGGGCGGACCTGGCGGTGGTCTCGACCTACGTCGACGACGCCGCCGACTGCGGGGTCCCCCTGGTGAGCTACAGCGGCAAGTCCGACCCGCTGATGTACCCCGGCGCGATGGAGTCCTGGCGCACCCGGACCCCGGAGTTCCTGGGCAACAGCGAGTTCACCGGCGACCACTTCTACATCGACACCCCCGAGCACGCGGTCGCCGTGACCGCGGACCTCACGCGCCACCTGCAGCGGCGGATGGCGCTGGTATGACCGCCGTCAGCTCACCCGCCGAGCTCATCCTTGCCCAGCTGCCGTTCGCGCGGCTGCTCGGCGTCCGGCTGGTCGAGGCCACCGCCGCCGAGGTCAGGGGCGAGCTGGACTGGTCCCCGGAACGCTGCACCGTCATGTCGGCGATGCACGGGGGCGCGCTGATGGGCCTGGCCGACACCGTGGGAGGCGTCCTGGCGTACCTCAACCTGCCCCCGGGCGCGGCCACCACGACGGTGGAGTCCAAGACCAACTTCCTGCGCGCCGTGCGCGGCGGCGTCGTGACCGCGGTGTCGCGACCCATGCACGTCGGCGCCCAGTTCATCGTCTGCCAGACCGACCTGCTGGACGACACGGGCGCGCTGGTCGCCCAGACGACCCAGACCCAGGCCGTGCTCCGCCGCTGACAGTTCACTGACAGTGTGCTGACAGAACACTGTTTCACCCTGATAGGCAATGGCTTTCTCGTCCGAGGTTCGAGACCCTGGGACGGAACCACTCTGATAGGAGAATCGTCGTGACCACGACCGCGCACGGCTCCTCGCGACTGACCGACACCCCCGCCCCGGCCACGTCCGCGGCGACCCTGCTCCGTCGGTTCCTCGCGCTGGACGCCGTAGTAACCACCGGCAACGGCCTCATCTACCTGGCGTTCTCGTCCTGGGCGGCATCCCTGCTCGGCGTCGACGCCACCGCCCTGGTCTACATCGGCGCCTTCCTGACGGCCTTCGGCCTCGGGGTGGGCGCCCTGGCCATCTCCGCGAACCCCTCCACCGCGGGCACCACCGTGGTCGCCGACGTCAACATCCTGTGGGCCGTCGGCAGCATCGTGGTGGCGGCGTTCGGCATCATGGGGGCCAACACCATCGGCACCCTGTGGACCATCGCCCAGGCCCTGGTTGTGGGCCTGTTCGCGGTGCTGCAGCTGTGGGGCCTGAAGAAGTACAAGGCCACCCGCTAGCCCTGATCGCCGGAAGCCGCTCCGCCCTCCGGGGTGGGGCGGCTTTCCGGCGTCCTGGTGGCTGGCGCCTCGGACGCAGGATGTCGACCGGGTACGGCTAACCGTGCCCCGGATGCGTCATGGTTGTCGGCTGGGCGTGGTTCACTGCAGGCGTGCCCCAGGAACTGGAGACCGTCACGTTCGAGTCCGCCGAGACATTCGAGGAATGGCTCGGCGAGAACCACGCCGTCTCGCCCGGCATCTGGCTCAAGCTGCGCAAGAAGGGCCCGGGAATCGCCGCGCTGGACTACACCCAGGCGCTCGACGTGGCACTCTGCTACGGCTGGATCGACGGCCAGAAGGCCAGGTTCGACGACCAGTGGTGGCTCCAGCGGTTCACCCCGCGCAGGCCGAACAGCAAGTGGTCCAAGGTCAACCGGGACAAGGTGGCCGCCCTGATCGAGCAGGGCCGGATGCGTCCGCCGGGACAGGCCGAGATCGACCGCGCCAAGGCAGACGGCCGCTGGGATGCCGCCTACGACAGCGCGAAGACCGCCACGGTGCCGGAAGACCTCGCCGCCGCCCTGGCCGCCAACCCGACCGCCGCGGCGTCCTTCGAGACGCTGGACCGACGCAACCGCTACGCGATCCTGTACCAGATCCAGGACGCCAAGAAGCCCGAGACCCGAACGCGCCGAATCGAGAAGTACGTAACGATGCTGGCGAAGGGCGAGAAGCCGTACCCGTAGTCGCGGAGGCCGTGTGGACTGGTGCCCGCGGCCACCAGGTGTGCTCACTGAACGCAGCTAGTCCTGATCACTGGAAGCCGCTCCGCCTTCGGGTGGGACGGCGTCTCCTGTCGCGCGCACGCGAAGACCGAACGTCCGCAGCCGGAAGTCGGTGGGATAATTCACCGCACCGTCTTCCCTGATACTGGCCAAGGTAGTTGAAGAAGTTGGAAGACCGCCAGCAGGCTAGCGGTATTCTCCGTTATGATGGATGGCTGTGTCGCTAGCGGGAGGAGTGTGATGGATAGTTGCTCGGCTACTGCTCCGCTGTACCGCTTGGTCGACGAGGACTCGGAAGCGCCGTACATTCTTGCGCAGGATATTGAGGGATTCTTCGCGGATTCCCGGCACGCTCACGACGAGGATGTCCTGATCTTCGGGTCGGCGGTAGGGCCAATTCGCGTCGGCGCGGACCTGCTGGATGTGGAACTGCAAGTAGTCGATGCGATGGGAAGGATGATTGGAAGGTACTTCGTCGGGCGAGTGGGTTTGCGGTCTGAATTCGGTGCGGAAAGTGGTCGCGCCTCACCGGGCTTCGTAGCCACGTTCTACGGCTACACCTCCCCGTACGCCGCTGCGGGAGCGGTGTGGAGACGATGGGCCACTGGAGGTCCGATGCGACGGGGGGAGTGGGCGAGGAGCCCGGTCTCATGCCACGCCAGCTGGCTGCACGTGGCGCAGAACGCATGGTTCGCCGCCGGTCATGCGGCTCAGAGGTATGGGGTTGGCGATATATGCGAGCTGGATGGTGAACTGATTCTGGGGGAAGCCAGCTTCTATTGCGCGCTCGGCGAATCCGTCAACGGCCCGGGTGGGTACTTTGGGTCCACGCTCGACGGCCTCGCCGACTGTCTGGCGACGACCCGGGCCACCAGTTCGATGTTTGAATTGATCTGGAAGCGCTACGACGACACGCGAGAAAGGATGGGCGAAGCGCTAGTAAGTCCGATCATCGAGGTCTTGCGGGAGTTCGGGGTACGAGTAACGCTCCGGTGAGAACAAGGGGAGCGCACTGCCTGGTGGTCGGTGCCGTGAATGGATGTCCATGTGGGCGAATTTGCGGGGTGAACCGTCGTGGCCTCTTCGACCTAGGTCAACCCTGTAGGAACGAGGCCGTGTGCTGGTCTGCTGGCAGGAACGCCTCGACGGCCAGCTCGGACACCGTCACGTCCAGTGGGGTGTTGAACGTCGTCGCCGTGGTGACGAAGGACAGCACGGTGCCGTCGCATTCCAGTTGGAAAGGCTGGGCCACCAAGCCTGCGTCGGGGAGCGGGCCGTTGCCGCCTACGGCTCCGCGGACCACCTCATAACCCGACACCTCGTCGTACAACGCTCGCAAAGCCGGCCAAGCGGGCAAAGCGCGTTCCAGGCGCTCCAACATGTACAGCCGCCAGGCCGGGAAGTGCACCACGCGAGGCGCCAGGCCCGAAGGGTGCAGCAGGGCCCGCATCAGGTTGTCGCACAGGGACGAGTCCACGCCCGCCAGCAGCCGCTGGACGCCGGCGTTCGCCGCCACCACCTGGTAGCCGCCGTCGAACACCAGAGCCGGGTACGGCTCGTAAGCCGCCAGCAGCCGCTCCAACCCCGCCCGCACCGGGGCCAGTGGCGGCGAGTCCAGCGCCAGAGCCGAGTACACCGGCGCGTACCCCGCCGCCACCAGCAGCGCGTTGCGTTGGCGGAGTGGGACCTCCAGGTGTTCGGCCAGCTTCAGCAGCATCGCCTGCGACGGCCGGGCCCGGCCGGTCTCCACGAAGCTCAGATGTCTCGCCGAGCTGTCCACGGCCAGGGCCAGGTCCAGTTGGCTTATCCGGCGCAACTGCCGCCACTGCCGCAACAGAGGTCCCACCGCCATCGGGTTATCCCTTCACGTACTGCTCCACCTCGACGCCCGTGGTTCGGTCGCCTAGGGCCAGGAGGACGACGACCATCACCACGATGCACGCCGTGATGACGGTGAACAGCGCGCCCGCACCGTGGGCGGACAGGACCGGCAGGAGCGCGAACGGGATCACCGCGGCGCTGAGCCGGGAGAACGAGTACGCCATGCCCGCCGCTGTCGAGCGGATCTGGGTCGGGTACTGCTCGCCGAGGAACACGTGCGACGCGTTGGCGAAGATGTTGCTGACCAGCGTGTAGCCCACGCCGCAGGCGACCATCAGCGGCACCGAGCCTGCCAGGCCGAAGCCGAGGCCGAACGCGGCCATCGCCAGGGCGGACCCGGCCAGCAGCGTCTTGCGCTCGAAGCGGTCCATCAGCGGCACCGACAGCAGCGACCCGATCGGGTACCCGATGAACGACACCGCCACGTAGCCCAGGCTCGCCAGGATGCCGTACCCCTTGGCGGCCATCACCTGCGGCGCCAGCGTGCCGAAGCCGTAGTACGCCGTCACCGACAGGATGCTGAACGTCCACAGCACGAGCGTCCGCTTGCGGTACTCACGGGTCAACAGGGACCGGATGCCGGGCCGCTTGCCGGGCGCGGGCGAGGGCGCCAGCGCCGGGCTCTCCACGCCGGCCTCCCGCTCCATGGCCCGCACGAGGACGTCGGCCTCGGCGTCGCGGCCCTGCACCGACAGCCAGCGCGGGGACTCGATCAGCGCGCGGCGCAGCATCCACACGACCGCGGCGCCCAGCGCGCCCAGGACGAACAGGATGCGCCAGCCGTCAATGCCCATGATCTGCTGCGGGGCCAGCCACAGCGCCGCGAACCCGACCGCGGGAACGCCGCAGAAGCCCGCGGTGTAGGCCCAGGCGATGAACCGGCCGCGCTTGCGGGCGGGCAGCATCTCGGCGAGGTAGCTGTCCGAGAGCGCGTTCTCCGCGCCGATGCCGACGCCCGCGATGAACCGGGTGACGATCAGCCACGCCGCGTTCGGGGCCAGCGCGCCCAGCAGGGTGAAGAACGAGTAGATGCCCAGGTTGAGCATGAACGCCCGGCGCCTGCCGTAGTGGTCGGCGAAGCGGCCGAGGAAGATCGAGCCGAAGAACTGGCCGACGAACGCCGAGGCCAGCATCAGCTTCAGCGCCGTGCCGTCGAAGGCGAAGTCGGCCTGCAGCACCTTGGCGATGGTGCCGGATAAGTTGCTGTCGAAGAAATCGAAGAACAGCCCGATCCCGATGACCAGCGTCAGGTGCCGATGGCTGGTCAGCACCGGCAGCCGTTCCATCCGCTCGGAGATGGTGGCCGCTGGCGTGGTTCGGGTGAGGGTTTCGGTCATGACGGCTCCCCACTGGAAACGACAAAAGGGAGAGCCCGGCTCCCCCCTCTGTCCATTGTGGTGCGCAAGCCTGACCGACCGCTGACGGCAGGCGCGCCCGGCGGATCCCGCCCGGGGTGATCCGCCGGGCACGCCCTACGGCCGGATGCGGTCGTAGCGGACGAACAGCCGTGCGGGACCGCGCAGGTTCACGTGCGGGCGGTAGGTGAGCAGCTCCTCGTCGACCTCCGGGTTCTGCACGCGCCGGGCGAACTCGGACAGGGCGATGCCCGCCTCCAGCTTGGCCAGGCTGGCGCCGATGCAGAAGTGCGGGCCCGCGGCGAAGGCCAGGTGGTGGTTGGCAGCGCGCCTGGGGTCGAAGCGGTCCGGGTCGGCGAAGGCGGCCGGGTCGCGGTTGGCGGCGGCGAGCAGCAGCATGATGACGCCGTCCTGGGGCACCGGGACGCCGTCGATGTGGGTGGCGCGCCGGGCCACGCGGGTCACCATCTGCGCGGGCGTGTCGTAGCGCAGCACCTCGTCCACGGTGGTCGAGGCCAGCGCCGGGTCCTCGCGCAGCGCGGCCAGCGCCTCCGGGTGGCGGGTCAGCGCCAGGACGCCGTTGGCGATCAGGTTCGCGGTGGACTCGTAGCCGCCGACCAGCAGCAGCGAGCACGTCGCCAGCAGCTCGGCCTCCGACAGCGCGTCGCTGGTGCGCTCCAGCTGGACCAGCCGGGAGAGCAGGTCCTCGCCGGGGCGCACCCGCCGGTAGGCGATCAGGTCGGCGAAGAACGACCGGAAGCCGTTCTTGGCCAGCTCGACGTCGGCGATCACCATCGGGTCGCCGATGTCGGTGGCCGGGTCGAGGGCGCGCACCAGCCGGTTCGACCAGTCCTGCAGGATGTCGTGCTCGCCCGGCGGCACGCCGAGCAGCTCGTTGATGATGGTCACCGGCAGCACGTTGGCCAGCTGCGACACCGCGTCCATCGCGGTCGCCTCCGAGGCGGAGTCGAGCTGGCGGCGGACGATCTCGCGGATGCGCGGCTCCAGCGCGGCGATGACGCGGGGGGTGAAGGCCTTGGCCACCAGGCCGCGCAGCCGGGTGTGGTCGGGCGCGTCCATGGACAGGAACGAGTCGGTCGGGACCTCGTCCGGCGTCGCGCCGAAGGTGGCGCCCAGCAGCGAGCGCTGCCGGTCGCTGCTGACCGTCGGGTCGCGCAGCACCGCCGAGCAGTTGCGGTAGTCGCCGACGACGACCAGGGCGCCGCCCAGCTCGGCCCGCGGCGCGCTGCGCAGTCCAGCCAGCACCGGGTACGGGTCGGGGCGGGCGGCGGGGTCGAACAGTGTCGCCAGGGAGGGTTCCGCGGTCACGGTCATGGTCTTCACCCCTCGTGTGCAAGCCCCGCGGGGCGTGTGATGAGTCGAGGACCACGATATCAGGGTACTGGTATAGATCAAGGTTCGAATACGTGAGGAATCCTTATCCCGCACCGCATCCGCGCAGGTCGAAACCGGACTGGGTCGTCAAACCCGGCCCGGTTTCGCCATCCCAAGGTCGCAGGGGGGTCTGACCGGCTGCTGACACCGGCCGCCGCGCCCGTCAGCGCGCGTCGTCGGGCGCTGGACTGAACGCGTCGATGACGCGCTGCAGGTAGTCGCGCAGCTGGCTGCGCTCGGCGGGCCGCAGGACGCCGGTGAGGCGCGCGCCCGCGGACTCGGTCAGCGCGTCGGCCTTGCGCAGCGCGGCCCAGCCCTTGGCGCTCAGCCGCGCCAGCAGGACCCGCTCGTGGACGTCCGACGGGGTGCGCTCGATGAGCTCGCGCTCGGCGAGCTTGGCCAGGATGGCGGCCATGCTCTGCGGGGTCACCAGGCACAGCCGGGCCAGGTGCGCGCCGGAGAGGTCGGGGCGCTCGGCGAGGACCATCATCGTCGAGTACTGGCGCACGGTGAGGTCCAGCGTGCGCAGCAGCTGCGCGGTCCTCGTGCTGATCGCGTGCTCGGCCGACCGGATGGTGGCGCCGAGTTCCCGCAGGCCCGGTGCGGCCGGACCACCAGGGGATGCGGTCTTCATGTGGTCCCCTCCCGGCCGTGAGTATGCGCCCGAAGTATAGCAGGGCACGGTCTCATGTCAGAACTCGAACATGGGAGAGGGGCCGCAGTCCGCTGCGGCCCCTCTCCTCGCGGCGGGTCACTTGCCGCCGAGCACCTTCACCGCGCGTTCGAGGTAGTCGGCGAAGCGCGCCAGCTCCTCCTCGGTGAACTCGGCGGCGAGGCTCTCCTCGACCGCGTGCGCCTTGACGTCGGCCCGCTTGAGCAGCGCGCTGCCCGCCCGGGTCAGCTTGGTGACGAACACCTTCTGGTGCACGCTCGACGGGGTGCGGGTGATCAGTCCCTTGGCTTCCAGATTCGCCAACACCGTCGCCATGGTCTGCGGGGTGACCGCGCAGATCCTCGCCAGTTGCGCCCCGGACGCGCCGGGGAGGTAGGAGAGGACCAGCAGTCCCGCGTACTGCGGCACAGTGAGGTCGAACGCGCGCAGAGCCGCGGCCTTGGCCGTGGTCAGCGCCTGCTCGGCACGCTTGATGGCGTGACCGGGGCGACGGGCGATCTCCGCCTCCAGGTCCGCCATGCCAGACCGTGTATTCAAGCCAGCCTCCTGTTACGAATCTGACTTATGATAGGGCGCTGTCGATTGCGGCCACAACCGCGCCCGAGGGTGTTCCCCGGATGGCGTAGATCAAGTAAGGTCCCTGGCGTCGCTGCGGCGCGGGCGCCGCTGTGTCCGGACAACGTGAAGGACGCTCATGAACAAGCGATCGACCGGGCGGCGCAGGCGCCCCCGATTACCGGCCGTCGGGCCTATCGTCCGACGATTCCCTGTCTCCGCCATGACCGCGGTCCTATCGCTGCGCGCGTCCACGACGTTAGCGGCTACCCGAGGGTGCCGCCGAACGGGGTAGCGTCAGTCGGCTGTCGGATGGCTGTCATTCAGTGGTTTGTCAGCGCTTTGTCCAGGCGCTAACGATAGTAAAAGCCTTGTCCGACAACGTATGTGGGGGCTCGGAGCGCGGTCTGGACGTGCTTGACTTCGGGTACGCAGCGTGGTCATCATTCTGATGGGACTCAGCCATACGAAGACAAGTTCGTATCCTGATACAGCGCAGAGGTTTAACACGAGGGGACCGCAGACATGGACGTGCAGCACAGGCCAACGATCCACCTTGTCGGGGAGCGCTTCTCGGCCTTCGCCGCCAACGACGGCGTGGCCACCGTCAACCGGTTCATCGGAAACATCCGCGGTGGTTTATATGACGATCTGCCCCATCCCGTGCGGCTCGGCGCCGGTCAGGGCGTGGACGCGTCCGACTGGGAGGTCGTGGCCGCGGAGCTGGCCAGGCGGGGGCTGCTGAGCGGGTTCCACCTGCCCGCGGTCCCGGTCGTCGTGCCCGCCGACCTGGTGCACAAGCGCAGCCAGGAGAACGTGATGCTGGCCGACGCCCGCCGCAGGGGCCCGTCGCGGCTGGCCGCGCGGCTGAACCTGTCCGACATGAACGAACTGGTCCTCGACCACGTGACCGGCCAGCACGTCGCGGGCATGGTCCTGATCGAGGCGGCCCGCCAGCTCATGCACCTGGCCAACCACGAGCTCGTCGTCGACGGCGACGCCCACTCCTTCGTGCTGTGCTCGCTGGCCGCGGGCTTCGAGGGCTACGTGTTCCCGCTGGGCGTGGACCTGGAGTGCGCGCTGACCCGGCTGGACACCTCCAAGCCCGCCCGGCAGGACTACAGCGCCGAGGTGCTCATCAGCCAGGGCGGGCAGACCCGGGCGCGGGTGCGCGCGGAGTACCAGATCGTGCGGACCCGCTCGCTGACCCGGCAGGAGGCCATGCTGGCCGCCAAGGCCGCCGCGTCGGCCGAGCCGGACGTCCCGCCCCGCGTCTGCGCGGCCCCGGTGGCCCTGCGCGGCGAGCGCGTCCCCACCACCGCGTCATGACCGACATGCTCAGCCGCGCCGAGGAGATCCGCGCGCGCATCCGCGACGTCCCCGCCGGGACCTGGGTCAAGTGCCCCGGCTGCCGGGCAGGCGCGCACCGCGACCGGCTCGCGCGGCACCAGAACACCTGCCCCGAGTGCGGCCACCACTACCCGCTGACCGCGGGCGAGCGCGTCGACCTGCTGGTGGACACCTTCACCGAGCACGACGCCGACCTGCGCCCGCTGGACCCGCTGGAGTTCGTCGACAGCAAGCCGTACCCGGCCCGGGTGCGCGACGCCGCCCGCAAGACCGGCCGCCAGGACGCCGCGGTGTGGGGCGTCGGCTCGGTGCTGGGCCACCCGGTCGTGCTGTGCGTGCTGGACTTCGGCTTCATGGGCGGCAGCATGGGCGCGGTCGTGGGCGAGAAGGTCAGCCGCGCTGCCGAGCACGCGCTGGCCACGCGGACCCCGCTGGTCGTCTGCTCGGCCTCCGGCGGCGCGCGCATGCAGGAGGGCGTGTTCTCCCTGCTGCAGATGGCCAAGACCGCCGCCGCCCTCCGCAGGCTGTCCGACGCTGGCGTGCCGTACGTGTCCGTCCTGTGCGACCCGGTCTACGGCGGCGTGAGCGCGTCGTTCGCCAGCCTGGGCGACATCATCATCGCCGAGCGCGGCGCCCGCGCGGGCTTCGCCGGGCCGACGGTCATCGAGCAGACCATCCGGCAGAAGCTCCCGCCCGGCTTCCAGACCGCCGAGTTCCTCCTGGAGAACGGCCACATCGACGCCGTCGTCGGCCGCGCCGAACTCCGCCTGACCATCGCGCGCGTCCTGCGCTGGCACGCCGCGGCGACGTCCCCGCCCGAGCCGTCCGACACCGCCCACACTGCGGGAACCCCCGTCTCCGGTGCTCCCGCCGGGAGCGCGTGGGACGTGGTTCGGCTGGCGAGGGAAGGTCGCAGGCCGCACTTCGCCGAGTACGCCGCCGGGGTGTTCGACGACTTCCTCGAACTGCGCGGCGACCGGTCCAAGGAGGACGATCCGTCCGTCGTGGGCGGACTGGCCCTGTTCGACGGGGCCGCCGTCGTCGCCATCGGGCACCGCAAGGGCAGGGGGACCGCCGAGGGCGTCGCCCGGAACTTCGGGATGCCGCACCCCTCCGGCTACCGCAAGGCCGCCCGGCTGATGCGGCTCGCCGAGCGGGTCGGCGCGCCGCTGGTGACGTTCGTGGACACCCCCGGGGCCTACCCCGGCATCCGCGCCGAGCAGGAGAACCAGAGCGGCGCCATCGCCGACAACCTCGCGCTGCTGGCCGGGCTGCGCACGCCGGTCGTGTCCATCGTGGTGGGCGAGGGCGGCAGCGGCGGCGCGCTCGCGCTCGGTGTCGCCGACCGGCTGGTCATGCTGGAGAACACGATCTACTCCGTGATCAGCCCGGAGGGGTGCGCGTCCATCCTGTTCAAGGACGCGGGCCGCGCGCCGGAGGCCGCCGAGGCGTTGCGGCTGACCGCGGCGCACCTGCACGCCGCGGGCGTGGCCGACCGGATCGTGCCCGAGCCGCCCGGCGGCGCGCACACCGACCACGAGGCGACGTTCGCGGCCGTGCGCGCCGCGCTGAGCGCGGAACTGGCCCCGCTGCGGCAGGTCCCGCTCGCGGAGCTGCTGGACCGCAGGTACCGCAGGCTGCGCTCGGCGGGCACCTTCGCCGACGCCGACACCGAAAGGCTGTAGATCATGTCACCTCTGGACGCGGCCCAGCTCAGCGAGGTCCCCCGGCTGAACCGGCGCACCGCGCAGACCGACGAGGTCGCCGCCGCGCTCGCCGGGGCGGGGCAACTCGCGGAGATCCTGCGCCGCACCGGCGCTGCCCGGATCGCGGTGACCGTCGGCGACATCCAGTGGGAGGTCGAGGCGCCCACGGCCGAGACGACCGTGGTGGCCGCCGCCGCGCCCGCGCCGGAGCCCGTCGCCGACGCGGTGGCGCTCGGCCACGACCTGACCGCCCCGCTCGTCGGCGTGTTCTACCGCCAGCCCGGGCCGGGCAAGGCCCCGTACGTCGAGGTGGGCGACCGGGTCGAGACCGGGCAGCAGGTGGCCATCGTCGAGGCCATGAAGATGCTCAACGAGGTCGTCGCCGACCGGCCCGGCGTCATCGGGGCGGTGTACCCGGCCGACGGCGACGTCGTCGAGTTCGGGCAGCCGCTGTTCCGCATCGACCCGGCGTGAGGCGGACATGGTCGACAAGATCCTGGTCTGCAACCGCGGCGAGATCGCCGTCCGGGTCATCCGGGCCTGCCGCGAGCTGGGCATCCCCAGCGTCATCGCCTACTCCGCCGCCGACCGCGACTCCCGGGCCGTCGCCCTGGCCGACGAGGCCGTGTGCGTCGGGCCGGGCCCGTCGCCGCGCAGCTACCTGAACGTGCCCGCGCTGATCCACGCCGCGGAGAAGACCGGGGCCGACGCCGTGCACCCCGGCTACGGGTTCCTGTCCGAGGACGCCCAGTTCGCGTCCGTGTGCCAGG
Organism: Actinokineospora fastidiosa; assembly: GCF_014648415.1. Lineage (GTDB taxonomy): Bacteria > Actinomycetota > Actinomycetes > Mycobacteriales > Pseudonocardiaceae > Actinokineospora > Actinokineospora fastidiosa. The sequence goes on from NZ_BMRB01000001.1 coordinate 1,757,707, forward strand.
ACCTGGGCATCACCTTCATCGGCCCGCCGCCGGACGTCATCACCGCGATGGGCGACAAGACCAACGCCCGCCGGGCCATGGCCGCCGCCGGGCTGCCGCTGCCCTCGGGCAGCGAGGAGCCGCTGTCGGGCGCGACCGAGGCGCTGGAGCGCGCCGCGGCCGTGGGCTACCCGGTCATCCTCAAGGCCGCCGCCGGGGGCGGCGGCAAGGGGATGCAGGTCGTCCACCGCGCCGACGACCTGCCCGCCGCGCTCGCCGAGGTGCAGCAGACGGCGCGCACGATCTTCCTCGACGACCGGGTCTACCTGGAGCGGTTCGTGACGGGCGCCCGGCACGTGGAGGTCCAGGTCCTCGGCGACAACCACGGCACCATCGTCCACCTGGGCGAGCGCGACTGCTCGATCCAGCGCCGCCAGCAGAAGCTGGTGGAGGAGTCGCCGTCCACCGTGCTCAGCGAGTCGATGCGCGCGGAGATCTGCGCCGCCGCGGTGACCGGCGCGGCCGCGGCCGGGTACCGCAGCGCCGGGACGGTGGAGTTCCTGGTCGCGGGCGACGAGTTCTACTTCATGGAGATGAACAGCCGCATCCAGGTCGAGCACCCGGTGACCGAGGTCCGCAGCGGCATCGACCTGGTGGCGTGGATGATCCGGGTGGCATCGGGCGAGCGATTGGCGTTCACCCAGGACGACATCGCGCTGTCCGGCCACGCGATCGAGTGCCGGATCAACTCCGAGGACGCCGCCCGGGACTGGGCGGGCTCCTTCGGCCGCCTGGAGCGGTTCGTCCCGCCCGCCGGGCCCGGGGTGCGCGTGGACACGCACGGGTTCCCGGGGTACAAGATCCCGCCGTACTACGACTCCCTGCTGGCGAAGGTGATCGTGCACGCCGACTCGCGCGAGGAGGCGCTGGCCCGCATGGACCGCGCCCTCGCCGAGTTCGACTGCGCCGGTGTGTCGACGACCATCGGCTTCCACCGTGAGCTCATGTCCCACGCGACGTTCCGCGCTGGCACGCACCGGCTCGATTTCGTCGACCGGTTCCTGACCGAGTCCGGGACCCTGCGGGAGGCGCCTGTGGAGTGAATCCGATCGCCGGAATCATGGGTGGCCAGGGCGCGGGAGTCTCTCCCGCGCCCTGGTCTTCTTCACTGCCTGTCCAGCTCGACGGCCTGCGTGATGTAGTCGCCCAGCGCGGCGCGGTCGATGTCGTCGGGCTTCTTGAGCTTGACGTGCCTCGTCTTCTTGCCGACGCCGTCGAGCAGGCCGTGGGCGTCGGTGAACTCGGCGCCGCGGTCGAAGGCGAAGGTGATGTGCGTCTTGGCGGCGCTGACGATCGCCAGGTTCTTGGCGCCCCGCCAGGCGAGGGACCCATAGGCGATCACCTCCTGGGCGTCGGGGGCGTGCTGCTTCATCAGCTCGCGAAGGATGGCCACGGTGGGCCGGTGGGCGGGCGCTACGCGCGTCTCGATGTACTCGTCGACGGTCATGGCGGTCTCCGTTCAGGCGGTTTCCGGTTCAGTTGGCGGGCATGGCCATGTGCATGGCCTCCCAGAGGTGTCCGTCGAGGTCGGTGAAGGCGCGGCGGTAGAGGAAGCCGAGGTCGGTGGGCTCGCCTGCGGCCTGGCCGCCCGCGGCGACGGCGGCGTCGGCCAGCTCGTCGACCCGCTCGCGGCTCTCGGCGCCGACGGCCAGGACCACCTCGGCGCCCGCCTCGGCGATGTCCTTGTTCGTGAAGGACTTGAAGTAGGGCTCGGTGAGGAGCAGGACGGATGTGTGGTCGTTGACGACCATGGCCTCCATGTTCTCGTCGGCGAACATCGGGTTGAAGGCGAAGCCGAGCGCGGTGAAGAAGCCCTTCGCGGCGGCCAGGTCGCGCACGGGGAGGTTGACGAACAGCTGCGTGGTCATGGGGGTTCCTTTCGCGATCACTGGAACCGAGGCTATAGTCATGGGTGTTGATAGTCAAGGATCGTGACTAATTGGAGCCGCCCATGACCCGCGAGCCCGACCTGGCCATGCTCGCAGGCAAGCTGCTGTTCTCCCTGCAACAGGAACTCTTCGACACCCTCGCCGAGCAGGGCCACCCGGACGTGCGCCCCCGCCACGGCGCCGTGCTGGCCTACCTGGACCCCGAGGGCGCCCGCGCGACAGACCTGGCCCAGCGCTCCGGCCAGCACAAGCAGATCGTCGGCACGATCGTCGACGAACTGGAGAAACTCGGCTACGTCCGCCGCGCCCCCGACCCGGCCGACCGCCGCGCGAAACTCGTCGTCCCCACCGAGCACGGGATCGACGAGATCACCAAGGCCCGCGCCATCCTGGCCGCCATCGAGAACCGCCACCGCGAGGAGATGGGAGGGGAGGCGTACGCGGCCTTCAAGGAGGCCTTCCACCAGTTGGTCCGCCGCCAACGGGGGTGGCGGGACGCGGAGGGGAAGTAGGCCGGGCGGCGTGGTGGCTCGCCGGTCCGTTTCGGTGCGGAAGGCGAGCCGACTCATCGGGTCACGCTCGACATGGTCGGGCACGAAGTGCTGCGGGCGACCCGGTGAACCGCCCGTGCCAGGGCGCGATGGGCCTGCTTCGGCGAAGGAGCGCCGTTGTGGGCTCGGGCGGGGCCGTGTTGTCGGAGGCGGGGAGGTGTCGCCGCGGGCCCGTCGGCGGCCGTCGTGCCGGAGGGCCTGCTTTCGGCGAGGGAATGCCGCCGCCTGCTCATCGGGCGGGGTTCGCCTGGGGCCGACTTCTGGGAGGGCGTCGGTCCGGAAGAACGCCGCCGACGAGCGTTGGCGCTCGTCGGCGGGGGTGGGTCAGGAGTTGGTGTGGGCCGGGACCGGTCGGGGTTGGAGGGCGGGGTCGTGGGCGAGGATGGCCATCTGGCACTTCTGCAGCACCGGGGACGGCTCCACGCCCAGTTCGTCCATGAGGCGGTTGCGCATGCGCTGGTACGCCGCGAGCGCGTCGCGCTGGCGGCCGCCTCGGTAGAGGGCGACCATGAGTTGCTGGCACAGCCGCTCGTTCAGCGACTCGCTCTCCACCAGTTCGCTCAGTTCGGCGACGATCTCGTTGTGGCGGCCGATCTTCAGCTCCGCCTCGAACAGCCGCTCCAGCGCCGCGGCGCGGTACTCCTTGTAGCGCACGGCCGCTGCCTGGCAGATGAAGCCGCCGAGGTTGCCGCCGAAGGTCGGGCCGCGCCACAGCGTCAGGGCGTCGCGCAGCTTGGTGATCATCTCGTACGGGCTCAGCGCCGTGTTCGCCCGCACGTCCAGCAGGGCGTGGGTGAAGATGTCGGCGTCGAAGGTGTCGTCGTTGAGGCAGAGGCGGTATCCCGACGGCATGCTCAGGAACCGGGGCGCGGTCTCGTCCGGGTCGACGGACCGCAGCCGCCTGCGCAACCGGCTGATATGCGCCTGTAACGCGTTCTCCGCGTTGCGCGGGGGGTTGTGTTCCCACAGCTCCCCGATGAGCGAGTCGGTCAGGACCAGGCGGTCGTGGTTGACCAGCAGGGCGGCCAGCAGCGTGCGCTGGAACGTCCCGTTGATCTCGACGGGTTCCCCCTCTGCCTGAACCTCGATCGGACCGAGGATTCGGTAGGTCAGCATGGTCAACTCCTGTGGCTGGTCGGGCGACGGCCGGACCGCTGGTACCTTCGAATGCTTCCATGTATCAGGACTCTGATGCAAGGCGTATCCCGATGGTAAACGGATTCGCCGGTGCGGTGCGCGAGGTTTGGGCCGATGTGTCCGCCCTGGTCAGTCCGGCATCAACTCCCCGTCAGGCCGGACGTTGAGCATCGGTGCCGTGCCGAACCGTCAACCCCGATGAGGTAGCGATGTTCCTTCACGGAAAGCGATTGCTCGTCACCGGCGTGGTGTCGACCAAGTCCATCGCCTACGCCGCGGCGCGGCTGGCGATCGAGCAGGGCGCGCAGGTCACGCTGACCGGGTTCGGCCGAGGACTGCGGATCACCCAGCGGCTCGGCGACGACCTCGGCGCCGAGGTGCTGGAGCTCGACGTCACCCAGCCCGACCACATCACCGCGGCCGTGCGGCGGATCGAGGAGAAGTGGGGCGGCCTCGACGGCATCCTGCACTCCATCGCCTACGCCCCCGGTGACGCCCTCGACGGCGGCTTCCTCACCGCCGAGTGGGAGCACGTCGCCACCGCGCTGCACGTGTCGACCTACTCCTACGCGGCGCTGGCCAGGGCGTTCGCCCCGCTGATGCCCGGCGGCTCGATCGTCGGCCTCGACTTCGACGCCAGCGTCGTCTGGCCGGGCTACGACTGGATGGGCGTGGCGAAGGCGGGCCTGGAGAGCGCCAACCGCTACCTCGCCCACGCGCTCGGCCCGCAGGGCATCCGGGTGAACCTCATCGCCTCCGGCCCGCTGCGCACGATCGCGGCGAACGCGATCAAGAGCTTCGGGGTGTTCGAGACCGTCTGGCGCGAGCGGGCCCCGCTGGGCTGGGACGAGGAGGACGCCACGCCCGTCGGCCGCGCGGTCTGCGCGCTCTGGTCGGACTGGCTGCCCGCGGTGACCGGCGAGGTCATCCACGTCGACGGCGGCGTGCACGCCGTCGGCGGGACCGTGCCCGCCGCGGCGGCCGCGCCCGAGCAGCAGCACGAGATAGCCGCGGTCCGATGAGCATCCCGCTGAGCGAGCTGGAGTCCCACGCGGGCCGCGAGCTGGGCGTGTCGGACTGGTACCCGCTGACGCAGGAGGTCGTCGACCAGTTCGCCGAGGCGACCCGCGACTTCCAGTGGATCCACGTGGACCCGGTGCGCGCCGCGGACGGCCCGTTCGGCGGGCCGATCGCGCACGGGATGCTGACGCTGTCGATGCTGCCCGCGATGGTCACCGACACCTTCGCCGTCGACGGCGCTGACCTGATCATCAACAAGGGCTTCGACAAGGTGCGCCTCGGCAAGCCGGTGCCCGTCGGCTCGCGGGTGCGGGGCGCGGTCCGGTTGACCGGGGTCCGGCCAAGGCCCAAGGGCTACACCGAGGTGACCCTCGGCGTCTCCGTCGAGGTCGAGTCCGCCGAGGGCGCTGCCCTCACCGCCGAGATGATTTTCCTGTACCACGCGGAGGCGGCATGATCCCCCAGGCCAGGGCCGCGCTGCGCAAGCTCGCCTCCGGCGTCGCCGTGCTGACCTACCGCGACGGCGAGCACGCCCACGGGGCCACCGTCAGCTCGGTGAGCGCCGTGTCGCGCGACCCGCTGCTGCTGGCGATCTGCCTCGGCACCGGCTCCCGCTTCGGCGAGCTCGTCGGCACGCCCGGCGCGCGCTTCGCGGTCAACATCCTCGGCGCGGGGCAGGCCAGGCTGGCGGGCTGGTTCGCCGACCCGCGCCGCCCGCTCGGCCTGGTCCAGTTCGACTGCGTCGACTGGCTGCCCGACGGGTTCAGCGGCGCGCCGCTCATCGACGGCTCGCTGGCGCGGCTGGGCTGCGAGGTCCGGTCGGTCACGCTCGCGGGCGACCACCACCTGGTCGTCGCCGAGGTCGTCACCGGCGTCCCCGGGGACGGGCCGCCGCTGCTCAGCTTCGCCGGACAACTGCACGACGGGGATCTGCGCAGCCTGCCGGAGCGGCAGGCCCACCCGTACGCCCTTGAGGAGGAACCCATGGGAGCCGCCCGATGACCGCCGCCGTCGTGACCGGGGTGGGCGCCGCCATCCCGCCGCGCGTCGTCACCAACGACGACCTCGCTGGCTACCTCGACACCTCCGACGAGTGGATCCGCTCGCGGACCGGCATCGCGTCCCGGCGCTGGGTCGACCCCGGGATGTCCACCGGCGACCTGGCCGTCGCCGCGGGCGAGCTGGCCCTGCGCTCGGCGGGCATCGATCGGGTGGACGCGGTCGTCGTCGCCACGACCACGCCCGACCGGCTGTGCCCGGCGACCGCGCCGGAGGTGGCGACCCGGCTGGGCATGACGGGTGTCTCCGCGCACGACGTCAACGCCGTCTGCACCGGCTTCCTGTACGGCCTGGCCAGCGCGGTGGGCCTCATCGCCGCGGGCAACGCCCAGACCGTGCTGATGATCGGCGCGGAGGCGTTCTCGACCATCCTCGACCCGCAGGACCGCAGCACCGCGGTGATCTTCGCCGACGGCGCGGGCGCGGTCGTGCTGCGCGCGGGCTCCCCGGACGAGCCGGGTGCGGTCGGCCCGATCGTGCTGGGCAGCGACGGCAGCCTGTCGGACCTGATCCAGATCCCGGCGGGCGGCTCCCGCCAGCGCTCGGCGGGCACGCTCGCGCCGCCGGAGGACCACTTCTTCCAGATGCGCGGCCGCGAGGTGTACCGGCACGCGGTGGAGCGCATGGCGGCCTCGGCGCAGGAGGCGATGGTCAAGGCCGGGCTGTCGATGGCCGATGTGGACAAATTCGTCCCGCACCAGGCCAACAACCGCATCTCGGTCGCCGTCGGCGAACGCCTCGGCCTCGTGCCCGCGCAGACCGTGTCCAATGTGGACCACATGGGCAACACGGCGGCGGCCTCGATCGGCGTCCTGCTCGCGGAGGCGTCGGTGGACGGCGAACTCCACGCGGGCGAACGCCTCCTGCTGACGGCGTTCGGCGGCGGTCTGACCTGGGGCGCCACGACGTTGGTCTGGCCCGCTTTGACCGCCCACATGACGGTCCTGCCGCGTCCGGTCAGCGCGGTGGCGGTGTAGCCACGCGACTCCTCGCCGCGGCAGGCAACGGCGCCCGTTCATCAACCCGAACGGCGGATCCTCCCATCCGGCTGCTGTGCCGGTGTTCAATAAGCGGCACGGGAGGTGGGCGTGGACGGACAGGCGCCGCGGGCGGGGTCGCGGGAGCAGGGGCGCATGCTGGGGGTGCTGCGGGACGAGGGCGCGTTGTCGAGGGTGGCGCTCGGGGAGCGGTTGGAGTTGCCCCGGGCTCGGTTGGCCGCGGAGTTGGGCAGGCTGATCGACGACGGGCTCGTGGAGGTCGGGGGTCCGGCCGCGAGTCGGGGCGGGCGGCGGTCCACGCTGGTGCACCTCGCGGATGACCTGCGGGTGATCGGGATCGACGTGGGGGCGACCTCCATCACCGCGGCCGTCACAGACGGGCGGTGCGAGGTGTTGGCCTCCGCGAGCGAGGAGTGCGACGTCCGGCTCGGGCCCGTCGAGGTGTTGCGGCGCGCCCGCGAGCTGGCCGCGCGCACCGCAGCGCGGGCGCCGGGGCGGCTCATCGGGGCGGGGATCGGGCTTCCCGGGCCGGTCAGCTTCCGGGACGGCATGCCGGTCGCGCCGCCGATCATGCCCGGGTGGGACCGCTATCCGGTGCGCGACGAGCTGGCGAGCGCGCTCGGATGTCCGGTCACCGTGGACAACGACGTCAACGTCATGGCGCTCGGCGAGCGGCACGCCGGGGTGGCGCGCAGCCTGGACGACCTGATCTTCGTCAAGGTGGGCACCGGCATCGGCTGCGGCATCGTCCTCGGCGGACGGGTCTACCGCGGCGTCGCTGGCACCGCGGGCGACATCGGGCACGTGCGGCTCGACGACTTCGGCCCGCCCTGCGCGTGCGGGGAGGTCGGCTGCCTCGAGGCGTACTTCGGCGGCGCGGCCCTGGCCCGCGACGGCCTGACCCTCGCCCGCACCGGCCGCTCGCCCGTGCTGGCCGAGACCCTGGCCGCCACCGGCTCGCTCACCGCGCGCGACGTCGGCACCGCGGCCGCGTCCGGCGACTTCGCCGCGGCCAGCCTGGTCCGCGAGGGCGGGCGCAGGCTGGGGCAGGTCGTCGCCTCGCTGGTCAGCTTCCTCAACCCCGGGATGGTCGTCATCGGCGGCGGCGTCTCCCGGCTCGGCCACGCCCTGCTCGCCGAGGTCCGCAGCGCGGTCTACCGGCGCTCGCTCCCGCTGGCCACCGGCAACCTCCCCATCGTCCTCTCCGAACTCGGCGACGACGCGGGCGTCATCGGCGCTGCCTGGTCGGCGACCGAGCGCGCCTTCATGAGCCCGGCGTGAGGTGCACCGCCCAGTCGCCGGTGGACCGCTGGGCCTCGACGGACACCGTCACCCGCTGACCGGGCCGCACATGCGGCACGTCGATCCCGCCCAGGACGTGGGGCGTGTAGTCCAGGTCATGTGTCTGACACCGGGACCGCCTGCCCGCCCGCAGCCGGGCGCGCACCGCGTCGAACCGCGCCGCCGCGCCGGGGTCCTCGGGCAGCCGCGAGCGCTCGTCCGGCAACTCCGCCAGGTTCACCGGACCACCGCCACGGCTCAGGGTCACCGTGCACCGGCGCCACACCGGCCACGCCTTCGCCAGCGCCCGTCTGCACCAAGTCCTCGCTCGCGCGCCCTGTGGCCTCCTTCGACAGTGACCTCCCCTCGGTCGCAGCCGATGGTTGCGTGGCACAGAAGTGACTGTCACAAACTCGCCATCGGCGAGGATTCGGCAATGTGAAAGACAGGTTTCGGCTGTTAGGCGCACACTTTTGCTGATCATCAGCAAAAGTTGCGCCGGAACGCTGCTCTCTTCGGACTATTGCGAGCGATATCGCTGGTGAATCAGGCTGCCGCCTGTGAGGTCAGCCACCAGGAGGAGGCCGATTTGCTGCTGGCGATGACGGGGATCGGCAAGAGCTTCCCCGGCGTGCGCGCGCTCGACGGGGTCGACCTGGTGGTCGAGCCCGGGGAGGTGCACTGCCTGCTGGGCCAGAACGGCGCGGGGAAGTCGACCCTGATCAAGGTGCTGGCCGGGGCCCACCAGCCCGACGAGGGCGAGATCCGGTGGCAGGGCGAGCCGGTCCGGCTGTCGTCGCCGGTCGCGGCGCTGCGGCTGGGGGTGGCCACCATGTACCAGGAGCTGGACCTGGTGCCCGGCGTCTCGGTCGCGGAGAACATCTTCCTCGGCCACGAGCCCGCCCGGTTCGGCTTCGCGCGCAAGGCCGCGGCGCGCACCGCGACCGCGGCCCTCATGCGCAGGCTCGGCCACCCGGAGATCCACCCCGACCGCGAGGTCGGCACCCTCTCGGCCGCGGGCCAGCAGCTGGTCTCCATGGCCCGCGCCCTGGCCCACGACGCCCGGCTGATCGTCATGGACGAGCCCACCGCCGCGCTGGCCTCCGACGAGGTGGACAACCTCTTCCGCATCGTCGCCGAGCTGACCGCCGACGGCGTCGCCATCGTCTACATCTCCCACCGCCTCGAGGAGATCCGCCGCATCGGCAGCCGGGTCACCGTGATCAAGGACGGCCGCACGGTCGCCACCGGCCTGCCCGCCGACACGCCCACCGCCGAGCTGGTCGACCTGATGTCCGGCCGCAAGGTCGAGACCGTGTTCCCGCACCGCGATGAGACCACTGTGGACCCCACCACCGAGGTGCTGCGGGTGGAAGGACTCAGCCGCAGGGGCGAGTTCGCCGACGTGGGCTTCACCGTGCACGCCGGGGAGATCGTCGGCATCGCGGGCCTGGTCGGCGCGGGCCGCAGCGAGATCCTGGAGACGATCGCGGGCGCCCGCAGGCCCGACAAGGGCACGGTCACCGTCGACGGCAAGCGGCTGCGGCCCGGCAGCGTCGGCGCCGCTGTCCGCGCGGGCGTCGGCCTGGCGCCCGAGGAGCGCAAGAGCCAGGCCCTGCTGCTCGACCTGCCGCTGGCGCACAACGTGACCCTGGCGAGCCTGCCCGCCTACAGCACCGCCGGTTACCTCGACCGCGCGCGCGAGCACCGCGACGCCAAGGCGACCCTGGAGCGCCTCGAGCTGCGCCCCGCCGACCCGCGCAGGCTGGTCGGCACCTTCTCCGGCGGCAACCAGCAGAAGGCCGTCGTGGCCCGCTGGCTGGTGCACGGCTGCCGGGTCCTGCTGCTGGACGAGCCGACCCGGGGCGTCGACGTCGGCGCGCGCGCCGAGCTCTACCGGCTCATCCGCGAACTGGCCGCGTCCGGCGTCGCCGTGGTCCTGGTGTCCAGCGAGGTGCCCGAGGTGCTCGGCCTCGCCGACCGGGTGCTGGTGCTGCGCGAGGGCCACGTGGTCGCCGACCGACCCGCCGACGACCTCACCGAGGCCGCGGTTCTCGACTGTGTCATGGAAGGGCATGTCATGACAGGCAGCGCGCATGCCCTCGACCCCGAGGAGGCGATCTGATGGCCGCGCCGGAGCAGACGGCGGTGCGGGCGGAGACCCCCGCGCCCCTGGCGCCGACCAAGTCCGCGAGCAGGCTCGACCTGCGGCTGGCCGGGCTGCTGGGCGTGTTGGTCCTCCTGTGCGTCGTCGGGTACGTCACCCGACCGGAGAGCTTCCTCACCGAGGCCAACATCTCCACCATGCTGCGCTTGGCCGCCGCCATCGGCGTGGTCAGCGTCGGCATGACGTTCGTGATCATCAGCGGCGGCATCGACCTGTCGGTCGGCTCGATCGTCGCGCTGGCCAGCGTCTGGGCGACCACGCTGGCCACCCAGGCCTACGGCCCGGTCGTGATGGTGCTGTGCGCGCTGCTCGTCGGGCTCGCCTGCGGCATGGTCAACGGGGTCCTGATCTCCTACGGGAAGATAGTCCCGTTCATCGCGACCCTGGCGATGTACGCCTCCGCGCGCGGCCTGGCCGAGCGGATCTCCGGGCGGCGCACGCAGGTCGTCAGCGAGACCGGGTTCACCGACTTCTTCCGCGGCGACTTCCTCGGCGTGCCGATCCTGATCTGGATGCTGGCGCTGGTGTTCGCCGTCGGGTGGGTCCTGCTCAACCGCACCACCTTCGGCAGGCGCACCTTCGCCGTCGGCGGCAACGCCGAGGCCGCCCGGCTCGCGGGCATCGACGTCAAGCGGCACACCGCGCTGGTCTACGGCATCGCCGGGCTCTGCTGCGGCATCGCCGCGATCATGGTCATCGCCCGCACCACCTCCGGCGCGTCCACCAACGGCCTGTTCTACGAGCTGGACGCGATCGCCGCGGTCGTCATCGGCGGCACGCTGCTCAGCGGCGGGCGCGGCACGCTGATCGGCACGCTGATCGGCGTCCTGATCTTCACCGTGCTCAACAGCATCTTCACCCAGAACAACCTCGACACCGACATCCAGAACATCGCCAAGGGCGTGATCATCGTCGCCGCGGTGCTGCTGCAGCGCACGACCTCCCGGCGCAACGCCGACAAGACCTGACCTTCCCCGCACCATCCACTCCACCCGCACACACCGCTGGAGATTCGCCATGCCCTCATTCGACCGCCGCAAGTTCCTGTGGGGCTCCACCGCCGTCGGCGCGTCCGCGGTCCTGGTCGGCTGCACCTCCAACGAGGCGCCCGGCAGCACGAACACCGCCGCCGTCGCGGGCCAGACGGGGGAGAACAGCGCCCCCGGCGCGCCCGTGACCATCGGCTTCTCCGCCCCCGCCGCCGACCACGGCTGGATGGCGGCCATGACGAAGAACGCCCGCGCCCAGGCCGAGCAGTTCTCCGAGGTCACCTTCAAGGCCACCGAGGGCACCAACGACGTCAACCAGCAGATCGCCCAGGTCGAGACGCTGATCAACGAGGCCGTCGACGTGCTGGTGATCCTGCCCTTCGACGGCAAGGCGCTCACCGCCGTGGGCAAGCAGGCGATGGACGCGGGCATCCCCGTGATCAACGTGGACCGGGTGTTCGACACCGCGCTCGCGTACCGGACCTGGATCGGCGGCGACAACTACCGCATGGGCGTCAACGCGGGCAACTACATCGGCCAGCAGATGAAGGCCAAGAACATCGCCAACCCGGTGATCGGCGAGGTCGCGGGCATCGACTCGCTGCCGCTGACCCAGCAGCGCAGCAAGGGCTTCGCCGACGCGCTGGCCGGGCACGGCTTCAAGGTCGGGCCGAGGGTGTCGGCGCAGTTCACCCCGGAGTCCGGCGAGCAGCAGACGGCGAACCTGCTGCAGGGCGCGCCCAAGCTGGACGCGCTGTGGAACCACGACGACGACCAGGGCATCGGCGTGCTGGCCGCGATCGACAGCGCCAGCCGCAGCGAGTTCATCATGGTCGGCGGCGCGGGCTCGAAGAACATGATGGACCTGATCAAGGCCGACTCCGGCGTGGTCAAGGCGACCGTGCTCTACAGCCCCTCGATGGCGTCGTCGGCGATCGCGCTGGCCCGCCTGCTGGGCCAGAGCAAGGGGCTGGGCGACCTCGCCGAGCACGAGGTCCCCGCGTCCATCACCACGTATTCCGCGGTGGTCACCAAGGAGAACGTCGACCAGTACATGGACGTGGGCTTCGATTCCTAAGCAGACCGAACGTCGGAGTGCGCGAGACAGTGACGGAGGGCGAGGGATGGTAGGGGAAATCGGCGTCGGGATGATCGGGCACGCGTTCATGGGCGCCGTGCACTCCCAGGCGTGGCGCAGCGTGCACCGGTTCTTCCCGGTGGCGCTGACGCCTCGGCTGGCGGTGCTGTGCGGCCGGGACGCGGCCCGGACCCGGGACGCGGCGGCCAGACTGGGCTGGGCGGCGGTGGAGACCGACTGGCGGGCGGCGGTCGCGCGGGAGGACGTGCAGCTGGTCGACATCTGCACGCCGGGGGACACCCACGCCGAGATCGCGCTGGCCGCGCTGGCCGCGGGCAAGCACGTGCTGTGCGAGAAGCCGCTGGCCAACTCCGTCGCCGAGGCCGAGGCGATGGCCGCCGCGGCGGAGGCGGCCGCGGCCAAGGGCGTGCGGTCGATGGTGGCGTTCAACTACCGCCGGGTCCCCGCGCTCGGCCTGGCGCGGCGGCTGGTGGCCGAGGGGCGGCTCGGCGACATCCGGCACGTGCGCGCGGTGTACCTGCAGGACTGGCTCTCCGACGAGACCGCGCCGATGACCTGGCGGCTGCGCAAGGACAAGGCGGGCTCGGGCTCCCTCGGCGACCTCGGCGCGCACATCGTCGACGCCGCCCAGTGGGTCACCGGCCAGAACGTCAGCGGCGTCTCGGCGATCTCGGAGACGTTCGTCCGCAACCGCCCGTCGGACGAGGGCAGCGGCGAGGTGACCGTGGACGACGCCGCGCTGTTCCTCGCCCGCTTCTCCGGCGGCGCCATCGGCTCCTTCGAGGCCACCCGGTACGCGCTCGGGCGCAAGAACGCGATGCGGCTGGAGATCAACGGCAGCCGGGGCAGCATCGCGTTCGACTTCGAGTCCATGAACGAGCTGCGGTTCTTCGACGGCGACGACGCGGGCGCCGAGGCCGGGTTCCGCCGGATCCTGGTGACCGAGCCCGAGCACCCGTACGTCGGCGCGTGGTGGCCGCCGGGCCACCTGCTCGGCTACGAGCACACCTTCACCCACGAGGTCTCCGACCTGCTGGAGGCGATCGCGACCGGGAGCGATCCCGCGCCCGGGTTCGCCGAGGGGCTGCAGGTGCAGCGGGTGCTCGCGGCGGTGGAGGACAGCGCGGCCGCCGGTTCGGTGTGGACTCCCGTCGGGACGGCCGGCCCGTCGGGCAACGGCCGGGCGGAGATGACGGGGGCGGCGGTCAGCTGACCCTCGGGGCGCCGCAGCCCCCGGCGTGCGGGCCGGGGGCTGCGGCAGAGGACGGAAAGGAGTCGAAGCCCTTCCCGGCGTTCCCACCAGTGGTGTCGCGATCCCCGCCGGACAACAGGACCGGCGCATGAGATTCACCGGAGAACGAGGAGATCGTACCTGTGCGAGGCAAGAGAAGTCGCAGTCAACCGTTGCGGGCGGGCATAGCCGCGCTCGCTTTCGCCACAGGGCTGAGCGGGTTGGTGCTCACCGCGGCCCCGGCATCGGCCCACGGCGCCCACGTGCTGGTCTTCTCCAAGACCGCCGGGTTCCGCCACGACTCCATCCCCGACGGCGTCGCCGCCATCACCGAGCTCGGCGCCGAGAACGGCATCGAGGTCGAGGCTACCGAGGACGCTGCCGCGTTCACCGACGAGAACCTGGCGAAGTACGCCGCCGTCATCTGGCTGTCCACGACCGGCGACGTGCTGAACGACGAGCAGCAGGCGGCCTTCGAGCGCTACATCGAGGGCGGCGGCGGGTACGCGGGCGTGCACGCCGCGGCCGACACCGAGTACACCTGGCCGTGGTACGGCGAGCTCGTCGGCTCCTACTTCAAGTCCCACCCGCACATCCAGGAAGCCGACGTGCTGGTCGAGGACCACGACCACGCCTCGACCGCGCACCTGCCGGACACCTGGACCCGCACCGACGAGTGGTACAGCTACCAGTCCAACCCGCGCGGCCGGGTGAAGGTCCTCGCCGCGCTGGACGAGACCAGCTACACCCCGACGGACCCCAGCGGCGACCACCCGATCGTGTGGTGCCACGGGATGGGCGAGGGCCGCTCCTGGTACACCGGCATGGGCCACACCAAGGAGTCCTACGCCGACGCCGACTTCCGCGCGCACCTGCTCGGCGGCATCCGCTACGCCGCGGGCCTGGCCGCGGCCGACTGCGCCCCCGACCCGGACGCCCCGCCGACCGACGCCGACTTCGACCAGGTGACCCTGGCCCGCGGCGAGGAGAAGACCGGCGAGCCGATCGCGCTGGCCGTGCTGCCCGACCGCAAGGTCCTGCACACCTCCCGCGACGGCCGCGTCTGGCTGACCACCCCCGAGGCCACGACCACGCTGGCCGGGCGCATCCCGGTCTACAACCACGACGAGGACGGCCTGCAGGGCGTCGCCGTCGACCCCGACTTCGAGACCAACCGCTGGGTGTACCTCTACTACGCCCCGCCGCTGGACACCCCGGCAGGCGACGCGCCCACCGACGGCACCGCGGCGGACTTCGCGCCGTTCAAGGGCCACAACCTGCTCTCCCGGTTCAAGCTGAGCACCGAGGGCGTCCTGGACGTCGCCAGCGAGCAGCAGATCCTGCAGGTGCCCGCCGACCGCGGCATCTGCTGCCACGCGGGCGGCGAGATCGACTTCGACGCGCAGGGCAACCTGTACCTGTCCACCGGCGACGACAGCAACCCGTTCGCCTCCGACGGCTACACCCCGATCGACGAGCGCGCGACCCGCAACCCGGCCTACGACGCGCAGCGCACCTCGGGCAACACCAACGACCTGCGCGGCAAGATCCTGCGCATCAAGGTGCAGGAGGACGGCGGCTACACCGTCCCGGACGGCAACCTGTTCGCGCCCGGCACGGAGAAGACCCGGCCCGAGATCTACGCCATGGGCTTCCGCAACCCGTTCCGGTTCGCCGTGGACAAGGCGACCGGGTGGATCCACCTGGGCGACTACGGCCCGGACGCCGGGTCGCCGAACCCCGCCCGCGGCCCCGGCGGCACCGTCGAGTTCAACCTGGTGAAGGGCCCGGGCAACTTCGGGTGGCCGTACTGCGTCGGTGACAACCAGCCGTTCGTGGACTACGACTTCGCCACCGGGACCTCCGGGCAGCCGTTCGACTGCGCTGCCCCGAAGAACACCAGCCCGAACAACACCGGCCTGGTCGACCTGCCGCCTGCCCAGCCTGCCTGGATCCCCTACGACGGCGGTTCGGTGCCGGAGTTCGGCACCGGCGGCGAGTCGCCGATGGGCGGCCCGACCTACCACTTCGACCCGGCGAACGAGACGGTCACGAAGTTCCCCGAGTTCTACGACGGCAAGAACTTCGCCTACGAGTGGGACCGCGGCTGGATCAAGACCATCGACGTCGGCCCGGAGGGGGAGCGCGGCGCCATCGCGCCGTTCTTCGACTCCATGCAGCTGACCCGGCCGATGAACCTGGAGTTCGGCCCCGACGGCTCGCTGTACGTGCTCGACTACGGCAGCGGCTACTTCGGCGGCGCGCCGGACTCGGCCGTCTACCGCATCGACTACACCCGGGGCAACCACACCCCGGTCGCCCAGCTGAGCGCCGACAAGACCAGCGGCCCCGCGCCGCTGACGGTGACCTTCGACCCGGCGGGCACGTCCGACGAGGACGGTCACGAGCTGACCTACGCCTGGGACCTCGACGGCGACGGCACGACCGACTCGACCGAGGCCGGTCCGGTGACGCACACCTACGACGCCATCGGCCAGTACAGCGCCAAGCTGTCGGTCACCGACCCGACCGGGCTCACCGGCTCGGCCAGCGTGGTGATCAACGTGGGCAACACGGCGCCCACGGTGAAGATCAACGCGCCCGCCGACGGCACGGTGTTCTCCTTCGGCGACGAGGTGCCGTTCTCGGTGACCGTGACCGACCCCGAGGACGGGGAGATCGACTGCTCGAAGGTGACCGTGGAGTACATCCTCGGCCACGACAGCCACGGCCACCCGCTGTCGCGGGAGACCGGCTGCGAGGGCACGATCGCCACGCCGTCCGACGGCGGCCACGGCGCGGACGCCAACATCTTCGGCGTCATCAACGCCTCCTACACCGACGGCGGCGGCGACTCCGGCGCGGCGCCGCTCACCGGCTCCGACGAGATCGTCCTGCAGCCCAAGACCAAGCAGGCGGAGTTCTTCACCACGCACACCGGGGTCCAGGTCGTCGAGGCGGGCGGCGCGGCGGGCAACAAGCGCGTCGGCTACATCGACAACGGCGACTGGATCATGTTCGACCCGGTGAACCTCGCCGGGGTCGGCGGCATCGGCTACCGGGTGTCCTCCGGCGGCGCGGGCGGGATCATGGAGGTGCGCTCCGGCTCGCCCGACGGCCCGCTGGTGCAGTCGGTCTCGGTGGGCAACACCGGCGGCTGGGACACCTACGCCGACATCCCGGTCGCGCCGATCACCGACCCGGGCGGCACGCACCCGCTGTACCTGGTGTTCAAGGGCTCGGGCACGGGCGGGCTGTTCGACGTCGACGAGATCCGCTTCGAGACCGGCGACGTCGCCCCGCGCACGTCGCTGCCCGCTGAGTCGTTCGACGAGGCCGCCGGAATCAGCATGATCGAGGATGCGGCGGCCCAGGACGGTCGACAGGTTGGCGATGTGCACAACGGTGACTGGATCGCCTTCGACGGGATGGACCTGTCGCAGGTGACCGGCATCGGGTACCGGGTCGCGTCCGACACCGCGGGCGGCGTCATCGAGGTCCGCGCCGACGCGCCGGACGGCGAGCTGCTGCAGACCGTCACGGTGGGCAACACCGGCGGCTGGCGCAGCTACGCCACGCTGCCGCCCGCCCCGGTGACCGACCCGGGCGGCGCGCACCGGCTGTACTTCGTGTTCCGCGGCGGCGACGGCCCGCTGTTCGACGTGGACACGATCACCTTCGACGGCACCCTCGTGCGCTCCTGCCAGCCGCAGACGCCGGAGGAGGGCTACCGCAGCCTCTACAACGGCACCGCGGAGTCCCTTGAGGGATGGCGGATGGCCGGGCCGGGCTCCTTCGCGCAGGAGAACTGCTCGATGCGGTCCGTCGGCGGCATGGGCCTGCTCTGGTTCCCGGAGGAGTTCACCGCCTACAGCCTGCGCATGGACTGGAAGATGGCCGGGGACGACAACTCCGGGGTGTTCATCGGCTTCCCCGACCCGGGCGACGACCCGTGGGTCGCGGTGGACACCGGCTACGAGATCCAGATCGACCCGACCGACGCGCCCGACCGCACGACCGGCGCCGTCTACTCCTTCCAGAGCGCCGACATCCCCGCACGGGACGCCGCGCTCAAGCCCGCGGGCCAGTGGAACGCCTACGAGATCACCGTGACCGGCCAGACGATCAAGGTGTTCCTCAACGGCGCGCTGATCAACGAGTTCACCAGCACCGACCCGGCCCGTGACCTCACCCAGGGGCACATCGGCCTGCAGAACCACGGCAACGGCGACGACGTGTGGTTCCGCAACGTGCGCATCAAGGAACTCGACGTCACCGCGCCCACCACCACGGCGACGACCGACCCGGCGCCCGCCGCGTCCGGCTGGCACACCGCCGCGCCGGTCACGGTGACGCTGACCGCGAACGAGGACGGCGCCACCGAGTACCGCACCGGCGCGGAGTGGACGGCCTACACCGGCCCGTTCGCGCTCGGTGAGGGCGTGCACACGGTGGAGTACCGCTCGACCGACGCGTCCGGCAACGTCGAGCAGACCAGGACCCTTGAGGTCAAGGTCGACGCCACCGCCCCGCTGACGACCGCGGGCGCGGGCCCGGAGTGGAACGACGGCGACGTCTCGGTGGCGCTGAGCGCCGCAGACGAGGTCTCCGGCGTGGCGGGCACGGAGTGGAGCCTCGACGGCGGCCCGTGGACGGCCTACACCGGACCGGTCCCGGTCTCCGGCGACGGCGAGCACACGCTGCTCTACCGCAGCCGCGACACCGCGGGCAACGTCGAGACCGACAAGGCAGCGACCATCAAGATCGACGCCACCGCGCCGACCCTGCTGGTCTCCGGCGTGGCGGAGGGCCGGGTCTACGGCGACTCCGCCGACGTGGTGGTCACCTGGTCCGGCGCGGACGAGACCTCCGGGCTGCGCTCGGTCACCGGCAGGCTCGACGGCGCCGCGCTCGCCTCCGGCGATTTGGTCGCGCTGCACACGCTGCCGCTGGGCACGCACGAGCTGGTGGTCACGGCCGTCGACAACGCGGGAAACCGCACCGTCAGCCGAATCCCGTTCGCCACGACCACGTCCCTGCGGGACATGGGCCTGCTCCTCGACCGGTTCCTGGCCACCGGCCGCATCTCCGCGGTGGAGTACCAGGACCTGTCGAAGCAGCTCGCCAAGGCCCGCAAGGCCGAGGCCCGGGGCGACGACCGCAAGGCCGCGCGCGAGCTGGAGAAGTTCAAGCAGCGGGTGGCGACGGTAACGGACCAGGCGGTTCGAGCGGTCCTCACTCGGGACGCCGACCACGTGATCGGCGTCGTGACCGGCGCCGCCGACGGCAGGAGGTCCGGCCGCCGGTAGTCATGGCAGGGTCGGGGGGAGCGGACGGCTCTCCCCCGACCCCCAACGGAAAGGGGAAGGCGATGACCTCGCAGCGCGTTGGCCTCTGGCTGGTCGGCGCCCGCGGTTCGGTCGCGACGACGGCGGTGTGCGGCCTTGCCGCGCTGCGCGCCGGGCTCGCGCCGCCCACGGGCTGTGTGACCGAGCGGCTGGAGGGCGTGTCACTGCCCGCTTGGGACGACATCGTCGTCGGCGGCCACGACCTGGTGTCCACGCCGTACGAGAAGCGGGCCGAGCACCTCGCGCGGGCCGGTCTCCTTCCCCACCACCTGTTGGCCCCCATCGTTCCCGCCCTCCGCGACGCCGACGCGGAGGTGCGGGACGGCTACCACCCGACGACGCACCGCGGGCCGCAGGAGCTCGCGGTGCGCCGTCTGGCCGCCGACCTGGAGACCTTCCGGTTCAAGCACGACCTGGCGCGGGTGGTCGTGGTCAACGTGGCCTCGACGGAGCCGCCGGTGCCGGTGGTGCCGGAGTTCGCGTCGCTGGAGTCGCTGCGCGCGGCGCTGGCCGACCCGGCCAGGGCGGTGCTGCCCGCGAGCAGCGTCGCGGCCTGCGCCGCGCTGCTCGCCGGGTGCTCCTATGTGGACTTCACCCCGTCGACCGGGGTCGCGCTGCCCGCGCTGGACGAGCTGGCGCTGGCCCAGCGCGTCCCGTACGCCGGGCGGGACGGGAAGACGGGGGAGACCCTGCTGCGCACCGTCCTCGCCCCGATGTTCACCGACCGCGCGCTGAAGGTGCTGTCCTGGTCGGGCACGAACCTGCTGGGCGGCGGCGACGGGGCGACGCTGTCGGACCCGGCGCGCGCGGCGAGCAAGCTGCGGTCGAAGTCCGACGGCCTGGCCAGCCTGCTGGGCGGCCCGGTCACCGCGCCGCTGCACATCGACAACGTGCCGGACCTGGGCGAGCAGAAGATCGCCTGGGACCACGTGTCGTTCGAGGGCTTCCTCGGGGCGCGGATGAGCCTGCAGTTCACCTGGACCGGGCTGGACTCGGCGCTGGCCGCACCGCTGGTGCTGGACCTGGCCCGGCTGATGGCGGCCGCGCACGCGGCCGGGATCGCCGGGGTCGTCCCGGAGCTGGGCTTCTTCTTCAAGGACCCGCTGGGCTGGGACGAGCACCGCTTCGACCGGCAGAGCGCCGAGCTGGTGTCGTGGGCGCGCTCGCTGGACGGCCGGCGATGAGGGCCTACGTCGAACTGGTGCGCGCCCCCGCCGCGCTGACCGTGCTCGGGGACACCGTCGCGGGCGCGGCGTTCGGGCCGGGCCTGGGCGGCAGGCGGCTGGCGCTGCCCGCCGCCTCGGTCGCGTTCTACTGGGCCGGGATGGCCCTCAACGACTGGTCGGACCGGACCCTCGACGCCGTCGAGCGCCCGGAGCGGCCGATCCCGTCGGGCCGGGTGTCGCCCGCGGCGGCCCTGGGGGTGGCCGTGGGCCTCACCGCGACAGGCCTCGCGCTGGCGGCCGCGGCAGGCCGTCTGAAGGCCGCGGTGCCGCTGGCCGCGGCGGTCTGGGCCTACGACACCGTGCTCAAGCAGACGCCCGCGGGACCGGCGGCCATGGCCGCCTGCCGGGGGCTGGACGTGCTCATGGGCGGCGGCCGCGCCGCGCTGCCCGCCGCGCTCGCGCTCGGCGGGCACACGCTGGGCGTCACCGTGCTGTCCAAGGGCGAGGTGCACGGCGGCTCGTCCTCGGTGGCCAAGGGCGTCCTCGCCGGGACGGTCGCCTCGGCGCTGGCCGCGACGGCCGGGCGGGCGCGCTCGGTCCGGCACCGGCTGCTGGGCGCGGCGGGCGCCGCCGCGTACGCCGGTCTCGTCGGCAGGGCGCAGCTGGCCGCGGCGAGGGAGCCCACCGCGGCCGCGGTGCGCGGCGCGACCAAGGCGGGCATCCACGGCATGGTGCCGCTGCAGTCCGCGTTGGCCGCCCGTGCCGGGTCCGTCAGGTCCGCGCTGCTCGTGGCGGGCGCGCTGCCGCTGGCCCGCAGGCTGTCCAGGAAGGTGGGGCCGACATGACGTTCGAGCTGGGCTACGGCACCAACGGCTTCGCCAACCACCGCCTGCACGACGCGCTGGCCGTCATCGCCGACCTCGGGTACACCGGCGTCGCGCTGACCCTCGACCACCACCACCTCGACCCCTACGGCCCGAACGTGGCCGCCGAGACCGAGCGGGTCGCCGCCCGGCTGGACGCGCTGGGCCTGCGCGTCGTGGTCGAGACCGGCGCCCGCTACCTGCTCGACCCCACCCGCAAGCACCACCCCACGCTGGTCAGCGACGACCAGGACACCCGCGTCGACTTCCTGCTCCGGGCCGCCGACATCGCCGCCGACCTCGGCGCGGACTGCGTGTCGTTCTGGTCCGGCGTGTCCGATGTGGACGAGGCGACGGCGTGGAAGCGGCTGCGCGACGGCGTCGCCCGGCTGCTCGACGCCTGCCCGAGGGTGCCCTTCGGCCTGGAGCCGGAGCCCGGCATGGCCGTGCAGCACCTGACCGAGGCGCTCACCCTGCGCACCGAGCTCGGCGAGCCGGAGATGCTGGGCATCACCCTCGACGTGGGGCACTGCGTCGCCGTCGAGCCCGACGACGCGGCCACCTGCGTGCGGCAGGCGGGCGAGCTGCTGGTCAACGTGCAGCTCGACGACATGGTGCACGGCGTCCACGAGCACCTGGAGTTCGGCGCGGGGACCCTCGACCTCGCCGCGACCCTGGCCGCGCTGACCGAGGTCGGCTACACCGGCCTGGCCGCGGTCGAGCTGCCCCGGCACTCGCACGCCGCCCCGGACGTGGCGCGCCGGTCGATGGCGGCCCTGCGCGCGGCCATGGACCCGCCGTGGCTGGTGGAGGCGGAGGCGCGGGTGCGCGCCGACGCCGCGGCGATCCGGTCGCTGTTCCCCGCCGTCGGCCGCCACGTCGGCCGCGACGCGGTCCGGCCGAGGGTGGACGCGCGGGGCTGGGTGCACGGCACCGCGGACGACCTGGCGCGGGCCCGGTTGATCGCGGCCCTGCCGGACGCGAGCGAGCTGCCCGACCTGTACCGCTACGGCGACGACGCGGAGAAGCGGGGCGTCCTGCGCGGGCTGCGGCCCTCGACCGACCCGTCGGTGGGCGTGCCGATCGTCCAGGACGCGCTGCGCACCAACGACCCCCGGCTCGTCGCCGCCGCGATGGGCCCGTTCGCCGCGGCGCACCTCGACCGGCACGCCTGGCGGCACGGGGTGCTCAAGTGCCTGTTCATGGGCATCCCGCTGGGCGCGGTGTCGCGGTTGGACGACCTCGCCGACGCCGAGCTCGCCCGCATGGTGGCCGACTTCGCCGCCGAACGCCAGGCCGCCGGGCGCGCTGTCCCGGTCGACGCCACCGACCTGCTGCGAAAGGCCCGCGCATGAGGATCTTCGACCCGCACATCCACATGACCTCCCGCACCACCGACGACTACGAGGCGATGTACGCCGCGGGCGTGCGCGCGCTCGTCGAGCCGGCGTTCTGGCTGGGCCAGCCGCGCACGAGCGCGGCGTCGTTCGCCGACTACTTCGACGCGCTGATCGGCTGGGAGCGGTTCCGCGCCGCGCAGTTCGGCATCCGCCACCACTGCACGATCGCGCTGAACCCCAAGGAGGCCAACGACCCGCGCTGCACGCCGGTGCTGGACCTGCTGCCGCGCTACCTGGGCAAGGACGGCGTGGTCGCCGTCGGCGAGGTCGGCTACGACTCGATGACCCCGGAGGAGGACGCGGCGTTCGCCCGCCAGCTGGAGCTGGCGGTGGAGTTCGAGTTACCCGCGCTCGTGCACACCCCGCACCGGGACAAGGCCTCCGGGACGAGCCGCACGCTGGCCGTGGTCCGCGAGTCGGGCCTGCCGCCGGAGCGGGTGGTCGTAGACCACCTCAACGAGGTGACCGTCCGCGAGGTCAAGGACTCCGGGTGCTGGATGGGCTTCTCCATCTACCCCGACACCAAGATGGACGAGGACCGCATGGTCGCCATCCTCCAGGAGTACGGCACCGACCGGATGCTGGTGAACTCCGCGGCCGACTGGGGCCGCTCGGACCCGCTGAAGACGGTCAAGACCGCCCGGGCGATGCTGGCCAGCGGCTTCACCGAGTCCGATGTGGACAAGGTGCTGTGGCAGAACCCCGTGGAGTTCTACGGCCAGAGCGGCAGGCTGGTCCTCGACGACCTGCCCGGGTTCAGCCCGTCGCCGGAGACGTTCTCCGGCAACTCGGTGCTCAGAGGCGGTGGGCAGTGACCATCTCCTACTGCACCAACGTCCACCCCGCCGAGACGGTCGCGGGCATCATCGAGCAGTTGGACCGCTTCAGCGTCCCGATCCGCGAGGAGCTGGGCGCCGACGTCCTCGGCCTCGGACTCTGGCTGTCCGCGCCCGCCGCCCGCCAGCTGGCCGCCGACCCGGCCGTCCGGCGCGGGCTCCGCCGCGAGCTGGACGCACGCGGGCTGGTCGTGCACACGCTCAACGCCTTCCCCTACCGCGGTTTCCACGAGCCGGTGGTCAAGCACTCGGTGTACCACCCGCGCTGGACCGAGAAGGCCCGGCTCGACTACACCCGCGACTGCGCCACCGTCCTGGCCACGCTGCTGCCGGACGACGCCGAGCACGGCAGCATCAGCACGCTGCCGCTCGGCTGGCGCACCGAGTGGACGCCCGCCGACGACAGCCGCGCCACCGCGGCCCTGGCCGAGCTGACCGAGTACCTGGCCCGGCTGTCCCGCCCGATCCGGCTGGCCGTGGAGCCCGAGCCCGGCTGCGTGCTCGACACCATGGCCGACGCCGTCGGCTGGCTCGCGGGCCGCGTCGACCCCGAGCACATCGGGGTGTGCCTGGACACCTGCCACCTGGCGGTCTCCTTCGCCGACCCGGCCGAGACGGTCCGCCTGATCGCCGAGGCGGGCCTGCGGGTCTACAAGGTCCAGGCGTCGGCCGCCCTGGAGGCACCCGCGGGCCACGCCGACGCGCTGGCCCGCTTCATCGAGCCGCGCTACCTCCACCAGGTGCGCGCGCTCAAGGACGGCGTCGTCCACGCCGCCGACGACCTCCCGGCCGCCTACGGCGCCCTCCCCGCCGACGCCCCCTGGCGCGTGCACTTCCACGTCCCCCTCCACGCCGAGCCCGACGCGCCGCTCGCCACCACGACCGGCGTCCTCCGCGAGGCCGTCGCCGCGCTCGACACCCCGGCCCACATCGAGGTCGAGACCTACACCTGGACCGTCCTGCCGGACTTCCGCGACCACCGGCTGGTCGAGGGGATCGCGGCAGAACTGCGCTGGGCGGCGCACCACCTGGAAGGAGTGCGGGCGTGAAGCCGCTCGTGGTCATAGACGTCGTCGGGCTGACACCCGCGCTGCTGCCGCACATGCCGAACCTGCGCGGGCTGCAGCACCGCGCCGAGCTGCGCACCGTGCTGCCCGCCGTCACGTGCAGCGTGCAGTCGACGTTCCTCACCGGGCTCATGCCCAACCAGCACGGCATCGTCGGCAACGGCTGGTACTTCCGCGACCTCGGCGAGGTCTTCCTCTGGCGCCAGCACAACAAGCTCGTCCACGGCGAGAAGCTGTGGGAGACCGCCCGCCGCCAGCGGCCCGACTACAAGGCCGCCAACATCTGCTGGTGGTACGCGATGGGCGCGAGCACCGACATCACCGTCACCCCGCGCCCGATCTACCACGCCGACGGCCGCAAGTCGCCCGACGCCTACGTCCGGCCGCCGGAGTACCACGACCGGCTCGTCGCCGAGCTCGGCGAGTTCCCGCTGTTCCAGTACTGGGGCCCGACGGCGGCGCTGGCCTCCAGCGAGTGGATCGTCAAGGCGGCCGTCAAGACGCTCGCCGAGCACCGGCCGGACCTGCTGCTGGTCTACGTCCCGCACCTCGACTACGACCTGCAGCGGTTCGGGCCGAACTCGCCGGAGGCCAGGATCGCCGCGCGCGAGGTCGACCAGGCGCTCAAGCCGCTGCTGGACCAGGACGCCACCATCGTCGCCCTGTCCGAGTACGGCATCACCCAGGCGGACACGCCGGTGGACATCAACCGGGCGCTGCGCGAGGCCGGGCACCTGGAGGTCTACACCCAGGCGGGCATGGAGTACCTGGACCCGTGGACGTCGAAAGCGTTTGCGGTCGCCGACCACCAGGTCGCCCACGTCTACACCGACGAGCCAGCCAAGATCAAGGATTTGCTGCGGCAGCTGCCCGGCGTCGACGAGGTCCTCGACCGCGACGAGCAGGCCCGCTACGGCATCGACCACGAGCGCTCCGGCGACCTCGTGGCGATCGCCGAGCCCACCGCGTGGTTCACCTACTACTACTGGCTCGACGACGCCAGGGCCCCGGACTTCGCCCGCGGCGTCGAGATCCACCGCAAGCCCGGCTACGACCCCGCCGAGCTGTTCTTCAACCCGGCCGACCCGTTCGTTAAGGCCAAGGCCGCTGCCAACCTGGCCCGCAAGAAGCTCGGCCTGCGCTACGCGATGAACGTCGTCCCGCTCGACCCCGCGCCCGTGCGCGGCACGCACGGACGGCTGCCCGATCGGCCCGAGGACGGGCCCGTCCTGCTCTGCACCGACGACATCGGCGCCGACCGCGTCGACGCGACCGAGGTGCGCGACCTGCTGCTCACCCTCCAGGGCCTGAAAGGAAACCCGCGATGAGCCGACCCGTCACCCTGTTCACCGGCCAGTGGGCCGACCTGCCGTTCGCGGAGGTCTGCGCGCTGGCCGAGCGGTGGGGCTACGACGGCCTGGAGATCGCCTGCTCCGGCGACCACTTCGAGGTCGACAAGGCCCTCGCCGACGACTCCTACGTCCCGGCCAAGCTCGCCCAGCTCGAGAAGCACGGCCTCAAGGTGTGGACGATCTCCAACCACCTGGTCGGCCAGGCCGTCTGCGACGACCCGATCGACTTCCGCCACCGCGACATCCTGCCCGCCCGGGTCTGGGGCGACGGCGAGCCCGAGGGCGTGCGGCAGCGGGCGGCCCAGGAGATGGCCGACACCGCGCGGGCCGCGCGCAAGCTGGGCGTGGACACCGTCGTCGGGTTCACCGGGTCCAAGACCTGGAAGTACGTGGCGATGTTCCCGCCGGTCTCGCAGGCGGTCATCGACGACGGCTACGCCGACTTCGCCGAGCGCTGGAACCCGATCCTCGACGTGTTCGACGAGGTCGGCGTCCGGTTCGCGCACGAGGTGCACCCGTCGGAGATCGCCTACGACTACTGGACCACCCGCAAGGCGCTCGACGCGGTCGGCAACCGGCCCGCGTTCGGGCTCAACTGGGACCCGTCCCACTTCATCTGGCAGGACCTCGACCCGGTCGGCTTCATCCTCGACTTCGCCGACCGCATCTACCACGTCGACTGCAAGGACACCAAGAAGCGCCTCGACGGCCGCAACGGCCGTCTCGGCTCCCACCTGGCCTGGGCCGATCCCCGGCGGGGCTGGGACTTCGTCTCCACAGGACACGGCGACGTCCCCTGGGAGCAGTGCTTCCGCGCGCTGAACGCCATCGGCTACTCCGGCCCCATCTCGGTGGAGTGGGAGGACGCGGGCATGGACCGCCTGCGCGGGGCCGAGGAGGCCGTCCGGTTCATCCGCGACCTGCAGTTCGACCCGCCGACGGCCTCGTTCGACGCCGCCTTCTCCACCGAACGCTGAAGGAGAGACATGACCACTCGCCGCACATTCCTCCGGGGCGCCGCCGCCAGCGCGGCCACTGTCGGGATAGGCGCCGTCGGGGTGGGCGCCGCCCTGCCCGGGATCGCGAGCGCCCACAGCGGCCGCTCGGGCCGGGTCCCGCGCAACGCCATCAGCATCCAGCTCTACACGCTGCGCGGCATCATGGGCGACGACCCGGAGCCGGTGCTGTCCGCGCTGGCCGACATCGGCTACCGCAGGGTCGAGATGGCGGGCCTCTACGGCCGCTCGGCCGAGGAGATGGCCCGCATGCTGCGCCGCCACCACCTGCACGCCACCTCGACCCACACCGGCCTCGACGGCGACCTCGACCAGGTCATCGCCGACGCCCGCACCCTGGGCCACCGCTACGTGGTCGTCCCGTGGGCCAACTACTCCACGATCGCCCAGTGGGAGTCCTTCGCCGACCGCCTGGAGAACGCGGGCAAGGTCCTGCGCCGCTCGGGCTTCAAGGCGGGCTACCATAACCACGCCCACGAGTTCGCCCTCATCGAGGGCAAGCGCCCGTTCGACGTCATCGCGTCCCGCACGACCGCCCGCAACGTCCACTTCGAACTGGACCTCTACTGGGCCGTCGTGGGCGGGGTGGACCCGGTGGCGTTCTTCCGCCAGCACCACCCGAGGGTCCGCCAGTACCACGTGAAGGACCGCGCCGCCGACGGCGGCTTCGCCGACCTCGGCACGGGGAACATCGACTTCGCCCGCATCTTCACCAGCACCGCGGTGGAGGAGTACATCGTCGAGAACGACCAGCCCGCCGACGCCCTGGTCACCGCCCAGGTGGGCTACGACTACCTGCGCAACCTGCGCTGGTAGCGCCCGGGCGGCCGCGTCGTGAGGTCGTGGCCG
Source organism: Actinokineospora fastidiosa (assembly GCF_014648415.1). GTDB lineage: Bacteria > Actinomycetota > Actinomycetes > Mycobacteriales > Pseudonocardiaceae > Actinokineospora > Actinokineospora fastidiosa. Next base: position 1,785,064 of record NZ_BMRB01000001.1, read on the forward strand.
CCCACGGCAGGCAGGCAGCGCCGGACACGCGACCGTCCGGGCGGCCCGGTCGCGTCGACCGTGTGCGCACCGCCGCCCGCCAGGCGTCCCCGATGGCGTGGACCCCGTTCGGCCCGATGATCAGGTCCCGATCCTCGGCCGAGGGCGGGTCCACGCCATCACCGCGTCCACTGGTACGCCCGCAGGTCCCTGATCTCCAGGTGGCAGTCCGGAAGCGGGCCCTTCCTGAGCGAGCGGTAGATCCCCCACTTCGGCCGCACCTGGTCGGGCAGCCAGGTGTCCACCCCGGACCTCTCCACGTCGATCACGGCCCGCGCGTCGTCGTGAATCCGCCACCGCACCCACCCGTTCTCCGCCAACCGCATCTCCAGGTCGACGTCCACCCAGCGCTCATACAGCGGGTCAAGCCCCGTCTCGCCGACGAGTTCCCCGCCCACCTTGAGCTCGATCAGCGCAACCCCACGCCGAAGCCGCAGCGACATCACGACCATCGGCAACGTCCCCTTGCCCGGCGCCTTGGTCTGGAAGACATGGGTGAACCCGGTGGTCGCCGCCAGGCCGCGCGGGATGCGCATGCGATAGCTCAACCACCAGGTCTCCCCGTGCCCCAACACCAGCTGCGGCCCACCCGAGGGCGCCCGCATCCCCTTGACCTCCTGCCGCTGCCGATCCCCGGCCCGATCCCGATCCCCGGCGTGCATGGTGAAGCGGTAGACGTCCCCAACCACGGCGATATGCCGCACGCCGGGGTGCGACCCGGCCCGATCGTCCTCGACACCCTCGAAGGCCCCCAACCCGTCCACGGCGGGGGATGGAGACCAGCGCAGCCGCCAGGTCACTAGGTCATCACCACCCGTCGTCCCGCACGTCCCTGCGGACCTCGATCGGTCGCGCAGCCCACCGGCGAGCCCGCACCCTGGGGTGCGGGCTCGCCTTCGGGGGCTACTCCACGGTGAACGGGTAGTACGCCTGGTCGGTCGCCAGCCCGTCACCGGCCACCGCGCGGACCAGCAGGGTGTGGTAGCCCGTGCGGGTCGGGGTGAACGGCAGTTCGGCACGGCCGTCGACGGCCGCGACCACGCCCTCCACACCGTCGAGGACGTACCGGAACTCGGCGGTGCCCGCGAGGACGGAGGAGAACCGGAACACCCCGGCTCCGGACCCGGTGCCGTACCTCGGGTACTCCGCGCTCGTCACCTCCGGCGCGACCCCGTCGACGAAGTAGGACGTCCAGCCCTCTCCCGACCGGGTCCCGTCGGCCGTCGTGGCCTGGGCGACGACCGTCCGCGAACCCGACGTCGTGGCGCGCAGGGTGATCCGGGCGCGGCCGTCGGCGTCCGCCGCTACCTCGAACGGTCCCGTCTCGTCCAGCCAGTACGTGTACGACACGACGTCCGGCAGCGCCGACTCGAACAGCACCTCGTGCTCCGACCCCAGCACCACGTAATCGGGCGCGACCGTGATGATCGGCTCGCCGAGGCTGATGTAGACGTAGGTCGCGGTCACCGGCGAGCGGCGCCCGTCCGCGGTCGTGGTCCACACCTCGATCGAGGCGAACTGGTGGGCGGGGTCGGTGACGCGCAGGGTCGTCTCCGCCGTGCCGTCCGCGCCGACCGGCAGCGTGGTCTCCGGACCGCCGAGGAACCGGTAGGTGAACGTGGCCGCGCCTTCCTGCCGGGCGGTGAACCGCACGGGGAAGTCGGCGCCGATCAGCGCGGGCTCGGCCGTCACCGACGGCGCGATGGACGGCACGAAGAAGTAGTACCTGGCCCAGGTGGAGCCGTTGCCCGCGGCGTCGAGCGCACGCACCTCGAGGTAGGAGGGCCCCGACGACTGCGGGGTGATCGTGACCGTCGCCGACCCGGAGGCGTCCGCGGCGACCCGTGCGCGCGACGCGCCGATGACGCCGTACTCGAACGTCACGACGTCGTCGGACCCCGCCACGGAGAAGGTGAACTCGCCCGGGATGCCCTCGCCGCCCGCCGTTCCGTCCGGGGTGTAGACCGAAGACGTCACCGTGGGCGCGTCGGGACGGACCCAGTCGGTGTGGAACCGGCAGGGCGCCGACCACGCGGAGGTCGCGAGCCCGTCCTCGGCCCGGACCGCCCACGCGAAGGTCGTGCCGTCGCGGAGCATGTCCTCCGGGAACATCACGGAGGCGAACCCGGAGCTGACGTAGGCGGTCTCCTCCCGGCGGCTGTCCGGGTCGTCCTCGGCCCAGAAGGCGAAGCGGGCGTCCATGCCGGAGACCCCGGCCGGGTCCGGGTCGGACACCGCGGCGCGCACCGGCAGCGCGGTGCGGGCGAACAGCAGTGTGTCGTCACAGGGGATACGCCCGTAACCCATGGTCAGGTCGGTGGGCGTGTTCGGCGGCGTGTTGTAGGCGACGGCGACCCACGGCCTGGTCCAGTACGTCCGCCCGTACGCCACGTCGCCCTCGTGGGCCGCGGAGATCCGCACGGCGAACGTCAGGCTGGTCCGCCCGTCCGCGAGCGCCTGCCGCGCGAGGTCGGCGACATCCCGGCGGAGCGCGCCGCTGACGCAGTCCCGGCCGTCCTCGGACCCGGCGACCCTGACCTGCTCGACCGGCTGGTCCGCCCAGGTCGGGCTCCCGCCCGAGGCCACGAGCCCCACCTCGGTCGCCCGCGGCGCAGCGCAGTCGTTGGCCGCCTGCTCGCGCAGCCGCAGCTGTGCGCTGTAGACGGTCGCCTCCGCGAAGCGGCCGATGTCGAAGGTGAAGTACGCCTTGGCGATGTGGTGCTTCCCCGCCTCATCCCGCCACGCCCCGACCCGCGCGATCTCCCCGCCACTCATACCCTCATGCGGCGTCCTCGAGTCGGTCTGCACCCACCCGGTGGGGTAGACGTCGACCGCCGACGGCACCGTGGCCGCCGCGGCAGGCGGGGCGAGCGCCACCAACCCGGCGCCGGTGGCCACCGCGACCAGGACAGTTCTCAGCTTCATCACAACTCCTCGACAGGGCCTGCGAAGTCCAGTGCGGCGACCTGGGACGCGGTTCCGTCCGCGGTCGTGGTCCATGCCCGGAGCACCGGGCCGGGTGGGGCGGGGAACTCCAGCTCGACGACCGCGGTCCCGTCTTCAGCCAGTGGTGCGGTGAGGATGTCTCCGCCGACGGTGTAGTGCACCGTCTTGGCGTTCTCCTGGTTCGCCCTGAACGTCACGGCGAACGGCTCGCCGAAGATCTCGAAGGGCGCCTCGACCGTGGGGCGGGTGTCGCGGACCCAGTGCTGGTAGATCCGCTCCGGGGAGCGGTGGCCCGCCGCGTCCAGGGAGACCACGGAGAGGTGACCGGGGCCGTCCCTGGTGGGGGTCACCGTGACGGTCGCCGTGCCGTCGACGGCGTCGACAGCGCCGTGGGAGACGTTCGTGCCCCAGTACTCGAACCGGACGACGTCGGCCACCCCGTTCGCGGTGAACGTGAACTCGCCTGGGACGCCGACACCGCCGTCGCCCGGGTAACCGGAGGACTCCCGGTACAGGTCCGACGTCACGGTCGGCGCTCGGTCGGGAGCGATCAGGTCCGTGGTGAAGACGCACGTCGCCGACCACGCGGACGCCGTGTGGCCGTCCTCGGCGCGCACCTCGAACGCGTAGGCGCCGCCGTGCTCGACCAGCTCCGCCGGAATGGGCTGGATGAACGGGCCTCCGGGCTCGGGGCTGGTCACCAGCTCCACCCGCGCCGACGGGTCGGCCACCGGCCAGAACGCGGTCCGCGTGCTCACCCAGGTGCCGTCCGGATCGCTGACCCGGCCGACGACACTCAGTGCGCGGCTGCCGGTCAGCAGCGGCTCAGCGCCGCACGGGGTGTCCCGTGAACCGCTGCGCAGGCTCACGCCGGTCGGCACGCCGGGCGGGGTGTTGTAGTCGACAGTGAGCCACGGGTCGACGGCCACCGTCCGTCCGAACGCGACATCGCCCTGGTGCGCGTCGGAGATCCGCACGGCCAGCGTCAGGGTGTCCCGGCCCGCCGCGACCGCCTCCGCCACCGCGGGCCCCACATCCCAGCCGGACCGGCCGCCGCACGTCGGCGAGCTGTCCCGAACCGGCAGCCGACCGCGCTCCTCGGGCTGGGCAGCCCAGGTGACCGGCCCTTCGGGGGTGACGACCCACACCTCGGTCGCGCGCGGCGCCGTGCAGTCGGCGACCGACTCCTCGGTCAGCACGAACGACCCGCCGAACACCGACGTCCCGGCGAACCGCGTGACGTCGAAGGTGAAGTACGCCTTGCCCAGGTGGTGCTTGCCGTGCTCATCCCGCCAAGCGCCGACGCGCGCGTCGCCCTCGGTCACCGTCGCGTGCGGCTGGCGTGAGTCCACGCCCGACCACGACGCAACAGGCACTGACGTGCGTGTCGGTGTGGCCTCTGCGGCGGGTGCGGCGACGACCGCCGCACCCGCGACGAGCGCGACGACGAGTGCGCCGCGCAATGGTCTTTCCGGCACCGGAATCCCCTCGGAGATCGGGCGCGGCCCCAGTCCGCGCCTCAGCAGGCGGATTGTGCCAGTCGGAGCCGGTCACGTCACTCGGATTCGGACAAAAAGAAAACCGTGCCTCCCGAAGCGGGAGGCACGGTTTCCGGCAGGACTGCGGTCAGCGGCGGAACAGCAGGGCGCGCTTGACTTCCTGGATGGCCTTGGTGACCTGGATGCCGCGCGGGCACGCGTCCGTGCAGTTGAAGGTGGTGCGGCAGCGCCACACGCCCTCCGCGTCGTTGAGGATGTCCAGGCGTTCCTGGGCGCCCTCGTCGCGGCTGTCGAAGATGAAGCGGTGGGCGTTGACGATGGCGGCCGGGCCGAAGTAGCTGCCCTCGGTCCAGAACACCGGGCACGACGTGGTGCAGCAGGCGCACAGGATGCACTTGGTCGTGTCGTCGAAGCGCTCGCGGTCGGCGACGGACTGGATGCGCTCGCGGGTGGGCTCGTTGCCGTAGGTGATCAGGAACGGCTTGACCGCGCGGAACGCCTCCATGAAGGGCTCCATGTCCACCAGGAGGTCCTTGTGGACGGGCAGGCCCTTGATCGGCGCGATGGTGATCGTGGTCTGCTTGCCCTTGCGCGCCATCAGGTCCTTCACCAGGACCTTGCACGCCAGCCGGTTCACGCCGTTGATCTGCATGGCGTCCGAGCCGCAGATGCCGTGGGCGCAGGACCGGCGGAACGTCATCGTGCCGTCGATGTACCACTTGATGTAGTGCAGCAGGTTCAGCACGCGGTCGGTCGGGAGCGCGGGCACGCCGAAGGACTGCCAGTTCGGCTCGCTGTCGGTCTCCGGGTTGTACCGCAGCACCTTGACGGTGACGGTGACGGCGCCCTCGGGCACCGGCGGCATCGTGCCGCGGGTCCCGGTCTGCTCAGCTGTCGCAGCGGTCATCAGTACTTGCGCTCCATCGGCTTGTACCGGGTGAAGGTCACCGGCTTGTAGTCAAGGCGGATGTCCGACTTCAGGCCCTCGCCCTGCTTGTAGAACATGCTGTGGCGCATGTAGTTCGTGTCGTCGCGGTTGGGGTAGTCCTCGCGGGCGTGCCCGCCCCGGGACTCCTTGCGCTCCAGGGCGCCCACGACCAGGACCTCGGCCAGCTCCAGCAGGAAGCCCAGCTCGACGGCCTCCAGCAGGTCGGTGTTGAACCGCTTGCCCTTGTCCTGCACGGCGACGTGCTCGTAGCGGTCCTTGAGCGCCTGCACGTCGTGCAGGGCCTGCTTCAGCGTCTCCTCGGTCCGGTACACCGAGGCGTTGGCGTCCATCGTGGCCTGCAGCTCGGTGCGGATGTCGGCGACGCGCTCGCGGCCGTGGTCGGACAGCAGGTGCGACACCTGCTCCTCCACCACAGCGGCCGGGGCGTCGGGCAGGTCCACGAAGGAGCGCCCGGCGGCGTACTCCGCGGCGGCGATGCCCGCGCGGCGGCCGAAGACGTTGATGTCCAGCAGCGAGTTCGTGCCCAGCCGGTTCGCGCCGTGCACCGACACGCACGCGCACTCGCCCGCGGCGTAGAGGCCGGGGACGACGTGGTCGTTGTCCCGCAGGACCTCGCCGTGCACGTTGGTGGGGATGCCGCCCATGGCGTAGTGCGCCGTCGGGTACACCGGCACCGGCTCCTTCACCGGGTCGACCGCGAGGTACGTGCGGGCGAACTCGGTGATGTCGGGCAGCTTGGTCTCCAGGACCTCCGCGCCCAGGTGCGTGCAGTCCAGCAGCACGTAGTCCTTGTTCGGGCCTGCGCCGCGGCCTTCCAGCACCTCGAGGGCCATCGAGCGGGCGACGATGTCGCGTGGCGCGAGGTCCTTGATGGTGGGCGCGTAGCGCTCCATGAACCGCTCGCCGGAGGCGTTGCGCAGGATCGCGCCCTCGCCCCGGGCGCCCTCGGTCAGCAGGATGCCCAGGCCCGCGAGGCCGGTCGGGTGGAACTGGTAGAACTCCATGTCCTCCAGCGGCAGGCCCTTGCGGAACACGATGCCCATGCCGTCGCCGGTCAGGGTGTGCGCGTTGGAGGTGGTCTTGAAGACCTTGCCGAAGCCGCCGGTGGCGAACACGACGGCCTTGGCCTGGAAGACGTGGATCTCGCCGGTCGCCAGCTCGTAGGCCACCGCGCCGGTGCAGACCGGGCCGTTCTCCGTCTCGGTGAGGCAGATGTCGAGCACGTAGAACTCGTTGAAGAACTCGATGCCGTGCTTGACGCAGTTCTGGTACAGCGTCTGCAGGATCATGTGGCCGGTGCGGTCGGCGGCGTAGCAGGCGCGGCGCACAGCGGCCTCGCCGTGGTTGCGGGTGTGCCCGCCGAAGCGCCGCTGGTCGATCTTGCCGTCCGGGGTCCGGTTGAACGGCAGGCCCATCTTCTCCAGGTCGAGGACGGCGTCGATGGCCTCCTTCGCCATGATCTCGGCGGCGTCCTGGTCGACCAGGTAGTCACCGCCCTTGATCGTGTCGAAGGTGTGCCACTCCCAGTTGTCCTCCTCGACGTTGGCCAGCGCGGCGCACATGCCGCCCTGCGCCGCCCCGGTGTGCGAGCGCGTCGGGTAGAGCTTGGTGAGCACGGCGGTGCGGGTCCGCTGCCCCGCCTCGATGGCCGCGCGCATGCCCGCGCCACCCGCGCCGACGATCACGACGTCGTACTTGTGGAACTGCATGTCGGCTTCCCTAATCCGCGCTGATGTTCGGGTCGAAGGTGAAGATCACGTACGTGCCCAGGAGCAGGATCAGCACCATGGAGACGTAGAGCATCATCTTCAGCCAGAACCGCGTCGAGTCCTTGCGGGCGTAGTCGTTGATGATCGTGCGCAGGCCGTTGCCGCCGTGGATCTGCGCCAGCCAGAGCATCGCCAGGTCCCAGACCTGCCAGAACGGGTCGGCCCAGCGTCCGGCCACGAACGCGAAGTTGATGCGGTGCACGCCGCCGTCGAGGATGTTCATGATGAACAGGTGCCCGAGCACCAGCACGACGAGCGCGATCCCGGAGATCCGCATGAACAGCCAGGACGCCAGCTCGAAGTTGCTGCGCCGGGCCGCGGGGCGGCGGGGGCTGCGGGGCTTGTCCAGTGCCATGGTCATCGTGGTCAGCCCCCGAACATCTCGGTGACGGTGCGCTGCATCATGAAGTAGGTGCCGGGGATCATCACCAGCACCCAGACGCCGAGGATCGCCCACAGCATCGGCCGCTGGTAGCGGGCGCCCTTCTCCCAGAAGTCCACGAGCATGACGCGGATGCCGTTGAGCGCGTGGTACAGCACGGCCCCGACGAGGCCGACCTCCAACAGGTTCACCAGCGGCGTCTTGTAGGTCTCGATGATCTCGTCGTACGCGCTCGGCGACACCCGCACCAGCGCGGTGTCGAGCACGTGCGCGAACAGGAAGAAGAAGGTCGCCACACCGGTGATCCGGTGGGCCACCCATGACCACATGCCGGGGTCGCCGCGGTAGAGCGTGCCGCGCGCACCGGTCTTCCCGGTGGTGATGGCCGTGTCGGACATCGGGTACCGGCCCTCCAACGTCGCTGATGGACTCTCGGCCTGTCCGGATGCCTCACGAACCCGGCCTTGACCTGTCGGATGCTAGACCTGTCCGACACCGCGCACCCAACGCGCCGATCCCGTCTGTGACCGACGAGACACGCGCGCGGAGTCACCAGATCGGGCGCAGCGGCGGCGGCGCGTCCCCGGCCAGGGCGCGGATCACCCTGGTCAGGTCGTGCCTGAGTCCTCCGAGATCGTCACCGACACGGGCGGCCAGCTCCGCCTCCAGGGTCCGCATGGTGTGACCGGCCACCATCAGGTGATCCTCGGCACGCCCGGTCAGCACGACCAGTTTCCGCCGCCCGCCCGCCGGGTGCGGCACGCGCCGGACGTAGCCCTTGCTGTCGAGTTCGTCGACGAGCTGCCCGGCCGCCTGTTTGGTGACGCCGAGGACGTCGGCGAGCTCGGTGGCGGTCAGCCCGCCGTGCCGCAGCGCCTGGAAGGCCAGGCCGTGGACCGGCCGCAGGTCGGCGGCGTCGAGCCGGGCGAGGAACTCCCCGAGCACGAGCTGGAAGGCCATCCCGAGCAGGAAGGTCAGCTCGGTGCGCGCCAGCGGGTCCTCGGTCATGCCCCCATCTTGACGGACCGTGTGACAAGTCGCTTTACTCGGATATGAGTAAAGCGACTTTACATAGGAGGACCCGATGATCGTCACGACGACCGAGGACCGGATCACCGCCACCCCGAACGCCACGATGTACGGCCTGGCCGCCCCCAGTGTCGGGTCGGCCGAGCTGAGCACCTGGCGCGTGCGGATGCCCGCTGGCAACGCCGGGCCCGAGCACGTCGTCGACCGCGAGCAGGTGTTCATGCCGGTCAGCGGCTCGGTGGAGATCACCGTGGACGGCGTGGCCGAGGTGTGCGGACCCGGCCAGGCCGCGGTCCTGCCCGCCGGGTCGACGCGGCGGATCGCGGCGCTGGAGGACGTGGAGGCGCTGGTGGCCATGCCCGCGGGCGCGACCGTCACCGCGGATGGCCGCGAGCCCGGCCCGCTCCCGTGGGCGGTGTAGCGGCCCCACCGACGTGGTGGGCGCGGTCGTCCCGTCACGCGCTGTGTCCGGGCGGGCGGGGGATTTGTATTCATCGTCAACGATTGGGTCACGGCGGGCGTTCGGCGCGAGGAGCCTTCGTACCAGCGGGTACGGTTCCGCGAATAGCCAAGTCTCGACCCGGTTACCCCCGGGCGTCTCGGAAGGAGAAAGCCTTGCGCCGAATGCGAGGAGTTCGACTCGCCGCCGGGCTGTTCGCGCTGGGCATCGGCCTGGCGTCCTGCGCGTCGGACACCCAGCCCGGTGGGGACGGGGGCACGTCGGGCGCGCCTGCGCCCTCGACCGTCAAGGTCGGCCTGGCCTACGACATCGGCGGCCGCGGCGACCAGTCCTTCAACGACTCCGCGGCCCGCGGCCTGGACAAGGCCAAGTCCGAGTTCGGCGTCGAGGTGACCGAGCTGGAGGCCGCGCAGGGCGAGACCGACGCGCAGAAGGAAGACCGCCTGCGCCAGCTGGCCGAGAGCGGCCACAACGTGATCATCGCCGTCGGGTTCGCCTACGAGAAGGCGCTGTCGGCGGCCGCCGCCGACTACCCCGAGGCGAAGTTCGCGATCATCGACAGCGCGGCGCCGGAGGCGGCCAACGTCGCCAACCTGACCTTCGCCGAGCACGAGGGCTCGTTCCTGGTCGGCGTCGTCGCGGGCCTGAAGAGCAAGACCGGCAACGTCGGCTTCATCGGCGGCGTCAACACCCCGCTGATCCAGAAGTTCGAGGTCGGCTTCGAGCAGGGCGTCAAGGCCGTCAAGCCGGACGCGACCGTGCAGGTCAAGTACCTGACCCAGCCGCCGGACTTCACCGGCTTCAACGACCCGGCCAAGGGCACCACGGCGGCCAACGGCATGCTCGACGCGGGCGCCGACGTGATCTACCCGGCCGCGGGCGGCTCGGGCGCGGGCGCCTTCGAGGCGGCCAAGGCCAAGGGCGCGATGGGCATCGGCGTCGACTCCGACCAGTACAACCTGCCCGCGCTGGCCAACGTCAAGGACGTCATCATCACCTCGATGGTCAAGAACGTCGACGTGGCGGTCTACGACTTCATCAAGGCGGTCAAGGACGGCCAGTTCAAGTCCGGCCTGCAGGTCTACGACCTCGCCTCCGGCGGTGTCTCCTTCGCCACGAGCGGCGGCAAGATCGACGACATCGTGCCGCAGGTCGAGGAGTACAAGGAGAAGATCGTCTCCGGCGAGATCCAGGTCAAGGACACGAAGTAGGCACCGACCGCGACGGACCCGGGTACTCTGCCCGGGTCCGTTCGGCTTTCCCTGCAATGACAAGGATGCGGCCGTGTCAACCGAGCCACCGGGCGGCGAACCCGCCCTCGCCGTCGAGCTGACCGGGATCACCAAGCGCTTTCCCGGCGTCGTCGCGAACTCCGATGTGAACATCGCCGTCCGTCCCGGCACAGTGCACGCGCTGGTGGGGGAGAACGGGGCGGGCAAGTCCACGCTCATGAAGATCCTCTACGGCATGCAGCGCCCGGATGAGGGCGCCATCGCCGTGAACGGGTCCCCAGTGGACTTCCACTCGCCCGCGGACGCGATCCGGGCGGGCATCGGCATGGTGCACCAGCACTTCATGCTCGCCGACAACCTGACCGTGCTGGAGAACGTCGTCCTCGGCGACGAGCCGCGCGGCGGTCTCGGCCTGGACTTCGCCGCGGCGCGCAGGCGGATCAGGGAGATCTCCGAGGCCTACGGCCTCGGCGTCCGGCCGGACCGCCTGGTCGACGAGCTGGGCGTCGGCGAGCGCCAGCGGGTGGAGATCCTCAAGGTCCTCTACCGGGGCGCGCGCATCCTGATCCTCGACGAGCCGACCGCGGTGCTGGTGCCGCAGGAGGTCGACGAGCTGTTCGGCAACCTGCGCGACCTCAAGGCCGAGGGCCTGACCATCCTGTTCATCTCGCACAAGCTCGACGAGGTGCTCTCCGTCGCCGACGACATCACCGTCATGCGCCGGGGCACCACCGTCGCCAGCGTCGCGCCGGAGGAGACGACCGCGCGCAAGCTCGCCGAGCTGATGGTCGGCAGCGCGCTGCCGGTGCCGGAGCTGCGCGAGTCGACCGTCACCGACCGTCCGGTGCTGACCGTCGCGAACCTGACGCTGGCCGACGCCGACGGCCGCAAGGTCCTCGACGACATCTCCTTCACCATCCACGCGGGCGAGGTCCTGGGCATCGCGGGCGTGGAGGGCAACGGGCAGGCCGAGCTGGTGGAGGCCCTGATGGGCATCCGCAAGCCGGACTCGGGCTCGGTGCACCTCGCGGGCGAGGACATCTCGCGGCTGTCGACCCGCGCGCGGCGCGAGTCGGGCATGGGCTACATCCCCGAGGACCGGCACCGCCAGGGCGTCCTGCTGGAGGCCACGCTCTGGGAGAACCGCGTGCTCGGCCACCAGAGCCGCAGGCCCAGCGCGCGCGGCCCGCTGATCGACCGGCGCTCGGCCAGGGCCGACACCCAGCGCATCGTCGAGACCTACGACGTGCGCACCCCCGGCATCGACGTGCACGCCTCCGCGCTGTCCGGCGGCAACCAGCAGAAGCTGATCGTCGGCCGGGAGATGTCGGGCAACCCGGTCGTGCTGATCGCCTCCCACCCGACCCGCGGCGTCGACGTCGGCGCGCAGGCGGCCATCTGGGACCACATCCGCCGAGCCCGCGCCGAGCACCTCGCGGTGCTGCTCATCTCCGCCGACCTCGACGAGCTGATCGGCATGTCCGACACCCTGGCCGTGATCCTGCGCGGCCGCCTCGTCGCCGACTACGACCCCGGGACCGTCACGCCCCAGGACCTGGGCTCGGCGATGACCGGCGCCGGGAGGGATGCCGAATGAGGACCCTGTCCGCGCGGTCGGTCCTGCTGGGCCTGGCCGCCCCGCTCGGGGCGCTGCTGTTCGCGGTGCTCGTGTGCGCGCTCATCCTGATCGTCTCCGGGCACTCCCCGGTGACCGCGGTCGATTCGCTGCTCACCTCGGCGAGCAGGCCGCGCACCACGGTCAACTCCATCAATAGCGCGATCGGGTACTACCTGGCCGCCGTCGCGGTGGCCATCGGCTTCCGGATGAAGTTGTTCAACATCGGCGTCGACGGCCAGTACCGGCTCGCGGCGATGCTGTCGGCGGCGCTGGCGGGCGCGGCGTTCATGGAGTCGCTGCCCTCGTTCCTGCGGGTGACCATGACGGTCGTGGCGGCCATGCTGGTCGGCGCGGTGTGGGCCGGGATCGCGGCGCTGCTGAAGGTGACCCGCGGCGTCAGCGAGGTCATCACCACGATCATGCTCAACGCCATCGCCACGAACCTGGTGGCCTACCTGCTCAACCCGGACCGGCTGGCCGAGGCGGTGCCCGGGTCGAACAACATCAGCACCCGGCCCATCACCGAGGGCGGGCAGGTGCCCGGCATCGCGATCCCGGGCTCGACCTCGGCGCTGTTCGGGCTGGTCTTCCTGGCCGTCGCCGTGGGCGTGGGCTACTGGTTCCTGTTCGGCCGCACCCGGCTCGGCTTCGAGATCAAGGCGACCGGCCTGAGCGAGTCGGCGGCGGTCGCCAGCGGCGTCAGCGTGAAGAAGATGGTGCTGCTGTCGATGCTGCTGTCCGGGGCGGTCGCCGGACTGATCGGCCTGCCGCAGCTGCTGGGCTCGTCGCACTCCTACGCGCTGGACTTCCCGCCGGGCCTGGGCTTCATCGGCATCGCGGTCGCGCTGCTGGGCCGCAACCACCCCATCGGCATGGCCTTCGCCGCGCTGCTGTGGGGCTTCCTGGACAACTCGTCCACCTCGCTGGACATCGCGGGCGTGCCGCGCGAGATCGTGCTGATCATGCAGGGCGTGATCGTGCTGTCGGTCGTCGTCGCCTACGAACTGGTGCGCCGGTACCGCGTCCGCGCCGAGCAGCGCGACGTCGGACGCGCGCTGGCCATCCAGAAGTCGCCTGAGGAGGTGTCGGTGTGAGCGGCGGACTGGCAGTCGGGCAGCAGACCGCGCCCGCGGCGCGGCGGTCGAGGCTCTCGCCGATGACGTACGCGCTGATCGCGCTGGGCGCCCTGCTGGTGCTCTCCGCGGTCAGGGTGATCACCGGCGCGGGGGACCTGACCTCCACCGGAAGCGTGCAGGCCGCGCTGACCGCGGCCGTGCCGATCGCGATGGCCGCGCTGGCGGGCCTGTGGGCCGAGCGCGCGGGCGTGATCAACATCGGCCTCGAGGGCATGATGGTGCTGGGCACGTTCGGCGCCGGGTACGCGGGCTACCAGTGGGGCCCGTGGGCGGGCGTGGTGTTCGGCCTGCTCCTCGGCGTGCTCGGCGGGCTGCTGCACGCGGTGGCCACGGTGACCTTCGGCGTCGACCACATCATCTCCGGTGTCGCGATCAACCTGCTGGCCCCGGGCGCGGCGCTGTTCCTGTCCAAGCAGTTCTTCGCCGACGCCGCGGGCGGCGGGCAGAAGCAGTCGCCGCGAATCCAGGACGCGGAGAAGGTGTCCGTCCCCGGGCTGCCGGACCTGCTCGGGTCCATCGAGGACAAGCGCTGGTTCTTCGTCTCCGACCTCGCGGGCATCCTGCGCGGCCTGACCACCCAGGTGTCGCTGCTGACGGTGCTCGCCGCCGTGCTGATCGCCGGGTCGGCGTTCGTGCTGTGGAAGACGCCGCTGGGCCTGCGGCTGCGCTCCTGCGGCGAGGCGCCGGTCGCGGCGGAGTCGCTGGGCGTCAACGTCTACAAGTACAAGTACCTCGCGGTCACCGCCTCCGGCGCGTTCGCCGGGCTGGGCGGGGCGATCCTGGCGGTCACCTCCGGGCAGTTCCGGGACGGGCAGACGGGCGGTCGCGGCTTCATCGGCCTGGCCGCGATGATCTTCGGCAACTGGCGGCCCGGCGGCCTGGCCACCGGCGCGGGCCTGTTCGGCTACACCGACGCGCTGGCGCTGCGCGGCTCGCTCGCGGTGCACGCGCTGCTGCTGTTGCTGGCGATCGCGCTGGTCGTGGTCGCGGTGTGGCAGTACCGGGAGGGCGCGCCCGTGTTGTCGGCGGTGTCGGCGGCCATCGGCGTGCTGTTCGCCTGGTGGTACTTCACCAGCGACGGCATCCCGCCCGAGCTGGTGGGCGCGGCGCCGTACGTGGTGACGATCCTGGTCCTGGCGCTGGCGTCGCAACGGCTGCGCGCCCCGCGCGCCGTGGGCGAGGTCTACCGCCGGGGTGAGGGCAAGTGACCGACTGGGACGCGCTGCGCGCCGCGGCCGTCGAGGCGGCCGCGCTGGCCTACTGCCCGTACTCCGGGCTGCAGGTCGGCGCGGCGGCCCTGGTCGACGACGGACGCGTCATCACCGGGTGCAACGTGGAGAACGCGGCCTACGGCGTGGGCCTGTGCGCGGAGTGCACGCTGGCCGGTCAGCTGCGGCTGACCGGCGGTGGCAGGCTGGTGGCCCTGGCCTGCCGCAGCGGCACGGGCGAGCTGCTGATGCCGTGCGGCCGCTGCCGTCAGGTGATCTACGAGCTCGGCGGCCCGGAGTGCCTGGTCGACACCCCGCGCGGCCCGCTGCCGATGACGGCCGTGCTGCCGGACGCGTTCGGCCCGGAACAGCTACCGTGAGCGGCATGCACACCGCCGTGGACGTCATCCGCGCCAAGCGCGACGGGCACAGGCTGACCGACGACCAGATCGACTGGGTCGTCGACGCCTACACCCGGGGCGAGGTTGCCGATGAGCAGATGTCGGCCCTGGCCATGGCGGTGTTCCTCAACGGGATGGACGCCGCCGAGACCGCGCGCTGGACGGCAGCGATGATCGCCTCGGGGTCCACTCTGGACCTCAGGGTGGACCGGCCGACGGTCGACAAGCACTCCACCGGCGGCGTGGGCGACAAGATCACCCTGCCGCTGGCGCCGCTGGTCGCGGCCTGCGGCGCGGCGGTGCCGCAGCTGTCCGGCCGCGGCCTCGGGCACACCGGCGGCACGCTCGACAAGCTGGAGGCGATCCCCGGCTGGCGGGCCCGCCTGTCCGACGCCGAGATCATGGCGCAGCTGGCCGACGTGGGCGCGGTGGTCTGCGCCGCGACGGAGGGCCTGGCGCCCGCCGACCGCAAGCTGTACGCCCTGCGGGACGTGACCGGCACGGTCGAGTCGATCCCGCTGATCGCCAGCTCGATCATGTCCAAGAAGATCGCCGAGGGCGCCGACGCCCTGGTCCTGGACGTCAAGTGCGGCTCGGGCGCGTTCATGAAGACCCCGGCCGACGCCCGCGCGCTGGCCGAGGCGCTGGTCGAGATCGGCGTCGCGCACGGGCGCAGGGTGTCCGCGCTGATCACCGACATGTCCGTGCCCCTCGGCCGGGCGGTCGGCAACGCGCTGGAGGTCGCCGAGTCCGTCGACGTCCTGCGCGGCGGCGGCCCCGAGGACGTGGTGGCCCTGACGGTCGCGCTCGCCCGCGAGATGCTGTCCGTGGCCGGTCTGTCTGATGTGGACCCGGCGGAGGTGCTGGCCTCCGGCCGCGCGTACGACGTGTGGGACCGGATGATCCGCGCCCAGGGCGGCGACCCCGACGCGCCGCTGCCGACGGCCGAGCACGTCCACACCGTGACCGCCGACCGCCCGGGCGTGCTGGCCGCCCTCGACGCCTACGCCGTCGGCGTCGCCGCATGGCGCCTGGGCGCCGGGCGGGCCCGCAAGGAAGACCCGGTCCAGGCCGCCGCGGGCGTGCTGTGCCTGGCCAAACCGGGCGATGTGGTCGGCGAGGGCGCGCCCCTGCTGGAACTCCACACCGACACCCCCGACGCCATCCCCGCCGCCCTGGCGGCGCTGGAGGACGCCGTGCACATCGCCGCCGACGCCCCCGCCCCCGGCCCGCTGGTGCTGGACACCCTGCGCGGCTGAGCCCTCGAGCCGTCCCCGCCGCGCTGTGTCGCGGTGGCGCTGCCGGGCCCGGTCTGTCGGCGGTGGCTGCCCTGAGTCGGAGCGGGCGGCCTCGGGCAAGGTGGCCGTCCTGCGTCTCGCGGCCGACGCCCCGCCCCGGCTCGCTGGTGCTGGACACCCTGCGCGGCTGAGTCCTCGAGCCGTCCCCGCCGCGCTGTGTCGCGGTGGCGCTGCCGGGCCCGGTCTGTCGGTGGTGGCTGCCCTGAGTTGGAGCGGGTGGTCCCGGGCAAGGTGGCCGTCCTGCGTCTCGCGGCCGACGCCCCGCCCCGGCTCGCTGGTGCTGGACACCCTGCGCGGCTGAGTCCTCGAGCCGTTCCCGCCGCGCTGTGTGTGTTGCGGTGGCGCTGCCGGGCCCGGTCTGTCGGTGGTGGCTGCCCTGAGTTGGAGCGGGTGGTCCCGGGCAAGGTGGCCGCCGTGCGTCTCGCGGCCGATGACCCGCCCCTGGTCCTGAAGACCTGCCGCTGGGCGCATGAGCAGTCGGCCGGTTCGGCGTCGTCGTATCCCCGTTGGGCTAGACCCAGATCGCGCAGGGCAGGCCGTCGTCGAAGATCTCGGGCTCCTCGGGGAGCGAGTACGCCTCGCCATCGACCACGCGGCGGGCGGTCCAGGTCAGGATGGCGGCGTCGATGACGTCGGCGACGGTGGCCGTGCGGCCCGGTTCGCCGAGGTCGTCGGGGAGGTGGATGCCCGCCCGGGTGAGGAGCTTGTGCCTGCGGCGGGCGCCCGCCCAGGTGTCCTTGCGGGCGACCAGGGGCTCGCCGTTGAGCGCGGCGAAGCTCACCTCCGGGTGGGCCTCCACCACCTCGTGCGGCGTCTCGCGGACCCACCGGTCGACTTCGAGGATTCTCGGCCGCAGGTCGTAGGCCTGCTTGGAGATGGCGCCGCCGTCCAGGTCGCGGTTGATCGCGGCGGCGGTGGCGCGGTCGGCCGCGGTCAGGGCCCGGCGGGTCGGGGCGATCACGACCGCGGCGCCCAGCGCCTGCGCGGCGCGGACGTCGGCCTCGCGGTGACCGCGGTCCGGCAGGCCGATGGGCATCGCGACGGCCACGACGCGCGGGCCGTCGGCGGCGTCGACCAGTTCCCCGATCGTCGGCGCGTGGTAGGCGGAGACCGTCTCCTCCCAGGCGATGCCGACCCAGCCCGCCGCGCCCGCGGCCACTCCCAGGACCCGCATGCCCCCAGGGTACTTGAGCAGTTGCTCAAACCGCCGCTATGCTCGCTGTTGAGCGGTCGCTCAACATGGGGGTGGGGGATGACCGAAAGACGGCGGGATCGCGTGTACCGCCAGGTGACACGCGCGCTGGCGGTAGCGCTGCTGCCGATCGCCTGGCTGGTCGCGCCCGGCCGGGAGCGGGAGGCGGCCGGGCAGTGGGCGCTGGCGGCCCGGTACCCGGCCGAGGACCTGACGGGCCTGACGGCGGCGACCCGCGCGGCGATCGTGGCGGCGCGGACGCAGGCGCTGTGGCGGGACGGGGTGCTGATCGGGGTCACGTCGGGCTTCCGCGACGCGCAGGCGCAGGAGCGGCTGTACGCCGCGGAGGTGCGCCTGCGCGGCTCGGCGGAACTGGCCCGGCGGCGGGTGCTGCCCGCCGCCCACTCCCGCCACGTCGCCGGGACCGCGGTCGACGTGCGGCCCGACGAGGCCGCCCGGTGGCTGGAGCGCAGGGGCGGGCGCTTCGGCCTCTATCGGGTCTACGACAACGAGTGGTGGCACTTCGAGTACCACCCGGACGGTCCGCCGCGCCGCCTGCCGGATCCGGGAGCGTCCTTCGTGGAGCTACGGTGATGGGGTGGTCGACACCCGCCAACGCCTGATCGACGGCGCCATCGAGGCGATCCGCACCCAGGGCCTCACCGGCGCGACCGCGCGCACCATCGCGGCGACCGCGGGCGTCAACCAGGCGTTGGTCTTCTACCACTTCGGCAGCGTCCACGACCTCCTCAAGGCCGCCTGCCTCGCCGCGACCCGGGCCAGGGTCGAGCCGTTCGCCCGCCGCCTCGACGGGGTCGACGACCTGCGCGGCCTCCTCGCCGTCGGGCGCGCCCTGCACGACGAGGAGCACGCCAGGGGCAACGTGATGGTGCTCGCGCAGATGCTGGCGGGCGCCCAGGCCGATCCCCGCGTCGCCGACGCCGCGGCCGAGGCGCTGCGGCTGTGGATCGGCCCGATCGAGCACGTGCTGGCCCGCCTGCTCGCGGACTCCCCGGTGGCCGACGCGCTCGACATCCCCGGCCTGGCCAGGGCGGTCGGCGCGGCCTTCATCGGCATCGAGCTCTACGACGGCGTCGACCCCGACGGCGCGCGCTCGGCGCTGGACGCGCTGGACCGCATGGCGGTGCTCATCGAGGTCATCGACGACCTCGGGCCCGTCGCCCGCCGGGCGCTGCGCGGCAAGGTGCGCAGGTCCGCGCGCTGATCAGCCCGCGATCCGGGCGACGCCGTCGAGGATGCGCTCCAGGCCGAAGACGAAGTCGGCGTCGGGCTCCTCGTCGGGGTTGTGGTCGAAGGCGCCCGCCGCGATCACCTTGGCCAGCTCGGGGAACTCGGCGGCGTCCACGAGCGCGCGCAGCATGTTGCCGTAGTCGACCATCATCTCGTCGGGGTCGGCGTTGGCTTCCTGGATGTCCGCGGTGAGCATCGCGTAGCTGCGCACGTAGCCGCTCAGGAGCAGCATGGTGCCCATCTTGTGGTCGGAGGTGAACTCCTTCAGCACGCGCAGGCCGGACTCCAGCCACCGCAGCTGCTTCGGCGTCGACGGCGGCCGGTGGATCGGCACGCGCATGATCCACGGGTGGGCGCGCAGCTGGTCGAGGTAGGCCCACGACCACTCGGTCAGGCCCGCGCGCCAGTCGGGCGCGTCGATCTCGGGGGCGGGCCCGCCAGCGTGGTCGATCATCAGCACGAGCAGGTCGTCCTTGGAGTCGACGTAGCGGTACAGCGACATCGGCTTGGCGCCCACCTCGGCGGCGACCCGGCTCATCGAGACCGCGGCCAGGCCCTCCGCGTCGGCCAGCGCGACGCCCGCGGCGACGATGCGGTCGAGGCTCAAAGCGGGCTTCGGTCCGCGGCTGGGGCGCTCCTGTTTGCCCCAGGCGGCGGCCAGATAGCTCGGTAGCTCGGTCATCGTCTCCCGCTCGACGTGGTTGACGTCCATCCTATCTACTGCGTATAACTTACGCAGTAGCGCGTATGACGTACGCAGTTAGAGGGGGTAGTTCCCATGTCCGACCGCCGAGCATGGGCCGGGCTCGCCGTCCTGGTCCTGCCGTGCCTGCTGATCTCCATGGACATCAGCGTTCTGTTCTTCGCCTTGCCCTTCATCAGCGCCGATCTCGGTCCGACCGGGCCCGAGCAGCTGTGGATCATGGACGCCTACGGCTTCACGCTGGCGGGCGGGCTGATCACGATGGGCGCCGTCGGCGACCGCATCGGCCGCCGCAGGCTGCTGTTCATCGGCGCTGCCGCGTTCAGCGCCGCGTCCGTGGCCGCGGCCTTCGCCCCGACGGCCGAGCTGCTGATCCTGACCCGCGCCCTGCTGGGCGTGGCGGGCGCGACGCTGATGCCGTCGACGCTGTCGCTGATCAGGACGCTGTTCCCGGACGACGCCAAGCGCAAGGCCGCGATCGCGGTGTGGAGCGCGGGCCTGACCTCCGGCGCGTTCCTCGGCCCGATCGTCGGCGGGCTGCTGCTGGAGTTCTTCTGGTGGGGGTCGGTGTTCCTGATCAACCTGCCCGCCATGGTCCTGCTGCTCATCCTCGGGCCGATCCTGCTGCCGGAGTCGAAGGGCGCGCCCCGCGGCCGCTTCGACTACCTCGGCGCGGTGCTGTCGGCGGTGGCGGTGCTGAGCGCGGTGTACGGGATGAAGAAGATCGCGGTGGAGGGCTTCTCCGTCGTGCCGCTGGTCGCGCTGGTGGCGGGTCTGGCCATGGTGGTGGTGTTCATCGGGCACCTGCGCCGGTTCCCGAACCCGCTGCTGGACACGACGCTGTTCCGCGAGCGCACCTTCAGCGCGTCCATCGGGATCAACCTGGTCGCGATGTTCTGCTTCATCGGGTCGTCGCTGTTCACCAACCAGTACATCCAGCTGGTGCTCGACATGAGCCCGTTCCAGGCCGCGCTGTGGTCGCTGGCGGTCGTGCCGATCATCGGGGTGGGGATGAC
Organism: Actinokineospora fastidiosa; assembly: GCF_014648415.1. GTDB lineage: Bacteria > Actinomycetota > Actinomycetes > Mycobacteriales > Pseudonocardiaceae > Actinokineospora > Actinokineospora fastidiosa. Next base: position 1,805,192 of record NZ_BMRB01000001.1, read on the forward strand.
GGCATCGGGGATCCTGTCGCAGCGGATGCGGGTGGCCCCGCTCATCGTCGCCGGGCTGCTGGTGCTGGCCGCGGGCTTCACCGTGATGGCCCTCATCGAGGTCGACTCGGGCCTGCTGCTGATCCTGCTCGCCGCGGGCCTGGTGGGCGCCGGTGTCCTGATGACGACCATGCTCACCGGCGACCGCATCCTCGCGGCCGTCCCGGAGTCCCAGACCGGCTCGGCGTCGGCCATCGCCGAGACCGGCAGCGAACTGGGCGCCGCCCTGGGCATGGCCGTCCTCGGCACAGTCGGCGCGGCCGTCTACCACCGCCAGATGACCGACGCGGTCACCGGCCTGCCTGCCGAAGCCGCCACCACAGCCCAGGACACCCTCGGCGGAGCGGTGGCGGTAGCAGCCGCGGTACCTGACGGAGGTGCGCTGCTGTCGGCGGCCAAGGAGGCCTTCGTCAACGGCCTCACCGCAACCGCCGTCGTGGGCGCGGCCTTGGTCCTCCTCCTGACAATCCCCGCCTACCGAGCCCTCCGCGCCGTCCCGGCCCCGGAACGCACCCCAGCAGGCGTGTAGCGGAGGACAGGCCGCAGCCGAGAAGGGAATCCGGCGGCGGCCCGGCCCGGATTCCAGCCAGCGGGGATGATCGGTTGCGACAGCCCTGGCGGCAACGGACCGACCCCCGCTGGCTGGGACGACCGGTCGGCAGCCCTGGCAGATGTGGCAGCGGACCCGGCCCCGCTGGCCGGGACGGCCGGTGCACCGCAGTCCGGAACGCAGCCCTGGCGAACGCGGCGGCCCAGCCCAGACCCGCCGGCTGGGACGAGCGGTGGGCGGTAGGCCACGCGACGTGGCAGCGACTGACCCCACCGGCCGGGTCGGCCGGTGGACCGCAGCCTTCGCGAGCGCGGCGGCGGCCCGGCCGGGACGAGCGGCAGGCCGCGCCCCTTGGCGGATGTGGCAGCTAAGCCTGCCTCCGGCAGCCGGGGCGGCCGGGTGCACCGCCGCCCTGCCGAGTGCGGCGGCGGCCCGGCCGGGGCGGTCGGCGGGCCGCAGCCTTGGTGTTGTGGCAGCGGACCCGGGCCCCGCTGACCGGAACGGCCGGTGCACCGCAGCCCTGGCGGCCGCGACGGTAGTCGGAGCCAGACTCCACCAGCCGGACGGTCGGTGGGCGGCAGCCCTGGCGGCTGCGACCGGCAGGGTCCGGCGCCGGACCCTGCCACCAGTCAGCCGGTGAGCGGCTCCCCTGGCGGCCGCGACGGCAGTCGGAGCGAGATCTCACCCGCCGGGCGGGCGGTGGGCCGCAGTCCTGGCGGCGGCGGTGGTCCGGCCCTGCCACCACGCAAACCCACACCACCACCACCACCACGCAAGCCCACACCACCACCACGCAAGCCCACACCGCAACGCAAGCCCCACCGCCACGGAACCCCACATCAGGCAGAGCTGGCCCCGAAAAGCCGCGCGGGCCGCGTCCCCGGAGGGATGCGGCCCGCGCGGGCTGTCTCCTGCTGGTTACGCGCCTGCGGCGACGTCGTTGTCCTCGGTGTCGTCCTCGCGCTTCTCGATGGCCTTGGTGGGCTTGGCGCCGTTGGTGCGGCGGCGGGGGTTCTGGCGGGGGAGGGTGGTCGGCGGGGGCGGGGTGGGCTGGCTGCCGCCGAGCATGAGTTCGGCGAAGGTGGCCATGGCCTCGTCCAGGTGGCCGCCGATGCGGCGGACCGACTCCTCGTTGCTCTTGCGGACCAGGGACTCCACCGACGTCGCGTCCGGCTGCTTGGTCAGGGTCGCGTCCACCTTGCTGAACTCGGACTTGATGGCCCCGCTCAGCTCGCTGATCCGGCCCGTGAACCCGTCCTCGACCGCGTCGAGGCGGGTGGCCATGTCGTCGAGGCGGGTGGTGACCTTCTCCAGCCGCTCGGCCAGGGACTCCAGGCGGTCGCTGGCGTCCACGGTCTCCTGGGTCTCGCGCAGCGCCTCGCGCAGGGCGGTGGTGGCCTCGTCGAGCTTGCCGTGGACGGCGGCGCCGGTCTCGCCGAGGGACGCGCCCAGCGCCTCGCGAGTCTCGGCCAGCGCGGCGGCGGCGGTGTCGAGCTTGGCGTGCAGCGCGTCGCCGGTCTTGCCGACGCGCTCGCCGACGCCCGTCACCGCGTCGGTCAGCTTGGTCTGGGCGTCGGACACGCGCGCGCCCACGGTCTCGGCGGAAGCGGTCACCTTGCCCGCCACCGCGTCCGAGGTCTCGGCGATCTGGCGGGCCAGCGCGTCCTTGGTCCCGTCGAGGTGCTCGTGCACGCCCTCGTCGACCTCGTCCAGCCGCCCGCGCAGCGCGGTCTCCATGATCTCCACGCGCTCGCGGACCGGGCCGTGCACGTTGCCGGGCAGCGCTTCGAGCCTGCCGTCCTGCTTGTCCAGGTGGTGGTCCAGCTCATCGATGCGGCGGTGGATGTTGGCCAGCTTGTCCTCCAGCCCGTCCATCCGGCCCGCCACGCCCTCGAAGCGGCCAGCGACGCCGTCGAGGCGGCCGTCGAGCTGGGCGAACGGGGTCGCGAGCTTGTCGACGATGCCCTCAACCGCCCGCGAGAGCGCCGCGATCGCGGTGTCCTGGGCCTCCAGCTTGCGCAGCGCGGCGTCCAGCCGCTCGGCCAGCACGGCGGTCTCGGACCGGTCCGGCATCTCCGACAGGCGCTTGCGCACCGCCCCGATCGACTCCAGCGGCGACAGACGCGCGTGGATCTCGTCCAGGGCGTCGAAGATCTGCTGCTGTTCGCTCTCACGGATCTCGGCCGCGCGCGTGAGCATGTTGCGCATCCGGTCGAACGACACCGTGTGGTTGTTTTCGTTCACGGAGGTGACCTTCGTCCTGGGGAGGGGATGTGGAGACGGGAAGGAGCCTAACCACTGCCGGAAGCCGCTCCTACACCACCCGTTGCTATCGGCACTGTCATAACACGCCCGGTTGGACCTTTCGGCGGATCTTGCCATCACCGGAAGTGATCATGCCGTTACCCATCCGAGTGAGCCCTGGCCTGAGTACCGTATGGCCATGTCGACCCCGCTCACCGCGGACACGATCCGCCAAGCCCCCAAGGTCCTGCTGCACGACCACCTCGACGGCGGCCTGCGCCCCGCCACCGTCCTGGAACTCGCCGACGCGGGCGGCTACCGCGACCTCCCGCACGACGACGCCGCCGCGCTCGGCGCCTGGTTCCGCGAGTCGGCCGACTCCGGCTCGCTGGTGCGCTACCTGGAGGGGTTCGCCCACACCTGCGGCGTGATGCAGACCGAGGACGCCCTGGTCAGGGTGGCCGCCGAGTGCGTGGAGGACCTGGCGGCCGACGGCGTCGTCTACGCCGAGGTCCGCTACGCCCCCGAGCTGTTCACCGAGGGCGGGCTCGGCCTCGACCCGATCGTGGAGGCCGTGCAGGCGGGCTTCCGCGAGGGCGAGCGCCGCGCCGCCGCCGCGGGCCGGACCATCCGCGTCGGCACGCTGCTGTGCGCGATGCGCCAGAACGCCCGCTCGCTGGAGATCGCCGAGCTGGCCGTGCGCTACCGCGACTCCGGCGTCGTCGGCTTCGACATCGCGGGTCCGGAGGCCGGCTTCCCGCCCACCCGCAACCTCGACGCCTTCGAGTACCTGCGCCAGCAGAACGCGCACTTCACGATCCACGCGGGCGAGGCGTTCGGCCTGCCGTCGATCTGGGAGGCCATCCAGCACTGCGGCGCCGAGCGGCTGGGCCACGGCGTGCGGATCGTCGACGACATCAAGATCGACGCAGACGGCCGCGCGCACCTGGGCAGGCTCGCGTCGTACGTGCGCGACCGGCGCATCCCGCTGGAGATGTGCCCGACGTCCAACATCCAGACCGGCGCGGCGACCGCCATCGAAAACCACCCGATCGGGCTACTGGCCCGGCTGCGGTTCCGGGTCACGGTCAACACCGACAACCGCCTGATGAGCGGGTGCACGGTGTCGAGCGAGATGGCCGCGCTGGTGGACGCCTTCGGCTACGGCTGGCCGGACCTGCAGTGGTTCACGGTGAACGCGATGAAGTCGGCGTTCATCGACTTCGAGGACCGCCTGGAGATCATCAACACCGTGATCAAGCCCGGTTACGCCGCCCTCATCGGGTGACGAGCCGGTCCTCGAAGTCCTGGACCAGCTTCGACCAGGCCGCGGACTCGGCGTCGAACGGCGCGCTGGGGGCGAGCCGGGTCGGGTCCGGGGCGAGGATGAAGGAGACCAGCCAGCCCAGGCTCTCCGACTGGCTGAGCGCGGTGTCGACGCTGTCGTCCCCGGCCCACTCCGCGGCGTCGGTGAGCAGTTCGACGGCCAGGTCCAGCTGTACGGGGTCGACGGCGTCCATGCCCTCGCCGAGGTCGTCGGCCAGGCCCTGCAGCACGTAGGTGTTGTCCTCGTCGACGTCGATCTCGATGTCGCCGTCGGTGGCCTTGGCCGAGACCTCGTCCCAGGTGGAGACCTTCGCCAGGTCGTTGTCGGAGAAGTCGCCGACGGCGAGGTACTTGGCCAGCGAGCGGGCCGAGGTGGTGACGTCGATCTTGCCGTCGGCGCCGAGGAAGATCGGCTTGTCGTCGAGGTAGCAGCGCAGGGTGTAGTACTCGGACCCGTCGGTGATGATCTTCACGGGGTCGATGCCGACCTCGGCCCAGAAGCCGACCGGGGCCGCGGCGTCGGCCTCGTCCTCGGTCTCCTCGGCGTCGGCGTCCTCCTCGGCCTCGGCCTCCTGCTCGGCCTGGAAGGCGGCCAGCTCCTCGGCGGCCTTGTCCAGCTCCGGCCCGGTGACCTCGGGGATGGTGACGACCTCGTCGAGCGCGTCGAGCAGGTCGTCCCACTTGTCGACGACGGTCTTGGCCAGGTCGTTCCACAGCCGCTCGCCCTCGCGGCCGGTGAACGGGTAGGTGCCCTGGTCGAGCACGGCGAACCCGTCGGCGGAGTCGAGGATCTCGTGCACGTCGTCGAGCTCGCACACGTCGGCCAGCGAGCGGATGATCGAGACGATCTCGGCCAGCTCGCCGATGGTCCAGGTGTCGGGTTCCTCGGCGACCAGCTCGGGCACGCCGACGAGGTCGTACTGGTGGGCCTCGGCGGGCATCAGCTCGGCCACGCCGAGGGCGGGCACGTGGTTCCACGCCGGGTGGTCGATGAGGTCGTGGTCCTCCGCGGTGCGCACGAAGGCGGCCAGGTGGGCGGTGTCCGGGAAGGCGTAGAGGTCCTCGTCGTGGCCGAGGAAGGCCTCCCACTCCTCGCCGTCCTCACGCCAGCGCGGGGCCCACAGGGTGACGAGGTCGCCTTTGGGCAACCCCAGCTCAATGGGGACGATGTCCTGAGCCATGGAAGGTCCTCCTGGTCGGGCAGCGCTCGGGTGCGTCGGCAGCCTACGGGGTAAGGATCACACGGACGAACCTAGGCTCCCACCTGGTTTCTCAGCGGTCCGAGCGCAGGAACGACAGGTCCAGCGACAGCGGGTCGTCGTCGTCGTCGGGGTCCGCCGCGGCCGGGCCGGGTCGCCGCTGGTCGGCGAGCCGCTCGTCGCGGCGGCGCTGGAACTCCTCCGCGGTGATGCTCGGCCGCGCGCCCCTGCGGGCGGGGGCGGCGTGCCCGGAGATCAGCTCGACGGCGTAGGTAAGGTTGTCGCCCAGCAGCGGGGCCAGGCGGTTGTACCCGGCCTGCGTGGCGTCGTCCATGGCCGCGTGCGCGACCTGGACGATCAGCCTGCCCAGCTCCGGGCCCCACCGCACGGCGTCCTGGCGCAGCCAGAGGTCGAGCATCCGGCCGCGGCCGTCGACGGTGACCCGCACGGTCTGGTACTGGTCCTGGGCGGTGCCCTGGACCTCGGCGAGCACCTTCTCGACCGTGGCCAGCGCCTCCTGGCGCGCCCTGCCGTCCTCGATGACCTGGCGCGTGCTGCGCTCAACCGGTTCGCGCGCGGTCATCGCGGCCTGTGCCCGAGCGGATTGTGCCCGAGCGGGTTGTCGTAGTCGGCGTCGTCGTCATCGTCGAGGGGCTCGTAGCCGAGGTCGGCGAGGTGCTTCTCGCCGCCGGGCCCGAGGACGGGCGCGAGCGCGGCGTGCATGGCCCCGCCCGCGCGCCGGGTGGCGTGCGCGGCAACGGACATGATCTGCGCGGCCAGCGCGTCGGCCCCCAGTTGCAGCCCGCGCGGGGTGATGACGATCTCCGTGGGCAGTCCGCCCGGCTTGACCTCGACGGTCACCGAGCCGTCCCCGCTGCTCGCCCGCCCGCTGATCGGTCCGACCCTGGCGGTCCGCTCGGCCGCGTCGGCCCTGGTCCGCTCGACCTTGCGGGCAACCGAGTCCAGCTCGCGGTCGATGTCGATGTCCACGCCCGGAATTTTACGCGCGGTGACCGCCCCGCGACGGCGGTTCAGACGCGTCCGAGGGGCGAGTGCGGCGGCGGCGGGAGGTCGACGGTGATCCGGTCGCCCGGCGCGACGCGCCCGCCCGTGCGGACGACGCCCATGATCCCGGCCTTGCGGACCAGTCGGTCGCCGTCGCGGTGCACGACCTGTTTGAGCAGCCCCGGCTGGAAGGCGTCGATCTGGGCGCAGGGGTTGCGCAGCCCGGTCACCTCGATCACGGCGTCGGCGCCCACGCGCAGGAGGGTTCCGGTCGGCAGCGCGAGCAGGTCGATGCCGACGGTGGTGACGTTCTCGCCCATCTCGCCCGGCCGGACCGTGAACCCGGCGGCGGCCAGCTCGGCGAACAGCTCCTCGTGGATGAGGTGGACCTGCCGCAGGTTGGGCTGGGTCGGGTCGGCCGCGACCCGCGACCGGTGCTTCACCGTGACGCCCGCGTGCGCGTCGCCCTCCACGCCGAGCCCCGCGAGCAGCGTGATCGCGGGGACGGCCTGCTTGCTGAAGCGGTGCTCGCCGTCGCGGCAGACGGCGGTGACGGTCCCGCTCATCCGGTCGGCCGGTAGAAGCCGACGAACGGCATGCCGGAGTTGGTGGTGCGCAGCGGGCCGATCTGGACCGGGTCGCCAGCCTCGATGATCTGCCCGTTGCCGATGTACATCGCCACGTGGCCCTCCCAGCAGACCAGGTCGCCGGGCAGCAGCTGGTCGGCGGAGGGGACCTCGGCGCCGATGTCCTGCTCCCGGGACGTCCTCGGGATGTCGAGTCCGCCCTCGCCGTAGGCGTACTGGGTCAGCCCCGAGCAGTCGAGCCCCACGCCCGGCGACGTGCCGCCCCAGACGTAGGGCACGCCCAGCTGGGAGATCGCCGCCCGCACCGCCCGCGCCGCGGTCTCGTTCGGCGCCTCGACCACGCTGCCGTCCGGCAGGTTGATCTTGACGCCGGTCCCGGGCTGCGGCGGGATGGCCACCGGCAGCCTGCGCTTGGTGACGACGCCGCCGCCCCCGCCGCCGGAGTAGTCCCCGCCGCCGCCTCCGCCACCTCCGCCGCCCCCACCGGAGCGGTCGTTGTACGCGGCGGGCGGCGCGGACGCCGATGAGGTCGTCGTGGAGCCCGAGTCCCCGGTGAGCTTCGTGACGACGCCGCTCAGCTGGGTCATCACGTTCTCGAGGTTCATCGACGTGTCGCCGGTCAGCTGGGCGGCGTACCGGGCGAGTTCGGTGAGCTTGCGCTGCGCGCCCGCGGTGTCGCCCGCCTGCCGCAGCGCGGCCGCGGCGGACAGCAGCTCGGCGGCCTTGCTGTTGAACTCGTCGATCTGCGCCTGGTTGACGCGCTGGCCCACCTTGAGGATCTCGCCCGCCTCGCGCACGGCGGCCTGCACGTCGGCGCTGTAGGTCGACAGCGCCCGGCTGGTCGACGCCTGGGCGGCGACGTCCTGCTCGTAGCGCACGGCGCCCTGGCCGCTCCAGCCGCCGCGCAGCGCGGCGGCGCGCCGGTCGGCGTCGTAACCCGCGGTGTCCACAGTGGAGGCCACGGTCCCGTGCCTGGCGCCGACCCTGTCGATGGCGGCGTCGTCGGTGGCCAGGTGGCGCTGGGCGGTCGCGGCGGGCTGGATCATCGGCTCCAGCAGGTCCCGGGCGGTCACGGCTCACCCGCAGCGCGGCGCAGGTTGCGGGCCTCGTCGTCCTCGACGGCCTCGAAGTTGGTCCACGTGTTGGCCACGGCCTCCACGATGCCGCCGTAGGAGTCGGCCAGCCCGCGCACCCCGGTGGCCTGGCGCTCGCCCGCCGCGCGCAGCGCCGCCGTCAGGCCGACCTCGTCGCCGATCTTGGAGAACGCGCCGTCGGCGACGTCCAGCCCGTCCGCGACACCGCGCAGGTCGTCGGCCAGCGGCCGCATGCCAGCGGTGTAGGCGTGGAAGGCGTCCGCTTCCCCGCGGTAGCCCCCGATATCCGATTCGCTCATCGCATCCCCCTCGACCCGTCTGACGCACGCCGAGCCGCGCTCGCTCCCGCGGATTCCCACCCTAGGACACCGCGCCGCGACTGTCCGCGAAACGGGCCGGGACCGGTCGTTTCCGCGCCACGACCAGGTTCCAGGCCAGACTGAGGTCGGCGACGCCGTCCCGGCGCAGCCGCAGCAGGAGTCCGTCGAGCAGGCGCCGGACCCGCGCGCGGGCGTCGGGCGCGGCGTCGCGGAACGCGGCGTGCGATGTGGGGGCGAGGTGGGCGAACTCGGCCCAGTAGTCGTCGGCGGCGCCGAGCGGCCACGAATGGCCGAACGCGTGCGCGGCGATGTCGTCGAGACCGGCGTCCCGCAGCACGGCCGCGACCTCGCCGACGGTCGACTCGAACGGGCCACGCACCCCGGGCGGCCGGAACATCGACGGGATCGCCGTCGCCACGCAGGACGCGCCCACCGTGATCAGCCTGCACCGCTCGGCCGGTCCCCAGATGTGCACCAGCAGCGCCCCGCCCGGCCGCAGGACGCGGGCGGCCTCGGCGACGACGCGGTCGATGTCGGGCATCGCCCACCACGCCGACAACAGCGTCGCCGCGTCCGCGCTGCCGGTGCGCAGCGGCAGGGCCAGCGCGTCGCCGCAGACGCCGGTGCCCGCCCGCAGCGGGCCGAGCGCGAAGTCGACGCGCACCCCGACCGCCGCGCGCGGCAGCGCCCGCAGGAAGGGCCCGCTGCCGCCCGCGATGTCCACGACCACCGCGCCGGGGCCGAGGGCCAGCAGGCGCGCGGCCGACCGCGCCACGGCCGCCGCGGCGACGCCCGCGCCGTCCCCGACCACCGAATGAACGGTGTCCCAGTGTTCCCTGCCGTGGTAGTCCATCCGCGTCACCCGGCCAGGACGCAGACCCACACCAGCCACAGGACGAACGCGGCCACCGCGGCCCGTCCGAGCACCGTGATCAGCGCGAACGCCGCGTAGCCGAGGGTGGGAAGGCTCCAGCGGGGCGACCGCAGCGCCGCGAAGGAGCGGCTGCGCAGGTTCGCCATGCCGGGCAGGCAGGTGAGCAGCAGGTAGGCGTCGCCGTCGAAACTCGGGATCAGGGTCGGGACGACGCAGACGGTGCCCGCCAGCACCAGCCACACGCCCAGCGTCGCGAGCGGGCCGGACAGCCACAGGGCGACGCCCACTGCCGCGTAGACCAGGCTGCCCAGCAGGCCCGCGGCCACCGTGACCAGCCGGGGCCGCCACGGCAGCGCCGACCACACCCGCTCGTCCGGCTCGGTCCAGGCGAACACGGCCAGGGACCGCAGCCCGATGCCGACCCGGCGCACCGGCACGCCGTAGGCGCGGCAGGCGAGCGCGTGGCCGCCCTCGTGGAACACCGAGGACAGCACGGTCACGACCAGGACGCCGAGCAGGCCCCACCCGCGCAGGGCGTCGGGCACCGCGGCGGCGAACTCGGCGAAGCGCGCCAGGAGCGCCACGACGGCCGCCAGCGACACCAGGCAGGCGAGCACGGCGACACCGCGTCCGGCCAGCCAGGGAGCCCGGCGCAGCAGGGCGTCGAGCACCCGCGTGGGATCGGCAGCGCCGACGTCGACGCGCTCGACCGCGGTGAGCACGCGCAGGGCGCGGCGGGCGGGCGACGGCCGGGCCGTGTCGTCGAGCACGCCGAGGGCGAGGAGCTTGGCCTCGAAGGCACGCATGGACTGCGCCGTCGCCGTGCGCAGCCCGGCGCTCCGGGCGGCCTCGGCCACCTCGGCATACGTCCCGTCACCGGTGAACAGCCGGGCGACGTCCAGCACCGGCCCGCCGAGCACCCAGCGCGCGCGGGCGCGCGGGTCGGTGACGGCGAAGCGGCCGTCGTCGGCGGGCTCGACCACCAGCCGGGCGGGGAACCGGGCGCGCACGGACTCCGCCGCCGTCGCCCGCCCGGTCACGTCGTCCCCCGGTCAGACCACATAGGTCATGCGCAGCTCGCTGGTGTGGACGCCGAGGTCGTCGGCGAACCACAGCCGGTCCGGCCGGGGCGAGAACTCGGTGACGCGCAGCGCGGTCGCCGAGCGCGCCAGCTTGGCGAAGGTGTCGACGGCGATCGGCGACGCCCAGTCGAGGTAGACCGGCTTGGGCTCGGTGTCGACGCGGAAGAAGGCCCGCCGGGGCAGGCCGTGCTCCCCGGCCCAGGCGCGCAGCGCGCGGAAGTCGGCGAAGTCCTCGGCGGGCCGCGGCGCGTCCGGCAGCCCACCGGGGTCCGGCGACCACGAGCGGCGGCGCGCCACGACCCCGCGGTAGGTCAGCCGGGCGGTGGAGTCCCCGCCCAGGACCGCGCCCGCGACCCGGAACATCACCTGCTGCAGATCCGTGGACAGCACGCTGACCATGTCCTCCGTCCGCCCGCTCTCCCGGTCGACGAACCGCACCATCCCGTCCACCCGCCGCACCCGCCCCCGCCCGGCCGGGACGGTCCGCTCCGGCGGACACCGACTGGTCGCCCCGGGAAACACGACCTCGGTCAGCGACGTGCCGACCGGCCAGGCGAACTGGGACCGGTGATAGGCGGAGTCCGTGCCCGCCAAGACGACCCGGCCACCGCAGAACACCCGATCGGCCAACTCCAGTGCGGCGTCGGCTTCGTCGAGGAAGGGAAGGGCGACCGGCTGCACGGCCGCCGCCACGCACGGGTGCACCTCCCCGAGCACCACGTCGCGCCCGGCGACGAGCACGTCCGGCGACATCACCCCGACGCCCAGCACCCCGGCGAACCGCCCGTGATCGGGGAACCGGGCGGCCAGCGCCGCGGCCACCGCGGCCAGGTCGTCGTCCGCGATGTGGTCGGGGCTCTGGGCGGTCGCGGCGACCTCGGCCCACGCGGCGTTGAGGAGCGTCCGCAGGGTCTCGGCGATCCGGCCGCGGACCGGCTCGATCGCTCCCGAGGCGCGCACCGCTTGCAGATAGGCCGGGAAATCGGTGTCCGACGTGCCCTCCGCCGCCTCGCGTTCGGCCGCCACGGCGGCGTAGTGCGCGTGCAGTCCGCTTGCCGCGCACTCGGCGACCAGGCGGTACAGGCGGAGCAGCGGGGGCAGGTCGTCGCGGAGGACGCGGGCGAGGCGGCCGCCCACCCGGAAGCGGACGTTGCGCTCGCAGTCCTCGTACACCGGCAGCCTGCCCGCGTACATGGTCCCCTTGCGCCGCGCGGTCTCCACGCCCGCCGCCGTGAGCACCGCCCGCATGCGGTCGAGCAGTTCCCGCTGCGCCAGTCCCGAGGTCTCCCGCTCGAAGCGGGCGCGCAGGGCCTCCAGCTCAGCGGTCACGGGCGTACGCCCAAGCGCGTGCTCGACAGCGTCTATGCCGCTCCCGGGCGGGATCGACACCTCCCGGCGCAGGACGCCCGCGGCGACCAGGCGGGCGACGCCGTTCTCCTCGGGCGGCGGCGCGCCGTCCCGCACCGCGCGCACGTACCGGGCCGCGGACACCGGCAGCGCGACGCGCTTGCCCACTGGCACGCGCAGGCAGTCGCCGTCGAGGTCGCAGGCCGGGTTCAGCCGGTACGGCGCCGCGGGGGCGGTCGCGGCCAGGGCGTCGGCCACCCCGCGCAGCACCCAGTGCTCGAACCGCACCGAGCGGCGCCGCAGCCTGCCCGCCGCCGGATCGAGGACGTCCAGCGCGATCCCCTCCGGCGCGTCCGGGTCGACCGTTCCCCAGGCGAGCGGGCCGAAGAAGCTGCACGTCTCGTTCTTGGCGCACAACCGCTGCAGGTACGACCACCCCACGCGCAGCCGCTGCCGGGTGCGCACGGTCGGCTTCGCCAGGTCGGCCTCCGCCAGCGCGGCCATCCGGTCGACCACGTCCGCGTTGGACAGGACGAGGGCCTCGGTGACCGCGGGCTCGGTCATCCTGGCCGCCAGCGCGGTCCGCGCCGCGAGGACCGCGCGCCCGAACGCCGCCGGGTCGTCGTACTCGGCGGACCCCGGCTCGGCCAGCCCCGGGCAGGCGAGGTCGTCCAGCCACGAGAACGGGAACCCGGTCGAGCGCAGCCATGACCACGGGTAGAGCATCTAGTCGCTCCCGGGAGCGATCACGACCCCCAGCGCCACCAGCTTCTCCACCAGCCGCCCAGCGGGCATCTCCCCGGCCGCCCTCGGCACGGCCAACCCGCGCACCAGCGCGACAGCCGACTCCGGCACGGCGACGATCCGCCTGCGCAGGTCCGGCGGCGACAGGTACACCAGGAACGTGCGCGGTCCTGCGGGCAGGACGCCCACGCCCGGCTGGCCGCCGCGCAGCCACCCCGAGACGTCCAGCTCGGTCGTCACCGAGGTCACCGCGTCGTTGGCCGCGTACACGCCCGGCCGCGGGGTGAAGTCCGGCGGCGAGTGGGCGGCCCGGACCGTCACCGCCACCGCGGCCGACTCCAGCGCCGCCAGGTCGGCCAGCCCGTGCAGCCCGCCCACCTCCGGGTGCGCGCGCAGGAACTCCAGCACCCGTCCCCCGTAGGTGTAGACGTACGGGCCGAAGTCCCGCCAGCCCACCGAGTCGAGGAACCGCTCGGCCAAGGCGTCGATGTCCACGCCGTTCGCGCGCAGCAGCCGGTGCGTCAGCGGCGCGGCGGTCTCCAGCGCGTTGATGAACGAGCTGGTCATCCGGTAGCGGTAGTTCGCGATGAAGAACCGGGTCCCCGCCGGGGTCTCCGCGTACCGCTCGATGACCTCGCGGTCGGCCGGGCTGAGGCCCAGGGCGTCGGCGCGCTCGGCCAGCGTGCCCGCGAACATCGCCTCCCGCACCGCCTCCTCGCGCATCACCCGGCGCCACGCGTGCCACACGGTCCGGGCGTCGAGCTCGGCTCCGTCGGCCATCACACCGCGCCCCGGACGGCGGTCGCCTTGTCCCAGGCCGCCCGCGCCCTGGCCAGGTCCCGCACGATCATCGGCTCGTCGCCGGTGTCGAGCAGCCGGGTGCTCTCGTGGTGGCAGCGGCCCTGGTACTCCAGGATCACCGCGCCGGGCGTCACCCGCGCCAGCAGCCAGTCCAGCAGCTCCCACACCGGCTCGGGGACCGGGCTGTCGTGCCAGTCGTGGTAAAGCCCGTCGTGCCAGCTCCCGCCCGCCAGGTGCACCGCGATGACGCGGTCGAGGGGGATGGTGTCGAGGTAGTCCTCGATGTCGAAGTCGGCCAGGTTGAGCGAGTTGGCGTAGATGTTGTGCAGGTCCAGGTGCAGGAACGTGCCGGACGCCGCGACCAGCTCCGCCATGAACTCCGCCTCGCGCATGGTCGAGCCCGGGGTCCGCAGGTAGTAGGCGGCGTTCTCGTGCGCGAGCGGCACGCCGTAGAGCTCCTGGAGTCTGCGCGCGCGGTCGGCGACCCGCCGGACCTCGCGCGGGGAGAACTGGAGCGGGCTGCTCCAGATGTCCAGCCAGGAGTCGTCGCCGTAGAAGCTGTGGTTGGCCACCCACGGGCTGCCGATCGCCCTGGTCATCGGCACGTGCCTGCGCACGGCCGGGGTGTCGGCCAGCTCGCCGAAGCCGAAGTCGCAGCCGTAGTTGGAGTGCGCCAGCAGCAGGTGGCGGCTCCTGAGGTCCATCAGCCGCTCGCGGGCGCCGGGCAGGAACACCGTCGGGCCGTCGAGCGGGCCCATGAACGGGTCCAGCAGCACCTCGAACAGGTCGACCCGCAGCGACTCGAACGGGAACCAGTCCAAGATCTCGGGGTTGTACTGGATCCCCACCCCGATCGGGGCCGGTCTGTCCACCTCGTTCCCCTCCCGCTATGCGACCCAGGTCAGCGCGATCGAGACCGCCAGGGCCGCTCCCATCCCGACCTTGAACACCAGCAACCGGCCCGGCGAGGTCAGCCAGTGCCGGATCCCCGAGCCGAACAGCGTCCACGCGCCGACCGCGGGCACGCAGACCACCGCGAACACCGCGCCGACCGACAGCGCCCCGACGACCGGCCCGCCGTCCACGCCGTAGGCCCCGACGGCGCCCACGGCCATCGTCCACACCTTCGGGTTCACCCACTGCAGCGCGGCCGCCTGCCAGGCCGAGACCGGCCGCGCCGCCTGCTGCGCGGGGTCGCCGGGCGAGCCCATCCGCAGGATCTGCCAGCCCAGCCATCCGATGTAGACGGTGGCGAGCACGTGCAGCGCGACCTGCAGCCAGGGCAGCGCCGCGAACGCGCCGCCGAGGCCCGCGCCGACCACGACGATCACCGACGGGATGCCCACGGCGACGCCGACCGCGGCGGGCACGGCGGGCCGCAGCCCGAACCGCGCCGCGACCGACAGCAGCAACAGCGCGTTCGGACCCGGGGTGAACGTCGCGACCACCGCGAACAGCCCTAGTCGCAGCGCCCAGTCCCAGGCGAACACCGCAGTCGTGCCCCTCTTCGTTGTCCTAGGCAAGCAGGCCGACGTCGACCAGGCGGTCGATCGCCCGCCTGCTCACCGCAGGCGCGGCCGGTTGGCCGCGCAGGCGGTCGAGCAGGTCCGCGGTCCGCTCGCTGATCCGGTAGGAGACCGGGACCCGCACGTCCTGGTGGCCCGCCTTGACGGTGAGCGCGATGTGCGTGTCCGCCGTCCGCAGGTCGGCGATGTCGACCTCGGTGCGGCCCCGGTTGGCGATGATGAAGCTGGGCAGGTCGTAGCGGGACCGCATCAGCTCGGCGTGCAGGACCGGGCCGCCGTTCGACCGCGGCGCGGGCGGCAGGCCCTCGATCGCGATCCGGCCCATCCTGGTCTCGTACCGGATCAGCTCGGCCAGCTTGTCGAGCAGCTCCGGGTCGGACGCGGAGATCCGGGGCAGCAGCTCGTCGAAGGTGAAGTTCTCGAACAGCGTGCTGAGGTTGATCGCGCGCCAGCGGCCGTCCGGGGCGTGCCCGTTGTACGAGGTGGCCATGACCCGGTCGCGGCCAGCCCAGTCGACGAACTCGGTCACCAGGTCGCTGAACCGCATCACCGCCGCGCCCGGCAGGCCGAGCAGGCAGCGGATGGTGGTGCCGTGGAAGTGGTACAGGTCGGCCACCGCGAAGCCGAACGTCTCCAGCCAGGCCATCTCCCGCAGGCTGAGCCACGCCGTCTGGTGGACCATGTGGTCGGGCTCGCGGGCGAACTTGATGTCGTGGGCGTCCGCCTGCCGCTCGAACTCCGAGCCCGGCAGGATCGACAGCCGGAAGCACTGCATCCGGTGCGGGGCCAGCGAGTACGCGAAGTCGACGGTGGTCTTGAACTGCGCGACGCCGTCGCCGGGCAGGCCGTAGATGCAGTCGATCACCGCGGAGGACTGCAACTTCGGCGTCAGCCGCGCCCAGGCCGCCCGGTACTTGTCCTCCTTGAACGGCCTGCGCATCAGCTCGGCCGCCTCCTGGGTCGCGCTCTGCATCCCGAACTCGACGGTCACCAGCGGGTTGAGCCGGACCAGCTCGTCGAGGATCGCGGCCAGCGCGTCGTCGATCAGCTCCAGCTTCAGCTCCAGCAGGAGGCTGAACGGCCGCACCCGGCCGTCGCGCAGGTGGTCGTTGAGGATGCCGAGGATCTCCGCGGCCCTGGCCTTGCGCATGTTGAACGTGCCGTCGCAGAACATGATGTGCGAGGGCTGGTGGCGCAGGATCGTGGTCAGCTCCTCGCGCACCCGGTCCATCGGGTACTCGCGCACGCCCTTGGACTCGCCCCAGATGCAGAACGAGCAGGAGTAGGGGCAGCCGCGCGAGGCCTCGTAGAGGAACGCGCCGCCGACGGGCAGCCGCGCGTCGGCCAGGTACGGCGAGGGGATGGCGTCGAGGTTGTCGACCAGCTCGGCGTTCCCGGTCTCGTGGTAGGCGAAGCCCGATGGCAGCACGCCGGTGCCGTCGAAGCGGTACAGCGTGTCGGCGTCGTCCACGGCCGCCCAGTAGGCCAGGCCGGGAATGCGCGACAGCGCGGGGGACCCGACGACCAGGTGGCGCAGCAGCCGCTGGAAGGTGATCTCGGCCTCGTTCACCACGCAGATGTCGACGCAGCGCTCGCGCTCGAACACCTGCGGGACGTAGAAGCCGCGGATCTGCTGGCCGCCGTAGACGACGGTGATGTGCGGCCACAGCTCCTTGATGGCCTGGGCAAGCCGGTTGACGAACTTGATGTTCCAGATGTAGCAGGAGAACCCGACCACGTCGAACCCGTGCTCGTGCACCCAGTCCAGGACCCGGAACAGCTCGTCCTTCTCCGCCGCCGCCGTCTTCGGCGTCGCGGCGCAGTGCTGGTCGAACCGGACGTGCTCGGCCACCAGGTCGTCCCGGCGCGCGTAGTTGATGAGGTTCCACAGCGCCAGCGAGGTGTCGGCCTCCCAGTTGTAGGCCACCAGGCCGACCCGGAGCGACCTGGTCTCGCCGTCCTCGTCGGCGGGCGCGTCGTCGCACGCGCGGCGGGGGGTGATCGACAGGTACTGCACCATGTGGCCCTCCACGGGGCTCGCCGAAGACGGCCCGTCGCCCCCCGCGGGGGCGCGGCGGGCGGGACCGGTCAGCCGAAGACCTTGCTCTCGATCACCTCGATGTCGTCGAGGTCGAACTCCTCGATCTCGCCGTCCACGAGGTCGGCGCCCTCGCCCACCGGGTGGTCGGTGGAGTCCACGCCCGCGGAATTCTCGCTCACGGAATTACCCCCTGAATTGCGCGGAAGGAATGCTCTCGGCAACGCGTCGTCGTTGTCGCCGTGCGTGATCGTCTAACTTGGGAAGATATGGCGTCGCCTGGGGGCTGTCAAGAAGCCTAAGGGGTCACGCGGTGACCGAGGGTGAGGCTGAGTTCTACTCAGTTCCCGTTGTCCCGCCGGGAATCCGCGAGTCCACATCGGACTCTAACGACTGCGGAGATAGGCCGTTCCGGTGGCCGCCGATCGGGCGTATCGGACCCGTTCGGCCTAGGCCTTTTCGACAGTGACGACCAGTTCCAGCAGTTCCCGCATCATCCGATCGGCCGCCGAGCGGTCGGGGGCGATACACACCGCGCCGAACTTGCCGTATTCGTACAGCGCGCTCAGCAGGTGCAGGACGACGCCGGTCTTGGTGCGATGGTCGTAGTGCAGCGGCGACTCGCGCAGCGCCGCGATGAGCTGCCGGGGCCGGAGCCCGACCAGCCGGGGGTCGGAGATGCCGTCGGAGGCCTCGTAGACCCGCTCGACGCCGTCGACCATGAGCCTGCCGTCGGCGTCGGGCAGGACGTCGAGCAGGCTCGTGGCCATGACGAACCCGTGCTTGGTGCCGGTCGAGCGCAGGTTCAGCTCGCACCCGACGAGCCGCCAGCCGGTCGCGTCGGGGACGGCGAGGAAGTCCACGCCGTAGTCGCCGCGGCGCACGCCCCGCTCGACCAGCTGCTTGCCGACCCGGACGCCGAGGTCCATCACCGCGGCGCGGTAGGCCGCGTCGGCGGGGAACGAGCTGCCGACGTAGGTCTGGCCGCCGCCGAGGACCTGGTCGTGGGTCGAGACCGCCACCACCTCGTCGCCGACGATCGTGCCCTGGAAGCTGGGGCTGCGCAGGTCGGCGTCGGCCAGCATCTCCTCGGCGATGGCCCCGGAGCGCCCGATCGCTTCGACGAACTGGTCCCAGGTGAGCTTGGGGTCGACGAGCGCCGCGGTGGGCAACGCGGCGAGCACGCCCGCGCGGTCGAGCGGGCCGTCCAGGCGCAGCAGGGCGTTCCCCATGCCCGCGCCGTACTCGGTGCTGCTGAGCTTGAGCACGAAGTCCCGGTGCCCGCGCTCGGCCAGGGCCGCGACGCCCTCGGCGAGGTCTTCGAGCGTGCGGCACTCCTCCGTGCCCTCGGCGACCGGCACCCCGGCCGCCTCGAGCAGCCGCCTGCCCTCGGCCTTGGTGCCGAGCGGGATGAATTGCGGCTCGGCCTGGTCGGTGTCCACGCCGAGCCGCGCGGCCAGCTGCTCAAGGTTCTCGGACGGCTCGAAGGCGCTCAACCAGACCCGCGCGCCCGCCGCGCGCTCGCGCTCGACGAACTCCGCGATCCGCGCGCGCAGCGCGGCGGCCTCGGCGCTGTCCTCGTCGAGCAGCTTGTCGCTGAGCCACCGGGACGACCGGTCGGCGAGCCCGCCCACGACGACCCGGTCCTTAGCGGGCTTCACCCGCCCGTCGTCCTCGTCGGGCAGCAGCCGCAGGAAGTAGTCGACCTGCTCGTCGGCGTCGAGCAGCCCCGGGGCGGTGACGGTGAACAGCGCGCCGCCGCCGCGGGCGACCACGGACACGATCGCCGCGCCGACGGGCCGTTCCGGGAAGAGGGTGGCGCCGCTGAGCCGCTCCAGCAACGCGGGGCTGCATTCCCTGCTCTGCACGGAGACGACCGCTGGGTAACCGCTGACGGGAGACATCGGGCTCACGTCCCTTCGCCGAGGATCTGCCGTGGGTCATCAGATCGACACGGAACGTTATCAGCCCTGGCGAGCGGCCTGTGACGCGCGCCCCAATTGGTCTCTCCCCGCTGCTGGCGGCCTCTTCGTGACGAGAAGTCACGTCGCCCGGACAGCTACACGCCCATCGGGTGCCAGACGGTCTTGGTCTCCAGGAACGCGCGCAGGCGGGTGATCCCGGGCTCGGCGGTCCAGTCCGGCTCGGCCGAGCGCAGCACGCGCTTCACCGACCCCGCCGCGGCCCGCTCCAGCTCCGCCCGCAGCTCCTGCGGCGCGCCCACCAGGTCGACGGCATTGACGTCGGCGTGCGCGGCCAGCCAGGGGGCCAGCTCCGCGGTGTGTCCGGTGAGGACGTTCACCACGCCACCCGGGACGTCCGATGTGGCCAGCACCTCCGCCAGCGTCACCGCGGGCAGCGGCCGGTCCTGGCTCGTCACCACGACCGCCGTGTTGCCGGTCGCGATCACCGGGGCCAGCACGCTCACCAGCCCCAGCAGCGACGAGCCCTGCGGCGCCAGCACGCCCACCACGCCGGTCGGCTCGGGCAGGGAGAAGGAGAAGTACGGGCCCGCCACCGGGTTCGCCGCGCCCAGCACGGTCGCGACCTTGTCGGTCCAGCCCGCGTACCAGACCCAGCGGTCGATCGCCGCGTCCACCAGCGCTGCCGCCCGCTTGGCAGGCACGCCCTCGCCCGCGGCGACCTCGGCGCAGAACTGCTCGCGCCTGCCCTCCAGCATCTCGGCGACCCGGTAGAGCACCTGGCCCCGGTTGTACGCCGTCGCCCGCGACCACTTGCCGAACGCGGCCCGCGCGGCCACGACCGCCTCGCGGACGTCCTTGCGCGACGCCTGCGCCGCGTTGGCCAGGAACCGGCCCCTGGCGTCGGTCACCGGGTAGGTCCGGCCGGACTCCGAGCGCGGGAACGCCCCGCCGAGGTACAGCTTGTACGTCTTGGACACCGTCAGCCGATCAGACATCTAGGTACGCCTCCAGACCCGCGCGGCCGCCCTCGCGGCCGAAGCCCGACTCCTGGTACCCGCCGAACGGCGCGGTCGGGTCGAACCGGTTGAACGTGTTGGCCCACACCACGCCCGCGCGCATGCGGTCGGCCATCCACAGGATGCGCGAGCCCTTCTCCGTCCAGATGCCCGCGGACAGCCCGTACGGGGTGTTGTTGGCCTTGGCGACGGCCTCGTCCGGGGTGCGGAAGGTCAGCACGGACAGCACCGGGCCGAAGATCTCCTCGCGGGCGATCCGCATGGCCTGGCTGACGTTGGCGAACACCGTCGGGGCGAAGAAGTAGCCCTTCTCCGGCACCGGGCACGGCGAGGTCCAGCGCTCGGCGCCCTCGGACTCACCGGAGGCGACCAGCTCCTTGATCCTGGCGAGCTGCTCGCCGGAGTTGATCGCGCCGACGTCGGTGTTCTTGTCCAACGGGTCGCCGACGCGCAGCGTGGACACCCGCGTGCGCAGCTTGGCCAGCAGCTCGTCGGCCACCGACTCCTGCACCAGCAGGCGGGACCCGGCGCAGCAGACGTGGCCCTGGTTGAAGAAGATCCCGTTGACGATGCCCTCGACGGCCTGGTCGAGCGGCGCGTCGTCGAAGACAACGTTGGCCGCCTTGCCGCCCAGCTCCAGCGTCAGCTTCTTGCCCGTGCCCGCCAGCGACCGCTGGATGACCTTGCCGACCTCGGTCGACCCGGTGAACGCGACCTTGTCGACGCCCGGGTGGTTGACCAGCTCGGCGCCGACATCGCCCGCGCCGGGCAGGATGTTGACCACGCCCGGCGGCAGCTCGGCCTGCTGGATGATCTCGGCGAGCACCAGCGCCGTCAGCGGGGTGGTCTCGGCAGGCTTGAGCACGACGGTGTTCCCGCAGGCCAGCGCGGGCGCGATCTTCCACGCCGCCATCAGCAGCGGGAAGTTCCACGGGATGACCTGGCCCGCGACGCCCAGCGGCCGGGGGCCGGGGCCGTAGCCCGCGTAGTCGAGCTTGTCGGCCCAGCCCGCGTGGTAGAAGAAGTGCGCCGAGGCGGTCGGCACGTCGACGTCGCGCGACTCCTTGATCGGCTTGCCGTTGTCCAGGCTCTCCAGCACGGCCAGCTCGCGGGCGCGCTCGGCGATCATCCGGGCGATCCGGTAGATGTACTTGGCGCGCTCGGCCCCGGGCATGCGGCCCCAGACCTTGTCGTAGGCGCGGCGCGCTGCCTTCACGGCCCGGTCGACATCGGCGGCGCTCGCGGTGGAGACCTCGGCGAGCACCTCCTCGGTGGCCGGGTTGACCGACTTCAGCGGCTCGCCCCCGCCCTCGACGAACTGCCCGTCGAGGAACATCCGGTAGCTCGGCTTGAGGTTGGCGATGGCCCGCGACTCGGGCGCGGGCGCGTAGTCCCAGGTCATGGTTCAGTCCACCGTCACGTAGTCGGGGCCGCTGTAGTGGCCCGCCAGTTGGGTGCGCCGCTGCATCAGCAGGTCGTTGAGCAGGCTGGAGGCGCCGAAGCGGAACAGGTGCGGGTCCAGCCACGCCGGGCCTGCGACCTCGTGCACGGCCACCAGGTAGCGGATCGCGTCCTTGGTCGTGCGGATGCCGCCCGCGGGCTTCACGCCCCGGTGCTCGCCGGTCGCGGCGTGCCAGTCGTGGACGGCCTGCAGCATCACGTGCGTCACCGGCAGCGTCGCCGCCGGCGACACCTTGCCGGTGGAGGTCTTGATGAAGTCGCCGCCCGCGAGCAGCGCCAGCCAGGACGCGCGGCGGACGTTGTCGTAGGTGGCCAGCTCGCCGGTCTCCAGGATGACCTTGAGGTGGGCGGACCCGCAGGCCGCCTTGACCGCCCGGATCTCCTCGAAGACCCGCATGTACTTCCCGGAGAGGAACGCGCCCCGGTCGATGACCATGTCGATCTCGGTGGCCCCGGCCTCGACGGCCATCCGGGTGTCCTCGAGCTTGATCGACAGGCTGGAGCGGCCGGAGGGGAAGGCGGTGGCGACGCTGGCGATGCCGATGTCGGCGCCGTCGAGCGCCTTGACCGCGGTGGCGACCATGTCCGGGTAGACGCAGACCGCGCCGACCTGCGGGACGTCCGGGAAATCGGGGTCGGGCCTGCGCGCCTTGGCGCAGAGCGAGCGCACCTTGCCCTCGGTGTCGGCGCCCTCCAGGGTCGTCAGGTCGACCATGGAGATCGCGGTGTCGATCGCCCAGAGCTTGCTGTCCTTCTTGATGCTGCGCGTGGCCAGCCCGGCGGCGCGCTGCTCGACCCCCACCTGGTCGACCCCCGGCAGCCCGTGCAGGAAGCGCCGCAACGCGGTGTCGTCGCGGGTGGCGTCGGCGAACTCGGGTGGAGCGGCCGTGGTCTGGACGTCGGACATACCGACGAGTCTAGGCCGCGATTACCCGTGCGTAGCGCGGGCTCAGTCCTCGATCTCCTCGACGTCGCCGTGCTTGCGCCGCTTCGGCTTGCGCGTCGGCTTGACCTCGACGCCGCCCATCATGGCGAACCCGGTGACGCGCACGACCGGCGCGCCGGGCGGGCCCTGGGTGTAGACCTTGTTCTCGAACCCGCCCATGAAGCCCGCGCCCGTGACGTGCACGGTGACGCCCTCCGGCACCCGGACCTCGACCCCGCCCATCAGGGCGAACGCCTGGATGACGGTCTCCTGCGCCTCGAAGCTGGCGTGCGTGAGGTCGATCTCCACCCCGCCCATGATGGCCACGGCGCTGAAGGTGGGCGGGATGGTCCACGGGCCGTTGCGCTCGGAGCCGGACATGATCGCGATGGCGCTGGAGGACGTGCCGCGCCCGCCGATGCGCGGGGACGTCGCCGGGGCGGCCGCGGGGACGGGCCGGACGTGCGTGCCGGGCAGGTCGCGGATCAGCGGGACGAGGTCGCCGTAGGTCTTGGCCGCGTACACCTGGTCGAGGCGTTCCTCCAGCTCACCGACCGTCAGCCTGCCCTCGGCCATCGCGTCGTGCAGGATCTTCGCGAAGCGTTCCCGGTCGGCGTTGGACGCGCGCATCTCGTGCGGACCGGGGACGGCGGGCAGGTCACTCACGGGGGTGAGCCTAGCGGCTCCGCCGCCGATACAGTCGCGTTCATGACGCAGCCGCCGTCCTTCCGCGCGGAGAAGACCGACGACGCCCAGCTCGCCCGGCTCGTGGAGGTGCTCGACCGGCAGGCGGCGACGCCCGGCGTGACCCGCCTGCGGGCGTGGGCGCAGGACGCCCTCGCGGTGCGTCCGGGCGAGCGCGCGCTGGACATCGGCTCGGGCACGGGCTCGGAGGTCGCCGCCCTGCGTGCGGCCGGGGCGGACGCGGTCGGCGTGGAGCCGAACGCGGGCATGCGCGCGGTCGCGGCGGCCCGCCACGGCGACCACTTCGTCGACGGCGACGCCCTCGCCCTCCCGTTCGCCGACGCGTCGTTCGACGTGGTCCGCTGCGAGCGCGTGTTCCAGCACCTCGCGGACCCGGCGGGGGCGGCGCGCGAGATCGCCCGCGTCCTGCGTCCCGGCGGGCGGACCGCGGTCCTCGACAGCGACTGGGCCACGGCCATCACCCATCCCGGCGACCCGGAGGTGGTGGCCGCGTTCATGGGCACGATGCTGGGGTTCAGCGCCAACCCGTACGCCGCTCGGCGGCTGCCGGGCCAGCTGACGGCGGCGGGCCTGCGGGTGACCGACATCGGCTCCCAGGCCCTCATCCAGCCGGGCATCGACACCGAACTGCTCGCGATGGCCCTCGGCGCGGCGATCGCCCAGGGCGCCATCACCGAGCCCCAGCGCGACCGCTTCCTGGAAGACCTGCGCGCGGGCGAGGCCGCTGGCGACTTCCACATGTCCGTGACCATGTTCGCGGTCATCGCCGTCCGCGACTAGATTCCCGCGGATGGACGTCCGCACAGTCGACCACCCCCTGGCCAAATCCCGCCTCACCGTGATGCGCGACGCGCGGACCGACAACGCCACCTTCCGCGCGGCCCTGCACGAACTCACGGTCATGCTGGTCTACGAGGCCACCCGCGACGCCCCCCTGCGCAGCGAGCGCATCCACACCCCCGTGGCGCGCACGGAGGGCTACTGGCTGGCCAACCCGCCGCTGCTGGTCCCGGTCCTGCGCGCGGGC
The DNA here is from genome assembly GCF_014648415.1 of Actinokineospora fastidiosa. Classification (GTDB taxonomy): domain Bacteria; phylum Actinomycetota; class Actinomycetes; order Mycobacteriales; family Pseudonocardiaceae; genus Actinokineospora; species Actinokineospora fastidiosa. Next base: position 1,829,027 of record NZ_BMRB01000001.1, read on the forward strand.
CTGGGCATGGCCGACCAGGCCCACCGGCTGATCCCGGAGGCCCAGATGGGCTTCGTCGGCCTGGCGCGCGACGAGGAGACCCTGCAGCCGACGCCGTACATGGAGTCATTGCCGGAATCCCTCGCGAATCGCCCGGTATTCGTGCTGGACCCGATGTTGGCAACCGGCGGTTCAATGGCTTACACGATTCGTCTGTTGGTCGAACGCGGCGCCGTCGACGTAACCGCCATCTGTGTTCTCGCGGCCCCGGAGGGGGTTCAGCACCTGGCGGACTCGGGTCTTCCGGTGCGGCTGGTGACGGCGAGCATCGATGAGCGGCTGAACGACTCCGGCTTCATCGTCCCGGGCCTGGGCGACGCCGGTGACCGCCAGTACGGAGCGGTTTAGCGAGTCGATTCCTCTCCTCGGGTGACCAGCGGGAGCTGCCTGCCGGGGTCTTCCGCCCGTCCGCGGTGACCGAATCCCTGGCGGTTAGTCCGTTGATGGTCGGTGATCCCCGCAAGAACCGGCTCGAGGCTCTTGGCGCGGGCGTTCGCCTCGGTCAGCGCTAGAGTGCGGCGTGCGCCTCATCGTTCTCGCCCTGGCTGCCCTGGCCGTCACCGCAGGCTGCTCGGCGTCGCCCGAAGTCGAGCCGACCAGGGAGGCGCCGCAGTCCACCGCTATGACCACCACGACCACCACGGCGCCGACGAGTGCAGCACCGGTCGAGATCGTGTCGTTCGCGGGCAAGGGGTGCGAACTGATCGGCCCGGACCTGCTCGCCGAACTCGATATCAACGTCAGTGGCGCGTCCAAGGGTGTGGCCGTCTGCATGTGGGACGACCCGGAGACCAAGCGGCGGCTGATGGTGCGGCTGATCGGCGACCATGACCCGCTTCTGGAGGTGCGCGGCGCCCCCAATCCCGTCGACTCCGCCGTCGGCGGCTTCCCGGCCAAGCACGTGCCCGAAGGCCGGGACAACCTCTGCGACATCTACGTCCGCACCGCCCCCGAACAGGGCTTCGCCGCGGCCTACGGAATCATGGACGGCACCGTTGACGACCTGTGCGCGGGCGCGGTCAGGGCGGCGGAACAGGTGGCCGAGAAGATCAAGGGGTGACGGCCTGCTCCGGGTCGCCGACCACGGCGCCCCCTGCCGGCACGACGCCTGCCACCGAGACGACGACCACCGCGGGTCCGGCTGCATGTCTCGGGGGTGCCTGACTGCACCCGATCCGGTTGTTTCACGGAGCGGAGGACCGCGTTGGGGCCGGTGCGCGCTTCGCGAACGCGGTGACCCCCGCCCCAGGCCGGTATAACACCAAGGGTGTCACGAATCCTTCTCGCTGTCGCGGCCATGACCGTCGTCGCGGGTTGCTCGTCCGAGCAGCAGGCCGCCGCCCCGCCGCCGAGCACGGCCAGTCCCGTCGAGGTCGCGTCGATGGCGGGCAAGGAGTGCGACCTTGTCAGCAAGGACCTGCTGAGCGAGGTCGACATCGCCGTCGCGGGCCAGCGCCAGGATTCCGTCTGCTTGTGGGACGACGCGATGACCAGGCGCACGCTGGGACTCCGGCTCATCGCCGACCACGACCCGCACATGGAGGTTCAGGAGCCCAACGCCGTCACCACCGACATCGCGGGCTTCTCCGCCAGGCACATCGCTGAAGGCCGGGACCGGATGTGCGATGTCTACGTCCGCACCGCCCCCGAACAGGGCTTCAGCGTGAGCTACGGGGTCATGGACGGCGCCGCCGACGACCTCTGCGCGGGCGCGCTCAAGGTGGCCGAGCACTTCGCTCGGCAGATCCAGGGCTGACTGGTACCAAACTGGTACCATCCCTCCATGGCCATGACCCTGCGGCTGACCGATGAGGAGAACGCGCGCCTCGATGAGCTCGCCGCCGCTGAGGGGCGGTCCAAGCAGGAGGTGCTCAGGCTCGCGCTCAACGACCGGTGGGCGCGGATGCACAAGGAGGAGCAGCTCGGCGAGGTCCTGGGCCGGGTGCTCCCGCGGTACCGCGCCCTCCTCGACCGGATCGGCACGGTTTGACGGCGTATCTGGACGCGGGCGACCTTCTGGTGTTGGCCGCCGCGGTGACCGGGGGCGACCTCGTCGTGCGGGATCTCGGGTTGCTCGACGCCGCCGCGCACCGGCCGCGGGCGACGGTGCTCGGGGTGGAGGCCTACGACTCGCTCTGGCTCAAGGCGGCGGCGCTGCTCGACTCGGTCGTGCGGACGCGGCCGCTGGCGCAGGGGAACTGGCGGCTCGGCTGGGTCGCCGCCGTCACGATGTGCGACCTCAACGGCTACTGGATCGACGCGGACACCGACGCCGCGCTCGACCTCGTGCGCGAGGTCGGGCGCGGCGCCGTCGAGGTGCGCAAGCTGGCCGAGCACCTGCAGGCCTGGGCGCTGCCCAAGGGCTAGCTGCACGGCGTCCCGTTCAGGCTGAACGACGCGGGCCGCGCGGTGTTGCCGTTGTGCGTCGCCTGGAACCCGAACGACGCCGAGCCGCCCGCCGGGATCGCGCCGTTCCACTGCACGTTCCTGGCCTGCACCGCGCCGCTGGCAGGCGTGATGGTCGCGTTCCAGCCGCTCGTCACCGTCTGCCCGGACGGCAGCGTGAACGCCAGCGTCCACCCGTTCACCGCCGACGTGCTCGACACCGTCACCGACGCGGTGAACCCGGTGTTCCACGTGTTCATCGTGTACGTCACCGTGCACCCCGACGCGGGCGGCGGCGTGGTCGTCACCGGCGGCTGGCCCGTGGTCAGCCCGAGGAACTCCAGCGCCCGCGACGCCATCCCGTTCGTCAGCAGGTTGTGCCCGGTGCCCTGCATGCTGATCGCCTCGACCTTGTCGGAGTACCGCGTCCGGGTCCAGTTCGCGGCCGGGTAGTCCGTCGACGTCGGCGTCTGGGAGAGGCCGTGGACGTCGGTCCACTGCTTGATCTCCTCGCCCAGGTTCGGGTACCGCAGCGTGTCGTCCTGGGTGCCGTGCCACAGCTGCATCCTCGGCCGCGCCCCGGTGTACCCCGGGTACGCGCCGCGCACCAGGTCGCCCCACTGCTGCGCGGTCCGGATGACCTGGCCCTGCGCGCACTGGCTGTTCCACGACGACCCGTCCGTGGTCGCGAAGCACGCGAACGGCACCCCGGCGAACGCGACGCCGCCCGCGAACACGTCCGGGTACGCCCCCAGCAGCACGTTGGTCATCATCGCCCCGGACGACACCCCCGTCGCGTACACGCGGGCCGGGTCGGCCCCGTGCCGGGCGATCACGTGGCGCACCATCGACACGATCCCGAGCGAGTCACTGCCGCCGTTGTGCCGCAATGTCGCCTGCGACGAGACGTCGAAGCAGTTGCCGCTGCGGTTGGCCGACGGGTAGATGACGATGAACCCGTGCTGGTCGGCCAGCCGCGCGAACTCGGTCCCGGAGTAGAACGCCGGACCCGTGCCCGTGCAGTAGTGCGAGGCCACCAGCACCGCGGGCCGCTCCCGCACCGTGTCCGGCACGTACAGGTGCATCCGCAGGTTGCTGGGGTTCGCGCCGAAGTCGGTGACCTCGACCAGCGACGCGGCCTGCGCGCTCGGCGCGGCCACGACCAGCGCCGCCGCCGTCGCCGCGGCGGCCACCGCCGCCCAGATCCGCTGCCTCATGGCGCCACCGCCACCGGCTGCCCGTCGCGCACGCCGACCCGACCGGCGCACAGGCCGCGCTCGGCCAGGTCGGACACGATCAGCGGCACCGCGTCGATCGTGTTCTGGATGCCGTCGTGCAGCAGGATGATCCCGCCCGGTTGCAACGCGGCCGCGCGCGAGCGGATTTCCTCGCTCGGCACGCCCGCCCAGTCGCGGGAGTCGACCGTCCACAGCACCTCGGTCATCCCCAGCCGCTTCGCCATGGCCTTGATCTCGGCGTTCGTCGCGCCGTAGGGCGGGCGGAACAGCGTCGGCCAGGTCCGGTTCACCCGGACGGTGGCCACCTGGGTCTTCACCAGCTCGGAGAACACCTCCTGCCGGGACAGCTCCGTCAGGTTCGGATGCGTGTAGGTGTGGTTGGCGATCCACATTCCCGCGCCCTGGGTGACCCGCTGCAGGTGCGGGTTCGCGTCGATATTCCGGCCGACGGTGAAAAAGGTCGCGCGCGCGTCGGCGTCCTCCAGCGCGGCCAGCAGGCGCAGGGTCGTGGCCGGATTAGGGCCGTCGTCGAAAGTGAGCGCGACATAGCCGTTTGCGCAGCTCTTAGCGGCTGCCTGGGCGGGATAGGCGAGCGCGGCCATTGCCAGGAAAGCGACGGCGAGCGCTTTGCGAAATTGTTTCCGGGGCATTCATTCACTATCACTTGGCGCTTGTGTGATGGGCAACACCGGCGAATATCTTTCGCGCCGAACGCCCGCCCCCGGCGGATGAACGGCGCACGAGCGGCTTGACCTGGAGTGCGCTCCAGCACCTACCGTCGACGCCGTGACCTACTCGATCGCCGAGGCAGCCCACCGCAGCGGGCTGTCGATCGACACCCTCCGGTACTACGAACGCATCGATCTGATCGACCCGCCCGCGCGCGACTCCGGGGGGCGACGGGTCTACACCGACGACGACCTGGGCTGGCTGGTCTTCCTGACCAAGCTGCGGACCACCGGCATGCCCATCAAGCTCATGCGCGAGTACGCCCGGCTGCGCCGCCTCGGCGAGGGCACCGCGGGTGAGCGCAAGCGCATCCTCGAGGACCACCGCGCCGACGTCCTCGCCCGCATCGACGAGCTGCGGTCGTGCGTCGACGTCCTCGACTACAAGATCGACAACTACGAACGCGTCGTGGCGGGCGCCTGCCCGCCCGAGACAGGGGAAACCACACCATGGACACTCGCGCACTCGGCGGGCTGACCTCGTCGGCCCAGGGCCTGGGCTGCATGGGGATGAGCGACTTCTACGGCCCCGGCGACGACGCCGAGTCGATCGCGGTCATCCACCGCGCGCTGGACCTGGGCGTCACCCACCTCGACACCTCCGACATGTACGGCCCGCACACCAACGAGCGGTTGGTCGGCCGCGCCATCGCCGACCGGCGCGACCGCGTCCTGCTGGCCACGAAGTTCGGCGTCGTGCGGGACCCGGCCGACGAGACCGCGCGCGGCATCCGCGGCGACGCCGCCTACGTCCGCCAGGCCTGCGACGCTTCGCTGGAGCGGCTGGGCGTCGACCACATCGACCTGTACTACCTGCACCGCGTGGACCCGACCGTCCCGATCGAGGAGACCGTCGGCGCGATGGCCGAGCTGGTGGCCGCGGGCAAGGTCCGGCACCTGGGCCTGTCCGAGGCGAGCGCGGCGACCCTGCGCAGGGCGGCCGCCGTGCACCCGATCGCGGCGCTGCAGACCGAGTGGTCGCTGTGGACGCGCGACATCGAGGCCGAGATCCTGCCGACGGCCCGCGAGCTGGGCGTCGGGATCGTGGCCTACTCGCCGCTGGGCCGCGGCTTCCTCACCGGACGGTTCGCCCAGCGCTCGGACCTGCCCGAGGGCGACTTCCGCGCGGTCGGCCAGCCGCGCTTCCAGGACGGCAACTTCGAGCGGAACCTGGCCATTGTGGACGCCCTGCGCAAGCTGGCAGCCGAGCGGGACGTCACGCCGGGCCAGCTCGCCCTGGCCTGGGTGCACAGCCGGGGCGGGGACGTCGTGCCGATCCCGGGCACCAAGCGGATCAAGTACCTGGAGGAGAACGCCGCCGCGGCGGGGATCCGGCTCTCCGAGTCCGACATCGCCGCCATCGAGGCGGCCGTCCCGGCGGACGCCGTGGCGGGCGACCGCTACGCGCCCGGCGGGATGGCGACCATCGACAATTAGCGGGCCCATTCCCGCCGGCGGCGCCCGCCACGCGCCCCGAGAGTGGGGCGCATGACGATCACCCCCACCGACGTGCTGGAAGGCATGTACGCCGCCGAGGCCGACTACCTCGCCGCGGGCGGCCCCGGCTCGGCGTCGTTCGCGCCGCTGGCCCCGTTCTTCGCCCCGGACGTGACCCTGCACCAGGCCGACGGCCTGCCCTACGGCGGCATCTGGCGCGGCCACGACGGCCTCGCGCGCTTCTTCACCACGATGAGCGCGGTCTGGGAGCGCTTCGACCTGGCGGACCGGACGTATCTGTCGCGGACCAGCCCGCTGGTCGTGCGCTTCCGGATCCACGCCCGCGCCCGCGCGACGGGCCGCGACCTCGACTTCCCCATCCTGCAGACGGTGGACGTCGAGGACGGCCTGATCACCGAGCTCCGCCCGTTCTACTGGGACACTGCCGAGATCGCGGCCGCCTGCACCTGACCACTCAGGTGCAGGCGGTCCGCCTGGGCGCACGCAAGCGGATCAACCGTCCTGACGGTCGGCCGAGGGGAAGCCAGCCCCTCGGCCGACCGGTGTCAGCGGCAGGCGACCAGGACGATGCCGAAGATCGCGCACTCCGAGCGGGACTTGTCGTTGGCCGGGTTGGAGTCGGCCGGGGTGCTGGCGGTGCGCTCGGCGGTGAGGGTGAGGGTGCCGACGGCCAGCGGGTTGACCGGGTGGGCGAACTTGCGGATCACCGAGCCGTCGACGGCGAGGGGGCCGGTCGAGCAGGTGAGGACGCCCTCGGCGAGCGAGCAGCCGGTGCCGGGGGTGATGCGGGCGTAGCGCGGGATGGCGACCGTCACCGAGCCGGACTCCAGGGCGTCGGGGCCGGAGTTGCGGATGGTCAGCGTGTAGTTGATCTGCGAGACGAACAGCCCGATGTACGGGCGCGCGGTCAGCTTCACCGACACGTCGGCCGTCGGCGGCACGGGCGGGACCGTGCGGTTGAGCAGGACCGAGACGCCGTCGGCGTGGCGGTTGGTGGTGACCAGGTCGGTGCGGCCGTCCACGTCGAGGTCGGCGGCGTGGATCTCGGTCGGCCAGGTGTTGACGCCCAGCGTCGTGGCGGGGGTGAAGGTGCCGTCGCCGTTGCCCAGGACGGCCACCGAGTCCGCGCCCGCGACGGTGGCGGCGAGGTCGGCGTCGCCGTCGCCGTCGAGGTCGGCCACCGCGACGCCGTAGGGGTTCGGGCCGACCGGGATGGCGACGGGCGAGGCGTAGGACGGCCCGGACAGGACCGTGACGGTGCCGCTGCCGTGGTCGGCGGTCGCCAGGTCGATGACGCCGTCGCGGTCGAAGTCGCCCGCGGCGACGTCGATGGGGTTGGTGCCCGCCGGGAAGGCCAGCGGGGCGGCGAACGTGCCGTCACCGGCCCCCTTGTAGACCGACACGGTGCCCGCGAAGAAGCCTGCGGTGGCGATGTCGGCGGCGCCGTCGCCGTCGAGGTCGGCCAGCACGACGCCGCGCGAGTAGCCGCCGCCCGCGATGTCGGTCCCGGCCGCCAGCGTGCCGTCGCCGTTGCCCAGCAGGACGGTGATGCCCTCAGGCCGGGAGACGACGACGTCGGCCCGGTCGTCGCCGTTCAGGTCGCCCGCCGCCACGCCCTCGGCGCCGCCGGAGACGGCGTGGCCCACGCGCTGGGCGAACGTGCCGTCGCCGTTGCCGAGCAGGACCGACACCTCGCCGGTCGTGGACACGGCCAGGTCGGTCCGGCCGTCGCCGTTGAGGTCGGCCGCGGCCAGGCCGGTCGGCTCCGGCCCCGGGTAGACCGAGCTGGCTGACCCGAACGCGCCCGCGCCCGTGCCCAGCAGGACGCTCAGCGCGTGCTGGTAGCGGTCGGCGGTGATGATGTCGGGTCTGCCGTCGCCGTTGACGTCGGCGGAGAACACGGACTCGGGGTGGTTGCCGGTCGGGTAGTCGACCCGGGGAGCGAACGTGATGGGGTTCTCCGCCGCCGCGGACGGCGCGATGACCACGGCGGCGGCCGTGACCAGGGTGAGCGCGGCGGCCAGCCGGGCACGCTTGGGCATCGGACTACCTCTCGACGGGGAACGCGGGCGTCGCTGCCCACATCGCTCGCGGGCGGCTGTCCGTTTCTCCCGGTTCGCTGCGTGTCCTGTCCCGTTCGGACCGTGACCGGGGTCAGCCGAGCCCGGCGGCCACCGTCGCGCCCAGCTCCCAGCAGCGTTCGAGGTCGGGTTTGCCGGGCGTGCCGAGCACGGTGACGGGCTCGAAGACGCGCTTCCAGCCCAGTCCCGTGGTCACCCTGTCGATGCTGGCGACCGCGCCCTCGACGCCCTCGTTGCCGTGCACGTAGCAGCCGAACGGCATCCCGCGCTTCTCGTCCAGCGTCGGGTAGTAGACGGTGTCGAAGAAGTGTTTGAGAGCGCCGCTCATGTAGCCGATGTTGGCGGGCGTGCCCAGCACGACCCCGTCGGCGGCGAGCACGTCGACGGCGGTCGCTGACAAAGCGGCCTTGCGCACGACGGTGACGCCTTCCAACTCCGGGTCGGTGGCACCGGACACGACTGCCTCAAACAACGCCTGCATAGCGGGCGAAGGCGTGTGGTGCACTATCAAGAGCGTCGGCATGAGGGCTAGCTTAGGCGCAATTCCCTTTGCTCGTGCGGAAAATCATCCCCTTCGGGTGGCGTCCGGTGCCGGATCGGCCGGATGATCGTCGGACGGCGTAGGTTCCGGGGAATCGAGAAGTCGGCGGGAACCGGCCGCAGCGGCGGGAACACCGGGCCGGGCGGAGGCAGGGTCATGATCCAGCGGATCGTCCAGACGGCGGGCCCGGCGTAGCAGTCGACGATGTACTCGGGGTCGAAGGGGTCGAGATCAGGTGCGCGCGGGGTGCGGTAGGCGAGGGAATGCTGCTCGGCCACGAGGACCAGGACGTCCCAGACGCCCGGCCACGTGAGCACGGCGCCGATCTCCGACCGCCGCTCGTGGAAGTGGAGCAGCCACCGGCGCTCCCGGAGCCGGTCGAGCCAGTAGTCGATGTCCTGAGTGGAATCCATATGCACCAACATAAGTCGGTGGCCGATTGTCGACTTTTGCTTGGCAGTGCAGAAAAGGAGTGGAATGTCCGGGAAGCGGAAGCCCCCGCAAGCCCGCGACCGCACCTTGGGTGCGCAGTTGCGGGCACTCCGGCAGCAGGCGGGCCTGAATCTGGAACAGGCGGCCGAGATAGCCCAGATTTCGGTTCCGACGCTCAGTCGGACGGAGAACGGCAAGCGCCACGTGACGAGTGAGGACGTGGCGTTGTTGTGTGGGCTCTATGGAGCGCCTGCTATCCATCGAGCGGCGCTGATCGAGGCGGCGAAGGCGTCGGACCAGGCGGGGTGGTGGGAGCACCCGTTGCCCGGGGTGCCGATCAACGTGGGAACCCTCGCGAGTCACGAATCCATTGCCCGCGCCCTCACCGACTGGTCGATCACGCTGATCCCAGGACTGCTGCAGACTCGCGCGTACGCGATCGGGTACTTCCAAGCCAATGGGCTCGAACCGCCCGCGACCGACGATCTGTGGGAGGCACGAAAGCGCCGTCAGGCTGTGCTGCCGAGGGTCGAGTACACCGCCTTTATCCACGAGATGGCGCTGCGGACGCCATTCGGGGGTGTCGATGCCCTAAAGGAACAGCTTCTGCACCTACACCGCGCCCCCGAGCGCGGCTGGGGTGTTCGAGTCGTGCGGGCGTGCGTTCCGTTGGCGGCGCTGATGCACTCCTGGATGCTCCTGGAGTTCCCCCGCGACCAACCGATCCTGCACGTGGAGCTCATGAGGAGTGCTGTGTACCTCCACACGCCCGCCGTGGAGGTGTACGAGAGCGCCCGTCGGGAGTTGTTCCGAGCGGCCCTTCCGAGTGCGGAAAGCAGCAGTATGATCGAGGGCCTGGCGAGGAGGTTGTGATCATGGACTGGCGCAAGTCGTCTCGGTCGGGGGTCGAGAGCAACTGTGTTGAGGTTCGGCAGGACTTGGCGGCCTTGCGGGACAGCAAGCGCCCAGGCGTGGAGCTGCCCATCCCGATCTCCGCACTGCGTGATCTGCTCGCCCGCCTGACGTAACCGGCTACACCCAGCAGGAGTCAGCCCGGGAATCGCCTCGCCTGCTACGGCGGGCGGTTCCCCGCTCCTGCCCACCACGTTCCAACCGCGCCCAGGTCCTGGCCAGGAGGTTGTGAATCATGGAATGGCGCAAGTCGTCTCGGTCCGCTGCCGGTAGCAACTGTGTCGAGGTTCGGCAGGACTTGGCGGCCCTGCGGGACAGCAAACGTCCAGGCGTGGAGCTGCCCATCACGGTCTCCGCGTTTCGTGACCTGCTCGCTCGCGTGAGGTAACAGGCCCAGCCGAGTCCGTCAGCGGGGAGCCCTACGGTCCCCTGGGCGGGTGCGGGCGTCGTACTCCGCTCTGGCCCCTTCCACCTCCACCAGGTTCACCGACCACTCCGCCAGTGAGGCGAACAGCGGGGAGAGGCTTCTGCCCAGGTCGCTGATCTCGTACTCGACCCGGGGTGGGACCTCCGCGTGGTACGTGCGCACCACCAGCCCGTCCCGTTCGAGCTGTCGTAGGCGCTGGGTCAGCACCTTCGGGGTGATCGTGGTGATCCGCCGCTCCAGCTCGCCGAAGCGCTGCCTGCCGTACTCGTGGAGGCACCACAGGATCGGTGTGGTCCAGCGGCTGAACACCACGTCGATCACCGGGGCGATGGGGCAGGCCAGCTCCGGGTCGGTGTCCTCGATCACGTCGCCCTTACTTTCCTCTAGGTACCTACTATCCCCACGACAGTAGCGTCGCTCCCGTCCTCAACGAGTGAACGGAGAGCGAAACATGATCGTGGTGACCGGGGCGACGGGCAATGTCGGGCGGACGCTGGTGCGGGCGCTGACCCAGGCGGGGGAGCAGGTCACGGGCGCGTCCCGCGCGTCCGGGGCCGACCTCACCAGGCCGGAGACCCTCAAGCCCGCCTTCGACGGCGCCGACGCCGTCTTCCTCATGACCCCCGCCGCGTTCCTCCCCGACGGGGACCTCGACGCCGTCGTCGACGTCGCCCGCGCCAGCGGTGTGCGGCGGCTGGTCCTGCTGTCCTCCCAGGGCGTCGGCACCGGCAGGCACCCGGCGAACCTGGAGGCCGCCGTGACCGGCTCCGGTCTGGAATGGACCCTCCTGCGCCCGGGCAACTTCGCCTCCAACACCTACGCCTGGGCCGACGGCGTCCGCGTCGCCCGCGAGGTGTCCGCGCCCTTCGTCGACGTCGCCCTCCCGGTGATCGATCCCGACGACATCGCCGAGGTCGCGGCCGTCGTCCTGCGCGAGCCCGGCCACGCGGGCGCCACCTACGAACTGACCGGCCCGGCCCCGATCTCGCCGCGCGGGCAGGTCGCCGCGCTCGCCGACGCCCTCGGCGAGCCGGTCCGCCTCACCGAGCTCTCCCGCGACGAGGCCCGCGCCCGCATGACGCGGTTCATGCCCGCGCCCGTCGTCGAGAGCACGCTCGACATCCTCGGCTCGCCCACCGACCGCGAGCAGCGCGTCAGCCCTGACGTCGAGCGGGTGCTCGGTCGTGCGCCCCGGCCGTACTCCGACTGGGTGGCACGTTCGCTCGCCGCATTCCGCTGAGGAACGGTCCACGCCCGTTCGGGCTGAATCCACGCGCGTTCGGGCGATGTTCCCGTCGCGTCCCTGCTGGGCGCGCGCCCGGTGTCCTACTGTCCGGCTCATGATCATCCCGACCGAGCCGATCGGCAGCATCCCGCGTCCGCCAGCCTTGCAGCAGGCGCTTTCGGCACACGCGAACGGGCGGCTCGACGACCAGGAACTCGCGCGGTTCCAGCAGGCCGCGATCGCCGACACCATGGCGCGGCTGGCGGAGCTGGGCTGCCCGGTCCTGGTCGACGGGGAGCAGAGCAAGCCCAGCTTCCTCACCTACCCGCTCGCGGGGCTCGCCGGGCTGGACCCGCACGGCGCGGTGATCCCCTTCGCCGACGGGCACACCCGGCAGCTCCCGCGCCTGACCATGGGGCCGTTCCGCTACCAGGCCCACGCGGCCGACTACCTGCGCGCGGCCCAGCGGCACACCGACCGTCCGGTCAAGCAGGCCGTCATCGCGCCGTCCGCGCTGAGCCTGCTCTACCCGGCCGAGCCGATCCCGGCCTACACCCGCGAGGAGTTCCTGCGCGACCTCGCCGACGAGGCCGAGGCCGACATCCGCGGCTGCCTGGACGCGGGCGCGCACGCGGTGCAGCTCGACTTCACCGAGGGCCGCCTCTCGCTCAAGCTGGACCCCTCCGGCGGGCTGCTCAAGGACCTCGTCGCCGTCAACAACGAGGTGCTGGGCCGGTTCGGCCGGGCGGACCGGGCCCGGCTCGGCGTGCACACCTGCCCGGGCGGCGACCAGGACTCCACCCACAGCCTCGACGTGGACTACGCCGACCTCCTGCCCACCCTGTTCGAGCTGAACGTGGGCAACTTCTACGTCCAGCTCGCGGGCGAGCCCGACCCCGAGCGGGTGCTGCGCGTCATCGCCGAGCACCTGCGGCCGGACGTGCGGGTGTTCGTCGGCGTGACCGACCCGATCAACCCGGTCGTCGAGACGGCAGAGGAGGTGCGCGACCGCGTGCTGGCCGCCGCCCGCCACATCCCGGTCGACCAGCTCGGCACCTGCGACGACTGCGGCTTCGCGCCGTTCGCCGACGACACCTCCACCCCGCGCGAGGTCGCCTTCGCCAAGATCGAGGCGCGGGTGCGCGGGACCGGGCTCGCGGCGGCGGCGCTCAGCTGAGCAGCGCGGCCACCTCGTCGGCGAGCGCGCCGAGCCGGGCGGTGGCCGCGTCCCGCTCCGCCACCGGGGCGACGACCTCCAGGTACGCCTTCACCTTCGGCTCGGTGCCCGACGGCCGCACGATCACCCGCAGGCCGTCGCCGCGCAGGCGCAGCACGTCGGCGTCGGGCAGCAGGTCCTCGACGGTCACGGGCACCCCGGCCAGCTCCGTCGGCGGGTTCGACCGCAGCGCGGCCATGAGCGAGCCGATCCGGTCCAGGTCGGTCACCCTGACCGACACCTGGCGGGTCAGGTGCAGGCCGTGCTCGCGGGCGAGGTCGTCCAGCGCGTCCAGGAGCGTGCGGCCGGACGCCTTGAGCGTGGCCGCGAGGTCGCAGGCCAGGACCGCGGCCGAGATGCCGTCCTTGTCGCGCACGAAGTCCGGGTCGCAGCAGTGGCCCAGGGCCTCCTCGTAGGCGTAGACCAGGCCGGTGCCCCGGCCGTCGCCCGCGCGGACCAGCCACTTGAAGCCGGTGAGGGTGGCGTCGTAGCGGACGCCCCGCGCGCGGGCGATGGACTCCAGCAGCGACGACGACACGATCGTGTTGGCCACCAGGGCGTCCGGCGGGGCGTCGGCGATGAGGTGCGCGCCGAGCAGGGCGCCGGTCTCGTCGCCGGAGAGCATGCGCCAGCCGTCCGGGGTGGGCACGCCCAGCGCGCAGCGGTCGGCGTCGGGGTCGAGCGCGATCGCGAGGTCGGCGTCGACCTCGGCGGCGCGGGCCAGCAGCAGGTCGGTCGCGCCCGGCTCCTCGGGGTTCGGGAAGCCGACGGTGGGGAAGTCCGGGTCGGGCTCGGTCTGCTCGGCCACCATCGTCACGTCGGTGAAGCCCGCGCGGTGCAGGGCCAGCGACAGCGGGCCCGCGCCGACGCCGTGCAGGGCCGTCGCGACGACCCGCAGCGCGCGGGCGCTGCCCCGGGGCAGCGTGACGACGCGGTCCAGGTACTCGTCCAACATGTCCACAGAGGACGAGCGACTGACCCGGGGCACCGACACGGCGGCGGGCGCGGCGGCGATGGCCGCCTCGATCTCGCGGTCGGCGGGCGGCACGATCTGGGTGCCGTCGCCGAGGTAGAGCTTGTAGCCGTTGTCCTGGGGCGGGTTGTGCGACGCCGTGATCTGCACGCCCGCGACCGCGCCGAGCCGCCGGACCGCGAAGGCCAGCACCGGGGTCGGCAGCGGCCCGGGCAGCACCCGCACGGCGAACCCGGCCGCGGCCAGCACGTCGGCCACGTCGACGGCGAACGCGGCCGAGCCGTGCCGGGCGTCGCGGCCGACGACCACGGTCCCGGTCCGGCCCTGCCGGGTCAGCCAGTCGGCCAGGCCCGCCGTGGTGCGGATGACCACCGCGCGGTTCATCCCGTTCGGGCCCGCGCGCACCGGGCCGCGCAGGCCCGCGGTGCCGAAGGTCAGCGGCCCCGCCATCCGGTCGGCGAGGTCGGCGACGGCGGCGGCGTCCCCGCCCATGGCCGCTGCCAGGACGGCCTGCAGCTCGGCGCGGTCGGCATCGGACGGGTCGTCGGCGATCCAGCGGAAGGCGCGGTCGCGCAGATCCGGCGTCAGCCTCATGCGCGGGCGATCAGGTCGCGGAGGAACCCGCCGAGCGCGGTGGCCGACTTGCGGCCCGCCTCCAGCACCTCCAGGTGGTCCAGCGGCTCGCCGGTCATGCCCGCCGCCAGGTTCGTCACCATCGACAGGCCGAAGACCTCCACGCCCAGCGCGCGGGCGGCGATGGCCTCCAGCACTGTCGACATGCCGACCAGGTCCGCGCCCCAGCCGCGGAGCATCCGGATCTCGGCCGGGGTCTCGAAGTGCGGGCCGGGCAGGCCGACGTAGACGCCCTCGACCAGGCTCGGGTCGATCTCCTTGGCCAGCGCGCGCAGGCGGGGGGAGTAGAGGTCGGTCAGGTCGACGAACTCCGCGCCGACCAGCGGGGAGCGGGCGGTCATGTTGATGTGGTCGCTGATCAGCACGGGCTGGCCGATCCGGGCGTCCGGCATCAGGCAGCCCGCGGCGTTGGTCAGGATGACCGTCTTGACGCCCGCCGCCGCGACGGTCCGCACGCCGTGCACGACGCGGCTCATGGGGACGCCCTCGTACAGGTGCGTGCGGCCGAGCGTGATCAGCACCTTGCGGCCGTCGACGTCGACCGAGCGCACGGTCCCGCCGTGCCCGGTGACGGTCGGGGCCAGGAAGCCGGGCAGCTCGGCCAGCGGCACCTCGGCGACCGGCTCGCCGAGCACGTCGGCCGCCGGTCGCCAGCCCGAGCCCAGGACGAGCGCCAGGTCGTGGCGCTCGATCCCGGTCCGCTCGGCCAGTGCCCGCGCCGCCTGCGCGGCGACGCCCAAGGGGTCGGTCTCAGGGTCAATAACGCTGTCGGTCACGGCCGGGAGCCTACGCGGGCGCCCTCTCGCGTGCGCGTGCGCGCAAGAGCAGGAAGACCGGCAGCACCAGCGGGGAGAGCAGGATCAGCGCGACGAGCAGCGGACCCATCAGCAGCGGGTGCATGTCCAGCCTGCGCGACTCCAGGTAGACCCAGCGGCCGACGAACAGGTCCCAGGCCAGGACCTGCGCCCACAGCAGCGTGATCGCCCGGTCGTCGGCCAGCAGCTCGCGCAGCCCGTCCAGCGACGGGCTGGACACCGCCGACCACAGCTCCGGGAAGATCGGCGCCGCCAGCGCGATCCAGATCGCCACGCCGGGCAGCACGATCGCCGGGCTCGCGATGACCCGCTCGGTCAGCGACCAGCGCGGGGCGAAGATCATCATGGCCCAGAACGGGACGGCGACGTAGAAGGAGAGGTCGAACAGGAACGACGTCACGCGGTCACCAGTTCCTTCCGCCCCGCCTTGGCCCAGGAGACGCCCGCCGCGCCCGCGCCGATGAGCACCGCGAGGGCCGCCAGGGTCAGCCAGTCGGGCCGCAGCAGCGGCTGGCCGCGGAACGCCTGCCAGGTGACCAGGGCGATCAGGCCCGCGTAGACGACGCCCGCGGTCCACACCATCCGGTAGCGGACCTCCTCGGCGCGCAGGACGGCGTAGCGGGCGGCGAGCACGGTGAGCGCGAGCGCGATCAGCGGCAGGACCTGCAGGGCGTGCAGGCCGACGAAGTGCGGGATGCGCAGGTCGCCGCCGGTGGTGCTCCACGCGGTCAGCGGCATGCCCGGGCCGCCCTCGACCACGCCGACGGAGTGGGTGCCGGAGAAGCCCTCGCGCATGCTGTCGCGGGTGGTCATCGGGATGCCCAGCAGCATGCCGACCAGCGAGATCCCCAGGCCGAGCCGGATGGCCAGGTTCTCCGGCCTCGGCGCGATCCGGCGCGCGCCGATGACGACCGAGCCGACCAGGGTGGCGACCCAGAAGACGGCGATGGTGATGCCCATGAGCTCGAACAGCATCGCGTCGGTCTCGGTGGTGCTGTTGAAGTGGCTCTCCCGGCCGCGCACGGTCTGGGTCAGCAGGATGGCCATCTCGACGATGGAGGTGAGGATGATGACGGCCGACGCCGCCTGCAGCGTGCGCGACCGCTTGGGCATCAGCGCGATCAGCCAGGCCCACGCCACGCCGTAGAGCATGAACGACAGGGCGAACTTCAGCGGCTTGAGCCAGATGGGCGCGCCGACGAGCACCCGGTCGTCGAGGATCAGGCCACCCACGGAGACGGCGGCGACGGCCGCCATGGCTACGGTGAAGATGATGAACGGACGGTTCCAAGTGGCTAACGCGGTGCGCATGGTGGTTGCCCCCGTGAATGGATAGCGGAACTTTCTACTTTCGATAGTTACACTATCCACTCGGGGAGGGCAACCCCGAGGAACCCTGACTTCGCCCGGAGGAGGACACGCGGTGCGGATCGCCGAACTGAGCAGGGCGACCGGCGTCCCGGTGCCGACCATCAAGTTCTACCTGCGGGAAGGCGTCCTTCCGGCCGGTGAGCGCACGGGCCGCAACCAGGCCCGCTACGACGACGGCCACGTCCGTCGGCTGCGCCTGATCCGGGCCATGGTCGACTTGGGCGGGCTGTCCCTGGCCACCGTCGGCGAGATCATCGCCGCCGTCGACTCCCCGGACGAGGACCGCGACCACCTGATGGGCCAGGTCTCCAAGAGCCTGATCAACGCCCCCGACGAGGTCGACCCGGACGCCCAGGCCGAGGCCGAGGGCGTGCTGGCCAGGCTCGGCTGGACCGACGCGTGCCAGCACCCGTCCGTGCGCACCCTGGCCGCGGTGATCGCCGCCGCCCGCGACCTCGGCCACGACCTGACGCCCAACCTCATCGAGTACGGCCACGCCTGCGAGGCGGTGGCCGCCGCCGACCTGGACTACGTGTCCGGGATGGACGTCGACCGCATGCTGGAGAGCGTCGTCGTCGGGACACTGTTGGGGGACACGGCCCTGCTGGCGCTGCGGCGGCTCGCGCAGACTGTGGAGTCGCACAAGCGATATGGGGGAACGGATGATCAGCCTGCGGGAGATCACTGACGAGAACACCGCCGCCGTCACAGCCCTGCGCGTGCGGCCCGACCAGGAACGCTTCGTCGCGTCCGTGGCGGCGTCCCTGGAGGAGGCGGCGCGCACCCCCGAGGGCGCCCCCTGGTACCGCGCGATCTACTCAGACGACGAGCCGGTCGGCTTCGTGATGCTCAGCTGGAACGCCCCACCCGGCCCGGGCATCACCGGCCCGTACTTCCTGTGGCGGCTGCTGATCGACGAACACCACCAGGGCCACGGCCACGGCCGCGCCGCACTCACCCTGGTCATCGCCCTCCTCCGCGCCGAGGGCGTCGCCGAACTGATCACCAGTTACGTCCCCGGCGATGGCGAGCCGTGGCCGTTCTACCGCAGCCTCGGCTTCGAGCCGACGGGCGAGGTGGAGGACGGCGAGATCGTTCTACGGCTACGCCTCTGACGTTCCCGTTGCCCGCGCCGCTGGCACCGGTTGCCCGTCACTCCGCCAGATCGAGAAGCCGCCGCACGGCGCGCCGGAATTCGAGGGAGGCGGGCCGCATGCCGTTCTCGATCTTCGACAGGTAGCCCTTGCTGTAGTTCAGCTCCCGCGCCAGGGCGGTCAGGCTCATCCCGCGCTCCTGCCGCCGATGCTTCAGCCGGAGTCCGTAGCCGTCCACCAGGACCGGCCGGTCGGACGGGGCCTGCTCGGGCCGGTGTCCCCCCAGTTCCCGCTCGCACGCGGCCCGCCGGGCCATCCAGTGCGGCAGATCGCGCTCACCGTTCGGCGCCCACGCCGTGACGATCAACTGGAGCGTGTTCCGCGACGGCAGCGCCCGCCCCGACAGGGCCGCGTAGACCGCCGCCCTGGTCACCCCCTTCCCGCAGGACCTGATGGCCTCATCAACCGACCACGGCCGCCCGGCGGGGGCGGATTCGCGCAGGTCCCGCAGCGCCTCGGCGAAACGACGCACCGCTGGCCGGTCCCCGCGGACAGGCTTCGTGAGAGCGGGCACGGGTCTCCTCGATGTTTTGAGATGTCTTGACATGTATGTCGTTGTTTCGACCCATTGTGCAGGTCAGACGACACAGGTTGAACTAGTCAACGAAGGAAACAGCAACCAGGCTTCGCAGCGCAGGGCCCGCCGTTCACGGCGGCGGGCGGTCGCGAGGCCACAAGGCGGAAGGCCAGTCGGATGACCATCTACCCGGGCTCCGGGGTCAGTGTGCCCGATCTTCCCGGCACGCGGAAGCTCCGCGCCGTCCTGATCGTCGTCGTGGTGTTGGCGACGGCGGGATGGAGCGCCGATCAGATCCTGGCCGTGCTGGTGGCGCTCCTCGGCGTCATCGTGTTGGGCGTCGTCGTCTAGGGAAGGGACCGGAGGTGGCCCGCGGGACCTCGGATCGACCTGGGGTCCCGGCGGGGCGCCGATCTGGGTAACCGGAACGGCGTCCGTCCGGTCAGGGCAGTTCGGCCAGGGCTGGGCGGGCCTCCGGGGCGGCCACGCGGCTGGCGTCGGCGGCCTCGTCGTCGGATTGGGTCTGGGAGGCGCGTTCGGCGGCGACCCTGGCCAGGTAGATCTCGACCTCCCGGACGCGCGTCGCCTCGTCCCAGCCCAGGACGTCGCCCATGAGGTCGGCCACCTGGCGGGCCGTGTCGACGCCGCGGTGGGGGTACTCGATGCTCACCCGGGTGCGGCGGGCCAGGACGTCCTCCAGGTGCAGGGCGCCCTCGTGGCTGGCGGCGTAGACGGCCTCCACGCGCAGGTAGTCCGGCGCGGCGTCCAGCGGCTTGAGCAGGTCGGGACGGTCGGCGGCCAGTTCGAGGACCTCGTGCAGCAGTGAGCCGTAGCGGTCCAGCAGGTGGCGGACGCGGTACGGGTGCAGCGAGTGCCGGGCGGCCAGCAGGTCGGCCTGGTTGACCAGGGCGTGGTAGCCGTCGGCGCCCAGCAGCGGGACCTGGTCGGTGATGCTCGGCTGCAGCCGCCCGGGCAGGTCGACGGCGGCGGCGTCCACCGCGTCGGCGGCCATCACCCGGTACGTCGTGTACTTGCCGCCCGCGATGGCCACCAGCCCCGGGGCGACCCGGGCGACGGCGTGCTCGCGGGAGAGCTTGGAGGTCTCCTCGCTCTCGCCCGCCAGCAGCGGCCGCAGCCCGGCGTAGACGCCCTCGATGTCGTCGTGGGTCAGCGGGCGGGCCAGGACCGTGTTGACGTGGTCGAGGATGTAGTCGATGTCGCCCCGGGTGGCGGCCGGGTGGGCGAGGTCGAGCTCCCAGTCGGTGTCGGTGGTGCCGACGATCCAGTGGTTGCGCCACGGGATCACGAACAGCACCGACTTCTCCGTGCGCAGGATCAGCCCCGACTCGGAGATGATGCGGTCGCGCGGCACCACGATGTGCACGCCCTTGCTCGCGCGCACCCGGAACCGGCCCCGGCTGCCGGAGACCCGCTGCAGCTCGTCGGTCCACACGCCGGTGCAGTTGATCACCGCCTCGGCGCGCACGTCGGTCTCCCTGCCGTCCTCGACATCGCGCACGCGCACGCCGCTGACCCGGTCGGCCTCGCGGAGGAACCCGACGACCTGCGTCGAGGTGCGCACGACGGCGCCGTAGTGCGCGGCCGTGCGGGCGACGGTCATGGTGTGGCGCGCGTCGTCGGCCTGGGCGTCGAAGTACCGGATGCCGCCGATGAGGGCGTCGCGCTTGAGTCCGGGCACGAGCCGCAGCGCGCCCGCCCGCGTCAGGTGCTTCTGCCCGGGCACGCTGCGCGCGCCGCCCATGGTGTCGTAGAGGAACAGCCCGGCGGCGGTGTAGGGGCGCTCCCAGACGCGGTTGGTCAGCGGGTACAGGAAGCTGACCGGCTTCACCAGGTGCGGCGCCAGCCGGGTGAGCATCAGCTCCCGCTCCCGCAGCGCCTCCCGCACGAGGCCGAACTCCAACTGCTCCAGATAGCGCAGTCCGCCGTGGAAAAGCTTGCTGGACCGGCTTGACGTCCCCGAGGCGAGATCCCGCGCCTCCACCAACGCCACCCGCAGCCCGCGCGTCGCCGCGTCCAACGCCGTGCCGGTCCCGACGACCCCGCCGCCGACCACCACCACATCGAACCGCTGGGACCCCAGATCCGCCCACGCCCGCTCCCGCTGCGCGGGCCCGAGCACCCCGCCGAACCGGTCCGCTGTGGAGTGTTCCCCGGCCACGTTCGCACCTCCGGTCGTCACCCGTCCACGCTACCTCCGGATGCCCACATCGGCCCAAGACCGGGAGAACATCGAGGAACGATCCCGTGCCGCCGCGGCTCGGGGAAGCGGGATTTACAGCACGTCCAGGGGGAGGTAGCGTCCCAGATCACTCTGGGTAGGCACCGTCGCCTCGCCCGCGCGGGAGCTTGCCCACCAGGTGAGGGGAGACCGGCGTGGACCTGACCTTCGGCGAGATCCTGCTCTGGGAACTACTGGGCACCGCGGCCCTGATCCTGCTCGGCTGCGGTGTCGTCGCCAACACCGTCCTGCGGCGGTCGCTGGGCTTCAACGGCGGCTGGCTGCTGATCAACTTCGGCTGGGGCTTCGCGGTCTTCGTGGGCGCCAGCATCGCAGCGCCGTCGGGGGCGCACATCAACCCGGCGGTGACGGTCGGACTGCTGGCGGCCGGTGACCTGGAATGGTCGCTCGTGCCCGCGTACTTCATCGGCCAGTTCGCGGGTGCGTTCATCGGCGCCGTGCTGGCGTGGGTCACCTACAAGCTCCAGTTCGACACGCACGACGAGCCGCAGAACACGCGGGGCATCTTCTGCACCGCGCCGACGGTGCCCAACAAGCTGTGGAACACGCTCACCGAGGTCATCGGCACCTTCATCCTCGTGCTGTGGATCCTGACCTCGCCCACCGTCACCGCCGACCAGGAAGGGCTGCCCAACTTCGGCAACTCCGCGCTCGGGTACGCCGCGGTGATGTTCGTCGTCGTCGGCATCGGCAACTCGCTCGGCGGGCCCACCGGCTACGCCATCAACCCCGCCCGCGACCTCGGCCCCCGCATCGCCTACGCGGTGCTGCCGATCAAGGGCAAGGGCAGCGCGGAGTGGGGCTACTCCTGGGTGCCCGTCGTCGGCCCGCTGATCGGCGCCATCCTGGCCGGTCTCCTGTCGCAGGTCCTGCCCGGCTGATCCAAGAGAGGCGAACACATGACGAAGTACGTGGCGGCGATCGATCAGGGCACCACGTCCACCCGGTGCATGATCTTCTCCCACGGCGGCCAGGTGGTCGCGATCGATCAGCGTGAGCACAAGCAGATCTTCCCGCGCGCCGGTTGGGTCGAGCACGACCCGAAGGAGGTGTGGGAGAACACCCGCGCGGTCGCGGCGGGCGCGCTGGCCAAGGCGGACCTGCACATCACCGACATCGCCGCGGTCGGCATCACCAACCAGCGCGAGACGGCCGTGGTGTGGGACCGCCGCACCGGCGAGCCGGTCTACAACGCCATTGTCTGGCAGGACACCCGCACCGACCGCATCGCGAACAGCCTGGGAGAGCTGGGCGGCGGGCAGGAGCGCTACCGGTCGAAGACGGGCCTGCCGCTGGCGACCTACTTCTCCGGCCCCAAGATCCGCTGGATCCTGGACACTGTGGACGGAGCCCGGGAGCGCGCCGAGGCGGGCGACCTCCTGTTCGGCAACATGGACACCTGGGTGCTGTGGAACATGACGGGCGGGGTGGACGGCGGCGTCCACGTCACCGACCCGACGAACGCCTCCCGCACGCTGCTGATGGACCTGTCTACTTTGGATTGGGACGCCGACATCGCCGCGGAGATGGGTGTCCCGCTGTCGATGCTGCCGCAGATCCGGTCGTCGTCGGAGGTGTACGGGAAGGTCCGCGAGCGCGGGGCGCTGGCGGGCGTGCCCATCGCGGGCATCCTCGGCGACCAGCAGGCGGCGACGTTCGGGCAGGCGTGCCTGTCCCCGGGCGAGGCGAAGAACACCTACGGCACCGGCAACTTCGTGCTGCTCAACACCGGGACCGAGCAGGTGATGAGCGAGAACGGCCTGCTCACCACCGTCTGCTACAAGATCGGCTCGAACGACCCGGTGTACGCGCTGGAGGGCTCGATCGCCGTCACCGGCTCGCTGGTGCAGTGGATCAGGGACAACCTGGGCATGATCAGCAACGCCGCGGAGATCGAGGAGCACGCGCGCCAGGTCGAGGACAACGGCGGGTGCTACTTCGTCCCCGCCTTCTCCGGCCTGTTCGCCCCCTACTGGCGCTCGGACGCCCGCGGCGCGATCGTCGGCCTGACCCGCTTCGTCAACAAGGGCCACCTGGCCCGCGCGGTCCTGGAGGCCACGGCGTTCCAGACCCGCGAGGTCATCGACGCCATGAACGCCGACTCGGGCGTCCCCCTGACCGCCCTGAAGGTCGACGGCGGCATGGTCGCCAACGAACTCCTGATGCAGTTCCAGGCCGACATCCTCGGCGTCCCGGTCATCCGCCCGGTGGTGGCCGAGACGACCGCCCTGGGCGCCGCCTACGCCGCGGGCCTTGCCGTCGGCTTCTGGGAGTCGGAGGACGACATCAGGTCCAACTGGGCCCAAGACAAGGAGTGGACACCGGCGCTCTCCGAGGACCAGCGGGAGCGCACGTACCGCAAGTGGAAGAAGGCGGTGACCCGCACCTTCGACTGGGTGGATGACGAGGACTGACCACCCTCGCCCGCGACGCCCCCGCAGCCGCGCCCTGTGGGGGCGTCGCCACGCGCGGGGCGACCGCTCACCCCGCCGCCCGCGCACTCGGCCCGGGCACTGATATGGGTTACGTATGGCCGATGTGGGGGCACCGCCGGGCTGACGCCAGGTGTCGAAATCGGAGGCCGAAGCGGACACCGGGGCAGCCAGCGCTGCGCTATCGACGACTGGCCTGGACTACGCCGGTCGACGCGGATCCCGCCTGGTCGACGCGGACCCCGGCCGACCTGGCCCCCGAGACGCCAGTGCATCCCGCACGCTGATCGCGGAGCGCGACTTCCGATGATGTCATCATCGGAACGGGGTTCAGATGTTCCGATCATCCGGGAGGGCGAGTTCGTAGCCTGCAGATGATGACATCATCCGGATCGGGAATCGCTTCCAGATGATGACATCATCAAGCCTCCTTTGAGATGATGGCATCATCTGGATTTCGGATGATGACGTCATCTGGATGGGCTGGGCTCGGGGGTGGGTCAGGCCCTGGCGGGGTGGCGGAGGCGGGGGATCTGGCCGATGCCGCCGCAGCGGCGGCAGAAGTCCTTGCGGTTCGGGGCGAGGCCGGAGCCGAGGCATTCGGGGCATTCGGTGCGACGGGACATGTTCGCCTCCATCACGGGTCGGTTGGATCAGGGGTACCGGCAATCGCCAGTTGCGGGGAAGGGCGTTGAGCGCCTTCACCCATCCTCGCGACATATCGATCACGGATCGCATGTCGCTACCCCGGGCGGTAAGACGGAAAACCGCTCGATAGTGGGAACTCAGTCCAGGTCGTCGTGGCGCATCAGCCTGCGGCCCGCTTCGGTGATCGAGCCGGACAGGGACGGGTAGACGGAGAACGTCAGCGCCAGGTCGTCCACCGTCAGCTGGTTCTGCACCGCCAGCGCGATCGGCAGGATCAGCTCGCTCGCGCTCGGCGCCACGATCACCCCGCCGATCACCACGCCCGTCGCCGGGCGGCAGAACAGCTTGACGAAGCCGCGGCGCAGGCCCTCCATCTTCGCCCGCGCGTTCGTCGCCAGCGGGAGCATGATCGTGCGCGCGGGCACCTCGCCGGAGTCGATCGCCTGCTGGCTGATGCCCACCGTCGCGATCTCCGGGTGGGTGAAGACGTTCGCCGCGACCGTCTTCAGCTTGATCGGCGCCACACCCTCGCCCAGCGCGTGCCACATCGCGATGCGGCCCTGCATCGCCGCCACCGACGCCAGCATCAGCACGCCCGTGCAGTCCCCGGCCGCGTAGATGCCCGGCACCGACGTCCTCGACACCCGGTCCACCGGGATGAACCCGCCCGGGCCAGGCGTGATGCCCACCCGCTCCAGCCCGATGTCGGTCGTGTTCGGCACCGACCCGACGGTCATCAGCGCGTGGCTGGCCCGCACGGTGTCCCCGCCCTTGAGGTGCACGACCACGCCGTCGCGGTCGCGGTCGATGCGCTCGGCCCTGGCGTGCTTGACCAGCGTCGTCCCGCGCTCGGCGAAGACGTCCTCCAGCACGACCGCGGCGTCGGCGTCCTCGTGCGGCAGCACCCGGTCGCGGCTGGAGATGACCGTGACCTTCACGCCCATCTCGATGAACGCCGAGGCGAACTCCGCCCCGGTCACGCCCGACCCGACCACCACCAGGTGCTCGGGCAGCTCCTCCAGGTCGTAGATCTGGCGCCAGTCCAGCACGCGCTTGCCGTCGGGCTCCGCGCCCGGGATGACCCGGGGCGTCGCTCCGGTCGCGACCAGCACGACGTCGGCGTCGAGCACCTCGGTCTCGCCGCCGAGGGTCTGCACGGCGACCCGGTGCGAGGCCATGCCCGCCCGGTCGTCGCAGAAGCGGGCGGTGCCGGTCAGCAGCCGGATGCCCTCGCGCTGGAGGCGGTTGCGGATGTCGGCGGACTGGGCCAGCGCCAGCCCGCGCACCCGGCCCCGCACGACCGGCAGGTGCACGGTCGAGTCCACGTCGTCGGTGCCGATGCCCAGTTCGTCGGCGTCGCGGAAGGCGGAGCGGGCCGCGGCGGAGGCGATGAAGGTCTTCGACGGGACGCAGTCGTAGAGCACGCACGCGCCGCCGAGGCCGTCGCGCTCGACCACGGTGACCTCGGCTCCGTGCTGCGCGGCGACCAGGGCGGCCTCGTAGCCCGCCGGTCCTCCACCCATGATCACGATGCTGGTCACAAGGCCCTCCAAGCTGGTCGTGTCCCGCGCACACCCTATGCGTCCGCGCACGCGACACGAACGCCAACCCGCGAGCCCGCCTGCCCGCACCGCTCACACTCGCTAGGCTGTCCCGCGTGCCGCTCTACGCCGCCTACGGGTCGAACATGGACCCGGCCCAGATGATGAAGCGCGCCCCGCACTCGCCGATGGTGGGCTCCGGGTGGCTGGTCGGCTGGCGCCTGACCTTCGGCGGGGAGGACCTCGGCTGGGAGGGCGCGCTCTCCACGATCGTCGAGGACCCCGACTCCCAGGTGTTCGTCGTCATCTACGACGTGGTCGAGGACGACGAGAACAACCTGGACCAGTGGGAGGGGGCCGAGATGGGCTTCCACTCCAAGATCAGGCTGCGCGTGCAGACCATGGAGGGCTCGGTCCTGGCCTGGCTCTACGTCCTGAACGACTACGAGGGCGGCCTGCCCTCGGCGCGCTACCTCGGCGTGATCGCCGACGCCGCCGAGGCCGCGGGCGCGCCCAGCGACTACGTGGCCGACCTCAGGACACGGCCGTGCAACGGAATCGGGCCCGCCCCCACCAGCTGACAACCGGCGGGGCGCCCGCACGTCTCCTCCTACGTGACAGCAGTCACGAACCCATCAATCCCAGGGAGGGGATTGTGATGCGAGGTACCTGGGCCAGACGGGCCGCCGCCATGCTGGCGGCCTTCGGCGTGGCCGCGACGCTGACGGTGGCGGGCTCGTCCGCCGCGACGGCGACGCAGGGCTACTGCGGCATCTCCTGGGGCTCGCTGCCCAAGACGGCGGCGCCCACCGAGACCGCCGCGCTCACCAACGTCCGGGGCGGCAGGCACCAGTGCTGGGACCGCCTGGTGATCGACATCCGCTCGCCGGGCGCGGACGGCTTCAACGTCCGCTACGTCGACGAGGTGACCGAGGACGGCTCCGGAGCCGTCGTCCCGCTGCGCGGCGGCGCGAAACTGCAGGTCGTCGCCATCGCGCCCGCCTACGACAGCGCGGGCAACCCGACCTACACCCCGGCCAACCGCCGCGAGCTGGTCAACGTCGCCGGGTGGGACACCTTCCGCCAGGTGGCGTGGGCCGGGTCGTTCGAGGGCCAGACCACGATCGGGCTGGGCGTGCGCGCCCGGCTGCCGTTCCGGGTGTTCGTCCTCGACGGCCCGGGCAGCGGCTCGCGCATCGTCGTCGACGTCGCGCACCGCTGGTCGTAACCGCTCACCCGCGCAGCGCGCGGACCACCCGTGACGGGCTGGGGCGCCCCAGCACCGTCGCCATCCACGCACTGGTGTCGGCCAGCCTGTCGAGGTCGACACCGGTGTGAATTCCCAGGCCGTCGAGCATCCACACCAGATCCTCGGTGGCCAGGTTGCCGGTCGCGGACTCGGCGTAGGGGCAGCCGCCGAGCCCGCCTGCACTGGAGTCCACTGTGGTCACCCCGAGGCGCAGCGCGGCCAGCGTGTTCGACAGCGCCTGCCCGTAGGTGTCGTGGAAGTGGACGGCGACCGCGTCGATCGGGGTGCCGACCTCGGTCACCGCGCGCAGCACGGCCTCGACGTGGCCGGGGGTGGCCACCCCGATCGTGTCGCCGAGGGACAGCTGCGAGCAGCCCATCGCCATCAGCCGCGCGCCCACCGCGGCGACCTGGGCGGGCTGGACCGGGCCCTCCCACGGGTCGCCGAAGCACATCGAGACGTAGGCGCGCACGTCGAGGCCCTCGGCGACCGCGCGGGCCACGACCGGCTCGAACATCGCGAACTGCTCGTCCAGCGAGCGGTTGAGGTTGCGCTGGGCGAAGGTCTCGGTGGCGCTGCCGAAGACGGCGATGTGCCGGACCCCGGCCTCGAGCGCGCGGTCGAGGCCCTTCTCGTTGGGCACGAGCACCGGGTAGCGCACACCGTCCACAGGGGACAGCCGCGCCAGCACGTCGGCGGCGTCGGCCAGCTGCGGCACCCACTTCGGGTGCACGAAGCTGGTCGCCTCCAAGGTGGTCAGGCCCGCGTCGGCCAGCCGGGCGAGGAACTCGACCTTGACGTCGACGGGCACGACCGCCTGCTCGTTCTGCAGGCCGTCGCGGGCCCCGACCTCCCAGATCGTGACCCGCTCCGGCAGGTCCGCGGCGACGACCTGGGGAAGCCCGACCTCACGCGCGCCCATCGATGGCCTTGTGGTCGTCGTAGGGGTTGTCGTTGACCTCGCGGTAGAGCAGCGTGTGCACCTTCTCCACGTTCGGGATGTCGTCGAACTCCAGCGGCTCCTGCGCGCTCGACTCGATGATCAGCGTCCCGCAGCCCACGACGCGGTCGATCAGGCCGTGCTCGAAGCGGACGCTGGAGATGCGCGAGAGCGGGATGTCGATGCCCGTCCGGGTGACGATGCCCTCGCGGGCCATCACCCGATCGGTGGTCACGATGAAGTGGGTCGTGCGCCAGCGCAGGAACGGCACGATGAACAGCCAGATGGTGAGGATCAGCGCCAGCGCGCCGATGATGATCCACGCGATCATGGCCCAGGACAGGTCCTGCACCAGGATGGCGCCCCAGATGCCCAGGCCGAGGATGACGACCAGGGCGAGGTAGGGCACCAGCAGCATCTTCCAGTGCGGGTGCTTGTGCAGCACGACCGCCTCGCCGTCGCTGAGCAGGTCGTCGGGGTAGGCCACGGTGGTCCCTCCGTTCGCGGCTTGACGGAGTAACCGTACCGCTGCCGACTACGCCAGAGCGCGAAGATGGACGACGTCCCCGGCCGAGATCGTCCGGGCCGTGCCGTCCACGTCGACCACGAGCTGTCCGTCGCCGTCGACCTCGACGGCGAGGCCCTGCCGCGCGGAGTCCTGGGGCAGCTCGACGCGCACGCGCTGGCCGAGCGTGGCGCAGTTGGCGCGGTACTCCGCGAGCAGCCCGGAGGTGGCCAGGTCGCCGCCCGCGCCGCGCCAGGACCGCTCGACCTCGGCGAAGCAGCGCAGCAGCGCGACGGCGACCTCGGCGCGGTCGGCGGTCGCGCCCTCCTGCTGGAAGGACGTGGCGGGCAGCCCGCCCGCCCCCGGCGGCACCTCGCGCGGCAGCCGCCCGACGTTGACCCCGACCCCCACCACGACGGCGGGCGGCTCGGTGGCGGCCACCTCGGCGAGGATGCCAGCCGCCTTGGCCATGGACGCGCCGATGAGCAGGTCGTTGGGCCACTTCAGGGCGGCCATCACGCCCATGTGCCTGGCCATGCGGATGAGCGCGACGCCTGCGACCAGCGACAGCGCGCCGAGCTTCGGCGTCGGCACGCCGTCCGGGCGCAGCAGGACGCTGACGTAGAGCCCGGACTCCGGCGGGGAGACCCACTCCCGGCCGCGGCGGCCGCGGCCGTCGGTCTGCTCCTCGGCGATGAGGACCGTCCGGTCGGCGGCCTCGCCCGCCCGCGCCATCAGGTCGGCGTTGGTGGAGCCGGTCGTGGGGACGACGTCGAGGGCGGCATACGGCCCGTCGTGGTCGACCAGGGCGGCGCGCAGGGCGTCGGCGTCGAGAGCGGCCATGGGGCCAGGGTAGAGGTGCGGGTGCCCGGCGGCCGGTCGGAGCTGTGAACGGCGCGCCGGGCGCGGTCAGCGTGCTACCTCCAGTGCGCTGGAGGTCAACCGTCACCCGAAGGAACTTCACCAATGGCGTGGATACGGTCACGCCGGGACAACACGGGAGGGAAGGGGACGGCATGGCCGACGAGATCGAGGTGGGGAGCCGGGTCATCGCCCCGCTCGGGTGCGGGGAGGTGGCGGGGACGGTCGTCCGCGTCGCCGACGGGATCACGGTGGACCTGGAGGTCGACGGCGTCGACGGGCCGTTCCTCGTGACGTTCGGGCGCGCCGACATCACCGCTGTTTCACCCGGTGATGTGAGCTACGCCTAAGCCCCTGATCGGCGTCGCGTCGCTAGGGTGTCCACCCATGAGCAGCGCGACCGAGCCGATTGGGCGGGTGCAGGCCGAGGAGCCGGACCTCCACACCACGGCGGGAAAGCTGGCGGACCTGTACCGCCGCTACGACGAGGCCGTGCACGCAGGTTCCGCGCGTGCGGTGGAGAAGCAGCACGCCAAGGGCAAGATGACCGCACGCGAGCGGATCGACCTGCTGCTCGACCCCGGGTCGTTCGTCGAGCTCGACGAGCTCGCGCGCCACCGGTCGACCAACTTCGGGCTGGAGAAGAACCGGCCCTACGGCGACGGCGTCGTGACCGGCTACGGCACGGTCGACGGGCGCCCGGTGTGCGTGTTCAGCCAGGACGTCACCGTGTTCGGCGGCTCGCTGGGCCAGGTCTACGGCGAGAAGATCGTCAAGGTCATGGACCTGGCCATCAAGACCGGCCGCCCGATCATCGGCATCAACGAGGGCGGCGGCGCGCGCATCCAGGAGGGCGTGGTCTCCCTCGGCCTCTACGGCGAGATCTTCACCCGCAACGTGCGCGCCTCCGGTGTGGTGCCGCAGATCTCCTTGATCATGGGCGCCAACGCGGGCGGGCACGTTTACTCACCCGCGCTCACGGATTTCATCGTGATGGTCGACAAGACCTCGCAGATGTTCATCACCGGGCCCGACGTCGTGAAGACGGTGACGGGCGAGGAGGTGACGCTGGAGGAGCTGGGCGGCGCGCGCACGCACAACACCAAGTCCGGCGTCGCGCACTACATGGGCGCCGACGAGGAGGACGCGATCTCCTACGTCAAGGAGCTGCTGTCCTTCCTGCCGTCGAACAACCTCTCCGAGGCCCCGGTCTTCCCCGGGTTCGCCGAGGAGGGCTCGGTCGCGGAGAACGTGCAGGCGACCGACCTCGAACTCGACGCGCTCATCCCGGACTCGGCGAACCAGCCCTACGACATGCACGAGGTCATCACCCGCGTCGTCGACGAGGGCGAGTTCCTCGAGGTGCACCCGCTGTTCGCGCCGAACATCGTCGTCGGCTTCGGCCGGGTCGAGGGCCGCAGCGTGGGCGTCGTGGCCAACCAGCCGACCCAGTTCGCGGGCTGCCTGGACATCGACGCCTCGGAGAAGGCAGCGCGGTTCGTGCGCACCTGCGACGCGTTCAACATCCCGGTCCTGACCTTCGTGGACGTGCCCGGCTTCCTGCCCGGCACCGACCAGGAGTTCGGCGGCATCATCCGGCGCGGCGCCAAGCTGATCTACGCCTACGCCGAGGCGACCGTCCCCCTGGTCACCGTCATCACCCGCAAGGCCTACGGCGGCGCGTACGACGTGATGGGCTCCAAGCACCTCGGGGCGGACGTCAACCTGGCCTGGCCGACCGCCCAGATCGCGGTCATGGGCGCGTCGGGCGCCTCGAACATCCTGCACCGCAGGACCCTGCAGGCGGCCATGGAAGCGGGCGAGGACGTCGACGCCCTGCGCGCGAAGCTCGACCGCGAGTACGAGGAGACACTGCTCAACCCGTACGTCGCCGCCGAGCGCGGTTACGTGGACTCGGTCATCCCCCCGTCCCACACCCGCGGCTACGTCGCCCGCGCCCTGCGCATGCTCAGCGACAAGCGCGAGAACCTGCCGCCCAAGAAGCATGGGAACATCCCGCTGTGACCGAACCCCTGTTCCGGGTGGTGCGCGGCACCCCGTCCCCGGAGGAACTGGCCGCCCTCACCGCCGTCATCCTGGCGGCCGCCTCCGGAGACGGCGACTCGGCACCCACCCCAGCGTCCCCGTGGTCGGCCCGCGTCACCCAAACCCGCCGCCCCCTCGACCCAGGCCCCGGCGCCTGGCGCGCCTCCGGCCTACCGCACTAACCACGCCACTGACGGGATGGTGTTAAGGGGCACAGGGTCCGCTGGAGCGCGAACACCATGCTCCCCCCTCCAGTCGACCGCTCTTCCCCCTTGCCCCCCTCGTCCTGGCCGTCTTTAACCCTGGGAGGGCGGTGTCAAGGGCAGGCGAAGCCTGTCGCGCAGCGACGCCGAAGGCGCCCTTTACTCCGCCCTCCCAGGGTTAAAGACGGCCAGGACGAGGGGAGCGCACCCCCGCCAGCAACGCAACGCCCCGAGGGCCTAGACCAAGCCGGATACCAACGGGCACCACATCCCCTGGTCACCCCACAGCCGCCCGCCGCGCCCCGTACCCTCCCAGCCGTGCGTCCACCGCGGACAGACCCCGAGGCAGACACCAAGACACAACCCCGCCCACCCGGGGGCGAGCCCCCACAACACAACGCTATCGAACACGCGTTCAGAGTGTCCACCGAATATTCCACCGCCACGAAAGGCGCTGGTCAGCGGTGATGGCGCGGGAGCGGCCGTGGGTGGGGTTGGCGGCGTTGTGCGCCTGCTTCTTCCTGGTGATGCTGGACTCCACGATCGTCACCGTCGCGGTCCCGGCGATCCTGACCGGGTTGGACGCGACGTTGAACCAGGTCATCTGGGTCAACAGCGTCTACCTGCTGGCCAACACCGTCCCCCTGCTGATCACCGGCCGCCTGGGGGATCGGTATGGGCCCAAGCGGGTCCTGCTCGTCGGGCTCGGGCTGTTCCTGGCCGCGTCGCTGTGGTGCGGGCTGGCGACGTCGGCGGGCTCGCTTATCGCGGCGCGGGCGGTGCAGGGGCTCGGGGCCGCGCTGATGACGCCGCAGACGCTGGCGTTCATCACCCGGCTGTTCCCGCCCGAGCGGCGCGCGGTGCCGATCGCGGTGTGGGGCGCGGTGTCCGGGGTCGCCACGATCGCCGGGCCGGTCGCGGGCGGGCTGCTGGTGCAGCACGCGGGCTGGGAGTGGATCTTCCTGCTCAACCTGCCCATCGGCGTCGCCGGGCTGCTGGTCGGCGCGCTGATGCTGCCCGACTGGCGGCCCGACAGCCGGATGCGGTTCGACACCCTCGGCGCCGTGCTCGCCTCAGCCGGGCTCGCCGCCCTCGTGTTCGGCGTGCAGAACGGCCAGCACTACCAGTGGGCCAGCGGCATCGTGTACGTCATCGCGATCGGGCTGCTGCTGCTCGGCGGGTTCCTCATCCACCAGCGGCGGGCGCCCGCGCCGCTGGTGCCGATGCGGCTGTTCGACAACCGCGTCTTCGGCGCTGCCAACCTGACGCACGCCGCGCTGGGGTTCGCCACCACCGGCATGTTCCTGCCGCTGGTCATCTACGTGCAGACCGTGCTCGGAATGGATCCGCTGGCCTCCAGCCTGCTGTGCGCGCCGATGGCCGTCGGCGCGGGCCTCGCGGCGATCGCGGCGGGGAAGCTGGTCGCCCGGGTGGGCGCCCGGCCGCTGGTGACGTCCGGGCTGGCCGCGCTCGCCGCCGGGGTCGTCGTGCTGGCGGTCCAGGCCGAGCCGGACACCGCCCCGCTCGCGCTGGTCCCCGGGCTGGTCGTGGCCGGGACGGGCATCGGGCTGGTGTTCTCGCCGCTGACCGCCGCCGCGACGTTCGGCCTCTCGCCCGAGCTGGCGGGCGCGGCCTCCGGGGTGTTCAACACCTCCCGCCAGGTCGGCGGCGTGCTCGGGTCCGCGTCGACCGGGGTGCTGCTGCAGCTGGGCCTGAGCCTCACGGTGCCCGCGGCGGCGCGCGAGTACGCCGAGCTGCTGCCCAGCCGCTACGCCGACGAGTTCGTCCGGCGGATCAGCGAGGCGGCCAACACCGCCAGCCAGTTCGGCGGGGAGGGCCCGCCGGTCCCGGCCGACTGGTCGCCCTCGATCGCCGAACGCGTGCGCGACCTGGCCACCGACGCGTTCAACCTCGGGTTCACCAACGCGGCGAAGGCGACGCTGGTGCTGCCGGTCGTCGTGCTGGTCCTGGGCATGGTCGCCGCGTCGGGCCTGCGGACGCCCGTGCTGAGCCGCAGACCTTAGGATTGCCGACCGTGCTGCTCGTACTCGCCTCCCAGTCCCCCGCCCGCCTCGGCGTCCTGCGCGCCGCGGGCGCCGATCCCGAGGTGCGCGTCTCCGGGGTGGACGAGGACGCGATCATCGCCAGCCTCGGCGACGCCAAGCCCGACACCGTGGTGACCGCCCTGGCCGAGGCGAAGGCCCGCGAGGTCGCGGGGGAGTTCGCCGACGCGCTGGTCATCGGCTGCGACTCGATGCTGCACTTCGACGGCGAGCTGGTCGGCAAGCCCGGCACCGCCGAGATCGCCCGGCAGCGCTGGGCCAGGATGGCGGGCGGCACCGGCGACCTGCTCACCGGCCACGCCCTGCTCCGCGTCCGCGACGGCGCGGTGACCGCGACCGCCACCGGCGCCGAGCGCACCCTGATCCGCTTCGGCCGCCCGACCCAGGACGAGATCGACGCCTACATCGCCACCGGCGAGCCGCTCAAGGTCGCGGGCGCCTTCACCCTCGACGCGCTCGGCGGCTGGTTCGTCGACGGCATCGACGGCGACCCCTCCAGCGTGGTCGGCATCAGCCTGCCCCTGGTCCGCCGCCTGCTCGCCGACCTCGGCGTCTCCGTCACGTCCCTGTGGACGGCCAGGTGAGCGGGCTCACCCCGCTGCTCCCGGCATGTGGACACCCGGCCGGGTAACCCCGGTCACCCGTTCGGCGGGGAAGGATTCGCGCAGGTCGCTGGTTGGATGCAGGTGATGAGGTCCATTCGTGTCACCGCGCTGACCGAGCGCCTGCACGTCGATCTGCGGCGGCAGGCCAGCTCGCTGTGTCGGCGCTGAGCCCTGCCCACAACCGCACCGGCCCTCGCGCATCCCCTGGAGTATCGACATGTCCACAGCCGCCCCGCCGCGATCCGGCAACCGGCGCACCCTGTACTTCGGCCTGGCCGTGCTGGCCGGTCTCGTCATCGGCGCCGTGCTCGGCGTCGTCGCCAAGGCGACCGAGGCCGAGTGGCTGGTCACCACGCTCGACACCATCGGCTCGGTCTTCACGTCCCTGCTGCAGTTCACCGTCATCCCGCTGGTCTTCACCGCCATCGTGGTCGGCTTCACCAGCCTGCGCGGTCTCGGCGGGGCGCGGACGGCGACGCGGCTGGGCGGCAAGACGCTGATGTGGTTCGGGATCACCTCGCTGATCGCGGTGCTCCTGGGCATCGCCATCGGGCTGATCTCCGGCGCGGGCAGCGGCGTGACCGTCACCCCCAGCGCCGAGGCGGTGGAGAAGCTGGCCGCGCGCGACCAGGGCGACTGGCTGACCATCCTCAACGGACTCGTGCCGAGCAACATCTTCGCCGCGTTCTCCGAGGGCGAGGTGCTCCAGGTGGTGTTCGTCGCCGTGCTGGTGGGCATGGCGACCTTCGCGCTCGGCGACCGCGCCGCGCCGTTCGTCTCGGTCAACCGCGCGGTGTTCGACATCATCCAGAAGCTGCTGGGCTGGATCATCCGGCTGGCGCCGATCGGCGTCCTCGGCCTGATCGGCAACGCGTTCGCCACCTACGGCAACGAGTTCGTCAAGCCGCTGCTGTCGCTGATCGCGGTCATCTACATCGGCTGCGCGGTGATCCTCTTCGTCGTGTACCCGATCCTGCTGAAGTTCGTCGGCCGGGTGAGCCCGCTCGCCTTCTACGGCAAGGCGTGGACGGCGCTGCAGTTCGCGTTCGTGTCCCGGTCATCGGGCGCGACGCTGCCGCTGAGCCGCCAGACCGCCGTCAACCTCGGCGTCGAGCCGGGCTACGCCGGTTTCGCGGTCCCGCTGGGCACGACGACCAAGATGGACGGTTGCGCCGCGCTGTACCCGGCCATCGCGACCATCTTCATCGCCAACATCTTCGGGTACTCGCTGAGCTTCTGGCAGTACGTCGGCATCGTCGCCGTCGCCGTGTTCGGCGCCTTCGCCACGGCGGGCACCACCGGCTGGTTCACCATGCTGACGCTCACCCTGAGCACCATCGGCCTGCCGCCGGAGCTGATCGCGACCGGCGTGGCGATCGTCTTCGGCATCGACCCGATCCTGGACATGATCCGCACCGCGACCAACGTCGCCGGGCAGATCACGGTCCCGGTCCTGGTCGCCAGGGGCGAGGGGATGCTCGACGACGACGTGCTCAACGAGCCGAGCGAGCCGCCGCTGCTGGAGGAGCACCAGGCGCGGACCCCGGTCCCGGCCTGACCTGATCGCGACGGCCGCCCCTTCTCCACGGGAGGGGCGGCCGTTCTCACGCGCAGGGCCGCAGCCTGCTCGCCGCGACCTCGACCGCCGGGTACCCCGGCAGCGCCTCCACCGACGAGTACCCCCGCGTGCAGCCCACCGTCGACCCGACCAACGTGAACACCTGCGCGTGCACTGTGCCGCACGACTCCGACGAGCACTGCGCCGTGACGACCTCCGGGCCCGAGTCGGCCACGATGTTGTTCAGCACGATGTAACCCGCGGTCGACAGATAGGCGCGCTCCAACGAGCTCCACTTGCCGGACCGTCCTACCACGACTTTCCCCGTCTGACCCCGGGTGCCCTCCGCGCGCACCAGACATGCCGAGATCGACGCCGGGTAGCACTGCAGCGCTCCCTCGGGCAGCAGCACGCCGATCTCGCCGATCTCGATCACCCTGCTCGTCCCCGGCCCGCCGATGCGCAGCCGCCCCGTCTTGGCGCCGGAGTCGGCGACCAGTTCGACGCGGGTG
The DNA here is from genome assembly GCF_014648415.1 of Actinokineospora fastidiosa. Taxonomy (GTDB): domain Bacteria; phylum Actinomycetota; class Actinomycetes; order Mycobacteriales; family Pseudonocardiaceae; genus Actinokineospora; species Actinokineospora fastidiosa. The sequence continues at coordinate 1,864,595 of NZ_BMRB01000001.1, forward strand.
TCGCCCAGCGTCGCCGTTCGCAGCACGCGGCAGGGTTCGCGCAGGCAGCCGTCGGCCCTCGGGTCGGACGTCGTCGCGGGCGCGGTGGTCCCCGCGGCCGAGGGCGGGGGCGTGGGCGCGGGGTCCGTCCGGGTCAGGGCGGCGCCCGCCACCGCGCCCGCGAAGACGAGCGCGCCGAGCGTCGCCGTCACCAGGACGGTCCGGGGCGTGCGCCTCGCCACAGCCGGGTCACCTCCCCTCGGGGCACTACTCCGTAAGAGGGACATTACTTGCCGAGTGTGGGGTTGCTCTCGGTTCCCGGAAGGGCGCAGGTCCGTAAACTGCCCCACAGCCCGCGCGACATCTAGGAGGAACGGCGTGTCCAAGGCCCTGACCAAGGTCCTCATCGCGAACCGGGGCGAGATCGCCGTCCGGGTCATCCGGGCCTGCCGGGACGCCGGGCTGACCAGTGTCGCCGTCTACGCCGACCCCGACCGCGACGCGGTGTTCGTGCGGCTGGCCGACGAGGCGTTCGCCCTGGGCGGCAGCACGCCGGGCGAGAGCTACCTGTCCATCGACAAGGTGCTCGCCGCCGCCAAGCAGTCCGGGGCCGACGCCGTCCACCCCGGCTACGGCTTCCTCTCCGAGAACGCCGAGTTCGCCCAGGCCGTGATCGACGCCGGGCTGGTGTGGGTCGGTCCCGACCCGCAGGCCATCCGCGACCTCGGCGACAAGGTGACCGCGCGGCACATCGCGACGCGCGCGGGCGCGCCGCTGGTGCCCGGCACCAAGGAGCCGGTCGGCGGCGCCGACGAGATCATCGCCTTCGCCCAGGAGCACGGGCTGCCGGTGGCGATCAAGGCGGCGTTCGGCGGCGGCGGGCGCGGGCTCAAGGTCGCCCGCACGATCGAGGAGATCCCGGAGCTGTTCGACTCCGCGGTGCGCGAGGCGGTCACCGCGTTCGGCCGGGGCGAGTGCTTCGTCGAGCGGTACCTGGACAAGCCGCGCCACGTCGAGGCGCAGGTGCTGGCCGACAAGCACGGCAACGTGATCGTCGTCGGCACCCGCGACTGCTCCCTGCAGCGCCGTCACCAGAAGCTGGTCGAGGAGGCCCCCGCGCCGTTCCTCACCGACGAGCAGCGCGCCTCGATCCACGCCTCCGCCAAGGCGATCTGCAAGGAGGCCGGGTACTCCGGCGCGGGCACCGTCGAGTACCTCGTCGGCCTCGACGGGACGATCTCGTTCCTGGAGGTCAACACCCGGCTGCAGGTCGAGCACCCGGTCTCGGAGGAGACCACCGGCATCGACCTCGTCCGCGAGCAGTTCCGCATCGCCGCTGGCGAGAAGCTGCGCTTCACCGAGGACCCGACGCCGCGCGGGCACTCCATCGAGTTCCGGATCAACGGCGAGGACGCCGGTCGCGGCTTCCTGCCCGCGCCCGGCACCGTGACCCGGTGGGTCGCGCCCGAGGGCCCCGGCGTGCGGGTGGACTCCGGGGTGGAGTCCGGCACCGTCATCGGCGGGCAGTTCGACTCGCTGCTGGCCAAGCTGATCGTCACCGGGGCCGACCGGGACGAGGCGCTGGCGCGGGCCCGGCGCGCGCTGGACGAGCTGGTGGTCGAGGGCATGGCCACGGTCACCCCGTTCCACCGGGCGATCGTGCGCGACCCGGCCTTCGCCGAGGACTTCACCGTCCACACCCGGTGGATCGAGACCGAGTGGGACAACACCGTCGAGCCGTTCACCGGCGGCGCTGACGCCGCCGAGGCCGAGCCGAGGCAGAACATCGTCGTCGAGGTCGGCGGCAGGCGGCTGGAGGTCAGCCTGCCGGGCACGCTCTCGCTGGGCGGCTCCGGCGGCGGCGCCGCGGCCAAGGCCAAGCCGCGCAGGCGCGCGGGCGGCAAGGGCGGCGTCGCGGCGTCCGGCGACGCGGTGGCCGCGCCGATGCAGGGCACCATCGTCAAGGTCGCGGTGGAGGACGGCGCGCAGGTCGCCCAGGGCGACCTGATCGTCGTGCTGGAGGCGATGAAGATGGAGAACCCCGTCACCGCGCACAAGGCGGGCACCGTGACCGGCCTCGGCGTCGCCGCGGGCGACTCGGTGACCACCGGAACCGTGATCTGCGAGATCAAGGACTGAGAGGGATCTCAGCGTCCGGTTCCGTACGATCGGGGACGTGAGCCCCACTCCGTGGCAGGACCTGCGCGTCGGCGACGCCGAGCGCGAGTCCGCGCTGCGCTCGCTGGGCGACCACATGGCCGCGGGCAGGCTCTCCGTCGACGAGTACGGCGAGCGCTCCGCGCACGTGGCCACGGCCAGGACCCGGGGCGACATCGCCGCGCTGTTCGCCGACCTGCCCGAGCCCCGGCCGCTGTTCGGCCAGGCCCCGGCCCCGCTCGCGCCGCCCCCGCCGCCGCCCGCGCGGCGGGCGTCCGACCTCGTGCTGCCGGTCGTCGCGGTGGGGCTGGTGCTGGTCGGCGCGCTCGTGTTCCGGTTCTTCCCGCCGTTCCTGCTGATCCCGCTGGTCATCTTCCTGGTGGCGCGCGGGCGCAGCCAGCGCTGGCGCTGACGCTCAGCCCTCGGACGTGCTGTGGTCGAGCGCGACCACGGCGAGGACGTGCTGGGCGACGCTGCCCGCGGGCGCGTAGATCCGCAGCGGCACGTCGTTGGCCGCGTTGCGGGCGACGGCCACGTGCAGCACCGACACCCCGGCGCTCGCCAGGTGCGTCACCCCGGACAGGTCGACGGTGACCGAGCGCGTGCCGCCGCTGGTGTGCCTGCGCAGTCCCACATCCAGTTCCGAGGCCGTGCGCGCGTCCACAGGGCCGGTGACGACGACCCGGCCGTCGTGGCGGGCCAGGCCCAGCCGGTCGGACGGGGGCGGGCGCCGGGGCACGCCGGAGGCGACCTCGTCGGCGGTCAGCAGCCGGGCCGGGCGGGTGAGCCGGTGCCGGACGGTGGCCGTGGTCCCGGTCTCGGTCCGCTCGACGCGCAGCTCGTCGACCAGCTCGGCGGTCATGGTCAGGCCGAGGCCCCGGGCGCCCTCCGGCGGCCGGTCGCGCCAGCGGCCCGCGTCGGCGACCTCGATCTCGGCGACGCCGTCGCCGCCGAGCCCGGTCCGCACCCGCACCGGGCCGGTCCCGGAGTGCTCGACGGCGTTGGTCACCAGTTCCCCGATCGCGTGCTGCACGGCGGAGGCGGCGGCCGAGCCCGCGCCCACCCGGGCGAGCCAGCCCGCCAGCGCCTGCCGGACCGCGCGCAGCGTGGCCGGCTCGGCGGGCAGCTCCACGCGCACGTCCTCGGCGGGCGCGACGCGCTGGGCGGCCAGGAGCGTGATGTCGTCGGTGTGCCCGGTGGCGCGCACCAGCAGCTCCACCGGGTGCGCGCACGCCCGCTCCGCAGCGGAGAGCACCGAGCCCAGCCGCTCCCAGTCGGCCACCGCCGCGCCCGCGACCTGGGTCAGCTCGACGGTCGCCGCGGCGGGCGCGCGGCCGGGGCGCTCGACGATGCCGTCGCTGTAGAGCAGCAGGACCTCGCCGACCTCGACGCGGTCGCGGCGCATCGGGAAGCCAGCGCCCGCGCCCAGCGGGCCCGCCCCCGTCATCGGCAGGTACCGCGTGCTGCCGTCCGGGGCGATCAGCAGCGGCGGCGGGTGGCCAGCGGTGCAGTAGACGAGCGAGCCGTCGGCCGGGTCGAGCACGGCCACGCACACCGTCGCCGCGCGGGCGTCGGGGAGGCGGCGGGCCGTCCGGTCGAGCGCGGCCAGCGCCAGGCCCGCGTCGCCCGTGCCGTCCAGCCGGTCGAGCAGGACCGCGCGCAGCTGGCCCATGGTCGCCGACGCGGCCATCCCGTGGCCCACGACGTCGCCGACGACCAGCGCCACCCGGCCGTCGAACAGCGGCACGGCGTCGAACCAGTCCCCGCCCGCGGCGTCCGCCGCGTCGGCGAGCAGGTAGCTGGCGGCGACCTGCACGGTCGGCAGCACCGGCAGACCGGCGGGCAGGAGGTGCCGCTGCAGCGACCGGACCAGGTCGTGGGCAGGCTCGTGCTCGGCCGGTGCCGCCCTGGCGGCCTGCCGCTCGCGCACCCGGGCGGTGACGTCGACGGCGGAGGCGATGAGCCCGGCGACCGCACCGTCCCGGGCGCGCCGGGGCTCGACCGCGAAGTCCAGGAAGACCTCCTCCGGCGCGGCGTCCCGGCCGCGCCGCAGCAGGACCCGCCACTCGCCGCCTGCCTCGGCGATGCCGGTCTCGCGGACCCGGTCCAGCAGCTCGACCAGGTGCTGGCCGCGCAGCTCAGGGAGCACGTCGCGGACGGGCCTGCCGATCGGGTCGTCCACGCCGATGAACCGCCGGTACAGCCCGGACGCCGCGGTGACCACGTGGTCCGGCCCGTCGAGGCCGATGACCATGACCGGCATCTCGTCGAAGGTCCGCACCACCGTGTCGGCGTCGCCGACGCGGGAAGCCAGGTCGTCGGCCACATGTCCTCCAACCCGGCCGGGGATCGCGAACATCCTCCCCCAGCGCCGGTAGGTTGGCCGGGTGGAACCGGTGGAGATCAACGCGGGGAAGTACTACCTGCGCGCGCTGCGCGCCGACGACCGCATCGACGACCGGCCCGCCGTGCTGGCGGGCTTCACCGACCCGATCAGCAGGCGCTGGCTGTCCCACATCGCGGTCCACGACCTGGCGACGGCGGGCGCCTACATCGCCCAGCGCGCCCGCGACTGGGAGAACGAGACCCGGTTCTCCTGGGCCGTCGCCGACCAGCTGACCGGCGCGCTGCTCGGCGAGGTCCTGCTCAAGGAGGTCGACCTGGCCGCGGGGGTGGCCGAGGCGGGCTGCTGGACGCACCCGGACGCGCGCGGGCAGGGCCTGGCGACCGACGCGCTGGCCGCGGTGATCCGGTTCGGCTTCGGCGCGCTGGGCCTCACCCGGATCCTCTACCGGCACGAGACGGCCAACACCGCCTCGGCCAGGGTGGCGGCCAAACTCGGGTTCACGCAGGTGGACGCGATCGACGGGACCACGACGCTGGTGCTGCGTAACGACTGAGCCACGGCCGCGATCAAGAGGGAGCCGGGGCCGACGGGCAAGCGTCAGGAAAACAGTGGGCCAACGGTCGAATCCGAGCGTCGCCACTCGATAGAGTGACGACACCACGGAAGGTGACGGGGGAGGCGGCATGCCAGAGCACCACCTGCTGTCGGTCGAGCCGGGCGCTGTGCCCGAGCTGCGCCGCGCGTTCCTGTCCGCGTTGACGGCGCTCGACCGGCAGATCGAGCTGGTGCGGGCCGAGATCCGGACGACGCCGTGGGCGGCCGACCCGGTGAGCGCGGACGCGGCGCGCGCGGTCAACGCCCTCTCGGCCGAGGTCGACGGCGCGGCGCTGGAGGCGCTGCTGGCCTACCGCGAGCAGTTGGACGCCGCGGTCGAGAACCTCGACAAGACCGCGGAGCAGTACCAGGGCCTGGAAGAGGACAACCGGGCGAGGGTGACCCACAACACCGGGGGCGGAGCATGAGCGAGGACCCGGCCCGCTGGCGGGGCTTCACGCACGAGGAGCTGTACCGGATGCTGCACGACGGGCCGGGCCCGTCGGCCTCCGCGGGACCGTCTCGGCGCTGGGCCGAGCTGACCTCGGCCCTCGACGAGGTCGGCCACCAGCTGGAGAGCGCGCTCGGCGCGGCGGGCACGGCGTGGACCGGGCGCGCTGCGGGCGCTGCCCACGACCGGCTCGCGCCGCTGGCCGGATGGGCGAAGACCACGTCCGAGGGCGCGGCCGCGATGCGGACGGCCGTGGAGACCCAGGGCAGCCTGATCGCGAAGGCCCGCGCGGACATGCCGGTGCCCTCCGAGACGCCCGCGATGGCGCCGGACCCGAGCGTCCCGCCCGCGGTGCAGGTCGTGGGCGTGCAGGACGACGCCGAGCCCGCGGAGACCGCCAAGGCGGCGGGCGAACAGCGCGCGGTCGAGGTCATGGCCGCCTACGAGACGGCCACCAAGGAGAACCTCGCGCCGCTGACCCCGTTCGTCGGGCCGGGGCCGCTGCTGCGCGACGGCAAGGTCCACCGCGGCCAGGGCCACGGCGTCCGGACGGGCACGACGGCGTCGCTCGCCGTCGGCGGCGGCCCGGACGGCGGCCGGGGCGGCGGCGACCACCAGCAGCACCACCGGCCGTCCGGGCCGCACCGCGACTTCAGCGCGCCGTTCACCCACAGCTCGGGCGCCGCGTCGGCAGCGCCGCCCCGCCCGCTGCCGCCGGTCGCCGCGCCGCTGGCCGCCTCGGCCCCCGCGCAGCAGCCGACGCCCCTGGTGGCCGCGCCGATCTCCACGGGCGCGCGGCCCGAGGAGGACCGGCCCCGCGAGCGCCGCGCGCCCGCCGTCGCCGCCGCCATCGGCGCGGCGCCGCCGGAGCCGCACGCCCCGGCGTCGTCGTCGTCCTCGGTGCCCCCCGCGCCGCTGTCGCCGAACCCCGGCGCCGCGGGCGCCCCGGTCGGCGGCGCGGGCGCGCCCGTCGGCTCGGCGGACAAGGTGGCGGTGCGCCGGTTCGGGCCGGAGGTCATCGGCTCCAGCCAGTGGTTCGCCGACGGCGAGGTCGCCCCGGCGCGCGCGGTCAGCGGGCGCAGGCGCGACCTCGGCTCGACGGACACCGTGACCGAGAACGTCAGCGTGGACGGCGAGGACCACCAGCTCCCGCCGCCGGTCATCGGGGGCTAGTCGGCACGGTGTCCACTGTGGAGCTGTCCGCTGTGGAGTTCGACGTCCTCCGCGAACACCTCGGCGTCGAGGAGTTCCCCGTCGTGCTGCGGGTCCCGTCGCCGGGCCGCACGGAGGCCGAGCGCGCCCGCCTGGTGCGCGCGGCCTGGGCGACCCTGTCCCGGCGCGGGGTGGCGGACTACCCCGAGGTCGATCCCCGGTTGGCGGCGATGCTGGCCGTGCTCGCGCGTCCGCAGTCCTCTGTGGACGTCCGGGTGTGGGGCGAGGGCGCCGCCCGCGCGCTGGCCGCGATCGCCGACGGCACAGCGGTGCTGGCCGTCCTGGCGGGCACCACGCTCACCCTGTCCGCGATCGACGACGGCCTGCCTCGGCACGCCCTGTCGGTGCTGCCCAGACTCCCCGCGGGCCCGGGCCGCTCGGTCACCCTGCCCTCCGCCGATCTGGCGGCCGCCGCTCCCGCCCCCGACCTGGCCGCCGCCCTGCGCGCCCGAGGCGTCCGCGCCGACGACGCCACCCACCTGGCCGAGATGATCGCTCCCCTGACGGCTCAGGGCCAGTTCGGCGCGGCCCACCGCGACCGCTACGGCAAACGCCACCGCACCCCGTGCACCGTCAGCTTCTTCGACACCGCGGCGGGCCGCTACCTGCAGCTCCGCACCCCCAACCCCGACGGCGAGCACTGGACGACGGTCAGCCCCGCCGACCACCGCGCCCTCCTGCGCCACCTCGACGAGCTCTTCACCGCCCGCCCGCCCGGCTTCCGCCCCTGACCCCGCCGCCGACCGCGGTCTCCTTGCTGGGAGGAAGTGAGACGCCGCAGCTCAGATGATGTCATCATCTCGATCGCAGATGATGTGGCCATCTGAATGGCGGCTCAGATGATGTCATCATCTGGGATCTGGGCGGGCGCGGTGGTCCGGATGGCGTGGTCATCCGGGTGGGTGCGGCGCCGGTCAGGCCGAGCCGACCTGGAAGCCCGCGACGACGTCGGCGAAGAGGCCGGAGCGGGCCGAGTCCTCCTGCTCGATCGGGACCGTCAGCGAGACCACCCACAGGTCGGCCCCGCGGGGTTGGACGTCGGCGAAGGTGACCCTGGTCAGGTCTGGGGCGGGGCCGCCGGGGGCGTTCGGGAAGGACTCGACCGTGCGGTAGGTCAGGCGGAGGCCGCCGTCGTCCAGAGGCGTCTCGCCGACCGGGCGGTACGCGGGCACCCGCGAGGCCAGATAGGACAGATAGTCCTCGATCGTGTGCTTCGCGGTGTACTCCGGGAACCGCTCGACGACCAGTTCCGCTGTGCCCGTGGGCGCGACCCAGTGCACCCGGGTGCTGTTGGGCAGCGTCTCCGGGGTGCGCTGTTCGACGAACTTCACCCAGTCCTCGGGCACCGGGACGGAGAACGCGCCGCCCTGCTCGCCCGCGAGGGTGGACGCGTCGGCGCTGCGGACGACCAGCTCGGTCACCGGCGAGTCGGGGACGGGCACGGTCGTCGTCGTGGCCCGGGGCAGCACCGGCTCGCCGCCGACCACCCTGGCCAGGGCGAAGCCGCCCGCCGCGCCGCCTGCGAACAGCAGCGCGGCCACCAGGGTCAGCACGGCGGCCGCGACCGCCCCCCGCGTCCGCACGGCGGGGGCGAAGGGCAGCGGGCCGGGGGCGAGCGCGAGCGGCGCGCTCGTCTCGCCCGGCGGCTCGGGCGCGGGCTCCGGGGCGGGCGCTGGCCGGGTGACGACGGTGGCGGCGTCCTCGGCCGAGGTCTTCAGGTCGGCGAACACCGACCGGCCGGGCGCGGGGAGCAGGGGGTGCAGCAGCTCGCGGACCTCCTGCAGCGACATCCGCGCCTCGGGGTCCTTGACCATCAGCCCGGTGATCACCGCGCGCAGCGGGCCGTCGTGCTCGGGGACCGGGACCTCGCCGTCGACGACGCGGTGCAGGGTCTCCAGCACGGGCGCGTCCGGGTCATACGGCGCGCGGCCGTCGACGGCGGCGAAGAGGGTCGCGCCGAGGCCCCAGAGGTCGGCGGCCGGGGTGACCCGTCCGCCGGAGACGACCTCGGGGGAGATGTAGGCGGGGGAGCCGAGCATCACGCCGCTGCGGGTCAGGGTGCGCTCGGAGACGTTGCGGGCGATCCCGAAGTCGGTGAGCTTGACCGTGCCGTCCGTCCCGACCAGCACGTTCCCCGGCTTCACGTCGCGGTGGGTGATCCCGGCGGCGTGCGCGGCCAGCAGCCCGGCGGCCACGGCCGACCCGATGACCGCGGCCTGCACGTCCGTGCACGCGCCGTTGAGCCGCAGCAGCTGCGCCAGACTCGGCGCCTGCACGTACTCCATGACCACGAACGGCTCGTCGCCGTCGCTGACGACGTCGTGCAGCGTGACGACGTTCGGGTGGGCCAGCACGGCGATGGCGCGGGCCTCGCGCAGCGTCCGCTCCCGCAGCTCGGCGGCCTCGGCGTCGGTCACCCCCGGCTGCCGCCGCACCTCCTTGACCGCGACCGGACGGCGCAGGTGCTCGTCGTAGGCCGACCACACCACACCCATCGCCCCTTGCCCGATCAGCCCGCGCACGCGGTACCGCCCGGCGATGAGGCGCTGTTCCGAGGTCGACACGGCCGCCATTGTCCCTGATGGGACCACCTTGACGGGGAGTCGCCACCACCTCTGCCCGGTTACTCCGAACGGATGAGCCTGGAAACGGTCGCCCGCCGTGTCTCGACCCTTCGGAGGTAGGTGCACAGCCTTTCCCCCCGTTGGGAGGCGGACATGTCGCAACAGGCCCAGCCGGTCGCGAAGGAGCGCCCGAAGCGGAAGAAGTGGCCCTGGGTGCTCGGCGCAGCCCTCGTGCTGATCGGGATCGCGTTCGCGTCGTGTGTGATCTGCGGTGGCGCAAAGAGGTGACCGTCGAGGGCTTCGCCAAGGGCGGCAGTCTCACGGTGATCACCCCGATGGAGGGTGGCGACGTGCAGTGCTCGGTGACCGTGGACGGCGCCGCTCCCCAGACCGCCAGGGCCAGCGGCAAGAGTGCGGCGGCCAGTTGCACCGGGTTCTGATCGACGCCGTGGCGGCGGCCACAACCGTCCTCGTTAATCGGGATTAGCGTCACAGCCCGGATCCCGCTGGTTTCCGTAGCATTGCGGGGCATGACATCCGATGGCCTCGTCCTCGCCGGTGAGCATCCGGCGGCGACCCGGGAGCAGTGGCGGGAGCTGGTCGCGGGCGTGCTGCGCAAGTCCGGCGCGGTCCCCGACGACCAGGCGGTCGAGGCGCTGCTCGCGAGCCGGACCTATGACGGCATCGAGATCGCCCCGCTCTACACCGCCGACGACGCCGCGCCCGGCGCCGGGCTGCCCGGGCTGCCGCCCTACACCCGCGGAGCGCGGCCCGACGGGCACGTCCGCGGCGGATGGGACGTGCGCCAGCGGCACGCCGACCCCGCGACCACCGGCGCCGCCGTGCTGGCCGACCTGGAGAACGGCGTCACCTCGCTGTGGCTGGTCGCGGGCGCGTCCGGCATCCCGGTGGGCCGCATCGCCGACGTCCTCGCCGACGTCCACCTCGACCTCGCCCCGGTCACCCTCGACGCGGGCGCGGAGTTCGCCGACGCCGCCGCCGAGCTGCTGCGCGTGCACGCCGAGAAGGGCGTCCCCGCCGCCGAGACCCGAGGCAGCCTGGGCGCGGACCCGATCGGCCACCAGGCGCGCACCGCGGCGGACCCCGACCTCGCCGCCGTCGCCGCGCTGGCCGCCGACGCCGCCGAGTACCCCAACCTGCGCGTGATCACCGTGGACGGCCTGCCGTACCACGACGCAGGCGGGTCCGACGCCCAGGAGCTGGGCGCCGCCGTCGCCGCGGGTGTCGCCTACCTGCGCGTGCTCACCGACGCCGGGCTGGACGCCGCGCACGCCGCGCGGCTGCTGGAGTTCCGCTTCGCCGCCACGGCCGACCAGTTCCTCACCATCGCCAAGCTGCGCGCCGCGCGCAGGCTGTGGGCGCGCGTGGCCGAGGTCAGCGGGTTCGCCGTGCCGCAGCGCCAGCACGCCGTCACCGCCACGGCCATGCTCAGCCGCCGCGACCCGTGGGTGAACATGCTGCGCGCGACCCTGGGCTGCTTCGGCGCCGGGGTCGGCGGCGCGGACGCGGTCACCGTGCTGCCCTTCGACGCCGCCATCGGCCTGCCCGACGCCTTCGCCAGGCGCATCGCCCGCAACACCCAGTCGGTGCTGCTGGAGGAGTCGCGGCTGGCCGGGGTGATCGACCCGGCGGGCGGCTCCTGGTACGTCGAGCGCCTCACCGACGACCTCGCGCGCGCCGCGTGGGCGTGGTTCACCGAGATCGAGCGCGCGGGCGGCATCGTGTCCGCGCTGCGCTCCGGGCTGGTCGCCGACCGGCTCGCCGCCACCTGGGCCGCGCGGCAGGACAACCTCGCCCACCGCAGGGACGCGCTGACCGGCGTCAGCGAGTTCCCGAACCTGGCCGAGAAGCCGGTCGAGCGCGCCCCCGCGCCCGCCGCGCCGAGCGGCGGGCTGCCCGTGCACCGCTACGCCGAGGACTTCGAGGACCTGCGCGACCGCGCCGACCGCGCGCTGGCCGCGACGGGCGCGCGCCCGAGGGTCTTCCTCGCCACCCTCGGCCCGGTCGCCGCGCACACCGCGCGCGCCACCTTCGCGGCCAACCTGTTCCAGGCGGGCGGCATCGAGACCCCGGACGCCGGGGCCGCCGACGCCGCGACCGCCGCCGAGCGGTTCGCCGCCAGCGGCGCGCGGATCGCCTGCCTGTGCGCGTCCGACAAAATCTACGCTGAGCACGCTGCCGACGCGATCGCCGCGTTGCGCGCGGCGGGAGCGAGCACGGTCCTGCTCGCGGGCAAACCGTCGGACGAGTACGAAGTGGACGGTTTCGTGTTCACGGGCTGCGACGCGCTCGGCGTCCTCCGGCGGATCCACGACGACCTGGGAGTGTCGGCATGACGAGCATCCCCGACTTCGGCGCCGTCGAGCTCGGCGAGCCCGGCCCGGTCGACCTGGCAGCGTGGGCGGCCGCGCTGCAGGAGGCCACCGGCAAGGGCGCGGACGCGCTGGCCTGGGAGACCCCCGAGGGCATCCCGGTCAAGCCCGTCTACACCGCGGAGGACCTCGCTGGCCTGGACTTCCTGGACACCTACCCGGGCATCGCGCCGTTCCTGCGCGGCCCGTACCCGACGATGTACGTCAACCAGCCGTGGACCATCCGGCAGTACGCCGGGTTCTCCACCGCCGAGGAGTCCAACGCCTTCTACCGCCGCAACCTCGCCGCGGGCCAGAAGGGCCTGTCGGTCGCCTTCGACCTGGCGACCCACCGCGGCTACGACTCCGACCACCCGAGGGTGGCCGGTGACGTCGGCATGGCGGGCGTGGCCATCGACTCCATCTACGACATGCGCACCCTCTTCGACGGCATCCCGCTCGACCGGATGAGCGTGTCGATGACCATGAACGGCGCCGTGCTGCCGGTGCTGGCGCTCTACGTCGTGGCGGCCGAGGAGCAGGGGGTGGCGCCCGAGCAGCTGGCCGGGACCATCCAGAACGACATCCTCAAGGAGTTCATGGTCCGCAACACCTACATCTACCCGCCGCGGCCGTCGATGCGGATCATCTCCGACATCTTCGCCTACACCTCGCAGCACATGCCCAAGTACAACTCCATCTCGATCTCCGGCTACCACATGCAGGAGGCCGGGGCGACCGCCGACCTGGAGCTGGCCTACACGCTGGCCGACGGCGTGGAGTACATCCGGGCCGGTCGCGGCGCGGGGCTGGACGTGGACCGGTTCGCGCCCCGGCTGTCGTTCTTCTGGGCGATCGGGATGAACTTCTTCATGGAGGTCGCCAAGATGCGCGCGGCCCGCCTGCTGTGGGCCAAGCTGGTCAAGGGCTTCGAGCCGAAGTCGGCGAAGTCGCTGTCGCTGCGCACGCACTGCCAGACCTCCGGCTGGTCGCTGACCGCGCAGGACGTCTACAACAACGTCATCAGGACGTGCGTGGAGGCGATGGCCGCCACCCAGGGCCACACGCAGTCCCTGCACACCAACGCCCTCGACGAGGCGCTGGCGCTGCCCACGGACTTCTCCGCGCGCATCGCCCGCAACACCCAGCTGGTGCTGCAGCAGGAATCCGGCACCACGCGGGTGATCGACCCGTGGGGCGGCAGCGCGTTCGTCGAGCGGCTGACCGCCGACCTCGCTGCCAAGGCGTGGGCGCACATCACCGAGGTCGAGGCCGCGGGCGGCATGGCGCAGGCGATCGACGCGGGCATCCCCAAGCTGCGCATCGAGGAGGCCGCGGCCCGCACCCAGGCCCGGATCGACTCCGGGCGGCAGCCGGTCATCGGGGTCAACAAGTACCGGTTGGCCGAGGACGAGCAGATCGACGTGCTCAAGGTCGACAACGCCGGCGTGCGCGCGCAGCAGATCGCCAAGCTGGAGCGGCTGCGCGCGGAACGGGACCCCGCTGCCGTCGAGTCCGCCCTGCACGCGCTGACCAGGGCCGCGGACGGCGACGGCAACCTGCTGGAGCTCGCGATCGACGCCGCGCGCGCCAAGGCGACCGTCGGCGAGATCTCCGACGCGCTCGGCAAGGTGTGGGGGCGGCACTCCGCGCAGATCCGTACCATCTCCGGGGTGTACCGGGACGAGGTCGGCCGCTCCTCCACTGTGGACTCCGCGCGCGCCGTCGTGGACGCCTTCGCCGAGGCCGAGGGGCGCCGCCCGCGCATCCTGGTGGCCAAGATGGGCCAGGACGGCCACGACCGCGGCCAGAAGGTCATCGCCACCGCGTTCGCCGACCTCGGCTTCGACGTCGACGTGGGCCCGCTGTTCTCCACACCCGCCGAGGTGGCGCGGCAGGCGGTCGAGGCCGACGTGCACATCGTCGGGGTCAACTCGCTGGCCGCCGGTCACCTCACGCTGGTGCCCGCGCTGCGGTCGGAGCTGGCGGAGCTGGGGCGCGACGACATCATGATCGTCGTCGGCGGCGTCATCCCGCCCCAGGACTACGACGACCTGCGCGCCGCGGGCGCCTCGGCGATCTTCCCGCCCGGCACCGTGATCGCCGACGCGGCCGCCGAGCTGCTGGAGAAGCTCGCCGAGCAGCACGGGCACTCGCTTGGCTAGGACGGTGGACGTCGGCGAGTACGCCGAGGGCGTGCTCGCGGGCGACCGCGGCCTGCTGTCGCGGGCGATCACCCTGGTCGAGTCCCGCAGGCCCGACCACAGGGCGCTGGCGCAGCGGCTGCTGGTGGAGCTCCTGCCGCACGCGGGCGGCGCGCACCGGGTCGGGATCACCGGCGTGCCCGGGGTGGGCAAGTCGACGTTCATCGACACCCTGGGCTCGAACCTGACGGCAGCGGGCCGCCGCGTCGCCGTGCTGGCGGTGGACCCGTCGTCGACCAGGACCGGCGGCTCGATCCTGGGCGACAAGACGCGGATGGCGCGGCTCGCGGTGGACCCGGCCGCGTTCATCCGCCCGTCACCGACCTCCGGCACGCTCGGCGGCGTCGCCAAGGCGACCCGGGAGACCATCGTCCTGATGGAGGCGGCCGGGTACGACACCGTGCTGGTCGAGACGGTTGGCGTCGGGCAGTCGGAGACGACCGTGGCGAACATGGTCGACTGCTTCCTGTTCCTCACCCTCGCCCGCACCGGCGACCAGCTGCAGGGCATCAAGAAGGGCGTGCTGGAGCTGGCCGACGTGATCGCCGTGAACAAGGCCGACGGCGACCACAAGCGCGAGGCCCAGCGCGCGGCCCGCGAACTGGCCTCCGCCCTGCGCCTGATGCGCGACCCCGCCGCGTCGTGGCACGCCCCGGTGCTGACCTGCAGCGGGGCGGAGAACCTGGGCCTGGACACCCTCTGGGAGCAGGTCGAACTCCACCACCGCACGCTCTCGGAGTCCGGCGAGCTGGCCGAGAAGCGCCGCCGCCAGCAGGTCGACTGGACCTGGGCGATGGTCAAGGACACCCTGCTGACCCGCCTGCGCGAGCACCCCGCCGTCCGCGCCGAGGCCCCCGACCTGGAGCGCCGCGTCCGCGCTGGCGAGCTGACCGCCACCCTGGCCGCCGAGCGGATCCTGGACCTGTTCGGCACGTGAGCGGCAGCAGATCATGCGGTCGGCCTACCCGCGTGGCCGTGGTGTCCCGGCTAGGCTTGGCGTGATCACCGCCGTCACCTGGAGGTCGCGTGTCCCGGCTGCTGACCGGAGTGCTTCTCGGCGTCACCCTGCTCGGCGCCATCGCGCTCGGCCCGAGCGCGCCCGCCGCGTTCGCCCAGGAGACGACCGCGCCGTCGGGGCCGACGCTGAACCCGCCGACCGAGGAGGAGGCTGCCGACAGCAGGCAGAAGCTCGTCATCACGGTGACCGCGCTCGTCCTGCTGGGGCTCGTCGTCTACGGCAACCGCGTCCGCCGCAAGCGGGTCAAGAAGAAGTAGCCGGGGTCTCGCCGGGCAGGTGGACCGCCGCGGAGCGGAGTGTCCCCTTCGTCCCGTCCCCGGCTCGTCCCGGGGCCGGGACCGATCGTCTTGATCACCAGACCAGTCGGGGCGAAGTGACCGTCGCCGTTCACCGCTTCGGCGGTGCCGTCTAGCCTGCGATCGTGCAAACCGGCGGCGGTGTCAGCGGCTCATGGTGCACTATTGACCGCAAATGAGCACCGGAAGCAAGTTTCAGCAGGTCAGTGGAGGGGTCGCGTGACAGTGTTGGATTCGCGGCCCGACATGCCCGCCGAGCCCGGCCGGGGACCCCGAGGGGCCCGGGGCGGTCAATCCACCGTGCTGATCACGCCGACGGGCGTCAGTATGCCCGGTGTGGACGATCTCGGTGCTGGGCGCGGACCGGTGTGGCTGGACGACTGGCTGACGGCCAACACCGCCGACGTGCTCGCCTGGTTCCGGCACATCCACGCCCACCCCGAGCTGTCCCGCCGCGAGTTCGCCACCACCGAGCTGGTCGCGGGCCTGCTGAAGTCCTACGGCCTCGAGCCCCGCCTGATGCCCGGCAACACCGGCCTCATCTGCGACATCGGCGAGGGCGACCGCTGCGTGGCGCTGCGCGCCGACCTCGACGCGCTGCCGATGACCGAGGACACCGGCCTGCCCTACGCCTCGACCGCCCCCGGCGCCGCGCACTCCTGCGGCCACGACGCGCACACCGCGATCCTGCTGGCCACCGGCATCGCGCTGGCCTCCGGCCCGCCGTTGCCCGGCCGCATCCGGCTGATCTTCCAGCCCGCCGAGGAGGTCATGCCCGGCGGCGCGCTGGAGGTCATCGACGCGGGCGGCCTCGACGGCGTCGAGCGCATCTTCGGCCTGCACTGCGACCCGCGGGTCGAGGTCGGCCGGGTCGGCACCCGGGTGGGCGCCATCACCTCGGCCGCCGACCTGCTGGAGCTGCGGCTCACCTCGCCCGGCGGGCACACCTCGCGCCCGCACCTGACCGCCGACCTGGTGCACGCGCTCGGCAGCGTCATCACCGGCCTGCCCGCGCTGCTGTCCCGCCGCGTCGACCCGCGCTCGGGCACCGTCCTGGTGTGGGGCGCGGTGCACGCGGGCGAGGCGCCCAACGCCGTGCCGCAGGAGGGTGTGCTGCGCGGCACGCTGCGCACCGCCAACCACGACGTCTGGGTGGACCTGGAGCCGCTGGTCGCGGGCCTGGTGCAGGCGCTGCTCGCGCCCACCGGCGTCGGCTTCGAGCTGCAGCACCGCCGCGGCGTCCCGCCGGTCATCAACGAGCGCGAGAGCACCCAGATGCTGCGCGCGGCCATCGAGACCGCGCTCGGGGAGGACGCGCTCGCCGGGACCAAGCAGTCCTCCGGCGGCGAGGACTTCGGCTGGTACCTCGAACACGTCCCCGGCAGCTTCATGCGCCTGGGCGTCTGGGACGGCGAGGGCCCCATGCGCGACCTGCACCAGCCCACCTTCCAGCTCGACGAGCGGGCGCTGCTGACCGGCATCCGCGTCATGACCCACACCGCGATCACCGCGCTGAACTGGACCCCGCAGGCGGACTGAAAAACCCGCGGAACCGGCGCGCCCCGCGACCCGTCGAACGGGCGACCGGAGTCTGTCCGGCTGATCCGCGGAGGTGGCGATGGGTACCGATCACCGGGCCCAGGTCGACGAGCTGCTCGCGGGCTACCGGCGCAGCCGCGACCAGTTGGCCGAGGTGCACCGGGCCCTGGGCGCGGTCGCGAAGTCGGCGACCAGCGCGTGCGGGACGGTGACCGCCACCGTGTCGGCGTACGGGGCACTGGTCGCGTTGGACATCCGTCCGGACGCCTACCGCGTGCACCAGCCCTCCGCGCTGGGCGGCGTCGTCGTGGGCGTGGTCGAGGCCGCCGCCGGGCTCGCCGCCCGCGCGGCCGACGAGATCATGGCGCCCGTGCTGCCCGCCGGGACCGACCCGGCCGCGCTGCGCCTCGGCACCGCCGACCTCACCCCGGCCGAGGTGGCCCCGCAGGCCGATGAGTTCGACTTCGAGCGCGCCACCTGGCTGGAGTCCGACGAGCGGGGGGACCAGCGATGACCGACGGCTTCCGCGCGGACACCGACGCCCTCGCCCGGCGCGCTGGCGAGTTCGGCGACCTCGCCGCCCGCGCCGGGGCGATCCACCGCGACCTCGCCGACCGGCTCAGCGCCCTGGGCGGGTGCTGGGGCGGCGACGCCGTCGGCGCGAGCTTCGCCGCCGCGCACGCGCCGGGCGCCGATGCCACCCTGGGCGACCTGGGCGCGCTGCCCGGCAGGCTCGACGAGGTGGGCGGCCGGTTCGCCGACACCGCCTCGGGGTACGCCGCCACGGAGTCCGACAACGTCCAGGCGCTCGGGGAGTAGCGATGGGTATCGAACTGCCCCCCGAACTCGCCGAGGTGGCCGCCGCGACCGGCGTCGCGTGGCCGGAGGCCGACGAGGACCGCATGCGCGAGGCCGCCGCGGCCTGGCGCGAGGCGGCGACCCGGATGACCACGCTCACCGGCGAGGCCGACGCCGCCGCCAGCGCCGCCCTGGGCACGTTCTCCGGCGAGGCGGCCGACGCCGCCCGGGCGCAGTGGTCCGGCTTCGTCGGGGCCGACTCGGGGCACCTGACGGTGACCGCGCGCGGCTGCCTGGCCGCCGCCGACCGCCTGGAGCGCGCTGCCGACCAGGTCGGCGCCGCGAAGGTCGAGATCGTCCGCCACCTCGTCGACCTGGCCCGCAACACCGAGGCCGCGACCGCTGCGGGCAGCCCGACGGCCCTGCTGGGCATCGACACGGCGGTCGCCGCCACGTCGGCCAACCTCTCGGCGGTGACCGAGACCCTGGTGAGCGCGGTCGCGCCCAACGGCCCGGACATGACCTCGGTCCGCCAGGTCGCCAACGCCAACCCGGGCGCCCGACTGACCGGCGTGGTGGGAACCTCGGCCCCCGGTCGCGGCCTGCTGGACGTCGTCGGCGGCGTCACCGGCGGCGTCACGACGGCGGTGGGCAACGCGGTCGCGGGCCCGGGCGGCGTGACGGACCTGGTCGGCGGCACGACCCGCGGCTTCACCGACGCCGTCGGGAACGCGGTGGCGGGCCCCGACGGCCTGACCGCCGCCGTGGGCGGCGCGACGCGCGGATTCACGGACGCGGTGGGCACTGCCGTGCCCGGCGCCAGCGGGTTGACCAACGCCGTGGGCGGCGCGACAGGCGGGCTGACCGACGCCGTCGGCGGCGCGGCCCGCGGGTTCACCGACGCCGTGGGCAACGCGGCGGCCGGTCCAGGCGGGCTGACCGACGCGGTCGCCGGGGCGACGCGGGGTTTCACCGATGCCGTGGGCAACGCCGGGGCGGGACCCAGCGGGCTGATCAATGCCGTCGGCAACGCGGCGGGTGGGTTGACCGAGGCGGTCGGTGGTGCGGCGCGGGGTTTCACCGATGCTGTGGGCAACGCGGCGGCGGGCCCTGGTGGGCTGACCGATGCTGTGGGCACCACGGTGCGCGGGGCGTCCGACGTCGTCGGCGGCGTGACCGGGGCCGTGGGGGAGACGGCCCGTGGAGTGAGCGACAGCGTCGGGAGCGTGGCCGCGGGGCCCGGCGGCGGGGTCGCTGACACCGTCGGCGCGGCGCGGGGAGTGGCCGAGGGCGTCGGGAACGCCGGGGGCGGGTTCGGGGACGGCCGGGGTGTCGTGCTGGGGCCCAACGACGAGTGGGCCATGGACCTGCCCACCCCGCCCGCCGGGATGCCGGTGGTCGACACGGTGCACGCCTCCGCTGCGGCCGTCCTCGACGCCCCGCAGGCGGCCGGGGCCGCGCAGAACCCGATCGCCCAGGCGGCGCCGCCCGGCGCTGCCGCGCCGGGGCAGGCCCCCGTCGGCGGAGCGCCGTTCGGCGGGTCCCCGGGCGGGCCCGCGCCGGTCGGCGGGCCATCGGCGGGCGGAGCGGCCGGTCCCGTGCTGCCCGGACCCCGCGCCCAGGCGGGCGGCGGCGCCCCCATCCGCGCCGACCTGCCGCACACCGACACCCGCACAGGCGACACCCGCGACCACCGCGCAGGCGACCAGCGGGCAGGCGACACCCGCGACCAACGCGACCAGCGCGCGGGCGAGCAGCGCGACCAGCGCGCGGGCGACCAACGCGACCAGCGCGCGAGCGAGCAGCGCGACCAGCGCGCGGGCGACACCCGCGACCAGCGCTCGGGCGAGCGGGCCGGGTCCGCTGACGCCGAGGCCGCGCAGTCCGAAGTAGACGAGCCGAGCGCCGACACCCCCGAGTCCGGCTTTATCGCGCCCATCGGCGGCGCGCTCCTCGGGTTCGCGGGCGGAACCGCCGTCGCCCCCCGGCCTGCCCCCGGTCACCAGGCCCTCGGCCAGCAGCCCCAAGGCCAGGCCCCCGGGCAGCAGGTCCCCGGCGCCGGTCAGCAGGCTCCCGGCCAGGCCCCGGTGCCCGGCCACCTCCCCACCGGCAGGCGGCCCGACGGCGGGCCGGTCCTCGGCTTCCCGCTCGCCCCGCCGAGCGAGTCGGGGGCGCAACTCGCGCGGCTGCCAGGGGTGTTCGCGGGCGCCTCCATCGGCGAGGCCGACCGGGACGCGTTGTCGCTGTTCCTGCTGCACCTGTTCCCCATCGGATACCTCCCGCAGGTCGCCGATGAGCCGGAGACGCAACTGCCCGCGCCGCAGGCCGAGGTCGACTACGCCGCGGGCCTGCGCTTCCCGCCGGACGACCACCCCGAGGCCCACCTCGTCGACGCCACCACGCCCGCCCCGGTCACCCGCACCGACGGCGTGAGCGCCGACCACCTCGCCCAGGGCTACGACCCGCTCGGCGGCCTGCACGAGCGCGACTGGGACCGCCGGTTCCTGGTCAAGCCCGCCGACGGCACCAGCAGGGCCGAGTACGCGTGGCCGCCCGGCGAGCAGTACCCCGAGGGCGGCGCTGCCGAGGGCGAGCCCGACGTGCTCAAGCCGGGCACCACCATCGACCGGCTCGGCACCCCCGAGGGCCGCGTCTTCGCCCCTGACGGCACCCCCTTCGCCGCGCGCTCGCTGCCGCCGGACCACCTGCGGGCGCTGCGCCGGTACCGGGTCGTGCGGCCCCTGCCGGTGTGGCGGGCGGCGTCGGCGCCCTGGTTCGCCCAGCACGGCGGCGGGATCCGGCTGCGGGCCACCCGCTCGGCGGTCGAGCTCGTCGCGCTGGGCTATCTGGTCGAGATCACGGAGGACGGGCAGTGAACGCCGAATCCATCGCCGAGTGGCTGCGCGCGGTCGGCGTGCCCGAGCAGGTCGTCTCGATCGGCGCGGAGGTGGACAACACCTGGTGCCTGCTGCGCGACCCGGCGGGCGACGCCTGGGAGGTGTTCTGGCGCGAGCAGGGCAACCGCTACGACTGGGCGCGGTTCAGCAGCGAGCAGGTCGCCTGCCACTACCTGTTCGGCCGCCTGGTGTGGTCGCAGGTCGTGCGCGGCGCGGTCGGCGTGCTGCCGTCAGCGGCGAAGTAGGCCCAGCACGGCGTCGTGCAGCAGCCCGTTCGTCGACAGCGCCGAGCCGCCGTCGAAGCGGGCCGCCCCGCCCAGGTCGGTGAAGCGCCCGCCCGCCTCCTCGACGACGACCTGGATGGCGGCGACGTCCCACGGGTTGACGACGGCCTCCGCGGCGACGTCGATGGCGCCCTCGGCGACCAGGCAGTGCGACCAGAAGTCGCCGAAGGCCCGGTTCTCCCAGCAGGCGTCCACCAGGTCGAGGTACCGCTCGCGCGAGTGGTACTCGACCCACGTGCCCAGGTGCGTGGTCGACAGGTAGGCGTCCGACAGCGACGCCACGCCCGACACCGACATCCGCACGGCCTCGCCGCCCGCCGCCACCCAGGCGCCGTGGTCGCGCGCGGCGAACCAGCGGCGGCCCAGCGCGGGCGCGCTCACCACGCCCACCGTCGGCACACCGTCCTCGACCAGCGCGATGAGCGTTGCCCACGCGGGCACGCCGCGCAGGAAGTTCTTGGTCCCGTCGATCGGGTCGAGCACCCAGGTGCGGCCCGCGCCCACCGAGCCGCCGCGCTCCTCGCCAGCGACCGTGTCGTCGGGGAACTCGGCGGCGATCAGGGCGCGGACGGCGTCCTCGACGGCGGTGTCGGCGTCGGTGACCGGGGTGCGGTCCGGCTTCCTGGTGACGACCAGATCGCGCGCCTGGAAGCGGTTCACGGTGATCTCGTCGGCCGCGGCGGCCAGTCGGATGGCGAAGTTGAGGTCGCGGGACACGCCGGAGATCGTGTCACGCCTACGCTGAGGGGCGTGAGCGTGGTGCTACTGGCCGAGGACGACTCGGCCATCGCCGAACCGCTGTCCCGCGCGCTGCACCGGGAGGGCTATGACGTGGTGGTGGTCGGCGACGGCCACCGCGCGCTGGACCTGGCCAGCGCGGGCGGCCCCGACCTGCTGGTGCTCGACCTCGGCCTGCCCGGACTCGACGGCCTCGACGTGTGCAGACGGCTGCGCGCGGCGGGCCGGAGCATCCCGGTGCTGATGCTGACCGCCCGCGCCGACGAGGTCGATTTCGTCGTCGGCCTGGACGCGGGCGCCGACGACTACGTCGCCAAGCCGTTCCGGCTGGCCGAGCTGCTGGCCCGCATCCGCGCGCTGCTGCGCCGCCAGGCCCCGGGCGCGGTCGAGGTGAACGGCGTGCGGATGGACCTCGCCGCGCGGGTGGTCACCGTGGACGGCGTCGAGATCAACCTGGCCAACAAGGAGTTCGAGCTGCTGCGCGTGCTGATCCAGCGGGCGGGCCAGGTCGTCACCCGCGAGGAGATCCTCTCCGAGGTGTGGAGCGACCCCGAGCTCAAGGGCAGCAAGACGCTGGACATGCACATGTCGTGGCTGCGCCGCAAGCTCGGCGACGTGGGCCCGCGCGCCGCGGAGCGGCGGATCGCGACCGTGCGCGGCGTCGGCTTCCGGTTCAACGCGGACTGACGTGCGCCGCCGCATCCTCCTGGCGATCATGCTCGCGGTGCTGGTGACCGCGTGCTCCCTCGGCATCCCGCTCGGCTACACCGCGCTGCAGATCGTCGAGCAGATCACCCGCGACGACCTGGCCGCCCGCGCGCAGGGCATCGCCGCGCGGCTGGACGACGAGATCGCCAACGGCCGCCAGGTCGAACTGCGCCGGGTCGCCGTCGCGGTGCCCGTCGACGGGCTGCTCGAGGTGACCCTGCCGAGCCAGCCGGTGCGGACCATCGGCACGGAGATCACCGAGGAGGCCGTCACCGAGGAGGTGCCGATGGTGCAGCAGGGCACCGTGCGGCTGTCCGTGCCCGCGGGGCCCATGCGCACCCGGCAGACCCAGGTCGCGCTGCTGGTCGCGCTGGTCATCATCACCACCG
Organism: Actinokineospora fastidiosa; assembly: GCF_014648415.1. GTDB lineage: Bacteria > Actinomycetota > Actinomycetes > Mycobacteriales > Pseudonocardiaceae > Actinokineospora > Actinokineospora fastidiosa. The sequence goes on from NZ_BMRB01000001.1 coordinate 1,887,142, forward strand.
TGGGCATCGGCGCGGTCGTGGCGATGGTCACCGCGCGGCGCATCGCCCGGCCGCTGCGGCACGTGGCCGACCGGGCCAGCAGGCTCGGCGCTGGCGACTTCCGGCTCGACAGCACCCGCTACGACCTCGCCGAGCTGGACTCCGTCGCCGAGGCGCTCGACGCCTCGGCCACCGCGCTCGCCCACCTCATCCAGCGCGAGCGCGACCTGGTCGGCGACGTGTCCCACCAGCTGCGCAGCAGGCTGACGGCGCTGCAACTGCGCCTGGAGACGCTGGCGAGCGTGCCGGACGAGGAGACCGCGTCCGAGGCCAGGGCAGGCCTGGCCCAGGCCGACCGGCTGGCCGAGGTGCTCGACGAGCTCCTCGCCGCCGCCCGGGTCGCCCGCGCGGGCGGCGCGGAGCCGGTCGACCTGGCCCGCGAGCTGACCGCCATCGCCGAGGAGTGGCGCAAGCCGCTGCGCGCCGACGGCCGCACGCTGCGCCTGCGGCTGCAGCCCAACCTCATCGTCCGCGCCACGCCGGGCAGGCTCCGCGAGGCCATCGGCGTGCTGCTGGACAACGCGCACCGCCACGGCGGCGGCACGGTCACCCTGACCGCGCGGGTCAGCGGGGAGACGGTGGTGGTGGAGGTGGCCGACAACGGCCCCGGCGTGCCCGACGAGCTGGCCCCGCACATCTTCGACCGGGGCGTCTCCGGGGCCGGGTCGACCGGTCTCGGCCTCGCGCTGGCCCGCGCCCTGGTCGACTCCGACGGCGGCCGGATGGAGCTGTCCACTGCCAAGCCCGCGACGTTCTCGGTGTTCCTGCGGATGCCGCGCGCGGGGGATGTCACCGGCGTGCGCTGGCCCGCGGAGAAGTCCCCGCGCTAGTCGTAGCTGCGGTGTTCGCGCAGCTGGTCGGGGAAGACCCACTTGCGGAAGCCCCAGAACCGGAAGCCGGTGGCCAGCAGCATGCCGATGATGGAGCCGCTGACGAAGTCCGCCGTCTCCTGCACCAGCAGGCTCACGTGCGGGGTCTCCAGGTCCAGCACATAGCGGGAGACGTAGGGCGGGATCAGGTTGATGACCACGCCGCAGCCGCTGATCAGGAAGAACAGCGCGGCCTCGTGGTGGCGCTCGCGGCCGCCCCGGGAGCGGAAGGACCACTCGCGGTTGAGCACGTAGGACACGATCGTGGCGATGATGACGGCGATCGCCTTCGCGGTGACCGGCTTGGCCTCCAGCACCGTGAACTTCAGCAGGTACCAGATGGCGTTGTCGATGACGAACGTCGTGCCGCCGACAATCCCGAACTTGAGCAGCTCGCGGTGCTTGAGCAGGACCCGGCGCAGCGGCTCGGGCACCCTCGCGAGCACGGATTCGACTACGGACACCGCAGCAGTCTACGGAAAACCGCTTGTCAGGCGGCGCGCTCCGTGGGCCCGGTCACCGCGCGCAGCCTGCGCACCCGGGCGTCGGCCTGCGGGAACACCCACTTCTTGAACGCCCACCAGCGGAACACCATCGCCACCAGCGTGCCCAGCACGATGCCGGAGACGAAGTCGGCGACCTCCTGGGTCAGCCGCGACACCTCGGGCACCTGCAGGTGCAGCAGGTAGCGCGACACCGCCAGCGGCGCGGAGTTGATCGCCACGCCGATGCCGCTGATCAGGAAGAACAGCGCCGCCTCGTGCGGGCGCTCGCGGCCGCCCCTGGTGCTGAACGACCACTCGCGGTTGAGCACGTAGGACACGATGGTCGCGATGATCACCGCGATCGCCAGCGCGGTCACCGGGTTGTCGGTGAGCACCGTCAGCTTGAGGGTGTAGTTCACCGCGTTGGTCACCACGAAGCACACGGCCCCGACCGTGGCGAAGCGCAACAGCTCGCGGTGCTTGGTCAGAGCGGCCCGGACCGGCTCCGGCAAGCGGGCCAGCACGGTCTCGACGACGGCCATGTGGCCGGAGTCTAACTACTGCCGATCACCGCTCGTGATCGAGGGCCGCCCCAGGGTCAGCAGGGCGGCCCCGAACGGCCGCCGCCCTGCCGCCCTCTGCAGTCGCGGGCGGGCCGGACGGACCGCTGTTCCGTCGTCTGGGTGGTGGTCGTGGCGGTCGTGGTGGTGGGCGCTGGCGTGGGCGCCGTGGTCGTGGGCACTGTGGTCGACTCCGCGTCCGGGTCGTCGGCCGGGGGCGGCGGCGCGGACGTGACGGGCGGCGGGGTCGGCGACGGCGCGGTGGGGGACTCGATCACCTGCGGCGTGGTCGGCGCCTGCTCGACCGGCTCGGTCGGGATCGACGGCGGCTCCGGCGGCTGCAGCCCCGGCCACCACGGGCCGAACGCGGGGACCTTGACCTTGACGCTCTCCACCGCCTTGCCGAGAGTCGCCGTCACGGTGATCTTGCGCCACGTGATGTCGTGCGGGTGGTCGCGGTGGCGCGTGACCCGGAGTTCCAGCGCCACGGTCTCGCCGGGCGCGACGGACTTGTGGGTGCGGCAGGTCGTGCGGCCGCGGTCGGCGGTGCAGCCGACCTTGCCCGCTCCCGCCGTCTGCCTGCCCGGCTCGTCCACGGTGATCGCGATCGGCTTGGTGCTCTCGCCGGTGTTGCGGACCGTCACCGTGAGCAGCACGTCGCGCTCCCACGGCCAGAGCGTGTCGAACCAGCCGATCCCGTGGGCCTCGGCGTGCAGGTGGAGGCCGTCCGGCTTCTCCCGCACGTCGATCGGCACCGAGATATTCACCCGGATGGAGGACCCGGCGGTGACCGATCCGGTGATCGTGCTGCCCGCCGAGCCGGGAGTGGCGACCAGTCGGAACACCAGCGTGACCGACTCGCCGGGGCGCAGGCCCTCGCCGCTGGTGCAGGTGACGGTGCCCGTGCCGCCGGGGCAGGCCACCGTGCCGGTCTGCGGGGCCGCCCCGTTGAGCAGCAGCCCCGGCGGGGTGGCGAGCCGCTGGGACTCGACCGCGCGCACGCCGCGCGGCAGGGCCAGCGTCGCCACCACGGGCTCGGACACGCTGCCGCCGGTGTTGCGCACGGTGATCGGCAGTTCGGTCGGCCCGCCGTCGACGACGAGCGCCACCGGGTCCAGCGGGTCGGCCGCCAGGCTCGGCGGGCCGGGCGTCGGCTCCGGCGCGGGCTCCGGCGGCGGCTGCACCGGGGCGGGCGCGGGCGGGGGCTGCGCAGGCGGCTCGGGCGAGCTCTGCGCGGGCGGCTCAGCGGCAGGGGGCGGGGACGACGACGGCCTGGGCGGTGGGGGCATCGGCGACGCGGGCGGGTCCTGCGTGGACACCGTCGACGGGGGCGGGGGCGCCGCCGCGGGCATGCGCTCCTGCGGCCCCGACGACACCCCGACCGCGATCACCGCGGCCAGCGCGACGCCGGACGCGGCCACGCCGAGGAACTGCCGGGGCGCGTCGGCGATGGCCCCGGCGACCCCGCCAGCGGACACCCCCGCCGCGGTCCCGGCGGCGGCCGCCGTGCCCGCCGCGGTCGCCTTGGCCGCGGCCAGGTAGGCCGCGACGGCGCCCGAGCCGAGCACCAGCGGCGCGATGAACACCCGCAGCCCGCCGTTGATGTCGGCCAGCTCGGCGGCCAGCGCGCGGCAGCGGTCGCACTGGTCGAGGTGGGACTCCACCTGCGCGGTCTCCCGCTTGGCCAGCCCGCCGCGCACCCACGCGCCGAGCCGCTCGGCGGCGGCGCGGCAGTTCTGCGCGTCGGTCTCGGCCAGGTGCACCTGCAGGTACGCCTGGCGCAGGCCCTCGCGCGCCCGGTAGGCCAGCGCGGACACCCCGTTGGGCGTCAGGCCGAGCAGCGGGGCGACCTGGGCGGGGGACTGGCCCTCGATCTCGGTGTGCCAGAGCACGGCCTGCCAGCGCTCGGGCAGCTTGGCGAACGCGCGCGCGGCCAGCGTGCGGTCGAGGCCCGCGACCGCGGTGTCGGTGAACGGCACGCTCACCGCGGCCGGGTCGACGCCGCTGACCTGGCTGACGTCGTCGGAGAACTCCACGCGGCGGTCGCGGCGGGTCTTGTCGTACGCGGTGTGGCGCAGCGCGGTCAGCAGGTAGGCGCGGAAGGCGGAGTCGGGGCCGCGGCCCTGGCGGAGCGTGTCGAGCACCTTGGCGAACGCCTCGGAGACCAGGTCGTCGGCCTCGGCGGGGGAGCGCGTGAGCTGTCTGGCGAGGTTGTACGCCGCGGCGACGTGCCGCTCGTACAGGGTGCCGTAATCGGCGACGGCGCCACCGCGCACCGACACGATCAGTTCGGCGTCGCTGGGGCCCTCGACGTCCGCCGGAACGGTCGACACGATCCTCCCCTCCGGCCGGGACTTCCCCGCCTGGCCGCGCACGGATGCTTAGTGTGACGGATCGGTGTGGAGCCGTCACGTTTTCCCGGGGGAGCCGCGTCACGACTGCCTCCTGCCGCCGTCACCCTTCCGGGCGTCCGACGAGAGGACAGAGCGCGTGGCCGTACGTGAGGCGGGCTCCTTATGGCGCGGTGACGCCGAGGGGGCCGATCGCCTGTTGCGTGAGCTGCGGGCGCGCTGGCGCTCCGCGAGCCTGGCGGCGGGCTGGCGGTTCCCCAGCGACTGGGGACTGCCGGAGGTCGACGAGGTGTGCCTCAGCGTGGTGTCGGGGGCCGATCCGACCACCGCGCTCGACGGCCTCGGCCGGGCGCGGGCGCGCTCGGGCGCCGGGCTGGACGAGACCCTGACGGACCTGGCCGCCCTGCACGCGGTGCTGGAGGGGACCACGGGCCGTCGGGCCGCCGTCGACGCCACGCCCGCGCCGCTGCTCCGCGCGGTCGCCCTGGCGTGGGCGGACGCCGCCATGGGCGAGTTCGGCGCGGTCGCGGCCACGGAGAACCTGACCGGGCTGGCGACGCCGGAGTACCTGCGGGTGCGCCTCGGCGAGGTGTACCGGGCGGGGCGGCGCTCGGGGACCGCGCCCGCCGACACCCACGTGCTGATCGTGGTCACCGTCGACCTGTCGCGGACCGCGGGCTGGCCCCGGCTCATGGCGATGGCGCTGGTCGGGGACGTGCTGCGGGAGGTGTTCGACGGCGGGGAGAGCCTGGCCGTGCTGGGGCCGTCGGTCGCGGCGGTGCTGGCCGAGCGCGGGCGCGGCCTGGCCGAGCGGGCGGCCCGCACCAGGGCGCTCATCGCCGAGCGGTTCGAGGTGGACAGCGCCCTGCGCGTGCTGCGCAGACCCGAGCTGCGGGTGGAGCGGCTGCCCTGCTCCGAGGACGCGGCACAGGCCATGGTGGACGGGCTCGGCCGGGCGTGACGTAGGCTCCCCGGACCGTGGACGCACGCACCGGATTGCCCGTTGTCGGGATGGTCGGCGGCGGTCAGCTGGCGCGGATGACGCACCAGGCCGCGGTCGCCCTCGGCCAGACCCTGCACGTGTTGGCCGTCTCGGCCGACGACCCCGCCGCCCTGGTCTCCCCGGCGATCACGCTGGGCCACCACACCGACCTCGCCGCGCTGCGCTCGTTCGCGGCCGGGTGCGACGTGCTGACCTTCGACCACGAGCACGTGCCGACCGAGCACCTGCGGACGCTGGCCGCCGAGGGCGTCGCCGTCCGGCCGGGCCCCGGCGCCCTGGTCCACGCGCAGGACAAGCTGGTCATGCGGCGCAGGCTGGCCGACATGGGCGCGCCGGTCCCGGAGTTCGCCGAGGTCGCCGCCGTCGAGGACGTGGTCAGGTTCGGCGACGCGCACGGGTGGCCGGTCGTGCTGAAGACCGCCCGCGGCGGGTACGACGGGCGCGGCGTGTGGATGCTGGACTCGCCGGAGGCCGCCGCCGAGGTCGTGGCGTCGCTGGCGGGCAGGCCGCTGCTGGTCGAGCGGAAGGTGGCCATGCGCCGGGAGCTGTCGGCGCTGGTGGCCCGGTCCCCGTTCGGCCAGGGCGCGTGCTGGCCGGTGGTGGAGACCGTGCAGGTGGACGGCATCTGCGTGGAGACGCTGGCCCCCGCGCCGGGGCTCTCCGACGAGCTGGAGCAGCAGGCCCAGGAGCTGGCCCTGCGGGTGGCCCGCGAGCTGGACGTGGTCGGCGTGCTGGCCGTCGAGCTGTTCGAGACCGAGGACGGCATCGTCGTCAACGAGCTGGCGATGCGCGCCCACAACTCCGGGCACTGGACCATCGAGGGCGCGCGGACCTCGCAGTTCGAGCAGCACCTGCGGGCGGTGCTGGACTACCCGCTGGGCGCCACCGACCTGGTCGCGCCCGCCGTCGTCATGGCGAACGTGCTGGGCGCGCCGTCGACGCCGTCGATGGGCATGGACGAGCGCATTCACCACCTGTTCGCCCGCTTCCGCGACGCCCACGTGCACTACTACGGCAAGCAGGAGCGGCCCGGGCGCAAGATCGGGCACGTGACGCTGCTCGGCGCCGACCTGGCGGACGTGCGCTCCCGGGCCCGGCTCGCCGCCCACTGGCTGTCCCACGCCGTCTGGCTCGACGGCTACGAGATCCACTAGGAGCGCGCGGTGACTGTCGTCGGGATCATCATGGGCAGCGACTCGGACTGGCCGGTCATGTCGGCCGCCGCCGAGGCGCTGGACGAGTTCGGGGTGGCCTACGAGGTCGGCGTGTACTCCGCGCACCGGACGCCGCGGCGGATGATGGACTACGCCGAGTCGGCGGCCGGGCGCGGCCTGCGCGCGATCATCGCCGGGGCGGGCGGGGCGGCGCACCTGCCCGGCATGGTCGCCTCGGCGACCACGCTGCCGGTGATCGGGGTGCCGGTGCCGCTGAAGTACCTCGACGGGATGGACTCGCTGCTGTCGATCGTGCAGATGCCCGCGGGCATCCCGGTGGCCACGGTGTCGATCGGCGGGGCGCGCAACGCTGGCCTGCTGGCGGTGCGGATGCTGGCGGCGTTCGACGAGGGCCTGGCGGCCCGGGTGGCGGAGTTCCAGTCGTCGCTGGAGCGGATGGTGCTCGACAAGGACGCGGCATTGCGGGCGTCGGTGCGTCAGAACACAAGGACATCCTAGTAAACGGTTGCTAACCTGGTGGGCAGACTTTGTGCCTACCGGGAGGTAACTGTGGACGCCGGTCTCTACCAGCTCAGCGACGAGCACAACGCGCTGCGCGAGGCCGTGCGCGACCTCGCCGAGAAGGAGATCGCCCCGCACGCCGCCGACGTCGACGAGCAGGAGCGCTACCCGGTCGAGGCGTCCGCCGCCCTGGCCAAGGCGGGCTTCGCCGCCCCGCACATCCCCGAGGCCTACGACGGCCAGGGCGCCGACTCGGTGGCGACCAACATCGTCATCGAGGAGGTGGCGCGGGTCTGCGCGTCCTCGTCGCTGATCCCGGCGGTCAACAAGCTCGGCACCATGAACCTGATCCTCGGCGGGTCGGAGGCGCTGAAGAAGCAGGTCCTCCCGGCCATCGCCGCCGGTGAGATGGCCTCCTACGCCCTCTCCGAGCGCGAGGCGGGCTCCGACACGGCGTCCATGCGCACCCGCGCCCGCCTGGACGGCTCGTCCTGGGTGCTGAACGGCACCAAGTGCTGGATCACCAACGCGGGCGAGTCGTCCTGGTACACGGTCATGGCGGTGTCCGACCCGACGGCCGCCAAGCCGGCGGACGGCATCTCGGCGTTCATGGTCCACAAGGACGACCCCGGGTTCGTGGTGGGCCCCAAGGAGCGCAAGCTCGGCATCAAGGGCTCCCCGACCAGGGAGATCTACTTCGAGGACTGCACGATCCCGGCCGACCGCGTCATCGGCGAGCCCGGCCAGGGCCTGCGCCTGGCGTTCAAGACCCTCGACCACACCCGCCACTCCATCGGCGCCCAGGCCCTCGGCATCGCCCAGGGCGCCCTGGACGCGTCGGTGGCGTACGTGAAGGAACGCAAGCAGTTCGGCCGCGCGATCGCCGACTTCCAGGGAATCCAGTTCATGCTGGCGGACATGGCCATGAAGATCGAGGCCGCCCGCCACCTGGTCTACGCCGCCGCCGCCAAGGTCGAACGCGGCGAGAAGGACGCCAGCTTCGTCTCCAGCGCCGCCAAGACCTTCGCCTCCGACACGGCAATGGACGTCACCACCAACGCGGTCCAGTTGTTTGGTGGGGCTGGCTATACGCGTGACTTCCCAGTCGAGCGCATGATGCGCGACGCGAAGATCACCCAGATCTACGAGGGCACCAACCAAATCCAGCGCATGGTGATGGCCCGAGCGCTGTTGAAGGGATAGGCACCTCGGGGAACTGACGTCCTTAGGCCGCTTTGCTGCCAGCGCGAGCGGCCCAAGGACGTACTCGCCAGTCACCGTTATTGCGTCATCGAATAGGGTTTGCTAACACCGCTTGCCGGTTGATGCTTCCTCCACGCTCAGACTCGAGAAGTCGATCGTGTGACCTCCGCGGGCGGACAAACAGGACACCGTGGGGCAGGCGTAAATAAGTGTCACTCGATGTTACTTAGCCGCTCTGGAAGGTCCTCGCTTGAGGGCCAATCGCCACGCGATGCGGCATCGATGAAGGTGGAGACCCGGGATCGCTGCGCGCGAACCGGCACCCACACCTTTGTGGCGCTGCGTCGACTCGACACCATTAAACCTGACCGGACTAGCTCTCCGATCACTGGATCTACAAGTCGGTAGAAGGCAGGCGGAAGTCCTCGGCGTAGTGCGCTGTCCTTGCGTCCGGTACCCTGCTGTGCGTAAAGCTTCTTAAGGATAGTAAGGGCAACAAGGATTGCTGGGGAGTGGGGAAGGTCCATTAATGAGTCGGTGGTCGTATCGAGCTTTGTAATGTCTCCGAAGTCGCAGTCGGTGAAGGACTCGACAGGAAGCTCTTCCTTAGATCGAAGGCCCTCAATCTGCAGAAAATCGCACCGGTAGAATCTCGGGAGATGTTGCAATTCCCCCCCGATGTCAAGGCGGCCGAAGAAGCAGTCTTGGAACTCGACGGACGACAAGTCTACGCCACTAGGCGTGTGCAACTCGCTGATGGTTAGATTGCTCACATAAATGCGCTCGATGATTGGGACGCGAAGTTCAAGCGCGATAGACAAGAGGTCCACGGCTAGAGGTGGGGAAGCTTCACTACGTTTAACGGTTTGGGCGAGAGCGGTCTTAACGAGGCCTCCAGCTGCTCCCCCGTGGGTGTGCAGCTTGTGTGCAGCGGATTCTATGCCCACGCCCTCGAGGAGTTGCTGCCAATCGTCAGATGGCAGGTTTGTACTATAAGGATCTTCGATGTATCTGACGACATCTCCGGCACGTGCTACATCTGCGAGTACTGGATCTATAATTTTTCGTGCCTCAGTTCGTGGGTCGTCCGTAGCCAGGAGAGGCAATCTTCGGAGGAGCACTTCCTGTCGCTCATCTGGTGGAAATCCGACGACTTCCCGAAATGACTGGCGTACATCCTCCATGTAGACCGGGCCTACGCCGCTGCCGGTTCTCCTGGCTTTGGTTGCTACCCTCTCCAAGATCTCCCGCAGCTGTATTCCTGATACGTTTCCTTCAATCTGCGCCTCCCGGTCGAACGTGAGCGATAGTAGCAGATCCCATCCCTCTGGGGCTGCCAGAGTCGAGTCAACAACCTCTCCCAGGACGTTCTTCACAGCGAGATATCCAAGGAGGAGCGGCCGGGGAGGAAGCCACTGGGGGATATCGACGCTCCACCCTTGTCTGCGCAGGTAACGGGTGACTTGCTCATCGGTGAAGTCGGTGGCGCTCACGAGAAGAGCGTCGTCGGGTAGGCCCATGGAGTCTCTGAGGTCTTCAGCCCGATGAAAGAAATTTCGACGTCCAGCGATTGCGACACCGACGCTCTGAGGTGTTTCTCTGACGAACCTTCGCACAAGTTCCACGCTCGCGCGCTTTGCCGATCTTTCGTTGGTGAGGTAGCCACCACCGACGTTCGCAGGTGCAATCTCGTCAAATCCATCGAGAATGATGTGGGCATATCCGGCTCGCCATGCGCGTACGAGTTGATCAGATCGGTAGAAGCCGACATTCCTGGCGTGGCGTTCAAGGGCTTCGACGGGGTCTACCTGACCATGGTGGTCCCGGAGGCTTATATGCACTGGGAAAGTTATTGCACCGCCGATCTGGTACTCTTGGGCGAGATCAAGAAAGATCTGACGTAAAGTCATACTCTTGCCAGCGCCGTAGTCCCCGAGAACTATCACGCGGCGACACTCTTTAATTGATCGCAACAGATGTTTGTATCGAGTTATTTGGTTCTCCTTCTCGAAGGCGACGAAGTCCATTGGAAAGTATTCGCCCAGATCTGTTGCGGAGCCGCTCGCGAGATTCTTTGCACTGCCGAATGCCATGTCGCGTCGGGCGATCAAGTAGTTGTGCGCCTGTATCAACCGACCTCTGAACGTGGAATACGATAATGCGCTGACGAGCGGATTGCCAATCCGTTCAATCATTGTGCGCTGTTCGGGCGTCGGTTCGTCTCTCGTGATGAAATATCCGCTAACCTCCTTGCTGGGGTGGAGCTCCTTTAGTTTTCTGCATAGATTGTCCAGCTTCTTGCCGTCGCTTAGCGCTTTATTGGGACGTGAGCTTACGGTGCATTCTATTGCGACAGCCACGTCGTCATTCACGAAAACGCCGTCACGCTCGCGACCTTCGATAATGACCGGCCCGCCTCGATCCGTCCCGGGGTACATCCAGCGGGCTATACGGATCACCTCGTTCTCGAAGGCGCTTTCGGCCGCTCGTTCTTGACTTGCCATCCATCGCTCCCTATGTACGCAGCGTCGCGTACCAGTGCATAGCCAGTCACTGCTCAGGTGTTACAGGAGATCGTCCGGGCATCAGGAGCCGGCCAGCACCTGGGCGCAGCTACCGTCGCTCAGTCGGTTCTGCTGGGCCAAGAAACCAAGCTCACGTGGTTCGTGGTGACGTGCGGTCAGATCCCCTGCCGCTCAGGCCCGATGCGAGGAAGATGGCTCCATGAGCGGATGTGCCGAGTCTCCATTCCTCCCTCACCGGGGTGTCTATACAACTGTTACCAATGAGGCAGAGCTTCGAGCGGCACTGCGGAACGGCGGCGACATCTCCGCGGACCTCACCGTCGAGCTGAGCGCGCCGTTGGAGGTGAGTGTGCCGGGGACCCGGGTGCGCGGCGGTCGGTACCGCATCGAGTCGGGACCCGCGTGGGTTGGAACTGTGTCGGACATCGAGTTGGGCGAGCTGCGCATCGAGGGCGGACGGCGAGGCGCTCCGGTGTACGACAAGGAGCAGCGGCTGGTTCATCTGGTGGGGACTGAGGCTGCGCCGCTCGCCGGGGTTGTGGTTCAGGACTGCCGGATTGGGGAGTCGCGGGGGGACGCGGTCAGGTTGGAGTGGTGTGTCGACTCGCAGGTGCGGGGGGTGGTCGCGCGTGGGCTGCTCTACGCCGGGGTGATGGTGATCTCCGGGGAGCGGGTGGTCGTCGAGGGCTGCACCGTCACGGATGCCCCGCTGACTCCCGGGGTGGTCAACACCTACGGCATCGCGGTCACCGATTACGCCAACACCGAGCAGGCGCGGTCGCGGGATTGTGCGGTTGTGGGCAATACCGTCAGCCTGATCGACTGGGAGGGGATCGACACGCACGGTGGGGACGGGATTCTGGTCGCGGGCAACACCGTGCAGGGGTGTGCGCGGGGTGTCGCGTTGGTGGTGGGCAACGAGACCCGGACCACCGCGCCCACCCGGTGCACCGTGACCGGGAACAGCATCAGCGCTCGCGGCATGCGGGTCGCGCAGCGGGAGGGGATTGTCCTAGGTGGACTTCCCGGGCGGGCCGCGAGCGCGGTGGTCAGCGGGAATCGGATCGACGGTTACCGGCGGCCTTACCTCTGGGGCGACTACATCGGCGAGCTCGTCGTCAGCGGCAACAACCACCCGATGATCCCCTGGTCCGCGCTCGACCTGACCGGCAGCGACTTCAGCGAGGACCCGCGTGACCCGCTGCGGTACATGGTCGACGGCGGCGAGGCCCGGCTTCGGGGCGCGGTGGTCGGCGAGGGCTCTTATGTCGGACGCATCCCGTCGCCGCACGGTAGGCCGTTGGTGGCCACCCGGGTGTCGGACGCGCTCGTCGTGTTCCCGGATGGCGCTGTGCGGGTGTCCGAAGAGGACGTTCTGCCCGTCGTGGGCACGTGGCGGGTCAGGGCTTGAGGAGGGTCAGGTAGGCCATGCCCAGCACCTCGCGCCAGCCGCGCAGCCAGGCGGTGCGGTGTGCGGCGGCTCGGGCGGCCACGTCCGTCGCGTCGGGGTTGGCCTGGAGCCAGCGCTGCCTGCCGAGCGCGTGACGGGACTCGAAGTCGTCCCACTCGTCGAGAGTGGCCTGGGAGAGGTGCAGCAGCTGGTAGCCGTGGTCGAGGGCGAGGTCGACCAACTCGGCCATGCTCCGGTACTCCTCGCGCACCATGGGCATCACGGCAAGGCGCTCGGCGGACGGCGGGACCTGCCAGAAGCCCTCACCGAGCAGGAGCCGACCGCCGGGCCGCAACAGCTCATGCACGGCCCGCAACGCGTTCGCCGTGTGGTCGACCGGATCGCCGCCCCAGACGTGGGTCGCGCCGTTGACGATCACGACGTCCGCACTGCCCGTCCACGCCCCGGCGTCGCCGACCTCCAGGGTCACCGCCAGCCCCCGCGCCTCGGCGGTGGCCCGCCCATGCTCGATCGCCGCCGCGTCCAGGTCGACCCCGTGCCCGACGGCCCCGCGAGCCACCGCGCGCAGAAGCAGTTCGCCCCACCCACACCCCAGATCGACGACCCGCCGCCCCTCCAACGGCCCGAGCGTCGTGAGCAGCTGGTCGGCCCGCGCGGAGGACAGCGGACCGTTGAAGTCGAGGTCTTCGAAGAGAGGTGGCATCACCGTTGGCAGGGTGGTCCGCCGCCGCTGCCGAGGCAATCGAATTACCCCCGCTCAACGCCCGCCCAGTCCTGGAGCCGCTCGGCAAGGGTGCGGATGTCCACCATTCCGGCCGCCACCTCCCGCACGAGGTCCAGTGCCTCGTCCATCGGTGTGTCCAGGCGGTGGCCGTTGAGGTCGCAGAAGGTGACTGCGGCGATCCAGGCCAAGCGCCAGTTGCCCTCGCGCAGGGGCTTTCCGCGGACGATCGCCTCCAGCAGTGCCGCCGCCTTCAGCCACAGCGTGTCGTAAGCGGGCATGCCCATCACGACAGCCTGGGGCCGGAGGACGGCTGTGTAGATCACGCCCAGGTCGTCGACCACCAAGTCCTCCGACACCACGGCCGACACGAGCACCAGCAGGTCGTCGGCGTCCAGATAGCGGATCGCGTTCGGGCGGAGGTGGGCCAGGAGGGACTGGTCCGTCTCCTCGATCCGCCCGCGCAGCGCGCGCAGGTGTTCGCCGAGGGAGCCGAACGCGTCGGCGAGGTCGTCGGTCATGGGGTCACCCAGCCCGCGAAGACGCGTTCGGCGTCGGTGAACTTCATGAGGGCGCCCTCGGCTCGGGTGAGGACGTCGCGGAGGGTGGGGGTTCGGGCGCGGATGTCGCCCAGGGTGGTCGTCAGGCGGGTGATCGCCGAGGACAGGGCGGCAGTCTCCGCGGCGATCTCGGTGACGCGCTCGCGGAAGCGCTGCCGCCCGGACAGGGCGGCGGTGTCCAAACCGGAATCCGGCCAGCCCAGCACGGCCCGCACGTCGGTGTCCACCCGGACGACGTCCTCGGCGAAGCGGGTGGCGTGGGTGTCCAGGCGGGCCGTCAGGGGGATGAGGTCGGTCGGCGGACCGGGCACGGTGGTGACCAGCAGGCTGGACGTGATCGGCGCCTGCAGCGCCACCAGCTCGGTGTGGAAGCCCGCCAGGCTCGACGCCAGCCTCGGCACCGCCGCCGAGGCCGACCGGATGAGGGCGTCGTACGCGCCCGGGTCCGCCCCGGAGGGCGCCGCGGCGCGGCTGAGGTCCAGCAGGGACCGGGCCAGCGCGCGGACCGTGGCGCGGAACTCGCGGTCGTGCGGCTCGGCGGCGCGCAGGGCGGTGATGTCCTGGTGCTGGTAGCGCGCGGCCAGCGCCATCAGTGCGTCCGGGGCGTCGCACGAGAGGTCCGGGACCGGGACGTACAGCAGGGACAGCACGCGGTCGGCCAGCCCGATCCGCTTGGCCTTGGACACGAACGCCAGGAACTCCTCCCGGCAGAACGTGCTCTGGAAGTACCGCGGCGTCAGCACCGGGATGAAGAACGCCGCCGAGGCCACCGCAGCCTCGATCCGGTCGCGCCAGTCGTCGCCCCAGGCCAGGTCGGTGTCGATGAACAGCTCCAGCTCGGCCCCGGCGATCATCGCGAACTCGTCGCGCACGGCCTGGGCGAGGGTGGTGAGCATGCCGCGGTCGTGGCGGTCGTCGTCGATCCGGTACGACCAGAAGGCGCGGACCATGCGGCTCCTCCAAGCGCGGTGATCGGGAAAAGAGGCTACCGGGTTCGTCGTTGAGGACCGAACCTGTCCGGAACCCGCCATACAGTGGTCCCAGACACCGAGAGGGGAACCACGATGACCACCACCGAGACCGTCCTGACCGGCGAGCGGGCCGACATCCTGGAGTCGCTGGCCAAGGCCCGCCACTTCCTGCGCCACACCGTCCGCGGCCTGACCGACGAGCAGGCGCGCGCCCGCACCACCGAGAGCGAGCTGACCCTCGGCGGTCTCATCAAGCACGTGGCCGCCACCGAGCTGCAGTGGCGCCGGTTCATCACCGACGGACCCAGGGCCATGGACTTCTCCAGCGACGCCGTCGAGGGCTGGCTGGACAACTTCCGGCTCACCGGCACGCTGGAGGAGGTCCTCGACAGCTACGCCGAGGTCGCCAGCGAGACCGACGAGCTGGTCAAGACCGTCGACCTCGACCTCGCCCACCCGCTGCCCACGGCGCCCTGGTTCGAGGCGGACGTGAGCTGGACGGCCCGCCGCGCCCTGCTGCACATCGTCGCCGAGACCGCGCAGCACGCGGGCCACGCCGACATCATCCGCGAGTCCCTCGACGGCCAGAAGTCCATGGGCTGACCCATGTGGACCACCGGCGTCCCGCCGTCCGACGCCGGTGGCCGCCCGTTCGCCGCTCACCCCGTCCGCCTGGCGGGACGCCCTTGCGGGGCGGATGATCCACTGTGACCCTGACGGGTGTGACCGATCGCACCTGCCCGCACTGCGAGGGCCTGGGCCTGTTGCGGTGGCAGCAGGCGATCCCCACCGAGGACGGGTTCGTGCTGCGCGAGATGGAGCACCCCTGCCCCAAGGGCTGCGGCGGGCACTGGCGGCATCCCGCCGCCGAGGCCGACCTGGTGATCGACTTAGGACTGCCCGGCGCGGAAGAGCCGGTTCACGAGCGGTTGGTAGAGCGACCCGAGTAGCCGGGGCAGCAGGTCGATCGCGTAGGCGTCCGGCCCGACGAGCACCCGCGCCTTGTCCTTCCGCGCCCCGTCGAGGATCCGGCGGGCCGCCGCGTCCGGGGACGTGATGGCGACCTTGTCGAGGGAGCGGTTGAAATCCGCCTTCTCGCTGGGGTCGGACGTGCGGCCCTTGCGCGCGATGTTGGTCTTGATCCCGCCCGGGTGCACGCACGTCACCCCGACCCCGGTGCCCGCCATCTCCTGGCGTAGCGCCTCGGTGAACCCGCGCACCGCGAACTTCGAGGCGTTGTACGCGCTCAGCGACGGCACCGCGATCAGCCCGAACGCGCTGGAGATGTTGACCACCGACCCGCGCGCGGCGACCAGGTGCGGCAGGAACGCCCGGGTGCCGTGCACGACGCCCCAGAAGTTGACGTCCATGACCCAGCGCAGCTCCTCGTCGGACATCTGCGCCACGGTGCCCTTCAGCGCCACGCCCGCGTTGTTGACCACCAGGTCGACCCGGCCGAACTCGGCGGCGACCGCCGCGGCGTGGGCGTGGACCGCGTCGCGGTCGGCGACGTCGAGCCGGTAGCGGCGAGCGCCGGTCTCGGGGAGCTCGTCGATGTCGGACGCGGCCACCCGCGCGCCCTCGGCGAGCAGCCGCCGCACGAGCGCCGCGCCGATGCCCGACGCCGCGCCCGTCACCACGGCCACCTTGTCGGCGAACGATCGGGTCACAGGTCGACGGTAGTGCGCTCGGCGGCCCGGTGCGCGTCCAGCCGCGCGGGGTTGCTCACCTGCACCACGGACCCGCCCGCGGCCAGCGGCGCGACCAGCGCGGCCAGCACGCCGTCCGGGACCGTCCAGTCCCGTGTGGACAGCACGCGGGCGCCACGCGGCAGATCGAGGGCGCGGGCGGCGGCCAGCACCTCGTCGACCGTCATCCCGGCCAGCGCGGGCGTGTCGCCGGGCAGCGGGCCGCCCAGGAAGTCGTCGCCGCACAGCCGCGCCTCGCCGACGAAGTCCGCCGCGCCGTCGACCGGGCCGCCGAGGTCGCGGCCCATCGGGTCCAGCGACACCGCGGCGAGCACGCCGGGTCCGGTCTCGCCGGGGACCACGAAGGTCACCCGCGCGTCGCCGTCGGCGACCACGTGCGCGCCGCACCACCACGCGCCCAACAGCACCCCGGCGGTCTGCCAGTGCGCGGGAAGCCGCACCGCCACCGGGTCGCCCGGCTCGACGTCGTGCTCGTCGACCAGCCAGTTCGCGGTCTTGGCCGCCCAGTTCGCCAGCGTCGCCGCCGACAGTTCGACGCGGGTGCCCGCGGCGTCGTCGTAGTGGGTGACGGCGGGCCGCGCGGGCGGCAGGGGGCTCAGCAGGTGCTCGGTCAGGCTCACGGGGCTTCCTCAGTCGACGCAGGGGACGGCGGCGCGGGCGCGCGCGTTGAGGGTCAACAGCCTGCCGCCCATCAGGCCGTCGCCCACCACGGGCGGCGGCGCGGGCTTCGGCGGCGGCGCGTCGGAGACCAGCGCGGCCACGTACGCGCGCACGGCGGGCACGTCGACGGTGATGATGCTCTGCCCCCGGTCGTTGCGCGCGCCGACGCCGGTCACCGGGATGGTGACGAACTCGACCTGCCCCGACGCCAGCGCCCGCGCCTGGTTGACCAGGTCGAGGAAGTGCAGGCCCGGGTCCATCACGACGGTCCTGGACACCGCGTCCTCCAGCGCGCCCAGCCGCCGGGGGTCGGTCAGCGTGCCGCCGCTGAGCACCTTGTTCATCGCCGAGGCCAGGAACGTCTGCTGGCGCACGATCCGGTCGAGGTCCCCGCGCGGCAGGCCCTTGCGCTGGCGCACGAACGCCACGGCGTCGCCGCCGCGCACCGTCTGCGGGCCCGCGCGGAAGCTGGCCCCGGAGTCGGGGTCGCTGGTGCCGTGGTTGAGGCAGACGTCCACGCCGTCGATGGCCTCGGTGAGCAGATAGAACCCGTACAGGGTGATCTCGGCGTAGTGGTCGACGCGCACGCCGGTCAGGCCCTGCACGGCCTGGATGAGCGCCGTGCGGCCCGCGCTGTCGGACTCGCGCTCGATCCGCTCCCGGTCGGCCTCCCCGGCGTCGACCATGGCCTGCGCCTTGAGCGCCTTCACCACGCCGAACGCGCCGTTGATCTTCTCGTCGCGGTGCCCGGGGACGGCCACGTAGGTGTCGCGCGGGATGGACACCGCGTAGCCCTTGCCGCCGCTCTTGGGCAGGCGCAGCAGGATGAGCGTGTCGGTGTTGACCGTGTCGGTGGCCTCGGTGCGCAGTTGGCGCAGCACCTCGGCCGACAGCGGCCTGCCCTGCAGGTCGGTGCGGGTGTCGCTGCCGACGAGGAGGATGTCGTTGGCGCCGTCGTCCGCTGGCGGGGCGTCCGGGCCCTCCTGGGCGACGACGAGCGCGTCGGTCGTGGTCACCTTCTCCTGGAAGGTGTCGATCCGCGCCCACACCACCGCCATGGCCGCGACCACGGCGGCCGACACCAGCGTGACCACGCCGCGCCCGGTCCACAGCAGGCCGCGGCGCACCCCCGTCTTCTCCGTCACGATCCCCTCCCTCGCCCCCGGTGAAGCCTAGACAACCGGGGACGGTGGACGCGCGCGTTCCCGGCCGCTCGCGCCCACCGATCACCGATCGTGATCAGGGGCGTCAGTTCACGCAGGGGACCGAGCCCGCGGCGACCGTCGGCCGGGTCGGCGCGGTGGGGGGCTGCATGCGCAGGATCTCCCGGCCGCCGAGCCCACTGGTCTGGAAGCTGGTGCCCAGCACGACCCGGACGTGCCCGGTGGCCACGGACGCGTCGGCGACGAAGGTGAAGTCCCCGCCCAGCGACGCCGCCACTGTCCTGGCCTTGTCCTGCTCGTCCTCGGCGTGGCGGATCACCGACCCGGACTGGACGCGCTCGTCGCCGACGCCGCCGGGCAGGTAGCCCAGGGCCGTCAGGGCCTTCAGCACGTCACCGGCGAGGCCGATCGTGTTGGAGGCGTTGCGCACCTCGACGGTGATGTCCTCGACCGCGGTGGTGGTGGGCGCGGTCGTCGAGGCGCCGGTCGTCGAGGTCGTCGTCGGGCTGACAGTGCCGGTGGCCGCCTGGTCGACGACGCCGGTGACCTGCTCGACGTAGGCGCGCACCTCGTCCGGGTCGACCTGCAGCACGGCGGCGCCGCCGATGGTGGCGTCGCCCTGGGTGGGGATCGTGTGGAACTCGATGTTGCCGCTGACCAGCCCCGACATCTGCGCGGCGAACCGCGAGAGGTTCCAGCCGTTGGACAGCACGACCGAGCGCTGCACCGCCGAGATGAGCTCGCGGGCCTTCGTCGGGCTGGTCAGCATCTCCGCGGAGAGCACCTTGTCGGCCAGCGCGCCGAGGAACACCTGCTGGCGCACGATCCGGTCGAGGTCGCCGTTGGGCAGGCCGTAGCGCTGGCGCACGAACGCCAGCGCCTCCCGCCCGGAGATCGTCTGCCTGCCCGCCCGGAACCGCGCGCCGGAGCGCCAGTCGTCCACCGGCTCGTTCAGGCACACCTCGACCCCGCCGATGGCCTTGGTGACCTCGTAGAAGCTGGCCAGGTTGACCTCGGCGTAGCGCTCGATGGTCAGCTCGGGGCCGACCAGCCGCTCGATGGCGGCGATGAGGTTCTTGCGGCCCGCGACCGTGGCCCGCCGGTCCAGCTCGTCGGGGTCGTCGACGCCCTCGTCCAGCAGGGTGGCGCGGGTGTCGTTGTAGGCGTGGGCGAACGCGGAGTTGAGCCGGGCCTTGCCGAAGCCCTCGCCGATGTCGACCCAGGAGTCGCGGGGGAAGGAGAAGGCCACCGCGCGCCTGCCGTCGACCGGGATGTGCACCAGGATCATGGTGTCGGTGTTGCGCTCGCCCTCGGCCTCCCCGGCGTTGAGCATGTCCAGCACCTCGCGCGGCAGCGGGTTGCCGTAGGCGTCGGTGCGGCTGTCGATGCCGACCAGCAGCAGGTCGACCGCGCCGTCGAGGGGCTCGGGACCGGACTCGGCCACCTCGACCGGGATGACGTCGGTGGTGACGGTGTCGGCGTCGACGTCGCCGAAGGTCACCCACCCGTAGGCGGCAGCGGCCAGGACGCTGACCGAGGCGAGGGCGGCCACGGTGCGCACCAGCGCCCGGCCCCCGCGTAACCACGCCTCCTGGGCACGCTCGTCCACGCGCGTCCTCCCCGTTCCCCCACCGGCCCGTCCACCGCCAATTTACCGAGACTCCACCCGTAAGTGTTCGCTCGCCGGTATCGATAACACGCAGTGACAGGGCTCGCGGTTGCCTCGCGTGCGAGGATCGGTGCGCCCAGGACGACGATCGATGGGACGGACATGCGGGTTTTGGTCACTGGCGGTGCGGGCTTCATCGGCTCGCACTACGTGCGGCAGGCCGTCGGCGGGGCGTACCCGAGCCTGGCCGACGCCGAGGTCGTGGTGCTCGACCTGCTCACCTACGCGGGCAACCGGGCCAACCTCGACCCGGTCGCCGACAGCCCCCGGCTGCGCTTCGTGCAGGGCGACATCTGCGACGCGGAGCTGGTGTCCTCGCTGATGGCGGGCACCGACCTGGTCGTGCACTTCGCCGCGGAGTCCCATGTCGACCGCTCGATCGCCGGGTCGGCCGAGTTCATCCGCACCAACGTGCTGGGCACGCAGACGCTGCTGCAGGCCGCCCTCGACGCCGACGTGCGCAAGTTCGTGCACGTCTCGACCGACGAGGTGTACGGCTCGATCGAGGTCGGGTCGTGGCCGGAGACCCACCCCCTGGAGCCGAACTCGCCGTACAGCGCGTCCAAGGCGTCCTCGGACCTGATCGCCCGCTCGTACTACCGCACCCACGGACTCCCCGTCTGTGTCACGCGGTGCTCGAACAACTACGGTCCGTACCAGTTCCCCGAGAAGGTCATCCCGCTGTTCACCACCAACCTGTTGGACGGCAAGAAGGTCCCGCTCTACGGCGACGGGCTGAACGTGCGCGACTGGCTGCACGTCGACGACCACTGCCACGGCATCCAGCTGGTCGCCGACGGCGGCAGGCCGGGGGAGGTCTACAACATCGGCGGCGGCACCGAGCTGACCAACCGCGAGCTGACCTCGCTGCTGCTGGAGGCGACCGGCGCGGACGAGTCCATGGTGCAGCCGGTGATCGACCGCAAGGCCCACGACCGGCGCTACTCCGTCGACATCACCAAGATCTCCACCGAGCTCGGCTACGCCCCGCGCGTGCCGTTCGAGACCGGTCTGGCCGAGACCGTGGCCTGGTACCGGGACAACCGGGCGTGGTGGGAGCCGCTGCGCGCGCGGGCCGGGGTGTGACCGTGCTGAACCTGCTGGTGACCGGGGGCGGCGGGCAGCTCGGCCGCTCCCTGGCCGAGGTGCCCGGCGTGGCCGTCCACGCGCCCACCTCGGCCGAGCTGGACGTGACCTCGGCGGGCGCGGTCATCGAGGCGGTGTCCTCGCTGGCCGCCCCCGCGGTGGTGATCAACGCGGCGGCGTACACCGCGGTGGACAAGGCCGAGTCCGAGCCTGCCAGGGCGTTCGCGGTCAACGCCGACGCGCCCCGGGTGCTCGCCGCTGCCTGCTCGTCGCGCAATGTGCCGCTGATCCACGTGTCGACGGACTACGTCTTCGCGGGCGACGCCACCACGCCGTACGACGTGGACTCGCCGGTCGGTCCACAAGGGACCTACGGGGTGACGAAGCTGGCGGGCGAGGACGCCGTGCTCGGCTCCGGGGCCCGATCCTGGGTCGTGCGGACGTCGTGGGTCTACAGCGCTTACGGCTCGAACTTCGTGAAGACCATGGCCCGACTGGAGTCCTCGCGGGAGACGCTGTCCGTTGTGGACGATCAGCGCGGCGCGCCGACCTGGGCGGCCGACCTGGCCGCCGGGCTGGTGGAGCTGGCGAACCGGATCGCCGAGGGCGCGGCGCCCGCGTCCCGGATCCTGCACTGCACGGGCGGTGGCGAGACGACGTGGTTCGAGTTCGCCCGGGCCGTCTTCACCGAGCTGGGCGCGGACCCGGACCGCGTCTCGCCCTGCACCACGGCGGACTACCCCACGCCCGCGAAGCGCCCGGCGTACTCCGTGCTGTCGAACGCCTCGTGGGTCGAGGCGGGCCTGACCCCGCTGCGGCCGTGGCGGGAGGCCCTGTCGGCGGCGTTCGCCGCGCACGACTTCCGGGTCAGTTCGTGAGCGCCTTGCGGTAGGCCGCGATGGTGAGCTCGGCGCAGCGCCGCCAGGTGTGGCTGGCCGCGTGCGTGCGCCGGGTCGCCAGGGTCGCCGGTGACGGCGGGTTCTCCAGGGCCGCGGTCAGGGCCGTGGCCATGGCCTCGGTGTCCTCGTACGGCACGAGCGTGGCGTGCCCGCCAGCGACCTCGCGCAGCGCGGGCACGTCCGTGCACACCACCGGCACGTCGCAGGCCATGGCCTCCAACACCGGGAGCCCGAAGCCCTCGTCCCGGGAGGGCAGGACCAGCGCCGAGGCCCCGGCGACCACAGCGCGCAGGTCCACCTCGGACAGGTAGCCGGTGGACAGCACGCGCGCGGACGCGGTCTCGTGGCCCGGTCCGGCCAGCACCAGCGGCGGCAGCGACGGGGTGGCGGCGTGGGCGTCGAGCAGCCAGTGCAGCGCCTTGCGCGGGCCCGCGCCGCCGACGAACAGCAGGTACTCCGACGGCAGGCCGAGCCGCTCGGTGAGCGCGTCGTTCGGCGGCCGGGCGGTGAACCAGGCCAGGTCGACGCCCAGCGGGGTCACCGCGATCCGCTCCGCCGGGACGGCGAGGCGCTCGGTGACCCGGTCGGCGACGGCCTGGGTCGGCACGCAGATCATCCGCGCGCGGCGGGCCGAGATCGCCACCAGCTCCGGCAGCGTGGCGTCGCTGGGCGGCAGCTCGTCGGGCGCGTCGAGGAAGGCCAGGTCGTGGATGGTGAGCACGCCGCGCGCGCGGAGGGCGGCGGGCAGGACGAAGTTGGTCCCGTGCACGATGTCGGCGAGCCCGGCGAACAGCTCGACCGGCGGGAACGGCGCGCGCAGCCACGCCTTGCGCAGCAGCCGGGCCGGGACGGGCATGCCGCGCGCCTGCGAGCCGTGCGGGAGGACGCGCCGCAGCGCCCGCCACCCGCGCAGGGTGAACGCCACCGCGCGCATGGACACCCCGGCCGCGGCGGCCAGCTCCTCGGCCAGCGCGGCGGTGTAGCGCCCGACGCCGGTCCGCGCGCCGAGCAGGGGCGTGCCGTCGATGAGTACCCGCAGGTCAGCCATGGGCCCTTCCCAGCATGATGAGCGCGACGGGTCCGGTGCGCCGGTCAGCCATCGGTCCGGCCCCCCAACCGCTCCCTGGCCACCCTGCGGACCCGGCCCGCGGCGCGGCGGGCCAGTTCCCCCGCGCCGCCCGCGTCCAGGTACTCGCGGACCAGCCCCAGGTCGCGGCGCACGCGGTCGGCCACGCCCATGGCTGGCCGGGTGACCAGCGGCGACGCGCCGGGCAGCCGGTCGGCGGCCGGGCGCGGGTCGCGGCAGAAGGCGGTCAGCGGGGCCAGGACGTTCTCCCAGGTGAAGCTCTCCCGGACCGCGGCGATCCGGTCCCGGCAGGCGGTGGCGAAATCGGTGTCGTACAGCACCTTCTCCAGCGCGTCGGCCAGCGCGTGCGGGTCCTCGGACGGGACGACCACGCCCAGGCCCTCCCGCCGCACCAGCGAGGCGAAGGAGTCGCCGTCGGTGGTGACGATCGGCAGGCCCGCCCACAGGTAGTCCAGGACCCGGGTCCGGAACGCGAAGGTCGTCTCGACGTGCTCGAAGTGGGTGGTCACCCCGCAGTCGGCGTCGAGCAGCCAGTTCTGCCGCTCCTCGTAGGGCACCCACGTCTCGTTGAAGAACACCGACGAGCCGGTCAGCCCCAGCCGCGCCGACAGCGCCCGCACCCGCGCGCCGATGTCCATCTCCGGCACCTCGGGGTTCGGGTGCTTCATCCCCAGGAACACCAGCCGCGCGTCCTTGCGGCGGGTCGCCAGCTCGCCCATCGCCTCGACCAGGGTCAGCGGGTCGAACCACGAGTAGACCCCGCCCGCCCACAGCACGACCCGGTCGGACCCGCCCACCAGCCTGCCCTTGATCGGCGAGCTGGTCTGCTGCGGCGGCTTGCCGGACAGGCCGAAGGGCACCACGTCCAGCAGCGAGCGCAGGGTCGGGTCGGTGTCGTAGATGTCGGGGGTGAGCCTGCCCAGCGCCATCAGGTGGCCGAGCCAGAAGTGCCGCTGGCGCTCGCTGGCGCAGATGAAGAAGTCGCCGCGCTCCAGCTGGGCGTTGAGCACCTTCGTCACGCCGATGAGGTCCAGCTCGCGCTGCTCGGCGACGGTGTCCTTGCCCTGCTCCAGCAGTTCCAGGTGCATCGGGTCGTAGACGTCGCAGACCACGATCTTGGTCGAGCTGGTCTTCTTCAGCTCGGGGGCCAGCTCCAGCGCGTGCCCCTGCAGCACCACGATGTCGGCCCAGTCGACCTGCGCGGGCAGCTCGCGGCGGCGCACGCCCAGCACGGGGAAGGCCGCCTCCGGGGGAGCGCAGACCGGGTTGACGGTGACCAGCCGCACGTCGTGCTCGGCGGCCAGGACGTCGGCCATGTTCCAGGCGCGGATCGCCGGACCGGCCATCCGCTCGGAGATCGCGTCGCCGGTGACGACCAGCACCCTGCGCCTGCCGCCGAAGGCCGCCTCCAACCCGAACGCCTCGACGAGGATGTCGTGCGCGGCCAGGTAGCGCGGCAGCGGGTAGGCGGGCTCCATCGCCTTGCGCATCAGCGGGACCAGGTCGGCGTCCGACCGCACCCGCGCTGCCTGCTCGGCCTCCCGTGACGCGCTCAGCGACGGCAGCAGCTCCACGAACTGGTCGATGGCGAGCACCCCGGCCAGCGTGGCCGCCGGGATGGACGTCTGGATCGGCTGGTCGCGGATCTCCAGCTGGGTCGGGTCGACCTCCCCGCGCGCGGTCGCCCTGCGGATGGCCAGCGCCATCGCGGCGGGCAGCGCCTTGGCGAGCGTGTCGTCGGAGAGGTTCTTGTAGAGCGCGGCGAGGGCGTTCCGCTCCAACAGGTACAGCTCGCGCGCCTCAGCGTCCTCCACTTTGGACATCGAGGCGTGGTGGCGGTGGAAGGCCAGGGAGTCGGGCTGGTAGCGCACCCGCCAGCCGCGCAGGTTCAGCCGCCAGCCGAGGTCGACGTCCTCGTAGAACATGAAGAACCGCTCGTCGAACCCGCCCAGCTCGGCGAAGACGCTCGTGCGCACGAACATGGCCGACCCGGTGGCGAACAACACGTCCCGGGGAGCGTCGTGCCTGCCGTCGTCGGGCTGACCGGCGTGGCGCTTGTAGCCCATGCCGAACCAGGTCATGCCGCCGTCGACGAAGTCGATGCGCTCCCCGTCCCAGTCCAGCACCTTGCTGGCCACGCACGCGACGTCGGGGTGCTCGGCCAGCGTGCGCACGGCCGCCTTCGCCCAGTCCTCGTGCGGGCGGGCGTCGTTGTTGAGGAAGGCGAGCACCTGGCCGCGGGCGTGCGCGGCGCCGAGGTTGCAGCCCCCCGCGAACCCCAGGTTCTCGTCACTGCGCACCAGCTCGACCCCGTCGACAGCCGCGATCCGGTCGGCGTCATCGCCCCCGGAGGCGTTGTCGACGCAGATCACCTGCAGCCGATCGGCCGGGTAGTCGAGGTCGGACCGCAGCGCCCGCAGACACGCGACGGTGTCCTCGGCCCCCCGGTAGTTGACCACCACCACCGACAGTTCGGGCAGCACCCCCTGAGCCAACGCCTGCCTCCTCACGCCTCACCCACGCTTTGCTAGGCACAGCGTGCCTCATCGCAGGCAGTGATGGCGTGCCGACGCCTCTGGTTGGCTGTCGGCATGGGTATGGGGAAGCTCGCGGCACTGATCACGACACCGGTCGGACTGGCGATCGCGCTCGCCGGGCTGAACGCGGCCGACCGGATGGGCGCGTTCGTGCTGGGCACCGAGATCACCGACCGGGGCGTCGCGACCGTCCTGGGCTGCCAGGACGAGGGTGTGATCGACGGGCTCACCGTCGGCGACCTCTGGCGGTGCGACCTGGACGTGCGCTGGGACAGCGGTCGGGTGGAGCGGGTGCGGCCCGACGACCCGCTGCAGTTCGGCCCGGAGGACGGGCAGGTCGCCGTGGTCGAGCGGGCGGTGCCGCAGGGCAACCGGACGGGGGCGCGCGCCGCGCAGGTCTACCGGGCCGACTTCGAGCCCCGGCCGCTGTGGCTGATCGCGCTGGTCGGCGGGGGTCTGGGCGTGCTCGGGGCACTGGTGGCCCTCTCGCCCATCGCGAGGAAATCGTGATCGGGCGGAACCGGACGGAACCGGCTCCCGTCGGAGCCGGTGGAGACGGAGGTGCGGGATGAGTTCTCCCGAGTCGATGCTGGCCGGGTTCCAGGCGCAGATCGAGGCGAAGCTGCGCCAGGCCGACGAACTGCGGGCGGTGACCGAGCGGCTGCGCGTGACCGAGACGAGCGCCGACTCGTCGGTGACGGTGGTGGTGGACGCGACGGGCAACGTGGCCGACCTGCGGCTGACCCACGCCGCGCTGGACAAGGCCCCCGACGAGGTCGCCGCGTCGATCCTGACCGTGCTCAGGACCGCGCAGGCCAAGGTCGGCGATCGGGTCCGCGAGTCGGTCGCCCCGCTGATCGGCGGCGACTCCGAGACGATGGGGATGCTCATGGCCGGGTACGACGACCGGTTCGGGCGGGCCGAGCCGCAGACCCCGCCCGCGCGCCCCCGCGACGACGACGACTTCGACCAGCGCGACAGCTGGCTCGACTGAGGGGACAGGGACATGCCCGACGGGTACGACGTCCACACCGACGCCATGCGCGCCCACGCGGGCAGGCTGGACGGGATCAGCGGCCGGCTGGCCACCGCGCAGGACGCCGCGAGCCAGGTCTCGCTGAACGGCACCGACGCCTACGGCATCCTGTGCAGCCCCATCCTCACCCCGCTGATCGGGGCCATCGAGGTGCTGGGCATGGGCGCGATCGCCGCCACCCAGGGCGCCGTGGGCGCCACCGCGGGCGGCGTCCGGGCGATGGCCGACTCCTACGACTTCGCCGAACAGGCGGCGAAGGACATGTTCGACGCGATCGACGACCTGCTGGGGAACTGACATGACCAATCCGCTCGTCGCCCCCGTGACCCCGCTGACCAGCCCGGAAGACGGCATGGTCGTCTACGACTTCGCGGTCGACGCCAAGAAGGCCATCGACAACGGCGACTACCTCGAGGCCGGGATCGCGGGCGGGGCGGCCGCGCTGGACGCCCTCGCGGTGATCGCCGACCCGTTCGGCGCGCTGCTCTCCGGGGCGTTCGCCTGGGCGATGGAGCACGTCGATCCGCTGCCGGAGATGCTGAACAGCCTCGCTGGCAACCCCGACATCGTGCAGTCCAACGCCACGACCTGGGCCAACGTCGCCAACCACCTGCGCACCACCGGGGCGGACATGACCAGGGTCGTCACCGAGGACACCGCGCCCTGGCGCGGGCCTGCGGTCGACGCCTACACCCCGGTCGCCCTCGGCGAGGCCAAGCTGATCGAGGCCGCCGCGGTCGCCGCCGACGCCGTCTCCGCCGCGGTGTCCGGCGCGGGCATCGCGGTCTCCGTCGTGCGCACCACGGTGCGAGACCTGATCGCCGACGCGTGCGCGGAGATCGTCAAGTGGCTGGCCAAGGCCGCGCTCGCCGCGGTCGTCACGGTCGGGCTGGCCACCCCCGCGCTGGTCGCCGACATCATCCGGATCGTGGCCAAGTGGTCGAAGCGGGTCTCGGACTGGCTGCAGAAGATCGTCAACACCATGAAGAAGCTGGCCGACATCGTCAGCCGGGTGAAGCCGGTGCTGGAGAAGGTCAAGACCACGATGGAGCCGATCAAGCGGATCTCCGACCGGGTCGGGGACCTGCCGATCGCCAACCTGACCCAGACCCAGAAGATCATCCGCAACACCGCGGTCACCGGCAGCACCTACGACGACCAGGAGTTCGCCCGGACCTAGGTCCACTCCCGCCACACCCTGGCCCGGCTCGCGCGGTCCGCGCGCGGGCGGGGCACCCTGGCCAGCACCTCGGCCAGGACCCGCACCCGCAGGCGGAACCGGAAGTTGGGGGCGTCCGGCTTGGCGCGGCGCAGGGGAAGCACGGCGGTCAGCGCGGCGAAGCGGGCGAGCTGGGTCCACGCGACGCGGCGGGGGGCGCAGCGGAAGAGGGTGCGGAGGCGGTTGCGTTCGTTCCACAGGTGGAAACGCTCCGACCCGATCGCCGTGCTCGCGCCGTGGGCGTGGGTCACCCGCGCCTCGGGGACGCTGATGACGTCCCAGCCCGCCAGGCGCATGCGCCACGCGGTGTCGGTGTCCTCGTAGTAGCAGAAGTAGTCCGCCGGGATCTCGCCCACGGCCTCGGTGCGCAGCAGGGCCGCGCCGCCGCAGAAGCCGAAGACGGGGGTCTCGTCGCTGTCGTAGCCGTGGCCGTCGGCGGTCAGGCGCACGCCCAGGGACTGGGTGGCGCCGTCCGGCCGCAGCAGGTGCGCGCTCGCCGCCGCCGCGTCGGGGCGCGCGTCGAGGGCGTCCTCCAGCCGGGCCAGCCAGTCCGGCTCGGGGACGGCGTCGTCGTTCAGCCAGGCGGTGTACGGCGTCGTGGGGCGCACCGCGGCGAGTCCGCCCGCGTAACCCGCGTTGACCGGCAGCCGCAGCACCTCGACGCCCGCGTCCGCCAGGATCTCGGCGGTGCCGTCGTCGGAGGCGTTGTCCACCACGACCGTCCGGTGTGGACGGGTCTGGGCCGCCAGCGCGGCCAGGCAGGCGGCGATGTGGTCGCGGCCCCGCCAGGTGACCACGACGACCGTCGTGCGGGCATCCACGGCGACGACCGTACCCTGGGCCGGTGCCCGCGCTCGCCGTGCTCACCGAGCAGCTCGTCGCCCCCGTGCCCGGCGGAACCGGCCGCTACACCCGCGAGCTGACCGCCGCGCTCGCCGCCGCCGCCCCCGAGGGCTGGCGCGTCGAGGGCCGCACCGCGTGGCGCCGCGACACCCGACCCGCCGCCATCCCCGGTATCCGCACCCGCAGGCTCCCCCTGCCCCGCCGGGCGCTCGCGCTGGCCTGGGAACGCGGCCTCCCGCCCCGCCCGCGCGCGGACAGCCTGCACGCCCCCACCCCGCTGGCCCCGGACGGCGCGGTCGTCACCATCCACGACACCGTGCCCTACACCCATCCCGAGACGCTGACCCCGCGCGGCGTGGTCTGGCACCGCCGCATGATCGAGCGGGCCGTGACGCGCGCCCGCGCCGTCGTCGTGCCCACACATGCCGTCGCGGAGGAACTGGCCCGCTTCGCCCCCGGGCCCGCCCCGGTCCACGTGATCGGGCACGGCGTCACCGCGCTGCCCACCGCCGACGTCGATCTCGGCCTGCCGCGCGAGTACGTGCTGGCCATCGGCACCGTCGAACCGCGCAAGGGGCTCGACGTTCTGGTCGAGGCCATGCCCGCCGTCGGCCTGCCCCTCGTGGTCGCGGGCCCGCCGGGCTGGGGGAACGTCGACCTGCGCGCGCTGGCCGCCCGCAGCGGCGCGGAGGTCCACGTGCTCGGCCGCGTCACCGACGCCGAACTGGGCGCCGCGCTGCGCGGCGCCGCGGTCCTCGCCGTGCCCAGCCGGGCCGAGGGGTTCGGGCTGCCGCTGCTGGAGGCGATGGCCGAGGGCGTGCCGGTCGTGCACTCCGACGCCCCCGCCCTGGTCGAGGTGGCCGCCGGTACCGGCGTCGTCGCCCGCCGTGACGACCCGCACGACCTGGCCCGCGCGGTGCGCGCCGCGCTGGAGTCCCCCGACGAGCGCGTGACCAGGGCGCGGGCGCGGGCAGCTGAGTTCACCTGGACGCGCGCCGCGGCCCGGGTGTGGGCGGTCCACCTGGAGTGACATGGGGAGCAATTCCCCCGTTCGGGAGATCCCCGCCCGGTCACGCCGTACGCTAGCCCGCGTGTCTACGGCCGACCCGCGTGTCCTCATCGACGCGACCGCCGTGCCCGCCGACCGGGGCGGCGTGGGCCGTTACGTCGACTCCCTCGCCGCCGCCCTGGACGCCGACGGCGCCGCGCTGAGCATCGTCTGCCAGCCCCGCGACGCCGTCCTCTACAGCAAACTGGCCCCGCACTCCCGGATCGTGCCCGCCGCCGAGGCGGTCACCGCCCGCACCGCGCGGCTCACCTGGGAGCAGACGACCCTGCCCCGGCTGGCCCGCAGGCTCGGCGCGCAGGTGCTGCACTCCCCGCACTACACGATGCCGCTCGCCGGTCCGGCCGCGTCCGTGGTCACCTTGCACGACGCCACGTTCTTCACCGACCCGGTGCTGCACCACTCGATCAAGGCCCGGTTCTTCCGGGCGTGGACCAAGGCCGCGCTGCTGCGCGCGGGCCGCTGCGTCGTGCCCAGCGTGGCGACGGCCGACGAGCTGACCCGCGTCGCGGGCGCGTCCCGCGACCGCATGGAGATCATCCAGCACGGCGTCGACACCGACCGCTTCCACCCGCCGTCGCCGTCGGAGGTGGCCGCGGCGCGCGCCGCGATCGGCCTGGGGGACCAGGAGTACGTGGCGTTCCTGGGCGCGCTGGAGCCGCGCAAGAACGTGCCAGCGCTGATCCGCGGCTTCGCCGCCGCGTGCCGGGGCCGCGTGGACCCGCCCGCGCTGGTGCTGGCCGGGCAGCCCGGCTGGGACCACCAGATCGAGCGCGCCCTGGACGCCGTGCCGCACCGGCTGCGCGTGATCCGCGCCGGGTACCTGCCCTTCGACAGCCTGGCCGGGTTCCTCGGCGGGGCGGCGCTGGTGGCCTATCCGTCGCTGGGCGAGGGGTTCGGGCTGCCGGTGCTGGAGGCCATGGCCTGCGGGGCGTGCGTGCTCACCACGCGCCGGTTGTCGCTGCCCGAGGTCGGCGGGGACGCGGTCGCGTACTGCGGGGTCGGCGCGGGCGACATCGCCGCCGCCATCACCGACCTGCTCGACGACCCCACCCGGCGCGCGGTGCTCGCGGCCGCGGCGCAGGAGCGGGCCAAGGAGTTCAGCTGGGGCGCGTCCGCCGAGCGGCACCGGGAGGTCTACGGGCGCGCGTACGCCGCGCACCGCCGCTCGCGCTGAGCCTGGCAGGATGTCCGACTGTGACCGAGACCAGCTACGGGGACGCGCTCGCCGTGGTCACCGTGACGTACTCGCCCGGCCCGACGCTGCCGAGGTTCCTGGAGACGCTGACCAAGGCGACCACCCGTCCCGTGCACGTGGTGTTGGCGGACAACGGTTCCACCGACGGCGCGCCCGAGGCCGCCGCGGCCGAGTGGGACAACGTCGAGCTGGTGCGCACCGGCGGCAACCTCGGCTACGGCGGCGGCGCGAACCGCGGGGTCGCCGCGCTGCCGGATGAGTACGGCTGGATCGTGGTGTGCAACCCGGACCTGGAGTGGCGGCCGGGCTCGCTCGACGAACTGCTCGCCGCGGCGAAGCGCTGGCCGAGGGGCGGCTCGTTCGGGCCGCTGATCACCGGCCAATCCGGCGAGGTCTACCCGTCAGCGCGCGAGGTCCCGTCCCTGGGCCGCGGGATCGGGCACGGCCTGCTGGGCATGGTGTGGCCGTCGAACCCGTGGACGCGGGAGTACAAGCAGCTCGGCAAGGCCCCGCGCGAGCGGGAGGCGGGCTGGCTGTCCGGCTCCTGCCTGCTGCTGCGGCGCACGGCGTGGGACTCCGTCGACGGCTTCGATTCCCGCTACTTCATGTACTTCGAGGACGTCGACCTCGGCGAGCGCCTGTCCCGCGCGGGCTGGCAGAACGTGTACGTGCCCTCCGCCGAGGTCATGCACATCCAGGGCGTCTCCACGGCGAAGGCGTCCGCGCGCATGCTGGCCGCCCACCACGAGAGCGCCTACCGGTTCATCGCCGACCGCCACCGGGGTCCGCTGTGGGCCCCGGTCCGCGGCGCGGTGCGCGCGGGCCTGGCCCTGCGGCTGAAGGCGCAGTCGCGCTAGAGGCCGCCGTCGAGGCGGCGGCTGAGGGTGGAGCGGTCGGCGCCCGGCTGCTTGGTGGTGGGCAGGATCCCGTCGAGCTCCTCCGGCGGCGGGGCCTGCCTCGGCAGCCGCTCGGTCGGGCGCGGCGGGGAGGCCAGCGACTGGGTCGCCGCCTCCTGCGCGATCGCGGGCAGCTCGTCGGCCACCGGGAAGACCGAGGTCACCTCGGGGTCGTTGTCGGCGTTGCGCACGACCATCCTCGGGATCTGCACCGTGGCGGCGGCGTCCATCGGGCTGGTGGCGCTGTCGGGGGTGACGACGTACGCGCCGCGTGCGCGGGCCCTCGCCAGGATGGCTTCGGCTCGCTCGCGGGGGTCCATGCGCCGCCCTTCCTGCCGACCGGGAGTGCTGCTGTCAGGGTAGCCCGATCGCCACGCGGCGTCAGCGGGACTTCCCGGGAAATCAGAGGAAATCGCTGTCTCCGCGGGCGCGCAGGAGCTCGGTCAGTCGCTTGATGTCCTGCGCGCGGTCGCGGCGGCACACCAGCACGGCGTCCTCGGTGTCGACCACGATCACGTCCTCCACGCCCAGCGTCGCCACGAGCCTGTCGGACGGGACGATGACCGTGCGCGCGCTGTCGACAGCGACGACCCGCGCGGTGTCGCCCACCACGCTCGCGCCGTCGACGTCCTCGCCGAGCAGGTCGCCGAGGGTGTCGAAGTCGCCGATGTCGCTCCAGCCGAAGTCGCCCGGCACGGTGGCCACCAGGCCCTCCTCGGCAGCGGGCTCCATCACCGCGTACTCGACGGCCACCTTCGGGATGGTCGGCCACAGCTCGCCGAGCACCGCGTCCTGGTCGTCGGTGTCCCACGCCGCGGCGATCGCGTCGATCGGCGCGGCCACGTCCGGGCGGCGGGCGCGCAGCTGCTCGAGGAAGACGTCGGTCCGCCAGACGAACATGCTGGCGTTCCACAGGTAGCTGCCCGACTCCACGTAGCGGGTGGCCACGTCCAGCGCGGGCTTCTCCTTGAACTCCAGCACCCGCTGGATCACCGACCGCCGAGCCTGCTCGCTGCACCGGAGGTAGCCGTAGCCGGTCTCCGGGCGGGTGGGCGTGATGCCGATGGTCATGAGCAGGCCGTCGCGGGCGCCGTCCACGGCCCGCCCGACGGTGTGGGCGAACTCCTCGGTGTCGGCGATGAGGTGGTCGGCGGCGAAGGAGGCCATGACCCCGCCCGGGCTGCGCCGCTCGATCACGGCCGCGGCCAGCGCGATCGCCGCGCACGAGTCGCGGGCCAGCGGCTCGACCAGGATGTTGCGCTCGGGCAGCGCGGGCAGCTGCCGGGAGACGGCGGCGGCGTGCGCGGTCCCGGTGACGACGTAGAGCCGCTCGGGCGCGGCGATGGGGGCGAGCCGGTCGAAGGTCGCCTGCAGCAGCGAGCGGTCGGTGCCGGTGAGCGGGTGCAGGAACTTCGGGTGCCCGGCGCGCGACAGCGGCCACAGGCGGGTGCCGCTCCCTCCGGCGGGCACGACGACGTGCAGGTCGGTCACGGCCATCCTCTCGGTGCTGTGCGGGCAACTCTAACGGGTAGCCTCCGGCTGGTGACCGCCATCCTCGAACGCCGGTGGACGCCGGAAGGCGCGCTGGACCTCCCCGCGCTCGTGCGTCCGCTGCGCAGGGGACCCGGCGATCCGGCGTTCCAGGTGGACGCGCGGGGCACGTGGCTGGCGGGCAACACCGCCGCGGGCCCCGGGACGCTGTGCCTGCGCGTGGCCGCGGGCGAGGTGCTGGCCTCGGCGTGGGGACCCGGCGCGGACGTCCTGCTGGACGGCGTTCCCGCGCTGCTCGGCGCGCGGGACGACGACGCCGGGTTCGTCGCGCACCACCCGATCGTCGCCGAGGTGCGCCGCCGCCGTCCCGGCCTGCGGCTGGGGTCGACCGGCCGGGTGTGGGACGTGCTGCTGGCGGCCATCCTGGAGCAGAAGGTCACCGGGACCGAGGCGCACCGCTCGTGGCGGCACCTGGCCCGGCGGCACGGGGTCGCGGCCCCCGGTCCGGTTCCGGACGGGATGGTCGTGCCGCCGACGCCCGCCGCGGTGCTGGGCATCGCGGACTGGCAGTGGCACAAGGCGGGCGTCGACGGCGGGCGAAGGCGCGCGATCATCGCCGCCGCCCAGGTGGCGGGCAGGCTGGAGCGCGCTGCGGAACTGGGCGGCGCCGAGGGCAGGCTGTGGCTGCGCAAGGTCCCCGGCATCGGCGTCTGGACCGCTGCCGAGACCGCCCAGCGCGCCTGGGGCGACCCGGACGCGGTCAGCATCGGCGACTTCCACCTGCCGGGCATCGTCGGCCACGCGCTGGTGGACCGCAGGCTCGACGACGCGGCGATGCTGGAGGTCCTGGCCCCCTACGCGCCCCAGCGCCACCGCGCCGTCTGCTACATCACCGCCGCCGGTCTCGGCAAACCCCGCTACGGGCCGCGGTTCTCACCGCGCGACTACCGGGCGATCTGAGCTAGGCCGCGAACTTCACGAACCTGACCAGTTCGGTGACCGCCCCCTCGGAACCCGCCGCCACGACGGCGTCCGGCTCGCCCTCGCACCCCTCGTCGCCGAAGAAACCGGCCTCCCGCTGGGACGGGTTCTCGGCCGCCAGCACGAGGTGGGCGCCGTCCAGGGGGCCGTCGACCGGCGCGCACTCGCCAGGCTCGGCCTCGACGGTCACCTCGCCCGCCGCGGTGATCAGGGTGAGCCGGTCGGGCTCGGCGACGGCAGGGCTCGCCGACAGAGCGGCGAAGGAGATGGCGGCGAGCATCGCGCTGGCAGCGGTACGCATAAGGGCTCCTCGGGTCCGGCTGCTGAACCCGTCGGGGGTTGCACCCCCGACCCGATCGCATACCCAAACCACCCGAACCGGCGAAAACGATCAGGGCCGGTTCGCGTCCAGCGCCGCCCGGACGATGGCGATCGCCTCGTCCGGCGGGATCGTGTAGCGGCGGCAGACGACGGCGTACGCCTCGGCGGCCTCGCGCACCAGCTCCCTGGGCCGGTCGCCCGCCGACGCGACGAACGTGCCCGCGCGGCCCCGGGTCTCCACCAGTCCCGCTTCCTCCAGCTCGCGGTAGGCCCGCGCGACCGTGTTCGCCGCCAGCCCGAGATCGGCCGCGAGCGCCCGCACGGTCGGCAGCTTCGTGCCCACCGCCAGCGTCCGCTCCGTGATGCGCCGCGCCAGACCCGCCCGCACCTGCTCGAACGGCGGGACCGGCGAGGCGGGGTCGACGGGGATCACCGCAGCGCCGCGAGCATCCGGCCGATGCCCGCGACGCCGTCCGGGTCGTCGGGCAGGCCGTCGACCGGCCACCAGCGCAGGTCCACCGACTCCGCGGATTGCACGGCCGCCGCGCCCGCGGGCGCGTGCACCACGAACCGCACGTCGAAGTGCCGGGTCGGCACGCCGAGCGAGCACGTGATCGGGTGCACGTCGAGGTGCAGCGGCACCGGGTCGATCGTCAGGCCGATGATGCCCGACTCCTCCTCGGCCTCCCGCAGCGCAGCGCCCACCAGGGACGTGTCGGTCGGCTCGCAGTGGCCGCCGAGCTGCAGCCACCGGCCCACCCTGGGGTGCAGCGTCAGCAGCACCTCCGTCCCCGTGTGGTCGAACACCAGCGCCGACGCGGTGATGTGCCCGGACGCGCACGAGCGCGAGCACGCGTCCGGCAGCCCGGCCAGGTATCCCAGGTACGCCTGCCGCAGCGACTCCTGCGCGGGATCCGCTGGCGTCCACGAGTCCAACGTGGACACCGCGTCGGCGTGCAGCGTCACAGCTCGACCCAGCCGGAGTCGGTGCGCGGCTCGCGCGGGCTCAGCGGCTCCGGCGGGTGGCCGACGGCCACCGCGCCCAGCGGCTCCCAGTCCGACGGCACGTCCAGCACCTCGCGGACCACGTCGGCGCAGAACATCGTCGACGACACCCAGCACGACGCCAGGCCCTCGGCCGCCAGCGCGACGAGGAACCCCTGCACGGCGGCCCCGCCAGCGACCATGAACATCGACCGCTCGGCCGAGGAGCGCCGCTCGTCGGGGTAGCTGTGCGCGCCCTCGCGCACGAGGAACGGCACCACGATCTCCGGCGCGTGGTACAGCAGGTCGCCGCGCGCCACCCTGCGGTCGATCCGCTCCGGCGTCCAGCCGTCGGCGGCGAGGTCGGCCCGCCACGCCGAGCGCATGGCGTCCAGGAGGAGTTCGCGCTTGGTCGTCACGTGCGCGAACCGCACCGGGCGGGTGTGGTGCGGGGCGGGCGCGGTCAGCCCGACGGCCGCGGCCCGCCGCAGGACGGCGTGGTCGACCGGCTCGCCTGCGAACGCGCGCACCGACCGGCGCACCAGCACGGCCTCCCTGCGGCCCTGCTCGACGGCCAGGTTCGTGCCCAGCCGGAAGAGGTCGTGGTCGATCGGGCGCAGCAGGTCGCGGGCCGAGCCCGCGCCGCCGATCTCCAGCCCGCGCACCACCGCGACCGGGATGCCGCCCAGCTTGCCCTTGACCAGGTCGGCGGCCGCGGCGATCTCGTCGGCCACCGCGATCAGCGTCACCGCCAGCTCGTTGCCCTGGCTGTCGACCTCGCCGGCGTACGGGGCCAGCGGGGCCAGCCCGGCCACGCCGATCGCCGCGTCGGTCTGGCCCATCCGCCAGGCCCGGCCCATCGTGTCGGTCACCACGACGGCGACCTCGACGCCCAGCCGCTCGCGCAGCCCGCCGCGCAGGGCATCGGCGCTGGCGTCCGGGTCGGCGGGCAGCAGCGCGACCTCGCCGCGCGCCACGTTCGAGTTGTCCACGCCCGAGGCCGCCTGCACGATGCCCAGCCGGTTCTCGGTGATCACGGTGTTCTTCACCCTGGCCACCACCCGCCGCGCCTCGCTCATGACCAGCTCGCGCCTGCGCAGCTCCCGGGCCGAGGGGTCGGCGGGCACGGCCACCAGCTGACCCTCCACCTTGGACACGACCTTGCTGGTGACCACCACGACGTCGCCGGAGCGCAGCCACGGCGCTGCCGAGGCGATCGCCCCGGTCAGGTCGTCGCCGGGGCGGAACTCCGGCAGCCCGGGCACCGGGATGACCTCGACCTTCCCGCGCGCGCCGTGCTCAGCCAATGTCGACTCCTCCCAGGTCGAACGCCGCCCGCGCCATCGCGGCCGTGGCGTCCACATCGGACATCATCAGCGGGACGGCGCGCACGGCGACGTTCGGCACGTCGGCAGCGTCCCCGGAGTGCACCAGCCAGCCGTCCAGGATGCCCTGGTCCGAGCAGGCGCGCGAGCCGTAGTGGCGGCCGACGGCCTCGGCGGTCGTGGGCACGCCGATCGCGGTCAGGCACGCCTCCGCCATGCCGCGCACGGCCTTGTCCCGCACGATCGGCGACAGGCCGATCACCGGGGCCTCGGTCTTGCGCAGCGCCGAGCGCACGCCCGGCACCGCCAGCACCGAGCCGATGCTGACCACCGGGTTCGACGGCGCGATCAGCACGATGTCGGCCTCGGCGATCGCCTCGACCACGCCGGGGCCCGCGGTCGCCTCGTCAGCGCCGACCGGCACGATCGACTCCGCGTGCGGCTCGGCCCGGTAACGCACCCACCACTCCTGGAAGTGCACGGCCTTGCGCTCGCCGGTCTCCGGCTCGTCGATCACCACGTGCGTCTCGACCCGGTCGTCGGTCATCGGCAGCAGCCGCACGCCCGGCTTCCAGCGCTGGCACAGCGCCGCGGTGATGTCGGAGAGGTCGTAGCCCGCCCGCATCATCCGGGTGCGCACGAGGTGGGTCGCGATGTCGCGGTCACCGAGGTTGAACCAGGTGCCCTCGGTGCCGTACGCGGCCAGCTCGGCGCCCACCGTCCACGTCTCGGCGGCCCGGCCCCACCCGCGCTCGGTGTCGATGCCGCCGCCGAGGGTGTACATGCAACTGTCCAGGTCGGGGCAGACGCGCAGCCCGTGCAGCCACATATCGTCCGCGGTGTTCACGATCGCGGTGATCTCGTGCGCGGACGGCTCCGGCGGCTCGCCGACGGCGGGCAGCCCCAACAGGTGTTTGACGCCGAGCAGGAACCGGGCTCCGCCGACCCCGCCGACGACTGCGACAACCTTCACGCGCGCGATCCTTCCACGATGGGGTGAAACCCCGGTCAGCGCCAGAAGAAGAACAGGCCGGAGCCGAGTGCCGCGGCGTACTCGTCCCCGCCGACCAGCCCGTACACCGAATAGACGACGTCGAAGAACACGGCCGCCGCCCCCGGGATGCCGATGAGCACGGCGAACAGGATCAACGGCGCCCACGGCCGGGCCTTGGCGCCGATCCGGCGCGCGTCGTGGGACAGGTACGGCTCCAGCGCTCCCCAGCCGTCGAGGCCGGGGACGGGCAGCATGTTGAGCACGAACGCGGCCATCTGCAGCAGCGCGAGGAACGACAGCCCGGCCGCGAGCGCGGCGGGCGGCTGGAGCACCGCGACGACGACGGCCAGCAGGATCGCGAGGACGAGGTTGGCGAACGGCCCGGCGAGCGAGACGCGTGATTCCACCGCTCGGGAGCGCAGCGCGTAGTGGTTGATCCAGACGGCGCCGCCGGGCAGCGGGATGCCGCCGATGGCGAGCAGGAGCAGCGGCAGCAGCAGGCTCAGCACCGGGTCGGTGTAGCGGCGCGGGTCCAGCGTCAGGTAGCCCTTGAAGTAGACCTCGCGGTCGCCGCCGCGGAAGGCGACGATCGCGTGGCCGAACTCGTGCAGGCACAGCGACACCGCCCAGCCGCCCAGGACGAGCAGGAAGACGCCCGCGCTGCGCGCGGTGTCGTCGTCGATGAGCGTGAGCAGCCCGCCCCCGACGGTGACCGCGAGTAGGCCGAGGAACACGGGCGAGGGACGAATTGCTGATCTCTGCACGGCTCCAGTGTGGCAAGTTTCGCGAAACTGGGGCCGCCCGCCTGGTATCTGGGCGTGTTTCCGCTGGTACCCGAATGGGTGTAGCCCGCGCATACATCATCACCCGGCTGGGGGCTTCGCTTGACCCGCCGCCGCGACACGGGTGTAATCACATCGATGTCATTCGCCACGGGGACGGCCTATGGCATCCGCCAGCCGGGGAGTGCGGAAGGCGAGGAGGCGGGCGATATGCAGGGATTCGAAGACAGGGGCAACGTCGTGCAGCCGGCGGAGTGGGAACGCCCGGAGGCCGGACTGCCCGGCTTCGGCGACGAGGCCGAAGAACAGGAGTGGCAGGAGCGCGCCCTGTGCGCGCAGACCGATCCGGAGGCGTTCTTCCCGGAGAAGGGCGGCTCGACCCGCGAGGCTAAGCGGATCTGCCTCGGCTGCGAGGTGCGCGCCGAGTGCCTTGAGTACGCCCTGGCGCACGACGAGCGCTTCGGCATCTGGGGCGGGCTGTCCGAACGGGAGCGCCGCAAGCTCAAGAAGCGCGCAGTTTAACTGGTGGTTAACGCGATCGGGGTGGCGGCCCGGATCGCGCACCTCACATCGCCACGGGCGCGCGGCGGCATCTAGAGTTCCCGCGATGGCGAGCGGTCGTGGTGCGGTCGGGAGGACCAGGGAGTCCGCGGGCGCTGCCCATCCTCGGAATCTGACGACCGTGCCCGTGCTGGCCGTGCTCGTCTGCCACGACGGCGCGGAGTGGCTGCGGCTGGCGCTCTCGGCGCTGCGCCACGCCACCCCCCGGCCCCGGCACGTCATCGCCGTCGACACCGGGTCCGCCGACGACACCCCCGGCCTGCTAGCCGCCGCGGCTACCGGCGACGACCGGGTGCTCGACGGCGTGCTCACCCTGGACCGGTCCACCGGCTACACCGACGCGGTGCACGCCGCCGTCGACCACGCCGTCGAGCGCTGGGGCGATCCCGGCGGCTGGATCTGGCTGCTGCACGACGATTCCGCGCCCGACCCGGACTGCCTGGCCAACCTGCTCAACGCAGCCGACCTCGCCCCGTCCGCCGCCGTGCTCGGCCCGCTGGCCGTCGACTGGCGCGACCCGAGGATGGTCGTCGGCGCGGGCCTGTCCACCGACGCCTCCGGCCACCGGCAGACCGGCATCGGACCATCCGAACTGGACTGGACGCGGCTG
This sequence comes from Actinokineospora fastidiosa, assembly GCF_014648415.1. Classification (GTDB taxonomy): domain Bacteria; phylum Actinomycetota; class Actinomycetes; order Mycobacteriales; family Pseudonocardiaceae; genus Actinokineospora; species Actinokineospora fastidiosa. The sequence goes on from NZ_BMRB01000001.1 coordinate 1,926,633, forward strand.
GGCCGGGAGTTCGAGCAGAGCACCGAGGTGCTCGCGGTGTCCTCGGCCGGGATGCTCGTGCGGCGCGCGGTCTGGCAGGAGCTCGGCGGGTTCGACCGCGCGGTGCCGGTGCTGCGCGAGGACATCGACTTCGGCTGGCGGGTCAACCGGTCCGGGCGGATCGTCCTCTGTGTCCCATCCGCGCGCGTGCGGCACGCCCGCGCGATGACCACCGAGCTGCGCGGCGTCGACGTCGCGGTGGACGGGCTGGCCGGGCAGGCCGCGCTGGACCGGGCGATGGGCCTGCGCACGTTCCTGGTCAACTGCGGGCTGGTCTCGTTCCTGCTCGGCGTGCCCCGGCTGGCGGCGCTGTGCCTGCTGCGCTCGCTCGGCTTCGCCATGCAGCGACGGCTGACCGAGAGCGCCGCCGAACTGCGCGCGCTGTCCTATGTGCTGAGCGGACGCGCCGGGCTGTGGGCGGGCCGCAGGGCGCGGGCCGTCAGCGGCGGGCCCGGGCCGGTGCGCGGGCTGTTCACCAGCCGCACGACCAGGCTGCGCAACGTGGTGCGCGGCGCGGTCTCCGCGCTCGTGCGCAGGCGCGTGGCCGCCGACGCCGCGCTGGGCAGGCTGCCCGTCGAGTACGACCCCGCCACCGTCTGGCTGCCGCCGACGCCCGGGACGCGCAGGCCGCTCGCGGGCCCGGAGGCGCTGCCCGCGGGCGCGGCCGGGCGCCCGCGGCGGGCCGGGCTGCGGCGGCCGAGCAGCGCCGTCGCCGTCTCCATCCCGGTCGAGGAGACGCCCGGGCTGCGGCCGAGCCCGCAGCCGCGGCCGTCCCCGGTGCCCCGCGACGGCAGCGGGCCCCCGCCGGAGCCGGACCTGGTGCTGGTGTCGGTCGACCGGGGCCGGGTCGTCCGCCAGCTGCTGCTGTCCCCGCCGCTGCTGCTCGCCGTCGGGCTGCTCGCGCTCGCCGTCGTGGTCAACATCGACCGCGCGGGCCTGGCCTTGGCAGGCGGGCGGCTGCTCCCGGTCGGCGACCTGGGCGCGGTGTGGGCGGAGTACCTGGCGGCCTGGCACGGCGTCGCGGGCGGGACCGCCGCGCCCACGCCTGCGGCCATGGCCGTGATCGGCACGCTCGGCCTGGTCCTCGCGCCCGTCGGCGGCACCCAGGCCGCGGTGGCGCTGCTGCTGCTCGCCGACCTGCCGCTGGCCGGGCTCTCGGCCTACCTGGCCACCCGGCGCGCGCCCGTGCGCCGCTGGGTGCGGGCCCTGCTGGCCACCGGCTACGCGCTGCTGCCCACCGCGTCCGCCGCCGTCGCCCAGGGCAGACTCGACGCCGTCGTCGTGCACATCCTGCTGCCGCTGGTCACCGCCGGGGTGATCGCGCTGCTCGCCCGGACCGGGGCGACCCGCCGGTGGCTGTCGACCGCGGCCGGGACTGCCTTCGGGCTGGCCGTGATCGGCGCGTTCGCGCCGCTGGCGCACGTGGTGCTGGTCATCGTCGCGCTGGGCGGGTTCGTCCTCGTGCCCGGCGACGGGCGCCGCCGGGGCGCGGCGCTGTTCATGCTCGTGCTGATGCCGCTCGCGCTGCTGCTGCCGTGGCCCGCGGTGGTCATCCAGCACCCGGGCGTGGTCGTGCACGGCCTCGGCGCCCCGCTCCCGACGCCCCCGGTGGGCGTGCCCGAGCTGCTGGCGCTGGACGCGGGCGGGCCGGGCGCGTGGCCGTACCTGGGCGCGCTGCTCGTCATCGCGGTGCTGGTCGGCGTGGTGCTCCGGCCCTACCGGGGCGTGCTGCCGGGGCTGGGCTTCGCCCTGTTGGGCGCGCTCGCCGTGGCGTTCGTCCAGCTGGTGCCGATGACCCCGCTGGGCGGGCTGACCCCGTCGCACGGCTGGGCGGGCACACCGCTGCTGATCGTCGGCTGGGGCCTGGTGTGGGCGCTGATGGGCCTGTGCCGCACCGGGGGACGCGTTTCGCTGGTGCGCCCGGTGGCCGTCGCGGGCGTCGCGGCGCTGGGCGCGCTCGCCGCCGGGGTCGTCGTCGCCGGACCCGTCGGGCCGCTGGACGACGACGGCGGGCCCCGCCTGGCGAGTTCGCTCACCGCCGAACTCGCCCAGACCCGCCGCTGGGTGCTGACCCTCGACGGCCACCCCAGGCTGACCGCGGGCAGGCTCCCCGCCCTGGGTGACGACGACCTCGCGCCGCCCGCCGCCGCCGTGGACCGGCTCGCGCGCTGGGCCGACGACCTGCGCAGCGGCGACGGCGCCCGGGTGCGCCCCGCCGTCGCCAGGGCGGCGGCCGCTGGTGTGCTGTTCATCGTCCTGCCCGAGGACGCCGGGTTCGCCGCCGCGGCGGGCGACCTCGTGGCCGCCGCCCCGCCGACCACCGACGGGCTGCCGGTCTTCCGCGTCCAGCTCACCGCCGGGCCGTCGACGCTGCTGTCGCCCGAGCTGGCCCGCACCGCCGTGACCGGCGGCGTCCCGCCGACCTCGCTCGCCGCCGAGGGCGTCGTCCCGGTCGACGCCACCCCGCCCGCGGCCGCCGCCCGCGTCTCCGACGGCCCGGAGGGCAGGCTGCTGGTGGTGGGCGCCAACGAGGAACCCGGCTGGACCGCCACCGTCGACGGCAGGCAGGTCCCGGTGGTCCGCGCCTGGGACCACCAGGTCGCCGTCTCCCTGCCCACCCGCGCCGCCGAGGTCCGCGTCGAGCAGCCCACCGCCCTGCGCGGCGTCCTGCTCCTGGTCCAGGGCGCGATGGTCCTGTTCACCGTCCTGACGTCGATCCCGGGACGGCGGCCGGACTAGTCCCCGCCCTCGACCACCCCGGGGTCAAGGCCCAGGTACGCCGCGATCTGCTCGACCAGGACGTCGTGGACCAGGTCGGCGAGGTCGGCGCCGTCCTTGGCGCGGGCCTCCAGCGGGCGGCGGTAGAGCACCACGCGCGCCCTGGTGGGCTGGCCCCTGCGGTCGACGCCCGCGCGCACCAGGCGGGACAGCGGGACGCCCGCGTCGGCGATCACGCCGTCCGGGGTCTCCCCGGCGGGGACCTCCGGCACGTCGTCCACGGCGACGTCGAGTTTCGTCAGCTCGGTGCGCCAGCGGGCCTCGATCGGCTCCAGGGCCTCCAGCACCACCGTGTCGAACTTCTCCGCGCGCGTGCTCGCCGCGGGCAGCGAGGACGGGATCAGCGGGCCGCGCAGGCCGCGCCCGTGCCGATCGCGGTGTCGGCGGCCGCGGGAGCGGCGGGAACGTCGGGCGGTGACCACGTCGAGAAGGGTAGCGGCCGCCCCCGACTGCCCCGGATGGCCGCATCGGGGCGTGTCGCGGGAGCTATTGCGGCGCGGCGCACCCCCGAAGCGCTATCGTCAGCGATCGTGCGGAGCGTGCGTCGGTGTTCGCGAACCGGGTGTATCAACCCGGCCGTCGCGACGTTGACCTATGCCTACGCCGACTCGACCGCCGTCGTCGGCCCGCTGGCCACCTACGCCGAGCCGCACAGCTACGACCTCTGCGAGGAACACGCCCTGCGGCTCACCGTGCCGCGCGGCTGGGAGGTCGTGCGCCACGACGGCGAGTTCGCGATGCCCGAGCCCAGCGTCGACGACCTGACCGCGCTGGCCGAGGCCGTGCGCGAGGCGGGCCGGGTCGACCGCCCGGTGCCGGAGCCGGAACCGGGCCCCAGCGGGCCGCGCCGGGGCCACTTGCGGGTGCTCCCCGACCCGGTATCGGACTGACGGGTAGCGAAATCGGTAGGCTCCATGCGGCACACGCAGCCGACCATGGGAGAACCACGTGCGCGACCTGTCCGGCGTCTTCAAGGCATACGACGTCCGCGGTGTGGTGGGTGAGCAGATCGACGCCGAGCTGGTGCGGGCCACCGGCGCGGCCTTCGCCCGACTGGTCGGCGGCCCCGCCGTCGTCATCGGCCACGACATGCGCGACTCATCGCCCGGCCTGGCCGCCGCCTTCGCCGAGGGCGTGACCGCCCAGGGCGTCGACGTCGTGGCGATCGGCCTGGCCAGCACCGACATGCTCTACTTCGCCTCCGGCAAGCTCGACCTGCCCGGCGCGATGTTCACCGCCAGCCACAACCCGGCCAAGTACAACGGCATCAAGCTCTGCCGCGCTGGCGCTGCCCCGGTCGGCCAGGACTCCGGCCTTGCCCAGGTCCGCGCCGACGTCGAGGCGGGCACCCCGGACGCCGACGGCCCGCAGGGCAAGGTCACCGAGCAGGACATGCTCGCCGACTACGCCGCCTACCTGCGCACCCTGGTCGACCTCTCCGGCTCGCGGCCGCTGCGGATCGTGGTCGACGCGGGCAACGGCATGGGCGGCCACACGGTCCCGTCGGTGTTCGACGGCCTGCCCATCGACGTCACCCCGATGTACTTCGAGCTCGACGGCACGTTCCCCAACCACGAGGCCAACCCGCTCGACCCGAAGAACCTCGTCGACCTGCAGGCCAAGGTCCGCGAGACCGGCGCGGACGCGGGCGTGGCCTTCGACGGCGACGCCGACCGCTGCTTCATCATCGACGAGCGCGGCGAGGCCGTCTCGCCCAGCGCGATCACCGCCCTGGTCGCCGTGCGCGAGCTGGCCAAGGACCCCGGCGGCACGATCATCCACAACCTGATCACCTCCCGCGCGGTGCCCGAGATCGTCCGCGAGCACGGCGGCGTCCCGGTCCGCACCCGCGTCGGGCACTCCTTCATCAAGGAGGAGATGGCCCGCACCGGCGCGATCTTCGGCGGCGAGCACTCCGCGCACTACTACTTCCGCGACTTCTGGCGCGCCGACACCGGCATGCTCGCCGCGCTGCACGTGCTGGCCGCCCTCGGCGAGCAGGACGGGCCGCTGTCCGAGCTGACCCGCGACTACGCCCGCTACGCCGCCTCCGGCGAGATCAACTCCACGGTGGCCGACCAGCAGGACCGCATCGACGCGATCAAGGCCGAGTTCGGCTCCCGCGACGGCGTCGAGCTCGACGAGCTGGACGGGCTCACCGTCGCGCTGCCGGACGGGTCGTGGTTCAACCTGCGGGCCTCCAACACCGAGCCGCTGCTGCGGCTCAACGTCGAGGCCGGGGACGACGCCGCGGTCGCCGCGCTGCGCGACGAGGTGCTCGCGATCGTCCGCGCCTGAGGCGGGGGACGACACCGCGCCGATCCGCACCCGCCGATCCGCACCCGCTGATCGACACCGCGCCGAGAACGCCGTGCCTGAGACACTGGACATCGAGGAGGAGACCGCGATGGCAGTCGAACTTGACCCGCAGCTGCTGGACATCCTGGCGTGCCCGTCCGACGACCACGCCGCGCTGGTCGTCGGACGCCCGGACGACCCCGACGCCGACGCGCTGACCTGCACCGAGTGCGGCCGGGTCTACCCCGTCGACGACGGGGTGCCGGTGCTGCTGCTCGACGCGGCTGAGCAGCCCGCAGACCGGTGACCTCCCTCCCGGACGACACCCTGCTGGACGACGCGGTCCGGCTCGGTGATGCCGACCCCGACGGGCTGCTGCGCGCCGCCGCCCGCGCGGGCGCCCAGGTGCGCGCGACCGTCGAGGCGGCCGCCGACGCCGGGCTGTCCCGGCTGGAGGGCGAGCGCCCGCGCGCCGTCGTGCTGATCTGCAGGCCCGGCCTGTCGCCCGCGGTGTGCGAGCTGCTGAGCGCGCTGACCGGCCCGGCGTGCCCGGTCCCCCTCGTGGTGGCCGAGCGCGTCCCGGTCTGGGTGAACGCGCTGGACGTCGTCATCGCGCACACCGACGACCCGGGCGACACCGTGCTGGCCGAGTCCGTCGACCGCGCCTGCCGCCGCGGCGCGACCGTCGTGCTGACCGCGCCCGCCGACGGGCCGGTGGCCGCCGCCGCCGCGGGCCAGGCCGTGCACCTGCGGCCCAGGGTGACCGTGCCGCCCGGCTTCTCCTTCGCCGCCGCCTACACCGCGGGCCTGCTCGCCCTGCGCGCGCTCGGCCTGCTCCAGGTCGACACCGACGCGCTGGCCGACGAACTCGACCGCGAGGCCGAGCGCTGCCACATGCAGCACGAGACGTTCGTCAACCCGGCCAAGTCGCTGGCGCTGCGGGTGGCCGAGCACATCCCGCTGCTGTGGGGGCTGGACGAGGTCGCCACCGGCGTCGCCCGGCACGCCGCGCAGGTGCTGTCCACGCACACCGACCTGCCCTGCGACGTGGCCGACTACCAGCAGGCGGCCAGCCGCACAGCGCTGCACCGCGCCGCCGTGCGCGCCGCGGCGGGCCGCGACATCTTCGCCGACCCCGACGACGGCGACGGCTTCCCCGCCGTCGTCGCGCCGCGCACACTGCTGTTGGCGGTGCGCAGCACCCCCGGCGACCCGGTGCGCCACCAGGCCGCCCAGGTGCTGCCCGCCGTCGACGTGCTCGCTCCCGGGCAGGAGCTCGGCGTCCCCGAGCCGATCGGGGCCGCGGTGCTGGCGCTGCGCTTTGAACTGGCCGCCCTGTACCTGGGGTTGGCAGCGGGCACCACGGGGGGCTCGGGGCGCTACGCCCCGGCGAACGCGTGAGTTAGGGAGTAGGCAAGTGGAGTTGTTGCGCAATGCGGTGCGCCCGTATGCCTGGGGGTCGCGCACGACCATCGCCGAGCTGCTCGGCCTGCCCGTGCCCGCCCCGCACCCGCAGGCGGAGCTGTGGATGGGCAGCCACCCCGGCGACCCGTCGGTGCTGATCGACGCCGGGTGCACGCTGCTGGAGCGCATCGACGCCGACCCCGAGGGCCAGCTCGGCGCCCCGACCGCGCGGCGCTGGGGCAACCGCCTGCCGTTCCTGCTCAAGATCCTCGCCGCCGAGGAGCCGCTGAGCATGCAGGCCCACCCGTCGGCCGAGCAGGCAGCCGAGGGCTGGGCGCGCGAGGAGGCGCTGGGCATCCCGCGCGACGCCGCGCACCGCAACTACCCGGACCCCACGGCCAAGCCCGAGCTGGTCTGCGCCCTGACGGAGTTCCACGCGCTGGCCGGGTTCCGCGACCCGCACCGCACGGTCGAGCTGCTCGACGCCGTGCGCACGCCCGGCCTGTCCCCGCACATCGACCTGCTCGCGGGCCAGCCGGACAGCGACGGCCTCCGCGCGCTGTTCACCACCTGGATCACGCTGCCGTCCACGGCGCTGCAGGCGCTCATGCCCGACCTGCTCGAGGCGTGCGTGCTGCACGTCAAGGACCACGGCGAGTTCAGCCTGGAGTGCCGCACGGTCCTGGAGCTGGCCGAGCGCTACCCCGGGGACGCTGGCGTGCTGGCCGCGCTGCTGCTCAACCGGCTGGTCCTCGGCCCCGGCGAGGCGATCTACCTGCCCGCGGGCAACCTGCACGCCTACCTGCACGGCACGGCCGTGGAGATCCTGGCCAACTCCGACAACATCCTGCGCGGCGGGCTCACCCCCAAGCACGTGGATGTGCCGGAGCTGCTGCGCGTGCTCGACTTCCGCTGCGGCCCCATGCCGGTGAACTCCGGCACGGCGTCCGGGCGCGTGCGGGTGTACCGCACGGACGCGCCCGAGTTCGAGCTGTCCCGCGTGGACTGGGCCGAGGGCGAGGACGAGACCGTGGCCCTGGGCGGGCCCGCGCCGCGCATCCTGGTGTGCACCGACGGAGCCGTCGAGGTCGAGTGCGGCGGGACCACGCTCATCGTCACCCGCGGCTCGTCGGCCTGGCTGTGCGCCGCCGACCCCGCGCCGCTCGCGCGCCCGGTGTCGGGCACGGCCTGCCAGGTGTTCGTCGCGACCGTAGGTTCGTAGCACGCGGCGGGCCGTGAACCTCTAGGCTTCCGTCCGATAAGTCGGCTCCAGTCCCTTAGGAGTAGCCGTGGCCGCAGGGGGAAGCACCAAGGCGATCCTCGCCGCGTTGTTCGCCAACGCCGGTATCGCCGTGTCCAAGTTCATCGGCTTCCTGATCACCGGGTCGTCGTCGATGCTGGCCGAGTCGGTGCACTCGGTGGCCGACACGTCGAACCAGGGGCTGCTGCTGCTGGGCCAGAAGACCTCGCAGCGCAAGGCCACCAAGGAGCACCCGTTCGGCTTCGGCCGCGACCGGTACTTCTGGTCGTTCGTCGTCGCGCTGCTGCTGTTCAGCCTCGGCTCGGTCTTCGCGCTGTACGAGGGCATCCACAAGCTCACCCACCCGGAGGACCTGAAGTCCCCGCTGGTGGCGGTCGTCATCCTGGTGGTGGCGATCGTGCTGGAGACCTTCTCCTTCCGCACTGCCATCATCGAGTCGAGGAAGGTCAAGGGCGACGCCACCTGGTGGGGCTTCATCCGCCACTCCCGCACCCCGGAGCTGCCGGTCGTGCTGCTGGAGGACGCGGGCGCGCTGTTCGGCCTGGTCTTCGCCCTCGTGGGCGTCGGATTGGCCACGATCACCGGCGACCCGGTGTGGGACTCGATCGGCACCCTGGCCATCGGCGTGCTGCTGGGCATCATCGCAATCATCCTCATCATCGAGATGAAGTCGCTGCTGATCGGCGAGGGCGCGACCGAGGCCGAGCTGCGCACCATCACCGACAAGCTGGCCACCGGCAAGGTGCAGCGGGTCATCCACATCCGCACGCAGTACGTCGGCCCGGAGGAGCTGCTGGTCGCGGCGAAGGTCGAGCTGGTGTCCGGTTTGGACGTGGGCGGGGTGGCCGAGGCGATCGACGACGCCGAGGCGCGGGTGCGCGCGGCCGTTCCCGCCGCGCGGCTGATCTACCTGGAGCCGGACCTGTACCGGGAGTCATCGGTCGTCACCGATTAGGGTCACCTTATCGATGAATTGTTCGATGGACAGCAGTTCGACAGACTTCGGCCATGATCCCCCTGATGGTCTCCTTCGGCGTCCTGTCCATCGTCTTCGCCATCGCGCACCTGATGCGCTACTCCCGGGCGATGGCCGACGACGTGCCCAGGCCCGTTCCGAAGCCAGCCCCGCACCGCTGCCGGTGGTGCGGGTTCTCCGACGAGATCCGCTTCTCCGACGAGCTCGAGTTCCCGCCGTCGCTGGTGCGCCCGTACGTGACAGCGTGAGCGGGCGCTAGCCTCTGCTGCGTGTCGTGGCTGTGCGTTGACGTCGGGTCCACTTGGACGAAGGGCGCCCTGGTGTCGTCCGACGGCGTCCTGCTGGGCACGGCGCAGCACCGCACGACCCCGCCGGAGGTGCTCGACGGCATCGGCGCGGTCGCGGCCGCGCTGGGCGACGCCCCGATCCTGGCCTGCTCGTCGGCGGGCGGCGGGCTCCGCCTTGCCGTGGTCGGCCACGAACGGCTGGTGAGCGCGGAGGCGGGCCACCGGGTGGCGCTGTCGGCCGGGGCGAAGGTCGTGCACGTCTCGTCCGGGATGCTCGACGGGTCCGGGGTGCGCGACCTGCGCGCGGCCCGACCGGATGTCGTGCTGCTGGTCGGCGGCACCGACGGCGGCGACGAGCGCGTCCTGCTGCACAACGCCCGCAGGCTCGGGGCCAACCGCATCCGGGTGCCGATCGTGCTGGCGGGCAACAGCGCTGCCCGTCCGTCCGCACTGGACCTGCTGGCGGGCCGGGTGGTCGTCCCGACGGCCAACGTCCTGCCCGACGTCGGCGAACTGGCCCCGGCCCCGGCCCGCGCGGCGATCCGGTCGGTGTTCCTCGATCACGTCATCGGCGGCAAGGGCCTCTCCCGGGGTCCGCGCTTCCGCAGGCTGGTCCGCACGGTCACCCCCGACGCGGTCCTCGCCGGGGTGACCCGGCTGGCCGCCGTCCGCGCCTCGGAGGAGGCGGGCGCGGTCGTCGTGGTGGACGTGGGCGGGGCGACGACGGACGTGTACTCGGCGGTGTCCGATGTGGACGGCTCGGGGCGCACGGTGGCCCTGCCGTCCGACCGGCGCACGGTGGAGGGCGACATCGGCATGCGCTGGTCGGCACCCGGCGTGGTCGCCGAGGCGCTGGCGGAGCGGCTTCCCGTCGGCGACCTGGAGGCCTACGCCCGGCGGTGCGCGTCCGATGTGGACTACGTCCCGGACGCGCCCGCCGAGGCCGAGGCCGACCTGCGCCTGGCGTCCCTGGCCGCGATCCTGGCCGTCCGCCGCCATCTGCGCCTGGTCGACAACGACTTCGGTCCCCGAGGCGTCGGCGTCCTGGTCCTCTCCGGCGGCGTCTTCCGCCACGCGCCCGACCTCGCCCCGGTCGAGGCCGCCCTCCGCGACGACCCGGTGGTGCGCCCGGTGCTGCGCAACGCCACGGTGACGGTCGACCGCGACTACGTCCTCGCCCCCGCGGGCCTGCTGGCCGACGCGGGCCACGTCGCCGCGGCGGACGCCCTGGTCGGGCGGGTGGCGGGCTAGACGAGCCTGCGGGTCGGCCAGGGGAGGCCGCCGACGTCGTCCGGGTCGAGGCCAGCGGCCATGGCCACGGCGCGGTCCCATTCCGGGTCGGCGGTGTAGTTCTTGCCCGCCTGCACCCCCGGCGACCAGCGGCGGCCGGGGAACGGGCCGTGCATCGGGTCGGGAAGCCAGTGGTCGGCGCCGAGGACCAGGGCGTCGGTGGGGGAGCGGACGGCGGCGGGCAGCGGGCCGACGGTGCCGTCCGGGCGCAGGCCGGTGCCCAGCAGTTTGCCGTCGACCGCCTGCCGATTCCAGGTGAGGACCGCGCCGCCCATCGGGTCCGTGCCCCGGCAGAGCGAGCGCCAGCGGGTGCCGAAGCCCGCCGCCGTCGCGGCCAGGGCCGGGAACGGCACCACCGACGGGAACGCGCGCAGGTACGCCCACTGGACCTGCGAGCCCACGGTCACCAGGCCCAGCCGCAGCCGCTCCGGCTCGTTCACCGAGTCCAGCATCCGCGCCGCGGCCACGACGACCAGCAGGCTGCCCTGGCTGTGCCCGGTCAGCACGACGCGCGTCTGCGGGTCGCGCAGGTGCTCCGCGGCGCGCGTCGCCAGCTCCGGGACGACCTTCAGCGCGTAGCACGGCGGCACCGCCGGATGCGCCTCGCGCGGCCAGAAGCACGCCAGGTCCGCCAGGATCCCCAGCCGCCTGCCTGCCTCCGGTTCGCGCGCGGCGTTCTGCACCGCCCGCAGCAGCGAGCCCGCCAGCAGGCCCAGTGCGAGCACGCCCATGGCGCTGAACGGCGCCAGCCACGGCGCGACCTCCCGGCCGAGCAGGCGCATCGTGACCGCGACCACCGTGCCCGCTGCCAGGAACGCCGCCGAGGCCAGCACGATCCGGTGCAGGTTGCGGCGCTGCCAGTCGGCCAGCCGCCACGCCCGGCGCGCCTCGTCGTCCGCGCCGAGCAGGTCGGCCTCCGCGGTGTGCCCGCCGCGCAGCAGCCGCACGGCGGCGACGGCCAGGCTCGGGATCGCGACGGCGATGGCCAGCACCCCGCCCGCGCCCCACAGCAGGGTCACCGACGTGTACCCCGGCGGCAGGTTCATCGCGTCGAACCCGATCACCGTCCGCAGCGTGATCGCCAGGCCGGCGCCGAAGCCGCCGCCCAGCAGGCCTGCGACCGCGATCACGGGCGCGGCCATCCACCCGCCCGCCCACGGCCGCAGCCCGCGCGGCAGCTCCCGCCAGGTGCGCCGGGCGAACAGCGCCGCGGGCGCCAGCAGCACCCCGAACAGCACGATCACCACGATCAACGCCGCCGCGACCGTGTCCACGGTGATGCCGGTGCCCCTCGGCACGGCGGGCACGGGGTCCACCGCGCCCGCGGCGGCCAGCACCGCGAGCACGCCGAGCACTTCGAGCACGCGCCCGGGCACGTGCCCGAACGCCGCGCGCAGCCACCGCCCGCCGCGGCCGGGCGTCACGCCGCGCGGGTCGTCGAGCAGCAGCGTCCCCGCCACGCACACGCCCAACAGCGCCAACGCGACCACCCACGGCACGAACGCGCGCACCGGGTCCGGGGCGGCGAACGGCCCGCCCAGCGCGAGCGCCACCGCCGCCAGCGCTGCGACCAGGTGCAGCGTGCGCAGCGCCGGGGTGTCCGGGTCGGCGACGAGGTTGCGCCCGGGCAGGTCGACCCGGACGTTCGGCGGCGCCTCCGGCGGGTTCGGCACCGACGGCGTCTCCCACGCCACGCACGACACCCGGTGCAACACCAGGACCAGCAGCAGCACCGGCACCACGGACACCGCCTGCCGGAACGGGTACGCCCGGCGCAGCCAGTCCGGCACCCAGCCGAGGCAGTCCGCCCCGGGCGCGAGGCACTGCACCGCCAGCAGGTCATAGGTGACGACCGTCGCCTGCACCACGAACAACACTGTCAACAGCAGCGCCGCCAGCCGCAGCAGCGCGCGCAGCACGCCACCGAGCAGCCGTGCGGGCCGGTGCCCCCGGGGGACCGGCGGCAGCATCCAGTGCGCCATGTTGGCCAGGGCGAACGGGAACAGCAGCGCCCAGGTCGCCTTCGCCCAGCCGCCGGAGGTCATCGCGCCCCACACGTAGCCCTCGACCACGCGCGGCACCGAGCGGCCCTCCGCGCGCAGCACGGGCCCGGGAGCGGGCCGCAGCAGCCGGTCGGCGGGGCGCACCACGCGGCCCAGGCCGTCGCCCGCGACATCCACCGCGGCCACCGCGGAGACCAGCGACTCGGGGGTCGTGCCCATCATCCCGTGCACGCGCAGCTCGACCACGCGCGTGTCCGAACCGGTGGGCAGCACGGCATCTCCGATCGTGTCCCCTCGGCGAATCCGCCCGTTCGGCGAGGTCCGTCGGGCATCCGCGGCGGTACTGTCTCCCAGGGAACCACAGTCTGGAGGAATCACCTGATGACCGCTGAAGACACGCGGGAGCGCTTCAAGCAGACCCGCAATGGCATCGATTTCGCGGTGGCGGACCTGACCCTGGCCGAGTTCGGCCGCAAGGAGATCCGGCTGGCCGAGCACGAGATGCCGGGTCTGATGGCGCTGCGCCGCGAGTACGCCGAGGTCTACCCGCTCAGGGGCGCGCGCATCTCCGGATCGCTGCACATGACCGTGCAGACCGCGGTGCTGATCGAGACCCTGGTCGCGCTCGGCGCCGAGGTGCGCTGGTGTTCCTGCAACATCTTCTCCACCCAGGACCACGCGGCCGCCGCCGTGGTCGTGGGCCCGCACGGCACCGAGGAGGAGCCCAAGGGCGTCCCGGTGTTCGCGTGGAAGGGCGAGACGCTCGAGGAGTACTGGTGGGCCACCGAGCAGATGATGACCTGGCCCGACGGCGCGGGCCCGAACATGATCCTCGACGACGGCGGTGACGCCACGCTGCTGGTCCACAAGGGCGTGCAGTACGAGAAGGCCGGTGTCGTGCCGTCGCCGGAGGACAACGACTCCGAGGAGTGGAAGATCATCCTGGAGACGCTGCGGGCCTCGCTCGCCGCCGATTCGGGCAAGTGGACCAAGGTCGCCGACAACATCCGCGGCGTCACCGAGGAGACCACGACCGGCGTGCTGCGGCTGTACCAGCTCGCCGCCGCTGGCGAGCTGCTGTTCCCGGCGATCAACGTCAACGACTCGGTCACCAAGTCGAAGTTCGACAACCGCTACGGGATCCGGCACTCGCTCATCGACGGCATCAACCGGGGCACCGACGTGCTCATCGCGGGCAAGGTCGCGGTGGTGTGCGGCTACGGCGACGTCGGCAAGGGCTCGGCTGAGTCGCTGCGCGGGCAGGGCGGGCGCGTCGTCGTCACCGAGATCGACCCGATCTGCGCGCTGCAGGCCCAGATGGACGGCTACGAGGTGCGCTCGCTCGACGAGATCATCGAGCAGGCCGACATCGTCATCACCACCACGGGCAACAAGGACGTGGTGACCGCCGACCACATGGCCCGCATGAAGCACCAGGCGATCCTGGGCAACGTCGGCCACTTCGACAACGAGCTGGACATGGCGGGCCTGGCCCGCGTGCCCGGCATCCGGCGGATCAACATCAAGCCGCAGGTCGACGAGTGGGTGTTCCCGGACGGGCACTCGATCATCGTGCTGTCCGAGGGCCGCCTGATGAACCTGGGCAACGCCACCGGCCACCCGTCGTTCGTGATGTCGAACAGCTTCTCCAACCAGGTCATCGCCCAGGTGGAGCTGTTCACCAAGCACGAGGAGTACGACAACGAGGTCTACCGCCTGCCCAAGAAGCTGGACGAGAAGGTCGCCCGCATCCACGTGGAGGCGCTCGGCGGCACGATCACCAAGCTGAGCAAGGACCAGGCGGAGTACATCGGCGTGGACCCGGAGGGTCCGTTCAAGCCGGAGCACTACCGGTACTGACCCGCACGAACCCGAGACGGCCCCGCTCCGGCGGGGCCGTTTTGTTTGTGATGTACGTCTCATACTGGTAACAAGATCGGTCTTATGGGCGAACTTGCATAGTTCCGGTGCGCGCAGGGGCGTGCCGGACCGCGGACCGCCCCGGGGGGTGGGCTGCCGCCGCGGGCGACGGTTGGGGGAGCCGCCGCCCGCGGCGGGGTTGCGCATGCCGGGAGATGTGACGGCGGGCACATCGATGTGATGGTTCGGTCCTGTCCCGGCGTGAGTCAGGTGCCCGTCAGCCCGGGGGGACATCATGGCTGGGGTACCGCTCCGTGCGTCCGTCCCAACTGGACGGACGGTGAAGGAGGAGATCGGATGACCCGCACCGCAGCACCCCTGCCGCGCACCCGGTCATGGTCCGCCGTGCAGTGCCGCGCCGACGACCTCGACCGCTTCATCGTCGACCACGCCCGTCCCCTGCTCGACGGCAGGCGCATGGCGGGCCACCTCGCCGACTGGTACTACCAGCGCGCCGACGACGTCCTGGTCGTGGGCCTGCGCGGGGCCGACTGGTGCGCCGTCCAGTCGCTGCGCGCCGACCTCGCCCGGGTGGCCGCCGACGTCGCCGAGGCCGAGCACGGCGTCGACCAGGACCGGCTCGGCCCGGCCGCCCCCGCCGAGGACGTGTTCTGCCGGGGCACCGAGCTGGCCGTGACCACCCTGGCTGCCGGGGACGCCAAGCTCACCGCCGCGACCGAGCTGATCATGGCCACCGCGCACGCCCTGCGCATGGACCGCCCGGCCACCGCGGCGTGGCTCGGCGGCGGCCCGCCCGCCGGGGCCGCGCTGGACGTGCGCTGGGACCGCCTGGCCCGCACCCGCGACCACGCCATCGTCCGCTGGACCAACGCCGTGCGCCGCGCCCGGCGCGCGGCCGAGGGGCAGGCCGAGGCCGCGCCCACCGGCGACTGGCTCGGCGTGTGGCGCGAGCAGCTGGCCCGCCTGCTCAACCGGCTCGGCCTCACGCCCGCCGAGATCCGCGCCCTGTGCGCCCGCACCGCGGGCGCCCTGGCCGTCCGCGACCCGTTCGCCGCCGACCCGCTGTACCTGGACCTGGCGACGGCGGTCTAGCCGCCGAGGAACACGCCCGTGTCGGGACACTAGGGTTGCGGCGTGGGTCGACTCATCGTGATCGAGGGGCTGGACGGCGCGGGCAAGCGCACGCTGTCGGACAAGCTCGTCGCCGCGTTCGCCGACCACGGCGCGAGCGTCGTGGTGCACGCCTTCCCCCGGTACGGCCGCTCGGTGACCGCCGACCTGGTGCGCGACGGCCTCTACGGCAGGCTCGGCGGCCTCGGCGACGAGGTCTACGGCATGGGCGTGCTCTACGCCCTCGACCGCCTCGGCGCCCGCGACGACCTGCTGGCCGACCTCGGGGCCCACGACGTCGTCCTGCTCGACCGCTACGTCGCCTCCAACGCCGCCTACGGAGCCGCCCGGCTGCACGAGGACGCCCACGGCGCCTTCGTCGAGTGGGTCCGCGCCATCGAGATCGAGCGGTTCGGCCTGCCCGTGCCCACCGCCCAGGTGCTGCTGCGCGTGGCCCCCGAGGTGGCCGCCGAGCGCACCCAGGGCCGGGAGAGCACCGAGGCGCAGACCCGCGACACCTGGGAGGTCGACGGCGGCCTGCAGGCCCGCTGCGCGGCCGTCTACGACCAGCTCGCGGCCGAGCACTGGCTGTCGCCGTGGCACGCGGTGGACGGGGCCGACGCCGTCGCGCTCGCCGCGGCCCTGCTGGGCTGATCCGCACGGGCGGTCGACACGCCCGCGCCCACCAGTGCGAATATGTCTCCATGAAGGCACGTGTGCTGGTTGTGGACGACGACCCCGCCCTGGCCGAGATGCTGACCATCGTGCTGCGCGGCGAAGGCTTCGACACCGCGGTGGTGGGCGACGGCTCCCGGGCGCTGCCCGCGCTGCGCGAGCTGAAACCGGATCTGGTCCTGCTGGACCTGATGCTGCCCGGGATGAACGGCATCGACGTCTGCAAGGCCATCCGGGGCGAGTCCGGCGTGCCGATCGTCATGCTGACGGCCAAGAGCGACACCGTCGACATCGTGCTGGGCCTGGAGTCCGGCGCGGACGACTACGTGGTCAAGCCGTTCAAGCCCAAGGAGCTCGTCGCCCGCGTGCGCGCCCGGCTGCGCCGCACCGAGTCCGAGCCCGCCGAGGTGCTGGCCATCGGCGACCTCACCATCGACGTGCCCGGGCACGAGGTCACCCGCGACGGCAAGGCCATCCAGCTCACCCCGCTGGAGTTCGACCTGCTGGTCGCGCTGGCCCGCAAGCCGCGCCAGGTGTTCACCCGCGAGGTGCTGCTGGAGCAGGTCTGGGGCTACCGCCACGCGGCCGACACCCGGCTGGTCAACGTGCACGTGCAGCGGCTGCGGTCCAAGGTCGAGCGCGACCCCGAGCACCCCGAGGTGGTGCTGACGGTCCGCGGGGTCGGGTACAAGGCGGGCCCGCCGTGATGGGGCGGTGACCGCTTTCCTGGAGCGGCGGGCGCGGGCCTCGGTCGCGGCTGTGGCCCGGCTCGTCGCCGCTGCCAGGCGGCGTTCGGTCACCTTCGGCCTGCTCTGGCGCCGGTCGCTGCAACTGCGGGTGGTGGTCAGCACGCTCGCGCTGGGCTCGGCGGTGATCTTCGTGCTCGGCATGGTCCTGCAGAGCCAGATCACCCTGCAGCTCGTCGCGGTCAAGGAGAGCGCGGCCTCGCAGCAGACCCGCAACCTGGCCCAGACCGCGGAGCGCGAGCTGGCCGGGCTCACCCCCACCACCTCGGACCTGGGCAGCAAGCTGCAGAGCGCGCTGAACAAGCTCACCAGCTCCGCGCCGGACGAGTCCGGCGGCAGCACGGGCTCCGCGGGCGCGTTCGAGCCGGTCCTGGCCAGCCACGCCGCCGACGGGACGGTCGCGAAGGCGGGCACCTACGAGGACGTGCCCGAGGAGATGCGCCGGTTCGTGCGCAACGCGCAGGGCCAGATCATCGGGCAGAACCACACCGTCATGCGCGACGGCGCCCCGGTCACCTACCTGATCATGGGCACGACCGTCACGTCGTCGCCGCCGTCCGTGCAGCTCTACATGCTCTACCCGCTCGACAGCGAGCAGAGCACGGTCAACGTCGTGCAGAACACCCTGATCGTCGGCGGGCTAGTGCTGCTGGCGCTGCTGGCGGGCATCACCAACCTGGTCACCCGCCAGGTCGTCATGCCGGTGCGACGCGCGGCCAGGGCCGCCGAGCGCTTCGCCGACGGCGAGCTGGACGAGCGCATGGTCGTCGTCGGCGAGGACGACGTGGCCCGGCTGGCGCAGTCCTACAACGAGATGGCCGAGAGCATCGAGCGCCAGATCCGCCAGCTGGAGGAGTTCGGCCAGCTGCAGCGCCGGTTCACCTCCGACGTCTCCCACGAGCTGCGCACCCCGCTGACCACCGTGCGGATGGCCGCCGACGTGCTCCACGCCTCGCGCAAGCAGTTCCCCGCGGGCCTGGCCCGCTCCACCGAGCTGCTGGTCGACGAGCTGGACCGGTTCGAGACGCTGCTGGCCGACCTGCTGGAGATCTCCCGGCTCGACGCGGGCGTCGAGGAACTCGTCGCCGACGAGACCGACCTGCGCGACATCGTCCGCCGGGCGGTCGACTCCGTCCGCGTCATCGCCCGCAACACCGGCACCGAACTGGTCCTCGACCTGCCCGACGAGCGCGTCGTCGCCGAGGTCGAGCCGCGGCGCATCGAGCGCATCCTGCGCAACCTGCTCGGCAACGCCGTCGACCACGCCGACGGCAAGCCCGTCGAGCTGCGCATGGCCGCCGACGACGACGCGGTGGCCGTGACCGTGCGCGACCACGGCGTCGGCCTGCGGCCGGGCGAGGCCGAGCTGGTGTTCAACCGGTTCTGGCGCGCCGACGCCTCGCGCAACCGGCAGACCGGCGGCACCGGGCTGGGCCTGGCCATCAGCCTGGAGGACGCCCGGCTGCACGGCGGCGGGCTGGACGCGTGGGGCGAGCCGGGCGAGGGCGCCTGCTTCCGCCTCACCGTCCCCCGACGCCAGGGCGGGGAGTATGCGCGGAGCCCGCTGCCGCTGCCGCCCGCCGAGGCCCCCGTCGTTGAGGAGGCGCTGCCGTGACCCGTGCCGTGCTGGCCCTGCTCGTCCTCGCGTCGCTCGCGAGCTGCGCGACCATCCCGGCCGACACCCCGCCGAGGGTGATGCTGGAGAACCCGGGCGAGGCGCCCGACCGCATCAGCGGCCCGCGCGCGGGAGTGGACCCGTTCACCCTGGTGCAGGACTTCCTGGACGCGGCCGACAACATCGCCGCGGCCAAGACCTACCTCACCGAGGAGGCCGCGGCCACCTGGCCGAGCCACGACCAGCCCATCATCGTCCAGAACAACCCCACCTACCGCCCGGAGATCGACCGGGGGCCCTCCCCGGACGGCCCCAACCCCGACGTCCTGCACCTGACCCTGGGCACCACCCAGATCGGCGAGCTGAAGCCCGACGGCAGCTTCTACCCGCAGGTGCAGCCGCGCGAGGACAAGCTGGTCGTGCGCCGCCAGGCCGACCAGCAGTGGCGCATCGCCCAGCCGCCGCCGTACCAGCTGCTCACCAAGATCCGGTTCGAGGCCGCGTACCGGCGGGTCAACCTGCAGTTCTTCGACCCGGCGCGGCGGGTGCTCGTGCCGGACCCGAGGTGGGTGGCCAACGAGCCGAGCGAGAGCATGGAGGCCCGGGTCGTCGAGCTGCTGCTCGCGGGCCCGTCGGACGGCCTGAAGGACGCGGTGGTGTCCACGCTGGAGGGCGTGCAGCTGCACACCAACGTCGTGCAGGACAGCGACGGCGCGATCCGGATCAACCTGACCAATGTGGAGGAGAGATCGCCGGAGGAGCACAAGCAGATGGTCGCCCAGATCGTCAACTCGCTCAGCGGCGTCACCCTCAACAAGCTGCGGATCCTCGACACCGGCAGCGCGCTCATCCCGGACCGGCAGGACTGGCAGGCCGCGGACGTGCCCACCTATGACGGGCTCGCCAGCCCCAAGCCCGAGCTGACCGGCCTGGCCGTGGACAACCGCAGGGTGATCACCCTGGCCGACGGGCGGCCCATCGAGGGCCCGGCGGGGGCGGGCGCCTACAACCTGGTCAGCGGCGCGCAGTCGCTCGACGGCAGCCACCTCGCGGTGGTGGAGCACGTGCCCGGCGGGGCGCGGCTGCGGATCGGGCCGATCAACCGGGAGCTGCAGGAGATCCCGCTGGACGACGCCACCTCGCTCACCCGTCCGACCTGGATGCCCGGCAACTCGCGCGACGAGAGCGGCAACGAGGTGTGGACGGTGGTCAACGAGACCCTGGTGGTCCGCGCCGTCCGCGCGGCCGACAACCGCTGGACCGTGTTCGCCGTCGACGCCTCCGACCTGACCAGGGACCGCGGCCGCATCACCGAGCTGCGCCTGTCCCGCGACGGCGTCCGGCTGGCCGCGGTCGTCAACGGCGAGGTCAAGGTGGCGTCCATCGTGCGCTCGGAGGAGTCGGTGACGATCCGCGCGCCCCGCACCCTGCAGCTCGGCACCGTCCGCAGCGTCGTCGGGCTGGACTGGAGCGAGCGCACCGTCCTGGTCGCTGCCACCCACCTGCCGTCGCTGCCGGTGGTGTCGATGCCGCTGGACGGCTTCGACTACACGCCGTACATGAGCTCGACGCTGTCGCCGCCGGTCACCTCGATCACCGCCGCGCCGAGCCGCCCGGTCATCGTCACCGACAAGGCGGGCATCTGGTCGACGGCCGACCCGGGCAAGGTCTGGCTCAGCGATCGGGCGGGCGGGCCGGACTCGCGGCCGTTCTATCCCGGGTAGCGCGGATCCCGGGGTCGGGCGCCGACCCCGGGACCCGCGCTCGCGGAGGTCAGACCAGCTTGATGACGCCGTAGTCGAAGCCCTTGCGGCGGTACACGACGCAGGGCTGGCCGGAGTCGGCGTCGGCGAAGAGGTAGAAGTCGTGGCCCACGAGTTCCATCTCGTAGAGGGCCTGGTCAACGGTCATGGGCTTGGCGGGGTGCTCCTTCTCCCGCACCACCCGCCCGGGGAGGTTCTCATTCGCCTCGTCGAAGCGCTGCTCGGGCACGTCGGCGGCGCTCTCGTAGGTCGGCGCGTCGAGCACGGCGACGCGCTTGCCGTTGATCTCGGACGTCGCCTCGGCCACCGAGGCCGGGCTGCGGCGCCCGTAGTGCACGCGCCTGCGGTCGTGCAGGCGTCGCATCCGGTTCTCCAGCTTGGTGACGGCCATGTCCAACGCGGCGTAGAAATCGCCCGCGCAGGCCTCGGCCCGGACGGCAGGGCCCCTGCCCTTGCCGGTGATCTCGACGCGCTGGCAGTTCTTGTGCTGCCTGCGGTTGGGCTCGTGGTACAGCTCGACATCGAAGCGGATGACCTTGCGGTCATACCGTTCCATCCGGCTGAGCTTGTCCTCGACGTGCACCCGGTAGTGATCGGGCACCTCGACGTTACGACCTTTAACCACGATGTCCATACACGACCTCCCTCGCTGGGATTGATCAGAGCCGATTGTCGTGAAGCGGCGCCGGACATGTTCTGGATCGGACTCCAGACGGGCGGTCACACCACCTCCGGCGCCAGGGTCATGGGCTCCTCGCCTCCTCCCCGCCAACCGGGAACGCTGATAGCGCACGACGGTAGCCCGGGTTTCGGTTCAGCAACAGCCCCCTCGGCGGGGGACATCCCCGGCAACCGAAAAGTCACGCGCCGCAACAACCCCGCAGCTCCCCAAGGCCCTCCCGCCAGCGACGACGCCGGACGGGTGTATCCCCGTTCACCACGATGGCCCCTGGCACAGCGCGCTCCGATGTAGTACCACCCACCCCCGAACGACCCGCGCGGCCCATCCACCGGCCCCACGCCCAAACCCATTCGGCGGCTCATAACCGGCCAACGGACGGCACGCCCAGAAGGTTCCCGCCCTGGGTTCACTCTTGTGGGTGCATGGCCGATTCCCGGCATGTGGGAGCACTCCCGCATTGCAGATACGGACGGACCGAAGTGGAGTGGGCGAATCCGCCCGCCTTTCCCCTTTTCGCACCGGTTTCACACCACAACCCGCCCCACGCCTACCTCAGACCGCCCGCCCGGCACCGTGCGGAAGGAGCCCCGCCCTCGCCTCCACCCAGCACCACCCACGACTGTCCAGCCGAGCCAGACGAGGCCAAGCCAGCCCGCAGCTCATGTCCGCGCCCAGCCCTGCAGCACGCAGCCCACGCCCCCGCTGGCAGCCCGCTCACGTGGCAGCCCAGCCAGCCACATGGCAGACCCGCTCACGTGGCAGCCCGGCCCGCAGCCGCCCTCCAGGCAGCCCGGGTGCACCAGGCAGCCCGAGGGCACCAGGCAGCCCCAGGGCACCAGGCAGCCCGACGACACCGCGCAGCTCGAGGTCGCCACGCAACTTGGCGTCGCGAGGTCGGCTGGCGTCGCCAGCAAACCCGAGGTGGGGAGGTCGCTCGGGGTCGCAAGGTCGTGGACCTTTGGCCGCCCGGGCACCGCCTGGGCCGTTCGGGAACCCAGCCAGTCGGACCTCCCGGGTCGCCAGCAACTCGGGCGGCGGCCAGGCTGGCCCTGGCCCTGGCCCTGGCCCGGCGGGCGCCGGGCCATCCGGGCCGCTCAGGTCGGCCAGTCAACCGCGCTGGCCCCGCTGGCCCTGCTGGCCGCGCTGGCCGCCTGCGCTGGTCCGCTGGCCGCGCTGGCCGCCTGCGCTGGTCCGCTGGCCGCGCTGGCCCCGCTGGCCGCCCGCGCTGGTCCGCCGGCCCGCTGGCCGCAGTGACCCGCTGGCCCACCGGCTGCCGTGACCCAATGGCTCGCTGGTCGTGCCGTCTGGGCCCTGGGCCGCTCCGGCTGGCGTCGCATGCGCCTGTTTTCTGTTGTGCCCGCTTTCGCTGGGCGGTGGGTTCGTCGAGGGTGCCTCCTTTCGTGTGGAGATTGGGGCTAGGGGTTGGTGGGCGGGTGGGGCTAGCGGGGTGGGCTCGCGGCCGGGGTTAGACGGTGGCGGTGAGGGTGAGGGTGGCGGCTACCTGGGCTCCTGCGGCGCGTAGGGCGGAGACGCAGGTGGCGGCGGTTGCGCCGGTGGTGATGACGTCGTCGATGAACAGGACGGGGGTGTCGGGGGGTGGGAGGGGGCCGCGGACCCGGACGCGGTGGCGGAGGTTGGACAAGCGGGCCTCCGGGGTCAGGCCCACCGAGTCGCGGGTGCCTCGGCGGAGGTGGAGGACCGGGGCCACCTCGACGGACAGGCCGCGGGTGCGGAGGCTGCGCGCCGTGTGGGCCGCCGCCAGGGTGACGTGGTTGCCGCCGCGTTTGCGCAGGGCGGCCGGGCGGGAGGGGGCCGGGACCAGCCAGCAGCGGGAGCCCAGGCCCTCGCGGGCCAGGACGCGGGGGACGGCGTCGGCCAGGATCAGGCCGATGGGTCTGGCCAGCTCGCGGCGGCGGCGCTCCTTGTACGCCACCACCAGCCTGCGGGCCGGGCCCGTGTACGCCGTCGCCGCGTACGCGCGGGTGCCCGCCAGGAGCGTCCGGTGGACAGCCACCAGCCCGGCCGTGCCTGCATGGCAGGTCGGGCACCACGCCGTCCCGCGGCGGGAGCAGCCCGCGCAGCGGCGGGGAAACAGCAGGTCAAGCACCAGGAGCACGATGTTCATGGCTCCAGATTGCCCCCGCCCGCGACCCGCCCGAGCAAGTTATCCACAGGTCAGGCCCTTATCCACAGTGTTGGAACCCGAGTGGTAAACGGACCGCGGAACCATGTGCGTGCTCGGACCGTTGGTCCCAGGAGAGCGGCCTGCGCGTCGAGCTGCGGGTTGCCTACGATGGCGGACAGGAGCGCTCCGTGTGAGCGGGCGCACGAAACGAACTACGAGCGAGGTCGACCGGATGGTGCTGTCCCGAATCCTGCGCGCTGGCGAGGGCAAGATGCTCAAGCGGCTGCGCACCATCGCAGCGCACATCAACTCGCTGGAGGACGACTTCGTCGGCCTGACCGACGAGGAGCTGGCCGCCAAGACCGAGGAGTTCCGCCAGCGCCACGAGGCGGGCGAGGACCTCGACGACCTGCTGCCCGAGGCGTTCGCCACGGCGCGCGAGGCGGCCAGGCGCGTGCTCAACCAGCGCCCGTTCGAGGTCCAGCTCATGGGCGGGGCCGCGCTCCACCTCGGCCAGGTCGCCGAGATGAAGACCGGTGAGGGCAAGACCCTGACCTGTGTCCTGCCCGCCTACCTCAACGCCATCTCCGGCAAGGGCGTGCACGTCGTCACGACCAACGACTACCTCGCCCGCCGTGACGCCGAGTGGATGGGCCGCGTGCACCGCTTCCTCGGCCTCAAGGTCGGCGTCATCCTCAACGACATGACGCCCGACCAGCGCCGGGCCGCGTACAACTGCGACGTCACCTACGGCACCAACAACGAGTTCGGCTTCGACTACCTGCGCGACAACATGGCGCACAACCTGGACGACATGGTCCAGCGCGAGCACAACTTCGCCATCGTCGACGAGGTCGACTCGATCCTCATCGACGAGGCCCGCACGCCGCTGATCATCTCCGGCCCGGCCGACCAGTCCAGCCGCTGGTACCAGGAGTTCGCCCGGCTGATCCCGATGATGAAGCGCGACGTCCACTACGAGGTCGACGAGCGCAAGCGCACGGTCGGCGTCAGCGAGAAGGGCGTCGCCTTCATCGAGGACCAGCTCGGCATCGAGAACCTCTACGACGCCTCCAACACCCCGCTGGTCGGCTACCTGAACAACGCCCTCAAGGCCAAGGAGCTCTACAAGCGCGACAAGGACTACGTCGTCCGCGACGGCGAGGTCCTCATCGTCGACGAGTTCACCGGCCGCATCCTCGCGGGCCGCCGCTACAACGAGGGCATGCACCAGGCCATCGAGGCCAAGGAGAAGGTGGAGATCAAGGCCGAGAACCAGACGCTGGCCACGATCACCCTGCAGAACTACTTCCGCCTCTACAACAAGCTCGCGGGCATGACCGGCACCGCCGAGACCGAGGCCGCGGAGTTCCACAACACCTACAAGCTCGGCGTGGTGCCCATCCCCACCAACAAGCCGATGATCCGCGTCGACCAGGCCGACCTGATCTACAAGACCGAAGAGGCCAAGTTCCTCGCGGTCGCCGAGGACATCGCCGAGCGGCACGAGAAGGGCCAGCCGGTCCTGGTCGGCACCACCAGCGTCGAGCGCTCGGAGTACCTGTCCAAGCTGCTGACGAAGATGTCCATCCCGCACAACGTCCTCAACGCCAAGCACCACGCGCGGGAGTCGTCGATCGTCGCGCTGGCAGGCCACAAGGGCGCGGTCACCGTCGCCACCAACATGGCCGGTCGAGGCACCGACATCATGCTCGGCGGCAACCCGCAGCACCTGGCCGAGGAGGAGCTGCGCAACCGCGGCCTCGAGCCGGACTCCGAGGAGTGGCGCGCCGCGCTGCCCGCCGCGCTGGAGAAGGCGGAGAAGGAGGTCGAGGCCGAGCGCGAGGCGGTCCGCGAGGCGGGCGGGCTCTACGTGCTGGGCACCGAGCGCCACGAGTCGCGCCGCATCGACAACCAGCTGCGCGGCCGCTCCGGCCGCCAGGGCGACCCGGGCGAGTCCCGGTTCTACCTGTCCCTGGGCGACGAGCTCATGCGCCGGTTCAACGCCGCGATGGTCGAGCGGGTCATGACCATGCTCAACGTGCCCGACGACCAGCCCATCGAGGCCAAGATGGTCACCCGCGCGATCAAGAGCGCGCAGACCCAGGTCGAGCAGCAGAACTACGAGATCCGCAAGAACGTCCTCAAGTACGACGAGGTCATGAACAAGCAGCGCAAGGTGATCTACGCCGAGCGCCTGCGGATCCTCAAGGGCGAGGACATGCACGACCAGGTCGAGCACATGATCACCGACGTGGTCGGCGCGTACGTCACGGGCGCGACCGCGGAGGGCTACGCCGAGGACTGGGACCACGGCAAGCTGTGGACCGCGCTCAAGGCCCTCTACCCGATCACCCTCACCTGGGAGGGCCTGGTCGACCAGGCCGAGAGCGACGGCCGCGACCTCGACCACGAGTACCTGCACGAGGTCCTCACCAAGGATGCGCTGGAGGCCTACCGGGCCCGCGAGGCCGACATCGACGGCCGCGTCGGCCCCGGCGCCATGCGCGAGCTGGAGCGCCGGGTCATGCTCTCGGTGCTGGACCGCAAGTGGCGCGAGCACCTCTACGAGATGGACTACCTCAAGGAGGGCATCGGCCTGCGCGCGATGGCCCAGCGCGACCCGCTCATCGAGTACCAGCGCGAGGGCTACGAGATGTTCGGGACGATGCTGGAGGCCCTCAAGGAGGAGACGGTCACCTTCCTGTTCAACGTGAAGGTGGAGGCCCAGGAGCAGGCGCCGCCGCCGAACGTGCAGCTCACGACCGCCCCGAGCGCCCTGCCGCAGGTCCGCCAGGACCCGGCCGCCGCGGCAAGGCAGGCCGAGCTGGCCGCCCGCCAGGCCCGCGCCCAGGCCGCCGCCGAGGCCGCTGCCGCCCAGCGCGC
Source organism: Actinokineospora fastidiosa (assembly GCF_014648415.1). GTDB lineage: Bacteria > Actinomycetota > Actinomycetes > Mycobacteriales > Pseudonocardiaceae > Actinokineospora > Actinokineospora fastidiosa. Next base: position 1,952,452 of record NZ_BMRB01000001.1, read on the forward strand.
CGCGGCCTCGACCAACACCGACCAGGTGCCCGCGGCCCTGCGCAACCTCGGCGGCGCCCCGCAGGCCCCCCAGCGGCTGAGCTACTCCGGCCCGGCCGAGGGCGGCGGCGTGGTCTCCCACAGCGAGGGCAACGGCGCGGCAGCGGCCTCGGCGGCGGGCACCCGCCGCGAGCGCCGTCAGGCCGCCCGCGAGCAGGCCAAGAAGGGCGGCAAGAAGCGCCGCTGACCGACGTCGGCGGACCGGGTGGACGGCGGGACACGCCGTCCACCCGGTCTCGGTTCAGGCCCCGGAAGGTCAGCTGATGTACGAGGCGTTGGTGGTCGACTACGCGGGCACGTACACCGATCCCGGGGTCGCCGCAGTCGTGGATGTGGTGCGTGCCAAAGGTCTGCGCGTGGCGCTGCTGTCCAATGCGGACTATGTTCCCCGCGGGCTTCCGGCGGTGTTCGACGCCGTGGTCGTGTCCGGCGAGGTCGGGTTCGGCAAGCCCGACCCGCGGATCTACGAGCTTGCCGCTAACCGGATTCGAGTAGCCCCCAGCAGATGCGTGTACGTCGATGACGTGGCCGCGTACGTGCGCGGAGCCGTCGCCGTGGGCATGACCGGCGTGCACCACACCGCGGTCGAGTCCACTGTGGAGGAGCTAGCGGTCCTGCTCGACCTGTGACCGCCGCACCAGCTCGAAGCACAGGACCGCCGCGGCGCTGGCCACGTTCAGCGACTCCACCCCGCCCGCCATGGGGATCGACACCCAGTCGGTCACCAGGTCGCGGACCTCGGGGGACACGCCGTGGGTCTCCCCGCCCAGCACGTACGCGCACCGGGACGGCAGGTCCGCGGCGAACACCGTCCTGCGCGCGTCGGCGGCCAGGCCCACCAGCGGATAGCCCGCCGAGCGCAACGACGTCGCCGCCTCGACGGCCGTGTAGCAGCGCAGCACCGGCGCGGTGAACGCCACGCCCGCCGACGCCTTCACCACCAGCGGGTCCAGGCCCGCCACCCCGCGCCGGGGCACGACGATGCCGCCCACGCCCGCCGCCGTGGCCGTGCGCAGGATCATCCCGACGTTGGCGGGCGTGGTGATGCCGTCCAGCAGCAGCACGGTGCGCGGCAGCGAGCCCAGCGCCGAGGACAGCGACCGCATCCTCGGGGCCACGACGTCGGCCAGCACGCCCTGGTCCTGCTTGCCGTTGCCCGCCAGCACCTTCACCCGCTGCGCCGTCGCCCGGTGCACAGCCACCCCGCGGTCGCGGGCGGCGCGCAGGATCTCGGGCGCGCGGGCGTTGTCGGCGAGCAGCACCTTGTCGATCGTCAGCGACGGGTCGGCGAGCGCTTCCAGCACGGGCTTGCGCCCGTACACGGTCAGGAAACGATCTTTCGGCGATGCGGTGTCGGAGGCCACAGCCGACAAGGATCGCATGTGCCAGGATCGGCGCATGCCCGACCGCCTGTCCGCAGCCGACGCCGCGCTCCTCGCGCTGGAGGACCCGGCGACGCCGCGGCACGTCGGGTCGGTCGCGGTGTTCCGGCGGCCCAGGTCCGGCTTCGACTACCCGGGGCTCCTCGCGCTCGTCGAGCGCCGCCTGCCGCTGGCGCCGCACTACCGGCAGCGCGTCGCCGCGGTCCCGGGGCGGCTGGCCCGGCCGGTCTGGGTGGACGACCCCGACTTCGACGTCACCCACCACGTGCGCCGCTCCGCGCTGCCCCGCCCGGGCGGCGACGAGCAGCTGTTCGACCTCGTCGCCCGGCTCATGGCCCGCCCGCTGGACCGCTCCCGGCCGCTGTGGGAGGCCTACCTGGTCGAGGGCCTGGCGGGCGGGCGCGTCGCGCTGGTCACCAAGTCCCACCAGGCCCTGGTCGACGGCGTGCGCACCGTCGACTTCGCCACCGTCCTGCTCGACGGCACGCCCGGCGCGGTCGAGGAGCCCGACGAGCCGTGGACCCCGCGCACGCCCCCCGGCGCCGTGCGGCTGCTGACCGACGCCGTCACCGACACCCTGCGCAGCCCCGCCGAGCTGGTGGAGAACGCCCGCGCCACCGTCACCGACGTGGTCGCCGCGGGCGCCCGGGTGGCCGACGCGCTGGGCCTGCGCCCGAGCGGCCCGCTGCGGGCGAGCGGCGGCCGGGCGCGCCGCTTCGCCGTCGCGCGGGCCCGGCTGGGCGACTTGCGCGACATCCGCGCCGCCCACGGCGGTACCGTCAACGACGTGGTGCTCGCGGTGGTCGCCGGGGCGCTGCGGGGCTGGTTGCGGACCCGCGGCGAGCCGCTGACCGCCGTGCGCGCCCTGGTGCCGGTCGCGGTCAGCGACACCCCGAGCGCTGACGCGCGCCTGGTCGACCTGCCGGTGGCCGAGCCCGACCCGCTCGCCCGGCTCCGACGGGTCAGCGCGGCCATGCGCGGCCACGGCGGCGTGCCCGCCGCGGTGCTGCGCGGCATGGGCGGGCTGCACTCGCTAGGAGCGAGGACGGCGGCGTGGGGACGCGGCGCTGGCCTCGTGGTGACCAACGTGCCCGGTCCGCAGGCCCCGCTGTACGCGGGACGGGCGCGCATGACCGAGGTGTTCCCGGTCATGCCCCTGGCCAGGGGACACGCCCTTGCCGTCGGGGTCACCTCCTACGACGGCGGGGTCTACTTCGGCCTCACCGCCGACCGGGCCTCGGTGTCCGATGTGGACGTGCTGGCCGGGGAACTGGGGGAATCCGTGGCGGAACTAGTGAAAGCGTGATCAGGTGAGGGTCTACATCCCGGCGACGGTGGCCATGCTCAAGGCGCTCAACGCCGACGGCGAGCTGACCGCGGTCGGCAACACCGCGTTCGCGCTGACCCCGGCGCTGCGCGAGTCGTACGCCAGCGGCGGCGACGAGGAGCTGGAGTACGCGGCGATGCTCGACGCCGCCCGCGCGTCACTGCGCCTGCTCAACGCCGAGCTGGAGGCCGACCCGGAGACCGCGGTCCGGCGGGCCGTCGTCTCCGCCGACGTCGACGGCGCCGAGCTGCGCCCCGACCTGGACCACGCCGTGGTCAAGCTGGCCGGGCCGGTGCCGCTCAAGGTCGTGGCCGCCGTCCACCTGGACACCCCGGACGCCGAGGACGCCGTGCGGGCCGCCGCGGCCGTCGTCGACGCCGCCGACCTCGGCGATCCCGACGCCGAGTTCACCCTGGGCGATGCCGAGGACCACGAACTGGCCTGGTACGCCCCGCAGGAGCTGCCGTTCCTGCTGGAACTGATGTAGACATCCCATGACAGGATGTAGCTGCCGCACACCCGCGATAAGGAGGCGACCCACACAATGGACGCCGTTTCGTCCGTTCCCGCCCCGGCCAACGAGCCGGTCGACCCCTACCTCCCCGGCAGCGCCCGTCGCGAGTCGCTGAGCAGGCGCGTCACCGAGCTGGCAGGCGAGCGGGCCGAGTTGACCATGACCATCGGCGGCGAGCAGCGGATGGCGGGCGGTGACCGCGTCGACGTCGTGCAGCCGCACAACCACGCGCACGTCCTGGGCGTCACCGCGCAGTCCACCCACGCCGACGTGGCCGACGCGGTCGCCGCGGCCAAGAAGGCCGCCCCCGCCTGGCGCGCCCTGCCCTTCGACGAGCGCGCCGCCATCCTGCTGCGCGCCGCCGACCTGCTCGCGGGCCCCTGGCGCGACACCCTCAACGCCGCGACGATGCTCGGTCAGTCCAAGACCGTGCAGCAGGCCGAGATCGACAGCGCCTGCGAGCTGATCGACTTCTGGCGGTTCAACGTCGCCTTCGCCCGCCGGATCCTGGAGGAGCAGCCGCAGTCCTCCCCGGGCTTCTGGAACCGGTTCGACCACCGCCCGCTCGACGGGTTCGTCACCGCGATCACGCCGTTCAACTTCACCGCCATCGCGGGCAACCTCCCGACCGCGCCCGCGCTGATGGGCAACACCGTCGTGTGGAAGCCGTCGCCCACGCAGGGCCTGGCCGCGCACTACACGATGCGCCTGCTGGAGGCCGCGGGCCTGCCCCCCGGCGTGATCAACCTCGTCACCGGCGACGGCAAGGCCGTCAGCGAGGTCGCCATGACCGACCCCGAGTTCGCGGGCCTGCACTTCACCGGCTCGACGGCGACGTTCAAGCACCTGTGGCGGATGATCGCCGAGAACCTCGACACCTACCGCTCCTACCCGAGGATCGTCGGGGAGACCGGCGGCAAGGACTTCGTCGTCGCCCACCCGTCGGCGGACCCGGCCGCGGTCGTCACCGGGCTCGTGCGCGGCGCGTTCGAGTACCAGGGCCAGAAGTGCTCCGCGGCCTCGCGCGCCTACATCGCCCGCTCGCTGTGGGACGGCGGCCTGCGCGAGCAACTGGTCGACACGGTCAAGACCCTGTCCTACGGCGACGTCACCGACTTCTCGCACTTCGGCGGCGCGGTCATCGACGCGCGCGCGTTCGCCAAGCACAAGAAGGCCCTGGACGCCGCCGCGGCGAACAGCTCCATCGAGGTGCTGGCGGGCGGCGCCGCGGACGACTCGGTCGGCTACTTCGTGCAGCCCACGGTCCTGCTGGGCAGCGACCCGCTGCAGGAGCCGTTCACCACCGAGTACTTCGGCCCCATCCTTGCCGTCCACGTCTACGACGACGCCGAGTACGCCAAGGTGCTGGAGCTGGTCGACACGTCCAGCCCGTACGCGCTCACCGGCGCGGTGTTCGCCACCGACCGCGCGGCCGTCGAGCAGGCCCACCAGGCGCTGCGATTCAGCGCGGGCAACTTCTACGTCAACGACAAGCCGACCGGCGCCGTCGTCGGCCAGCAGCCCTTCGGCGGCTCCCGCGCGTCGGGCACCAACGACAAGGCGGGCTCCATCTACAACCTGCAGCGCTGGGTGAGCCCGCGCTCGGTCAAGGAGACGTTCGTCCCGCCGACGGACCACCGCTACCCGCACATGGGCTGAGCAGTGAAAACGCCCCGCACTCGAACCGAGTGCGGGGCGTTTCGCCGTTCAGCGGGGTGTCAGTTGCCCGGGAACTCGCCGATCTCGCTGGCGGCGGGGGCCTCGACGTCGACCGGGACGCCCCAGTCGCTGTAGTCGACCTGGACCTTGACGTCCTGGTTCTGCACGGTCATCTCGGAGACGATGCGGACCGGCAGGTTGTCGTCGTTGACCCACACGTCGTAGACGATGGTCTTCATCCCGGCCTTCTCCAGCTCGGCCGCGGTCGCCTTGTCGATGCCGAGGTTGTTGTCCTCGGCCAGCTTGGCCAGCTCGAGCTCGATGGTGTACTTCTGGGTGTCCTGGCCGTCGATCGTGTCGGACTTGACGTCCTTGATCTCGCCGACCTTGGCGAACTCCTCCAGCATGTTGCGCGGGTCGGCCTTCTCGGCCGTGTCCAGCAGGCTGCCCATCTGCGCGGCCATCGGGTTGCTGGAGTCGCTCGGGTCGATCTTCAGCCACGGCTTGGTCGAGTCCGGCGCCGAACCGGCGGGCATCTTGATGTACATGATGCCCTCGACCAGGCGCATCTCCATCTCGCCGAAGCCGGGGACCTCCATGGTCATGTTCATGACGGTGTCGGCGCCCGCGAACCGGAACTCGCCCTCGGCGTTGATGTTCTGGCCCGCCGCGGACGTCTTCATCGTCATCTTCGCGCTCTGCGCGTCGGAGCTCTTCGCGGTGACCGCGTCGCTGAGCGCCTTGATGCTGTCGAACGCGCCCGTGCCCGCGTCACCCGCCGCGGTGGTGGTCACGTTGCCCGGGTTGGGCGTGCCCGCGACGCCCGGCGTCTCCCCGCCGCCACAGCCCGCCAGTGTCAGACCTGCCAGCGCCAGTCCGGCGACGAGCAGCTTCGTCTTGCCCATGGGATCCCCTCGGTTCATTTCGGTGTATCGAAACCAGGACGCCGTCCGGGGCGTGCCGGTTCCACTGACGGGGACTTTACGTAACCCCATTCGGCCGAATGCCCGCAGCCCTCGCCGCTCGTTGGTCCTGGGGAAGGGCGGTGCCGATGACACCTGCTGGCGATGCCCGGGGATTGCCCGTCGACTCCCTGGGTGACCTGCGAAGACGGGTCGTCGCGTCGGTGGAGTCCGGCCTGGCCCAGGTCGAGGCGGCCCGCCGCTTCGGCGTGTCCCGCCAGACCGTCGGCGTGTGGGTGCGCGACTACCGCAACCGCGGCGAGGGCGCGTTCCGCCCGAACCGCCGCGGCCGCAAGCCGGGGGAGCGTCTGGCGCTGACCGACGCCCAGCAGCTGGACATCGCCCGCGCCGTCCAATCGGGCTCCCCGGAATCGGCCGGTCTGGACTGTCTCGTGTGGAACCGCCAGGCGGTGACCGACCTGGTCCACACCCGCTTCGCCATGCCGCTGGGCATGACCACCGTGGGCAACTACCTGGTGCGGTGGGGCTTCCCCCTGCCCCAGGACCTCCTGCGCGCCCTCCGCGCCGCCGCGTGCGGCCCGATGGAGTCGCCGTGGCTGCCGGGCGCGGAGGTGGTGTGGGTCGGCCACGGCGTCCCCACCTGGTGCCCGGACGCGCCGCGCACCCCCGTCCTGCAGGCGGTGTCCAACCGAGGGGCCCTGTCGTTCCTGGCAGGCGACCCCCGCTCGGCCGAGGCGGTCGCGGACTTCGTCGCCCGCCTGGTCCGCCAGTCCCGACGCCGACTCAACCTGGTCGTCACCTGGCCCCCCACCACCCCCGACCGCATCCCCCGCCTCCTGACCTTCGACGACTGCGCCGCCGCAATCACCGTCCCCCGCAGCTGATGCGACCGCCCAGATCACGCGACCATCCAGACGACGCGACCATCCAGATGATCTCAACATCCAGATGATGTGATCATCCGAATGGTGACATCATCATGCGAACCGGGCGAGTGGCCGGATGTCGTCACCATCTGGCTGTTGCGATCATCTGCACGCGACGCTCATCCAGATGACCTGATCATCTGGACGGAAGAGCCGCCGCTTCGGATGGTGGGCGCATCTGGGGGATGGTCAGCTGGATGGCCTCATCATCCGAATGATGCCGTCATATGACGTGAACATCTGGATGTTCTGATCATATGGTCTGATCATCTGAGTTGCGGTCGGGGGCGTCGTCGGCGCCTGCGCGGGAGGCCAGGAGGCGGCGCAGGGAGGCGAGGCGGCCGGGGCGGGCGTCGCCGGACTCCACGACCGTGTCGAGGTAGCAGTCGGGGTCGTCGGGGGCGCCGCGGTGGCCGCAGCCGGGTGGGCACTCCTCGGCGGCGGCGACGAACTCGCCGAAGGCCGCCACGATGTCGTCCGGCTCGATGTGGGCAAGGCCGAACGAGCGGATGCCCGGGGTGTCCACCACCCAGCCGCCGTCGGGCAGCGGCAGGGCCACGGCCGTCACCGACGTGTGCTTGCCCTTCCCGACCGCGCTCACCTCGCCCGTGCGGCGGAACGCGTCCGGCACGAGGCGGTTGACCAGGGTCGATTTGCCCACGCCCGAGTGGCCCACCAGCGCCGACACGCGGTCGGTCAGCCGCTCCCGCAGCTCGGCCGGGTCGGCGTCGTGCCGGGTGACCACCACCGGCAGGTCCAGGTCGGCGTACCCCGCCAGCAGCGGGGCCGGGTCGGCCAGGTCGGCCTTCGTCAGGCACAGCACCGGCTCCAGCCCGCCCGCGTACGCCGCCACCAGGCACCGGTCGATGAACCCCGAGCGCGGCGGCGGGTCGGCCAGCGCGCACACGATCAGCAGCTGCGCGGCGTTGGCCACGACCACCCGCTCGAACGGGTCGGTGTCGTCGGCCGTGCGCCGCAGCACGCTCGTGCGGTCGGCGACGCGCACGATCCTGGCGAGGGTGTCCACCGCGCCCGTGGTGTCGCCGACCAGGTCGACGATGTCCCCGACCACCACCGGGGTGCGGCCCAGCTCGCGGGCGCGCATCGCCACCACGATCCGGTCGGGGTCGGCCTCCACCGCGCACGTCCACCGGCCGCGGTCCTTGCCGACGACCATCGCGGTGACCGCGTCGGAGTGTGCGGGCCTGCGCTTGGACCGAGGGCGGGTGCCCTTGCCGGGACGCACCCGCACGTCGCTCTCGTCGAGCTTGCGCCAGTCGCGGGCCACGGTTACGCGCCCAGCATCCGGGCCCACATCTCCGGGAAGTCGGGCAGGGTCTTCGCCGTGGTGCCGATGTCGTCCACCGTCACCCCTTCCACGCGCAGCCCGACGATCGCGCCCGCAGTCGCCATCCGGTGGTCGGCGTAGGCGCGCCACTGTCCGCCGCGCAGCGGGACCGGCCGGATCACCAGGCCGTCGTCGGTCTCGGCAGCGTCGCCGCCCAGGCCGTTGATCTCGGCGGCCAGCGCGGCCAGCCGGTCGGTCTCGTGGCCGCGCAGGTGCGCGATGCCGCGCAGCCGCGACGGCCCCTCCGCCAGCGCGGCCAGCGCGGCCACGGTCGGGGTCAGCTCGCCCTCGTCGCGCAGGTCGATGTCGATCCCGGCGAGCGCGGCGGGCCCGCGCACGGTCAGCGCGTCCCCTTCCAGCGTCACCTCCGCGCCCATGTCCGTCAGGATCCGGCGGATCGCGTCGCCGGGCTGCGTGGTCGTGGCGGGCCAGTCCGTCACGGTGACGGAGCCGCCGGTCACCGCGGCGGCGGCGAGGAACGGCGTCGCGTTGGACAGGTCCGGCTCCACGGCCCAGTCGCGCACCGCGATCGGACCGGGCTCCACGCGCCAGGTGTTGGGCTCGCTGTCGTCCACGGCCACCCCGGCCTCGCGCAGCATGGCCACGGTCATGTCGATGTGCGGCATAGAGGGCACCGGCTCGCCGTCGTGGTGGACCGTCAGGCCCTTGTCGTAGCGGGCGCCGGAGAGCAGCAGGCCGCTGACGAACTGCGACGACGCCGACGCGTCGATGGTCACCGCGCCGCCGGGCAGCGCGCCCGTGCCCGCCAGGGTGAACGGCAGGGAGTCGCCGTCGACGGTCGCGCCGAGCGCGCGCAGCGCGTCCAGGATCGTGCCCATCGGCCGCTCCCTGGCCCGCGGGTCGCCGTCGAAGCGCACCTCGCCGTCGGCCAGCGCCGCCGCGGGCGGGACGAACCGCATCACCGTGCCCGCCAGGCCGCAGTCGACCACGGCCGGGCCGCGCAGCCCCTCGTGCGCGCCCAGCACGACCGTGTCGCCGTCGACCTCCACCGGGACGCCCAGCGCGCGCAGCGCGCCGGTCATCAGGTCGGCGTCGCGCCCGCGCAGGGCGTTGGTGACGCGCGCCGGACCGCCGCTGAGCGCGGCCAGGACCAGGGCGCGGTTGGTGATCGACTTGGAGCCGGGAATCGCTACCGTGGCGTGGACGGGCGTCGCGGCGAGCGGTGCTGACCAGGGCTGCGGCATGGGTCCATCCTCGCGTATCCGGCGCCCGACGAGGTCATCGGCTCGCCACTGTCGGCGGGCCGTGTCACGATGCGGGCTGGCGAGGCGGAAGGTGGGCAGCAGGAGTGTGCGGGAGGTACGCGGCCACGAAGGACCCGGCCGCGCTGGCGGCCGAGTTCGACGCGATCGACGCCATCGGCGCCGACGCGCCCGGCGCCGACTACAACGTCGCCCCGACCAAGAACATCGTCGCCGTGGTGCAGCGCCACCCGCGCGACGCCGACGGCACCGTCGACGAGTCCACCACCGAGCGCACGCTGCGCCTGATGAAGTGGGGCCTGGTCCCGCACTGGGCGAAGGACGCGTCCGGCGGCGCCAAGATGATCAACACCAGGTCGGAGAGCGCTGCCGAGAAGCCCGCGTTCAAGCAGTCCCTGGCCCGCCGCCGCTGCATCATCCCCGCCGACGGCTGGTACGAGTGGAAGCGCGAGGGCAAGGTCAAGCAGCCCTTCTACACCACTCCCAAGGACGGCTCCAGCCTGGCGATGGCCGGGCTCTGGTCCACCTGGCACGACAAGTCCGACCCGGACGCGGGCGTCCTCATCACCTGCTCGGTGCTGACCACCGACGCCGTCGGCCCGCTCGCCGAGATCCACCACCGGATGCCGCTGCTGCTCACCCCCGACGAGTGGAACACCTGGCTGGACCCCGACCGCACCGACGTCTCCACGCTGCTGCGCCCGGTCGCGGAGGACGTGGTGGCAGGCCTGGAGCTGCGGCCCATCTCCGACGCGGTCAACAGCGTCCGCAACAACGGCCCGGAACTGCTGGAGCGCGTCGACCCCCCGGCGGTCGACATCGACCTGTTCGGCGCGCCGCGATGACCAGCGCGAAGATCGCCACCCCGCACGGCCCGGCCAGGGCCGAGCTGCACTGCGCCGCGGAGGGCCGCGCCGCCCTGCTGCTCGGCCACGGCGCGGGCGGCGGCATCGGCGCCCCCGACCTCGTCGCCGCCACCCGAGGCGCCACGGCAGCAGGCGTGCACGTCGCCCTGGTCGAGCAGCCCTACCGCGTCGCGGGCCGCCGCGCGCCCGCGCCCGCCGCCCAGCTCGACACCGCGTGGCTGGCCGTGGCCGACCACCTGTCCAAGATCTGGTTCGCCGACCTGCCGCTCCTCTTCGGCGGCCGCTCGTCCGGCGCCCGGGTGGCCTGCCGCACGTGCGAGGCCGGGGACGCCGTCGGCGTCGTCTGCCTGGCCTTCCCCGTGCACCCGCCGGGCAAGCCGGAGAAGACCCGCCAGCCCGAACTGGACGCCGTCCGCATCCCCACCCTGGTCATCCAGGGCGAGAGCGACCCGTTCGGCCAGCCCGCCCCCGCCCACCACCGCGAGATCGTCCCGGTGCCCGGCGACCACTCCCTCAAGCGCGAGCTGGGCACGATCTCCCGCGCGGTCGAGGAGTGGCTGCACCGCATCCTGCGCCCGCTGGACTAGCTCACCACCACGCGCCGACCGTGGTGGAGTCCGTCACCGCGGTGGAGACCTTCGTGCCGGGGCTGTGCTTGGCGCCGGTGAGGTCGGCGCCGGAGAGGTTCACCCCCGACAGGTCGAGCCCCGACAGATCCGTGCGGGTGAGGTCGGCCCGGCTGAGGTCGGCCCCGTGGACGAAGGCGAACGAGGCGAACGACACGTCCGCGAACCGGACGCCCACCAGGGTCGCGTCCGCGAACGAGGTGAGCCCGAGGGTCGCCTGGTAGAGGTTCGCGCCCGTCAGGTCCGAGCGCACGAGCGACACCCTGCGCAGGTCCGCCCTCGGGGCGCTGACCCCGACCAGGCAGGTCTCCCGCAGGTCGATGGGGTGCACCGACTCGCTGGGCGGGCGGCGGGCCAGGACCCGGAACGCGGCGTCGACGTCCATCGGGGTCGGCGGGCAGGTGCCGTCGGCGGGCCTGCGGCTGCGGTCGCGGATGAAGGCGGCGAGCAGTTCCTCGACCGTCGGCCGGTCCCGCGCGGAGTCGACCGCGACCCGTTCCAGGGCGAAGATCCCGCCGATGCGCAGGTGGACCTGGTCATCGCCCGGGCTGGCCAGCTGCTCGACGGCGCGCAGGAAGCGGTCGGTGACCTGGGTCTGCTCGCCCACCATGGTCTGCTGGCGCGTCGCCTGCAGGGACAGGCCCGTGAAGACCAGCGCGCCGACCGCGGTGAGCGCGGTGATCAGCCCCGTCGTGCGGTTCCAGTCATGCGTCCCGGCCCGCTCCCGACCCCCGCCCGCCGCCAGGACCACGGCGGCGGCCACCGCGACCACGCCCGCGACCGCCGGCCACCAGTCCGCCAGCCAGCCCAGGCCGACGCGCACGACGACCTGATACGCCAGCAGCGCCAGCCCGGCCGACACCAGCGCGATGACGACCACCCGTGGTCTCATACCGGCTGTATCGCCCGACCCGGGCCCTCGGTTAGGCCGTCACCACGCCGCGATCGCCGCCACGGTCGCCGAGAGCAGCGCCACCAGGTCGGTCGCCGCCACCTCGATCTCCAGGCCCCGCCGCCCGCCCGAGCAGAACATCGTCGGGAACCCCAGCGCGGAGGAGTCCAGCACCGTCGGCAGCCGCTTCTTCTGCCCCAACGGCGAGATCCCGCCCGCGACGTACCCGGTGACCCGCTCGGCCACGGCGACCTCGGCCATCCGCGCCTTCTTGCCGCCCACCGCCGCGGCCAGCGCCTTCAGGTCCAGCTGCGCGGCCACCGGCACCACCCCCACCGCCAGCGCGCCGTCGACCTCGGCGAGCAGGGTCTTGAACACCCGCTCCGGGGACACGCCCATCGCCGCGGCCGCCTCCATGCCGAACGGCTGGCGCGGGTCGTGCTCGTAGGCGTGCACGGTGTGCGGAATCTTGCGTTTGACCAGCAGAGCCGTCGCCGGTGTGCCTCGTCCTGCCACGGGGTACCACCCTAGGGAATGCGCGCGCCCGCCACGGCGTTGCTGACGACGTGTCCACCGAACTGCTTGTCGAGCGCCCCACGTCACGTCGCGCGGGTGGCTCGGCTCACAGCCGCGCAGGGCGGCTCCGGGTAACCTCGGGGGCGCCCCATGCGCACCTGAACACCGAAGGGAGCGCGGTGTCCCGCACGCAGGCAGAGACCGCGGCCGAGCTGGGCGAACGCTTCGAGCGCGACGCCATGCCGCTGCTCGACCAGCTGTACTCGGCCGCCCTGCGGATGACCCGCAACCCCGCCGACGCCGAGGACCTCGTCCAGGAGACGTTCCTCAAGGCGTACTCGGCGTTCGGCTCGTTCCGCGAGGGGACCAACCTCAAGGCGTGGATGTACCGCATCCTGACCAACACCTACATCAACAGCTACCGCAAGAAGCAGCGCCAGCCCGCGCAGTCGCCCACCGACGAGATCGCGGACTGGCAGCTCGCCCGCGCAGAGCAGCACACCTCGACCGGACTGCGCAGCGCCGAGATGGACGCGCTCGACCAGCTGCCGGACAGTGACGTCAAGTCCGCGCTCCAGCAGCTGCCCGAGGAGTTCCGGCTCGCGGTGTACCTGGCCGACGTCGAGGGGTTCGCGTACAAGGAGATCGCCGAGATCATGGGCACGCCGATCGGTACGGTGATGTCCCGCCTGCACCGCGGACGCCGCCAGCTGCGCGAGCTGCTGGCCGACGTCGCGCGCGAGCGCGGGTTCCTTCGTACGGCGAAACAGGAGGTGGCGGGGCCGTGAGCTGCGGAAACCATCACGAGACGCCCTGCTCTGACGTGCTCAACGAGGTCTGGCTGTTCCTCGACGCCGAGTGCGACCCCAAGCGCCGCGCCGCGCTGCAGCAGCACCTCGACGAGTGCAGCCCCTGCCTGGAGGAGTACGGCCTGGAGGAGCACCTCAAGCTCCTGCTGGCCCGCAAGTGCGGCGGCGACTCCGCGACGATGGAGTTCAAGGAGCGGCTGCGCGCCTCCATCCGGGCGACGGTGATCGAGTACAAGGGCGGACCACCGGTCCAGGAGTGAACGAGGGCCCCCGCTGGCGAGCGGGGGCCTTCGTCGTCACGTCAGGCGTTGGGGCGCTTGCCGTGGTTGGCGCCGCCCTTCTTGCGGTCACGACGCTTGCGAGCGCGCTTCGACATCGGATCTCCTCTTGCTGCGTCGGGGGCGCGTTGGCACAGACGGCAACGCATGTTCGGCCCGATTCTGCCATGGTTGGATTGGCGGGGAGCACCCCAGCCACCCGAGGAGGACACCCTGTCCACCCTCTCCGACCTGCTCGCCGAGCACACCAACCTGCCCGGCGCGGCCGTCGACCACCTGCAGTTGGTCGTCGCCGAGTGGCAGCTGCTCTCCGACCTCTCCTTCGCCGACTTCCTGCTCTGGGTGCCGGTGGACGACACCCGCTTCGTCTGCGTCGCCCAGGCCCGCCCGACGACCGCGCCGACCGCGCACCCCGACGACGTGGTGTCCTCGTTCATCGAGCGCGCCGAGCACCCGCAGCTGCGCCGCGCCGCCGTCGAGCGGCGCATCTGCCGCGAGGAGGACCCGCGCTGGTACCTCGGGGTGCCGGTGCGCCGCGAGGCCATCCCGGTGTCCTTCCGCGGCGACGTCATCGCCGTGCTGTCCCGGGAGACCAACCTCGCCGTGCCGCGCGTGCCCAGCGGCCTGGAGATCGCCTACCTCGGCATCGCGGGTGACCTGTGCCAGATGGTCGCCGACGGCTCGTTCCCGACCCCGGAGCCGTCCCCCGACGTGCACACCAGCCCCCGCGTCGGCGACGGGCTGATCCGGCTGGACACCGCGGGCGCGGTCGTCTTCGCCAGCCCGAACGCGCTGAGCGCCTACCACCGCATGGGCCACGCGGCCGACCTCGTCGGCACCCGGCTCGCCCCGCTGACCCGCTCGCTGATCTCCGACCCGTTCGACGCCACCGAGATCGCCCAGCGCATCCTGCTCGCCCTCGATGGCAAGCCCAGCATGCGCGCCGAGGCCGAGTCCCGGCGCGGCGCCGCGGTGCTGTTCCGGGCCCTGCCGCTGCGCCCCGGCGGCAAGGCGGCGGGCGCGCTCGTGCTCTGCCGCGACGTGACCGAGGTGCGCCGCCGCGACCGGGCGCTGATGTCCAAGGACGCCACGATCCGCGAGATCCACCACCGGGTGAAGAACAACCTGCAGACGGTGGCGGCCCTGCTGCGGCTGCAGTCGCGGCGCACGAGCAGCCCGGAGGCCAGGGAGGCGCTGGCGGAGTCCGTGCGCCGGGTCGCGGCGATCGCCCTAGTGCACGAGACGCTGTCGACGTCGGTGGACGAGCGGGTGGACCTCGACGCGCTGGTCGACCGGGTCATCCCGGTGGTCGGCGACGTCGCCGTTGCCGAGAACCACGTCAAGGTGCGCAAGACCGGCCAGTTCGGCGTCGTGCAGGCCGAGGTCGCCACCCCGCTGGTGATGGTGCTCACAGAGCTGGTGCAGAACGCCGTCGAGCACGCCTATCCGACGGGCCGCTCCGGCGAGGTCGTCGTCTCCGCGGACCGCTCGGCGCGCTGGCTGGACGTGGTCGTCTCCGACGACGGCCGCGGCCTGCCGCGCGGGTTCTCGCTGGAGCGCGCTAACGGGCTCGGATTGCAGATCGTGCGCACGCTCGTCGAGTCGGAGTTGCGCGGCTCACTGTCGCTGCGGAGTCGTTCGAACGGCACCGAAGCCGTTCTCCGCGTTCCTTTGTCACATCGGCGATGAGAATTGCCGTGATAAACGCGCAGAAGCCCGGCGCCGTAATTCGGCGGCGGGCTTCCGTGCGTCTCTGCGGTGCTCCGAGCTCAGGCGTTGCTGCGTGCCCTCGTGCGAGCGTTGCGGCGCTTGAGTGCGCGGCGCTCGTCTTCGCTCATCCCGCCCCAGACACCTGCGTCCTGACCGCTTTCCAGCGCCCAGGCCAGGCACGAGGCGGCGACGGGGCAGCGGGCGCAAACGGCCTTCGCCTGTTCGACCTGCGACAGGGCGGGACCGCTTGTTCCCACGGGGAAGAACAGCTCGGGGTCCTCGTCTCGGCAGGCCGCGCGGTGGCGCCAGTCCATTGCTGATTGCTCCTCGCTACGGGCGCGTGCAGACGCGCCACTAGTTCGTCATCCGGTCGTCGGGGTGCTTGTGAATGGTTTCACGAACTGGCGGGATGTCAAGGGTTCACCCCGACCCGGTGAGTGAACTCACCCGTTAGATCGACGTCCGGATGTATCCGCTGCGCACTGCAACGATCGGGTCTCGACGGCCGGGTCTTCGACCGCAGCAGGCACAACCGTCACACCACGACGGTTACCGCCTTCTCCACGCCCCGGAAACGCACGGTGGAAAACTCCCCGATGAGATCTCCGTCACACTGAAGCTTGACCGGTTCCTGGGCGCTGACCAGCAGGGTGTCGACATCGTCGCGGCGGACGAGGTGGCGGCCGGAGCGCACCCCGGACGCGCTGAGCGCCTGGCTCGCGTGCCGCAGCACGGTGCCCATGCCGAGCCTGCGCAGGGCGAAGACGCCCAGGCCGTCGTCGAACGTCGCGGCCGGGTTGAGCCGGACCGGGCGGGGACCGAGATAGGTCCACGGGTCGGTGTTGGAGACGAAGACCAGCCGCAGGTCCTCGATCGGCTCGTCGCCGGGGAACTCGACGGTCAGCCGGTGGTGCTCGCCCTTGAGGTAGCGCGCCAGCGCTGTGCGCGCGTACAGGCCAGGACCGGTGCGCTTGCCGCGCTTGCGGTCGACGTCGGCCACGACGTCCGCGTCCCAGCCCATGCCCGCGTTGAACGTGAACCAGCGCCCGCCCGCCTCGGTCTCCACCCGGCCGAGGCCGACATCGCGGCCGCGGCCCTCCTCCAGCGCGGTCAGCAGCCGGTGGGTGGCCTCCACGGGATCCCTGGGCAGACCGAGGGCGCGCGCGAAGACGTTGGCCGACCCGCCGGGCACCACGCCCAGCATCGGGCCGCCGGGACCGTCCTGGAGCAGGCCGTTGACGACCTCGTTGACCGTCCCGTCACCGCCGTGCGCGACGACGAGGTCGACGCCGTCGGTGCGGGCCTGCGCGGCCGCGATCAGCGCGTGGCCCCGGTAGTCGGTCTCGACCACGTCGAGCTTGACCTGGCTGGCCAGGGCGTGCGCCAGCACGTCGCGACCCGCCGGGGAGGTGGCGGTCGCCTGCGGGTTCACCACGAGGACAGCGCGCATTACCGCAGCGTATGCCACCTGGTCCAGTTGCCACGCCGTTGACCCACCGGAACGGGGACGATCCATGCAGTTGGGCTTACCCGCTCCCTCCGGTCGCCGAATCCCCGATCGGCGAGCCGCACCCAGACGACCGTCTGAACCCGTCGATCACGAGGAAGTTGACGGTTCGATCATTCACTGCCAGTTGCCGCAGCGGGACCGGCCGTCCGGGTGGCATACGATCGGGTCCCGTGCACGGAACGTCATCACGTGCACGAAAACGCTTCGGGAAGGCCATCGGTCGTGCGTGTGGAGTCTCCCCGGACCGTCCTCGGCGCGGGGCTGCTGGTGTCCCTGCAGGGCGTGTCCGGCCTGGTGTTCGCGGTGCTGGCGCTGGTCAGGGCGCTCGGCGGCACGTCGTCGGCGGGGAACAACGTCTACGGGCAGGCGGCCTACTTCGCCGTGCTGGCCGGGGGCGTGCTCGCCTGCGGGATCGGGCTCGTGCTGGGACGGCACTGGGCGCGCGGGCCCGCCATCGTGCTCCAGCTGCTCCTGCTGGGCGTCTCCTGGTACGTGATCGGCCCGTCCGGGCAGGCGGCCTACGGCATCCCGATCGCCGTGCTGTGCGTCGTCGCACTGGTGCTGCTGTTCCTGCCGTCGTCGGTGGCGTGGGCGCAGGGGCAGGGGCAGGATCAGGACTGACCGAGCGCGGCCAGCGCGTCGTCGGTCATGCGGAAGACGGTCCACTCGTCCATCGGGACGGCGCCGAGGGACTTGTAGAAGCCGATGCTCGGCTCGTTCCAGTCCAGCACCCACCACTCCAGCCGGTGGTAGCCGCGCTTGACGCACTCGCGCGCCAGCTCGGTCAGCAGCGCCTTGCCCAGGCCGGAGCCGCGCATCTCCGGACGCACGTAGAGGTCTTCCAGGTAGATGCCGTGCGTGCCGCGCCAGGTGGAGAAGTTGAGGAACCACAGGGCGAACCCGACGACCTCACCGTCCACTTCGGCCACATGGCCGAACAGCGCCGGGTGCTCGGCGAACAGCGCGGCGCGCAACTGCTCGTCGGTGAGGCGGCACTCGTGGGCGGAGCGCTCGTACTCGGCCAGCTCGTGCACCAGCTTCACGACCGCGGCCACATCGGACTCGGCGACCCGCCTGATCATGCTGCTCCCCGGTTAGCTCAGGTTGAGCGCCCTGATCTGCGGGACGCCCCGTTCGTCAGCGAGCACGGTAACCGCCCCGGCGGCCAGCGCGAAGCGCACCCCGAACGCGGCGGGCTGCCCGATCCACGCGGCGGTGAGCACCCGGCTGAAGTGCCCGTGCCCGATGATCACCGTGGTCGCGGCTATGCGCCCGAGCACGTCCCTGGCCCGCTCCCCGACCTCCTCGGCGGTCTCCCCGTTCGGGCAGGGGTGGGTCCAGACGGTCCAGCCGGGGACGGTCTCGCGGATCTGCGGCGTGGTGAGGCCCTCGTAGTCGCCGTAGTCCCACTCGCGGACGTCCTCGGTGACCTCGTCGATGGCCAGGCCCGCGAGTTCGGCGGTGTGCGTGGCGCGCCGCCTCGGGCTGCTGATGATGTACGGGGTGTCGTCGAGGAGTTCCTTGAGCCGGGCGCCCGCCCGCCGCGCCCCCGCCTCACCGGCCTCGGTGAGCGGGACGTCTGTGCGCGAGGTGTGCCGCCCGGTCGCCGACCACTCGGTCTCGCCGTGTCGGAGCAGGTAGAGGACCATCTGTTGCCTTTCTTGTTACCGACGGGTAGCTTCCGGCCGTGACCCCGACGTACCGCCTCTGGCAGCGCCTGACCGGCCTGCCGTTCGGCAACCGCCTGTTCTCCCTCGGCATGGTCCTCCGCGTGCCGTACTTCGGCACGATCCTGCCGACGGTGACCGCGCTGCGCCCGGGCCACTGCGAGGTGTCGGCCCCGAAGTGGTGGGGCGTGCACAACCACATCAAGACCTTCCACGCCATCGCCGCGTGCAACCTCGCGGAAATCGCCATGGGGATGCTGGCGGAGGCGACGGTTCCGCCCACCCACCGGTGGATCCCGAAGGGGATGACGGTCTCGTACCTGTCGAAGGCCCGCACGGGCCTCTACGCGGTAGCCCGCCTGGACGGCATCCCCGACTTCCCACCCGAGCCCCTCGACGTCCCGGTACCGGTGTCGATCAGGGACAAGTCCGGCATCGAGGTCGTCACCGCGACCATCACGATCCGGGTGTCCCCGGCCTAGCAGGCAGCGTCGAAGCGCCGGGCGAGTTCGAGGTACCGCCCACCCCAACCACTGCTCAACGCCACTTCCTGCAGCGCCCCGGTGGGCGCGAACAACCGCCTCAGCGCAGGCAACCCGGACGCGTCCCCCACCCGCAGCCGCGCGAGATGCCCCCGCAACTCGGCCACCATCTCGTCCCCACCACCCCACCCGCTCCACCCCGTGTCCTGTTCGGACCCGCTGACCACGGCGAGCAGGTCCTCCAGCACACCCGCCACCCCCTCCACGCCACCTCCCCGACGCGCAGAAACGGCGCTGCCCAACGGAAGATGAACCCGCTGGTCAGCGCCGTCTCAGAGGCGTCTAGCTCAGGCCTGCTTGGTCTCCCAGAAGATCTTGTCGATCTCCGCGATCAGCTCCAGCAGGGTCGCGCCGGTGGCGGGGTCCATCGAACCCTTGGTGCCGGAGGCGCCCGCGGCCTTGGTGGCGCGGTTGAACAGGTCGTGGAGCTGGGGGTACTTCTCGAAGTGCGGGGGCTTGAAGTAGTCGGTCCAGAGCACCCACAGGTGGTGCTTGACCAGGTCGCTGCGCTGTTCGCAGATGAGGACGGCCCGGGTGCGGAACTCCGGGTCCTCGTTCTGCTGGTACTTCTCCTGGATCGCCTTCACGGACTCGGCCTCGATGCGGGCCTGGGCCGGGTCGTAGACGCCGCAGGGGAGGTCGCAGTGCGCGGTCGCCTCCAGGCGGGGGGAGAAGAGGCGCGACAGCAGTCGCATTGTTCCTCCAGGGTCAAACGAGGGATGCTCCGACGCGGTCGACCCTACTCCGGGCATGCTGGTGGGGCAGGTGGAGGTGATCGATTGCAACCGCTGGGCCGGTGGCCCGCGCGCCGGGTGCTGGTGCGGGGGCCCTCGATGTCACCCACGCTTCAGCACGGGGACACCGTGATCGCGGTGCGGGGAGCGCCGAGGGAGGGTGACGTCGTGCTGGTGTCCTGGGCGTCACGGCCGCGTCAGCTCAGCGTCAAGCGGGCCGTGCGGCCGGAGCCGGGCGGCTGGCACGTGCGGGGGGACAACCGGTTCGGCTCCACCGACTCCCGCGAACTCGGCCCCGCCACCGTCCACGCCGTGGTGCGGTGGCGGCTGTGGCCCAGGCCGCGCAGGCTCTAGGAGCGCAGCTTCTCGTAGAACGCCAGGCAGTCCGAGTACGTCGGCAGGATGTCGGTCGCCTCGGCCAGCGTCGGCGCGGCGAGGTCCTTGGGGGAGAGCACGGGCTCGATGGACGCGGGCCACGGCAGCCCCAGCGCCGGGTCCATCGGGTTGATGCCGTGCTCGCCGGTTGGGTTGTAAGGCGTCGAGCAGAGGTAATTCATCGCAGTGTCGTCCTCCAAGGCGATGAACGCGTGCCCGAGCCCCTCGGGCACGTACACCGCCTTGCACTCCACCGCGTCCAGGCGCACGGCGTCCCACTGGCCGAACGTGGGCGAGCCCACGCGGATGTCGACGACCACGTCCAGCAGCGCGCCGCGCGGGCAGTACACGTACTTCGCCTGCGAGGGCGGCACGTCCGCGAAGTGCACGCCGCGGATGGTGCCGCGCCGGGACACGCTGTGGTTCGTCTGCGCGACGGTCATCCGGTGGCCGACGGCCTCGAAGACGGCGTCACTTTGGTACGGGGAGACGAACATCCCGCGGTCGTCGGGGAAGGTGCGCGGGGTGAACTCGAAGGCCCCGGCGATGGCAAGTTCGCGTGCGTGCACGCCGAGCAGGGTAGTCGGCAACCGCGAAAGAGCTGATCAGTCACGCTCCGAACACGTTAACCAGCACTCGCAAACCGGACGGACGTCTTGCGAAACGGCCTCTGACCTGCGAAAAAGCTCTCCCATTTGTGATCCCCGCCGCAGACAAGGCCGGACCGGACTGCCACACTGTGCAGACCGCGGCGCCCCGAGGGCGCCACCCTCACGGGCCCACACCCCAGGGTCCTTCGCACCCCCAAAGCCGTGAACGCGCCCTGAGAAACGCCAGGCTGATGTCAGCACCCAGGGCTACTTTCCGGCGACACCCCGTTTCCGCGCCACGCAGTCAGGGACCACGGCGCGCGACAGGAGGGACGCCAATGACCGCACTGAACGAGGACACCGTGACCGCACCCGTCACCGACGAGGAGATCTTCACCGCGCACGAGGGCGGCAAGCTCGGTGTGGCGGTGACCAAGCCCCTCGCCGACCCGCGTTCGCTGGCGATCGCCTACACCCCCGGGGTGGCCAAGGTGAGCAGCGCGATCGCCCGCGACCCCCGGCTGGCCGCGCGCTACACCTGGGCGTCGCGCCTGGTCGCCGTGGTCTCCGACGGCACAGCGGTCCTCGGTCTCGGCGACATCGGCGCGGCCGCCTCGCTGCCGGTCATGGAGGGCAAGGCCGCGCTGTTCAAGACCTTCGGCGAGCTCGACTCCATCCCGCTGGTGCTGAACACCACCGACGTCGACGAGATCGTCGAGACGCTCGTGCGCCTGCGCCCCTCCTTCGGCGCGGTCAACCTCGAGGACGTCGCCGCGCCCCGCTGCTTCGAGCTGGAGGCCAAGCTCATCGAGGCGCTGGACTGCCCGGTGATGCACGACGACCAGCACGGCACCGCCATCGTGCTGCTCGCCGCCCTGCGCGGCGCCAACCTGGTCCTCAACCGCGATCTGGGCAACCAGCGGGTGGTCATCGCGGGCGCGGGCGCTGCCGGTGTGGCGTGCGCCAAGATCCTGCTCGCCGCGGGCGTGGGCGACATCACGCTGCTCGATTCCAAGGGCATCGTGCACGCCGACCGCGACGGGCTGAACTCCATCAAGCAGGAGATGGCCCAGGTCACCAACAAGGCCGGGCTGCGCGGCGGCCAGGCCGAGGCGCTCGACGGCGCCGACGTGTTCGTCGGGCTGTCCGCGGGCAAGCTGCCGGTCGAGCTGGTCGGCGCCATGGCCAAGGACCCGATCGTGTTCGCCCTGTCCAACCCCGACCCGGAGATCCACCCCGAGGTCGCCGCCCGGCACGCGGCCATCGTCGCCACCGGCCGCAGCGACTTCCCCAACCAGATCAACAACGTGCTCGCCTTCCCGGGCATCTTCCGGGGCGCGCTGGACTCCGGCGCCCGGCGCATCACCGAGCGCATGAAGCTCGCCGCCGCGGACGCCATCCTGGGAGTTGCCGAAGAGGACCTGGCGGCCGACAGGATCGTCCCGAGCGCCCTCGACCCGCGCGTCGCCCCCGAGGTGGCGGCGGCGGTCGCGCGGGCGGCGAAGGAAGACGGGGTAGCCTGAGGGCCGGCGGGATGCTCGGCAGCGGTGCCCCACCCGCCTACTCGAGGGTGGAGGGAACGCGCCGTGGCCGAGCATGTCGTGCGCGGCGGACTGCCCCGGGTCGCGGTCCCGGCCACCGGGTATGACGGCGGTGGCCCGGCCCAGACCCCGGAGGTCGTCCAGCCCGCCGTCGTCGACCTCGACGACGATCCCGGGGCCGAGCGCGCCCTGCTGCTCGAGGCCCAGCGCATCGCCAAGCTCGGCTCCTGGATGCTCGACCTGGAGTCCGGCGAGCTGTACCTGTCCGAGGGACTGCGCACGCTCGCCGGGCTGACCGGGGACGCCACGATCGCCCAGCTGGTCGACATGGTCTTCGCCGACGACCGGGAGCGGCTGGCCGACTTCCGGGCCAAGCTGGCCGGGCACCGCTCCACCCAGCCCATCGAGGTCGAGCTGCGCGACATCACCGGCGAGCGCGTCTACCTCGTGCGGGCCCGCATGGTGCGCGACGAGCACGAGCGCATCCACGGCACGGTCCAGGACGTCACCAAGGTGCGGCACCTGGAGCGGCTGCTGAGCCAGGAGAGCAGGCTGTTCCGCGAGGCGCAGCGGGTGGCCCGGCTGGGCACGTGGGAGTGGAACACCGAGACCAACGAGTGCCTGTGGTCGTCCATGCTCTACGAGCTGGGCGGGATCGAGCCGGGCACGCCCATCCATTACGCGGACTACTTGCGGCTGGTGCACCCCGACGACCGCGGCTGGGTCGACCAGCGCTGGCAGGAGCTGGCGACGACGCACCGCCCGGTCGAGTGCGAGCACCGGGTCATCCGCCCGGACGGCAAGCGCAGGGTGTTCCGCATCCGCGGCGAGGCGGCCGGGCCGGACGGCGACCCGAGGGTCATGATCGGCACCGCGCAGGACGTCACCGAGCAGCGCTCGACCGAGACGCGCATGCAGCGCTCCAGCAAGCGCTTCACCGACCTGGTGGCCATCACCCCGGTCGGCATCGGCCTGTTCGACGACGAGGGCAGGCTGGTCGACGCCAACGAGGCGCTGTGCACGCTGCTGGGCACCGACCTGGACCGCCTGCGCGGGCTGACCGCCGACCAGCTCACCCATCCGGATGACCGCGAGCCGCGCCGGGGACGGCCGTTCCAGAGCGGCCAGTGCGTGCTGATGGCAGCGGCGGGCAAGCCGGTGTACTGCGAGCTGACCTCGACGGTCTCGGTGTCCGACGACGGCCAGCGCTACTGGCTGGTGGTCTTCGCCGACGTCACCGACCGGCGCAGGGCCGCCGAGCGGCTGCGCTACCAGGCCACCCACGACGAGCTGACCGGCCTGCCGGGGCGCGCGGCGGTCAAGGAGCTGCTGGGCAAGCTGCTCGGCGGCCCCGACTTCGACCGGATCGCCCTGCTGTTCTGCGACGTCGACAACTTCAAGCGGGTCAACGACTCGCTCGGCCACGACGTGGGCGACGAGCTCATCACCGCGCTGGCCAGGCGGCTGGAGCGCGGTCTGCCGCCGTCGTGCACGGTCGCGCGCATGTCCGGCGACGAGTACGTGGTCATCTGCTCCGACGTCACCGAGGCGGGCGGGGTGGAGGCGCTGGCGAACACCGCGGCGGGGCTGCTGCGCACGGCGGTGCCGGTGCGCGGGCAGCTGCTGCGCGTGTCGGCGTGCATCGGCGCGGCGGTGCCCAGCGGCCCGGAGACGACCGGCGCCGACCTGCTGCGCTACGCCGACGCGGCGATGTTCGCGGCCAAGGAGCGCGGCACCGGGCGGGTGTCGCTGGCCAGCGCGGCGCTGATCGCCTCGGCCAACAGCCAGATGCTGCTGGAGGGCCAGCTGCGCGAGGCCATCGCCAACGACCAGCTGGTCCTGCACTACCAGCCGGTCGTCGGGTCGGACGGCACGGTGCTCAGCGCCGAGGCGCTGGTGCGCTGGCCGCACCCCGAGCGCGGCCTGCTCATGCCCGGGGACTTCCTGCCCGTCGCCGAGCAGGGCGACCTGCTGGGCGAGCTGGACCGCTGGGTGCTGCGCACGGCGTTCGCCGAGGCGTCCGACTGGCCCCAGCTCGCGGGCGGCACGCTCGGCGGCGGCGTCGGGATCGCGGTCAACCTCGGCGGCCTGGTGCCCGGCGATCCGGAGTTCGTCGACACGGTGGCGAACGCGGTGGCCACGACCGGGCTGGCCTGGGACCGGGTGGTGCTGGAGCTGGTCGAGACCAGCCTGATCGACCTGCCCTCGCGCAGCCGCGAGGCCATGGACGAGCTGGTCGAGCGCGGCGTGCGGTTCGCGGTGGACGACTTCGGGACCGGCTACTCGTCGCTGGCGCGGCTCAAGGAGCTGCCCGCGCAGATCATCAAGATCGACCGCCGGTTCGTCTCCGGCGTGGCCACGGACGCCTCGGACTTCGCCGTCGCCCGCGCCCTGGTCGACATGGCCCGCGCGATGGGCAGGCGGTGCGTGGCCGAGGGCGTGGAGAACGCGACCCAGTTCCACGTCCTGCGCGGCGTGGGCGTGGACGCCTACCAGGGCTGGCTGATGTCGCGGCCGCTGCCCGCGGACCGTTTTCGTGATCTCCTCAAGCAGGGACCGGTAAGAATTCCTAACGGGGCATGAGCTTTCTTCCGGACTTGCCCGCTCGCACGTTCGGATGTTGTTCCCGGCCTTGCGCGCTGGTGTGATCTACTACATGACCGCTATCGCAGTTGAGCCGACCGCCCGCGGACAGGTGACGATCGATGCCACCGCGGAAGAGGTCTGGGACTACATCAGCGACCCCGTCCGCATGGCCGACTTCGCCGCGGAGCTGGTGAGCTGCCGCTGGCTGGACGGCACCACGAGGGCGGAGGTCGGCAGCCGCTTCGCGGGCGCCAACCGCAACGGCTGGCGGCGCTGGACGACCATCTGCAGCGTCACGGAGGTCGAGCCGGGCCGCCGTTTCGCCTACGAGGTCCACACCCCGTTCAAGACCCCGATCTCGCGCTGGGAGTACGAGATCGAGGAGACCGAGCGCGGCTGCCGCGTCACGGAGTCCAACTGGCTGCTGGTGCCCCAGTGGTTCATCCCGTTCGCCATCATGATCACCGGCGAGCCGGACCGGGTGGGCCTGAACATGGCCAACATCGCCACGACGCTGCAGAACCTCAAGCTGCACCTGGAACTGGGCCGACTGTGATGGCGGGCGTCCCCCGGCCCGGCCGGGGGAGCGCTCACGCGGTCAGGCAGGGATGTTTCCACTCCCCGTGACCGCTCTTCACTCCATCGTGTCCTGTCGAACGGGCGTTCGACTGGGCAATATGGAGTCATGACTCCACTTACCTTCTCGTTCTCAGCCCAGCAGTGCCGCCACGCGGTGGCGCGGAAGATCGATCAGCCGCTCGTCCCGCAGGTCCGGGGCCAGCTCGGCGACCCGGGCGCGCGCCTCGCGCTTGGTGAGCGCGCCCGCCGAGTCCTGGATCAGCGCTTCCCGCCAGATGTTGGCGAGCTTGCCGTGCGGGCGGTCCAGCAGAGCGCCCGCGACGCCCCGGCCGTCGACCGGGGTGGCGGTCACGACGGCGTGCCTGCCGTCGGCGACGCTGCGGCGGAACGTCAGCCGGAACTTGGCCTCGACCAGGGACGACAGCGCCTGCTGACCCGCCTGGTCGGCGATGTCCGGGTGGTTGTTCACCACCAGCGCGGCCACCGGCGTGCGGGGGGCGGCGATGAGGACGCGGGCCAGCCACGGTCCGGGATCGGCGGTCAGGTCGAAGGCGAGCGGGCCGCGGCCGGGGTAGGGCGCGGTCCAGTCGGGCGGGGTCAGCGAGCCTGCGTCGGAGAGGTCGAGCAGGGCGGCGACGGCCTCGGGCGGGGCGCCCGCGGACTCGACCGACTGGGGGCCGTGGGTGTAGATCGCGGTCGCCGCGCCGCGGACGGCCGCGGCGGCCTGGTTCGCCGAGCCGCTGGTGGGCTGCAGCACGTACAGGTCGGCGGCGCTGCCCACCGCCTGCGCGCCGTGGTAGCGGTTGAAGCCGGGCAGGACGGCCTCGGCGACCAGGCCCAGCCCCAGGATCTCCTTCTGCACCTTCAATCCCAGCGCGGGCGCGAGGGGGCTGTAGCCGTACGCGGCGATGATCCGGCCGTCGGCGCGCAGGGACTGGATCGCGCGGGCCAGGAACAGGCGCATGCCCTCAGGGGTGTACGGCGGGTCGGTGAACACCAGGTCGGCGTCGAGGGCCGGGACGCCGAAGCGGAAGTCGGCGTGCAGGCAGCGCACGGACAGGTTCCGCGCGCGGGCGACCTCGTCGACGTACGCCAGCAGCCGCTCGTCCACGTCGACGACGGTCGCGGTGAGCGACGGACGGACCATGCAGGCCGCCAGCGCCGTCAGGTCGTGGTCGCCGACGCACACCAGGTGCGCGCCCGCGAGCTCGTAGGTCTCGTCCAGCCACCGGGCCCGCTGCCGCATCGTGGCGAGGTCGGCCTGGACGTGGTCGAGGGCGCGCAGCGGCCGGGGCACGCCCGCCAGCACGTCCGCCAGGCCGTCGAGGTCCCCGGCAGGCTCGCGGGTGGGCGGCGTCACCCCGGGGCGCAGCCGCCAGGTCTGCTCCCGGCGCTCGACGTCATCGGTGGCCAGCAGGTCCTCGATCGTGCGCCGGGGCACGCCGGTCGCGCGGACCAGGGCGTCCAGCGGCTGCCAGCCCGCCGCCAGCAGGTCGACGGCGGGACGCAGCGCACGCGCGTGGACACCGCGCGCGGCCAGGAAGGAGGTCAGGGACACCCCGCCGAGCTTACGGAGATTGCGCCGGTTGGCCGATCATGGCCTACCGGACTGCGGGATGGCCTGCCTCTGTCATCCCCACGCGTTAGGGTCGGGCGTCGCGTGCACGGCCGGCAAGGTGCCGTCCCGACCCGAGGGGCCCGGGTGATCGAGTTCCAAGCCGTGTCCAAACGCTATCCGGACGGCACGGTCGCGGTGGACGAGCTGACCCTGACGGCCGAGGACGGCCGGGTGACCGTCTTGGTCGGACCGTCCGGGTGTGGCAAGACCACCTCGCTGCGCATGATCAACCGGATGATCGAGGCCACCTCCGGCACGATCCGGCTGATGGGCGAGGACATCCGCGAGAAGGACCCGGCGCTGCTGCGCCGCGGCATCGGCTACGTCATCCAGCACGCGGGGCTGTTCCCGCACCGCACGGTGATCGACAACATCGCCACCGTCCCGGTGCTGACCGGCGCGACCCGCCGCGCCGCGCGCAAGCGGGCCGAGGACCTGCTCACCACCGTCGGACTGCCCGCCGAACTGGGCCGCCGCTACCCCAAGCAGCTCTCCGGCGGGCAGCAGCAGCGCGTCGGCGTCGCCCGCGCGTTGGCCGCGGACCCGCCGGTGCTGCTGATGGACGAGCCGTTCAGCGCCGTCGACCCGATCGTGCGCGAGGACCTGCAGGACGAGCTGCTGCGGCTGCAGTCCGAGCTGGGCAAGACCATCGTGTTCGTCACCCACGACATCGACGAGGCGGTCAAGCTCGGCGACAAGGTCGCGGTGATGCGGGTGGGCGGTCGGCTGGCCCAGTTCGACACGCCCGCCGCGCTGCTGGCCGCGCCGGTCGACGACTTCGTCAGCTCGTTCGTCGGCCGCGACCGCGGCTACCGCGGGCTCGGCTTCCTCGACGCGGCGGAGATTCCCCTCGGCCCGGTGTCCACCGTCCCGGTCGGCACCGCCGTCGCCGAGGCGCGGGGGATGCTCTCGCAGGCGGGCTGGGCGGTGGTGGTCGACGGCGAGAACCGCCCGCTCGGCTGGGTTTCCGCCGACCTTCTCGCCACAATGGACGGTGAGATCGGGCCGGACGGCCTGGTCTCCGGCGGCTCGCTGTACGAAGTGGACTCTGACTCAGCTGGCACGGCGGGCTCGCTGCGCAACGCGCTCGACGCCGCGCTCAGCTCGCCGTCGGCGTGGGGCATCGCGGTCGACAAGAGCGGCGCCGTGGTGGGCGGGGTGGACGCGGCGAGCGTCATCGACGCGCTGGCCAAGGCGCGCCGCTCGGGCGAGGTCCCGACGTGACCTGGGTGGTCGACCACCTCGGCGACCTGGGGCGGGTCAGCCTCCGGCACCTGTGGCTGGCGTTGGTCCCGGTCGCCGTCGGGCTGCTGATCTCGCTGCCGCTGGGGTGGGCCGCCGCCCGGTGGCGGGCCGCGCGGGCGGTCCTGGTGCCCGCGGCGGGGCTGCTTTACACGATCCCGTCGCTGGCGCTGTTCGTGATGATGCCGCTGATCATCGGCACGCAGATCCTCGATCCGCTCAACGTGCAGGTCGCGCTCACCATCTACACCGTGGCCCTGCTGGTGCGCGCGGTCTCCGACGCGCTGACGGCGGTGCCGGAGTCGGTGACAGCGGCGGCGACGGCGATGGGCTACCGCGGGGTCGGGCGGTTCTTCGCCGTCGAACTGCCCCTGGCGGTGCCGGTGCTGGTGGCGGGGGTGCGGGTCGCGGCGGTGTCGAACATCAGCCTGGTCAGCGTGGGCGCGCTGATCGGCGTCGGCGGGCTGGGCGCGTTCCTCACCGAGGGCTACCAGCGCGACAACTACGCCGAGATCATCGCCGGGATCGTGCTGATCGTGCTGCTGGCGCTGATCGTCGACGCTCTGCTCGCCGTGCTCGGCCGAGTGCTCGCCCCGTGGGCAAGGGAGCGCGCGTGAACATCTTCCAGCAGGTCTGGGCCTGGCTGACCGATCCGGCGAACTGGACCACCACGTTCGGCACGCCCGGCATTCCGCAGCGGCTCGCCGAGCACCTGCAGTACACCGTCGTGGCGGTTGCCATCGCCGCGCTGATCGCCGTCCCGCTGGGCGCGTACATCGGGCACACCAACCGCGGCGTGACCGTGGTCGTCGGCCTGGTCAACTCCTTCCGCGCGCTGCCCGAACTGGGCCTGCTCATCCTGCTGGTGCTGTCGATGGGCGTGCTGCTCGCGGTGGAGGCGCTGACGATCGCCCTGGTGCTCGTCGCCGTGCCGCCGCTGCTGGCGGGGACGTACGCGGGCGTCCGCAATGTCGACCGGTCCGTTGTGGACGCCGCGCGCGGGATGGGCATGCGCGAGTGGGACGTGCTGCGGAAGGTGGAGCTGCCCAACGCGCTGCCGCTGGTGTTCGGCGCGCTGCGCACCGCGACGCTGCAGGTGATCGCCACCGCCAGCATCGCGGCGTTCGTGTCCCTCGGCGGTCTCGGCCGCTACGTCATCGACGGCCTGGCCTTCCGCGAGTTCGAGCAGATGGCCGGTGGCGCCGTCCTCATCGCGCTGCTGGCCGTGGCCGTCGAACTTGCCTTGACCGGCGTGCAGTGGCTGGTGGTCTCACCGGGGCTGCGCACCAGAACCAAGTGAGGAGATCCCCCAATGAAGCGCGCACTCGCGGGCCTGGCGGCGGTGACCGCCATGACCCTGACCGCCTGCGGAGGCTCGGCGGACCCGCTGTCGAACGCGTCCACCACCACCGGCACGCCCGCCCCGGCGGGCACGATCACCGTCGGGTCGGCGAACTTCCCGGAGAGCACGCTGCTCGCCGAGATCTACGCGCTGGCGCTGGAGGACAAGGGCGTCACGGTCAACCGCAAGCTCAACATCGGCAGCCGCGAGACCTACTACCCGGGCCTGCAGGACGGGTCGATCGACCTGATCCCGGAGTACACCGGCGTCCTGCTCAACCACGTCAGCGCCGCCGCGGGCGCGACGGAGTCCGAGGCGGTCTACACCGCGCTGCAGTCCGCGCTGCCGCCGGAGCTGACGGTGCTGGAGAAGTCGGCGGCGGAGAACAAGGACGCCGTGGTCGTCACCCGCGCCACCGCCGACGAGCGCGGCCTCAAGACGATCGCCGACCTGGCCAAGTCCGACGACGTCGTCTTCGGCGGCCCGCCGGAGTTCCAGCAGCGCCCGGACGGCATCCCCGGGCTGCAGGAGAAGTACGGCCTGAAGATCAAGGAGTACAAGTCCCTCGACGTCGGCGGCCCACTGACCGTCGACGCCCTCAAGACCGGCGCGGTGACCGCGGCCGACCTGTTCACCACGGACCCGGCCATCGAGGCCAACGACTTCGTGGTGCTGGAGGACCCGGAGGCCAACTTCGCCGCCCAGAACGTCGTCCCGCTGATCAACAAGTCCAAGGCGACGCCGGAGGTGACCGAGGTGCTGAACGCCATCTCGGCCAAGCTCACCACCGAGACGCTGATCGAGCTGAACAGCAAGCTCAACGCCCCCGACAAGCCCGACGCCGCCAAGGTGGCCCGGGAGTGGCTGACCTCGGTCGGTCTCTGAGGTTTCCAGGCAAACGCGAGGTCGTCGAGGTGGCCCGGGAGTGGCTGACCTCGGTCGGTCTTCGAGGTTCCGCGAAACCGGCCCCGCGTCCCGTCTGGGGCGCGGGGCCGCGCGCATGGTGGATCATCTGACGGGTGATCGCCGAAGGTGCGTTGAAGATCGGCCAGTCGGTGGCCAAGCAGCTCGCCCTGCACTGGTTCGCGGAGCGGAAGGCCGACAGCAGGCGCGGTCGGGACCTGACGCGGCTGATCCGCGCCCGCTTCCCGGTCCGCAGGCAGGAACGCGACGTGCTCGACTCGCTCCTGCGCATCGAGGATGACGTCGCCGAGCGGCTCGCGCCCGAACTCGCCCGCCTCGGCCATGGCCTGCCGGAGAACGAGAGGGAGGCCGCGCTGCTGGCGGTCTCCGACGCGCTGGAGGACGCCGACCTCTCCGACGCCGCGCTGTTCGCGGTCGACCTCGACGCGGGCGCGCTGGCGCGGGCGGTGCGGGAGCAGCAGCCGGTCGACCGGGCGGGCCTGTCGGCGAGGGCGCAGCGGTTCTCCGACGCCGCCCTCGACCGGGCGTGCATCGTCCTGGTGCACCTGACCCGCGAGCTGCCCGAGTTCGACGCCGCGGTGGCGGTGGAGACGCTGGGCAGGCTCCGGACCGTGTTGGAGGGCGTGGAAGAGCTGCTGGAGCGGGTGCCCGCGCCGTCGGCACCACGCGGGCAGGCGCTCGACGACGAGTTCCGGTCCCGCTACCTGGATCGGGTCGTCCGCTCGTACAACAAGCTCGACGTCATCGGGCTGACCACGCACTCGTTCCAGCCTCGGACAACGTTGAGCGTGGCCTATCTCAGCCTGTCGGCCACGACCGACAACAAGCGTCCTCGGCGGGCGCAGTACGAGGAGCGGTGGTTCCACCGGGACACCGTCCAGCACCACCCGGGCGAGAATCTTCGCGTCGAGGCCGCGCTGGATGACAGCAGGTTGACCGTTGTCCGCGGAGAAGCCGGGGCGGGCAAGTCGACGCTGCTCCGGTGGCTCGCGGTCAACGCCGCGCGGTCGGGGTTCACCGGGCAGTTGCAGGAGTGGAACGAGTGCGTGCCGTTCCTCGTGAAGCTGCGCGACTTCTCGACCGACCGGCTCCCGCGCGGTGACGAACTGCTCGACCAGCCGAGTTCGCCCCAGTGCGGTCCCGTGCCGGAGGGGTGGGTGCACCGCCAGTTCGAGTCGGGCAAGGCGCTGCTGCTGGTCGACGGCGTCGACGAGCTGGTGGCCAAGCGCCGCCCGGCCGTCCGCGCCTGGCTGGGCGAGCTGCTGGCCAGCTACCCGGACGTGCGGGTCGTGGTGACGTCGCGGCCGACGGCGGTAACGCCGAAGTGGCTGGTCCACGAGGGATTCCGGTCCATCGTCCTGGAACCGATGACGCCCGGGGACGTGCGGATCTTCCTGCGCCGGTGGCATTCGGCGCTGCTGGACTCGGCGCCCGACGCCGAGCTGCTGCCGTGCCGCCGCGAGGAGGTGCCGCAGTACGAGCGCGCGCTGCTGTCGCAGTTGCAGACCCACGCGCACCTGCGGGCGCTGGCGCGGAGCCCGCTGCTGTGCGCGATGTTGTGCGCGCTCAACCTGGACCGGCGGTCGAGGCTGCCGCGCGATCGGGTCGCCCTGTACTCGGCGGCGCTGGAGATGCTGCTGGAGCGCAGAGACGCCGACCGCAGCGTGGTCGGGGAGATCCAGGCGTCGGTGAACGAGAAGCTGGAACTGCTGCAGGTGCTGGCCTGGTGGCTCAACGAGAACGGCCGCGCCGAGATGAGCCGGGAGCAAGCGCTTGCGCGGCTGGCCGAGCGGCTGCCCGGGATGCCGAACCTGCAGGACGACGCCGAGACGCTGCTCGTCCACCTCGTCGAGCGCAGCGGGGTGATCCGGCAGCCCGCGGAGGGCCGGATCGACTTCATCCACCGGACGTTCCAGGAGTACCTGGCCGCGCGCGAGGCCGTCCACCGCGACAGCATCGACCTGCTCGTCCGCCACGCGTCCTCGGACCTCTGGCGCGAGACCGTGATCATGGCGTGCGCGCAGGGCAGCGCCGAGCAGCGGGGCCGCCTGCTCGCCGGCATCATCGACGCCGCGGACAAGCGGAAGGCCCGCCAGCTCGTCCTGGTGGCGGCAGCGTGCAAGGAGACCGCGATCCTGGCGCCGCCGGAGGTGCTGGCCCGCGTGACCGACCGCGTCCAGCGGGTCATCCCGCCGCGCAACGTCCGCGAGAGCCGTTCCCTGGCCGCCGTCGGCGAGTCGGTCCTTGCCTACCTCCCGGACACCGTGTCCGAACTGACCGCGGCCCAAGCGGCGGCCTGCGCGCGGACGGCGGCGCTCGTCAACGGCCCGCGGGCCATCGAGGTGTTGCGCGGGTACGCGGACGATCCGCGCCCGGAGGTCCTGGCTGAACTGGTCCGCGCCTGGCAGTACTTCGACCCGGAGTCCTACGCGCGTCAGGTCTTGGCCGACGCGCCCCTCGCCGAACACCGCGCGGAGGTGCCTATCGGCGCGGTTCCTCAGTTGCACCTGCTGCGGAACCTTCGCAAGTGCATCGTGAATCTCTGGATGGACGATGACGCCGCCGGTAGTGTGTGTTCGCTCAGTGGCCTGACTAGGCTCACTGACCTTTGGCTGGTGGGCAAGTCGGCGCCGAAGTCGCTCGCGGAACTGGTCTCGTTGCAGAACTTGAAGACCTTGTGGATAAGTATGTTTCGCGACTGGCCCTCGGAGTTGCCCTTTCTCGCAGAGCTTCCTCGATTGCGGTATTTTGGGTTGGCGGAGTCTCACGGGGTCGAGGACTTCTCGTTCCTCCGGGCGCTCTCGAACCTCAGGGCTCTTTGGATCACACACAGCGGTTGGTCCCGGTGGGTGGACCAAGTCGCTGAACCGGAGAAAATTGACGCGACAGCTTTGGCGTTGCTCAGCGGCAGTCGCGAGTTGGCCAGGGCAACCGAGCGGTTCGGCAATCTCAGCGATCTGGCGCTCCAGGACGCCGAGGCGCTAAGTGATCTTCGCCCGTTGCGGGCACTGCCCTTGGAGGAGTTGAGTCTCGACCACTGCGGTTATGTCGATCTACGCGGCCTCGCCGCACATCCGACGTTGAGGGCCATCAGTATCGATGGACGATCCAAGATCGACCTGACGCCGCTCGCCGACATGAACGTCACAGTCACCCTTCACGGACCTGACAGCGCCGTGGGCGTGGAGAATCTGGGGCCAGGTGTCCGGGTTCGTCGGGTGCGCCGCTGAACGACGGTGGGCCCGGACTTGTTGTCCGAGCCCACCGTCTCAGCCCACGCCTACCAGGCCCTCGGCGTCGTGCTTGCCGAGAAGTACCCGAACCGGGTCACGGTCAGGGTGTAGGTGGTGGTGCCGGTGGCGCCATCGGCGGCGGTGGCCGTGATGGTGATGCGGTGGGTGCCGGTCGGCGTCTGGAAGTTGGTGAACAGCCAGACGTCGCTGGCGCCGCCCTGGGCGATGGTGCGGGGGTTCCAGTAGACCTGGGTGCCCGCGGGGACACCGCTCGCGGACAGGGTCAGGGCGCCGGTGCCGCCCGTCGCGGTGACGCGGGTCTGGGCGAGTTGGCCCTGCGAGACCGTGCCGGTGGACGGGGACGCGCTCACCTGCACGTCGTCGGTGGGCGGGTCGTCGCCTTCGACCGTCAGCGACACCTGGGCGTTGACCTGCTTGCCGGTGTGGTCGGTGCCGGTCACCGTGACGGTGTGGGTGCCCGGCGCCGCCGAGGTGGAGGCGACGAAGGTGAGCTTGGCCTCCGAGCCGACCGCGACCGACGTCGGCTGGAAGGTCGCCTGGACGCCCGAGGGCAGGCCGGACGCCGACACGCCGATCATCCCGCCGTTGCCGGTCACCAGCACCTGGGTCGAGGTGTTGGCGCCCGCGGCCACGGTGAGGCCGCTCGGGTTGACCGCGATGCGGAAGTCCGCGGGCGGCGGGTCGTCGGGGCGGATGGTGAGGGTGAGGTCGGCGGACACCGCCTTGCCCGCCGCGTTGGTACCCGTGACGCGCACCGGGTAGCTGCCGGTGGCGGTGTCCGGGCTCGCCGAGACCGTCAGCGTCGCGTCCGCTCCGGTGTCCACCGGGGACGGTGAGAACGCCGCGGTCGCGCCGGACGGCAGGCCCGTCGCCGACAGGGTGATCCGCTCACTGCCGCCGGAGCCCGCCGTGGTGCGGACCGTCGCGCTGCGCGAGGTGCCCACGGCGACGTCGAGCGACGCGGGTTCGACGCTCACGCCGAAGTCGGTCTGCTGGGCGGTGCCCGCCAGCGTGTAGATCGCGTACGCGGCGACGTCGGTGTGCCGGTCGAGCGAGGTGTCGTTGATGTTGCTCGTGGTGTCGCAGGAGCTGTGGTAGCAGCGGTCGTACGGCTGACCGGCCGTGCCGCCCCACTTCTGGGCCTGGGCGCTGGTCTTGGTGCCCTCCGCGCCGGAGAACGTGCCGCCGACGGGGATGCCCGCGCGGGCGAAGGCGGCGTGGTCGGAGCGGCCGCCGATGCTGGTCAGGTCCGCGTCGACGCCCTCGTCGGTGAAGCCCTGCTCCAGCAGTCGCTGCAGTTCCAGGGACCCGCTGGGCTGCCCGGACGCCGAGTACACGAAGTACGCCGGGTTGGGCGAGCCGGTCATGTCGAAGTTGAGGTAGGCGTCGATCTTCGCCTTCTCCGTCGACGACAGGCCGTTGACGTAGTTGGTCGAGCCGACCAGGCCCAGCTCCTCCGCGCCCCACCAGCCGAACCGCAGGTGCTTCTGGGGCTTCAGGTCCTGCTCGGCGATCGTCAGCGCGATCTCCAGCAGGCCAGCCGACCCGGAGCCGTTGTCGTTGATGCCGGGGCCGGAGGACACGCTGTCGAGGTGCCCGCCCGCCATGATGACGGCGTTCGGGTCGCCGCCGGGCCAGTCGGCGATGAGGTTGTAGCCGGTCGCGCCGTTCGAGGTGAACTGCAGGACCTGCGTCTGGTAGCCCGCCGCGTCGAGCTTGCCCTTGACGTAGTCCACCGACGCCCGATATCCGGGGCGGCCGTGGGCGCGGTTGCCGCCGTTGTTCTGGGCGATCGCCTGGAACTGGGCCAGGTGCGCCTTGACGTCGGAGACGGGGATGTCCGGGGCGGTGGCCGCGTGGGACGGCGCGGCCACCAGCGCCAGGGGGACCGCCGTGGCCGCGAGCGCGGCCAGCGTGGTGCGCATTCTCATGTCGGGTGTCTCCTGAGCAGGGTGTGAGGCCACAGTCGTGCTCGTATGCGCGTGCAGCAATCCGTAGGGCGGTGCGTAGCGCTACTTAATCATTGGGCGCCCGCCCACGCGCCCTGACAGCTCGGCGGCCGCGCGGATCGTCTCGGCCGCCAGCTCGGGCCACAGCTCGCCGCACTGCTCGGCGCACTCGTGGCGGAACGTGGTGCTGATCGCGGCGATCGGGTGGTCGGCGTGGTCGAGCACGGGCGCGGCGACGGAGGCGAAGCCGGGGGTGACGAAGCCGTCCTCGACCGCCCAGCCACGGCGGCGCTCCTCGGCGAGCAGCGTGCGCAGCGCGGGCAGGTGCCGGGGGCCGCGCCCCGTGCGGTCGACGAACGCCGCCCGGTTCGGGAACAGCGCCCGGACCTGCGGCACCGGCAGTCGGGCGAGGATCGCGCGCCCGGACGCGGGCAGGTGCGCGGGCAGCCGCACCCCGACGTCCGTCACCACCGTCCCGGCGTGCGGGGGCTGCTCGCGCAGCAGGTACAGGGCCTCCCGGCCGTGCAGGACGCCCAGGTGGGCGGTGTGGCCGGTGCGCGCGATCAGCCGGGCAAGCACCGGGCGGGCGAGCCGTTCCAGCGGGTCATGGCGCAGGTAGGCCGAGCCCAGCTCGAACGCGCCCAGGCCCAGCGCGTACCGGCGCTCCTCGGGCAGGTGCGTCACGAAACCGGCGTCCACCAGCTCGGACAGCAGGTGGTAGGTCGTCGAGCGGGGCAGACCGAGGTCCCTGGCCACGGTCGCCGCCGCCACCGGTCCGGCCTTGCCCGCGAGCAGGCGCAGCACCGCCAGACCCCGGCGCAGGGCGGGCACGTCGCTGCTGGCTCCCACGAAAGGGCAGAGTACGACTCAACAGAACGACCGCGCGCGGCGTTGGAGGTCCGACGAGGGGAGCGCCGTGACCTTCGAGGACTTCCTCAACCAGCGGCTGGCATCGCTGCTGCGCTACGCGACCGTCCTGACCTGCGACCCGGTGCAGGCCCAGGACATCGTGCAGGACGTGCTGGTCCGCGCCCAGCAACGCTGGTCGCGCATCGGCCGCATGGAACTGCCTGCCGCCTACGTGAAGCGGATGGTGACCAACGAGTTCCTCTCCTGGCGCCGCCGCCGCACCGACGTCGCGGTCCCGTTCGCCACGATCGACGCGCTGAGCCCCCCGGTCAGCGACCCGACCATCGTCATCGACCAGCGCGCCGCCCTGCTGGCGGGCATCGCCCGCCTCCCGCGCAAACAACGCGCCGCGGTCGTCCTGCGCTACTACGACGGCTGCACGGACGAGGAGATCGCCACCGAACTGGGCTGCTCGACAGGCACCGTCCGCAGCCACATCTCCCGAGCCGTCGCCACCCTGCGCGCCGCCATCCAGACCGAGCAGGAGCTACACCGATGAGCACCGACTTCGACCACCTGCTGCGCGACACCCTGCACGGCCTCGCCGAGCGCGCCCCCGACGAGTCCGCCGTCCGCGCCGCCCTCGGCCGCCGTCGCCGCCCCGCCTTCGCGCTGATCGCCGTGGCCGCGTCCGTGCTGCTGGTGGCGGTGACGATCCCGCTGCTGCGGGTCGGCGGCCCGGCCGACCTGCCACCGGCGGGGTTCACCCAGGTCGCCGCCCAGGAGGTCACCTTCCCCATGGAGGTGACGTGGCTGCCGCCCGGGCTCACCGAGCAGGGGCGCGGGGTGTCGGCGGGGGGGACGGCGCTGAGCCGCCACTGGCACACCGGCCCCCTCGACGCGGACGGCATGCCGGACCTCACCCTCCACGCCATGCGGCCGCCGCTCTCGCCGTCCACCGTGTGGGAATCGGTCGACCTCGGCGCGAACGGGACTGGTTTCTACGCCGAGGAGGAAGACAGGCGCATCCTCATCTGGAACACCCCGGAATGGGCCTACCAGCTCGACTCGCGCTCCGGGTTCGCCGGCCGGGAGACCATCGTGCGGGTCGCCGCAGGGGTGCGTCCTGGCCGGACCACGCCGCTGCGGACGTCGCTGGAGTTCGGGGACTCGGCGCTCGTCGCCCCGTCGGTCGCCACCTACGGGGTGCGCGGGTCGGCGACCGGCGCGCCGATCCCGTACGCCATCGGACAACCCTCCAGCGACGGTTACAGCCGGACGATCTCCGCGGAGCTGACGGAGGTGGAGCCCGACATCGGCGAGGTGGAGCTGGAGGTGACCGTGCGCGGGCAACCGGCTCGCTTCGCCACCCACCGGCCGACCGACCCCATGACGCCGACCGAGACCCTGGCGGTCGACATGGGCGGACGCTGGCTGGTCGTCCGCAACTACGCCGAGGCGCCCGACCTGGGCAGGCTGTCCACGCTGGTCCACGTCGCCGAGACCATGCGCATCGCCCCGACCGCGCCCAACGAGTGGATCGGCACCCGCTGAGTCTGGGATTCGAGACAGCTTCACCCGTTCCCGACTCGTGCCGCGCCTCCATCCCGACTGGGATGGGGGCATGCAGGAACGAGTTCTCCTCGACGGCGGTCCGCTGAGTCGGGACCAGGTCGTCGCCGTCGCTCGGCATGGGGCGGGGGTCGGGGTCACCGCCGACGCGCTGGCCGCGGTCGCGGCGACGCGGGCGCACGTCGAGCGCCTCGCCGACGCGACCACCCCCACCTACGGCGTCTCCACCGGGTTCGGGGCGCTCGCCGTGCGGCACATCCCCGCCGACCGGCGTACCGCGCTGCAGCGGTCGCTGATCCGCTCGCACGCCGCGGGCGCCGGGCCGAGGGTCGAGACCGAGGTCGTGCGGGCGCTCATGCTGCTGCGCCTGCGCACCCTGGCCACCGCGCGGACGGGGGTGCGGGCCTCGACCGTCGAGGCGATGGCCGCGATGCTCGACGCCGGGATCACCCCGGTGGTCCCCGAGTACGGCTCCCTCGGCTGCTCAGGGGATCTCGCGCCGCTCTCCGCCGCCGCGCTGGCGCTGATGGGGGAGGGCGAGGTCGAGACCAAGGAGGGCATCGTCCCGGCAGCGCAGGCGCTGCGGGAGGCGGGCATCGAGCCGGTCATCCTCGCCGAGAAGGAGGGCCTCGCCCTCATCAACGGCACCGACGGCATGCTCGGCATGCTCGCCCTAGCCCTGCACGACCTGAACATCCTGCTCGACACCGCCGACCTCACCGCGGCGATGAGCGTCGAGGCGCTGCTGGGCACCGACCGGGTCTTCGCCCCCGAACTGCACGCCCTGCGCCCGCACCCCGGGCAGGCCGTGTCGGCCGGGCGCATCCTGGAGTACCTGCGGGACTCGCCGATCGTGGCCAGCCACCGCGGCCCGGACTGCACCCGCGTGCAGGACGCCTACTCGCTGCGCTGCACCCCGCAGGTGCACGGCGCGGCCCGCGACACCGTCACCCACGCCGAGACGGTCGCAGACCGCGAGCTGGCCGCCGCCATCGACAACCCGGTGGTGCTGCCCGACGGCCGCGTGGAGTCCAACGGCAACTTCCACGGCGCGCCCGTGGCCTACGTGCTGGACTTCCTCGCCATCCCGGTCGCCGACGTGGCGAGCATGGCCGAGCGGCGCACCGACCGGATGCTCGACGTGGCCCGCTCGCACGGTTTGCCGCCGTTCCTGGCCCACGACCCCGGCGTCGACTCCGGTCACATGATCGCCCAGTACACCCAGGCCGGGATCGTCTCCGAGCTCAAGCGGCTGGCCGTGCCCGCCTCCGTCGACTCCATCCCGAGCAGCGCCATGCAGGAGGACCACGTCTCCATGGGCTGGTCCGCCGCCCGCAAGCTGCGCAAGGCCGTCGACGGGCTGGCCACCGTCCTGGCCGTCGAACTGCTCACCGCGGCCCGCGCGCTGGACCTGCGCGCCCCGCTGACCCCGGCGCCCGCGACCGCCGCCGCCGTCGCCGCCCTGCGCGGCCGCGTCCCCGGACCCGGGCCCGACCGGCACCTGGCCCCCGAGATCGCCGCGGCCGAGGACCTCGTCCGCTCCGGCGCCCTGCTGAGGAGGAACTGAATGATCCGCGCCGCCCGTGGGACAGCGCTGACCGCGCGCAGCTGGCAGACCGAGGCCGCGCTGCGCATGTTCCACAACAACCTCGACCCCGACGTCGCCGAACGCCCGGACGACCTCGTCGTCTACGGCGGCACCGGCAAGGCCGCCCGCGACTGGCCCAGCTTCCACGCCATCACCCGCGAGCTGACCGACCTGGCGCTCGACGAGACGCTGCTCGTGCAGTCGGGCAAGCCGGTCGGCGTCATGCGCACCCACGAGTGGGCGCCGCGCGTGCTCATCGCCAACTCCAACCTCGTCGGCGACTGGGCCACCTGGCCGGAGTTCCGCAGGCTGGAGGCGCAGGGCCTGACGATGTACGGGCAGATGACCGCCGGGTCGTGGATCTACATCGGCACCCAGGGCATCCTGCAGGGCACCTACGAGACCTTCGCCGCCGTCGCCGCCAAGCGCTTCGGCGGGACCCTGCGCGGCACGCTCACCCTCACCGCCGGGCTCGGCGGCATGGGCGGCGCGCAACCGCTTGCGGTCACCATGAACGGCGGTGTCGCGCTGGTCGTCGAGGTCGACCCCGACCGGGCCCGCCGCCGCGTGGAGACCCGCTACCTCGATGAGCTCGCCCTGGACCTCGACGACGCCGTCGCGCGGGTCGAGCGGGCCAAGCGCGAGGGCGAGGCGCTGTCGGTCGGCGTCATCGGCAACGCCGCCGAGGTGCTGCCCGAGCTGCTGCGCCGCGGCGTCGAGGTCGACATCGTCACCGACCAGACCTCCGCCCACGACCCGCTGGCCTACCTGCCGCGCGGGGTCGACCTCGCCGACTGGCACGACTACGCCGCCAAGAAGCCCGACGAGTTCACCGACCGGTCGCGGGAGTCCATGGCCGAGCACGTCGACGCCATGCTCGGCTTCCTCGACCGCGGCGCCGAGGTGTTCGACTACGGCAACTCGCTGCGCGGGGAGGCCAAGCTCGGCGGCTGCGAGCGCGCCTTCGACTTCCCCGGCTTCGTGCCCGCCTACATCCGCCCGCTGTTCTGCGAGGGCAAGGGCCCGTTCCGCTGGGCGGCGCTGTCCGGCGACCCGGCCGACATCGCCGCCACCGACCGGGCGATCCTGGAGCTGTTCCCGGAGAACGAGTCCCTGGCCCGCTGGATCAGGCTGGCGGGCGAGCGGGTGGAGTTCCAGGGCCTGCCCGCGCGCATCTGCTGGCTCGGCTACGGCGAGCGCCACCTCGCGGGCATGCGGTTCAACGAGATGGTGGCCTCCGGCGAGCTGTCCGCGCCGGTCGTCATCGGCCGCGACCACCTCGACTGCGGCTCGGTCGCCTCGCCGTACCGGGAGACCGAGGCGATGGCCGACGGCTCCGACGCCATCGCCGACTGGCCGCTGCTCAACGCCCTGGTCAACACCGCATCCGGCGCGTCGTGGGTGTCGATCCACCACGGCGGCGGCGTCGGCATCGGCCGCTCGATCCACGCTGGCCAGGTGACCGTCGCCGACGGCACGCCGCTGGCCGGGCAGAAGATCGAGCGGGTGCTGACCAACGACCCGGCGATGGGCGTCATCCGGCACGTGGACGCCGGGTACCCGGAGGCGGCAGCGGTCGCCGAGGAGCGGGGCGTCGTCGTCCCGATGGCGCGGTGAGCGTCGCGGCGCTGCTGGGCGCGATCTCCGCCGTCGGCGCGGACGGCAGGCGCGGCGGCTTCTCCCGGCACGGCTTCGACAGCGCCGACATGCAGCTGCGCGCCTGGTTCACCGAGGAGGCGGCGCGGCGCGGGCTGGCGGTGGAGACCGACCGCAACGGCGCGCTGTGGGCCTGGTGGGGGGAGCCGGGCGACGACGCCGTCGTCACCGGCAGCCACCTGGACTCCGTGCCCGGCGGCGGCGCGTACGACGGGCCGCTGGGGGTGGCCGCGGCGCTGGTCGCCGTGGACCTGCTGCGCGAGCGCGGCTTCACGCCGAACCGGCCGCTGGCGGTGACCGTATTCCCGGAGGAGGAGGGCGGCCGGTTCGGGCTGGCCTGCCTCGGCTCGCGGCTGATGACCGGCGCGGTGGACACCGCCGCGGCGCTGCGGCTGTCCGACCCGGACGGGGTCACGCTGGCCGACGCGCTGGCGTCGGCCGGTCTCGACCCGGCACACGTGGGCCGTGACGAGCGGGCGCTGAGCCGCATCGGGGTGTTCGTCGAACTGCACGTCGAGCAGGGCAGGGGACTGGTCGACCTGGACGCGCCGGTCGGCGTCGCGCACTCCATCCTCGCGCACGGACGCTGGCGGCTGCGGTTCACCGGCGAGGGCAACCACGCGGGCGCGACGCTGATGGCCGACCGCCGCGACCCGATGGTGCCCGCGGCCGGGCTCGTCCTCGCCGCGCGCCGGGCGGCCACCGCGATCGCGGGCTCGCGCGCCACCGTCGGGCGGATCGTGCCCGTGCCCGGCGGCACCAACGTCATCCCGTCCACAGTGGACCTGTGGCTGGACGCGCGGGCGGGCGACGACCTGCGGACCCGCGCCGTGGTGGCCGAGATCGAGGCCGCGGCGCGGGAGCTGGCCGCCGACGAGGGCTGCGCGGTGACCGTCACCGAGGAGTCCTACGGCGACGCCGTCGTCTTCGACGCCGCCCTGCGCGAGGAACTGTCCGGCGTGCTCGGCGGCGTGCCGGACCTGCCGACCGGGGCGGGCCACGACGCGGGCATCCTCGCCGCGCACGTGCCCACGGCGATGCTGTTCGTGCGCAACCCGACCGGGGTGAGCCACGCGCCGGAGGAGTTCGCCTCCGACGCCGACTGCGAGGCCGGTGCGCGCGCGTTGGCCGACGTCCTCGCCCACCTGGCGCGATGACCGCCTACTGGGCCCCGCACGCCTGGCTGCCCGACGGCATCGCCGACGACGTGCTGGTCACCGTGGCCGACGGCGTGTTCGCCTCGGTCGAGGCAGGCGCCGCGCCCGGCACGGCCACCCGGCTGCCGGGCGTGGTGTTCCCCGGGTTCGCCAACGCCCACTCCCACGCCTTCCACCGCGCGCTGCGCGGCCGCACGCACGACGGCGGCGGCACGTTCTGGACGTGGCGGGAGGCGATGTACGCGGTGGCGTCGCGGCTGGACCCGGACTCCTACTTCCACCTGGCGCGGGCCGCGTACGCGGAGATGGCGCTGGCCGGGGTGACCTCGGTCGGCGAGTTCCACTACCTGCACCACGCGCCCGGCGGCGTCCGCTACGCCGACCCGAACGCGATGGCGTCCGCACTGCGCGAGGCGGCCGCGGAGGCAGGGGTGCGGCTGACCCTGCTGGACACCTGCTACCTGCGCGGCGGCATCGGGCAGGACCTGTCGGAGCCGCAGCTGCGCTTCTCCGACGGCACCGCGGACGCGTGGGCCGAGCGGGTCGCGGCGCTGCGGCCCGGCCCGGGCTTCCTGGTGGGCGCCGCGATCCACTCCGTGCGCGCCGTGGAACCGGCGGACCTGCCGGTGGTGGGCGCGTTCGACGGGCCGGTGCACGCACACGTGTCCGAGCAGCCGCTGGAGAACAGCGCGTGCCTGGCGGCGTACGGGCGCACCCCCGTGGAGCTGCTGGCCGACGCGGGCGTGCTCGGCCCCCGGTTCACCGCCGTCCACGCCACCCACCTCACCGGACGGGACATCGGCCTGCTGAACGGCAGCGGCGTGTGCCTGTGCCCGACGACCGAGGCCGACCTCGCCGACGGCATCGGACCCGCCCGCGCCCTGGCCGACGCGGGCGTGGCGCTCTCGCTGGGCAGCGACCAGCACGCCGTCGTCGACCCGCTGCTGGAGGCGCGCGCCCTCGAACACGGGGAGCGGCTGAGCACCGGCGAGCGCGGGCGGTTCAGCCCGTCCGAGCTGGTGTCGGCCCTGACCAACCACGCCGCGCTGGGCTGGGACTCGGGCCGCATCGAACCCGGCGCGCCCGCCGACCTCGTCGCCGTCCGCATGGACACCGTCCGCACCGCGGGCTGCCTGCCCGCCCAGGCCGTCCTCGCCGCGTCGGCGTCCGACGTGGACACCGTCGTCCGCGACGGGCGCGAGGTCGTCCGCGCGGGCCGCCACGTCCTCGGCGACGTC
This sequence comes from Actinokineospora fastidiosa, assembly GCF_014648415.1. Lineage (GTDB taxonomy): Bacteria > Actinomycetota > Actinomycetes > Mycobacteriales > Pseudonocardiaceae > Actinokineospora > Actinokineospora fastidiosa. The sequence goes on from NZ_BMRB01000001.1 coordinate 1,996,003, forward strand.
GCCGCCCTCCTCACGACCGCGATCGGGGCACTGTGACCACCACGCTGATCACCAACATCGCCGAGCTCACCACCAACACCGCCGAACACGGCACCCTGCGCGACGCCGCGCTGGTCATCGACGGCGACCGGGTCGCGTGGGTCGGCCCCGCGTCCTCGGCGCCCGCCGCCGACACCCGCCACGACGCCGGGGGCCGCGCAGTCCTGCCGGGCTGGGTGGACAGCCACACGCACCTCGTCTTCGCGGGCGACCGCACCGCCGAGTTCGCCGCCCGGATGGCGGGCAAGCCGTACACGGCGGGCGGCATCGCCACGACCGTCGCGGCCACCCGCGCCGCCACCGACGACGAACTCGCCGCCGTCCTGCGGCGGCACGTCGCCGAGGCCGTCGCCCAGGGCACGACCTACATCGAGACCAAGACGGGCTACGGCCTGACCGTCGCCGACGAGCTGCGCTCGGCCCGCATCGCGGGCTCCGCCGCCGACGAGGTCACCTTCCTCGGCGCCCACCTGGTCCCCCCGGGCAGCGACCCGGACTCCTATGTGGACCTCGTCATCGCCGAGATGCTGCCCGCCGTCGCGCCCTATGTCGGCTGGGCGGACGTGTTCTGCGAAACGGGGGCGTTCGACGCCGACCAGTCCCGCGCGGTCCTGCAGGCGGCCGCGGCGCACGGTCTCGGCCTGCGCGTGCACGGCAACCAGCTCGGCCCCGGCCCCGGCGTCGCCCTGGCGGTCGAGCTGGGCGCGGCGAGCGTCGACCACTGCACTTATCTGTCGCAGTCCGATGTAGACGCTCTGGCTGGCTCGGACACCGTCGCCACCCTCCTGCCCGCCTGCGACCTCTCCACCCGCCAACCGCTCCCGGACGCGCGCAGACTGATCGACGCAGGCGCCACCATCGCGCTGGCGACCAACTGCAACCCGGGGTCGTCCTACACCACATCAATGGCCTACTGCGTGACCACGGCCGTGCTGCAGATGCGCCTCTCCATAACGGAAGCCGTCGCGGCCGCCACCATAGGCGCAGCGAAATCGCTCAACCGCACGGATATCGGTCACCTCGGTGTCGGTGCGCGAGCCGACGTCCACCTGATCGACGCACCGTCGATCACTCATCTGGCTTACCGGCCGGGAATTCCGCTCACGCACGCGGTCTGGCGGGCTGGAAACCCTTCCACACTGGGAAAGCGCTGACATTCCCCGGGACATCCTCTACCGTGATCACACCACGACACGTCGGGGATACTCCATGTGAGGGGCAGGCACATGAGTGGCTACGAGGTGGTGCTGGACCAACTGACCGCGGCGGGCGACGCCGCCGTCGGCGCCGGGGACCAGGCGGGGCGTGTCGACCTCGCCGAAGCCGTCGCCGACGTGCCGTCGGCGCTGCCGGGAGCTCGGTCGGCAGCGGCGATCGGGCAGGTCGCGGGCCTCTGGTCGGGGCAGGTCGCCGCGTGGCGTGACGCGGCCCGCGCCCTGGGAGAGCAGATGCGCGAGGCCGCCCGCGCCTACGCGGACAGCGACGCCGACGCCGAGCGCGACCTGCGCGTCCCGGCGAGCAGACTCGGGCCGCTCTGATGGCGGTCTACGGCCAGATCCGCGACTGGCGCCCGGAACCGCTCGACGACGCGGAGCAGGTTCTCCGGACGCGCGGCGACCTGCTCGCGGGGCTCGCCGACGACCTGGCCACCGCGGCTCGTCCCGAGCGCTGGACCGGCGCGGCGGCGGACGCCGCCGCTGAGCTCCGCCACCGCCTCACCGACGACCTGGACGTCGTCGTCATCGCCGTGCAGGCCGTGCGGCGCGCGTTGATGGCCGCGGCTGACGAGGTCATCGGGCTCCGCCACGTCGTCGGCGAGGCCGAGGAGTTGGCGCGCAGGCACCGGTTCACCATCGACGAGGCGGGCGCGGTGGCCGATCTGCCGCCGTTCGCCCCCGACCCGGGCCGCGCGCGCGTGCGCGCCGAACTGGAGGACCGCGTGCGGCTCATCCTGCGCCGCGCCGACGAGATCGACACCGCGCTGGCCGACGTGCTGGTCAAGGTCGTGCGCGGCGAGGCGGCCGCGGTCGCCGCCCCGACGATCCCCGGCCCGCCGCCGCCCCCGCCCGCCGACCCGGGCGCGGGCCCGCACGGCGTCGACCCGTGGTGGACCACCGTCGACGACCACGCCACGCACACGCTGGCCAGTCGGGCCGCCGAACTCGCCGACGCCGTCGGCCTGACCAACGCCGCCGCGCACCTCAACCACTACCTCGGCAACTCCGGCGCCCCGCTGACCGTCGACCCCGACCACATGCTGCGCGACGTCCCCACCTTCCAGGCCACTGTGGACAGCGCGACGGCGGCAGAGGTGAACCGGATCGCCGCGGACGCCGCCGCCAACGGGACCTATGGGCGGCCGGTGCAGTTCAGCACCGGCTGGCAGGGCCACTACATCCAGGCGTCGGACAACAAGGACTGGTTCTACGCGATGGGCGGGGTCCAGTACGCGGTCACCGGGGTGGCCACCGTGCAGCCGCCCGCCACGCCCGGCGGTCAGCCGATCGTGCAGATGGACTACCAGGTGCACGTCTTCGACCGCTACAACTGGGACGGCGGGAAATCGACCGAGATCGGCCCCATCACCGTCGAGGACAGCGACATGGCCGAGATGCACAGGGCGGGCGTGGCCCAGGAGTACGACATCAGCGGGTCCAGCGACCCCAGGACCTACACCGGCGAGGTCCCCGGCCCCCACCAGCTCCCCGAGCCGCCGGAGTCCCGCGACGGGACCCGGGAAGACCCCGGGCGGGGCCCGCGGTGACCCGCTGGCCCGTCATCGCCGCCGCGGCTGTCGCGGCGGCGGTGCTGGCCGTCGCCGCCGTCCTGTTCACCGCCGACCGGGAGGAACCCGTGCCCCCAGTGACCGCGTCCGAGGCCCTCGCCTTCGGCGGCGTCGTCCTGCCGCCCGACGCCGACGTGCTGGGCGTGCGCGGCGAGAAGGGCGTGGACCAGCTCTACATCCTGGCGGTGGCCGTCGAGGCGGCCGACGTGCCGACCATGCTGGCGGAGTCCGGCTTCGCCACGTCGCTGGAGCCCGGGAGGCAGGTGTACATGGCGCCCATCGACGGCCACGCGCCGGGCGCGGACGTCGCCTCCGCCCAGGACCGCCGCGGCCGGGTGATCCGCGAGGTGCTGGTCGACCGCACCGACCCGGCTCGCCCGATCGTGCACTGGTGGCTGTTCACGACGTGATGAGGCTGGAGCCGCTCCGGGGCTAGGTTGGGGTCATGGAGTACACCCACCTCGGCCGCAGCGGCCTGTCCGTGTCCCGGCTGGTGCTCGGCACCATGAACTTCGGCCCGGAGACCAGCGAGGCCGACAGCCACGCGATCATGGACCGCGCCCACGAGCACGGGATCAACTTCTTCGACACGGCCAACGTCTACGGCTGGCAGAAGGGCGAGGGGATCACCGAGCAGATCATCGGCCGCTGGTTCGCCCAGGGCGGCGGCAGGCGGGAGAAGACGGTCATCGCCACCAAGCTCTACGGCAGCATGAGCGACTGGCCCAACGACACGTTCCTGTCGGCGCTCAACATCCGCCGCGCCGTCGAGGGTTCGCTGCGGCGCATGCAGACCGACTACATCGACCTGTACCAGATGCACCACGTCGACCGGGACACGCCGTGGGAGGAGATCTGGGAGGCCTTCGGCGTGCTGCGCCAGCAGGGCAAGGTGCTCTACTTCGGCTCGTCCAACTTCGCGGGCTGGCACATCGCCCAGGCGCAGGAGGCGGCCCGGGCGCGGCACTTCCTCGGCCTGGTCAGCGAGCAGTCCATCTACAACCTGCTCACCCGCTGGGTCGAGCTGGAGGTCCTGCCCGCCGCCCGGCACTACGGCCTCGGCGTGATCCCCTGGTCGCCGCTGCACGGCGGCCTGCTCGGCGGCGTCCTGCGCAAGCAGCGCGAGGGCGGCGCGTCGCGCGGCACGTCGGGCCGCTCGGGGCAGGCGCTGGAGCAGCACCGGGACACCATCGAGGCCTACGAGAAGCTGTGCGCCGACCTCGGTGAGGACCCGGCCAACGTCGGCCTGGCCTGGCTGCTGCACCAGGAGGGCGTCACCGGCCCGATCATCGGCCCGCGCACCGTCGACCAGCTCGACGGCTCGCTGCGCGCGCTGGAGATCACCCTGGACGCGGACACGCTGTCCGCGCTGGACGAGCTGTTCCCGGCGCCCGCCCCCAACGGCGCCAAGCCCGCCCCGGAGGCCTACGCCTGGTGAGGCTCACCGTCCTCGGCAGCTGCGGCGCGTACCCGGAGCTGGGACGCGCCGCCAGCGGCTTCCTGGTCGAGCACGACGGCTTCCGCGTCGTGCTCGACCTCGGCTACGGCACGCTGCCCCGGCTCCTGCGCCACTCGCCCGACGGCGTCGACGCGGTGGTCGTCACGCACGAGCACCCCGACCACTGCGTCGACGTGCACGGCCTGTTCCGCATGTACCTCTACGGCGGGCGTACGGACCGGCTGCCGCTGTACTGCCCGCCGGGCGTCGTGCGGCGGTTGACGGGGCTGGAGCCGGAGGCGCCGCTGGACCGCGTCTTCGACATCCACCCGCTGCCGGGCGCGTACCGCCTCGGCCCGTTCGAGCTCACCGGCATGCTCCTGCCGCACCACGTGCCCAACGCGGGCGTGCGCCTGGCCGCCGACAGCGTCATCGCCTACACCGGCGACACCGGGCCCACGCCGCTGCTGGCCGACCTCGGCCGCGACGCCGACCTCTACCTCGTCGAGGCCACCGACCGGCCGGGCGAGACCGAGCAGGCCACGCGCCACCTCCTCACCTCCACCGAGGCCGCGCACTGGGCCGCGCGGGCGGGAGCCCGCAAGCTGATGCTCACCCACTTCTGGCCCGGCAACGACCGCGCCGCCGCGGTCGCCGCGGCCCGCGCGGTGTTCCCCGGCGAGGTGCTGGCCGCCGACGAGGACCTCGTCGTGTGTTGCTGAAACAGCAACGAACCTTGCCGTGGCCGCGAGAGCGCGCGGATAGTCGGCGGCATGTTCGATGAAGCCTCTTGGGAAGACCGGTACAGCTCCCGCACCGCCGTCTGGAGCGGGCGGCCCAACCCGCAGCTGGTGGCCGAGGCCGCCGACCTGACCCCCGGCACGGCGCTCGACGCGGGCTGCGGCGAGGGCGCCGACGCCATCTGGCTGGCCGCGCGCGGCTGGCGGGTCACCGGCGCCGACTTCGCCACCACGGCCCTGCGGCGCGCCGCCGAGCACCCCGGTGGCGATCGGGTGCGCTGGCGGCACGTCGACCTCACCACCTGGACCCCGGACGAGCGCTACGACCTGGTGTCCGCCCATTTCCTGCACATGCCCGAGCAGTACGCGCTGTACGCGCGGCTGGCGGGCGCCGTCGCGCCGGGCGGGCGGCTGCTGATCGTCGGCCACCACCGCAGCGACCTCGAGACCACTGTCGGCAGGCCGAACCTGCCCGACCTGCTCCACACCGCCGAGGAGCTGACCCGCGTCGTCGACGACGGCTGGGACATCCAGGTCGCCGAGGACCGCCCGAGGGTCGCGGTCGACCCCGACGGCAACGACGTCACCATCCACGACGCCGTGCTCGTCGCCGTCAGGCGTTAGGCGGCGGACCCCACTGCTGCGGCGGCGGGTACTGGCCCGGCGGGTACTGCCCCGGCGGCGGGCCGGGCGGGTACTGGCCGTGCGGCGGCGGCCCGTACGGCCCAGGGGGCGGGCCATACGGACCCGGCGGCGGGCCGTACGGACCCGGAGGCGGGAACGGCGGCTGTTTGGGCTTGTTGCTGTTGACCAGGACGACCACCACCGTGATCAGCCCGCCCAGCACCAGCAGCAGGAACAGCAGCTGGATGACGCCGATACCCATGTCAGTCCTCGAAGTCCTCGTCGTCGCGCGCCAGGAACGTGGCGAAGCGCTCGATGGCGACCTCGAAATCCGGGTTGGCGTCGACGAAGGCGCGGAGGCGGTCCGCCAGCCAGGCCAGCGTGACCTCCTCCTCGCCGCGTCGGCTCTCCAACTCCTCGATACCGCGATCGGTGAAGTACACGATTAGTCGTTTCGGTCCGGGGTCGGGCGACCGCTAGTCAAAGGCCTTCTCGATCAGCGCGCGCTGCTCCAGCTCGTGGACCTTGCTCGACCCGGCCGACGGCGCCGACATCGGCCGCCGCGACACCCGCGACACCCGGGGGGCGTCGGGGAACAGCTCGGGGATGAGCAGGCCGTAGAACGGCCAGCTGCCCTGGTTGGCGGGCTCTTCCTGCACCCAGCGCCACGCGGTGGCGTTGGTGTACTTGTCGAACACCGCGGCCAGCTTCTTCTCCGGCACCGGGTACAGCTGCTCGACCCGCACGATCGCCACGTCCGTCGCGCCGCGCTTGTCCCGCTCGGCGAGCAGCTCGTAGTAGAGCTTGCCGGACACGAACAGCACCTTGCGCACCGCGGCCGCGTCCACCGTCGCGTCGTCGATCACCGTCTGGAACCGCGACTCGCCGGTGAAGTCCTCGACCGCGCTGACCGCGGCCTTGTTGCGCAGCATGGACTTCGGCGTGAACACGATCAGCGGGCGCTGCACGCCGTCGAGCGCGTGGCGGCGCAGCAGGTGGAAGTAGTTCGCCGGGGTCGACGGCATCGACACCGTCATCGAGCCCTCCGCGCACAGCTGCAGCCAGCGCTCGATGCGGCCGGAGGTGTGGTCGGGGCCCTGGCCCTCGTGGCCGTGCGGCAGCAGCACCACCACGTCCGAGCGCTGGCCCCACTTGGCCTCGCTGGAGGAGATGTACTCGTCGATCACCGACTGGGCGCCGTTGACGAAGTCGCCGAACTGCGCCTCCCACAGCACCAGCGCCTCCGGGTCGGCCACCGAGTAGCCGTACTCGAAGCCCAGCGCCGCGTACTCCGACAGCGCCGAGTCGTAGACCATGAACTTGCCCTGGTCGGCGCCGAGGTGCTGCAGCGGCAGGAACTCCTTGCCGGTCTTGCGGTCGATGATCGCCGCGTGCCGCTGCACGAACGTGCCGCGCCGCGAGTCCTGGCCCGCCAGCCGGATCGTGCGGCCCTCCAGCACCAGCGAGCCGAACGCCAGCAATTCGGCGAACGCCCAGTCGATGCCGCCCTCGCGGGCCATCTTCACCCGCCGCTCCAGCACCGGCTTGACCCTCGGGTGCGGGCTGAAGCCCTCCGGCAGGTTCAGGTGCGCGTCGCCGATGGTCGTCAGCACCTCGGCGGACACGCCGGTAGGCAGCTTCGCGGGCATCTGCTGGTCGGACTCGACCGACGGGCTCGGCGCGATCGGGTGCTTCTCCAGCTCCCTGACCTCGTTGAACACGTGCTCCAGCTGGCTGGAGAAGTCGCGCAGCGCCTTCTCGGCCTCCTCGACGGAGATGTCGCCGCGGCCGATCAGCGCCTCGGTGTAGCCCTTACGCACGCTGCGCTTGGCGTCGATGATGTCGTACATGCCCGGCTGCGTCATCGACGGGTCGTCGCCCTCGTTGTGCCCGCGGCGGCGGTAGCACACCAGGTCGATCACGACGTCCTTGTTGAACGTCTGCCGGTAGTCCATCGCCAGGCGAGCCACCCAGTAGCAGGCCTCCGGGTCGTCGCCGTTCACGTGGAACACCGGCGCCTGGATCATCTTCGCCACGTCCGTGGCGTACTGGCTGGACCGCGAGTGCTCGGGCGCGGTGGTGAACCCGACCTGGTTGTTGATGATGACGTGCACGGTGCCGCCGGTGCGGTAGCCGCGCAGCAGCGCCAGGTTCAGCGTCTCGGCGACCACGCCCTGCCCGGCGAACGCGGCGTCGCCGTGCAGCGCGACCGGCAGCACGGTGAAGCCCTGCTCGCCCTTGTCCAGCAGGTCCTGCTTGGCGCGGACGATGCCCTCCAGCACCGGGTCGACGGTCTCCAGGTGCGACGGGTTCGCCGTCAGCGACACCTTCGTCTCGCCGTCGCCGAACATGCGGAAGTACTTGCCCTCCGCGCCCAGGTGGTACTTCACGTCACCGGAGCCGTGCGCCTGGCCCGGGTCGAGGTTGCCCTCGAACTCCTGGAAGATCTGCGAGATCGGCTTGCCCACGATGTTGGCCAGCACGTTCAGGCGGCCGCGGTGCGGCATGCCGATGACGACCTCGTCGAGCTCGTACTCGGCAGCCTTGTCCAGCAGGGTGTCCAGCAGCGGGATGACCGACTCGCCGCCCTCCAGCGAGAACCGCTTCTGGCCGACGTACTTGGTCTGCAGGAACGTCTCGAACGCCTCGGCGGCGTTGAGCTTGCTCAGGATGTACTTCTGCACCGCAGCGGGGGGCTTCTCGTGCGGCACCTCCACCCGCTCCTGGATCCAGCGGCGCTCGGCCGGGTCCAGGATGTAGGTGTACTCGACGCCGACCGTGCGGCAGTAGGAGTCGCGCAGCACGCCCAGCACGTCGCGCAGCCGCATCTTCTCCTTGCCGCCGAACCCGCCGACCGGGAAGGTGCGGTCGAGGTCCCACAGCGTGAGCCCGTGGCTGCGCACGTCGAGGTCCTCGTGCTTGCGCTGCCGGTAGTTCAGCGGGTCGGTGTCGGCCATCAGGTGGCCGCGCGTGCGGTAGGCGTCGATCAGGCCGATGACGCGGGCGGTCTTGTCGACCGGGCCCTCGGTGATGTCCTCGGTCCAGCGGATCGGCTCGTACGGGATGCGCAGCGAGGTGAAGATGTCGTCGTAGAAGCCGTCCTCACCCAGCAGCAGCTGGTGGATGCGGCGCAGGAACTCGCCGGACTCCGCGCCCTGGATGATGCGGTGGTCGTAGGTGGACGTCAGCGTGATGATCTTGCTGATGCCCATGTCGATCAGCGTGTTCTCGGAGGCCCCCTGGAACGGTGCGGGGTACTCCATCGCGCCGACGCCCAGGATCGCGCCCTGCCCGACCTGCAGGCGCGGCACGGAGTGCACGGTGCCGATGCCGCCGGGGTTGGTCAGCGAGATCGTGGTGCCCGCGAAGTCGTCCGCGGTCAGCGAGCCGGAGCGCGCCTTGCGGATCAGGTCCTCGTAGGCCTGCCAGAACTGCTGGAAGCTCATGCCCTCGCAGCCCTTGATGGAGGCCACCACGAGGGTGCGCGAGCCGTCCTTGCCGGGCAGGTCGATGGCCAGGCCCAGGTTGACGTGCTCGGGGGTGACGGCGAAGAACTTGCCGTCGGCCTCGGCGTAGTGCCGGTTCATGTTCGGGTAGGTCTCGAGCGCCCGCACCATCGCGTAGCCGATGAGGTGGGTGAAGGAGACCTTGCCGCCCCGGGTCCGCTTGAGGTGGTTGTTGATCACGATGCGGTTGTCGGCGAGCAGCTTCGCCGGGACCGCGCGCACGCTCGTCGCGGTGGGCAGCTCCCGCGAGGCGTTCATGTTCTTGGCGATGGCCATCGCGGCGCCGCGCAGCGGGGTGCGCTCCTCGCCGTCGCCCTTCGGCTCGGCCTTCTTGACCTCCGGCTTGGCCGGGGCCTGCGCGGGCGCGGCCGCCCTGGGCGGCTCGGGGCGCGACGGCGGAGCGGGCTGCGGCTGCTTGGCGGGGGCCTGCTCGACCTGCCCGTTGCGCTCCGGCGCCTTGGTCACGGTCCCGGAGGCCTTGGCCTGCGCCGCCCCCTGGCTGGCGGCCCGCTGTGTCGGCTTGTAGTCGGCGAAGAAGTCGTGCCACGCCGGGTCTACCGACGACGGGTCGGCGAGGAACTGCTCGTACATCTCCTCGACCAGCCACTCGTTCGCACCGAACTGTGACGCGGGACTGCTGCTGGACACGGCTGGCTCTCGCCTCTATCCATACTCGATCTCATACGGAACCCGCCTCTCAGGCTAGTCCTCTCGCTGCCCGGGCGGTAAATCAGCAGGACACCCGTGAGGCAGCTCATGAAGTGGGCTGGCGCACTGAATCGGTCGAGAGATCGGTTCCGCTGGTAAGCGCCGCTCAGTCGCGCCGCGACAGCGACCGCCGCTCGACCCGGTACTGGTCGGGGATGCGCACCCCGTACCCGCACTCGCGCAGCCGCTCCCCGGCGAAGTCGACCCGCAGGTCACGGCGGCGCTCACCGGTCCCGCAGAGCAGGTGGACCTCGCCCGCCGCGTCGGTCAGCAGCGCGAGCCCACCCGGCTCCCGATGCGGAGCGCTGAACAGAGTGGTGAACCGGCACTCCGGCGACCACAGCGGCGCGGGCGTGGACTCCATGATCGAGACCGCCCGCCCGTCGTGCACGGCGAGCACGTACCGCCGGTCGGCGCCCGAGCTGATCGCGGTGACCCCCGCCGCCACGGCCCGCCCAGGCGCGTCGACCACCGCGGGCGCCGCCACCGGCGCAGCACCCCGGGCCAGCGGCCGCAGGTCGAAGAACCGGACCACCCCCTCCACGTCGTCGCCGACAGCCACGGCGAGGTAGTCCCCGATCACCTGACCACCACCGCACCGCCGCGGCCCGCGGTCGCCGGTCGGGAAGGAGAACGTGCGCGGCCCCACGACCTGCACCCGCGGCCGCCCCGGCAGCGGCCTGCAGACGAGCCGGTGCTCGCGGTAGCGGACGATGGTCAGGTCGTCGCAGTCCCCGACCACCTGCCCGCCCCACGGGTCGGCGCCGAGCAGGTCGACCGAGCCGAACCCGCCGTCGGACCGATAGACGACGGTGACCCCGCGGTCGCGGGCAACCACCGCAGGCGTTCGCGTGACCTGGGCGACCGGGGTGACGGTGGCCGTCTCGACGTCGGTGGCGACCAGCGCGCGCGGGTCGAGGTAGTCGCGCACGAGCAGCACGAGCCGGTCGCCCATCGACACCGGCACCGGCGGCCAGTGCGCCGTCCTCGGCAGCACCTCGTGTCCGCCCCACGCGCCGTCCGGCGAGCAGGAGACCGCGCACACCATTCCGCCGTGCCCGTGGGAGAAGACGAAAAGCCGCGAATCGTGCACCACGGCCACGGGGTGCTCCTCGTTTTCGGTGCCCGCGACCGTCTCGTAGGCCGACCAATTCGCCCCGTCCGCGGACCGGCACACCCCGATTCGGCTGTTCGCCGGATCCCGCGTCACGACGACGAGCCGATCCCCGAACACCACCGGGAATGGCGGCCCCGCCGTCCGCGCCCCCCGGGTCGCCTCGGTCAGGTTGACCGGGTCACTCCACTCCCGCCCATTGGCGGTGGACACGGCGTAGAGCGTGTTCGTGCCGCATTCGCCGCGGAAGAACACGTGCAACCGCCCGCCGAACACGACGGCTGCGGGCCGAGTCGATGTCCGCACCGATTCCCCACGCCCGATCCGCGCCGACTTCGCCCAGGTCCACCCGTCCGTCGAGCACACATTCACGTGCCCCGAATCCGCCGCCCCCCGCGACAGGACGAACAGCCGCCCGCCGAACGCGATAACTACTGGTTGATCCCCCGTCAGCGCTCCCGCTCGCTCACCTAACGACCGGTCATCCGACCACATGCGTCCATCCGGCGAAGTACGGTAATGGATCGTTGCGGATTCACCGGCCCGGTGGAAAAGGTAGATCAGCCCGTCGAACTCGGCCACCGACGGCCCGCTCCCACGCGGGTCGTCGCAGCCGATTGAATTGACGGCTGAACTACATTCCAGCCGGGGAAGATCGCGCACGGTTGAGCCCTCCTCGCTTCCGCCGTACAGCTTGGCCTCAGCGGCAGGGATTCGGTATTCCCGACCCGGGTGAACCCGGTTGGGCCGAACGTGCGCCCAGCGGTCGCCGCGATTGGCATTAGGCGCATCCGCCCACGATTCGCGCGGAATACACCGAGCCGCCATTCCGGCCAACATGACCGCCGACACACCCGTTCCGCTCAATGCGACCCCGCACCAGACGAGTGCGCCCACAACTCGGAGTACCGGCCCCCCGCCGCGAGCAACTCCTCGTGCGTGCCCACTTCCACGACCCGCCCGTGCTCCAACACGACGATCCGGTCGGCCCGCGCCGCCGTCGCCAGCCGGTGCGCCACCACCACCGTGGTCCGCCTGCGCGACCGCCCGGCGCTGAGCCGGTCCCCGGCCGCGAGCACCGCCGCCTCCGTCGCCGGGTCCAGCGCGGCCGTGGCCTCGTCCAGCAGCAGGATGTCGGGGTCCACCAACTCGGCCCTGGCCAGCGCCACCAACTGCCGCTGCCCCGCCGACAACCCCTGCCCCCGCTCCCCGACCTCGTGCCGGAACCCGCCGGGCAGCGACGCCACCATCGGCAGCGCCCCCACCGCCCGAACCGCCGCCTCGACCTCCGCCTCCGTCGCGTCGTCATCCCCATAGGCGACGTTGCGCGCGACATCCCCGGTGAACAGGTGCGCCTCCTGCGGCACGACCCCCAACCGCGACCGATACCCGGCCAGGTCCAACTCCCGCAGATCCACCCCGTCGACGAGCACGGCCCCCTCGGTCGGGTCGTAGAACCGCGCCAACAGCTTGACCACAGTGGACTTCCCCGCCCCGGTCGCGCCCACGAACGCCACCGTCTCACCCGGCAGGATCCGCAACGACACGTCCCGCAGCGCGGGCACGTCCGTCCCCGGATACGCGAACCCCACCCCCCGCAGCTCGATCTCGCCCTCCAGATGCGCGGGCACCGCCACCGGCCGCTCCGGCGGCGTCACGGTCGTCGGCGTCCGCAGCAGATCCCCGATCCGCCGCAACCCCACCCGCGCCTGCTGGTACCCGTCGAACACGCTGGACAACTGCTGGATCGGCGCGAAGAACAGCCCGAGGTACAGCATGAACGCCAGCAGCACGCCCGGCTGCAGGTCTCCCGCCACCACCCGCTGCGCGCCCACCAGCAGCACCGCGGCCTGGGCGAGATCGGCCAACAGCGAGACGAACGGGAAGTACGTGGCCACATACCGCTGCGCCCGCAACCGCGACCGCCGATAAGCGTCACTCCGCTCCGCGAACCGCCGCGCGGCCTGGCCCTCCCGCGTGAACGCCTGCGAGATCCGCAACCCCGACACGTTCTCCTGCATGTCGGCGTTGACCGCGCTCACCCGCTCGCGCGCCTCGGTGTAAGCGGTCGACGATAACCGCTGGAAGATCACCGTCGCGATCGCCAACACCGGCAGGATCGCCAGCGCCACCACGGCCAGCGACAGGTCGGTGAGGAGCAACCCGACCGTCACGGCGATGACCGTCAGCGCCCCGGACACGGCACTGGCCAGCCCGGTCTGGAGGAACGTGGACAGCGCGTCGACGTCGGTCGTCATCCGGGTCATGATCCGACCCGCGGGTTCGCGCTCGTAGTAGTCGAGGCCCAACCGCTGCAGGTGGGCGTAGCTGCGGACCCGTAACAGGTACAGCATCCGCTCCCCGACCCGCGCGGTGAGGATCGTGGTCAGCGCGGTGTTGACCCAGGCGATCGCGGCCAGGGTGGCTGCGGCCGCCGTGACCGTCCACAACGTCGCCGTTGACCCGGTGAGGACGCCGTCGTCGACGCCGATGCGGATCAGAGCGGGCATGGCCATGGCGATGAGGGCGTCGGCGATGACCATCAGCGCGACGAGAGCAAGCGGGGCCCGCATGGGCCGCAGGAGACGGCGCAGGCGGAACCCAGGATCGGGCGCGGTCGGATCGACACCCCGGAGGTCAGGCCGCTCCGTGGCGGGAGGCAGCGCCTCGACCTGGGCGAGGAGCTCGGGGGTCGGCGGGAGGGCGCCGATTGTGTCGGCAGGCCCACCGCCCGACCGGCCAGCCCGGCGCGGCACGGGAGGTGGAGGGGTGACGGTGCCTGGTCGACGGCGCGTGTGGGCGCGGACGTGGACCCGCTCGGAGTCGTGGGTGGTGAGGGTGGATGAGTCTAGGGCGGATTGTTCGGCAGTCGTGGATTGAGCGGCAGGGGCGGGCTCGGACTGGTCGATCCGGCGCGAGGTGCGGGCAGCGGAGGTGCGTCGGGCAGCACTGGTGCGGCTGGGGCGGGGGGCGGCTTGAGCCGGTTCTGAGGTGTCGGGGGATGAGGTGGAGGTGTCGGGGGTTGCCGACGGGTGGGGCGTGGAGGTCGTGGGTGGGATGGGGGAGGTGGCTTCGGGTTCGCGGGTTGTGGCGGGGGTTGGATGAGGGGCGGGGGTGGCGCTCGGCGTGGGGTGGGAGGAGTTGGGGGCGAGGGTGGGGTCTGCGGGGGGCGCGGCGGAGCTGTGGTTGGGGGTGGCGGAGGTGTCGGGGTTTGGGGTGGGTTCAAGAGTGGTGGGGTCGTTGGAGGCGGGAGAGGTGTCGGGAGTGGCGATGGGGTCTGGGGTGGGCCACGGGTTGGGGGTGGTGCCGGTGGAGGCGGGGGAGATGTCGGGGGTGGGGGTGGGGTCTTCGATGGCGTCGCCGGGGGTGGAGAGGAGGGCTTGGTAGAGGGGGCAGCGGGTGCGGAGTTCGGGGTCTGTGCCAACGTCGACCAGGCGGCCTGCGTCTAGGACGGCGATTCGGTCGGCCAGGGTGAGGGTGGAGCGGCGGTGGGCGATGAGGAGGGTGGTGCGGTCGGCGGTGACTTCGCGGAGGGTGTCGTGGATGGCGGATTCGGTGCCTGCGTCGACGGCGGAGGTGGCGTCGTCGAGGACCAGGACTCGGGGGTCGGAGAGGAGGGCTCGGGCCAGGGCGACGCGTTGGCGTTGGCCGCCGGAGAGGGTTAGGCCGCGTTCGCCTACGACGGTCTCGTAGCCGTTGGGGAGGGCCTCGATGAAGTCGTGGGCCTGGGCGGATTTGGCGGCGGCGCGGATGTCGTCGGGGGTTGCGTCGGGGCGGCCGTAGGCGATGTTGGCGGCGACTGTGTCGGAGAAGAGGAAGGCCTCCTCGAAGACGACGCCCACCGCCTGCCGCAGGGACGCCATGCGGAGGGTGCGGACGTCGGCGCCGCCCACCGTGACGGACCCCTCGTGGACGTCGTAGAAGCGGGGCAGGAGCAGCGACACCGTCGACTTGCCTGAACCCGCCGTGCCCACCAGGGCCAGGGTCTCGCCGGGGGACACGCGGAAGCTGACGCCGTCGAGGACCGGCTCGCTGCGGGTGTAGCCGAAGGTGACGTCGGTGAACTCCACCGCCACCGGGCCGTCGGGGACGTCGCGGGCGTCGGGGGCGTCGACGACGTCCGGCTGGGAATCGATCAGCTCGTAGACGCGCTCCACGCCCGCGCGGGCCAGCTGGGCGTTGACCACCAGGCCCGCGAGCAGACGCGTCGGGCCGACGAGGTTGGCGACATACCCCGCGAACGCCAGGAAGGTGCCGAGCGTGACCTGGCCCTTCAACGCCAGGAAGCCGCCCAGGGCCAGCACCGCGACCTGGCCTGCGATCGGCACCGCGACCAGCGTGGCGGCCGGGCGGGAGGTCAGCCGGGCGGCGCGCATGCGCTCGGCGAACAGGGTGCGCGCGCTCTCCTCCAGCCTCGCCACCTCGCGGGTCTCGCGGCCGAAGCCCTTGACCACGCGCACGCCCGTCACCGTCTCCTCGACGTGCTGGGCCAGGTCGGCGGCGCGCTGCTGGGCCGACCACGTCGCCGGGAACAGGGTGCGGCGCATGCGCACCGCCACCAGCGCCACCACGGGCGCCACGACCAGGGCGACCAGCGTCAACAGCGGCGAGAGCCACACCATCGACGCCAGCGCCACCAGCGCGAACACCACCGTGCCGATGGACAGCGGCACCATCATCAGCAGGCCCTGCACCAGCTGCAGGTCGGTGATCGACCGGGACACCACCTGCCCGGTGCGCAGCGCGTCCTGCTTGCCGCCGTCGAGGCGCTGCACCGCGCCGAAGACGGCCTGGCGCAGGTCGTGCTGGACGTCCAGGGCGAGGCGGCCGCCCAGGTAGCGGCGGACGAAGGCGCTGCCGAAGCTCAGCAGCGCCAACCCGGCCAGCGCGGCCACCAGCCACGGCAGCCGGTCGGTCGTGCCCGCCACCGCGTCGTCGACGACGAACTTGACCAGCAGCGGGCTGACCGCGACGAACCCGACGCCCACCACGGAGGCGAGCACGGACAGCACGACCAGCCCGCGGTGGCGCCAGCACGCGCCCGCCAGCCTGCGGACCCAGCCGGTCGGGACCCGGCCTGTGGAAACGGAGTCTTCCCTCACGCAGTCCACATTAGGCCGGGACCCCGAGGGGCCCGCCACGTCAATTACCGGGCTGTGGACAACTCAGGTGATGTCGCGCTTGGCGTTGCGGGCCATGCCGGTGCCGATGAACAGGGCCGTCCAGCCCAGGAAGATCAGCCCGCTCACCCACAGCGAGAACGAGCCCGCGCCGCCCGCGACCGCGCGGATCACTTCCTCGAACACGTCCTGCCGGTCGTCGCTCAGCGACGTCCCGGTCCGGTCCAGCACCACCGTCTGGATCTGGTCGATGAGCAGCGCCGACGCCGTCGAGCTGGTCAGGCCGTTCGCCGCGCCGTTGGGGAACACGCCCGCCAGGTGCTCGACCTCCAGCACGCCCATCAGCAGCAGCTCGATGAACCCGAACACCAGCGTGTAGACCAGCAGCACCACCAGCGCGGCCGTCGGCGACCCGAGCAGCGCGCCCACGCCGAGGCCCACCAGCGTCCACAGGACACACATGATCAGGCCGGCGAGGATGATCAGGAACCAGGCCTGGCCGTCCGGCAGCAGCCCGCCCTCGGCGCCCAGCAGCGTGCCCAGGCTCACGCCGACCGCGATCACCAGGCCGAACAGCAGCCCCCACAGCGCGTACACGGCCGCCTTGGCGCCCAGCACGGCCTGCCGCGAGGGCGCCGTCAGGAACGTCGTGGTGATCGTCTTGCGGCTCAGCTCGCTGGCGACGCCCAGCGCGCCGAAGATCATCGGGAAGATCGAGGCGATGTTGAACCCGCGGGTCAGCGCGATCGCCGACCAGGAGATCTCGTCGACCCGGATGTCCAGGTCCTGGATGATGTCGTCGCGCAGCGCCTCGTCGACCACGGCGGTGGTCAGGCCGGAGAAGATCCACGCCCAGCCCAGCGCCAGCGCGAACGCCGGGATCATCAGCGCCCACCACAGCTTCGTGGTGAGGATCTTGCGCAGCTCCGCGCTGATCAGCCTGCCCATCAGGCGTTACCCCCCTGGTCGGTGGACTCCGGCTTCGACTCCGGCGCGGACGGCGCCTGGTACGGCGAGGGTTCCGACGGCGCCTGGTACGGCGACGGTTCCGCCTGCTGGTAGCCGGACTGCTGGTACCCCGGCGGCGGCACGGGCTGGTGGTAGCCCGACTGGTGCGGACCGGGCGGCGGGACCGGCTGGTGGTAGCCCGACTGGTGCGCGCCCGGCGGCGGGACCGGCTGGTAGTAGCCCGATCCCTGCGGCGGCACCGGCTGGTGGTACCCGGACTGCTGGTACCCAGGCTGCTGGTAGCCGGGCTGCTGAGGAGGCTGGTAGCCCTGCGACGGAGTTCCGTACTGGACCGCCCCCGGCGCGGCGTACTGGCCGCTCGTCAGCCGGAAGAACAGCTGCTCGAGGTCGACCCGCTCCTCCTGCACCCCGTACAGCGCCACCCCGGCCTTGGCCGCGACGTCGCCGATCTGCTGGACGGTCGCGTCGGTGATGGCCACCTTGCCGTCGCCGGTCGGCTGGATGCCGCTGATCCCCGCCTCCTGCAGCGCCGTCACCAGCGCGTTCGCGTCGGCGGGCTGCACGATCACCCGCGACTGCTGCGAGCGGCGCAGGTCGTCGAGCATGCCGTAGTACATCGTCTGGCCTCGGCTGATGATGACCACCTGGTCGATCGTCTGCTCGACCTCGGCCAGCAGGTGGCTGGAGATCAGCACCGTGCGGCCGGACGCGGCGAAGGACCGCAGGAACGTGCGCAGCCAGGCGATGCCCTCCGGGTCCAGGCCGTTCGCGGGCTCGTCGAGCACCAGCACCTGCGGGTCGCCCAGCAGCGCGGTCGCCAGCGCCAGCCGCTGCTTCATGCCCAGGGAGAACCCGCCCACCGTGCGGTCGGCGGTGGCGGCGAGGCCGACAAGGCCGAGCACCTCGTCGGCGCGGCGGTCCGCCAGGCCCATCGCCGAGCAGTACACCCGCAGGTGGTTGATCGCCGAGCGCTTCGGGTGGAAGCCCTGGGCCTCCAGCACGGCGCCGACGACGCGACCGGGGTTGCCCAGGCCGGAGAACGGCTGACCGTTGATCGTCGCGTACCCGGCGGTCGGCCGGACCAGGCCGAGCAGCATCCGCAGCGTCGTGGTCTTGCCCGCCCCGTTCGGGCCCAGGAAGCCCGTCACCGAGCCGGGCTCCACGTGGAAGCTCAGGTTCTGCACCGCGGCCACCGTGCCGAAATTCTTCGTCAGGTTCTGCACCACGATGCGACCGCTACCGTCTTGCACGCGCCCTCCCGATCGCCCGGCGTGTAGTGGCGGTCATCTTGCCCCATCACATACACCCGGCGTGGGCGGACCGTCGGATCAGCGCCGGTGGCGGCGGAAGCGGCCGGACGACGGCGCGTCGCCGATCAGATGGTGGTGGGCCATCCGCCACACCTGGCACGGCCAGCGCCGGGCGCGCAGACCGGCGGGACACGCGTGGCAGCGGCCGTCGGCGTCGGGCTGGTGCACTGTCAGCAGCAGGCGCCACCCGTCGACCAGGCGGCTGATCTCGCTGCGGGCCAGCGGCAGCAGGGTGCGCTCGTCGGCGCGGACGGCGGCATCGTCGAGCATCGCCAGACGGCGCATGACGGCGGCGCGCATGTCCTCCATCAGACCCGGTCCTGGTCCACGCGGACGGCGGCCTCGCCGAGCAGGGCGGCCAACGACCGCGACTGCTGCGCCGACAGCACCGCGGACGCCCCCGGCGGCGGCACCAGCACCACCTGGTCGGCCTCGACCAGCACGGTGACCGCCCGGTCGCGGCCGAAGGGGTCGCGGCAACCGATGTTCCACCGAGGCTCCGTCACCGCCTGGTTATCGGCTCCGACGGGCGCGATCCGTAGCGGCAGCAGGGTGAATTCCCTCGCTACTCGAACTTCTCACCCGTTGGTGGGACAACGGGTGGGAAACTAATCTCAAGCAACCCCGACCCCGATGCAGCGTCGGGGTCGGTTTATGCCTAAGCTATAGACGGCGGCCCGCTCCCAGTGACCCCCAGGCTGGTTGAGCGGGCCGCCCTCACGCTCACCCCCACCTGCTCGCGGAGAGCGCTCGCCGGGGCGTTTCGGACGTCTACCCGGGGGCCGAGCCCCCGGACCCCCACGGTGCGGTTTGTTCCGACACAGCGTGAAGGCCAGGGGGAGGGCGGCTGGCTTCGGTAGGGGGCAGGCCAGGGGGAGGGCGGCCCGGTTCCGTCGATGTCGCCTTAATCAGGCCAGGGCGGTTTCGATGGGGGTGTAGTCGATGTTGTGGGCTTCGGCTACGGGGGTGTTGGTCAGGGCGCCTGCGTGGGTGTTGAGGCCCAGGGCCAGGGCGGGGTCGGCGCGGAGGGCGGACTGCCAGCCCTTGTCGGCCAGGGCCACGGCGTAGGGGAGCGTGACGTTGGTCAGGGCGAAGGTGGAGGTGCGAGGGACGGCGCCCGGCATGTTCGCCACGCAGTAGAAGACCGAGTCGTGCACGCGGTAGGTCGGGTCGGCGTGCGTGGTGGCGTGCGAGTCCTCGAAGCAGCCGCCCTGGTCGATGGCGATGTCCACCAGCACGGAGCCCGGCTTCATCTGCGCCACCAGCGCGTTGCTGATCAGCTTCGGGGCCTTCGCGCCCGGCACCAGCACCGCGCCGATGACCAGGTCGGCCTCGCGGGCGAGCTGCTCGACGGCGTAGCGGTTCGACGTGACCGTGCGGATGCGGCCGTTGAACTGGCCGTCGATCTGGCGCAGCCGGTCGACGTTCGTGTCGAGCACCTGCACCTCGGCGCCCATGCCCAGGGCGATCGTCGCGGCGTTGATGCCCGCGACACCGCCGCCGATCACCACGACCTTCGCGGGCAGCACACCCGGCACGCCGCCGGGCAGCACACCGCGGCCGCCGGACGGGCGCATCAGCGCGAACGCGCCCACCTGCGGGGCAAGGCGGCCCGCGACCTCCGACATCGGCGCCAGCAGCGGCAGCGTGCCGTTGGCCGTCTGCACCGTCTCGTACGCGATCGCCGTCGTGCCCGAGGCCATGAGCGCGCGGGTCAGCGGCTCGTCGGCGGCCAGGTGCAGGTAGGTGAACAGGGTCTGGCCCGCGCGCAGCCTCGGGTACTCCTCGGCGATCGGCTCCTTGACCTTGAGCACGAGCTCGCCCTCGGCCCACACGTCGTCCGCGGTGGGCAGGATCTTCGCGCCCGCGGCGAGGTACTCCTCGTCCGAAATCGCCGAGCCCGCGCCCGCGTCGGCCTCGACGACGACCTCGTGGCCGCGGGCGGTCAGCTCGTGCGCCCCCGCCGGGGTGAGGGCCACGCGGTACTCGTGGTTCTTGATCTCGCGGGGAACGGCGATCTTCACCGGGGTCAACCTCTCTGCGCCAGACGGGTGTTGTAAACCACGGTCGCTCAGCGAGGAGTGACTGTCATCGTACGCCTGGAACGAGATTTCCGCTGTTTGTTAGTGCTGGCAGCACAGTCAACGCCACCGTAGAGTGACCAGCTGGACCAGCAGCGCCAGCCGCACATCCGGGTCGGCCAGATCGGCTCCGACCAGCTCGGACACCTTCGCCATGCGGTAGCGCAGCGTG
Source organism: Actinokineospora fastidiosa (assembly GCF_014648415.1). GTDB lineage: Bacteria > Actinomycetota > Actinomycetes > Mycobacteriales > Pseudonocardiaceae > Actinokineospora > Actinokineospora fastidiosa. Next base: position 2,016,609 of record NZ_BMRB01000001.1, read on the forward strand.
TTCGGGTGGATGGACAGGGCCGCCGCGGCCGCGCGCGGGTCGCCGGGGTGGCGCAGCCACTCGTAGAGGGTGTCGACCAGCCAGCCGTCGTCGGCGGCGCGCAGCCGCGCCAGCGGCCCGACCTCGGCCACCGGGCCCGCGGCGACGGCGGCGCGGTGCAGCACCAGCACCGCCCACACCTCGTCGTGCACGGCCACCGGCCCCGGCACGAGCCCGGCGCGCAGCAGCGCCAGCGCCTCGTCGGCCTCGCCGCGCGAGCGGGCCAGCTCCGCCACGTCGACCGGGGTCCCGGCCGCGACCAGCACCCCCTCCGGCAGCGCCGTCCGCAGCGCGGGCCAGCCCTCGGCGTCGGGGACGACGGCGTAGAGCAGGCCGTGCAGGTCGGCCACGGCCGGTCGGCGGCCGACGCCCTCGGTCAGCCGCTCCAGCAGGGCCAGCCGCCCGCCCTCGCCAGCGGGGACGTCCACGGCGACCACGCGGTGCGGCACGTCGGCGAGGTCCAGTTCGGCGGCGGCCAGCCTGCCGCTGCCGGTGCCCTCCAGCGCGGCGCGCACGAGTTCGGCGCTGCGGCGGCGCTCGGCGTCCTCGCGGGCGCGGCGGCGCAGCAGGTGCAGGGCGACGACCGGCGCTGCGTCGGCGAACGCGGCCGAGCGCTCCTCGGGCACCGGCCCCGGCACGACCGCCCACATCGAGCCCAGCAGCTCCCCGCCCATCCGGATCGGCACGATCAGCCGGGGCAGCGTGCCGTCCTTCTGCGCCGGGACGAAGATCGTCGTGCGGCCTCGGCTGAGGTCGCGGAACACGCCCCGCGAGCGGAACCGGGCGAGCACGTCGTCGGGGACCCGGCGGCCCATGATCGTCGACACCCGCGCGGGGTCGGTGCGGTCCTGGCGGGCCGAGTAGGCCAGCACGCGCGAGTTGGCGTCCTCGATCGTCACCGGCGCGTCGACCACCGCGGCGGCGGCGTCGGCGAGGCGGAACAGGTCGCCGAACTCCGGGCTGGCGTCGGACTCGTCGGCCGCGGCGTCGAGCACCGACCGCAGCAGCCACACCAGCTGCGCCCACGACGTGCCGGTGTGGACCTCGATCAGCGCGACGCCCGCGCGCTCGGCGGCGGCCCGCACCGCCGAGCGCGTGGCGTGCGGGGGCTTGAGCAGGACCGCGGCGGCCTCGGCGCACGCGCGGACCAGCTCGACGGGGTCGGCGACGGAGACGCCGAGCACGAGGTCGCCCGCGGCGACGGGCCTGCCCCGCTCGGCGATCACCACGTCGGCGACCTGGCGGTCGGCGGGCACGGCGACCCGCAGCAGGGTCGGCCCGACCCGGTCGACCACGCCCCGCACACTGATCATCCGTTCACCTCTCAGCCGATGGCGGCGGCGGTGATCGAGGCTACGTGGGCCTGCCCGCGCGCGTTGGGGTGCACCGGCACCGACAGCGACGTCGGGATGAAGCCCTCGACCCACTTGAGGTGCGGGAGCTGGCAGACGTCATGCCCGGTGGTGACGCCCGCGTTGACGAACACCGCGCCCGCCGCGGTGGCGTGGCGGCCGATGGTGGCGTTGAGCAGGTCCTGGATGCCCGCGAAGTGCGGCACGTCCCCGTAGGCGACCGGGACGACCGGCCAGCAGCCGCCGCGCGGGGGCAGGATGCGCAGATAGCCGACGACGACGATGTCCGCGCGCGGCGAGCGGTCCCTGATCTGCTCCACGACCTCGGTGATCCGCGGCCCGAGCGCGGCGATGCGCCGTTCGAGCTCGCCGTCGTAGTGCGCCTTGCAGGGGGCGCCGAACGGGTCGGTGAGGCTGAGGCGGGCGCAGGTGGAGATGATCTCGCCGAAGCCGACGTCGTTGCCGCCGATGGAGACGGTGACCAGGTCGGTGTCCGGGGTGAGGGCGTCGAACTGGGCGGGGTTGGGCCCGCCGGTGACGTCCTGCGGCGAGGTGAGGTCGGGGATGCGCGCGCCGCCGCAGGTGACGTCGACGAACTGCTCGGGCTGGATGCGCGCCGCGACGCCGGAGGGGTAGTTGTCGGTGGCGCGGGCGCAGCCGATGGGGTCGGTGCGGATGTTGGTCAGGGTGCCGACGGCGGCGAAGGAGTCGCCGAGGGCGACATAGCGCTGGTAGCCGCTGTCGGCGGCGGCCGGGGCGGTCAACAGGGCGGAGGCGAGCAGGGCGGGCAGGACGGCCCGGGACATCCGCGGCATCGGCGACCTCGATATCTACTTGTCGGTAGGTGGCCTGCCGATGCTGGGTTGTGTCGTCGGTCACTGTCAATCACCGGAAGGGTGAAACCGGTTCGCCTTGGCGGGGGCGCGGCTCGTGGGATGCGCCCGACTGGGCGGGGGTCGTTTCACCGCGGTGGAATATTTGGTTGACCGCTCGAACGCGCGTTCGATAGCGTTGTTCTGTGGGGGTATGCCCCCGGGTGGGAGGGGCTTGGTCTCTCGCTCGCGCGGGAGTCAGCCGAGTAGGGCTGTGACCAGGGTGACTGCGGCGGTGACTGCCATGCCTCGGGCGTTGGGGTGGATGGGGGCGGCGGGGGAGGTCGGGCGGAGGGGTTCGACCCAGCGGGTGTCGGGGGCGGCGCAGGCGTCGTGGCCGGTGGAGGCGGGGTAGGGGTCGGCGAAGAGGGCGTCGTTCTCCTTGGCGACCCGGGCCAGGGTGGTGTTGAGGAGGCGCTCGGTGGCGTCGAAGTACGCGGTGTCGCCCGCGGCGAAGGGGACGCTGGGCCAGCAGCCGGGGCCGTCGGGGAGGATGCGCAGGTAGCCGACCAGGACGACCTTCGCGCGGGGCGCGCGGCGGTGGATCTCGTCCAGGACCGCGGCGACGTCGGCCGCGGTGGCCTCGATGCGCTTGGCGAGGACGTCCTCGCCGCCCGCGGTGTAGTGGGCCTTGCAGGGCGCGCCGGTCGGGTCGGCGGCGGCGAGGCGGCCGCAGGTCGTGAGGATCTCGCCGAAGCCGATGTCGTTGCCGCCGATGGACAGCGTCACCAGCGTCGCCCGGCGGGTCACCGCGTCCAGCTGGGGCGGGTTCGCCCCGCCGGAGATCGGCTGCGGGGAGAACATGTCGCGCGTGGTCGCGCCGCCGCAGCTCGCGTCGGTGAAGGTCGTCGCGCGGATCCAGCGGGCCAGCACCGACGGGTAGTTGTGCGACGAGCGCCCGCAGCCGCCGCTCTGCACCGGGATCCCCGGCCCGGACGCGTAGGAGTCGCCCAGCGCGACGTAGTCGCGGGCGGGGGCGGCCGACGCCGGGGCGGCCGCGAGGCCGAACAGCGTCACCAGCAGGACTGCGATGCGCGAGAGCACCCGCGATACCTCCAATGTGGACGATTCAGGACGCCAGGATCCACTCCGGGACCGGCAGGTCCCGGTTGACGCACTCCTCCGACAGCCGCAGCGTCCAGCGCAGTGCCTGCGCCACCAGCAGCGCCATCTCCTCGGGGTCGGCGTTGGCCAGCGCGATCTCGATCTGCGCGGCCGCGGCGTCGGTGTCGCCGTGGACCTCGGCCAGCAGGGTGCGCACGGCGGTGCGCACCGGCGGGTCGGCCTCGTCGATGGGCACCTCGCGGCCCTCGTCGTCGAAGACCTGCATCTTCACCGGCGCCGCGCCGCCCGAGCCCAGGGCGGACACCATCGAACTGCACTCGCCGAACAGCAGCAGCATCAGCTCCCGGGCGTCGCTGTGGCTGTTGGGCGCGGCGTCGACCGCGTCGGCCACCGCGTCCAGCGCGCCGTCGTCGTGGCCTGCGCGCATGGCCGACAGCGCCGTCGACGCCGCGGCGATCAGCCGCGCTCGGCGCTGCGGGTCCGGGTCGCGTTCGGGCTCCACGCCCCCATCCTGCAATAGCGGGCCGCCGCGCGGGGAGATCGGCACCGGGTGAATCGCTCACTTGGCGGCGGCGACCACGTCGTCGAAGCCCGCGGGCTCACCGAAGGCCGGGCCCTCGCCGGTGGCCGCGCCCGCGTCGGCCCACCACCGGGCCTCGGCAGCGTCCCGCACGCCGAGCACGCCGACCTCGACGCCCATCCCGGCCAGCCGGGCCACCACGTCGCGCACCGCGGCCACCGGCACGCTCCCGGCGGGCAGCCAGTCCGGCCGCCACCCGTCGAACGGGTCGGCCAGCAGCACCGACCGCACCCCGAAGCGCTCGACGGCGGCGATCTCCCGAGGGGTGCCCGCGAACCCGTGCAGCGCGGTGGCCACGCCGATGTCCGACAGCGTCCGCAGGTTGTCCTGCGCGTCGCCGCGCCCGCCGAGCACGGCCGCGGTGTCCAGGCCGATCTCCAGCAGCCCCGGCGGCAGCCCGGACGCGGCCACCGTCGCGTTGACGCGCGCTGCCAGGTCCTCGTCGGCGGACTGCAGCGCCGTCAGCAGCACCCGGTGCACGGGCCGGTCGGCGCCCACGACCGGGGCGAACAGCCGCCACCACACCGGCAGCCGCGAGCCCGCGTCGTCGAGCAGCCACGGCCCCAGCGCCGCGGACAGGCCGGTCATCTCGGCCAGCTCCGGCACGCTCGGCATGCCGGTCATCCGCCGCACGCCGGGCGCGTGCGGCAACGCCCGCGCCCGGATCACCCGCTGGTCGGACAACCGCGCCACCGGCACGTACGCCACGGCCAGCTCGCCGGTCTCCCACGCGCCCGGCAGCGCGGTCGCGGCCTGGCCGACCACGCGGTCGCGCTTGTCCAGCCGGTCGTCGTGCTCGGCCCACTGCCGGGGCCCGACCGCCCGCGCCCGCCGCAGCGCGGACTCCGCGGCCCGGAACAGCTCCACACTGGACAACCGGCCGGGCCCGGCCCGCACGACCCCGATGGTCGCGCCGACCGCGATGCCCGCCGCGCCGTGGTAGATCGGCTCGCCCAGCTCGGACTGCACCGCGGCGGCCAGCGCCGCGAGGTCCGGGGTCTCGGGCTGGTCGCGCACCAGCACCGCGAACTCGTCGCCGCCGACGCGGGCCACCACGGCGTCCTCGTCGGCGAAGGCCCGCTTGAGCCGCTCGGCGGCCACCCGCAGCATCCGGTCGCCGACGGCGTGCCCGTGCGTGCGGTTGAGCAGGCCGAACGCGTCGAGGTCCAGGCACAGCAGGGTCAGCGTGTCGGCGGGGGAGCACTGCCCGTGCGCGGTCTCCAGCCGCGACAGGAAGTGCACGCGGTTGGCCAGGCCGGTCAGCGAGTCGTGCAGCAACTGGTGGTTGAGCCTGCCCTGCAGCAGCTCCTGCTCGCTGAGGTCCTGCACCATCGCGACCTGGTAGATCGGCTCGCCCGCCTCGCGCACCACCGACGTCGCCACGTACACCCAGGCGGTCTCGCCGTTGGCGCGCTCCACCAGCCGCCGGTCCGGGCGCCGGTCGAGCAGCCCGACCAGCGGCGGCTGGTCGGCCTCCTCCGCGGCGATGAAGTCGCCGAGCGCGCGTCCGGTCAGCTCGGCGGCGTCACAGGCCATGATCTCCGCCAGCGCCGGGTTCGCCTGCACGACCCGCCCGTCCGGGTCGGTGATCGCGATGCCGATCGCGGCGTGGTCGAACACCTCGCGGAAGCGGTTCTCGCTGGCCCTGCGGTCGCGGTCGGCGCGCTGCTTGGCCGTCAGCAGGGCCAGCTTCATGGTCTCCTGCTGCGCGAGCGTGCGGCGGCGCAGCGCGTCGGAGTAGCCGCACGACAGCGCCGCGGACAGCCGGGCCACCCGGTCGCCGGACGCGCCGACGCCCAGCATCTCCTCCACCAGCAGGGACACGCTGTGCTGCAGGGTGTCCTCGCCGGTGAGGCCGAAGTCGACCAGGGCGGCGCCGACGGCCGCGCCCACGTCCGGGTCGAGCTCGGGCGCGGAGATCGCCGCGTTCAGCACGTCGAGCTGGGTGTTGAGGAACGCCGAGATCTCCTCGGCGGCGCGCGGGACGTAGACCGTCCTGGCGATGACCCGCAGCCAGGCGCGGACCCGCTGCTCGCGGTTCCGCGCCCGGTCCGTGCCCGGCTCAGCGCTTGCTGCCGACACCGGCATAGATCCCCGCCATCGCCGGGTCGGAGCCGTCGTCGAGACCGGGCTCCGGCCGCCACAGCGCGGTCGGCACGATCCCCGGCTCGGCCAGGTCGAAGCCGTCGAACAGCGCGGCGATCTCGGCGTGCGAGCGCGGGTACATCGGGTCGCGGCTGCCCTTCATGACCTCGACGACGCGGCCCATCTCCTCCGGCATCAGGTCCGCGGTGAACTGCGAGAACGCCATCATGCTGCCGGGCACGCACGCGTCGCGGTAGGTCGCGACGATGCCCGCGGGGTCGCGCTCGGGCGGCACGAAGTGGAACACCCCGACCATCAGCAGCCCCACCGGCCGGTCGAAGTCGATCAGCCCCCGGGTCTCGGCGTGGCCGAGGATCGCCCTCGGCTGGGTGAGGTCGGCCTGCACGATCGTCGCCAGCGGGTTGTCGGCCAGCATCAGCGTCGAGTGCGCGTAGGCGACCTCCTCGTAGTCGACGTAGACCACGCGCGCGTCCGGGTCGGCGCCCTGGGCGACCTCGTGCACGTTGCCCACCGTCGGGATGCCCGAGCCCAGGTCGAGGAACTGGTCGATGCCGTGGGCGACCATGTGCAGCACGGCGCGGCGCAGGAACGACCGGTTGTGCCGGGCGATCTCGCGCGCGTTGGGCTGGGCCTTGAGGAACCGGTGCGCCAGCTCGCGGTCGTGGGCGAAGTTGTGCCCACCGCCGAGCAGGTAGTCGTACAGCCGGGCGGCGCTCGGCCGCTCCATGTCTATGCCCTCCGGGACCCATCTCGTCAGGCCGGGCAGTTCACCCACCGCGCACACCCGTTTCGGTCGTGTCAATCCGTGACCGACAGGCTACTCATCAGGTACTGACTCGGACAGGGCCGTTCCCGGCGACCCCGGCACGTCGGTGAGGGCGGCCAGCGCCATGCGGGTCAGCAGGTCCGCCATCTGGTCGCGGTCGAGGTGCCTGCTGTGCGGGGTGGAGTTGATCAGGCCGAACACCGCGTGCGCCGCGGCGCGGGCGCTGGGCTCGCTCAGCCCGGGGACGGCGGCGCGGATCACCTCGACCCAGAGCTCGACGTAGCGGCGCTGCAGCGCGCGCACCTTCCGCCGGTCGGGGTCGGTGAGGTTGCCCAGGTTGCGCTCCTGGACGGTGATGAGCGCGGGGTTGTCGAGGGCGAAGTCGACGTGGAAGCGCACCAGCTCGGCCAGCGGGTCGGCCCGGGCGACGCGGTTCTGCCCGCCCGCGAGCAGCACCTCCGAGATCGCGGTGAGCATCTCGCCGAGCATCGCGTCCTTGGACCGGAAGTGGCGGTAGAGGGCGGGGCCGGAGATCCCGACCGCCGAGCCGATGTCGTCGATGCCCACTCCGTGGAACCCGTGCCGGGCGAACAGCTCGGCCGCCGCGGCGAGGATCTGCTCGCGGCGGCTCGGCGGCTTGGCTTCGGCGATGGCGGACACGCGGCCATCGTATGGCAGCCAGGTTAGCGACGGCTAACGCGTGCGTTTGTTGATCATCTGTCACAGTCTGGCAACTGTTGATCGGTTACCGCCGAGTTCCGTATCCGCTTTGTTGCTGGTAGTGATGACTTGTCGGGATCAGCTCCTCCAAGGTCGGAGGTAGTACATGCGTGTTCCTCGTTTCCTGGCCGCGGCCCTGCTCGCGGTCGGCTCCCTCATCGCGTTGGCCGTTCCCGCCCAGGCCGCGCCCGGGAAGTACGTCGCGCTCGGCGACTCGTACTCCTCCGGGCTGGGCGCGGGCTCCTACACGAACAGCGCCTGCAGGCGCTCGGCCTACGCCTATCCGCAGCTGTGGGCGAACGCCCTGCGCCCGTCCGCGTTCTCCTTCGCCGCCTGCTCCGGCGCGGAGACCTCGAACGTGCTCAGCAGCCAGATCTCCGCCGTCACCTCGGACACCGCGCTCGTCACGGTGTCCATCGGCGGCAACGACGCCGGGTTCGCCGACGTCATGACCGACTGCAACCTCGGCTCGGACTCCTACTGCGAGAGCCGCAACCGCGAGGCCCAGGAGTTCGCCCGCACCACCCTGCCGGGCAGGCTCGACGCGGTGTACAAGGCGATCCGCGACCGGGCGCCGTCCGCCCGGGTGATCGTCGTCGGCTACCCCCGCATCTACCACCTCAACGGGACCTGCTCCCTCGGGCTCAGCGAGCGCAAGCGCACGGCGATCAACCAGTCCTCCGATGTACTCCATCAGGTGATTTCCGGACGCGCCTCGGCGCACGGTTTCACCTTCCTCAACGGGCAGACGGCCTTCGCCGGGCACGAGATCTGCGCCTCCGGCACCCGCTGGATCAACAGCGTGGTGTGGCCCATCGAGGAGAGCTACCACCCCAACCGCGCGGGCCAGAACGGCGGTTACTACGCCTCGCTGCGGGCGATCACCGGCTGAGCCGGGCGCGACCGGGGCCGCTCCCCGTGCCGAAGGAGCGGCCCCGGTTCATTGCGGGGTGAGTTAGCGAGCGCTAACATTGGCACCGTTGTTAACGGTTGCTAACCCCGCGAGGAGTGCGATGGACGCCCCCGTCCTGCGCGGCGCCGCCGACCCGGCGGGCGACGACGGCCAGCGCCACGCCAAGGAGCACGCCGAACTGGTCGCCGACCTGCGCGCCCGGCTGGCGCGGGCGGCGCTCGGCGGCCCGGAGAAGGCGCGGCAGCGCCATGTGGCCCGCGGCAAGCTGCTGCCCCGCGACCGGGTGGACGCGCTGCTCGACCCGGGCTCGCCGTTCCTGGAGCTGTCCCCGCTGGCGGCGACCGGCATGTACGACGACGACGCCCCGGCCGCGGGCATCATCACCGGCGTCGGCCGCGTCTCCGGGCGCGAGTGCGTCATCGTCGCCAACGACGCCACCGTCAAGGGCGGCACCTACTACCCGATGACGGTCAAGAAGCACCTGCGCGCGCAGGAGGTGGCGCTGCAGAACCACCTGCCCTGCGTCTATCTGGTGGATTCCGGCGGCGCGTTCCTGCCCCGCCAGGACGAGGTGTTCCCCGACCGCGAGCACTTCGGGCGGATCTTCTACAACCAGGCCACGATGTCGGGCAAGGGCATCCCGCAGATCGCGGCCGTGCTGGGCTCCTGCACCGCGGGCGGCGCCTACGTCCCGGCGATGAGCGACGAGGCCGTCATCGTCCGCGAGCAGGGCACGATCTTCCTCGGCGGCCCGCCGCTGGTGAAGGCCGCCACCGGCGAGGTCGTCACCGCGGAGGAGCTGGGCGGCGGCGACGTGCACTCCCGCGTCTCGGGCGTCACCGACCACCTCGCCGACGACGACGCCCACGCGCTGCGCATCGTCCGGTCCATCGTCTCGACCCTCGGCCCGCGCGCCCCGCGCCCGTGGGAGGTCGCGCCCGTGGAGGCCCCGGCCGTCGACCCCGGCACCCTCTACAACGTCGTCCCCACCGACCCGCGGACCCCCTACGACGTGCGCGAGGTCATCGCCCGCGTGGTCGACGGCAGCCGGTTCCGCGAGTTCAAGAAGGAGTACGGCACCACCCTGGTCACCGGGTTCGCCCGCATCCACGGGCACCCGGTCGGGATCATCGCCAACAACGGCGTCCTCTTCGGGGAGTCGGCGCTCAAGGGCGCGCACTTCATCGAGCTGTGCGACCAGCGCTCGATCCCGCTGGTGTTCCTGCAGAACATCACCGGCTTCATGGTCGGGCGCGACTACGAGGCGGGCGGCATCGCCAAGCACGGCGCGAAGATGGTGACCGCGGTGGCGTGCGCGCGGGTGCCGAAGTTCACCGTCGTCATCGGCGGCTCGTTCGGCGCGGGCAACTACTCGATGTGCGGGCGGGCGTACTCGCCCCGCTTCCTGTGGATGTGGCCCAACGCGCGGATCTCGGTGATGGGCGGCGAGCAGGCCGCGTCGGTGCTGGCCACCGTGCGCCGCGACCAGCTCGGCGACACCTGGACCGAGGCGGACGAGGAGGCGTTCAAGGCCCCGATCCGCGAGCAGTACGAGACGCAGGGCAACCCGTACTACTCGACCGCGCGGCTCTGGGACGACGGCGTCATCGACCCGGCGGACACCCGCCAGGTGCTCGGCCTGGCGCTGTCGGCCGCGGCCAACGCGCCACTGGACCCTGTCGGCTACGGCGTCTTCCGGATGTGAGCATGTTCTCCAGCGTTCTGATCGCCAACCGCGGCGAGATCGCCGTCCGCGTCATCGCCACCCTGCGCCGCATGGGCATCCGCTCGGTCGCGGTCTACAGCGACGCCGACGCGGACGCCCTGCACGTGCGCGAGGCCGACACCGCCGTGCGCATCGGGCCCGCCGCCGCGCGCGAGAGCTACCTGTCGATCGAGAAGGTCGTGCAGGCGGCGCTCGACTCGGGCGCGCAGGCCGTGCACCCCGGGTACGGGTTCCTCGCCGAGAACGTGGCGTTCGCCCGCGCCTGCGCCGACGCCGGGCTGGTGTTCATCGGCCCGCCGGTCGGCGCGATCGACGCCATGGGCGACAAGATCCGGGCCAAGCAGACCGTCATGGCCGCGGGCGTGCCCGTCGTCCCGGGGCGCACCGAGGCCGGGATGAGCGACGACGACCTGGTCGACGCCGCCGCCGAGATCGGGTTCCCGGTGCTGCTCAAGCCGTCGGCGGGCGGCGGCGGCAAGGGCATGCGGCTGGTCGAGTCCGCCGACGGCCTGCGCCCGGCCATCGAGTCCGCCCGGCGCGAGGCGCTCGGCTCCTTCGGCGACGACACGCTGCTCATCGAGCGGTTCGTCGCCCGCCCCCGGCACATCGAGATCCAGGTGCTCGCCGACGCCCACGGCGCCGCGGTGCACCTCGGCGAGCGCGAGTGCAGCCTGCAGCGCAGGCACCAGAAGATCATCGAGGAGGCGCCGTCGCCGCTGCTCGACGCCGCCACCCGCGAGCGCATGGGCGCCGCGGCCGTCGACGCGGCGCGCGCGGTCGACTACACCGGCGCGGGCACCGTGGAGTTCATCGTCTCCGCCGACCGGCCCGACGAGTTCTTCTTCATGGAGATGAACACCCGGCTGCAGGTCGAGCACCCGGTCACCGAGCTGGTCACCGGGCTGGACCTGGTCGAGCAGCAGATCAGGGTGGCGGCCGGGCAGCCGCTGGCGTTCGGGCAGTCCGACGTCAGGCTGACCGGGCACGCCGTGGAGGCCCGGGTGTACGCCGAGGACCCCGCTGCCGGGTTCCTGCCGACCGGCGGGCGCGTACTGGGCCTGCGCCTGCCGTCCGCGCCGTGGTCCAGGGTGGACTCCGGGCTCGCGGTGGGCGCGGTCGTCGGCTCGGACTACGACCCCATGCTCGCCAAGGTGATCGCCTGGGGCGACGACCGGGCGCAAGCGCTTGACCGGCTCTCGCTCGCCCTGGCCGACACCGCCGTGCTGGGCGTGCGCACCAACGTCGAGTTCCTGCGCGGGCTGCTGGCCGAGCCGGACGTGCGCGCGGGCAGGCTGGACACCCAGCTCGTCGAGCGCAACCTGGCCGAGCTGACCGGCGCCGCCGAGGTCCCCGACGAGGTCTTCGCCGCCGCCGCGCTGGACGAACTGCTCGGCCTCGCGCCCACCGGCCCGGTCGTGGACCCGTGGGACGTGCCGTCGGGTTGGCGGCTCGGCAGGGCGGCGAGCGTGCCGTTCCGGCTCACCTGCGGCGGCCGGGACGTGACCGTGGTCGTCGACCCGAGCCTGGGCACGGTCGCCGTGGGCGACGCCGAGCCGGTGCCCGCCACGGCGTCGCGTGTGGACGGTGAACTGCGGGTGCGCGTCGGCGAGCGGAACCTGCGCTACGCCAGGGCGATGGACGGCGACACCCTGTGGCTGGCCGCCGACGGGCACGCCTGGGCCGTGGCCGAGCACTCGCTGCTGGAGGGCGGCGCGGGCGCGGCGGGCGCGGGCGGGCCGATCACCAGCCCGATGCCGGGCACCGTGCTCGTGGTCAAGGTCGGCGTCGGCGAGGCCGTGACCGCGGGGCAGCCGCTGCTCGTCGTCGAGGCCATGAAGATGGAGCACACCATCACCGCGACCGCGGACGGTGTGGTCTCCGAACTGAGCGTGCGCCCGGGCCAACAGGTCGGGCTCAACCAGACCCTTGCCGTGGTGACCCCACCGGAGGACCAGCCATGATCGACACCCGTCTGAGCGAGGAGCACGAGGCGCTCCGCAAGACCGTCCAGGAGTTCGCCCGCGACGAGGTCGCGCCGGTCATCGGGGACTTCTACGAGCGCGGGGAGTTCCCCTACGGGATCGTCGCCAAGATGGGGGCGATGGGCCTGTTCGGGCTGCCGATCTCCGAGGAGTACGGCGGCATGGGCGGGGACTACTTCGCGCTGTGCCTGGCGCTGGAGGAGCTGGCCAGGGTCGACTCGTCGGTGGCGATCACCCTGGAGGCGGGCGTCTCGCTGGGCGCGATGCCGCTCTACCGGTTCGGCACCGAGGAGCAGAAGCGGCGCTGGCTGCCCGCGGTCGCGGCCGGGGAGAAGCTGGCCGCGTTCGGCCTGACCGAGCCCGGCGGCGGCTCCGACGCGGGCGCCACCCGCACCACCGCCCGCCGCGACGGCGACGAGTGGGTCATCAACGGGACCAAGGCGTTCATCACCAACTCCGGCACCGACATCACCTCGCACGTCGTGGTCACCGCCGTGACCGGCACGCGCGAGGACGGGCGCAAGGAGATCTCGGCGATCCTGGTGCCCTCGGGCACGCCCGGGTTCACCGTGTCGAAGAAGTACAGCAAGGTCGGCTGGAACGCATCGGACACCCGCGAGCTGAGCTTCGCCGACGTCCGGGTGCCCGTCGAGAACCTGGTCGGCGAGCTGGGCAGGGGCTACGCCCAGTTCCTGTCCACTCTGGACGAGGGCCGGGTGGCGATCGCCGCGCTGTCGGTGGGTCTCGCCCAGGGCTGTGTCGACGAGAGCGTGCGCTACGCGGGCGAGCGCGAGGCGTTCGGCCGCCACATCGGCAGCTACCAGGCCATCCAGTTCAAGATCGCCGAGATGGAGGCCCGCGCGCACACCGCCCGCCTGGCCTACTACGCCGCTGCGGCCAAGATGCTGCGCGGGGAGCGGTTCAAGAAGGAGGCCGCCATCGCCAAGCTGGTCGCCTCCAACGCCGCGATGGACAACGCCCGCGACGCCACCCAGGTCTTCGGCGGCTACGGCTTCATGAACGAGTTCCCGGTCGGCCGCTTCTACCGGGACGCGAAGATCCTGGAGATCGGCGAGGGCACCAGCGAGGTGCAGAAGATGCTGATCGCCAGGGAACTGGGGCTGCCCGCGTAGTGACCGCGCCGATCAGCGGACGGCGTGCCCTGGTCGTGGGCACGGCGGCGTAGGCCGACCCGGCCTTCGGCAGGCTGCGCCCGCCACCGGGACCCAGCTGTGGAGTGTCGGGAACGGGACGCTGGTGAGCTGTTGCGCGGCACGCACGCGCGGATGGCGTTCGCGCCGAGCGGCAGCACCCTGGCCCCTGTCGCGCGCTGGTGACTCCCGGACTAGGGGACGCGGCCGACCGCGGCGTAGGCCAGGCTGGCGGTCGGCTCGATGTCGTCGTCGGCCTCCGGGCGCCAGCGGCTCGTCCACACCACGCCAGGGGGGAGCAGGGTGAGGCCGTCGAGCAGGGCGGTCACTTCGGCCTTCGTCCGGGCGAAGCCCGGCATGCCGCGGCTCTCGTACATCCGCCTCGCCTGCTCGACTCCCGGTTCGGCGTCGTGGGTGGCGTGGGAGATCGCGATCAGGCTGCCCGGGCCGATCGCGGCGCGGTAGGGGGCCAGGGTGGCCTCGGCGTCGGGGACGAAGTGCAGCACCGCCACGGCGAGGACCGCGACCGGGCGGCTGAAGTCGATCAGCTCGCGGGCGGCGGTCAGCACGGTGTCGGCGTCGCGGATGTCGGCGGCGACGATCGTGGCGTCGGGGTGCCCGGCGAGCACGTCGCGGCTGTGCGCGACGGCGATGGCGTCGTGGTCGACGTAGACCACGCGCGCGGCGGGGGCGACCTCGTGGGTGTTGCCGACGGTGGGGATGCCCGAGCCGAGGTCGAGGAACTGGTCGACGCCGTCGGCAACGGCCGCCTGGACGGCTCTGCGCAGGAAGTCCCGGTTGATGCGGGCGGCCAGCGGCGCGCCGGGCATGGTGGCGATGATCTGCTCGGCGAACGCGCGGTCGGCGGCGAAGTTGAACGCGCCGCCGAGCAGGTAGTCGTAGATGCGCGCCGGGTGCGGCTGGTCGGTGTCGGGAGTCCCCATGCCGCGATTGTCCCGGTTACCCGCGCGTGCGCGCTGCGCTACCCTCTGCTGACGACTTTGGGGGTTGTGAGCGATGCTTTACTTCGGTGGCCTCTTCGGTGTCATCACCCTGGCGTTGTGGCTGTTCTGCCTTGTCGACGTCATCACCACGGACGAGGGCGACGCACGGCACCTGCCGAAATTCGGCTGGCTGCTGATCGTGCTGTTCTTCCCGCTCGTCGGCTCCATCGTGTGGCTGGTGGCGGGCAGGCCGGTGCGCGCCGCCGCGCGGCCGCGGTCGTATGAGCGGGGCATGCCCGCCTTCCCCGAGTACGACCGCCCGGGCCGCTTCGCCGCCACGGACGCCGAGTCCGACGCGGAGTTCCTCCGCCGCTGCCGCGAACGCGCCGAGGAGCAGCGCCGCAAGGCCCGCGAGGCCGAGGGCGAGAGCGCCTAGCCCGCAGTGATCGCGAGCGCTACCGCCCGGCGAGCGTGGTGTGGCCTGCCGGGGACCAGGCCGGTGGGCGCGGGCGGCGCCCACCGGCCTGAGTGTCACATGTGGACGGCCGGGCCCGCCGACTTGAGCTCGGCGGGGACGCCGGAGCGCAGCACCAGGGCCGAGACCACGCCGCCGACCGCGAAGGTGCCCGCGGACCAGGCGAACGCCGCGCCGTAGCTGGCGATCGCGGCAGCGGCCTGGTCCTTGCCCTCCATCAGGGCGGCGGTGAAGGCGTTGGCGGCGATGGTGCTGAACAGCGCCGTGCCGATGGAGCCGCCGACCTGCTGGATGGCGTTGACCGCGGCGGAGGCCGCGCCGGAGTCCTGCGGGTCGACGCCCGCGATGGCCACGTTCATGCCGGAGGCCATCGTCAGGCCGATGCCCAGGCCCGCGACCAGCAGACCGGGCAGCACGCCGGAGGCGTAGGTGCTGGTCTCGTCGAGCAGCGCCATGTGGGCGGTGCCCAGCGCGGCCACGACCATGCCGACCGGGATCATGACCCGAGGGCCGACGCGCGGCAGCAGGACCGTGGTGGCCATCGTGGCCGACAGCATGAGCGTGCCGATCATCGGCAGGAACGCGAAACCGCTCTGCACCGGACCGAAGCGCAGGTTCTGCTGCATGTAGAAGGTCAGGAACAGGAAGATCACGAACATGCCTGCGACCAGCAGGAACATCGCCAGGAACGCGCCGCCCCGGTTGCGGTGGGCAAGGATGCGCAGCGGCAGCAGCGGGTGCGCGACACGCGTCTGGGAGAACACGAACGCGCCCAGCAGCACGACGCCCGCGGCCAGGAAGCCGAGCGTGCTCGCCGCGTCCCAGCCGTCCTGCTCGGCGTTGGCCAGGCCGTAGACGAGGGCGAACATGCCCGCGGTCGCGGTGGTGACGCCGATGAGGTCCAGCTTCGGGCGCTCGGTCGCGGTGCTCTTGCCGAGCAGGCCGATGCCGCCGACGAACGCGACGCCCGCGAAGACCAGGTTGATGTACATGCACCAGCGCCAGTCCAGGTACTCGGTCAGCACGCCGCCGAGCAGCAGGCCGATCGCGCCACCGGCGCCGGAGATCGCCCCGAAGATGCCGAACGCCTTGCCCCGCTCGGCCGGGTCGGTGAACGTCGTGGTCAGCAGCGACAGCGCGGCGGGCGCCAGCAGCGCGGCGAACACGCCCTGCCCGACGCGCGCGGCCACCAGCACCTCGAAGTTGGCCGCCGCGCCGCCGACCGCCGAGGCGATGGCGAAGCCGACGACGCCCGCGAGGAACGCCATCCGCCGTCCGAAGAGGTCGGCGATGCGGCCGCCGATGAGCAGCAGGCTGCCGAAGCTCAGCGCGTAGCCGGTGATCAGCCACTGCCGCTGGGAATCCCCGAACCGCAGGTCCTGCTGGGCGCTCGGCAGCGCGATGTTCACCACGGTGGCGTCGAGCACCACCATGACCTGCGCCAGCGCGATCACGGCCAGCACCAGCCACCGCCTGCTCGACGGCTGCTCGATATTCGGTGGCGGCGATGCCGCCACTTCGGACACAGTCATGTAAAGCCCCCGGGTTCTCCTGTGGATTCGCCGATCACGCTACCAATGAAGCGGAGACGCTGTCTCCGGATTTCTGGTAAGCTGAGAGCGTGACCTCGGACACGCCGCTCCGCGCCGACGCCCGCCGCAACCGCGCGCGCATCGTCGCGGCCGCCCGCGAGGTCTTCGCGACCCGGGGCATCGACGTCACCCTCGACGAGATCGCCCGGGTGGCGGGCGTGGGAGTGGGGACGGTCTACCGCCGATTCTCGTCGAAGGAAGCCCTGCTGGAGGCGGTGTTCGACGAGGTGGTGTCCGAAGTGAACACCTTGATCGACGCCGCGGCTGCCGAACCGGACGCCTGGACCGGCCTGGTCGGCCTGCTCACCGCCGTCGCCGAACGCCAGGCAGCCGACCGGGGCCTCTTCCAGATCTGCCACCGCGTCGAACTCGGCCACGCCGAGCGCATCGGCGCGCACTTCGTCCCCGCCGTGGACTCCCTGGTCGCCCGCGCGCAGGCCCAGGGCACCATCCGCCCGGACGTGACGGGCGCGGACCTCGGTCCGCTGATGACCATGCTGGGCGCGTCCTTCGACCTGACCCGCCACATCGCCCCGGACCTGTGGCGGCGCTACTTCACCCTGCTGCTCGACGGCCTGCGCCTAGGCCCCCCGACCCCCCTCCCCGTCGCCTCCCCCAGCCACGACGACATCCACGAGGCGATGAAGGACAAGGGCTGCTGAACGAGAAGGCCGCGCGGACCTGGTGGTCCGCGCGGCCTTCGTCAGACGTTCGTCACTTCAACTCGGACGACGACTTCCCCAACAGTCGCCGGGCCACGATGAGTTGCTGGATCTGCTGTGTGCCCTCGAAGATGTCCAGGATCTTCGAGTCCCGCGCCCACTTCTCCAGCAGCGTCCCCTCGCCATAGCCCACCGACCCGGCCAGTTCCACGCAGCGCAGGGTGATGTCGCTGCCGGAGCGGCCCGCCTTGGCCTTGGCCATCGACGCCTGCAGGGAGTTCGGCTTGCGGTTGTCGGCCATCCAGGCGGCTTCCAGGGCCAGCAGGTACGCCGCCTCCCAGTCCGCCTCCAGCTGCAGGTACGTCGCCGCCGCGGCGGACTGGGTGAAGGCCGGGCGGTCGTAGTCGATGTCCACGCCCGCCTCCTCCAGCAGTCGCCGGGTCTCCTCGAGGGACGCGCGGGCCACGCCGATGGCCATGGCGGCCACCAGGGGGCGGGTGTTGTCGAAGGTCTGCATGACGCCCGCGAAACCCTGCTCGGTGTTGATCTCCGGGCTGCCGAGCAGGTTGTCCTTGTGGACGCGCACGTTGTCGAGGCGGAAGTGCGCGGTGTCGGACGCGCGGATGCCCAGCTTGTGCTCCAGCCGCACCAGCTCGAAGCCGGGGGTGTCGCGGTCGACGACGAAGCTCTTGATCGCCGCCTTGCCCAGCGATCGGTCCAAAGTGGCCCAGACGACCACGCAGTCGGCGCGCTCGCCGGAGGTCACGAAGATCTTCTCGCCGTTGAGGACGTAGTAGTCGCCGTCGCGGACGGCGGTGGTGCGGATGGCGCCGGAGTCCGAGCCGGTGTCGGGCTCGGTGATGGCCATCGCGGCCCACTTGCCCTCGTAGCGCTTGAGCTGCTCGTCGTTGGCCACCGAGGCGATCGCGGCGTTGCCGAGGCCCTGGCGGGGCATCGACAGCAGCAGGCCGACGTCGCCCCAGCACATCTCGATGGTGCCGAGCAGCAGCTGCAGGTTGCTGCCGTTGCGGTTGCCGTCGGCCTTCTTCTCCGTGCCGCCCCGACGCACGCCACCGGCGCCCGCGCCGCCGCCCGCGGCCGACAGGCCGTCCAGGAGGGCGGCCAGCATGTCCAGTTCCTTCGGATAGGTGTGCTCGGCCTGGTCGTACTTGCGCGAGTTGGGCCGGAAGAACTCCGCCGCGGCCTGGTGGGCCTGGTCGACCAGCTGCGCGAACTTGCGCGGGACCTCAAGGTTGATCATGGCTTGTTCCCTTCCGCCCTCTAGACGAGGACGATCCCCTCGACCAGGCCGACCGCGCGCAGATCGCGGTACCAGCGCTCCACCGGGTGCTCCTTGACGAAGCCGTGCCCGCCCAACAGCTGCACGCCGTCGTTGCCGATCTGCATGCCCTTCTCCGCGCACAGCCGCCGCGCCAGACCCGCCTCGCGGGCGTACGGCTTGCCCTGCTCGGCCCGGCTGGCCGCGCGGTAGGTGAGCAGCCGCATGCCCTCCAGCTCGATGCCCATGTCCGCGACCTTGAACGCCACGCCCTGCCGGTGGCTGACCGGCTCGCCGAAGGCCACCCGCTCGTTGACGTACGGGATCACGTAGTCCAGGACCGCCTGCGATGTCCCCAGCGACAGCGCGCACCAGGCGATCCGGGAGAGCCGCACGCACTCGGTGTAGACGGCCGACTTGCCCTCGCCCAGCAGCGCGGTCTCCGGGACCCGCACCTTGTCCAGGTGCAGTTTGCCCATCCCCGCGGCGCGCAGCCCCATCGCGGGCTCGGACTCCACGGTCAGGCCCTCGCTGTCGGACTCCACGATGAACAGCGCCGGGCCGCGCCCGTCGAGGTCGGCGGCCACGACGAACAGCTCGGCCTGCGCGGCCCTGGGCACGAGCGACTTCACGCCCTCCAGCACGAACCCGCCGCCGGAGCGGTAGGCCTTGGTCTTGAGCGCGAACGGGTCGAACAGCGGCCGCGGCTCCTGCACGGCCAGCGCCGCGGCGGGGACGTCGTCGCCGACGAACGCGGGCAGGTAGGTCGCCTGCTGGGTCTCGTCGCCCCACAGCACCAGCGCCGAGCTGACCGCCGACGGCGCCAGCAGCGCCACGGCCAGGCCCATGTCGCCGTGCGCCATCGCCTCGGCCACCAGCACGCCGGTCACCGCGGAGCGCTCGGTGCCCAGGCCGCCCAGCGACTCGGGCACGCCCACCAGGGTCACGCCGAGCTCGGTGACGGTGGACAGCAGATCGGCCGGGGTCGCGCAGTCGGCGTCGGCCTCGGCCGCCGCCGGGCGCAGCCGCTCCGCGGCGAACTCCGAGACCGTCTCGACTATCATCTTCTGCTCGTCGTCCGGGGTGATGTCGAACAGCCCGCGCTCGCCTGCCGAGGGCAGCCGGGCGGGCTTGGCCAGCTTCTGCGCCGCGGCGAACTGCCTGGTGGCCGCCCCGACGGCGGTGAAGCCGGTGCGGGTGGCGGTGTAGAGGCCCTTCTCGACGGGCTTGCGCAGGTTGAACCGGTCGAGCACAGGGGCGCTCGCCAGCTTGTTCAGTACCGCGAGCGCGGTGCCCATCGCGTCCCGCCTGGGCTTGGGGTTGGTGCCCGCCATGGGTGCTCCCACCTCGATCGATCGCTTCCGACTCCGGCGTAACCTACTCCAGAGTAGCAAGTGGGCTCAACCCGTGGCGCCCGGCGGGATCACGTTGATCAGCGGCTCGCCCGCGAGGTAGCGGTCGAGGTTGTCGGCGAAGAGGCGGACCAGCTCGTCGCGCCAGCCCTTGACGTCCCCGGCCATGTGCGGGGAGATGACGACGTCCGGCAGGTCCCACAGCGGGGACGACTTGGGCAGCGGCTCATCGGCGAAGACGTTGAGCGCCGCGCCCGCGAGCTCGCCCTTGTCCAGGGCGTCGATGAGGTCCGGCAGCACGACGAGGCCGCCCCGGCTGATGTTCACCAGCCGCGCGGTCGGCTTCATCGCGCGCAGCGCGTTCTCGTCGATCAGCCCGGCGGTGTCCGGGGTGAGCGGGGTGGCCAGGATCACGTAGTCGGCCGCGGCCAGCGCGCGGCGCAGGTCGGCCATCCCGACGACGTCGCCGAGGTCGGGGTCGCGGGGCCGGGCGGCGCGGCCCACCGCCGACACGGACACCCCGACGGCCCGCAGTTTGCGCCCGATGGCCCGCCCGATCGGGCCGGACCCGACGACCAGCGCGTGCGCGCCCGCCAGGCGCTCGGTCTCCCGGTGGGCCCACACCCGGCGCTGCTGCAGGCGCATGGTCGCGGGCAGGTCCTTGGCGAAGGCGAGGACCAGGCTCAGCACGTACTCGGCCATCGGCTCGTCGAACACGCCGCGGGCGCTGGTGACGGTGACGCCCGCGGCGTGCAGCCGGGGGATCGGCAGGTGCCGGGCGGAGGCGCCCGCGGCGTGCGCCCAGCGCAGGCCGGTCGCGGCCGGGAGCGCGTCGGACAGCCCGTTCGCGCGGCTGTCCCAGACGAAGAGCACGTCGGCGCCGGGGAGGGTGGCGCTGAGGAGGGGCCCGGTGCTGTAGCGGACGGTGGCGCGGCGCTCGATCCCCGGCATCGGGGGCGGTCGGTCGGTTCCGTGCAGGACGACGACGACGGGTCGCCCGCTGCTGTCCATGTGGGGATTCCCCTGTTCGGGTGGCGTGCTGCTCGGGCGGCGTGCGCCGCCACGCTAAGAATGGTGAACCGGCACTGTCAACGCGGCACAATGGGGCGCTGCGAACGGAGCCCGCTGGGCGGCCGAACGGCGGTATGGGGCTGGCGCATCCTAGCGGTCTCCCGTCTCCGTAGAGTTGCGTTACTCCATCCGTGGAAGGTCATCACTCGTTCGGCGGGTACGTGACCGGCGAGTAACGTCCGATCACTCGACCGGTGCCGTCGATCGTGCCGGTCGCCGTCCACAATGGATCAATCTGGATGGTGACGAGCTGCGGATCCTTGGTGGTTTCGCGGAATTCCGGGCCCTTCGACCCGATCGGTGGGGCGTGTGCGGAGGGTGTTCTCTAGGGTCGTTCGGCCCTGTCCGGTGTGAGGTTGAATACGAAACGATCGGCATCACCGCACGGGGATTCCTCTGGTGTCGGGTGGGTCACCCGGCTACCATCACTCTCCGTCAAGGCCATCATCGCATCCGACCGTCCACGGGTGCGGCGTGGTGCGCCGACAGCCAGACTCCGGCCCGCCGCGCGCGAGCCGACCTTCAGGGGGCTCACGTGAGCGCAACGCCCGGCCCGGACCCGGTGGAACCGGCACGCACCGACGCCGTGTTCGCCCGCCTGAAGACAGCGGCCTTCCACGAGCTGGTCGAGGCGTCGATGCGCGGCGACAAGGCGGCCCGGCAGACCCTCTTCACCTGGATCCACCCGGCCATCGTGCGCTACTGCCGCGCCCGCATCGGCCGCACGGGCTCGGCGTACTCCTCCGCGGACGACGTGGCCCAGGAGATCATGCTCGCCATCCTCGGCGCGCTGCCCCGCTACTCCGACGACCGCGAGTCCTTCCTGCCGTTCGTCTACGGGATCGCCGCCCACAAGGTCGCCGACTTCTACCGCCGCTCCGGCCGCGACCGCTCCGACCCGGTCGCCGACATGCCCGAGATGCCCGACGCGAACCTCGGCCCCGAACAGCTCACCCTGCGCGGGGAGATGCGCGCCCGGCTCGGCACCCTGCTGGACAGCCTGGCCCCGCGCCAGCGCGAGATCCTCGTCCTGCGCCTGGTGGTCGGCCTGTCCGCCCAGGAGACGGCCGTCGCCATCGGCCTCACCGCCACGGCGGTCCGCGTGGCCCAACACCGCGCCCTCACCCGCCTCCGCGGCTCCCTGACCGCGGCCGACTGGCTCTAGCGCGGTCACCGCGGCGGGACGGGGATCTGCGGACCGTCGCCGCGTTCTCGACCCGGCTGCCCCGTCCGGTCGTGGTTCTGCGACGAACAGGGCAGGCGACGTCTACCGGCACCGGTTTCAGCGCCGTGCGCGAGTTGGGTCACCTGGTCCTGCACCGCGAGGCGACGCCGGGTGACATCGTCCAAGAGCGTGAGGCGCACGCGCCCGCCTCGGAGGCGGGCCTGACGATTCCCCGACTCGCCCGGGAACTCGCCTGGGACGTTCCCCGGGTCCGGGAGATGCTCGGGATGGTCGACCGACGTCCTGTGCTGGAACTGGTCTCGGGCGGGGCGTGACTCAGGCCGCGCTCGCGCGCAGGTACAGCTGGACCTCCACCCGTCCCGGCTCGGCGACGGCCTCGACGGCGTGGAGGCGGTCGACGGTGAAGCCCGCGTCCTCGACGGTCTGGCGCAGGGCCTCCGGGGGGTACGCCGAGACGGTCGTGGGGGCGCCGAGGAAGTTGACCGGGAAGGCGTCGAAGTCGCCCTGGACCATGCTGATCAGCAGCAGGCCCGGGCCGGTCAGGCGGGCGCGCAGGGAGCGCAGCGTGGCCTCGATGTCGGCCTTGGGCAGCATCAGCAGGGCGAAGAAGGCGACCGCGGCGTCGAACTCGCCGAGGTCGGACAGCTCGCGCAGGTCGCCGAGGCGGTAGTCGGCCCCGGGGGCCTGCTCGCGGGCCAGGTCGAGCATCACCGGGGACTCGTCGACGCCGACGACGGACATGCCCGCGTCGATGAGCTGCTTGGCGGTCGGCAGCCCGCTGCCGCACCCCAGGTCGAGCACCCGCGCGCCCGGCGGCAGGTGCTCGATGAGCCAGGCCACCTCGGCGATCTGGGTGTCTCGCTCGACGAACGACTCGTCGTAGCGGCGGCCGATGAGGTCGAAGGCGGGGCCCTGGTTGTCGCTCACGCGGCACAGCATGCCGGGGAGGGCAACGCCGGTCCAGTGGACACGGGGAGGGACACCGGAATGGCGTCCCTCCCCGCCGTGCTCACGCCACCGGGGTGGTCCGGTCCGCGGCGATCTCCGCGGCCGTGAGCGTCCGGTTGTAGACGCGCACGTCGTCCATCGCGCCCGCGAAGTACTCGCCCCACACCGCGTTGCCGCCCAGGCGCAGGGCGCCGGTCGACGTGGCCAGCGAGCCGCCGATGATCTCGGTCGACACCAGGACGCCGTCGACGTAGAGGCGCAGGGCCGACCCGTCGTAGGTCATCGCCAGGTGCGTCCACGTGGCGGTGGGCAGCGCCGACGGCCCGGTCACGGCGACGTCGACCGAGCCGACCCGGCCGTAGCCTGCCGGACGGCCCGCCGCGTTGTCGGAGTACAGCGCGTACGACAGCCCGCCCGCGCGCTCCTTCATCACGACCGTCCGCCAGTCCGCGCCACCCGTGGGCCGCACCCACGCCGAGACCGTCAGCGCCGTTGTCGCGCGCAGCGCGGGCGTGTCGGCCACGGTGACCATGTCGTCGACGCCGTCGAACGACAGCGCGCCGCCCGTGCGGCCCGCCACCCAGGCCGCCCCGGCGACGGCGCCGTGGTTGGCGTTGCCCGAGCGGTCGCCCAGCACGCTCCCGGCGCCCTCGTCGAAGTTGTACGACGCGACCGGCGCGCCCGGGGCCGGGCCGGTGTTGGACACCGTCACCGAGACGGCCGCCGACACCGCCGAGTTGCCCGCGTTGTCCCGCGCGCGGGCGGTGAGCGTGTACGCGCCGTTCGCCACCGTGCGGGTGTCCCACGAGACCGTGTACGGCGCGGACGTGTCCTCCCCGCCCAGCGGCTGGCCGTTGAGCAGGAACTGCACGCCCGCCACCCCGCTGCCGGAGTCCGACGCGGTGGCGGTCACCGACACCAGGCCCGAGATCGTCCCCGACGGCCCGGTCACCGCCACCGACGGCGCGGTCGTGTCGGCCGACACCACGGCGGTGGCCTCCGCCGACGGCGCGGACGCGTTGCCCCCGCCGTCGCGCGCGACCACGCGGTAGGCGTACGTGCCCGCGGCGAGCCCGGTGTCGGTGTGCGTCAGCCCGGTCACCGTGGCGATCCGGGTGGACGGCGACACCGTGAACCCGGGCGCGCCCCGGTGCACGTCGTAGCCGGTCACGCCCACGTCGTCGGTGGCCGCCGTCCACGACAGCGCCACCGTGCCCAGCCCGCCGGTCGCCGACGGCGCGCCCGGCGGGGACGGCGCCTTCGTGTCCGAGGACACCGGGGTGTCCCGGTCCGCCGCGATCTCCGCCGCCGACAGCGCGCGGTTGTAGACGCGGACGTCGTCCATCACGCCCGCGAAGTACTCGCCCCACACGGAGTTGCCACCCAACCGCAGCGCCGCAGCCGACACCGCCGCCGATCCGGTCTGCGCGACCGTCGCCACCAGGTTCCCGTTGACGTACAACCGCATCGCCGCGCCGTCGTAGGTGAACGCCACGTGCGACCACGAGCCGACCGGCAGCGCCGACGGCCCGGTCGCGGTCACGTCGTTGCCGATCGACAGATATCCCGACGGCCGGTCGAGGCCCGCGGCGTACAGCGCGTACGCCAGCCCGCCCTGCCGCTCCTTCATCACCGCGGTCCGCCAGCCGGAGGCCGACGCGGGCCGCAGCCACGCCGACAGCGTCATCCGGTCGGTCAGGTCCAGCGCCGCCGTGTCCGCCACCGTCACCCAGTCGTCCACGCCGTCGAAGGACAGCCCGCCGCCGTGGCGGCCCGCCGCCCACGCGGGGCCGGACAGCGTGCCGATGTGCCCGTGGCCGCTGCGGTCGGTCAGCGACCCGCCCGCGCCCTCGTCGAAAGCGTAGGCGGCGACCAGCGAGTCGTCCCCGGAGCCGGTGCGCTCGAAGACGGCGGTGAGGGTCGTGGTCCCCGCGCCGACGATGATGTCGTGCGCCCGCGCGCCGCCGTCCGACCATGACCGGAACGCGTAGGAGCCGCCCGCGAGCGTCTGGTCCTGCGGCACCGACAGGCTCATCCGCGAGCCCACGATCGCGGGCACGGTCAGCGGCGTCGGCCCGCTGGTGTCGCTCAGCGTCGCGGTCAGCCCCGGCGGGTCGGACCGGATCACGACCGTGCCGACCTTCGGGTCCAGCCGCCTGCTCACCGTGGCCGTGGCCCCGGAGGAGTCGCGGGCGGTCAGCCGTAGCTCCACATAGGACGGATAGTCGTGGTCGGGGCCGTCGAAGGTGCCCGAGGCCACGCCGTCGAAGCCGACGAGGTCGTGCTCGTGGCAGCCGCCGCCGGAGTCGCAGTGGTGCAGGATCGCCCGCCAGGACAGCGCCGACGCGGGCAGCGGCCCGTCCTCGGCGTCGGTGGCGGACCCGGCGAAGGCGATCGTGTCGCCCACGGCCCAGGTGAAGCCCGTGTCCGGCGTGCTGATCACCGGGGTCGGGGCGTGCGAGCCCGCGAGCACGCGGGTGCCCGCGTCGTCGGTGAGCCCGCCCGGGTCACGCGCCTGGACGCTCACGTCGTACGTGCCGGTGGCGGTGTAGGTGCGCGACGCGGTGACGCCGGTCGCGTCGTCGAACGCGCCGTCGCCGTCGAGGTCCCACGCGTAGGTGAGCGGGTCGCCGTTGGGGTCCGACGAGCCCGCCGCGCTGAACGACACCGTCAGCGGCACCGCGCCCTGGGCGGGCGTGGCGGTGACCGCGGCGATCGGCGCCTGGTTGCCCGTGCCGTACCGGAACCGCCGCACCTCGCCGAAGGCGATGTCGACGTAGTACAGGTCGCCGTTGGGGCCCGCGGTCAGGTCGACCGGGAAGACCTCCTGCTGGAACACCTGCCGGGTGGCCGGGTCCGGCACGCCGCCCGCGCCCGCGCGCATCGTCCAGATGCAGCGGCGGCTGTAGTCGCCGAAGAAGAACGCGCCGTCGTAGGTGTCCGGGTACGCCCCGCCCCGGTAGAACGCGGCGGCGGAGATCGAGGAGCCGCTGCCGGTGGAGCAGCCGTCGCCGGTGACGACCGACTGGCCGTGCCGGTAGGCGTAGTGCGGGTTGACGGTCGGCACCGTGCCCGTGCTGATCCGCTGGCACATCGTCAGCCCGATGTTGTACCCGGACTGCGCGGCCGTGCCCTCCTTGCAGGGCCACCCGAAGTTGTCCACCGTGCCGTCGGCCGGGTTGGCCAGCCGGTTGACCTCCTCCCAGGTGCTCCAGCCGACGTCGCCCAGCCACAGCTCGCCGGTGCCCGGGCGGAAGTCGAACCGGAACGGGTTGCGCAGGCCCGCGGCGACCACGCGGCGGGCGTTGGCGTCGGCGCTGCCCGCCATCGGGTTGCCGGGCGCGCCCGCGCCGGTGGCCGGGTCGACGCGGATGACGGTGCCGTCGAGGCCCATCGGGTCGCCCATGGTCTGCACGTCCTGCGCGCGCAGCGCCCCGCCCTCGGCGCTGGGCACCGTCTGCGTGCCGCCCACGCCGGTCGGCGGGTCGCCGCACGGGTTGCGCGGGCTGCCGTCCTGGCCGTAGTCGGCGAAGACGTACGAGGCGCCGTCGCCCGCGCTGGCGTAGAGGTAGCCGTCCGGGCCGAAGGCCAGCTCGCCCACCGAGTGGCTCGGGTACTGCTGGCACCAGTCCTCGACCAGCACCCGCTCGGCGCCCGCCGCGTCCAGAACGGACAGCCTGCCGGAGATCACGCAGCCGTCCCCGGTCTCCCCGGGCGGGTTGGGGCAGGAGTCGTTGCTCGCGCCGGGCGCGCCCCAGCGCGGCGCGGTCCCGCCGATCGCGGCGTCGTGGGAGTACAGCACGTACACCGACGGGTCGGCGGGGAAGTCCGGGGCCAGCGCCAGGCCCATGAGGCCGCGGTCGTGCTGGTTGTAGACGTTGGTCCGCAGGTCGGCGAACACCGACGGGGTCGGGTCGGACAGGCCGTCGAAGACCTTGACCAGGCCCGACTTCTCGGCCACGAACACCCGCCCGTCCGCGCCGAACTCCACGGCCATCGGCTGGGTCAGCCCGGAGAGCACGGTCTGCTGGGTGAATCCGGCTGGCAGGGCCGCCGCGGGCGTCGCGGCGAACGTGACAGCGGCGACGGGTAACAGGCCCGCCACGGTGAGTTGGACGGCAAGAGCCGCAAGGGACCGGCGCATTCTTCTCCCCTCGGCGGCTCGACACGCCGAGCCGCGACAAGCGGAGACTCGCGCGGGCGCGGGCGCGCGTTACCGTCGTGCGCCGTTCGGCCTAGCCTGCCCGGGAATCGAGGCGGTCGAACGGATTCGCCGCCAGGGAGGCGAACCGCTCCACGTGACGGCGCGATCGCGGGAAGTCCAGCTCCTTGAGCGCGTCGGTGACCGCGGCCATGAACGGCGCTGGCCCGCAGGTGAACGCGTCCGCGTCGGCGTGCGGCGCGGCCAGGTCGGCCAACTGCTCGACGGAGGGCAGCCCGCGCTCGCTCTCCAGCCAGTGCGTCACCGACAGCCGCGCGTTTCCGGCCGCCAGCGCGGCGAGCGCGTCGGCGAAGATCACCGACTCGGCGTCGCGGTTGGCGTAGACGAGGGTGATCCGCCCGGTCCCGGCGTGCAGCGCGGACTTGACGATCGACAGGATCGGCGTGATGCCGCTGCCGCCCGCGAACAGCAGCAGGTCGGCGTCGAGCGACTTCGGGGTGAACACGCCCATCGGCGGCAGCGCCTCGATGACCGCGCCCGCGCACGCGGTGTCGCACAGCAGGTTCGAGGCGTAGCCGTCCGGGGCGCGCTTCACCGTCACCTGGGGGCGCTCGCCGAGCAGCGGCGAACTCGACAGCGAGTAGCAGCGCGCCACCGATCCGGTGAGCTCGCTGGGCACGCGTAGAGTCAGGTACTGGCCCGGCAGGTAGTCGAGTTCGGCGTCGAAGACGATGGAGCTCGCCTGCGCGGTCTCGGTCACCACCTCGGCCACCGGCAGTCGCAGCGCGGACATCTCGGCACACCCCCCGTGATCGGACAACCCCCAGTGTGCCGTGCGCGTCCAGCCTTCACGTCCGTGCCAGTGCCCTCGTTAGTCGTTGGCACGCGCGTTCGATAATGTCGGGAGGGCCAGGTCGGGCCCTGGGGAACCGCTATCACGAGAGGTGCCTGGTCATCGAAACGGGTCAGCTGGTCGCCGGCAGATACCGCCTGTTGGAGACCATAGGCAGCGGCGCCATGGGCGTGGTCTGGCGCGCCCGCGACGAGCGGCTGGAGCGCGTGATCGCGATCAAGCAGCTGATCATCCGCCCCGGCCTCACCCCGGCCAAGACCGAGGAGGCGCGCAGGCGTGCCATGCGCGAGGCGCGCATCGCCGCGCGCCTGCACCACCGCAACGCCGTCGCCCTGCTCGACGTCGCCGAGCACGACGGCGACCCGTGCCTGGTGATGGAGTTCGTCAACGCCCGCAGCCTGTCCGCGGTGATCGCCGAGCGCGGCACGCTGCCGCCCGAGCAGGTCGCCGCGATCGGCTCGCAGGTCGCCGCCGCCCTCGCCGCCGCGCACGCGGCCGGGATCGTCCACCGCGACGTCAAGCCGGGCAACATCCTGCTCGACGACCAGGGCACGGTGAAGATCACCGACTTCGGCATCTCCAAGGCCACCGGCGACCACACGATCACCACCGACACCGGCGTCCTGGCGGGCACCCCCGCCTATCTCGCCCCCGAACTCGCCCGCGGCCAGCAGCCCACGACGGCGTCGGACGTCTTCTCCCTCGGCTCGACGCTGTACCACGCCCTGGAGGGCACCCCGCCGTTCGGCCTCAACCCGAACCCGCTGGCGCTGTTACACGCGGTGGCCAACGGTGACGTGAAACCCCCGCGCAACGGCGGGCAGCTCACCTCGGCCCTGATGACCCTGCTGCGCACGGACCCGGCAGAACGCCCGACGATGGACGAGGCCGCGACCACCCTCGCCGCCCCGACCGCCCCCATGGCGGTCCCGTCGCCGACCCTCCTGGAGCGCACGGTCCCGGCCCGCCGCCCCGCGCCCCCGGTCCAACAGCGCCCCGCGTCGCCGGTCCGCCAGCCCACCCCACCCGCCCCGGCCCCCACCCCGGCCGCGCCGCCCCCGCCCCGCCGCGGCGTCCTCATCGGCGCCGCCGCGGCAGTCGCCGTCCTAGCCGCCTCGGTCGTCCTGGTCCTCACCACCCAGGGCGACAAGACCACAGCCAACCCGAACACGGAAACCCGCACGGTCACGGTCAGCAACCCACCGACCGAGACGTCGACGACCCCGCCCTCCACCCCGAACGCAGGCGCGGCGCGCGTGACCAACTTCTCCGCCGCGGGCGAGGCGGTGATCGCCTTCTACCTCAGCAGCACTCCGGCCGCCCAGCGCTGGGCGCTGCTGACACCGAACGCCCAGGCGTACTTCGGCAGCAAGGCGGAGTTCGACACGTACTGGGCGCAGTACGACTATGTCGCATCCGAGGACGCCAACCAGGTCACCGTCAACGACGACGGCTCGGCGAACGTCCCCGTCACCGTCATCCTGACCAAGGACGACCAGGAGTCGTCCGACCGGTTCACGGTCCGGGTCGTCAACGTAGCGGGCAAGCACATGATCGATTCGGACCCGCGCGTCTGAACGGCGCCCCCCGCGCACGAATCTGCCCCGCCGAGGATTGCCCGGCGTCTGAACAGCGCGGGAAGCCGCAGAGAAGCAACACCGGCAGGCCGGAAGGTATCCCGACCGGCCTGCCGGAATCGTGCATGACTGCGCACCCACGATCGGCGGGTCAGGAATCCTACTTCCCGCCAGCGGCCGTCACAGGTCCCTCGACCGTAAGCCAGCACCAACTGACATAGCCGTTCACCCTGGTCCGCCGGTTGGCGCCGTACGACCATTGGTCGAAATAGGTCCCGGTACGCGTGCAGAGGTGGCGCTCACCGGTGATCTGGAACACCTGCGTCCAGCAGTCCCCGTCGTTGCCCCTGCCTATGACCTGGGAATTCGTGACACTTCTCGCGGACCGAATCGCGATGTTGGTGCCACCGAAGTCCAGTCCGGGATAGCACGGATTGGCTGCGGCTGATGACGATCCAGCACTTCCCTGTGTCGGTGACGCCGACATCGCGGGCGCGGCCGTGACAATGAGCGCGACGGTCGTCGCCGTTACCCCCAGCGATCTTTGGAGCATCGATCGAAAACTGGTCATTTCCCCCTGCTTTCAGCGAGTTCATGATCATCTTCGCGTTTCTTGCCTATGGTGTGCACCGCCGTTCGAGGGAAGAGAAGGCGGCCGGGCTTGAACCACGGGAAGACCCCGGCCCTGGGCGCGGGGGCGATCCCGCGGTGTCCTGCGATGTCCCCGGCACTCGATCGACTCGACCCGCGCGTCTGATCGATTGCGTTCGGCGGGCTGCGGTGAGAGCGTGGACGCCATGCCGTTGATGCCTGTGACCGACTCGATGTTCCTGCTGGGCGAGTCGCGGGAGCATCCGTTGCATGTGGGTGGGTTGCAGTTGTTCGAGCTGCCGCCCGGGGCCGAGCCGTCGTACGTCAACGACGTGCACAAGTCGTTGATCGAGGTCGGGGACCTGCATCCGCTGTTCCGGCGTCGGCCGCGCGGGCCGGTGAACTCGGTCGGGCAGATGGTGTGGACCAATGACGACCTGCTGGACCTGGAGTACCACGTCCGGCTGTCCGGGCTGCCGTCGCCGGGGCGGGTGCGGGAGCTGTTGGAGCTGGTGTCGCGGCTGCACGGCTCGCTGCTGGACCGGCACCGGCCGCTGTGGGAGTCGCACCTGATCGAGGGGGTGGAGGGCGGGCGCTTCGCCGTCTACACCAAGGTCCACCACGCGCTGCTCGACGGCGTCTCCGCGCTGCGCCTGATGCGCGACGCGCTCTCGACGGACCCGGACGAGCGCGGCATGCGCCCGCCGTGGGCCGCGGCCCCGCGCACCGACGCCACCGGCCGCCGCGCCGAGCCGGACCCGCTGGCCGGGCTGGCCAACGCCGCGCGGATCGTGCGGGACGTCGTCGGGCTGGGCCCGGCCGTCGTGCGCTACCTCAACCAGGCCTTCGCCGAGCAGGCCGCCACGCTGCCGTTCGAGGCGCCGCGCTCGATGCTCAACGGGCCGATCACCGGCGCGCGCCGCTTCGCCGCGCAGGGCTGGCCGCTGGAGCGCGTGCGCGCGGTCGGCGAGGCCGCCGACGCCACGGTCAACGACGTCATGCTCGCCATGTGCGCGGGCGCGCTGCGCGAGTACCTCGGCGAGCAGGGCGCGCTGCCGGACCGGCCGCTGGTCGCCGCCGTGCCGATCTCCCTGCGCGCCGACGAGACCGCCGACGGCGGCAACGCGATCGGCCTGATCCTGTGCACCCTGGCCACCGACCTCGCCGACGCGGGGGAGCGGCTGGTCGCCATCTCGGACTCCATGCAACGCGGCAAGGACTTCTACCGCGGCATGAGCCAGCTGCAGATCACCGCGCTCAGCGCGATCCCGTTCGCCCCGCTGGCCATCGCGCTGCTGCCGGGCGCGCTGCGGCTGACCCCGCCGTCGTTCAACCTGCTGATCTCGAACGTGCCCGGCCCCAAGCAGCCGCTGTACTGGAACGGCGCGAAGCTCGTCGGCGTATACCCGCTGTCGATCCCCTACGAGGGACAGGCGCTGAACATCACCGTCACCAGCTACGCGGGCAGTCTGGAATTCGGCCTCACCGGCTGCAGGCGCAGCGTCCCCCACCTGCAGCGGCTGCTGGGCCACCTCGACACGGCGCTGACCGACCTGGAGAAGGCGGTCCTGTAGACGATCGCGTCACGGCGGGCGCGGCTCGACCGAGCCCCGCCCGCCCGACGGTCAGCCGCTCTTGCGGCGGAACTGGCGCTTGCCCCCGACCTTGCCGTGCGCGTCGTGGACCTTGGAGCCGGTGTTGAGGTGCTTCTCGCCCTCGCTCGCCTTCGCGTTCTTGCGGGCCAGGGCCGCCTTGAACTGCTCACGCACGTCGGCGGGCTGGGCGTCGACCTCGGTTTCGGCGGTGGGTTCCGGTGTGTCGGCCATAGGGGACCTCCCGAGAGTCGCGGCTGTCGCCCCAGCCTGGCACGGACGGCGGAATCGGTCGACTCGTTTAGCCCTGTTCCGCGCGTGACTTGAGTCCCTCGCACTCCATGGCGAGGTACCGGTCGGTCAGGCCCGCGGTCAGCCTGCCGACGAGCGTGCCCAGCCAGCCCTCCTGCCGCAGCCGCAGCGACACCCTGGTGCCGTCGCCGTGCGGCTCCACGACGTGCTCGGCGGTCGTGCGGACGCCGGGACCGGTCGCCACCCAGGTCCAGGACCGGCCCTCGGTGAGCTCGGTCAGGGTCCACACCGTGGTCGGGAGTTTCGGCTGCTTGATGCGCACGCGCTTGCCGACGGCGAGCGGCGGCGGGTCGAGCGGGGTCGCCGAGGTCACCGAATTGGTCCAGTCCGGCCACTGCGCCACCCGGGTGAAGACGGACCAGACGTGGGCCGGATCGGCATCGATCAGGACGTCAGCGGTGAACTCCATGGCTCACAGCATAGGGACCGCGATGATCGTCTCCGGAGGACAACCACTATCCTCCCTGCGCGGAGGACTTACGGTGAACCTGCTCGACCACATCGCATCCGTGGCGGCGCTGGCGGGGCGCCCCTGGCACGATCACGCCGCGTTGGCGGCCGACGAGCACCTGCGCTTCGAGTGGTACCGCGACGCGGTGCCGCGGGACGAGACCGCCTTCCTCCGGCTGGTCCTGGCCGATCCCGACCAGGAGATGGCGATCGCCGCGGTGGTCGCCCGCATCGATGAGCGCGCCCGGTCCAGCGTGGACTTCCACGCCTGGGCCGACCGGATCGCGCCCGCCTGCGCGCACGTCGACTTCATCCGCCGCAGGCTCGCCGAGTGGCGGCTGCTGCTCGACGCGTTCGCGGGCAGACCCGTCGACTCCGCCGCCGTGCTCGCCGCGTCCGACTGGGCCCAGCGCAAACTGGCCGCCGTGGTCGACGGCGACCTGCTGGTGCTGCTGGCCGAGCACGGCAGGACCCGCCGCGTGCGGGCGCTGACCAGGGTCCCCCGACCGGCTCGCCCCCGAACGGCCCACTAGTCCTTGACGGTGTTACGGGCGACCAGGCCGCCGCGATGTGCAGCGCATGGCGCGAAGATCGCTGTTCCTGGTGCTGGCGCTGGCGGTGTCCTGCGCGGGCGAGGCCCGGGACGCGGGGAAGTGCACGGAGCACCGGTGCGAGATCACCGTCTCGGGCTCGCCGACGCTGGAGGTGCTGGACCGGCGGATCAAGGCGGTCGTCGCGGGCGGCGCGGTGCGGATCTCCGGCGCGGGCGTCGACGTGACGCTGAACCCCGGTGAGGCGGCGCTGGTCGACGGCGTGCGCGTCGAGGTGGGCTCGGTGACCGAGGGCACCGCCAAGCTGATCGTCACCGAGTGACCGGATACCGGACGGTAGCCGGGCTGGATCTTGGTCCATAGAGCCGGTCCATAACATGTGCCGCATGGAACTGGAGTTCCGACATCTGCGCGTCCTGATCGCGGTGGCGGACGAGGGCAGCATCACCCGGGCCGCCGCCGCGCTCGGGATGTCGCAGCCCTCGCTGACCGCGCAGGTGCAGCGCATCGAGCGCGCGCTGGGGGCGCCGCTGTTCGAGCGCGGGCGGGCGGGCGTCGTCCCGACCGGGTTCGGCCGCACGGTGCTGTCCAAGGCCCGGTCCGTGGTGAGCGAGATGGCGGGCCTGCAGAGCGTCGCACCGCCCGGGGCGGGCTCGACGGGCGGGGTGGAACTGCACCTGGGGTGCTACCCGGGGGCGCTGGCGTCGGCCGTGGTCCCGCGGCTGGTGGAGGCGCACGACGAGCCGCTGCGCGTGCACGTGCACAGCGACCCCAGCGCGGCGGACCTGCTCGCCAGGGTGCGGGCGGGCAGGCTGGACGCGGCGATCGTGGTGGAGCCGGTCGGGTTCGAGGTGACCCCGCCCGACGGGCTGCTGCGCGAGGTCGTCGTGCCGGTCGAGCCGAAGTTCGTCGCGCTGTGCGAGGACCACCCGCTGGCCGCGGAGGAGGAGGTCGACCTCGCCGCGCTCGCCGATGAGAACTGGGTCGTCGACCCGCACGTCGACGCGGGCCTCATCGCGGCGCTGCGCTGGGCGTGCGGCGAGGCCGGGTTCGAGCCGCGGATCACCCACGAGATCAGCGACGCCAGCTCCGCGCGCGAGTTCATCATCACCGGGCAGTGCGTCAGCATGGCGCAGCCGACCTCGTCGGAGGGGCGCGGCCTGGTCGTGCGGCCGATGCGCGGGGACCCCATCACCGCGCGGGTGGACCTGGCGTGGCGGCGGCCGCCCCCGCCGGTCGAGCCCGCCCTGCTGCGCAGGCTCATCGCCGAGTCGTACCTGGCACTGACGGTGCGCAACCCGAGTTACGCCCGGTGGTGGGCGGAGAACGGCGTTACGCTCACCTGAGGCGAACGCACAGCTGACCAATCCACGATGGACGGTTTCGCGAACCGGGAGTCCGCATGGGAGCCGAGTCCGACCCGAGCACACCGCTCGACCGGCGGCGGTGGGCGCGGACCGCGGCAGGTCTGCCCACGATCGGCGCGTCCGGGCCGGACCAGGCCGCGCCAGACGACGTGCTGAGCCAGGTCGACACCACCTGGGACGAGCGCCTCACCCGGCTCAGCCAGCACGACCGGGTGGCCGTGGGCCCCTCGCTGTCCGCGGTGTCACGGCAGGTGCTGCGCGCCGAGGCCGACGGCCCCGACCGGTGGGTGCTCATCATCCAGTCCGGCGATCCCGACCGCGCGGCGCCGCAGGTGCGGCCGCTGCGCAACTGCGTGCTCGGCCGCGTCGCCGAGGACGCCTCGGCCGGGCTGGTGGTCGTCGAGCTGCTGTTCGACCGCCCGCTGGCCCGGGGCGAGACGGTCATCACCGAGCACGAGCTGGTGAACGT
Source organism: Actinokineospora fastidiosa (assembly GCF_014648415.1). Lineage (GTDB taxonomy): Bacteria > Actinomycetota > Actinomycetes > Mycobacteriales > Pseudonocardiaceae > Actinokineospora > Actinokineospora fastidiosa. The sequence continues at coordinate 2,051,314 of NZ_BMRB01000001.1, forward strand.
GCCCGTGCTGGACGGCACCTACGAGCGCAAGTTCCGGCTGCCCGTGCGCGAGTTCGTGCTCGAGGTCGGGTTCGACCCCGAGCACCCGCCGGAGTTCTGCGAGCAGTACACGCGCGACGACCGGGGGATCGAGGACAGCAGGCCGGTCGCGCTGGACCGGGGCTGCTCGGTGCACGGGGTCGCGCTGAACTTCGGGCCGGGCAGCTACGGGTTCCGCTGGGGCGCCGCGAACTGAGTGCCGTTCACGGATTGGCCCGGCACTTCCCGGCCTGGTCGGGCGGCGTATTCGAGGCAGTTAACAGTTGTTATTGCCGAAGCGGTTGCCGGAGTGCGTGAGTTGCGGGGAATATGGGTGCCGGATGGTGCCTCAGGCCGTGCAGGGTCGGCCGCGGGGACAACACCGTCCGGTCTCACCGCAACGCGTCCGCGGCCGGGACACCGCGGACAGCGCCCTCGCACGGTGAGCGTTCGGGCCCCGGGTCGGCTTCACGCCGAACCCGGGGCCCTTTCTCATGCTCGGCGACCGAGTTTGTTGTGACCGTTGACAAATTCGTGGTGGTTTCTTCACCATGGTGTGAGAGCGCGCTCACACTGACAAGGGAGTCACCGTGTCGCTCACCCTGCGCATAGCCGCTGTCCTGTTGACCCTGCTCGGCGCGATCACCGTCCCGGTCGCGTCGGCCGCGCCACCGGCCGTGCTGCCGATGGTCGTGTCCAACGATTCCGGCCGGTCCGAGGCCGTCCACCTCTACCTGACCGGCGTCAACACCCAGACCGGGAGGCTGGGCTACGTGACCGCCGCCGGCGTGTTCACGCCGTGGCCCTCCGGCTCGATCCCGCCGTCGCCCGCCCCCGACGTCGCCATCCCGGGGCCCGGCCCGGGCGCGGCCACCACGCTGCGGGTGCCGCTGCACTTCTCCGGGCGGATGTATATGTCCTTCGGCGCCAAGCTGCGGTTCTTCCTCACCCCGACCGGCCTGGTCGAGCCCGCGCCGTGGGCGCCGGGCGATCCCAACCGTGACATCCTGTTCGACTGGAGCGAGTTCACCTACAACGGCTCCGGCCTGTGGCTCAACAGCTCCCAGGTCGACATGTTCTCCGTCCCGCACGCCGTCGAGGTGACGGCGTCGAACGGCCAGGTCAGGCGCACCGGGACGCTCGTGGCCGACGGGCGCGCCCGGATCTTCGGGGCGCTGCAGGGCGAGTGGGCCCGCCTCGTCCACCGGCGCTCCGACGGCTTCCCGCTGCGCGCGATCGCGCCGCGCAAGGGAATCGAGCTGGGCCTGTTCCCCGCGTCGTACTTCGCGCCGTACGTCGACAGCGTGTGGTCCGAGGGGCGGACGCTGGTGGTCGCGCCGTTCCAGCACAACCCGGCGGTGCGGTTCACCGGGCGCGTGTCCGGTGGCGTGCTGCACTTCACCGACGGCTCGGGCGCGCGGGTCGCGTCGTTCGGGCGGCCGCCGTCGAAGGACGTCTTCGGCTGCGACGGCGTCCTGCACGCGCCCAACGACCAGGTGGTCGGCCCGATCGCCCGGTCGCTGTGCGCGGACCTGAACCGCTCGACGCTGGGGCACCACCCCACGTCACCGGTCTGGACCGCCGCGGACTACTACACCCGCGCGATCACCAACCACTACTCGAAGGCCATGCACGCCAACATGGTCGACGGCCGCGCGTACGGCTTCGCCTTCGACGACGTCGGCGGCCACGAGTCCCTGGTGCACGCCCCGGACCCGCGCTCGGCCCGGATCGCGCTCACCCGGTTCTAGTCGCTCTCCTCCAGCTGCGGCCGCGCCTGGCGTTCGAGGTACACCTCGGTGCCGTGCGCGGCCGCGCTGAGCTGGGCGAAGGTCGGCAGCAGCTCGGCAGCCTCGCGCACCTGCTCGGGGTGGCGGGCCAGCCACCAGACGACGGCCTTGCCCGGGTCCGACAACACCTCGGAGGTGAGGTAGGCCCGGGCGGCCTGTTCCAGCTCGCGCTCGTGGTCGCGGATCTGCTTCTCCTTGCGCACGTCCTGCAGCCGCTTGAGCCGCTCGGCGTCCTCCGGCGGCACGGTCAGCCCGACGTCCTCGGCCCACGCGGTGATCTGCCCGGTCCGGTCGCTGAGGTGCGCGCCGAGTTCGGCGGCCAACCGGACCTGGACGCCGTCGGGATCGGCCGGCGAGCCCTGCACGGTCACCTGCCGCGCGCGCTCCAGGACGGCGTGCACGGCGAGCCCGCGCGGGTTGGCGTGCTGGGGGAGGGGGCCGTTGGGGCGCCAGCAGACGGTGCAGGAGAGCGTGAACCGGTAGTAGGGCTCGGCGCTGTCGACCGGGATGGCCGGGACGTGGTGCTCCTCCCGAGGCGGCGCCTCGGTCTCGGCGGCCTTCACCTGCTGCGCCCGCGCCGCCTCGACCCGCAGCGCGCGCTGCTCCCGCTGAAACCCGATCTGCCGCACGACGGCCACCGCCCCCGCCACGGACACGGCCAGCGCCACCAGCGTCACCCAGTCGGGAACGCTGAGCACCAGCCGCACCAGAAACGGCACCACGAGCGCGGCGGCCACCACGGCCGCAGGCGCCCACCATCGAGCGGCGTCATCCACACCGCCCTGATTACCTGCTGCGGGTCCGGACAGGTAGCCCCATCCGGCGCATTCCCTCAGTCAGTCGCCTCCCGTTGATCCGATCGGGTGCGGACGCCCGGAACGAACCCGCCGACGAGCGCTGACGTACTACGAAGATCGACGGAGGGGCGCGGTCATGCGGACGCCGGTTCGCGGTCAGCGGGGGCGATCACTCCGCGAAGCGCGTTGTCGGGTGGCCGCCGGTGCCTGTGTCGCAGGGGTGCAAGCCGGACGCGGTGGTCACCAGGAGGGTGGTGGTCGTGAAGCAGCAGCCCGTCGGCTCGGTGATCGGGATGGTCAGGCACGTCGGGCCTACGCAGCGGACCCCGTTCGGGACGGCGGCCCAGAGTTGGCCCGTGTGATCGACGGCCAGGGCGATGGCGATGTCGTCCGAGAGATGGGTGGGAGCGCCCAGGAGGCCGTTGGCGAGGTCGTAGGGGTGCGCGTCGATGCCCGTCGGGGTGGCGCGGTAGAGGGTGGTGGCGGAGGGGTGCCAGGTCAGGGCGAGGGTGGGGCCGGTGGCGGCCACGCGGAGGCGGCCGGAGAGGTCGGCGCGGAGCAGGGCGTCGGGGGTGGCCAGCCAGAGGCGGCCGCCGGGGTCGCAGGTCAGCAGGTCGGCCGCGGGCCACGGGGTGGGGGACTGCCTGCCGTCGCGGCGCAGGTGCACGACGCGGGACGGGGTGGCGACCAGCCAACCCGTGCGGCAGGGGAGGGCGCTCAGCGGGCGGTCGTCGAGGGCGTAGGCCGCCACCTGGCGGACGGCGCCCGCGGTGACGCGGCCGACGCGGAGGCGTTCGGCGGGCTGGTCGAGCCAGCAGAGCTCCAGCCCGCACCACACCGGCGCGCGGGCGGGTCCGGCGAGCGAGCGCGCCGTGGTCGTCATGGGCCACCCCCAACTGGTCCAAACCAATCTGGGGGATGGCGCGCCCGCGCGCAAGGGGTCAAAGGTCCGCGATCGCCGCCCGGATGCGCTCGGCGTAGGCCTCGGCGGGGTGCTCGTCGTCGTACTTGACCCTCGGGCCGAGCCAGAAGCGCAGCCCGTCGCGTCGGTTGCGCGGGATCACATGCAAGTGCATGTGTGGAACTGACTGGCTAACGACATTATTGAGCAGCACCATCGAGCCGTCCGAACTTGTTGCGATTTCGATGGCCCGCTCCAGGCGCTGTGCCGTGAGGAAGAAGTCGGCCACCCGATCGGCCGGGAGATCACTCATCCGGACCACGTGGATTTTGGGAACCAGCAGCGTATGGCCTCGGAAGAGCGGCCGATGGTCCAGGAAGGCGATCGTCCGATCATCCTCATGGACGACCGAGGCCCCCAGATCACCGCCGACGATTCGGCAGAACGCGCACGCGTCCGACACTTGTTTCGCCACCTGGCACTCCCATCCGAATCCACCTGGGCACAATGGTGCCCGTGACCGTTCCAGACACGCCGTACGAGGTGCGCCGGACGCCCACCCAATACCGTGCCAGCCGACGCATCGAGCGCATCCTCGACGCCGCGTCGCGCGTGGCGGCGGAGAAGGGGTTCTCGGGCACCACGACCGCGGACATCGCCAAAGCCGCCAAGGTGTCCATCGGCTCGGTCTACCGCTACTTCCCCGACAAGCTCGCGGTCATGAAAGCGGTGCACGGGCGCAACTCCGTGCGGTACCGAGAACTCGTGCGCGAGGCGACCAAGGAGCTCACCGACGCCGACTGGCGCGCCGCCGTCGACCGGTCCTTCGCGATCTACGTCGACATGTGCCGCACCGACGACGGGTTCCGCGCGGTGAGCAAGGCGGGCCTGGCCGCCACCGAGCTCGACGAGAACGGCGGCCCGGACGACCCGCTGGCCGACACGCTGTCCGACCTGCTGGTCGACCGGTTCGGCTTCGCCGACACCGTCGACCTGCGCACCGCGCTCCTGCAGTGCGTGACGGTCGGCGACGTGCTCACCCGGCTGGCCTTCCGCCTGGCGAACGCGGGCCACCAGGACACCCTCGCCAAGACGCACCGGATCATCGTCGACCTCGTCGCCGAACACGCGCCGGGATAGCGGGGGCGGGCGGGGCGGCGCCGCAGGGTCGGCCGATTTTTCCGACGCCGCCACGCCCGGCGGATTTGTTTCCGCGAGCAACAAAATAGTCACCCCGCGCGCGACGGGCGTACCGCCTTTCGGCCGCAGTCGAATTCCCTTCGATGGGAGCGCTCCCCGCGAGTGCTGAAACGAATTCGCGATGGTTCGGGAACGGTACGGCCGCACCGCGGTTCCGCGCCCGCGCCGCTGGCGGTTTCCCGGCCCCATCCTGGCGTCCCGACGACAACTGGAGACGCGGATGAGCCGGATCGCCACGCTCGCCGTGCACGCGGGCCGCGAAGACCTCGCTGGCCTGGGTGTGCACGTCCCCCCGATCGACCTGTCCACCACCAACCCGGTGCCCGACCTGGCCTCGGGCGCTGCCGCGTACGACGCGCTGGCCTCCGGCGGAGTCCCGCCCGCCGACGGCGGTCTGGTCTACCAGCGGCTGTGGAACCCGACCGTCGCCCGCTTCGAGGTCGCGCTGGCCCGCCTGGAGAGCGCCGAGGCCGCCGTCGCCTTCTCCTCCGGCATGGCCGCGCTGGCCGCCTGCCTGCTGGCCGCCAGGGCCGAGGGCACGCCGCATGTCGTCGCCGTCCGCCCGCTCTACGGCGGCTCCGACCACCTGCTGGCCACCGGACTGCTCGGCACCGAGGTCACCTGGACCGGCGCCGACGACGTCGCGGGCGCGATCCGCCCGGACACCGGCCTCGTCCTGCTGGAGACCCCGGCCAACCCGACGCTGGAGCTGGTCGACATCGCCGCCGTCGTCGCCCAGGCCGGCGCGGTGCCGGTGGTGGTCGACAACACCTTCGCCACGCCGGTCCTGCAGCGTCCGATCGAGCACGGCGCGGCCCTTGTACTCCATTCGGCCACCAAGTATCTGGGCGGGCACGGCGATGTGATCGGCGGCGTGGTCGCCACGTCCGAGGATTGGGCCGCTCGGCTGCGCCGCGTACGCGCTGTGACCGGAGGGCTACTGCACCCGTTGGCGGCCTACCTGTTGCACCGGGGTCTGCAGACGCTTCCGCTGCGGGTGCGCGAGCAGCAGCGCGTCGCGGCGTCGCTGGCCGGATGGCTCGCCGAACACCCGCTGGTCGAGCGCGTGCACTACCCTTCGGGGCCGCTGGTCGGCTCGCAGATGGCGGGCCCCGGCGCGATGGTCGCCTTCACCGTGGCAGGCGGATTCGAGGCCGCAGCCCGTACGGTGGAGCACGTGCGCCTGATCACACACGCGGTCTCCCTCGGGGGTGTGGACACCCTGATCCAGCACCCGGCGTCGCTCACCCACCGGCCGGTCGCCGACTGCGCCAAACCGGCGGCGGGGGTGTTGCGAATGTCGGTCGGCCTGGAAGATGAGCAGGACCTACGCGCAGACCTGGAGGCCTCACTGAAGGTTGCTCACGTCTGACGTAGATTCGGCCGGACGGGTCCGGGGGCGGAAAGAGAGCAGAATGGGCCAACCAGCCGAACTCGACTCCATCGACATCGCGATCCTCCGCGAGCTGCAGCGCGACGCCCGCCTGCAGAACAAGGAGCTCGCCTCGATCGTCGGAGTCGCGCCGTCCACGGCGCTGGAACGCGTGCGCTCGCTGCGCAGGCGCGGTGTGCTGACCGGTTTCCACGCCACGGTCAGCCTGGCGGCGCTGGGCAGGCCGATCAGCGCGCTGTTATCCGTGCGGGTCCGCCCGCACCGGCAGCGGGTGGTGGAGGCGTTCAAGTCCTTCGTGCTCGAACAACCGGAGACGGTCTCGCTGCTGCACGTGGCCGGGCCCGACGACTACCTGATCCAGGTCGCGGTGCCCGACACCACGCACCTGCAGCAACTGCTGATCAGCAGGCTGCTGAGCAGGCCGGAGGTCGTCTCGGTCAACACGCTGCTCGTGTTCGAGGCCATCGGGCAGCCGGTGCAGACCCCCATCCAGTGAGCGGTGGTCCCGCGCGGGACGGCGTCGCCCGCGCGGGACCCACGGCTCCTACTGCTGACCCGCCCTGCGGCGCACCAGGACCAGGGCGGCGACGCCGCCGACGAGCAGCAGCGCGCCCAGGCCCAGCGGCAGGGCGACGCTCGCGCCGGTGTCGGCCAGCTCGTCCTCCGACGGCGCGGGCGTGGTCGGGACCGCGGAGGGCGCGGGCCGGGTGGTCGAGGTCGTCTCCGGCGAGGTCTCCGTGGTCGGGGCGACCGTCGTGGTGGTCGTCTCCTCGGCGGTGGTCGTGGTGGGCGTGGTGGTCGGCACCACGCACGCCTTCTCCGACTCCGTCCTGGTGAACGTCCAGCCGCGCTTGCCGGAGGCGTCGTCGCCCGCGGTGACCGCGATGGTGAAGGTGTGGTCGACCTCGGCGGACACCGTCCACTTGTCCTCGAAGCGGGTGCCGAACTCCTCGTCGGCCAGCACGGTGTCGCCGTCGGTGACCTTGACCGTGTTGGTGACGCCGCCGCTGTAGGCCTCCAGGCGCACCGACAGGACGGTGCCGTCGGCGGTGCACTCGGCGGTGATGTAGGGCGTGTGCGCGGCGGCGACGCCCGCGAACACGGTGGTGGCGGTGGCCGCGAGGGTCGCGGCCGCCAGGAGGTGGGTGAGTTTGCCCAAGGCGGGCTCCTTCGGTGGGGACGCAGATGACCGCGCGCAGGCGATCAGTGACGGATCGCGAGGATAGTCACCCGCGAGGGTGAGAATTCATCAGGGTGGACCGAATTGCCGGCTACCTGTGGATGACACCTGTGTGTCATTGCTCAGAATCACTCGCCATCCCCCTATTGGGTGAGGTACACAGGAGGAGAAGCACCGTGTGTCATCGGGACCGCGTCCCCGGTCGCGTTGGCACTGGCCGATCGGGTGATGACTATGACTCAGCCCTGCGAGCAGTCACTCGGCGCCGCCGACAGTGATCTCGGCGAGGTCGACGACCTGTTACGAGCCGTTGTCGCAGACGGGTTCACCGTGTACCTGTGCGGTGGCCAGCGCGAGCCCGAGGCGATAGTGGCCACCTACACCTGGCCCGACCACGTCGACTTCGTCGTCATCAAGGACCGGCACGACGTCGCCGCCGCCCGCGCCCGCTGCACGCCGGACTGGGACGTCTTCGCCCCGGAGCGGGTCATCTGGTCCTACCACGGGCACGCCCGCTGGGCCCTGCGCGCGATCCTCGACCTGCACCACCCCGAACACCCCGACGCCCCCGACGACGACCACGCAGCGCCCGCCGCGCTGCGCGTGCCCGGGGAGTTCCTGCGCTCGGTGTCGGTCCGCACCCCGCGCCCCGGGCTGGTCGCCCGCCGGGCGATGCGGCTGCGCCCCGCCTGAGAACCCACACAGCTTCCGCCGGGCACCATGGGGTCATGACCCGTTACCTGCTCGGCCTCCTGGCGGCCGCCCTGGCCTGGGCGCTGCGCGACCTGCCCGCCCAGTTCGGCGGCCGGGCCTCCGGCGAGCGCGTGGCGCGGTCGCCGCAGTACCGCGACGGCGCCTTCCACAACCGCGCGGCCACCTCGTCCACCCCGGTCGAGGGCGGCAAGCTGCTGCGCGAGCTGCTGTTCGGCAAGCAGCAGCGCAAGCCCGTCGGGGCGGTGCCGCTGGTCGCCCCGCCCGCGCCTGCGGGCGGCGGCCTGCACCTGACCTGGTACGGCCACTCGACCGCGCTGATCGAGCTGGACGGCGCGCTGGTGCTGGTCGATCCGGTGTGGAGCGAGCGGGTGTCGCCGCTGCCGTTCGCCGGGCCGCGGCGGCTGCACGAGCCGCCCGCGCCGCTGGCCTCGCTGCCCCGGCTCGACGCCGTCGTCATCTCCCACGACCACTACGACCACCTCGACATGGCGACCGTGCGCGCGCTGACGCGCACGCAGTCCGCGCCGTTCGTCGTGCCGCTGGGCGTGGGCGCGCACCTGCGGCGGTGGCGGGTGCCCGAGGACCGGATCATCGAGCTGGACTGGGCGGAGTCGACCACGCTGGGCGGCGTGCGGATCGTGGCGACGCCCGCGCAGCACTTCTCCGGGCGCGGATTCCGCAGGGACGGGACGCTGTGGACGTCGTTCGCGCTGCTCGGCCCGGAGCACCGGGTGTTCTACACCGGGGACTCCGGCTACTTCCCCGGCTACGCCGAGATCGGCGCGGAGCACGGGCCGTTCGACGCCACGCTGGTGCAGATCGGCGCGTACAGCCCGGGCTGGCCCGACATCCACATGACACCGGAGGAGGGCGTGGCCACGCACCTGGACGTGCGCGGCGGCGTGCTGGTCCCGGTGCACTGGGCGACGTTCACCCTGGCGCTGCACGACTGGACCGAGCCGGTGGACCGGCTGTGGGCCGAGGCGAAGGCCCGCGGCGTCACGCTGGCCGTGCCGCGGCCGGGCGAGCGCGTCGACGTGTCCTCTCCGGCCCCGGTTGACCCCTGGTGGCAGTTATTGAGGACCTAGGCTGCGGGCCGTGGAGTTTCGCGCAGCAACCATCGACGACATCCCCGCCCTGGTCGCGTTGGTGGAGTCCGCCTACCGCGGGGAGTCCAGCCGGGCGGGGTGGACAACCGAGGCCGACTTCCTCGACGGCCAGCGCACCGACCCGGAGGAGATCGCGACGCTGATCGCGGCGCCCCAGAGCGTCGTGCTGATGGCGTTCCGCGACGGCGGCCTGGTCGCCTGCTGCCACCTGTCGGGCGTGGACGGCTACTTCGGCATGTTCGCCGTCGTGCCGGGACTGCAGGGCGGGGGTGTCGGCCGGGCGGTGCTGTCCGAGGCGGAGCGGAGGTTCCGGGCGTGGGGGCTGTCCGAGGTCCGAATGAAGGTCGTCAACCGCAGGGCCGAGCTGATCGCGTGGTACGAGCGCCGGGGCTACACCGTCACCGGCGAGCAGACCCCGTTCCCCTACGGCGACGAGCGCTTCGGCAAGCCGCTGGAGGACGGGCTGGCGTTCGTGACGCTGATCAAGTCCCTTGACGCAAGTGCGGGTCAAGCGATGGGCTGACGGCCGTGGAATACCGTCAGGCGCGGTTCGTGGTGCCTCCGGGCGCGACCGAGATGATCCTGGTCCGGCACGGGGAGTCCGCCCCCGCGGTGCCGGGCGTCCCCTTCGACCTCGTCGACGGCCAGGGCGACCCCGCACTGGCCCCCGACGGCCTGGCGCAGGCCGAGTGCGTCGCGTCCCGCCTGGTGGACGCGGGCATCGACGCGGTCTACGTGACCCCGCTGCGGCGCACGGCGGAGACCGCGGCGCCCTTGCTGGGCAAGCTGGGCTTGACGGCCCGCGTGGAGCCGGATCTGCGCGAGGTCCATCTCGGCGAGTGGGAAGGCGGCCTGTTCCGCATCAAGGTCGCCGCCGGGCACCCGCTGACCCTGCGCATGGTCGCCGAACAGCGCTGGGACGTGATCCCCGGCGCCGAGCCCGACGACGCCTTCGCCGCCCGGGTGCGCGCCGGGATCTCCCGGATCCACGCCGACAACCCCGGTCGCCGGGTGGCGGTGTTCACCCACAGCGGCGTGATCGGCTGCGTCCTGTCACTGGCGACGGGCTCCTCCCGCCTGGCGTTCTCGCGCTCCGACAATGGGTCGATCACGCGGGTTGTTGTGGATGGGGCTATGTGGCATGTGCGGTCGTTCAACGACACGGCGCATCTGACGGCGGATTTGGTGGGGGGTTGAGGCTTCCGCCTTGACGGGGCGGGCTGGGCCTTGGCTGGGGTTTGGTGGGCCTGGCCGGTCTGGTGGGCTTGGCTGGTCTGGTGGGCCTGGCTGGTCTGGTTAGCCTGGTGTGCCTGGCTGGCCTGTGGGCCCTGGTACTGCCTGGTGGCCTTGGTCGGTCTGGGGTTGGTGGGTCTGATCAGTCGGTCTGTCCTGTTGTGGTTGTCCGGTCTTCCGGCGTGTCGACGGCGTGAGCCGTTGTGGGGCGGTGACGCGCTTCGCGAGTTGATTTGTGGGTCCACCCCATCGGACAGTGTTGGTGGGGCGTGTTGCGTGGGGTGGGTGGTTGCGCTGCTTCAGTGCCTGTTTTCCGCCGCAATCTGCATCACCCCGTCTCCCCTTCGGCCTCCGCCTTCCCCTTCGGCCTCCGCCTTCCCCTTCCCCTTCCCCTTCCCCTTCCGTCTCCGTCTCCGCCTTCGCCCTCGCCCCTCGCCTTCCGCCCTCGCCCTCCGCCTCCACCCTCCGCCCTCGGCCTCCGTGTCCGCCTTCGTCTGGGCTTCACCCGGGTGGTTACTGGCGAGTAGGGTGTGGGTATGCGTCAGGTTTCCGCTACGCGGGTGATCAATGCGGCTCCCGGAGTGATCTTCGATCTGCTTGCCGATCCGGCGAAACATCCGGTGATCGATGGGTCCGGGACGGTGGTTGCGGCTGTGGGGGAGGAGGGGCGGCGGCTGAAGTTGGGGGATCGGTTCGGGATGGACATGAAGATGGGGCTGCCCTACAAGATCCGCAACACCGTGGTCGAGTTCGAGGAGGGCCGGCTCATCGCGTGGCGGCACTTCTACGGGCACCGGTGGCGGTGGCAGCTCAAGGATCTCGGGGACGGGCGCACCGAGGTGACCGAGACCTTCGACTGGTCCACCGCGCGCATCGGGTTGCTGTTGGAGTGGGTGCGGTTCCCGGGGAAGAACCTCAAGAGCATCCGCGCCACCCTGGAGCGGCTGGACAAGATGTTCCCGGCGCCCGCCTGAGCTTGTCCGGCGAGGTGGGGGTCGGGGTGTCACCATCGAGTCATGACCGCCGAACCCGATCCCCCCACCAGATACGACCCGGCCTACCCCAGCGAGGAGGTCGTGCACGAGCGGACCGAGGACAGCTACGCCGGGCGGGTGCGCGCCGTCCGGGTGGTCAACTCGGTCATCCGGTTCGTCACGGCGCTGTTCGCGGTGGTGTTGGCGATCCACATCGTCCTCGTGCTCGCCGAGGCCAACCCGGACAACGGTTTCGCCGAGTTCATCAGCGGCTTCGCTGGCGCTGTCTCGCTCGGCTTCGACGGGCTGTTCAACCCCGACTCGGAGAAGGCCGCCGTCCTGTTCAACTACGGCGCCGCCGCCATCGTGTGGCTGCTGATCGGGACCGCGCTGGTGTACCTGGTGCGCAAGTTCGCCATGCCCGGCCCCAACCGCACCGTCAGCTACCGGCGGACGGTGCGCTGACCACGGCGAAGGTGTCCGGCGGCAGCTCACCGGACACGCCCGGCGCGGCCAGCAGGATCTCGCCGGGCACCGCGGCGGGTGACTTGCCGAGGTTCGCGAGCACCCGCAGCGGGCCGCGGTGCAGGGTGACCAGGCCGTCGGCGACCTCCACCGTGAACCGGTCCAGCCGGGGGTCGCTCAGCGCGGGGTGCGCCTTGCGCAGGGCGATCAGCGCCTTGTACGTGTCGTAGACCGCCCGGTGGTCGGGGTCGGCCAGTTCGCCCCAGTGCAGGGTGGAGCGCAGGACCGTCGCGGGGTCGACCGGGTCCGGGATGTCGCCAGCGCCCCAGCCGTGCGCGGCGAACTCGCGCCTGCGGCCGGTGCGGACCGCCTCGGCCAGGTCGGGGTCCGGGAACGAGGCGAAGAACTGCCACGGCGTCGTCGCCGCCCACTCCTCGCCCATGAACAGCATCGGCGTGTACGGCGAGCACAGCAGCAGCGCCGCCCCGCACAGCAGGCGCGCGGGGGAGATCGTCGCGGTCAGCCGGTCGCCGACGGCGCGGTTGCCGATCTGGTCGTGGTTCTGCAGGCACACCACGAACCGGTGCCCCGGGGTGACGGTCCGGTCCAGCGGGCGCCCGTGGGTGCGCTCGCGGAACGACGACCACGTGCCCGCGTGGAAGAACGCGTTCTCCAGGGTCTGCTTGAGCGCGCCGTCGAAGTCGGCGTAGTACCCGACCGTCTCGCCGGTCAGGGCGACGTGCAGGGCGTGGTGGACGTCGTCGCACCACTGCGCGTGCAGGCCGAAGCCGCCCGCGGCGCGGGGGCGGGTGTGCTTGGGGTCGTTGAGGTCGGACTCGGCGATCAGGGTCAGCGGCCTGCCCAGCGCGGTCGACAGCGCGTCGGTCTCGGCGGCCAGCTCCTCCAGCAGGTGCGTGGCGCGCTCGTCGTGCAGCGCGTGCACGGCGTCCAGCCGCAGACCGTCCACATGGAACTCGCGGAACCAGGTCATCGCGTTGTCGATGACGTAGCGGCGCACCTCGTCGGAGCCGGGGCCGTCCAGGTTCAGCGACGGCCCCCAGATCGTCTCGCCCTTGAAGTACGGCCCGAAGCGGTCCAGGTACGCCCCGGACGGGCCGAGGTGGTTGTAGACGACGTCGAGCACCACGCCGAGCCCGCGCGCGTGGCAGGCGTCGACGAACCGCTTGAACGCGTCCGGGCCGCCGTAGGGCTGGTGCACCGCGCCCCACAGCACGCCGTCGTAGCCCCAGCCCGCGTCGCCGTCGAAGGCGTTGACCGGCAGCACCTCCACCAGGTCGACGCCAAGGTCGACGAGGTGGTCCAGGTGCTCGATCGCGCGGTTGAACGTGCCCTCCTCGGTGAACGTGCCGATGTGCAGCTCGTAGATCACCGAGCCGGGCAGCGCGCGCCCGGTCCAGCCCGCGTCCGTCCAGGGGAACGCGCGGTGCTCGTAGCGCCGCGACGGGCCGTGCACGCCCTCGGGCTGCCACTGCGAGCGCGGGTCGGGCAGGTGGGTGTCGTCATCGTCCAGCTGGAAGGCGTAGTCGGTGCCCGCGCCGCAGCCGGGCACCTCCGCCCGCCACCAGCCGCCGCCGACCCTGGCCATCTCGTGGCTGGTCTCGCCGATGGCCAGGCGCACCCGCTCGGCCTCGGGCGCCCACACGGTGAAGACCTCGGCGTCCATCATTCCTCCACCAGCAGGGCCACGGGGTATCCGGACAGCGCCCCGGTGAACCGGCGGCCGGTCAGCGCGTCGGTCCAGCGCCCGGTCAGGTCGAGCCGCAGCTCGTCGGGCGCGGACAAGGGCAGCCGAGTGGCGACGGCGATCAGGCCGTTGCGCTCGAAGGCGACCAGGTGGTCGTCGGCGGGCACGGGGCGGTACCCGGTGAACAGCTCGGGGCGGTCCCGGCGCAGCCGCAGCACGGTCCGCACGACGTGCAGCTTCGCCGCGCCGGTGGCGTCCACGGGCGGGACCCAGCCGTCGGCGAGCCGGTCCAGCAGCCTCCTGCGCTCGGCGTAGTCGACCGGCCTGCGGTTGTCGGGGTCCACAAGGGACAGGTCCCACAGCTCGGTGCCCTGGTAGACGTCCGGCACGCCCGGCCCGGCCAGCTGCAGCAGCTTCTGGCCCAGCGCGTTGGACCAGCCCGCCGGGGTGATCCGGTCGACCAGCGCCCGCACCCGCGCCATCAGCGCGGCGTCGCCGAGCACCTGGTCGGGCCATGCGGTGATCGCGGCCTCGAACTCCGGGTCCGGGTCGGTCCAGCTGGTGGCCACCTTGGCCTCGCGGGCGGCCTTGAGCAGGTAGTCGGTCAGCCGCTTCGCCGAGATCGGCCACGCCCCGACCAGCGTCTGCCAGGCCAGCAGGTTCAGGGTCTCCTCCGGCAGCCCGTGCGTGCGGGTCCACGCCCGCACCGCCGATGCCCACTCGTCGGGGATCTCCGACAGCACGGCCAGCCGGGCGCGCACGTCCTCGGAGCGCTTCGTGTCGTGGGTGGACAGCGTCGTCATCGCCGCCGGGTGCCGCGCCTCCCGGCGGGCCTGGGCCTCGTGGAACTCGCCCACGGAGACGCCGAAGCGCTCGGGCGCGCCGCCGACCTCGGTCAGCGCGGCGAACCGGGTGTAGCGGTAGAAGGCGGTGTCCTCGGTGCCCTTGGCGACCACCATGCCGGAGGTCTGCTGGATGCGCGCCGCCAGCTCGCCGGTCGGCTCGGCGCGCACCCGCTTGTCGATCGCCGCGAGGTCCTCGGCCAGGTCCGGGTTCGCCTCCCGGGCCGCCTCCACCGCGGCCGCCCAGTGGTCGGCCCCCTCCGGCAGGTACGACCGGTACACCGGGAAGTGCACCAGCAGCTCGGCGACGGCCCGCCGCTCGACGCCGGGCGCGCACTCGGCGATCCGGCGGACCTCGGCGGCCAGCGACGACCGGGTGATCAGCCGCCTGCACTCGGCGCGCACCGCGGCGAAGTCGGTCTCCACGCCCTGCTCCAGCGCCAGCGCGGTGATCGGCGCCTCGCCAGACGGGTCGACGAACACCCCGCACACCTCGCGCAGGGCGTCGTAGCCCGTCGTGCCCGCGACCGGCCAGGGCGGCAGCTCCTCGTCGGCCTCCAGGATCTTCTCCAGCACGATCCAGCAGCCCGCCCGCTCGGCCAGCCGGGCGGCGTACCCGCCGGGGTCGGTCAGCCCGTCCGGGTGGTCCACCCGCAGGCCGACCACGTCGCCGTCGGCCACCCAGCGCAGGATCTCCGCGTGCGTGGCCTCGAAGACCTCCGGGTCCTCCACGCGCACCGCGGCCAGCGTGGTGATGTCGAAGAACCGGCGGTAGTTCAGCTCCGCCGACGCGCGCCGCCAGTCCACGACCCGGTAGTGCTGGCGGGCGTGCACCTCCGCGGCCGTCCCGCCCTCGGTCCCGGGCGCGATGGGGAACGCGTGCTCGTGGTAGCGCAGCTGGCCGTCCTCGATGGTCAGCTCGTCGTCGGCCGAGCCGAGCACCGGGATCATCACGGGGAAGGACTCGATGTCGAAGTACCGCGCGTACCGCGAGTCCGGCCCGTGGGTCAGCACGTCCCACCACCACGGGTTCGCCGACGGCGCCTCGACGGACATGTGGTTGGGCACGATGTCCACGACCATGCGCAGCCCGGCCGCGCGCAGCCGCGCCACCAGCGCCAGCCTGCCCTCCTCGCCGCCCAGCTCCGGGTTCGCCCGGGTGGGGTCCACCACGTCGTAGCCGTGCGTCGAGCCGGGCGCCGCGGCCAGCACGGGGGAGGTGTAGAGCGCGTCGACGCCCAGCTCGGCCAGGTAGTCCACCAGGTCCGCGGCCTCGGCGAAGCCGAAACCGGGCCGCAGCTGCACCCGGTAGGTGGATCGCGGCGTCACGGCTTCACCCGCCGCAGCACGATCAGCGAGCGCGGTGGCAGGGTCAGCGTCCCGCCGCCCGCGTACCGGTCCGGGTTGCGCGGCGAGACCTCGCCGGTGGCGGTGTCCACCACGACCTCCCACTCCGCGCCGTACTCCCCGTCCGGGACGGTCGCCTCGATGTCCTCGTGGTGGGCGTTGAAGCACAGCAGGAACGAGTCGTCGGTGACCCGCTCGCCGCGCTGGTCCATGTCCGGGATGCCCTCGCCGTTGAGGAAGGTGACGATGCAGCGGCCGAACCCGGACTCCCAGTCCTCGTCGGTCATCTCCTGCCCGGACGGGGTGAACCAGGCGATGTCGCGCAGCTCGTCGCCGCGGCGGATCGGCCGCCCGGCGAAGAACCGGCGGCGGCGGAACACCGGGTGCGCGTGCCGCAGCGCGATCACCCCGCTGGTGAACTCCAGCAGGTCGGCGTTGTCCTCGGCCAGCGACCAGTCCACCCAGGAGATCTCGTTGTCCTGGCAGTAGGCGTTGTTGTTGCCGCCCTGCGTGCGGCCGATCTCGTCGCCGTGCAGCAGCATCGGCACGCCCTGGGACAGCGCCATCGTGGCGATCATGTTGCGGCGCTGCCGCGCGCGCAGGTCGTTGATCTTCTCGTCCTCGGTCGGGCCCTCGGCGCCGCAGTTCCACGAGCGGTTGTCGGAGTGCCCGTCGCGGCCGCCCTCGCCGTTGGCCTCGTTGTGCTTGTCGTTGTAGGACACGAGGTCGTTGAGGGTGAAGCCGTCGTGCGCGGTGACGAAGTTGATCGAGGCGAACGGGCGGCGGCCGTCGTCCTGGTAGAGGTCCGACGAGCCGGTGATGCGCGAGGCGAACTCGCCCAGCGTGGCGGGCTCGCCGCGCCAGAAGTCGCGCACCGTGTCGCGGTACTGCCCGTTCCACTCCGTCCACAGGGGAGGGAAGTTGCCGACCTGGTAGCCGCCGGGCCCGACGTCCCACGGCTCGGCGATCAGCTTGACCTGGCTGATCACCGGGTCCTGCTGGATGATGTCGAAGAACGCCGACAGCCGGTCCACGTCGTAGAACTCGCGGGCCAGGGTCGCGGCGAGGTCGAAGCGGAAGCCGTCCACCCGCATCTCCGTCACCCAGTACCGCAGCGAGTCCATGATCAGCTGCAGGGTGTGCGGGTTGCGGGCGTTGAGCGAGTTCCCGGTGCCGGTGTAGTCGGTGTAGTAGCGGGCGTCCTTCTCCAGCCGGTAGTACGCCTCGTTGTCGATGCCCCGCATGGACAGCGTCGGGCCGAGGTGGTTGCCCTCCGCGGTGTGGTTGTAGACGACGTCGAGGATGACCTCGATGTCGGCCTCGTGCAGGGTGCGGACCATCGCCTTGAACTCCTGCACCTGCGCGCCCTGCGCGGTGTTGGCCGCGTAGCCGTCGTGGGGGGCGAAGAACGCGATGGTGTTGTAGCCCCAGTAGTTGCGCAGGCCGCGCTCGGTCAGGCGGTGGTCGTGCAGGAACTGGTGCACGGGCATCAGCTCGATGGCGGTCACGCCCAGCTTCGTCAGGTGCTCGACGACCGCGGGGTGGGCGAGCCCGGAGTACGTCCCGCGCATCGCCTCGGGCACCTCCGGGTGGCGCATCGTCAGCCCGCGCACGTGCGCCTCGTAGATGACGGTCTCGTTGTACGGGTGCCGAGGCGGCCGGTCGTTGGCCCAGTCGAAGAACGGGTTGATCACCACGCTCTTCACCGTGTGCGCCGCGGAGTCGGCGTCGTTGCGCTGGTCGGGGGCGTCGAACTGGTAGCCGAACACCGACTCGTCCCAGTCGACGGTGCCGGTGACCGCCTTGGCGTAGGGGTCGAGCAGGAGCTTGTTCGGGTTGCAGCGCCTGCCGTTCTCCGGCTCGTGCGGGCCGGTCACCCGGTAGCCGTAGCGCTGGCCGGGCAGCACCCCGGGCAGGTAGCCGTGCCAGACGTAGCCGTCCATCTCCGGCAGCCGGATGCGCTCCTCGCCGCCGTCGTCGTCGATCAGGCACAGGTCCACGCGGGTGGCTACCTCGGAGAACAGGGCGAAATTGGTGCCCGCGCCGTCATAGGTGGCGCCGAGCGGATAGGGGGAACCAGGCCAGGGCCGCACCGCGTCTCCTCACACCCGTAGCTGTCTGGGGCCAACCCTAAGGCTGATCAACGCGTCGCGCGGGATCACCGAGGGCTGAACTTCAGTACCCGACAGCGGCGGGCTGCATGCGCTGGGTCTCCACGGCGCGCCGCCAGGGCGGGCGCACCGGGGCCCTGCGCGTGCCGAGCACGGTCGCGGCGGCCAGGCGTTGGGCGCAGTCGGCCGCCGAGGGGCGGTGCTGCGGATCACGGGCGGTCATCGCGGCCAGCGTCGCGGTCCAGACCGGCGGCAGCCACGCGGGCAGGCGCGGCGGGCGCGACAGCCGCGCCACGGCGGCCTCCAGGTCCGAGCCGTCGTACTCCGGGCTGCCGGTCAGGCACTCCAGCAGGACGAGGCCGAGGGAGTAGATGTCGGCGGCGGGGCCGACGTTCTCCCCGCGCAGCTGCTCGGGCGCGAGGTAGGCGGCGGTGCCGATGCAGTGGCCCGCGCTGGTGAGCCGCGCCGAGCCCATCGCCCTGGCGATGCCGAAGTCGGTGAGGAAGCAGGTGCCGTCCCGGTCGAGCAGGACGTTCGCGGGCTTCATGTCCCGGTGCACCACGCCGTGCGCGTGCACGTAGGCGAGCGCGTCGGCGAGACGGGTGCCCAGGCGCGCGGTGAACCGCAGGTCCAGCGCTCCGGTCGTGTCGAGGCACCGACGCAGGGTGGGGCCGTCGACGAGCTGCATGACCAGATACGGCCGATCGTTCTCCGGGGCCGCGTCGTACACCCGCACCAGGCCCGGATGGCTCAGCCCGGCGAGCAGCCGGGCCTCCAGTGTGGAACGCTCGGTGGCGCTGTGGAACAGCTTCACCGCGACCGCCCGGTTGAGGCGGACGTCGGTGGCCCGGTGCACGTCCGCCATCCCGCCTCGACCGATGACCCCGTCGAGTCGGTAGCGCCCGTCGAGCAGTTCGCCCATGACCGCCTCCCAATGCTCCTAGTCCCGACCTACCACCCGGAGGAGCGAGGCAAACGCCTCCCGGAACGGGTGAGTCGCAATCGATCCCGCGCATGTGCGAACCCGAACGGGGGTATCTGGGTGGGGCGTTCGACAGTCAATCGGGGAGGCACCATGTCTTTGGAAGACGACGACATCCGCAGCGGGCATCTGGGCGCGGGTGGACCGGGCACGGCCGACCACGGCGCGACCGGGAACCCGGGCGGCCATGACGGCGGCGCCGACGGCACGGCCGACGGCGGCACGGGCGGCGACGGGGGCGCCGACGGCGGCGCGGACTCCGGCGCGGGCGGCGTGGCCGACCACGGCGCCGGTGGGTCGCCCGCGACGCAGGACGGCGGGGCCGACGGGTCGGCGGGCCGAGACAGCCTGCAGGACGGTGGCGCGGACGGTGGCGCGGACGGCGCGGCCGACAGCGAGGGCCGCGAGGGCCTCGGCGGCTACGGCGCGTCCGGTGGTGGTGGTTCGCTCGGCGGCGGCGGGTACAACCCGCGCGCCGACCACTGATGCCGGTGGTCCCCGGCGTGGCGGTCGGGCGGGACGCGCTGCGCCGGTGCGTCGGCGTCCCGCCCGCCGAGTTCGCCGAGCGCGTGTGGGGCCGGGAGCCGCTGCTGAGCCCGGGCGTCTCGGACTTCGCCGACCTGCTCACCCTCGCCGACGTCGACGAGCTGCTGTCCCGGCGCGGGCTGCGCACGCCGTTCATCCGGATGGCGCGGAACGGCTCCGTGGTCGGCTCCGGGCAGTTCACCGGCGGCGGCGGGGTCGGCGCGGAGATCGGCGACCAGGTGCACGACGAGCGGGTGGCCCGGCTGTTCGCCGAGGGCTCGACGATCGTCCTGCAGGGCCTGCACCGGCTGTGGCCGCCGCTGATCGACTTCGCTGGCGCGCTCAGCGCCGATCTGGGCCATCCCGCCCAGGTCAACGCCTACATCACGCCGCCGTCGTCGCAGGGCTTCAGCGCGCACTACGACGTCCACGACGTGTTCGTGCTGCAAGTGGCGGGGCGCAAGCACTGGCTGGTCCACGAGCCCGTCCACCGCGACCCGCTGCGCAGCCAGCCGTGGGACCGCCACGCCGACGCCGTGGCCAGGCGGGCGCGGGAGACGCCCGCTATCGAGGCCACCCTCAACCCCGGCGACGCCCTGTACCTGCCGCGCGGCTACCTGCACTCGGCCCGCGCGCTGGGCGAGGTGTCCGCCCACCTGACGGTCGGTGTGCACGTCCTGACCCGGTACGCCGTCGCCGAGACGCTGCTGGCACTCGCGGGCGAGAACGCCGACCTGCGCGCCTCCCTGCCGCTGGGCGTGGACGCGGCCTCCCCTGATCAGCTGGACGTCGACGGCGTCGTCGACGCGCTGGTCAAGGCGGTGCGCGAGGTCGACCCGCGCGACGTCGCCCGGCTGCTGCGCGAGCGGGTCTGGTCGGGCGCCCGTCCCGCCCCGCTCGCCCCGCTGGCGCAGGCGGCGGCCGCGACGACCGCCGACGTCGGCACGGCCGTCGTGGTCCGGCCCGGCCTGCGGCACCGGATGAGCGTCGGCGACGAGCGCGTGTGGCTGGAGATCCCCGGCGACCGGCTGGACCTGCCCGCCTCGACCGCACCGGCGCTGGCCGCGCTGCTCGACGGCAGGCGCGTGATCGGCGACCTGCCCGGGCTGCCCGCGGCCGACCAGGTCGTCCTCGTGCGCAGGCTGCTCAGGGAAGGCGTCGTGGTGGTCGCTGAATGACCCGCGAGCGCTGTGCCGACGGCAGGCTCCGGCGCGGCGACCCGCTGGTGGCGACCGCGCCGCCGGTGCGCGCCTGGCTGCTGGTCGAGCAGCCGGGGCCGTGGGGGCCGCAGGCCGTGCCCGAATCCGCGCTCCCGGCGTCCGTCCGCGCGGCGCTGGTCGAGCGGGCCGCCGCGCTCGGCGCCCGGCTCCTGCTGATCCGCCGCCCCGGCCGCACCGGCGACGGGCCGCGCCGCTGGGGCTGGGCGGACTCGGTGGCGGGCACGCTGCGCTGGACGTCCTTCACCGACCCGCGGTCGCTGACCCGGCTGGAGCCCGGGTCAGGGGAGCCCGACCCGCTGCCGGTGTACCTGGTGTGCGCGCACGGCGGACACGACTCCTGCTGCGCGATCCGCGGCCGTCCCGCCGCCGCGGCGTTGTCGGCGGCCCGGCCGGGACAGGTGTGGGAGTGCTCGCACGTGGGCGGCGACCGGTTCGCTGGCAACGTCGTCGTGCTGCCCGACGGGCTGTACTACGGCGACGTCACCGCGCTGAACGCCCGGGCCCTCGCCGACACCCACGACCAGGGCATGGTCGAGCCGTCGCTGCTGCGCGGCCGGTCGATCCACCCCGCGCCCGCGCAGGCAGCGCAGCACTTCCTGCGCGCGCGGTCCGGTGACCGGGCGCTGGCGTCGTTCCCGCCGCGCGCCGTGCGCCGGGTCGGGCACGAGACGTGGGACGTGCGCTTCGACGGCCCGACCGTGCGGGTGCGGGCGGTCTTCCACCGCTCGGACACCCCGTTGACCTGCTCGGCCGTCGTCCCCGCCGCCGTGCGGGCGTTCGAGCTGGTCAGCGTGACCGACGCGCCTGCCTGCGCGCCATGACCCGGAACACCACGAAGTGGATCGGGTAGACGGCCCACCAGTACACGCGCCCGATCACGCCGTTGGGCCGCAGCGCGCCGACCTGGGTGAGCACGCCGTCCTCGATGCGGTAGCCCAGCCACGCCTCGCCGGTGAACCACTGGTCGGTGTGGAGCACGAGGTGGGTGTCGTCCACGCTGGCGACGGTCCACCAGTCCACTGTGGAGCCCACGGTGACGGCGTCCGGCCGGTGCAGGCGCAGGCGCTCGCCGAAGAGCCTGCCGATGAGGATGCGCAGCCGCCACAGCCAGGCCAGGCCGTACCAGCACAGGTCGCCGCCGAGCCCGTCGAGGTCGAGCCGCGCGCCCCTGGCCGGGACGTCCACGCGCATCGCGTACCGGCCCGGCCGCCCGAACAGCTCGTTCTCCACCAGGCGACCGTATCCCGCTCGGGTACGGTCGGCTCGTGACCCACGTCGTAGTGATCACCACAACGGCCACCGCGGACGCCGCCGCCGACCTGGGCCGCGCGGCCGTCACCCGGGGCCTGGCCGCGTGCGCGCAGCTCGTCGGGCCGATCCGCAGCATCTACCGCTGGGAGGGCGCGGTGCAGGACGACACCGAGCACCAGTGCTGGCTGAAGACGACGCTGGAGCAGGTGGAGCCGCTGACGGCGTTCATCACCGAGCACCACGACTACGACGTGCCCGAGGTGATCGCCCTGCCGGTGGTGGGCGGCAGCCCCGCCTACCTGGACTGGGTCAGCGCCGCTGTGCGATGACGACGAACTCCCGCCCGGGCCGGTCGGCGGCGTCGCGCACGTCCACCAGGTCATAGCCCGTCGCGACCAGACTCGCCTCGATCTCGTCCCGGTCCCGGAACCGCAGCGTCGACTCCGAGGCGACGACCGCGCCGTCGGCGAACCGGAAGGTCTCCCGGAACGACACGAGCGGCAGGCGCACCTCGGTGACCTCGCGCCGGTGCTCGACCCGGCCGATCCCCGGCACGTCGACGGTCGTCACGCCGTCCCACTGCTCCCACGCCCGGCACTCGGGCCTGCGCGTCTCGAACACGAGATGCCCACCCGGCCGCAGCGCGGCGCGGATGCCCGCGAGCGTGGCCTCCCAGGCCGCGTCGGTCCGGAAGACCTGCGCGACGTTGGCGGTCATGGTCGCGAGATCGACCCCGAGCGCCCCCACGACCGTGGCGTCGCCGTGCACCCAGGTGACACCGCTGTGCTTCGCGCGCGCGACCGCCAGGGACGCCTCCGCCGGATCGACCCCCACGACGGTCCGCCCGCTCTCGGCGAGCAACACGGCCAGACTCCCGGTGCCACACCCGACGTCGAGCACGAACTCGGCCCCGAACTCGTCGACGATGTCGAGGTAGGTGCCGAGGTCATCCCGCTCCCCTTCGACCACGTCGTAGATGGCGGCGAGCCTGGAGTGGGCGTAGAGGGGGTCGGGGGCGTCGAAAACGTCTTGAAACCGGAGTGACGATTCCGATAGACTGACCACCGGGGGTTCGCCCCCGGGTGGGCGGGGCTGTGCGTACGGGTCGACCACGCCCGCGACGTTAGGCGGGTCGGTGTGCGCGGGGCGAGCGGATTTCCGGCAGCGGTGTAGGTGGGGCCGGGTGTCCGTGTGGCGGGCTGTGGCTGTGGCTGTGGCTGTGGCTGTGGCTCCCGGCTCCCGGCTCCCGGCTCCCGGCCCTCGGCCCTCGGCCCTCGGCCCCGGGGTGGGTGCGGGTTTGGGTCCTCCCGCTGGTCTCCCGGCTGAGGCTTTGGGCGGCAGCTCGCGGCGGGAGTCGCGCCCTGCACCTCGCACTCATGTCGCAGGGCTAGGCCTCGCACTCGTCTCTCCAGGTCAGGCCTCGCAGTCGTGGTATAGGTGCCTGTGTTGGCTCGCGGGGCGTTGGAGCCGCCGGGTAGGTGCGAGGACGGTGGCTCCCCTGGGCAAGGACCGCCATCCTGGCTGGTTGCTGCCTGCGGCCGTCGCCCAGGTGGCTTGGGCAGTGGGCGGCTGGTGCGACGGTGGGCCATTCCGGTCGGGCCGACGGTTCAGCGTCGCCCGATTCGCCTCGCCACCGAACCCTGAGCGACCCCCCTCCCATCCGGAGAGCGGTGCCGGTGGCTCAGCGGGTGGCGAGGGCGGCGCAGGTGCGGGCGATGATGCCTGCCGCTCGGCGTTGTGCGTCGGGGAGGGTGGTGTCGAGGGCTCGGGCTCGCCAGCGGAGGAGGGCGGTGTAGGGGTCGTCGGTGCAGGCGAGGCGGTTGGGGCCTGCTGCGCCCAGGAGGTAGCGGGCTTCCGTCACCGCGTCGTCGCCCAGGTCGTCCAGGGAGACTCGGCCCGAGCGGAGGGAGGCCAGGAGGCGGAGTTCGCGGAGTTCGTGCGCCCCGGCCGTGACGCGTTCGACCTCGGCGGCCATGCCGGGGCGGGGATCGGCGCGGACGAGGGAGTCGACGGCGGTCAGGGCCGAGCGGGCGCGGAGGGTGTCGGCGCGGTCGGCGAAGCACTCGGCGACGGCCGTGCGGATCTCGCCGACGCCGCTGGCGCGGGACAGCTCCGCCCGCGGGTCCGCCGACCGACGCGCCGCCGACAGGGCCAGGCGGACGCCGAACAGGCCCAGGCGTTCGACCAGGGCCACGCGCTCGGCGGCGGGCACGGGCAGCGCCGAGCCGGTGAAGCGGTCCACCGACAGCAGCGCGGGCTCCAGCTCCGCGCGCGGGAGCCCCGCCAGCGCGCGCAGCGTGGCGTCCTCCTCGGCGGTCATCGTGGCCGACGCCAGCGCCGTCAGGCCGGACACCGCGACGACGTCCTGGCAGAGCGCGCCCAGCTCGCCCCGGGCGTGCCTGCGGGCCAGCTGGCGGGCCGACACCATCGCGTCCACCCGGCCCCCGCCCAGCTCGTCCGCGCGGGAGAGGACCGCGATGGACGCCACCGGGTCCAGCGCGTCCGGGAACGGGGCGGCCGGACGCGGCAGCAGGACCAGCGCCGCGTCGTGGTCGCCGTCGCCGTCGATCAGCTCGACCGCGCCCGGCCAGTCCACCACCAGCCGGGACGCGCGGGCGGTGAACGGCTCGCCGACGATGGCGTCCAGCAGCGTCGAGCGGCCCGACCCGGCCGCGCCGACGGCCGCCACCCGCAGCGGTCCGGACAGCGCGGCCCGGCACGCCTCCAGGAACGCGGTCGCGCGCGGGTCGCCCCGGTAGGCGGCGAGTGCGGTGTCCACAAGGGACCAGACGGCGGCGAGCATGCCCGTGGTCACGCCGTGAGCCCCCGCGGGACGGTCAGCGGCCTGCGGGCGGCCTCGGCGCGGCCGCGCAGGGTGCCCAGCTTGGTCAGGTCGCGCCGCACGCCCGTGATGAGCTCGGTGCGGCGGGCGTTCGCGGCCTCCACCGCGCGCTTGACCCGGCCCGCCGACTCGGCCGCGTCGGCGCGGACCTGGCGGGCGACCTCGTCCAGCCGGTCGCGCAGGGCCCGGTGGATCAGCCGGACCGCGTCCCGCGTCTGCTTCCCGTACGCGAGGAAGAAGTCGTCCACGTGCCGCTGCGCCGCCGTCTTGGCCACCGCCTGGCGGCGCTTGAGCCGGGCGCCGCGCTCCTCGAAGACGCTGCGCGCGCCGAAGGCCACGCCCGCGCCGATCGAGATGGGGTTGATCAGCGGCAGCCCCGCCAACGTCGTCGCCA
The DNA here is from genome assembly GCF_014648415.1 of Actinokineospora fastidiosa. Taxonomy (GTDB): domain Bacteria; phylum Actinomycetota; class Actinomycetes; order Mycobacteriales; family Pseudonocardiaceae; genus Actinokineospora; species Actinokineospora fastidiosa. The sequence goes on from NZ_BMRB01000001.1 coordinate 2,076,307, forward strand.
GACCGGACATGAGTAAACCGCTGTAGGAGCCGCGCAGGCCGACGAACATCTTCTGCACCGGGGTGAACGGCTCCACCCTGGGCGTGCGCAGGTCGTCCACGCCCGCGGAGTCCAGCAGCGCGGGCAGGTCGTCCACCTCGGCGGCCAGCCGACCGGCGATCCACTCGAACCGGCGCAGCAGCCAGTCGGCGTTGGCCTCGGCGACCGTCGTCAGCGTCTCGCGCATCCAGTCGCTGAACTCCGGCCAGACCTTGAGCGGGTCGGCCTCCTCGAAGTAGTCGTCGACCTCGCGCAGCACGCGGCGGGTGCGGTCGCGCAGGTCGTACTCCACGTCGGAGTTGAGGTCGGCCACGTCGTCGGCCAGCTGGGTCTGCATCCGGGCGGCGTCGCGCTGCACCTGCTCGACGCGCTTGGTCGCCTTGACCAGGCCGTCCTGCGACACCGCTGGCGGCAGCGCTGCGGCGCGCGCCTTCACCGGGCCCATCAGCTCCTCGATGACGACCGCGCAGGTCGCCGCCGCGGCCCGCCCCGCGGCCGCGGCCGGGTCGGCCAGCACCGCCGCGCGCAGGCACTCCACCAGCGCGGTGAACCCGGACTCGGCGTTGAGGCCCCGGTCGTTGGCCTTGGCCGCGGCCAACCGCAGCACCGACGACACCGGCACGACCGGCGCGACCAGGCCCGCGTCCGCCAGCCGGTTGCGGTCGACCTCGGCGACGTGCCGCCAGCGCGGCACCATATCGATCTTCGTCAGCACGACGGCGACCGCCGGGCACAGCCGGGCGACCTGGCCGAGCAGGTCCAGCTCCAGCGGGGTGAGCGCGGCGGTGGCGTCGCTGACCAGCAGCGCGCAGTCGGCCTCGGCCAGCGCGGCCATCGCCAGCTCGGTGCGCCTGCCGGTCGGCTCGCCCACCGGGGGCGCGTCCACGAGCTCCATGCCGGAGCCGAGCAGGGCGCGGGGCAGGCCGATCTCGGCGCCGACGGCCTCGGGGTGCTTGTTGGCCCGCGCGGTGGCCGTCTCCACCGGCCCGCCCGCGTCCGCGGCGCCCAGCACGGCGGCGGTGGGGGTCTCGGCATGCCTGAGGACGGCGGGCACGGCCGTGGTGACGTCGTCGCCGACCGCGCAGACGGCGGCGCCCAGCAGGGCGTTGACCAGCTGGCTCTTGCCCTGGCCAGGGCAGCCGAACACGACGACTCTGCGGGCGGGCCCGAGCAGGCTGGCGCGGCGCGCGCGCAGCCGCTGCGCCAGGTCGGGCCGGTCGAACTCGGCGCAGGCGCGGATCGTGTCGTCCAACAGCTCCAGCCAGGGTGCCGTCACCCGGACGAGTGTGCCGTGTGCGCGATCTCGGGGGAAACAGCGGTGGGCGGAAACACGGAAGCGGGGCCGGGATCACCCGGCCCCGCTTCCTCGGTGCGGTGACGATCAGCCGTCCAGGCCCAGCGTGTCGGTCACGCCGCCCACGTCGAGCAGGCCGTTGTCGCCGGTGACGGCGCCCAGCGGCGACTCGCCGCCGACCAGCTCGCCCGCGGTCTGCGGCAGGGAGCCCAGCTCCGGCAGCGGGTTGGCCACCGGCAGGTCCACGGGCAGCTCGGGCAGCTCGACCGGCAGGTCGACGGGCAGGTCGCCCAGCTCGGGGACCTCGACGGGCAGCTCGGCGGGCACGGCCGGGACGTCGACCGGCAGGTCGGCGAGCTCGGGCACCTCGACCGGCAGGTCGGCGGGCAGGTCGCCCAGCTCCGGCACGTCGGCGGGCAGGCCGTCCAGCGCGGGCACGTCGACCGGCAGGCCCTCGGTGACGGTCGGCAGCACGCCGCCCAGGTCGGCGATGTTCGCCGCGGACAGGTCGCCGCCCGCGGTGACGTAGTTGGCGACCGTGCCGACGGTCACGTCACCGGCGCGCAGGGCGTCGGCGTCCAGCAGGCCGGTCACGTCGTCCAGCCCGCCCAGCTGCGGGGTGGCCAGCTCGGGCAGCTCCAGGCCGCCGAGCGAGACGTCCGCGGCGGCGGAGAGCCCGCCGGTGCCCACGGACAGGTCGCCGCCGAGGGCGAGCGCGTCGGAGTCCAGCGCCAGACCGGCGTCGACACCGTCGGTCGAGGCGGCCAGGCCGCCGCCGACCGCGCCGAAGCCGCTGTCGAGGGAGACGCTGCCCGCGCCGCCCTCGGTGGAGACGGTGGTGTCGGCGTCGAAGGAGCCCAGGGCGGACGCGCTGGTGAAGCCCGCGCCCACGCCGTCGGCCGAGGCCGCCACGCCGCCGCCGACCGCGCCGAAGCCGCTGTCGACCGACACGCTGCCCGCGCCGCCGTTGGTGCTCAGCGCGGTCTCGGCGCCCAGGGAGCCGAGGTCGGAGGCGCTGGTGAAGCCCGCGGCAACGCCGTCGGTGGAGGCGGCGATGCCGCCCTCGCCGGAGGCCAGGTCGGACTCGACGCCGAACGCGCCCGCGGCGCCGTCGGTGGACAGCGCGGCGTCGCCGCCGGTGTAGAAGGAGTCGGTGCCGAGCGCGAAGCCGCCCGCGCCGCCGTCGGCGGTCGCGGTGAACTCGCCCGCGAACGCGGCGCTGGCCGCCTCGCCGTAGACGGCGCCCGCGGCGCCCTCGGCCGACGCGGTGATGGTGCCCGCGGCGGCGGCGTAGTCGGAGGTGACGGCGAAGTCGCCCGCGGCGCCTGCGGTGGTGAGGAGGGCGTCGCCGCTGGCGACGGCCATGTCCGCGTCGGCGCCGAAGCCGGTGGCCACGCCGTCGGTGGAGGCCGCGAGCTCGCCCTCGGCGTTGACGGCCTCGGAGTAGAAGCGGAAGTCGCCCGCGCCGCCGTCGGTGGAGACCGCGAAGTCCCCGCCGCCGGAGGCCAGGTCGGAGGTGCCCTCGACGGCGCCCGAGACGCCGTCGGCGGAGGCCGACAGCTCACCGGCGGCCTCGGCGAAGGCCTGCAGCTGGCCGATGGCGGTGGCCTCCGCGGTGGGCGCGGTCAGGTCGAGGCCAGCGGGGGCGTAGTCGACGACCAGCGGGATGACGTCCTGGACGTCGGCGGCGGTGATGTCGTCCAGACCCGCGGCCGACAGGCAGGAGCCCGGGTCCGCGGCGAAGGCCGTGCGGGCGGCGTCGTCGGTGAGGAGGGTGAGCACGAAGTCGTGCAGGGTCTGGTCGGGGGTGATCACGGGGACCGGCTCCAAAGAGGGAGGTGAAAGGAGGGACTGCGGCCCGGCCGGGGCATCGGCCCGGGCAGCGGTGATCACGCTATGGGCCCCCGGCGGACCGCCACATCGGGGATCACTCCCGGTCTACTCCTAACGCACCAACGGGGGAGGGCGTTTCACTCGTTAGGGGATTAGGGGGTGACGGCTTGGCCACCCGGGGTTGCCATGCGGGGACCGTCGCCTGGTACGAACAGGGGCACGTGGCCGCGTCCCGCCGGAGGAGTCCAGTCATGCCGTACGTGCTCGGCGTCGACGTCGGCCGTACCCGGGGCGCGGCGGCCGTGTGCAGGCGCGACGGGGCGCCCGTGGTGGTCGACGCCGACGTCCTGCCGCTGCTGGCGGTGGCGGACGGCGAGGTCGTGACGGGTGCGGCCGCGTTGGCCCTGCCCGTCGGGTCGGTCGCGGCCGACCTGCTGGACCACGTCGGCGACGACGTCCCCGTGCTGCTGGACGGCGTGGCGTACACCGCCCACGACCTGTTGGCGACCCTCATCGCCGCCATCGCCGACCGGGTTGTCGACGGCGAGGGCGCGCCACCTGATCGGGTGGCGGTGACGCATCCACCCGAATGGGGGACGTACCGCAGGGGCCTCTTCCGCGACGCGCTGGCGGCGGCGGGGTACCCGGGCGCGCTGCTGCTGCCGACGGTGGTGGCCGCGGCGGAGGCCGAGCACTTCCGGTCCCCGCTGTCCCCCGGCCAGTCCCTGGGCGTCGCCCTGCTGGGCGGCCGCCGCGTGGAGTACGCCCTGCTCCACCGCGGCCCGACCGCCTTCGACCTCGCGGGCCACACCGTCCTCCCGGACACCGCCGGAGCCGACCTGGACCCCGACGACGCGGCCCGCCCGACCCTGACCCGCACGATCGACGCGTTCCGCGCGTACCTGTCCGCAGACCCGCCCGCGCGCGCGGTCATCGCGGGCGGCGTCGCCCGCTCGCCGTTGGTCGCCCCCCTAGCCGCCACCCTCCCCATGCCCACCACAGTCGCCGACGACCCCGCCACTCTCCCCGCCCGCGGCGCCGCCCTGGCCGCCCGCCCCCGCCTCGCCCTCCCCGGCGCCCGCACCAGCGCCTCCGACCCGGCCTTCCCCCCGGTCCGCCACCCGGACGGCTCAAACCCGGCGTTCCGCCCGGTGCGGGATGGCTCGGACCCCGGCTTCCGGCCGGTGAGTGCTGGTGGCGATCGTTCCAATCGGTCGGTGGGTTCGGACCCTGCGTTTCGGCCGGTGAGTGCCGGTGGTGATCGGCCCGACCGGTCGGTGGGTTCCGACCCCGGCTTTCGGCCGGTGGGTGCCGGTGGCGATCGGCACGATCGGTTGGCGGGTTCGGACCCGGCGTTTCGGCCGGTGCGGGAGGGGGCCGACCCTGCCTTCCAGGAGCTGCGGGATGGCTCCGATCCGGGGTTTCGGCCGGTGCGGGGCGCTGGCGGTGCGGGGGCGCTGTCGGACGGGGGCGATCCTGCCGTCAAGGCGGGTGGTGCTCGGGGTGGGCGGATGGGCGTCTCGGGTCCTGCCGACCCGCTGCTTGGTGCGGGGGGTGCTCGGGCGGAGGCTGGGGGCCCGGCGGGGCGTCGGGACCTGCCTGCCGTGCCCTCGCGACCCGGGGGGCTGGACACGCTGGACACCGTGGTGTCGCATCCCGGGTTTCCGCCTGTGCGGCTGCCGGTTGACGCTGAGCCGCCTGCTCGGCCGCCTGTGGAGATCAAGCCGTTGGTGGCGCCGCGGCGGCGGTTCGGGCGGCGGGACAGGGGGGCGACGTGATCCCGGGGCACCTGCGTCCCGCCGACCTGATCCTGGACGAGCCGACGCGGCGGCTGTGCGCCGACATCGCGGCCGGGGGGCGGGGGCCGGTCCGGCTGGCCGTCATCGCCCCCGGCGGGTACGGCAAGTCCGCGCTGCTCGACCGGCTCGCCGAGGTGCCCGGGGCGGTCCGGCACCGGCGCGGGGTCGCGCCGGAGTCGGGGCTGCTGCTGGTCGACGACGCGCACCTGCTCGGCGACGCCGGGTTGGCCGAACTGGCCGACCTGGCCGCCGACGACCGCCTCGACCTCGTCGTCGCCGCACGGCCGTGGCCCCGGCCCGCCGGGCTGGCCGCCGTGCTCGCCCGGCTGCGCGGACAGATCGTGCTGCGGCCGTTCGACGTCGAGCGGCTGCGCGCGTGCCTGCGGCTCACCGGCGCCGACCCGCGGGCCGCCGCCGACGTCCACCGGCTCACCGGCGGCGTCCCGGGCCTCGTCCACCGCCTCGCCGCCCACCTGACCACGCCCACCGACGCCCCCCACCCGCCCACGCTCACGGACACCGCCCACTCGACCACAACCCACCCGACCACGACCGCAGACGCCACCCGCCGGGCCGCGACGGCGGAAACCGCCCACTCGCCCAGCACGGACGCCGTCCGCCTGCCCTCGACCGCGGACGCGGCACACCTGACCACGAGGGCGCACGCCGCAGGCACGACCGCAGACACGAGCCCGGACGCCGCCCGCCTGAGCAAGACCGTCGACGCCGCGGCCGTCGAGGAGTTCCGGTTCGACGTCGACCGGCTCGACGCCGACGCCCGGCGGGTGCTGGTCGCCGCGGCGGCCGGGGTCGCCGACCTGCCCCCGGGCCTGCTCGACCGGCCGACCGCCGAGGTCGTCGCCGAGGTGCGGGCTGGCGGGCTGACCGCGGCCGACGGCGCCCTGTTGCCCATCGCCGCGACGGCCGTGCGGGCGCTGGTGCCCGCCGAGGAGCGCGCCGCCGTGTTCGCCGCGCTGGCCTCGGCCCGGCTCGCCGCGGGCGGGCCGGTGGCGGCCACCGCGACAGCGCTGCTCGACGCGGGCGCGTCCGGCCCGGCCGTCGCCGAGCTGTTCGCCGCCGCTGCCGAGGAGTGCGCGCCCGAGGCGGCCGTGCGGCTGTACGCGGCCGCCGCCGCCGCGGGCCACGACGTCGACCAGGCGGGGTGGGCCGAGGCCGAGGCCCGCGCGGGCCGCCCGGCCGCCGCCCTGCGCCGCGCGGACGCGCTGATCGCCCACGGCCCCGATGACGCGCGCGCCCGGGCAGCCGCGGTCGCGGGCGCCGCCCTCGCCCACCGTGGCCAACTGGCCCGCAGCGCCGAGCTGTACCGGTGGAGCGGCACCGCCGTCGCCGCCGCGTTCGCCGCCATCGGCTACGTCGGCGCTGGCAGGCCCGACGAGGCGCGCGTCGCGCTCAAGGAGGCCGAGAACGCCCCGCCCACCGTGTTCGCGGGCGCGGTGACGGCCACCGCGCGCGGCGTCATCGACTCGCTGTCCGGCCCCGCTCTGTCCACTGTGGTGCACGCCGCCGAGGCGCTGGAGCCGGTCGGCGCGGGCGCGCTCCTGCCGGACAGCCCGGCCGCCATCGCCGCGCTCATGGCGCTGCACTGCGGTGATCCCGCCGCCGCCGTGCCCGTGCTCGACCGCGCCATCGCCGCCCGGGTCGGCGGCGCGCCGCTGGCCGCCCGGCACCGGCTGCTGCGCGGCTGGGCGGCCATGATGGCCGGGGACGACGCCACCGCCACCGCTGCCATGGAGGGCGAGCCCACCGGCCGCGACGCGGTGTTCGCCGCTGGCCTCGCGGTCGGCCTGGCCCGCCGGGGCAGCGACCTCGGCGCGCTGCGCCGCTGCTGGGACCGCGCGTGCGCGGCCGTCGCCCGCCAGCCGGTCGACCTGTTCACCCTGCTGCCGCTGGGCGAGCTGGCCGTCGCCGCGGCCCGGCTCGGCGAGTGCGACCGCATCGCCCCGCACCTGGCCGCGGCCCGGTCGCTGCTGGCCGACCTCGGTGAACCTCCACTGTGGACGACGATGCCGCACTGGCACGCCCTGCACGCCGAACTCCTCGCCGAGCGCCCCGACGCCGCCGCCCGGCACGCCGACGCCCTGCGCGCGACGGCAGGCGCCGGACCGGCGACCGCCGCCATCGCCGCCGCGGCCCAGGTGTGGCTGCGGGTGGTCGCCGGCGACGTCGACCGCGCCGCCGTGGAGTCCGCCGCCCGCGGCCTGCACGCGGCGGGACTGCGCTGGGACGGCGCGCGGCTGGCAGGCCAGGCGGCGATCCGCACCCACGACCGCGGCGCCATGGTCGGACTCCTGGAGTGCGCCCGCGGCCTGCAGGGGCCCGCGACGACGCCCGCCCCGGACGCCGCGGGCGAGCCCGCCCGGCTCAGCGAACGCGAACTGCAGGTGGCGGGCCTGGTCCTGGCGGGCATGACCTACCGGCAGATCGGCGACCGGCTGTTCATCTCGGCGAAGACGGTGGAGCACCACATGGCGCGCATGCGCTCGCGCCTGGGCGCGGCGAGCCGCGCGGACCTGCTGGCCCGCCTGCGCGACCTGGTCGGCTGACTCAGGAGACGACCATCACCAGGACCGCGGCGACGACCAGGGCCGGGGCCAGCGCCCACCACGAGTTCGTCACCGCGGCCACCGCGACGATCAGTCCGATCCCGGCCACCAGGAACCCGCCGATCACCAGGCTGGTGTTCCGCTGCTTCACCGTCGGCGGCGCGGGCCGGACCGGCTCGGGCGATGGCGCGGGCGGGTCGAACCGCGGGTGCGGCGCGGGCAGGTCGGCGAAGACGGCGCGCAGGTCGCCCCGGGTGCGGGCGGCGGTGGCCGCGGCGCAGCGGGTCTCGTACTCGCCGATGTCGATCCGCCCCTCGGCGAGGTGGTCCGACAGCGCCGCCACGGCCCGCTCGCGGTCCGTCGTCCCGACCCGGATGTCAGCGTCGCGCCCCATGGCACCGACTGTACGAGAACACGGCGGGGGCCCGCCCCGGGACGAGGCGGGCCCCACGGTCCGCGCTACCCCGTGACGAGGGTCAGCCCGTAGGTCTCGAGGATCTCGCCGAGCGGCTGGAAGAACGTCGTCCCGCCGCTGGCGCAGTCACCCGAACCGCCGGAGGTGACGCCCTGGCCCTGCGTGCCGCTGACCCACGAGCCGCCGGAGTCGCCGGGCTCGGCGCAGGCGTCGGTCCTGGTGAGGCCGCTGACGGTGCCCTCGGCGTACTGGACGGTCTCGTCCAGCGCCTCCACGGTGCCGCACTGCCAGCCGGTCGTCGAGCCGGAGCGGCAGATGCTCGCGCCCACCGCCGCGGCCTCGGAGCCGGTGACGGTCACGTCGCCGTGGCCGTAGCCGTTGACGACGGGGCTGGGCGTCCACGAGTCGACGACGCTCACCCAGGCGTAGTCGTTGTCGGGGAAGGACGAGTCCTCGACCACGCCCATCTCCGTCTTGTCGACGCCGGTGATGGTGGCGCCCGGCTCGCCGCAGTGGCCCGCGGTGACGAACCCGCCCTCCACCGCGAACCCGACCGAGCACCGGCCGGACTCGTTGATGTAGTACGCGTCGCCGCCGATCACGTCGGTGTAGAGACGCGGCCGGGACTCCACCACGGTCACCCGAACGGGGGTCAGGCCATCCACAAAGGACTGCACGGCCTGCGTGTCGGACAGCGTCTTCACCACGACGGTGTTCGACGGCACGTCGACGTACCACCCGGTGATCTCCTCGGGGGCGGTCTCGGCCTTCGCGTCCAGCGCCGACTTCACCGCGTTCAGCGCGTCCGCCGAGTGCTCGACGATGGCCGCCGTGCCGCCCGCGGCGGTCACCTCGTTGACCAGCGCGGGATCGGTGACGCCGACCCGCAGCGTGCCGCGGTCGAGCCACGCGCCGCCGAACGCCGTTCCCGCCGCCTCCGACACGGCGGGAACGAGCGCGCGGGCGGCGTCCTCCCGGCTCAGCAACTCGTGGACCTGCGCGGTCGTCAGCCCGAGGTCGCGTTCGAGCGCGGGCACGAGCGCCTGCGGAGCCGCCCCCGCGGGCAGGCTCACCGCCAGGCCCGCGGCCAGGCAGGCAGCGGCGCCTGCGATGCCTATGGTTTTGCGCATCTACCTCTCCGTTCAGCAGGGACCGGGACGCTGCCGCCCCGGACCGGTGCACCAGGGTTCCCGGCAAAACCGGCGAGCCGACGTTATTCGGCGAAGCAGCAGGCAGGACACCCGATGACCCTCGGTTTCCGGAAGGGATTCACCAACCGATTTCAGACTTTGTGGACACCGTGGACACCCGCTCACTGCGCCGACCGGGTGAGGGGTGTGTCAGTATGGACGGAGCAGCGCACGCGGGGGAGCGATGGAAACCTGGCCAGAGCCCGGCACGGTCGTCACCTTCGGGATGTGCGACTTCCGCTCGGGAAACCCCCAGTTCGTGGGCATCGGCGTCATCTCGGGCCCCCCGGAGCGGCACCCGCACGGCGACTGGTGGCGCCTCCCGGTCGTGCCGCTGGACGAGGACGCGCCCGCCACCCCGGACTGGATCACCCTCGCGGACATCATCGACGAACTACCACCGGGCTGACGCGGAGCGCGCTTCCGGCTGGGAGCCTTGACACCGTGGGTGGAGGGACGGCCCGGCTGTAAGTGGTGATAGCTGCGGTGGCCGTTGCGGGTGACGCCGTGGTGGAGCGAATGGTGAGACCTGCGGTGGTGGTGCGCGTTGTGGTCGGGGGCGGAGTCGAGTGACGCCCTATGGGGCGAAAGGTGAGAGCTGCGGTAGTCGTGCGCGCTGCGGTGACGCTAGGGCGAGCGACTGATGGGAGCGAAGGCCTGCGGTGGTCGGGGCCGGGCGTGGCGATGCCCCGGCCGGACAAGGGGCGGGTCCGGCCGGGGCATCCGGTCTGGGGGAGGGCGGGGTGGGTCAGTGGGCGCGGCGGCCGTGGGCGGAGTCCTGGACCCGGCGGACCAGCGAGCCGATGCGGTCGTGGTACTTGCCGTGGGTGCGCCGGTCGACGAACTGGCCTGCCTTGGCGGCCCAGCGGTCCACCTTGTCCGGATGTTTGCGCGCGTACTTGCTCGCGGCGGCCGCGGCGCCCGCGAGGGCGGTGAGTCGCTTCAACAGCGGCATGGCGGTCCTTTCCTCGGCTCACCCTGTCAACGACCCAGGTACCCCGATCGGTTCCCGGTGAACCGCTATGACCGATTCCCGCCAGCGCGCCCGTCCGGCGGCAGGCCATCCTGGACGGGTACCCGAAAGCGAGGAACCACAGTGCGTGCGCACACCGTCATCGACAGCCCGGTCGGCCCGCTCACCCTGGTCGCCACCGACGGCACCCTCTCCGGCCTCTACATGACCGACCAGCGCCACCGCCCGGCCGACAGCACGTTCGGCGGCCGCGACGACACCATCCTGCCGGAGGTCAAGGCCCAGCTCGACGCCTACTTCGCAGGCGAGCTGACCGACTTCGACGTCCCGCTGAACCTGCACGGAACGCCGTTCCAGCAGGAGGTCTGGCGCGCCCTGTGCGAGATCCCCTACGGCGAGACGATCACCTACGGCGAACTCGCCCTGCGCGTCTCCCGCCCGACGGCCTCGCGCGCGGTCGGCGCGGCCAACGGCCGCAACCCGGTCAGCGTGATCGTGCCCTGCCACCGCGTTGTCGGCTCGACCGGCGACCTCACCGGCTACGGCGGCGGCGTCGAGCGCAAGCGCTTCCTGCTGGACTTCGAGACCCGCTACGCGCCTGCGATGTGCAGCACGGCGGCGGCGCCGTCCAGCGTCGCCTGATCTAGCGGGAAGTAGCCCCGCTGGCGGGCGGTGTCGGTCCTCGGTCGCCCGGGACCGGGCCGGACCAGACCCCATCCGGTGACCTGGCCGCTCAACCGGCCCTCGAAGGTGTCGGGGTCGGGTTCGCCCAGTCCCAGCGCCGCACTGCGCCCGATGCTGCCCATGATGACCGTGCACCGCTCGCCCAGGGCGTCCAGGATCGCCCCGGCGGAGTACCAGCTGACCTCCGTGCCGCCCATCGCCATGGTGCTGACCGTGCGCCGCAGGTGGAGGTTGTGGGTGAAGACGAGCGTGCCGCCCCGGCGGGCCTCGGCGGCGCGGATCTCGACGAGGTTGCGGGCCATGAGCGCGTCCCGGGTCGCGGTCAGGCCCGCCAGCCGCGCCGCGGGCTCGACGCGCCGCGCCGCCTGCGCGTGGTAGCGCAACAGGTCGAGACCCGCCGTCAGGCGCGTCCTGGCCCGGGACCACGTCTCGCGCGAGGACGCGGCGATCAGCTCGGGTGCGCGCGCGTGGAGCGTGGTGAGCATGTCGTCGGCCAGCACGCGCAGCCGGTCGGCCTCGGCGGTGGCCCCGGGCGAGGCCTCCGGGTCCATGACCGCCTCCGTCCGGCTCCACCGCTCGTCGTCGCCGGTGAGGGCCGCGATGTCGGTGTCCAGCCCCAGGTAGTCGCGGGCGTGCTCCAGATAGGACCGCGGGCTGGGCGCGCTCATGGTCTCCATCGGCGTGTCGAAGCCGTGGAAGGCCAGCCGCCCCTCCGGCGGGCGGCCCCGGTTGTACTCGCGCATCCAGGAGACCAGTCGGCGGTTGGCGTCGAACTCGCCCCAGCCGTGGGAGAAGCCCTCGCGCAGCACCGCGTCGAGCGTGCCCACGCCGTCCTGGACGTAGTCGTTCACGATGAGCGCCGCGACCCGGTCGACCTCGAGGGCGACCGACCGGAAGCCGTGCTCGGCCAGCCTGCCGACCAGCTCGTTGCGGATCAGCCCGAACGCGGGCTCGGCGTGCGTCGGCTCGCCGATGGCCACCAGCTCGTCCGCGGCGGTGATGACGTCCATGATGTCCTGACTCATAGGTCTTAACCGTATCTTTGAAGACTCGGTGGAAACCTGAGCTCGCGTTGACCTCTGACCGGGAGCGTAAAGTCTCAAACCGGTGATAACCATGCGACCGACGGACCTCGCCCGCGAGCACGGGATCTCGACCCAGGCCGTCCGCAACTACGAGCGCGACGGGTTCCTCCCGCCCGCCGACCGCACCCCCAGCGGTTACCGCGTCTACACCGAGGCGCACGCCGCCGCCCTGCGCGCCTACCTCGCCCTCATCCCGGCCTACGGGCACCGGACGGCGGGCCGGATCATGACCGCGGTCCACGACGGCGACCTCGACGACGCCCTGACGGCCATCCACCGCGGCCACGCCCAAGCGCTCCACGACAGCGACACCCTCGACGCGGTCCACGAAGCGGTGATCCACCTGACGACTGCCGATACCCCGGCGGACCGCCCAGCGGACACCGCCGTCCGGGCCGTCGGCGAACTGGCGCGCAGGCTCCGCCTCACCCCGGCGACCCTGCGCGCCTGGGAGGCCGCGGGAATCCTGGCCCCCGAGCGCGACCCCGCCACCGGCTACCGCGTCTACCGGGCCCAGGACGTCCGCGACGCCGAACTCGCCCACCTGCTCAGGCGCGGCGGCTACCCCCTCGACCGCATCGCCGACGTGGTCCGGCGGCTCCGCACGGCGGGCGGCGCGGACGCGCTGGCCGACGCCCTGCGCGACTGGCGGCGCAGGCTCACCGCGCGGGGCGTCGCCATGCTCGACGCGTCCGCCCGACTCGGCCACTACCTGGCGATGATCGACCGCTAGAGCCGCACGACGTGATCGCCCACGGCGACCCCGCGGGTGTCCAGCACGACCCGCGCCGCGCGCACGACCGCGCCGAGGTCGACCCGCCGGTGGTCCTGCAGCACCACCGCCAGGTCCGCGTCACCGGACCAGGACGGCACACGCACACCATCCACAGTGAACTCATCCACATAGGGGTCGTGATAGGACACCTGGACGCCCATCGCGCGCAGGTGCCGCACCACGCCGACCGCGGGCGACTGGCGCATGTCCGCCACATCCGCCTTGTAGGTCACGCCCACCAGCACCACCCGAGCTCCCGGCACCGGGCCGACGCGCGCCAGCAGGTCCCGCGCCCGGCGCGCGACGTACCCCGGCATCCCGGCGGTCACCGCCAGCGCCGTGGAGATCAGCGTCGCAGGCAGCCCGGCCGAGCGCGCCCGGCTGGCCAGGTACTGCGGGTCGACCGGGATGCAGTGCCCGCCGACGCCCGGGCCGGGGGTGAACGGCTGGAACCCGAACGGCTTGGTGGCCGCGCACCGCAGCACGTCCCACACGTCGACGTCCATGCCCGCGCAGAACACCGCCAACTCGTCCACCAGGGCGATGTTGACCAGGCGGTAGCTGTTCTCCAGCAGCTTGGCCGTCTCCGCCTCGCGCAGCCCGGCCGCGACGACGACGGTGTCGACCAGGTCCTCGTAGAACGCCGCGCACCGCTTGGCGCAGACCGGGGTCAGCCCGCCGACGACCTTGGGCGTGTTCTCGAAGGAGAACTCGGCGTTGCCGGGATCGATGCGCTCGGGGGAGAACGCCAGGTGGAAGTCAGCGCCCGCGACCAGCCCGCCGGACTCCAACACGGGCGCGAGCACCTCCTCCGTGGTGCCCGGGTAACTGGTGGACTCCAGCACGACGAGCGTCCCCGGCCGCAGGTGCCGGGCCACCGCGCTGGCCGCCGACAGCACCGCGCCCAGGTCGGGCTCGCCGTCGACCAGGCCCGTCGGCACGCAGATCACCACCGTGTCCGCCGCGCCGACCGGGGCCGGGTTGACCGTGGCGGTGAACCCGGCGTCGAGCATGGCCGCGATGTCGCGGTCGGGGATGTCGCCGATGTGCGAGCGGCCCGCCCGCAGCCCGGCGACCACGTCGCGGGAGACGTCCACGCCGGTGACGGAAAGCCCGGCCGCGCACGCGCGCCGGGCCAGCGGCAGGCCGACGTAGCCGAGGCCGAAGACGACGAGGTCGAGTCCCATCGCTCAGGCGCTGCGACGGCTGGCGGCGATCTGCGCGGCCCCGGCATCGATGACGACGGCCCCATCGCTCGCGGCGGCGGGCACGGCCGGGGCGAGCGCGCCGATCCGGACCGCACGGGCGAATCCCATGATTCCTCCACTGGTCGATCGAGGTGGCGCGTCCACTATTTACCGGAACGCCCGATCGGGGCAGTCGCTAATTCGTGTACGCGTTTTCACTCGATAGTCCGATGCGACTGATCGTTTCTGCTCCTACGGTACGCATCCTGCGTGTATGCGCCGGTCGCAATATGGCTGCCGCTTCCGCAGCGTGATCGCGACTAACCGATCGGGGACGTTTGAATACACTCGAAGAGGGTGCTCGGCGATGGCTGCCGAAATGACCATCCCGGACTACTGTCGGGACAGCGGAGCTTTCGCCGAATGCGCGGGTCGCTCCCGGGACAAGGGAAATCACCACAGAATCCGAAGGAGCATGGTTGTGACCGCTAGCGTCCAGGACAGCCGCCTCAAGCGCCGTTTCGAGCTGTGGGACTCCAACGGCGACGGGACCATCGACAAGTCCGACTACGAGACCGAGGCCCGTCGCATCCTGCAGGCGTTCGGCGAGCAGGAGAACAACCCCAAGGGCCGGGCGCTGATGTCGGCCTACCTCGGCATGTGGGACAAGCTCGCGACCAAGGCCAAGGTCGGGCCGCAGGGCAAGATCACCATGGACCAGTTCCTGCAGGTCTCGGAGAAGGAGCTGGTGGAGGGCGGCGACGCGGGCTTCGACCGCAACCTGCGCCCCACCATCGAGGCCATCGTCGACATCTGCGACACCGACGGCGACGGCGAGGTCAACCAGCAGGAGTTCAAGCGCTGGATGCAGGCCGTCGGCGTCGACGCGATGCAGGCCGACAACGCCTTCGCGCAGCTGGACACCAACGGCAGCGGCGCGCTGTCCGTCGAGGAGCTCGTGGACGCGGTCCGGGCCTACCACCAGGGCACGTCCGACATCAACCTGCTGGGTCGCTGACCCGGCGGTTGACGCGACGAGGGCCCCGGGGCGATCCCCCGGGGCCCTCGCCGTGCGCTAGCGGGTCAGCCGCAGCCGCGCCTCGTTGCGCAGGGCGCGGCCGAGGATGTCCGGCCGCAGCAGCTCGCGCGGGTGCTCGCGCATGTTGACCACGTCGAGGAACCGGCGCGCCACCACCGGGTCGGCCATCGCCGCGCGGTCGATCGCCGCGCCGACCGCCTGCATGACCCGGTGCCCGCGCGGCCGCTCGCCGCGCACGTGCGGGAGCCGGAAGTCGGCGACGACCGAGGTCTGCCACGCGGCGTCGACCAGCACGCGCAGCCGCTCGAAGTAGGCCTCCACCGAGGACCCCTCGGCCAGCCACGCGCTCATCGCCGAGACGTGCATGGCAGCGGACGGCACGCCTTGCCCGTACACGGGGTTGAACGACGCCACCGCGTCGCCCACCGACACCAGGCCCTCCGGCTGACCGTCCGCGCGGTGGAAGTCGCGGCGCACGCTGTGCGGGAAGCGGTGCACGGCGACCGGCGTCGCGGGCGCGCACGTGCGCACCAGCGCGGCGAACGCGGGCGCGGGCTCGGCCAGGAGCCGCTCCCGGAACGCCTCGGCCGCGCGGCCCGGGCGGCGCTCGCCGTAGCCCGCGACGGTGCACAGCCAGCGGTCCGGCGACACGGCCGCCACGCAGCTCACGCCCGGGTCCGGCCAGGCTGCCGACCGCAGGGAGTGCACGGCGAGCAGGCCGTCGAGGCGCTGGCCGGGCGCGCGGTGGTACAGCGCGGTCGCGTAGCCGAGGTCCAGGTGCACGCGCCGCTTCGGCGCCGGGGTGACGCCCAGCCCGCGCAGCCACTCGCCCTGCCGCGTGCCGCGGCCGCTGGCGTCCACCACCAGGTCGGCGTCGCAGCGCCCGCCCGCCAGCACGACACCGGACACCCGGCGGCGGTCGCCCGCCAGCCCGACCACGCGGTCGCGGACCAGCTTCACCCGAGGCAGGACGGCCCGGCGCACATGCCACTCCACCATCGGCCGGTGCACGGGCAGCAGCTCGTCGTCCGGGATGACCGGGCGCATGCGGCCGTCCACGCACATCCGGCCGTCCACTGTGGACAACGGGACCACGCCGTGCGCAGCCAGCTCGGCGGCCAGGTCCGGGAACCAGTGGTCGAGCAGGCCGCGGGCCAGCGCGTGCAGGATGTGGAACTGCTCGGCGTGCGGGGTGCCGGGCCGGGTGCCGGGCGCGTCCGGCAGGTCGTCCGGCTCGACGACGACGACCTCGTCGGCGTGCCCGAGCAGCGCCCGGGCGGCGAGCAGGCCCGCCATGCCCGCCCCGGCCACCACGGCCCGCCTCATCCGAACCGCACCGGCGACTCCGGGCTCAGCGCGATGTCCGAGCCGGTCACCGGGGACGCCCGGTGGATGAGGATGTTGTAGTGGTTGGGGAAGTGGCAGGCGTCGAAGCCGAGCACGGTGCCCACGTACGCGCCGCCGATGTGCACGGCGTCGCCCCGGTCGATGACGCCGCCACGGTCGATCTCGGTGAAGCCCAGGAACCCCACCCGGTCGATGCGCCCGTCGGCGACGCCGTGATCGGTGGTCACCAGCTCGTGCACCTCGCCCCGCCGCACGCAGCGGCTGGCGAACTCCTCCAGCCGCATCCCCCGGTCATCCCGGCGGTGCACCAGCACCTTCACCAACGTGCCGGACACCGTCCGCTTCTCGCCGTCCTCGATCACTCCTGGCTCCTTCCGCCCGATACGCCGCGTCCACCAGCTCCAGGGCGGCCAGGCCCGCGGTGTCCGGGCCGCCGTCGTGCACGGCCAGGGCGAACGCGCGCAGCACCCCGGCGTACTCGTGCCACAGCGACTGCTTGAACCCGGCGAACCCGGCCAGCATGTCCGCGTGCCGCACCCCGCCGTCGGCGAGCCGGACCTCGATGTCCTTGGTCTCGCCCGGGTGCGACCAGTCCAGCTCGACCTCCGCGGTCGCCCCGCACTCGGCCGACAGCAGCAGCCGCGCCCACCGGTCGACGCCCAGCTCGTCCCTGCGGATGTCCACATCGGTCAGCTCGACCGGGCCGAGCAGCATCCGGACCAGGTCGAGGGCGTTCGGCCCGTTGTCGGCGACGCAGCCGCCGCCGCACCGCGCCGGGTCGAGGTACCACTGGTCGAGGCCCGCGTGCTCCTCGATGCGCTCCAGGTAGCGCACGCGCACCGAGTCGATGGCCCAGCGCGGCGGCAGCCCGAGCAGCAGGTCCCGGACGCGGGCGTTGTAGCGGCGGTGGAAGGAGGTGAACAGGACCGTGCCGCGCGCCTGGGCGAGCGCGACCAGCTCGCGCCCGTCGGCCAGGTCGATCGCCAGCGGCTTCTCCACGCACACCGGGATGCCCGCGTCGAGCAGGTCCCGGCAGACGGCGGCGTGCGCGTCGTTGGGCACGGTCACCACGACACCGTCCAGCCCGCCGTCGGCGATGAGGTCGCGGTGGTCGGCGTAGCAGCGCACCTCGCCGCGGAACGGGGCCAGCGCGGCGCGCCTGCGGTCGCACACCGCGGCCAGCCGCAGCGGCCCGTTGTCGCCGAGCGCGGCGAGGTAGAACCGGGAGATCACGCCGAGGCCGATGATCCCGACGCGCATCAGCGGACCTCCGGCATGGCCAGCCCGACGCGGTCCGCGACCTCGGCCAGCTCGGCGACCAGCGCCGCGGCCAGGGGAACGCCGTTGGCCTCGGCGTCCGCGGCGCGCTCGGCCTCGGGGCAGCCGGGGTAGGTGACCGGGCGGGCCGGGTCGGCGGGCGGGCAGTCCAGCAGGGCGCCGAACAGCGCGCCAGCGTCCCGGTGGAACGCCCCGGGCTCGCGCAGCGCGCCGGGCGCGATGGCGAGCAGCAGATAGCCGATGTCGTCGTCCGCGGCGGGACCGCCTGCCGGACCGCCGACCGGGCCGAGGCCAGCGCCGGGGACCAGGGCGGCCAGCACCTCGACCATCAGGCCGAGGCCGAATCCCTTGTACTGCCCGGGGCCGGGCGCGCCCAGCCAGCTCAGGTGGGCATCGCCAGCGTCGAACCGGGACGGGTCGGTGACCGGGCGTCCGGCGTCGTCGGCCAGCCAGCCCGGCGGGATCGGCGCGCCCGCCCTGGCCGCGGCGCGAACGCGGCCGGTCGGCGCGGCGGTGGTGCTCATGTCCAGCAGGAACGGCGGGCGGTCGCCCGCGGGCGCGGCCACGGCCAGCGGGTTGGTGCCCAGCATCGGCGCGGACCCGTGCGGCGGGCGGGCGATGCGCTGGTGGCCGCAGTTGGCCGCGACCACCCCGACCATGCCGTGCCGCGCCGCCCGCAGCGCCGGGTGGCCCGCGCAGCCGAAGTGGGTGCCGCCGCGCACCGACACCATGCCGATCCCGTACTCCGCCGCCCGCCTGCACGCCAGGTCCATGGCCTCGCCCGCCAGCCACAGGCCGAGCGAGCGGGCCCCGTCGAGCAGCACGGCGGCGCCGCGGTCCGCGGCGACCTTCGGCTCGCCCGCCGGGTCGACCCGCCCGGACTCCAGCAGCGGGAGGTAGATGCGGGTGAGGTTGGCCAGGCCGTGCGAGGTCATCCCGGTGATGTCGCCGTGGCACAGCGCCTCGGCCGCGGCGACCGCGCGCGCGGGCGGGACGCCGTGGGCCAGGAAGACAGCGGCGGTGAAGTCCAGCAGCGCGCCCACGGGCACGCGCACGCCGGTCGGGACCGGCGCGATGTCGAGATCGGTCAACAGGTCCTCCGGTCGGCGAACGCGCACAGCAGTCGGGACACCTGGGCGGCGAAGGCGTCCAGGTCGGCGAGCAGGGCGTGCTCGCCGGGGGCGTGGGCGCGGTTGGCGGCGAGGTCGCCGGGGCCGAGCACCGCGGTCGGGGAGCCGGACAGCCAGATGGCGTCGCAGGTGAACGCGCCGTCGCCGCGCGGGACGCCCGCCGCGGCCATCAGGTCGGCCACCGCGGGGCCCGCGTCGGTGAGCGTGGGCAGGCCGCGCTTGCGCCAGTGCAGCCGGGTGACCCGGCGCGCGTCGGCCGCCGTGCGGGCCAGCGCCCGGGAGCGGGCGTGCCGGGCGGCGAAGTCGGCCAGGGCGTCGGCCAGGTGGGCCTCGACGGCGGCCGTGAGCGCCGCGCCCGCCTCCGCCGTCGCGTACGGCAGGTTGACCAGCAGCGTGCCCGTCCCGTACACCCGGTTGTGCGCGGTGCCGGTGTGCAGGCCCGCGACGCACACGTCGTCGAGCCGCTCGCCGAGCCACGCGGCGATGTGGCCGAGCAGGACGGTGGCGTTGTGGCCGTCGCCGGGGGAGTCGTCGATCGCGTCGTCGCCGTCGACGCGGATCTCGGCGGTCGCGGACGCGGTCGCGCGCGGCTGGTAGCGGCCGGACGTGGGCTCGCAGAAGACGTTGAGCGCGCCGACGTGCCCGGCCTCCACCAGCGGCCGGGTGCCGAACACGCCCATCGCGCCGCCCTCCTCGCCGGAGACGGCCTGCACGACGACGGCGACCTCGGCCCCGACCGCCTGCCGCCGCGCCGCGGCGTCCCGGATGCCCGCGAGCAGCGCCACCGCGGGCCCCTTGGCGTCGATCGCGCCCCGGCCGCGGAAGACCGCGCCGTCGAAGGACACCGGCTCCACCCCGGCGACGGTGTCCAGGTGGACGTTGAACATCACCGTGCGCGCGACCGGCAGCGGCGGGCCGAGGCGCAGCACCAGGTTCGGCTGGCAGGCCAGGAAGTCCGCGCCCCGGCCGCGCACGGTCGACGGGACGTCCGGCCGGTCCAGCACCGCCGGGTCGGCGGGCGCGTGGTGCACGACGGTGAGCCCGGAGGCGTCGGCGTAGCGCTTCTGCGCCTCCCACAGCCGCACCGGGCCGTCGCTCTCCAGCGGTCCGGCGGTCGGCAGGGCGAGCAGGTCGAGCAGCAGGGCGTGGTCGGCGGCGGTGAGCACTCACGCCCCCGCCGGGCACGCGGCCAGCAGCGCCTCCAGGGCGATCCCGGCGGCGTGGAAGCCCGAGGCGTCGCCGGGCACGCCGTCGCGCTCGTGCGGGCGCAGGCTCAGGTGCGGCTCCAGCGACAGCGCCCCGGTGTAGCCGTGCGCGGCCAGCAGCGCCAGCGCCCCGGCCACGTCGGCCGCGCCGTCGCCGGGCAGCGTCCACACCGGCCCCGGCACGCCGTCCTTGACGTGCACGTGCCGCACGTGCGCCACGATCTCGGCCAGCAGGTCGACGCCGGAGTAGCCGTACGCGACGCCGTTGCCGGTGTCGAACAGCAGGCCGAGGCCGTCGCCGACCAGGGTCAGCATGCGCTCGGCGTCCGCGCCCGCCCAGCCCGCGCAGTTCTCGTGCAGCAGGACGAGGTCGGCCTGCCCGGCCCGGTCCGCCAGCTCGCGCAGCCGCCGCCGCACCCGCCGCTCCCACTCGGCCGGGGGCAGCCCGGCGTTCGGGTACGACATGACCCGCACGTACCGCGTCCCCAGCAGCGCGCAGCGGCGGGCCAGCACCCGCAGCTCGTCGAGGTCGCGGCTGAAGTCGTCGGTGATCTCCGATGACCAGTCGCCGATGCGCGAGTCCACGCACACCACGTCCAGCCCGTGCCCGGCCACCGCGGCGGCCACGGCGTCGAACGCCGCGTCGTCGAGGTCGGCCAGCGCGGTCCCGTCCACGGTCCGCAGCTCGATCGCCGTCCAGCCCAGCCCGGTCACCGCGGCGATCTGCTCGGCGGCCGACGGGCCGGCCTCGTCGCCGATCCCGGCCAGCGTCCTCACCGGACCGCCCCGGCCCGCGCGCCCGCGAGGCGCTTGGCCTCGGCGATGAGCGAGACGACGGCCGCGCCCGCGGTCAGCTCGCCGAGCATCCGCGCGCCGTCGAAGTGCCGGTAGGCGCGCGCGACGAAAGCGGTCAGCGAGTCGTCGCGGAACACCGAGTGCGAGCGCCTGCCCGGCGCGGTGACCTCCAGCTGCGCGAACTCGTCCGCGGCGCTGACGGCGAAGTGCCCGACGGCCGTGCCGCCCTCGAACTCCACGGTCACGCGCCGCTCGCGGACCGGGGCCGTCAGCTCGGTGGTGATCTCCGTGCGCGCGCCGCCCTCGTGGGCCAGGCTCAGCCACGCCCCGCCGAGGCCGGGGAACACGGCCGAGCCCAGCAGCATGTCCGCGCAGCCCGCCCCGGTGACGGCGGCGGGCCCGGCCAGCCGCAGGGCCAGGGCCACCGAGTGCGGGGCCTCGACGTCGAACGCGCTCGGGTGGTCGTCGCCCGCCAGCGTGCGGGTGAACCGCGGCTTGGCCTGGCGCACCGCGATCGACAGCGGCCGCCCCAGCTCGGCGCGCAGGCCCATGAGCCTGCGGGTCAGCTCGCTGTGCCGCCACTGCGCGATCGGGACCACGTCGAGGCCGACCAGGTCGACCAGGTCCAGCAGCTCGGTCAGCGCGGCCGGGTCGGCGGCCAGCGGCTTCTCCACCAGGAACCGCCGGAAGCCCAGCCCGGCCAGCGCCGTGATCGGCTCCACCCGCGCGGTCGGCGGCGTGCACAGGTGCACGACGCAGGTCGCCGGGTCGGTGAGCGCGGCGGCGTGCGGCAGGTCGCGCGCGGCGACCACGTCCGGTCCCGGCTGGACACTCCGAACGGGATCGAACACCACGATCGGGGGATCCTCGCGGCCGCGCAGCGCGCGGAGCACCGGGAGGTGCAGCCGCGTGCCCGCGTGGCCGAGGCCCACGACGAGCGTGCCCGGCATGCAGCGCCACCTCACCCTCGCCGACCACGGATTGAGAACGCCCCAAACCCTGGCCCCGACCAGGGGAGCTGTCAACGCGGGCCACACGACCGTGTGATCTTTGGATGTGTTGCGGCGCAAGCCATATCAGCCTGGCTAGCGTGGGGTGGCGGACCGGCGTCCGCCCGTCCCCCCGATCAGTCCGGAAAGGACACGCATGGAGCACGCCGCCGCGCTCACCCGCGCGCCAGCCGTGCCGGTACCGTTCTTCACCCAGGCCGCCACCCTCGATGCGGTGTGGCCGCTGGCCGAGGCGAACCTGGCCGAGGTCGTCGCCCGCGGCAAGTACTCCCACGGCCACATGGTCGAGCGGTTCGAGCGCGTGCTGGCCGAGCACATCGGCGCGGCGCACGTCGTGGGCGTCAACTCCGGCACCGACGCGCTGGTGCTGCTGCTGCGCGCGATCGGGCTGGAGCCCGGCGACGAGGTGATCGTCCCGGCGTTCAGCTTCATCGCCACCGCGTCCTCGGTCGTGCTGGCCGGGGGCAGGCCGGCCTTCGCCGACATCGGCCCGGACGACTACGCGATCGACCCGGCCGCGGCCGCCGACGCGGTCACCGACCACACGCGCGCGCTCATGCCCGTGCACCTGTTCCACCAGCTCGCCGACCTCGGCGCGCTGAGCGCGGTCGCCGACCGGTTCGCGCTGAGCCTGGTCGAGGACAGCGCCGAGGCCGTCGGCATGCGCTGGGACGGCCGCCACGCGGGCCTGCTGGGCAGCGGCGGGGTGCTGTCGTTCTTCCCCACCAAGACCCTCGGCGCCCTCGGCGACGCGGGCGCGGTGGTCACCGACGACGACCGGGTCGCCGACGCCGCGGCCGCGCTGCGCCACCACGGCCGGTTCGGCCGCACGCTCGCGCACTTCCCGGGCATCGCCAACGAGACGGTGCTGCCGGGGATCAACAGCAAGATGGACGACTTCCAGGCCGCGATCCTGCTGGCCAAGCTGACCCGGCTCGACGCCGACATCGCCCGCCGCGCCGAGCTGGCCCGCGCCTACACCGAGCGCCTGGCCGACCGCCCCGGCGTGCTGCGGACGCCCACCGTCGTCGCGCGCGACGTGCCCACCGACCCGGTGTTCTACGTCTACCTGGTGGAGGTCGAGCGCCGCGACGAGCTGGCCGCGCACCTGGCGGCCCACGGCGTCGGCACCGAGACCTACTACCCCGTGCCGCTGCACCTGCAGCCGTGCTTCGCCGAACTGGGCTACCGCCCCGGCCAGTTCCCGGTCGCCGAGGCGGCCTGCGCGCACACGCTCGCCCTCCCGCTGTACCCGGACCTGCCCGACACCGCCGTCGACCGCGTCTGCGACCTCATCGGCGGCTTCTACGCGGGACGGGCGGACCTGTGACCACGCTGCCGTTCTTCCCTCCCGACCTGTTCGACCACGACCGCGACCTGCTGCTGGAGACCGTGCGCCGGATCGGCACCGACCCGGCGCAGCGGTTCATCCTCGGCGAGCGCACCGCCGCCTTCGAGGCCGCGCTGCGCGAGCACACCGGCGCGGCCGACGTGATCGCCTGCGGCAGCGGCACCGGCGCGCTGATGCTGGTGCTGCGCGCGATGGACATCGGCCCCGGCGACGAGGTCGTGGTGCCCGCGCTCGGCTGCGCGCCGCTGGCCGCCTCCGTGGTCAACGTCGGCGCGACGCCGGTGTTCGCCGACGTCCACCCGTGGACGATGGTCGTCGAGCCCTACGAGGTCGAGACGGCGATCACCGAGCAGACCGCGGCGATCATGCCCGCGCACATGTTCTCGGTGATGGCCGACATGCCGACGCTGTCCGCGCTGGCCGAGCGGCACGGGGTGCGGCTGGTCGAGGACTCCGCGGTCGCCCAGGGCGGCGTGCTCGGCGGGCTGCCCGCGGGCCGGTGGGGCGACGCGGGCGTGTACTCCTTCGTCCAGGTCAAGACGTTCGGCACGATCGGCGAGGGCGGCGCGGTCGTCACCGACGACGCCGCGCTCGGCCAGCTGGTGCGCATGCTGCGCAACCACGGCCAGGACGGCCGCACCCGGTTCGTGCACCACGCGATCGGCTACAACAGCCGCTTCGACGAGATCATCGCCGACTACCAGCTGCACCGGCTGTCCGGCCTGGCCGAGCGGCTGGAGCGGCGGGCGCGGATCGCCGAGTACTACACCGAGCGCTTCGCCGACCTCGCCGACCGCGGCATCCAGGCCCCGCCCCCGGGGCGCGACGGCCGCTGCTACTACGTGTACTGCCTGCTCGCCGAGCGCCGCGAGGACCTGCGGCGGCACCTGGCGCACCGGGGCGTCGGCACGCACGTCTACTACCCGACGCCGCTGCCCGCGCAGCCCGCGTTCGCCCAGTACGCGCGCAGCAGGCGGTTCTGGCCGCACGCCGAGCTCGCGGGCGCCCGCATGCTCGCGCTGCCCATCTACCCGCATCTGACAGACGCCCAGGTCGAGCACATCGCCGACAGCGTCTGCGCGTTCTGAGGAGGGCGCCATGAGCATCGCGGTCCCCGCGCCCACCCGGCTCGGCGCGTTCGCCCGGCTGGCCAAGCTCGATGTCTGGGACTACTACCTGGCCGTGCCCCTGGCCTGGGCCCTGTGCGGGCCGCCCGCGTGGGGCTCGACGGACGTGCTGGTCACGCTCGGGCTGTTCCTGCTCGGCACGGTCGGCGTGGTCGCGGGCGCGGTCGCCTTCGACGACGTCACCGGCTTCCGCGACGGCAGCGACGCGGCCAACTACGGGCCCGACGCGCCCGCGCGGCGGCTGGCCCGCAAGCCCCTGCTGACCGGCGAGCTGACCGAGCGCGAGGCGATCGTCTTCGGCTGGTGCGCCACGCTGTTCGGCACGCTGGTGTGGACGTGGACGGCGGCGTTCGCGCCGTTCCGGCCGCTGTGGGTGCTGCTGCTCCTCGCGGCGTGCCTGATCTCCGCCGTGCAGTACTCGTGGGGGCTCAAGATCAGCTACCGGGGCTGGCAGGAGGTGTTCCTCGCCGGGTTCGGCATCGGGCTCGTGCTCGCCGCCGTCGGCCTGTGCACCGGGGAGATGAGCGCGTTCACCCTGGTGCAGGCCATCCTCTTCGGACTCGGCCCGCTGCTGTTCGGGGTGTACTCCAACACCCGCGACGCGGTGGGCGACGCGCGGGTGGGCAGGCCCACCGTCGCGGTGCTGCTGAGCACCCGGGGCAACATCGCGTTCATCGCCGCGCTGTCGGTGGGCGAGATCGCGCTGATCGTGCTGTCGTCCGGGCTGGGCGCGGCGCCGTGGTGGTTCGCCCCGGCCATGCTGCCCGCGATGGGGCTGCGGGTGGCGCAGCTGCATCGCGGTCTGGGCCTCGGCGACGTGCTGGGCGCGCGGCTGATCGGGCTGCACGCGCACCGCACGACCGTCGCGCTGCTCATCGTGGTCAACCTGTTCACGCCCGCGCTGGGCGGCTGGTCGTGAGCCCCGACCTCGACGTCGCCGTCGTCGGCGCGGGCATCGCCGGGCTGACCGTCGCCCACCGGCTGCGCCGCGCGGGCCGCGAGGTGCGCGTCTTCGAGTCCGCCGAGCACGTGGGCGGCCGGATGCGCACCCTGCGCCGCGACGGGTACACGGTGGACACCGGGGCGGAGATGATCGGCACGCACGGCTATCCGGCGACCTGGCGGCTGCTCGGCGAGCTGGGCATGTCCGATGTGGACGCGCCGCTGATCGGCGCGGGCCTCGCGATGTGGCGGGAGGGCCGGGCGCACCCCGACGTCGGCGACCCGAGGGGCCTGCGCACCGGGGCCGGGCTGTCGGTGGGCGCGCGGGTCGCGTTGGGCAGGCTGCTGACCGGGCTGCGGCTGCGCGGCAGGCGGTTCGACCCCGACCACCCGGAGGCGACGCCGCTGCGCGCGCAGACCGTCGCGGACCTGCTCCGCCGCCACCCCCGCGACCTGCACGACTACCTGTTCGCCCCGATCGCGTCCGGGTTCTACGGCTGGGACACCACGCTGGCGTGCGCGGGCCCGCTGCTGGCGCACCTGAACGCCGTCGGGCCGACCAGCACGTTCCGCACCTACCGCGGCGGCATGGACACCCCCGCCCGCCTGCTGGCCGAACGGCTCGACGTGACGGTGGGGACGCCGGTGGAGTCGGTGGCCGCGCTGTCGGGCGGGGCCCGGCTGCGGGTCGGCGACGCCGACGTCACCGCCCGGCAGGTGGTGCTGGCGGTGCCCGCGCCGGTCGCCGCCGCGCTGGACCCGGCAGCGCCCGCCTACGTGCGCGCGGTCCCGTACCGGCCGATGGTGAAGGTCGCCTGCCTGCTCGACACCCCCGTCCTGCCGGTCGAGGGCACGTTCGGGCTGTTCGTGCCGCCGGTGGAGAACCCGATGTTCGCCGGGCTGGTGGTCGACGAGCGCAGGCATCCCGACCGGGTGCCGCCCGGCCGCGGCCTGGTGACGCTGGTCGCCGGGCCGGGGGCGGCCGCCGAGCTGGCCGCCGGGCCGCCGGAGCGGGCGGTCGAGGTGCTGACCGCGGAGGCCGACCGGTACCTGCCCGGGCTGCGCTGCCGGGACACGGTCGTCTCGCAGTTCCGGCACGGGCTGCCGATGCCGACCCCGGCCGCGCTGGCCGCGCGCCCGGACTTCGTGCGGCGGCCGCCGTCCCCGGTGGAGTACGCGGGCGACTGGTACGCGCTGCGCCCGTCCAGCGAGGGCGCGGTCCGCTCCGCGGAGCTGGTGGCCGCGCGCGTGCTGGACCGCAGGCCGACCCTGGTGGTGAGCGGTGGCTGAGACCGCGTACTGCTTCGACACCGGGTTCGACCGCGAGGCCGAGCGCCTGGCGCTGGGCGAGGCGCTGTGGGACCCGGGCACGGTCGCCCGGCTGGCGCCGCTGGTCGGACCGGGCGCCCGCTGCCTTGAGGTGGGCGCCGGGCACGGGTCGGTGGCCCGCTGGATGGTCGCGCGCGGCGCCGAGGTCACCGCCGTCGACCGCGATGTGTCGCATTTGGACGTGCCCGGCGGTCGGGTCGTGGCGGCGGACATCCGCGACGGGCTGCCCGGCGGCGGGTACGACGTGGTGCACGCGCGGCTGCTGGTGCAGCACCTGGCGAACCGGCTGGACGCGGTGCGGCGGATGGCGGACGCCCTGCGGCCCGGCGGCCACCTCGTGCTGGAGGACACCGACACGGCCGCGCTGTTCAGCCATGCCGACGGCCCGTTCCACGACGAGGTCAAGCGGGCCGCGTACGCGGTGATGCGGGCGTCGGGGTACCACCCGAGGTGCGGGCTGCTCGACGTCGAGCTGGCCGAGGCGGCCGGGCTGGCCGACGTGCGCGCCGACGCCCGCGCCGAGGTCGTCCGGGGCGGCTCGGCGGGTGGGCGGTGGTTCGCGCTGTGGCTGGAGCACCTGCGCCCCCGGCTGACCGGGGTGGAGCCCGGCGACGTCGACCGCGCGGTGGCCGACCTGCTCGACCCGCGGCACACGTGGCTGTCGCAGGTGATGGTGACCGTCATCGGGCGGAAGGTGGAGCCGTGAAGCCGTCGGACCTGGGCACGCTGTTCGAGGACCTGGTCGACCGGGGGGTGCGCACGGTCGCCGAGCTGGACCGGCCGCTGGACATCGCGCCGGACTTCGGCACGACGTACACCATGGCGGACCTGGCGGGCCTGGTGCGCAACGCGGCGGGCTGGCTGCACGCCGCGGGCGTCGGGCCCGGCGACCGGGTGGCGGTGGTCAAGGAGAACCACTGGGACTACGTGCTGCTGGCCGCCGCGGCGGCCCGGCTGGGCGCGGTGCCCGCGCTGCTGTCGGACCACCTGCCGCCGCAGACGCTGCAGGTGCTGCTCAAGCGGCTGGACCCGGCGCTGCTGGTGACCTCGACCGGCGTGCTGGACAACGCGCGCGACGACGAGACCGACCTGATGGGGTTCGGCAGGCGGACGCTGGTGCTGGACGGGCGCTACCCGGGCGCGATCGACCTGGCCGCGCTGCGCGGGACCCGTCCGCCGGGTTTCGTCCGCCGGGCCCCGGACGCGCCGCTGATCATCAACCACACGTCGGGGACGACGGGCACGCCGAAGCTGGTGCTGCACACCGCGGAGACGCTGATCCACCAGCTGGCCGCGCGCGAGGCGCAGCGGGTGCCGGTGCTGTCGAGCCGGTCCTGCGACACGGTCGCCTCGGCGATCGCGTACTGCCACGGGCGCGCGGTGCCGTGGACGATGAGCGTGCTGTGGCTGGCGCCGGAGAAGGTGGTGGTGATCGGGTCGGGGTCGCCGGAGGCGCTGTTCACCCACCGTCCGACCACTGTGGAGGCCCTGCCGTCGGTGTACGTGCGGTGGCAGGGGCTGACGCAGGTGCCGGGCAACCCGTTCGAGGACGTGCGGCTGTACGTGAGCACGTTCGACGCGATGCACCCGCCGACGGTCCGGGCGTTCCTGGGGGCGTCGCGGCGGCGTCATCCGCTGTGGGTCCAGGTGTGGGGGCAGACGGAGACGGGGCCGATGACGTTCCGGTTCCTGACCCGGCGCTCGGTGGCGTCGCGGGCCGACCGCCATCCGACGACGCGCAACCTGGGGCGTCCGGTGCCGGGGCGGACGCGGCTGAAGGTGGTGGACCCCCGGACGTTCCAGGAGGTGCCCGCCGGTCGCCCGGGCCTGGTGCTGGTGCGCACCTCGGCGCGGTGCGTGGACTACGTGGGCGAGTCGGAGCGCTACGCGGCCAAGCTCTCGGGCGGGTGGTGGAACTCCGGCGACGTGGGCGTGCGCACGCGGACGGGGTCGTACCTGCTGCTGGACCGGGAGGTCGACGTGATCCCGGGGCAGAGCTGCGTGGAGCTGGAGGACGTGATCGAGGACCGGGTGCCGTCGGTGGTGGAGTGCGTGGTGCTGGGGACGCCGGGCCAGCTGCCGGTCCCGGTGGTGGTGACGACGACCGGCGCCCTGGACCCCGCCGAGTGGATAGCCGCGGTCCGCGACCTGCCCGCGCTGGCCGACCCGGTGGTCTTCACCTGGGACCGCGTGCCGCGGACGGGAACGGGCAAGGTGCGGCGGATGGAACTGCGCGCCCTGCTGCACCGGGGCCCGGCGACCTTCGGCACGGGCCACTGGACCTGACCGGACGGTGGCGGAGAGGGCAGGATTCGAACCTGCGTGGGCCTGTGGCCCTTCCTGCGAGCAGGAACCC
>NZ_BMRB01000002.1:0-145230 GCF_014648415.1 Actinokineospora fastidiosa
ACGCCCGGTGCCCCGCTTCCGGTCCGGCCGGGGCTGGCGGCCTCCACGGTTCGCGTCCTGCTCCCCGCTCCTGCCGGGTCGGCGGGCCCAACGCCCGGTGCCCACCTGCACTCCGGGCGGGTCGGCGACCTGACCACCCGGTGCCCCACCTGCACTCCGACCGGGGCTGGCGACCTCAGCGGTTCGCGTCCTGCTTCCACTCCGGTCGGATCGGCGGGCCCAACGCCCGGTGCCCACCTGCACTCCGGCCGGGTCGGCAGCCTCAGCGCGTCGCGTCGTGACCGCACTGCGGTTGGGCTGGCGGCCTCAGCGTGTCGGGTCCTGCTCCCACTCCTGCCGGGTCAGGGCGTATTCGACCTCGCCGTGTTCGTCGCCGGGGATGGGGTTGGGCCAGTTCTGGAAGAACGTGCGCACGTACCGCAGGCCCGCCTTGGCCATGACCCGGCGGGAGGCGGTGTTGACCGTCATCGTCTCGGCGAAGATGCGGTCGACGCCCAGTTCGGTGAAGCCCTTCTCGATCAGGGCGCGGGAGCCCTCGGTCGCGTAGCCCAAGCCCCAGGCCGCGCGGCGGAGGCGGTAGCCGAGTTCGACGCCGTCGCGGTCGCCGTCGGGGTGGGGGCGGAAGTGGAACCAGCCGAGGAACGCGCCGGTCGTCCTCTCGATCGCCGCCCAGAAGCCGAAGTCGCCGCGGTCGTAGTAGGACAGCCAGTTCGGGATGATCTCGTCGCGGACCTCCTCCGGCGGTGTCGGCCTGCCGCCGGAGAGGTACCGCATCACCTCGGGGTCGCTGTCCAGCTCGACGATGAGGTCCACGTCGGCGGGGGTGAACCGGCGCAGCACCATCCGAGGGGTCTCCAGGTACACGTGCACGCCGTCATCGTCGACCAGACCGCCCGGCTCAGGCCAGCGAGATTCAGTAGACCCGCAGCTCATACAGCGAGTACCCGTGCCGGGTGCCCCTGCGCTCCCCCTGCATGCGGACGTAGCGCGCCGTCGTCGGCGGGAAGGTCACCACGTCCAGACCGCCCGTCCGGCCGGACAGCGCGGCCGCGGTCTGCCAGGTGCTCCCGTCCACCGACGTCTCGACGCGGTAGTCCGCGCCGTAGGCCGCCTCCCAGTGCAGGGCCACGCGGCTCACCGGCCGCGCCTGGCCGAGGTCGACCCGCAGCCACTCGCCGTCGCGGTTCGTGCTGGCCCAGCGGGTCCGCATGTCCCCGTCGACCGCGTGTCGGGGGCGCAGGTCGGTCAGGAGGTTGGACTCCGTGCTGCTCGCCGTCGCCGTCCCGGCGAGCGGGACCGGCGGCACGTGGGCCTCCGCCGCCCGCATGGTGCGCAGATAGGACTCCGCGCCGCGGACGAGGTCGTCGACGATCTCCGCGCCCGCGACCTTGCGGATGTCCTCGATCCAGTCCGGCATCAGCCCGTAGTGCGCCATGCCGTCGGTGTTCATGTCCCAGGTCCGCTCACCCATCGTGTACCGCTCGACCCGCACAGACCCGTCGGCGGAGGTGAACGGGTAGGTGACCGGGTCGCCGCCCGCGCGCGGGCCGGGCAGGCCGCCGATGCCGTTGGCGTCGATGCCGAACCCGTAGCCGTCCACACCGTACTGGTCGCGGACCGGCTCGCTGCGCCGCCACTCCTCGGCGAACGCGCCCGCGCCGTGGCCGTACTGGGCGACCATGCCGCCGAGGGCGTAGATGCGCGGGAACAGCTTCGGGTCGCTCCAGCTGTGCGAGGACACCACGCCCGGGTAGTCCGCCTCCTCCAGGATGTCCAGCGTGCGGTCGGCGGCCTTGACGCTCATGTGGTCCAGCTCGATCAGCATGCCGCGCTCCATCATCCCGCGCACCATGTGCTCGCCGAGCGCGCTGAGCCCGTGCACGTTGCAGTGCGGCGCGGGCGGGTACAGCGGCAGCGCCGGGACGAGCGGGGCGATCGGGTCCGGCAGGACGCCGTCGGGGGTGACGGTGTTGTCGGCCAGCTCGCCCGTGCAGGTCCTGGCCTGCCAGAACCGGCCGGTGCTCAGGAAGTTGCCCGCGTTGACGAACACGCCCTGCGCCCCGGAGTCGAACCGCACCCCGCACAGCGCGTTGTCGTACTTGTGGCAGACGAACATCGAGCGCACGCCCAGGGCGTGCATCTCGTCCAGCCCCCGGTCGATGTCGGCCGTCGTGCACTGCGGCACGCCCAGGACCTGCCTGCAGCCGAACGGCTCGGAGGTCTCCACCCCCAGCAGCACGGCCAGCCTGCCGCTCTCGATGACCTGCCGCGCCTCGGCCTCGCTGCGCACGATCCGCAGCCAGCCCCGCCCCGGCCCGCCGTTCTCGGCGTCGATGAACGCCTCCAGGTCGCGCATCATCCGCGCCTGCAGCCGCAGCGACTCCATCTCCCCGCACGGCTTGTTCTTCAGCGGGTAGATCTCGCACAGTTGCCGGTTGGCGACCAGGTGGTTGACCATCAGCCGCAGGCCGCCGCGCCAGGCCCGCTCGATCCACTTGTAGTAGGCGGCCTGGTGGGTCAGCGAGTCGTGCGCGGGCCAGTCCGTGAAGGTCGGCCAGCCGGTGGGGTCGTGCGTGCCGACCGGGCTGCCGTGCCGGGTGAAGTTCTCGAACCAGGCGAACTCGCCGTTGGGCTCGTGGTCGTGGCAGTCCTGGAGCGCCGCGGCGGGACCCCTGGCGTCGAAGACCTTGCCGCAGATGAGGTTGCCGCCGAAGGCCACATCGGACATCACGTGGTTGTGCGCGTCGAGCAGACCGGCCACGCTGCCGTCGGGCAGGGTGCCGCGGAACGGCTCGCCGATCACCCCGACGTCGGCGCCCGGCTCCGCGCCCTGCGCGGGCGGCGTGCCGAGCACGGCGACGGCGGCCAGCAGGGCCATCCCGAGGATGACTGGACGTCGGGGCATGGCGGCCTCCTCCTCAGCGAGATGAGGGCCGACCATACTCGTGAAACGGATTCACGTATAGGTCCGATCCGGGGAACGGCGAAGGCCCGGCACACACCTGTGCCGGGCCTTCGCGGGAGAGCCGTTACGCCTCGGTGGGCTGGGTCAGGCAGTAGACGACCTTCGGCTCCGGGTACGCCAGCGGCGTGCCCTCGGCGCAGTCGGCCTCGGCGGTGACCTCGGTGACCTTCAGCGCGCCCTGGGTCGAGCAGGGGACCTTCGGGTAGCCCATCGTGGTGGAGCCGGAGAACTGGTGGCACTCGCCAGCGACCAGCCTCGGCGCCAGGCACAGCTTGGAGTCCGGGCCGCGCCGCGCGGTCTCGGTGTACTCGTCGTAGCCTTCGCCGCAGCTCTCCGAAGTGGACGACAGCACCTTGCCGACGGTGTAGTTCGCCTCCGGGGCGGTGCACTCCACGGTGCTGAACTCCGGCGCGCTCGTCGTGCCGGTCACGCTCGCGCAGTCGCCCGCCTTGGTCTGCGCGGCGTCGCTGCTGAAGTAGTTGACGGCGTAGGCGACGCCGCCCGCCACCACGAGCGCGACGACGAACCCGAGGATCCGCTTCGCGACGCTCGGCTTCTTCGTGGGCGCGCTCGACTGGTCAGGCGTCTCAATGGTCATTCAGAAATCCCAGATTCTCCGTAGGTCCCCAGTACCTCGGTTGAGGTGCGCGGCGGATGCTAGCCAGGTCACGATCCGGTGTAGCCACCGGGGTGATCGTCACCGGAACAGCCGCGCGGGGACCGCCGCGGCCAGCGCCGCCATGCCCGCGTCGTTCGGGTGCAGGTGGTCGCCGCTGTCGTACTCGGGCCTGAGCCGCAACGGGTCGGCCGGGTCGCGCAGCGCCGCGTCGAAGTCGATGACCGTGTCGTACTCGCCGCTGGTGCGGATCCACTCGTTGACGGCCTGGCGCTTGGCCTCGTTCTCCGGGCTGTGGAAGCCGAGCGTGTCGCCCTTGAACGGCAGGATCGTGCCGCCGTGGATCCGCAGGCCCGCCTCGTGCGCCCGGGTGATCAGCTGCCGGTGCGCGCCGATGATCTCCTCCGCGGTCACCACTTCGGACAGCGGCGCCGACGTGCCCGGGTGGCCGAGGTCGTTGACGCCCAGCAGGACGATGACGTGCTCGACGCCGGGCTGGGCCAGCACGTCGCGGTCGAACCGGCGCAGCGCGCTCTGCCCGAAGTACGCCGCGTACGCCTCGGCGGGATGGCCGGCGGGCGGGTTCGGGTCGTGCAGCAGCCGGTTGCCCGCGACGCCGAGGTTGAGCACCCCGGTGTGCCGCAGGCGCTCGGCCAGCAGGTCCGGGTAGCGGTGGTTGGCGCCCACGGCGGTCTCGAAACCGTTGGTGATGGAGTCGCCCAGGGCCACGACCGCCTTCGCGTGCGGCTGTCGCGTTCGGACGCTGACCCCGGACAGGAAGTACCACTGGGTGATCGTCTCGGCGACCGTGACCGAGCGGTCGTCGGTGGCGTTGCCCGCCGCGATCACGTTCTCCTGGTAGGCGAACCCGTGCACGGTCGTGACCGGCGTGGTGTCCGGCAGGTAGATGCTGACCACCAGGTCGGCGGCCGCCGGCAGGCGCAGCTCCACCGGATCGCTGAGCAGGGGAGACCCGGCGGGGATGGTGACCGAGCGCTGGCCGCCGAAGGTCACGGCCCGGTCGGTGGCCGGATCGATGTCGGTGCCCTTGGTCCCGGCCCGCAGCGCCACCCTGACCTCGCCGACCCGCAGCGCGACGTCGCCGAACTCGTTGGTCAGCCGCAGCCGCAGCTGGTCGCCGCCGATGCTGGTGCGCAGCACCTGCCGCACGGTCTCGTCACGCAGTTCCGCCGTCCCGGACACCGGGGTCGCCGTGGGCACGCTGGCCCACGTCCCGACCCAGGCTGGCCGAGGACTCGCCGTGCCGGTCGCG
This sequence comes from Actinokineospora fastidiosa, assembly GCF_014648415.1. Lineage (GTDB taxonomy): Bacteria > Actinomycetota > Actinomycetes > Mycobacteriales > Pseudonocardiaceae > Actinokineospora > Actinokineospora fastidiosa. Next base: position 4,855 of record NZ_BMRB01000002.1, read on the forward strand.
GTCCACCCGCCGAGCAGGAGCGTCACGGCGGCCAAGAGTAGGGCCAGGCGACGGGATCGGGACATGGGACGCCTCCTCGGACATCCGGAAGTTTCCGGAAATCTAGAAGCGCGCCCGCCGCGCTGTCAACGACCGGCGGGCGCAGTGCTGTCCCGGACCACCAGCTCGGTCGCCAGCTCCACCCTCGGGCTGTCGATCTCCTCGCCGCGCAGCAGCCGCTGCACCGTGCGCACGGCGAGCTTGCCCATCTCGGCCATCGGCTGGCGCACAGTGGTCAGCGGCGGGGACGACCACCGGGCCTCGGGCAGGTCGTCGAAGCCGACCACGCTCACGTCCTCCGGCACCCGCAGGCCCCGTCGCCGCAGTGCCTCGTAGACGCCCAGCGCCATCTGGTCGCTCGCGGCGAACACCGCCGTCGGCGGCTCGGGCAGCGCGCACAGCCGCTCCCCGGCGCGGAACCCGGACTCGTAGTCGAACTCGCCCGGCACGATCAGCGCCGGGTCGACGCTCAGCCCCGCGGTCTCCAGTCCCGCCCGGTAGCCGTCCAGCCGGGCGCGGCTGCACCACAGCTCGGCGCGGCCGGAGACGAACCCGATCCGGCGGTGCCCCAGCCGGATCAGGTGCTCGGTCGCGCTGAGCCCGCCCGCCCAGTTGGTCGCGCCGATCGTCGGCACGTCGAGGCTGGGCACCCCGGCGGGGTCGACCACCACGGCGGGCACGTGCAGCTCGCGCAGCTCGGCGTGCAGCGCGGGGTCGAGGTCGGTGGTCACCAGGATCGCCCCGTCGCTCGCGCGCGAGCGGACGTTGTCCAGCCACTGCCGCGTGGAACTGGCCCGCCGGTGGATGGCCGAGACCACGGTGCCGCTGCCCGCCGCGTGCGCCGCGTCCTCCACGCCCCGGATGAGCTCCACGGCCCACGGGCTGTCCAGGTCGTTGAAGACCAGGTCGAGCAGACCGATGGCGGCCTGCTGCCCGCCCCTGCGGCGGTAGCCGTGGTCGCGCAGCAGGGCCTCGATCCGCTCACGGGTGGCCGCGGCGACGTCGCCCCGGCCGTTGAGCACGCGCGAGACCGTCGGCGCGGACACCCCGGCCGCCGCGGCGATGTCCGAGATCGTCACGGCGGGTCGTTGGCTGGCCACGGCGTCCTCCTTCTCCGACCGTTCGGGTCTTGACGGTCGCACAGCGGGCAATCTAGCGTTCCGCGGCATCGTATTCCGGAATATTCCGAAACTATATCGCTGGGGTTCACCCCGAACGCAGGAGACGCGATGAAGCCCCTCCGCATTGTCGGCACCACTCTGCTCGCCACCGCGCTCACGATCCCGCTCGTCGCCCCGGCCACGGCCGCGTCGCTCGAGCGCCACCAGCCGCCCGGCCACGCCAAGAAGGACACGCTGCGGGCCGCGGCGCCCAAGGGCTTCGTCATCGGCACGGCGGTCGCGGGCGGCGGCCACCACGAGAGCCAGCCCTACCCCGACCCGTTCACCAGCGACGAGCCCTACCGCGCCGCGCTGGCCCGCGAGTTCAGCTCGGTCTCGCCGGAGAACCAGATGAAGTGGGAGTACATCCACCCCGAGCGCGACCGCTACAACTTCGCCGCAGCCGACGCCATCGTCGACTTCGCCCGCCGCAACCGCCAGGTCGTGCGCGGCCACACGCTGCTCTGGCACAGCCAGAACCCGGCGTGGCTGGAGCAGGGCGGGTTCTCCAAGGAGGAACTGCGGGAGATCCTGCGCGAGCACATCTTCACCGTGGTCGGCCGGTACAAGGGCCGCATCCAGCAGTGGGACGTCGCCAACGAGATCTTCGACGGCGAGGGCAACCTGCGCACCCAGGAGAACATCTGGATCCGCGAGCTCGGCCCCGGGATCATCGCCGACGCCTTCCGCTGGACCCGCGAGGCCGACCCGAAGGCCGAGCTGTTCTTCAACGACTACGGCGTGGAGAGCATCAACGCCAAGAGCGACGCCTACCTCGCGTTGATCAAGGACCTGCGGGCCCAGGGAGTGCGGGTCGACGGCTTCTCCGCCCAGGCGCACCTGAGCATGCGCTACGGCTTCCCCGCCGACCTCGCCGACAACCTGCGCCGCTTCTCCCGGCTGGGCCTGGAGACCGCGATCACCGAGCTGGACGTGCGCATGGACCTGCCCGAGAGCGGCACGCCCACCGACGAGCAGCTGGCCACGCAGGCCGAGTACTACCAGCGCACCCTCGACGCCTGCCTGAGCGTGCGCGGCTGCGACTCGTTCACCATCTGGGGCTTCACCGACAAGTACTCGTGGGTGCCGGTGTTCTTCCCCGCCGAGGGCGCGGCCACCGTCATGTGGGACGACCTGACGCGCAAGCCCGCGTACTTCGCCCTGCAGGACTCGCTGAAGGAAGCCTCGAACTGCCGTAGGTAGGCCACAACCGGATCAGGGAGCGTGCGGCCATGAGCAGGGTGTCCTCGATCGTCGCCATCGTCGGCATGGCAGCGGCGGCGGTCGCCGCGTCGCCCGTGGCCGCACGCCCCGGACCGGAACCGGCCCACCACGCCCGGTGGGTCCACACGTGGACGGCCATGCCGCAGCTGACCGAGCCCCACAACCTGCCGCCCGCGCCGTTCACCGAGGACGGGCTGGTCATGGCCGACACCACGCTGCGGCAGACCGTCCACACCTCGATCGGCGGGCGGACCGTGCGGCTGCGGTTCTCCAACGCCTTCGGCGGTGCCGCGCTGCCGATCACCGCGGTGTCGGTGGCCAAGCCCGCGGGCGGGCAGGCGGGCGTCAGCGCGATCGACGCCACGACCGCGCGGCAGGTGACGTTCCACGGCAAGCCGTCCACGGTGGTCCCGGTCGGGGCGCAGGTGGTCTCCGACCCGTTCCCGTTCCCGCTCGGCGCGCAGGAGAACCTGGCGGTGTCGGTGTACCTGGCCGACGGGCAGGCGACGAACGAGGTCACCTCCCACCCCGGCTCACGCACCACATCCCACCTGCTGCGCGGCAACCACGTCGCCAGCCCCGACCTGCCGGGCGCCACGCCCACCGACCACTGGTACCTCCTCAGCGGCGTCGAGGTCATGGCCAGGGCGAGCGCGGTCGCCATCGTGGGCGACTCGCTGACCGACGGGCGCGGCTCCACGACCAACGGCAACAACCGCTGGCCCGACCGGCTGCTGGCCCGGCTCCAGGGACATCCGTCCACAGCGGACATCGCCGTGCTCAACCAGGCCGCGGGCGGCAACCGCGTCCTCAACGACGGCCTCGGCCCCAACGCCCTCGCCCGCCTGGACCGCGACGTGCTCGCCCACAGCGGCGTCCGGTGGATGATCGTGTTCGAGGGCGTCAACGACCTCGGCACGGCCGCGCCCACCGAGGCGGCGCAGAAGCAGGTCGCCGACGACCTGATCGCCGCGTACGAGCAGCTGATCGTCCGCGCCCACGCCCAGGACATCCGGGTGTACGGCGCGACCCTGCTGCCCTTCGGCGGCCACACCGGCTACGACGACCCCGACGGCCACCGCGAGGCCGCGCGGCAGCGGGTCAACGACTGGATCCGCGCCAGCGGCCGGTTCGACGCGGTCATCGACCTCGACCGGGCCGTCCGCGACCCGCGGAACCCGCGCGCCCTGCTGCCCGCCTACGACGACGGCGACCACCTGCACCTGAACCCGACCGGCTACCAGGCCGTCGCCGACGCCGTCCCGGCCCGGCTGTTCCGCTAGCCCCAGATCCGGCGCCCCGCGAGCCAGGTGCCCAGCACCGCCACGTCCGCGGGGCGCCCGGCCGTCGTGGGGTCCTCGGACAGCAGCGCCAGGTCGGCCTGCCTGCCCACGGCGAGCGTGCCGCGCTCGTGCTCGGCGAACGCCTGATAGGCGGTCCCGGCCGTGTAGCAGGCCAAGGCCGTCTCCCCGTCGACGCGCTCGGCGGGCACCCAGCCGCCGGGCGGATCACCGGAGAGGGTCTGGCGGGTCATGGCGACCTGGACGCCCTCCAGCGGCTTCAGCGAGTCCACCGGCCAGTCGCTGCCGAAGGACACCCGGGTCGTCGCCGTCAGCGTCCTGATCGGGTACTGGGCGGCGGCCCGGTCGGGTCCCAGGCGCGGGATCGTCAGCTCGGTCTGGGCGGGGTCCAGCTGCGCCCAGTACGGCTGCAGGTTGGCGATCACCCCCAGCTCCCGGAAGCGCGGCACGTCCGCCGGGTCGACCAGCTGCACGTGGGTGATCACCGGCCGCCGGTCGCGGGGCGGGTTGACGGCGGTCGCGTGCTCGACGGCGTCCAATGCCAGCCGGACGCCCGCGTCGCCGATGGCGTGCAGGTGCAGCTGGAAGCCCGCCGCGTCGACGGCGGCCGCCGCGGCCAGCAGCTCGGCCCGCGGCCAGACCGGCGTTCCGTGCCCGCAGGAATGGGCGTAGGGGGAGAGCAACGCGGCGGTCTCGGTCTCGATCACGCCGTCGGTGAAGAACTTGACGGTGTGCCCGCTGACCAGGTCCGTGGCGACCCGCTCGCGCTCGGCGCGGAACAGGGGGAGCTGGTCGCGCCAGTGGTCCGGGTCGGCCCGAAGCGCCAACGCCACGCGCAGGCCGGGGTTGGCCAGGTAGGCGTCGGCGAACCCGGAGTCCAGGTCGACCCACGCGTCCTGCACCCAGGTCACCCCGGCGGCGGCGTAGGCGGCGTAGGCGTGCCGGACGGCCGCGCCCAGGTCGGTCAGGCCCGGCGGGATCAGCCGCAGCACGAGATCGCAGGCCGCCCACTCGCGCAGCGTGCCCAGCGGCGAGCGCACGATCCCCTCGACCGTCGAGTCCTCGACCCCGGCCCGCGCCAGCGCCGCGGAGTTGCACCACACCGCGTGGTAGTCGCCCGCCCGCAGCACGACCGGGCGGTCCGGGACCGCGGCGTCGAGCCAGCGGGCGTCGTAGACCCCGTCCGGGGCGAGCGTCGGGTCGTAGCCCGCGCCCACGATCCACGGCACGTCCGGGTGCGCCTCGGCGTACACCCGGACCGCCTCGACGATCTCGGCCACGCTCGCCAGGCCCGCCACCGGCGGGCCCTGCCGCTCCAGGCCGCCGAGGACCGGGTGCGCGTGGCCGTCGCCGAACGCGGGCATGAGGAAGCCGCCCGCGAGGTCGATCTCCGCCGTGCGGTCGCCGATCAGCGCGGCGTCGCCGAGCGCGTGGACCCGGCCGCCCCGCACGGCGAGGGCGTGCGTGCGGCCCGTCCCGGTCCACACGGTCCCGCCCCGGAAGACGACGGTCGGCTCGTCGGCGCTGTCGGTCACGTCCGTATGATCTCCCGTCGGGAGTGCTCCATCTCATGGGATTCGTCGCGGAGACGGCCGTCCGGTCACGTATCATCCGCAGTCGAGTACTCGCGTCCCCAGGGGGAAGACCGGTCGAAGTCCGGCGCTGACCCGCAACGGTAGGCCACTCGTGGCGAGCCCGAACACCCGAGGACGCGACCTGCTCCGGACACCGTCGAGGACAGCGGGTCGGGGCCTGGCAACCGGGCTTCGTTCGCGCCATTTGAAGGGCGTGACACATGGGCGTGCGCACGGCAGCGAGAGTCGCCATCGCGTTGGCACTGATCGTCGGGACGGCGCCGGTCGCCGCCGCCGATGAGCAACCGGGACCGGCCGAGGCCGCCGCGAGCTGGCTGGCGGGCCAGTTGGCCGACGGCACCCACATGACCACCACGTTCGACGGCACCGCCTACCCCGACCACGGCCTGACCGCGGACGTCGTCCTGGCCCTCGACGCCGGGGGAGTGGCCCAGGACGCCGCCTCGGCGGCCACCGCGTGGCTGGCCGCGAACAGCGGCGCCTACCTCGGCGAGGGCGATGAGGCCTACGCGGGCGCGCACGCCAAGCTGGCGCTCGTCGCCCAGGCGCAGGGCGCCGACCCCACCGACTTCGGCGGCGTCGACCTGATCGCCCGGCTCACCGCGTTGCAGACCGACTCCGGCCGGTTCAGCGACAAGTCGCAGTACGGCGACTACAGCAACGGCATCAGCCAGGCGCTGGCCGTGCTCGCCCTGCACCGCGCGGGCGGCGCGCCTGCCGATGCGGTCGACTTCCTGGCCAAGGCCTGCCCCGACGGCGGCTTCCGGCTGCTCATCGACCAGGAGCCCTGTGTGTCCGATGTGGACGCGACCGGGTACGCCGTCCAGGCGCTCGTCGCCGTCGGCCGCGACGCCTCCGCCGCGCTGGACTGGCTGGAGGGCAAGCAGCGCGCCGACGGCGGCTTCCCCGGCAGCGACCCGACCCCGGGCGTGAACGCCAACAGCACCGGCCTCGCCGCGACCGCGCTGGCCGTGGGCGGGCGCGACGCCGCGGCGGCCAAGGCCGTGACCTACCTGCTGAAGCGCCAGGTCGACTGCTCCGGCAAGGCCGCCGCCCGCGGCGCGATCGCCTACGACGAAGGCGGCTTCGACTCGCGCGCCGCCCGCGCCACCGCCCAGGCCATCCCCGGCATCGTGGGCGTCTCGCTGGCCGAGGTGAGCGCCGACGGCGCGGCGGCCGACGCGCGCGGGCTCACCTGCGCCACCCAGCCGACGTCCTCCACCCCTCCGGGGACCACGCAGGCGACCACGACCGCTCCGGCCACAACGACCACCAAGGGCGGCGTCGTGCCCGCCGCCGACATCGACGACCTCGCCGACACCGGCGTGGAGGTCGGTCCGGCCGTCGGCCTCGGCGCGCTGCTGGTGCTCGGCGGGGCGGGCCTGCTGTTCGTCGTCCGCCGCCGACACGCGTCGTGACCCGGCTGTCCGCGCTGGTCGCGGCGCTGGTCGCGACCGCGTCCACCGTGGTGTGGGCGCCCTCGGCGGCGGCCGCGGCCTGCTCGGGGACCACGGGCGTGACCGTCGTGGTCGACTTCGGCTCCCTGGGCGGCGGCACGCGGGTCGCGTGCGCGCCCGGCGACCCGTCCAGCGGGATGGGCGCGCTGTCCGGCGCGGGCTTCGGGTACACCGGCGTGTCCAGCCATCCGGGCATGGTCTGCAAGATCAACGGCCAGCCCGCTGCGGAGGCGTGCAGGCGGCCGCCGCCGACCACGGCGTACTGGTCGTACTGGTACGCCGCCCGCGGCGGGTCGTGGACCTACAGCTCGACGGGCGCCGGATACCGCGACCCCGCGCCCGGAACGGTCGAGGGCTGGGCGTTCGGCGCGGGAAGCCCGCCCGGCACACCGCCGCCCGCGCCCGCGCCGAAACCGCGGCCGCCCGCTCCCGAGCCGACCGCTACCACCCGGCCGGGCGCTCCGCCGAGACCCGCGCCGTCCGGCCAGGAGCGGACCACCACCCCACGCACGAGCACGACTCAGACCACCACCACGGCGGCTACGACCACATCCGGCCAGTCCGCATCCGCCGAGCCCACAACCAGCCCGTCCACGACGGGGCAACCCACGGGTGAGCCGACGACGTCGGGGCCGGTCGGTGTGGACGTGGCGCCCAGCGCGGCCGAGCGGGAGGACGGCGGCGCGCCGACGTCGTTCCTCATCGGCGCGGCGGCCGTGGTGCTGATCGGCGGGCTCGCGATCGGCGCGGCGCGGCGGCGGGCCAAGGCCGACCCGTGACGGTCCACCCCGGGGCGTGGTGGCTGTGGGCGCTCGGACTGGCGGCCGTGGCCGCGCGCACCACCAACCCGCTGCTGCTGGGACTGGTGGCGGTCGTCGCGGGCTACGTCGTCATGCGCTGCCGCACGGCCGCGCCCTGGGCCGCGGCGTACGGGATGTTCCTCAAGCTCGGGTTGATCGTGATCGCGATCCGGGTGCTGTTCCACGTCCTGATCGGCGGCACGTCCGGCCCGACGGAGCTGTTCGCGCTGCCCGAGGTGCCGCTGCCGGACTGGACCGGCGACATCCGGCTGGGCGGCCCGGTCAGCGCCGAGGGCCTCGCCCACGCCGTCTACCAGGGACTGCAGTTGGCGGTCCTGCTCGGCTGCGTGGGCGCGGCCAACGCGCTGGCGAACCCGAAACGCCTGCTCAAGACGTTGCCCGCCGCGCTGTACGAGGTGAGCGTGGCGGTCGTGGTGGCGTTGACCGTCGCCCCGCAGTTGGCCGTGGCCGCGCGGGACGTGCGGCGCGCCCGGCAGTTGCGCGGCGACCCGGCCCGGGGCAGGCGGGCCGTCCGGACGCTGCTCGTTCCCGTTCTGGAGGACGCGTTGGACCGCGCGCTGACGTTGGCCGCCGCGATGGACTCGCGCGGCTACGGCCGCACGGCCGGGCTGCCCGCGCGCACCCGGCTGCTCACCTCCGCGCTGGTCGTGGGCGGGCTGCTCGGGCTGTGCGTGGGCGCGTACGGGCTGCTCGACGCGAGCGCGCCCGCGGTCGTGGGGCTGCCGATGCTCGTGGCGGGCGCCCTGCTCGCCGTCGCCGGGCTGCGGCTGGGGGCGCGGCGGGTGCGGCGCACGATGTACCGCCCGGACCGGTGGAGCGTGCCCGCCGGGCTGATCGCCGCGTCCGGGGTCGCGGCGATCGCGGTGACCGTCGTCGCCGAGGTCATGGGCACGGTGCTGGTGCCGCAGACCGTCCCGCTGGTGTGGCCCGAACTGCCGCTGCTGCCCGCGGTGGGCGTCCTCGTCGCGCTCGCGCCGATCGCCCTGCGGCGTCCGGAGGTGCCCGCGTGATCCGCTTCGAGAACGTCTCCTTCGCCTACGGCGACACACCCGTGCTGTCCGGTGTGGACTTCGAGCTGCCCGAGGGCGAGCTGTGCCTGGTGATCGGCGGCACGGGGGCGGGCAAGTCGACCCTGCTGCGCGCGATCAACGGCCTGGTCCCGCACTTCACCGGCGGCACGCTGACCGGGCGGGTCGTGGTCGACGGGCGCACGACCCGCGATCACCCGCCGCGCGAGCTGGCCGACGTGGTCGGCATGGTGGGGCAGGACCCGGCGGCCGGGTTCGTCACCGACACGGTCGAGGAGGAGCTGGCGTACTCGATGGAGTCGCTGGCGCTGCCCGAGGCCGTGATGCGCAAGCGGGTGGAGGAGACCCTGGACCTGCTCGGCTTGGCCGAGCTGCGGGCCCGCACGCTCAGCACCCTCTCCGGCGGGCAGCAGCAGCGGGTCGCCATCGGCGCGGCGCTGACCGCCCACCCGCGCGTGCTGGTGCTCGACGAGCCGACCAGCGCGTTGGACCCCGGCGCGGCCGAGGACGTCCTGGCCGCCCTGCACCGGCTGGTGCACGACCTGGGCATGACGGTGGTGATCGCCGAGCACCGGCTGGAGCGGGTCGCCCAGTACGCCGACCGCGTCCTGTGGCTGCCGGGCGCTGCCGGGGCCCCGGTGCTGGGCGATCCCGGGCCGGTGCTCGCCGAGGCGCCGGTCGCGCCGCCGGTGGTGCGGTTGGGCCAGCTCGCGCGGTGGTCGCCGCCCCCGGTGTCCATCCGGGACGCGCGCCGCAAGGCCGGTCCGCTGCGCGAACGGCTGGCGGCGCTGCGGCCGGTCGTCGAGCAGGCGGTGCTCGGCGATGTGCTGCTGAGCGCGTCGGACGTCAGCGTCCGCTACGGCGCCACCCACGCGGTCCGCGCGGCCGGGCTGACCGTGCGCGCGGGGGAGCGGGTGGCGCTGATGGGCCGCAACGGGTCCGGCAAGTCGAGCCTGCTGTGGGCGTTGCAGGGCACGGGGAAGCGCGCGGGCGGGACCGTCGAGGTGGCGGGGTCCGACCCGGCGGCGCTCAAGCCCGCCCGCCGCCGCGCCCGGGTCGGCCTGGTGCCCCAGCGCCCCGCCGACCTGCTGTACCTGCACACCGTCGCCGCCGAGTGCGCCCAGGCCGACCGCGAGTCGGCCAAGCCCGCGGGCACCTGCCGGGCGATCCTGGACGACCTCGCGCCCGGCCTCGCCGACGAGAGCCATCCCCGCGACCTCTCCGAGGGCCAGCGGTTGGCCCTCGTGCTGGCGATCGCCCTCACCCCCGCGCCGGACGTCCTCCTGCTGGACGAGCCCACCCGCGGCCTGGACTACCCGGCCAAGACCCGCCTGGCCACAGCCCTCCGCGCCTTGGCCGCGCAGGGCCACGCCGTCCTCCTCGCCACCCACGACGTCGAGTTCGTGGCCGAGACCGCCACGCGGGTGGTGGTCATGGCCGACGGCGACATCGTCACCGACGGGCCCGCCGCCGAGGTCGTCACCGCCTCGCCGGTCTTCGCCCCCCAGGTGGCGAAGGTCCTGGCCCCGGCCCCCTGGCTCACCGTCACCGACGTCCGCACGGCCCTGGAGTCCGCGTGAAGCGCGCGGACGGAGGCGGGCTCGATGGCGTGATGCGGGCTCGCGAGGTGGCTGTCCATCCGCGGCGGAGGTCGGGGGAGCGGGCAGGCGTGGTGCGGATGGGGCCGCGGGCGGCGGTCGCCGTCGGGCTGTCCGGGGTGTTGGGGATCGCGGCGTTCTGCTGGCCGTTGCTGGTCGATCCCGGCGCCGGGGTGGCCCATGGCGGGGACGCGCCGTTGACCTTCGCGTTGCTGCTGCCGCTCGCCCTGGCCGTCGTGCTGGCTGAGGTCAGCGAGGGCGGGATGGACGCCAAGGCGGTCGCCATGCTCGGGGTGCTCAGCGCGCTCGGGGCGGCGATCCGCACGCTCGGGGCGGGGACCGCGGGGATCGAGACCGTCTTCTTCCTGATCGTGCTGGCCGGGCGGGTGTTCGGGCCCGGGTTCGGGTGGGTGCTCGGCAACACGACCCTGTTCGCCTCGGCGCTGCTGACCGGCGGGATCGGGCCGTGGCTGCCCTACCAGATGCTGGGCGCGGCCTGGGTCGGGCTGGTCGCCGGGCTGCTGCCGCGCGCCCGGGGCCGGGTGGAGCTGGCCATGCTGGCCTGCTACGGGATGGTGGCCTCCCTGGTCTACGGGATGCTCCTCAACCTGTCCTTCTGGCCGTTCGCGCTCGGCACCGGGACCGAGCTGTCGTTCGTCCCCGGCGACCCGGTCTGGGACAACCTCGCCCGGCTCGTCGCGTTCAGCCTGGCCACCTCGCTGGGATGGGACATCGGCCGCGCGATCACGACCGTCGTCCTGGTGCTGGCCACCGGCACCGTCCTGTTGCGCGTGTTCCGCCGCGCGGCGCGGCGGGCGCGCTGGGGTCAGGAGACCTCCCACGTCGTGTAGTCGATGTGGAGGTTGCGTCCGCTGGGCCCCTCGCTGGTCCCGGTGATCCGCACGGCGGAGGGGCGGCCCTCGTCGGTCCACACGCAGACCACCGTGCCCACGGGCAGGTCGTCCGCCGGGATCTCCGCGCTCGAGGTCTTCGCGGTCGCGCACGTCCGGTGCTCCGGCGAGACCTGACCGACCACCGCGGCCCCGCCGGGGGACATGGGCTGCAGGTGGAAGGCGAGGGTGTTGGCGTCCTGCCCGAAGTAGAGGTCGCCGCCGTGCGACGGGCTGTAGGCACCGGTGTCGAGGTCGACCCAGTTGTAGCGGCCGACGACGATGCTCGTCTGCAGGTGGACCGGTTGCGCCCGGGGGGTGGTGGTCGTCGTGGTCGGCCGAGGCGGTTGCCCGCCGCCGGTCGCCCGGGTGGTCGGGCCACCGGTCGGACCGGGGCCGGGGCCGGGACCAGGGCCGGGGCCCGGACCGGGACCGGGGCCGGGTTGGCCCTGCGGGCTGGTCAGGGTGGTCACGCTGGTGATCGGCGGCGCGCTCCCCGCCGGGACGGCCAGGTAGAGGATCACGCCCGCGCCGTCGTCCAGCCGCGTCCCGGCAGGCGGGTCGGAGCGCACGACCGAGCCCGGCGGCAGCCCCGACGGCTCGGGCACGGTTGCCCTGACGACGAGGTCCTTGGCCCGCAACTGCTCCTCGGCGGCCGCCTGCTGCAGGCCGGTCAGGTGCGGCACCTCGGTCTTGGGCTGGTGGACGAACACCCACCAGGCCACCACCGCGACCACGCCCACCAGCCCCGTCCCGGTCACCGCCAACCCGGTCGACGACCACTGGATCCCGAGGTCCAGCCGCCGCCACCACGGCTTGCGCTTGTCCTCTTCGGGTGCGGGCTGCTCCTGCTGCTGCTGCTCGGTCATGTCCATCCCACGCTGCCGGAAGCGCCGATGCGGTCGCTTCGGTAATCGGCGGGTGCGGGCGATCATGGCGGGCCCGGCCGGAAGATCACCCGAAAGGCTGACGGACGGATGTGGCGCAGGCCGCTTGATCGGCACTTTGGGACGACGCGACCTTCGGTTATGTTAGGCACGCCTAACTAAGGCTAGCTTTACCCAGGTGTCGGGGCGCGTCCGTTCGAAGGGAAGTCCATGTCCATCATGTCCACCGGGTCGAGGCGCCTGCGCCTGGTCGCCGCCGTCCTCACCGCGGGCTTCGCGCTCGCCGCGTGCGGTGGCGGCGGCACGGCCGAGACGCCCGCCAGCACGACCGCCGCCGCCCAGACGCAGGCCGAGGGCAACTCGCTGCCGGTGACGGTCGAGCACAAGTACGGCACCACGACCGTGGAGAAGGCCGACCGCATCGTCACCCTGGGGCTGTCCGACCACGAGATCGTGCTCGCCCTGGGCGTCAAGCCGGTCGGCGCGGTGGACTGGTTCGGCGAGCGTCCCTTCGGCGTCTTCCCGTGGCAGGCGGAGAAGTGGGCGGGCACCGAGCCCGCCATCGTCGGCGTCCGCGACGACTACGACATCGAGAAGATCATCGAGCTGCAGCCGGACCTGATCATCGCCCAGTACTCGGGCATGTCCCAGGAGCAGTACGACACCCTCTCGGAGCTGTTCGACGTCGTCGCCCAGCCCAAGGAGCACGCCGACTACGCCGCCCCGTGGCAGGCCATGACCCGCGCCGTGGGCAAGGCCATGGGCAAGGCCGACCAGGCCGAGGCCCTGATCAAGGGCATCGACGAGAAGTTCGCCAAGGTCCGCGCCGAGCACCCCGAGTTCGCGGGCAAGACCGTCGTGGTCGCCGACGCCTTCCAGCCGGGCACCTACTCCGCCTTCGCCGCGCACGACCCCAAGGTCGTGTTCATGAACGAGATCGGCTTCCAGTCGCCGCAGCGGATCAAGGACGTGCCGAAGGAGAAGAACGTCATCGACGTGTCCTCCGAGGGCCTCGACCTGTTCGAGTCCGACCGCCTCATCTGGCTGACCTCGGACCCCGAGGCCGAGAAGCGCATCAAGGCCGACCCGCTCTACGGCAAGCTGAAGGTCGCCGCCGAGGGCCGCGACCTCTTCGTCCCCTACTCCGACCCGCCGGTCGGCGCCGCGATCTCCTTCAACACCGTGCTGAGCATCCCGTACGCCATCGACAACATGGTGCCCCTGCTCGTCGCGCAGTCCTAACCGGACACCACACGTGATCCCCGCCCGCCTCGGGGGACAACCCACCGAGGCGTCGCGGGCAAATTATCGATCACGCGTTCGAGATGTCAAACGGGTTTCAGCAGATCAAGTCCGAAAGGGACAACGGTGGCGATCTCCTCGTCCGGCCTTCCGCTGACCGGCGGCCAGTTGGGTGTCTGGCACGCGCAGCGCATCGACCCCGACAGCGCGGTGTTCCGGGTGGCGGTCGTGGTGGAGATCGGCGGCGCCGCCGTCCCGGTCGACGTCGACCGCCTGGCCGCCGCGGCGCGCCGGGCGGTCGAGGAGACCGAGTGCCTGCACATGACCTTCGCCGAGGTCGACGGCGCGCCCCGGCAGTTCCCGACCCGGGTCGACGTCCCGCTGCCGGTGGTCGACCTGCGCGGGGAGGCCGACCCGGAGGCCGCGGCGCTGGCGCGGCTGGACGCCGAGCGCGCCCGGCCGATGGACCTCGCGGTCGCGCCGCTGTTCGCCCACGCCCTGGTGCGCCTGGCCGACGACCGGGTGTGGTGGTCCATGGTCGGGCACCACCTGCTGTTCGACGCCACCAGCACGATGATGGTCGCCGCGCGGGCCGCGGCGCGCTACTCCGGGAGCGAGCCCGGCCCGATCCCGTCCTTCGCCGCACTAGTCCAGTCCGAACAGGACTACCTGGCGGGCCCGCAGCACGAAGCCGACGCCGCCTTCTGGGACGAGCGGATGGCGGGCGTCGGCGAGCCCGCCCGGGTGCTCCCCGCCGCCGAGCGCCCCGCGGACCGGTCGCACCGGCAGGTCGTCCGGCTCGACGCCGAGCGCACGGCAGCGCTGCGCGCCGTGGCCGAGGCGCGTGGCACCCGGCTGTCCCGGCTGCTGATCGCGGGCATCGCCGCCTACACCCACCGCGCCACCGGCGCCCACGACATCGTCATCGGCCTGCCCGTCGCGGGTCGCCCCGACCTGCTCACCCGCAGCACGCCCGCGATGCTGGCCAACGTCGTGCCGCTGCGCCTGGCGGTCGCACCCGGGCAGACCGTCGCCGACCTCCTCGACCACACCACCGCCCGCATCGCCGACGTCCTGGCGCACAGTCGGTTCCGCGGCGAGGAGGTCGCCCGGCGCATCGACGCCGCCGCTGGCGTGCACGGCCTGGTCGGCCCCTCCGTCAACGTGATCCCCTTCCACCGGCCGATCCGGTTCGGCGAGCACGGCTCCCGGCTCCTCCCCGTCTGGTACGGACCGGTCAGCGACCTCAGCGTCACCGTGCACGACCCGGCCGACGGCCATCCCACCCGCATCGACATCGAGGCCGACCCCGGCGTGTGCTCCGCCGACGAGCTGGCCCGCCACGCCGCCCGTCTGACCGCCGTGCTCGACGCGCTCGCCGACCCCGGGCGCAGGCTCGCCGAGATCGATCTCCTCGACGCCGACGAGCGCGCCCGCGTGCTGGCCATGGGCATCGACGAGCACGACTCGCCCGAGGTGACCTGGCCGGAGGCGGTCGAGGTCCAGGCCGCCCGCGACCCCGACGCGGTCGCCGTGGTGTGCGAGGACGTCCACCTCACCTACGGCGAACTCGACGCGCGCGCCAACCGGCTGGCCCGGATGCTCGCCGCGCGCGGCATCGGCCCCGAGGACGTCGTCGCCGTCGCCGTGCCGCGCTCGGCGGACCTCGTCGTCGCGCTGCTCGGCGTGCTCAAGGCGGGCGCGGCCTACCTGCCGCTGGACTCCGACCACCCGGCCGAGCGGCTGGCGTACATGGTGTCCGACTCCGGCGCCGCCGCGGTGCTCAGCGGCGGCGGGGACGTGCCCGACCTGGGCGTGCCCGTGCTGGACCTGGCCGACCTGGCCGATCACGACAGCGCCCCGCTGGACGTGCCCCGGCGGCTGGACGCGGCCGCCTACGTCATCTACACCTCCGGATCGACCGGCAGGCCCAAGGGCGTCGTCGTCACGCACGACGGCATCGGCAGCCTGATCACCACCGCCGTCGAGCGGCTGGGCGTGCACCGGGGGAGCCGGGTCGCCCAGTTCGCCTCCGTCGGCTTCGACGTCGCCGTCTGGGACCTGGTCATGGCGCTCGGCACGGGCGCGCGGGTCGTCGTCGTGCCCGCCGAGCGGCGCGTCGCGGGCCCGGAGCTGACCGGGTACCTGACCGCGCACGGCGTCACGCACATGATCCTGCCGCCGTCGCTGGTGGCCGCGCTGCCCGCCGAGTGCGAGCTGCCCGAGGGCGGCGTGCTGGTCGTGGGCACCGAGATGGTGCCCAACGAGCTGATCGCCCGCTGGTCGGGCCGGATGCGCGTGGTCGTGGCCTACGGCCTGACCGAGGCGACGGTGAACTCCACGCTGTGGCTGTCGGAGCCAAGCTGGGAGGGCGCAGCGCCGATCGGCGTACCGGACCCGAACACCCGCTGCTACATCCTCGACTCCGCGCTGCGCCCGGTCCCGGTCGGCGCGGTCGGCGAGCTGTACGTGGGCGGCCGCGGCCTGGCCCGCGGCTACCGCGGCCGGGCCGACCTGACCTGCACCCGGTTCGTCGCCGACCCGTACGGGCCCGAGGGCGCGCGGATGTACCGCACCGGCGACCGCGCCCGCTGGCGCGCCGACGGCACCATCGACTTCCTCGGCCGCTCCGACGGCCAGCTCAAGATCCGCGGCCACCGCATCGAGCCCGGCGAGGTGGAGAACGCGCTGATGACGCACCCGGCGGTCGCCGCGGCGGCGATCGCGGTGCGCAAGGACCACCGCGGCGCCGCGCGGCTCGTCGGCTATGTCGTCGCCCAGGAGTCGGGCGCCAGCCCGGCCGATGTCCGCGCCCACGTCGGCAGCCTGCTGCCCGAGGCGATGGTGCCCTCGGCGATCGTGCCGCTCGACCGGCTGCCGCTGACCCCCAACGGCAAGACCGACACCGCCGCCCTGCCTGACCCGGACTGGACGGCCGGGACCTCCGACGTCGCCCCGCGCACCCCGGTGGAGACGGTGCTGGCCGACTGCTTCGCGGCCGTGCTCGGGCTGGAGTCCGTCGGCGCGCACGACGGGTTCTTCGACCTCGGCGGCGACAGCATCGTCGCCATGCAGCTGGTCAGCCGGGCCCGCGCGGCCGGGCTGCTCATCACGCCCCGGCAGGTGTTCCAGCACCGGACCGTGGCCGCGCTGGCCGCCGTGGCCGAGCCGGTCGCGGTGGTGGCGGCCGAGTCGGGCGTCGGCGACGTGCCGGTCACCCCGATCGTCGGCTGGCTGCGCGGGCTGGGCGCGGCGTCGGTGGACCGGTTCCACCAGTCGATGCGGGTGCGGGTGCCCGCCTCGGCCGACCGCGCGCGGCTGACGTCGGCGCTGCAGGCCGTGATCGATCGCCACGACGCGCTGCGCGCGACCCTGACCCCGGAGTGGGAGCTGCGGATCGCGCCGGTCGGCGCGGTGCGCGCGGTCGTGGAGGTGTCCGACGAGCCCGTCGACGCCGCGGCCGGGCTGGACCCGGCGGGCGGGGTGATGCTGCGGGCGGTGTGGTCGCCCTCGGCGGGCACGCTGCTGCTCGCGGCGCACCACCTGGTCGTCGACGGCGTGTCCTGGCGGATCCTCCTGGAGGACCTCGCCGCCGCGTGGGCGGGCGAGCCGCTGCCTGCCAGCGTCTCGCTGCTGCGCTGGGCGCGCACGCTCACCGCGGCGTCCTATGAGGACGAGCTGCCGCACTGGCGGGCGATCGAGCCCGACGCGCCGATCGGCGCGCGGGCGCTGGACCCGGTGGTCGACCTGGCCGCGACCGCCCGCGCCCGCGACATCGCGCTGGACGCCGAGACCACCGAGCCGCTGCTGACCACCCTGCCCGCCGCGTACCACCTGGGCACGCACGAGGTGCTGCTGACCGCGTTCGCCGTCGCCGTGGCGCACTGGCGCGGCGGCGGGTCGCGGGTGCTGGTCGACGTCGAGGGGCACGGCCGCGAGCCGATCGCGGGCGTCGAGCTCGACACCACCCGCACGGTCGGCTGGTTCACCAGCGTGCACCCGGTGGCGCTGGACACGGGCGCGGTCGACTGGGCCGAGTTCGCCGAGGGCGGGCCGGTCGTCGGGCGGGCGCTGGCCGCGGTCAAGGAGCAGCTGCGGGCCGTCCCGGGCCACGGCCTCGGCTACGGCGTGCTGCGGCACCTGCGCGGGCACGACCTCGCGCAGGCCCACTACCTGGTCAACTACCTGGGCCGCTTCCCGGCGACGGGCGGCGACTGGACCCCGGACGGGCCGATGGGCGCCGGGCCGGACCCGGCGATGCCGCTCGGGCACGCCGTCGAGCTGAACGCGATGGTCGCCGACGACCGGCTGACCGCGACCCTGTCCTGGGCGGGCGGGGTGCTCACCGAGACCTCCGCCGCCGAGCTGGCCGCGCACTGGCTGACCGCGCTGCGCGGGCTGGCCGCGCACGCCGCGCGCCCCGGCATCGGCGGGTACACCCCGTCGGACTTCCCGCTCGCCGACCTCGACCAGACCACAGTGGACGAACTCGCCACGCCGGGCGTCGTCGACATCCTGCCGCTCACCCCCGTCCAGCGCGGCATCTACTTCCACGCCGCGACCTCGGCGACCGACCCCTACACCGTCCAGCAGGTCATCGAGCTGGCCGAGCCCGTCGACGCGGGCGCGCTCGCCGCCGCCGTCACCGCGCTGGTCGCCCGGCACGCGCCGCTGCGCACCGGGTTCGCACGCGCGGGCGACGGCCGGGTGCGGCAGGTCGTCGTCGCGCCCGTGCCCGTCCCGGTCACCGCCGTCGACGGCGACGCCGACCGGATCGCGGCCCGGGAGAAGGCGGCCGGGTTCGACCTGGCCACCCCGCCGCTGCTGCGCTGCGCCCTGGTCGGCGGCACCCGGGTCGTGCTCACCCTGCACCACCTGGTGGCCGACGGCTGGTCCGTGCCGCTGATGCTGCGCGACCTGCTCGGCCTGCTGCGCGGCGAGCAGCTGCCGCCGGTCGCGCCGTTCCGCGACCACATCGCCTGGCTGGCGACCCGCGGCGGCGAGGCGACCAGGGCGGCGTGGGCCGCGGCGCTCGCGGGCGCGGAGCCGACCCGGCTCGTCGCGCCGGGGGAGGCCTCCGGCCGCACCCGGCTGATCGACGTGCCGCTGGCCGCGCCCAAGACCGTCCTGACGGCAGCGCGCGAGCTGGGCTTGACCGCGAGCACCGTCGTGCACGGCGCGTGGGGACTGCTGCTGGCGGCCGAGACCGGGCGCTCGGACGTGGTGCTGGGCAGCACGGTGTCCGGGCGGAACACGCCGGTGCCGGGCGTGGCCGACATGGTCGGCCTGTTCATCAACACCGTGCCGGTCCGCGTGCGCGCCGCGGCGGGGGAGACCCTGTCGGCGGTGCTGACCCGGCTGCAGGACGAGCAGTCGGCGCTGATCGAGCACCAGCACCACGGCCTCGGCGACATCCAGCGGGAGACCGGCGAGCTGTTCGACACGCTCGTCGTGGTCGAGAACTACCCGCTCGACGCCGACGCGCTGCGCGCGGCCGGGATCGTCGACCTGCAGGTGCACGACGCCACGCACTACCCGGTGTCGCTGATGGCGATCCCGGACCCGGCGCGCGGGCTGGTGCTGAAGCTGGAGCACGACCCGGCGCGGATGACCGACTCGGCGGCCGACGCGCTCGCCGCGCGGCTGGGCCTGCTGCTGGACACCTTCGCCGTCGACGCCGACACCCGTGTCGCGGCCGTGCCCCGCACGCTCGACCCGTCGAGCGGCAGGCTGTCCGGCGACGTGGTCCCGCTGCCGGATGAGTCCATTGTGGACACGATCGACCGGGTCGTCGCGCAGGCCCCGGACGCGGTCGCCGTGCGCGCGGAGGACGGCGAGCTGACCTACGCCGACCTCGCCGCGCGCTCCGACGCCGTCGCGAATGCCCTGCGGGCCCGGGGTGTCGTTCCCGGCGACGTCGTCGCGGTGGAACTGCCCCGGTCGCTGGACTGGGTCGCGGCGCTGCTGGGCGTGCTCAAGACAGGCGCCGCCTACCTGCCGATCGACCTCGACCTGCCCGCCGAGCGGCGCGAGTTCCTGCTGGCGGACTCGCGGGCGCGCGTCGTGATCGACGCCGACTTCGCCGCCGACGGCGGTCCGGCGGGCACCCGCCCGCACCCCGACCACGGCGCGTACGTGATCTACACGTCCGGGTCGACCGGCACGCCGAAGGGCGTCGAGGTCACCCACCGGGCCGTCGTGAACCAGCTGGCCTGGCTGGAGGGCGTGTTCGGCCTCGCGCCCGGCGACCGGGTGCTGCAGAAGGCCCCGGGCGGCTTCGACGTGGCGGTGTGGGAGCTGTTCTGGCCGCTGGTGCGCGGCGCGACCGCGGTGCTGGCCCGGCCGGGCGGGCACCGCGACCCGCTGTACCTGGCCGAGGTGATCCGCCGGGAGCGGATCACCGCGGTCGAGTTCGTCCCGTCCCTGCTCTCGGCGTTCCTCGACGGCGGGCCCGGCCCGCTGCCGAGCCTGCGGCTGGTCTTCAGCGGCGGCGAGGCCCTGACCGGCGACCTGGCCCGCCGCTGGGTCGACGCCACCGGCATCCCGCTGCACAACATGTACGGGCCGACCGAGACCACGATCGGCGTCACCGGCTACACGTTCGCCGAGGACGTGCCCCAGGTGCCCATCGGCTACCCGGTGTGGAACACGACCCTGCACGTGCTGGACGCCCACCTGCGCCCGGTGCCCGAGGGGACTCCGGGCGAGCTGTACGTGGCGGGCGTCCAACTGGCCCGCGGCTACCTGGGCAGGCCCGCCCTGACGGCGGCGCGGTTCGTGGCCAACCCCTTCGCCGCCGACGGCTCCCGCCTCTACCGCACGGGCGACGTGGTCGTCCGGGGGGAGGACGGCGCGCTGACCTACCTGGGCCGCACCGACGATCAGGTCAAGATCCGGGGGAACCGGGTGGAGCTGGGCGAGGTGGAGGCCCGCGTGGCCGACCTCCCGGGCGTCGCCAGGGCGGCGGCGGCCGTGCGCGGCGGCAGGCTCGTCGCCTGGGTGATCCCCTCGGGGTCCGACCTGGACGTGCGCGGGCTGGCCGCGCACGCGGGGGAGCGGCTGCCGTCGGCGCTGGTGCCGTCCGCGTTCGTCGTGGTGGACGCCTTCCCGGAGACGGCGGCGGGCAAGCTCGACCGCGCGGCCCTGCCCGACCCCCGGCCCTCCGCCGAGCCCCGACCGCAGGTGTCCGCGCCCTCGACGGTCCAGACACTCCGCGAGGTGTTCGCCGCTGTGCTGGACGTGCCCTCTGTCGGTCCTGACGACGATTTCTTCGTGTTGGGTGGGGACAGCATTCTGTCGATGTCGGTGTCCACGCAGGCCCGTCAGCGGGGAGTGGAGGTCAGCCCGACCGACGTCTTCACCCACCGCACGCCCTCGGCGCTGGCCGCTGTCGTCGGTGCGCAGGATTCCGTCGCCGCGCCGACCAGCGCGTCTGTTGATGTTCTGCGCGAGGTGTTCGCCGCTGTGCTGGGCGTGCCCTCCGTCGGTCCCGATGACGACTTCTTCGTGCTCGGCGGCGACAGCATCCTGTCCATGGCGGTGTCCACGCAGGCCCGTCAGCGCGGGCTGGACGTCAGCCCGACCGACGTCTTCACCCACCGGACACCGGCCGCCCTGGCCGCGCGGACGCCCGACGCTCCCGTCGCGCCCGCGCCCACCGGGGACTCCGACGGCGTCGGGGACGTGCCGCCGCTGCCGATCGTGCACCAGCTGCGGGAGGACGGCGGCGGCATCGACCGGTTCACCCTGCCCGTCCTCGTCCGCACCCCCGCCGACGCGACGCTGCCCGCGCTCACCCGCGCGCTGTCCGCGCTGATCGCCGCCCACGACGCGCTGCGGCTGCGGCTGACCCGCATCGCCTCGGTGCTCTGGACCCAGGAGATCAGCGCGACGGCGAGCGCGGACGATTTGATCGTCCGGGTCGACGTCACCGGTCTCGACGACGACGCCCTGCGCGCGGTCATCGCCGAGGAGGCCGACGCCGCCGCGGGCAGGCTCGCCCCGGACGCGGGCGTCGTGCTCCAGGCCGTCTGGTTCGACCGCGGCGACCGGCCCGGCAGGCTCGCGCTCATCGCCCACCACCTCGTGGTCGACGGCGTGTCCTGGCGCGTGCTGCTCGCCGACCTCGCCCGGGCGTACGCGGGGCTGCCGCTGGAGCCCGTGCCGACCTCGCTGCGCCGGTTCGCCCGGCTCGTCCACGAGCAGGCGGCCAGCCCGGCCCGGCTCGGCGAACTCCAGCACTGGGCCGCGACCCTCGCCCCCGGCGCAGACCTGGTCCCCGCGCACACCCCCGCCACCGTCGCCGAGGCCGCGACGCACCGCGTGACGCTGTCCATCGAGGACACCCGCCCGCTGCTGACCACCGTCCCGGCCGCCGCCGACGCCGATGTCACCGAGGTGCTGCTGACCGCCCTGCGCGTCGCCGCGCGCCGCTGGCAGGCAGCGCCGACCGACGACCTGCTGGTCGACCTCGAACGCCACGGCCGCGAGCCCATCGACGGGATGGACCTGTCCCGCACCGTCGGCTGGTTCACCAGCGTGCAGCCGGTCCGCCTGCCCACGGCCGACACCGCCGCCGCCACCCTCGCCGTGGTCCGCGACGCCGTCCGGCAGGCCCCGGACCACGGCATCGGGCACGGCCTGCTGCGCCACCTCAACGCCCAGGCCGCCCCGGTGCTGGCCCGCATGGCCCGCGCCCAGGTGCTGTTCAACTACTACGGCCGCTTCGCCGCGGGCCACGACGCCGACTTCACCCCGGCGCCCGAGCCGCTGGCCGTCCGGCCCGACGACGACCTGGCCCTGCCGTACGCGCTGCAGGTCGACGCCGTCTGCGACGACACCCCCGACGGCCCGGCGCTGACCGCGGCGTTCACCCACGGCCCGAGCCTGTCCGCCGCCGACGTCGCCGCGATCGCCGACGCCTGGATCGATGCGCTCAAGGAGCTGTCCGCCCAGGTCAGGCCGCGCGCGCTGATCGAGCTCACCGACGAGGAGATCGCGCGCGTCACCGCCCGGGGCGAGGTCGACGACATCTGGCCGCTGTCCCCGCTGCAGGAGGGCCTGTACTTCCACGCGGGCTACGACCAGGGCGACATCGACGTCTACACCGCCCAGGACAGCTACGACTTCGCCGCCCGCATCGACGTCGACCGGCTCCAGGCCGCGCTGCGCGCCCTCGCCCGCCGCCACCCCAGCGTCCGGGTCGGGTTCACCAGCGACGGCCTCTCCCGGCCGGTGCAGTTCGTCGCCAGCGACCCGGGCATCCCGATCACGGAGATCACCACGGACGAGGCGGGCGTCGACCGCATCCTCGCCGAGGACCGCACCACCCGCTTCGACCTCGACCGCCCGCCGCTGCTGCGCGTGCTCGTGCTGCGCCTGCCCGACCGCGACCGGCTCGTGGTCAGCCACCACCTGCTGCTCTGGGACGGCTGGTCGGCGGGCATCTTCACCAGCCAGCTGCTGGCCCTCTACCGCGACCCGAACGCGGCGCTGCCCCCGGCGGGCACCTACCGCGACTACCTCGCCTGGCTGGCTGAGCAGGACGAGCGCTCGGCTCGCGAGGCTTGGAAGAGCGCGCTTTCCGGTCTCGACGAGCCCACCCTGGTCGCGCCCGAGCCCGGCCACCCCGCCGTCCCCCGGCAGCGCCGCCGCGCCCTGTCCGAAGCGGACACCCGCGCGCTCCGCGACGCCGCCCGCGCCGCGGGCGTCACCCTCAACACCGTGCTCAGCGCGGCATGGGGGCTCGTGCTGGCGGCCGAGACCGGCCGCGACGACGTCGTGTTCGGCACGACCGCGGCGGGCAGGCCCGCGAGCGTGGCGCACGTGGAGACCGTCATCGGCATGTTCCTCAACACCGTGCCGCACCGGATCGCGCTGCGGCCGGACGAGCCGGTGCTGGCCTTCCTGCGCAGGCTGCAGGACGAGCGCACCGCGCTCATGGCCCACGACTACCTCGGCCTCGGCGAGATCCAGCGCGAGGCGGGCCACGACCGCCTCTTCGACACCCTCTACGTGCTGCAGAACTTCGCCGACGAGGACGGCGCGGCCGCGCTCATGGCCGAGCACGGCATCACCGCGGGCACCGGCGTCGACGCCACCCACTACCCGCTGACCGTCGTCATCACCCCGGGCGCCGCCATCAAGGTCAAGCTCGACCACCGCCCCGACCTGATCGACGACGAGCGGGCCGAGGCGATCCTCACCCGGTTCCTCACCGTCGCCCGCAGGCTCGCGGAGCGGCCCGACGCGCTCGTCGGCACGCTCGACCTGCTCATGGACCACGAGCGCGCCGAACTGGCGGCCGAGTGGGACGCCAGCGCGAACCCGGTGGTGGAGAAGACCGTCGCCCAGCTGCTGGCCGAGCAGGCCGAGCGCACCCCGGACGCCACCGCGCTCGTCTTCGGCGACCGGCGGCTGACCTACGCCGAGCTCGACGCCCGCATCAACCAGCTCACCCGCCTGCTCATCGACCGCGGCGCTGGCCCGGAGCAGGTGGTCGCGCTCGCGCTGCCCCGCTCGGTGGAGATGGTGGTCGCGCTGTTCGCGGTGCTGCGCGCGGGCGCGGCGTACCTGCCGCTGGACCTCGACCACCCGGTCGACCGGCTCCAGCTGATGATCGACGACACCCGCCCGCTGTGCGTGCTGACCACGTCCGCGCAGAGCTTCACGGCCGAGGTGGTCAACCTCGACCAGACCGACCTCGACGCCTACGACGCGTCCCCGGTCGAGGTGGCGCCGTTCAGCCTGGACCACCCGGCGTACGTCATCTACACCTCCGGCTCGACCGGCCGCCCCAAGGGCGTCGTCACCCCGTACCGGGGCCTGACGAACATGCAGCTCAACCACCAGGAGGCGATCTTCGGCCCGGCCATCGCCGCCGCGGGCGGGCGCAGGCTGCGCATCGCCCACACCGTGTCCTTCGCCTTCGACATGTCGTGGGAGGAGCTGCTCTGGCTGGTCGAGGGCCACGAGGTGCACGTCTGCGACGAGGACCTGCGCCGCGACGCCGAGGCCCTGGTCGCCTACTGCCAGGCGCACCGGATCGACGTCGTCAACGTGACCCCCACCTACGCCGCGCTGCTCATCGAGCAGGGCCTGCTGCGCGGGCACGTGCCGCCGCTGGTCCTGCTGGGCGGCGAGGCCGTGTCGGACTCGGTGTGGACGACGCTGCGGGAGACCGACGGCACCTACGGCTACAACCTCTACGGGCCGACCGAGTACACGATCAACACCCTCGGCGCGTCCACAGAGGACAGCGCGACCCCCGCCGTCGGCCGGGCCATCTGGAACACCCGCGCCTACGTGCTCGACCCGCACCTGCGGCCCGTCCCCGTGGGGACTCCCGGCGAGCTCTACATCGCGGGCATCGGCCTGGCCCGCGGGTACCACGACCGGCCGGGCCTGACCGCCGACCGGTTCGTCGCCGACCCGTTCGGCGCGCCCGGCACCCGCATGTACCGCACGGGCGACCTCGTGCGGGCCCGCCGCGACGGCATCCTCGACTTCCTCGGCCGCACCGACGACCAGGTCAAGATCCGCGGTCACCGGGTCGAGCTCGGCGAGGTCACCTCCGCGGTCAGCGCGCACTCCGCGGTCGCGCACGCCGCCGTGATCGCCACCGGCGAGGTCAAGCGGCTCGTCGCCTACGTGGTGTGGTCGGGGGAGGAGCGGTCCGACGAGCTGCGCGCGCACCTGAGGACCCGGCTGCCCGACTACATGGTCCCGGCCGCGGTCATGACCGTGGAGCGCATCCCGCTGACCGTCAACGGCAAGCTCGACGTCCGCGCGCTGCCCGCGCCGCGGATCGAGGCGACGGCGGCCAAGCGCGAACCGGCCAGCGAGGCCGAGCGCGTGCTGTGCGACCTGTTCGCCGAGGTGCTGGGCGTGCCCGGCGTCGGACCGCTGGACAACTTCTTCGAGCTGGGCGGGCACTCGCTGCTGGCCACCCGGGTGATCAGCCGCGCCCGCACCGCGCTGGGCGCCGAGCTGGCGATCCGCGACCTGTTCGAGGCGCCCACCCCGGAGGAACTGGCGGTGCGCGCCGCCCGCACCGGCGAGACGCGTCCCGCCCCGGTCGCCGCCGCCCGCCCGGCGCGGCTGCCGCTCTCGGCCGCCCAGCGGCGGCTCTGGCTGCTCCAGCAGTGGGAGACCGGGTCACCGGCCTACAACTTCCCGCTGTCGCTGCGCCTGCGCGGGCCGCTGCACGTGCCCGCCTTCCGCGCCGCGATCCGCGACGTGGTCGGCAGGCACGAGGCGCTGCGCACCCGCATCGCGGTGCACGAGGGGGTGCCGTACCAGCACATCGTGCCCGCCGCGGACGCCGACCCGGCGTTCGAGCTGGCGCAGGTCGGCGACCTGGCCGCGTTCGTGCAGGAGCGGGTGGACCGGCCGTTCGACCTCGCCGCCGAGCTGCCCATCCGGGTCTGCGTCGGCCGGATCGGGCCGGACGACCACGTCGTCGTGGTGCTGCTGCACCACATCACCACCGACGAATGGTCCGACCTGCCGTTCCTGCGCGACCTCGACCACGCCTACACCGCCCGCTCGGCAGGCCGAGCTCCACAGTGGACTCCACTGCCGCTGCAGTACGCCGACTACACGCTCTGGCAGCACCGCCTGCTCGGCGACCCCGCCGACCCGACGAGCCTGGCCGCCCGCCAGCTCGACTTCTGGCACCGCAGCCTCGACGGCGCGCCGGAGGACCTGGAGCTGCCCGCTGACCGCGGCAGGCCTGCGCACCCGACGTTCACCGGCGGCGAGGTCGACTTCGCGCTGTCGGCCACCCGGCTGCGCCAGGTCGCCGCCGACACCGGGGCCAGCATGTTCATGGTCCTGCACGCCGCCGTCGCCGCGCTGCTGCACCGGCTCGGCGCGGGCGCCGACATCCCGCTCGGCGCGCCCGTGGCGGGCCGCACCGACGCCGCGTTCGACGACCTGATCGGGTTCTTCGTCAACACGCTCGTGCTGCGCGCCGACGTGTCCGGCGACCCGGCGTTCACCGAGCTCGTCGGCCGCGTGCGGGAGACCGCGCTGGCGGCGCTGGAGAACCAGGACGTGCCGTTCGAGGCGGTCGTGGAGAAGGTCAACCCGGTCCGCTCGCCCGCCCGCAACCCGCTGTTCCAGGTCATGGTCGGCTACCACGCCCGCTCGGGCGACGGCGTGCGGCTGGGCGGGATGCGCGCGGAGTGGGTCGAGCACGAGACCCGCGCCGCCAAGTTCGACCTGGTCTTCAGCTTCACCGACCACCTCGACACCGACAGCCTGCACTGCCGCCTGGAGTTCGCCCGCGACCGCTTCGACCCGGCCACCGCGGCCCGGCTGGCCGAGCGGCTGCGCGGACTGCTCGACGCGGCCGCCGCCGACCCGACCGTGCGGGTCAGCGCGCTGGACGTCGTCACCGACGCCGAGCACAAGCAGGTCGTGGACCTGTTCAACGCCACCGACCGCGCCGTGCCCGCCCAGACGCTGCCCGAGCTGTTCGCCCGCTGCGTGGCCGACGGCCCGGCGAAGACCGCGGTCGTCGACGGCTCCGGGGTCACCGACTACGCGACCCTGGACGCCGAGTCCGACCGGATCGCCGCGCTGCTGGCCGCCGACGGCGTTGGCGAGGGCGCGGTCGTGGCGATCGCCGTGCCGCGCTCGGCGCGCATGGTCGCCACCGTGCTGGCCGTGCTCAAGCTCGGCGCGGCCTACCTGCCGCTGGACCTGGCGCACCCGGCCGACCGCATCGCCTACCTGCTCACCGACTCCGGCGCGGCCGCCATGGTCGCCACCGCCGCCGAGGCCGTCCGCGTGCCCGATGTGGACGGCGTGCGGCGGGTGCTGGTCGACGAGGTGCCCGACGCCCCCGCGCCCGAGTACCCGGCGCTGACGCTGGAGCACCCCGCGTACGTGATCTACACGTCCGGGTCGACCGGCAGGCCCAAGGGCGTGGTCGTGCCGCACGACGGCATCGCCAGCCTCGCCGCCACCGCGATCGACCGCATGCGCCTGACCCCCGACAGCCGGGTGCTGCAGTTCGCCTCCGTCGGCTTCGACGTCGCGGTGTTCGAGCTGACCATGGCGCTGACCGTCGGCGGGGCGCTGGTGTTCTGCCCGGCAGACGCCCGCGTCGCCGGACCGGCGCTGACGGACTTCCTCGCCGCCCAGCGGATCACCCACATGATCCTGCCGCCGTCGCTGGTGGCCGCGCTGCCTCAGGACTGCGAGCTGCCCGCCGGGTCGACGGTCCTGGTCGGCACCGAGGTCGTCCCGCCGTCGGTCATGGAGCGCTGGGCGGGCAAGGTCAACATCCTGTGCGCGTACGGCCTCACCGAGGCCACCGTGAACTCCACGCTCTGGCAGGCAGAACCGGGCTGGACCGGCGCCATCCCGATCGGCGTCCCCGACCCCAACACCCGCTGTTACATCCTCGACGAGTACCTGCGGCCCGTGCCGCCCGGCGTCGTCGGCGAGCTGTACGTCGGCGGCCGCGGCCTGGCGCTGGGCTACCTGGGCAAGCCGGGCATGACGGCGTCGCGGTTCGTGCCGAGCCCGTTCGGCCCCGCCGGGGCCCGGATGTACCGGACCGGCGACCGGGCCCGCTGGCGCGCCGACGGCAACATCGACTTCCTCGGCCGCGTCGACGACCAGGTCAAGGTGCGCGGCTTCCGGGTCGAGCTGGGCGAGATCGAGGCCGTGCTGGCCGACGACCCGGCCGTGCGGCAGGCGATCGTCGTGCCCGACCGCGACGGCGACATCGTCCGCCTCGCCGCGTACGTTGTCCCCGACGACGGCGCCGCGCCCGACCCGGCCGCCCTGCGCGCCCGGGTGGCCGGGTCGCTGCCGGAGTACATGGTGCCCGCGGTCGTGATCGTCCTCGACGGGCCCGCGCCGCTGACCCCCAACGGCAAGCTCGACAAGCGCAGGCTGCCCAAGCCCGACTTCGCCGCGCTCGCCGGGGCCGACGCGCCCGCCACGCCGGAGCAGGAGGCGCTGGCCGCGCTGTTCGCCGAGGTGCTCGGCCTGCCCAGGGTCGGCGTCCGGGACGGCTTCTTCGACCTGGGCGGCCACTCCATGGCCGCGATGCGGCTGCTCGGCCGCGTCCGCGCCGTGCTGGGCGTCGACCTGTCGATCCGCGACGTGTTCGACGCGCCGTCGGTGGCCGCGCTGGCCGAGCGGCTCGCGGGCGCCACCGCCGCGCGGCCGCCGCTGCTGGCCACCGGCATCACCGGGCCCCGGCCGCTCGCCCCCGCGCAGCGGCTCTACCTCGGCGGCACCCGCTACGACCACTCGCTGCTGCTGCGGCTGCCGGAGCCGTTCGACGTCGACGTCCTCCGGACGGCGCTGGCCGACGTGTCCGCCCGGCACGCGCCGCTGCGCACGTCGGTCGACGCGTCCGGCCAGACCCCCTGCGACCCGCCGGAGCTGGGGATCGCCCTCGGCGCCGATCCGACCGCGCTGGCCCAGGGCCCGGCGACCGCGCCGTGGCGGCCGGTCCTGGTCGCCGAGGACGCCCTGCTGCTCCTGCTGCGCTACACCGTGGTCGACGAGTGGTCGGTCGTCCCGCTGGTCCGCGACCTCGGCGCCGCCTACGCCGCGCGGAAGGCAGGCGCCGCGCCGGACTGGACACCGCTGCCGGTGTCCTATGGCGACTACACCGACTGGGCACTGCGCGTGGCCGATGACCCCGCGCAGCTCGCCTTCTGGCGGGAGGAGCTGGCGGGCCTGCCCGACGCCGGGCTGTCCTCCGGCACGCGGCGGGGCACCGGCGACCACGTCGCCTTCGAGTTGCCCGCGGACCTGCGCGCCGAGCTGGACCGGTTGGCGTCGGAGACCGGCACGAGCCTGTTCATGCTCCTGCACACCGCCTTCGCCACCCTGGCCGCCCGCCACGGCGCGGGCGCCGACCTCGGCATCACCGCCCAGGTCGCGGGCCGGGGCGACGACCAGCTGGTCGACCTGGTCGGCTGCTTCGCCAACCACGTCGTGCTCAGGGTCGACGCCGACGGCGGCTTCACCGACGTGCTGGCCCGGGTCCGCGCGGCCACGTTGCGCGCGCTGGACAACCAGGACGTGCCGTTGACCGACGTGCTCGCCGCCGTGGACCTGCCCCGGCCGCGCCTGGCCGTCGTGCACCACGAGCAGGCCGTGCTGGGCGGCGAGGCGGGCGCCCGGGTGGACGCGCTGCCCACTGGCGTCGCCCACACCGACCTGACCCTGAGCGGCTACGAGACCCCGGCGGGCCACGCGGTGCAGTGCTATCTGGAGTACGCCGACGACCTGTTCGACCGGGAACGGGTGGCGGCATGGGCACAGGAACTCCTGGCGATCCTGCGTGGAGCCGTGGGTAGGCAAGGCTAGGCTAACCGTCATGGCCGTCCAGTCCCCACCGGTCGAGCGCGCCCCCGCGGCGCGCTTCATCGGGCTGCTCGCCGCGCTGGGCGTGCTCGTGGTCGCCGTCGGCCTCAGCGTGTGGGTCGGCCTGAAGGACATCCCGTTCAGCACGGTGCTGTCCGCGCTGCTCGACGGGGACGGCAGCACCGCATCGGTCACCATCCGCGACGTGCGGCTGCCCCGCGCGCTGCTCGGCGTCCTCGTCGGCGCGGCGCTCGGCCTGGCGGGCGCGGTGATGCAGGCGCTCACCCGCAACCCGCTGGCCGACCCCGGCCTGCTCGGCGTCACCATGGGCGCCTCGACCGCCGTGGTGCTCGCGATCTCCGTCTTCGGGATCTCCAGCGTGCTCGGGCACGTCTGGTTCGGGCTCATCGGCGCCGCCCTGGCCTCGCTCATGGTGTACGCGCTGGGCGCGACCGGCAGGCAGGTCACCACGCCCGACCGGCTCGTGCTCGCCGGGGCCGCGGTCTCGGCGGTGCTGTTCACGGTCAACTCGGCGATCCTGCTGCTCGACCCGGCGGCGTTCAACCAGTTCCGGTTCTGGAACGTCGGCTCGCTGGCCGGGCGCGAGGTGGGCGTGCTGCCGGTCGTCGTGTGGTTCCTGGCGCCCGGGATCGTCCTCGCCGTGCTCATGGGCCGCGCGCTCAACGCGCTGGCCCTCGGCGACGCCGCCGGGCGCGGGCTCGGCGCGAACGTCGGCCGGATCCGGCTCGTCGGCGTGGCCGCGATCATGGTCCTGTGCGGCGCGGCCACCGCGGCCGTCGGCCCGCTGGTGTTCGTCGGGCTGGTCGTGCCGCTGGTGGCCCGGCTCATCGTCGGCGCCGACCAGCGGTGGGTGCTCGCCTACTCCGCGGTCCTCGCCCCGACGCTGCTGGTCGCCGCCGACATCGTCGGCAGGCTGGTCGTGCAGCCGGGGGAGCTGCAGGTGGGGATCGTGACCGCGGTGCTCGGCGCCCCGGTGTTCATCGCGCTGTGCCTGCGCAAGCGGGTGGGCCAGTGGTGACCGCGCGCGTCACGACCGGCGTCGTCGTCCGGGCGTTCGGCGTCAGCGTCCGCGTCGCCCCGCGCACGCTCGTCGTCGTCGCGGTGCTGGCCGCGCTCGCCGCGGTGGTCTCCGTGCTGTCGATGACCGTCGGCCAGGTCTCGCTCAGCCCCGGCGAGGTCGTCGCGGCGCTGTTCGGCGGCGGCACGCCCGTCTCGGAGATGGTCGTGCTCCGGCTGCGCCTGCCCCGCGCGCTCACCGGACTGCTCGCGGGCGCCGCGCTCGCCGTCAGCGGCGCGCTCCTGCAGAGCATCACCCGCAACGTCCTGGGCAGCCCGGACTTCATCGGCATCACCACCGGGTCGGCCACGGGCGCGCTCATCACGATCATCGTGCTCGGCGGCGGCATGCACCAGACCTCGCTCGGCGCGCTCGTCGGGGGACTGGCCACCGCCGCGGTGATGTACGCGCTGGTGCTGCGCCGCGGCCTGCAGGGCTTCCGGTTCGTGCTCGTCGGTGTCGGCGTCGCCGCGCTGCTGCTGGCGGTCAACTACTACCTGATCACCCGCGCCGACATCTACGACGCCGTCGCCGCGCAGGAGTGGCTGACCGGCAGCCTCAACCTGCGCACCTGGCCGCAGGTCATCGCCATCGCCGTGACCGTCGCGCTGCTGCTGCCGCTGGGCGCGCTGTGGTCGCGCAGGCTCACCGCGATGGAGATGGGCGACCCGATCGCGGGCGCGCTCGGCGTCCCCCTGGTCCCCACCCGGCTCGTGCTGATCGGCGCGGCGACCGGGCTCGCCGCCGTCGCCACCGCCGCCACCGGCCCGATCGCCTTCGTCGCGCTCGCCGCCCCCCAGCTCGCCCGCGCCGTGACCAGGGCCAACGGGCCCGCCGTGCTGACCTCCGCGCTCATGGGCGCGGTGCTGCTCGGCGCCAGCGACTTCGCCGTCCAGCGGATCTTCGGCACCGCCCAACTGCCCGTCGGCATCGTCACCAGCGCCGTCGGCGGGCTCTACCTGGCCTGGCTGCTCGCCGCGCGCTGGCGCGGCCGGACCTGACGAGGAGACCACCCGTGAGCCGACTGACCGCGGAGAACCTCACCCTGGCCTACGACCGCCGCGTCGTCGCCCGCGACCTGGACGTGGCCATCCCCGACGGCTCGTTCACCGTGATCATCGGCCCCAACGCGTGCGGCAAGTCCACGCTGCTCAACGCCTTCGCCCGGCTGCTCACCCCGACCGCTGGCCAGGTGCTGCTCGACGGCAGGATGATCTCCGGCTACCGGTCCAAGGAGGTCGCGCGCAAGCTCGGCCTGCTGCCGCAGTCCTCCACCGCGCCCGGCGGGATCACCGTCGGCGACCTCGTCGCCCGCGGCCGCTACCCGCACCAGAAGCTGCTGCGCCAGTGGTCGGCCGAGGACGAGGACATCGTGCGCGAGTCGATGGCCCGCACCGGCGTGCTCGACCTCGCCCACCGCGCGGTCGACGAGCTGTCCGGCGGGCAGCGCCAGCGGGTGTGGCTGGCGCTGGTGCTCGCCCAGCAGACCGACATTCTGCTGCTCGACGAGCCGACCACGTTCCTGGACATCGCGCACCAGTTCGAGGTGCTGGACCTGTGCGCCGACCTCAACGAGCGCGAGGGCCACACCCTGGTCGCCGTGCTGCACGACATCAACCAGGCCTGCCGCTACGCCACGCACCTCATCGCGCTGCGGCCCGGCGGGGTGGTCGCCGCGGCGGGGCGCCCGGCGGAGATCGTGGACGCCGACCTGATCGCCGACGTGTTCGGCATCCAGGCCAGGGTCATCGACGACCCGGAGACGGGCACGCCGATGATCGTGCCGGTCGCGCGGACGCGGGCGTCAGCCCCGAGCCTGGCCTAGCTTCCAGTAGCCGGAGAACAGCACCTGCCTGCGGTCCATGCCGCACTCGTGCAGCAGGTGCCTGCGCACGCGCGCCACCATCCCGGCCTCGCCGCACACCCAGGCGAACTCCGGGGCGGCGGGCGGGTTCGCGGTCAGCGCCTCGATCAGCCGGTCGCCGTGCTCGCCGTCGCGGCGCAGCAGGGTCGGCTGGACGGCGGCGGCGATGGGGGAGGGGCGGAAGTCCGGCCCGACCTCCAGGTAGACCCGCAGGTCGGGGGTCTCGGCGGGCAGGGACTCCAGGATCGCCGCGAGCGCGGGCAGCGCCGCCTCGTCGGCGACGAGCACCTGCGTGCCGGTCGGCGGCTGGTAGCCGGACCCGCCAGCGCGGAAGCCGACCTCGTCGCCCTGCCGGGCGCCCGCTGCCCAGCGGGTGCCGGGACCCGCGTGCTCGTGCAGCACGAAGTCGACGTCGATCTCGCAGACGGCGGGCCGGTGCGCGCGCACGGTGTACCAGCGCAGCTCGGGCCGCTCGTGCTCGCCGATCCGGTGCACGGCCTGGCGGGTGTTGAGCCTGCCCGGGTCCGGCATGACCAGGCCCGCGGCCGGGTGGGGGATGAGCAGGCCGAAGTACTCGTCCGGGCCGGTCACCGCGAAGTCGGCGAACTCCGGCGCGGTCAGCGTCACCCGGCGCTGGTGGGCGCTGAGGTCCTCGGTCCCGGCGACCCGCGCCCGGAACTGCACGGGCGTCTCCCGCCTGCGCGAGGGCGCGGTGACCAGGTTGTTGACCTTGTCGATGAGCTTCATCTGCAAGCGATCCACCCCGTACACGCGGTCTCCTCCCCCAGTAGGATTAGGTAAGCCTAACTTATCTCCTGCTCCTGCGGGTCCGGAACTGTGCTGTGCCCCACGACGAAGGCCGCCGGGACGC
Source organism: Actinokineospora fastidiosa (assembly GCF_014648415.1). Taxonomy (GTDB): domain Bacteria; phylum Actinomycetota; class Actinomycetes; order Mycobacteriales; family Pseudonocardiaceae; genus Actinokineospora; species Actinokineospora fastidiosa. The sequence goes on from NZ_BMRB01000002.1 coordinate 38,251, forward strand.
TGCCCGGCGGCCTTCGCGGATCGGGTCGTCAGTGCGGGGTGTACACCTTGCCCACGAACTCGGCGATCTTCTCGTCGCTGAGGTTCCGCGCGATCTCGGCCTCGCTGATGATGCCGACCAGGCGCATGCCCGCCTGGGTATCGATCACCGGCAGCCGCTTGATCTGGTGGCGCTCCATGGTGTCGAGCACCTCCTGGACGTCGGCGTCGGCGTCGATCCAACGCGGCGTGCCCTGGGCGAGCTCGCCCGCCCGCACGCGCCCGGGGTCACCGCCCTCGGCGATGCACCGCACGACGATGTCCCGGTCGGTGATCATCCCGCCGAGGCGGTCGTTGTCGCAGATCGGCAGGGCGCCGACGTCCAGCTCCCGCATCAGCTGCGCGGCTTCCCGCAGACTGCGGTCCGGCGGGATGCAGCGCACGTCCCGGTGCATGATGTCGCGTGCCTTGAGGTTCTTCGAGGTCATCTCCCGTCCTCCTCACGGTGGCCGGTCACGGCGACTCGGCCACGAACCAGGATGAGCCGACCGCCCGGCGCCAGCCACCGCACGCTAGAGCGCCGCGAGCCTGGCGAACCCGTCCGATCCGCGCCCGGCGTCGATCGCGCGCTGCACCTCGGCCCGCGCGGCGCTGAGCACGCCGTTGTCGAGGCCGTTCGCCCGGATGGTGCTCAGGACGTGGTCCATCGCCGCGGCCGCGGCGCTGATCGGGCCCCCGTCGCCGGGGAAGTCGCCCGCGGCCAGCTGCCCGGCGAGCTGGTCGATCATGTCGGGGAAGAAGCCGAGCAGCGCCTTGGCGTGCCCGGCCAGCTCGGTGGCGTCGATGTTCTCCGCCCTGGCCAGGGCGAACGCGTGCACCGCGCCGCTCATCGATGTCCACAGCAGGTCCTGCAGGGCCGCGTCGAACGCGGCGGCCCGGCCGGGGTCCTCGCCGACGTGGGTCGCGTTCTCGCCGAGCGCGGCCAGGGTCGGCCGGTGTGCGGCGTAGACCTCGTGCTGGCCGCTGTAGAACAGCGCCGCCTCCGGGCCGCCGATCGCCTCGGGCGGCGCCATGATCACGCCGTCGAGGTAGTCGGCGCCGTGGTCCGCCGCCCACGCGGCCAGCGCGCGGGCCTGCTGCGGGGAGCCGCCGCTGAGGTTCACCAGGGTGCGGCCCTTCAGCGTGTCGGTGTCGACGATCTCGCGCGCCACCTCGTAGTCGCGCACGCACACGATGACGAGCGGACTGGCGGCGATCGCGTCGGCTGCGGTGCGCGCCACGGCGGCGTCGAGGTCGTGGTCCTTTCCGGGAGTGCGGTTCCAGACGGTGGTGGGGTGCCGGGCGGCGACGAGGGCGGCGGCCAGGGCGTGTCCCATGGGGCCGAGTCCGAGGACGGTCACTGCGGTCATGCCGGGGAACCTAAACTCTGACATCGGTGTCAGAGTCAACTCGAAACCTCGGGGGCGGCCATGCGGATCGGTGAACTGGCCCGGCGCACGGGCGTCAGCGAGCGGTCGTTGCGCTACTACGAGACGCAAGGGCTGCTGACCCCGGAACGGCGTCCGAGCGGATACCGCGTCTACCGCGAGGCGGATGTGGCGGCGGTGCGGAGGATCCAGATCCTGCTGGCGGCCGGTCTGGGCACGACGCAGATCGCGGAGATGCTGCCGTGCGTCGTCGACGACGACGGCCTGCTGACCCCGGACTGCCCGGGGCTGGTCGACGCCCTGGTGCGCCACCGCGACCGCATCGACGCCGCGATCGCCGAACTGGAGTCCACCCGCGCCAACCTCGACGCGATCATCGCCAGGGAGCGCCGGTCAGGCGATGGTGATCCAGCGGCGCGCGAGCCGTCGGCAGGCCTCGACGAGCTCGGGCGGGCGGACGTCGGTGAGCTCGGTGTCGAACGTCGCGAGGATCCCGGCGACGCCCGCCCAGGACCAGGCGCCGAGCGTGAGCCTGCAGTGGTCGTCGTCAAGGTGCTCGACCACAGAGCCGCCCGGCGCCCAGCGGGCCACGACGTGGGCGGGCAGGGCGAGCCGGGCGGAGCCGGTGCACTCCCAGTCGGCGGGCGTGTCGCCGCGGTCGGGGCTGCTCATCACGAAGCGGGCGAGGTCGTCGTCGGGGAGCCTGCGGGCGGGGAAGCGCCGCGTCGTGGGGCGGGGGAGGAGCCGGTCGACCCGCAGCACGCGCCAGCGGGCGTCGGTGAGGTCGTAGGCGACGAGGTACCACCGCGCGGCCCAGACGACCAGGTGGTGGGGCTCGACGTGGTGCGCGGGCCGGAAATCGGGCTCGCCCGGTTCGGCGCGGGTGCCGTCGGGCCGCAGCGTCTCGGCGACGAGTAGGCAGCGCTGGCGCACCGCCGCCCCGACGGCGGTCAGTGCGGCCGGGTCGATGGGCGGGCCCGGGAACTCCCAGTAGTTGCGCAGCCGGGTCAGGCGCAGGGACTCCATGGCGGCGCGCAGCGTGGGCGGCATGACCTGGTGCAGGGTGGCCAGCGCCCGCGCGGCGTCGTCGGCGAGGCCGAACATCGTGCTGGGCGCGGTCTGCAGGGCCACCGCGACCGCGAGCGCCTGGTCGTGGTCGAACAGCAGCGGCGGCAGGGTGTGCCCGGGTCCTAGCTGGTAGCCGCCGTCGGGGCCGTGGATGGTGGAGATCGGGTAGTCGAGCCCGCGCAGGGTCTCGATGTCGCGGCGGACGGTGCGCTCGCTGGCCCCGAGCCGGTCCGCCAGTTCCCGCAACGGCCACCGCCGCCCTGATCCGAGCAGGGACAGCAGTCGCAACGCCCGCTGTGAAGTGTTCGCCACGGTCCCATCATGGCCGGTACTGGCCACTCGATGTCCAGTACCGCTGACAGGGTCGGTCCCAGTCGAGCGAAGGGACGGTCGGTATGCGGGTGGTCGTGGTCGGTGGGGGGATCGGCGGGCTCGCCCTGGGGGCGGGGCTGCGGCGGCGGGGGTTCGAGGTGGCGGTGTTCGACCGCGACACGGACGTCACGGCGACCGGCGGCTACCACATCACCCTGGACGAACGGGCGCAGTCAGCGCTGAGCGAGCTGGTGGAACCCCGGATCATGCGGCGGCTGCTGGCCTCGGCCTCGGCCCTGCGCCTCCGCGAGCGGGACGCGTTCTGGGACCGGCGCGGCAGGCTGCTCGGCCACGGCCCGGACCTCAGCGGCAGCCGCAGCGTGGACGTCGACCGGATCACCCTGCGCATGCTGCTCGCCGAAGCGGTCGGCGACGACCTGCACCTGGGCTGCCGGGTGTCCGCGGTCGGCTATGACGACGACGGCGCGCCGCAGGTGCTCTTCGCCGACCGCGAGCCGGTCTCCGCGGACCTGGTGGTGGGCGCGGACGGCGTTCATTCGGTGGTCGCCCGGCATCTGGCAGGCGGCCCGACCAACCGTCCCGCGGGCATCATCGGTTTCTCCGGCCGCACCCTCCGCCGGGACCTGAGCGCGGCCGAACGGCAGCGCCTGCGCCCCCGATCGAGCCTGGCCGTAGGCCCGCACGGCGCGGCCCTCTACATCGGCTACCTCGACCCCACCGGCAACGCCGCACTGGACGCCCCCGAGCTGCGGATGTCGATGACCACCGAACCCACCTACATCTGGGGCGCCATGTTCCCCGCCCCCGACGCCCCATCCGGCGACGATCTGCAGGCCGCGCTGCTGGCGAAGTTCCAGGAGCGCGGCTGGTCCGCCCACACCCTCGAGGTCATCACCCGCGCCGCCCCGGACAGCGTCGCCCGATACCGCTTCAACGCCGCCTCCACCCGAGCCCACGACCTCGCCCCCTGGCCACCGGGAAGAATCACCGCCCTCGGCGACGCCGTCCACGCCACCCCGCCCACCGCCGGAATGGGCGCTGGCGCCGCCATCCGAGACGCCGCCAGCCTGCTCGACCACCTCAGCGAGAGCCCCACCATCACCGAGGCCGTCGGCGGCTTCGAGGCGGAGATGCGCCAGCGCGGCAGCGAAGTCCTCACCCTCGCCATGAAGACCGTCCGCCTCATCCTGGCCACCAACACCCCACTCGGCGCCGCGGCCACCGCCCTGACCACCCCGCTCCTGGCCGCGACCGCCCGCCTCCGCCGCTGACGAGTGGCCCAGAGGCCGACACCCCTCGCCCACAGCGAAGGCGGCGGTGAACTCCCCGTCGCCGATAGCGCGCTCGCTCGCGGGCCGTGAACGCCCGCACACCAGCCGAGGCCACGGCTGAACGGCGCCGAACGACCACCTCAGGGCCCCTCGTCTCGCACTCTCTACTCCACTCCCCCCGAATTTACCTCTTTACTATGCACTATCAAGATAACCAAGAGGGCCTATCCAGCCAGCGGCACACCAGTATCACTGCGACCTGACCGAAGGTGGGGTGACCCAAACCCGCCCAGAAGGAGAGCGGCGAGAGGTGGCAACCTTCCTGTGTCCAATTGGGTGAGATGGTCACGGAGGACCCACTCGGCAGGGATGCTCCTTTTCGGGGAGCGGCTGGAAGCGCATGCCCGGCGACGGCCACGCCGACTACATCTAGCACCGGTTGGCTAGGCGACTGGTACAACTGCACGCCGTGGTCGAAGGGCGCCCTCCCGAGACTCCGATCCGGGAGGGCGCGTGTCCTCAGTGGGCGGTGCCGAACCAGCGGGATAGGTGCGTGTGCAGGTCGTCCTGTTCTTCGCCTACCCACGCCACGTGGCCGTCGGGGCGGAGGAGGACGGCGGGGGCGTCGAGTTCCTCGCTGGCGTCGACGACGTGGTCGACTCGGTCGGACCAGCCTGCGGTGGAGAGTGTGGCGGTTTGGTCGAGCAGGAGGCCGCGGCCGCGGTGCATCAGCTCGTACAGGCGGCCCCGCTTCAGCGGCACGTCCCGCAGGCGTGTGCCGAGGAGGGGGTGGCCGTCGCCGAGGTCGTAGCGGATGGCGGTGGCGGTGATCTTCTCGGTGAGGCGGCGGTTGACCTCGGGGAGGTCCATCAGCTCCGACAGGAGCCTGCGCACGGCCTGCGGGCCCGGCTCAGGGGAGAGCAGCTGCATCTGGGCGCGGGTGTTGTCCAGGACGTCGGCGGCCACGGGGTGGCGTTCGCTGTGGTAGGTGTCCAGCAGGCCCTCGGGCGCCCAGCCCGCGATCTGAGCGGCCAGTTTCCAGCCGAGGTTGACCGCGTCCTGGATGCCGAGGTTGAGGCCCTGTCCGCCGAGCGAGCGGACGAATGTGCCCGGCGCCGGGTCCTTCTCCACCACGACCACGCGTACGCCGTGCAGGCGCAGTTCGCAGGCCAGCATCATGCCGGTCGGTCCGCCGCCTGCGATGACCACGTCGATCACGTAACCCCCGTTTGTTTCCATGAAATCGAATTCGGACGCAGAGTGTGCGGGACGGCCCCGGTCTTGCCGCAAGTCCCCCGGTGCGCTATAAGTTGGAGGTGGCAAGGAGTGGTTTATCTCCTTGCCTTTTTGTTTTCGTGGGCTGGACGGAGAACGAGGACATGCTGAGTGACATGGGGGTGCGGGCGTGAACTGGACGCTGGAGGTGATCGTCGTCCCGGTGTCGGATGTGGACCGGTCGAAGCGGTTCTACGCCGAGGTGCTGGGTTTCGCGGTCGACCACGACACCGAGGTCGGCGGCGGGCGGCGGATCGTGCAGCTGACGCCGCCGGGGTCGGGGTGCTCGGTGGTGATCTCCGACGCGCTGTCGGAGATGGCGCCCGGGTCGCTCAAGGGCGTGCAGCTGGTGGTGAATGACGTGCGCGCGGCGCGCGAGCAGTTGCTGTCGCGGGGGTTCGACCCGGGGGAGGTCGTGTTCGTGGGCCGGGAGGGGATGCGTCCGGCCACCGAGGAGGACGACCTGAACAACCAGGGGTTCCTGTTCTTCGCCGATCCGGACGGCAACGGCTGGGCCGTGCAGCAGATCACCGCTCGGCCGTGATCCCGAGGGGGTGGTGACGCGCTGCTCCGAACGGCCCAACCTCCGTTTTGCCGGTCGGGGCCAGTGGTAGCCATCGGGCAAGCGACCTTGAAGGAGATCCGATGTCCACTGGAGCGATCATCGGCATCGTCGTCGCCGCGGTTGTCGTGCTCGGCCTGTTGGTGCTGGCGGCGGTCGTGCTGCGGCGCAGGCGGTCCGGTTTGGCGTTGCGCCCGTTGGAACCGAGGGCGCGGGAGCAGTTCAGCAGGCGGTGGGCGCGGGCGCAGGAGCAGTTCGTCGACCGTCCGGACGCCGCGTTGGCCGAGGCCGAGCGGATCGTCACCGACGTGATGACCGAGCGCGGCTACCCGGCGATCGCCGACCACGACCGCCGCGAGGCCGATCTGCCCCGCGGCGACCGTGAGCACTACCGCGCCGCCCACTCCGTCCTGGAGCGCGTGCCCAACGGCGCGTCCACTGAGGACATGCGGGCGGCCATGGTCCGGTACCGCAGCCTGTTCCAGGACCTGATCGGCGACGACCGCGCCAAGGCGAGCCACTGAGGAGGACAGCATGCGTTCCACCGACCACCGCCGCGGCGTCGAGGACTGGCAGGGCGGGCCCGACGGCCATCCGACCCCGGACGACGCGGGCACCCCGTCCCGTCACCCGGAGGCACGGCGCCCGGAGGCCCGTCGTCCGGAGGCACGGCACGGCGAGCAGTCCACCGCGGATGAGCGGACGGCGGCGATCCCGACCCGGCGCGACGGTGTCTTCACCGCGCAGGAGGCCGACGGTTACCGCGACCGCTGGCACCGGGTGCAGGGCGCCTTCGTCGACAACCCGTCGGTCGCGGTGGAGGAGGCGGACAAGTTGGTCGTCGACGCCATCCGCACGCTCTCGGAGCACAAGCGCTCCTTGGAGCGCTGGCGTGAGGGCGCGGAGACCGAGGAACTGCGTCAGGCCCTCCAGGGCTACCGGTCCTTCCTGGACCGGCTGCTGAAGGTCTGACCGCAAGGCCCAGTGGGGAGTCCCGCCATCGCGGCGGGGCTCCCCACTGTCGTCCGCCCGGCCTCGGTTCCGGTGGCCGGGCAATCGCTTTCCGCTGCTGCCACCGTCCAGGACGGACTCATCGGTGGGATGATCCACTGATGTCGTCCGGGCCCCGCCGGGGGCTGTGGGCTCAGTCGTGGGGGCTGTCGGCGCTGGTGTCGGCTTGCCAGGGGCTGTCGGCCGAGTCCACCGGGGGCGCGGGGCGGCGGGCCGGGCTGTCGGCGGATTCCACCTTCGGGCGGACCACCCGCGTCGCCGGGCTGTCGGCCGAGTCGAGGCCGGACCCGCCGGACGGGGAGGTACGAGCGGTCGGGGAGGCGTCGGAGTCCGTGGATTCCGGCGAATCGTTCACGGACGGGGTGGGGGAGTCGGCCGATTCCGGGGACGGGTCGCTTCGGTCGGGGGTGTTCGCCGAGTCGGCGGGAGAGGCGGTCGGGGAGTCGGCGGATTCGGGGGAGGCGTCGGCCAGTTCGATCGCGCCCACCGGTTCCCTGTCGTGCGCCTCTCCGGCGTCGGCGAGGGCGACGGCGGTCGTGCCGAATCCGGCGAGCGCGAGTGTCGCGGTGGCTACCAGCCAAGGGCGCCGCATCGTCATGGTTGATCCCTTCCTGTTCTGTCGGACATCTCAAGCCTCGTGGGCGTGGATGAGTGGGGGCCGAGTGCGGCGTGAGGGTTTCCTCATGACCATTCGACCCACTGCTGGGCCAGTCGCAGGCGGGCGCGGGTGTTCTCGCGCCATCGTGGTTCCTGGACGCGGTGGGGTCCGGTGGCCAGTGACAGCACGACGGCGGCGGTGCGGCGGCGCAGGGCCGAGGGGCACAGGTCGCGTTCGAGGCGTTCCTGCAGTCGGGTGCCCGTGGCGGTGATGGCGGGTGCGCGGTCGGGGCGGAGTTGGGCGAGGACGGCGAGGTGGCCGAGCAGGCAGGCGGCGTCGTCGAGGCGTTCGCCCTGTCCGGTGGTGTCGAGGTCGAGCAGGCCGGTGGGCAGGCCGGACTCGACCATGAGCTGGGCTTCGTAGAAGTCGCCGTGGACGGGGACGGTGGGGCCTTCCGGGCTGGGGTGGTCGACGGCGGTGGCCAGGTCGGTGGCCCAGGCGCCGAGTTCCGGGGCGATGCCCGCGATGACGCGCGCGTAGTGCGGGGCCTTGCGTCCCCAGGTGTCGCGGTGTTCGGGGATGTGGGGGAGCCGGTCGAGCAGGGTGATGACCGCGTCGGGGTCGAGGTGGGGTTCGCCGGGGGCCAGGAGGGTCTCGCGGAGGGTGCGGCCGGGGAGGGCGGTCAGCACCACCAGGCCGTCGTCGGTCCAGCCGAGGGAGCGCGGGGCCGGGCAGTCGTGGGCGGCGCGGTGGCGGGCGTGCAGGGGTTGGGCGCGGGTGGGTCGCACGACCTTGACGAACACGGTGCCGCCGGTCGTCTGCGCCTGGATGACGGCGCGGCGGCGTGGTCGGTAGGCGCGGAGTCGGATCGTGGCGGGTGTGCCGTCGCCGACGCCGAGGTCGGCGGCGAGTCGTCCGATGCGGTGGGGGTCGGTGGCGTGGGGGAGGCCGGGCAGGTCGGGGTCGTGGGGGAAGCGCCAGAGGCCGATCTCGGTGTCGCCGTCGCGGAGGCGGGCGGTGGCGGCGGGGAGGTCGCCGTGGCAGGCGCCGAGGGTCTCGGTGGTCTCGGCGCCGTCGGCCCAGCGGACGCGGGCCCGGTAGGCGACGGTGGTGCCGGTGCCGGGTTGGTGGTCGACCTGGCGTGGGGTCCAGCGGAGGAGTTCGCCGCCTGCGGCGGCGAGTGCGGCGGCCAGGGGGTCGGCCGCGTCCGGTCCGGTCAGCAGTCGGAGCCCGTCGTTCATGGGGTCAGGGTCGTCGGGGGGTGTGAGGGGTGGCTGAAGGGCGGATGAGCGCGGCTTCATGTCTCAACCTCTACTTGAGGTTGACCCTCAAGTAGAGGTTGAGCATTGTCGTTGACCTGCTATAACCGTGTGCCGGTGAAGGTGGCGGTGAACTCCGCCGGCGGCGCCGCCAGACACGGCCCGCGCGCGGTGACGGATCCCGTCACGGCCCCGCCGGCCCCGAAGCGCACCTCCATGCGCCCCTCGGACACCGGGTGCAGGCACTCCAGGGGCCCGATGAAGGCGTTGAGCCCGGTGACCGCCGGGTCGGCATCGACGGTGACCGTCGCCCCCGCGGCGCTCGTGCGGGCGAGGTCGGTGTCGGCCAGGCCGACGTTCGGGAAGCAGCCGGTGTTGCTGCCGAACCACACCGCCCCGGCCTCCGGGGTGGCGAGCGGGAAGCCGGCGGCCAGGCAGACGTCGAGCGCGTTGACGCCGTTGGGTGTGCCGGTCTCGGTGATGGTGCCGGTGACGGAGAGCTGCGCGGGCCGTTCGACGGGCTGCCCGTCGAGGGTTCCGGTCAGCGTCACCGCGTATTCGCCGAGCTGGATGTCGGGTTGGACGGCGGCGCTGGTCGTGGTCGGCGGGGCGCTGACCGTGGCGCGTGCGGTCGTGCTCGGCGGCGGTGGGGCGGTCGTGGTCGGGGCGGCGCTGGTGGGGGCGGTGGTCGTGGTGGTGGGCGCGGGTGTGGCGCGCGCCACGGGCGCGCCCGGTTCGGGGCGCGCGCACGCGGTCAGCGCGGCGATCAGGGCGGTGAGGACGACGAGACGGGCCATCACAGGCGGCGTCGCCCGCTTCGGCGCCGGTGTTACCGCGTCGCGGCGGTGGGGCGGGGCGGTGGGCCGATAGGCTGATCGCATGGCGAGCACGGACCAGGACATCGCGCGGACGCGGCTGGATCGAGCCCGGCGGGCGGCGGTGGCCGCCGGGGTGGACGCGCTGGTCGTCGCCCCCGGCGCGGACCTGCGGTACCTGATCGGGCAGGCCGGGCATTCCTTCGAGCGGCTCACGGCGCTGCTGGTGCCCGCCGATGGCGAGCCGGTGCTGGTGGTGCCCAAGCTGGAGGCCCCGGGCTTCGGCCCGCTGGGCGGGCTGGGCGTACGCGTGGCGACCTGGGTGGACGGTGAGGACCCGTACCGGCTGGCCGCGGAGGTCGTCGCGGGCGCGGGCCGGGTGGCCGTCGGCGACATGCTGCCCGCGCTGCACGTGCTGGGCCTGCGGGCGGCGCTGCCGGGCACCGAGCAGGTGCTGGCCGGGCCGGTGCTCAGCGGGCTGCGGATGCGCAAGGACGCCGCGGAGGTCGCGGCGTTGCGCGCGGCGGGCGAGGCGATCGACCGGGTGCACGCGCGGATGGGCGAGTGGCTGCGGCCGGGGCGCACGGAGGCGCAGGTGGCCGCGGACATCGCCGAGGCGATCGTGGCCGAGGGGCACACCAGGGCGGACTTCGTGATCGTGGGGTCCGGGCCGAACGGGGCGAGCCCGCACCACGAGGTGTCGGATCGGGTGATCGAGGCCGGGGACGTGGTGGTGGTCGACATCGGCGGGCCGACGCCGGAGGGCTACTGCTCGGACAGCACGCGCACCTACAGCCTGGGCGAGCCCAGGGAGCCCGACGTCGCCGAGGCGTACGCGGCGCTGGAGGCGGCGCAGGCGGCTGCGGTGGCCGCGGTGCGGCCGGGGGTGAGCGCGGAGTCGGTGGACGCCGCGGCGCGGCAGGTGCTGGCGGAGGCGGGGCTGGCGGAGTTCTTCATCCACCGCACCGGGCACGGCATCGGCCTGGACGTGCACGAGCACCCGTACATCGTGGCCGGGAACGGGCTGGTGCTGGAGCCGGGGATGGCCTTCAGCGTGGAGCCGGGGGTGTACCTGCCGGGGCGGTGGGGCGCGCGGATCGAGGACATCGTGGTGGTCACCGAGGACGGGGTGGCGGCGTTGAACAACCGCCCGCACGGGCTGGCGGTGCTGTGACCGAGTTGGAGCCCATCGACGCGGCGATCGTGCGGGTGCTGTCCGACGATGGGCGCTGCAGTTTCACCGACCTCGCCGAGCGGGTGGGGTTGAGCGTGTCGGCGGTGCACCAGCGGGTGCGCAGGCTCGAGCAGCGCGGCGTGGTGCGCGGGTACGCCGCGCGGCTGGACAGCGAGGCGATCGGGCTGCCGCTGACGGCGCTGATCTCGCTGACGCCGATCGATCCGGCCGCGCCGGACGACTACCCGCAGCGGCTGGAGCACATCCCGGAGATCGAGTCGTGCTACTCGGTGGCCGGGGACGAGTCGTACGTGCTGCTGGTGCGGGTGGCGGGGCCGACGGCGCTGGAGGACCTGCTGCGCAAGATCCGCGAGTCGGCGAAGGTGTCCACGCGCACGACGGTGGTGCTGTCGACCCCGTACGAGGGGCGTTCACCCGCGCTCTAGCCGGAAGGTGACCACGGTCAGCCCTGGTTCGGGCTGGAACTGGCCGGTGCGGGTGAAGCCGTGGCGCTCGTAGAGGGTGATGGCGGGGGTGTTGGCGGCCACGGTCGAGACGGTGACCGGCCCGCTGGTGCGGGCGAGCAGCGCGGTGAGCAGCGTGGTGGCCAGGCCGCGGCGGAAGTGGTCGGGGTGCACGCACAGCCGGTCGATGTCGACGACCTCGTCCTCGACGGTCCAGGCGATGATCGCGTCCGGGGCGCCGACGCCGAGCCAGCGCAGCGGCAGGGCGCGCAGTTCGGCGAGGGTCTCGCGCAGCGCGGGGATGGCGTCGGAGCCGATGAGGTCGGCCTCGACGCGGTAGGCCGCCCGCACCACCTCGTGGGCGGTGCGGGCGGTGGTGTCGTCGGTCAGGTCGAGTTCGCGCGCGGTCACACGGTGGTTTCTACCCGCCTCCGCTGCGGGGCCAGGTACAGGCGGTGCCAGACGGTCTCGATGGGGCCGCGTTCGAAGCGGCGCGTCCACCCGGCGGCCCCGGCCATGAGCAGCGCGGTGACGGTGAGCCACGCGCCCGCGGTGAGCCAGGGGCCGTGGTGGCCGAACCGGTCGGCCAGGCCGAGGCCCCAGTCGTAGCAGAGGGCCGAGGCGATGAGGTTCTGCAGGATGTAGCAGCTCATCGCGCAGCGTCCGACGGCGGTGAGCCCGGCGCGCAGCGGCCCCGGCCGGGGGCGCATGCGGTGCACGACGGCGGTGATCGCGCCGAGCAGGCCGAAGGCGACCAGCGGCGCGCACAGGTAGCGGTCGACGAGGAACCACGACGGCCCGGCGAGGGCGGCCAGGAAGTTCAGCGGCACGCCGACACCGATGCCCCAGCCGATGAGGCGGGCGCGCAGCGCGGCGCCGCGGGCGGTGTCGGTGAGCGCCCCCGCCCGCCACAGCAGCACCCCGGCCAGGAACAGCACGGTGGACAGCGGCAGCACGAACAGCCCTTCCGCGCGCAGCGCCACCCAGTGCTCCAGGCGCATGGCGACCTGCCCGGTCCAGGTGTCGGGGGCGGGCAGCCCGCCGCCGCCGACGGCGCCGCCCGTGGCGGCCATCGCGGCGGTCAGCAGCGCGACCGCGGCGACGTGCAGGGCGCCCGCGGTGATCATCCAGGCGCGGATCGTCCGCTCGGAGCGGGCGGCGAGGTAGGCGACGATGACCGAGACGACGGCGTAGAAGGCGAGCACGTCGCCCTCGAAGACCAGCACGTAGTGCAGGACACCCTCGGCGAACAGCAGGGCGGCCCGCCACAGGTACCAGCCGGGCCAGCGGGCGCCGCGGCGGCGGGCGGAGCCGAGCTGGATGGCGATGCCGATGCCGAACATGATCGACAGCAGGCCGAGGAACTTGCCGTTGCTGATCGTGCGCAGGACGGTCTCGCCGGTGCCCGCGGTGGCGGTGTCGGCGAGGAACCCGGCGAACCCGCCGGGGTTGGTGAAGATCCAGACGTTGTGCCCAGCGTGCCGAGGATCGCCACCCCGCGCAGCGTGTCCAGGGCGGTGACGCGTGTGCTCACGAAAGTTCTCCCCCTTCTCCCTGGCGAGCACGCTAGGGGCGGGCGGCGCGCGGGGGCGTCCGTCGTCGGGGGGAGGGCGGGTCGGCGGTTGGGGTGAGTCAGGGGCCGATGGCGGGGGCGGGGTGCAGGTCGCCGTCCGCGCCCGCCAGGCAGGCCGCGGCGGTGTGGTCGGTGCCGAGGAACTCCCCGAGGCAGCGGCCGAACTGGGTGTGCCCGGCCGCGTTGGGGTGGAAGGACTCCTGCATGGCGTGCCCGGCGCGGGTCTCGTCGCGCAGGTCGTCCCAGCGCACCGACAGCCGGGAGAACCACTCCTCGGTGGGGTCGCGGTGCGAGCAGGCCTCGCGGCCGACCCCGGCGCGGGAGAGGTCGAGGAAGCGGGCCTCGGCCGCGCGGGCGGCGCGGCGGATGCCGTCGGTGATCTCGGGGACGGCGCGCTCGCGCACCCAGACCAGGTCGTCGCGGCGCAGCGGGCAGCCGTTGAGGTTGCGCAGCTCCTCGAGCATGTCCGGGCCGACGGGGGCGGCGTAGGACTGCAGGACGAGGGTGTAGTCGGTGGGGGCGTAGCCCGCCTGGGCCATGACCTGGCGGATGTCGGCGAGGGCGGCGGTCACCTTGGGCACCATGGCCTCGACGCGGCGCGGCCACTCCTGGCCCATCTCGTCCGCGCAGCTGGGCCGGTTGGGGTCCAGCCAGGCCTGCACGCAGGCGTCGAGGACGTTCGAGAAGCGCGGGTCGTCGTTGGCGCCGACGGCGACGACCACGGCCACCACGCGGCGTTCGCGGGCGAGCACGCCGAGGCGCCGCGCCTGCGACGGCTCGCCGTACTGCTGGGCGTCGCCGAGGCCGACCTGCGCGGAGCCCGCGCCGGAGCAGGCGAGGTTGACGGTCTCGTCGATGCCGCGCAGCCCGGTGGCGTGGATGCTGGCGTGCTCGGAGCGGTGGCACCAGTTGCCGCCGCGGCCGTCGGTGCCGGGCAGGTAGTCGCCCGCGGCCTCGCCTGCCATGGTGCTGTCGCCCATCGCGACGAGCACGCGGGGCACCCCGGCGGGCGGGGCGGGGGCGGGCGGGGGTTCGGGGTCGCCGAGGATGAACAGGCCGCCGACCAGCGCGGCCACGGACAGCAGGGCGGCTGGCCAGACGATCTTGCGGTTCATCACCGCAGAGTCTAGATGCCCTCGGCGGCGCGCAGGCGACGACGATCGACCGGGTGCGTCCGGCCGCGGCGCCGCTCCCGGATGGCCCCGGCGGCGCGCCGCGGCCGACTCGGCGCCGGGGTCGGGGGTCAGGCGGCGATGCGGCCCTCGACGAGGGCGAGGCGGCGGTCGGCGATGGTGTGGACCTGGTCGTGGTGGGTGGCCACCAGCACGGCGGTGCCGGTGTCGGCGACGCGGCGCAGCAGGCCCAGCACGGCGGGGATGCTGCCGTGGTCGAGGTGGGCGGTCGGCTCGTCGGCCAGCAGCACGGCGGGGCGGCCGACGGCGGCGCGGGCGAGCGCGGCGCGCTGCTGCTGGCCGTAGGAGACCTCGCCTGGGTAGCGGTCGCCGAGGGCGCCGATGCCGAGTTCGCCGAGCACGTCGGCGACCCGGGCGTCGACGTCGGCGGAGTCGCCGGACAGGCGCAGCGGCAGGGCGACGTTCTCGGCCAGGGTCAGCTCGGCGGACAGGCCCAGCGCCTGCGGCAGGACGGCGCAGTCGCGCCACGGCGGCGCCGAGTCGACCACCCGGCCGCGGACGGTCACGGTGCCGCTGTCGGGGCGGTCGAAGCCGCACAGCAGCGCGAACAGGGCGCTCTTGCCGGAGCCGGAGCGGCCGGAGACGGTGACCAGCTCGCCCGCGGCGACGTCGAGGTCGACGCCCTTGAGGACCGGCAGCGGCCCGTCGGGGTGGGGGAAGGCGCGGGTGAGGCCGCGCGCGGTCAGCTCGGGCTGTGTCGACGGCGCGCTCACGCGGCCTCCTCGATGCGGCCCTCGCGCAGCCGCACGACGCGGTGGGCGCGGGCGATGACCTCGTCGTCGTGGGAGGCCACGACGACCGGGACGCCGTCGGCGACGAGCCGGTCGACCACGTCGAGCACGAGCGCGGCGGAGGCGGCGTCGAGCTGGGAGGTGGGTTCGTCGGCGAGCACGACGGCGGGGCGGCGGGCCAGGGCGCAGCCGAAGGCCAGGCGCTGCTGCTGGCCGCCGGAGAGGGCCTCGACGCGCCAGTCGGCGGTGTCGGGGATGCCGAGCCAGCCGAGGACGGCGTCGGGGTCGGCGGGCACGCGGGCGGACTCGGCGGCGGCGCGCAGGTTCTGCCCGACGGTGAGGTGGCCGATCAGGTTCTCCGGCGGGTACTGCACGACCAGGGCGATGCGGTCGCGGCGCAGGAGGCGGCGCTGCCGGTGGCCGAGGCCGCCGACGTCGCGGCCGGAGACGCGGACGCGGCCCGCGGTGGGGCGGTCGATGAGGCCGAGCACGCGCAGCAGGGTGGACTTGCCGGACCCGGAGGGCCCGGCGAGCACGGTCAGGCCGTCGGCGGGGACGGTGACGGTGACCTCCTCCAGGGCGGGCACCGGCCCGGCGGGGGTCGGGTACTCCACGCGCACGCGGTCGACCTCGAACAGCGGGGCGGGTCCCTCGGTGACGAGGGGGTCGTCGGTCAGCAGTTCAGCCACGGATCAGCTCTCCCACTCGGGCGGTGGTCACCGACCGCACCGCCGACCAGCACACCAGGGCGACCACGGCGAGCGCGGTGGCCAGCGTCGTGGACACCAGCCCGACGAGGTCGGGGGCGGCGGCGACGGGCCGCAGCCACGGCGAGGGGTCCAGCATCGGCGAGGCCACGGCGGTGCACGCCCATCCGGCGGCGGCGCCCGCGGCGACCGAGAGCCCGGCCAGCGAGCCCAGTTCCAGCAGGTGGCTGGCGACCAGGGTGCGGGGGCGCAGGCCCATGCGGGTGGCCAGGGCCCCGGCGAGGGCGTTCTGCCGCCTGCGCACCTCCACGGCCAGCAGCAGCGCGGCCGCGGCGACCACGGCGAGGACGAAGCCCAGGGCGGTGACGAAGTCGAAGGTCCAGCGCACGGTCAGGAACGGCAGCCCGTCCAGCGCCTCGCTCTTGCCTCGGGCGTGCAGGTGGTGCAGTCCGGCGGCGTCGAGGTCGGCGAGCAGCAGGTCGACGGGTTTGGGCGACCAGATCTGCCAGACGTCGATGTCGCCGGGGTCGGGGATGGCGGCGGTGGACACGACGTAGCCGCGGTTGCCGACCAGGGGGAAGGCGGGCAGGTGGTCGACGGGCTCGACGTCGCCGATGCGGGGCAGCCGCACCCGCTGGTCGGGGGCGGACCCGACGCGCAGGGTGGGCAGCGCCCCGGCGGCGGGGGCGTCGAGGCGGGCCAGGCGGGCGGCCAGCTCGGCGCGGTCGCCGTCGACCCAGGCGATGTCGGCGAAGGTGGCCGGGTCGACGGCGAGGATGACGTCGTCCTGGCTCTTGAGGACGCCGACGAGGGTGGTCTGGGCGGCCAGCAGCGGCGGCAGCCCGGTCTCGGTGGCGACCCTGGTGGAGATCTGGGCGCTGGACTCGGCGCCGACGAAGAGCCCGGACTTGGTGTCGAAGGCGTCGTCCTGGGCGGTGGCGATGCCCACGCCCACGGTGAGCGTGCCGACGGCGAGCGTGCCGACCAGCAGGATCCCGACGGCCGACCCGGCGGCCGCGGCGAGGCGGCGGACGGCGAGCTGGGCGGCCGGGACGCGCCACCAGCGCAGCCGGTGGGCCGCGCGCAGCCCCCACCGCACCAGCCGCACGGCGACCAGGGCGACGGTCAGCACCACCAGCAGCGGGAAGGCCAGGCCGACGGCGTCGGGCTGTTCGGGCAGCGGCTGCCCGAAGGCCATGCGCACCGGGGTGGCGTCCAGCCGCGCCCACGCCAGGTAGGCGGCGACGCCGGTGGCCAGTTCCCAGGGCAGGTACCGCAGTCCGCGCCAGAGGCGCCTGCGCCCGCCGGTGGCCTGGAAGGCGCGGTGGGTGTGGGCGACGGTGACCGCGCCGGTCACCAGCAGCGCCGCGGCGAACACGCCGGTGGCCACGAGCGCGGAGACGACCGCGGTGCCGTCGCTGAGGTAGGGCGAGGGGGCGTACCAGGGCAGGGCGAGGCGGGCGATGAGCCAGCCGAGGACGGCGCCCGCCAGCAGCGGCGCTGCCAGTTCGAGCACGGCGCGCGCGCCGAGGGCGCGGGGCCCGGCGCCGCGCGCCCACAGCAGCCGCAGCTCGGCGCGGCGGCGCTGGCACCACTGAACGGTGACCGCGGCGACCCCGGCCAGGCCGACGAGCAGGCTGACGACGGTCAGCGGCAGCACCGCGCCGAGCACGGTGTCCCCGGCCTCGCGGCTGACCTCGACGGGGGTGGCGAAGTAGTTGCCGGTGATGACCATGTTCGGGCGCGGCAGCATGGCCTCGATGGCAGGCAGCATGGCCGCGCCGCGGGCGGCGACGTCGGCGCCCTCGTCGGCGGTGCGCGGCAGCCGCTCCAGCGGGAAGCGCACCGAGACGGTCACCGAGTCGCCCGCGATGTCGTCGAAGGCGGCGACGAAGGAGTCGCGGTCGGGGAACAGGACCAGCGCGCCCGCGCCGCCGTCGGGGGCCAGCGGGTTGACCACGGCCTCCTCGCGCTCGGCGCACCAGTAGTCGCCGACCGGGTCGGCGAGGTCCTCGTAGATGGCGGTGACGCGGGGGAAGCCGGGCAGGGCGACGGTGTCGCCGAGCCGCACGTCGCCGTCCTCGGCGACGGTGCGCGGCACCCACAGCCCGTCGCGGGAGCCGCCCTGCAACACCGTGAGGTTGTCCATGGCGCCCTCGCGCCAGCCGAAGCGCGACCACGGGTGCAGCCCGCTGTCCCAGGTCCACTGCCGCACGGGGGAGTAGAGCGCGCCGATCGGGGCGGGGAAGCCGTGGCGGGGGGCCTGGGCGGCGGCGGCGTCGATGACCGCGGCGCCCTCGCCCGCGGTGACGCGGCGGTGGTCGATCACCGGGGCCACCGACTGCGGGCACAGCCTGCCCGCCTGGTAGCCGGCGGCGGCGTTGCCTGCGGCGTCGGAGTGCAGCACCGCGGCGGCTCCGACGAAGGTGAGCAGCAGGGCCGCGACCACGGCGACCAGCACCGTCAGCGGGCTCGACAGGGCCGCGCGGGGCGCGGATCTCCACGGCAGCTGCATGGCGGCACGTTACCCGGCGTTCATCCGTTCGGGTGGCGACGCGATCGTTTCGATATTTACCGAACTGCCATTCGGCCGGACGCGCTGGGCGCTCTGGCCCAGGCGCGGGCCCAGGTCAGAGCGCCCCGTGAGCGCGTGGCTGCGGCTCGTGGCCGCGGCGGGCGCCGTTACGCGCGGTGGTCGGGGTTGGCGGCCCAGAAGCGCCTGCCGGACTCGGGCAGGGTGCTGATCGGGTCGTAGTAGGGGTAGCGGCGGGACAGGATCGCCGCGGCGTCGGCGTCCTCGTCGCGCTCGGTGCCCGCGCGGTAGTTCTTCGTCCAGTAGGAGACGCCGAGGTCGCGGTCGTACTCGGCGATCTGGTGCACCCACCGCTTGCCCACGTAGGGCACGTCGCAGATGATGCGCGGGGTGGCGTAGCCGGGCAGGTATCCCATGATGGCGTGCTGGAGCTCCTGCGCCTCCCACACCGCGAGCCGCCAGTGCTCGGCGTTGGGGATCATGTCGCACATGTAGAAGTAGTAGGGCAGGATGTTCGCCTCGCCCTGCAGGGCGAAGCACAGGTCCAGCAGCGCCTCGGGGGTGGCGTTGACCCCGCGCATGAGCACGCCCTGGTTGCGCACGTCGCGCACGCCGACCTCCAGGGCGGTGCGGGCGGCCTCGGCGACCAGCGGGGTGACCGACTGGGCGTGGTTGACGTGGGTGTGGATGGCCAGGTTGACCCCGCGGCGGGCGGCGGTGCGGGCCACGCGCTCGAGGCCCTCGACGACGGCGGGCTGCAGCCAGTGCTGCGGCAGCCCGGCCAGCGCCTTGGTGGCCAGGCGGATGTCGCGCACGGTGGGGATGTCCAGCAGGCGCATCAGGAAGCCCTCGAGCTGCTTCCACGGCACGTTGGCCACGTCGCCGCCGGAGACCACCACGTCGCGCACGCCCGGGGTGCGCTTGAGGTAGTCGATCATGGCGTCCTGGCGGTCGACCGGTTTGAGCGTCAGCTTGTGCTTGTCGATCTGCGGGGTGGAGTTGCCGACGAGGTCCATGCGGGTGCAGTGGCCGCAGTACTGCGGGCAGGTGGACAGCAGCTCGGCGAGCACCTTGGTGGGGTAGCGGTGGGTCAGGCCCTCCACCACCCACATCTCCGCCTCGTGCAGGGAGTCGCGCGCCGAGTGCGGGTGGCTGGGCCAGTCCGGGTCGCGGTCGGAGGCCACAGGGAGCATGTAGCGGCGGACCGGGTCGGCCAGGAACGCCTCGGTGAACTCGGCCTGGCCCGCGGCCGGGTCCAGCGCCGAGGCCATGGTGTTGAGCATCTGCGGGGGCAGCAGCATCGACATCGTGGCCATGGTGGCCTGGTCGGCGGCGAGGTCGTCGTAGAAGGACTCGGCCAGCAGGCCGCCGGTCACCGCGCGCAGCTGCTTGGCGTTCTTGACGCAGTTGACCCGCTGCCACTGCGCGTCGCGCCACTGGGCCTCGGTGACGTGCGCCCAGCCGGGGAAGCGGCGCCAGTCGGGTTCGACCAGTTCCCGTCGCTCGTACTCGTACGGCTGGTGCCCGGCCCGGTCCAGAGCCTCGGACACGCTGGTGACCGGGGTGTCCGGCCCGCCAGCAACTTCACGCAGCGCAGTCATATGTACTCCTCGCCGTTCGGGTGGCGTAAAGATATGCTGCCAGACGACACGCTGGACGTAAATTTTTCAGGAGGCGGTTGTGACGGTGTCTTCCGGGGTTCCCGCCGGGCCGTCTGCGCGGACAAGCTCGCCGTGGGGCCTGCACCGGGTGCAGGACCCGCCCGGCGTGCTGCCCCAGCAGGCCTGGCGGCTCGACCCCGACCCGACCCCGCACGCCGACGAGGTCGTCGTCGCCGTCGAACGCCTCAACCTCGACGCCGCCTCCTACCGCCAGCTGCGCGAACAGCACGGCGGCGGCGCGGCCGTGCGCGATGCGGTGCTCGGGATCGTCGCCGAGCGCGGCAAGATGCAGAACCCCGTGACCGGCTCCGGCGGCATGCTGCTGGGCACCGTCGCCGCCGTCGGCCCCGACTCCCCGCTCGGGCTGGCCGTCGGCGACCGCGTCGCCACCCTCGTCAGCCTCACCCTCACCCCGCTGCGCATCGACGACGGCCTCGCCGACTGGGACGGGGAGTCCGAGCAGGTCCCCTGCCGGGGCACCGCCGTGCTCTTCGGCCGCTCCATCGCCGCGCGGCTGCCCGCCGACCTGCCCGACACCCTCGCCCTCGCCGTGCTCGACGTGTGCGGCGCGCCCGCCCTCACCGACCGCGTCGTGCGCGACTACCGCGCCCCCTCCGTCGCCGTGCTCGGCGGCGGCGGCAAGTCCGGGTCGCTGTCGCTGGCCGCCGCCCGCCGCGCCGGGGCCCGCCGCCTCGTCGCCCTCGTCCCCACCGAGGCCGAGGCCGCCGCCGTGCGCCGCGCCGGGCTCGCCGACGAGGTCGTGCTCGCCGACGCCCGCGACCCGCTCGCCGTCGCCGCCGCCGTCGGCGAGCAGGTCGACGTCACCGTGGTGTGCGTGGACGTGCCCGGCTGCGAGCACGGCGCGATCCTGGCCACCGCCGACGGCGGCACCGTCGTCTTCTTCTCCATGGCCACCTCCTTCCCCGCCGCCGCCCTCGGCGCCGAGGGCCTGGCCGCCGACGTGCGCATGCTCATCGGCAACGGCTACGTCCCCGGCCACGCCGAGTTCGCCATGGACCTGCTGCGCGCCGCGCCCGGGGTCCGGGCACTGTTCGAGGCCCGCGCCCACTGACCCGCGAGACTGTCTGACCGTGACCACCACCTCCGCGACCGACACCCACGCGACCGGCGCCCCCGCGAGGACCACGCTGCTGACGGGCGGCCGGATCCACTCCCCGGCCGACCCGCACGCCACCGCCATGGCCGTGCAGGACGGCGTCGTCGTCTGGCTCGGCCAGGACTCCGTCGGCGCCACCCTCTACGCGAACGCCGAGGAGACCGTCGACCTCGACGGCGCGTTCGTCGCGCCCGCCTTCGTCGACGCCCACGTCCACGCCACCAGCGCGGGCCTGCTGCGCACCGGCGTCGACCTCACCTCGGCACCCACCATGGCCGCCGCGCTCGACGCCCTCGCCGCGCACGTGCGCCGCCACGGCCGCGCCCCCGTCTGGGGCCACGGCTGGGACGAGACCCGCTGGCCCGAGGGCCGCCCGCCCACCCGCGCCCAGCTCGACGCCGCCGCCGACGGCGCCCCGGTCTACCTCTCCCGCGTCGACGTGCACTCCGCGCTGGTCTCCACCGCCCTGCTCGACCGCGCCCCCGACGCCGCCCGCGCCGACGGCTGGCACCCCGAGGGCCCGCTCACCCGCGACGCCCACCACCACGCCCGCCGCGCCGCCCGCGACGCCCTCACCCCCGGCCAGCGCGACGACGCCCAGCGCGCCTTCCTGCGCCACGCCGCCGCCATGGGCGTGGCCAGCGTCCACGAGTGCGCCGGACCCGACATCTCCGGGGCCGCCGACCTCGCCGCCCTGCTCGCCCAGCCCGGCGACCTGCCCGAGGTCGTCGCCTACTGGGGACAGCCCGTCACCGCCGACGCGGGCGCGGTCGCGGCCACCCACCGCGTGCGCGGCCTGGCCGGGGACCTGTTCGTCGACGGCGCCCTCGGCTCGCGCACCGCCGCCCTGCACGCCCCCTACACCGACGCCCCCGACACCAGCGGCGCCCTCTACCTCGACCCCGCCGCCATCGGCGAGCACCTGCGCGCCTGCACCGAGGCAGGCATCCAGGCCGGGTTCCACGTCATCGGCGACGCCGCCGTCACCGCCGTCATCGAGGGCTTCGCCCGCGCCGAACAGCACCTCGGCCGCGTCGCCATCGCCGCCGCCGGGCACCGTCTCGAACACCTGGAGATGGTCACCCCCGGGCAGGCCCAGCAACTGGCCCACTGGGGCGTGATCGCCTCCGTGCAGCCGCTGTTCGACGCCCATTGGGGCGGCCCGCACGGCATGTACGCCCAGCGCCTCGGCGTCGAGCGCGGCACCGCGCTCAACCCCTTCGCCCAGCTCGCCGCCGCCGGGGTGGTCCTCGCCCTGGGCTCCGACGCCCCCGTCACCGCCGTCGACCCGTGGGCCGCGGTCCGCGCCGCCGTGCACCACCGCACCGACGGGCACGGGCTGTCCCCGCGCGCGGCGTTCACCGCCCACACCCGGGGCGGCTGGCGCGCCGCCGGGGTCGACGACGGCCTCACCGGCACCCTCGTGCCCGGCGCCCCCGCCACCTACGCCGTGTGGGACGTCGAGGACCTGGTGGTGGCGGCCCCCGACGCCCGGGTGCAGCGCTGGTCGACCGACCCGCGCTCGCGCGTGCCCGCCCTGCCCCGCCTCGACCCCGGCGCGGCACCGCCCGTCTGCGCGCGCACCGTCCTGCGCGGGCGCACGCTGTTCGACCGACAGGAGAACCATGCCCCTGCTTGACCTGGACCCCGAGGTCGTGGCCACCGCGCGGGCGCTGGCCGCCGAGGCCGCCGCCCCGGTGATCGACATCGCCCGCGCGCACACCACCGTCGCCGTCGAACGCGCCACGCTGCGCCTGGCCGGGATCACCGGCGCGGACACCACCCACCGCGCGGGCGACGTGCCGTGGGTCAACCGGGTCGTCGACACCGTGCGCGAGCACTGCGGCCTGGAGCACGGCGTCGCCCTGCCGGTCTTCCACGCGCTGCGCGAACACGACCTCGGCTCGCTCACCGAACTGGCCGAGGCCACCGCCGCGGGCCAGATCACCTACCGGCTGCCCGAAGGCCGCGACGCCACCCGCGCCGCCAAGGCCGCCCGCACCGCCGTCGCCCGCGGCCTGCGCACCGTCGACCGCAACCGCGCCCAGCGCGACCGGCTCGTCGCCAAACTCGGCGACCCGCCCCGACGGCCGTGGATCTACCTGATCGTGGCCACCGGCGACATCGACGAGGACGTCGTGCAGGCCGCCAACGCCGCCCGCGCCGGGGCCGACATCATCGCCGTCATCCGCTCCACCGGGCAGTCCCTGCTGGACTACGTGCCCGAGGGCGCCACCCACCACGGCTTCGCGGGCACCTACGCCACGCAGGAGAACTTCCGCATCATGCGCGCGGCGATGGACGAGGTGTCCAAGGAGGTCGGCCGCTACGTGCGCGTCACCAACTACGCCTCCGGGCTGTGCATGCCCGAGATCGCCGTGCTCGCCGGGCTGCAGCGGCTGGACATGATGCTCAACGACTCCATGTACGGCATCCTCTTCCGCGACATCAACCCGATCCGCACCTTCGTCGACCAGCGCTTCTCCCGCCAGGTCCACGCCCGCGCCGGCATCATCATCAACACCGGCGAGGACAACTACCTCACCACCGCCGACGCCGTCGACGCCGCCCACACCGTGACGGTCTCCCAGCTGCTCAACGAGCACTTCGCCCACGAGGCCGGGCTGCCCGACGAGCTGCTGGGCCTCGGCCACGCCTTCGAGATCAACCCGAGGGTGCCCGACTCCTTCCGCATGGAGCTGGCCCACGCGCTGCTGGCGCGCGAGCTGTTCCCGGACGCGCCGCTGAAGTGGATGCCGCCCACCAAGCACATGACCGGCAACGTCTTCGACGGCTACCTGCTCGACGGGTTCTTCAACCTCGCCGGTGTCCTCACCGGACAGTCCATCCTGCTCGTCGGCATGATGACCGAGGCCGTGGTCACCCCGTTCCTGTCCGACCGCGACCTCGCCCTGGCCAACGTGCGCTACGTGCTGGAGGCCGCCGGGAACCTGCGCGAGGACTTCCGCCCCGCCCCCGACGGGTTCATCGCCAAACGCGCCCACCAGGTCCTCGGCGAGGCCGTCGACCTGCTCGCCCGCATCGTCGACGAAGGACTCCTCGAGGCCATCGGCAAGGGCACCTTCGGCCTGATGAAACGCCCCGCCGACGGCGGCAAGGGCGCCGACGGCGTCATCGCCAAGGCCGACGGCTACACCAACCCCGCGAGCGAACTGCTGGAAGAGGGTGCCACCGCGTGAAGCGCCACCTCCGCCCCTACGGCGACACCACCGGCGACGGCATGGTCCAGCTGTCGTTCACCCTGCCCGTCCCGCACGGCCCCCGCGCCGACGGCGCCGCCCAGCAACTGGCCAACCGGATGGGCATCGACCCCGCGCTCGTCGTGCACTCCCACCCCATCGGCGAGGACTTCACCTTCTTCGTCGTCTACGGCTCGGTGTCCCACATCATCGACATGGACGCCGTCACCGTCGTCGAGCGCGAGTACCCGCTGCTGACCCCCGGCGAGATCAACACCGCCGTGAAGAAGGCGCTGCGCCGCAAACTCGTCGTCGTCGGCGCCTGCATCGGCACCGACGCCCACACCGTCGGCATCGACGCCATCCTCAACATCAAGGGCTTCGCCGGGGAGAAGGGCCTGGAGTACTACCGCGAACTGCGCGTGATCAACCTCGGCGCCCAGGTCACCGTCCCCGAACTGGTCAAACGCGCCCGCGCCGAGAAGGCCGACGCCGTGCTGGTCTCCCAGGTCGTCACCCAGCGCGACGCGCACATCCTCAACACCCAGGAGATGTCGGCGGCCTTCCGCGAGGCCATGGGCGAGCGCAAACCCCTCCTCGTCGCGGGCGGGCCCCGCTTCGACCCGCTCATGGCGGGCGAACTCGGCGTCGACCGCGTCTTCGGCCGCGGCACCACCCCCGGCGAGGTCGCCTCCTACCTCGTCCACGCCCTCACCACCCGGAAGGACACCGTCCCAGCATGAGCGCCCAGGTCGGCATGAGCGTCACCCACCGCCGCTACGTCCCCCACTCCCACGCCCACTACGGCGGCGACCTCGTCGACGGCGCCTACGGGCTGGGCATGTTCGGCGACGTCGCCACCGAACTGTGCGTGCGCACCGACGGCGACGAGGGCCTCTTCGCCGGGTACAGCGAGGTCACCTTCGCCGCGGCCGTCCAGGCCGGGGACGTCATCGAGGCCACCGCCACCCTCGTGCGGGTCGGCACCCGCTCCCGGGAGATGGAGTTCGAGGCGCGCGTGGTCTGCCGCGCCGCCCCCGATCGCGGCCCGTCCGCCGCCGACGTGCTCGACCCGCCGCTGGTCGTCACCCGCGCCCGCGGCACCGTCGTCGTCCCCGCCTGATCGGGGCATACCCCCCATCGGTGAGCACTCCTCGTCGAATTCCGCTGCGCCGAGCGAGTGATCTTGGCCCGTACTGGGCCGAACGGCGCAACCTGGCCTTGCCCCGGTCGGCCGTTCGCTGATAACAACCGGACCCACACCAACCGTCCGGGGCCGCCGCGGAGGACCATGCCCACCGAACTCGTCGAGGCCGACCACGTCCTGGACCACCCAGCGGCCCAGGTGTGGGAGCTGCTCGGCGATCCCGTGCTCTACCCCCGGTTCGTCCGCGAGATCGCCGCGTGCGACCCCGCGGGCGAGGGCGGGCCCTCCGGGCGCGGCGCCCGCTACCGCGTCCGCTACGCCCCCCACCGCGGCCAGGACCCCGTCCTGGACGAGCTGACCGTCCTGGTGCACCGGCCCGGCGAACACCTCGTGCTCGTCGGGCCCGCATGGCACGGCGGACACGTCAGCGTCCGGCTCACCGCCGAGACCCGCCGCCGCACCCGCGTGCAGGTCGTGGTCTCCCTGCCCGAGTCCCTCACCACCGGCACCCTGCTCACCGACGCCTGGCTGCGCAAACGCATCCGCCGCGCCCTCGACCTCGTCGACCACCACCTCGCCGGGCGCGCCGCCACCGTCTCGCCCACCCGCATCGACGCCACCGCCCGCGGCGCGGGCGCCGTCACCACCATGCGCGTGCTCGCCAGGGCCGGGGTCATCACCCCGGGGCGGCCCGACCGCATGGCCCGCCAACTGGCCACCGTCGCCAAGTGGGGCGCCACCCTCGTCGGCGGCTACCGCTCCGCGGCCATCGCCGCCCCCGACGCCCTCGCCGTCATCGACGAGAACGGCGAGCACACCTACGCCGACATCGACGCCCGCACCACCCGCCTGGCCAACGCCCTCGCCGACCGCGGCGTGCGCGCCGGGCGCCGCGTCGCGCTGATGTGCCGCAACCACGCCGGACTAGTCCAGGCCGCCGTCGCCTGCGGCAAACTCGGCGCCGACGTCCTCATGCTCAACACCGGCCTGTCCGCCGACCAGGTCGCCGACACCGTCGAGCGCCACCGCCCCGCCGCCCTGCTCGCCGACGACGAGTTCGCCCCGCTGTTCCACCACCTGCCGCCCGCCCTCGGCTACATCTCCACCTGGAGCGCCGCCCCCGCCGACCTCACCGTCGACAACCTCATCGCCACCGGTGCCGACACCCCGCCGCGCGCCCCCCGCACCCCCGGCCGCGTCATCGTCCTGACCTCCGGCACCACCGGCGCCCCCAAGGGCGCCCGCCGCCGCAACCCGACCGGCCTGTCCGCCGCCGCCTCCGTGCTCTCCCGCATCCCGCTGCGCGCAGGCGAACGCGCCCTCGTCGCCGCCCCCCTGTTCCACACCTGGGGCCTGGCCGCCATGCAACTGGCCACACCCCTGCACGCCACCCTCGTGCTGCAGCGCCGCTTCGACCCCGAGGCCACCCTCGCCGCCATCGCCGAACTGCGCTGCACCACCCTGATCGCGGTGCCGATCATGCTGCAGCGCATCCTCGCCCTGCCCGCGCGCGTGCGCGCCCGCTACGACACCGCCAGCCTGCGCGTCGTCGCCTCCAGCGGCGCCCCCCTGCCCGGCGCGCTCGTCACCGCCTTCATGGACACCTTCGGCGACATCCTCTACAACCTCTACGGCTCCACCGAGGTCTCCTGGGCCAGCATCGCCGACCCCACCGACCTGCGCGCCGCCCCCACCACCGCGGGCCGCTGCCCGGTCGGCACCAAGGTCGGCATCCTCGACGCCGACGGCCGCCCCCTGCCCCCCGGCATGGTCGGCCGCATCGCCGTGGGCAACGAGATGCTGTTCGAGGGCTACACCGACGGCGCCGACGTCGAGATGCACGGCGACCTCATGGTCACCGGCGACCGCGGCTACCTCGACGCCGACGGCCGCCTGTTCGTCTCCGGCCGCGACGACGACATGATCGTCTCCGGCGGCGAGAACGTCTTCCCCCGCCCGGTGGAGGAACTGCTGCTGAGCCTGGACCAGGTCGCCGACGCCGCCGTCGTCGGCGTGCCCGACCCCGACTACGGGCAGCGCTTCGCCGCGTTCGTCGCCCTCAAGCCCGGCGCCCGCCTGCACGCCACCGACATCCGCGACTACGTCCACGCCCACCTCGAACGCTATTCCGTCCCCCGCGACGTGGTGTTCGTGCCCAAGGTCCCCCGCAACGCCACCGGCAAGGTCGTCCGAGACCTACTCCTCGAACAGGTCTGACCACCACGCGACCCGGTCCCGCCACACCCCGGAATCCGTCCGCAGCCGCGACTCGGAAGCCTCCGCTGAGCTCCCGCACCGCGCGGCCTCCGCGCACTGCCCGGCGCCTGTGGACCCGCCATCGTCGCCGCCGGGCACGCCCGACCCGACCCGTGACTGCCCCTCTTCCGCACCATTCCCAATCCCCGCTCGCCCGACGTAAGGCCGCCCGGTCAGCCCTGCACAGGCGGCGCCAGCGGTCGGCTCGACGCCGCCCAGCAGCAAGGCCCAGCACGGACACCCCCTTGCCACCGCCGGCACGACCCGCCGCCCACAACCGACACCTCCCTCCCGCGCAGTCCGCCCCAGCCGCGCGCCTGCCCACCCGCCGCGCACCGGCCGTCGTCCCCTCGCTGGCAGCGAGGCTGCCCTGCCCAACCGGCCACTGAACGTCACTAGGTCCAGGCGTCCGCCGCGTGGACGTCCGACCTAGCTGCCGGGATGGCACTGGAGGTGCGGCACCTGCGCACGGTCGCGCTGATCGCCGCGGCGGCGGCCCGGCCGCCCGTGCGGCGTGGCGGGCCGGTGAACACGGCGTCACCGGGTCGGCCGTAGGCTTGCGCGGTGGCCGTCCCGACCGCCGTCCCCGCCGCCGACCAGCCCGCACCCGCGCCGCGCGCGCGGGTGCTCGTGATCGGCCGCACCGTCGCCGCGCTGGCGGGCGGGCTGGCTGTGTTCCTGGCGTTCCCGCCGCGGCCGACCTGGTGGCTGGCGCCGCTGGGGTTCGCCGTCCTCGGGCTGCTGCTGCGCACCGCGCGCGCCCGGGCCGGGTTCGGCTACGGGTTCGCGTTCGGGCTGGGCCTGATGGTGCCGCTGCTGGCCTGGACCGGCGAGTTCGTCGGCCTGATCGCCTGGCTGCCGCTGGCCGCCGTCGAGGCGCTGCTCGTGGCGCTGTCCACCGCGGCCATCGCCGTCGTCGGGCGGCTGCCGGGGTGGCCGCTGTGGGCGGCGCTGCTGTGGACGGCGGGGGAGACGCTGCGCGCGGTGTTCCCCTTCGGCGGGTTCCCGTGGGCCAAGGTCGCCTTCAGCCAGCCCGAGGGCTGGTACCTGCCGCTGGCCGCGCTCGGCGGCACCCCGCTCATCGCCTTCGCCGTCGCCCTCACCGGCTTCGGCCTGGCCGCCCTCGTCCACACGCGCAGGCCCGCGCTCGCGCTCGTCGCCGTCGCCCCGCTGCTGGCCGGGCTCGCCGCCACGCCCCTCGTCGGCACCGACGCGCAGGCGGGCGAGGTCACCGTCGCCGCCATCCAGGGCAACGTGCCGCGCGCCGGGCTGGACTTCAACGCCCAGCGCCGCGCCGTGCTGGACAACCACGTCGCCCGCACCGAGCAGCTCGCCGCCGACATCGCCGCGGGCCGCGCCCCGCGGCCGGACCTGGTGATCTGGCCGGAGAACGCCTCCGACATCGACCCCTACCGCAACCCCGACGCGCGCGCGGCCATCAACCGCGCCGCCGACGCCGTCGGCGTGCCCATCGCGGTCGGCTCGGTCCTGGTCGACCCCGACGGGCGCCCGCGCAACACCGTGATCCTGTGGACGCCGGAGCAGGGCCCGGTGGCCGAGTACACCAAGCGGCAGCTGCAGCCCTTCGGCGAGACGATGCCGATGCGCGACTTCTTCCGCCTGTTCACCGACTACGTCGACCGCGCCAACAACTTCCGCGCAGGCGAGGCGCCTGGCGTCTTCACCGTCGACGGCATCCGCCTGGCCGTGGCCACCTGCTACGAGGTCGCCTTCGACGACATCGTCCGCGAGAACGTCGCCCTGGGCGCCAACCTCATCGCCGTGCCCACCAACAACGCCACCTTCGGCCGCACGGAGATGACCTACCAGCAGCTGGCGATGGACCGCGTGCGCGCCGTCGAGCACGGCCGCGCCGTGGTGGTCGCGGCCACCAGCGGGGTGTCGGCGATCGTCGCCCCGGACGGCTCGATCACCCGATCGACGGGTCTGTTTACCCCGGATGCCCTGGTGGAGCGCGTCCCCCTGCGCACGGAGACTACGATGGCCCACCGACTGGGTGCCTGGCCCGAGTGGGTCATGGTCGTCGCGGGCCTGGCCGCGCTGGCGGCGGCCCTGGTCGCAGGCGGGCGCGCCCGCCGGACCGGCACCACCCCCTGACGCCGCCGAGAGGACATGCCCCTATGGCCGACCAGCTGCCCGACCACGGCCCGACCGACCCGGTGTTGGTGGTGATCCCCACCTACAACGAGCGCGAGAACCTCGGGCCCATCGTGGAGCGGCTGCACGCGGCCCTGCCCGCAACGCACGTGCTCGTCGTCGACGACGGCAGCCCCGACGGCACCGGCGACCTCGCCGACGCCATGGCCGCCGCCGACGAGCGCATCAGCGTGCTGCACCGCACCGAGAAGGCCGGGCTGGGCGCGGCCTACATCGCCGGGTTCACCTGGGCCCTGGAGCGCGACTACAACGTCGTCGTCGAGATGGACGCCGACGGCTCGCACGCCCCGGAGGACCTGCCGAGGCTGCTGGAGGCGCTCAAGTCCGCCGACCTGGCCCTGGGCTCGCGCTACACCCGCGGCGGCAAGACGGTGAACTGGCCGCTGAGCCGCCAGCTGCTCTCCCGGGGCGGCAACGTGTACTGCCAGCTGGCGCTGGGCACCCGGGTGCGCGACATCACCGGCGGCTACCGCGCCTTCCGCCGCCACGTGCTGGAGACGCTGAAGCTGCACAACGTGGCCTCGCAGGGCTACTGCTTCCAGGTGGACCTGGCGTGGCGCACGATCGAGGCCGGGTTCACCGTGGTGGAGGTGCCCATCACCTTCGTCGAGCGCGTGCGCGGCGAGTCGAAGATGAGCGGCAACATCGTGCGCGAGGCGCTGCTGCGGGTCACCAAGTGGGGCCTGCGCAGGCGCGGCACCCAGCTGAGGTCGCTGCTGCGCCGCTAGACCGCCGTACCGGTGCCCCGCTCCAGGTCCCGGACGCGGGGCACCGGTACGGCCCCGCTGTCACACCTTTGTCCGACTGTCACACCTTCCGCCGGTTCCCCGTCGAAGTGTCCGTAGGGAACGCGAGAAGGGAATCAGATGGCGCGAGGGCAGCGAGTGCACCCGTTCGTCGCGGCGGCCGTGGTGCTGCTGGCGTTGACGGCGCTGGTGGCGGGCTGGTGGGCGTGGCTGGACCCGGCGGGGTTCGCCCGGTTCACCAACTGGCCGAACCACGCGCACTTCCTGCACGACGCGGGGGTGTTCCAGATCGGCATCGGGCTGACGATGCTGTTGGCGCTGTGGTGGCGCGACGGGGTGGCGGTGGTGCTGACCGGGTTCGTGTTCACCAACACCTTCCACGCCTACAACCACGCCATGGACCTCGACCACGGCGGCCACGCCTACGACGCGTGGGCGCTGCTGGCGGTGTCGGTGGTCGGCGGGGTGGCGCTCGCGGTGCGGGTGCGCAGGCGCGAGCGGGCCTGAGCCGCGGAAAGGGGACGGCCGCCCGGCGGGGGGAGGTCCGGGCGGCCGTCGGTCCGAGGGGACGCGGGAGGGGCGGTCAGGCGGAGCGGCTGCGGCGGCCGCGCAGTTCGGCCAGCCGCTCGGTCAGCAGTTCCTCCAGCTCCGGGATGGAGCGGCGCTCCAGGAGCATGTCCCAGTGGGTGCGCGGCGGCTTCGCCTTCTTCGGCTCGGGGTCGCTGCCGTCGATCATCTTCGACTCCAGGCCGTGCAGGCGGCACTCCCACACGGGGGGCACCTCGGCGTCGTCGGAGAAGGGGACCTCGAAATCGTGGTCCTTCGGGCAGGCGTACCGGACGGTCCGGCGCGGGGCGAGGTCGTGATTGCGGTCAGTCTCGTAGCTGACCGCTCCCAGCCTGCTACCACGAAGCACACGGTCGGCCATGGCGCGTCCTTTCACTCGGCCCGATGTCAAACGGAGCCCGGGTCTTGCTCACCCTGTGCAACGACCGTAGCGGGTAAATGATTCCCGAGTACCCGTCACCATCGCTCAGGGTGACAAGTTTCACCCGTCAACAACAGCATCCACCCTAGGGATGCCACCGCGCCGGGCCCGTGACGCGTTCTCGGTCGAACAACCACGGGAGATCACCCTCACGGGGGACCTTACCAGCGCGCCCGCGTCGATCACGCGAACGACAATTGCCCCTGCACCCCCGGGTCCACCCCGAGGTCGCCGAGCCGAAAGTGACGCCGGCACAACACTTGATAACGCACCGTAGCTGACGGTGGGGTCTCGGGGAGGTCACGCTGAGTGTGCGTGGGAGCGGTGTCCGCGACGAGGACCGTGTCGCCCGCGCGCACGATGCGCCCGTCGACCACCCGGGCGTTGAACCGGGCCGGGAGCCCGCACCAGCACAGCACGTCCACCTGCACCGGCCGCAGCTCGTCGGCCAGCTCCACCAGCCGCGCCGCGCCCGGGAACAGGCGGCTGCGGAAGTCGGTGGCCAGCCCGAAGCAGTACACGTCGATCTGGGCGTCGTCGGCGAGCTCGGCGAGCTGGTCGACCTGGGCGGGCTCGAGGAACTGGGCCTCGTCGACGATCAGGTAGTCCACCCTGCCGCCCTCGGCCCAGCGGGCGCGCACGAGCGCGCGCAGGTCGGTGCCCGCGTCGAGCTCGACGGCCTGCCGGGCGATGCCGATGCGGCTGCTGATGCGCGGCTTGCCCGAGCGGTCCCGCGACACCAGCCGCAGCCCCTGGCGGCCCTGCCGCGACTGGTTGTGGTCGACCTGCAGCGCCAGCGTCGACTTCCCGCAGTCCATCGGCCCGTAGTAGAAGCGCAGGTGCCCGACGACCGGCAGCTCGCGCGGGGCCGGGGACAGCGCGTCGGTGGGGTCGGGGTCGGGGCTGGTGACGGTCACGGGCCACGACCTTAGATCACAGCCTGTTCGGCACGGGGTTGCCCACGGCCTCGATGGCCCGGCGCACCGGCACGAAGTACAGCAGGACGAACCCGATGGCGAAGAACGCGATCAGCGACAGGATCGCGTAGCGGTAGGAGCCGGTGGCCCCGGCGGTCACGGCGAACACCAGCGGGCCCAGCCACGACGTGGCGCGCTCGCCGACCTCGTAGATGGAGAAGTACTGGGCCTGCTTGCCCGCCGGGATCATCTGGCTGAACAGCGACCGCGACAGCGCGTTGGTGCCGCCCAGCACCAGCCCGATGCCCCCGGCCAGCGCGTAGAACTGCAGCTGCTCCCCGGCCTGGACGAAGTAGGCCAGGCACAGCACCACGACCCACACCGAGAGGCTGCCCATGATGGTCCGCTTGGTGCCGAACACCCGCGCCAGGCGCCCGTGCAGCACGCCGCCGAGGAACGCCACGAACTGCACGATGAGGATCGTGGTGATCAGCACCTGGTCGTCGAAGCGCAGCTCCTCGCTGCCGTACTGGGCCGAGAGGTTGGCCACCGAGGCGATGCCGTCGGTGTAGATCAGGTAGGTGCCCAGGAACGCCAGGGTCAGCGGGAAGCGCCGCGCGTCGCGCAGGGTCGCCCCCAGCTCCTTGAACCCGGCGGTGAGCACCGACCCGGCGCGCGGCTCGGCGATCGGCCGGTGGTCGCGCAGGGTGCGCAGCGGGATGAGGGTGAACAGCGCCCACCAGATGCCGGAGGTGAGGAACGCCAGCCGGGCCGCGGCGCCCTCGTCGACGCCGATGCTCTCGCCGAAGAGGACCAGCACCAGCTGCAGTCCCAGCGCGAGGCCGCCGCCGAGGTAGCCGAAGGCCCACCCGCGCGTGGACAGCGCGTCGCGCTCGTCGGCGGTGGCGATCTCGGGGATGAACGAGTAGTAGATCGCGATCGAGGTGCCGTAGCCGATGTTGCCCAGCACGAACAGGACCACGCCGAGTTCCCAGTTGGTGCCCGCCACCAGCGCGATCGCCATGGTGACCGCGGCGCCGCCGAAGGCGAACCCGGCGAGCATGGCCTTCTTGCGCGCCGAGCGGTCGGCGATCGCGCCGATCAGCGGCACCACCAGCACCTGGATGACGGTGGCGAAGGACAGCAGGTAGCCCCACAGGGACCCGGCGGCGAACTCCAGCCCGAACAGGCCGATGTCGCAGTTGACGAGCTTGTTGGCCGCCCCGTCGGGGCCGACGCACGGGGTGGGGCCGTTGCGGGCGGTGTCGGCCAGGGCGGCGTCCCCGGCGACGGCGGTGAGGTAGAGCGAGCCGAACACCGTGATCACCGAGGTGGGGAAGACGGAGTTGGCGAAGTCGTACCAGACCCAGCCGCGTTGCTCGCGGCGGCGCGTGGCCGGGTCGGCTGTCGGGCTGTCGTCCACCATGCTCACTGCCGCCTCCGCGCGGTCCCGCCTGCGCCGGAGATCACAACCGGCACGCCGGAGACTAGCGGCCGGGTTCGGCGGCCACGCCCGCCGAGTCCCAACCGTTGCGTCCCGGCCGCCCCCCAGTGCGGCCGGGACGCGGCCTCAGCGCACGGCGGCCAGCTCGGCCTCGTCCAGCTCCAGGCCCAGCTGCGCCAGCAGCGCGCCCATCTCCTCCGGGGCCACCGTGCGGGTCTCCACGCCGCCGTCAGCGTGCCGCACGGTCAGCTCGCGGCCGTGCAGCGTGGTCGCCATGCCCGGCTCCAGCCGCTTGACCAGCAGCTTCCTGACGAACGGCGAGTCGGGGTGGGTGGCGGTGTAGTGGTGGGCGACGTCGAGGTCGACCTGGCGCAGCGGCGGCCCCTCGGCGAACTCGTGCTCGGCGGTCCAGCCGTCGTCGCCGCGGCGGGTCAGCACCCAGCGCCCGTCGGGCAGCGCCACCAGCCGGGTGGGCCACCCGGCCTGGTCGACCTCGGCGCCGTCGATGAGCGGCACCGGCGCCCACATGCTCGCGCCGAACCCGACGTCGGCCAGCATCGTGCCCTCGTCGGTGTCGACCAGCAGCATCATGTGGGTGCTGGCGCCGGAGCCCTGCGGGTGCACCCGCGCCAGCCTGCGCCGGACGGGGTAGCCCAGGCGCTCCAGGACGGCGGCGAAGAGGGTGGCGTGCTCGAAGCAGTAGCCGCCGCGGCGGCGGGTGACGAGCTTGTCGGCCACCGCGGGCAGCCGCACGCCCGGATGCCGCCCGGTGATCACGTCGACGGTCTCGAACGGGATCGCGGCCACGTGCGCGGCGTGCAGCCCGCGCAGCGCCTCGGCGGTGGGGGCGGTGACGGCCGGGTGGTCGATCCGCGCCAGGTAGGCGGTCAGGTCCAGCTCCTCGACGCCCCAGTCGGTGGCGGCGTCGGGGTTGTAGTCCAATGCGATGCTCACGGCGGCAAGCCCATCACCTCCAGCGCGCTGGAGGTCAAGCCCGAGCCCACGCCCCGCGTTCGATGAGCACGTCCTTGAGCACCCGTGGCCGGTCGGTCATGAGCCCGTCGACGCCGAGGTCGAGCAGCCGGTGCATCTCCTCGGGCTCGTCGATGGTCCACACGTGCACCTCGCCGCCGCGGCGGCGGGCGGCGGCCACGAGGCGCCGGTCGACGACGGTGAGCGCGCCGTGGCGCACCGGCACCTGGGCCAGCGGCGGGCGGCCGGGGGAGCGGCCCAGCGGCAGCGCGGGCAGCCGCCCGGAGGCCCAGAACAGCGCCATCGCCCGCATGCCCATCGAGGTCAGCACCGACGGCCCGGCCAGCCTGCGCACCCGGGCCAGCCGCGCCTCGGAGAAGGAGGCCACGCACACCCGGTCGGCGGCGTTCGTGCGGCGCAGCACGTCCAGCAGCGGCTCGACGGCGGCGTCGGCCTTGACGTCGATGTTGAACAGCGCCTCGGGCAGCTCCTCCAGCACGTCCTCGAGCCGGGCGACGGGCTCGCGGCCGCCGATGCGCGCCTGTCTGACCGTCGACCAGGGCAGGGCGCCGACCTCGCCGGTGGCGTCGGTGGTGCGGTCCAGGCGCGGGTCGTGCTGCACGACGACGACGCCGTCGCTGGTGGCGTGCACGTCGGTCTCGATGTAGCGGTAGCCCTCGGCGACGGCGCGGCGGAAGGCCGCCAGGGAGTTCTCCATGCCGTGCATGTCGTCGCCGGGCACCGTGGAGTGCCAGCCGCGGTGGACGAAGGCCCTGGGGTGGGGGCCGGTGAGGAAGCCGTGTGTGGGCACGGTCCTGAGTCTGCCTCAGCGGCGTGGCGTTGTGGTGCACGACGGGTGTCGGGCTAGCGTCGCGGCCATGGTGAAGCTCTCCACCCGGCAGGCGCGGCACTGCGGCTGGTGCGGCGCGGGCCTGCCGGACGCGGCGGCGTCGGGCAGGCCGCGCCGCTATTGCGGGCAGGCGTGCAGGCAGCGGGCGTATGAGCGGCGCGGCGTGGTGCAGCGCGGCGGGCTGCCCGAGGACGCGGTGGTGCTGTCGGCCGCGGAGCTGGCCGACCTGCAGGATCGGCTGTTCGCGCTGCGCTGCGCCGCCGAGGACGTGGTGACCGCGGTCCAGGACGGGGCCAGCCCCGCGGAGCTGGCGGCGTTGGCCGCCGAGATCGGTTTCGCGGCGAAAGCGGCCGAGCGTCTACGCTGACGATCACCCGTCCACTACGCTACGTGCCCATGTCCCCACGGAAACGGGTGAGGGTGACCGGGTGACGGACGACTGGGCCGCCGCGGCGGCGATACTCACGGCCACCGACACCGCCTACGCGCTCACCGACCAGCAGGGCCGGGTGCTGTGGGTGAACCCGGCCATGGCCGGGCTGCTCGGGCTCGGCGTCGAGCGCTGCGCGGGCCGGTCGCTGACGGCGCTGCTGGCGGGCGCGCCCGACGAGCCGCACCCGGCGGGCGTCGAGGAGGGCACGGTCGTGCCGCTGCCGGGCCCGCACGGCTACCGGTGGCTGGAGATCCGCTGCACGGCGGTGGACGAGGACCGCCTGCTCTACCGGGCGGTGGACGTGACGCACTGGCGGGCCCGCGAGCTGGAGGCGGGCGGGCTGTCCAAGCGGCAGGACGAGCTGCTGCGGCTGGTGGACGAGGACCCGCTGACCGGGCTGCCCAACCGGCGGGCGCTGACCCGCGAGCTGGAGCGGCAGCTGTCGATGGGCGCGCGCGGGGCGTTCCTGCTGCTGGACCTCGACCACTTCAAGGACGTCAACGACCTGCACGGCCACCCGACCGGCGACAAGGTGATGTGCACGCTGGCCTCGCTGCTGCGCGACCGCATCGGCAGCCGCCAGGTGCTGGGCAGGCTCTCCGGCGACGAGTTCGCCGCGGTGCTGCCCGGCATCGACGAGCGCGCCGCGGTGGCCGTGGCCGACCGGCTGCGCAACGCCATCGCCGCGGTGCCGCTGACCGGGGTGGCCGGGACGGGCCGCATCACCGTCAGCATCGGCATCGCCCCGTTCGACTCGGGCGTGTCCTGGCAGGAGGTGCTGGCCAACGCCGACATGGCGCTGTACGCGTCCAAGGCGGCCGGGCGCAACCGGGCCACCGTCTACGAGCAGGGCCACTACAAGGACACCGCGCTGCGGGTGACGGTGATCGAGCGGGTGCGCGCGGCGCTGCGCGACGGCGGGTTCGTGCTGCACGCGATGCCGATGGTGAAGCTGGCCAGCGGCCGGGTGATCGGCCACGAGCTGCTGCTGCGGCTGGAGGACGGGCGGGAACCGGCGCTGGGGCCGGGGGAGTTCCTGCTGGCCGCCGAGCGCAGCGACCTGGTGTGCGAGATCGACCGGTGGGTCGCGGGCAAGGCCATCGAGACGCTGGTCGAGCACCCGTACCCGGGGCTGCGGTTCAACGTCAACGTCTCCGGCCGCACCCTGGAGGACGAGGACTTCGGCGACTTCGTGCTCGACCGGCTCACCGCGGCCGGGGTGGCGCCGGGCCGGTTGGGCTTCGAGATCACCGAGACCGCTGCGGTGACCAACCTCGACGCCGCCCGCAGCCTGGCCCAGCAGCTGCGCGCCTCGGGCTGCCGGATCACCCTGGACGACTTCGGCTCCGGGTTCGGCTCGTTCGTGCACCTCAAGGAGCTGCCGATCACCGGGCTGAAGATCGACGGGGAGTTCGTGCACGGCATCGACTACGGCAGCCGCGACACGGTGCTGGTGCAGGGGCTGGTGGAGATCGCCCGCGGCCTGGGCCTGTCGGTGGTGGCCGAGTGGGTGGAGCGGGCCAGCCAGGTCGAGGCGCTGTCCCGGCTGGGCGTGCGCGTCGCGCAGGGCTTCCACCTGGGCAAGCCGGAGCCGCTGGCGGCGCTGCTGGCCCGCCCGCACGGCACCTGGATGCGCCGCCCCACCCTGATGCAGGACCTGCAGACCCTGGAGTCCTGACCCCGGACACACGGCGGCCCCCGCCCGGGCGGGCGGGGGCCGATTGCGCGTTGCGGATCAGAGCGCGTTGCGCGCGCTCTCCCACTCGCGGTCGGTACGGACAGCCATGACACCATCCCCCATTCGTGTCTGCGCCGCGACACCCCCCTGGCATCCGGACCCGGCCGAGTGGCCTTTCCGGTGCGGCGCGTGACAATTCTACCGCGAAACGACCATGCGATGCCGCAATTAGAGTGAACCGCTGCGGCTGTTCGGGGGTCCGAGCACCTCGCCCACCAGATCCACCGCGCTGCGCTGCGGATCCCGCGCCGCGCTGTTGTAGACCTGCTCGGTGGTGTCGACGCTGCTGTGCCCCACATCCGCCTGCACGTGCACCAACTGCGCCCCCGCCTCCACCGCCGTGGTGACGTAGAAGTGCCGCAGCGCGTGCGGGTGCATCGCCGAGGCCACGTCCCGCAACACCGGCCCGCCCGCCTCCGCCAGTCGCCGCAGCAACTGCCACACCGCCTGCCGCTGGTACCGCGCCCCCGTGCGCGTGCGCAGCAGCGGACTGTCCACCAACGCCCGATCCCGCCGCGCGGGCAACGACCCCTCCGCGGCGTCCCGCGCGCGCAGGTAGTCGCTGATCGCCGACTCGGCCAGCGCGTGCAGGTACACCACCCGCGTCTTGCCGCCCTTGCCCCGCACCCGCAGCGCCCGCCGCCCCCGCGTGACGTGCAGGTCACCGCGGTCCAACCCGCAGATCTCCCCGACCCGCAGCCCCAGGGTGAACAACGCGACCACCGCCGCGGCCCGCGCGCTGTCCACCGGCCCGGCCCCCCGCCGGGGCGCGGCCGCGGTGTCGTAGAGCGCCCGCACCTGCGCCGTGGTCAACGTGACGGTGCCCGAGGCGGAGTCGGCGGGCACCGCCAACCCCAGCCGCCGCCGATCCAGCGCGGCCGGGTTGCCCGCGGCCAACCCCGTGTCGGCCAGGTGCGTGTAGAGCGCCTTCACGGTGGCCAACATCCGATCCCGCGTGGCCACCGCGGCCCGAGCCTGCTGCAGGTCCGCCAACCACACCTTGACCTCGGAGGACCGCGCCGCACAGGGGTCGATGCCGCGCGCGGCGCACCACCGAAACCAATGCAGCGCCCGCAACCTCCCCCGAGCAGCAGGCGGCGGCCCACCCCGCCCCGCTCCAGCCCCACGGCCATTCGCCCGGGAGGCCGAGGCGGCAGCGGACACACCGCCACCC
The DNA here is from genome assembly GCF_014648415.1 of Actinokineospora fastidiosa. Taxonomy (GTDB): domain Bacteria; phylum Actinomycetota; class Actinomycetes; order Mycobacteriales; family Pseudonocardiaceae; genus Actinokineospora; species Actinokineospora fastidiosa. The sequence continues at coordinate 77,044 of NZ_BMRB01000002.1, forward strand.
GCCGAACCATCATCGCCCAACACACCGCCGCTCCCCAGCGAAAGACCGCCGCCCGACACACCGCCTCCGGCCGACCAATGTCCGCCACTCACCGCGCCGCCCCCGATCGCACCGCCGCGACCCGGGGAACCATCGCCGCCAAGTGCACCGACACCGAGCGAGCTGCCGCCGCCATCCAGCGAACCGCTGTCACCCGCCCAGCCGCCGCCGCCATCCAGCGAACCGCTGTCACCCGCCCAGCCGCCGCTGCCTTCCAGCGCACCGCTGCTGCCCGGCGAGGAATTGCCGCCCGCCCAGCCGCCGCTAGCGGGCGCACCACTGCCACCAGGTGCACCGCTGCCCGAACCATCAGCGGAGGCCGTTCCGTCGCAGGCATCCGCAGCGAACAGTTCCTCTGCGTGGCCTCCGGCTGCCCGCACGCGTGCCCCGGCCCCGGGCGCCTGAACCCTGTCCTGGTCCGGGCGGCCGGGCGCAGCGCCGCTGCCCGTCCCGCCACCCGCCGCGCCGTTGCTGCCTGTCGGGCCGCCGGTGTTCACCGCTGTGTGGTCGGCGGGTGGGGTGAGGCCGAGGGCTCGGGCGTAGCGGGCGAGGGCGGCGGTCCAGCCGGGTGGGTGGTCGGTGTGCCAGTCGCGCAGGTCGGCGACGGTGACCGGGAGGCCGAGGCCCTCGGCGTAGGTGCGGCGGGTGCCCGCGTTGCCGTACCCGGCCAGCCACTCGGCGATCTCGCCCAGCAGCCGCACCGGGTCGGCCACGCCGGGCCAGGGGCCGGGGGCGGGTCGCGGCGCTAGATCATCAGGCACGCCGCGACCCTACGGCCTAGTCGCCGAGCGGGTTGAGCAGGTCGGCCTTGCCCTCGAAGGCGAACAGCAGCAGGTCGGTCATGCGGAAGGTGGCCGCGTCCGGGCCGAGGGTGGGCCGCCAGTGCGGCTCGCGCACGATCGAGACCCGCGAGCCCTCCATGGCCCGGTGGAACACCTCGGCGACGATCCGCCCGCCGACCGCGCCGAGGCGGCCGCCGCCGAACTCGGCCTCGCGCAGCACGTAGAACCACAGCGGCGTGGCCTCGGCGACGGTGGCGCGCTGGGCGTCGGTCAGGCCAGCCAGGTCCGCCCCGCCGTTGCCGTCGAGGATCTGCTCGCGGGTCAGCGGCCGCACCCCGAACAGCCGCGCCATCTGCTGCCCGGTCGCCAGCTCGATCATCGACGCGCGGGTCAGGTTGCGGAAGGCGAGGTTGCGGGCGATCTCCGGGAACGCGGTGCCGCGCCCGGCGAACGTCCCGGCCGGGAGCTGCGCCAGCGGGTCGACCAGCAGCGTGTCGATCCGCTTGGTCACGTTGCCCCCGCCCGGCGGCGGCGCGAGGTCGGGGCGGTCGGCCTCGGTGAAGTCGTAGAGCCTGCGGAAGTCGGCGATCCAGTTCGTCGGCAGGCGGTCCACCGTGCCGGAGTTGGGGTCGTCCAGCTCGGCGACCCCGCCGCCGGAGAAGTTGCCGGACACCCCGGTGAAGGTGAACAGCAGCAACAGCGACGCCACCGGGCCGGGGCCCTCGGAGCGGAACACCCGGTTCCATTCGTACGCGCCGCGCACCATGCTGTGCCCCATGCGGTAGGCGGCGACGGCGAACTCGACGGGCATGGTCGGGCGCCGCCCGCGGTGCGGGGACTCGAAGAACCGCCGCCCCCGGGTGAACACGTCCTCGACGATCGCGGGGTCGACCACGCGCGGCAGGAAGTCGGTGCGCAGCATCCACTGGTAGTGCTTGACCACCTGCTCGCGCGCCGCCTCGAACAGCCTGCGCTCGGCGATCCCGGTCAACGCCAGGTGCTCGACGACCCGGTTGTGGAAGCGGATGAACGCCAGGTGCGTCTGCGCGATGGCCAGGTTCTCGTCGTTGCGCGGGTCCGGGATCAGCGGCAGCCGCCGGTCGGCCAGCGTGCCGCCGGTGCCGCCCACCCTCGGCAGGTCGAACCCGGCGAGGTCGACCGCGACCCGCTCGTCGGGGAACGCCGCGGCGACCGTGGTGCCCGTCTTGAGCCGCACCCGGTCCTCGGCGTAGAACTTGCCGTCGTTGGCGTCCTGCGGGCCGCGCCCGTAGACGGAGTCGAGGTCGAGCGCGGGGGAGCGGCCCTGGACGAGCTCGTCGAGGGTGACGTCGCTGCCCAGCTGGGTCGCGGTGCGGTCCATGGTCAGGTCGTGGTCGACGAACTGGCCCAGGTAGGTGAACCCGGCCGGGACGGTGTCGTCGGGGTGCACGGCCTCGGCGTCGGTGATCGCGGCGGCCAGCGCGGCGCGCAGCTCCTCGTCGGTGCGCGGCCCCTTGGGCCCCAGCCGGGAGAAGCGGAACCGCCGCAGCTCCTCGGCGGTGGACGGCGCGCGGGTGATCGGCGCGCCGGAGTCGTCGGTGTCCAGCACTCCCTCGCCCACGACGAAGAAGCTGTTTCGGGCATGGCGAATCATCGGAACTCCCCCAGGTGAATTTCTCGGGGACCGGTTGATTTCCTCCCCAGGAAACCGGATCCCCGCTGGTCCCGAGGCTACCGGAAACGCGTGGTCCGGGCGCGGGAGCTGAGCGGGTGTTCAGCTATTTCCGATTTGCCGCGCGATTCGCCGCTCGTATTCCGCGCGGGCGGCGCGGTCGACCCGCAACGCCCGCCGGTCGTCGGCCAGCGTCCGCAGCCACCGCATCACCGGCTCCGGCGCCAGCGCGGCGAGGACGTCCCACGCTGCGAGGTACCCGGGCACCGGGATCTCCGCCTTGCGCGTGCGGCAGCTGCCCACCACGGCCTCGGCGACGTCCTCCGGCTCCACCAGCGCCAACCCGCGCCCCACCGGAGCCCCGGACGACAGCTCGGTGCGCACCGCCGAGGGCAGCACAGCGCTGACACTGACCCCGCTGTCGGCGTACTCGCGCCGCACGGCCGCGGTCAGCCCCAGCGCGGCGTACTTGCTGGCGTTGTAGACCGCCATGCCCGGGATCGCGATCTTGCCCGCCATCGACGCGATCGTCACCACATGCCCCCGGCCGCGCGCGAGCATCCCGGGCAGCACCAGCCGCAACCCGTTGATCACGCCCCACACGTTGACGTCCATCGTCACCCGCGACAGCGCGTCCGGCTCCTCCAGGAACCCGCCCAGCGGCATCACACCCGCGTTGTTGACCAGCACGTCGATACGGCCGTGAGCGGCGAGGACATCGTCGACGAAGGCGGCGTAGGACTCGCGGGAGGTGACGTCCAGGCGGCGATCGGTCCCGTCCAGATCACCCGCGCAGACGGTGGCCCCGGCGGCGGCGAACGCCCGCGCCGTGGCCAGCCCGATCCCCCTGGCACCCCCGGTCACGACGACGACGGCGTCGGCCAGGTCGATCGCCGGATAACGCGCACGGAACACCGAAGCACCTCCCGAGACCCGCTCTGGACCCTAGCGCCACCCCGGCCCGCCGCCTCGACGGCCGGGTCGGCTGGTGTGCGGTCCCGGGCAGGCATCGCCACGGCGGGGACCGTGCCCGCGCACTTCGCCGGAGCAGCGCTCGGTCACCGACGGTCGACTAAGAGTGTGGCCGAGGCAGGCAACTCGTGGCATTCGCCAGCAGGTGGGCCGCGCTGCCAGCGCGCAGACAACGGGCGGCAGGCCACCTGCGGTGCGGCCCTTGTCCGGCCGTCCCGATGCCGACGTACGCCTGCTGTCGTGTTCCCGCCCCGGCACAAGGCTCCCGTTCCCGCCCTGGCGCACTGCCCGACACCTGCGGCGGGCCCGCCGGGCAGACCACCGCTGCCTGGCGTCGATCGTGTCCGCCTGCCACGGCGGTGCGGGGCGATCTTGTCGGTTGTTCCGGCTGCGCACTACCGTGCCGGAGTGGATCTGTTCTCCTCGTCGTGGTCGGCCCTGCGGGCTGCGGTCGCCGGGTTGGCCGAGGCGGACTTCGCCCGACCATCCGGGTGTGCGGGGTGGCTCGTCCGAGACCTGGTCTGCCACCTGGTCATCGACGCCCAGGACGTGCTGATCACCCTCGCCACCCCGACCGATCGGGAGCCGACGCGTGACGCGGTGACCTACTGGACCGTCACCGACACCCCGCCCACCGGTGAGGACCCGCTCGACGCGCTCATCGTCCGCCTCGCCGCCGCGTACGGGGATCCGGCCCTGTTGCAGTTCCACCTCGACGACGTCGGCTCCGCCGCGGGCCGGGCCGCCGCCCTCGCCGACCCCGCGACCCGGGTCGGCACCAGGGGAGAGGTCCTCACCACCGCCGACTACCTCTCCGCGTACGTCCTGGAGTGGACGCTGCACCACCTCGACCTCACCGCCCACCTCCCCGACGCGCCCCCGCCGCCGGGGGAGGGCCTGGCCCGCGCCCGCCGGATGCTGGAGACGATCGCGGGCAGGGCCTTCCCCGCCTCGTTCACCGACACCGACGTCCTCCTGGTCGGCACAGGCCGCCGTGCCCCCACCGACGGGGAGAAGGCCGCCCTAGGCGCGACGGCCGCCCGTCTGCCCTTCGTCCTCGGCTGAGCCAGCGCGGGCGAGCTCGGCCGGGTCGGTCACGACGGCGATGGCGACGATCCTCCCGCCGACGACGGTGAACACGAGGGCCGACAGCGGCGCGCCGTCCGCGCGCCAGGACACGATGCCCGGCCGCCCGTCGATGAGCACGACCCGTCCCCGCGCTGCCCCGGCGGCGGCCATCCGCGCGCCCGCGGCGACCTTGGTGGCGCCGAGCACCACGACCGCGCCGTCGGGGGTGTCGACGGTGAGCCGCACGTCGGGGGCGAGCACGCGCAGCAGGCCCGCGAAGTCGCCGTCGCGGGCGGCCGCCAGGAACGCCTGCACCACCTCGCGCTGTTCACGCCTGGTCGAGGTCGGCTCGCTCGCGCGCGCCTTGCGCCGGGCGCGGCTGGCGAGCATCTTCGTGGCGTCGGTTGACCTGCCGAGGATGCTGCCGATCTCGGCGAACGGCACCGCGAACAGGTCGTGGAGCACGAACGCCAGCCGCTCGTCGGGCCGCAGCGCGTCCAGGACGGCCTGGAGCGCGAGCCCGACCGCGTCGGCGAGCGCGGCGTGGTCGTCCGGGGCGGGGGCGTCGTCGACCGGCGCCGCCCAGTCGTCGTAGGCGGCCTCGGGTCGGGACTGCCGGGAGCGCAGCACGTCGAGGCTGATCCGGCCGACGACCGTGGTCAGCCAGCCCGCGAGGTTGTGGATGTCCGTGGTCTCCTGGCGGGCCATGCCTCCTGGACCACGTCCTCGGCGTCGGCGTGCGAGCCGAGCATGCGGTAGGCGACCGCGCGCAGCCGCTCCCGCTCGGCCTCGAACGCCTCGGCGACCGCTCCCGCCCGGACGATCACCCCTGCCCCCCGAACCGCTGCTGACGCAGCGAGATCCGGTTGCCGTCGGGGTCGACGGCCTCGACGCGCACCCCGAACGGGTAGTCCTGCGGCTCGTCCTCGACGAAGGCCACCCCGCGCCCGCGCAGCACCGTGAAGTCCTCCCTCAGGTCGTCGGACTCGATGACGAGCGGCCCGGGCGCCGCCCCCGGCTCGACGGGCTGCCCCGCCGCGGGCGCGTGCGGCCACAGGATGATCTTCACCGGGCTGTCGGCCACCCCCACGGCGAGGAAACGCCCGTCCGGCCCCGCGACGTCGATGTGCTTCACCAGCCCCAGCCCCTCGGTGTAGAACTCCAGCGCACGCTCCTGGTCGGTGACGTACACGGTCACGTACATGATGTCGGTCAGCACGGTGGCTCCCACTCTCTCTCGTTGGTCGCCGGTATGACGGGAGCCGAGAGCAAGAGGTAACGCGCCTCCCCACGATGGCTGACCCCCCAGGTTCACGGCATTGGCCGACGTTCTTCGACGGCCCATGCACCTCCCCACGCTCCTCCCATGCACCTCCCGACGCTCCTCCTCCTCCTCCTCCTCCTCCTCCTCCTCCTCCCGCCATCCCTGCTGTGCAGAGCCCCCGGCTGTGCAGAGCCCCTGCCGTGCAGAGCTCACGCAGCCACCCCAGTCCGTCCGCAGCTCCTCAATCCCCCTCGGCAGCCTCCGCTCCGCCACATCTGCCCCCGGGAAACACCTCCCGTTCACTCCGCTACAAAAGCTCTGTTCTGTAGCTGACCTAGGTTGGAGTTAAGTAACCATAATCTCCAGTTGTGGTTCATGAACTGAAACCATACGATGCGCGGGTGATCGACGCGCTGATCGAGAAGGCACCGCCGGGACTTTGTGGCTTCAGTCGTTGCCGGGCGCCGCTGCCCGGGCCGGGGCCGCGTGGAGGAAGGCCGCCGGAGTTCTGTCCCGAGCGGGAATGGCCGGGGGGACGCAGCTGTCGTCAGCTGGCCGCCGCGGAGGAGGCGCTGCGCGCGGTCATGGGGGAGCAGGCACTCGGCGGCGGAGGGCTCAGCGCGGGCGCCGCCGTGCTCGTCGACGCCGTCGACCGGGTGCTGGACCCACTGCGGGAACTGCTGCTGACCACGCAGGAGATCCGGGCCACCGCCACCACCGAACTCGCCGCCGCCGACGCACGCGTCGCCCAGGCCGAGGAGGCCGCTGCCACCGAACGCGGCCTACGCGAAGCCGCCGACCACCGCGCCGAGACCGCCCGCGCCGAGGCGACCCAGGCCCTCGAAGCCGCCCAACAGGCGCACGCCGAAGCCGAGACCGCCCGCCAGGACCGCGCCGACGCCCTCGACCGCCTCCGCGCCGCCGAGACCGCCCGCACCCGAGCCGAACGCGACAAGGCCGCCGCCCAAGCCACCGCCGCCGCCGAACACGACCACGCCCGCCACGCCCAACAGGAAGCCCGCACCGCCCACACCCGAGCCGAAACCCTCCGCGCCGACCTGGCCGCCGCCCACGCCCGCATCGACGCCCTCCAGGCCGAGCTCACCGCCGCCCAGACCCACGCCGAAACCACCACCGCCGAACTCGCCGAGTACCGCAGCCGCACCGAAGCCCTCACCGCGGACCTAGCCCACCACCGAGCCCGCACCGAGGCCCTGACCACCGAACTGGCCGACCACCGCGCCCACACCGACACCCTCACCACCGAACTCGCCCACCAACGCCACCGCGCCGACACCGCGACCGCCGACCTGGCCCACCACCGCGCCCGCGTCGACACCCTCATCGCCGAACTCGCTGAGACCCGCGCGCGCGGAGACGTCGAACTGCGGGCGCGGGTCGACGCCGCCGCCCTCCACCAAGCCCGCGCCGAGGACGCCCGTGCCGAGCGGGACGCCGCCGTTGAGGCCGGGCGGCTCCTGCGCGCCGACCTCGACCGGGCGCACGCCGACACCGACCGCCTCCGGGCGCAGCTCGACCACCTCGCCGCCGAACTCGCCGAGGTCCGCGAGCAGCGCGCCGGGTGGGTGCGGGCCGTCCGCGGCGTCCTGCGGGACAGCGATAGCGAGGCGGCCCGCAAGCGGCTGGCCGCGATCCTTCCGCCGGATCAGCACGACCCGGCCTAGCCGCCCCCCGGGCACGGCCCACCCCCCGGACACGACGCAGCCCCGCCGTCACACTCGACGACGGGGCCGCACCCAAAGAAGCGTCACGCCCGCTCGTACGACAGCACCACCATCCCGCTCGGCAGCGACTTCGTGCCCGTCAAGGTGAACGCGGTGGGGGAGAAGTCCGCGCTGAACAGCGGCACCCCGGAGCCCACCACCACCGGGTACACCTTGAGCACCAGCGCGTCGACCTCCGCCAGCAGCGCGCCCGCCAGGCGGCCGCCGCCCGCGAGGTAGATGTCGCGGCCCGGCTGCGCCTTCAGCTCCCGGATCCACTCCACCACACCCGACGACACGACCTCCACCGCCGGGTCCGGGCTCTCCCCGAGACTCTCCGACACCACCACCTGCCGCAGATGCGCGTACGGGCTGGTCACCCCGATCTCCAGCGCGGGCTCATACGTCACCCGCCCCTGCACGCACACGTCGAAGTTTGGGTTCGGCACGTCCACCCCCAGCTGCGCGCGCACGTGCGTGGGCAACGTGTCGGGGTAGTCGTCGCGGATGAAGCCGACCACGTCCTCCGTCACCGGGAAGAAGTCGACCTCCCCGGCGGGCCCGGCGATGAACCCGTCGATCGACATGCCGACGTAGTACACGAGCTTGCGCACACAGCCTCCACTACACTTGAACTACTCTCACTGTAGTACTCCAGATGTAGTGCTGTCAACGAGGAGACCCATGCGCCACAACCCCACCCGCCGCACCGCCCTGCTCGACGCCGCCATCGACGTCCTCGCCCGCGACGGCGCCCGCGGCCTCACCTTCCGCGCCGTCGACACCCACGCCGCCGTCCCCACCGGCACCGCCTCCAACTACTTCACCAACCGCGACGACCTCCTCACCCAGGTCGCCCACCGCGTCTACGAACGCCTCACCCCCGACGCCCCCACCATGGCCGCCGTCCACCACGGACCCCGCGACCACACCACCCTCACCCGACTCATGCACGAACTCGTCGACCGCGTCACCGCCTTCCCCAGCGGCCACCTCGCCCTCCTCGAACTCCGCCTCGAAGCCACCCGCCGCCCCCACCTGCGCGACCTCCTCACCACCCGCATCCGCGCCGACGTCGACGCCAACATCACCACCCACATCGACTCCGGCCTGCCCGGCGACGCCACCACCGTCGAACTGCTCTACCTCGCCCTCAACTGGCTCATCCTCGAACGCCTCACCCTCCCCGACGTCTTCCCCGACCCCCACCACCTCGTCACCGAACTCGTCCGCCGCCTCGCATGAGACGAAAACGGGGCGCGACCCGACCGGCCGCGCCCCGCCCCCGACACCCTCATCACATCCGCGACCGCCGCGGGCTCGCCACCAGCAGACCCAACGCGATCATGCCGACCGCCAACAGCAGGTGCAGCCAGTTGTCCGCGTTGTTCAACGGCACGAAGTTCGCCGCACTGTCATGCCCGATGAACAACCCATACAGCCACAGCAGCAGGTAGATCAGCCCACCGCCCAGCAAAAACGCCCGCGCACCCGACAACGTCCGCGCCATCGCCAGCCCCGCCACACCGAACAACAGGTGCACCAGGTTGTGCAGGATCGACACCTGGAACAACCCGAACAACAGCGCGCCGGACTCATGCCCGGCGAACTGCATCTCGTCGTAGTTCGTCGTCACCCCCGGGATGAACCCCAGGATCCCCACCAACAGGAACACCGCACCGACCGCCGCGGCCACCTGCTGACCGGGGTGTCGAGTACGCGTACCGGACATGTCGCCCATCACGACCTCCTCGAAGTGACCGTCACCCCGAAGAGGTACCCACCGATCACCCCGCCCACGCCGACAACGACAAACCCGACACAAACCGCCGCTCCACCCCCGACACCGGATCCCGGAACTCCACCGCCCGCGCCAACAACTGCAACGGCGCCGAGAAGTCATCCGGCGCCCGCTCCGCCACCACCGGATACAGGTCATCACCCACGATCGGCGCCCCTAACCCCGCCATGTGCACCCGCAGCTGATGCGTCCGACCCGTCTCCGGCACCAACCCGAACAACCCCACATCCCCCCGCCGCTCCACCGACACCACCCGCGTCACCGCGTTCACCGGACCCGCCACCTCCCGCGCCGCGTGCACCCCCCGCTCCTTCACGATCCGACTCCGCACCACCGTCCCCGGCGACGGCGCCACCCCCGACACCCGCCCCACCGCCTCATACTCCTTGCGCACCAACCGCCGCGCGAACAACTCCTGATACACACCCCGCAACTCCGGCCGCGCCACGAACACCACCACCCCCGCCGTCAACCGGTCCAACCGGTGCGCCGGACTCAACTCCGCGATCCCCGTCAACCGCCGCGCCCGCACCAACGCCGTCTCCCGCACATGCGACCCCCGGGGGATCGTCGCCAGGAAATGCGGCTTGTCCACCACCACCAGGTTCTCGTCCCGGAACAGCACCGACACCTCGAACGGCACCGGGACCTCCACCGGCAACTCCCGGTGGAACCACACCGACCCACCCCGCACGAACGGCGCGTCCACCCCCAACGGCCCCGACTCCGCCCACACCGCCCCCGCCGCGAACATCGCGTCCACCCGCGCCGCCGACACCGGCAACCGATCCACCAGGTGATCCCGCACCGTCGCCCACTCCGACGACACCGGCAGCCGCACCCGCACCGCGTCCACCCCGTCGACCTGGGGGAGCGGTGAGCGCACCTTCCGCCGCATCTACTCCTCCACCAACTCCGACAACACCCGGTACGTCCGGTTCGACGCCGCCGCCGCCCGCCGCTGCGCACCCGTCGCCTCAATGTAGTTCTGGCTCGTGTTCAACGACGCGTGCCCCAACAGCGCCATGATCTCCACCGCGTTCGCCCCGTCCTCGGCCAACCGCGTCGCGAACGTGTGCCGCAACGCGTGCAGGTTCGCCCCCGCGGGCACCCGGTCCCGCAACCCCGCCGCCTGGAAACACGACCGCACCAGGTAGTCCAAAGCGCCCCGCCCGATCCCCGCCCCGTCCGACCCCAGCACCAACGGCGACTCCGGCCCGAACGACACCCCCGGGAACCGCCGCCCACACGACTCCACATACGCCTCGATCACCCGCTCCAACGGCGCCTCGATCGGGATCGACCGCTCCCGGTTCGCCTTGCCCCGCACGAACAACCGCCGCTCACCCGGCCGCCCCACCACCGACGAGCGCCGCAGCGCCCGCAACTCCGCCGCCCGCAACCCGGCCACCAGCCCCAACGCCACCACCAGCAGATCCCGCTCCGGCCACGGCCTGCGCGCCCGCCGCGCCCCCGACGCCGTCGCCGCCAGCAGCTCCTCCGGCGTGCCCTCGCCGCGCAGCGGCTTGGGGGAGAGGGGAGCGGGCCTCGGCCTGCCCACCGCGCCCATCGGGTTGCCCGCCACCAGCCCGTCGGCCACGCAGAACTGGAAGAACTGGTTCCACGTCGACCAGGCCCGCGCCACCGAGCTGCGCGCGTGGTCGTCGGCGAAGGACCCGAACGCCGCCCGCAGCGCGGCCGCGTCCACCTGGTCGAGTTGGATCTCCTCGGCCGCCGTCCCCAGCTCGTCGACCAGCCGCCCGGTCACCCCGGCCAGATCCCGCCGGTAGGCCGCCGTCGTGTTGGGGGAGTCCTTGCGCGGCTTGCGCGCCACGAAGAACGCCGTCTGCGCGTCGATCAACTTCACGACATGTGGATACCGCGCCCCACCGACATCCCCGCCACCGGGCCCACCCCTGATCACCCGACTGAGCGTAACTGGTTACATGCATAATGGCGGTTATGCATGATTTACCGACGACCGATCACTCATGCCCGTTTCGTCACGGTGACGATTTGATGTGCCGAGCCCGTAGGTCGTAGCCGGGGATCGAAGCGTCACCGCGGGGCCCCATCCGGTGCTCTGGGCACTCGCGCATCAGTCGCGCCGAGGGCGGGTGTCGCGGGCCGTCGGTGTCGGCGTCATCGAACCGTCTTGATGAGTCGCGCGCTGTGAATCAGCGGAACGACTGCGGATCGACCCCTTCCGGCACGTTCTCGCAGGTCGCCCGAAGTTCGATAATCGACATTATGTTAAGTATGGCGTTCGTGGCCGCCCCCCGCCTCTGGTCACCGGCGCACCCGATAGCGCAGATGCAGCACTCGATCGCCCTGGATCACCACGTCGGGGTCCTCCAACAGGTGCTGCGCGTCGACGGACCCGAAGTAGCGTTTGCCAGACCCGAACACCACGGGTACGACGTCCATGCGCACCTCATCGACCAAACCCGCGGCGAACACCTGGCCTCCGACGTCGCCTGCGGCGACCTCGACCACGCGGTCACCCGCGAGCTCCCGCGCCTTGGCCACGGCCGCCTCGACCCCGTCGACGAAGTGGAACGGCGCCTCGAGGTCCCAGCCCTCGGGCTTCGGCCGGTGCGTCACGACGACCACGTGGTCGACCCCGCCCGGCGGCGTCCCGTCCCAGCCGTCCGTCAGGTCGAAGACGTGGCGGCCGACGATCGTCGCCCCGATCTGGTCCCAGTACGGCCGGGTGTGGTCGTAGGACGCCCGCGACACCTTCAGCACGCCGCTCTCGTCCAACGGGACGTCTCCGTTGGACAACCAGTCGAACAGCGGCCCGGGCTGGTCGTTCTCGTCCGCGACGAAACCGTCCACGGACACCGAGCTGTACATGACCACCTTGCCCACGGCCTCTCCTCTGCTTCGGGGTGCCCGAAACTAGCGCGTCGTGAGCTGTCGCTCTTGTAAGAAATCAATCGGCGGGCAGCGGCCAGCCGTCCAGCGCGTGGCCGGGATGGTCGCGCAGGAACCGTCGCCGGACCTCGAGGTACCGGGTCGGCGTGAGCCCGGTGAACTCCCGGAACTCGTGGCCGAAGTGGGCCTGGTCGAAGTAGCCCGCGCCATTGGCGAGGCCGCTCCAGTCGATCGGCTCGGCGGGGTTGATCGTGAACACGGCGGCGGCGAAGCGGTAGGTGCGGGCCAGCCGCTTCGGGGTGACGCCGATGAGCTCCTTGAACCGCTGTGCCAGATGGGTGCTGCTGACACCGGCTGCCGCGCTCAGGTCGCCGATCGCCACGGCCCCGCTGGTCGCCACGATGACACCGCTCGTGTGGCGGACCAGTCCCAGGGATGCGGTCTCGCTCAGCCGTCGCGTCAGCTCCTCCTCCAGCAGCGTCAGCATCTCGTGTGGTCCGGCCGCCGTGCCCAGCCGGTCTCGCAGCTCGGCGGTGGCGGGTCTGCCCCAGGCCTGCTCGACCGTCACCGGCCGGTCGCACAGTTCGGCCGCGGGCATCGGCAGGAACGGCGCCAGCCCCCATGGCTTGAAGTGCACGCCGACGGATCGGGTCCGGGGTGGGTAGCCGAACTCCAGTGCGCGGGTGGGTGTGGTGACCACGCAGCCGTCGGCGTACTCAGCCGTCTCGATGTCGGCGCCCGCGCGGATGCGGAACGGCGCCCCGAGGTTGACGATGAGCAACGCGGCGGGCATCGGCGGCAGCGTCAGCCGGGCGTACGGCGGGGTGCCCTCCAGGTAGTAGAGGTCGTCGATCAGCCCGTCCAGCGGCGGTCGCGGCACTCTGGACACGTACTCCACGCCCACAGCATCACCGAGGGCCCGCTGGTCTCGCGCGTCGGGGCGTCGATTGCGGTGTGTCCTGCGGGGCGGACGTTCTTTGTGCAGGTCAGCGAGCGCGAAAGGGCGTTGTTGTCAGCGCGCCACAGCTCCCCGAACTGATCATGGTGTCTGCCCGGTCCGCGAAGCTACTATCCGGTAACTCTGGAGGGAGCCGCCGTGGAGCCGGTAATCGACACGTTCAGCGGGATCAGCGCGAAGGCGCGGCGGTTCGCGCGGTTCATGCGGGTGGTGATCCGGCCGGTCTTCCGGTACAGCCCGCTGACGCCGGTGATGCTGCGGCTGGCGGTGGTGTTCGAGTGGGCGGCGTCGTTCGTCGTGCCGGTCACCCGGGACACCGAGGTCGAGCGGGTGGACTTCCCCGGCTTCCACGGCGAGTGGATCAGGCCGCCGGGCGCCGACCCGGACAAGGTGATGTTGTTCCTGCACGGCGGCGGGTTCTTCTGCTGTGGTCTGCGCACGCACCGGAGGCTGGCGGCGCGGATCGCGGAGCGGGCGGGGGTCACGGCGTTGTCGGTGGCGTACCGGCAGTTGCCCGCCTCTCCCCTGGCGGTCTCCATGGCCGACGCGCACCACGCCTACACGTGGTTGGTGGAGCAGGGTTTCACCGACATCGTGATCGCGGGTGACTCCGCGGGCGGGTTCCTGGCGCTGACGACGGCGTTGACGGCGCGGGACGAGGGTCAGCCGGGGCCCGCGGCGCTGGTGGCCCTCTCCCCCTTGGTCGAGTTGGATCACCTGGGCCGGGCTGAGCATCCGAACCTGAAGACGGACGCGTACCTGCCCGCGCACCGGCTGCCGAAGCTGCGGACGATGCTGTTGGCGGGGTTGGACGAGGACCCCTCCCCCGCGCGCCGGGACCTGTCGGGGCTGCCGCCGGTGTTGATCCAGGCCGGTGGCGCGGAGGCGCTGCTGTACGACGCGCACCTGTTGGCCGCGCGGTTGTGCGCGGCGGGTGTGCCGCATCGGCTGCAGGTGTGGGAGGGGCAGTTGCACGTGTTCCAGGCGTTCGCGGGCCCGATTCCGGAGGGGCATGCCGCGCTGGACGAGGTGGGGGCGTTCCTGCGGTCGGCGACCGGGAGTGGCCACGCGGCGGCGTAGTCCGCTGCGGCCGTCGGCGCGCTGGTGTTCGTGAGGGCTGGTCGTGCCGCTGAAGGGCCCGGCGTTGCAGGGCCCGGTGGCTAGTGGGTCAGGCCGGGCTGTGGCGGTTTAGGCGATGAGCCATTCGCTGTGGTTGTGGGCGGTGGCGGTGCGGGCGGTGGTGGTGGCCGGGGTGATGGTGAGGGTGTGGTCGAGGCGGGTGAGGCGCAGGCCGGTGAGGATGGCGCCGCCCGCGCGGACGACGAGGTGGCGGCCGCGGGCGGCGCAGGCGTGGTGGGCGCGGATGAGGGCGGCGGTGCTGGCCCAGCTGAGGTAGGTGACGTCGGTGAGGTCGACGACGAGGTGGGTGGTGCCGTCGGCGCTGGTGGCGGCGTCGATGAGGTGGTCGTGCCAGGGGGCGTCGGTGGCGAGGTCGATGTGGCCTTGGGCGGCGATGGTGTGGACGGGTCCGCTGCGGTGGCTGGTGACGGCGAGGTGGCGGGTGCGGGGTGGGGCGAAGCGCAGCGGCACGGTGGGCCTTCCGTGGGTGGTGATGTGTCACTCCCTTGATCTCGGTGGGGCGGGAAAGGTTGCCATGGGTTATTGATTTGAGTGTGGCGGGTGGGTGGGGGTACTGGTGTGGGGGTGCGGGATCTGGTGGCGTTGCCGAAGGCGCATCTTCACGTGCACCTGGAGAGTGCGGTGCGGGCGTCGACGTTGGCTGAGTTGGCGGCTCGGTACGGGGTGGTGGTGCCGGGGGTGCCGGAGGGCGGGTTCTCGGGGTTCCGGGAGTTCGCGGACCGGGGCTCGGTGGTGCGGTCGTGTCTGCGGGAGCCGGAGGATTTCGCGCGGGTGGCGCGGGAGTTCTGCGCGGACGCGGCGGCGGACGGGGTGCGGTACGCGGAGGTGACGTTCTCGGCGGGGTCGCATGGTGAGCGGTTGGGGTCCGGGGACGAGCCGTTGGCGGCGGTGGTGGCGGGGTTGGCGGAGGGGTCGGCCGAGCACGACGTGGTGACGCGGTTGATTCTGGATCATTCGCGGCGGCGGTCGGTGGGGCGGTTGGCGGCGATGGTGGAGTGGGCGTCGCGGTTCCCCGAGGTGGTGGCGGTGGGGGTGGCCGGGGATGAGGCGTTCCCGTTGGCGCCGTTCGCGTCGGTGTTGGCGCAGGCGCGGGCGGCGGGGTTGCGGATGGTGCACCACGCCGGGGAGATGGCGGGGCCGGAGTCGGTGGTGGAGGCGGTGCGGGTGGGGTTGGCGGATCGGATCGGGCACGGGATCAGGGCGGACGCGTCCGTGGTGGCGGAGTTGCGGGAGCGGGGTGTGGCGGTGGAGGTGTGTCCGTCGTCGAATGTGGTGTTGGGGTTGGTGGCGGGGTTGGGTGTGCATCCGTTGCCGGGGTTGATGGCGGCGGGGGTGGCGGTGTCGGTGAACCTGGATGTGCCGGATGTGGTGGGGACGTCGTTGAGTGGGGAGTTCGGGCGGTTGCGGGCGCGGTGGGGGTGGTCGGATGAGGTGGTGGCGGGGTTGTCGGTGGCGGCGGTGGAGGCGTCGTTCGCTCCGGTGGGGGTGAAGGAGCGGGTGCGTGGGGAGATCGCGGGGTGGTTGGCGTCGGGGTGAGCGGGATGTCAGTGGCCGCTGCTACACCTGCTTGTGACAGGCGTCACGAGACCGGGGGTGGTCGGGATGAAGGGTGTGGTGGAGGCGCTGGGGCATGTGGCCGCGGGGGCGGTGTTGTTCCATGCGGGCTGGTGGGGTGGCCCGGAGGGGTTCGTGTGGGCGGGTGCTGACGGTTCGGCGGCTGGTCGGGTGCCGGAGTGGGAGGCGGAGGTGTTGATGGTGGCCGAGCGGCGGGGGTTGGTGGCGATCGGTCGGGGTGTGGGGTCGCGGGATGTGCCGGTGGCGGTGACGGCGGCGGGGTTGGCGGTGTTGGGCGGGGTCGCGTGATCTCGGGTCGAGTCTCCCCCGGTTCGTGATGGTGCAGGTGGGGCGGTCGCTCCTGCGGTGGTGCTCGCGGTCGGCCACTCGGCGCGGTGATCGGCTGGTGCCGGTGCGGGGTTCAGGGTCGCTGAATAGCCGAACCCTGGTCGGGGCCGTCGACGGTCATTGGCAGGTTCGGGTGGTCCTGCTGCCGGAGTCCGGTGCAAGGACGCAAGGCCTGGTCCAGCCGGGGCGCGGTGAGGCTGGTGTCGGGGTCTAGACCTGGACGTCGTGGGTGCGGTCGGGGTCGGTGGCGGTGAGGAGGGCGTGGCCTTCGCGGGTGAGGTCGTCGCGGTCGGCGGGGCGCAGTGGGGTGAACGGGGTGACCGTGAGGGTGGCGGCGGTGCGGGTGCGGGTGATGCGCCAGGTCCCGGCGACGTGGCCGTCGATGAGGATGGTGGGGTGGACGATGCCGTTCTTGGTGATGACGGTGCGGCGGTGCTCGTCGCTGATGACGCGGGTGCGGTCGGCGTGGGAGAGCAGCAGGTTGTCGAAGTCGGTGAGGTAGCGGGCGGGTGCGGGGGTGTCGGCGGGTGGTCGGGGCGCGTCGGGGAGGTCGTGGAGGGTGCGGCCGTCGGTGTGGACGGTGCGCAGGGGTAGGCGGTCGAAGACCTCGCGGAGTCCGGTGAGGCCGGACCAGGCCTGGGCGTCGGCGGGGGTGGCGGGGCCGAAGGCGGCGAGGTAGCGCAGGACGAGGTCGTCGATGGTGGGCCGCTCCCCCGTGGGTTCGCCGAGCCAGGTGGTGGCGAGGGTGTGGGCGGCGGGTCCGGTGCGCTGCCAGAGGCCGCGGGGCGGGACCTGGACGAGGGGCAGGCGCAGGCGGGCGAGGGCGGCGAGGGCGCCGGGGTCGTGGTCGGGGAAGTCGGGGGCGAGGAGCTTGCCGAGTTCGACGGCGGTGAGTGGGCGCTGGTGGAGGTGGTGGCGGGCGGTGTCGAGGACGGCGGGGATGTCGGTGGCGGGGATGTCGGTGGGTGCGCGGTCGAGCACGGGTTGGACGAGGGGGCGCAGGCCGTGGGCGTCGCGGGCGGTGACGAGGTGGATGGTGCCGCGCATGAGGAGGATGCGGGTGAGGGTGCGGTCGGTGATGCGGTGGGCGAGGTCGTCGAAGGTGAAGTGGGTCAGCCGCGACCAGAGTCCGATGTAGGGCGGGTTGGGTGCTTGGGCCTGCATGCCGACGAGGTGCTCGATCAGGGTGGTGGGGTCGAGGTCGGCGCGGGTGAGCAGGTGTTGGCGGGCGAGCAGGGCGCGGTTGAGCGACATGCCGCGCAGGTTACGGGCGGTTGCGGACCGGTCCTGTCCGCAGGGGGTGGGATGCTGGGGGCATGTTGGAGACCTCGGCGCGGCTGTTGCGGTTGTTGTCGTTGCTGCAGACGCGGCGGGAGTGGTCGGGTGGGGAGTTGGCGGGCCGTCTTGGGGTGACGGACCGGACGGTGCGTCGGGATGTGGACAAGCTGCGGTCGTTGGGCTATCCGGTGGAGTCGGCGACGGGGACGGCGGGCGGGTACCGGTTGGGGGCGGGTGCGGCGTTGCCGCCGTTGTTGCTCGATGATGACGAGGCGGTGGCGGTGGCGGTGGGGTTGCGGACGGCGGCGGGTGGGTCGGTGTCGGGGATCGAGGAGACCTCGGTGCGGGCGTTGGCGAAGTTGGAGCAGGTGTTGCCGTCGCGGTTGCGGCATCGGGTGGCGGCGTTGCAGGCGGCGACGGTGGCGGTGCCGGGTCGGGGGCCGGTGGTGTCGGCGGAGACGTTGGCGGTGATCGCGGGGGCGTGCCGGGATCGGTGTCGGCTGCGGTTCGACTACCGGTCGCACGGGGGTGGGGTGTCGGTGCGGGAGGTGGAGCCGCTGAAGCTGGTGCACGCGGGTCGGCGCTGGTATCTGGTGGGGTTCGACGTGGAGCGGGATGACTGGCGCACGTTCCGGGTGGACCGGTTGTCGCCGAGGACGCCGTTGGGGCCGCGGTTCGCGGAGCGGACGCCGCCGGATGAGGACATCGCCGCGTACACCGCGTTCGGGGTGACCAATCGGGCGTACCGGTATCAGGCGGTGTTGCGGTTGTTGGTGCCGGTGGAGCGGGCGGCGGAGTTCGTGACGTGGCAGACCGGGGTGTTGGAGCCGGTGGACGGGGAGAGTTGTCTGCTGCGGATCGGGGCGAACGTGTTGGAGGAGTTGGCGGTGTGGGTGTGGTTCCTGGGGTGTGAGTTCGAGGTGGTGGAGCCGCCGGAGTTGGTGGCGCGGATGCGGGAGTTGGCGGAGCGGATTGTGCGGACCTGCGACCGCTCCTAGGGGGTGTCACTCGATCGGCGGTACCGGGCGTGAGAGTCTGGCGCTGATGACTGCGACTTGTTCGGCGGTGTCCGGGGCGGCGGGTGAGCGTCCTGCGGGGACGGCGGCCGTGGCGGCGACGTGGCTGTGTGTTGAGCAGCCGGGTCCGTGGGGTGCGGAGGCGCTGACGGCCTCGCACCTGGATCCGGGGTTGGGCGCGGAGTTGGCGGCCAGGGCGAAGGGGACTGGGGTGCGGGTGGTGTTGATCCGCCGCCCGGGCCGTCATCCCGATCGGCATCGGCCGCTCCCCCGCCGGGCTTATCTGGCGCACACGGCGCCGGGGCGGACGTTCCTGCGGTCGGCGACGCTCAATGACCCGAAGCAACTGCTGGACCTGGATTTCGCGGCGGCGGGGGCGGGCAGTGTGGCGGGGTTCGGGGCTCCGGCGGCGGGCCGGTTGCTGTTGGTGTGCACCAATGGGCGTCGGGATGTGTGCTGCGCGGTGTTGGGGCGTCCGGCGGCGGCGGAGTTGGCGGCCGCGCACGGGGATGTGGTGTGGGAGGCGACGCATCTGGGTGGGCACCGGTTCGCGCCGACGGCGTTGGTGTTGCCCACGGGGTACGCGTACGCGCGGGTGGATCGGGAGGTTGGGGAGGCGTTGGTGACGTCGCCGGGTGTGGTGTTGTCGAACTGTCGGGGCCGGTCGACGTGGGCGGCGCCTGCGCAGGCTGCGGAGTTGGCGGTGCGGGAGTTGACGAACACGCTGGATCCGGACGTGTTGGCGGTGCGGGAGCCGGAGCGGGTGGAGGGCGAGTGGCGGGTGGTGGTCGCGCATGACGACGGTCGGGCGTGGCGGGTGAGTGTGGCGGAGGTGCCGGGCGCGGCGCGGCCGGTGAGCTGTGGTGCGGCGGCGAAGGTGGTCTCCGAGCACGTGGTGACGCGGATCGACTAGTCCGGCAGACCCGCCGCCCACGGGCAGGTCGGGGAGTGCCTGCTCGGCGGCGGTGGACGCCTGGCCGTGAGATGGAATGGCGGCCGGGGTCGTCGTCGGCGCCGTGGTCGGTCGTCTCCGGACAGCGCGGGTGTCCGTCGTGGGGTCCGTTTGACTGAGGCTCGTGGCCCGTCCGGTGTCGGGGGGCGCGGTTACGGTCGGGGGATGGAGTTCAGTCGCGCCCAGGTCCTGGCCCACCGCGTCGCCCGGCACGGGTTGCGCCGCGAGACGGCGGTGGCGACCGGGCTGGGGGTGTTGGAGCTGGGGGTGCAGGACACGGCCGGGGCGGGCGCGCGGGTGGCGCTGGCGGCGCGGCTGCCCGATGGCGCCGAGCTGTCCCCTCCCGACCTGGTGCTGGTGTGGGCGCAGCGCGGGGCGCCGCATCTGCTGCGGCGGGCGGACGTCGCGGGCCTGGCGGCGTTGTTGTATCCGCGGGGTGATGCGGACGCGGCGGCGCGGTTGGGGACGGCGGCGGCGCGGTCGCTGCGGGCGGCCGGTGTCGGGGCGGCGGCGGGGTTCGCCGCGGGTGCGGCGGCGTTGCGGGCGGTGGTGTCGGAGGAGATGCCGCGGGCCCGGGCGAGCGCGGAGATGACGGCGATGCTGCCGCCCGCGTATTCCTATGACTGTCGCGCGTGCGCGAGCACGCACGTGTTCGGCAGCCTGTTCCAGCTGGTGGGGATCGCCGCCGGGGTGGAGGTGGTGGCCGAGACGCGGCCTGCCCGGTTGCGTCCGCTGCCCGATCGGCACGCGCTGCCGGAGGAGGCCGCGGACGCGGGGGCGCTGGTCGCGGCGTATCTGCGGGTGCACGGCCCGGCCTCTCCCGCCGATCTGGCCGCCTATCTGGACACCACGGTCGGGGTGGTGAAGGCGGTGTGGCCCGAGGGGCTGGTGCCGGTGCGGGTGGACGGGCGGCCCGCGGCGCTGCCGGAGTCGGATGTGGCGGCGGTGCGGTCGGCGCCGGACGCGCGGGGGCTGGTGCGGCTGCTGCCGCCCGCGGACCCGCTGCTGCAGGGCCGCGACCGGGAGGTGCTGGTGCCGGACGCGGCGCGGCGCAGGCAGGTGTGGCGGGTGATCGGCAGCCCGGGCGTGGTGCTCGCCGAGGGCGACATCGCCGGGGTGTGGCGCACGCGGGTGGCGGGTGCGCGGCTGGACGTGGCGGTGGCGTTGTTCTCCCCCGTGGGCAAGGCGGCGCGGGCGGGGATCGCCGACGAGGCACAGCGGGTGGCGCGGGCGCGGGGGCTGCGGGAGGCGCGGGTCACCCTCGACACCTAGATCTTGGACATGTAATGTCCAGGTTATGCGGATGAGCGAGGGCGTGGAGTGGGCGCTGCACACGTGCGCCAACCTCGCCTGGGTCGAGCCGGGCGACGCGGTGCCCGCGGCCCGGCTGGCCGCCGTGTTCGGCCTGCCCGCCGCCTACCTGAACAAGCAGCTGCAGGCCCTGGCCCGCGCCGGGATCCTCACCTCCACCTCCGGCCCGCGCGGCGGGTTCCGGCTGGCGCGGGCGCCGGAGGCGATCAGCGCGCTGGACGTGGTGGTGGCCATCGAGGGCGCCGAGGACGCCTTCCGCTGCGCCCGCATCCTGGCCGACTCCCCCTGGGGCGACCCGGCGGTGGACTACCGCGCCACGTGCGCGATCTCGCAGACGATGCGCCGCGCGGAGCTGGCCTGGCGGCGCGAGCTGGCCGGGCAGTCGATCGCCGACATCGTCGGCGCCGTCGAGCGGCGCAACCCCGGCACCGGCGAGCGGTTACGCCGGTGGCTGACCGCCGCGCGCGCCTGAGTTTTCCGCGAATCCTGGATATCGAACACCCTGAATGGAGAGATTGATGCAGCAGCGGATCGACGTCGCCGCCCACGCTCCCGAGGCCTATCGGGCGATGCTCGGTTTGGAGAAGTTCATGGCGGGCAGCTCGCTGCCCAAGAGCACCTACGAGCTGGTGAAGGTGCGCGCCAGCCAGATCAACGGCTGCGCCTACTGCGTCGACATGCACTGCCACGACGCCAAGGCGGCGGGCGAGACCGACGAGCGCCTCTACGCGGTGGCCGTGTGGCGGGAGACTCCGTTCTTCACCCCGGCCGAGCGCGCCGCCCTGGCCTTCGCCGAGGCCGCGACCCGGCTGCCCGACCACGGCCACGGCGTGCCGGACGAGGTGTGGGCCGAGGCCGCCGAGCACTACGACGAGCCGACGCTGGCCGCGTTGATCGTCGCGGTGGCCACGATCAACGCCTGGAACCGGATCGCGGTGTCCAGCCGCGCGATCCCCGGCTCGCACCGCAAGTGAGCCTCACGGCCGCGTGACCCCGGCGAGGACGGCGGCCACCATCGCGCGCACCGACTCCGGCCGCGCGCCGTCGCGGTCGGCGTAGGCCAGGTGCCCGCCGCCCAGCAGGGTCGGGGCGAGCACGTCGGGGTCGGCGTCGGCGGCGACGCGGCCCAGCTCGCGCTCGCGGGCGAGGTAGTCGGCGAGCATGGCCGCCGCCTCGGTCAGCAGGGGGATGCCGGTCGGGGTGTCCGCGCGCAGCCGGGCGCGCAGGTCGTCGCGGAAGATCAGGAGGCTGACGATGGCCGCGGCGACCGAGCCGAACAGCTCGGTCAGCGCGGCGGCGACGTTGTCGACCACGTCGCCGGTCCCGGCGCGGCGGGCCAGGGCGGCGCCCTGATCCTCGACGCGGGCGACGCGGTCGCGCACCAGGGCGGCGAGGAAGTCGTCGAAGTCGGCGAAGTGCCGGTGCAGCACGCCCTTGGCGCAGCCAGCCTCGTCGGTGACGGCGCGGCTGGTCAGCGCGCTGGGCCCGGAGCGCAGCAGGACGGCCTCGGCGGCGTCGAACAGCCGGGTGCGCGCGTCGGTGATGCGGACTCCGGTGGGCATGGCGCGGTCCTCGCGATAGTGGGCATGTGCCCACTAGGGTGGGCGCATGCCCACTCTATCCGGGGAGCCGCACCGGCAGCGCTCGATGGCCGAGTCGTTCGGCGTCGACGTCGAACGCTACGACCGCACCCGCCCGCCCTATCCCGACGCCCTCGTCGAGCGGGTCGTCGCGCACTCCCCCGGCCGCGCCGTGCTCGACGTCGGCTGCGGGACCGGGATCGCCACCCGCCAGTTCCGCGCCGCGGGCTGCGCGGTGCTCGGCGTCGACCCGGACGAGCGGATGGCCGCCTTCGCCCGGCGCGGCGGGATCGCGGTGGAGGTGGCCGCGTTCGAGGCGTGGGACCCGGCGGGCCGGGTGTTCGACGCGGTCGTGGCCGGGCAGTCCTGGCACTGGGTGGACCCGGTGGCGGGCGCGGCCGCCGCCGCCCGGACACTGCGCCCGGGCGGGCTGCTGGCGGTGTTCTGGCACGTGCCGCACACCCCGCCGGACATCACCGACGCGCTGGCCGCGGCGCTGCCCGACATGCCCCGGCCCGCCGAGGACGGCTACCGGACGCTGGACGCCCTCGCCGCCGACGGCATCAAGGCGAGCGGCGCGTTCACCGAACCGCGGCGGTGGACGTTCGACTGGCAGCGCGACTACACGCGCGCGCAGTGGCTGGACCAGCTGCCCACCAGCGGCCTGCTCACCCGGCTGCCGCCGCAGCGCCTGGCCGCCGCGCTGGACGGGGTGGGGGCCGCGATCGACGCCCTCGGCGGCGCGTTCACCCTGCCCTACACCACGGTCGCGGTCACGGCCGCCGTCCCCGGCGGGCAGACCCGGCCGCGGTGACGCCGATGCCCCCGCGCGAGCACCACGCGCGGGGGCATCGAGGGACGGTCAGAGCTGGTCGGGCTCGATCCGGGCGGGCGGGGCGCCCACCTCCGGCGCGGGCATCCCGGCAGCGGGCGTGGCGGGGCCGACCCGGGGCACGGCCAGCGGGCTCTCGACCTCCTTGCGCGCCACCTCCTCCGCGGCGCGCACCGCCTCGGCGACCTTCGGGTCCGTGGAGGTGTCGAACCAGCCGCTGACGGAGGCCTCGTCCTCCTCCGGGGCGGTCGCGGGGGCGTCGGCGGGCGGCTCGTAGCGGAACACGCCGTCCTCGCCCGGGGCGCCGAGCATGCGGGCGAAGCCCTCCAGCGCCTTGCCGTAGTCCGAGGGGATCAGCCACACCTTGTTCGCGTCGCCCTGGGCCATCGTCGGCAGCGTCTGCAGGTACTGGTAGGCCAGCACCTCCGGCGAGGGGCGGGCGGCCTTGACCTTCTCGATCGCCTTGGCCTGGCCCTGCGCCTGCAGGTAGCGGGCGGCGCGGTCGCCCTGGGCGCGCAGGATGCGCGACTGCCGCTCGGCCTCGGCGGCCAGGATCGCGGCCTGCTTGGCGCCCTCGGCGGCCAGGATCTGCGACTGCTTCTGGCCCTCCGCGGTCTTGATCGCCGACTCGCGCTGGCCCTCGGCGTTGAGGATCATGGCGCGCTTCTCCCGGTCGGCGCGCATCTGCTTCTCCATCGAGTCCTGGATGGACGGCGGCGGGTCGATCGCCTTGAGCTCCACGCGCGCCACCCGGATCCCCCACCGCCCGGTCTCCATGTCCAGCACGCCGCGCAGCTGCTGGTTGATGTTGTCGCGCGAGGTCAGCGTCTGCTCCAGGCTCATGCCGCCGACGACGTTGCGCAGCGTCGTGGTGGTCAGCTGCTCCACGGCGACGATGTAGTTGGAGATCTCGTAGACCGCCGACCGCGAGTCGGTGACCTGGAAGTACACGACCGTGTCGATGCGCACGGTCAGGTTGTCCTGGGTGATCACCGGCTGCGGCGGGAACGACACCACCTGCTCGCGCATGTCGATGCGGGCGCGCACCTTGTCCAGGAACGGCACCAGGAAGTTCAGCCCCGGCTGGGCGACCACCTTGAACCGGCCGAGGCGCTCGATCACCGCCGTCTGCGCCTGCGGGATCACCAGGACCGCCTTCACCAGCACGATCACCACGAACAGGGCCGCCACGATCGCGACGATCAGCCCGACATCCACTCGTCCGTCCTCCCAACCCGGGGGCGCTCAGCCGCCGTGGGCGTACACCACGGCGGTGGCCCCCTCGATCTCCACCACGGTCACCGTCGTACCGGGCTCCAGCACCTGCCGGTCGTCCAGGGCGCGCGCCGACCAGTCTCCGCCGCGCAGCCGCACCGTGCCGCCGGTGGCGTCCACCGTGGCGGTCACCACGGCGGTCTCGCCGATCAGCCCGGCCACGTTGTCGGCGGTCAACCGGCCCTGCCAGCGCCGCTTGAGCGAGGGCCGCACCCCCGCCAGCAGGCCCAGCGCGGTCGCGGCGAACACCGCCGCGGAGACCACCGGCAGCCCGAACAGCGCCTCGGCGCCCGCCCCGGCCAGCGCCGCGACCCCGAGCATCACGAGCACGAACTCGCCGGAGAGCACCTCGGCGACGACCAGCACGACCCCGACGATCAGCCAGATCAGCGCCATGACCCCATCCTCGCAGAAACCGGACACCCGCAGCGGACGAACCGCGCAGGTCACGCCTCGGTCACGAAGTCGATCAGCCGCTCGACCGCGCCCACCAGCGGCGCCTCCAGGTCCCGGAACCCGGTCACCGCCGCACGCACCCGCCGCCACCCCTGCGCCGGGTCGCCCCAGCCCAGCGCCGCGCACACCCCGTCCTTCCACGCCACCCCGCGCGGCACCGACGGCCACGCCGGGATCCCCAGCACCGACGGCTTGACCGCCTGCCAGATGTCGACGTACGGGTGCCCGGTCACCAGCACGTGCTCGCCCGCCACCCCGGCGGCCGCCCGCGACTCCTTGCTGCCCGCCACCAGGTGGTCCACCAGCACCCCCAGCCGCCTGCCCGGGCCCGGCCCGAACCCCGCCACCGCCTCGGCCAGGTGGTCCACCCCGTCCAGCGGCTCCACCACCACGCCCTCCACCCGCAGGTCGTGCCCCCACACCAGCTCCACCAGCTCCGCGTCGTGCACGCCCTCCACCCAGATGCGGCTGGCCGCCGCCGTGCGCGCCCGCAGCCCCTCCACCCGCACCGACCCCGACGCCGACACCCGCCGCGCCGGGGCGGGCGTGGCCACCGGCCGCACCAGCGTCACCGGCCGCCCGTCCAGCAGGAACCCGGCGGGCGCCATCGGGAACACCCGCTGCCTGCCGTGCCGGTCCTCCAGCACCACCGCGTCGTGGCGGGCCGTGCCGCGCTCCACCCGCACCACCGCGCCGCAGAACCCCGACCCGGGCTCCTCCACCACCACCCCGGCCTCGGCTGCCACCTCCGGCGCCACCCGCCGCGCCCGCCCGCCCAACACGTCCCCGTACTCCTGTGATCGCACCCGGCCACGCTAGCCGGCCCCGCCGCCGAGGCCGACCCGCCACGCCGGGGTGAAAAAGTCGCCGCCGGGGCGTCGGAGCACGGCCCGCCCGCACGACTATGGGGTGTGAGCCCGCACCCCCGGGCGCGCCCGGACCCGGCCGTGGCGCTGCTCGACCTCTACGACCACGCGCTGCCGCACGTCTACGGCTACCTGCTGGCCCGCGTCGGCGACACCGCCCTGGCCGAGGACCTCACCGCCGAGACGTTCCTGGCCGCCGTCGCCGCCGCCCGCCGACCCGGGGCCGACACCCCGTCGGTGCCGTGGCTGATCGGCGTGGCCCGGCACAAGCTCGCCGACCACTGGCGCCGCGTCGCCCGCGAACGGCTGCGCGTGGTGGAGGACCCCGGCGTCGAGGACCCGTGGGAGGTGCGCCTGGACGCCATCCTCGCCCGCCAGACCCTCGCCGCGCTCGGCCCGCACCACCGCGCCGCGCTCACCCTGCGCTACCTCGACGGGCTCCCCGTGCCCGAGGTCGCCGCCCACCTGGGCCGCACCGTGCACGCCACCGAGGCGCTGCTGGTGCGCGCCCGCGCCGCGTTCCGTCGCGCCTACCCCGAGGGAGGGCAGCCGTGAGCGACCCGTTCGACGCCCTCCGCGTCCCCGACACCCCCGAGCACCCGGACCCCGGGTTCGCCGCCGACCTGCGCGAGCGCCTCCGCCGCGCGGTCCTGACCTGGAAGGACGACACCACCATGACCACCAGCACCCAGACCCAGGCGGGGGCCGGTCCCGCGATCAGCCCCTACATCGTCGTCGCCGACGCCGCCGCGGCCATCGACTGGTACGTCGAGGCGCTCAACGCCCACCGGCGCGGCGAGCCGGTCGTCATGCCCGACGGGGCGATCGGCCACGCCGAGCTGACCATCGGCGACGCGGTGCTGATGCTGGCCGACGCCGCCGCGGCGGGCGACACCCCCGTCGCCGCGCCCGAGCAGGGCCGCCCGGCCTCGCACACCCTGCACCTGCGGGTGCCCGACGTCGACGCCGCCTTCGCCCGCGCCGTCGACCGCGGCGCGCGCCCCGAGCGCGACCCCGCCGACTACCCCTACGGCCGACTGGCGGTGCTGGTCGACCCGTTCGGGCACCGCTGGATGCTGGCCGAGGACGAGACCGCGCCCCGCCCCGGCGACATCGGCTACGCCACGGTGGTCGTCGCCGACGCCGATGCCGCCCGCGCCTTCTACGGGGCGGTGCTCGGCTGGTCGTTCAGCCCCGGCTCGGTGCCGGGCGGCTGGCAGGTGAACGGCCGCCAGGTCGGGCTGTGGGGCGGCGGCGGGTCGCCGAGGGTGGACCTGTGCTACCGGGTCGCCGACATCCGCGCCGCGGTCGACGCGGTGCGCGCGCACGGCGGCACCGCCGGGGAGATCGACACCAAGCCCTACGGCCGGTACGTGGAGTGCGCCGACCCCGAGGGCACGGCCTTCCAGCTCTGGCAGCCCTAGAACGCGGGCCAGGGGATCGGGCGGCCCGCGGCGTCGGGCACCGGGAACACCGGGGCGGCCAGCAGCCGCGCCACCCGGGTGCGCAGCGCCTTGACCTCGCGGACCGTCAGGTGCTCGCCCACCTCGTCGGCGAAGTCGCCGTCCAGGGCGGACCTGAGCCGGGCGAGGTGGTCGAGCACGTCGGCGGGCAGCGGCTCCCCCGCCCACCCCCACAGCACAGTGCGCAGCTTCGGCTCGTGGTGCAGGCAGATGCCGTGGTCCACCCCGTACACGCCGCCGTCGGTGCCGTGCAGGACGTGCCCGCCCTTGCGGTCGGCGTTGTTGAGCACCACGTCCAGCGCGGCCAGCCGGGCGACGGCAACGTCGCCGGAGTGGATGAGCGCCGCCGGGTCGCCGTGGCGGTCCAGGGCGTGCAGCACGGTGCGCCAGCCGGGCGGCACCTCGTCGGGGGTGACCAGGTCGACGAGGTCGTCGCCCTCCTTGGTGTCCACCCACAGCTGCACCATGCCGGGCCCGACCGGGCCGTCGCGCAGCACCGTCGGCGGGATCAGCGCCAGCCCGGCGGCGCGGGCGACGAGGTAGGCGGCGACCTCCCGACCGGCCAGCGTGCCGTCGGGGAAGTCCCACAGCGGCCGCTCGCCGCGCACCGGCTTGTAGACGCAGCGCGCGCTCACCCCGTCGAGGGTGATGCCGCAGAACAGGGTGATGTTGGAGGCGTCGACCAGGCGGCCCTCGATGTCCAGCTCGCCCTCGCGCAGGAACGCCTCGGCGTGCGGGTCGGTCGGTAACACCGGCGGGTCAGTCGTCGTCGCCGCGGCGGTAGCCGTTCTGGCGCGGGCACACGTGCCCGCCGGGGTCCAGCGGCTCCCCGCACAGCGGGCACGGCTTGCGTCCGGCC
This sequence comes from Actinokineospora fastidiosa, assembly GCF_014648415.1. GTDB lineage: Bacteria > Actinomycetota > Actinomycetes > Mycobacteriales > Pseudonocardiaceae > Actinokineospora > Actinokineospora fastidiosa. The sequence continues at coordinate 105,110 of NZ_BMRB01000002.1, forward strand.
TTGAGGACGCGGTCGGCGCGCTCGGCGAAGGCGCGCGCCATCACCGGGGTGAGGAACACGCGCACCGCGTCCGGGCCCTCCTCGGTGTCGTCGAGCACCACCGACTCGTCGACCTCGCCCTCGGTGATCGCCAGCAGCTCGATGACCACCGCGCGGGACTCCGCGTCCCAGCCCAGGCCCATGGTGCCGACGCGGAACTCCTCCTCCACCGGCACGGTCAGCGGCTCGGAGTCCACGTCGGTCTCGTCGACGTCGTCGGGCACCTCGGCGCCGAAGCGGCGGTGCACCTCCTCCAGCAGCGACCCGATGCGCTCGGCGAGCACCTGCACCTGCTGTTTCTCGATGGTCACCGACACCGTCTTGGCCGACTCCACCGCCTGCAGGTAGAACGTGCGGTCGCCGGGCTGCCCGACGGTGCCCGCGACGAAGCGGTCGGGTTGGCGGAAGACGTGGATGACGCGAGCCATGGCACCTCGACCTTATTGCACGACGCGGGGACGGGCAGGTCCCGCCCCCACCGGACAGCGTTGACGCGTCCACCGTATCGGGCGGTCGGTAGGGTCGTCTCGTGGTCCACATCGCCCCGCACGGCGGCTGGGAGTCGCCCCTGACCGCCGCCGACGTCGCCCGCTCCGCGGCCGCCCCGACCTGGGTGCTGCCGCACGGGGGCGCGGTGTGGTGGACGCGGTCGCTGCCGGAGGAGGGCGGGCGGCAGGCGCTGCTGCGCTCCGGGCCGGACGGGCCGCTGGAGGTGCTGGGCGCGCCGTGGAGCGCGCGCAACCGCGTCCACGAGTACGGCGGGCGCCCGTTCACCGTCGTCGACGGGCGGGTGGTGTTCACCGAGTGGGGCGACCAGCGCGTCTACGCCGTCACCGACGACGGCCCCGTGCCGCTGACCGGGGCGCCCGACCGCGAGCACGGATGGCGCTACAGCGACCTCACCCCCGGGCCCGGCGGCGAGGTGTGGTGCGTGCGCGAGACCGTCACCGGCGACGCGCCCACCGACGTCGTCCGCGACCTGGTGGCGGTGTCGCTGGCGAGCGGGGTGCGGGTGTTGGGCCGCTCGCACCACTTCATGACTGCCCCGCAGCCCTCCCCGGACGGGCGACACGCTGCCTGGATCGGCTGGTCGCACCCCGACATGCCGTGGGACGCCAGCGAGCTGTGCGTGGCCGCCGTCGGCGCCGACGGCGTGTTCGGCCCGCACCGGGTGGTCGCGGGCGGGCCCGGGGTGTCGGTGTGCCAGGTGTGCTGGGAGGCGCCGGACTCGCTGCTGGCCATGGCCGACCCGCGCGGCTGGTGGAACCTGCACCGCATCGGCCTCGACGGGGCCATGGTGGCGCTGGCCCCCGGCGATCACGAGCTGGGCGGGCCGCTGTGGCAGCTGGGGCGGCGCTGGTTCGCGCCGCTGGGCCGCGGCCGCCACGCGGTGCTGCGCGCGGGCGCGCTGGCCGTCCTGGACGAGCGCAGCGGCACCGTGACCGACGTCGACACCGACTTCGCCGTGTTCGCCCCCGACCTGCACGCCGCCGACGGGGTGGTCACCACGTGCGCGGCGGGACCGCGCACCCCGTGGACGGTGATCAGCCTGGACCTGTCCACCGGCGTCCACACCGAACACACCCGCCCCGACGCGCCGGACCCCCGCTACCTGCCCGAGCCGGTGGCGCGCACCGTCGACGCCGACGGGCACGCGGTGCCGGTGCTGGTGTACCCGCCGACCAATCCGGACTTCGCGGGCCCCGAGGGCGAGTCGCCGCCCTACCTGCTGTACCCGCACAGCGGCCCCACCACCGCCTTCAGCAGGGCGCTGGACCTCGACATCGCGTTCTTCACCAGCCGAGGGTTCGGCGTGGCGGCCGTGGACTACGCCGGGTCCACCGGGCACGGCCGCGCATTCCGGGAGCTGCTGCACGGCCGGTGGGGCGTGGTCGACGTCGCCGACACGATCGCCGCCGCGGCCGCCCTGGTCGCCGACGGCACCGCCGACCCGACGCGGCTGGCGGTGCGTGGCGGCAGCGCGGGCGGCTTCACCGCCGCCGCGGCCATGACCGGCGGCACCGTGTTCGCCTGCGCCACGCTGATGTTCCCGCTGCTGGACCTGTCCCCGTGGGCCGACGGGCGCGTCGAGACCCACGACTTCGAGTCCCGCTACGTCGAGCGGCTCGTCGGCGCGCTGCCCGAGCACGCCGACCGCTACCGCGAGCGCTCCCCCGTCGGCGCCGCCGACCGGGTGCGCGGCCCGGTGCTGGTGCTGCAGGGCGCCGAGGACCCCGTGTGCCCGCCGGAGCAGGTCAAGCGGTTCGTCGACGCGCTGCGCGTCCCGCACGCCTACCTCAGCTTCGACGGCGAGCGGCACGGGTTCCGCCGCGCGGAGACCATCGCCGCCGCCTACGCCGCCGAACTGTCCTTCTACGGCCGGGTGTTCGGGTTCACCCCGCCCGGCGTGCCCGAACTGGAGCTGACGCCATGACCAGGATGCGCCCGCCGAGGCTGCGCGAGGGGTCCCTGGTCGCGGTCGTCGCCCCGGCCGGGCCGGTGGAGCGGGCGCGGCTGGCCGAGGGGGTCGCGGCGCTGGAGTCGTGGGGGCTGCGGGTGCGGGTGGGCGAGCACGTGCTCGACCGCCACCCCCGCCTGCCCTACCTGGCCGGGACCGACGCCGACCGGGCCGCCGACCTGCAGGACGCCTGGTGCGACCCGGCGGTGGAGGCGGTGGTGTGCGCGCGCGGCGGCTACGGCTGCCAGCGGCTGGTGGACCTGCTGGACTGGGCGGCGCTGGCCGCCGCGGGCCCGAAGGTGCTCGCCGGGTCCAGCGACGTGACCGCCCTGCACGCGGCCTTCGGCGCGAACCTGGACCTGGTGACGCTGTTCTCCCCGATGGTGGCCGGGAAGCTGTTCGACGCGGGAGCGCGCGAGCACCTGCGGGCGACGCTGTTCGACCCGGAGTCCACGGTGGTGCTGACCGGGCCGAGGGTGTCCACCGCCGAGCACGGGGTCGCCGAGGGCGTCACCTGCGGCGGCACGCTGAGCCTGCTGGCCGCCGACGTCGGCTCGCTGGACGCCGCGCCCCCGCCGGACGAGTCGATCCTGCTGCTGGAGGACGTCGGCGAGGACCCCTACCGGGTGGACCGGCTGCTCACCCAGCTGCTGCGCGCGGGCTGGTTCACCGGGGTCACCGGGGTCGCGCTGGGCTCGTGGGCGGAGTGCGGCGAGCCGCGCGAGGTGTACGCGGTGGTGGCCGACCTGCTGGGCGGGCTCGGCGTGCCGATGGTGTGGGAGCTGGGCTTCGGGCACTGCCCGGAGCAGCTCACCGTGCCGTTGGGCGTCTCCGCCCGGCTCGACGCCGACGACGGGACGCTGACGCTGGCCGAGCCCGCCCTCGCCTAGAGGTCGGCGGCCGCGGTGCGCAGCGCGGCCGAGGCCCCGGCCAGCACCGGGTCGCCGTGGCCGAAGCAGGCGATCTCGACCCCGTCGAGCGCGGCCTGGCGGCGGAAGGACTCCACGGCCAGCGCGGGGTCGCTGTTGAACACCCCCAGCATGATCCGGCCCTCGTGCTCGGCGATGGTGTCGCCGGTGAACAGCACCCCGTCCTCCGGCAGGTGCAGGGCGACGCTGCCCGGCGTGTGCCCGGGCACCCCGATCACGCGGGCGCCGAAGTCGAGGACCTCGCCGCCGCGCAGGACGACGTCGACCGGGCAGGGCGCCGCGGGCGGCACACCGGGCACGATCGCGGCGAACAGCTCCCGCTCCCAGTCGGCGGTGAGCACCGGCTCCGGCGGCGGCCGCTCGCCCTGCACGAGCGCGACGTCGGCGTGGTGGGCGTGCACGGGCGCGCCGTGCCAGGCGCGCACCTCGGCGGCGGCCCCGGCGTGGTCGTTGTGGCCGTGGGTGAGCACGATCCGCCGGATCGCCGCGGTGTCCATGCCCAGCCCGGCGACCGCGGCGGCGATCGCGGGCCCGGACCCGGCCGGGCCGGTGTCGATCAGGGTGAGGTCGTCGCCGTCGCGCCACAGGTAGGCCTGGCCGACGGCGAAGCGCAGCATGGTGAGCCGCTCGGTGATCCGCATGCCCGCGAGGCTATGCCGATCACCGCCGCCGCGGTGTCGGGTTTCGCCCACGGCAGTACGGTGGGGATCATGACGGTGGTGGTGCGGGCGTCGGTGTCGCTGGACGGCTACTGCGCGGGCCCGGGGGTGAGCGTGGCCGAGGGCATGGGCCGCGACGGGGAGCTGCTGCACGCCTGGCAGTTCGCCGACGACCCGGCCCCGGCCGACCGGGCGGCGGTGGAGCGGATGCGCGCCGAGGTCGGGGCGACCGTGCTCGGCAGGCGCACCTACGACGTGGGCGTCGGGCACTGGAACGACGTGCCGTTCGCCGGGGCGGCGTTCGTGCTCACCCACCGGCCCGGCCCGGACGTGCCGATGGCCTCGGGCACCTTCCACTTCACCGACGCCGGGATCGCCGCCGCCGTCGAGCGCGCCACCGCCGCGGCGGGCGGGCGCACGGTCAACGTCATGGGCGGGGAGACGGTGCGCCAGGCGCTGGCCGCCGGGCTGGTCGACGAGCTGGACCTGCAGGTGGTGCCGATCCTGCTCGGCGACGGCGTGCGGCTGCTGGACGGGGCGCGCGCGGACCTGGAGTGCGTGTCGGTCACCCCGTCGCCGCGCGCGACCCACGTCCACTACCGGGTGCGCCGCTAGGAGATCCGCCTCTCCAGCGCCTCGATGCGCTCCACGAGCGGCTTGAGCGCCGCGGCGATCACCCCCGCCGACATCTCGCCGGTCTGGGCGCGCAGGTGCACGTACCCGGCGAGGGCGGCGGTGACGGCGGCGCGCAGCGCGCGGGGCTCGGCGCCCGCGGCGCGCAGGGCGGCCGAGCCGGGCCCGTCGGGCTCGGTGGCCAGGCCGAGCAGCAGGTGCTCGCAGCCGATGTAGTTGTGGCCGAGCGCGACGGCCTCGGTGACGGCCAGTTCCAGGGCGTTGGCGGCGTCGGAGCTGAAGCGGGTGGCCTCCCCGCCGCCCCGGGGGGACTCGATGGCGCGGCGGACGCGGTCGGGGCTGATGTCGAGGGCGGCGAGCACGCGCAGGGCGAGGTTGTCGCCCTCGTCGAGCATGCCGCGCAGCAGGTGTCCGGTGTCGACCTCGGGGGCGTTGTCGGCGCGGGCGGCGTCGATGCCCATGCGCACGGCGGTGCGGGCGCGGTCGGTGAAGTTGGGCAGCTCGTGCTCGGCGTCGCCGCCGAGGACGACGGCGCGGATGGCGCTGACGCGGCGCGCGGACTGCTCCAGCGCGCGCTGGCACACCGCGGAGACGGGCACCCCGGAGGCGCGGACCTCCTCGGCGAGGTCGTCGGGCAGGTACACGTTGATCTTCGGCATGACCCCACCGTAACCCCAGAAGGGGTTATACGTCTACCCCCAAGATGGGGTTATACGTGGGCGAGTTCGTCGTGGTCGCGGAACAGGCGCAGCGGGTCCGGCCGCAGCAGCGAGATCCCGGCCAGCACCGACACCGCCACCGCGCAGGCGATGAACGGCCAGTTGTAGAGCAGGTCCTCCCCGGCCGGGGAGTAGGTGAGCACCAGGAACACCGCGCCCGCCACCACCAGCGCCAGCTGCCGCTGCTGCCAGGCCAGCGCCGCGGCGATCGCGAAGCCCCAGGTCAGGTACCAGGGCAGCATGGTCGGCGACAGCACGGCGATGGCGATGAACACCAGCGCCATGCGGCGCACCGCGTCCGGGCCGCCCTCCCGCGCCCGCCACCACTGCTTGACCGCGATGTAGAGGAACACCAGCGCGCCGAGCACGCGCACGATGTTGACGAACCAGCTCTTGTTGGCCTCGACGAACAGGCTCACCAGCGAGTGGATCACCTCGCCGATCGCGGTGGGCAGCGACAGCCAGTTGACGATCATCGTGGGGGCGTTGACCGAGTTGAGCCAACCCAGGTCGAACGCGCCCAGCGACAGGAACGTCACCCCCACGAACGTGACGGCGAACGTGGTCACCGCGGCGCAGAACGCGCGCACGAAGTTGCGCAGCGGAGTGGAGTCCAGGTGCCCGGCCCACACCCACACCAGGAACGGCAGCGCGATCAGCGAGGTCGCCTTCACCGCCGCGCCCAGGGTCACCAGCACCACGCCGAGCACGTGGCGGCGGTCCAGCACGCACAGCGCCCCGGCCGCCAGGAACCCCACCATCAGCAGGTCGTTGTGCGGGCCGCCCACCAGGTGCACCACGGTCATCGGCCCGGCCACCGCCAGCCACAGCGCCACCGACAGCTTCCCGCCCAGGTGCCGCACCAGCCCCGGCAGCGCCCACAGCAGCAGCCCCAGCCCGATCAGCAGCACCAGCCGGGTCAGGATCACCCCGACGATGACGTTGCTGCCCGCCACCGCCGCCACCCCCTTGGCCAGCAGGATGAACAGCGGCCCGTAGGGGGCGGGGGTCGACACCCAGAACGGGTGCACGTTCTGCACCAGCTCCGGCACCCCGAGCATGATCGGCCCCACCTCGTAGGGGTCCATGCCGTGCAGCGGCAGCGCCCCCTGCGCCAGGTAGGAGAACACGTCGCGGGTGAACACCGGCGGCGCGATCAGCAGCGGCGCCGTCCACGCCGCCGCGGCGATGAGCACCGGGCGCGAGGCGACCCGGTCGGCCAGCACGTGCCTGCCCAGCCGCACCCACGCCCACACCATCATCAGGAACCCGACGTAGAGCACCATCGTGGCCAGCATCTGGCCGTGCCCGTACCGGATCCACGACAGCGGCCCGTGCCCGAGCACCGGGTCGCGGGCCAGGATCCCCGCCGCCCCGAACGACCCCAGCAGGACCAGCACGCTGCCCGCGGCGCCCAGGGCGATCGTCCGCACCGGCAGCGGCCCCCTCGGGGACGCGGGCGCGGTCGCGGCGGCGGGCTCGGCGTTGTCTGCGACCAAGGGTGCGTCCGTGTCTGGGGAGGGGCCTGCGGTGGTGGTCATCGGAAGCTGAGCCTACACAGGGCACACCGACCCGGTTCGCGCAATGCGGGAACCGGCGGCCGGTCGCGCCGCCGAACGGCTCACGTGGGGCGGCTCGCCCACCGCGCCCGCGGGATCGCCGCGAGCAGGGACCGAGTGTAGGCCTGCGCCGGGTCGGTCAGCACGCGCTCGACCGGACCGGACTCCACCACCCGCCCCGCGCGCAGCACCACCACCCGGTCGGCCACCGTCCACGCCACCCCCAGGTCGTGGGTGATGACCAGCGCCGCCAGCCCCAGCCGGGCGCGCAGGCGCAGCAGCAGCGCCAGGATCTCCCCGCGCACCGACGCGTCGAGGGAGGCCACCGGCTCGTCGGCCACCAGCAGCCGCGGCGCCAGCGCCAGCGCCGCGGCGATCACCACGCGCTGGCGCTGCCCGCCGGAGAGCTCGTGCGGCAGCGCCGGCAGGTACCGCTCGGGCGGGCGCAGTTCGGCCTCGGCCAGCGCCGCGGCGGCGAGCGCGGCGTGGTCGCCGGGCACCCGGTGCACGCGCAGCCCCTCGGCGACGGCGTCGGCGACGCGGTGGCGGGGGTTGAGCGCGCTGGTGGGGTCCTGCGGCACCCACTGCACCTGCCTGCGGTGCTCGCGCAGCCCGCGGCCGCGGGCGGGCACGGCCCGCCCGTCGAGCAGGACCCGCCCGCCGTCGGGGCGGACCAGGCCGAGCACGGCGCGGGCGAGGGTCGTCTTGCCGGACCCGGACTGCCCGACCAGGGCGACGATCTCCCCGGCGCGCACGTCGAGGTCGGCGCCGTCGACGGCCACCGTGTCGCCGAAGCGCACCCGCAGCCCCTCCACGCGCAGCAGCTCGCCGCCGACGCGGTCGACGCCCGCGGGGGCGGGCTCGCCGGTGGTCGCGGGGGCGCGGCGGTGGCGGGGCTCGCCGACGGCGGGGAAGGCGGCCACCAGCGCCCGGGTGCGCGGGTGCGCGGGCTCGGCGACGACCCGCCCGGTCGGTCCGCTCTCCACCACGCGCCCGGCGTCCATGACGGCCAGCCGCCCGCACACCCGCGCCAGCACCGCCAGGTCGTGGCTGATCAGCAGCATGCCGATGCCGCGCTCGGCGACCACCCCGGAGAGCAGGTCCAGCACCTGGGCCTGCACGACGACGTCGAGGGCGGTGGTCGGCTCGTCGGCCACGATCAGCCGGGGCCCGCAGGCCAGCGCCATGGCGATCATGACCCGCTGCTTCTGCCCGCCGGAGAGCTCGTGCGGGTAGGCGCGGGCGCGCTCGGCGGGCAGCTCGACCTGGGCGAGCAGGTCGGCCACGCGGGCGCGCGCCTGCGCGGCGGTGACCGTCGGGTCGTGCAGGCGGATGGGCTCGGCGATCTGCTCGCCGACGCGGCGCACCGGGTTGAGCGCGTGCATCGCGCCCTGGAACACCACCGAGGCCCGCGCCCACCGCAGCGCGCGCAGCCGCCCCCAGTTCAGGGTGGTGACGTCCTCGCCGTCGACGCTGATCTCGCCGCTGACCGCCGCGGTGCGGGGCAGCAGCCGCAGCAGCGACAGCGCCACGGTCGACTTGCCGCACCCGGACTCGCCCGCCAGCCCGAGCGTCTCCCCGGCCTCGACGTCGAGGTCCACCCCGCGCACGGCGTGCTCGGACGGGTAGCGCACGTGCAGGTCGCGCACTCGCAGCAGGCTCATCGCGGCTCCCGCAGCCGGGGGTCGAGCACGGTCTCCAGCGCCCGCCCGCACACGGTGACCGCCAGCACCACCCCGGCGATCGCCAGCCCGGGCGGCACCAGGTACCACCACGCGCCCGCGGTGACCGCCCCGGTGCTCGACGCGGTGCGCAGCATCGCCCCCCACGACACCGCGGTCGGGTCGCCGAGGCCGAGGAACGCCAGCGTCGACTCCGCCACGATCGCCGTGCCCACCGCCAGGGTCGTGTTGACCACCACCAGCGGCACCACCCCGGGCAGCACGTGCCGCACCACGACGTGCACGGTGCCGCCGCCGAGCGCGTGCGCCCGCTCGACGTAGGGCCGCGCCGCCACCGCCAGCGTCTGCGCCCGCACCAGCCGCGCCGCCCCCGGCCAGGACGTCAGCCCGATGGCCAGCACGATCGTGCCCACCCCGCGCTCCAGCACCGTGGACAGCGCGATCGCCAGCACCAGCGAGGGCAGCACGAGGAAGAAGTCGGTGAGCCGCATCAGCACCGCCGACACCCACCCGCCCGCCATCGCCGCCACCAACCCCACCAGCGTCCCGATACCCACCGACAACACCGCCGCCGCCACCCCGACCAGCAGCGACACCCGCGCCCCCCACCAGGTCAACAGCAGCACCGACCGCCCGTTCTCGTCGGTGCCCAACCAGTACTCGCCACTGGGCGCCCCCAACCGCGGCCCGTCGACCCGCGTCACGTCCAACCCCGCCGGATCGGTGACCCACGGCGCCACCACCGCCAGCAGCGCCACCACCACCAACACCAGCCCCCCGACGACCCCGCCCCGCCTCACCCCACACCCCCCGCGCGCACCACGGCACAGCCACCCACCTGCCGGAACGCCACCACAAGAGCCAGTGCACCCCCGACAAACCCACCGAGCCGAGACCGCGCCCGCACCGGGGGGAAAAGCCCCACCCACCCGGGGGCATGCCCCCACAACACAACGCTATCGAACACCTGTTCGGCGTGTCCATCGAATATTCCACGGCCGCGAAACGCCCTGGTCACGGCCGTCACGGCCGCGGCGGTCGCGGCTGTCCCAACCGCCACGCCGCCCGCACCCATGCCCGTCACGCGGCCCGCGCCCGCCAGGCCGCACCTGCCCTCCAGGCCCCAGCTGCCCTCCAGGCCCCAGCTGTCCGCCAAGCCCAAGCTGTCTGCCACGACACACCTGTCCGCCAGGCCGCCCCTGTCCGTCATGACGCACGCACCCGCGGGTCCAGCACCCGGTACAGCAGGTCCGCCGCCAGGTTCGCCAGCACCACCGCCGCCGCCAGCACCAGGAACGTGCCCTGCAGCAGCGGCAGGTCCGGGCCGCGCAGCGCCTCGAAGGTCAGCAGGCCCAGGCCCGGCCAGGAGAACACCGTCTCCACCGTGATCGCCCCCGACACCACCAGCCCCAGGTGCAGGAACACCAGCGTCACCGTCGGCAGCAGCGCGTTGGGCACCGCGTGGCGGCGCAGCACCTGGTCCTCCCGCAGCCCCTTCGCCCGCGCCGTCAGCAGGTGCGGCGCCGACAGCTCCTCCACCAGCGACGCGCGCATCACCAGCTGGTACTGCGCGTACACCACCGCCACGAACGTGATCACCGGCAGCACCATGTGATGGGCGGTGTCCACCGCCTGCGACCAGAAGTCCGGCGGCGTGTCCGGGTAGGTGATCCCCCCGGACGGGAACAGCCCCGACGTCCACGACAGCAGCAGCAGCCCCAGCCAGAACGTCGGCACCGACCACAGCCCCAGCGCCACCCCGGTCGCCGCCTTGTCGAAGCGGCCGCCGCGCCGCCACGCCGACCGCGTCCCCAGCCACAGCCCCAACGCCACCGCCAGCAGCGTGCCCGTGCCCACCAGCAGCAGCGTCGGCCCCACCCGCTCGGCGATCTTGTCGGCCACCGGCACCCGGAACGTGTACGACATGCCCAGGTCACCGCGCGCCAGATCGGCAAGATACGACCAGAACTGCTCGATCAGCGGCCGGTCCAGCCCGTAGGCGGCCTCCAGCTCGGCGATCTGCGCCGCGCTCACCGGACGCCCCCGCGTCATCGTCGTCACCGGGTCCCCCGGCAGCGCCCGGAACAGCAGGAACCCCAGCACCGCGATCAGCCCCAGGCTCAGCAGCGCCCCGCCGACCTTGCCCGCCACATACCGGCCCAGACGGCGCCGCCGCGGCCGCTCGACCGCGACGACGACCGGCGCGTCGCTCACTCCCGCTCGTCCGCGCTCGCCGCGCGCCGCCGCGCCAGCCACCACCCGACCCCGGCCAGCAGCACCACCCCGCCGCCCACCGCGCCGAGCACCAGCCCGGTGTTGCCGCCCTCCTCCGCGCGCGCGATCGGGGTGGCCGAGTAGTAGCCCCAGTAGGACTGCTGGTTCATGATCGGCCCGCCCGGGTCGGGGGAGACCTGGAAGGCGGCGAAGCGGTCCGACCGCCACGCCTCCAGCATGTCGTCGTAGCCGAGGATCACCATCGGCGCCAGCTCGTGCAGCCGCTGCTGCATCCGCTTGACCAGCTCGGCGCGCCTGCCCCGGTCGAACTCGGCGACCTGCTGGGCGTAGAGGGCGTCGTAGGTCTCGTCGCACAGGAAGCTGTCCGGGGTCGCGCCCTTGCCGTCGGCGCCCGGCCGCGCCGCGCACGTCTGCAGCGACAGCACGTAGTCCGGGTCCGGGTTGGCCGACCAGCCGCTGTAGGCCAGGTCGAACGTGCCGCGCGTGGTCGCCTCGTTGACCTTGGTGTCCGACACCGCCTGCACCTGCACGGCGATGCCCAGCTCTCCCAGCCACCCCTTGATGTACGGGGCGGACTGCTCGTCGAAGTTGGTGCCCGCGTGCGCCAGCAGCCGCAACGCCAGCGGCCGCCCGCTGCGCGGGTCGACCCGCACCCCGTCGGGCCCGCGCGCGTACCCGGCCGCGTCGAGGTCGGCGTTGGCCCCGGCGATGTCGAACGGGCGCGAGGTCGACCAGTGGAAGTCGGCGAACACCGGCGGGATGTAGCCCGAGCCCGGCTCCCCGTAGCCGCCCCACACCTTCTCCACCAGCGTGCGCGTGTCGATCGACTGGGCGATCGCGCGCCGCAGCACCGGGTCGCGCAGCGCAGGGTGGCCGTCGCCGATGGGGTTGCCCGCGCTGTCGGCGGCGCCGGGGTTCATGAGGATCTCGTTGAACCGCTTGCCCTTGGCCTTGTTGCGGGAGACGCCCGGCTCGTCGGCGAGCTCGTCGAACTGCGCGGGGGTGAGCCGGTTGACCAGGTCGACCTCGCCGTTGCGCAGCGCGGCCACCGCGGCGTCGGAGTTGCGGTAGTAGACGAAGTCCAGCCGGTCGATCCTCGGCCTGCCCCGCCAGTACCGGTCGTTGGCGACCAGCCGCGTGTACTGGCCCTCCTTGAACTCGGTGATCACGAACGGCCCGGACCCCACCATGGGGAACGTCGGCGGCGCGCCCGGGTCCAGGTCCGCCCACACGTGCTCGGGCACGATCGGGACGTCCAGCGCCGTCATCGTCGCCTGCGGCGACCGCGTGCGCACCACCAGCGTGCGCTCGTCCTCGGCGGTCACCGACTCGAACAGCGCCACGAAGTTGCCGTTGGCGGTGCGCGCCGTCTCGTCGCGCATCATCAGGTCGAAGGTGAAGGCCGCGTCCCGCGCGGTGATCGGCCTCCCGTCGCTCCAGACCGCGCCATCGCGCAGCGTGAACCGCCACGTCAGCTTGTCCGCCGAGGGCTCCCACCGCTCGGCCAGCGCCGGCACCGGCGCCAGCGTCGCCGCGTCGTAGGTCGTCAGCTGCTCGAACGCCGTCCGCAGCACGTCGGTGCCCGTCCGGGTGATCGACAGGAACGGGTTGAGCGAGTCGATCTCCTGCGTCACCGCCACCCGCAGCGTCACGTCCCCGCGGGGCGCCTCCTCCTGGGCCTGGGCCACCGGCGCGAACCCGGCCACCGCCACCGCCGCCGCCACCACGATCCGCACGCGACCACCCCCATCCGAGTAGTTGGCAAGAAAGTAACCACCCCTGGTCAGTCCACGTCAACAATCCGCCCGCACCGGTACCGTGATGGCCGTGCGCATCCTGATCTCCGCCGACATGGAAGGCGCCACGGGCGTCACCGCCACCACCGACGTCGTCCCCGGCACCGAGGCCTGGCAGCGCTTCCGCCGCCTGCTCACCGCCGACGTCAACGCCTGCGTCGACGGCCTGCACACCGGCGGCGCCACCGACGTCCTCGTCAACGAGGCCCACTCCAGCCAGCGCAACCTGCTCATCGAGGACCTCGACCCCCGCGCCCGCCTGCTCACCGGCCGCCACAAACCCCTCTCGATGATGCAGGGCATCGACACCGGCGTCGACGGCGTCGTCTTCCTCGGCTACCACACCGGGGCAGGCGCCCCCGGCGTCCTCGCCCACACCTACCTGGAGAACTCCATCACCGAGGTCCGCCTCGACGGCGCCCCCGCCAGCGAAGGCCGCCTCAACGCCGCCCTCGCCCACGAACACGGCGTCCCCGTCATCCTCGTCACCGGAGACGACCTCACCTGCGCCGAAGCACCCGACTTCGGCGCCATCGCCGCCCCCGTCAAGACCTGCGTCAGCCGCTACGCCGCCATCTGCGACCCACCCGCCGTCACCACCGCCCGCATCACCGACGCCGCCCGCCGCGCCATGACCCGCGCAGGCCGCCGAACCCCCACGACCGCACCCCACCGCGTCGAGGTCGACTTCGACGCCACCCACCTCGCCGACGCCGCCGCCGTCATCCCCACCGTCGACCTCACCGCACCCCGCACCGTCGCCTACACCGCCCCCACCATGACCGACGCCATGAAGACCTTCAAGATCGTCACCACCATCGCCGCCCGCGCCATCGACGGCCTCTACGGCTGACCGCTCACCCCGTCGCCCGCCACGCCGACGGCGCCACCGCCAACCGCTCCAGGAACTCCACCGCCCGCTGCGCGTCCAACAACGGCGGCCCCGACCGGTGCGCGTGCAGCGACCCGATCGACAACGCCGCCCGCACCTGCGCCCCCGACGCCCCCGGGAACATCCCCCACAGCAACGCCCCCGTCCCCGCCACCCACGCCGCCGCGATCCCGTTCCCCGACGCCGGACCCAACGGCCCCGGCACATCCTGACCCGGCGCCAACAACCCCCGCTGCGCGTCCTCGAACTCCACGAACCAACTCAACCGCCCCGACACCGAACACGACGCCACCGGGATCACCCACCGATGCCCGGTCAACACCGCCGGCCCCGACCCCGCGGGCACCACCACCGGCACCCCCGCCGCCTCCGCCGAGTCCAACACCTCCGCCAACGCCCGCCGCTCCCGCTCCGTCCCGTCCGTCACCGGCGTCCCCACCAACAGCAACCGCACCCCCTCGGCCACCAACCCCGCCAACGCCACCGCCAACCCACCCGGCGTCGACCCCGCCGCCCCCGTCGGCCGCACCACCACCGGCGACAGCGGGCACACCGCCAACGGCTCCGCCGACAACACCGCGGCCAACACCGACGCCTCCGACGGCTCGGCCACCAACCCCACCGCCACCTCCGGCGACCCCGCCCCACGCCGCCGCGCCCAGGACAACCGGACCAGGTCCAACAACGGCGAACGCAAGCGCGGCACGGACTTCAACCCCTCTCACCGTCCGCCGACATGCGCGCACTGTAACGGCGTTTACCCGCCCCTGTACTCAGCCGAGTGAGTGATGCTCACCCCGCCGGTGATCACTCACAGTCGCCCGCCCGAGTACTCCCGCACCGCCGCCCGGATCTCCCCCACATCCCGCCGGTACAACCGCGAATCCACCGGCAACCCCGGCCCCGACGCCACCGGCCACACATCCCGCCGATGCATCCCCCGCACCCCCTCCGTCTGCGGCGTCACCCCCGCCCGCACCCGGAACCGCACCGTCGGACCGTCCACCACCACCTCCCGCACCGTCTCCCACGGCAGGAACGCCGGACCCTGCGCCGTCGGCACCCACACCCCCTCCGCGTCCACCATCAACGGCGTCTCCCGCCGACGCCGCTGCGCCACGAAACCCGCCACCTTCGCCACCGGCACCACCAACCCGACCGCCACCACCACCACGACAACGCCCACCGGAACCCCGAACACCGCCAACAACACCCCGACCACCACCACACCCACCCCGGCGGCACCCCACGGCACCACCCGCCGCCGCCACGCCACCACATCCACATCGGCCACGAACCGCGCCCCGACGGCCGCCATCGCCACCCCTCCCCGACCGGCAATCCTGGCAGCGCACGCTACTTGACCAGCCGGTAACCAGGCACGCCGACGCGCCGGAAAAGAGCAACGGCCGGGCGCCGCTTCCTCGTCGACGCCCGGCCGCAGCCGCCGCACTCCCCACCGCCATCATGCCGCCACCCACCCACCCGACGCCAACACCAATATCACCCACACCGATTCGGCGCCACGCCGACGATCACGCACAGTGTTCGGCGACAACCACCCTCAACGCCCCTCACACGCGGGCGCCCCCGTCGACCCACCGACCGTCGCGTCCTCCGGCGCCTGCCCCGCCTCCGGCTCCGCCGGGACCACCCCGCCCAGGTCACCACCGCAATCATTCATCCGCAGCACGAACGGCCGCGTCGCCGTGTACCGCACCACCGACACCGACGCCGGATCCACCACGATCCGCTGAAACGAATCCAGATGCTGACCCAACGCGTCCGCCAGGATCGCCTTGATCACATCCCCATGACTGCACACCAACCACAACGCCCGCTCCCCGAACTCCGCCTCCACCCGCGCGTCATGCGCCCGCACCGCCGCCACCGCCCGCGCCTGCACCCCCGCCAACCCCTCACCGTCCGGGAACACCGCCGCCGACGGATGCCGCTGCACCACCTTCCACAACGGCTCCTCCACCAGATCCCGGATCGCCTTGCCCGTCCACGACCCGTAATCCACCTCCGCCAACCCCGGCTCCACCACCGGCGACAACCCCAACTCCGCCACCAACGGCGCCACCGTCTGCCCACACCGCGTCAACGGCGAGACCACCACCGACCGCACCGGCAACCCCGCCAACCGGCCCACCAACCCGGCCGCCTGCCGCTGCCCCGTCTCATCCAGCAACACACCCTCACTGCGCCCGGCCAACACCCCCGCGTTGTTCGCGGACGACCGGGCATGACGGAGCAGAACAACCGTGGCCACGGAACCGAGCCTAGGCCGCCCCGATCACGTCGGACTCACGACCCCGGTCGCCAGCAACGCGCACAACACCGCACCCAACGCGATCCGATACCAGACGAACACCATGTAGCTGTGCTTCGACACATACCGCAACAACCACGCCACACACGCATACCCCACCACGAACGACACCACCGTCGCCGCGATCGTCTGCGGGATGTCCGCCTGCAACCCCGGCCCGCTGCGGTCCATCACATCCGGGATGCTGAAGATCCCCGCCCCGAACACCGACGGGATCGCCAACAGGAACGCGTACCGCGTCGCGTCCTCCCGCCGCAACCCCAGGAACAACCCCGCGGTCAACGTCCCACCCGACCGCGACACCCCCGGCACCAGCGCCATCGCCTGCGCGAACCCCATCACCCAGCTGTCCTTCAACGTCAGCCGCGTCCGCGCCTGCCTCCCCGTCTCATCGGCCACCGCCAGGATCGCCGCGAACACCATCAACACGATCGCCGTGATCCACAGGTTCCGCAGCCCACTGCGGATCTGCTCCTTGAACAACACCCCCAACACCGCGATCGGGATCGACCCGTAGATCACATACCAGGCCATCCTGTAATCCGGATCCGACCGCGCAGCCCGCGACACCAACCCGCGGAACCACGCCTTCAGCAGCCGCCAGATGTCCTTCGCGAAATAGATCACCACCGCGGCCTCGGTGCCCAACTGGATCACCGCCGTGAACGACGCCCCCGCGTCCTCCCCGAACCACAGCTCGGAGACGATCCGGATATGCGCCGACGACGAGATCGGCAAGAACTCCGTCAGACCCTGGACAAGACCGAGCACCAGGGCTTCAAACCAGGTCAAGAACCGACTCCCGCGAGATCGAGTGCTTCCGCGGCCACCCGCAGGGCCGCCAGGCTTCGCTCAAGATCTTGCAGGATGGGCGACACCGTCAGTGTGGTGACCCCCGACTCGGCCAGGGCCTGCATCCTCTCCGCGATCCGCTCCTTCGGCCCCAACAGCGACGTCTGGTCCACGAACCCCACCGGCACCGCCGCCGCGGCCCCCGCGTAATCCCGCGCCAGGTACAGATCCTGCACCCGCGCCGCCTCCGCCTCGAACCCCATCCGACACGCCAGGTTGTTGTAGAAGTTCTGCTCCCGACTCCCCATCCCACCCACATACAGCGCCGCATACGGCCGCACCGTGTCCGCCGCCGCCTCCCAGTCGTCCTGCACCACCAACGGCACCGTCGGCACCACGTCGAACCCCTCCAGCGACTTGCCCACCTTCGCCCGACCCGCCGCGATCCGCGCCAACGACTCCCGCCCGTGCTCCGGCGAGTAGAAGATCGCCAACCAGCCGTCCGCGATCTCCCCCGTCAACTCCAGGTTCTTCGGCCCGATCGAGGCCAGATACACCGGGATCTCCTCCCGCACCGGATGCACCGTCAACTTCAACGGCTTCCCCGGACCCTCCGGCAGCGGCAGCGTGAAATGCCTCCCCTGGTAACTCACCCGCTCCCGCCGCAGCGCCGACCGCACGATCTCCACATACTCCCGCGTCCTGACCAGCGGCTTGTCGAACTTCACCCCATACCAACCCTCCGACACCTGCGGCCCCGACACCCCCAACCCCAACCGGAACCGCCCACCCGACAACGCGTCCAACGTCGCCGCCGTCATCGCCGCCATCGTCGGCCGCCGCGCCGGGATCTGCAGGATCGCGCTCCCCACATCGATCCGCTCCGTCTGCGCCGCCACCCACGCCAACACCGTCGGCGCGTCCGACCCGTACGCCTCGGCCACCCACGCCACCGAGAACCCCAACCGATCGGCCTCCCTGGCCAACGCCAGGTTCGCCGCGTCGTTGCCCGCACCCCAATAACCCATGTTCAGTCCGAGTCGCACCCGCCCGACATTACCCCCCAGTAGACCTTGACCGGAGTGGCGCTCCCCCTCCCCGCGCCCCCCGCCGCCTAGGCTTGGCCGCCGTGGAGCAACGACACCTCGGCCGCAGCGGCCTGCGGGTCTCCCGACTCGCCCTCGGCACCATGACCTGGGGCCGCGACACCGACGCCGAGGCCGCGGCCGCCCAACTCGCCGCCTTCACCGAAGCAGGCGGCACCCTCGTCGACACCGCCGACGTCTACGCAGACGGCGACACCGAACGCCTCATCGGCGCCCTCATCGACGACATCGTCCCCCGCGACCACATCGTCCTCGCCACCAAGGCCGTCGCCCGCCGCCACGACGGCCCCTTCGGCGGCGGCGCCTCCCGAGGCGCCCTCCTCGCCGCCCTCGAGGCCTCCCTCACCCGCCTCGACACCGACCACGTCGACCTCTGGCAACTCCACGCCTGGGACGCCCACACCCCACTCGAGGAAACCCTCTGCGCCGTCGACGCCGCCGTCCGCAGCGGCAAGGTCCGCTACGCGGGCATCTCCAACTACAGCGGCTGGCAGACCGCCACCGCAGCCACCCGCCAGACCCACACCCCCGGCGCCGCGCCCCTGGTCAGCACCCAGGTCGAATACTCCCTGCTCGAACGCGGCATCGAACGCGAAGTCGCCCCCGCCGCCGCCCACCACGGCATCGGCATCCTCGCCTGGGCCCCCCTCGGCCGAGGCGTCCTCACCGGCAAATACCGAACCAACACCCCCGCCGACTCCCGAGGCGCCTCCCCCCAATGGGGCAA
The DNA here is from genome assembly GCF_014648415.1 of Actinokineospora fastidiosa. Classification (GTDB taxonomy): domain Bacteria; phylum Actinomycetota; class Actinomycetes; order Mycobacteriales; family Pseudonocardiaceae; genus Actinokineospora; species Actinokineospora fastidiosa. Next base: position 123,671 of record NZ_BMRB01000002.1, read on the forward strand.
CTACATCGAACAACACCGCACCGACCGAGCCGCCCGCATCGTCCAGGCCGTAGCCACCGCAGCCGACGGCCTCGGCACCTCCCCCCTGGCCGTAGCCCTCGCCTGGGTCCGCGACCGCCCCGGCGTCACCGCCCCCGTCGTCGGCGCCCGCGACGCCGCCCAACTCCGCGGCTCCCTGGCCGCCGAATCCCTCATCCTCCCCCCAGAAATCCGCGCCGCCCTGGACGACGTCAGCAAGCCAGACCTCGCCTACCCAGAACGCCACCTCGACTGACGACCACAAGCCCACCACCCCCACCGCAGTCCCGTCGATCACGGCAGTCCCTGAACCACGGCCGTCCCCTAACCACGACAGTCCCGTGAACCACGGCAGTCCCGTCGACCACCGGACACACGCCGACCACCGGACGTACGCACCTCAGCCGCCCACCCACGGCAGCCAGCCACCATGGCTGCCAGCTGCCACGGCAGCTGGCAGCCATGGCAGCTGCCCACCTCGGCCGACGCAACAGCTGCCGACGCAACAGCTCTGCCAAGCGATGTCGCTGCCCCCATGCGCGAGCGGCCCCTGCCCCCGATGCCCGAGCGGCCCTGCCGTCTCCTCCCGTCCGCTCGTAGCCGCCCTGCCCATCAGCGTTCCGCTCCGCAGCCGCCCCTCCTCAACCACTACCCCCTCCTCCGCTGGCACCCTCTCGGCTGGTGCTCCTGCGCCACCACCCCGCCAGCGCGCCTCTTGTTGCGGCTCCCCTGCTCTGGCAGCTCCCCTCCGCCCCTTGCTCCCGGCCCTCTCCCCCTCTCCCTCTCCCTCACCCCTCCTCCGCCGATCTCTTCCTCACCTCCGTTCCTCCCCACCCAAGCCGACCGCCACAGCGGGCAGGTCCGGTACGTCCCCCACACCACCCTCGCGCCTCTCAGCTACCCCCCACGTCCTGTGCTTCTCACACCCACCCATGCCCAGCCCGACCACCCATCGGCCGTCCCCGACCCTCCCCAACTCCTCGTCGCTACAGACGCCAGCCCGGTCCCAACGACGAACCGTTCCACCACCCGTTCTCGTGTCCTCGGCCCAAAGCTCAGATCCACCGGCCTCAGCTCGTCACGCGCCCTGCTGTCTGACCCCCTTCTCTGTGCGTTTTCTCTTGCTATTGAGGTCTGTCTCGCAGCTGGCTTCCCCGGTTCCATGTCATCATCCATTACCTTGATAGTGATTAGTGGATAGTAAAATTCGGCTCGGCGAGGGGGCGCAGGTGCGCTAGCTAGCGCACCTCGATTGAGGAAGACGCGAGATAACGATCAGTCAACGTCTGATGACAGGAAGTAGCCCTGGACCTCAGCCCGGAACATCAACCGCAGCGACGACGCCAGCAAGGCCCCGGAAACCCCCACGAGCGCCAACACCACCACCCCGTCGATAACCGCGATCGACAGAAACAGCGACGCGAATGCGCTCGCCCCGACCGCGGGTCTCGCCCAATCCCGGCCAGCCCGCAACGCGTGGGTGAATGCCATCGTCAACAACACCGCGATGGCGAAGAACGTCGGATCCGCCCCCGCATGGACCGCGACCGCCACGGTCAGCGCGGCCTGGACCAGCAGCAAGACCGCCGCCGCCCGGACCGCGGCCGGGGGCTGGACCGGCCGGGGGTCGCCGAAGATCGGCAGGTGCATAGGATCGATCGCCATTGATTCCTCCCGCACTCGTGCCCGGTTATTCGACCCGACCCCACCAGCCGTTACAAACGCGCAACCATCGGCCGGGTGGGCGACACGGACCACATGGACGTGGCTTGCCGAGGTCCGGTGCGGGATGCTGGGGGACAGCCCGTTCAGCCCAATCCCGTCGGAGGAGTTCGTTGCGCCTTCCGGTCGCCGCCGTGGCCACTGCCGTCCTGCTCGCCGGATGCTCGAGCGGGCAGCCGCAAGACGAGCTGATGGTCACCACCGACCCGGTGGCCGCCACGGCCGCCCGCTCCCCCGCCCCGACGGCCGAACCCGCGGGCCGGGTCCTGCCCGCCGAGGCGGCGAGCGCTGTCGCCGTCACCGGCAGCACCCTCGCCGTCGCCACGGACGCCGGTGTCGACCTCTACGACCTCGCCGCGCTCGACAAGGCCCCCCGCTCCGTCGCGCTCCCCGGCCCCGTCGAGACCCTGACTGTCGACGGCGCCGACCTCCTGGCCGCTGTGCCCACGAAGAACCAGGTCGTGCGCGTCGACACCGCGTCCGCGGCCACGTCCGAGGTCGGCGTCCAGGGCGCGCCCGCCGCCGCGACGCCGTTCGCCGACGGCACGATCGTCGCGGTCCGCGAGAGCAAGGGCGTCGCCGTGCTGACCGACGGGACGGTCACCAAGAACCTCAGCGGCGGCCTGCTCAGCGCCGACCGCGTCTTCGCCACCGGCGACCACGCCGTGGTGCTCGACCACCTGCGCAACGCGGTGTTCCGGCTGGACATGGCCAAGGGCTCGGTCGAGGAAGGACTGCGCGCGGGCGAGGGCGCGACGAACGGCGTCGTCGACCGGTTCGGCCGGGTCCTGGTCGTCGACACCCGGGGCAACTCGCTGCTCGCGTTCGGCCTCGACCCGCTGCTGCTGCGCCAGCGCTACCCCGTGCCCGGCGCGCCGTACGGGATCGCCTACGACGCCGAGCGCGATCTGGCCTGGGTGACGCTCACCGCGACCAACGAGGTGGTCGGCTTCGACGTCGCGGGCGGCGAGCCCGAGGAGCGGTTCAGGTTCCCCACCGTCGGCCAGCCGAACTCGGTGGCCGTCGACCCCGCGGACGGCCGCGTCGTCGTGGCGTCCGCGAACGGAGGAGGTGTCCAGGTGATCGCACCATGACCGAGGGAGTGATCGACGGCGACTGGGAGTACCGGCCGCTGCGGCTGCCGCCCCAGGTCTCGCGGCTGACAGCGGCCACGCAGCTGGCCATCCACGCGGAGTTCTCCGGTTGGGAGCTGTCCAACGTGCGGCTGTACGCGGACGGCACCCGCAAGGTGTGGCTGCGGCGCAGGCGGCGGCCCGGGGTCGTATCCGGCGTCATCACCTAGCCGGAAGGTTGGCGACGCCCTCCCACACCGCGCGCGAGCCCGCCTCGCCGACGCGGAACACGTGCACGGCCGCCGCCGCCGACAGCCCGACGGCCAGGACGGCGGTCACCGCCAGGATGACGCGCGCGCGGGCGGAGGGCCCGCCGTCGGCGCGCTGGGCGGACTGGTTGACGGTGTGGGCGACCATCAGCCCGAGGACGGCCAGCAGCTGCGGGACGACGAAGTAGATGAGCTGCTCGCCCAGCTGCTGGTGGGCGACGATCAGCGGGTTCTCCGGGAGCCTGCGCTGCAGCAGCTCGCCGCTCTCGGCGGCGATGGGCGTGAGCGCGGTGCCCACCGCGACCGTCCCGGCGACCAGCCACCCGACTCTGCGCCGGGCCGCGGGCCACGCGGCGATCAGGATCGTGCCCAGCGCGCCCAGCGGCACGAACACGACGACCGCGTGGATCATCAGCACGTGCAGGGGCAGTCCGTTCACGAACTCGGGCATGCACACCTCCGGTTAGGCCTCGTCCCAGATGGTGAGTCTCCCGAAACCACGCTTCGGTTCCCCCACGGGTTCACCATGTTTCCCCCACTTTGCGCAAGGCGGCGTGCACCAGGCCGACCAATCGGGGCAGTACCTGCGGCGCGCCCTCCAGCGGCAGCATGTGGCCGAGCCCGGGCAGCACGACCGCGGCGCCGTCGTGGGCGGACCCGGCGAGCGCGTCGGCGTGGGCCGCGGGGACGAGGCGGTCGCGGTCGCCGACCATGGCGAGCACGGGCACGTCGGCGGCGACGGCGAGCGCGGCCTCCCGGTCGTAGCGGTCGAGGCCGGGGCGGAAGAGGGCGACCGTGTCGGGCCAGTGGGCGCTGACCATGTCGGCGACCAGGCGCATGTCGTCCGGGTCGGGGTCGTCGCCGAGGAGCAGCCAGCGCAGCCCGACGGCCATCGCCTTGCGGCTGACCCGGTCGACGCTGCCGCCGAGGATGCCGCGCAGGTCCTGCACCACGCGGCCGACCGAGTGCGGGACGGCCGCGGACGTGTCGCACAGCCTGCTCGCGCTGGTGGCCAGGAACGCCAGCCCGGCGACCCTGCGGGTGAACAGGTCGACGTGGCGGACGGTGAGCGACATCAGCGCGAGCCCGCCCATGCCGTGGCCAGCGAGCACGACGTGCCCGCTGGCCTGGTCGGCGATCAGCTCCGCGAGGTCGTCGCCGAGCTGCTCGACGGTCGCGGTCTCGGGCGTGGCCGCCGTGGAGCGGCCGTGCCCGCGGTGGTCGTAGGCCAGGACGCGGACGGGCTGCTCGGTGGCGTGCGGGAGGGTGTCGATGATCTTGTGCCAGACGCGGTGGTCCTGGGCGTAGCTGTGCGCGAGCACCACCGTGACCTCGGCGGCGGGGTCTCCCGCTGCGGCGACGGCGAGCTCGGCCCCGTCACCCAGGACGACCCGCATGGCTCGCATCCTGGCACGGTCAGCAATTGCGCAGAAACCGGTCCAGCACCCGGGTGCCGAACTGCAGCGCGTCGACGGGGACGCGCTCGTCCACACCGTGGAACAGGGCGGTGAAGTCCAGGTCGGCGGGGAGCTTGAGCGGGGCGAAGCCGAAGCAGCGCATCCCGAGTGAGCTGAACGCCTTGGCGTCGGTGCCGCCGGAGAGCATGTAGGGCACGGCGCGGGCGCCCGGGTCCTCCGCGGCGATCGCGTCGGTCATGGCGTCGACCAGCGCGCCGTCGAAGGTGGTCTCCACCGGGGGGAGCTTGCTGATCCACTCGCGCTCGACGTCCGGGCCGAGGATCTCGGCGAGCTCGCGCTCGAAGGCCTCCTCGCGGCCGGGCAGCACCCGGCAGTCGACGACGGCCTCGGCGACGGAGGGGATGACGTTGGCCTTGTACCCGGCGGTGAGCATGGTGGGGTTGGCGGTGTCGCGCAGGGTGGCGCCGATCATGCGGGCCACGGTGCCGATCTTGCCGACGGTCCCGTCGAGGTCGTCCTCGTCGAACTCCAGCCCGGTCAGCTCGCTCATGGCGGCGAGGAACTCGCGGACGGACTCGGTCAGCACGAGCGGGAACCGGTGCGTGCCCAGCTTGGCGACGGCCTCGGTGAGCTTCGTCACGGCGTTGTCCTCGTGGACCATCGACCCGTGGCCCGCGCGGCCCCGGGTCCGCAGCTTCATCCAGGCGATGCCCTTCTCGGCGGTCTCGATCAGGTAGGCGCGCACGCCGTCCTTGACGGTGATCGAGAACCCGCCGACCTCGCTGATGGCGTCGGTCGCGCCCTCGAACAGGTCGGGCCGGTTCCGCACGAGCCACTGCGAGCCGTAGTCGCCCGCCGCCTCCTCGTCGGCGAGGAACGCGAAGATGATGTCCCGCGGCGGCACGATCCCGTCCCGCTTGAACCGGCGCGCGGTCGCCAGCGTCATCCCCAGCATGTCCTTCATGTCGACCGCGCCCCGCCCCCAGACGTAGCCGTCCTGCACGGCGCCACTGAAGGGGTGCACAGACCACTCGGACGGGTCCGCGGGCACGACGTCGAGGTGCCCGTGCACGAGCAGGGCGCCCCGGGAGGGATCGGCCCCCTCCAGCCGGGCGAAGACGTTCCCCCGCCCCTTGGCCCCCGACTCGACGTAGGTGGTCTCGTACCCCACCTCAGCCAACTTCTCCGCGACGTACTCCGCCGCCTCCCGCTCCCCCACCACGGTCGCCGGATCCCCGGTGTTCGTGGTGTCGATGCGGATAAGTTCGCTGGTCAAACCCACAACCTCAGCCTCGGCGACAGCCAGGCCGCCCATCTCCTGCTCGCTCACACCGCCCTTCCTACCACCCCCCACACCCCCAAGCCCCACCCGATTTGGGCGCCCGGGGGACGATCAGTTAAGGTATGTCCACACCACGCGGGAGGGCCCAGGCTCCCCCGCACGTCCGGGTGGCGGAATGGCAGACGCGCTAGCTTGAGGTGCTAGTCCCCGTTAAGGGGGTGGGGGTTCAAGTCCCCCCTCGGACACACTCGCTAACCACACGGAGAGACGCTGTCGCTGAGGCAGCGTCTCTGTCGTTTTGGTAACCGATCTCCAGTCGCAGGTCACGATAGAGGTTGATCAGGCTTTCCGGCCGTGCGTCCTTCAGCACCGAACCGACGTCCCCGAGAGCGTCGATCATCGCGTAGACCTCCGCAGCGTCGAGGCTCCCTGCCGCTGGCACGTGCCCTACCTCTGCCCGCGCTGCTTCCCGTTCGGCCTGTGCCTGGTTGATCACCTCAACGAGCGCAGACGGGTCGACGCCTGCGGCGATCGCCGCCTGATAACGCTTCAAGCGCGATTCCGCGTCCGCCAGCCGCTGTTGCGCGGCCTGCTGCCCGCTCGTCTGCTGGGCGTCGTCTTGGGAAGCGAGAAGCGCTCGGACCGTCTCGTCTCGGTTCTCGGGGGCGAACAGCCTGCCGATCCACCCGTTGATGGCGGACACCAGAACGTCCTCACGGAGGTTGACCGTCTTCGGATGAGTCTCCAGAGCCGCCGAACCGGGTGCGAGCGTGCGAGCGAGGCAGCGGTAGTAGGTCGTGTTCCGGACGACGCCTCCCTGCATCTTCCGCTTGCAGATCTCGCATCGGACATGCCCGCGGAGAAGGTAGGTGCGCTTCGTGGTTGTTCGCCTTCGCTCTAGCTTCGCGATCCCCTGCATTCCACCCGCTCCCCGCGACCTCCTGATGAGTTGGGCTTGGGTGAACTGATCGACAGAGACGATCGCGGGATGTGCAGGCTTCCGGGAGCGAACAATCCGGTCAGGCGATGCCTTCCGGAATCGCGTCACGTGCCCCGCCGACACGTCATCCGGATCGGCCAACATCTCGTGCTTCGTCCAGCGGCCAAATACGCATAGCCGGTGTAACGCGGGTTCTCCAGAATCGCCCGGACCGTGCTGCCCTGCCATCCGTCCGCCAACCGGTGTCGGTTCTGGTCCGGCCGCCTTGCCGATGGGCAGGGAATGCCGTCCCGGTTCAGGCCCGCCGCGATCGCCCGGTCACCGTTCCCCTCCAGGTACTCATCGAAGATCCGACGAACTACGGGCGCCAGTTCCTCGTCCAGCGCTAGCACCCTCAGCCGGAATCCCTCGGCCGCCTTCCGCGGGTTCGGGTGCGGACCACCGTCGACCACCTCGTATCCGAACGGCGTCCGCCCGCCCTGGTGACGGCCCTCGTTGAGCACCTGGGCATCCATCGCAGCGCGGACGCGGGCCTGGACGTGCTGGCGCTCGGACTCGCTCATCCCGCCCAGCACGCTCATCAGCATCTTGTGCGACGGGTTCCGCGGATCGAACTTCCCGCCAAGCTCCGGCACCCACAGGTCCACGCCGTACGCGGCGAAGCGGGGCGCGATCAGGGAGAACTGGTTGCCGAACCAGCACCGAGTCCCCTCCCCCACCACGACGGCGCTCCACGTCCGCCGTGGGTCCTTCAAGGCCGCGAGCAACCGCGCACTCTCCGGGCGCCGCTCCCACGGCACCGACCGGGACTGACCGATGTCGAAGAAGTCCGCGACGACCCTTCCGCCCAGGGGTTCGACGAACTTCCGCGCGTTCCCCATCTGCCAGCCGTGAGAGGTCTCCGGGTCTTGGTTGTCCTCCGTCGAGCAGCGCCCGTAGAACGCAAGCTCACCGATCCCCTCGTCCAGTTCGCTGGCCGTGACCTCGATTCCCCAGAGTTCATCAAGCGTCGTCCACGGGTCGCGGCTGATTTCAGCAGTCATGGCGCGTACCTTCCGGCGGTCCGTCGAGCACTTCGACGGTCGTCAACTCGACCAGTATGCCAAGCAGTGTCCGCCAGGCACGTGGCGAAAGGCGAGGAAGATGGTCCGGAACGCGAACGACGAGCGTCTCCGCCCCTCCACGCTCGCGAGTCATGACAGATCACGGTCACTCGATCCAGCAGAGCCGATTTCAGCACGTCTCGTGCGCTTCACCGCAGCCCGGATGTCGGCCGTGAAGTAGCCGCGGATGCGCCTGACCTCGCCGTCCTCGCCCGGCACCCGATTGCGGGTCGGACGGCAGTCCAGTCCCGCCATCTGCCGGGCGAACGCGGTCGGCTCGACGTCGAGGGCTTCGGCCAGCTCGGCGGTGGGGATGAAGTCGCGGCCGTCCTCCTCGTCCAGCTCATCGCCCAGGTACGTGACCACCGCCGCCAGCGGCTCGGGCAGCCCGTCCGGCCGCCACACCGGTCCGTCCGATGTCGTCCCCGCGCCGATCGCCTTCACCGCCGCCGTGTGGTCGAGGACCAGGGCGACGTCCCGCCCGGTCGCGTGCCCGGTCAGCGTCCCTTCCGCCTCCCGCAGCGCCCGGCCGCGTTCGCACAGGACCCGCCAGTCCTCGTTGGGCATGTAATAGGTTCGCACCGTCAGCGCGAGCACGTCGGCGCCCGCCTGGACCTCTCCGTCCGGCCGCAGGATGCCCACGCCCTTGTGCGACGCCAGCAACCGGCTGCTGTCGTACCCACGGGTGTTCATCTGCTCCCCGAGCACGATGTTCGAGTCCCGCCAGTCCATCACCCGGAGCGCGAACCTCGACCCGAGCACCGCCCGCAGCCCGGACGGGATCGTCTTCGAGTCCGGCCGCTGCGTGGCCAGCACAAGTACGAACCCCGCCGCAGGCCCCTTCTTCGCCAGCCAGGTCAGCAGCTCCCCGACGTACTCCCCCGCCGTGAGCTTCTTCCCTTCGACCTTCACCGGCGTCCGGTCCTCCAACGGCACCTGGACCTCATCGATGAACAGCGCCGTCACCGGCATGTTCAACCGCGCGTCCCGAGACATCGCGGGCGTGATCTTGGACTCCGGACACGTCACGTCGTCCAGCTCCCGCATCCGCCGATACCGCCCCTGAACCTCCCCGATCAGCTCAACCAGCCAGCCGACCAGCGCAAGCACGTGCTCGCTCTCATCCCCGGACATGAACCGGTGCGCCACCTGCCCGGCCGCCTCCCAGTCCTTCCCAGCCTTGAAGTCCGCCACGTACAGCCGCGTATGCGGATCGAGGATCAACCCCGCCGCCGCCAGCCGCGCCGCGAACGTCTTGCCCTGGCGCGGGATCGCACCGACCAGAAGGGACGTCCACACCAGCGGCAGGTCCACACGCCGGTCCCGCGCGTCGCGCCCGAACGGCACCGGCCGCCACGCATCCCACCGCGGCACGTCGAGCAACGGTGTCCGTAGCGGCGGAGCGCTGTACGGGTCCTGGTCGGCAACCCACATCGCCACCCGACCGGCGTGTCCACCGTTCCTGCGGACCCGGTCCACGATGAGCTGGACTTCGTCGACCGCGAGCGCCGACGCCAGCGCCTCCCGGTTCTTGATCACGTCCGCCGCCTTGCGGGTCGCGGGCAGGTCGACGGTGATCGCCCACCCCTCCCCCATCCGCGTCGCCCGCTCGACCAGCCGCAGCGTCTCGTCCTTGCCGATCAGCTTGGCGTCGCGGAACGCGTCCACGAGGACCTGAGGGTCCATCGTCCAGGTCAACGTCCGCGGACCGGCCAGCACTGCCTTCCGTCCCGGGCTGCCTTCCTTCCGCCGCCCGAGCACGGCCAGCGCGACGGCGCTCACCGTCGCCACGATCCACAGAACCCCCGGCCCGTAGACCACCCGCGCGACCAGCACAACCAAGGCTGAGACCACCAGGACCAGGCCGGTCACCTTCCACCGGAACAGCGTGAGCGCCCGAATCTCCGCGAACTTGTCCGCCAGCTTCTCCGACTGCTCCGCCGCCTCCCGGAAGTCCCGGACGGTGACCCACCGACGCCACCACCGCGCCCCCGCGATCAACCCCCGCACGACCGCCCCGAGGAACCGGAACGGCGACCGCACGACGTAGGCCACGGCGTCCTTCGCCGCCTGAGCTGCCTGCGCCCGCTCCTTGAGCCACACCGGCACGCGCGGCGACCGCAGCCACCACGAAGCCAGCCGACCCAGCTTCGGCCGGTAGTAGACGGGCGCGGGCGGCTCCTCGACCAGCTCGGCGTCCAGCACCGACCGAACAGGCAGGTCGCTCATCGCGCCACCTCCGCAGCCAGCGCCCGAGCCAGCCGGGATGACAGACCACGGGAGCACTCCGTGACCCGCCGCACCCACGCGGGCGTCACCTCGACGCCCGGCGACCAGGCAGCCCGCGCCACGTCGAGGTAGCCCGCGAACCGCTTCCGACCAGCCTGAACAGGCTCATGAACGGGCGCCTTCACGTGAACGGCCTCCCGGTGCGCGGCGGCAACCGCGAGCGTCAGCTTGTCCCGCAGATCGGTGATCGCCTCCGCCGCGACGAACACGACCAGCGGCGGCACCGAGTGCAGCACGATCGCCGACACCGACCCGGCCGCGAACGACGCCCACGTGTTCATGACGTACGTCGCCGCCAGCGTGAACCACTTCGCCCGCCGCACCCACGGCCCCGTCTCCACCTGGTACCGCGCGGTGACCTGCTCAGCCCGCAGGATCGCCAGCAGCACGAGCGACACCGTCGGATCGAGCACCCACGCGGCCAGCCAGGGCAGCGACCAGACCGCCGCACCGGCCGCGGCGAACCCCTGGACGTTGGTCATCGTGAACGCCAACCCGAGCACGATCCCCGACCAGCACATCCAGTCCACCTGGCGCCGCACCCGCTCGATCCTCAGGGCCACCACGTCCGGGTGCGTCTCGTACGCCCGCACCTCTGCGGCCTCCGCGGCGTCCCGCGCCAACCGTCGCGCCCGGTTCATCGCCGACCCCGCCGCGTCGAGGTGTCCACCGTGGTCACCGTGAGCGCCTTCGTCAGCGCGTAAGCCGCGAACAACGCAGGCAGCCCGAGGACGGCCAGCAGCAACCACCGGTCCCGGGCGTACGCGATCACCACCCACTGAACCGCGACGATCAGCGCGGCGTTGAACAGCACCCGCCCGGCCAGCGACACGAACCGGGCTCCGCTACGCGCCCGCTCCGCCGCCGCCTTCGCCCGGCGAGCACCCGCCCGCCAGACCATGAACAGCACCACGAGCACCGCGGCGCCCGCGAGGACTTCGGCGATCGACAGGTTGATCGTGTTCACGCCGGCCTCCCGTCGACCCGCTCACCGCGGCGCAGCCAGTGCGGGTAGAGCGCCCGGCGGTCGTCCTCGCCCAGCGCGCCCCAGACACCAACGGTCTGGTCGCCCGCGTCCCGCAGCTCCAACTCCAGGCACTCGTCCTGGACCGGGCAGCCCGCGCACATCCGCGCCGCCAACTCCCGGTCCGAGGCGGGGGCGTCGAGCCAGCCCGGCGGATCACCGCAGGTCCACATACACGCTCCGCGCGTCACCACGAGTCCGCGGAGCACGTCGTGTGGCACCCACCGCAGCCGATCAAGCCGCCAGGCGATCCCCACCAGCCAGATTTCATCGGGAGTCATCGCGCACCCCCGAGCAGTCGAGCCAGGTCAGCCGCGTGAACGACCAGCCGCGATCGACGCCGCGTCGCCCGCAGCGTCCCGACCCGGATGGCCCGGTGCAGGGTCGAGGTCGGCACCCCGAGCGCCCACGCGGCCTGACGGACGGACAGCGAAGCCGGTCGCCCGGCTTTGGACAGATTCGTGCTCATGACGGAAGTCCCTTTGCAGCGAGAGAGCCGATTTAAGCATTTATCTGCTGATATCAGCTCTCATGGAGCCGCGTTTGTCCGACGCGCCGCGAGAAAGCGCGGGAACCGCTCGCCGGTCGGCGATCAGCCGCTAATGTCGGGCGCGGAGTCGGAGCGCGGAGGAATTGGTGTCGGAGGACTGGTCAGCGGTCGCGCAGGCCATCAACGAGCGGGTACGCGAGCTCGGCTGGCGACAGCGCGAACTGGCGGAGCGGTCCCAGGTCTCACAGGCGATCGTGCGGGAAATCCAGCACAACACCGTTGAGCGCAGGCGGAGCGCGCGAACCCTGGAGGCCCTGTCCACCACGCTGGGCTGGCATCCGCAGCATCTGGCCGCGATCCTCGAAGGGACTACGCCTCCCAGCCCTGATGAGCCCGACGACAGCGGCGGACGCCTGTGGTCCCGTTTGGACGCTCTGGAGCAACGCCTGACGGAGATCACCGAACGCCTGGACGAGATGCGAACCGACCTGTCCACGGTGGTCCAGCACGTCCGCGAGAAGCGCTAGCCGAATGGTTCTGATCTGCTCGTTTCGCATGCCATTGATTCAAGGCCGAATCCGGCCGGAATCCCATGCACATCTGATGCAGAACCAATGCAAGACCAGTGCACAACCACGGCACTTCCGCATTCTGGGGGACGAATGCACCCGGTGAACGGCTGGACGGGCAGGACGGCCTGCGCGCTGCAATCAGCGCTCCGCATGAGCAACGAAGCGTTCGCCGCGCACCTGGGCATCGCAACCCGCACGGTCGGCGGTTGGCACCAGAAGCCCACCGTCCGCCCGAAGTCCGAGATGCAACAGCTCCTCGACGCGGCCCTAGACCGCGCCTCCGACGACGCCCGCAGCCGCTTCGCCCAGCTCACCGGCAGCGCCCCCGCCACCGAGGCCACCGACGCCGAACTCCGCCTCCTCGACGACCCGGACATCACCGCCGCCCTCGACTGGCTCGACCAGCACGCCGGCTGGGAGCCGGGCGGAAGCCGCCACGCTGTCGCGGTCCGCCTAGCCCGGCTGGACCTCCGCGAACTCCAGGACCGCCGCGCCCGCCGCACGCGCGTCAGCCAGCGCGACCTGGCCGACGCACTCGCGGCCTACTACGGCGCCAGCACCACCGACCACGGCCGCTACACCGCGCGCGTAGGGGACCAGGCCGTCCAGACGAGCGTCCTCACGCACCCGGACTGGCTCGACCTCGACTGCCCCCTTATCCCGCAGCACGACCGCCTCACCGTCGTCAGCGCCTCCCCGGACGCCGAGCTCATCCTGGACGTGGAGGCCAGCGACCCAGCCATTGAACGCCTCGCTGCTGCCCTGGCGATGCGAACCCGACTGATCAACAACCCGCTCTACCAGCTCCACTCGATCGACATCGCCAAAGGCAGGATCGGCGGAAGCGCGAGCGTCGCCCACTTCGTCCAGTACGCCCTCACGATGGACCTCCTGGAAGGCGAACTCACCGACGCCCTCGCGTCCGGCCTCCAGGCCGTCCCCGGCAGCCTTCCCCTCCGCGATCGCTACCTGCCGAACCTGGCCTCCGTGGTCGACATCAGCACGCGCCTGTGCGCTGGCGGTGCCCTGGCCCTGACCGCCATCGCCCGTCCAGCCGACCCCTTCCGCGGCGAGCCCGACTACCTCCTGCTGGTCCAGGAACGCTCCGGCCACGTCCTCAACGCGAACCGCAGGCTGGCCGTCATCCCCAAGGGCTTCCACCAGCCGCTGGCCGACGTCCGCGCCGACGCCCAGATCGGTGTCACCCTCCGCCGCGAGATGGAGGAGGAACTGTTCGGCCGTGACGACGTCGACTCGACGGTCACCAGCCAGCGCAGTGCGGACCCGCTCCATCCCAGCCGCCTGTCCGAGCCGATGCGCTGGCTCACGGAGTCCCCCGGCCGCCTCCGCATGGAGTGCACGGGGTTTGGGCTGAACCTGGTCAGCGGCAACTACGAGTTCGCGAGCCTGATCGTCATCGAGGACGAAGAGTTCTGGGACCGCTTCGGCGGCATGATCGAAGCGAACTGGGAATCGAGCAGCCTGCGCCGCTACTCGACGACCGACACTGACCTCCTGACTGAGCTGATCACCGATGTAGCGTGGAGCAACGAAGGTCTGTTCGCCATGACCCAAGGGCTCCACCGCCTGGCGGAGATCGGCGGCCCGCGCGTCAAGGTCCCACCGATCGAATGGGAGATCCGCAGGTGACGAACGGCTGGTCCGCGGGCAACGCCACCGAGGACACCACCGAGACGAGAGGCTGGCTGGTCGGCCACTTCATCGACCCAGCTCAAGGCGTCCGGTCCACTGGCGACGTCGAGGTGAAGTGGGCGCATCACCCAGCGGGTGACAAGCGTCCCGAGTGGACCTCGGACGACCAGCGAACGACCCTGGTTCTCCTCGTAGAGGGCAACTTCCGGGTCGATCTGACGGAAGGCAGCAAGGTGCTCGCACGCCAAGGCGACTACATCATGTGGGGTCCGGGAATCGATCACTCGTGGGAGGCCCTGGCGGATTCCGTCGTGGTCACGGTCCGCTGGCCGTCCGCGACGTAGCTACTGCAGCTCCCAACCGATTTCAGGCAGATCGACGCGATCCTTACCGGTCTCGGTGAGCCGCCGCAGCCCCAGAAGGAGCGCGAAGAGCCCTTCGTTGCTCCAACCTTGATCGCGCACCAGTTCAGCAAGTGCCGCGTGGTCGAGCGTGGAGAACTGTCGCAGCCCGATGGTCTCCCAGTTCGCCTCGATCGCCCCGCCGAAGCGCGCCCAGAACTCCTCATCCTCGACAACCACCAGGCCCGCGAACTCATAGTTGCCGCTGACCAGGTTAAGGCCGAACCCGGTGAAGTCGAGTCGCATCCGTCCGGGCACCTCGGTGAGCCAGCGCATCGGGTCTGAAAGGCGACTCGGGTGCATCGGCGCCGCTGCTCGCTGCGGTCCGGTCGTGCTGTCGACATCCGCGCGGCCGAACAGCTCTTCCTCCAGTTCCCGAAGCAACGTCGCACCGATCCGCGCGTCCCCGCGGTAGTCGACCATCGGCCCGTGGAAGCCCTTCGGGATGACGGCAAGCCGCCCACCCGCGTTCAGCACCTGCCCGGACCGGCGTTGCACCAGGACGACGTAATCCGCGGGACCTCGATGCACCTCCGCAGGCCGCGCGATCGCGGTCAGAGCGAGCACGCCACCAGCGCACAGCCGATTACCTACGTCGAGCACCGCCGCGCGGTCCGGTAGCTGAGCATCACGAAGCAGCAGGCTCCCTGGCCGTGCAGGCCGACCAGCACCGATCGCGTCGACCAACTCGCTCTCCAACAGGTCAGCCGTCAACGCGTACTCGATGAAGGATGCAACCTCGACCTCACCAGCGATCCGCTCATGCCCAACATTGGTCCGAAGCAATCGGTAGATCGGCGCGTCGGCGATCCGCACCTGGCCGATCTCCGCCTCAGCGAGACGACGAACGGCGGCGTCCACGTTCCGCTCCGTGAGCCGAGGGGCACTCCCGTTCCCCAGGACTAGCTGTAGCTGATCGCGGTCAGCAGTCAGTTCGCCACCCACTTCAAGCCATTCGGGCCGAGTGAGTATCGACGTGCGAGTCGCGATCTCGCCGAAGGCGCCGGTGAACAGGCCCTCACCGCCGTAGTACCGGGCAAGCTCAACCGCCAGCCGCTCGCGCCCAACCCGACCACGACAACCCGCATCCCGCATCAACCGCCCCCGTGAGCCATTGATCCAGTCGCTCACCCTCAACCGAGCGGTCCCCGGGGTCCAGCCCACGCGCGCATCGAGCCACTCCATCGCCGCTGTCAGATCACCGCCAATCGCCGCTGGCGGGAAGGGCTCGGTTACCTCCTGCATAGCCTGACGGCTCCCCTCCCAGGCGGCTATCCGCTCACGAATGGTCGCCAGCTCCACCTCGCGAAGGTGGTTCTCTTGTTCCGTCAGCGCAGCTCGGAACTCCAACACCGTCCGCACCAGCACGCCACCCGCCTGCAGAGCCTCATCAGCAGCACGCCAGAACCGCTCATCTGCGCTGCCGCGCCCCTTCTCCAGGTGAGCAAGACGGCTCCGATCGCAGAACACCGCGGCCGCCAGCTGGGCCTGCGTCATGCCAGCGGCTTTCCGGCAGAGAGCCAACCGCTCCCCCAACTCCCGCCGCAGCCCAGCGACAGCAGCCGACTCGCGTGCCATCGGCACCTCCCGTACGCCTTTCTCCCGTCGAGCGTAGACCCGGCGCACCAACGAGTGACTACCCTCTGCACAACCTTCTGCACACTCCGCCGCACACCTTTGGCTGGACCACGGCACCCCGACGTAGCAAAGCCCGCAGAGCGACCTCCGACTCCTCCCAGCTCTGCGGTCCCTGGTTCCCACGTCGGGGTGCCCCACCACCCACCGCGACCGCAGAAGGCGACCATGTCGGGACACCGAAGGCCACCACAAGCGCGAGACCGCATGCTGGGCGCCCAGCTCCGGAGCATGCGAGTCAACCAGGCCAAACTCAGCCTCGAACGAGCATCCGAACTCTCCCACCTGTCCCTCCCCACCCTGAGCCGCATGGAGAACGGCAAACGCCACATCACCAGCGAAGACGTCGCAGTCCTACTAACGCTCTACGGCATCCGCCCGAAGGAACGAGCCGCCCTAATCCAGGCCGCCCGCGGAGAGGTACAGGCGGGTTGGTGGCAACCACCGCCTCCGCCCGAGCTGCCCGGGCTCTGCGCACTCTCCGGGTTGCTGCCTGCCGCCTCTTCGCTAACAGAGCTCTCTTTGGGTGCGATCCCGAAGCTCCTACAGACGTACGACTACGCAGCGAGCTGCATGCATCTCAGCGGCGCCGCTTCCGCCCAGGTGGCAGCCTGGTGGAGGGTTCAGGAACGCCATCAACAAGAACTCCAACGTGTCGACTACACAGCCTTCATCCATGAGACCGCCCTTCTAACTCCCGTCGCCAACCCACATACGCTTTTCGATCAGCTAGTCAAGCTCATCGAAGCGTCAAAGCGTGGGATCGGAGTACGCCTAGTCCGCGCCGGTCGCCAAGTAGGACTCCTTACCCATTCCTGGCTTCTGATGGAGTTTCCAAAGGAGCAACCAGTCATCCACGTGAACCTCGGCACTAGTGGAGTATTCCTTCACGATCCCCAGACTAGTGCCTATCTTGACCTACGCACCAGGATAACCCAGAGCGCGCTCACTTCTGAACACACCAGAAGGAGCCTTCAATCCATGGTCGACCGCTTGGCGAAAACCTCATATCTGTAGCAGATGAGTCAAGGGTCGATCCGTAACCGGCGTTACCCCACTACCGCGATGGGGATCTCCCTGTACGCCCCTTCCCGTCACTGGCGTCAACCCACAGTCGTCCACAGGCACCGCTAGGAGCTCGGCGCAACGAGCCGTCGGTCCAGCCCGTCATCGCATGTCACCCTGGCTAAGTTCGCGGCCGCCTCAGCGATCACCAACGCAATGGAGCTTGAACCAACCAGTTCCACTTTGGAATCAAGCCCGATTCACCTCGAACTTTCACCCCGTTTTGCAACAAGAGCGCATACCGAAAAGATCAGAAGAACGAAGAAGAACAAGAGGACGCCGTTATAGCCGTACGCTCCAGTCGCATCCGCCCGCGGAGAACTGTTCGACAGAATTACCAGAAGGACAGCTAGCGTAACCACGAATGTAAGCAATGTCGCCATAGACGTCGCTTTGAATGTTTTCGGGGCGATCCACCCGACAACCTTCCGGGTGTATGAATAAAAATCCAGTCCTGATCGCCTCGAGTGCGCAAAACCGACCAGGAACAGTACTGCAGAGATGGCAACAACTACTCCATCGATCAGCAAGTGCACAAAGAGCAGTCCCCGCGCCAACCATCTATCCATCAAATTAGCGAAAAGAGCGCAGGCACAGAAGGTCGCCGCCGTTACAAAAATCCATCCTCTAAGGAGCTTGAGCGTCCGCACAAATGCTCCACTCCCTCGCGTGGAAGCCAGAGTGAGATCATTCACGTTAAAATGAATCCCTCCAGCAATATCTTTGGCCTGCAAGGAGATTCCGTGAACATCGCCAGAAAGTTCGTTGCTAACAACTTCACCTTTCGGCAAATTCTCGTTGGTGACAGACTTTTCTGGTGCGGGTTCCGAAGGAGTGTGGTTCGTCATGCCATCACTTACTTTGTCAGTTTGGCGATCCCGTTGGCTTGATCTTACTCGGGGGACGTGCCTCCCGTGAGACAGTGGTCAACCGAACGGAGGGGCCCGCCTCGAGCGGACGAGCGGGACGACCTTCGTTTACTTGTGCCAGCCGCATCTCGGCAGGTTGACAGCTATCGTCCTTAACTCTCATGGTCATCCCGACGCGTGCCGAACCAACGCCGCGTCCCGTCCCCACCGGCCACGGCGCTCCGCGTCCAATGCGGGCTCTTCAAGTCGGTTAGCAGATGACTACAGTGCGGTCGGCGCTCCCCGCGGCATCGACCAGGACTCCCGATGTCGAAGGGTTCTCGGTTACCCGGCGGTACGACCCCATGAGCCTACGGCGCGTTGCCGAGCTGCCACCCGTGGACGTGCCGGGGCGCTGGTCGGCGCGCTGGACCTGCGTGTACCCACCACTGGCGGTCATTCTTCACAACAGCCGCTCAGGTTCGCCCTATTCTCTGATCATGTCGAGTGGACACGTACCCCTGTGGGTTCCGTTGCTGGTCGCCATGTTTGGCATCGTGGGCGTCATCGCTGGTCAACTCGTAAGCGCGCACCGGGAGGACGTGAGGTGGCGACGAGAACAAGACCGTGAAGACCTGCGCTGGGAGCGAGAGCGGGCGCGTCGGGCTGAAGACCATGCAAACACCGTTACTATGTGCTGGCGAGATGAACGGTTACGGGTATTCACCGCCTTCCTCGCCGCGATCTCGAACGTGCGGATCGAACTGCGACACGCCAGCGACCACGTTCGAGTCCACGAAAAGCTTCCTCAAGACCTGCGGGACCGGCTCCTCGAACTCGCCGCGACGTGTCGTGACCGTTACGCACCGCTCGGGATCATCGGGCCCGCGCAGACCCGAGACGAAGCAACCGAGCTGATCCGGATGTTCGCCGCCAACCTGACAGCGGTCTTGGACGGGCGAGCTGTCGACACCATGCCGCTGTTGACCCAGGTCCGTCGATTCGCGGAATCTGCCCGCAAAGTACTCGGGGTCCCCGACGACTCGACGCTCGACGACAACTAACAAGTAGGAGCGCGTGTCCGTAGGCCAGAATCCAACGTCGGGGATCTCGCACCGGCTCACGGCGGCTTGGACGGGCATCGGGACGACCTCGCCGCAGGTCAGGATTCAGCTCGGCGTGCCAGCACCTATCGTGGCT
Organism: Actinokineospora fastidiosa; assembly: GCF_014648415.1. GTDB lineage: Bacteria > Actinomycetota > Actinomycetes > Mycobacteriales > Pseudonocardiaceae > Actinokineospora > Actinokineospora fastidiosa. The sequence continues at coordinate 142,673 of NZ_BMRB01000002.1, forward strand.
TAACGCAGCACTCTCCACGCTCACAGCGGGGCCAGCCCGCCACCACAACGCCGAATCCCGCGTTACACCGTGCCGCCTACAGCCGTCAAGTCGGCGATGCATCAACCATGCGGGAGCAGCTTGGGCACCTCGCTCGAATGGCTGCTCGCCCACAAGTTGCGATCAATATAGTTCGATTTCCATCCATTTTCTATCCGCATCGATTAGCTCATTCACTCTTTTTGATACCGGAAACGGCAGTCAAATAGGTTGTAAGCAGGGGACTTTGCGGCCGCCTACCCATACCACCAATGCTGTCACCAAGAAGTGCGCCGAACTAATATCCCACATTAAGACGCTAACCCTTGACGGAACATCCTCGCAAGAGTTCATAAATCAGGTTCTTGCCAGCACCGTCTAGCGATCTGCATCACAATGCTGGTGCCCGAGATCAGTCCGCCTGGTTCTTCCAGTTGCCCCGTCGAGCCTTCCGTTCCCGGACCTTGAAATCCTCTGACAGTTGGAGTTCAGCCTTAATGCCGAGGCGTTTGGCTGCCGAACGCAGTTCTCCTCGTCGTTCCTGGCGCAAGGTCAATCGGTCAACTGCCCTGGCTGCCCAGATCACGCAACAGCACGTAATAAATAGCCACGGCCGGGCATCATCCTGGGTAAACTTCACGGGATATGTGTGCCCCCTAATGGGTTCGCCAGCCAAGTACTGGTCGATAACTCGGTACCCAGGATGAGTGTAGGAGGACAGAATCCTGTACATGGCGTAGGCTTCCTGTCCCGCCGGTGTAAGATCGTTGCAAAGTTGATGAAAATTCCGTGCCGATTGAGCGGTGAAATCCTTTGTCTTGGCGGGCGCTTCCTCCCTTTCGGCCAATGCTTCCCATCCGGCCTTAATCACGCTAGAGAGCGTCAGGTTGTGCTGCCTCTCAGACTCTGCGATGAATCCGTCGACAGCTGATGGCCAAACGGTCAACCAGTGGGCGGTCAGAGCAAACTGAAACGCTTCGCGCGTCAGCGGAATGGACTCCAGGAACAGCTTTGTTGAACGCAGGACTAGGACTGCCGACGCAAGTCGGTGCGCATGGGCCGCCAACGAAAAAACGGCTACCATCTGAAGCTCAGTGGTCCCCCTCTTTCCTTCAAGTTGAGCGGTCTCTACCTCCCAGTTGGCAAGCAGCGAACGAAGCATTTGCTCCAACCCCTCTTCCGAAACTTCTGTTGCGGCCATGTGTACATAATCGCGCCAGCCGATCCTGTTGTTACCGCGCTATGTGCCGGTTGACCCCAATTACTCCACGCCAAGATTCGGTTAGATGCCCTTCCCTAGGCTCTCACCACGGCCGAACTCAGGCAATGCACGTATGAGGTGGCCTACGCGTTGCTGATCCATCATTGGCCACTGCGCGTACTGAGGCGCGAGCATGCAATGAAACGAACCACATCCGACAAGCTCCTCCAGTAGGTCGAGCGAGCTGGCGATCAGAAGCCCGAACGGCCGGAACGCGTCGCGATTCCGCAAGACCTTCGCATCCCTGTTGAGGAACACTGTCGCCCCACCACGCACCGCCGCTTCGACAAGCCTTCTGTCATAGCCAGAAGGCACTCCCTGGAGGGCGCGCTGTAGCTCCTTGTCCGGCAGACTCAGTATCCCGTCTCTCGATGGAGTGTCATCCGCAGGCAGTCCGCTGCCGACCAACCGAAGTGCAGACACGAACTCTTCAAAGGCGTTGATTCTGTTTAGCCTTCGTTCCTCGGAGAGCTCCTTCTTGGCATCACTGATTGTCTGAGGAAGGATCACAAAGCGGATATCGCGCATAATCCAAAGCGTGAGCACCAACTGTAGCCCTTCCAGTTCGGAGGAGTAGTTTTCATCGACTGTTTCGGGTAAGGGGTCACCACGCCATAGCCGGGAGCCAAATTGAAAATAGTCAAGTAGCAGGTTGGTATCCCACGCTACGTAAAGGGGCCCGCGCCCACGTCGGCCTAGAAAGAGCCGAGGCGCATCGTCGTAGACGAAGTGCGGTCCCTCAGGAATGTACATAGGTGCGCCAGTGGCCATGGACCGGCATTCCCCAATGTCGAGCGCATCCCGCAATCGAACGGACATCTTATTGACCAAGTTGATTCCCCATCCTTCGAGTCTCCTGTACTTGGCGGTGGAGTCCACGTAGAGGATGCTCGGCGGGTCTGGATCTGTCATGGCGCGATGATCTCGCATCTGAGCTTTCGGTGACAGCGAGTTCTAACCCGCTGCAAAGATCAGGCGTAAGCCGGGAGCACAGTCAGTCCAGCGCGATGACGACGAGGGTGTGCCGCCACCCACGGTCGTGCGACATGCCTATCGTCAGTCCGACCGCGGCCATCATCGAACCATCCAGGCTTCTCGTTCGCGCGCGCACGCGCGTGTTGGGTGGTCGTGTCTACTGCACCTCGGCTTGCCTCGGCCCAACGAACGCATCGCCTCTCACATGTTGTGCTTCGGTTCGCCCACCGAACATCTACGGGTGCTGTCGTGGCTGGCGCAACCAGTACGGACATCGGCTGACTACGGATGCCCCCCCCCCCCC
>NZ_BMRB01000002.1:145259-1923813 GCF_014648415.1 Actinokineospora fastidiosa
CCCCCCCCCCCCCGCAGGTGGAGCCCCCCCTCGGCGCACGGAGTGGCTGCGTCGATGGAGGTGGGTGAGCCCGCTGGGCATCACCCCGCCGTGGTCGTTAGCCACTAGCCGGGCCGGGGGGTCGATGGATGGCTGTCAAGCCGCATCGTCTTGGCTCCGCGGACGCCAAGGCACGTGAGCGAGGAACCGCCTTGAGCACACCGGCCGGGAGCACCAGGAAGTTCGCCCTCTGACGGTCGTAGACACCGGCTGTGAACCGTGTGTTTAAGGCGCCGCTGGACACGTCGACAGCGGCGGGTCCTTACGGTGGACCCACACCCGCGTTGCCTTGGTAGGCGTACCTTACCGTCCGGAGTCAGGCTCCAAACGGTTGGCCGTCGGTGACTCGCGGGCGAGAGCGTACGTCGACCACGTCGGAACATCTAGCGGCCGGTCCGTCCTGCGCTGAACCGCACGCCAACGTACGTCCACGGAAGGTATTTGGACGGGAAGGGCACGTCCTCGGCAGCCTGTCCCCGGCACGTTCTCCCAGGTCAGAGTACGTATTTGGGTGTCCAGGCAGATGTCCCAGTGGCTGTTGCACGGGACAACCTCAATTCAGGTAGACGCGTGTGGTTAGTGCGCAAGTCGCCCCTCGGACACAATCAGTACGCCCAACCTGGTGAAGGATCGGCATGAGCCTCCACCAGGTGGGCGTGTTTGTCGAATCTGACGTTCAGTCCTAGCAGGCGATACAGCTCGTTCTTGTCGGCTGCGTTGAGTGCCGCTGTCAGGCGCTCGACGCTGATGTCAGTTGTCGCCTTCTTTTTGCGCTGCCTGCGCCACCGCCGGGCGCGACCCTGTCTGGACATGCTGTTCGGTTCCATCGGAAGCGGCGGTTCGACGGCGCGCGGGACGAGTAGAGGTGTCGTCGGAGGCGGTAATCGGGTTGTGGGGACCCGGGGGGTCGAGAGGTTCCGGATTCGTTCCGCGAGTGGAGACCTTGGACGCGCTTGAGTAGGGACGCACGTCCCTTACCCGGTTGCTGCGCGCTGGACATGATCGCCTTCGGATGCCCGACGGGGCGGTGCACGCGGCGAACAGGGAGCAGTCATGGACCGGGTCCTGACATCGGAACAGGAAGCAGCGTTGCGCAAGCTGGTTGGGGAGGGCGTTCTGGCCAGTTGGCAACACGATGCGGTGCGTGACGCCCTCGCCGAGGAACGGGTCCCGGCGACCGCTAGGCGCAGCGAGATCCTCGCGTACCTCGGTGGCGGCTTGGTCCTTGTGGGCGCGGCGCTGATGGTCGCCACCTCCTGGGCGGACCTGTCGCGCCCGGCGCGCAGCCTTGTGGTGCTGGGGGCGACCGCGGGTCTGCTCGTGGCTGGACTGCTGGTCAGCCAGCACGGCAGCCGCGCGGGCCACCGCGCCGCGACCGCTCTGTTCGCTCTCGGCGCCGGGGTCGGTGCCCTGGCCGCGGGCACTGTCGCAACCGCCCATGCAGGGATGTGGGCTGCTTCGACCGCCTTGGCCCTGTCGGCTCTGACCTACGCGTACCTGCCATCACTGCCCAGCCTGGGCGTCGCGGGGATCAGCGCGTTCGCCCTGGTCGTCGACCTTGTGCTGGCCGAGGCCGGGGGCGAGGGGCGGGCCGCGGCGGCGGCCCTGGTGGCACTGGGCGTGCTGTGGGGCGCTCTTACCGTGTCCGAACTCGTGCGACCGGCCTGGGCCGGGTACGGGATCGCGGTGGCCACCGCGCTGATCGGCGCCCAGCTGGCGATCGATGGGCTCGGCCGGGTCACCTGGGCCTACATCCTCACCGCAGGGATCGCGGTGTTCTGCTCGCTCGCCTACGCCCGCTACCGCCATCCGGTCCTGCTCGCGGGCGCGGTCATCGGGACGACCGTCGCCGTACCGCAAGCCCTGTGGGACTGGACCGGCGGCACCGTGGGCGCCGCGGCGAGCGTGCTGGTCGCCGGGGCGGTCCTCCTGCTCTTCGGCACGCTCGGGGTGTGGCGCCGGTCCAGGGGCTCCTATCCGCGACGGAGGCACAGCAGCAGCGTGGGTGGGCGCCGCCAAGCGGAAGGTGACCGCGGTGTGCGGGGCCGCATCCTTGGCCAGAGGCCCGAGAGGGACGCGGAGGCGTCCGCCAGCCCCTAGCCGGACAGGAGCCGCGTTCACCACGCAGGTCAGAGCGAAGCGGTGGGCGCCACGGATCATTCGAGCGGATGGGGTTCTCGGGATGGCGGATGTGGCGGGTGCGCCTGCGACCAAGGTCATGAGGGCCGCTGCTCGTCGGCATGCCCAGGTCGATGGCGATGGCATGACGACACGCGAGCCAGTGCCCGGGATTCTGCGCGCTCGCCCGTTGGCGATCGGGCTGTTGGTCGTGGCGATCGGTCTGGCGGTCTACACCGGGTTCCGGGCGCCCAGCGCGTGGACCGCCACGCTGCATTCCGTATCAGTCACCGACGGCTTCCGTCGCCGTGTGCTGGTCGGCACGCTGTTGCGACCGCTCGCCCTGGCGACTGACTACGACTACTGGGTCTTCGCGGGGTGGAGTTTCCTGGTGTCGGCCGCGGTGCTGGGTGTGGTGGTCGGCGTTTATCTGCGGACGGGATCGGCCAGCGTGCGGCTGCTGATCGTGGGCTGGCTGCTGCTGCCCACCGGGGGCTACTTCTTCCACGAGGTCGGCTACTACGACCACGTCCTCTACCTCCTGTTGTTCGCCGCGTTGTGGCTGCTCCACCGGAACCGGGTGGTGCTCGCCGTCGCGGTGATGACGCTCAGCGTGCTGGCGCACGAGATCACGGTGTTGACCGTGTTGCCGATCTTCGCGATGGTGGCGCTGTGGCGGCTGGCGTTCTGGCGGGCGTTGGCCGCCCTGGCGCCGCCCGCCCTGGTGACCGGCGCCGTGCTACTTGCCGTCGCTCCGGCGGCGCCGGGTGCTACCGGCCGGCTGGCGGCCACGGTGGCGCAGGCCGACTTCCCCTACCGGCCGGATGCCTTGGCGCTGTTCAACCGCACCCAGAGCCAGAGTTGGCAGCTCTACAGCGTCAGCAAGGTGCTGCTCTACCTCGCGCCGTTCCTGACGATCGCCGTAGTCGCGTTCCTGGTTCTGCGTCTCGTCGGTGACGCGCTGACGGTCAACGTGAGCAGACCGCCGCTCGCCTTGGTCCACGGCGTCATCGCGGCCGCCGCCATCACCATGCCCGCCACGCTCGCCTTCGCCGGTTGGGACAAGGACCGGTGGGGTTTCCTCTTGGTGACCAACCTGGTCGTCGTCCTCGTGCTCCACCTGCGGCACACCGGACGTGAGCTGACGCCGCCCCAGGTCGCGGTGCTGGTCGCCGCGATGCTGCTGATCACGCACCTCCCGCTGAGCTACTTCGACGGATACGCCCCACGACCGCTGCACTGGACGGCGATCCGGCAGTTCCTGAGTGAGGTTGTGCACGGTCACGTCTTCGTGATCCCCACGAGGTAGTGGGGACCGATCCGGATCGCGATGGCGCGTCAGGCCTCGTGGACGAGTTGGACCCACGGGGTCACATTCTGAAGCGTCGTGAGCAACACGTTCGGTTCTATCAGGTACGAGACGCCACCTCAGACGAGGACGTGTTCGCCCTCGCGGGGAACGACGGCGTTCCAGCCGTGGTCGTCGCGCAGGCGTTGCGCGAGGGTGCTGCTGGCGTCGGGTTCGCCGTGCACGAGGTAGGCGGTGTGAGGTGGGGGCGCGGCGGTGGCCCACGCGATGAGGTCCTCGGCGTCGGCGTGGGCGCTGAAGCCGTCGAGGACGCGGACTGTCGCGCGGACCGGGACGTAGTAGCCGTGGATCTTGATGAAGCGGGCGCCGTCGGCCAGGAGGCGGGCTCGGGTGCCCGCGGCGGCGAAGCCGACGATGACCACCGTGTTTCGGTTGTCGGGAAGGAGGTGTTTGAGGTGGTGCAGGACGCGTCCGCCGGTGGCCATGCCCGAGGCGGAGACGATGATCGAGGGCACTCGCGGGTGGTTGGCTGTCATCGACTCCTCGACCGTGTGCAGTTCGTGCAGGCGCAGTGGGGCGAAGGGGTCGTCGCCGCACCAGAGTTCGGGGCGCAGTCGTGGGTCGTGGTCGGCGATCGCCTGGCGGTAGACGCGCAGGGAGGCCAGGGCCATCGGGCTGTCGACCAGGACCGGCAGGTCCGGGATCAGGTCGGCTCGCCGCAGGCGGGCCAGGGCCATCAGCACGACCTCGGTGCGGTCGACGGCGAAGGCGGGGATCAGCACGCTGCCGCCGTGGCGGACGGTGGTGTTGATCGTTTCCGCCAGGTGCTCGTCGACGCCGGTGTCGTCGTGCGAGCGCAGGCCGTAGGTCGATTCCAGCAGCAGTGCATCGCAGGCGGGGCGGGGGCGAGGCGAGTTGAGCAGGGGGTGTCCGGGCCTGCCGAGGTCTCCGCTGACGACCACGGTCTTGGCGCCGCCTGCGAGGCCCAGGCGCACCCATGCCGAGCCGAGGATGTGCCCTGCGGTGCCGAACTCCGCCTCCACGCCGTCGGCGACGGTGAACGGGGTGTCGAAGTCGACGGGTCGCAGGCAGGCCACCGCCGCGGCGGCGTCGCGCTGGTCGTAGAGGGGGAGGGCCGGGTGGTGCTTGGACCAGCCGCGGGCGTTGGCGTGCGCGGCCTCCTCCATCATGAGGTGGGCGCTGTCGGCGAGCAGGATCTCGGCCAGCCGCGCGGTGTCCGCGGTGGCGTACACCGGCCCGCGCCAGCCCTCGCGGACCAGGACTGGCAGGTAGCCGGTGTGGTCGAGGTGGGCGTGGGTCAGCACGACGGCGTCCAGTTCGGACACGTCCAGCGGCGGGCGCGACCAGTTGCGCTTGCGTAGCGAGGACAGTCCCTGGAACAGGCCGCAGTCGACCAGGACCCGGGCGGTGCCGGAGGAGATCAGGTGCTTGCTGCCGGTGACCGTGCCTACCCCGCCCAGGAAGTCCACCGCGGGTGCGGCGTCGGCGTTCATCGGCTGCCCGCCAGGCTGGCGCCGTCGGTGACGCGCACGTCGATGTCCGGCGGTAGGCGCAGGGTGTTGTGGACGGTGCAGTGGTCGACCGCGGCGAGCAGCCCGCAGCGGTGCTTGTCGGTCAGCGGCTGCGGGGTGCGCACCGCGATCTCGACCCGTCCGACGCGCGCCGGGTTCGGCCGCATCGACCAGCGGCACTCGACGGTGACGCCCCGGTCGCACAGGCCCTCGGCGCGCAGGTAGCCGACGGCGTAGTGCGCCGCGCAGGACGCCAGTGCCATCACGCACAGCTCGACGGGGGTGGGGGCGATGTCGTCGCCCGGTTGGTCCACCAGCACCGGGTGGTTGCGCGTGGTGGCCAGGAAGCGGTTGCCATGCAGGTGGGTCACGCTGATCGTCGCCATCGGTCTTCCCTGTCGGGTTCCCACCGCCCGTGCGGTGGTCGTCGGGTTTCGGGCGGCCGAGCACCGCACGGTGGGCGCCCGGCCACCCGGATTCAGTCGGTCCAGGCCAGGTCGGCGTGGACAGGACCCACCTGCACCGAGGTCACCCCGGGCACGGTGCGGACCAGGGCGGTGACGACCCGGCGCTCGGCCTCATCGGCGAACTCGCCGGTCACCGTCGCCGCGCCGCGGCGCAGGGTGACCGACCAGCGCCTCGTGCTGCCCGCGTAGTCGTCGAGCAGGGACCGCACGTTCGCGGCGACCACGTCTTCGTCGCGCACGAGCACGCGCAGCAGGTCCCGCCGGGCGACCATGCCGACCAGCACGCCCTCCTCCACCACCGGCACACACCGCAGGCGCCCGCGCAGCATGCGGGCCGCGATCGCGGCGGTGTCGTCGGTGGGCGCGGCCACCTCGACCGGCCTGCTCAGCGCCGTGGACACCGGGTCGTCCCGGTGATCGGCCCCCGAGGTGGCGGCCAGGGCGTCGGATTCGCTGAACAGCCCGATCACGCGGCCCGCGTCGTCGACCACGGGCAACGCGGCGAACCCCTTGTCGGTGAGGATGGCGATCGCCTCGCGGATGGTCGTGCCCGCGCGGACACTCACCACGGGCCTGGTCATCACGTCCCGCGCTTTCATCACACCCTCCCTCGTCAGGGTTTGCCGACCTCGACGGCGATGCGCCGGGCCGGGCTCGCCTCGGTGATCGGCACGCGGACTTCCAGGACGCCCGCCTCGTAGCTCGCGGTGATCCCGGCCGGGTCGGCGCCCGCGGGCAGGCGGACGGACCGGCCGAAGGAGCCGTAGCGGAACTCCGAGTGGGTCCTCTCGTGCCTGCTGTCCGAGCGCTCGGCCGTGACGGTCAGCAGGTTCCCGTCGACGCTGACATCGATGTCCTGGGCGGGGTCGACGCCGGGGAGCTCGGCGCGCAGGACGTACTGGCCGTCCTCCTGGTAGTCCTCGACCCTGACGACGTGGCGCCCGGCGAAGGGGAAGCCCTCCTCCAGGACGCGGAACAGGTCGGCGATCGCGGTGTTGCGGGGGATCAGGCTGGTCATCGTCTCTCCTTTCGCGAACCTGGCTTCAGCCCACCGCGCCGAGAGCGGCTCGCGACAGCGACCAAAGCCCCGACCTCCGGGGGACCAAAGCGCGAAGTGGTCCTCGGCTGCCGACGGTCCCGACGCGGGTGCGACGGAAGTCCCTGTGCGCCTGCCCTGCCCGCACTCCAGTCTCGAGTTGTCAGTCCACGCTCCACAGGAGACACCATGAGTCACGCGACAACCGACCGGACCGCCCCTATCGTGACCGTTCGCGGCGTGTTGGGCCTGGGCATCGGCGAGTACGCCGAAGCGAAGGTCAACGCCGCGCTCGAGCACGCGCACGGACCGGTGCACAGGGTTCGGATCACGATCACCCGGTTGCCCGACCCCGCGGTCGCCGAGGCGGTGGAGGCGACGTCGCACGTCGACGTCGACGGCACGGTGCTGCACACCCACGCCCGCGCCGACACCGCCCGGACCGCCGTGGACCGCCTCACCCACCGCCTGGCGCGCCAGCTCCGCACCCACTCCCGGCGCGGGCGCGGTCACCGCGTGACCACGGTCCACGACGGGCCCGCTCCTGGCCGGACGGTGGTGTCGCACCCGACCTACAGCGCCGACCGCTGTTCGGTGGAGGACGCCATCGCCGACATGGAGGCCCTGGACTACGCGTTCCACCTGTTCACCCACACATCCGGTGAGGACTGCCTGCTCCGCCGCACGACGGAGGGCTACCTCCTCGCCGCCGCGCACGGCACTCCGCCGTGGATCGGTCCCGACCTGCCCGTGTGGCCGTCCGACCAGAGCGCCGCACGGCTCACCGCCCAGCAGGCGCAGGCGCGCCTCGACCTGTCCGCAGAACCCGCGCTGTTCTACCTCGACGACACCGACGGTCGCGGACGCCTGCTGTACCGGCGGGACGATGGCGGCTACGGCCTGGTGACCGCCGCCGACTGACGATCGGCCGACGCCGCGCGGGTCTTCCTGCCCTGGCGAGGTCCGCGCGGCGGGGGTCAGGCTGGTGTGGCGAAAGGGGGCAAAGTCATGAGCATCGATGTGCAGCAGCCCAGGATGTACGACCTGGTGGGCAGCACCATCATGGTGGCCGGGGTCGCGGGGGGCGCCTTCGAGGCGAACTTCGAGTATCGCGTCCACGAAGGTCACGACGAGGTGACCGGGCACTTCATGGCGGGCGACGGCATCGGCGGCCACGGACAGTTCCAGATCACCGTCGACGTCGCGGGGGCGGCCTTCACGCTCGACCGGCTGTTCGTGGAGGTCTTCCACACCTCCCCCGACGACGGCGCCGAGCTCGACAAGGTCGTCGTTCCCGTCGTGTACGGACCCAAGATCGTCCCCGGGTACCGGGTGTACTCCGAGCACGTCGTCCAGCAGGGCGAGACGCTGTGGGGCATCGCCGCCCAGCACTACGGCAACGGCGCCCTCCACCACCGCCTCGTCGCCGCGAACCCCGGCACCATCACCAACCCCGACATCATCAACCCCGGCGACGTCATCCGCGTCCCGCGAGACTGACCACGACCGCCCGCGGGATCGCCCGGGACCAAGGTCCTTGATCTTGCGGTCGTTGCTTCCCTATCTCCCGCTCAGGCGCGGCCGCAGAGTGAGGACAGCGTCCCACTGAAGGAGATTCCGTGCTGTCCGCAGCCTCCGCGGCCGTTGTCCGCGCCACGTTGCCCGTCGTCCGCGCCCACGCCGTCGACATCACCGCCCACTTCTACCCGTCGATGTTCGCCGCCCACCCTGACCTTCTCCACCTGTTCAACCAGGGAAACCAGGCCGACGGCAGGCAGCGGGTTGCACTGGCGTCCGCGGTGGTCGCCTTCGCCGAGCACCTGCTGGGCGACGCGCCAGGCGGGGGCTTCGACATGGTCGCCGAGCGGATCGCGCACAAGCACGTGTCCCTGGGCATCCGGGCCGACCAGTACCCGGTCGTGGGACGCCACCTGCTGGCCTCGGTCGCCGCGGTCCTCGGCGACGCCGTCACCCCCGCCGTCGCCGCGGCGTGGGACGAGGTCTACTGGCTGCTCGCCTGCAGGCTCATCGCCGCCGAGGCCCGTCTCTACCAGCGGGCCGGAGTGGAGCCGACCGCCCTGTGGCGGCGCTGGCGGGTGGCCAAGCGCCTCGACGAGGCGGTCGACACCGTGTCGTTCACCCTGATTCCCGACAGGGACGACGCGATCCCCGACTTCACCCCGGGGCAGTACGTCTCCGTGGCGGTGGATCTGCCCGACGGCCGCCGCCAGCCCCGCCAGTACTCGCTGTCCCAGGGGCCCGGCCGCGGGTCGATGCGGATCACAGTGCGCCGGGTGCGCGGCACCGCCGCGACACCGGACGGCATGGTGTCCACCCACCTGCACAACCACCTGGCCGAGGACGACTCCCTGCTGGTCGGACCGCCCGCCGGGGAGACCACGCTCGTCCCCGCCACATCCCCGGTGCTCCTGATCAGCGCGGGAATCGGCATCACCCCCATGGCGGCCATGCTCGACCACCTCGCCCGCACCCAGCCCACGCGGCCGGTCGTCGCCGCCCACGCCGACCGCTCCCCCGCCCACCACGCCCTGCGCGCCGACTGCGCGCACGCCCTCGCGGGCCTGACCCACTCCGACTGCCTGACCTGGTACGAGTCCGGCCAGCACAACGACTCGCGCCCCGGCCGGATGGACCCCGGCATCCTTCCGCTGACCCCGGACACCACCGCCTACCTGTGCGGGCCGGTGCCGTTCATGCGGGATGTCCGATCGTCCCTGCTGCGCCGCGGACTCCCCGCCGAGCGCCTCCGCTACGAGGTGTTCGGGCCGGGGATGCTCGACCAGCACACCGGCTGACGGCTTCGGCGGGATCAGCGCGCTCGCAGCGCAGCGCGGGTCTGGGCGGCGATCTCGATGTCCTCGCGGGCCGTGATGACCCAGGTCGTCACGGTCGCGTCCGGTGCGCTGATGCGGGCGTCCTCCGAGGTGCCGCGGTTGCGCTCGTCGTCGAGGGTGATTCCCAGGAAGCCGAGCCCGGCGGCGGTCTCCGCCCGCAGCGCGGCGTCGTGTTCGCCCCCGCCGCCGGTGAACACCAGCAGGTCGAGGCCGCCGAGGGACGCGGCCATGGCGGCGACGGCCTGGCGGAGGCGGTGCACGTACACCTCCAGCGCCAGGGCGGCGTGCGGGTCGCCCGCGGCGGCGGCGCGGCGCACGTCACGCATGTCGCCGCCGTGGCCGCTGAGCCCCGCGAGCCCGGAGGCGTGCTCCAGCCCGTCGGCCAGGTCGTCGAGGGTGAGCCGGTCGCCGTGCAGCAGCCACAGCAGCAGGCCGGGATCGACGTCGCCGCTGCGGGTGGCCATCACCAGCCCCGCCAAGGGGGTGAACCCCATGGTGGTGTCCACCGAGCGCCCGCCTGCGACCGCCGCGACGGACGCCCCCGCTCCCAGGTGGCAGACGACCACCCGGGCCCGCTCCACGGCCAGTCCCGCGAGCCCGGTCGCCCGCCGCGACGCGTAGGCGTGGGAGAGGCCGTGGAACCCGTATCGGCGCAGGCCCCATCGACGGCGCCACGCGGCGGGCAGGGCGTAGGTCGCCGCCGAGGGCGGCATCGTGGCGTGGAACGCCGTGTCGAAGCACGCCACCTGCGGCACGTCGGGCAGCAGGGCCGTGGCGGCGTCGATCCCGGCCAGCGCGCGGGGTTGGTGCAGGGGCGCCAGCTCGCTCAGCCGCTCGATCGCCGCGCGCGTCTCGGCGTCGAGGCGGACGGGACCGGTGAACTCCGGGCCGCCGTGCACGACCCGGTGCCCGACGGCGTGGACCTTCGGCGCGTCGGCCAGGAAGTCCGCGATCGGCGCGGTCTCGTCCTGACCTGTCCACCGCTGGATGTCGTGGCTCGCCAGGACGGTGTCATCGGCATCGAGGACGCGCAGCTTGAGGCTCGACGAGCCCGCGTTGACCACGAGCACGGCGGACATCAGAACTGCCACGTCCAGCCGCGCACCTCGGGCAGGTCCTCACCGTGCTCGCGGATCCAGGCGTGGTGGCGGGCGCGCTGGTCCTGCATGTGCTGACGCAGCCGCGCCGCCCTCGGCCCCAGCCCGGGCACCCGGTCGATGACGTCGATGACGAGGCGGTAGCGGTCCATGTCGTTGAGCACGAGCATGTCGAACGGCGTGGTCGTGGTGCCCTCCTCCTTGTAGCCGCGGACGTGGAGGTTGGCGTGGTTCGTGCGGCGGTAGGTCAGCCGGTGGATCAGCCACGGATAGCCGTGGTAGGCGAAGATGACCGGCCGGTCGCGGGTGAACAGCGCGTCGAACTCGCGGTCGGGCATGCCGTGCGGGTGCTCGGTGTCCGGTTGCATGCGCATCAGGTCGACGACGTTGACCACGCGGATCCGCAGCCCGGGCAGGTGCTCGCGCAGGAGCGCGGTGGCGGCGAGCACCTCCATGGTGGGCGCGTCGCCCGCGCAGGCGAGCACCACGTCCGGTTCCACGTCGCCGTCGTCCGTGCTCGCCCACTCCCAGATGCCCGCGCCCCTGGCGCAGTGCAGGACCGCGTCCTCGATGCCGAGCCAGTCGGGTGTCTCGTTCTTCGCCGCGACGACGACGTTGATCGCGTCGCGGCTGCGCAGGCAGCTGTCGGCGACGGTGAGGAGGGTGTTCGTGTCCGGCGGGAGGTAGACCCGGACGACCTCGGCCTTCTTGTTCATCACGTGGTCGATGAAGCCGGGGTCCTGGTGGGAGAAGCCGTTGTGGTCCTGCCGCCAGACGTGCGAGCTGAGCAGGTAGTTCAGCGAGGCGACGGGTCGGCGCCACACGAGCTTCTGGTGGGTCTTGAGCCACTTCGCGTGCTGGTTGAACATCGAGTCGACGATGTGGATGAACGCCTCGTAGCAGTTGAAGAGCCCGTGCCTGCCGGTGAGCAGGTAGCCCTCCAGGAACCCCTGGCACAGGTGCTCGGACAGCACCTCGACGACCCGCCCCTGGCGGCCGAGGTGCTCATCGACGGGCAGCGTCTCTGCCTGCCACTGCTTGTCGCTGGCCTCATACACCGCGTCGAGCCGGTTGGAGGCCGTCTCGTCCGGTCCGAAGAGCCGGAAGTTGCGCGCGTCGGCGTTGGCGACCATCACGTCACGCAGCAGGCGGCCCAACGCCCTCGTCGGCTCCGAGGTGGTGGCGCCGGGCTTGGCGACCTCCACGGCGTGGGCGCGGATGTCGGGGATGTGCAGGTCGCGCAGCAGCAGGCCGCCGTTGGCGTGCGGGGTGGACCCCATGCGCCGAGGGCCGTCGGGGACCAGTGCCGACAGCTCGGGGCGCGGCGCGCCGCGCTCGTCGAACAGTTCCTCCGGGCGGTACCCGCGCAGCCAGGACTCCAGCAGCCGCAGGTGGTCGGGATTGTCGCGGACGCCGGCGAGCGGGACCTGGTGGGAGCGCCAGGTGCCCTCGACCGCCACGCCGTCCACGGTCGCGGGTCCGGTCCAGCCCTTCGGGCTGCGCAGCACGATCATCGGCCAGCGCGGGCGGGCACCGTCCTGCCCCGCGCGTGCTTCGTGCTGGATGCGCTGGATGTCGTCGATCACCTGGTCGAGCACTTCGGCCATGCGGGCGTGCATCGCGGTCGGGTCCTCCCCCTCGACGTAGCGGGGGTCGTAGCCGTAGCCGCGCAGCAGCGCGTCCAGCTCCTCGTGCGGGATACGGGCCAGGACGGCGGGATTGGCGATCTTGTAGCCGTTCAGGTGCAGGATCGGCAGCACGGTGCCGTCGCTGGCCGGATCGAGGAACTTGTTCGCGTGCCAGCTGGCGGCCAGCGGTCCGGTCTCGGCCTCGCCGTCGCCGACCACGCAGGCCACCAGCAGGTCCGGGTTGTCGAACGCGGCCCCGAAGGCGTGCGCCAGGGAGTAGCCGAGCTCGCCGCCCTCGTGAATTGAGCCGGGCACCTCCGGCGCGACGTGGCTGGGCACCCCGCCGGGGAAGGAGAACTGGCGGAACAGCCGCCGCATCCCGGACGCGTCCCTGGGCACGTCCGGGTAGGTCTCGCTGTAGGAGCCCTCGAGCCAGGTGTTGGCCAGCAGCGCGGGCCCGCCGTGGCCGGGTCCGGTCACGAACAGCACATCCAGCTCCCGGGCCTTGATCACCCGATTGAGGTGGGCGTAGACGAAGTTCAGCCCGGGTGTGGTCCCCCAGTGCCCGAGCAGTCGGGGTTTGATGTGCTCAGGGGCCAGAGGCTGGGTCAGCAGAGGGTTGTCCAGCAGGTAGATCTGCCCTGCCGAGAGGTAGTTCGCGGCCCGCCAGTAGGCGTCCACCAAGGACAGATCCGCCTGCCCGACTGCTTGCGACACCGTCGTTCTCCTCACTCGTCGGGGCGTACTGATCTCCCTTTCACCTACCCAATCCCGAGTTGGGCAAGCGTGCAACCTGATGCGCTCTGATCCCACGGCTTCACTCACGGAGGCGGTGCCAGGGGCTGAGGCGCGGGCTGTCGTCGTAGTGGAAGCCGATGCGGTCGCGCACCTCGTGCGGGGCGAGGACGCGGCGGAGCCGGTCGCCGACCGCACGGGCCTCGCTGCTCCACTGGACGCGGCCGAGGAGCAGGATCGCGCCGTCCTGGCTGGCGGCGCGGACGTGTGTCGTGTCGATGTCGGGGACCGCGCGCAACGCGGCTTCGGCGAGGGCGAGCGGGTCGGGGGCGTCCGGCGGCGTCCTCGGCATCGGGACGCGGGTGACAGTCGTGGTCATGGCGGGGTCCAGGGGTTCCTATCCGCGGGTGCGGATCGCGTGCTGCAGGCGCGCGGCGCGGCGTTGGGCCGCTTCGTCGCGTTCGTGGAGTTCGGCGCTGGTGAGGATGTGGGCGTCGGGTCCGGGGAAGACCAGGGCGCGGCGCTCGGTGTCGGTCCAGCGGACGAGGTAGGGCGGGGTTCCGTCGGGGTGGGCGACCTCCTCGATGTGGCCGCGGCGGGCCTCGCGGTGGTCGTCGGCTCGTTCGACGACGAGCCAGTCGCCGGGGTGGGCGCGCATGGCGGGCTCCCTGGGGGTCAGAACAGCGGACCGGGCGTGAGCGCGGTCGCTTCGGCGGTGGTGGGGGCGGGCGCCAGGGCGTCGGGGATGAGCACGACGGGCACCCGGGCGTGGCGGACGCAGTAGGCGGCGACGGAGCCGAGGAGGGCGGACAGGACCGCGTTCGCGCCGTGGCTGCCGAGCACGAGCATCGCCGCGCCGTCGGCGGCGGCGAGCAGGGCGTCGCCGATCGTCCCGGTCAGGACCCGGTGCTCCACCGGAACGTCCGGGTGGCGGGCGGCGGCCGCGGTGACCTCGGCGGCGATCGCCCCGGCCGCGGCGGCGCCGCGGGGACGGACGGTGACGGCCAGGACGCGGCAGCCGCGCCGCCGCCCCTCGGTGATGGCCCACTCCAGCGCGGCGAAGGACAGGTCGGAGCCGTCGGCTCCGACGACGATCACGCCGGTCGGTGCTGTGTCCACGATGTGCTCCTTCACTTGTCGATGACTCGATGGTGGCCGGGCGGCCCGATGTCCGACACACACGACGGTCCTCACCCGTGTGGGACCTAGGCCCCTCGGTGGGTCGTGGGCTCAGGACGGTCGCACGACGGCGACCGGGCAGGGGGCGTGGTGCAGGACGGCCTGGCTGGTCGAGCCCAAGCCCATCGCCGTGAACTCGCCGGTCCCCCGGGTGCCCACCACGACCAGCGCGGCGCCCTCCGCGTGCTCGACGAGAGCACGCACCGGACGGTCGCACCGGACGACCCGCTCGACGGCGACCAGCGGGTACCTCGGCGTCCACGGGGCGATCCAGTCGTCGAGCAGCCGGGCGGCGGCGGCACCCGCGGCAGTGCGGTCGGCGTCGGGCAGTGCGCGCCACCGGCCCGAGAGCATGACCTCCGACCAGGTGTGGACCGCGACCAGCCGGGCGCCGCGCAGCGCGGCGGCGCCGAACGCGTAGGCGATCGCCGCCTCGCTCGCGGGGGTGCCGTCGACCCCCACGACCACCGGCCCGTCCTCCGCGCTCGTTCCGCGCACCACGACGACCGGGCACGCCGCATGCGCGGCGAGGGCGACCGCGACCGAGCCGACCAGGGCCCGGTGGAACCCGCCCAGGCCGCGGTGGCCGATGACGAGCGAGTGGGCGCGCGCCGACTCACCGACCAGCGCCGGGACGGCGGACCCGATCAGCACCTGGTGGTCGACGACGACGTCCTCGACCGCGGCCGACGCCGTGCGCAGGGCCTGTTCCCCGAAAGCGGTCAGTTCCGCGACCCACCGGCGTTCGTCGGCAGGCGCGAGGAGCGGGGGCAGCGCGCAGGCGTGGACCAAGCGCAGCGGGAGGGCGCGGCGGCGGGCCTCGGCCGCGGCCCAGGCGACCGCCGCCAGCGCCGAGTCCGAGCCGTCGACCCCGACGACGATGGGGGCGGTCATGGCCGGGGCTCGTGGCGGATGTCGACGACCATCGCCTCGGGGATGGTCACGCCGGTGTCGTCCCAGGACCAGCCGAGTCGGTTGTGGACCGAGACGACGCCGTCGACGCGTTCGGACAGCGCGGCGGCGATCGGCACCCAGCTGCGCCGCTCGACGGTGCCGTCGAGGGTCACCTGGCCGTCGTGCACGGTGACCCCGACCCGGTCGGCCGGGGTGTCCAGCGAGCGCTCGAACACCTCGTGCCGGATCTCCTCGGCGATCGCGTCGTCGCCGCGCAGGAAGACGCCGAGCAGGTCCGAGCGGCTGACCACGCCCGTCAGCACGCCGTCGGCGGTGACGACCGGCAGCCGCTTGACGCGGTGCTCGGACATCAGTCGCGCGGCGGTGGTGACCGGGGTGTGCTCGGTGGTGGTCACCGCGGGACTGCTCATCAGCTCGGCGGCCACGGTTCCCGCGGCACGGGTCTTGTCGGCGTGCCTGCGCAGCAGCGCGCGCAGCGAGTGCGGCGCGCCGTCGGCGCGGGCGCTCTCCTTGGCCAGCAGGTCCGCTTCGGACACCACGCCGACGACCCCGCCGCTCGCGTCGGTCACGGGCAGGGCGCTGACGGAGTGCTCGGTCATCAGCCGGACCAGTTCGGCGAAACCGGTGTCCGGCCGGGCGGTGACCACCGTGCGGGTCATCACATCGGCGACGGTGCGCTTGTGCATCTCGACCTCCTCAAGACGTTGTGCGACCAGTGAATCCGCGCCGCCGTCCCGGTCGCAGGAAGCCAAGGTCCCGCATCGGCACCCTCTTTGGACTCTCCACCGAGCACGGCGCGGCGGCGATGGTTGAGGCATCGAGAGGGAAGGAGGCGCCATGACCGCCGCGAAACCCGACCACGGCACAGTGCGCGCCGTGCTCGCCTTGGCCGGACGGGCGCCGTCGGTGCACAACACCCAGCCGTGGCGCTGGGTCGTCGGCGCGGAGTCGGTGCACCTGATGGCCGACTGGGACCGGTGGCTGCGCGCCACCGACCCGGACGGGCGGGACCTGCTGGTCAGCTGTGGAGCCGCGCTGCACCACCTGCGGACCGCGTTCGCGGGCATGGGCTTCGCCACCCGCGTGCACCGGTTGCCCAACCCCGCCGACCCGGTCCACCTGGCCGCCGTGGAACCGCGCGCCGCGACCGCGTCCGACGAGCAGGTCGCGCTTTCCGCGGCGATCGGCAAGCGGCGCACCGACCGCCGCCGGTTCT
The DNA here is from genome assembly GCF_014648415.1 of Actinokineospora fastidiosa. Classification (GTDB taxonomy): domain Bacteria; phylum Actinomycetota; class Actinomycetes; order Mycobacteriales; family Pseudonocardiaceae; genus Actinokineospora; species Actinokineospora fastidiosa. The sequence continues at coordinate 161,386 of NZ_BMRB01000002.1, forward strand.
CGTCGTGGCCGGTTCCCGCTGCCCATCTCGACCTGTTCGCGGCCAGGGCGGCCGAGGAGGGCGTGCTCGCCGTCCCGATCGCGGGCGCCCGGGAGCGAGGCAGGCTGGCGTCGGCGTTCACGCGGGCCGCGGCGCACCAGGAGCGCGTCGAGGGCTACGGCACCGAGCTGGGGCTGTGGTCCGGGCGCGGCCGCACCGCCGCCGACGGCGTCCCCAGGACCGCGGCGCCGAGCAGGCCGATGGCGCACGACGGCCTTCCCATGCGCGCCTTCAGCGCGGGCTCCCTGACCGCGTCCACCGCCAACGACCAGGAGGTCGACGCGGGCGCCCTGCTGGTGCTCGCCACCGCGGGCGACGACCCGCTCTCCCGGCTGCGCGCGGGCGAGGCGGCCAGCGCCGTGCTGCTGGAGGCCACCGGCCTCGGCCTGGCCACCTGCCCGCTGTCCCAGCCGCTCGAACTGCCCGAGACCCGGGCGGCGATCCGCGACGGTGTGCTCGACGGGGCCGCCGTCCCGCAGCTGGTCCTGCGGATCGGGTGGGCGCCCGCCGCGGCTCCCCCGCTGCCCTCGACCCCGCGCCGCCCGGTCGAGGACATCCTGTCCCGTCTGCCGGGCACCGGAACACCGTGATCACCGAACCGATGGAGGAAGAGATGTCCCTGCACCACGCCGAACGCCCCACCCGCCAGTCCGCGCGCCCCGCCCCCGCCGTCGGCGCCGGGTGGCCCCTGCCCGCCGCGCGGCTGCTCGCCACGATCCGGATCGCGATGGGCCTCGTCTTCGCCTGGGCGTTCCTCGACAAGTCCTTCGGCCTCGGCTACGCGACCCCGTCGGCGAACGCCTGGATCAACGGCGGCTCGCCGACCAAGGGTTTCCTCGGCGGCATCGACCGCGGCCCGCTCGGGGACATGTTCCGCTCCTGGGCCGGGCAGGCGTGGGCGGACTGGCTGTTCATGGCCGGGCTGCTCGGCATCGGGGTCGCCCTGCTGCTGGGCGTGGGCCTGCGCGTGGCCGCCGTGGCGGGCTCGGTGCAGATGGCGCTGATGTGGGCGGCGGAGTGGCCGCTGGCCCGCCACACCGACGTGGGCGAGTTGACCCGCTCGACCAACCCGGTGCTCGACTACCACATCGTCTACGCCCTGGTGCTGGTCCTGCTCGCCGCCGCGTGCGCGGGTGACGTCTGGGGCATGGGCAGGCGCTGGGCCCGGCTGGACCTGGTCGACCGCAACCGCTGGCTGCGGTGACCCCGACCGAGAGGAAGCCCCGACCCGCGAGCGGGTCGGGGCTTCGCGGCGCGCGATCCGCGGTCACCGGGCCGCCAGGGCGTCGGCCAGGCGGTCGACGGAGGTCACGGTGACGCGCGCGGCCAGGCCCACGGGGGCGGTGGCCGCGACGAGCGGGTCGGCCTCCACCACGAACACCGGCCGGTTCGCGCGCAGCGCGCACACCACGCCGTACTCGCGGGTGGTGAGCTCGTCGTCGGCGCCGCGCACATCGACGAACAGGTCGACCGGGTCGGTGCGCGTGTCCAGCGGGCAGCGCGATCCCGGGGCGAGCGCGCGGCACAGGCCCGCGTCGGCGTGGCAGGTGCTGACGCGGGCCCCCGCGGCGCGCAGCCGGGCCGCGACGGGCCCGGCGTCGCCGAAGCGGGCCTCGGTGAGCAGCACGTGCTGGGGCTTCAGGTCGATGGTCATGGCGTCCTCCTCGGCAGAGCTGTGCTTCCAGCGTTCCGGCCCGGGCTCGGGGACGCAGTGGCCGAAAGTCCCGCACGGGTGGGGATGTCCGCCGCGCGGACCGGGACCTGGCTCCCTGTCAGCGAGCCCGCGCGTGTCACAGGCTCGGGGAAGACGACCAGGAGGAGAGCCATGACGCGATGGGTGAGCACACTGTCCGAAGTCGACAGCGAGGATGTGGCGACGGTCGGCGGCAAGGGGGCCAACCTCGGCGAGCTGATGGCCGCGGGCTTCCCCGTGCCCGACGGGTTCGTGGTGACCGCGGACGCCTTCCGCCGGTCCATGGTCGACGCGGGCGTCCGCGTCGACGACCCCGACACCGACGCCGAGCGGCTGGGCAAGGCCGTGCACGCCGCGGGCGCGGCCGACGAGGTCCGCGCGGCGATCGCGGCGGCCTACCGGGAGCTCGGCGATGACGTCCTGGTGGCGGTGCGGTCGTCGGCGATCGGCGAGGACTCGGTGACGACCTCGTTCGCCGGGATGAACCGCACGCTGACCAACGTGCGGGGCGCCGACGCCGTCGTGGAGGCGGTCGTCGAGTGCTGGGCGTCGCTGTTCGCGCCGAGGTCGGTGGCCTACCGCGCCGAGCACGGGCTGGCGGGCGCGCCCGCGATCGCCGTCGTGGTGCAGCGGATGGTGCAGTCGGAGCGCTCCGGGGTGATGTTCACCGCCGACCCGCTGACCGGCGACACCGGCAGGGTGGTCGTCGAGGCCGCGTTCGGCCTCGGCGAGGTGGTGGTCAGCGGCGCGGTCGAGCCCGACACCTACGTGCTGGCCAAGGCCGGTCCGTCGGTGGAGCGGGTGCGCGTCGGCACGCAGACCCACGTGATCGCCCTCGGCGCGGACGGCGAGCGCCGGGTCGAACTGCCCGCGGACCGGGCGGGCAGCCGGGTGCTCGGCGAGGCCGAGGCGGTCGAGCTGGCCCGCACGGGTCTGGCCATCGAGCGCCACTACGGCCGCCCGCAGGACATCGAGTGGGCCATCGCCGACGGCAAGACCTGGATCGTGCAGACCCGGCCCGTCACCACCATGGGCGGGGAGCGGCCCGTGGTCGCGGGCCTGCCCGCCGCGCCCGGGGTGGCTTCCGGCCGGGTCCGGGTCCTCCGCGACCCGGCGGAGGCGGATCGGTTCGCCGACGGCGACGTGCTGGTCGCCCGGATGACCGACCCGGACTGGGTGCCGCTGATGCGCCGTGCCGCCGCGGTGGTCACCGACGAGGGCGGGGCCACCTGCCACGCCGCGATCGTGGCCCGCGAGCTGCGCGTCCCCTGCGTGGTGGGCGCCCGTACCGCCACCACGGCGCTGCGCGAGGGCATGACGGTCACCGTCGACGGCGCGGCGGGCACCGTCACCGAGGGCGTGCGCACGGCCCGCGCGGAGGTCGCCGAGCCGGTGCGGGTCGAGCCCGTCGAGGCGCTCGGCACCCGGGTCTACGTCAACATCGCCCTGCCCGACGGCGCGGCGGCGGCCGCGGCGCTGCCGGTCGACGGGGTCGGGCTGCTGCGCGCGGAGTTCCTGATCACCCAGGCGCTGCGCGGCGCGCACCCCCGCAGGTTCCTCGCCCAGGAGGGCGCCGACCGGTTCATCGAGACCATGGCCGACCCCCTGGCCCGCATCGCGACCGCTTTCGGCACCCGCCCCGTCGTCTACCGGGCCACGGACTTCCGCACCAACGAGTTCCGCGGCCTGGCGGGCGGGGCGGACTTCGAGCCCCTGGAGCGCAACCCGATGATCGGCTTCCGGGGCTGCCACCGCTACGTGCGCGACCCGCAGCTGTTCTCCCTCGAACTGGCCGCTCTGGCCAGGGTGCGGGAGCAGGCGCCGAACCTGCACCTCATGCTCCCGTTCGTGCGGACCCGCTGGGAGCTGGAGGCGTGCCTGCACCTGGTCGACGCCAGCCCGCTGGGCGCCCAGCGCGGCCTGCTGCGCTGGATCATGGCCGAGGTGCCCTCCGCCGCCTACTGGATCCCCGAGTACGCCGGGATGGGTGTGGACGGGGTGTCCATCGGCAGCAACGACCTCACCCAGCTCGTCCTCGGCGTCGACCGCGACTCCACCACCTGCGCGGAGCTGTTCGACGAGGGCGACCCGGCCGTGCTGGACATGATCGGGCGCATCGTCGGCGCCTGCCGCCGCGCCGGGATCACCTCGTCGCTGTGCGGGCAGGCGCCCACCACCAGGCCCGAGTACGCCGAGCGCCTGGTGCGGCTCGGGATCACCTCGATCTCGGTCGACCCGACCGCGGTCCCCGCCACGCGGGCGGCCATCGCCGCCGCGGAACGGCGGATCGTGCTGGAGGCGGCCCGAGGCGGTGCCCGGTGACCCGGGCGCTGCGGGCCCGCACCCGGCGCAGGTGGGCCGGGCTCGGCGGCACCCTCGCGGGTTTCATGGCCGTCTGGGCCTATGCGGGCGCGGTCGGTGTCATCGGCGGCGGCGTCGACTTCGGCCCGGACATCACCGCCCGCCTGCCGTGGGAGAGCACCACGGTGGCCGGGATCGCGCTGCTCGCCTGCGTCGCGGCGCCGATGACCGCCGCCTGCGCCCTGGTGTGGCGCGGCTCGGGCCGCGCGCCCAGGGCGCTGGTGGTCGCCGGGGTGCTGCTCGCGGGCTGGATCGTCGTGCAGCTGGCCGTCATCCGCACGTTCTCCTGGCTGCAGCCGCTCTGCCTCGGCTACGCCATCGTCGTCGCCGCACTCGGCGTCATGTCCACGACAGACAATCCCAAGGAGCGATCATGACCGGCAACAGCAAGCGCATCGTCGTCGGCTTCGACGGGTCGCCGTCGAGCGTGGCCGCGCTGCGCTGGGCACTGGCCGAGGGCCGGGCGCTCGCGGCGACCGTCACCGCCGTCGAGGTGTGCCCGCCCGACACCGCCTTCCTGCCCGCGACCTCGATGAGCCTGCACCCCAGGGGCACGGTCCCGCACCCGGGCGCCGGTCCGCTGGCGCGCATCGCCGAGCAGGTCGCCGACGAGGCGGGCGCCCGCCTCCGGGTGCGCCGGGTGTCCGGGCGCACCGGCAAGGCGCTGGCCGAGACCGCCGAGGGCGCCGACCTCATCGTCATCGGCGCCCACCACCACGCGGCGCGCCTGGCCACCGGCATGGGCGTCTTCGCCATGGACTGCGTCCGGCATGCCCGCTGCCCGGTGGCCGTCATCCCGGAACGGACCTGAACCCGGACTGGCGAACGGCCCCGGACCGACGAGGTCCGGGGCCGTTCGGGTGTCCGGGTCAGCGCGGCGGGACGACGGCAACCGGGCACTCGGCGTGGTGCAGGACGGCCTGGGCCGTGCCGCCGAGGACGACACCCGCCAGCGGGCTGTGCCCTCGGCTGCCGACGACCAGCAGCTGGGCGTCCTCGGCGTGGTCGAGCAGGGCCCGGGCCGGACGGTCGCGGACCACGATGCGCTCGACGGGCACCTCGGGGTACTTCTCGGTCCAGCCCGCCAGCCGCTCGGCCAGGAACGCGCGCTCGTCCTCGGCGATCGCGTCCCAGTCCATCAGGACCGGCAGCGGGTACCAGCCGCCGGTGTAGGCGGTGTCGAGCCAGGTGTGCACGGCGCGCAGGCCGACACCGCGGTGCGCGGCCTGGTCGAAGGCGAACGCCAGCGCCGCCTCGCCCGCCGGGGACCCGTCGACGCCCACGACGACCGGCCCCTGCTCGGGTGCGCCGCGGACGACGACGACCGGGCTGTGGGCGTGGGTGGCCATCGTCAGCGCGAGCGAGCCCGCGAGCAGGCCGCGGAACCCGCCGAGCCCCCGACTGCCCAGCACCACGGCGTGAGCGTCGAGGGAGGCGTCGACGACGACCTGGGAGGGCGTGCCCATCCGCTGGTCGAGGATCGGCGTGACGCCGGGCGCCGCGGCCCGGGCGGCGGCGGACGCCTCGGCGAGCACGCGCTCGGCGTGGTCGGTCATGGCCGCCACCCACCGGTCGTCCGGGTCGAGGGCGGCGGGCAGCCGGGGCGGGGGCGGCGGGTAGGCGTGCAGCAGCCGCAGCGGCAGGCCGCGCGCCGCTGCCGCGCGGGCCGCCCAGCGGACGGCGTCGAGCGCGGCGGCCGAGCCGTCGACGGCGGCGATGATCTGGGACATCAGCGGACCTTTCCGGGTGTGCGCGAGAACGCGGTGGGTGGACGGCGGGGCGTGGGCGCGGTGTCGACCGCCGGGACGCCGACCCGCAGGATCACCTGCGGGAAACCGGGCAGTTCGGCGGTCTCGACGAGCCCGGCGCGGACTTCGTGCAGGTGCAGGGGCAGGGTGACGGCGGAGGCCGCGAGCCCCATGGCGGTGGCGGCCAGCCAGGTCTGCTGCAGCGCGATCCCGGCGTGCAGGTGGTCGCTGCGGCCGTCGCCGGTGGTGATGACCACCAGGTGCGCCTCATCGGCGAGCCGGTCGGCCAGGGACGGCCCGCCGGGCCGCGGGTCCGCAGCGGCGCCCAGACCGGCCCACAGCCTCGGGTCCGCGTCCGGCCCGCACCAGGCGGCCAGCTCGGCGCGGTAGGCGGGGTCGTTCCCGATGTGGTCCGCGGCGTGGGCAAGCAGGCGCCCCACGGCGGCGTCGCGCTCGGGCCCGGCGAGCAGGACCACGGCCGCGCCCGCCACGTCGGTCGCCTTCAGCAGCCCGGCTCGGGCGGTGACCGGGGGCGGGGCGGCGAATCGGGCCCGGTGGCTGCGGCGGGCGCCGATGGCCGCGTAACGCGCCAGCTCACCCGGGGTCGGCGGCTTGCGCTCACCCGCGCGCACCATGGCGACGACGTCGCGGCGCTCGGGCAGCGGGAACTGCCGCCACGACTCGGTCCAGCCGAGCCTGCGGCAGGCGAGCCGCAGGGTGGCCACGGCCGCGCCGCAGGAGATCAGCCGGTCCCGGCCGAACGGGTCCTGCCTCGGCAGGCGCAGGGCGACCCGCTCGATGACCAGGGCGTCGCGGTCGCGGGTCTCCAACGCCCACGGGCGGGTGTCGTGCACCGACGGCGCGCGGTCCATCGCCGCCGCGAGGACAGCCTCCTCCGCCTGAGTCCACCGTGGACTGTCGGCGGTCATCGGATCGACGCGGTCAGCGGCGACCCGGCGACCGCACCGCCGTCGACGACGAACTCCGAGCCGGTGCTGTAGGTGGCCTCGGCGGCGATGAACAGCACCATCCTGGCGACCTCCTCCGGCTCGCCGAAGCGGGCGATGGGCTGGCCCGCGGTCATGGTGTCGTCGAACCCCTGGGTCATCGGGGTGCGGATCGGCCCGGGGTGCACGGAGCAGACCCGCACCCCGTCGCGGGCGAACTCCAGGGCCGCGGTCTTGGTCAGCCCGCGCAGGCCCCACTTGCTGGCCGTGTAGGCGCCGAGGTTCGGGTAGCCGGTGAGACCCGCCGTGGAGGAGATGTTGATGACGACCCCGCCGCCCGCCGCGCGCAGCGACCGGGCGGCGACGTGCATGCCGAGCCAGGCGCCGGTGAGATTGACGTCGATGACGTGCTGGAAGGACTTCAGGCTCTGCTCGCCGATGCCGCCGAACTCCACGATGCCCGCGTTGTTGACCAGCAGGGAGACCGGTCCGAACGCGGCCTCGGTGGCGGCCACGGCGCTGTGCCAGTCGTCCTCGGAGGTGACGTCGAGGTGGGTGTACGCGGCGCCGGGCGGCAGGTCGGCTGGCTCGGGCAGCACGTCGGCGGCCATCACCGACGCGCCCGCCTCGGCCAGCGCATCGACCACGGCGCGGCCGATGCCGCGCGCGCCGCCGGTCACGATGGCGGTGGTCCCCTCCAGGTTGGACATGGTGCTCTCCCTCGATATCGGTTGTCGCATTCCCAGCCTCGCGTTCTCCCCTCTGCGCGAAGAGGGTCGAACGTCCCCGTGGCGCGGGACGTCCGACGACGGCGCAAGCGCTCCGCCGTGGGCTGCAATGGCAGCGAACCGACCGGAGGAGCAGCCATGTCCGCTTCGTCGCCGTGGCCGGACCACGACACGCTCATGTCCGCGATCGCCCTCGCCAACCGGGCCCCGTCGGTGCACAACACCCAGCCGTGGCGGTGGCTCGTCGGGACGCGGTCGCTGCACCTGATGGCCGACCGCACCCGGTGGCTGCCCGCCACCGACCCGCACGGCCGCGACCTGGTGATGAGCTGCGGCGCCGCGCTGCACCACCTGCGGGTCGCGCTGGCCGCGCGCGGTTGGTCCACTGTGGACCTATCCGTCGATGCCGAGGGCGACGATCACCTCGCCGCACTCGGCCTGCGCCCCTGCCCGCCCGAGGGCGCGGAGCTCGCCGCGGCGATCCCGCTGCGGCGCACCGACCGGCGCCGCTACAGCGCGCGGCCCGTCCCGGACAGGGCCGTCGCCGAACTGGCGCGGGCCGCGGCGCGCCTCGGCGTGGCGGCGATCCCGCTCGTCGGCGAGGAGGAGCGGCTGGAGGTGGCCGTGAGCCTCTTGGCGGGTGCGGCGCGACAGCGGGTCGATCCCCGGGTGCGGCGGGAGCTGGTCCACTGGACCGGCCGCACCCACGGTTTGCCCGAGGGCGTTCCCGCCGCCAACTCACCGAGCGGGGCTGTCCGCCACGGCGGGCTGCCCATGCGGTATTTCCCCCGGGGCGTGCTCACCGAGCCGCCCGGCGGCCCGGTCGGGCCGGATGTCGGGCTGCTGCTGGTCCTCGCCACCGCGGGGGACACCCGCGCGGCGTGGCTGCGCGCCGGGGAGGCGGCCAGCGCGGTGCTGCTCGCCGCGACCACGCTGGGCATGGCGACCTGCGTGCTCTCCCAGAACGTCGAGGTCGACGGCGTGCGGGCGCGCCTGCGCGACCGTCTCCTGGCCGGGCGCGGCGAGCCGCAGCTGGTCATCCGGGTCGGCTACGCGCCGGAATCGGCGGGCCCGCTGCCCGCCACCGCCCGGCGCCCGGTCGGCGAGGTGTGCCACCGCCTTCCCGGCACCGGGTCCCGCCCCCGCCGCGCCTAGTCCGCGCCTGCTGGATCACGGCGCGCTACGCATGCCCGCCGTAATCCGGCCTCTAGCGGACCAGATCCGCCAGCGGCCTGCGGTGGGTCGGGGGCGTCACGTGCGCGGGATGGCCGATCCGGAGCACGGCCTGGGGCGGACCCGGCAGGCCGAGGTCCGTCACGAGCGCGGCCCTGGCCTCGCTGACGTGCAGCGGCTGGGTGATCAGCGAGCCCGCCAGCCCCGAGGCGACCGCGGTCAGCCAGAGGCGCTGCAGGGCCATGCCCGCGCCCAGGTGGTCGCGGCGGGTGTCGCCGTCGGTCGTGACGACGAACTGGGTCTCGGCTGCCAGGCGCCGGGCGAGGACCACCTGGTCCGGGATCGCCGTGTGCCGGTTGACCAGCACGGGGATCGGCTGCCCCTGGTCGGGTGGAAGACCGTCGGCGGCCGTCCAGGCGGAAAGTTCGCGCAGGTAGGCGCGATCGTGGCGGATTACCGACGCGCTGTAGCCCAGCGTGCGTGCGAGCGGGTTCTTCTGGTCGGGCCGCACCAGGTGCACGGTCGTGCCGGGGACGCGGGCCGCGCGTGCGAGTCGGTGCAGCAGCGCGGCGTCGACCGGCGTCGGGAGGAAGGCGCCGCGATGGCTGCGCCGCGCGGCGATGGCCAGGAACCGTCCCCGGTCCGCGGCGTCGGGCGGCCGGGGCCCGTGGGCGTCGACGTGGCCGACGACGTCCGGGCGGGCGGGGTCGGGCAGCCAGGTCCAGCCTGCCTGGTGGCCGAGCCCTCGGACCGCGGCGTGCACGGTGGCCAGTGCCGCGCCGCAGGAGATCAGGCGGTCGCGGCCGAAGGGATCGTGCCGCGGCACGGCGATGTCCGTCCGCTCGATGACCGACGCGGTGCTGTCTGCGAGTTCCAGGGCCCACGGCTGGGAGTTGTGCACCGAGGGGGCGCGGCTCATCGCCGCGGCGATCGCGTTCGCCTCGTCCGCGGTCCAGCCGCTCACCGCGCCCCCCTCGGGGCGCGCGCGGCGAGGCCCTCGGCCCATGCGGTGGCCCGGCCGGTCTCGCCCGCGGCCAGCGGTCCGGGGGTGCCGGTGACCCAGAACGTCTCGGCCTCGCCGACGGTGAAGCCCGCGTGGCGCAGTGCCCTGCGCATGCAGCGAGCGGCCGAGCCGGGCAGCCCCCGCACGCGCACGCGGGTGTCGAAGGCGTGCGCGACCACCTCGGGCCTGCCCTGCAGCCCGGCGAGCCACTCGCGGACGCCCCGGCCTTGCGACACGAGTGGGCCGTCAGCCTGCTGCCGGGCGGAGTCCCGGGTGCTCTGCCTGCTCATGCCGAAGGCGTGGGTCGGGCCGCCGACCAGCAGCAGGCCCACGTCATCGGGCAGGCGCTCCGGGGCGGCGCCGACCTCGACGAGCGTCACCGGCCCGGAGGCGGCCATGCCGTCGGCGATAGCGGCGGCGATCTCCCTGGTGTTGCCGAACATCGACTCGAAGACCACGAGCGTGCGTGCCATGACGGATCCCTTCAGCTGTTCAGGGTGGGGAGGATGCGGACGCGGGCGTCGACCGCGCGTCCGGCGGTGAGCGGGTTGATGTCGAGTTCGGCCAGTTCGGGAACGGTCTCGGCCAGCCGGGCCACCCGGCGCAGCACGTCCGCGACGGCCGGGTCGGGATGGGCGCGGGCGAGTCGCGGGGCGGTGCTCATCTCGGCGATGTCGCCCTCGGTGAGCGGGCACAGCCGCATCACCTGGTCGTCCAGCGCCTCGGCGTCGGTGCCGCCCGCGCCGAAGGCCACCAGCGGACCGAAGCGCGGGTCGTTGCGGACGCCGATGAGCAGTTCGGGGCCACGCCCCACCATCGGCTGCACGAACACCGAGCGCAGCCCGGCGCCGAACCGGTCGCGCAGGGCGGCCACGGCGGCCCGCACGTCCGCCTCCGTGCGCAGGTCGAGCAGGACTCCCCCGGCCCTGCTCTTGTGCAGCAGGCCGCCGGTGACGGCCTTGACCGCGACCGGGACACCCACCCTGCGCCAGAAGTCCACCGCCGCGTCGGCGTCCGGCACGGTCTCCCCGGCGACGACCGGGATGCCCGCCGCGGTGAGCAGCGTGAGGCTGTCCGCCGGGTCCAGCCAGACGCCTTCCGGGTGTTCGGCGAGCCGATCGGCGACGAGGGCGGCGACGGCGCCGCCGTCGAAGTCCGCGGGCTCGGCCACGGGCACGGCGGGCCGGTCCAGCCAGGACCGGCGGTCAGCCGCGGCGGCGATGGCGCGCACCGCGGCTGCCGGGTCGGCGTAGCGGGGCGGCACGCCCGCTTCCACCGGAGTGTGCTGTCCGATGTGGACTCCGACGAGCGGCTTGCCGAGTTCGAGCGCGGTCTTCGCGACGCGGTCGATGGCGGTCCCCGGGTCGCCGAGCGCGGTGGGCACGGTGATCGCGACGACCGCGTCCACGCCGGGATCGGCGAGCACGGCGGCGACGCACTCGGCGAAGACGTCGGCGGTGACGACCGCGGTCGTGTCGACCGGGTTCCCGACCGCCGCCGTGGCGGGCAGCCGGTCGCGGAGGCGGCGCACCGTCGATTCGCCGAGCGCGGCGACCGGCAGGCCCGCGGCGGCGCAGGAGTCGGCGGCGAGCACACCGGCGCCGCCCGCGTTGGTGACCACGGCGGTGCGCCTCCCCGGGGGAAGCGGCTGGTCGAGCAGCAGCGCCAGGACCTCGACGGCCTCGGCCGTCGAGTCGACGGCGGTGATCCCCGCCTGCCGGTACAGCGCGTCGGCCGTCGCCGCCGGGGTGGCCAGCGCCGCGGTGTGCGACCCGGCCGCCCGGCTGCCCTCGGCCGAGACCCCGGCGCGGATGGCGACCAGCGGCTTGCGCCGGGCCAGCGCCCTGGCGAGCCGGGCGAAGCGGCGCGGGTCGCCGAAGGACTCCAGGTAGAGCACCGCGGCGTCCGTGCCGTCGTCGGCCGACCACCAGTGCAGCAGGTCGTTTCCGCTGATGTCGAGCTTGTCCCCTGTGGACACCAGGGTGGACACGCCGAGGCCGACCCGCGACAGCTCGCGCACCAGTCCGATCGCGATCCCGCCGGACTGGCAGGCCAGCCCCACCCGCCCGGGCAACGGCGGCCGGTCCATGAAGGTCGCGTCGAGCCGCGCGAGCGGGTTCGCGATGCCCAGGCAGTTGGGCCCGACCATCCGCATCCCGTGCTCGCGCACGACCTCGCGCACCGCGGCGGAATCGGCAGCCGACAGCCCGGCGGTGACCACCACGAGGGCGCGCACCCCGACTGCGGCGCACTCCCGCACCACGCGCGGGACCGCGGGCGCGGGCACGCACACCACCGCCAGCTCGGGCGGCTCGGCCAGGTCGGCGACGCTGGGCACGCACGGCACGCCCGCGATCGACCGGGCATGCGGGTTCACGGCGGTGAGCTGGCCGGGGAAGCCGCCGCGGCGGATGTTGACCAGCACGGCGTGCCCCACGGAGTCCACGCGCCTGCCCGCGCCGATCACGGCGACCGACGCCGGACGCAGCAGCGGGACCATTCCCGCGACGACGGCCGTGCGGGCTCGCTGGTCCACGGCGGTGAGATAGGCGTCGAGAGAAGCGCTGTCCTCGTCGAGCGGCATGGTGATCCGGATGACGTCGTCGTCGCGTTCGGTGCGCACGGGCAGACCGAGGTCGTCCAACACCCGCAGCATCCGGTGGTTGGCGGTGAGCACGTCGGCGGTGAGGGTGGTGACCCCGTCCGCGCGGGCGCGTTCGACCAGGTCTTGCAGCAGCAGGGTCCCGATGCCGTGCGCCTGGTCGTGATGGGCGACCGAGACCGCGAATTCGGCGACGCCGGGCCCGGTGCGCGCATAGCTGGCGGCGCCGAGCAGGGCCCCGTCGCGGAAGGCCCCGACCGCGGGGCGGGCGTGGTCGGGGTCGGTGGTCAGGCTGCGCACGTACTGCTCGGCGTTGGACCTGCCGAGGGTGAAGAACCTCAGGTAGCGGTCCTCGGGCGGCAGCGCGGCGTGCAGCAGCCGCAAGGCGTCCTCGTCGCCGGGGCCGAGCCGCCGGATCTCGACGGCGCCACCGTCGCGGCAGCGGGCCCAGTGCGCGGCGGTGGCGGTCATCGGTACCACCGCCAGCCGCTGATCTCGGGCAGGTCCTCGCCGTCGCGGTCGGCGAACACCCGGTTGAGGTGGGCGCAGGTGAGGGTGGCGCCGGAGACGCTGCCCCGGTGCCCGCGCAGGCGCGACGTGACGTCCCCGGACCGCAGCGTCTCGGCCAGCGGATTGTCCAGCAGGTGGACCTGCCCGACGGACAGGAGTCTCACCGCCCGCCACCACGCGTCGACGCGGACGACCGGGTCCCCGGGACGGAGATCGGCGATGGACATGGACTGCACGGTGCCTGCGGTCATCAAAGTGCTCCCGGTGTGTGGCGACTGAGTCGATCGTGGCCGCGGGCGCCCACCCCGGGACAGCGTCGGCCGTCCCCACCGGACCGTGACCTTCGACCCCGTCGGCGCGGAGGAACCCGATCAGGTGACCGAGCCGACTGAACACGGCGCCCGCGTTCATCCTGGGCAGATGAACGACGCGCGCGGTGGCGAGAAGGGACGTTCGTCCTTTTCTCGGCGCGGCGCTGGGCCCTATCCGCGACAGCGGCGGTGATCGACGCTGAACGTGCTCGCCGACAGGGCGTGCGTTCGATGACCCGCGAGCTATGGACTGGAGGATGATGACCTCGACACCCCGCCCCTCGAGCGCGACCTCCGCGACCTCCGCGACCTCCGCCGGACGCGCGACGCTGATGCTGGCCATGGCCACGGCCGGGTTCGCAGTGAACTTCTGGGCATGGGCGCTGTTGAGCCCGCTCGGACCGCTGTTCAAGGACTCCCTGGGGCTGAGCTCGTTTCAGCAGGCGCTGCTGGTGGCCGTACCGGTGGTGGTCGGATCGTTGGGACGCATCCCGGTGGGCGCGTTGACCGACCGGTTCGGCGGGCGGGTGATGTTCCCGCTGGTCTCGGCGGTCACGATCGTGCCGGTGCTGTTCGTCGGCCTGCTCGGGCACTCCTCGCTGGCCGCGTTGCTGCTCGGTGGCTTCTTCCTCGGTCTCGGCGGCACCGCGTTCGCCGTCGGTGTGCCCTTCGTCAACGCGTGGTTCCCGCCCCGGCGGCGCGGGCTGGCGATCGGCGTCTTCGGCGCGGGCATGGGCGGGACGGCCGTCAGCGCGCTCACGACCGTGCCGCTGGTGGACGCGGGCGGGGTGGCCACGCCGTTCCTCGTCACCGCGGCGGTGCTGGCGGCCTACGCGGTCGCCGCAGCCCTGATCCTCCGGGACGCCCCCGGGCGCACCGTGCCCGCCTGCTCGTTCGGGCGGCGCCTGGCCGCGACGCTCCGGCTGTCGGTGACGTGGCAGGCGTCGTGGCTGTACGCGGTGGTGTTCGGCGGATACGTCGCGTTCTCGGTCTACCTGCCCGCCTACCTCAAGACCGCCTACAACCTCACGCAGGCCGACGCGGCGGGCCGCATGGCCGGGTTCGTGCTGCTGGCCGTCGTGCTGCGCCCGCTCGGCGGTTGGCTGTCGGACCGGGTCGGCCCGGTCCGTGTGCTGGCCGCGTCGCTGGTCGTGGTCGCGCTCGGCGCGACCGTGCAGGCGTTCACCCCGCCGCTGATGCCACTGGGCACCATCGCGTTCCTGGCCATGGCCGCGGCGCTCGGCGCGGGCAGCGGGGCGGTGTTCGCCCTGGTCGCGCTACTGGCCCCGGCCTCGGCGGTCGGGTCGGTGACCGGTGTGGTCGGCGCGGCGGGCGGACTGGGCGGCTTCATCCCGCCGCTGGTGATGGGCGCCCTGTTCGGGGCGTTCGGCTCCTACGCCCTCGGGTTGGCCGCGCTGGCCGTGGTCGCCGCGGTCACCCTCGCCTTCACCCTGGCCGCCGTGCGGCGGGGCGTCCACGCCCACTGACCTCTGCGAGGCCGCGGCGCCGCCACTAGCGTCACAACCGCCCTCTGGATCACCCGCGGACCGCACCCTGCCCCACTGCCACGAGGAGCCGTGCACAAGTGAGCACCCATACCGATCCACCTCCGGGCCTGGACACCGGGCTGACCGACGCGCTGATCCGGACCCGCCGGTTCTTCAGCCGCGCCGAGGTCTCCGACGACCTGCGGACGCTGCACAGGATCGGAGGCAGGCAGGCCGACGAGTTCTACCGGGACCGGTGGAGCCACGACAAGGTGGTCCGCTCCACCCACGGGGTGAACTGCACCGGGTCGTGCTCGTGGAAGGTGTACGTCAAGGACGGCATCATCACCTGGGAGGCCCAGCAGACCGACTACCCCTCGGTCGGGCCCGACCGGCCCGAGTACGAGCCGCGCGGCTGCCCGCGCGGGGCCGCGTTCTCCTGGTACACCTACTCGCCCACCCGGGTGCGCTACCCCTACGTGCGCGGCGTCCTGCTGGAGATGTACCGCGAGGCGAAGGCCCGCACCGGTGATCCCGTGCTCGCCTGGGCCGACATCGTCGAGGACCCGGAACGCGCCCGCCGGTACAAGGCGGCGCGCGGCAAGGGCGGGCTGGTCAGGGCCTCCTGGGACGAGGCGACGGAGATGGTCGCCGCCGCGCACGTGCACACCGTCAAGCGGTACGGGCCCGATCGGGTGGCCGGGTTCTCCCCCATCCCGGCGATGTCGATGGTCTCCCACGCGTCCGGGGCCCGGTTCGTCTCGCTCCTGGGCGGGTCGATGCTGTCGTTCTACGACTGGTACGCCGACCTGCCCGTGGCCTCCCCGCAGGTGTTCGGCGACCAGACCGACGTGCCCGAGTCCGGCGACTGGTGGGACGCCGGGTACCTGATCATGTGGGGATCGAACCTGCCGGTCACCCGCACCCCGGACGCGCACTGGATGGCCGAGGCCCGCTACCGGGGCCAGAAGGTCGTCGCGGTCGCCCCGGACTACGCCGACAACGTCAAGTTCGCCGACGAGTGGCTCTCCGTCCAGCCCGGCGCCGACGGCGCGCTGGCGATGGCCATGGGCCACGTGGTCCTGCGCGAGTTCTTCGTCGAGAAGCAGGTCCCGTACTTCACCGACTACGTCAAGCGCTACACCGACCTGCCGTTCCTCGTCCGGCTGGACGAGCGGGGGGACGCCCACGTCCCCGGCAAGTTCCTCACCGCCGCCGACCTCGACGGGCACGCCGACAGCGAGCACGCCGCGTTCAAGACCGTGCTGCTCGACGCGGCCACCGGGGCGCCGGTGGTGCCGGGCGGCTCGCTCGGCTTCCGCTACGGCGAGCAGGGCGCGGGCCGCTGGAACCTCGACCTCGGCGACGTCGACCCGCTGTTGTCCGTCGCCGGGAACGACGCGGTGGAGGTCGAGCTGGCGCGGTTCGACAGCGCTGGCGCCGTCCGCAGGGGCGTGCCGGTCCGCCGGGTCGGTGGCCACCTGGTCACCACGGTGTTCGACCTGCTGCTGGCCCAGTACGGGGTGCGCCGCGACGGCCTGCCCGGGGCATGGCCCCGCGACTACGACGACGCCGCCGAGCCCTACACGCCCGCGTGGCAGGAGCCGATCACCGGCGTGCCCGCTCAGGCCGCGGCGCGCATCGCGCGGGAGTTCGCCGCGAACGCCGCCGAGTCCCGGGGCCGGTCGATGATCATCATGGGGGCGGGCACCAACCACTGGTTCCACTCGGACACCATCTACCGCGCCTTCCTCGCCCTGACCACGCTCACCGGGTGCCAGGGCGTCAACGGCGGCGGGTGGGCGCACTACGTCGGACAGGAGAAATGCCGTCCCGTCACCGGCTGGTCGCAGCTGGCGTTCGCGCTGGACTGGTCCCGCCCGCCGCGGCAGATGATCCAGACCGCCTACTGGTACCTGCACACCGACCAGTTCCGCTACGACCACTTCGGCGCCGACACCCTCTCCGCCGCGACCGCGGGCGGGCACCTGGCGGGTAAGACGACCGCGGACGTCATCGCGCAGGCCGCGCGACTGGGCTGGATGCCCTCCTACCCCACTTTCGACCGCAACCCCCTCGACCTGGCCGACGACGCCGAATCGGCGGGCGTGCCGGTCGGCGAGCACGTCGTGGCGGAGCTGAAGGCCGGGCGCCTGCGCTTCGCCTGCGAGGACCCCGACGCGCCGGAGAACTTCCCGCGCGTGCTCAGCGTCTGGCGGGCGAACCTGCTGGGGTCCTCGGCCAAGGGGAACGAGTACTTCCTCAAACACCTGCTGGGCACCGACAACTCGCTGCGGGCGGAGGAGGCGCCGCCGCGCGCGCGTCCCCGCGACGTGGTCTGGCATGAGGAGGCGCCCGTCGGCAAGCTGGACCTGCTGCTGACGCTGGACTTCCGCATGACCAGCACCACGCTGTTCTCCGACGTGGTCCTGCCCGCCGCCACCTGGTACGAGAAGCACGACCTCAACACCACCGACATGCACCCGTTCGTGCACTCGTTCAACCCGGCCATCGCCCCGCCGTGGCAGACCCGCACCGACTGGGCGGCGTTCCAGGCCATCGCGAAGGCGTTCAGCAGGCTCGCCGCCACGCATCTCGGGGTGCGCAAGGACGTCGTCGCCACCCCGCTGCTGCACGACACCCCGGACGAGCTGGCCACCCCGCACGGCGTCGTGCGGGACTGGAAGGCAGGCGAGTGCGAACCTGTCCCGGGCGTCACCATGCCCCGGCTCACCGTGGTCGAGCGCGATTACGGTGCGATCGCGGCGAAGATGGACGCCCTGGGTCCGCTGGCCGACACGCTCGGCGCGACGACCAAGGGCATCACCTACCGCGTCGAGCGCGAGGTCGAGTACCTGCGGCACAAGAACGGCTCGATCCGCGGCGGCCCGGCCGACGGCCGCCCGTCCCTGGTCCGCGACGTGCACGCGTGCGAAACGATCCTCGCGCTGTCCGGCACCACCAACGGGCACCTGGCCACCCAGGGATTCCGCACGCTGGAGCAGCGCACCGGCACGGCGCTGGCGGACCTGGCCGCCGAGCACGAGGGCAAGCGGATCGCCTTCGCCGACACCCAGGCCGCGCCCGTCCCGGTCATCACCTCCCCGGAGTGGTCCGGCAGCGAGACCGGCGGCAGGCGCTACTCGCCGTTCACCATCAACGTCGAGCGGCTGAAGCCGTGGCACACCCTCACCGGGCGCCAGCACTTCTTCATCGACCACGACTGGATGGCCGAGCTGGGCGAGCAGCTGCCCGTCTTCCGGCCCCCGCTGAACATGAGCGCGCTGTTCGCCGAACCCCGCGTCGGCGACCAGGGCGAGCTGGGGATCACCGTCCGGTACCTGACCCCGCACAGCAAGTGGTCCATCCACTCGGAGTACCAGGACAACCTGCTCATGCTCAGCCTGTCCCGCGGCGGCCAGACCATCTGGATGTCCACGCAGGACGCGCGCAAGATCGGGGTCGCCGACAACGACTGGATCGAGGCGGCCAACCGCAACGGCGTCGTCGTCGCCCGCGCGATCGTCTCGCACCGCATGCCGGAGGGGACCGTCTACATGCATCACGCCCAGGACCGCCTCATCGACGTGCCGCGCACCGAGACGTCGGGCAAGCGCGGCGGCATCCACAACTCGCTGACCCGGCTGCTCATCAAACCGTCGCACCTCATCGGCGGGTACGCGCAACTGTCGTTCGCGTTCAACTACCTCGGCCCGACCGGCAACCAGCGCGACGAAGTGACCGTCATCCGCCGCCGCGCGCAGGAGGTGATCTACTGATGCGGGTCATGGCTCAGATGGCGATGGTGATGAACCTCGACAAGTGCATCGGCTGCCACACCTGCTCGGTCACCTGCAAGCAGGCCTGGACCAACCGCTCCGGCGTCGAGTACGTCTGGTTCAACAACGTCGAGACCCGCCCCGGTCTGGGTTACCCGCGCACCTACGAGGACCAGGAGCGGTGGCGCGGCGGCTGGACGGTGAACCGGCGCGGCAGGCTGAAACTCAAGGGCGGCGGGCGGCTGCGCAAGCTGCTGACCATCTTCAGCAACCCCAAACTGCCCAGCATCGACGACTACTACGAGCCCTGGACCTACGACTACGACACCCTGACCTCCGCGCCCCTCCAGGAACACACTCCGGTGGCCCGGCCGCGGTCGCTCATCAGCGGGGAGCCCACCAAGATCACGTGGTCGGCGAACTGGGACGACAACCTCGGCGGCGCGCCCGACCACGGGCACCGGGACCCGATGCTCAAGGGCATCGAGGACAAGGTGCGGTTCGAGTTCGAGCAGACCTTCATGTTCTACCTGCCGCGCATCTGCGAGCACTGCCTGAACCCCTCGTGCGCGGCGTCGTGCCCGTCGGGGGCGATCTACAAGCGCAGTGAGGACGGCATCGTCCTGGTGGACCAGGACCGCTGCCGTGGATGGCGCATGTGCGTCTCGGGCTGCCCGTACAAGAAGGTCTACTTCAACCACCGCACCGGCAAGGCCGAGAAGTGCACCTTCTGCTTCCCCCGTGTCGAGGTCGGGCTGCCTACCGTGTGCGCGGAGACCTGCGTGGGAAGGCTGCGCTACATCGGCCTGGTCCTCTACGACGCCGACAGAGTCCTGGAAGCCGCGTCCACTCCGGACGACACCGACCTCTACGAGGCCCAACGCCGGGTGTTCCTGGACCCGAACGACCCGGAGGTGGTGCGCGCCGCCGAGCGCGCGGGCATTCCGCGCGACTGGATCGAGGCCGCCCAGCGCTCCCCCGTCCACGCCCTGATCACCACCTTCAAGGTGGCCTTGCCGCTGCACCCGGAGTACCGGACCATGCCGATGGTCTGGTACATCCCGCCGCTGTCGCCCGTCGTCGACGTCGTGCGGGACACCGGGCACGACGCCGAGGACCACGGCAACCTGTTCGCCGCCATCGAGGCCCTGCGCATCCCCGTCGAGTACCTGGCGCGGCTGTTCACCGCGGGCGACGTCGAGCCCGTGAACGCCGTGCTGCGCAGGCTGGCGGCCATGCGCGCATACATGCGCGACATCAACCTCGGCCGCGAGCCACGGGAGGAGGTCGCCATGAGAGTCGGGATGACCGGCGAGCAGGTCTACGACATGTACCGGCTGCTCGCCCTGGCCAAGTACGACGAGCGCTACGTGATCCCGCCCGCCCACGCCGAGCAGGCCCACGGCCTGGAGGAACTGGCCACCGAATGCAGCCTGGACTACGAGGGCGGCCCCGGCATGGGCGGATCGGGACCGTTCGGGGAGAACTCCGGCGGCGCCTCCCCGATCGCTGTGGAGAACTTCCGGATGCTGCGCGACCGGCAGACCACCGACACCATCGCCGCACCGCTGGACAAGGACAACCGGGTCAACCTGCTCAACTGGGACGGCAAGGGCCGCCCGGACGGTCTCTTCCCGCCCAGGGAACACCCCGGCGGCGGAGACCCGGCAGGCGAAGTGGAGCCCAAGCCATGACGGCCACCGACGCCCAGCGCGCCACCGCGTGGCAGGTCCAGTCCCTGCTCATGGGCTACCCCGACCCGCCGCTTCTGGAGCGGCTGCCCCTGCTGAGCGCAGCCGTCACCACGCTGCCCGACGCCATCGGCGCGCCTCTGCGGACGACACTGGACCACCTGGCGCGTACTCCGCTGACGGAGCTGGCGGCCGACTACGTGGCGACCTTCGACCATCGCAGGCGGTTCAGCCCGTACCTGACCTACTTCACCTACGGCGACACCCGCAAACGCGGCATGGCGCTGCTGAGGTTCAAGCACGCCTACCGCCAGGCGGGCCTGGTGCTCGACGATGCCGAGTTGCCTGACCACCTCGCCGTCGTCCTGGAGTTCGCCGCGAGCGGCGACGCCGCGGTGGGCACCCGACTGCTGATCGAGCACCGCGCGGGCCTGGAACTCATGCGCCTCGGCCTGCACGAGCACGGCTCGCCGTGGGCGCACGTCGTCGACTCCGTCTGCGCCACCCTGCCACCGATGGGCAGGCGCGACCACGACTCGGTCGCCCGGCTGGCCGCCGAGGGCCCGCCGGAGGAGGAGGTCGGGCTGGCCCCGTTCGCCCCACCGGAGTACATGCCCGCCGGACGAGGAGAGCCCCGATGAGCGCGCTGGACATCCTGCTGTGGGTCGCCGTCCCGTACATCTCGCTCGCGGTGTTCGTCGTCGGCCACATCTGGCGCTACCGCTATGACAAGTTCGGCTGGACGACTCGTTCCTCCCAGCTCTACGAGAACCGACTGCTGCGGCTGGGCAGCCCGTTGTTCCACTTCGGCATCCTGCTGGTGGCCATCGGCCACATCGGCGGCCTGCTCGTCCCCAAGTCCTGGACCGAGGCCGTCGGGATCAGCGACACCGCCTACCACGTGGTGGCCGTCGTGCTCGGCGTCCTCGCGGGTGCGTGCACCCTGTTCGGCGCGGCGATCCTGGTCTACCGCCGCCGCACCGTCGGGCCGGTCTTCTCGGCCACCACCCGCAACGACAAGCTCATGTACGTGCTGCTCGTCGGGGCCATCGTGCTCGGACTGGGCACCACCGTGCTGGGCAACCTCACCGCGGACCCGCACGACTACCGCGAGACCGTCTCGCCGTGGTTCCGGTCCATCCTCATCCTGCGGCCCGAGCCTGCCCTCATGGCCGCCGCCCCGCTCGGGTTCCAGCTCCACGTGCTGGTCGCGTTCGCCCTGTTCGCGTTCTGGCCGTTCAGCCGCCTGGTGCACGTGTTCTCCATGCCGCTGGGCTATCTGACCAGGCCCTATGTCGTGTATCGCAGCCGTGACGAACAACTGGGCAGCCGGCCGACCCGCCGAGGGTGGGAGCGGGTGCCGTGACCGCGGCGGTCCTGCTCAGGACCGCACTCGGGGTGAGCGATCGCCAGGACTCACTCCGCGGCGGAGGTGGCGGGGGCGTGCAGGCGCCGCCCCGTCACCTTCTCCGCGCTGATCCGCACGAAGTGGTCGCGGCGGCCGTCCACCCAAGGCCGGAGCCAGGTGCCCGACAGCAGCAGCAGCTCGTCCACGTCGGTGATGAGCTCGGCGTGGCCGACGACCGTGACGCTCCAGCCGCTGCGCAGGTCGGGGTCGAGTTCGTCGGCCTGGAAGGCCACCACCGCGTGTCCGGTCGCGGCCGCCAGCTTCCCCCCGCCCGCCACCCGGATCACGACCCGGTCCCCGTGCATCCGGAAGTTGACCGGCTGCACCGCGGGCAGCGCGTCCTCGGTGAACACCAGCCGCCCGACCCGCACGGTCTCCAGCAGCCGCAGGCACCGCTCCCGATCGAGGACCTCAAGTCGCTGCTCGCCCCTCATGCTCCGCCTCCAGCCACGTCTCCGCTTCCGGCCACCACCGAGTATGCGCGCGCCTCTCCGCCGAGCCGCAGAGCCGCAGGTCCCCGGCGGGGTGGAGCGACCGACCGTGTCCGCGCCCGGACCCGGGGAGGGAACAGGAGGATAATCGGGTCAGGACGGGCAGACCGGGAGGGAACGTGTCCGAGCACGACATCGGGGGTGACGTTCCCACCGACCCGCTCCGCTTCCCCGACACCGCCCGCCTCGAACTCGACGCCGCCATCGACGCCTTGGTCGAACGCGCACATGCCGTGCGCAACACCCAGGAACGGCTGCGCTCGCTCCTGCGCGCCACCCACCTCGTGGCCTCCCACGTGGACCTCGCCGTCGTCCTCCGCCACATCGTGACGGCCGCCAGGGAGCTCGTGGACGCGACCTACGCCGCGCTGGCCGTGCTGGGGCCGGACGGCGAGGTCGACGAGTTCGTTCACGTGGGGATGGACGCCGAGCAGGTCGCACGGGTCGGGCATCCGCCGCGCGGGCTCGGGATCCTCGGCCTGCTCATCACCGAACCCCGGCCGCTCCGGCTGGCCGACCTCACCGCGCACCCCGCGGCCACCGGCTTCCCGGCAGGCCACCCGGCGATGCGGTCGTTCCTGGGCGTGCCGATTCTCGTGCGCGGTCGCGCGTTCGGCAACCTCTACCTGGCTGACAAGGCCGGCGGCGGGGAATTCACCGCGGAGGACGAGAGCCTCGTACAGTCCCTCGCCGGGTACGCCGCGGTCGCCGTCGACAACGCCCGCCTGTTCGCCGAGGCGCGTCGCCGCGAGGCGTGGCAGCACAGCAGTGTCGACATCACCGCCGCCCTGCTGGCGGGCCAGGACACCGACGACGTTCTGCGGCTGATCGCCGATCGTGCCCGCACCACCGCCGAGGCCGACGTCGCCGCCGTCGTCGTGCCCGCGGCCGAGTCCGCGCTCCTGGTCGTGCGCACGGCTGTCGGCGAGCGGGCGGATGACCTGCTCGGCCGCGGCCTGCCGGTGAACGAGTCGCTGTGCGGGCTTGCCATGACCGACGCGGAGCCGCTCATCAGCGCCGACATCGCCGAGGACGAACGGGCCTACCCGCCGCTGGCGGTCGAACTCGGTCCGGCGATGGTCGTCCCTCTGGTCACCCCCGACCATCCCCCGACCGGTGTCCTGCTGGTCGCCAACCGGCGGGGCAGGCGTGGTTTCGACCGCGGGGACCTGGACCTACTCGCCGCCTTCGGCGCCCAGGCCGCGCTGGCCCAGCGTCTGGCCGCCCACCGGGCCGACGCCCAGGAGCTGCGGCTGCTGGAGGAGCGCGACCGCATCGGCCGGGATCTGCACGACCACGTCATCCAGGAGGTGTTCGCCACGGGTCTGTCCCTGCACAGCGTCGCCGCCACCGCCGCCCCCGAGCAGCGCCGCAAGCTCATGGTCGCGGTGCGCAGGCTCGACCAGGTGATCAGCGACATCCGCTCGACCATCTTCGACCTGCACTCCCCGCCTGCGCCGTCCGAGGACGGGCCGCCAAGCCTGCGACGCAGGCTCACCCGGGTCATCCACGACCTCACCGACGCGATCGGGTTCACCCCCGCGCTGCGGTTCGACGGCCCGCTGGACACGCTCGTCCCGGAGGCGATCGCGGTCGACCTGGTCGCGGTCGTGCGCGAAGCCCTGTCGAACGCCGCCCGGCATGCCGCGGCGACAGCGGTGACCGTCGAGGTCAGCGCATCACCCGGCCGCGTCACCGCCCGCATCGAGGACAACGGGCGCGGCATCACCGATGGCAAGCGTCGCAGCGGCCTGGCCAACCTCGACGGGCGGGCCCGTGCGCACGGCGGCGCCTTCACCGTCGACAGCTCACCCGGCCAGGGGACGGCGTTGACCTGGACCACCCCGCTTCCAGCCGAGTGACTACGGCAGTGGGACGCGCCAGGTGAGGCGGGTGCCGTGTGGGGTGGCGGGTGTGAGGGTGAGGGTGCCCTCGCAGGTGGCGGCGCGGTGTTGGAGGTTGGCCAGGCCGCTGCGGGCGAAGTGCTCGGGCAGGCCGGTGCCGTCGTCGACGACGTCGATCACGAGGTCGTCGCCTGCCTCGATGGTCACGGTGACGCTGGTGGGTGCGGCGTGGCGGACGGCGTTGCTGACGGCCTCGCGCACCACCGCCTCCGCGTGCTCGGCCACCGTGGGCGGGACGAGGGTGTCCACCGGCCCGGACATGCGCACCGTGGGTGTGATGCCGCTGTCGGCGGCGGTCTGGGTGATGGCGTCCATGAACCGCCTGCGCGCGCTGCCCGGGGACTCCTGGCCGGCGGTGTGCAGGTCGAAGATGCTGGTGCGGATCTCGCGGACGGTCTCGTCCAACTGTTCGACCACCCGCATGATGCGGGCCCGCACCTCCGGGCCGCTCACCCGGTGGAGGGTGCCCTGCAGGGTCATGCCCGAGGCGTAGAGCCGCTGGATGACGTGGTCGTGCAGGTCGTGGGCGATACGGTCCCGGTCGGCGAGCACGTCGAGCAGCCGCCGGTCGCGCTGGGCCTGCGCGGCCTGCAGGGCCAGACCCGCCTGGTCGGCGAAGGAGTCCAGCACCGGCACCAGGTCCGGGTCGAACAGCGCCGCCCCCTTGTCCCGCGCGGCCAGCAGCACCCCGCTCACCCGGTCGGTGGTCCGCAACGGCACCACCAACGCCGGACCGAAACCGAGCGCGTCCGCACCGAGGACATCGCCCAGCGCGGCGGCCAGGTCCGCCACCAGGTCGGCCGCCCCCGCCTCCAGAACACCCTCCAGGACCGGGGTCTCCGGCGGGATCGGCGCCCCCACCAGCGCCCGACCCCGCTCACCGGTGCCCGTGCGCACCCGCAACACCTCCTCGTCGGCCAGCAGCACCAGCACGCAGTCGGCCTCGGTCAACTCCAACGCCCGCCGCACCACCAACTCCAGCGCGTCGTCCGTGCTGGCCCCCGCGAGCAACTCGGCGCGGACCTCCGAGGACGCCTCCAACCACCGCTGCCGCCTGCGGCCCTGCTCGAACAGCCGCGCGTTCTCGATCGCCACCCCCGCCGCCGCCGCCAGCGCCCGCAGCACGACCTCGTCCTCGGCGCTGAACTCCCTCGCCCCCCGCTTCTCCGTCAGATACAGATTGCCGAAGATCTCCTCACGCACCCGCACCGGCGCACCCAGGAAACTGCTCATCGGCGGATGATTCGGCGGAAAACCCACCGACGCCGGATGCGCCCCCAACTCCGGCACCCGAATCACCTTCGGATGCGTGATCAGCAGCCCGAGCAGCCCCCGCCCCTCCGGCAGATGCCCCATCCGGGCCCGCTCCTCCGGGCTGATGCCCACATAGACGAACTCCTGCAGCAGACCCTCCCGACCCCCGAGAACACCCAAAGCCCCATAGCGGGCATCGACCAGATCCACCGCGGCCTGCACGATCCGCTGCAGCGTCGAATCCAACTCCAACCCCGCACCCACGGCCATCACGGCCTCCAACAGGCCATGCATACGATCCCGCGTACGGCCGATCTCACTGAGCCGCTCCTGCACCTCGGCCAGCAGCTCGTCCAGGCGAAGCCCGCCCAAACCGGTCGTCTCGCCCATGTCGGACATCTCCCGCATCCCTTCGCCGCTCCCGCCATTCTCACGGCGACACGGACGCACGCCAACCCGACATGACGACACCTGTCCCGAACCGAACGGGACCCCCGACGACCGCGAGCTGGCGTTGACCGCTGGTGACCCTCACCTACTGGGCGTGGCCCGGTGATGACCCGGACCGGCCGCTCACGCAGAGCGTCGTCATCGCCAGCAGGCCGCGCAAGGGCACCCGCCCAGGGAGTGATCGCTAGCCGACGAGCACCCGCACCAGGTCCGCGCTGGTGAGGATGCCGACCAGCGCGCCCGCGGAGGTCACCACGACCGCGTCCGCCCCCGATTCGGCCACGGCGCGCGCCGCATCGGGCAGCGCGGCCGACAGGTCCACCGACGGCGCGGGCGTGCGCATGATCCGGGTGACCTGACAGTCCGCGTCACCGCTGGCCCACGCGTGCCAGAGGGCGTCGGCCTCGGTGAGCAGTCCGAGACACCGCCCGTCGGCGATCACCGGCAGGTGGCGGACCCTGGTCTGGGCCATCATCCGCAGGGCGGCGTCGAGCGTGGCTTCCGGCGTGATGCCGATGACCCGGCCGGTCATGGCCGACTCCACGGTGGCGCTCATGCGTCGGCCCTCCTGATCGCGGCGACCATCGCGAGCCCGACCATCCGCCCGGCGGTGACGTCCACGGGCTCGGGTGTCGGCGGCTCGACGGGCTCGGGGGCGGGCGCGACCCCCTCGGCCGCGGTGAGGCCGAGCATGTCCAGCAGCGCGGCCGCCTCGGCGGCATCGGCCGAACGCGCCGCGACGACGCGGGCGGCGCGGTGTCGTTCCCAGTTGCTCATCGTCAACTCCTCATGCTGGTGCGGATCCGCCGGGCGAGTTCGGTGTCAGCCCGAGCACATCGGCGGTGGGGTAGGCAGGGGACAGACCGTGGAAACGTGCAGCGGTCAGGGCCCTTGGTGTCGCGCACAGCCGCACGCGGGCGGGCATCCCGGAAGCGGTGCCGAAGCAGGCCACCACCGGGCAGTCGGCGGGCCACCTCGGCCGCGACGTGCCCGCGGACCAGCGCGACATCGTCGAACAGGGCGGCCTTCAGGCTCGGTGCGCCCGGATTCAGCACGCGGGTCATCGCCGCCTCCTCCACACGGCCTTCGCCGCCAGGTCCGCCCCGAGCACGACGGGGATGACCGCCGCGGCCAGCGCCCAGCCCAGTGCGGTGGGGCCGGTTCCGCCGAGCAGGTCGGGCAGCGGCGGCACGGAGAGGAAAACGGCGAGGACGGCCAGTTCGACCGCGACCGCGGCGAGCAGCGCCGGGTTGCCGCGCCAGCCCGCCCAGCGGCTCTCCGAGCGGCAGGCGAACGCCGTGCCGAGCTGGCCGAGGACGATGGCGGCGAAGGCGGTGCCCGAGGCCGTGGCGAGCAGGGCGGGGTCCGCGGTGTCGCCGAGGCGCCAGCCGCCGGTCACCAGGACGATGAGGAAGGCGGCCAGCGCCGCCGCGGCCTCCACGGGTCCGAGCAGCCCGAACGCGCGGCGCAGGACCCGCCCGTCGAGCAGTTGCCCGCGGCGGGCCGGGCCGGACAGCGTGCGCGGGTTGGCGGGCTCGGCGCCCAGTGCCAGCGCGGGCAGCAGGTCGGTGCCGATGTCGATGGCCAGCACCTGCAGCACGGTGATGGCCAGCGGGATCTGCCCGCCTGAGAGCGCCCAGAGGACGAACGGCGCGAGTTCGGCGACGTTGTCGGTGAGGTGATAGGTGAGAAACCGGCGGATGTTGGCGAAGGTCGCCCTGCCCAGCTCGACGGCGGCGACGATGGTGCCGAAGTGGTCGTCGAGCAGCACCAGGTCGGCGGCCTCACGGGCGACGTCGGTGCCGGAGGCGCCCATCGCGACGCCGATGTCGGCCGCGCGCAGCGCCGGGCCGTCGTTGACGCCGTCGCCGG
This sequence comes from Actinokineospora fastidiosa, assembly GCF_014648415.1. Lineage (GTDB taxonomy): Bacteria > Actinomycetota > Actinomycetes > Mycobacteriales > Pseudonocardiaceae > Actinokineospora > Actinokineospora fastidiosa. The sequence goes on from NZ_BMRB01000002.1 coordinate 188,837, forward strand.
TCATCGCCACCACGTGGCCGCGGGACTGCAGCGCCCGGGCGATGCGCAGCTTGTCCTCGGGTTGGACTCGGGCCACGACGATCCCGTCGTGGTCGACCAGAGCGGCGAGGGCTGCGTCGTTCTCGGGCAGGTCCGCTCCGGTGAGGACCGGAGAGCCGGGCAGGGCGAGGCCCACCTCACGGGCGATCGCGGCGGCGGTGCCGGGGTGGTCCCCGGTGATCATGCCGACGGCGATTCCCGCCCGCCTGCACGCCGTGACCGCCTCGGCGACGTCGGGGCGGGGCGGGTCCTCCAGCGCGATGAGGCCGAGCAGGTCCAAGTCGCGCTCGTCGGCGCCGGGGGTGACGCGGTGGGCGACGGCGAGCAGCCGCAGCCCGCGCTCGCTGAGGGCGGCCAGCTGCTGGCGCGCTTCGTCCGGCACCGCGTGGCACAGCGGCAGCACGGCGTCGGGCGCGCCGACGACGTGGAGCCCGTCGGCGTCGACGACCGACGACCGACGCCTGCGGGGGTCGAACGCGGTCCGCCCGATCGGGTGGGGTGGTGCGGGCACGCCCGCCTTGGCAGCCAGCACGTGCAGGGCGACCTCCATCGGGTCGCCGACGGGCCGCGGGTGGCCGTGACGGGTGTCGACGTGGGCGTCGGGTGAGCACCGGGCAGCGCTGTCGGCCAGGGCGGGGAGCAGCGCCAGCGCGGCGGGCGCGCCGGTGGCGGCGCCGTCCGCGCTGTAGCCGCTGCCGGAGATGTCGACCATGCCCGCCGGGGTCCAGACCGCGACGACGGTCATCTCGTTGCGGGTGAGGGTGCCGGTCTTGTCGGTGCAGATGAACGTCGTGGCCCCGAGCGTCTCCACGGCCTCCAACCGGCGCACCAGCGCTTTCCGGGCGGCCATCCGGCGCGCGGCCACGGCCAGCGAGAGCGTCACGGTGGGCAGCAGGCCCTCGGGGACCAGGGCGACGGTGACGCCGACGGCGAACAGGAAGCTCTCGGCCAGGGGCAGGTCGAGCAGCGTGGCGATGCCGAAGAAGACGACACCGACACCAATGGCCACGCTCGCGACGACCAGCACCGTGTGGTGCAGCCGCACCGCCAGCGGGCTGGACGGGCGGCCTGCCGTCGCGGTCACCGCCGCCACGGCGGCCAGGCGCGTGTCGGCCCCGGTGGCCGTGACGACCGCCTGGCACACCCCTTCCACGACGTGCGTGCCCGCGGTGAGTCTGTCGCCGGGCTCCTTGCGCACCGGAAGGCTTTCCCCCGTCAGCGCGGACTCGTCCACCGCGAGGCCGCTGCCCGTGACGGCCTCGGCGTCGGCGCAGACCCGGTCGCCCGCCTCCAGCACGAGGACGTCGCCGACCACCAGGTCCTCCGCCGCGACGACGACCGCGCGGCCGTCGCGGCGCACGGTCGCGCGCAACGGCATGAGGTCGCGCAGGCGTTGCGCGGCACGGTCGGCCCGATACTCCTGGGCGAAGGAGAACACGGCATTGACGACCACGACCACGGCGATGGCCACGCCCAGCTCGGGCATCCCGGCGAGCACGGCCAGCCCGGCGGCCACCCACAGCATCACCGCGAAGAAGTGCACCAGCTGGCGGGCCAGCACGAGCGCGGCAGGGGTGCGACGCGGCTCGGGCAGCCGGTTGGGGCCCGTTCTGCGCAGACGGTCGGCGGCCTCGTCGGCCGACAGCCCGGGGTGCGGCAGCGTGGCGGTCATCGCAGGATCTCCCGCAGTCCGAGGCCGGTGATCATGGCCACGATCGCGGCCATCGCCAGCCCGGCGACCGCGCCGACCGCCACGGTCTCGGCCACGGCCTGTCCCTCGTGCCACAGCGGCGTGGCGATGGCGAGGAAGGCGGCGAGCCCGGCCACCCAGGCCATCGCGGTCACCGCGATCCAGCCCGCAGACCGGCGGACGTGGCGGCGCAGCACCAGCCACTGGGCGAACCCGATGGTCAGCGGCAACGCGGCCAGACCGGTCAGCGCCCATGGCGACAGCAGGATCGACGGGAGGAGTCCCAGCAGGTAGGCGACCGCTGCGGCCGCCGCCGTCGCCCCGACCCAGCGTGGCACCGACAGGCCGGGCACGACGGCCCGGAGGACGGCGGCCTGCCCGAGGCCGAGGGCCGCGCCCTCCACCGCGCCCGCGGCGACCAGCGCGGGAACGGCGACGCCCGCCGCGGCGTCCGCGGTGATCGCGCCCACCGCCGCGGGCAGCAGGAAGCCGCCGAACTCGGCCGCGGTGACGACGCCGATCCAACGCCGCAGCGACAACCCGGTCACCCGCGCGTCGGCCGGGACCGCCGTGATCCAGGGACTCGTGCTCATGACGACCACCATCACCGAGCGGCCGGTCCCTGCCCCAGTGCCGCAAGCGGCTCAGCGGGCGGGACCTTCGACCCACCCGGGCACGGGACCTGCGCCACCGCAGGACCGACGTTGGCTCCTGCCGTACCGCTCGCCACCTAACGCAGGCTGGGGCCATGACGCAGACGACCGAGGCACACGCCTTCGGACTGTCCGAAGCGGACGCCGCGGACGCGCTGAACCGCTGCGGGCGCAACATCATCCCGGAACCGCGCCGCCCCGGCGTGGTGTCCAGGGCCGCTGCGCAACTGCGCGACCCGATGATCATGCTGCTGCTGGCCGCGATGGTGCTCTCGACCGCGCTGGGCGATGTGACCGACACCGTCGTCATCGCCGTCGTCGTCGTGCTCAACACCGCGGTCGGCATCATCCAGGAGCTGCGGGCCGAGCGCGCGCTGGCCGCGCTGCGCAGGCTGTCCGCGCCGACCGCGCGCGTCGTGCGCGACGGGGTGGCCGCACAGCGCCCCGCCGAGGACGTCGTTCCCGGGGACGTGGTGCTGCTGGAGGCGGGCGACATCGTGTCCGCCGACGGCGAGCTGCTGTCCCACCACCACCTGCAGGTCGACGAGGCCGCCCTCACCGGCGAGTCCGTCCCGGTCGACAAGGACGGCGGCGAGGTCCAGGCGGGCACCGTCGTCACCCGCGGCCGCGGCGCGTTCCGGGTCACCCGCACCGGGGCGGACAGCGCGCTCGGCCGTATCGCCGCGCTGCTCGACGGGCAGGGCACCAGGCCGACACCGCTGCAGCGGCGGCTGGCCGCGCTGGGCAGGCTGCTGGCCGTGGCGGCCGTCGGCCTCTCGGCGCTGGTCGCCGCGATCGGCCTGGTGCAGGGGCGCCCGCTCGGGGAGGTCGCGCTCACCGGCATCAGCCTCGCCGTCGCCGCCGTGCCCGAGTCGCTGCCCGCGGTCGTCACCCTCGCCCTGGCCCTCGGCGCGCACCGGATGGCCCGCCGCGCCGCCGTGGTCCGCGCGCTGCCCGCGGTGGAGACGCTGGGCTCGGTCACCGTGCTGGCCGCCGACAAGACCGGCACCCTCACCCAGAACCGCATGCTCGTGGAACGCCTGTGGACCCCGGAAGGCGGGGAGGCGACGGTGACCGGCAGCGGCTACGACCCGGCCGGCGCGATCGCCGGGACCGGCTTCGGCGACCTGCTGCGCGACGCCGTGCTCTGCAACGACGCCGACCTGCTCCCACCCGGCCCTGACGGCGGCTGGCGTCCGGCCGGCGACCCGACCGAGGTCGCCCTCGTCGTCGCCGCCGCGAAGGGCGGACTCGACACCGACGACGTGCGCGCCGCCCACCCGCGCGTCGCCGAGATCCCGTTCGAGAGCGCCACCAAGCGCATGACCACCACCCACACCGCGCCCGACGGCGGACTGCTGGAGATCACCAAGGGCGCGCCCGAGGTCCTGCTCCCCGCCGACGATCCCGCCCACGCCGTCGTCCGCGGCTGGACCGCCCAGGGCTACCGCGTGCTCGCCGTGGCCGAACGCGTCGCAGGAGGCCAGCGCACCGTCGGCATGGTGGCCATCACCGACCCCCCGCGCCCGGACGCCGCCGACACCGTCGCCGAGTTCCGCCGCGCCGGTGTCCACCTGCTCATGATCACCGGGGACCACCCGGACACCGCCCATGCCATCGCCGCCCGCGTGGGCATCACCACCGAGACCGACAGCGACAGCGTCTACGCCCGCGTCCAACCCGAGCAGAAACTCGACATCGTGGCCGACTGGCAACGCCGAGGCCACATCGTCGCCATGACCGGCGACGGCGTCAACGACGCCCCCGCCCTGCGCCGCGCGGACATCGGCATCGCCATGGGCGGCGACGGCACCGAGGTCGCCCGCCAGGCCGCCGACCTCGTCCTCACCGACGACAACCTGCGCACCGTCGCCCATGCGATCGAGGAAGGCAGGCGCATCCACGCCAACGTGCGCACCTTCCTGCGCTACGCCCTCTCCGGCGGCGCAGCGGAGATCGCCGTCATGCTGCTGGGCCCGCTGATCGGCCTGGCGGTCCCCCTGCTGCCCGCGCAGATCCTCTGGATCAACATGCTCACCCACGGCCTCCCGGGCGTGGCCATCGGCGCGGAGCCCGCGTCGCCCGGGCTGATGCGCCGTCCCCCGCTCGCCCCCGGCGCCGCCATCCTCAGCGGGCTCTGGGGCCGGGTGGCCTGGACGGGCGCCCTCATCGCCGCGGTCACGCTCGCCGTGGGCTGGTGGATGGCCGAGACCGGGAAGCCCTGGCAGTCCGCGGTGTTCCTCTGCCTCGGCCTGGCCCAGCTCGCCGTCGCCGTCGCCCTGCGCGCCAGCGACCGCGGGCTCCGCTTCCTCGACGCGGCGATCGCGGGCGCCGTCATCCTGCACGTCGCGGCGGTCTTCCTCCCGCCGCTCGCGGGTTTCCTCGGCACCGAGCCGCTCGCCATGACCGACACGCTCATCGTCTGCGCCGCGGCCGTCATCCCGGGCGTCGCGGTCCGACTCACGCGCAAGCGCTAGCCACGACGCAAGGAGGCCATGATGGCGCAGAACGGGTTTTATCCGGTCCGAGTGGACGGTGCGCTGGACGAACCGCTGTCCCGCGGGCTGTGGCTGGTGAAATGGCTGCTGCTCGTCCCGCACCTGCTGGTGCTGGCCGTGCTGTGGCCCGCGTTCGTCGTGGTCACCGTCGCGGCGTTCTTCTCCATCCTGGTCACCGGCCGCTACCCCCGTCCCCTGTTCGACTTCACCGTCGGGGTGCTGCGGTGGAGCTGGCGGGTGCACTACTACGGCTACGCCGCGCTGGGCACCGACCGCTACCCGCCCTTCACCCTCGCCGACGTCCCGGACTACCCGGCCCGGCTGAGCGTGGACTACCCGGAGCGGCTCTCGCGCGGACTGGCGCTGGTGAAGACCTGGCTGCTGGCCCTGCCGCACTACCTGGTGGTCGCGCTGTTCGCGGGCGTGGGGTTCGGGACCACCGGGGACGGGACGGACTTCGCCGTGGCGGGCCTGATCGGGCTGCTCGTCCTCATCGCGGGTGTCGTGCTGCTGTTCACGAAGGCGTACCCGCGGCCCATCCACGATTTCGTCATCGGGATGGACAGGTGGGTGGTGCGCGTCGTTGCCTACGCCGCGCTGATGACCGACGAGTACCCACCGTTCCGACTCGACGAAGGCGGTGTCGAGGCGGGACCCATGCGACCGGCCGCGTCACCGCGCGCCAACGACTGGACCGCGGGCAGGGTCGCGTCCGTCGTCGTGGGCGCGGTCCTGGCCCTGACCGCGACCGGCCTGCTCACCGGGGCGGCGGGGATGCTGTGGCTGGACCGCACGCAGCGGGACGCGGACGGCTACCTCGTCGCGCCCGTCACCACGGTGAGCAGTTCCGGCTACGCGATCACCACCGACGAGCTCACCGTGCACCACGGACTCCCGGTGTCCGACACGCTCGGCCGCGTGCGGATCACGGTCACCGCGACGGACCCGGCCGATCCGGTGTTCCTCGGCGTGGGACGCCCATCGGACGTCGACCGGTATCTCGCCGGTGTGGCGCACGGGGTGCTCACCGACGAGGGGTCGATCGTCGAACAACCGGGAGCGACCCCGACGGGCGCGGCCGCCGACCAGCGGTACTGGGCCGACTCCGTCCAAGGAGCAGGCAGCCAGACGGTGACCTGGGAGCCCGCTGACGGGGAGTGGAAGTGGGTCGCGATGAACGCGACCGCCGAGCGCGGCGTGCAGCTGCGGGTGCAGGTCGCGGCGACCCTGCCCGCGCTGCCGTGGCTCGCCGCCGCCGCGGCGGGCGCGGGCGCCGTCCTGCTCGCGTGCGCGGCGCTGCTGATCGGAGTCGCCGCACACCGTGCGGCCACCCCGCCTGCCCCTCCCGCTGCGCCGATTCCCGCCACAACACCATGAGGACCCTCCGAGGAGACCAGTGAGGCGCACCATGATCTTCAGGGAGCCGGACAACGCGACGACGCCCCTGTGCGGTTGGCAGCGGCGGGTGGGCAAGCGCCCGTGGCGCTCGCTCAGCCGGGAGCAGCGCGTCGCCGTCATCGTCCTGGCCGCGGCGCAGATCGGCCTCGCCGTCGCGGCTTGGGCGGACCTGGCGCGCAGACCCGCGTCGGCTGTGCGCGGCGGCAAACGCGGGTGGGCGTGGGCGATAGCGGTGAACTTCGTGGGACCGATCGCCTATTTCCGCTACGGGAGACGGACTCGGCGCTGAAGCCCAGCCGCACAACTCGATTGCCGATGTCCGGATCGAACTCAGCTAGGAGAAGCACATGAAGGCGCTGCGCTACACCGGTCCTGCGACCATGGAGTGGGTCGACACCGCCGACGCCGCGGTCCAGGAGCCCACCGATGCCCTCGTCCGCGTCGACGCGACCACGATCTGCGGCACAGACCTGCACATCCTCAACGGCGACGTGCCCTCCGTCGACCACGGCCGGGTGCTGGGGCACGAGGCCGTCGGCACGGTGGTCGACGTGGGCGCCGCGGTCTCCGCCGTCGCAGCGGGCGACCGCGTCCTCGTCTCCTGCATCACCTCGTGCGGACGGTGCCGGTTCTGCCGCGAAGCCGCGTACGGGCAATGCGTCGGCGGTGGCGGCTGGATCCTCGGCAACCGGGTCGACGGCACCCAGGCCGAACTCGTCCGGGTGCCCTTCGCCGACACCTCGACCCACCTGCTGCCCGCGGGGCTGTCCACCGAATCCGCGTTGATGCTGTCCGACATCCTGCCCACCGCCTTCGAGGTCGGCGTCCTCAACGGCGCCGTCGCTCCCGGCGACACCGTCGCCGTCGTCGGCGCCGGACCGATCGGCCTCGCCGCCATCGCCACGGCGCGGCTGTTCAGCCCCGGCGCGATCATCGCGATCGATCCGGCCGCGCCGAGACGCGACGCGGCCAAGCGCTTCGGCGCCGACCTGGTCGTTGACACCACGACCGACCCGACCTCGGTGGTCATGGCGCGCACCGACGGCCTCGGGGCGGACGTCGTCATCGAGGCCGTCGGCGTCCCCGCCGCGTTCGAACTGTGCGCCGACCTCGTCCGCCCCGGCGGCCATCTGGCCAACGTCGGCGTCCACGGCAGCCCAGCGGCGCTGCACCTGGAACGGCTCTGGAACCGCAACATCACCATCACCACCGGACTGGTCGACACCTACTCGACCCCACGGCTACTGGCGATGCTCGCCGCCGGACACCTCGACGGCGCCCAGTTCATCACCCACCGCTTCGACCTGGACGACATCGAACACGCCTACGAGGTGTTCTCCCGCCCCATGGACAGCGGCGCACTCAAGATCGCGCTACACCGCCGGGGTTAGGGGCGATCAGTGGTCGGGGTCGCCGCGGCGAATGAGCCGGAGCCAGGACGTCCTGATCTGCGTCGCAGCGATTCGCTCTGCGGATCACGGCCACGCTAGAGAGCCGATCGCCCGATGCCCTGCCCTGCCGGATATCGCCCGGTAGGGCAGGGCGCGGTCCCTTTGAACTCAACCTGGCCTTGCACCTTGCACCTGTTTCGCGAGCGAGCGTCGGACAACCGGGGCGGGGCCGCAGCTCGGCGGCCCCGCCCCGGTCATATTCGCGATGCGTCCCCTGCCAGCGCACCGCGGTGGCCTGCTCGATCACAACAAGCGCTACACCACACACTTCACCGCAAGACGCCTGGTGGGCACACCGACCAAAGTCCTCTCCATAACGGGACCTACGCACGCGCTCATTCACTGTATGCGACGTCCCGCCCAAGGATCCTCGCGCCGGTGACAAATCAGGCATCGGGTGCGGGTGTTATCCCGCCTTCCCCGGAAGCAGTCGCGTCGCGGCACGCACGAGCAATGGAAGATCGAGGGCAGTCACCACGACCGACAACACCTCGCCCACCGAAGCACCGTCAGGGTCCTCAGATCTCCGCGCGGAGGCGAGCACAACGATCACGAGCAGAGCAAGAAAAGCCGGGCGATACCGCGGTCTGTTCATTCCGAACCTCCTCCGAGTCGGACTCCTCGTCGTCCCCGTCCACTCATCTCGACATGCCCTCGAGCCCGAAGACGAGCGAGCGCAGCGAGCCCGCTGCCCCATCGATGCGGGCGGCGACCTGCAGCATGCGCCTGCGGACCATGGAGTTCCGGGCGATGGTGACGGTGTTCTGCAGGGCCAGCCCGACGGCGATCAGTTCGGGCAGGACCGCTGCCCGCAGCCCGTTCGCGATCCGCTCCCGGTCGTCGGCGACCGCGCGGACCCGCTCGGCCTCGACCTGCTGCCGAAGGGCCGCCAAGGCCGCTCCGTGGTCCACGAGCCTTCGGAGGAGCGCGAGGTGCTCCTCACCGAAGGGTGGATCGGCGGCATACCGGACAAGGACCAGCACGGCAGGCACCACGCGATCGTCGGCGACAGTCAGCAGAGCGGTCGAACCGAGCCCGCGTGGACAAGCCGATGTTCCGTCGAGCACACCCGCCGCCACGGGGTCCGGGCTGATCCGGTTCGCCGACGCGGTGAACACCCGACTGACCAGACTGTCCCGGCCCGCCACCCGACGGATCGCACGGTGGTCTTGCCCAGCCAGCACGGACAGCCGGACACCGCCGTCCGCGCTCGGCCTGCCGACGGCCACGAGCGCGGCATCGGTGGCGGTCCGCGCGGCGCGACCGATGGGCGACAGTGGCTCCGGCGGCGGCTCCGCGCCCAGCATCGCATCGACGAGCTCGATGGTCGCTCTCACCCATACCTCCGCCAGGCCAAGCGACCAGGAACCGGTGGAATCGTTGTAGGACAACCTTCCTCCAACTTCATGACACGACCGCGGGACTCGTCGCCCGCGATCACGGCCGCGGCTCTATCGCAAGAGGTCCGCGGCATGCACAGCGGCAGGCAGGATGGCCGCCGCGATCCCGAGTCCCACGACCAGGACGACAACCACGAAGCGGACGAGGTCACGCCCCAGCGTTCGCCCGCGGCCGCAGCGGGCTCTGGTGAGCCCGACGTCGCCGAGGCCGGATCGGGTCATCGCCATCGCGCCGCCGATCCGAGGCCTTCGGCGCTCTGCCCGCACCACTGCGTCCCTAAGCCCACAGGCGCCGTCACTGCGCTCCGAGGGCTGATCCCGCCAGCCATCCCACGCCTCCCTCATTCCAATGTGGGAACTTCGCGACAATTTGAGCGAACAGGCGCCGGACACGCGCGATAACGCATATCCCAGCCACCCCGACTAGCTGTGGACTGTGCCCGGCGCCCGCAGCGGCCCGTCTCCCCTGACCGCCATGACGAATATGGCCGACCCGATCCGGATCCATCGCCACCCATCCCGGGTGGTTTGTCCCGCCGTTGAGCGAAGGAGCGGCCGAGCCGACGAACACCTGTGTCACCCGCATCGGGTGACACAGGAAAAATTCGACCTGCCGCCCCCGTTTCCGCGCACCACACGGGCTGCTCTAAATCCCGTTCCACGATCACGAGAGACGAAGATCACAAATCGCCAGTATCCCCATCGACGCAGGTGACGGGGGCGGCGGCGGGCGTTCCCAGTTTTCGCACCTAACGGCGTTCCGCTCAGGTTCCCGGGTCTAGCTGGCCCTTCCCCGGTGCTCACTCATTTCGCCCGCAGAAGGTGAGGTTCGCACCCGTCGTGCGCCGATGTACTCAGCCGTGCCGACCGCTACCCGCCATCATGCGCGGTTGAAAGGCGAATCCGCCGAGTAGAAACCGTCCGAGCACCTGATAGGAGCGCGATCGAATGCAGGACGACAACGCAGTCCGGAGCCAGCTCGTGCGGGCACCGAGCACCCACGCCTCGGTTCTGCCCACGAAAATCCGCGTCCCGGACGTGCAGCCGGTGCGGCCATGGCGGGACCGCATCGCGGCGATCCTGGACCGAGCGGTCGATGACCTCGCTGTGGCCGGATCGGTGATCGTCATCGATGGACCCCCGGGCGCAGGCAAGACAACCGCGGCGGCGAGTTGGGCGAACGATGCGATGGAGCGGGGTGATGACGTCCGCTGGGCAACGCTGGACCAGCGGGACAACGACACGTGCACCCTGTGGACGACGGTCGAGGCCGCGTTGCGCCTCACAGGACGGGACGGGGAGCAGGACGACCGGACGGCGTCGTTGCCGTCGTTGTCGTCAGTCCTAGCAGCTCTCCATCGTCCTACCGTCCTCATCCTCGACGATGTGCATGAACTGCGGTCACCCGCGGTCCAAGACGACTTCGTGCGGTTCGTGCGCACCGTTCCCGACACACTGCGACTGGTCCTGGTCGGCCGACGACCTGGCCTTCGGCTGTCCCGTCTGCGATTGGAAGGCCGCGTCCTGGAGATAGCGGGCGACGTCCTCGCGTTCGACCAGGACGAGGCCGAGTCGCTGCTCGACCAGCACGGCCTGCGACTTCCTCCCGAGGGTCTCGCGGAGTTGATGGCCCACACCCGCGGGTGGGCCGCCGGACTGCGGATGGCGGCGCTCTGGCTGGCCGATGATCCCACTCGCGCGACCACGATCGCCGCGTTTCCCACCGGGGCCCCGCTCGTGGCCGAATACCTCAACGAGGAGGTGCTCGCCGACCAGTCCCCCCGAGCCCGACACGTCCTCATGGCCACCAGCATCTGCGACACCGTGCACCCGCGCCTGGCCACCGAACTGTCAGGACAGCGGAATGTCGACGTCCTTCTGCACCAGTTGGCAGGAGAGAACAACCTGATCACCCGATCCGGTCCCGGTGGACAGACGTACCATTACCACCCGCTGCTACGCAGCCACCTCCGCAGCGAACTCGCCAGGACCAGGCCGGGCGCCCCGGATCATCTGCACCGGGTGGCGGCGCGCTGGTTTCGCGCCGAGGGCGACACCGGCGCCGCGCTGCGACACGCGCGGCAGGCGCGGGACAGCAAACTCACCGTGGACCTCATCGCGTCCCACGGTGTCCAGGAGATCCTCAACGGCAACTCCGACGTCGTACGCGAGGCGATCGACTGCCTTCCTGACGGGAGGGTCGACAGGCACGCGTCGGTGGTGGCGGCCCTGGCCGCGTTGGACGCCCGTGACGCGGCCGCGGCCGACGTCCACCTCACCCGGCTCATGACCGAGCGCCGAGCGCCGCTGTCCCGGCGAACCCGGCTTCTGCTCGACGCCGCTCTGCTCCAGCGCACCCACCTCGGGCCAAGTGTGCGGCTGCCCCGGCACGAGCGCCCACTGTCCAGTGGTGACGAGGCGACCGACGTTCTCCTCCTGCTGGCTGCCGGAACCACTCGATTGTGGTCCGGGGACCCGCAGGGCGCGGAGACCGAGTTGAGCCGGGCGGCGGAGTTGACGGACAGACCGCACTACGGGTGGGCGCACCTGCAGGCCATGTCCCACTTGTCTGTCGCCTTCGCGCTTACTGGGAACGTTGTCGGACTGGCCGACCGCGCGCGGCGCGCGCTGCGGTTCGCCGCCGAGCACGGGTGGGACCGCACCTGGCCGTGCGCCGCGCCGTATGCCGCGCTCGCCGCTCTCAGTTACCACCAGGGCGACGGTGTCCGGGCCGGGGACCTGATCGCCATGGCCGCGGAACTCCTGCCCCAGGAATCGGAGCCGCCGGTCGCCCTTGCCGTGCTGTGCATACGGGCCTTCATCGAATTCGACGTGGCCGCGGAACCGCACGGGGTCGTCGGCATCGCGACCGGCCAGTGGCACGCGCTGTCAGGACGACACAGGTGTCCTCAGGTCGTCGCCGTCCTGGCACCGACCCTGGCCCGGATGTCGCTGCAGGTGGAAGAGCCCGCCTGGGCCGAAGCGCTCGCCGACGACGTGCGCGGAACCCTCGACCAGCACGCGGAGCTCTCCCTGCTCCAGGCCGCCATCCACGCCCACCACGGCCGTTCCGCGCGGGCACGGCGCTGTCTCGCCCCCGTCCTCGCGGGTGACCTGGCCCCGCTGACCCCACTGGCCCTGGTCGAGAGCTGGGTGCTGGAGGCCGCATTGGCCGATCGCGCGGGCGACGCCCACCGCGCGCACCAGGCCGTGTCCTCGGCTCTCCATGCCGCCGAACCGCTTGGCGTGACCCGCCTGTTCCGACCCGTGCGCGATGTCCTCGCCCAGGGCGTGGGCCGCTTCGGTCGCGCCGACCGCTTCGGGCACACCGTGCTGTCATCCCTTCCCGCGCAGAAGGCCATACCCGACCCCCTGACCAGCCGGGAGCGCGACCTCCTGGTCGAACTCCCGTCCATGCGCACGGTCGAGGAGATCGCCGAGTCGATGTACCTTTCGGCCAACACGGTCAAGACCCACCTGCGCAGCATCTACCGCAAGCTGGGGGTGCGACAGCGCCGCGACGCGGTCACCACCGCCCGACAGCTCGGCCTGCTGTGAAGACGCCTTCCCCGCCTCGGCTCCGACGACCGTCGTCGGGCGGACTGTCGATCGCGCGACGCTCCAGGAATCGGGCGGACTAGCCGTCGGCGATAAGCCGAATCAGATCGACGGTGCGGTTGGCGTATCCCCATTCGTTGTCATACCAGCCGAACACCTTGACCAGGTGGCCGCGAGCACGGGTGAGCGGGCCGTCGATCACGCACGAGGCCGGGTCTCCCACGATGTCACGGGAGACGATAGGGGCAGTGGAATAGCGCAGCACGTTTCGGAGCTGGTGCTCCGCCGCTTCGGCGAAGGCGGCGTTGACCTCGTCGGCGGCCACCGAGCGGGACAGCTCGACCGTCAGGTCGGTCAGCGAGCCGTCCTCCACCGGCACGCGGACGGCGACTCCGTCGAGCCTGCCCCGCAGTTCGGGAAGGACCTCGCCGACCGCGGCCGCGGCCCCGGTGGTGGTGGGGATGATGTTCACCGCGGCCGAACGCGCCCGCCGCGCGTCCTTGTGTGGTCCGTCGAGCAGGTTCTGGTCGTTGGTGTAGCTGTGGACCGTGGTCATGAGAGCGTGCTCAACCCCGAAAGCCGTGTGGAGCACGCGCACCATCGGCGCCAGGCAGTTGGTCGTGCACGAGGCGTTGGATATGACGCGGTGACGCACTGGATCGAAGGTGTGGTCATTCACCCCGAGCACGATCGTCGCGTCCACTCCCCTGCCGGGCGCGGTGATCAGCACCCGGTCCGCACCAGCGCGCAGGTGCGCGGCCGCGGCGTCGCGGGTGCGGAACCGCCCGGTCGCCTCGACGACGAGGTCGACGCCCAGTTCGCGCCACGGCAGCTGTTCCGGGTCCGGCAGCGCGGTCACCCGCAGAGTCGTGTCGGCGAAGGACATCCAGTCCGTGCCGGACTCGATACGCGGCCCCCATGGACCGTAGGTCGAGTCGTGGCGCAGCAGATGCGCGAGGGTTTCCGGCGTGGCCAGGTCGTTGACGGCGACGATGTCGATGTCCTCGGCACGGTCTGCCACGGCCCGCAGAACGGCTCGACCCATCCTGCCGAATCCATTGACGGCGATCCTCATGACCGCTCCCTTCGTGTCGATCTGGTCACTGGTGACCGGTGAGGTCCCGCCGCCGCAGCCCGGCGGCCCCGGCCGCGACCAACGCCGCGGCGACGCCTGCCAATGCGAACAAGGACAGCCACTGCGCGTCCGCGCCAGGCAGAGCGGGGACGTGGGTGAACGGGGAGATCCCGAGCACCGCGCCGTCCAGGCCGAGCAACGGCCCGACCTCCCCGATCAGGAGTGCGGCGATCAGGTAGGCCCAGGCCGCACCGCTCGCGCGCGGGAACACGCCGTACCCGACGGCGGCCACGCCGACGAGCACCCAAGCGGCCGGGACACGCGCCAGAGCAGCCCCCATCACCCTTGCGAACTGGTCCGCATCGCCCAGCCGCAGCGCGTGCACGGCGCCCGCCGCCACCCCCGCGGCCACCAGCACGAGGGCCGAGCCCACCAGGGCGACGGCGATATGACCGAGCAGCCACCGGGTCCGGCCGACGGGCCCCGCGAGGACGAGGGCGGCTCGCCCCGCGTCCTCCTCGGCGTGCGCACGCCCCACCGCTTGGACGCCGTGCGCCGCGGCGAGCACGCCCAGCACCCCCAGCATCGCGGCGAGCACGGAGTCCGAGAGCGATCCCGCGTTCCCGAGCTTGTCGAACAGCTCACGCGCCTGCTCGCTGGACAACATGTCCCCCGCGCTGCCCGCGACGGCGCCGACCAGCAACCCGTAGGCCGTGAACCCGGCCGTCCATCCGGCCAGCGCTCCCCGATGCGACCGCCACGCCAGCGACAGGGGACCGCGCAGGCCGAGCCCGGGCGACACCGGTCCAGCACGCTCGGGGACCAGACCCGCACCGAGGTCACGTCGGGCGGCCAGTGCGTACGCCGCGGCGACGGCCGCGACCGCGAACGTGAGGGGCAGCAGACCGGCCCACCACCGGTCGCCCGCGAAGGGCCGCACAGCCTGCGCCCATCCGATCGGGGACAGCCACGACAACCACTGCTCCCCCATAGCGTCGCCGATCCCACGCAGCGCGTAGGTCAGCGCGAGCGTCCCGAACGCCAGCCCGGCCGCGCCACGGGCGCTAGCGACGGCTTGGGCGGCCACCGCGGCGACCGCCGCGAACGCGACTCCGACGCCTGCCCATGCCAGACCGAACGCGAAGCACCCGCTCAGGGGCAGGCCGGACGCGGCGAGCGCCAGCGCGCTGGCCAGTCCGAGCAGGAGGCTCCCGCCGACCACGACCACCATGGCCGCGGTCAGCTGGGCGCTGCGCCCGACCGGTCCCGCGACCAGCAGCTCGGCGCGTCCGGCCTCCTCCTCGCCCCGGGTGTGCCGCACGACCAGGAACACGGCCAGCGCCGCCACGAGCACCGCTCCGCTCGCCAGCGCCTTCAGCATCGCCAGGGCACCGACCGACGACGGATCGTGGACGCGCCCGTACAGGGCCACCATCGCCGGGGTGTCATTCAGCGCGGACACCGCCTTCGCCACCGACTCGGCGGTGGGATAGAGATCGGTTGTGGCGACCGCGGATGTCACGGCCAGCGCGACGAGTGCCAGCAGCCATGCCGGGAGCAGGATCCGGTCCCGACGCAGCGCGAGGCGGACGAGCGCGCCCGTGCCAGCCAGCTCCCTCATACCCGCACCTCGTCACGGTAGTGTTCGAGGAACAGGTCGTTCAGGCTGGGCGGCCTGCACTGCAGGTCTCGGACTCCGAGGTCGGCCAAGGCGCGCAGCGCCCGGTCCAGCCCGTCGGGGTCGACGCGCAGGCGCACCCTGCCGCCCTCGACCCGCAGATCGTGCACGCCCGGCAGCGCCGCCAACGCGCCGGGCGCCCCGGTCACTTCCGCATCCACCGCGATCCGCCGCAGACGGCGCAACTCGGTGAGCGTGCCGCACTCCACCACCCGGCCCGCGCGCACGATGCTCACCCGGTGGCAGACCGTCTCGACCTCGGCCAGCTCGTGGCTGGCGAGCAGCACCGACCGTCCCTCGCCGACCGCGGCGGCGACGCAGTCGGCGAACACCGCCTGCATGACCGGATCGAGGCCCGCTGTGGGCTCGTCGAGCACGAGCAGGTCGGCTTCGGCGGCCAACGCCGCGACCAGCGCCACTTTGCGTCGGTTGCCGTTGGAGTACGTCCGGCATCGGCGTGAGGGATCCAGCTCGAAGCGATCCACCAGGTCCGCGACGCGGTCTTGGCGGCGCATGCCCCGCAACCTGCCGAGAAGCCCGATCACCTCGCCACCGGTCAGGTTCGGCCACAGCGTGACGTCACCGGGCACATAGGCCGTTCGCCGGTGCACGCGCACCGCGTCGCGCCACGGGTCACCGCCGAGCACGCTGACGCGTCCTCCATCGGCGCGCACCAGCCCCAGCAGCACACGCAGCGCGGTGGTCTTGCCCGCCCCGTTCGGGCCGAGCAGGCCATGGGCCTCACCCGCGCGCACGGTGAGATCCAGTCCGTCGAGGGCTCGTACCCGCCCGAAGGACTTGCGCAGGCCCAAAGCCGCCACCGGGTCCCGACTGCTCATCTCCCCAGCCTCGCTCGGCGGTCGGCGTACTCCTCAGCGTCGATCTCGCCGCGGGCGAAGCGCTCGTCCAAAATTCTCCGAGCGCTGGAGCCCGTGCCGAAGTGCCGGATGAGCACGGCCGTCATGACCGCCACCACAACCAGGACCACCGTCATCGCGGCCACGGCGAGATAACCGCCCGCCCAGCCCATACCCGCGGGATGCCAGCCGTACATGGCCCCTCCTCGTCGACTCGGATCAATGACCACAGCGTGTTGTCCCGACCGATCGCGGCCTAGGGACCAAGGCACCGGTTCGCCCAAGGCCAACGGCATGTGCGGCCAGCGCGCGCTGTGGCAGGTTCCGCGGTACCGGAAGGGACATCTCACCCGCCGCGGATGGTTACCGCCCCGGCGGCAATCAGCAGAATCGGTGATGGCGGCCACGATGCCCCCGGGTCGCCCCACAGGTGCCGGGGCGCGGTCAGGCCCCGCAGGCTCGGCACACCCGGCGGGCCAGGCCGCCCCGGCGCCGCAGGCCGATCGATCTCCCAAGGGCACAAGGTCCTCCGCTGACGGGCCTCGCGCACCTGGGCACGCCATGCGATCGCGTGCACGTTCGGTACAGCAGAGCCGACAGGAGGACCTAATGACCACCAGGACAGTCCTGTTCGAACAGGCCGGGCAAGCCGCGCGCCGATGGGTGCGTGAGATCTCGCATGGATTCCCCACCGATGACGAGCACTTCGTCTTCCGAGTTCTGCGGACATGGCTGCACATCGTCCGCGACCAGTTGACCGTGCCCGCGGCGGCGCACCTGGCCGCTCAGCTGCCAGACCTGCTGCGGGGCACCTACTACGAGGGCTGGAACCCGAGCCGCGTCCCGCACCGGGCGGACGTCGCGGCGTTCGTCGACCGCTTCGCCCAGGATGCGGGCATCTCGCCCAAGGACGTGCCCACCGCCGCCCGCGTGGTCACCACGAGGATGGACCGCCTGATGAGCGCGGGGCAGATCGCCAAGGTGCTGGCCCAACTCCCCCGCGACGTCCGCGCCGTCCTCGACCCCGCGGCCCGGATCGAGACCGAGGTGATCTGAGCGGACTCCGCAGCCAGCGAGCGTGCGGGATTTCCCAACGCGCCGGCCGAGCACCGCTCGCGGCGCCGGATCCGACGGGAGTTCGAGATGGTGACCGCAGGTCGTCGAGGGCGTCACCGGACGCAGGCACGGGCCCTCCTGGCCGTAATGGTCCCGGCACTGCTCGCCTTGACGCCCCTTCCAGCGCGGTCCGCGGACCCGGTGGGGGCGCCCACAGTGCCCGAACCCCCGGCAGGCGAAGCGCTGCTGGGCGGTTCGGGCACGGAGCCCGCCGACGGGATCACGCTGCCACCGTCGGAGCCGGAGGAGTTGAGCGCGCCCCTCGCCCGGGCCTCGGCCCGGCCACCGCTCGGCGTCTACACCAGAGCCGACTACACGCCACGCCGACTCACCTGGTCAGAACTGCCGTACAACTCGCCGACGCCCTACGGCTGGGACCGCGGTGTCCCCCGGGACTCCGCCGGAGTGCGGATGCACGCCATCGACGGCGTCCTCTACGACCACCCGGTGGCCCAAGCCCAGGACGGGCTGATGGCTCTCAGCGACCACCGGCTCACCGGCGAGGCGCGCTACCTGCAGCGTGCCCTCGCAGATGCCCAGCGGCTCGTCGAGCGACGCGTGCTGTCCGACGGCGGTTGGTATCACCCCTACCCGTTCGACTTCTCACTCCACGGCTTGCCCGGCGCGACGATGCGGGCGCCCTGGTTCAGCGGCATGGCGCAAGGGCAGGCCCTCAGCCTGTTCACCCGGCTGCACCAGGTCACCGGCGAGCAGTGGTGGCGGGACGCGGCAGAGGCAACGTTCACCAGCTTCCGCAACGCGCCTGCCCAAGGCCTGCCCTCCGTCGTCGACATCGACTCGGCGGGCTACCTGTGGCTGGAGGAGTACCCACGCTGGCCCACGGCCGATTCCGACCGCACGCTCAACGGCCACGTCTTCGCCGCGTTCGGCCTGTACGACTACCACCAGCTCACGGGCGATCCGCTCGCCCGGGACCTGTGGAACGGCAGCCTGGCCCACACCCGCCACTACCTGGTCAACGGCTTCCGCGTGCCGGACTACATCAGCCGGTACTGTCTGGCTCACCCCACCGTGCAGTCCCCCCGCTACCACCAGATCCACTGGACTCAGATGCTCACCCTGCACGCCAGCACCGGCGACGCCCTGTGGAGCCGCTACGCCGACCTCCTTCGATCGGACTACCCACCACCGGCTCTCACCGGCACCGTCCAATTCAGACCAGGCACGCACACCGGCTACAAGTACGCCACGAACGGCGCCGTCACGGCCACCAGGACAATCACCTTGAGCAGGCAGTCCAGCGCTCCCACCAACGCGCGCCAGCGCATCCGGGGCCGCGGCATCGTCCTGGCCATCACCGCAGGCGCGCTCGCGGGCTACAGCGTCCCCGAGAACTGGCAACGGGCCTGGATCGCAGGCGCCAAGGTGAGCTTGACCTACCCCCTACCGCGCACCGTGTCGATCCCAGCAGGCAGCCGATCCGCCTACCGGTACAGCTCCACCGGGGCCGTGACGTCATCGAAGACCATCACGCCGTCCAGGACGACGAGCGCGCCCTTCAGCACCAGCGCCACGATCAACGGCCGCTGGCACATCCTGGTGAGTGCTGGCTCTCTGGCCGGTTACTGGCTACCCGCCCAGGGCACGACCCTGCATTGAGTCGTGCCGCGCGCGGTTGGCCCAGTCGCCGCCTCGTGCGGCACGATAACCGGTACGACCCTTGGCGCACGCCCTGGTGTCGACCACCTCGGCGTTGGAGGTGCAGGTCCCGTGACGATCGACGAGTTCCTGGACGCTTCCCCGTTCGCCCGCGCTGTCCACGAGCGGCTCCGCACGCTGCTCGACGACCCGTACACGGTCCAGGCCACGAAGAGCCAGCTCGCGTACCGGCGCGCCAGGGGGTTCGCCTATCTGTGGCTGCCCGGCCGCTACCTGCGCAACCCGGGAGCCGAGGTCGTCCTGTCCATCGTCCTCCCCCGCCGGTCGGACTCGGCGCGGTTCAAGGAGGTCGCCCACCCTGCGCCGGGGCTGTGGATCCACCACCTTGAGATCCATGACGTCACTGAGCTCGACGCCGAGGTCGCGGCGTGGCTCCGGGAAGCCGCCGAGGCGTGAGCACGGCCGGACCGACGCAGCTGCTCAACCAGCGCAGCAGGGACAACGTGCCACCTTGAGTACGGAGCCCGCCCCCCGACCAACAGCCCTACGACAGATCATGCTCCGGTGAGCAGGCGGTCGAGGGTGACGAACCGGTATCCCCGGTCGCGCAGGGCGGCGATGGTCGCGGGCAGCGCGTCGGCGTCGAGGGTCGTCCTGTCGTCGGGGTTGGAGCCGATGTGCATCAGGACGATCTCACCCGGCTGGAGGGCGCCGAGCACCCGGTCGGTCACCCGGCTGGCGGTCATGCCACCGCTGGTCCCCTTCCAGCCCAGGGTGTCCACCGTCCACCGGACCGCGGCGTAACCGGTGTCGTTCACCGCGCGGATGGCGCGGGCGTCGCGATCCCCGAAGGGGAAGCGGAACAGCGGCCGAGGGTCCGCTCCGGCACTCCGGATCGCGGTCTCGGCGCGGCGCAGTTCTCCGGTGATGTCCGCGGCGGACAGAGCGGTCATGTGCGGGTGGGTCATCGAGTGGTTGCCGACGCGGTGGCCCGCCGCGGCGATGGACCGCACGCCTGCGGGATTGTCCTTCGCCCAGCTTCCGGTGAGGAAGAAGGTCGCGGGCACGCGCTGGTCGGCCAGGGTCCGCAGGATGGACGGCAGGCCTGCGGAGTCGGCGCCCGCGTCGAAGGTGAGCGCGACGACCTTCGCGGTCGTCGGAATCCGCGTCACGTCCTGGCCGCGCAGGCCCGCGGGAAACGGCGTCGTCGTGGGTGGCCGGGTGGTCGTCATGGGCCGGGTCGTCCGCGTGGGTCGCGCCGTGGTCGGCGTGGTCGTCGGTGTGCTTGTGGGCGGTCGTGTCGACGTCGTGGAACGCGGCGTGCTCGGTGTGGTGGACGTGGTGGTCGTCATGGTGGGCAGGGCGCCATCGGGGTCTTCCCGGTCCCTGGTGGTCAGCACCGCGATCGCCACCACCAACGCCAGCACCAGTCCGGCCGAGCCCGCGACGATCACCTTGTGCTGCCTGAACCAAGCGGCCATCGAAATCACCTTCCTCACGGAGCAGGGTCCATTAGCGATCGATCCGGTGCGCGGGTCGGAAGTCCCGTCCCGATAAGGGCTGATCGCGGAGCCGAGCCCGCCGTTCCCGGCGCGCAGGGTGTCCGCGTGGGTTGGGAGCCGCTCAGGAAACCGGTTCCGTGCCGTCAGGTTGCGGGATCGAGCAGCACGGCGGTCACCGGGCGTCGGGGGGTCGGGGCGATGTCGACGGCCGGGACACCCACCCGCAGGACGGCCTGGGGGAATCCGGGCAGTTCCGCGGCCTCGACCAGCCCGGCTCGGACCTCGGGAAGGTGCAGCGGCTGGGTGATGACGGAGGCCGCGAGGCCCATCGAGGTCGCGGCCAGCCAGGTCTGCTCGAGGGCAACGCCCGCGCGCAGGTGGTCGCCGGGGCCGTCACCCGTGGTGGTCACCACGAAGTGCGCTTCGCCCGAGAACCGCGCGGCCTGCACGACGGGGTCCTGCGCCGCGCCCGCGTCGAGCCCGTCCCATGACCTCGGCTCCGTCCACGCCGACAGCTCGGCCCGGCAGGCCGGGTCCTTCCCGATCAGGTCCACCGCGTGCCGGAGCAGCCGGGCCAGGGCCTCGTCCCGCGCCTGCCCGTCGAGCAGGACGACCGCCGCGCCCGCCACGTCACTCTCCTCCACCAGGCGTGCGGGCTCCGCGGGCGGACTCGCGAACGGGGGGCGATGGCTGCGCCGCGCCCCGATCGCGGCGTACCGGGACATCTCGGCCGCTGTCGGCTCCGACCACGCGCCCGCACGCACCAGCGCCACGACGTCGCGGCGGTCGGGCAGCGGATACTCCCGCCAGGACTCCGCCCATCCGAGCCTGCGCACCGCCACCCGCAGATTCGCCAGCGCCGCCCCGCAGGAGATGAGCCGGTCCCGGCCGGTCGGGTCGTGCGCGGGCGGTCGCCCATCGACCCGCTCGACAAGCAGGACATCGCGCCCACGTGTCTCGAGCGCCCACGGCTGCGAATTGCGCGCCGAAGGAGCGCGGCCGGTGGCCGCGGCCATGACGACCTCTTCCGCGTGCGTCCAATGCCCGCGGCCTCCGCTCCGCGCACTCTCGCGGCGCGCGGGCCGCTCACCACCACGCACAACGACCCCTAGTCGATGCCACGGGGTCTCGTCACGCGCGATGTCCCCGTCCACGTCGCCCATGCCGTTCTCCTTGTTCTCGGTTCGCGCCACTCAGCCTCCGGACCGGGACTACGCCCGGGGAGGGTCGAACGTCCCGGGGCAACGGGACGTCCGATGTCAGCGGATCGTCCGGGGGGCGGTCCTCAGTGGATGACCGCCACCGGGCAGGGCGCGTGCTTCAGCACGGCCTGGCTGGTCGACCCCAGCAGCTGCCCGCGCACGCCGCCCAGACCGCGGGACCCCACCACGAGCAAGCGCGCGCCCAGTGCCAGACCGGTCAGCAGCCGCGCAGGGCGGCCCGCCAGCAGCACCCGGCTGACCGGGACGTCGGGGTGCTTGTCCGGCCAGCCCGCCAGGCACTCGGCGAGCAGGCGGGCGTGCTCGGGCGCCTCGTCCTCCTCCAGCAGCACGTCGGTGCCGCGCAACGGGCGCACCGGGGCCACCATCGCGCCCACGACACCGGTGCCGAGCCGTGCCGCCTCCGCTACCGCGAACTCGATCACGGCGGCCGATGCGGCCGACCCGTCGACCCCGGCCACCACCAGTCCGCGGGACTCCGGCGGGCCGGGCTCGTCGACGACCGGTCGGACCACGACCACCGGGCAGGCCGCGTCGGCGGCGACCCGCAGCGCCGTGGAGCCCAGGAGGGCGCCCGCCGCCCCGCTGTGCGAGCCGACGACCACCAGGTCCGCGTCCTGCCGCAGGAGCGC
The DNA here is from genome assembly GCF_014648415.1 of Actinokineospora fastidiosa. GTDB lineage: Bacteria > Actinomycetota > Actinomycetes > Mycobacteriales > Pseudonocardiaceae > Actinokineospora > Actinokineospora fastidiosa. The sequence goes on from NZ_BMRB01000002.1 coordinate 211,224, forward strand.
GTCGGCGGGGCCACCGGGCACTGTCCGGCCCGCGACGGCAGCACCGGGCTCAACCCGCATGGCCAGTTCCACCGCGGCCTCGACCACACCGGGCCCACTGCCCGCGTGCACGATCCGCAGCGGACGCCCCTTGGCCGCGCGCGCCGCCCACTCCACAGCGGCCAGCGCCTGCTCCGAACCGTCCACCCCGACCACGACCGGCCGTCCGGACATGGCGGCCTCCCTCCGTTCGACGTCCACTCGACCATGCCCTGCGGAGAGCCGAGCGGACGCGTGCCAAACGCTCTGAAAGGCGGGACCTTCGTCGCTCATCAGCGCGCCCCACCGCGGCTGATAGTTGCCGAAAACCCGATCGCGGAAGGAATCCCCACCATGTCGAGCACAACCGCGCGCGTCGCCGCCGCCCTCACCGCGGGCGCGCTGGCCCTGGCGGGGTGCGGCGAGGCCGCCCCGCCTGCCGCAGCCCCGACCACGACGACCACGACGACCACGACCACCACCTCAACGGCGGTGTCGACGACACCGACGACGACGAGCAAGCCTGCTCCGCCGCCCACCCCACGCCCGACGACGACCCGGCCGCTTCCGGCGGGCACGGTCCAGACCGCCGCCTACTTCCTGCGCGGCGAGAAGGTCTACCCCGTGCTCCGGACCGCCACCCCGCCCGCGGTCGCCGGTGACGCCGTGCGTGCCCTGCTGGCGGGCCCGACCGCCGCAGAGCGGGCGGCGGGCTACCGGACCGCGGTGCCGTCCGGTGTCGCGCTGCGCGGGCTGACGATCAGGGGCGGCACCGCGACCGTCGACCTGACCGGGGCGTTCGCGAGCGGCGGGGGGTCGGCGTCGATGTTCGCCCGGCTCGCCCAGCTCACCTTCACCCTGACCCGGTTCAGCACCGTCGACCGGGTGGCCCTGTGGCTCGACGGCGTGCCCGTGCGCGTGTTCAGCGGCGAGGGCATCGTCATCGACCACCCGCTCGTCCGGGCCGACTACGAGGACCAGACCCCGGTCGTGCTGCCCGACTCCCCCGTGGCCTACGCCCAGGTCCGCAGCCCGCTGCGGGTGTGGGGCACGGCGAACACCTTCGAGGCCGTCTTCCACCTCGACGTCCGCGACGCGGCGGGCCGCACGCTGACCACCGCGCGCGTCCAGGCCACCTCCGGCACCGGCACCCGCGGCACGTTCGATGTGACGCTGCGCTTCAGCGGCGCCAGGCCGGGCCTCGGCAAGCTGATCGCCTGGTACCACTCGCCGAAGGACGGGTCCCGCGTCGAGGTCGGCGTCACGCCGATCCGACTGGGCTGAGCGCGGGCCGCCCTCGGTGTCCCGTCCGGCGCTCGGGGTCAGGCGGTGGTCAGACCCCGAGCGCCCTCAGCCGCACTCACGGCTCCATTTGGGGGGGCGATCGCCGACCACTCGCTCGCCCACGCCCGGGCTCGCCATCGGTCCAGGATTGCGCCGCACATGACCAGCAGACCCGCCAGGAGCGCGCAGGCCGCGAAAAGCGTGACCACGGCGTCGACGCGCGTGGACTCCACGGCCCTGGCCGCGCTCGCGCTGACGTTGTCGGCGTACACCGCAATCCCATGAGGACGACGACCACCACCACCGTCCACTCCAGTCGATCCGAGGAACGAGGGCGGCAGGCCACCTGCGAAGGGCCGAACGCCATCGGTCGGCGAGGACGTCCGGCGGTGGTCCCGTCCGCGCACGGGACAGCACGCTGGTGCTTTCCCGACCACTGTCGAATACGAGGAGTCCACCATGACCCACCCGGTTGTCCATTTCGAGATCGGCACCAAGGACGGCGAGCGCGCGGGCGCGTTCTACCGCGACCTCTTCGGCTGGCAGCTGGAGCCCGCGGGGCCGGGGTACTCGCTCATCAGCCCCCAGGACGGGGGCATCGGCGGCGGGCTGATGGAGGCCACCGAGGACATCCCGACCTACGTCACGGTCTACGTCCAGGTCGAGGATCTGCGGGCGAGCCTGGACCGGGCGGTGGCGTTGGGCGGTGCGGTCGCCGTGGAGCCCATGCCGATCGAGGGCGTCGGGTCGTTCGCGCTCTTCCAGGACCCGGACGGCAACACGATCGGCTTGATGCAGACGGCAGGCGCGTCTTCCTGACGGTCGGACCGACCCGGCCGGACCCAGTGGGCCTCTTGTCACCCCGATACGGCCGGATCGGTCCCGGTCCGGTCGGCGTGATCACCATCGTCGATCCCGTGCGGCCGTGCCGTGGACCACGGTCCGAGCCGGTGGTGACCTTGGCCGACGGGCGAGTGCGTCGGCGGGGACGACCCGGTGGTGATCGGCCACGCCCGCCATGAACGCGCCTGCGCGGGCCGGGGAAGACACCCCTGGCCCGCGCAGGCGGCCGTCAGACGTCTTTCGCGGCGTCCGGTTCGGCCGTGCCCTGGATCGCGGCGTCGCGGCCCGTGGGCTCGACCGCGATCGTCCAGCGGTTCGCCAAGGCCGCGAGGGCGCCGACGGCGGACACCACGGGGGCGACCACCGCGGCGACGACGCCCGCGGTCACCGGCATCTCGATCACCCGTTTGCCGCTCTTGTCCTTCACCACCAGGTGGCGGCTGTTCCCCTCGCGCACGAGGGTCTTGATCCTGTCGGCCACCTGGCGCCCGTCGACGCGGGCGGACTCCGCTCGGGTCGGTGCTCGGCTCGTCATCCCGGTTCCTCCTCCGGTTCGGTTTCCCGGCAGGCCCGCGCTCCGGCGGGTCCTGCCCTGCTCTCAGCGAACTGACCGCGGGCAGGCCCGGGCGAGGGACCAAAGGCGCACGGCGGGGAAGCGTTCGTCCTGTCCGCCCTTGCCTGCCCAAGGCCGGGCGTGGGTCCGGTGGCCGCGGCGGGGCATCCGCGGCCACCGGACGCCGCCCTCAGCCACGGACGTCCTCGCGGCGGGGCGGGACCGTGTCGTCCCAGGTCGCGGAGATGTGGTTGTGGACAGCGACCACACCCGGGGTCACGCTCGCCAGGTAGCCCGCGATGCCCACCTCGCTGCGGCGCTCCACCTCCCCGCGTATGGTCACCACGCCGTCCTTGACATCGACGTCGACCGTTCCCGGCGTGAGCCACAGGGAACGGCCCAGGACCTCGTCACGGATCGCGGCGACCAGTTCGTCGTCCCTGCGGACGAACACCTTGAGCAGGTCGCGGCGCGACAACACGCCCACGAGGGCGCCGTCCGGGCTCACGACGAAGAGCCTGCGCACGCCCGCCTCCGCCATCGCGTGGGCCGCCGCGGCGGCGCGGGCGTCGGGACGGATAGTCCGTACCGGTGTGGTCATCAGGTCCGCGGCGGTGAGCGCGTGCGCTTGGGCCCAGCGCTTGCGTGCCGCCTTGCCCGCGAAGAGGCCGGGCGGGTCGTCGGCGCCGCCGCGGTACTCCTCTTTGGGCAGCAGGTCGGCCTCGGACACCACCCCGACGACGCGCCCGTCGTCGACGACGGGCACCGCGCTGATAGCGTTCTCCGCGAGCAGCGCCACCAGGTCCTTGAACCGGGTGTCCGGTGTCGCCGTGATCACCTGGTCTGTCATCAACGATGCAACGGTCGGTTCGCGCACGGTGTCCTCCAACGGCTCGATCGGGTCCGCGTCCAGCGTGAACGCCCGCGTCCGCTGCCGGAGCGGCCCAAAGTCCCCGGGGGGCGGGGACTACTGGCGTCGGGAGTGCTGACGACGCAGGGAGCGCACGGCGTCTCCGTCGGAGGTGTCCGTGGCGGCGGCGACGCTCGCCCGGCAGGTGCGGACGAGTTGGCGGGTCGCCCGCGAGTCGGGGACGCGGCCGCAGCGGGTGCAGGTGACGCGGACGTCGCCGGTGAGCTGGTCGATGGCGACCGCGGCGGGGCAGGCGCAGTCGCGGCACCACCGGTATCCGGAGACGGCGACGACGTGGGTCGGGGAATGCACGCAGGTGTGCAGCCAGCGGCGGTGGAGCCTGCAGGTGACCCGCTCGAACGGGTCGAGTCCCTGCTCCTCGGCGGCGTCCTCGCCGGTCAGCCGCCGCGCGAGGCGCGGGTCGGGCAGGTCGGCGTACCGGGGGTGGACGGCGGGACCCGCCGGGGGCGCCGCGAAGTCGGTCTGCGCCGGTCGGTTCTCGAACATCGTCCTCGCCTTTCCCGTGCAGCGGTTTCCTGGTGTCAACGGTCCGCTCGGCGGAGGTCCGCCACTACCGACGTGGTTCCCGTCCGGCGGTGGAACTTGGTCCTGGCCTTCGTCGCCGCACGGCCTTCCGGGGCGGGGCGATGGTCCTGGGCGCGCGGGTCAGCGCCTGCCGCCCACGACTGCCGCGAAGCCGTCGGCGGCCGTCCGCAGGGCACCGGCCGTGTGCTCGATCCCCGCGGCGAGCACCGCCACGTCGGGGACCGTGTCGTGGTCGGCGGTGATGCCGACGCACACCTGGTCGTCGTAGCTGAGCATGCCGATCGCGGTCCGCATGCGCAGCGCGATGGGGACGTACGGGTAGAGGGCGCGGACAGTGCGCCCGAACAGCTCCATCCGGTGGCGGGGACCGGGAATCCCGCTGGCGACGGTGACGACGTTGTGCTGGGGCAGGCGGGCGAGGCACCGCAGCGCCCAGGCCAGGGGCGGGTGCGGCAGCGCGGCGGCCAGCGACACCGCCGAGCGTCCGGCGGCAGCGGTCCCCTGGCGCTTGGCCGAGGCCGTGGCCCGGTGCACGGCGCTCAGCAGATCGACAGGGTCGCCGAGGTGGACCGGCAGCATCGGCAGCATCAGCGAGAGCTGGTTGTCCACGGCGCCGTCAACCGCGTGCGCTCGGGTGGAGACCGGCACCAGCGCCCGCACGGCGTTCGCGTCCAGCGGTTCGCCCCGGTGCAGCAGCAGGGTGCGCAGTCCGCCCGCCACGGCGGCGAGCAGCACGTCGTTCACCGTTGTGGCGAACGTCGTGGCGACGCGCCGCACGTCGGGCAGACTCAGGCGCACCGGTCGGTAGCGCCTGCGGTCGCCGATCGGGCCGATGAGCGTCGACGGGCTGGTCGGGACCAGGGCCGAGGCCAGGGACAGGGCCCCGCCGATCCGCTGCGCGACCAGGTCGGTGATGCCGGTGCCCGGTTGCGCCCGGCGCGGGACGGATGTCGGGGAGCTCGAGAACATGTCCTGGTAGAGGCGCATGCCGGACATCCCGTCGGCCACGCAGTGGTGGACCTTGAGCACCAGCGCCCACGACCCGTCCGCGAGCCCCTCGACGGCCCAGCACTCCCACAGCGGTCGGTTCCTGGGGAGCCGCCGCGCCATGATGGCCGCGACGGTCGCGCCCAACTCGGCGTCACCTCCCAGTCGAGGCACGCAGGCGCGGAACACGTGGGTGTCGGGATCGAAGTCCGGGTCATCGACCCAGGTGGGCGCGTACGCGTCGGCGAACGCGCGGCGCACGCGCTGGCGCGCCCTCGGCACGGCGGCGGCGATCGGCCGCACGATGGCGCGCAGCTCAGCCGGGGTGGGCGCCGGTCCGTCGATGACCGCGACCGCGGCGACCGCCAGGGTCGCGCGGGGATCGGCGTCCTCCAGCAGAAGGAACGCGGCATCCAGCGGACCGAGCCGGTCGATCGCCATGCGGGCCTGCTTTCCGATCACTGCCGCGCTCAGGCGACCAGGACGGCGGCGCCGGTCACCCGGTCGGCCCTGAGGTCGTCGAGCGCGGCGCCCGCCCGGTCGAGCGGGTAGGGGGTCGTCGCCACCCGCAGCGGGTGCTCCGCGGCGAAGTCCAGGAACTCCCGTGCCTGGGCCCGCGTGTTCGAGGTGACGCTGCGCAGCTGCCGCTCCTGGAACAGGTGCCGCTGATAGTCCAGCGGCGGGACCTCGGTCAGGTGGATGCCCGCGACCGCCAGCGTGCCGCCGCGGTCCAGCGCGGCCAACGCGGGCGGGACGAGTTCCCCCGCGGGTGCGAACAGGATCGCCCCGTCCAGCGGCTGCGGCGGCGCGTCGGCGGCGCCCTGGGCGGACGCTGCGCCGAGGTCGAGCGCCAGCTCGCGGGCCGCGGGCGCACGGGTCATCACGTGCACGGTCATCCCGCGCGCAAGCGCCACCTGGGCGGCGAGGTGGGCGCTGGCGCCGAAGCCGTAGACGCCGAGCACCCCGCCGTCCGGGACCTCGGCGCGCAGCAGCGCGTGGTAGCCGATGATCCCCGCGCACAACAGCGGGGCGAGGACGACCGGGCTCGGCCCCTCGGGGAGCGGGAGAGCGAAACCGGCCGGGACGGTGGTGTACTCGGCATACCCGCCGTCGGCGTCCCAGCCCGTGTAGCGGGAGTCCGGGCACAGGTTCTCCCGCCCGCGCAGGCAGTACCGGCACGCGCCGCAGGTCGACCGCAGCCAGGGCACCCCGACGCGGTCGCCCGGGGCGTACCCCGGAGCCCGACTCACCACGACCTCGCCGACGACCTCGTGGCCGGGCACGACCCCGGGTCGGCGCACCGGCAGATCACCGTCGACCACGTGCAGGTCGGTGCGGCACACCCCGCAGGCGAGCACCCGCACGAGCAGTTCGCCGGGCGCGGGCTCGGGGACGTCCGCGCGGCACCGCCGCGGCGGCCGCCCCGGGACCGCGACGCGCCAGGCCAGCATGGTGGTCACCGGCCGGAAGCGTTCGATGGTCATGGGTCCAGTCAACGCGACGGCCCGATGACCGTTCGAGAAACGATCGGCCCCGGCCCGCCGGGACGTTCGGCCCCTGCCCGGCCTCGACGATGCCGGTCGTTCGGCAGCCGGGGACGTTCGTCCGCGCCCTGGTGCGGCCCTGGACCCTATCCGGGCGGCCGACGCCGGGTGAGTCTGCCGATCTAGGCCGGTAACCGACATTGGGAGGGCTCGACATGGCCGACACCACCGATCCGAGAGAAGAGGCCCGCAAGCGCGTCAAGAACCGCCGCGACTTCGGCCCGCACCTGCTCATGTACCTGGCGACCAACGCGATGCTGGTGGTCATCTGGCTCAGCACCACGGCGCCCGGCTTCTTCTGGCCCGGCATCCCGATGGCCGCATGGGGCATCGGGGTCCTGGCGCACGCCTGGGACGCCTTCTTCGCCAAGCCGATCAGCGAAGGCGACGTGGACCGCGAACTGAACAGGTGGCACCGCCTCCCCGGCTCCCGCTGATCGACGACGGCCGCGGCCCACGACGCTCGACGTGGGCCGCGGCCGTCCTGGCGTTCACCGTCGACCTGCCGGGCCTGCCGACCGCCGACCACGCCTGCGGCTTCGGCGGACGACCTCCGTCCGCACGCCACAGAGGACGATCGCGTCCAGCCCGGATCACCGTCAACGCCTCCTAGGTCCCGGCGAACTCGGGCCGAAAGGCTGTTCGAGGAAACACGGCGGTCGGCGATGGTGAGCCCATGTTGCCGAGATACCGCATCACCGCCGCGATGGCGCCCGCCTTGTTCGTGACCGGGATCGGTCTGGTGGAGGTCGTCCGCCAGCGCGACTGGGACCTGGTCACGATCCTCGCCGCCGTCCTGGTGGCGCAGATCGCCGCCCTCGCCGCAGGCTGGGGAGGACGGCAGCCCGCGAGTTTGCGGGCCGACCTCGCGGTCTGGTTGCACGACCACGCGGCGTCGACCGGGGAGCCCGCCGGGCGGATCGTCGACCGGGCTGTCGCCGACCACCGGGCGGCAATGGAGGCGGCGCCATCGACCGCGGGGAAGTCGTGATGACGCCGGTGATGCCAGAGGCCGTTGCCGTGCCGGTCGGGCACGGCGCTCCGCTGACGAACGCCGTCGCGGGCGGGAAGGCCGCCGCGCTGGATCGGCTGACCAGGCTGGGGTTCCCGGTCCCCGCGACGGCCGTGGTGACCGCCGCCGCGTACCGCGCGGTCGCCGAGCACCCCGACATCGCCGCTCTGCTGGCCGGTCTCGCCGACCCCCGCGCCGCCGTGTCCGCGGCAGCCGTCGACCACGCGTTCCTGACGGTCCCGATACCCGACTCGGTCAGCGGCGCCATCATCGATGCGGCCCGCGCCGTGGCTGGTGGCGGTCGCGTCGCCGTGCGCTCGTCGGCGACAGCCGAGGACATGGTGTCGGCATCCTTCGCGGGCCAGTACCGGTCGACCCTCGACGTCGACGGCGACGATGCCGTGCTGCGAGCCGTCCGGCTGACCTGGGCGTCGCTGTGGCACCCCGCGCCCCGCGCATACCGGGCCCTGTGGGGCATCGGGCACGACATCGCGATGGCCGTCGTGATCATGCGGATGGTGCCCGCCCGCACCGCCGGGGTCGCGTTCACCTCGGACCCGGGCGGCACGCCCGACGTGGTGCGGGTCGAGGCGGTGGACGGGCTCGGCGAGTCGCTGGTCTCGGGGGCCCGCACACCCGAGGTCTGGCTCGTGCCCCGGCGGTCCGCCGATCACCGGGCGCCCGCGGTCGCGGCCGAGGCGGCCCGGCTGGCACTGCGGGTGGAACAGGCCGTCGGCACGCCCCAGGACATCGAGTGGGCCCACGACGGGACGCGACTGTGGCTGCTGCAGGCCCGGCCGATCACCGCGGCCCCCGACCGCGGCGACGAGTGTGACACGCCGGTCGACGACAGCGAGCTGACCGCCACCGGCATCGGCGAGACCCTGCCCGGAGTGATCCCCCCGCTGGTCTGGGATGTCGCGGGCGGCTTGGTGGAGGAGGCGCTGCGCGACGTCTTCGCCGAGCTGCGCGGACTACCGGCGACCGGACCGCGATTCGTCCGGCGGGTGCGCGGGCGTGCCGCGCTGGACCTGGATCTCCTCCGCACGGCGGCGAGCGCCATGCCAGGGGTCGCCGAGGACGAGATCGAGGGCCAGTACTTCGGCGCCGCCGTGGGCGACACGCGGCCGGGACGGCGACGACCGCTCCGGGCCGCGACACACGGTCTTCGCGTCGCCGCTGTGCGCAAGCGGGCAGTGTTGGAGTCCGAGGTGGTGATCGGCGCCGCCGACGAGATCGCCACCGCCCGCCCTGATCTGACCGGACGGTCCGATGAGGACCTCCTGGCCTACCGCGGACGCCTGGTCGCGCTCGGAGGCCGGGCCATGACGGTGGAGATCACGGTGGCCTCCGCGGCCACCGCGGCATACCAACAGCTGATCGGTTTCCTCACCCCGCATGTCGGTGAGCGTCAGGCGGCCTCGACCGCGCAGCGGGTGACGGCAGGCGCGGGTGTCGCCATCAGACGCGCCGGGATGTCGAGGGCGATCTTCGCGGGTCCGGCCTGGACGGCGTCCGAACTCCCCTCCTCCGCGGCCGAACCGAGCCACGGCGGTGAACAGGCGCTCGCTGAGCTGGAGCGACGTCTGCGCGCGATGCCCGCGTGGCGACGGGTGCGGATGCTGACCGGACAGATCGTCGACGTCCGGATACACCTGCTGCGTCGCCTGGTGCGGGATGCCGCCGACGGCCTTGCCCGCCGCGAGCGGACCAAGGCCGCCGTCCTGATCGTCGGCGGCGAGGTCCGCAGGGTGCACGTGGAACTGGGCCGGAGGCTGGTCGAGCGCGGCCGACTGGCCGACGCCGAGCAGGTGGACCTGCTTCGTGACCGCGAGTTGGCTCCCGCGTTGCGCGGCGCGGCCCCACCGCCGGTCGTGCTGGCCCACCGCGCACGGCGGCTGGACCGGCAGCGCGCCGATGGCCCGCTGCCGGTCCGGTTCACCGGCGTTCCCCGTCCCGGCGGCCCGGCGGACGCGGTCGGGGATCAGGTGTCGGGCTGGGCCGCGAGCCCCGGCAGGCACACCGGACGCGCCCGCGCGGTCATCGATCCGGTGATCTCGGCACTGGACGACGGCGAGGTCCTCGTCGCCACCGCGACGGACGCGGCCTGGTCGCCGCTGTTCGCCCGGGCGGGGGCGATCGTGGTGGAGCGCGGCGGTCCGCTCTCGCACGCCGCCATCGTCGCCCGGGAGCTGGGCGTTCCGGCAGTGCTCAACCTGGCGGGCGCCACCGCGCTGCTCGACGGACGACTGGTGACCGTCGACGGCGACGCGGGCGTCGTGATCATCCACCCGGAGCCCGGCCGCCCCGCCTCCGGGGCCCGGATCGTCCACTTGGAAGCCGTCGGCGGTCAGGAGGGACCCAGGTGAACCGGAAAGCACGCGAGGACTGGCTCTCGGACCTCGACATCACCCGCACACACATCTTCGTTCCCGCCATCATGAGCGCGGGCATTCTGATCTCGCTGTTCACGCTGGTCCGTGACGCGCTGCACGGCCGGAACAGGCGCGGGCACTCGCGCCGGGCGGCCTTGGAAGCGCACGCCACCGCGCACCACGTGCTGACCGGCGAGCCCGCGCACCGTGCCCTCGCGGCAGGGCTGCGGCCGAGGGCCGGTTATCTGCTGGCCGCGCTGAGCTCGGCGGGTTTCGCCGTCTACGTCGCCATCGGCGCGACGGCGAACTATTTCCGCCCGAACGGCTTCGTCGAGAACATCGTGTGGTTGTGGGCGGCGTCGCTGGGGGTGTCGATGGCACTGTCCGTCGTCGCCGCGGTGTGCGCGGTCGCATTCCTCCGCTGGCCGAAGCCCGCCCGGTGGCAGCTTCCGCTGCTGGCACACAGCCCGCTCGGTCAGCCGCCCACCGCGCCGCGGGTGGTGAGCGTGCTACTGCTGGGCTGGGCCGCCGCCCTGACCGGGGCGGCAGCGGCGATCTTCACCTTCGTGGTGGCCGGAGCGCCGCACCGGCTGGCCGCGGTGGACGCATGGGTGGCCGCCACCGCGCCCGGCCTGGACGGACTGGCCGGACTGGGCGTGTTCGACCCGTTGGGACCGTTGCCGGTGTACCTGGCGGCGGTCGCGGTGATCGGACTGGCAGCGGTCCGCTGCACCGCGGTGCCGGTGGCCTACGTCATCGCCGCGGCGGTCGGGCTGCTGCTGGACGTCGGACTCGACCTGCTGGTGCCGCGCGACCGCCCGGTGGGCGGCGCCGCGGACTCCTTCCCGAGCGGTCATGAGGTCCAGGCGCTGCTGCTCATCGGCTTCGCGCCGATGGCACTGCTCGTGCTCACCCGGCGCGCCTGGTTGGCCTGGGCGGGAGCCGCGCTGCTCGCCGCGGTCGCCGTCGCCGCGGGCCTCACTTCACTGCAGACCGGGGCGCACTGGTGGTCGGATATGACGGCGGGCGCGCTGTGGGGCGCTGCCGCGGCGCTGACAGGTTGGTGGGCGTTGGCGTACCCGCGCTGGCATCGGCATTGCGGCGACTGCCCGCTCTCGGTCCCGCACCACCCGGGGGCGACGGGTCTGCTTCGCCTGCCCTGGCGGGTGGAGCACACCGTCCGATGGGCGGCCCGCATCTGGGTGCCGATCACGGTCGCGGGCTTCGGTGCGCTGGCATTGGTCGTCGGGCTGCCCGCGAACCCCGAGGGGGACGGCGTCGGCGGGCGGGTCGCGGGGCCGCTGCAGCTGGCGCTGCTCGGGCTGGTCGCCGTGGGATGGCTGGTGGCCCTGCGGTGGGAAGCGGCGGGAGCGCTTCTGCTCGCGCTGGCGGGGAGCGTCCTGGGCACGTTGGCGGCACTGGCCTACCACCCGCTGGTCAGCCTGGCGGTCGCACTGGTCTTCCTCGCGCCCGCGGTCGGCTTCTGGCTGGTGTGGCAGCACCGGCGGACCCTCCGCGCCATCGCGGTCCTCGCCGTCTCCACAACCCTGCTGCTGAGCGGGACCTGGGTGGGCGCCTTGACGATCTACGACCGGTACTACGGCCCCGCTCACCCCGCCTCCACGGCCCCGATCCTGCCCGTCGACCGGGTCGTCTGGTCATGGGCGGGCGGGGTCACCACGGAATCGGCCGTCGTCGTCGCCAAGCTCGCCGAGGGCGCCCGGCGAGCGCGTTTGGGGATCGCACCCTCAGCAGGAGCAGCGCCGGTCCGCTCGTCGCCGGAGGAGGTGGTGGGCGCCGACGGCGTCGTGCGGATGGTGGCCGTCGGGTTGGCTCCGGGCACCGCCTACCGCTACGAGATCGAGGTGGACGGCGTCGCGGACGCCTCCCGCGGAGTGGGTGAACTGCGGACCGCGCCCGACGGCCCGGCGTCCATGACGGTCGCTTTCGGTGGTTGCGCCCGCACCGGCTCCAACGGCGCCGTCTTCGACGCGATCCGCGCGATCCGCCCCGACCTGTATGTGATCACCGGTGATGTGCACTACGGCAACCCGGCCGAGAACGACGTCGAACGGTTCGCGAGCTTGTACGGGCGGGTCCTCACCGCGCCCGCCCAGGCGGCGCTGTACCGGAGCGTGCCCGTCGCCTACGTGTGGGACGACCACGATTACGGCCCGAACGACGCCGACGCGAGCGCACCGACCCGCCAGGCGGCCCGCGCGGCCTATGCCCGTCATGTTCCGCACTACCCGCTCGCCGGTGGAGCTGACGGCACGATCCACCAGGCGTTCACGATCGGCCGCGTGCGGTTCGTGCTGACCGACACGCGCTCCGAGCGCACGGCGGCCACCATGCTCGGCAAGCAGCAGCTCGCCTGGCTGCAGCGCGAACTGGTGACGGCCAGCCGCAGCCATGCACTGGTGGTCTGGGTGAACCCCGCCCCGTGGGTCGCACCCGCCTCTCCCGGCCGCGATGACTGGGGTGGCTACCCGGACGAGCGGGCGCGGTTGGCCGCGACCATCGCAGGCGCGGGTGTCCGGAACCTGGTGATGGTCAGCGGCGACGCCCACATGGTCGCCGTCGACGACGGCACGAACACCGGATACTCCGACGGGCCGGGATTCCCGCTGCTGCACGCCGCGGCGCTCGACCGCCCCGGCGGGGTGAAGGGCGGCCCGTACAGCGGTGGCGTCTTCCCGGGCGCAGGCCAGTTCGGCACGGTCTCGGTGACCGATACCGGCGGTTCCTCGATCGAGGTCACCCTCACCGGCCGTGACTGGCGCGGCACCGTGCTCGTCCAGCAACGTTTCACGCTTCCAGCGCGGTGAACCGCAAAGCGCGCGATCGCGCTTCGATGCGTGATCACAGGCAACAGCACCCGCCGGATCCCGCGGGTGCGCTACGGCAACCGCCATCGCGCGTTTTGCTCGTTCGAGAGTGTCGGCCAAGTCCCCAACGGCACGACCTGCCGGCTATCGGTGTTCGGGACCTGCGTCCGCGCCGTTGAGCGATCGCCGCGAACGGTTTGGGAAACCTGGTCGACGACGGCGCGGCTCTGTGCCTCTGCCCGCAGACCAGAGACCGGGACGCCGCGACGACGGATGACGCTTCCGCGCCCGCCGATGCAGACATCCGGCATATGGTCCTCCGCTGTCTTTGCGTAGTTCAGTTAGCCGCTGGCACTCCTGTGATTAGCGCTTGCTTGGTTCGGGAGCCAAATATTATCTGGATAGTAGATCGTACAAGTGCGATTCATGGACTTGAACTGCGCTGCATCGCACCGGCGGCTGGGTGTGCTGAGCGACCTGTTCGGCAGCTACCGGCTGGTCGGCGGGTAACGCCTGCCGGACGGTCGCGATGACCTCACCGTGAATCGAGTGGGGCGTGTCGCGCTGGTCGGGCTGGTGGTCGCGGTGGTGGCGGGGTCGCTGTCGTACTGGTGCTCTTCGGTGGGAGCGGGGTTGAGGGCGTGGCGACCACCCCGGCCGCCTCCGCGCCGTCCGGATCAGCGGCCGCGGCGCCGCTCACCGGGGAGCAGGCCGACGAGCTGGCGACGGACCTGATCAGCGGCGATGAGGCGCGGGTGCGGGAGGCGGTAGCGGTCTCGCCCGAGCAGCCGTTAGAGCCCGGGTTGGCGCCCTCGCTGGCATCGGCCGTCATCGAGGTGGACGCGTCGACCTTCCAGCCGCAACCGGACGGCTCGGCCGTGGTCGCTGCCCGGGTCGACGGGAAGCGGTGGACGATCCGTCTGGTCGCGGTCGAGGGCCGCTGGTTGATCAGCTCCACCGAGGCCGCCCAGTGAACCGAGGCGCCCTGCTGCCGGTCCTGTGCCTGGTCGGCGCGCTGTGCGCGGCACCCGCGCGGGCGCAGGACGTGCCCGCGCAGTGCGACCTGACGACGTCGACCAAGGCGGAGGCAGGCCAGGACGAGGACAAGCGGCCGGTGGTGTTCGTGCACGGCTGGACCGGCGGCCCGCTGATCGACTCCGCGAATGCGCTGTCCGACGCGCTCGACGGGAAGATCAGCACCTACGCCTTCGACTACAGCAAGGTCTCGTCCCACTGGGCCTCCGACTCGCGGATCGCACCGTGCCTGGCGGCCTATCTGGGCCAGGTGTCGGCCGCCCACCGCGGGGTCGGGGGCGACGGAAGGCTCATCGTCGTGGCGCACTCCATGGGCGGGCTGGCGCTGCGCTACGCCCTGACCCCGGAGCTGGCCGAGAAGGTGCCGTACGTGATCACGTTCGGCACCCCGATGCTCGGGTCGCCGTGGGGCGGCGCGGACGGGCCGTCGCGGCTGGTCGAGGTGTTCCAGCAGGCCTTCGGCAAGGACCTGCCCGACGCGGCGGGCCGCGACGGCGGCAAATGCCTCGCCGAGCACACCAAGGGCGCGCCACTGCCGGACGGCTGCGGCGACCTGCCGCCGTGGCTGCCGGAGGGCGTCACCCTCACCCAGATCGGCGGTGACGCCACCGTGGACCGCACGTTCTTCGGCTTCAAGGCCTACTCGATCCCGCTGGCCGGCGACGGCGTGGTGCCGCTGCCGTCCGCCCACGGCTACCCCCTTTCCGGGCCAGGCGGGCAGCCGCCGCTCGACGGCGCCAAGTCGTACTCGCGACGCAGCACCTGCTCCATCGACTTCGGACTGGTCAACCGGGCCGCGCACGAGCTGGCGTTCGTCCCGGGCGCGATGGCGCTGGACTATTTGACGCTGCAGGACATCCAGCAGGACAGGTTCAGCCTGCCGGTGCAGGCCTACCTCGGCGGCGTGACGATCGCCGCGAGCTGCTCGCACACCCGCCTGACCACTGAGCGCAAGTCCGTCGACCACGCCGTGGCGGTGATCAAGGAAGCGCTGACCGCGCTCGCCGCACCCGCTGGCGGGACCGCCACCACGGTCACGAACGTGGTGGCGCTCGACAAGGCTGGCAACCCCGCAGCCGGGTGGGCGGTCGAGAACGACGGCACCGAACTCGACGAGTGCCATCCCTCCCCTGCCGCCGTCGGCGCGGACATCGGCTGGTGCGGCTCCACCGCGGCGGGCGCCCTGGTCTGCTGGGTGAAGGCCGACCGCCACTCCTTGCTCTGCGGTGACTTCCCATGGAACAAGCGGCTGCGTGCCATGGTGTCCACCAAGGCGGTCCCCGCGCTCGCACCACCGCAGACCGCCGACCCGTGGGGCCTAGAGCTGGAGAGCGGCGCCAAGTGCCTCCTGCGCAACGGCGGCAGCTGGCCAGGCCGGGCCGACGAGTACGTCGGCGCCTACTCCTGCGACGACGAGTCCGTTTTCGTACTGGTCGGCAACGACCGGGTTCCGGTCGACCGCAGCGGTGCGGCGTGGACCGTCAAGGTCGGCGGCCTCAGCGCGACGAACGAGGCCCTGCCTCCGCCCACGACGGAACGGGTGCGGACCGCGTACTTCGCGGCGGCACCCTGAACTGGTCCGAGAAGCGCCAGTTAGTCCGGAACATCCCGCCCCGGCAGCTATGCAGTGCGTGGGCGGTACCGCCACGAGGGCGAGCCGGCCCCACCGAGGAGAACCGTGCAACTGTCACGGCGACCACGCGTCCACCCGAGCCCGGATCGCGACCACCCCGCGCGCTGCGGGCACCGCCTGGTCCCGCCACGTTACGCGGGCTGCGGCCGGACCAAAGCACTGCCCCGACGCGATGACCAGGGCGAACACATCTGCTCGCATTGCGCGCAGCACGCCCCGCACTGGCACCGGCCCTGCTCCCGCTGCAGGCGGTCCCGCCCGGTCCACCCGCGTCGACGGCCAGCCGCTTTGCGCCGGATGCAGCATCCGCCGCCCCGAAAGAACCGCAACGGGTGCTCGCGCCCCTCGAAGCCCCCTGCCGCAGGTGGGACGGCGGAGCGGCAGCTCGCCTGGCCGTTCGCACCGCTGACCGTGGACGACCTGGACGAGCTCATCGGCAGGTGGGCGGGATGGTTGGCCACAGCCTCGAACGGCAGGCTCAGATCCGAGCTCGATGCCCGAACGGCGCCCGGAGAACAGCTTCCGCCGCCGTTGATCACCGACTTCAGTCGTGCGCGCACGCAGCGGATTATGACCCGGGCACCGTGCCCTTCACCGCCTCCTCCCCCGACGCTGACATGAACCCCGCCAACTCCGCAGGCACACCCCCCGCGAACCGCGCCCCCTCGAGTCTCGTCCACGGTGACGGCGTCTTGCGGTCCGCGTAGCGGGTGCTCGGCAAGGTCGCTCCACGGAAGACAGCGCCGCGGGTGAAGGCGGCCCCGATGAAGGCGACCTTGCCGGTGAAGGTCGCCCCGCCGAAGACGGCGTTGCCGGCGAAGGTCACTTCATTGAAGTAGACGTCGTCGGTGAAGGTCGCCCCGGCGAAGTTCACCTGCCGCGTGAAGGTTGCTCTGTCGAAGTCAGCGTCACCGATGAAGGTCGCCTGGCGGAAGGAGGCGCCGCCGAAGGTCGCCCCGGCGAAGTCGGCGGCGCCGGTGAAGGTCGCCCCGGCGAAGTCGAGGGAGCCGGTGAAGGTCACCCTGCTGAACCCGGCATCGCCGGTGAAGGTCGCTCCGCGGAAAGATGTGGTGTGGACGGTGCAGCCGCTGAAATCGAGGGCGATGAGGGTGGCGCTGGTCAGGTCGACGTCGATGCCGGTCCAGAACGTCGCGACGGGGTTGTCGGGTGTGTCGCCGGGGTGTAGGTGGCGGGCGAGGATGCGTTGAGCGGCGAGACGAACTTCGCGCTCTTGGACCTGCTCGCGGTGCTCCGCAATCAGCTCTTTGCGGACGGCGGGGTCTGTGGTGCCGTCGAGAACGGGCGGGTTGTCGGGCGGGGTGTAGGGCATGCGCAGGTAGGCGCAGAGGACGTTGACGATGGTCTGCCGCTGCTCGACATGGTCCTGGGCCAGGCGCTCCAGCGCGTACAACCCGCCCAACCGCACCGGCGCCTTCTCGGAACCGAGCTGCTCGACGGCCTTGGTGTAGAGGTCGGTGATCCGCCGCGCCTCGGCATCGCGTTCGGTGGCGGTAGCGACCCGCTCCTGGTGAAGGCGGGTGGTCTCGAAGCTCTCGCGCTGCAGCTCATAGGCACGGGCGACATCGGCCTGGTCCCGCTCCTTCTGCTGCAGCCCGATCTCGGTGGAGCGCTGCCGCCGCCACGCCAGGTAGAGACCGAACAGCCCGCCGGTGCCCAACAGCACGGTCAACCCGACGCGCACCAACTCCAGATGGATGGGAGCCCGCAAGGAGCCGCCGTCGACCAGCGACCACAGCAGCGTCAGCAGCCCGCCGACCACCACCACGACCCCGCCCACCGCGGCGGCGACCGCGCGCTTGGAGGGCGGCTTCATCGGGGCGGGTGGCCGCTCGGGCTGCGGCACCGGGGAACTCGTCACCTGCTGATCATCGCGCGGCCCGGCGAACCTGTTCCGGGCCGTACACGCACCGCGAGAGCGCGTCCCTATGGAAGCCGGTCTTGACCGACTCGTGCCAGGTCGTGGCCGTCGTCGATTCTGCTACGACGTCGCGGTTCAGACTGCGCTTAAGATGCTTGGAACGGCGCGGCTACCCTGCCGGGGCGGTGTTGCGGTGCAGGACAACTGCGCCGGACACGGCGAACGGCCGCGAACCCGATGCCCTGCCGGTGTTGCTCCACCGACCGGGCGTGGTTCTCCGGGTCCACGGCCGCCGTGACCGCTACTGCCCCGTCGGGTGGCAGCCCAGGAGCAGTACCAGGACAAGCAGCAGCCCGGCTCTCGCCCACGCGGGGGCCGGACCCATCACGGGCTGGAACACCCAATCCGCCGCGCAGGGCGTCAGCACCTCAAGCCGCCGCCTCGGTCGCCCTGGTCCCGGCTCGCCGCAGGCCCGGCGCGAGAAGGCTCCTGGCCGTCGGCCCCTTATGCGTGGACAACCTCGGGCCAACCCCGCGCGTGCGCCGGTCCCTGCTGCCGCCCTCTTGGGTGCAGGCGATCGTCCTCCGGGCAGGCCCTCCCCGATGACGGCACGAGGGCGCATCGTGCGTTCACCCAGCTAGACGGCGGTGTCGGCCTCTTATGCGCACCCGCTCGGCTGGCAACACGCGGGGGGCCGGTCCCTCCGCCGAATGCGGGAGGGCAGTCCCTAGCCTGTGCGACTGGCGCGGACGAAGACCAGCGCCGCGGAGCGCGCGCAGCAGGCCGCAGCGGTGATCGCGGCCGCGGAGAACGGCGAACAGCACGTCGGCTACCTCGCGCGGTTCGCCGCGCAGGTCGCGCTGCCCTATCGCGAGCCCGCGCCCGGCACCGGCGTGTGGGTGCGCCGTGACGGCGACGTCCTGCTCACCGTCACCCCAGGCGGACCGTCACCGACACCGGCGAGGAAGCGCCGATCGGCTTCCCCTACGGCACGATGCCGCGGCTACTGCTGGCGTGGCTGTCCCCCCAGGGCTCAGCGCGACGCCGGAATCCGGCTGCTGGTGGCCAAGCGCTGGGACATGCGTTGGCAGCACATCGGCGACCCGACCAAGCGACCCTGCTCGGGATCCAAAGTGGAACTGTCCCGTGACTTCTTTAACCACCCCACCCCGTGCCGCTGGACCTAGGAGTGCTCAAGCACCTCAAGGAATCGGCGTTGGCGATGGACCTCTACGCCTGGCTGACCTACCGCTTCAGCTACCTCCTCGGCGCACGAGACAACCAGATCGTCAGGCCCATGACGGCGCATTTGGCGAGACCATCCGAACAGACCCACACTGGCAGCGGAATCGACTGGCCATACCCGCGCGTCCGTCGGTGGCAACGTAGTCCGGCAGGGCCGCAGCGATGACTGATTGCCCCGGACAACGGCCAGCGGCGAGCCGACCCCCTAGTCGAGTGGGCTCAGTGGCGTGCCACGGCGGTTCCGAGGACGTGGAACGACGTCGGCGTGCGGGCGTCGGGGAAGCGGAATCGGTCGAGGTGTTCGATGGCGAAGCCGGACCGCTCGATCGTGGTGACGGTGTCGCGGCCGGTGTGGCAGCCGCCGGCTATTCGTGGCCAGACGGTGGCGTCCAGAGCACGTTGAACACGGGCCAAGCCGAGGGTGTCGGCCCGGACGTGTTCGAGGAAGCGGAACTGGCCGCCGGGTTTGAGCACTCGTCGGAACTCGCGTAGTGCTGTGTGCTGGTCCCGTACCGAGCACAGGACCAGGGAAACGACAACGGCGTCGGCGCTGGAGTCCTCGACGGGCAGGTGCTCGGCCAGGCCGTCAACGACCTTCACCGGGACGGGAGCTCGGGTGGCCGCGCCCTCGGCGAGGGCTCGCAGACGCGGTTCCGGTTCGACCGCGACCACGTGTGTGACGGTGGGTGGGTAGTGCGCGAAGTTGTGCCCGTCGCCTGCGCCGACCTCGATCACCTCGCCGGTGAGGCCGGTGAGCAGGGCCTGCCTGCGTTCGGCCATGCCGCCGCGTTCCATCGCCCGGGCCATCAGCGGATAGAGCCGGGCGAAGAGCGGGTGTCGCACCGACATCGCGCTCACCACCGCACCGGAAGTTCGATCAGGCCGCCGGTCAGCACGTCGCGTCGCATCCGCAGTTCCTCCACGTCGATGTCCAGTTCCAGTGTGGGGAATCGGCGGGCGAGTTGCGTGAACACCACCTGCAGCTCGATGCGGGCCAGTGGCGCGCCGATGCAGTACCGCGCGCCGTGTCCGAAGGTGAGGTGGGCGGAGGCCGAGCGGGTGACGTCGAGCCGGTCGGGGTCGGCGAACACGGCCGGGTCGTGGTTGGCGGTGCCGTTGTCCAGCAGCACGAGGTCCCCCGCCCGGATGAAGACCCCTTCGATCTCCAGATCTGTCCGCGCGTACCGGGGGATGCCCCCGCCGCCCTTGCCGGGTGCCCGCAGGAGTTCCTCCACCGCGTTCGGCACCAGGCCGGGCTGGTCGACCACGGTCCGCCACTGTGCCGGGTCGGCCAACAGCAGCAGCGCGCCGAGTCCGATCTGGACGACGGTGGTCTCGTGCCCGGCGAACAGCAAGGCCATGGACAAGCCTGCGGCCTCGGCGTCGGGCACCCCGTCAGTGGCGCAGAGCCGGGAGAGCACGTCGTCGCCGGGTTCGGTCCGCTTGCGGGCGACGAGTTCGAGGCCGTAGCCGAACAGTTCCCCGAGCCCGCGCTCGGATCGAGCCCGGTCGCGCGTGTTGGCCGCGTCGGCGGTCCACGCCCGGAACCGGTCACGGTCCTCGTACGGCACGCCGAGCAGTTCGCAGATCACCAGGATCGGCAACGGCACCGCGACCGCGGCGTGGAGATCGGCGGGCGGGCCGTGCTCGACCATGTCGTCAAGCAGCGCCGCGGTCAGCGCCTCCACCCTGGGCCGCAGCGCTTTCATGCGCCGAGGCGAGAAGTGCGGCTGCAGGAGGGACCGCATCCGGGCGTGGTCGGCCTTCTCGGTGCCGAAATCGCCGAGCGGGCCGCCGAACAACGCCGACTCCCCGGTCCGGGCCGCGGTCTGTGGCGCAGGGTGGGACCGGCCGAGCCGGTCGTCGTCCAGCAGCCGACGCACCTCAGCGTGCCCGGTGACCAGCCACGCCTCGTCACCGACAGCGGTGAGCACCCGGTGGACCGGGCCGCGTGACCGCAGTTCGCGGAGCAGCGGGGCCATGCTCAGGGGATCCGACTGCTCGAACGGCAACTGCACCGGCGGGACCATCATGCCTCCATCAAGTTCATGCCTTCTTGTACAAGATGACATAAACGCCTGAGGATGTATAGTCCGCTCTAAACATCAGGAGGTGGACGTGGCGGCGGAGACCGGGCAGCCAGCTCGACGACCATCAGCCGGGCCGGAGCGCGTCCGACGACTGCCGCGGGCCGAGCGGCGCGAACAGATCCTCGGCGCGGCCACCCGCGCCTTCGCCCGCACCGGGTTCGCCGCGACCGGCCTCGACGACGTCGCCGCCGAGGCGGGCGTCACCCAGGTGATCCTCTACCGGCACTTCGCCTCGAAGAACGACCTCTACCGCGCCGTGCTCCACCGAGCCTGCACCCGGCTCGCCGACACCGTCGGCACCGACGGGTACGACGGCACCAGCCTGCCCGCGCTGATCTGCGCCGCCGCCGCGGATCCCGACGGGTTCCGCCTGCTGTTCCGGCACGCGGCCCGCGAGCCGGAGTTCCGCGACGTGGTCGACACCATCCGGACCGCGTCGGCCGACGTCACCGACCGCCACCTGGCCGACGCGATCCCCCAGGGCCCCTGGCGGGACTGGGCCGCACGCCTCGTCCCCACCCTCACCCTCGAAGCCGTCCTCACCTGGCTGGACCTCGACCAGCCCGACCCGGAGAACGCCGCGGACCACATCGGCCGCGCCATCCACGGCGTCATCCAAGCCGCCCGCGGCGACTGACGCCTCCATCCGGACCTGTATCGCTGTTGCCGAGGTGAGACCGGCCGCTAGGTCGCGACAGGCAGGTCGGACAGGCGCCACTCGAGCATGCCGTCGGTGAGGCGGCGGGCGTGGTGGCCATGAGTCGTGAGCAGTCGAACCGCGTCGTGGGCGAGCACGCAGTACGCGCCACGGCAGTAGGCGACGATCTCCTGGTCGGCGGGGAGTTCGGCCAAGCGGTCCTGGAGTTCGTCGAGGGGGATGGACAGGGCGCCGGGGATGTGGCCCGCGGCGTACTCCTCCGCGGGCCGGACGTCGAGGACGGTGGCGCCGCCCTCGCGCACGCGGGCGAGCAGTTCGTCCCGGGTGACCTCGTCGGTGTCGGGTCCCAGGTAGGCGGCGCGGGCGATCCCGACATCCGGGATGTGGTCGCTGGCGACGGCGCGGACCATGGCGTAGAGGGCGGCGATGTCCGCGCCCGCGAGCCGGTAGTAGATCTTGGTGCCGTCGCGGCGGGTCGCGACGAGGTTGGCCTGTTTGAGGGTCTGCAGGTGCGCTGAGGCGGTGGTCAGCCCGAGGCCCGCGGCTCGCGCGAGCGCGTCGACGGTGCGCTCGCCTTGGGCGAGCAGGTCCAGCAGTTCGAGGCGTTTGCCGCTGGCCAGCGCCTTGCCCACGCGGGCGAACTGGTCGAACAGGGCGGTCTTGGCCGCGGTGTCACCCATACTCCTCCAATCATCTATGGAGTAGTGTACAACAGATGCACGCGGTGCGGACAGCCGCGTGATCGCGAAGGAGATGGTGAGCAATGGTCGAGGTCGTTCCCCTTGTCGACGAGGGTTTGGGCAATTCCGCCTATCTGGTCGACCTCGGTGACGGTCGGGCGCTGGTGGTCGACGTGAGCCTGGACCTGCGGCCGGTCTCCTCGGCCGCCCGTCGGCGCGGTCTGCGGCCCGCGTTCGCCGCCGACACCCATCTGCACGCCGATTTCCTCTCCGGCGCCCGCCAGCTCTCCGTGACGGACGGCGCTCAAGTGCTGGCATCCGCGGCCGGGCATCGCGAGTTCACCCACACCGGGCTGCGCGACGGCGACGAGGTCGACCTCGGAGGATTGCGGCTGCGCACGCTGAGCACGCCCGGGCACACCCATGAGCACCTGTCGTTCCTGCTGCTCGACGATGACCGACCGGTCGGGGTGTTCACCGGGGGATCGCTGCTCGTGGGCGCGGCGGCCCGTACCGATCTGGTCGCACCCCATCAGACCGAGGCGCTCGCCCGCGCCCAGTACGCCTCGCTGCGCAGGCTGGCCGAACTGCCCGACGACCTGCCGGTGTGGCCCACCCACGGCGCGGGGTCGTTCTGCTCGGCCCCGCCCGGCGCCGAGCGCACGACCACGATCGGCCGGGAGAAGGCCGCCAATCCCCTGCTGCGGGCGCCGGATGAGGACTCCTTCGTCGCCGCGCTTCTGGCGTCCCTGGGCAGCTTCCCGCCCTACTTCCTCGAACTGGGCGAGCTCAACCGACGCGGCCCTGGCGTCCTCGACGGCCCCCCGAGGCTGCCGGGACTGCCCACTGAGCGGGTCCGAAGGATGCTGACCGATGGCGCACAACTGGTGGACGTGCGCACGGTCGCCCAGTTCGCGGCCGGACACGTGCCGGGCTCGCTGTCGATCCCGTTGCGACCGGCGTTCGCCTCCTGGCTCGGCTGGCTCGCCGCACCGGACCGTCCCCTCGTCATCGTGAGAGACCAGGATCAGGACCCGGCGGAGATCGCGTGGCAGGCGGCCAAGATCGGATACGGCCTGGCAGGAGAACTCACCGGAGGCATCGACGCCTGGGGGTCCGCGGGCCACCCGATCACCACCACCCGGCTGGTCCAGGCCCACCAGGTCGAGGGACCGGTGCTGGACATCCGGCAGACCACCGAGTACGCCGCCGGACACCTGCCCGGCGCACTGCACCTGGAACTCGGCGAACTCCTCCACCGTGTGGACGAGGTGCCCGCCGCGCCGCTGGTCGTCATGTGCGGGCACGGCGAGCGCGCCATGGGCGCCGCCAGCCTGCTCGAACAAGCAGGCCACCGCGACCTCGCCGTGCTCGACGGCGGCCCGGAGGACTGGGCGGCGATCAGCGGCCGGGCTCTGGAGACCGGGGCATGAGCGCCCGGGTCGTGCGGCTGGGGCTGCGCGCGAACCTCGCCCAGTTCAGCCTGCTGGTCGCCGTCAACGCCCTCGTCGGCGGCATGCTCGGGCAGGAGCGCACCGTGTTGCCGCTGCTGGCCGAGCAGACCTTCGGTCTGACGGGCTACACCTTCCTGCTCACCTACGTCCTCGCCTTCGGCCTCACCAAGGCCACCGCGAACTACCTCGCTGGCACCCTGTCGGACCGGTACGGGCGGAAACCGGTGCTGCTGGCCGGGTGGCTGATCGCGATCCCGGTGCCGCTGATGCTGATCTGGGCTCCCTCGTGGGGCTGGGTCGTCGCCGCCAACGTCCTGCTCGGCGTGAACCAGGGATTGACCTGGTCCACCACCGTGATCATGAAGATCGATCTCGCCGGACCCGCCCGCCGCGGCCTGGCCATGGGGCTGAACGAGGCAGCGGGGTACCTCGCCGTCGCCGCCACCGCCCTGGCCACCGGGTACCTCGCCGCCGAACACGGGCTGCGGCCCGCCCCGTTCCTGCTCGGCCTGGCCTACGCCGCCCTGGGCCTAGGGCTCACGGTGTTCGCGGTACGGGAGACCCGCGACCACGCCCACCTGGAAGCAGGCGGGCGGCACGACCCGCACGCCCTGCTCACCGATCGGCAGGTCCTGGCCCGCACCAGCCTGCGAGACCCCGCCCTGTCCTCGGCCAGCCAGGCCGGGATGGTCAACAACCTCAACGACGGACTCGCCTGGGGCCTGTTCCCGATCCTGTTCGCAGGCGCCGGACTCTCCATCGCCCAGATCGGCGTCCTCGCGGCGGTCTACCCCGCCGTCTGGGGACTCGGCCAGCTGGTGACCGGCCCGCTGTCGGACCGGTGGGGGCGCAAGCACCTCATCACCGCCGGCATGCTGCTCCAGGCCGCGGCGCTCGCCCTCACCGCCGTCGCCACCACCTTCACCGCCTGGCTCATCGCCGCGACGCTGATCGGCGCCGGGACCGCGATGGTCTACCCGACCCTGCTGGCCGTCATCGGCGACGTCGCCCACCCGACCTGGCGCGCCCGCGCTGTCGGCGTCTATCGGCTCTGGCGTGACGGCGGCTTCGCCGTCGGCGCGCTGCTCGCCGGAACCGTCGCCGACCTGTGGGGCCTGCGCGCCGCGGTCTGGGTCGTCGCCGCCCTCACCGCGGTGTCAGGCCTGATCGTCGCGATCCGGATGTACGAGACACACACGCCCGCGCACCGGCGCGATAGGACGGATGAACGGACGGGTTAAGACGTCACCGCCCATCCGGGTAACGGACACCAGTAAGCCTGGCCCTGCGGGCCTCCCCCGATACACTTCGAGCCTTGACAGGGGGATACCAGGAGTCGTCGCTTGTGCGCGGCTTTGTCCGGTTATAGAAGGGGGATTTCCTTGTGACTACCGAGACGCGCACAGGGGCGTTGGACGTGGAGGCCCTGCGGGCGGACTTCCCCATCCTTCAACGGCGATTGGCCGACGACCACGCGTTGGTCTACCTCGACAGCGCGAACACCTCCCAGAAGCCCAACCAGGTCATCGAGGCTGTCGCTGAGCACTACCGGCAGCGGAACGCCAACGTCGCCCGCACGGTGCACCAACTCGGGGAGGAGTCCACCGCCGCGTACGAGGACGCGCGGGGCAAGGTCGCGCGCTTCGTGGGTGCGCGGTCGGCTGAGGAGATCGTGTTCACCAAGAACGCCTCCGAGGCGTTGAACCTGATGGCCAACGTGTTGGCGTGGTCGTCGCCGTACCAGGTGGGCGGCGGTGACGAGGTGGTCATCACCGAGATGGAACACCACTCCAACATCGTGCCGTGGCAACTGCTCACCGAGCGCACCGGCGCCCGGCTGCGCTGGTTCGGCCTCGACGACGACGGACGCCTCGACCTGTCCGCGATGGACGACCTCATCACCGAGCGGACGAAGGTCGTCGCCCTCTCCCACGTCTCCAACATGTTGGGCACCGTCAACCCGATCGCGCGCATCGCCGAACTAGCGCACGAGGTGGGCGCGATCGTCGTGGTCGACGCCTCGCAGGCGGTCCCGCACATGCCCTACGACGTGCTGGCGACCGGAGCCGACGCGGTGGCCTTCACCGGGCACAAGATGTGTGGACCGACCGGTATCGGCGTGCTGTGGGGGCGGTACGACCTGCTGGCGCAGTTGCCCCCGTTCCTCGGGGGCGGCGAGATGATCGAGACCGTGCGCATGGACGGGTCCACCTACGCGCCGCCGCCGCACAGGTTCGAGGCGGGCACCCCGCCGATCGTCGAGGCGGTGGGGCTCGGAGCCGCCGTGGACTACCTGACCGCGGTGGGGATGGAGAAGGTGGCCGCGCACGAGGCGGAGATCACCGGCTACGCCCTCGAGCAGCTCACGACCATCCCGGGCGTGCGCGTCCTGGGCCCGAGGACCACTCTCGACCGAGGCGGGGCCGTCAGCTTCGTGGTCGACTCGGTGCACCCCCACGACGTGAGTCAGATACTCGACTCGCTGGGCATCGCGGTCCGGGCAGGCCACCACTGCGCCCGGCCCGCTCACCAGCGTTTCGACGTGTCGGCCTCCACGCGCATGTCGAGTTACCTCTACACCACGCGAGCCGAGATCGACGCCTTGGTGGAGGGACTGGACCACGCGAAGCGGTTCTTCACCGCATAGCAGGTGGCACGGCTAGGACGGGATCTCTCGATGCCGTCCTAGCCGTCACCGGCGAATCCCCGTGTGGGCCTTGCGCGCCATCGCCGGGAGCGTGGCGCGGTCCAGCTTGCCGGACGGGGTCACGGGCAGTTCGGCGAGCGAGGCGTAGCGCGTGGGCACCATGTGATCAGGCAGGATGCGTGCAGTGTGCTGACGCAGGGCGATCGCGAGGTCTTCCAACAGGCACTCGCTTGCGGGCACCACGCAGGCCACCAGGAACTGGGCGCCCGCCGGTGTCGTCGTCACGGTCGCGGCGACGTCGCGGACCAACGGATGGGTGCGTATCGCCTCCTCGACCTCCCCGAGTTCGATGCGGAAGCCGCGGAGTTTCACCTGCTGGTCCGCCCGCCCCAGGTACTCCAGTTCGCCGTTGGGCAGCACCCGCGCCAGGTCCCCCGTGCGGTAGTGGCGCCTGCCGTCCAGCGAGACGAACCGCTCCCTCGTCATCTCAGGTCGACGAAGGTATCCGGCCGCCACCCCCGCTCCGGCGATCCACATCTCCCCGACCACGCCATCCGGTACGGGCTCCAGGTCGTCGTCGCGCACGGAGATCGTCAGATGCGGCAACGGTGTGCCGATCGGCGAGCGGACAACACCGGTCAGGTCCGCATCGGTGAGGAACTTGGCCGTCGCGTGGACGGTGGTCTCGGTGATCCCGTACATGTTCACGGCCACCGGTGGGGTCGACATGGCGCTGAGGAACGCGTGTGTCGCGGCCAAGTCCACCGCCTCGCCGCCGAAGATCAGGTACCGCACTGCCAACGGCGGCGGTGAACCGCTCAGGTAGGTCGCGGCCAAGGACCGGAACACCGACGGGACCTGGTTGAGCACCGTGATCCGGTGCTCGGAGAGGAAGGTCAGGAAATCGTGCGGGCGCTGAGCGGTGTCGCGCGGGACGATCACCGTGGCGCCGCCGGTGGCGAACGCGCCCCACAGCTCCCAGACCGAGAAGTCGAAGCTGTAGGAGTGGAAGAGGCTCCAGCGATCGTCGGCGCCGACGTCGAACAGCGGCAAGGTCGCCTCAAGCAGCGCCAACACGTTCCCGTGGGTCACCAGACACCCCTTGGGGTGTCCGGTGGACCCGGAAGTGTAGATGACGTAGGCGATGTCGGCCGTCGTCGTGTCGACGGGACCGAGACCGTCGGTTCCCGGCAGCGGTTCGACGACGATCACGTCGGTGAGATCCATGCGCTCGGCACGGCCGATCACGAACCGGGATCGGGCGTCGGAGACGATGTAGCGCAAACGCTCGGCCGGATAGTCCGGATCGAGTGGAAGGTAGGCGGCGCCTGCCCGCAGGACGGCCAGGATCGCCACCGGAAGTTCCGCGGTGCGGTCGACCAGCAACGTGACCAGGTCTCCCCTACCGACCCCGGCCCGCACCAAGCCCGCGGCGAGCCGTTCGGCCGCCACCCACACCTCGTGATAGGTCAGGACCTCGTTGCCGTGCACCACACAGGGGCGGTCCGGGAACTCGGCCGCCACCCGCTGGAAGACGTCGACCAGGCACGTCGCGCCGTCCAGGAACCTCGTGCTGTCAGCGGACACGACGGCTGTCCTTCCGATCGTGGGATGAGATCCAGTCGTCCACCACGGTGGCCAGCACCGAGAGCGGCAGCGCGCCGCTGCCGAGCACGACGTCGTGGAATCGGCGGATGTGGAACCGGTCTCCCAGCGCCCTCTCCGCGCGCGACCGGTTCCGTTGGAACTCCAGGCGGCCCACGGTGTAGGCGAGGGCTTGGCCGGGCAACGCGATAAACCGGTCGACGTCGGCCTCGACCTCGACGCGGGGGCGGGTGGTGTTCGCGAGCAGGTACCCGATGGCTCGGTCGCGGCTCCACCCGAACGCGTGCAGCCCGGTGTCCACGACGAGCCGGGCGGCCCTTCGCGCGTCCACCGACAGCATCCCCAGCCGGGCGCGATCGCCGGAATAGAGAGCCATCTCATCGGCCAGTCGCTCGGCGTACAGGCCCCAGCCCTCGGCGTACGCGGTCAGGGTGCTGATGCGGCGCAGCATCGGCAACTCCACGAACTCCTGGGCGAGCGCCAGCTGCAGGTGGTGGCCGGGCACGCCCTCGTGGAACGCGACCGCTTCAAGACCGTCTCGGTCGCGCTCGGCCACTCGGTAGGTGTTGAAGTAGCAGACCCCCGGCCTGCGTCCGTCCAGGGACGGCGGCTGGTAGTAGGCGGCCGGACCACCCTGGGCGGCAGCCTCCGGGACGGGGGCGATCTCGCACTCCTGGCGGGGCAACCGGCCGAACCAGTGCACGGCCGCCTCGTTCGCGCGAGCTATCGCGGACCTGGCGGCCGCGATCATCTCCTCGGCGTCCCGCCACGGTGCCGCGGGGCTCGATCTGGCCACGGCGATCGCGTCCTGGAGATCAGCGGCGTCGGTCAGCGCGACGAACTCGGCGGCGATGTCCGCCATAACGGACAACCCGGTCTCGTGTAGGTCCGTCGGTGACAGGTCGGTGGTCGTGTGCGCGCGGGCGAGGGCTGCGTACTGCTCTGCACCGTCCGGAAGCCAGCACAGGCCGGGGCGGGTGTCCGGGCGGGCAGCGGGCAGCACCTCGCTCGCCAGTGCCTCCCGATACCTCGCTATGGCCGGGCGGACCGCGTCGTGCAGCAGCGCCGCCCGCCGAGCGGTGAATCCCGAGCTCGGGTTCTCCGGTGTCGGGGTCATCAGCGGGTCATCCGCGGGCGCGGCGAGGTAGCGCTCGAACTTGTCGATCGCGGCCTGGACCAGCCGGGCGACCGCGGCCCGCCCCGCGGCTCGCCCGAGCCGGTGACGCTCGCTCAGCTGGTCGAGGAACCGGGGGATCGCCGACAGCCGGGCCAGGTACGACTCGCCGTCGTCGGTCACCGTGATCCCCGGGAGCGTGGTGATGAGCGCGGTCGCCGGTGCGACGAACAGGTCGGTGACCGTGTGATCGGCGGCCCGTGCGTCGATCTGCGCGACCGCGGCTTCCGCCTGCTGCACCGTGACCGCCGCGGTGAGCCGGTCCCGCTGGTCCCGGGTCTTCGCGACCCGCGCCAGCTCGGCGATCCCGACCAACCTGGTTCGCCGGGATGCCGCGCTGTCCTCGGTGAGATCAGGGAGGAGGTGATCGCGTCCTGGCAGGCCGAGCAGGGTGGACTCCACCGGATCGGCGTCGAGGATCTCGCCGAGCAGTCGGTCGGCGAGGTGGTCAACGGTCATCGCGGTCCCCCAGGTTCGCGGCGAAGCGAGCGGCGAGCCGCTCGGCGAAGCCCACCGCGATCACGTCCGGTCGGTAGTTGACGACGATGCGGAGCACCTCATCCGAGTCCTCCCACACCTCGGTCAGGATCTCGGTCGCGATCCCGAGGTAGCCGCCGCGGATCAACTCGGCGTCGACCCCGGCGAGCCGCATTCGCGGTTTCGCGTTGTTCTGGTAGGCGAAGATGTTCTGGAACAAGGGGGTCCGACGGGACCTCGGTGGGTTCACCAACCGCACCGCTTCGCCGAAACCCACGTCCTGCGTACGCAGCGCGCGCTGGACCGCTCTCGCCCAATCGTCGAGCCCACCTGCGGTCATCCGCACGCACACCATGTCGATGTGGCAGCCGACCACCCGGTCAAGGCGCTGGTCCGATCGGGTCGCGACCGGGACGCCGATGCCGAAGTCCGTGCTGTCGGTCAGCTCCGCCAAGGCCCGGGCGTACGCGGCGAGCAGGACCGTGAACCGAGTGGCTCCGGCCGGGTCGATCCCTTCCGTGCGGACCTGACGGATGATTCGCGCGGGCGCCGCGGCACCGGGTATGCCCGCGCCCGGGCAGACCAGTTCGGGAAGGCCGCGCAGATCGGACACGACCTGGGCGCGTTGTGCTGGCAGATCGGCGTACTCCAGTTCGCGCTGCCGGATCGCCCAGGTCTCGGCCAGCCCGGGAACCGTGCCGAGTTCCACGGGGCGGCCTGCGGACACCGCTGAATAGGCGGTGGCCAGGTCCTCCGCGAGCACCGACTCCGACCAGCCGTCGAAGGCGATGTGGTGGACCACGTACCCCAGCAGGGTCCGCCCGGGCAGTGGAACGACCGCGACCCTCCACACCTCACCGGAACCGAGGTCCAGGTGAGCGCTCAACACGCGGCGCAGTGCGGCGACACCCGCGCCCACCGAGTCCGCCTCCGGGAGCACCAGCGGGTCGGGAGGCGGATGGGAGCCGGGTGTCGCCGTGGCGGATCGGCCTGCCGCGTACGTCGATCGGAGCGGCTCGTGATGGTGGTGGACGGCTCGTACGGCGGAGCGCAGCGCGGACAGGTCCAGTGGAGCCCCTACCGACCACACGCTGACGCAGTACGCCGAACGGTCCTCCGGTTCCAGCAGGGCCTTGGTGAGGAACCCGACCTGCATGGACGACAACGGAACCGAGGCGTTCGGCGGGTCCTGTCCGGGCGGGTCCCCCGGCGGGCGGCCCAACCAGGCGGCCAAGCCGCGGGCGGTGGGCTCGCGGAGCAGTCGGGACACCGGTACCGGCCTGCCCAGTTGGGCCGCCAGGCGCGCCGACACCCGGCCTGCGTCCAGGGACGTACCGCCCAACTCGGTGAAGGGCACGTCGGCTGGGACCGAAGTCCGGCCCAGCACCGCCGCGAACACCCCCACCACCCGGCTGATCAGGGGATCCGCCGCCTCGACGTCGTCGCGCTCCTCCCCCGTCGGTGGCGTCATCGCCAGGAGCGCCCGTTCGTCTAGTTTGCCGTTGTCGGTCAGGGGGAACGCGTCGACGGGGAGGACCGCGGCGGGCAGCTGATAGCCGGGCAGCACAGCGTCGAGACCGAGGTCCGCGAGGCGATCGGCGGGATCGGCGGGCACGCAGAACGCCAGCAGCGCGTCCACCGCCCCGGACGCGTTCCGCCTGGCGAGGACCGCGCAGGCGCGCACCCGGGGCAACGCCTCGATCTGCCGCTCCACCTCGCCGGGCTCGACCCGGTGTCCGCGAACCTTGACCTGGCGGTCCAGCCTGCCCTCATAGCGCAACAGCCCGCTCGCGTCCCATCGGCCCAGGTCGCCGCTGCGGTAGACCCGAGTGGGGACGCCGCCGATTTTGACGGTGGTGAACCGACCGGGATCCGATCCGACATAGCCGATGGCGAGGCCGGTGCCGGACAGGCAGAGTTCGCCGGACTCCCCGACCGGGCAGGGCTCCTCACCGCGGAGCACATGCACCTGAGTGCCGGTCACCGGCTTCCCGATCGGGATGTCGGTCGCGCAGTCCTCGATCCCGATCCGGTGTGTGGTGGTGAAGATGGTGTTCTCGACCGGGCCGTACCCGTTGGTCAGGGCGATGTCCGGATGGCGGGTCATGAACCGCCGCACGTGCGGCGCGGACAACCGCTCGCCGCCGATCAGCAGCTGTTTCAGACCGCTGAACGCCTCGATGTCCTCGTCCACCGCGAGGTTGAACAGGCTCGCGGTGAGCCAGGCGGAGTCGACGCCGTGATCGGCTATCGCAGCACGCAGCTCGACCGGGGACAGGTAGGGCTCGTCGACGAGCAGCGAGGTGCCCCCGGTGAGCAACATCGCCCACAACTCCAGCGCGAACGCGTCCCAGGGCAGCGGGGCGGCGGACGGCATCACCGAGCCGGGCCCGAGCTCGGCGAACGCGCAGGGACGGAACAGCCTGCTGATCGCGCGGTGCGGGGTCAGCACGGCCTTCGGACGTCCGGTGGTGCCGGAGGTGAAGAACGCGCAGCACGCGTTCCCGGGGTCAACCGGCACCGGGCGGAGCAGCGTTCCAGTCGGGATTCGCGACGGCACCGGTATCCCGTGCTCGCCGACGACGACCCGCGCGCCGAGGTCGGCCAGCACGTCGTCGACGCGGCGGCGCGGCCAGGCCGGATCGAGCAGGGCGTACGCGGCGCCCGCCTTGAGGATCCCGAGGATCGCCACGACCAGATCCACGCCGCGCGGCATCGATACCGGGACCAGATCGCCTTCGCGGACACCCGCACGGACGAGGGCGGCCGCGTACCGATCGGCCAGCCCATCGAGTTCGCCGTAGCCGACGACGCGCTCGCGGTGGACCAGCGCGGCGGCGTCGGGCGCGACGTTCGCCAGCTCGCGCACGATCGCGTTCAGTGCTTCGGACATGAGTCAGCCGATCGGGTTCGGTTCCGCCGCTTGCCTCGCCACGTGCTGCTCGGCGTTGCGCGCCAACGGCACGGTCAGCAGACCCGCCAGCAGGAACAGCCCGGCGAGGACGACCCAGCCGAGCAGGCCGAGGCCGATCACCAAGGCGGTCACCAAGGCCGGACCGACCGTCTGCTGCATGCCGCGCCCGAGCGCGAACACCCCCTGGTACTCGCCTTGCCTGCCTTCCGGCGGCAGGTGCAGCGACAGGCCGAACGCGCCAGCAGCCTGGCTGATCTCCCCGAGCACCAGGACGATCGCACCGCAGACAAGGATCAGGGTGGCGGGCACGGCATCCATACCCTCGCTGATGGCGAACAGCCCGCAGCAGACGGCGAGCAGGAACCCCGCCCGCCGCAGGATCCGGGCCGAGCCTCCGGTGGTCTCCGCGCCGCGGCTCAGCATCACCTGGAACACGAACACCATCGCGGTGTCCACGATCAGCACCAGCGCGGTGACACTGGCCGGGGCCGAAGTCCGGCTCACGACCCACAGCGGGAGGGCGACCACGAGGATCGGCTGGAAGAACTCCAGCACGCCGCACAGCATCGCCAGTCCGACGAAACGGACGTCACGGAGCCCCGACCTGACCTTCGTGCCGAGCGCCACCGCTGGCCGGACGTGGGCGGGGACGCCCAGGCGCCACACCAGGAACGCGCATCCGGCCTGGGCGAGCGCGGTGAAGACGATGACGGCGAGGAACGCGTGCGGGCTGTCGACGGCCAGAGCCACCCCGGCGACCATCGCGCCGACCATGAACCCGACGTTGAAGAGGCTGCGCATCTGCGAGCTGACGCGAACCTGCTGCTCGCGGGGGAAGGTGGCCTTGGTCAAGGTCATCCGCAGCGGGTTGCAAGAGGTCTCGCCGATCGAGATCAAGCTGGTCACGACGAGAAACGCGATGAAGTCGCCGACCCAGTTGTAGGCGATGAACAACACGGCGAGCCCGGCGTAGGTGATCAGCAGCGGGATGCGCGCGCCGATGCGGTCGGCCAGGCGACCGATCGGAACGGTGAACACCATGCCGAACACGTTGGCCACGGACAGCCCGATACCGATCTGCGCGGGCGACAGTCCGATGGTCCGGGTGAAGAAGATGACGCTCGATGTCAGGAACACTCCGAAGCCGATGGACTGGGCCAGTGCCAGCAGGGCGAAGCGCCGGGCCAGGCCGCGGTCCGGGATCAGCTCCACCGCCCAGGCTCGTACGCCGCGTCGGATCCGGGTGAATGCCATTCGATGAGTCCTCGTCCTCGGACCGGCTTAGGTTCGATCGCTTACGGCGCGCAAGCTGCCAACCGGGCGCGCAGTTCTTCCACGACCGCCGGATCGCGCAGCAGCGGGAGGGTGTCGGCCGCGTCGACGGTGTGCAGTTCGTCGACCTCGGCCACCCGCCGCCAGTCGGCTTCGGGCAGGTGTGCGTTCTCCTTGAGCTGGAACACCGTGACCGCGCCGTTGTACCGGCGGGGCTCGTAGTGCTCCTGGGCGAAGATCCCGGCCGCCCACACAGCTTGCCGCCAGTGCAGGTCGGCGGGATCCATCTCCGCGTCGACCTTCCCGGTGGCGACCAGTGCCGCGATCAGCTGGTCGCCGCCCGCCGTCAGGCTGGTCACCTGGAACTGGTCGCGCAGCGATGCGAGCCGGAAGTCGTAGTAGTCGGCAGGTCCCCACGCGGGATCCAGGTCTGTCGCTCCCGGAGGCATGGTGTTGAGCAGCGCCAGCAGTTCCACCGTCTCCCCGGTCTCGGTCAGCTGCCTGGCTATCTCGTAGGCCACGCGTCCGCCCGCGCAGGGCCCGACCAGCAGGTACGGCCCCGTGGGTTGGATGGTCCGGATCTCGCGCAGGTAGCGGGTGGCCATCTCGACCATGGACAGCGGCGGTCGTTCCCGATTCCAGAGGCCGACCGACTCGACGCCGTAGACCGCCCGGTCGCCCCGGACGCTGTCCATGGTCTCCTTGAGGAACCGCACGTTGCCCGCGCCCCAGTGGAAACAGAACACAGGACGACCTGTGCCCGGATCGGTCAGCGGGATGACCGTGGGATCCGGTTCGACGTCGAGCGGACTGCGACCGGTGGCCCAGACAGTGGCGAAATCCGGGTCGCCTGCCATGGTGGGCGACGGGCGGGCCAGTCCGGCCGCGATCGCCGCCGGGGTCTTGCGCTCGAACACGTCCGTGGCGGTGATCGTGATCCCGTGCTCGCGGGCCTGTGCGACCACGGTGACGATCAGCAGGGAGTACCCGCCCAGTTCGAAGAAGTCGTCGTCGGCCTCGACGTCCACGCCGAGCACCTCCGACCAGACCGCGCACAGCGCCCGCACGACGGAGTCCTGGTCGACCAGCTGGGGAGCCATCGCGTTCACGCCTTCCCGAAGAACGTCCGGGCTGCGCGTACGCCGTCGAGCAGTGCGGCGACCTCTTCCTCGTCGTTGTAGAGGTAGAACGTGGCGCGGACACTCGACTGCACCCCGAGTCGCTGGTGCAGCGGCACCGCGCAGTGGTGGCCGACCCGAACAGCGACGCCTGCGCTGTCCAGCACCTGGCCCACGTCGTGCGGATGTATGCCCTCCACGACGAACGACACGGCGCCTCCTCGGTTGGCGAGGTCGGTCGGCCCGAGCACCCGGATACCCGGTATCTCGGCGAGACCCTTGAGTGCCAAGGCGGTGAGTTCCTGCTCGTGTTCGGCGATGCGGTCCATGCCGACCGCCGACAGGTAGTCGACGGCCGCGGCGAGGCCGACGACCTGGGAGGCCATCGGCACCCCCGCCTCGAATCGTTGTGGCGGGTCGGCCCAGGTGGTGTCGGTCATCGACACCGTCTTGATCATCGATCCGCCGGTCATGAACGGTGGCATCGCCTCGAGCAGCTCGTATCTGCCGTACAGTGCGCCGACGCCGGTCGGGCCGATCATCTTGTGCCCGGTGAACGCCGCGAAGTCGACGCCGAGCGACGGGAGGTCGACGGCGCCGGACCCCATGACGCCGTGCGGGACCGACTGGCACCCGTCGAGCATCGTCAGCGCGCCGACCGAGCGGGCCTTGGCCACCAGGGTCTCGACCGGGTTGACGGTGCCGAGGACGTTCGACCGGTGCGTGAACGCCACCAGTCGCGTCCGTTCGTTGATCACCTCGTCGATGTCCGACAGGTCGAGCCTGCCCTCGTCGGTGAAGCCGAGCCAGCGCAGGGTGGCGCCGGTCCGCCTGCACAGCTGCTGCCAGGGCACGAGGTTGGCGTGGTGTTCCATCTCGGTGACGACGATCTCGTCGCCGGGACCGAGCCGGAATCGTGCGGACTCCGGTCCGGCGGTCAGCGCGTTGCTCATCGCGAAGGCGACGAGGTTGATCGCTTCGGTCGCGTTCTTGACGAACACCACCTCCGAGGTGCTCGCGCCGACGAACTCCGCGACGCGCCGCCGTGCGTCCTCATAGACGGAGGTGGCCTCCTCGGACAGTTGGTGTGCGCCCCGGTGGACAGCGGCGTTGTGCCGTTCGAGGAAGTCCCGCTCCGCGTCCAGCACCTGACGCGGCTTCTGCGCCGTGGCGCCGGAGTCGAGGTACACCAGCTTCTGTCCGTCGCGCACGGTGCGGCTCAGGATCGGGAAGTCCGCGCGCAGCGCCGCGGCGTCGAACGCGGTCGTCGTGACCGTTCCAACGGTTTTGTTGCCCACCGGGTTCTCCTTCACAGGCTGAAGTAGTCGACCTTCAGCCGGGGGATGTAGTTCGACACGTCGCTGTAGTACAGGATGATTCCGTCGTTGTACTGGTCGAAGGAGTGCTTCAGGTCGTGAAGGTTGTTCACCGCGCGGTGCGCCTGCCACGCGGGCACGAAGTCCCGGCCTTCCAGCGCTTCCTCGAGCAGACCGGTGTGCCCGGCCTTGACGTCCTCCTCGACGTGCGACACGAGCGGGGCGAGGCAGCCTTCCGGATAGCCGTACTCCACCGCGAGGCGCTGTAGCGTGTTCGCGCCCTCCAGCGTCTCGGTTCCCCGAGCTTCGAACAGCTTCGTGCAGGCGAGGTAGCCCAGCGTGTCCTCGCGGGCGATCTCACACAGGTTGTTCGTCCACGACCAGGTGCCGATGAGGGGGTGTGCGTTCTCGACCTCCTCCTTGCTCAGGCCCATGTTGACCAGACTCTCCCGAGCCATCCAGGCGTGGTCGTACTCCTCGGCGAGGTACTCCGAGAGGAGCCGCTTCCAGGCCGGGTCCGAGCAGTGGGCGATCGCGGTGGAGATGTGCCTGCTGGCGGAGTTGATGTAGTGGTAGGTCTCCAGGATGAGACCGAGGAAGACCTCCTTGCGGAAGTCCTTGTTCTCCAGCCCGGACCAGAGCCGGTGGTACCCGATCTGCTCGGTCCACATCGCTGTCGACCTGTCGATCTGGGCGAGGAAGTCGGCGACCGGGATCCGTTCGAGCTCGGGCTGCTCGCGCCTGAGCAGGCCCTGCTCGGCGAAGTTGCCGACGATGCCCACGGTGTCCTCGACGCTGATCCCGGTGATCGCGGAGATCTCGGAGATCGTGTGCCTGCCGTCGAGGTAGCGCTTGAAGTCGAGGAAGGTCTTGAGGTCGGCGCCGTGCTGTTCGAGCTCGAAGTGCCGATCGCCGACGATCATGAGGATGGCGCCGTTCGCACGGTTGGGCACGAAGAACGTGCAGTGGCGCAACTGAGGCTTGTCCGTGAGGTTCAGTGCAAGGGTCATTCCGCTCTCCGTTCCGGGAGGTGTCGCCAGCGCCCGGCGTGGGGCGCTCACGCGCCCCACGCCTCCTAGCTGAACGGGCAGATCACGCTGATCAGCCGCACAGGACAGCACCGCTGACCTTGCTGATCTGCGGCTTCGAGACCGGCTTGATGGTGACGGTCATGGTGGTTTCACCTCCCCCGGGAATCGACGAACCAACTCGTGCCGCATGGCGGCACGGCCCAGTCGCGCACGGAAGACTCTTGCGCGTCGCGATCCGCGTCATGAAACGTGTGCGCAGGGGAATGCTCGCCCCGCGGGGCAAAGCAAGATACGGCGGGACATACCAGGCGCGCCACTATGCGCACGTGAGATGATGTCCCGCAAATTCCCCCAGTTAGGTTGAACGCTGAATCACTGCCCCAACCCACCACGAACATTAGGGGCCGCTGACAGGCGTCGCCACGCATTGTGATCAGCGTCACATCGAAAGCTCGCCTTATATAACGTGCATACTGCTCGAAGACACCGCAGGCGAGATCGTTCACTCGAACGGGCGCACAAAACGGTCGATTGGTGCCTTATGGCCGCAATCGTGGGATGTCCGGACGTCAAAATTCGGCGCCACGCAGCGCGACTTTCCCGATTACTGACGAGGCTGGCCCGCCCCCGCGTCGCAGCCGGACTGACGCGCAGCAGCGACAGCGAAGCCGCTGGTAGAACGTCAGAACACCGGTGCGTGGCGGACTGTTCGGCATCCGCCGACATACGAATACCTTCCGCGTTAGCGGCGGTCGGGATTCGCGACGCCGCTCCTCCGATTCTTACCTTCGCACCGTGTTTGCCCGTTTCCACCAGACCCTCACGGCAACAGGAGATCCTTCGTGTCACGGTGCAATCGAGACGATCAGGCGCACATCCATCGTGACGGTATGACAAGCGGACCGACCGATGGGTTCACCATCCGCATCGACGCCCGCCAGTCCGCGATCTTGGGTCTTCCCGCGTCAAGCCAATTGCGAACCAGACCCACCACGATCTCGAGCAGCTGGTCCGCGTGTGGGCCGTGGACGTGGGCTAGTCCGGTCCGCTGGAGACAGAGCGCGCCACCTTCCTGCCGATCGATCAGTGTCGCGGTTCCCTGCGCCGGATCCACGTCGGCGAA
The DNA here is from genome assembly GCF_014648415.1 of Actinokineospora fastidiosa. Taxonomy (GTDB): domain Bacteria; phylum Actinomycetota; class Actinomycetes; order Mycobacteriales; family Pseudonocardiaceae; genus Actinokineospora; species Actinokineospora fastidiosa. Next base: position 249,475 of record NZ_BMRB01000002.1, read on the forward strand.
CCGGGCCTGGGTCATCGCTGGGCCCTCTGCGGCCATGAGGAACCAGAGATCGGTGTACTCCTTCCAGTCAAGGCTCGGGAGCACCCGCTTGACGAGCCCCGGTCGAGGGAACGGTCCGATCGTGAACCTCTCCGGATGGGCTCCCGGAAACTCCTGGTAGAGAGCGCCTCCCGCGGTCATGAAGTCCGTCCACGGCCCGATGGCGGTCGCGTGCGGGGCTCCGGCCCGGCATTCGACCCTGACCAGCGGGTGTGCGCCACCGTGGGCAAACGGGGCCAGGACCATTCCGGAGGGCTTCAGTTGTTCCAACCAGGCAGGCGGCACACCTCTGATACCGCAGCTGGCGACGATCCGATCGAACGGGCCTCGCTCGGGATGGCCGAGGTATCCATCGCCGACCACGGCGGTCACGCCCGTGCAGCCCGCCCGCCGCAGTGCGGCGCGGGCGTCGGCGACGACATCGGGTTGCAGGTCGAGGGCGACGACCTCGGCGCCGGTGACGGCGTGGATCAGGGCGGCGTTGTACCCGATTCCCGATCCGACCTCCAGGACCCGCATGCCCGGTTCGAGTCGCAGGGCGTGGAGCATGGTGGCCAGGAGCGACGGCAGTGTGGTCGAACTGAGCAGACGGCCCGCGTGGTCCAGCTTGAACGCGAGCGGGTTGTCGTCGTAGATGACCGCGAGCAGCTCGTCGGGGAACCGGTCGTGGTCGGTGACGGCGTGCCACTCACCGTCGACCAGGAGTCGGCGGGGGAACCGGTGCCGCGGAACGGTGGCGAGCGCGGCGACGACGGCGGCGTCATCGATCTCCGCAGCCGCTGCGACCTTCGCCGCGTAGGACGACAGCCACTGGTCGAGCGACGCGGGCCGGGAAGTCATGGCAGCCTGCTCGCGGTCGGGACCGTCGAGTCGTCGAGGACATTCCAGAGCAGGACAGCAATGCCTTCGTAGGGTCCCATCCGCGCGGCATCGGCGACCCGCTCGAGGAAGCCGTCGCTCCACGGTCGGATGTGCTGCTCGAGCAGTTCCCGGACGGCCGCCCGCTCCCCTGTCCGCGTCGGATCCGCGGCCGCGGCTTCGCGGAAGTGGGCGAGGAGCGCGAGCTCCACCGAGATGTGGTCCGGTTCGAGGACGGCGTCACGGCTGTCGATCACGGGCCGCACGCCGTGCCGGACCATCAACGCCTCTACGGCGTGGGCCGGGCGCCCACCGAGCTTGACCTCGCCATGCCATGCCGAGGCGTACGGCGGACAGACGGGCTGCGGCCCAATGAACAGGCGGCAGAACTCCGCGGCCATGTCCTCCAGTATGACCGCCTCGTCGCGTGTCGCGTCGGGGGCGTCGACGAGCGGGTGACCGGTTCCCCATCTGATGTCGGTGGCGAGCATCCGGCCGTAGAGCGGCGCGTCGACCTCGCGCGCGAACAGCCGTGCGGCCAGCCGCAGCACCGCCGTGTTCGCCCGGAGCAGGGCGGCGGCGTCGTGTTCGGGGGACACGTCATCCAACCTTCCGGATCCGCACCACGGTGTCGTGGTAAGCCTGTCCGCCCGCGACGGGATCCGGGTAGATGGGCAGGATGTCGTTCTGGGGGACGCTGATGGCCCCGCGCCACCACAGGCGGTCGAGATCCGGATCGGCGGCCTCGCCATAACCGGGGATGGCCGCGTCGTCCTTGCCGTTGGTGGCATAGGCGCCACCGACGCTGCGTCCGGCGTTGTGCGCGATGGCGATCACCAACGGGTGCACGCCTTCGGTGAGACGCACCCTGGTGCGCAGGGTCCCGAGTTCGGAACCGTCGCCCATCGGGACCGCCGGGTCGAGTGGCCGGAAGCTGGTCACCTCGATCCAGTCTCCATCGCCGATACCGAGCTTGTCGGCGGTCGCACGGTTGAGCAGGGCCGGATTCGTGTGGGAGATCTCCTGCAGCCACTTCGACTGCATCGTGCGATGCGCGTTGTGCACGTTGATCTTGTAACTGGTCATGATCAGGTGATCGTCGGGGAACTCGCGCTGGTGGCTCGGGATCGGCTCGTAGACCGGCAAAGGGTGCACCTCGCGGCCAGCTGCTTTGCCCTTCTCCACGACGAAGTCGCTGTAGATCTCGACCTTGCGCGAGGGTGTGAGGAAGCCGCGCAGGGCGACCCCGCCGATCCGGATGCCGATCGCGACGGGCTCGCCCGTCTTGCTGTCGGCGCCCTTGTAGATGATCCCGGTCTCCGCGTCCTCCGCCGCTCCGTCGAGTTCGGCCGCGGTGAGGGGCTTGGTGTGGGGCTCGTAGTGCGGTTTCTTGGTCGGGTCCATCCAGACGCCGTCCGCCCTCATGCGTGCGAAGCCGCCGGGCACGGGTCGGAAGTACTCTTCCAGGTACTCCTCGGTCGTCGCCCAGGGGAAGTATGCCTCCATCCCGCCACCGATCCGGCGGGCGAGTTCGGGGAAGATCTCGCGGATGTCCTTGGACTCCCCCCGCGGCGGGACGACGGGCTGGCGCAGGCTGACGTAGTCGACGAGGCCCTGGGGCGGCCGGGCATCGATGTCCCAGCGTTCGAGGTAGGTCGCCCAGGGCAGGATGATGTCGGCCAGGTGCGAGGTCTCGGAGTACATGACGTCGATGCAGACGTGGAACGGAATGAGCTTCTCGTCCTGCAGCACGCCGCGCACCAGTTGGGCCTCCGGCCAGGACCACGCGGTGTCGGCGTTGTAGGTCATCAGGGCGGAGATCTTCTGCCGTCCCTCCCTGATCCAGAGGTAGATGATCTCCGCGACCTTCATCTTCCCCGCGAAGGCGTTCGCCAGCGGCCAGTCCTTGGCCTCGGCGATGATGCTGCGGGCGGTCGGCTTGTCGGGCACGGGCTCGGGTTCCGGGATGGCCTTCTTGTCCCAGGAGGAGCGGGGGTGCCAGCACCAGCCGCCGCGTTTGCCCATGTTGCCGACGAGTGCGTTGAGCATGGTGATCGCACGGTCGTTGTAATAGCCGTTCCGGTGGGCCTGCGAGCCGCGGTTGCAGATCGTGGTGCACTCGGGGGCCGCCGCGGCGAACTCGCGGGCGATGCGCTCGATGGTCGTGGCGGGGACTCCGCTCTCCTGTTCGGCGCGGGCCGGGGTGTACTGGGCGACGTGTTCGAGGATCTTGTCAGGTGGGTAGTTCGACCAGGTTTCCAGCCAGGTCCTGTCCCACAGACCCTCCCGGCAGATGACGTTGGCCATGGCCAACGCGATCAGGCCGTCGGTGCCGGGTTTGACGCAGAACCACTCGTCGGACAGCGCAGCGGTGTTCGACATGCGGGTCTCGAAGGTGACGAGCCTGGCGCCCTTCTCCCGGGCTCGCATCATGCGGATGGCGACCGGAATGTGGCCCTGATGGGCTTCGGCCCAGTTGGAGCCGAAGTTCAACACGTATCGCGAGTTCTCGAAGTCGCCCAAGTCCCAGTCGGACTCGCCGATGGTGGTGGCGATCGCCGCGCGCCGGTTGGCCGAGCACAGCGCGCGGTGGTTGAAGTGCGATGGGGTGCCGTAGGCGTTGAGGAACCGTGAGACGATGTCCGATGAGCGGTTGCGGCCTTGCTGGAAGGCGAACTCCTCGGGTTTGCCGCGGTCACGAATCTCCCGTAGGCGCGTCGCTATCTCGTCGTACGCCTCCTCCCAGGTGATGCGCCGCCAACGCCCGGACCCACGCTCCCCGACCCGCTTGAGCGGGTACAGCATGCGGAAGGGGTCGTAGAGCACCGAGGGGCCTGCCACCCCTTTCGCGCACACCGCGCCCTGGCTGTTGGGGTCCTTGGGGTTGCCGGTGATCTTCAGCAGACGGCCGTTCGCGACATGGCCGATGATGCCGCACGCCGTGGTGCACATCTGGCACATCGAGGGGATTCGGGTCGCCTCGGGGGTGCTGTCGCCGGTCCGGTCGTCCAGGAGCCGGTCGGTGATCTCGATCGCGCCGACGCCACCGACCGCGACAGCCGCCATGGCTCCGAGTCTCAGCAGGTCGCGGCGGCTGAGGCGCCAACCGTCGCGAGACCCGCCGGTGGGATCCGGGTTGGCGGTCGGCGGGCTGGCGGCGTCCCTGGTCACGGTGAACGTCCCCTCGGTTCAGACGGCGAAGATCAGGTAGCGGAGCGTCGCCGCCCCGGTGAGGATGGCGACAGCGGCGACGGCACGGCCTGCTCGACCGCGGCCCGCCGCGATGAGGATGACCACCGGGACCACGACGCCGAGCCCGAGCACGCCCGCGTAGAAGAGCGGAGCCCACTCTCCGGCGAGCAGCGAGGTGAGAGCCCGCTCGGCGGGTCCGTTGGACACTGAGATGGCGGAGAAGACCATCGTGACGGCGTAGGCGCCCAGCAGGGCCAGCGTGGCCCGGCCATGCGCGGCGAGCTGCTGCTCGGTTGCCTGATCGTCGAAGATGTGGAGGGCTTGGACGATCGCGGCGCCCATGAGCAACGAGGTGATCAGGTAGAGCAGCGCCGAGCCGCTGGTGTTGGCCAGTGGGGACACCCACGTCCGCGCCAAGACCGCGACCGGGTAGACGGCCAATGCGAAGCTGGTGGCACCGAGTAGCCACGCCGTGCCACGGTCAAGAACGAATGTCGCTCCTCGGGCGGGCTCCACTCCCGCGTCGACGGCGCCGCCACGACGGCGCCACAGCAGGTACAGCGCGACCACGAGCAGGAGCATCTTGACCGCGATGATCTTCGCCCCGAGTGAGATCGGCGAGTCCCAGTTCCCGAACCGGGTGAGCATCAGGAAGAAGCGCTCCGGCCTGCCGAGGTCAACGGTCAGCAACAGCCCGGCCAGGCCGAGCACGACCAAGCAGATCCAGGTCGAGCGCCAGTCCAGGACCGTGCTGGTGGCGCCGAACCTGTCGCGGTGCCAGAGAGTGGCCATGGTGAGGCCGCTGGGAATGCCGACGAGCGTGAAGTACGCGGCCAGCAGGCCACCCCAAGGGGACTGGGGCAGTGGGGCGCTCCCGGCGAGGGTGATGAGCATCCGTCAGCTGTCCTGGAGGTCGGCGGTCTTGTCGACCTGGACGCCGTCGTTGACGATAAGCGGCAGCGCGTGCTTCGGATCGACGTAGAAGACCCGGGGAGCGGTGTGCTCATCCGGCTTCCACACGGTCGTGTCGTTCTCGCGCATCCTGGTCGCGATCTCGCTGTCGGGATCGTCAAGGTCTCCGAAGATCCGGCAGTTGGTCGGACAGGCCTCCACGCACGCTGGTGCCTCCCCCTGAGAGGTGCGGTGGTCGCAGAAGGTGCACTTGCTCGCGGTCTGTGTCTGCGGGTCCTCGTAGATGGCGCCGTAGGGGCATGCGGCCATGCAGAAGCGGTTGAGGTTGCAGTCACCCTCGTTGATCACAACCTCCCCGTTGGGCAGGCGGGTGATCGCGTCCGTCGGGCAGGCGTTCAGGCAGGGCGCGTCCTCGCAGTGATTGCACAGAACGGGGATGAAATGGCGGGTCGGGTTGGGGTAGGCGCCGTCCTCGACGTACTTGACGGTGTCGCGGAACACCCCGAGCGGCACGTCGAACTCGTTCTTGCACGCGACGGAGCAGGCGTGGCACCCGATGCAGGTGTTGAGGTCGATCAGCATCCCGAAGCGCGGCATGGCGCTCCTTTCGGTGGAGCCGTCGGCGATCGTCAGGCCGGGGCGATGCGCGACGTCTGCGCATCGCCCGGGCCTTCCGCTGGTCAGGACGGCATGGGTGTGGCGCGGTTCAGACGTTGATGACCTTGTCGGCCCAGAGCGTCCATTCGGTGAGCTCCTTCATCGAGGAGCGGTGGGAGCCCGGCACGATCCTGTCCTCGCTCATGCCGCGGGCGTCCATACAGCTGCCGCAGCAGCCGATCTCGCCGCCCTGTCGAACAAAGGACGCGGCCATGCTGCCGGTGTTGTAGTAGCCGTTGGGGGTCTTCTGACCTTCGGCGACCGTGACGACCGAGTCGCCGAACAAGAAGACCTTGACGTCGGTGCCGTCCTGGCGGGCGACCTCGGTGGCCCACCGCAGTCCGTTGTACACGCGTTCGGTGCCGTAGGGCGGGTCGTGCAGCACGAAGAGGACCTTCATGTTTCTCCTACCTCCAGGTTTCGGGACGGTCGGTGCGTCGCCCATGCTCCGGGCAAGGGCAGGGCGTTCAGCGCGTCGCCGCTCCCATGCGGCGGCGTAGGAACCGGGATATCTGGTCGACGACGAGGACCAGCAGGAGCAACGCGATCATCAGCGTCGCCAGTTCCTCGTAGCGGAACAGGCGCATCGAGATGCCCAGGGCCTGGCCGATGCCCCCCGCGCCGACGAAACCGATGATCGCGGAGCTGCGGATGTTGCACTCCCACTGGTAGAGCACCAGGGACGCGATGTTGTTGCGCGCTTGGGGAACGATGGCCAGCACGGCTGTGGCCAACCTGGTGGCGCCGGTCAGGCGGACCGCCTCGACCGGTGCCACGTCCACCGCCTCCAGTTGCTCGGACACCAGTTTGGCGAGCAGACCCGCGGCATGCAGGGAGATCGCGTACACGCCCGCGGCGGGTCCGAGGCCGACGGCGGCGACGAACACCAGCGCCCACAGGAGTTCCGGAACCGACCGGAACACGGTGGCGACCCAACGCGCGGGCAAGGAGATCCACTTGGGCGCGCCGATATTGCCTGCCATGAGCAGAGCGAGGAGCAGACCCATGACGGTGCCGAAGAACAGCGCCGCGATCGAGATCTGGAGGGTCTCGACCACGGCCTTGCCCACCGAGCGCAGCAGTTCCTCGTCGGTCTGCGGCGGGAAGAGCCCTGCCAGGATCTCCCGGGCGTTGTCCCAGCCCTCGATCAGGGACGCGAAACTGACACCGGTGCCGTCCAGTGACCACACCACAGCGGCGATGGCGATGACGAGCACCAGCCACCGCGTCTTGGAACGCCGGTACCGGACCGCGGCGCGCCCGCCACCGGGGGGCTCCTGGTTGAGGTCCGTCGGCAGGCGCTCCTTCCCGTCATCCCGTTCGTCCACGGCGTCCTGGCTCGGGTTGGCGGGGAAGCTCCCGGTTCTCGGGTTCATGTCCCCACCTCGACGCCCTCATAGATGTCGCGAGCGTCGCGCTCGGAGAGTTCGGGACCGTCAAAGCACACTCGTCCGTCCCGAAGGGCGACGACGCGCGGGAACTGACGAGCGATGGACAGGTCGTGGGTGCTGATCACGACGGTGACACCGCTGGCTTCCCGCAGCGTGTGCACCGCGGCCTGCGCGGTGACCGGATCGAGGCCGGAGGTGGGCTCGTCGGCGAGGAGGAGCCGGGGCTCGGGAAGCACCGCGCGGACCAACGCCACCCGCTGCCGTTGGCCGCCGGAGAGGCTTTCCACCTGGGACTTGAGGAACGGCTGGATCCCTTGGGTCTCGGCGAGAGTGCGGACGCGCTCCGCGTAGCGCGCGGGCACGCGGCCGCGCAGCACGGCGGCCCAGTCCCGCAGGCCCCAGGAGGGTGACGTGCCCAGCACGGCATTTGTCTGCGCCCTCAGCCCGTGCACCAGATCGTTGCCCTGGCGCACGACGCCGGTGCACCGACGGATGGCGCGGAGTTCGGCGGCCTTGGCAGGGTTCTTGCCACCGACGGTCAGGGTTCCCGAGGTCGGCTTGACCGCGCCGAGGACGCATCGCAGCAAGGTCGTCTTGCCGGAACCGGACGGTCCGAGCAGGACGACGTGCTCGGCCTCCTCGACGGTCAGCGAGACGTCGTCGAGCGCTGGATGCTCACGATCGGGGAACGTGACGGACACGCCGGTCAGCCGGATCTCCATGGCTTGGCCACCTTTCCGGGTTGAGAACGCGAGGCAGGCGATGGGGGCGGCGCGTTGTCACGCGGTGAGCAGTCCGAGTTCGACGGCGTGCTTCTCCACCGACGCGTAGTCGGCGTCGGTGACCTGTTGGTAGCCGGTGGTCTGCAGCAAGTCGAGCAGGCCCGGCTGATTCATCTCCAGGAACGCCGCGGTGATCGCGGTGGCGGCCTGCTCGCCGAGCGCGCTGCGCATGACCCACGGGTAGCCCATGACCCTCTCGGTGCCGACCACGCGCAACCGGCCCTTCGGGAGCTTCCCGTCGTTCTCCAGGCGGTGGAGGATGCGCAATTCGATGCCGCCCGCGTCGGCTGATCCGTTGACCACCGCCTGTGCGGTCGCGTCATGGCCGCCGGTGAAGGCGACTTCGCTCAGGGGCGGGCACTTGTCGATCGCCGAGGCCGAGCAGCTCGCCCCTGCGGCGTTCAGCATCATCCGCGGGTAGAGGCTGCCGGAGGTCGAACTGACATCGCCGAAGGCGAAGGTGCCCTTCCCGGCGACGACGTCGGCGACACTCCGGTAAGGGGAATCGTCACGCACGACGATGCCGGAGAGGTATTCCTTGGCGCCGGTCTCCTTGTCGACCTCGGTCACCAGCGGTCGGACGTCCACTTGGGCCTTCGCCTGCACATAGGTGAGGCCGCCCAGGTAGGCGATGTCCACCTTCTCCGCAGCGAGCGCGGCGACGACTCCCGCGTAGTCGGTGGCCACAAACAGCTCGACCGCTGTGTCGAGCTTGGTCGACAGGTACTCCCGCAGGGGATCGTACCGGGCACTCTGCTTGTCCGGAGCCATGTTCGGGATGATCCCGACGCGGAGCGTCTCCGGGAGCCCCCGGCTGTTGACAGCGCCGGGGTCGTCGGTCGTACCGCACGCGGTCGCGATCACCATCAGCAGGACTGCGGAATGGACGAGTTTTCTCACCGGTTACAACCTTCACAGATGACGGAGTGGCGCCAGGCTGGGTTCTCGCCGCCCGCGCACGGACTGGCCGATGTCCGTTCGATTCAGCATTGACCATCGGTCTCGAAGTCGCCGAACAGAGGCGCGCAGGGCTACCCCACGCGCGGGTATCCACGCATAAGGGATCTAGTTGGCCGGATGGCGCACGTGTTCAGGGCGCAGCGGGTCGACACCGAGAATTACATGACGAAACTTCACTTCCTCGGGCTGCCCCAGCCCCGGTCCCACCATGGCATCTCCCCCAGATCGCCGTGCTGCTACACAATTACATGGAACACCATGTGGTGCAAGGCCCTCCCGGGGACGAGTCCGCTTCGCATCCATCCGCTCGACAGGGTTGCACCGAATGGGCGTAACACGTTTATGCATCAACGAATTCGGTCGCAGGGGCTGTCCACATTCGACGAATCTGTCTCACATCCACGACAGCAGACGAAACGGACAGGGCGGATCAGCCTACGAATCCTCGATCGTCGATCGTTCAATTCACCGAAGGGTGGAGGACACACGAGACAATGATCGGATGATCGACTAACGAGTAGGGCATGCGCACAGCCCCTTCACTACCGCGGTGTCGAGGCTGGACGCGTCGGCCTACGACGCCGTCTGGACAGGCTCGCCGGAGACCCGCCACTCGATCATGCCGTGGTCGAGCCGATTGGCGCGCCAGCCGTTCGCCCGGAGCAGTCGAACCGCTTCCTGAGCCAGGACACAGTGCTCGCCGCGGCAGTACGCCACCACGTCCACATCGGAGGGCAGCTCGGACAGCCGCTTCTCGAGTTCGGCCAAGGGGATGGAGAGGGCCCCGGGGATGTGCCCCGCGGCGTACTCGTCCCAGGGGCGCACATCGAGCACCACGACCGAGCCGGACTTCACGCGCGCGAGCAACTCGTGACGGTCGACCTTCTCGACGTCACTGTCGTCGACCACGCCCAGGTACTTCAACCGCGCCTGCTCCGCGTCGGCGATACGACTTCGGGCGACCGTCTGGAGCAGTACATACAGCGATGCCACGTCGTCGCCCGCCAGCGCGTAGTAGATGGAGGTCTCCTCGCGGCGGGTGGTGACCAGACGGGCACGCTTGAGCACCTGGAGGTGCGCCGAGGTCGTCGACAGCCCCATCCCGGTCAGCTCCGACAAGGAGCCGACGGTGCGCTCGCGCTGGGCGATGAGGTCAAGGAGCTCCAGCCGCTTGCCGCTGCCCAAGGCCTTGCCGACCAGCGCGAACTGGTCGAACATCGACAGGCGCTCATCGTCCCGCACGAACCTCTCCTCAAATCTTCCTTGGAATAAGGTAGCACTGCATGTAGAGTCGGACGACGTACGCGGTGTCCGGCACCCTCCACTCGGTGTCGAGATTACGCCGCGGGAAGACCTAAGAGCGCCGAGAAGCCAGGCATCGGCCCGCGTCGCCGACGGCGGCACCGGCTTGGGGGGTAACGCATCGTGTTCGAGGACGTGACTGTCGCGCGCCATAAGGACCCCGCCTTACGCGGTGTCCGCGTCATGGAGGTCTTGTTCTATCCCGGTGTCTGGGCCATCTGGGCCTATCGTGTCGCGCATCGCCTTCACCGACGCCGCATACCGCTGGTTCCTCGGGCCATCTCGCAACTCTTCCGGATGGTGACCGGGATCGAGATCCATCCCGGGGCGGTCATCGGCCGCAGGTGCTTCATCGACCACGGCATGGGAGTCGTGATCGGCGAGACGGCCCGGGTGGGCGACGACGTCATGCTCTATCACGGCACAACCCTGGGCAGTAAGGGTTGGTGGACCGATGATGACCGGCTCGAGAAGCGCCACCCGACCATCGGAGATCGCGTGGTGGTGGGTACGGGTGCCAGCATCCTCGGCCCGGTCACCATCGGGCACGACTCCGTCGTGGGAGCGCACGCGTTGGTTCTGCAGGACGTGCCCGCCCATTCCGTCGTCCGGGCCGCGAGATCGGAGATCTCCGCGCAGATCGGCGACCTGACCGACGAACAGATCATGGAGTACTGCATCTAGGTCTGCGTGTCACGTTAGTGGCGCAACCCGAGAGGAACACTGTGAGTGTCATCCATGCTTCCGTGACAGACCTGATCGGCCGCACGCCCCTGGTCGAGCTCCACCGGTTCGGGCACGGTCTTCCGGCCCGGCTGATCGCCAAGCTCGAATCGTTCAACCCCGGTGGCAGCGTGAAGGACCGCATCGCCCTGGCGATGATCGAGGACGCCGAGGCGAGCGGACTGCTCAAGCCCGGGCAGCACATCGTCGAGCCCACCAGCGGCAACACCGGTGTAGGCGTGGCGATGGTGGCCGCCGCCAAGGGATACCCGGCGACCTTCACGATGCCGGAGAGCATGAGCGTGGAACGCCGCGCCCTGTTCCGTGCCTACGGTGCGAACGTCGTGTTGACGCCCGCCGCGGAGGGCATGCGAGGAGCGATCGAGCGGGCGATCGAACTCGAGGAACGCAACGGCTGGTTCCGGTTGCGCCAGTTCGAGAATCCCGCCAATCCCGAGATCCACCGCCGCACGACCGCGCAGGAGATCCTGCAGGCTACCGGCGGGCAGGTCGACGTGTTCGTGTCCGGCGTCGGCACCGGCGGGACGGTCACCGGGACGGGCCAGATCCTCAAGGAGAAGAACCCCGAGGTCACCGTCGTCGCCGTGGAGCCGACGGACTCCCCGGTCCTGTCCGGCGGCTCACCCGGTCCGCACGGCATCCAGGGCATCGGCGCGGGCTTCGTCCCGGAGGTGCTCGACACCCAGGTCTACGACCACGTCCAGCAGGTCTCCCTCGACGACGCCCGTGCCGCCGCCCGGCGGCTGGCCCGCACCGAGGGAATCCTCGTCGGCGTGTCCGCGGGCGCCGCACTCCACGCCGCCGCCACCGTGGCACACCGACCGGAACACAAGGACGCGATTATCGTCGTGCTCCTCCCGGACACCGGCGAGCGGTACCTCAGCACCCCGCTGTTCGAGGACCAGTGACCGCGCTGCCAATCATGAGTTGCACGGTGGGCGCGATCCAGATGGGCCCGTCGGTGGGCGAGCCGCAGCAGAGCAGGCCCGCCAGGGCCTGGTGTGACCGCGCCGTCACGGTTAGCATCCATGACATGCGCACGGCGTGGGTCGTCAAGGACCTCGCCCCGAGCACCCTCGGGGCGTCTCGCCGCTGTCGTGCGCGTCGAGTGCCCGGTCGGGGCACCTCACCCGCGCAGGGCTGGACACCTGTGGATGACGCGGTCCGGTAACCGGACCCGTCCATTCAGTCGCACCGACATCCACGCTCGCCATCACGGGCGGCCTTCGGCGCGACCACCACACAGGGAGAACCCACGTGCTAGACAGTGCGGCAATCGACGTTCGCGCCGTCCAACGGCGCACCATCCGGGTGCTGCTGGGCACTCAGATCATCTTCGCGGTCGTGATGGCCATGGCCTCGCCGGTCACGGCCCTGCTCGTCCAGGACTTCACCCACTCCCCCACGCTCGCGGGACTGGCCCAGGCCGCCACCATCGCAGGCGGCGTCCTGGCCGCCGTGCCACTGGCCGAACTGACCGTCCGCCGCGGCAGGCGCGTCGGCGTCACCTCCGGCTACCTGGTCGCGGGCATCGGCGCCGCCACCGTGGTCATCGGCGGCGTGGTGGAGACCTTCCTCCTGGTCCTCCTCGGGACGACCCTGGTCGGCGCGGCCGTGGCCGCCGGGCTCCAGGCCCGGTTCGCCGCCACCGACCTCGCCGAGCCCGACCAGCGCGGTCGGGCCATCGGCATCGTCGTGTGGGCGTCGACCTTCGGCGGCGTCGCCGGGCCGCTGCTCGCCGGGCCGTCGGACAGCTTGGCCCGAGCGATCGGGCTGCCGGAGTTCACCGGCCCGTTCCTCGTGATCGGCCTCGGACTCGCCCTCTCCGCCACGGCCGCGCACCTTTGGCTCCGTCCCGACCCGCTCCTGCTCTCCCGCTCACTCGCCGACAGCGCCAACCACCCCATCAAGACCAGCAAACTCCGCCCCACCCTCCGCATCCTCGCCCGAACCCCTGAGGCCCGCCGCGCCGTAATCGCCGTCGCCGTCGTCCACGCCGTGATGGTGTCGGGGATGAACATGGCCTCGCTGCACCTGCACCACGGCGGCGAGTCCCTGGAAGTCGTCGGCGCCGCCATCAGCGTTCACCTCGCGGGCATGTTCCTCCTCTCACCGCTGTTCGGCTGGCTCGTCGACCGCTTCGGCGCCCGCGGCATCCTCGGTCTGGGACTGGCACTCCTCATGCTCGCCTGCGGGATCCTGCAGACCACGCACGGCAACTCGGTCACCGGCATCATGGTCGGCCTCGTCGTCCTCGGGCTCGGCTGGTCCGCAGGCTTCGTCGCAGGCTCCGCACTGCTCACCGGCTCCGTCGAGGAATCCGCCCGACCCCATGCCCAGGGCGTCTCCGACCTGCTGATGCAACTGGCCGCAGCAGCCGCCGCGTTCCCCGCGGGCGCCGTCCTCGACGCTTGGGGCTATCCCTGGCTCGCGCGGCTGATAGCGATACCGGTACTACTCGTCGCAATCCACCTCGCCGTCTCCGCACGCCGGATCCGACCCGCGAACAACCAGAACTGATTAGTTAGGAACCACGAGCGCAGAAGGCCCAGGACCGATCCCTCCGGTCTGGTTTGGACCGCATCCCGCTCCAGCCAGGCCCGGAGGGGCCGCTCACAGATATCAGCCAGGCCGCCGTAGCTGATAGAGCGCCCACGGGCGTGAAGCCAGAGGCACCCAACAGTAGTGCCTTCTAGAGGTTGGGCCCGGACCGTGCGCGGGTTCAACACGCGCTCCTACGCGCCAGCCCCGAAGCAAACCTGCTGGTAGAGCGGTGGGGCGTAAGATCATGTCGGGCGGACACTCCATTATCCCACGGGTTCAGTCGAGTCCGTGGGATGTTCCTTGTACGGGCGCTCGCTGTCGGTGCCCCAACCTGCCGCTTTCGTGCTCGATGGTCTCGGTTCGGTCGGCATGGCACTTGGTTGGGCATTCATTCCCAGTTCGTCACCAGGATCGCCCCACGCAAGTGGTAGGCAGGTTTGCTCGACCGGATGGGACCTCGGTCTCGTGCCCACCTGGTCCGGTGTGAGGGCAAGCAAGCAGGACGAGGACTCCGCATCCCCGCGACTTAGCGGGGTGAGCCACGCCAACGGCGCCCATCGGGAGGCCACCGCGCTGCGCGGCGCCAGCCCAGACTGGCTGGCCGCACTCGACGAGCACGGGCCTCCGTTGGAACAGGCAATCGACACCTCGACACGATTCTGCGCATATCCCGTGGCCATGGACCTTCACAACAACGAGGTCGGCCGCGAGATCGCCGCAACAACCCCCGACGCCAGCCCACAGGAGCTCGCGGCCCTGGTCGAGCAGGCGGTTAAGGACGGCAGAATGGTGGTCATCGACCAGAACGACACCCTGGTGCCGTCCAACGAGGTGAACCCCGGCGAGACCCACGACACCCCCAACAAGCAGTGGCCGACGGACAACCCCGATCGCGGCGACGACCACGACCCCGGCGAACCGTCGGCGACTCCGGAGCAGTACTGAGATGCGCTCGATAGTGCCCCTACTCGCATTGCTAGCCCTGGTGACGGGATGCGGCGGCAACAACTCGGGAGTGGAAGTGGAGTTCGACGTCGAGCTGGAGAACGCGATCAGCGAGCTGGCCCGAGCCCGTGCCTCCCGACCGCTTAAAGAGCTGGTACCCGGTGACTGGACCTCGGTGCACGTCATCCTCGGGCCAGACACCGGCGCGTCCATCCAAGAACAGCTGGGCCAACCCGTCGAGATCACCGGCGACGGCACCTACGGCGGCGACTACATCCAGGACGGCGATCTCCTCGTCTTCAAACGCGACGGCGAGATCGTTCGGCGTTGAGTGACGGTGCCAGCGCATGGTCCAGGGTTCTGCTCCAGGCAGACGTTGCATGGCCACGGCTCATCGACTCGGCCCGCCCGCCCACCGGAATTGTTTCCAATCCCGCGGCTGGATGCGACCGATTCTGCCTGGTCAGCTCTCCAGCGTCGGCACCCATACGTGGCATGCACTCGGAATCCGCCCCAACTGTCATGCCTGATTGCTACCTTACGCACACGTCTGGTCACATCAGGCGGGGAGAGCTGAGGAGGTAGGTTGCCGGACTTCATCACGAAGAATGGGCGAGTCATCCCGATCGGCGGCAAGAGGGGCAAGGGCGGCAAGAGCGCCGTCATCGGCGGTGTGTTGGCGCTGGGGGTGTTCGCCTCCGGCGGCGGACTCAGTTCGTTGGGAGCCAGCGGCGGTGCCGTCGGAGGCCAAGTGGCGGCTCAGGGCGCGGTCGGGTCGGTACGGCTGGGTGGGTCACAGCTGGGAGCGCGCAAAAGCGCCGGGCAGAAGGCCGCGCCCCACGGCGCCGCACGGGCGTGGCAGCGGATGGGACTACGCCAGGTTAAACGCACAGCGAAGCAGCAAGCCTCCTGCGTAGCAGTCTCGTTCGGGCAGGTGCAACAGTTTTTCACCAGGCATCGGTGCACGCATCTGGATCGTGTGCTGTTCACCGTCGCCGACAACGCGGGCAACACCGCAGTGGTCTCCGTCGCGTGGGTCGGGCTGGCCAACCGGGGAAGCGCACGGCAGTTCCGGGACCTCATGGAGGTGCACGGCAGCGGCGACATCAGCCCGCTGGGCGGGCCACTGCTCGACCTCGGCGAGATCACCTTCACCGGGCACCGATACGGCAGCGTCCTCAACCGCGCAGCCGTCACCATCGCCGAAGCCGAAAACATCCCGGGAAGCCAGTTCGACCACGACTCACTCGACGCGATCGCCGAGGTCGCCGCCTACCTGCCACGGCCATGCGCCGTCGCCCTCCCGTATCAGCGCACCTTACGAAACACCCCGGGTATCTGGCGTCCTGGGTCGATTGCTGCCGAGCCCGTGCTGGCAGCGGTATCAACGACTAGGCCGCGTTGTCTTGATCCGCTGCAACGCCACAACCGTCCGCTCGTTCGCCAGCGGCTGACGCGCGGCCGCCCTGAAGATCACTCATTCGTCGCTGTTGAACGTCGGTCTGCGGCCGGGTACCGGCAGTGCGGGCCAAGGCGGTTGTACGACACAACCCAGAAGTGCAGGGCTAACGGCAACCTGATAGCAGTGCATCTCAATGACTGATACTGGAATTGAGCGGGCAGGGGTTCTCGAACCATCCACAACGGCAATAGAGCGGTCAGGTCAGCGGCAAAGCCCCTGTTCTCAAAGCCTCGGCAGCGGCGGTTATCGCGCCGGGCACGTCGAGCATCCGCGCGGCGTACTGGTGTGTCAGCAGGCCGTCGCTGATCCAGTCGTCGTACTTGCCCAGACAGTTGTCGAGAGCCTTCTCCGCCAACGTGGTCGCCTCTGGCGTGGGGCCGGAGACGATTTCGGCCAGGCAGTCGCGGACGTGTGGCGGGGTGGTACCCGCGACCACCAGGACGATGCCGTCCGCCATGGCGTCGAGGCGGTGGTCGCGCAGGAGCGCGGCGAGGGTGTCTGCCTGTTTGTCCCCGCACCAGTGGAAGACGAAAGTGTCGGGCCCATCACCGATGATGCTCCCGGTGTCGAGGCCGGAGTCGCGGTAGACGGCGCGGGCCGCAGTGAGCAGGTCTTGGGCGCGGGTATCCAGGTAACGGAGCATGGTTGCGGTTGACAGGAGTTGTCTCATACGGGTGCGTACCCGCGTGTGCACGCGGTGTGAAGCTGTGCCGGGAAGGTAGGCCCTCCCTGCCGGGGCGGGAGCGAGCTCCACGACCTTCTGCTCGGGGTCTACCGACGGCACACGCCATCGACGACCGGCGAAGACCATCGGCATGCCTTCGAACAGCGGGACTTCGATGGGCATCGCGCCGAGGGTGCGGCCTGCGGCGACCAGGCGGTACTCGTCGGCGCTGTGGAATGCCGCGTAGAAGCTGTGGTGGTTGACAGTCTGTTCGCCGCGGACGCCGAGCACGAGGGTGCCGTCGTTCATCTGGGTCAACACGTCGTGGTCGCCCAGATCGCGCAGCAGAGTGGCGAAGTCGGCCTGCGGCATCCCGTGGAACGGCCCGCCTGGCCCGCACAGCACGGAGAACGCCTGTCGCGCGGAGGCGCCGCCGTGCTGGGCGATGGTGGACAGCAGTTGCTGCACGAGGGTGCTCAGGTGGGTCGCCGCGGGCTCTGGAGGCTCGAACCACGACTCCAACAGCAGGTCGATCACCGCGACGGTCTGCACCAGCCGCGGGTGGAGCCGGTCCGGCAGCGTCGTGCGCGGGTCGGGCTCGAACTCCTCGACGTAGGCGCGCAGCACCGCGGGCTTGCCCGGCCTGCGGCCCGAGCGGCCCAGGCGCTGGCGCAGCGAGGAGACCGCCGACGGCGGCCCGATCTGGGCGACCTGGGCGATGTCCCCGATGTCGATGCCCATCTCCAGGGTCGTGGTGCACACCGCCGTGGCCGGGCGCGTGGTGTCGCGCAGCATGTCCTCGACCTCTTCGCGCAGTTCCTTGGCGAGGTAGCCGTGGTGCGGGTGGAACTCGTTGGCTCGTCCTGCCTCCTCGCTGAGCCTGGCAAGCTCGACGGCATATTCCTCGACGGCGGCGCGAGAGTTGGCGAAGGCGAGGTTGGTCGTGCCCCGCAGCTTGGCGTGCAGGTGCTCGGCGATGCGCCGGGAGGCGGGCGGCACGGCCGGGCCCGACGGGTCCGGTCGAGGATCGGTGTAGGCGCGGACCTGCACCAGGATCTCCTGACCGCCGTCGCCCGGCGATTCGATCAGGGACAGCGGGTACACCCGGCCGGGTCGCAGTTGCTCGGCGGCCAGCGACATCTCGCCGAAGGTCGCCGATAGGCCGATCCTGGGCACCCTGCGGCGCAGCGCTGTCTCCAGGCGGTGCAGCAGGGACACCAACTGCACGCCTCGCTCGACACCGAGGAAGGCGTGGAGCTCGTCAACGACCACGTACCGCAGTCCGGCGAACAGCGACGGCACGCGGCTGCCGCGCAGGACGTACATCGCCTCCAACGACTCCGGTGTCGTCAGCAGGATGCCCGAGGGGGCTTTGAGGACCTTGGCCTTGCTCGACGCGGCGACGTCCCCGTGCCAGCGGTGGGTGGCGATGTGCAGGTCCTCGCACAGTTCCTGCACTCGCCGGAACTGGTCGTTGATCAGCGCCTTGAGCGGGCTGACGTACAGCACCTGGACGCCTGCCCCGCCCGGCTCCCCGGCGAGTGCCGAACAGATCGGCAGGAACGCGGCCTCGGTCTTGCCGGAGGCCGTGGAGGCGCCGATGAGCACATCGGCGTCACCGCGGAGCACCACGGGGATGGCGGCGTCCTGCACCGGGTGCAGGTCGCGCCAGCCCTTGCGGTAGACCCAGCGCTGCACGTCGGGGTGCAGCAGGGGGAAATTGGACTCGCCCACCGCTACATCCGGAACGAGGCCAGCTCGTCGTCGCTGTCCGCTTCGGCCGCCGCCTCGGCTTCCGGGGCGAGCGGCTCCAGGTCGGGGTTCTCCTCGACGCGCACGTCGACCGAGCCGATCAGGTCCCGCCAGTCGGCCCCGGGGTTCTGCTCCAGGACCGAGAGCAGGTTGACGAACTCCTTGATGGTGTTGCGCGGCGTGCGGAAGTAGGCGTCCCCGATGCGCTGTGAGCAGTGCTCCATGAACGCGACCAGCGCCTCGTCGGGCACCAGGTACGCCTGCGGGTCACCGGCGGCGAAGACTGTGCGCAGCCGCTCCAGCAGCACGTACATGTCCTCCGGTGTGAGCCCCGCCAGCCGCAGCACGGGACCGGAGAAGTCGACGAGTCCGCCGACGGCGAAGGAGTTCTCGGCAAGCCTGCTGCGCAGCGCCTCGTAGCTGTAGAGGCCGCGGCGGGTGTCCATCAGCAGTTCGGGCGTCCCGCCGAAGCACACGCCGAGACCGGCCACCGAACCCTGGAGGCAGTCGTTGACGATGCGCAGGACCTGCTCGTAGTTGGAGTTGCGAGCGCCGGTGTGGGCGAGCTTGTAGAGGTTGACCATCTCGTCCAGGCACACCAGCAGCCCGGTGTACCCCGCGAGCCGCACGAACCCGGCCATCAGCTTGAGCTGGTCGTAGAAGTTGGCGTCATCAACGATTGTGCGTACGCCGAGTGCGGCGCGGGCGTCGGTGCGCGTGGCGTACTCGCCGCGCAGCCAGCGCACGGCGGCGTTCTTGAGCACGTCGTCACCGGTGTCGTGACCGCGCCAGTAGGCGGTGACGACCTGGGCGAAGTCGTAGCCGCCGACGCCTTCGGAGAGGACGTCGAGCTTTCCGGAGATCACCGCGGCTGGGGTGCTGCCCGTAGCCGCGGCCTCTTTGACCGCCGAGGTGATGAAGCGTTCGACTATGCCCGCCAGCGCGCCGCCCTCCGGGCTCGACCGGGTCGACATATTGCGCATCAGCTCGGCGTAAAGCGAGCGGGCCTGTCCGCCGCTGGCGTGCAGGCGCCGGTCCGGGGTGAGGTCGGCGGAGGTGGTGACCAGCTTGCGCTCCGCGGCGATGGAGCGGACGAGGTTCAGGAAGAACGTCTTGCCCGCGCCGTACTCACCGATCACGAAGCGGACGGACGAGCCGCCGTCGGCGATCCGGTCGACGTCCGCGCTCATGGCGGTGATCTCCGCGGCCCGACCCACCTGGATGTGCTGGAAGCCCGCGCGCGGCACCACACCGGTGCGCAGGGCGGAGAGGATGGCGTCCCGGTCGCGGGGCCGCAGTCGGGTGGTCGAGCCGGTCATGGGCGCATGTCCTCCGCCACGTCGTGGTTGATCAGGATCGGGTCCGAGCCCTCCCAGAAGGGGGCGTCGACGCTGTCGAAAGCGGCTTCGTTGATGGTGTCCAGGGCGCCGTCGAGCAGCAGGCCCAGCTCGTCCGCGCGGGCCTCCAGCTCGGCCCTGTCCCACTCGTCCCGGGTGTCGAGCAGGGCCAGGAAAGCCGAATGGGCTGCGTCCAGTCCGGCTACCGCCGTCGCGGCAGGCGGCGGTGGCGGGGCCTGCTCCTCCTCCGCGAAGATCTCCGCGAGGTGGGCGGCGACCCGCTGCGACTCGGCCCGCTTGCGGGCCAGCACCGCCAAGTCCAGACCGACACCCGTCGGTGCTTGCGCCCGGGAGACCGCCTTCGGGATGGGAACGCGCGCCACCGGTTCGCCAGCCACCCGCACCGCGACGGGTTCCGAGGCCGCGGTCGCTTTGCCGTGGACACGGGAGTAGACCTCGCCGGGGTCGGCGCCCAGGGCCGTGTAGAGGCGTTCGAGGGTGCGGATCTCGTGCACGCTCACCTCCCCGTCGGAGGCGGCGATGTCGGCGAGCAGGTCGGCGATGGCGCCGCGGTCCTCGGCAGGCACGGCGGCCAGCTTCCGCTTGAGAGCGGCGGGCGTCGGCGGGTTGGCCATGATCAGCGACGCGTGGGCGTCAAGCCTCAGCACCTCGTCGTGGGACAGGTCGAAGGCCGAGGTGACGTGGTCGCGCAGGCGCCTGCGCTCGGGCGCCGACACCGTGCCGTCGGCCAGCGCGACGGCGGCCCCGAGGGTGATGACGGCCTGGGCGGGCAGGTACTCCGCACTGGGCGCCGCGGCGGCATCGTCACCGCGGCGGAAGAGCACCACCTGTCCGCCCGCAGCCGGAGTGGAGCCGCCGAAGCGGACGTCGGGCTCGATGCCGAAGCCCCGCTTGTCGAGCAACCGTGCGATGAGCGCGACGTCGGCTTTGCCGAGCTTCCCGCTCGCCGTGGGCCAGCGGGCCACGAGGTCGGCGGTGGAAACAACGGCGTTGGGGGCCTCGGCCAGCCGGGCTTGCGCCCAGGCCCACAGCGCCTCGGCGTCGGCGCTCGTCGGGCCCACGCCGTCGGGCAGCAGCGCCAGCGCCGCGGCCGTCCCTCGCGCAGCGGGATTGCGGCCGAGGTACCTGCTGTAGGCGTCGAGGGCGTCGGTCGCTTCTTCGACCAGGGCTTCCAGTCTGGTCAGCGGGGCTTTGAGCCCGCTGACGTCGGGAAGGTCACCCACGCCCACGACGACCTCACCGATCCCGGCGCTGGCGGGCCGGTAGGTGGTCGTGATGGTGCGCTTGGGTCTCTTGAGGACCATGCCCTCACCGTGATCGCGCCGATACAGGCGGGCGAACAGCGCGGTGAACTCCTCCGGGCACCTGGTAGCCGGAGTCCGCAGGCGCCGCGTGTCCGGGTGCGCGATGCACCAGGCCAGCGCCCACTCTGCGGGCAAGGGCACATTCGCTGCGATGTGCTGGCCCAGCCCGACGCGCAGGTCCATCGGGATCTCGAAGGACCACTCGGTGACCGGCTCCGGAGGCGGACGGCCGATCCAGTCCCCGCCCGGTTCGACCACGGCAGCGAGCAGTCTGCCGGTGTACCCCGCGAAGGAACGGTTTCCCGCGTACACCCTGTTTAGGCGCTGGACTTCGGCCAGGAGGGCAGCGCGTTCCTCCCGCCCGCAGTGCTCGGTGTCCACGAAGAGTCTGCGCTCGATGCCGTAGAGGAACAGGAACGGGTAGCCGATGTAGGCGTGCGGGTCGCGGCGACCGCTCGCCAGCCAGTGCAGGTAGGCGCCCCTGGCCCGTGGGCTGATCTCGGTGTACGAGGGCCAGTACCCCATCGTCTCGCCCGCGTGGTCGGGACGGCGGTGGTCGATCTTCAGCGTGGGGTCCACAAGCGCGGGATCGGTCCCACCGCGCGGGGCGGGCAGCGAGCGGCCAATGTAGAGCATGCCGTCGGGAAGCGCCTTGCCACCGATGTTCACCGGCTCGCCCGGCGGAAACCAGCGCGCCGCCTCCGTCGTCACCGCGGCCTGCGCGTATCGGGGTTCCGGTTCACGAGGTGGCTCCGGGACCGGGCGCAGCAACGTGTCGGTCGTTTCGGCGGTGGAAACCGACCGCATGGGCGCGGCGACGCCACCGACAGGCGCGGGCGCACCTCGGTGGACGTACCCGGGAGTGGGCGGCTGGAGGACGTGCCGGGCCCGGGCCGGTTTCCGGATCAGCCTGATCAGGGCGCGGCCGAGTGCAAATAGAGCCCACGCGGCCAACGCCAGGATCACCAAGCCGAGTACAGCGTCCACGCGGTGCGCGCCCTTTCCGTCCCAAGCGGTCATGATCAGCGACCGTCACGCCTACATCGCGGGGAGCGGGCGATCGGTTACATGCGGAAGCGGACATTCCCGTAAGCGGCTGCTACCGGTGGGCGGCGTCGTAGGCCTCCTTGACTTCGCTGGGGAGCTTGCCCCGGTCGGCGACGTCGTAGCCGTTCTGGCGCGCCCAGGCGCGGATGTCGCCGCTGTTCGCCATCCGGGGGGACGCCGGTGCCGGTGCGGCTGCGGTCGTGCGGGCGTGGGCGCGCACCTCCTCGGCCGAGGACATCGAGCGCATCGGCTGGGCGGGCTCCAGCCCGACCACGGTGATCGCCGGGTTCCCCAGCGCCGTGGCGACCCGCCCGAGATCCTCCTGGTGACTGAGAACGATGACCTGGCACTGCTCGGACAGCTCGGCCATGACCTCCAGCGCGGCGCCGACCCGGGTGTTGTCGAAGGTCATGAGCACGTCGTCGAGCACCACAGGGAGAGTGGGCAGGCCCTGTGCCCGGCGTCCGACCTGCAGGGATCGGATCCCTGCGAGGCGCAACGCCAGGTAGACCTGGTCCGCGGTTCCCTCCGACAGCGTCTCGGGACCGCGCGACGACCCTTCGGCGTCCACGATCCGCAGGTAGCGGTCGCTGCCGGCGACGTGGGTCTGCAGGGCCACATACCGGCCGGAGGTCAGCCGTTCCAGGAGCCTGCCCGCCTCTTCCAGCAGCGGTGAGACGTGCTTGGCCTCGTAGCGGCGCAGTTCCCGGGCCAGGACATCTCGCTGGACGACCGTGGTCAGGTACTCCTCAACCTGTTCGGCCAGCACGGCCGCGTGCTGCTCCGCTTGGAGCTGGAGTTCGGCGACCTCGGGGCGGTCGAGGAGCTCCCGGTGCTCCTGCTGGGCCTGGCCCAGTCGCCGCTGGGCGTCGCTCCGGGCGCCGTCGACCTCGGCGACGGCATCCTCGGCTTGCGCCACTTCAAGGTCCAGCGTGTCATCGTCAAGTGCGGCCAGTTCGGCGACCAGGGCCTCGACGTCCGCGCCCGGGATCGCCGAGCGGACGCGGTCCTCGGCGGTGCGCAGTTCCTTCTCCAGCTCGATGACCTGGGCACCGCGCTGCGCCGCGGCGTGCAGGTCGTCAACCGCGAGCCTGCTCACCAGGGCGTCCAGCGCCTCGCGGAGGGTGCCGAGCTCGCGGTCGGCACTGTCGCGCTTGCGCTGTAGGTCGGCGATCAACCGATCGAGCGTGCTCGCGGCGGCCGCTGCGGTCTCAGCCTCGTCCAGCCGCCGTTGGAGTTCGTCGCACCGCTGCCGAACATCGGTTAGGTCCACGCGGTGCCGAGCGGCGAGGGTGTCGACCTCGCGGCTGAACTCGACGAAGCGCTGCTGCGCCTGCTCCGCCTCGGCAAAGTGCGCGGTCGCCCGAGAGTGCGCGGCACGAGCCTGGTCGACGAGCTCGAGTCTGCGGGCCCATCCAACCGGAGTGAGCTCGCCCGCGGGCACCAGCTTCTGCCAGCGCGTCTTCAGCCGGTCGCGCTGCATCTCGGCTTCGTCGCGCTGGGCCCGGAGCTTGCGCAGCCGCTCCGACTGCTGCGCTTGCACAGCACGCGCTTCGCGGGCCGCATCGTCGTGCTCTACCAGCTCCTCGGCGGCACGCAGGAGGCTGGACAGGTCCGCGCCTTGCCGGTTCCGACCAGCCTCAGCCAGGCACGCGGTGAGGTGGTCGAGCTGCCGGTCGACCTCATGACGCACCTGCGCCAGGCGCTCCTGCTCGGTGAGGATGCGACTGTCGAGGACCAGGACGCCGGCCAGGACTGCTCTGTACTGCGCCGCCGCGTCCGGAGGCGGGGCGGGCACGCCTGTCCCGCTCCACAGGCCGTCCCATCGGCACTGAGCTTCGTCTTTGTCCCTCCGCACCTCAGCGAGGACGTCTCGGGCCTGATCAGCGGCGACAATCGCCCGCTCGAGGTGCTCTCGGAACCGCTGGTGCTCTGTGGCCTCGGCTTGGTCGTCCGCCAGCCGATCGGCGAGTTCGTCGGCACGGGCGACGGCGCGCTCCACCTCCACCGGAAGGTGCGGTGCCGAGGTTATCGAGTGCCCGCCCAGCCAGGACCGCATCGCCTCGGCGACCAACTCGTCACGAACCTGTCGCGCGCTCTCCAGTGCCGCCGGGTCCGCCAGGTCTCGGGGACCGAGGTTTCTCAACGCGGTTTCCGCGTCGAGCATGGCATTGTCCGCCTCGGTGACCGCCTGCTCGGCTCTGTCGAGTTCACCCGTCAGGTTTCCGAGCAACTGCCGGGCCTGGTGCAGCTCGATCTCGTTCGGCAGCGGGCCGAGGCGGGTGGACGCGGGGAGGTCGAGGGAACGGAGCTCGGTCGCCCTCTCCTCCATGAGCGACACGATCTTGTCGCGGGCTGCGGAACTGATCGAGCAGGCGGACGAACTGTCGCGAACGGCATGCAGCGCCTCGCGGACGGCAGCCACCGCGCTCTGCGGAGCCGTGTCGGGCGCGGCGAAGCTGGCCGCCTCTCCCTCGGCCTCGGCGACCAGGTTGCTGCGCTGGGCCAGATCGTCGTTCGCGGTAGCCAGCTGGGCGGCGAGATTGTTGAGTTCGGCGACCCGGTCCTCCCCCAGCCACACCTGGCCCAGCAGTTCCGCCGTGGAACAGCCGTCGGGAACGGCGATGATGCCCGCGAGCGCCTGCCTGGCCTCGTCGTCGGCGGCGGCGGCCGAACGCCGCAGTTCCTCGGCGGTGTGGCGCTCACGCAGCACCTGGCCCGCGTCGCGGGTTAGCCGGGCGATCACCTCGCGGTCCGCGCGGATGGCGTCGTCGACCACGACGGCGGTACGTTCGAGTCTCTTCGCCGCGAGGTCCTCGGCCTTCTCCTTGACCTCCGCCTCACCGCTGTGGAGCTGATGGTTGAGCGTGTGCCACTGGTCGAGATCGACGGCGGACAAGCAGGGCCCCGCGCCGCGCACCTCGGCCAGGACTTCCTGATGCACTGCGATGGCGCGGATCGACTCGGCCACGCTCCGCTTCGACTGCCACCGTCTCAGGTCGGCCTGCCGTTCCTGCAAAGCCGCCTTGTGCTCCTTGATCGCTTCGGTCAGCTCGGCGATGGCCTTCTGGACGCGGTCCACCTCGTCGGCTGCCGCTACCCGGGCGTTGACCGCCCGCGTGGCGTCCTCATAGGTCCGGAGCGTTGTCCGGATCTTGCTCTTCTTGGCGTTCCCGTGCGCCTTGAACAGCTCGTCGGCCTGCCTGGTGAGCGTGTCGAGCACCTGTCCGACCTCGTAGCCGCTGCGGGCGCGGAAGACGAGTTCGGCGAGGTCACCCGCGCCTTCGATGAGGGCCTTCCCGCCGGATCGCAGCTCGGCGTGGGACAGCCCGAAGGACCGCACCCACTTCTCGCGGCTGTCCCCGTCGCCGCGCCAGAACTCCGCGACGGACTCCCCGGTCTCGCTGTCGACGAGGTGCGCCGCCTTGCGGACCACTCGCAGCTCGTCGCCGTCGGGCAGCTCCAGCACCGCCCGCAGCGCCAACGCCTGCCTGACGTGCCGGAACGCCCTAGACGACCGGTTCGGGATCGCCCACAGCACATCGGCGAACGCGTCGAGAGTGGTGGACTTTCCGGCTTCGTTGTCCCCGAGCACGAGGGTCAGGCCGGAGCCGAAGTCGACCGACCGGTCCTCGAACGCGCCGTAGCGCTCCAAGCAGAGGTTCCGTACGCGCATCAGGCACCGCCCGACAGGTGTGCGACCAGCGCCCGGATCGCGTTGTCCCTCACCTGGGAGTGATGGTCTGGTGAGGCGAGATCCACTCCACGCCTGCGCAGGACGGCGCGAACCTCGCTGGCGAGCACCTTGATGTCCGCGCTGAGGTCGTCGAGGCCAGCGGCAGGCTCCTCCCTCGCCCGGTGGATGGCCGTGAGGAGTTCTGGGTCGATCCGGTCGCCCGCGCTCGCCGCGGACACCTGCGACCTGACCTTCTCGATCGTCACCCACGCAGGCGCTTCGGCGTCAACGGCGTCCCGCAGGCGCTCGGCGTCGGT
Organism: Actinokineospora fastidiosa; assembly: GCF_014648415.1. Taxonomy (GTDB): domain Bacteria; phylum Actinomycetota; class Actinomycetes; order Mycobacteriales; family Pseudonocardiaceae; genus Actinokineospora; species Actinokineospora fastidiosa. The sequence goes on from NZ_BMRB01000002.1 coordinate 275,381, forward strand.
CAGCTCGCTCGCGGCGGGTGTGGCACCGACGAGCGTCACACGAGCGACCAGCCGCTTCCCGCCAGCCGCCTCGTTCGCCGCGTCCAGGTCCACGCGCACGCACTCCATCGCGTCATCGAAGGTCCGCGCACCGGTCACGTCGACCTTCAGCGCGGCCCAGCGGGCGACGTCCAGCTCGACAAACTCCGGTTGGGCACCGCCTTCCGGCAGGACATCGACGACAAGGGCACCTTTGGGGCCGGTCTCGCGTGCGTGCCTTCCCTGCAGATTGCCGGAGAACGCCGCCACCCACTGCCCACTGTTGACGATCCGACGGGAGTGGACGTGGCCGAGCGCGAAGTAGTCGTAGCGAACCGCGCTCAGGTCACGCGGCGAACAGGGCGCGTAGTTGGCGTGTCCCGTCGCGTCATCGGCGGCGGTATGCAGAACCCCGACGTTGGCGTAGCCGTTGACCCTGTCCGGATAGGCTCGGACGAGGTTGTGGGTCACCGCACGCGTCGCGAAGCTCTGACCGTGCACGGCCAGCCCCAAATGGTCGTCGATCACCGTTTGCGGCTCGTCGGCGTTGAAGATCGTGACGTTGTCGGGCAGCTTCACGGCCCGGGTCACGACGCTCTCGGCGTCGTGGTTGCCCGCCGTCATGAAGACCCGGATGCCCGCGTCGTGCAGGTGGCTCATCTGCTGCTGGAAGAACCTGCCGGTCTTGTAGTCCCGCCAGTCCCCGTCGTAGATGTCACCCGCCAGCACCACCGCATCGGCCTCATGCTCGATGGCGCAGGTAACCAGGTTCGCCAAGGCCCCGCGGGACGCTGCCCACAGCGCCCCGACGGTCTCGGCATCGGCGAAGCGAGCGAGCCCCACGAGCGGGCTGTCGAGGTGGATATCAGCCGCATGGACAACACGGACGCCGCTCACTTCACCCCGCCCGCGAGTGGACGATCATGAACATCATGACGTCCTAGTCGCCGCACAGACGCCGAGTGATACATCCCTGCCCTGTCACAATCGGATAACCAGGGTGGGACGGCCTTCCGGACGTGAACACACGGTCAGGAATGAGCGACCCTCATCTCGGACAACTGATCTCATCGACGTCGGACCTCCCGCAATCGGCATCGCATTGCCGAACCCAAGCCGCGGCTCGACACGAAGCACTCGTGAAGATCCAATGGAAGGTTACTCACACTCCGCGCGATCAAACGGGAATGATGTGAACCTAGCCAAACCTCACCTCCAATACCGCCAGATGGAGCCTTTTGCAGGTTGGACCCGCACGACGTGCGGGTCCAACAAACGCTCTTAAGCGCCAGCCTTGAAGCAAACCTCCTGGTAGAGGGGCTGGGCGGAAAGTTCAACTCGGGCTCGGACACATAATTACCCCACGGCATTGGTTCTCCGTGCCGTGGGGTCTGTGATCTCCATGGGCAGTGTCAGCTGCCTTGATGGGCCAAGGGGCACGTTGAGCGCGTGAGTGTCAGCCACGACAGTCAGCTGCGAGTGATCGCAGCTGATCGCCAGGTCGTGGAGTCTGAGGAACGCGGTCAAGGCTTCTGGTTGCGGCGGAGGTGACTCCGGCGGATCGCTGATCATGTGCTGGACCGAGGCGATTACCTCGGGTAAGCGTTCCAGCAGTCTGTCTTCTCGCAGGTACAGATTCTTGGGGTGCCGTGCGGGTCTGGATCGGGTGCTGCTGTGTCCGTGGCGGCAGCGGTACCCGGCCCGTTCGTGCACCCAGTGGCAGTCCATCCGGCGCCCGCAGACCCGACACCGAAGCAGGCCAGCCAGCAAGTATGTGCGGGTCTCGCCATCGCGTGTGGGCCGCATGGCCCTGATCCGCTGCACCGCCACAAACGTCCGTTCGTCCACCAGCGGCGGATGCACGATCGCCTTGGATATCACCCAGTCGTCGCGGTCGTTCCACCGCTGCACCCGTCGTCTCACACCGGCCTGGCCGGTGGGATCCCGATCCGTGCGCTGGCGGTTCCACACCTGCCTGCCCGTGTACCGCGGGTTCCCCAGGATCGCCGCCACCGTCAGCAACGCCCAGCCCTGCCCGCTCCGATGCCGGTTCCGCTGCGGATCGACACCCGACGGACACGGCACACCCTGCTCGTTCAGCGCCCGCGCAATGCTCGCCAGACTGTGTCCGGACAACCGCCGGGCGAACATCCACTCCACCCACGGCGCCGTCGCCGGATCCCGGTCCAACCTCCGTATGCGCCGCCCCCACCGCGCGTGCACCCGATTCGGATGTGCACCCCCATCCACCACCTGATACCCATACGGCGGCCGACCGCCCTGGAACCGCCCCTGCTCACGCACCTGCGCCTCCATCGCGGCCAACACCCGAACCCGCGTCCGCAACACCTCCCGCCGCGACTGCGCACCCAACAACCGCATCAACGCCTGGACCACCGGATCGCCCGGATCCACCGGCCCGCCCAACTCCGGCAGCCACAACCGCACTCCACACTCGAACAACTCCGCCATCACCTGATCGAACTGGTCCCCGAAGAACGCCCGCTCATACTCCCCCACCACCACCGCGTCAAACCGCCGCCCCACAGTGCGCGCCTCCACCAACAACTCCGCAGCCTCAGGCCGCTGCTCCCACGACAACCTGCGCGAGAACCCGACATCCACGAACTCCGCCACGATCACGCCATGACCTGCCACCACATCCTCAGCCACATCCCGCTGCCACCGCACCGACATCACCGGATCCTGGAACCCCACCGTCGACGTCCGTCCGTAGAACGCGAACCTCACTCCCCCGCTCAGAACATCCAGAACACCTCCCCGCCGCCTGCGCCCAGCCGTGCGCACATCCACCGGTCCTATCCCTTCACCCGCTTCAACTCGACTCGCCGTCCAACGAGCACACGTGATCGCGGGTACTGGTGGTCTGTCCATCCCTAAAAGGTTCAACCGATTGAGTGATGTAGCCAGGGAACGTGCACGACCTAATCACTCGCCAAGGCAAGCGCCACGAGGCTTCGTTCCAGCAGTACGAGGCCACGCGCTGCTGCAAGGGGCCCGGTTGTTGTCCCGGGGCGAAGCCTGCTCTGGTCGTGGTTTCCGAGATGAGGTGCGGGTCCGACTACGCCTGATCATCGGGACGAGCCAATGTTGGCCGCCTTCTCGACGGCTGCTCGCCCGGGTCCGCCAGCACAGCCGCGGCACGGTTTGGGCCTCCCCCCGAGAGCGTCCTTCATCGAAGAACTCCACTGTGATCCGACCGAACCCGTCGATCAGCTCATCAGCCACCGCAGGCTGCCACCCGCGCGAAATGTGCGGGTCCTGAAAACCCGAACGTCGACATCCGATCGTAGAACGCGAAACGCGACCCCTCCACCGACTCTGCATGACCGTCGCGGACTGCGCCGCTCGATCAACGCCGCCACGAAGTCAGGGCCAGCCATCCTGCCTGCCTCCTCCGAGCGGGGCCCTCGGCGCACGAGACGGTTAGATCGTCAGGCCCATGACGGCGCACCTGGCGAGACCACCCGAATAGACCAACACCGGCAGCGGAATCGACTGGGCGTGCCCGCGTCCGTCGGTGGCAACGTAGTCCGGCAGGGCCGCAGCGATGACTGATTGCCCCGGACAACGGCCAGCGGCGAGCCGCTCCCCTAGTCGAGTGGGCTCAGTGGCGTGCCACGGCGGTTCCGAGGATGTAGAACGACGTCGGCGTGCGGGCGTCGGGGAAGCGGAATCGGTCGAGGTGCTCGATGGCGAAGCCGGACCGCTCGATCGGAGCGATGCCACCGGGTCCGCTCTGCTGGACCGGGCCATCGCCGGTGTATTCCGGCCTGGCCTGCTCTACCAACTCCGCTACCACCATTTCGCCCGGGAACCAGACCCCGCGTGGGAACGCCGGGGGCCCAAGCGCTCCTCGCCACGTCCCCGGCGGCCAGCAGACGCGGTCGCGCGGCGTCGGGCGAGGCCTTGGCCGAGCAGGTCCGCACCAGCAGGCAACTGCTCGACCAGGCAGTTCCCAGCACCTGGGCCCACCAGGTAGCGGCCCGTTTGGAGGAAAACGCCGTGCCCGCGTTCACCGGGCAGAAGCGCCGCTCAGCGAGGCCAAGGCCAACGCCATCCGGCTCGCGGCCCTGTGCCTGGCCGGTGAACCTGCGGCCCGACGCACCACAGGTCTTCGCAACGCGCTGTGCAACGTCGGCGGAGTCACCGCGCGCCGGTTTACGCGGGCCGGATCCGGCTCGCGGTCAGATCTGAGCCGGATCCGGCCGCTGCAGATGCAGGGCGCGGTGCTCGCGACGGTGTGGACCACGTCCACCGGCTACGCCCCATCGCCTGATTGCGAGGCCCCCACCGAGGTGTTCTTGTCGACCGGGCCCACCGACGGTCAAACCATAAGCTGCGCACGCGCACGACGATCGTCCACAATGCGCCACAAATCCTGTCCCAACTGTTCGGACTGCTCTCGAATCAAGTCGACCCATCCCGGAGGCCACACTGTTTTCGAGGACCACAGCAGGCCGACCAAAGGCGCATCGCCCAGATCAGCGTCGGACAAATCCACCCCGATCATATCGTTCAACACCTCCACCAGCTTCCCCAGATGATCGCCGTAGCGAGTCGGAGGCGTTGACACCAAAGCCGTACTGAATGATTTGTCGCGCGAGGTCTCGGCGATCATATCCCTCATCTCTCTGACGCAGATATTCACAGCCTCTGTCAGTGCGCGAACCGAATCTGCAAACCCGTACTTCTGCTTTGCGATCCGGTCAATAGTGTTGGCGAATTCACGTGCGTCGGGTTGACGGTCTGCGCGGAGCAGCATCCGTGCCGACAGGTTGACAAGCGCTACCTGGAGGGCTTCCGAAGGTTGCGGATAGCGCACAGGAGGAATGGGGAGCGTCTTAGGCTTCAAGAGAGAATCCAAGACAGCATTGGCTAGGTCTGACGTGAGGATCAGAAACTCGAGGACGTCGCGCCCTCGGAGTTCACGCAGTGACAGGGCCGTTGGATCGATGATATCGGTCACCGCCGAACTGTAGGTCGCTGCTCGCCGCAGGAAATCTATCAACTCCAGATCCACCGAGAGATCAACGTCCGCGTTGGTCGACTCGTCAAAATCGATGCTCTCCGGTCCGATCAAGGCGGCCAATTTGCTTAAAACTTCAAGGCTTCGCATCGGTATTTGGTTACGCGCGGAAAACCGCTCAACCGGTCGCCGCCCAGACAGGCGGGAAACGTACAAAGCTAATGGACTGCCGGAAGCCACCGACTGTTCGGGTAGCGAGTGATTTCCCAGTTTTTCGCGCGACTTCCGATATTCCTGCCTGGGATCATTCTCCGCCTGGCCGCGCTTAGGGCCCCGTCGAACATCCCGGCTTGCAGGAACGTTAACAGGGCTCCTGAACGATGTATGAGTCGGCTTCTCGGAGGAAGTCAGAGCGCTAAAGCGTCCGGCAAAAGTTTGAGGTTCTCCCATTATTGGGGCGAAGGCCGGTGTGCGGCGAGACACGACGGCGATCACTTGAGCCAGCAGGGAACGCCGGTGCTTCTTCACGTGGCACCTCCCTCGGCCCGGTGTTCATGAGACGAGGCGCGCATCGGCCACGATGAGACTGGGTCGGATGTCGCTGGTGGCTGGAGAGCGGGACCTTGGGCCGCGGCGGACGCCGGGGCTGGGGGCGAGGTCGATGGCAAGACCGAGTCGGCGGCCGAAGGAAGGCTGGGGGTGGTAGCGGGCAGCGGAACGTACGCGACCAAGTGGCCAGCGATCACTGGCGCCACCGCTCCGACGGCCAGGGCGGGTAACGGGCCATTTACCTGGTCAGCCAGCGCAGCTCCGAGCGCACCTCCCACAGCCAGCCGCACCGCCTCGCCCACGAAGTAGCCAAGTGGGCCAGCGGCGAGGCTGTCCGGGTCGGTCACGGTCTCGGCACCGACTTGCCAGGGCCATTTGCGATGCCTGCGGATCAAGGCGGTGAACTCCAGCCCTTCCACGACAAAGCCGCCCAGCAGCGCCCAGAGCGTCGCTTCCCACCATGCCATCGGAGGACCTTAACCGAGGTAGCACGCGGCGCGCATGGTTCCGTGCAAGTAGTCACCTGGCCTGACCAGTTCTGTGACTCTTCTCGCCAAGCGAAGGTCGTAACTGGCCGGGCACGGCTGGCCACAACGGGCCCAGGGACGACGCCGATGTAGCCTTCGCACTCCTGGCAGACGTCACCGGTGCCGTCGGCGCGGCGGAGGGCCTGTTGAGGTCACCCTGCTCAGCGCCGCGGGCGCTCCCGCCCTAGGCAGGTCGCTACAGCGGCTAGCCGTTACCAAAGGTGATGCCGGGGGCGTTGATCACGGGCTTCCAGCGCATCGCCGGTCGGGCGCACCTGGCCCCGGTCGGGTCGTAAGATGCAGAACACTCATCGCGGCCTGCTCAGTCGAGAATTGCCCCTTGCGCGGTAGAATATCCGGCGAATCTCGAAATCGTAATGTCACGCTATTGAGTGAGCCGCATGCGAATGCTCTCTGCTGTGGCTGTGTCATCCAGGTCTTCGCAGATGGTGAGCGCCTGACGCCAGTAACCTTCAGCCGCTTCGGTCGAGCCTGTGGCGTGGAGGGCGGCACCGAGCCCGATCATGCTTCGCGCCGCGCTCCACCGGTCGCCGATCTCGTCGTGGACGACCAATGCCTGATGGAACAGCTCCGTCGCAGCCTCGAACCGCTTCTCGCTGAGGTGGATGTGGCCGAGGTTGCCCAATGCGAAGCCTTCGCCTTGGCGGTGCCCGATGGCCTGGAACAGGTTCAGTGCTTCACGCAGTGCCGGTGTCGCCTCGTTCGACCGGCGGAGGTCCAAGTAGGTCTCGCCGAGGCTGTGCAGCGTCCATGCCTGTCCCCACCGGTCATCGGTCTGCCGCCAGAGGCCCAGAGCGTCGACCAGGTGGGTGAGCGCCTCGTCTGGGCGCCCTCGCAGTCGATGGGCGTACCCCACGTTGCTCAGCGCTTCGCGGACGCCCCACTGGTCATCGATTTCGCGGAAGATCTCGAGTGCGCGCTCCACGTATTCGGCGCCCTTCCCTACCCGGTGCATGCTGAACTGGGCCTCTCGGAGCGAGTGCAGCGTCCATGCTTCGCCGCGGCGGTCGCCTATCGACCTCGCCGCCTCCAACCCGATGGTCAGCACTCGAGTCCAGTCCTGCCATGGCTTGCTTAGAAAGAAGTACCCCCACAACGCGACGGGAAGGCGCCAGGCGATCGAATGCTCGCCCCATTCTACGGCTTGTTGGACCGAGGCCAGCAAGTTGGCACGTTCGAGTTCGCACCACCGCGCGGCCGCCCGTTGATCAACGAAGATAGCCTGTGGAGGGTTGGTCGAGGTGTGACCGAGCGTCACACAGTACGAGCGACGGGTGAGAAGGTGATCCGCAGCATCGGCGGTCTCCAGGTAACAATCCAGCAGGCGACGCACGGCGGTCTGTCGCGCGGATGCGTCTTCCTCGGCGTTCACCCGCTCTACCGCGTACAGGCGCACTAGGTCGTGGAACCTGTAGCGTTCGCGCGCGACCTCGATGAGCAGGTTGGCGTCCACGAGGACTTCCAGTGCCTGTAGCGCATCGCGTGGTGTCATGTCGGCCGCCGCCGCGGCTGCGCGGACACCGAACTCAGGGCCCGCGTGCACGCCCAGCCAGCGGAACATGCTGGACGCTGCGGTCGGCAGTTTCCGGTAGGACCAGGAGAACGCGAGCCGGACAGGGCTGGCTCCCTCACGACTGGCAAGAAGGTCGAGGCGGTGCTGTTCGGCAGTGAACTGCTCGACCAAGTCGGCGATCGTCCAGTAAGGGCTACCCGAGACCCGCTCGCCCGCGATTCGCAGGGCCAAAGGCAGGCACGCGCACAACCTCGCGAGTTCGCCGGTGGCCTCGGGTTCCGCCGCCAACCGCTCAGATCCCGCAGCCGCCCCCAACAGTTCCACCGCGTCGGCCGGAGACAACGCGCTGAGCGTGATCCGCCGCGCTCCCACACCTGCGGCCAGTTCGCCTAGCAGCCTGCGGCTTGTGACCAGAACCCCGCACGCGGACGTACCCGGCAGCAGCGGGCTGATCTGATCGATGTCGCCAGCGTTGTCCAGCACAACCAGGACGCGGCGGTCAGCCAGCAGAGTGCGGTACAGGGACGCCAGCTCATCCGTCCGCTCAGGCACCCGGTCGGGCGCCACTCCGAGTGCTCGGACGAAACCGTCCAGCGCTTGGCGTGCGGACACTGGCGCGGTCATGTCAAACCCGCGCAGATTCATGTACAGCTGCCCGTCCGGAAAGCGCAGGCTTTCGCGATGAGCCCAGCGCACCACCAGTGCAGTCTTCCCCGCACCCGGTGGTCCCGACACCAGCGCGGTCCTGCCCGCAGCCACAATCTCACCGAGTTGCCGCAGTTCATCGTCCCGCCCGATGAAGTCAGGGGTGTCGAAGGGAAGCTGGCGGGGAATCGACGACCGAGGTTCACCCATTTGACGGATATGCACGCTGCCGTACATGTTCTTGGCCTGAACTACCGCGTGGGCCGAACCAACGACGGAGTTCCGAGTCAGGTCGCCATCGCTCACCCGGCAATCCTCGGGGTTGGCGTCGCCGCAGGGAAGGGTGACATCGCCAAGATCCCGCCATGGCACCGGGCTCGGTGACCGTGCCAGGCGTTCGGTCATGCGCATCGGTCGAAGTCCCGGGCGGACGACCGTTTCGCTGTCGGTGGCGCTGAGCCGCGCCACCTTGGCCTGCCGGGGGCGGTGGCCCTAGGCGGGCATGACCTCGGGCTGCTTGGTCAGAAACCGCAGCAGCTTTCTCGGCCCGGCGACTAAGTACACCGACGACGTCGACGGCGCGAGAAGTTCCAAGCCTCCTCGTCCCGGCCGGTCCGGCTTTCGACGGGATTTCCTCCACAGAACTCGTCCTACCGCTGCTGCGCGGCGAGTCCGTCACCCCACGGATGGATACACCTTCATCCGCAGCACCCCAGACGAGAGGGGATCTCAGGAAGGAGCGGGGCTGACGGCACGACGACTGGTTCATTACAAGGCTCTCACCCTGCGCGGCATCACGGAGCTGACCACCGCGGGCGCAACCGCCAGCATGGACTTCACCTTCGCCGAAGCGGGCCAGGTCAGCGCCGACGAGATGGTCGCCGTCGCCCCCGGCCTACGACCTCCGAGTACGCCTACGGCGTCCAACCGGCCGCTACTCAAAGTATTCGGCCAGTCAGCCGCACACACCCGCGCCCGTCCAGCGGACGACGACGGATGCCGCGACTTCCAGGATGGACGCAGGACGACCGCGTAGCGGACCCGGACAGCGAGTCAGGTCGCGGCGCGGCCGCGGATCGCTGGTCAGCCCTACGGGGGTGGCACCGCCGCTGGAGGTTGGACCGTGCCAGACCGGCCAGTACCGCTGGTACAGCTCGGTCGACGTCTTCCGGCTCGCCAGGATGGGTGGGCTCATCCAGGCCCGCAGATGCCGCGGCCGTCCTCTCGAACGCCAGTACTCGCTGCCTCCCTCGCCGCTGACAGGCATCCCACCCACGTGCTCGGCGCACCGATCCCCACCATCGGCCGCGTGCACACCCTCGCCCTTCTGCCCAGCACTGCGACACCGCGCAAGCGAGTCCATCCGGCCCCTGACCCAACTGGAGCGGGATGCCGACAGAACGGCACGCCCGGGGGCCCTTGCGCACGTAAGCGGACAACCCTAGGTTCGCGCAGTGACTCTGACGATCATGCTCAACCTCGCCGCGTTGGCGATCTCTCTCACAGCACTCGTCATCTCTCTGCTTCTCACCCTCCGTCAGATCCGATTGGCCAGTGGCAAGATCCACCTTCCGGTAATCCTGGAATCGTTCAAGGAAACACGTGATGCACGGTGGTTCGAGGCGCAGGAGTACGTACTGACCGAGTTGACCAAGGAGCATGAGCCCACCTGCGGTCATCGCGGTCTACCGGAGCAGGCACGCGCTCACGTTGACACGATCGGCCTCTTCTTCGACGATCTCGGAAAGCTCATCGCGCATGGCATGATCGATCAGAGCTTGGTCATCGGCGGGTACGGTCTGAACATCGTTCGTCTGTGGGACGCCATATCTCCGTACGTGTACACGGAGCGGCGCGCGCACGGCCTGCACTTCTGGGTCTACTTCGAGGATCTTGCCGCACGAACGGCAGCCACACACCCCGAAGTGGTGTACACCAAACTGGGTATGCGCTCACGCCCGCCACGCCGGAAACCGGACGCGGCCGAGCCTGCCGTCTAGAACTTGGCTTCAACGGCGTTCGGCTGGGTCTGGGGGTTCGTTCTCCCGCAGAGATCGGGCCACGTCCGCGGTCAACTCCTCGCGTTAGCCTTCGTTGAGCGGACCATCGTCCTGCGCTCGTGGGAGAACAGGCGGATCGTCGCGACGCACCTGCCGATCATCGCCAGGCTGCAGGGTGTCGCGATCGCGATCGTGACACCCTGCAGGGTGCTCAGCCCCCACCAGCACCAAGCCGACGGCGACCGCGCCTTCGGCTGACGACCAGAAGATCCGGCTCCACACCCAACGAGGTCTCGTCACCGCCGGAGGCTGGCATGTCCACGACGAGCGACCCGGAGTCCCAGGAGGTGACGAAGAACAGCACCACGAGCACGCCCGCCACCCCGACAACCGCCGAACAGCTGGCGGACAGGCCAGCCCCGAAGACGGAGAACCACAGAAACCTCACCACCGTCGGCATCAGCAGCACCGTCGCGACGAACTCGGGCACTCTGCGCCCGTTGAAGATCCGGGAGATGAACACGCCGACGAACGGCACCACGAGATCCACCAACCCCAGTAGAACGCCGTCCAACAGCCCTGCTACGCCTCGCTCTCGGCGCTCTGGAACGCCGTCGTGCTGAAGCTCATCCGCAGGAAGCCCTGCAGGTACAGCACCTCGGGCTGGATGGGCACGAGCCTGCTCGGGTGCACCTCGGTTATATGCGATGGGTGAACAACGATGATCTGTGGTTCGCTGGAATTCGCTGGCACCAGATCCAGACGTCAACCCTCGCTATCGCGCGAGGCGACGTCGAACATGTGATCGCCGTCGCCGCCGCCGGCAAGATGAGGTACTGCCGCCGCAACGCCGACGGCAGTACCTGCTGGCACCTGGTCTGACCGAACCGGCGCGGGGACAAGCACGCCTTGTCTCCCCGCCGGAACGTCACGAGCGAACCTGCTGGTAGAGGGACTGGACGTAACGATCGCGCCGGGGTCGGACGTGGTGGGCGCCAGTCTGGAGGAGATCCCTGGGTTTGAGACTGAGGTGATGGCGGGGTTCACGCCTGGCGGACGGCGCGATCAGTTCCGACGTTGGTCAGCTGGAACAGGTGTGGACGTGGGATGACGCCGTCGTCGTGCCCCCAGCTCGGACCGTCTGCGGGTGGCCGGGCTCAGGCCGGGGCGAGGAGCAGGGGGCGCAACGCCTTGTCGAGTGCGTCCCCGGTGAGGCTGCGGGCGACGACGGTGCCTGGGTCGTCGGTGGCGAAACCGGGGCAGCTCTCCTCCGGGGACTCCGTCCCGCGCAGGGTGACGACCTTGACCTCCCGGCCGGTCCGGGCCTCGCGGACCGTGACCCGGTACGTCGCCTCGTACAGTGGCCATGTGCGGCTCTTGGCCACCCCCCGGTCGAACCGGCAGGTGACCTTGCCGGAGCGTTTGCCCAGCACCGGGACGACACACGCGAACAGCTGTATCAGGTTGTGGTCGAAGTCGAGCGTGCTCCCGGGAGGCAGCAGCTTGGTCTCGCCCGCCACGATCGGCGAGTGCTGCATCCGCCGGTTGGTCAGGGACACCTCGTACACGTCGATGTAGTGCGGGCCCGGTCCGGCATATGGGGCGCTCGTGGGGTTGTAGACCCGGGACTTCGGCTGTTCACAAGCCGCCCTCCTGGCCTCGTGCGCTTCCTCGGACGACAACTTCTTCGGCGGAGCAGTGGGAGTTGTGGTCCTCGCGGTGGTGGTCGTCGTTGTGACGGCCGATGTGGTGGTTGTGCTCGTCCGGGCCACCTCGGGCGTCGCCGCCAGTGGTTCGTGGCTGGTCCCACAAGCGGACAGCATGACCAGCACGACAGCGACCGGGGTGACCCGGGCGCACATCGCCGTTCCCCTTGTGCGTATACCGGTTGACACAACATCGACGGTAATCAGGCATCCCGGGCGCCGGCCCCCCTTGGCCTGAAGCTGTCACACCGGCCGGGCAGGCGGACGGCAGCAACGGTTGGCCGTCGCGCCGCGGAAGCCACCGAGCCCGCCACCGGGCCGAGCCCGACCGGGCCACGTTCGTCACCGGGCACGCGGACACTCCCAGCAGCCTCGGGGCGGTCGGCGACGGCGGGCCCGAGTCCGACCTCGACGACTACTAACCCGCATGCGGCCCTACTTCGCCGAGCTGGTCCGGGCTGATCCCCAAGTCACTCGAACAGGGGACGCGGCGATTCCCGGCCCCGGCACCGGGTACTTCTGCGCTTGCTGTCGCCTCAGGACGGTGCCCGCCGTGCCGGGGCGTGCCATCGAGAGGAGCCCAGAGGATGTTCCGCACCGCTGCCCTGGCCGCAGCCACCTTCGCCGCCGCCGGTCTGTCCCTGCTGGTCGCCGCCCCAGCGCAGGCGACGGCCGCCGACTGCCTGAAGGTTCTCCAGTGGGTCGGGCACAACGTCACCGAGCAGACCGTTTCCGCCTGCCGGGCCGGGGAGAGCGACTTCGCCGCGTGCATCGTCGGGCTGTCCGAGGACGGGGTGCAGGACGGCCGCATCATCGTCGCCGCGTGCGCGTCGGCCAGCCTGAACACCGAAGGCTGAGCGGGCGTAGTTCAACTGTAGACAGCCTCCGCAGTGGAGGGTGCTGGTTCCCCGGCAACGTGTGCCGAGCGAACCCCGTCGAAGCTGCCAACCAGGTTCGTACACCTTATTGACGGAACGCGGCTCGACGGCTTGGTCCTCCGGCGGACAGGGCAGGGGTGCCGTGACGGCTTGGGCACGGGGCTTAGGCACGGTTTGTCGGCTGGCCCGCACCGGCGGCGGTGCGGCCGTGGCTGCTACCGCGGATACACGGCCACCCAGCACGCGTCTTCCCGCAGGGCTAGTCCTGTGGACTAGGCGGGCGCTCGCCGCTTGGCCGGTCCGCGCCCGCCCACCACGGACGTCACCCGCTAGGGCCCTTCCGGGGCTACTTCTTGGCCGACAGGGACATCTCGATGGTGTTCTCCTTGCCGACGACGAGGGCGTTGATGATCTCGGTGTCGAACATGCAGTCGGCGAACGGCGGGAGCTGGTATTTCCCGGTGACCGTCCCTCCGGTGGACGGGTTGAAGGTGCCGCTGGAGGTGAGGTCGATGCGCACCGAGGCGGTCGTCTTGCAATTGGGCAGCGGAATGCCGATGTTGAAATGCCCGACCTCGGTGATCTGCACGTCGAATTGACCGGACGCGGTTACCGCGTTGTTCCGGAACGTGCCGCTCAGCGGACCGGCCTGGGTGACCTTGACCTTGGCGTGGGTGGAGAGGAACCCGAAGAGGTTGAAGTCCGTGCGGGTCTCCGGCAGCGTGATCACCCCGGTGAACCCACCGCTCTGCAGGTCGATGTCGATGTCGGTCTGCCCCGGTCCCAGCGGCAGGTCGGCCCCGAGGCCGGTCAGCCGGGTCGAGCCCTCGGTGCCGTAGGCGATCTTCGTCGTGGCCGCCTCGCTCACGGGCGCCAGGACCGCGAGGGTGCCGCTCAACGCGACCACGCCCATCGCCGAGCCGAGGACCTTGCCGATTTTCCCGCGCATGGTGGTAATCCAATCCGTGTCCAGAAACTGTCTAGTACCCGAGGTACTGTAGAGTTTCCAGATCCACCGCGGCAAGGCTGGACGGAAAAGTGGCGACGACTTGTGCGAATGTTCGGAAATCACCCGGAGCGATTTGTGCCGAGACGCCAGGTATCCTGTGCCGATGAGTGCCTCGCGTCCGGCTGCGGACGGCGCGCCGCCCCGTCGGGCCGATCAGCGGCTCCCCAGCGGCAGACACGGCCTGAGCCGGGCGGACGTCGCCTCGTCCCAACGCGCGCGCATCGTCCTGGCGCTGTTCGACGCCGTCGCCGAGAAGGGCTACCCCGCCACCACGATCGGCGACGTGGTCGACCGGGCGGAGGTCTCCCGCCGGACCTTCTACGAGCACTTCACCAGCAAGGAGGCCTGCTTCCTGGCCGCCTTCGACGAGGCGGTCGCCGATGTCGGGGTCCAGCTGGCCGCCGTGCTCGACCCCCTGCCCAAAGACGACTGGCGCACCCGCATCCGGCAGTCCTGGCGGGCCTTCCTCACCGCCCTGGCCGCGAGCCCCACCATCACCTGGTCGCTCTACGTCGAGACGTTCTCCGCCGGTCCCGCGCTCATCGAGCGCACCAGCGCCGTCAACGCGGGCTTCGCCGAGGTCTTCCGCAAGCTGCACCGCCTGGCCCGCAAGCAGGAACCCGCCGTCACCGAGCTGGCGCCGGAGGTGTTCGACCTCTATATCGGCGGCACCGCCGAACGCATCCGCCACTGCCTGCGCACCGACGGCGCCGCCGCGCTCCCCGCCCTCGAAGACCTCTTCGTCGACACGCTTCTGGCCCTCTTCGGCACCCCATCAGCCTGAGCGCTACCCGGGTCGGGCACCGACGCGTGGTCTCCAGTGCCCTGCCCTAGGGGGCGCCGTCCCGCTCGGTGCGGGGACGGCGCCGGGGTCGGGTCAGCCGAAGTCGATGTCACTGCACAGGAAGTACTTCTGGTCCATGTGCGAGGCCTTCCAGATCGTGACGAGGACGTGGTGGCCGCTGTAGCCGGAGGTGGACACGTCGGTCTTGTACTCGAACTGGGAGGGGTAGCGGCCGGTCTGCTTGATGAAGTCCAGGTCGTCCCAGGCGATCATGGAGTTGGCGGGGTCGAAGCCCTGCTTGGTGATGTAGATCTTCAGGTAGTCGGCGCCGTGCCGGGCCACGTCCTGCACCGTGATGGGGAAGCTGCTGCCGACCCTCGTGGTCTTCCAGTGGCCGGGGTTGTCCATCGGCGCGTAGCGGCCGCCTTCGGAGCGTCCGGCGCTGCAGATCTGACCGTCGGGGATGGCGCTTTCGAGGTTCTCGCCCAGGTTGTTGGCGTACAGGGCGTTCCAGTTCCACATGGCGTCGGGGCTCTGGTTCCAGGCCAGGTAGCACATGAAGTCCTGCTCCTGCATGCCGGGCGCGTCGGGACCGTTCCAGCGGGTGGCGCAGCCGTAGTTGCGGGTCGGCGGGTCGACGACAGTGCCGTGGGCCGAGGCGGTGGTCGGGTGGAAGACCAGCGCCGAGGCGATGAGGGACGTCAGGAGCCCGATCTGCACGGCAATTCGGCGTCGGGTTGTGGATGCGGTGTGCATGCGATGTCCTCCGTGCGTGACGTGGTGCCGTCGGCAGGGGCGCCGGTCGGCGACGTTCGTCCGGGTTGGCGTTGTGGGAGCGGTGGCGTCGTCAGGGACCGACGACGCCACCGCTTTCTGCACGAGCGGGATCAGCCGGCCGCCACCGGGCGGTCCCGCTCACCCCCACGTGGTGGGCCACACGGGGGCGTCGAGGGAAATGGCGCGTCTTCTCGGCGTCGCGATCGAAAGCGCAGCTCACAGCGAACTGGTGCGCGCAGCGTCGGCCGCGCGCTCTATCAACGGCCGCGGCGAAGCCGGGGAGCGTCAATCGGTCGATGGGCTGCCGATCGCGCTTCGCGCCTGGTCGGGGCTGTTGCCGATGTCGAGCAGCTGTCGTGGCCGCTCGGTGGACATGAGCACCAGGCACGCGGTGATCAGGACGAGGTTCTTGACGACGAACTCGCCCTCGGTGGTCAGCAGCAACGGGTTGCCCGCCTGGAACGCCGCGTGCGGCTGGACCACCAGCACGAGGAAGGTCCCCAGCAGGTGGGCCACGGCGGCGGCCGCGACCCAGCGCAGCCAGCGGCCGAGCCACAGTGCCGCACCGAGCGCGATCTCCGCCGATCCGAGCGCGACCAGCAGCAGGTCGCGGTCCAGCCAGGGCACGGTGTCCGCGACCAGGTCGGCGACCGGTGTCACGTCGGCGACCTTGAGAGCGCCGAACCACACGAAGACCAGGCCGAGGGAGCCGCGCAGCAGGGTCGTGGCGCGGGCGTTCATGGTGCACCGCAGGCAATGGTGTCGGAGGTGTCGACGCGCCAGTGGCCCTCGTGCAAGCGCAGCCGGAGTTCCCCGGTGTGCTCGCCGTGCCGCCAGGAGACCCGGGCGAGGTCCGGCCCGTCGGAGACGACGCCGAGGACCTCGTACGGGACTCCGGGCGCGCAGTCGGCGATCCGGTCGGCGAACACTTCCCGCGGTTGGCGCTGCTGCGCCTCGGGAGTCCACATGCCCCAAGCCGTGGTCGGGTCGCCGCCCGAGAGCAGGCCGAGGTAGGTGGTGGCGGTCCCGCGCAGCTGGGCGGTGTCGTCCGCGGTCGTCGAGTGGTGCTGGTGGTGCTCGTGCCCAGAGCCCGCGCAGCCAGCGGAGACCGCGGCGACCAGGGCAAGGCAGACGAGGGTTTTCATGGGATCCTCCCGAGGTCGGCTCCGGTGGCGGCCCCGCGTCGCTGCGGGGCCGCCACCTCACCTGGCGTCAGTTGCCCAGGCGCTTGGTGCCGTACTGGGAGATCCAGGCGTTTCCGCCGACGTTCATGTCCGCCAGGACCTCGACGGAGTCACGCGTGGCCTCCAGGCTCATCGAGCTCTGGTTGGAGCCTGCCAGCTCATAGGTCCACGTCTGCCCGACCGGGATGGTGCGGTCGGCCAGGGGCACGTCGTGGAATCCGAGCCGGATGATGTAGTGCGACTCGCCGTTGCCGCGGGGAACCTCGACGTAGTCCTGCTGCGGGTGCCCGTACTGGAGCGACGCTCGGTAGTGGTGGTCGACCGAGCCCGACGGCGCGCGGAACTTCAGCACCAGGCAGTCGGTGTGCACCGGGGCGTTGCTCGTGTTGGTGAAGATGAGCTTGCGGTTGCCGTAGAACGTGCCACCCTCGAGCTGCACCTTGACCGACAGGCCGACGTTGCTCTCGAAGCCGGTGTTCAGCGGCTCGTCGAGGACGGGGTTGCGGCTGGGCACGGGGTAGTCGGTGCCGCGGCGGCACCGCTCCAGCGGCGAACCGTCCACCGAGGAGGGACCGTCCGGGTACTGCTGGCCGTGGTCCGCCGGTCCCGCGCTCACCGGTGAGGTGACCGCGATGACGTTCGCGGTGGCGGGCAGCGAGGACAGGACGAACATGGCCGACAGCGCGACGCCGACGGCGCCAGCCGCGGACCAGGCCGTTTTGGCCGTCTTCTGCATGGGTGTGCCTCCGTCAAGATCGGAAGGAAGCACCGGGGGAATAGATGTCCCGCCGGGGCTTGGGACACCGTGGCGGCGGCGTTATCAGATTAAGGGCCCTGCGTTTTCTGTGTCAACGAGGGAAGATCGGCATTACTCGATCGGACTAGCACCACTGTCTATTGCGGATCGCGCACAGGAATTACTGTGCCCACTACAGCACTCCCAGACAAACTGTCCACTTCAGCGACCCGGTCAGCTGGTGAGGGTCCACTTCTGGCTGTTCCACGTGCCGCAGTCCCACAGGTGCAGGCGCGCGCCGTCGGCCGTGCTTTGGCCTTCGATGTCGAGGCAGCGCCCGGACTTGATGTTCTTGAGGGTGCCGCTCGGCTGGAATGCCCACTTCTGGCTGTCCCAGGTGCCGCAGTCCCAGAGGTGGGCCTTGGCGCCGTTGGCGGTGGCGCCGCCTTCGACGTCCAGGCACTTGCCGCCGGACTTCAGCTGCTGCCCCTCGAGCGCCCAGGTCATGGCGGGGGCGTTAGCGCAGGCCCACTGCTGGACGGGCGTGCCGTTCGCCGTGCCGCCGCCCGCGCGGTCGACGCACTTGCCGGTGGCTCCGTTGACGATCGTGCCGCCGGTGACCGGGTCGGGGGTGGTTCCGCCTGGGCCCCAGGCGTTCCAGTTGTCCCAGGTCTCGGCGTCGAAGCCGAGCCTGCCGAGTCGGTCAGCGGCCCAGTTGGTGCCGGACTTGGTGATGACGGTGCCGCCGACGGTGTAGTTCTCCAGCTTCAGGCCCCGGCTGTCGCGGGTCTCGTTGCCCAGGGTCACCTTCTGGCCTGCGCTGTTGCTGTACCGCTTGAGGAGGCTGACCTGGGATGAGGCGTCCAGGTGGCTCCACGCGTCGATCTTGAGGTTCTTGACGTGGATGTTCTCGGTGCTGGACAGGGCGAAGACGCGGATCGCGCAGTTGGCCATGCCTTCGACGGTGATGTTCTCGAAGGTCATGTTCCTGACCCACGTGTTGGGGTTGGCCGTGGTGGTCGAGCCCATGTTCTCCCAGTGCGAGGAGGAGTTGAGGATGCAGGTGTTGTACTTGACGTCCTTCCAGTACATCCGGTTGTGGATGACGTGGGTGTTGGTGACCCGCACGTTGTCGATGTTGCGCGGAGTCCATCCCCACTGGATGACAGGGCCGTTCTCGTTCTTCCAGACGACGGTGTTATCGATGGTGACGTCGCTGTGGTACATCTTCAGCACGTCGTCGTTGGCGTTGAAGAACGTGTTCTTCATGGTGCTGCCGCGGTAGAGCTCGATGCCGTCGGTCTGCCAGTACCAGGAGCCGACCTGCTTGTAGTTCTCGACCCGCATGCTGAAGGTCTGCTCGTCGCCGTAGACGACGAACGAGTGGTATGGGGGCTCGTTGATGGTCACACCCTGCAGGTCCAGGTGCTGCTGCCGACCGTTGGCGGACTGGAACTGCAGCATCTTCACGCAGGTGGCGTGGCAGTTCGACGCCCCGGAGAGGTGGTCGTAGTTGTTGGCGGTATCCGCCTCGTAGACGTACTGCTCACCGGAGAGCACGCCGTAGCCGGTCACCTTGTACAAGCCCTGGCTGTCGTCGGGGAAGCGGACGGCGCCCTTCACGTACGCTCCCGGCGCCAGGTACACCCACTTGACCTGCCTGGGCACCAGCGCGTGGTACTTGGAGGTCATGTAGTAGGTGCCGGGCCGGAAGTACACGATCTCCTCGCTGATCGTGTTGAGGTTGGTGACCTGCCCCTGGGGCGGGTAGTAGATGCTCCCCGATGCCGAAGTGGGGATCAGCCGGTCGCGCTCGGCGCCGGTGGGCGCAGGCTCGGCGAAGATCATCATCGAGTTGCGCGGCTCGGTGTGGATGGCGCGGTTGCCACCGCCGGAAGCTGTGGTGAGCTTGCCCGCGTCGTTGGCCGGGCCCGACATGTCGTTGTACGCCGTGTACAGCTGCGGGTCGAACTCGACGGAGAAGCGGTGGCCCGCCGCGCTGTAGGGAACCCTGATGCGGATGGTGTCGCCGTCGACGAGCTGCTTGGTGAAGTTGAGGCTGCTGGGCTTGATCTTGACCTGGTCGGCCGAGGAGACGGTCTGGCCTGTGCGCAGGGTGACATCGACCCACACGTCGCTGGCGTACTGGAAGGACGACCAACTCATCGTCAGGTTCGCCGACGAGGAGAACTCGGCGCCGTCCTCCTTGGTGTAGCCGATCTTGCCCTTTCCGCTGCGCGGGATGCTCATGTACGTGAAGGAGTCGTACCGGCTCCCGGGCGTGGCGGCGGTGGCGACCTGGACGTCGTAGAACGACGAGCGCCTGACCTTGTCGTTGGCGACCGGACCCGTGGTGTTGAACTCGTGGTTGTCGTGCCACCACGTCTTGAGCTGGTCGCTGTCGATGGTGGCGGCCTGGGCCTGCGGCGCGCCCGCGCCCACCACGGCAGGCGCGATGGCGCCGACCAGGGCGAGCGCCAGACCGGCGGCGAGCACCGCCGATCGTCTCACTCTTGCTATGGACATGCGGATTCCTCTTCTCATCGTTGGGAAGGGTTTACGTCATCCTGTGGTCACGGTGGACACAGGAAGTCCAAGGAGTGCTGCCCGAACGAGAACTCAGCGAACGAAGACGTGCGCGGACCACGGTTCTAGTGCGATCCGGCCGCTCACAAAGGACACCTCGTCCGTATTGGACAGAACCAGGTCCCCCGCGGTCCACTCCCCGTCAAGGGCGGCGGTCCGCGGTGTGTCGCCGAGGTTGGCCACGACGACCATCCGAGTGTCATCCAGGGTCCGTTCGTAGGCGAAGACGAACGGGTCGTCGGGCAGGAGCATGCGGAAGTCGCCCAGGGCGACCACCGGGAGCCGGTGGCGCAGTGCGATCAGCCGCCGGTAGTGGTTGAACACCGAGCGCGGGTCGTCGTATTGCGCCTGGGCGTTGAGCCAGGTGTGGTTGGGGTTGACGGCGATCCACGGCTCGCCGTCGGTGAACCCCGCGTTCGGAGCGGCGTCCCACTGCACCGGGGTGCGGCCGTTGTCGCGTCCCATGGCGCGCAGACCGCGCAGCACCGACTCCGGGTCGGCGCCTGCCGCGACGGACTGGTGGTAGTGGTTGAGCGATTCGACGTCACGCAGGTCGTGCACGCCCGCGAACGGGGCGTTGGTCATCCCCAGCTCTTCCCCCTGGTAGACGAACGGCGTGCCCCGTTGCAGGTGCAGCACGGTGGCCAGCGCGGTCGCCGATTCCCGCCAGTACCGGTCGTCGTCGCCGAACCGGGAGACCACGCGCGGCTGGTCGTGGTTGTTCCAGTACAGGCTGTTCCAGCCGACCTCGGCCAACCCGGCCTGCCACCGGGCCAACGAGGCCTTGAGCTCGCGCAGGTCGACCGGCTTGGGGTCGAACTTCCCGCCGGGGCCGTGGTCGAGGGACACGTGCTCGAACTGGAAGACCATGTCCAGCTCACGCCGGGCCGGGTCGGTGAACAGCCGGGCCTGCTCCCACGTCACGCCCAGCGTCTCGCCGACGGTCAGCAGATCACCGGCCCGACCCTCGAACACCTCGCGGTGCATCTCCTGGAGGAACTCGTGGATGCGCGGGCCCATGCTGTAGTGCGGGAAGCCGTCACCGAGGCCGCCGACACCGATGGTGGCGCCGTCGGGCAGCGCGGGGTTCTTGGAGATCAGGTTGATGACGTCCATCCGGAAGCCGTCGACGCCTCGGTCGAGCCACCAGCGCATCATCGCGTACACGGCCTGCCGGACCTCGGGGTTCTCCCAGTTCAGGTCGGGCTGCTTGCGGTCGAACAGGTGCAGGTAGTACTCCCCCGTGGCCTCGTCCAGCGTCCAGGTCGGGCCGGAGAAGAACGACTGCCAGTTCGTCGGCTCCGCACCCGGCTGCCCTGCCTCGAATCCGTCCCTGGGCGGGCGCCACCAGTACCAGTCCCGTTTGGGGTTGTCCTTGGAGGACCGCGACTCCACGAACCACGGGTGCTCGTCGGAGGTGTGGTTGACCACCAGGTCCATCACCAGCTTCATGCCCCGCGCGTGCACCTGGGCCAGCAGCTCATCGAAGTCGTCGAACGTGCCGTACACCGGGTCGATCGCCTGGTAGTCGGAGATGTCGTAGCCGTTGTCGGCGTGCGGGGAGGCGTAGACCGGCGACAGCCAGATCACGTCGACGCCGAGCCGTTCCAGGTGGTCCAGCCGCGACGTCAGGCCCGCCAGGTCGCCGACGCCGTCGCCGTTGGAGTCGGCGAAGCTGCGCGGATACACCTGGTACACCACGGCCGAGGTCCACCACGGCGCCGGGGTGACGGCGATGGCGATCGGCTGTTCGAGAGTCATGGATGTCCTTTGCGAAGAGTTACTTGACCGCGCCGAGATTCACGCCGCGCATGAGCGTGCGCTGGAAGAGCAGGAAGAACACCAGAGCGGGCAGGATGCCCGCCAGTGAGGCCGCGGCCAGCGCGGTGGGGTCGCTGGTGTACTGGCCGCTCAACGCGCCGAGGGCGACCGACAAGGTCTGGTTGTCGGCCGAGGGCAGCAACACCAAGGGCAGGAAGAAGTCGTTCCAGGTCCAGATGAAGAAGAAGGTCACCAGCACCGCCATCGTCGGCCTGGTCAGCGGCAGGACGACGAGCCGGAGCACCTGGAAGCGGGAGGCGCCGTCCAGCCGCGCGGCTTCCAGCACCTCCGGCGGGAAGGCGCCGAGCACCGAGGACAGCATGTAGGTGCCGAACGCGCTCTGGAGCACGGCCAGGATGATGATGACGCCGGTCATCGTGTCGTAGAGCCCGAGGTCCCGGGTGAGCACGAACAGCGGATAGACCAGGGCTTCCTGCGGGATGGTGAACGCGAGCATGAACAGCGCCAGGATCCACACCCGGCCCCGGATGCGGCCGATGCCGATGGCGAACGCCGACAGCAGGCTCAGCGTGACCGCGATGAGGGCCACGCTGCCGCTGATCACAGCGCTGTTGAGCAGCTTGCGATTGAAGTCCACCCCGCTCCAGAAGTCGGCCAGGGCGGAGAAGTCCAGTTCGGCGGGCAGGGAGACCGGGCCGTTGGCGATGTAATCCTGCGCGGGCTTGAACGCGTTGATCACCGCGATCCAGAACGGGAACAGCATCAGCAGCCCCACCCCGGCGACCAGGGCGAGCACCGCCCAGCCGCCCGCGCCGCGCTTGCCACGCCTGCCCCGGTGCGGCGCGGGGGCAGGCCGGGTCGTCACGACCCGCCCCCTGCCCATGATCTCAACGCCCATCGTCGAACCCTTCGGAACTGCGGGTCTGGTAGCGCAGGAGCGCGACCGCGACGACCGCGATCATCAGGGCCAGCACGGACGCCACCGCCGCGCCGTAGCCGACCTTGGTTGTGGTGAAGAAGTTGGAGAACGAGAAGTAGGCGGGCACCATCGTGCTGGTGCCCGGCCCGCCTCGGGTGAGCACGAAGATCGGCGCGAACACCTTCAGCGCCGCCACCGATGTGGTGATCAGCACCACCGCGATCTCCGGCCGGAGCTGGTTGAGCGTGATCGCGCGGAACTGCTGCCACCAGTTGGCTCCGTCGATCTCGGCGGCCTCGTACAGCGTCGGGTCGACGCGGGAGAGCCCGGCCATGAACACCACCACGGTGTAGCCGATCTGGAGCCAGACCAGCACGTTCATCACCGCGTAGATGGCCAGGTCGGAGTCGCCGAGCCAGTTCCGCGCCAGGCCGTCGAGCCCGATGTCGCGCAGGGTGGTGTTGATGATCCCGTACTGGGGCTGGTACATCCACTTCCACAGCACGCCCGCCACCGCGATGGGCAGGATCTGCGGCAGGTAATAGGTGGCACGCAGGAAGCTGGCGACCTTCGACCCGAACCTCGGCGAGATGTGGTTGAACAGCACGGCCGCGACCACCACGCCGATGGCGGTCGGGAGGATCGCCATGGCCACGATGAACGCCACGCTGTGCCGGAACGATGCCCAGAACAGCGGGTCGGCGAACAGCCGCTGGTAGTTCTCCAACCCGATGAACACCGGGTCGCCGACGCCTCGGTATGAGGTGAGGCTGTACCAGAGGTTCATCCCGAACGGCACGACGACGACGGCGAGGAACCCGATCGCGCCCGGAACGATGTACCACCAGTAGCCGCCGCGGCGTTCGGACTTGCTCCTGCGCCGCACGGCGGTGAGCGAGGACATGGCGATCCCTTCCCGGATGGCTACGCGGTCGGCTTGCCTGCGTCGTAGGCGGCCCGGATCGCCTCGACCACCTGCTGCGGGGTCGCGTCGCCGCCGACGAGGTTCGTCGTGTTGGCCAGCAGCACGTCGTTCAGCCCGGCCACCGGCCAGTCCGGGTACCAGGCCAGTCCCCCACCGCCGTCGGACAGCAGGCCGGAGAAGCGGTCGCCGACCAGCTGGCCCATCTCGGAGCTCGCCGCGCCGGGCTCGGCCGCGACCGGCACCCCGCCCTTCTGGGCCAGGAGGTTCTGCACCTCGGGTCGCTGGGTGATCTCGATGAAGTCGTAGGCGAGGTCCTTGTTCTTCGCCTTCGCGGGCACGACCCACAGGTTGCCGCCCGAACCGGGGTGCAGCCTGTTGCCGGGGAACAGGAACTGGCCTGCCTTGAAGGTCGTCTGCTCGGCGAGCTGACCGGCCCACCAGGTGCCGGAGACGAACATCGGGTACTGACCCGCGATGAACGCGTTGCCCGCGTCCTGTGCCGGGATGCCGGTGGAGTCGGTGCTGATGTACTTGCGCTCCACCCACTGCCGCATGGTGGTGGCGGCCTTCTCCCACGCCGCCCAGTCCACCTCGCCCTCGAACCGCTGGTAGGCGGCCAGCGAACTGTCGTCCATGTGCGCCAGGGCCAGCGAGTAGAGCAGGTGCGGGCCGGGGTAGTCGGCCGAGCCGAGCGCGAGCGGGGTGACGCCCTTGTCGGCGAAGGCGGCCAGCGCGTTCTCGAGCTCGGTCAAGCTGGTCGGCACCTGCACGTTGTGCTGGGCGAACAGATCCTGGTTGTACCAGACACCGACGTACTCGCCGTAGTTCGTGACGCCGTAGCGCTTGCCGGAGCCCATGAGCCCGTTGTCGTCGTAGAGCCCCACGTCCTGGGCGGTGTCGTCCAGCTTCCAGCCGCGGGTCTGGGCGACCTCGGTGAGATCGGTGAGCAGACCCGCCTTGGCCACGACGCCCGCGGTGGCGTTGCCCTTGAGGTACTCCAGCACGTCGGGGGGATCGTTGGAGTCGAGGATGAGCTGGCCTGACTGCTGCATCTGCTCGTAGGTCTTGAGCTCCTGCTCGACCCGGACGCCGGGATGCTCCCGCTCGAAGATCGAGATGGCCTGCTTCCACGCGGCCGACAGCGCGCTGTCGTCGCTCTCCCACCACCAGACCTTGAGCGTCTGGGCCGCCCCGGGATCACCTCCACCCGAGCACCCGGTCGCTAACAGGGCCAAGGCGGCGGCCACCGCGGTGAGCAGCCGTAGGGGACGTTTGCGCATACCGAACCTCCAGAGTCGCGACACGGCGTCGCCAACCGTGGTTTTCTTCGTCGCAACATTAAGAGCGATGTCACTGTAACGCGTCAACCCGCTGCTAGTCACGGTTTAGTCACACAGGAAGCCTTGCTAGGTAGTTTTGTCGCGGTACTATTGCCCTCCGGTTACCCCCGACCTTGACGAGGAGCACCCGTGCTCGACGCCGCATCGCCCTGGGCGCCCTTGCTGCCCTCCGCCCGCCGCGTGACGCTGGAGGTGCTGCTGCACGGCCCGCTGGCCCGCTCGGAGCTGGCGGACCGCCTGGGCCTGTCGACGGCGAGCCTGACCCGGCTGACCAAGCCGTTGATGGACGCGGGCCTGCTGCGCGAGGCGGACACGCCGTCACTGCGCGGGGGCGGGCGACCGCTGCAGCCGTTGGACGTCGACCCGGACGTGCAGCGGTTCATCGGCATCAAGCTCGCGGGCTTCCGCGCCTACGGCGTGCTGACGAACCTGCGCGCGGACATCCTCGGCAGCGCCGCTGTCGAGATCACCGACCAGAGCCCGGACGCGGTCGTGGCCAGGATCGCCGAGCTGGTCGCCGAGCTGGACGACCGGGCGCGTCCGGTCGCCGCCATCGGCATCGGCATCGGCGGTGTGGTGCGCGACTTCTCCCGTGTCCAGCGGGCGGTGTTCCTGCACTGGGGCGAGATCGACCTGGGCGCCGCGGTCACCGCGGCCACCGACAGGCCGACCGTGGTGTCCAACGACGTGGACGCGCTGTTGGAGGCCGAGCACTGGTTCGGCGACGGGCGTGACGTGGAGAGCTTCGCCGTGCTCACCATCGGCGCCGGTGTCGGCGGCGGACTGGTGGTCCACGACCGCCTCGTCAGCGGTCCGGACTCCGGCCTGGGCCTGCTCGGCCACTTCCCCGTCGACCCGCTCGGCCCGGCCTGTCCCGAGGGACACCGCGGGTGCGTGAAGGCCCTGCTCACCACCGACGCCATCCAGTCCCAGGCCGCCCTGACCCTGGACCGGCCGGTCACCTACGACGAGGTTCTCGACCTCGCCGAAGCGGGCAACGCCGTCGCCGACCAGATCGTCGGCCGGGCCGCGCACGCGTTCGGCACGCTGATCGCGGCCGTCGCCAACATCGCCCAACCCGAACGGATCATCCTCACCGGCGAAGGCATCCGCCTCGCCCAGGTCGCCGAGGCACGCGTGCGGGCCGCCATAGCCCAGTCCCGTCACGCCGAGGCGTCCCCGATCGACCTGCGCTTCATCAACGACGACCCGACGCTCTGGGCCCGAGGCGCCGCCGCCGTGGCAATCCAGCGCACCGTGCTCGTCGCCCTTCCCTCGCGCGCCAACTGAACCCATCGCACAGACCTCTTCCACGGCGATCGCAGCCGTGGCGAGGACGCACGCCCATCACATGCCTGCCGAATGGCGGCCACGCCGCCACTTCATTGGGTGTACCGGTCATGCCGTATGGCTGAGCTGCGGCGGCACGCGCGCAGCGCGACGAGGAACCGGTCGGAGATGACAGGCTCGCCGTCCCGACCGGTCTCTCGATGAGGACGGCTCCGCCGAGCACCCTGCTCACCCGGCGGCTGACCCGCTCCGCCGCTCCAATCCGATCGATGCCCGCACGGTGGATGTCCGTGGACGGCGCTGCCCGAAACACGTGTCCGAGTCCCGCTTATCGCCGTGGCCGAACGTCCGGCCGCCGTCCGTGCTGTGGTCTCCTGAAGCGGCCGTCCCGACCTCGCGGCCGACGCCCCGCCCGGAGGTGGTCGCCCCCTGACCTGCTCATCGTCGGCGGCCTCGACCACCCGGTCATCGACCTCAACCCTCGCCGGGTTCGAGCCACCACCTATACCCATCCTCTGCCCCGGGCCAGCACTCCGGCCTGGAACCGACTGGTGGCGTCCAATGTGGTCAGCAACAGGGAGATGCGCCTGCGAACCGTCCGCACGGACATGCCCAGCGCACGGGCGACTTGGGCGCCGGGCCGCGTTTTCGGTTGTACTCACCTTCAATCCGCGAGCGGAGTCGCTCGAAGAATAATTCCGTTCAAGGTCCACCAAAACGGGTACCCCGGCATCTTTCCTGTCCGGCAGGTCGGTCACTACCCGCCCGTTCACGGTCGGTGGCCGACGCGCAAACCGACGCGGTGACAACGAGCGCGACGGCGACCGTCTGGGACAGACTCAACCGCTCCGTCAGCAGCACGGCGGCCGCGAGCGCCCCGATAGCGGGTTCCAGGCTGCCGAGCACGCCGAAGAGCCGGGCTGAGATCCGGCGCAAGGCGAGCCAGTCGAGCAGGTACGGAATCACCGCGGAGATGACCGCGATCGCCAGGCCGATGAGGACGATCCGACCGCTGCCGACCAGCGCCGCCCCATCGGTCACGAGGCCGACGGGTACCGTCACTGCCGCGGCGCAGGCCACGGCGAGCGCCAGGGCCGCGGGCGTGCCCGTCTTGTTGCCCGCGTGCTTGTTCACGACGATGTAAGCCGCCCACGAGGCCCCCGATAGCAGCGCGAACACTATCCCGAGCCAGGACAGCGGCGAGGTCGGCGTGTCGGGCACGACGAACAGCACCACGCCCGCGCACGCCAGCACCGCCCACACCGCGTCCAGCCACTTCCTGCTGCCCACCAGGGCCACGGCGAACGGACCGAGGAACTGGAACGTGACCGCGACGCCCACCGGAAGCCGGTCCAGTGCCGGATAGATGAACAGGTTCATGCCCGCGATCGCCATGCCGAGGCCGATCACCACGAGCCACTCCCCCCGGTCAGCGGGCGCCCGAGGACGGATGACAGCGAGCATGACGATCGCGGCGAACCCGAGCCGGAGCGCGACCACGCCCAACGGGGTGAGCTCCCCGAACAGGCTCTTGCCCCAGGCCTGCCCGAACTGGATGCCGACGATGCTGGCCACCACCAGCAAGGGAGCGAGTCGGGCCGCGGCCTGCGGCGCGAGAGTCGGGTGGATGACGGTCCTGCGAGGAGCCATGGGTCCAGTGTCGAACATAAAGCTGCACCGCCTGTACTCGGGCTACGACACCAGAAACGACATCAAGGCGTCCCGCAGACGGGTACCGAAGACCTGCCGCCTCTACTGGGGGCCGAAGTACACCGTCAACGGCACCAAGCAATGCGACGAGTACCCGTTCGCCACTACCTACGAGAACGCCGCGCGAGTCGACACCGACACCGTCTACGACTACGCGGTCCGCCCGATCAAGAAGGAGCACAACGAGACGGCCGGGCGCATCTACGGCGCATGGCTCGACACCGACCGCATCCTCGATGGTGACCCGTTCTTCGTCCGTATAGACCCAGGACACGCTGGCGGGGTCCCGCGACCGCGGGGCCCCGCACCCAACGATTATGGGAACACGATGCCGCGCCTGCTGCACGCACTCGACGAAATCATCGAGGTCGAGTACGGCCAGTTCCTTGTGCAGGAGACCAGCATGCTCCGCAGCCCCCTGACCCTGCCGTTCCGACCGGCGCGTGGGTGGCCGTCGGGGCCCAGGGGGGCTGCTGCCAAGGCGCCCGTTTCCGAAACGATCCAAGCGTTCGCTTCCGGAGAACGAACGCCATACCATCCGGCTGTCGAACTAGCCGAATATCGGCGCCTCAGCGTCAACGGCCGAGGCTTTTCTCCGGAACCCGGAGAGATCTGGTCAGCTGTCGCAGGCGATGCCGTCGTTGTCGCGGTCGAGGGCGGGCCGGTAGCCGGGCTGTCCTGCGTACAAGGGCGCGGCGCCCGCGGCTCTGGCGGCCGCGCAGTTGGCGTAGTAGACACCCGGGTCCGGCTCAGGTTCGGGCTCGGGCACGGGTTCCGGCTCGGGCTGCGGGTTGGGCTTTGGTTTGGGCGAAGGTTCCGGAGAGGGGGACGGAGAGGGAACAGGGTCCGTGGTGGTCGGCGTCGGCTGGTTCGTGGTGGTGTGCTGGATCTTGTCCACTCGCAGGACGATCGGGTCGCCCTCGACGACGGCGATCACCGTCCAGTTCGATTTCACGATGACGTTGCGCCCGTCCACCGACTCGATTTCGACGTCGAAGCCTGCGGCGGTCAGGGCGTCTTGGGCTTGGTCGGCTGTCATGCCCACGAGCCCGGGAGGCAACACCGCCGTCGCGGTGGTCGTCGGCGCGGACACGGCAGGGTTCGGGGACCGGTCGTCGACGATTGCGCCCAGCACGGACAGCGCCAACAGCACGGCGAGGGCGATCCACGGCCACCTGCGCTTCCGGTTGCGCCACCACGTCCGCAGGTCCACAGCGCCTCCTTCACCACTTGAAGAGTCCATGAGCGGATCGCGCCTTCACCACATGGTGTTACCCCTCCGAGGGTTTCCACCTCATGTGCCGTTGAGAACCGAGAAAGAGAGAAAGGGCCGGGTCGCTGCGGCCACCTTGGGCCTAGTGGTGCTGCGATGGGCAGCCATCAGCGCCTTGGAGGGCGCGAAACTGGACACCGCTCGCTCCGACGCCCTAAGCACCGAAGGACGGCAAGCAAGTCCCTGTTCCTCTCCTCTGGGATGGCGCATCGAGAAGCAAGCGACCTGGTCAGGTCACGTGCTCCTGAACAGCCGGTCCAGGTGCACGTCGATCGCGGCGAGGGCGTCCTGGGGCTCGATCACGTTGAGTTCGATCAGGGGCGTGAAGCCGGTGAGGGCGAGGAGCAGGTTGGTCTCGGTCGCCGGGTCGCGGTCGGAGTCGATGTGGCCGTCGGTGATCGCCTGGCGGATCAGTTGCTCGACGAGGGCTCGCCCTTGGGTGAGGCCGCGGCGCGCCTGCTCGTGGACGGTCTTGTCGTGCAGGGCCTCCAGGACGTAGGCGGCGCTCATCCGGCTGGTCGCGCGGGCGTCGGCGTGCAGGGGGAGCATTTCCGCGAGCGTCAGTCGCAGCACGTCGCGGGGGTGCGGACGGTCACCGAGCTTTTCGAGCCCCTGCTGGACGCGCACCGAGGTCTGCTCGGACGCGAAGTCCATGGCGAAGGAGAGCATGGCGGTCCGGGAGGCGAAGTAGTGCTGCAGCTGCCCGAGTGACATGCCCGCCTCCTGCGCCACCACGCGCATCGTCAGCTGGGTGACGCCGCGCTGCTCCACCACCCGCCACAGTGCGCGGGCGATCGCTTCGCGGCGTCCGCGGTGATCCACCTGTTTCGGCATCGCCCGCCCCTCCTCTTACCCGGGATCGTTCCAATACAGTTGACATAATACACCTGACCCATAATCCTGGGGTCCACTCAAGGGGAGGGAGTTCTCATGTCCGAGCCGCCGAAGGTACGGACCACGGAAGGCGTGGTGCAGGGACTCCAGCGGCAGGGGCACGCGGTGTTCCGCGGCATCCCCTACGCCCGACCCCCGGTCGGAGCGCTCCGCTTCGCCGCGCCCGCGCCGCCGCATCGCTGGGAGGGGACGAGGCAGGCGGTCGAGTTCGGCCCCATGGCGCCGCTGTCCCTGCCGATCGACGTGTCCCCGCAGGGCACCGACTGGCTGACACTCAACGTCGGCACTCCGGATCCCGGCGCGGCGGGACTGCCGGTGCTGGTGTGGATCCCCGTGGGCGGCTACCTCTCGGCGACGTCGAGCGATCCGATGTACGACCCGGCAGCGCTAACCGGGGCGGGAGTCGTCGTGGTGACCATCAACTGCCGCGTGGGCGCGGAGGGGTTCGCGTTCCTCGACGACGCGCCGCCCAACCGCGGTTTCCTCGACCAGATCGCGGCGCTGGAGTGGGTGCAGCGCAACATCGCCGCCTTCGGCGGCGACCCCGGCCGGGTCACCGTGGGCGGGGTGTCCGCCGGAGCGGGCTCGGTCGCCGCCCTGCTGACGATGAAGTCCGCGCGCGGCCTGTTCCGGCGGGCCATCGCCCATTCGGTGCCGGGGCTGTTCAGCACCCCCGCGCTGGCCCGGCAGGTCACCGCCGCGTTCGTGGACCGGGTCGGCGCGGCGGCCCCCACCGCCGAGGCTCTGCGCGACATCGACCCATGGCACCTGGCCGCCGAGCTCACCTCCTTCAACGCTGGCCTCCACGCGCACCGGGCGAGCTGGGGACGCCTCACGGAGACCGGCACCGCGCTCTGCCCCGTCGTCGACGGCGAGGTCCTCCCGGAGACGCCGTGGCCCGCGCTGGCCAGCGCGCGAGCGAGCGGGACCGAACTGCTCGTCGGCCACGCCCGAGACGAGTTCCGGTACTTCAGCGTCGTGAGTGGACGGTATGGCACCTTCACCGAGAAGGACGCCCACGCGGCCCTGGAACTGCTTGCCCCGCAGCCGGACGGCGCGCGGGCCTACCGTGCCGCGTTCCCGCAGGCAGGCCCGGAGGAACTGGTGGAGGCGGTGTACTCCGACGCCCTCTTCCGCATGCCGTCACAGAAGCTGGCCGAGGCGAACGCCGCAGCAGGCGGCACCTCGTACCTGTTCGAACTGTGCTGGGTCGCCCCGCCCCTCGGCGGAATCCTGGGCGCCTGCCACAGCCTCGACCTGCCCCTGGCGTTCGGCACGCTGGACAGCCCCGTCGGCACCCAGCTCATCGGCGAGGAGCCCACTCCCGAGGCCGTCGCGCTCTCCCGCGAACTCCAGGAGACCTGGGCCCGCTTCATCACCACCGGCGACGCGGGCTGGCCCGCTCACCGGCCCGGCGAGTACCTCACCCGCACCCTGGACACCGAGTCGAAGACCCTGCCCTACCCCGAAGAGGCATCCCGCCGGATCTGGGAAGGCCACTCCCCCGCTCCTTTCGATCTGTCGTAATGTGGTCCCTTCCCTTCGTCGGATATGCGTAGCTCGCATTGGGATTGTGGGTTGTTCGCCCCTCACGGCCCCCGTGCAGCACACCTAGGTTGAAGGTGTCAGTTGATGAGGTGGTCCACCACCTCGACAAGGGGGAAGGGAATCTCATGCGTGGAGGCAGAGTTCTTGCCGTCATCGCCATGATCGTGGCGATGCTGGGCGCCGGGTTCGGTGTGGCGGCGGCGGAGAGTGGGGGAGTCGCCGCCGCGAACGGGGTCGTGGCGGCGGGGAAGACGGGGCGCGTGGACGCGTGCTTCGCCGGGGCCTGTGGCAGCGCGACGTTCACGCGGGTCAACAGCCAGTACTACAAGCCGGTGAAGATGTCGGTCAAGGACAACAAGTGCGACGGGCACCCGGTCTACATCCAGGCGGGCGTCTGGGACATCACGAGCATGACCGCTCCCACCTGGCTGCCCGCGCGGTACAACAAGTCGGGCTGCAAGGGCGGGTACGCGGTGTTCAACTCCTACATCAAGTGGAAGTACCCGATCAAGGGCCTGGTGTTCCGCGTGTGCGTCGACGACGCCGGGCCGAACACCTGCCGCACGGCGCACTGAGTGACCTCGGCCCGGGGCCGCCCGCCCCGGGCCGAGCGGCAGGTCAGGACGGGGCGATGCGGTAGCGGAAGGTGCGGGTCATGGCAGGTGGACGGAGTGTGCCGCGGAGTCTGGTTGACCGTTGTGCCTACGCGGGTCATCACCCCACCGGGGCCGAGTGACCACGAGATCGGCGATCTGGATGCCTTACAGCCGAGTGCGGAACGCCGTCTGATGAGATTGGTATGCACGAACACCACCACGAACAACCCCATCGCGAGCACGGCGGTCCCGCCGTGAACAGCGGCACCCACAGCAGCCCAGCGGGCCTCCGCCACATCTCGGTGCAGGCTGGGTCTCCTCGGGCCGCCGCACTGGCGACGCATCGCTTCACGGGGGTCCGGCTGACACGTCATCAGGATCATCACCATCTCGTGCTTGGCCCAGCGGCCGAATCCGCGTACCCGTAGCGCTGGTTCTCCAGAACCGATCGGACCGTGCTGGGTTCTCAGCCGTCCGCCGCGACCTGTGGCGGTTCTGGTCTGGCCGCCGTGCCGGTGGGCAGGCGATGCCGTACTGGTGGTTCGGGCTGCGTCGGGCCGCAGCCGAGGAGGCCCGGCAGGCACCGCCCATGCTGCCGGGCCGTTCGAGTCCGTTGTGCGCGTTCTTCTGTGGCGGCTGTTGGTTAAGCCGCTAACGGTCGGCGGGCACGGATGCGGTTTCGGGCGGTGAGGTGCCAGGTTGCCGAGGTGCCGCGGCGCGCTGGGTGCCGATCAGGCACAGCACCGCGCCTAGTGCGATCCAAGCGGCCAGCACGGTGATGGCCTGGTCGGCGCCGCGGCCGTCGAAGAAGGCCGTTGAGCGGAGTAGGTGGCCGCCTGCCCCGGGCGGCAGCAGTTGGCCGAGTGTGCCGGTCCAGCCGGGCAGCATCTCGGGTGCGGTGGCTGTGCCCGAGAGGGGGTTGGCGATGAGCACCAGGCCGACGGCGCCGATCCCGATGCCCGCGTACCCGAGCAGGGATTCCAGCCCGAGGACGGTGAGGGAGGTGGCAGCGACGGCCAAAGCGATCGCGCCGGCGTTGGCCGGATACGACCCGCTCAGCGAGCCGAGCCAGAACTGCAGGATCGCGGCCACTGCCAGGCCGCCGGTCACCGCGAAGGCGAGTGCGCCGGTGATCCGGCGGCCGGTGCCGCGCACGAGCCTCGTCAGCAGCACCGCGGCCAGCAGGCCGCCCATGACCAGCGGGAAGGCGCCCGCGGCCAGGCCCGCGCCGCGCGGGTCGTCGGCGGGCAGGGCGGCGAGGTCGCGGACGGCGGTCGGTGCGCCGGGCTCCCCCGGCCGGCCGAGACCGGTCGCCATGGTCCGCAGGGTCTGGGCGATCGCGGTGCTGCCGCCGGAGGCGACGAGGACCTGCGGGCTGCCGGAAGTGAGGTCGATCGCCCCGTACACCTGCCGGTCGCGGATGAGTTCTTCCGCCGTCGCGGTGTCGGCGACCTCGGTGACGTCGAAGCCGCCCGGCAGCCGCTGGTCGAGCGCGGCGCGGACCGGCGCGACGGCGGCGGCGGGTCCGGCGACGGCGATCGGGACATCGTGCGGCGACGACCGCACCGACGGCCAGGCGAAGGCGACGAGCAGCACGCTGATGATCGCCGTGAGAACGCCGACCACTCCGGCCACTATCGGCCATGGTGACGGCTGGGCGCCTGCGGCGAGCGGTGCTCGCGTGGTCATGCCTACTCCTCGGACAGTGGGGCCGTGAGCGCTGCTCATCGCAGGCTGAGCGGGGTCTCGGACTCGATGTGGGTCAGCTTGCGCGGGTTGCGGACGAAGTACAGGCCGGTGATGCGGTCGTCCTCGACCCGCATCGCGATGACGCCGTCGAGTTCGCCGTTGACGTGCAGGGTCAGCGCTGGGCCGCCGTTGACCGCGGTCAGCTCGACGGTGAGTTCGACGTCGTGCTTGGTGAGGCCGCCGACGATGAAGCGGGCCACCTTGTCGGCGCCGATGACCGGCCGCGGGGTGGCCTGCTTGACGCCGCCGCCGTCGCTGATCGCCACGACGTCGGGGGCGAGCACGTCGAGCAGGCCCTGCAGGTCCCGGGTGGCCAGCGCGCGCCGGAACGCCCGGGCGGCGGCCTCGGCCTGGTCCGCGGTGACGGAGCGGCGCGGGCGGCGGGCCTCGACGTGGCGGCGGGCGCGGTGGGCGATCTGGTGCACGGCCGCCGGGGTCTTGTCGACCGCGGCCGCGATCTCGTCGTAGCCGAACCCGAACGCCTCGCGCAGCACGAACACCGCCCTCTCGGTCGGGCTCAGCGTCTCGAGCACGAGCATCAGCGCCATCGACACGCTCTCGGCGAGTTCGACGTCGGCCGCGACGTCCGGGGTGGTGCGCAGCGGCTCGGGCAGCCAGGAACCGACATACGACTCCCTGCGGCGTTTCAGCGACCGCAGCCGGTTGAGCGCCTGCCGGGTGGTGATCCGGACCAGGTACGCGCGGGGGTCGGCGACAGCGGTCGCGTCGACCGCGACCCAGCGCAGCCAAGTCTCCTGCAGGACGTCGTCGGCGTCGGCTCCCGAGCCGACCATCTCGTAGGCGACGGTGAACAGCAGCCTGCGGTGGGCGAGGAACGTCTCCGTCGCCTCGATGACGGCGCGGTCGCCCGGTTCCTTCGTGGTCATCTGGGTCTCCCGTCCTGGCGCGGCGACCGCGCTCGTGTCCTATGTGAGCGGTGCCGCGACGTTCTCACGCCGCGCCTGCAGCAGCTGCGGCCGGTGCTTGCCGTCCTTCGGCCAGTGGTGCGAGCCGGGCTTGCGCGCCTCGGTCACCAGGTGCTTGACGCTGGCCTCGCAGGAGAACTCCTTCAGCTTCTTCCCCGCGCCCCCGCTGAAGTAGACCGGCACCGCGGTCTCGTCCTTGCGCGCGAGCTGGAAGATCCCCGCCTGCCTGCCGAAGCTGATGCACATTGCCGGGAACGCCAAATCGATCGGCTTCGGCTGCTCGCCCGCGATCCGGCTCAGCACCGTGTCGGCGGCGTGGGCGCCCAGGCACCCCGCGGCGTAGGCGCTCATCCGGAACGGCAGGCCGGACGGCGCGGACGAGTCCCCCGCCGCGACGATGCGCTCATCGTCGACACTGGTCAGGGTCTCGTCGGTGAGCAGGCGCCCGACGGCGTCGGTGCGCAACCCGCTGCGGGCGGCCAGGTCGGGCACCTCGAAGCCCGCTGCCCAGAGCGTGACCCGGCTCGGCAGGGTCCGGCCGTCACCGAGTTCCACGGCGTCCGGCGTCACCGCGGTGACCGCCGTCTCCTGGCCTTCGACGAGCGTGACCCCGAGCCTGGCGAGGTACTTGCGGGCCTTGCGCCGAGCCCGGGGGTGCAGGTACGGGCCGACGACACCGCCGCAGACCAGGGTGACGGCGCGCCCCTGCTCGGCCAGCTCCGCCGCCGTCTCGATGCCGGTCGGACCGCCGCCGACGACCGTCACCGCTGCCGCCATGGGCGTGTCGTCGAGCACGGACCGCACCCGCTGCGCCGCCTCCAGGGTCGCCACCGGGTAGGCGAACTCGGCCGCGCCCGGGACCCGCGGGCCCGCACTGCCGCTGCCGACCGCGTAGACCAGGTGGTCGTAGCCGATGTCGTCGCCGTCGGCCACCACCAGGCTGCGCCCGGCAGCGTCGATCCGGGTCGCGCTGTCGACGACCAGCCGGACCCGGTCGGCCAGGACGTCCTCGTAGGCGACGACCGCGTCGTGGGTGCCCGCCACCAGCTGGTGCAGCCGCAGCCGCGGGACGAAGACGGGACGTGGATTGACCACCGTCACCGTCACGTCGTCGCGCCGGGTCAGGCGGTTGGCCGCCATCACCCCGGCGTACCCGCCGCCGACCACGACCACCTCGATGTTCTTGCCCATGCTGTCCCCTTTGCTCGGAGGTTCGGCCACAAGACACCGGGCGCGCCCCGATCCTGACAGCGTGTGAAGCAGATCACCCGCCGCCGGGTTCCTCCAGGCGGTGGACGGCGGCGGTAGCGGGGGGACAGCAACTCGGAGGGGAGTGGTCGAGCACGAACACGTGTCGGCTCCGTTGAACACCGGCGGCCCGGCGGCCGACGCGGGCGGCAGCTGCTGACCCTCGCTGTGCTCTGCTCCACCGACCGCCCGGTGGACGGGCGGATACCCGAAGCCGGGGTGGGTGTCCGGTGGTGGAGTCGTGGGGTGAGACTGGCTCTGTGAAGGCGACTGTGTGGGTCGACGGCTGGCAGATGCAGTGTTGCGGGGAGCCGTTCGTGGTGGGTTCCCGGGTGGTGTGGTCGGTCACCGAGCCCGACTCGGAGTGGCTGGCGGTGGTCGCGGGTCCGGCGCTGGCGGCCGGGGTGACCCACGCCGAGGAGCACCACAGTGACGGCCAGCGGGACCTGGATTCCCTGGAGGGAGTCGTCGTGGCGATCCGCGCGGTGCACTATCGGGCGGCGCCGGATCCGTACGGTGATCCGCGGCAGCTCCACCCCGTCGCAGGGTCGGCGAAGATCGTCACTGTCGAAGAAGCGACCGGGTGGGACGAGGTCGAGGACTTGAGCTTCGCGGGCTATCTCGTCGACCTCGGCGAGCGTTGATGGTCGTGGGCACGCGAATCTCGTGGGATCACTGGTCGCGCGGGGCTGCTAGTCAATCTCAGTCGGCTTGGAGGACGAAGAACAGGAAGCCCAGGAAGCTTGTGCCCGCGAGTTCCTGGAACACCTCGGGGAACACGTCGCGGGCCGTGGGCGCAGGTGGTGGCTCGCTGATGACGGTGATGCGGAAGCCTGCCGCGGTGAAGGCGTCGGTCATCGCGTGGAGCGGGCGGTCCCAGAAGGTCAAACTGACGGTCTGCCCGCCCAGGGTCCACTCCTCGGTTCGGTTGCGGGTCTGGAAGTAGTCGGGCTTCTCCCCGGCCATGCGCTGCATCAGGGTGATGACGAACGGGTGCTCGACCGAGACGATCAGCCGCCCGCCCGGCCTCAGCACGCGGCGCAGTTCGGCCAGTGTCGGGCCCCAGTCCCGCAGGTAGTGCAGCACCAGGGAGGCGATGACGTCGTCGAACGCATCGTCGGGGAAGGGCAGCGGGTCGGCCAGGTCGGCGACCCGCAGGTCCGCGGCGGCGCCCAACCGCCGCCGGGCCAGCTCCAGCATCCCGGCGCTCGCGTCGACGCCGGTCACGGCCGCGCCTCGGTCGCGCAGCGCGGCGAACAGGGGGCCCGAGCCGCAGCCCGCGTCGAGGATTCGCCGTCCGGTCACGTCTCCGGCGAGCTCCAGCATCGCGGGCCGCTCGTAGTAGGCGTTCATGAGGCTGTTCTCGTTCTCGGCCGTGTACGCCTCGGCGATGCTGTCGTAGCCGTTCGCCTGGGCCGGACCAGCGGGAAGCGCGAGGCCTTCCGGAGTCGACGTCATGCTCAGAGGACGTCCGGGCAGTGCAGGCGTTGCCCACACCCCCGCGCCGCGAGTCGTTCCTGGAGGCGGGCGTGGCGGAACTGGTACACGGCGCCGACCTGGCGGAGCACTCCCCGGCGGTGAGCGTCGTCGAGGAAGGTCATGAAGTCCAAGGGGATGTGGCCATGCGCGGCCAACCAGAGCCGCGTGAACGCGAACGTGCCCCAGGCGCGCGCCACGCACACGGTGAGTCCGACCCCGAGCCCGAAGATCGTGCCTGTGGCCAGCGCCGCCGTCGGGGTGCCACCGGGCACCGTCTGCCCGCTGACGACCGCGCCTGCGAGCCCGTAGGCCCAGGTCCCCGGGCTGCGCAGGATATAGCGGCCGAGCAATGCCGAGGCGACCCCGCCGCCCAGCGCCAGCTTGTAGTCGAAACCGGGGACGAACGTGCCGATAGCGGGCGCCTGGACAATGGCGAGCCCGTAGAACAGGCCCACCGCCACCATGAAGGACACGGTGAACGACAGCGTCGCCGTCCGATCGTTGCTCAGGACAGTCGCCGGGCTGGACACCCGGTTCGCGTCCAGCGGTGTGCCCAGCCAGACGTGGACGCCGACGGCCAGGCCGAACACCACCATCAGGAGCCCGACCACCCAGGCCGACAGCGACCAGCCCACGCCGAAGCTGATCCCGATCACCACCCCGACGGCGGACCGGCGCGCGAAGCTCGCCCCGGTGCCGCGGAACCGGCCCTGCACCCGCACCGGCCCCGGGCGCCTGCCCGCGCTGTGGGTGACGCAGCCCGCCGCCGCGAACGCCCCGCCGTAGATCACCCCGATCCACAGGCCCGCGACGAGCCAGCCGGTGGACAGGAACAACAAGGCGGGCGGCAGCCCGAGGTACAGCCCGACGACGACCCTCGGCACGGCGCGGTCGAGCTGCCACCAGGCGAGGTCGCGGGTGCGGCCGCGCTCCAGGTGGCGGGCGAGGAAGCCCAACCACCGCTCCGCGTGGTCCAGATCGTAGTCGCGCACAGCACGTCGGCGGTCGGTTGGTGCAGGTGGGGGCGGGTTTCGGGTGTAGACCGCGGGGAGGTAGGCGTCGAGCAGGTGGCCCTCAACGGCGGCGCGATCGGGAAACCGCGCCGTGTCGCACAGCTCGCCGGGCTCCGTGGCGGGATGCGCGTAGGCGGTCCTGGCCAGATCGACCATCAACGGGGTGCGCAGAGCCTGTGCGAGCACTCCGTCCGGCTCCGCGCGCAGCCGCTGGACCACCGGCCGCCAGCGGTCGTCGCCGAGCCGCTGGCGCGCGGTGAGGAACCCGATGGCGTTCTCGAGTTCGACCGGCTCGATCTCCACGACCGCCGCCCTGGCCAGGAAGGAACCCGCCTGGTTCACCGCCAGCTCGTATTCCGCGCTGCGACAGGTCACCACGAGCGGACGGCCGCCCGCGACGGCCTGGTCCAGGGCCTCGATCGCGGCCGCGTGCAGCGCGGGCGGGGTCTCGTCGAGGCCGTCGAGCACCGGGATGACCCGGCCTTCCAGCACCAGGCGCAGCGCGGCGTCCTTGCCGTACGCTGCGGTGTTGGCCAGGCCGGGGTACTCCTCGACGAGCCTGCGGGCGAGCCAACCGTGCAGATGTTCCTGCCGCGGGTTCCACGAGGCGAGGGACAGGAGCACCGGCACCGGCTCGTCCGGCGGCGGATCGGCGAGCAGTCCGAGGGTGAGCAGGATGGCCAGCACCGTCTTCCCGGCCCCGGGGTCGCCGAGCACGACCAGCTGCCGGGACGGAACCTGCCGGAACTTCGCGACCACGTCCGCGAGGTCCCCGTTCAGGACCAATCGGTCCCGGCGCCCGGCCCGCCGCTCGCCCAGCACCGCCGAGGCGACCGCCGCCACCTGCCGCTCGGTGCTGGACCACGTCAACGGCACCGGCTCGGGCCGGTTGAGGCAGCGCATCTCGGCTTCGGCCCTCCACTGCCGAGCGATCGCCGCCGCGAGCTCACGAGCCGCGGGAGCCAAGTCGTCCCGGGGGTCCGACGCGGCCGTTTCGTGGTCACCGGGATTCTCGACGCGGGGCTCGCCGCGAAGGATCCGCTCGTGCAGTGCCCGCACCTCGGCGCCGGGATCGATCCCGAGTTCCTCGGCGAGGTTGGTCCGCAGCCGCTGGAACACCGCCAACGCGTCCACCTGCCGCCCGGCGCGGTCCAGCGCGACCATCAACTGCGCGTGCGGCCGTTCGCGCAGCGGATGCTCGGCGACGACCTCCGCGAGCTCGTCGGCGACCTCGCGGTACTCCCCGAGCGCCAGCCGCCAGTCTGCGCACAGTTCGATCGCGTCGAGTCGCTGCTCGTCCCATCGGGCCGCGCGCCCGGCCACCATGACGCTGCCGATCCCGTCCAGCGCGGGACCGCGCCACAGGCTCAACGCCGACCGGATCGCCCGCGCCCCCTCGGCGAGGTCTCCCTCCGCGGCGGTCCGCCGGGCTTCCGCGACGAGCCTTGTGAATCGCAGCGCGTCGAGTTGGTCCTCGTGGACGAAGATCCGGTAGCCGGGTCCGTCGGTGCGGATCAGGCCCGTGCAGCCCAGGCGTTCGCGTAACGCCGAAATACAGTTCTGGATCTGCTTGGTGGCGGTCGCGGGGGGTTCGTCATCCCATGTCGCCTCGATGAGTTTCGTTATCGGGACAACCGAATTCGGCGCCGACAGCAGCGCCGCCAGCACCCGCTGATGACGCGCGCTGGGCAGTGCGAGCCGCCCCCGCTCCGTCCACACCTCCAACGGGCCGAGCACACGAAAATCCACGTTCCCCGGTCCTCCCCCAGCCGGTGACGGTGCCGATCGAGCATAACTGACCAGGGATAACCAGGGGAATGACGACGTGGTGACACCGCGAGGACAGGCAACGGCAGGGTGGCGCCCGGGTCATGCGCCGGAATGCTCGCCGATAGGCGAGGATTTTTCGCTGGCCGCGAGCACCGTGCCGAATTCCACGCCGGGAGGCGCTCTCACAGACGTTTCCCCCGCTGCGCCTGCAGGCGAGCTGCTCGATTCGATCAGGAAATACCTCTGGGGAAGGAAACTGCTAGTTATGATCATCCGAAGATTGCGCCGGTTGCCTGCCGGTTCGCGCATGGCCGCCGCCGTGCTCGCCGTCGCTATCGCAGGCGGCGCGCTCACCGCCCCGCAGGCGGCAGCCGCCGGGCCCGTCGAGGGCGCGCCCATCGCCAAGGCGGAGATCACGGACGCGCTGCGGTCGGCCTATGAGTACGGCAAGCGTTCCGGCGAGCTGCGGGCGGAGCACCCGTCCGCGGCCGCGCCGCCGGAGAACTGCCTGGAGGTCAACTACGTCGCACGGCACCGCGTCCAGTACCGGTATGCCGGGTCTGACCGTTATGAGACCGCCGTCTGCACCTCGTACTCGACCTGGGCCGACCACGACGCCACCCACGGGCCGAAGGCGAACGCCGTGGTGCTCGCCCGCGGCGACCTGTACGCCGACGCGCTCGCGGGCGGCCCGCTGGCCGGGTACGAGAACGCTCCGCTGCTGCTCAACCCTCCGCAGTCGCTGCTGCCCGCCGTCAGGACGGAGATCCAGCGCGTGCTGGCCCCCGGCGGCACGGTCTACCTGCTGGGTTCGACCGGCGCGCTGTCCGCCTCGGTCGACTCGGCACTGACCTCGGCCGGTTTCGTGACCA
Source organism: Actinokineospora fastidiosa (assembly GCF_014648415.1). Taxonomy (GTDB): domain Bacteria; phylum Actinomycetota; class Actinomycetes; order Mycobacteriales; family Pseudonocardiaceae; genus Actinokineospora; species Actinokineospora fastidiosa. The sequence goes on from NZ_BMRB01000002.1 coordinate 316,638, forward strand.
AGCGGCTCGCGGGGTCGGACCGCTTCCGCACCGCGATCCGCGTCGCCGAGGAGATGGCGACGACCAACCGGTTCTTCGTCGCCACCGGCACGGACTTCGCCGACGCGCTGCCCGCAGGCGCGTTCGCGGCCACCTACAACCTCGGCATCACCCAGGACGACGACCCCGCGACGACGATGCCGATCGCCCTGCTGTTCACCGACCACGACGTGATGCCCGCCAGCACGAAGGACTTCATCACCACCCGCTGGTTCGAGCACGGCCGCACGACCCTGTACGCGGCCGGCGCTCCGGCGAACACGGCGGCCTTCCGCGCCTTCGGTGGGGATTCGCTGTACTCCTTCGTCGGCGAGGATCGGTTCGACACCGCCGCCGAGGTCGCCGAATACCTCTACACCGATGTCGACAACAGACTCGTCGCTCCCGGCGTCGGCCTGGCGAACGGGATGAACTTCCCCGACGCGCTGGCGGGCACGACGGTGCTGATGCGTTCGGCGCACCCGCTGCTGCTCACCCCGCCCACCACGCTTGCCTACGCGACCAATTCGTTCCTACGGCGCCACAGGGACGACCACCACGATCCGGAGTCGGGCCAGCAGATGGGACACCTCAGCGTGTTCGGCGGCACCCCGGCGGTCTCCGCGGACGTGGTGCGGGAGGCTGTCTCGGTGTACCTGGGCGGATGACAGGAGTGGGAAGAGTGGATTCGGCGAAGCTGGTCTCGTGCGCGGTGTTCGCGGCGCTGCTCACCGCGTGTTCGAGTGGTGGCGACTCGACCAGCGGCGGTTCGACGGGCGATGGCACGGCGGAGACGACGGACGCGGGCGCAGTCCCGACGAGCGCGCCTCCCGCGTTCGACGACTTCCCCGGCGACGGTGTCGTGTTCATCCAATCGGGTATGCGGGTCGGGGTGAAGACCAAGGCGATCGACTCCACCTGGACCACGGAGGTGATGGGCAGCCCGGCGAACCCCGGCTACCACTACCTCGCCGTGTGGATCGCCGTCACCCCGGAGCTGGCGGACCGAGGGGCCGATGAGGTGAACATCGACAAGGTCTTCCACCTCCGCTACAGACCGGCCGGGGGCACGTGCGGGGGATCGCAGCCCACCACGTCCGGCGGCTACTGCTACCACCAGGGCAACCCGGGCAGCCAACTCGTCGCCTTGGAGGACGGCGGGTGGCGCGACCACCAGTGGGAGAAGGGCGAGTACGTCCGCAGCGCCCTCGACCGCGGCGAGACCCGCTTCGGGCAGATCGGTTTCCAGATCGACGACACCGTCGAGCCGAGCGAGTTCGAGCTGTGCGCGCCGAGCAGGGAGGAGCCGTTCTCCACGGAGAGGTTCCCCTGCACTCCGGTCAAGGCCCCGGACGGTTCGCGCTGATCCGCATTTCAGGAGAGTCCGGCGCCGGACACCAGTGAGAACGACGGTCCCCGGCCGCTCAAGGCGGCCGGGGACCTTGCTTCTGAGGGCCACCGTGCCCGGTGGCCCCGGGGGCGTGCCTGATCCGGTACGTCAGCACGGCGTTCGGCGCGTTGCAGCCCTGTGGCGAGCCGGAGCCCCTCGCTTGGGGCGCGGTCGAGCAGGTCGACCGGCGTGGCGTACCGCGACCTCACCATTGCGATGTGCGAATCGTCCGGATTCCGGGACAGAGGCGGCGCAGGCATGTGACAGTGTCGCCATGCGGACTACCTGCCTCGTCCTGGGGACCCTGAGCCTGCTGATGTCGGCCATCTGGGTCGGCATCGGCCTCCTCGACCTCCTCGCCGGTGGCCCGTCCACCTCCAGCCCCGCAGTCACCGGACTCCGGATGAACGCCGCGTCTGCGGCCGCGATCGACCTGAGGGGCTTCGACTTCGGCACGACGTCCACGCTGGCACAGGTCTCCGCGATCGCGGGCGTGGGATGGATGATCGCCGCCTCCGCGTTCAAGCCCGCCCAGACCGCCCCGAGCACCACACCGGACGGACGACACTGGCAGCCCCCGCTCCAGAACCACCCCGCTCCCCAGGCGCAGCCGTACGCGCCGCAATGGCAGCAGCAGGCCCCACCCCACCAGCACCCCGAGCAGCAGAGCTGACCGGACGGACGGGAGCCAGCAAGGGTGATCCGGGCACGCCGCCAGAGCAGATCACTCCGCCTCACACGCCTTAAAATCCACGGCTGACAGAAGGACCCAACTGATCGGGGTGGAGCGTGCCGGACGTGAGGGCCTTCTCCCGCAGACGGTCGAATGCGCGGGTTCCCGACGGACGTGCCAGGAAGTCTTTGATGCGTAGCGCGCACGCGCGTGCGCTGAGCATGCTGGTGTCGCACTCGATGTCGTAGAGGCCATGCGCGTGCACCATCGCGAGCTGCCCCTCCGCTTGGCCGATTTCCCGGTCGCCCCTGCTGATCTCGCGGCGGCGCAGCTCTTCGAGATCGCAGTGCACTCCGACGAGAACGACATCCAGCCCGTTCATGACCGCAAGGCAGTCGATCAGCCTCCAGGGCTCACTCAGCACGTGGTCCATCACCACGTCGTTGCCCGCGTGTGCCATGCCTGCCGCGGCTCGGTGGAAGCCTGCCCTCGTGTGGACGAGCACCTCACGAATCCCGTCCTCACCGAGTTCGAGGGTGCGTTCCTTGGCCCTCAGGCCATTGATGACGTCGACGCTCATGGCGAAATAGGGAGTGTCCAGCACCGACAAGAGTTGCGCCGCGATGCTGCTCTTCCCTGAACTCGATACACCGTTCAAGAAAATGATGCGCCCCTTGCGGCTGGCCGCGAAAACCACGACCGGCACTCTAGCATTTGGACGTCATTCATCATCGGTCGGGAACATTTGGGCAAAGCTGTCGGTCACCACCGGTCGAGGTGGAGGGTGGTGTTCAGTGGGGGGCGGGAGGCGGGGTGGAAGTCGGTGCCGAGGTGATAGGCGGTGGGGATCAGGGCGCCTTGGTGGATGCCTTCGGGGATGGCCAGGAGGTCAGCCACCTCCTTCTCGTGGCGTAGGTGGGCGGCGGTCCACGTGGTGCCTAGGCCGTGGGATCGGGCGGCGAGCATGTAGCTCCACACCGCGGGGAGGAGGGTGCCCCAGAGGGCTGCCTGGTTGCCGGGAGGTAGGGGCGCACCGGTTTCCACGCAGGCCAGGACCAGCACCGGGACCTCGCCGAGGACCTGCGCTAGGTATGCGGCGCTGTCGATCGAGCGTCGCTGGGCGCCCGTCAGGCCCGTCGGCGGGACCCTGCCCGACCACTGGTCCGCGAACGCCGACCGGTAGATACGGCCGAGTTCGGCGCGCGTGTCCGGATCGGTGACGACGAGCCAGTGGGCCGGGGTGCGGCCGGACCCGCAGGGAGCCTGTTGCGCGATGCGGAGGCACTCCTCGACGAGCGACAGGGGGACCGGGCGGGTCAGGTCGAGGCGGCGGCGGACGGAGCGGGTGCGGGTCAGCAGGGCGTCCGCGGTCAAGGGGGCGGTGAGCACGGGGGTCTCCTCGGGTCGATCACCAGGCGACGGGGAGTTCCCAGAGGCCGCGGATGTACATGTCGGTGCGCCAGCGCAGGGTCGCGTCGGCGGCGGCGATGCGCAGGTCGGGGAACGTGCCCAGCAGCGCGGTGACGCCGATGCGCAGTTCGACGCGGGCCAGTTCGGCGCCGACGCAGTGGTGAGCGCCGTAGCCGAAGGCGACGTGCGGGTTCTCCGCGCGGTCGAAGTCGAGGGTGTCCGGGTCGGCGAACACGGCCGGGTCGCGGTTGGCGGCGTCGGGGATCGGGATGACGACCTCGCCCGCGCGCACCACCTGGCCATGCGACAGCTCGACGTCCTCCATCGCCACGTGCGGGACGCCGCCGGTGGCGTTTCCGCAGACGTACCGCAGGATCTCGGCGATCACCGGGTCGATCGGGCGGTCGAGCAGCTCGGGATGGCGCAGCAGGTGGTGGACGACGGTCGCGAGCGCGTTGCTGGTCGTCTCATACCCCGCGACCAGCATCCCCGCGGTCATCACGACCGTCTCCACCGGACTCAGCGCGCGTTCCGGGGAGCGGGGGTTCAGCATGTCCGCCACGAGCCCCTGCACGGCGCGGCCCGCGGCGAGGTCGGTCGCGACGCCGGTGACGAACGCCGCGACGTACGCCTGGAACCCCGCGTGCGCCTCGGCGACCGCCTCCGCCGGGTAGCGGCCCGCGGACATCATCGGGTCGACCCACTGCCTGAACAGCGGAATGTCCTCCTCGGGCAGCCCGAGGACACGGCACATCACGCGCTGGGTGAACGGCACGGTGTAGTCCGCGACGAGGTCGGCCGGGGAGCCGGACTCGGCCAGCTCGGCGAGCTGCGCCTTGGCGACCTCCTCGACCATCGGCGCCAGCTCGCGGACCCGCCGGGCGGTGAACGCGTGCGCGACAGCGGAGCGGCGGCGGGTGTGGTCGGGGGCGTCGACGGTGATCAGCGGCAGCGACTCCGGGGACCGGGCGAACAGCGTCCCCTCGTACGCGGCCCGGCTGAACCGGGGGTCGGACAGCACCAGCCGGACGTCCTGGTGCCGCGTCGCCAGCTTCGCCTCGCGGCCGTTGGCCAGCCGAACCGTGGGCAGCACCGGGCAGCGGCGCAGCTCCGCGTACTCCGGCGGCGGCTCGACGCCCTCGGACACGGCGAACGGGAAGGACGGCAGGTCGGTCACAACAACTCCAACAGGTTGGCGATCACGGGACCGGCGAAGCCGGTGAGCAGGAACGCCGCCGCCAGCCCGTACGGCCAGCGCGGCAGGCGCCGGAACCGCAGCGCGGCCAGCACCGGGAACACCAGCGGCAGCACGACGACCAGCGCCGCGGGCGACCACGGCCGCGCCGCCGCGACGAGCAGCGCGACGCCCACCACGGCGCAGCCGACCGCGGTGGCCGCGCTGCCGCCCACGCCCAGGGCCGTGACGTACGTGCGCTCGCCGGGCCGCGGCCGCCGAACCGTCTTGCGGGCGAACTCGAAGTGCGCGAACAGGAGCGCGGCCACCACGACGCCCACCGCGCCGGACCACGACGGCCCCAGCCCGGTCGAGTGCAGGAGGCCCGCGTAGAGGAACCCGTTGAGCAGCAACTGGACCGGCAGCGCGAGCGCGTAGTTGACGAACAGCGCGTCCCCCGACGGCCATCCCGTCCGCCGCTCCACAGTCACCATCACCCCGACGTACGCGAGCTGCACGGCCAGGATCGCGGCGACCGCGGGCCGCCACGCGTTGGCCGCCAGCACCACCGCGGCCCCGACCGCGAGCAGCACGGCCAGGTCCTGTGTGGACACCACACCGCTGGCGAGCGGGCGGTCGGGGTTGCGGTCGCGGTCGTAGTCCAGGTCCCGGATGTCGTCGACCGCGCGCATCATCAGCAGGACGACCAGCATCGTCCCGACCGTGACGACGATGTCCGCGCCGGGGACCCAGCCGGTGATCCGCGAGTCGGTCAACGCGCAGGCCGCTGTCGCGCCCACCGCCCAGGCCACCGCCAGCGGTAGGTACGCCGCGGGCGGGAAGCTGCCCCGGATATACGCGGCTAGGCGGGCAGCAAGCGCACCGTGCCCGCCGCGCCGTCCACCTCGATCATCATCCCGTCCTCGATCAGCGACGTCGCGCCCGGCACGGCCACCACCGTCGGGATGCCGAGCAGCCTGCCCGTGATCGCGGTGTGCGAGAGCAGTGTGCCCCGCTCCACCACCATCCCACGGGCCGCCGTCATGAGGAACAGCCATCCGGGATCGGTCTCCTTCGCGACGATGATGCGGTCTCGGCAGGACTCCGGCGCGATCGACGGGTCCAGCACGACCCGCGCCGGGTAGCGCACGACGCCCTTGCTCGACGGCAGACCCCGCAGCTGCGCGGGCCGCACGCCGAGCAGCGCGGCGTCCACGCGGGCGGGCAGGCCGTCGCCCACGGGCCGGTCGTAGGCGGTGCTCAGCCGGGCGTCGAGGTCCGGCCGGGCGGTGGCGGCGAGCCGCTCGGCGCGCCTGCGCGCGACGATGCCGCGCAGGTCGCCGTCGATGAGGGTGCCGTCGTAGGCGCCGAAGACCTCCTCGACGGTCAGGTCGACGACATCGGCGCGCTCGTCGAGCCGACCGGCGGCGACCAGGTGGTCGCCGAGGCGCCACAGGACCTCCCGGGTCAGGCCGTAGAGCTGGCTGCGGCAGTAGCGGGTGTCCTCGCGGGTCTTGACGAACCAGCGCAGCCCGGCCGCGAGCGACCGGATCACCGTGCGCCGCACCGGGTTCGGGCACCGCGCGCGCAGGTCGGCCTCGGCGTCGACTCGGCTGGCCCGCTCCTTGGCGCGGCTGTCGGCGACGGTGAGCCCGCCGCGGACCATCGGGCGGAGCATGTCGACGATCATGCCCGGCCGCTGGCGCGGCGAGGGCTCCTCCAGCTTGAGGTCGTGCAGCGCGCGGTCGCCGTAGCGGCGCAGGTGCTCGGTCGCGGCGGCCGCGACCCGCTTGCCGTGCACGCCGCCGACGATGTCGGCCCACACGTCGTCGGCGGGGTCGTCCTGGACGCGCGCGGCGAGCACCGGGTCGGCGGCGACCAGCTCGGCCAGCGCGATCGCCGACCGCACGCCCAGCACGGAGCGGTTCTCGGCGCCGCCGAGCAGCAGTCCGCCGATGATGCGCTTGTCGTCATCGCCCACCCAGCGGCGCAGCAGCGCGGAGGTCGCGGTCGCCCAGGACAGCAGGTAGACGGAGTTCATGAGGGTGATGCCCCAGCGCTCCCCCACCTGCGCCCACAGCCCCCGGTGGAAGGCGATCAGCTCCTCCGGCGACCACCGGTCCATCCCGTCTGCGCCCGCGACCAGGTCGTCCCACCAGGCCAGGAACCCGCGGACCGAGCCGCGCAGCCGCGCCAGCCTGCCGATCAGGCCGGGAACGGTGGGCAGGGCGCGGACGAAGTCGGCGCGCGTGGGCGGCTTGGCGTCGTTGAGGCCCATCGACTGCTCCCACCACGGCCGCACCAGCGGGAAGGCGGGGATCTGGCCGTGGAGCGCGAACCAGGCGTCGAGGCGGTAATAGACGCGGCCGTCGAGCAGGCCGATCATGCGGTCCAGGTGGTGCTTCTTGTCGGCCAGCCTGCGCTCGGACACGCCGAGCCTGCGGTAGGCGTCGTGGAAGGCGAGCTTGTAGAACTCGCGCGCCTGGGAGTAGGTCAGCGCGCCGGAGACGCCCGGGAAGCTCTCGGTGATGTTGTGGTTGCTCCACGGGATGCGCGGTTCGTCGGGGGGCGCGGCGAACACGACGGGCCGGGCCTGGACCAGGTGGACGCGGCCGTCGGGGGTGATCGTGCCCTCGATGTCCTGCGGGAGCCCGAAGAACGCCTCGACCTTGCCCGCGAGGTCGTTGATCCGGCGGGCGAGGTCGTCGGACAGGACCGGCGCGGCGGCCAGCTCGGCCGGGACGGCGATGGTCACCGGTCCGCCGTCGCCTTGGGCCACCATCCACCGCTTGGTGACCACGTCAGCGCGGACGTCGTCACCGTCGACGTAGAAGTGGTCGACGTCGGCGCGCTCCTGCACGACCCCCTCACCGATGCCGTGCGCGGCGGCGATGACACCGGTCGCGCCCCCGGTGCGCGGGTCGCGGCTGAACGCCACGAACGACCGCGTCCCCGACACCATGCGCTGCACCCCGACCGCGACCCGCGCGGAGTCCGCGGCGTGGCCGCGTCGCACGCGGTAGGCGACGGACTCGGGGTTGAACGCGGACGCCCAGCAGCGCGCGACGGCGGCGGGCACGTCTTCGGGGCGGACGTAGAGGAAGGAGTCGGTCAGCCCGGCGAACGCGTCGGTGGCGCCGTCCTCCCCGACCCCGTGCTCGTCGGCGACCACGCACGCCCGCACCGCGACCAGCCCTCCCATCGCCTCGGCGGCGGCGACGAGATCCCGGGCCAGGGTCGGCGGGACACCGTCGACGGCGGCCTTCGCCTTTTCCGCCCACGCCACCAGATCGTCGCCCGGGGTGGTCACGCCCGCGGTGGCGGCGTCGAACGCCGAGGCGGGGACGCAGACGAACTCGGGCACCGCGAAGCCCGCGTCGCGCAACCGCGCCTGCCGCGCGAACTTGTGGCCCACGACCGTCGCGTCGAGCAGCCGGTCGTCACCGGGACCGATGAGCGTCATCACCAGACCCCCGGGATCAGGCGGGACCGGGTGGCGGCGAAGGCCGGGTACCCGGCCAGCGACCACAACACCCGCTCCTCGGTGACGATCCGCCACCCGAGCGCCGCCGCGAGCAGCCCCAACGCGACCACGGCCGCCGGGTTGAGGAAGAACCCGACGAACCCGGCGTTGGCCAGCAGCATCCCGGAGTACGCCGGATGCCTCAGCATCCGGTACGGCCCGTGCGTGACGAGTTCGTGGTCGTCCCGCTTGACCACCTGGTGCGTGTACTGCCGTCCCAACGCCCTGATCGCCGCGAACCGCAGCGCGATCCCGGCCCCGAACACCGCGATCGGCGCGGCCAACCAGGGCGACCACGCGGTCCACGGCACGGCGGGCAGCACCGCGCAGATCCCGACCACGGTCCGAGCCGACGCGTACGCCGTCAACGTCCGGCTCTCAGCGGCCTCCTGCGACGGCTCCTGGAACGTCACCCGCGTCTCCAGGACCACCCAGGCCAGGTAGGCGACCATGAGCAGCCCGGCGACCAGCCGCACGGGGTCGTCCCCGGCGAGCAGGTGCGTGACCGCGCGGAACACGAGCAACGCGCTGCCCGCGACGAACAACACCCTGGTCAACAGGGTCGCGGCGCTCACTGGACCGGCACCTCGCCCCGCATCCGCCGGTACACCCCGGGCTTGGCGGAGAAGTAGTCGAACACGATCCGCCCCGCGGCCTCCCCGTCCGCGAACACGTCGATCCCGTCCTTGTGCCTGCTCCTCGGCGCGGCCGTCTGCCGCCTGCTCAACCGCACCTCACCGGTCAACCCGCACGCCACCTCGACATCGAGCCCCAGCAGCACCAGGGTCGTGTCGGCGGACCGCTTGAACTCCTCATGGCACAGCAGCGTCCCGAACTGCCGGGTAGCGTCGATCACCGTCTCCACCCGCAGCGGAGCGCCTTCACCGGTCGCCAACCGGTGCCCGGGTGGCGGCCGCAGCACATCCACAGAGGACACCTCGGCGATCACCGGCGTCCCGATGAGCACGTTCTCCGCCCGCCGCCGGTGCACCAACCCCGGATCGGCGGGCGCCGTGGCGACGTGCTCCCGCCCCTGCCCCCGCACAGCGGACTCCCGGAACGCCACGCTCCCCTCGCACACGACCTTCCCCATCTGCGTCACCCGCAACGCCGTGGCCCCCGGCAGCGGCACCGCCTCCAACTCCACAGGCGCGGTCAACTCGCAGAACGCCGGGAACTCCAACGAAAGCGACATCCACCCGCCGGGCTCCTCCGGCGACCCGAGCCCGGCGCGACGGACGATGTCGAGCAGCCCGCAGACGAGCGCCATCCCCGGCATGTGGTCCAACGGGTGGTCGAAGAAGTAGGGATCGTCCCGGGCGACCTCCAAAGTGGCCACCTGCCGCAGATCCCGGACCACGTAGCGGTCCACCACCACACGATCACTGACAACGGTCAACGCATACCTCGATTCACAGGGACCCGCGATGCCGAGGCGATCCCCACGGTTGATCGGGACGCGCATTTGGTAACACCCGCCGCTGATACGTCACTGATGAAACATGTTCACATCAGCTCGGCAGCACGCTTCTGACCTTCGAGGACGTCCACTCGGCACGCCTGCCCCCACCGCACGTCCTCAAGCGCCGGTGTCGGCCGCCCACTCCGTCCCGGCCCAAGGCGCACCACACAGGAACGCGGTACAACCCCAAGACACTAGAAGCGGTCGAGGCGGCAGTCCGCCAGCGCGGGCTCGGCGACGCCGTCGACCAACTCCTGCGCGACCAGACGGCCGATGATCGGGGCGAGCGTGACCGCCGCGTGCATCACCGCCAGATAGAGGCCCGGCACGGCGGCGACCGGGCCGATGATCGGCTCGCCGTCGGCAGGCATGGGGCGCGCACCGATCCCTGAACCGAGCAGCTCGACGTCCGCTGCCCCGCGGAAGGTCGACCGGACGGCGGTGAGAGTGTGCTCAGCCGAGTCCGCGGCCGCGTGGAGCCGGTCCGGGGCGACCTGGCGGAGATCGAAGTCCCGGTTGTGGACGACGGTGCGGACCAGGCCGGCCGGAGCGCGGAGCCGGAAGAGCGTCGCCGGTGACGGGTCGACCGGGACCTGGACACCCAACGGCGCGGCCAGCGCGGCCGTGGCCACCCCGGCCGCGAGCACCACGGTCGCGGCGGTGAGGGGTCCCGCGCCCGTCTCGACCCCGGCGACCCGGCCTGTGGCGTCCCTGCGGACCGCGACGACCGGGGTGTCCGCATGCACGCGCGCACCATAGGCACGGGCTCCCTCGACCAGCCGCTCGGTGAGGCCCAGCGGGTCGGCGGCGCCGTCACCGGGCGCCCAGACCGCCCACTCCGGGGGCTGCCGCAGGCCGGGCTCAAGCCGCGCCACGGTGGCCGCGTCCACGACCTCCTCCCCCGGCCCGACCTCCGGCACGGTGTCCGCAACACCCCAGGACAGTGAGCCGGACCAGGTCACGGGAGTCCCGGCAGCTCGGCCTCGAGCAGGCGATACTCCTGCGGCGCGGACACCCGCAGCCTGGCGGACGGACCCGTCCGCACGCCTGCCGTCCCGATCCAGGCGAACGACTGCGCCGTCACGCCCGCGCCCGGCCGCCCGACGTCGACCAGGGTCACGACGGCACCGGCCCGAGCGGCGTGATAGGCCACCGAGGCACCGACGATGCCAGCGCCGACGACTACCAACTCCCGGCTCTCAGGTGAGTTCACCATCATGACGATCTTACGGTCAGCGGGTCGGAACCTCGTCCGAATCACCCACTCCCCAGGGACAGAGCGCAACCAGGACGCACTTCCTGTTGCCGGGTCGACGCGGACGAACCGCGTCGATGACGCCCTGACCCTCCTAGCCTGTTTTTGCGGCCACGACATGCGCTCAGCCGCGATCGCGGTGCTCAGCTCAACAATCCATTTATCTTGATAGTAGATAGTGTGAAAATGATCTAGCGGGTCGTGTCTGTCGAGGAGTAGGCCGCGCATTGACAGTTTGATTGTCAACCCGCGCCGCCTGTTCACCCACAGTGCTGAGGCGTATACCGGATCGGAGGCAGATTCACGTACTCAGGTGAGGAGGTAAGACGTGTCCCGACTCCCGAACATGGCGCTCAGCCTGGCCCTGGTCCTCTCGGCAGGCGGCGCGGTGCTCGTCCCTGCGGAGGCGGAACCCGTTGCCGACCACTCGATCAGCGGAGTACCCGCGATCACCCAGGTCGGCGAGGAACTGTCGTTCGCCCAGGCATACGCAGGCGCGGACCGCACCGTGGTCCGGCATCCCGGCGCCACCTATGTCAAGGTCCACTTCGCCGAGCTCCGGCTCGCCCCGGGCGACTACATCACCGTCGCCAGCCCGGACGGGCGCGAGGTGCACACCTACCGAGGCAACCCGGCCCTCGGTCAGTCCCGTCCCGACGACAGCTCCTTCACCCGACACGGCACGCGCGGCTTCGCGGCGATGTCGGTGGAAGGCGACACCGCTGTCGTCACCCTGCACGAGTCCGGCCGGGGCGCGTCGAGCTACCGCGTCGACCGGTACTGGCGCGGGTTCACCGACGCCGAGGTGATGGCGCACAACCCGGCCCTGATGAGCGTCTGCGGCACGGACGCCCGGCGGGACACCGTGTGCTACCAGTCCAGCCACCCCACCGAGTACGCGAAGTCCGCGGCGGTGGCCAGGCTGCTCATCGGCGGCGGCGGGCTGTGCACCGCGTGGCGCGTCGGCAACACCAACCGGCTGCTGACCAACAACCATTGCGTGTCAACGCAATCCGGCGTGGCGAGCTCGGAGGTGCAGTTCCAGTACGAGTGCGCCACCTGCGGCGGCAACAACCCGCGGCCGGGCACGAAGGTCAGCGGTGCGACGATGCTCAAGACCAGCCCCGGCGGGTCGAGCCGGTTGGACTACACCCTGTTCTCCGTCGACGACTTCGCCGCGATCGAGCAGTTCGGCACGCTGTACCTGAACACCCGGGCGCCGGTGACCGGTGAGCGGATCTACATCCCCGGGCACGGCGACGGCAGGCCCAAGCGGCTGTCGATCTACGAGGACACCCAGGGCGGGGCGCTGTGCACGGTCCGCAGCGCCAACGCGGACTCCTACAACATGAGCTACAGCTGCGACACCTCCGGCGGCAACTCCGGCTCGCCGGTGCTCTCGGCCGACCACAAGGTGATCGCCCTGCACCACCTCGGCGGCTGCCCGGGCAACCGCGGCGCGCGGATGAGCCTGATCTACCCCGAGATCAGCGGGCTCATCGACAACAACGACGACCAGGCGCCGCCGGGACGTCGGTTCGAGAACACCACCGACGTCCGCATCACCGACCTGGCGACGGTGGAGTCCCCGATCGCCGTGTCCGGCGTGGGCGGCAACGCCCCGGCGGCGCTGTCGGTGTCGGTGGATATCAAGCACACCTACCGGGGCGACCTCGTCGTCTCCCTGGTGTCCCCGGACGGGACGTCCTTCCTCCTGGAGGACTTCCCGGACAGCGACAGCGCTGACAACGTCGTGCGGACCTACTCGGTGAACGCCTCGGCGGAGACGGCCGACGGCCGCTGGGCGCTGCGCGTCCGGGACCAGGCGAACCAGGACGTCGGCTACATCGACTCCTGGGCGCTGCAGTTCCCCTAGCCGAACCGGCGGGCGTCCGCCCATCCCTGCCTCGGGGTGGACGCCCGCCGTCACCGGGGCGAGGCGCTCCGCACCTGGTCCGACAGCTCCCGGACGGCCCCGACCGCGGGCCAGCGCGTGGCCAGGTGCACCTGGACGGCGCGCAGTTCGGTGCCGATCCTCGGCCAGCCCCGCAATCCGGCCGACGCGCTCAGCAGGTCCGACAGCACCCCGGCGGCGTCCTCCGGTTGATCCGCGCAGGCCAGGGCGCCCGCCAGGCGGATGGTCACCAGCACCCGGTCGTGCTCGGAGACGGCGGGCACCTCGTCCAACGACCGGGACACGTGCTCGACGGACCGCCCCGCGAAGGCCGTGCCGCCGCGCAGCGCGAGGTCGCGGTAGCAGGTGCCCGCGTTGAGAGCGAACACCGAATCGGTGATCCCCGCCGTCCACGGCTCGTCGGCGGGATCGTGGTGGGCCAGCAGTCTTTCCGCCACCGCGAGCGAGCGTTCGCACGCGCGGGCGTCGGCGACCGCGGCGTGGGCACGCGCTTCGGCGAGGACCGCCCACGCCCGGGTGCGGGGTCCGAGGCCCTCGACCGCCCTCGCCGCCCCGGCGAGGGCGATCGCGGTCTCCGGGTCGCCGGTCGACAGGTGCACGATGCTCTGCCGGACGAGGAGCCGGGCGGACAGCTGGGGATCGCGGGCCAGCGTCGCCCACTGGTAGCCGGCCTCACACCAGGACAGGGCGGCGGCGCGGTCGTTCTCGCCGTCGAGCCACGCCCATCCCGCCGCTTCGGCGAACCCCGCGGCCAGGACCAGCAGGGCGGTGGACGTCGCGCCGGGGGCGCCCGACCACCACCGCATGATCGTGCGGGCGTGGTGCTCCAGCGGAACGATGAGATCGCGGCCGCCCACCTCGGCCATCGTCCGGGTGTAGGCCTGCAGGAGCCGGTCCATGGCCTCGGCCGCGTCCGTGCCGGGCATCGACGTCGGTGGGCCCGGCGCCGCGGGCGCGGTCCGCCGCTCCCGCGCCCACAGCGCCGTCAGTTCGCCGTCGGTCTCCAGCAGCCGGTCGGCGCGCTCGGCCAGTTCCCTCGTCGGCCTGCGGCTGCCGCTCTCGATCTTGCTGAGGAACGTGTGGTCGTAGCGGAGTTCCCTGCCGAGCGCCGCCTGGGACAGGCCGCGGACGCGGCGCCAGTGCCGCAGCCGCGCGCCGAAGTGCGCGCGCGCCGGGTCCTGCGGCCGCGGTGGGCCGGGCATCGGCGGACCTCCTGTCTCGGCGAGCCGGAACGGGCCACGCCCTCGGGGCGCAAGGGCGGGCTTGTCGACGCGGCCCGTTCCGGCTCCGCGCGGTCCGCCGCGCACTTTCCGACGGCGACGTGGCGAACGCTAATCGCGCGCGACCGCCATGGCATCGGGGATAACCCTTGCTATGGCCGCCGCAGCGCCCGGGCGAGCTGCGTGCGGGAGCGCACGTCGAGCTTGCGGTAGACGCGGGTGAGGGTGGCCTCGACGGTCTTCACGCTGAGGTAGAGCCCGGCGGCGATCTCCCGGTTGGTGGCGCCGTCCGCCGCCAGGTCCGCGATGCGCCGCTCGGTGGCCGTCAGCTCCGCTGGCCGGGCGCGCTCATGCCCGTCGAGCCGCGCGCGCAGGTGGTCGGCGTGCGCCAGCCACGGCCGCGCCCGCGCCCCGGTGAACAGCCGGACCGCGTCGTCCACCGCGCGCCGGGCCGCGGCGAGCCTGCGCGCGCGCCGCTCGACCTGGGCGCGGACCACCAGGGCATGCCCCGCTTCGATCGGGTGGCCGAGATCGGTGAACCGCCCGACCGCGCGGTCGAGCAGGTCCACCGCGGCCGCGTGGTCGCCGCGGGCGCTGTGCCAGGCGGCCTCGGCCCGGTCGAGGCGGGCGGTGACGCCGAGCCCGTGCGGTTTGTCCACCAGCGCCGCCCTGGTCTGGTCGAGCAGCGCGCGGGCGGCGTCGAGCTCGCCCGTGGCCACGAGCGCGGCCGCCAGGTCGCCGTGCCAGCGCAGGTTCGAGGGGTCGGCGATGGACCGCGGGCCCTCCAGTTCGGGGATGCGGCGCAGGACGTCGACGGCGCCCGCCGGGTCGCCCGCGCGCAGGTGCGCCTGACCGAGCGCGTACAGGTGCCTGCGCAGGAACACGTTGTCCTGCTCCTGCTCGGACGCGGCCACGCCGCGCTCGGCGTACTCGCGGGCCCGGGCGATGCTGCCGCCCGCCAGTTCGGCCAGCGCGCAGGCGTACCACCCCGGACCGGGGCTCAGCCGGGCCGATCCCCCGACCCGCGCGGCGCGAGCGGCGTAGTCGAGCGCGTCGGCGCAGCGGCCCATCACCACCGTCACCTCGACCAGCGCGCGCAGCACGCTCACGTGCTCCTCCGCCGTGCCGCGCTCGACCACCGCGAGCAGGGCGAGCAGTTCGGCGTGCGCGTCGGCGGTGCGGTCGTCGAGCAGGGCGAAGCGGGCGTGCACGAACCGCGGTGACAGGTGCGCGCTGCCGTCGAGGTGCGCCGGGGGCAGCGCGAACGCGGCGGCCAGCGGCTCATTGTGGTCGGCGCGGCCCATCAGCCGGTACATCAGGGCGATGACGGCGTGGCCCAGCGCGGCGGTGGCCCAGTCGCCGGTGGCGGTGGCGTGGGCGACCGCCTGCTCCGCCTCGGCGACGGCGCTCGCCGGGTGCGCCGTGATCACCGCGGACCACGCCCGCCACAGGTGCAGGACGGCCAGCGCGGCTGGATCGGACCCGGCGTCGACGGCCGCGGCGGCGAACACCTCGGGGATGTCGCCGACCCGCTGGCCCTCCAGGTGCGCCAGCGCCATGCGCACCCGCACCCGGTCCAGCGGCAGCGAGTCCGCCGACAGCACGGCGTCCACGGCGCGTCGGGTGAGCTCCTCCAGCCCCGCGCCCGCCCCGGCCTGCGCCGCCGCCACCAGCCACCGCTGTCGCGTGGCGGCCTGGTCGACGGGGGTGCGGTCGGCGGCGAGCATGAACAGCTCGGCGGCCAGGTCCCGGGCGCCCCGGCGCAGCGCGCCGTCGGCAGCGGTGACCAGGGTGCGCGCCACCCGCGCGTCGGGCCGGTCGGAGGCCAGCGCCAGGTGCCGCTCGCGCTGGTCGGGGAAGACCACCGCGTCGGCGAGCACGCGGTGCGCCCGCGCCCTGTCCTCGGCAGTGGCGAGATCGGCGACGACCGTCGCGGCGCCGGGCGGGGTGAAGCGGATCGTGTCGGCGTCGAGGAAGACGAGCCCGGCGGCCACCGCCTCGGCCAGCTCCTGCCGCGCGTCGGCCCGCCCGGCCCGCAGGAGCAGGCGCGTGGTCGGCGCGCTGGCCAGCGCGCACAGGAGCAGCGTCTTCCTAGCCTGCGGCGACAGCATGGCCAGCCCGGCCCGCACGCGCGCGGCCCCGGCCGACGGCGGGGCGACGGCCTGTCCCTCCGCGGCCAGGGCGAGTGCCAACGCCGGGTTGCCCGCGGCGTCGGCGTGCAGCGCCTGCGCCTCGCGCGCGGACAGGCCGTATTCGGCGACGAGTTCGGCGATGTCGCCTGCCTGCAACGGCGGCACGGCCACGCGCAGCACGGGCCGCGGCACCAGCAGCCCGACCTGCGCTGGCTCGTCCCGACCTGCCACCACCACGGCGAGCGTCGCCCCGAACACCCGCACCGCGTGCGCGTGGACCTCGGCGGACACCGCGTCGATCCACTGCACGTCGTCGAGCACCACCAGCGGCTCCATCGCGACCAGCACCGCCCGCCACGCCGCCCGCAACGCCACCGGGTCCCCC
This sequence comes from Actinokineospora fastidiosa, assembly GCF_014648415.1. Lineage (GTDB taxonomy): Bacteria > Actinomycetota > Actinomycetes > Mycobacteriales > Pseudonocardiaceae > Actinokineospora > Actinokineospora fastidiosa. Next base: position 333,195 of record NZ_BMRB01000002.1, read on the forward strand.
GCCCGCTTGAGGACCGTCTCCCGCTGCGCGTCCGGCAGCCCCTCCACCACGTCGTCGGGAACGGCGGCCAGCAGATCGGCGAGCACCCCGCCGTCGACCCACCGATCGGCCTCCGCCCCGGCCGCCCGCACCACCGGCCCGGGATACGCGGCGGCCACCACGTCGAGCACTGTGGACTTCCCGATCCCCCCGGGCCCGGTCAGCACCACACCCCCGCCGTCGGCGAGGTGCGCGCCGACGGCAGCCACCAGGTCCGCCCGCCCGACAACCGCCCGCCCCGCCGCCCTCACCTCGCCCCGCGCAGGTCCACACCGGACCAGCCACCCTACCCACGCCCGGATGCCCAGCCAACCCTGCTGTCAGGGCATAGGGGCTCTCCCGGCTGGTTGTCCGCACCGCGCGGCGGCCAAGCGCACTCGACGCCTGGGCGGTCCATCTGTTTCCGAACCGGGGTAGTCCGGGTACCCGGGCACCAGCGGACAGGAGGTCCCGGATGACAACCAAGGCAGTCGCGCTGGCCGTGCTCGGAGCAGGCGGAGTGGTCCTCTTCGTGATCGGGTTGACGACCGGGGCGAACGGGCTGGTGGGGCTGGGTGTCGCGGTCATGCTGGCCGTCCTGGTCATCGCCAGCTTCACCGTGCGCCGCAGTGGTGCGCAGGATGGCCCGGCCGAGCAGGACGTGGCCTCCGACGACGCGGTGGCGGGCAGCAGGGCGACCGGGGGCGCCGACGGCCCCGGCACCGGTGACCGCGGGAGCACCACCGGCGCGGGCCCCAGCGACACCTTCGTCGGCCGGGTGGCGGGCGACCCGGAGAGCGCGGCGGGCCAGTCCGGCGCCGAGGCCAGAGCCGAGGACCGCCGCCGCGGCGGCACGGGCTCCTGACCTGCCCCCTGAGGCACGGCAACGGACCCGCGGCGGCACAGGCCCCTTGAACCGCCAGCCTGCGGCACGGCAACGGACCTGCCTGCTGATCCTCTCCCTCCTGCTGATCCTCTCCCTGCGGCAAGGCAACGGACCCGCCTGCGGCACTGCACCGGATCCGCCGCTTGCGGCGCGGCGACCGGGCGAACGGGCCGAGCCCGGGCGCTTCTCCCGGCTCACGTCTTTCCGCCGCAGCCCCCGGGCTCGTGCCGCAGCCCCCGGGCTCGTGCCGCAGCCCCCGGGCTCGTTCCGCCACGGCCAAGTCGGAGTCCGTCCCGCCGAGCAGCCTCGGCGGCACGTTCCCGCCGTGGCAGCCTCGGCGAGTTCGGTTCCGCCGTGGCGGCCTCGGCGGGCTCGTTCCGCCGTGGCAGCCTCGGCGAGCTCGTTTCGCTGTAGCGGCTCGGCGGGCTCGTTTCCGCCGTGGCGGGCTCGGCGGGCTCGTTCCGCCGCGCGCGCCTCCGGCGGGGGCTACCGGCCGAGTCGCTGGGCCAGCAGTTGCTTGCCCTGCTCGCCGCCCTTGCGGCTCTCGCCCTGCGCGCGGCGGAAGAAGTCGGCGAGTTCGCTGTCGCCTGCACGCTCGGCGTCGGCGATGTAGGTCTCCAGGCGCAGCGCGTTGCTCAGGCACGCCTCGACGAACCAGATGAGGTTGTAGTCCTTGTCCGGGGTGCCGGTCACCTGACCGGTCTCACTGCTGGACACGGTTCCTCCCGTCGTTGATCGGTTTCGTCCCTCGGCTACCCGCTCGCCTCGGAACGACACCTCGATCGCGGGTGTCCGCCTGGTCGCGCGCGGGTAGGCGGGGGCATGTTCTTCGACTCCTGGACCGGGCTCGGCCGCGTGGTCGTGGTCGGCGTCCCGGCCTACGTCCTGCTCATCGTGGTGCTGCGGCTGTCGGGCAAGCGGACCCTGGCCAAGATGAACGCCTTCGACCTCGTCGTCACCGTGGCGCTCGGCTCCACCCTGTCCACCATCCTGCTGACCACCGACGTCGCGCTGGCCGAAGGTGTCCTGGCGCTGGCCCTGCTCATCGCCGCCCAGTTCGTCGTCGCCTGGACAGCGGTGCGCTACCGGCCGTTCCGGCGGGCCGTGCGGTCGCGCCCCACCCTCTTGGTCCGGCAAGGCCGACTGCGCGAGCAGGCGATGCGCGAGCAGCGCGTCACGCGATCGGAGGTCCTGCAGGCGGTCCGCACCCAGGGCCTCGGCGGGCTCGACCAGGTGGCGGCCGTGGTCCTGGAGACCGACGGCTCACTCAGCGTCATCCCGACCGACAAGACCGGCGATCACAGCGCCCTCGCCGACGTGCCGAAGGGCGACTGACCCGCCGCTGCGCGCACCCCCTCCTGGCGTCCGGTCATTGGTGTGGGATGGGTACGCCCGCGGCGCGCAGTCTGGCTTCGACCAGCGCGTTCAGCCGCGCCCAGGTTCGCTGGTGTTCGCGGTGGTGGTTGATCAGCCCGTACCGACTCGCGTCATCGGATCGCGGCTCGTAGCCGCTCGGTAGCGCCAGCAGGTCGTGGTCGGCCAGCAGCTTGTCGGCGAGCGCGGTGGCCAGTTCGTCGACCCGGGGGTCGTCCGGGTCCCAGGTCTGCGCGTCCCAGGCGCGTTGGGTCAGCTGGACGAACTCAGGGTCGTCGAGCCGGTGTTCGAGGTGAGTCAGGAAGATGGCGAACAGCTCCGGCGCCAGAGCCTTGGCCAGCACCAGGGCTTCCCGTTGGCCTGCCACGTAGTCCGGGTCGAGGTCGAGTTCGGTGAGCCGGTCGAGGAGGGCGAGGGCGCGGTCGGGCAGCAGGAGCCGGTCGGCGTCGGCGAGCTGCCGCAGGGTGTCGCGGCGGGCGATCAGGTCGTCGATCCGCTCGGTGAGGCGTCGTTCCACGTCGACGAGTGCGGTGGCGAACTGCTCCGCGTCGGCGTCGAGCAGCGGCCCGACATCAGCCAGCGGAACCCCGGCGGCGGCCAGGGTGCGGACCTGGACCAGCCGCAGCAGGTCGGCCGAGGTGTACCGGCGGTAGCCGGAGCTGTCGCGTCGCGGTTCGTCGAGCAGCCCGTGCTGGTGGTAGTGCCGCACGGTCTTCACCGTGACGCCTGCGAACGCCGCCGCCTGCCCGATCGTGACGCCGCCGGTCGTCGTGGGTGCCATGCGCCGAGTGTGCGGCCTGACCCGAGGTCAAGGTCAAGCCGCACCGCCTCGTCGCTTTGACGCTGGGGCTCGTCAGCCGCAGAACACCTCCGTGAGGAGGCCGTCCAACGCCTTCGGGTAATCCTCCACCAGATCGACCTCGGCATTCCCGCCGGTTATCGACGCCGTCAGCGTCTTACCGCCGTCGGGGGTGCTGTATACCAGCGCCCCGTAGCCGACGGTGCTGCCGTTGTGGAAGAAGAGGGTGCCTGCGCAGTCGGGGCCCGCGTCCTGCACGCGCAACCCCAGGCCGAAGCCGCTCTTCGGGTGCGGCGTGCGCATCTCGGCCAGCAGCGGGGCGGGCAGCAGCCTGCCGCCCAGCAGCGCGGAGAAGAACGTGTGGAGGTCCTGGGTGGTCGAGATCATGTCGCCTGCGCCGAACAGCAGGGAGGGATTCCGGCGGGTGACGTCGACCGTCTTCGGATGGCCTGCGTCCTGGTAGTGGTAGTAGCCGTGGGCGTGCGGTCCGGGAAGCCCCGACCAGGCGCCCGGCACCACGGTGTCGCGCAACCCGAGTGGGCGCAGGACTCGGCGCCGCACTTCCTCGGCGTAGGAGTGGCCGGTGACCTGCTCGATCAGCAGTGCGGCGAGCGTGTAGTTGGTGTTGGAGTAGTTCCAGTCCGTCCCCGGGGCGAACAGCGGTCCCTGGGACAGCGCGAACCGCACCAACTCCTCCGGCCGGTAGGTGCGGAACCGGTTGTCCACCCACTCCCGGCCTGTCGAGGGAAGGCCGGGCATGGCCTTCCCGTCGTAGTAGTCGCCGGTGTGGTTGAAGATCCCGCTGGTGTGCTGCAACAGCATCCGAACCGTGATCCGCGGGTCCAGACCGAACCGCGGCAGGTGGTCGGCCACGGGGTCATCCAGGTCTAGCCTGCCCTCGGCCACCAGGTGCAGGACCACGGTCGCGACGAAGGTCTTGGTGTTGCTGCCGACCCGGAACCGCCCGTCCGTCGGCGGCGGCGCGCTCGCGCCCAGCTTGCGCACCCCGGCGCTGCCCACCCACTCCCCCCGTTCATCGTGCACGCGCACCTGCATCCCGGCGAAGCCGATGTCGACGAACTCCCGCATGGCGTCCCGCAACTCCGGACGATCCTGCCCGGCCTCCACCACGGCCGTGCCACCCGCAGCGGCCATCCCGGCCACCAGCGTGACCGCCAGCGCCGCGATCCCCACCCGCCGGAAGGTCCGCGACCTGCGCGCTCTCTGCTGAATCCCCTGGGTCGGTCTGTTCTCCGTCATGCGGCCAGGCTCCAGGCTGACCTTGGGGCGGGGTCAACTCAGTCCGGGCTGCTACTGGTATCGGAGGATGAGGCGGATCAGCTCGTAACTGCTGCCTCGGTTCGCGGTGCCGGGGTTGGCGGTGACGGTGACCGTGTCGTTCGCGGTGTCGAGGGTGGCGGGGATGGTGGTGATCCGGGCGGCCTCGTTCGGGGTGTCGGGGTCGGGCATCCACATGACTTTGAGCTCGACGGGCTCTTTCCGACCGGACTGGCTGGTTTGACGACGGTGCGGAGGTGTCGCTCAAGCGGGCTGGGGTTGGTGCGCGTCAAGCTGCGTGACGATCGCGCCTGGTGCCGGTTAGAGGTGGAAACGGCCCCACAGCGCGGTCGTCGAGGAGGGAGGGTTTTCGGAGCTTGCCGCCCGGATGGCCGATGCACTGCACCGGGACCATCGGTTCGTCGGCGGCGTCAGTGATCGTGGAGACAGGCGGGCTGGGGTGGGTTGCCGTCTGTCGGGTGTACCTGCTCGGACGGGGCCGGGACGAGGAAGCGGGCGACGCTGTCCAGCTTGGCGCAGGTTTCGGCGAACTCGCGGTCCGGTGTGGACTGGGCGACGATGCCCGCGCCCGCACGGAGCCAGGTGCGGCCGTGGTGGCGGTGGATCGATCGGAGCACCAGTGCCGCGTCGAGTTCGCCGGAGGCGTCCACCGTCATGACCGCGCCCGCGTACAGGCCGCGGGGCTCGGGTTCGTGGCGGCGGATCGCGGCGTAGGCGGCTTCCTTCGGGACTCCGGAGGCGGTGACGGCGGGGAAGACCGCGGCGAAGGCGTCCCAGGCGTCGCGGCCGGGGGCGAGGAGGCCGCCGACGTGGGAGGCGAGGTGCTGGACGGTGCCGCGCCCCTTCACCGTCATCAGGTCCCGCACGTGCACTGACCTGGGCGCGCAGACCGCCAGCAGCTCGTCGTGGCAGAGCTTGACGGAGATGGCGTGCTCGTGGATCTCCTTGACGTCGGAGAGCAGTTCGGTCCGGTAGTGCTCGTTCAGGTTCTCGTCGCCGGTGAGCGGGCGGGTGCCCGCGAGCGGCTGGCTGACGACCTCGCCGTCCGCGGCCACGGACACGACGACCTCGGGGCTGAACCCGGCAGCCTCGACGCCGTCCATGCGCAGCAGGAAGGACCGTGCCGGGGTGTTGGCCCGGCGGCCCAGCGCGTAGGTGGCCGCGAGGTCGACGGCGCCCAGTTCGACGACCCTCGACAGGATCGCCTTCTGCACCAGGTTGGCGCAGATGTCCCCGAGCACGTCCGCCACGGCGGCGCGATAACGGTGGCCGTCGACGGCGCGGACGTTGACCGGACGGGGGCACGGCACGGCGAGCGGGCGGGACGCGGCGACCACGTCGGCCAGGACGGCGACCTGGGTCGGGTCGACGGCCCTGATCCGCGCCCGGCCGTCCGCGACGCGGACCTCGCCGCGCGGCACCATCAGGTGCGCGAGGCGCTGGTCGCCGAGCCGGTCGCGGTCGCTGGCGTAGGCCAGCTCGAAGGCCGCCCACCCGTAGGCCCGCCACCCCGGCATCGGCAGGGTCGCCAGCAGCGCCCTGACCAGTTCCAGCGGCCTGCCGTTCCAGGGCAGCGCGGTGTCGCCGAGCCTGCCTCCGTCGCGGTCCACGGTCACCTCGGCCAGCACCCCGCCCGCGTAGGTGAACGCGCCGTCCTTCTCGTAGACGACGTAGTCGTCGTCCGGTCCCGCCTCGGCCAGGCGCACCACCACGTCGAGCGGGTCGGCGGTCACCGGGACGGTCGTCTCGTGGTAGCACGGGGACGTGGTGGTCATGCGCTTCCCTTCACGGGGCGGTCGGTTCGTCGTCGAGCAGCCGGGCGAGCGCCTTCTTGTCCAGCTTGCCGACGGGGGTGCGCGGCAGGTCGCTGAGCGGCCGCACGTCGTCGACCGTCTTGTAGGCGGCGAGGCCGCGGTCGGACAGGTACGCCGCCAGGTCCCTTCGGGTGGGCACGGTGGACCCGGCGGGCACGATGAAGGCGACGGAGCGCTCGCCGAGGACCGGGTCCGGCGCGGGCACCAGCGCGACCGACCGGATCGCCGGGTGGGCCTGCAGGTGGCCTTCCACCTCGGGCGCGGCGAACTTCTCCCCCGCCCGCTGGATCTGGTCCTTCCGGCGGCCCACCACGACGATGTGTCCCGACGGCAGACGCCGCACGAGATCGCCTGTGCGGTAGTACCCGTCGACGAACGCGGTGGCGTTGTGCTCAGGGGCCCGGTAGTAGCCGCGCAGCGTGTACGGCCCCTTGACGAGCAGTTCACCGACCTCGCCGTCCGGCACGTCGACATCGTGCTCGTCGACCACGCGCAGTTCGTCGGCAGGCGAGACCGGTGTGCCCTGCGTGGTGGCGATGACGTCGGGCGGATCGTCGAGCCGGGTCAGGCACAGCAGGCCCTCGGCCATCCCGAACACCTGCTGGACGGTGCAGTCGAAGCTGTCGATCACCTCGCGCGCCAGGTCCTCGGCCAGCCGGGCGCCGCCGATCTGCAGGACGCGCAGGCTCGACAGGTCCGCTTCCCGGTGCCGCGCCTCGTCGGCCCACACCGGGGCGAGCAGCGGGGTGATCGCCGTGATGGTCACCCGCTCGCGCTCGATCCAGTCGAAGCAACTGGCCGGGTCCTGGGTGTCGGCCAGCACGACCGTCCCACCGACACCCAGCGTGCCCAGCACGCCGGGGCAGTTCATTGTGAAGTTGAAGGCCACCGGCAGGGTCGCCAGGTACACCGTGTCCGTGTCCAGCCGGCACACCTCGGCCGCGGCCCTGGCGTTGTAGAGGTAGTCGTCGTGCGTGCGGGGCACCAGCTTCGGCAGGCCGGTGGTGCCGCCGGAGAGCAGGAGCAGCGCCAGGTCGTCCGGCCGCGCGGAGACGCCGACCGGTCGGGCGCGCGCCGACATGAGGTCGTCCCACGCGATGAACCCGCTGGTCCCCGGTGCGCCGACGACGATGACGTGGCGCACTGCCGAACAGGCAGCGGCGAGGTCGCGGTAGTCGAACCGCGCGTGCACGTCCGGGATCACGTGCGCCACGGCGCGGGTCATGCGGGCGAGGTGGGTGATCTCGGTCCGCCGGTGGCCGGGCTGGGCGTGCACCGGCACCGCGCCGATCTCCTGCAGCGCGAACCACAGCACCACGAACTCGGCGCGGTTCGGCAGTTGCACGAGCACCGCGTCCCCCGCGCCGATCCCGAGTTCGCGCAGGCCGCGGGAGACGACGTCGACCTGTGCGCGGAGTTCGGCGTAGGTCAGCCGCACGCGGTCGTCGACCAGCGCGGTCCGGTCGCCGTAGGCGGCCGTCACCCGCGCGAGGAAGCGGGGAAACGTCTCCCCGCGCCAGTAGCCCTCCGCGCGGTAGCGGGCCGCGTCCGCCTCGGGCCAGGCGTTCATCGAGCGACCCCTCCCGTCCGGACCACGTCGCGCACGAGCAGGGTCAGCCCGTGCTTGGGACGCATGCCGACGAGACCGGTGGGCGTCGCGTCCCTCGACACCAACCAGGGATCGGCGCTCCTGGCGACCTCGGCGAGCGCGGCCTTGACCATGGCCGTCGCCAGCCCGGCCCCGACGCAGCGGTGCGGCCCGCCGCCGAAGGGCAGGTACTCGTGGCGGCGCGGCCGCGCGCGGTCCCAGCGGCCGGGGTCGAAGCGGAGCGCGTCCGTCCACAGTGCCTTGATGCGGTGCGTGTGGTACGGGCTGAACAGCAGCGTGGTCCCGGCCGGGAACCGGTGGCCCGCGAAGGCGAACCCGGTCGCCGCGACCCGCTGGGCGACCGCGGTCGCCGGGTACAGCCGCAGCGTCTCCCGCACCACTTGGTCCAGGTACGGCGGGTCGTCCCCCGCGGACGCCTCGCCGACGATGCCGTCCCACACCGCCCGATCGGACAGCGCACAGTGCAGCGCCCAGGCGACCGTCGCCGCCGTGGTCTCCGCCCCGGCCGCCCAGAAGCTGACGAGTTGGTCGCAGACCTCGTCCTGGGTCAGGCCGCCGTCGGCCCGGCTGTCCAGCAGCGCGGACAGCACGTCGGGACCGGACCGGCCGCGCACGCTCTCCTCGGCCACCCACTGCCGGATGACCGCACGGGCGGCGAGAGCGCGTCGCCACGACGGCAGCCCCCGGCCCTGGAGGCTGCGCACCAGGGGGCCTGCGTCGATCGCCTCGTGGATGGCCTGCAGGTGGGCGTTGAGCCCGTCCGCGCGGCGCAGCGCGCCGGGCCCGAAGAGGCATTCCGCGGTGGCGTCCCGCAACGCCGAGCGGAGGCGGCCGTACACCTCGACCACGTCGCCCGGCCGCCAGGTGTCGATCACGGCCGCCACATGCCGCCGCGTGGCGTCCGCGCACCCGGCGAGCCGGTCGGCGGTGAACGCGGGCCGCACCAGCCTGCGCAGCCGCCGGTGCCGGGGCCCGTCGTTGACCACCAGCGCTCCCGGGCCCGCCAGCGGCTCCAGGGCGGCGAAGGCGCGCCGCCAGCTGAAGAGCTCGGAGTTGCCGATGACGAACTCGGTGGCCTCGGGACCGAGCAGCAGGGCGAAGCGGACCGGCCCGGCGCCCACCCACGACACCGGGCCGTTGCGCTCATACAGCCGGTCCATCGTGCGGTAGGGGTCGGTGGTGAACCGGGCCAGCGCGGTCAGGGACTGGAGCACGGCGTTCATCGGCGTTCGCCCCGGCCGACGAGCTCCGGCAGGTCGACGCGCTCGGGGGTCGGCGGGCGGATGAGCAGCGGCGGGCCGAGCCGTTCGGTGATGTCGTGCCAGATGGCGGTGACCGTGAGCGCCCACTGGCCCGCCACCGTCGCGCGGTGGCCGTCGGCGATGTCGGCCCTCAGCTCCCCCAGCGCCACTCTGACCGCGTCCGGCCACACCCGGTCGAAGACCTCGCGGAAGGTGGGGCCGTCCGCGTGGCCCAGCGGCTCGGTGCCCGGCACGTCGAGGCGCGCGGTGCCCGGGCCGTCCATGATCAGCCTGCCGGTCTCATCGCGTTCGCTGTGCATGCGCGGGCTCCACAGGACCGGGCCGTGGGTGTCGGCGAGGGTGAGCACACCGGACTCGAAGACCAGCGCGAGCCGGTGCAGCAGCAGGGCGTGGTTGTCGGGGTCGGCCGGGTGGATCTGGTTCTGCACGCGCAGGGACACCGGTGTCGCGCCGATGACCCCGTGCAGGTGGGTGTACGGGCCGGGGGCGTGGGCCAGTCCGTCGAGGACGGCCGGTGGCGGGACCGCGTCGGCGAAGCGCCACGGCCGGGCGCCGCCGACGGCGCGGGCGATCACGTCGACCAGCGGGTACAGCACCTGGGCGCCCGCCGTGGCGTCCACGCACAGCGGCCGGTGTCGGCGCCGCAGGACCTCGGCCGCGTCCAGGAACCGGCGCACGGCCGCCACGTGCGGGTAGAACGCGTTCACCCGGTACCGGACACCGTGGCGGCGGGCGGCGCGCAGGCAGGCCGCCAGCTCATCGGGGTGCAGCAGGTGTTCCTGCAGCACATGGATACCCCTGGCCATCAGGCGTTGGGACAGCTCGGCCCCCGAGCCGCCCGCGACGGCAGCGCGGACGACGACGCAGGCGATGTCGAGGTCGTCGGGCAGGTCGTCGACGTCGCGGTAGCAGGGCACGCCGTAGGCGTCGGCGCACTGCCGCGACGCCGCGCTGCCCCGCGACAGCACGCCCGCCAGGTCGACCGTCGGGTCGTCGTGCACGGCACGCAGGTAGACGCGGCCGAACGACGTGCCGCAGACGAGGACGCGGGGTCGGTCCGCGCTGCTCACAACAGCCCCTCCTCGATCACTGTCGCCCCCCGTTCGTGGTCCCGGACGTCGAACACGGGCAGCGCGCCGAGGTCGCGCACGCCTTGCAGCGTCGCTTCGGGGTGCAGGACATCGTCGGCGTAGTGCAGGCCGCGGGGGATCTCCCCGTTCACCACCGCGCGGACGGTCAGCGCGGCGGTCGCGGCGGTCAGCTCGAAGCTGCTGCCCGTCTTCAGCACCGCGGTGCGCCCGGCCGTCCCGGAGCACAGCGTGAAGGCCATGAGGTAGTAGGGGTCCTGGCCCGCGCGATCCACCTCGCCCGCCGCCATCAGCTCGTCCACGGCCGCGTCGAGCGCGGCGGGGTCGCGCGGCACGCGCCCGCGCAGCCGGGTCAGGGCGGGCCGCAGGCGGGTTCCGGTGAACACGTTGAACCAGTCGAGCGCCGCAAGACCGCTCGTCCGCGCCAGGCGGGCGCTGTCGGCGGTGAGGAACGGCATCAGGCCGACCCGGCCGGGGAAGTGCGGCAGCTCGACGTCCTCGGCGGGCGCGAGCGCGCCGGAGACCGGGCGGCCGTCCCGCCACGCGGCAAGGGCCTCGCCGTACCAGTGGCCGCTGTGCCCATTGCTGTCGAGCCCAGTGCTGTCGAGCCCGGTGCTGTCGACCGAGAGCACCAGGTCGCCCGCCGACGCGCGGCCGAACCGCTCGATCCCGCCCGCGTGCACGACCAGTTCCGCGCCCGCGAGGCTGTCGCCCGCCGCCAGCACGCGGGGCACCAGGTTCGCCAGCCCCGGCAGCATGCCAGCGGAGAGGACCACGCAGGTGCCCGGGTCCGACCCGGCCAGCAGGTGGTAGGCCGGTTGGTCCCCGGACACGTCGACATAGTGGGCGCCCGCGGCGAGCGCCGCCCTGGCCACCCGGTCCAGCAACAGGTAGGACGGCCCGGCGCAGTTGAGCACCAGGTCGGCGTCGGCGCAGAAGCGCGCCAACGACACCGGGTCGTCGGCGTCGACGTGGACCGGCTCGGCGAAGCCGTCCCGGGGCGGTGTGCGACGGAAGCCCGCCCGCACCTCGCCCACGCCCAGCTCCCGCAGCATGCCCACCGCCGCCCGCCCCACCAGCCCGGCGGCCCCGAGGACCGCGACGGACGCGCTCACCCACCACCCCCGGTCAGCAGCGTGCCCAGGCCCTCGGCCGACACGCAGCCGAAGTGGTCGCCGGGGATGTCGCGGACGGTCAGCTCGCCCACGCAGATCCGCTGCCAGAACGCGCCGACGTCGGCGCGGGTGCCGGGCAGGAGCGTCGACGAGTCGCTGTTGCGCAGCAGGGTGACCGAGCCGAGGTAGGGCTCCGGGACGTGATGGGACACCGCGAGCATGGTGTGCCGGAACACGTCGAGGAGCCGGGTGAACTCGGCCAGGTTCTGCTCACCGAGGTGGTAGGCCCCGGTCCCGCACGTGGCCCGGTGCAGCGCGGCGACGCGGTCCTCGCGGGAGCGTGCCGCCAGCGCCCGGAAGCGCTCGCCGATCTCGCCGTGCTGGCCGGTGAGGCTCGCGAGCGCGCCGTCCGGGACGCACTGCGGCGACTCGTCCAGGATGGCGCGGACGGCGCCGCCGAAGGCGTCGGCGTCGGCTGGCAGCCCGGCCGCCGCCATGTCGACCCCGGCGGCGAGGGCGAACACGTACTCCACCAGCAACTCGTCGTGGACCGCTGGCGGACGGTAGGAGCTGATCACGGTCAGCTCGTCCACCGTGGCCCCGGCCTCGGTGAGCGTGCGCGCGATCTCGGTGGCAAGCAGGCCGCCCACGCAGTAGCCGGTGAGCCGGAACCGCTCCCCCACGCCGAGCAGGCTCTCGGCGTAGTCCGCCGCGAGCCGGTCGATGACCACCTCGGCGGGCAGCGCCAGGTACCGGTCGTGGTCGTCGAGCTGCAACCCCGCCAGCCTGCCGGGGTACGCGGCCCGCAGGTGCGGCAGGACCGCCCGGTAGGGCTGCAGCGAACCGGACCCGGCGTGCACGAGCACGCAGGCGGCCTGATCGCCGGTCGGGCCGTCCAGCCAGATCAGCCCCGAGGACGTGGCCGCCGCGTCCTGCGACGTCGGCTGGGCGGAGCGCAGGTAGCTGGCCAGACCCCGGACCGTGGCGTCCCGCAGCAGGTGGCGGAGCAGTTCCGGCCATTCCAGTCCGGCGGCCTCCGGTTCGCGGTCGCGGAGCAGGCCGACCATGCGCGACAGCAGCAGGGAGTCCCCGCCGAGGGAGTAGAAGTCCTTACCCCGGTCCACCTGGTCGACGCCGAGCAGTTCGGCCCACAGCGCGGCGATCCGGCGTTCCAGGTCGTCGGCGGGCTCCTCGACCGCCACGACGTGGTCACCGGGGTCGGGATCGGCGGCCCAGGCCGTCAGCGTGGCGCGATCGGTCTTGCCGTTGGCGGTCCTCGGGATGGCGTCCACCAGTTCGAGGCGCGGAGGCACCATGTGGTCGGGCAGCCGCCGGGCCAGGTGCGCGCGGAGGTCGTCAGTGGTCAGCCTCGCGCGGTCGGTCTTGAACCGCGCCAGGAACAGCCCCTGCCCCGACGCGGCCAGCGCGTGGTCGGCAGGCGGCAGGCACAGCGGCTCCTCGGCTCCCGCCCGTTCCAGCAGCGTGAGCCACTGGTCCCTGGTGAAGAACGCCTGCCCGGTCTCCTTGCGCAGGTCGGTGAACCGGGTCAGCTCGCTGAAGAACTCGAACTCCATCGACACCAGCAGCGGGAAGTTGTGCCGCTTCGTCGGTTCGAGGAACACCAGCCAGCCGCCCGGGGCCAGCACCTCGCGCAGCCGGGCGAGCACCTCGTCGGCGTCGCGCGAGTTGTGCAGGACGTTGGCGCAGATGATGACATCCGCGCTGTTGGGCGGCAGGCCCTGCGCGCGGGCGTCGACGTTGATGTCGAAGCGGCCGTAGCGCACCCACGGGTGGTCGGCGAACTTCTCCCGCGCGGCGTTGAGGAAGAACTCGGAGATGTCGGTGAACAGGTAGTCCGGCTCGAACTCCGCGAGCGCGGGGATCAGGTCGGTGCTGGTGCCCGCGATCCCGCCGCCGACCTCCACCACCCGCATCCCGCCGCGCGGGTGGCCGGACGCGATCGCGCGCACGGCGGCGATCACCATGCGGTGCACGCTGTGGCCCACCAGGTTCTCCCGGTAGACCGCGTGGGCAGCGCCGATCTCGCCGCCGGGGAACAGCAGGTCGCGCACGTCGAGCCTGCCGTCGAGCAGTTCGTCGAGGCGGCCCGCGCAGGTGCGGATGTACTCGAGGGTGGCCGCGCCGTAGCCCACGCGCTCGTTCAGCTCCCCGATGCGCTGCCAGGCCGCGTCGATGTCGGACCCGGTCGCGGGGACGAGATCTCGGTAGCGCCCCGACGCGGGGTCGACGCGCACCGCCCCGGCGTCGGCCAGTGCGGCCATCCACCGGCGCAGCAGGCTGTGCTGTGCTGCCGAGACCCCGGTGGCCTCGGCGATCGCGGCGAGGTCGTGCTGGTCCGTGGTCTCGGCGAACAGCCCGGCGGCGCGCAGGCGGGCCGCGATCGAGAGGACGGCGACCTCGTCCACGGCCCGCATCAGCGCGGTGAAGTCGCCGCCGCCGAGTTCGGCCTCGATCGCCGCCGCGGTCGACGCGGCGGCGGCCGCCGCAGCCGAGTCCTCGGGCGGCACGCCGCGGGCAGGTTCGGCGAACCCGGCCAGCCTGCGGGCGCCCCGGTCGCCGACGGCGACCACGGCCGCGTCGGCGACCGCCGGGTGCGCGCGCGCCGCCGCCTCGATCTCGCCGAGTTCGACGCGGTGGCCGCGGACCTTGACCTGGGTGTCCTCGCGGCCGAGGAACTCGATCGTCCCGTCGGGCAGGTACCGGCCCAGGTCGCCGGTGCGGTAGAGGCGTTCCCCGGTGCGCGGGTGCGTCACGAACCGCGCCGCCGTGCGTTCGGCGTCGCCGAGGTAGCCCTCGGCCAGGCCCATGCCGCCGATGTGGAGGTCGCCCGGCACGTAGTCCGGGCAGTCCTGACCGGCGGCGTCGAGGACGTGGAAGGTCTGGTTCTCCAGCGGCGTTCCGTACGGGATGCTCCGCCAGTGCGGGGGTACCTCGTCGATCAGGTGCCAGATGGACCAGATCGCGGCCTCGGTGGCCCCGCCGAGGCTCACCACGCGCAGGCCGGGGTGCCGCGCGTGCACGCGGCCGGGCAGCTCGACGGGGATCCAGTCGCCCGACAGCATGGCCAGGCGGAGGCAGGTGAGGTCGGCCGCGGGCTCGGACTCCAGGTAGTCCCACAGCATCTGCAGTTGGGCGGGCACGCTGTTCCAGAGCGTCACGCCGTGCTCGGCGATCAGCGCGGCCCAGTGCGACGGGTCGGCCGCCCGGTCGTCGTCGGGCAGCACGAGCCCGCCGCCCGCGCCGAGCACCCCGAACACGTCCCACACCGACAGGTCGAAGCCGAGACCGGCGACGCCGAGCACCCGGTCTCCTGAGCCGACCTCGAAGCGGCGGTTGATGTCGTCGATGGTGTTGGCGGCGGCCCGGTGGCTGATCACCACGCCCTTCGGGTCGCCGGTCGTCCCCGAGGTGTAGATGACGTAGGCGGGGGCGGCGGGCGAGGTGTCCACCGCGGGCGGGACGGCGGCGCGGGCCTCTTCGGCGAGGTCGACGACGACTGAGGGCACCGGCAGGCCGTCCGCCGAGCCGTCGCCGGGCCGCACCACCGCGAGCCGGACACCGGCGTCGCGCAGCACGCGATCGCGCCGCACGGCGGGCTGGCCCGCGTCAACGGGCACGTACACCGCGCCCGCGGCCAGGATGCCCAGGACGGCGACGACCTGTTCGGCCCCCTTGCCCATGACGACCGCGACCCGCTCGCCCGCCGCGCAGCCCTGGGCGCGCAGCCGCTCGGCGAGAACGGCCGCTCGGTCCGCGAGTTCGCCGAAGGTCAGCGTGGTCCTGCCCGCCACGACCGCGACGGCGTCGGGCCGCTCGGCGGCGCGGGCGAACACCGGCTCGTGCAGCAGGCGCGCCTGCCGGTCGACCGCGGTGTCGTTGACCCGGCGGCGCCGGGCCGACTGGTCGGCGGGCAGGGGCACCGGGAAGCGGGAGCCCCAGGAGCGGTCGTCGGTCGCCAGGTCCGCCACCAGTGCGGCGAAGGCGGCGAACGCGTCGGCGGCCAGGCTCCCGGGCAGGACGCCGCGCCGCACGTCCCAGGCGAGCATGAGCCCGCCGTCGTGCTCGGCGACCTGGCAGTCCACCCACACCTGCGGGGTCTCGGTGAGACCGCGGCGAACCCGAGGAGCAGGCGCCGACGCGGCGACGCCGGACTCCGCGATGCCGATCCCCTCGGTGCCGGACCCGACAATGCCGGACCCCTCGGTGCCGGACCCCGCAATGCCCGACCCCGCGGTTCCGATCCCCGCGGTGCCGATCCCCATATGGCAAGACCCCGCAATGCCGGTCGCCGCCGTGCTGGTCCCTGGCGTGCTGGTCCCCGGCGTGCCGAATCCCACCGTGCTGGTGAACACCACCGGCATCAGCGCGGGCCGCCCGGCGGTGCGGGTCAGTTCGGCCAGCACGTCCACGCCGGTGAACAGGCGGTGGTCGAGGTCGTCGAACAGGCGGGCGGAGAGCGCCCGGGCCCGCTCGGCGAAGCCGTCGGCAGCGTCGAGGTCGACGGCGAGGAGCGAGACCGAGGTGAAGTCGCCGACGAGGTCGTCGATGTCGTCGTGCAGCGGCCACCTGGTGACGATCGGCAGGTTGAGGGTGAACCGGCGGTGGCGGCTCCAGCGGCCGACGACCTCGGCGTAGGCGGTGAGCACGACCGCGGAGACGGTGAGGCCGTGCCGGGCCGCCCTGTCCCGCAGACCGGCCAGCTCGGCGGCGGTGAGCGTGTGGTGGTGCCGGTCGAAGCGCGCCGGGCCGTCGTGTCGTTCGGCGAGCGGGAGCTCCGGGGCGGGTGGGAGGTCGGCGATCCGGTCGAGCCAGTAGTCGCGGTCGCGGTGGTAGCGCGGGGTGTCCCGCAGCCCGTGCTCGGCGAGGACGTAGTCGCGGAAGGTGATGGCGGGCCGCGGGGCGGGTTCCCCGCCGTGGACCAGACCGTCCAGTTCGGACAGCAGGGCGCGCAGGCTCGCCGCGTCGACGACCAGCAGCTCGACGGCGAGATGGGCGATCACGCCCGCGTCGGTCACGGTCGTCCGCAGCGCGAACAGCGGCCAGCGCGCGGGATCATCGACCCGCCCCGTCATCTCGTCGCGGCAGCGGTCCAGGTGAACCGCCAGCCGCCGGGCGTCGGCGCCGCGCAGATCCGAGACCGGGACGCGGTAGTGGTCGACCTCCGGGAGCACCCGCTGGTAGCCGTCCGGGTGGACGACGGCGCGGAGCATGTCGTGCCGGGCGACGAGCTGGTTCCAGGCCCGCTCGACGTCGTCCGGCCCGACTCCGGGGAACTCGACCTCCAGGTAGCTCCGGCAGGCGACGCCGCCGTGGTCGTAAGCGCTGGTGCGCCCGAGCAGGTAGGCCGACTGCACGGGGGTGAGCGGGAACGGCTCGTGCCTGCCCTCGGGGTCGGCGCTCAGCCTGGGCAGCGCCGAACGGCCGTCGAGCAGGCGCAGCACCTCGGCCTTGTGCTCGGCGAGGACCGCGCGCCGCTCGCCGGTGAGCACCCCGCGCGGCGCGCGGAAGCGCAGGGCGTCGCCGTCGGCCCACAGGCGCACGCCGAGGTCTTCCAGTTCCACCAGCAGATCGCCGACGTTCACAGGCTGCCCTCCTCCGGCTCGGATCCCACGCCCTGCTCGGCCACTGCCTGATCGATGGCCCGTACCAGATGGGCGATGGTGGGGTCGGCGAAGAAATCGCGCAGGGACAAGGCGACGCCGTACGCGCCGCGCACCCGTTGCGTCAACCGGGTGGCGCTGAGCGAGTCGCCGCCGAGCGCGAAGAAGTTGTCCTCCGCGCCGCGCGGCTCCCGGCCGAGCAGGTCGCGCCACATCGCGGCGAGCGCGCGCCCGCGTTCGCCGACGATCGCCGACTCGGATGCCACGGCTGGCTCGGCCTCCCGACCGGCCAGCGCGGCGCGGTCGATCTTGCCGTTCGGCGTCAGCGGGAACCCGTCCACCGGGACCACCCTGGGAATGGCGTGGGCGGGCAGGCGGTCGGCGAGGAACCGCGGCAGGTCGGCGAGCGAGCCGCTCTCCGTGGGCCGCACGAAGGCGACCAGCCGCCTGGCGTCCCGGTCGCCGACGGCGACGGTCACCGCGCGGTCGACGCCGGGGTGCGCCGAGACGGCGGCGTCGACCTCGCCGAGTTCGAGCCGGTGGCCGCGGATCTTGACCTGGTCGTCGCGCCTGCCCAGGAGCTCCAGCGTGCCGTCCGGCCAGTAGCGGCCGATGTCGCCGGTGCGGTACCAGACCGTGCCGTCGTGCTCGACGAACCGGGCGGAGGTGAGATCGGGCGCGTTCCGGTAGCCGCGGGCCACGCCGTCGCCCCCGATCCACAGTTCGCCCGGCACCCAGTCCGGCCGGTCGCGGCCCTCCTCGTCCACGACCCGGAACCGCTGATTGCGCAACGGGAATCCGTAGGGAACCGACACCCAGTCCGGTGCGACGGCATGGACGTCGTAGGCGTTGGACCAGATCGACGCCTCGGTCGCCCCGCCGAGGGCGACCAGCGCGCAATCGGGGTTCGGGCTCTGCGCGCGGAGCCTGCCCGGCAGGTCCAGCCCCACCCAGTCCCCGGACAGCAGCACCAGCCGCAGCGAGCCCGGCAGGTCGTCCCCTGTGGAGAGCAGCATGTCGAACACCGCGGGGACGCTGTTCCACACCGTCACCCGGTGCTCGTGCGCCAGCCGCAGCCAGCGCTGCGGGTCGCGGCGTGCGGCCTCCGCGATGCAGACCACCGCGCCGCCCGCGCCGAGCAGCCCGAACACGTCGAACACCGACAGGTCGAAGTCGACTGCCGACACCGCGAGGACGCGGTCGTCCGGCCCGAGGTGGTACCGGTGAACCAGGTCGTCGACGGTGTTGACGGCACTGCGATGCCGGATCTCGACGCCCTTGGGCTCCCCGGTGGAGCCGGAGGTGAAGATGACGTAGGCCAGCCCGCCCGGTTCGCCGCAGACGTCGTCCAGGGTCGGGTATGCCGCAGCGTCCCCGATTCGCAGGCGCCGCACGCCCTCCGGCGGAGTGACGTCGTCGTCGCCCAGCAGGAACCTGACCCCGCCGCGGTCGAGGACGCGCTGGACGCGCAGCGGCGGGTGCCCGACGGCGACCGGCACGTAGGCGGCCCCTGCGGCCAGCACACCGAGCAGGGCCGCGATCTGCTCCGGCCCCCTCGGCAGGCACACCGCGACCGGCTCGCCGGCGGCGACGCCGTGCGCGAGCAGCATCCCGGCGACGCGCCGCGCGTGGTCGGCCAGTTCGGCGTAGGTCAGCTCGCCGCCGTCGTGGACGAGCGCGACCCGGTCGGGGTAGGCGGCGGCCTGGGCGAAGAACGCGCCGTGCAGCAGCCCGCGGCCGAGAGTGCTCTCCGGCTCGGGTCCCGCCGTGTCGTTGACCCGCTCACGCACCGCCCGTTGGGCTGAGGGGAGCAGGTCGAGGGGCGCGGCGGCCCAGTCGGCGGTGGCCAGCTCGCGCAGCAGGGCGTGGTAGGCGTCGAACATGGCGTCGACCAGTCCGTCGGGGAACAGCTCGTCGACTGAGTCCCAGCTCAGCAGGAGTCCGTCGGGCAGGTCGATGACCTGGTGGTCGAGCCACACCTGCGGGGTCTGCGACCGCGTGAGGTCGGGCCAGCGCACCGATCGGGCCAGCGCGTCGTCCACGCCCAGCATGCTGGTGAACACGACCGGCACCGGCTCGGCCAGCCGGGCGTTCTCGGTGGCCAGCTCGCGCAGCACGCGGACCGCGGACACCTGCTGGTGGTCGAGGTCGCGCCACACCTGCTGCTGCAGCCGGCGGGCGCGGTCCAGCCAGCTCTCAGCGGGCAAGGGCCGGTCGGCGACCAGGAGCAGGGAGGTGAAGTCGCCGACGACGCGGGTGATGTCCGGGTGCACGGGGCGCCGGTCGAACAGCGTCAGGTTCACGGTCAGGTCCCGGCTGGCGCTCCACGTGCCCAGGACGAGGGTGTAGCAGGCGAGCAGCACGACGCTGGGGGTCAGGCCCGCGTCCCGCGCCCGCTCCGTGACGGCCTGCCAGGTCGCGGTGTCGACGCGGCGCTCGCGGCGGGTGAACCGGGGCCGGTCGACCTCGGCGGGCCGGACCCGCAGCGGCAGCCGGGGCCCCGGCGGGAGGTCGGCCATCCGCGCGCGCCAGTAGTCGAGCACCTCGGCGTGGCTGTCGGGGTCGGCCGCGGTGTCGAGCACATAGTCGCGGAAGGAGACACCGATGGGTGGGAGCTGGGCCTGTGGGTCCTGGTAGAGCCGGTCCCATTCCGACAGCAGCGTGAGGATGCTGAGCCCGTCGGCGATGATGTTGTCGAACACCACGCACAGCCGTGCTCCGCCCTGCCTGGTGACGACCCGCACGTCGAACAGCGGCCACTCGGTCGCCTGGAGAGCGCCGTGGCACAGCTGCTCCCGAACGCGCTCCAGCGTCTCGTCCGGGAACTCGCCTCCCTCCACCACGGTGATGCGGTAGGCGGGCGGGTCAGGCAGGACCCGTTGGGTGCCGTCGGGTTCCACCACGGCGCGCAGCATGTCGTGGCGGGCGATCAGCCGGTTCCACGCCTGCTCCAGTCGGGGCACGTCGAGGTCGGTGTGCTCGTACTCGACGTAGAGCTGGGCGCCGATGCCGCCGAGGGTGAAGTCCGGCAGGCGGCCGAGCCAGTAGGCGGCCTGCACGTCGGTCAGCGGAAACGGGTCATGGCGGTGCTCCTCGTCGGCGACGAGCGCGGCGCGGGCCCGCGTCGTCCCCCGCGTGATGGTCGCCGCGAACTCGTGCAGCACCGGGTGGGTGAACAGGCTGGCGATCTCCGCGCCGACCAGCCCTTCCGCGCGGAGCGCGACCATCAGGCGGGTGGCGACGATGCTGTCGCCGCCCAGGGCGAAGAAGTCGTCGGTGCGGCGGACCCGGTCCACGCCGAGGACCTCACCCCACAGCCGGGCGACCGCCGCCTCCACGGCGTCACCGGGCTCGCCCGATGGCGGCTCGGCGGACGGCGCGTCCTGCTCGACCACGGCGCTCTCCCGCGCCCAGTCCCGCAGCGCCCGGTCGCCGTCGGTCAGCGCGGGTGGCAGCGGGGCCGCCCAGTCGGCGCGGGCCAGTCCCTCGACCATGCGCACGTAGCTGGCGAACATCGCGTCGGTCATGCCCTCGACGAACAGCTCGTCCACCACGTCCCAGTCGACCGCCACTCCCCCGCCGGACGGCGTGACCTTGGCGTCCAGCCACACCTGGGGTGTCTGCGTGACGCCGTAGACCTGCTCGGGGAACGAGCCGGGCAGGTCGAGGGAGACGTCGTCGACGACGCCGAGCACGCTGGTGAACACGACGGGGAACGACGCGGACGCCGTGCCGCCGCGCCGGGCCAGCTCGCGCAGCACCCAGACCCCGGACGCTGCCCGGTGCGTCAGGTCGCGGCCCACCTGCTCCTGGAGCCTGCGCGCCGACGCGGCGAACGCCTCCCCGGCGCCGCGCCGGTGCCCGACGAGCAGCAGCGACGCGAAGTCGCCGACGACGCGGTGCACGTCCGGGTGCACATCATCCCGGTCGAAGGCCGTCATGGTGACCGTCAGGTCAGTCTGGTCGCTCCACTCGCCGAGCACTTCGAGGTAGCAGGCGAGCAGGACGGCGCTCGGGGTGAGGCCGTGGCCCGCCGCGGCACGGGTCACCGCGGCCCAGGTCGCGGAATCGAGGTGGTGGCGCAGCCGGTGGAAGACCGGCCTGCCGACCGCGGCGGGCTCCTTCGCGAGGGGAAGTCGGGGAGGCGGCGGAAGGTCGTCGAGGCGCCCGCGCCAGTAGTCCCGAGCCTCGGCGACGCGCCTCGGGTCGGGCGCCGCGTGGCGCAGGTAGTCCCGATAGGACAGATCGAGTGCGGGCAGCCGGGTGTCCGGGTTCGCGCACAGCTCGGCCCATTCGGTGTAGAGCACCATGATGCTGCGTCCGTCCATCACGATGCTGTCCATGCCGACGTACAGGCGGACGCGCTGCCTGCCGCCGCTGACGTAGCGCGCGGCGCGGATCTCGAACAGCGGCCAGGTCCCGACGTCGAAGAGCCGGTGGGACAGCGTCGCGCGCAGCCGGTGCAGCACCGGCTCGGGGTGATCGCCCGCGTCGACCACGGCGATGCGATAGCGCGGGACCTCGGGCAGGATGCGCTGGGTGCCGTCCGCGGCGATGACCGCCCGCAGCATCTCGTGGCGGGCGACGAGCCGGTTCCACGCCTCCTCGACCCGGTCGATGTCGACGTCGTCGCCGTCGAACTCCAGGTAGTAGTGCGAGCCGACACCGCCGAGCGGCAGCCGGGGGTCGCGCCCGATCCAGAACGCCCGCTGCACGTCGGTGAGCGGGAACGGGTCGTGCCGGTGCTCCGGGTCGGCGGGCACGGCCGCGGGCGCCGCGGCGGCGCCGGGGGCGAGGAGGGCGGCGAAGTCGCGGAGCACCGGCCTGGCGAACAGGTCGGCGAGGTCGGCGCCGCGCAGGCCGGTGGCGGCGAGCCCGCGCATGAGCCGGGTCGCCAGGAGGCTGTCGCCGCCGAGGGCGAAGAAGTCGTCATCGAGCCCGACGCGGTCGACGTCGAGCAGGTCGCGCCACAGGTCGGCGACCACGCGCTCGACCGGGCAGCACGGCTCGCGGTGTGCGCGGTCGCCCCGCTCCCGCCCGTCCAGCAGCGCCCGCTGGACCGCCGCCCGGTCGATCTTGCCGTTGCGGGTCAGCGGGATCGTCTCGACGACGCGGATGTGCTCGGGCACGA
This sequence comes from Actinokineospora fastidiosa, assembly GCF_014648415.1. GTDB lineage: Bacteria > Actinomycetota > Actinomycetes > Mycobacteriales > Pseudonocardiaceae > Actinokineospora > Actinokineospora fastidiosa. The sequence continues at coordinate 355,211 of NZ_BMRB01000002.1, forward strand.
GGTAGCCGGGGACCCGCTCGGCCAGCCAGGCCCGCAGCTCGGCGGGCTCGGTCGGCGCGGTCGTGACCACCGCGGCCGCGAGCTGGCGGGCGGCGGCGCGCACGACGGTCGCCACGGCCTTGTCCACCCGGGGATGGGCGGCGAGCACCGACTCGATCTCGCCGAGTTCGATGCGGTGGCCGCGGATCTTGACCTGGTGGTCGGTCCGGCCGAGGAACTCGATGGCGCCGTCGGGCCGGTAGCGGGTGAGGTCGCCGGTGCGGTACCAGCGGCGGCCGTCGTGCTCGACGAACCTCTCCTCGGTGCGCGCCCGGTCGCCGCGGTAGCCGTGGGCGAGGCCCGCGCCCCCGACCCACAGCTCCCCGGGCACCCAGTCCGGGCAGTCCCGTCCCCGGCTGTCGGCGACACGGCAGACGACGTTGCGCAGCGGCACGCCGAACGGGACCGAACGCCACGTCGGGTCGACGGCGTCGACCTCGCACAGGGTGGCGTGGATCGCCGCCTCGGTCATCCCGCCCAGGCCCGCGAACCGGCAGCCGGGCGCGAGCTCCCGCAGTCGGCCGGGAAGGTCGACGCCGATTGTGTCGCCGCCGAGCATCACCACCCGCAAGTCGCTCCCCAGCCCGTCCTCGGCCGCGGCGACGAGCAGCATGTCGAGCAGCGCGGGAACGGCGCTGACCACGGTGACCCGCCACCGGCGGATCAGCTCGGCCCACGCGGCGGCGTCGCGCCGCTGCGCCTCGTCGAGCACCACCACGCTGCCGCCGAACCCGAGGAAGGCGAACAGGTCGTAGGCGGACAGGTCGAAGTCCAGGGCGGACAGCGCGATCGTGCGGTCGGCCGGGCCGATGCCGAAGTGGTCGTTGACCGCGTCGACGGTGTTGGCCACCGCCCGGTGCGGCACCTCCACGCCCTTGGGCTCCCCGGTGGAGCCGGAGGTGAAGATCACGTACAGCACCGACTCCGGGTCGACCGGGACCGGCGCGGCCAGCGGCTCGACCGCGGCGGCGTCCTCGACCACGACCCGCTCCAGGTAGCACTCCTCGGACACCGACCGGTCGGTGAGCACGTGCCGCGCCCCAGCCGCGCGGAACACCCGGGCCCGGCGGGCGGGTGGGACGTCGACGCCGGAGGGGACGTAGGCGGCCCCGGCGGCGAGCACCCCGAGCACGGCCGCCACCTGGTCGGGCCCCTTCGGCAGGGTGATCCCCACGCTGTCGCCCGCCGCGACCCCGCGGTCGCGGAGCAGCCGCGCCACCCGCAGCGCCCGATTGGCCAACTCGCCGTACGACAGCGTCCCGTCCCGTCCCCACATCAAGGCCGTGCGGCCGGGGTCGGCCAGCGCGCGGGCGAAGAACCGCTGGTGCAGCGGCACGCCCGGGCCTGCGCCGCCCTCGGTCTGATTGACCCGTGCTCGGACGGCCCGCTGGGCAGGCGGCAGCATCGGCGGGACCGGCTCGTCCCAGCGCGCCGCGTCGTCGAGCAGGCCCCGGACCAGGCCGACGTAGGCGTCGAACATCGCGTCGAGCACCCCGGCGGGGAAGACCGACTCGCGCGCGTCCCAGTTCAGCATGACGCCGCCGTCGAACTCGATGACCTGGGCGTCGAGCCACACCTGCGGCGCCTGCGATGCGAACCAGCACGGGTCGCCGAAGCGGCGCCGGACCTGCGGGCCGAACAGCTCGCCGAGTTCCAGGGCGCTGGTGTAGACGACCGGCGCGATCACGCGGTCGCCCTCAAGGCGGTTCAGGTCCCGCAGCACCTCGACGCCGGTGTAGGCGGCGTGGCCCGCGGCGTCGCGCAGCCGCGTTCGCAGCCCGCGGGCGCGGTCGGCGAAGGGCATGGTCTCGGACACGTCGACGTCGAGCAGCACCGAGCTGGAGAAGTCGCCGACGAGGCCGTCGACGTCGGGGTGCAGCGGCTCGCGGTCGAAGACCGGCAGGTTCAGCAGGAAGCGGTCTCCCGCGCTCCACTCCGCGACCGTCTCGGCGAACGCCGTCGCCAGGACCGTGGCCGGGGTGAGCCCGTGGCGTGCCGCTTCCGGCCGCAGCCGCCCCAGGTCCTCAGTGGACAGCCAGTGGTGGCGCCGGGTCATCCGGGGCGGCCCGTCCTCGTCGACGACCGGCAGCGCGGGCGGACCGGGCAGCAGCGGGAGCCGGTCGGCCCACCAGGCCCGCGCCTCAGTCCGCTGGTGTTCGCGGGCGGCGGCGCGCTCGGCGAGGTAGCGGGGGTAGGAGTAGCCCAGCGGGGCGGGCGGGTCTGCGGGATCGTCATACAGCCCGGCGAGATCGGCCAACAGGTTGCGCAGGCTCAGCGCGTCCGCGGCGACCATGTCCACGGTGACGTGCAGCCTGGCCGCTCCGGACGGCAGCAGGGTCAACCCCACGGCGAGCACCCGGCCCTCGGCCAGCTCCACGCCGCGGCGCGCCCGGATCGCCGCCAGTTCGGCGTCCGCCTGCCCGTCGGCGGCGGCACGCAGGTCGGTGACGACGAGACCGGGCCACTCGGCGCGCTCCTCGACGCGCTGGGTCCCGTCCGCGCCGATCCGCACCCGCAGCATGCCGTGCCGCTCCACCAAACCGTGCAGCGCGCGGTCGAGCCGGGCCGGGTCGACGCCCTCGTCCGGGCGGCTGTGGAACTCGGCGTAGAACCGCGCGGGCACACCGCCGCACGGCTGGCTGGGAGTCCGGCCGATCCAGAGCGCGTGCTGCATCGGCGCGAGCGGGAACCACGCGGACTCGTCCACGGCCCCCGCCTGCTGCTGGGCGGCGGGCCCGCGCTCCCGGATGAGCTCCCACCACGCCGCCGGGGTGGGCCGCTCCGCGAGATCCCGGAACCCGGCCCGGACGCCGTGCCTGCGCAGCACGGCGGCCAACCGGATCAGGAAGATCGACTCGACGCCGAGCGCGGTCAGGTCGGCGTCCTCGGTGACCTCGTCGTAGCTCAGCCCGGTCCACTCGCAGACCCGCAGCCGGACCTCGGAGACGTTGCCCGGCAACGCCTCCACGTCCGGTCCGATGTCGACCAAGCGGGGAAGGGGGATACTGTCGGTCATCGCCTCACCTGGTGGGAGCTGCTGGGGCACCGGCGACGACGTCAGCGACGATCGCGCCCTCGCCAGAATGCCGTCGCACGATCATCGATGCCCTCGAGCGAACCCACGTCTACCCGATCGTGGGACCACCGACGAAACAGGACACTCTTCGATTCGTTCTCGGCTAACGAAAACATATGCGCGCGAACGCTTCTGTTGTCGTAACAATCAGAATCTCCACCCGCCGGTCCACTGTCCGGGCACTCTTCCCGCCCTATTGGATGACCAGCCGTTGTGGGGGAAAGGGGTGACGGCTATACCTGGTTCGGAGCTGTCACGCGGCTCGATAACCGCACTTCACAGCGACATACCGGTTCACCGGCAAGGAGGACATGTGGCCACGGACGTGGAAACCCGTAAGCGCGAGGAGATCTTCACCAAGCTCGACACCAACCGGGACGGGACCATCGACGAGAACGACATCCGCGAGCACATCACCCATTTCCTGAGCAAGTACAACATCTCGGCGGACTCGCCCCAGGCGCGCAAGGCCATGGACACAGCCAAGCAGATCTGGCAGAAGCTGGGCAGCCGGGGCGACGGCTCGGCGATCACCAAGGAGACCTACGTCCAGTCGATGGACCAGGACCTGGTGGAGAACGCCTACATCCCGCTGAACTCCGTCTTCTTCGACGTCGTCGACAGCGACCACGACGGCAAGATCAGCGAGAGCGAGTTGGTCAGCGCCCTCCAGCGCGACGGCCTGTCCGCCGACAACGTCCGGGAGGCGTTCCAGCGGATGGACCGGGACAAGGACGGCGACATCACCCGGCAGGAGTGGGACCAGGCCGTCCGGGAGATGCTGCTGAGCTCCGACCCGAACGCGCCCGGCAGCATCATGCTCGGCGCCTGAACGACCTCCTGCCCCGACCGCGCCGAGAGCCCGTCCGGAGCCTCGACGCCAGCACGACCGGCCGTCCCGTCGGCACACCCTGGCCGGATCGCCGCGAACGACCGACGCCGGTCGGAGGCGCAGCGCCTCCGACCGGCCGCTCAGGTGGCTCCGCTCACCCCGCGGGCGTCCGGGCCGGACGCGGAGCGCGCAGCACCCCGATGTGCCCGGCGACGTGCTCGACGGCCAGATTGGTCTCCTCCGCCAGGTTCTCGACGCCGAAGGTGTGCCACTCGCTGGTGTTCCGCACGACCCTCGGTTCGGTCGCGGCGCCGCTGACCGTCCACGTCGACGTCAGGCGCATGATGTCGCCGCCGACCGGTTCGCCGGTCATCCACGCCTCGTAGGTGAGCTCGCCGATCCGCTCGCGGGCGAGGGGCATCCGCGCCAGCGGCGCGGGCCGGGCGATCGGCAGCAGCTCCACCACCACCGGGGCGCCCGGCGCCAGCCGGGGCAGCGCGCGGTCCCACAGCGCGCGCCGCTCGTCGGGGTCGAGGTAGCCGAGGACGCCGAAGAGCACCAGCGCCGAGATCGGGTCGGGCAGGGCGACCGTCTCCGCTGGCTCGGCCATGATGGTGACCCGGCCGCGGAGATCGTCGTCGCCGATCACCGCGTGCGTGAGCACCGCCCGCATCCCGGCCGCGGGCTCACACGCCACGATCGGCGTGCCCGGCAGGGCGTCGGCGATGATGCGGACCGTGCGGCCCGTTCCCGACCCGATGTCGACCGCCGTGCCCACGGCAGGGTCCACATCGGAGAGAGCGGCCCGCAGCACCCGCTCCCCCTCGGGGTGCGCTCGCGGGACGAGATCGTAGAACTCGGCCACCGACGAGCAGTAGTCCTGCATTCGCATACCTCCCGGCAGTTGTGCGGCGAATCGTGTCCGCGGGATCAGGCGCTCTGGTAGGCAAGGCCGAGGCGCGGTTTCGTGACCAGGTAGAGGCCGGGGGCGGCCTTGACCCCGCCGGTCTGCGCGTAGCCCATCTTCCCCGAGTTGAACAGCTGCGCCCGCGCCTGGGCGAGCTCGCTCTCCTGCGGCGAGGCGGCGGCCGCGCGGTCGGGCGCCTCCTTCCGCATGGCGATCATCTGCGCGAGCGACCGGTCGGTGACCTCCACGGCGAGGTCGAGCGCCGCCTGCGCGTCGTGCAGGTCCTCGATGCCGGAGATGACGTTGGCGAACGCCAGCTCGATGTCGTCCGCGGCGCAGTCGCGCAGCGTGAGGCGCTGTGCCTCCCAGAAGTAGGAGGTCTTGCCGCGGTACTGGTTGTAGAGGCTGGAGACGACCACCAGGTAGCGGAGGTACGCGGTGCGGTAGGTCCACTCGTAGTGGGCCGAGGCGTGCTCCTCGCTGACGTCCCCGTTGACGGTGCTCGCCAGGCAGGCGGAGGCGAGCATCGCGCTGTACATGGCCAGGTGGACCCCGGTGGAGAGCAACGGGTCCAGGAAGCACGCGGCGTCGCCGGAGAGGAAGTAGCCCGGGCCGGTGAACCGGTCGGCCGCGTAGGAGTAGTCCTGCTCGACGCGCAGGGGCGCGACCCGCTCCGCCCTGGCCAGCAGGTCGGACATGACCGGGGACTCGGCGATCGCGTCCCGGTAGATCCGCTCCAGGTCGTGGCCCAGCGCCCGCCGGGCGGCGAAGTGGTCCTTGTGGACGACCAGCCCGACGCTGAGCCGGTCGTCGCGCAGCGGGATGCCCCAGAACCACCCGTCGGTCACCGAGCAGATCTCGATCGCGCCTTCGGGTCCGGCGATGGGTCCCGCGCCCGTCCAGTACCCCCAAACGGCGACGTTCTTGAAGACCTCGTGGTGCCGCCGCGTCCGCAGGTACCGGGTCATCAGGCCCGCCCTGCCGGACGCGTCGACCAGGTAGTCGAACGCCAGCTCCCGCTCCGGGCCGCCCTGCGCCGGGGCCCATCGCGCGGCCGTCGGCCGCTCGCCGTCGAACACCAGCTGCTTGACCTCGACGCTTTCCCGCACCGTCACGCCCTGGCTCTTGGCGTGTTCGAGGAGGAGGTGGTCGAAATCGGCGCGCTCGACGTGGTAGGAGTAGCTGTCCTCCCAGCCCGGCCGGTCTCCGAAGCCGATGTCCCACTGCTCGGCGCCCCAGTCGAAGTGGGCGCCGCCCTTCACCCGGAACCCCTGCCGCTCCACCTTCTCCCGCACGCCGAGCAGGTCCAGGATGGGCAGGCAGGCGGGCAGGAGCGACTCCCCGATGTGGTAGCGGGGGAAGACCGCCCGCTCCATCAGGGTGACGTCCATGCCCTCGCGGGCCAACAGCGTCGCGGCGGTGGATCCGGCTGGACCACCGCCGACGACCAGCACTCGGGCGCGTCCGTCCACATTCACTCCTGGGGGGATCGATTCGATCAAGACAGTGCCTACCGCGCAACGGTTCGGGGTCGGCGCGGCCGTGCCGCGCGTCGCGGGCTCGCACAACGGAGACTGCCCGAGGTGGTGGTGGGCCGCAAGATCTCCCCGCACATACCCACCGTGATCAACGCCGATGCACCCGGAAGTGTTGTCTTCGCTGGGGAACCGCCCATCGTTCGGGCTGGCGGAGGCCGAGCGCCGTGACCAGGTGATCCGGATCAGCGGGCGCTGGTGCGGCGGTTGACACCATGGTGTTGGACGAGTTGACAGCGGACTCCGGAGGGACCGTTATTGACCGCGTGTCCACCGTGGTGTCCGCATCGGCAGCACCGATCCCCGAGTCCACCGATCCGCCCGCCCGGCCCCGCAGGCCCGTCCCCGCCCTGGGGCCGGTCCTGGCCCGGGTCCGCGGTCCGCTGGCCGTCGCCGTGGTGCTGCAGGTGTTCGGCTCGGTCGCGGGCCTGGTCCCGCTGCTCGCGATCGCGGAGCTGGCGCGGGTCCTGCTGCCCGCCGCCGACGGCGCGCCGGTCGACGCCGAGCGGGCCTGGACGGTGGTGCTGGTGGCGTGCGGGGCCCTGCTGGCGCGTTTGGTCCTCCTGCTGGCCGCCGCGGTGGTGACCCACGCGGCGGACCTGCGGCTGGCGCTCGGCCTGCGGCTGGACCTGGTGCGCGTGCTGGGGCGGGTGCCGCTGGCCTGGTTCGACCGCCGCAACTCCGGCCGCGTCCGCAAGCTGGTGGTCGACGACGTGGAGAGCCTGCACGTGCTGGTGGCGCACGCGGTGCTGGAGATCACCGCGGCCGTCGTCGTCCCGGTCGTGGCGGTGGCCTACCTGCTCACGGTCGAGTGGCGGCTGACGCTGCTGACGCTCGCGCCCATCGTGCTGGCGATGGTGGTGGCGGCGCGCGCGATGCGCGGGGCGATGAGCCGCTATGAGGACTACGAGCGGTCGCTGTCGGAGCTGTCCGGACGGGCTGTCGAGTTCGTGCACGGGATCACGGTCGTCAAGACCTTCGGGGTCACCGGTCAGGTCCGCGGGCGCTTCCGGGCCGCGGCCTCGCGGTTCGCCGACTCCTTCGGGGACTGGGTCGCGGCGACCAGCCGGGCGGGTCTGGTCGCCGACCTCGCGACCGCGCCGGTCACCACCCTGCTGGTCGTGCTCACCGGCGGCCTCGCGCTGGTCGGGGCGGGCGCGCTGACGCCTGTCGACGTGCTCGCCTTCCTGTTGCTGGGGTTGGCGATCGGGCCGCCGCTGCACACGCTGACCTTCGGCATGGGCAAGCTCGGCGAGGCCAGGCAGGCGGCGCTGCGCGTGGCCGAGGTGCTCGCCACCGAGCCGCTGCCCGTGGTCCCCGACCACCGGGCGCTGCGGCCCTCCGGGACGGACGTGCGGGTGCGGGACGTCGACTTCGGCTACGACGGACGGGAGAACGCGCTGACGGACGTCAGCCTGGACCTCGCCCCGGGCACGATCACCGCCCTGGTCGGCCCCTCCGGCGCAGGCAAGTCGACGCTGGCCCGGCTGGTGCCGCGGTTCGCCGACGTCACCGCGGGCTCGGTCGGCATCGGCGGCGCGGACGTGCGGCTCGTCCGGCCCGCGGAGCTGTACCGGCAGGTCGGCTTCGTGTTCCAGGAGGTCGAGCTGCTGCGCGCCAGCGTCCGCGCCAACGTCGCCCTGGCACGACCCGGGGCCAGCCTCGACGAGATCCGCGCCGCCGCGGCCGCGGCCCAGGTGGACGAGCGGATCCGCGCCCTGCCCCGAGGCTACGACTCGGTGATCGGCGAGGACGCCGTGCTGTCCGGCGGCGAGGCCCAGCGGGTGTGCATCGCCCGCGCGCTGCTGGCCGACAGCCCGGTGCTGGTGCTCGACGAGGCCACCGCGTTCGCCGATCCCGACGCCGAGGCCGCCATCCAGGACGCGCTGAGCGAACTCGTCGCCGACCGCACCGTCCTGATCGTGGCGCACCGGCTGCACACCCTGACCCGCGTCGACCGGATCGCGGTGCTCGACGGGGGGCGGGTCGTGGAGACGGGGACGCACGAGGAACTGCTGGCGGCAGGGGGTCGCTACGCGCGGATGTGGCGCTGCGCCGAACAGGCCCGGGGCGGGCGGTCCGACGTCGTGGCCGGGGTGGGCCGGTGATCCGGCTGCTCGGCGGCATCGTCCCGGGACCGTCGCGGGGCCGGTTCCGCAGGCTGGTCGCGGGCTCCGTCGCGGCCTCGGTCGCGGGCGGGCTGGCGTACGTGGTGCTGGTGCCGCTGCTGCGGGCCCTGTTCGCCGAGGACATGACGACCGCGTGGCTGTGGGCAGGCGTGCTGGCCGCCGCCTGCGCCGCGTACTCCGTGCTCACCGTGTGGACGACGGGCGTGGGGGTCGCGCTCGGGATCGATCTGCTGCGTGAGACGCACCGCCGGATCGGCGACCACACCGCGGCGCTCCCCCTGGCCTGGTTCGGTCCCGAGCGGACCGGAGCGCTGGGCCGCATGGCGGGCCGCGGAGCCATGGACGTGGCGATGGTCCCGGCGCGGCTGGTGCGCCCGCTGGTGTCGGCGGTCGTCACGCCGCTGACCCTGGTGGTGGCGATGGTCCTGTTCGACTGGCGGATGGGCGTCGCGCTGCTGGTCTGCGTGCCCGTCGTCGCCGGGGGCGCGCGGGCGCTGGCGGCCATGGTGGGCCGAGGCGAGGCCGCCGAGCACGCGGCCACGGCGGCCGCCTGCGACCGCGTCGTGGAGTTCGCGCGGCACCAGGCGGTGCTGCGCTCGGCGGGCCGCACCGCCGACAGCACCGAACGCGCCCTGCGCGAGCAGCACGCTGCCAGGCGTCGGTCCCTCTTCGGCGGCAGTGTCGGAGCGGCGGTGTTCCTGCTGGTGCTGCAGCTCGCGCTGACCGCGATCCTGGCGTGGGGCACCTATCTCGCGCTCGGCGGCGGGCTGCGGGTGGTCGAGCTGATCGCCCTGCTGGTCCTCGCCGCCCGCTCGGTCGACCCGCTGGTGCAGGCGGGTGAGCTGAGCGCGGTCCTGAGGGTCGCCACCGAGGCGGTGCGCCGGATGACGGACCTGCTGACCACACCGACCCTGCCCGAACCCGCCCGGCCAGCCGCTCCCGCTGACGCGTCCATCGAGTTCGACCACGTCACCTTCGGCTACGACGGCACGCCCGTGCTCCGCGACGTCTCGTTCACCGTGCCCGCGGGCACCACGACCGCCATCGTGGGCGCATCGGGCGCGGGCAAGACCACGGTGACCCGGCTGGTCGCCCGGTTCGCCGACCCGGACGATGGCGCGGTGCGCATCGGCGGCCGCGACCTGCGCGAGCTGGGGACCGCCGTCGTCCTCGACCACGTCTCGGTGGTGTTCCAGCAGGTGTACCTGTTCGACGACACGCTGTGGGAGAACATCCGGGTCGGCCGCCCGGACGCCGACGACGCCGAGATCGAGCGCGCGGCGCGCATGGCCCGTGTCGACGAGATCGTGCGGCGGCTGCCCCGGGGGTGGGACACCCCGGTCGGGGAGGGCGGCGCGGCGCTGTCCGGCGGCGAACGCCAGCGGGTGTCGATCGCCCGCGCGCTGCTCAAGGACGCCCCGGTGGTCCTGCTGGACGAGGCCACGGCCGCGCTCGACGCGGAGAACGAGGCCGCGGTCCGCGACGCGCTCGACGCGCTGGGCCGGGACCGCACGGTCCTCGTCGTCGCCCACCGGCTGGCCACCATCGCCGCAGCCGACCAGATCCTGGTCATGGGCTCGGGGACCGTCGTCGAGCGCGGCGCCCACGACGACCTCCTGGCCGCGGGCGGCGCCTACGCCCGGCTGTGGGCCAGCCGCGAGCGCGCCGAAGGCTGGCGCCTGACCAGGCCCGCCCGGTAGGAAGGTCACCCCGGAATGCCCGACAAGCACACCGTCGCGTTGCCCGCCGCCCAGGAGACGCTGCTCATCCCGCTCTACGCCCGGGCGCTGGAGACCCGCAAGAGGCGGCCCCTGCTCCGCGACCCGAGGTCGGTCGCCATGGTCGAGCGGATCGACTACGACTTCGCCCGGCTCGGCACCGGCCGCAGCATGATCGGCGCGGTGCTGCGCGGGATGATCGTGGACGCGTGGGTGTCCGGGTTCCTGGCGGCGAACCCCTCGGGCACCGTCGTCGAGATCGGGGCGGGCCTCAACACCCGGCACGAGCGGCTCGACAACGGCCGGGCCCACTGGGTCGAGTACGACCTCCCCGAGGTCATCGACCTGCGGAAGCGGTTCTTCGCCGACACCGAGCGCCGGACGATGCTGGCCGCCTCCGCCACGGGCGAGGAGTGGGTGCCCGCTGTCAAGACCCGGCCCGGTCCCTACCTGTTCGTGTCCGAGGCCGTGCTGATCTACGCCTCCCGGACGGGCGCGGCCGAGGCCGTCGGGCACATCCGGCGGCACTTCCCGGGCGCGGGACTGATCATGGACACCTTCACGACCACCGCGGTGTCCATGATGGACTCCCACGACACGCTGCGGCACATGAGGGCGCGGCCCGCCTGGAGTGTCGACGACCCGGCGTCCGAGCTCGCCCGGTGGGGCCTGTCCGTGGAGCGGACCTGCACGCTGCCGCGCGCGACGCCCGAGGTCCGGCGCGCGCTGCCGCTCGGCATGCGCCTGACCACCGCGCTGATCGACCGCACTCCCCCAGGCAGGCGATATCACCTGCACAACACGCGCGTGACCCCTTGTCCGCCACGGTGACCAGGAGACCGACATGTCCACAATAGAGGCCGGTCGGGCGACGGCCGATCACCTGCGACTGATGACCCTGATGTACGGCACGATCGCGGCGCAGGTCGTCGGCATCGCCGCCCGCCTCGGGCTGGCCGACAGGCTCGGCGACGCCGAGCGCGCCAGCGCCGAGGTGGCGGCGGCGGTCGACGCCCATCCCGACGCGACCACCCGGCTCCTGCGCGCGCTGGCCGCCCTGGACCTCGTCGCCGAGACCGGGCCGGACCGCTACCGGCTCACCGAGACCGGCGCCTTGTTGCGCAGCGACCGGCCGGACTCGCTGCACACCGCGGTGCTGCTGCTCACCGACCCGGCGATGCTGGCCACCTGGGCCCGGCCGGACGCCGCGGTGCGCACGGGCCTGCCGGTGTTCGAGCGGGTGCACGGCGCGGACTTCTTCACCCACGTCGGCGCGGACCCGCGGCTGTCCGAGCGGTTCAACGCGATGATGCGGCAAATGACCCTGCCCGTCGCGCGGGCGCTCCCGGGCGCGTACGACTTCTCGCGGTTCCACACCGTCGCCGACATCGGCGGCGGCGACGGCACCGTGCTCGCCGAGATCCTGCGCGCCAACCCGACGCTGCGCGGCGTTCTGTTCGACACGGCCGAAGGTCTGGCGCAGGCGGCCACGACGCTGGACGCGGCGGGCGTGGGCGACCGCTGCGGGACGGTGGCGGGCGACTTCTTCGTGTCGGTGCCCGGCGGGGCGGACGGCTACCTGCTCAAGAGCGTCCTGCACGACTGGGACGACGCCCGGTGCGCCACCCTGCTCGGGCACTGCCGCGCGGTGATCCCGGACGGCGGCAGGCTGCTCATCGTCGAGACGGTCCTGCCCGACCGGATCGACCCCGCGGACCCGACGCCGTACCTCAGCGACATCACGATGTTGGTCAATATGGGCGGCCGCGAACGCGGGCGGGGCGAATTCGCCGCCCTGTGCGCGCGCAGCGGGTTCGCGGTCGTCGCCACGCATCCCCTCCTCGGGCCGTATTCGCTGATCGAGGCGGTGCCCGCCGGATGACGACCCAGCTCGCGAGCACGACCGTGGACCTGACGGCCGAGGACTTCCACGCCACCGCCCACCCCCTCTACGACGCGCTCCGCGCCCGTGACCCGGTCAGCTTCGTCCGGCTGCCGCACCAGCCCGAGGGCGAGGGCTTCTGGATGATCACCGGTCACGCCGCCGCCGAGGCCGCGCTGCGCCACCGCGGCCTGGCCAACGACCCCCGCCGCGCGCTGTCGCCCGAGGAGATCGCCCGGCGGCCGGAGACCCGGCATCCGGGGACCCAGGCCACCATGCTGTTCACCGACCCGCCCGAGCACACCCGGTTGCGCCGGGTGCTCACGAAGGCGTTCACCCCGCGGCTCGTCGCCCGGCTCCGCCCCGCCATGGCCGGGCACGCCGACCGGCTGCTGGCCTCGGCCGCCCGCTCCGACGAGGTCGACCTGATCAGCGCCTACGCGTATCCGCTCCCGCTGGCCGTGATCGGCGACGTGCTCGGCTACCCGGAGTCCTGGCACGACCGGCTGCGGGACTTCGCCGTGCGCGCGGCCGCGCGGTCCAGTCCGCTCGACGCGCCGGACGGGGACGTCGGCGCGGAGTTGGAGGGCTACGCCCGCGACGTCGTCGCGCTGAAGCGCCGCGAGCCGGGCGACGACCTCGTCAGCAGGCTGCTGAACCCCGACTCGGCCGACGACCGGCTCACCGACACCGAACTGCTGGCCATGATCGGCCTGCTGACCGCGGCCGGGTTCGAGACCACCGCCAGCGTGATCGGCTGCGCGGCGCTGGCCCTGGCGGGCCACCCCGACCAGTGGGCGGCGCTGCGGCGCGATCCCGGGCTGGCGAGCGCGGCCGTCGAGGAGACCCTGCGCCACTGGTGTCCCATCGAGACCGCGACGATGCGCTTCGCCGTCGCGCCGCTCGACATCGCGGGCAGGCGGATCGGCGCGGGCGACACCGTGCTGGTCTTCCCGGGCGCGGCCAACCGCGACCCCGACCACGTCCCCGACCCGCACCGCTTCGACATCCACCGCGAGCCGCGCGGCCATCTCGGCTTCGGCGGCGGCATCCACACCTGCCCCGGCGCGGCGCTGGCCCGCGCCGAGTGCCGCACGGCCATCGCGATGCTGGCCAGCCGCTGGCCGGACCTGCGCCTGGCCTGTTCGCCGGAGGAACCGAGGTGGCGGCCGGGCATGGGGCTGCGCGGTCTCCGCGAGCTGCCGGTCCACCCGGGTGTGCCGCGGTGACGCCCGCCGTCGTCCTGGTTCCCGGCGCCTTCACCGGGGCGTGGATGTGGGCCGACGTCGCCGCGGGCCTGCGTCGTCGGGGCATCGCCGCGAGCGCGATCGACCTGCCGTCGATCGGGCCGGACGCCGGGGACGCGGGTTTCGCCGCGGACGTGCGCGCGGTGCGCCGGGCCCTCGACCGGCTGGAGCCGCCGGTGCTGCTGTGCGGCCACTCCTACGGCGGCGGGGTCATCACCGAGTCCGCCGCGGGCCCGCACCCGGCGGTGCGCCGTCTCGTGTACGTCAACGCGGCCGTTCCCGATATCGGGGACAGTCTCGTCAGCCTCATGACGGCGGCGGTCGCCAGGGCGAGGCTAGGCGAGCGCCCGGACCGCGGTGTGGTCCTCCGCGGCGACGGCCTCGCCCACCTCGACCGCGAGTACGCCCGCCGCGTCCTCTTCAACGACTGCGGCCCGGACCGCGCGGAGGCGGCGCTGGCCCGCCTCAGCCCGACCAACCCGAGCGGGTCCGACCGGCCGCTCGCCCACGCCGCCTGGCGCGACCTGCCCGCCACGTATCTGCGCGGCACCGAGGACCGCCTGGTGGAGGCGATCGCGCCCGCCTTCATCGCGCACGGGCCGGAGCTGGTCGAGTTCCCCGTCGGGCACTGTCCGCAGTGGAGCCGCCCGGAGCTGGTCGTCGACCTGCTCGCCGACCGCGCCCTGGGTATGACCACCGGTCCGTCCGCAGCCGAACGAACCCGCACGGGAGACCCATGCTCACCAAACAGCAGCTCATCGATCAGACCTTCGCCAGCGCCGACGTGGACGGCGACGGCTACCTCACCGAGTCGGACCTGATCGCGAGCGCCACCCGGCTCTCCACCGCGATGCTCGACAAGGTCGCCGCCGGTGACGCGACCGGGAAGCCGCTGCCCGCCGATGTGGCGGAGATGCTCACCACCGCGGCGGACCTGATGCCGAGGATGTCGGCGGTGCAATGGCGGATGATCGGTTCGATCGCCCGGCTGGACGACCAGGGCCGGTTGACCCGCGACGAGTTCGCCCGGATCACCGACCACCTGATGGCCGGGGAGACCGACGACGCCCACAACCTCGTCTTCGACGCCACCTGGCACCTCCTGCACGCCGACGGCGAGGACTTCATGCGCCGGGACGACTGGCACCGCTTCGCCGAGGCCCACGCCATCACCCGCTACGTCGACGACCTCTTCGACGAGATGGACAGCGACCACGACGGCAAGGTCAGCAAGGACGACTACCTGGCCGTCCGTTCCGGGTGGGACGAGCGCGCGTGACCGAACCCGGCGATGACGTGGCCGCAGTGGCTGGCGATCCCCGGCCGCTCCGGCGAACGGGCGACCGGCCCTTGCCAGGCCATCGCCTGCTCATCGGGGTCCTCGGCTCGACCTGGAGCCACGCCGTCGCGCCCGGTGGCCTCTCCGAGGCGTGCCGCCTTGGTCGCGCATCCCGCGCGTGATCTGGAGTGAACCGGTGAACACGGCCATGCTCCTGCTCGCCCTCGCGGTCATCCTCGTCGCGGCGCAGGTGCTGGGCGCGGCGGCCAGACGGGTGGGGCAGCCGCCGGTCGTCGGCGAGATCGCGGCGGGCGTGCTGCTGGGCCCCACCCTGTTCGCCGGGGCCGTCCCCGAAACGCTGTTCCCGCAGGACGTCCGGCCCGGGTTGGCCGCGCTGGCCGACCTCGGCGTCGCGGTGTTCATGCTCGTCATCGGCATGGATCTCGACCAGCGGCTCCTGCGCGGGCAGCGGGCCGCCGCCGCGGGGGTGGCCGCCGGGTCCATCGCGCTGCCGTTCGCTTCGGGCGCCCTGTTGGCGCTGTACCTGGCGCGCACGCACGAGACCACGGGGACCACGCTTGCCTTCGTGCTGTTCTTCGGCGCGGCCATGGCGATCACCGCGTTCCCGGTCCTGGTCCGCGTCCTCACCGACCGCGGCATGCACCGCATCGCCGTGGGCGGGCTGGCCGTCGCGGTCGCGGCGATCGGCGACGCGGTGGTCTGGTGCCTGCTGGCCGCGGTGCTGACCCTCACCGGCGAGCAGAGCGGCTGGCAGACCGTCCTCGCCGTGCCTTACCTCCTGGTCATGGTGTTCGCCGTGCGGCCCGCGCTGGCCACGGTGGCGGCCGCTCTCGCGCGGCGTGGCCGTCCCCTGCCCCCGAGCGCGCTCGCCGGGGTCGTGGTGTTCGCGGCCGGGTCCGGCGCGGCCACGGAGTGGCTGGGACTGCACTTCATCTTCGGCGCGTTCCTCGCGGGCGCGGTCATCCCCCGCGCCGGGACCGAGGCGCTGCGGGCGGAGATCGTCGCGCGGATCAGGCCGCTGGGCTCGGTGCTGCTGCCGGTCTACTTCGCGGTAGCGGGCCTGGCGGTGGACCTCTCCACCGTCACCGTCACCGCGGTGGGTGAACTGGCGCTGATCCTGCTGATCGCCGTCTCCGGCAAGTTCCTCGGCGCCTACGCCGCCGCCCGGGCCTGCGGCCAATCCTCCCGCCACGCCGCCACTCTGGGCGTGCTGATGAACACCCGCGGCCTCACCGAACTGATCGTCCTCGACATCGGCCTGCGGACCGGACTCTTGGACACCGCGCTGTATTCGCTGATGGTCGTGATGACCATCGTGGCCACCGCGATGACCGGCCCCCTGCTGCACGTGGTCTACCCACCCCGCCTGCTCGCCGACTTGCCGTCCGGGGTCACCCACCCGAGGGTGCCCGAGCCGGGACCTGCCGGAGGGGCCTGCCAGCCCTGACGGGGCGCTGCCTGCGCATCCGCCGCCACGCCCTCACCCCCGACCGCCCACACCTCGGCATCGAGGTCGCGGGCGTCGAGTGCGGAGTCGGCGCGGCAGGCACTCTCACCTGTCCTCCTCGGACCGGCGACGGTCCTCGCGGGGAGTCGTATGGTGTCGGGATGGCGGGACGGACGCCCCTCGTGGGACGCCGCGCGGAGTTGCGGGCGCTGCTCGACCTCGTGCGCGCTCCGGCGGTCGTGCGGATCGACGGTGAGGCCGGGGTCGGCAAGACGCGGCTGCTGGCCGAACTGCGGGAGCAGCGGGAGCTGCGCGGCCGTCGCTGGCTGTGCGGGGCCGGGCAGCCGCTGCGGGAGCCGTTGCCGCTGGCGCCGCTCATCGACGCGGTGCTCGCGGACGAGGGCGCGCCGTGGTGCGCGGACCCGCTGCTCGGCGCGCTGGTGCCGGTGCTCCCGGAACTGGGCCCCCGGCTGCCCCCGGGACTGCCGCCGCTGGGTGACGTCCGTGCCGAGCGGCACCGGGTCTACCGGGCGCTGCGCACGGCGCTGGCCGCCGCGTGCCCGGCCGTCCTGGTCCTGGACGACCTGCACTGGACCGACGACGGCACCGCCGACTTCCTGCACTTCCTCGCCGGGCGCCTGCCTGCCGGGCTGTCGGTCGTGCTCGCGCACCGGCCCGGCGCCCCTGATCTGCCGGGCACCCGGCTGCGGCTGGACCCGCTGAACCTCTGCGAGACGGCGGAGATGCTGCACGCCATGGTCCGCGAACGGCCACCCGCCGCCGCCGCGGAGGCGCTGCTGCGCCGCACGGGCGGTGTCCCATTCGCCATCGAGGAGGTGGTGCGCACCGCGGTCACGCAGGGCGCGCCGTGGGACGCGCTCGACGGCGGGCTGGTGCCGGACGGGTTCGCCGAGGCGATCGCCACCCGGCTCGACCGCCTCGACGACGTCGCCCGGCGCGTCGTGCACGCCGCCGCCGTGCTCGGCGCGCCCGCGACCGCGGCCGACCTGCTCGCCGTCGCCGAGGTGCCCGCCGAGGCGGGCGAGGCCGCGCTGGACGCGGTGACCGGCTCGGAGCTGCGGGAGCACGGCGGGCAGTACGGGTGCCGCCACGAGTTGGCCGAGCAGGCGGTCCTGCGGACGATCGGCCCGGCCCGCGCCCGGCGGCTGCACCGGCGGGCGGCGGAGGTGCTGCTCGCCTCGGCCGCGCCACCGCACCGCCGCGTCGGCGACCACCTGCGGGCCGCCGGGGACGTCGAGGGCTGGCTGGTGCACGCCGAGCTGGCCGCCGACCGGGCCGTCGAGGTCGGTGACACGGGCACGGCGGTGGGCGCGCTCCGCGAACTGCTCACCGCGGCGGACGACGCCCGCGAGCGGAGCCGCCTGGCCCTCAAGCTGGGCCGGGCCGCGCTCGACGGGGTGGACGTCGGCGCGACCGTCACGCTGCTGCGCGAACTGCTCGCCACCGTGGACCTGCCGCCGTCGATCCGCGGTGAACTGCGCGCCGACCTCGGCCTGCTGCTGCTCAACCAGGCGAGCGCCCCCGAGGACGGCTACCGCGAGCTGGAGCTGGCCGCGGCCGACCTGCGCGGCCCCCGGCCCGACCTGGCGGCGCGGGTGATGTCGTCGCTGGCCAACGTGCACGCCGGGCACCACCACATCGACGTCCACCTGCGGTGGCTGGCCGAGGCTGAGGCGCTGGCGGACGCGCTCACCGACCCGCGGGCGCGGGTCGCGTACCAGGTGAACCGGGTGACGACATTGATGACCCGGGGCGAGCCGGGCGCCGCCGGGCAGGCCGAGTGGATCCTCGCCGACCCCCCGGACGCCGAGACCGCCCGGCACCACACCCGCGGCTGCCTGAACCTCGTCGATGCCGCGTCCTGGCTCGGGCACTACGACCAGGCGACCCGGTTCCTCGACCGCGCCCGCCGACTCGACGACGTCTCGCCCTACGTGGAGGAGCAACTGCAGGTGGCCTCGGTGCTGCTCGACTGGCTGAGCGGGCGGTGGACCGGGCTGCGCCAGCGCGCCGCGGACCTGGCCGCGCGCCAGGCGGGCCTGCCCCGCATCGCCGCCGAGTGCCGCGTGATCGCGGGCGCGCTCGCCGCGGAGGAGGGCGATGCGGCCGCCGCGCTCCCCCTGCTCCGCGCCGCGGCGGGCGAGGGGCCGCCGCCGGTGCTGGCCACCGCGCGGGTGCTGGTCGCCCAGCTGCGGCACCAGCGGCTCGTCCGGTCCGCGGTGGTGCGCGGCGTCGACGACGCGCTCGGGGTGATCCGGCGCACCGGCATGTGGGTGTGGGCGACCGAGGTGACGCCGATCGCGGTGGAGCTGCTGTCCGCTATGGACCGTCAAGCCGACGCGGAGCGGGTGGTCGCTGAGCATCGCGCGGGTGTCGCTGGCCTGGACTGCCCGGCCGCGCACGCCGCTCTCGCGCTGGCCGACGCGGTGCTGGCGCACGAGCGCGGAGACCTCGACGCCGCCGACGCGGGCTACCGCGCCGCCGCGGCGCTGACCGCGAGCCGACCGCAGTGGCACGCTCGGACCCTCCTGCGGCACGCGGAGTGCCTGTTCGCCGCCGGACGCGACGGCGTCCCGCCGCTGCGCGCCGCGGAGCGGCTGTACAGCGGACTGGGGGCGGTGGTGCGGGCAGAGCGGTGTCGCGAGGTGCTGCGCGCCCATCACGCGCTGCCTGGCCCGAAGCGCGGGCGGCCGGGGTACGGGGACAAGCTGTCGCCCCGGGAGCGGGAGGCCGCGCGGCTGGCGGCGGCCGGGTGCACCAACCGCCAGATCGCGGCGGGCATGGGCTTGTCGGTGCGCACCGTGGAACAGCACGTCGCGCGGGCGCTGCACAAGCTCGGCGTGGACTCGCGCAGGGAGCTGACCGCGGTGCTCGGCCCGTCCGGTTAGGACGGACCGAGCACCGGGAGCCGTGGGCTACAGCGTGATCGACCAGCGGTCGAGGACGCCGGTGTCGCCGGGTCCGCTGTCCCGGATGTAGAGGTTCCAGGTGCCCGCGGCCTGCTCACCCGTGACCGGCGCCGAGTAGGTGGCGGTGCCGGGGAACGGGTGGCAGACGGAGCCGCCGTACGCGTGCAGCCGGTACCACCGGTTGGACGGGGACAGCAGGTAGATGTCGAGGTCCTCAACGCAGGTGTGCCGTCCGGTGACCTCGACCCGCACCGGGCTCACCGCCGCTCCGCTCGCGGTGGAGCGGATCGGGCTGTAGAGGTACCGGTAGTCCTGGATCGGGTAGTCGGTGTCGTTGGTGAACGTCCGCGTGCCGCCGCTGCCGTCCGACGTCCGCACGGTGATGGGACCCGCGGCGGGCGAGGTGTTCCCGGCGGCGTCCCTGGCCCGGACGGAGACCTGGTAGCTCGTGCCCGGGGTGAGACCGGTGAGCGTGGCGGTCGTGCCGCTCGTGCTCGCCGCGAGGGTGGAGCCGGTGTAGACGTCGTACGCGGTCACCCCCACGTTGTCGGTCGACGCGGTCCAGGCCAGCGACGCGGACGTCGAGGTGGCGCCGGTGGCCCGGAGGTTCCCCGGCGCGGTCGGCGCCTGGGTGTCGCCGCCGCCGCCCGCGGTGTGCAGCGTGAGACCCCACTTGCGCAGCGCCTCGTTGACCGGCTGGAACAGCGACTGGTCCGGCGCGCCACCCGGGCTGCACGACGACTTGCCGCCCGAATGCAGCCCGACCGCCTTGTCGCCTGCCAGCCACGCGCCGCCCGAGTCGCCGCCCAGCGAGCACGCGGTCGTGAACGCCATGCCGTCGATCGGGCCGCTGGCGTAGACGACGGTCTGCTCGACCGCGGTCACCCTGCCGCACTGCCAGCGCGAGGCCACGCCGGAATGGCAGACGACCTGGTTGACCAGCGGCTCGGTGCTGCCGGTGACGGTGACCCCGGCGCCGCCCCAGGTGTTCACGGCGGCGGACAGCGCCCATCCCGGTTCGGTCACCGCGACGACGCCCATGTCGCCTTCCCTGGCGAACACGCTGCGCGTGCCGCCGGTGTTCGACGTGCCGATGCGGTTCTGCCCGCCGGAACCCGCGTACGCGGGCTGGTCCCGGTCGTCGGTGCAGTGCCCGGCGGTGAGGAAGTGCCTGCCGCCCGAGGCGTCCACCGCGGGGAAGCCGATCGAGCAGTTGGCCTCGAAGCCGGGGAACCACGGGTTGCCCGGCCGGATGTCGCCGCCCTGGGGCACGGGCGACGCCGAGGTCTCGTGGACCCGCGCGCCGAGGTCGGCGGCGCGGGCCAGGAAGGCGCGGGTGGCCGAGGTGGCCCGGGTCGTGTCGACGCGCACGACGACATCGTTGTTGACGACGTCGACGCCCCACCCGAAGACGCCGGGGACGCCGATGGCGTGGTCGCCGACCGCGCGGGCGAGTCGGTCGAGGTCGGCCCGGCTCCGGGTCACCCGCCTCGGTTCGGCGCCCGCCGCCCGGACCTGCGCGGCCGCGGCGTCGTCGGTGACCGCCACGACGACCGCGCCGGTCCGCTCGTCCAGCCACACGCCCGCGCCCCGCTCGGCGAGCCGGTCGATGACCCGCTGGGCATCGGCCTGCCCGGCCAGCGCGGCCCGGGCCGCCCGGTGGCTGATCCCGAGGTCGCGGCTGATCGAGGCGATCATGGTGTCGTCGGCCGGGCCCGCGGTCGCCGGGGCAGCGCCGAAGGCCAGGGTCGAGGCCGCCAGCGCGGCGGCGAGGCGGGCCCTCATCGCGACACCGCCTGGTGGGTGATGCGGACGTCGTCCACGCCCGCCTCGACCAGGCTGCCGCCGGAGACGTCGCCCGCCTCGACGACGACGCGGACCATGGCGCCCGTCCACGCGGACAGGTCGGCCGTCGCCGTCGCCCACGCCGCGGCGGTGTCCGCGGAGCCGGTCTTCTTCTCGAACACCGTCGTGCTGCCGGATGCCGAGACCACGCGCACGCGCAGGAAGTCCGCGCCCGCCGAGTTGGCCAGGTGGCCGACGAACCAGGAGAAGGAGAGCGTCGCCTTGCCGCCAGCCGGGATCGCGACCGGCGGGGAGCCTGCCGAGGTCACGCCGCCGTCGAGGTCGTTGTCGCCGACGGCCGCGCCCGGCGCCGCCCCGGTCACCAGCGCCCGCACACCGCTGGGCGTGGTGCCCGGCTGCATGGTGTGCCCCGACCACGTCGTGGCTCCCGGGTCGCCGACCTCGAACCTGCCGCCGGTCGCGGTGTCGGCGCCCGCCGGGTTCACCGTCCAGGTCCCGCTCTCGAAGTCCGTGGCGTACACCGTGGTCACCGGGCTCGGGTCGGGATCGGGGTTGCCGCCGGACACGGCGGCCAGCGCGTTGGCGATCCCCTCGCCGAAGTGGGAGTTCCTCGCGGGCGTCCCCGTGCACCGGGTGTCGCCCGCCGGGCAGGGCGTGTCGATGGCCTGGGCGAGCAGCATCGAGCGCAGCTGGTCGGGGGTGGCGGTCGGGTGCGCGGACGCCAGCAGCGCCACGACGCCCGCCGCGTGCGGCGACGACGCGGACGTGCCGTGGAAGGTGGTGTAACCGTTGTTCAGGCCGGTCGTGTTGACCATCGCGTAGCCGTCGCCGCCCGGGGCGGTCAGCTCGACGGTCTGGATGCCGTAGTTGGAGTAGTAGGCGAGTTCCCTGCGGGTGTTCGCCGCCGTCACCGAGATCGCGTTCGGCAGGTCCCCCGGGAGGAACAGCCCCGGCTCGGTGTCGAGGTTCACCGCGTAGTTCCCGGCCGCCGCGACGGTGACCGTGCCGCGGCTGTGGGCGTAGTCGACCGCGCGGCGGACGGCCTCGATCACCGCGTCCTGGTCGGGGTTGCCCGGGCTGTTGTACATCCACGGGTCGACGTAGTAGCTGTTGTTCGTCACGGCGAAGCCGCGCTCGGCCGACCACATCAGACCGCAGACGACGTTCTCCGCGTACATGTAGCCGGTCGGCTCCATCACCTTCACCGACGCGATCTTCACGTTCGGCGCGACCCCGACGACCCCGCGCCCGTTCCGCGCCGCCGCGATGATCCCCGCGACCGACGTCCCGTGCCCCGCCGCAGGCGCGTACGAGTCCGGCTCCCACGCCCCGGGCGCGGTGTTCGCCTTGCCGTAGAGGCAGGACACGGAGTTGGCGGCGTCGAAGTTGTCCCGCAGGTCCTCGTGCGTGCCCTGCACACCGGTGTCCAGCACGCCGACGGTGACCGATCGGCTGCCGGGGTTGACCGCCCACGCCTTGTCGGCGCCCATCATCGCCATGTTCCACTCGACGGGCTCCGCGGGCGCCGAGATCGACGCCCCCATCTGCGGTTCGAGGTACCGCTGGGCGGTGGTCGCACCGGAGACATCGGTCTCCCGGGTCTGCCCGACCTTCTGCACGCCTGCCACCGCCCGCATCCTGGTGGCGAAGTCGGTGGCCGCGGAGTGGGCGACGACGACCCCGATGGGCGCGTGCGCGTTCTGGACCGCGCCGCCGTTGGCGGTCACCGCCTGGGCCACGGCGCCGGTGGACCCGGGCGCGGTGATCACCAGGTAGGCGCGCGTCCCGAGCGGCGCGGCGTCGGCCACGGCGGGCGTTGCGCCGAGCGCGGCGGCGCCGAGCGCGAGCACGCACAGCACCCGCGAGCGGCGGCGGTTCTGGTTTCGTCTCATGGCAGGGACCTCTCCTCGGTGAAGCGTCCGTTCACCCGGGATGAGATTCCGGCCTGCGCCCCGGCCCGTTCAATCCGCGACACCACCTACCGAAACGCGGCTCCACGGTGCGAATCCCGCACGCCGGGCCTGCCCGGGAGCTAGACGGATCACTGGCATGCGGGGCCGACGACCTGGCGTAGCGGGCACGTACGTACAACGGAATCGTCTCCGGAATCGACTACGGAGATAACCACCTATATATTCTCCAGCGAATACTCTATCCGCCTAAACGGCGAGACGACTCCGCCTATTATGAGTGCCGTTACGGCATTTTGATAGGTGCGCCTACGGATTGTTTTCGACAAAGGGCGCTGTTACGACTGGAAGTGGCACATCCGTCCACGTTCCACGCGTTGTTGTGCCGCTGACCGGGAGCGCGACGAATGCTCGCCGGATCGTTGATTCGTGTTTGAGAACCCTGCACACGAGGAGTCATCGTGAGAAAACTGTTCGGTGTCGCCGCTGCCGCGGTGCTGGCGCTCGGCGGGGCGGCGGCCGCGTCGGCCGCGCCGGAGCCGCCGCCCACGTTCGAGCCGTACATCGTCGGCGGTGAGACGGTCAGTTCCGCGCCGTGGGCCGCGGCCCTGTACGGGAACGGCACGTTCCGGTGTTCGGGCAGCCTTGTCGCGGCGCAGTGGGTCCTCACCGCCCGTCACTGCCTGGGTTCGGGGCTGACCGTCCGGGTCGGCAACGTGATCAAGGACCAGGGCCAGTCGGTGACCGTGGCGTCCACTCAGGCGTACAGCCGAGGCGACCTCGCGCTCCTCAAGCTGGCCACCCCGGTCAGCATGACCCCCGCTCGACTCGCCGAGCAGGACCCGCCCACCGGCTCCACCAACCACATCTACGGTTGGGGCCGCACGAGTTGCAACGGAGTCTCGTCCGGTCAGCTCAAGCGCGCCTCGGTCCGCGTCACCGGTCGGTCCACCGACGCCTACAACGGTCCGGCCATCGCCTCCACCGGCATCGACGGCTACGCGTGGAAGGGCGACTCCGGCGGGCCGCAGCTGTACAACGACGCCATCGTGGGCGTCGCCTCCACCGCCGACTGCGCGGGCCGCCAGTACTACGCCAGCGTGGCCAGCGGCCTGAGCTGGATCCGCCAGCACATCGGCGCCCCGGACCCCGATCCCGGCCAGAGGTTCGAGAACCCGAACAACGTGGACATCCCGGACAACGGCAATGCGGTGTCCTCCCCCATCACCGTGACGGGCGTGTCGGGCAACGCCCCGACGGGGCTGCGGGTCTCCGTGGACATCAAGCACACCTTCCGCGGCGACCTCCGGATCGACCTGGTCGCGCCGGACGGCTCCGCCTACCTGCTCAAGGCCAGCAGCACCAGCGATTCGGCCGACAACGTGCTCGCCACCTACACGGTGAACGCCTCCAGCGAGGCCGCCGACGGAACCTGGAACCTGCGCGTGCAGGACACCTACCAGAACGACATCGGCTACATCGACTCGTGGAGTCTGGAGTTCTGACCTCGCGGGGAGGGCCGTCCCACGACAGTCCTCCCCGCCAGGTGTACCGGGTGACGATCATCTTCCGAGCGGGCGGAACACAGCCGTTCGGCGTGGGGCAAATGTCCCAACGGAACCCGCGCGGGCGCGGCACTTGCCTCCGTCGTCGAATCAAGCCCGTTGACCTGCGGCTTTGAGGCGACTAGAGAAGTACACCTTGCCTGCAACGGAGGTATCGATGCCCGCTATCCGCCCCAGATCGGGGTCGGCCGCGCTCGCGGTCCTGTTCCTGGCGGCCTGTACCGCCCTCACCGGTCTTCCGGCTACCGCCGAGCCGGTCGGGGCGTTCAAGGCTCCCACCCGTAACGAGCACCCGGCCAACGGCGTCGAGCGGAACCAGGTCGCCGCGCTCGACGCGCCCGCCGCGCGGGCCGCGGTGGTGCCCGGTGGCGCTAACCGCGCCCGGCCCCACCAGGGCTATCCGCGCCAGACGTCGCTGCGGGTCTACCCCGAGGACGCGAACGACCGATCGATCAAGCTCGGGCTGTACCCGTACCACGCGCTGGCGCCGAAGCTGAACGAGCTGCAGGAGCGCAGCGACCGGATCTCGGTGGAGGTGGTCGGGCAGTCCACCCTCGGGCGTGACCTGTACCTGGTCACCGTGACCGCGCCGGAGTCCGCGCGGGAGACGCGCGAGCAGCAGCGGTGGAAGGAGCTGATCGAGGACGACCCGGTGCGGGCGGCCCGCGATCCCCGGCTGCGGCGGGAGTACAAGGCGCCGATCTGGATCAACAACAACATCCACGGCGACGAGTGGGAGGGCACCGACGGCGCCATGCGCCTGATCGAGCACTTCGCCACCACGTCCGACCAGGCGACGCTGGATCTGTTGGAACGGACCCGCATCTACTTCAACGTCACGGCCAACCCGGACGGCCGCAACGCGGGCACCCGGCCGAACGCGGCCGGGTTCGACCTCAACCGCGACTTCGCCACCGCCTCCCAGCCCGAGACCCGGGCGATGCGCGAGATCGGGCTGACCACGCAGCCGCTGGTGATGCTGGACGAGCACGGGTACACCGGCGACACGCTGATCGAGCCCGCCACCGCGCCGCACGGGCAGAACTACGAGTACGACCTGTATATCAAGCACGCCTACGCCAACGCGCTCGGCATGGAGGCCGCGGTCAAGGCGCTCGGCTACGCCGAGACCGAGTCGGTGACCATCCCGTTCCGCGACCTCGCGCCGGGCGACTGGGACGACTGGCCGCCGATCTTCACGCCGATGAACGTGATGTACCACGGCGCGGTCGGCCACACCGTGGAGATCCCCCTGCGGGTCAACCGCGCGTCCTACACCGACCTGCCGGTGTCGGAACTGCGCAGGCGCTCGGCGATCAACACCGACGTGGCCGCCGCGACCATCCGGGCCGCGATCACCTACACCGACACCAACCGCGACGCGCTGATCGCCGACCAGATCGAGTTCTTCCGCCGGGGTCGGGCGGGCGAGGCGCAGCGCCACATCCCGGACGGCTACGTGCCCGGCTTCGGCCCCGAGGACCGGTACTCCACGACCTTCGCCCGGGCCTGGGTCATCCCGTCGGGACCGGCGCAGCGCTCCGAGGCCGCGGCCGCACGGCTGGTGGACATGCTCGTGGCCAACGACATCCGCGTGACCCGCGCCCACCGCGGGTTCCGGTTGGGCGGGCGCGCCTACCCGGCCGGGTCCTACGTGGTGGACATGCACCAGCCCAAGCGCGGCCTGGCGAGCGCGCTGCTGGAGGCGGGCGGCGACGTCTCGCAGCGGGTGCCGCAGATGTACGACATCTCCGGCTGGAGCCTCGGCCTGCTGTGGGGCGCGACGGTCGACCGCGTGGCGAGCGGACCGGTCCACGTGCCCGGCCGCCCGGTCGTGGCCGCCGCGCCGACCGGCGGCGTGGACGCAGGCCCCGGCCGGGACCTGGCGATCACGGTGCGCGACGGCAAGGACGTGCAGGCGGTCAACGACCTGCTCGGCCGCGGCCTGCCCCTGCGCCGCGCCGCCGACGGCGTGGTCATCGCCCCGGCGGAGACCCGCGCCGAGGTGCTGGAGGTCGCGGACCGCTACGGCGTCCGGTTCACCGCGGCGCCCCCGGGCGCCTCCGGCACGCCGATGCGCCCGCAGGTCATCGCGGGGGCGGTCGCCCCCGACGAGCTCAAAGCCCTGCGCGACATGGGCTTCGAGGTCCGGCCGGTCAACGCCGCGATCCTCAACGCGGGCTTCGACTGGTCCCGGGTGGACACGCTGTACGTGTCCTCCGGCCTGCGCTACAGCGACCTCAACCCCGAGGCCGTCGCTGCGCTGACCACGTTCCTCAGCCGGGGCGGCGTGGTCACCCGAGGAGTCACCGGCGCGCGCTTCAACGCCGACGCGGGCCTGCTGGCGGCGCGCGCGGTGGCCGGACGCGAGGACGCCAACGGCGTGGTCACCGTGGTCAACGGCGGCGGCCTGACCAGGGATGCCCTGCCGCACTCGTTCGTCTACTCGCCGCTCTGGTTCACCGACCTCGGCGCAGGCGTCGCCGTGGAGCAGCGCTACGCCGCCGACCCGCTGGTGGCGGGTCACTGGCTGCCCCGCGCCAACGGCACCGGCGGTCCGGCGGACGCGGCGGGCCAGGCGTCCGTCGTCTCCGGGACCGACGAACGCGGCGCCCGGGTGGTCCTCTTCGGCAGCGAGCCGATGTTCCGCGACCACCCCAAGGGCCTCTACGCCCAGACCGCCAACGCCCTGTACTGGACCGCGGCGGTCCCCGCCCTGACGAGGTAGCCGTCCGATGGCCCGCGCCCTTCGCGGGGTGCGGGCCATCGTGCGCGCCAAACACCCACTCCTCACCGCGCTCGGTGGTCCCCCGATCGGGCATGATGCCGACGACGGTGGTCGCGACCGGGAAAGGCGCGGGATCGGGCACTCCGCCCGGTCCCGGTGCGCTCGAATCAGTCGGCGCTTCCGCCCTGTCGCGTTCACCTGGCAGTGTCCGCCGATCCTCCGGCCCTGCCCGGGGGACGCGGTCGGTCATCTTTCCGGCCGCCGACAGCACCGGATGAGCGCGGCTGCGAATCCATCGTGGGGTTGAAGGCCGAGATCACCGCAGATCCGAACATCGGCATGTCGATGTTCGCCGCTTCGCCGACAGCCGCCGGGAAAGACCGACTCCGCAAGGGAATGGCTCTTCACGCTTACGGGCATATTCCCGCTTCACCTCTGTCTGCCGACGGCGGAACGCGCTGTCATGTCCCTACGGATCGCCCGGCACTCGTGGTGCACAGGGAAAGGCAGGATCGATGGGCAAGGTGAGGACCGCGACCGCGGCCATCGCGCTGGCGGCCTGCGGGGTGCTCATGGCCGCAGGCCCGGCCGCGGCGGAAGCGGGATACGACGACATCGCCATGTACAAGCAGGAGAAGACCCAGTGGTGCTGGGTCGCATCCGGTCTGACGATCGCGAGATACCAGGGTTACGGCAGCACGCAGACGGACTTCTGCAACCGGGCCCAGCCCTATTACGGCTGCGACAACAAACCCGCCACCCTGGACGACATGGCGCGGGCCTGGGGCAGCCTCGGCATGGCCCACACCGGCACTGGGCTGAACAGGGCAGCCTCGTTCGACCAGATCCACACCGAGGTCAAGGCCTCCCGTCCGCTGGGCGCGCGCATCGGCTGGACCTCCGGCGGCGGCCACATGAACGTCATCTACGGCTTCGACACCTCGAACACCACCATCGGCGTGGCCGACCCGTGGCCGGACACCACCACCTACACCTGGTGGAACTACAACCACTACGTCAGCAACAACTCGCACCAGTGGACCCACTCCCGGATCGGCATCTCCCGTTGAGGCAGGCGACATGCGCGCAACACCGGCGTTCGGCGGAACAGTGGCATCGCGCCTCTCCCGCCTGACCACCGTCCTGGCACTGAGCGCGTCCGCGCTGCTGTGCGTCACGGGCCCGGCCCACGCGGCCCGGGACCCGCTCCCGGCCGACATCCCGGACTACCAGGCCGCCCTCAGCCTGGTGAAGTCGCCCGCGGTGCTCGAAGCGGTCTGCCGCTTCGTGAGCGTGCCGTTGCCCCGGGGCGAGCTCGGGTCAGCTCAGACGATCCCCGACAACGCCGAGCCGTGCGCGGGACTGCCGACCTTCACGCTCAAGGATCCGGTGGCGGTCCACGAGATCACCCCGGGGTTCGTCGCCGGGACGGCCCCGCCCATCGCCGCCGAGGCGGTCCGGCTGAGCTACCTGGTGTCGTCGCTGCGCATCGCCGTGAACGACCGGCAGGTCACCGTCATGCTCGCCCGCACCGAGGGCGGCTGGCAGCTGGCGGCGGTGCGCGAGGGCGACAGCGACTTCGTCCACGCCGACATGGCCGCGGCGGGGGACCTGGTGTTCACCGAGCCCCAGATCCGCGGCTGGTACCGGTTGAGGCTGCTCACCGTGACTCCGCTCAACGACCAGGCACGGGAAGGCCTGGGCGGCCGGGCGTCGATGTCGCTGAGCGACTACCAGAAGCTGGTGGGTTCCCGCTACGCCGACAAGCTGGCGGGCTCCGAGTACGACACCAAGGGTTACTCCAGCGGCTACGGCACCGCGAGCGGCGAGGCCGACGACGGGTCGTCGCCTGCCCAGCTGGTCCTCGGCGGTTCGACGATGGCGCTCGTCCTCGCAGGCGGCGCCTTCCTCCTCCGTCGCCGTCGCGACACCACCGGCTGATCCCCGTCTGCGCCCCGGTTCCCATCAGGTTGGGGACCGGGGCACAGTCTTGTGCTGATCAGCACCGGCGGCCTGTCACACAGCAGGTCGCCCCGGATCTAGTGGCACGGCGGGTGGCCGTCACGCGATGATCGGCAGGTGATGGGAGAGCGACGCGGTGGTTCGGGTTGGTGGCGGCGGTCCACGAAGCGTGGGTCGGGCGAGCTGTACGCCGAGGCTGTTAAGCAGCTCGACTCGGAGCAGGCCGCGGTGCGTCATGGTGCCCTGCGGGCGCTGGAACGTATCGCGCAGGACAATCCCGACTACCGGCAGATGGTGGTCGATGCCATCTGCGCCTACCTGCGCACTCCCTATTCGGCGCCCGCCGAGGAGCACGGGCATCTGCACGCGCCGCTGTGTCCCGCGGGCGCCGGGTTCGCCGTCCCGGTCGCGGACGCCGCGCCGACCGCGGCGCAGGGGCAACCGCACCAGGAACACGAGGTCCGGCTCACCGCCCAACAGATCCTGCGCGAGCACCTCCACCCGGGTCAGCGGTCCTGGCCGCTGCGCCGTCCTGCGCGGGCCTTCTGGGCCGACATCGACCTCGACCTCACCGGCGCTGTCCTTGTCGACCTCGACCTCAGCGAGTGCGTCATCCGCGACGCCCGGTTCACCGGTGCCACCTTCGCCGGGGTCACCCTGTTCAGGGCAACCGCCTTCACAAGGGATGTCCATTTCACCGAGGCGACCTTCACCACCGTCGTCGAGTTCGACGACGCCACTTTCACCACCGCACGCTTCATCGACGTCAAGTTCGCCAGCGTCGCCGGTTTCGGCAAGGCCACCTTCGCAGGCGCCGCGGACTTCACCAGAGCCACCTTCACCTACAACGCCGCGTTCACCGGGGCCAACTTCACCGGCATCGCCGACTTCACCAGGGCGACCTTCCACAGCAACGCCTGGTTCGGCGCGGTCCCCTTCGCAGGCGACGCGACGTTCACGGCGGCCACCTTCATCGGCAACGCCGGTTTCGGCAGAGCCACCTTCGCAGGCGACGTCGACTTCACCGGCGCGACATTGCCCCCTGCGGGCGAGATCGACCTCAGCGCGCCCTCGTCCTGGACCGACTTCACGGCCACCACGTTCAACAGGGGCGTACCCCCGAAACTCGCGCCCTTCGTCTCACCCCCGCCGGGCGGATCCCTCCCGGACATGGGGCAGTGATTCGGGCATCAGGTGCGAGTGGAGACGCGGCGTGGCTGACAGGCAGCGTCACCGCCTGGCCTTCACTCCAAGGCATAAGCCCGAGTTGGGGTCCTCCAAAGTATTGAGCCGTTGTGGACGGTGATCGCTCCCTCGCACACTGTCGGGGCCTGCGGTGAGCAGGCCACTTCCGAAAGGTGCGAGGCATGACGAACCGGCAGTTGGACGTGCTGGTCAAGGAGATCAAGCGCGTGACGTCGAGGCTGACGTCGGTCCCGGACACGGCGGACTCGGTGGCCGAGGTCCTGCGGGCGAACCTGCCCACCAGCGATCTGCTCACCGAGGAGCAGCTCCGGGGCGATCCCGACACCTAC
Organism: Actinokineospora fastidiosa; assembly: GCF_014648415.1. GTDB lineage: Bacteria > Actinomycetota > Actinomycetes > Mycobacteriales > Pseudonocardiaceae > Actinokineospora > Actinokineospora fastidiosa. The sequence continues at coordinate 385,759 of NZ_BMRB01000002.1, forward strand.
ACCCAGCACGTCCTGCACGCCGAGCCGGACGGCCTGTTCTCCATCGTCGCCCTGGTGTGGCGGCCGGGGCAGCGCACGCCGATCCACGACCACCTGTGTTGGTGCGTGGTCGGGGTCGTCGAGGGCGCGGAGTCCGAAGTGGTCTACCGACTCGTCGAGGACGAGAGCGGACAGGCGCTCAAACCGGTGGCCTCCACCCGCAACGCGCGGGGTGACGTGTGCGCCTTCGCCCCGCCCGGCGACATCCACGAGGTGCGCAACATCGGCGCCGAGACGGCCGTGTCACTGCACGTGTACGGGGCGGACATCTCCCGGGTCGGGTCGAGTGTCCGCCGCCGCTACGCGCTGCCGGTGCTGGCGGGCTGATCGTCAGCGGTGCTCGGAAATCATCCGCCGCAGCCGTTCCAGCCCCTCGACGAGTCGCGCGTGCTCCGGTCCGAAGGAGAACCGCGCCCAGGACGCGTAGGCGCTGGGGCCGTGCCGCCTGCCCCCCGGGTTCACGTCGAACACCCGACCCGGGATCGTGACGACGCGGTGGCGCAGCGCGGCGCGGAAGAACGCGTCGCCGTCGGCGATCGCCTCGGGCAGCTCGTCCAGCCGTCCCCACACGTAGAACGTGCCCGCGGGTTCGACGTCCACGCGCACTCCCATCTCGCGCAGTGCCGTGACCGCGGTGTCGCGCTTGCGGGCGAACTCCCGGCGCACGGCCAGGGTCTCCCGCGCCGCGTGGTCGGGGGCAAGCACGTCGAGCGCTGCCCGTTGCGCGACCCGGGACGCGCCGCCGTCGAGGACAGCGCCCACGCGGTCGAGCGCGGCGATGAACCCCACCGGCCCGACCACCCAGCCGAGCCGCCAGCCCGGGTAGCGGAAGTTCTTGGTCAGTCCGTCGATCAGCAGGACCTGGTCGGTCTCCGGGTCCGCCACGTGCGCGGCCGCGCTCACCGGGAGTTCGGCCGGACCCCAGGCGCCGTCCGGGCCGGGCGCGTAGTGGTAGTGGCTGTAGAACTCGTCGATCAGCAGCGTGCAGCCGGTGGCCTTGGCTTTGTCCACGAGCCGCCGCAGCGCTTCGCCCGCCAGCACCGAGCCGGTGGGGTTGCACGGGTTGGACATCAGCAGCACGCTGCCCCCGCAGCGGGTCACCAGGTCATCGAGCGCGGTCTCGTCCAGGACGAACCCGTTGTCCGCCCGCGTGGGGATCGGCACCGGGCTCAGCCGGGCGAGATGCGTGCCGAGCATGTCGCTGTACCCGGCGTAGTCGGGGAACCGGTAGCCGATCGTGCACTCCCCTAGCGCGGCCAGCACCCGGTTCAGCGCGAGCCTGCCGCCCTGCACGATCGCGATGTTCTCGGCGGTGTACTTGCGCGCCGCCCCTGAGCGGTAGGTGCGGTTGTAGTGGTCCGCCACCGCCGCCCGCAGCTCGGGGATTCCGTTGACCGGGCCGTAGGTGCAGTCGCCGGGGTCCAGGTCCACCTGCTTGACCCGCTCCGGCGCGCCGGGCAGGGCGCCGGACTCCGGCTGGCCCTGCCCGAGATTGATCCACTCTGGAGCGTCGGCGCGGAATCCGGCCGCCGCGGCGTCGACGAGCACGGAGGCGACTCCCATCAAGGGGATGTCCCGCAGATGTCCGATGGCGGTCACGATTGTCCTCTCGGCGTGGGTTCGCCCCATGGTCCGGTTCGCCGGGGGAACCTCACAAGACGAGAGGTCCTTTCATGCCGATAAGGACAGGTTATGCTCGTGCGATGATGGACCTGCGCCAGCTCAGCATGTTCCGGGTCGTGGTGGAGCAGGGGTCGTTCTCCGCGGCGGCGCGGGCGCTGCACTGCACCCAGCCCGCGGTCAGCCAGCAGATGAAGGCGCTGGAGCGCAGCGTCGGCGGCCCGCTGTTCATCCGCGTGGGCCGCGGGCTGCGGCTGACCGAGGCGGGAACGGCGTTGTCCCATCACGCCAAGGAGATCCTCGACGGCGCGGCCAGCGCCCACCAGCGGGTGCGGGCCATCGCCGCCAGCGAACTCGACTCGATCCGGCTGTGCGCGTTCCCCAGCGCCAACGCCGCCCTCGTGCCGCGCGCCGCCGCGAAGCTGCGCCAGGACTCCCCCGGCCTGCGGCTGGAACTGCTGGAGCACGAGCCGCCCGACTCCCACCACGCGCTGCGGCGCGCCGAGTGCGACCTCGTGGTCGCCTTCACCTACCCGGCCGCGGACCGGCAGGCCGCCGACGATGGGCTGCTGGAGGTGCCGCTGCTGGACGAACCGCTGATGCTGCTCGTCCCGGCCGACCACCCGATGGCGCGCCGCTCGCCCGCGGTGTTGGCGGAACTGGCCGGGGAGACCTGGATCGCGGGGTGCCCCCGGTGCCGGGACGAGTTCGTGACGGCCTGCGCCGACAGCGGGTTCGAGCCTGCCATCGCCTGCGCGACCGACGACAACCTGGCCATCCAGGCGCTGGTGGCGGCCGGGCTCGGGGTGGCCATGGTGCCCGCGCTGGTGTTGTCGTCCCTGCGGCACCCCGACGTCGTCGCGCTTCCGGTCGATCCCCTGGTGCGCCGCCGGGTCTCGGCCTACACCTGGCCGGACCTGGTCCGGTCGGCGACCATCCGGTCCGTCATCGAGGCGCTGCGCGCGGCCGCGACCCAGCTCCCCGGGATCGGCATGGGCATCCGGGGCCTCACCCCGGCGGGCTGACGTCAGGCGAGCCAGAGGGTCAGCACGCAGGCGACGCCCACGACCAGGACTCCCACCAGAAGCCCCGAGAGCAGCGCCCTTCCCCCGGTGCGGACCAGCGCGCCGACGCGCACCGCGCAGCCCAGGGAGAACATCGCGGCGGCCAGCAGGGCCGTGCACAGCACCTTGGCGACGGCGGCCACCGGGACGGGCACGACGCCGAGGCTGTTGACCACCGCCATCACCAGGAACCCGATGACGAACAGCGGGACCACGGGCGGTTTGCTACCGTCGGCGCCCGATCCGCGCTCCCACAGGCCCATCGCGGTGACCATCGGCGCCAGCAGCACCACCCGGGTCAGCTTGACCACGATCGCGGCCTCGACCGCCACCGCGCCCGCCGGGGCGGCGGCCGCCACCACCTGCCCGACCTCGTGCACCCCGAGCCCGGCCCAGATGCCCAGCTCCACATCGGACAATCCGAGCCAGGACCCGAGCAGGGGAACCGCGGCGATCGCCAGGGTGCCGTACAGGGTGATGAGGGCGATGGCCGTGGCGACATCCGATTCCCTGCGCCTGATCGTGCCCTCCATCGCCGCGATCGCCGACGCGCCGCAGATCGAGGTGCCGGTCGCGAGCAGGATGTTGAGCCCGCGCGGCAACTTCAGCAGGGCACCGACGGCAAGGGAACCGAGAAACCCGACGGCGACCGTGAGCACGACGGCGAGCAGGACGCCCGGCCCCAGGGCGAGCATCCGGGGAACGGCGAGCTGGAGTCCGAGCAGGACGACCCCGGCGCGGAGCAGCTTCCTGCCGCTCCGCGCGACGCCTGCCTGGACCGCCGGGTCGAGCAGTCCGCTCGACGCCGCGGCCACCCCCAGCAGCACCGCCACCGAGAGCGCGCTCAACGCCGGGACCAGAAAGTTGACGCCGTACGCGACGGCCACGGCCACGGCGAGAACGGCCCACGCGCGCACATCCGAACGCGAGATCCGCCTGGTGCCGGCCAGAATTCCCATGTGTTCATCCTCGGAGCAGCCGCTGTCCACCGGCACCCGCTGAGTGCTTGGAGAGTCATAAGCGCCCCTTATGCCGCGGGACCGCGTGAAACGCCGCGGGCCTGGCCCGGCTGACGTGGACAGCCGGGCCAGGCCCGTCTCGGTGGTGGGCTGCCGCCCACGTGCTCTCAGGCGCGCTGCGCGCTTACCGTGTGCACGACGATCTCCGGGTGGTGCTCGATGGTGTTGTGCACCTTGCACCGGTTGCCCGCACGCACGAGTGCGTCCACTTGGGACTGCGTGAGGGTGTTGGGCAGCCGATAGGTGATCGTCAGCGCGCCCATGCGCACCGGCCGGGTCGCGCTCTGCGCGGTGACCCGCACGTCGGCCCCGCTGACGTCGATGCCGTTGGTCTGGGCGTAGTCGACCATCGTGGCCAGCATGCACGCGCCCAGGCCCGCGAGGAACAGCTCGGTGGCCAGCCAGGAGCCCTCCTCCGGGCCCCACTCCGTGGTCAGGCTCGTCCGGCCGTTGTCGACCTCGAACGACAGGGCGCCGGAGTGGCGGACGTCGACGGTGTAGTCACTCATGATTCGGGTCCTTTCAGGACTGGCGGGCCAGGTGCTCGACGGGCAGGTAGGGGTGGTCGTAGCCGAAGTAGGCGGGGCCGACGAGCGCCAGTCCCTCCCGGGTGCGCCACCGGGAGTGGCAGGGCAGTCCGACGACGGTGACGCGGTAGCCGTAGCCCATCGCCTCGGTGGTGACCGGCTCGCCGGTCTCGGCGTCGAGCACGCAGATCAGGTCGGGCACCGAGGCGACCACCCGGCCGTCCCGCGCGGCGACCAGGTGCTCGTTCTGGAACGACAGCGTCAGCGCCGCGCCGTCGTCGGCGCCCGTGCCCGCCAGCACCGCCTCGCCGCGGGCGAAGCCGCCCGTGGTCTTGCGGGCGACGTCGACGACCTTGCCGGTGAACAGCACCACGCCGCCCATCTCCTCGGCCACCGCGCGCGCGGCGTCCCGGTGCTCGGCCCGGCACTCGGTGACCAGCCTGCCCAGCCGGGCCGCGAGTCCCAGGGTGCCGGGCACGAGCGCGGCGCGGGCTGCCTTGCCCGTCATCGGGTAGAGGGCGATGCTGGCCGAACAGCCCATCTCGACGGTCGCCCCGCGCGCCAGGCGCTCGGCCCAGGTGTTGTCGACGGTGTCGAGCACCACCGTGTTGCCCTTCTCGTCGACCATCACCATCGGACTGCACGGGATGCCGTCGAGCGTGGGCAGCACCATCTGCAGCTCGGGGAACGCCCGGCCCATGCCGTCGCCGTCGATGAGCGGCAGCCCGGTGGCGGCGGCGGTCGCGATCGGGGTCATCGAGTTGAGCCCGCCCGCCTCCAGGCAGGCGATGTGGGTCACCGGCCTGCCCAGCGCGCCCTCGATGGCGGCGACCGCGCGGACCAGCTCGTCGCCAGCGGGCGGCTTCTCGACGATGACCGTCGGCGCGCCCATCATGGCGACCGGCAGCACCAGGGCGTCGTCCGGGAGGTCGGACACCGGCACGACGCGCACCGGCCCGATGCGCTCGACGGCCCGCTCGGCCAGCAGCCTGCCCAGGTAGGGGTCCCCGCCGCCGCCCGCGCCGAGGATCGCCGCGCCCTTGGCGATGTCGGCGATGTCCGCCACGTCGATCTTGTTCATCGTGTTCCTCCCAGCACGAGGTCGCCGACGGCCTTGACCCGCACGCGCACGGCGTCGCCGGGCAGGTAGGCCATGGGCAGCTCCTCGACCTCCACGACCCGCACGGTGTCCTCGTCCGCCCCGGCCAGCACCGCCTTGCGCAGCGCCTCGTCCTTGGCCTTGTCGAGGATGTCGCCGCGCGAGCCGTCCGCCGCGGAGAACACCCGGTCCACCTCGCCGCCCACCTGGGCGATCGCGGCCCCGATGGCGTTGGCCACCGCGTAGTTCTCCGGGCGGACCACCTTGTCGAACCCCGGCACGGAGTCGGGCAGCAGCACGCTGCCCCCGCCGACGAGCACCATGGGGATCGGCTCGGCCGAGGTGCGCATGGTGTCGGCCAGCACGCCGACCCGCCGGGCGATGGCGTCCAGACAGCGTCGCACCCGCGCCCGGTCGAGGTGGGCGACCAGGGTGGGGTCGCCGATGTCGGCGAGCCCGCCCGCCACGGCCACGTCGGTCGCGGTCAGGGTGGAGCCGCCGAAGACCAGCCCCTCGGTGTGCAGGCGCAGCCCGACGCTCTCGGGACCGACCACCGACTCCTCGCCGAGGACGACCCGGCTGCCGCCGCCGATGCCGATGGAGACCACGTCGGGCATGCGGAAGTTCGTGCGCACCCCGCCGATGTCCACCTCGGTCGTCGCCGGGCGCGGGAAGCCGCCGACCACGGCGCCGACGTCGGTGGTCGTGCCGCCGATGTCGACCACGACGCAGTCGGACAGCCCGGACAGCAGCGCGGCGCCGCGCATCGAGTTCGTCGGACCGGCGGCGAAGGTGGCCACCGGGTAGCGGCGCACGTACTCGGCGTCCATCAGCGTGCCGTCGTTCTGCGACAGGTACAGCGGCGCCTCGATGCCCACCTTCACCAGCGCGGCGTGGAAGGCCCCGGTGATGCGGTCGGCCACGGGCAGCAGGCTGGCGTTGACGATCGTGGCGTTCTCGCGCTCCAGCAGGCCGACCCGGCCGACCTCGTGGGACAGCGAGATCCGCAGCCACGGGACCTGCGCGCGCAGGATCTCCGCCGCGGCCAGCTCCATCTCCTGGTTGACCGGCGAGAAGATCGAGGTGATCGCCACCGAGTCGACTCCGCAGGCCACGATGTCCTCGGCGACCCGCTTGAGCTCGTCGGGGTCGAGCGGGGAGATCTCCCGCCCGTCGAACTCGTGGCCGCCGTGGCAGAGGTGCACGTGCTCGCCGATGGCCGAGCGCAGCCGGGCGGGCCACCCGGTCAGCGGCGGGATGCCCGCGGCGGCGGGCAGGCCGAGCCGGACCACCGCCGTCGCGGCCAGGCCGCTGGCCTGGATCACCGCGTTGGTGAAGTGGGTGGTCCCGATCGCGACCACGTCGATGTCGCCCGGCGCGAACGGGTGCGCCTCGGCCAGCCCGTCGAGCGCGTCGCGGATGCCGGTGGTGACGTCCTGGGTCGTCGCCGTCTTGATGGTGGCCAGCACGCGGTCGCCCGCCATGAGCACGGCGTCGGTGTTGGTCCCGCCTACGTCGATGCCGATGTGCATGTCGATTACCTCACTCCGTCGCGGGCGCGGGGACGCCCGCGGCCTTGGTGTCGCTCAGGGGGGTGGACCGGCGGACGTAGCCGAGCTTGCCGATCACGGCGTAGACCGCGAACCCGACGGCGAGCGAGTTGACCGCCGGGATGCCCGCGGTGACGAAGTGGCCGACCGCGGCGGCGGCGATCCACGCGATCAGGCTCGCGGGCACCCAGTCGGGGGCGTGGTCGGGCAGCGCGCCGCGGGCGCGGGACTCGTCGAGGTCGCCGCGCCAGGCGCGGACCACGAAGTACTCGGCGATCATGATCCCGGCGACCGGCGGGATCAGCACGCCGATGAGCATCAGCATCGGCACGAACGAGCTGAGGATGCCCGCCGCGGACAGCACCGCCCCGATCCCGCCGACGACCAGGGTGACCGTCGCCCGGCCCAGTCGCCGCCTGAAGAGCACGTCGATCACGTTGACCAGGCCGAGCGACGACGAGTACAGGTTCCAGTCGTTGATCTTCAGGATGGACGCGACCAGGACGACCGTGCCGATCACGCCGCTGGCGCCGGTGATGATCATGACCACGTCGCTGGTCTTGGCCGCCTGCGCCAGCAGCACGCCGATCAGGCCGACCACGTACTCCCCGAGCGTGACCCCGACCAACGTCTGCTTGACGACGTCGCCGACCGAGCGGTTGAAGCGGGTCATGTCCGGGGTCATCACCGCGCCCACGATGAACCCGCCCGCCACGATGGTCGCGCCCGCTGCCAGCGACAGCGGCTCGCCCGGCGGCGGCGCGCTGACCAGCTCGCCGATGCTGTGCCGCGACAGCTCCGCGATCACCGAGATCGCGGCCAGCACCAGGAACGCGGGCACCGTGACGTAGGCCGTCCACGCCATCGACCCGAAGCCGAACACCACGATGGCGGTCACCGCGGCGCCGCCGAGCAGCGCCCACGCCCACACCGGCAGCCCGCCCGCGAGCGAGTGCAGGCCCTCGGCGAACACGGCGTTCTGCACCCCGAACCAGCCGATGAGGCTCAGCGCGATGATGGCGCCGATGACCGCGCTCCCCTTGCTGCCGAACCCGCACCAGCGCGCCAGCACCGATGTGGACAGACCTTCGCGCATCCCCGCGACGCCGATGAGGATCGTGACGATCTCCAGGAGGACGGAACCGAGGGTGATCGCGAGAACCGCGTCCCAGAAGCTCATCCCGAGGCCGAGGGTGGCGCCGAGCAGGAACTGCGCGAGCGCGGACAGCTGGCCGAAGCGCTGGGTGGCCACCGAGAACCAGGAGTAGCGGGCGGACGCCGGGACGCGTTCGAGCGCGTAGTCGTCGTGGTCGGGTGACCGTTCGGCGGTGGGGGGTGGGCTGGCCACGACGACCTCCAAGGCTGTGACGGGTGGCACATGGCGTGTCATCGGGAAGGTTATGAGGGTCCATAAGAGCGACCTAGAGGCGATTTGCTACCTCTATCGGCCTAGACAGTGCACTCTGCTGTCCCCGTATGGTTTGCCCATGCACCTCCGATCGGGTGACGCCGCCGATCTCGCCGTCGGGTGCACCCTGCTCGGGTCCGGGGGCGGCGGGGCGGTCACCGCGGGCCAACTGCTGCTGGCCGCGACCCTCGCCGCGCGCGGGCCCCTCCCCCTCGTCGCCGCGGCCGAGCTGGAGCCGACGGCGCGGGTCGCCTGCGTCGGCGCGGTGGGCTCGCCGACGGTGATGCGGGAGCGGCCCGCCGGAGTGGACGAGTTCGTCGCGGCGGTGCGCGCCCTCGAACGGCACACCGGGCACCGGTTCGACGCCCTCCAGCCGCTGGAGATCGGCGGCGTCAACGGCCTGTTGGGACCGATGGTGGCCGCGGCGACCGGCCTGCCCCTGGTGGACGGCGACGCCATGGGCCGCGCCTACCCCCGGCTGGACCACACCGTGCTGCAGGGCATCGTGCCCGCCACGCCGCTCGCGCTCGCCGACCCCGGCGGCCGGTTGCTGATCATGCAGGACGCGCCGCGCCAGTCTGTCGAGCCCGTGGTGCGCGCCGTGTTGCCCGCGCTCGGCGCGTGGGCGGCGATCTGCCTGCACAGCGGGACAGCGGCGGACTACGCGGGCGCGGCGGTCGGCGGGTCGGTGAGCCGCGCGCTCACCCTCGGGCGCGCCCTGGCCCGGCGCTCCCGCGACGACGGCGCGGACTTCCTCGCCGCGGCAGGCGCCGCGGTGCTGGCCGAGGGGACGGTCGACGAGGTCAGGCGCGGCAGGCCGGGCTCGGGCGACGGCGGCGTGGCCACCGTCCGCCTCGCCGGTGACCCGCTGGGCAGCCTGCGGCTCGACTTCGCCGACGAGTACATGGCGGCCATCGTCGACGGGGCGCCGGTGGTGACCGCGCCCGACATCATCGGCCTGCTCGACGCGCGGACGTGGGCGCCGATCACCGTCGAGCGGCTGGCCACCCAGCAGCGGGTCCGGCTCGTGCGGCTGCCCGCGCCCGAGGAGCTGCGCGACCGCCAGGCGCGCCGCCCCGACTTCGGCCTGGCCGCCTACGGCATGGCCCCGGTCCGCCCCGAGGAGGTCGGATGAGGATCGACCTGGTGCGCGTGCGCGACCTGCTCGCGCTCGACGCCCTCGACGGCGCGGACGTCATCGGCGGCTGCGCCGGGATCGACGCCGTCGTCCGCGACGTCGTGATCGCCGAGCCGGGGACCGCGCTGACCGTCCCGCTGCCCCGGGCCGCCGCCGTCGTGTTCGACCTCTACGCGGGCGGCGGTCCCCTGCACCGCGAACACCTGCTCGACCTGCTGCTGCGGCGGGCCCAACACGCCCAGGCCAGCGCGCTGCTGGTGCTGGGCGTGCGCGACGTCGCCTCGGCCACCCACCGGCTGGCCGACAAGGGGCGCGTCGTCACCGCGCGCGTCCCGGCGGACCGGACCGCGCTCTCCGTCGCCGTGGACCTGAGCACGGCCGTCCACGCGTCGGAGGTCGCCCAGAACCGCGTCCTGCTCGCCCTCGCCGCCCGCCTGCGCGTCCCGTCGCCGGACCTGTCGGCGATCCTGCGCGCGGTGGGCACGACCCTCAAGGCTGCCGTGTGGGCCTGCACCGCCGCCGGGGTCGTGGAGGGCGAGGACGCGCCGAGGACGCCGATGCGGGAGATCACCACCACCCGCGCGCTGACCTCCTACCGCACCGACGGCACCAGCGCCGCCGTGCTGCCGGTCAACGGCCTCGGCGTCGCCCCCGCCCTGTGGCTGGTGGCCGAACGCGCCGACGCGGGGCCGCTGTGGGTCGACACCGCCGAACGCGCACTGGCCCTCGCGCACGGCCCCACCGTCGCCTGGCTCGCGCGCGAGCAGCTGGCCGCCGAACGCGATGTGCGGCTGCGCGGCACCCTGCTCACCGAGATCCTGGAACACCGGGACGCGGTCTCGGTCACGGTCAAGGAGCAGGCGGCGATGGCCGGGCTCAGCCTCAGCGGCTGGCACATCGGCGTGCACCTGAGGTTCGCCGGGAAGACCCCGCCGTCGGCGTTCGCCCTGAGCGCCCTCATCCGCGACCTGGAGGCCGCGGGCGTGCCGGTCGGCCCGTTCCTGGAGCGCTCCGACGGCTGGTCCACCTGGGCCACCACGCAGGCCCCGCCGCCGAGCGAGCGGATCCGCGACCTCGAACGGGTGCTGACCAAGGCGCTCACCGCCTTCGCCGAGAACGGCGCGCCGGACGCCATCGCGGCGGGGCTGGGCTCGCCGCAGCGCGACATCGGCGGGATCGCGACCACGCTCGGCGAGGCCCGCCAGGCCGCGCTCATCGCCGCCTCCGACGACGAACCGCTCGCCGTGCGCGTGGTGCAGGACCTGGGCGCGTCCCGCCTCCTGCTCGCGCTGTACTCCTCCGGCCCGTTCCGCGAACACGCCAACGAACTCGTCCGCCCGATCACCGACGCGGGCGGCGCGACGCTGCTGAACACCGTGAAGGTCTACCTGGACAACGCCTGCTCGGCCACGGCGACCAGCCGCGCCCTCAAGATCCACCGCAACACCGTGGCCACCCGGATCGCCCGGGTCGAGCAGATCCTCGGCGCGTCCCTGGACCACTCGCACACCCGCCTGGCCCTCCAACTGGCGATCGGCACCGCCAAGGCCTGGCCCGCCGACTCCACCGCATGAGCCCGGTAGCGGGTTGCGACGCTCAGCAGGGCCGCTGACCGACGGGGCCCGGTCGGAACCGTCGCGCGAACAGCGGCGCCCCAGCGCTACGCCCTGCCCGCTCAGCTATGGCGTGGTGCCCGGTTCGTCGCGCGGGACGCCGAGGGTGAGCAGGGCAACGTCGTCGTCGAGGCCCTCACCGAACTCCTCGAGCAGGTCGACCAGGGCGGTGATCAACGCGGGGGCGCTGATCGGGGCGAGGGCGTGGACGTGGTCGAGCAGGGCGGTCTCGTCGTAACGGCGCCCGGGGCCGGTGTCGCGGCCGGTGCGGGCCTCGATGAGGCCGTCGGTGTAGAGCAGCAGGGTGTCGCCGGGGCGCAGCCGCATCGTGGCGGTGGTGAAGCGGGCGTGGGTGAGGGCGCCGACGAGTTGGCCGCCGGGGGTGTCGATGAAGCGGGCGGCGCCGTCGGCCCCGACCAGCAGAGCAGGCGGGTGACCGCCCGCGGCCAGGGTGACCGCGGCCCCGTCGTGGGTGGTGGTGAGCGAGCCGTAGATCACGGTGCAGAACCGCGGGGTCTCGCCTGCGAACTCCTGGCCGAGGACGGTGTTGAGGTTGGTCAGCACGGCGACCGGGTCGTCGTCGTAGGCGGCGGCCGCGCGCAGGGTGTACCGGGTCAGCGAGGTCACGGCGGCGGCGTCGGCGCCCTTGCCGCACACGTCGCCGAGGAAGAACCCCCAGCGGTCCGCGGCGAGCGGGAACAGGTCGTAGAAGTCGCCGCCGACCTGGTCGGGCGAGGCATGGTGGTAGTGGGCGGCGACAGCCATGCCGGGCACGTCCGGCAGGCGCGGCGGAAGCAGGGTGCGCTGCAGGGTGGTGGCCAACTGCTGGACCTGGTCGCGCTCGCGGTCGGCCTGCTGCCGCGCGCGCAGCAGCTCCTGCTCGTAGGCGCGGCGGTCGCGCGCGTCGAACACCGTGGCGCGGATCAGCAGCGGCGCGCCGTCGGCCCCGGTCTTCACCATCGCGCTGACCAGCACCGGCAGCCGGGACCCGTCCGCGGCCACCAGCTCCAGGGCGATCCCGCTGATCGAGCCCTGCATCCGCAGCAGCGGGGCGAAGTGCGTCTCGTGATAGATCCGGCCGCCGACGGTGAGCAGGTCGGCGAAGCGGGCGACGCCCACCAGCTCCTCGCGGGAGCGGCCCAGCCAGCCGAGCAGCGTGGCGTTGATCCTCGCTATCCGCCCGTCGAGCATGGTGGACAGGTATCCGCACGGCGCGTTCTCGTACAGGTCCTCGGCGCTGTCCTCCAGCAACGCCGAGAACCGGGCCGCCGCCTCATCCGCGGCGCCGCCGCGGTCGGGGCCGCAGCCGTTCTGACACATCATGTGGTCACGGCCGCGAACGAGGCGATCGCCTCGGTCGTGGCCTCCGGGGCGCTCAGCTGCGGGCAGTGCCCGGTCGCGTCGAGGGTGACCAGCCTCGCCCCCGGGACCCGGGCCTGGACGTACGCGCCCACCTCGCGCGGGGCGATCGCGTCCTGGACGCACTCGATCACCAGGGTCGGCACCCGCACCGACTCCAGATCCGCCCGGTTGTCGGAGAGGAACGTCGTGCGCGCGAACACCCGGGCGATGGCCGGGTCGGTGCGGCAGAAGCTGTTGGTCAGTTCCTGCCCCAGCTCCGGCCGGTCGGGATTGCCCATGATCATCGGGGCGATCTGCGCCGACCAGCCCAGGTAGTTGCTCTCCAACGACGCCAGCAACTCGTCGATGTCGGCGGGGCTGAACCCACCCCGGTAGTCCCCGTCGTCGATATAGCGCGGGGAGGGCGTCAACAGCACCAACCGCGCGATCCGCGCCGGGTCCTCGATCGCGGCGAGGACACCGATCATCGCGCTCACCGAATGCCCGACGAACACCACGTCGTCGAGGTCCAATTCCCGGCAGATCTCCAGCACGTCCTCGGCATAGGCGTCCAACCGCGAATAGCGGTCCGCGTCCCACGCCGACAGATCCGAGCCTCCCGCGCCCACGTGGTCGAACAGCACGACCCGGAAATCCCGGGCCAAAGCGGGCGCCACCAGCCGCCACATGTTCTGGTCACACCCGAAACCATGGGCCAGCATCACCACCGGCGCACCGACCCGCCCGGTGACCACCACGTTGTTCCTCACCCGGGCGCTCATCACCCCATCCTGCCCCGCCTTCTCATCACACGCTGGCGCTGGCCGTGACCTGGAGCTGCCACAGCGAACCCGGTGTCGGCTCCCGCAGGCGTGGTCACCGCGACTCGACCGCGCGGGCCGCCGCCCGGCTCCGCGATCCGGAGTTCGGCTAGGGCTGGGGTTCGGCTTCGGGTTCCCCGTCGTCCGCGGTGGGTTCCGCGGGTGGGACCGTGTCCGGGAACTGCGCGCGCAGCTCGTCGTAGATCGGCGTGTGGACGCTCACGGCGAAACCATCCCCTCGTTGGCGACGCCGGGGACTTCCCCACCGGGCGGGGTTCGTAAACATCCGGATCGGGGTGGGCGGTCAGGCAGGCCAGCCCCAGCGGAAGCCGTAGCAGCCCGGGCCGAAGTTGAGGGCGACGCCGTGCACCGAGCAGCCCGCGTCGAGGGTGGCGGGTCTGCTGTCCTCGATGTCGCGGTCGTCACGGGTGTACTGCTCGCAGAACCCGGGCGGGTGGGCCGGGTCGAAGGTCACCTCCAGGACGAACTCGCGCACCGGCAGCCGGAACTTGCGCTCGTAGTTGCCGTCGACCGGCCCGGGCGGGATGTTCACCAGCTCGTGCTCGGTGATCAGAGTCTCGCCGCGGGCGAGCGGGCGGTCGAACAGCAGCTCCGCCACCACCAGACCCGCGTCCCGGTCCTCGCCGACCCGGCCGAGCGCGCAGTTGCGCACCGGCCGGACCAGCGGGACCGGGTAGCCCGGCTCGTCGGTGTGCATGATCACCACCCAGCGGTCCGGGCCGTCGGCCTCCGCGCGCAGCACCTGCCGGGACAGGCAGGACAGCGCGCCGCCCTCCGGGCCGACCCACACCCGGTCGTGCTGGCTGATCCGGGTCAGCCGCTCGTCCCAGCTGGTGTCGATCCCGTCGAGCGCGTCCTCCACCGAGGCCGGGTCGGGCCAGAGCGCGCCGATCGCGGGCAGCCCGCTGGAGACGTAGCGCCAGTGCCCGCGCGGCCGCGCCGGACCCAGCAGCGCGGCGAGCGCGCCCTCCGGCACCTCCAGCACCTCCTCCAGGTGCCGCAGCGCCAGCAGCGACTCCCGCCGCTCGGGGCGGCAGCGGCCGGACTGCCAGTAGCTCAGCGTCGCCATGCTGACGCTGACGCCGCGCTGCCGCAGCCGCTCCCTGAGGCGCTCCAGCCCCAGGCCGCGTGCGGCGATGGCCGCACGCAGCGCGGCGGGGAAGGAACCGCTGCGAAGATCCTGTTCGGCTGGCATGCGCGCTCCTGGATCAGCGTTCACCGAAGAGGATGAGCAGCGTATACCCGTGGGTCAACCGGTGACTTCAGAGCGTGATGGACCAGGAGTCGAGGACCCCGGTGTCGCCGGTGCCGGTGTCGGTGATCTCCAGGGTCCAGGTGCCCGACGCCTGCTCGGTGAACGGGCTGAACGAGTAGGCGACGGTGCCCGGGAACGGGGTGCAGGTGGAGCCGCCGGAGTACTTCAGGTTGTACCACCAGCCCGCCGGGCTGACGACGCGCACCCGCAGGTCCTCCTGGCAGGTGTGGCGGGCGGTGATCGCCACCCTCACCGGGTTCGCGGCCGTGCCGGTGGCCGTCGAGCGGACCTGGCTGGAGGTGGTCCGGTGGTCCGCGATCGGGTGCGGTGCCGTTGGTGAACGTGCGGCCGCCGCTGCCGGGCTGGGTGCGGACCGTGATCGCCGCGCTGGGCGCGGAGACGTTGCCCGCGGCGTCCTTGGCGCGGACCGTCACCGAGTAGGCGGTGTCGGGGTCAAGGCCGGAGATGGTGGCGGAGGTGGCGCCCACCGAGGTGGCCAGGGCGTTGTTGATGTAGACGTCGTAGCCGGTGACGCCGACGTTGTCGGTGGCGGCGTTCCAGGCGAGGGAGATGGAGGTGGCGGTCTGGGACGTCGACCTCAGGTTCCCGGGTGCGGACGGGGCCTGGGTGTCGCCGCCGCCGCTGCCGGTGACCAGGGTGAGGTTCCACTTGCGCAGCGCCTCGCCGACCGGCTGGAAGATCGACTGCTGGTCCTTCGACGGGTTCGACACGCACTGCGCGGGCCCGCCGGAGTGCAGTCCGACGGCCTTGTCACCGCGCAGCCACGCCCCGCCGGAGTCGCCGCCGCGCGAGCACGCGGTGGTGAAGGTCAGCCCCTCGATCACGATGCCGCCGCCGTAGTTGACGGTCTCGTTGACGTAGGTGACCGTGCCGCACTGCCACTTGGAGGTGTTGCCCGTGTGGCAGACGCGCTCCCCGACCAGCGCCTCGGCCACCCCGGCCACCGTCACCGGGGACGACCCCCACGTGTTGACCGACGGCGACAGCGTCCACCCGGGCTCGGTCACCGCGACGACGCCCATGTCGCCCTCACGGCCGTTGACACTGCGCGAACCGCCGACGTTCGAGGTGCCGATGCGGTTGGCGTTGCCGCTCTGCCCGTAGGCGGGCTGGTTGGCGTTGTTGGTGCAGTGCCCGGCGGTCACGAAGTGCTTGCCGCCGTTGGCGTCCGTGGCGGCGAAGCCGATCGAGCAGTTCGACTCGCCCTGCGGCCACCACGGGTTGCCCGGCCGCACCTCCCCCGCCTGCTGCCGGGGCCCGCCGTCGGACAACTCCACCCGCACACCCGAGATCGACGACACCGCCTCGACGAACCGCCGTGTCGCCGCGTTCATCCGGGTCCGGTCGACGGTGACCAGGACCTCGTTCGCCCGCTGGTCCACACCGACGGTGTTGAACGCGACCTCGGGCGTGATCAGCGCGAGCACCCGGCCCCGCAGCATGGACAGCGTCTCAGCGTCGCGAGCCACCATCACGGCCTGCGCGCCTCGGGACCGGGCCACCGCGGCCGCGCCCTCGGTGGTCACCGCGACGGCGAGCCGCCCGCTCGCCTCGTCGAACCACACCCCCGCCGGGGCGACCGAGGCAGGCAGGGCCGCCAGCACCGCGTGGGCCCGCTCCTGTCGCCGCAGCCGCTCGCCCGCGGCCTGGTGGCTGACTCCCAGTCCTTCGGCCAGCGCGACGACCTCAGGGCCGACCTCGGGGGCGGCCGACGCTGTTCCAGTGTGGACACTCACGGCCATTCCGACCGTCAGTGCGGCAACAATGATTCTGCGCATGCGCCGCTTCTCCTTCGTGAATCGCAGGGAATCCGAAGGTAAACCGCCCTTCCGGACGAGCGCGCCGTTTAACGGTTAACTTGGCTCCCGACGCGTGATCGACCGCACACGGGGGGCGGCGGCGTCCTGTGCTAACTTTCTGCGGCCAGCGGGGGAATCCGGTGTGAATCCGGAGCTGACGCGCAGCGGTGTGGACCTGCCCATGACGGGGCAGGCCGAGTCCGACTACCCGACTGGCGACCGCCGGGGCCACGCGCCCGGGCGGACCACCGTACGGACGGGCCCCGCGTTCGGGCCCTCGACGTGAAGGACCCGGTGTGCGCCACGCGCGACAGGCTCGTCTCCCCCTCCTGCTCACGGTCACCGCTCTCGCCCTGTCCGCGTGCGGCGGTCCGACCTCGGCAGGCGACCCGGCTCCCGGCCGCACGATCGAGAACTGCGGCCGGACCGTGTCCGTCGGCGAGCCGCCGAAGCGGGCGGTCGCGCTCAACCAGGGCAGCGCGGAGATCATGCTGGCCCTCGGCCTGGCCGACCGGATGGTCGGCACCGCGACCTGGACCGACCCGGTGCTGCCCGAACTCGCCGAGGCCAACGCGAAGGTCCCGCGCCTCGCGGAGAACAAGCCCTCGCTGGAACGGGTGTTGGAGGTCGAGCCGGACTTCGTGGCCGCGTCCTTCGAGTCCGTCCTCGCCGTCGGCGGCGTCGCCACCCGGGACCGGTTCGCGGAACTGGGCGTGGCCACCTACGTGTCCCCCACCGACTGCGGGACCAAGGACAACAGCGGCGACGGCGACGGCGCCCGCTCGGCCCCGCTCACCATGGACGACGTCTACCGCGAGATCCGCGACCTCGCGACGATCTTCGCCGTGGAGGCGCGCGGGGAGGAGCTGATCGCGGGCCTCCAGCGGCGCATGGCGGCCGCGGCCGAGGGCGTGGACGCCGCGGGCGTCACCGTCCTGTACTGGTTCGCCAACTCCGAGTCGCCCTACCTGGCCGGGTGCTGCGGCGCCCCCGGCGTGATCACCCGGGCGCTCGGGCTGCGCAACGCCTTCGACGACACCCGCGCCGAGTGGCCGCAGATCAACTGGGAGACCGTCGCCGAGCGCGATCCCGCCGTGCTGGTCATCGGCGACCTCACCCGGCGTTCGCAGACCGCGGAGACCGCCGAGGCGAAGATCGCGTTCCTCGAGTCGCACCCCGTGACGTCCCGGATGACCGCCGTGCGGGAGAAGCGGTACGTGCCGCTGAACGGGCAGTCGATGAACCCCACGATGCGCACCGTCGACGGCGTGGAGCGCGTCGCCGAGGCGCTGCGGCGGTTCGGACCGCTCGGGTGAGCGCGGTTCCGACCCGCCTGCGGACCGTTCCCTGGTACGCGGCGGGCCTCGGCCTGCTGGCGGCCTCGGTGGCGGCCGCCATCACCATCGGGCCCGCGTCCATCGGCGTCGGCGAGGTGTGGCGCACGGTGTGGGCGCACCTGCGCGGCAGCGAGCCGGTGCTCACCCCGATCCGCGACGGCATCATCTGGCACCTGCGGCTGCCGAGGACGCTGCTGGCCGCGGTGTGCGGGGCGGGGCTGGCGGTCTGCGGGGTGGTGCTGCAGTCGCTGCTGCGCAATCCGCTGGCCGACCCGTTCGTGCTCGGCGTGTCCTCCGGCGCGTCCACGGGCGCGGTGCTCGTGGTGGTGCTCGGCGTCGGCGGCGGCGCGCTGAGCCTGTCGGCCGGGGCGTTCGCGGGCGCGGTCGCGGCGTTCGCGCTCGTGCTGGCGCTGAGCCGCCTGCTGGGCGGGCAACTGGACCGCGTGGTGCTGTGCGGGGTCGCGGCGATGCAGCTGTTCTCCGCGCTCACCTCGTTCATCGTGCTGACCGCCGCCGACGCCGAGACCACCAAGGGCGTGCTGTTCTGGCTGCTCGGCTCGCTGGCCAGCGCGTCGTGGACCGAGGTCGCCGTCGCCGCCGGGGTGCTGGTGGCGGTGTTGGCGGTCTGCCTTGCGCACAGCCGCGCCCTCGACGCCTTCGCCTTCGGCGAGGACGCCGCCGCCGCGCTCGGCGTGGACGTGGCCCGCACCCGCATGGTCCTGCTGTGCGCGACCGCGCTGCTCACCGCCGTGCTGGTCAGCTCGACCGGCGCCATCGGATTCGTCGGGCTGGTCCTGCCGCACGCCGCCCGCGCCGTCGTCGGCGCGGGCCACCCCCGGCTGCTGCCCGCCGCCGCGCTGGCCGGGGCGGTGTTCCTGGTCTGGGTCGACACGGCCGCCCGGTCCGTCATCGATCCGCAGGAGGTGCCGGTCGGCGTGCTCACCTCGCTGATCGGCGTCCCCGCCTTCGTCGTCATCCTGCACCGCACCCGGACGCGCCGATGACGCTGGCCGCCGACCGCGTCACCCGCGCCGCGGGCGGGCACCTGCTGCTCGACGGCGTGACCGTGGCCTGCGCCCCGGGCACGACCCTCGGCCTGCTCGGCCCCAACGGCGCGGGCAAGTCGACGCTGCTGCGCCTGCTGGCCGGACTCCTCGCCCCGGACACCGGCGTGGTCACCCTCGACGGTGACCCGCTGCCCGGCCTGCCCCGCCGCGCCATCGCCCGCCGTGTCGCCGTGGTGGAGCAGCAGGCCGACACCCAGGTCGACCTGACCGTCCTCGACGTCGTCCGCCTGGGCCGCACCCCGCACCGCGGCACGTGGTCCGCGGAGTCCGAAGAGGACCGGACGGCGGTGCGGGAGGCGCTGGCGGCCACCGGTCTCACCGACCGGGCGGACCAGTCCTGGCACACCCTCTCGGGCGGCGAGCGCCAACGCGTGCACCTGGCCCGCGCCCTCGCCCAGCGCCCCAGGGAACTCCTCCTCGACGAGCCGACCAACCACCTCGACATCGCCCACCAACTCGACCTGCTCGCCCTCGTCGCCGCCCTGCCGATCACCACGGTCGTCGCGCTGCACGACCTCAACCTGGCCGCGATGTTCTGCGACCACCTCGTCGTCCTCCGCGGCGGCCGCGTGGTCATCTCGGGCCCACCCGCCGACGTCCTCACCGAGCCCCTGATCGCCGACGTCTACGGCGTCCGCGCCCACATCACCCACCACGAGGGAACACCCCACGTCCGATTCCTTACCGCACAAGGTGACCAGGCAGTCGGCAAGAGCTCCACGAGGACAGCGTGACAGGCCGCGGTGGTCGGGAGGTGGGGGCCGTCAGGGGGAGTATCGGCCCCCACCTCCCGTATTCAGCGCGCCGACCGGTGTTGGGAGGCGGAGTCGGCGCACGTGGTGAGGACGGCCCTGGCGCCGCCGGACACGGTGGTCAGGGCAGCCAGGAGCCCGCGCCGGTGCTCGGACATGGCTGCTCCTTCGGGACAGGGCGCCGAACCGCCTCGCGTCGAAGCGGTGGCCGGGAACGCTCGCAAGGATCGCGAGCCGCCGTCGTCTAGGCGCTGCGCGTCCAGGTCTGGCCGGTCGTGCCCGCGCAGGTGGCGAGGACGAGTCGGGTCCCGTTGACGCCGCTGCCCGCGTCGACGCACTTGCCCGACGCGGCGTTGCGCAGCGTGTTGTTCGTGGAGGTCCAGCGTTGGTTGGCGCCGCCGTGGCAGTCCCAGACGATGACGCGCGTCCCGTCGGCAGTGCCGCCCGCCTCGGCGTCGAGGCACTTGCCCAGGGAGCGCAGGGTGCCGTCGCCCGGATCCGCCCACTGCTGGTTGCTTCCGCCGTGGCAGCTCCAGACGACCGCCGGGGTGCCGTTCGCGGTGGCGGCGCCCTCGATGTCGAGGCAGCCGCCCGCTCCCCCGACGAAGCGGTAGGGCGTGGTGATCCGCACGGTCGCGCTGGTGGCGGTGGCCGACAGGGTCTCGATGGTCACGCCGCTGGTGGCGTCGGTGATCCGGGCGCCGACGTCGAGGTCGGTG
The DNA here is from genome assembly GCF_014648415.1 of Actinokineospora fastidiosa. GTDB lineage: Bacteria > Actinomycetota > Actinomycetes > Mycobacteriales > Pseudonocardiaceae > Actinokineospora > Actinokineospora fastidiosa. The sequence goes on from NZ_BMRB01000002.1 coordinate 405,969, forward strand.
TCGGTGGACCCGCTCGTGCCTGCGGACGGGTCGACGAGCGTGGAGACGCGGTAGGCGCCTTCCTTGGTCAGGTGCAGTTGCACGCCCTCGCCCACGCCGGTGTCGATGGTGGTGGCGTTCTTGCGATAGGCGACCGTGATCCGGTCTCCGGTGGTGTTGCGCGGGATCTCCAGGACCCGCGTACCAGTCACCGAAGCGGGCGCATGCAGTGGCGTGAGCGTGTAGGTACCCGATGAGGGCGCGACGACGCGCTGGGACGTCGGAAGCCACCCCGCGTGGATCAGCTCGGGCGCGGCGAGGCCGCTCTGGTACCCGCCGCCGCCCATCGGGGACGAACCGCGATAGCCCGCCTCGGCGCAGCCGGACAGCGTGCCCGGTGTGCAGGTCACCGAGGCGAGGTGCGCGAAGCCGAAGTTGTGGCCCAGTTCGTGGACGACACCGCTGGGATTGCCGTGCGCGTCCGGCATCCAGGTCGTGCTGCCGGGCATCTGCCCGAGCCCGCCCCAGTCGCACTGGGCGAGCCGGTTGGGGAACCAGATGGCGAGCGACTGGTACCCGCTGATCCCGCGGGCGGCCAGGGCCTCGCGGGTCTTGGTGTTCATCGCGCCGGAGTCGCAGGCCGCGGGCATGCTGATCGTCCACGGTCCCAGCACCTCGGGCTGACCGGCCAGCGGCGTGAACCGCACGGCGCCGTCGCTGGCCTCCTCGTAGTAGCGCGACAGCGACTGCCCTGTGCCGAAGTACATGTCCCGGACCTTCGTCCGGAAGGTGGTCGAGGAATCGATCGTGTCGTTGGTGAAGTTGACCAGCACCACCGCGATCGGCCTGGTCGCCGAGGCCGACGGGGACTCCGCTGCGGTGACACCGGCCGACACGGTCGTGTTTGAGGTGAGCAGGAGGGTGCTGAGGGCTAGTGCGGCACCTATCGCCAACCGGGCGGGCAGCTTGAGCACGTTCGGGTTCATGGGCGTCCGCTTCCTATCGCAGGGTGCTTCCCCGTTGAGGGGAGGAACGGGACCGGGACACAGCCGCACAACAGTGCAGCCCATGAACATCTTCTGTCAAGAGTTGATTGAACCGTCCATATTTCATGCAGTATCGAACAATGACGAAGGGTGTGCTTAGGCGCCTCTTACGATCGTGGGCCGGTCGATGCGCAGGAGTGCCTGCCGCAGTGGGCAGGCCGGGTTCAGCGGTGGGCCGGTGGGTCGAGGTGGTCGGCCTTGGCGTGGAGGTAGCGCTGCTCGACCTGGTTGACGGTGAGGGTTGCGGCCTCGCGGTAGAGGGCGGCCGCGGCGGGAGCGTCACCGGTCATCTGGAGCAGATGGGCGCGGACGGCGCGTTCCCGTTGGCTCGTCAGCGGATCCTGGTCGAGGTGGTGGCGTCGGTTGAGGTCGTCGAGCAGCGCCAGCGCCCGGTTGGGCCCGTAGGCTTTGGCCACGGCGACGACCCGACTGAGGCGGACCGGCGCGGTGGGGGCGAGCCGTTCGAGCCACAGGTAGAGCGCCGCGATCTGGGGCCAGTCGGTCTGCTCCGGCGATGCGGCGGCGGCGTGCACGGCGGCGATCGCGGCCTGCAGCTGGTACGGCCCGACCTCGCCGCGGTGCCAGACGCTGTCGATCAGCGCGGTTCCCTCGCCGATGAGCTGCGCGTCCCACCGCGTCCGGTCCTGGTCCTCCAGCGGCACCAGTTCGCCGTCGTCGCCCGTGCGGGCGGGCTGCCGCGACTCGGTGAGCAGCATGAGCGCCAGCAGGCCGGTCACCTCGGCGGTCATCGGGTCGTCGGGAGGCAGGGTGTCGCGGAGCATGCGGGTGAGCCGGATCGCCTCGTGCGTCAGGTCGACGCGGGTGAGCTCGTCGCCGGACGAGGTCGTGTAGCCCTCGTTGAAGATCAGGTACAACACCTGCGTGACGGCGGCCATCCGGCTGGCCCGATCGGCGTCGGAGGGCGGGGTGAAGCGCGCGCCCGCGCGAGCGAGTTGCTGTTTGGCACGGCTGATGCGCGTGCCCATGGTGTTCTCGGTGGCGCCGTAGGCGTGGGCGATCTCGGCGGTGGACAGGCCGCCGACCGCGCGCAGGGTGAGCGCCACCTGGGAGGTGGTGGACAGCGCGGGGTGGCAGCACAGCAACAGCAGGGTGAGGCTGTCGTCGGTCGCCGGTGGTGGGCCCGCCAGGCGAGCCGGTTCGTGCATGGCGACCTCGGCGAGGCCCGCTTCCTGTTCGCGCCTGCGGCGGGCCTGCTCGGAGCGGAGCAGGTCGACCATCTTGCGGTAGCCGATGCGGATCAGCCAGCCGCGCGGGTTCTCCGGCACCCCGTCGACGGGCCACGCGCGGCTCGCGACGAGCAACGCCTCCTGCACCGCGTCCTCGGCGATGTCGAACTGGCCGAACCGCCGCACCAGCGCGCCGAGCACCTGCGGCGCCTCGGCGCGCAGCAGGTGCTCGACGATCGCGCCGCTCACGCCGCGAAGTCCTCGCCCATGATCGGGCGGATCTCGACCGGCTCCCCCAGCGCGTCGACGATGCGCGCGACGATCTCGACGGCCCGTTCGTGGCTGGCGACGTCGATCACGGCGAAGCTGGCCAGGACCTCCTTCAGCTCGGCGAACGGCCCGTCGGTCGCGACCACGCCGTCGGCCGTCCTGCGGACCGTGGTGCTGACCGCGGGGTGCCCGAGGCCCTCGCTGGTGACGAACTCGCCGGTCTCGACCAGTTCCCTCTCGAACTCCTGGTACACGGCGAACGCGGCCAGCGCCTCCTCCGACGGCGTGTCGGCGGTGCTGGCGTCCCATGCGGCGGCCGGGGTGTAGCTGAGCAGCAGGTACTTCACGGTGGTTCCCTCTTCCTCGATCGTGCTCGGCAACGGTACGGGGGTCAGGCGGTGTCCCGCAGGGACAGTGCGACAACGGTCGTCCAGGTGAACGCCACCAGGCCGTTCACCGCGACCTGGATGCTCATGAGTTCCGGCGACACGGGCAAAAGCAACACAAGCGCGGTCGCCGCGCTCAGCACCGCGGGCCGCGCCCGCCGCCCGCGGGCGTGCCGGACGGCCAGCACGACGGCAGCGGCGGCCAGCGCGGTGAACGCGGTTGCTGCCGCCGCTGAGTGCGCGATGCTGTGCCACGACATCTGGGCGACGGGTCCTTCGGGGATGCCGACGGGAAAGCCGTTCTCCGGGTCCATGGTGAACAGGCCCGAGGCGACAAGACCGGCACCGAAGACCCCGATGAAGATCGGCAGCACGCGCCTGCCGACCCCCTCGAGAAGCGTGCGCCGGGCACCCACGGCCAGCGCCAGCACGCCCAGACCCGCGAGCACGAAGGTCAGGACCTGCAGCCAGCCCAAGCCGCCGTTGGCGAGCTGGCTGAGCGGGTGCCGAGTGATGTCGAAGCCCTCCCGGGCGAGCATCTGGGTGATCGACGAGGCGAAGAAGACCGGCCCGGCGAGAGCGCCCGCGAGCAGCAGGCGCTCCGACGAACGACGGGTGCCGGGAACGACGGTTGTGGTCATGGCTCCTCCTTGATGGGTGCTCGTCGCAACCACGGAGCCGCGTCGCGGGTCTCGACACGTCTCGAACGTGACCTGAGTCACTAAGGACGGGTGTCGAGGCGGGGGTGGCGGCTTCGAGGTATCGGCACACAGCAAGCGACCGAGGAGGACGAGATGTCCGAGACGACCATGCGGCCGAGCGCCGACCTGCAGGCCCTGGACCGACTGGTGGGCACGTGGGCGGTGACCGGCGGCGTCGAGGGGACCGTGCGGTACGAGTGGATGCCCGGCGGGTTCTTCCTGCTCCAGCACGTCGAGCTCACCCAGTTCGGCCAGCAGGTCACCGGCATGGAGGTGATCGGCAACCTGCGCCCGTTCGGCGAGCCCGTCGGCGAGGACGTGGTGTCCCGCTTCTACGACGCGACCGGCAACACCTTCGACTACGTCTACGAACTGGCCGACGACACCCTGACCATCTGGGGCGGCGCGAAGGGCGGCCCGGCCTACTACCGAGGCACGTTCAGCCCCGACGGCACCACGGTCACCGGCGAATGGGTCTACCCCGGCGGCGGCGGATACTCCTCCACCATGACCCGGGTCTGAGCCCGCCCGCACCGGCTGGGAGCGGCGGTCCACACCACCGCTCCCAGCCAGGTCAGGGACGGAGAGCGGGTGGGCGAGCGGCGGCGGGCCGTGCGCCTGTGGTCACCGCGCGGAGGAGCCATTCCAGTGGTCCGTAGCGGTGGCTGCGCAGCCACAGCGCGCTGAGCGCGAGTTGGATCGCGTAAATGACGACGACCAGCCCGGCGACCGCCGCATAGGGCAGTTTGCCCACCAGCCCCAGCCCGTACGCGGTGAAGACGAGGCTCAGGATGACCGACTGCAGGATGTAGTTCGACAGCGCGACACGGCCCACGGGGGCGAACACGGTCGCGGCGCGGGTCTCGAACAGGCGCAGCAGTGCGGCCACGTACCCGCCGGTGAGCAGTGGGGCCGTGAGGAGGGTGACCCCGATCGCCAGGGTCTGCGCCCCGCTTCCCGGATGGTGCACCGTGAGGTACGCGTAGAAGGCCGCCCCCACGAGCCCGATCGGCAGTCCGGCGCGCAGGAGCCACGTCCACAGTGTCCGGTGGCGCCACGGTTCGGCGAGCACCTGCCGCTTTCCCGCCGCGAACCCGAGCAGGAACATCGCCAGGGCGCTGGGAGCCTGCACGAACACGACGAGTGCGAGCGTGCTGGGCAGTTGCCGCAGGTGCTCGGCGACGACGGTCGCCGGGGTCCCCTGGTAGGCCGCCACCGTTTCGGCCACCCGCGCGGCCGCCGCGGCGCCGTCGACCGGGGTGGGGGTGAGCAGGTCGAGAACGCCCAGCAGGGTCCACAGCACCCCGCTTGCGAGGAGCAGGCCGATCGCGAGCCAGACCGCGCGCCGCGCCGAGATGTCGCGCAGCGCCAGCAGGACGAGGCCGAGCACGGCGTAGGTCGTGAGGATGTCGCCGGGGAACAGCAGGACGGCGTGCGCGACGCCGATCACCGCGAGCCCGAGGTGCCGCCGCAGCATCCGCGGCCGGAAGGCGGCGTCGGCGCGCGCGGCGGCGTCCATCTGCAGCGTAAAGCTGTAGCCGAAGAGGAAGGAGAACAGCAGATAGAACTTGGTCTCGACGAACATCGAGACGGCGAACTGGACGACCGGATCGCCCGCCGGGTCCGCGATCCCGGAGCCGTAGTAACCGGTCGCGAAGGCCCACACGTTGACGGCGAGGATGCCCACCAGGGCGAATCCGCGGAGCGCGTCCAACCGCACGAGGCGGGACGGGGTAGCCACAGGCATGCCTTTCATAAACCGAGCAGTCGGTCTAATATTGGAGGCGGTGATCGACACCGTCAACCCCCTGATTGAATCGGGCCATGCGCACCATCGACCCAGCCAAGCGCGAGGCGAAGCGGCTCCAGATCCTCGCGGCCGCGGCGCGGTGCTTCGCGCGCAAGGGGTTCGGGCAGACCCGCACCGCCGACATCTGCGCCGAGGCGGGGATGAGCTCGGGGAACCTGTTCTACTACTTCGGCAGCAAACAGGACATCTTCGCCGCGGTCGTCGAGCAGGACGGCGCCGACACCGAGGCGCTGTTCGCCGACCTGGCGGCCGCCGAGCCGTGGGACGCGCTGACCAGGTTCCTCGACCTGGCGATCGACCTGGCCGCGGACGCGGACTACGCCCGGCTCACCCTCGAGATCTCCGCCCAGGCGCACCGCGACGAACGGATCGCGGCACTGGTCTCGACCAACGACCGGCTGGTGCGGTCCGGTCTCGCCGACCTGGTCGGCCGGGCCGCCGAGGCGGGCCGGATCGACCCCGCGCTGGACCCGACCACCACCGCCACCTGGCTCGCCGCCCTGGTGGACGGCCTGTTCAACCGCGTCGCGGTGGACAGCGAGTTCGCCCCCAAGCGCGAACGGGAGACGCTGAAGCTGCTGGTCGCCAGGCTCCTGCGCCATCAGCCCGGATAGTCCGGGTCCGCCGTCTGGCGACCTGGTCTCATCGGCCCTGGCGGCGGTGACGTTCACGCCGACCACGGCGGTCGGCGCGGCGAAATTGACGCGCGTCCTGCCGCCCGCGCGTGGTTCAGTGGGCCCGGATTCACCGACGGGAGAGCTGGGCCATGGGGCACGTGGAGGTCGCGCACGTCGAGTACCACCTGCCCGACGGGCGGCTGCTGCTCGACGACGTCTGCTTCCGGGTCGGCGACGGCGCGGTGTGCGCGCTCGTCGGCGCCAACGGCGCGGGCAAGACGACGTTGTTGCGGCTTATCTCAGGCGAGCTCAAGCCCGACGCCGGATCGATCACCGTCAGCGGCGGACTGGGCGTGATGCCGCAGTTCGTCGGCTCGGTCCGCGACGAGCGCACGGTGCGGGACCTGCTGGTGTCGGTGTCCCCGCCCGCGCTGCGCGCCGCGGCGCTGGCCGTCGATGCCGCCGAACTCGTGCTGATGGACCGCGACGACGAGGCCGCGCAGATGGCCTACGCGCAGGCGCTCGGCGACTGGGTCGAGGCGCGCGGTTACGAGGCCGAGGTCGTGTGGGACATGTGCACGACGGCCGCGCTCAACACGCCCTACCAGAAGGCCCGATGGCGGGAGGTGCGCACGCTCTCCGGCGGCGAGCAGAAGCGGCTGGTGCTGGAGGCGCTGCTGCGCGGCGGCGACGGCGTGCTGCTGCTCGACGAGCCGGACAACTACCTCGACGTCCCCGGCAAGCAGTGTTTGGAGGAACGCCTGCGCGAGACCGAGAAGACCGTGCTGTTCGTCTCCCACGACCGCGAGCTGCTGGCCCGGGCCGCGCAGAAAATCATCAGCGTCGAGCCGGGCAGCGACGTCTGGGTGCACGGCGGCGGGTTCGGCACGTACCACCAGGCCCGCGCGGAGCGGTTCGAGCGGTTCGACGAACTGCGCCGCCGCTGGGACGAGAAACACGCGCAGCTGAAGAAGCTCGTGGTCGACATGCGCCAGTACGCGGCGCGCAGCGACGGGATGGCCTCCCGCTACCACGCCGCCCAGACCCGGCTGCGCAAGTTCGAGGAGCTCGGCCCGCCCGCCGCTCCCCCGCGCGAGCAGAAGATCACCATGCGGCTGCGCGGCGGCCGCACCGGTGTCCGCGCCCTCACCTGCGCCTGCCTTGAGCTGCACGGCCTCATGAAGCCCTTCGACCTGGAGGTCTTCCACGGCGAGCGGGTCGCGGTGCTCGGCTCCAACGGCTCCGGCAAGTCGCACTTCCTGCGTCTCCTCGCGGGCGAGCCCGTCGCGCACGACGGGGCCTGGAGACTCGGCGCGCGGGTCGTGCCGGGGCACTTCGCGCAGACCCACGCCCATCCCGAGCTGGTCGGCCGCACCCTCGTCGACATCCTCTGGACCGACCACGCGCTCGCCCGCGGCCCGGCGATGGGCGTCCTGCGCCGCTACGAACTCGACTCCCGGGGCGACCAGCCGTTCGAGAAGCTCTCCGGCGGACAGCAGGCCCGGTTCCAGATCCTCCTGCTGGAGATCGGCGGAGCCACGATGCTGCTGCTCGACGAACCCACCGACAACCTCGACCTGGCCTCGGCCGAGGCGCTGCAACAGGCGCTGGAGGCCTACGAGGGCACCACGCTCGCCGTGACCCACGACCGGTGGTTCGCGCGCTCGTTCGACCGCTACCTCGTCTTCGGCTCCGACGGCAGGGTCCGTGAGACCACCGATCCGGTCTGGGACGAACGGCCCGCGCGACGGGAGCGGTAGCCGATCACCTCGGCGGCCCGACGAGCACTCCCGCACGTGCTGGGCGGAGCCACCGTGGCCGGTGGACCCGCCCAGGTCCACAGTGGAGTCGCGCTCGGTCCTACGAGCAGTTCCTGATCTCGGTGGTGACAGGGCTGTAGTCGGAGAGCAGGTTGCAGGTGTTGGTGCCCGCGCCGCCGTCGATGGTGGTGCTGCCGGGCTCGATGTAGTGGATGGTGATGGTGTCGTTGCCGTCCTCGCCGTAGATGGTGGGACGCTGGAGTCCGCTGGTCTGGCGGTTGCTGCCGACCTCGATGGTGTCATCGTCGGCGCCGCCCCTGATGACGGCGCTCACGTTGTTGGCGGCGGTCATGCGGTCGGCGCCGGGGCCGCCCGCGATGGTGCCGAACCGGCTGTCCTGGAAGCGGTTGTCGGCGATGTCGAAGGTGTCGTCACCCGCGCCGCCGTCGATGAGGCCGTTGTTGTAGCCGCCGTTGCGGAGGGTCAGGACGTCGTTGCCGTCCTCGCCGTAGATCTCGCTCTTGTTGGTGGTCACGCTGATGCGGTCGGCGCCGCGACCGCCGTAGACCCTGCCCTTGTCGATGTCGGAGTCGAACTCGTTGGTGCCCACCTCGATGATGTCGTCGCCGTCGTCGCCGAGAACGCGGGCGGTCACCCGGACGAGCCCGACCTTGATCGTGTCGTTGCCCGCGTCGCCGTGGGTGACCGGGCCGCTGGTGTAGACGGTCTCGGCGATGGTGATGGTGTCGGCGTCGTCGCCACCGTGGACGGTTTTGCCCTGTCGGTCCACGCGGATGCTGTCGACACCCGGTCCGCCGAGGATCGTGCCGACGTTCGACTCGGCCTGGATGTCGTCGTTGCCCCCACCGCCGTCGATGGTCACATTGTTCACGTAGGTGGTGATCGTGTCGTTGCCGTCCAGGGCGTTGATCCCATCGACCGTGTAGGTGGTGAAGCAGTCGATGCGGTCGTCGCCCGGGGTGCCGGTGATGACGGGTCCTTGCTGCTCGACCCCGTTGACCGTGCACTCGGCGGCGGGGGCTGCCGACGCGGGCGCGGCGAGGGGAAGGGTGAGCAGTGCCGCCCAGACGGCGGGCAGGAAATGACGTCTCATACCGTTCAGATCTCCCTTTGCTGTCGACGTTGCACTGTCAGGACTGACAGTCGCAGACCTCGAACAGGCCGGGAAGTCTCCTGACGGCGGTCCGCCGATCAGGTGGACGCGTCACTCCGCGCTCACCGTGCGGCGAGTGGCCATAGTGGACCTGCGGAGGACTCGGCCGGTGGCGCGGTACCACTGGGTGGCGAGGACGGCGGCGAGGGCGAGTTCCACCAGGTCGCCGCCGTAGTACATGAGCTGCGATCCCGTGTGCAGGTCCGTCGCGGCGTAGACGGCGCCGGGCGGGGGCGCGGCGTAGAGGGACTTGGCGAGGACGGCGTGGGCGGCGCCCGCGCCCAGCAGGGTCAGACCGCGCCAGGCGAGGCTCCAACGATGGCGCACCGGGTCGAGCTGGCAGATGGCGAAGGTGAACAGCAGACCCGCCAGCAGGACGTGGACCTGCGCCAGCGGGTGGTGGGACGCGGCGAGCGGGGTGCGGTAGAGCAGCCACAGGCCGCCGACGTCCAGTACGGCGGCCGCGGGCGGGAAGAGCAGCCAGCGGACCGGCCGGGCTCGTGCCGCGGCCAGGAGGGTCCGGCGGGTCCCGCGCGGTGGCAGGACGCGCAGGAGCAGGGTGAGCGGGCGGCCCAGGACCAGCGACAGCGGGGCGGCCATGGCCACGACGAGGTGCTGGGCCATGTGGGCGGTGAACGGCCCGCCCGGCAGGTGCCCCAGCAGCGCCCACACGAGCGCGCCGCCCCCGGCCAGGAACGAGAGGTCGCGGAGCACCGGCCAGGCGTCGCCGCGGCGGCGCAGCCGGGCCGCGGCGAGCAGGTAGGCGGTCACGGCCGCCGCCGCGCCCGCGGCGATGACCCATTCGACCAGGGCCACCTGCGGGTGGTGGGCGCCGGGCATCAGCGGCGGGCGCGCACGGTCAGGACCGCGCCGACGGCCAGCAGGAGCAGTCCCGCGCCGTTCCACGCGAGGTCGTATGGAAGGAGGTCGACGCCGTAGCGGATCTGGTGGACGCGCAGCAGCTTGTGGTCGACGATGCCGTCGAACAGCTGGAAGCCGCCGAGGCCGAGGAACAGCCCGGCCCAGGCGTGGGCCGTGGACAGCGCGCGGCGCCTGAGCAGGTCGGCGAACAGCGCGAAACCGGCGACCAGCCCGACCAGCTCCGCGGTGTGCAGCAGCCCGTCGGAGATCAGGCCGACGGACGGGGTGGAGCGGTCGTAGAAGTGGTGCCAGGCCAGGATCTGGTGGAACACGATCTCATCGACCGCCGCCATCCCGGCGGCGCCCAGCAGGGCGCACACCCACAGCGAACGCCCCGGCCGGTGCTGGAGCCCGCTGCTCTTCTCCACTCGTCAAGCCACCTGAGGCAGCGGGACCAGGCCCGCGACGGCGTACGGCGCCAGGCGGGCGGGCAGGTCGTCCTGGGGCTGTCGGGGCTGCGTCAGGCGGGGCTGACCGGGCGTGCCGTCGAGCAGGCCCCGCGTCCAGTGCGCCACCCGGTGCGGCGGCGGGACGACGTCGCCGGGCAGCCAGGCCTGGACGATCAGGTCCTCGCCGCTGTGGGTCTCCACGGCGGCGGCCCAGCCGCGCTCGGCGTCCCACAGCAGGGCCGCGTCGCGGTCCGGGAAGCCCGAGAACCTCCCGTCCAGGGCCAGGTACGCGCCCAGCGGCACGGACTGGACATAGAAGCACTCACCGGACAGGCCGAGCTGCTCGGACACCGCGCGGACATAGCCCTGCAAGCCGCGCACCAACGCGTCTCCGAAATCGAACTCCACGAGTCGCCGTCCTCTTTGCCTAGAGCGCCGCCTGGCTCGACGCGGGTTCTCCAGATTCCCGCCCGGGCGGACGGCCAAACCCCGGGCGCGCTGTGAAGGTCGGCACAGCTCATCCGGCGGCGGGGACGGCGTCGTCGGCTCCGCGCCGCTGACGGCGCGCGTTGACGGCGGCCAGCACCAGCGCCAGGGCGATCAGGACCGCGCCGCGCAGCCAGACCTCGGCGCTCATCTGGGTCAGCAGCAGCGCGCACGACCCGATGCCCAGCCACGGGACGACCGTCGGGACGCGGAAGTGGTCGGTGTCCGCCGAGTCGCGGCGCAGGACGAGGACGGCGATGTTGACGACGGTGAACACGATCACCAGCAGCAGCACCAGGGTCTCGGCCAGCGCGGCGACCTGGCCGGTCAACGCCAGGACCAGGGACAGCGCCGTGGTCGCCAGGACCGCGATCCACGGCGTCCTGCGGTTGGGCAGCACGCGGGTCAGCGCGGACGGGAGCAGGCCGTCGCCCGCCATCCCGTAGGCGAGGCGGGAGGACATGATGCCGGTGAGCAGGGCGCCGTTGGCCACCGCGATCAGCGCCACCAGGCCGAACAGCCAGGTGGGCACCCCGCCCGCGGCGCGCACGACCTCCAGCAGCGGCCCGCTGGACCCGGCCAACTGGTCGGTCGGGACCGAGGCGCTGGTGACGAGCCCGATCAGCAGGTAGACCGCGCCCGCGGCGGCCAGCGCGCCGAAGAGGGCGCGCGGGAACGCGCGGCGCGGGTCCTTGGTCTCCTCGGCGAGGTTCACCGAGGTCTCGAAGCCGACGAACGAGTAGTAGGCCAGCACCGCACCGGCCAGCACGGCCGTGAACGGGCTCTCCCCCGGCGTCCCGACCTCGGCCAGCCGCCCGAGGTCGGCGTCGCCGCGCAGGACGATCCACATCCCGAGCCCGATGACCAGCACCAGGCCGCCCACCTCGATGACGGTGGCCACGACGTTGGCCCGCAATGACTCCTTGATCCCGTAGATGTTGAGCATGGCCAGTCCGACCAGGAACACCGTCACCACGAGGGCGACGGGCAGCGAGACGAACTCGGCCAGGTAGTCCCCGCCGAACGCCCGGGACAGCGCCGCCACGGACACGATCCCGGCGGCGAGCATGCAGAACCCGGTGAAGGTCGCCGCGGCCGGGCCGAACGCGAGGTTCGCGTAGTGCGACGCTCCCCCGGCGCGCGGGTACTTCGTGGCCAGTTCGGCATAGGACCCGGCGGTGAGGCCTGCCAGCAGCAGGGCCAGGAGCAGCGGCAGCCACACCGCGCCACCGGACGCGCCGGTGACCTCTCCGATCAGGACGTAGACGCCCGCGCCGAGGATGTCCCCCAGGATGAACGTGAACAGCAGAGGCGTGGAGATCGCGCGCCGCAGAGGAACCGACATGCGCTAAGTCTCATGGGGACCCGCCGATTCCGCACGACGCACTCGATCATGCGCTCCGAGGGCGGGCGGGCGGGACGAACACGGGGACGGGCGGCCCGGCCAACCGCCGCGGCGTGGCCCGCGTTTCGATCGCCCGGTGGCTGAACACAACGGGGCGCACGTGGTCGGACGTGGTCTTGGACACCATGGGAACTCCTTGTTTCGGTGCAGGGGTCTGTGGGGAACGGGCTCCGGACTCGACGAGGCGCCTCGATGGACGCTCACGATCGTTCGCGGGGTCGGCGATACGCCGTAGAGCCGAGGTGGTGCTGCGTGACAAGTGGTCTCCGTCTACTCGGGAAGCCCCCTCGACGGCACGAGCACTGTCGAAGGGCGAATCGCCTGACGACCAGACACACACCTGGGCGGCGATGACGGGGCGACGACGGCACCCGTTCACCACCCAGTGTACGCCATGGCCACCGGATTCATCGCCTATTTGCCCACCCACCCGCCGAGTGAAACCCGATGAGCGGAGGAGGAGCATGGTGGCGGCGGGCGTGCTCGCGGTCCTCGCGGCTGTGAGCACGCACTGACCGGCCTGCGAACGCCCCTCCGGCCACTGCCGCCCCTCCCCCGGGAGGCGCGCTGGCCGACCGGCGCGCACCCTCTCCGCTCGGCTCGACGCCAGCGGAGTGGCGTGGCGTCCTTCGCGGTCATGGTCGACAAGACCAGGTACGCGCGCCGCAGGGCTGTCGCGGTGTTCAAACGTTCCGATATCGGGGGTGTCGGATGAGGTTGTGGCTGGAGACGAGGCGGATGCAGCGGACTGACGTCGGCCGGGTCCCGGGATTGTCGAGATTCTTGTGCGCCAATGGTTTTCGGCCTCACGGGACGGCGCATCCCGCGAGTGGCGCTCACCCTTATGACCCCTGCTTATGTCCACTCGGAACCGTGATCGTCGAGTGATAGCACGCACGACGATTGGTCCATACCATGTGTGCTGATCGGAGCAACTTCGGCGGAAACCGTGGCGGATGAGCCGAATGCGCGGTTTCCTGCGACCAGTCGGAGTTCCGATCGCCAGAAACGTTCGCGCGGACGTCACACACCCTGCACTCTCCCCGGTCGGCGACCCCGTCCCGGGGGGGAACCCTTGCCATGAGGGAGAGACACTGCGATGAGACAGTCCCGCGCGGCCTGGGCACGGCGGCTTGCCGTTCCCGCGCTGGCCGCCGCCACCACCCTGTCGCTGACGATGGCCACACCCGCCGCCGCTGCCGAGGGGACCATCCTCGGCGCGAACGCCGAGGGCGCCATCCCGGGCAGCTACCTGGTCGTCTTCAAGGACCACGCGACGTCGAGGGCGGCCGTCGCGCAGTCCGCGGAGACCATGGCCGACCGCTACGGCGGCACGGTCACCGCGACCTGGCGGCACGCGTTGCGCGGTTACGCCGCCACGATGACCGAGCGGCAGGCCCGCAGGCTCGCCGCCGACCCGGCGGTGTCGGCCGTCGAGCAGAACCGGGTCGTCCGGGTCGCCGACACCCAGCAGAACCCGCCGTCCTGGGGGCTCGACCGGATCGACCAGCGCGACCGGCCGCTCAACAACGCCTACACCTACCCGACCACGGCGTCGAACGTGCACGCCTACGTCATCGACACCGGCATCCGCACCACCCACCGGGACTTCGGCAACCGGGCGACGTGGGGCACCAACACCGTCGGCGGCTCCAACACCGACTGCCACGGCCACGGCACCCACGTCGCGGGCACCGTCGGCGGCACCGCGTACGGCGTCGCCAAGGGCGTGCGGCTGGTCGCGGTCAAGGCGCTCGACTGCCAGGGCAGCGGCTCCACCCAGAGCATCGTGAGCGCGGTCGACTGGGTGACGGCCAACGCCGTCAAGCCCGCCGTGGCGAACATGAGCCTCGGCGGCGGCGCGTCCACCGCCATGGACAACGCGGTGCGCAACTCGATCACCTCCGGCGTCGTCTACTCGATCGCGTCCGGCAACTCCAACGCCAACGCCTGCAACACCTCGCCCGCCCGGGTGACCGAGGCGCTGACGGTCAACGCCAGCACCAGCACCGACGCGCGCGCCTCGTTCTCCAACTGGGGCACCTGCACCGACCTGTTCGGCCCGGGCCAGGACATCACCTCGGCCTGGCACTCCAGCGACACGGCGACCAACACCATCAGCGGCACGTCGATGGCGGCGCCGCACGTGGCCGGGGTCGTCGCGCTGTACCTGTCGACGCACCCGAACGCGACGGTGACGCAGACCAACCAGGCGATCATCAACGCGTCCAGCTCCGGCAAGATCAGCAACCCCGGGACGGGCTCGCCCAACCGGCTGGTCTTCGTCGAGCAGGGCGCGCCCGCCGACGTCGCCGTCACCAACCCCGGCGGCCAGACCGGCACCGTCGGCACCCCCGCCAGCCTGCAGCTCACCGCGACCGGCGGGGTGGCGCCCTACACCTGGACGGCCACCGGGCTGCCCGCCGGGCTGAGCATCTCGCCGTCGACCGGCCGGATCTCGGGCACGCCGACCACGGCGAACACCTACCAGGTCACGGTGACCGCGACCGACACGACCAACGACTCCGGGTCGGCGACGTTCAGCTGGGTCATCGAGCCTGCCAGCGGCGGTGACCTCACCCTGCCCAACCCGGGCACGCTGACCGGCAGCGTGGGCGTGGAGGCCGGGGTCAAGCTGGTCGTCTCCGGCGGGACCGGCCCGTACACCTGGACCGCCGACGGGCTGCCGCCGGGGCTGTCGCTGAGCAGCGACGGCTCGGACACCGCGATCGTGGGCGGCGTCCCGACCGCGGGCGGCACCTACCGGGTGACCGTCAGCGTCACGGCGACCACCGGCGGGTCCACCTCCGTCCAGTTCGACTGGGTGATCAGCGGCGGCGGGCAGATCACCGTGCCCAGCCCGGGCAACCAGACCACCACGGTCGGCTCCCCGGTGAACCTGCAGCTGACCGCCTCCGGCGGCGCCGCGCCGTACACCTGGAGCGCGTCCGGGCTGCCCGCGGGGCTGTCGATCAGCGCGAGCGGCCTCATCACCGGCAGCCCGACGGCCGCGGGCACCTCGACGGTGACCGTGACCGCGACCGACTCGGCGGGCGCGTCCGGCTCGGCCACCTTCACCTGGCGCGTCGAGCCGTCCGGCGGCGAGACGTCGTGGGCGCCGTGGACCCCGTACACCGCGGGCGCCACCGTCACCTACGAGGGCGTCAGCTACCGGTGCCTGCAGTCGCACACGTCGCAGCCCGGCTGGACGCCGCCGGTCGTCCCGGCGCTGTGGCAGCGGCTCTGACCGGGTGATGTCCGTCGGGCCGTTCGCCGCGGGTGGTCCACCGCGGCGAACGGCCCGACGACGCGTTCCTCAGCCTTTGCCGAACGACCGGGGGACGCGCCGCGGCAGGAGCGAGCGCAGTTCGGCGGCCGCGGCGTCGGTGATCTCGCCGAGGCCGCGGGCGACCACGTCGAGCGGGTCGAGCACTCCGTAGGCGAGGCCGGACAGGCCCGCCGCGGTGAGGGTGGCCCGCTCCCCCGTTCCGGACGCGCTGACCTCGAGCGTCCCGCCGCTGCCGTCGAGCAGGTACCGGCCCGCGAGGAGCTGGTCGTCGACCACCTCGATCGCCACGCGCCCCGGGCCGCAGTGGGCGCCGTGCAGCGCTTCCATTGACAGCAGCCGCGCCATCAGGGGTGGCGCGGTCGGAAAGGCGGTCTCCGCCTCCGTGCGGACGGCGAGACCGCTCGCCCAGGTCTCGGGGAAGTCGTCGGGGGCGACGGTGACCGTGATCGTGGTGACCTGGTGCGCGTGCTGGGCCAAGAAGCGCAGGAGCAGGGCCCGGCCGATCGCGTCGGCGCAGAGCAGTTCGTCGACGATCAGAGCGCCGCCGTAGCCGTCGATGCGGTAGGTCATGGTGCCGGCCACCGTGTCGCCGACGGTGGCGGTGACCAACCAGCGGTTCGCGGCGTCGAGGACGCGGGCGGCCCGGTAGTCGGGGGTGTAGGTGAAGCCGTGCCATCGCGGCAGCAGGGTTCGCTGGAACGCCCGGTAGGTGTCGAAGCCGTCCTTGATGTTCTGCCAGCGCACCTCACCGGGGAGTCGGACGTCGAGCAGCGGCGCCAGTCCTTCGGGGGTGAACGTCGCCGTGGGGTTCTGCGGAAGGCAGATGTAGCCGAGCTTGTCGTAGAACGACGGGTGGAACGGGAAGAGAGTGGCCAGCCGGTGTCCTTTGTCGACCATGTCGCTGTGGAGCCTGCGCATCAGGCGACGGCTGTGCCCCTGTCTGCGGGCCGCGGGATGGGTTGCCACCCAGGCGATGCCCGCCATCGGGCTGACAACGCCGCGCAGGTTCTGCCACGCGGGGAAGGCAGCGGCGGTGGCGAGCGTGCGGGCGTCCTCCTCGGCGATGAGGGTGTGGTTGCCCTCGTGGTAGGGCAGGAGACCGCGCAGGTCCTCGACCGCGGCCGGGGACGGGGTCTCGTCGAAGGCGTAGGGGTACAGGGTGAAGGCCGTGCGCAGCCGCTCGTCGCCGGAGACTTGCCGGATCGCGCTCATCGGCTCACCGCCTCCCACCGGCCGGGAAGTCCTGCGCAGCGTGGCCAGACACCCGCGGGTCTGGTGGTGGTCGCGGTCAAGCGGCGCCTCCAGGTGGCTCGGTGCTCCTGACCTCCATCACAACCGCTGGACGGATTGACCGGCAGGTTTGATTCGGCGAGCAAATCAACGCAGGCCCTCGCACCCGCGCCGATCCGCGTGACCGCTACTTCCGGGGCTCCCGTTCGATCCGGTACTGCTCGATGAGCTCCGGGTGGTCGTCAGGGTCGCCTGGGGTCGGTGGGCTCCCGCCGACCCGCCGCGCGATGTCCTCTGCAGTCGCTTGATCGGCGTAGATCGTCAGCAGCAAACCGTCCTCGGCGTACCCCAGGCTCCACGGCACCGGACACGGCGGCGGGTGGTGCTCGTCCGGGCACAGCGTCCGCGCGATGGACTCTTTGAGCTCGTCGCCGCCCGCGACGAGGATGTCATACACCTGCACCTCGCCCACGGTAGGCGCCCGGCAGCCCCCGCACATCGGGAATGTCCCTGATCCGAGGACAACCCGTCGACGACGCCCACGTGCGGGAGTTCCTGGTGGCTCAAGCGCCCGGCACCACTGAGGTGACGACCCGCAAGGGGCGGTGACACTTCCGACAATTGACCTCCAGCGGACTTGAGGTTCTAGCGTCGGCGGCATGACCGACAAGAACGGAACGCTCCTCTTCCACAACACAATGCGCATTCGGGAGGGGCGCCTGGACGAGTTTCAGGCCGCTGTCGTCAAGGCCGTCGACTTCGTCCGCGAGCACGGACCCCAGCTGATGGTGGAGGTGTTCATCGACGCCGAGGCGATGGTGGCGCACAGCTTCCAGCTCTACGCCGACGACGAGTCCGTGTTGCGGCACTGGGAGCTGTCCGACCCCTACATCCGCGAGGTGATGGAGCACTGCACAGTGGAGCGGTTCGAGGTGTTCGGACACCCCGGGGAACAGGTGCGGACGGGCCTACACGGCCCAACCGGCGAATCCTTCCCCACCTCGATCACGCCACGCCTCACCGGCTTCACCCGTCTCACCGCACGCCCCTAGCGCGATCCCGCGAGGTCAGGGCTCGCATTCAGGCTCCCTGACCGGCAGGCTGTACTGCCATGGGCAGACTGACCTACGGCATGAACGTCTCCGTGGACGGCTACATCGCGGACCCGAACGGGGAGATCGGCTGGAGCGACCCGGACGACGAGTTGCACCAGTACTGGAACGACCAGGTCCGCGACACGGAGGTGGCGCTGTACGGGCGCAAGTTGTACGAACTCATGGCGGCCTACTGGCCGACCGCCGACCAGGAGCCCGACGTCACCCCGGTGACCGCTGAGTACGCGCGCTTGTGGCGGGGGATGCGGAAAGTGGTGTTCTCGAAGACCCTCGAGTCGGTGGGCTGGAACTCCGAACTGGAGCGGGGGGACGTGGTCGAGGTCGCCAGGAGGCTCAAGGCCGAGACCGACGGGCTGGTCGAGGTCGCGGGCGCCACGCTCGCCGCGCCGTTGGTCAGGGCCGGGCTTGTCGACGAGTTCCACGTGGTGATCGCGCCCGCGGCGGTCGGCGGCGGCACGCCGTTCTTCCCGTCGATGGACAAGTGGGTCCACTTGCGGCTGATCGAGAACCGCACTTTCCCGACGGGCGCGGTCCTCCTGCGCTACGAGACCGTGCGCGACTAGGACGGTCAGGTGCGCTGGTAGAGCACGTGGTGCCCGTCGCGGTGACGGGAGACCAGGCCCGCTTGGTGCAGCACGCGCAGGTGGTAGGACGCCGTCGACGGGGCTATGCCGTGGCGGGCGGCCAGGTGGGCGGTCGAGCGGGGCTGGGTGAGGTCGGCGAGCAGGGCGGCCCGGGTGGCGCCGTAGAGGCGGGCCTGGGCGGCCGGGTCGCGGTGGCCGTCGCGGGGCAGGCCCGCCGCCGGGTAGCCGATCACGGCGGGCGCGTCCCCGCACACCTGCGCGGTGGCGTTGGGCCAGTTGAGCGCGGTGGGCACCAGCACCAGGTCCCGGTCGCCGAGGGCGACGGTCTCGGCATGGGGGCCCAGGGTGATCGTCAGTGCGTCCCCGGTCCAGCCGATGTCGGGGTGCAGGCTGGTGAAGAGGCTCGCCAGGCCGCCGGACGCCATGGTGCGCATGCGCTGCGCGAGGTCAGCCTCCAGGACGTCGCGCAGCGCGGGCCAGCCGTCGGCGAGCACGTGCCGCCAGAACACCAGCAGCCCGTTGGCCGCGCGCCTGCCGAACGTCCCCGCGTCGACCGCGTCGCGCACGGCCGGGGGGACGCGGTTGCGGGAGGCGACGTAGCCGATCTGGTCGGCGACGACGTCCGGCCGGGCGCTGGAGACCAGGTCGAGCTGGTCGTCCAGCGTCGACGCGGGCGGGGGCGGCGGGGTCAGCAGGTCGGGGGCGTAGCAGGGGAACAGCGTCCCGGCGACGAGCGCCACGTCGGGATGGCGCAGCGCGGCGCGGGCGAGCGGGCCGTGGTCGCCGAACAGCGGGTGGCTGCGCCCCAGCACCAGCGTCCAGAGCCACACCGCGGCCTCCGCGGCCGGGGATACCGCGAGCCGGGTGCGCGCCACCGCGTCGGGCGTCATGCGCACGGTGATCACCACTCGATGGAACCACGCTGGGGCATTCGAGCGGGCTCGAATCAGTTCACCGGCACTCCGGCGCGCGGTTTGCTCGTCCTGTTCGCAATGCGCCGTAGTGAAGGAGGTTTCCCGTGTCCCGTCAACGCGTGCCGCGACTCGCGGTGATCGGCCTGCTCGTCGTGGCCCTGGTCGGGCTCGGCGGCTCGGCGGTGGCCGCCACCAGGACGGCCGAGGCCGGTGTCCAGGCGTGCAAGGACGTCACCAGCCCCGGCGGGGCGAAGGTGCGGTTCTGCTGGGCCTACGGCGAAGGGACCGACTTCGCGGGCGGCAGGCTCCCGATGTGGCTGGTCTCCGGCGAGGTCTTCGGGGCCAGTTTCGGCCAGGTCCAGTGGGTGACCGCGGATGGCCGGGCTGTCTGGCAGAGCACGGCGCGGCCGACGTTCGTGGAGTACTTCACCTGGGCGTCGGAGCGGCTGCGGTTCCGGGCCTGCAACGTCAACGGCTGCGGCGCCTGGGTCTCGGCGTGACCTAGGGGGAGCGGGCACCCGCCCGCTCCCCCGTACAGTGCCCGGGTGATCGAGCAACCCGACATCCTCGCCCAGCCGGACGGGCGGCCCGCGCTGCTGTGGCGGCTGCCCGCCGGGACGCGGTGCGTGTCCAGCGCCGTGCTGGGCGGCGGGATCGGCTCGGCCGAGTGGGTGGTGAACGTCGAGGTCGACAAGGACTACGACCGCGAGCCCGTCGCCCACCTGAGCGCGCTCGTCGCCGGGTGGGGGCTGGACGGGCGGGGATCGGGGCTGCTCACCGCCGCGGCCGTGCGCCGGTTCAGCGTCGGGCGGGACGGCGAGGTCGAGTGCGCGGCCACCGTCGGGTTGACGTACCCGGTCTACGCGGCGGATCCCGCCTCGTCCGCCGTCGCGGCCGTGCCGGGGACGATCAACCTGGTCTGCTGGATTCCCGCCCCGCTCGTCGACAGCGCGCTGGTGAACGCGGTCGCCACGGCGACGGAGGCGAAGTCCCAGGCCCTGGCCGAGGCCGGGGTGGCCGGGACCGGGACGGCAAGCGACGCCCTCGTCGTCTGCTGCCCGCCCGGGGGCCGGGAGCCCTACGGCGGTCCGCGGTCGCGGTGGGGCCTCCGGCTGGCGAACGCCGTCCACACCGCCGTGCTCACCGGCACCCGCGACTGGCAGCGCCGTGCGCGCTGAGCCGCTCGGGGACGAGCTCGTCGTCCTGGAACCCCTCTGCGTGGAACACGCCGAGGAGATGGCAGCTGTGCTGGCCGACGGCGAGCTGTACGCGTTCACCGGCGGGGAGCCCCCGACTCCCGGCCGGTTGCGCGGCCGGTACGAGGCGCAGGTCCGGGGGCGGTCGGCCGACGGCGGCCAGTGGTGGCTGAACTGGGTGGTGCGCTGCCGCGCCGACGGGGCGGCGGCCGGGTACGTGCAGGCGACCGTCGACCACGACGGCGCCGAGCTGGCGTGGGTGATCGGCCTGCGCCACCACGGCCGAGGGCTCGCGCGCGCGTCGGCAGGGCTTGTCGTGGCGTGGTTGCGGGAGCAGGGGGTGGGGCGGGTGATCGCGCACGTGCATCCCGGGCACGCGGCCTCGGGCGCGGTGGCTCGCGGGATCGGGTTGGCGCCGACCCAGGTCGTCGTGGACGGCGAGGTCCGGTGGGAGAGCCGGTAGGGCCGGTCAGAACACCGACAGGCCGGTGAGGGTGGTGAACCGGTCCAACGCCTCGACGCCCGCGACGGAGTTGCCGTGGCGGTCGAGGGCCGGGCTCCACACGCACAGCGTGCAGCGGCCGGGGACGACCGCGAGGATCCCGCCGCCGACGCCGCTCTTGCCCGGCAGGCCGACCCGGAAGGCGAACTCGCCCGCCGCGTCGTAGGCGCCGCAGGTGAGCATGATCGAGTTGATCCGCTTCGCCGCGCTGCGGTCCAGCAGGCGGGAGCCGTCGCCGCGCAGCCCGTGCCGCGCCAGGAACAACCCGGCGGCGGCCAGGTCCTCGCAGCTCATCGCGATCGAACACTGCCAGAAGTAGTGCTCCAGCACGTCCGCGACGGGGTTGCGCAGGTTGCCGTAGCTCGCCATGAAGTGGGCCAGCGCGGCGTTGCGGTCGCCCCGCGCCGCCTCCGACCGCGCCACGCTCGCGTCGAAGTCGACGCGCGGGTTGCCGCTCTCGGCGCGCAGCAGCTCCAGCACCGCGCCCCGCGCGTCGCCGGTCGTGGTCAGCAGGTGGTCGGTCACCACCAGCGCGCCCGCGTTGATGAACGGGTTGCGCGGGATGCCGTCCTCCTGTTCCAGCTGCACCAGCGAGTTGAACGGGTTGCCGGACGGCTCGCGGCCGACCCTCCGCCACAGCGCCTCGGCGTCGGCGCCCAGCGCGAGCGCCAGGGAGAACGCCTTGGACACGCTCTGGATCGAGAAGGGCGTCCGCGACTCCCCCACCCCGAGCACCTCGCCGTCCACCCCGGCGACGGCGAGCCCGAACGCCGTCGGGTCGACCTCGGACAGCGCCGGGATGTAGTCGGCGACCCGGCCCTCGGCGCCCGCGCGGGGCCCGACCTCGTCGGCGATCTCCCGCAGCACCGGCAGCAGCCGCCGAGCCTCAGTGGTGGGCAGCTCCTCGACTGTCACTGCTGCTCCCTTCGCCGTAGCTGAGCTGTTAGTGGCCGGCTACACTTCCGGGCCGATCGGGCGGACGGAAGTGCGGAATGGAACCAGGAGGGGAACGGACCTTCCACCACGTGCTGCGCGCGGCCGTGCAGCGTAGCGGACTGGGGCTGGACCGCATCCGGTATCGGCTGGAGCAGCAGGGCCACCGGCTGAGCGTGGCCACCCTCAGCCTGTGGCAGACCGGGCAGCGCAGGCCGGAGCGCCGCGAGTCGCTGGCCGCGCTGACCGCCCTCGAGGAGATCCTGGCCGTGCCGAGCGGGTCGCTGACCTCGGTCCTGGGACCGCCCCGGTCCCGGGGGCCCGGTCCGAACGGGCAGCGCCGGGTGCCGGTGGAGGCCATGTGGCCCGCCGACCCCCAGGTCCCCGCCCTGCTGGGCGACGTCGACGCCGAGGACGAGTTCCTCGTGCGGCTGAGCCACCACGACCTCGTGACGCTCGGCCCCGACGGGAGCGAGCGGTCGCTGCGGGTGCGCCTGGTGCTGAAGGCCACGCGGTCCGGCGTGTCCCGGCTGCCGATCGCGTTCGCCTCCGATCACCCGGACGCGCCGCGCCCGGTGGTCCGGCCGCTGCGGCACTGCTCGGTGCGGTCGGCGGAGTACGTGCCGGAGCGGGGATACCTGGTCGCCTCAGTGGAGTTCGACCGCGTGCTGGCGCGGGGCGAGGTGATCATGGTGGAGTACGTGGTGGAGCACGCGCCCGCGCCCGCGCGGTCGGTGCGCAGCGAGCGGAAGCTGCGGTTCCCCGTGCACGAGTACTTCGCCGAGGTCAGCTTCCACCCGGACGCGGTGCCCGCGCGGTGCGGGTGGACGTTCTACGGCGACGGGACGACCACGCGCGGGGGCGAACTCCCCATCGACAGCACGCACTGCGTCCACTTCGCCGCCTCCAACGCCAAACCGGGCCGTTACTCGATCCACTGGGAGTGGTGAGGGGCTGCCCACCGGGACGGACAGCCCCTCACGGGATCAGGCCGCCATCCGGCTCTGACCGCTGTGGTAGAGGATCCACTGGCGGTAGGTGGAGACGTTGACGTGCCCGGAGGTCCCCGCCGAGGTGTTGCCGTAGGAGTGCACGCCGATCAGCCTGCCGTCCTGGAACACCGGGCCGCCGGAGTCGCCGGGGCCGGTGTAGCCGTCGACGGCGGTGGCGTTGATGAAGGTGCTGGAGACGCTGGTGACCCGCATGGTCGCGACCTTGAGGTAGCGGGAGTCGCGGGAGGACTGGGTGCGGCCGTAGCCGTAGACCCGCTCCGTGCTCCCGACCCGGGGCTGCACGGAGGTGAGCGTCGCGTACGTGGTGCTCACCGGGAGGTTCAGCTCGTACAGCATGATGTCGGCCGACGGGTGCGAGATGGCGCGCACCGGCCTGCGGGACTGCCCCTGGGTCCGGTCGACGTTGCCGATCAGGAAGGTGTTGCCCGAGTTCGCGCAGTGCTTGGCGGTCAGCACATAGCGGGCGTTGATGATCGTGCCGGAGCAGTTCTGCTGGCCGTTGACCATGATGGCCACCGCCCACGGCCCCTGGGACGCGTACTCGCCGCCGATGATGTACGGCTGCACGTCCCCCGCCGGGGCGGCGTCGGCGAAACCGACACCGCCGAGACTCGCGGCGATCGCACCGCACAGGGCGATCAGATTCCTTTTGATGCGCACGGGAAATCTCCAATACAATGCAGGGAAGTCGGGAGCTGCGCGCTTTTCGTCGAACCACAACTCCGCAATCAGCCTTTCCAGGCCGCGAATCGCACTGTAGGAGCGGCGACTGACAGAGATCAAGGCCCGATATCGCCTGCGTGCGCACACACAGGCGCGCGACCAGCGGTTTCGGGAGCAATCTGTCAAGAGTAAACGGCACGCCACTCGGCTCGTTGAACTCCTGCGCGTTGTTCCGGCTGTCCGGGATCGGTTAGGGTGCCGCAGGAGTGGGCTCGCGGTGCCCCGCTGGAGCAAGGGGCACCCGATGGACGACTCGCGGTTCTTCGTCAGCCTCGGCAAGGCGACGCCCGTGCTCGCCGGAATCCTCGCCATCGTCGTGGGGATCCCGCGACCACCCGCCGAGCCGAAGGTGAACGGCCGGATGTGGGCCGCCCAGGACGACGAGGGCCACCTCGTGGTCCACACGAACTACGTCTTCGCCTACGCCTTCCTCCCCGCGGCCTGCCGCACGCGCGGAGGGCACCGTGGCCCCCCGCTTCAGTGAACGCTCCGCTGTGGACAGTCAGACGAAGTCCCCGGCCGCCTACTTTCGACCCGGCCCAGCCTCTCCCCACCGAGCCCTGTGTCAGATGATCGCCTTCCACCAGGCCACTGACACGGGGTGGCCTGGAACGCGGTAACAGCGACGGCGCGGTTTCCTACCGCAGCGTCATCGGCGGCAATCGGAGCCACACGGCGTCCCGCCGAGCGGTGATCATGTAAAGTTCCGTCACCGTCTGTGAACGCATGCGAGGAACACCGTGTTAAGAGTCCTCCTGGTGGTTGCTCTGCTGGCGTGCGCGATCACTGCGGGGATCATCTGGGGTCCGGTGGGAGGCGTGCTGCTCGGCGCGGCAGGAGCGGCGGGAACCACGGTGACGCGTGGGGTGTGGAAGTGGCACCACGAGCGGATCGTCCGCGGGCTCGGTCCTCGGGTCGCCGCGCTCACCACGGGGTTCGACGAGCGGTACCGCCAGTACGTGCTGGCGACCGCCCGCTACGTGGACGTCAAGGGCTTGGCGACGATGGGTTTCGCGGCGCCCGAACTGGATGACGTCTACGTGCACGTCGGGCTCGGTCCGCAGTCGCTGCACAAGGCGGCGAGCGCGCTGGTCGGCGGTGAGTACGACAGCCCGTCGAGGCGCGACATCGTGGACTTCCTCGACGGCAAGGAGCCCGCGTTCCTCGCCGTGGTGGGGCCGCCCGGCAGCGGGAAGACGACGTTGTTGCGCCACACGGCCCGCAGGGCGTGCGACAGCCGGAAGCGCAGGCGGTCGATCCCGGTACTCGTGGTGCTGCGCGAGCACTGGGAGACGATCAGGAACGGCAGGTCGCTGGCGCATCTGATCACGTCCTCGCTCGGGGCGCTCTCGGCCCACGCGCCGCCCGGCTGGGCCGACCACCATCTGCTGCAGGGCCACTGCCTGGTCCTGTTCGACGGGATCGACGAGATCGCCAGGGTCGAGGACCGCAAGGCGGTGGCGAACTGGATCGAGCGGCAGAGCCGGGAGTACCCGAGGAACGACTTCGTGCTGACCTCGCGCCCCCAGGGCTACCGGGAGGCGCAGGTCGACGGGGCCCAGTTGCTGCAGACCCTCCCCTTCACCGTCGACCAGGTGCGCGCGTTCGTCCACGGCTGGTACCTCGCGGTCGAACGGCTGGAGGCCAGCGACCCGCTCGACGCGGTGAAGGCGCGCTCGGCAGCGGCGGCCGCGGACCTGCTGACCCGGCTGGAAAGCGTACCCGCCCTCGTCGAGCTGACGCCCAACCCGCTCCTGCTCACCATGATCGCCAACGTGCACCGCTTCCGGGGCGCCCTGCCGGGCAGCCGGGCCGACCTGTACCGCGAGATGTGCGAGGTGGCGCTGTGGCGGCGCAACGAGGCGAAGGGCCTGCCGCAGCAGCTCTCGGGCAACAAGCGGGAGGTCGTCCTGCGCGCACTCGCCTACCGGATGATGGAGGCCGGGGTGCAGGTGTGGCCGCGGGACCTGGTGCTGGCCGAGTTCGTGCGGGTGTTGCGCCGGTTCACTACCACCCAGGGCGCGGAGCAGGTGCTGGCGGACATCACGTCCAACGGGCTGCTCGTGGAACTGGAGGCCGACCAGCTGGCCTTCGCGCACCTGACGTTCCAGGAGTACCTGGCGGCCGCGTACGTGCGTGACGCCCATCTGGTCGACGCGCTGGCCGAACGGGTCGACGACTCGTGGTGGCGCGAGACGATCCTGCTCTACGCTGCGATGGTCCGCGGCGACGAGATCGTGGCGGCGTGCCTGATGGTGGGCGGCGCCGACGCCATCAACCTCGCCTTCGAGTGCGCCGACAACGACGCCGACCTCGACCCGGAGCTGCGCAGGCGGCTGAGCACCTGGCTCCGCGCGACCATGGACGACCGCATCGCGATGCAGGACCGCCACCAGCGGGCCCAGGTCCTCGTCGTCCGCGACCTGCGCGCGGCCGTGCCGTTGTCGCCGTCGGTGTCGCTCTGCCTGGAACCGCTGTCCGACGACGTCCTGGCCAACACCCCGGTGACGATCCCGGCAGCGGGCATCTCGTCGGCGACGGCGTCCGCGCTGGCCAAGTGGGCCGACCTGTGCCACCGCGGCCGGGGCCGGAGCGTGCGGCTGCCGCGTCCCGACGAGGTAGCGAACTCACCGCTCGGCTCGGCGGACACCGGACAGGCGATCTGGGTCGAGGACCCGGGCAGCAGGCCGTTCCTCTGGTGGTCCGGCGACCGCCATCCGCACCTGGTGACCGGCGCCGACATCCTCACCCAGGTCGACCACGACCTGGACACCCCGCTCTCGACGGCCGCGAGCGAGGCCGCGTGGGAGCTGCGCGCCGCCCTGGCCGTGTCGAACGACGAGTGGAGGTTCGCCCGGCAGCTGGCCGCCATGCCCGAACTCGCCCAGTGGCGCGCCACCGACGAACCGGCCTTCGTCGCCGACGCGTGGGCCGCCGTGGCCTCCGCCGGAGCGGCGTTCGCGGGATGGCGCCTGCGCGCGTTCAGCGAGCTGGCCTCCGCCATCACCCCGTTCATCGACCACGACCGGGTGGTCACCGGGGAGACGGCGCGCAGCATCCGCATCCTCGGCCTGATCCTGGCCCGAGCGGCCGAAGGCGGCCTTCGCAACCAGCTGATCGCCCTGACCTCGGTGATCACCCTGCTCGAACAGCGCGCGGGCGCCCGCGCGCTGCCCGAATCAGTGCATCTGGCCGTCGAGAAACGGGCTTAGCCCGCCCGTGGCCGACGTCAGGTGACGTCGAGGACCAGTTTGCCGACGTTCTCCCCGCGGAACAGCATGTTGAGCGTGGCGGGGAAGTCGTCGACCGTGCCCTTGACGACGTGTTCCTTGAGGACGATGCGGCCCTCGGCGATCCAGGCGGCGAGTTCGGCTGCGGCCTCGGGGTAGCGCTTGACGTAGTCGAAGACGATGAAGCCCTCCATGCGGCCGCGGCGGACCAGCAGGCTCAGGTAGTTCGACGGGCCGGGGACGGGTTCGTCGGCGTTGTACTGGCTGATGGCGCCGCAGATGACCACGCGCCCGTGCATGGCCAGGTTGGCCAGGGCCGCGTCGAGGATGTCGCCGCCCACGTTGTCGAAGTACACGTCGACGCCGTCCGGGGCGGCGGCGCGGATCGCCTTGCGGACGTCGTCGGCGCGGTAGTCGATCCCGACGTCGAAGCCCAGTTCGTCGGTGAGCAGGGCGGTCTTCTCCGGGCCGCCCGCGATGCCGATCACCCGGCAGCCCTTGACCTTGGCGATCTGCCCGACGACGCTGCCGACCGCGCCCGCGGCCCCGGAGACCACGACGGTCTCCCCCTCCTTGAGCGCGCCCACCTCCAGCAGTCCGAAGTAGGCGGTCATGCCGGGCATCCCGAGCGCGCCGAGGTAGGTGGGCAGCGGCTTGTCGACCTTCAGCGCGCCCCGCCCGTCGCTGACGACGTGCTCCTGCACGCCGAACGTCCCCACGACGAAGTCGCCGACGGCGTAGTCCGGGTGCTTGGACTCGGTGACCTCGACCAGCGTCCCTGCCCGCATCACCTCATCGATGCCCACCGGCGGCAGATACGACGGCCGATCGTCCAACCACCCGCGCATGGCCGGGTCAAGGGAGATCAACAGCGTGCGCCCGGCGAACTGCCCGTCCCCCGGCGCGCCCGCGTCCACGGTCACATGCGCCCAGTCCCCAGGCTTGACCTCCCCGCGCGGACGAGCGGCGAGGCGGATCTGACGGTTGTTACCCATGAGTACACCCTAGCCCCGGACCCCGGGGTGACCCCACCCGCAACGCGGTGGGGTCACCCCTCTGGGGCTATCCGCCGACCGGGACGTAACCCGACGGCCGGGCGGTGAACGTGCCCCGCCCCTGCGTCCGACCGCGCAGCACGGTCGCGTAGCCGAACAGCTCGGCCAGCGGCACGACCGCGGTGACGGTCGCGGCGCCGGACCGCACGGCCGAGTCGGCGACCCGGCCGCGGCGCGCCGCGAGATCGCCGAGGACGCCGCCCACGGCCTCGGCCGGGGCCGTCACGACGACCTCGACCACCGGCTCCAGGAGCCGCATCCGGCTGACCCGCAGCGCCTCCCGCAGCCCGAACCGGCCCGCGGCGCGGAACGCCGTCTCGGAGGAGTCCCGGACGTGGGTGGCGCCGTCGGTCAGGGTGACCCGCACGCCGGTCACCGGGTGACCGCCGAGCGGCCCTTCGGTCAGGGCGTCGCGGCACCCGGCCTCCACCGCGCGGACGTACTCGCGCGGCACCCGGCCGCCGACCACCGTCGACCGGAACTCGAACGCCCCGTCCGCCAGCGGCTCGACGTCCAGGACGACGTGGGCGAACTGGCCCGCGCCGCCGTCCTGCTTGACGTGCCGGTACACCAGTCCCGTCACGCCGTGGACGACGGTCTCCCGGTAGGCCACCTCCGGTCGGCCGACGGAGATCTCCAGTCCGCGCTCCCGGCGGATCTTCTCCACCGCCACCTCCAGGTGCAGTTCACCGAGACCGGACAGCACCGTCTGCCCGGTCTCGGCGTCGGTGCGGACCGACAGCGACGGGTCCTCGTCGACCAGCCGCGCCAGCGCCGAGGCCAGCCGCTCGGTGTCGGCGGCCCGCCGGGCCTCGACGGCCACCGAGACCACCGGTTCGGCGACGACCGGCGGCTCCAGGAGCAGCGGGGCGTCGGGCGCGCACAGGGTGGCGCCGACCCGCGCCGCCTTCGGCCCCGACACCGCGACGATGTCCCCGGCCACCGCCTGGTCCACTTCGGAATGCCGGTCCGCCCGCACCCGCAGGATCCGGGCGATCCGCTCCGTCCGGCCCGCGCCCGCGTCGCGCACCTGCGTGCCCTTCCGCAGCGTCCCCGAGTAGACCCGCAGGAACGTCAGCCTGCCGGTGGCGGTCGCGATCACCTTGAACACCAGCGCGGCGAAGGGCGCCGCCGGGTCGGCCCGCCGCTCGCGCGTCTCGCCGTCGTGCGTGCCGCGCACGGGCGGCACGTCCTCCGGCGAGGGCAGGTAGGCCACGGCGGCGTCGAGCAGCGGCTCGATCCCCCGGTCCCGGTAAGCGGACCCGCACAGCACGACCAGTCCTTCCCCGGTGTGGGTCAGGTCGCGCAGCGCGGCGGCCAGCGTCTGCGCGGACACCGTCCCGTCCGCGCAGAACTCCTCCAGCGCCAGCGGATGCAGTTCCGCGACCGCCTCCGTCAGCCGCCGCCTCCGCCGCCGGGCCTCGTCCAGCAGGCCTTCCGGCACCGGCCGGTCCTCGACCGCGCCGTCCATCCAGACAAGAGCCCGCATGCGGAGCAGGTCGACCACGCCGACGAACCCGTCCTCCCGCCCGATCGGCAGGTGGACGACGAGCGGCGCCGGGTGCAGGCGCAGCCGGATCGACTCGACCGCCGCGTCCAGGTCGGCGCCCGCCCGGTCCAGCTTGTTGACGAACGCGATGCGCGGCACGCCGTGCCGGTCGGCCTGCCGCCAGACCGACTCGCTCTGCGGCTCGACGCCCGCGACGGCGTCGAACACCGCGATCGCGCCGTCGAGGACCCGCAGCGACCGCTCCACCTCGTCGGCGAAGTCGACGTGGCCGGGCGTGTCGATGAGGTTGATCCGGTGCGCGGCCCACTCGCAGCTCACGGCGGCGGCGAAGATGGTGATGCCGCGGTCGCGTTCCTGCGGGTCGAAGTCGGTGACTGTGGTGCCGTCATGGACCTCACCGCGTTTGTGGGTGGTCCCGGTGGCATAGAGGATCCGTTCGGTGATGGTCGTCTTGCCCGCGTCGACGTGGGCGAGGATGCCCAGGTTGCGGACACGGTCCAGAGCGGTGACGTGGGTTCGGTCCAGGTCGGTGCGCACGGCGGCGGGACCCTTCGGGTAGTCCGGATCGGGGAAGCGCGGTTCCCGCGACGAACACCGCCGGGCGCCGGGATCCGGCCAGGGGTCAGGTGTTCGTCAGCACGTCCGGTGCGGGCCGCGCGGCCCGCACCGGGAACCCGGAGACACGAGGATCACCTCGTACCGCGACGAGGGGACGACAAGCGCGCTGCGATGACGCACGGCCCGCTCCCCCCACTCGTCGGGCGCGCCGCGAACCCGGCGCGCGAAGTCGTGCGGAGACTAGCGATCAGCGCCCCCCGCCGTAAACCGGGATTCCGGCCGCCGGCATCCGGGTGATCGCGTGGGGTCGTGGTTGACGGTGACGGAGGCACGGATCGACACTGGGATTTCCCCTTGGAGAGGTAGGGATCGGATAATGCGACTCCTTCGGCGAATCCTGCGTCGTTCCCGTTCCGGCTACTACGCCTACCCCGCCGTCTGATTCCGTGCCCGGTGTTGGCCGGGGATCCGCGGGAACGGTTGGCGGCCGCGGCGGTCCGCGGGGTTGTCGAGGTGGGGCCTGGGCTCCGGCTGGTGACCGATCCGCGGGCCACCGCGCGGCTGTTGGCGTGTTCGGCGGCTCGGACCCTGCGGGTGGAGCGGGGGGTCGCGGAGACGTCGTGGGGGCCTGACGGGCTGGCCACCTGGATGGCGGTTCGCGCCGCCCTGCGGCCGTGGTTGGGCGGGGTGGGCGGACAGGCGGGCGAGTTCGCGGAGCGGGTGCGGCGGGTGGTGGCCGGGTGGCCCGCGCGGGGGGTCATCGACCCGATGCGCGAGTCGGTCCGGGTGGTGGGTGAGGTGGGGGCCGGGTTCGTGTTGGGGGAACCGTCGCCGTCGCTGGTCGGGTTGGTGGAGCGGGAGTTGACGGTGGCGGCGCGGCCCAGGCTGTTGCGGGGCGGGTTGCGTGCCGCTCAGCGGGCCACGTATGCGGCGATCCGCGGTCACCGGGATGCCACCCCGCTCTCCGACTTCGACGAGCACACCCGTGCCCTGGCCGTCCGCACGCTGTTGCTGGCTGGGCATCACGTCCCGGCCGCCGCGCTGGCGTGGACGCTGCACGAGCTGGCCCGGCACCCGGAGGCGCAGCGCGAGATCCGCGCCGACCCCCGGTTCGCGGCCGCCGTGGTCCGGGAGGCCCTGCGCCTGCACCCGCCGGTCTGGCGGCTGGAGCGGCGGCTCGACGCGCCCGTCGACGGCTTTCCCGAGGGCACGGTCCTGCTGTTCAGCCCGTACGTCAACCAGCGCGATCACCGCGTCTTCCCCGATCCGCACGGGTTCCGGCCGGGCCGGTGGCGCCGCGACCCCCGCCCGCCGCCGGGCGCCTACTTCCCGTTCGCGCTGGGGCCGCGCGGCTGTCCGGGCGCGCGGTTGGCGCTCACGCTGCTGTCGGTCACCCTCTCCGTCGTCCTCGACACCCACGAGCTGGTCCCGCACCGCGAGCCGCGGGTGACCCAGGGCGTGCTCCACCACCCGCGCGGCGCGCGCATCGGACTTCGGCCGGTCGGGGACCTGGCGCGCGGGCGGTCGACGGGGTAGAAAGAGCCACCCCCGGATTCGCCCGCGGCTGACCTGCGCGACCGCGCGAGAGAGCGCTCTCCCGGTCCCGGCCCGAGCGACTATCAGGAAAGGCAGGTACATGTCCCTCCCCCGTGTGCGTGAGAGCGCTTACACGCTCCGCCGACGACTCTTCGGGTTAGCGGCGGTGGCGGCGCTGGTCGTCGTCACTCCCCCAGCGATCGCCGAGCCGCCCGGGCCGACGGACCTGGGCGCGACCGTCACCGTGTTCGACCCGGCCATGCCCGTCCGCGACATCCAGGCCGTCCTCGACGCCGCGCACGCCGCGCAGGTGGACGACGAGATGGGCGAGCGGCGGCACGCCTACCTCTTCAAGCCGGGCGAGTACGGCACCGCCGACGAGCCCCTGCACATCAAGGTCGGCTACTACACCGAGATCGCCGGGCTGGGCGCGTCGCCCGGCGACGTCGTGATCAACGGCAAGCTCGAGGTCTACAACCGGTGCCTGGCCGACGGCGGCGCGGGCAACTGCATCGCCCTGGTCAACTTCTGGCGCACCCTGGGCAATCTCACCCTCAACATCGACGCGGACGGCCAGGACGGCTGCCGGGCCACGGCGAACTTCTGGGCAGTGTCGCAGGCGGTGTCGATGCGCAGGCTCGACGTCACCGGCGGCACGCTGTCGCTGATGGACTACTGCACCGCGGGCCCGCAGTACGCCAGCGGCGGGTTCATCGCCGACTCCCGGCTCCCGTCGGTCGTCAACGGCTCACAGCAGCAGTGGCTCACCCGCAACAGCGAGATCGCGGGCTGGTCGAACGGCGTGTGGAACCAGGTGTTCTCCGGCGTCGAGGGCGCTCCCGACGACGCGGGCTTCCCGGACCCGCCGTACACCACCCTGGACACGACTCCGCTGAGCCGCGAGAAGCCGTACCTGTTCGTCGACGAGTCGGGCGAGTACAACGTCCGCGTCCCGGCGGCGGCGCGCGACACCCGTGGTGTCTCGTGGGCGGAGGGCATGACGCCCGGCCGGACGGTCCCGCTGTCGGACTTCTTCGTGGCCACCCCGGCGGACTCCGTGCGGCGGATCAACAGCCAGCTCGCGCGCGGCAAGCACCTGCTGCTCACGCCGGGCGTGTACGACATCGCGCGCAGCATCGAGGTCAAGCGGCCGGGCACCGTGGTGCTGGGCCTCGGGCACGCCACGCTGACCGCGGTCAACGGATCGGTGCCGGTCGACGTCGCCGACGTGCCCGGTGTCATCATCGCGGGCGTCACCATCGACGCGGGTGAGCGGCTGTCGCCCGTGCTGCTGCGCGTCGGCAAGGAGCACGGCGAACGCCGCGCCACACCGGGTGATCCGACCACGCTGTCCGATGTGTACTTCCGCGTCGGCGGCCCGCACGTCGGCAGGACCGACACGGCGTTGCAGGTCAACAGCGACCACGTGCTGATCGACCACACGTGGGTGTGGCGCGGGGACCACGGCGTCGAGGGCTTCACCGACACCGAGCGCTGGCGCACCAACACCGGCCGCACCGGCGTGGAGGTCAACGGCGACCACGTGACGGCCACGGGTCTGTTCGTGGAGCACTTCCAGCGGCACAACACCGTCTGGAACGGCGAGCACGGCACCACGGTGCTGTACCAGAACGAGCTGCCGTACGACCCGCCGACGCAGGCGGACTGGATGAACGGCGACGTCGAGGGCTGGGCGGGCTACAAGGTCGGCGACCACGTCCGCGCCCACACCCTCCACGGCGGCGGCGTCTACGTCTTCAACCAGAACAACCCGGCCATCCACACCGAGAACGGCTTCGAGGTCCCCGAGACGCCGGGTGTGCGGCTGCGCCACATCATGACGGTCAACCTCAGCGCCGGGACGATCGACCACGTCGTCAACGGCGTCGGCGCCCCGGCGGATACCACCAAGGTCGGCGTGCCGGTCTACCTGGCGGAATACCCGCTCCCGTGAGTCCGGGGCCCGGTGCCGCCGCGTGCGGCACCGGGCTACACGGGCGTCACCGGGTGGCGGGCTCGTCGGACAGCGGTCGCGCCTCGGCGCGGACGAGGCTGCTGCGCAGGCCGAGCACGCCCACCAGGGCGCGCAGGGCCGCGCCGATCAGGATGATCAGGACCATGTTGCGCAGGGCGCTCTCCAGCCCGCCCGCGATGACCGAGGCCAGCGGGATGCTGGAGAAGGCGATCATCCGGGTGGCCGCGACGACCCGGCCGAGCATGTCGCGGCGGACGATGCGCTGGCGCAGCGTGAACCACGCGACCACGTTCATCGAGCCCAGGGTGAACACCAGCGCGGACACCACGGACACGCCGACCGGGTCGCGGAACACGGCGAGCAGCGCCGTCGTCAGGCCCGCGGCGACGGTGGACAGCGCGATGGTGCGGCCGTTGCCGAGGCGGCGGATGACCACGGGCGCGATCAGCGAGCCGAGCAGCGCCCCCGCCCCCTGGGCCGCGAACACCACGCCGACGACCGTCGAGGAGAGGTGCAGGTAGGAGGTGAGGTAGTAGACGAGGTTCGCCTGGATCAGCCAGATCGCGAAGTTCGTGCCGGTGAACAGCAGGCTGCCCGCGAGCAGCGGCCGGTTCTCCCTCGTGATGTACCGCAGGGCCTCTCGGATGCCGCTCACCATGCGCACGGGCTTCGGGGGCTCCGCAGGCGTCGTCCGCCGGGACGTGACGCGGATCAGCAGGATGATCAGCGCGCTGGCGATGAACGAGAACGCGTCGATGTAGATGGCCATCTCGAAGCCCACGAAGGCGACTAGGCCGCCCGCGAGGACAGGGCCCGCGAGGCTGACGACGTTGTCGCTGGACTGCAGCAGCGCGTTGGCGCGGTCGAGGTTCGAGCGGTCCACCAGGTCCGGCAGCCAGCCCTGGAACGCCGGGTGGTAGATCGGCTCGACCGAGGACAGGAGCAGCGCCACCACGTAGATCAGGGCGAGGTGGGCGGCGCCGAGGGACACCATGACCGCCAGCGTCATGGCGAACATCCCGGCCACGAGGTCGCCGAGGACGAGCAGCCGCTTGCGGTCGAAGCGGTCGGCGAGCACCCCGCCGGGCAGCGACAGCAGCAGGAACGGCCCGTACTCCAGGGCGTAGAGCGCCGCGGTCTGCAGGGCGGACCCGGTCAGGTCGAGCACCAGCAGCGGCAGGGTGAGCCGGTAGATCCAGGTCCCGGTGTTCGAGATGATGTACGCCGCCCACAGCAGGTGGAAGCGCGAGCCGAGCGGCGTCGCCCGCTCGGCCGTGTCCCCGCTCATCCGCACTCCTGTCCCCCGGTCCGCCGAATAGCGTCCCCAGATTACGGGTGCCCGCAATAGCCCGATAGCCGGGACGATTATCCGAGCACCCCTCACTTCACGCTGTTATTCACCATTTGTCGACCATTCACCGGTATCGCCGTACGCCCGTTCGGCGGGTCGCCCGTTCCACCGCGGCAGGACGGTCGCCGCAGGCGATATCGACGCGCGGGAAATTGCCGGTCAGGGCCACCCGATCAGACCAGCGGTGTGCCTTGACCGGGGTTTGGGCGCTGGATAGCCTCGGCGGAAGTGACGTTCGCTTTAATGCTCCATCGAATGGGGGAGTATTGACCTCGCCTGCGTTATCCGGCCGTCCGGTGAATGTGTTCGCGACTGTGGACGCGCAGGTTCTGGTGGCGGAGCTGGACTCGGTGTCCTCGGCCTTGGCCCCGTTCCGGGCGGCCCACCGGGGCGCGCTCGCCGACGCCGACGGCCTGCGCCTGGCGGCGGGCGTCGCCGAGGCCGAGCGGATCCTGGCCCCGCTGCTGGAGGCGACCGCGTACGCCGAGGGCCGGTTGGCGGCCGACGCCGACGACGAGGCGGGAGCCCGCGTGCTGGCCCGGTGCGAACGGGTGTGGGCCGAGGTCGCGACCCAGTGGGACTTCCTTGAGCCTGAGCTGGCCCGGGCGCGGGAATCGGCCGAGCCGGACCGGCACCGCAACTACCTCGCGCGCATCCGCGACTCCGTCGCGCTGCAGCCCCCGGACACCGTCGCTGCGGCGCTGGCCCGGCTCGACCCCGTCCCCGCGCTGGAGTCCCTGGCCCGGCAGCTGCTCGCCAGGATCACCGTCGGGGGCGGCCCGCTCGGCGCGGCGCTGCCCGCGCTGTACGGGCCCGACCGCGCGCACCGGCGGGAGCGGGCGGACGCCGTCGATTCCGCTCTGCTCGCCGAGGTCGATGTGCGGGCGTCGGTGCTGGGCGCGCTCGCGGAAGCGCGGGTGGCCAGGGCCGAGGTGTCCGGCGCGCGGGATTGGCTGCACGCCGACCGGGTCGCCAACCAAATCGCTGAACGCGATCTCGACGCGTTGCTCACGGCGGTTCACGACCACCGGGACATCGTTCACCGGTATTACCGGTGGAAGGAAACCCAATTGGGCCATCCGCTCACCGACTCCGATCGCTACGCGCCATTGCCCGGATTGACCGGTGAGTTCTCGTGGGAATTCGCCTGCGCTGTCGCGACCGAGACGTTCGCCCGGCTCGGCCTCGACGAATTGGCCGCCGAACTGCTGTCCGGCGACACGGTCGACGCTTTTCCCCGGGCCGGGAAACAACGCGGCGCGGTGACGGTCGGGCTTCCGTCCGGCCGGGTCGCCGTCCTGCTCAACTTCACCGGGACCCCGCGCGACGTGCTGACCCTGGCGCACGAACTGGGCCACGCGGCCCATGCCCGCCTCGCCGCCGGGCGCGGCGCGTTCAACGCGACCTGTCCCGCCGTGCTCGGCGAGACCGTCGCGCTGTTCACCGAGTCGCTGGCCGCGACCGTGCTCGCCGAGCACGTGGACGACGCGCGGACGGCGGTGACCGCGCGCGCCGTCGAGGACCGGCTGGTCGCGGTGTTCCGCCAGGTCGCGTTGCACGACTTCGAGACGTGGTTGCACGCCCAGGAGGAGCCCGCGGGCGCGGAAGCCCTTGCCGCCGAATGGATGCGCGGCCAACGCGACCTCTACGGCGACGCCGTCCGCCTCACCGAGGGATACCGGCACTGGTGGAGCTACCTCGACGAGTTCTTCCTGCGCCCCGGCGGCCGCTTCGCCTACCCGTACGGGCAGGTGGCCGCCATGGCGCTGCTGGCGCGGTTCGCCGACGCGCCTGAGTCGTTCGGCCCGCGGTTCTACGCGCTGCTGTCCGCGGGCGCCTGCGCGCCGCCCGCGGAGCTGCTCGGCGCGTTCGGCGTCCGGCCGGACGACCCGCGCTCCTGGCAGGCCGGGCTGGACGTGCTGTCCGGTCAGGTCGACGCGCTGTGCGGGACCGAGACCACCGGGTGAGCCCACCGGCCGCCCGGGCCCGACGAACCCGACGAGGAGGTGAACCGACATGACCGTCACGATGAAGATCCGCAAGACCAGCACCGCGTCCGGCGCTGCCGAGGGCTGATCGGCGCAGGAGCCCGCTGGTGGACCGCGTGACGGGCGGTCCACCAGCGGGCGAGCACACCCTAGTCCGGTGTCGGCGCGGCGCAAGCAGGCCGTCGCCGACGTGCGTCGTCACGAGGGAAGCCCGATGAGCCGACCGATCCTCCCCAAGCTTAAGCACATGACCCCCGCCTTCCCCGCCGACGGCGTGCTCTACATCGGCGGATACGGCCAGGTCGCCGAGATCCCCGACGAGAACGGCGCCATCCACCGGATGTGCCAGCTGCTCGACGGGACGCGCACCGCGGCGCAGGTGCACGGCGAGTTGGCCGAGGACTACCCCGAGATCACCGCGGCCGAGGTCGAGACCGCCATCGCGCAGTTCGACGAGGCAGGCTTCCTGATCAACGGCGCGGTCAGCGCCGACGGCCTGCTCGACGACTACGAGCAGGCGCGCTGGGCCCGCAACATCAACTTCTTCGGCTCGTACTGCTCGCTGGCCGACAACCAGTTCCAGCACCAGCGCAGGCTGCTCGACGCGCGGGTGACGCTGCTGGGGCTCGGCGGGCTCGGCTGCCACATCCTGCAGGACCTGGCCGCGATGGGCATCGGGCACCTGCGGGTGGTGGAGTTCGACCGCGTGGAGCTGTCCAACCTCAACCGCCAGGTGCTCTACCGCGACGAGGACATCGGCAAGGCCAAGATCGACCTCGCGGTGGACCGGGTGCGCCGGTTCAACCCGCGCATGGAGATCGAGAAGATCCCCCGCCGCATCGAGTCGACCGAGGACGTCCTCGCCGCGGCGGCCGACGCCGACGTGGTGATCTCCGTGGCCGACCGGCCGAAGATGGAGATCAACCACTGGGTGAACGAGGGCTGCGTGCGCGCGGGCGTCCCCCTCGTCACCGGCGGGCTGGACACCCAGCGCGCGGTGTACTTCACGATGGTGCCGGGCCAGACCGGCTGCATCGAGTGCTGGCGGCTCGGGGTGTTCCGCACCGACCAGGTCTCGGCGACGCTGCTCGCCGAGAAGCGCGAGCGCCGCATCGGCGGCGACAACGCAGCGTTCGTCCCCCTGGTGACCATGGTGACCGGCCTGCTCATCGGCGAGGTCGTGCGGCTGCTCACCGGCATCGCCCCGCCCGTCGCCGCGGGCAAACTGATCCAACTCCGCTTCGACGACTACGAGATGACCGAGTACGAGCGCTGGGACCGCCTGCCGGACTGCCCGGTGTGCGGCGCCACTCCCCCGGCCGACCACCCCGCCCCGGCCGTGGGAACGGCGCAGGGCTGACGCCGACAGCCGCGGCCGTGAGGTCCACCGCACGGCCGCGGCTGTCGAGTCGCCCTGCGGCATCCGGGGATGAACGCAGTCCGAAGGTCGTCAGCGGAGGGAGAGCCATGTCGCGCAGCGGAGCAGTCCTGTCCGTCGTCCTGGTCGCCAGCGGGGTCGTCGCCGGAGGTGCGCCCGCCCGTGCGGGCGGGCTGGTGCAGACCTGCGTGGGCACGGAGGTCACCAGCTTCGACCCGCCGCTGACGTTGGTCTCGCGGCCCACGGAGATCACGGTGTCCGGCCTCTTCCCCACGTGCACGCACGCGACGGCGCGGACGGCGTCGTACGCCGAGACGTTCACGATCAACGCCTCCTGCCTGGTCCTGGGCGACTCCGGGACCGCGACGCGGTCGTTCGTGTGGGGTGATCCGGCGGTCGCGCCCAGCACGTTCGTCTACAACGTGACGAGCAGCGCCGTCGGCGGTCAGATCGTCGTCACCAGTTCCGGTCTGATCACCGATGGCACGTTCGCCCCCGCGGGCGCCGTGCAGACGGTCACCCTCCTCACCCCGAACACCCTCCAATGCGCGACCACCGGTATCGCCAGCGTCACCGGGCCGACAACCGTGAATATCCATCAGTAATAACGATTGAATCGCCGCAGGCGCATTCACGCGCGGCGAATTGTCGGGCCGCGCCCGACGGGTAGCCGACGATAATGGCAGACCGGAAAGCTCTGATACGGCCATCCGAGCTAACTTGCCCGTCCGCGCATGACACTTTCGGCTGAAAAGATCGGCTACCGCAGCGCCGCGCTGACGGCTCTGGCGATCTCGCTCACGAAACCGGGCTGCGGATGGTCGCGGCTCACCGTGCCGACCATCCCCACATTCCGCCCGGTCGGGGCGAGGACCGGCGCCATCACCAGCTCGACGCCCTCGGGCACCGCGCACCCGGGTCTCAGCAGCAGCGCGTCCTCGACCCGGACCGGGCTGGCCGCCGCGATCATCACGCCGCCGTGGCTCCGCACGGTCAGCACCGCGCTGGCCTTCGTGGCCGCTGCCAGCACATCCAGCGGCCTGCGGGCCGCCGACAGCAGGCGCGGATAGGGCTCCCACGCCTGGCCGAGCCGGAACAGGTTCGAGCCCACCCGGTACAGCCCGTCGCAGCGCTGGACCGCGCCGAGCGCCTCCAGCTGCCGCAACAGCCGGTACGCGGTGGTTTTCGGCACCCCGCACGAATGGGCGATCCAGGAGAGGCCGACCCCGTCCGAATGGCTCACCAACGCATCCAACAGAGTGAACGCCCTCCCGAGAACGCCCCGGTCGCTCTCCGCATTGTTCATCTGCTTCTACCCCCTTCAGGTGGCCACGCGGCCAAATGTCTCTTC
The DNA here is from genome assembly GCF_014648415.1 of Actinokineospora fastidiosa. Lineage (GTDB taxonomy): Bacteria > Actinomycetota > Actinomycetes > Mycobacteriales > Pseudonocardiaceae > Actinokineospora > Actinokineospora fastidiosa. The sequence goes on from NZ_BMRB01000002.1 coordinate 445,531, forward strand.
CCGGTCCGATGGGCGGAACAAGCCATTCTCGACAGTGCAGGACCACCCCCAGACTATGGCCATGAGTATTTGCAGAAAAAGTGTTGTCGCGGCAATCGCAACCGTAGCGGTCATCGGGCCCGTCGGTACAGCGGCCGCGCAACCGGACGAAATCGAGACCACGTCCGCGGCATCGGAGTCCTCGCCCCAGCGCGTCGCGGGCGACTTCAACGGCGACGGCGCCACCGAGATCGCGGTGTGGCGACCGAGCAACGGCACCTGGTACGTGCGTGGCCTGTTCACCGTCCAGTGGGGCGTGGCCGGGGACATCCCCGTCGCGGCGGACTACAACGGCGACTCGATCACCGACATCGCGGTCTGGCGCCCCAGCAACGGCACTTGGTACGTGCGCGGCCAGTTCACCGTCCAGTGGGGCACGGGCGGCGACGTGCCCGTGGTCGGCGACTACAACGGCGACAACCGGGCGGACGTCGCCGTGTGGCGGCCGAGCAACGGCACCTGGTACGTGCGCGGCCTCGCGACGGTCCAGTGGGGCACCGGCGGGGACATCCCTGTCGTCGGGGACTACAACGGGGACAACCGCACGGACTACACGGTCTGGCGGCCCAGCAACGGCACCTGGTACGCGCGGGGCATCGCCACCGTCCAGTGGGGCACCGGCGGGGACATCCCGGTGACGGGTGACTTCAACGGCGACAACCGCAGCGACCTCACCGTGTGGCGGCCGAGCAACGGCACCTGGTACGTCCGCGGCATCGCCACGGTCCAGTGGGGCGTCGGCGCGGACATCCCGGTCTCCGGCGACTTCAACGGCGACAACCGCACCGAGTACACCGTCTGGCGGCCCAGCAACGGCAACTGGTACGTCCGAGGCATCACGACCGTCCAGTGGGGCACCGGAGGGGACATCCCGGTCTAGCCCCGACCCGTGGGGACCGGCACGCCGAGGCGTGCCGGTCCCTCTCGGCGTCCTACCCCCGGCACCCGGCGCTGGGGTGTGAACGGCCACTGTCCACACTGGTCACGCTGGGGCTCGGGTTCTTCCAGAGAGCAGGCGCCCGCGCGCTGCGCGGGTTCAGCCGGCCAGGTCGGCGAGGGTGTCCCAGAACATCGACTCGTAGCCCTGGAGCAGCCGGGCGAGGCCCATAGCGCCGTCGGGGTCCCAGCCGTCGTCGAGCGCTTCCTGCACGCCGCGCAGGGCGAGCGCGTCGAGGTCGGGGGCGGGGGTGGCGAACAGGTCGAAGAAGGCGGTGCCGGTCTCGTCGAAGCCGTAGCGCTCGCGCAGCCCGCGGCTGATCGCCGCGCAGTAGCCGCCCCACTCGGCGAAGTTCGCCACGATGGCCAGGAGCGCGTCGCGCGGGCTCCCGTTCATCACCAGCCAGGCGATATACGACGGATACGCCTGACAACCCGGCTGGGGCGTGTGCTCGCGCAGGTCCTTCGGCGTGAGACCGCACGCCGCGGCGAAGTCGACGAGTCGCGCCGCCGCGACCGCCTCGCCCTGGCCCAGCATCGTGAAGAACTCGCGGGCCGACTGATCCCCTGCCTGCGCGGCCAACATGAGGAATGCTCGCCAGTCGCTGGCGATGATCCGATGCTGCTCCGCGGCGAGCGCGCCGAGCGCCGAGAGCGGGGCCGAGCCCGCCTCGACCAGCGCGACCATGCGGTTCTCCCGCGCGCTCTCCGCCAATTCGCGCCGGACAGCCGCAAGGACCTCATCGGCTCGTCGCCCCACTGGTGAACTCCTCTCGGCTTACCGTGTTGATCACGATACCAACCGTGTCGGCCGCTTCTGATAACGTTCCCACTTCCTCTTGACCACCGCACGTGCGCAATGCGCACTGCACAGGGGTGACGAAAGGATCGCGAGCATTGGCCTCTGGTCGCCCACCGTTGCGGTCCCTCTGGGTCGGCTACCTCGTCGTCGGCGGCCTGCTGATCTGCGCCTACTACGCCGCGCCGGACGGGCCCGCCCAGGTCCCGGTCAGGCTGGTCACCTACTGCGCGGTGAGCGCGTCGGCCGCGCTCGCGGTGGCCTGGGGGCTGGCGCGCCACCGGCCCCGGCCCGCGCTGCCGTGGATCCTGCTGGGGCTGAGCCAGGCGGTCTACGCGCTCGCGGACGTGATCTTCTACGTCGCGCACTACGTCCTCGACGACACCAGCTATCCGTCCCTCGCGGATGCCGCCTACGTGGGCCACTACCCGCTGGCCGTCGCGGGCATCGTGCTGCTGGCCCGGCGGCGGCGCAGCGGGCCCGAGCTGGCAGGCCTCATCGACGCCCTGTCGCTCACCGCGGTCGCGGGCCTGCTGTCCTGGGTGATGATCATCGGACCGCAGTCGCGGGCCGACACGCCCGCGCTGGTGAAGGCCGCGTCCCTGACGTACCCGCTCATGGACCTGGCGCTGCTGCTGGTCGCGCTGCGGCTCGTGTTCGCGGGCGGGCGGCGGAGCGGGGCGTTCGTGCTGCTCGTCGGCTGGCTGGCCGCCATCCTCGCCGCGGACACGCTGTATGTGCTGCAGCGGCTCTCGGGCGACTACGCGGCGGGCAACTTCCTGGACGCCATCTGGCTCGCGGGCAACCTGGCCCTGGGCGCGAGCGCGCTGCACCCGTCGATGCGGCGGCTCGGCGTCCGCTCGACCGCGCCGCCCGCCAGCCTGAGCTGGCTGCGCCTGGCGGTCCTCTGCGCGGGCGCGCTCGTCGCACCCGCGCTGCTGCTGCTCCAGCACGCGCGCGGCGAGCTGCGCGACGTGCCCGCGTACGCCATCGCCTGCGCCATCCTGTTCGGGCTGACGGTGGCCAGGCTGGCCGTGATCGCCATCGACCAGCGCAGGCTCGCCAACACCGACGGGCTCACCCAGCTCTACACCCGCCGCTACTTCGAGTCCAGACTGGACAGCGAGGTCGAGCGCGCCGGGCGCGAGGGTCCCGCGTTCGCGGTGCTGATCGTGGACGTCGACCACTTCAAGGCCATCAACGACACCTACGGCCACCCGGCGGGCGACCGGGTCCTCGCCGAGATCGCGCACCGCCTGCGCGGGGCCGTGCGCTCCGGTGAGGTGCTCGCCCGCTACGGCGGCGAGGAGTTCGCCCTGCTCGCCCAGGACGTCGCGGCGGCGGACCTGCCGAGCCTGGCCGACCGCCTCCGGCGCACGGTCGCCGAGGCCGAGATCGCGCTCGGGCCGGGCGAATCGGTGAAGGTCACGGTGTCCGTGGGCGCGGTGATGTCGACCGGGCAGGACAGCGGGGCCGCATTGGTCGCCGCGGCCGACCGGGCGCTGTACCGGGCGAAGGCCGCCGGGCGCGACCGGGCGGCGGTCGGCTCCTGCGACGACGTGCCCGCCCGCCGGAGCACCGACGTCGGCTCCGACTTCCTCTACCGGATCGCGGACCTGGTCGAGCAGCGGATGGGGCGGGTGGGCCACGGCGCGGCGGTCGCGGACTGGGCGCAGGTGCTCGCCACCGCGCTCGGGCTCGACCAGGCGACCGTGGCCCGCGCCCGGCGCGCGGCCCGGCTGGCGCACATCGGCGCGATCATGGTCCCGAACGACGTCCTGCTCGACCCGCTGACCCCCGACGACCACGGGCTGGCGCGCATGCACCCGGTGGCGGGGTCGCGGCTGGCGCTCGTCGTACCCGACCACGCGGAGGTCGCCCAGGTCATCCGGCAGCTCCATGAGCGGTGGGACGGGACCGGGTGGCCGGACGGCCTCGCGGGCGCGGACATCCGCGTGGAGGCGCGCATCGTGGCGCTGTGCGAGGGCTGGGCGTCCGTCGCCGCCGGGTGTCCGGACGCTGCGCGCGAGCACCTGCTGTCCGGGCGCGGCACGCGGTTCGACCCGGAGCTGGTCGACGCCTTCCTGGCGTTGGACGAGGACGAGCGGCTGCTCGGCGTCAGATCCCGCGGAGGACCCGGGCGGGGTTACCCACCGCGATGACGTTGGCCGGGATGTCGCCGGTGACCACGGCGCCCGCGCCGACGACGCTGTTGTCCCCGATCGTCACGCCGGGGCAGACCACGACCGCGCCGCCGAGCCAGACGTTGTCGCCGATGGTGATCGGCTTGGCCGCCTCCAGCTTGTCGCGGCGCGGGATCGGGTCGACGGGGTGGGTGGGGGTGAGCAGCTGGACGCCCGGCCCGAGCTGGCAGTCCTCGCCGATCGTGATCGGGGCGACGTCCAGGGCGGTGAGGTTGTGGTTGACGAACGTGCGGGCTCCGATGTGGAGGTTCTCGCCGTAGTCGACGAACAGCGGCGGCTTCACGAACGCGCCGTCGCCGAGGCTGCCGAGCACGGACGCCAGGGTCCGCCGCGCCGCCTCCACGCGCCCGGCGATCATGTCGACGCGGTAGGACTCCAGCAGCGCGACGGCCCGCTGCGCGATCCGGGCGCTCTCCGGGTCGTCGGCGATGTAGAGGTCGCCTGCGAGCATGCGCTCGCGGTTGGTGCGCGGGTCCCCGGCGAAGTAGTCCGTCGGCATGCGTGTGAACGTACCCCGGTCGCGGGGTCACGGCCCGCGGAGCGGGAACGCGCCGATGGGGAGGGTGGCGGCCACGCCGGACCGGTGCTCCCCGTCGAGCCGCACGAGATCGGCGACCCGGCCCAGGACGCGCGCGGCGTCGTCGACCGCGCCGCCACTGCCCGCGGCGATCCGCACCACGACGTCCTGGCGGTCGGCCGCACTCCACCCGACGGTGACGGCGACCCCGGGGGCGCTGGTGAGCAGGGCGGTGATGAGGGCGGGGTGGGGTGCGGTGGTGACCCGGAAGCAGGCCTGCGAGATGGGGCCGGTCCGCCAGAAGTCCCAGTCCTCCCGGATCTCGGTGCTGCCGTTCAGGTGGGCGAGGGCGGTGAGGCCGGTGGCGCCGGAGCGGGCGGTCATCCCCTTGTGCTTCAGCGCTTTGCGGATGCGCCGGAGACCGTTGCTGAGGTTCACGCGGAGTTGGTCGTCGGTGAGCTGGTCGACGGTCCTGGGCGCGTGGACGCCCAGCCACACCTGCGTCGGCCGTCCGGGCTGAGCGTGCCAGATGGCCTGAACCGCGAGGGAGGGGGTGTCGGGTAAGAGGTCCGTGGGGGTGGAGACCGGGCCGGAGGGGTAGAGCACGGCCGTCATGCCGGACTCGTGGGTGATGACCAGGTCGGTGTCGATGGTCTGGCAGGTGGCGCCCGGCCGGAGGAGGGCGATGAGGCCGATACCCGCGCTGTCCCAGGCGAGATCCTGCCGTCGTCTCCGCGAGAGGAAGCCAGCGGCGAGGGGGACGAGTTCGTACAGCCACCGTCCCTTGACGCGAACGACGGTGGCGGCGAGCAACACCAGTCCCACGGCCGCCGTCACGAGGGCTCCGGGAAACTCCTGCCGCACGGCCACGACGGCGAGCACTATGGCGAGTTGGAGGCAGACCAACTGCCCTGGACGAAGCCACTTACGCCGCCGCTTAGCCCGCATGCTGGGGTGGGGTGCAGGGGCAGTCGGCCTGGCTCCGGGCCGAGGCTGCCAAGGGGACGGTGCAGCCTGCCCAGGAGTCCGAAGCCGCGCAGGCGGCCGAACCCGACTCCCGGGAGGGCGGGCGACCACCCCCGGGAAGGCCGCCGTAGCACCGGAAACGGGCTGAGTCACCGCCGCGTCCGCCTGCGCCAACGCCTGCCGCGCAACCGCCCGCCCCAGAATGACCGTCGGTGCCGGGTCCGGAACGAGCGGGATCGCCGAGGCCGCCCAGGGCGAGGGACCGGCACCAGGGCGGGCAGCCAACCGATTCCCCGAAGCCGCACCGGAATCCGCCACCCCACCCACCGAACCCGATCGGCCATGGTGAGCGGCGATCGGGACGGCCGAGGCCGCCCAGGGCGAGGGACCGGCACCAGGGCGGGCGGCCACCAACCGATTCCCCGAAGCCGCACCGGACTCCGCCACCCCACCCATGGAACCCGATCGGCCACGAGGCACGGCGTTCGGAACGGCCAAGGCCGCTGCGGAAGACGCCGCCCCCGCAACCTTCCGGGTCCCGCCCGCCGCCCCCTGGCCGTGCGGCATCGCCGGAGCCGGGTGGGTGGGGCTCGCGGCCCCTGAGGGTGAAATGGCGCCTTGGCCGTTCGGCGTCACTGCGGCTCGGTGCGTGGCATTCGCGGCAACCGGGGGGCCGTCCGGCACCGAGAAAGCTGCGCGCCCGGCACTCGCGGCACCGGGCCGTGGCACGGAACCCTGGCCGTCCGACACCGCCGAAGTTGGGAGCGTGGCACTCGCGGCACTTGGCGGTGGAGTGGCGCCTTGGCCGTCCGGTGCCGCCAGAGCTGCGTGCCTGGGATTCGCGGCACCTGGCGGTGGCACGGCACCCGGGCCGTCCGGCATCGACGGAGCTGGCTGCCTGGGGTTCGTGACACCTGGAGGGTCGTCCGGCATCGGCGAAGCCGCGTGCCCGGGATTCGCGGCACCTGGGGGGCCGTTCGGCACTGAGAAGGCTGGGCGCGCGGCGTTCGCGGCGCCGAGCGGTGGCACGGTGCCATGGCCGTCCGGCATCGCCGGAGTTGGGGGTGTGGGGTTTGTGGCGTCTGGGGTTGGGATGGGGCCGTGGTCGTCCGCGCCTTTGCTCATCGGGTGTGCGGCTGTGGCCTCCGGGTCGGTGGTGGGCTCGGCGCTGGTTGGTGGGTGGGGGGTGGTGATTGCGGCTGCGGGGATTCGGTGGGTTGGGTCTGCGGGGTGCGCGTTCTGCATTGGTCACCTGCCCATCGCGGCGGGGTGGCTTAGGGCGGGGCCTTGGGGGACTCGGGCTACCAAAGGGGTGGGGAGGCGGATGGGGGGTGTGGCCGCGTAGCCCAGGATCTCCAGCACCGCTCGGTCCGCCAACGGGTAGGCCATGCCCAGGTCGGTGACCACGGTCAGGGTTCCGGCGGGGGCGGTCGGGCTGGGCATGGCCTCGACAACCGCGATCGAGCCCGGGGGCACCACCAGCCGGTCCGCCAGGGGGAGGCCTGCGACGGTGCGGCCGGGGGTGATGGTCATCGGGTCTGCCGGAGGCAGGGGTGGGTCCAGGGTCACCTGGGGCATCGCGGCCGACGGGGTGAACGTCAGGCAGGTCGCGGGGGTCGGGCGGGGTGGGGCGGCCAGGGTGGGGCGGGTGGCGGGTGGGTCGGCGTCGGCGGCGGGGGGCTCGGCGGCCACCTCCGCGTCGGCGAGGGCGATCAGCTCGAGCGGGATGGCTACCGGCTGCTCGCCGTCGTAGGCCGCCGCGGTGGGCTGGTAGGCGCGTTGGATGTCGTACTGGAGCGCGCTGATCGGGCGCAATCTCGTCGCCTCCACCAGGTAGTGGCGGTCGCCGCCGACCACGAGTTGGCCGATCTTCAGCGCATGCCCCGGCACCGCCGTCGACGCCGTGCCCGCCTTCGGGACGGGGATCGGGGCGATGGGCTCGCCCGCGGGCAGGACGTCCACCACCGCCGGGGCGACCCGGACGACCGTCGCCGCCCCCAACGCCAGGCCCACGGTCGCCGGGTCCGCGATCCGGTGGCGGTAGCCCTCGTGCACCAGGTGCCGCTCCCCCGACCCCTGCACCTCCACGACGAGCGCGTCCCTGCCGAGCGGGGCGCCGCCCGCGGCCTCCTGGCCCACCAGCAGCGCGGTGCGCTGGACGGTGTCCCCGGTCGGCGTCGCGGTGGGCTCGGAGCACAGCGTCCACCCGCCGCCCAGGACCATGTCGGGGCCGGGCAGGGCATCGGGCGCGCCGGGGATGCCGATGCGGGGCCCGCGCGGGACCCCGGCGAGGGAGTCCCGCGACACCGTCTGGGTCTCCGCGTGCCGGTTGAGGGCGAGCAGCGCGGAGCTGTAGTTGGCGACCGGGTGCAGCCTGCCGTCGAGGTACACGTACCGCGTCCCCGTCTCCTTCTCGATGATCACCCGCTCGCCCCCGGCCCACGCCCGGTTGCCGCCCGGCGAGAGCAGGCCCCACACGCCGAAGCCGACCAGGACGACGGCGGCCAGGGCGACCCCGCCGAACGCGGCGCCGAGCGGCCTGCGGAACGGCGGCTGCTCGGGGTCGGTCTCCCTGGTCACCAGCGCGGACACCGCGCGCTGGGCGAGGAACTGGTGGGCGTGCAACTGGTCGCGCTTGGTCGCCATGTCAGCCCCCGGCCGCGCCGCTGGTCGTCATGCCGTCCTCCCGTCGTGCCGGGTGCGGCGGCGGGCCCCGCCGGGCGCGGGCCGCTCCGGCCGCAGCGGCGAGGCCGCCCCCGGCTCCCGCACCTGCCACACCTCGTGGTCGAGGACCTCGCCGTCCGGCGGCTCCTCGGTCCGCCGGGTGGGCGGCCGGACGCGGTCGCCCGCCCGGCCGCTGAGCCGCGCGGGCACGCCCGGCACCGGCTGCACGCCCCGCGCGGGCCGCTGCTCGCCGCCGACCGTCCTGGAGCTGCGGGACGCGCGGTTCGCGGTCCCGGCGAGCATCGGCGGCATCATCATCGGCGGGAAGAACCGACCACCCGTAAACGCGCCTGTCTGCGAAGTGACGGCAGTCTGCTGCGGCAGGCGCGGGGCCTCCTGCGCGGGCGGCGGGACCTCGGCCACCACGGGCCGCGCGGCCTGGTCGATCGACGGAGGACCCGACCGCGCCTTCCCCGGAGCCACACCGCGCAGCCCGCTCGGCGGGATCGCGACGAGGCCGGGGACGGACACGCCCCCGGACGGCGGCGCGCCGCCGACACCCGTGGGCGCGGCGAGCACCGGCGGCCCGCCCGAGGTGAGACCGGCCAGACCCGGTCCCGAGCAGCAGGACGCCTCGTCGTCCGCCATCATCGTGACCTCCGGCAGGCGGTCCTCCACCCCCGAGCACTCGAACACCGCCCGCGCCGCCGCCTCGAAGTAGCGGTCCAGTTCGTCGAGATCGACCGCGACGTCCTCGGGCACGAACACCGGGTCGCACCCGGTCAGCCGCGCATGGGTGAGCATCAGCTGCCGCGCGAGGTCGTCGAGAGCACGCCACGGCTGCCGCTCCTCGATACGCGCCACCATGTCGTCGATGACGGCCTTGCGTCGTTCCACCTCCGCGACGAAGCCCGCCCCCGTGGAGTCGGCCCAGTCCGGCGCCAGGGCGGCCAGTTCCCGCCGCAGGGAGTCCGCCAGGTCCCGCAGCCGCTCGGCGACGGCCAGCCACATCCGGCCCGCGTCCTGGATCCTCGGCAGGTGGTGGTGGGCCTCGACGCCGACGAGCGCGTGCCGCGCGGCGGCGGACAGCGAGTCGTAATGCACCGCTCACGCCTCCGGGCGGGTCGCGCCGAGCAGGTCGAGCGCCCCCGCGAGGTCCGACGCCAGGTAGTCCTGCGCGGCCAGGAACGACGCCGCGCGCAGCGCCGCCACCGCGTGCTCGGTCTCCGCCACGAATTCGGCCAGCGCCGCGGTGGACAGCATGTCCGCCGCGGCGAAGACCGCGCACCCGCGCATCCCGCCGGGACACGGGGGAATCACGGGATCGACGTCGACCGGCGCGCTGCCCTGCCCGACCCGCGCGGCGAAGCGCAGCATCGCCTCCGGGTCGCCGTCCAGCTCACGGCGCTGTCCGCACATGTGGTCCTCCCCGTTCATCGAGCGTCCTTGGGCAGCCAGGCGAGCTGGACGAGCCGGGCCGGGAACCGGCGGTTCACCAGCCACGCCCGGCCCCTCGGCAGCGGCTCCGGCTTGAGCCCGCCGAGCAGCGGGCCCTCGTCCTTGTCGCCGGACATCAGCAGTCCCGGCGAGCCCACGTCGCGCAGCCGCGACAGGAACGGCTCGAACAGCGCCCGCCCCGCCCCGCCGGTCCGGCGCGTCACCACCACGTGCATGCCGATGTCGCCGCCCTGGGCGAGCAGGTCCACCAAGGGCAGGAACGGGTTGTCGAGCTGCCCGGCCACCAGGTCGTAGTCGTCGATCAGGACGAACAGCTCGGGTCCGCGCCACCAGCTGCGGTCGCGCAGCTGCTCCGGGGTCAGGTCCTGGCCGGGCAGCCGCACCGCCATCTCCTCGGCCACCTGCCGCATGAGCCGCGCCGTGGTGTCCCGGTCGGTGCCGTAGCCGAGCAGGTGCTCGGTGGTGACGTCGCCGAGCAGGCCGCGCCGGTGGTCGACGATGACCATCCGCGCCTGCCTCGGCTCGTAGGTGTCGACGATCGCGCGCGCCAGCACGCGCAGGAACGTCGTCTTGCCCGCCTCGGTGTCGCCGAGCAGCAGGAGGTGCGGGTCCGCGCCGAAGTCCACGTGCACCGGCCCGAAGTCGTCCTCGGCGATGCCGACGGCGAGCTTGTGCGCGCCCGCGTCGTGGGCGCTCGCGAGCTGGTCGTAGGGCAGTTGCGCGGGCAGGATCCGCACCGCGGGCGCGGGTGCTCCCTGCCATGCCGACGCCACCGCCGCCACCAGGCCGCGCACGCCGTCGGCGAGGCTGCCCGGGTCGCTGTCACCGTCGACGCGCGGCAGGGCGGTCAGCAGCTGGTGGCGGGTGAGCGTGACACCGCGGCCCGGGGCGCCCTCGGGCACCTTCATCGCCGACGCCCGGTCCACCATGCTGTCGACCGGGTCGCCGATCCGCAGCTCGATGCGGGTCCCGAACAGGTCCCGGATGTTCATCCGCAGGTCGAACATCCGCGCGCAGGACACCACGACGTGCACGCCGTAGGACAGGCCGCGCGCGGCGATGTCGGCCACGACGGCCTCCAGGTCGTCGAACTCGGTGCGCAGCGTGGACCAGCCGTCGATCACCAGGAAGACGTCGCCGAACGGGTCGTCGGCCGAGGGCCGCCGACGCCGGTAGTCGCGCATCCCCTCGACCTCGTGCTCGGCGAAGGCGCGCTCGCGGTGCGCGATCAGGGTGCGGACCTCGGCGACGGTGCGGCGCACCGCCCCGACGTTCTGCCGCCCCGCGACGCCGCCGACGTGCGGCAGCCCGCGCAGCGCGCCCAGGGCGCCACCGCCGAAGTCGAGGCAGTAGAACTGGACCTCGCGCGGGGTGTGGGTCAGGGCCAGGCTGGCGATGACCGACCGCAGCGCCGTGCTCTTGCCCGACTGGGGAGCGCCGATCACCAGCACGTGCCCCGCCGCGCCGGAGAGGTCCAGCACCAGCGGGTCGCGCCGTTGCTCCAGCGGGCGGTCCACGACGCCCACGACCGCGCGGAGCGCCCCGGCGAGCCGGTCGTCCGCCGTGCCGAACCCGCGGTCGTCGTGGGCGCGCAGGTCCGGGAGCAGCTGGTCGAGGGTGGGCGAGTCGCCGAGCGGCGGCAGCCACACCTGGTGCGCGGGGGTTCCCCGGCCGCGCATCCGCTCGACGAGCACGTCCAGCAGGCTCTCGCCCACCTCGTCGCCGTCCGGCTCGGGAACCTCGGGGCTGGCGGGCAGGGCGGGTGCGAGGTAGTCGGTCGTGTATTCCAGCAGCGACAGGGCCTTCTGGTGGTGCTGCCCGGTCGTGTCCGCTGTGCGCGTGCGGTGGATGCCGGAGACGTAGGCCGCGCGGAACCGCACCAGCGGCTCGGTGCCCTGCCGCAGGAAGCCGTGGCCCGGCGCGCGCGGGAGCCTGGCCGCGTCGCCCACGCCGAGCACCGCGCGGCTCTCCAGGTCGGAGAACGTGCGCAGGCCGATCCGGTACGACAGGTGCGTCTCCAGGCCGCGCAGCCTGCCCTCCTCCAGCCGCTGGCTCGCCAGCAGCAGGTGCACGCCCAGCGACCGGCCCACCCGGCCGATCTGCACGAACATGTCGATGAAGTCGGGCTTGGCCGACAGCAGCTCGCTGAACTCGTCGCAGATCACCAGCAGCGTGGGGACCTCGGGCAGCGGCGCGCCGGTCGCGCGGGCCTTGTCGTACTCGCGCAGGGAGGCGAAGTTGCCCGCCGCCCGCAGGAGTTCCTGCCTGCGCAGCAGTTCGCCGTTGATCGCGTCGGTCATGCGGTCCACGAGGTGCAGCTCGTCGGCGAGGTTGGTGATGACGGCGCTGGTGTGCGGCAGCTTGTCGAGCGTGGCGAAGGTCGCGCCGCCCTTGAAGTCGACCAGCGCGAAGTTCAGCGAGTTCGGCGGGTGGGTGATGGCCAGCCCCAGCACGATGGTGCGCAGCAGTTCGCTCTTGCCGGACCCGGTGGCGCCGATCAGCAGGCCGTGCGGCCCCATCCCGTCCTGCGCTGACTCCTTGAGGTCGAGCTCGACCGGCGTGCCGTCGGCGCGGATGCCGAAGCGGACCCGCAGCCGGTCGCGGTTGGGCCGCCGGACCCAGGTGTCGGCCGGGTCGAACGCGGCGGGGTCGCCGACCTCCAGCAGCTCGGCGAGGTCGAGGTCCGTGCTCATCGGCTGCTCGCCCCGGCCGCTCGCGGAGGCCCGCAGGGGCGCGAGGACCCGGGCGACGCCGAGCGCGGTGGGCAGGTCCATGGCGTCGGCGGCGCCGAGGTCCACCACGCCGTCCATCGTCTCGCTGGACAGCGCGCCGTCAGCGTCGACCGTCAACACGATGACGGACGGGTCCAGGGCGCGCGGCGGCTCGGTCCGCGTGTCGATGACGGTGACGCCCTCCAGCCCGCCGTCGGCCATCACGTGGTCGGAGCCCGCCGTCGCGCCGCCGTCGATGACGACGACGATGTGCGGCAGGGCGTCGCGGCGGTCCACCGCGGGGTCGAACCGGGGGCGCTTGCCGATCAGGTCGTCCACCATGGCCTCGATCGCCACGATGGACGGCGCTACCAGCCGCAGCGGGCCCGCCGCGTCGGTCCGGTCGGGGTGCAGCGCGTGCGGCAGCCACTTGAGCCAGTCCCACTCCGACCGCGCGTCCGGGGCCGGGCACGCGGCCACGCGCAGGTCGTCCGGCGAGTGGAAGGTGGCGAGCTGGACCAGCAGCGCGCGGACCAGCGCGAGCACCCGGGCGCGGTCGCCGCGGAGGTAGACGCGGCTGAAGCCGTTGACCGCCATCGCGAGCGGCAGGTCGGGCACGGCGGCGTAGGTGGTGATGAAGCGGCGCAGCGCGAGCGCGGACAGCGGTTCCAGCTGGTCGAGCGGCTTGGCTTCCGGGGGTACCAGGGTCAGCGCGGGCCGCTGGGCTCCGGTGCCGATGCGGGCCACGCCGAAGTCGCCGTCGACCGGGCGGCGCTCCCAGAGCCGGTGGCCGACGGCCAGGGTCAGCAGCGCGGCGGGCTCGGGATGCAGGTACAGCATGGATTCCCGCTGTGCGCGCACGGCGCGGGCCATCCGCATCCGGTGCTGGGCCAGGTGACGCAGGTAGCCGCGGCGCTCGTACCCCATCTCGCGCTTGTTGGGGCCGGACGAGTTGAGCAGCGCGATGCCGAGCATCCCCAGCATGCCGACGCCGAACAGGCCGAAGACCACCAACCGCGTCGATCCGGAGCCCTGGGTGAAGCCACCGGAGAACATCAGCATCATCGCGGCCATCATGGCGATCATCGGGACGACCATGAGCAGCTGCGTCCACTGCCTGCCCCCGGGCTTCGGGATCTCCGGGGGCGGGTCGATGACCAGCTCGCCCGACGGCGGCTCGGGCGCCGGGCGGCGCACCGGCCTGCGCACCACGACCGTTGCCACGGAGAACACCTCCCCCCCTCGTCGTCCAGCGTGGACCGATTCTCGGGCCGCGATCGGGCGCGGCGGCGGCCGTGGCAGGAACGTGCCGCGAACACCTTCCGACGGGGTCGGGGGAACTAGCTTCGGGCCGTGTCCCTCGTGGCGCACGACCGATCCCGCTTCCGCTGCGCGCGGGGAACAGACCAACCCGTCCGATCGGAAGGAGAGTCCTATGGCCGGAAACGGTCTCATGGACGCCAACACAGACACCCTCGCCCGCGCGGCGCAGCTGGCGATGATGGTCGTCCAGGAGCTGGAGGAGCATCGGAAGAACCTGGACGGCCAGGTGAACTCGGTGATCCCCGCGCAGTGGAACATGGACCAGTCGGTCGCGCTGCAGCAGGCGTTCCGCAAGTGGGACATGGCCATCCGCAACCTGTGCGCCAAGCTCGAGAAGCTGGGCAACGACACCCGGTTCGCGATGAACGACTACCTGGAGGCCGACCGCCAGGGAACCATGTGCCTCAGCGGCGCCGAGGGCGGCGGAGGCGGGTTCGGCGGCGGCTTCGGGGGTGGATTCGGCGGGGGCTTCGGCTTCGGCGGCGGGTTCGGGGGCGGCTTCGGCGGTGAGCTGAGCGGCGACTTCGGTGGGGGCGACTTCGGCGGCGGCGATTCCGGTGGCGGTGACTCCGATGGCGGGGACTCCGGCGGCGGCGACTCCGACGGCGGGGACGGCGGTGGCGACTCCGACGGCGACTCGGGCGGCGGTGGCGCCCAGTCGGCCGCGCTGGCGGGCGGGTCGTCGGCGGCGTTCGCCTTCGCCGGTGTCCTGCGCGGCTGACCACTGACAGACAACCGGAAGGAGAGCGACGATGACCCGTAAGCTCGCGGTGTTCGCGGCACTGGAGTCCCTTGCGGCGGGCATGAACGGCTGCGTCGGCGGCGTCCAGGGCTCGATGGACAACTGGCGCCAGACCTCGGGCATGACCGAGGCCGAGTGGACCGACCAGGGCGGCGGCGTGTTCGCCGAGATCAGCCAGGCGTTCCAGGCGGCCATGCAGGCAGGCCAGGAGCTGCTGCAGGCGATGAACCAGGGCGTCATGTCCTGTCAGCACGAGAACATGGGCGCGGTCCAGCGGTCCTGCGGGCGCATGAGCGCCTGACCACGTCACGACCGGAGGCCCCGGCCCGTCCCGCCGGGGCCTCCTCGGGGCTGTCCACACTCGACAGATGAGAAGAGAGGTGTCCCGCGATGGCCGATGCGGCCCCAGGCGGCGGCGCGACGTCCGATCCGGCCCCGGCCCCGGAGTCACCGCCTGCCGAGTCCTCAGCACCCGCCGAATCGTCTCCCCCCGCCGAATCGTCTGCCCCGGCCGAGTCATCACCTCCGGCCGAGTCATCACCTCCGGCCGAGTCATCACCTCCGGCCGAGTCGTCGCCGCCGGCCGAGGAGTCCGCCGCGGAGTCGTCGGAGTCCGCGCCGGAAGGCGGGTCGGCGCCGGAGAAGACCCAGGGCGAGGCGGACCCTGCGCCGGAGGCCGCCGACGAACCCGGCAAGACCGCCGACGAACCCGGCAAGACCGCCGAGGACCCTGGCAAGACAGCCGAGGAGGCGCCCGCCGAATCGTCCCCGCCTGCCGAAGGCGGGGACGGCAAGGGCGAACCACCGGCAGGCGAGGGCGCGCCCGCCGAGGACCGGCCGACCGGGGAGTTCGAGGCGCGGGTGCGCGAGCTGGTCCGGATGCCGGAGACCGAGCCGGACCTGCTGCGCGGGATCGGCGACGAGCTGACCAAGGCCGGGACCAGCGGCAAGAACGCAGGCGACGAGGGCAAGCAGGCCACCGCCGAGACCGCGGCGGGCTGGTCCGACCCGGCTGGGCGGGAGCTGGACGAGCGCGCGGCCGGGGTCACCGACGACGCGGCCGCCGTCGGCGACCTCGCGACGAGGGTGGGCACGGCGGCGACCGAGACCGCCGACGACTTCCGGCACGCCAAAGCCGAGATCGACGGCGAGCTGGACCGGGGCGGGACGACCTACGACATGGCACGGGCGACCCTCCCGCCGGGCGAGCGCGAGTACGCCGAGCAGAGCCTGGTCACCAACGCGGCGAACGGGATCTCCGGCTTCATCGACGACATGAGCCAGACTGTTCGGGACCGGTGGAACCAGTTCGACGCCGAGCACCTGGAGTACGGCAGGGAGCGCGCTGAGGACTCCGCGCCGGACTACTGGGCCTACGGCGACAAGCCCGAGAACCAGGACGACCCCCGACGGCCGGTCGAGTCGCGGGAGACCAGGACCGAGCGGGTGGGCGTGGAGACCGCCCAGAAGCGCGGCGACCTCGGGTCGCCCAGCAAGCTCGGCAACGCCAGCTACACCCGGGACTACAGCCAGGTCGCCGACGCGTGGGCGAAGCTGGACAGCAAGACGCACCAGCTGAACATCGCGGGCAAGGACCACGACGTCCGGTTCACCGCGGACGCCGGTTCGTGGCACTCGACCGGCCTGCCGTCGGAGTCGCTGTACCGCGAGTCCGCGTCGACCCCGACCGAGCAGGGCGGGAAGTTCGAGGAGCGGGCGGCCTGGGGCACGGGCGGGTCGCTCGACACCCAGCTCGACGTCGGCGACCTCACCGCCAGGACCCGGACGGAGGTCCTCGGGGGCCTAGAGGCGAGCGCGACGCTCGACGTGGGGCCGAAGTACCTCGACACCGAGGTGGGCGCCTTCGCCGGGGCCAAGGTGAGCAACTCGCTGAACGTGGAGGCGGGCGGGCTCGGCGCGGGCGTCACGCACGAGAAGTGGGCGGGCGTCGGGTTCGAGGCCGGGGTCACCATGGGCACCCGGCCCGACGGCAAGTTCGAGATCGGCGGCAGCCTCGGCGGCGCGCTCGGCATCGGCGGGAAGGTCGGCGGCAGCATCGTCATCGACCCGGCCGAGTCGCTGCGGACGCTGCAGGACGCGGGCGCCGCGCTCGGCGACACCGTGGCGGGCTGGTTCACGCCGTCACCGTCCTGATCCGGTCGAAGGGAGCCGAGCTGTGGACACCCCGCCCCCCATCCCGATCGAGTTCGCCCTGCCGGACGGCTGGCGGCTTCCCGAGCCCGCCGAGACCTCCGGGGGCACTGTCGTCGCGGTGCACCCGTCCGGCGGGTCCATCGCGGTGAGCGGCCAGTTCCGCCCCGACAACGCGCAACTGGTCGATATGGCCGACGAGGCCGTCGCCCGGTTGCGGGAGACGGGCGCGACGGTGGAGGTGCTGTCCCGCAACGAGGTCGGGACGGCGGGCTCGCCGGGCTTCACCCAGGTCCTGCGCCTCGTCGGGCAGGACGTGGTCCAGTGCCAGGTCCTGCTCGCGCTGCTGGACGTCGGCGATGACCGCAGGCGTGTCGTGCTGCGGATCGTGATGACGACGGGCAGGGACCAGGTCACCGTGCTCGTGGGGGACTTCCAGCGGTTCCTCGCCAGCGTCAAACCGACCGGGTTGGGAGGAACCGATGGAACGGCCGAGGATCGACGCGGCGGCGCGCAGGGTGGGCCATGAGCGGCTGCGCGACGACCTGCTGGAGATCAGGAGCAGGATCGCCGACATCACGGCGACGGCGGACTCGCCGGACGGGCTGATCAGCGCGACGGTGGTGGGCCGGGGCGAGCTCAGTGAGCTGCGCCTCGACCCGAGGATCTACCGCACCGCCGACGCCAAGGCCGTCGCCGCGACCATTGTGGACACCGTGCGGGAGGCGGTCGCCCGCTCCCAGGAGGAGTTGTTCGCCGTGGTCCGCCAGTTCCTGCCGCCCGGCGCGGAGCTGGCGACCAGCGACGTGCACACCGACCCGTTCCTGCACCAGTTGGACAAGGAGATCGAGCGCGGATGACCCAGTACGACATGGACCCGGACGGGGTGACCAGGGGCGTCAACCGGCTGCGGGCGGCGGGCGAGTCCTTCGGAAGCGCCTGGGCAGGACACCGGAGCGCGCTCGACGCGAGCCGGTCCGGCGTGGGCGGCGACCCGCTCTCCCAGGCGTTCCTGCAGGGGTACCTGCCGCTGGCGGAGAGGCTGGCGGCCCGCGCGGACGCCATCGCCCCGGCGTACAGCGCGCTGTGCGATGACGCGATGAGCTGCGTGGCCGAGTACCAGGCAGCGGAGGCGTCGGGCACGGGCACGATCCGCCGGGTGGCCGACCATCCGAGGTGACCGGCGACGACTTCGGCCCTGGCCTGGTGGCCAGGGCCGTTGTCTTGGCTCACCGTCCGGGCGGGTCGAGCAGGAACAGCTGCTCGGGCGGCTCGTCCCGCACCGGGCGGGCGGCAGGCAGGTGGGCGGCGCCGGGCGCCCAGCGGCGCCGCCTGCCCCGGGGCACGGTCAGCGCGGCGGCGAGGGCGACTGCGGTCCCGATGAGCACCACGAGCGTCCAGGCGTGGGACCGGGACCGCGTGACGGCCCACCGCTCGGCGGCGCGCAGCTCCCCCGGGTCCGGCCGCGGGATGACGACCGGGGCCGTCACGTTCGGCGGGGAGTCGACCAGGCCCTCGGTGACCGCGCGGTACGGGTTCACGGTCCCGGCGCCGTAGGCCAGGCTGCCGATGCCGCCCCGGCTGGGGCCCGCGGTGGCCAGCAGGCGGCGGGCCACCTGGTCGGCGGGCAGGTCCGGCCACGCCGAGCGGACCAGCGCCGCGGTGGCGGCGACGAAGGGCGCGGCGAAGCTGGTGCCGTCCCAGTAGGTGTGCCCGGCCACCCTGGTCGCGCCGAGCACACCCCCGCCGGGGGCGACGATGTCGACGTACGGCCCGATCTGGGAGGACTCCAGGCGGGCGCCGGAGATGTCGACCGCGCCGACGCCGATCACCCCGTCGTACCCCGCCGGGTACGACGGCAGGCTTCCCTCGCCCTGGAGGTTGCCGACCGCGGCGATGATCAGGACGTCCTTGCTCTGCGCGTAGGCCACCGCGTCCCGCACCGCCTTGTCGTCGCGGGTGCCCGACAGCGACAGGTTGATGATGTCCGCCCCCTGGTCGGCGGCGTAGCGGATGCCCTGCGCGAGGACCTTCGGGTCGATCCCCGCCCCACGGCCGCCGTCGCGGTCGGTGACGCGGATCGGCAGGACGCGCGCTCCGGGCGCGAGGCCGCGGAAGCCGATCCCCTCCTGCGGCGCGGCCGCGATGATGCTGGCGACGGCCGTGCCGTGCGACCCGCAGTCGAAGGCGCCGGGCAGGTCGCCGACCAGGAAGAAGTCCTGGCCCCGCAGCACCCGGCCCCCGCGCAGCTGCGGGTGGTCGGCGTCGACGCCGGAGTCCACGACCGCGACCACGACCCCGGCGCCGGTGCTGTGCGGCCACACGCGCTGGGGCGCGAGCAGCTCCTGCGCCCACGGGAGTTCGCGGACCGGCGGCCGCGCGGGCTCGGTGTCGCGGCACGCGCCCGGCGGCGGCGCGGCGACGGCGGGCGTCGGCTGCCCTGCGGCGATGACCGCGGCGATCACGGCCGCGCCGACCCGGTTCCCGCGCATCTCAGCCGCCCAGGCCGCGCGCGGAGCTGTAGAGGTCGAGCACCCAGCAGCCCACCGGGACCACCGCCAGCACCACGACCACCTCCAGGATCTCGGCGTACCTGCCCAGGAACGGTCCGGCCGCCCGCCTGCTGCGGAGCAGGCCGACGGCGAGCGCGGCCACGCCGACCAGCACGGCGACCGGCCCGGCGACCAGCAGCGCGCCCAGGGCGGGCAGCGGACCGAGCGCCAGGCAGCCGAGCCCGACCAGGCCCGCCGTCAGCAGCGCCGCGCGCTGCCACAGGACCGGGTACAGGCGGGCGCGGAGAAGGAACCCCACCGCCAGCAGGGCCACGAACACCGTCGCCGCCGTCCCGCCCCGGATGGTCAACAGCACTTGGCAGATGGCGCTGACCACGCCCACGGCGACCACGATCCCGGTGAGCATGGCGTCGGCGCGCACCACAGCGGCGTGCACCGCGTCCCTCGGCGGCTGCGGGGTGTCGCGCACCAGGTCCGCCGTGGTCCTCGGGAGCACCGGCATGGGCACCCGGCTCAACCGGATCGCCGCGGAGGCGGCCATCGGCGAGAACGCCAGCAGCAGCCCGGCCACGACCGCGGCCGCGTCATGCGCGGCCATCGCGTCCGTTGTGGACAGCCAGGCGCCCGCGACCCCGAACAGGCCCGCCGTCGCGGCGGCGACGAACAGCACCGGGCAGGCGGCCACGGCGATGTGGCCCAGCACGGCGACGAGCACCACGGCGGCGCATCCGGACAGCAGGTGCGGCGCGCCCAGGTCGCCGATCGGGCTCTCCCCCGCGTACACCAGCGCACCGCCCGCGAACGCGTACGGCAGCGCGATCCCCGCGGGCACGGCCCCCGCCCCCGCGTCGCCCACCGCCCTGGCCAGGCACGCGCCGCCGACGAGCAGCAGCGCGGCGAGCCCGAGCGACCAGAGCGCCGCGCCCGTCCACGACGGTCCCGAGGCGAGCACCGCGCCGAGGCCGACCGCCATGAGCGCGCCGCCAGCGGCGAGCCCCGCGGCGCGGGTGTGCCGGGGCCCCCACGTCCGGCCCGCGCGGCCCGAACTGGTGGCGATGGCGTCGACCAGGTCGTCGTACTCCGGTTCCGGCCACTCGACGCGCCGCGGCACCAGGTGGAGCACCTCGCCGTCCCGCACGCCGTGCCTGCCCAGGGTGCGGCCGAGGTCGAGCGGGGTCCCGTCGCCCCGGCGCAGCGTCCAGCCGCCGTTGTCCGCGCCGCGCTCCCCGGCGTGGACGAGCAGCCCGGGCAGGATCTCGGCGACCGGCGAGGCGTCGGGCAGCGCGAGGTCGATGCTGCGGTGCGGTGCGGTGACGGTGATCCGGACCAGTCCCGTGCCAGTCATCCCGCGTCCTCACCTCCATTGTGGCTTCCCAGCCTGGGGGCGCGGTGGTGTCCGGTTCAACCACACGGCAGGTTGCTGACACGGAATCATCAAATGGGATTGATGCATCAAGCTGGTTGGATGTATCTTCGGGCGATGGGAGACGACCGGGCATCCGTTCCGTTGCTGATGCGGATGGCCGCGCACCCGCTGCGCTGGGCGTTGATGAGCGAACTGGCGGGGGGCGACCGCCGCGTGCGCGAGTTGGTCGCGGCGGTCGGGGAACCGCAGAACCTGGTCTCCTACCACCTGCGGCTGTTGCGCTCCGCGGGTCTCGTGACGGCTCGGCGAAGCACGTTCGACGGCCGCGACAGCTACTACCACCTCGACCTGGCCCGGTGCGGCAGGGCGTTCGCCGAGGCAGCCGGGGCGCTGCACCCGGCGCTGGCTCCCCCGGCCCCGCCCGGCCCGCTCGGCGGTTCGGTGTTGTTCCTGTGCACCGGGAACAGCGCGCGGTCGCCCATCGCCGAGGCGTTGCTGCGCCAGCGCGGCGGCGGCCGGGTCGAGGTGGCCAGCGCGGGCAGCCACCCCAAGCCCGCCCTGCACCCGAACACCGTGCGCGTCATGCGGGAGCGCTACGACATCGACCTCGGCGGCAAGACCACGACCGCCATGGCGAGCCTCGCCGACCGCCGGTTCGACTACGTGATCACGTTGTGCGACAAGGTGCGCGAGGTCCCACGCGACCACGGGTCCGCCACGACCGTCCACTGGAGCCTGCCCGACCCGACCGCGGCGGGCTCGTCCGACGACGCGGGTTACGCGGAGTTCTGCCGCGTGGCAGAGGAGATCGAGACCCGCAACCAGTTCCTGTTGGCCCTGCTCACCACCGGAAGTGCCGAGAATGCCCACCACGACTGAGACAGCCAGCGTGCGCTACATGGTCGACGATGTCGCCGCCGCCGTCGACTTCTACCGCCGCCACCTCGGGTTCGCCGTCGACTTCGACGCCGCGCCCGCCTTCGCCGCCGTCACCCGGGGTCCGCTGCGCCTGCTGCTGGCCGGACCGGGCAGCTCGGCGGGCCGCCCGATGCCCGACGGCGCGGTGCCCGAGCCCGGCGGCTGGAACCGCATCCACCTCATCGTCGAGGACATCGCCGCCGAGGTCGCGCGGCTGCGGGCGGCCGGTGTCCCCTTCCGCAACGACATCGTCACCGGCCCGGGCGGGCAGCAGGTCCTGCTGCGGGACCCGGCGGGCAACCTCGTCGAGCTGTTCCAGCCCGCCGGGCGCTGATGCCCGAATTGTCCGCCGGTTACGCCTCCCCGGATCGGGTACTCGACCGGAGACCCGATTCGACACCTTCCGGAGGCAATGGTGGATCCACACTCGACGGGACAGGCGCCGCCGCATGCTCGGCAGGGTGAGCAGGGGGGCATGCGGGAACAGGCGAAGGCCACCGCGGACCAGGCGAAGACGTCGGCGTCCGAGGTGGCGGGCACCGCCCAGGAGCAGGTCAAGCACGTGGCGTCGGAGGCGAGCCGCCAGGTGCGGCACGTCGCGTCCGACGTGCGGGACCGGCTCGGCCAGGAGGCCCAGGAGCAGAGCGGCCGAGCCGCCGACATGCTGGCCAAGTGGGCCGACGAGCTCGGCGAGATGGCGGGGTCGGGCGACACGCCCGCGCGGGCGGTCGCGCGGCAGCTGTCGGACAAGGGCCACGAGTTCGCCGACCAGCTGCGCCAGGGCGGGCCGGACGACCTGCTCGACCAGGTGCGCGGCTTCGCCCGCAGGCGGCCGGGCGCGTTCCTGCTCGGATCGGCGGCAGCGGGCTTCCTCATCGGCAGGATCGGCAAGGGCCTGGCGGGCTCGGGCGAGTCCATCCCGGACGTCGAGGAGCGCGTCGAGCGGCAGCCGTCGGCGGAGAGCGTCAACCCCGCGTACGGCCGCATTCCCGACCAGCCGGGTCCCGTCCCGACGATGCCCGCGCACCAGACGGCCGACCCGAGCCGAGGACCGGTGCGCCGATGACGCATTCCACTCGACCGCGCACTGAGGAACCGTCGCTGGGCGAACTCGTCAGCGAGATCACCGACGACCTCGGCAGGCTGCTGCGCCAGGAGGTCGCGCTGGCCCGCGCCGAGCTCAAAGGGGAGGCCGCCAAGGCGGGCAAGGCCGCCGGGATGCTCGGCGGGGCGGGCTTCGCGGGCGGCATGGTCGCCCTGCTGCTCAGCCTCGCCGCCGCGTACGGGCTGGGCAACGTGATGGACCTCGGCTGGGCCACGCTGCTGGTCGCGGCCGTGTGGGCCGTGATCGGCGCGGTGCTGTACTTCCGCGGCCGCGCGGCCATGCGCTCGGTGTCCCCCAAACCGGAGCAGACTCTGCAGACCCTCAAGGAGGACGCGCAATGGGCACGACACCCGACCACATAAGCGCTGACATCCGGCGCACGCGCGCGGAACTCAGCCACAACTTCGACCGGCTCGTCGACAAGACAAGCCCCAAGCGCATCGCCCACCGACAGGGCGACAAGGCGCGCCGGGGCCTCGGCCGGTTCCGAGAGCGGGTGATGGGCACGATGGACGACGCGAAGCACTCGATGTCCGACGGCGCGGGCACCGTGCGCGAACAGGCCCACCACGCGGCCGAGGCCGCGCGCGAGGCCCCGCAGAGGGTGCGGGCGGAGACGCAGGGCAGCCCCCTGGCGGCGGGCCTCATCGCCTTCGGCGCGGGCCTGCTGACCGCGGGCCTGCTCCCGGCCACCGACGAGGAACGCAAGGCCGCGCGGCAGGTCCGGGACAAGGTGCAGGACAGCGACCAACTGGAGTCGTTGAAGCAGCAGGCCGCCGAGACGGCCAAGGGCATCGGCGCCGACGTCGGCGAGACGGCCAAACACGCCGCCCACAACGTCCAGGAGACGACGGCAGCCGCCGCCCGCGAGGTCGGCGACAAGGCCCGAGACGAGGGCGGCCGAACCGCCGACCAGGCGAAAAGCGGCCGCTGACCCGCACTCCGGCGAACGGCCGCGACCGCGACCGCCGTAAGCGGCAGCCGGCACCCGGGACTGCGAGCCCCTCAATGGCACAGCAGGCTCCCGCGAGCTGGAGCACCCAGGTGTCACAGGCGGCTCCCGCCACACGGGAGCACCCCGGTCTCCCGTGTGTCGGGAGCCCCTAGGTGGCGAGCCGCCGCCGTGTGGCGGTCGCGGTCGCGCCGTCGGCGGGAGGGCCGCAGGCCGACCGCGGTTGGCGAACGCCCCACGGTCGCGACCACCGGTGGCGAACGGCCCCGCGACCGCGACCATCCACGTGGCGCGCGGCCCCCGCGAAGTCGACCGGCAGGTGGCGACCGGTCCCGGGACCCCCGAGTGGCGAGTACCCCGTGAGGCCGACCACGCAGATGGCGAACGGCCCCCGCGAGGCCAACCATCCACGAGCCGCCCGCGAGACCGACCACCCAGGTGGCGAACGGCTCCCGCGAAGCCGACTATTCCAAGTGGCAAGCAACCCGCGAGGGCGAGCACCCCGTGGCGAGCGGCCCCAGCGGCCGCTCGCCACTCCCCCTGCCCCCAACCCGAAAGGTCCCCCATGACCGAGTTCGACCCGGCCCGCACCCCGGACGAGGCCCAGGACAGCAGCGCCCTGCCACCCGTCGAGGTCTCCCCCGAGGATCCCGAGGCCGACGCCGTCGAACAGGCCCAGCCCGCGCAGGACGAACGCCCGGAGGAGCCTCCGCGCGAACTCCCCTCCGACGCCAACCCCGCCGACGCCCTCGACCAACACCGCACCGCGGCCGCGGACGAAGAGGACTACCGCTAACCCCCGCACGCCGCCGGAGCGACAACCGGCTATCCCGGCGGCGCGCCGGGATAGCCGGTTGTCGGCATGCGTGGTTCGCTGGCCGTCCTGCCGCTGCCTCCGTGCAGTGGTCCCGTCAGGCGGCTAGTTGAAGCAGCGGCCGTTGCATGGGGCGAGCCAGAGGTCGCCGCAGCCGGAGCTGGTGCGCTCGCAGTCGCCCTGGATGGCGATGCAGGAGGTCTCGTTGCTGCACCAGTCGTCCCAGAGGTTGCAGGCGCACTTCGGGGCCAGGAGGGACTGGGGGTCGTCCGGGCCCAGGGCGGCCAGCAGGCGGAAGGCGTCGGCGTGGCCGAACTCGGCGATCGCCCGTTCCTTGATGCCCAGCAGGGCGTCAAGGACCTCGGGGGACGCCGGGAGCCGGAACGTCGACTCGGTCGCGGCGATCTTCCGGACGGCGGCGACGATGTCGGCCTGCGCCTGCGTCAGGCCGCCGCGGGCGCGCGCCCACTTGTCGATGTGCTCGACCCACATGGCGCTGCGGACGGCCGCGGGCAGTTCGGCGAAGATCGCGCGGCGGTAGGTCACGGTGTGCCGCACCATCTCGGCGTACGTCTGCGGGAGGCGGGAGCGGTTCGCGGCCGCCCACGCCTTCGCGGCATCGGCCTCGGACGCGCCGAACGCGGGCGTCCGGCCCGCCACCAGGATCGCCGCCGCGGCGACAGCGCCCGCGCCCAACCGCAGGAACTGCTTGCGCCCCATGCCCTCCGTCGCGCCGCCCGCCGCCTCCCGGGCCTCGCCGATGGCCTGGAGCACCCGGACCGTCGAGCGGACTCCGAGCCAGCGCACCAGCGGCAGCGCCATCGCCGGTCCCGTCCACGCCCGCACCCGCTCGCCACGCACCCGCAACAACGTCGGCGCCCATCGGGGATTCGGACCCAACGCCGCCGTGCGCCACCGCACCACGTCCGGGTCGGTCAGCGCGAGCACTTCGAGTTTGCCCTCGCACGCGCGGCGCACCACGTCGGACAGTTCGCGGCATTTCCCGCAGGACGCGTCGAACGCCAGAATCCACCGCTGATCAGTCATTGGTTGCAACCTCCCCAGGTCCCCCAAGCACTTCGACAGTAGCCACCGCTCGGGTTCACGCCCCAGCACCCAACCGGGTGACGCGTTCCTATCACCCAGCAGTGTTTCGGTACTGCGTCACCCGGTCGGGTGCTGGGTGCGCGCGGCCCGCGCTGGTTACTGTCGGCACGACTGGGGAGGTCTTTTCCGATGATTCAGCAACGATGGGTCCTGGCCTTCGACGCTGCCTGCGCCACGTGCAGGCAGCTGTCCGACGCGGTGGCGCGCGCGTGCGACGGCAAACTCGAGATCCTTCCGCTCAGCCACCCCGAGGTGGTCGCGTGGCGGTCCGAGGACGCGCCGTGGGCGCCCACGCTGGTGCGCGTGCGGGGCGATCAGGTGCGCGTCTGGACGGGTCCGGGGATGGCGCTGCCGCTGGTGCGCTGGCTCGGATTCCGCTCGACGGTCCGGGTGCTCCAGGCGCTGGGCGAGCTTCGCCGCTCCGAAAGCGACAGTTCCGACGGCATGGGGCGCAAGCAGTTCCTGCGACTCGGCGCGGGCACGGCCGTCGCCGCCGCGATCCTGGCCGGCGGCCGGGTTCCCGCCTTCGGCGACACGGACGCGGTCCAGACGTGGATGCGGGCCAACCGGGACCGGCTGCCCCGGACGTACGGGGAGATCGTCAAGCACCCCACTGCGTACCGGCGCGCGATCCTCGCCGAGCTGCCCGCGAGCACCCGCAGCGCGGTCTGGGTCGAGCACATCGACAAGTGGGTGCTGGACCAGCCCGGGCGGACGCGCGCGCAGGCGGACGCGGTCGCCGCGTTCCGGACGATCGCGGCGACCGAGTCCACGTTCGCGGGCCCGGTCACCGCGTCCGTCCACGGCGCCCTGACGCGGGTCAGGGAGTCGGCCGTCGCGGCGTTCGGGCAGGAGAAGGCGTTCCAGCTCATGGCCGAGCTCGGCCCGGCCGACGAGGCCACCGTGCTGGACAACTGCACCTGCAACACGATCGACAACTGGTGCGTCAACCCGCCCTACTGCAGGCGCGATGGGTGCACGGTCCTGTCATCGGGCTGCGGCGCCCTGTATATCTACGCCTGCACCGGGCGTTGCTACTACTGACGGGTCGAGGTAGCGGCTGACGGTGCGCCGCAATTGGTCCGCGTGGGCGTAGACTCCTCGACGGTGTCGATGGGAACGCGGGTCTCGGCCTTGTTCTCGTCGAACACGCCCAGGTACTTCCTCGACCGGTTGAACCACAGCCGGGCGATGGGCTTGCGGTTGTTGTCGTCCAGCAGGACCCCGCAGTAGGTCTTGGCGTCCCGCGCCATGACCCGTGCCGCGGGGACCTCGCTGCACACGATGGCCCGGATGACCCGGTAGCCCTCCAGTTCCTCCTCGGTCGTCTGGATGTCCCCTTCCGACCGGGCGGACGGCTCGGCGGCCTTGTCCACTTCGGCCTCCACCGGATCGCTGGAGACGCTGACGTAGGACCCGGGGCCGCCGAGCGCGTTCTTGAGCCGGTCGTTGACCTGCTCGTTGAGGAACTGCCGGGACGCCTTGGCCACCAACGGGATGAACTGGTCCCGCACCTTCTGCGTGAAGGACCCGTCGTACACCCGGCTGGTGAGGAAGCGCACCCAGTCGTCCTCGGGCTCCTTGAACTGCGCCCCCAACACCCGCTTGAGCTGCCCGATGTACTTCAACTCCCCGGCCGCGCTGATCACGGAGTCCAGGTCGAAGGACTCCTTGGTCAGCTTGGCCAACTCCGGCAGCAACGTGTCGTCGATGTCGGCGAAGTCCAGCACCAGGAAGGGCTTCGCATCCATCCGGTTCGGCGCGTCGAGATCGGTGTAGAACTGGTACACCTGCCCGTTCGTCAGGATCGCGATGCGCGCGTTGGTGACCGCGAAGTACCGGAACAACTGCGACGCGTGCTCGATCGGCAGCGAGTCGTTGACCTTCTTCGCCTCGACCAGCACCTGCACCTGGCCGTCGTGGACCAGGGCGTAGTCGATCTTCTCGCCCTTCTTGGTCCCGACGTCCGCGGTGACCTTCGGGCCAACGAGGGCATCGCGTTCTTCGCCGCGACGGAGGCGTTGTCACCGAAGTCGAGCACACCTCGTCACGGCACTACGAGGCGACCGGTTCGGTTGTGTCGACCAGGTTGAAGACCGTGTGGGGGTCGTGGCCGGTGAACAGGAGGGAGATGACGATGGCGGCCATGGCCTCCAGGTGGTGGGCCTGTTCAAGTCCGCCGATGTGCAACGGCGTGCAGCCCAGGTCGGTGATCAGGGTGTGGGTCAGGGTTCGGGTGGTGGGGTCGTCGCCGCAGTAGGGGACGACCAGCGGGCGGTGGTCGAAGCGGGGTGGGGTCATCTCCCAGACCCGGGTGTGGCAGAGGTTGAAGGCCTTGACGACGTGTCCGCCGGTGGCCTGTTCGATGTCCTCCGCCATCGCCCGGCCCGGGGTGGTGGTCAGGGTGAAGCGGTCGGTCTCCACCGGGTTGTTGCAGTCGATGACCGGCTTGCCGCGGAGTGCGTTGCCGATCTGGGTGAGGGTGTAGGGCATTCCCTGGTACAGCACCGCGATCAGGGCGACGTCGGCGAACGACGCCACCTCGCGGAACGCTCCCGCCCGGCCGCCCAGCTTGCGGGCCAGCGCCTCCGCCTTGTCGCGGGTACGCCCGGCGACCATCAGCTCGTGGCCTGCCGCCGCCCACCGGGTGCCGAGCGCGTCGGCCATGGAGCCCGCGCCGAGAAGTCCGATTCGCATGGGGACAACGCTAGGCAGGCGTGGGGAACCATCGGGTTCCCCACGGCGCTCACGCCAGGTCGTCTGCGTGGTCCTCGGCCCACCTGGCCAGCACGGACACCGGCCCGAGCAGGCTCTCGCCGAGCCCGGTCAGCCGGTACTCGACCCCGGCGGGCGCGGTCGCCAGCACCCGCCGCTCGACGAGCCGGTTGCGCTCCAGTTTGCGGAGTGTCTGGGTGAGCATCTTCTTGCTGATCCCGCCGATCCGGTCGTGCAGGTCGCTGTAGCGCTGCGGACCCGCGCCCAGCCCGAACACGACCACGACCGACCATGTGTCGGCGACCAGGTCCAGTGTGGTGCGCGCGGGGCAGTCCGCGAGGAAGACGTCGTTTGCGCTCACCCCGTCAGCATCCCACCCCGCGAGGCGAGGGCGGTGAAGGCCGCCTTGGGCTCCCACTGCCCGTCCTCCCGGACCCGGACGATCCCCGGACTGGCGAGGTCGAGGTCGTCCCGGGGATCACCGTCCGGCCGGTGCGGGAAGCTCGTGAGCGCGAAGAGGAACACGAACGCGCTGTCCACCCCGCCCTCGTCGAAGATCTCCAGCAGTTCCCGCAGATACGCGGCCTGCCCTTCCTCGTCGCGGACGTACTCGCCGTCGAGTCGGACGGGCACGCCCGCGTCGTCGTACTCGAGGATCTCCATGCACCGCCCGCCCCGCTCCCCCGCGCCGCGGTAGGCGGCGGTCCCGAACTCGGTGATCGCCACCGGCTTCCCCTGCGCGACGAGCGCGCGCACCCCGTCGGCGAACTGGTCGGCCACCTCAGCCGATCGGTACAGGTCCACGCCGATGATGTCGAACGGCGTCCAGTCGACACGCTCCAGCGGGATCGCCGCATAGGTGATCCGCCCGCCGAACCGAGCGCGCACGAGCGCCGCCGCCTCGGCGAGGAACGCGTTGACCTTGGCGGACACCTCGCCGACCAGCCCGGGCAGCCGCTCCGGATCGTCGAGCAGCGACCGCAGCCGCTCCGCCTGGGTCACGCCGGGCAGGAACCCCTTGTTCATCAGGCTCATCTCCGCGCCGACCACGAACACGACCTCGGCGCCGCGTTCCCGGAGCCGTTCGGCCCGCTCGGCGCAGTCGGCGAACAGCGACAGCATCTCGTCGGCCGCCAGTTCGAGCGGGTAGGGCGAGAACCAGACCTCCAGGCCGAGTTCGGCCGCGATCGCCGCCGCCACCTCCAGCCGCTCCGGGTCGCCGCCGATCACCCGCACGGCGTCGCAGCCGAGGTCGTCGCGGATGACGGTCAGCTCGCGCCTCATCTGCTCCAGGTCGAAGTGCTCACGGGAGTTCGTGCCACCGCTGATGAAGCCGGTGTCGTAGCTGATGCCCACAGCTCGCATGGTCTTGTCCTCTTCTCGGTCGGGCCATCCACGGTAGACAGAAACCTTGCGTGCACGCAAGTTTGCGTGCGCGCACTTCATCTGCGATGCTCCGACCGTGACGGAACGACCGACCGGCTTGCGGGAGCAGAAGAAGGAGGCCACCCGCAAGGCGCTGCGCGAGGCGGCGTTGCGGCTGGCCATCGAGCGCGAGCCGGACAACGTGCGCGTCGACGACATCGCCCAGGCAGCGGGCGTCTCGCCGCGGACCTACAACAACTACTTCCCCAGCCGCGAGCACGCGATCGTCGCCGCCGTCACCGCCGACCGGGAGTCCCGCGTCGCCGCGGCGGTGCGCGCCCGCCCCGACGCCCGCCTCGCCGACGCCGTGGCCGACGCGATCGTGGACGCCTACACCGACCCGGGCGAGCACGGCCGGGAGGCGCTGCTGCTGATCACCACCCACCCGGCCCTGCGCCAGACCTACGCCGAGACCACGTCCAGCGCGCTCGAGGGCCCCCTCGCCACCGCACTCGCCGAACGCGTCCACGCCGACCCGCAGACCGCCCGCGTGCTCGCCGCCAGCGTGGCCGCCGCCGTCCGGATCGCGATCGAGGAGTGGGCACGGCCATCCGGCGCACTCGTCGTACCCTCCGGCCCCCTCCCCGACCTGCTCCGCGCCGCCCTCGCCCCACTGGCCCCAGCCCTCGACGCGGTCGAAAGCCGTGCAACGGGCGACTGATCAGCCGACGATCTCCGGCAGCGCGGCGACCGACGGCAGCAGGTGCGTGTGGAACTCCCGGCCGAGAGCGCCGACATCCTGCATGCGCCTGCCGACCTTCCACTCCAGACGCTGGACAACGTCGTCGACCTGCTTAGCTTCCACATTCGCCGCTTGACCGAGGGAGCGATGAGGGTTGCGCGCGGAGACCGGAAGGCCAGGTAGATCACAGTGGTGGCCGGGCCCGTAACGAGCGCCGAGGATGGGTCGACGCCACGGGCATGAAGTTCGCTCATGTTGCGGCGGTTGTGGCGGTCGGGGTTCTGGTCACCGGGTGTGGTCCGGCGGTGACGGGGTCGGCCAGTTCGACCGGGGTGGGGAGCACGGCGCCGACCACGACGACCACCACGCGGAAGACGGTGCCGTCGATCACGATCAAGACCAAGGCCGTGACGACGACCGAGAAGGCCACGGGGCTGCCGCCCACGACGGTCGACGAGAGTCTGCCGTCGCAGTACTGCGAGACCACCTTCGAGGGCGCGCTCGGCAAGCCGATGCACGCCGTGGTGGTGGAGACCCCCGGCGGTGTGCTCGGCTGTGAGGAGGCGGCGGCGGTCCTGTTCGACTACTACGTGGAGCGGCCCGAGCCGGAGTTCGGGCTGGAGCCCGTCCACATCGGGCCGTTGGCGTGCAACCAGGCCGACGAGGGGCAGCTGCCGCAGGTGATCTGCGCCGACGCCGACAACCTCATCTACTCGATGTGGCCGCAGACCTGACCGTCGCGCCGTCCATCAGGCCGATCATCCCCGACACCAGGCGCATCTGGTCGACCGTGCGGATGTCGGCCTCGACCAGCCGGGGCGAGCAGACCAGCAGCGCGACGGCCTGCGCGCGGGACAGCGCGACGTTGATGCGGTTGCGGGAGAGCAGGAAGTCCAACCCGCGCGGCAGGTCGATCGCCGACGACGACGTCATGGTGGCGATGACGACCGGAGCCTCCTGCCCCTGGAAGCGGTCGACCGTGCCGACCCGCACCCCGGGGAATCCCGCCCGGGTGAGCTCGCGGGCCACCACGCGGGTCTGCAGGTTGTACGGCGCGACCACCATGATGTCCTCGTCCACCAGGGGCCGGACCTCGTCGTGGTCGCGCCAGGCGCGGCCGTGGAGGGTCGTGACGATCTCCACGATCGCCGCGGCCTCCTCCGGCGAGCTGGTCGTGTTGCCCACGTGGTCCACCTCGACCAGGTGCAGTCCCGGCTCCACGCCGTCGATGCCGCGCTCGGCGGCGCTCGGATGGGCGTGCAGGCGGTTGGCGTAGGACAGCCGGGAGACGGGCGCGCAGACGGCCGGGTGCATGCGCCGGGTCTGGTCGAGGAAGTAGCCCAGGTCCGCCGGGATGATGTCGGCGTCGCCGATCAGGTGCCCGAGCGCGGACGCGTCGGCGCCCGGCGGATGGGTGCCCTGCACGACCTGCGGGAGCTGCTGCGGGTCCCCGAGGAGCACCAGGTTGCGGGCGCATGTGGACACCGCGAGCGCGTCGGCCAGGGAGAACTGGCCCGCCTCGTCGATGATCAGCACGTCGACGGGGTCGGCGCGCATGGCGGTGCTGGTGAACTGCCACGCCGTCCCGCCGACGAGGTGTCCGTCCCGCTGATCGGCCCGCCAGCGGGCGAGCGCGGCGTTGTCCTTCGGCTGGTCCCACCGCGCGTCCTGCTCGGGCGCGCCGCGCGGACGCTTGGCGCACGGGATGCCCGGCGCGGCGGACAGGGCCGCCGACAGCACGTTCTCGACGGCCTTGTGGCTGTTGGACGTCACGCCGACCGTGCGGCCCTCGGCCACCAGGTGGGCGATCAGCTTGCCCGCGAGGTAGGTCTTGCCCGCGCCCGGCGGCCCCTGCACGGCCAGGGTCGAGCCGTTGAGGGCGTCGACCGCGCGGATCACCGTGGCGACGAGGTCGGGGCCGGGCTCGGGGAGCGCGGCGCCGCCGCGCAGCCGGGGCGGGACGCGGCGCAGCAGGTCGACCCCGGGGTGCGCGGGCAGCCGGGGCAGGCTCTCGACGACCAGCTCGGCGAGGTCGGCGACGGCCTCGTCCTTCGGCGCGGGCCGGACCGGCTCGCCCGGCAGGACCGCCTGCGGCCGCGCGTCGGTCGTGTCGGAGGGACGGCAGCTCTCCAGCAGCTCGATGCGCTCGGCGGACGCCTCGGTCACCTGCGCCGCGCGGCCGGTCGGTCCATAGCGGACCCGGACCTTGTCGCCGCGCGCGAAGGGGTGCGGACGGTCGGGGTCGCAGCGCAGCGTCAGCCGCCGCTTCGCCAGCCCGTTGCGGCGGGTCGGCTGTTCCCACTCCCCCGCGTCCACGTGCACGGGCACGGCGCAGGTCGTGTCCGCCTCCAGGTCGCCCAGCGGCGCGGCGAGCTGCCGGAAGTACTCCCACCACGCCGGGTTCGTCTCCCGGCGGTGGTAGCCGACCAGGGCGGCCAGCAGCGCGCGGGCCCGCTCATCGGGGCCGAAGTCGGCCGGGTCCGGCGGCAGGCCGTCGCCCAGGGCCGTCACCAGCGCCGCGACCCGGGCGGCGCGGTCGGCCTGCTTGCGCTTGCGCTCCTCGTCGCCGTCCTCCGGCTCCGGCTCCGGGACGCGCGTCTCGATGCCGTGATCGGCGCGCACGGTGTGCAGGAACTCGAACAGCTTCTGGGTGGAGACGCAGTCGTACTCGTTGTAGTCGGCGATGCCGCGCAGGACCTCGTCGGCGCTGTCGATCTCGCCGTCGCCCATGTGCGCGAGGTACTGCTCGTAGGCCTCGATGCTCGACGCCGCGGTCTTCACCTCGCCCTCCCGCGCGGTGGGCATGTAGAGCGGTTCGAGCGCCTTGATCGAGTACGACCGCTGGGAGACCCGCAGCGCCTTGCGCACCACGGCGTAGAGGTCGACCAACGCATTGCGGCGCAGCAGCTCGTCCACCGCCTCCTCCCGCGTGCCGTGCAGCGCCGCCAGCCGCTTGAGGGCCGACGACTCGTAGGGCGCGTAGTGGTAGACGTGCGCGTCCGGGTGCTCGGCCAGGCGGGCGACCGCGAGGTCGACGAACCGCTCGAAGGCCACCCGCTCCTCGGCCCGGCTGTGCGCCCAGAACGGCAGGAACTCGCCGTCGGCGACGACGCCGAAGAGGTACTCGAGCCCGGCGCCGCCCGCGACGTAGGGGTCGCCCTCCATGTCGAAGAACAGGTCGCCCGGGCTGGGCGGCGGGAGCTCGGCCAGCGCGTCGGGGTCGGCGATCTCGTAGTCGACCTCGCCGGTGGCGTCCTGGCGGACCTGGATGGCGGCCTGCGCGCGCAGGGCGGTGAACGACGCGGCGGAGAGCGTGCTCGGCCGGTCGGCCGCGGTGGCGAGGGCGTCGATGGTGGCGATGCCCGCCGTGATCAGCTTGCGCCGCTGGTCGCCGCGGATGCCCGCGACCAGCGCGAGGTCGCGGTCGGCCTCCCGGCCCGCCGCGCAGTGCTCGGCGAAGCGGCAGCCGGAGCAGGCCGGACGCTCGTCGCCCCACAGCCGCTCCGGCAGCCGGGGCGGGCGGTGGACGAGCCGGTCGCGGAGGCGGTGCAGCAGCGGGCGGAAGTCGTCGACGCGCAGGGTGACCTGGCTGCCGTCGCCGAGCAGGAGGTGCATGTTCGGGCCAGCTGGCCAGCCAGCGGCCGCCAGCGCGTCGGCGTAGGCGGCGAGCTGGATCACCGCCGACGGGCGCGCGTGCCGGGCGAGCTTGGTGTCGTACACCTCGTAGCGGCCGTCGGCGTCGCGCATCAGGAAGTCGGCGCGTCCGCTGAACGCCGCGTCGTGGAAGACCGCCTGGTAGACGACGGGCGCGTGCGCGCGCAGGGCCTCGGCGGTCTCGGCCGCCGCGGCCACGGGGTCGGGGTCGCCGATGTGGATGACGGTGCGCTGCCTGCCGACCCGGGCGAGGGTGGCGTGCTCGTGGGCGCGACCGTGCTTGACGGTGATCCTGTCCGGTCCCGCTCCCGGCCGGGGCGCGCCCGGGTGCCCGGCGGCGTGGGCCTGCGCCAGGACGCTGCGGTGCTCGCATTCGAGCAGGTCGGCGAGGTCCGACGGAGTGTGCATCGCCGGGCAGTCTCCCACCGGCTGGCCGCTCGGCGGCTCCGACACGCGGGTGCTGCCAAGTGGATCATGGAAGGGCTTGACGCCGCTCGGTTGCGATACCGTCGCTTGACGTCACGGCGACTGGGGAAGGCGGACGCGATGGAGCTGGCGGACTGGCAGGGGCGGCTGGCGGAGCTGTGCGAGCGCCACGACGTGCCCGGCGCGCAGGTGGGCGTGCTGGCCGACGGCGACATCCGGGTCGCCGCCGCGGGGATCACCAGCCGGGACACCGGGGTCGAGGTCACCCAGGACACGCTGTTCCAGTACGGGTCGATCACCAAGATCTGGACGACGACCCTGGTCATGCAGCTCGTCGACGACGGCAAGATCACGCTCGACACCCCGGTGGTGGAGGTGCTGCCGGACTTCCGCGTCGCCGAGCCGGGCCACGCGGACACCGTCACGGTGGCGCACCTGCTGACCCACACCAGCGGCGTCGCGGGCGACCTGTTCACCGACGTCGGCGACGGCGACGACTGCGTGGAGCGCTACGTCGCCTCGCTCGCCACCGCGCCGGCGGTCACCCCGCCCGGCGGGCGGCTGAGCTACTGCAACGCCGGGTTCGTCGTGGCCGGGCGGATCGTCGAGGTGCTGCGCGACAGGGCGTGGGACGACGCCGTCGCCGCCCACATCACCGAGCCGCTGGGTTTGCGCCACGTCATCACCAGGGCGAAGGACGCGCCGCTGTTCCGCACGGCGGTGGGGCACGTGACCGACCTTGAGGACGTCGACGGGCCCGCCGTGCCGACGCGGCAGTGGATGCTGCCCCGGGCGATGGGGCCGGCCGGGTTGATCACCGGCAGCGCGGTCGACCTGCTGCGGTTTACCGAGACGCACCTGGGCGACGGCATCGGCGTCACCGGCGAGCGCATCCTGTCCACCGATTCCGCGCGGGCGATGCGCGACGTGGTCGTGGACTTGTTGTCGGTGTCCACGGTGTACCGGGGCTGGGGCCTGGGCTGGCGGGTCATGGACTGGACGCGCGACGGACGGCCGGTGACCGCTGTCGAGCACGGCGGGCAGACGATCGGCCAGAACGCCCAGCTGTACGCGTTCCCGGACCTCGGCGTCGCGTTCTGCGTGCTGACCAACGCCAACAGCGGCCCGGGCCTCATCCAGGAGGTCAGGGACCTCCTCGGCGCCGAACTGGGCCTCACCGCGCCGAACCCGGCGGTCACCGACGACGGCGACCTCACGCCCGCGCTGGGCACCTACGAGTCGGTGATGCTGCGGAGCACGCTCTCGCGTGATCCGGACGGGCAGATCTACCTGGAGACGATCAGCAAGTCCCCCGCCAACCAGGGCGCTCCCGTGCCGCGCAAGCCGGTGCGCCCGACGGGCGGCGGCCGTTTCACGGTGGAGGTGCACGGCATGGTGGTGGAGTACGCCCACCTGGTCGACGACGACGCCGAGTACCTGTTCGGCAACCGCCTGCTCAGGCGCGTCGACTGACCTCAGCTGGCGATCCGCTCGCCCGTCCGCTCGTGGAAGCCGCGGCGGTAGGCCGACGGCGACATGCCGACGATCCGGGCGAAGTGCGCCCGCAGGTTGGCCGCCGCGCCGAACCCGCAGGTGGTGGCGATCCAGCTGATCGACCGGTCGCTGGTCTCCAGGAACTGCTGGGCCCGGCGCACCCGCTGCCGCAGCAGCCAGCGCAGCGGTGACAGGCCCAGCACCTCGGCGAAACGGCGTTCGAGGGTGCGGGTGCTGACGTTGGCCCGCGCCGCGAGGTCGGCGGTGGACAGCGGCAGGTGCAGGTGCTCGTCCGCCCAGTCCAGCAGGGGCGCCAGCCAGTCCCCGCTGGTCGGGGCCGCCGGTCGGTGGTACTGGGCCTGCCCGCCCTCGCGGTGCGGCGGGGTGACCAGGCGGCGGGCGAGTTCGGCGGCGACGGCGGCGCCGTGGTCGACCCGCACCAGGTGCAGGCAGGCGTCGATGCCCGCCACCGTGCCCGCCGAGGTGATCACGTTCGCGTCCTCGACGTACAGCACCGACGGGTCGACGCGGACGGCGGGATAGCGGCGGCTCAGCTCGTCCGCGTGCAGCCAGTGCGTGGTGGCCCTGCGCCCGTCGAGCACCCCGGCGGCGGCGAGGATGAACGCGCCGGAGCAGATCGACAGGATGCGGCAGCCGCGCTCGTAGGCCTCCCGCACGACGTCCACCAGCTCGCCGGGCGGGTCGTCGTGGACGTTCGTGCAGGCCGGGACGACGAGGGTGTCCGTGGTCGCCAGGTCGAAGCCGTCCGCGGGGTCCACGGTGAAGCCCGGGCTCAGCCGCACCGGGTCCGACCCGACGGGGACCACCGAGAACGCGTACCAGGGGTCGGCCAGGTGCGGCCGGTCGACGCCGAACACCTGGCACGGGACGGCCGCCTCGAAGACCGGCATGTCGGCGGTCACGGCCATGACGACGTGGTGGGCACGCATGTCGCGAACCTAGCGCAGGTTGTCGGTGTGGACGGTCGTCTCCCGGGGCCGCGCGCAGCAGGATCTCACCGAATCACAACTGCTGGAGGAAACTGATGTCGCAGAAGGTCGCCGTGTTCGGCGCGTACGGGCACACGGCCCGGTTCGTGACCGCGGAGCTGGCGCGGCGCGGCCTGACGCCGGTGCTGTCCGGGCGGGACCCGGGGAAGCTGGCCGCGGTCGCCGAGGGCATGGAGTCCCACGTCGCCTCGGCCGACGAGCCCGCCTCGCTCGACCGCGCCCTGGCTGGCGCGGGCGCGGTGATCAACTGCGCCGGCCCGTTCGGCGACACCGCGCCCGCGCTGATCGAGGCCGCCCGGCGCGCTGGTATCCACTACCTGGACGTGACCGGCGAGACGCTGGTCGCGATCGACACCTTCGACGCCCACCGGGACCGCTTCCGGGACGCGGACACCGTGATCGCGCCCGCGATGGCGTTCTACGGCGCGATGGGCGACCTGCTCGCCACCGCCGCCATGGGCGACTGGCCCGCCGCCGACGAGATCGCCGTCGCGGTGGCGCTGGACAGCTGGCAGCCGACCCGCGGCACCCTGCTGGCTGGCAAGCGCCGCGCCGGGCGGCGGGTGGTCTTCACCGACCAGCGCCTGCGCGTCCTCCCGGGCGACGAGCCCGCCCCGACCGGCGCCTGGACGTTCGGCGACCCGTTCGGCGAGCAGGAGGTCGTCGGCCAGTTCTCCACGACCGACGTCGTGACCATCGCCCAGCACCTGAAGACCGCGCGGATCGACGCCTTCCTCAACACCACCCCGCTCAAGGACCTCAGCGACCCCGACCCCGACGGCCCGCGCGCGGCCGACGTCACCGGCCGCTCCGCCCAGGTGTTCCTGGTGGAGGTCGTCGTCAAGCGGGGCGCCGAGCAGCGGCGGGCGACGGCCCGGGGCCGCGACATCTACGCCGTCACCGCACCGATCGTGGTCGAGGCCACCGAACGCGTCCTGACCGGCCGCACCCGGGCGACGGGGGTGGTCACCGCGGGCGAGGCCTTCGACGCCGAGGACTTCCTGCGCGCCCTGCCGCTGGAGAAGCTGTCCCTGCCCCCGCGCTGAACCGACAGGCCTGGACCGGCGACACCGTGCTCGCCGCCCGGGCCGCGCTCGACTCGACGCCTTCTCCCGGTGGGAGTGGGGCGGCGGTGGGAGTGGGATGGCAGTGAGAGTGGGATGGCAGCGGCGACGGCGGGCGGCGGCGGTGGCGGCGGCAGGCGGCCATGGCGGGCGGCGACAGTGGGCGGTCGCGGCGGTGGCGGTGGCGGTGGCGGTGGCGGTGGCGGTGGCGGTGGCGGTGGCGGTGGCGGTTAGAGCTTGGTCGCGTTCGGGGTGATGTCGCCCCGGAACAGGCCGTCGGGGTCGATGCGGGCGCGGACGCGGTCGACCGCCTCGATCTGGGCGGTGTCCAGGTGGCCCTGCGGCTGGTCGTGGCTGCCGACGAAGCCGGGGATCGTGCGGCCGGTGTCCCACGGGGCCAGGGTCGAGCGGATCATCGCGGCCCGCTCGCGGCTCGCCGCGAGGGTGGGCGGGTCGATCGCCGAGCCCACGCACTGGTACATGAACTGGGCGGACACGTGGTTGAGCACGCCGCCCGCGGGGTCGGGGACGGCCAGTGCGCCGCCGAGCTGGCGCAGTTCGGCGGCCAGCAGCGGCGAGCCGGGGCCCGCCACGCGCAGGAACTCCGCGACCCCCTGGGCGTCGAAGCCGTCGACGAGGAGGTGGTCGCCCATCGACAGGACCGGGTTGGGCGGGTCCATGTGCGTGGACGGCACCGCGTCCGGGGTCGTCTCGCGCCAGGTGTCGAGCACCGGGTCGGCGACGGACCGCAGCGGGTCGAGCAGGTCGGCGTAGACCTCCCGCGCCGACGGCGAGCCGCCGTCGACGATCGCGCCGTCGAGGCAGACCACCGGGCCGGACGAGATGGCCTCCGGCCTGCCCGGCAGCGGGGGCAGGTTCATCAGCCGCAGCGAGGTCGAGGCCGCCTCGGGCGCCGTCGCGGTCCACGCGTGCCAGCGCGCCACGATCTCCGCGGCGTGCTCGGCGCGCCAGAAGGCCGCGCCGGTGATCACCGAGGTGACCGGGAACAGCGCGATCTCCACCGCCGTGACGACCCCGAAGCCGCCACCGCCGCCGCGCAGCGCCCAGAACAGGTCCGGGTCGGACTCCGCGTCGACTCTGCGGTGCGCGCCGTCGGCGGTGACCAGCTCGATCGCCCGGATCGTGTTGGTCGCCATGCCGAACAGGCGCCCGTAGAAGCTCACGCCGCCGCGCAGCAGGTATCCGACGACGCCCACGGTCGGCGACGTGCCGTGCGCGGACACCAGCCCGTGCGGGGTGGTCGCCTCGACCACAGCGCCCCAGCGGGTGCCCGCAGGCAGCCGCGCGGTCTTGGCCTCGGCGTCGACCTCGACGCCGCCGCCGAGTTCGGTGCGCACGAGCAGCGCGTCGTCCATCGGGCCGAAGGTCGCCGCCGCGTGGCCCGTGGTGTGCGCCCTGACCCGCAGCCCGCGGGCCGCGGCGTGCTCGACCGCGGCCCGCACCTCCGCCACCGTGGTCGCGGTGACCGCGGCGGCGGGGGCGGCGGGCGCGGCCAGGTTGAACGTCCGCGTCGCCGTGTCGAATTCCGGGGAGCCCGGGCCTGCGATCGGGCCGTCGCCCTCGAACGTGCTCATGGTCTCCCCCGTGTCGCGGACCTTGACGGCATCATGCCGCAAGGTCCGCGCACGGCGCTTCCGCGAACGTGCTGTCCTACTTGACCGCGCGGATGCCAACGATCGTGGGATTGCGCCGGAAGTCGTCCCAGAACGCGTCGCCGGCGTCGGCGGGCAGCGTCGCGGGTCGGAACTCCACGTGCCGGAACCCGGCGTCGGCGAACGCGGTCCTGATCGGCTCCTCCGTCCAGAAGCAGGCCTGGAAGGTCACCGGCGGGTCGACGTGCAGGGTGACCGTGAGGTCCTTGCCGCCGGCGAAGTCCGCGTCCGGGCGGTGGGTGAGCCCGTACGCCGTGGCGGGCGGGCCCGACCAGTCGAAGCGCGGGTTCATCTCCACCCCGACGTACTCGCCGCCCGGCGCGAGGTTGTCGTACGCGGTGCGCGCCATGGCCGTCAGGTCGGCCCGGTCGCGGGCGTAGCACAGCAGCCACACCGCGGTGACCAGGTCGAACTCGCCCACCGCGCCCAGGTGCCGGGCGTCGGCGCACAGGTAGCGGTTGCCCAGCGGGTCGGCCGCCTCCGCGCTCTCGGCCGCGCCGACCATCTCCGCGGAGATGTCGGCCCCGGTGACGGCCGCCGCGCCCGCCCTGCGGGTGAGCCTGCTGTACCAGCCGGTGCCGCACGCGAGGTCCAGCACGGACTTGCCCGCGCATCCGGCGATGAGGTCCTCGAAGGTGGCCCGCTCCGGCCCGCGCGCGAGCGGCATCTCCCGCTTGACGCGCTCGTAGGAGTGCCCGATGTCGTCGTATTGGGTGCGCATCAGCCGGCCTTGGCCAGGCGCGTCGTCCGCCGCTCGCGCACCGCCGCGGTGATGGCCTCCTGCAGGTAGCTCTGCGCGTTGTAGAGCGAGCGGCGCGGGTCGCGGATCTTGCGGCGTCCGTGCATCACCCTGCTGTTGTCGACCAGCGCGACATCGCCCGCGTGCCAGTCGATCTCGTCGGTCTCCAGCTCGGTGGCCTCGATGATCTGGCGCATCAGCATCGCGTCGAGCGGGCGGCCGTCCTCGAACTCGATGACCGGCGGCTCGTAGTTGACCGACGGGGTGAGGATGCTGTTGGCGAACACCATCTCCGACCCGAACAGCGTGGTGTGGGCGGCGTAGGTGAAGTACGTGTAGTGCACCGAGCCGTCGGCGCGCTGGTGGTACTTGACGTCCACGTCGTCGTCGGTCACCGCGAGCAGGTCGTCGAAGGTGACGTCCTCGACCGGCTTGGCGCCGTCGAGGAGGCGGAAGACCAGGTTCTTCCACTTCTCCTCCGGCATCGGCCTGGCGAAGGTGACGCGCGTGGTGCTGAACAGCTCCTGGGTGCGCTCCGGCAGCCGGTGCCACACGGGAAGGCCGTCGCAGATGGTGGTCTGCGAACCGGTCTCCGCCGGGGTCTCGCAGTAGAACCACACCAGGTCGGGGACCCACGGCGTGGCGCCGTTCTCCACGTGCAGCCCCTGCGGGACCAGGCCCGCCTCGATCTTCTGGGCGACGTTGCCGCCCGCGAACTTGCGCGCCGGGTCCAGCGTGATCCGCGACGAGATGCTCTGCACCAGCGCGGAGAACGACTCGGCGTCGGTGTCGAAGCCCCTGAGCAGGACGTAGCCGTGCTCGGCGAGCGCGGTCACTAACTCCACCCGGTCGATGGTCTCCAGGCTCGCATGGTCGGTGCTGGAGACGATGAGGCCCTTGCCGTCGACGTGGGCGCTGGTGGGGAAGCTGTTCAGCATGGTTCTCAGACCTCCGCTAAGGGGAATCGACCGGCGGCGAGCGCCTCTCGGATGGCGGCCCGGCGCGGCCGCCCGGTGACGGTGAAGAACTCCGCGTAGAAGGCCTCGTCCGCCTCCACGATCGCGGCGGAGCCGACCTGCTCGATCTCGGAGAGCACCTCGGCGTTCACGTGGCGGATCTCGGCGAGCGCGGTCTCGGCGTCGGCCCCGCGCCGCACGACGAACACCCCGATGAGGCGCTCCAGGTTGTCGCCGAACACGGCGGCGGCCTCGACGCTCGGCCTGCTCTTGTACTGCGCCTCCACCCACTCCGGGCTCACGTTGCGCCCGTTGGAGGTGATGATGATGTTCTTGAGCCTGCCGGTGATGCTGACGTAGCCGTCGGCGTCGATCTCGGCGACGTCGCCGGTGTGCAGCCAGCCCTCGTCGTCGAGCGGCAGCGCGGTGGGGTCGTCGGAGCCGAGGTAGCCGGTCAGCAGCGAGGAGCTGCGGATCAGCAGCTCGCCGCGCTCGGAGCGGCGGACCTCGCAGTGCCGCAGCGGCTTGCCGACGGTGCCGAGCCGGACGAGCCCGGGGCCGTTGAGCGTGGCCACCGACCCGTTCTCGCTGAGCCCGTAGGCGACGTAGACGGGCAGGCCGCGGTCCCACATCGCGCGCAGCACCTCGTCGGACACCGGGGCGCCGCCGCTGAACAGCAGCATCGGGTCCTCGCGGCCGTAGACGGCCAGCGACAGCTCGCGCGCGGTGGCGTCCGGCATCGTGCGGGCGAACGCGGCGATGGACTCCACCAGCGACGGCGGCGTCAGCGACACCGTGGGCCGGGCGGCGGCCAGCAGCCCGCGCACCTGCTCGACGTCGCCGCCCGCGGTGCCCAGCGGCTTGGCCTCCTCGGGCAGGAACACCACGGTGCCGCCCGCGAGGAACGTCAGGTACACCGCGAAGACCTGCTCCACGAGCAGACTCGTCGGCACGACCGACACGTAGCGCTGCCACGCCTCCACGCCGACGCGGGTGGTGATGGAGGTGATCAGGTCGTCGACCGCGCCCCGGCGCAGCATGACGCCCTTGGGGGTCGACGTGGTGCCGGAGGTGTGGACGATCTTGCAGATCGCGTCGCCGCTGAACGCCGCGGCGGCGCGCACCCGGGCGGTGATCTCCTCGATGTCGTGCCCGCCGGGCACGTCGACCGGGATCACCACGCAGCCATCGGGCAGCATGTCGGCCTCGCTGCCCCATTCGGCCAGCCGCTTGCGCCCCTGCTCGTCCACCAGGCACACGACCGAGTGCGACAGCAGGTGCCTGGCCTGGTCGCGGCCGAAGGCGATCGGGATCGGCACCGAGCGCACGCCGGTCAGCAGGCAGGCGAGGTCGCCGACGACGCTCTCGACGCCGTTGCCGGTGAGGATGCCGATGGTGCTCGTCGGGCTCTCCCGGTCCCGCGCGGACTCCAGGACCGCCTCGCCGAGCCGGACGGCGGCGCCCAGCACGTCACCGTAGGAATACCGGCGCGGCGCGCCGCTGGACGACATCTCCTCGACGGCGATCGCGTCGAGCGTGTCCAGCCGCTCCACTGCCGTCGCGAGCCACTGCATCACTCAGCTCCTTGTTCGTCGGACGCCCCTACTGTCTGTCGACAGTGGAGCAACACGGTGCGTGGCCGCGCCGCGTAGTAGGTGCCCCAGTCGCCGGGCCGGAACCCGGCGAGTTCGGCGCTGCGGGCGTTGGCGAGCGTGCGGCCCGCCCACCCCGCCGCCTTGGCGAGCCCGTGCAGCCGCTCGGTGAGCGTGGTCAGCACGAAGTCGTATCCCAGGTGGATAGCGATCGTCGGCAGGCGGCGCATGAGGAACAGGCCGCAGCCGGGGTAGAACGAGGCCAGCGGGCCCATCTCCGCGATCGGCGCGCGGTCGGGTTCGGCGTCCCAGAGGTCGGCGCAGACGCGCTCCACGGGACGGTCCAAATAGTTCTCGGACAGCAGCTT
The DNA here is from genome assembly GCF_014648415.1 of Actinokineospora fastidiosa. Classification (GTDB taxonomy): domain Bacteria; phylum Actinomycetota; class Actinomycetes; order Mycobacteriales; family Pseudonocardiaceae; genus Actinokineospora; species Actinokineospora fastidiosa. Next base: position 488,614 of record NZ_BMRB01000002.1, read on the forward strand.
GCGCCCGACGGCCGAGGTGATCCCGGCGCAGCCCATCGTCCGGCGCCTGGCGCTGTCGCGGGCGACCACGAACAGGTCCGGCCGCGGGTCGACCACCGCGTCATACCGCTTGAGGTACTTCCGTCGCACCAGTTCCGCGCAGTGCGCGTAGGACGCCGAACCGGGCTTGGCGAGCCCGATCCGGAAGTCCATCGGCGCTGGCTCGCTCCCCGCAGCGACCGCGCTGTCGAGCCGTGCTCTCAGGTGCACCGCCCACCTCCACCTTCGCGCGGCGCCCCCTGGCCGCCCCGATCCATGTGCAACTCATGGTGGCAACGGTGAAGACAGCCGACATCTTCCGCATTGCGACGTCACGGCGCGGGCATGAGGCGGGACCAGCGGGGACTGTGCACGTGACACGGTTCACCTGGGACCGTCCGGCCTACATGTGGCCGAGGATCGCCGAAGTGCCAGGTCGTGACCGCACGGAAGGGACCGAAGTGGATACCGGGGTAGGCAGGGCGCGGGGCGCGGCGGAGGTGACGGGCTCACCCCCGGCGGGGGTGAGTGCGTCATATGTGCCGGTGTGCCGGTCAGGCCGGGTCGTCGAGCAGTTCGGCGAGCAGGGCGCGGACGCGGCGGTCGATGTCGTCGCGGATGGGGCGGACGGCCTCGACGGACTGTCCGGCCGGGTCGGCCAGCTCCCAGTCGAGGTAGCGCTTGCCGGGGAAGACCGGGCAGGTGTCGCCGCAGCCCATGGTGATGACGACGTCGGCGGCGTCGACGTCCGCGGTGGACAGCTTCGTCGGGACCTGCTCGGTGATGTCGAGCCCGAGTTCGGCCAGGGCGGCCGCGGCGGCCGGGTTGACCCGGTCGGCGGGCGCGGACCCGGCCGAGCGCACCGCGACCCGGCCGAGGGCGTAGTGCCGCAGCAGCGCGGCGGCCATCTGCGAGCGCCCGGCGTTGTGCACGCAGACGAACAGGACTTCGGGCTTCACGGGGTTCCTCCGGCTCTCGATCGGCTGCTACTCGGACGCGCGCACCGCGGCGGCCAACCGGCCGACGCGGTCGGCGAGGTCGGCGAAGGCGGCGGCGAACGCCTGGTCCGTGCCTGCCGCCGCCGGGTCGGGGACCGACCAGTGCAGCCGCTCGCCCGCGCGCAGCTGCTCGTGCGCGCTGTCGCAGACGGCCACGACCAGGTCGTCGGCGCGGACCACGTCCTCGATGGATCGCGGCCGGACGCGGGCCAGCGACAGTCCGTGGGCGCGGGCCACGGCCACCGCGCCGGGATGGACACGCTCGGCCGGACGGAGCCCGGCGGACGCGGTCGGGATCCGGCTGCGCTTCGCCCACAGCGCGGCGGCCAGCGGGGAGCGCGCGGAGTTGCGGCTGCACACGAACACCACGCGGCCCGCCTCCCGCGCGCTCGTCGGGGCGAGACCGGCGAGCGCCGCGGCGCGCAGCCGAAGGTAGGTGCGGCGGTGATCGCCCTCGGAGCGGGAGCGCCGCACCAGTCCGGCCTGCTCCAACAGCTTCAGGTGGTGGGCCAGCAGGTTGCTCGGCAGTCCCGTCGCCCTGCCGACCTCGCTCGGCGACGCGTCGCCGAGGACGAGCAGCTCCACGATCGCCAACCGGGCGGGCTCGCCGAGGGCGGCGTGCACCCGGGCGCGGGCCACGAGATCGGGATGCCAGTCAGCGCTCATTGACTCAATGCTGCTTGAGTGTTGCTCCTCCGGTCAAGACTGGATACATCATTGTGTCCTGATATCATCCCGCACTGATGAACGCTGACGTGCTGCGCGTGCTGGCCGACCCGCTGCGGGCCCGGATCGTGGAGTTGCTGGCGGAGGAGGCCTTATGCACCTGCCACCTGGTCGAGGAGACCGGGGCCCGGCAGACCAACGTCTCCAACCACCTCAGGCAGCTGCGCGAGGCCGGGATCGTCGAGGCCGAGCCGTGCGGTCGCTTCACCTATTACCGACTCGTGCCCGACGCCCTGCACCGGGCTGCCGCGCACCTGACGGCGCTCGCCGACAAGGCGCGCGCCGCCGACCAGCCCCGGAGGCCCTGTTGACCGCGCCCACCACCGACCGGCCCGATGTCCTGCGCGGGCTGTCGTTCCTGGACCGGTTCCTGCCGGTCTGGATCGGCGTCGCGATGCTGGCCGGTCTGGCCCTGGGGCGGCTCGTCCCCGGCCTCGCGGGCGCGCTGGACGCGGTGAAGGTCGCCGGGGTCTCGCTGCCGATCGCGCTGGGCCTGCTGCTGATGATGTACCCGGTGCTGGCCAAGGTGCGCTACGACCGGCTCGGCACCGTCACCGGCGACCGCCGCACCCTCGGCCTCTCCCTGCTCCTCAACTGGGTGCTCGGCCCGGCGCTGATGTTCGCCCTGGCCTGGCTGTTCCTGGCCGACCTGCCCGAGTACCGCACCGGGCTGATCATCGTCGGGCTGGCGCGCTGCATCGCCATGGTCATCATCTGGAACGACCTCGCCTGCGGCGACCGCGAGGCCGCGGCCGTGCTGGTCGCGCTGAACTCGGTCTTCCAGGTGCTGATGTTCGGCGTCCTCGGCTGGTTCTACCTCGACCTGCTCCCCGGCTGGCTCGGCCTGGACACCACCAGCATCGACTTCTCGCCGTGGGAGATCGCCCTGTCCGTGGTCATCTTCCTGGGCGTCCCCCTGGTCGCGGGCTACCTCAGCCGCCGGATGGGCGAACGCGCCCGAGGGCGCGACTGGTACGAGTCCCGGTTCCTGCCCAGGATCGGCCCCGTCGCGCTCTACGGGCTGCTGTTCACCATCGTGATCCTGTTCGCCCTGCAGGGCGGGCAGATCACCTCCCGGCCGCTCGACGTCGCCCGCATCGCCCTGCCCCTGCTGGTCTACTTCGCCGTCATGTGGACCGGCGGGTACCTGCTGGGCAAGGCGTCGGGACTGTCCTACGAGCGCACGACCACGCTCGCGTTCACCGCTGCGGGCAACAACTTCGAGCTGGCGATCGCGGTCGCGGTCGGCGTCTTCGGGGTCACCTCCGGCCAGGCCCTCGCGGGCGTGGTCGGGCCGCTGATCGAGGTCCCGGTCCTGGTCGGCCTGGTCTCCGTGAGCCTCTGGCTGCGGCGGCGGTGGACCTGACCGTCACAGGCCGACGGTGAGCGCGCCGACGAGCGTCAGCTGGGAGACGCCGGTGGTCGCGCAGCGGATCGGGTTGGGGTTGACCGCGGTGAGCTGCATCTTGGCCGGTTCGGCGTCGAACCCGCCCGCGGTGATCGAGCCGAGCAGCAGGATGACGATGTTCGCCCCGACCCGGCTGGACGTGCGGTTGTAGGAGTACGTGCTCGGCGCGACGGCCGGGTCGGTCCAGGTGAACACGCGGGCGCCGCTGCCCTGGTAGAAGAGCTGCGTGCAGGTGTAGTCCGGCAGCGTGGCGGTCTCGGTGTAGGAGCCGGTCCTGGCGGTGGGGTCGGTGCAGTTGAACAGCTGCCCGTTGACGGTGACCGAGACCGTCTTCGGGGTGTTCGTCACCGGTTCGCTGAAGGTCACCACCTCGTTGACGAGGCAGGTCTGGGCGACGGCGGCCTGCGCCGTCGGCGTGACACCGGTCAGTGCGGCGGTCGTGATCGTGCAGATGGCGGCTGTGCGGATCATCGGCGTGGCCTCCCGTTCGTTTACGGTCGTATCGCCGATTACGCGGAGGTGTTAACCGCTGACCTCAGCGTGAGGACGGTGATCTCGCTGGGCGCCAGCAGCCGGAACGGCGGGCCCCAGAACCCGGCGCCGCGGCTGGTGTAGATCCAGGTCCGCCCGCCCGCCCTGGCCAAGCCCTGCAGGTGCGGCTGGTCGAGCCGGACCAGCAGGTGGAACGGCCAGATCTGGCCGCCGTGGGTGTGCCCGGAGACCTGCAGGTCCACCCCGTGGGCGACGGCGTCGGCGACCTGCTTGGGCTGGTGCGCCACCAGGAACACCGGCAGGTCGGGATCGGCCCCGAGCAGCGCGGCGGCCAGGTCCTCCCCGTGCCCGTCGATTCCCGCGTGCCGCGCGGTCCGGTCGTCCACGCCGGCGACGATGAGGCGGTCGCCGTCGCGCTCGACGACGGTGTGGGTGTTGTGCAGGTGGGTCCACCCCAGCTCGGCCATGTGCTCGACCCAGGACGGGGCGCCGCTGTAGTACTCGTGGTTGCCGGTGACGTACACCTTGGCGTACTCGGCCTTGAGCGGTCCCATGTGCTCGGACTGCGCGCGCCTGCGCTCCACTGGCCCGTCGGCGATGTCGCCCGCGTGCACCAGGATGTCGGGCTTCAGGGCGGCGACCGCGGCCATGGTCCGCCGTGACCACTGGGTCCGGTCGATGGGCCCGAAGTGCGTGTCGGCGAGCACGACGACCCGCAACCCGTCCAACCCCGGCCCGAGCCGCCCCAGCGGCACCTCGGTGGCCCGCACCCGAGGCACCCGCATCGCCTCGTAGTAGGCGTGGGCCAAGGCGATCACGGCCACCCCGACCGTGCCCACCGCCACCACCCGCGAGCGCAGCGGGTCAGCCATCCCCGCGACTGCCAACCCGACTTCCACGAGCGCCCCGATCACGGCGCAGGTGAAGACGATCCACGCCGCCCCCAACAGCGTGTCGCCCACCTTCGCACCCCCATCCCACCCCCGCCCATGCCCGACGACCAACCCCCAGGGCATGGCGATTGCACCGGCCAGGAAGACCACGGTGCCACCCGCGACCACCCACCCCGACCACGCCTGACCGCCGACCACCAACAACCACCACGGGACGCCGAACAGCAGCGCCACCACAACCAGCACCACGAGACCGAACGACACCCGCCGCCGCGTCCGCCCAGGCGCCTCTTCCACACGCGTCATCACGCCTCCTACCGACCACCCAGTGTAGGGATTCCGCAGGGAGCGCCGGTCGGCCTGCGGATCAAGGACCTGCGGGCGGGGAAGGCGGTCATGCAGCAGCGGCGAAGCGGGAACGGCCATTTCGGAGCGGCAGTCCCGGCAGGACTAGGAGCGCCTCGCTGGCGGGGGCAGAGGGACGACGCGTACCGGTTGCGGTGGCCCCGCTGGGGTGGAGGGGCTGCGTGGCAGGCGCAGTCGCCTACAGGTTTCGGCCACGCGGAATCGTCCGCCGCACGGCGGTGAAGGGGCCACATGGCAGGCGCAGTCGCCTACAGAAGCGCGGTGCGAAGGCGGCGTTCGCCGCGTTCGCGCTCGCGATGCAGGGACGAATCGATGCTGGCGGTCGGAATGTGCAGTGGCGGATCAGCATGGGCTGAGAGGCGGTCGACCTTCCGCACTGGCCACAGCGCGCCACTGCCACTGGCCGCGTTGTTACCCGCGGCCCTTGTTGGCGCCCTTGCCCTTGGGGCCGGTCGGCTTGTCCACGGCCTTGCCCTTCCCGCCCTTTCCCTTCCCCTTCTCTTTCCCCGTGACGACCACCGCCGCCGTCCCCTCGTCCTCATCCGCGTGGTCCACAGGGGCGGCGGTTGACGTCGTCGTCGGGGGCGCCGTGGCCTCCGCACGCGGTGGGGTGATGATCGTGGGAGGGGGGACGGCCGTGGTCGGTCCGACGGAATGGACCGGGGCGGTGAGCATCAGTGTCGCGATGCCCGCCGCGGCGAGGAGGGTGCCTGCGCCCAGGAGCGCGTGGCGGCGCAGGGGTGGCGGGGGCGGCGGGTCGTCGGTCCACGGGAGGATGTCGAGGGCCGGGCGAGTCTCGGCGGTGGCCGACTCCGCCGCCAGGACCGACGCGCACTCCTGGGCGCTCGGGCGGCGGTGGGGGCTGAGGGCGGTCATCCTGGCCAGCAGGTGGACCAGGTCGGTCGGGAGGTCCTGCGGGACGACCGGCGGCCGGTGCAGGCGGGCGACGGCGCTCTCCACGTCGGTGCCCTGGTACTCCGGCACGCCGGTGTGGCACTCCAGCAGCACCAGGCCCAGGGCGTAGATGTCCGCGCGGCTGTCGACCTCGGTCCCCCGGACCTGTTCCGGGGCCAGGTACGCCGCCGTGCCCACCATCTGGTTGGACGCGGTGATCCGCTCCGCCCCCGTCAGCCGCGCCACCCCGAAGTCGGCGAGGTACGGCAGGCCGTCGGCGTCCAGCAGGATGTTCGACGGCTTCACATCCCGGTGGATCACCCCCTCCGAGTGCACGTACGCCAGCGCCTCCGCCAGCCGGACGCCCAAGCGCCGGATCTCGGCGACGGGCAGGGGCCCCTCGGCGATGCGATCACGCAGAGTGCGGCCCTCGATCAGCTGCAGCACGACGTACGGCCGCCCGGCCACCCCCGTGTCGTACACCTCGACCAGCGCCGGATGCGACAACGCCGCCATCGTGCGGACCTCGTTGTCGAACCGCAGGATGTCGACCTCGTCCGGCGTTCTGCGGAAGGTCTTCACCGCCACCGGTCTCGCCAGCCGGGTGTCCCACGCGCGGTAGACGCGGGCGGCGCCACCGGAGCCGAGGACCTCGCCGAGGCGATACCGTCCCGCGAACAGCTCGTCCTGGTCCACCGCGACACCTCTCCCTCGGATCCCCGCCGCACCTACCCCGTCCCGGGCGCGTTCAAACATCGAGGGCGACGCAGGGTCAGTCCCACTCCACCGTGATGCCGTGGACGCCGGGCGGCGTGGTCGGGAAGTAGGCGCTGACGGTGTCGTGGCTGCAGAACAGCTCGGTGGCCGACGAGCAGGGCTCGTGCGCGCTGGGCCGGGAGTCCTGCAGGCAGCGGACCGGGCGCATGGCCGGGTCGAAGTGGAACTGCACCAGCAGCGAGCCGCCGCGGACTCGGGCCAGCTGGTGGTAGCCGTCGACCGGGCCGCCGGTGCCGTCCACGACCGTGTAGCTGAGGACGTGGACCTCCCCGGCCGCCAGGTGTCGGTCGAACGGCAGCTCCGCCACCATCGACCCGCTCGGCTCGTGCCTGCGGACGCGGCCGCGGCGGCAGCCCTCGCCCTCGCGGACCTCGACAGCGCCGATGTCGCAGCCGGGGTCGCCGCGGTAGACGGTGAAGTAGCGGTCCGGGCCGTCCCGGCGGGCCCGCAGCACGACCCGCGTCGTGCTCGCGCGCATGACCCGGTCCGGGCCGACCTCCATGCTGTGGTGCGCGGCCAGTACCTCGAGGTCGGCGTTGCACCGCGACTCCGGCACGTCCAGCTCGCCCAGCAGGTCGGCGGCCGAGCTCCACTGGCCGGACAGCTCGGCCCAGCGCCGGGGCGCGCCGCCGACGTCGCCCAGCGGGCGGCGTCGGGGCCGGATCAGGCCGACCAGCGCGTGCTCGGGCACGTTGAGGATCTCCTCGAGGGCGTGGACGACCGCCGCGGACTGCGGGCCGTCCGGCACGCGCAGGCCGCGCTGCCAGTAGCTGATCGTCGAGCCGCCGACCCGCAGGCCGCGGCGTTCGAGGTGGGCGCACAGCCGAGCCAGCGGGAGGCCGCGCTCGGAGATCGCCACCCGCAGCGCCCGGTGGAACGGCCCGTTCCGCAGCGCTTCGGCCAGCTCCGGCCCGCCCCGCACCGCACTGTCGACCATGCCACCACCTCCGGCCCGCCGCGTTCACGTTTCACTGTGAATGAGGGCTCGGGGGCCGGAAGTACACGCCCGGAGCGGCTGATCTTTTCCGTCTCGGACAGACCCGGGTGGGCTGATCCGCCATGGATCAGCCCACCCGGGGTTCGGTCAGGAGTTCACCCAGACCAGGGTGGACGCCGCCGTGGCCGTGCCGTCGCCGTACAGCAGGCGGCCGAGCCAGCGCCCGCCCGGGGCCAGGTCGTCCCAGGCGGCGGTGACCTTCACCGGGGTGGCGATCGTCACCGGCTGCGTCGCCGGGGTGGCGGTGAGGTTGCCCGCCGCCTCGGAGCCGAGCAGGAAGCTGAACAGCTTCACCTCCTGCGCCGGGCCCGCGTAGAGGTCGACGTACACGTCGTAGGACTTGGGCTCGGGGTTCTCGACCCAGACCCACTCCTGCGACGTGCCGCTCGCGCTGCCGCCGACCAGCGTCGTCGTGCCCGCCTCGTAGACGAACAGGTCGAGGTCGGTGCCCTCGGCCACGTCGGAGTCGAACGTCGCCCACCGCGCGTAGGTCGTCCCGGCCGGGACCGTCACGGTGAACTTGGCCGTGTGGTCGCTCGCGGTCGGGTTCTCCTGGTCGAAGTTCGCGCTGGTCGGGTTCTTCAGCTCGGCGCGGTTCTCGCCCGCCCTGGTCAGGCCGACGACGGAGGCGGTCAGCGTGCCGCTGAAGCCCGGCGTCGCGGTGACCTCGGCGCTGCCCGCCGAGCCCGTGCCGTGCACCTCGGCGGGCACGGCGGCGAGCACCGGCTTGACCGCGATCACGCTGCGCACGGCCTCGCCGCGCTGGGGCGTCCAGGTCAGGTCGCCGAACACGTACGACCCCAGCTGGGCGGTCGTGCGGGTGAAGGTGACCTTGAACGACCGGGACTGCCCCGGCGGGATGACCAGCAGGCGCGGCGAGACCGTCGCCGAGACCCCGGCCAGGCCGGAGAACCTCGGCCGCAGCACGTGCGCGTGCCTGCCGGTGTTGGTCAGCGTGCGGGTGACGGTCTGCTTGCCCGCCAGTTCGCCGATGGCGATCGAGGCCAGGTTGACCTCGCTCGGGTCGATGCCGGTCACGCCGTCGCAGGTGCCGCCCGGCGGGGTGACGTCCGCCCCGCAGAGCAGCCGGTCCCACTGGGCCGCGCCGCTGTCGTAGACCAGGTCGGTGTCGAGCGCGTCGCCGATGGACACGTGGCCGGAGCCGTAGTCGAACGGCGTCGCGTTCGCCCCCGTCTCCGTGGCGATGGGCTTGCCCTGGTTGTCGGTGGTCTTCGCCGAGGTCATCAGCGCCGACTTGACCGCCATGGGCGACCAGTCCGGGTGCCGCTGGATCAGCAGCGCGGCCAGGCCTGCGATGTGCGGCGAGGACATCGAGGTCCCCGACATCAGGTCCCAGTTCCGTCCGCCGTGCCGCTCCGGGGTCACCGCGGCGAGCACGTCGACGCCGGGGCCGAGGATGTCCGGCTTGAGGAAGTCCCCGCCCGCGGTGACGGCCGGGCCGCGCGAGGAGAACCCGGCGATGGCGGGCGCCCGCGCGCCTTCCACCCGCGCGCCCGCGGCCAGCGCCGCGGTCGGCGCGGCGCCCGCGGCGTAGGCCTTGATGGCCGCGCCCGCGACCTCGTCGACGTGCACCGTGGGCAGGACGTGGAAGTCGGCGTTGAGCGAGCCCGGCGACACGTTGGCCAGGACCACGCCGACGCCGCCCGCCTGCTTGACCGCCCGGCTCTTGGCGACGCGGTCGATCACGCCGCGGTCGCAGAGCACGACCTTGCCCGCCACCTTGGCCGGGTCGAGCGTGCCCTCGTAGCACAGCCGCACCTGGTCGGCGTCCGCGCCGGGAAGGCCCGCCGCGGTGGACAGCAGCAGCGGGGCGGACGGGACGGCCTTGCCCGCGCCCGCGCCGGTGTAGGACTTGCCGTCGCCGGTGGTGACGGCCGCCTCGTACTGGCGCGGGTGCGTGCCCGCGGCGACCGAGGTCATCCACGGCATGTTCTTCGACACCGTCCGCGCGGTGGGACCGTCGTTGCCCGCGGACGCGGCCACGAAGACGCCCGCCTTGGCGGCCCGGTAGAACGCCAGGGTGACGAGGTCGCCGTAGGCCGACGCGCCGGAGATCGAGTAGTTGAGGACGTCGACACCGTCGGCGATGGCGGTGTCGATCGCCTTCACCGAGTCGCTGTTGATGCAGGTGTCGTCGCCGTCCTCGGTGATGATCCAGCAGGTCTTGTAGATCGCCAGCCGGGCGGCGGGGGCCACGCCGCTGGCCGTGCCGAGGTCGTTGCCCTCGATGGACACCGGCACGCCGAACTTGCCCGCCGCGGTGCTCGCGGTGTGGCTGCCGTGGCCGCCGTGGTCGCGCGGGGAGGTGTACTCGCCCGGGATCGGCAGGTCGCCGACGCCCTGGTTGAAGTAGCGCGCGCCGATCACCTTGTTGTTGCAGGTGACCTTGGGCTCCTCGACGCCCGGGTCGCACACGCCCTTCCAGCGCGCGGCGATCGCCCGGTCCGAGGCCCGGCTGGTGCGGATCGCGCCGAAGCTCGGGTTCTCCGGCACGAACCCGGAGTCGATCACGCCGATGATCACGCCGTCGCCCGCGCGCTCGTCGCCGCCGAGGCGGTTCCACGCGCCGCGGCGGCCGGTGAGGCCGAGGAAGTCGGGCGTGGACACCGTGTCCAGCTTGCTCTTGCCGTCCGGGACGACCAGCTTCACGCCGGGCGTGGCGGCCAGCTTCGCGGCCTGCTGCGGCGACATGCGCGCCGCGAACCCGGCGTTGGTGTAGTTGTAGTCGTAGACCTTCTCCGCGCCGTCCACGGTGTCGAGGACCCGCGCCCTGCGCTGGTCGAGGTGGGCGACGTAGCGCCGCACGTCGGGGTCGTCCCGGTCCACCTTGTCGCCGGGCGCAGGCGCGGTGGCCGGGATGCCCGCCACGCCGCCGTCGTACTCGATCACCGGCTCGTCGGCCAGTTCCACCAGGTAGATGCCGTTCGGCGAGGACGCGAGCGCGGGCTCGGGCTCGGACGCCGAACTGCCCGGGGCCAAGACCCCTACGCCTAATGAGGTCAGCGCGAGCAGGGCCGCCGCTCTGCCACGCCGCCGCGATGAGTGAGCCAATGCAGGGTCCTTCCAGCCAAAGATCGTCGACCGGCCGCCACGTGCAGACGGCGGGGGTGCGGCAATCTCAACCGCGTCGCACCCGGGGTTCAAGGACGCGCCGTTCACCACCGGCCGCGCGCGGACCGTGAACGCTGTGAGCGCCGCAGCGTGCGCGGCCTTTGCCCGCCTTGTGACACTCACCACGAGCACGCGGCCGGGAAGTGGCCCGCGCGAGGCGGACTGGTACGAATTGAGGCTGGTCGTCCCACCAGAGGACGACGACGGGAAGACCGGGAGCGTTGGCGTGCCGATCCTTGACGTGAAGCTGGGTGAGATCTACGACGAGGTGCTGCGCCGCAACCCCGGCGAGACCGAGTTCCACCAGGCGGTGCACGAGGTCCTCGACACGCTGGGCCCGGTGCTCGCCAAGCACCCGCAGTACGCCGAGGCCGCGGTGATCAGCAGGCTGTGCGAGCCGGAGCGGCAGATCATCTTCCGGGTGCCGTGGGTGGACGACTCCGGCGCCGTGCAGATCAACCGGGGCTTCCGGGTGGAGTTCAACTCCGCGCTGGGCCCGTACAAGGGCGGGCTGCGCTTCCACCCGTCGGTCTACCTGGGCATCGTCAAGTTCCTCGGCTTCGAGCAGATCTTCAAGAACTCGCTGACCGGCATGCCGATCGGCGGCGGCAAGGGCGGGTCGGACTTCTCCCCCAAGGGCCGCTCCGACGGCGAGGTCATGCGCTTCTGCCAGGCCTTCATGACCGAGCTGTACCGGCACATCGGCGAGTACACCGACGTGCCCGCCGGCGACATCGGCGTGGGCGGCCGGGAGATCGGCTACCTGTTCGGCCAGTACAAGCGGATCACGAACCGCTACGAGTCCGGCGTTCTCACCGGCAAGGGCATCACCTGGGGCGGGTCGCAGGTGCGCACCGAGGCGACCGGCTACGGCACGGTGTTCTTCGTCGACGAGATGCTCAAGACCCGCGGCGACTCCTTCGACGGCAAGAAGGTCGTCGTGTCCGGCTCGGGCAACGTCGCCATCTACGCGGTGGAGAAGGTCCAGCAGCTGGGCGGCACCGTGGTGGCCTGCTCGGACTCCAATGGCTACGTCGTCGACCTCAAGGGCATCGACCTCGACGTGCTCAAGCACGTCAAGGAGACCCGCAGGGCGCGCCTGTCGGCCTACGTCGAGGCCCGGCCGCACGCCGAGCACGTGGAGAGCGGGTCGGTGTGGGACGTCGCGTGCGACATCGCGCTGCCCTGCGCCACGCAGAACGAGCTCAACGGCCGCGACGCGGCGACGCTGATCGGCAACGGCTGCGCCATCGTCGCCGAGGGCGCCAACATGCCCTGCACGCCCGACGCCGTGCGCCTGTTCGCCGAGGCGGGCGTGCTCTTCGCCCCGGGCAAGGCGGCCAACGCGGGCGGGGTGGCCACCAGCGCGCTGGAGATGCAGCAGAACGCGTCCCGGGACTCCTGGAGCTTCGAGCACACCGAGCGCAGGCTGGCCGACATCATGCGCGGCATCCACGACCGCTGCCTCGACGCTGCCGACACCTACGGCACGCCGGGCAACTACCAGGCGGGCGCGAATATCGCCGGGTTCATCCAGGTCGCCGACGCGATGCTCGCGCTCGGGGTCATCTAGCCCGGCTCACCGAGTCCGACCGACCGCAGCAGCACGCCGAGCGTGGCGTAGACGCGGTCGAGGTCGACGGCGTCCGGGGCGATGCGCCACTGCTGGTGGATGCCCATGGTCGCGCCGACCACGATCGCGCTGAGCGCGTCGGCGTCGACGCCGTCGGCGAGGTCGGACCGCTCGATCCAGGAGCGGACCAGCGCGCGCAGCGCGGTGTGCACGTCGCCGTACCACTTGCGCAGGGGCGAGTCGGGCTCGGCCGCCTCGGCCATCAGGGTGATGAACAGCTTGGTCGTCGGACCGCGGGTCAGCTCCACGATCCCGTGCAGCAGGTCGTCGAACGTGCCGGACTCCAGCCTGCGCGCGTCCGCCCGGATCGACGCCATGACGTGGTCGATGACCGCGGCCAGCAGGCCCTCCTTGTTGCCGAAGTGCCACGGGATGGAGCCGCGGCTCACCCCCGACCTGGCGGCGATGTCCTCGAACGTCGTCAGGCGGTAGCCCCGCTCGGCGAACAGCTCGGCCGCGGCGGTCACCAGCAGCCTGCGGCTCTCCTGCGTGGTCTCCGCCCGTCGCGTCGCCCGTGAAGTGGTCACGATCGGCAAGCCTATCCCTGGCTATCCAGCCACTCACTAGCTGTGCGATAGTTTCTATGTTGGTCAACATAGAACTGGGGGACGCATGTCGAGCTGGTCGACCTGGTCGGGTTGGGCGCGGACGGGCTGCGCGACGCGGGTCGCCGTCTCGCGGACCGCCGGGGGCGAACCGCCGTTGGCCCGGCTGCTGATGCAGACCCGATGGCGCCTGGGGGCGCTCCTGGGCTGGGCGCAGGGTGACGACGGCGATCACGAGCTGCGGATGGCCGTCCTGGTCAAGCCCAACGGCCGCTTCGGTCGGCTCTGCACGGCCGCGATCGCGCCGTTCCGGCACCTGGTCGTCCATCCGGCGCTGACGCGCCAGTGGGAACGCGCCTGGCGCGAGCGCGCGGCGGTGGGCGCGTGATGCTGCGGTGGGCGGGCGCCATCATGGTCGTCCTGGGCGCGGGACACCTGGTGATCCTCACGGCGCTGTCGTGGGACGCCATCGCGCGGTGGGTCGAGCAGGGGCTGTGGGCGGCGGTCCCCCTCGCCGAGTCGGCGGGGTCCGACGCGGTCGCGTTCTGGGCGGGGGCGGGCAGCTTCGCGGCGCCCATGATCGTGCTGGGGTGTCTGATGTGGCACCTCGCCGGGCGCGGGGTCGCGGTGCCCGCGTGGGTGGGCTGGGGACTGCTCGCGTGGTGGACGCTCGGCGGCGTGCTCCTGGTGCCGTCGCCGTTCTTCGTCGGGGTCGTGCCGAGCGTGCTGATCGTGCTGGCGGCTCGGCGTCAGGCGTTGAGGTAGGCGAGGACGGCGAGGACGCGGCGGTGGCCGCCCTCGTCGTTCAGGCCGAGCTTGGCGAAGATGTTGCGGATGTGCTTGTGCACCGCGCCCTCGCTGACGACGAGGGTCCTGGCGATCGCGCCGTTGTCGCGGCCCTCGGCCATCAGCGCGAGCACTTCGCGTTCGCGGGCGGTGAGGGTGCTCAGCGGGTCGTCGGCGCGGCGGGACACCAGCAGCTGCGAGATGACCTCCGGGTCCATCGCGGTGCCGCCGTCGGCGACGCGGTGCAGCGCGTCGAGGAAGTCGTCGACCCGGCCGACGCGTTCCTTGAGCAGGTAGCCGACCCCGCCGACGCCGTCGGCCAGCAGTTCGGCAGCGTAGCTGTTCTCCACGTACGCCGAGAGCACGAGCACGGGCAGGCCGGGATGGAGCTTGCGCGCGGCCACTGCGGCGCGCAGGCCCTCGTCCCGGAAGGACGGCGGCAGCCGCACGTCCATCACCACGGCGTCGGGCCGGTCGTCGGCGATCACCGCGTCGAACTCGGTGGTGTTGTCGACTGCGGCCACGACGTCCATGCCCGCGGTGCGCAGCAGCAGGACGAGGCCTTCGCGCAGCAGGACGTCGTCCTCGGCGATCACGACGCGCACGGCAGCTCCACTCGCAGGACGGTCGGGCCGCCCGGTGGGCTGCTCACCTCGGCGCGGCCGTCGAAGGCGTCGGCCCGGCGCTGGATGCCGACGATACCGGTGCCCCTGGCCGCGTCCGCCCCGCCCCGGCCGTCGTCGCGCACGACGATCACCAGCGCCCGGTCCGTCGCCTCGACGCGCACGGCGGCCCGGGTGGCGGCCGAGTGCTTGGTGACGTTCGTCAGCGCCTCGGCGACGATGAAGTAGGCGGCGGCCTCGATCGCGGCGGGGCGGCGGCCGATCGGCGCGACCTCCAGCGCGCACGGCACCGGGCAGCGCGCCGCGAGCGCGGCGATGGCGCCGTCCAGCCCGCGGTCGGAGAGCACCGGCGGGTAGATGCTGCGCACGACGTCGCGCAGTTCGGCCAGCGCGTCGACCGCGGTGTCCTGCGCCTTGCGCACCAGCTCGAACGCGCCGTCCGGATCGCGCGAGCGCAGCTGGTCGGCGATGCCCAGCTGCATGACCACCGCGGCGATCCGCGCCTGGGCGCCGTCGTGCAGGTCGCGTTCGATCCGGCGCAGTTCGGCGCCGTGCGCCTCCAGCGCGCCCGCGCGCGAGGCGGTCAGCTCGGCCACGCGGTCGCTGAGCCGCACGCCGGGCGCGGGGGCGAGCAGCCACCGCGCCATCCGCGCCTGCAGGCCCGCCAGCCACGGCAGGCGCAGGGTCAGCACGCCGAGCACGACGCCGAAGACCACCGCGATCGGCGTCTTCCACCAGGCGTCGACGACCAGCCCGAACGAGGTGCCCACGCCGCCGGGGACCAGCCACCAGTAGGCCGGGATGAGCACCTGGTTCACCGCCGCGGTCGGCAGCCCGACCGCGAGGGCCGCCAGGAGGAGCCCCGCCGGGAAGTGCAGCGCCAGCCAGGCGATGTCGCGGCGCGTCGCCGGGTCGGTGGCCGCGGTCGCGAGCTGGCGCGGCAGCGGCCCGTCCAGCACCCGGTACGCCTCGGGGATCGGTTCGCCGAGCAGCGCGCCCGCCCGCCGCCGCTCGACGCCTGCCACCCGCCGCACCAGCCGCAGCGCCTCGGGCACCGCGGGCAGCCCGACGCCGACCAGGGACAGGACGCCCACGAAGACCACCGCGATGAGCGCGAACACCGCCGCTGCCGCCGTCCCCGCCCCGACGAGCAGATAGCGCGCGGCGGTCCACAGGGGAGCGAGGCGGGTCATGGCCTCGATTCTTCCCGACGACCCACCGGGGGTCGGTAGTGCTGGCACTACCACCGCACCCCCACCTGCGGGATCGATCAGCGGGCCCGCGCGCACATAGCGTCACCGCGAACACCTCGGGAGGGGAAACTGATGACGGCAGGGACGGTCTCGGTGGGGGCGGCGCACGCCGTGCGCCTGGAGGCGGTGCGCAAGGTCTACGGGTCCGGCGCGACCGCGGTCACGGCGCTGGACGGCGTGTCGGTGGGGATCAGGCGGGGCGGGTTCACGGCGGTGATGGGACCGTCGGGCTCGGGCAAGAGCACGTTCCTGCACTGCGCGGCCGGGCTGGACCGGCCGACGGCGGGGCGGGTGCTGCTCGGCGACACCGACCTCGCCGGGTTGTCGGAGAACGCGCTCACCGAGCTGCGCAGGCGGCGGATCGGCTTCGTGTTCCAGGCCTACAACCTGCTGCCGTCGCTGACCGTGCGGCAGAACATCACCCTGCCCTCGCGGTTCGCGGGCACGAGCCCGGACGAGCGGTGGCTGCGGGAGGTCGCGGCCCGGGTCGGCATCGCCGACCGCCTCGACCACCGGCCCGCCGAGCTCTCCGGCGGCCAGCAGCAGCGGGTGGCGATCGCCAGGGCGCTGGTCACCCGGCCGGAGCTGCTGATGGCCGACGAGCCGACCGGCGCCCTGGACACCCGGACCGGGCAGCAGGTCCTCGCTCTCCTGCGCGACCTGGTGGACACCACGGGCCAGACCGTGCTGATGGTCACCCACGACCCCGTCGCGGCGTCGTACGCGCACAGCGTGCTGTTCCTCGCCGACGGGCGGCTGGCGGGGGAACTCGCCGCGCCGACGCCCGCGCTCGTGGTGGAGCGCCTGACCCGCCTCGGGGAGTGGTGAGCCGTGCGGTCGCTGGCGTGGGAGATGGTGAAGGCGCGCAAGGTCGCGTTCGCCGGCGCGTTCATCGCGATCCTGCTCGGCACGGCGGTCGTGGCCGCCTGTGGCGTGCTGATGGAGTCCGGCATCCGGTCCGGGGTGCCGACCGAGCGCTATGCCGCCGTGCCCGTGGTGGTGGGGGGTCAACAGGTCGTCCAGCCGGAGGGCGCGGACTTCCTGGAGGCGCAGCAGCTCGGGTCGCCGCCCGCCGTCCCGGTGGAGCTGGCCGAGCGGATCGCGGCGGTGCCGGGCGTGGCGCGGGTGGTCGGCGAGACGTCGTTCCCGGCGCGCGCGGTCACCGCTGACGGCGGCGTGGTGGAGGCGTTGGGACACAACTGGGACGCGGCGGTCCTCACCCCGATGACGGTCCGCGAAGGGCGCGCGCCCTCGGCGGCGGGCGAGGTCGTGGTGGATGCGGGCCTGGCGGCCCGCGCCGGGGTGTCGGTGGGCGACGCGCTGCCGGTGATGACCACGTCGACCCCGGTGGAGTACCGGGTCGTCGGGGTCGCGGGCGGGGCGCTGGCCAAGCAGTCCGGGCTCTACTTCACGTCCCCGCTGGCGGAGTCGCTGTCCGGCACCCCGGGGCGGGTGCACGCGTTCGGGGTGTTCGTCGGCGACGGCGTGGACGCCGGCGAGGTCGCCGAGCGGGTGGAGCGGGCGCTGGCGGGCGAGGCGGTCACCGTCGCCGTGGGCGGCGACCGGGGCGGCGTCGAGTTCGCCGAGGTCGGCCGGTCGCGGGTCCTGCTGCTGGCGATCGCCGGGTCGTTCGCGGGCATCGCGCTGCTGGTGGCGGTCTTCGTGGTGGCCGGGACGCTCGCGCTGGCGATCGACCAGCGGCGGCGTGAGCTGGCGCTGCTGCGCGCGATCGCGGCCACGCCGAGGCAGATCGTCCGGCTGATCGGCAGGGAGACGACCGTGGTGGCCACGATGGCGGCCGGGCTCGGCGCCGCGGCGGGCGTGCTGGTCGCCGGGTGGCTGCGCGACGGCTTCGCCGCGATCGGGGTGATCCCCGACGACCTCGCGCTCGCCGTGGGCCCGGCGCCGCTGGTCGCGGCGTTCCTGCTCGGGGTCGGGGCCGCGCGGCTGGCCGCGTGGGTCTCGGCGCGCAGGCCCGCGCGCATCCCGCCGACGGAGGCGCTCGCCGAGGCGGCGACCGAGCCGCGCGAGCTGGGCCGGTGGCGGGTGGTCGCCGGGACGGCGTTCCTCGCGGGCGGCGCGGCGCTGGCGCTGGTGCCGCTGTTCACCCGCGGCCCGGCGGCCGTCGCCATGACCTCGATGTCGGTGCTGGTCGCGGTGATCGGGACGGCGCTGCTGGGCCCGCGCGCGGTGCGGCCGCTGGTGCGGCTGGCGTCGGCGCCGCTGGAGCGGCTGGGCGTGGGCGGCTATCTCGCCGCGCACACCGGCCGCGCCAACGCCCGACGCCTGTCCTCGGCGCTGACCCCGCTCATGCTGTCGATCGCCTTCGCCGTGGTGAACTTCCACAGCCAGACGGCCGTCGAGGCCGCGACCCGCGCCGAGCTGGCGGCCGCGACGACCGCCGACCACGTGCTCTCCGCGCCCGGCGGGCTGTCCCCCGAGGTCGCGGCCGCGGCCCGCGGTGTCCCGGGCGTCGACGGCGCGACCGCCGTGGTGCGGACCAACGTCGTCGTCACCTCCACCTTCGGCGAGGACGTCCGGGTCGAGCGCGCGCCCGCGCTGGGCGTCGACGACGTGCCCGGCACCCTGGACCTCGGCGTGGTGTCGGGCTCGCTGGACGACCTGCGCGGCGAGACCGTCGCGCTCGACGACGAGACCGCGTCCGGCAGGACCATCGGCGACGAGGTCGAACTGCACCTGGACGACGGCACGGTGGCGCGGTTGCGGCTGGTGGCGACGTTCGAGCGCGGCATGGCCTTCGGCGACCACGTCCTGCCCGTCGACCTCGCCCGCGCGCACACCGCCGCCCGGACCGACACCGCCGTGCTGGTGCGCCTGTCCCCCGACGCCGACCGCCCGGCGACGGCCCGCGCGCTGGCCGCCCTGGCCGACCGGTTCCCCGGCCTCACCGTCGGCGACCGCTCGGCGTTGACCGCCCCAGACGGCGGCGACCGCTCCATGCAGTTCTGGGTCAACCTGATGGCGGTCGGCGTCATCCTCGGCTACATCGCGATCTCGGTGGCCAACACGCTCGTCCTCGGCACGGCGCAGCGCCGCCGCGAGTTCGCCCTGCTCCGCCTGATCGGCGCGACCCGGCGGCAGGTGCTGCGGGCGATGCGGGCCGAGGCGCTGCTGGTGGTCGCCATCGCGGTCGGCGTGGGCACGCTGCTCCCGGCGGTCCCGCTGGCGCTGCTGGGCATCGGGCTCATGGGCGACCCGCTGCCCACCGGCTCCCCGTGGGTGTACCTGGGCATCGTGGGCTTCACGGCCCTGCTCGGCCTCCTCGCCCTGACCATCCCGACCCGGCTGGCCCTGCGCACCCGCCCGGTCGAGGCGATCGGGCTGCGGGAGTGATCCACCCGACGCGGCGCGACCTCACCGAGGCGGGCTGGATACGGCGGCGCGGAGGCGGCGGAGCATGCGGCCGTCCTCGAAGCCGACGGCACGGGCGGCGCTCTCGACCGTCGAGCCGTGGCCGATCAGGTGCTCCGCGCGCTCGACGCGGAGGATCTGCTGGTAGCGCAGCGGGGTGAGGCCGGTCGCCCGGGTGAACATCCGGGTGACCGTGCGCTCGCTGCACGCGGCGACGCCCGCCAGGTCGGCCAGGGTCAGCCGCTCGTGGAACCGCGACTCGATGACGTCCTGGAGCCGGTGGACGGTGTCGTCGACGTGCGACCGGTGGCGCAGCAGCGCGCTGGCCTGCTGGTCGCCGCCGTTGCGGCGGGCGTAGACGACCATGGACCGGGCGATGCGCGCCGCCGTCGCGGGGCCGTGCCGGGTCGCCACCAGGTGCAGGGCCAGGTCGATGCCGCTGGCGATCCCTGCCGAGGTGACGACCGGGCCGTCCGTGACGTAGAGCACGTCCCGCACGACCGTCGCCGCCGGGTACCGCCGGGCCAGTTCGTCCTGCAGGTCGTGGTGGGTGGTGCAGCGCCGCCCGTCGAGCAGGCCCGCGCGGCCGAGGGCGTCCGCGCCCGCGCAGACGCTGGCCACCGCGCCGGGATGGGCGCGCAGCCAGTCGAGCAGGGCCGGGCTCAGCGGGCCGGTGCCCGCCAGCCGGGGCGCGCGCCAGCCCGGCACCACGATCAGGTCGTCGGCGGTCAGCACCGGCAGGTCCGTCTCGGCGCGCAGGGCGCTCCCCTGGGCGCTGGGCACCTCGGCGGCGTCGGCGACGTACGCCAGCTCGTACGGCAGGCCGATGTCCCGCGCGCCGGAGAACACCTGCGCGGGACCGGCCAGGTCGAGCAGGTGCACGCCGGGCACCAGCACGAAGACGACTCTCCTCACGATCCGGTCAGCGTAGCCCGGTGACCTCCGCGACCGTGGCCACGGTCGCGAAGCGCCCGGCGAGCGCGTACTCGGTCCGCTCGATGATCTCCGGGGTGGACAGCACGGCCCCCGTCCGCCAGTGGGTGATCGGGCTGGTCGCGGTCGCGTCGGTGACGAAGGTGACGTCGTACCCCAGGTCCGACGCGACCCGCGCGGTGGTTTCGCAGCACTGCTCGGTGCGGATGCCGCAGACCCGCAGCCCGCGCACGCCCCGGACGGTGAGCATCCGCTGCAGGTCAGTGGTGGTGAACGCGTTGTGCGCGGTCTTGGTCAGCGTGGGCTCGCCTGCTGCGGGGACGAGCCCGTCGATGAGCCGCACGTGCCCGTTCACCGGGTCGAACGCGCCGCCGGTGCCGGGCTCGCTGTGCAGCACCCACACGACCAGGTCGCCGCGCGCCCTGGCGTGGTCGACCAGCGTGCCCACGGGGGTGGCGATGTCGGGGTCGGAGATGTCCGCCCAGCTCTCCCGCACGCGGAAGGACTCCTGGACGTCGATCACGATCAGCGCTTCGGTCATGCGGCAAGCCTGTCGGCCGCTCCCGCGGTCCGACAGGCACGACCGGGCCGCACCCCGGAACGATCCGGTCAGGCAGGCGGGGTCAGGACGCCGCGTCGGTGCGGAAGGTGGCCCAGACGGTCTTGCCCGACGACCCGGGCTCGACGCCCCAGGTCACGGCCAGCGCGTCGACGATGATGAGGCCGCGGCCGCGGATGTCGCCGAAGCGGGAGCGGCCGAGGGCGGGCGGGTCGGGCGAGGGGTCGTCCACCTCGACGCGGACGGAGTGGGCCCCGGGGCGGACCAGGCGCAGCCGGAACGGCCGGTCGGCGTGCTCGTAGGCGTTGCCGACCAGTTCGGTCACCACGAGCTGGATGTCGCCAAGGAGCTGGGTGCCCTCCAGCTCGGGGAGTTCCCGGGTGACCCACCGCCGCACCTCGGCCACCTGGTCGGCGAGCGCGCTGAACTCCCAGATCGACACGCGTTCCGGCTCGCGCGGATCACCTCGACCACGCACTACTCGCTCCTGCCTGTCGTCTCACTGATACCCGAGGACAACCCGCCCAAACGCCGCCCCAGACGGTACCCCTCCCCCGCGACACCCCTCACCGCGCCGTGGTCGACGCGCGCCGCGACCTGCGGATCCACCCCGTTCCGGCAGCCGGGTGAGCCCGTTCGCCCGAGTCGTTCGCTAGGCTGCACGGGTGGCCGAAAATCCCAGCTCAGAGGAACATCTACTCCTGCTGGAGGCCATTTCCGACGCCGCGCTCGGCCACATGGACCTCGACAAGCTCCTGCACACGATCCTCGAACGCGTCCGGACTCTGCTCTCCGTCGACACGGCCACCGTCCTGCTGCTCGACCACGAGGGCGACCGGCTGACGGCGACCGCGGCCGCGGGCCTGGAGGAGGAGGTCGTCCAGGGCGTGATCGTCCCGGTCGGCTCGGGGTTCGCGGGACGGGTCGCCGCGATGCGCAAGCCGGTGGTGCTGCCCAGGGTGGACCAGACCACCGTGGTGAACCCCCTGCTCTGGGAACGCGGCCTGCACGTCCTGCTCGGCGTGCCGATGCTGGCCCGCGACGAACTCGTCGGGGTCCTGCACATCGGCTCGGTCGCCCACCGCGAATTCACCGCCGCCGACGTCCGGCTGCTGCAGATCGTGGCCGACCGGCTCGCCCTGGCCGTGCGGATGGACCGGCTGGCCGCCGAGCGGGGCGCGGCCGAGGCGCTGCAGCGCAGCCTGCTGCCGTCCCGGCTGCCCGCCATCGGCGGGCTGGAGTTCGCCAGCCGCTACGTCCCCGACTCCCACACCGGCGTCGGCGGCGACTGGTACGACGTGTTCCCCCTCCCCGGCGGCAGGCTGGGGATCGTGATCGGCGACGTCACCGGGCGCGGCCTCGGCGCTGCCGTGATCATGGGCAGGCTGCGCAGCGCCCTGCGCGCCTACGCACTCGACCACGGCGACCCGGCCGAGGTGCTGCGCAGGCTGGACTACAAGGTCTGCCACTTCGAGACCGGCGCCATGGCCACGGTCAGCTACGCGGTGGTGGACGAGAGCCAGCGGCACCTGACCGTCTCGCTCGCAGGCCACCTCCCGCCGGTCCTCGCCGTGCCCGGCGAGGCCGGGAGGCTGCTCGACCTGCCGGTGGACCTGCCGATCGGTCCGGCGGAGACCGGCGCGGCCCGCCGCGCCACCCGGGTGGACCTGCCGCCGGGCGCCCTGGTCGCCTTCTACACCGACGGCCTGGTCGAGCGCCGCGACGCCATCATCGACGAGGGCCTGGGCAGGCTCGCGGCGGCGATCACCGCCGACCCGGCGGAACGGGTCTGCGCCCGGGTGATGGCCACAATGCTCGGCGCGAACCCGGCGGGCGACGACGTCGCGCTGCTCGTCGCCCGCCGGTCACCGTCCACAGTGGACTAACCGCCCCCGCTGATCGCGCTGGGCGTGCCGAGTGACTACGGTCGGTCAGGTGCGAGGGCGGGAGCGGCGGGTGGCGGACGCGGTCTCGGCGCACATCGTGCGGACCGGGCGGATGCCCGCCGCTGTCGAGTTGGCCGAGGTCGTGGGCGTGGCGGCGGGGGCGGCGGGCTGCGCGCTGCTGGTCGCCGGGGAGCGGCACGGGTGGGGGCGCGCCGAGGGTCCGTGGGCGGAGTTCCCGGTCGAGTACGACGGGGAAACGCAGGGCGTGGTGGTGATCACCCCGGTGTCGGTCGGGTCGCTGGCCGAGGTCGCCCGCGCGCTGGGCCCGGTGGTGGCGGCGATCCGCGCGGGCATCGACACCGACCGGCTGCGCCGCGACGGCGACGCCGCGGCCCGGCGGCTGGTCGACGACCGGTGGCGCGCCGCTGCCGAGATGGAGCGCGAGCGCCGCGGGCTGGAGCGCGACCTGCACGACGGCGCGCAACACCACCTCGTGGCCCTGCAGATGTCGCTGGCCCTGGCCGCGCACGTCGAAGGCACGCCGGTCACCGATTTGCTCGACCGTCTGGACGCCGCGGAACGGGTGCTGCTCGACACCGCCTCGGGCGTCCTCCCGGTCGCCCTGGTCACCGACGGCCTCGGTGCCGCGCTGTCGGACGAGCTGAGCGGTCACGCCGACGTGACCCTCGATGTCGCCGGTCTGCGCCACCGCTATCCGCCGTCGATCGAGTCCACGGTGTTCTTCCTCTGCCTGGAAGCTGTCAACAACGCCCACAAACACGCCCCCGGCGCCCGGATCACCGTCACCGCCGGAGAACAACCCCGCGGCGTGGCGTTCACCGTGACCGACACCGGCCCCGGCTTCGACACCACCGCCCCGAACGCAGGCCTCCACAACCTCTCCGCCCGAGCGGCGGCGGTCGGCGGCACTGTCGAGGTCCGCTCGACACCGGGACAGGGAACGACGGTCAGCGGCTTCGTGCCCTGGTGATCCCCGCGGCCGCGCGCGGCCGACACCGCCAGTCTCTGGCTTCACAACCCGTGCGGGCAACGTCCGCCGTTCCACACTCGGACACGACAGTCAGCGGGGCCGTGCCCGGCTGTGGTCAGCTCGCGAGCCAACCGGTCCCGCCCACGGTGCCGCGATGCTCGACGTGCACCCGCCATACGGTTCGGTCCGTGTCACGGCGGTGGTCAGTGGGCTCGTGCCCTGGTGATGATCCCCTCCGCCGTGCGGACCAGGATCTCGCAGGCTCGACAGTCGAGGTCCGCTCGACACCCGGGCCACGGAACGACGGTCAGCGGCTTCGTGCCCTGGTGATCCCTCGGTCGCACGCGACCGATACCACCAGTCTCAGGCTCCACAACCCCGTGCGGGCGGCGGCGCGAGGCGATGTCCGTTCGTTCCACACACGGGCACCACAGTCAGCGGGGCCGTGCCCGGCTGTGGTCAGCTCGCGATCCAACCGGTCTCGCCCACGGTGCCGGGATGCTCGACATGCACCCGCCATACGGTTCGTCCGTGCCACGGAGGTGGTCAGTGGGCGCGTGTCCTGGTGATGATCCCCTCCGCCGTGCGGACCAGGATCTCGCAGGCGCGGCGGTCGCGGCCGGGGGTGGCGGGGTGTTCGGCGTGGGTGCGCCAGCGGGCGGCCGCGTGGTGGGCGGCCGTGGTCACGTCCTCGTCGGTGGCGGCGGCGGGCAGGCCGAGTCGGGTTCGGGGGTCGGGGCCGTGGGCGCCGAGGAGGCGGGCCGCGTCGGTTGCGGACCCGCGCAGCACGGCCGTGCTGTCGATGTCGTCCAGCAGGTCCAGTTCGGCGAGGTCGTGGGCCTCCGTCGCGATGCGGTCGGCGGCGAAGCGCAGGGGGTGGTGCGGGGGCAGTGCGGCGACCAGTCCGGCGACCGAGACCAGTGCGCGTCGGGCGGCGATCAGGGGCGCGCGGGCGGTCAGGGCGCGGGCGAGTTCGGCGATCCCGCCCGACCGCGCCAGCAGGATCCGGTGGCGGGACGCGCGCAGGGCCGAGGGGAACTCCGCCTCCGGCGGGTCCAGGCACAGCACGGCGTCGACGCCCGCGCGGGGGTCGTCGCCCGCCAGCCGCTCGGCCAGGCCGCGGTCCGCCGGTCCGGTCACCGCGACGACGTCGACCCCCTCGACGCGGTCCGGCACGGCGCCCGCAGCGTGCGCGCCGACGACCGCGATCCGCGGCGGGGCGGCCATCCGCTCGGCGACCGCGTCCCACGCCGCCTGGGCCCGGCCGCCCGCCGCGTCCCGCGCGCCCCGCCGCACCAGGTCGCGCACATCGCGGTACACCGCGCTGCGCTCGACGTCGGGCCGCGGCCCGGCGGCGGGCTCGATGCGCTCGGCGACGCGCACGGTCACCACGCCCACGCCGTCCTCCACCGCGCACTCCAGCATGCCGCCGAGCACGGCCAGCCGTTCGGCGTCGTAGGCGAGCGCGGAGCGCAACTCTTTCGCCGTCATCCCCGCCGTGTCCGCCGTGACGCGCACCAGCAACGCGTTGTCCCGCTGGAAGTCCACCGCGACCGGCCGGTCCGACGACACTCCCGCGAGGACGGTCAACACGGCCGCCACCGCCTGGTAGAGACCCGATTCCACCTCCCAGCCGACCCGCCTGCCGAGGTCGCCGCCGAAGCGGACGGGCCGGGGCAGGGTGGCGGCCAGCTCGGCGAGCGCCGCCGTCGGCCCCCGGTCGGGCAGCATCGCCGGGTACACCCCGCGCACCACGGTGCGGAACCGGTCGAGCAGGTCGTCGAGCGCGCCGCGGACGCCGTCGAGTTCGCGCGCGACCGCGTGGTGATCGGCGGTCTCCCGCACGGCGAGCAGCCGCCCGCGCACGTCGTCGAGATCGCGCAGGGTCGTCGCGGTGATGGACTGGACCAGCCGCTGCCGTTCCAGGTCGCGCACCTTCGCCAGCCGTCCCCGCGCCCGCGCCACCTCGGCGCGCAGCCGGTGCGCGCGGGACTCGGCCCGGACGCGGTCGGCGCGCGCCCGGTCCAGCCCGGCCGACACACCGATCCACGCTGCGGTCTCCCTGAGCAGCGCCAGTTCCCCCGAGCCCCACCGGTCGACGCCCACGACGACGAGCATCCCGTCGTCGGCCACCGGCATCCGCACCGCGTCCGTCCGATCGGTCCGCGCGGGCGGGTGTTCCGGCCACGCCGTCACCACCGAGAGATCGCCCGCCATCGGGACGCAGTAGGCGACGTCCGCGCCGAGGCCGTCGGCGAGGTTGCGCACGAGGGCGTCGACCAGCGAGCCGGACGGCACGCCTGCCACCACGTCGTGCGGACGCCTGCCTTTCGGCACGCCCGCTACCCGTCGATCCGCTGCGCCCGCAGGTAGGCGAGCACGGCGAGCACGCGCCGGTGGTGCACCGCCTGGTCCCCGGGCAGGTCCAGCTTGGTGAAGATCGAGGCGATGTGCTTCTCCACGGCCTTGGCCGAGACGAACAGCTCCGCGGCGATCGCGTTGTTCGTGCGGCCCTCGGCCATCAGCCGCAGCACGTCGTGCTCGCGCTCGGACAGCGCGGACAGCGCCCCGCCGTCGCGCCCGCCGGGCACCTGCACCAGCCGCTTGGCGAGCACGGGCTCGATCACGATCTCGCCGTCGGCGATGCGGGTGAGGGTGTCGTCGAGCACCTGCACCCCAGCGACGCGTTCCTTGAGCCGGTAGCCGATCCGCTCGGTGCCCACCTCCAGGATCCGCATGAGGTAGTGCGTCTCGGCGTAGTGCGAGAGCAGGAGCAGGCCGGTCTCCGGGCGCAGCGCCCGGATCCGCTCGGCGGTGGCGAGCCCGCCGTCGGGGTCCGGCGGCATGCGGATGTCGAGCACGGCGACGTCGACGGGCGTGGTCGCGACGAGCGAGAGCAGGGCGTCGCCGTCGCCCACGCAGCCCACGACCTCGTGCCCGGCGGCCTTGAGCAGCAGCACAAGGCCCTCGCGGAACAGGACGCCGTCTTCGGCAATGGCTACCCGCATCGCAACGCCGCCCGGTAGTGGCGTGGCCCGGGCCTGCCGGGCTGCCGGTCGATGATCCGCACGCGGACCAGTCTCCTCCCCCGCACCCGCACGTGGACAGCGGTCCCCGGGCACAGGGTCTGCAGGTGGTCGGCGACGAGCAGGCCGGTGCGGGCGCGGGCGTCGCCGTCGAGGTCGTGGGCGGGCAGGTCGAGGCGCAGGCGCAGGCCGAGCCGGTCGGCGAGCGAGCGCAGCGCCGGGCCGACGCCCGCGCCCGCCAGCACCGGCGGGTAGATGGCAGCGCCGACGCTCCGGAGATCGTCGAGCGCGCGCTGGAGCGTGGTCTGCGCGGTGTCGAGCCGGGGATCGGCAACCGAGCGGGAGACCATGGCCAGCTCCAGTGCCAGCACCGACACGTCCGCGACGGCGCCGTGGTGCAGCGTGCGCTCCAGCGCGTAGCGCCGGTCGGCGGCGTCGCGGCTCGGCGCGCGCAGGCGCCGCGGCAGCACGCCGCCCCACCGCACACCGCCGATGACTCCCACCGCACCAGCGTCGTTCTCGATAGTTCCTCAGGCAAGGGGTGTCCACCCGACAGCGTGGTAGGGATTCCCCTACCCCCCTTGGGCTGTGCCACGATGGGTGTCGGTGTCGATCACTGAAATGGCCACGAGGGGACGCGATGCGGTACGGAGTGGGCATCGACCTGGGAACCGCGTTCGCCGCGGCCGCGGTGAGCGGACCCAACGGGACCAGGATGGTGCCGCTGTCCCCCGACGTCGTCACCCCCGCGGTGGCGTACGCGGCGCCGGACGGCACGTTGCTGACCGGCGCGGCGGCGCTGCGGGGCGACCCTGATCCGCGCCGGGTGGCGCGCGGGTTCAAGCGACGGCTCGGCGACCCGACGCCGCTGGTGCTCGGCGGCACCGCCTACTCGCCCGCCGCGCTCATGGCCGCCCAGCTCCGCGAGGTGCTGGCCGCGGTCACCTCGGCCGAGGGCGGGGTGCCGGAGTCGGTCGTGCTGACCTGCCCGGCCGTCTGGGGCCCATACCGCCGCGAGCATTTCGCCGAAGTGCCCCGGCTGGCTGGCCTCACCGATTTCCGGCTGGTCACCGAGCCCGAGGCGGCGGCGGCGCACTACTCGGCCGAACGACGCCTCGGCGACGGCGAGATCGTCGCCGTGTACGACCTCGGCGGCGGCACCCTGGACACCACGATCCTGCGGGTGCGCCCGGACGCGATGGAGATCCTCGGCACGCCCGAGGGCATCGAGCACATCGGCGGCATCGACTTCGACGAGGCGCTGATCGCGCACGTCGACGAGCGGCTGGACGGGGCGATCACCGCCCTCGACCGCTCCGACCCGGCGCAGGCCGCCGCGCTCGCCGAGATCCGCGCGCTCTGCGTGCGCGCCAAGGAGGAGCTGTCGATCGAGCCGGACGTGCGGCTCGACATCCCGCTGCCGTCGGGGAACCGCGAGGTCACCGTGACGCGGCTGGAGTTCAACGACATGATCCGCCCGCAGGTCCAGCTCACCACGGAGGCGCTGCGGCGCACCATCGCCTCGGCGGGCCTGCGCACCGAGGACCTGTCCGCGCTGCTGCTGGCGGGCGGGTCGTCGCGCATCCCGCTGGTCTCGCAGCTGGTGTCGCAGGAGTTCGGCAAGCCCGTGCGGGTGACCCTGCACCCGAAGTTCACCGTGGCGCTGGGCGCGGCGGCCGTCGCGGCGCGGGCCGAGGACGTGCCCACCCCGGCCGCCGACCCGCGCTCCGGCGTCCCCCGGCTGGCCACGCCCCCGCACGGCGCGCTGCCCGCTCCCCTCGCCGAGGTCCCGCCGAGGCCCGCGCGGCGGAAGTGGCTAGTGCCCGCCGCCGCTGCCGCGGTCGCCGTCGCGGTCGTGGCGGCCACGCTCGTGTTCGTCCTCGGCGGCAGCGAGACCCCGCCCGCCAACGCGGGCACGACGACCACCACGGCGAACGGCGCGCCCCCGGTGGCGGCCACGGAACCGCTGCGCGTCTACGACGACGGCGTGATCACCCCCTACCACGGGCTGGTCGCCTCATCGGAGAACTGGGGCGGCAACGAGCTGAACGGCGAGGGCGCCGCCGAGCAGGCCACGATCTCCGCGGTGTCCGGCGACGGCCTCAGGGTGACCTGGACCGGCGGCACGCCCGCCCAGGTCTACCTGCAGAGCAGGCCGGGCGGGCGCAACCTCAAGTCCTATGTGGACGACAACGGCGCGCTCGTCTTCGACGTGGTCGTGCACACCCCGCCCGCGAGCGGGCTCAAGGTCGCGTCGCACTGCGTCTACCCGTGCGCGGCCGAGCTGCCCGCGACGGACCTGTTCAAGGCCATGAAGCCGGGCGAGCGGTCCCGGGTCGTCATCCCGCTGTCGTGCTTCACCGCCGCGGGCCTGGACCCCACCCGGGTCGACACGCCGTTCCTCGTCTACACCGACGGGGCCTTCGAGGCGACGTTCTCCGACATCGGCTGGATCCCCGGCGCCGCGGCCGATCCCGCCGCCCTGGCCTGCGACGCGCTGGAGTAGGGCGGGGGGATGTCGGCGGGCAGCAGCACGCACAGGTCGTCCATGGTGGGCGCGACCAGCGAGCGGGTGCGCCGCGCGTGGCGGGTGACGGCCTCGTCGAGCACCTGCCGGGCGTAGCGGCCGTTGCCGAAGGAGTCCCCGCGCGGCGCGGCGACGAAGTGCGCCCTCAGCGCCGCCACCGTGGCCCCCGTGCACTCGTATCCCGCGCTCGACGCGTGCTGGTCGACGATCGTGACCAGCTCGTCGGGGGTGTAGTCGGCGAAGCGCACGCGGTGGGAGAACCGCGACGACAGACCGGGGTTGGCGGCGAGGAACCCGGCCATCTCCCGCTCGTAGCCCGCGGCGATCACCACGACCTCGTCGCGGTGGTCCTCCATCAGCTTCACGAGCGTGTCGATCGCCTCCCTGCCGAAGTCGTGGCCGGAGCCCGCGCCGGAGGAGAGCGTGTACGCCTCGTCGATGAACAGGACTCCGCCCCGCGCCCGGTCGAACGCCTCCGTGGTGCGCCGCGCGGTGTGGCCGACGTACTCGCCGACCAGGTCGGCGCGGCTGACCTCGGTGACCTGTCCCTGCGCCAGCACGCCCATGGCGGCCAGCAGCGAGCCGTAGAGGCGAGCCACCGTGGTCTTGCCGGTGCCGGGCGGCCCGGCGAAGATCAGGTGCCTGCCCAGCGACGGCACCGGCAGCCCGGCCGCCTGCCGCCTGCGCGCGGAGGCCAGCAGGTCGACCATGGCGGCGACCTCGGTCTTGACCTCGTCCAGGCCGACGAGCCCGCGCAGCGTGCCGAGCAGCTGCTCGACGCGTTCGGCGTCCACCCGGCCCGCGCCCGCGCCGACGGCCGCGCCGGGCAGCGGGCCGAGGTCCTGCGGCAGCAGGCGGGTCAGCGACACCTCGGACACCGGGTCCTCGTCGGCCAGCCGGTACGCCTGCCTGCCGATCATCTCCTCGAAGACCTTGCGCGCGGTGCGGCCGTTGCCGAACGCGGCGTCGCGCGGGAGGTCGGTGAAGTAGGCGTGCAGGGCCGAGCGGGTCTCGAACTCCAGCCGGTAGTGGTGGTCGCGGCACAGGCCCTCGACGATGGTCACCAGCTCCGCTGAGGAGTAGTCGGTGAACTCGATGGTGCGGGAGAACCGCGACGACAGGCCCGGGTTCGCCGCGAGGAACGAGCGCATGTCGTTGGTGTAGCCCGCGACGATCACCACGACGTCGTCGCGGTGGTCCTCCATCAGCTTGACGAGCGTGTCGATGGCCTCCCTGCCGAAGTCGGGGCCGGTGCCGCCCGAGGCCAGGGTGTACGCCTCGTCGATGAACAGCACACCGCCCAGCGCCTCCTGGAACCGCTCGGTGGTCTTCAGCGCGGTGCCGCCGATCACCGAGGCCACCAGGTCGGCGCGGGCGACCTCGACCAGCTGGCCGGTGCGCAGCACGCCGAGCGCGGCCAGGATCCGCCCGTAGAGCCGGGCCACGGTGGTCTTGCCGGTGCCCGGCGAGCCCGCGAACACCAGGTGCCTGCTCAGCGGCGGCGACGGCAGCCCGGCCGCGGCGCGGCGCTCGGCCATCTGGTGCAGCCGCACCAGGGTCTCCACCTCGCGTTTGACGCCGTCGAGGCCGACCAGGCCGGCCAGCTCGGCGAGCAGCGCGTCCAGGCCCTCGCGGTCCGGGGTGTCCTCGGGCGGTCGGGGGGTCGGCTCGGGAGCGGTGTCCGGCCGTTCGACCGGCACGTGCTCCGAGGTCATCATGGCGATGTCGTCGCCGCGGTTGTCCTTGACCACGCACCCGGTGATCCCGCCGCCCGCCTTGTCGTGCCAGGCGACGCCCGTGGCGCACTCGCGCACCTCGCCGCCGTCGACGGTGAGCCGGGCGGCGCCGCGGGCGACCATGCCGGTGTCGCGCGCGCCGACGACCCGGGTGGCGCTCACCCGGACGTCGGCCTGCCCCTCGGCGAGCACCCCTGCGCCCGCGCCCGAGGTGATCGCGCAGCCGCTGAGGCGCACGGTCGCGGTCCCGGCTGCCACCACGGAATCGTGGCCCGCCTTGGTGATGACGCACTCGACGAGGTCGGCGGTCGCGGTGTCGACCACGTGCAGCGCGTGGCCCGCCGCGCCGTCGACGGTGACGCGCTCCAGCTCCGCTGCGCCGTCGCCCACCACGACGACGGCCTGCGCCGCGACCCGCTCCACCCGGCAGTCGCGCAGGACCAGGCGCGAGCCGTCCGCGCAGAGCACCGCCGCCCCGTCTACTTCGGACAGGGTTGTGCCGGTGGCGACGAGCTCGCCGCGCTCCTCGGCCACGATCGCCGTGCCGCCGATCCGCTCGACGCGGCAGTTCCCGACCGTCGCCCGTCCCCGGTCGGCGACGAGCACGGCGCCGCGCGCGTCGGTCACCACGCAGTCCACCAGGGCGGGCGCGCCGCCGGTGCGGGCGACGACCGCGGTGCCGCCGATGTCGGTGAGGGTGCAGGTGGTCAGGTCGGCGCGGGCGCCGTCGAAGGCCAGCACGCCCGCCCCGCCGGGGTTGCGCACCTCGCAGTCGGTGGCCCGGAGGTCGCTGCCGCCGCGGACCACGATCGCGACCTCGGAGTCGGCGCGCAGGGCGCACTCGTCCATCCGCAGCGAGCCCGCGACCACGTCGACAGCGGCCTCCCCGCCCCTGTGGGCAAAGGCGATCCCGCACACCTCGGCGTGCTCGGCGGTCAGCTGGAGGACGGGCGCGCCGGCGGCCTCGACCCGCACCTCACCGGCGGCGGACAGCGTGACCTCGCGGTCGATGACGACGGACTCCTGGTAGACGCCGGGCCACACGGAGATCACGTCCCCGGGGCGGGCGGCGGCGATGGCGTCGTTGATGGTGCGGAAGCAGTCCGGCTCGGTCGGGGACACGCCGAGCACGGACCGGGTGCCGGTCAGCCTGCTCGCCACAGCGACCCCTCCTCTGCGGACGGGCTGAGCGCGGCCCGGACCCGATGCCGCTCCAACGGGCTCAGCCGCCCCGGCGGCGCGGTCACCACGGCGTGCTCGACCAACGCCGGGTCGGGGGCGACGAGGTGCCGGTCGAGGAAGTACCCGCTGGCGGCGGACCAGACCCAGGCCCCGTCGGACCGCAGATCGGCGGGGACCACGTCGGCGGGGCTTTTGGCGAGGACATCGGGGAGGTGGTTCTCCGCGGCCATGACGACTTCCCCGCCGTCGAGGAAGTCGAGCAGCTTCTGGCGCTCATCCGCGTCGACGACCAACTCGCGCGCCGGGGAGAACCAGGGCCCCCGGTTGGCGGAGGCGCCGTCGAACACGGGCGCGACCCGGACGGGCCGGGCGGGGGTGGCCGACCAGAGCAACACGGCGGACTGCAGCGCGGTTTCGTGGTAGTCCGGCAGACGGGTGTCGGCCCCGAACACCTCCACTCGCGGGATGGCCCCAGCCGCAGTGAGGGCGTTCTGGACCTCCACGGTGACGGCGATCAGCACGTCGTCCTCGGCCTGCACGAGATAGACCCGGTCGGTCCCGTCCCGCGTAACGGCCCAACACGCCTCGGTCCCCCGCTGACCCGCGACGGCAGCCACGGCGACCCGGTCGTGCTCATCGCGCCCGTCGGGCGAGAACCGGTGCTGGGCCGGATGGCTCTGCAGGGCGGCTTTGAGCAGCCCGATTACCCGATCACGCTCATGCCCCGACTCGGCGAAGCCCGCTCCTGCGCGGCGGTCACGGGGCTGGAAACGCCCGCCGCCAGCCTGCCCGGCGGAACCATCACCCGAAACCAGACTGCCGCGACCCTGGGCGGTCTCGGACACCGAGCAAGCATCGACCACACCAGCCTGTCCGGCAGGGCCATCCCCCGGAAGTCCCTGAGCGGGCGGCTGGGTGGGGGCGGCGGCGGGGCTGGCCTGTCCTTCGGCGCCCATCTCCAGGAACGGGCGGGGCCGCACGCGTTCACCCGAAGCCCCGGCTTTCCGATTGCGGGCGCGGGTGGGCTGCCATGGCGTCTCATCCTGGCGTTGGCTGGCGCGCCCGGTCCGGGCTGGCTCGGCTTCGGTGGGCGGCCCGGCCGCCTGGGGTGATGTGGCGGGGTGGTCGTCGTGCGGGAGTGGGCTTCGGGCGGTGGTGAGGGCGGTGAGGAGGCTGGTCAGCCGGGCCGTGTCGCCCTCGGCGAGCACTTCGCGGGCGATGATGAGCCAGGGGTCGGGGGCGTGGCCTGCGAGGGCCAGCAGGTGGGTGTGGAGTTCTTGCATGTCTCCTCCTTCTCAGGCTGCGGGCAGCGCGCCGAACCAGCGGGTGGGGGTCGGGGTGGTGGTGGGGGGTCGGGTGGCGGCGGCGGCGCGGAGGCGGGTGAGGGCGGTGTCGGTGGGGGCGCCGTCCTCGGCGAGGAGCAGGCGGCTGTGCTCCACGGCGAGGACCCGGAGGCGGGTGTGGGCGGGCAGGACGGCGTCGCCGTCGCCGAGGCCGTCGAGCCTGCGGGCGGTGGTGGTCCAGATGAGGGCTTCGGCCGGACCCACGGGCCGCGTCACCCGGGCGGGCAGGGCGACGACCGGGGTCGGCAGCCGGAGGACGGCTCCCGTCTGGGCGTTGCTCTCCTCCGGAATCCCGCGCACGACAACACCGCGAAGAGTGGGAAGCCTGCGCAGGCCGCCCGCGAGACAACTGTGGAAGTCCGCGTCGTAGAAGGCCTGCGGATCGTCGGCGAACACGTGGACCACGGCGAGTTCCGCCAGGAGCGCGGGATCGTCCCCACCCGCCCGCAGTCCGGGTCGCTCGGACAGCAACCTCGTCACCGTCCGGACGGCGATGTCGTACCGACTCCCCAACGCGGCCCGCACCCGCTGCCGCTGCTCAGGAGTGCTGTGCGCGTCGATCGGAACCTCGACGGCCGCGCGGGTCGCGGCGACGGGGAGAGCCCGCGACGGGGCCGGGACAGCCGTCATCGCGGCGGTGACCTGCACGGCGGCGCGGGCGGCGGGCGGAGCGACCGCCGATACGGGCGTCAGCAGGGCCGGTGCCAGCGACACCGCTGGCGAACTCGATGCCGGAGCGGCCGGTGGCGGACCGGTCTGGGCGGCAGCCCGCATCGACGTCACCGGGGCAAGCCGCCTTGTTCGCGCGGCCACCGACGGCGCCACCGCCGTCACGGTCGTCGACGGCACGGAAGCCTGCGGACGGGCACGGCGGGACGGCATCGCCCTGGCCGTGCCGACGAGTGGATTCCCGGGCAGGACCCGTCCGTCGGCGGTGACCACCACCCGACCGCGAGGCGCGTTGCCCACATCCGCGTACTCCACCGTGACGTGATCCCGCACCTCATCCGGCAACGCGCGCAGCACCGCCTCGACAACGGACGCCGACGCCTCGGCGACAACCACCAGCCGCTCCCCGCCCGCCACCCGGGGCCACTCCCCCGCCCGGGAACCGTGGATCCACAGCCCCGACGGCGTCTGGGTGACGTGCTCGCCCAGGTCCTCCGGCAGATACCGCTGCCACCACGGCTCCGGATAACGCGGTCCCGTCCGCACCCGCGGCCGCCCCGGCGCGTACGCCGCCCACCCCAGCCCCCGCCCCGACACGAACACCGCACCGCCCTCGAGCGCGATCAGCTCGCCCTCCGGCGCCACGACCTCCACCCCGAGTCGGTCCGCGAGCAGCCGGGCGGGCGGCGGCGCGCCATCCGCGCCGACCGCGCCCCAGTAGGGCGCGAACACCCGGATTCCCCGCTCCCCGCCGACGACCTCGGCGAGATCCGCGACAACCCACGGGTCCAGCCGGGTCAGGGCCGCCATGGCCGACGCCCCCACCACAACCGGCGTCCGCCCCGCCTCCCCGACCAACCGCTCGGCCAACTCCACCGTGTCCCCGGCCCCGCCGACGACCACGGCCGTGCCGACCCGCGTGACGGTGATCGCGTCGTCCATCGTGTCCTCCTCATCCACCACCGACACGGACAACGCGGCCACGAGGGTTCAGCCAAGGGGCTGATCGCGACCACCGAAGCCCACCGCTGGTCAGGTGGAGGGCTGGTTGCGCGGCTCGCCCGCACGCCGTCGCCACTACAGGAACCGCGAGCGCAATGCGCACGCCGAATCACCGACAACACCGCCGTCTCTGCATGGCCCCCGCGAGCAGGTCAGCCCGGCAGGGGCCTGCCCCGGGGCGGGAACCGCAGGGTGCGGGGTTCCTCGAAGTCCCCGCCGATCACCTGGGCCACGACGTCGCGGCCGGTGATGGCCGCGAGGTCGGCTGCCAGTTCGGCGGTGACCGCGGCGCCGATCAGGCGGAAGCCGTCGAGCCTCGGGACGAGGCTGGCCGTCGTCCCGCGCACCGGGATGACCTCCCCGGCCTCGGCCGCGACCTGGATGCGGTGCACGTCGACATCCCGCCGATGCGCGGCGAACCCGTACGCGTCCTGTTCGGCCAAGCGCGGCGCCGCGGCGTCCAGGTCATCCAAATAGGACATCCAGTCCGGGTCAGGCGCCGACCGCACGCGCGCGTACTCCGCCGCCTGGTCGCCGAGGGTGTCGGGGGGCTCCGGCGGGTCCACCCGCTCGGGCCCCAGGACGAACCGCGCACCGCCGAACAGCGCCGTCAACCGTGCCCTCACCTCCGGCGGCAGCTCGACGTACGCCGTCTGCTGCTGCGTGCTCCCCGACGGCTGGAACTCGTACTTCGCCGACACCACCCGCACGTCCGCCGGGTCCAGTTCCAGCAGATCGAGGGCCGCCAGCCAGGCGGGCACCCGCTGGGCGGCGGGCAGCGCGTCGATTGCCTTTGCCGCCGATGGCACAAGCAGCACGCCCGGCCTGCTCGCGAAGTCCCGGTGTAGGTCCGCGACGGCGCCCTTGACCGTGTCGAGCACCTTGCGCCCGTCCACCGCGGCGGGCACCGGGGACAGCCAGCTCTGCGCGGACTCCACGCGCACCACGTCGTCCGGCACGGACGGGAACGTGTCCTTCGTCCGTCCCAGCTTCGGGTCCACCTTGATGCCCGCGCGCCGGGCCAGCTCGTCGAAGGTCGTGATGTCCGGGCCGGTCCGGAAGATCGTCTCGTTGCGGGCGTTCTTGGTCTCCTCGATCCGGTCGCGGGTCGCGGGCGGGAACACGTCCCCGGTCACCGCCGGGCCCCGCCCCTCGGACCCCGCCACGATGTCGACGTACGACTTGGACACGTTCCCGCCGATGATGTCGAGCAGATGCCCCGTGCCCGGCGCCTTGGCCACCGCGATGAACGCCGAGTTGTTCACCCGGTTGTCCCGGTCGAGGGAGACGCCGAGCCCGAACGGCTCGCCCGCGATCCGCTGGACCGTACCGGCGAGGTCGCCGTGGACCAGGTTGTCCCCGTCGGTGTAGACGCCGCCGAAGCGGTCGAGCACCTCCAGCCGCAGCAGGTCGCTCGCGGCGGCGTACCCGCTGCCGTTGCGCCGGGACCGCTCGGCGCGCACCTCGGCGTCGAAGCGCATCGGGCTCTCCGCGGTGAACACCTCGTCCACGTTCACCAGGCGAATGCCGTTCTCCCTTGCCCACTCCAGCATTCCCGCGACCTCGCGGGCGCGTCCGGTCAGCTGCTCGACGTCCTGCCCCCGCACCGCCTCGACCTCGGCGCGCGGCACGTCCGTCCAGACCACGAAGTCGAAGTCCGGCTGGTTGCGCCTGCTCTGCGCGACCGTGTCCATGAAGGCCGAGCGCGGGCCGCTGTCGGGGAACAGCGGGCCACCCAGCCAGATGCTGTGCACCAGGTGCGGGATCTTCCGGCGCTTGGGGCCCAGCCGGGTGTCCGCGGAGGTCCACTTCCCGGTGGTCACCTTCGCCTCGTCGAGGCGGTCGAGGCTGGGCCGGGTCGAACCGGCGGGCGGGTGCGCGTCGAAGTGCGGCTTGGTCATGTCGATGGTGGAGAAGAACGCCGCGCGCTTGTCGGCGTGCAGGCCGGTGTAGTCGAACCCGTGCGCCCAGTCGGGGGCGGGCGGCGCGACGCGGTCGCCGAAGACGTCCTTGCCCAGCGGTGACGGGGTGGGCGTGGCGCGTTGCTCGGCGCGCAGCACGTCGGTGATCTCGTCGGGGGTGAGGGGGTGGGTCGCGAGGTCGCGGTCCGTGGTGTCGGGCTCGTGCCGGGGGCGTCCGGACTTCTGCTGGTCGAAGTGGGACTGCGTGGGGGTGGGGTCGACGGTCGACGGGGCGTGCAGGGTGGCGTGCTCGCTGACCGGCAGGTGGACCTGGCTGGTGGTCATCCGGTCGATCATCCAGAGGTACCGGGGCAGCACGACGGGCGTGCTGTGCGACGTGGTGCTCATGATGCCGCCGTCGCCCTCGCGGACGTTGTTGAGGCGGGGCTCGTAGCGCACCTGCTTGTCGCCGTTCGCGTCGCGGTAGACGATCTTGTGGGGGTCGCCGCTGTTAAACACCCGCTGGTAGTCGCGGCCGCGGTCGCGGTACTCGTCGGGCAGTCCCAGGTAGTGGCCGACCTCGTGGGCCAGGGTGACCGGCGGAACGCGGGTGCCCCACATCTCCTCGTTGGCGCGGTTGTTGTTCTCGACGTCGACGACCACGTGCGCCGCGCCCGGGGTGTCGACGAACTCGAGGCGGACGTGGAGCTGGGGGCCGGACGGCAGGCGGTATCCCTGGTTGAACAGGGCGTCGACGCCGAGGCGGGCCTTGTCCTTCATGTCGGTCACCTGGTCCGGCGTCACCGGCTTCTTCGGGACCAGGTGGAGGCGGACGGTGTACTCCTGCACCAGGCGGCCGGGCTCGACCTCCATCAGCCGGACGTCGTACCTGACGGTGCCGTGCACGTAGTCGGGATTGGTGCGGGTGGCGTCGCGGACCATGCCGATGTCGGTGAAGTCGACCTTGCGCACGGTGGCCTTGGCCCGCAACGACTCCCAGGACCGGGGCGGGAGCGGGTCGGACCGGGTGAACCACGGCGCGCTCCGCAGGGTCGACCGCCCCCATGCCGGATCGTGCTGCGGCTGGTGGTTCGACGGGGTGGGCGTGGTCTGGGGCGTGCTTTGCGGAGCGGTACCGGGCGGCGGGGCGGACCGGGAGTGCGGGCTGCGCTCCACCGGGCTGTCGGGGAAGGCGGCGGTGATCCTGTCCACGACGCTGTCAGGCACACCGGAGGCTTGGTAGAGCGACACGTGCGTGACGGAATCGGGGCGATCGCGCAGGAACAGGTCGATCGTGGCGTCCCACGCGGCCGGACGCTGGCTCACGGGCAACTTGTCGATGGCACGCTTGGCGGAGGCGAGGTGCACCACGCCGTGGCGGGCGGCGTGTTCGCGGTGCAGGTTCTGCACGGCCCCCTTCACGGCGTCGATGACGGTCCGCTCGTCCATGACGGGGGCAGGGGTGGTGGGCCCGGGCTGGCCGCTGACGGGAGCGGGCTGCTGGCCGCTCGCGGGAGCAGGCTGCTGGGACGCGGGCTGCTGGCTCGCGGGATGGCTTGCAGAGCGCTGGTCTGCTGGCGCCTGGCTCGCTGACCGCTGGTCCACCGGGGCCTGGCTCGCTGACCGCTGGTCCGCTGGCGCCTGGCTCGTTGACTGCTGGCCCGCTGGCGCCTGGCTCGTTGACTGCTGGCCCGCTGGAGGCTGAACTGCTGGCCGCTGGCCCACGGGCAGGTTTACCGGCTGCTGTCCTGCTGGCGGCTGGTTAACCGGGTGCTGACCTGCATGCGGCTGGTTCGCGGGTTGCTGCGTCGCGAGCGGTTGGCCTTCCGGCTGATGGCTTGCGGGCGCTTGGCCTGCTGGCGGCACGGGCTGCTGGCCCGTGATCGGCTGCTGGCTGTCCGCCGGGTCGTGGGGCGTGCCGTCAATCGGCTGTTGGTCGCCGGGTCGCTGGTTGGCGGTCGGGGCGGGCTGTTGGCCATGGCTCGGCTGTTGGCCCTCGGCTGGGGTGGGCTGTCGGTCGCCACCGGACTGCGCGGGGACGAGCGGTGGCGGGTCGCCGATCAGGCCGGGTTGCGTGCTGGTCTGCTGGCCTCCCGCCGAGCTGGGCTGGTCGTCGGTGGGTTGGGTTTGGGGTTTGTCCAGCCAGGCCTTGGCCGAGTTGGAGACCACCACGTCATACGGCACCGCTGGGAGGTTGTGGCGGCGTCGGTCCTGGATTTCGTCCAGGGGGATGTTCAGGCGCTCGGCCAGGCGTTCGAAGGTGCGGCCGTCGGGGCCCGTTCGGCGGATGATCTCGTTGCGGGGGGCGTCTTCCAGGAGCTTGCCCGTCAGGTTCGAGGGGGAGAACTCCGGGAAGAGGGCGCTCATCGGCTTGCCTGCGTTGTCGCCGGTGATGTCGAGGTATTCGCGGATGCCCTTCGAGCCCGCGGCGGCGATGATCGTCGAGTTGGTCAGGTGGGGCGACAGCGCGCCGGTGCGGCCGATGGCGAGGCCGTTGGGGTCGCTGGCGACGTGGTGGAACACCTCGGTCAGCTGGCCGACGATCTCGTTGTCGCCGTCTACGTACATGCCGCCGAAGCGGTTGAGGATCTCCAGGCGGAGGATGTCGCTGGCGGGGGCGTAGCCCGTCCCGGTGCGACGCGAGCGGTCCGCGCGGGCCTCAGCGTCGAAGCGCATCGGGTTGTCCGAGGTGAACACCTCGTCGATGTTCACCAGGCGCACGTTCGCCCTGTCGGCCCAGTCCACCATCTCCTTCACGGCGGCCTCGCGGTTGCTGCGCGGCGTCTGCCGGGCGGCGGTGATCTCCGCGCGGCTGACGTCCGTCCACAGGACGAACCGGAAGCCGGGGTTGCGGGCGGCCCCGGTCTCCACGTTGCGCTTGAACTCGGCGTCGCGCAGCGGGCCGCCCATCCAGATGCTGTGCACGATGTGCGGCACCTTCTGGTTCTTCGAGAACGGCCCGGTCGAGCCGAGCAGCGGGGGGACGCCGCTCTTGGCGATGCTGACCCCGGCGGTGACCCCCGACTCGTCGCTCGGCAGCCGCCGCGGCTTGAGCGCGTCCCGGGACGGCGGCGGGTTGCGCAGGTCGATCAGGTCGAAGAACGCACCGCGCTTGTCCGCGTGCAGATCCTTGTAGTCGTAGCCGCGGGTGAACTCCGGCGCCTTCGGCGGCGTGCGGTCCCCGAACGCGTCGGTACCCAACCGCGCGTCCCGCCTCGGGGAGCGCTGGGGTTCGAGGCTGGCGATGAGCTCGTCCCTGGTGAGCGGGTTCGTCGCCGGAGACCGTTCCCCGACCGGCGCGTCCTGCGGCGCCTCCCTCGGCCTGCGCGGGGTGCTCGCAGGCCCCGTCGGCTCCCCGATGGACGCCGTGGCCACCGCAGGCTGCTGCGACGGCGTCATCTCGGGCACCGCCGTCGACGACACCCCCACCGACCCCTTGCCCCCAGGCGCGGTCCGACTAGGTTCGGTCGAAGGCATGGAGCGGGCGGACGGCTGGGCCGGGGCACTGGCAGGACGCTCGGCCGCCGGAGGCGCCTGCTGCGCACCCTGCCGCACCCCACTCTCCGACGAGGTGCTGGGGACGTCCTGCCGCACGGCTGTCGGACCGACGGCAGCCTGAGCGACGGTCCCGGTGCTGTCGGACGACACCTGAGATGGCGCGTCAACGGTCGTCACCGGACCACTGACGGGCGGCGGGAAACCACCGGCGGTCGTGGGAGCGACCTGTGCCGAGATCGGCCCACGACCATCCGAGCGGCTCGTGCCGTCGGAGTGACGAGGATCCGTGCCGTCCTGAAGTCCGGGGACCTCGCTCCGACGCCCACCACCGCTGTCCGACCGATCCGGCTGGCCAGCCCCATCGACACCCTGCCTCGGACCCGTGCCATCCCCCGACAACTCCGTCCCACGACCGCCCGCCCCGCCCGGCGAGGTCGAGGACGTTTGCGAGGTGGGCGAGGTGGGCGAGGTGGGCGAGGTCGGGGAAGTCGGCGAGGTCGGCGAGGTCGGCGACGTCGGCGAGGTGGGCGAGGTCGGGGAAGTCGGCGAGGTGGGTGAGGTCGGGGAAGTCGGCGACGTCGGGGAAGTCGGCGACGTCGGAGAGGTCGGCGACGTCGGAGAGGTCGGCGACGTCGGAGAGGTCGGCGACGTCGGAGAGGTCGGCGAGGTGGGCGAGGTGGGCGAGGTTGCGGGAGTCGGCGACGTCGGGGAAGTCGGGGAAGTCGGCGACGTCGGAGAGGGCGGCGAGGTGGGCGAGGTCGCGGGAGTCGGCGACGTCGGAGAACTCGGCGACGTCGGAGAACTCGGCGACGTCGGAGAACTCGGCGACGTCGGAGAACTCGGCGACGTCGGAGAACTCGGCGACGTCGGAGAACTCGGCGACGTCGGAGAACTCGGCGACGTCGAAGAGGTCGGGGAAGTTGGGGAAGTCGGAGAGGCCGGGGAGGTTGGCGATGTCGAGGAGGTTGGCGACGTAGGCGATGGCGGAGAGGTCGGCACCGGCGGTGGGACCGGTCCGGTGGTGCCGTTGGACCCCACCGGCTGCCCGAGCCCCTCCGTCCCTTTCGGACCACCCGTCGGGGCCGGGTTCGCATTGTCCCCCTCAGGACGCCGGGGGTCGTCCGGGGTGCCTCGGCCGTTGCCGCGTAGTGCGCCGCCGATTTCGCCGCCCAGGGCGGTTCCGGCGCCGGAGGCGGCGCCTGAAGTAGCGGCGAACGGGTTCATGTCGAACTCGCCCTCGGTGGCGTACTTGTACGTCGCCTCCGTCAGGGTCTCCTGCAGGCTCTCGATGCCGGTCCCGATCACCGCCTTGGGGACCGCCCCATGCCAGTTGTACCCCGTGGCGATCTTGCCCAGCAGACCGTCCAGGCCCTTCGTCGTCAGGTTCGACAACGCGCCGCCCAGTGCTCCCAGGGGGACGCCGAGGGCCGCGCCCAGGGCGCCGATGGCCGCGGCGGTCTTCGTGTAGTCGGTGTTCCACTCCGTGCGGTTGCCCGTGGCGAACTGGATTCCCTGCGCGGCCGCGTCGATGACCAGCTGGAACGCCACCCCGAACACCGCGGCCTGGGCGAAGCGCAGCAGCAGGCGGCCCAGCAGGCTCTGCAGGAGGAACCGCACGATGGCGATCCGGGCCGCGAGCCAGACCATGCTCGCGCCCGCGGTCCAGAACGCCATCGCCGTCGCCCACGCGATCTCCGCGATCAGCGCGATCACCGACAGGATCGACACCAGCTTGACGTACTCGACGTCCAGCGCCAGCTCCCGCAGGAACTCCGCCAGGGCGCGGAACCGCTCCTCGGCGACCGCCAGGTGCCCCCCGCCGCCCTCGACGAACGGCGCCATCCGGTCGGCGAACGCCTGCTCGGCCTGCCCAAGGAACGTGGACCTGATGGTCGCGACGGCCTGCGCCACCTGCGGCGCCAGCTGCCCGAGTCCCGCGGCGGCGGCGTCCCAGGCGTCGGCGAGCGCGCGCAGCTGGTCCTCGTTGGCGTCCGGCCACTCCTCGCCGGTGAGGACCTGGAACATGGTGCGCACTTCGTCGCTGACCATCATGGCCATGATGGGGCTCCTACTGGTTCCGGACGGACGAGTCCGCCTCGTTGCTGGTGTCGACGAAGACCCGCGCGGTGTCGAAGGTGCGGCCACCGGCCTCGCCGAGGACCTCGACGAGCAGGGCGAGGAAGCGCAGCGCCTCCTCCTCCCCCGGCTTGTAGCCCTGGTCGAACTTCTCGCCCATCTCGCCGGTGCCCCCGGCGCCGCCGAGGGCGAACACGACCGAGCGCAGGTCCCCGTAGATCCGCTGGGCCAGCCGCGCGGTCTCCTCGATGTTCACCCCGCCGCCGCGCAGCGCGTCGATGTCGACGGTGAGCCGGTCGGTCATCGCCCCCACCGCCCGGCCTCGTCGACGGCCTCGGCGACCATCGTGGACAGCTCGGGGCCGACGTCGCGCAGCCGGTCGAGGTCGATCCCCTCGGGCATCAGACCGGCGACGGCGCTCGCGGCCGCCTCCGCCGCCTTGTCCTGCGCCCTGGTCACCACGTCGACGACGCGCGCCGCGAGCTCGCCGGGGGCCAGGTCGCGCCAGCGGCGGCCCGCGAGGGCGATCTCGGTGAGCCTGCCGCGGCCGTCCACGGTCGCGGTCACCATCCGGTCCTCGGTGGCGGCCGACGCCGTCACCTCCCCGACGCGGCCGAGGGCG
Source organism: Actinokineospora fastidiosa (assembly GCF_014648415.1). Lineage (GTDB taxonomy): Bacteria > Actinomycetota > Actinomycetes > Mycobacteriales > Pseudonocardiaceae > Actinokineospora > Actinokineospora fastidiosa. Next base: position 531,478 of record NZ_BMRB01000002.1, read on the forward strand.
TCGGCGATCTTCGCCTGTTGCGCGCGCAGCTCGGCCAGCGCGGCGGCCATGTCGTTGTGCAGTGGGGTGAACATCATCGTCCCTTTCGGAATCAACCGGTGCCGGACTCGGTGGCCTCCGCGCCCTTGCGCGCGGCCGCGGTCCGGCCTCGAGGCGCGACGGATCGCACGTGCACGTGGGTGGGCGCCAGCGGCTCGTCGACCTGCTGCCCCTCGCCGCCGGGCCTGCCGATGACGCCGGGGCAGCCGTCGCGGTCGGCGCCCCAGACCTTCTCGTCCTCGGTCAGCCAGGTCTGCCGCTCCCGTTCGCGGTCGTTGCCGGAACCCCCGCCGGGACCGCCCATCCCGCCCATCATCGGCGGGAAGAACGGCATCCCGCCCAGCTGGTTCGCCCCGCCCTGGGCCGAGGGCGCGGTCGGCGGGCCGTCGGGCCCCGTCCCCGGGACCCGCTCGGACCAGTCCGACCAGGCCCGGTCCGTGCCCTGGCCGTCAGCTCCCAGCCCGTCGGTGCCCAGCCCGTCCGTGCCCAAGCCGTCGGTGCCCAGGCTCCCGGTGCCCCCGGCTCCCAGCCCGACGCCCTCCCCCAGCGCCTCGGGGTCGAACCCAGGACCGCTGCCCGGCGACGAGCCCGGCCCGAAGCCCAGCCCGCCGTTCGCGTCCCCCTTGCCGGACGGCTGGAACCCCGGCAGGTCGGTGACCGGCTTCAGGGGCGGAACGACGTCGGGCGACCAGCCGTCGGCGTCGTCGGGGTCCGGCGCCACGTCGGGCACGGGCGGCTTGGGCTCCACCACGCCGTCGACGATCCGCCGCCCGCCGGGCGAGCCGCCCAGCGGCGGCACGACCAGGGGCGGCGCCATCCCGCCCGCCGGATCGACCGGCCGCCCCGTCACCGGGTCGATCGGCCGCCCGGTCACGGGGTCGATCGGCCGCCCCGTGACCGGATCGATCGGGTTGCCCGTGACCGGGTCGATCAGCTGGCCGGGGAAGCGCGCCGCGCCCTCGGGCAGCGGCGCCACCTTGAACCGCTCCCCGCCGGGCCCGGAGCCGCCGTCTGGACCGCTCATGCCGCCCATGGCGTCCGGCATCCGGATCGTCGACCCCGACGTCAGCTCGGGCCCGCCACCGTTCGGCCCGCCCTTCGGGCCACCGCCACCGCCGCCCATCGGGTCCAGCTTGAACCGGCCGTCGCCGTCGCCGCCCTTGTCCTTCTTGTCGTTCAACAGGTCCTCGAGGTTCGGCGGCGGCGGCATCCCGCCGCCCCCGCCCCCGCCGCCCTTGGGCAGCGGGCTGCCGACGTTGGGCGGCGGGTTGTGCACCAGTTCGCGGAGCGAGCGGGCGGCGTCCTCGTAGGAGCGCGCGAGCACGGTGCTCATCGGCTGGGCCACGGCGTCGAGCTTGTTCAGCTCCGCGCGGAGGTAGTCGCTGATGGCGGCGTTGAACTTGTCCCACGTCGCCCGCTGCCGCAGGTCGCCGGACACGGAGGTGAGGCCAGAGGGGAACTGGACGCCGCCGACGAAGGCGTAGGAGTGGGAGTCGTAGGTCTGGAGCACGTGGGCGATCCACTCCTCGGCGGACAGCCCCAGCGGGTTGCCGTCGTCGAGGTAGTACGGGTCGCCGCCCTCGCCCTTGTTGGCGAGGAACAGCCCGCGCTTGCTCAGGTAGTTCCGGACGTTGGCCATGATCGCCCGCGCCGCGTTCGCCGCGCCGTTCAGCAGGAAGGCGTTGGACTTCCACCAGGCGTTCGCCATGTTCTGGCCGAACAGGCCGAGCCACTGCGCGGCGTTGCGCAGCCCTTCCGGCGTCGGGGGCCTGCGGGCCAGGAAGATCTGGCTGCGCAGGTCTTCCAGGGTGAAGGCGAGCCGCCGCAGGTTGACCTGGATGGCGTACGCCGCCTTGCCCTTGAACGCCGATCCCTCGCCGGAGAGGCTCGTGGTCCACGTCCTGACCGACTCGGAACTGGTCCTGAGCCAGGACACGTACTTCTCCACGACCGCGGCGCTGTCCCACAGCCGCTGGACGTCCATCGTCCCGAGCTTCCCGGCGAACAGCTGGTCCGCGACGCCGTTGATCTCCTCGACCATGGTGCGCCAGTTGTCGAACGCGGCCATGTTCAGGTCGACCCCGAAGTAGTAGGTCTTCCAGGCCCGGTAGTGCCAGGAGTTCTCCGCGCTCGGCTTGTCGGAGAACAGGAACCACGTGTGCTGGCCGCCCGGCGCTCCCCCGGTGTTCACCTGGCCACGCAGGTCGGGGCCGGTCCCGGTGACGGCGAACAGGATCTGCTCGAACGACGATGCGGAGAGGTCGTCGCCCTCCGGCAGGGTCACAGGCATGGTCTTTCCTCCGTGGTGTCGCCGGGGTCAGGCGGCGGGCGGCTTCCCGCCCAGGCCGCCGCCGACGTTGAAGTCGGGGTACTGCGCGACGAAGTCGGCGATGTCGTAGGTCGCCAGGTCGTCGGTCTCCTTGAAGATCTCCTTGGCGATCTCCAGCGCGTTGGCGAAGGTCACGATGGACTTGCGCAGCAGCTCGTTCTGCTGCTCCACCGAGCCGCCGAACTCGGTTCCCTTGCTCACCAGCCTGCTCGCGGGCCCCCACGGCTGCTTGCCCGGCTGCAGGATGATGTCGCCGTCGAGCACGAGCGCCGGGGTGGTCGTCGATTCGAGCAGCAGGCCGTTCTCCAGCTCGTTCATCGCCTTCACCAGCCGGTTGTACTTCTCCTCATCGAAAGTGATCTTGTCCGCCATCAGGGGTTCCTCCTTGCGGTTGCGCGGGGAGGCGGTCGTGGGTCCACACCGGACCCACGACCGCCGGTTGGTCAGGAGAGCATGATCTGCGCGCCGGTGCGGTCGCCGTCGCGGAAGATCTCGTGCACGTTGATCGACGAGAGCGTGTTGGCGTTCAGCTTCTGCTGCATCTCGCCGTAGATCCGGTTCCAGTTCGTCTGGGCCTCCAGCCAGATCGGCGTTGCCTGGCCGCGCGCGGCCTCCGGGATGTTCTTGAGCGCGGTGTTGAGGTTCTCGATGATGTCGCCGAACGTGCGCACGTGGCCGAGCAGCTGCTCGTTGACGCCGAGGTAGCCGTCGTGGTCGATGTCGAACGCGGTCATGAGACTGTCCTTTCTAGACTGTCGGGTCGAGTCAGACGCCGGTCGCGCCCTCGGCCTGGTTGTCGACGCTGCGGTTGGTCTTGAGCAGGTCCCTCGCCTTCTCGTTGAGCATCATGAGCTGGGCGACGACCCGGTTGAAGTCGGTGTTCCAGTCGGCCAGCGCGGCCGAGAGGCGCTGCCCCGACCGGGAGGCGTTGACCGTGGGCAGCAGGTGGGCGATGGCGGACACCCGCCCGTTGACCGTGTTCATCTGGTCCTGCGCCGCGCCGGTCGCGGTGATGATCTGCGCGAGGGCCGCGTCGTCGTAGCCGTACTTGGCCATGGGTTTCTCCTCCTGGGTATTGGGTCAGCCGATGCGGTCGAGCACCGGTCCGGTCGGGAGCAGGGCGAGCAGGTCGGCGGGGACGAGCCGGGCGGTGTCGATGGGCAGGCCGAGCGCGGCTGCGGCCTCGGCGCTCGCCACGGGGAACTTCGCGCCGGACTCGGTCACCAGGTAGGCGCCCGCGCCGGGCACCCCGGGGGCGGGACGGGTCCTGGCGAGCAGCCCGGCGCCGGGGGCGACCGCGATCCGGTCGGCGACCCGGCCATCCCGGACGAGCCCGGCGGACGGGGCCTCGGCGACGGGCGGCGGGGCGGAGACGAGTGAGGCGGTGTCGTCGGACCAGAGCACGCAGGGCGCTCGGTCGTCGACGCGCAGCGGCACGGGCGGCTCGGGCGGCAGCTCCGCCTGCCACACGGGCGCGGGCAGGACGGTCTGCTGGGCCAGTTGCGCCGGGGTGATCCGCAGGTCAGGCGGCCCGCCCCGGTCGGGGTCGGCCCGCAGCAGCGCGGCCACGGTGGCGGTCACCGGCACCAGCCCCTCCGCCCGCACGGCGTACCGGCCGCCGCCGACCGCGTCCGGCACGCTGACGAGCTGCCCGACCGTGGTCGGCAGGCCAGCGACCAGCGGCCCCGGTCCGCCGCTGGGCAGCGGCGGCGGGCCAAGGTCCGGGCCGGAGGGCAGCGCGTTGAGCCAAGCCGGGTCGACCGGGACCGCGGTGGCCGGGTCGAGCCCGATGGCGCGCGGCGCCCACGGCGCGGTGACCCGCAGCCGCCGGTCCCGCCACGCCAGGTAGAGCTCGTCGTCCGCGGTCACCAGCAGCGCCTCGCCCTCCGGCGCGGTGACGACGCCCGGGGTCGCGCCGATGGTCAGCGTGACCTCGGGGTCCGAGCACACCAGCCACGGCTGGGGCGCCGACGGCGCGGGCACCGAGTCCGGCGCGCCCAGGATCCCGATGGGGGACCCGTGCGGCGTGCCCGCCAGCGCGTCGGAGCCGACCTGCGCGACCTCGGGGTCGCCGCCGATCAGCAGCCGGGCGGAGGCGTAGTTGAGCACCGGGCGCAACCGGCCGTCGATCAGCAGGTACCGGTTGCCCGTGCCCTCGTCGACGACGAGCGTGCCCGGCTTGCGCCAGTCGTCCCCGCCGCGCCCGGTGAGCAGCGCCACCACCAGCACCCCGGCGGCGACCAGCGCCGCGACGGCGATCCCGCCCGCGACCCCGACCGTGGTCCGCCGCAGCGGCCGGTCCGGCGCGTCGGGGTCGGCGCGCAGCAGCGCCGCGATGAGCCTGCCGACCAGGAACGAGTGCGCCTGGACCTGTTCGCGCCTGCTGTACATGTCGGTTCCTCCCTTCCGGATGGGACACGGCCGCCGGGTGCCCCCGGGTTCACACCAGCGCGGCGATCAGCCCGTAGACGTCGGCGAGCGCGAGCACGAGCGGCACGATCGCGAGCGCGCAGATCCAGTGCAGGACGTCGCCCCAGCGGCCCCACCGGGGCACGAGCCTGCGGCCGGGCAGCGCGACCGCGGCCGCCAGCCCGCAACCGACCAGCAGCACCAGTCCGATGAGGACACCCACGACACCGGCGTCGGGCAGTGTCGCGGCCCACCCGACCAGCACCGCGACGAGCCCGACGGCGGCCGGGACGAGCGCGGTGACCCGGTGCCAGACGCCCGCCAGCTCCCGTGCCTGCAACAGCAACAGCACAGCCGACGCCGACACGAAGGCCACCGCCTCCCACCGCGACGCCGAAGCGACCACCGGCAACGCGCCCGCGCACACCGCGCCGAACACCGCGAGGAACGCGGTGAGATGCGCGTTCGCCACGTCGGCGCGGTCGAGCACCGCGCGGCTGGGAAGGGGGTCCAACCCCTCCTGGAACTCCGCGGCGCTGGTGGGCACCGGTTCCACGGCCAGCCCGGCGAGCCACATCGCCAACTGCGGCGCGAGCCTGGTCAGCGGCAGCGCCACGGCGACGACGACGGCGGCGGTCGTCGGCGCGTCGAGCCCGGTCAGCACACCGAGTGTCGCGCCAACGGCCACCACCGCGCCGCCGCCGGCCACCGCGAGGAAGGCTGGCCCGGCGGTCCCGAGCAGGGCCCGGGCGGCGGCCGCGACCAGCGCGGCGCCCGCGCCCGCCGCCAGCACGCCCGGCCCGGTGAACCAGGCCCCGCCGCCTGCCACCGCCAGGCCCGCGACCGCGGCGCCCGTGGCGGCCACCGCGGCGAGCGCGAGGGCGGCGGTCCGGTCGTCGAGCACCCGGGCAGCGACCACGGCCACCGCGAGCAGCACGGTCGCGACCGCGCCTGCGGCGAGCGCCGCGAACATCCCGGGTCCGGAGAACACCGGGAGCAGCACCGCGAGCAGTCCGCACAACACGGCGGTGGCGACACAGACCGCCCTGGTGAGCCCCGGGCGCCAGGCGTCTTCGCGTGCAGACAGTCCGGAGTAGACGCCGTCGACGATGTCGTCGAAGTCGACCGGCGGGAGCTGGTCGTCGCGGGGCCGCAGGTACAGCACGTCGCCGTCGTAGAGGCCCGCGGCCGCGGTGCCGTCGTCCTCGTCCAGCGGCGGCTCGCCGAGGCGCTGGAGGACCCAGCCGCCGTGGGCCATGCCGCTGGTGGCGAGCGCGGGGTCGAGGTGGCCGAGCACGGTCGGCAGCAGATCGGAGAGGGGCACGTGCGCCGGGACGGCCAACTCCACCCGGGAGGCCGGACCGCAGATGGTCAGCCTGCACATCTCCCCGGAGCCGGTGGTCGCCGCGGTCGAGGTCGTCCTTGCCATGCCGCCTACACGGCCCTCCCGCCCAGGAGGGTTCAGCGTGAACGCGTCGGCAGGTCATGTCCGTGTAGTGCGCGTCAGGACGATGACGGAAGGGCCTACCGCGATGACCACGACGTTGTTCCGCAGGCAGGGCCGCGAACAGCCGCCGGAGATGCCCTCCGGCGACCTGCCCCTCCAGGAGCCGCCGACCCTGCCCGAGACCACCGGCGGCGGCCTGGGCTCCACGCTGGTGATGCTGCCGATGACGATCGGCGGCGCGGTCGTGATGCTGATGTTCATCGGCCCGAGGAACCCGGCGCTGGGCCTCGGCATGGCCGCGATGATGGGCGTGATGGCCGTCGTCATGGTGTTCAGCCAGCTGGGTCGCGGCGGCGCGGAGCGGCGGCAGCGGATGCGCGGCGAGCGCCGCGACTACCTGCGCTATCTCGGACAGGTGCGGTCGCAGGTCCGCGATGTCGCCGCCCGGCAGCGCACCGCGCTGGCGTGGCACCACCCTGACCCGGCGGGGCTGTGGTCGGTCGCGATGACCGGGCGGCTGTGGGAGCGGCGCGCCGCCCACGCCGACTTCGCCGAGGTGCGGGTCGGCCTCGGCACCCAGCGCCTGGCCGTGACGCTGACCCCGCCGGGGACCAAGCCGGTCGCCGACCTCGAACCGCTCTCGGCGCGGGCGCTGCGGCGGTTCATCAACGCCTACACCACGGTAGCCAACCAGCCGACCGCCTTGTTCCTGCGCGGTTTCGCCCAGGTCCGGCTCCAGGGCGACGCCGACGCGGCGCGCGGCCTGGCCCGGGCGGTCCTGGCCCAGCTCGTCACCTTCCACTCCCCCGAAGACCTGCGCGTGGTGGTGTGCGCGCATCCCGACCGCGTGGGGCTGTGGGACTGGGTCAAGTGGCTGCCGCACGCGCAGCACCCCGTCGACCAGGACGCCGCCGGGCAGGTCCGGCTCGTCGCCGACGGCACGGCCGCGCTGACCGACCTGCTCGACGCCGAACTCGGCGAGCGGGCCCGGTTCGAGGCGGGCGCCGCGCCCGGACGGGAGGAGCCCTACGTCGTGGTCGTCCTCGACGGGGTGGACGTGCCCGCCGAGTCCCGGCTGGCGGGGGCGGGGTACCGCAACGCCGTCGTGCTGGACGTCTCCGGCGCGCTCGACGACGTGCCCGGCCGCTCCGCGCTGCGCCTGGACGTCTCCCCCACGCAGGTGCGGATGGTGCGCCACGACCGCACCGGCCAGGAGGTCCGCACGGCGCTGTGCGCGCCGGATCTGCTGTCCCTGGCCAAGGCCACGACGCTGGCGCGGATCATCTCGCCGTACCGGCTGGGCGGGGCGACCGAGGTGGCCGACTCGATGGTGGCCGACTTCGACCTTCCCCGGCTGCTCGGCGTCACCGACCTCGACGAGTGGGACCCCAGGACGCTCTGGCGCACCGGGCTGAACCAGGAGCGGCTGCGCATCCCGCTGGGCATCGCCGAGGACGGCTCGACCGTCGAGCTGGACATCAAGGAGTCCGCGCAGGGCGGCATGGGGCCGCACGGCCTGCTGATCGGCGCCACCGGCTCCGGCAAGAGCGAACTGCTGCGCACCCTCGTGCTCGGCATGGCGATGACGCACTCCTCCGAGGTGCTCAACTTCGTCCTGGTGGACTTCAAGGGCGGCGCGACCTTCCTCGGCCTCGACCGGCTGCCGCACACCTCCGCGGTGATCACCAACCTCGCCGACGAGGCCCCACTGGTGACCCGGATGCGCGACGCGCTCCACGGGGAGATGGTGCGCAGGCAGGAGCTGCTGCGCGCGAGCGGCAACCACAGCTCGCTGCTCGACTACGAGAAGGCCCGGCTCGCGGGCGCCCCGCTCGACCCGCTGCCCACGCTGTTCGTCATCGTCGACGAGTTCAGCGAGCTGCTGGCGGCCAACCCGGACTTCGCCGAGCTGTTCGTGATGATCGGCAGGCTCGGCCGCTCGCTGGGCGTGCACCTGCTGCTCGCCAGCCAGCGCGTCGACGACGGGCGCATGCACAAGCTGGAGAGCCACCTGTCCTACCGCATCGGCCTGCGCACGTTCTCGGCGATGGAGAGCCGGTCGGTCATCGGCGTCCCCGACGCCTACCAGCTGCCGAGCGCGCCGGGCAACGGCTACCTGCGCAGCGATGTCGCCACGCTGGTGCGGTTCAAGGCCGCCTACGTCTCCGGTCTCCACCACCGCCGCACCCGGGAACAGCGGCAGGAGGAGGTCCGCAGGCAGGTGGTCCCGTTCGGGCTCGCCCGCTCGGCCTCCCCCGCCGAACCCGAGCCGGACCAGCCCGTCCCGGCCGACGAGACGACCGAGTCGGTGCTGGAGGTCGCGGTCGGCAGGCTCGTCGGGCACGGCCCGCCCGCGCACCAGGTGTGGCTGCCGCCGCTGACCGCGCCGCCGTCGCTCGACCAGCTCCTCCCCCCGCTCGAACCCGACCCGGAGCTGGGCCTGACCGCGGGCCGCGGGCGGCTCACCGTGCCCGTCGGCGTGGTGGACAAGCCGTTCGACCAGATGCGCGACCTGCACCGGGTCGACCTGTCCGCGGGCGGCGGCCACGTCGGGGTCGCGGGCGGGCCGCAGTCGGGCAAGAGCACGCTGCTGCGCACGCTGATCACCGGTCTCGCGCTCACCCACACCCCGGCCGAGGTGCAGTTCTACTGCCTGGACTTCGGCGGCGGCACGCTGGCGGCGCTGGCGGGCCTCCCGCACGTCGGCGGCGTGTGCGGGCGGATGCAGGGCGAGCAGGTGGCGCGCACGATCGCCGAGGTGCAGACGCTGCTCGCCGACCGCGAGCGGTTCTTCGCCGAGCACGGCGTGGAGACCATGGGCGAGTACCGGGCCCGCCGGGCCGCGGGCGAGTTCGCCGACGCCGAGCACGGCGACGTGTTCCTCGTCGTCGACGGGTGGGGCGTGCTGCGCGCCGACTTCGAGCAGCACGACGTGGCCATCCGCCAGCTCGCCCAGCGCGGGCTGTCCTACGGCGTGCACCTGGTCCTCACCGCGAACCGGTGGTCGGACATCCACAGCATGCTGCGCGACCAGCTCGGCACCCGGCTGGAGCTGCGGCTGGGCGACGCCATCGACTCGGTGATCGACATGCGCGGGGCCGCGCAGGTGCCCGCCGTGCCCGGGCGCGGGCTGACCCCGGACAAGCTGCACTTCCTGGCGGCCGTGCCGCGCATCGATGGGCGGTCGACGGTCGACGGGCTGGCCGAGGCGACCCGGGAGCTCGTCGCCGCCGTCCAGGAGACGTGGACCGGGCCGCGCGCTCCCGAGGTGCGGATGCTGCCCTCGGTGCTGCCTGCGGCCGAGCTGCCCGCCCCCGAGCCCGGCCCGCGCGTCGCGCTCGGCGTGGGTGAGCTCGACCTGCTGCCCGTCTGGCACGACTTCGCCAGCCGTCCGCACCTGACCGTGCTGGGCGACAGCCGCAGCGGCAAGACCGCCGCGCTGCGGCTGATCACCGAGGCCGTCACCGAGGTGTATGGGCCGGATGAGGCGCAGCTGCTGGTCATCGATCCCCGGCGGTCGCTGATGGACTCGGTGCCGGACGCCTACCGGCGCGGGCTGGCGGTGTCCGCCGCGAGCGCGGCCGAGCTGATCGGCACGCTCGCCGCCGAACTGCGCCACCGCGTGCCGGGCGCGGACATCTCCCCGAGCAGGCTCCGCGACCGCGACTGGTGGGACGGGCCGGAGGTGTTCGTCGTCGTCGACGACTACGACCTGCTCATCGGGTCGCTCGGCGGCCCGCTCGACCCGCTGGTCGAGCTGATCCCGCAGGCCGCCGACATCGGCCTGCACGTCGTGCTCTCCCGCGCCGCGGCAGGCTCCGCGCGCACGGGGATGGACGCGGTGGTGCGCAGGCTCCAGGAGTCGAACACGCCGGAGCTGACGCTGTCGATGCCGCCGAACGAGCTGCCCCTGCTCAACGGCTCCCGAGGCAGGCAACTACCCCCGGGCCGCGCCGCCCTCGTCACCCGACGGGATGCGGTGGGGCTGCAGATCGGCTGGACGGAGGAACCGTCATGAGGACCGCGCTGGTGGTCGCCTTCCTGGCGCTGTGGCTGGCGCCGCCGAAGGCGTCGGCACTCACCGACTGCGCCCCTGCGGCACACGACCCCGCCCCGCACCGCTCATGGGCCCAGGACCGCCTGTCCCCCGAGCGCGCCTGGCCCTTGACCACCGGGGGTGGGGTGGTGGCGGTGATCAGCACCGGGGTCAGCGCCACCGCCCCCGCCCTCGCAGGCGCGGTCCTCCCGGGCACAGACCTGGCGGGCGGTCGCGGCGACCAGGACTGCTCAGGCCACGGCACATTCCTCGCGGGTTTGGTGGCCGCCCGACCGACCGATCCCACCGACCACCCGGAGTCGGAGGGGACCGCCGACCCGGCCACCCACTCCGGCCCCACCGACCACTCCGGACCGTCCACGGATACCGACCCGACCACGCAGCCCGAACCAGCCGCCACCTCGGCGACCAACTCCGAATCGACCGACCACGCCGAGCCAGCCGCCTTTCCCGGACCAGCCGCCAACCCCGACCCATCCGCGCGCTCCGAACCCGCCACGCACTCCGGAACCGCCGACCTCCCATCGGCCGCCACCTCGACGGCCAACTCCGAATCGACCGCCCACGCCGAACCAGCCGCCTTTTCCGGACCATCCGCCAACCCGTTCACGCGCTCCGAACCCGCCACGCACCCCGGACCGGCCACGCACTCCGGAACCGCCGACCTCCCATCGGCCGCGCTCTCCACGCTGACCGCGCACTCCAAACCAATCGCACTCTCCGAATCGGTCGCGCATTCCGGAACCACCGACCACATCGAATCGACCACACCCTTCGGACCCGTCGTGCACTCCCGAACAGCCGAGGACACCGAACCGGCCAGCTCTTTCCAAGCAGCTGTCCACACGGGACCAGTTGTCCGTGCAGGACCGGTGGGCGCGGGCGGAAAGCCGGGCGTCGTCCATGCCGCCCGCTCCAATCCCGTAGCGGCGGTGCGGCTCGGCTCCGCCGCCTTGAACGTCCGGGCTGTGATGGCCAAGCCCCTTGCCCACGTCGGCATCAGTCCTGGGACCGGGGTGGCGCCGGGTGTGCGGATATTGCCGGTGCGGGTGGCCGACGAGCCCGGTGAGGTCTCGCCGGAGCGGTTGGCGGCGGGGATTGTGGCGGCGGTTGAGGGTGGGGCGTCGGTGATCGCGGTAGGGGTGGTGGCTACGCGGGACTCGGCCGGGTTGCGGGCGGCGGTGGAGTTGGCCAGGCAGCGGGATGTGCTGGTCGTGGCGTCAGCCCGGGTGCGGGAGGACGGGGAGGTCGCGTTTCCCGCGGCCCTGCCCGGGGTGCTCTCGGTGGCGCCGATCGGGCCGGACGGGCCCGTGGCGGATGTGCGGCTCGGGGCGCGGCCGGACCTGGCGGCGCCCGCCGTGGACCTGATCGGCATCGCGCCGTCGGGGGCGGGGCACCGGGTCGCGTCGGGGGCGGAGTTGGCGGTCGGGCCGGTGGCGGGGGCCGCGGCGCTCGTCCGGGACTACCACCGCGACCTGACCGCGCCGCAGGTGGCGGCCCGCCTGGTGGCCACGGCGGACCGGCCGGTCGCGGGGGTCGGGGTCGTCGACCCGGTCGCGGCCGTCACCACGATCCTCACGGACGCAACCCCGCCCCCGCTGGCCGAGGAGCGCCTGGCCATCCCGAAGCCCGCTGAACCGGACACCGGCCCGCTCCACCGGGCGCTGTGGTTCGCGGCGGTGGCCATCGTGGTGGCCGTCCCGCTCGCGGCCGTCCGACGGCGGGAATGACCATCGGGGGGTGGGGATTCCCCCACCCCCTCCGGCGGGTTTGCCGCCGGAATCCGGCGGGTCGGGCCCCCGGTGCCGGAGGGAAAGCTCCAGCGACCGCGCGGCCGTCAACCGAGACGCTTGTGGTGTCGGAAACCCGTGCGGACAAAGGAAAAACGATGGTCACGATCGAAGGACTCATCCAGGCCCACGGCCCCGCCCTGCTCGCGCACGCCGTCCGCCTCACCGGCGGCGACCGGCACGCCGCGGAGGACGTCGCCCAGGAGACGTGGCTGCGCGCGTGGCGGCACGCCGACCGGCTGACCGAGGACCGCGGCTCGGTCCGCGCCTGGCTGCTGCGGGTCGCCCACAACATCGCCGTCGACCAGCACCGCGCCCGCCGCGCCCGCCCCACCGAGGTGCCCCTGCCGGACGGCGACCTGACCCGCGCCGCCACCGCCCCGAGCCCCAGCGAGGAGGTCGAGAACCGCATCATGGTCGACGCCGCCCTCGACACCCTCTCCCCGCCCCACCGCACCACCCTCGTCGAGGTCTTCTACGCCGACCGCACCGCCGCCGCGGCCGCCACCACCCTCGGCGTCCCGACCGGCACGGTCAAAAGCCGCGTCCACAACGCCCTCCGCACCCTGCGCGACCTCCCCGCCCTGCAAGCGGCGTGACGCCAACCGCCCATACATCCGTCTATGACGCCCGTATAAGTCCTGCGGTAGGTTGGCCCGATGGGACATCGCGAGGATCTTCTGGCAGGCGCCAAGCGGTGCCTCATCGAGAAGGGCTACGCGCGGACGACGGCGCGGGACATCGTTGCGGCGTCCGGGGCGAATCTCGCTTCCATCGGGTACCACTACGGGTCGAAGGAAGCCTTGCTCAATGCGGCGCTCGTTCAGGTGAACGCCGAGTGGGGTGCCGCGGTCGGCGAGGTGGTGGCGGCGTCAAGGGACTTCGAGGCCGCGTGGACGCGGGTGACGGAGCTGTTCGCCGCGCAGCGGGAGTTGTTGGTGGTGACCTTCGAGGCCCTCGCCCAGGCGGAGCACGCCCCCGAGATCCGCGCGGCCCTGGCGAGCGGCCTGGACGCGGCCCGCGCCTGCATGGCCAAGGCGTTCCTCGACAACACAACCGACGACACGCACCGCGCGGTCGGCTCGTTCTGCCTGGCCCTCCTGACCGGCGTGATGGCCCAGTGGCTCATCGACCCGGCGACCGCCCCCACCGCCAAGGACCTCACTCTCGCGATCCGCACCATCGCCACCCGCTGACCTGTCACAGGTCCTTGCGCTGGAAGGAAATCGCGGCCAACCCCCACACCATCGCCGTCCACACCGCCGCCCAGACGAGGTAGGTGGCGGTCAGCGGAGCCTGGCTCAGGAACGGGAACCCCTCCATCGCCGCCCCGAACTCGGCGAACCCGGCCGGGTCCTGGAACGCGTGCATGGCCCCCCGCCACAGCCCGTCGGTGGGAAGCAACATCCGCGAGATCGTGCCGACCCGAGCAACCCCCTCATTCCCCAACGCGTCCCCGATCCCACCCACCACCCCCGCGATCCACGTGGCCCCGAACAACCCGACAGCGACCACCCCGGACGCCATCGGCGAGATGGCCGTGGACAGCAACAGCCCCAGGGTCAGCAGGACCGTCGTCTGCCCCGCCAACAAGGCCAACGCCACCACAGGCTGCGGCGGCCAATAATCCACCGTGACCAGAACGACCAGACACTGGGCAAGCCCCGCCACCACGACAAACCCGGTCCCGAACACCACCAACCCAAGCCACTTCCCCAACAGCAGCGTCGACCGCCGAATAGGCCGAGCCAACACCGCCAACACAATCCCCGACTCAGTCTCCCCCGACAACGTGGGCCCGGTAAGAAACGCCGTCCCCAACGCGGCGATGAGGCTCATGCCGAACATCACCAGATTGAGCAACTGAGAAGCCACCAGCCGCGCCTGCCCACTGGTCATCGTCCCGAACTCGGACTCCCCAGCCAGTCGGGAGAACCCCCAAGCACTCAACGCCAACAGGGCCACAGTAAGCCCCGCCAACGCCCACAAAACCCGCCGCCGAGAAGCCTCACGCAACGTAAGACCGGCAACAGTCACCACAGTCCCCACAACCAGCCACCTCCCTAAAGAACGCATCAACCCGGCGAACAACAACAACAACAAAAACACCCGCCCACCCACAAAAGCAGGGCTTGCCTGCCATCCCGTCGACCTGGCGAAGCCTTACCACACCCAGGGTGGGGGCGCGGCCCCGAAACAAAACAGGCACTTGCCAGGCCAGGGCCCCCAGGGCCCTGGCCAGCGAAAACGAAAGCTCCGCGCCCCCACCCTGGGTGTGGTAACCCTCCGGGAGGTCGACGGGATGGCAGGCAAGCCCGACCCCATCCCGGAGACCTGCCCGTCCGGCGAGGACGCTTGTGACCAAGAGCAACGCCGGGAACCGGCGAGCCGACCCCACCGGAAACCGGCGAGCCGACCCCAGCAAGAACCGCCGAACCGACCCGCCAAGAACCCGGCGAGCCCACCCCAGCGGAAACCGGCGAACCAACCCGCCGACACCCGACGAGCCCACCCCACCAGAAACCGGCGAACCCACCGCCGTCGCCGAACACCCCCGCGCCCGCCAGCCCACCGAACACCCCCGCGCCCGCCAGCCCACCGATCACCCCCCGTCCTGTCCAGCCCGCAAGATCCCCAACAACCGCTCCTCCAAACTGATCCGCGCAGGCTCCACCGCATGCACCCGCACCCCCACCGCCGCCAGATCCCGGACCAGGTCAGGCACCAGCTCCCCGTCATCCACCCCGGGCAACCCCACCGTGAACCACTCCCCCTCCCGCGACACAACCCCGACCGCCGCCAACCGGGCCTCCGCCTCCGCCCCCACCGAGGTCAGCCGCAGCCGCAACTCCCGCTGCCCCAACAACTCCGCGAGCGTCCCGGACGCAGCCACCCGACCGTGATCAAGAATGACCACCCGATCGCACACCCGCTCCACCTCGCCGATCAGATGCGAGTTCAACAGAACCGCGACCCCGTCCGACCGCAACGACAGCACGATGTCCCGGACATCCGCCCGACCGAGCGGGTCGAGCGCGCTCGTGGGCTCATCCAGGATCACCAGCGCAGGCCGAGCCACCAAGGCGACCGCCAGGCCCAGCCGCTGCTGCATCCCCTTCGAGAACCCGCCCACCCGGTCCCGCGCCCGCTCCCCCAACCCCACCAGGTCCAGGCACGAGCGCTGTTCCGCCGAGGACACCGCCGCCCCCGCCAGCCGCACATGGAGCGCAAGCACCTCAGCAGCGGTCAGCCAAGGCTGATACCGGAACAACTCCGGCAGATAGCCCACGGCCGCCCGCGCCGCCGGGTCGGTGGCGGGCCGACCCAGCAGCATCGCCTCGCCCGCGTCCGGCTGGACGAGACCGAGCAGCATCTTGATCACCGTCGTCTTGCCAGCGCCGTTCGGCCCGAGCAGGCCGACGACCTCGCCGCGCCCCACCTCCAGGGACACGTCGTCGACGGCCTGCCGCCTGCGGTACCGCTTGCGCAGCCCCGAGCACCAGACGGCGGGCGCGGGCGGCAGGGTGGCGATCTGCCGCGCGAGCTCGGCGGTCATCGCAGGCTCTCGGCGACCGACAGCACCTCGTCGGAGTCCAGCGCGCCCGCCACCGCGGTCACCACGCCGTTGTCCACCCACAGCACGACAGCCATGGCGCGGTCCCGGGTCGCCAGAACCGTGGCGGGGACGCCGTTGACCTCCGCCGACGCGGTCGTCACGTAGTCGGCGGGCACCGGGAGCGGCAAGGTGGAGCCGTCCGCGGCGAACGCGCGCAGCTGCGTCGCGACGTCGGCGGGCAGGCCGGGCAGCGACAGCAGGTAGTCGCGCACCGTCTCGAAGGGCACGCCCCGGGAGAACGCCGTCGGCGCGACCGCCCGGCCGACCACGAGGGACGGCACGCCCGCGGGCTGCGCCCACACCGCGGCCACCCCGGGCCCGGCGACCAACTGCACCTGGCTGCCGTCCAGTCCCGGCGGCGGGGGCGGCGCCGCGCCGCCCGCGGCCTCGGCGGCGCGCTCGGCGGAGAACGTGAAGGTCAGGTTGACCTTGCCGCCCACCTGGTACGTCGGCTCCCCGGCGACCCCGCGCGGCAGGGAGGTCACCTCGGGCACGTCCAGCCCGGTCTCGGCCGCGGCGGCCGCGGCGTCCGGGACCTCGTGGACGTCGCCGTCGCGGGTCACCTCGACCTCGCCGTACGCGCTCAGGTCCGGCAGGGCCATGACGTCGGCGGTGCTGAAGCCGACGGGGGCGACCTGCTCGGTCCGGAAGATCTGCAGCCAGTCGTTGGCGGCCGCCGTCCCAGCGCCCGCCAGGACGACGGCGGCGGCGACGGCCGCGACCACGGGTCGGCGCAGCAGCGAGCGCCCCCGGCCGGTCCTCGGCGTCGCGGCGCGGCCGGGCGAGGCGGTCGACAGGCGCGCCCAGGCGGCGTCGGTGTCCGGGGCGGTGTCCATCGCCAGCGCGGCCTCGACCAGGTCGGCGTCCTCGCGCATCGCCACCAGACCGGCGAGGCACTGCTGACAGGAGCCCACGTGCTGGCGGTCCGCGTCGGACACCCCGGCGGGCTCGTCGAGCAGCCTGCGCAGCACGCCTTCATTCGGGTGTCGCATGACGGTTCAACTCCTTGCGCAGAGCGGATTCGGCGCGTCGCACGGTCGTGCCGACGCTGCCGGGGGACATGTCGAGTGCCGTGGCCACCTCGGCGTAGCTCAGGCCGCTGTGCCGCAGCACGAGGGTCAGCGCCTGCTTGCGGGGCAGCCGGGCCAGCGCGGCGCGGACCCGGCGGCGCTCGTCGCGGCTCACCACCGCGTCGGCGACGTCGGACACCACCGTGTGCTCAGCCGCGGCGACGGTCTCCTCACGGGAGGCCCGGCGGCGTTTGGCCCGGAGCAGGTTCAGCGCGGTGTGCGCGGCGGCGACCGAGAGCCAGCCGCGGACCTCCCCCTCGGGCACGGTCGTGCGGCCGAGGGCGAGGAACACCTCCTGCGCGACGTCCTCGGCCTGATCGCGCGAGCCGAGCACGCGGGCGGCGACGCTCACCACCCGCCGGTACTCCCGGCGGAAGATCACGTCGAGGTCGGCGCGCACGCGCCCCGCTGCCGCCACGCGCCGCTCCCTCCCGTCCCGCGCCACCGGCGCGCCGGGGGCCGCCAGGACGGCCGCGGGCGCCGCTCGGCCGTGCTGAACCAGGTCCATACCCGTAGAGCACCGCCGACCCCAAGAATGTGACATCCGGATCGCCAGCGCTCGGCTTGACCGTGCCGCGGGCGCGTTCTCCCAGGTCAGGCCGAACGCGCCTCGCCGCGCATCCGCCGGTACGCCGCCGGGCTCGCGGCGAAGCAGTCGAGGCCGATCCGGCCGAGCGCGGCGCCGTCGGAGGTCGTGACGGTGAACTCCACGCGCGAGCGCCCGCGCGGCGGACGCGTGCGCGACCAGCGCAGGTGCACGCCGCCGGGCACGCCGACGACGAGATCGGCCTCCAGTCCGAGCAGGACGAGACGGGTGTCCTCCGGGCGGCGGAACTCGGTGTGGCAGAGCATGGTGGCGAACTGGCGGGCGGCGTCGAGCAGCGCCTCCGGCCGGGCGGGCGCGTCCGGCGCGACGCCGAGCCGGTGTCCGGGGGCGGGCTCGCGGAAGGCGACGACCCGGCCGTCCCCGGTGTCGGCCATGCCGGTGACCAGCACGTTCTCCAGGTCGCAGCGGTGGACCAGGACGGGGTCGGCTGGCAGGCGGCGCAGGCTCGGCGGCGCGGGCCGGACGGTGTGCAGCGGCAGTGCGGTGCGGTTCAGCTCGCCGGAGCACACCACCTCACCGTCCTGTTCGGCCAGCAGGGCCGTTCCGCTGTGGACGAGCGCCACGTCGGCGTTCGGCTCGCAGAAGGACGGGAACTCCATCCGCAGGGCGAGCCGGGCCGGGTCGTCGTCGGGGCGGGTGAGCCTGGTCAGGTCGAAGAGGGCGCAGACCAGGGCCATGACCGGCACGTGGTCGAGCGGGTGGTCGTAGAAGTACGGGTCGTATTCGGACAGGGCGAGTTCGGCGGTCGTCGCGGTGTCCGTCCGCTGTGGACTCCGGAGTAACGGCGCGGTGGATTCCAGTTCCTGGGGAAGGGCTGTCACGGTCCTCACCTTTAAGATCGAAGTCAGGCGATCCTGTCGGCGAGGCCGTCGGGGCCGCATCTTCGGCCGTGCGCCCGGCGGGAATGTTCCGATTACTGGCGAGTCTTTCTCATTTTCGATCGGGCACAGCGGACGTCACGCGCGGGTCCGCTGGCGGGCGGCGAGCCGGGCGGCGATCCAGAGCGGGAGGGCGGCGGCGATGCCGGTGAGGACCAGCAGCGTGATCGACAGGGTGCTGGCGTAGCCGAGTTCGCCGTACTCGAAGGCGCGGCGGTAGATCAGCAGGGGCGCGGTGAGCGTGGCGTCGGCCGGGCCGCCGTCGGTGACCAGGAGTGCGGGCACGAACGCGTTCTGCACGACGACGACCATGTCCCGCACGGCCAGGACGATGACGATGGGCGCCATGAGCGGCAGCGTCACCCGGGTCATCGCGAACCAGGGCGACCCGCCCTCCAACGCGATCGCCTCGTGCAGCCGGGCCGGTATCGCCATCCGCGCCGCCAGGGCGACCGTGAAGGCCTCGCCGATCTGGAACACCATCACCAACACCAGCCCGATCCGCGCGCCCCAAGGGGTGGTGAGGAAGCCGGGGTCGGGGAGCCCGAACATCTTGAGCAGAGCGGGCAACGGCCCATAGAGCGGGTTCAGGATCCATAGCCACAACAACGCCCACGCCGCGTCCGGGATGACGGAGGGCAGATACGCCGCGACCCGCCCGACAGACGTCCCCACCCGACGGCGGGCAAGCAACAACGCCGCCCCCACCGCCAGCCCCACCCGCAGGGGCACGACGAGCAACGCCACCACCGCGCTGACCCCGACCGCCTCCCAGAACGCCCCATCCCCCACCAGCCGCCCGAGGTTGTCTCCCCCCGTGAACTCCGGCGCCGTGAACCCGTAGTAGTCCGTGAACGCAAGCGCCGACGCCACCACCAACGGCACAAGCACCAGCAGAGCGGACCCGACGAGATACGGACCCGCCAGCGGCCACCGCCGAGCGAACCTCGCCCTCGTCACGACGCCCCACCAAACCGAACAACGCCTACAACCGAACCCCATTCACCCACGACGAGTGAGACCACACCCCTCCGCCGCATCACACCACGCTGACAACCACCGATCACGCCCCTCACCCACGAGCCCGTCATCG
The DNA here is from genome assembly GCF_014648415.1 of Actinokineospora fastidiosa. Taxonomy (GTDB): domain Bacteria; phylum Actinomycetota; class Actinomycetes; order Mycobacteriales; family Pseudonocardiaceae; genus Actinokineospora; species Actinokineospora fastidiosa. Next base: position 550,813 of record NZ_BMRB01000002.1, read on the forward strand.
GCGACCGAGCTGGCTCCACCCCACGCCACCACACCCACCGACGACCGGCGACCGTCTCACCCGTCCGAGGCGCGCGGCCTGGCCACTCCACCCGAACCGACCCACGCCGTGACAACTCCGAACCACCCTGCCACTGGCGGCCCACGGTCAGACCGACCATGCCGGCCGTCATCGGCGGTTGCCTGTGGTGGCGTCGAAGTGGTGTTCGTCCTCAGTCCGCCACGTCACGGTCACGCTGGTGCCCGCCTCTGGTGCGGCCGTCCACGGCAGACGGGCCAGGAGGTCGCCCTCCACGACCTCGACGGGCGCCTCGAGGCGGACAAGGCATTCCTCGCCCGCCTGTTCCACCGCCAGGACCGTCGCCCTCAGGCCATCACCGCCCAGGCGGATCCGCTCAGGGCGGACGCCCACGACCCTGCCCTCCGACGCCAGCAGGTTCATCGGCAGTGGGCCCACGATCCGCGCCACCGCCGTCGTGGCGGGCCGCGCGTACAGCGCCGTGGGCGTGTCGCACTGGAGGACCCGGCCACCGTGCATCACCGCGACGCGGTCGGCCATGGCGAGGGCTTCCAGTTGATCGTGGGTGACGTGGACCATCGGAACACCCAGCGACCGCTGGAGCGCGCGGATCTCGCCGCGCATGCGGAGGCGGGATTCCGCGTCGACCGAGGCGAGGGGTTCGTCGAGGAGGCATACCGCGGGCACGCGGATCATCGCCCTGGCCAGCGCCACCCGTTGCCGCTCGCCGCCGCTCAGCTCGCCCGGCATGCGGTCGAGGAGGTGGTCGACGTCGAGCACGCCCGCCACCTCGCGGACCCTGGCCTCGATCGACCGCCGCCCCGCTCCCCGCGCGCGTTCGCCGATGCCGATGTTCGCCGCCACGGTGAGGTGCGGGAACACCGCGGCCTCCTGGAACACCATCGCCACATCCCGTGCCGCGGGCGGCAGGGAGGTGACGTCCCGGTCCCCGATGAGCACCCGTCCGGCGTCCAGGGGTTCCAGACCCGCGATAGCGCGCAGCAGCGTCGACTTCCCCGACCCGGACGGCCCCACGATGACGAGCAGCTCGTCCTCCGTGGCGATGTCCACGCCGTCGAGGGCGACCACGCCGCCCGCGCGGAAGGCCTTGCGCGCGCCCTCGACCCGCAGGCTCATCGGCGCCGCAGCAGGGGGTCGGCCTGCCGCTGGATCTCCGCCAGCACCTCCTCGAGCGGGACGCCGTCGTGGAAGGCCCGCTCCAGCTGGGTGCCGATCACGTCCTCCACCTCCGGCCACGACGGCACCACCGGCGTGTGCCGCAGGTGGGGGATGGCGTCGAGGAACACCTGCGACGACGCGGGCGCGCGGGTCGGGCTGAGGAACGCGGGCGAGGTCGCCACCGAGCGCAGCGACGGCACCGTGCGCCCGCCCAGCGCGGTGATCGTCTGCCCCTGCTGCCCCACCGCGTACGCGATGAACCGCGCCGCCGCCTCCGCGTTCTCCGATGTCGACGAGACGCAGTACGCGTCCGAGTGCAGCACCGACGCGGGCTCGCCCATCACCGGCAGGGCGGCGACGTCGAAGTCGAGCCCGCGCTGCTCGCGCAGCGCCGGGACCTCCACCCGCGAGCTGAGGAACATCGCGAGCTTCCCGGTCATGAACTGCTCCTCCACCCCCTGCGCGGCGAGCTGCTCCTTCGACGGCGTGGCGCCCGTGCCGATCAGGTCGAGCACCGCCTGGAGCGCGGCCTTCGCCCCCGGCTCGTGCAGGGTCGTGCGGGTGGGGGCGGCGTCGTCGTCGACGATCGCGCCGCCGCTGCCCCAGATGAACGGCGCCATCCGGGTGATCGAGGCGTCGATGCCCACGCCCTTGACCCCGTCCGAGGTCAACGCGCGCGCGGTGCGCACGAAATCGTCCCAGGTCCACCCGGCCGAAGGCGCCGCGGCGCCCGCGTCCCGGAACAGCGCGCGGTTCCAGTAGACGACCAGCGACGAGATGTTCTGCGGCATGCACTGCAGCGCGCCGTTGTAGGTGAACGCGCGCAGCGGCTGCTCGTAGTAGTCCGCCGTGTTCACCCCCTGCTCCTCCAGCAGCGGCCCCACGGCGCGCACGGCCCCGCGCTGCACGAACGGCGCGTAGTCGCGGTAGTTGATCAGGAAGACGTCCGGCGCGTCCCCCGACGCGAACGCCGTCGACAGCCGGGTGAGGTGGTCATCGCGCCCCACGGCGACGAGTTCGACCTCCCCGCCCTGGTACGCCGAGATCAGGCTCCGGTAGACCGCCGCCTCCTCCGGCTCGGCCCGGATCTGCAGGGTGATCCGCGCTGGCCCGTCCGCGCTCGGCTCCGCGCACGCGCTCGCCGCGAGCAGCACGGCCAGGCACACCGCCCTGGCCCTCACGAGCGCTCCACCGACGAGAAGAACGACCGCTGGCCGATGCCGAAGGCGATGAGCGCGGGCGCGGTCACCACTACCGCTGCGGCGAGGTAGATCGGGTACAGAGCGGCCTCCATCTCGCTGAGGCTCCGCAACCCCAGCGCCACCGGCCAGTTGGCGGGCGAGGACACCAGGGTCAGCGGATCCATGAACGTGGACCAGTAGAACAGCCCGGACAGCGCGGCCACCGCCACGACCGCGGGCCGGGCCAGCGGGAGCGCGACGCGCCACCACACCGCGACCGGGCTCAGCCCCTCCAGCGTCGCCGCCTCCAGCAGCGAGGTGGGGATGCGCGAGCAGGCGAGGGCGAACAGCAGGACGTAGAACGGGGTCGTCCCCGCGAGCGCGAGCAGGGCGACGGTGAACGGCGTGTCGGCCAGCCCGACCCCGCGCAGCAGGACGACCCGGGGCACCCACAGCGCCGCCGCGGGCACCAGCAGCATCAGCACCGAGACGCCGATGAGCCACCGCCGCGCCCGGCCCCGCGCCATGGCGATCGCCAGGCCCGCCATCGAGGTGACGACGACCGTGACCGGGACCGCGACGACGACGAGCAGCAGCGAGTTCACCAGCAGCCTGCCGACCGGCATGAACCGGGGCACGGCGGCGTAGTTCGCCCACTCGGCGGGGTCGGGCCAGAGGTCGAGGCCGTCGGGCGGCGGCTGGAGCGGGCGCTGCAGCGAGCCCAGCGCCATCACCGCCAGCGGCGCGAGGAACACCACCGAGAGCACGACGACCCCGGCGGCCCACCAGGGCCGCCGGGGTGCTCGGGTGCGCCGCCGGTCCAGGGCCTCAGTCGGCGAGCGACGTCGTCCAGATGCTGCGGCCATAGGTCGCGGCGTAGAGCGTGTCGCTGCCCGCGGGCAGGTCGATGTCGGTGATCGGCACGAGCGGCAGGTTCGTGCCGACCTTGGTCCACGTCCGCCCGAGGTTGGTCGTGCGGTAGACGCCCACGTCGGTGGCGATGAACAGCCAGCGCGGCTTGGACGGGTGGCGGATGACGTCGTTGACCGGCGCCTGCGGGATCTTCTTGCCCGCGATGTCGGCCCACGTGCGGCCGCCGTCGCTGGTCATGACCAGGTGCGGGTAGCCGTCGCCGGAGCGCCAGCCGGAGAAGCTCGCCCAGGCCACCCTCGGGTTCTGCGGGTCGACGGTGATCCGGGTGACCCAGCGGCCGGGGAACACCGGGCTGCGCAGCCGCTCCCAGGTCACCTGGGCGGGATCGGCCGCCATCGCGTTGCGGCTGACCCACATCAGGCCGCTGTCGGTGCCCGCGTAGACCAGGTTCGGGTCGGCCGCGGTCGTGCCCAGCGCGGTGACGGTGCCGAAGCCGGGGGCGCGCGGCTCGGTGCCCTCGGTCAGGTCGGGGCTGATCCGCTGCCAGGTCCGCTGACCGGCGTCGGTGTTGATCCGGCTGACGTACTCGCTGGCGCCGAACAGGATCCGCGGGTCGGCGGAGAACTCCAGCGGCGCCACCCAGTTCTTGCGCGCGCCCGGGATCGTCATGGAGAAGCCCGCGCCGTCGACGAAGCCGCGGCAGCCGCCGTTCTGGGAGCAGCCGTAGTACTTGCGGTCGTCGGTCGGGTCGATCCGGTTCATCATGCCGTCGCCGCCGACGAAGCCGAACCAGTCGCCGGTCACGGTGTTGTCCGAGCCCCACGACTTGAGCGAGCCGTTGTCCTGGGCGCCCGCGTTGACCCGCGAGCCGTCCTGGTGCGAGACGTCCATGGCGTAGAACTGGGTCACGGGCAGGTACGGGGTCTTGGCCCACAGGCCGCGCGCCGCGCCGTTCTCGGTGGACCAGTAGAAGCCGCCGTCGTTGCCGAGGTACACCCGGCCCGGGGTGAACGGGTCCCACTCCAGGCCGTGCTGGTCGGCGTGCGGGGTGCGCGAGGTCGTCCAGGTGAGGCCGCCGTCGAGGCTCTCGGCGAGGCTGACGCCCGCGACGAACACGTGCAGCGGGTCCACCGGGTCGACGTAGACGCGGCCGAACCACCAGGCGAACCCGCCGCTGATCGACTGCAGCGTGCCGCCCGAGGTCGCCCCGACGGGCGTCCAGGTCGCGCCAGCGTCGGCGCTGGTGAAGAAGCCGTTGAAGTTGCCGCCCGCGGTGCTGGAGATGAGGTAGGCGCGGTTGGGGTCGCTGTCGCTGAAGTCCACGCCCATGCGGCCGACGTAGGTCGCCGAGTCCGGCTGGCCCACCACGTCGACGCTCTGCGGCAGCGGCGCCTGGTGGATGTTCACCCAGGTGCGGCCGCCGTCGGTCGAGCGGTACAGGAAGGAGTTCTTGCCGTAGATGCGCGACTTCTCGTCCCGGACCTTGTCCCAGGTCGTGGCGAGCATGATGTCGGGGTTCGTCTTGTTGACGGTCACGTCGATCACGCCGGTGGACGCGCTCGGCGGGGCGATCACCCTGGTCCAGGTGGCGCCGCCGTCCTCGGTCATGAACAGGCCGCGGGTGGGCTCGGTGTCGTGCAGCGCGCCCATGACGGCGACGAACACGCGGTCGTCGTCGCGCGGGTCGATGACGATCTGGCCGACCGTGTCGCCCGAGGAGAGGCCGACGTTGGTCCAGGTGGCCCCGCCGTCGGTCGACTTGTAGACGCCCTTGCCGTAGTACGCCGAGCCGCCGCCGTGGTCGGGCTCGCCGGTGCCCGCCCAGACCACGCCCCGGGAGTCGACCGCGACGGCGCCCATGGACTGGGGCAGCCGGTCGTCCCAGGCGGTGTCGAAGGTGGCGCCGCCGTCGTCGGTGCGCCAGAGGCCGCCCGTCCCGGTGGCGATGTAGACGACGCCCCGTGCCGTCGGGTCGGTGGCGATGTCCCGGATGCGGCCGCCGATGTTGCCGGGGCCGAGCGGCTTCCACACCTGGTCGGTGCCCGCCGCGGCCACGCCCAGCTGTTCGGACTGCGCGATCGCCTGCGTTACCGCGGCGTCCGGGATGGACCCGTCCGGGTTGGCCCGTTGCAGGTACATCCACTCCTCGGCGCCCACCGGGTCGGCCGTGCGCTCGGCGGCGTCGGCCCCGGAGGTCTCAGGAGTGGAGACGGCGCTCGCGCCCGCCATGGCCAGAACCGCGGTGGCGGCGACTATCCAGACAGGGGTCTTGACCACGCATTCCTCCGGAATCACGGGCGCCCTGCGCGCCGGTGCCACACCGTAACACCGGATGATCGGATTTCACCCCGTCGTGAGGGCTGCGGGCATTCCCAGAATTACCTACAGTGGCCGCCATGGTCGAACGGGCGCTGATCGCGGTGGCGGTCCTGCTGACGGGCTGCTCAACCGGGGTGGGCGCGTGCCCGGACCCGGCCGCCGCTCCCCCCGCGGAGCTCGCGCTCCTGCCCGCCGGGCTGTCCCTGGACCAAGTGGGAACGGTGACGCGGGTGGAGAGCGCCGACGGCCACCTCTCGGTCCGGGCCGTGACCGCCAAGCCCATCGACGAGGTCACCGTGCTGATCCAGGACGCGGTGACCGCCGCGGGCTACCGCCCCGCCGGGATGGACAACGAGGGCTTCGAGGCCGAGGTCTTCTTCACCGCAGGCACGTACGCCGCTGGCCAGGCGCTCGTCCGGCGGGGCGCGTGCGAGGGCCAGTGGGACATCGACCTCGTGCTGATCGACCCGGCCACCGTCCCCAGTGGAGGGTGACGCCCCCTAGGGGTCGGGGCGCCGCCAAGATCAGGGGTTCGACCGGATGTGCGGGCCGCCTGCCCACCCGTAGGTTCTCCGCGTGCCACTCATCGAGACCACAGCGCTGGAGATGCGCTACGACGGCGGGGTGACCGCCCTGGCGGACCTGACGCTGGCGATCGAGGCGGGCGTGGTCGGGCTGGTCGGGGTCAACGGCGCGGGCAAGACCACGCTGATCAAGCTCGCACTCGGCCTGCTCACGCCCACCGGCGGCGGGATACGCGTGCTCGGCCTCGATCCGGTCGCCGACGGCGACCGGGTCCGGGCCAAGGTCGGCTACATGCCCGAGCACGACTGCCTGCCGCCGGACATGATCGCCGCCGAGTTCGTGACCCACATGGCCAGGATGAGCGGCCTGCCCGCCGCCGCGGCGCGGGAACGCGCGTCGGAGACGCTGCGCCACGTCGGGCTCTACGAGGAGCGCTACCGCCGCATCGGCGGCTACTCCACGGGCATGAAGCAGCGGGTCAAGCTCGCCCAGGCGCTGGTCCACGACCCCGAGCTGCTGCTGCTCGACGAGCCGACCAACGGCCTCGACCCGGCGGGCAGGCGGGCCATGCTCGACCTGGTGCACCGCATCGGCACCGAGTTCGGCGTCTCCGTCGTCATCTGCTCGCACCTGCTCGGCGAGATCGAGCGGATCTGCACGTCGCTGGTCGCCATCGACGCGGGCAGGCTGCTGCGCTCGGCGTCGCTGTCGGCGATGACCGAGCACAACGACCTGCTCGTCGTCGAGGTCGACGCGGGCGCCGACCGGCTGGCCGACGCGCTCACCGCCGCGGGGTTGGACGTGCGGCGGGACAACCGCGTGCTGACCGTCCGGCTGGGCGATGACGACGGCCCGGCCTACGACCTCATCCGCGACGCCGTCGCCGACCTCGACCTCGCCCTGCACCGGCTCGAACGCCAGCGCCACCAGGTCGCCGACCTGTTCCGCGACCTCCCGACCCCGGCGGTGACCCGTGTCTGAACCCGGCGTGATCCACGACATCGGCTACCAGCGCTACGCGGGCCCCCGGCTGGGCCCGGGCTACTCGGCGCGCTCGCTCTACGTGCACAGCCTGCGCGGCGCGTACGGCCTCGGCCGCAGCCCGTGGGCGAAGGTGCTGCCGATCGGCCTGCTCGGCCTGGCGAGCATCGCCGCGCTCATCCTCGTGATCGTCAACAGCCAGCTGCCCGCCCCGGTGATCGACTACGTCGGGATCGCCTCGACGTTCACCTTCGCCGCCACGGTGTTCGTCGCCGTGGTCGCGCCCGAGCTGGTGTCGGTGGACCTGCGCACGAAGCTGCTGCAGCTGTACCTGTCGCGCCCGCTGAGCCGGTCGGCCTACGCGCTGACCAAGGTCGCCGCGCTGGCCACGGCGACGTTCCTGCTGTTCGCCATCCCGATGCTGGTCATGTTCATCGGCATGGCGTTCGGCACCGACACCGGCATCGGCGGGGTGTTCGACGAGCTGGGCGGCCTGCTGCTGGGCCTGCTCGCCGCCGTCGTCCACGCCGCGCTGCTGGCCGCGCTCGGCCTGCCCATCGCCTCGCTGTCCGGGCGGCGGGTGTTCGCCACCGGCATGATCATCGGCGTCTTCCTGCTGACCGCGCCGATCTCGGCCATCCTGCGCGAGCTCGACCCCGGCGCCCTCGGCGCCCTCGCCGGGCTGCTGGACCCGACCAGCCTGCTCAACGGCGTGGACACCTGGCTGTTCGGCTCGGACATCGCGCTCGGCGCGATCGACGGGTACGGGCCGGTCTACGGCGCCGTGACGCTCGCGCTCATCGCGCTCGGCACCGCGTGCGCGGTGTGGCGCTACAGGGGGATCGATTCGTGAACACCGTCGAACTGACCGGCGTGTCCCGCTGGTACGGCAACGTCGTCGCCGTCAACGACGTGACCCTGTCGATCGGCCCCGGCCTGACCGGCCTGCTGGGCCCGAACGGCGCGGGCAAGACGACCGTCCTGCACCTGATGGCGGGCCTGCTCGCCCCGTCGCAGGGCGAGGTCCGCGTCAGCGGCGAGCCCGCGTGGCGCAACCCCGCGATGTACCGCAACCTCGGCCTGGTCACCGAGCGGGAGAGCGTGCCCGGCTTCCTCACCGCGTGGGAGTTCGTGCTGGCCAGCGCGAAGCTGCACAAGCTGCCGGACCCGGCGGCCGCCGCGCGGGCCGCGCTGGACGTCGTCGAGCTCCGCGACGCCCAGGACCGGCGCATCTCCACCTACTCCAAGGGGATGCGCCAGCGCAGCCGCGTCGCCGCCGCCCTGGTGCACGACCCGGCCGTGCTGCTGCTGGACGAGCCGTTCAACGGCATGGACCCGCGCCAGCGGATGCACATGATGGACCTGCTCGACAGCATGGCGGGCGAGGGCAGGACCATCGTGTTCAGCTCGCACATCCTGGAGGAGGTCGAGCAGCTCTCCGGCACCGTGCAGGTGATCGTGGCGGGCAGGCTGGCCGCCTCCGGCGACTACCGCCACATCCGGCGGCTGATGACCAACCGCCCGCACGTGTTCACCATCGCCTCCTCCGACGACCGGGCCCTGGCCACCGCGCTGATCGGCGAGGAGTCGGTGTCGGGCGTGAGCGTCACCGCGGGCGGCCTGCAGGTGCACGCCAGCGACTACGGCACGTTCACCCGCGCCGTGGCCAAGCTCGCCAAGGCCCGCGCCATCCGGCTGACCTCGATCCTGCCTTCCGACGAGTCGCTCGAGAAGGTCTTCTCCTACCTGGTGACGACATGAACCCCACGATCATGCGCCTGACGGCGCGGGCCCTCCTCGGCCGCAGGCGCGTGCTGCTGCTCCTCCCGATGCCGATCGTGCTGATCGGCCTGACCCTGCTCGGCGTGGCCAGCGAGGACGAGTACGTCACCGCGGGCGACTGGGGGCCGCTGGTCTTCGGCAACCTCGGCCTCGCGGTCATCCTGCCGCTGACGGCGCTCATCGTCGGCAGCAGCGCGCTGGGCCTGGAGATCGACGACGGCACCATCACGCACCTGCTCACCAAGCCGCTGCCGCGCGGCGAGATCATCCTGTCCAAGCTCACCGTCGCCTGGCTGGTCACGACCGCGGCCACGGCCGTGCCGCTCGCCGTCGCGGCGCTGATCGCGGGCTCGGGCGCGCTGGCCGTCGGCATGGTCGTCGGCGCGGCCGTGGGGTCGCTGGCCTACAGCGCGCTGTTCCTGGCGCTGAGCGTGATGTCCAAGCGGCCGGTCGCGGTCGGGCTGGTCTACATCGTGCTGTGGGAGAACCTGCTGGTGTCGTTCGTCGACGGCGCGCGGGTGTTCAGCATCCGCCAGCACGCGGGCGCGCTCGCCGACGCGATCGGCGACACCCCGCTGGTCGACTCCTCGCTGACGGTGCTCACCGCGGTCCTAATGGCCGCCGCGTTCGCCACGCTCGGCACGTACGCCGCCACACGGCGTCTGCGGTCCTTCGCGCTCACGGGTGAGGCCAATTAGCCCAACGCGTTGCTCCAGAGGGTCGAACGCGACCGGTGGCCGAGGCAAAAAGTCTGGTCTTGATCTTTTAACGCCGGAAAGCTTTGAGCTTCCGACCCCACCTGACGGAAGGACATGGCGTGGGATCAAAGAAGCTCCGGCCATTATCCCGGTTGACCGCCGTCACCGCCGCGCTGTTCCTGCTGGGCGCCACCGCGGCGCAGGCCGAGGGCGACCTCGGTGAGGGCGCCTTCGAGACCAGCGACAACGTGCGGCTGATCGCCAACGTCCCGCACACCGCGCCGCTGACCGACAACGGCGGGCGCGGCAGCGACCTCGCCTTCACCGGGAACTACGTCATCGGCGGCAACTACGCGGGCTTCACCATCTACGACATCGCCAACCCGCACCGGCCGCGCATGGTCAGCCAGGTGCTCTGCCCCGGCTCCCAGGGCGACGTCACCGTGCAGGGCGACCTGCTGTTCTACTCCGTCGACTCGCGGCGCAGCGACGACAGCTGCGCCTCGACGGCCCAGAACGACGGGAGCAAGCCCTACTGGGAGGGCATCCGGATCTTCGACATCAGCGACAAGGCCAACCCCCGCTACATCAAGTCGGTGGAGACCGACTGCGGCTCGCACACCCACACCCTGGTCCCGGACAAGGAGGGGAAGAACGCCTACCTCTACATCTCCTCCTACGGCCCGTCCCCGTCCATCGCCCGGTGCAAGCCGCCGCACGACAAGATCTCCATCGTCAAGGTCCCCCTGGCCGACCCGACCGCAGCGGCCGTGATCGCCACGCCGGTGCTCTTCCCGGACGGCGGCAACCCGGGCAAGCCCGGCGACGTCGACTCGGGGTACGTGCGGGAGACCAGCGGCTGCCACGACATCACCGCCTTCCCGGAGAAGGACATCGCGGCGGGCGCGTGCATGGGCGACGGCGTGCTGTTCGACATCACCGACCGCGAGCGGCCGAGGGTGATCACCCAGGTCAGGGATGACGCGAACTTCGCGTTCTGGCACTCGGCGACGTTCAACAACGACGCCACCAAGGTCGTCTTCACCGACGAGCTCGGCGGCGGCGGCGCGGCCACGTGCCGCCCGGACATCGCGGCCACCCGAGGCGCGGACGGCGTCTACGACATCACCGGCTCCGGGACGTCCGCGACGCTGCAGTTCCGCTCGTACTTCAAGATCCCCCGCCACGACACCGAGATCTGCGTCGCGCACAACGGCTCGCTGATCCCGGTCAAGGGCCGCGACGTCATGGTGCAGTCCTGGTACAAGGGCGGGGTGTCCGTCTGGGACTTCACCGACTCGGCGAACCCGGTGGAGATCGGCCACTTCAACCCGCTGCCGGAGCGCAAGGGGCCGTCGGGCACGTGGTCGGCGTACTGGTACAACGGCTACATCTACTCGATGGACGGCCAGCAGGGCCTGGACGTCATCGAGATCAACGACCCCCGCGTCAACCAGGCGCGGTCGGTGCACCAGAAGGTGTTCAACGCCCAGACCCAGTACACGGTCCGCCCCGGTCGCAACTGACGACCCGGCTGAGTTAGCGAACGGCGCCCGGGCGCGCAGGGGTCCCACCCCGCGCTCCCGGGCACCGTCGCGTCAGGGGGCGGACAGGTTGTCCGTCGCGTCGCGGCCCGCCGCCGTGGTGCGGTGGAGGAAGTCGGCGATCGCCTCCAGCTGGTCGACCGTGTAGTCGGCCATCAGCTCGTCCATGGACGTGTTCATGCCCGCGTAGAGGCGGAACACCTCGGGGTTGCGCTCGCGCCGCGCGCGCAGGACGACGGCCCGCCGGTCGACTGGGTCCCGTTCGCGGTCGATCCAGCCGCCGCGTTCGAGCCGGTCCAGGACGCCGGTCATGGTCGCCGCGTGCAGGCCCACCCGCCGGGCCAGCGCGCCCGGGCTGATCGGCTCGTGCCGCCTGATGATCTCCAGGCAGTCGAAGTCGATGTCGCGCAGCTCGAAGTGGGCGCTGATCCGGTGGTTCAGCAGCGACAGCTGGACGCTCAGCTCACGCAGCGACTCCTTGATCTCCGTGCCCGTGCGCCGCCGACGCCGTTTCGCGTCGGCGTTCTCGTCCCCCGAGCCCCGCCCGGTAGCCATGCCGGGATCGTAGGGCAGCCATCGTACGACTTCCAAAACATCTGCTACGGTTTCCGTAGTATCTGAAACTCGAACGAAGTGGGGGGCAGTCATGATCCTGGTCACCGGGGCCACGGGCACGGTCGGCAGACCACTGGTAGACGCGCCGCGGGCGCGCCGGTCCGCGCGGTGTCGCGGGACGCGACGGCGGCGGCCTTGCCCGTGCCCGTGGTGGAAGCCGACCCGGCCCAGCCGCGGTCGCTCGCCGAGGCGCTGGACGGTGTCACCGCGCTGTTCCTGCACCCGCGCGCGGTGGGCGCCGCCGCCGCGGATCTGGTCGCACTGGCGCGGGAGCGGGGAGTCCGGCGGGTGGTGGCCCTGTCGGCGATGAATGTGGACGATCCGCTGGCGGAGCAGCCGTCGCGCTACCGTGGCGACCGCAACAAGGAGGCTGAGGACGCGGTGGTGGGCAGCGGCCTGGGGTGGACCAGCCTGCGGGTCGGCGCGTTCGCCGGGAACGCGGTCGGCATGTTCGGCGCCCAGCTCCGCGCCGGGGACGTCGTCCGGTACCCGTTCCCGGGGTTCGCCGAGTCGCCGATCCACGAGCGGGACATCGCCGAGGTAGCCGCCCGGGCCCTGCTCACCGACGACCTCGTCGACCAGCGCCTCGACCTGACCGGCCCGCGGTCGCTCACCCACGCGGACATGGTCGCCATCATCGGCGATGTCCTCGGCAGGCGCCTGCGATACGAGGAGATCACAGTCGCGGAGGCCACCGCCCGAATGGTCGCCCACGGATTGCCCGAGCCGTTCGTGACGGCGTTGATGGCCCGATACACCAAGCACGCCGACGCGCCCCAGCACCCACCGACCGACGACGTGGCCAAGGTCCTCGGCCGCCCCGCGCGCCCGTTCGCGGAATGGGTCGCCGACAACGCCGCCGCCTTCCAGAACGCCGACCGCTGACCGGAAGCCCAGACGCGCCCGCGCGGCGGCTGCTTCACCGCAAATGAAACGGGTGCCCAGGCCGGCCGAAGCCGACCTGGGCACCCGAATGACTCACACCAGGTCGAACCGGTCCAGGTTCATGACCTTGTCCCACGCGGCGACGAAGTCGCGGGCGAACTTCTCGGCCGCGTCGTCGCTGGCGTAGACCTCGGCCAGGGCCCGCAGCTCGGAGTTCGAGCCGAAGACCAGGTCCACGCGCGTGCCCGTCCACTTGAGCTCGCCCGTGATCGGGTCGTAGCCGTGGAAGGTCTGCGCGTCCTCCGAGGTCGGCTTCCACGTCGTGCTCATGTCGAGCAGGTTGACGAAGAAGTCGTTGGTCAGCAGGCCCGGCTTGGCGGTGAGGACGCCCAGCGGGGACTGCCGGTGGTTCGCGCCCAGCACGCGCAGGCCGCCGACGAGCACGGTCATCTCCGGCGCGCTCAGGTTGAGCAGGTTCGCCCGGTCGACCAGCAGGTACTCGGCGGGCAGGCGGTCGCCCTTGCCGAGGTAGTTGCGGAAGCCGTCCGCGGTCGGCTCCAGCACCGCGAAGGACTCGACGTCGGTCTGCTCCTGCGTGGCGTCCGCGCGGCCCGGGGTGAACGGGACCTCGATGTCGTGGCCCGCGTCCTTGGCCGCCTTCTCCACCGCGGCGCAGCCCGCGAGCACGATCAGGTCGGCCAGCGAGATCTGCCTGCCGCCCTCGGCGTTGAACGCGGCCTGGATGCCCTCGAGCACCCGCAGCGTCTCCGCCAGCGCCTCGGGCTCGTTGACCTCCCAGTTCCGCTGCGGCTCAAGGCGGATGCGCGCGCCGTTGGCGCCGCCGCGCTTGTCGCTGCCGCGGAACGTCGACGCCGACGCCCACGCGGTGGCCACCAGCCGCGACACCGACAGGCCGGACTCCAGGACCCGCGCCTTGAGCGCGGCGATGTCCTCGGCGTTGACCAGCTCGTGGGTGACGGCGGGGATCGGGTCCTGCCAGATCAGCGTCTCCTGCGGCACCAGCGGGCCGAGGTAGCGCGTGACCGGGCCCATGTCGCGGTGGGTCAGCTTGAACCACGCGCGGGCGAAGGCGTCGGCGAACTCGTCCGGGTTCTCCAGGTAGCGCCGGGAGATCGGCTCGTAGATCGGGTCGACGCGCAGCGCGATGTCCGCGGTGGTCATCGTCGGCGCGTGGGTCACCGCCGGGTCGTGCGCGTCGGGGACCGTGCCCGCGCCCGCGCCGTCCTTGGGCTTCCACTGCTTGGCGCCCGCGGGGCTGTGGACCAGCTCCCACTCGTAGCCGAACAGCGTCTCGAAGAAGCTGTTGTCCCAGGTGGCCGGGGTGGGCGTCCAGGCGCCCTCCAGGCCGCTGGTGATCGTGTGCTTGCCCTTGCCGGTGCCGAAGCTGTTCTTCCAGCCCAGGCCCTGGTCCTCCAGCGGGGCGCCCTCGGGCTCGGGGCCGACGTGGCTCGGGTCGCCAGCGCCGTGCGTCTTGCCGAAGGTGTGGCCGCCCGCGATCAGCGCGACGGTCTCCTCGTCGTTCATCGCCATCCGGCCGAACGTCTCGCGGATGTCGCGGGCCGAGGCCAGCGGGTCGCCGGAGCCGTTGGGGCCCTCGGGGTTGACGTAGATCAGCCCCATCTGGACGGCGGCCAGCGGGTTCTCCAGCTCGCGGTCGCCGGTGTAGCGCTCGTCGCCGAGCCAGGTGGTCTCCGGGCCCCAGTAGACGTCCTCGTCCGGCTCCCAGACGTCGACGCGGCCGCCGGCGAACCCGAAGGTCCGGCAGCCCATCGACTCCAGGGCGCAGTTGCCCGCGAAGATCATCAGGTCGGCCCAGGAGATCTTGCGGCCGTACTTCTTCTTGACCGGCCAGAGCAGCCTGCGCGCCTTGTCGAGGTTGCCGTTGTCGGGCCAGCTGTTGAGCGGGGCGAAGCGCTGCATGCCCGCGCCCGCGCCGCCGCGGCCGTCGATGGTGCGGTAGGTGCCCGCGCTGTGCCAGGCCATCCGGATGAACAGCGGGCCGTAGTGGCCGTAGTCGGCGGGCCACCAGTCCTGCGATGTGGTCATCACCTGCTCGATGTCCTGGCGCAGGGCGTCGAGGTCGAGGGTGGCGAACTCGGCGGCGTAGTCGAAGCCGGGGTCCATCGGGTTGGCGACGGCGGGGTGCTTGCGGAGAATCTTCAGGTTGAGCTGGTTGGGCCACCAGTCGCGGTTGCCGCCACCCTCGGTCGGGTGCTTGCGGCGCACCGCCGTCACCGGGCACTGACCCGCTGGCTCGTCGTTCAACTCTCCAACAACGGCGTCTGGGCTGTCAGACACGAACATCCTCTCAAGAGTGGAAAAAGGACACTCAGGAATCGAGTGCGGACGAGCATTCGGGGCACCGGCCCCAGTAGACGACCTCGGCCTCGTCGATGGTGAAGCCGTGGCTGGCGGACGCGGTGAGGCACGGGGCCTCCCCGACCGAGCAGTCCACGTCGGCGATGGCGCCGCACGACCGGCACACGACGTGGTGGTGGTTGTCCCCCACCCGCGCCTCGTACCGGGCGACGGAGCCCTGCGGCTGGATGCGCCGCAGGAGCCCCGCGGTGGTCAGCGCGCGCAGCACGTCGTAGACGGCCTGGTGGGAGACCTCGCCCAGCGCCGCGCGCACGACCCCGATGATCGAGTCGGTGTCGGCGTGCGGGTGGTCGTGCACGGCGGACAGCACCGCGACGCGCGGACGCGTCACGCGCAGGTTCACCCCCCGCAGCATCCGTTCGAGGTCCGAGGTCGCAGGCACGCCCGAAGTGTGCCGCATCTTCTTGAACGAGTCAAGATTAGGGGGTGACGCCGCGCTGACGCCCCGGCGGCCGTCCGGTGTCGGGCCGGTATTCGGGAAATGGCGATTTCCAAGGTTAGGCAACGCTTAGCACCAGGTTGCGGGCCTGTGCTACCGGTGCCACTGTCCATTCCGTATCGGCGTTCGAGACCAGGGAGAAATCATGACCACGATGGAAATGCCCGCGGTGAACGAGTGCACGGTCACCAACTGCTCGTACAACCACGACGGCTGCCACGCCTACGCGATCACCGTCAGCGGCATCGACGGCTCCGCCGACTGCGGCACGTTCGTCCCGCTGCAGGAGAAGGGCGGCCTGCCGAAGGTGATCGCCCAGGTCGGCGCCTGCTCGCGCACGGACTGCGTGCACAACTCCGAATTGGAATGCACCGCCTCCGGTGTGCGCGTCGGCCCCGGCCAGGGGTCGCACGCGGCGAACTGCCTGACCTACACCCCGAGCTGATTCCCGGCCAACCCGTCATAGGCGCAGGTGATCCGGCCGCGGTCGTCGCGCCACACCCGGCCCTCCACGGTGAACACCTCCCGGAGCAGGGCCGGGGTGACGGTGGCGGCAGGCGGGCCGTCGGCGTGGACGACACCGTCGCGCAGGGCGATGACGCGGTCGGCGTAGCGGGCGGCCTGGGCGAGGTCGTGCAGGACCGTGACGACCGTCAGGCCGCGTTCGGCCCGAAGCCGGGTCACCAGGTCGAGGATGTCGAGCTGGTGGTGGATGTCGAGGTAGGTCGTCGGCTCGTCGAGGAGCAGGACGGGCGCGCCCTGGGCCAGGGCGAGCGCCAGGCGGGCGCGCTGGCGCTCGCCGCCGGAGAGCCGGTCGAGCCGGGCGTCGGCGTAGGCGGCGGTCCCGGTGTCGGCCAGCGCCGCGGTGACGGCGGGGTCGTCTCCCCCGGCGAGCATCCCGAGCGGTCCGCGCGCGGCGTAGCGGCCCTGCCGGACCAGTTCCCGCACGGTCAGCCCGGAGTCGGGCATCGATTGGGGCAGGACGGCGATGCGGCGCGCGATGTCCCGTCGGGACAGGCCCGCCAGCGGTGACCCGTCGACGGTGACCGTCCCCCGGTCCGGGCGCAGGAGCCCGGCCATGACCCGCAGCAGGGTCGTCTTCCCGCAGCCGTTGCGGCCGACCAGCGCCAACCACTGGCCGCGGGGGACGTCGACATCGACGTCGTGGAGCACGGTGCGCGGCCCGAAGCCGACGCGCAGGCCGCTGGCCCTGATCACCGGGAGCCTCCCTGGGCGGTGCGGATCATGACGATGGCGCCCGCGACGGCGGTGAGCACGCCGGCGGGCAGACTGGGCGGGGTCCCGCCGACGGCGGGCGCCCAGCCGCTGACGGTCTGGGCCACGGCGTCGGCGAGCGCGACGGTGGCCGCCCCGGCGAGCGCCGCGACCGGGACCGGCGGCCCGCCGAGCGCGCGGGCCAGGTGCGGGGCGAGCAGCCCGACGAACGCGAGCGCGCCCACCGCGGCGACCGCGGCGGCGGTGGCGACCACGGCGACGATCAGGACGACGGGCCGCCACCGTCCGGGGTCGAGCCCCACCGCCCTGGCGTGGTCGTCGTCGACGGCCAGCACCGCGAGCACCGGCCCGAGCAGCGTGCCCGCGACGACGCACACCAGCGCGAACGGCCACAGCGCCGCCCAGTGCTCCCAGGTCCGCCCGCCGAGCGAGCCGACGAGCCAGCGCGTCATCGCCCCGGCGAGCTGCGGCCGCGCGGTGAGGATGATCAGCGCGGCGCCCGCGAGCACGGCGGAGACCAGCACCCCGGCGACGGTCAGCCCGCGCGGGTCTCCCCCGGCCCTGGCCGCCACCAGCCACAGCACCCCGCCGCCGACCGTCCCCCCGATCACCGCGGTCAGCACGAGCCCGGCGGGACTCGCCGCCGCCGTCGTCGCGACCACCGCCCCGAGCACCGCCCCGGACCCGACCCCGGTCACCTCCGGCGAGGCGAGCGGATTGCGCAGCACGGCCTGCAGGATCACCCCGGCCACACCGAGGCACGCCCCCGCCGCGACCCCCACGGCGACCCGAGGCAGCCGCAGCTCGACGAGGATCGCGGTCGCCCGCGGGTCCCCGGAAAGGATCTCGCCCAACGCCAGGGTGGACCCGGTGGCGGCTTGGAGGGCCGCGACGATCGCGGTAACGCCTATCAGGGCAAGGACGGGCCTCACCGCCACCTCCGCGCCGTGAGCAGCCCGGCGACCACGGCCAGGACGGCGGTGAGGCCGCCCACGGGGAGTTCGACCGGGTACAGGACGGTCCGCGCGAGCAGGTCGGCGCCGAGCACCAGGACCGCGCCGCACGCCGCCGCGCGGCCGAGGCCGCCGCCTGCCAGGCGAGGAGCGAGGAAGCCGACCCAGGCGACCGGGCCGCAGTGGGCGACCACGCTCGCCACCAGGGCGCACGCCACGGCCAGCACTCCCAGCCGTGCCCGACCCGGACGCAGGCCTGCGGAGGCGGCCGCCTCGTCGCCGAGCCGCAGCACGCGCAGGGCGGGCACCGCGAGGACGGCGAACGGGGCCGCCAGCGCGGCGATCGGGAGGGCGGTCAGCACGTCCGTCCACGTGGTGCCGGTCAGCGAGCCCAACAGGTACCGGCTTAGCACGCCCTGGTCGCGGGTGTCCGAAAGGGAGTGTGCGGCCAGCAGCACGGCCTGCAGCGCCGCGCTGACGGCCGCGCCCGCGAGCAGCACCGAGTCCGGGCCCGCCGCGCGGCGGATCGCGAGCAGCGTCAGCGCGCCGCCCACCCCGGCGCCGAGGGCGGCGGCCGCCAGGAGCGGGACGGGGAGCGTGAAGACGACGGCCACGGTGACGGCCGCCGCCGCGCCGGAGGACACGCCGAGGAGTTCGGGCACGGCCAGCGGGTTGCGCAGGGACTCCTGCAGCAGGTGCCCGGCCGCGCCGAGGGCCGCGCCCGCCAGCAGGGCGAGCGCGGCGCGCGGCGCGCGGGACTGGACGACCAGCGCGTGTTCGAGGCCGTCGGCGGCCAGCAGCGCGGGGACGAGCCGGTTGAGCCCGACGAACGGCTGCCCGACCATCACCGCGGCCAGGCCCAGCACCACCACCGCCAGGCCGAGCGCCCACGGCCCGGCGAGGCTACGGGGCAAGACCCCGCGCCTCGGCGAGCACCGCTTCGAGGCTGCGCAGCCCGCGCCCGGAGCCCCACAGCTTCGGGTGCACCTCGTGGACCGCGCCGTCCCGCACGGCCGGGATCTGCCGCCACACCGGGTTGTCGGCCAGCTGCTCGCTCAGCGGCTTGTCCGATGTGGAGAACAGCAGGGAGTAGACGAACACCGTGTCCGGCTGCCGCGCCAGGAGTTCCTCGACGCTGTAGTTGCTCGCGGTCGCGGCGTCGGTCCCCTTGGCCGGGAACGGATAGTCGTAGACGGCGTCGAGCAGGTGGCCCTTCAGCGAGTCCGCGGTGTCCACGCCGATCGCGTCCGCGCTGCCGTAGATCACGACCACGGTGCGGTCGGAGGCCGCGGTGTCGGCGAGGACGCCGCGGAAGCGGGTCTCGGCGGCGACCGCCTCGGCGGTGCGGCCGGTGAGCGCGCCGAGCGCCCGCAGGTAGCCGACGGACTCCTCCCAGGTCGCCGGTTCGGCCAGCCACAGCGGCGCGAACCGCTCGATCGCGGGCCGCAGCGCCTCGTGCACGCCCTCCAGGCCGATCACCAGGTCCGGGTCCAGCGCGGCGATGCTCTCCACGTCCTCGCCGCCGAACGACCCGGCGACCACGGGCACGGCCTTCCCGCGCTCGCCGAGCAGGGCCGGGTGGCTGATCAGCGTCGGGTTGCTCGTGCCCGCGGGGACGAGGCCGAGGTCGACCACGATGTCGTCGCAGAGCCCGTTGAGGCACACGATGCGCTCGGGCGGCGCGGGGAGTTCGATCCGCACGCCGTGCGGGTCGGTGACCGCGAGGGCGGGGTCCAGCGGGGCAGCGGTCCGGTCCACCGAGGGCGGTGCCGGGGCGGGGGCCGGGACGGTCGGGGCGGCCGAGCAGCCCGCGGCGACGAGGGCGGCGGCCATGAGGAGGGTTCTGCGCACGGACCGGTTCTACACGATAACGAGAATCGTTCTCAAGTAAGCTGCCCGGCGTGCGCGATGTGGACTTCCGGCGGTACCTGGCCGCCCGACTGATCTCCGTGGCCGGGACGCTGGTCTCGGTCGTGGCCCTCCCCGTGCTCGTCTACCGGTTGACCGGCTCGGCGGGCTGGACATCGGCGGTCGCGGCGGGCGGAGCCCTGCCCTACCTGCTGTTCGGCCTGGTCGCGGGCTCGGTCGCCGACCGCGTCGACCGGCGGCGGCTCATGGTGGGGCTGGAGCTGGGCGCGGGCGCCGCGCTGGCGACCATCCCGGCGGCACACGCGGCAGGCGCGTTGACCGCGGTCCACGTCCTCGCCGTCGGGTTCGCGGTGCAGACCTGCTTCGTGTTCTTCGACGCGGCCAACTTCGGCGCGCTGCCCGCCCTGGTCGGGCGGGAGCGGCTGACCAGCGCGTACTCGGCCGTCTTCGGCGGCACTACCGCGCTGGAGCTGGTGATCCCGCCGCTGGCCGGGCTCGCGGTGGCCGCGTTCGCGCCGTCCCCGCTGCTCGCGGTGAACGCCGCCACCGCCGTGGCGTCGGCCCTGCTGCTGCGTGCGATCAGCGGCCCGCTCTCCGCCCCTGCCGGGCCGTCGTCCGGAATGCGCCGCGACATCGGCGCGGGCCTGGCGTTCCTGTGGCGGCACCGGGTGGTCCGCACGCTCACCCTGGTCGGGACCACCCACGCCGCCGCCGCGGGCGCGTGGGTGGCGATGCTCGTCCCGTGGGCCGACGAGGTGCTGGGCGTGCGCTCCTCCGGCGACGCCCGCCTGGGCGCCCTCTTCAGCTGCTGGGGTATCGGCGCCGTGGTGGCCGCCAGGACCACGCCCCGGCTGGCGAGGCGGCTGGGCCGCGCCCGCCTGGCCCTGGCCGCGCTGCCCGCGTCCCTGGTCAGCGGTCTCGCCGTCCTCGCCGCCGACCAGTGGATCCCCGCGGTCGCCGCCGCGACCGTCTGGGGGTGGACGCACTCGACGGTCGTGCTGAACGCGATCACCTACCGCCAGCACGTCTGCCCGGACGACCTGCAGTCCCGCGTCAACACCACGGCCCGGATGCTGTCCTGGGGCGTCGGCCAGCCCCTGGGCGCCGCGGTCGCCGGAGCCGTCGCGGTCAGCGGGCCCGGCCCGCGCGGCGGCCTCGCCGCCGGCCTGGCGATCCTCCTCCTCGGCGTCATCGCCGCGTGGTCGACGCGCGATCTGCGCCATGCCCCTCGGGAGGAGACCTGACCTCGCCCGGCCGCGTCACTCAGGACAGGACCCGGTAGGACAGGTGGTGGGCCGCCGGGGTGGACACGACGTCGACCCGCTCCAGCCGCAGCCGTCTCCCGTCCTCGGCCGGGAACAGCCGCGTGCCCGCGCCCAGCACGATCGGGGCGACGTGCAGGTGCAGGAGGTCGACCAGGCCCTCGGCGAGGAACTGGTGGCAGACGTCGCCGCCGCCCATGACCACGACGTCCTTCTCCCCCGCTGCCGCGCGGGCCTGGCGCAGGGCGCTGCGCGGGCCGTCGGTGACGAAGGTGAAGCGGTCGCCGAGCCGCCAGGTGCGCGGCGGGTGGTGGGTGAGCACGAAGACCGGCGGCGGGGCGTTGCGGTCCGCGCCGTAGCCGATCGCGTCGTTCCAGCCCTGGGGGCCGTCGACGACGTCGAAGGTGCGGCGGCCCATGATCACCGCGCCGGTCCGCGCGCTCGTCTCGTCGAGGATCACGCCGTCATCGGGGGTGCCCGCGAAGACCCAGTCGTGCAGGGGTTCGCCGTCGACACCGAGGCCGTGCTCGATGTCCGCGCCGGACGCGGTCACGTAGCCGTCGAGCGACATCGTGATGTCGACGATCACCTGGCCGGTCACCGCGCCAGCACCTCGTCCAGCCGCTCCATCGACTCGCGCATGCCGTGCTCCATGCCGCTGGCGACCATGGCGTCGCGGGCCTCGACGGTGGAGTAGACGGAGCGCCCGTGCACGCGGGTGCGGCCGTCGCCGAGGTCCTCGAACGTCATCGTCTCCAGGCAGACGTCGTTCGGCGCGCCCTCGTACTCGAAGGTCTGGATGATCAGCTCGTCCTGGACGACGTTGTGGAAGACGCCGCGGAAGGCGTACTCGCCGGTGTCGTCGGCGTGGATGTAGCGGTAGCCGCCGCCCGGGGTCGCGGTGAACTCCACCACCTTCATCGTCATGCCGCGCGGGCCGAGCCACTGCGGCACGATCTCCGGGTCGGTCCAGGCGCGGAACACCCGGCCGCGGGGCGCGTCGAACTCCCTGACGACCTCGATGAACGGGGTGCCGGGCCGGGCGGTGATCGTGGTCTCGTTCATTTCTCCTGCTCCTCCATGGCTTCCAGCACGGCGTCGAGCCTGCGGTAGCGCCGCTCGACCTCGAGCCGGTAGGTGTCGATCCAACTCGTCAGCTCCTCCAGCGCGGCCGCGTTCAGGTGACACGGCCGCCGCTGGGCGTCCTTGCTCCGGGTGATCAGGCCCGCCGCCTCCAGCACCTGGATGTGCCGGGAGACGGCCTGCTTGGTGATGGCGAACGGCTCGGCGAGTTCGTTCACGGTCGCGTCGCCCCGCGACAGCCGCGCGATCAGCGCACGCCGGACGGGATCGCCCAGCGCGGCGAACGCCCGGTCCAACCGCTCCTCGAACTCGTCAACCGCCATGGTTATCAACCGCTTCCTTTATCAACCGATGTGTTGACTATAAGCCCGCGATCCGGCGTCCGTCAACCGCCATGAACGACCGTGTACGAGTCGGCGCTCCCCTAGCAGGACTGGACCACAGGGGCGGTCCCGGCCCCGCGCTCGCGGGCGCGGCCGTCGTCAGCGCCGCGTACCCCATGGCTGCGCGGCCCCGTCTCGTACCCGGCGGTCACTCCCACTGCCCCTGCTCGATGGGAACGGACCCGACGAGCCGCTGACCGCTCTGCTCGGCGCCACCCGCGCGCGGACGCTCCGTGTCCTCGTTCGCGAGCACACCACGACCGAACTGGCCGGCGCCCTGTCGATCACCGTGGCCGCGGCGTCCGTGCAGGCGAAGGTGCTCAGGGCGGCGAGCCTGATCACCTCGCGGCGCGACGGCAAGGCGGTGTGGCACCGCTGCGCGGCCTCCGCCGACCGCCTCAGCCGGGGCGCTGGGCCGCGCGCCTACGGTTCGCGCGGGCGCAGGCCCCGGAGCGCGGTGTCCACGACCCGCTCGGCGTACTCGGGGGTGAGCGGCCCGGTGCGCTGCAGCCAGCGGTTGAGGATGGGGCCGAACAGCAGGTCCACGGCCACGTCGAGGTCGACGTCCTCGGCCAGCTGACCCGCGCGCTGGGCGGCCCGCAGGCGGTCCTTCTTCAACTCCCGCATGGGCTCGTCCAGCCGCTTCGCGTAGTCGGCTGCCAGGGCGGGGTCGTGGACGATCTCGGTGTGCAGCGCGCGCATGGGCAGGTCGAAGCGCGGGTCGTTCAGTTCCTCGACGGTGGCGCGCAGGACCAGCTTCAGGTCGGCGGCCAGGTCGCCGGTGTCGGAGAGGGCGGCGGCGTCGCCGTCGCCCGCGAGGCCGAGGAACGCGTCGAACAGCAGCACCCCCTTCGACGGCCACCACCGGTAGATCGTCTGCTTGCCGACTCCCGCTGCCTTGGCGATGCCCTCGATGCTGAGCTTCGCGTAGCCCACCTCGGCGACGAGGTCGAGGGCGGCGGTGAGGATCGCCCGCCGCGCGGTCTCGCTGCGGCGGCTGGGATCGGGCAGGGCCTTCGTGGACACGTGACCACGGTAACAGACATGAGACGAGACGGTCCGTCTTGACAAGCGGAACCCAACGGGTAGTCTTCTGGTCATAACGAGACGGAACGGTCCGTCTCGCAATCGAAGGGAACCATATGCGCACCTCTTCTCGGGTCTGGTTCGTCACCGGGGCAAGCCGCGGTCTCGGCCGCGCGTTCACCGAGGCCGCGCTCGCCGCGGGGGACCGCGTGGTCGGCGCGTCCCGGGACGTCTCGCCGCTGGACGACCTGGCCGCCGCGCACCCGGAGCGCCTGCTGGCGCTGCCGCTGGACGTCACCGACCGCCAGGCGGTGTTCGCCGCGGTCGACGCGGCGGTGGAGCGGTTCGGCAGGCTCGACGTGGTGGTGAACAACGCCGGGGCGTTGTTCACCGGCATGGTCGAGGAGTTCGGCGAGGCCGAGGCGCGCGCCCAGCTGGAGGTCAACTTCTTCGGCGCGCTGTGGGTCAGCCAGGCCGTCCTGCCCCGGCTCCGCGCCCAGGGCGCGGGCCACATCGTGCAGATCTCCAGCATCGCCGCGCTGGGCGGCTTCCCGAGCACGGGGCTCTACAGCGCGAGCAAGTTCGCGCTGGAGGGCATGAGCGAGGCGCTGGCCGCCGAGGCCGCCGCGTTCGGGGTCAAGGTCAGCATCGTCCAGCCGGGCGGCTACTGGACCGACCTCTACACCAGCAGCACCGCCACCACCCCCGACCCCGCGTACGACCCGCTGCGGGCGGAACTGGAGAAGCAGTGGGCCGAGGGCTCCGTCGACAGCGAACCCCGGCTCGCCGCCGAGGCGCTCATGGCCCTGGTCGACAGCGACGACCCGCCGCTGCGGCTGCTGCTCGGCAGCATGGTCTACGACCTCGCCTTCGACATCTCCCGCAACCGCATGGCCACCTGGGCCGGGTGGGAGAGCGTCAGCCGCGGCGCCGAGAAGGCAGTCCCGGCGCCGCGGTAGCGGATCAGCCGGCCGCCGCCGCGACCGGGACCCGGCCCTCGACGACCCGGGCGGCGGCGCGGCGGTCGACGCCGAGGGCCACGGCCGCGCATCCGGTGACCGCGAGGGTGACCAGGCCCGCGACGACCAGCGCCGGGCCCGGGCCGAGGCCCTCGCACATCCAGCCCAGCAGGGGTCCGCCCACGGCTCCGGCCGCGGCCGCCACGGCGCCCTGGACGGAGAGCACGCGGCCGCGCATCTCCTCGGCCGAGTCGAGTTGGACGCGGGTGCCCATCACGGTGTCGATGACCACCGCGCCCGCGGCGATCGCCACGATGAGCGCGGCAAAGCCGAACAGCCCGGGCATGAGGCCGCTGACCGCCTGCAGCACGCTGGTGATCGCGGCGGCGGCGAGCAGGACCGGCGCGCCGAGGCCGCGCATCCGGGCCGCGATCAGGCCGCCGATGACCGCGCCGACGGCGAACACCGCCGAGAGCAGGCCGTAGCCCTCCGCCCCGGCGTCGAGCGGTCCCGAGGACATCGCGGCCATGGTCACCTGGTAGTTGCGGCCGAGGCTGGACAGCACGAACCCGAGCGCGAACAGCGTGAGGAGGGTGGAGTTGGCCCGCACGTGCGCCAGCCCGGCGCGCAGCCCGGCCCGTTCCGGGGCGCTGACCGCGAGCGGGTGCAACTCCCCCACCCGCACCGCGCGCACGGTGGAGATGACGGCGAGGAAGGTCACGGCGTTGACGAGGAACAGCGCAGGCTCGCCGACCGCCGCGGCGAGCACCCCGGCGAGGCTCATGCCCAGCACGCGCCCCGCGGAGTTCACCAGCGAGCCGAGCGCCAGCGCGTTCGGCAGGTCCTCCGGCGGCACCACCTGGGCCCCGAACCGGCCGAGCGCCGGACCCTCGACACTGGTCACCACTCCCGACACCGCGGTGAGCAGGTACAGCATCCCCAGCGGCGCGCCGCCCCACACCAGCACGGCGAGCAGCAGCGCCAATCCGAGGTGGACGGCCTGGCCCGCCATGATGATCCGGCGCGGGTCGACGCGGTCGGCGAGCGCGCCCGCGAACGGGCCGACCAGCAGCGCGGGCAGCGTGCCCGCCAGCACCGAGAACCCGACCGCCGTGGCCGAGCCCGTGCGTTCCAGCACCACCCAGTTCAGACCGAGCACCTGCATCCAGGACCCGGTGACCGACACCAGGTCCGCGCCCGCCCACAGCCGATAGTTGTGGTGTCTCAGCGCGCGCCGACGACGGCAGGGTTCGCCGCACCGTTTTCCTCCGGGATTTCGGCGTAGCCCAACCGCACGCCACCAACAGACCGGGCGCAAAGCTACCCACTGCCCCGAACGGGCTCCAAAGCCACGCGGTGTGGGATGGCCGACACGCGCGGCTGTAACACTTCTCCCACCGTCCAGAGTGGATCATGAGGCACGGCGGCGGCAAGCCGGCGGCAGCGCGGATCGCGGTGGAGGCGGAGCAGCGGCACAGCTCGCGAGTTGTGCGATGCCCACGCCTGATCGTCGTGCTGGTGCTCGGAACGCGGCGTTCGTTTGCCAGGGAACACCGCGCCCGTGGGCTCAGCGGAGGGCAGCGATGGTCTCCCGGAGAGCGTCATCGGTGGGCGTCGGCTCGATGCCGAAGGCGGCGGTCGCGGCGGAGGAGTCCAGCACGAACGGGCGGCGCAGCTGGTACTGGACCTCCGCCAGCTCCCGGGCCGCCGGGGTGACGAGCCCGGCCAGGCGCAGGGCGAACGCGGGCATGCGGGTCAGCCTCGGCGCGGGCGCGCCCGCCAGTTCGGCGGCGCGGACGGCGAGCGCGCGCAGGGACAGCGGCGGCGCGGTGGGCACGTGCCACGGCCTGCCCCACGCGGTCTCGTCGGCGGCGACGGCGACCAGGGTGCGGGCCACGTCCCCGACGTAGGTCCAACTGTGCGGCGCGTCGAAATCGGCGGGCGCCGACGCGCGGCGGCCCGCGAGGATCCTGGGCAGGACCATGACGCTGAACGGGGACACCGCGCCAGCACCGAGGTAGTCCGAGCCGCGGACCTCGGCGGTGCGGATGCGCCCGGCGTCGTGGGCGGCCAGCGCGTCGGTCCACAGCCTGGCGCGCACCTCGCCCTTCACCGAGTTGGGGCGCAGCGGCGTCCGCTCGGTCATCGGGGCGTCGACGGCGCCGTAGCCGTAGAGGTTGCCGGTGGTGACCAGCACCGCCCCGGTGGCCTCCGCGGCCCGGATGAGCGCGGCCATGAGGGGCGGCCACTCGGCGGGCCAGCGGTGGTAGGCCGGGCCCGCGCAGCAGTACAAGGCGGTAGCTCCCGCCGCGTGCCGGATGAGGGCGTCGGCGTCGTTGGCGTCGGCGGCGACGCGGGTGATGCCCTCCTGCTCGGGCCCGCCGCCGCGCCGGGTGACCAGGCGGACCTGGTCGCCGCGCGCCGCGAGCGCCCGGGCCGTCGCCGAACCGACCGGGCCCGCTCCGACGATGACGTGCAGGGACATTGGGCGACACCCTTCAGAGAACACTGTTCTTGGATGTGGGCCACCGTACTCGGCGGGCGATCAGCGGGTCAAGAACACCGTTCTCGCTTCATTCTGGTGTTCTCGGCGCTGTGCGAGACTGGCGGGCATGTCCGCACCGTCGTTGCGCGCCGAGGTCCGCGCGCAGATGAACCAGCGCATCAAGGACGTCGCGCGCAGGCGCCTCGCCGCCGAGGGCGCGAACCTCTCCCTGCGCGCGGTGGCCCGGGACATGGACATCGTCGCTTCCGCGCTCTACCGGTACTTCCCCAGCCGCGACGCGCTGCTCACCGCGCTGATCATCGACGCGTACGAGTCCCTCGGAGCGGCGGCGGAAGAAGCTGAGGCGGCGGTCCCGCGCGCGGACCTGCGCGGCCGGTGGCTGGCCGTCTGCCGCGCCGCGCGGGCGTGGGCGCTCGCGCACCCGGCCGAGTACGGCCTGCTCTACGGCAACCCGGTGCCCGGCTACGCCGCGCCCCAGGAGACCGTGCGACCGGCGGCCAAGGTCGTGTTCCTGCTGGTGGCCGTCGCCATCGACGCCGCCGACCGGCTGGCGCCGGTCACCCCGGCTGTCCCGGGGCCCGTCCGCTCCGACCTGCGCCGCCTGATCGACCGGTACGGCGGCGGGCTCTCCGCCGACCACTTCGACCGCGTGTTCGTCGGCTGGACCCACCTCTTCGGCCTGATCAGCTTCGAGGTGTTCGGCCGCTTGGACGGCATGGTCGACGCGCGCGCCGAGCAGTTCGAGCACCACATGTCCCTGATGGCCGACCTCGTCGGGCTTCCGCGCTGATGCTCACTTCGCCCCGCGCGGCGCCGCTTGCCGAGGGGATGTCGGTTGCCGCCGGTAGGTTCTGCTCCGTGGACGCACGGGAACGGATTCAGGAGCTGGCCGATCGGGTCGTGGTTCTGCGCGACGCGTACTACCGGGGATCGCCGCTGGTCGCCGACGCCGAGTACGACGCGATCGAGGACGAGCTGCGCGCGCTGATCGCGGCGCACCCGGAGTCCGCGCCGGTGCCGAACCCGCTGGAGCAGGTCGGGGCGCCGAGCGTGCTGCACGCGCCCGTCCGGCACTCGCGGCCGATGCTCTCGCTGGAGAAGGCGACCAAGCCCGAGCAGGTCGAGGCGTTCTTCGACCGGTTCCCCGGGCAGCCCGTCGTGGTCATGCCGAAGCTCGACGGCCTCTCGCTCGCGCTGGTCTACGAGTCGGGCAGGCTGCGGCAGGCCATCACCCGCGGTGACGGGACCACCGGCGACGACGTCACCGAGCTGGTCCGCGCGCTGGTCGACGGCCTCCCCGACCGGATCGCGCCGCAGGGCCGCGTCGAGGTGCGCGGCGAGGCGATGATGCTGCGCTCGACCTTCGCCGCCTACAACGCAGCCCACCCGGACAAGCCGCTGATCAACCCGCGCAACGCCGCCGCGGGCACGCTGCGCGCCAAGGACCCGGAGACCGTCGCCGAGCGCAGGCTGCAGTTCCTCGCCTTCGAGCTGGCCACGGAGGACGCCGCCGAGGTCGACCTGGAGGCCGGGCTGCTGTCCCTCGGCTTCACCGTCGCCGACATGCGCCACTGCGCCGACGCCGCCGCGGCGCTGGCGGTGATCGCCGAGATCGAGGCGCGCCGCCACGACCTGGACTACGACCTCGACGGCGCCGTGCTGCGCCTGGCCGACCGGGGCGCCTACGCCGCCGCGGGCACCAGGTCGAACTCCCCGCGCGGCGCGCTGGCCTACAAGTTCGCCGCCGAGGAGAAGACGACCGTGCTGCTCGACGTCGTGTGGGACGTCGGCAAGACCGGCAAGATCGCCCCGGTCGCGTGGCTGGAGCCGGTGTTCGTCGGCGGCACGACGGTCACCCGCGCGACGCTGGCCAACCAGGAGGTGATCCGCGCCCGCGGCATCCGCATCGGCGACACCGTGCTGGTCCGGCGCGCGGGCGACGTCATCCCGTTCGTCGCGGGCGTGCTCGACGAGTCCCAGCGCACGGGGGCCGAGCGGGAGATCGTGCCGCCGTCGGTGTGCCCGTCGTGCGAGCAGGCGCTCACCGAGCAGGGCAACAGCCGGGAACTGTTCTGCACCAACGTCGCCTGCCCGGCGCAGACCGTGCGCAGGCTCATCCACTGGGCCTCGCGCGCGGCGGCCGACATCGAGGCCGTCGGCGGCGTGTGGATCGAACGGCTCGCCGAGGCGGGACTGCTAGAACACCCCTCCGACTTCTACCGGCTGACCACCGAGCAGCTGCTGGAGTTCGACCGCATCGGCGAGGTCTCGGCCACCCGCATGATCGACTCGATCGACGCCAGCCGAGGCGTCGGGCTGCGCAGGGCGCTCATCGGGCTCGCCATCCCGATGGCGTCGGAGGGCACCGCCGCGCGCCTGTGCCGGGCGGGCTTCGGCTCGCTGGAGGAGGTCGCCGACGCTGGCGAGGAGCGCCTGGTCGCCGTCGAGGACATCGGGCCCAAGGTCGCCGCGTCGCTGACCGAGCACCTGGCCCGCCTGCGCCCGGAGATCGACCGGCTGCGCGCGCTGGGCGTCTCCCTCGACGTCCGCGAGGAGGACCTGCCGCCGGTCGTCGCCACCGACGCCCCGCTCAAGGGCAAGACCGTGGTCGTCACCGGCTCCATCAGCGACCCGCGCACCGGGGAGAAGATCCCCCGCCCCACCTTCCAGCGCCTCTGCGAGCGGGCGGGCGCCACCACCGCAGGCTCCGTGTCGGCCAGCACCGACCTGCTGATCACCGGAGCCGACGTCGGCGCGGCCAAGCTCACCAAGGCCGAGAAGCACGGCGTGCAAGTGGTCGACCAGGGCGAGATCTGGCAGCAGCTGATCGCCGCGGGCCTGGCGTGAGGCGTGGATCACCGGCGCTTGACCTCCAGTTAACCTGACATCGGACTCTTGGCCTCGACGGAACGGATTCTGTGGAGGTCGTGATGTTGGCTGTGCGCGCGGTGGCGTTCGGGGGACCGGAGGTCCTGGTGCCCGGCGAGGCGCCGGTCCCGGTCCCGGGGGCGGGTCAGGTGGTGGTGGCCGTGTCCGATGTGGACGTGTTGTTCCTGGACACCCAGATCCGCGGCGGGTGGGGTGAGCAGTTCGGGCTGACGCCGCCGTTCGTGCCCGGGGGCGCGGTCGCCGGGCACGTCGCCGCCGTCGGCCCGGGGGTGGACCCGGCGTGGGCGGGGCGGGCGGTCGCGGCCAGGACCGTCCACTTCGGCGGGTACGCCGAGCACGCGCTAGTGGCCGAGCAAGCGCTGGTCGCCGTGCCGGACGGGGTGGGGCTGGCGGAGGCCGCCGCGCTCCAGCACGACGGCCCCACCGCGGTGGGCCTGTTCGACGGCGCTGAGATCCAGCCCGGCGAATGGGTGCTGATCACCGGCGCGGCAGGCGGCATGGGCGTCCTCCTCGTCCAACTGGCCCGATCGGCAGGCGCCCGCGTCATCGCCGCGGCGCGCGGAGCCCGCAAGCTGAAGGAGGTCGAGAACCTGGGCGCCGAGGTCGTGGTCGACTACTCGACGAACTGGCTCGACCGACTCCACGAGGCGACCGACGGCACCGGCCCGCAGGTGGTGTTCGACGGCGTCGGCGGCGACCTCGGCGCAGCCGCCTTCACCGCGACCGCTCGGGGCGGCCGCTTCTCCGCCCACGGAGCCGCCAGCGGCGGCTTCGCCCCCATCGACCCCCGGGAGGCGGAACGCCGCGGGATACGGGTGCGCGGCATCGAGCAGGCCCAGTTCACCACCGAGGAGGCGAAGCGCCTGACCGAACGAGCCCTCAGCGATGCCGCCGCAGGCCGCATCAGGCCCTTGATCGGCCAGACCTTCCCCCTCACCGCCGCAGCCGACGCCCACGCCGCCATTGAGGCACGGCAGACCCTCGGCAAGACCCTCCTGCAGGTAAGCCCGACGCGCTAGCCCACCGGAGAGCCGGTTCGACTCGCGGGACATCGGATCGGCGGATCGACCACTTCCCGGCAGCCGAGGAACGTCGCCAACTCCATCCCGAACCCGACTACCCGGCTGAGAACACCCTCGGTTTCATCGCCCAGTCCACCGGGGAATTCCACTGCCCGCCGACGAAGGAAGGTCGCTGGTCCCATCCCGGCCCCACCAGGCCGACTGACCACTTCCCAACCCCAACCCGCTCCCAGCGACCGAGGACCGTCACCGGCTCTGTCTCCAACCGGGCGGCAAGCCCCCGGGGCAGCCGAGGTTCATCCTTGGCTTCACCCCGGCCGCGGAGTGGTGACGGCCCATCCGGTCCCCCAGCCCGGGCGGCCGGGGCATCCGTCGGGGGCGTTGTGATTGGCGGGACTGGGCTGCGGGCAGTCCCGGATGGTGAAGACCATCGGGGTGGGTGTCCTGGCCGCCGTGGCGGCGGGGGTGGGGTTCTACGCCGCGTTCGCGACCACCGTGTGGGTCGGGGGGCTCGACGCCGCCGATGTGGTGCCGCCTGCCAGTCTCGCCGCTGCGGGGCTGGGGGCGGGGGTGGTCGCCGCGCTGGCGTGGCCTCGGGGCGTCCCCGGAACGGTGGGGCTCGTCGTCGGGCCTGCCGGTGTCGGGGCGGTCCTGGGGGTCGTCATCGATGTGATGAGGTCGGGGCTTGTCTGGGGGGCGGTCGGCGGGGCGGTCATCGTTGTCGGGACTGTGGCGGCGGCTCGGATGACCGCCCGGTGATCACGCCGCCATGCGCTGGGCTATCTGGATCGTCGTCTGCTGGGTCACGCCGTTGACCGTCACCGCGATCACGACCGTCGACGGGCGGAGGCCGGTGACGGTGCCCGTGGTCGGGTCGAGGTGGGCGGTGTGCCAGGGGCGGAGGTCGCGGCGGTGGCCGATGTGCAGGTTCGGGGACCCCGACCAGTCATGCGCCACCGGGTACGCCACCGGAACACTGCGGGAGCCCTGGACGACCACCCCATCGACCGGTGCTGACTGCCCCTCCCCCACCACACTCGGCGCGCGCAGGGTCAGCGAGTCGACGTGCGGCCGCATCTCCGCCAGCAGCCACGGCGGACGGGGCCGGTGCGGCCACGCCCGGTCGGGGGCCGCCGGGTCGACGCCGACAAGGGTCCAGCCGGTGAAGCCGCCAGCGCCCGCGTCCCCGGACGGCGCCTTGCCGCTGTTTCCGTTGATCAGGTACGGCACCCCGTCGACCCGGGAGGCGTGGAAGACGCCGACGTGCGCGCCGATGAAGGCCGCGCCCTTGCCCGTGTCGCGGCGGAAGTCGGCGAGCCAGCGTTCGACCATGGCGGCCTCGCGGCGGTCGGACAGCTGGCTGCCCTTGGTCGGCGTCGGGTCCCGGGGCGGGTGGTGGTGCAGGACGACCACCGAGTGGACCGGGTCGGCGGCCGCGCGGTCCAGCGCCTGCCGCAGCAGGACGGCCTGGTCGAAGCCGCCGCCGCGGAGCGTGCCGGTCGAGGAGTCCAGCAGGACGAACCGGGTCCCCTTGTGGTCGAACGCCCGGTGGGTCGCGCCGAACTCGCGGGCGAAGTTGTCGATCGTGCCCGGGCCCATGATCTCGTGGTTGCCCGGCACGTAGTACCAGGGCAGCTCGTCGCCGAGTTCCTCGGTGAGGACGCGGCGGGCGAGCGCGAGGTCGGCGGGCGCGGCCTCGTCGACGAAGTCGCCGTTGACGACCAGGAAGTCCGGCCGCTGGGCCTTGATCTCGCGCAGCGTGCGCCGGGCGGCGCGGACGAGGTCGCTGTCGGGGTTCCGGGCGACGAACTGCGCGTCGGACATGACCGCGAACCGCCACTGCTTCCCCGCGACCGTGCCGTCCTGGACGACCACGGTGTCGGTGACCGCCGGGTCCTCGGGGATCGCGACCGGCGGCGGCACCTTCGCCACGAAGTCGTCGATCAGCACCTCGCCCGTGTACTGCCGGTCCGCCTTGGTCTCGATCGTGTAGAACCTGTTCACCTTCAGCGGAAACGCCATGCCCGCAGGCACGGGAATCTCCATGTACTTCCATCCCGTCCACGTGATGTACGGGCCGTACAGCGAGCGGGTAGCGCCTTGGCCGTCGGTGACGGTGAACGCCGTCCACTCCCCCTTGCCGTGCCCGTACACCCACGCGCCCAGGGCGAGCGGCTGGCCCACGATCGTGATCGGCCGCGGCGCGATGGCGTACGCGGTGCGGGTCCCGGTGGACTTGGTGAAGTCGTAGGTCAGCCGCAGACCGGGACCGGTCCGCCCGTCGGCGGGCGCCACCGAGCCGGTGCCGCGGGCCGAGCCGAACGTCCACGACGCGGCGTCGTCGAACGCGGCGAAGGTCTGCGCCCGCAGGCCGACGGTCACCGCGACCCGGGTCACCCGCTCGCCGACCCGAACGGTGATCACGCCCGAGCCTTCCGCGCCCACGGCCCTGACCCGCAGGCCGCCGTCGGCCACCGGGGTCACCTCCAGCAGCCCCCTGTCGTAGTCCAGCTCCACATCGGACGGTTCGATCGGCGCGGTCGAGCCGGTGTCGTCGTAGCCGACCACACCGAACGTCGCCGTGTCGTCCTGGCCGACCAGGCTCAGCCGGGTCGCGGTCGGGGTGACGCGGGTGAGCGGGCCGAGCACGGTCAGGGCGATCCGGCCGGTCACCCCGCCCCGGCGGACGGTCACCTCGGCCGTCCCGGTGCGCTGCGCGTGGAAGACGCCGTCGGCGTCGACCCGGCCGTGCGGGCCGCGCACGTGCCACGACCTCGGCCCGGGCCGCGCGGGGCCGTACGTCTCGTCGTACCCGTTGGCGAGGAGTTTTCGGGTCAGGCCGGGGAACACCCGATCCGGGTGGCCACCGGGCACGGTGTCGGCGCCCGGCGCCCTGGCGGGCTCGATCGCCGTGCGCACCCAGAACCCGGTCAGCTCGCCGCTGCCCGCGGGCGCGAACAGCGCCAGGCCGTTCGGCACCAGGCGTTCCGCGCCGTCGGACGGCCGGTTCTCCACCCGGACCCCCTCGGCGCCGGGCTCCCGGGCGACCATCGTCGACGAGCCGCCGCCGTCGAGGTTGAGGGCGTTGTGCGCGCCCATCTCCTTCAGCATCGACGCGACATCACGCAGGTTGAGGCCGAGCATGTACGGGCCCTGCCTGCCGTCCACGGTCAGCAGGAACATCTTGGTTCCGTCGTGGGAGAACCCGACGGCGGTCCGCGGGTGCAGCGGGTCCGGCGGGGCCACGATCTCCCCGTCCCTGATCAGCAGCTGGTTGCCGCCGATGGCGGTGCGCGGCACGCTCCCGTCGCTCGTGCGCGAGGTGTACGACACCCGCGCGCGGTCACCGACGACCAGGGCCGCCAGCGTGTCCGCGCCCGCGTCCCGCCCGAGCAGGACGTACCCGTCCGCCGGAATCGGGTCCGCTCCCGCGCCCGCGCGGACCTCGGCCACGACGTCGCCGCGCACCACCACCTCGGTGACCCGCGCCGCGCCGCGGACGGCCCTCGCCCGCGAGTACTCCCCCCACATCGGGTTGAACACGCCGATGCCGTTCACGTCGATGTGCGAGGCGTTGAGCTGGGTGAGCGGGATCGTGCCGTCGCCGGTGGCCACCGCGCCCTCGAAGAAGACCTCCATGACCCGGCCGATCCCGGCCGCGTCCACGCCGACCGCGCGGTGGTGGCCCCGGTTCGGGGACTTGACCAGCTCGCCGTCGCGGATGCCCACGCCCTCGGGGGCGTTGGAGTTGTTGATGTCGAAGAAGTCGCCGTTGACCGCGGCCACCGCACGGCCCGCGTCGGCCTGGGCGGACAGCGGCGCGGCGGCGGAGACCCGGCCGGGGTCGAGGTAGCCGACGGTAGTGCCCGCCGTCAGGTCGGCGGTGAGCACGTCCCCGCGCACCCACCCGCCCGCGTCGCCGGGCTCGTACCAGTCGAAGGAGTCCAGCGTGACCCCGGGCGCGACCGGGCGTGACGTGCGGGCGGTCTCGATCCGCCGCCCCGGGTCGACCGCCGCGGTGGACGCGGCCGCGACCCCCGGCAGGTCGTGCACCACCGGCGGCGCGGGCCGCGCCTCCGCGACGGCGGCGGGCGCGGGCACCCACCCGGCCAGCGCGACCACCAGACCGACCGACCACCCACGGGCACGTAACGGCACGGCGACTCCCCACGACGTCCATATCCAACGGACTGTGACGCTATCGGGTGAGCGAGTTGCGAAGACACCGCTGACAGGTGCACATCGGCCGACGTCGGCGTGAACCGCGGCGGCCGGAACGCCGCGTGGCGCCGACCCCCGGATCGGGATCGGCGCCACGCGGGTTCACCCGGGGTTACGGGTTGTCGAGCTGCCGCTGGAGCTCATCGACGCGTTTGCCCAGCGCCTGCACGGCGGTGAGGAGCACGCCGATGGCGTCGACCAGCGGGATGGTGCGCCCGTCGGCGCTGAGGCCGAACACCTGCTGCCAGTCCTGCGCCATGGGACCGAGGTGCCGGACGTCCTCGGCCTCCCACTGGTAGCGCCAGGTGCTTATCGGCAGGTCGGCGAGCTTGTCCAGGATCTGGTGGCCGTTGACCGGTTCGGGCGCGACCACGTCGGGGTCGGCCGTGGCGTCGATGGTCACCGGGTCCAGACCACCTCGACCACGTCGCGCTTGATCGTGCGGTCGCTGAGGCCGCCGAGGATGCTGTTGAGGACGCCGCCCAGGCTGCCGATGGCGAGGCTGGCGGTGTCCTGGCACTCGGCCGCCCGGGCCGTGGGGGCCGCGAGGCGCTCGGCGTTGGCGTGGATGCGCTGGCGCAGAGCGTCAACTGTGTTCTGCATGGCTGAGGATCCCTTCCATCAGGTTGATCTTGCTGGTCCGGCAGTAGGTGGTCTCGGTGCTGTCGAACCTGCCGGTCTCGAAATACTTGTTGGCCACCTGCCCGCCGCGGCAGTACGCGTAGTACGCGCAGGAGTCCCGGCACGCGCTCGCGCCCGCGATGGCCTCGGCGACCCACGGGACGCGCGGGGCCTGGGCCACCAGCTCGGTCAGCTGGGTGCGCAGGACGTTGCCGGTGGCGAAGGCGCCGTGCCGGGGGTGGGTGAACCCGGCCAGCTCGGGGCCGATCGGCACGACGTCGCCGTCCCAGGTCACCATCGGATACGACGGCAGGGGCCGGTTCGCGCGCGCGTCGGCCACGCCCGCCAGCTCGGCCCGGAGGTAGCTGTAGGCCTGGTCGAGTTCGCGGACCCGGATATGCGGATCGGCCTGCCAGCAGGTGGCCAGCTCCCGCCAGAACGCGGTCACCTCGGCGCTGGCCCCCTGCCCGGGGACGTCATTGACGCCCTTCTGCTCGGCCAGGTTGACGCCCAGGCCCACGCAGCCCAGCTCGCAGGCGAACCGGTACAGCTCCCGGGCAGCCGCGGGGGTCGCCTCGGCGACGACGGCGATCAGGCCGAAGGGGATCCGGTGCTCGCGCAACCGGTCCACGCCGCGCAGCGTGCGGTCGGTGCTGGCCTGCCCGGCCCAGTCGGCCCTGGCGGCGTTGGCCTCCCCGACGCCGTCGATGCTGACGGTGACCGCGACCGGCCACGAGGCGAACAGCTCGCACCACTGGTCGTCGATCAGCGTGCCGTTGGTCTGCACGGAGTGCGTGACCGGGTGCTCGTCGCCGGGCGCGAACCGCTCCAGCAGCCCGCGGAAGTACGGCGCGCCCACGGCCAGCGGCTCGCCGCCGTGCCACACCACCGACACCGGGTGGAAGCGGGACCACGTGCGCACGCTCGCGGCGACCGAGTCCGCCACCGCCGTCGACATCCGCCGCGCCACCGCCCGCTCGGGGAGGTAGCAGTAGGAGCAGTCCAGATTGCACAAGGTCGTGGGCTGCATCAGCACCACCGCCGCCGAGGTCGTCAGCCGCACCGGCGGGACGTCACGCTCCGAAGTCGACAAACCCGAACCCTCCACCCGCGGACAACGTCGTGGCCATCATCGGC
This sequence comes from Actinokineospora fastidiosa, assembly GCF_014648415.1. Classification (GTDB taxonomy): domain Bacteria; phylum Actinomycetota; class Actinomycetes; order Mycobacteriales; family Pseudonocardiaceae; genus Actinokineospora; species Actinokineospora fastidiosa. Next base: position 587,419 of record NZ_BMRB01000002.1, read on the forward strand.
CCGCGCCCGGCATCCCCCCGCCGGTTCACACCATCGTGGGCGCGTCCGACCGAGCCGCGCGGACGAATGCGAAAAATTTCGGCGCGCGCGGGCCTTTTATCGAAAGAACGCATTCACGCCACGTTTTCCGAAACATAACCGAAATCATTGACCGCACAACGCCGCCACTCCGATACTGACGGGCAAAGGAATGGCGCCCGTTCCACGGCCTCAACGGGGAGGAAACACCGACATGAATGACGCCACCGCCGTCCCGACCGGCCGCAGACGCGGCGGGCTACGGCGGCTGATCGGCCGGGCTGGCGCGGTCGCGCTGGTCGCGGCCGCCACGCTCGCGCCAGGGGTGGCCGAGGCGGCCATCACGACAAATCAAACCGGCACCAACAACGGCTACTTCTACTCCTTCTGGACAGACAGCCAGGGCACCGTTTCCATGGAACTGGGCTCGGGCGGCAATTACAGCACCTCGTGGCGCAACACGGGGAACTTCGTCGCGGGCAAGGGGTGGGCCACCGGCGGGCGCAGGTCCGTCAGCTATTCGGGCTCGTTCAACCCGTCCGGCAACGCGTATTTGACGCTGTACGGATGGACGAGAAACCCGCTCGTCGAGTACTACATCGTCGACAACTGGGGCACCTACCGGCCCACCGGCACGTACAAGGGCACCGTCACCACCGACGGCGGCACGTACGACATCTACCAGACCACCCGCTACAACGCCCCGTCCATCGAGGGCACCCGGACGTTCAACCAGTACTGGAGCGTGCGCCAGTCGAAGCGGACCGGCGGCACCATCACCTCCGGCAACCACTTCGACGCCTGGGCGCGCCACGGCATGAACCTGGGCAGCCACGACTACATGATCATGGCGACCGAGGGCTACCAGAGCAGCGGCAACTCCAACATCACCGTCGGCGGCACCGGCGGGGGTGGGGGCGGAGGCGGCGGTGGGGGCAGCTGCACCGCGACGCTGTCCGCTGGCGAGCAGTGGAGCGACCGCTACAACCTCAACGTCTCGGTGTCCGGCGCCACCAACTGGACGGTCACGATGAACGTCCCGTCGCCCGCCAAGGTCATCGCGACGTGGAACATCAGCGCCAGCTACCCGACGGCCCAGCAGCTAGTCGCCCGGCCGAACGGCAGCGGCAACAACTGGGGGGCCACCATCCAGCACAACGGCAACAGAACCTGGCCGACGGTCTCCTGCAGCGCAGGCTAGCGTCGCCCCGGAACAGCGCCGCACCGCCGTCCTGGCGGTGCGGCGCTGTCCTCATGCCGCCGTGTGGGCCAGCCAGTGGTCGGCCAGGGCGCGGTCGCCGGTGATCGTGATCCGGGAGGCGGGCAGCCGCCGGGTGAAGACCAGGAGCAGGTCGGCGATGGGCGCGGCCATGGTCACGTCCGCGGGGCCGGTGGTCCTGTCCCACTCCACGCCGTCGGGCGTGCGGGTGATCAGCCAGCCGGGGCCGGCGTCGGGGCTGAGCTGCAGGGTCTGCCCGGCGCCGCGCAGCGCGGCGAACTCCGGCTTGATGCTGGGGGTGACCGGGTTGGACAGCAGCTCGAGCCACTCGGTGACGGCGTCGGCGGCGATGTCGGGCTCCACGGCGAACGGCGCGCCCGTGGCCAGCGCCGCGTCGGCGTGGTGGATCGTGGTGTCGTGCAGCATGCGGCGCAGCCAGAACCGGGCGGGGCGCTCCCCGAAGAACGTCCACACCGGACTGTCGCCCGCCGCGGCGACGGCGTCGGCGAGTGCGGTGGCGCCGTCGCGCAGCCAGGCGGACCACTCCCCCGGCGGACCGGGGTCGGCGTCGACCGGGTCGGGGACCGGGGACGGCCCGGACCCGACGATGCCCGCCGCCCAGCGGTGCGCCTGGCCGATGTGGCCGACCAGCACCCGCAGCGGCCACTCCGGGCAGGTGGGCACCCGGGCCTGCGGGTCGGCGCCCGCCACGGCGGCGGCGAACGCGGCGGTGTGGTGGTGCAGTCCCTGAGCGAGTCGCGCGTTGTCCATGGACCTACCGTAGGAACTCCACTCGGCTGGAGGTTCAACCGACGGTGACCGGAGACACACTCGGGATCGGCGACCTGGCGCGGCGCACCGGCGTGCCCGTGCGCACGATCCGCTTCTACTGCGACGAGGGGCTGCTGGAGCCCGCGCGCAGCGTCGGCGGGCACCGCCGGTTCGGCGCGGACGCGGTCGAGCGGCTGAGCCTGGTCCGGCGGCTGCGCGGGCTCGGGCTGGGCCTGCGGTCGATCACCGACCTGCTCGCGGGCCAGCGCTCCCTCGCCGAGGCCGTCGCCGCCGAGCGCTCCGCCCTCGACCGCGAGCTGTCGGCCCTCGCCTGGCGGCGCTCGGCGCTGCGGGCGGTGGAGGAGGCGTCCCCCGCCGAGCGCCCCGCGCGACTCGAACTGCTGTCCGCCGTGCAGGACGGGCACGACGCGCACGAGGTCCTGGTCCGCCTCTGGCAGCCGATGACCACCGGCCCGATCCCGCCGGACACGGCGCGCATGTTCCTCGACGTCAGCGCGCCGCGCCCGCCCGAGCTGCCGACCCCGACGCAGGTCGTCGCCTACGCCGAACTGGTGCTGCTCGCCGCCGACCGGACGCTCGCCGCCCGCCTGCGGGCCAGCACGCTCGTCGACCACGACCGGATCGCCGACCTCGCCGCCCTCCACGCCGCCGTCGCCGAGGCGTGCGAGCTGGCGTTCCCCCAGGTGGCGGCAGGCGCCCGACCACAGCCCGGTCCGGCACTCGACCGGTTCGTCACCGCCCACGCCAGCGCCCTCGGCGCCAGCGACAGCCCGGACTTCCGGCGCGCGCTGAACCGCCGCACCGCAGCCGACCGCCACCCCCGGCTCCGCCGCTACTGGCACCTCGCGGGCCAGATCACCGCGGAGCCCGCCCCGCTCGGCGTCACCCACACCTGGCTCCTCGACGCCCTGGACGACTCGGTCGCCTGAGCACGCGGAACCGTCGCTTCGCCGAGCAGGCTCGCGCTACGTTCCTGGCATGTTCACCGAAGCGGACGCCGTCCGGATCGCGCGGGAGGCGCATGACGGGCAGGTCGACAAGTCCGGCAGGCCGTACATCGGGCATCCGCTGCGGGTCATGGCCGCGGTGGACGGGCAGCACGAGCGGATGGCCGCGGTGCTGCACGACGTCATCGAGGACACCCCGGTCACCGCGGACGACCTGCGGGCGGCGGGCTGTCCCGACGAGGTCGTCACGGCGGTCGTCGCGTTGAGCAAGGTCGACGGCGAGGACCAGGACGCCTACCTCGCCCGCGTCGCCGCCAATCCCTTGGCCGTCACGGTCAAGCGGGCCGACATCGCCGACAAACACCGCACCCGCCCGCATGGCGGCGCTGGACCAGGCCACCCGGGCCCGGCTGGCCGCCAAGTACGCCGCCGCGCTCGCCTTCCTCGACACCCACGGCTGACGTGGACGTCAAGCGGTCGCTGACCCGGCAGTCGCTGGCCGTCGCCGGGGTCTGCGCGGTCACCGACACCGGGCTGTTCCTCACCCTGGGCCCGCCGCCGGGCTGGGAGCTCGCGCTGCTGCTCGGCTGGCTGCTCGTCGCCGACGCCGCGCTGGCCGCGCCCGCGCGGTTCTCCGGGTTCGTCACGCTGGCCCACGCCGCGCTGGTGCTGGTGTCGTGCATGGTGCTGAGCGACTTCGACGGCATGCGCGTGCCCAACAACTCCGGGCTGCTGGTGGCGGGCTTCCACGCGGGCGCGTGGCTGCGGCCGGTGCAGGCCGGGCTCGCCCTGCTCGCGGTGATCGGCGCGCTGCTGGCCAGCGTGGCGGTCGCGGGCCGCTACGACGGCGACTGGCGGGTGGTGCTGTTCGCGGGCGTCATCCCGAACGCGGTGCTGCCCTGGCTCGTCGGCCGGTACACCACCGCCCGCCGCGCGTACCTGGCCGAGCTGGAGGCCGAGGCGGAACAGCGCAGGCGCGACGAGCGGGTGGCGGTCCAGCGCGCGGTCGCCGAGGAGCGCAGCGCGGTCGCCCGCGACCTGCACGACATGATCTCCCACCACGTCAGCGCGATCAGCATGCACGCGGGCGCGGCCCGGCTCGGCGTCGCCGACGACGGGCCGGTGCGCCGGTCGCTGGCCGAGGTGGAGTCGGCGAGCCGGTCGGCGATGGCGGACCTGCGGCGGATGCTGGACCTGCTGCACGGCCACGACCCCGGCGCGCGCAACCAGCCGGGCCTGTCCACCGTCGACGAGCTGATCGACGGCGTGCGCGCGGCCGGGCTGCCGGTGCGGCTGACCGTGCGCGGGACTCCGGTGGCGGTGCCCGGGTCCCTGGACATCGCGCTATACCGGATCGTGCAGGAGGCGCTGACGAACGCGCTGCGGCACGGGGGTGGTCAGGTGGAGGTCGACGTGGCGTACCGGCCGGAGGGGCTGACGGTGGCCGTGGTCAACGACATCGGGGCCGCTCCGCAGCGCACCGCGTCCCGGCTGGGGCTGCGGGGCATCCGCGAGCGGGTGGCGGTGTTCGGCGGCGACGTCTCCTACGGCCCCGACGGCGGCCGGTGGCGGACCGTGGTCAGCATCCCGCTGGAGCACCCGTGACCGTGCGCGTGCTGCTGGCCGACGACCACGCCATGTTCCGCTCCGGCGTGCGCGCGGTGCTGGACACCCAGCCGGACCTGGAGTGCGTCGCCGAGGTCGGCGACGGCGACGCGGCGGTGGCCGAGGTGGCCCGGCTGCGGCCGGACGTGGCGCTGCTCGACGTGCGCATGCCCCGCCTCGACGGCATCGCCGCCACCGAGGCGATCATGACCGCGGGCGCGGGCACCCGCGTGCTCGTGCTGACCACCTACGACCTCGACGACTACGTCTACGCGGCGCTGCGGGCGGGCGCGAGCGGGTTCCTGCTCAAGGGCACGCCGCCGGAGGAGCTGGTCGCCGCCATCCGGGTCGCCGCGCGCGGCGACGCGCTCATCGACCCCGCGGTGACGCGCAGGCTGATCAGCCGGTTCACCGAGTGCGTCCGGCCGTCGGCCCCGCCGCCGGGGCTGGAGCGGCTGACCTCCCGCGAGCGCGAGGTCCTGCTGCACATCGCCGAGGCGCGCAGCAACGCCGAGATCGCGTCGGCGCTGCGCGTCGGCGAGGAGACGGTGAAGACGCACGTGTCCCGGGTGCTGTCCAAGCTCGGGCTGCGCGACCGCGTGCACGCCGTGGCGTATGCCCATCGGCACGGGCTTGTGGGCCGCCCGTAGGGGCCGCCGTCCCCCGGATTGGGGATGCCCGGTCCCCCGCCGTCCGGACGATCCGCGCGGGAAAGATCACTACCGTGGTCGGCATGGGGGTCAGGAAGGTCTTCGTCGTGCTGGCCGCGCTCGTCGCCGCGGTGGTCGGCGCGGGTCCGGCGCTGGCCGACGGCGCGCCCTCGGCCGCCGACCTGCACGTGGCGCAGACCCTGGGCGAGCGCGAGCTGACCGTGGTGATCCGGCGGGCGGAGCCGGTGCCGGGCCCGCTGCGGGTGGAGGTCGTCACCCACGCGGGCACCGCGCCCGGGACGCTCGTGCTGCGCGCCGCGGCGACGGGCGCGTCCACCTCGGACGAGCCGAGCACGCCGAGCGAGGCGACGCTGGCGCTCGGCGAGCGGCCCGGGCCCTACGCCGCGACGCTGCGGGTGGACCGGACCGGCCCGTGGGAGCTGGCGGTCGACGACGGCGAGCGCGTGGCCCGCATCCCGTTCATCGTGCCCGAGCGGGTCGTCTCCGCCTGGGAGAAGGCCGCGTACGGCGGGTTCGTCGGCGCGGGGCTGTTCATGCTGGTCACGGTGGTGGTCGCGGTGCGCGTCCGGCGCGGCTGGGTGGCGCTGGCGCCCGCCGGGGCGGTGGTGGCCGCCCTCGCCGTGGGCATGACGGCCGCGCTGCTCTCGGCGAGCCTCCCGCCGCCCGTGCCGCCCGGCCTGCTGACCGACCCGACCGGCGGCGCGCCGGAAGCCCGCCTCTCCACAGTGGACTACTCGCGCCCGCCGGTGAACCTGCTGGTGCGCGCCGATGGCGACGGGGTCGGCCGCCCGCTGGACCTGCGCATCGGCCTCACCGACACCGGGAGCGGCCGACCGGCCGACGACCTGCTGGTCCGCGACAACGCCCTGATCCACCTGGTCGTCGTGGGGCCGACCGGCGAGCTGTGGCACCTGCACCCGATCCGCACCGCCCCCGGCGAGTACACGGCCCGCCTCACGCCGCCCGCGCCGGGCGAGTACGCCCTCGCGGCCGAGTTGTCGCGCCGCGGCGGCGGGGTCCAGCTGCTGCGCTCGGAGTTCACCGTCGGGGCCCCGGGAACCGACTACCGACCGGCGCCGGGTCCCGGTCCCCGGGACATCGAGGGCACCACGGTGACAGTGGACGTCTCCGGCCTCACGACACAGGCCGCGAGCGCGGTCACCGCGCGGTTCGGCGACACCGCGGACCTGCAACCGTGGCTGGGCATGGCGGGCCACCTGATCATCGTCGGGCCGCTGTCGACCTCCGCGGCCGACGCGCCGGTCTGGGCCCACGTGCACGCGATGATCCCGGCGTCGATGGGCAGGCCGGACGAGACCGTGGCGTCCTTCGGGCCGGAGGTGTCGTTCGCGTACCGGTTCCCGCTGCCCGGCCGCTATCGGCTGTGGGTGCAGGCCGAACGCGACTACCGCGTGCTGACGGTCCCGGTCGAGGTGGTCGTGCGATGAAGATCGTGGCGCTGGTCGCAGGCGTGTTCGCCGTCGTCCTGCTCGGCTGGCTGGTGTGGCCGACCGACGACGAGCCGACGGTGCTGCACGCGCGGACCGCGCACCACGTCGTGCGGCTGTCCATGGCCGAGCCGAGGATCGGCGCGAACGAGGTGCGGCTGGAGATCACCGACGGGCAGGGGCGGCCCGCTGACCTGCGCGAGGTCACCGTGGAGCCCGTCATGCCGCAGATGGGCCACATCACCGCCCCGGTGCCCGCCCGCGCGGGCGCGGACGGCCGCCGGGTGGCCGAACTGCCGCTGAACATGGGCGGGCAGTGGGTCATCACCGTCACCCTGCACGGCCCGGCGGGGTCCGAGAACGTCGACTTCCCCTTGCTCGTCAACGGATAGAGGACTGCCATGCAACTCACCGCTTCGCGGTCGGACACCGCGCGGGGCGCGCTGCCCGCCGCCGTGCTGATGGGCGCGTCCCTGTTGTCGCTGGTCGGCGCCACCTGGGACATCCAGTGGCACGAGGACGTCGGCCCGGACACCTTCTTCACCGTGCCGCACCTGCTGCTGTACGCGGGCGCGGCGATCGCCGGGCTGGTCAGCCTCGCCGTCGTGCTGAGCACGACCGCAGCGCAGCGCGCGGGCCGCCCGATCGACCCGGCGGTCGGCGGCAGGCCCGTCCGGATCTTCGGCGGGATCTTCACCGCGCCGGTCGGCTACGTCGTCTCGGGCACCGGGGCCACGCTGTTCCTGCTCTACGGGCTGTGGGACCTGTGGTGGCACAGCCTGTACGGCTTCGACGCGGTCATCGACTCCCCGCCGCACATCGGCCTGCTGCTGTCGGACATGATCACCTCGATCGGCCTGGTCATCGTCCTGGCCGCGGGCCGGGCGAACCGGTGGCTCGCCTGGGGCACGCTGGCCGCCGTGGCCATGCTGTTCACCTCCAGCACGATCACCGTCCTCGGCCTCGGCCAGCTGCCCGGGCCGGTCCGCTGGACGAACGCGGGCACGGCGTTCCTCGCGGTGCTGCTGCTCTCGCTGGCGTGGGGGTTCCTCGGCCGCAAGGGCGTGCTGGGCGCGGCGGGCATCGTGCTGGCGCTGCAGCTGGCGTTCTGGTGGTTCGCGCCGTGGGCGGCCCGCGCGTACGCCGACGCGGTCGGGCTGTCGGTGCGCGACTACCTCGACGGCGTCCCCGTCACCCCGGCGCTCGTGCCGTTCTGCCTGGTGCTGGTCGCCGCGCTGATGGCGGCGCTGTCGCGGGTCCCGGTGCTCGCGGGCGGGATCGCGGGCGTGGTCATCGTGGTCTGCGCGCCGCTGCAGGTGATGTGGCTCTACGACGCGCCCGGCCCCGATCCCACGCGGCTCATCGCGACCTGCGTCGCGGGGGCGCTGCTCGGCCTGCTCGGCGGATACCTGGGCGCGCGCTTCGGCGCGATGCTCCGGCTGACTTCTGGAGTGCGTGATGCGTAAGGCGATCGTGGCCCTGCTGGCCGTCTGCGGGTTGCTCGTCGGGTCCGGCACCGCGCTGGCCTACCCGCCGGTGGAGACCGTGCACACCGAGCAGGTGCAGGCCGGGCCGTACCGGATGACCGTGGGGTTCAGCGTGTGGCCGCTGCGGGCGATGCAGTCGCTGGACTTCAGCTTCGTGCCCGACGGCGGGATCGCGGGCAAGTCGGGGACGCTCGCGCTGGTCACGCCGGACGGCGGCGAGTACCGCCCGCGGCCGCTGGCCCGGCACCCGCGCGCCCGGGAGGTGTGGGGCCTGGACGTGTTCGCCCTGGACGCGGAGGGCACGTGGACGTTCCGGTTCACCGTGGACGGTCCTGCCGGTCAGGGCCAGGGCGAGATCGCGCTGCCCGTGCTGGAGCAGCCCGGCCCGCCGATGGCCCTGAGCTGGGCGATCAGCGTCATCCCGCTCATCGGGCTGGTGACGTTCCTGGTCGTCGCCTGGCGCCGGGCCAAGGGCGAGCTCACCCGAGCGTGACGGGCAGCTCGACCAGGCCGCGGTTGCGGAACGACGGCAGCGCGCGCAGGTCGCCTGCCGGGACCGCCAGCGCGCACCCGCGCTCCAGCAGCGCCGCCACCGCGATCGCGGCCTCCACCTGGCTCAGCCGGGAGCCGAAGCTGCGGTGCGCGCCGTGCCCGTAGCTCAGGTGCGGGTTCGGGTCGCGGTCCAGCCGCAGCGCCTCCGGCTCGGCGAACACGGTCTCGTCGTGGTTGGCCGAGGCGATGCCGAGCAGGACGGTGTCGCCTGCCGGGACGGCGACGCCGCCCACCTCGATGTCGCACACGGGGAAGCGGCGGATGGCGAACTGCAGCGGCTGGTCGTAGCGGGTCAGCTCCTCGACGGCCGTGGGCAGGTCGGTGACCGGCTGGTCGTGGGTCAGCAGGGCGCGCATGCCGTTGCCGATGAGGTTGACCAGGTTCTCGTACCCGGCCCACAGGGTCAGGAACGCCATCGAGACCAGTTCCGCCTCGCTGAGCCGGTCGTCGTCGTCCCGGGCGGCGATCAGGGCGGACAGCAGGTCGTCCTCCGGGGCGGCGCGCTTGGCGGCGATGAGGTCGACCAGGTAGCCGTGCATGCCCGCCACGGCGTCGCGGGCGGCGGTCGGCGGCTGGCCCGGCGACGGCGTGAGCAGCGTGCGGGTCCACTCGCGGAAGCGGGCGCGGTCCCGACGCGGCACGCCCAGCAGGTCGCCGATCACCCGCAGCGGCAGCGGGGCGGCGAAGGCCGCGATCAGGTCGACGGGCTCGCCGGTCGGGCAGGCGTCGAGGAGTTCGGCAGCGGCCGAGGTGATGGCCGGGGCCATGGCCTCGACCCTGGCCGGGGTGAACTCGCGGGCGATCAGCGCGCGCAGCCGGGTGTGGTCGGGCGGGTCGAGGTTGAGCAGGTTGGCGTCCAGCGCGGGCGGCAGGGCGAAGCCGCGGTAGCCGTCGCCCGCGTTGGCCCGGTTCAGCGACAGGCGCGGGTCGGCCAGGCAGGCGCGGACATCGGCGTGACGGGTGACCAGCCAGGCCTTCGATCCGTCCGGTGTGGACACGTGGTGCACGCCGCCGTCGGCGCGCAGCCGGGCGTAGGTGGGATACGGGTCGGCGTAGAAGGTCTCGTCGAATGTCGGGACGGGCGTCACCGGTGCTCCAGGGTCGAGAAGGCGCGGGAGACCCGCACCAGCCAGTCGGTCTCCGCGTCGGCGGGCGGGGTGGCGGGCGCGGGGTTGGTGGCCGCCGACTCGGCAGCGCCCACGCTCGCGCGCGAGAGCGCGGCGGCGATGGCGGCGGCCTCGACGTGCGCGCGCAGGTCGTCGCCGGAGAGCCCCGAGGGCGCGACCACGGCGTCCGGGTCCTGGTACGGGCGCAGCCAGCGCCTGCCGTCGAGGATCTCCACCACCCGGCGGTGCAGGCGGAAGTCCAGGTCCCGCACGGCGGTGCGGCCCGCCTCCGGGTCCAGGGCCAGGTCGGGGTTGGCCGCGCGCAGCGCGGACCAGAGCGGGTAGAGGTCGCGGTAGGCGCGGTAGTCGCGCAGCCAGTGGCGCAGGGCGCGCACCTGCGGTCCCCAGCCCGGGACGCTGAAACCGATCAGGGTGAGGATGCCGCCGCCGCCCGCGCCGAGCCGGGCGACCACCTCCCAGTCCGCCGGGTCGAGCCCGAGCGGCCCGGCGAGCACGTCGGCGTAGCGGGCCACGACGTACACCAGGCCGCCGACCGCGCCCACCGCCGCCAGCCGCAGGCCCCGGCTGAGCCACCGGCCCTCGACCGCCCGCGCGTACCGCAGACAGCGCACGACCAGGAGGTACTGGGCGACGGCGAAAGCGGTCACGTACAGCAGCAGGTAGAGGGCGTAGCGCCAGTTGCCCGCGTACCGGATGACCGCGGTCGTCGTGTCCTCCGTGCTGAGGTCTGCCGCGGCGAACAGGCCAGCCATCACCGCGAAGAGGCCGATGAACGCGTACGTCTGGCCGCGGACGCGGGGCCGGGCCTCCTCCGCCGAGCGCTCCCAGTAGGTGAGCGCGGCGAGCTGGCTGGCGGCCACCCCGATGACCGCGCCCTGCGACAGCAGCAGCGCGAGGTTCGGCACGCCGCTGACCCGGCTGACCAGCGCCCACACCCTCGGGTCGCTGATGGTGAACGTCAGGCCCATGAACAGGTAGAACAGCGACACCGCCGCGGCGGCCGGTCCCCTGCCCCTGCCGAGCACCTTGAACAGCAGGCTCACCCAGGCGATCCCCGCGCAGAGCGGGTACAGCACGGCGTTCACCGCGGCTCGCGGTGCGCGGAGTGGTTGAGCGAGTCGGCGATGCGCGCGGCCACGTCGTCGGCGTCGACCGACGGCGCGCGCAGGATCTCGGCCAGCAGGTAGGCCATGATCTCGGCCTGCTGCTCCTGCTCGTCGCTGTAGGTCGTGCGGGCGAGCATGGCGCGGACCAGGTCGGGGTCGAGGTCGGGGAACAGGTCGGGGACCGGGTCGCCGCCGCCGGTGTGGCCGCAGATGAGGTGCCCGATCTCGTGCAGGATGATGTGCTCCTGGTGGGCGCGGCCGGTGTCGGCGTCGTAGAAGACGTAGTCCTCGTCGCGTGTGGACAGCCACAGCCCGCACGGCTGCGACGCGCGCATCGACACCGACACCACGTGCAGCGGCCTGCCCCTGGCGGCCGCGAGATGGCCGCACAGCCCGGCGAGGTCGGCGCGGGCGGGCAGCCGCAGGCCGTCGAGCAGACGTCCGCACTCCCGCCGGATCCGGCGCAGGTCGGATCGCCGCCCCGCCACGGCTCAGTCCTGGGCGACGTCGGTGACCGGCGGCAGGCCCTGCTGGCGGCGGGCCTGGTCGAGCATGGCGATGATCAGGTCGAGGTTCGCCTGCGGCAGCCCCACCGCCCGCTGCGCGATCCCCACGACGCCGCGCTCGCGCAACATCTCCAGCTGTTCCAGCTGCCTGCGGACCCGCTCGCCCTGGCCGTCCTCGTCGTCGAAGAAGTAGCTGGGGTTCACGCCGAAAAAGCGGGCCAGCGCGACGAGCAGGTCGGTCGACGGGCTCGTCCGCTTGCCGGTGCGCAGCATGGACAGGTACGCGCCGCTGACCCGCAGGTCCGGGTTGGCCTTCTTCACCTCGGCGGCGACCTCGGCGTTGGACCACTGCCTGCCGCGCGGGCGGCTGATCTTGAAGAGCCGGTCGAGCCTGCTCGTCAACGGCGTCGGCCCGCCGTCGGACATGTGCGTCCCCCAGGTGTGTGTCGCGGAAACAGCCGAACCAGTGTCTCAGGGTAACTGTGCGTTGACAACACGCCCTCCCGGCCCACTACGATGATCGCGGCGGATTAACTGAGAGTTATCCGTCGGCTCGCGGGCCCGTATTTGGGGGTGTGCCGTGTGGTGGGACAGCGCCGTCCCGCCACACGGGGCCCGGCCCTGGACATAAAAGAGTTCCGCGCTCGACCGGCCTGGGGGTCACCGGGAGCGCGGAACCGCACTGATCATACCGCCTACCCCCCGGGCGCGCGCAACGGGAACGCCCGATCGATCATCACAATGCGGGGGATCGCCAGGTCGGCTGGCGATAATCCGGTTGAGCGGACGCGGCATCCGCGGTCAGGGTCGGCTCGTGCATCCCAACGAGGTCCCCACCGGCGTCGATCTGGTCCGCCTGCTCCTCGCCGACCAGTTCCCGCGGTGGGCCGACCTGCCCGTCACCGCGGTCACCTCCTCCGGCACCGACAACGCGATGTTCCGGCTGGGCGCGGACCTGGCCGTGCGGCTGCCGCGGATTCCCGGCGCGGCCGGGAATATCGCCCGGGAGCGGGAGTGGATGCCGCGCCTGGCCCCGCACCTGCCCGTCCCCATCCCGCTTCCCGTGGCCGAGGGGCGGCCGGGCCGCGGCTATCCCTTCCCGTGGTCCGTCTGCCGGTGGGTCGACGGCGTGAACCCCGGAGAGGGCGCCGATCCGGTGGGCCTCGCCGCGTTCGTCCGCGCTCTGCGGCGCATCGAGCCCAGTGGGCCCACGTCGTTCCGCGGTCAGCCGCTCGTCAGCCGCGACACGCCGACCCGGGAGGCGATCGCCGCGCTGGACGGGATGGTCGACACCGTCGCGGTGACCGAGGCGTGGGAGGCCGCGCTCGCCGTGCCCGCGTGGTCGGGCCCGCCGGTCTGGGTGCACGGCGACCTCTCCCCCGGGAACCTCGTGGTCCGCGACGGCGCGCTGACCGGCGTGCTCGACTTCAGCGGGGTCGGCGTGGGCGACCCGGCCGTCGACCTGATGCCCGCGTGGAACCTGATGCCCGCCTCGGCCCGCGCCGCGTTCCGTCGGGCGACCGGTGTCGACGACGCCACCTGGCTGCGCGGGCGCGGGTGGGCGTTGTCGGTCGCGGTGATCCAACTTCCCTACTACAAGGACACGAACCCCGTGCTCGCCGCGAACGCCCGGCGGGTCATCGGCGAGGTCCTGGCTAGCTGACGCCGACCCGGGTCGCCATGAGCCAGGCGCGGTACTCGGCGTAGCGGGCGCGCAGGGCGTCGCCCGGCCAGTCGGCTGGCAGGAGGGCGGGCGGGAGGACCGGGTCGGTCAGCAGGTGGCGGACCGACATGGCGACGGCGGCGAAGCGGGTCGCCGGGTCGGCCGCGGTGGCGATGGCCTCGAGGAGGGCGCGGCCGTGGGCGGCCCAGGCGGGGAGGTCCCACAGCGCGGCGGCGAGGTCGGCGGGGTCCTGGTCCGGGCGCGCGGTCAGGCGCAGGGTGGCCGTGGCGACGGTGTCGGGCCAGGCGCGGCGCAGGTTGTCCGGGCGCAGCCAGACGCCTTCGCGCAGTTCGGCGAGGCGCAGGGCGGCGAGGTCGGCGCGCAGGGCCGCGCGGTCGGCGGGATCGCGGCCGGTGGCGGTCACGACGACGGTCTCCCACTCGCCGTGCCACGGGGTCGTCTCCGGGTGCACGGCGGCGTCCTGGCGGCGCTGGCGGGCCAGCAGGCGCGGGGACAGCGTGTACCGGCCGTCGGCGCGGTCCAGGTCGCCCGCGGCCACCATGCGCGACAGCGCGGCGCGGGCGGCGGACTCGGCGACCCCCACCAGGCCGACGGCGGCGACCAGCTCGCGCGCGCTCATCGTGGGCGGGTGGGCGCCGAGCAGCATGCTCAGCAGCGCTGACCTGGCCGACACCGGGCGGACGATGGACACGACCGCCGATATTACACTCTTGCCACGGTCGCATGAGATTCGTAATGTCGAGGGATGACGACCACGGCTCCCCACGATGCGACCACCCACGCGGTCACCAACCAGGCGCCGCCGTTGGCGCCGTACGACGCGGCCGACGACGCCGCGCTGCTGGAGGGGCTGCGCCGGGAGGGCGCGGACTGGGCCGAGCCCGACATCCGGCGCCTCGGGGGGCTCGCGGGCGGCGTCGAGGCGCAGACCTGGGCCGACCAGGCGAACCGGTACCCGCCGGAGCTGCGCACGCACGACCGCTACGGCAACCGGGTCGACGAGGTCGAGTTCCACCCGAGCTGGCACAGCCTCATGCGCGTCGCCGTCGCCGAGGGCGGCGCGGCGTCGGCGTGGGCCGACGGCAGGCCGGGCGCGCACGTCGCCCGGGTCGCGGTGTCGCTGGTCTGGGGCCACACCGAGGCCGGGCACGGCTGCCCGGTGTCGATGACCTACGCCGCCGTCCCGGCGCTGCGCAAGCAGCCCGACCTGGCCGCGGTGTACGAGCCGCTGCTGGTCAGCCGCGTCTACGACCCGGGCCTGCGCGTCCCCGCCACCAAGCGCGGGATCCTCGCCGGGATGGGGATGACGGAGAAGCAGGGCGGCTCCGACGTCCGCACCAACACCACGGCCGCGACCCCCACCGCCGAACCCGGCGTCTACACGCTGCGCGGCCACAAGTGGTTCACCTCCGCGCCGATGTGCGACGTGTTCCTCGTGCTCGCCCAGGCGCCCGGCGGGCTGTCCTGCTTCCTGGTGCCGCGCGTCCTGCCCGACGGCACGCGCAACGCGTTCCGCATCCAGCGCCTGAAGGACAAGCTGGGCAACCGGTCCAACGCCTCGTCGGAGCCGGAGTTCGAGGACACGGTCGCCTGGCTCGTCGGCCCGGAGGGGCAGGGCGTGAAGACCATCATCGAGATGGTCAACTGCACCCGGCTCGACTGCGTCGCTGGCACGGCGACGCTGATGCGCAAGGCGCTGGTCGAGGCGGGCCACCACACCCGGCACCGCGCCGCGTTCGGCGCCCGGCTGATCGACCAGCCGCTGATGCGCAACGTGCTCGCCGACCTGGCCGTCGAGTCCGAGGCGGCCACCGTCCTCACGCTGCGACTGGCGGGCGCTGCCGACCGCGCGCTGCGGGGCGACGGGCAGGAGCAGGCGTTCCGGCGCATCGCCACGGCGGTGGGCAAGTACTGGGTGACCAAGCGCGGCCCGGCGTTCACCGCGGAGGCGCTGGAGTGCCTGGGCGGCAACGGCTACGTCGAGGACTCCGGCATGCCCCGGCTGTACCGGGAGGCGCCGCTGCTGTCCATCTGGGAGGGCTCGGGCAACGTCAACGCCCTCGACGTGCTGCGCGCCCTGGGCCGCTCACCGTCGACCGCGGAGGCGCTGATGGCGGAGCTGGCGCAGGCACGCGGCGCGGACGCCCGGCTGGACGCCGCGACCGCCAGGCTGCGGGCCGAGCTGTCCGACCTGGACGGCATCGAGGGCAGGGCGCGCCGGGTCGTCGAGCTGATGGCGCTGGTGCTGCAGGGGTCGCTGCTGGTGCGCCACTCCCCCGCCGCCGTCGCCGACGCGTTCTGCGCCAGCAGGCTCGGCGGCGACTGGGGCCACGCGTTCGGCACCCTGCCGTCGTCCGCCGACGTCACGGCGATCCTCGACCGCGCCCTCCCCTGACGGCCTCACGCTGCCGCGGTGTGGGTCAGGAAGAAGTGCCGGACGTCCTCGGCGAGGAGGTCCGGCACCTCCATCGCGGCGAAGTGGCCGCCGCGATCGAACTCCGACCAGTGCCGGATGTCGTACAGCCGCTCGGCCAGCGGTCGCACCGACAGCGTGATGTCGTGGGCGAACACCGCCACGCCGAGCGGGACCCGGCACGGGAGCCCGCTTCCCCGCGGGGTGTCGCGGTGGAACCGGGCGGAGGAGGCAGCGGTCGCGGTCAGCCAGTACAGCGAGACGTCGGTGAGCATCCGGTCGTCGCCGACCGGCGTGGCGGGGTCGGTCCACTGCGCGAAGCGCTCGGCGATCCAGACCAGCTGGCCCACCGGCGAGTCGGTCAGCGCGTAGCCGATGGTCTGCGGGGTTAGCGCCTGGAGTGCCTGGTACGGCGGGCGGTTCGCCATGAGCTGCCTAACCTTGTCCAGTCGGGCCTCGTCCGCTTCGGACAGCTCGACGCCGGGCTGCGGCCGGGTCGGCAGGTAGTTGACGTGCACCCCGACGACGTGCTCGGGCGCGATCGCGCCGAGGGCCGTCGAGATGCCCGAGCCGAAGTCGCCGCCCTGCGCGCCGTAGCGCTCGTACCCCAGGCGGCGCATCAACTCGGCCCAGGCCCGCGCGACCCGGACGGCGTCCCAGCCGCGCTCGCGGGTCGGCCCGGAGAACCCGAAGCCGGGGATGGACGGGATCACCAGGTGGAAGTCGCGCGACAGCGGCTCGATGACGTCGAGGAACTCCAGGAACGAGCCGGGCCAGCCGTGCGTGAGGACCAGCGCGAGCGCGTCCGGCCGCGCCGACCGGACGTGGACGAAGTGGATGTTCTGGCCGTCGATCTCGGTGGTGAAGTGCGGCAGCTCGTTGAGCTTCGCCTCGTGCTCGCGCCAGTCGTAGCCGGTTCGCCAGTACTCGGCCAGCTCTTGGAGCCTGGCGAGCGGGAAGCCGTAGTCCCATCCGGCGTCGGCGACCTCGTTGGGCCACCGGGTGCGGGCGAGCCGGTCGGCCAGGTCGTCGAGGTCGGCCTGCGGGATGTCGATGCGGAACGGCCTGATCATGGTGCACTCCATCGTTTGAAGAGTTAACGTTTATCCGATTAACGTTTATCCTCCGAACGATAGCAGGATCGTTAGTGCGACCAACGACTTGTTAGACTCGCCACATGGAGAACCCGCGCGCCAGCTGGGAGAGGCTGCCCAGCTGGCTGCTCACCCAGACCGCAGGCCACGCGCACCGACTGGTGGGCGAAGGGTTCTCGGCCGTCGGCGCCCGCGGCTACCACTACCGCCTGCTGGCGACCCTGGAGGAGCTCGGCCCGGCCAGCCAGGCCGCGCTGGGCCGCCGCAGCGGCATCCACCTGAGCGACATGGTCGCGGCGATCAACGAACTCGCCGACCGCGACCTGGTCGAGCGCGCCCCCGACCCCGCCGATCGGCGACGCAACATCATCTCCTTGACCACCGCGGGCAAACGCCAACTCCGGCGATTGGAGAAGCAGCTGGCCGAGACCCAGGACGAACTCCTGGCTCCGCTCTCCCCCAAGGAACGCGGCCACCTGACCGACCTGCTGTCCAAGCTGCTGGACCACCACAACCACCGAACGGACACCCCAGAGCCCCCGGGTTGACCGACGCGACAACGGGCTGTCGGCGCGCGAGCAGGACGAGCCGCCACACGCGACCACCGGCAGCTCACGACGCGGAACAGGAACAAGACGACCGGGGAACCGGATCTGTCGTTCAGCGGCTTGCCCGAAGGATCAGGCACCCGGCAGTACATGACACGAGGCGGCCCGGGGAATCGGCTCTGGCCAGCGGTCCGTATTTCAGCAGCCAGCAGACGCGATCGAACGCGCCCAGCGGCTAAGGCCGGGCGGCGGCGCGGTCAGCGGGCCGCGAAGCGGGTGGCGAGCCAGGTGGCGTAGCAGGCCAGGGCGGCGATGCCGAGGGCGCGGGTGCGGGGCCCGGCGATGGCCAGGCCGATGGCGACCTCGGTGGCCCCGTTCCGCAGCACCCAGCGGCGGGTGTCGTCGGGGAAGGGCCTGCGGGAGATCGGCTCGAAGGCCTTCGGCGCGACGAAGTGGGCGGCGCCGGTGCCCGCCACTGCCAGACCGAGGAGACGGGTGCGACGTGACATGCGGCTGCCTTCCGACGATGGTGGCCGCCATCCTCACCCACCCGCCGCCACGGATCAACGCCGGGAGTGCACAGTGCTCATCCCGTGCGCGTCGGCGGGGCCGGAACGCTCACGTGAACAGACAGAACGGGTGCCCGGACGGGTCGAGGTAGACGCGGACGTCGTCCTGGGGCTGGTAGTCGGCGAGGCGGGCGCCCACGGCCTCGGCGCGCCTACTCGCCTCGGCGAGGTCATCGACGTGGATGTCGAGGTGGGCCATCATCCGCTGGTCGCCGCCGCTGGCGGGCCAGACCGGCGGGACGTAGTCGGGTTCGGACTGGAAGGACAGCCCCGCGCCCCCGTCCGGCGGGCGCAGCGTCACCCATCCCGGTTCGTCCTGCACGACGGTCCAGTCCAGCAGCCTGCGGTAGAAGTCCGCCAGCTCCCGGGCGTCCAACGCGCTCAACACGGTCGCGGTCAACCGCACGATCCCTCCCCCCGCCGACCCCGCGCGCCGCCAGGCGCGCGGGGTCCGCGACTCACTCGGCGACCACCAGCACGCTCGCGGCCCGCATGCCGTCGTTGTCGTTGTCGTCGTCATCGCCGTCATCGTCGTCGCCACAGGCCGCCAGCAGCGGGAGCAGGGCGAAACTGGCGATCACGGCAAGCAGCCGGGGCGACCTGCGGCTCGGGTCGAGGGCCATAACCCACCTTCCTCCAGAGTGATCAAGCACCCCGGACGTACCCACTGCCCGCGCGGGTGAATCGGAAAAGCCCCGGGAGTGTCATCCGGCCAGCCCGGCGAGCAGGTAGCCCAGTCCGGGGAGCGCAGGTGGCCGGAGGCGGTGAGGGTCGGATAGGCCTCGGCCTGTCCGCGGGTGTCCACCCCCGGCAGGTCGGCCGAGGGCAGCGGCACCTCGGCGACGATCGCGGCCACGGCCAGGTCCAGCACCTCGTCCCTGGTCCTGACATGCCAGCAGAGGGTGTGGCCCCGCGAGGGCCAGGCGCTCGGCGAGCCCGCGCGTCGTCAGCCTCGCCTCGCCCGCGTGCAGAAGCTCGGCCCCCCGCCTCGACGATTCGGTCGAGGGTTGGCTACCGCAGGCCTGAGCCGATGCCGGTCAGGGAGCGGACCTCCATCTCGGCCTGCTTGCGCTCGTCGGCGGGTTGTCTGCTCAGGATCGTGCCCAGGAAACCGAACAGGAAGGACAGCGGGATGGACACCAGGCCTGGGTTGCTGAGCGGGAACCAGTGGAAGTCGACGGTGGGGATGATCGAATCCGGGGTGCCGGAGACGGCCGGGGAGAAGGCGATCAGGACGAGCGAGGAGATCAGGCCGCCGTACATCGCCCACAATGTGCCGCGGGTGTTGAACCGCTTCCAAAACAGTGAATAGAGGATGGTAGACAAATTGGCCGACGCGGCGATGGCGAAGGCCAGCGCGACCAGGAACGCGACGTTCTGGCCGTTGGCGGCGATGCCGCCGATGATCGACAGCACGCCGATGACAACTGCCGTGATCCGGGCGACCCGGACCTCCGAGCGGGTGTCGGCTTTACCGCGCTTGATCACGTTGGCGTACACGTCGTGGGCGAAGGACGCGGACGCGGTGATGGTCAGGCCCGCGACCACGGCCAGGATGGTGGCGAAGGCGACCGCGGCGACGATGCCCAGCAGGACGGTGCCGCCGACCCGGAACGCCAGCAGCGGGGCCGCGGAGTTCTCCCCGCCGGGGGCGTTGGCGATCGCCTCCGGGCCGACCAGCGCCATCGCGCCGAAGCCGATGACCAGGGTGCACAGGTAGAACGTCGCCATCAGCCAGATCGCCCAGCTCACCGAGCGGCGGGCCTCGCGGGCGTTGGGCACGGTGTAGAAGCGCATGAGCACGTGCGGCAGGCTCGCGGTGCCGAGCACGAGCGCCAGCGCCAGGGAGATGAAGTCGAGTTTGGTCGTGTCGGTCGCGCCGTACTTGGCGCCCGGGCTGAGCACCGCTTCGCCGAGCGGGCTGCGCTCGGCGGCGCCGCGCAGGATCGCCGAGAGGTTGAAGCCGAACTTGCCCAGCAGGAACACCGTGATCATGGTGACGCAGAGGATCAGCAGCACGGCCTTGATGATCTGCACCCACGTGGTGCCCTTCATGCCGCCGACGAGCACGTAGAACAGCATGATCAGACCGACGATCGCGATGACCGCCGCCTGCGCTGTCCGGTCGTGCACGTCCAGCAGCAGCGCGATCAGCCCGCCCGCGCCCGCCATCTGCGCGATCATGTAGAACAGCGAGATCACCAGGGTCGCGTTGGCCGCCGCGGCGCGCACCGGGCGCTGGCGCATCCGGAAGGCGAGGACGTCGCCGAGGGTGTAGCGGCCGGTGTTGCGCAGCCGCTCGGCGATGAGCATCAGGCCCAT
The DNA here is from genome assembly GCF_014648415.1 of Actinokineospora fastidiosa. Lineage (GTDB taxonomy): Bacteria > Actinomycetota > Actinomycetes > Mycobacteriales > Pseudonocardiaceae > Actinokineospora > Actinokineospora fastidiosa. The sequence goes on from NZ_BMRB01000002.1 coordinate 607,527, forward strand.
GAGCCAGGCGACGACCCAGCCGATGGAGTACAGGAACCCGTCGTAGCCGGTGACGGCGATCGCGCCGGAGATGCCCAGGAACGACGCGGCGGACAGGAAGTCGCCCGCGAGCGCCATGCCGTTCTGGCCGCCGGTGAAGCTGCTGCCCGCGGCGTAGTAGTCCGACTGCGTCACGTTGCGGCTGCTCGCCCGGTAGACGATGTAGAGGGTGATCAGCACGAAGACGGCGAAGACGCTGATGTTCAGCGCCTGGTTGGTGGGGTTCACCGCTGGTCCACCAGCGCGCGCACCGCGTCGACCTCGGGATCGACACGGCGCTTGGCGTAGCGGCCGTACAGCAGCGTGATGACCACTGTGGACACGAACTGGAGCATCCCGAACAGCAGGCCGACGTTGACCGCGCCGAACACCGGCTGGCTCATGAAGCCCGGGGCGTAGGCCGACAGCAGCACGTAGGTGAGGTACCAGACGAGGAACAGGACCGTGGCGGGCAGCGCGAACCGCACCGCGCGCCTGCGCAGCCGCTGGAAGTCCGGGCTCGCCTGCAGGGCAACGAAGTCGATCTCGCCGTCGGCGTCGAGGTAGTCCCGCCTCGGTTCCGGCTCGAAGGTGGCGAAACCCGGGCGCGGGCGCGCGGACAGCGACTTCGTCATCGGGGCCCTCCCACGAAACAATTCCGCACCGGCCGTGCCGTACGGAGCGATCAGCCTAACGAGCGGGCGCGCCCAGTCAAGGAACGAGTTGCGGGTATGTTCGGAAAAGAAATTACGTCCGTTCACCTCGTTGTCGCCGAACGATCTCTGACTTACGATGCCGGTCCGACTGGTTTGGGCCGCGCATCCCGGGAGGTAGGCGAGAGAGTGGCACGCGCAACGCCATCCCGGACCGGTGGGCCGCGGACAGGATGATCGTGGCACCTACCGGTATAGATCAACAACCGCGCCCCCGCCAGACCGGGTCCTCGCTGGCCGCGGTGCTCGACTGGCGCAACTGGAAGCTCCCGGTGAAGCTCGCCGCGGTGCTCGTGGTGCCGATCCTGGTCGCCTTGGCCGCCGGTGTGCTGCAGATCCAGAGTTACGTCTCGCGCTCGGCCAATTACGCGCAGATGCGCGAGCTGGTCGCCGTGCGCGACGCGCTGGTTCCGCTGATCGACAGCATCCAGCTGGAACGCACGATGGTCGCGCGCGGCGTGCTCGAACCCGGCGTCTACCAGGAGCAGGGCCGCACGACCGAGTTCATGCGCGTGCACCTGGTCACCCTGCGCGCGGAGACCGCGGGCTTCGGCGAGGTGTCGGCGACCCGCTTCGACGAGGCGGTCCAGCACCTCGCCCCGCTGGCCGACGTGCGGGCGCGGGTGCCCAAGGACGGCTCGACCTCGCTCATGGCGTACACGATCGCGGTCAAGGCGCTGCTCGACTTCGACCAGGCGCTGGTGAGCCAGTTCGGCGACCCGCTGCTGTCCGGAACGGCGACCGCGCTGCACCACATCGAGGTCGCCCGCGAGCAGGTAGCGCTGCAGCAGGCCGTGGTGCTGACCGGGCTCGCGCGCGGCGACCTGGCCAGCGCCGACCAGCGCGCGCTCGCCGAGTCCGTGCTGCGCATGACCGACCGGCTCAGCGACTTCCAGGCGGTCGCCACACCGCAGCAGCGTCGCGAGTTCACGGTGCGGATGGAGTCGACCGACGTCGCGCTGCGCGACCGGCTGGTGCAGACCGCAGTGAACACCAGCGGTGGGTTGCGCATCGAGCCCACCGAGTGGAACCGCAGCTCCGAGGCCACCGCGGCCCGGCTGGCCGAGGTCGGCGCCGGACTGGCCGGTGAGCTGCGCGGCGCCGCCGACCGGCTGCAGGACCAGACCAGCGACCGCGCGGGCCTGGCGTCGGTCATCCTGCTCGGGATGATCGTCGCCGCGGGCGCCATCGGCTGGATCGTCGGCAGGCAGCTGCTGCGGTCGCTGACCGCGCTGCGGCGCGCGGCGCTGGAGGTGGCCGACCACCGGCTGCCCGCCGTCGTCGCGGGCATCCGGGCCAACACCGAGCCGGACACCGCGATCGAGCCGGTCCCGGTGCACACCACCGAGGAGCTGGGGCAGCTCGCGCGCGCGTTCGACGCCGTGCACCGGCAGGCCGTGCTCTCGGCGACCGAGCAGGCCGAGCTGCGCTCGGACATGCGCAACATCTTCGTCAACCTGTCCCGCCGCAGCCAGGGCCTGGTCGAGCGCCAGCTCAAGCTGATGGAGGAACTGGAGCGCAAGGAGGAGGACCCCGACCAGCTGGCCAACCTGTTCAAGCTCGACCACCTCGCCACGCGCATGCGGCGCAACAACGAGAACCTGATGGTGCTCTCCGGCACCGAGGTCTCGCGCCGGTTCACCAAGCCGGTGCCGCTGGTCAGCGTGCTGCGCGCGGCCGTGTCGGAGATCGAGCAGTACCAGCGCGTGGTGGTGCACCCCGCCCCGCCGGTCGAGGTCGTCGGGTACGCCGCGGGCGACCTCGTGCACCTGGTGGCCGAGCTGCTGGACAACGCCACCGCGTTCTCCCCGCCGCGCTCGCAGGTCGTGGTCGGCGCCCGCGCCCGGGGCGACGGCGACGTGCTGGTGGAGATCACCGACGAGGGCATCGGCATGGCCGAGGCGGAACTGATCGCGGTGAACCGGCGGCTGGCCGAGGACGCCCCGGCCGAACTGCCGGTGTCGCGGCAGCTGGGCCTGTTCGTGGTGGCCAGGCTGGCGGCGCGCCAGGGCGTGCGGGTGCGCCTGCGCCCGGTCGGCGACGGCAAGGACGGCCTCCGCGCCGTCGTGCTCGTCCCGGCCGAGCTGGTCCGGGCGCAGACGGTGACCCCGGTCCCCGCGACCACGGCGCCCGGCGCCAACGGACGCGTCCTGCCGCGCGGCTCCGCCACCGCCCTGATGCCACGCGTGCCCGACACCAGTCCGGCTGCGAGCGGTCCCATCCCGACCGCCCACGGCCTCGACAACCCGCCACCACGCCTGCCCGGCCCCGTTCCGGCCACGAGCGGATCCGGCCTCATCCACGCCACGAACGGCTCCGACCCGCTGCCACGCAGGCCCACCACCCCAGCAGGGAACGGGCTCGACCCGGCACAGCACCAGCCCGGCACCGCGAACGCCTCCGACCCCATCCACGCCACGAACGGCTCCGACCCGCTGCCACGCAGGCACACCACCCCAGCAGGGGACGGGCTCGACCCGGCACAGCGCCTGCCCGGCACCGCCACCGCGGACGGGTTCGACCCCATTCACGCCGTGAACGGCTGCGAGCCGCTGCCACGCAGGCCCACTACCACGGCGGCGAACGGGCTCGACGCGGCACGGCGCCAGCCCGGCGCCGCCACCACGGACGGGTTCGGCCCGATTCGCGTCGTGGACGGGGCCGAGCCGCTGCCGCGCAGGTCCGTCGCCTCGGCGGGGAACGGGGCGGACCCCGCCAACCCGGTGTCGCAGGGGGCTGGCCTCGCCCAACCCAACGGGGCGGTGCCGCGCGTGCCCATCGGGTCCCCGTCCTCGGCGGACGGGGCTGGGCAGGGTGACTCGAGCTGGTTCAGCGGGGAGTTGCCGAAGCGGCCCGTTCGCTCCCCCGGTTTCGGGGCGCCGCCGCCGGTGTCGGCTCCCCGGCGGCGCGACCCGGAGCGCGTCCGCGGTTTCCTGGCCAACTACCAGTCCGGGGTGCGTCGCGGCGTGCCCAACGCCAACCAGCGGAATGAGCAGTCATGAGCACAACGCCGTCGCGGCAGGTGAACCAGTTCGGGTGGTTGGTCGGCAACTTCACCGAGCGGGTGCCCGGGGTCGCCCACGCCATCGTGATCTCCGTCGACGGGTTGCTGCTCACCACATCGGCGCGGCTGCCCAGGGACCGCGCCGACCAGTTGGCCGCGATCGCCGCGGGCGTCACCAGCCTGACCGAGGGCGCGTCCCGCTGCTTCGGCGGCGACCGCGTGCTGCGCACGATCATCGAGATGGACGGCGGCATCCTGCTGCTGATGTCCATCAGGGACGGTTCGTGCCTCGCGGTGCTGGCCGCGCCGAACTGCGATGTCGGCCAGGTCGCCTACGAGATGAACGTGCTGGTCGACCAGGTCGGCCAGATGCTCACCCCGGAACTGCGCGCCGAGCTGCGCGGCTCCCGGCACGCCGCGGCAGCGCACTCGGGCTGAGCCATGGGCCCAGACGAGAACGGGGGTGCCGAGGAGCGCGATTTCGCCGACCTGCTCAACGGGTTCACGTTGGACAAGCGCCGCCGCCGCGGCGGGCGCCACGCGCGGGAGCCGGAGCCCGCGCCGCGCGCCCCCGAGCCGCCCGCGCCCCGGCCCGAGCCGGTGGAGGACGGCGCCGAGATCGTCCGCGCCTACGCGTGGACGGCGGGGCGCACGCGGCCGGAGGCGCACCTGGAGGTCGAGACCCTGGTGTCGAGCACGGACGTCCCGCCCCGGCTGCTCGCCCAGCTCCCGGCCGAGCATCACACGATCGTGGAGCTGTGCCGCGCCACCCGCTCCGTCGCGGAGGTGGCCGCGCTGCTGGCGCTGCCGCTGGGCGTGGTGAAGGTGCTGCTCGGCGACCTGGCCGGACGCGGGCTGATCGCCGTGCACCGCACGGGTCACGCGGGCGCGGCCCCGGACCTCGGCCTGATGGAGCGCGTCCTGAGCGGGCTGCGCAGGCTCTGATCGGTCCCCCGGCCGCACGGTCCCTGCGGCCGGGGGATCTCCTCCGGTCACGACCCGGTTGCGAACCGGGTCGGCGGACGGCGGGCGGGGTACCGCTCGGACATGAGAGTCCTGCCGATCGCCGCGCCCGTCCTGATCCTGCTGGCCGCCTGCGGCGGCGAGGTCAGGGAGAACGACGACCTGGGAACCCTCGGAGACCACGGCCGCGCGGGCCCGGTCGAGGTGCTGAACGTGCACGTCGAGCCGCCTGCCGACGACCGCTACGTCCCGGGCGACGACGTCGTGGTCCGCTTCACCATGGTCAACGGCGGTGACCGACCCGACGAGCTGACCGCCGTGAACGTCCCCGGCGCGGACAAGGCCACCGTGCACTGGGACGCGGAGTGCGACGGGACCGCGGAGGCCGTGCGGACCGTTCCGCTGCCGCCCGGGACCACCGGCGTCGACGTGGGCCCGCCGGACGAGCGCAGGCACCAGCCGTACTACCTGACCGTGACCGGGCTCGACGACCTGACCGTGGCGGGCACGACGCTGCCGATGTCGTTCACCTTCGCCCAGGCGGGCACCGTCGAGGTGGACGCCATGGTCGCCATCGACCGCCCGCGCCCGACCGACTACGAGTACGCCTGCTCGGTCGAGCCCTCGGTGGGCTAGCGGTTCAGCGCGAGCAGGACGCTGACGCCCACGACGGCGAGGAAGCAGGGCAGGGTCACCAGCAGCACCAGCCCGAATCGCGGCCGCCTGCGGAGGAGGAGCAGCCACGCCAGCGCGGCGGTGAACAACGGCGGGACCACCAGGATGCCGACGATCGCGCCCCACGCGTCCGTGAGCACGGGCGGGCCGGATACGGCGAACAGCACCACGACCGTCAGGGCCGTCCAGACCATGGCCGCCCCGAAGCACCTCTCGAACAGCGTGGGCTGCGGTGTCCGCCGCGCGGGCTCCGCATCGATGCCGCGCTCGACGATATCCATTCCGTCCCTCCGATCGCGCAGCCGGATGCTACGCGACCAGCGGTTACGCCCGGCCCAGGGCGGGACGGCCGCCCAGGTGGCCGACGGTCGAGCCCGCGGCGGCCGCTGCGGCGCGGGCGGCGGCCTCGGGGGACTCGCCCCGGGTCAGCGCGACGGTGAGGGCCGCGATCAGCGAGTCGCCCGCGCCCGTCGTGTCGACCGTGGGGTCGGCGGTGTACGGGATGAACACGTGGCCGTCGGGCCAGGCGAAGAGGTCGCCTTCGGCCTCCACGGCCAGCGCGACCATCGACGGGCCCTCGGCCAGCACGGACCGGGCGGCGCGGACGGCGGTGTCGACGGAGTCCATCCGGCTGCCGGTCAGCAGCGCGGCCTCCTTGGCGTCGGCGCGCACGACGTCGGCCGTGGCCAGCAGGTCCGCGCGCTGGTCCGCGGGCGGGGCGCCGTCGAGGACGACCCGGCGACCGGCGTCGCGGGCGATCGTGGCCGCGGCGAGCGCGGCGGGCTGCTGGAGCTGGACGATGACCGACGACGCGGCGACCAGGGTGCCCCGCGCGCCCTCGACCTCGGCCTCGGTCAGCTCCGTCCCGGCGAAGTCCTCCAGGTACCGCCACGCGCCGCCGCGCTCGACGACGTTGACGATCAGCGCGGTCCGCCCCTCCGGCCGGTGCACGACGCACACGACGTCGATGTGGTCGGCGCGGGCCTGGGCGAGCAGGGCGGTCCCCACCTCGTCGTCGCCGACGACGCCGAGCAGCGCGACCGACGCGCCGAGCTGGGCGCAGGCCACTGCCTGGTTGGCGCCCTTGCCGCCGAGCAGTTCCCGGCGCTCGCGGACGTCGGCTGCCGCGCGGGCGCCCGGCAGCTCGTCGACGAGCAGGACGATGTCGCGGGCGATCTGGCCGACGACCACGATGTCGAGCTCGCCGCCGAACCCGGCCAGGTAGCGCTCACGGCAGATCCGGGCCTGTCGTCGTGCGGTCGCGGTCATGGTCCCCACCCCGCTCTCAGGTCAGGAAACGCCCCCCGGTCACCGCCAGGGTCTCGCCTGTGATGTAACCGGATTCCGGGGAGGCGAGGAAGACGTAGGCCGGTGCCAACTCCGCGGGTTGCGCCGCGCGGCCCATCGGCGTCTGCTTGCCGAACTCGGCGACCTTCTCCTCGGGCATGGTCGACGGGATCAGCGGCGTCCACACCGGGCCCGGCGCGACGGCGTTGACCCGGATGCCGCGGGAGATCAGGTCCCCGGACAGGCTCTGCGTCGCGTTGAGGATCGCGGCCTTGGTGGCGGCGTAGTCCATCAGCTCCGGCGACGGCTCGCGCGCCTGGATCGAGGTGCTGTTGACGATGGTCGAGCCCGGCGGCATGTGCGGGACCGCGGCCCGGCACAGCCAGAACAACGCGTACAGGTTGGTCTTGAACACGCGGTCCATCTGCTCGGTCGACAGCTCCGCGACACCCTTGCCGGACATCTGGTAGGCGGCGTTGTTGACCAGGATGTCGATGCCGCCCAGTTCGCCGACGGTGCGCTCGACGAGCTCGGCGCAGTGCGCCTCGTCGCGGACGTCGCCGCGGACCATGACGGCCTTGCGGCCCGCCTGCTCGACCAGCGCGGCGGTCGCGGCGGCGTCGGCGTCCTCCTGCAGGTAGGAGATCACCACGTCGGCGCCCTCGCGGGCGAAGGCGATGGCGACCGCGCGGCCGATGCCGGAGTCCGCGCCGGTGATGAGCGCCTTGCGCCCGCGCAGCCGGTCGGTGCCCCGGTAGGTCTCCTCGCCGTGGTCGGGCTCGGGGCGCATGCCCTTGGTGCTGCCCGGCGCGCTCTGCTGCTGCGGCCCCTGCGCGTCCGGCGTCGGGTACTGCGTGCGCGGGTCCTGGAAGGTGAACTGGTCCATCGTGATCCTCCAACGCCGGGCTATCCACTGTGGACTGCCGATGCGGCATCGCCCCTCAGGGCGTTCCCCGTCCGGGCGCGCGCCAACCAAGGACGCACCGGTCCGGTCACGGCGCGCGCTTCTCCAGCGGCTTGGTCGCCGGTCCCTCCAGGACCTCGCCGTCGACGTCGAAGCGGGAGCCGTGGCACGGGCAGTCCCAACTGTGCTCCGCGGTGTTGAACCGCACCACGCACCCGAGGTGCGTGCAGGTCAGGCCGACCGCGTGCAGTTCGCCGTCGGCGTCGCGGTAGACGCCGGTCTTGCCGAGCCCGTCGCGGCGCACGCACGCGTCGCCTGGGGCCAGGTCGTCGAGGTTGGTGGTCCCGGTCGGGGCGAGGTGGTCGGTGACGAGGTCGACGCCGACCTTGGCGTTCAACCGGGCCAGCGTGGGCAACCCGCTCAGCGAGAGCCGGTGCGGGGAGAACAGGTCGACCGCGTCGCGGCCGAGGACGAGGTCGGCCAGCTGCGACCCGGCGAACGTGCCGGTGGACAGGCCCCACTTGGCGAACCCGGTCGCCACGTACAGCCCGCGCACGCCCGGCCGGTAGGTGCCGATCATGGGCAGCCGGTCGAACGGCACCGGGTCCTGCGCCGACCACCGGTGGGTCACCTGCGCGACGTCCCAGTGCTCGCGGGCGAACGCCTCCAGCGCCAGGAACCGCGCCGCGGAGTCGCCGCGCTCGGCGACGTGGTGGCCCTGCCCGCCGACGATCAGCCGGTCCCCCGCGGAGGTGATCGACCAGCCGGGCCCGCCCGCGGCGATGGCCATGCTCGTCGGCGGCGTCCCGCTCGCCAGCGTGGCCGCGACGCAGTAGGAGCGCGTGGGCTCCAGGCGCGCGAAGTACAGGCCGCGGTCGAGGATCGGGTAGTGCGTGGCGACGATGACGCTCGCGGCCCGCAGGTCGCCGTGCTCGGTGCGGATCGTGGCGGGCTCGCCCTCGCGGACCTGGTGCACGCGGCTGCGCTCGAAGACCCGGCAGCCGTCGCCGTCGACCATGCGGGCCAGGCCGACGGCATAGCTCAGCGGGTGGATCCGGACCTGGTCGTCGAGCCGGACCGCGGCGTGCACCGGGAACGGCAGGTCGGGGGCGGGGTCGCTGACGGCGGGCAGCCCGGCCCGCACGGCGGCCGCGAGTTCGCCCTCCACGGTCTCGACGTCCTCGGGCCGCATGGCGACGGTGTGGGCGGGCCTGCGCTCGAAGCCGCAGTCGATGCCCTCGGCGAGTTCGGCGAGCAGGTCGACGCCCGCCGTGCTCGCCTTGGCGTACGCCGCCGCGGCCTCCTGGCCGTGCTGGCGTTCCAGGTCCGAGTAGACGGTGGACTGCAGCGCGGTGACCTTGGCCGTGTTGTTGCCGGTGACGCCCCGTCCGACCCGGTCGGCCTCGATCACCGCCACCCGCAGGCCCGCGCGCTTGAGCAGCAGCGCGGCCGTCAGCCCGGTGATGCCGCCGCCCACGACGGCCGCGTCGAACCCGGTGTCGGTGACCTCGGCGCAGGTCGGGAACGACGTCGGGGCGACGCCGTCCAGCCACAGCGACTGACGGGCGGTGGTGGTCTGCATGACCGACAGTTACCCCCGCGCCGCGCGGTCAAACCGTGATCACCACCAGCGGCCGGTCTCCACCAGCCGCATGTTGGCGTACGCGCGGTCGAGGTAGCGCAGCCTGCGCGGCAGCCGGGGCCAGACCGCGCGGACGACGGCGGCGAACGCGCGGAACCGCCGCTCCTGCCGCTCGGTCCAGGTGAGGCCGAGGATCTCCCGGGCCCGGGGCGGCAGCAGCGCCACCGACAGCCACACGCCGAAGCGCACCACCGGGTCGCGGACGACCGCCCACACCGGGCCGGGCACGAACCGCGGCGGCGGGATGCGCGCGTCCGCGATGCGCACGGCGAAGTCGGTGGTGCTGTTGGCCTCCAGCTCCTCGTCGAGCATGCGCTGCCAGTACGCGGCGAAGTCGGCGTAGTTGTCGATCACCGGCCTGCCCGACAGGCCGTAGCGCCGCCACCAGGTCACGCCCTCGGCGACGAGCCTGTCCTTCTCGGCGTCGGTGAGCGGGGTGCCGAAGAACTCGTTGACCGCGATGATCCCCTCGACGAACGTCGCGTGCGTCCACCAGAACACGTCGGGGTTCAGCGCGTGGTAGCGCCGCCCGCGCGAGTCGGTGCCCGACAGCCCGGTGTGGAAGCCGCGGACGAGGGCCCCGGTGTCGGAGCCCGGCGGGTCGTACACCACGCCCAGGATGGGCGGCATGGACCGGAACAGCCGGTCCAGCGGGTTGTCGAAGAAGTCGGAGTGGTCCCGCAGCGCCGCGCCCACGGCCGGGTGCATGTTCTGCAGCGTGCCGATGCGGCCCAGGAACAGCAGGCCCCGGGTGTCCCCGAAGTGGTGCCAGGTCAGCGAGCCGGGTCCGATGGGCGCCGAGTTCATGCACAACAGTGCAACACAATTTGTGGATCTGTTGCAAGGATCTAGGCTGACCTGGTGGAGAACCCGCTCGCGCCCCTGCTCGCGCCGCCCGCCGACCCAGCGGACGTGCGCATCCTGGAGGCGGCGGTCGCCCAGTTCGCGCTGATCGGCATCCGCCGCACCAGCGCCGACGACATCGCCCGCCGCTCCGGGGTCAACCGCACGACGCTCTACCGCAGGATGGGCACCAAGGAGGAGATCGTCCGCGCGGCGATGGCGCACGAGGTGCGCAAGGTGCTCGCCGAGATCGAGGCCCGGCTCGCAGGCATCGACGACCCGCTGGAGCGGCAGCTGCACGGGTTCGGTGTCACCGTGACGACCCTGCGCGGCAACCCCCTGCTGCGCCAGCTGCTCGCCGTCGACCGCGACGAGACGCTGGTCTGGCTGACCCTGGACGCGGGCGCGGCCATCGAGATCGCCACCGCGTACGTCGTGGGCATGGTGACCGAGCTGCGGACCGCGCTCGGCCTGCCCGACACCCCACCCGCCGAGGTGGTCGCCGCGACGATCGTGCGGCTGGTGCACTCGCTGGTGCTCACCCCGGACGGGTCGCCGCGGCTGCCCGACGACCGGAGCCTGCGGGAGTTCGCCGCCACGGTGATCTGCCCGCTGATCGGGGTGCCGCTTGACAGGAGCGCGGGCCGAGCGGATCAATAGAGATCACTCTGCCGCACGGGAGGCCCGGGTGAGCGACGACGAACGGCGGCTCCACGAACTCGGGTACGCCCAGGAGCTCTCCCGGTCCATGTCCGGGTTCGCCAACTTCGCGGTGTCCTTCACGATCATCTCGGTGCTCTCCGGCTGCCTGACCCTCTACGGGTTCGGCATGAACACCGGCGGCCCCGCGATGATCGTCTGGGGCTGGCCGCTGGTCGGCATGATGACGCTGCTGGTCGGCCTGGCGATGGCCGAGGTCTGCTCCAGCTACCCGACCGCGGGCGGGCTCTACTACTGGGCGGCCAAGCTGGCCCCGCGCAACGGCGCCGCCTGGTCGTGGTTCACCGGCTGGTTCAACCTGCTCGGCCAGGTCGCCGTCACCGCGGGCATCGACTTCGGGGCGGCGTCGTTCATCAACGCGTTCCTGGACCTGCAGTTCGGGTTCGCGGCGACGCCGGAGCACACCATCCTCATCTTCGGCGTCGTGCTGGCGGTGCACGGCCTGCTGAACACCTTCGGGGTGCGGCTGGTGGCCCTGCTCAACAAGGTCAGCGTCTGGTGGCACCTGATCGGCGTGGCGGTCATCGTGACGGCGCTGGTGGTCGTGCCCGACCGGCACCAGTCGGCGGACTTCGTGTTCGGCGCGTTCGTCAACAACACCGGGTGGGAGTCCGCGTTCTACGTCGGGCTGCTCGGCCTGCTCCTGGCGCAGTACACGTTCACCGGGTACGACGCCTCCGCCCACATGACCGAGGAGACCCGGGGCGCGGCGCGGTCGGGCCCGCGCGGGATCGTCATGTCGATCGTGGTGTCGCTGGTCGCGGGCTGGGTCCTGCTGCTGGGCATCACGTTCGCCATCCAGGACTACGACGGCGCGCTGAACAGCGAGACCGGCGTCCCGCCCGCGCAGATCTTCATCGACGCGCTCGGCAGCACGGGCGGGAAGCTGCTCCTGCTGATCGCGATCGGCGCGCAGCTGTTCTGCGGCATGGCGTCGGTGACGGCGAACTCGCGGATGATCTACGCCTTCTCCCGCGACGGCGCGCTGCCCGCCTCGGCGTTCTGGCACCGGATCAACAAGCGCACCCGCACACCCACCAACGCCGTCTGGCTCGCCGCGGGCGGGGCGTTCGTGCTCGGCCTGCCGTACCTGTGGAACGAGACGGCGTACGCGGCGGTGACCTCGATCGCCGTCATCGGGCTCTACATCGCCTATGTGCTGCCGACCCTGCTGCGGCTGCGGCAGGGCGACCGGTTCGAGGCCGGGCCGTGGAGCCTGGGCCGGTGGAGCAGGCCGGTGGGCATCGTCGCGGTGGTGTGGGTCGGGTTCATCACCGTGCTGTTCATGCTGCCGCAGGTGAGCCCGGTGACCGCGGAGACGTTCAACTACACGCCGGTCGCGGTGCTCGTGGTGCTCGGCTTCGCCGGGACCTGGTGGCTGGTCTCGGCCCGGCGCTGGTTCACCGGCCCCAAGGTGGAGGGCACGCCGGAGGAGCTGGCGGCCATCGAGCGGGAACTCGATCTGTAGTTTCACCGGCCGCGACCGCGGGCACCCCGTTCGTGCCGAGTGAGGAGGTTGGTCCATGCCCGCGAGCAAGGAGATGCCCAGCACGCTGCGCCGTTCGTCGAAGAAGGCCCAGCGCACCTGGGGGAAGGCCCACGATTCCGCCGTGGACACCTACGGCGAGGGCGAGCGCGCCCACCGCACGGCGTTCGCCGCCCTGAAGCACACCCACGAGAAGGTCGGCGACCACTGGGAGCAGAAGGACGACGCGGGCCCGTCGGACAAGCAGGCCGCCCGAGGCGCCTCGTCCCGCCGCGGCAAGACCGCGGGCGGGGTCGACGCGAACGCGAGCAAGAAGCACCTGTACGAACTGGCCCAGCGGATGGACATCCCGGGCCGCTCGTCGATGAGCAAGTCCGAACTGGTGGACGCGCTGGAGAAGGCCAACCGCAAGGAGACCGCGAAGGCCCGGCGGTGAGTTCCCCAGCGGTCCCGGAAGAACCTTTCACGGGAGAAGCGTGAGAAGCACGGTCCGCTGCCCGCGGTCGATGCGGGCAGCGGACATCTGTGCGGACCAGCGTGCGGACCGGACGATCGCGCGGGCCGGGTCCGGCGTCTCGGCGTCGGCTACTCGCGGCCGCGGATGATGGTCGGCTCGTAGCCCTCGTCCTCCGGTGGCGCCGGATCGGTCCAGGTGGTGGCCCGGCCACCGATCAGGTCCACGTCGTCGTCCGGGGCGGTCCGTTGGAGCGGGACCAAGTCGAGTTCCTGAGTCATCGCAACCTCCTTGCCACTTCTTGGCGTACCCCGCGTGGCGCCCAGGAAACCTCAGCTGTCCAGCAGCTTCAGGACCGCCCGCTCGATCCGCTGGCGCGTGGCCTCGTCGGTCAGGTCGTCGCCGGTGCGGTCCAGGGTCGCCCGGATGGTGCGCCCCTCGGCGAACGCCTCGACCACCCGGGCATCCACATAGGACTTGCGGGCGATGGCCCTGGTGTTGCCCAGGTCGTCGGCGACCATGTCCATGACGGCGGCGTCGACCCGCTTGCGGGCGCGCTGCGACGTCGCCGCCTCGGCCCGCGCGAAGCCGATGGCGGCCACCACCGTGGCGTGCCAGGTGCGCAGGTCCTTCACCGTGTAGTCCGCGGCGGTCAGCTCCTTGAAGCGGTCGTTGATCTCTCCCGAGCGCAGGTCGCGCCACTGCCCTCGGCCCTCCCGGTACGCCAGCAGGCGGTCGCTTCCAGTGCGGACGCGCTTCAGCGAGCGCACGAGCGCGGACAGCTCCGGGTCGTTGAGGGACACGGCGCGCTGGAGGCCGCTCTTGGCCGGGTAGTCGAACACCAGGAGGCCGCGCCGGAGCACCACGTGCTCACGCAGCAGCGTGGCGACGCCGTGGCTGCCGTTCTCCTCGGCGTACTCCTCCCCGCCGGTGCGGAAGACGCCCCGGTCGAGCATGCGCAGCGCCCCGCCCAGCACCCGGCGGCAGGTCAGGCCGTCCGAGGACAGGTCGTCGTGGACGGCGGCGCGGAACCGGGGCAGGATCACGGCCAGCTCCTGGACGCGCTCGTGCTTGGCCTCGTCGCGCTGCTTGCGCCACTGCTCGTGGTAGAGGTACTGCCGCCTGCCCGCGTCGTCGGTGCCCACGGCCTGGATGTGGCCGGTCGGGTGCGGACAGATCCACACGTCCCGCCAGGCGGGCGGGATCGCGAGCGAGCGGACGCGTTCGGTCTCCTCCGGGCTCAACGGACGCCCGGTGGGGTCGAGGAAGCGCCAGCCCCGGCCCTGCCGCCGTCTGGTGATCCCGGGTTTGGACGGATCGCTGCGCCGCACGCCTGCGGTGTACCCAGCCTGGGCCCCGGTCACGCCGGGTCAGGGCGAGCGCTGGTCGCGGTTCTCCTCGTCGGGCTGCTTCATCGCAGCCCCGCAGAGGAAGACCACGGACACCGACAGGGTGACCGCCCACGTCTGCCCGGCCTGCGCGGGAGCGAACAGCGCCAGTGCGAGGTGCACCAGGGCCGTGACCGCGAGCCGGTCGCGGAAGGACATGGCACTAGGCGTACCGGCGCAGCACGCCGACGCGGTCGCGGAGGTCGATCTCGGGGCCGACGACGCGCACCCTGGCGGAGACGGCGAGGGCGGCGGCGGGCAGGCACTCGTCCAACCGGCACTCGACGTCGCCGGGCTCCAGCGAGATCGTCTCGGGCGCGCCCGGGGTGACCCAGGCGGTCCCGTCGATGTCCATCGGCATCAGCAGCAGCTCGGCGTTGCCCGCGCGGAGCGCCTCGACGACGTCGGGCAGGCCGTCCACGGCGCGCACGCCGGTCTGCTCGCGGAAGTGGTCGAGGTCGGCCAGGTGGTCGGCGGCGTCGATCTCGGCCAGCGCGCGGGCGACCTCGGCCTCCAGCCTCTGCTCGTCGGCGCCCGCCGAGCGGCTGCCCGCGTCGAGTTCGACGGCGTGCAGCGACTCGGGCAGCTCCGCGCACAGCGCTGCCCGCGATTGGACCTCGCCGGCGACGGCGACCAGGCGGGCGCCCGCGCCGCGCGCGACCTCGGCGGCGGTGTCGGCCGCCGTGCGCATCGTGCGGCGCACGGTCTCCTCGACGCGGCGCTGCATCGACAGGTGCGACCAGCCGCCGCCGGGGATCTTGTGGACCGGGTGGTCCTCACCGCGGACCGTGTCCTCGGCCGTGCCGTCGGAGGTGACGACGCGGTAGTCCATCCCGGTGCTGTCCACGACGAGCACGACGTGCGGCGGCGCCTGGCCCGCGGCCAGCGCGGGCAGCACGTACGGCAGCACGCCGTAGCGGCTCTGCGGCTGGTCGGGCGGGCTGGGCAGCACCACGTCGAGCAGCACACGCGATGAGTCGGCGACCATCAGCCTGCCCGCCCGTCCGCGCGGGGGCAGGTCCTCGGTCCACGCGCGCTCCAGGTGGGCGATCGACGACGGGTCGGCGCCCGCCTCGGCGAGGCCCTCCGCCGCCGCCCGCCAGCGCTGGCGGGCGAGGTCGAGCGCGTCCTCGGTGTCGTGGCTCGCGTCGAGCAGCACGGTGGCGAACGGGCCGGGCTCGCGGACGAGGTCAGCTGGCGACATGGCGGTCTCCTTCCGGCGCGGGCAGCGCCAGCCGCACCGCGTCGAGGACGGTGGGCGCGACCAGCGGGGCCGCGGCGATCTCGGCGGGCAGCGTCCGCGGGGTGGGCACCAGCACCGACCGCGCCCCGGCAGCGGCCGCGGCCTCGACGTCCGCGCCGATGTCGCCGATGACGACGACGTCGGCCGGGTCGACGGCCAGGTCGACGCAGGCGGACAGGATCAGCCCGGGCTGGGGTTTGCGGCACACGCACCCGTCGTCGGGTCCGTGCGGGCACCATTTCCAGGTGCAGAGCCCGCCCAGGAGCTCATCGACGCGGGCGTTCACGGCCGCGACCTGGCCCGGCGTCAGCAGGCCCCGCGCCACCCCGGACTGGTTGGACACCACCCCGGTGCGCAGGCCCCGCAGCCGGACCTCGTCCACCGCCGCGCGCGCGGACGGCATGAGACGGACCAGTGCCGGGTCCCCGTTGTACGGGACGTCGTGCACCAGGGTTCCGTCGCGGTCGAACAGCACCGCCGCAGTACGCATGCCACGGACGTACCCGCTGCGCCGACGCCTTACCCCTCAGCGCGCGTCACGGCGGCGGAGACGGTCACAGATGGTCGCGGGGGAAGCTGTGCCGCCAGTCCCGCGAATACACGCGGTCATCGCCCTCGTAGGCGTCGAGATGGGCGTGCAGCACGAACTCCGTTTCCGTGCAGGTCAGCTTCTGCCGCGTCTGCACGCGGGCGACCCAGTCGCCGCGGCGGAACGTCATGGTCCAGTCGGTCTCGCCCGCAGCGGAGGTGAAGTCGTTCGCGGTCCAGCAGTACCGCTCCTGGACGTGCTTGCCGACCTCCATGCCGGAGTCGGCGAATCGCAGGAAACCGTTGTCCTTGAGGACATCCAGCGAGCTGCGGTAGTCGGTGAGGTCGCGGCTGACCCGCCAGTGGTAGGCGGGCGGCGTCAGCTGCTCGGTCTCCGGCGGCTCGGCGCCGTCGGGCGGCTCCAGCAGCGCGGGAGCGGTCCCGCCGTCAGTGCGCACCGGCAGCAGCAGCGAGCTATCCCCTGTGTGCACGGTCACAGTGGCCGCGGTGGGCGGCGGCCACGCCAGGGGCCAGTACGAACTCGACAACGACAATCGGATCCGGTGCCCCGCCGGGAAAGTCTGCGCCACGCCGTTGAGCGGGACCTCGACGTGGTAGACCTCGCCCGGCTCGACCGGCGCGGGATCGTCGTGGCCGTCGCGGTGGGAGAGGTTCAGCAGCCCGTAGCTGACCCGCGTCGCCGCGCCGTCCGGCGCGACGTCGGACAGCCGGGCGGCCACCATCGCCACCGGGCGGTCCGCGGAGACCGCGAGCCGCACGACCGGCGCGCCCAGGATCTCGCACCGCTCGGGCAGCGGCGGCGTCTCGAACACGAGCGCGCCGCCGTCCTCCTCGCGCTGGTCGTACGGCAGGTCGGGCGGGGCGTTGTAGGAGCACCACTTGCCCGCGAACTGCCCCAGGCTCAACGGGGACGACACGCTGATCGCCGCGTCCTCGCCCACCCCGAGCCGGTACGGGGCCATCGGCCAGGCCACGGTCTCCACCTGCGGCGACGGCCACGCTGGCTCGGCAACCCACCGCCCGGGCCGCTCCTGGTAGGAGGTGGACGGCGGGACGCTGTCCTGCATCCAGGTCTGCAGCACCGGTTCGGTGTCCACGCCGTTCTCGCGCCCGAGCAGCCACCGGTCCAGCCAGCGCACGACCTCCTGCAGATAGCCGACGGCGGGCCCGGGCTGGCCGAGGTGCGGGTACTTGTGCGACCACGGCCCGATGAGGCCCCGACGCGGCACGTCGAGCCGGGCCATCAGCCGCAGGACGGCGTTGGAGTAGCCGTCCGCCCACCCGGAAGCGGCGAACACCGGGACCTGGATGGCCGAGTAGTCCTCGCACACCGAAGCGTGCCGCCAGTAGTCGTCGCGGCGCTGGTGGGACAGCCAGTGCGCGGCCCACGGCCCGGCGGCGGCCAGGCGCTCGAACCACATGTCGCGCCACCGCTCGCCGACCCCGGCCGGATCGGGCGGGCAGGTGCTGTAGGCGAACATCGTGCCGGACTCGGCGAGGTTGTCCGAGAGCAGGCAGCCGCCCATGTAGTGCATGTCGTCGGCGTAGCGGTCGTCGGTGAACGACGCGATGCACAGCGCGCGCAAGCTCGGCGGTTTGCGGGCGGCGACCTGCAGGGCGGCGAACGCGCCCCAGGAGATGCCCATCATCGCCGTCTGCCCGTCGCACCACGGCCGCGCGGCCAGCCAGGCGAGCACGTCCTCGGCGTCGCGCTGCTCCAGTTCCAGGTACTCGTCGGTCAGCACGCCGCCGGAGTCGCCCGAGCCGCGGATGTCCACCCGCACGCACGCGTAGCCGTGCCCGGCCAGATAAGGGTGGTTGATGCCGTCGCGCACCGAGGTCAGATCGCCCTTGCGGTAGGGGATGTACTCCAGCACCGCGGGCACCGGACCGGCCGACCGGGGCCGCCAGACGCGGGCCGCCAGCTCGATCCCGTCGGAGACCGGGATCGTGGTGTCCTCCACGGCCACCTCGTAGCGCATCACGCCTCCTCCACCCGGTAGTCCAGGGCCGCCACCGTCCGCTCGTACTTGGCCACCAGGTCGTCCTCGTCCTCGGCGCCGACGGTGATCTCGGCGAGCAGGTGGCTGTAGCTGTCGCCGACGGTCAGCCGGTCCCCCGACGACACCCGCCAGTGCACGCGCACGCCGGGCTCCAGTTCCCCGGCCTCCAACGACCCGGTGAGCACGCCGTCGGAGAAGTGGCGCAGGTACCACAGCGCGGAGATCCCGTGCTTCCCGCCGCCCGCGGGCACTGCCGGGTCCTCCCCCAGCGCGACCGCGAGCATCCGCTGGTGGTTGGGCACCCCGTCCACGTGCAGGAACAGCTCCGCGTGCGACTGCGAGTGCCGCGGGTTGATCTCCAGCAGCCACACCTCGTCGGTCGCCGGGTCGCAGAAGAACTCCACGCTGAACGTCGCCGGGGACAGGCCGATGTGCTCGATCACCTTCTCGGCGACCTCGCACAGCCGCCGCTGCGTCGACTCGGGCAGCTGCGACGGGTACTGGTGGCGCAGGAAGCTCGACACGCCGTCGTAGACCAGCGAGTCGAGCACGCCGTAGACGACGGCCTTGCCGTCCACGCAGTACCCCTCGACGGCGGCGCGCGCTCCCGACATCGCCGCCTCGGCCAGGCACACCTGCCCACCGACGGAGGCGATCTCCTTCGGCAGGTCGGCCTGGGCGAGCAGGTGCTCGAACGGCTCGCCGACCCGCTCGATGCCGTCGGCGATCTCGGTGCGCGCCTTGGTGAAGGTGTCGAAGTCGGTCACCTCGAAGGCCAGCGCGGAGGAGAACGACTTCACCGGCTTGAGCCAGAACGGGTAGTCGACGCCGCTGGGCGGGTTCGGGTCGGTCGGCTCGACCAGCGCGAACGGCGGGTACTCGGTGATCACCTCGGACTGCACGAGCCTGCTCCAGTACTTGTGCTCGCACTTGAGCACCGCCTCCAGCGGCGCGCCGCGCACGTTGTACCGCCGCTGCAGGATCGGGAGCATGGTGCTGACCGGGAAGTCCCAGTAGCCGACGATGGCGTCGATCGGCCCGTCGAAGTCGTCGAGGACCGCGCACGCCTCGGCCAGCAGGTCGTCGATCGGGATGTCACCGCCCTGGAGCTGTCCGATCGTGAGCAGGCCGTGGAACTCGTAGCGGTCGGCGTCGGGAACCTGCCGCAGCAGTTCCAGATTCGCCTCGTCAAGGCCCAGTACGAACACGGTCGCCGAACGCACACATCCTCCAGGGGTAGGCATCAGGTGCGACGTACCCCGTCACCCGTTCCGGTACACGTGTACGCAGTCGCGCGCCTCGTTCTCCCGATCGGGGATGGTGGTCGGCGACTCAAGGTGCACCGCGCCGCTCGGCAGGATCCCGGCCCCGCCCGCCCGCGCCATGACCCGCCACTGGGCCACGACGTCCTCGCCGCAGTGCCGCGGGGGCAGATCGCGCCAGAACCCGAACCCTCCGGAGGCGAGCAGCTCCGCCCGGTCGAACAGCACGCAGCCGCCCACCCAGGCGATCTTGTACGCCCGCCACTCCCCCGGCCGCAGTCCGAGCCCACGCGCCAGGTGCGCGGGGTTGGCCGCGTTGTGCAGCGTCCACCGCCGCCAGCCCGGGCTTCCCGGCTCGATGCGCTCGGGCTCGGGCGCCCCGGTCCACTCCTCGTACGGCGCCAACTCGTCCGGCCGCACGTCGTCCAGATAGGACAGTCCCTGCACCGCGGCGCCGACCAGGCCGCAGCCCAGGGTCTCGATGGCGGTGCGCAGCCGCGTCACCGTGCCCGGCGCGAGCCACACGTCGTCGTCGAGGAACAGCACGTACCGCGCGCGGCTCTGGTCGAGCAGGAACGCCCGGTGCTCGGCGACGCCGCGGCGCGGCACGTGGCGCAGGAACCGGACCGGGCAGCCGCGCTCGCGCAGCACCGCGGCCATCGCCCTGGCCGACGGGGTGTCCCAGCCGGGGTCCCCGGTGGACTGGTCGCTGACGACCACCCCGAACTCCGCGTCCTGGGCGGCGAGCCCGGCGAGGGTGGTGGCCAGTTCGACAGGCCGGTCGCAGGTCGGGACCAGGACGTCGAGCCCGCTCATCGGCCCGCCTGGCTGACGATCCGGTCGATGACCGCGCTGGTCGACTGGTCGGGCACGTAGTCCACGATGCGCACATCGCCGCCGCACTCGCGCACCACGGCGGCCTCGTCGAGCATCGACTCGGTGTAGTCGCCGCCCTTGACGTAGCAATCCGGCCGCAGCGATCGGATCAGCCCGGCCGGGCTGTCCTCGTCGAACACGGTGACGTGGTCGACGCAGCTGAGCGCGGCCAGCACCTCGGCCCGGTCAGCCGCGGGGTTCACCGGCCTGCCGTCGCCTTTGAGCCTGCGCACGCTCGCGTCGCCGTTGACCGCGACGACCAGCACGTCGCCGAGACGGCGGGCCTGGTTGAGGTAGGCGATGTGGCCGCGGTGCAGCACGTCGAAGCAGCCGTTGGTGAACACGACCCTGCGCCCCTGCGCCCGGTGCGCGCGCACCAGGTCGGCCAGCTCCGCTGCGGCGACCGCGGCGCCCTGGTGCGCGCCGAGGCGCGCTGCCAGGTCCTCGGTCGTGCAGACCGACGTGCCGGGGCGGTGGACCACGATGTCGGCCGCGGTCTGGGCGAGCTCGGCCGCCGTGGACAGCGGCAGGCCCGCCGCCGCGGCGACGGTGAGCGCGGCGCAGAACGTGTCGCCCGCGCCCGCGGCCTGGCTCTCCGGCGCGGGCTCGGCCCAGGTGCGGTGGCCGGGGCCGTCGTCGACCAGCACCGAGCCCTCGCGGTCGAGGGTGACCACCACGGCCTTCGCCCCGGCCGCCGCGCGCAGCCGCTCGCCCAGCTCGATCACCGCGCGCACGCGGTCCTCCGCGGGCAGCGGCTCGCCGAGCAGGCCCTCGGCCTCCGCGGCGTTGGGGGTGACGAGGTCCGGCCGGATCGCGGCCCAGCGCGCGGGTTCGTGGGCGTCGACGACGAGCAGCGGGAAGGCGTCGCGGTGCTTGTCCAGGAAGCGGGCCAGCACGGACCCGCAGACGCCGAGGCCGTAGTCGCAGAGCACCACCGCGTCGGCGTCGGCGACCGCGTGCGCGGCGCTCTCGGCGATGGCCTGGCAGGTCGTCGCGTCGTGCTCGCCGACCTCGCCCTCGTCGTAGCGCACCATGAGGTGGTCGGCGGCCAGGACCCGGTGCTTGACCACGGTCTGCGGACCGACCACGAGGTGGTGGGTGTCCACGCCCGCCGCGTCGAGCAGGTCGCGCAGCTCCGCGCCCGCCTGGTCCGGCCCGACCGCGCCGACCAGCGTGGTCTCCGCGCCCAGCGCGGCGAGGTTCACGGCGGTGTTGGCCGCGCCGCCCGCCGCGGCGTGTCTGGTGTGGACGGACACGACCGGGGCGGGGGCCTCGCGGCAGAGCCTGCCGGCGTCGCCCTCCAGCCAGACGTCGAGGATGGCGTCGCCGATGACGGCGATCCTCGGTTTGCGCGCGGCCAGCCTGCGCGGCAGGTCGGCGGTGATGGCGTGGGTGGTCACGGCGCTCCCCCGGGCGGGCTGAGGTGGACGACCTTGGTGGTGGTCATCTCGTCGAGCAGTTCGGGCCCGTAGCCGAAGCCGGTGCCGCTGAGCCGCCGGGGCTGGGCCGCCCCGCCGGGCGCGCCGCCGAAGACGGCGTTGACCTTGACCGTGCCGACGTCCAGCGTGCGCCATGCGCGCTGCGCGTTGGCCATGTCCGCGGTGAACACGCTGGCGGCCAGCCCATGCCGGTCCTCGGCGGCCAGGGCAAGGCCCTCGGCGAAGTCCGGCACGACCATCACGGGGGCCACCGGCCCGAAGGTCTCCTCGGTCATGACCGACATCACCGGCGTGCAGTCGGTCAGCACGGTCGCCGGGTACCAGGAGCCCGCGCCGGACGGGAGCGTGCCGCCGGTGGCCAGCGTGGCGCCCGCGGAGACCGCGTCGGTCACCTGGCGGTGCACCCCGGCGCGGTGGTTGGCGTCGACCAGCGGGCAGAGCGTGTCGTTCCACCGCTCGGCCTCCTTGACCAGCGCGTCCAGGAACGGCGCCGCGACGTCCTGGTGGACGAACACGCGCTCCACCGACGTGCAGACCTGACCGCCGTTGGCGTACGCCCCGAGCGCGACCTGCGCCGCCGCCCACGCCGGGTCGACGTCGCAGTCCACGATGGCGGCGTCGTTGCCGCCGTTCTCCAGCAGCGCCTTGGCGCCCGTCGCCGCGGCCGCCATCGCGATGGACCGGCCGGTGTGCGTGCTGCCGACGTGCGCGACGACGGCGACGTGCGGATTGGCAGCGAGCGCCGCGCCGACCTCGCCCGCACCGAACACCGTCTGCACGACGTCCTCCGGCAGCGCCTCGGCCAGCAGTTCGGCGAGCAGCGCGCCGGTCCGGCACGCGCGCTCGCTCGGCTTGTGCACGGCGGTGTTGCCGGTGACGAGAGCGGCCCCCAGCAGCCCGCAGGCCACCGGGACCGGGTCGTTCCACGGCGTCAGCGCCACCACGACGCCGCGCGGCTGCGGGATCATCAGGTCGGTGGCGTTCCAGCCGCCCTGCAGCGCCCGGCCGCGGTGCAGCGGGCCGAGTTCGGCGTACTGGCGCAGCGTGCCGATGCCCGCCTCCACCGACGCCCGCGCCTCGTCCCTCGGCCTGCCGGTGTCGGCGTGGTTGGCCTCGGCGAGGTCGTCCAGGCGGGCCGCCATCGCGTCGGCCGCCCGGTGCAGCCGCGCGCCGCGCTCGGCCGGGACCGTGGCCGCCCACGCCGGGAACGCGCGCTCGGCCCGGTCGACGACCTGGTACGGCTCCGTGTGCGGCATCAGCTCGGTCACGGCCATGACGGCTCCCGGTCCGGGCAGACGACCAGTTCGCGGATCTCGCAGCCGCGCGGCGCGGAGAGCGCGTGCAGCACGCTGGCCGCGACGTCCTGCGGCCGGTTGAGCACGGCGTCCGCGCCCGGCTTGTACTGGTCGGGGCGGTCGTCGAAGAAGTGCGTCTGCATGCCGCCGGGGATCAGCAGGGTGACCCCCACCTCCCCCGCGGTCTCCATCGCCAGCGCCCGGGTGAACCCGACGACGCCGAACTTGGAGGCGCAGTAGGCGGTCGCGTCGCCCGCGGGCCGGATGCCCAAGGTGGACGCGACGGTGACCACGCGGCCGTGCGAGCGCTTCAGCGCGGGCAGCGCGGCGCGGACGACGGCGGCGGTGCCGATCAGGTTGACCCTGACGACCCGCTCCCAGTCCGCGGTGGACACCTGGTCCAGCGCGCCGCAGGCGTCGGTGCCCGCGGCGGTGACGACGGCGTCGAGCCCGTCGGCTGCCAGTTCGGCGACGGCGCGCTCGGTCTCGGCGCTGTCGGTGACGTCGACCGTGCGGTACTCGGCTGGGCCGGACGGGGCCTGTTTGTCGAGCACCAGCGGGATTCCGCCGTGGGCGGCCACCGCCTCGGCGATCGCGGCCCCCAGTCCGGACGCCCCGCCGCTTATCAGCACACGGCCAGGATTGGCTGTCACGTCATCTCCCTTCTTGTCCCGCTGTCGCGGGAGATCTCCTCGCTAGCCCGCCTCGGCGAGCGCGCCCGCGAGCCGGGTGGTGGAGCGGCCGGGCAGCAGCGGGGTGGTCACGACGCGGCCGCCCCAGCCGCGCACCAGGTCCGCCTCCGGCAGGTCGTCGGGGTCGTAGTCGCCGCCCTTGACCCAGATGTCGGGCCGCAGCCGGGCCAGCACCCGGCGCGGGTCGTCCTCGCCGAAGACGACGACGGCGTCCACGCAGGCCAGCGCCCGCAGCAGCGCCGCGCGGTCGGCCTCGCCCATGATCGGCCTGCGCGGGCCCTTCAGCCTGCGCACCGACTCGTCGGAGTTGAGGCACACGATCAGGCAGTCGCCCAGCGCGCGGGCGGCGGCCAGCGTCCGGGCGTGTCCGGCGTGGACCAGGTCGAAGCAGCCGCCCGTGGCGACGACGGTGCCGCCGCGCGCCCGCACGGCCGCGATGAGCGCCTCCGGCGTCGGCTCCGGCCTGCTCGCCGAGAGCCCGCCCTCGGCCAGGAAACGGCTCGCGGCGGCCACGGCGGCCTCCACGGCGGCGTAGGTGTCGGCGCCGCGCATCAGCGCGTCGGCGGCGGCCGCGGCGAAGCGGTCGCCCGCGCCGCAGGTGTCGGCAGCGTCGACGGCGGCCGCGGGCACCGGCTCGACGCCGTTGCCCCGGTCCAGCAGCGCGCCCCTGGCCCCGGTGGTGACCGCGACCGCGCTGGCCCGCCAGCGGTCCCGCAGCAGCCGGGCGGCCTCCGGGTCGCCGGTGCCCGCGAACGCCGTCGCCTCGGCGAGGTTCGGGGTGGCCAGCGTGATCCCGGGGACCGGCTCCGGCCCGCGCGGGTGCGGGTCCCAGACGACCGGCACGTCCACCTCGGCGAGGACCGCGCGCAGCCGCTCGCAGGCGGCGAGACCGCGGCCGTAGTCGGACACGAGCACGGCGTCGGCGTCGCGCACCGCGTCGAGCATCTCGTCGGTGGCGCGCGCTGGCGGCCCGTCGCCGCCGCGGTCGAGCCGCAGCAGGGACTGCCCCGCGCAGCGCACGCGCGCCTTGACCGGCGTGCTCGCCGCGACGCCCGCCACGACGTCGACGCCAGCGAGCGCCGCGCGCAGCCGGTCGCCGTCGGCGTCGTCGGCGATCGCGGTGACCAGGCGGACGGACGCGCCGTCCCCGGCGGCCAGCGTGGCCGCCAGCGCGGCCCCGCCCGCGCGGTCGGTCTCCCCGGCCACGTCCACCACCGGGACCGGGGCGTCCGGGCAGACCCGGGACACCGCGCCGGTGATGTCGACATCGAGCAGCGAGTCGCCCACGACGACGAGCCTCGGCCTCATGACGCCCGCACCGCCCTCCGCGGCAGCGGCACCGCGAGCGCCTGCTCGAACGCCGCGCACAGCAGGTGCACCAGCACCAGGTGCATCTCCTGGATGGTCGCGGTGCACCCGGGCACGCAGACGGCCTCGTCGGCGACCGTGGCCAGCGGGTTCGGCGGCGGCCCGGTCATCGCCCACACGGTCGTCCCGGCCCGCACGCCCGCCAGCGCGGCCCGGCGCAGGTTCTCGCTGCGGCCGCTGGTCGACAGCAGCACCAGCACGTCGCCGGGACGGGCGTGCGCCTCGACCTGGCGGGCGAACACCTCGGCGTAGCCGTAGTCGTTGCCGATCGCGGTCAGGCTGGAGGTGTCCGCGTGCAGCGCCAGCGCCGAGAACGGGCGGCGGTCGCGGTCGAAGCGGCCCACCAGCTCCGCGGTGAGGTGCTGGGCCTCGGCGGCCGAGCCGCCGTTGCCCGCGGCCAGCAGCCTGCCTCCCGCGGCCAGCCGGTCGGCCAGCTCGCGGCCCCAGCGGGTGAGCAGGTCGGTCTGGCCGCGCACGAACGTCAGGGCGCTGGCGATCTCGTCGATGCGGTCGTCGATCATCGGTTCTCCCCCACGGCCTCGCGGACGGCCGCCCCGGACGGGCGGGCGCAGCGCTCGTAGACGCGTTCGGTGTCGGCGGCGATCCGGTCCCAGCCGTACCGGGCGTGCGCCCGGTCGGCGCCCGCGACGCCGAGCATGGTGCGGCGCAGGTCGTCCGGCAGCAGCTCGCGCAGCCGGGCGGCCAGCGCCCTCGGGTCGCGCGGCGGCACGTGCACGCCGGTGACGCCGTCGACCACGGTGTCGGTCAGCCCGCCGACCGCGGCGGCGACGACGGGGACGCCGCAGGCCATCGCCTCGAGCGGCACGATGCCGAACGGCTCGTACCACGGCACGCACGCCACGACGTCGGCCGAGCGCAGCAGCGCGGGCATGTCGGCGCGCGAGACCTGGCCCACCAGGTGGACCCGGTCGGCGACGCCCAGCGACGTCGCCAGCTCCAGCAGCGCGCGGGCCTCCGGGTCGTCGGTGCGGCCGGAGCCGCCCGCGATCACCAGCTCGGTGTCGGGCACCGACGGCAGCGCGCGCACCAGCGTGGCGTACCCCTTGCGCGGCACGAGCCTGCCGACGCTGACCACGCGGAACCGGCGGCCGCGCGCGGCTGTCGGCCCGTCCGGGGTGAACCTGCCCAGGTCCACGCCGCACGGCACGACCGAGATCCGCTCCCGGGGCACGCCCATGCGCACCAGCTCGAACACCTCGTCGGAGCAGGTGGCGGCGACGCGGTCGACGCGGGTGCCGACCATCCGCTCGATGCGGACCCGCTCCGGCGGGCTGGTGTCGGCCCGGCCCTGGTGGCGCTTCTTCACCACGCCCAGCGCGTGGAAGGTCTGCACGGACGCCATGTCCAGCCCGTCGGCGGCCACGACGGTGGCGAGCCCGGACATCCAGAAGTGGCCGTGCGCCACGTCCGGCGGCTGCCTGGTCCACCGGTCGCGCAGGTACCGGGCGAATTCGCCCATGTGCGGCAGCAGATCGTCCTTGGGCACCGGCCTCGCCGGACCGGCGGGCACGTGCACGACGTGGTACCCGGCGCTGGTCGCGACCTCCTCCGGGCTGTCGGGGTCGTCGCGTCGCGTGTAGACGGTGACGTCGTGCCCCCGGCGCGCCAGCGCCGCCGACAGCTCGGCCACGTGCAGGTTCTGCCCGCCCGCGTCCACTCCGCCGAGCGCGGCAAGCGGGTTGGCGTGCTCGGACACCATAGCGATCCTCATGCTGCACCTCCGGTTCCAGCGGCGGCATGCGCCAGCACGCCGTCCCAGGTCTCCAGGAACGGGCCGAGGCCGTAGTGGGTGAGCGCGTGCTCACGGGCCCTGGCCCCGGTGTCGGCGGCCAGGACGCGGTCGCCGAGCAGCTTCGCGGCGGCCTCGACCAGGTCGGCGACCCGAGTGGACACGACGCCGACGCCCGGCGGGACGGCCCGCGCCGCCTCGGTCGTGCCCAGCACCACCGGTGGGAGCCCGGCGTGCATGGCTTCGAGCAGGGAGAGCCCCAGCGACGTCCACCGCGTGACGTGCAGGTAGACCCGGCGGCGGGCGAGTTCGGCGTGCAGCCGCGCGGTCGGCAGGTCGCCGATGGTGCGCAGCGCGTCGCTGTCGAGGCCGACGGTCTCCGGAAGCCGCTCCAGCCCCATGCCGAACACGTCGAGCCTGCCCGCCTCGGCGAAGCGCGGCAGCAGGTCGGTGCCGGTCACCCGGCCGCGGCGCACGGGCTCGTTCAACACGACGGCGGCGGCGGCCAGTTCGCCGGTGAACAGGTGCCCCGGGTCGGGCACGCCGTGCTCGACGACGGTCGTCGGGGTCGTGCCGCAGTCCCACATCAGGTCGTTGAAGTGGGTCACGTGCACCAGCGGCAGGTCCGGCCGGTCGGCCATGCGGTGCCGGGTGTTCGGCGCGGGCGGGGTGTTGTGCTCCAGGAACACCGCCGGGAGGTCGTGGCCGGGCACGCGCCCGGTCAGCCCGCGCGTCAGCTGCTCCTCCTCGGGCCGCTGGAGCACGACGACGTCGATGGACTCGTCGGCCAGCTCCGCGTAGGGCACCTCGCGCACCGACACCGGCCAGTCGCGGCCAGCGCGGCCCAGCCCGTAGGCGCCGCCGCCGGGCGCGACCGGCAGCAGGTACTCGTGCCTGCCCCGGACGAACGCGTCCATCCAGCCGCCGTGCACGTGCCAGATCAGCACCCTCATGCCCGCACTCCCACCAGTTCGTCCACCACGGACACCACTTCCTCCACACTCACCCCGTCCAGACACGGATGCCCCGGGATGGGGCATTCCTTGGCCCGCGTGCCCGCGCACGCGGCGTGCTGATCGCCCAGCAGGACGACCTCCGCCCGGTACGGCGCCCACTTCGCGGCGGGCACGACCGGCGAGAACAGCGAGACCACGGGCGTGCCGACCGCCGCGGCCAGGTGCGCGGGACCGGTGTTGCCGACCACCACGGCGTCCGCGCCCGCCAGCACCCCGGCCAGCCGGGGGAAGCTCGTGCGCCCGCCCAGGTCGATCCCGTGCGCCCCGGCGACGCGCGCGGTGAGCGCGCGTTCGTCCGGCCCGCCGGTCACCACCACCCGGTGCCCGCGCTCGGCCAGCGCGGCGACGGCCTCGGCGCAGCGGTGCGGCGACCAGGCGCGCGCGGGCGCGGAAGCACCCGGGTGGACCACGACATACGGCCTCGGCAGGTCGGCGGCCTCCTCGACGCCGCACACCCGTAGCCTGCCGTCATCCCCCGGCGGCAGCGTGAACCCCGCCGCCTCGGCGACGGCGAGCGCGCGTTCGGGCTCGGGAACCAGTTCCTCCACATCGGACCCCGGGCGCAGCCGCACGTCCAGCAGCGACCCGGGGTAGTCCTCGGAGACCGCGGCGATGAACCGCACACCGGCCAGCCGCGCCAGCAGCGCCATCGGCAGCGGCGACTGGTGGAACGACGTCAGCAGCAGCGCCGCGTCGAAGCGGCCCGCCCGCATCCAGGCCACCAGCGCGCCGACCTCGGACTCGACGACCGGCGGCGGGTCCGCGGCGATCCACGGGCAGTCCCACACGGACACCTCGGCTACGCCGGGCAACATCCGGGCCGCGCGCTCCCCCGAGGGGCCGCACAGCAGGGTGACCCGGGCGCTCGCGGCGGCCGCGCGCACCGCAGGGCCTGCGGTCAGCACGTCTCCGTCGCTGTCCGACCGGACCACCAGCACGTTCCGCTCCATGGTTTATCGAGTTACCGCCGGCGGAGGAGGCGAAACATGGAGTAGCAACTACTACTCAGCGCGACATTGGGCCATCTCGGCGATCGCCAGGCGTGCACCCCTACCCCGATGATGTTGGGAGCACACCGGCGGATTTCGCCGCATTCGGGGAACAAGGGGGCAAGGTGGCAGGAAAAGGACAGCGCAACGCCGACGCGCCCTGGTACCGGTTCGACCCCCGCGACTACCTCGCGCGCAACTACGCCCATGTCCGCGTCGAGGACCGGCAGGTGCTCGAACTCGTCCGCGACTTCCTCGGCGACGCCGGGCGCCCGCCGGACCGGCGCGGCGGCCTGCGCGGCATCGACGTGGGCACCGGGGCGAACCTCTATCCCGCGCTGTCGATGCTGCCGTTCTGCGAGTCCATCACGCTCTACGAGTACGCCAAGTCGAACCTGGAGTGGCTGACCGAGCAGAACGCCGCCGAGTGGCCGTCGTGGGACCCGGTGTGGTCCGGCTTCTGGGCGCTGCTGCGCGAGCGCGACCCGTACGCCCGGCTCGGCGGGCACCCGCGCAGGCTCCTCGCCGAGCGGGTGGAGATCGCCGAGGGCAGCGTGTTCGCGCTCGACCCCGCCGCGGGCACGTGGGACATGGGCACCATGTTCTTCGTCGCCGAGTCCATCACCGCCGAGCGCGCGGAATTCGCCGACGCGGTGCGGGGTTTTCTGGCCGTGCTGCGGCCGGGCGCGCCTTTCGCGATCGCGTGCATGGAGAATTCGGTCGGATTCGAGGTCGGCGGGGTCTGGTTTCCCGCTGTCGCCGTCGACGGCGCCGATGTCGACCGTTGTCTGGCCGGTCGGGCCACCGATGTCGCCATCAGCCGGGTCGAGGCGAACGGCACGAGTCTGCGCGCGGGCTACACCGGGATGATTGTCGCGTGCGGTCGCGCTTCGGGGGTGCCCGCCGCCCGCGATTCATCCGTTGGTGAACATCGTCCGGCCCACGCGAAGGAGGTCAGATGACCATGGTACGGTTCGCTCCGCCGCGCCGCGGTGATCAGCAGCCGTTTTCCTCGCGTCTTCTCGTTCCAGGGTGGCCGCTATGAGAATCCAACCGAGACGACAGATCCTCGATATCTGGCGGTCGGTTATCCGGTCGTCGTTCCAGAACGGCTCCTGGGAATGGCGCGGCCGGGACGAGTCCAATTCCATCAGCGACGCCGAGCAGCTGCTGTGCCTGCTCTACCCGGCGACCGAGGTCCCGGCGCTGGCGCTGGACCAGCCCGACATCATCGCCGAGGACGCCACCAAGGCCCTGGAGCGCTTCGGCGACCCGCGCACGATCCCGTACCGGGTCATCGAGGTCATCGAGGACTACCTGCGGCGCAACACCGTCGACGGCGAGCCGCACTTCGGCGGCCGCGGCTACCTGGTCACCGACGGCCCCGAGCCCTCGGAGGAGCAGCTGCGGCTCGGCCTGGTCGAGTCCTACTCGATGTCGGTCTCGCTCTGCCTGGCCGCGCTCGGCTTCCTCCGGCTCTACAAGCCGCCATCGCGCAGGCCCGCGCTCGTGGCCAAGATCGGCGTCCTGCAGACCGAGCTGAGCAAGCGGCTGACGGCGGCGCTCGTCGGCATGCTGCGCTCGTTCGTGGTCAACACCGTCGGCATCGAGGAGGCCGACCGGCCCGTCCGCGCGGCCATGCTCGCCATGGTCAACCAGCGCGACGACCCCGACCAGATCGTCGTCTCCCGGCTGCGCGACCGGCTCCAGCGCGTCCGCAACCGGCTGCTCGAGGACGTCCGCACCGGCGTGACCGTCGACGGCGACCTCGAGGAGGAGAGCAGGCTCTTCGAGATCGGCTGGGGCTGGGGCATCGTGTCGAACGCGACCGCGGTCGACCTCGACCTCGACAAGTGCGCCTTCGACGAGCAGCCCTCCATCTGCACGGTCGCGGGCGTGGCCGAGGCCCGCCCGTACCTCTACTCGACGGTGCTTGCCCTCGACGGCATCAACGACCTCCGCTCGCAGCGCACGCTGGAGCTCAACCTGCTCGACGACGAGCAGCGGCGGCTCACCGAGGCGCTGCGCATCCGGTTCGACCTGACGCAGCGGTACTGGTCCACGATCGCCCGCTTCGGCGAGGTGTGGCCGCTGGAGGACATCCCCTGGCGCACCTCGGACGGCGACGAGTCCGACTACTACTCGCTGCTGGTCTCCGCGGTGCTGGTGCAGGACCTGGAGACCCGCCAGGCCACCGACGACGACCTCAACCGCGCGGTGGTCGTGTTCGAGTCGCTGGCCCAGCGCGGCCGCATCACCCGGCGCGTCACCCAGGACGACCCGTCGGTGGAGATGCACGTGCCCGGCGTGCGGATGCGGCTGGGCGGCTCGGCCGAACTGGGCCCGCAGCTGTACTGGTACGCCCGCGACTTCGCCCCGCTGCTGATGAAGCGGTGCCTGCAGGCGGCGGCCCTCTCCGGCAACCGCGACTCCCGCGACCGGCTGATGCGCCTGGCCAAGGCCACCCTGGACCACCTGATGGCCCGGCGGCTGGAGAGCGGCGACGCCGCGGGCCTGTGGGACGACCCGACGCCGCTGTTCCCGCACGAGACCCGGCCAGCGGAGAAGGAACCGTCCTGGTACCTCACCGAACGGGTGATCGAGGCGCTGATCACCGCGGCCCGCACGTTCGAGGCCGAGCCGCTGCGCAGCCCCGGCATGCGCGCCCGGGCAGAGGAGGTCCTGCACGAGGCCGAACAGCTGCTCAACCGGCTGCTGCTCGACTCCGACATCGACGACACCTCAGCGCGCAGCGTGCGCCTGGCCGAGATCGAGACCAAGCTGAACCGGGCGGCCGACATCCTCATCGAGCGGCCCGCGACGGCCAACGCGCTGGCGCTCGAGACCCTGCGCGGCCTCGACGAGCTGGCGGTGGCCAGGGACAACGCGGCGAGGAGTGCGTAGTGCTGGTCTTCGCCTCGTCGGACAAGGGCGGCACCGGCCGGTCGGTGACCAGCTGCAACATCGCCTTCCACCTCGCCCAGCGCGATGACGTGGCCTACCTGGACTTCGACTTCGGCTCGCCGACGGCGGGCGCGATCTTCGACATCCCGAGGGCCGAGCGCGGGATCGAGCGCGACGGCCTGCACACCTACTTCACCGACGGCATCACCGACCCGCGCCACCTCGACGTCTGGCACGCCACCGACCGCGCGGACCTGCGCGGGGCCAACGTCCGCGCGGGCAGGCTGTCGTTCTACCCCGGCGAGATGGGCGGGGCCGAGTTCGCCATCTCGGACACGGCCACCACCCGCTGCGCCGAGCTGCTGACCCGGCTCGACCAGGAGTACTCGGTCTGCGTGGTCGACCTGAGCGCGGGCCGCTCGACCGCGCTGGAGATGGTGCTCGCCGCCACCGCCCAGCCGATGATGCGCGCGATCACCACCCGCTGGCTGGTGTTCCACCGCTGGACGCGCCAGCACATCGTCGCCGCCCACGGCCTGGTCTACGGCGAGCGCGGCATCGTCGAGATCGGGGCGAGCGCGGGCCACGACCCCGAGGCGCTGCGCGACGCCATCCGGTTCGTCCGGATCGCCGTGCCCAACCTCAAGGAGCACAATCCCGGGCAGACAGCCGCGCAGGCGACCTGGCTGTTCACCTACGACGAGGAGCTGCGCAAACTAGCCGTTGACAAGCGGCTGGGCAAGAGCCGAGTGTTGGGCATGACCCCGGTCGAACCGGTCCTGCAATACCGCGAGCAGCTGATCTCCGACTCCGACGTGTCCACCAAGATCGCCAACCACGCGACGGTGGAGGCGTTCCGCGAGTTGGCCGCCCGGCTGTCCGACGACGCGGTGTGGGAGGGCATGTGAGCGAGCTCGCGAGCGGACCGCCGGGCACAGCGCCCCCGGGTCCGCACGGCGCTGGGGGCGAGCGGGTCCGCCCTGTCGGGGAGGCGGCGTGAGCAGCCTGGACACGCCCGTCTACACCGAGGCCACGGCCAAGCCGGAGCCGCGCCAGGTGGCGCTGTCGCACCTGTCGGTCGAGGTGGGCCACCTCTACATGGAGGACCTGCTCGGCGGCGAGGAGCGCATCCGCACGCAGTTCCGCAGGGTGGCGCCCTGGCTGACGGCGGTCCGCCAGGCGCAGGCCGTCGAGCTGGGCGGGGTCAAGCCGAGGATCAGCACCTGCTTCCTCATCGACGACTACTTCCGCCCCGACACCGACCCGTCCGTCATCGTGCCGCAGCTGCTGGACATCGCCGCCGAGTGCGGCATCCAGATCGACTACCTGGCGCGCGAGGCGGGCTGCCACGAGGCCGAGCGGGTGCCGCTGGCCGAGGTCACCGCGGCGATGCTGCTGCCCGAACCGCCGGTGGGCACGACGGGGTCGCGCCCGCCCGTGCAGGACTCCGGCTGGCTGTGCAACGGCGAGCGCTCGCCGGACAACACCGGCCGCCAGGCGATGATGCCCGCGGTCGCGTGGGCGCCGGCGGAGGAGTTCGGCAAGCGCAACCACTCGATCTTCCTCGACGTGGAGCTGTGGAAGGACCAGACGGTCACCGTCGACGGCGTGCGCCGGGTGGAGCGCAAGTGGTCCTGCCCGTTCCTGGCCGCGGTCTGGCAGCTCGTGCGGCTGGGCCAGCTGCGGTACGCGGGCGAGCCGGTTGCCCAGCCGCAGCCGTGGTCGGGCAGCTGGCCGAGGCACTGGCGCGACCTGCCCGCGGTCGTGCAGCTCAGCGAGCGGCCGCAGCCGTTCTCGGCGTACCGCACGGCGTCGATCCTGCCCAAGACGTACCTGAAGATCGAGCACGCGGTCACCGTCATCCTCGACCACCTCGACCTCGACGACGCCGTCGTGGCGCAGACCGCGCGGCGGGCCGAGGCCGAGGGCCTGCGGCTGCCCGCCCAGCTCACCGACCGGGTGGCGCACGTCTTCATCGAGCCCGCCGAGTCCCGGGCGGAGCGGGCGTGGTGATCCTGGGCGAGGTGCGCACGAGCCTGCTGCACAACTCCCTCCCGCTGCCCCGCGACGCGGTCGCCGACCTGCTGTCGCTGCGGCCGGGCAGGCAGGTGACGGCCACCGACCGCCCGATCAACCGGACGGTGTCGCCGGAGACGGTGATCGGCGTGGACTGCGCGATCGCCAGCGAGCCCCGTGTCCGCGCCCGCGGGATCGGCACGGTCGCCGCGCACGCGGTGGTCGTCGGCGGCCTCGTCGCGCAGGCGTCCGCGCGGGTCCGTCTGGAGTGGACGGCGGACCGCGAGCGCAAGCCGTGGGCTCACTACGCGCGCAGGCGCGGGGTGGTGGAGGTGCTCGGCGGGGTGACGGCCGAGCAGGTGCTCGCGGGCTACCACCGGCCGGGCAGGCAGGCCGACACGATGGACCTCGGCGCGGTGTGCCAGCGGCTGCTGACGCAGGTGCAGGGCCGCCCGCAGCTGGACCACCGCACCGGGCTGCGCACCCGGCCGACGAGCCTGCGCTGGACTGCGGTCGCGCGCGAGGACGAGCGGCCGTCGGTGCGGCTGCACATCGACGACGAGGTCCAGCGCACGCTGCAGGTGGTCGTGCCGCCGGACCTGCTGGGCGAGGCGGCCCGGTTCTGCGAGGACCTGGCGCTGCACGACTGGCTCTACACCGCGCTGGGCAACGTGGTCGGGCAGGCGGAGCGGGACATGGCCATCGGCGCCGACCCGATGGGCGTGCTCAACGCCGCGTTGAGCCTGCTGGTCCGGCTGTGGATGCCGGGGGCGCACGTGGACCTGGCGCTGCGGCCGCTGTGGCAGGAGCTGGAGACGACGCCGGGGTTCACCGAGTCGTGGGACCGGCAGGTGGCGTGGATGCGCGACCAGGTGTCCATGCGGACGCTCTCGGCCCTGCAGGAAGCCCGGCATTAGCGGAACCACCGCCGCACCAGCAGCGCGAAGAAGATGTTG
Source organism: Actinokineospora fastidiosa (assembly GCF_014648415.1). GTDB lineage: Bacteria > Actinomycetota > Actinomycetes > Mycobacteriales > Pseudonocardiaceae > Actinokineospora > Actinokineospora fastidiosa. Next base: position 641,982 of record NZ_BMRB01000002.1, read on the forward strand.
AGCGACAGGGCGCCCACGTAGCTCTCGGTCAGCAGCAGGCTCTTGGCCGCGGCGGGCAGCCCGTTCGTGTCGCCGCCGCCCGCCGGGTTGAGGTAGTTCGTGAGCACCATGTGCAGGCTGGTGAGCGGACTCTGGTCCCGGGCGACGACGACCAGGGTGATGCCGAAGACGACCAGTTGGATGAGCACCCACAACAGCAGCCGGTAGGGCTTGTACCCGTAGCCGCAGGTCAGCCAGGAGATCCAGAGCAGCGCCCTGCGCCCTGCCGAGCGCTCGATGCGCTGGCGGGCCAGATTGCGCCGGTAGAGGCAGCGGTCGCGGGCGATGTTGTCCCTGGTCAGCAGGTGGATCTCGGCAGCGCGGTCGAACGCCTCCGCCGCGTGCAGGTGCAGCTTCTCGACCAGGCACTCCGCGCCCAGCTCCTCCAGGATCGCGGCGAGGTCGGAGTTCTGCGCCTGGGTCAGCTTCAGCGGGCCGTGGAACTCGACCTCGGCGGCGAGCAGGGCGACCAGCAGGGTGCGGCGGCACTCGCTGGCGAGGTGGTCGGGCTTGCGGTCGTAGAGCTCCTTGAAGACCAGCTCGTGGGACTTGGGCCAGCGGCTGGAGGCGAGCCGGTCGAGGATGCTCGACGTGTGCTGCTCGAAAGTGTCCAGCAGCTCACTCTCCCGGCCCGCCAGCGTGCCGTTGTTGATGGCCTCCTCGACATCGTCGGCGTAGCGGCCCGCGCGCTGTTCCACGATCGCGCACAGCCGGTGCGCGCGATCGCGGTCCTGGGTGAACGCCACTGACAAACCGCTGCCTAAGCCGCGGATCCTGGGAGTCGCATGGGGCCATTCTGCCCGTGAATTCAGAACATGGCCTGCGCCATTCGGGGGGAATATCGGCGCTGACGATTGAGCGCGTCTTATACCAGCGCGGGGATGCCTATACCACGGGATTCCCTATTCTGTCCGGGAAACGACGAAGAAATGTCGTCGCGTCGCTGTTCCGACACTCTAGTCCGGTGTGGACGTGGGGGGTCACGTCCGGCTCGGCAGCGGGCGCCGGGCGTGGTCGTAAAGCCAGTACCGGGAGCGCTCGAACGGCGTGGTGGGCAGTTCGACCCGGCCCCGGCCGGCGAACAGCCCGGTCCAGTCGGCCTCGGCCACGGCGGGGTCGCCGAGCACGCCGGTCGCCCCCGCCGCCACCGCGGCCAGCCCGGCCCGCAGCTCGACCCGGTCGGCGGCGACGACGACCGCGCGGTGGTCGAAGTGGGTGCGGCCGAGGGCGAGCGTGGCCGCGGTGTCGGGCAGGGACAGCAGGTGGTGGGTGTCGAGGAAGGCCAGCAGCGCCCGCGCGTGGGCCGTGAGCGCCTCCGGGGTCCGTCCGGTGACGACGAACGGCAGCGGCGCGCGCTCCGGGGTGTCCCGGGTGGCCGGTGGCGGCTGTTCCAGCACGACGTGGACGTTGGTGCCGCTGAACCCGAAGGACGACACCGCCGCGCGGCGGGGCCGGTCGCGGTGTGGCCACAGCGTGGCGCCGGGGAGCAGGCGGACGGTGTCGGACCAGGTCACGGCGTCGGTGGGCGGCTCGGCCGAGCCGGGGACGACGCCGTGGCGCATCGCCAGGACGGCGGCGATCACGCCCGCGATGCCGGAGGCGTTCTGGGTGTTCGCCAGCTGCGACTTGACCGACCGCAGCAGCACCGGCTTGCCGCCCGCCCGGTCCGCGCCGTAGGTGGCGTGCACGGCCTGGATCTCGATGGCGTCGCCCAGGGGCGTGCCGGTGCCGTGGCCCTCGACCAGGTCGACGTCGGCGCCGGTGAGCCCGGCGGCGGCCAGCGCGTCGGCGATGACGCGCTGCTGCGCGGGTCCGTTCGGGGCGGCGAGCCCGTTGCTCGCGCCGACGTGGTTGGCCGCGCTGCCGCGCACCACGGCCAGGATCGGGGCGCCGTCGGCCTCGGCGTCGGCGAGGCGGCGCAGCAGGAGCACCCCGGCGCCCTCGGCCAGGCCCATCCCGTCCGCGGTGGCGGCGAACGAGCGGCAGCGGCCGTCCGGGGACAGGCCGAGGGACGCGCCGAGGCCGCTGAAGGTGACCGGGGTCGGGATCACCGCGACCCCGCCCGCGAGCGCGGCGTCGCACTCCCCCGTCAGCAGCGCGCGGGCGGCAAGGTGCAGCGCGTACAGCCCGGACGAGCAGCCGGTGGCCAGGGTGAGCGCGGGTCCCTCGACCCCGAGCGCGTGCGCGACGCGGCCGGAGGCGATGCCCATGTCGTTGCCCTGCGGCAGCAGCTCGGCCACCCCGTCGGGCAGGTCGAGGGCGGCGAGGTCGTGGATGGCCTTGAGCCCGTAGTCGGCCTGCAGGAGCCCGGCGAAGACGCCGGTGCGGGTGCCCGCCAGCGTCCTCGGGTCGGTGCCCGAGCGTTCGACGGCCTCCCAGCACAGCTCCAGCAGGAGCCGCTGCTGCGGGTCCATGGCCAGCGCCTCGGCGGGCGAGATCCCGAAGAACCCGGCGTCGAAGTCGGCGACGCCGTCGAGGAACGCGCCGCCGCTGGGCCCGTTCAGCGAGTCCAGGTCCCAGTTGCGGTCGCCGGGGAACGCCCCGACGGCGTCGACCCCGTCGGCCAGCAGCCGCCACAGGTCCTCCGGGCCGCGCACCCCGCCGGGATAGCGGCACGCCATGCCCACGATCGCCACGGCGTCCTCCGCCGCCCGCTCGGCCCGCACGACCCGGACGGGTTCGGGCGCGCCGGACTCGCGGTGCAGGAACTCCGCCAGCTTGGCCGGGGTCGGGTGGTCGTAGACCAGGGTGACCGGCATGGTGAGGCCGGTCTCGGCCGCCAGCCGATTGCGGATCTCCACCGCCATCAACGAATCGAGCCCCATCTCCGCAAACGATCGCTGCGGTGCGACCGCCCCCGGATCCAGACCCACAACCCCACCCACGACACCCACCACCAACTCCAGCAGGCCCTCCCGGCCCCGCCGCCGCGCGGGTTCCTCGGACTCCCGGTGCAGGAACTCCGCGATCCTGGCGGGCGTCGGGTGGTCGTAGACCAGGGTCACCGGCATCGCCAGGCCGGTCTCCGCAGCCAACCGATTGCGGATCTCCACCGCCATCAACGAATCCAGCCCCATCTCCGCGAATGACTTCTGCGGAGCAACCACCCCCGGATGCTGGCCGACGACCGCACCCACAACCCCGATCACCAGCTCCAGCAAGGCTTCCCGGTCTCGCCGGGGCCGGGCGGAGGGGGTGTGGGGGACGGCGCTCGCGCGGGCTTCCGGGATGCCGTCGAGCAGGGGGCGGGGGGCGGCCGAGGCGAAGACGGGGGCGAAGCGGGACCAGTCGACGGCGGCGACGGCGACCGAGGTCTCCCGGTGGGCCACCGCCGTGGTGAGGGCGGCGAAGGCGGGTTCGGGCTGCATGTGCGGCAGGCCCTGGCGGCGCAGGATCTCCGGATCGACCGTCTTCGGGTTGTACGGGTCCAGCACGCCCCACACGCCCCAGGCGACGGCGGTGGTGGGGAGGCCGCGGGCGCGGCCCGCCTCGGCGAAGGCGTCGAGGTAGGCGTTCGCGGCGGCATACGCGCCGTGGTGGGCGCTGCCCCAGACGCTCGCGATGGACGAGAACAGCACGAACGCGTCCAGGCCGTCGCCGAGCAGGTCGGTGAGGTGGTCGAGGCCGCCGACCTTGGCGGCCAGCGAGTCGGCGAGCCGGGCGGTGTCGGTGTCGGTCAGCGGGGCCAGGTCGATGAGGGCGGCGGCGTGCACGATCGACCCGACCTCGATCCCGTCGCGCCTGAGTCCCGCGACCATCGCGGTCACGTCGGCGCGGTCGGCCAGGTCGCAGGCGGCGAAGGTGAGCCGGGCCCCGGCCGCGCCGAGTTCGGCGCGCAGGTCGGCCATGCCGGGGGCGGACGCGCCGCGCCTGCTCGTGAGCACCAGGTGGTCCGCACCGAGGCCGACCAGCCAGCGGGCGATGTGCGGGCCGAGCGTGCCGCTCGCGCCGGTCACCAGCACCGGCCGCGACGGCCGCCAGCCCGGCGGCGCTGCGGCGGGCAGCGGCGCGCGCACCAGCCTGCGCACGTGCACGCCGGATGCCCGGACCGCTGCCTGGTCCTCGGCCGGGTCGGCGAGCAGGGCGACGACCCCGGCCAGCGCGTCGGGGGTGAGCCGGTCGGGCAGGTCGATCAGCCCGCCCCAGCGGCGCGGGTGCTCCAGGGCGATGACCCGGCCCAGCCCCCAGACCATGTTCTGCTTGGGTGCGGTGGGCGGCGCGCCGCCGATGCCGACCGCGCCCCGGGTGAGCAGGTGCAGCGGGACGGACACGTCCGCGTCGGCGAGCGTGCGCGCCAGGTCCAGGGTGGCGGCCAGGCCGACCGGGACGGCCGGGTGGTCCGGGTGGGGCCGTTCGTCGAGGGCGGCCAGGGAGACGATGCCCGCCAGGTCGGGATGGGCGGCGATGGCGGCGCCGATGTCCGCCTGCGCGAGGACGACCCGCGCGCCCGCCTCGGCCAGGGCGCGGACCAGGGGTTCGGGGTCGATGGGGTCCCCGGCGGGCAGGACGACCATCCACGTTCCGGTGAGCGTGCCCTGCGGCCCGTCCGGCGCGGGCTGCCACTCGACGCGGTAGCGCCAGTCGGCGTTGTCCGCCGGCACGGGCGCCGCGTCGGGCTCCAGCCAGTAGCGGGTGCGATGGAAGGCGTAGGTGGGCAGGTCGACGGGGGCGGTGGCGGCGGGAAGCGCGCGGGTCAGGTCGACGTCCGCGCCCGCGGCGTGCAGGGTGGCGAACGCGGTCAGCACGCGGTCGAGCCCGCCGTCGCCGCGCGTCATGGTCGGGACGACGACGGCGTCGGCGCCCACCTCCTCGATGGACTCCCGCACGCCGAAGGCCAGCAGCGGGTGCGGGCCGACCTCGACGAACACGCTGCCGCCGTCGGCGAGCAGCTCGCGCAGCGCGGCGTCGAACTCGACGGGCTCGCGCAGGTTGCGCCACCAGTACTCCGCGTCCAGCCCGGTGGTGTCGAGCCGGTGGCCGGTCACGGTCGAGTGGAACGGGACGGCCGAGGCGCGGGGCCGCAGGTCGGCGAGGTCGCGCAGCAGGTCCTCGCGCAGCGGGTCGACGTGGTGGGAGTGGGCGGCGAACTCGGCGGCGACGCGCCTGCACCACACGCCGTCGGCGGCGCAGCGGGCGGCCAGCTCGTCGATGGCGTCCGGATAGCCCGCCACGACCATGGCCGTGGGGCCGTTGGTCGCGGCCAGGCAGAGGCGGTCGCCGTAGGGGGCGATGCGGGCGGCGAGGTCGTCCCTGCGGAGCGCGACGGTCAGCATGCGCCCGCCGGTGGCGACCCGGGCCATCGCCCGGCCGCGCAGCGCGGTGATCCTCGCGCCCTCGACCAGGGTCAGCGCGCCCGCCACGCACGCGGCGGCGACCTCGCCCTGGCTCGCGCCGATGACGGCGTCCGGCACGACGCCCCACGACTCCCAGACCGCGGCCAGGCCCATCGAGACGGCCCAGAGCACGCACTGGACGGCATCGGGACGATCCAACTCGGACAAGGCGGCGTGCAGATCGATGTACGGCGCCAACGCGTCGGCGCACTCCCGGAAGCGGTCGCGGAAGGCCGGGGACGTGGCGAGGAGGTCGTCGGCCATGCCCGCCCACTGCGCGCCCTGACCGGCGAACATGAACACCACCGGGCCGGTCGCGGTCGCGTCCGACCGCACCACCCCGGGCGCGTCCGCGCCGTCGGCCAGGGCGTCCAGACCGGACAGCAGCGCGGCGCGGTCGCCGCCCACGACGACCCCGCGGCTGCGCAGGTGCGCGCGGGTGCCCGCGAGGGCGACGGCCGCCGAGGCGAGGTCCGGCTCGTCGGCGAGGCGTGCGCGCAGCCGCGCCGCCTGCGCGCGCAGCGCGACGTCGGTGGCCCCGGACACGGCCAGCGCGAGCGGCCCGGTCCACGGCGCTGGCTGGCGCACCGGGTCGGGCTCGACCGCTTCCAGGATCACGTGCGCGTTGGTGCCGCTGAGCCCGAAGGACGACACGCCCGCGCGGCGGCGGGCCGACTCCCACGGCTCGTTCTCGGCGAGCAGGGCGACCTTCCCGGCGTCCCAGTCGACCTTGGTGGACGGGTTGTCGCCGTGCAGGGTGCGCGGGAGGACGCCGTGGCGCATCGCCTGCACCATCTTGATGACGCCCGCCACGCCCGCGCCCGCCTGCGTGTGCCCGATGTTGGCCTTGACCGAGCCCAGCCGCAGCGGCGCGCCTTCGCGCTGCCCGTAGGTGGCCAGCAGCGCGTGCGCCTCGATCGGGTCGCCGAGCGCCGTGCCGGTCCCGTGCGCCTCCACGACATCGACGTCCTCTATGGACAGTCCGGCGTCGGCGAGCGCGGCGGTGATGACGCGCCGCTGGGCGGGTCCGTTGGGGGCGGAGAGGCCGTTGCTGGCCCCGTCGGAGTTGACCGCCGTGCCCCGGATGACCGCCAGCACCTCGTGGCCGTTGCGCCGGGCGTCCGACAGGCGCTCCAGCAGCAGGAGCCCGCCGCCCTCGGACATCGCCATGCCGTCGGCGGTGTCGGCGAACGGCTTGCACCGGCCGTCCCTGGCCAGCGCGCGCTGCCTGCTGAACTCCACGAGCGGCGCGGTCGACGCCATGATCGTGGCCCCGCCCGCCAGCGCCTGGTCGCACTCCCCCGAGCGCAGCGCCCGCACGGCGAGGTGGATGGCGACCAGCGACGACGAGCAGGCGGTGTCGACGGTGATCGCGGGGCCGCGCAGGCCCAGCGTGTAGGAGATGCGGCCGGAGGCGACGCTGAGCACCGCGCCGGTGCCGACCAGGCCCTCGGCCTGCTCGGGGATCGCGGCCAGCCGGGAGATGTAGTCGACGTTGTTCGCGCCGATGAACACGCCGGTCTCGGACTCGCGGGCGGCGGTGGGGGCGATGCGGGCGTGCTCGAACGCCTCCCACGCCAGCTCCAGGAGCAACCGCTGCTGGGGGTCCATGGCCAGGGCCTCGCGCGGGGTGATGCCGAAGAACCCGGCGTCGAACGCGGCGGCGTCGTGCAGGAAGCCGCCCTCGCGGACGTAGCAGTGCCCCTTGCGCTCCGGGTCGGGGTCGTAGAGGTCCAGCGGCCAGCCGCGGTCGGCCGGGAAGCCGGTGGTGACCTCGCCGCCGCGCCCGACCAGCTCCCACAGCCGGTCCGGTCCGGTGACGCCGCCCGGGTACCGGCAGCTCATCCCCACGATCGCGATGGGGTCGTCGGCCATCGTGCGCCGTCCTTTACTGGTCGATCAGGGCGAGGGTGGGCTGCGCTGGGGCCAGCCGGGCCACGATGGCCTCGGCCAGCTTGCGCGGGGTCGGCTCGTCGAAGACGACCGTGGCGGGCAGCCGGGCCCCGGTCGCCGCGGACAGCCGGTTGCGCAGCTCGACCGCGGTGGCCGAGGCCATGCCGAGGTCGTGGAACGCGCGGTCGGGGGCGATGTCGGCCTTGCCCGCGTAGCCGAGCACCACGGCGGCGTGGGTGCGGACGAGGTCGAGGGTGCTGCGGGCGCGCTCGGACGGGTTCTCCGCGATGTCGGCCACCGCGACCGGCCGGGCCGGGGCGCTGCCCCGGCAGGTGATCCCGCCGATGACGACGGCGGCGTGCCCGCGCCCGTCGGTCAGCGTCAGGCCGTCCCTGGTGGCGCACAGCGTCAGCGGTCCGGTCGCCGTCGCGCCGCTCACCTCGGTGAACGCGAACGGGCGCGCGTCCGGGTCGCCGAGGTGGGCGGCCAGCGCGGCGTCGATGAGGACCGGGTGGAGGGTGAACTCCCCCGGCGGCAGGTCGACCGAGAGCACAGTGCGGGGTTCGCCGTCGCCGGGATCGGCAGGGAGGTCCGCCAGCGCGCCGGTGGCGCACGGGAACCAGGTGTCGACGCGGGCATGGACAGTGAACGTGCGGGCGGCGGCCACGGCGAGTTGGAGGTCAACCGGCCCGTCCAGGGGGACGGGCGTGTGCAGGACCAGTTCGGCGACCTGGCCCCCGCCCGCCGCGCGCAGGGCCAGGTCGAGCAGGACGCCGGCGGGCAGCACCGCGGCCCCGTCGATCTCGTGCCCGCCGAGCCAGGGGTGCTCGGCCGGGTCGACGCGGGCGTTGAGCACCATCCCGCCGTCGGCCAGGTCGACGGCGGCGGTGACGAACGCGTGCCCGGTGGCCGGGGCCGCCGCGCGTTCGGGGAGCCAGTACCGCCTGCGCTGGAACGGATACGTCGGCGGCGCCACCCGAGGCGGTCCGTCCACGCCGGACACCGCGGTCCAGTCGGCGGGCGCGCCGTGGACGTGGGCCTCGGCCAGCGCGGACAGCATGCGCGAGCGGCCGCCCTCGTCGCGGCGCAGCGTGCCGACGACCGGGGTGTCCATGAGGTCCTGCAGGCCCATGGCGAGCACCGGGTGCGGGCTCACCTCGACGATGAGCCCCGCGCCGCAGGCCTGGGCGGTGTCGGACAAGCGAACCGTGGAGCGGAGATCGCGGTACCAGTAAGCGGCGTCCATGGTCGTGGTGTCGATCGGACCGCCGGTCACGGTGGAGTGGAACGGGATGCTCGCCGCCCGGGGCTCGATGTCGGCCAGCGCGGCGAGCAGGTCCGCCTCCAGCGGCTCCATCGCGGGCGAGTGGCTGGCGTAGTCGACCGGGATGGGTCTGCCGTCCGGGTGCGCGGCGAGGAACCCGGCGACCGAGTCCGGGTCGCCGGAGACCACGGTGGCCCTCGGGCCGTTGACGGCGGCGACGTCCAGCCCGGGCCAGCGGGTCAGCGCGGCCCGCACCTGCGCCTCCGGGAGCCGCATCGCGGCCATCGCCCCCGCGCCCGCGACCTTCCGCAGCGCCTGGCTGCGCAGGGCGATCACCTTCGCGGCGTCGCGCAGCGACAGCGCCCCGGCCACGCACGCCGCCGCGACCTCGCCCTGCGAGGTGCCGAGGATGGCCGCGGGCCGCACGCCCCAGGCCAGCCACTGCCTGGCGAGGGCGACCATCACCGCGAACAACGCGGGCTGGACGACATCGATGCGGGTTAGCGGCCCGGCGAGCTCGGTGCGCAGGTCCCAGTCGACGAACTCCGACAGGGCGGCCGCGCACTCGTCGACGGCCGAGGCGAACTCGGGGCACTCGGCGGCCAGCGCCAGGCCCATCCCCGTCCACTGCGCGCCCTGCCCGGGGAAGACGAACGCGACGTCCGGCGGGCCCTCGGCGGCGCCGACCGCGAGGCCGGGCGCGGGCAGGCCGTCGGCGAGCGCGTCGAGGCCCGCGTCGATCTCCGCGCGCGACGCGCCCACCACCACCGCCCGGTGCTCGAACGTCGAGCGCGTGGCGAGCGCGTGCGCGATGTCGGCGGTACCGCCGGGGAACGCCCGCAGTCGCCGGGCCTGCGCCCGCAGGGCATCAGGCGTGCGGGCCGACACCGGCCAGGCGGCGGTCGCGTCCGGGATCGGCTCGGGTCCGCCGTCGACGGCTTCCAGCACCACGTGCACGTTGGTGCCGCTGATGCCGAAGGACGACACGCCGGCCCGGCGCGGGCGGTCCACGGCGGGCCACGGCCGCGCCTTGGCCGCCACCTCGACGCCGTCCCACTCCACCTCCGGCGTCGGCCGGTCCGCGTGCAGGGTCGCGGGGACGACGCCCGCGCCGAGCGCGGTCACCATCTTGATCACGCCGCCGACCCCGGCCGCCGCGGCGGAGTGGCCGATGTTGGACTTCAGCGAGCCCAGCAGCAGCGGCGCGCCCGACCGCCTGCCGTACGTCGCGACCAGCGCGGCGGCCTCGATCGGGTCGCCCAGCGCGGTGCCGGTGCCGTGCGCCTCGACCACGTCCACATCGGACACACCGAGGCCCGCGGCGGCCAGCGCGTCGCGGATCACGCGCTGCTGCGCGGCACCGTTGGGCGCGGTCAGGCCGTTGCTGGCGCCGTCGGAGTTCATCGCGCTGCCCCGGACGACGGCCAGCACCGGGTGGCCGTTGCGGCGCGCCGACGACAGCCGCTCCAGCAGCACGACGCCCGCGCCCTCGGCCATGCCCATCCCGTCGGCATCGGCGGCGAACGCCTTGCTGCGCCCGTCCGGCGACAGCGCCCCGGTCTGGCTCATCCCGACGAACGACCGCGACGACGCCATGACCGTCACCCCGCCCGCGATCGCCAGCTCGCACTCCCCCGACCGCAGCGACGCCGCCGCCAGGTGGATCGCGCTCAGCGACGACGAGCAGGCCGTGTCGATCGTCAGCGCCGGGCCGTGCAGGCCGAGCGTGTAGGCGACGCGACCGGAGATGACCGACGAGAAGCTGCCGGTCATCAGCTGGCCCGTCTCGCTCTCCGCGGGCGCGGCGCGCCCGGTGCCGTAGTCGACGGACACGCAGCCGATGAACAGGCCCGTCCGGCTGCCGCGCAGCGACGCCGGGTAGATGCCCGCCCGCTCGACCACCTCCCAGCCGATCTCCAGCACCAGCCGCTGCTGCGGGTCCATCGCCGTCGCCTCGCGCGGGGAGATCCCGAAGAAGGCGGCGTCGAAGTCGCCAGCGTCGTAGAGGAAGCCGCCGCGCTGGGCGCGGCTCGCCGTGCGCAGGGCCGCGAGGTCCCAGCCGCGGTCGGCGGGCAGGTCCCCGGTGGCGTCGACGCCGTCGGCCACCAGCCGCCACAGCGCCTCCGGCGTGTCGGCCCCGCCCGGGTAGCGGCAGGCCATGGCCACGATGGCGATCGGGTCGTCGTCCGAGGCGCGCTCGACCGGTGCGCTCTCGACCGGCTCCGCCGTCTCCTCACGGGAGAGCCGGTCGACGAGGTGCGCGGCGAGGCGGTCGGGCGTGGGGTGGTCGAACACCAGCGTCGCGGGCAGGGCGAGCCCGGTCGCGGCCGCCAGCCGGTTGCGCAGGTCCACCCCGGTCAGCGAGTCGAACCCGATGTCCTTGAACGGGCGCGCCGCCGACACGTCCTCGGGGGACAGCCTGAGGACGGCCGCGGCGCTCGTGCGCACCAGCCGAGCCACCGCAGTGGCCCGCTCCGCCTCCGGCAGGTCGGCGAGCGCGGAGCCCGCCCTGGCCGCCTCGGGGATGGTCTCGGCCATCCTCGTCCTGGGCAGGCGCGTCCAGTCGAGGTCCGCGACCACCAGGTCGGTGTCGGTGGCCAGCGCCCGCACGGCCCGCTCGGGGTCCATCAGGCCCGCGCCCGCCAACCGCAGCCCGGCGGCGGCGCGGTCGTCGACCAGCCCGCCGCCCGCCCAGCCGCCCCAGGCGATCGAGGTGGCCGGGAGGCCGTCGGCGCGGCGCCGCTCGGCCAGCGCGTCCAGGTGGGCGTTCGCCGCGCCGTACGCGGCCTGGCCCGCGTTGCCGAGCACGCCGCTGGCGGAGGAGAACAGGACGAACGCGGTCAGGTCGAGGTCTCGGGTCAGCTCGTCGAGCAGGTCGGCGGCGTGCGCCTTGGGCGCGAGGACGGCGTCGACCCGGTCGGCGTCGAGGTCGCCGACCAGGCAGTCGTCCAGCGCTCCCGCGGCGTGGACGACCGCGGTGGGGCGGTGCTCGGCGATCACGGCGGCGAGCTGGTCGCGGTCGGTGACGTCGGCCCGGACGAGCGCCATCCTCGGGTCATCGGGCCCTCGGCCGCTGCGGGAGACGAGGACGACGCGCTCGGCGCCCTGCTCGACGAGCCAGCGGGCGGCGTGCCCGGCGAGCGCGCCGCTGCCCCCGGTGATCAGCACCCGCGCGCCCGCCCACGACGTCCCGGCGGTGAAGCCGGTGCGCTCGATGCGGCGCGCGCTGACCCCGTCCTCGCCGATGGCGACCTGGTCCTCGTCGCCCGCCAGCACCGAGCACAGCGCGGCCAGCACGCGCGGGGTGAGGTCGGTCGGCAGGTCGATCAGCCCGCCCCAGCGGTCCGGCTGCTCCACCGCGACCGCCCGGCCCAGGCCCCACACCTGCGCGCGGCGGGGATCGCGGGAGCCGTGGGTGGCCACCCAGAGCCGCGCCCGCGTCGTCCGCGCCAGCTCGACGGTCTCCATCAGCGTCGGGTCGACGGCGAGCAGGTGGTCGGGGTGCTCGTCGGTCACCTCGGCGCCGCGGTCGGCGAGGGCGGCGGCGATCGGGGCGGTGTCGTAGCCGTCGGGCGCGGTGATCGCCCAGCGGCCGCGCAGGACCGGGACGGCCGTCTCGCGGACGGGACGCCAGGTGACGCGGTAGGTCCAGCCCTCCAGCGGGTCGGCGGCGTGCCAGTAGCGCTCGCGCTGGAACGGGTAGGTCGGCAGGTCGGCCCGCGCGGGCGGGAAGACGGTCGCCCAGCCGACCGGGACGCCGTGCACGTGGGCCTCGGTGAGCGCGCGCAGGAACGCGCGGTGGCCGCCGTCGTCGCGGCGCAGCGTGCCGAGCGCGGCGACCCGGCCGCCGACCTCGGTGGCGGTCTCCTGCACGGCGGCGGTGAGCACGGGGTGCGCGCTGGGCTCGACGAACCGGCGGAACCCCCGGGCCAGCAGCGCGCGGGTGGCGTCGGCGAAGCGGACCGGTTCGCGCAGGTTGCGGTACCAGTAGTCGGCGTCGAGGGTGGTCGTGTCGATCTCCGTGCCGGTGACCGCGGAGTAGAACGGGACCCGCGCGGCCATCGGCTCCACCTCGACCAGCGCGGCCAGCAGGGCGTTGCGGATCGGCTCGACGTGCGGGGAGTGCGACGCGTAGTTCACCGGCAGCGCCCGCGCCCGCACCCCGCGGCGCTCGCACTCGGCGACCAGCCCGGCCAGCGCCTCCGGCTCACCGGCGACCACAATGGACTGTCCGCTGTTGAGCACCGCGATAGCGGCGCCGGGTGGCAGCAGCGGCTCGACGTCGGCGGCGGACAGCGCGACCGACACCATCCTTCCGCTGCCCGCCAGGGCCGTCAGCAGCCGCGACCGCAGCACGACGACCCGCGCGGCGTCCCGCAGCGAGAGCGCGCCCGCCACGCACGCCGCCGCGATCTCGCCCTGGGAATGCCCGACGACGGCCGCGGGCACGACACCGTGCGCCTCCCAGAGCCGCGCCAGGGAGACCATGACGGCGAACAGCATGGGCTGCACGACGTCGTCGCGGCGCAGCGCCTCGTCGTCGCCGAGCACGTCGGACAGCCGCCACGGCGCGAACTCGGCGATGGCCGCGCCGCACTCGGCCAGCGCGGCGGCGAACACCGGGGACGCCTCGGCCAGCTCCAGCGCCATGCCGACCCACTGCGCGCCCTGGCCGGGGAAGACGAACACCGTGCCGTCGCGGCTGGGCACGACCGAGCCCACGATCCCGTCCGCCGGGAGATCGCCGCGCGCGATGGCGCGGATGTCGTCCGGGTGGAACACCGCGGCCCGGTGCTCGAAGGCGGTGCGGGTCAGCGCGAGCGCGGAGGCCAGCGCCGCCTTGTCCTCCGGCAGGTCCGCGAGCCGCGCGGCTTGCGCGCGTAGCGCCTGCGGTGTGCGGGCGGAGAGCAGCCACGGCGCGCCGTCGACCGGCGTCCCCGGCGTGGGCGCGGTCTCCGGAGCGGCTTCCAGGACGACGTGGGCGTTGGTCCCGCTGATGCCGAACGCCGAGACCCCCGCGCGCACGACCCGGTCCGTGGGCAGCGCCACCGGCTCGGTCGCCAGCCTCAAGGTCGACCAGGCGATCCGGCGCGACGGCGTCTCGACGTGGAGGGTGGGTGGCAGCGTGCGGTGGCGCAGGGCGAGCACCGCCTTGATCACGCCCGCGACCCCGGCGGCCGCGCCGGTGTGGCCGAGGTTGGACTTGACCGACCCCAGCAGCAGCGGCCGGTCCCGGTCGGCGTGGAGGGCGGCGAGCGCGCGGGCCTCGATGGGGTCGCCCAGCGGCGTGCCGGTGCCGTGCGCCTCCACCAGGTCGATGTCGGCGGGGGCCAGCCCGGCGTCGGCCAGCGCGGCGCTGATCACCATCCGCTGGGCGTCCTCGCTGGGCGCGGTGAGCCGGGGGCTGGCCCCGTCGGAGTTGGTCGCGCTGCCGCGGACGACGGCGAGCACGGGCGCGCCCTCGGCGAGCGCGTCGTCGAGGCGGCGCAGGTAGAGGATGCCGACGCCCTCGCCCCACGCGGTGCCGTCGGCGTCGTCGGCGAAGGACTTGCACCGGCCGTCGGGGGCCAGCCCGCGCTGGCGGCTGAAGTCCACGAACGGCCCCGGGGTGCCCATGACCGTGACCCCGCCCGCGAGCGCTGCCGAGCACTCGCCCGACCGCAGCGCCCGCACCGCCAGGTGCAGCGCGACCAGCGAGGACGAGCACGCCGTGTCCACGGTCAGCGTCGGCCCGCGCAGCCCGAGCGCGTAGGCGACCCGGCCGGAGACGACGCTGACCATCGAGCCCGTCATCGTGTAGCCCTTGGCGTCCTCGACCGGCTCGTGCATGCGCGGCCCGTAGTCGAGCGCGATCGCGCCCAGGAACACCCCGGTGTCGCTGCCCCGCAGGCGGGCCGGGTCGACGCCCGCGCGTTCGACCGCCTCCCAGGACACCTCCAGCGCCAGCCGCTGCTGCGGGTCCATGGCGACGGCCTCGCGCGGCGAGATCCCGAAGAAGGCGGCGTCGAACCTGTCGGCGTCGCGCAGGAATCCGCCGTGCCGGGTCGCGCTGGGCGTGGCGGGGTCCCACCCCCGGTCGGTGGGGAACGGGCTCACCCCGTCGCGGCCGTCGGCGAGCAGGTCCCAGAACCCCTCCGGCGAGTCCACCCCGCCCGCGAACCGGCAGCCGATGCCGACGATGGCGATGTCCGCGCTCATGTGGGTGCCCCCCGTGGGTCCGGTGCCTGACCACACCGTTGCCGAGCGCGTTGACCTCACCCTGACACCGTCCGCACGGTGGCGCGGAGTTGTCGCCGGGGTGCGGGTTTCGCCAGCGGGCGCGCGGCTCCCGCGCGCAGATTTCCGGCTAGGTCCGGGTCGTCTCGCCCAGGTCCTCCCGCTCCTGGTCGTCCAGCGCGCGGGTGTCGCGCGGGGGCAGGAACGGCTCGTCGTCCTCGGCGCTGGCGCCGGTCCTGGCGATCTCGGCGTCCAGCTCCGCGCCGAGGAGGACGGCGAGGTTGGTGATCCACAGCCAGACCAGGAAGGCGATGATCCCGCCGAGGGAGCCGTAGGTCTTGTTGTAGGAGCCGAAGTTGGCGACGTAGACGGCGAACCCGGCCGACGCGGCCGCCCAGATCAGCACGGCCAGCACGCCGCCGGGGGTGATCCAGCGGAAGCCGGGGTGGCGCACGTTGGGCGCCGCCCAGTAGAGCAGGGCGATCACCAGGCTGACGAGCACCGCGATCACCGGCCACTTGACGACGCCCCAGATCGTCAGCCCGGTCGTCCCGATGCCGATGGCCGAGCCGATGCGCTCGGCGATCGCCCCGGTGGCGACCACGCCCGCGGCACAGAGGGCGAGCAGGACCGCCACGGTGACGGTCATCCCGATCCGCAGCGGGATCGTCTTCCACAGCGGACGGCCCTCGGGCATCTCGTAGATGGCGTTGCTGGCGCGCATGAACGCGCCGATGTAGCCGCTGGACGTCCACAGCGCGCCGAGCAGGCCGAGGACGGCCAGCGGTCCGGCCACGCTCGCCGAGCCCTTCAGCTCCTCGACCGCGGTGGTGAGGATCTCGGCGGCCTGGCCCGGCACGATCGCCTGGATGTTGTCGACCAGGCTGGCCGTGGCCGACGGCCCGAGCAGCGCGGTCAGCGAGGTGACCACGACGATCGCGGGGAAGATGGAGAGGACGGCGTAATAGGTGAGGGCGGCGGCCCAGTCGGTGAGTTTGTCCTTGGCGAACCCGCGGAGGGTGCCGCGCAGGAGCGACTTCCAGGAACGCGGTGTCATCGACGTCATCGAGCCTCCCGTCCCCCGACGAGTACCTCGTTCCGCGTCGGTGAAACGCGCTTACTCCGCTTGGCGGTAGGCCGCGTCGTAGTGCGCCTGCGCCTCGGCGTCGGCCTCCGCGTGCCGCGCGCTGCGGATGTCGCGGGCGGTGCCGTAGGGGTAGCCGTGCCTGGCCGCCCGCATCTCCGCGCTCTCGTGCAGGTAGGAGAAGGAGAAGTAGTAGCCGATGATCACCGCGAGGCCGACCATGCCGAGCCGGATGGGCAGCGGGCCGGGCACGAGCAGGCACACGACGGCGATCGGGGCGAGGAGCACGCTGGCCCGGGCGGCGTGGCGCAGGACCCAGGTGCGGGCGGTGACGTCGTGCAGCACCCACTCCCGCAGCCGGTCGGGCAGCCTGCCGCCCACGGCGTACCAGAGCCACTGCACGGGGTTGGGTCGCATGGCTCCTCCTGATCGGCTTGCAGTACCCTAACATTTAGCACACTAACAGTTAGGGTGGCCATGACGACCATCGACCTCGGGGACGACCCCCTGGCCCTGGACCGCCAGGTCTGCTTCGCCCTCTCCGTCGCGTCGCGGGCGGTGATCGGCATCTATCGGCCGCTGCTGGAGCCGCACGGGCTCACCCACCCCCAATACCTGGTGATGCTCGCCTTGTGGGACCGCTCCCCGCGCACGGCCCGCGACCTGTGCCGGACCCTGCACGCCGAGCCCGCCACCCTCTCCCCCATGCTCAAACGCCTGGAGACCATCGGCTACCTCACCCGCGCCCGCAACCGCTCCGACGAACGCGAGCTCCGGATCGACCTGACCCCCGCGGGCCACGCCCTCCGCCGGGAAGCGGAGAAGATCCCATACAAGGTCGTCGAGCGACTGGGCATGGAGGTCGCCGAACTCCAGACCCTGCACTCCGCCCTCTCCCGGGTGATCGCCGCCGCCACCTCGGACGGATAAGCCGCGGCCCGCCGGGGTATCCGGACCGGCCCAGGGAAGGAGCCCCCATGACCACCCCAGACCCCGACCCCACCGACCCGGACGACTACGCCGAGGAAGTGGGCATCGACCCCACCCCCGACCAGGTCGACCACTACGTGGAACTGGCCGAGGAGCGCAGCCCGAACCCCGCCGACCCCGACCCCGCCTGACGCCGCCTGCTACCACCCGAAACGGCGAACCGACAAGGCTGACCCCCGGTCGATCATCGCGGGCGATGGCTAATCGTTGTCACCGTTCCTGATAGATCAGCGAGGCCACACCCGGTAGCACTTCCCGCCATCGGGCTTCACCTGGTGCCGACGTGCGCCGGTCGGCGAGTCCGGGCGTCAACGCGAGAAGGCCCAGACCACGCACACACCTGCCGACCCATAGGGGCCTACCGCAGCACGAGCGCGCCGACCCGCATGGCCGACCCCTCCACTGCTCCGCGCACAGCGTCCTCGCCGCCGAGGCCCAAGCCCTCACCCAGGCAGTCCTCAGCCGCCCAGGTTGTTCGTGGTGGCGGTCAGGGCGGCCGCCTGGCGTTCCAGGTCGTCGTCCGTGAACTCCGTCTGGCCCGTCGTGCGCAGCAGGTCCGCTCGGGAGATGACCTCAAGGCCCGCGCGGTCCGCGCCCGCCACCACGTCCACCCGGCCCTCGCGGAGGACCAGGACCGGATCAGGAAGGTCGGAGTCCAGCAGTTCGCGGAGATCTCCGGCGTGGACGGTCAGCGGTTCCTCGTTCGCCATAACCCCCGCATACCCCGCCACGGCCGCGCCAACCGCCGAGCTTGACACCGGCGCGCGCCCTCCTCCATGCTTTCACTAGTTGATTAGTTAAAGGGGGTTATGCGTGATCGCCTTCCACCTGGACCGCGGGTCCGGGGTCGCGACCTACCTGCAGCTGGTGCAGCAGGTCAAACACGCGCTGCGGCTCGGCACGCTCGAGCCCGGTGACCGGCTGCCGACGGCCAAGGAAGTCGTGGCCGAGTTGGCCATCAACCCGAACACCGTGCTCAAGGCGTACCGCGAGCTGGAGCGGGAAGGGCTCGTCACGGCCAAGCCGGGGGTGGGCACCTTCGTCCAGCGCTCGCTCGGGGGCGCCTCGTTCGCCGAGCACGCACGCCTGCGCAAAGCCCTCAACGGCTGGATCGCCGACGCCCGGGCCGCCGGGCTGGACCAGGGGGACGTCGAGGCGCTGGTCGCCTCCGTGGTCCTCGACGCCTTTCGACACGGGGAGCGGACCGCGTGACTGACCTGCCCGTCCTCGAGGCCACCGGCCTCGGCAAGCGCTACCGCCGCAAGTGGGCGCTGCGCGACTGCTCGCTCGCCCTCCCGAAGGGCCGCGTCGCCGCGCTCGTCGGCCCCAACGGCGCGGGCAAGACGACGCTGCTGCACCTCGCCGTCGGCTTGCTCTCCCCCAGCGAGGGAACCGTCCGGAGCACGGGCGCCACCGCGTTCCTCGCCCAGGACAAGCCGCTCTACCGCGGCTTCACCGTCGCCGAGACGCTCAAGTTCGGCCGCCTGCTGAACCCCACCTGGGACGACGCCTACGCCCACGACCGCGTCGCCGCGCTCGGGCTGCCCCTCGACGCCAAGGCGGGCACGCTCTCTGGCGGCCAGCAGGCGCAGGTGGCGCTCACGCTCGGCCTCGCCAAGCGCCCCGACCTGCTGGTGCTCGACGAGCCGCTGGCCAACCTCGACCCGCTCGCCCGGCACGAGGTCATGCGCGGGCTCATGGAGGCCGTGGCGGAGACCGGCCTGACCGTCCTGCTGTCCTCGCACGTGATGTCCGACCTGCGCGACACCTGCGACTGGCTCGTCGTGCTCAACGGCGGGCGCGTGCAGGTCAGCGGCGACATCGACGAGCTCATCGCGGGCCACCGCCTGCTCACCGGCCCGGCCGAGGACGCCGACGCGCTCGCCCGGCGGGTCGAGGTGGTGGACCGCTCCGGCTCGCGGCGCCAGGTGTCCCTGCTCGCCCGCACGGGGCCGATCCCGCTCGGGCCGCAGTGGACCGAACGGCCCGTCGACCTGGAGGAACTGGTGCTCGCCTACCTCCGCCGCCCCGACGCCGCGAGCCTGCCGCGGCCCACCCTGGCCACGGCGTAGGAGGACGACGATGTACTGGATGACCTACCGCCAGCACCGCACCCAATTGCTCGTCTCGGCCGCCCTGCTGGCCGTGATCGGCGCCGTGCTGCTCATCAACGGCCTGCTCGCGAGCGGCGCCGCCGACCCCAGGGAGTCCTTCAAGGCCATCTACGTCTACCTGTCGTGGCTGCCGGTCGCGCCGATCGCCGTCGGCGTCTTCTGGGGCACGCCCCTGCTCGCCGCGGAGTTCGAGCGCGGCACCCACCGCCTGGCGTGGACGCAGTCGGTGTCCCGCGCCCGGTGGCTCGCGGTGAAGCTGGGCACGCTCGGCCTCGCGGTGGCGGTCGCGGGCGGGGTGTTCGGCCTCATGGTCCAGGCCTGGATCGACGGGTACCCGACCGTCCGCGCCGCCGACCGCTTCGGCGACATCGCCCTGTTCTCGATGACCGGCGTCGCCGCGCCCGCGTGGTGGCTGTTCGGCTTCGCCGTCGGCACCGCGGCGGGCGCGCTCCTGCGCCGGACCCTGCCCGCCATCGCGGTCACCATCGTGATCTTCGTGCTGGTGATGGTCGGCCTGTTCCGGCTGCGCGAGGACTACGCCGAGCCCGTCGAGGTGCGCATCGACCACCAGTCGGAGGTCCCGCACGGCATGATCGTCGGCACGCTGCTCGACGCCGAGGACAACACGGTCGGCCTGCGGGTCCAGCCCGCCGACCGCTACTGGCGCTTCCAGTGGACCGAGGCCGGGATCCTGCTGGCGGCCGCCGCCCTGCTCACCGGGGCGACGGCCGTCGCGGTGCGGCGCAGGCCCTAGGGACGCGCCCGCTCGTTCGGCACGCAGTGGGTCATCTTCAGCCCGGTCACGTCGCGGCTCCCGTTCTGGCCCAGGCTGCCCAGCCGCTTGCGGTCCTCATCGGTGAGTTCCTGGCCGGGGAGGGGCTCGAGCCGGGCGACGTCGGCGGGCGTGATGCCCAGCGCCTCGCCGACGCGCAGGCCCAGGTCGTCCTCCACCAGGAGGAAGTGCCAGACCATGCGCTCCTGGATCGGCCGGTCGCACTGCGCCAGCAGCGCGCCGAAGTTGCGCACGAGGTCGTCGCGCTCCCACTGCTCCATGAGCAGATACCGCTGACCGGCCTGCAGGTAGTCGTTCGTGCGGGGGATGCGCTTGCGGGTCACCCTGCCCTCGATCACCGGGCCCTGCTCGTCATGGGTGGGGTAGTGGGCCTCCCGGAGGCCCCCGGTGATCGAGGGCTCGTAGTTGACGTGCGGGTTCTCGCCCGCGCGGTCGACGTAGTGGGCCATCTGGCCGTCGCGCTGGTTGGTCCGCACGTCGGCGTTCTTGGCGTGGTTCACCGGCAGCTGCAGGTAGTTCGGGCCGACCCGGTACCGCTGGGTGTCGCTGTAGCTGAAGGTGCGGCCGACCAGCATCTTGTCGTCGGAGAAGTCCAGGCCGTCGACCAGCACGCCGGTGCCGAAGGCGATCTGCTCGTTCTCGGTGAAGAAGTCCGACACGTTCCGGTCGAGCACCATCCGGCCGACCGGGCGGGCCGGGAACTGGTCCTCCGGCCACACCTTGGTGTCGTCGAGCGGGTCGAAGTCCAGCTCCGGGTGCTCGTCGTCGGACATGAGCTGGACCAGCAGCTCCCACTCCGGGTGGTCGCCGCGCTCGATGGCCTCGTACAGGTCCTTGGTCGCGTGGCCGAGTTCGGTGGCCTGGATCGCGGCGGCGTCCTCCTCGGTCATGCTGCGCACGCCCGCCTTCGGCATCCAGTGGTACTTCACCAGGTGGGTGCCGCCCTCGGCGTCGACCCACTTGTAGGTGTTGACCCCGAAGCCCTGCATGTGCCGGTAGTCCGCCGGGATGCCCCGCGGGCTGAACAGGTTGACCAGCATGTGCATGCACTCCGGCGTCTGCGACATGAAGTCGAAGATCCGGTTGGGCTCCTGCCGGAAGGTCACCGGGTCCGGCTTCAGCGCGTGGATCACGTCGGGGAACTTGACGGCGTCGCGGATGAAGAACACCGCGAGGTTGTTGCCCACGAGGTCCCAGTTGCCGTCCTCGGTGTAGAACTTCACCGCGAACCCGCGCGGGTCGCGCGCGCACTCCGAGGAGTCCCGGCCGCCGATGACCGTGGAGAACCGCACGGCCACGTCGGTCCGCTTGCCGCGGCCCTGGAACAGCTTCGCCCTGGTGTAGCGCTCGATGGGCTCCTCGCCCCACGACCCGTAGCTCTCGAAGTACCCGAACGCCGTCGTCCCGCGCGCGTGCACGACGCGCTCAGGGATGCGTTCGCGGTCGAAATGGCTGATCTTCTCCAGGAAGTGGTAGTTCTCCAGGGTCGCCGGACCCCTCGGCCCGACCGTCCGCTGGTTCTGGTTGTCGTAGATCGGATGGCCCTGCCGGTCGGTCAGCGTCGCCCTCCGGTCGTCCGGGCCCGGTCCCGTGTTCGCCACATCCACCATGTGCACAGGCCTACCCAGCGAGCCCCGGTCTGAACCTACCCGGCCCAGCCCTCCTGCCGGTCCGCCCGGCCTGCGTCGGTCCGCGCGGCGGCGCCCTGGGCGAGCGCGGCCACCGCCTCCGCCAGCTCCCGCCGCACCTCGCCCTTGTCCCCACGGGCGGTGTTCAGCCGCACGGCGACCCGGCTGCGGTCCCCGCCGACCTCGTGGACCACCAGTTCGCCGCGGTAGTCGTCCTGGCCGGGGACGCCCCACCGCAGCGTGCGGCTCGCCGCGTCCGCGCGGAACCACCCCTCGCCGTCGACGTGGTGCCCGTGGACGTCGGCCCGCACCTCCACCCGGTCGCCGCCCGTGCGGTGCGCCTCGGACACGACGGACAGGAACTCGGGCAGGTTCGCGGGCTCGGCGGCGTACTCGAACAGGTCCTCCGCGGGCACGTCGACCGGCGCCTCGTACTCGTGAACGGTCATCTCGTCCTCCTCCCCCACCGGATACCCGCCGACTGCCAGACCATCCGCGCGCCCGGCGACTGTGACGCGTTTCGAGAGGCCGCGCGTGCCCGGGCGGTTCGGCGTGGGGGCGGGCGCCCGCCCCCACACGGTCCCCTAGTCCTTGAACGTCAACGCGTTGCGCACCTCCGGCAACGGGAACGGGTGCGCGCTGAGGCGCTCGATGTGGGTGGCGAGGCTGCGGAGGAAGCGGCTCGCCAGGTCGACGGTGAAGCCCTGGCGGCACACCACCCTGATCACGTCGACGTGTTCGAGGTCCGGTGGGAGGCTGTAGGCGGGCACGTGCCAGCCGTCGGCCTTCAGCGCCTCGGACAGGTGGTAGACGGTGAACCCCGCCTGCTCGGGGTCGCGCATGCGGAAGGTCACCACCGGCAGGTCCTCGCCGTCGGCGACGAGTTCGAGCAGGTCCAGCTTGCGCACGCCCGCGGCGATGTGGCGGGCGGTGTCCTGGCAGCGCTGGGCGATCATCCGGAAGCCCGCCATCCCGTTGCGCAGGAACTGGTAGTACTGGGCGATCACGCCGGACGCCGGGCGGGAGAAGTTCAGCGTGAAGGTCGGGTGGTGCCCGCCGAGCACGTTGCAGTCGAAGACGAGCGACTGCGGCAGGTACTGCGGGTCCCGCCACAGGCACCAGCCCGCGCCCGGGTAGACCAGCCCGAACTTGTGCCCGGACGCGTTGATCGACACCACCCGGGGCAGCTCGAAGTCCCACCGGATGTCGGTGTCGACGAACGGGGCGAAGAAGCCGCCGCTGGCCGCGTCCACGTGCAGCGGGACGTCCGGTCCACCCGACTCGGCCAGCGCGTCCAGCTTCGCGGCGATCCGCTCGATCGGGTCGTAGCGGCCGTCCTGGGTGCTGCCGAGCACGCCCACCACGCCGATGGTGTTGCCGTCGACGGCCTCGGCGGCGAGGGTGGGGTCGAGGGTGGTCCGGTTGGGCGCCAGCGGGACCGTCCTGGCCTCGACGTCCCAGAAGTTGCAGAACTTCGGCCAGCAGACGTGCACGTGCGTGCCGAACACCAGGTTCGGCACGCCGCTGCCGCCGCGCTCGCGCCAGCGGCGCAGCATCGCGAGCCCGGCGAGCATCGCGGCCTCCGAGCTGCCGCTGGTCGAGCAGCCGACGAACCGGCCGTCGTCGTCGTGCCAGAGCCCGGCGAGCGCGTTGATGCAGTCCTGCTCGATCTCCGAGCTGGCCGGGTACTCCTCGCGGTTCATCAGGTTGATCGCGGCCGTCTCCGCGTAGACCGCCTCCAGCTCGGGCTCGGCGGCGGTGGTGCAGAAGGTGGCCAGGTTGAGCGCCGCCCTGCCGTCGAGCAGCAGGCGGGACCGGATGATCCCGGCCGCGACGGCGGCGGGCATCGGCGACTCGGGCAGCCTGCCGCGCGGGATCACGTCCTCGTCGATGCGCTGGGCGAAGACGGGTGAGATCTGTAGTTCGTCCGTGTCGGTGATCGCTCTCTGCAAACTCACGTTGGCTCTCCTCGGTCGAAACACCCTCCCGGGTCGAGCTTCCCGAGGTCGCGGCCGAGGTGACGACACCCTCACGGGTGGTCGGGCCCCCCGAACGGATGAGGAGCGCGCCGCCACGCGTCGATGACGAGAACCGGGCGCATACCAGCGTTCTCGTAGAGGCTCAAGGCAGGCGTGGTGTTGTTGGTGTCCACGTGCAGGATGGTGCCGCGCAGCCCGGCGGCGCGGTCGGCGGCGAACGCCGTGCGCAGCAGGAAGCCGGCGATCCCCCGCCCGCGCGCCTCCTTGAGCACGCCGAGGTCGGCCACGTACCCGCAGTCCTCGTCCTCGACGAACTCGCGGTTGGTGAGCAGCACGCCGACCGGCGTCCCGTCGAGTTCGGCGACGGTGAGCCCGGGCCAGTCGAACACCGGGTTGTCGTCCAGCGCGGTCTGCCAGTCCGCGAAGGGCTTGCCCACCCAGCCGAAGTGGTCCTTGAACGACTCGACGAGGACCGCGTGCGCGGCAGCGGCCACCTGCCGTCCGGACCGCAGGGTCACCCCGCGCGGGGCGATCGGCGGGTCGGCGTCGCCGTCGTGGTCGATACGCATGCGGTGGAAGGCAGTGGCGGGGGCGAACCCGTGCCGCTCGGCAGCGGCGCGCAGGGCGTCGTCGGCCCGGTAGAAGCCCATGTCGACCACGCCACCCGGGGACATCTCGTCCGCACGGGCGAGCACCCGCGCGAAGAGGAAGTCGACCGCGGGCGGTTCGGCGATGACGTCGACCTGGACCTGGCCCGCGCCCTTGTGGTACGCCCAGCCGTAGCCGAGCAGCGCGCCGTCGGGCCCGTGCACCAGCCAGGAGTCGGTCTCCGGCGCGAACCCCGGCTCGGCGAGGTCGGTGCGGATCTGGTCCAGGGTGGTGTCGGCGCGGCCGATGACCCGCTCGTTGTACGCCGACACCAGCGCCAGGATCGCCTCGGCGTCGGCCATCGTCGCGGGTCGGCTGGAGTGACCGGGGGGAAGCATCCCGACAGGGTGATCGCCCGCCCCGGTCCTCGTCCACCGGATTTCCGCCCTCGGCTGAGGAACCACATGTTCACCCGGCCGTCGATCGCCGGACGGCGAAACGACCGGAACGCCCACCTAGGGTTTCGCCCGTCCCCGCCCGACGAACCCCTCCAGGAGAGACCGTGGTCGACACCCCGCCCGCCCCCGGACGCCGCGCGTTCCTGCGCACGGGCCTCACCGCCGCCGCGGCGCTGACCGCGGCCGGTCCGCTCACCGCGCTGAGCGCGCGCACCGCGGGCGCGGCCCCGATGTCCAAGTTGGACGCCAGCCCCGACTACGGGCCGCTGATCCCCGCGCGCGACCACACCACCGGCCTGGCCCTGCTCTCGCTCCCCCGCGGCTTCGAGTACCTGACCTTCGGGTGGACCGGCGACGCCATGAGCGACGGCGTGGCGACCCCCGGCGCGCACGACGGCATGGCCGCGTTCCGCAGAGGCGACGGCAAGGTCGCGATCGTCCGCAACCACGAGGTCGGGGCCTACCGCGGCGCGTTCACCGAGACCGCCTACAACCCGACCGCGGGCGGCGGCACGACCACGCTGGTGTTCGACCCGGACAAGGGCGAGTTCACCGAGTCCTGGGCCAGCCTCGGCGGCACGATCCGCAACTGCGCGGGCGGGCCCACCCCGTGGGGCACCTGGCTGACCTGCGAGGAGACCACCGAGATCGCGCCGAACGGCACCCGCCACGGCTACGTCTTCGAGGTCCCGTTCGACGGCGCAGGGGACCCGGAGCCGCTGCGCGCCATGGGCCGGTTCAGCCACGAGGCCGTCGCCGTCGACCCCTCCACCGGTTACGTCTACCTCACCGAGGACGCCACCCCGTCCGGCCTGTACCGCTACATCCCCCGGCGCCGGGGCAACCTCGCCGCGGGCGGGGACCTGCAGATGCTGGCCATCGAGAGCGCCGAGGGCGGCTCGTACTCGACCTACACCGACGGCACCGGCACCGAGTACCGCACCTCGTGGGTGCCGATCGCCAACCCCGACTACGCCCCCGGCGAGACCCGTCCGGCCCTGCAGGGCGCGGCGCTGGGCGGCGCGGTGTTCCGCCGCCTGGAGGGCGCGTGGTGGGGCAACGACCGCCTCTACATCGTCTCCACCAGCGGCGGCCCGAAGGGCCAGGGCCAGGTCTTCGAGTACGACCCGGCCACCGAGCGGATGCGCGTGCTGTTCGCCTCCCCCGACGCGAAGGTGCTCAACAACCCCGACAACCTCTGCGTCAGCCCGCGCGGCGGCATCGTGCTGTGCGAGGACGGCAGCGAGAGCGAGTACATCCACGGGCTGACCACCGACGGGCAGATCTTCCCGTTCGCGCTCAACACGGTCGTGATCCCCGAGGGCGGCGTGCCCGGCAAGTCGGTCCGCGCGGGCGACTACTCCGGCTCGGAGTGGTGCGGCTCGACGTTCGAGCCGAAGAACGGCAACTGGCTGTTCTTCAACGCCCAGTCCCCCGGCATCACCTTCGCCGTCACCGGCCCGTGGCGGCGGGGCTCGCTCTGACACCGCGCGTCCGACACCGCCGGTTGACATTGCCATCCTGATGACCAGGTGTTACTGAGAGAGGGGTAGTCAAGGGCCGATCGACACCCCGGAGGCCAGTGATGACGGCAGGCGAGCGCAGGTCCGTGGTCGAGCGTTTCCCGAGCGGGCACCTGCCGCCGCCGCAGGTCAGGCCGCTGCCGGACGCGCCTGCCTCGACCTGGCGGATCATCGGGCCGGGCGTCATCGCCGCGGGCGTCGGCCTGGCCTCCGGGGAGTTCATCCTCTACCCCTACATCGCCTCCCAGGTCGGGCTGGTGTTCGTGTGGGCGGCGCTGGTCGGGCTGGTCACGCAGTTCTTCCTCAACATGGAGATCGAGCGCTACACCCTGGCCACCGGCGAGACGGCGCTGACCGGGTTCAGCCGGTTCTGGCGGCACTGGGGCCTGGTGTTCGCCCTGATGACGTACTTCGCCAACCTCTGGCCGGGGTGGGCGACCAGCTCGGCGACGCTGATCACCTACCTGTGGGGCGGCGAGGCGCGGTGGATCGCGATCGGCATGCTGGTCGCGATCGGCCTCATCCTCACCCTCGCCCCGGTCGTCTACACCGCGCTCGAACGGGCCGAGATGCTCAAGGTCGCCGCGGTGCTGGTCCTGGTCGTCGTCGGGGTGTTCGTCGCCATCTCCGCCGAGGCGTGGGCCGACGTGCCCACGATCGTCACCGACGCCAGCATCCCCGTGCAGCAGCTCGGGTTCGCCGTGCTGCTCGGCGCGCTGGCCTTCGCCGGGGGCGGCGGCGGGCAGAACCTGGTGCAGAGCAACTGGATCCGGGACAAGCGCTACGGCATGGGCGGCTACGTGCCGCGCATCGAGAGCCCGGTGACCGGCAAACCGGAGGCCGCGCCCGGCACCGGGTTCATCTTCGAGCCGACGCCGGAGAACCTCGGCCGGTGGCGGCGCTGGTGGCGCTTCGCCAACCGGGAGCAGCTCTACACGTTCGTGCTGATCTCGTTCATCTCGATCGTGTTCACCTCGCTGCTGGCCTACTCCACCGTCTTCGGCCGCGACGACCTGCCCAACGACATCGAGTTCCTCCGGCTGGAGGGCGACCGGCTGAGCGCTACGGTCGGCGGCTGGTTCGGGACGCTGTTCTGGGCCATCGGCGCCTTCGCCCTCTTCGCCGCCGCGCTGGGCATCGTCGACTACACCAGCAGGCTCGCCGCCGACGTCCTCAAGACGAGCTACCTGACCGGGCAGAAGGAAAGCACCATCTACTTCGGACTGGTGTGGGGCCTGGTCGTGATCGGCTGCGTCGTGCTGCTGGCCGGGTTCAGCCAGCCGCTGGTGCTGATCGTGATCTCGGCGTGCACGGGCGGGCTGATGATGTTCATCTACTCCGGCCTGCTCATCCTGATCAACCGCAGGCTCCTGCCGGAGGAGATCAGGATCTCCTCCGGCAGGATCGCCGTGCTGTGCTGGTCGATCGTCCTGTTCGGAACGCTGGCCGTGCTGACGATCGTCAACCAGGTGGGCAGGCTGTTCTAGCGGGCCGCCCCCGCGCCCACCGGCTCGGCCTGGGCCGGGCGGTCGGTGAGGGCGGCGCCCTCGACGTCGAGGGTCGGCAGCCACCGCAGCCACCGGGGCAGCCACCACGCGCGCTCGCCGAGCAGCGCCAGGGCGGCGGGCACCAGGACCATGCGCACGACGAAGGCGTCCGCGAGGATGCCGACGGCCAGCGCGAAGGCGATGGACTTGATCGCGGGCTCGCCCGCGGGCACGAAGCCTGCGAACACCGCGAACATGATCAGCGCGGCGGCCACGACGACCGGCGCGGCCTGCCGGAAGCCGGTCACGATCGCCGCGCGCGGCGCCGCGCCCTTGTGGTGCGCCTCGTGCATGCGCGACACCAGGAAGATCTGGTAGTCCATGGCCAGCCCGAACAGGATCCCGATCACCAGGATCGGGGTGAGGCTGATCAGCGGCCCCGCGCTGTCGAGGTTCACCGCGTCGGCCAGCCAGCCCCACTGGAACACCGCGACGGTGGCGCCCAGCGACGCGCCGACGGTCAGCAGGAAGCCGAGCACGCCCACCAGGGGCACCAGCAGCGACCGGAACACGAGCACGAGCAGGATCAGCGCCAGGCCCACGACCAGCACGAGGTACACCGGCAGGGCGTCGTCGAGCGAGGTGGCGACGTCGACGCTGACGGCGGTGGCCCCGGTGACGGCGGCGTCCGCGCCGTCGAGGTGGGCGCGCAGGTCGGCGACCAGGCGCTCGGTGGCCTCGCTGGTGGGCCCGGACTCGGGCAGCACCGTGACCATCGCCGCCGTGCCGTCCCGGTTGGGGATGCCGGGCGTGACGATGGCCGTGCCGTCGATGGCGTCGATCGGCCCGACGGCCTGGTTGGCAGCCTGCACGGCGTTCTCGCCCTCGAACAGCACGATCAGCGGTCCGTTGACGCCGGGCCCGAAGCCGTCGGCGAGCAGCTGCTGGGCCCTGGCCTGGGTGCTGTCGGCGGCCGGGGTCGGGACCAGCGTGGTGCGCATGGCGGTGACCGGCACGGCGATGACGCCGAGGCCGACGATCGCCAGCAGCAGCGCGGCCACGCGGCGGCGGGTGACCGCGCCGACCCAGCCCGCGTGGAAGCCGCGGTCGGCGGTCTCCACCCCCGCTGTGCGCTGCTTGCGGGGCAGGGCGCGGCGGCCGAGGTAGCCGAGCACCGCGGGAACCAGCGTGATGGCGACGAGCACGGCCACGACGATCGTCGCCGCGGCGGCCACGCCCATCTGGCTCAGGAACGGGATGCCGACCACGACCAGCCCGACCAGGGCGATGATGACCGTGATGCCCGCGGTGACGACCGCGGAGCCCGCCGTGCCCACGGCGACGCCGATGGCGGTCGGGACGTCCGCGCCCTGCCGCAGTTCCTGCCGGTACCGGTTGATGATGAACAGCGCGTAGTCGATGCCCACGGCCAGGCCGAGCATGCCCGCGAGCGCGGTCGTCGTGGACTGCAGGTCCATGAACCCGGTGGCGATGGTGATGCCCAGCACGCCGATGCCGACGCCCACCGACGCGGTCAGCAGGTTCATCCCGGCCGCGACGAGCGAGCCGTAGGTCAGCGCGAGGATCAGCAGCGCGATGACGACGCCGACCGCCTCGGTGGCGCCGCCGATGTGCGGGGCGGCCTGGACCGCCTCGCCCGTCACCTCGACGGTCATGCCGTCGGCCCGCGCGGCCTCGACGGTCCTCAGCAGCGCGTCCTGCTGCTCGGCGGTCACCTCGCCCATGGGGGCCGCGTAGACGACCGTGCTGTACGCGGTGTCCATGTCCCGGTTGACCGCGGGCGCGGCGGGGTCGAACGGGTTGCTC
The DNA here is from genome assembly GCF_014648415.1 of Actinokineospora fastidiosa. Taxonomy (GTDB): domain Bacteria; phylum Actinomycetota; class Actinomycetes; order Mycobacteriales; family Pseudonocardiaceae; genus Actinokineospora; species Actinokineospora fastidiosa. The sequence goes on from NZ_BMRB01000002.1 coordinate 671,198, forward strand.
GCGCCGACCACCCCGGGCAGGGCGTTCAGCTCGGCCACCAGCTCGCCGACCGCCTGCGGGTTCTCGGTCAGGGTCCGCCCCTCCGGCGCCCTGACCACGACGCGGGCCTTGGCGCCGCCGGAGTCGAACTCCGCTGTGATGGTCTCCAGCGCGGTGGTGGACTCCTGACCGGGGATCGAGAAGCTGTTCGACGTCGTGCCGGACAGCGTCAGCGCGCCGACGCCCGAGCCGACCAGGACGACCAGCCACAACAGGACGACGGCGAGCCTGCGCCGCTGCGCGGCCATGCCGAGCCGGTATAACAGACGTGCCACGGGATTCAGGCCTCCACCTGGTTCGGACGGGACGCGAGCGCGTCGGAGCAGGTCGCGATGATCAACGGCCGCCACGCGGTCTTCTCCTCGCGCAGGTTGGCGGCCAGGCTCAGCACAGCCAGCGCGCTGAGCGCGCCGATGACGCGGACCTGCCGCTCGGTGTCGGCAGCGTCGACGGCGAAGACCTCGGAGACGAACACGTCCTGGTCGTCGAGGACCGCGTCGGACGCGGTGACCGAGCGGAAGGCCAGGGCGACCAGGCCCGGCCGGTCCAGCGCGATGTCGGTCAGCAGCTCCAGCGCGCGCCGGTCCCTGGCGGGACCCGGCGGCAGCGGCGCGACCTGGTCGAGCACCCGCCTGGCCTGCGCGTCGCCCACCTTCCGGGCGGCCTCGTACAGGGCTTCCTTGGTCGGGTAGTGGTGCAGCAGCCCGGCCTTGGACAGCCCCACGGCGTCGGCCAGCGCCTTCACCGACGTCTGCTCGAACCCGTGCCGGGCGAACAGCGCGGCCGCGCGGTCGAGGATCTCGTCGTCGACGTGGTGCCGGAACGGGCGTGCCATGAACCCGACGGTACCGGCGGACCGACCGATTCGGTCGGTAAAGCGACCGAATCGGTCTGTGAGCCTGCCGACACGGCGTCGGCTGCCTACGGTGCTCCCATGGATGCCGACCGATCCCGGCGCGAGGCGGTCCGGCGGCACGTCGACCGGGCCATCATCCTGCGCTGCCGCGTCTACCTGGCGATCTTCCTGGTCGCCTCGGCCGTCGCCGTGGTCGAGGCCGTCCTCGCGGGCGGCTGGACGCTGGTGTTCGCCGCGGCGGGCCTGCTCGCGGGCATCGCCGTCGGGCACGTCGTGAGCCGGATGTTCCGCCTGGAGTGGCACGAGTTCGAGCGCAAGGCGGTGGGCAAGATCGACGTGGTGGGCGCGGTGATCCTGGTGGCCTACCTGCTCGTCGCCGTCAACCGCGCCCGCCTGGTCGACCTGTGGGTGCCCGCCGCGTCGGCCGGGGCCACCAGCATGGCCGTGCTCGCCGGGATCATGCTCGGCCAGGTCCTCGGCATCCGCCGCGGCCTCATCGCCCTCTACCGCAGGACCGTCGCGGCGGGGTGAGGGTCAGTACGAGTGGGCCTTCCCCTTGTGGTTCGCGGCGACCGTGCGGTCGGTGTCGCGGGGGTAGGCGATCCGGTCGGGCACGCCGTCGGAGGTGTAGCGGCTCTTCGGCGCGGCCGCGAGCTTGTCCAGCCACACCGACGAGCCGAACGCGGCCTCGTCGCCCGTCGGGCCCTGCGAGCGGATGCGGGGGATGCGCAGCGGGTCGAAGTCGGCCGAGTACGGCGACGGCGCCGGGTTCGCGCCGACGAGCAGCGCGCCGATGTAGTCGTAGGCGACGCCGTCCGCGCTGCCCTTCGTCGCCAGCTCCGCGCGGTCGGGGTGGATGCCGAACGGCAGCGAGATCGTCCGCGCCCGCACGCCCGCCGCGCGGATCGCCGCGTCGCCGCGGGCGATGTCGCGCTGGGCGGCCTCGGGCGAGGCGTTGCCCAGGTTGGAGTGGGTCAGCGTGTGGTTGCCGACCTCCATGTCGTGGTCGACCAGCCACTTGAGCGTCCGCTTGCCGCCGGGGTCGTCGAACGGGTCGCCGTTGACGTAGAAGCTCGCCACCGGGCGGAAGCGCGGGTTCTGCTCGGCGACCTCCAGCATGATGGCGACCGCCGTGCCCGCCACGGGCTCGCCCTGCGGGGTCAGCGCGAACTGCGAGGGGTGCCCGTCGTCGAAGGTGAGGACGACCGGGTGCGTGCCCGCCGGGATGTCGATGTCGCCCGCGGCGTACTCGGCGGTGGTGACCGGGACGTACTTCTCCTTGGCCAGGCGCAGCAGCTCCGCGCGGAAGTCGGCGGGCGTGCGGTCGTAGACGGTGGTGGGCTTGTCGGTGATGCGGTGATACATCAGGACGGGGACGTCGCCCAGCTCGTTCGCCGCGTGCTCGGCCGGGTCCGGCGGCGGCGCCGAGGTGCGCGCAGGCGGGGCCGGAGGCGCCGCCTGCTGGACGGCGGCCGGGGGCGGCCCCGCGGTGCCGCCGCACGCGCTCAACAGGACAGTCAACGCCCCCAGTGCGCCTACCCGCATACCAGTCACACCACCACGGTCGGCGGCGGCGGTCGGAGAACGCAACGGGGCGACACGAAGGTGTGGGATTTGGTTAGCCGAGGTCATCCTGGATACGCCACAGCGGTATGAAATCGGTCGGGAGGGACGCATATGCGATCGCAGAGGAAAAGTCGCCGGACCGCCGTGGTCGTGGGAGCCGTGGTGGTGGTCGCGCTCGCGGTCGTCACCCCGCTGACCGTCCGCGCGCTCTCGGCCGATCCGGTCGTGATGGGCATGGAGGACGGCGCGGTCATGACCGCCAACGCGGCGCGCGACCTCGCGGTGACGGTGCCGGAGGGCACGAACCCCGACGAGGTCGAGCTGCTGCTCGACGGCAAACCCGTGCAGGCCAAGGCGGACGGGAACCGGCTGGTGCTCGCCGACGCGGACCTCGCCGAGGGCGAGCACACGCTGACCGCGCGCTCGCCCGGCTCGGTCCCGCTGCTGCCGGACGACGAGGTGAGCAGGCGGTTCACCGTCGACGGCACCCCGCCGAAGCTGACCGTGGCCGCCGACGCGGTGACCGACCTGCGCAAGCCGGTCGAGGTCCGCGGCACCGCCGAGGGCGCGTCCGCGCTGACGATGGACGGCAAGCCGGTGGAGCTGGCCCAGGACGGGCGCTTCGCCGTCACCCTGCCGACCGCGGCGACCGTCCAGTTCCAGGCGCGGGACGCCGCGGGCAACATCGCCGAGCAGAAGTTCACCGTCGACACCCGCCACCCCGGGATGCGCGCGGTGCACATGTCGGCGGCCGGATGGCAGTCCAAGGGGCTGCGCGAGCCGGTGCTCGCGATGGCCAGGGAAGGCCGCATCGACACCGTGCAGCTGGACATCAAGGACGAGAGCGGCGAGATCGGCTACAAGTCGAACGTGCCGCTGGCCAAGGAGATCGGCTCGACCCGGGACTACTACGACGCCAAGGCCGTCACCGACGAGCTGCACAAGATGGGCGTGCGCGTCGTCGGCAGGCTGGTCGCGTTCCGCGACCCGATCATGGCCCGCGCGTCCTGGGAGTCCGGCAAGAAGGACCGGGTCATCCAGACCTCGGGCGGCACCCCGTGGGCCAGCTCGTACGGGCAGTACTCGTTCACCAACTTCGCCCACCCCGACGTGATCGCCTACAACATCGGCCTGGCCGAGGAGGCCGCGAGCCTGGGGTTCGACGACATCCTCTACGACTACATCCGCAGGCCCGAGGGCGCGCTGTCGAGCATGAAGCTGCCCGGGCTGAAGGGCACGCCGGAGGACTCGATCGTCGACTTCGTGGCCAAGAGCCGCGACGCGGTGCGCAAGCACGGGGCGTTCCTGGGCGTGTCGGTGTTCGGCATCGCGGTCACCCGGCCCGCGCCGGTGGCGCAGGACATCCCGGGCATGGCCAAGTACGCCGACTACATCGCGCCGATGGTCTACCCGTCGCACTGGGGCCCGGGCGAGTACGGCGTCGCGCGTCCGGAGAGCCAGCCGTACGACATCACGGCGCGCTCGGTGGGCGATTTCGTGAAGAAGGTCGAGGGCACCGGCAGCGAGATCATCCCGTGGCTGCAGGCGTTCAGCCTGGGCGTGTCGTACGGGCCCAAGGAGGTGCGGGCGCAGATCGACGCGTCCAAGTCGGTCGGAGCGCCGTCGTTCCTGCTGTGGGACCCGGCCTGCCGGTACAACCCGGCCGCCCTGGACCCGAAGACCTGACGGCCGTCGCCACGACCAGCGGCGGCGTGTCCTGGCCCCTCGGCAGCCCCGACGGCCAGCGACGATCGATGCGGTCGTCGCCGCAGGCGCGGTGTGAACGGCGTCTTCTCCCGTTGACAAGCACCTGACAAAGATCCACTGTCAATTTGGGACCCCAGCCCCGCCCGCTTACGCTGGAGATCGATATCCGCGTGAACGGGGGAGGCGCCTCATGCCCGACGACGAGCGAAAGCCCCCCGACCACGCCCAACTCACCCCCAACCCCCCAGCCGAAACCGACACCCCCACCGACGACTGGCCCTGGCTAGGCATCCAGTGCTGCTCAGAACACGGCTGGCCCATGCTCAACAACCCAGGCGCAAGCTAGAACAGCGAGAGCCAGGGAGAGGCCCGAAGCCGGGACAGGCTGAGGCAGGAACCAGCCGACCGGGGAAGACCGAGGGCAAGCAAGAAGGCCATCGAGGTGACCACACCGGGCAGAACCGGTCAGGTTCGCCGGACGTAGGGACAAGCAACCGAACTGAGGGACAAGCCAGCAGCGGCCCCCACAGCGAAGGCAACTCCGCACGCCAACAAGGCAAGTAGTACAGGCAGAGCACGACAAACGGGACGAGCACTCCCACTGTCCACTCTCTACTACCCTCCGAAGCAACGGGACCACAACGCAACGCAACACGCCCCGGATAACTGTCCGATGGGGTGGACTCGCATTCGTGGGGAGCGAGACGGTGCTACCCTCGCTCGGCGCGGAACGGCTTCGCCGCTCCGCCCTTCTTTCCGCGCCGCGCCGTCTCGCTTAGGGGCCCCGCGAATGCGAGTTCACCCCATCGGACACCCACAAAGCAACTCGCGAAACACCCCACCCCCCGCCACCCGGCAACGCCACTCCCCGCCCACCGCCCGGCCCCGCCAAGCGCGCCACCCACGGCCCTACAGCGCCAGCAACCTCACACCCAGCAAACAGCACCCGCAGCCCAGCAACGAAGCACACACCACCCCGCAGACACACAAGCACCCCGATCGCGGCAACAGGTTTGTGAGTACCCGCCGCAGGTAAGCCCTACCCGACCCCTTCAGGGAGGACCGATGACGGGTGTGTTCGGGCCAGGTGGTCCTGGGCGGAGCTTCGACGAGTTCCTGGCGCAGTTCTTCGGGGCGGGCGGCGGCCGCGGGTCGTATTCGGTGGACATCACCCGGTTGATGAGTGATCAGGCGCGTGACCTCGTCTCCGACGCGGTCAACCAGACCGCGGGGTGGGGGCGCACGGACCTCGACACCGAGCAGTTGCTCTGGGCCGCCACCCGGCAGCAGGCCACCCGGGTGCTGATCGAGCGCGCGGGCGCCGACCCCGACGAGCTTGCCAGCCGGATCGAGGAGCGGTCGCAGGTGGGTGAGCCGCGGCAGGGTCCCGTGCGGCTCACGCCCGCGGCCAAGCGGGCGTTGTTGGACGCGCACCAGATCTCCCGCGGCCTCGGCTCGTCCTACATCGGCCCTGAGCACCTGCTGCTCGCGCTGGCCACCAACCCGGAGTCGGGCGCGGGCAAGATGCTCTCCGACCAGCGCGTCGCCCCGGAGACGCTGGCCGGGCGGGGGCGCGAGGAGCGGAGCAGGCCGGAGCAGGCCACCACGCTGGAGCAGTTCGGCCGGGACCTGACCGCGATGGCCCGCGAGGGCGGGCTCGACCCGGTGATCGGCCGCGACGAGGAGATCGAGCAGACCGTCGAGGTGCTTTCCCGCCGCACGAAGAACAACCCCGTGCTCATCGGCGAGGCGGGTGTGGGCAAGACCGCGGTCGTGGAGGGGCTGGCCCAGCGCATCGCCGAGGGCGACGTGCCCGACACGCTGGCCCGCCGCCGGGTCGTGCAGCTCGACCTGGCCGCCATGGTGGCGGGCACCCGCTACCGCGGCGACTTCGAGGAGCGGATGACCAACCTGCTGGCCGAGATCAGGGCCAAGCGCGACGAGCTGATCGTCTTCATCGACGAGCTGCACACCATGGTCGGCGCGGGCGCGGCGGAGGGCGCGATGGGCGCGGGCAACATGCTCAAGCCCGCGCTGTCCCGCGGCGAGCTGCACATCGTCGGCGCGACGACGCTGGACGAGTACCGCCGCGACATCGAGTCCGACCCGGCCCTGGAGCGCCGGTTCCAGCCCATCCTGGTGCCCGAGCCGAGCGTCGAGGACACCGTCGCGATCCTGCACGGCCTGCGCGACCGCTACGAGGCCCACCACCAGGTCCGGTTCACCGACGAGGCGCTGGACGCCGCCGCGACGCTGTCCGACCGGTACGTCACCGACCGGTTCCTGCCGGACAAGGCCATCGACCTGCTCGACCAGGCGGGCGCGCGGGTCCGGCTGCGCTCCGGCCGGGGCCCGGCCAAGGTGCGCGACCTGCAGGCGCAGCTGGACCAGGTCACCCGCGACCGCGACCAGGCCGTCAGCGAGGAGGACTACGAGCGCGCCGCGCGGCTGCGCGACACCATCGCCGCGCTGCGCGCCGACATCGAGGCCACCCGCTCCGGCGGCCGCCCGACCGACGTGCCCGAGGTGGTCACCGAGGACATCGCGCAGGTCGTGTCCCGGCTGACCGGCATCCCGGTCAGCCAGCTCACCCAGGCCGAGCGCGAGCGGCTGCTGAAGCTGGAGGAGCACCTGCACGGCCGGGTCGTCGGGCAGGACGAGGCGGTGCAGGCCGTGGCCGAGGCGGTGCGCCGCTCGCGCACGGGGCTGGCCGAGCCCGACCGGCCAGCGGGCAGCTTCCTGTTCCTCGGCCCGACCGGCGTCGGGAAGACCGAGCTGGCGCGCACGCTGGCCGAGGCACTCTTCGGCGACGAGACCCACATGATCCGCCTCGACATGAGCGAGTACGGCGAGCGGCACACGGTCAGCAGGCTGGTCGGCGCCCCGCCCGGCTACGTGGGCTACGAGGAGGCCGGGCAGCTGACCGAGGCGGTCCGCCGCCGCCCCTACTCGGTGGTCCTGCTCGACGAGATCGAGAAGGCCCACCCCGAGGTGTTCAACGTCCTCCTGCAGGTCCTCGACGACGGCAGGCTCACCGACGGCCGCGGCCGCACGGTCAACTTCACCAACACGGTGCTGATCATGACCAGCAACCTGGGCTCGGAGCTGATCACGGCGAGCACCCAGGGCGCGCTCGGCTTCGCCCCCGCGACCGAGCGCGACACCGACCAGCCGCTGCGGGAGCGCATCATGCGGCGGCTGCGGGAGAGCTTCCGGCCGGAGTTCCTCAACCGCATCGACGAGATCATCGTCTTCCGCAGGCTGGAGGAGGACCAGCTGCACCGCATCACCGAGCTCATGCTGGAGCAGACCAGGCGCCGCGCCCACGCCCAGGACATCCGGCTGGAGATCAGCCCGGACGCGGTCGCCTGGCTGGCCAGGCGGGGTCACCAGCCCGAGTTCGGCGCCCGGCCGCTGCGCCGCACCATCCAGCGCGAGGTCGACAACCGGCTCTCCCGGATGCTGCTCGACGGCACGCTCAGCCCGGGCGCGCACGTGCGTGTCGATGTCGCCGACGACAATCTCACCGTGACGAGCCTGCAGTCCGCCTGAGCAGCCGCTTGACGACATACCGCGCGTCGCGCCCGACACCGCGCAGCGTCGCCGACGCGAGGCTGCGCTGCCATTCCATGCCGACGAACCCGAGTCCGGGATGGACGGACAGGCCGCGGCGCGGCTGCCCGGGGTCGGCCAGGTAGGGCAGGTCGGGCCGGTAGCCGGTGGCGAGGATGACGGTGTCCACGTGCTCGCTCGTGCCGTCCGGCCAGGTCAGGCGCGTGCCGTCGGCGGCGGTGTGCAGCGGTCTGCGGTCGGTGACGGCGCGCTGGTAGCGCCCGTCGTCGAGAACCGGTGACGACGGCGGGTCGCGCAGCAGCGGCCCGATCGGGAGGGCGTCCACCCCGGACCGCGTGGACCAGAAGTGGACGTCCCGCCCGAGCGGGCGCTGCGGGACGAACCGCACCGGCGTCCGCGAGGCCAGCGTGACGCGCGCGTGCGGGGCGAGGTCGGCGGCGATCTGGACCGCCGAGTTGCCCGCTCCGATCACGACCACCCGCTGTCCCGCGAACGGACTCGGTTCGCGGTAGTCCGACGAGTGCAGGACCGTGCCGGTGAACCCGGGCAACGGTGGCCGGTGCGGCCGCCCGAAGTAGCCCGAGGCGCAGACGACGATCCGGGCCCGCAGCGCGGAGTCGTCGGTCGCCACCTCCCACCCGTCGCCGTCGCGCCGGACCGACCGGACCCGGTGGCCGACCCGGATGTCGGCGTCGAGGTTCTTGGCGTAGCGGCGCAGGTAGTCGACCACGTCGTCGCGCCCCGGGTAGCGGTCCAGGTCGCCGGGGAACGGCAGGCCCGGCAGCGCGCTGTACCGGGCCGGGGAGAACAGGGTCAGGCTGTCGTAATAGGACGGCCAGGAGCCGACCGGCTCCGGGCCCGCCTCCAGCACGACGGGCACGACGCCCGCCGTGCGCAGGGCGTGCGCGGTGGCGAGCCCGGCCTGGCCCGCGCCGATGACCAGTGCGTCGATCATGGTTTCTCCTTCGGGTGACTGGCCAGGGAGGTGACGGCGGCGACCACGGCGAGGCAGGCCAGCACGAGGAACGCGGCCGGGTAGCCGCCCAGCAGGACGGCCAGGGCGGCGCCCGCGAACGGGGCGAGCGCGCCCGCGGCGGTCGCCGGGGCGGACAGCAGGCCGGTGAGCCTGCCGTAGTGGGCGGTTCCCCACCTGTCGCTCACCGCCGTCGCGTGGAGCAGGGTGAACACGCCCCGCGCGAGGCCTGCGGCGACGGCCGCGACGATCAGCACGGCGATGCCGGTGGCGACCGCGAGGGCAGCGGTGGTCGCGGCCATGGCGAGCAGGACCACCGCCGTGCGGGTCCGCACGCCCGCGCGGCGGGCGAGCGCCGGGTAGCCGAGCCTGCCCGCGACCTGGCCCGCGCCGCCGAGGCCGAGGGCGACGGCCGCGGTCGCGGTGTCCGCGCCGCGGGCGATCAGCAGCGGGACCAGGTTGACCACGACCGCCGACGCGACGAACCCGGCCAGGCACACCGCGGCGGCCAGCGCCACGAACGGCAGGCCGACCGCGGGCGCCGCCGCGGGCCGGGTCCCGCCGGGCCGGTCGGGCCAGGGCGGCCGGAGCCCGAACCAGTGCCCGGGGACGGTCACCGCGGCCAGGATCGCCGCCAGCGCCAGGTACGCCCCGCGCCAGTCCAGCCACTCGGCCAGCGCGGCGGTCAGCGGCGCGAACACCGTGCTGGCCAGGCCCGCGGCCAGGGTGAGCACGGTCAGCGCCCGGACCCGGTCGGGGCCGTGCCAGCGGGTCAGCGCGGCGAAGGCGGGCGGGTAGAGGGTGGCGCCCATGGCAGCGCCCGCGAGCAGCCAGCCCGCGGTGAACCAGCCGGGGTCCGGCGCGGCGGCCACGATCACGACCGCGAGCACCCCCAGCGCCGAGCCCGCGGTCATCACCGCCCGGGGGCCGTGCCGGTCGAGCACGCGGCCGACCGGGATCCCCACCCCGGCGGCGACCAGCTGGCCCGCGGAGAAGGCAGCGGTGAGCACGGTCGCCGACCACCCGGTCGTCGCCGTGATCCGGGACGCCAGCACCGGGAAGGCGTAGAACAGCACGCCCCAGCTGGTGATCTCGGTGACGCACAGGGTGATCAGCACGCACCTCGGGCCCGCCGACCGGGCCCGGGCCATCAGGGCGCGGTCAGGGACAGCGGCTGCGGACCGGCCGGGGCGCCGCAGCAGCCGCTCGTCTGCTCCTCGGCGACGTCGAACAGGCCCGCTCCCCCGCACACGCCGGTCTCCGGCAGGACCAGCTCGACGCGCTCGGCGGCGGCGTGGTCGCCCGCGATGGCGGCGGCGATCGAGCGGACCTGCTCGTAGCCGGTCAGCGCCAGGAACGTGGGCGCGCGGCCGTAGCTCTTCATGCCCGCCAGGTAGAAGCCCGGCTCGGGGTGGGACAGCTCCTTGACGCCGTGCGGGTACACCGTGCCGCAGGAGTGGACGTTCGGGTCGATCAGCGGGGCGAGGGCCACCGGCGCCTGGAGGGTGGCGTCGAGGTCCAGCCGCACCTCGGACAGCCAGGACAGGTCCGGGCGGAACCCGGTGAGCACGACGACCTCGTCCACGTCCGCGACGCGCGCGCCCTCGTCTGACACCAGGGTGAGCCCCGGTTCGACGGCGTGGGTGCGGAACCCGGTGACGACGGTGACCTGACCGGCCTCTACGGCGGCCCGAGCCCGCTTGCCCAGCGCGCCGCGGGCGGGGAGCTGGTCGGCGTCGCCGCCGCCGAACACCGCGCCGACCGCGCCGCGGCGCAGCAGCCAGGTGATGCGGGTGTCGGGCAGCGACGTGAGCGCGACCAGCGCCGTCAGCGCGGAGTGCCCGCTGCCCGCGACGACGACGTGCTTGCCCCGGTACCGGTCCGCCTCGGCGGACAGGTCCGGGACGCGGTAGACGATCCGGTCGGCGTTGGCCGCCTCGCCGACGGCGGGCAGGCCGTCGCCGCCGAGCGGGTTCGGCGAGCCCCAGGTGCCGGAGGCGTCGACGACCGCGCGGGCGGTGATCCGCTCCTCCCCCGCCGCCGTGCGGACGTGCACGGTCAGCGGCTCGGTCTCGCGGCCCGCGTCGACCACCCGGTCCCGGCCGCGGCGGGCGACGCCGACGACCTCCGCGCCGAACCGCACGTGCGCGCCGAGCGCGTCGGCCAGCGGCAGCAGGTACCGCGCCGCCCACTCCGCGCCGGTCGGGTAGCCCTCCGGGTCCGGCGCGGTCCACCCGTGCCCGGCCAGCAGCTCGCGCGCGGCCGGGGCGACCAGCTCCGACCAGCGGGAGAACAGCCGCACGTGGTGCCACTGCGCCACCGCCGCCCCGGCCTGGCCGCCGCGCTCCAGCACGAGCGGGGTCAGGCCGCGGGCGAGCAGTTCGGCAGCGGCGGCCAGCCCCGACGGCCCGGCTCCGACGACCACCACAGGCAGGTCCATGTCCAGCAACTCCTTCATCGACCGACTTCGATTGATTGAGACCATATCGACGGCCGTCGATGGATGCAACCATCGTTTCCGGTCGATATAGTGGCCGCATGCCGATCGAGTTGCCGCAGGCCCAGGTGCTGCCCACGGGCGAGGCGGCCACGTACGCGGAGTGGTTCGCCTGTCTCGCCGAACCGGTGCGGGTGCGCCTGCTGCACGCGGTCGCCACCAGCCGCGCCGGGATCACGGTCGGGGCGCTCACCCGGGTGCTGGGGACCAGCCAGTCCACCACGTCGCACCACGTGCGCAAGCTGGCCGAGGTCGGGTTCGTGCGGCTGCGCAAGGAGGGCACGGCCACGATCGTCACCGTCAACGAGGCCTGCTGCGCCGGGCTGCCGCACGCCGCGGACGCGGTGATGGGCCTGCTCGCGCCCCGGCCGTGCTGCCCCGACGACCTCCCGCCGGACGTCACGGTCCGCGCGCTGGCCGAGGACGACTGGGCGGACGTGCGGCGCATCTACGCCGAGGGCATCGCCACCGGGCTGGCCACCTTCGAGACGGCGGTGCCCAGCCGGGCCAGCCTGGACGCCAAGTGGCTGCCCGGGCACCGCTGGGTCGCCGAGGTCGACGGCGCGGTCGTCGGCTGGACGGCCGCCACGCCGGTCTCCGCCCGCGAGTGCTACTCCGGGGTCGCGGAGACGTCGGTCTACGTCGCCGACGGCCAGCGCGGCAGGGGGGTCGGCCGGGCGCTGCTGCACAAGCAGGTCACCGCAGCCGACGCGGACGGGCTGTGGACGCTGCAGACGTCGATCTTCACCGAGAACCGCGCCAGCATCGCCCTGCACCACGACGCCGGGTACCGCACCGTCGGCATCCGCGAGCGCATCGCCCAGCTCGACGGCGTCTGGCACGACACCGTCCTGCTCGAACGCCGCTCGGCGGTCCGGTGAGGATCGGCACCTTCAACGTCCTCAACCTGGCCCGGCCCGGTGAGGAGTGCTACCCGAACGAGCCGGTCTACACGGCGGCGGAATACGCGGACAAGTGCGCGTGGATCGGCGGGCAGCTGCGCCGGATGGCCGCGGACGTGGTCGGGTTCCAGGAGGTCTTCCACGAGGACGCGCTGCGCGAGGCGGGCGCGGGCGTGTTCGAGCCGGGGTCGATCGTCGCGCCGGGCGCCGACGGGGTGAGCGGGCCCCGGGTCGGCCTGGCCACCCGGCTTCCGCTGGCCGGTCCGCCGGAGTCGATCACGGACTTCCCGCCGGGCCTGGACGTGCCGGTCGAGGGGCTGGCCCTGCCCCTGGGCTCGTTCAGCCGCCCGATCCTCCGCGCCCGCGTGCTGGTGGGCGCGATGACGGTGTCGGTGTACGTCGCGCACCTGAAGTCCAAGCGGCCCGTCCACGCCGACACAACCGACCCCAGCGACCCGCGCGAAGCGGCCCTGGGCAAGGCGCGGGCGCTCATCCGCCGCGCCGCCGAAGCGGCCGCCCTGCGCTTCCTGGTCCTCGACGACCTCGCGACCACCGCCCAGCCCGTGATCCTCCTCGGCGACCTCAACGACGGTCCCCGGGCCGTCACCACGGACATCATCCTGGGCGACCCCCGGGAGCCCCACGCGCTGTACTCCACGCACGACATCACCACCCGGATCACCGGGCAGGACGTCAGCTACTCGCACATCTACCGGGGCCACTACGAGAACCTCGACCACATCCTGGTGAGCGGCGACTTCCACGACCTCAACCCCGACCGCATCGGCGAGGTCACCCGCCTCCACCACTTCACCGACCACCTCACGGGCCTGGACGAGGACCGCGCCACCCGCGCCGTCTCCGACCACGCCCAACTGGTGGCGGAGATCAGGCTGCGTCCTCCCGGGAGCTGAGCGGACCCGGTTCCCGGCCGGGCGGGCGCTCCCGATTCAATGATCGACATCGCAGTCGAACCCCTGGGAGATCCCGTGACCGCAGCACCCCGTGACATCGAGCGCGTCTACTCCACGGCCGAGGTCGTCGCCAAGCTCCGCCGCCTCGCCGACGCGCTGGAGTCCGAGACCGCCTTCCGCATCCAGATCGCGGGGGAGCGCATCCGGGTGCCCGCCCGCGCCCAGTTCTCCATCGAGCACGAGCGGGGCGAGACCGAGGAGGAGATCGAGTTCCAGCTCAAGTGGACCCTCGACGACGACGCCGACGACGACGAGGCCGCCGAGGTCGTCTGACCGTTCACGCACGACGGCGGCCCGGAACCCTCCGGGCCGCCGTGGTCGTCGGGTCACCGGTCCAGGAACTCGTCCACCATCGGCGCGATCCACTCCGCGCGCTGGGTGATGCCCACGTGGGTCGTGCCGGGCAGGACGGCGAGCTGGGCGTCCGGCAGGCCCGCGACGTCGCCGAAGACACCGCCGCCGAACAGCCGGAACATCTCCACGGCGTGCTCGGGCCGGGCCAGGTCCGAGTCGCCGATGAGGACCATGGTCGGGGCGGCGATCCCGCGGACGGCCTCCTCCGACCAGCCGCGCCAGGACAGGTCGAACCCCTTCACCTTCTCCACCAGCGCCGGGAACGCCTGCGGGTCCGGCGCGAGGCGCAGGTACTCCTCCTCGAACGGGGTGCCCACCAGCATGTCCGGGGTCAGCTCGGCCATCCCCTCGAACAGCCCGGGGTGGCAGCCGTCGACGGTGTAGGTGACCGACGCGAGCACCAGCTTGCGCACCGCGTCCGGGTGCCGCATGGCCAGCTCCAGCGCGATCCCGCCACCCATGCTGTAGCCGAGCACGTCGGCGCGGTCGACGCCGATGTGGCGCAGCAGCGCGGCGACGTCGTCGGCCAGCTGCGGGTAGGTCAGCGGCCGGTCGACGTCGGCGGTGCGGCCGTGGCCCTGGAACTCCACGGCGATGACCTGGCGGTTCTTGGCGAGCAGCGGCAGCAGGGCGCCGAAGGACGTCTCGATGCCCGACAGCGCGCCGTGCAGCAGGACGACGGGGTCACCGGCGCCGTGGATCTCGTAGTACATCCGCAGACCGTTCACCGGGGCGTAGGCGTTCATCGTGGGGTTCCTTCCGTTCGTTCCGGACACCACGAACACTGCTCGGCCGCGCTTAAGGCCCGCTTACCGTCGGCTTCAGGTCGGTAAGTTGTGCGGCATGCGATTCGGCGTGCTGGGACCGTTGGCGGTCTGGACCAGCGCCGGGGAACCGGTGACGGTCCCCGGCCTGAAGGTCCGGGCGGTGCTGGCCGACCTGATCGTCCACGATGGCCGTCCGGTCTCCACCGACCGCCTGGTCGAGGACCTCTGGGGCGCCGACGTCCCGGCCAACCCGGCGGGCGCGCTGCAGGTGCGGGTGTCCCAGCTGCGCAAGGCCCTGTCCGACGCCGAGCCCGGCGGCCGGGACCTGATCGTCTCCCGCCCGCCCGGGTACCTGCTCGCCGCCGAGCCGGACGCTGTCGACGCCTGGCGCTTCGCCGCGCTGGCCGCCCGGGCCGAGCAGGCGCCCGACGCGCGGACCAGGGCCGGGCTGCTGGCCGACGCGCTCGCGCTGTGGCGCGGGAACGCCCTGGCCGACTTCGCCGACGACGAGTTCGCCAGGGCCGCGATCGCGCGGCTGGAGGAGCAGCGCCTCGCGGTCATCGAGCTGCACGCCGAGGCGCGGCTGGAACTCGGCGAGCACAGCCTCCTGGCGGGCGAGCTGGGCGACCTCGTTGCCCGCTATCCGCTGCGCGAGCGGCTTCGCGCCGTCCACATGCGCGCCCTCTACCAGGCGGGCAGGCAGAGCGAGGCCCTGGACAGCTTCGCCGACCTGCGCCGCAGGCTCGACGAGGAGATGGGCCTGGAGCCCGGCCCCGAGCTGGTCGCGCTCCAGCAGGCGATCCTGGAGCAGGACAGCGCCCTCGAACCCGAGCGCGCCACCCGCAGGCCGCGCACCAACCTCACCGCCCCGCTGACCGAGCTGATCGGCCGCGACGCGGCGGTGACGGAGGTGCGGGCGCTGCTGGGCGGCGCCCGGCTGGTGACGCTCACCGGACCGGGCGGCGTGGGCAAGACCCGGCTCGCGCTGGAGACGGCCGCGCGCCTGGTGGACGAGACCGCGGACGGCGTCTGGCTCGTCGAGCTGGCCCCGGTCGACGCCGACGCCGTCGCCGACGAGGTGCTGGCCGTGCTGGGCATCCGCGACAGCGACCCCGCCCCCGCCGCCGAGAAGCTGGCCGCCGCGCTGCACGCCCGGCACACCCTGCTCGTCCTGGACAACTGCGAGCACCTGGTCGAGTCGGCCGCCGCGCTGGCGGAGGGCCTGCTGCGCGCGGCCCCCGGCGTGCGCGTGCTGGCCACCAGCCGGGAGCCGCTGGGCGTGCCCGGCGAGGTCGTGTGGGACGTCCCGCCGCTGGACGTGCCCGGCCCCGGCGACGACGACCCGACCCGCTCCGGCGCGGTCCGGCTGTTCGCCGCCAGGGCGGCGGCCGCGGCCCGCGGGTTCGCCGTCGACGCGGGCAACCGCGACGCCGTGGCCCAGCTGTGCGCCCGGCTCGACGGCATCCCGCTGGCGCTGGAGCTGGCCGCGACCCGCGTCCGCACGCTCGGCGTGCACGGTCTCGTCGAGCGGCTGGACGACCGGTTCCGGCTGCTGACGGCGGGCGCGCGGGGCGCGCCCGCACGGCAGCGGACGCTCGCCGCGGTGATCGACTGGAGCTGGGAGCTGCTGAGCCCGGCCGAGCAGGCCGTGCTGCGCAGGCTCGCCGTGCACAACGGCGGCTGCACGGTCGAGGCGGCCGAGGCGACCTGCGCCGGGGACGACGTGTCCGCCGTCGAGGTGGTCGACCTGCTGACCCGGCTGGTGGACCGGTCGCTGGTGGTGCTGGCCGACCAGCAGGACGGCCCGCGGTTCCGGCTGCTGGAGACCGTCGCGGCCTACTGCGCCGACCGCCTGCGCGACGCGGGGGAGTTCGACGAGGTCCGCGCCCGCCACGCGGCGTACTACACCGACCTGGCCGTGCGCGCCGAGCCGTTCCTGCGCGGACCCGAGCAGTCCCGCTGGCTGCGCAGGCTGGACGCGGAGTCCGGCAACCTCCACGACGCGATCGCCCACGGCGCCGACACCCTGCGCCTGGTCAACGCGCTGACCTGGTACTGGTTCCTGCGCGGCAGGCTGCCCCAGGCCCGGCGCGCGCTGGCAGCGGCCATCGCCGGACCCGGACCGGACGACCAGCGCGCCCGCGCGGTCGCCTGGCACGCCGCCGTCGAGGTGATGCAGGGCGAGTCCGCGGGCTGGAGCACCCGCAGGCAGGCAGCGATCGACGCGGTCGACGCCATCACCGACGAGAGCGCGTCGGCGCGGGCCCGGTGGATCCTGGCCTACGCCGAGAACGGCCTGGTCGACACCGCGGGCACCGACCGGCTGCTCGCCGACGCGCTGGCCGTGTTCGAGCGGATCGGCGACCGCTGGGGCGTCGCCGCGGTGCTGACCACCCGGGCGACGATGGCCCACGCCCGGACCGACGTCGCCGCGCTGGAGGCCGACGCCGAGCGCGCCGCCGAGCTGTTCCAGGCCATCGGCGACCGCTGGGGCGTGCTCCAGGCGACCGAGTGGGTCGCCGCGCTGGCCGAGATGACCGGCGACCACGAGCGCGCGATCCGGCTGCACCGCGAGGGGCTGCGGATGGCCGAGGAGCTGGAGCTGTGGCCGGATGTGGCGGGCAGGCTCGGCTGGCTGGGCTGGCTGGCGCTCCAGCTGGGCGACCACGACCAGGCGCGGGAGCTGTGCGAGCAGGCGATGCGCCTGGCCGCCGAGCAGAACTCGCACGCGAACCTGGTCTTCGCCGAGCTGGGCCTGGGCTTCGCCGCGCGCCGGGCGGGCAAGCTGGACATCGCCGAGACCCACCTGCGCAACCTGGTGGAGACCGCCAAGCGCCAGGACGACGGCGCGCACCCGCCGTACCTGTCGATGGTCCTGGTCGACCTGGGCTTCGTCGCCGAGGCCCGGGGGGACGCCGAGGAGGCCATCGCGCTGCACCTGGAGGCCTTCGACGTCGCCGAGCGGATGGGCGACACCCGAGGCGACGCGTACGCCGCCGAGGGCCTGGCAGGGGCGTTGACGCTGGCCGGACGCCCGGTCGAGGCCGCACGGCTGCTCGGCGCCGCCGACGCCCGCCGCCGGTCCCTCGGGCTGCCGCAGCCGCCGGAGGAACGCGACGAGGTCAACCGCATCGGCGCCGCGGTGCGGGCCGCGCTGGGCGATGACCGGTTCGCCGCCGAGTTCGCCGTCGGCGGCGAGACCGGACTCGCCGAGCTGCGGGCCACGCTGGGCCCTCAGCCCTCGGCGGCCGCCGGGCGGTAGCACAGGATGATCACGCCGGAGCCCAGCCGGTGGGTCTCGGCCAGTTCGAGCGGGACCTTGTTGCCGTCGCGGAACAGCAGGCTCTCCGGGGTGCTGTGCCCGGCCAGGATCGGGTGCAGCCAGACCCGGATCTCGTCGAGCACGCCGTTGCGCAGCAGCTCGTGGGCGAGCGGGCCGTAGCCGTACATCAGGATGTCCTGGCCGGGCTGCTCCTTGAGCTTGGCGACCTCGGCGACGACGTCGCCGGTGATGACCGTGGTGTCGCCCCAGTCGGCCTTCTCCAGGGTGGACGAGACGACGTAGTGCGGGAGGGTGTTCATCCGGACGCCGAAGTCGCCGGTCTGCTCCTCCATGTTCGGCCAGCTCGCGGCGAAGCCCTCGTAGGTGCGGCGGCCCATCAGCAGCGCGTCGCTGGAGAACAGCTGGTTGCGGGCGAACTCGGCCGAGTCGTCGTCGAAGTACTGGAAGTGCCACTCCTCCATGTGGTCGACAACGCCGTCGAGCGACATGTTGAAGGATGCGATGATCTTCCTCATCGGGACCGACCTCCGTGGTGTGCCGTGGTGTGTTGTCACCACAGTGCCGGGCCCAACTTACGATCGGCTTCAGGTCGGCTTACGGCCGGTCTAGTCGAAGAACCGGGCGAGGTGCTCGCGGCTCGGCGCGGGCGCGTCGGCGTCCACCCGCATCAGGTCGGCGAAGACGCTCGCGCCGTCGCACCCGGCGTGCAGCGGGTGCCAGCGGCGGTCGGTGTCGGCCCGCTCGCAGATGCCCTTCATGGTCTGCACGTCGAGCAGGCGGACGTGGGTGGGGTCGGCGACGGCGTTGACGAAGCGCCACCACGGGGAGAGCACGTGCAGGATGCCGCCGGGCCGCAGGACGCGGTGGCACTCGTCGACCAGGGGCAGGAAGTCCACCAGGTGCTCCAGGATGTGCACCGCGAAGACCCGGTCGGCGCTGGCGTCCGGGAAGGGCAGGCCCGCCCGCAGGTCGGCGACCACGTCGACGCCGTCGGCCTGCCGCAGGTCGACGCCGATGTTGCCCGGGTACTGCTTCGTGCCGCCGCAGCCGATGTCGATGGCGACCGGCTCGCGCCCGGCGACGCGCACGCGGTCCCACACCGCGAAGACGCCGTCCAGCCGCCCGATGAGGTCGCGGGCGGTCCGCAGCCGTCCCGGGTCGTCGACCGCGCCCGCGAGGTGGGCGACGCCGCCGCGGAACTCGACGCGCAGGTCGAGGCCGCGCAGGCGCTCGTCGTGGGCGAACAACTCGCGGGCGGCGCCGTCGAGGTAGGCGTCGAGGTGCCGGGAGCGGCTTTCGGTGAGCGGGGCGAGGAGCACGGGGCGGTCCTTTCCGGGTCCGGGGGTGTCGATCTCGGGTACCCGGCGACCGGACCGGTGAACGTCGTCCGTCCGGTGGGCCGCGCGCGGCGGGCCCGCCTAGGCTCGGGGCACCATGAACTGGATCGTTCTCGTCGTCTCCGGGCTGTTCGAGACCGTCTGGGCCATCGCGCTGGGCAAGAGCGCGGGCTTCACACGGCTGGCGCCGTCGCTGGTGTTCGGCGTGGCGCTGCTGGTCAGCATGGCCGGGCTGGCGTACGCGATGCGCTCCATCCCGGTCGGCACGGCGTACGCGGTGTGGGTCGGCATCGGGGCGGTCGGCACGGCCGTGTTCGGCATGCTCTCCCTCGGCGAACCGGCGACCACGGTCCGCGTCCTGTGCCTGGTGCTGATCGTCGCGGGGGTCGTGGGGCTCAAGGTGACCCACTGACCGGGTCGAATAGGGTGCGCCGGTGATCAGCATCCAGGAACGCCTGTACCCGTCCCTGCCGTGCTTCGGCTGCGGCCACGGCAACCCCAAGGGCCTGCGCCTGCGCAGCTACCAGGGCGCGGACGGCACGGTCACGGCCACCTTCACCCCCTGGGCCGAGCACGACAACGGCCTCGGCTTCCTCAACGGCGGCATCATCTGCACGGTCCTGGACTGCCACAGCGCCGCGGCGATGATGGTCGAGGCGGAGAAGCAGGGCTGGGCGGCGCTCGGCGGCGCCGCGCTGCCCTATGTCACCGCCGGACTGGACGTGCGCTACCTGCGGCCGTCCCCGCTGACCGAGTCCGTCGAGCTGCGGGCCGAGGTGAGCGCGGCCTCCGAGGCCGAGATCAGCGTCGACGTCGCGCTCTGGTGGGACGACAAGCCCCGCGCGCAGGCGAGCGCGCTGTGGAAGCGGTGGCGTCCGCGCTGATCAGCGGCCGAACAGGCCGACGAGCGTGCCGTGGGCCAGCACATGGCCGTCCACGGCGTTCCTGAGGTCGTCCGCGGTCGCGTCGGCGCCGAGGCGCAGCGGCGTGTCGACGGCGAACACCCGGAACAGGTACCGGTGCGGCTCGTCGCCGACCGGCGGCTCCGGCCCGCCCCAGCCCGTCTCGCCGAAGTCGTTGCGGCCGGGCGTTGCCTGGGCGGGGACGGCGTTCTCGTCGAGCGCGGTGACCTCGGCCGGGATGCCCGACACGACCCAGTGGTGGAAGGTCCCGCCGGGGGCGTCCGGGTCCTCGCACAGCAGGGCGATCTCCTCGGTGCCGGGCGGGACGGCGTCCCACTCCAGCGGCGGCGAGCTGTTGCCGCCCCGGTGCGAGCAGCGGTCGGGGATCATGGTGTGGCCGCTGAACGCGCTGCTGCGCAGCCGCAGGCCGCCGTCGGCCTCGACGCCGCCGCCTCCGCCCAGCGGGCCGCCCGCCCGTTCGCCCACCGGCCGCGGCGGGTGCTCGCGCTGCAGCAGCTCGTTGGCGGCGTCGTCGGCGTTCTGGTCGGGGACACCGTGGTCGTCGAGTTCCCCGCGCAGCCGGGTGCGCCTGATGTCGTAGCGGTGGCTTCCGGGATCGGGCATGTCGGCCTCCCTCACCGGTCGAGGTCGTCGGGCGCGGCGGCCCGGAAGACCTCGGTCAGGTTCGCGTAGTCGACCGGCGGGATGGCGCGCAACGCCTGGACCGCGGTGCTGTCGCCCCGCCGCACGGCGGCGTCGAGCAGGTCGTCCTTGGTCGCGGGGAAGTCGATCTGGTCGAGGCAGTCCCGCAGGTGGTCCCGGGTGGTCGAGGCAGCCATCGTCACTCCAGCCCTCTCTGGTGTGCGGTCACCTCGGGCGGTACCCGAGGGACCAGACGGGGAAACCACCCGCGCGGTGGGTGGGGAAACCACCCGCGCGGTGGGTACAGAGGGGGTGTGTTCGAGGGATTCCGACTCACCGAGATCGAGGTCGGCGCGGTGCGCCTGCGGGTGCGGCACGGGGGCCGGGGGTCGCCGGTCCTGCTGCTGCACGGCCACCCGCGCACCCACGCGACCTGGCACCGGGTCGCGCCGCTGCTGGCGCGTGACCACACGGTCGTCTGCCCGGACCTGCGCGGTTACGGTCGCTCGACCACGCCCGCCCCGATCCCGGAGAACCACACGAAACGGGCGATGGCGGGCGACTGCCTGGTGCTGATGCGGTCCCTGGGCCATGACCGCTTCGCCGTCTTCGGCCACGACCGCGGCAGCTACGTGGCGCTGCGGCTCGCCCTCGACCACCCGGACGCCGTCGACCGGCTGGTCCTCGGGGACTGCCTGCCCATCAGCGAACACCTCGACCGCTGCACCGACGAGTTCGCCCGGCGCTGGTGGCACTGGTTCTTCTTCGCCCAGCCGGACAAGCCGGAGCGGGCGATCCTCGCCGACCCGGCCGCCTGGTACGGCGGGGACCCGGAGCGGATGGGCGCCGAGGCGTGGCGGGACTACCAGGAGGCCATCCACGACCCCGGGACCGTGCGCGCGATGCTGGCCGACTACCGCGCGGGGCTCGGCCCGGACCGCGAGCACGAGCGGGCCGACCGCGCGGCGGGCAGGCGCGTGGCCTGCCCGCTGCTGCTGCTCGACTCCCGGCACGACGACCTGCGCGAGCTCTACCCGGACCTCGACGACATCTGGCGCGGCTGGGCCACGGACCTGCGCACCGCCACCATCGACAGCGGCCACCACATGGCCGAGGAGGCGCCCGAGCAGGTGGCCGCCGAGGTCCTCGCGTTCCTGGGCGGCCGCTAGTCGACGGTGATCTCGCCCATCTTGGACCAGCCGGTGGCGCCCTCGATGGTCGTGCTCACGATGTCGGGGGTGCGGGCGACCAGCTCGCGCATGACCGCCAGGCCCTCGGCGAAGTGCGCGGAGTTCACGTGCGCCTCCCCCGCCCCGTCCTCGAACGCCTCGACCAGCACGAACGTGTTGGGGTCCTCCACGCTGCGGGACCACTCGAACCAGAGGTTGCCCGGTTCGGCGCGGGTGGCCTCGGTGAACGGGCGCACCTTGTCCAGCCAGCTGTCGACGTGCTCGGGCTTGACCGGGAACTTGACCACGATGAAGATCATTCACTGCTCCTGGGAAGGGTGCCGAGGATCGCCGTGACGTCCGCGAGGGCCGTGCCGAGGGGCAGGTCGACGCGGACGGCGGCATAGCCGTCACCGCGGGTCTCCCCGCGGGTCACGATCAGGACGGGCTTGCCCGCGTTGGCCGCGTGCCGGACGAAGCGCAGCCCGGACATGACGGTCAGCGACGAGCCCAGCACCAGCAGGGCGCGCGCCTCGTCCACCAGCCGGTAGCACTGCTCGACGCGCGGGACCGGCACGTTCTCGCCGAAGAACACCACGTCCGGCTTGAGCACCGACCCGCAGTCGGCGCAGTCGACGAGCTGGAACCCGCGCACCACGTCATCGGGCAGGTCGACGTCGCCGTCGGGGTTGATGTCGTCGCTCACGGCGGCGAACCCGGGGTTGGCCGCCCGCAGCCGGGCGTCCAACTCCTCGCGGGGGCTGAGCCTGCGGCAGCCCAGGCAGACCACCCGGTCGAGCCCGCCGTGCAGTTCGACCACGTCCGGGACGCCCGCAGCCTGGTGGAGCCCGTCCACGTTCTGCGTGATGACGCCCGACAGGTATCCGCCCGCGCGCAGCGCGGCGACGGCGTGGTGCCCGGAGTTCGGCCGGGCCCTGGCGATGGCGCGCCAGCCGACGTGGCTGCGCGCCCAGTACCGCCGCCTGCCCTCGACGCTGCCCACGAACTCCTGGTAGGTCATCGGCGTGTGCTTCCGCAGGCTGCCGGACGGGCCGCGGTAGTCCGGGATGCCCGACTCGGTGGACAGCCCCGCCCCGCTCAGCACCACCACGTCGCGGTCGGCCAGCACGCGTACGACCTCGTCCACGCTGGTGGTGCGCGGTAGGGGCGCACCGGTCGCGGTCCAGCTCAGCGTGGGCCGTGTGCGCATGCTGCCAGCTTACGGACGGTGCGTGGCTAACCTGGCCGCATGCGCATCCGACCCGCCGAACCCGCCGACGCCGCTGCGATCGCCGAGATCTGGCGCCTGGGCTGGCTGGACGCCCACCTGGGCAATGTGCCCGACGCGCTCGCCGAGGCCCGCATCGAGGCGGGCTTCACCGACCGCGCCGAGCGCCGCGCCCGCGGCGACGACGATGCCGCGCGGACCCTGGTCGCCGAGGTCGCGGGCGCGGTCGCCGGGTTCGTCATGGTCGTCGGCGACGAGGTCGAGCAGGTCTACGTCGCCGCGGAGCACCGCGGCCGGGGCGTGGCCGGACCGCTCCTCGCCGCCGCCGAGGACGCGGTGCGCGCCGAGGACCACCGGCAGGCGTGGCTCGCCGTGGTCGCGGGCAACACCCCGGCCCGCCGCTTCTACGAGCGCCAGGGCTGGACCGACACCGGCCCGTTCGACCACCACGCGCCCGGCGGCTTCGTCGTCCCGGCCCACCGCTACGTCCGAGACCTCACCCAGCCTGCCCGCCAGGACGCCGGGTAGGCCGGGAACGCGCCCGCCACACCAGCGCGGACCACACCCGGTCCCCGCGTCAGTCCCTCGCCTCGCAGGCCCGATCCAGCGGACGGGCAGGCCGCCCGCCGAGATCGTCCGCTGCCCGGCCGACCCGGCGGCGACGCTCGGCGACCGAGGCGCGGGCTCGGGATTGGGCTGCGGGTGGGATGGGTAGCCGGTGCGCGCCAGGGGTCCGACGATGAGGAGTTTGGTCGTGCGTAGTCGCGTGCGGGCTGCCGGTCACGCCGTGCATCCCATGCTGATGGTGTTCCCGCTGGGGCTGCTGGTCACGGCGGCCGTGTTCGACCTGTTGCAGCGGATCACCGGCGGCTCCGACTGGGCGATCGCCGCGGCGTACACGATGGCCGCAGGCGTGCTCGGCGGGCTGGTGGCGGGCCTGACCGGATGGGCGGACTGGGCGCTGAGCGTGCCGAAGGGCACCCGCGCCCGCCGCGTCGGCCTCGTGCACGGCGCGATCAACTCGCTGGTGTTGGCGCTGTTCGCGCTCAGCTGGGTCCTGCGCCTCGGCGAGCCCGGGTGGGCGCCGGGCTGGACGGCCGTCATCGTCTCCTGGCTCGGCGCGCTCCTGCTGGGCGTCGGCGGCTGGCTCGGCGGCGAGCTGGTCGAGCGCCTGTCGATCAGCGTCGACGAGGTCGCGCAGCCGGACGCCACCAGCTCGCTCAGCGGGCACCAGCAGCGCTTCCGCGCCGCACGCGCCTGACGAGCGGGTCGAGCAGCACGAAGGCCAGCAGGCTCACCCCGAACACCGGCATCGCCCACGCGAGCACCACCGCCACACCGACCAGGGCGAACACCGTCGGCCACGACGCCTGCGACCAGACCGGCCCCGGGACCGGGGCGGGCCTGCGCCGCCACCACATCCGGTAGCCCAGCACGAGCAGCGCCACCGCGGCGGCGGCCAGCAGGGCGAGCAGGATCTGGTTGGCCAACCCGAACAGCGTCCCGCTGTGCGCGTCGATGCCGAGCGTCGTCAGCTTGGCGAGGAGGGGGTAGTCGTCCCAGCCGACCCGTCCGGTCACGTCGCCGCTGCCGGGGTCGATGGCGATGGTGTCCACCTGTGGCCCGGGCGAGCTCTCGGCGACCTTGAGCGGCCGGTCGGGACCGGCGGGCAGGCTGACGGTCAGCTCCCCCGCCAATCCGTCCGCCCTGGCCACGGCGACGGCCTGGTCGAGATCGATCCGGTCGATCCCCGCGGTGGCGGCGGGAGCGGTCAAGGTCGGCGCTCGGCTGTCCAGGGCATCGATGACCTGGTCGACCCGGTCCCCGGCGAACGTCGACCAGGTCAGCCCGGTGACGCTGATCGCGAGCAGCCCCACCGCCGCCCAGATCCCGATTGTCGCGTGCAGACCCCGCAACCGCGCCCGTCCCCGACCGCGGCCGCGCTGCCCCATCCACAGGATCACGCCGCCGACCACCAGCACGGGCAGCCAGCTCGCGACGAACTCCGAATACAGCCTGCCCGCCTCGCCGAGGGTGAGGTTGCCGTGGAACTCCCGCAGCCACACCTGCACCGGCGGCCGCCCGTTGACCGTCGCCAATTCGCCCTGCACGGCGGCGGTGTAGGGATTGACGTAGACGGTGGTTCCGTCGCTCAACACCACCTTAGTGGTCCGTTCCGGGTCATCGGCGACTATCACCGAAGTGACATCCCCGGAGCGCCCGCTCATCGCCGCCCGCACCTGGTCGTCGAGCGGCCGAGGCGTCTCCCCCACCTCGTCGACGTACAACTCCTCGGCGTACACCAGGTCATTGATCTGCGGACTGAACGCATAAACGCCACCGCTCACGGCCAGCACAAAAAGAAAGGGAGCGATAAGCAGGCCCGCGACGAAATGCACGCGCCGGGCCAGCAATCGGACCACGGTGCGCGCAGGCAGCACAGGCGCAGGCGGATCAGCCAATGAAGTCACAGCAACCACCCACGGGTCGGGAACCGGGGAACGGAAAACGCGCAGCCCCACCGGGAATGCGGCAGCGCCGCTCCCGCGTCGAACCGGCGCGGAACCACCACGCCCGAACCTAGCCAATCCGAGGAATGCAAGGATAGTGAGACCGCGAACAAACCCGACGGGGAACTTACGCGCGATCCGCAACGGCGCCCGCCTCGGTGGAGAGTGGTCCAGTCCCCTCCACCGAGGCGAGCCGTGGCCCGAGTCGGCGAACGCCGCCCTTCCCCGACGACGTTCAACCCGGACGGCCCCACCCTACCACGGCCTCGAACGCACGTTCGACTCCTATCGCGATCCTGCCGATAAGCCGAACAGCGCACGATCGCGGATGACGCGATCGGCTGGACGGACCAGGCTGGGCCGGAACCGGACAGGAGAGATCGATGACCACGCTCGACGGCGGACCGGGCCGTCCCGGCGACGCCGTGTTCGCCGATGCCGTCCGGACCGCGAACCTGGCCGCCCCGGCGGAGCCCGCCGCGGCGGTGACCGTCCGGTCGGCCAGGGAGGCCGAGGCCGCCATCCGGTTCGCCAGGGCGAACGGCATGTCGGTCCGCGTGCACACCACCGGCCACGCCGCTGCCACCCAGCTGCCCATGGCGGGCGCGCTGCTGGTCCGCACCGATCTCGCCGAGCCGGTCACCGTCGACGCCGAGAACCTCGTGGCCCGGGTGCCCGCTGGCGCGGTGTGGCGCGAGGTGGTCACCACGGCTGCCCGTCACCAGCTGGCCGCCGTGCACCCGATCGCCCCGTCCGTCGGCGTGGTCGGCTACCTGACGCGCGGCGGTGTCGGCGTCCACGGGCGCGCCCGCGGCGTGGCCGCCAACGCGGTGCGGGCGTTCGACCTGGTCACCGCCGACGGCGCGAGCAGACGCGTGGACGCGGCGTCGGACCCCGAGTTGTTCGACGCGCTGCGCGGCGGCGGGGGCGGGTTCGGCATCGTGACCGCCGTCGAGCTGGCCCTGTTCCCGCTCGCGTCCCTGGTCACGGGCGCGGCGTACTGGTCGCTCGAGCACGCCGACCAGCTGGTGCCGCTGTGGCGGGACTGGACCGTCGACGCCCCCCGTGAGGCGACCACGACGCTGCGGATCCTGTCCGGACCCGCGGTCGCGTGGGCGCCCGGGCCGGTGCTCTGCGTCGCGGGCGCGGTCATCGGCGGCTCGGCCGCGGCCAGCGACGCCGACGACCTGCTCGACCCGCTGCGCGCCGTCGCCGCCCCGCTGCGCGACACCTGGCACGCCGACGGCCCCGCCGCTGCCCTGTTCGCGCACGAACACCCGGCCGGTCCGCGCCGCACCGTCGGGGACCATCTGCTGCTGGACGAGATCGGACGCGACGGCGTCACCGAGTTCCTGCGGGTGGCCGGTGAGGGCTCGGGCTCGCCGCTGCTGGCCGCGGAGCTGCGGCACCTGGGCGGGGCGCTGGCCGAACCGGACCCGGCGGGCGGCCTGCTGGACCACATCGACGCCCAGTTCGCCTACGTCGGCACGGGCTCGGCCGCCGATCCGACGATCACGGCGGCCGCCGTCGAGCACAGCGCGGTCGTGCGGGCGGCGCTGTCGCCTTGGGATGTGGGCACGACCGTGCCGAGCATGGTCGCCACCCGGACGCAGCCGCAGGGGCACCTCGACGCCTCGCGCGCCCTGCGCGCCGAGGCGGTGCGGGCGCGGGTCGACCCCGACGGGCTGTTCGCGGGGGACGTGCTGCCTGGCTCCCCTGGGTGACCGGTCGGGCCGCCCCAGGGGGAAGCGTCAGTCCAAGCCTCGAACGATGGTGGGTTCGTAGTCGTCGTCCTCCGGGGTGCGGGGACGTGGCCAGGTGGGCGCCCGGCCGCCGATGACCCAGTCTTCGGGTGTATCGCTGCTGCCGGGCACCGACTCGGTTGTCGTCATGGTGCCCTCCTGCCGGTTACGGTGCGTTGACCCCTCTGAGGGGACCACACCGCGGGCCGCGGAGCGAGCGCGATTCCACTATTCGGCACACGGGGCCACCGTTTCGGGCGGAAAGCACTCACCCGGTAACAGGTTGTGGCCTCCCGGCGATACAAGGTTTTCGACCCCATACCGCGATGCTGATCTGGGGAATGTCCACGAAGGCCGGTTCCAGCAGCCGGGAGCGGAACTCGGCCAGGTCGTCCTCGGTGACCAGCCCGCGGGCCAGCAGCGCAGGCGCCGCCTGGTCGATCAGCGGTCGCCAACGGTCACGGTCCAGGTTGCCCATGCAGGCCGGGCGGGCGGCGAACCCGATGTCGGCGAGCCCGGCAGCGCCCATCCGGGACGGCACGCCCCGCACCCACGTCAGATCGGCCCCGGTCTGCAGCTTCCGGTAGGCGGCCATGATCCGGGCGACCACCGGGAACGCCGCGGTCTCCTCGGGCAGCTGGAACGGGTCGGTGACCACCAGCCAGCCGCCGGGCCGCAGCCAGCCCGCCGCCCTGGCCAGCACGTCGTCGCGGGCGGCGAGGTGGCAGAGCACGAACCGGGCGTGCACGAGGTCGAACGCGCCGGGGTCGAACGCGGGGTCGGTGATGTCGGCCTCGACGACCTCCGCGGGCGAGTCGGCCAGGTGGGACACATCGATGTCGACGGCGACGACCCGGCCGCGCGGGCACCGTGCGACCAGGTCCTCGGCCACCGAGCCCGCGCCCGCGCCGAGGTCGAGGCAGTGCGCGTCGGGCGGCAGGCCGAGGCCGTCGAGCACGCCGAAGGTGAAGCCGTCGGTGCTCGACTGGATCGAGCCGAGGCGGACGGCCGGGTCGACCGCGGTCACCGCACGCCCTCCCGGGCTCCGGCGCCCGCCAGCTCGGACTCGCGCAGCCGGGCCAGCGTCCGCAGGAAGGCGATCTCGCCAGCCCAGTCGGCGTCGTCGGCCGGGGTGTGCCCGCCCGACGGCGGCGAGTCGACCGGCTCGGTGCCCGCGCCGCGCGCGGCGATGGCCGCCGACAGCCAGTAGGCCACCGCCAGCGCCTCCCGCTCGGCCGGGTCGGCCGCGCCCTGCGCGCGGGCCTGGGCGGCGGCGATCTCGGCCGGGTCGACGTGGTCGCGCAGCACCATGAGGGCGTCGCGGATCTCGATCACCCGCCGGTACAGCCGGAAGTCCAGCGAGCGGCGCGGCACCGCGGATGCGGGCAGCCGCACGTGCGGGACGGCCGAGGTCGTCTCCGCCCACAGCGGCTCCAACGCCCGCAGGTCCCGCGCCTCCCGGACGGCGCGGACACCGCGGGCGACGACCGGGACCAGCACGCCCGCGACCATCAGCCAGGTGGTGATGCCGATGTTGAGCGGGAAGAAGGCGCCCAACCAGGCGTTGTGGGTGAACAGGTAGGCGATGATGACGACCGACCAGAAGAAGGTCGACGAGGTGAACCCGGCGGCCAGCAGCCCGAGCCCCACCCGCAGCGGCCGCGTCTCGGCCAGACGGGCGTACCGGGCGCACAGGACCGCGCACGGCAGGACGGCGACGACGTGCGCCACCGACAGCAGCCACCAGAACGGGCTGTACCAGGGCACGGAGATCGAGGTGACGCAGCCTGCGGCCCCGGCGCCGGTGTCGAGCAGGATCAACGCGACGCTCACGGCGACCGCGCCACCGTAGACCGCCAGGGGCCGCCGCCTGGCGAGCGCCGCGAGCACGAAGTCCAGGATGAACGCCGAGGCGATGACGCCCCAGATGTTCATGATGATGCCGCAGCTGTGACCCAGGATCGTGTTGCGGTTGAGGATGGCGGTGATGGGGTTGAGGTACGCCGTGACGGACCCCGCCAACCCGACCACCGCGATCAACAGCCGCCGCTGCGGCTGCGAATGCCGCGCCCCCGGCAACCGCACGAGCAGCGCCAACCACAGGACGATGCACCCGGAGGTCACCACGACGGTGCCGACCTCCCGCAGGTCATTGGGAGTCACCGCCCGCCCCACCCCGCCCCAACCGCCCCAACCCGCACCGAGTCGCTCATCGCCCACTCCCGGAGATCCATAACCCGCACCGACACTCCGACAAACTCATTCACCCGCGCGGCCCGCCTTCGCCCGCCGCCCAGCCTTCGCCCGCAGCACGCCCCCACAGGCCCAGAACCTCCAAGCCCCCGCCAACCGCCCCGACGCGCACCGAGCCGCCCTTGCCCACCACACGCCCCGACAGGCCCACTGCCCAGCCCGCCCGTCCGCCAAGCGCACCGACTCGCACCGCTCCGCCCTTGTCCACCGCATGACCCGGCAGGGTTACCGCCCGCACCGAACCCCCGCCGATCAGAGCGCCTGTCCGTGCTGAACAGCCGGTGTCCGCCACAGGCTCCGGCAGGCCCGCTGCCCGTGCCGAGACGTCTCGGGCCAGCCCGCCTGCCCGGGGCGCATCGCTCTGGCCCACCACACGCCTCCGCAGGCCCACGGCCCGTGCCGAATCGCCGCCCTCCAGACCGCCTCGCCGTACCGGACAGCTCTTGCCCGCCACGCGCCCCCGCAGGTCCGCGGCCCGCGCCGAGGTGGCTTTCGTCAGTGGGCGGCTCTCAAGGTTCGCGGGCTGGGTGGTCAGCGACCATCCCCACAGGTCAGAGTCGGGTCGGGTGGGCCGGGGGGCAGGTGGGTGGACCGCAGGGGTCACCGGGTGCCCCGGCCGAGGCCGAGAGCGGCGGCGAGGTTGCCGAGGACGCCGGGCTGGGCGTTGGGCGCCCTGGTCTCCGCGGTGATCCGGATGAGGCTGGCCACCAGTTCGGCCTCCTGTTCCTCGTCGTTGGTGTAGGCGGTGCGGTTGAGCATTCGGCGCACGAGGTCCGGGGAGAGGTCGGGGAGGAGTCGGGTGAGGTCGCCGAAGGTGTCGCCGCCGCGGTGGTCGCAGAGCATGTGCCCGAGCTCGTGCAGGACGATGTGGTCGCGGTGGAAGGCCGAGGTGTTCTCCTCGACCAGGATCACGTCGCGGTCGACGAGTTGGAACCACACGCCGCAGGTCTGGGCGGTGGCGCCGCCCGGGAGGGTGCCGATGTCGATGGGCCTGCCCCGGCGCTCGGCGATGGCGGCGACCAGGTCGGGGACGGTGAACGGGTCGGGCAGTGGGAGGTCCGCCACCAGCGCCCGCCATTTGCGGTACGCGCGTCGAGTGACCATGCCGCGGCTTGACCTCCCGGGTGCACCTGCCAGGCCGGAGGGTACATCGTAGCGCTCGGGCATGGTGCTGCCCAGACCCGCGGCTCAGTCGCCAATGGACAGTCGCGGCCGGACGCTTCCCCGCGCATCACCCCCCGGTTCACCCACACGGCCCCCGCCGGATGACCCCCCATCCCAGGCCCGTCCGGCCCACCTCAGCCGCGATCGACCGCACCACCGACCCCCAAGCGGCGCCGCCCTCTTTGTTGCCCACTGTTCAAGAAACGCCCGGTGACCTCGCCGTGGTCAACTAATCTGGGCGGATGGCCAGGCCGACACCGACCCGCCCGCGCTCCCGTCCGGCCGCGGGACTGCCCGCGGTCACCCCCGCCCGGATCATCGACGCGGCGGTGGCGCTGACGATGGAGCACGGGCTGGAGAAGTGGACGGTCCGCCAGCTCGCGGCCGTGGTGCAGGCGTATCCGGCGGTCGTCTACCACCACGTCGGCAGCCGCGACGCCGTGCTGGCCGAGGTGCTGGAACGGGTCGTCGGCATGCTCCCCGTCCCGCCCGAGGAGCTGCCGTGGCGCGGCTGGTTCCGCGTCCTGCTGGGCGAGCTGCGCGGCCTGCTGAGCCGCTACCCGGGCGTGGCCAGGCGGTTCGCCCTGCACGGCCCGGGCGTGCGCGCGGCCGCCCCCATCGTCGACCGCGGTGTGCGCCTGCTGCAGGAGGCCGGTTTCGGCAAGGAGAGCGTGCTGACCTACAACCTGCTACTGGTCACCGCGTGCCAGTTCCTCGCCATGGAGGACGACCGCGCCGCGAACCCCGAGGCCCGCCCGGCCGAGAACCCCGAACAGGTGGCCGGGTACTACGCGAGCTTCTACGACTACGCAATCGAACGCTGCCTCGACGGCGCCGCCGCCCGCCTCGCGGTCCTCACCGGCTGACCCAGGCCACTGTGGACATCGAGACCGCAGCAGGCGACCCCTCTAGAACAGCGTTCAAGAACCGCCACCTACTCCGGCGGCAGCAAATGTTCGATGAAGTCCTCTTGTCGCCGACCGACGCGCCGGTCTAACGTCCGTGCTCAATGTGAGGCGGATCACTTTGGGCGGGAGGGGCCGTGGCGGACCCGATCCTGGCGGTGGCGAACCTGGAGGTCGTCTACGACGACGTCGTCCTGGTCCTGCGCGGCCTGAGCCTGACCGTCCCGGAGGGCGCCGTCGTCGCCCTCCTCGGCGCGAACGGCGCGGGCAAGACCACGCTCCTGCGCGCGGTGACCGGCCTGCTCGGCCCCCACCGCGGGCGGATCACCAAGGGCTCGGTCGCCGTGGCGGGCGTCGACGTGACAGGCGCGGACCCCGCCGATGTCGTGCGGCGCGGCGTCGCGCAGGTCATGGAGGGCAGGCGCGTCTTCGCCGAGCTGACCGTCGAGGAGAACCTGCGCGTCGGCGCGCACACCCGCCGCGCCCGCGCGCTGGTTAAGGAGTCGCTGGAGCGCGTGTTCGACCTGTTCCCCGTGCTGGCCGCCCGGCGCGGGTCCGTCGCCGGGTACCTCTCGGGGGGCGAGCAGCAGATGCTGGCCATCGGGCGGGCGCTGATGGCCGCGCCCCGGCTGCTGCTGCTCGACGAGCCGTCGCTGGGGCTCGCGCCGAGGCTGGTGGCGCAGGTGCGCGACATCATCGCCGAGATCAACGCCCAGGGCACCAGCGTGCTGCTGGTCGAGCAGAACGCGGTGATGGCGCTGTCCATCGCCGACCACGGCTATGTCCTGGAGGTCGGCTCGGTCGTGCGCGACGGCCCGGCCGCCGACCTGCTCGCCGACGCCGACATCCGCGAGTTCTACCTCGGTGCCCCCGCCGACGGGGAGCGCCGCTCGTTCGCCGAGGTCAAGAGCTACCGGAGGAAGAAGCGATGGAGCGCGTGAGCGCCCCGGCCCCCGCCGCCTCGGGGCAGGCGTCCGGGCCACTGCTGGCGGTGGCGGACCTGACGCTGCGCTTCGGCGGCGTGACCGCGCTCGACGGCGTCGGCTTCACCGTCGCCCCGGGCGAGCTGCTGGCGGTGATCGGCCCGAACGGGGCGGGGAAGACCTCGGTGTTCAACTGCCTCAACGGCGTCTACCGCCCGCAGCGGGGCACGATCGAGCTGGGCGGCCAGTCGCTGATCGGCAGGGCCCCCGCCGCGATCGCCGGACTGGGCGTCGCGCGGACGTTCCAGAACCTCGGCCTGTTCCCCCAATTGTCCCTTGTGGACAACCTGATGCTGGGCCGCCATCACCTGATGCGGACCGGGTTCCTGGCCGGAATGGCGTGGTGGGGTCGGGCCAAGCGGGAGGAGATCGAGCACCGCGCTGCCGTGGAGGACGTCATCGAGCTGCTGGAGCTGGAGCCCTACCGCCGCACCCCGGCCGGGCTGCTGCCGTACGGGGTGGCCAAGCGCGCCGAGCTGGGCCGCGCCCTGGCGATGGAGCCGCGCCTGCTGCTGCTCGACGAGCCGGTCGCCGGGATGAACGTCGAGGAGACCGAGGACATGGCCCGCTACCTGGTGCAGGCCCGCCGGGAGCTGGGCCTGGCGATGATCCTGGTCGAGCACGACATGCGCCTGGTGATGGACCTGGCCGACCGGGTGGTGGCGCTGGACTTCGGCGTCGTCATCGCCGCGGGCACGCCCGACGAGGTCCGCGACGACCCGCGCGTCGTCGAGGCGTACCTGGGCTGTGGCGCGTGACGGCGGCGGACTCCCTGCCGGGCAGGCTCCTGCGGCTGGCGGCCGAGCGCCCGGACGACGTCGCCCTGCGCCACAAGCGCCGGGGTGTCTGGCGCGAGTGGACGTGGTCGGAGTACGCCGACTGGGTGGCCAGGACCGCCGAGGGACTGCGCCGCCTGGGCGTGCGCCCGGGCGACCGGATCGCGGTGCACGCGGAGAACCGTCCGGAGTGGGTGGTCGCCGACCTGGCCGCGCAGGGCATCGGCGCGCAGACGATGGGGGTCTACCCGACCTCGCCCCCCGCGGAGGTGGAGTACCTGCTGCGGCACTCGCGGGCCGTCCTGCTCATCGCCGAGGACGAGGAGCAGTACGACAAGGCGGTGGCCGTGCGCGACCGGCTGCCGCACCTGCGCCACATCGTCCTGATCGATCCCAAGGGCGTCCGCCTGTCCGACGGCGTGCTGACCTTCGCCGAGCTGGCCGCCGACGGCGAGCGCGCCGACTACGCCCGCGCCGTCGCCGCGCTGGACCCGGGGTCGACCGCGATCCTGGTCTACACCTCGGGCACCACGGGCCCGCCGAAGGGCGCGATGATCTCGCACGCGAACCTGGTGGCCGCCGGGACGGCGTTCATCGAGGCCCTGGGCGCGGCGCGGGACGACGAGGTCCTGAGCTACCTGCCGCTGTGCCACATCGCCGAGCGCCTGCTGACCGTCATCGACGGCGTGTGGGCGGGTCTGGTGGTCAACTTCGGCGAGGGCGGCGCGGCGTTCCGGCAGGACCTGCGCGAGGTGCAGCCGACGGTGTTCCTCGGCGTGCCCCGGGTGTGGGAGAAGCTGATGGCGGGCGTGGAGATCCGCATGGCCGACGCCACGCGGCTCAAGCGCGCGGTCTACCGCGCCTGCCTGAGACAGGGCCGCCGGATAGCGCCCCGCCGGATGGCCGACGCCACCACCGCCGCGGACAGGATCGTCCTGGCGCTGACCGAGGTGCTGGTGTTCCGGGCGCTGCGGGAGAAGCTGGGGATGGCGCGGGTGCGCGTGGCGATCAGCGGGGCCGCGCCCATCGCGCCGCAGGTCCTGGAGTTCCTGTGGGCCATCGGCATCCCCGTGCGCGAGGGCTACGGCCAGACGGAGAACACCGCCATCTGCACGCTGACCCCGCCCGGCGACGTGCGTCTCGGCGCGGTGGGCCGCCCCCTGCCCGGGGTGGAGCTGCGGATCGCGCCCGACGGGGAGATCCTGACCCGCTCGGCGGGCGTGTTCCAGGGCTACCTCGACGACCCCGCCGCCACGGCCGCCGCGGTGGACCCCGACGGCTGGCTGCACACCGGCGACGTCGGCGAGCTGGACGACGGCTACCTGCGGATCACCGACCGCAAGAAGGACATCATCATCACCGCGGGCGGCAAGAACGTCTCCCCGTCGGAGATCGAGAACCGGCTGAAGGTCTCCCCCTACGTCCGCGAGGCCGTGGTCGTCGGCGACCGCCGCAAGTACCTGAGCGCCCTCATCGGGATCGAGCGGGACACCGTCGGCGACTGGGCCACCCGCAGGGGGATCGCCTACACCACCTACGCCGACCTCTCCGCCAAACCGGAGGTGCACGCGCTCATCCAGCAGGTGGTCGACGAGGTCAACGCGGAGCTGTCCCAGGTGGAGCGCGTCAAGCGCTTCACGACCATCACCCGCGAACTGGACCACGAGGACGGCGACCTGACCGCCACCCAGAAGGTCAAGCGCGCGGCCATCACCGAGCGCTTCGCCGAGCGGATCGAGGCGATGTACCGGTGACCGCGCTGCTGCAGAACGTCTTCGCGGGCCTGTCCCTGGGCTGCACCTACGCCCTGGTGGCGCTCGGTTTCGTGGTCATCTACAAGGCCACGGGCGTCATCAACTTCGCCCAGGGCGGCCTGCTGGCCCTGGGCGCGTACCTCGGCTACACCTTCTCGACGAGCCTGGCCATGGCCTTCGCGGTCGCCGTGGTCCTGGCGTGCCTGGCCGCGGCGGTCGCGGGCGCGGCCGTCGAGCGGATCGTGCTGCGGCGCATGGTCGGGCAGCCGCCGTTCGCCGTCATCATGATCACCATCGGGCTGCTGTTCGTCATCGAGCCGGTCATCACCGCGATCTGGGGCTTCGAGAACCTCCAGGTCACCAACCCGTGGAACATCGACACCGTCACCGTGGGCGGGCTGGTGCTGGGCGTGCGGGACCTGTGGACGATCGGGCTGACGGCCGCGGCCGTGGTCGGCTTCTTCCTGTTCTTCCGCCACTCCGACTTCGGCCTGGCGATGCGCGCCACCGCGTTCGACCCGGAGGCCGCGCTGGCGCAGGGGATCAGCGCGCGCCGGGTCTACGCGGTGTCCTGGGCGATCGCCGCCGCGCTGGCCGCGCTGGCCGGGATCACCCTCGCCGCGGGGCCGGGCGGGCTGTCGCCGTCGATCGGGTTCATCGCGCTGGCCGCGTTCCCGGCGATGATCCTCGGCGGCGTGGACTCCCCCACCGGCGCGGTGCTCGGCGGGCTGGTCATCGGCCTCGTCGAGGCGCTGACCCGCGGGTACCAGGACCACCTCTTCGCATGGGCGGGAGACAACGTGTCGGTGATCGTGCCCTACCTCATCATGATCCTGATCCTGCTGGTCAGACCGTACGGCCTGCTGGGCACCCGAGACGTCCGGCGGATCTGATGGCCCGCCCGCACCGCAACCTGGTCCGCGACCACGGGCAGGACCTGCGCCTGTTCGGCACCCCGGCCGCCCGCACCGGCCTGGTCGCGATGCTCGCGGTGTTCGCCGTGCTCCCGACGGTCGTCCGCGAGGACTTCTGGCTGTCCGTCCTCATCTACGTGGGCATCACCGCGATCGGCGCGATCGGTCTCAACCTGCTCACCGGTTACTGCGGCCAGGTCTCGCTGGGCCACGCGTTCTTCATCGGCGCGGGCGCCTACTGCACCGCGATCGCGGGCGGCACGCTCGGCCTGCCGCTCCCGCTGTGGCTGGCCGCGGCCGCCATGGTCGGCGCGGCGCTGGGCGGGCTGATCGGCCCGTTCACCCTGCGCCTGCGCGGCCACTACCTGGCGATCGTCACCCTGGGCCTGGTCTTCGTCGGCGAGCACCTGTGGCGCAACCTGCGCCCGGTGACCGGCGGAAACTCCGGCACGTCGGTCACGGCCTCGACCGCACTGGGGCCGGTTGACCTGTCGCGGATCGAGGTCGCTGGCGAGGTCTACTCCCGCAACCAGGGCTGGTTCTGGCTGGTCTGGGCGCTGGTCGGCCTGACCGCCCTGCTGGCCAAGAACCTCGTGCGCACGCGCCCGGGCCGGGCGCTGCAGGCCATCCGCGACCGCGACCAGGCAGCGGAGGTCATCGGGGTCCGCGCGGGCCGGTACAAGATCGCCGCCTTCATGGTCTCCAGCGCGATCGCGGCGGTCGCGGGCGCGCTGTTCGGGGCGTACCAGCAGTTCGTCAGCCCGGACGAGTGGAACCTGCTGCTGTCGATCCAGTACATCGCGATCGTCATCGTCGGTGGGCTGGGCACGATCTTCGGCGCGGTGCTCGGCGCGATCTTCGTCGGGGCGCTGCCCGCGCTCATCGACCGCTACAGCGACGTCATCCCGGGCGTGCAGACCTCCGTCGGCGGGGACGGGTTCATCAGCGTGTTCGCCCTCAACCAGGCGATCTTCGGCGTGCTCATCGTGGTGTTCCTGGTGGTCGAGCCCCGCGGGCTGGCGGGGATCTGGCTGCGGATCAAGACGTATTTCCGGACCTGGCCGTTCTCGTACTAGGAGGCCGAGAGAATGAACCGAGCGGCACTCACCGCGGCGCTGGCCGCACTGGCCCTGACCGCGTCCTGCGGCGGCGCGGGCGGAGACGGCGGGAACGCCGGGGCGGGCGCGGCGGGCGCGCCCGCCGCGGTCCCCGGCTTCGACGGCACGACCATCCGCCTCGGCGTGCTCTCGCCGCTGTCCGGGCCGGTCGCGGTCATCGGGCAGCCGCTGACCACCGGGAACAAGGTCTGGTTCGACCAGGTCAACGCCGACGGCGGCATCGCGGGCAAGTACAAGGTGGAGCTGGTGCAGGAGGACACCCAGTACCAGCCGGACGTGACGGTCCAGCAGTACAACAAGATCAAGGGCGAGGTCGCGGCGTTCACCCAGGTGCTGGGCACGCCGTCCACCCTGGCCGTGCTGCCGCTGCTGCGCGCGGACCGGATCGTCGCCGCGCCCGCGTCGCTGGACGCGCTGTGGGTGCGCGAGGAGAACCTGCTGCCGGTCGGCGCGCCGTATCAGATCCAGGCCATCAACGTGATGGAGCACTACCTGTCGGACGGTGGCGGCTCACCGCAGTCGGTGGTGTGCACGATGATCCAGGACGACGTCTACGGCGAGGCCGGGCAGGCGGGCATCGACTTCGCCGCCGAGCGCATGGGCTTCGCGGTGGCCAACACCCAGCGGTTCAAGGCGGGCACGGAGAACTACGCCGGCCAGATCCAGGCCCTGGCGGGCGAGGGCTGCCAGATGGTGTTCCTGGTGGCGACCCCGACCGACGCGGGCAAGATCTGGGGCACTGCCGCGCAGGCCCGGTTCGCGCCGCGCTGGTACGGGCAGTCGCCGTCGTGGGTCGGGGCGCTCGCGCAGTCGCCGCTGGCGCCGTATCTGCAGGCCAACGTGCTACTCGCGGCCGAGGGCACCGAGTGGGGCGACACCGAGGTGCCCGGGATGCAGGACATGGTGTCGCGGATGGAGCGGTTCGCGCCGCAGCAGCAGCCGGACTACTACTTCGCCTTCGGCTACAACCAGGCCCGCGCCATGACCGCGCTGCTGGAGAAGGCCGTCGAACGCGGCGACCTGTCCCGTGACGGCCTGCTGGCCGCGTCCCGCGAGTTGGGCGCCGTGGCGTTCGACGGCCTCTCCGGGGAGTACCGGTACGGCCCGGCGGAGAGCCGCAACCCGCCGCGCAGCACGACGATCTTCCGCGTCGACCCGGCGAAGCCGTTCGGCCTGGCGACCGTCAAGTACAACATCACCTCCCCCGCGGCCAGCGCCTACGAGTTCGTGAAGGCCGACATCTAGGGAACGCCGGACTCGGTCTTCACGTTGACGTGAACATGACGATCGGAGAGCTGGCGGCGCGGTTCGGGCTGGCCACCCACGTGCTGCGGCACTGGGAGGAGATGGGCCTGCTGTCCCCGGCCCGCCGCGCCAACGGCAGGCGCGTCTACGACGAGAGCCACGTGACGACGGTGGCGGTCATCCGCATCGGCAAGGACAGCGGGCTGTCGCTGGAGCAGATCCGGACCCTGCTGGCGCGGCCGGGCTCGCGCCGCGCGGTGCTCGACGAGCACCGCGCGGCGCTGCGGGCCAGGATCGCGGCGCTGCGGGCGTCGCTGGAACTGCTCGACCACGCCGCCGAGTGCCCGGCGGAGGACTTCCGCACCTGCCCGGACTTCACCGCGAAGGTCGACGCCTACGTCAGCTCGCCGCCAGCCGGGCGAACGCCAGCCGCACCGGCGTTCGGGTGACCTGCCCGAACTCCGCGCGCATGGCGGCGGCCGCCGCGCCCATCCTGACGAAGCGGAAGTCGTAGGCGAGCAGCCGCCCGCCCGGGCGCAGCACCCGGCGGGCCTCGGCGGCGGCCTTGGCGTGGTCGACCCAGTGGTGCAGCGACAGCGACGACACCAGCAGGTCGACCGACGCGTCCGGGAACGGCAGGTCCTCGGCGGACCCGGTGGCGAAGGACAGCCGCTCGGCCAGGCCCTCGGCGTCGGCCGCCGCCCGGGCGATGGCGACCATGTCCGGCGACGGGTCGACGCCGTGCAGGACGCCGCCGGTCCCCGTCATGCGGTGCAGCAGCAGGCCGGGCCCGGTGCCCACGTCGACGACGACGGCGCCGGGCCGGACGGGGATGTCTGCGGCGATCAGCCGGTACACCCCGCGCAGCATCCCGGTCGCGCGGCGGTGGTAGGTCTCGCTGGCGGTCTTGCCCCAGACGGTCATCGGTGGTCTCCCTTTCCTGTGGGTCGACCACCACCGTGCTTCTTCAGGTCGACATGAAGTCAAGCGTCATCGACACGCCCGCGAGCGCGACGCCGTCCGGCATCGGGATGGCGGTGCGCTCCACCTCGCGGAACCCGTACGCCCGGTACAGCGGCACGCCGGGCAGGGTGGCCATGAGCACGAACGACCGGAAGCCCTCCGCCCGCGCCGCCGCCACGCACGCGTCGAGGATCGCCCGCGCCAGCCCGCGGCGGGTCCAGTCGCGGTGCACGAACATCGCCCGCACCCGCGCGGGCTCGGTCGCCGGGTCGAGCACCCGGTCGTCCCCCGGCTGCGCCCCGGACCCGGTGTAGACCTTCCCGCGCTTGCTCCACCCGCCACACGCCACGACCCGCCCGTCGACCTCGTGGACGAAGTACGTGCCGTCCCCGATGAGCACGGTGTCCGGCTCGGTCAGGTACACCGCCGCACTCGCCGTCTCCCGCTCGTCGTGGAACCGGGGAAACAACTCCTCCACCGACCCCCGCATCAACTCGGCGATCCGCGGAACGTCATCAAGGCGCGCTTTGCGCAGTTCGGGAACCACGCGGCGACGATATCCATGCGGCCTGCGGCGCCGCGCGGGGATTACGCCCGGCCGAGCAGTCCCCACGGCGGTGTCGGCGACGGCATGGTGTCGCCGTCGGCGAGGGGGCGGGCGTCGCCGGTGAACTCGGGGATGTGGTCGCCTGCCAGGCAGCGGGCCGGGAACGGGGCGGCGGCGGCGCGGGCGGCGACGCCGGGGGTCGGGAGCGGGGTCGCCGACGCGGCGAAGGCCAGGTTGCCGTAGCGGCGGCCGCGCAGGACGCCGGGCTCGGCCAGCAGCAGGACGTGCTCGAACACCGCCGACAGGGTGGCCGCGACGCGCCTGCCGAACATCAGGCCGGGGCCGTCGGAGACGTTCAGC
Organism: Actinokineospora fastidiosa; assembly: GCF_014648415.1. Lineage (GTDB taxonomy): Bacteria > Actinomycetota > Actinomycetes > Mycobacteriales > Pseudonocardiaceae > Actinokineospora > Actinokineospora fastidiosa. Next base: position 711,201 of record NZ_BMRB01000002.1, read on the forward strand.
AGGTACATCCCGGTCGCGGTCAGCACGCGGGCCACGGCGCGGGTGAACTCGATCGTGGCCAGGCCGCCGGGCACGGACGCGCGCTCGAAGGCGTCCAGCACGACGAGGTCGGCGACGTCGTCGGCCAGGCCCTCGACGTACTCGCGCCCGTCGCCCACCGTGATCCGCACGCCGGGGATGTCCAGGCCGAGGTGCTCGCTCACGAACTCGACCAGCTCGCCGTCGGCGTCCACGACGCGCTGGGCGGAGCCGGGGCGGGTGGCGGCGAGGTAGCGCGGCAGGGTGCACGCCCCGCCGCCGATGTGGACCGCGGCCAGCGGCGCGGACGGCGGCGCGGCCAGGTCGACGACGTCGCCGAGCCTGCGCACGTAGTCGAACTCCAGGTGCCCGGGATCGTGGAGATCCACATAGGACTGGGCGACGCCGTCGACGGTGAGCAGCCAGCCGCCGGGGTGGTCGAGGTCGGCGAGCAGTTCCGCGGCGCCGAAGCGCACGCGCGCCCGCCCTGGCCGTGCCTCGCCCATGCCGCCCCCCGTTGTCCGCCGCCGACGGAGGGTAGCCCAGAACTAGCGTCCCTTGCGCAGTGCCCGCAGCCGCAGCACCGCCTCGGCCTCGAACCGGAAGTCCGGGTCGGCCAGCCGCTCGCCGAAGACGTCGTCGAGCTGGCGGAGCCGGTAGCGGGCGGTCTGCGGGTGGATGCCCAGCTCGGTGGCGATCTCCGGGGCGGAGCGGCCCCAGGAGCCGAGCAGGGCGTGGAAGGTCTCCTCCAGCCGGGCCGCCTTGCCCGCGCCGAGGTCGGCGAGCCGGTCGACGCCGCGTCTGGCCAGCAGCGCGCCCAGCGGCTCGCCCGCCAGCAGGAACAGGTCGAGCAGGTGGTCCTCGGCGACGATGACGCGCTGCGAGCGCGGCAGGGTGCGCAGGGCCAGCCGGGCGCAGTAGCGCGACAGCCACGTCTCGGCCAGCGGCAGCGCGGGCCCGATCGCCGCGCGCGTCCCGGCGACCAGCGCCGACGCCGCCGCCGTCCCGGACTCGGGGACGATGGCGGTCAGCTCGCCCGTGCGCTCCAGCAGCAGCACGTCATCGGCGAAGCGGAACCGGCCGGTCGCCGGGTCGTCGACGACCAGGCAGGCGACCCGGTTCGGCAGCGGCCAGCGGGCGCGGGCGGCCAGCTCCACCGTCGACGGCCCGGTGTCCGGCGGGTCGCGGCGGACCAGCCGCTCGGCCAGCACGCGGCGGCGCTGCGCCGGGTCGTCGGCGCCGCGCGCCTTGGCCTCGGCGTAGCCCTTGGCCGACTCGTTGGCGAGGTGGTCTATGTGCACGAGCACCGCGTCGCTCAGGCTCAGCACGGTGGTCATCGGCAGCGCGGCGGCCTGGGCGATCTGGGCGTAGCGGCGGCAGGCGACCCGGGCGCCGACGCGGTAGGCGGCCTGCAGGTCGTCGAGGTCGCGGCCGTTGCGGTACTCCGTGCGGCCCAGCCTGCGGAAGAACTCGACGTCCTCCGGCGACGGGCCCACCGGGTTCTCGATGAGGGCGACGAACTGGACGATCGCCCTGCGCACCGCGGCGAAGACGTCCCGGCCGACGTCGGTGTTGGGCGCGGCGCGGTAGCCCCCGACCTCCAGCCGGATCGTCTCGACCATCTCGGCGGCGATGGCGTCGATCCTCGGCCGCAGCGCGCGGGCCGCGGCCGCCGGGATGTTGCGCCAGGGTCCGTAATCCTCACGCGTCCGTAGAGCTGTGGCCACGGCGATCACCCCCGCGAATCAATGACAAACGCGCACTGACCCTTGGAAGTTACGAGAGAGTCAACTAGGCGTCAACGATCCTTGAGATCGCAAGCAAAGTTGTTGCCCCCGGCGGAGAAAACACTCACGAACGGCCGAACGCCCGGACCGGGACACGGTCCGGGCGTCCGGGGTCGGGTCAGGCGTGCGGGCAGCTGGCCCGGTACTCCTGGATGGCCCGGTCGTCGGGGGCCGGGCAGAGGAACTGGTCGTAGCGGGTGTCGTTGTCGATGAACCGCTTCAGCCAGGAGACCATGTACTTGGCCATGGTGGTGTTCGGCGACTGCGGGAAGAAGTGGCCCTCGCCGTCGAGCTCCATGTACGCCTTCTCGCGGGCGTTGCTCAGCGACTGGTAGAACGGTTCGGCGTGCGAGCCCACCGAGGCGATGGTGTCGGTCTCGCCGCCGATGATGAAGGTGGGCGTGCGCACCTCGGGCCAGGTCTTGTCGCCGTTCCACGGCGCGATCGGCACGGCGGCCTTGAGGCTGGTGCGGTCCTTGGTCGCCTCCAGCGAGCCGCCCCCGCCCATCGAGTGCCCGGCAACGCCCAGGCGCGAGGCGTCGATCCGGGAGCGGACCGAGCTGCGCTGCGTCAGGTAGTCCAGGGCGGCCAGCAGCTGGTCGCCCCGGGACGCGGGCTGGTCATAGCGGGAGTTCGTGTCGATGATCATGACCACGAAGCCGTGCGAGGCCAGGCGCGGGCCCAGCCAGGCCAGGCTGGACTGGTCGGCGGTGAAGCCCGGCGAGACGGTGATGGCCCCGAACGTGCCCTCCGCCGTGGTCGTCGGGTAGTAGATGGTGCCGCCGCCGAAGCCGGTGACCGACCAGGACGAGACCCGGTCCTCTGCGGTGGCGAACGGGCCGCGGGAGGCCTCGATCAGGGACTCGGTCGGGTCGGGGCCCCGCTCGTAGGGGTTGTCCGCGGCGTGGGCTGGGCCCACGGCGACGCTGCCGACCAGGGCGAGTCCGGCTAGCACAGGGATGACTCGGCGCACGGCGTCGTACTCCTTCGTCAGTGGGGGAGGAACGCATCCGACTCTGGCAACCGGGGGCGGCGGCGCGCATCGGCGAAATCACCGGTTGTGAAACATTCGGCAATGTTGTTTCATCGAGTGATGCACGGCCGCGCGGACGTCATGGCCCGCCTCTCCACCCTGGCGACCGGCCGGGGCGGCGCGGTGGTGCTCACGGGCCCGCCGGGCATCGGCCGCAGCGCCCTGCTGGCCGCCACCGCCCGGCTGGCGCGGGGCCCGGTGGCGCGGGTGGCGGGCGTGGAGTCCGAACGCGACATCGAGGGCGCGGGCCTGGACCGGTTGGGCGTCGAGGACTTCACGGGCGTGGTGTGCCTGGTCGACGACGTCGACCTGCTGGACCAGTCCACTGTGGATGTCCTGATGCATCACGCCCTGCGGTGTTCTTCCCTTGGGGCGGTGTTAGTTTTCGCGGGCACGGCACCACTTCCGGGCGTGGACGTGATCGAACTGTCCCCACTGGACGACGACAGCGCGGACCAACTGCTGGCGGACACCGCCCCTCTCCCCGCCGACGTCCGCGGCGCCCTCGTGGAGATCGCCCGGGGCGTCCCCGGCCACCTGCTGGAACTGGCCCGCGCGGTCGACCCCCGAGACCCAGTGGTGACAGCGGCCCTCTCCGGCCCCTACGGAACAGAGATCGCCCGCGCCTACGACAACCACCCCCCGGACGCCCGCCTGGCGATACTCCACGCCGCCTGCGGCGGCCAGGTCCGACCTCCAGCCACAGCGGTGCGCGCAGGCCTCCTCACCCCCGACGGCCGATCCCCCTCCCCCACCACGGCCGCAACCATCCGCACCCACGCGGGCCCCCACGCCTGCCGCGCCGCGTGGGCGGCTCTGGCGGAGCTGGAGCGAGACCCGGCGAAGGCCCTGTGCCACCGCGCACTGGCCGCCCCCGGCGCGGTCACAGCCACAGCCCTAGCCGAAGCCGCCCGCCGCGCGGACCCACCCACAGTCTCCCGCGCCCTACGCCAGGCAGCCGCCCTGACGACGGACCCGACCGCCCGCGCCCGCCACCTCCTCGACGCCGCCCACGCCGCCTGGTCCTCCGGCCGCCCCGCCCGCGCGAAGGCCGACCTCACCCACCTGACCGCCCCACTCCCCACCGCGGAACCGACACACCCTCAGGCGACCACCGATCTCACACTCGCGTCAGCCGAGCCAAGTCCGCGCCACGGCTCCGCTCCCCCGACCACCCCGTGCGCCCACAACACCCAACCACTGGCGGACGCGGCAGCACCTCCCAACGCTGACCCGGCTGTCCACGTGCCCACGGCGTGCCCCACCTGCATGCGCGCAACCGACCACGCCCACGCCAGCGAACCGACCACCGCCAGCCACCCCCGGCCGCAGGCTCACCCGACGAACACGCCAACCCACGACCAACCCACCCGCGCCAGCCACCCCCAGCCGCAAACTCGCCCAACGAACACGCCAACCCACCACGACCAACCCACCCGCGCCAGCCACCCCCAGCCGCAAACTCGCCCAACGAGCACACCAACCCACGACCAACCCACCCGCGCCAGCCACCCCCAGCCGCAAACTCGCCCAACGAGCACACCAACCCACGACCAAGCGACCCGCGCCAGCTACCCCCAGCCGCAGACCCACCCAACGAACACACCCACCCACCACGACCAACCCACCTGCGCCAGCCAGGCCCGGCCGCAGACTCATCCGACGGACCCACCAACCCACCACGACCCGACCTGCGCCAGCCACGCCCAACCCCACACCCACCCAACAGACCCACCAAGCCACCACAACCCGACCTGCGCTGGCCATCCGCGCCGGGGTCAGGCGTGTCCCGCCTGCGCAGCCGCGACCGGCCCCGCTCGGCAGGGCAACCTGGCCAGCGTCCACGCTTGTCTCGACTCGACTGCGCCCGAACCAGCCCCGCGTGGCAAGTCCGGCATTGGGGGCGAGGCAGCGGGCGCACCGGCATGGGTCGTATCCCGGACAGCGGCCAGCTCAGCCCGGCGCGGTGGCGGCGTTGGTCAGGTGGCGGTTGCCGAGCGGGTGGGTTCCGAGTCTGTGGCCATCGACCCTGCGCTTGTGGGGGAGGCGGCGGTGTTGCGGGGGGAGATCGAGCTGCGGGACGGGGATCCGGCGATCGCAGCGCATGAGTTGGTGGTGGCGGCCGGGTTGCTTGTCGATGCTCGGAGTCGGGCCGTCGCGCTCATGTTGGCCGGGGAGGCGCGGCGGATGGCTGGGGACGTGGGTGGGCTTGCGGAGCTGGCGCGAGAGTTGGCGGTCCTTGGGGCGGCCGAGCCGTTGGCGGCGGCGCATGGGGCGGGGCTGGCGGCCACCTTCGCGGGGAAGCACGGAGCGGCGCGGACGCCGTTGCGGCATGCGGTGGCGTTGGGCGGGCGGACGCGTGATCCGCGCAGGCTGGTGTGGGCGGGCGAGGTGGCGTTGACGTTGGGGCAGGTGGACCTGGCCTACGAGTACGCCACCGCGGCCGTCGCGCGGGCGCGGGGCGGGGCGTTGCTGCCGACGGCGCTGGCGCACTTGGCCGTCGTCGCCCTCGCCGCCGATCGAGTGGCGGTGGCGGTGCGGGCGGCTACCGAGGGGCGGGCGGCGGTGGGGCAGCGCAACGTCGTCGCGGAGCACACGGTGTTGTTGGCGTTGGCGGCCGTGTCGCTCGGTGACCGCGACACCGCCTTGGCACGATTGGACGAGGCCGCCCCGCGCATCGCCTCGCGCGGGTTGGGACGCCCGGCGGCATACGCGGCGTGGACGCGCGCGTGCGTCGACCTGATCGACGACCGCCCGGATGACGCGCTGTGTCGACTGCGGACGATGGCGACAGGGGTCGGGCGGGCGCACCCGGGCATCCGCGCGCTGGCCGTCCCGCAGCTGGTGGAGGCCGCCGTCCGCTGCGGCGAGCCCGACCTGGCCGCCCGCGCCCTGTCCCGCTTCGACGCGTGGGCGTCGAGCCTGCGCGGACCGAGCTGGCGGGCCCTCTCCCACCGCTGCCACGCCCTCCTCGGGCGCACCCCGCACACCCACTTCGACCGCGCGATCGCCCTCCACCGGCAGGCGGGCGCGACCCTCGAACTGGCCAGGACACACCTCCTCTACGCCCACCACCTCCGCCGCGACCGCCAACCGACCGCCGCGCGCGGGCACCTACGGGAAGCCCTACACCTCTTCCACCTCCACGGCGCGACCTACTGGGAAGACCGTGTCCGCACCGAGCTCCGCGCCGCCACCCCCACCCCCGCCGTAGGCACCCTGACCCCCCAGCAATCCCAAATCGCCCGCCTGGTCGCCGACGGCGAAACCAACCGCGAAATAGCCCGCCGCCTGGTCCTCAGCCCCCGCACCGTCGACCACCACCTTCGCAACATCTACACCCGCCTGGGCATCCGCTCCCGCACCGAACTGGCCAGACTCGTAGCCTCCACCGAAGCCCCCCACCCCCTGGCCGCCTCCGTGTGATTCCAGATGATCGGAACATATGATCCGACCATCTGGATGATGCAATCAACTGAAATCAGGATGGGCCGAGGGCGGGCGAAGCGGACACGGTCGCGCCGGAGGACGGGGAAACCATCCCAGATGGCGCCGCTGCCGGGGACGGCACGGCTGGCGGCGACTGGCGAGGACGGCGCGGCCAGCGGGGACCGCGCGGCGGGACGGTGCGCCCGGCAGAAACCGCCCGGCGGGACGGTGCGGCCGGCAGAAACCGCGCGACGGGACGGTGCGCCTGGCGGGGACGGTGCGGCTTCGGGGAGGGTGTGGCTGGCGGGGAACGGCGGCTGGTCAAGGCGGCTTCGGCGGGGAGGAAAAGCGACGGGCGCGGTGGCCACAGCGAATACGCGGTGATCAACGCGACGGATCGGCTAGGGCGCAGCGCACTCCGGTCAGGTGTCCACAGGGTGGAAGCCGCAGCGCGGACGTAGCACCGGTCAGGACAGCGGAGTGACAGCTGGCTGGCGATCATGATCGAGCCGAGGCACGGGCAAACTGATCGGCACCAACGGGTTCTTGCTGGTCGCGGTGCACTGCGGCAGCCAGGAGGGCGGCGGCACAGCGTTCACGGCGAGCCTCACCGTGCGACTCCAGGAAGCGGCTTAGCGGCGAAAGCCCGACTCCGACGCGCGTTGAAGGCGGTTCATGCCTGCCAGCCACCGGTCCGGTTCTGTGGCTCGGCGGTGGTAGTACTCCGCCACCTCCGGATGAGGCAGCACCAGGAAACTGTCTCCCGCCAAAGCCTCCATCACCACGTCCACCACCTCCTCCGGCGTGATCGCCGACTCCAACAGCGGCCCCTCCGTCAACATCGGCGTCAAGACCCCCTGCGGACACAGCGCCTGGACAGTCACGCCGCGATGGGCATACGTCGCGCGCAGCCACTCCGCGTACGCCAGGGCCGCGTGCTTGGTCACCGCGTAAGGCGCGTTCCCCAACAGGGTCAGCAGGCCCGCCGCCGACACCGTGGACAGGAAGCGACCCCGGCCCCGCTCCAGCCAGTGCGGCAGCACGGCCTCGGCCGCGTGCACATGAGACGTGACGTTCACCCGCCACGCCGTCTCCCAGTCGGCTGTGGCGACCCCTGCGTTCGCGCAGAAAAGGTCCACACCGCCCAGCCGCTCCCCCACCGCCACCAGGGAGGCGACGAACTCCGCGTCCGCGGCGTCCCCGGGGTGCGACACCGCCCCGATCGACGCCGCCACCGCGTCGGCGGCGGACGGGTTCAGGTCGTTCACCACCACCCGCGCGCCCGCGCTCGCAAGACGCGTGCACAGTGCCGCGCCGATCCCCGAGCCACCGCCCGTGACCACCGCGACCGCGCCGCGCACATCCAGTCCGGCCATGGTCAGTCCAGCTGCGCGCGGAGTTCGCGCTTGAGGATCTTGCCCGCCGCGGAGACGGGGATGGTCGAGACGAACCGGATCTCGCGGAGCCGTTTGTACGCCACCACCTGCCGGTTCACGTCATCCAGCACGTCGGACTCGCGCACCCCCGCCCGCGCGGGCACGACGAAGGCCACCGGCAGCTCGCCCACCGCCGGGTCGGGACGCCCCACCACCGCGCCCGCCGCGACATCCGGGTGCGCGGCCAGCAGCTCCTCCAGCTCCCGCGGATAGACGTTGTACCCCTTGTAGAGCAGCATGTCCTTGAGTCGGTCCACGATGGACAGATAGCCATCCGCGTCGAGGATCCCGATGTCGCCGGTGCGCAGCCAGCCGTCGGTCAGGACATCGGCCGTCGCGTCGGGCCGACCGTGGTAGCCGGTCATCACCTGCGGCCCCCGGATCCACACCTCGCCGCGCTCCCCCGTCGCGACCGGGCCGTCGCCGTCCAAAGACATGATCCGCACCGTCGTGTCGAACAGCGGCAGCCCGACAGCCCCGGGCTTGTGCGTGCCGGACCGGTGGGTCGGCGTCATCGTCGCGCCCATGGTGACCTCGGTGAGCCCGTACCCCTCGGCGATGACCGCCTCGGGGGCCAGCGCGCGCAGCCGTTCGATCATCTCCAGCGGCATCGGCGCCGCGCCCGAGGTGATCAGCCGCACCGACGACAGGTCCGTGCGCACGATGTCCGGACACGCCAGCAGCGCCGCGAACAGCGCGGGCGCGCCGCCCATCGACGTGATGCGCAGCCGTTCGGCGTCGGCGAGGTACGCGGCCGGGTCGAGGCGGTCGTGCAGGACGGTGGTGGTGCCGGTGAGCAGCAGGACGTTGAGCCCGGCGATGGTGCCCATGGCATGGAACCACGGCGTCAGGTTCACCACGACGGCCTCGCCGAGCGGCGTGACCCACTCCTCGGGCGACCCGACCTGGTCGAGGGTGAGCCCGCCGTCGGTGTCGACGTCCGGCAGCGATCCGCTCGCCCAGCAGGCGTACTGCAGCGAGTTCACCACGACGTTGCGGTGCGGCAGGCACACGCCCTTGGAGTCGCCGGTCGTGCCGCCGGTGTAGGCCAGGTGGGCCAGGCCGGTGGCGGGCGGGTCGATCGGGCCGTCGGAGTGCCCGTCGCAGATGCGCGGCACGTCGGCGGCGTGGATGGTGCGCACCGCGTCGGCGTCGGCTATCTGCGCGGCGGCCGCCGCCTCGGGCAACAGCGGGTTGACCGGCACGAACGTCGCTCCGGCCAGCAGCGTGCCGTAATAGGCGACGGGGAACTCCAGGCAGTTCGGCATCCGCAGGGCGACCCGGTCGCCGGGCCGGACCCCGCCCGCGAGCAGGCCGCGGGCGAAGCGGGCGGCGCGGCTGCCCAGCTCGGCGAAGGTGATGGTCTCCCCGGCGCGGATGAACGCGGGCCGGTCACCCCAGCGGTTGGCGGCGCCGAGCGCGATGGCGCCCGCGCCCACCTCCGGGTAGTCCAGCGACCGGGGCAGTCCGGGCGGCCAGTTGCTCGACATCGAGCCTCCCCAATGGACAGTGCGGCGACGGGGGTCGACTCCGATGAAACACCACAGGCGAGTGTTTCACAACCCCCGATCGACCAACCGGCCGATCAGCGTGCCCACCGCGGCCAGGTCGGGGCTGCGGGAGGCCAGCACGTCGGAGTACAGGAACGTCTCGCCGAGCCGGACGATCGCGTAGGCCAGGGTCTTCACGTCCACGACCGGCACGAAGCCGCCCGCGTCGACGTCGCGGTCGAGCAGGTCGACGTACGACTGGATGACCCGGGGCTGCACCCGTCCGGCGGGGTCGGTGAGCACCCGGATGGCGGCGACGGGCTCCTCGTCCAGCAGCATCCGCATGCCCTGGTGCCCGGCGATCGCCTCCCGGTACCAGGCCATGATCCACAGGCAGCGCAGCCCGTCGTCGGGATCGCGCACGGCGTCGCCGTGCATGGCGTGCCAGCGCTTGTCCGCCGCGCGCATCGTCTTGTCCGACAGCAGCCACAGCGCCTCGCCGAGCAGGTCCTCCCGGTTGCCCACGCGCCGGAACAGCGTCGTGCGCGAGATGCCGAGCTCGGCGGCGAGCGCGCTCATGTCCAGCCGCGCGCCCTGGTTCACCAGCCGGGCGGCCATGCGCACGATCTCGGAGGGGTGTGCGTTCACGCCGTGAGCCTATGGCCTGTCACGCAACCGATCCGGTCGAACGCGGTTCTTGACAGCCGATCCGGGCGCACCCATCATTGCCCGGCATACCGGCCAGCCGGTATCGCTCATCTCATATTCTGGGAGCCCGTATGTCGATACTGGAGGCCCGGGGAGTCACGGTGCGGTTCGGCGGCCTCACGGCCCTGTCGGACGTCTCGGTCACCGTCGAACCGGGCACCGTGCACGGGATCATCGGTCCCAACGGCGCGGGCAAGACCACGTTGTTCAACGTCATCTGCGGATTCACCCGCCCCACCGAGGGCTCCCTGCTCGTGCGCGGCGAGCCCCTGCGCAACCACAAGCCGCACCACCTCGCGCGGCTGGGCATCGCGCGCACGTTGCAGGGCCTCGGACTCTTCGAGCACTCGACTGTCCTGGACAACGTCCTCGTCGGCGCCGACCGCCACGCCCGCACAGGTGCCCTCGGCGCCCTGTTCGGCCGGGGCGCCCGCGAGGAGACTGCGCTGCGCGAGCGGGCGGTGGAGGTGCTGACGACGCTCGGCGTGGAGAAATGGGCGAACGCATTGCCCGGCGCGCTGCCGTACGGGCTGCGCAAGCGCGTCGCGCTGGCGAGGGCACTGGTGTCGGAGCCGGACCTGCTGATGCTGGACGAGCCGGCGGCCGGACTGTCCGAATCGGAGCGCACCGAGCTGGTCGACCTGATCGGCGGCCTGCGCGAGTCGATGGCCGTGGTGCTGGTCGAGCACCACATGGACCTGGTGATGACGGTGTGCGACCGGATCACGGTGCTGAACTTCGGCCGCGTCATCGCGTCCGGCCCGCCCGCGGCCGTCCAGGCCGACCCCGACGTAGCCGAGGCCTACCTCGGCGCCGCCCCCTAGGAGCCCCAGTGCTGGACATCGACGACCTGGTCACGACCTACGGCCCGGTGCGGGCCCTGGACGGACTCAGCCTGTGGACCCAGGACGCGAGCATCACCGCCGTCCTCGGCCCCAACGGCGCGGGCAAGACCACCCTGCTCCGCACGATCAGCGGCCTGGCGAAACCGACCTCCGGCCGCGTCCGCTTCGACGACACCGACATCACCGGCTGGTCCCCCGACCGCATCGTCCGCATGGGCCTCGCCCACGTCCCGGAGAACGGCGGCGTGATCACCGAACTGACCGTCGCCGAGAACCTCCGCCTCGGCGGCCTGTGGCGGCGCGACAAGGCCGGGGTCTCGGCGAGCATGACCCAGGTCCTGGAGCTGTTCCCCCCACTGGTGACCCGCCTGAAGTCCCAGGCGAGCACCCTGTCGGGCGGCGAACGCCAGATGCTGGCCATCGGCAGGGCCCTGATGAGCAAACCCCGCATGCTCCTCCTGGACGAGCCGTCACTCGGCCTAGCCCCCGGCGTGACCTTGCAGATCATGCGCGTACTGGAGGAACTGCGCGACTGGGACGAACTCACAGTGCTGTTGGTGGAACAGAACGCCCGAAGCGCTCTGTCCATTGCGGACAGAGGCTATGTCCTGTCACTGGGACGGGTGGTGGCGGTAGAGGAAGCCGAGGGCCTACTAGCCGACGACCGCCTACGCCACGCCTACCTGGGGATGTAGAAGATGACAACACCAACACCAACAGCACGATTCCCTTATGGATCCGTTGAAGCAGCGCAACCACCCACCCGACGCAACACGCCCCACCTGCACTGTCCGATGGGGTGGACCCGCATTCGTGGGGAGCGAAGCGGTGCTACCCTCGCTCGGGCGTGGACGGCTCCGCCGCTCCGCCCTTTGTTCACGCCCGCGCCGCTTCGCTTAGGGGCCCCGCGAATGCGGGTCCACCCCATCGGACCAAAAAAGCAACTCGCGAACCACCCAACCGACCGGCAGCCGCCGACGACAGCCTCGCTCCGACCTGCGGCAGCGCCCCCGCCGTCCGGTGCCGGTCGCGCAGCGCGAGAGCAGCGGACAGCCCATGCGCGACGCGATTTGACACTTGATGTCCGATGGGGTGAATCCGCTTCTGCGGGGCCCCTAAGCGAAGCGGCGCGGCGCGGATTAGGGGCGGAGCGGCGAAGCCGTCCGCGCCGAGAAAGGGTAGCACCGCTTCGCTCCCCACAGAAGCGGATCCACCCCATCGGACAGTCGCGTCAGGCGCGTTGCGTCGGGTGGGTGGTTGCGCTGCGTTCCCCATGGTCAGCGGTTGTGGCTCCTGCGCCTTGTCGCGCTTCCCTCGCCTCCGGTGTTGCCGGAGGTGGGCTGTGGATCTGACTACGCTTCTCCTCAGTGGGCTTGCGCTCGGGGCGATCTACGCCGCTCTCGGGCTGTCCCTCGTCATCATCTTCCGGGCCACCCAGATGGTGAACTTCGCCCAGCCCGCGCTGGCTCTCGTCTGTGCCTACCTCGCCTTCGCCGTCAACCGGGCTACCGGCGGCTACTGGCTCGGGTTCATCGTCGCCATCGTCGCGGGAGGGGTGCTCGGGGCCCTCACCGAGCGGCTGCTTATCCGGCCGCTCAAGGATCGAGGGCCGTTGTCGCCGGTTATCGTGACGCTGGGGTTGTTGCTTGTCCTGCAAGCGGTCGCCGGGATGATCTGGACCGCTGAGCCGCAGTCGTTCCCCTACGCGTTCGACTTCCGGGGGGCCTTCTCGCCCGCCTCGCTCTTCGCCGTGGTCGTTGTGCTGGTGACGGCGGGGGCGATCCTGCTGCTCTTCAAGTTCACCACCATCGGGCTGCGGATGCGGGCCGCCGCCTTCCGGCCGGAGGTTGCCGCCCTTGTCGGGGTGCGGGTGGGGCGGATGCTCACCATCGGGTGGACCTTGGCCGCTGCGGTCGGGGCGCTGGCGGGGTTGTTGGCGGCACCGCCCTTCATCCATCCGACCGTGATGGACACCGTCTTCGTGTACGCGCTCACCGCCGCTGTCATCGGAGGGTTGGACAACGCCATCGGAACCGTCATCGGCGGGTTCCTGCTCGGCATCGTCCTCTCGCTGGTCTCCGGCTACCTCGGCGCCGAGCTGGTCACGTTGGCCGCGCTGGCGATCCTGGTCGTGGTGCTGTCCGTTCGTCCCGACGGCCTGTTCGGCCAGCGCGTCGCCAGGAGGGTCTGATGCTGCGCCACCTGCTCCTCGCGCTGGCCGCGCTCGCGGCGATCGTCGCGCTCACGTTCCTGGTCGACCCGTTCACCAACATCCGCATCGCCACGGTCGGCTACCTGCTGCTGGCCGTCGCGGGCCTGACCGTCCTCACCGGACTCACCGGGCAGATCTCCCTCGGCCACGGCGCGTTCCTGTTCATCGGCGCGTACACCGTCGCCCTGCTGGTCGTCTACGTCCCGTCGCTGCCGTTCTGGGTCGACCTGCTCGCCGCCGCGGCGGCGGCCGGGCTGGCCGGGGTGCTCACCGGCGCGGCCGCGGCCCGGCTGCACGGCCCCTATCTCGCTGGCGCGACGCTCGCCCTGGCCGTCGGGCTGCCCGCCATCACCCAGCGCTTCCCCGACTTCCTCGGCGGCAGCAACGGCCTGGGCTTCACCGTCAACAGCAAACCCGCGGGCATCGACATCCCCAGCACGCAGTGGCAGGCCTGGATCGTCTGGCTGACCGTCCTGGCCGCGCTCGTCCTGCTCGCCAACCTCACCCGGGGACGCGTCGGGCGCAGGCTGCGCGCCGTGCGCGACGACGAGGTGGCCGCGGGCCTCGCGGGCATCCACGTCGGCCGCACGAAGATCACCGCCTTCCTGGTCAGCGCGGTCTGCGGCGGGCTCGCGGGCGGGCTGCAGGCGTTCCTGCTCGGCACCGCGGCCCCCGGCTCGTTCACCCCCGCGCTGTCGCTCGGCCTGCTCGCGGCCATGGTGCTCGGCGGCGTCGGCAGCCTCTGGGGCGCGCTGTGGGGCGCGGTCGCCCTGGTCGCGCTGCAGGCGGGCACCGAGGAACTGGCGCACGCGCTGGAGTTGGGCACCGACGTGGCCAACAACCTCCCCCTAGCGGCCTACGGCGTCGTGCTCATCGCCGTCGTCATGGCCTTCCCGCAAGGGATCCACGGACTGGTGCGGCGGATGCGGCCGGTCAAACCCGAAGGAGCGGCATGAGATCGAAGGCACTTGTCCTGGCCGCCGTGCTCACGCTCAGCGCGTGCGGGGGCGCGGGCGAGACACCGGCGACCGGCGGCGGCGGATCGGGCGACCCCGCGCCCGGCGTCACCGACGACACCGTCCTGATCGGCACCCACCAGCCGCTGACCGGGCCTGCCGCGCCCGGCTACAGCACCATCTCGGCGGGCGCCAAGGCGATGTACAGCCACATCAACGACAACGGCGGCATCCACGGCCGCAAGATCGAGTACCGGGTCGAGGACGACGGCTACAACCCCACCCGCACCGTCGAGGTGGTCAAGAAGCTGGTCCTGCAGGACGAGGTGTTCGCCATCGTCGGCGGCCTCGGCACCCCGACGCACTCCAAGGTCGTCGACTTCCTCAACACCGAGGGCGTGCCCGACCTGCTGGTCGCCTCCGGCGCGCTGATGTGGGACGACCCCGCCAAGAGCCGGATGACCTTCGGCTTCCAGGTCGACTACACCCGCGAGGGCAAGATCCTCGGCGACTACATCGCCAAGACCTTCCCCGATGCCAAGGTCGGCGTGTTCCACCAGAACGACGACGTGGGCCGCGACGGCATGGCGGGCCTGGAGAAGCACGTCACCATCACCTCCGCCCAGGGCTACGACCCGGCCAACACCGACGTGCTCCCGCAGATCACCGCGCTGAAGCAGGCGGGAGCCGACGTCGTGGTGTGCGAGTGCGTGCCCGCGTTCACCGCGCTGGCCATCCTCACCTCGGCCCGCATCGGCTACAAGCCGAAGTTCGTCGTCTCCAGCATCGGCGCCGACCCGCGCACCCTGACCGGGCTGCTGTCGGAGTTCGGCAAGCGCGCGGGCGCGGAGGTCTCCGCCCCGCAGCTGCTGACCGGCCTGATCGGCGCGGGCTACCTGCCCGACGTCAACCTCACCAGCGACCCGTGGACCGCGCTGTTCCGGGAGGTCCACCAGAAGTACATCCCGGACGTCCCGCTGACCAACACCGTCGTCTACGGCATGGCGCAGGCCTACACCTTCGCCCAAGCGCTCAAAGAGGCGGGCCGCGACCTGACCAGGGAGGGCATCATCAAGGTCATGGAGTCCGGTGTGCTCACCGGCCCCGGCCTGACCCCGTTCGCGTTCTCCCCCGAGTCGCACTCCGGCTACACCGGCGCCTACGTGTTCACCATCAACGCCGACGGCAACACGACCGTGGTGCAGGAGCCCGTCGTCACCGACCGCGGCGACGGCCCGATCGAGCCCGCGCCGACCGGGCGCAAGACGCCGAGCGACATCGGCCTCGTCGGCTGACCTTCCCGGCCGGGGCCGCCGGGATAGATTTGACGCGACCGGCGACCCCGGCAGGAAAGGCGGACCGATGCAGGTGGACACCCCCGTCCGGGAACGGGTCATGCGCGCGGCGATCTCGCTGTTCGCCGCGAAGGGCTTCGGCGCGACCTCCATCCGGGAGATCGCCGACGCGGCCGGGGTCACCAAGGGCGGGGTGTACCACTACTTCGAGTCCAAAGACGACCTGCTGTTCGAGGTCTACACCCGGATGCTGCGGATGCAGACCTCCCGCATGCGCACCATGGCCGACGACGACAGCCTGCCGCTGCCGCAGCGCCTGCACGCCATCGTCGCCGACGTCGTGGAGACCAGCATCGCCAACCTGGAGGAGGCGGTCGTGTTCTTCCAGTCGGTGCACCTGCTCGCCGCCGACCGCCAGGACCAGGTGCGCGCCGAGCGCCGCGCCTATCAGGACCGGGTGCGCGACCTGGTCGCCGAGGGACAGGCGACCGGCGTGTTCCGCACGGACGTGCCCGCCGACCTGATCGTCAACTACCACCTCGGCGCGATCCACCGCCTGGGCTCGTGGTACCGGGCGGACGGCCCGCTGACCGCCGAGCAGGTCGGCACCCACTTCGCCGACCTGATGCTGGCCAGCCTGCGGCCCTGACTCAGGCGAACTCGGGAGCGCGCGCCATCTCGCGGTCGGTCCTGGGCTTGCGGTCGCGGACCTTCCACATGGTCACCCCGAGCGCGATCAGCGCCAGCAGCACGTACGAGTCGCCGATGATGTGCTCGTACCACTTCCAGGCGAGCTCGGTGTCGCTGCCGCGCGGCAGGTGCAGGTGCGGGCCGATGAGGAACACCACGAGATAACCCAGCCCCAGCACGACCGACAGGCGCTGGTGCACCGCGTGGAAGGCGAACACCAGCAGCGCCGGGACGATGAACACCCAGTGGTGCGACCACGCCGTCGGCGAGATCAGCAGCGCCAGCGCCGCGTTGACCACCAGCGCGGTCGGCGCGTCGAGCCGGACCATCAGCAGGACCGCCACGAACACCGTCACCCCGACCAGGGCGATCCAGCCGACGGTCTGCGCGGTCTCCGGGATCACCAGCCGCTTCAGCGCGGCCAGGATCGTCTGGTTGGTGCCGTACGGGGTGCCGCTCACACCGTCGGTCGGGCCCGCGCCGGAGAGCCAGTACGCGACCGAGTCCTTCCAGGCGAACAGGAACCCGAGCGCGACGAACACCGCGCCGCTGAGCACCGTCGTCAGCGCCGCCCGGTAGTCGCGGCGCAGCAGGAAGAACAGGATGAACGCGGCCGGGGTCAGCTTCAGCGCGAACGCGATGCCGACCAGCAGACCCCTCGGCCAGCGCGGCCGCCGGGCCAGGCAGTCGACGGCGACCAGCGCCATCAGCCAGAGGTTGATCTGCCCGAAGGTCAGCGTCTCGCGCACCGGCTCCAGGACCAGGGCGACCGGCAGCACCAGCGCGGTGACGCCGACCACCTCCCAGGTGGTCGCCCTCGGCCAGCAGCGGCTGATCACGACGTAGGCCGTGGCCGCGAGCGCCAGCACCGACAGCCCGGTCATCAGCGCCTTCGCCGCGCTGAGCGGCACCAGCGCCAGCGGCGCGATGATCAGCAGCGACGGCGGCGGATACAGGTAGGGCAGGGCCACGCCGACCGAGGTCTTCGGCATCGGGCCGTAC
The DNA here is from genome assembly GCF_014648415.1 of Actinokineospora fastidiosa. Classification (GTDB taxonomy): domain Bacteria; phylum Actinomycetota; class Actinomycetes; order Mycobacteriales; family Pseudonocardiaceae; genus Actinokineospora; species Actinokineospora fastidiosa. Next base: position 728,102 of record NZ_BMRB01000002.1, read on the forward strand.
GGGTCGGAGCCCGCGCGCCAGGCGTCCACGCCGAACCGGTAGACCTGCAGGTCGATCAGCTCGTGACCGGCCAGGATCCGCCAGAGCACCACGCCGGACACCGCGGCCAGCGCGGCGAGGACGACGAGCCGCACGGTGACCGAGGCGTCCGCCCACCGGTCCCGCGCCGCCCGAGTGCCTGAACGGAACAGTGTCGATACCCCCACCGGGAGACCCATCCTGTCGGGTGGCCTGTAGGCCACGGCCTTGCCCCCACCGCCCCGCGCCGGACCGTCCGTCCCGCCCGCCGCGATCGGGTGAATGCTACCTAGTCCACCGGCACCGATCTGGGCAGGGGCATGACCAGGGAACACACCTGGGACAGCTGCGTCGGGAACTGCGCGGTGACGGCCTTCCACGCCGCCCGCAGCGACACGTCCTCGGCCAGCACGATGAGCGGGCCGCGGCCCCAGTGGGTCGCCACGACCGTGCCCACGCGGTCGGCCTCGCCGGGCGCCGGGGCGCCGCCGGGAAGGAACTCGATGGTCAGCGACGCGTTGGTGCCCGTCACGTCGTCGGCCACACCGACCATCGCCGCGTGGTACGCGCGCTGCGAGTTGCGCACGGTCACGTCCATCGGCAACGCGCACTCCGGGTAGGCCGAGTTGTAGGCGGCGACGGTGGCGAAACGTCGCGGCAGGTCGTCAATGGCCATCAGCTGCTCCCGAGGTGCGTTCGAACACCGCCGAACGATACCGGCAGGCCAGGACGCGGTTGACCGACTCCGTCCACGGTGGTCCGAATGCGCGCGCCGGGTCGGCTCAATGGGTGAGGACCGGCAGCGCGTCCACGCCGTACACGATCGACTTCTGCCGGAACGGCAGGCTGTCGAAGTCGCCAGCCAGGCGCAGCTTCGGAAAGCGGCGGACCAGGGCGGGGTATGCCGCGCGCAGCTCCATGCGGGCCAACTCGGCGCCGATGCAGCGGTGCGCGCCGTGTCCGAAGGCCAGGTGCGAGGTGGGCTTGCGGGTGCGGTCGAAGCCCGGGTCGGACACCAGCGCGGGGTCGCGGTTGGCGGCGTTGAGGCTGACCACGACGACATCGCCCTTGCCGATGGCGGTGTCGGCCACCGTGACGTCCTCCCGGGCGAAGCGCGGGAAGGCGACCTGCACGACGGCCAGGTACCGCAGCAGCTCGTCGACGAACGGCGACACAGCGGCGTCGTCGTCGTGGACCATGGCGAAGGACTCGGGGTCGCGCAGCAGGACGATCGCGCCGAGGGCGAGCATGCTGGCCGTGGTCTCGAAACCGCCGGTCAGGACGCCGTCGGCCAGGCCTGCGAGCTCGTCGTCGGTGAGGTCGTCGCCGTGCTCGCGGATGAGGGAGCCGAGCAGGCCGTCCCCGGGCTCGCGGCGCTGCTTGCGCACGACCTCGGTCAGGTACTCCAGGGACTCCGAGATCGCCCCGAGGGACGCGGTGGCGCCGCTGAACAGGTCGAACCGCGCCACGCTGAGCCGCTGGAAGTCGCCGCGGTCGGCGTAGGGCACGCCCAGCAGCTCGCAGATGGTCAGCGACGGGATGGGCAGCGCGAACTCCGTCACCAGGTCGACGGGGCCGTCGACCTTGGCCATGTTGTCCAGGCACTCGGTGACGATCTCGTCGATGCGCGGGGTGAGCCGCGCCAGCCTGCGCATGGTGAACTCCGGCGTCAGGAGCTTGCGCAGCCGGGTGTGCACGGGCGGGTCGGCGAAGCCGAGGCCGCCGGGGTTGGTCGTCTCCAGGTCGCCGAGGGCGCCCGCGAGGTGCACGAAGTCGTTGCTGAAGGCGCGGGTGTCGGAGAGCACCTGCTTGGCGGCCTCGTACTCGGTGACCAGCCAGAGGTTCACCCCGAACGGCACCGGCAGCTTCGTCACCGGCGCGGCGATCCGCATCGCCTCCGCCTCGGCGACCGGCTCCAGCCCGGTGCGGGCGAGCGGCATCATGGCCGAGTCCGGCAGCAGCCGGGAGAGGTCCAGACCCTTGCCCTTGCGGGTCACGCGCGCCAGATAACGCCGGATCAGCCACGCCTTGAGACGCGTGGCGACCCCGCGAGCCTGCGCGGTCCTCTGAGCGCTGGCCTTGCGCAGTGCCGTGTTCATCGCGACCCCCCGGCCGACCCCCCGCCCGTAGAGCTCGCGCGGGTGCGGGGCGTCCCGACGCGGTGTGGGTTCCAAGATTGCACGGCCAGCCTAGGCGACATCACCCTCGCCGCGCACTGGGGTGGACCCGACTCACAACCCGGGTAACGGACGCGAGTCCAGTTGTCTCTGTGCGTCGCAGAAGGACTCCGGAGAGCAGCGGCCGGGAGGTCCGGGCGGCCACCCGGCGAGAGGTTCGCCGGACGCTGATGGCACCGCCACACCCACGCCTGCCCCGCTGCCCGGCCCGCCACAGCGCCCGGGGTGGCGGGGGCGGGCTTTGAGACAGAGAGGGGCAGGCGGGCGACTCCTAGGGAGGAAATGCGCAGCCTTTCCGCGACGAAGAATGCCTGCCTCCTGCCTCCCGAGCTGCGAGCCTGGCGCCGCTGCCGATGGCACCACTGCTGGCGGCGACGCTGCTGACGGTGGAACTCCGGGCGGCGGCTCCCGGCGGCGGCACTCCTGGCGGCCGGACCTCCGGGCGGCCGAACTCCGGGCGCTGGCACTCCGGGCGGCGGAACTCCTGGCAGCGGCGGTGCTGGCGCTGGCGCTGGCGGCGGAACTCCGGGCGGCGGAACTCCTGGCGGCGGCGCTGCTGGCGGCGGCGCTGCTGGCGGCGCTGGCGGCGGCGCTGGCGGCGGCGCGGCGTTGGTGGCGGTGGCGCTGGTGGCGGCGGCGCTGCTGTTCCGGTTGGCCGGTGCATTCCCTTCTTAAGCGTTCTTGTTCTTCGGGAACCTTCGCCCTCTCCTGCTGGCCGCCCACTCTTTCTCCTGTCTCCAGTTCGCCCATTATCTAGATAAGAAATAGTGAGTAGGATAACATCGGCTCTCCCGTCGTGGCGCGGTGGGGGTGGAGGGGTGATCGGCTAGCGTTTGGGCTTGTGGGTGGGCTGCGGATGATCGATTTGTTCGCCGGGTGCGGCGGGATGACCCGGGGGTTCGTCGAAGCCGGGTTCGAGCCCGTGCTCGCGGTCGAGCACGATCGGGCCGCTGCGGCTACCTACGCGGTCAACTTCGGGGGCGCGCACGTCCTGCCCGTCGATATCGCCCGGCTTGCGGCGGGGGATATCCCGCGGGCCGACGTCATCATCGGGGGGCCGCCGTGCCAGGGGTTCTCCAACCTCGGGTCACGGTCGGTGGATGATCCGCGCAACCAGCTGTGGCGGGAGTACCTGCGGGTCGTGGAGCACGCGCGGCCGAAGGTGTTCGTGATCGAGAACGTCGACCGGTTTCTGAGCGCGCCGGAGTTCGCGCTGTTGCGGGCGCACACCTCCGGCTACGAACTCACCACCGGACACCTGATCGCCGCCGACTTCGGGGTGCCGCAGCGGCGCAAGCGGGCGTTCGTCATCGGATCGCGGATCGGGGCGATACCGCTGCCCTCGCCCACCCACGACCGAGCGGCGTGGCACGGGACCGAGACCGTCCTCAGAGGACTTCCCGAGCAGCCTGCCACCACCCGGCTGCCGGACTCCCGGATCGACTTCGACGGACGTCCCGTGCCGGGGGTCTTCAAGAGCGCCGACCTGCACCTCGGCCGGACGCCGACGCCCCTGTCGCTGGAGCGCTACCGCCACATCCCGCCCGGCGGCGGCCGGTTCGACCTGCCCGACGACCTCCTCCCCCGCTGCTGGCGCGAGAAGCGCACCGGCACCACCGACGTCATGGGCCGCATGCGCTGGGACCACCCGTCGCTGACCATCCGCACCGAGTTCTACAAGCCGGAGAAGGGCCAGTACCTCCATCCCGAGCACCACCGCCCGATCACCCACCAGGAAGCCGCCCGCCTGCAAACCTTCCCCGACGACTTCGGCTGGTGCGGCACCAAGATCGAGATCGCCCGCCAGATCGGCAACGCCGTACCCCCGCTGCTCGCCGCCGCCGTCGCCCACCACCTGCGCGCGCACCTGACCAACACCGCACCACCCACCCCACCCTGCCCCCTCTGCTAGCCGCCCGACCCGACACCGCGCCAGCCTCCCGCCCGCCATCCGCACCCCTGGTGAACCGCCCGGTCGGCCGGTGGAGGAGGCCTGCCTGCCCACCTCCACCGAACGGAAGACGGGCGCGGTGTGGGTTGGGCCGATCCACCAGTGGGTGGGGTTGACCTGGTGCCGGACCGGCCTGCCTTGCGGCTGAGGGCTGACCTGCTACCGGACCGGCCTGCCCGCGCGTGAGCGCTGACCCGCTGCCGGATTGATCTGCCTGCGGCCGGGGCTGACCTGGTGCCTGCCCCGCCCGCCAGTAGGCGTGGTGACGGTCGGTCCGCCAGTGCGGGCGGCCTTCCCGCTGCTACCCCACCGGCCGGTTCACCGGCATGCCGGTTACCGGCTCTCCCCTCGCCATCGACCACGCCGTCGCCAGCGCCGCCGCGGCGGGTGGGTACGCCAGTTCGCCCAGGCCGCCGATGGGGGCGCCCGAGTCGACGGCCAGCACCTCGATGTCCGGGGCCTGGTCGATGCGCGCCCACGCGTAGTCCCGAAACGACGACTCCACCACCGCGCCGTCACGCACCGTGACCTGGGCGCCGAAGACCGTCGACACCGCGTCGAGCACGCAGCCCTCCACCTGGGCGCGCAGGCCGGACGGGTGCAGGGTCGTGCCGACGTCGACCGCGGCGACCACCCGCGTCGGGGTGCCCGTCCGGTCGGCCTCGACGACGATCGCGCACGCCGAGCCGTAGTCCAGGGCGCACGCCGCCGCCCTGACCCGGCCCCGTCGGGGCCGCAGCCGCTCGCCCGCCGCGGCCAGGACCGGCCGGAGCCGGGACTCGCCGAGCAGCCGCAGCCGGAAGTCGACCTGGTCGGCCCGCGCGCGCCGGGCCAGCTCCCCCAGGAAGCACTCCTCCGCGTAGACGAACTGCCCGGCGTACACCGCCCGCCAGAAGCCGGTGCGCAGCGGGGCGGGGAGCAGGGCGATCCGCACGTCGCCGGGGACGGTGTACGGGAACTGGTCGCCGATCAGGCGGACGAGGTCCGGCGGCATGGCCGGGAAGATGCTGAGCGGCCACGTCGCCACGTCGTGCGCGCGCCGGACCGGCAGGCCGCTGCCGTCGACCTCGGCCGAGAGCCGGTGCACCGACATCGGCCGGTACGAGTCGTGGCGCGTGTCGTCATCACGGGTCCACACGACCTGCACGGGCTTGCCGACCGCGCGCGAGCAGACGACGGCCTCCATGACGAAGTCGGTCTCGAAGCGGCGGCCGAACGCCCCGCCCGACAGGGTCGGCTCGACCCGCACGGCGGCGCGGTCCACGCCGAGGAAGGCGGCGACCCGGTCGCGGTGGCCGCCGGGGTCCTGGGTCGGCATCCAGAGCGTCGCGCCGTCCGGGCGCACGTGCGCGGTCGCGTTCATCGGCTCCATCGGCGCGTGCGCGAGCAGCGGCAGGCGGTAGGTCGCGGTGTGGGCAAAAGGCTCAGGGGCGGGGACGGCGGCGGCGAGCTGGTCGAGCCAGGCGCGGCTGTCGGCGTTCGGTGTCCCGCCGGTCCACGTCGCCCGCAGCGCGGCCCGCCCGCGCAGCGCCGCCGCCGTGCTGGTCGCGATGACGGCCACCCCGCCCTGCACGCCGGTCGCCGGGTCCAGCCGCACCACGGCCTCGACGCCGGTCACCGCGCTGTCGTCCACTGTGTCCAGTCGTGCGCCGATCCACGGCGGGCGCAGCACGGCGGCGACGCGGCGGTCGGGCACGCGGACGTCGATGCCGTACCGCGCGCGCCCGGTGACGATGTCCCGCGCGTCGATCCGCCCGCCCCGGCCGCCGAGCACTCGCCAGCGCGGGCGCGGGATCAGGGTGACCTCGATCGTGGCGGGATCGATAGCGGCGGCGTCGTCGACCAGGTCGGCGTAGCGCAGGCGGCCGTGACGACGGTGGTGCACGGCACCGTCACGGGCGTGGCAGGTCTCCACCGGCACACCCCAGCGGCGCGCGGCCGCGGCCACGAGCAGGCAGCGCGCGGTGGCCGCGGCGGTGCGCACGGGCACGGTCATCTGCTGCACCGACCGCGATCCGCCGATCGACTGCGGCCCGTACCGCTGCGTGTCCCCGGGGGCCTGGACGAACCGCAGGTCGGCGACGTCGACGGCCAGTTCCTCCGCGGCCAGCATCGCCGCGACGGTGCGGACGCCCTGGCCGGTCTCCGGGCGCGGGAGCGTCAGCGTGATGCCGCCCGCGGAATCCAGGCGCAGCAGGACGTTCGGCTCCCACTCCCCCGCCGCGAGCGCGGGCAGCGGCACGCTGACGGCCAGCACGCCGACCCCGGCGCCGACGAGGAACCCGCGCCGCCCGATCACGCGACACCGCCCCTGGCGATCCGCGCGGCACGGCGCACGGCGGCGCGGATGCGCGGATAGGTGCCGCAGCGGCAGACGTTGTCGCGCAACGCCCGGTCGATAGCGGCGTCGTCGGGGTCGGGGTCCTCGGCGAGCAGCGCGACCGCGGCCATGATCTGGCCGGGCTGGCAGTATCCGCACTGGGCGACGTCGAGGTCGACCCACGCGCGCTGCACCGGATGGTCGCCGCCCAGTCCCTCGATGGTGGTGACATCGGAGTCGGCGCACTCCTCCACCGTCCGCACGCACGGCCGCGCGGCCTGACCGTCCACAAGGGACGTACACGCGCCGCACGCGCCGACGCCGCAGCCGTATTTGACGCCGGTGAGCCCGAGATCGTCGCGCAGCGCCCAGAGCAGGGGCGTGTCACCCGGCACGTCGAGCGCGCTGTCCCTGCCGTTGACCCGCAACCGGTACATGGGTAGTCCCCCCGTCGCCGTCCGTGATCCCCATAGTGCCCACGGCGACGGCCGAAAGCTAGCTCTCGTCGAACGCGGATCGTCCGTACCAGGCCAGCGCCGCGCGGAGTTCGGCGAGTTCCCGCTCCCGACGGCGCGGCTGCTTCTCGTGCGCGATGGGGTAGACGCGGTATCCGCCGTGGTGGTCGGGCTTGCCGGGCAGCGCCGACGGGTCCCTGGGCCACACGACCAGCCACGGCCGGTTCTTGTCGCCGACGATGCGCACCCGGGCGACCTTCGGCCACTTCACCGTCGTCACGGTCGCGCCCCGCCGCCACGACAGCCCGGCCGCGCCCACCTCGACCCGCCGCCGCGGTCCCACCGCCTGCCCGGCCCGCCGCACGGCCACCAACGCGAGCAACACCGCGACGGCGAGCACGAGCAACCCGACCCCCGGCCGCCCGTTCCGCCCTGCCTCCGCCCCGGCGGCCGCCAACAACCCGGCCCCGCCGAACCCGACAACCGCGGCGACCACCCGCGGCCCGCGGGCGGTGACGAACACGGCCTGCCCCCGGTCACCCCGCCCCCGCGCCTGCTCGACCAACCGCCCCACGCGATCAGCGACCTTCACCTCCGGCTGCGGGGCGCGGATCTTCGACAGCGCCCACCACCGCTTGAAGACCCCTGGCTCCTGAACCCCGACCGCGCCTGCCGGTTGCCCGGCGAACCCGCCCGATAGGGCCGCACCGTGTCGATCCGCCTGCTGCCCTGCGGAGCCGCCTGATAGGGCCGCACCGTGACGATCCGCCCGCTGCCCTGCGAACCCACCCGATGAGGCCTCGACGGGACGATCCGCCTGCTGCCTGCCGGAAACCACACCCATCGGGCCGCGGGTCGACCGGTCCTCGGTCGTTGCCGGGCGGTCGCCCAGCAGCCCGCCGATCACCTGCCACAGCCGTCCGGCGCCGGAGGCGGCAGCCGCCTGCTTCGGCTGGCCTTCCGGGTGTGCGGCCCGCCCAACTCCTGCGGGTCCGTGGGAAGGATGCGGTGCCTGCCAAGCCTGCGAACCTGTTCCAGCACGATCATCCGGCAACCCCGCCTGTGAGTTCGGCTCCGCACCACCCTGTTGCCGGGAGCCGTCGGCGAAAGCGGCCGCCCACGGCTGTCCCACCTGCGGACTCGGACCCGCGCCAACCTGGTGCCGGAAGGCACCAGCGGGAGCGGCCGCCGATGGCTGTCCCGCCTGCGGAGTCGCCTCCGCTTGCCGGGAATTGTCAGGCACCAAGGGCTGGCCCGCCTTCGCCATCAGCCTGCGCAGCAGGCCCGGGCCCGGCGGGGCCTGCGGCAGGCCGCCCGGTGGGGCGGCGGGCTCGCCGCGTTCCAGCCACCAGCGGGCGCGGGGGCTCAGGTCGTCGTGGGGCAGCGTCCTCGTCGGCGGGTGGGCCGCGATGATCGCGGTTCGGCGTTCCTCGACCAGGGTGCGGACGTTCGCGGGCAGCCACTCCCCCGTCACCCGACCGCGCAGGGCTGTGACGAGGTCGGGGGCCGTCGGGCGGTTGCGGGGCTTGCGGTCCAGGCAGCTGCTGATCAACTCCCGCACGTCATGGGGGACGTCCCGCAGGTCCGGGCGGGTGTGCACGGCCCGGTACAGGAGGGCGGCCGTGTCGCCGTCGCCGAAGGGGTGGCGGCCGGACGCGGCGAAGGCGACCACCGCGCCGAAGGCGAAGACGTCCGACGGCGGGCCGACCTCGCGCCCCTCGATCTGCTCCGGCGACAGGTATCCCGGCGTCCCGACGACCATCCCGGTGTGCGTGAGGCCGGAGCCCTCCAGCGCCTTCGAGATCCCGAAGTCGATCACCCGGGGACCGTCGGCGGCCAGCAGGACGTTGGACGGCTTCAGGTCGCGGTGCACCAGGCCCGCGGCGTGGATGGCGCACAGCGCCTCGGCGAGACCGGCCGCCAGGCCGCGCACCGCGTCCGGGGGCAGGGCGCCGGTCGAGCGGACGGCCTCGTGCAGGTCGAGGCCGGGGATGTACTCGGTGGCCAGCCAGGGCCGCGCGGCGTCGGGGTCGGCGTCGACCACGGCCGCGGTCCAGAAGCCGCCCACGGCCCTGGCCATGGCGATCTCCCTGCGGAAACGCTCGCGGAAGCGCGGGTCGTCGGCCAGTTCCGGGCGCACGACCTTGACCGCGACCAGCCGCCCGCCCGGCGACCGCGCGAGGTGCACCGTGCCCATCGCGCCGCCGCCGAGTCGTCCGACGATCCGGTACGCGCCTACCGCGTCGAGTTCCGCCATCCCCCGCGAGGTTACCGAGCCCGCACCCGCTTGCGCTGCAACCACAGCTCGACGGCCAGCAGCGGCACCACCCAGCCCAACCAGTTGGTGATCCCCGCCACCGAGTACAGCAGCGCGATCTCGCTCCCGCCGAACATCGTGTCCAGGTGCGGCGTGAGGACGATCGAGGCCACCGGGCCCCAGATGCGGTTGGTGATGGTGGACAGGGTGAGCGTGTAGCTGCGGATCATCCAGACCCGGTGCTCGGCGAACGAGCGCCGCCGCGCCTTGACGTACCCGGTGATCGTCGAGCCGAACCAGATGCTCGCCAGCAGCACCAGGCTGACCCGCCCAACCGGACCGAAGGGCGACATCGCGCCGACGATCAGCCCCGCCGTCGCCGACGGCAGCACGCCCGCGAACACGTAGACCCGCCCCAGCACGCGGTGCGCGGCGCGGTACCGCTTGCGGAACCACGGCCACACCTGGCAGAAGCCGGACACCATCGCCACCGCGCCGAACCCGATGTGCGCCAGCAGCGCCGGGTAGTAGATCGAGCTGCCCTCCGGCACCGGCACCCGCGACAGCGCCGGGTCGAGCCCGAGGTACGGCGGGATGGAGTACACGAGGAAGGCGATGACCACCGCGCCCATCGGGATGATCCACGGCCTGCGCCACCACGCCCGCCCCGGTCGCACCGGCGGCTGCGTGCGCGGCTCGGCGACTGCTGTCATATGTCCCCCTCAGTCGATCTCGGCTCTCCCGCAGAACGTTAGGAGGCGGGAGAGCCGAGATCGATCAGGAGGACACCAGGGTCGGGGGTAGGGCCAGCCCTACACCACCGCGCCGTCCGTGCGGTCGCCCGCGCGCGGGCGCTCCTTGACGGGCTGCTTGACCGGCGGCGGGAACCTGCGGTCGAGCATGATCGCCGCCGGGCCCGCGGTGACCACCGTGGACGCCGTGCCCGCGATGAGGCCCAGCAGCAGCGCCAGCGCGAAGTCCGACAGCGACCCGTCGCCGAGGAACAGCAGCGCGCCGAGGACGAACAGCACACCGATACCGGTGTTGACGGTGCGCGGCAGCGTCTGCAGGACCGCGCGGCCCACCACGTCGGCGAACGGCGTCTTGCGGTTCTGCCCGCGCAGCTCGCGCACCCGGTCGAAGACGACGACGGAGTCGTTGACCGAGTAGCCGATCACGGTCAGCAGCGCGGCCAGGAACACCCCGTCGAACGGCTTGCCCAGCCAGGCGAACGCGCCCACGACGATCAGCACGTCCTGGGCGAGGGCGATCACGGTGGCCAGGCCGAGCCGCCAGTTGAACCGGATGGCCAGGTAGATCAGCTGGGCGAGCACCGCGAGGCCGAGGGCGATGAGCGCCTTCGTGCGCAGCTCGTCGCCCAGGCTCGGGCCGATCTGCTCGTCGCGCAGCTGCTCCGCCCCGCCCGCCGCCTCGGCGACGGCGGCCTTGACGCGGTCGGCCTCGGCCTGGTCGATCGGCTCGGTGCGCACCGACACGGTGTTGTCGCCGGACTCCTGCACCACCGCGCGCGTGAACCCGGCCTCGGCGACCTCGGCGCGCACGCGGTCGACGTCGACCGGCCCGGGCGTCGTGTACTCCAGGACCCGGCCGCCGGTGAACTCCAGCCCGAGGGTGGGTCCGACGGCGACCAGGCCGACCAGCGCGATCAGCATCGCCGCGCCCGCGCCGAGGAGCCAGCGGGCGGGCTTGCGGAGGAAACCGGCGTCGCGCTGGTCGACCCACTCGCGGACGCGGCCGCGGTGGGCGAGGCCGGTCAGCTTCCCCATGCGCTCGCGCAGGCCGAGCATGAACAGCACGCGGGCCAGGATCAGCGTGGAGAACAGGGCCGCGAGGACACCGATGGTGAGCGTGACGCCGAAGCCGCGGACGGGACCGGACGCCAGGCCGAACAGCAGCGCGGCGGCCAGCAGCGTGGTGACGTTGGAGTCGATGATCGCCGACCACGCGCCGGAGTAGCCGCGATCGATGGCGCGTTGCGGTATGGCCCCGCGTTCCTCGCGCGCTCTCTCGAAGACCAGCACCGTCGCGTCGACCGCCATGCCGATGGCCAGCACGAAACCGGCGAGGCCGGGCAGGGTGAGCGTGGCGCCGATGGCGATCAGCGCGCCGTAGGCGACGGCGGCGTAGCCGATCAGGGCGATGACCGCGAGCAGTCCGGCGAACCGGTAGACGAAGATCAGGAACAGCGCGGTCAGCGCCAGGCCGATGACGGCGGCGCGGGCGCTGGCGTCGATGGCCTCTGCGCCGAGGGTGGGGCCGACGGTCCGCTGCTCGATGATCTCCACCGGCACCGGCAGCGCGCCGCCGTTGATCAGCAGCGACAGGTCCTTGGCCTCGGCGGCGCTGAACTGGCCGGTGATGCGCGTGTTGTTGCCGATCATGCCGATCTCGCACTGCACGCTCGGGTCGACCTGCGGCGAGGAGATGACGTCGCCGTCGAGGACGATCGCGACGCGCCTGCCGGGGTCGCCCGGCGGCGAGCACGCGGCCTTGCCGGTGAGTTCCTCCCACTGGCGCGCCGCCGTCGCCGAGAAGTCGATGTTGACCTGGTAGCCGACGCCCTGCGGGTCGGGGCTGGACGACGCGCTCTCCACGCCCTCGCCGGTGAACGCGGCGGGGGCGAGCGGGATCTGGTTGCCGTCCTCGTCCGGCGTCGGCGTGCCGTCGGGGGTGATCGAGTGGAACGTGAGCTGGGCGGTGCGGCCGATGACCTCGACGGCCTCGCGGGGGTCCTGCAGGCCGGGCAGCTCGATGATGATCCGGTTCTCGCCGGACCGGGCGATCAGCGGCTCGGCGACGCCGAGCGCGTCGACGCGGCGGCGCAGCACCTCCAGCGCGCGGTCGGTCGCCGCGGCGTCGGCGACGGTGGTCGGGGAGTCCTTGGTCTCCAGGGTGATCTGCGTGCCGCCGCGCAGGTCGAGGCCGAGCCGAGGGGCGGTGGTGATGAGCAGGTACACGGAGGCGGCGAGGACGACGAGGGACACCAGCGCCCGCCCGACCAGTCCGCGCCGCGCAGGGTTGCGCGCCACTTCTTTCCTCTCCAGAGGGGGAATCGCCCGCGCACGGCGGGCTTTCGTCGGTTATGGAGTGGAAAGCGGCGGCGGCCCGCGCTGGTCGGGCGGATCGGCGGGGACGGACACGCCGTCCTCCGCGCGGGTGTCGGGGACGGCGACCACGATGACGTCGGCCCGCCGCGGCGGCCCGGAGTCGACCACCGCGGACGGCGGGTCGACCGGGTCGAGCTGCGGCGGCGAGGCGACCGGGTGCCGCACGGGCACGACCCGCGAGGGCGCGACGGCGTCGACGTCGTGGGCCTCGGCGAGGATCGTCCCGGCCGCGCGGCCAGCGCCCGCGCCGACGACGATGGCGAACGCGCCGAACAGCGGCAGCAGCCCGGCGAGCAGGCCCGCCGTCCACCGCCGCGGCCACGCCGCCGCCCATGTCATGGGCGTCACTCTACCGACGCGTCCAGCCGCCACTCCCCCGCACCGGAACCGCCCGGCGGGCACCGTCCTGGCCAGCCGCTTCCGCCGAGCCTTGGCACCATCCGGGCAGCGGCCCGCGGTGGTGAGGGCGGCGCACGGCTCGGCGATGCCAGCCCCAGGGCGCACTCGAAGGCTCCTCGGGATCGCTAGGCGGGTTCGGTTCTGGCCAGGCGGTTCTGGGTCGGGAGGCGGGGGCGTCCGGCCAGCTCGACGCGGTCGCGGCCCGCCCACTTCGCCGCGCGGAGGGCCTGGTCGGCGACGTCCTGCAGGTCGGCGAGGGTGACGCCGTGGTCGGGGGCCACCGCGACGCCGATGGAGATCGTGCACGGGGGTAGCCCGCCGCGGCCCAGGCGGACGGAGCGGCCGCCCGCCGGGGTGCTGATCTCGGTGTCCAGCTCGCGCACGGCGACCCGGATGCGTTCGGCGATGTCGACCGCCTCCCGGGCGGTCGTGCCGGGCAGCACCACGGCCAGTTCCTCCCCGCCCCACCGCGAGACGATGTCGCCGCGGCGGACGCAGGCGCGCAGCCGTTCGGCGACCGCGCGCAGCACCTGGTCGCCGCCGAAGTGGCCCAGCCGGGTGTTCCAGTCCTTGAAGTGGTCGATGTCGAGCATCAGCACCGACGTCGGGTGCCCGCCCGAGCGGTCGACCTCCAGCGCGGTGCCCGCCACCAGCTCGAACCCGCGCCGGTTCGGCAGCGTGGTCAGCGAGTCGGTCAGCGCGTCGACGGTCAGCTGTTCCCGCTCGGCCTCGAGCGCGGCGATCTTCCCGACGTTCAGCGTCTCGCGCACGGCCACCGCCAGCACGCCCACCAGGCACGCCGGGGCGACCACGGCGATCACCGCGGCGGCCGCAGCCAGCAGCAGGGTGTGCACGATCAGCCAGTTGTCGCCCGGGGTGCCGAGCAGGGTCACCAGCCGCCAGTCGCGGAACCGCACGCCCCGGTACACCGCGATCGGCACCGCCTGGGCCATGAAGTACACCGCGATCGCCAGCACCAGGACCAGCGCCGTGCGGATGCCGGTGGCGTCGTCCACCCCGAACAGGTGCCGCACGAGCCCGACCCCGTGCACCGACAGCAGGACCGTCGCCGACGAGGCGATCCACAGCGCGGGCGGGCGGCGGGCGATGCGGTAGCGCACCGCGCGCACCACCACGACCAGCGGGACCACCAGGGTCACCGGCAGCACCAGCGCCGCGCCGCAGAACCAGATGCTCGACTGGTCGACGAACTCGACCGCGCCGCGCTGCAGCCGCCTGCCCCTGCGCCGCTCCTCCGCCAGACGGGTCAACGCGACGTGGACCAGGGCGCAGCCGGTGAAGAGTGCGAACAGCGCCCAGTCGCGCCTGGATGGCCCAGGGGAGAACAACAATCCGGCAACGGTCGCCGCCGCCCCCGCCACGTCGATGGCCAGGATGGCCAGCACGCCGGGCAGGCCGAACGACCAGAGCGCCCAGGTGCGCGGGGACGCCGCCGATTTCGCCGAAGTGATCATCCGTGTCACGCTGGCCGTGGTCGAATCGGGGCCGCGTCCGGCGGGGCGCCCTCGGCGGGAAGGGAGGAACTGCCATGTGCGGCGACCGCGACTTGTGATCCGGTCGGTCATACCGACACCCCCAGGCGTCCGGCCCGGTCGGGCGGGCGCCGATGCCAGGCCGCCGCGCCCACGAGCGCGGCGGCCGTTCCCGCCACGCCGACCGCCCCGATCGCGCCGGCCGGGGTGAGCACGTCGGCCAGCACGCCGCCGACGACGACTCCGAGGCCCTGACCGGCGCGCAGCCCGGTGCGCACCCAGCCCACCGTGCGCCCGGCGGCCTCGTCGGGCACCAGTTCCAGCACCGCGGCGCGCACGGCCGGGATGTGCGCCGCGCCGACGCCGGACAGCACGAGCAGCACGGCCGCGGTCCACGGGCCGGGGTTCACGAGGAACCCCGCGAGCGGGAGCACGCTCAGCACCACGAGCGGTCCGATCAGCGCGCGGCGGGTGGCGTCGTCGCGGCGGTCGAGCACCAGCGAGGCCAGCAGGAAGCCGACGACGTCGGCGGCCAGCAGCGGGCCGACCACCCAGTCCGGGGCGCCCATCGCGACCACCAGCGGCACCATCACCGCGTCGGGCAGGATCGCCAGCGTGCCGACGAGGACCAGGGCGTTGAGCACCCGCAGCCGCCGGTCGTCCCAGAGCAGGCGCAGCCCCGTCCCGCGCACGCGGTCGGGCCCGCGCGCGGGCGCGGGGAGCGCGGGCACGTACGCCAGGACGAGCACCGCCACCAGGGCGAACGACCCGGCGTTGATCAGGAACGCGGCGTTGACGCCGACCAGGCCGACCACGACCGCCGCCAGGCCGAGCCCGGCGAGCTGGCCTGCCTCGCGCACCATCGACATGCGCGCCTGCCCGCGCCCGTGGACCTCGGCGGGCAGCACCGCGCGCACCGTCACCGCCTGCGCGGCCCGGAACGGCGCGCCCGCGGCGGCGATGCCCGCGATCGCGGCGACGATCAGCGCGACCGGCGCGGACGGGATGGCCAGCACGGCCGAGAGCAGGGCCTGGACCAGCGCGGCGACGGCCATCACCCGGCGGCGCGGGTAGCGGTCGGCCAGCGGGACCAGCAGCGGGCCCGCGACCAGGTCGGGCAGCAGGGTGGCGGCGTACGTCAGCGCGGCGGCGGCCGCCGACCCGGTGGCGTCGAAGACCAGCACGGCCACCGCGACGCGGGCGAGCTGGTCGCCGAGGGTGGACACCCCCTCGCCGACGGCCAGCGCCCGGAAGACCGCGCCCGACGTCTGCCCCACCTCCCCCACGAGATGCCCCCAGTCGACCGCCATGACGCTACCGATTAACTGATATGGCGGCTATCTTCCCGGCTGAGGCTATGACAGTTTTGCGGCACGGTCCGGTCGTCGGTGGGGTTCCACCCGATCAGATCAAGACCGACACCGAGGGTGAGCGAGAGAGTGAACCGAGCGTGACTGAGACCGGCGGCGGCCCGACGCTGGCGGCGAAGCTGAACACCCTGTTCGCCTCGATCAGGCCGGACGCGGAACGGCAGTACACGAACAAGGAGGTCGCCTGCGCCGTCGGCTGCACCCCGGTGATGATCGGCTACCTCAGATCGGGCCAGCGCGACAACCCCAGCATCAACCTGCTGCGCAGCCTGGAGGCCTTCTTCGGGGTGCCGCACGGCTACCTCTACCTCGACGACCCGGGGCTGACGCGCCGCGTCGACGACCAGTTGGCCATGCTTGACCGCATGATGGCGACCGGTGTGATGCGGATAGCGCAGCGCGCGTCGATGGTGTCGGCCGAGGGGCTGGCCGCGGTGACCAAGATGCTCGACGCGGTCATCGAGCTCGAGCGCGCCCGCGGGGAGCGCGATGGCTGAGCGTCCGGTCTCGCTGCGCCGCGCGCGGCGCCGGGTCTCCGACGCCGTCGACTCCGTGATCGCGGGCATCCCGGCCGAGCCGGGGGCGCCGTTCGACATCGCCGACTTCTGCGCCCGGCTGGCCGAGCTGCGCGGGCGTCCGATCGAGCTGCTGGCCATGGGCCCGCTGCTGGGCGGGCGTCCGGTCCCGATGACCGGCCTGCTGGTCGCCCTGCCGAACGCCGACTACCTGTTCTACGACGACAGCACGTCCCCGTCGTTCCGCGAGAACGCGATCATGCACGAGCTGGGCCACCTCGTGCTGGGCCACAGCGCGGGCGGCTCCCCGCTCGACGACGACGTCGACCTGATGGCCACCCTGCTGCCCGACCTCGACCCGGGAATGGTGCGCCGCATGCTCTCGACCGCGCTGGGCAGGCGCGGCTACACCGACCGCCAGGAGGTGGAGGCGGAGATGTTCGCGTCACTGCTGTGGCGCCGCCGCGGCGTCGACGGCCACACCCTCATCCGCCCGACGGTCCGCCTGGCCCCCGAGGACGAACGCGTGGTCGACCGGCTGGCCCAGGTCCTCGGCGCCACCGACCCGGAGGACCGATGACCCCCACCGCACCGCCTCTCCCCGCGGCGCACGGTCGCAGGCACCCGGACGCGGCCAGGGAGGCGGCATCCCGCGCTGTCGCGGCCGGAGAGGTGGGCCGATGAGCGCGCTGTCGAACGCGCCCCGCGGCCGTGGCCGGGGAGCCGGGCCGATGAGCGGCGTCCCGCGTCATCGAAGGCGCGCCGCGGCCGTGGTCGGGGAGGTGGGCCGATGAGCACGATCGCCATGGTCCTGCTGGTCATCGGGGTCGGGGTGGCCGTCGGGGTCAGGGCCGAGCGGTCCGGGCCGTTGCGGACCGATCCGGTCCTGGCCGAGCGGACGCCGCCGTCGCCGTTGGGGGTCGACGGGTTCGCGCCCGTGCGTGAGCGGACGGGCGACGAGCCCGGCGACCGGCTCAGCCAGGCGTTCCGGGTGAGCGAGGGCAGATGAGCGCGGCGACGCTGTTGGTCATCGCCGTGGTCGTGGGGATGGCCGCGACCCTGGTCAAGTTCCGGCACTTCCTGCGCGACTCCGGCAACCCCGCCATGCGCGCGCTCACCCTCGGCTGCCTGGCGCTGGCCATCGCGGTCTCGCTGCAGTTGCCGGTGGTGTACCCGGTGGTGAACGCCGCGGCCGGGTTCAACGCCGCCTGGCCGGTGCAGCACGTCCTCGTGGTGATCGCCGCGCACCTGGTCGTCGTGTTCTTCCTGCACTCGACCGAGGACGACGTGCGGGGCAAGGCGGTGGCGCTGGGCGCGATCGCGGTCGCCGCGTCGGTCGTCATGTGCGTGCTGTTCGCCCTCGAACCCGGTGCGCGCGACTTCGTGCACGGGCCGGGCGGGCTCAACGACTCCGGCGGGCAGGCGACGGCGGCGGGCGCGTGGGCGTTCATCACCTTCAGCGTGTACCTCGGCACCGCGATCGTGGTCATCTCCCGGCTGTCGGCGCGCTGGGCGCGCAAGACGCGGCACATCCGCTGGCTCAGCGTCGGGCTCGCGCTGGTGTCGGTGGGGGCGGTCTTCGGCTTCGGGTACTGCCTGCACAAGTTCATCTACCAGCTGGCCCAGGTCAGCGGGCACCCGCCGGGCTGGACGGTGTCGTCGGTCGAGGGCTGGCTGATGCCCGCGGCGACCGGGCTGTCCGCGCTGGGCATCGTGCTCGCCGCGTCCGGGGCGCACCTCGGCAGGCGCCCACGGGGGCCGCTCCGGCTGTGGTGGGAGCACTACCGGGCCCGCCGCGCGCTGTACCCGCTGTGGCACCGCTTCCGCACGGCGATGCCGGAGATCGGGCTGATCCCGCCGAGCCGGGTCATGCCGGACTGGCTGCTGCTGGACAACGCCGCCTTCCGGCTGCACCGCGCCGTCGTCGAGACCTGGGACGGCGCCCGCCACATCCGCTCGCTCGTCCCCCCGGACGACCCCTACGCCGTGCGCGCCCGCGAGCTGGGCGAGCAGGCCGGTCTGCGCGGCGACGACCTCGCCGCCGTCATCACCGCGGCCACCGTCGAGGTCGGCCTGCGCAGGCGGGCCGACCAGCCGGGCGCCGAGCTCGTCGGGGCGGGCCCCGGCTTCGGCGGCGGCGACCTCGCCGACGAGGTCGATTGGTGGCGCCGCGTCGCCCGCGCCCACCGCGACAGCCCGATCCCGACCGCCGTCCTGTCCGAGTACCTGAGGACCGTCCATGCGTGAGCGCCACGTCGCCGAGATCAGCCGCCTCGACCCCGAGGTCGACTACCTGCGGATCTACCAGCTCACGTCGCTGTACGAGTTCCCGTTCGACGTGTTCCTCGCGCTGCAGATGAGCTTCTACCGCACGTACGCGATCCCGTCGATCAGCGCGACGCTGGCCAAGAGCGGCGAGATCACCGCGCGGCCGATCAAGCGCGGCGAGGACACCGGCCTGATGGTGTTCGAGATCGTCGCGCACGGCTTCGAGCACGAGCGCTCGCAGAAGGTGCTGCGCGCCATGAACGCCATGCACAGGAAGTGGGACATCAGCCAGGACGAGTTCCGCTACGTGCTGGGCGTGTTCCTGGTCCCGCCGATGCGCTGGCTGGAGACCTACGGCTACCGCAAGCCGCACCCGCACGAGTACACCGCGGCCCACCGCTTCTACACCGAGCTCGGCACCCGCATGGGCATCACCGGCATCCCGGCGAGCTACGCGGAGTTCGCCGAGTGGTTCGACGCCTACGAGCGCGAGCACCTGGCGCCGACCGTGGACGGCCAGGCCCTGCTGGCGGCCTCGCACCGGCTGTTCGTCAACCGCTTCCCGAAGTGGCTGGGCTTCCTCGGCGTCACGCTGGGCAACTCGCTGCTCGACGACGTCGTCCGCGACGCCCTGGGCGTGACCGGGCCGCCCGCGCCGGTCCGCGCGGCGATCCGCGGCGCGTTCCGGCTGCGCGGTCGGCTGCTGCGCCGCTCCGACGCGCGCCCGGAGTCGGCGTTCACCCCCGGCGGCGTCACCCCCGGCTACCCGGACGGCTACACGCTGGACCGCCTCGGCCCTCCCGCGAAGTGACCGCCGCGAAGTGACGCGCCGTAGAGTGGTTGCGTGAGCAACCTCGACCTGCGTCCCCCGGTCACGGTGTGCGGCGGACGCGGCGACGTCCTAGCCGACCCGGTGTTCGACGTGCTGCCCGCCCGCGAGGTCCTGCTCGGCGGCACGCCCGTGCGGCGGCTGCTGCCCACCCTCGGCAGGCGCATGGTCGGCGCGTGGTGCTTCCTGGACCACTACGGCCCCGACGAGATCGCCGACGCGCCCGGGATGCAGGTGCCGCCGCACCCGCACATCGGCCTGCAGACGGTGAGCTGGCTGCTGGAGGGCGAGGTGTTCCACCGCGACAGCCTGGGCAGCGCCCAGCTCCTGCGGCCCGGCACCCTCGGCCTGATGACGGCGGGCTCGGCGATCGCCCACTCCGAGCAGTCCCCGCCCGTGCACCCGACGATGCTGCACGGCACCCAGCTGTGGGTCGCGCTCCCCGAGGAGGCGCGCCACCGCCAGGCGTCCTGGGAGTTCCATCCCGAACTGCCGGTGCTGACCGCGCCCGGGGTCAGCGCCCGCGTCCTGCTGGGCGACCTCGACGGCGCCCGCTCCCCCGGCACTGTCCACTCGCCGCTGATCGGCGCGGACCTGACCGTCACCGGGTCCGCCCGCCTGCCGCTGGAGCGCGACTTCGAGTACGCGGTGGCCGCGGTCGACGGGCCGCTGGAGGTCGACGGGCGCGAGATCGGCCCGGGCGCGCTGGTCTACCTGGGCTGCGGTCGCACCGAACTGCGCCTGTCGGGCACGGCCCGCGCGCTGCTCCTCGGCGGCGAGCCGTTCGCGGAGAAGATCGTCATGTGGTGGAACTTCGTGGCGCGCACGGGCGAGGAGGTCACGGCCGCAGCGCAGGCGTGGCGGCGCGGCGACTTCGGCCCCGTCCCCGGCTACGAGGGCGACCCGCTGCCCGCGCCGCCGCTGCCCGCGACCCCACTCCTGCCCCGGGGCCGGGAGCGCTAGCGTTCAGCCGATCGTGTCATGGTGTTCCGGTCGCGGGTCCGCTGGACTGGAGGGTCCCCACCCCAACCGAAGAACGGCGGGACCCGATGACCAGCACCGAAGCGCTGGAAGCGCTGAAGTTCCAGGGAGACCCGCAGGCCGACGCGGTGATCGCCGACCTGGTGGCGAGCGGCCGGTCCCGAGCCGTGAACGCCGTGCTCGCCCACTTCCGCGGCAACGACCAGCCCATCCCGGAGGAGCTGCCGGAGTCGGTGCGCGCGTTCCTCATCGCCACCGACAACCCGCCGGCGTGGGCCGACCCTCGGCGGCTGGCCCGGGCGTACGAGTTCTTCGTCGATGACGGAGTGCACGTCGCCTCCGTGCTGACGTTCGGGGCGATGGTGAACTGCTACGCCCAGCCACGGGCGGCACGCGCGCTGACGCTGACCCACGGGCTCAACCAGCCGCACCGAAGGCTGTCGGAGACCTCCCAGTTCGTCCTGTCGATGATGGGCCGCGACGCGTTCGGCACGGGCGGCGGGTTCGTGCCCGCGGTCCAGAAGACCCGCCTGATCCACGCCGCGGTCCGCCACCTGCTGACCACGTCGGGCCGGTGGGACGTCGCCGCCGACGGGGTCCCGGTCTGCCAGCAGGACATGCTCGGCGCGCTGCTGATCTTCTCCGTGCAGGTGATCGAGGGGATGCGCCGCATCGGCATCTCGGTGACGGAGGAGGAGGCCGAGGACTACTACTACGTGTGGCGCGTGGCGGGCGAGATGCTCGGTATCCCCGCCTCCGCCGTCCCCGAGTCGCTCGCGGAGGCGCGCGACCTCAGCGCCACCCTGGTCGAGGCCGCGTACGGCCCGTCGACGGAGGGCGCCGCCCTGACTCGCGACCTGCTGGCGCTGTACGAGCGCCTGTTCCCCGGCAAGGTGTTCGACGGCATCATCGCCGCGATGGTCCGCCAGGTGGTCAACCCGGAGGTCGCCGACTGGATGCGCGTGCCGCGTTCCCGCGCCTGGGGCCGCGTCGTCCGCACCGGCACCCGCCTGGTCCGCCTGGCGGAGGGCGCCGAGGACAGCAGCGAACTGGCCGAGGCCGTCCTCGACCGAGCAGGCGCCCTCCTCCTGGGCGGCAGCGTCCGCACCCTCACCACCGGCCAGTCCACCACCCTCACCATCCCCACCGACCTCCGCGAACGCTGGGCGGCAGCGGGCAAATGCCCAGCGCACTCCCCCGAGCCCACCCTCACCTGACACAACCACCGAGGTCGACCCAACACCCACCACCGACCACAACCACCGCCCCTGCCGCAGACCCCGCACTCCCCAGGCGCGACCACCCTCGATTCAGCGAGCACGTGGCAGACGCCGCGATCACCTGGGCAGGACCACCACCGACCCAGCCGAGCAGCAGGCAGACACCGCACCCACCAGAGCAAGACCACCACCGACCCAGCCGAACACCCGACAGACACCCCACCCACCAGAGCAGAACCACCACCGACCCAGCCGAACACCCGACAGACACCCCACCCACCAGAGCAAGACCACCACCGACCCAGCCGAGCAGCAGGCAGGCGCCGACTACCTGACCGCCCTCGGCCTGCCGGGCTCACCCGGCGCACAGCCCCGCCACACTCGCCCCGCCACACTCGCCCCGCGGCGCTCGCCCAGCGCGCTCACGGTCCGCTGCCTTACCTCCGGCCGGTCATCGCCTCCCTGGTCGTCTCGCGGGCGAGGCCGAGGGCCAGGGCGGCGAAGACCATGTCGTGGGCGGGTTTGCGGAGGTGCCAGTAGAGGCGGCCGGGGAGGCCGTCCGGGGCGAACGCCACGGTCTGTTCGAGTTCGCTCTCCGCCGATGTGCGGCCGGGCAGGGCGGACAGGCGCAGCCATGCCTTGCCCGGCATCCGCACGTCCGACACCAGGGTCAGTTCGTGTTCGGTGCGGCCCGCCACCGTCCACGAGTCGACGGTGTCGCCGACCGTCAGGGTCGTGGGGCGGCCGCGGTGCAGGCCGACGCCGCCGATGAGGTGGTCGATCGCGCCGCGCAGGGCGAAGGCGCCGGGGATGCCCGGCCAGCCGCGTTTCCCGCCGACCTCGGCGATCCGCTCGGCCAGCGCCGCGCGCGGGGCGGCCACGCGCTCGCGGCGGACCTGCCGGATCACGCCTGGCGTCCCCTCGTCGGGCATCGCGGGCGGGTCGCCCACGCCCAGCGCCTCCCGCAGCGCGCGGTCCAGCGACGTCCCGCCGCCCGGTGGCGGGTCCAGGACCTCCGACGGCACCAGGTCGTGTTTCAACGACTCCACCAGCGCGCGCACCAGCGGCACGGGCAGGTCGGTGACGGCCGCCGCCGTCGCGGCCACCGGGATGCCCGCCACCGGGACCGGCACCCGCCGCGGCAGGCCCGCGATCCGGGCGCAGCGCTGCACGAGCTCCAGGTAGGTCACCGTCTCCGGCCCCGCGATGTCGGCCGCCATCGTCACCGGACCGGACGACGCCGCCCGCACCAGGTGGTACAGCACATCGCGCACCGCGATGGGGCGGCTGCGGTTGTCCATCCACGACGGCCGCAGCACGATCGGGGCCGACCGCGCGGCCCTGGCCAGGAGCTCGAAGCTCGTCGAGCCAGCCCCGACCACCATCGCCGCGCGCAGCACCAGCGCGGGCACCGGACCGGCGAGGAACACCTCGCCCACCTCGGTGCGCGATGCCAGGTGCTCCGACATGGGCTGGTCCACAGGGGACGGACCTCCCAGGTAGACGATCTGGCGCACCCCGGCGCGCGCGGCCGCCGCCGCGACCCCGCGGGCGATGTCGGCGTCCACGGCCGCGTAGTCCGCGCGGTCCATCGAGTGCACCAGGTGGTACACGACGTCCACATCGGACATCGCCCGGTCGAGCGCCGCCCCGTCGGCCACGTCGCCGCGCACGGCGTCGGGGCCGGGGGGCTGCGAGCGCGACATCGTCCGGACGGCGTGGCCCGCGGCGCGCAGCGCGGGCGTCAGCAGGGTGCCGACGTAGCCGCGCGCCCCGAGCACCAAGCAGCGACTCATGCCCCCACTCTAGGCGGCCAGCTGACGCGCCAGCCCGTCGTAGCCGATGTCGTGCAGGCGCTTGCCGGACAGCGCGTAGTACGCGGCGTCGGCGGCGATGCCGTGCCCCTCCACCATCCGGTTCATGAAGTTGAACAGCGCGCACACCATCACCGCGTCGTGCAGGGCCTTCTCGTCCCAGCCCGCGGCGAACACCTCGGCGGCGTCCTCGGCGGTGACCCGCGACGGCGTGGCGGTGAGCTTGCCGACGTAGCGCAGGACCGGCTTGAGCCGCTCGTCGACGGGCGCGCTGTCGAGGTCGGCCAGCGCGGCGGCCAGCAGCCCCTCCGGGACGCCGAACCGCTGCGCGGTCTCGGTGTGCACGCCGTGGCAGTAGGCGCAGGCGTTCACCCCGGAGACGTACGCCGCGATCAGCTCGCGCTCGCCCAGGCTGAACGGCGACGGGCCGCGCATCACGGTCTCGTGGTAGGCCAGCAGCGGCAGCGAGGTCTCCGGGTAGCGCTTGAAGACGTCGACCAGGCGCGCGTCATCGGGCAGCGACGGAAGGTGGGGCACGTCGGGCATCCTCTCCACGAATTCAGGCGAGCGCGTCCACGTCGGCGCGGCGCAGCCAGCATGCGGTCAGGTAGACGCGGGTGGCCAGGCCGATCGGGCCCAGCGCGGGCGTGTCGAGTGCCCGGTACGCGCGGTTCCACGACTGGCGCACCGACGCCGACGCCGCCGGCTCGGGATAGGCAGCGGCGATCGACGGCCGGATGGCGCGCCAGTAGCCCGCGCCCGCCCGCACCAGGCCGTCGGCGTCCAGGCCGGGGCGGCCGTGGCGCATCCGGTCGACGGTCACCGCGACCCGGCCGGGGTCGTCGGCCAGCGAGGTCATGCCCAGGCCCGCGAGCAGCCGGTCGGCGTCGAGGCCGAGCAGGATGATCCCCACCTCGGTGTCGACCGGGTCGTCCACCGCGGGCATCGCGAAGCGCAGGTCGGTCTGCTCGGCCACGCGGGTCTCGGTCACGGTGCTCCCACCTTCGCGCGCAGCCCGGCCGCCACCGCGCCCGCGACGCGGGCGGTGGCGACGCGGTGTCCGTCGATGTTGCGGGCCGCCGGGCCCAGTGCCATGGCCGTCGCCGCGCCGACGGCGAGGACGCGCGGCGCGTGCGTGTAGGACAGGGTGCGCGGGTCGAGGTCCGGCCAGCCGTCCACGGCGTTGACCACCGCGTCGGGCAGCAGGCCCGCGCCGATCGACGGCCTGGTGCCCAGGCACAGCGCGACGTGCCCGCCCGCGACGACCCGGCCGTCGGCCAGCCGCACCCGCCCGTCGGCGACGGACTCGACCTCGACGCCGCGGTGCACGGTCAGCCTGCCGTCGGCTTCGGCCGCCTCCAGCAGCGGCCGGAACTCGAACATCACCGAAGCGCGCCGGTGCCGGGACATCAGGTCGAGCCGCCGCTCCCAGGGCGTGTCCTGGAACCGGGCGCGGCCCTCTGGCCGGAAAAACGCGGCGTTGACGTCGGCGCACTGGTACCGCTCCTGGTTCGCGCGCATCACCCAGTGCGCCTCGCGGCCCGCCGCCAGCGCGTCGGCGAGCAGGTGCGCCGCGCTCAGGCCCGCGCCGACGACGACCAGCGGGCCGTCGTCGGGCA
The DNA here is from genome assembly GCF_014648415.1 of Actinokineospora fastidiosa. Classification (GTDB taxonomy): domain Bacteria; phylum Actinomycetota; class Actinomycetes; order Mycobacteriales; family Pseudonocardiaceae; genus Actinokineospora; species Actinokineospora fastidiosa. Next base: position 752,916 of record NZ_BMRB01000002.1, read on the forward strand.
CGGGCTCGTCCCAGTACCCCGCGTGCCAGCCGTCGGGAGCCGTGCCGCGCTCCTCGCCCAGGCACAGCACGACGTAGCGCGCCCGCACGTCCCCGGTGTCGGTGCGCAGGACGACGTCCTCCGCGCGCGGGACGACCGACCGCACGGTGGCGCGCCACGTGCGCTCCCCCACGGCATGCGCGTCGGCGACGTGCCCGCAGAAGGCCTCGAAGACGTCCAGCGGCACGACCGAGCGGTGCCCGGCCTGCGCCATGCGCACCTCGCGGCGCTCGACCGGGGTCAGCAGGCCCCAGTGCAGGCGGGCGAAGTCGAGCAGCTCGCAGTCGCGGTAGCCCTCGACGCCGGGGTGGTGCTCGTACGGCGAGCGCAGCACCCGCTGGCCCAGCCGGTCGACGCGGTCGAGGAACCGCCCGCACGTGCGCTCGCCAGCGTCGAGCAGCGCCACGTCCTCGATCCCGAGGTGCCACAGCGCCGAGGCCACCGCCAGGCCCGCGGGACCGGCGCCGACGACGGCGACGGCCACCCGCTCCGGCGGGGTGTCGGCGCGGTGGGCGGGCAGCGGGGTCAGGCCGGGCCACGGCCGCCGCCGCGGCGAGTCCAGCAGCTCCGGCGATGGCATGAAGACAGACGGCACCGATCCCCCAGACGCCAGGTGGTGGAACGGCGGCGGGAGACGCGCTCCCGCCGCCGCCGAAATCAGCCGATGACGGTGACCGGGACGATCATCTCGACCATCGGCCGCTGGGCGATGCCGTCGGCCACGACGCGCTCGAGGTTCGCCGCGACCTGCTCGGGGGTCTCGTCGTCGCCCGCGACGTAGCGGGCGTGGGCGTAGGCGGGCTTGCGGCTCGTGGCCTCGATGTCGAAGGCCATCAGCACGGCCTCGCCGGGGCGGACCTCGCCGTCGAAGAAGGTGAGCCTGCTCAGGTCCGGGGTGAGGAAGGTCCTGGTGAACTGCCGGGAGAGGATCAGCGTCTCCTGGCTGTCGACGAAGTGGGTGTTCTCGTCGGTGGTGACCTGCATGGCCAGCCAGGTCTGGTCGGTCAGGTTGGTCTCGGACTTGATGACCTGCCAGCGGCCGGGCTCGGGCAGGTTGATCGACATCGACACGTCGTGGCCGCTGACGTCGACGGCGCCGGAGATCATCAGGACCCGGCGGCGCACGTCGGCGACGGCGGCCATCTGGATGTCACGGGCCCGGACCCGGCTGGACATGTCCAGCCCGGGAACGTCCAAAGACGACACTGGGAACCTCCTCGGGGAACACCTGGCGAGACCCTCGTCGCCAGGCTGGCACAGGGATCGGGCAAAGCTCAACGAAGCGGGGCGGAGTTTGGGCTGATCGGCCCTGGCCCCGCAGCCGAAGGGTCGATCAGGCAGCGTCCGCGTCGCTGAACGGCCCGTCGGCGGGCGAGCCGATGTAGAGCACGCCGAAGGTCCCCGGCCGGGGGAAGGACACCTTGACGACCAGGTCCTCGCGCACCAGCACGAAGAACTCGCCGACCTTCTGCACGTCGTCGAGCACCTTGTAGGTGCGGAACACCGAGCCGTCCGCCACGGCGAACAGCATCTTGTACAGGGCGTTCTTGTCCGCCTGGCCCGCGGTGGCCGCCCACTCCTCGAGCTGGGCCATGCCGAGCGAAAGCCGCAGCCGTCTACGTTCCCGGGTCACGGTCGTGCGCCTCCAGCCTGCCGATCACGTCCCCCACATCGAGGTCCGCCTCGGATTGTGACGGAGCGGCGACGGCCTCGGCATATCCCGGCGTGCGCATCATGCGGGCGGTGAGCACCAGGCTCTCCAGGTAGTGGCGCACGACGGTGGTGTCACCGGTGCGCTGCTGGTTGGCCAGGGCGAGCGCGAGCCTGCGCATCGCGACCCTGCGGCCCTTCGGGGGCAGCGCGGACAGCGCGACGGTGATCACGTCGGCCATCCTGGCGTCGGCCTTGCTGCGGGTTGACCCTGCGCGGGCCGCCATCGCCGTCATCTCGCACTCCCCTCGCCGCGGGCTGGGCGAGTTCCAGTGTGCGACCGACGACGACCGGTCGGCCAGTGCGAGGAGCACCGGCCGACCGGGAAGCTGTCACGCCGAAACCGTTATCCCGTCACGTTTCGCCGAACGGTGCTCTGTGGAGGGACATCGGGCACGTCGCGAGTGGACGGGTCGCCGTAGTGCTGCTTGGTCTTGTTCTCGGTGTCCAGCCGGTCGCGCATCCGCGTCAGCACCTTGATCGTGATGGCGTGCGCCACGGCGATCAGGATCAACACGATACCCAGGCGCAGCGCGATCGCCTGCACCCCGTCGCCCTCGCCGATGTCGGTCGCGGTGATCAGCAGGAGCACGCCGAGGACGGCGATGCTGAACAGGGTGGTCACGAGCCGGGCCATCGACTTCGCCGACGCGGGGTCGGCGTAGGAACGGACCAGGTAGCGCAGGCCGCTGCGGTAGATGATGGCGGCGTCGACCGCGACCAGTACGACGCCGAGCACGAGAATGGCCAGATAGGTGCCGTCATCCACGAGCGGTCTCCCTCCTAGAGCGGCGATCACTGGCCGTGAGGTACCCGGTTCGCCCCGGCGCGAAACGGGTACTGCCCCGGCATGACCAGCGACCGCAGCCAGGCCGAGAGCCTGGACGAGGAATCCCTTGACCTCGACCCCCTGGAGGCGGGCGTCGAACCACCCGAGCGGTGGGCCGAGGCGACCAAGCACGGCACCACCCCGAACGAGGCCCGCGAGGGCGAGAGCCTGGACAGCAAACTGGCCGAGGAGGAGCCGGACATCCCGGTGCCCGACCCCGAGGCCCCCGCCGAGGACGCCGACCGCCTGGAGGGCGGGCCCGAAGAGGCCCCGCCCGTCGACCGCCTGCACCGGCCGCCGACCGAGGCGGCGGGCCGCGGCCAGTCGGCCGACGAGGCGGGCGGGTCCGTGGCGAAGTCCCTGCGTGAGGATCACCCCGAGTGACTAAAGGGAACCGCCGACCGGACGGGCTGGGGGATGACTGTCCGGTCGGCGGTCCAGGTCGCCGGCGCACCGGCTGCGACGTGCGTCCGAGCGGACGGGGGACGTGTCCGCCTGGGAAACGTCGACCGGCCCTGCTGCAGGCGGCGACACCTCTTCAACGCGCGGCCGCCACTAAACGTTCCTCACGGAGCGTGACCCTGCTCACCGACCTGCCGGTCGGCCGCCACGACGGTAGCTTCGGGGGATGATCGGACTGCCCGATTCCACGACCGCCTGCCTTTTCGACCTCGACGGGGTGCTGACCAGCACCGCGACACTGCACGAGGCCGCGTGGCGCAAGACTTTCGACAGCTTCCTCGCCGGGTGGCCCGAGGGCGACCGCGAGCCGTTCACCCACGTCGACTACCTCGCCTCCGTCGACGGCCGCCCGCGCGCCGACGGCGTGCGCACCTTCCTCGCCACCCGGGGCATCACCCTGCCGGAGGGCACGCCCGACGACTCCCCCGAGCTGCCCACCGTGCATGGGGTCGGCAACCGCAAGAACGAACTGCTGTTGGCCACCATCGAGGAGCAGGGCGTGGAGCCGTACGCCGGGTCCGTCGCCTACCTCAAGGCCGCCCGGAACGCGGGCCTGGCCATCGGGGTGGTGACGTCCTCGGCCAACGGCGAGGCCGTGCTCGCCTCCGCGCACCTGGCCGAGTACGTGCAGGCCCGCGTCGACGGCGTCGTCATCGCCAGGGACGGGCTGGCGGGCAAGCCCGCGCCGGACTCCTTCCTCACGGGCGCCCGGGCCCTCGGCGCGTCCCCGGAGCGCACTGCCGTGTTCGAGGACGCCATCTCCGGCGTCGAGGCGGGCAAGGCGGGCGGCTTCGGCTACGTGGTGGGCGTCAACCGCGCGGGCACCGCCGACCACGCCGACGCGCTGCGCGCCCGCGGCGCGGACATCGTCGTCGACGACCTGGCCGACCTGTTGGGGGCGCCGTGATCCCGGGGTTCGAGTGCGCGTCGTGGGAGCTGCGCTGGCGGGGGCTCGCGGTGGACAACCTGCACCGGACAGAGTCGACCTTCGCGTTGAGCAACGGGCACATCGGGCTGCGCGGCTCGCTCGACGAGGGCGAGCCCGTCGGCCTGCCGGGCACCTACCTCAACGGCTTCTACGAGGCCCACGACCTGCCCTACGCCGAGGCGGGCTACGGCTACCCGGAGGCGGGCCAGACGATCGTCAACGTCACCGACGGCAAGATCATCCGGCTGCTGGTCGACGACGAGCCGCTGGACATGCGCTACGGCAAGGCGCACTCCCACCAGCGCACCCTCGACTTCCGCACCGGCGTGCTCACCCGCGAGACGGAGTGGGAGTCCCCGACCGGGGCGCTCGTGCGGCTGCGCTCCCAGCGGCTGGTGTCGTTCACCCAGCGCGCGGTGGCCGCGATCCGCTACGAGGTCGAGCCGGTCGACCGGCCGCTGCAGCTGGTCGTGCAGTCCGACCTGCTGGCCAACGAGCCCATCGTGTCCGAGAGCCGCGACCCCCGGGTGGCCGCCGCGCTGCGCGACCCGCTGGTGGCGGAGTTCCAGCACGGCGAGGGCGAGCGCGCGGTCCTGGTGCACCGCACCCGCAAGTCCGAGCTGCGCATGGCCGCGGGCATGGACCACGAGATCATCTCGCCGGACAACCTGCGCTCGGGGCTCACCGTGGAGACGGACCTGGCCCGGCTCACCGCCGCGGTCGACGTCGGGCTCGGCGAGCGGCTGTGCGTGACGAAGTACCTCGGCTACGGGTGGTCCGGGCAGCGCTCCGCGCCCGCGCTGCGCGCGCAGGTGGAGGCGGCGCTGGCGGGCGCGCGGCAGACCGGCTGGGCCGGGCTGCTGGCCGAGCAGCGCCGGTTCCTCGACGACTTCTGGGACGTCGCCGACGTCGAGATCGACGGCGACCCCGAGCTGCAGCAGGCGCTGCGGTTCGCGCTGTTCCACATCGTGCAGGCGGGCGTGCGCGGGGAGAACCGGGCCATCCCCGGCAAGGGGCTGACCGGGCCCGGCTACGACGGGCACGCGTTCTGGGACACCGAGACGTTCGTGCTGCCGGTGCTGACCTACACCGTGCCCGCCGCCGCCCGCGACGCCCTGCGCTGGCGGCACAGCACGCTGCCGAAGGCCCGCGAGCGCGCCCACGTGCTGGGCAAGAAGGGCGCGGCGTTCCCGTGGCGGTCCATCAACGGCGCGGAGTGCTCGGCGTACTGGCCCGCGGGCACGGCGGCGTTCCACGTCTCCGCCGACATCGCCGACGCGGTCTCCCGCTACGTCGCCGCCACCCAGGACGGGGACTTCGACCGCAACGAGGGCACCGAGCTGCTGGTGGAGACCGCGCGGCTGTGGATGTCGCTGGGCCACTACGACCCGCACGACGGGTTCCGCATCGATGGCGTCACCGGGCCGGACGAGTACACCGCGGTGGTGGACAACAACATCTACACCAACGTCATGGCCCAGAAGAACCTGACCGAGGCGGTGGCCGCGTGCGAGCGCAACCCGGACTCGGCCGAACGGCTCGGGGTCGACGCCGACGAGCTGGCGGCGTGGCGGCACGCGGCCGACGAGATGTGCGTCCCGTTCGACAACCTGCTCGGCGTGCACCCGCAGTCGGAGGGGTTCACCTCGCACGAGCCGTGGGACTTCGCGGGCACTCCCGAGGACAACTACCCGCTGATGCTCAACTACCCGTACTTCGACCTGTACCGCAAGCAGGTCGTCAAGCAGGCCGACCTCGTGCTGGCCCTGCACCTGCGCGGCGACCTGTTCACGCTGGAGCAGAAGGCGGCGGACTTCGCCTACTACGAGGCGCGCACCATCCGCGACTCCTCGCTCTCGGCAGCGACCCAGGCCGTGGTGGCCGCCGAGTGCGGGCACCTGGACCTCGCCTTCGACTACCTGGCCGAGACGGCGCTGATCGATCTGCAGGACCTGCACGAGAACGTGCGCAACGGGCTGCACATGGCGTCGCTGGCCGGGGCGTGGCTGGCGCTCGTCGCCGGGTTCGGCGGCATGCGCGACCACCACGGCGAGCTCACCTTCGCGCCCCGGCTGCCGAGCGCGCTGTCGCGGGCGTCGTTCCGGATGTGCTGGCGGGGCAGCCGGATCTGCGTGGAGATCGAGCGGGACACCGCGTCCTACCGGCTGGTGAGCGGCGACCCGGTGCGGTCGGCCCACCACGGCGAGCCGGTGGAGATCGGCCCGGAACCGGTGTCGATGGCGATCCCGCCGGTCCCGGAGTTCCCCACCCCGTCACCGCCGCCCGGGCGGGAGCCGCGCCGGAAATGACGACGCGACCGCCCCTTGTGGGGACGGCCGCGTGCCGGTCGTCTCAGGGACGTCGGGGACTCAGGGACGGCGGGACAGCAGCGCCAGCGCCTGGGTGAGGGCGGTGTGCGCGGCGTCGGTCCGCTCGGCCCGCAGGTGCCTGCGGGCGAGGCCGACGGCCTCGGCGGCGGGCAGCACGACGCAGGTGTCGCCGATGGCGGCGGTGCGGGCGAGTGCGCCCAGCAGGTCGTCGGCCACCAGGTCATGGCTGGGCGACGGCGAGTCCAGGGCGACCAGGGCGGCCTCGACGGCCCGGCGGAGGTCCAGGCCGGGCGAAGGCGATCCGAGCGCGGGTGGTGCGTCCAACTGACGGGTCATGGCGGCTCCTGGAGGGTCGGCCCGCGCCGATGCGGGTCGGTCATAGGGAGCATGGATCGCGAGCGGCGGTGACGCCGGTCACGCCACCCGGGTGGGTGACCGGCCCGATGGTCCTGAGTGGACGATCTCAGAGGATGGGGAGGTCGGCGCGCGCCGCCTCCAGGGACGCGACCGCGAGCACCGGCTTGCCCGCGCGCAGCGCCGCGATGCCCCGGCGCACGTCGGCCACGGCGCCGGTGAGCAGGCAGGTCTCGCCCAGGGCCGCGGTCCACGCCAGCCCGGCGGTCAGCTCGGCGACCGCCACGTCCGCGGTCGGATCGGCCAGCACCCGGTCGATCGAGGCCGCCAGCCGCAGGCCGGGCCGCGGCCGCACCACATTGGGCCGCGGCGGCGGGGTGAAACGGGCACGCGGGACGGCGGCGGCCTCCGTCGAACCCGGGTGCGCGGTCAGCGTGCGGTCTGTTGTGGACATAAGGGTCATGAGGAGCGGCCTCGATTCGTCTGGGGGGTGGCGGCGGGGCCCACCGAATACCCTACTGCGATTGTGCGGAAACTCACCGGGCGAGTTGGGGACGGCTCCGTTAAATAATCGATTCACCGCACAGGTGTTCGACACAGGAGTTACACTGGAGGCATGTCCTTGCCACTGCAACAGTCGCTGCTCGACGGGCCCGGTGATCCGGAACTGGCTCCACTGACCGGAATCCGCCGCGCCCCGCTGTCGGCGACGGCATGGATCGACCTGCTCCCCGGCTGGCTTTCCGGCGCGGACGAGGTCTTCGCCCACCTTTCCGAATCGGTTCCGTGGCGCGCGGAGAGGCGTAGAATGTACGACGGCGTCGTCGCCGTTCCCCGGCTGCTCTCGTACTACCGGGAGGGCGCCCCACTCCCCCACCCGATCCTCACCGAGGCCCGGGCCGCCCTGACCGCCCACTACGGCGTCGAGTTCACCACCGCGGGCCTCTGCTACTACCGAGACGGCCGCGACAGCGTCGCCTGGCACGGCGACCGCATCGGCCGGGGCGCCACCGAGGACACCCACGTCGCCATCCTCTCGGTCGGCGCCCCACGGTCCCTCCACCTCCGTCCCCGAGGCGGCGGCGAGACCCTCCGCCACCCCCTCGGCCACGGCGACCTCCTGGTGATGGGCGGGGACTGCCAACGCACCTGGGACCACGCCATCCCGAAGACAGCCAAGCCGGTCGGCCCCCGCATCAGCATCCAATTCCGCCCCAGCGGAGTCCGCTGAGGCGGGAGGGCTCGGCCAGCGGCGCGACGAAGAAGGCCGACACGACGGCGGCACGGGCAGCGCCGGCGAGCCATCGCAGCCCCGGTGACGGCGCACCATCGACCTGCCACCGGATGGGCAGCGCGGTCGGGCGGTTGACGGTCCGGCCGACCCAGGCCTAGCGGGCTGCGGTGATGACGCATGACCGCAGGCGGCATGGAGGCTTGGTGGCCGCAGGTGGGTGCGGCGATGGCGTGGGCAGAGGTCGGCTAGGCACCCAGCTGGTGCTTTGGCCGGTCTAGCTGCACCGAGGGGTCTGGCGTGCGGGACGCGGTCATCGGCTGTGGGATGGACGGCTCCGGCCTGCCCTTCCCCGGCGGGCGTCACCTCCTCTCCTCGATGCTGCTTTGCACTCGCACGGGATAGCTGTGCTGCCCCCGCCGACCCACACTGCGGCGCTCTTCCCCTACGCGCATTATCTTGATAGTTGTATTCCCATACCGTCCTCCACGCTCCCCATTGCCCACCCAGCACCTCGGCCGCTATCTTGAAACTGGATAGGGACTTGCGAGCTCAGGAGAGGCATGGACGCCGGTGACGTGGGCAGGCTCTTGTTCGGCAGGCCGAGCAGGCTGCGGCTGGCGTTGTGGATCTATCAGCACGCCGGGCCGCGGTTCTTCCAGTCCGAGCCGCCCAAGACCGTGATCGCGCAGTCGGCCACCGGGGTCGAGTTGGGGCGGTTGGTGGATCTGGGCATGCTCACCGAGTACCGCGAGCCCGCTAACCGGCGGGTGTACTACGAGCGGACGCGGAGCCCCTTGTGGTCGATCATCGCGGCGGCCGCGAAGGTGGTCGACCCGGTCGACAAGTGACCGTCGTGGGCCGAAGTGACCGTCACGGACCGTCCGGGGCGTCGGGGCCCGCTGGGCCGCCGCCTCGGTGGACGCCGCCGGGCGGCTTCATCTCGGCGACGTCCACGACCGACTCCGCCGTGGCGGTGTCGCCCTCCAGCACCGCCACGATCATCGCCTTGTCCCCCACCTCCGCTGACTGCACGATCGTGTCGCCCGTGATGACATACGTGCGGGTGAAGCCGTCCTCACTGCGGGCTGTCACCGCGTCGTCCGTGATTTCCAGGATTTCACCGGTTTGAGTGAGCTGGGTGTAGTACTCCCCGTCATCGTTCTTCATCACCGTCTCGCCATGAAGGGCGGCAACGTCGCCCATCGGGCCTGCCATGCGGATCATCGGGCCGCCGCCGCGGCCGTCGTGTTCGCCCGCGGCCGTGCTGGCGGCCCAGACGGCGGCGCCACCGGCGGCCGCGATGCCGACGGCGACCGCGGCGGCGACGGCGGTCTTGCGCCAGTTCCAGCGGCGCGGCTCCTCGGGGGCCGCGCCCCAGGTGGGTTCCACGGGCTGCGGGTCAGCGGGGGTCTCGGTCAACGCGTCCTCCTCAGACGGAACTGTCGACACCCACCGTCGCCGCGGACCCTGTGCGCCGCCTGTGCAAGCGGTGGGCGGACTCTGTGCGCACAGGTGTTCCACAGGATCGCCCCCGACCATGGACGCCATGAGACGCCCCGAGCTGCGCAGGCCCGACGGGGCGCCCGTGCGGGTGCTCGTCGTCGACGACGAGCCGACGCTGGCCGAACTCGTCACGATCGCGCTGCGGTACGAGGGCTGGGAGGTGCGCAGCGCCGGTGACGGCGGCAGCGCCGTGCGGGCCGCCCGCGAGTTCCGGCCGGACGTGGTCGTCCTGGACGTGATGCTGCCCGACCTCGACGGCACGGAGGTGCTGCGCCGCGTGCGCGCCGAGGCCGCCGAGATGCCGGTGCTGTTCCTCACCGCCAAGGACGCCGTAGAGGACCGCATCACCGGCCTGGCCGCGGGCGGCGACGACTACGTGACCAAGCCGTTCAGCGTCGAGGAGCTGGTCCTGCGGCTGCGCGCCCTGCTGCGCCGCTCCGGCATCGCCGAGGCGGGCGGGCGCAGGCTGCTGGCCGTCGGCGACCTCACCCTGGACGAGGACACCCGCGAGGTCCGCCGCGGCGACGTCGAGATCACGCTCACCGCGACCGAGTTCGAGCTGCTGCGCTACCTCATGCGCAACCCGCGCCGCGTGCTGAGCAAGGCGCAGATCCTCGACCGGGTGTGGCACTACGACTTCGGCGGCCAGGCCAACATCGTCGAGCTCTACATCTCCTACCTGCGCAAGAAGATCGACGCGGGCCGGTCGCCCATGATCCACACGATGCGCGGGGCCGGGTATGTCCTCAAGCCCGCGGGTTAGCTCGCTGCGCGCCCGGCTCATCGCCGAGCAGACGGTCCTGCTGGCGATGGTGTGCCTGGTCATCGGCGTGACGGTCATGGTCGCCCTGCAGGCGTTCCTGCTCAACCGCCTCGACGACGACCTCATGGCGGCCAGCGCCCGCGCCGTGGCGCAGCCCGGCCCGCCCCGGCCCGCGCCGCCCGGCCAGGAGACCGGCACGATCGACGCGGTCATCGTCGACGGCGACCGGCTGCTCGCCCAGGTCCAGACGCCCTCCGGCGAGCGCCGCGCGCTCACCGACCTCGCGCCGCTGCACACGCTGCCCGCCGACGGCGTGATCCGCGAGCGCGACCTCGGCGGCCTGGGCACCTACCGGGTGGTGGCAGTGCGGATCGATCCCCGCACGGTGGTCGTCACCGGCCTGCCGCTGACCGACGTGCACGACACCCTGTGGACGGTCGGGCTCGTGCTCGGCGGCGTGTCGCTCATCGGCCTGACGGTCGCGGGCGTGGCGGGCGCGCTGCTCGTCCGCCGCGCCCTCACCCCGCTCGACCGGATGGCCGCGACCGCCCGGCGCGTCGCCGAGCTGCCGCTGCACGAGGGCGAGGTGGCCCTGCCCGACCGCGTCCCGGCCGGGGACACCGACCCGCGCACCGAGGTCGGCCAGGTCGGCGCGGCCCTCAACCGCATGCTCGACCACGTCGGCGACGCCCTCGCTGCCCGGCACGAGAGCGAGACGCGGGTGCGCCAGTTCGTCGCCGACGCCAGCCACGAGCTGCGCACGCCGCTCGCGGCCATCCGCGGCTACACCGAGCTGGCCCGCCGCGACGACGGCCTCCCCGGCGACGTCGCGCACGCGCTGGCCCGCGTCGACTCCGAGTCCGGGCGGATGACCGCGCTGGTGGAGGACCTGCTGCTGCTGGCCAGGCTGGACTCCGGCCGTCCGCTGCTGCGCGAGCCCGTCGACCTGTCCGCGCTGGTGGTCACCGCGGTCGGCGACGCCCAGGTCTCCGGTCCTGACCACCGCTGGCGCCTCGACCTGCCCGCCGAGCCGGTCACCGCGACCGGCGACGCCGCGCGCCTGCACCAGGTCGTGGCCAACCTGCTGGTGAACGGCAGCACCCACACCCCGCCGGGCACCACCGTCACGACCGCGCTGTCCACTCGCGGCGGGACCGTCACGCTCACGGTCACCGACGACGGCCCCGGCATCCCCGCCGACCTGCTGCCGACCGTCTTCGAGCGGTTCGCGCGCGGCGACACGTCGCGGTCCCGCGCGGCGGGCAGCACCGGCCTGGGGCTGGCGATCGTGGCCGCGGTCGTCGCCGCGCACGGCGGCGGCGTGAGCGTGGAGAGCAGGCCGGGGCGGACGCGGTTCGCCATCCGGCTCCACAGGTAGCGCACAGCCAGCGCACAAGATCGACCCAGCGCCCGGCCCGACGGTGGCCGTATGACGCTGGTCGCCGCACGCACGAGGCCGCACTGGCCCCTCATCGGACTCCTCGCGGCGACGGCCGCGCTGTACCTGGTCGGCCTGGACGAGTCGGGCTGGGCGAACGCCTACTACTCGGCCGCCGCCCAGGCGGGCGCCGAGAGCTGGTGGGCGCTGTTCTTCGGCGCGACGGACGCCGCGGGCGGGATCACGGTGGACAAGACGCCCGCCGCCGTCTGGGTCATGGGCCTGTCGGTGCGGCTGTTCGGGCTGAGCGGCTGGAGCGTCCTGCTGCCGCAGGCGCTGGCCGGGGTCGCGTCGGTCTGGCTGCTGTACGCGACCGTCCGGCGCTGGTCCGGCCCCGCAGCGGGGCTCATCGCGGGCGCCGCGCTGGCCGTCACCCCGGTGGCGGCGCTGATGTTCCGGTTCAACAACCCGGACGCGCTGCTCGTCCTGCTGCTCATCGCCGCCGCCTACGCCACGGTCCGGGCGGTTGAGGGCGGGAGCGCGCGGTGGCTCGCGCTGGCGGGTGTCGCCGTGGGCCTCGGGTTCCTCACGAAGATGCTGCAGGCGTTCCTGGTCCTGCCCGGTCTCGGCCTCGCCTACCTGGTCGCCGCGCCGGTGCGCCTGCGGCGGCGCGTCCGGGACCTGGCGATCGCCCTCGGCGCGGTGGTCGCGGCGGGCGGCTGGTGGGTCGCGGTGGTGGAGCTGATCCCCTCGGGCAGCAGGCCCCACATCGGCGGGTCGCAGACCGACAGCGTCCTCGAACTCACCCTCGGCTACAACGGGATCGGGCGGCTCAACGGCGACGAGGTCGGCAGTGTCGGCGGCGGCGCTGGCTGGGGCAGCCCGGGCTGGGCGCGGCTGCTGGGCTGGGAGATGGGCCAGGACATCGCGTGGCTGCTGCCCGCCGCGCTCATCGCCCTCGGCGCGGGCCTGTGGTTCACCCGCTCCGCGCCGCGCACGGACCGCACGCGGGCGGCGCTGCTGATCTGGGGCGGCTGGCTCGTCGTCACCGGCCTGGTCTTCACCTACATGCAGGGCATCGTCCATAGTTACTACGCGGTCGCGCTCGCGCCCGCCATCGGCGCGCTGATCGGGATCGCGGCGACGGCGGCGTGGCGCGGCCGCAACGCCCCGCTGCTCGCCACCGGCGTGGTCGTCTGCGCGGTCCAGGCGTGGGTCCTGCTCGACGGCGAGTGGCTGCCGTGGCTGCGTCCCGCCGTCGCGGTCCTGGCGGCGGCGGCCGTCGTGCTGATCGCCGTCGGGGCCAGGACGACCGCGGCCGCGGGACTCGCGCTCACCGCCGCGTTCCTCGCCCCTGCGCTGTATTCCGTCGCCACGGCCGCGGTGCCGCACCAGGGCGCGATCCCCACCGTGGGGCCGCGCTCGGGCGGGATGATGGTCGGCGGCGGGCTCCTGAGCGCGCCGACGCCGGAGCCCGAGCTGGCCGCGGTGCTGGCCGCCGACGCCGACCGCTACACCTGGGCAGCCGCCGCGCTCGGCTCCAACAACGCCGCCGGGTACCAGCTGGCCGCGGGAGCACCCGTGCTCGCCCTGGGCGGGTTCAACGGCACCGATCCCGCACCGACCCTCGCCGAGTTCCAGGACCTGGTGCGGCGCAAGGAGATCCACTACTACATCGAGAGCACCATGATGCGCGGCGACACCGGCAGCGACGAGGCGCACCGCATCGCCGAGTGGGTGGAGGCCACCTTCACCCCCACCATCATCGGCGGGGTCGCCGTCTACGACCTCACGGCCCGATGAGCCGCACAGGATCCGCACAGGCCGGGCACACCGGAGGCCCAGCCGAGCGCCCGATCGTCGGGGACATGACCGCCACGATGCCCGCGCGCCCGCCCGTCCGCACGACCGGCCCCGCCCCGGTGCTCGACGTCGTCGTCCCCGTGCACAACGAGGAAGCGGACCTGGAACGGTGCGTCCGCGGGCTGCACGACCACCTGCGCGACCACTTCCCCTACACCTTCCGCGTCACCATCGCCGACAACGCCAGCACCGACGGCACCGCCGCCATCGCGCGGGCACTGGCCGACGAACTCCCCGGCGTCACCGCCGTCCGCCTCGACGAGAAGGGCCGGGGGCGCGCGCTGCACACCGCCTGGCTGGCCTCGGACGCGGCGGTGCTGGCCTACATGGACGTCGACCTGTCCACCGACCTCGCCGCGCTCTCCCCGCTCGTCGCGCCGCTGATCTCCGGGCACTCCGACATCGCCATCGGCAGCAGGCTCGCGCGCGGCGCGCGGGTGGTGCGGGGTCCCAAGCGGGAGCTCATCTCCCGGGCGTACAACCTGATCCTGCGCGGCACGCTCGCCGCGCGGTTCAGCGACGCGCAGTGCGGGTTCAAGGCGATCCGCGCCGACGTGGCCGCCGCGCTGCTGCCGCACGTCGCCGACCCGGGCTGGTTCTTCGACACCGAGTTGCTGGTGCTCGCCCAGCGCTCCGGGCTGCGCATCCACGAGGTGCCGGTGGACTGGATCGATGACCCGGACAGCCGGGTCGACATCCTGGCCACCGCGCTGGCCGACCTGCGCGGCATCGCCCGGCTCGGCCGCGGCCTGCTCACCGGCAGGCTCCCGGTCGCCCGCCTGCGGGCCCAGTGGGCGCGCGGCGCGATCGGCGGCGACCCGCCCGGCGTGCCGAGGGGACTGCTCCGGCAGGTCGTCCGGTTCGCCACGGTCGGAACGCTCAGCACCCTGGCCTACCTCCTGCTGTACGTGCTGCTGCGCGGCGGGCTCGGGGCGCAGGCTGCCAACCTCGTGGCGCTGCTGATCACGGCGGTGGGCAACACCGCGGCCAACCGGCGGCTCACCTTCGGCGTGCGCGGTGCGGAAGGCGCGCTGCGCCACCAGTTCCACGGCCTGATCGTCTTCGCCATCGGCCTCGGCCTGACCAGCGGCTCCCTGGCCGTCCTGCACGCCTTCGGCGAGCCGGGCCGGGCCGCGGAGCTGACCGTGCTCGTGGCCGCGAACCTCGTCGCCACCCTGCTGCGCTTCCTGCTGTTGCGCGGTTGGGTCTTCCGCCAGTCCACTGTGGAGGACAAATGACCCGCGCGCCGATCATCGCGCTGCTCGCCGCGACCGCGCTGCTCTACCTCTGGGACCTCGGCGCGAACGGCTGGGGCAACGAGTTCTACGCCGCCGCCGTCCAGGCGGGCACCCAGGACTGGACCGCGCTGTTCTTCGGCTCGCTGGACCCGGGCAACACCGTCACCGTCGACAAGCCGCCCGCCGCGCTCTGGCTGATGGCGCTGTCCGGCCGCGTCTTCGGGTTCTCGCCGTGGAGCATGCTCGTCCCGCAGGCGCTCGCGGGCGTGGCTTCGGTGTGGCTGCTCTACGCCGCCGTGCGGCGCTGGTCAGGCCAGACCGCAGGCCTGCTGGCGGGCGCCGCGCTGGCCGCGACCCCGGTGGCCGCGCTGATGTTCCGCTTCAACAACCCCGACGCGCTGCTCACGCTGCTGCTCGTCGCCGCGGGCTACTGCACCGTGCGCGCCACGGAGAAGGGCAGCGGGCGGTGGCTCGCGCTCGCGGGCGTCGCCGTCGGCTTCGGGTTCCTGACGAAGATGCTGCAGGCCATGGTGGTGCTGCCCGCGCTCGCCCTGGTCTACCTGATCGCGGCGCCGATCGGCCTGGGCAGGCGCGTCCTGCACGTGGCGGGGGCGGGCGCTGCGGTGGCGGTCGCCGCGGGCTGGTACATCGCCGTGGCCGACCTGTGGCCCGCGGACTCGCGCCCGTACATCGGCGGGTCCACCGACGACTCCGTCCTCGACCTGGCCCTGGGGTACAACGGGCTGGGCCGGGTGTTCGGCGGCGGCGGCAACCCGAGCGGGTCGGGGCCGGGCACGGCGTTCGGCGGCGAGACCGGCTGGGGCCGCATGCTCGGTCTCGCCTTCGGCTCCGAGGTGGCCTGGCTGCTCCCGGCCGCGCTCATCGGGCTGGTCGCGGGCCTGTGGTTCACCCGCTGGGCGCCGCGCACCGACCGTACCCGGGCCGCGCTGCTGCTCTGGGGCGGCTGGACGCTGGTCACCGCCGCGGTGTTCAGCTTCATGCAGGGCATCACCCACCCCTATTACGCCGTCGCGCTCGCGCCCGGCATCGCGGGCGTGGCGGGCGTGGCCGGGTGGGAGCTGTGGCGGGGCCGAGACCACACCGGGGCGCGGATCACCCTCGCCGGCATCGTCGTGGTGACCGCCGGGTGGTCGTTCGTGCTGCTCCTGCGCGATCCCGACTGGCAGCCGTGGCTGCGGTGGGCGGTCGGCGCGGTCGGGCTGGCGGCGGGCACCGCGATCGCGGTGGGCGCGCACCGCACGTGGCGGGTCGGGGCGCTGGCGATCGTCGCCTGCCTCGGCGCCACCACGGCCTACACGGTGGCCACAGCCGTCACCCCGCACGGCGGCTCCATCCCGATGTCCGGTCCCGCCCGCGCCTCGGACGCGATGCCCATGCGGCCGGACGCCGACCCCGAACTGGTCGCCGCGCTGCGCGCCACCGACACGCGGTGGGCGGCGGCGACGACCGGCGCAGGCCAGGCGGGCGCGCTGCAGTTGGCCAGCGGCAGGCCGGTCATCGGCATCGGCGGGTTCTCCGGGGCCGACCCGGCGCCCACCCTGGCCGAGTTCCAGCGCCACGTCGCCGACGGCGCGATCCGCTACTACGTCGGCGAGGGCGGCGGCCGGTCGTTCGCGGGTCCGGGCGGCGGCGCCATCGCCGACTGGGTGGCGGCCACCTTCACCCCGGCCACAATCGGCGACCACACCGTGTACGACCTGGCCCGGCCCCGGTCCGGGTGAGGTCTTTCGACCCGATCCGCACCCGGTCCCGACGCGTAGGCTTCCGGCCACTCTGTTGACAGCACCACGCCGGAGGGGCACGCCGTGGCCGCATCCACACCCGTCCGGACGGGCGCGCGGCCGTGACCCACGCCGACCCCCCTCGCCTGCAGGGCGACGCCGACCTGCGCAACCGTCCCGACTTCGCCGAACTGCTGCGCGCGCTGTGCCGCCAGGCCGTCGGCGACGTCCACCTGGACCTGTCCGAGATGGACTTCGTCGACGTCTGGGGCGCGGTCGCCCTGGTCGAGGCCGCGGGCGCGCTGTCGGGCGGGGACCTGGTCCTGCACAACCCGCCAGCCGCTCTGCGGCGGCTGCTCGACCTGCTCGGCGCGCATCCCGGGCTGCGGCTAGAGCCCTAGCGCCGCGCGCACCTCCGCGTCGGTGACCTCGCCGAAGTCGGCGTACCACTGCCCGACGGCGGAGAAGCGGCGCGGCGTGTGGGCGCAGACGAAGGCGTCGGCCCCGAGCCGGGCGGCGGTGTCGCGGGGCGCGACCGGCGCGGCGACCACGACCCCGGACGCGCCCCGATCGCGGACGACCAGCACGGCGGCGGCCATCGTCGCCCCGGTGGCGATGCCGTCGTCGACCAGGATCACGACCCGGTCGGCGAGGTCGGGCGGCTCGGCGTCGCCGCGCAGGTCGGTCGCCCTGCGCGCCACGGCGGCGCGCTCGCGCTCGGCCGTGGCCGCCACGTCGGCCCAGGTGATGCCGAGGTCGGCGAGGACGCCATCCAGCCGGACCGTGACGCCCCGCTCCCCCACCGCGCCCACGGCCAGCTCGGCGTGCCCGGGCGCGCCCACCTTGCGCACGACGACGACGTCGAGGTCGGCGTGCAGGGCGGCGGCCACCTCGGCCGCCACGGGCACCCCGCCGCGGGGCAGCCCCAGCACGATCGGCCCGCACCGGCGCAGCGGGGCCAGCGACCGGGCCAGGACCCGGCCCGCCTCCGCCCGGTCGGCGAACCGCACCGCCCCAGTCTGCACCACCTCGGCCGCACGGGCTTTACCCCGGAGGTAATGGCCCGTCCGCATCCGGCTCCGTACCGTCGGAAGGCATGACAACAGCACAGGTTCCGGTGGGCACCCTGCTGCGGCAGTGGCGGGAGCACCGCAGGCTCAGCCAGGCCGATCTGTCGTTGCAGGCGGACATCTCCACCCGGCACCTCAGCTTCGTGGAGACCGGGCGGGCGCTGCCCAGCCGGGACATGGTGCTGCTCCTGGCCGAGAGCCTGGACCTGCCCCTGCGCGACCGCAACCGGATGCTGCTGGCGGCGGGCTTCGCCCCGCTGTTCACCCAGTCCTCTCTGGACGCGCCGAGGATGGACGCGGTCGGGCGGGCCATCCGGCGCGCCCTGCACGACCACAACCCGTACCCGGCGACGGTGGTGGACGGCTCATGGCGGATGGTCGACGCCAACGCCGCCCTGCACACCCTGTTGACGGGCATCGCGCCCCGGCTGCTCACGCCGCCGGTCAACATCCTGCGCGCCAGCCTGCACCCCGACGGGCTGGCGCCGCGCATCGTCAACCTCGCGCAGTGGCGCGAGCACGTGCTGTGCAGGCTGCGCCGCAAGATCGCGTTCACCGCGGACGAGTCGCTGGGCGAGCTGTACGACGAGCTGTGCTCCTATCCCGGCGACCTGCCGCGTCCGTCCCCGACGGCCGGGGAGGACGTGGTGGTGCCCCTGCGGCTGCGCGGCGACGACGGCGAACTGGCCTTCGTCGGCACGATCACCACGTTCGGCGGGGCGGTGGACGTCACCGTGTCGGAGCTGTCCATCGAGGCGCTGTACCCGGCGGACGAGCACACGGCCTCGGTGATGCGCTCACGCGCCTAGCCAGTCCGCGATGAGGAACGCCTCGATGGAGTCCGGCCTGCTCCTCATGGCGCGGACCTCGGCGCGGGTGAACCAGCGCGCCTCGGCGATCTCCTCGCCGTCCACCTCGATGTGGTCGCTGGCGGCGCGGGCGCGGAAGCCGACCATGAGGCCCGCCGGGAACGGCCACGCCTGGGAGGCGAGGTAGCCGACGTCGGCGACGGCCACCCCGGTCTCCTCGGCGACCTCCCGGCGCACGGCGTCCTCCAGGCTCTCCCCGATCTCGACGAACCCGGCGACGGCGGCGAACCCGGCGCCGCCGCGGTGGCGGGCGAGCAGGCAGCGGTCGCCGTGCTCGACCAGCGCGATCACCGCGGGCTCGATGCGCGGGTAGAGCTCGCGGGCGCACCCGGCGCAGACGCGCAGGTGCCCGCCGCGGCGCGGCTCGGCCTCCTGCCCGCAGGCGCCGCAGAAGCGGTGGGTGCGGTGCCAGTGCAGCAGGCCTCTGGCGTAGGCGAGCCGAGTGGAGTCCTCAGTGGACAAGCGGAGGTAGAGCGCCCGGATGTCGGTGGTCTCCTCCGGTTCGTCGGCGACGTCGACGGCGAACAGGGGCGCGTGGTCCACGCCGAGGAACACGGCGTCCGGGGTCACCGGCACGGTCAAGGGGAGCCCGTCGGCGACGGCGCAGCGGTCGCGCCAGAAGACCAGCGCGCGGGCGGCCGGGTCCTCGCGCGCCGCGGCCAGCCAGCCGTCATCCGCGCGCCGATTGCCCGCGCGGTCCAGGGCGAGACCCGTGTAGGGCACTGCGTGAGCGTCATTGATCACCCGCCCACCCTACGTCCGGCGGATGCCCCGGACCGCCAGCGCGACCGGCCCGTCCTGTGCCGTCGCCCACGTCCGACGGCAACGGGTTGCCCCCTGCGAAATGGGTTCGACGGTCTCGCGGCGGCCTGACACAGTGGCCCACCATGACCGTCGACCTGGTGACCGTCGCGGCCGTGCGGCGCATGCAGCGGCTGGCGCAGCGGATCACCGCCGCCCGGCCGGAACTGGTGAACAGCGACGCGTCGTTCGGCGAGCTGGCCTGGAACTGGGGCAGGGGGCACGCGGCCGACGGCGCGACGTGGCCGTGCCAGCTGTGGTCCCACGGCGGGGATCTGGTCGCCTGGGCTTGGGCGCACCTTCCGCGCCGGGTGCGGCTGAGCGACGGGTCCGTGAAGGACGTGACCGCCGCGTACCTGGCCTACCAGGTCCATCCCGAGCACGCCGAGCTGGTCGACGAGGTGATCGGCTGGTACGACGCCACGGCGGCGGGCATCGAGCGCACGGTGCTGCCCAGCGCCGCCGACGCGTTCGCCCTGGAGCGGTGGGCCGCGCACGGTTTCACGGCGGACCCGGCCGCGCTCGGCGACGCGGGCCGCTGGACCCAGCTCACCGAGCGGGACCTCGCCGACCTCGACCAGCCGGTGCTGCCCGCCGGGTTCCGGTTCCGCACGGCCGACGATGCCGGTCCGGAGGCCGCGGTCCAGGCCCACATCGACGCCTGGTCCCCCTCCTCCTACACCGCCGAGAGCTACGCGGGCGTCCGGCAGGCCCCGGGGTACCGCGGCGACCTGCACGTCCTGGTGGAGGCGCCGGACGGGACGATGGCGGCCTCGACGATCCTGTGGCTCGACGAGGCGAACCGGTCCGCCCAGTTCGAGCCGGTCGGGACGCATCCGGGGTATCGGCGGCTGGGGCTGGGCCGGGCGATGATCCTGCACGGGATGCGGCTGGCCAGGGCGGCGGGCGCCACCCACGCGACCGTCGTCTGCCTGGGCGCGCCCGCGCACGTCGCGGCGCGCGGCCTGTACTACGGCGTCGGGTTCCGGGAGTTGTCACGGGACGCGCCGCTCATCAAGGCGGGCTGAACGGCCTCGGACCGAACAGTGGACACCGATCGAACCGGCGAGTAGCTTGCTAAGCGCTTGCTTAGGTCGTCGATCGGAGGAGAGCCGTGTCCGAGTCCCGCACCGCCATCGTCACCGGGGCCGCCCGGGGGATCGGGGCCGCCGTGGCCCGCAGGCTGGCCGAGGACGGGATGGCCGTGGCCGTCGTCGACCTCGACGAGGCCGCCTGCGCGGGGACCGTCGAGGCGATCACCGCCGACGGCGGTACCGCGCTGGCCGTCGGGGCCGATGTCGGGGACACCGAGCAGGTGCGGGCCGCCGTCGCCCGGGTCGCCGAGGAGCTGGGCGCGCCCACCGTCCTGGTCAACAACGCGGGCGTGCTGCGGGACAACCTGCTGTTCAAGATGTCCGACGACGACTGGGACACCGTGATGACCGTGCACCTGCGCGGCTCGTTCCTCATGGCGCGGGAGGTGCAGAAGCACCAGGTCGAGCAGAAGTACGGCCGCGTCGTGAACCTCTCCAGCACCTCCGCGCTCGGCAACCGCGGCCAGGCCAACTACGCCACCGCGAAGGCGGGCCTGCAGGGCCTCACCAAGACGCTGGCGATCGAGCTGGGCAAGTTCGGCGTCACCGCCAACGCCATCGCCCCCGGGTTCATCGCCACCGAGATGACCGCCGCGACCGCGGCGCGGGTCGGCGTGTCGTTCGAGGACTTCAAGGCCGCGGCCGCCGCGGCGATCCCGGTCGGGCGGGTCGGCACGCCCGAGGACATCGCCGCGCTGGCGTCCTTCCTCTGCGGCCCGGAGTCCGGCTTCGTCTCCGGCCAGGTCATCTACGTCGCGGGCGGGCCGAGGAACTGATGCGGACATTCCACGGTCTCGACGACCTCAAGGCCGCCGTCGGCGAGCACCTCGGCCACGGCGAGTGGCTGGAGATCACCCAGGAGCGGGTCCGGGAGTTCGCCGACGCCACCGGCGACCACCAGTGGATCCACCTCGACGTCGAGCGCGCGGCCAGGGGCCCGTTCGGCGGCACGATCGCCCACGGCTACCTGACCCTCTCCCTGGTCCCGCTGCTCGGCCGCGGCATCTACCGCTTCGAGGGCTTCCAGGCGGGCGTCAACTACGGCCTCAACAAGGTCCGCTTCCCCACCGCGGTCAAGGTGGGCGCGCGGGTGCGGATGGGCTCGGAACTGCTGGAAGTGACCGAGGCGAAGTTCGGCGTGCAGGCGGTCTTCCGCCAGACGATCGAGATCCAGGGCGAGGCGAAGCCCGGCTGCGTCGCCGACGCCGTCGTCCTGCTGGTGCCGTGAAGGAGGCGACGATGACCGAGGAGGACCTGCTCCGGCGGGTGGCCGCGCTGCTGGCCGAGCACGACACCGGCGACCGGACGGCGTTCCTGCGCGCGCGGTTCGACGCCGGGCTGGCGTGGGTGCACTTCCCCGAGGGCCTCGGCGGCCTCGGCGCGCCGATCGCGCTGCAGCCCGTCGTGGAGCGCGCGCTGGCCGCCGCGGGCGCGCCGGACAACAACCCGCGCCGCATCGGGATCGGGCTCGGCATGGCCGCGCCGACGATCCTGCGGCACGGCACCGACGCGCAGCGGGCCCGCTTCCTGCGTCCACTGTGGACCGGCGAGGAGGTGTGGTGCCAGCTGTTCTCCGAGCCCGGCGCGGGCTCCGACCTCGCGGGCCTGGCCACCCGCGCCCGCCGCGACGGCGACGACTGGGTGGTCACCGGGCAGAAGGTGTGGACATCGTCCGCGCACACCGCGCGGTGGGCCATCCTCATCGCCCGCACCGACCCGGACGTGCCCAAGCACGCGGGCATGACGTACTTCATCTGCGACATGACCGCTCCGGGCGTCGACGTGCGGCCGCTGCGCCAGATCACCGGCGAGGCCGAGTTCAACGAGGTCTTCCTCACCGACGTGCGCATCCCCGACGCGCACCGCCTCGGGGACGTCGGCGACGGCTGGCGGGTCGCGCAGACCACGCTGATGAACGAGCGGGTCGCCATCGGCGGGCGGCCCATGCCGCGCGAGGGCGGCATGGCGGGCGTCGTGGCCGAGACCTGGCGCCAGAACCCCGAGCTGCGCACGCCCGAGCTGCACGACCGGCTGGTGCGGCTGTGGGTGGAGAGCGAGGCGCTGCGCCTGGCCGGGCAGCGGCTGCGCGAGAGCCTGGCCGCCGGGCACCCGGGCCCGGAGGGCTCGGCGATGAAGCTGGCCTTCGCCCGGCTGTCGCAGCGGCTGTCGGGCCTGGAGGTCGAGTTCCTGGCCGCCGACGGGCTGCGCTACGGCGACTGGACGATGCGCCGCCCCGACGTCGTCGACTTCACCGGCAACGACGCCGGGTACCGGTACCTGCGGGCCAAGGGCAACTCCATCGAGGGCGGCACCTCGGAGATCCTGCGCGGCATCATCGCCGAGCGGATACTCGGACTGCCCGCCGAGGCCAGGGTGGACAAGGACGTGCCGTGGAAGGACCTGCCGCGATGAGCCAGTCCCTGGTGGACACCGATGTCGAGACCCAGCTGCGCACTGCCGTCGCCGAGGTGCTGGAGGACAACCCGACCAAGGTCGACGACCTCGACGGCGCGACGGTGTGGTCGGCGCTGCGGGCGATGGGCGCGACCACGCTCCCCGTGCCCGAGGAGCTGGGCGGGCAGGGCGCGGGCTGGCGGGAAGTCGCCGTCGTCGCCGAGGAGCTGGGCCGGGCCGTCGCCCCGGTGCCGTTCCTGGGCTCGGTGCTGGCCACCGCCGCGCTGCTGCGCGCCACGGACGACCCGCACGCGGCCGAGGCCCTGCGCGGGGACGCGACCCTGGTGGTGCCGCTGTCGGCGTGGCCGGGCGGCCCGCTGCCGCACATCACCGTCGACGGCGACCGGCTGACCGGCACGGTCCGCAGCGTCGCCGACGTGCGAGGAACGCTCGTCGTCCCCGCCGACGGCGCGCTGTGGCTGACCGAGCAGGCGGACATCACGCCCGTGACGTCGCTCGACCGGACCCGGCCGGTCGCGGATGTGGAGTTCTCCGGCGCGAAGGCCGTCCGGGTCGCTGCCGACGGCGCGGTCGAGCACGCCCTGCGCGTCGGCGCCGCGATCCTGGCCGCCGAGCAGGTCGGCATCGCCGAGTGGTGCCTGGACACGACGGTCGCCTACCTCAAGCAGCGCTACCAGTTCGGCAGGCCGGTGGGGTCCTACCAGGCGCTCAAGCACCGGCTCGCGGACCTGTGGCAGGAGATCGTCCTGGCCAGGGCGGCGGCCAAGGCCGCCGCGGACGCGCTGGACACCGGCGAGGACGCCGCCCTGCTCGCCTACGCGGCCCAGTCGCTGTGCGCGGAGGTCGCGGTGCACGCGGCCGAGGAGTGCGTCCAGCTGCACGGCGGCATCGGCATGACCTGGGAGCACCCCGCGCACCTGTACCTCAAGCGCGCCAAGGCCGACGAGATCGCGCTGGGCACCCCCGGCCGCCTCCGGGTCCTCCTGGCCCCGCTCGCGGACCTGCCCGCATGACCGACCTCTGGCCGGACGTCCGCCCGGACGCGGCGCGGCGGCTCATGGCCGCCGCCGTCGCCGCGTTCGGCGAGCGCGGCTACCACGCCACCACCACCCGCGACATCGCCACCGCGGCCGGGATGAGCCCCGCCGCGCTCTACGTGCACTTTCCGTCCAAGGCGGCGGTGCTGTCGGCCATCAGCCGCAGCGGCCACGAGAAGGCGCTGGCCATGGTCACCGCCGCGGCGGCGGGCCCGGGCGACGCCGCAGCGCGGATGCGGGTCCTGGTGACGGAGTTCGTCGCCTGGCACGCCCGCAGGCACCGGGTGGCCCGGATCGTCCAGTACGAACTGACTGCGCTCCCCGAACCGGATTACGAGGCGGTCGTCGCACTCCGACGGCAAACGGACGCCGTGGTGCGCTCGCTGATCGAGGACGGGGTCTCGTCGGGGGTGTTCCGGGTGTCCGACATCCGCTCGGCAGCGCGCGCCGTGCTGTCGCTGGGCATCGACGTGGCGCGGTGGTACACCGCCGAGTCCAAGCCGGACCCGGAGACCCTCGGCGCGGACTACGCTGGCCTGGTGCTGGCCATGCTCGGCGCGGCCGGAGCGTAGGCCCATCGCCAGCGGGGGGCGGGCGGGCCCGCCCCCCACCCGGCTACGGCGCGCAGGTCAGCTTGGCTGACGCCCAGTCGCCGTGGTCGCTGCCGATGCCGTCGCCGCCGTCGGTGACCTGCAGGTCCAGGGTGCGGACGCCGGTGACGTCCACCTCGACCGGCAGGGCGGCCGACGTGCCGCGCAGGACCGGGGACACGTACCGCTCCGTGCCGTCGCCGACGACCTTGAACACCACCGAGCCGCGATCGGCCATCTCGTCGTCCACGCCGACGACGGCGGTGAAGCGGGAGCAGCGGCCGTCGAGGTTGACCAGCACCGACGACGGCGCGTGGACGCCGAGGCCCTTGGCGTGGACCACGCCGTCGACGGTCAGCGGGTTGCCGTCGCCGCCCGCGCTCTCGTTGTTGCTGCGGTCGCGTTCGACCGGGCCCCAGCCGTTGGTGGCGGTCATCCACTCCAGGTCGCTGACCCAGGCGTCGCCCTGGGGCGCGGGCGGACGCGGGCGGTCGTGGACCGTGGCGGCGAAGAAGCCGATCGTCGAGTTGGCGGGAAGCCGGACCGCGACCGGGGTCTTGCCGGGGCGCAGCTCGACCGTGGCGTAGAAGACGCGGTAGTCGACGTCGGTGTTGGCCAGCCCGGTCGGGGTGTGCCTGCCCTTGACCGACACCGCGAGCTTCGCCCCGCCCGTCCCGGCGTCCTGGAACGACCAGTTGGGGACCTGGAGGGCGTGGCTGGACTCGGTGCCGTCCTGGTAGCGGACGACGACCGTGCCCGTGGCGTTGGTGCTCGCGCCGGAGGCCAGGAACGCCAGGTGCGTGCCCGTGCCGGACACCCGGATCGGCGCGGTGACGCCGCGCACCGTGTTCGGCGTGCCCGGAGCACCGGTGGGCCAGGTGAAGGTCGCGCCGTTGGCGGTGACGGTGGCGCCCGGCGTGTAGCCCTTCTCGGCCAGCAGTTCGGCCGGGAAGCTGTTGCCGTCGCCGTCGAAGCCGCCGCGCGACACCGTCGCCTTGTCGGTCACGCCGACGACGTTCGCGGCCGCCGACATCGACCCGTACGGCAGCAGCGCGTTCGTCGCCGTGCTCACGGTGCGCTGGTGGCGTGCCCTGCCCACATAGCTCGCGTCGAGGTGCAGGGTCACGTCACCGGGCTTCACGGACCCGCCCGGCGTGATCGTGAACCGCGCGCTCACCCGCTGCCCGGGCTTGACCTCCGCGAACCGCGGGTTCCCGGTCGACGTCCAGCCCTCGGGCAGGCGCGGGGTCAGGCGCACGTCCCGCAGGACCGCGTCGCCCTCGTTGGTGAACGACGCCTCGACCTCGGTCGCCTCGCCCGGCGCGTTCCACAGCCCCGGGCCGGTCAGGCCCACGGCCGCGAACCCGTCGGCGACGTGCGGTCCGCCGCCGACGGAGCTGGCCCCGACCAGGGTCACCGTCGCGGTGCCGTCCGTGGGGACGGCGGCGGTCTTGACGCGCACCACTCCCCCGTCGTGGAACCAGCCCGTGTCCGCCGCGTCGTAGGCGGCCTTGGTCTGATGCCGGGTGAGCTTGCCGCCCATGACGACATGGCGCGGCGCGGTTCCGGTGTGGACGGTCAGCTCGTACGGGCGGGAGGCCGCCTTGCCCGCGAACGCGCCGACGCTCGCTCCGATGCGCACGGTCACGTCCCCGCGGTCGGCGACCGGCGCGGTGACGTCGAACCGCTGCGTCGCCGACGCGCCCTCGCGGTGCGCCCGGGTCACGCGGTCGTCCTCGTACAGGGTGAACGACGACTCGCCGTGCGGGTAGACGTCAAGGGTGAGCCGGTCGCCGGGCGCCTGCTGGGCGTGGCCGGTGATGCCCGCCTTCCACATCGGCACGACGGCGCCCGCCTTGACGAACAGCGGCAGCCGCTCCAGCGGCGCGTGGTAGCCGTCCAGCGTGGTCGGACCCCGGTGGACCCGGCCGCTCCAGTAGTCGACCCACAGGCCCTCGGGCAGGTAGATGCCGTTCTTGACCTCGCCGGCGTCCCACATCGGCGCGACCAGGAACTCCCGGCCCGCGAGGAACTGGTGCTTGGTGGTGTCGTCCCAGGTCTTGGGGTCATCGGGGTACTCGAGGATCAGCGAGCGGTTGATCGGCGCGCCGGTGCGGTGCGCCTCGGCCGCGTAGGAGTACAGGTACGGCAGCAGCCGCTCGCGCAGCTGCAGGTACTCGCGGTTGATCGCGGTGTAGGGCTCGCCGTAGGCCCACGGCTGCTTGAACTTCGGCGTCGACCAGCCGCTCATCGTCATCAGCGCCGGGGTGAAGGCCTTCCACTGCAGGTCGCGCACGTAGCTGACCGCCGACCCGCCGAAGATGCCGTCGATGTCGCCCGCGGCGTAGGCGATGCCGGAGTTGCCGGAGCCGTGGATCGCCGGGATCTGCCAGGGGATGTTGGCCAGCGTGCCGCTGTGGTCGCCGGTCCACTGCACCGCGCAGCGCTGCGCGCCCGCCCAGCCCTCGACCATCCAGGAGTAGCCGCGCGCGTCGCTGTGCTGCTCGATGCCGCCGTGCGCGGTGTCGCACGCGCTGAGCGCGTGCCGGTAGCCGGCACCGACCCAGGCGACGTCGAGCTTGCGCACCCGCACGCCCGCCTGGCCGACCTCCTCGGGCTGGCGGTCCAGGCTGGACTCGGTCCACAGGCCCATCTGGATGCCGCGCTCGCGCAGGCCGTCGCCGGTCTCGACCAGGGCGTCGATGTCGCGGACGCCCACGTAGCCCTCGACGCCGCCCGGGTTCTCGACGAAGGCGTCCCGGTCCTTGGAGTAGCCGCAGCCGTAGTCGTCGTTGACGAGCATCCAGCCCGCGGGCATCCGCTCGTCCTTGAACCGCTGCGCGATGGCGACGGCGTCGGTGGTGATCTCCTTGTCCGGGTGGTACTTCCAGTCGTTGGCCGGGTCGGGGTCGACGCCCGCGCGGTAGTGGCCGCGGTTGTAGCAGTCGGAGTCGCCGTACTCCATGCCGTAGATGGGCGGGAGGAACGGGCGCCCGGTCAGCTCGGTGTAGCGGTCCAGGGAGGTCTTGAGGTCGCCGACGAAGAAGTAGGCGTCGAACCGGCGCTCGTCGTGCGTGGTCCGCACGGGCTCGGTGAAGGCGTAGCGGCCGGGGGCGAAGGTGTTGCGCAGGACGCCGTAGCCCGCGGTGCTCATGTAGTACGGGGACGCGTTCGGGTTGCCGCCGTCGTCCCAGTCGAAGTCCCGGGTGATGCGGATGGTCTGCCCTCGGTGGGAGAACCGCCCGTTCTGCATCCCGCCGCCGACGAACTGCTCGGTCGCGCCCCTGGTGAGGGTCTGCGTGGCCGACTTGTCCGTCCAGGACAGCGGCGCGGTCTCGGCCCAGATCCGCCGCCCGCCCTGGTGCAGCGCGAACCTCAGCGGGTCCTTGTACGCGCGCACCTCGGCCTTGCCGGTGCGCAGCGAGTAGTAGTCGCCCTTGTCCTCGGTCGTGACCTCCGGCGTCGGGTAGTCCCGCTTGACCACGATGGTCGACGCGGGCGCGTCCGGGTCCTCGGGCGCGGTGCTCGCCGGGTCGCTGAACTCGCCGTCGGGGGCCAGCCACAACCGGAACACGTCGTCCTTGAGGAACACGACCCGCACGGCCGCGTCCCCCGCCCTCAGCGTGACCGTCCCACCGTCCACGGCGAACCCGGTCACCGCCCCGAGCCGATCATCACCTTCCGCACTCGCGGGCGTCCCGACCAGCGGAACAGCGAGCGCAAGGGCGGCCAAACCAGCCACCCACCGCGTTCTCTGACTAAAGATGCTCACAGCGGCCCCTCATTGAGCATTTGTGGACATAGTGCGCCCTTCTTAGCGCATGAGAGTGGCCGCTGTCACTACCCCGGACAACACTGAGCCGGGACCACCGTCACGGCGGTCCCGGCTCAGCGGGTGGATCGGGTCAGACCACGGGCTCCCCGTACATCACGCCCAGGGGGTCGGAGATGAGTTCGATGCGGGCGCCGTCCGGGTCCTTGAAGTAGATGGACGTGCCGCTCTCCTCGACGTACTCCACGCCTGCCGCGTCCAGTCGGGACTTGGCGGCGGTCCACTCCTCGGGGGTGGTCGAGATCGCGATGTGGTGCAGGCCGCCCAGGACCTCGGCGTACGGGCCCAGGTCGAGGCCGGGGAGGTCGAAGAACGCCAGCGCGTTGCCGTTGCCGACGTCGAAGAAGAAGTGGGTCGAGCCCGGATAGTCGCGGTTCTCCACCACCTCGGTCAGCGGGAACCCGAGCACGCCCTGGTAGAAGTCCACGGTTCGGCGGACGTCGCCGGAGATCAGGGCGGTGTGGTGGATTCCCCGGGCGGTGGTGCGCGCCGCGCCGCGGAGCAGTTCGGCGCGCACGGTGTCGCGGGTCTGGGCGTACTCGGCGATCTGCGCCTCGGTCAGTGCCATGGCGGCCTCCTTCGCGACCGCCACGCTACGCCGAGATAGTTGACGCGTCAACTCACACCGTGTGCACCTCGACGCCCTCGGCGGTGAAGGCGGCCAGTGCCTCCGGGGACGCCCCGGCGTCGGTGATGAGCAGGTGCATTGCCGCCGTCGGGCAGATCTGGGCGAAGGCGTGCATGCCGATCTTGGAGCTGTCCGCGATCACCGCGACCCGCCGGGCCCGCTCGGCCATCAGCCGGTTGATGCTCGCCTCGCCCTCGTTGTGCGCGTAGGCCCCGTCGGCCGGGTCCACGGCGTCCACCCCGAGGAACACCAGGTCGAGGGTGATCTCGTCGAGGATGCGGGTCGCCAGCGGGCCGATCAGCTCGAAGGACTGCGGCCGGGCGACGCCGCCGGTCACGACGATCTTGACGTGCGGGCGCACCGCGAGCTCGTTGGCGATGTTGAGCGCGTTGGTGACCACGGTCAGCGCGGGCTCCTCCGACGCGCTCAGGTCCGGCCGGATGGCCAGCGCCCTGGCGATCTCGGTGGTCGTCGTCCCGCCGTTGAGCCCCACCACGGACCCGCGCGCGACCAGCGCGGCGGCCGCCTTGCCGATGCGCTCCTTCTCCGAGGCGTGCCGGGCCGTCTTGTAGCGCAGCGGCAGGTCGTAGGCGACGTTGTTGGCCACCGCGCCGCCGCGGGTGCGGGTGAGCAGCTGCTGCTCGGCCAGGTGGTCGAGGTCCCGGCGGATTGTGGCGGCCGACACACTCAGCTCCTCGGCCAGGTCGTCGACGTCGACCTTGCCCCGCTGCCCCAGGATGTCGAGCAGCGTGCTCAGACGCTCGTACCGGTCCACCGGCCACCTCCGTGTTCCGCGCATGACTGCCGCGCGATCATGCGCGTTGCTGCAAAGTATCGTCCAAGGGCCCCAAGGACAAACGCCCGGAACGCTTGGCAAGCCGTGTTTGATCGCGCAAGATTCTGCACGCGCGCGAGCGCTCGCGCGCACGGGCTGGGAGAGGACGGTCATGACGCACGTGGTGGCGGTGGACGTGGGCGGCACGTCGGTCAAGGCGGCCCTGGTCGGGCGCGACCTGGCCCCGGTGGCGACCCTCCGCGAACCGACCAGGCGCGTCGCGGGCGCGGTCGACATCGACCACATCGCCTCGATGATCACCCGCCTTGCCGACGGCGCGGCCGTGGCGGGCGTCGGGGTCGCGGTGCCCGGGGTCGTCGACGACACCACCGGGCACGTGGTCACTGCCGTCAACCTCGGCTGGCACAATCTGCCCCTGCAGACCGCGCTGTCCTCCCTCACCGGGATGCCGCTGAAGGTCCGCCACGACGTGCGGACCGGCGGGCTGGCGGAGTTCACCGTGGGCGCGGCCGCTGGCGTGGCCAACGCGGTGTTCCTGCCCATCGGGACGGGCATCGCCGCCGCCTTCCAGGTGGACGGGCGCCCGCTCGTGGCGGGCGGGTACGCGGGCGAGATCGGGCACCTGGTGGTGGACCCGGGCGGCGCGCCGTGCAACTGCGGGGCCCTGGGCTGCCTGGAGACGCTGGCCGCCGCGCCCGCGGTGTCGCGGCGCTACGCCGAGCGGACCGGCCGGACGGCCACCGCCGCCGAGGTCGCCGCCCGGCTGGAAGAGGGCGACGCCGACGCGGCCGCGGTCTGGGCGGACGCGGTCGCGGCCCTGGGCGCCGCGCTGGCGGCCGCGGTGGCGATGGTCGGACCCGAGGTGATCGTCCTCGGCGGCGGCCTGGCCGAGGCGGGCGACGCGCTGGTCGGCCCGGTCCGCGACGACCTGCACGCGCGCCTGACGTTCCAGCGCAAGCCCGCCGTGGTCCGGGCGGCGCTGGGCCAGGACGCCGGGCGCGCGGGGGCCGCGCTGCTGGGCTGGGAGGCCGCGGACGGGGCATAGGCCGTCACCCACCTGGTCCACGCGCGGTGTCAGCCGGTCCCGGGCTCCGTACCGTGGAAGGTGACCTTTGACGGTCTACTGAGGGGATCGGACATGAAGCGCATCCTGGCCAAGATCGGTGTGACCGCGGCCGTGGTCGCGGGGACGACCGTCGTGCTCGCCTCGCCCGCCTCCGCGGCGCAGTCGTGCACGTCGCTGTCGGGCCCGGCGGGCGGCAGCCTGCCGCTGTGCAAGACGTGGAACTGGGACGGCAACGACTACGACGGCAAGTGGTGGACCAACGGGCCCTCCTCGCTCCCGTCGAAGAGCTACCTGCAGCGGTACGAGGACGGCAACGTCTACAACTCGTCGTACTCCGGCAGCTACAACGACCGGAGCAAGGTGCACTTCCGCATCTGCGACAGCCTCGCCAACCGCTGCACCGGCTGGTGGTGACCTGACGGGCGCGCGGGCCCAGGCCCGCGCGCCCACCGGTCAGTCGGCGATCAGCGGCAGCAGCCGCTGGTTCCACACCCCGTCGTGGGCGCGGGCGGTGTCCAGGCGCTCGTCGTCGACGATCCCGTAGGTCGTCGTGCGCTGGCGTGACGGCCTGCCCGCGGCGGTGGCCAGCGACTCCAGGTCGGCGATCGTCTTGTAGCTGCCGTTGTCGCTGCCCGCCATGCGGCTGATGGTCTCCTCCATCAGCGTGCCGCCCAGGTCGTTGACGCCGCCGCGCAGGACCTCCACCACGCCGTCGTCGCCGAGTTTCACCCAGCTGGTCTGGATGTTGGCGATGTGGCCGTGCAGCAGGATGCGGGACAGCGCGTGCACCGCGCGGTTCTCCCTGCGGGTCGGGCCCGGCCGGGCGATGCCCGCGAGGTACAGCGGGGCGTTGGTGTGCACGAAGGGCAGCAGGACGAACTCGGTGAAGCCGCCGGTCCGCGACTGGATGTCGGCGATCAGCTTGAGGTGGGCCACCCAGTGCGACGGGTTGTCCACGTGCCCGTACATCATCGTCGAGGTCGTGGGGATCCCCAGCGCGTGCGCGGTGGTGACCACCTCGATCCACGTCGCCGCGGGCAGCTTGCCCTTCGTCAGCACCCAGCGGACCTCGTCGTCGAGGATCTCCGCCGCCGTGCCCGGAAGCGAGTCCACACCGGACTCGCGCGCCCGGACCAGCCAGTCCGAGATGGACAGATCGGTGCGCGCGGCCCCGTTCACCACCTCCATCGGCGAGAAGGCGTGGATGTGCAGGCCGGGGGCCCGCTTGCGGACCTCGGCGGCGATGTCGAAGTACGCCGTCCCGGGCAGGTCGGGGTGGATGCCGCCCTGCATGCACACCTCGGTCGCGCCGACCGACCACGCCTGCTCGGCCCGCTGCCCGACCTGCTCCAGCGACAGCGTGTACGCGTCGGCGTCCGTGCGCCGCTGGGCGAACGCGCAGAACCGGCAGCCGGTGTAGCAGACGTTGGTGAAGTTGATGTTGCGGGTGACCACGTAGGTCACCTCCTCGCCCACCGCCTCGCGGCGCAGGTCGTCGGCCAGGGCGGCCAGGGCCTCCAGCTCCGCGCCCTCGGCGGCCGACAGCAGCGTCAGCGCGTCCGCGTCGGACAGTCGCGACAGGTCGCGCTCGGCGTGGCGCAGCGCCGTGGTGAACTCCGGCCGGACCACGCCCGCGATGCCGGACGACCCGGCCGAGGCGTCCACGGACGAACGCAGTTCGGCCCAGTCGCCGTACACCGAATCGAAGTCGTCGCGGCGGTCGCCGGTGCGGCCGTCGGTGTCGATCTCGGTGTGCAGCTCGGTGCGCCCGGAGCCGTCCATGGCGACCTCCGGCTCCTGCCACGCGCGGCCGACCGGGCGCGCCCCCTCGATCGCGAGGCCGGACGCGTCGGCCAGGGCCGCGACGTGGCCCGCGACGCGGGGGTCCAGCCACGGCTCGCGGATGTACTCCGGGTACACCGTCAGCCGCTCGGCGAGCCGGAAGCCCGCCGCCGCGGTCTGCGCCGCCAGTTCGTCGATCTGCGGCCAGGGGCGCTCGGGGTTGACGTGGTCGGGCGTCAGCGGGGACACACCGCCCCAGTCGTCGATGCCCGCACGCAGCAGCAGGCCGTACTCGCCGCCGATGAGGTTCGGCGGGGCCTGGATGCGCGCCTTCGGGCCCAGCACCACCCGGGCGACGGCGACGGTGGCGGCCAGCTCGGCGGCCTCGGCGTCGGGCATCCCGCGCATCGCCGTGTCCGGCTTGGCGCGGAAGTTCTGGATGATGACCTCCTGCACGCCGCCGTACTTGCGGGCGACGGACCGGATGGCGAACAGCGACTCCACGCGCTCGGCGAGCGTCTCGCCGATCCCGATCAGGATCCCGGTGGTGAACGGGACCGAGCTGCGGCCCGCGTCCTCCAGCACGCGCAGCCGGACGGCGGGCTCCTTGTCGGGCGAGCCGTAGTGCGGCCCGCCCGGCTCCGACCACAGCCGGGTGGCGGTGGTCTCCAGCATCATCCCCATGGACGGGGCGACCGGCTTGAGCCGCTGGAAGTCGGTCCAGGTCAGCACGCCGGGGTTGAGGTGCGGCAACAGGCCGGTCTCCTCCAGCACCCGGATGGCCATGGCGCGCACATAGGACAGCGTGTCGGGGTAGCCCGCGGCGTCCAGCCACTCGCGCGCCGCGCCCCACCGCTCCTCGGGCCGGTCACCGAGGGTGAAGAGGGCTTCCTTGCAGCCCAGCTCCGCGCCCTTCCTGGCGATGTCGAGCACCTCGTCGGGGCTCAGGAACGGCGCGGGCAGCCGGTGCGGGACCGTCGCGAAGGTGCAGTAGTGGCACCGGTCGCGGCAGAGCCGGGTCAGCGGGATGAACACCTTGCGCGAATAGGTGATGACGCCCGCGCGGTCCACCGCGGCCAGGCCAGCGTCACGGACCCGGCTCGCGGTGGTGAAGAGGTCCTCCAGGTGCTCGCCGCGGGCGTGCAGCAGCACCTCGGCCTCCACCTGGTCGAGCGCGACCCCGTCCCGGGCTCGGCGCAGCGCGCGGCGGATGGCGGACTCGGACGGGGTCACGGCACCTCCCGGGAAGCGGACTCATCCTCAACCTATAGCGTCCGCTCCCCGGAATGGGTGACCCGAGGGTCAGGGCAGCACGTCCGCGAGTGCTTTGCGCGCGCGGCGCGGCGCGGCGGCCACCGCGCCGCCGACGGCGCCGCCGGTGTCGTGCGCCCACTCGCCGAGGTCGTGCATGTGGTTCTGCACCGTCCGACCCGCGCGGCGGGCCCGCCAGCCCAGCGACGGCCTGCCCTCGGTGTCGGCGACGGCCAGCATCAGCCCGCCGAGCAGCCCCGCGTTCTTCAGGAAGTGCTGCAGCTGCTGGTTGCGCTGGCCGGGGTCCTTCTCCGCCCAGAACTGGTGGGCGGCCAGCGTCGTGGGCAGCAGGCTGCCGGACAGCAGCAGGGCCGCCAGCCTCGGCATCCGGTTGGTGGCCAGCATGATCCCCGCCACCACCTTGACCGCGCCGTCGATCTTCACCAGCGTCACCGGGTCGGTGGCCAGCTGCTGGGGCACCCGGTCGCCCGCCTTCGCCGCGGCCTGGTCGAGCAGGGGCTTGGCCGCCTCCGCGTGCGCCTCGGGCGCGCGCAGCGCCTGCACCCCGCCCCAGACGAAGATGCCCGCCAGCATGGGTCGCGCGATCCTGCGCAGGATCATTGCCTCTGTCCTTCCCTAGTCCACTCGATCCTTGGTCCGCTCGACGAGTTCCCTGACGTACTCGACCGTCCCACAGCCCGCGTCGACGCGCCGCTCGCGCTCGGCGGCGAACTGCTCGCCCAGCTCGGCGCGGCGCTCGTCGGAGACGGTCTCGCGGGCGTCGTTGAGGATCGTGCGCTCTTCCTCGTCGAGGTGGTGGTTGATGGCGGTGACGAGCTCCTCGAGCTTGCCCTCCCACTCATCGGACTCGGTGTCCTCGACCTCCATGAGCGCGAGCAGCGCCATGTTGCCCTCGGTGTGCTCCTCGGCGCCGTGGTCGATCTCGTCGTCGTCGACCTGCTTGTAGCGGCGCAGCGCCGGGTAGACCTTGGCCTCCTCGGCCTCGGCGTGCGCGACCAGCAGGTAGGCCAGCTCGTCGAGCGCCTTGGCCCGGTCCGCGCCGCGGTCGCGCAGGGTGCGGAACAGCTCCTCCATGCGCCGGTGGTCGGCAAGGATCAGTTCCACGACGTCAGTGGTCATCGTCGGTTCTCCCAGGGTTAGCCGGTCCTGTGCGGGGCATACCCCCGGCGGGCGCTACCCAATCCCTGCTCACCGACGGTGATCGCCGATCAACCCGATCGGCCGCTGTCCACATCGGGCGGACCGCCGCACAATGCGCGGGAACCGACCAGCCCCAGGGGGAGTGCCCGTGACCCGCTCCGCGGCCGACTTCGACCACCTCGACCCGGCCGTGGCCGCCAGGGCGCACGACGTGCTGCGCGAGCTGCGCGCCGAGTGCCCGGTCGCGCGCAGCACCCGCTACGGCGGCTTCCACGTCGTGACGCGGCATGAGGACATCGCCACGGTGGGCCGCGACCACGCCCGCTTCTCCGCCCGTGCGGAGTCCATCGGCGCGGCGACGCTGCTGCCCGGCCTGGAGACCGCGGTGGCGCCGCTGTTCGAGCAGGACCCGCCCGAGCACACCGAGGTCCGGCGCAGGCTGGCGCCGTACTTCAGCCGGGCCGCGGTCGCCCGGCTGGCCCCGGCGATCCGGGAGACCGCCCGGTCGGAGCTGGCCGGGCTGGCCCCGCGCGGCGGCGGCGACCTCGTCGTCGAGGTGGCGCGCCGGATCCCGCCGATGGTCATCGCCGGGGTGCTCGGCGTCGCGCCGCCGCGCCGCGCGCTGCTGCGCGACCTGCTGATCGGCGCGGTGACCGAGGGCCGCGTGGTGGAGTACCTGGACTTCCTGACCGAGGAGGTGCGGCTGCGCCGGGCCGCCCCGGGCGACGACCCGCTCAGCGCGGTGGTGGCCGACCGGTCGGTCGCCGAGCCGGACGCGGTCAAGTACCTCCTGCTGATGGTCGCCGCGGGCGCGCTGACCACGATCGACGCGACGAGCAGCCTGCTGTGGCTGCTCAGCCGCGACCCGTCCCTGGCCGACCACCCGCGCGAGGCCCTGGTCGACGAGGTGGTCCGGCTGGAGGCGCCGGTCGCCACGACCGCCCGCACGGTGCGCTGCCCGACGACGCTCAACGGCGTCGAGCTGGCCGAGGGCGACCGGCTGCTGGTCGCCTGGGGCTCGGGCAGCCGCGACACCGAGGTCTACCCCGACGCCGACGCGGTCCGCCCGGACCGCGCGCAGGGCGCGGGCCTGGCGTGGGGCGCGGGCGCGCACCGCTGCCTCGGCCAGCACCTCGCCCGGCTGGAGCTGGGCGTCATCCTCGACGAGGTGCTGGCCGCGATCCCCGGCTACCGCCTCCCGGACGGCTTCGAGCCGGAGTGGACCTACGGCGTGCTGCGCGGGATCAGGGCGCTCCCGGCGACCTGGTCCTACTCCGACCCGGCCTCGATGTCGCCCTCCACCTCCAGGTAGAGGGTGCGCAGCGCGGCGAGGGTGTCGGCGTCGGGCTCGGCCCACAGGCCGCGGTCGGCCGCCTCCAGCAGGCGCTCGGCGATGCCGTGCAGGGCCCACGGGTTGGACTCGGCGAAGAACTTGCGGTTGACCTCGTCGAGCGCGTAGGTCTGCGCCAGCGTGTCGTACATCCAGTCGGGGACGACGTTGGTGGTGGCGTCGTAGCCGAAGAGGTAGTCCACGGTGGCGGCCAGCTCGAACGCGCCCTTGTAGCCGTGCCTGCGCATGGCCTCGATCCAGCGCGGGTTGGCCACCCGCGAGCGGAAGACCCGGTTGGTCTCCTCCACCAGCGACCGCGTGCGCACCGACTCCGGGCGGGTGCTGTCGCCGATGTAGGCGGCGGGCGCCTTGCCGGTGAGCGCGCGGACGGTGGCGATCATGCCGCCGTGGTACTGGAAGTAGTCGTCGGAGTCGATGATGTCGTGCTCGCGGGTGTCGACGTTCTTGGCCGCGACCGCGATGCGCCGGTAGGCGGATTCCATGTCCTCCCGGGCCGGGCAGCCGTCGAGGCCGCGGCCGTAGGCAAAGCCGCCCCAGACGGCGTAGACCTCGGCGAGGTCGCGGTCGTCGCGCCAGTTGTGGCTGTCGATCAGCGGCAGCAGGCCCGCGCCGTACGCGCCGGGCTTGGAGCCGAAGATGCGGGTGGTCGCCCGCCGCTCGTCGACGCCGTCGGCCAGGACGTGCGCCCTGACGTAGTTGTCCTCATCGGACTCCTCCAGCGCGGCGACCATGCGGACGGCGTCGTCGAGCAGGTACACCACGTGCGGGAACGCGTCGCGGAAGAACCCGGAGATGCGGACGGTGACGTCGATGCGCGGGCGGCCCAGCTCCTCGAGCGGCACGACCTCCAGCCCGCTCACCCGCCGCGACGCCGGGTCCCACACCGGGCGCACGCCCAGCAGTGCCAGCACCTCGGCGATGTCGTCGCCCGCGGTGCGCATGGCCGACGTCCCCCACACCGACAGGCCCACCGACCGGGGCCACTCGCCGGTGTCGGCGCGGTAGCGCTCCAGCAGCGAGTCGGCCATCGCCGAGCCGGTCTCCCACGCCAGCCTGCTGGGGACCGCCTTCGGGTCGACGGAGTAGAAGTTGCGGCCGGTCGGGAGCACGTTGATCAGGCCGCGCAGGGGCGATCCGCTCGGCCCGGCGGGGACGTAGCCGCCGTCCAGGGCGTGCAGGACGTTGCCGATCTCGTCGGTCGTGCGGTCCAGCCGGGGCACGACCTCGGCCGCGCCGAAGGCCAGCACGCGGGCCACGTCGGGGTTGGGGGCGATCTCCTCGGCGGCCTCGACCGCCCAGCCGCGGTCGTCCATCGCCCGCACCAGGGCCCTGGCCTGCTCGTCGATGGCGTCGGTCGTCGTGCGGTCCGCGCCGTCGACCAGGCCGAGCGCCTCGCGCAGGCCGGGCAGCGCGGCGACCTGGCCAGCCCACATCTGCCGCGCGGACAGCATCGCGGTCACCAGGTTGACCCGCCCCTCCCCCGACGGCGGCACGCCCAGCACGTGCAGGCCGTCGCGGATCTGCACGTCCTTGATCTCGCACAGCCAGCCGTCGACGTGCAGGAGGAAGTCGTCGAACTCCGCGTCGTGCGGGCGGTCGGCGAGTCCGAGGTCGTGGTCGAGCTTGGCGGCCTGGATCAGCGTCCAGATCTGGGCGCGGATGGCGGGCAGCTTGGCCGGGTCCATCGCCGAGATCGACGAGTACTCGTCCAGCAGCTGTTCGAGGCGGGCGATGTCGCCGTAGGACTCCGCGCGCGCCATCGGCGGCACCAGGTGGTCGACCAGGGTGGCGTGGGCGCGCCGCTTGGCCTGGGTGCCCTCGCCGGGGTCGTTGACCAGGAACGGGTAGATCAGCGGCAGGTCCCCGATGGCCGCGTCCGGGCCGCAGGCGGCGGACATGCCCAGGTTCTTGCCGGGCAGCCACTCCAGGTTGCCGTGCTTGCCCAGGTGGATGACCGCGTGCGCGCCGAAGTCGTCGGCGATCCAGCGGTAGGCGGCCAGGTAGTGGTGGCTCGGCGGCAGGTCCGGGTCGTGGTAGATCGCCACCGGGTTCTCGCCGAAGCCGCGCGGGGGCTGCACGATCACCACGACGTTGCCCGCGCGCAGCGCGGCTAGCACGATGGCGTCCCCGTCGACGAACAGCTCGCCCGGAGCGTCGCCCCAGTGCTCGGTCATGCTGTCGCGCAGCTCGTCGGGCAGGGTGTCGAAGTACGCGCGGTAGCTCGCCGTGGGGATGCGGACGGGGTTGCCGGACAGCTGCTCGGCGGTCAGCCAGTCCGGGTCGAGTCCGCCCGCGGCGATCAGCGCGTGGATGAGCGCGTCGCCGTCCTGCTCGGCGACGCCCGGCAGGTCGCCGATGTCATATCCGGCCTCGCCCAAGGCCTTGAGCAGGCGCACCGCGCTGGCGGGCGAGTCGAGGCCGACGGCGTTGCCGAGCCGGGAGTGCTTGGTCGGGTACGCCGACAGCACGATGGCGATCTTCTTCTCGGCGTTGGGCACGTGCTTGAGCCGGGCGTGCGCGACGGCGATCCCGGCGACGCGGCGGGCGCGCTCGGGGTCGGCGACGTAGACGGAGAGCCCGTCGGCGTCCTGCTCCTTGAAGGAGAACGGGACGGTGATGATGCGGCCGTCGAACTCCGGGACGGCGACCTGCGTCGCGGTGTCCAGAGGGGACAGACCGTCGTCGCTGTCCGCCCAGGTGGCGCGGTCGCTGGTCAGGCACAGCGCCTGCAGGATCGGGATGTCGAGGGCGGCGAGCGCGCCCACGTCCCACGCGTCGTCGTCCCCGCCTGCCGAGGCGTCGGCCGGGCGGGTGCCGCCCGCGGCCAGGACGGTCACCACCAGGGCGTCGACGGTGCCGAGGAGGTCGAGCAGGTCGGCGGGCGCGGTCCGCAGGGACGCGCAGAAGACCGGGACGGGCTGCCCGCCGCGCTCCTCGACGGCGTCGCACAGGGCCTCGACGAACGCGGTGTTCCCCGCGATGTGGTGGGCGCGGTAGTAGAGGACGCCCACCCGGGGGCCGTCGGCGGCCGGGCGCTCCAGGCGTCCCCACACGGGCAGCTCGACCGGCGGCGCGAAGCCCGTGCCGGTGAGCAGGAGCGTGTCGGACAGGAAGTGGTACAGCTCACGCAGGTTGTCCCTGCCGCCGTGGGCGAGGTACTTGTGCGCCTCGGCGACCACGCCGCCGGGCACGGTCGAGCACTGCATCAGCTCGGCGTCGGGGGCCTGCTCGCCGCCGAGCACCACGACGGGCCGGGGTCCGGCGAGCAGGGCGTCCAGCCCCTCCTCCCAGGCCCGGCGCCCGCCGAGCAGCCGGACGACGACGATGTCGACGCCGTCGAGCAGGGCGGGCAGGTCGGCGGCGGCGACGCGGGCGGGGTTGCCCAGCCGGTAGTCCGCGCCGGATGCGCGCGCGGAGAGCAGATCGGTGTCCGAGGTGGACAGCAGCAGGATCATGGCGCCCTTCCTGGGGTCCTCGCCCCGGGTCGTGAGGGACGCGACGGCGGAGTGTCCTGGCTCCCGGATCGTCGTTCCCCCTGGCCTTCCCTCTCGGTGGCCGCTAGCAGGGTTCGCTCCCCGGTGACAGTGGCGGGACCGCGCCGGACTCGCACCGGCTTCCTCCGTTGCCGTCGCCTCGTCGGGCTCACCTTATATTCGGGGCGTGTCCCACCAGAACCGCCGCTCGGGCGCCGACGCCTGCCCCGGCGCGCTCGATGTGCACCAGGCAGCCGACGGGGGTCTGGCCAGGGTGCGGCTGCCGGGCGGCCGGATCACGTCCGCGCAGCTCAGCGTGCTCGCCGCGGCCGCGCGGGAGCTGGGCTCCGG
Source organism: Actinokineospora fastidiosa (assembly GCF_014648415.1). Lineage (GTDB taxonomy): Bacteria > Actinomycetota > Actinomycetes > Mycobacteriales > Pseudonocardiaceae > Actinokineospora > Actinokineospora fastidiosa. Next base: position 792,856 of record NZ_BMRB01000002.1, read on the forward strand.
CGGGCTGGAGCTGACCTCGCGGGCCAACGTCCAGATCCGCGGGCTGGGACCGCGGGGTCCGGCGGAGTTGGGGGCGCGGCTGGCGGCGGCCGGGCTGCTGCCGTCGATCTCCCACGAGAAAGTGCGCAACATCATGTCCTCGCCGCCGGGCGACCACGGCGCGGCCGCGCTGGACGCCGCGCTGTGCGCCGATCCGGCGCTGGCAGCGCTCCCGGGGCGGTTCCTCTTCGCGCTGGACTCCGGCGCGGGCGACGTGGCCTGGCTCGGCGCGGACGTCGCCGCGCTGCCGGTCGGCGCGCGGTTCGCGATCCTGCTGGGCGGGGAGGACCACGGCGTCCGCGTCTGCGACCCTGTCGAGGCCATGCTGGCCGCGGCGCGCGCGTTCCTGGAGATCCGCGACGGGCAGTGGCGGATGGCCGAGCTGGGACCGGATGTGGCGAAGATCGCCGACCGGCTCGGGACCTCGCCCGAGCGCGTTCCGCGCGGACGGCCGCCGACGGGTGGGCCGCTGGGTCGGATCGGCGACGCCGTCGGCGCGGCCGTTCCGCTCGGGCGGCTGGACGACCGGCAGCTCGCGGTGTTGATCAAGGCGGAGCACGTGGTGATCACGCCGTGGCGCGGGGTCGTGGTCCCGCGTGGTTCGGTGGCGGAGCTGACCGCGGTGGGCCTGGTGGTCGACCCGGCGGCGGCGGGCATCGGGGTGACGGCGTGCACGGGCGCGCCCGGGTGCGCGAAGTCGCTGGCCGACGTGCGGGCGGACGCCTTGCGGATCACCCGTTCGGGGCGTCCGGTGCACTTCGCGGGCTGCGCGCGCCGCTGCGGGCGGCCCGCGGGCGACGTGGTGGACGTGGTGGCGGTCGACGGCGGGTACGAGGTCGACGGCCGATGGGTTTCCGGTGGTGCGGTGGCCGGTGCGGCCGCCGAGGCGAGGCAGGAGCAGAGGTGACCGACTACATCAGGGACGGCGCGGAGATCTACCGCCGCTCGTTCGCCACGATCCGCGCGGAGGCCGACCTGGCCGGGCTGCCGGAGGACGTGGCCCGCGTCGTGGTCCGCATGATCCACGCGTGCGGCATGGTGGACCTGGTGCGCGACGTCGCGTACTCGCCGGGGGTCGTCGCCGCGGCCCGCGCCGCCCTCGACGCGGGCGCCCCGATCCTGTGCGACGCGCAGATGGTCGCCTCCGGCGTCACCAGGGCGCGGCTGCACGCCGACAACGAGGTCGTGTGCACGCTGTCCGACCCGGCCGTCCCCGGCTTGGCGGCGGAGCTGCGCACGACCAGGAGCGCGGCGGCGATGGAGTTGTGGCGGCCACGCCTGGCGGGTGCGGTCGTGGCCGTCGGGAACGCCCCGACGGCGCTGTTCCGGCTGCTGGAGATGGTGGCGGCGGGGGCGGGAACGCCTGCCGCCGTCCTGGGCGTCCCCGTCGGGTTCATCGGGGCGGCGGAGTCGAAGGAGGCGCTGATGGAGTCCGGCCTGCCACACCTGGTGGTCCGAGGACGGCGCGGCGGCAGCGCCATGGCCGCCGCGGCCGTCAACGCGATCGCGAGCGACGCCGAATGACCGGCACCCTCTACGGCGTCGGCCTGGGCCCCGGCGACCCGGAACTGGTGACGGTCAAGGCCGCACGCCTGATCTCCGCGGCCCAGGTCATCGCCTACCACAGCGCCCGCCACGGCCGCTCCATCGCGCGCGGGGTGGCCGAGCCGTACCTGCGCGAGGGGCAGATCGAGGAGCAGCTGGTCTACCCGCTGACCGTCGAGACCACCGACCACCCCGGCGGCTACGCGGGCGCGATGGCCGACTTCTACACCGAGAGCGCCGCCCGCCTGGCGTCCCATTTGGACGCAGGCCGGGACGTGGTGGTCCTCGCCGAGGGCGACCCCATGTTCTACGGGTCGTACATGCACATGCACAAGCGCCTGTGCGACCGCTACCCGACCGTGGTGGTCCCAGGCGTGACGTCGGTGAGCGCGGCGTCCGCGGTATTGCGCCGCCCGTTGGTGGAGGGCGAGGAAGTCCTCACCATCCTCCCCGGCACCCTCCCCGCCGAATCCCTGACATCCCACCTGGCGACCACGGACTCCGCAGCGGTCCTCAAACTGGGCCGCACCTTCCCCAAGGTCCGCGCCGCCTTCGAGGCAGCAGGCAAACTGGACCGCGCCCTCTACGTCGAACGCGCCACCTGGGACACCGGCCGCGTCCTCTCCCTGTCCGAAGTGGACCCCGCCACCGTCCCCTACTTCTCCCTTGCGGTACTCCCCAGCCCCATCAATTCCACACCCCCCACACCCCACATGGAAAGTCCCCGCCCCAACCGGGGGCAGTCCGCCCTTTCTTTCCACGATACGCCTGCGGGAACTTGTCAAGAGGGTGAATCCTCGGGCCTGTGGATAACTTCGGGCGAGGGCAACGGACGCGCCGCAGGCGAGACGGCCACGAACGGCGACACGGGAATGCAGGCCGCACAGGGCGAGGCGGCGGCAGCCGGGCAGAGCGGGACGGCCGCGCCGTTCGAGCGCGGTGAACCGGCCGGGCAAGGCGGAGCGGCAACAACGGTCGAGCAAGACGGGACGATCACGCACGTCGGGCACGGCGAATCGGCGGCAGAGCGAAGCGGGACGGCAGCGCGCACCTGGCAAAGCGGAGCCGCAACAGCCGAGCCACGCGGGACCACAGCGCCCATCGGGGAAAGGGAAGCACCGACCCCCACCGGACAAACCAAGACAGGGGCCGAGCAAAGCGAAGCCGCGCCCCACAAGGCCGGACAGGGCAACGAAGCCTCCCAACCGGCCGCCTCCCCGGCCCCGCACCACCCCCGAGGTGAGGTAGTCGTCGTCGGCCTCGGTCCCGCTGGTCGCCCCTGGCTTACCCCGGAAGCGCAAGAAGCGCTGGGGACCGCGGACGACCTCGTCGGCTACACCACCTACCTCAACCGCGTCCCCCACAACCCCCGCCAGCGCCGTCACCTCTCCGACAACCAGGTCGAGGCCGAGCGGGCCGCGTTCGCGCTTGATCTGGCCAAGCGGGGGCGCAGGGTGGCCGTGGTCTCCTCCGGGGATCCCGGTGTCTTCGCGATGGCGACCGCCGTCCTGGAGGTCGCCGACGACCCCCTGTGGCGGGAGGTGCCCGTGCGGGTGCTGCCCGGGGTCACCGCCGCCCATGCGGTGGCCGCGAAGGCGGGGGCGCCGCTCGGGCACGACTACTGCACGATCTCGCTGTCCGACCGCCTCAAGCCGTGGGAGGTGATCGTGCGGAGGTTGACCGCGGCGGCGCAGGCGGACTTCGCCATCGCGATCTACAACCCCGCGTCCAAGGCGCGGCGGTGGCAGCTCGGGCAGGCGCGGGATCTGCTGCTGGAGCACCGGTCCCCGGACACGCCGGTCGTGATCGGGCGGGACGTGGGGGGACCCGAGGAGAGCCTGCGGATCACCCGGTTGGCGGACCTCGACCCGGCGACCGTCGACATGCGGTGTCTGCTGCTCGTCGGGAGTTCGCGCACCCGCACCATCCGGCGACCCGACGGGACGCTCGCCGTCTTCACTCCGCGCACATATGGCGGAAGTTAAACGTTACGGCTGTCCTAAATACTCGTGAACAAAGATCCTACTGACACGGTCGCCCCCGGAAAGCGGCCACCCTGCCTGCGGCGACGGAGATCAAGACCGGGTAGGTTCACAGGGCATGGCGGGTATTGAGGAGTCCAAGGCGGGAGTCGCCGCGGCCACCGAGAAAGTGCAGGCGGGCATCCAGGCGCTCACCCAGGCGGCGATGCAGTGGGACGAGGCGCGCACCCTCCTGGCGAACGCCTCCCAGGGCACCTCGCGCCCGGAGGCCCCGCAGGCGCTCGGCATGCTCGCCCAGGCCCTGCAGGGCCTGACGGACATCCAGGGCAGCGCGCAGGCGTCGATCACCGCGATGGAGACCTGGAACGCGCAGATCTGACCACTTAGGACCGCACCGTCCACTGTGGCGCGCGTTCGCCCTGATGGAGCAGCCCTCTCGCCCGATCGTGACCTCGGCGCTATCTTGCGATGGACGAGGAGGTGGGCGTGAGCATCAGGGAGTACGCGGCCACGCTGGGCCAGGTCATGACCACCCTGGCCGCGGCCGCGGCCAGCGCCGACACCGCCCTGCGCGAGCTGACCTCCGCGCGGGCCATCCTGACCAGGATCTCCCCCGACGGCTGGTGCCCTGCCGAGCTCGACCTGGCGATCGCCGAGCTGACCAGGGTGGTCGCGCTGGCCGCCGCGGCCAGGGAGACCATCGCCGACTACGTGACGAGGCTGTAGATGGGCAAGGCCGAGCGCAGGCGGCGGGCGAACGCCGCGCTGGCCACCCTGCGCACCGTGCTCGGCCGCGCGCTGGGCGCGGCCGCCGCTGCCCGGACGGCCGCCGAGGCCGACCGGGCGCGCGCCGAGTTCGAGCACTCGGTGCACTCGATGGGGTTCGGCGCGGCCGCGCGGTCGAAGGACATCAGGGCCAGGGTCGACGCCGACCCGGTGCTGCGCGAGGTGTGGCAGCGGCTGGAGGCCGAGCGCGACCGCAGCTACACCGAGTGGAACACCGCCGTCCTCCCGCAGGTGCGCGCCCTGGTCGCCGACGCGGCCCCCGGCGCGGCGGGCGCGGAGGGCCACGACTGGCTGCGCGTCCCCGGCACGGGCGGGGAGCCGCCCCGGCTGTGGCGGGTGGGCCGGGCTGCGGTCGAGCACGCCGCCGACGAGTTCCCGCTGGCCGTCCCGCTGCTGGGGCACGGCCACCTGCGGATCAACTCGACGCACGGCGCCAGGGCCGCCGTGGACGCGATCGTCGAGACGCTGCTGGCCCGGATGCTGGCCACCCTCGCCCCCGGCCAGCTGCGCATCCACATCTGGGACATCGGCCACCTCACCGGCCCGCTGCCCAACCTGCACCCGCTCAGCGCCGAGCGGCTGCTGACCGTGCACGACCCCACGCTGCTCGGCGACCTGCTGGCGACCCTCGCCGGGCACATCCGGCGCGCCCACGACAGCGCGCTGCGCGACGGCCGCCGCACCGCGCACGGGCCGGGCGACCCGTGGCGGGTAACGGTGCTGTTCGGCAACGGTGAGCGGCTGCCCGACGAGCTGACCCACGAGCTGAGCCGGGTCGCCCGCACCGGCCCGGACGCGGGCGTGCACCTGGTGCTGGTCGACGTGCCGGTGTCGGTGAACAGTCCACTGGAGACCATCACGTTCACCGGCCCGGACGTGGCCACCTCCAGCATGACCGGGCGCGGCGTCGTGGTCCGGCCGGACCCGCCGCTGCCCGCCGCCGAGGTCGCCGCGCTGGCGAGCGGGGTGCACGAGCGGGTGCGCGCGTTCCGCGGCGGTCCGCGCTCCTTCGCCGACCTGCTGGCCCCCGCGCCCCGGCACTTCGCGCGCGATGAGCTGCGCACCCCGATCGGGTTCGCCGAGGGGGAGCCGGTGGAGGTCGTGCTGGGCGACGCCACCCCGCACGCGCTGATCGCAGGCCCGAGCGGGTCGGGCAAGACGAACTTCCTCTACGCCCTCATCGGCGGCCTGGCGTCGCGGTACTCGCCGATGGAGCTGGAGCTGTACCTGCTGGACTTCAAGGAGGGCGTGTCCTTCGCCGGGCTGACCCCCGGCAGCAAGGACCCGAGCTTCCTGCCGCAGGCCCGGCTGGTCGGGGTGAACGTCAACACCGACCGCGAGTTCGGGCTGGCGCTGCTGCGGTTCCTCACCGCCGAGCTGGCCCGCCGCGCCGAGGCGGCCAAGCGGCACGAGGTGACCAAGCTGGCCGAGCTGCGCGAGGCCGACCCGGACGGGCACTGGCCGAGGATCGTCGCGGTGATCGACGAGTTCCAGGCGCTGTTCAGCGGCCGCGACCGGATCACCCAGCAGGCGGCCGCGCTGCTGGAGGACGTGGCGCGGCGGGGCCGCTCGCAGGGCATCCACCTGGTGCTGGCCAGCCAGGACATCGCCGGGATCGAGGCGTTCTGGGGCAAGCCCGCGGTGTTCGAGCAGTGCACGCTGCGCATCGCGATGCCCAAGGCGAAGCGGGTGCTGGCCGAGCAGAACCTGGCCGCGATGTCGCTGCCGCGCTGGCACGTCGTGGTCAACCACGACTCCGGTGTCGGGCACGGCAACGAGGTCGCGCACGTGCCCGACGCGTCGAGCCGAGGCACGTTCGATCTGCTGCAGCGGGACCTGCACGCGGCCCTGCCGACGGCGCCGCCCCGGCTGTTCGACGGCGCGCACCAGCCGGACCTGGTCCACGCCGCCGACTTCGCCACGCCGTCCGGGCCGCTGCTCGGCCAGATCATCGACGTCAACGACCGGGCGGCGATCCTGCGGCTGGAGGCCGCGCCGGGGCGCAACCTGGCGGTCCTGGGCACCGCGGTCGCCGACGCGTTCGCAGTGCTGGAGAGCGCGGCGCTGTCGCTGGCCAGGATGCACGTCCCGGGCGACTGCGACTTCAGCGTCTGGTGCCCGGTGCCCGCGCTGGCCCGGCGCGCCGAGGGGCTGGCCGAGCGGCTGCGGACGATGGGCCACGACGTGGACCTGCGCCTCGACGACAGCATCGCACGGCTGACCCCGGCGACCGCGGAGCGGCCGCGCTATGTGATCTTCCCGTGCGTGGACGGCGCGCACCGCTGGCTGGAGGCCAAGGAGCCGCCGAGCATGACCAGCGGCCTCGACCGGCTGCGCGCGCTGCTGCGCGACGGTCCCGCGCACCGCGTGCACGTGCTGGGCTGGTGGCGCGGCGTCGCCCGGTTGAAGGACACGATGGGGTTCGGCGGGTTCGACGACATCGGGGCGTGGGTGGCGCTGGACGTGCAGGGCAGCGAGCTGACGACGCTGGCGGCGGGCCAGGTGGTCGACTGGTCGCCGCGCCCGCAGCGGGCGATCTTCTTCGACCGCACCACGCACACCCACCCGGACGTGCTGATCCCGTTCGACACCTCGTCGGCGCTGGACATCCCGAAGGTGGTGGACACGGCGTGAACGACCCTGTGGCCGAGTACAAGCGCCTGTTGGACACCGCGCACCAGGCCGCGGACACCCACCGCAAGCACGAGCAGCGCCGCGCCCTGGAGCTGACCGAGCACATCCGCGACGCGAGCAAGGCCATCACCACCGCGTCGGCGCGCGAGGCGGACGTGACCAGGGAGATCACCGGCTGGTGGTCGAACGTGACCAGGAACCTGACCTCGCTGGTGTGGCTCGACCTGACCCCGCCAGCGCCGGACCCGGGCGCCGATCCCCGCAGGCTGAACGCGCACCTGGCCGAGGTCGAGCCCGCGACCTCGGCGTTCCGCGTCGCCCTGCGCCGCGCCCTGTGGCCGCGCAAGCTCCCCTGATCTTTGGCACGATCGGCGGTATGCAGACGCGACAGCTGGGCGACGTCCGGGTCGGCGCGATCGGGCTCGGCGGCATGCCCATGTCCATCGCGGGCAGGCCGGACCGCGACCGCGCGATCGCCACGATCCGCGCCGCGGTCGACGCGGGCGTGACCCTCATCGACACCGCGGACGCCTACTCGCTGGACGAGACCGACTTCGGCCACAACGAGGAGCTGATCGCCGAGGCGACCAGGGGCGCGGACGTGCTGATCGCCACCAAGGGCGGCCACACCCGCACCCCGGGCGGCGGCTGGGGCCTCGACGGCCGCCCCGAGTACCTGCGCCGGGCGTGCGACGCGTCGCTGCGCAGGCTGGGGGTCGAGCGGATCGACCTGTACCAGTTCCACCGGCCGGACCCGGCGGTCCCGGTGGCCGAGTCGGTCGGCGCCCTGGCTGAGCTGCTCGACGAGGGCAAGATCCGCATGGCCGGCGTGTCGAACTTCGACCCGGACGAGATCAGGATGGCCCACAAGATCCTGGGCGGACGGCTGGCGGCGGTGCAGAACCAGTACTCCCCCACGTTCCAGTCGAGCGCGCCCGAGCTGGAGCTGTGCGACGAACTGGGCGTCGCGTTCCTGCCGTGGAGCCCGCTGGGCGGCATCAGCTCGGCGGGCGCCCTCGGCGGCGCCTTCGCCGCGGTGGGCGCTGAGCTGGGCGTGAGCCCGCAGCGGGTGTGCCTGGCGTGGATGCTGGCCAAGTCCCCGGTGGTGATCCCCATCCCCGGCGCCTCCCGCCCGGAGAGCATCACCGACTCGGCGGCCGCGGCCACCGTCGAGCTGACCCCGGCCCACATCGCCACCCTGAACGCCGCTGTGGCCTGACCCCGCCACGGCAACCTTTTCCCACCCCCGGAGGTCTCGGGGGTATGGCAGCGCAGCGCGGACGACGGACCTGGGCCGACACGACCACCAGACTGAGCGTCCGCAGACTCGGATACGCACTGGTGGTCACCGCCGCAGGCGAACTGACCCCGGCCGACGAGTCCGCCTGGGCCGACCTGGTCACCGCCGTCTGCCTGGCGTCGACCAGGGCGGGCATGGTGGTCATCGACCTGACCGGAGTAGCCACAGTCACCGAGAAGTGCCTAACAGTCCTGACAGAAGCCAACGACCACTGCACAACCCACCACCGCGACCTCCGAGTCCTAGTCCGCAACGCGGATGAGGAACGCCTACGCAAGGCAGCCCTACACCACCTGGTCACAGCAGCCGGAATGCTCCACCGCGCCGTATCAGGCCCCCGCAGCGGCTGACACAACAACACCACCACCCAAAGCAGGGCTTGCCTGCCATCCCGTCGACCTGGCGAAGCCTTACCACAGCCAGGGTGGGGGTGCGGCCCTCAACGAAACCGCAGCTTGCCAGGCCAGGGCCCCCAGGGCCCTGGCCAGCGACAACGCAAGCTCCGCGCCCCCACCCTGGGTGTGGTAACCCTCCGGGAGGTCGACGGGATGGCAGGCAAGCCCGGCCCCCATCCCGGAGATCTGCCCGTCCGGCGAGGACGCTCTTAATCCCTAAAACAGAGCAGCACTGCGGAAAGCACCCCGCGGGCAGGACCAAGCGCCGCACGGCACCGGTAGGCAGTGAGAACCGAGCACGTCTAGCGGGGCCGGGTGCGTGAGGTTCACCCGGCCCCGCCCTCCAACGTCGCGTCCGTCGGGTGCTCGCCCACCCGGCGTACGCGCAGGTGGCGGCCGCCCCTGTCATCGGTCCGCCACTCGGCGGGCCGTGACGGGCGCGCCGGTGCCGTGGGCGGGCGCCATGCCAGCGGCACCGGCGGCGCACGGCGCCACCGGAACCCGGGCGACGGCCGCCTCCTGAGCCACTCCTGCTCGCAACCGCGGCGCAGACCTGCGCGTCTGCCGGCGTCCAGCCGCGTCACCGATCGGGTCGGTTCGTAGATTCCCGCACGGCGGGTGGAGCGCGCTCATCCCAGTTGGCCATAGCCACGCGGTATGGCCCCGTCCGGCGCACGATCATTGACGTACATTGGTTTAGACCAATACGCTCCCCCCAACCCTGCAACGTTGGAGGTGCAGCGTGGCCAGAAAGAGCCTCCCCCTGGCGTTTCTGCTCGCAGTGCTAACCGGAATAGGCGTGATCCTGCCCGCGACGTCCCACGCGGCCGACCACGCGGCGTGCCGCCCGGACGGGCTCGCGCGGACGGGGACGCTGAACGTCCCATATTGCCTGGCCTATGACACCGAGGGCCGCGAGAGCATGGGCGCGGACCACCCGCGCCGCGTGATCGGGTACTTCACCAGCTGGCGCACCGGCAAGAACGGCCAGCCCGCGTACCTGCCCAAGGACATCCCCTGGACCAAGGTCACCCACATCAACTACGCCTTCGGGCACATCGACTCGGCGGGCAAGCTGAGCGTCGGGCCCGACGGGCCCAACAACCCCGCCACCGGCATGGAGTGGCCCGGCGTCCCCGGCGCGGAGATGGACCCGTCGCTGCCGTACAAGGGCCACTTCAACCAGCTGACCAAGTACAAGAAGCAGCACCCGCAGGTCAAGACGCTGATCTCGGTCGGCGGCTGGGCCGAGACCGGCGGCCACTTCGCCGCCGACGGCTCCCGCGTCGCCGACGGCGGTTTCTACACCCTCACCGACTCCACCGCGAAGATCTCCGCCTTCGCCGACTCCGCGGTCGAGTTCATCCGCAAGTACGGCTTCAACGGCGTCGACATCGACTACGAGTACGCCACGTCGATGAACAACTCCGGCAACCCGGACGACTTCTCCTTCTCCAACCCGCGCCGCGCCCGCCTGATGGCCGGGTACGTGACGCTGATGAAGACGCTGCGCGAGAAGCTCGACGCCGCCAGCGTCGCGGACAACAAGTACTACATGCTGACCGTAGCCGCGCCATCGTCCGGCTACATGCTGCGCGGCATGGAGAACTACCAGGTCACCCAGTACCTGGACTACGTCAACGTCATGTCGTACGACCTGCACGGCGCCTGGAACCACTTCGTCGGCCCCAACGCCGCGCTGTACGACGACGGCCGCGACGCCGAGCTGGTGCACTGGAACTACTACAACACCAGCCAGTACGGCGGTCTCGGCTACCTGAACACCGACTGGGCGTACCACTACTTCCGCGGCCACATGCCCGCGGGCCGCATCAACATCGGCGTCCCGTACTACACCCGCGGCTGGCGTGGCGTCACCGGCGGCACGAACGGCCTCTGGGGCCGCGCGGCGCTGCCCGACCAGACCAAGTGCCCGCCGGGCACCGGCGGCACCGTCGGCTCGACCGTGCCGTGCGGCAACGGCGCCGTGGGCATCGACAACCTCTGGCACGACCTCGACAAGCTCGGCGGCGAGGTGCCCGCGGGCAGCAACCCGATGTGGCACGCCAAGAACCTGCAGGACGGCCGCACCCCGAGCTACCTCGACGAGTACGGCCTCGACCCGGCGACCAACCCCGAGGACCGCGTCACCGGCACCTACACCCGCCACTACGACTCGACGCTCGTCGCGCCGTGGCTGTGGAACAACGACAAGAAGGTGTTCCTGTCCACCGAGGACGAGACCTCGATCGCGGCCAAGGCGCGGTACGTGGCGGACCAGGGCATCGGCGGCATCATGATGTGGGAGCTCGCGGGCGACTACGACTTCGACGCCACCCGCGGCGAGTACTTCATGGGCGACACCCTCACCACGCTGATGTACGACACGTTCCGCGACGCCGCGCCGTACGGCAACAAGAAGGCCAAGCGGACCATGCCGACCGAGGCGCTGGACGTGAAGCTGGAGCTGCACGGCTTCCCCGTGGGCGACTCGAACTACCCGATCAGCCCGAAGCTGCGCGTCACCAACAACTCCAGCAGCCCGCTGCCGGGCGGCACGGAGATCCAGTTCGACTACGGCACGTCGGCGCCGCCGACCATGGGCCAGCAGTCCGGCTGGAGCCTGTCGGTGGTGTCCAGCGAGCACACCGGGCCGAACGTGGGAGGCATCCGCGGCGACCTGCACCGCATGTCGCTGAAGACCCCGTCCTGGCAGACGCTGGCGCCGGGGGCGAGCGCCGAGGTGCAGTTGGTCTACTACCTGCCGATCACGCAGCTGGCCAACATCACGGTGACCTTCGGCGGCAAGTCCTACGCGGTGACGCAGGACCACGCCCGGGGCTCCACCGACACCCCGCCGACCACGACGACGACCACCGGCACGACCGACCCGACGACGACCACGACGACGACCCCGCCCGCCTGCTCGGCCCCGGCCTGGGAGGCGACGAAGGTCTACACGGGCGGCAACACGGTCTCCTACCAAGGCAAGCTCTACCGCGCCAAGTGGTGGACCCAGGGCGACCGCCCGGACCTCTCCGGCCAATGGGGAGTGTGGCAGGACATGGGCCCCTGCTGACCCACTGACCGCGGTGCGGCGGACGGACGCCCATCCCGCCCGCCGCACCGCACACCACGACCCGGCCGTCCCCGCTGTTCCAGGGGGACGGCCGGCGCCTGTGGATAACTCGCGGCACGGTCCCACCGTTTTGGACAGGATGGAGCCATGACGACATCCACCACACGGGACACCGTGACCGAACTCCTCCGCCGCATCGGCGAAGGCGACCCGACCCGCGTCGCGGAGCTGTACGCCGACGACATCGACTGGCGGCTCAACTGGCCCGCCGACGAACACGGCCGCGCGGAGACGCCCTGGATCCGCCCCCGGTCGACCAGGGCGGACGCGGCCGACCACTACCGCGAGTTGGTCGAACACCACGTCCCCGAGCAGGTCGACACCCAGGTCGAACGCGTCATCGTCGACGGCGGCGACGCCGTCGTCCTCGGCGAGATCCGACAGACCGCCCGCCCCACCGGCCGCGCCTACCGCGCCCGCTTCGCGTTACACCTCACGGTGGAGGACGGACTGATCACCCGCCACCACGTCTACGAGGACAGCCTGGCGGTGGCGCGGGCTTTCACCCCGGCAGGCTAGCCCCCGGCGGCGAACCAGCCGACCCAGGCAGACGACGCGGCACGCGGAGCCAGCCTGGCGGCGGGAGCTGGCCGGGCAACGAGGCGGCCCGCCGAGCCGACCTGGCGGTGGCGCGGGCTTTCGCTCCGGCGGACTAGCCCCCTGGGCGGCGAGTCAGCCGGTCCAGGCAGACGATGCGGCGCGCGGAGCCGACCTGGCGGCCGGAGCTGGCCAGGCAAACGATGCGGCCCCGAGCCGACCTGCCGGTGGCAAGGGCTTTCACCCCCGCCTGGCTAGCCCCCGGCGGCAAACCAGCCGACCCAGGCAGGCGACGCCGCGCGCGAAGCCGACTCGGCGACGGGAGGCTGGCCGGACAGACGTTGCGGCGCGCGAAGCCGACCTGGCGGCCGGAGCTGGCCAGGCAAACGATGCGGCCCCGAGCCGACCTGCCGGTGGCGCAAGCTTTCACCCCGGCTGGCTAGCCCCTGCGGCGAACCAGCCGACCCAGGCAGGCGACGCGGCGCGCGAAGCCGACCTGGCGGCGGGAGCTGGCCGGGCGGTCGATCGTCAACATCGGCCGTCGTGCTGCTGGCGGCTCCCCCGCACCCTCGCCGCCCCGCCTACGGCTAGGGCGGCGGTCGCGGCGGGCAGCGGGGTGGCCCGGGCAGGCTGCCTACTCGAGGCCAGCCATGCCTCGTCGCCCACGACGCTGCGCGCCCCGGTCGGCCGCGACGTCTGCAGCGCCGGAACCATCGCGCCGTGACCGGGGATTCGGCCACGGTTGGTCCGCGGCGAGGGTTGGTGGCGGCTAGTGGCCGGTGGCGCCGTCGATGCGCTCGCGGAGCAGGTCGGCGTGGCCGTTGTGGCGGGCGTATTCGGCGAGCATGTGCACCAGGACTCGGCGGAGGGAGACGGGTTTCTCGTAGCGCCAGGAGCGGCCGACGTCCTCGAGGTCGGCGGCGGCGACGATCTCGCGGGAGCGGGCGCACTCGGCCTCCCACACCGCCATCGCCTCGAACGGGTCGTCGTCGAGGCGGTCGAAGTCCATGTCGGGGTCGTCGTCGGCGTAGTAGAGGTGGTCGACGTCCTCGCCCGCGAACTGCATGCGGAACCACCAGCGTTCGGTGCCCGCCAGGTGGCGGATCAGGCCGTGGAGGGAGAGCGACGACGGTTCCACCGAACGGGTGGACAGCTGCTCGGCGGTCAGGCCCGCGCACTTCAGTCGGAAGGTCTCCCGGTGCCAGTCCAGGAAGGACGTGAGCATCGTGCGCTCGTCCCCGACGAGCGGGCGCTCGGTGCGCTCGCCCTCCAGGTCCGGAGAGAAGAACTGCGGTGTGTCGGCCATGCGGTTCATCCTGCCGCATCCCACCGACACGTAATGTCTATCGACATGCGCAGGCGGGACGCGGAGGCGACCAAGGCGGCACTGCTGAAGGCCGCCGCCGAACTGTTCACCGAGCGCGGCTTCGACCGCACCTCCGTGCGCGAGGTCGCGGCCGTGGTCGGCGTCGACCAGGCGCTGGTCTTCCGCTACTTCGGCACCAAGGAGGACCTGCTCGCCGCGGTCCTCACCGCGCCGGGGCGGGCGTTGAGCACCGACGCCGACGACCTGCTCGACACCGTCATCCGCGCGGTCTTCGCCAACAGCGACACGACGGCCAACCTGCTGCTGCTCGCCCTCACCGGCCCGCAGCGCGGCAAGGTCGCCGACGCGCTGGAGACCCAGGTCGCCCAGCCCTACCGGCTGGCGCTGGCAGGCCAGGACGCCGACGAGGACGCCCTGCTGCGCGCCGACCTCGTGCTCGCCTGGCTTCTCGGCATCGCGCTGGTGCAGCAGATCTGCCCGGACGGCCCGGTGGGGTCGGCCGACCGGGAGCGGGCGCGGGAACTGGTCGGCAGGGCGGCGCGCAACCTCCTGGGTGACGCTGCGCGTACGGCCGTTGACGCTCAGCGGGGCCCTCAGTAGCGTTCAGTCAGCGAGTGCTGACAATGAGGGGGCGTCATGACCGAACCGCAGGCCTATCCCTTCAACCGGGACGAGGGCCTCGACCTCGACCCCGCCTACCGCAAGCTCCGCGAGACCCCCGGCATGATCCGCGTCCGGCTCCCCTACGGCGAGCCCGCCTGGCTGGCCACCCGCTACGAGGACGTCCGACTGGTCCTCGGCGACCGCCGCTTCAGCCGCGCCATGGCCGCCACCAAGGACGAGCCGCGCCCGCACGAGGCGCAGCGGCCCAGCGGCATCCTCGGCATGGACCCGCCCGACCACACCCGGCTGCGCAAGCTGGTCGCGACGGCGTTCACCGTGCGCCGGGTCGAGGCGCTGCGCCCGCGCGTCCGGGAGATCACCAAGGACCTGCTGGACGCCATGGTCGAGACCGGCCCGCCGGTCGACCTCGTCGACGCGTTCGCCCTGCCGCTGCCCGTGCAGGTCATCTGCGAGATGCTCGGCGTGCCCGTCGAGGACCGCGACCGGTTCCGGGTGTGGAGCGACGCGGCGCTGTCGACCAGCTCGCTCACCGCCGAGGAGTTCGTCGACAACTACGTGCAGATGGCCGAGTACATGGCGGGCCTGGTCGCCGAGCGCACGGCCGAGCCCAGGGACGACCTGATGAGCGCCCTCATCGCCGCGCGCGAGGAGGACGTCGAGCGGCTCAGCGCCGACGAGCTGGTGCAGCTGTGCAACGGCATCCTCATCGCGGGCCACGAGACGACCGCGACCCAGATCCCGAACTTCGTGCACGTCCTGCTGGCCAACGACCGCTGGACCGAGCTCGGCGAGCACCCCGACCGCATCCCCGGCGCGGTCGAGGAGCTGTTGCGCTACATCCCGCTCGGCGTCGGCGGCGCGTTCCCCCGGTACGCCACCGAGGACATCGAGGTCGGCGGCCAGCTGGTCCGCGCGGGCGAGCCGGTCCTGGTCGCCGTGGGCTCGGCCAACCGCGACGAGGCCCGCTTCACCGACCCGGAGACGCTGCACTTCGACCGGCCGCAGAACTCGCACATGGGCTTCGGCCACGGCGCCCACCACTGCCTCGGCGCGCCGCTGGCCCGGCTGGAGCTGCAGGAGGCGCTGCGCGAGCTGACCGCGCGGCTGCCCGGGCTGCAGTTGGCCGACGAGCCGGAGTGGAAGACGGCCATGCTCGTCCGCGGGCCCCGCAAGATGCCCGTGACCTGGTAAAACGACTCGCCCCCTCGCCGGTGCGGGAGTAGTCTCGCACTCGGTGCGGGGGTGCCAGATCGGATCTAGCGGCCCGTCTCGCGCCTTCCTGGTGAGCAAGGACGACAGGGAGGACCGAGGTGACGACTGCGATCGAGACTTCGGGTCTGGTGAAGGTGTTCGGGGAGAAACGAGCACTCGACGGACTGGACCTGACGGTGCCCGCGGGCACTGTGTACGGGGTGCTTGGCCCCAATGGCGCGGGCAAGACGACCGCGGTGAAGGTGCTGGCCACGCTGCTGCGGCCGGACGCGGGCGAGGCCAGGGTCTTCGGCCGTGACGTCATCCGCGACGCCGACGCCGTGCGCGGGCGGGTCAGCCTGACCGGCCAGTACGCCTCGGTCGACGAGGACCTGACCGGCGCGGAGAACCTGGTGCTGCTGGGCAGGCTGCTCGGCCACCGCAAGCAGCAGGCGCGGGAGCGCGGGGCCGCGCTGCTGGCCGCGTTCGGCCTGACCGAGGCGGGCGAGCGCCAGGTCAAGACCTACTCCGGGGGCATGCGCAGGCGGCTCGATATTGCCGCGAGCATCCTCAACACCCCGGACCTGCTGTTCCTCGACGAGCCGACGACGGGCCTCGACCCGCGCAGCCGCAACCAGGTGTGGGACATCGTGCGGGCGATCGTCAACCAGGGCACGACCGTGCTGCTGACGACGCAGTACCTCGACGAGGCCGACCAGCTGGCGTCCCGGATCGCGGTCATCGACCACGGCCGGGTCATCGCCGAGGGCACGAAGGGCGAGCTGAAGGCGTCGGTGGGCGCGGGCGCGGTGCACCTGCGGCTGCGCGACGCCGCCCAGCGGCCGGAGGCGCAGCGGGTGCTGTCCCGGGTGCTGGCCGCGCCGGTCACCCTGGAGGCCGACCCGGTCGCGCTGTCGGCGCGGCTGTCCGCCGAGGTGTCCGAGGAGGGCGCTGCCGACCGCGCGGGGGCGCTGCTCGGCGAACTGGCCCGCGCGGGCGTGCACGTCGACACGTTCTCCCTCGGCCAGCCCACCCTCGACGAGGTCTTCCTCGCCCTTACCGACCGCCCGGCCAACCAGGAGGTCCCGGCATGACGGCCTCCGGCCACCGGGCGCCGAGACGCGACCCGGCCACCCGCGGAAAGTCCCAGCCCACTTTGTCCACCATGGTTAATCCCGGGGAGGCGGATCAGTCATGACCACCACCGAGGCTCCCGAGGTCGTCGCCGCGCCGCGGACCGAGGACCTGGCAGCACTGCTGATCACCGACGCCGAGCGGCCGCCGCGGCCGTCGGCGTGGGCGGCGTCGTCCGCGTTCGGCTGGCGGGCGGTGCGCAAGATCAAGCACGTGCCCGAGCAGCTGTTCGACGTGACCGCCTTCCCGATCATCATGACGCTGATGTTCACCTACCTGTTCGGCGGCGCGCTGGCCGGATCGGTGACGGAGTACCTGCAGTTCCTGCTGCCGGGCATCCTGGTGATGAGCGTCGTGATGATCACGATGTACACCGGGGTCGCGGTGAACACCGACATCGCGAAGGGCGTGTTCGACCGCTTCCGCACGCTCCCGATCTGGCGCCCGGCGCCGATGGTCGGCTACCTGCTCGGCGACCTGCTGCGGTACGTGATCGCCTCGGTGGTCATCATCGCGGTCGGCCTGATCCTGGGCTTCCGACCGGGCGGCGGCGTCCTGGGGGTCGCCGCCGGGGTCGGGCTGCTGATCGTGTTCTCGTTCGCGTTCTCGTGGGTGTGGACGATGTTCGGGCTGATCATGCGCACGGAGAAGGCGGTGATGGGGATCAGCATGCTGGTTCTGTTCCCGCTGACGTTCCTGTCCAATGTGTTCGTCTCGCCGACGACGATGCCGGGATGGCTGGAGGCGGCGGTCGAGGTCAACCCGGTGACGAAACTCGTGGCCGCCGTCCGCTCGATGATGGCGGGCGACTGGGACATGGGCGCGATCACCTGGGTCCTCATCGCCTCCGCCGTACTCACCGTGGTGTTCGGCTGGCTGACGATGCGCAAGTACAACCGCCTCTGACCACCCCCGCGCCCGGCGGTCCCACCCGGACCCCGGGCGCGGCCCCGCATGACGAGATCATCCGGATGATCAGATCATCCAGATGACGCGATCATCCAGCCACCGCTCCCGGATGTTCACATCATCCGAACGGCCGCCGGATGGTCCAACCCCTGAACAGCCAGCCCGATCAGCAGCACCAGCCGGGTCAGGATCAGATCATTCCGGATGACGTGACCATCCGAACGAGACGGCCATCCACATGGCGCGATCATTCAGATGATGTCGCCATCCGCGATCGGCCGACCGTCCACATGATGCGACCATCCGGATGGTGACATCATCCCAATGGTCACGCCATCCGCAGAGGCACGTCATCCAGATGGTCAAGTCATCTGGATAGTCAGATCATCCCGATGGTCAGATCATCTGGGTGGTTTCGTCATCGCGATGACGAAACCATCGGGATGGTCGCATCATCTGAACCTTTGGTCAGATGATCTCGTCATGTGATCGGATCATCTGAGTTGCCAGGGGAGGCGGCCGTCGTAGCGGCAGGTGGTGCCTGTGGTCACGGCGGCCCGGAGGTGGGCGGCGAGGGGTGGGTGGCGCTCGTCCAGTTTGCGGAGGGTGTCGCGGATTCGGGCGGTCACCGCCTTGCGGGCGCGTTCGGCCTCGTCGCCCAGGCGGCGGGTGCGGCCGGAGAGGCCTGCGGCCAGGCGCAGGTGGTCCAGGAGGGCGGCGCGCTCGCGGTCCAGGGCTGCGGCGCGGGCGTCGTCGCCCAGGGCGGTGTGGTGGTCGATCTCGGCGTCCAGGCGGTCGAGCCTGCGGCGGTACTCGGCCTTGGCGCGCTCGTCGAGCATGTCGTCGGCGCCCACCGTCCGGACAGCGGCGGTGGCCTGCGGGTCGAGCAGGTGGGCGGCGGGGATGTCGGTGCCGGGGTTGGCGAGCAACGCGTGCAGGTCGCGCAGGCCCTTCGTGTCGGGCATGTGGACGTGGGTGCCGCCGAAGGCCAGCGACCACACCGGACCCTCGCGGCGGAACTGGGGGACGTCCGGTTCGGCGGCGCTGTGCTGGGTCATGCCCAGCCGCTCGGCGTCGGCGGCAATCTGGGCGGACAGCGCGGTGGTGTCCTCACCGCGGCCCGCGTAGGCCTTGACCAGCCACGCACGGGCGTCGACGGCCCAGGGCCGGGCGTCCATCGCCTCGGCGGAGTCGGCGGCGGCGGTCAGGTGGGCGATGGCGTCGTCCCACCGGCGTTCGGCCAGGTCGAGGACGCCGAGCCAGAGGTCGACCGGGCCGGAGACGTCGAACCCGTAGAGCGCGACCAGCCACGATCCGGAGTGGTCGGCCAACTCCTTGCGGGCGAGTTTGATCAGCTCGGTGTCGCGGGCCAGCGCGGCGGTCTGGGCGAGTGCGCGCAGCCAGAGCGGGCGCAGGTGGCCGCCGAAGAGGGTGTCGGCGCGGGGGACGGTGGCGCGGACGTACCGCAGGGCGGCCTCGGTGCGGCCCTGCTCGGCGGCGGTGATGGCGGCGAGCAGGTCGGGATGCTCGAACCCGGCCATCGGCTCGCCCAGCACCGCGCCCGCCTCGCCGTGGCGGCCCTGGCGCAGCAGCCAGACCCAGCGCATGTAGGCGATCATGTTGTGGCAGTCGGGCAGGTCGTCCTCGGTGAACCCGTCGAGCAGCTCACCCGCCCTGGCGAAGCGGCCCGCCAGGGTGTCGATGATGGTGTGGTCGATGCGGCTGGAGAGCTGGTTCCTCGGCGAGTGGTCGGTGAGCGCGGCGGTGTCGCGGAACTGGTCGAGGTAGGCGGGGTCGCCGAGTTCGAGCAGCGCGACCCAGCGCATGGACGCCGCGAACCACTCCATGTCCCGGTCCCCCGCTGCGCGGGCCAGGTCGGTGAGCTCGCCGGTCAGCCGGACCCGCTCGGCCGCCGAGCCCAGCCCGAGCACCATGTCGTGCTGCGCCCACAGCCCGACCGACAGCGACTCCTCGTCCGCGCCGCTGCGGGCGATCGCGGTGGCCTGGAAGACGAGTTCGCGGAACACCGTCTCCAGTGGACTGGTCGTGTCCGTCTCCTCGCGGCCGTAGATGCGGCGGTGGGCCTCCCGGACGACCTCGTCAGTCAGCCGGGACTCCCGCGGCGGCCCGTGCCGGTGCAGGGTGACCGCGACCCGGGCCAGCGGCCGGGCGCTGTCGAGGCCGCGGGCGATCTCGGCGGCCTCGCGCAGGTGCGCCCAGGCGCGCTCCACCTCGTTGCCGTGGATGTAGGACTCGCCGAGCTGCACCAGCAGCGCGACGCGGCGCTCGGGTGCAGCCAGCGGGATCGCCCGGCGCAGGTGCGCGGCGGACTCCTCCGTGGACAGCCTGCTCATGGCGTCCCTGGCCGCGGCGGCCAGCAGGTCGACGGCGCGCTCGGCCGGGTAGTCGGGGACGCCACCGTGCGCGTGGCGGGCCCGGTCGGCGGGGAAGACGGTCGCGGCGAGCACCGGGTCGTCGTCGAGGGCGCGGGCGACGGCGGCGTGCGCGGCGCGGCGGTCCTGGTCGTCCTCCAGCGTCTCGCGGACGAGGTCGTGCACGAAGCCGTACCGGCCGGGGCCGACCGGGGCGATCAGGCGGGCGGCGATGGCCCGGTTGAGCCTGCGTTCGACGTCGGCGCGCCCGGTGGCGGCGGCGAGCAGGGCGGCGTCGAACTCGCGGCCGAGCACGGCGGCCCAGGCGAGCAGGCGGTGGGTGTCGTCGGACAGCGCCTCCAGTCGGCGGCGGACGGCGTCACGCACCCCCGGCGGCACGGCCCCGGTCTGGGTGCCATGCCAGAGGCGGGCGGTCTGCTCGACGAAGAACGGGTTGCCGCCGGTGCGCCGGTGCACTTCGGCGACGAGCTCGGGGGCGGGCCGGTCGACGCCGGTGAGCGTGATGAGGTCGCCGACCTCGTCGACGGTGAGCCCGGTGAGGGTGAGCGTGGTCGCCTTGGACACGAGCGAGAGCAGCAGCGGCTCCAGCGGGTGGCCGGTGCCCTCGATGTCGACGTCGCGGTAGGTGCCGACCAGCAGCAGCCGCTCGAACCAGGCGTGCTGCGCGGCGAAGGCGAGGAGCCGGACGGACGCGGCGTCGGCCCAGTGCAGGTCGTCCAGCACGACCATGACCGGCCGCGACTGCGACACGGCGACGAGCGCGCTGGTCACGGCGTCGAACAGCGGGAACTCGCCGCTGGTCTCCCCCGGGCGCTCCCCCAACAGCACCGGGAGGGCATCGCCCGCGGCCTCCTCGGCGCGCGCCCACTCGTCCTCGGTGGCCGCTCGGCGCAGGGCGCGGACGACCTGCACCCAGGGCCAGAGGCCGGGGACGCTGTCGGAGTCCCAGCAGGACCCGGACAGCACGAGCGTGCCCTGTCTGCGCGCCTCGTCGGCGGCGGTGGTGACCAGCGTGGTCTTGCCGATGCCCGCCTCACCGGTGACGAGCACCAACCCGCCATGGCTGTCGCGGACACGGTCCACCTCGCCACGGAGTACACCTGCCGGGTGGTCGCGCCCGATAAACGCGGAGTTCACCCCGCCGAGGGTAGAGCGATCGACCGACAAGACGCACATGAGTGCTCCGTCAACCCTAGGTTGCCATGAACTCGAGTCGGCAAGGCAACGGACTGACCGCCCCTGGTGGTCTGTCTGTTCGCACGCGCCTGGGACCGTCTGGTGGACAGTCGCTAGAGGCTTCGTGGTGTTTGAACACATTCCATCGACTGGCCGGGCACCAACGTAGCCGTTCGGGGAAGAACACTCTTGACCATGCCAATTTTCACCAGGTCACGACATCCGCTGCTTCCACGATTGCCATCCCGTAAAGGCCGTACCTCTCGAGGTCATCGTAATACCCAGGAAAACCTCCCCGCCTAGTACAAAACTTTACCGTCGCCCCATCCTCTGGAATCCCAGACTCGACTTCGACGGAAATCACTGCCACCAAAAGTTCAGCTGCCAGCATTCCCTCAGCGGAGCGAAGGACTTCTACCGCAAACCTCCGAGCCCGCGCAGCCATTTGCGTCAACAGAAGCTCTTCAGGGCCATCGAGGCCGTCAGGCGGAATCCAGACATCGTTCACCTCAAGTTCATGGCTGGCCACATTCTGAGGCGACCAATCATCCCGCCATCCAGACCCGTACATTTCCCGCAGCAACAACGCGTCGGCAGGACCCGTGGTCCAGCCACCTTCAACAAGGTAGACAAGACTCGCCGGAACGGTCGCACCCACATACGCACCCTCGTCCCATATTCGTTCCATTCGAGAGTTTAGAATCATGACGTCGGCAACCCTAGATATCTAAAGGCCTTATCGATCACGTTTGATGGGGTTTCTTGGCGAGTTTCGGCGACAACATGATACCACTCTCAGCTCCAGACCTTATCCACTGGATTGTGGCGACACTTCATCGGGCCTGCCCCGCGGCCCATAAGCTGGAGATGAATACCCGCACCAGGACCGCCCAGAGATTGGCTTCCAGTATCAATTCGGAACGAATTATCCTTCGCCGTATAAACCGACTTGCTGTTAATTGCCGCCAGACGACGCCTCCGCTCCTGAGGAGATGGGTGCTACCCGGATCCGACACACGTGCCTCATCTAGAGTGCCCTCAGGTGGAGTAGCTGGTCACGCATCACCTCACCTCCGCCCACCGGTGTGCGCAAGGCGTGCTCATGGATGAAGAACTGCAGACGGGGACGATCCAACTTCCCGAACAGCCCTTGTCGCTTCAGTCGAGCACGGACACGTGGCTCGACCCGGTCGGCGACCGTGCTCGCGGAAGAGGGCACGTATATAGGGCTCGGTCTGCGCGAGTCCAGGGATCAGGTGGGGTTGGTAGGAGTCGATCTGGGTCGCCGTGGTCTCCAGGAGGATCAGCGCGCGTAGTTCGTCCGGCATGGATTCGCCGTTGGCTTGGACCCAGTAGCCGTCCCAGGGCGGGAGCCTAGGTGCATGAGGCGCTTCAGCTCTGAGCCGGGCTTCGCGCAGTTCCGCGCCCAGCACCCGCGACCACGACGTGCGCTCGGGAAGATTCACAGGCATGGACGCGAACCTAGAGCCGACGGTCCCTTTCCTCCACCACCGCGCCTTTCTACACCCCAAAGGATGCATCGGCTTTCCGGCTCGGGAAGGCAATTCGCCGTTCGCGGCACGGCAAACCTAGACAACAGCGTCGTCTGCTATGTCAGCAACCTCGTACCTGAGGCCAAACTACACAGTGTCGGTCTTACGCCCTCCGCAACCCCGACAGTCAGGTGCGGCATTTCGCTTCTCACTCGTCGGCTGGCCCGAGTCTCCTTGCCCACCCGGCAGCGAACAGACCGTGACAGTGCTGTGCTGGGCCTTCAAGGAGAAGGCCCAGCACAGCGGGGTTCCACCGGAGTGGAAGGCGGTCCGCCCGGGTAGGTCCCTGTCGCCGGGCGGGCCGCCGGTCTTTAGGGGCGCCAGGTGTCGTTCAGGGCTATTCGGCCCG
The DNA here is from genome assembly GCF_014648415.1 of Actinokineospora fastidiosa. Taxonomy (GTDB): domain Bacteria; phylum Actinomycetota; class Actinomycetes; order Mycobacteriales; family Pseudonocardiaceae; genus Actinokineospora; species Actinokineospora fastidiosa. The sequence goes on from NZ_BMRB01000002.1 coordinate 815,869, forward strand.
TGGACGGCACGGTGGCTACCCGGTTGGGGCCGGATTCCCAGGTGGCGGAGCCGTTCGAGGTCTTGCGGAGGTACTTGTACTCGAAGCGGGTTCCGGCGGGGAGGGTCACGGAGGCGCGCCAGATCGGGTACGTCGTGGAGGACAGGGGGATCGCCGCGCTTGGGGACCAGTTGCCCAGGGAGGGGTGGTTGCCCACTACGAAAATGTTCTGGCCCCACGTCGTGGTGGCATTGACGGCGAAGTCCGCGCCGGAGGTGGACGCCGCGCTCGTTGCGTGCAAGGCGATCGCGTCACCTGCGCCCACCGTGGCGGTGAAGCGGCCGTCCGCGCCTACCGTATACATGTGGCCTGAGCAGGCCGAAGGCTCGGCGTGCTGGACATCGCAGTATGTGCCCGCGGGAAGAGACGTCTGGAACGTGCGGTTCAGTGACGACGGCTCGCGGTTGATGACCACGTACCCCTTCGCCCCCCGGCCGAACGCGATGGCGTTGTTGCCGTTGCTCCACCAGTTGGTGACGCCCGTGCCCGACACCGCGTTGCGGAAGCCGACCATGTTGGCGATCTGGCGCCAGGCGTGCTGGCACGTCCAGCCGTCCTGGTAGCACGACCGCACGTCACCGCCGAGCGGCGGGCCGTCGTCGTGGCCGCTGAACTCGTATCCGGAGTAGACGTTGGGCGAGCCGTACGGCCAGGCCAGCATGAACACGTTGGCCAGCGTGTACGTCGACCCGTAGGTGCGGTTCAGCGTCGAGCCGTTGCGCTCGGTGTCCCAGTTGTCCACAAAGGAGCGTGCCTGCGCCGACGGCACGAAACCCCACGCCTCGCCGAACTGGCTCAGGTCCGCCAGCCGCCCTCCGGCGAAGACCGACTTGAGGCCGGTGGCGTAGCGGAACTCGTCGACGTCGCCGTTGTTCAGGTACTCCTCCGGCTGCACGGCCTCGCCCGCGCCGTGAATGACTTCCTGGACCCAGTAGCCCGGGTTCGCCTGACGGGACTTGATGGCGGCGAGATCGCCCGCGGACATGTGCTTGGCCGCATCGATGCGGAAGCCGTCCACGCCCAGCGAGCGCAGGTCCGCCAGGTACTCGGCGATCTCCGAGCGCACGTACTCGCTGCCGGTGTCGAGGTCCGACAGGTGGACCAGCTCGCAGTTCTGGACGTTGTCGCGGTTGCGGTAGTCGGTGATCGGCTGGCGGCAGGAGTGGAAGTCCCAGTCCTGGTAGTGGCCGGGGTAGTTGTACTTGCTGTACGACGTGCCGCCCGTGCCCACGCCCGACCCGGCGGACATGTGGTTGACGACGGCGTCGGCGATGACCTTCACACCGGCGTCGTGGCAGGTCGCGACCATGTTCGCGAACGCGGCGCGGTCGCCGAGGCGGCCCGCGATCCGGTAGCTGACGGGCTGGTAGACGGTCCACCATTGCGGGCCCTGGATGTGCTCGGAGGCGGGCGAGACCTCGACGAACCCGTAGCCCTCGGGGCCGAGGACGTCGGTGCAGGCCCGGGCGACGTCGTCGAAGCGCCACTGGAACAGCGTGGCGGTGACGTCCTTGGTCCCGGGCGGGGTGGCGGTGACGGCGGGGGCGGCGAGCACTGGCAGGGTGACGGCAGCGAGCAGGGCGGGCAGCGCGCGGGCGGCCCAGCGGTGGGATGACGAGACCACGGTGTCTCCTCAAGTGCTTTCGCAAGTTTGCCGTAAGTAGTTGCAAGCGGTGCGGTGAGGATGCTCGTGGTGAGCAAGCCTCGTCAAGCGGCCGAACGGCCTAGCCGGATCGGGGAACGCCGCGCCACGCGTGCAAGATGTTTCCGCAAGAAGGCACCGGCTTGCTACCGTCGCGCCGGGACCGACTACCGGAAGGACGCCGATGGACCAGCGCTGGTGGCGCAACGCCGTCATCTACCAGGTGTACGTGCGCAGCTTCGCCGACTCCGACGGCGACGGCGTGGGCGACCTGCCGGGCATCCGCTCGCGGCTGCCCTACCTGGCCGGGCTGGGCGTGGACGCCCTGTGGATCACCCCGTGCTACCCCTCCCCCATGAACGACGGCGGCTACGACGTCGCCGACTACCGCGACATCGACCCGCTGTTCGGCACGCTGGACGACGCGCGCGCCCTGCTCGACGACGCGCACCGGCTCGGGCTGAAGGTCATCCTCGACATCGTCCCCAACCACACCTCCAGCGCGCACCGCTGGTTCCCCGAGGCGCTGGCCGCCGCGCCGGGCACGCCGGAGCGCAACCGCTACATCTTCCGGCCGGGCCGGGGCGCCCACGGCGAGCTGCCGCCCAACGACTGGGAGTCCATCTTCGGCGGGGCGGCCTGGACCCGGGCGGCGGACGGCGAGTGGTACCTGCACATCTTCGACTCCAGCCAGCCCGACCTGAACTGGGAGAACGAGGAGGTCCGCGAGGAGTTCCGGGAGATCCTGCGGTTCTGGCTCGACCTCGGCGTCGACGGGTTCCGGGTCGACGTCGCGCACGGCATGGTCAAGGCCGACGGGCTGCCCGACGTGGGCGTCACCGGGCAGCGCGCGCTGCTGGACACCCGGCCGCTGCCGTACTTCGACCAGGACGGCGTGCACGAGATCTACCGCGAGTGGCGCAAGATCCTCGACTCCTACTCCCCCGCGCGCATCGCCGTGGCCGAGGCGTGGACCTCCAGCGCCGAGCGCACCGCCCGCTACCTGCGGCCGGACGAGCTGCACCAGGCGTTCAACTTCCACTACCTGCAGGCGGGGTGGGACGCCGCCGAGCTGCGCGCGGTCATCGACGACACCCTGGCCGCGGTGGCCCCGGTGGACGCGCCCGCGACCTGGGTGCTGTCCAACCACGACGTGCACCGGCACGTGACCCGCTACGGCGGCGGCGAGGTCGGCCTGCGGCGGGCCCGCGCGGCGATCCTGCTCATGCTGGCGCTGCCCGGCTCGGTCTACCTCTACCAGGGCGAGGAGCTGGGCCTGCCCGAGGTGCTCGACCTGCCGGACGAGGTGCTGCAGGACCCCATGTGGGAGCGGTCGGGGCACACCGACCGGGGCCGCGACGGCTGCCGGGTGCCGCTACCCTGGTCGGTTGAGGGGACCGCGCTCGGCTTCGGTCCGGACGGGTCGCGGCCGTGGCTGCCGCAGCCCGCCGACTGGGCGGCGCTGTCGGTGGCGGCACAGGAGGGCGATCCGCGGTCGATGCTGGAGCTGTACCGCAGCGCGCTGCGCGCGCGACCGGCGGGCGACTTCACCTGGGTCGACGCCGGTCCGGACCTGCTCGTGTTCGACCGGGACGCGGTGCGCTGCACGGTCAACCTCGGCGCGCCCGCCCGGGTGCGCGCGAGCGAGGTCCTGGTGGCGTCCGGACCGTGCGAAGTGGAGGGTGACCACATGCTGATCCCGACGGACACCGCCGTGTGGCAGGTGCTCTGATGGCCGGGGGCCCGGCGCGCCTGGCCGACATCGCCGCGCAGGCGGGGGTCAGCGAGGCCACGGTGAGCCGGGTCCTCAACGGCAAGTCGGGGGTGTCGACCACCACCCGGCAGGCTGTCCTCGCCGCGCTCGACCTGCTCGGCTACGAGCGCCCGGCCCGCTTACAGGCCCGCAGCGCCGGGCTGATCGGGCTGATCACCCCGGAGCTGAGCAACCCGATCTTTCCCGCGTTCGCGCAGGTCATGGTGCAGGGCCTGACCCGGGAGGGCTACACCCCGGTGCTGTGCACGCAGAACCCGGGCGGGGCGACCGAGGACGAGCTGACCGAGACGCTGGTCGACCGGGGGGTCAGCGGGATCATCTACGTCTCGGGCCTGCACGCGGACTCCACCGCCGACATGGACCGGTACGTGAAGCTGGCCGGCCGCGGCGTGCCGTTCGTGATGGTCAACGGCTACACCGAGCGGGTGTCCGCGCCGTTCGTCTCCACCGACGACCGCGCCGCGATGCGGCTGGCGGTGAACCACCTGGCGGAGCTGGGGCACGAGCGCATCGGCCTCGCGGTCGGGCCGCGCCGGTTCGTGCCGGTGCTGCGCAAGATCGAGAGCTTCGTGACCCACATGCGCTCGACGCTGTCGGTGTCCGCCGACGACGCCGAGGACCTGGTGCAGCACTCGCTGTTCACCGTGGAGGGCGGCCAGGCCGCGGCGAACGCGTTGATGGACAAGGGCTGCACGGCCATCGTCTGCGGCAGCGACCTGATGGCCTTCGGCGCGATCCGCGCGGTCCGGCAGCGCGGGCTGTCGGTGCCGAGGGACATCTCGGTGGTGGGCTTCGACGACTCCCCGCTGATCGTCTTCGCCGATCCGCCGCTGACGACGCTGCGCCAGCCGGTCGAGGCGATGGGCCAGGCGGCGGTGCGCGCGCTGCTGGAGGAGATCACCGGCAACCCGACGCCGCACGCGGAGTACGTCTTCCTGCCGGAACTGGTGGTCCGCGGATCGACGGGCGCGGCGCCCAGGGCCTGAGTCACCCACAGGTGGGGCGCGGGCATGCGGCCCTCGTGGGCGTGGCATCCAGCGGCGCGCGGAGAGTCCGCCGCTGGAAGGGAGTGTCATATCCGGTCGTATTGGCAAGGTCGCCAGCATCTCGGCGTTGGTGATGGCCGCCGCCGTCCCGATGGCGGGTTCCGCGGAGGCCGACCAGGAGGCGTGCGTGGCTTTTCTCGCCCCGCACGGACACGTCGGCGACGTGTTCGAGCAGGGGTGCGCCGAAGGCGAGACCGGGGACCTGGAAGGGTGCTGGATCACGCTGTTCGAGGCCGGGGTGGAGGAAGCGGTGGCCGTGGAGGCCTGTGTCCTGGCCGCGGCGGGCGGCCCTAGTTCAGCCTGATCGTCGGCAGCGGTTCCAGCCGGGGGCGGTCGGAGTCGCCTCGGGCGCGTTCGAGGTCCACGGCCACGTGGTCGCCGTCGATGCGCAGCGTGGCGATGGTGTTGCCGAAGTCCGGCCCGTGCAGTTTGGTCCACTCGACCGGGAGCGGCTCGATCTCCGGTGAGCGCAGCATCAGCCAGCGGAACACGCGGGCCAGCGGACGCCACCACGCCATGACGAACAGCGGGCGCAGGAAGCGTTCGGCGGCGTTGTGCATCGGCGAGCAGGTCAGCTGGAAGACGCGGGCGGCGGTCGGCTGGTCGAAGTGGGCCTCGGCGACGTAGACGTGGTGCACGTCGCCGGAGAGCACGCACACCGTCATGCCCGAGTCCGCGGCCCGGTTGATGAGCCGCGCGAGGCGGTCCGACGAGCGGCGGAACGCGGGCCAGTGCTCCAGGTCGGCCTTGCGGCGCACCCACTCGGCCACGCGCCCGCGCAGACCGGGACGGCGGCAGGCGACCTCGTTCATCGATTGCAGGTGGCTGATCACCGGGGGCATGAGCCACGGCAGCGACGAGCCGATCAGCAGGTGCCGGTGGTCGCCTTCGGCGTTGGCCTCGATCCAGTCGAACTCGGCGTCGCTGAGCATCCCGCGCGGCTCCTGCAGGACGCGGCCGCAGCGGGTGTCGACGGCGAGGAAGCGCGCGGGGCCGAAGTCGCGGCGGTAGCTCCAGCGGGTGTTCTTCCTGCCCTCGATCTCCTCCACCGCCGAGTCGGCGAAGGCGCGCAGGATGGGGGCGGTGTCGCCGTCGGCGGTGACGACCGCGCGGTAGGTGTCGTCGGCGGCGAGTTCGTCCGGCGACAGGTTCCCGATGTGCTGGTAGATCCAGTACGCCATCAGGCCGCCGCGCTCGCGCTCGGCCCACCACGACGTGCGGGCCGCGTCGGCGCGCCAGGACGCCGAGGTGTTCCAGTCGTCGTGCATGTCGTGGTCGTCGAAGATCATGGACGTGGGCACGGTGGACAGCAGCCACCGCACGGCCGGGCTGCTCCACGCCTCGCGGTAGAGGTGCGCGTACTCCTGGAAGTCGGCCACCTGTCGGCCCGGCGGCTCGCCGATGTCGCGCCGCTGGGCGATCCACTCGGCCATGGCGTCGCTGGTCTCGTCGGCGTAGACCTGGTCGCCCAGCAGGAGCAGAGCGTCTGGCCATTCGCCTGCCTCGGCCAGGCGCAGGGCGTAGGCGGCGAGGGCGTCCGGCCCCCACTCGCGCCCGTCGGGTTTGCGGCAGGAGCCGAAGACCAGGCGCAGGGTGTCGCCGGTCAGCGGGGTGATGCGGCTCGGCGGGAACGGCGAGTCCGGCTCCGGCCACACGACGTCGCCATCGATGCGCACGTCGTACTCGGTCGGGCCGTCGACGCCCTCGATGACGACCAGGGCGTAGTGGCGGCCATCGACCTCGAACGTGTCCGCCTTGGCTCCCGCCACCTCGACGGCGCAGGGCGCGTCGGTCTCCACCCACACGGTGGCGCACGACGCGTCGACATAACGCAGTAACGGTCCTAACAGCAGTTCAGCCACGTGCGGGAGATACCACCGCTGCGGCGCGGTGACGCGTGCGTGTGGCCAGCAGGAATGCCAACCCCGCCACACTCAGTCCGAGACCGATCGCGTACGCGCTGCGATAGCCGAGGTGCTGCGCCAGGCCGAGCAGACCGCCCGCCAGCATCGAGCTGACCTTGGCCGTGTTGGTGAAGAGGGTGGTCGCCGCGCCCGGGCGATCCGGGGCCAGGTCCTGGAAGTACGAGATGCCCACGCCCATGACCGCGGAGATGACCACGGCGTTGAGCACCTGCGCCACCGCGACCTGCCAGACCTCGGTGGTCAGCGTGACGACGGCGTAGTAGCCGATGGCGGTGACCGCGCCGATGACGACCAGCTTGCGGTGGTCGGAGCGGATGGCCAGCCAGCCGAACCAGATCATCAGCGGGATCTCGATGGCCGCGCAGAGGCTGAGGATGAGCCCGGCGTCCCCGGTCGAGCCGCCGAGGTTCTCGGTGACGTAGAGCGGCATGGCCAGCACGCCGAGTGCGGTCGCGGCCTGCATCAGTCCGAACGCGACGGCGGCGAGGGCGATGTGACCTCGCGGTGACGTGCTGTCGTGGGACCGGGGCGCGGGCGCGCGGCCGAGCGAGGGCAGCCAGACCGCGGCGGCCAGCGCCGCGACGACGTAGATCCCCGCGCTGACGGCGAACAGCAGCGTGAACCCGGACTCGGCGATGAGGAACGCCGCCAGCGGGGTGCCCGCGACCCACGCGACGGACAGCAGGGTGCGGATCCCGCTGATGGCCAGCGGGGCTTTCGGGCTGTCGCCGAGCGATTCCCGCGCGTAGGCGAACATCTGCGGCATCTGCGACGACGCCACCGCGGAGAGGGTGATCGAGACGGCGAGGAGGACCCAGTAGGACCGGCTGACGGCGAAGACGCCGTAGCCGAGGGCGCCGGTCGCCCCGCCGATGACGAGGAGCTGCCTGCGGACCGAGCGGGTGTCGGAGAAGCGGCCGATGAGCGTGCTGGCGACGACGGCGGCGACCTGGCTGGTGACGAGGAAGGCGCCGACGGCCACCGGGCCCGCGTGCAGCTCGGTGACGAGGAAGAGGGAGAGGAACGGGCCGACGAGGGCGTAGGCGACGCCGGTGAGGAGGCTGACGGAGCCGAGGGGGACCAAGCGAGCGCGCTCGGGAGCGGGGACCACCCGCCCATCGTCGTCTGATTTGATTCAGCGGCCAAACGGATTTGGTGTGGGTGTGCTCACGGGCTCAGCAGCCGGGTCGTCCGCGCGTGCGCGGCGTCGTCGGCGCCGATGTGGTCCAGACCAAGCCGGGCCGCGCCCACGATCGGCGGCACGTCGAGCACGACCAGGGTGGCCCTCGGGTGCGTGGCGGCGTACCGGGCGCGGATCGCGGCGGTCAGCGCGCGGTGGCCCGCGGCGAGGATTCCCCCGCCCAGCACCACCTCCGCCTCCACCAGGCCGAGCCGGTCGAGGATCACCGAGCCGAGGGCGTGAATCTCCTCGGTCAGCCGCTCGACGATCGCCGCGGCCACGGCGTCGTACTCCGCGGTGGCGAGCAGGACCGGGACGAGGCCGTGCAGCTCCAGCCGGGGAATCCGTCCACAGTGGATCGCGATGGCGACGTCGGTGGCGCGGTCGCGGCCGAAGTGCGCCGCGGCGGCCGCGGCCAGGTCGGTGCCGGGGCCGCGCCCGTCCTCGGCGCGCACCGCGTGCCAGAGCACCTCCTCGCCCAGGTGCTCGCCGCCGCCCCAGTCGCCGGTGAGGCGGCCCAGCGACGGGAACCGCGCGGTCCGGCCGTCCGGGGCGATGCCCGCGGCGTTGACGCCCGCCCCGCACACCACGGCCACGCCCCACGGGCGGCTCGCGCCCGCGCGCAGCACGGCGAAGGTGTCGTTGACGACCTTGACCGTCGCGCCGACGCCGCGGCGGAGCAGTTCCGAGGTCAGGGTCAGCTCGTCGGCGGCGAGGTCGGCGCCCGCGAGGCAGGCTGCGGTGTGCGTGCCCGGCGGCAGCGGGACGCCCAGGTCGGCGACGGCGCGGGCGAGTGTGTCGACCGCCGCGCGCGGGCCGATCGAGTGCGGGGTGAAGCCCGGGCCCCGGCCGCGGGCCAGCACGGTGCCGTCGGCGGACACCAGGGCGATGTCGGTCTTGCTGTTGCCGCCGTCGACCGCGAGGACGGCCCGCTGCGCCGACGGCTCGCCCGCGAGCGCGCTCACGCCCACCTCAGGTGCTCGCGGTTGGCCGCCACCAGGCGCGCCGCCAGGTCCTCGGCGACGGAGGCCTGCCCGATCAGCGGGTGGGCGAGCAGCGCGTCGGCCACCCGGTCGATCCCGCCGTGGACGGCGGCCCGGCACGCCAGGGACTCGTACGCCGCCACGTGCGAGATCAGCCCGGAGTACAGCGGCGGCACCGAGCGGACCGGCCAGCTCTGCGCCCCGGAGGGGCTGATCGTGGCGGGCACCTCGACCACGGCGTGGTCGGGCAGGAACGGGAGCGCGCCGTTGTTGCGCATGTTGACCACGTGCACGGCGGGCGCGTCGCCCAGCAGCGACGCGAGCAGGGCGACGGCGGCCTCGGAGTAGAACGCTCCCCCGCGCCTGCCCAGCAGCTCCGGCTTCGTGTCCACGGACGGGTCGGCGTACAGGCGCAGCAGCTCGGACTCGATCTCGGCGACCGCGCTCGCCCGCGACTCCCCCGCCACCTGCTCCTTCACGACCGCGTCGTGCTCGTAGTAGTAGCGCAGGTAGTACGACGGGACGACGCCCAGCCGCCGCAGCAGCGACACCGGGAGGCCGACCTGGGCGGCGATCTCCTCGCCGTGCTTGTCCAGCAGCGCGGGCAGCACGTCCTCCCCGCCGACGTACACCGCGCGCTCCCAGGTCAGGTGGTTCAGACCGACGTGGTCGAGCGCCACCCGCTCGGGCGCGACGCCCAGCAGCTTCGCGAAGCGGCGCTGGAAGCCGATCGCCACGTTGCACAGGCCGAGCGCCCGGTGGCCCGCGTCGAGCAGCGCGCGGGTCACGATGCCGACGGGGTTGGTGAAGTCGACGATCCACGCCGACGGCGCGACCGCCGCGACGCGCGCGGCCAGCTCCAGCACGACGGGGACGGTGCGCAGCGCCATCGCCAGCCCGCCCGCGCCGACGGTCTCCTGGCCGACGCAGCCGCACTCCAGCGGCAGCGTCTCGTCCACGTGCCTGGCGGCCTGCCCGCCCACGCGGAGCTGGAACAGCACGGCCGACGCGTCGGCAGCGGCATCGTCGATCGTGTCCGGAGTGGACACCACGGCCGGGTGGCCCGCCCTGCGCAGGATGCGCGCGGACATCCCGGCGACCAGGGCCAGCCGCTCCTTGTCGGGGTCGAGCAGGGCCAGCTCGGTCACCGGGAGGTCGTCGCGCAGGCGGGCCAGGCCGTCGACCAGCTCCGGCGTGTAGGTCGACGCGCCTCCGACGACGGCGAGTTTCACTTCAGTGCTCCCGTGGTGAGTCCGGCTTGGATCTGGCGCTGGAAGACGAGGTAGACCGCCAGCGCGGGCAGGATGGTCAGGCTCAGCGCGGCGAACAGGGCGGGCCAGTCCGCCTGGTACCCAGCGCTGGTGGAGATGTTCGCGATGCCCTGGGTGAGCACCCACTTGTCCTCGACGGCCCCGGACAGCAGCACGATCGGCAGCAGGTACTGGTTCCACTGCCCGATGACGTTGAAGATCGTGATGCTGACCAGGCCCGGTTTGGCCATCGGCAGCATGACGCTGAAGAAGATGCGGGTGTGCGACGCGCCGTCGAGCAGTGCGGACTCGGCGATCTGGTCGGGCAGCGTGCGGAAGAACGCGGCCAGGAAGAACACCGTGAACGGCAGCGAGTACGCGATGTAGACCAGCACGAGGCCGGTGTGGGTGTCGAGCAGACCGAGGTTGCGCACGACGAAGAACAGCGGGACCAAGGCGAGGAACACCGGGAACACCAGGCCGGAGACGAACAGGTAGTAGAGGAACCGGTTCCCGCGGAAGGAGTAGCGGGCCAGCACGTAGGCGGCCATCGAGCCGAGCAGCATCGTGCCCGCGGTGGCCGCGGTGACGACCACGACGCTGTTGATCAGGTACCGGCCGACGTGCGCGGTCTCCCACGCCCGGCCCCACGAGTCGAACGACGGGGTGGCGGGCAGGCCGAGCGGGTCGGTGAAGATCTCGGTGTTGGTCTTGAACGAGGCCAGGAACGTCCAGACGATCGGCAGGATGACCGTGACCGCCCAGACGGCGAGCGCGACGTGGGAGAGCCCGTTGAGGGCGCGTTGGGACGCCTTCATGCCAGATCGATCCGTTCCCGCCTGGTGACGCGCAGGGCGAGCAGGGCGAAGGTCAGCGTGAGGAAGAACAGGGCGACGCCCATCGCCGCGGCGTAGCCGAACTTGGAGAAGCTGAACGCGGTGCGCCAGATCTCCAGGGGCAGCACCGTGGTCGCGCCGTCCGGGCCGCCCCGGTTCACCGAGAGCACGGCGACCAGGGCGAACCCGTCGAACGCCGCGATGCCCAGGTACACCCACGCGGCCTGCAGGCTGTCCCACAGCAGCGGCAGGGTCACGCTGAAGAACATGCGCCCCCGCCCGGCGCCGTCCAGCGCGGCGGCCTCGTGGATCTCCTTGGGGATCGCCGCCATGCCCGCGGAGAACAGCACGACGTAGAACCCGACGGCCTGCCACACCAGCACGGCGATGATCGACCACAGCGCGAGGTCGGGATCGGTGAGCCAGCCGACGTTGTCCAGCCCGACCGCGTTGAGCAGCCCGTTGAGGATGCCGCCGGAGTCGGGCCGGTACACCGCCTGGAACAGCACGCCGACCGCGGCCACGGCCAGCACCTGCGGGAAGAAGAACACCGCCTGGTAGAACCGCGATCCCCACACGCCCCGGGTGCCCGACCGGGCGCCAGCGTTGATGAGGAAGGCGAAGAACAGCGCGATGCCCAGCGTGGCCAGCGGCAGCACGACCAGCAGGATCGCGTGGTGGGACACCGCTTTCCAGAAGGTCGCGTCGCCCAGCAGGCGCTCGAAGTTGCCGAGGCCGATGAACTCCGGCGACCCCGACACGCCGCGCCAGTCGGTCAGCGCGAGGTAGAACGCCTGCAGGTACGGGCCGATGACGAAGACCAGGTACACCAGCACCGGCAGGGCCAGGAACCCGGCGACGAACTTGCCGCTGCCACGCCGCATCGCTCAGCCGTTCCGCTGCTGCTTCGGGATGGACGAGTCGGCCTTCACCGCGTCGGCCTTGGCCTGCATCTCCGCGCAGAACTGGTCGGCGGTGATGCGGCCGAACATCAGCGCGTTGGTCTTGGCGCGCAGCTCGGTCTCCAGCTCCTTGTACCAGTTCTCGAAGGCGTTGTAGGTGACGATGTTGTCGCCCGCGGCGCTCTGGGCGGCGGCGACGCTCTTGTTGCCGGGCGAGAGCGGCAGGCCGTCCGCCGCGCCCTTGACGATGGTGATGCTGCCGGTCCGCTCGGTGAAGCCGCGCGCGCCCTCGTGGGAGAGCATGATCCGCAGGTACTCCAGGCCGCCCGCGGAGTTCTTCGCCTGCGACGGCACGATGTAGCCCTCGCCCGCGGCGGTGCGGATCGCGGCGTAGGGCATGGCGTCGCCGCCGGTGACGCTCGGCAGCGGGCACATCGCGTACTCGAAGCTGTCGGGGGTCTGGTCCTTCTGCTCGTTCTCCAGCCAGGAGCCGCAGGGGAAGAAGCCGATGCGGCCCTGGTTCTGCGCGGTCTGCACCTCGGTGTGGGTCAGGCCCTCGTAGGACTTGTCGAGGTACTTCGCGCCGATCTCGGCCCACGCCGCGGCCGACTGCTTCACCGGGTCGGCGGTCCACGCGCCGTCGACGAGGTTGTCGATGTCGACCAGGACCTTGTTGCCGCCGATCTTGGCCGCGGAGACCAGGATCGACCAGTACTGGTAGTAGGCGGCGTTCTTGCCGGGGTAGGCGAACGGGTGCAGGCCCTTGGCCTTGATCTTGGCGCAGAGCGCGTCGAAGTCGGCCCAGGTCTGGGCGGGCTGCCAGCCGTTGGCCTCGAACAGCTTGGCGTCGTACCACAGGCCGTACGCGGTGTAGACGTACATGAGGGCGTGCGGCTTGCCGCCGACGAGACCGGCCTCGATCGAGCCGTTGACGACGCGGTCGCGCACCTTGACCTTGGGGTCGTCGATGGCGGGGGCGTCGAACAGCGGGGTGAGGTCGAGCAGCTGGTTCGCGTCGACCAGCGCGCCGAGGTCCATCAGGTCGGTGCCGGAGTTGGCGATCACGTCCGGGACGTCGCCGCCTGCGAAGCGCGGCTGCAGGGTCTGGGCGATCTGCTGGGTGGCGACGTGCTCGACCTTGGCGCCCGGGAACCGCTGGGCGTACATCGGCTCGTGGACCTCGGTGGCGTAGGCGTCGCCGAGGCCGCCCTTGAAGATGACCACCTCCAGCGCGGCGTCCTCGGCCACGCCGAAGGGGTTCTCCGGCCCGGCGTCGCCGGTCGGGCCGGTGGGGGTCTCGGCTTCGTTCCCGCCGAACGCGCACGCGGGGACGGCGGTGAGGACGGCGAGGCCGCCTAAGCCGTGCAGCATCCGACGGCGGTTGAAGGTCATGGCGGATCTCCTTGGGGTGTGCGGGGTCAGCCGACCCGGGTCAGCAGGGTGTCCCGGGTCTTGGCCCGGGCGAGGACGGCCGCGCCCGCGAGCACCGGGTCGTCGCGGACCGCGGTGCGGCGGACGGGCGGCTGCGGCAGCGTCAGGGTGTGCAGCGCGCGCTCGACCCGGGCGCGCAGCCGCTCGCCGCCCGCGAGCACGACGTGGCCGCTGAGCACGACCACGCCCGGGTCGACGACGGCGACGACCGCGGCGATGCCCAGCGCGACCCGGTGGGCGATCTCGTCGAGCGTGCTGTCGTCGGCCGTCGCCATCGCGGCGGCGGGGTTGCGGGTGTGCAGGAGCCTGCCGAGCGCGGCCCCGCCCGCGATGGACTGCAGGCCGTGCACCGAGGTGCGCCCGGTGTCCCGCGCGGTGGGGGCGCCGGGGACGGGGAGGTAGCCGATCTCGCCAGCGCCGCCGCCCGCGCCCCGGTGCAGGCGGCCGTCCAGGACCAGGGCGGTGCCGATGCCCTCGGCGCCCCAGTAGAGGGCGAAGTCGGTCTCCCCGGTCGCCGAGCGCTCGGCCTCGGCGGCGAGGTTGACGTCGTTCTCCACGGCGATGTCGGTCCGCAGCCCGTCGGCGAGCCAGTCGAGCAGGTGCGGCCGGTGCCAGCCGGGGAGGTGCGCGGCGAAGGCGAGCCTGCCGGTGCGGGGGTCGACCGCGCCGGGGACGCCGATGACGATGTGGTCGAGGGACTCCGGCGGCGCGCCCGCGTTCGTGATGGCGGTGCGGAGGCGCTCGAGGACGTCCCCGCCCGAACGGCCGGGCGTGGGCAGCCGGTGCTCGCCGACCGTCTCGCCGGTCACCGCGACAATGCGGGCGGCTATGCGCTTGGGGGTGACGTCGACCGCGGCCGCCTTGTGGGGGCCGACGCGGTAGACCTCGGCCGTCCGCCCGGGGAGCCCGGTGCGGGGGCCGTCGGCGGTGATGATGCCGCTCAGGCGGGTGAGCACTTGCGACACCGTGGGTTTGGAGAGCCCGCTCGCGGCGGCGATCTCCGGACGGGTGAGCGGGCCTCGGTCGATCAGCAGCGACAACACTGCCTGGTCGTTGAGCGTGCGGAGGGTGCCAGGGACCGCCATGGCGCACCTCCGTGGGGGGTAGGAAACTTTCCTAACTATCGGGGTGGCCTAGACCACTCACAAGCGAACGTCCGGCCGCAGTGGTTGGCCCGATCGGCGGCATAGGTCTAGACCATGGATGCTGGCGTTATGGACGGCGGACGGAGGCCGTTCGCTTGGGAGAGAGGGCGAGGACGGAGGGAATGGACGCGCGGCGGCGGCTCCCCGGGCGGCGCTCGCACGGCGACGGCTCCTCCGGTGGAGGCTGCCCCGTGGGAGTTCCTTCCCCAGGGGCCTGGCCACGTGGCCCTGGTTCGACGCGGCCTGGCTCGATGCCGCCTGCCTCGACGCCGCCCGGCTCCACGCCGCCTGTCTCCACGCCGCCCAGCTCTACGCCGCCTGCCTCGACGCCGCCCGGCTCGACACGGCTTGGCTCGACGCGGCTTGGCTCGACGCCGCCTGCCTCGACGCGGCCCGGCTCGATGCCGCCTGTTCCGTGGGACCGCTTCCTGAGTTCTGTTCCCCGGTCCTGTTTCCTGAGCTGTTCCCAGTCTCGGTCAGAGTCTGCGGTAGAAGTAGACGGTCGGGCGGAGGGTGCCGGTGGGGTCGGCGGCGTAGTCGGGGATGCGGCCGGACTCGGTCCAGCCCGCTGAGCGGTAGAGGGGTTCGGCGGGGCTGTCCTCTTCGGTGTCGAGGATGAGGAGGCGCAGGCCCTCCGCGCGAGCTGCGTCCTCCGCCGTCTGCAGCAGCTTCCTGCCCAGGCCCTGGCCTCGGGCGGAGGTGTGGACCATGAGCTTGGCCAATTCGGCCCGGTGGGTTCCGTTGGGCATCCGCGACGGGCGGAGTTGGACCGTGCCGACCACGCGGCCCTCGTGCCTGGCCGCCCACAGCAGGACGCTGCCGTCGGACACGCCCGGGCGCAGGTCCAGCCACCACGCCTTGGCCTCGGCCTCGGCCAGGGGCGCCAGGAAACCGACGGACGAGCCGGTGTCGGTCACGTCGCGGAGGAGGGCGGCGAGGTCGTCGGCCGCCGAGGTGAGGCCGTCGGCGTCGAGTCGTTCGATCACGCTGCCATCCAAGCAGCGCAGGGCCGGTCAGCGGGCGAAAGCGTAACCCATGCCACGGACCGTCGTGATGTGTTCCGCGCCGAGTTTGCGGCGCAGCGCGCGCACGTACACGTCCACGATGTTCGATCCCGGGTCGAAGTCGTAGCCCCAGACGTGGGAGAGGA
This sequence comes from Actinokineospora fastidiosa, assembly GCF_014648415.1. GTDB lineage: Bacteria > Actinomycetota > Actinomycetes > Mycobacteriales > Pseudonocardiaceae > Actinokineospora > Actinokineospora fastidiosa. The sequence continues at coordinate 831,172 of NZ_BMRB01000002.1, forward strand.
TCTGCTCGCGGGAGAGGACCTGGCCGGGGTGGCGCAGGAACAGTTCCAGCAGGACGAACTCGCGCGCCGTCAGCTCCACCGTCCTGGCCCCCACCTGGGCGCGCCGGGTGCGCAGGTCGAGCGACAGGTCGCCGCCGCGCAGGACGGTGACCTCCGGGGCGCGGTCGGCGCGCAGGCGCAGGCGGACGCGGGCCAGCAGCTCCTCGAAGCGGAACGGCTTCGTCATGTAGTCGTCCGCGCCGCCCTCCAGGCCCGCGACGGTGTCGTGCACCGAGTCGCGGGCCGTCAGGATGATGACCGGGGTGGTCACCTTCGCCTCCCGGACGGCGCGCAGGACGCTGAAGCCGTCGCGGCCGGGCAGGCCGATGTCGAGGACCATGAGGTCGAAGCCGCCGGTCAGCAGGAAGTCCACGGCCGTCGGACCGTCGCCGACGACGGTCGTGGCGAAGCCGTTGGCGGTCAGGCCCTTCTTGACGAACGCGGCGATGCGCTCCTCGTCCTCGGCCACTAGGATGCGGTTCAGCGGTTCCCTCCTCGGTCGGCGGGCAGGTCGATGCCGAAGGACGCGCCCTGGCCGGGCACGGACACCAGCCGGACCCCGCCGCCGTGCGCCTCGGCGATCGCGCGGACGATGGCCAGGCCGAGCCCGGCGCCGGAGCGGTGCGCCGAGGCCCCGCCGGTGGCGCCCCGGCTGAACCGGTCGAAGATCTTCGACTGGTCCCCCGGCGGCACGCCCGGCCCGCGGTCGGTGACCCAGAACGCCACCCTGCCGTCCAGCATGGACGAGCCGATCAGCACGTCGTCGCCGTCGCCGGTGTGCTGGACGGCGTTCTGCGCCAGCTGCACCATCGCCTGCGTGACCCGCTGCGGGTCGACGTGCGCCACGCCCTCGCCGATGGCCTCCACCAGCCACCTGCGGTCGGCGATGGCCCGGACCTTGGCGTAGATGTCGCTGGTCAGCTCCGCCACCTCGACCGGCTCCACCCGCACGAAGTCGGGCCGCTCCGCCTTGGCCAGCACCAGCAGGTCGGCCACGATGCGGTTCATCCGGTCCAGCTCGTCGGTGCACAGCCGCACGACGGCGGCGCGGTCGGCCGGGTCGTCGCCCATCAGCTCCAGGTGTCCGCGCACGATCGTGATCGGGGTGCGCAGCTCGTGGCTGGCGTCGTCGACGAACTGCCGCTGCGCGGCGAACGCCTGCTCCAGCCGGTCCAGCATCGCGTTGAACTGCTCGGCCAGCGCGGCGATGTCGTCGTTGCCGTTGACCGGGATGCGCTGGGTCAGGTCGTGCTCGCCGATCTCGGCGGCGGCCTGGCGCACGAGCCGCACCGGGGCCAGGATCTGGCCTGCCACCACCCAGGCCGCGACCCCGGCGAACAGCAGGCCGAGCACGCTGACCAGCACCAGCGTCTGGATCGTCTCGCTGACCTCGGCCCGGTCCCGGTCGACGAGGTACCCGACGACGAACGCGCCGCTGTCCCCCGGGTTCGCCGAGTGCACGACCGGGGCCTTCACCCAGCGCATCTCCCCGGCGTCGGTGGGCGCCGACCCGCTGGTGTCGGCCGAGCCCAGGATCGGCATGAGCACGTCGGGCCGGTCGGCGAGCGGGAACGGCTCGGCCCGGTTCTGCCGCAGCGCCTCGCCGGTCTCGACCGGGCCGATCCAGCCGACGAGCACCTCGTCGTCGTCGGGGAACTGACGCTGCAGATGGTTGTAGAGCAGTTCGTAGACGTCGCGGAACGGCTGCTGGGTCGCCCGGTCGACGCCGCTCTCGGCGACCTCCTGCAGCTCCTGGACCTCCTGTTGCAGCGCGGCGCTGACCTGGGCGTCCACCCGCTGCATGAGCAGGTTGCGGGTCACCACCGTCACGGTCAGCGAGACCACCGCCATCAGCAGCAGCATCCAGGCCATGATCCGCGCGCGGGCGGGCACCACTCGCCTGCGCCGGGCGACCGGGAGCGGACCGGACAGCGGCGAGCGGTCGGGGTCCGTCGACGGCGCGGCGGCTCCCCGCGGCGGCCCGACCGCGGGGCTGCCGTCAGTCGCCGTCATGGTCAGTCGCCGTCGTCGCGATCGTCGTCGGCATAGTCGGATTCGTCGCCGTCTTCGGATTCGTCGCTGTCGTCAGATTCGTCGTCGCCATCATCGTCACCACCGTCCACGGGGGGCGCGGGCGAGACCACGCGGGGCCGCGTCGTGCCGATCGCCGAACTCGGCGGCGTCGACGTCGTGCGCGGGCCGGTGACCTCGCCGATCCGGACTTCGGTGGGGACCTGCGGCACGGGATCGTCGGCGAGGGCGTAGCTGGCGGCCGCGGCGCACAGCGGCAGCGCGACGACCGCGAGCAGCACGGCCGTGCGGGGGCTGGGCGACGCCATGCCAGTCATCCTCTCCTCGATCCCGGGGTCCTGGATGAACCCGGGATGAGGATTCCCTCATCTACGGCTGGGTGAACAATTGCGCCAGACCGGTCAGCTCCAGGGTGCGGCGCACCCTCGGGTCCATGGCCACGACGCGCAGCTTCCCCTGGCCCTTATTGACCAGCTGATACGCGCGCACCAGCGCGGCGATGCCCGCGGAGTCGCAGAACGGGACGGCAGCGAGGTCCAGGTCGACGCGCGCGCCGTCGTCCACGGGGATCTCGTCGAGCACCGCGACGAAGTCCGGCGCCGTCTGGTAGTCCAGTTCGCCGTCGAGCACCACCGTGTGCCCACCGTCCACCGCCGCGAGATGGCTCACCACGAGCCGTGCCGGTTCAGCGCTCACCGCGTCCGCCCAACTCCTGTCCGTCCCGCTCACCGCCGACTTCGGCCGACACCCGCCCAGATACCCGCGCGCCGCCCCGCTCACACCGACGGTTTCGCGTTCAGGGTCTCCACCAGGGCCAGCGCGGCGATCGACGTGCCCGCGGCGACGTCGACCAGGATGGCCATGGCGGTGTCCGCGCCGAAACCGTAGTTCAGCACGAACGGGGACACCAGCAGCCACAGGCCCAGGCCCAGGGCGATCCCGGACGCGGTGCGCAGCCGGACCCGGCGGGCGACGCGGACGACGCCGAGCGCGATGGCGAGCAGGCCTGCGACCCGGTCGTTCCAGGGCGCGTCGAAGCCGCGGTCGGCGCCGTAGACGCCGGTCACGGAGAACACGACCAGCCAGGCGCCCAGCACCAGCAGCACCCCGCTGACCAGGCCGGGCACCTGCGTGGCCGCCTCGGGGACGCGCCTGGTCACGGGGCCGCCAGCGCGGTCAGCTCGGGGCAGGGGGCGCTGCGGGCCAGGGCGAGCACGCGCAGCGCGGTGCGCACGTCGGCGCCCGCGGCCAGGGCGGCGGCCCGGCCGCTGGTGGTGATGCCGACGGTGGGCCCGGCCGCCAGCCGCCCCAGCTCGCCGACCAGCGACTTCGCCGGGATCACCAGGTCGAGGCCGACCGGGACCGGGGCCTCGGCGCGCACGGTCAGCCCCAGCAGCGGCGCGTCGGCGGTGAGCACCTGCCAGCGCGCGACGCCGTCGAGCAGCGTGAAGGAGTGCCTGCCGTCGATGCGGCCCTGGAGCGCGCGCCCGCCGGGGGCGCGGCGCAGGTGCCGGTCGTCGACGACCACGGCGAACACCGGCCAGAGGTCGGCGACCGCCGGGTCGACGTGCTGGGACTCCCCCCTCGGCCAGAGCAGCAGCGCCTCGCTGGCGAGCAGGACGGTGGTCCGCGCGTCGATCGTCCCCGTCATGCTCCCCAGCGTCGTCCGGCAGTGTTGAGATCGGCCGGTCGGGATCTTTGCGGTTCTATGACGACCGGGTTCCGATGGTGGTCCTCGCCGGACGTTTTGGCAGCATGGGCCCGGTGGGTGTGCGACTGCTGATCGTCGAGGACGACGACCGGGTCCGCGCGTCCCTGCGGCTGGCGCTGGAGGACGAGGGCTACACGATCACCGAGGCGCCGGACGCGGAGACCGCGCTGGACTCGCTGAACCGGCTCGGTCCGCCCGAGGTGATGGTCGTGGACCTGATGCTCGGCGGCATGGACGGCTTCGGCTGCATCCGCCAGGTGCGGCGCACCAGCGACCTGCCGATCATCGTCGTCAGCGCCCGCGCGGACACCCACGACGTGGTGGCCGCCCTGGAGGCAGGCGCCGACGACTACGTGACCAAGCCGTTCGAGATCAAGGAGATCACCGCCCGGCTGCGCGCGCTGCGGCGGCGGGCGGGCGCGTCGGGCCCCTCGGCAGTGCCGGAGGTGGTGCTCGACGCCGAGACCGGGCTGGTGCTCTCCCAGCACGCGGGCACGGTCCGCCGCGGTGACGAGGAGCTGCACCTCACGCTGACGGAGTTCCGGCTGCTCTGCGAGCTGGCCGAGGAGCCGGGCCGGGTGCTGAGCAGGCAGGCGTTGCTGTCGCGGGTCTGGGACCGCGGGTTCTTCGGCGACGAGCGGATCGTCGACGTGCACGTGCGCAGGCTGCGCACGAAGATCGAGACCGACCCGTCCGAGCCGCGCACGGTGGTCACCGTCCGCGGCCTGGGGTACCGGCTCGATGTCCGTTAGCGGACTGCGCGGCCGGGTCATGCTCACCTTCGCGGTGGGCGGCGCGCTGCTGTCGCTGCTGATGGCGGTGGCGGTGTTCGCGATCAGCCGCGGGTACCTCACCGAGCAGCGGGAGCGCTCGGCCGAGCGGCTGGCCGCCGCGGACGCCGACTTCATCGCCAGCAGGCTGGCCGTGCCGGGGGCGACCGCGGAGCAGGCGCTGGCCTTCGTGGACCCGCCGAAGGAGACCAGCCTGGTGCTGGAGCACGACGGCCGGTGGCTCAGCGCCTCCGGCGACGAGCCGCCGGACCTGCCGCCGGACTCGCTGCGCAGGATGGTGGCCGCCGGGGAGTCCGGGGTGCTGCCGGTGACCGTGCAGGACCGGCCGTACCTGGTGGCCGGGGTGCCGATGGCGGGCGGGTCGGCGTACTACGAGTTCACGCCCGCGGTGGAGCTGCAGGCGACGATCCGGGTGCTGGGGACGGTGCTGATCCTGAGCGCGCTGGCGGCCACGGGCGGCGCTGCCCTGCTGGGGCGGTGGGCCAGCGGGCGGGTGCTGGCGCCGCTGCGCGCGCTGTCGGGCACCGCGTCGAGCATCGCCTCGGGGAACCTGGACTCGCGGCTGCCCGAGGACAACGACCGCGACCTCAGCCCCATGGTGCGCTCGTTCAACGCGATGGTGGACTCGCTGCAGAGCCGGATCGCGCGCGAGCGCCGGTTCGTCGGCGACGTGACCCACGAGCTGCGGACGCCGCTGACGACGCTGGTCACGAGCGTGCAGGTGATGGAGCGGCACGCCGAGGAGCTGCCGGAGCGGTCGCGGCGGGCGCTGTCGCTGGTCAGCGGTGAGCTGGACCACCTGCGCGGCATGCTGGAGGACCTGCTGGACCTGGCCCGCGCCGAGGCCGGGCTGCACTCCGGCGAGGTGGAGGCCCTGGAGCTGCGGGAGCTGCTGGCGAACGTGCTCTCGGTCACCGGGCGGCCTGCCGACCTGCTCGACGCGCCCGCCGAGGTCGTCGTCCCCGGCCGCAAGCTCGCCCTGGTGCGGGCCATGACGAACCTGCTGGACAACGCCGACCGCCACGGCGGCGGCGTCACCGCCCTGCGCCTGCGCGTGACCGGCAGCCGCGCGGCCGTCGAGGTCGACGACGACGGGCCCGGGGTGCCGCCGGAGGAGCGCGACCGCGTGTTCGCCCGCTTCGCGACCGGGCGCGGCGCCCGCGGCTCGTCGGCGGGCACCGGGCTCGGCCTCGCGCTGGTCGCCGAGACGGTGGCCGCGCACGGCGGGAACGTCCACTGTGGAGACAGTCCGACCGGAGGGGCGCGGTTCACCGTGACCCTCCCTGTGGGGGAGCCCCGGTGAAACGGTACGAACAGCACTGCCCCGTCGCCCGCGCCGCCGAGGTGGTCACGCAGCCGTGGACGCTGCTGATCGTCCGCGAGCTCCTGCACGGCCCGGCCGACGTGGACACCGTGGCCCGCGGCCTGCCCGGGCTGACGGTCTCGACGCTGATCTCGCGCCTGCGCTCCCTGCGGTCGGCGGGGCTGGTCGCCCGCGAGGCGGGCCGCTTCCGCCTCACCGAGGCGGGCCGCGACCTGCGCGCGGTGGTCGACCTGCTGGGCGCCTGGAGCGGCCGCTGGCTGCCCGCGCCCGGCCCGAAGGACCTCGACCCCGGCCTGCTGATGTACGACATCGCCCGCAACGTCGACGCAGGGACCCTGCCGCCGCGGCCGGTGGCGCTGCTGGTGGAGTTCACCGACGGCCCGCCGCCGCGCCGTTGGTGGCTGACGCTGAACGGCACGGGCGCCTCGGCGGGCGACCGCGACCCCGGCCTGCCGATCGCGGTGACGATCCGCTGCTCCCTGGCGACGCTGGCGGCCATCTGGCTGGGCCACCGCAAGTGGCTGGACGCCCTGGCCGACGAGAGCCTGCAACTGATCGGCGACCGCTCGGCGGTGCGCTCGGCGGTGTCGTGGATCGGGGTCAGCCGGTACTCGGCGAACGCGTGAGGGCCCGCCACGGGAGGAGCAGCGCCGTCGCGGCGAGCAGCACCCCGGCGACGGCGATGGCGACCCGGGGGCCGGTGACGGCCGCGACGACGCCCCAGAGCGCGGTGGCCGCCGCGATCGCCGTGCGGGTGGTGATGGTCCACGCCGTGAGGACGCGGGCCAGTTCGCCGTCCGGGGTGCGGCGGAGCCGGTAGGTGGCGAGGACGGGGGTGAACACGCCCATCGACGTCACGATCGCCGTCTGGACGGCCATCACGGTGAGCAGGCCCGCCACGCCGCCGCCGATGGCCGCCAGGCCCGCGAGCCAGAGCACGCGGGAGACGCCCGCGGCCAGCAGGACCCGCCGGTCGCCGAACCGCCGGGCCAGCGGGCGGGCGGCCCGCGCGCCGACGACGCCGCCGAGGCAGGGGACGCCGATCGCCAGCCCGTACTGCAGGGGTGTGAACCCCAGGTCGTGGATCATCAGGTAGGTCAGCACCGGGGCGGCGGCCATGATCAGGGCCGAGACGGCCACCGTGTTGGCGAAGAGGCGGCGCAGGACCGGGTCGGCGGCGATGGTCCGCCAGCCGTCGGTCACGCTCACCCGCGCGGGCCTGCCGGGCGGGGGCGGTTCCGGCGCCCTGATCGCGCCGATGCCGAGCGCGGAGCCGACGTAGCTCACGGCGTTCGCGGTCACCGTGACGACGGGCCCGAGCAGGCCGATGAGCGCGCCGCCGAGCGGGGGCCCGACCGCTGTCGTGATCCACGTGGCGTTCTCGAAGCGGGCGTTGGCCGCCATCAGGTGGTCCGGGCCGACGAGCGCCTTGAGGTGGGCGCCGCTCGCCCCGACGAAGGCGATGTCGGCCACGGCCACCACGGCGGCGACCACGAGCAGGTGGCCATAGGTCAGCACGCCGGTGAGGTGGGCGGCGGGGACGGACAGGAGCACCGCGAACCGGACCAGGTCCGCGCGGACCATCACCGGCCGCTTGGCGCGGAACTCCAGCCACGGGCCCAGCGGGACGGCCAGCAGCGCCCCGGCCGCGGCCCCGACGGCGGCCACGAGCGACACCTGCGCCGGGGAGGCGTGCAGGGCGAGGATCGCGATCAGCGGGAAGGCGTCCAGCGCGAGCCAGGTCCCCAGGCTGCTGACCGCGTAAGCACGCCACAACCAGGCGAAGTCCCGTCCCATTTCTCCCCCAACCCCACGAACAAAGCCGCGCAACGATAGCGCCCACACGATCGGTGTTTGGCAAATAGTGCGCAATTTCGCGGCATCCGCGTCGGCACAACGTTCTCTCCGCCCGTGCTCCCCTTTCCCGCGCGGCAAAAGCGGAGATGCCTCAGCTTGTCGACTGCGCGGACCATGGAGCGCAGGCGATACAAGGGAGGGACCACTGTGGACTCCGAAGACCCGGTCTACACGCTGACGTTGGAGGCGTACGCCGACACCATCGTCCCGGGCGAGAAACGGTCTCCCGACGACCGCGCCATCGCTGGCGTCGTCGAGGGGCCGGGCAGTGTCCAAGCGGGAGCGTTGGAGCTGATGCACCACTCCGCGCCCGGTATCGCCGTGGGGCTGCCGACGTTGGTGGCCATGCTCAACCAGCACGCGACGAACTACGCCGAGGAGCACGGGATCGCGCTCGACGACACCGTCCCGCCCTTCGTCGCGCTGGACTACGACCACCGGTACGCCCTCGTCGGCAGGCTGACCGCGCTGGGGCACCCGGAGCAGGCGGGCTGGGTCATGCTGGCCCTCTTCAGCAACATGGCCTTCGACTCGGCCCCGCACAAGAGCACGCTCGACGCGCTCGAGGAAGGCCACCCCGGCCTGATCACCCTGGGGTTCAAGAAGCCCGACACCGACGGCATCTGGCGGTTCAAGGAGTACGGCTACCACCAGGAGCTGGCGAAGACCCACCCCGACACCACCGAATCCGGGAGCCCGGCGTGACCACTGCGGCCAACGGCGGCTCGGCCGCCATCGAGAAGACCGACGTCCTCGTCGTCGGCAGCGGGTTCGGCGGCTCGATCGCCGCCTACCACCTCGCCGCGGGCGGGGCCAAGGTGACCGTGCTGGAGCGCGGGCCGTGGCTGGAGGGCAAGGACTTCGACCACGACTACCTGCTCGGCTCGTCGTACACCAAGATCTTCGACTTCGTCTCCGGCGACGGCATGAGCGTGCTCGGCGGCAACTGCGTCGGCGGCGGCAGCGTCGTCTACTTCGCCGCGCTGCCCCGCGCCCCCTGGTTCGTCTTCGAGCGGCAGGGCAGCATCGGCCGCCGCATGTGGCCGTCGAGCATCAACCGCCAGACCCTGGACCCCTGGTACGACCGGGTCTCGCAGGTGTTCCCGGTCGAGCAGCAGACCTGGGACGACGTCACCTACGCAGGCGGGCTGTGGGCGGCGGCGTGCAACCACGCCGGCCGCACCGCCAACCCGGTCCCGGTCGGCATCGACACGGCCAAGTGCACCAACTGCAACTGGATGATGTCGGGCTGCCGCTTCGACGCCAAGCAGTCGATGCTGCTCAACTACCTGCCCGGCGCGGTCGCCCACGGCGCGGAGATCCGACCGCTGCACGAGGTGCAGCGCATCTCCCGCACCGACGACGGCAACTACGTCGTGCACTACCTGCACATCGACGAGGACGACTACCGGATCACCCACGGCGGCGGCGCGATCGAGGCCAAGATCGTCGTCCTGGCCGCGGGCGCGGGCGCGACCCCGTGCATCCTGCAGCGCTCGGAGCCCGAGCTGGGCACGATGCCGCACGCGGTCGGGCGCTACTTCTCCGGCAACGGCGAGCGGCTCAACACCGCGATCATCAACGACGACCGGGTGCGCGAGGTGCTGGGCATCGACCGCGGCCCCGGCAACCCGGCCTACGACGCCTACCAGATCGGCCGCGGCCCGGTCGTGGCCAGCTGGGACAAACTGGACGGATCGCTGCCGGAGTACAGCCGGTTCTCCCTTGAGCAGCTGTACTTCCCCGTCGGCCTGGGCACCTTCCTCGCCCAGGCCCACGGCCCCGACGGCCCGACGTGGTACGGCCCGGCCAAGCGGGAGCTGCTGAGCAAGTGGTCGTCCTGGATGACCATCTTCCAGATGACCGAGGACGACAACGAGGGCGTCTTCGGCCCGCCGCCGCCCACCGGCAACTCCCACCGCATCTCCCAGCAGATGCTCGGCACCGGCCCGCTGAAGTACGACCCGACGCCGAACACGCTGCGCGGCTGGGCCGAGGCCGACGCCGAGGTGCGCGACATCCTGGAGCGCGACGGGCTGGCCACCGTGCTGCCGTGGACCAACGACCTGGTCGGCGCGTACACGGTGCACCCGCTGTCCTCCTGCCGCATCGGCGACGACCCGGCGACCTCCGCGCTCGACGACCGGCACGAGCTGCGCGGGCACCCGGGCATCTTCGTCACCGACGGCTCGGCCGTGCCCTGCGGCCTGACCGTGAACCCGGCGCTGACCATCTCCGCGCTCGCGGAGCGGGCCATGCCCGGCATCGTGGCCACCGCGCGCGAGCGCGGGGTCGATGTCTCCTACGGCGCCCCGCTGCCGACCAAGGGCGCGTTCCCCGCCCTGTCGCCGGTGCGCGCATGAACTGAACCGAGGGCGGGGTGGTGCGCATGTCCGGACTCCGGGAGATCACCGAGGTGATGCTGTCCCAACCGGGACCGCACGCCCCGCCCTCGGTCGTGGCCGCGTGGTACGAGCGCAAGGCCGCGCTGCTCGACCAGTTGGCCGAGGACGGTGGGCCCGAGGCCGAATGGGCCAAAGCCCAGGCCCGGGTGGCGAGAGAGCACGCGCGCGCCTTGTGGCGGCCCGCGGCCTGAGATCAAGATTCGGTCGGACCGCCCCCGCCGGGGGCGGCTCTCGGCCTGATCGGGAAAGGGAGGCGTGATGGCGGCGAACCCCCGTGTCCGCAGCAACGCGATCGCGGCACTCAACAGCAAGTACCACCGCGTGGGTCTCTTCGCGTTCCTGGTGATCGTGCTCGGCCACTGGGCCGAGCACATCGTCCAGGCGGTGCAGATCTACGCCCTCGACTGGCCGCGCCCGCAGGCGGGCGGCGTGCTCGGCCTGTGGTTCCCCTGGCTGGTGAAGTCCGAGCTGATGCACTACGGCTACGCCCTGGTCATGCTCGTCGGATTCGTCCTGTTGCGGCACGGCTTCCACGGCCGGGCGCGCACCTGGTGGATGCTGGCGCTGTGGGTCCAGGTCTGGCACCACTTCGAGCACCTGCTGCTGTTCCTGCAGGCGCTCACCGGGCAGAACCTGCTCGGCCAGCCCGCCCCGACCAGCATCCTGCAGCTGGTCCTGCCCCGCGTCGAGCTGCACCTGTTCTACAACGCCATCGTCTTCATCCCGATGGTGGTGGCCATGGTGCTGCACCGGCGTCCCCGGTTCGACGACCTCGTGCAGTGCTCGTGCGCGCCGCACCGCACGCCCGCGGCCGTCGGCTGACCATGGCCGCGCGGCTGCTCGCCATCGTCGGCCTCCTCATGGTCTGGACCGCCGCGCCCGCGGCGGCCCAGCTCCATGGGGACCACGTCATCGATGTCCCGTTCGACATCGGCCCGCTGGCGCTGAAGATCGCGGTGCTGCTCGCCCTCCCCGCCGTCGCCGGGTTCGCCATGCTGCGCGGATTCATCGGCGCGCCGGAGAAGGGCACGGCGGCCTTCGTCGCGGTCTGCGCCGCGGTGGCGGTGAGCATGGAGCTGCTGCTGGCGTCCGGGTTCACCCTGCCGCCGATCGTGGTGCCGCTCGCGCTCGCCGCGGTGGGCGGGCCGCTCTACCTGGCCTTCGCCGACCGGGAGGCGCCCGCGCTCGTGCGCGGGGCAGCGCCCGCCGTGCTGCTGGCGGCCGCCGTCGTCGCGGGCGCGGTGTTCGCCAGGGCCTGGCTGGCCACCCCGCCGGGCGCTGACCGGGGCCCGATCCTCCACACCGGAATGATCGTCGCCTACGCCGGGCTCGCCTGGCTGACGCTGGGCCTGCCGAGGAACCGGGCGCTGCGCGGCGCGGTGCTGACCGTGGCCGCCGTGCTCGGCGTCGCGCTGGTGGGCGCGGGGACGCAGGTGGCCGCGCTCGGGTGAGTGCGCACGATGCGAGAACACCCGATCGGGTGGTCTCGCTACGGTCGACGTGACCCCTCGGTGATGCGAGGAAAGGGCGGTTGCCATGGGCACCTTCATCCGGCTCGCGCTGCGTCGGACGCTCAACCAGATCCGCCACGTCGCCCGGGTCCGCCCCGGCCGCGGCGGCGACCTCGTGGTGGGCGTGCACCGCCAGGTCGAGACCGATTTCGGTCTGCTCGCCCCCATCGCGCTGCACACCTCGGCCCCGGCCGCGCTCGCCGCGTCCTGGCTGATGCTGCGCGAGTCGCTGGTCGCCGCCGGGCTCGTCGCCCGGTCGACGAAGGAGGCGGTGGCCGTCGGGGTGTCCGACCGCAACCGCTGCCCCTACTGCGTCGAGGTGCACTCGGCCACCCTGGCCGCGCTCACCGACGTGCGGTCCGAACTGGACCCGGTCGCCGAGTGGGCGCGCACGGGCGGCGGCGAGACCGCGCCGTTCACCTGCGACGAGGCCCCCGAGCACATCGGCACGGCGGTCGCGTTCCACTACCTCAACCGGATGGCCAGCGTCTTCCTCACCGACTCCCCGCTGCCGCCCGGCCTGCCCGACGGGGCACGGCAGGTGCTCGGCCGCGCCATGCGCCCGCACGCGGGCCAGGCGCACCGGCCGGGTCGCGCGCTGGAGTTCCTGCCCGCCGCCGAACCCGCGGCCGACCTCGGCTGGGCCGCGTCGAATCCCGTGCTGTCCGACGCCTTCGCCCGCGCGTACCAGGCGATCGACAGCCTCGCCGTCCGAATGGTCCCGGCCGATGTGCGGGCCGTGGTCACCGACGCCCTCGACGCCTGGGACGGCACGCCGGTCGGGCTGAGCCGCGCCTGGGCCTACGACCAGGCCGCCGCCCTGCCGCACGAGTCGTTCGCCGCGGGCGTGCTCGCGCTGCTCACCGCCAAGGCGCCGTACCAGGTGGACGACACGATCGTGAACGACTTCCGGCGCGGGCGCCCCGACGCCGAGCTCGTCGCGCTGACCGCATGGGCCGCCCTGGCCGCCGCGCGCAGGCTCGGACCGGGCCGGGCGCGCGTCCCGCACGCGGGGAACGCCGAATGCGCCTGCTCGGCACACCAACCGCTGTAGTCTTGGCAACCGCCATTCGCCGGTACCACAACCCATTCGGGTGACGCCGGTCGGCGGGCGGCGTGCACGTGCATCGGTGGTAGAACAGAGAAGTCGGGCTCGGGAGAGGCGCACAGTGTGATCAGGGTGTTGATAGCCGAGGACATGCACATGGTCCGGGGGGCGCTGGTCGCGCTGCTCAACCTCGAACCCGACGTCGACGTGGTCGCCGAGGTGGCCTCCGGGGACGACATCCTGCCCACCGCCCGCACCGCCAACGCCGACGTCGCCGTCATCGACATCGACCTGCCCGGCAAGGACGGCCTCACCGCGGCCACCGAGCTGCACGAGCAGCTGCCGCAGTGCCGCACGCTGATCCTCACCAGCCTCGGCAGACCGGGCACCTTACGCAGGGCGCTGGCCGCGCGGGTCGGCGGCTTCCTGCTCAAGGACGCCCCCGCGGACAAGCTGGCCAACGCCATCCGCGGCGTCGCGGCGGGCCGCAGGGTCGTCGACGGCGACCTCGCCCTCGCCGCGTGGGACGGCGCGGACTGCCCGCTGACCGGCCGGGAGATCGAGGTCCTGCAGCTGGCCGCGGCCGGGCTCAACGCGGTGGACATCGCCGCGCGCCTCTACCTGTCGGCGGGCACGGTGCGGAACTACCTGACGACGATCGTCAGCAAGCTCAACGCCCGCAACCGGGTCGACGCCATCCGCATCGCCCGCGAGGCGGGCTGGCTGTAGCGGGACCCGGGCGGCGAGCCGGAAGCGGCCGTCCCCGAGCGGCCCCGCCGTCAGCGTGCCGCCCACCGCGGTGACGCGCGCGGAGAGGTTAGTCAGGCCGCTGCCGCCGGACACCGTGCGCTCGCGGGCCGCGTTGACGATCTCCAGTTCGACCGCGCCGGACCGGTGCCGGACGGAGATCTCGCAGGTCGAGGCCCGCTTCCCGTGCCGGAGGACGTTCGTCACGCCCTCGCGCAGGACGGTGGCTAGCACGGCCTGCACGGGGTGGGGCAGCTCGGCGCGCGGCAGGTCGAACCGCGCCTCCACCTCGGCGGCGGCCAGCACCGACCGGGCGGAGCAGACCTCGCCCGCGAAGGACAGCTCGCAGTAGCCGCCCGCCACCAGCCGCACGTCGGCGAGCGCCGTCCTGGCCAGGTCGGCGATCTCGCCGATCTCCCGCCTGGCCCGCGCGCCGTCGTGCTCGACCAGCCGCCGGGCCAGCTCGGCCTTGAGCGCGATGGCCGACAGGCTCAGCCCCAGCAGGTCGTGCAGGTCGCGGGCGAAGCGCAGCCGCTCCTCGGCCACGGCGGCCCTGGCCAGCTCGAACCGCACCGCGCGCAGCTCCCGGTCGACGCGGGTCAGCCAGGTCAGCCCGTAGACAACGAGCCCGGTGATGACCGCGGTGGCGGTCCCGCTCACGATCGCCATCGCGGCGACGCCGTGCGCCGCCTGGATCGCGGGCACGCTCGCCACGACCGCGCAGAAGACCGACCAGCCCGCGACCGGCGGCAGCAGGACCAGGGCCGAGCCGCCCACGAACGCCACCACGCCCGGCCAGTGCGCGCCGAGGACCGCGACCGGCAGGTACGCCAGCACGGCCTGCGCCAGCAGGACCACAGGCCTGCCGCCCACCCGGACGCAGACGAGCTGCACTGCCAGCGACGCGAGCGCGAACCCCGCGGTGACCAGCAGGACGGTGACGCCCGCGCTGGCGTTCTGGACCACGGCCGTGGCGACGATCCCGGTGAGGACCGCGGGCACCAGCCAGGAGACGCGCGTGCGCGGGCCGCTCGGGACCACGCTCTCCCGGTAGCCGCCCGCCGCGAGCCGCACCGCGGCCAGCGCGCCCCTGGCGCGGTCGGCGATCGCGCCGAGCTGGGCGCCGACCCGGTCGGGGTCGCGGCCCTGCAGCGCCGCGCTCGCCTTGGGGCCGATCCCGGCCAGGCTGCGGCCGAGCAGCTCGCGCAGGTCGCGGCTGAACCGCGCCCGCTCCCCCGCGACCGCGACCTCGGCCAGCTCGGCGCGCGCGGCGTGCACGGTGGAGATCGACCGGGCCAGCCGCACCATGCCGTAGAACTCCAACGTGCCCGCGACGGCGGCCAGCACCACCTCCCCCAGGTGCGACCACGTGCCGCTGACGAACCACTGCGCCAGGCAGGTCAGGGCGACGGTCCCGGCGCACACCGGCCAGCCGATCCTCGGCGGCAGCACGATGACGGCGTTGGCCGCCAGCAGGATCGGCATCCCCGCCCACGCCTGGCCGAAGTGGGTCATCGGCACGAACACCAGGACCGCCTGGGCCAGCAGCAGCGCCACGGCGATCGGCGGGCGGGTCTGCGGCCGCAGGAACACCACCTGCGCGCCGAGCACGCACATCAGGTAGGCGGCGGCGAGGACCCGGTCGAGCACCGGGGCGCCCGCCTGCGCCACATGGATGAACGCCACCGTGCAGAACACGAGGCACGAGGTGACCACGACGGACCTGGCCAGCACCGGCGCCCGGGTGAGATCGTCCCCCATACCAGCACCATAGCCGCGAATCCGGCGGTTCAGGCGCTTTCGGCGCGTGCCTCGTTCAGGCCGGAACCCGTGCGCTGAGGCGGAAAGTGCCGTCCGCGGACAGCCCCGCGGTGAGCTCGCCGCCGAGGCGCTCCACGCGCGCGGAGAGGTTGCGCAGCCCGCTGCCGCCGGGCGAGAGGGTCGGCTCGCCCGCGACCCCGTTGTTCACGATCTCCAGCATCACCATGCGGTCGACCTGGCGGACGGTGATCTCGCAGCGGGCGCCCTTCACGCTGTGCCGCAACACGTTCGCCACGCCCTCGCGCAGCACGGTGGCGAGCACCGTGCGGACCTCGGGGCTGAGTTCGCCGTAATGCATCTCCAGGCGGACGTCCACGTCCGCGGCGACGAGGACGGACTCCGCCGAGCGCGACTCCTCGTTCAGCGACAGCTCGCGGTACCCGCTGGCGACCAGCCGCACGTCGGCGAGGGCCAGGCGGGAGATGTCGACGATCTCCATCAGCTCGCGGCGGGTGCGGTCCTGGTCGGCGGTCATCAGCCGCTGCGCCAGCTCGGTCTTGAGGGTGATCGCCGACAGGCTCAGGCCGAGCAGGTCGTGCAGGTCGCGGGCGAAGCGCATCCGCTCGTCGGCCACCGCGACCCTGGCCAGCTCGCGGCGCACCGAGCGCAGCTGGTGCATGGCGCGGGCCATCCACGTCAGGCCGTAGGTGACCAGGCCGATGCTGACGGTCGATGCGATGGTGTCGGCGATGACGATGGCGTCGCCGACGAACGTGGCCAGCGCCAGCACGGTCGCCGCGACCACCCCGGTGAACACCAGCCAGCCCGAAAGGGGCCGCAACAACAACAGCGCGGAACCGGCCAGCAGACCCGGGATGCTGACCCATGCCGCCCCGAACTGCCACAGCGGCAGGAACACCAACAGCGCTTGGACGGCGAGCACTATGTACGTCATGGGCGGCCGGAACACGCGGTCGGTGCTGCTGACGTAGCCGAGCTGGACGGCCAGCAGCCCGACGCCGTAGGCGATGCTGGTCACCACCGTGATCGTGTCGAGGTCGCGCAGCAGCAGTTTCAGCGCCAGGTTGACGACCAGGCCGATGAACACCGCGCGCATCAGCCAGGACGCCAGGCTCGCCGCCTTGCGCGGCACCTGGTCGGCGGGCTCCTCGCGGTCGATCCGCTCGTCGGCGCGGTCCTCGCCCAGCGGCACCCGCAGGCGCAGCCTGCTCCCGCCGCCCGCCCGGGGGCCGCGGGTCAGCGTGCCGCCGAGCGCGACCACGCGGGCCATCAGCATCTCGGCGGTGTCGGCGGGCGTGTCGCCCAGCGGCGCGCCGTCGTCATCGGGCTCGCCGTCGTCGACGATGTCCAGCTGCACCGCGTCGCCGACGCGGCGCATGGTGATCGAGCAGGTGTTCACGCCGGGTTTGTTCAACACGGACGCGCTGCCCGCGCGCAGCACGGCCACGACGACCGTGCGCACCTCCACGGGCAGCTCGCCGTGACTTACCTCGATCCGCACGTCGATGTCGGAGTCGGCCAGCAGCGACTCCACGGTCCGGGACTCCTCGTCCAGCGACGTGTCGCGGTAGCCGCTGGCCACCAGCCGCACGTCGGCGAGCGCGTGCCGGGAGACGGTGAGGATCTCCGCCAGCTCGGCGCGCGCTCGCTCCGGGTCGGTGGCCATGGCGTCCCTGGCGGCCACGGCCTTGGGGCCGACGGTGGACAGGCTCAGCCCGAGCAGGTCGTGCAGGTCCTGGGAGAAGCGCATGCGCTCGCGGGCCACCGCGGCGTTGCCGAGTTCGGCGCGGGCATCGTGCACCTCGGTGATCAGCCGGGCCAGCCTGGTCAGGCCGTAGATCTCCAGCGCGGCCACGGTCGCGCCGAACAGCGCCCGCGCCGCGAGCACGGGGTCGCCGGTCCAGACCAGTTCCAGGACCGGGGCCAGCAGCACGACGAGCCCGAAGACCACCCATCCCCAGCGCGCGCGCAGCACCAGCGGCGCGTTGGCGGCCAGCAGCGTGGGCATGATGATCCACGACTGCCCGAACTGGGTCAGCGGCACGAGCACCAGGAACGCCTGGGTCACCAGGACCGCGTAGGTCACCGGCATGTTCGCGCTCGTGTCCGGCCTGCTGAAGTAGACCTGCAGGCCGAGCACCACGATCAGATAACCGGCCGCCTGCACAGATTCCCAGAACGGCGTTCCGGCATAGACCACATAGACGAAAGCGATGACGCAGAAAGCCACGTAAGCGGCGAACACGATTCCGCGGGCCAGGAGCGGGGCGAGCAGCGGCGCTTGTGCCGCGTCACCTGCCTGCTCGGACACTGTGGGTGCGGATAACTTGTCGCGCTCGCCGACCGCTTCCATCCATCCCCCTCGCCGAAGGCCGACCGCACAAAGTCGAGATCCGCTCACAGCCTGTGGTCGTGAGGATTATAGGGGTGATTCCCTCCGCACAAGCCCCGGATGCCGGTTCCCGAAAACGAACTCCCCCACGCCGACTTCCGCTGGCCATTCCAGGCCGAGTGCGGTATCGATGGCGTCGCCGGGGTCGATCGCGGGGACGCAGGCGGCCAGTCCCATCGCCGTGGCGGAGATGCACAGCATCTGCTGCAGCGCCCCGACGTGGGTGAGGGTCAGCGAGTACGCGATGCCGCCGTACATCCACGACGACCGGGCGACCCGGGCGGTGATGGTGATCATGGCCGGGGGCCACTGCGCGGCGCCGGTGCCGACCATGGCGTTCTCCAGCACCTCGACCATGGCGTTCTCGGCGTCGCTGACGAGGGTGAGCGCGTGGTCCTGGGGGTGGTAGTGGAAGATCCCCCGGGGCAGCCCGGAGGACTCGTTGACGCAGAGGTAGATCTCCAACTCGTAGAGGCCGTTGATGCTCAGGTAGGGCCGATCGGACACCTCGTACATGTGGTCGCGGCCCGCGGACGCGGGCGACACCGAGCGGACGCGGGCCGCGCGGAACAGCAGTTCTCCGATCTGGTCGGCGCTCACCGGCCCGTGCATCTCCTGGCACAGCCGGGTGTTCTCCACGACGTCGAGCAGCGGGGGGTCGCTCGCGGCGAGGTCCTCCGCCGACGGGCGGCGCAGGGGGTAGCGGGGGCCGGTGCGCGGGGTCTTGACGACCGCGGGCGGCGGCGAGGTGTCCGCGTGCGGGAAGGTCACGCCGGTGAGCCCGCCGTGGCGGCCCATCCGCGTGCGGGCGTGGAACAGCAGGTCGTGGTGCGACCAGCGGACGAGCGCGGGGTCGGCGTCCTCGGCGAAGCGCGGCACCCTGGCGGGCTCGCGGTCCTGCCACCGTCCCAGCAGGACGATCCCCGTCGCGACGAGGTAGGCGACGATGTCGGCGACGACGTCCTGCTCGATGTCCAGCGCCCTGGCCAGCTCCGCGATCGACGTCGGCGCGCACATGGCCACGACGACCCGCGACACCATGCGCCGGTGCAGCACGACCTGGAAGCGCGCGAGCGGCGACTCGACCAGCAGTTCCCCGTCGCTGCTGCGCAGGGCGGCGAAGCGGGACAGCCGGACCGGGAGGGTCGGGTCGACGTCGGCCACCTCGAACACCGCGTCCCTGGCGACCGGGACCACCGACAGCATCGGCGCGCCGCCGCGCTCGGTGCCGAGGGAGTGCACGACGGACCCGCCGAGCTTGCCCAGGATGCGGTGCAGGCGCTTCCACTCGGCCGCGCCGTTGTCGGTCATGACGTTGCCCAGCGAGATCGGACCCATGCTCATCCGGCGCAGGGACTCCCGCACCGTGCCGTCCACGTCGTCGATCTTGGTCTCACCCCAGCGGGTGATGACGACGACGTGGTCGTCACCGGGGTCACCCTCCACCAAGACGTCCTCGGACAGGGACCACAGCGGGATCCGCGGCGCGGACCGGCCGGACTCGGTGGACACCTTCTCGCTCCGATCACTCGGGTCCTGCACGCGCGCGCCGTCACAGGAACATGGGCATGGGGTTCAGCTCCGAATAGTCGGCGGGTGTGGCGCGGCGGCCGAGCCGGACCGGAACGTCGTAGAGTCGCCCCGGCGCGAACCGGGACCAGAAGTGGCGCAGCCCCGGCACGACGACCTTGACCACGGGCAGCCCGATGTCGGGGCGGGTCTGGTCGAGCACCAGGAGGTCCAGCCCCTGCCCGGCGAGCCTGCGGCGGACGAGTTCGATGTCGTCGGCGAGGTCGTTCGAGCACAGCCTCGGGTAGTCGCGGGGCGTCCTCGGGTCCGCGGCGAGGTCGGGCCGCAGGTAGGGCTGGTTGGCGATGGTGGCGTGCCGCCACCAGGCGACGGCGTCGGGGTCGTCGATGTCGTAGCGCCCGTCCGGGGTGGCGTTGACGACGACCGGCATCATCTGGTTGAGCTCGCTGAGCGAGCGCCGCAGGGCGATCGCCGCGTCGAGGTGCGCGCCGAAGCCCATGATGATGTCCTCGGTCTCGCGGTCGGTGCGCCGCGACAGCGCGACCATGACCGGGATGCCGAGGTCGGAGGTCAGGTCGAGCACCCAGATCTGGCGGCCGAGCTCGGCGTGGGCCTCGCGCACGCGGTCGAGCCACGGGTCGGCGAACGCGTCGAGGTCGACGGCCGCGGCGCGGTAGCGGTTGTACCACCAGATGGCGACGGCGTCGCGCTCGATCAGCTCCAGCGTGCCCTGCAGGACCGCGTCCTCCAGGCTGGCGCCCGCGGCGTTGCCGTTGGAGTCGGCGCGGACCATCGGCCGCCCGTTCGGCGCGCGGCCGTCCGCGCCGAAGTACAGCAGCGCGGTGGGCAGCAGGCGGTGGCGGCGGTGGGTCACCGACCACACCGGGGTCCAGTCGAGCTCGGCGTCGTCGTCGAAGGGCTCGCAGACCCACTGGAAGGACGAGTGCCTGCGGTTCCACTCGGCGCGGTCGCGGTACTGGCGCTCGTCGTAGAGCATCACGTCGTTCGGGTGGATGGCGACCTCGCCGAGCCCGCGCAGGCTGCCGCGCACCTTGGCCTCGTCGCCGTGGCAGCTGGCGCTGTAGCGCTCCACGGACTCGCAGAGAGCGCTCACCTCGGCGTGCGCTGGCGTGATCCCCTTGCCGCCGTTGGACATCCGCAGCGACGCTCGCAGCACGCCGAGATCATCGCACGCGGCCAGGTTGGGCCCGGAGCGGAACACGTTGAACAGTTCCGGTCCGCGCTCGTCGCGGGTGATCTCCTTGACCACGCCGGTGACCGGGCTGATCAGGTGCCGGTAGGCGGCCATCGTCCGCTCGGGGGTGACCGCGCGGTACCCGCCGCCGCCGTCGGCGACCTTCGGCCGCGAGCCGAGCACGACCGGCTGGTAGGCCCTGGCCCGCACCAGGTCGGGGTCTCCGCAGGTCGGGCACTGCGGGCGGACCGGGACCGCGTGGTGGCGGCCGGTCATCGCCAGGGTGTCGAGGGTCCACACGGCGCGCTGGTTGGCGTGCCGGTGCCCGGCGAGCCACTTGGTGGCCTCGGCGGCCACCAGCGACCCGGCGGCCGCGCTCGTCGGCGGGATCGAGACCGCCGGGGCGGGCGCGGGGCCGGAGCGGCCCAGCGCCGTCTGCGCGCACCTCTCCGCGTTGCGGTTGCCCCAGATCCGGGCCGCCAGGCAGTGCCAGCAGCCCGGCTGGGTGGTGTCGAAGATCGGGCCGATCCAGATCTTCGTCCCGACCGGCTTCGCGGGCAGCCACGGCCTGCCCGCCGCGCGCTGCTCGGCATCGATGGCGGCCAGGCGCGGGTCGAGGTAGTCGGAGCAGAGGACGACGGTGAGGTCGACGTCGGCCACACCGCCGTCGGTGTGCACGATCAGGCCCGCGGCGCGCAGGGCGGCCTCGGCGTCGGCGCCGGGGACCTCGCCCAGCACGATCAGGCGGACGGCGGACCGCGCGGTCTGGACCGCCGCGCTTCCGCTGTCCAGCCCGGCGGCCTCCCAGTAGGCCGAGGCGCTGTCGTTCGGCTGCGGCTCGCCGGAGCGCAGGGTGATCAGACCGGCTGAGGAGAGCGTGGCCAGCACTCCCGCTGCCTGTTCCCGGGTGACCCCGACGGGCACGGAGCCCAGGACGGTCGCGACGTCGCGCGTCCCGTCCAGCAGCGAGACGACCGACTCCACGTGGCTGCCCTTCAGCAGGGTCATGCCCTCCTCGGAGAACAGGTATGCGCCCTCACCGGCGGCCACCTCGGCGCGGAGGTGGCGCTTGAACCCGATGCGCGGGGCTTCGTCGGCGCTCGCGGCGGACATCACGCGGCCTGGAGTTCCGCGGTGGTCGGCCAGACGTTGGCCGCCGGAGACGTCGTGGGGGCCGACGCGGTGGTCGGCCAAGCGGCGGTGGTGGGCCAGGACGCGGTGGTCGGCCAGGAGGCGGTCGTGGGCCAGGCGGCGGTGGTGGGCCACGACGCGGTGGTGGGCCAGGAGTTGTTCGTGGTGGTGGGCCAGGCCGTGGTCGGCCAGTCGGCGGAGCCGTTCGGGTTAGCCCAGTAGTCGAAACGGTCGATCTCGATTTCGGCCTTCAGGCCCTGTAATGCCTCGGCGTCGACTCCCGATAACCGCAACTGCGCGAACACCCGGTCGGTGGTGGAGATGCCCATGGCGAGACTCCCTCTGTTGAGTGCCGGAATCAGTGGGTAGCACAAATTCTCCGAGCAGGCCTCGAGTTCGGGCCAGTGCAGGCCTCACCGGGCCCATGTGTCTTTTTCATACCCGCTGACCTCGGTTTTCCTTGCCCAGGGGTGCCGAGCGCACTGTCGGCGGCACGGGTATTGCTGGGACCGTCGGAAGCGTTGGTCGCTGTGCCGCCCACCTGGGGAGATGCCGTCCGTCGGTGGCGGGGCCGGTGATCGGCAAGACATGGCGCCACGTTACGGAGATTAGCAACTGCCGAATCAGGATCGAAATCTGGTGGTCTGGTCCGAATGCGATTCGCCGACAGGGTTAGTGAGGGCAACCGTGTCCAGCCGACGCCGGGCCCGGACTTCAAACGGACGGGGGAGCGGAAGATGACACCCTTAGCACAAAAGGCCGATCTGGTCGACGAGTTATCCAGGGCGCTGGTGTCGGCCGAATTCGGGCCGTTCTACGCCACGCCGGGCGCGGTCGTGTCGCCGCTCTACGCCCCGCTGAGCGCGGGGCCGGGCGTGTTCACGGTCGCCAGGGAGGACAACGCCATCGGGATCGCCGCGGGCGCGGCGCTGACCGGGCACAGCCCGGTGGTGCTCATGCCCAACCACGGGCTGGGGCCGTCGCTGGGCGCCATCGCGTCGCTGATCGTGCCCTACCGCGTGCCGATCCTGCTGGCCGTCAGCGTGGGCGCCGACGCGGAGGAGGCGCGGCTGCTCTCCCGCATCACCCGGCCGATGCTGGACGGGCTCGGGCTGGAGACCATCGAGTTCGACCCGGCAAGGTCCGTCGTCGAGCAGGTCAACCGCGCCCGCGACGCGGTGCGGGACCTGCGGGTGCCCACCGCCCTGCTCATCCCGTCCGCCGCGCCGGGGCGTCGGGCATGAACCGGACGACGGCGATCCGGGCGATCATCAGCGCGACCAGCGCCGAGCCCGTCGTGTTCACCACCGAGGCCGCGTGCCGGGTCGCGCGGTCGATCTCGGACCGGCGCAACCACCTGTACCTGACCGCGGGCGGGGAGCTGGCGTCCTCGCTGGGCATCGGCGTGGCCATGCAGGTGCGCAGGCCCACCATCGTGGTCGACTCCTACGCCAGCCTCGCCCGCAACCCGATGGGGCTGATCACCGCGGGCACGCTGCCCCGGCTCAGCCTGGTGCACGTCGTGCTCGACGACGGCCTCTTCGGCGCGGGCGACGCGGACGCGCCGACCGGGCGGGCGGACGTGTGCGCGCTGGCCAGGGCGGCGGGATACGACTCGGTGATGAGCACCGCGCGGCCCGACCGGTTCATGACCCTGGTGCGCGACCACGTCAGCCGCACGAGCAGGCCGGTGCTCATCCGGTGCCTGCTCTCGGCCCCGGACGAGCCGGTGGCCGCCGCAGCGGCGGCCGTGCGCACCGGCGACCTGCCCGCGCACGCCCGCCGGTTCACCGAGTCCATCGGCGACCTGGGCGCGATCGCGTGACCCGTGTCGCCGACACCGGCGACCCGTGAATTCCTCATACCCGAACCCGACACGATTTCATCCAGCGCGATGACGGCGACACTGGAATGCCGATCTTGCGCGCAAGACAATGTGGTGTGGAGTGTGGAACGAGTCCGCTCTTCACCGGTTCCCGCAGTGGAGCGCGACCACGACAAAACCGGGCGAAAGGAAACCGACAATGGACGAGACGGTCGTGCGGGCGGTCGAACGGGCCATCACGACAATGCGCGACAGCCTGTCGGACAAGGTCACCATCGACGACCTGGCCAGGTCGGCGATGTTCAGCAAGTTCCACTTCTCCCGGGTGTTCCGCAAGGTCACCGGGGTGTCCCCAGGGCGCTTCCTCTCCGCGATGCGGCTTGAAGAGGCGAAGCGGTTACTGCTGACGACACGGCTCACCGTCGCCGATATCAGCCACCAGGTGGGGTACAACAGCGTCGGCACGTTCAGCTCGCGATTCCGCAGCAGCGTCGGCGTCTCCCCCATCACCTACCGGCACACCCGCGGCGCCACCACCGAGATCCCGGCGGTCGGCCGGGCGGGCGCGTCGCCCCGGCCGATGGTCCGCGGCAACGTGACCGGGCCGGACGACGGCAACTCGGGGATGGTCTTCATCGGCCTGTTCCCCAGCGCGATGCTGCAGGGCTCCCCCGTCCGCTGCACCGTGCTGGACCGCCCTGGTCCGTACACCCTGCACGACGTGCCCGCGGGCACGTGGCACGTGCTGGCCCACTCCGTGCCGCCGGGCACCGAGGAGACCCTGTCCACGCGGCCCTACCTGGGCACGCACGGGCCGATCACCATCCACACGGGCATCACCGCCCGCCTGGCCGACCTGCGGCTGCGCCCGATGCGCGCGTTCGACCCGCCGGTGCTCACCGCGCTGCTCGACGTCCGCTCCGCCGCCCTGGCCCGCCTGCGCACCGCGCAGATGCCCGAAGCGGTCTGACCCCCGCGGTCCACACAGGCGCGGCCTCCGGTCACGGAGGCCGCGCCTTTCGCCGTGCGGGCGCGACCCCTGCGGCGGAACGGGACCGCGCGGCGCACCGATGTCGAAGCGGTGGGACGCGCCACTCTGGGTGGGATTCCTTGTTGGACAGCGAAAAGCCCGGTGGCCGTAGGGGCCACCGGGCTTTGTCGTCGTGCCGACTACTGGTTGAGCGAGAACGCCCGGGCGAAGTCGTCCACCAGCTTGTCGTCGCCGCTGTAGGACACCTCGTCGGAGGCGCGGACGGCGTCGCCGTCGGCCTGGCCGGTCAGGATGTCCTTGGCCATCATGCCCGGCTCGATGCGCAGGTCGGCGTCCGGGTTCGGGCCCTCGACCACGGTGATCTCGCCGTCGGCGATGGTGCCGTTGACGACCATCGGGCCTGCGGTCAGCTCGAAGGTCATCGCGATGTCGGCGACCGCGGCTCCGCGGAAGCACGAGCGCAGCGCCATGATCAGGCCGTTGATCGTGACGATCTCGTCGGGGCGGGGGACGTCCAGCGTGCGGGCGCCCCAGCGGCCGAAGGCGCGGACGATGTCGTCGAGCTCCTGGCCGTACTCGGTCAGCTCGTAGCGGACCACGCCCTCCTCGACCGACGACGCCTTGGCCCGCAGCACGCCGAAGTGCTCCATCTCCTTCAGCCGCGCGCTGAGGATGTCCGGGGACAGCAGCGGCAGCCCCTCGCTCAGCTCGCTGAACCGCTTGGGCCCGACGAGCAGGTCGCGGATGATCAGCATGCCCCACCGCTCGCCGACCATCTCCGCGGCGTGCGAGAGCCCGCAGAACTGGCCGTAGGTGCGGCGGTTGATGGACTGCAACTCGTTGATGATCCCGTCGATCGCCGCCGGGTCCATCACGGCCATGTCGACGTCGGCGTCGAGCAGATCGGTGTCCGCGGCCTGCTGGTTGGCCGCGGTGAGCTGGAACCGGTCCCCAGTGATCGTGACGCCCTCTCGGTTCACGACCAGCTTCCATTTGCTGTCAGTCATCGCCCGCGTCCAATCCTCTCGTCCCGCATTTCGATGCGAACCCTTGCCTCGACATGCTCCCGCCATGGTGCTGCCCGCACTGCGCGAACGGCATCTCTGTGCTTGCGTACGACGTGCTCATTCGGGGTATGGGTCCACAATCGCAGAATCGCGGGCCGGACACGAGCGACCGCTGATCTTGGCCACCCGGAAATACACATCTCTGTTTTATGACGGTTTCCTATCCGAGGGGTGAACAGGTCACGGATCGGACACATTGTGCCGTTGGCCACAGGGGGTCGCCGCCGGGGGCAACTTCCCGCGTGCTCCACACAAACCAGGACGGGCGTTTTCGTACCCGGGCACGAAATCTTGCCGTGTTGCGCCGGAACTACGACATCCGCCCGATTGACGCGCGTGGACGTCTCTTGCACGCACGCGCGGGAACAGGGAAACCTGACGCGCTGCAGGCCCCTTTCCCCCCGAATGGAGACGCACGTGCGCTCTACCCGTCTGTTCATCACCGCCTGCGGCCTGACGGCCGCGGCCCTGGTGGTGGGCGTCCCCGCCCAGGCGAGCGGACCGACCGGCTCGGCGTTCGCGATCTCGGTGCAGGCCACCCTGCTCGACTCGCTCAAGGCCGAGGTCGGCCCGCTCCCCCGGGCCGCCTACCCCGAGGGCGCCACGAAGTCCGTGGTGTCCCTCGACGTGCTGCGCCACCACCTGGCCAAGGCCCGCGTGCTCAACGCGTCCTCGACCGTGGCGGACGGCGCCCTCACCAGCAAGGCGAGCATCGCCGACGTCGCCGTGCTTGACCTGGTGCAGGCCAAGCTGATCGCCGCCGAGTGCACCAGCGTCAACGGCGTCGCCAAGGGCTCGTCCACGCTGGTCGACGTCCGCGTCGCGGGCACCACGATCAAGGCGGGCGCGACCGGCACGATCCGGGTCGGCGACCTCGTCCAGGTGCACGTCAACGAGCAGGTCCACGCGAACGGCAAGCTGACGGTGAACGCCCTGCGCGTCAGCGTCGGCGGCAAGATCGCCGGTGTCGCGAGCGCGGACGTCATCCTGAGCCAGGCCGTCTGCTCCGGCAAGGCCGCCCCCGACAACGGCGACGGTGGTGACGGCGGCGACGGCGGTGATGGTGGCGACGGCTCCACCCCCACCACCACGACCACCGCCCCCGGCACCGACACCCCGACCACGACGACGGCCCCCGGCGTCGACGAGCCGACCACGACGACGGCCCCGGCGGCGGCCCCCGGCATCACCCCGGTCGCGGACCAGGAGGACCTGGCCGAGACCGGCGTCAGCGCCATCCTCCCGCTGTCGATCGGCGGCCTCCTGCTCCTCGCAGGCGGCGGCGCGGCCCTGTACCTGGTCCGCAAGCGCGCCCGCGCGTAAGGGCCGAACCGAGCGAGAACAGGCCCCGCCGATCGCCCCCTGCCCGATCGGCGGCCTGTTCCGCCCGCCCCGCAGGACAAGCCACACCCGCTCCGACACGCGCCCCTGTCTCCAAACGCGGAGGCGCGAGTTGAACGGGCAAGGACCCGGCCCGCCGACCGCCCCCATCCCCCTCCGCACCTAGAAGGCCAGGACCAGCCACGAGCCCGGGATTGAGGGAAACGCCGCTCGCCTCCGCGCTCGGAATGGTCAGCCCCAGCCAACCCGGCGGAGACAGCCCACAGCCAAGCCCAACCCGCGAGACCGAGCCCGCCTCCACGCCCGACCGCCTACCCCGGAAAGGCCAGGCTCAGCACCGGCTGCGGCGGCCGCGCATCGGAATCAGCTCGCGAGCCGAGCGAGAACACAGCTTGTCTCCGCGCCCCACCCACAAGGCCACTCCCAGCCCACCTCAGTGCGACGGCCCCCGCCGAATCCGACTAACGAGCGATCGAGCGAGAACGTCGCTCGCCTCCGCGCCCCAGCGCACTTCCCGCTCCACCTCGACAAGGGCGAGCCCGGCCAGCCCCTGGACGACTCGCGCCGCAACCACCTCGCACGCTGAGCGGTGGGCGAGAGTCGGTCCTAGCCCGATGACGCGAGGTCCAGCCAGTGTTCGGCGAGGGTCAGGCGGGTGGCGGTGGTTGTCCGCCAGCGGGGTTCCTGGACCCGGTGGGGGCCGGTGGCCAGGGACAGCACGACCGCCGCGGTGCGGGTCGCCAGGGTCGGGCCGTCCATTGTCGTGGTGAAGCGGGTGAGGAGGGCCATGCCCAGGCGGTCGAGGGCGGTGGCGCGGTGGGGGTGGATCTGGGCCAGGACGCTCAGGTGGGCCAGGAGGCAGGCGGCGTCGTCGAGGCGTTCGCCTCGGCCCGCGGTGTCGATGTCGAGCAGGCCGGTGACGACGCCGTCGGCGACCAGCAGTTGGCTCTCGTAGAAGTCGCCGTGGACCGCCGCGTCGGGGGACTGCGGGGTGGTGTGGTGGACGGCCGCCGCGACGCGGAGGGCACGGGGGGCCAAGGCGGGGTCGGCGGCGGCGATGACCTCGGCGTAGTGGCGGGCCTTCTGGCCCCACGTCCGCCTGCGCGGTCCGGTCGCCAGTTCCCCGGGCAGGCTGTGCAGCGTGGCCACGATGCTCGACACGAGCGGGCCCGGGTCGGCGAGCGGGTCGTCCGGGCCCGGCCGGACGATGTGCCTGCGCAGCGTGCGCCCCGGGAGTCCGGCCAGCACCACGAGCCCGTCCTCCGACCAGCCCAGCGCGGGCGGCACGGGGCAGCCCGCGGCCAGCGCCAGCCGGTGCCTGCGGTGCAGGCCGCGAGCGCGGTCCGGCCGCACCGCCTTCACGTACAGCTCGCCGCGCGCGGTCTCGACGCGCACGACCGCCCGCCGCCGGGGGCGGTAAGCGACCACGCGGACGGTGACCTCGCCGCCCGCCCACCCCACGCTCGCGCACACCCGCCGCATCCGGTCCGGGTCGGCGGCGACGGCCAGGCCGGGCAGGTCCGGGTCGTGCGGGAACCGCCAGAGCCCGACCTCGCCGATCCGCACCACCCCGCTGGGCAGCGGGACGGGCAGCGCGCGCGACGACGCGCCCAGCACCTCGTCGGCGGTCGACCCGTCGGCCAGCCGCAGCCGCGCCGAGTAGCCGACGGTCGTGCCGCGCCCGGGCTGGTGGTCGACCTGGGTCGCCGCCCAGTCCAGCAGCTGCGCGCCGGAGCCCCGCAGCGCCGCGGCGATGAGATCGCCCGCCGCGGGCCCGGTGAGCAGCGCGAGATCCGAGGTCACGGGACAAGCATGACCTGTCCGACCCGGTTGGGCCTCGCGGATGACCACACTGCCGAGCCCGCGCTCCCGCGACCTGGTCCCGATGCGGACACCGTCCCTAGTCGGCCGTGATGACGGCGAGGCAGCCGCTGACCGAAGCCTGTTCGCCCGCCTGCCACGTGCCCGTGACGACCCCGATGGCGTCGGGACCGAGGGCGGGAGCCCCGGGGACGGGCACACGCACCAGCCGCACCCGCACGGCGGCGGTCCTCGCCGAGCCCGGCACACGCAGCTCACCGCGTGCTCGCGCCGCGAGCGCGCCGCTGCCCGGATCGGTCACCCCGTTGGTCCACACCAGGTCGAGCAGGCGCTCGCGCCAGAGCGGGTCGGCCTCGCCGTCGTAGATCCAGCGCGTGCCCAGCACGCTGTGGTCGGCGGTGGCGATCAGCGCGGCTGCGGGCATGCCCGGACCGGGTTCGCCACGGAACGTCATCGGGACGTGGTAGACCTCCGAGCCGTCGGTCAGCAGGTGCGTCTCGATGCCGACCCGCCCCGCCGGGTCCTCGAAGCGGAAGTACCCGACCGGCCGCAGCGCGGCATCCGGGCCGGCCCGGCACCAGGGCTGCCGCGCCAGCCACGGGGGCAGGAACTCGCGGAAGTGCGGTGTCAACGTCGCGCCAACGGCCACCCGCCGGACCCTACCGATCAGCGCGTTCCCCAGTTGTCCGGTGGCGGCACGAAACGCAGTCGGATGAGGCGAGAACACCTCGACCAACCGCGCGGACGTCGACCGACCCGCCTGTTTCGCAATCCGTCGCAAGACATTGCAACGATCGGGTCTTGTCAGGTGCCTCGTGACGTGATTGTGTGCACCAGCCTGGCGGATTCCGCCTGCAAGGTCTTGCGACGACGAGGAGGTCGGCATGGGTCGACGCCTGATGTCCGCGGTGGCGGCGCTGGTGGTCGGGGTCGGGGTGATCGTGCCCCTCTCGGGCGGGCAGGCGGTCGCCGAGGAGTCCGACCGGCTCGCGGTCGGGGAGGTCGTCGACATCGGGGCGGGCGCCAGGCCGGGGGACGACGGGCTCGCCCGGGACGCGCTGCGGTCGGACCTCAGCGGCGAGCGGTTCTACTTCGTCATGCCGGACCGCTTCGCCAACGGGGACCGGCGCAACGACCGGGGCGGCTCGCCGTCGCGCGACCGGCTCGTGCACGGGTTCGACCCCGAG
Organism: Actinokineospora fastidiosa; assembly: GCF_014648415.1. Classification (GTDB taxonomy): domain Bacteria; phylum Actinomycetota; class Actinomycetes; order Mycobacteriales; family Pseudonocardiaceae; genus Actinokineospora; species Actinokineospora fastidiosa. The sequence goes on from NZ_BMRB01000002.1 coordinate 860,898, forward strand.
GACAAGGGCTTCTACCACGGCGGCGACCTCAAAGGGCTGCGCCAGAAGCTCGACTACCTCGACGGCATGGGCGTCACCGCGATCTGGATGACGCCGATGTTCGCCAACCGCTGGGTGCAGGGCAGCGGCGAGGACGTCTCCGCCGCCTACCACGGCTACTGGACCACCGACTTCACCCGGTTCGACCCGCACTTCGGCACCACCCAGGACATGCGCGCGCTGATCGCCGACGCGCACCGCCGCGGGATCAAGGTGTTCTTCGACATCGTCGCCAACCACACCGCCGACGTGATCGACTACGCCGAGGGCCGCTACGAGTACGTCAGCACCGGCGCGCAGCCCTACCTCGACGCCGACGGCGACCCGGTCGACATCAAGGCGCTCGCGGGCAGCCCGGACTTCCCCGAGCTGGACCCGGCGTCCTCCTTCCCCTACACGCCCGTCTTCCGCACCGAGGCGGACAAGACGGTCAAGGTCCCCGCCTGGCTCAACGACCCGTCGCTCTACCACAACCGCGGCGACTCCACGTTCAGCGGCGAGTCCACCGAGTACGGCGACTTCGTCGGCCTCGACGACCTGATGACCGAGCACCCGCGCGTGGTCGACGGCATGCGGGACATCTTCACCTCGTGGATCGACACCCTGGACATCGACGGGTACCGGGTGGACACGGTCAAGCACGTCAACATGGAGTTCTGGCAGGCGCTCGCGCCGCACGTGAAGGCGTACGCGGAGAGCAGGGGCAAGCGGGACTTCTTCGTCTTCGGCGAGGTGTTCAGCTCCGACACCGCGCTCACGTCCAGCTACACCACGACCGGCGGCATGCAGTCCACCTTGGACTTCCCGTTCCAGTCCGGGGCGCTGACGTTCCTGGCAGGCAAGGGCGCGGGCAGGCTCGGCGAGGTGCTGCTGGAGGACGACCGCTACACCGACGCCGACTCCAACGCGAACTCGCTGCCGACGTTCCTCGGCAACCACGACATGGGCCGCATCGCCTGGCAGCTGCGGCAGGAGCGGCCGGGCATCACCGACGCCGAGCTGCTGGAGCGGCTGGAGCTGGGCAACGCGCTCATGTACTTCTGGCGCGGCAACCCGGTCGTGTACTACGGCGACGAGCAGGGCATGGCGGGCTCGGGCGGGGACAAGCTCGCCCGGCAGTCGATGTTCGCCAGCAGGACCCCGGAGTACGCGGCCGAGACGTTCGTCGGGAGTGGACGGACCGGCGCGCAGGACAACTTCCGGCAGCAGCACCCGCTGTACCGCCAGCTCGGCGCGCTGGCCGACTTCGTCGAGCGGGACACCGTGTGGCGGACGGGAAACCAGGAGCTGCGGCTGGCCTCGGGCGACGTGATCGCGTTCAGCCGGACGGACAAGCGCAGGCTCCAGGAGTTCGTCGTGGTGGCCAACGCGGGCACGGCCGCGGCCGAGGTCGACGTGCCGGTGGGCGCCGCGCGGTACCGGACGGTGTACCCGTCGGCGGGCGACGGGCCGGTGGCTGCGGACGGCAAGGTGCGGGTGAGCGTGCCGCCGATGTCGGTGCTGGTGCTGGAGTCGGTGCACCGCGTCCCGTCCGGCGGGGTGAGCCCGACGCTGGTGGCCCCGGCCGAGGGCACCGTGCTCGACGAGCGGGTCGAGGTGCGCGCGGACGGGGTGACGGCGGCGTTCGCGCAGGCGACGTTCGCCGCCCGGGTCGAGGGCGCTGCCGAGTGGACCGTCCTGGGCACCGACGACGCCGCGCCGTACCGGGTGTACGCGGACGTGGCGGGGCTGCCGGGCGCGCAGGCGGGCAAGCGCGTCGAGTTCCGGGTCGTGGTGCGGGACGCGCACGGCGCGCTGGGCGCGGACGGCGCGGCGGTCGCGCTGGTGCCCGCTCCCCCGGCGGGCGGGCCGACGACGGGCAGCCCGGACTGGCTGGTCGTGCACTACCGGCGACCCGCGGGCGACTACGACGGCTGGACGCTGCACGTGTGGGGCGATGTCGAGCAGCCCACCGACTGGGCGGCGGGCCTGCCGTTCGCGGGCGAGACGCCGTACGGGCGGTTCGCGTGGGTCAGGCTCAAGCCGGGCGCGCGGTCGGTGGGCACCGTCGTGCACAAGGGCGACGAGAAGGACGGCGGCGACCGGGTCATCAGCCCGCCCGTCACGCCGCAGGTGTGGCTGGACCAGGGCGATCCGGCGGCGCACCCGACCGAGGTGGCGGCGACGGGCCGGGTCGCCGTGCACTACCGCAGTCCGGACGGCGATCCGTCGGGCGCGGTCGTGCGCGTGGCGGGTCAGGACGACGTCCCGCTGGCGGGCAGGGACGACTTCGGGGCGCACGCCGCCGTGCCCGCGTCCGGTCTCCCGCTGGAGTTCAGCGTGGTCGAGGACGGCGCGGTGGTGGCGTCCGGCCGGGCGACCGGCGGTTCGGCGTGGGTGGTCGGCGACCGCGTGCACGCCAGCCGCGCGGCGGCGGAGAACCGGGCGGTCATCCACTACCACCGCCCGGACGGCGACTACACCGACTGGGTGCTCTACCACTGGACGGGGTCGCTGAACCCGAGTCCTGGGTGGACGCAGTCGCGGCCGAAGGACGGCCAGGACGGGTTCGGGATCAGCTGGTCGGTGGAGCTGGCGCCGGGCGCGGCCGGGCTCAGCCACATCATCCACAAGGGCGACACCAAGGACCCCGGCGCGGACCAGTTCCTCGACGTCGGCGGCACGGGGCACGAGGTGTGGTTCGTGTCCGGCTCGGCGCGCGCGGACGGGACTGCGTCGTGGGTGCTGCCGCCGTCCACCGCGCCCGCCGCGGACGCGGACCTGGGCCAGTCCAAGGCGGTGTGGGTCAGCCGCGACAAGCTGGTGTGGGACGTGCCGGTGTCGGCGTCCGACGGCTACCACGTGCGGTACGACCCGGCGGGCGGCATCCGGCTCGCCGACGGGGCGATCGTCGGCGGGAAGCACCTGCGGCTGAGGCCGGACGGGACGCTCGACGGCGACCTCGCGGCGCGGTTCCCGCACCTGGCGGGCAGGCCGGTGTTCTCCGTGCGCGACACAGCCCGCATCGACGAGGCGTTAGGCGCGCAGCAGGTCGCGGTGCACGTCGACTCCGGCGGGACGCTGCGGCACGCGACCGGCACGCAGCTCGCGGGCGCGCTCGACGACCGGTACGCGGCGGCGGCCGAGCTGGACTACCGGCCCCGGGTCTCCGGGGCGACGGCGTCGGCGCGGCTGTGGGCGCCCACGGCGACCTCGGTGCGGCTGCGCCTGTTCGCCGAGCCGGGCGACACTCCCGATGAGGTGGTCCCGCTGGCGCGGGACGCGGCGACCGGGTCGTGGTCGGGCTCGGGGCCGTGGCGGGACCGGTACTACCAGTTCGAGGTGACCGGCTGGTCGCCGACGGAGCGGAAGGTCCGGACGGTCGTGGTGACCGACCCGTACTCGGTGGCGCTGTCGGTGGACTCGACGCACTCGCAGTTCATCGACGTGGCGGCGGCCGCGCCGCCCGGGTGGTCGGCGGAGGTGGCGCGCGGCCTCGGCGGCGACCCGACCGAGCACGGGATCACCGAGCTGCACGTGCGGGACTTCTCGATCAGCGACCCGACGGTGCCCGAGCCGGACCGCGGCACCTACAAGGCGTTCACGCACCGGGACTCCGCCGGGATGACGCACCTGCGCGACCTCGCGGCGGCCGGGCTGGACACCGTGCACCTGCTGCCGACCTTCGACATCGCCAGCATCCCCGAGCGCCGCGCCGACCAGGCGTCGCCGCAGTGCGACCTGGCCGCCCTGCCCCCGGACTCGGCCGCGCAGCAGGAGTGCGTGATGGCCGCGGCGGCCCGCGACGGCTTTAACTGGGGCTACGACCCGCTGCACTTCGACGTGCCGGAGGGCTCCTACGCCACCGACGACGCCCAGTCCGGCGCCGCGCGGGTGAGCCAGTACCGGTCGATGGTGCAGGCGCTGCACGCGAACGGCAACAAGGTCGTGGTGGACGTCGTCTACAACCACACCCACGCCGCAGGTGACGCGCCGTCCTCCGTGCTGGACAAGATCGTGCCCGGGTACTACCAGCGCCTGGACGCGGTCGGGGCGGTGGCGGACTCCACGTGCTGCGCGAACACCGCGCCGGAGAACACGATGATGGGCAAGATGGTCGTGGACTCGGTCGTGCACTGGGCGCGGACGTACAAGGTGGACGGCTTCCGGTTCGACCTGATGGGCCACCACCCGAAGGCGTCGATGCTGGCCGTCCGCGCCGCGCTGGACTCGCTGACGCTGGAGCGCGACGGCGTCGACGGCCGCAGCGTCCGCGTCTACGGCGAGGGCTGGAACTTCGGGGAGGTCGCCGACGGCGCCCGGTTCGTCCAGGCCACCCAGGCCACGATGGCGGGCACCGGCATCGCGACGTTCAGCGACCGCCAGCGCGACGCCGTCCGCGGCGGCGGGCCCTTCGACGCCGACCCGCGCGTCCAGGGCCTGGCGTCGGGCCTGGCGGGCGACCTCAACGGCGCCCCGGTCAACGGCGACGCCGACGCGCGGCTGGTCAACTACACCGACCTGGTCAAGCTGGGCATGGCGGGCAACATGGCGGACTACCGCTTCCTCGGCACGTCCGGGACCGTGACGACCGGCCGCCAGGTGGCCTACAACGGCGCGCCCGCGGGCTACGCCGCCGCGCCCGGCGACATCGTCAACTACTCCGACGCCCACGACAACGAGACCCTCTTCGACGCGCTGACGATGAAGCTGCCCGTCGACACGCCGATGCCGGACCGGGTGCGGATGCAGAAGATCGCCCACGCGCCCGTCCTGCTGGGCCAGGGCCAGCCGTTCCTGCACGCGGGCAGCGAGTTCCTGCGCTCCAAGTCGCTCGACCGCAACAGCTACGACTCCGGCGACTGGTTCAACGTCTACGACCCGACCCTGACCGACAACGGCTTCGGCCGGGGCCTGCCGCCCGCTGCCGACAACCGCGACAAGTGGGCCTTCCACGGGCCGCTGCTGGCCGACCCCGCCCTGCGGCCCCGGCCCGAGCACATGCGGGCCGCGGTCGACGACACCCTCGAACTGCTCGGCCTGCGGGCGTCGTCCCCGCTGTTCACCCTGGCCGACCCCGCCCTGGTGCAGGCGAAGCTGTCGTTCCCGGCCGCCGACGCCGGGCTGGTGGTCGCCCACCTGGACGACACCGCGGGCCCCGACGTCGACCCGGACCGCGCGGGCCTGCTCGTGGTGATCAACCCGTTCCCGACCGCGCGGGAGATCACCGCGCCGACGGCGGGCTGGGCCGCGCACCCGCTGTCCGCCGACGCCGCCGCTACCGCGATCGACGGCACGGCGATCACCGTCCCGGCCCGCTCGGTGGTCGTGTTGAGCCGCTGACCGGGGAAACGGGCCCCGATTCGGCGCACGCCGAATCGGGGCCCGTCTATTCCGATCGCTATTCACCCGGCGAAAGCCGAGGGCCGCATTCGCCCGAAGAGAAGTGGCGGACTACCCCGAACAGGCTAGGAGCGCACCAGTCTGGCGATGGCCGCGGAGGCCTCCTTGACCTTGACCTCGGCCTCCTCGCCGCCCACCGCCGCGGCGTGGACGACGCAGGTCGCGAGGTGCTCGTCCAGCAGTTCCAGGGAGAACGACTGCAGCGCCTTCGTGGCCGCCGAGACCTGGGTCAGGATATCGATGCAGTACTTGTCCTCCTGCACCATCCGCTGGAGGCCGCGGACCTGGCCCTCGATCCGGCGCAGCCGCTTGAGATAGGCGTCCCTGTTGTCGCTGTCGATGGCCACTGCGGTCCTCCTCGGGGTATCCCGTGAATGATACGGGACCGCCGTCGCTGAGCCGAGAACTCACAAATGGTCTAGACCTTGACGGGTCTAGACCAGTGCTGGTTCAGTGGCTGTTCCCTGCTCACGACAGGAGTCACCGATGTCCCGAAAGCTCGCCGCGTTCTGCGCCGCGGCGGCGACCGCTGTCGCGATCGTCATCCCCTTGTCTGCGTCCACCGCCCAGGCCGCGGACTGCGTGACCGCGTGGGTGTCGTCCCAGGTCTACACCGGCGGCCAGACCGCCTCCCACAACGGCCGGAACTGGTCGGCCAAGTGGTGGACCCAGGGCGAGACGCCCGGCGCCGCCGCGGTGTGGGCCGACCAGGGCGCCTGCGGGGGCGGAACGACCCCGCCGCCCGCCACCTGCACGGCCACCGACTGGGTCGCGGGCCGCAACTACCGCGCGGGCGATGTCGTCCGGTACACCGACGGGCGGCACTACATCGCCGAGCACGACAACCCGGGCTACGACCCGACGATCAGCACCTGGTACTGGAACCCGCACACCTGCAACGGCGGCACGACCACGACGACCACGACCTCCCCGCCCGCCCCGGGCGGCTTCGTCGTCAGCGAGGCGCAGTTCAACCAGATGTTCCCGAACCGGAACCCCTTCTACACCTACTCCGGCCTCACCGCCGCGATGAGCGCCTACCCCGGCTTCGCCAAGACCGGCTCGGACACCGTCCGCAGGCAGGAGGCTGCCGCGTTCCTGGCCAACACCAGCCACGAGACCGGCGGGCTGGTGCACATCGTCGAGCAGAACCAGAACAACTACCCGCACTACTGCGACTCCACCCAGCCCTACGGCTGCCCCGCAGGCCAGGCCGCCTACTACGGCCGCGGCCCCATCCAGCTGAGCTGGAACTTCAACTACAAGGCCGCCGGTGACGCCCTCGGCCTCCCGCTGCTGACCAACCCCTGGCTGGTGCAGCAGGACGCGTCCGTCGCGTGGAAGACCGCGCTCTGGTACTGGAACACCCAGAACGGCCCGGGCACGATGACCGCGCACTCGGCGATGGTCAACAGCCGCGGCTTCGGCGAGACGATCCGCAGCATCAACGGCGCGCTGGAGTGCAACGGCGGCAACCCGGCCCAGGTGCAGAGCCGGGTCACCACCTACCAGCGGTTCGCGCAGATCCTCGGGGTGAGCCCGGGCGGCAACCTCTACTGCTGACCGAGGTCGCGCGCCTCGGCGTACCGCTCGCGCACCGACGGGACGGCGTCTGCGTCGAACCGCGCCGTCCCCGCCGCCGCCCACCCGGGGGGCGTGTCGCCGCCCGCCAGGCACCAAGCGGCCTGGCGGGCGGCCCCGTCCGCCGCGTACTCGCCGGGTTCGGGGACCAGGACAGGGCGGCCGAACACGACGGGCGCGATCTGGCGGACAGCTCGGGAACGCGCGCCCCCGCCGACCAGGACGACCCGGTCGGCGCGGGCGCCGTTGGCGATGAGGGCGTCGACCCCGTCGGCCAGCCCGCACAGCACGCCCTCGACGGCGGCGCGGGCGATGTTGGCCGGGGTGGCGCTGGTCAGGGTGAGGCCGTGCAGGGTCCCGGTGGCGTCCGGGCGGTTCGGGGTCCGCTCCCCCTGCAGGTACGGGACGAAGACCACGCCCTCGGCGCCCGGCGGGGCCGACAGGGCGAGGTCGCCGAGCCGGTCGAGGTCGACGCCCAGCATGCGCGCGGTGGTCGTCAGCACCAGCGCCGCGTTGAGCGTGCACACCAGCGGGAGGAACCCGCCCGCGGCGTCGGCGAACCCGGCGACCACGCCGGAGGCGTCCGCGGCGGGCACGGCGCTGGGGGTGAACGCGGTGCCGGAGGTCCCGATCGACACCACCACGTCGCCCCGCGCCGCGCCCACGCCGAGCGCGACCGCGGCGTTGTCGCCCGCCCCGGGCGCCAGGAGCGTGCCGCCGACGCTGCCGACGGCCTCGGCCGGACCGGCGACGCGCGGCACCGACGGGCGGTGGCCGAGCGCGGCCTCCAGGATGTCCATCCGGTACTCCCCCGTCGCCGGGGACCAGTAGCCGGTGCCGCTGGCGTCGCTGCGGTCAGTGGTCAGCTCGCCGCCGCCGAGCCGCCAGGTCAGCCAGTCGTGCGGGAGCGCGACGGCCGCGGTGCGGGCGGCGTTCTCCGGCTCGTGCCGGGCCAGCCAGCGCAGCTTCGACACCGTCAGCGAGGCCATCGGCACCGTGCCGACCGCGTCGGCCCACGCCCGCGGCCCGCCGAGTTCGGCGACCAGCTCCTCGGCAGCGGCCGCCGAGCGGGTGTCGTTCCACAGCAGGGCCCTGCGCACGACCGCGCCCTCGTCGTCGAGGCACACCATGCCGTGCTGCTGGCCCGCGATCGACAGGGCGGCGACATCGTCGATGCCGCCCGCCGCGTCCAGGGCGGCGGTCAGCGCGGTCATCCAGTGGACCGGGTGGACCTCGGTGCCGTCGGGGTGCGGCGCCGAGCCGGAGCGCACGAGCGCCCCGGTCCCGGCGTCGCGGACGACCACCTTGCACGACTGGGTGGAGGAGTCCACCCCGGCGACGAGCGCCATCAGCCGACCCCGAGCAGGTGCTCGACCGCCAGCTGGTTCAGCGCCACGAAGCCGTAGCCGCGGGCCGCCGCCTTGTCGGCGTCGAAGTCCTCGAACGCGGCGCGGTCGGCGAGCAGGTCGGCCACGGACTCGCCCGCGCCCAGGGTGGGCGTGCGCAGCTCGTCCAGCCCGGACACCTTCAGCGCCTCCTGGACCCGCGGGTCGGCGCGGAAGGCCTGGGCGCGCTCACGCAGCAGCAGGTAGGTGCGCATGTTCGCCGCGGCGCTGGCCCAGACGCCCTCGGCGTCCTCGGTGCGGGCGGGCTTGTAGTCGAAGTGGCGCGGGCCGGTGTAGCCGCCGTGCTCGAGCAGGTCGACCAGGAAGAAGGCGGACAGCAGGTCGCCGTGGCCGAAGACCATGTCCTGGTCGTAGCGCGGGCCCTTCTGGCCGTTGAGGTCGATGTGGAACAGCTTGCCCGCCCACAGCGCCTGCGCCACGCCGTGCACGAAGTTCAGCCCGGCCATCTGCTCGTGCCCGACCTCGGGGTTCACGCCGACGATGTCGCCGTGCTCCAGCTCGGCGATGAACGCGATGGCGTGGCCGATGGTGGGCAGGAAGATGTCGCCGCGCGGCTCGTTGGGCTTGGGCTCCAGGGCCAGGCGCATGCCGTAGCCGCGCTCCTTGACGTAGGCGGCGACGGTGTCGACGCCCTCGCGGTAGCGGTCGAGCGCGGCGGCGACGTCCTTGGCCGCGTCGGACTCGCTGCCCTCGCGCCCGCCCCACAGCACGTAGGTCGACGCGCCCAGCTCGGCGGCCAGGTCGACGTTGCGCAGCACCTTGCGCAGCGCGTAGCGGCGGATGGCGCGGTCGTTGTTGGTGAAGCCGCCGTCCTTGAACACCGGGTGGGTGAACAGGTTGGTCGTCGCCATCGGCACGACCATGCCCGCGGCGTCCAGGGCGGCGCGGAAGCGGGCGACGGTGTCGGCGCGGACGGTGTCGTCGGAGCCGAACGGGATGAGGTCGTCGTCGTGGAAGGTCACGCCCCACGCGCCCAGCTCGGCCAGCCGCCCGACGGTCTCCACCGGGTCGAGCGCGGGCCGGGTGGCGTCGCCGAACGGGTCGGCGGCGCGCCAGCCGACGGTCCACAGGCCGAAGCTGAACTTGTCGGCGGGGGTGGGCTGGGGTGCCACGGCGACCTCCTCGAAGCTTTTGGTTCGGGCACTGAACTTAATCCTGCCGCGCGGCGGGGTCAAGCACTAGAGTTCGGCGCGTGCGACCGACCTCCCCCGCAGGCAACAGCGACGTGCGCAGGCACAACACGGCGATGGTGCTGGCCGAGGTCCTGCGGCGGCCCGGCCTGTCCCGGGCGGGCGTCGCCGCGGCGACCGGCCTGGCCAAGGCGACCGTGTCGAGCCTGGTCGACCGCCTGGTGGCCGCCCGGCTGGTGGACGAGTCCGGGCCGCAGTCGGCGACCGGCCGCGGCCGCAGGGGCACCGGCCTGGTGCCCTCGCCGACCGGGCCGCACGGGCTCGGCGTGGAGATCGGGGTGGACTACGTGGCGACCTGCCTGGTCGACCCGACCGGCGGCGAGCACGCCCACCGGGTGCGCCCCGGCGACAACCGGGGCCGCCCGCCCGCCGAGGTGCTGGCGGCGGTGAACCGGGCGGTGCGGTCGGCCAAGGCCGACGCTGGCCGACGCGGGGTGGCCGTCGGCGGGCTGGGCGTGGCCGTGCCCGGACTGGTGGACCGCGTCAGCGGCGTCGTGCGCGCCGCGCCCAACCTCGGCTGGTCCGATGTGGACATCCCGGCCGCGCTCGGCGCCGAACTGCCCGTCCTGGTGGACAACGAGGCGAACCTGGCAGCGGTCGGCGAGCTGGCGACCGGGGAACTGGCCGGGACGCGGGACTTCGTGCTGGTGTCGGCGGAGATCGGCGTCGGCGCGGGCGTCGTGCTCGACGGCGCGGTGCGGCGGGGCACGCACGGGTTCACCGGCGAGATCGGCCACGTGTGCGTCGATCCCGACGGGCCGGTGTGCTCGTGCGGCGCGCGGGGCTGCCTGGAGCGGATGGCGGGCCCGGCGGCGATCCTGGCCGACGCGGGCGTCACGGCGGCATCGGCCCCGCTGGACCGCCCGCTCGCCGACCTGGCCGGGCGGCTCGCCGCGGCCGACCCGGCGGCGCTGGCCGCGGTGCGCCGCGCGGGCGTGCGGCTGGGCATCGCGCTGGCCGGGGTGGTGAACCTGCTGGACGTGCCCGCCGTGGTCCTCGGCGGCGGCTACGCCCGGCTCCACGACTGGCTCGCCGGGCCGCTCGGCGAGGAACTCGACCGCAGGGTCATCGCCGCGCAGTGGTCGCCGACGGCGGTCCTGGTCTCCGCCCTGGGCGGGAAGGCCGCGGTGTACGGCGCGGGACAGGCGGCGCTGCGGGAGATCCTGGCCGATCCCGACACCTACATCAGACGGGTGGCGGACCCGGCGAGCTGAGCCGCCACCCGTCCGCCGGTCACGGCGCCGTCGGGTACAGGAACTCCGCAGGCGGGATCACGGCGCCTTCCAACCAGGCGTGGTAGAACCCGGTCAGCTCGCGCTGCGCCACGGCGTCGACGTAGAGCTCCCAGTCGTGCCAGTTCTGGTTGCCCTGCTGGTTGATGATGGGGAAGCCCGCCATCACCTGGAAGAACAGGTCGTCTCCCAACGTCTTGCGCAGGGCGTGCACCATCAGCACCGCCTTGGTGGTGGGCGCGAACTCCCGGCCCGCGCCCGGGTCGATCAGCCTGCGCGCCCAGAAGGCCGCGTCGCCGCGCTCGACCAGGCCGCGGTAGCGGGCGTCGAGGTCGACGCCGTTCTTGGCCTCGTCCCACAGCCACACCGCGTACCGGGAGAACCCCTCGACCAGCAGCACGTCCTTCCACATCTTGTGGGTCAGGCTCGCGCCCCACCACTGATAGGCCGTGGCGTACACCAGGTCCTCCACGGTCGCGTTGGCGCCGAGGACCGGCCTGCCCTGGGCGCCGTGGGTGTAGGCGGTGTTCCGGTCGAGGAACAGCGTGCCCGACGCCGACTGCGGATAGCCCCACAGCAGGGGATCGAGGAACTCCCTGACCTCCGGCAGCCGGTTGCCGACCGCGCGCAGGCCGAGGGCGCAGGGACCGTAGGCGTTCACCGCCTTGGTGCCGTCGGCCAGGGTGATGGTGTCGAGCTGCCAGCGGCCGATGCCCAGCATCGTCGCGTGCGGGGCGAGCGGGGTCTCCTCCGCCCACGTGACCGTGTGGCGGCCGCTGCCCGGGACGTCGGAGGCCTGCACGCCGTTGCCGACCACGGACCAGCCCGTCGGCACGGTGACGGCGACGTGCATGGTCGCCTTGTCGACCTCCGTCCCGTTGACGGGGAACCAGGTCATCGCCGCGCGCGGCGCGCCCATGGCGACCGCGCTGTCGCCGGTGTCCACCCAGCCGGTCCAGCCGCGCGAGGTGTAGAGCGGCCGGGGCACGCCGTCGTAGCCGACCTCGACGGTGAAGTCCGCGCCCGAGGGCAGGAGCGCGGACGGGGTGATGACGAGTTCGTGCTCGCCGACGCGGGTGAACGCCGCGGGCGCGCCGTTCACCCTGACCGACCGCACGGTCATCCCGCGCAGGTCGAGGTTGAAGCGGCTCAGGTCCTGCGTGGTGACCGCCTTGATCGTGGCCTTCCCGCGCAGGGTTCCCCAGTAGGGCGAGTAGTCCAGCGCGAGGGTGTAGTCGCTGACGTCGTACCCGCCGTTGCCGTCCTTGGGGTAGTAGGGATCGACGCCCAGCACCACCCCGTTCGGGGCGACGTGCACGTAGCCGTCGCTGCCGATGGTGGACGCGTCCGCCGCCGCGTGACCGGCGCCGAGCAGCGTGGCGGCCAGCACCGGGGCGGCCAGCAGCGCGACCGCGCGCGGTGTGCTCCGCAGAGCCATGGGTGGAACCTCTTTCCGAGCAGGGTTTCGGGACACGGCCATCGTCCGATCAGGCCAGTCGCGTGGGCAGTGCCGCCTGGCCATGCCGCCGGGTTATCGCGCGCGGGGTAACGCCGTGGCATCGGCGATCGGAACTAGCAGGCGCGGCCGTTCGGCGGCGAAGGTCGACGGCGTGACTTCCACCGAAACCCGACTGCCCGTCCCGGCGCTGCTCGCGCTCACCACGACGGTGTTCCTGGGCTGCCTGACCGAGGTGCTGCCCGCGGGCCTGCTGCTGGGCATGTCCGCCGACCTCGGCGTCTCCCCGTCCACCGCGGGCCAGCTGGTGACCGTCTACGCGATCACCACCGCGCTCACCGCGATCCCGCTGACCACCGCGACCCTGCGCGTGCCGCGCAAAGCGCTGCTCATCGCGCTGGTTATCGGGTTCCTGCTCACCAACGCCCTCGTCGCCGTGTCGCCGTGGTACCCGCTGATCCTGGTCACGCGGGTCGTCTCCGGCGCGATCACCGGCGTCATGTGGTCCCTGGTCGCCGGGTACGCCATGCGCATCTCCCCGCCGGGGCAGACCGGCAGAGGGCTCGCGCTGGCGATGTCCGGCACGCCGGTCGGCTTCGCGCTCGGCGTCCCCGCGGGCACCGCGCTCGGCCAGTTCGCCGACTGGCGGTGGGCGTTCGCCGCGATGGCGCTCACCTCGGTCCCGCTGCTGGTCTGGGTCGTCGTCGCGGTGCCGTCCGTGCCGGGCGATGCCGCCGCGCCGACCCGGCCGGGGCGCGCGCTCGGCCTGCCGGGCATGCGGGCGCTGCTGGTGGTCGTGCTGGCGTTCTCGTTGGGGCACAACGTCGCCTACACCTACATCGGCCCGATCCTCGACCACTTCGCGCAGGCGGGGCTGCTCAGCACCGTGCTGCTGGTGTTCGGCGGCGCGGCGGTCGTGGGCCTGCTGATGGTCGGCGCGGCGCTGGACCGCCGCCCGCACACCGTGCTCGTCGTCTGCTGCGGCATGACGGCGGCGGGGATCGTCGTCTTCGCCGTCAGCGGGGGCGCCGCCTTCGCCGCTCTGATCGCGGTCGCCATGTGGGGACTGGCCTTCGGCGGCGCGCCCACCGCGTTCCAGGGGGTGACCGCGCTGATCGCCGGTCCCACGGCCGACGCGGCGCAGTCGCTCACCATCGCCGCGTGGAACGGGGCGGTGGCCGCGGGGGCCGCGCTCGGCGGTCTGCTGCTGCACATCGGCGCCCTCACCCTCCCGTGGACCGCGGCGTCGCTGGTCGCCCTGCCGCTGCTGGTGCTCGTCCGGATGACGCCGGTCGCCGCGCCCGCCGACGCGCGGAACCCGGGGTGAGCACGCCCACCCCGGGTTCGCCTGCGGATCAGCCCTTGGCGAGCTGGCGGTCGATCCAGGCGCGCAGCTGGGCCTCACCCGGGTAGCCGATCAGCCGGGAGGAGGGGTACTCGGCGCCGTTGCGGATCGGGACCAGCGTCGGCAGGTAGCGGATGTTGTACTTGGTCGACAGGTCGCGGCTGCGGTCGACGTCGACCATGCCGACCAGGATCCGGCCGTTGTACTCCACGGCCAGGCGCTCCAGCACCGGCTTCATCCGCTGGCACGGCGGGCACCAGGTGGCGCCGAAGTCGAGGATGACCAGCCGCTCGTGGGACTCGGCGATGACCTCGGCGTGGTTGGCCGAGGTCACGGTCACCAGGTTCCCGGTGATGTCCGAGGTGCTCGCCGACGCGGTCGCGCCCAGGCCCGTCAGCACCATCAGCGCTCCCGCGAGCGCGATGAACAACCGTTTGATTGGGGACACAGAACTCTCCTTATATGCAGGGTATTGCAATTCCGGTCGGCGACCGGAACGTCTCATCAGGACGAGGATTCGGTGGGCAGGCCGCCCGCCACCCAGTCCTCGATCCCCTCGCGGTACTTGCGCACGTCGGTGTAACCGAGTTCCAGCAGGCGCCTGCCGACGAAGTCGCTGTTGCGGCAGGGGGTGTTCGCGCAGTACACGACGATCGATGCGGACTTGTCGGGCAAAACCGACGGCGCGTGCCGGTCGGTGAACTCCGCGGCCTGCTCGTAGGGGAATCCGGGAATGTTGCGGGCCCGCGGAAGGTGTTCCTTCTCGTAGTAGGCGACCGGCATCGTGTCCACGACGACGACCGAGCCCGCCTCCATGGCGGCGCGCAGTTCATCGCGGGTTATCAACGGCAGCATGGCGTTCCCTTCGGGCACTGACACCCCGAGTGGAGATTTCGCCGGGGCGACCCCATCGTCAATCGCGGGCTCGCCGTGGATCTAGTGCCGCCTGGGCATGTCGGGCCGTTATCAGCCCGCCGCGGAAATCATCGCCAGGTCGTTGTGGTCCAACCAGTTCCGGTAGTGCGGATTCCGGTCGGCCATCCGCCAGTAGTCGACGGCCAACCGGGTGCCGAGCTCGCGGGCGCGGAACGCGGGCGCGGCGTCCTCGCGCCAGGCCAGGACGTGGCGCACGTACAGCGGCGTCCCGGCCAGCGGGCGGATCACCAGCCCCGGCCGCTGCGGGCGGGTCGGCTGGACGAGCGCGACGCCGCAGCCCGCGCTCACCAGGTCCTCGCGGGTGGCGTCGATGTCGACGTCGTGGCTGATCACCGGGTCGAAGCCGTGGGCCATGCAGAGTTCGCGGAACACCACGCGGCAGCCGTCGCCGCAGCCGGAGACGATCCAGTTCTCGCCAGCGAGCTCGCCGAGGGAGATCTCCTCGCGGTGGGCGAGCGCGTGGTCGGCGGGCAGCGCGACGAACGACGGCTCGCGCACCACGGTCAGCGCGCGCACCTTCGCGGGGGCGGACAGCTCGCGCTGCCCGCAGATCATGACCAGGGCCAGGTCGACGCCGCGGTTCGCCACCTGGGCGAGCAGCCTGCTGCGGGAGACGTCCGATCGGGTGTGGATCTGCTTGCCGGGCATGATCTCGCGCAGGCTGCCGAGCAGCGGCGCGGTGAGGGCGCTGTTGTTCCAGCCCACCCGGACGGACTCCCCCGCGCGCGGCTCCTGGCGGTGGAAGTCGCGCTCCAGCTCGTCGAACGCGGCCACGATGGCCCGCGCCCGCCGCAGCACGAGCACGCCGAGCGCGGTGCACTCGACGCCGTTCTGCCCCCGGCGGAACAGCGCGCCGCCCACCAGCTTCTCGATTCTGCGCAACTGGTGGCTGAGGGCGGGCTGTCCGAGCCCGAGCTGGGTGGCGGCACGGTTGAGGCTCCCGGCGGAGGCGATCGCACAGATCACCCGCAGGTGCCGGACCTGTAGCTCCATGGCCAAAGATAACGCGGGTCAGCGGGCAACGAGAACCTTTCGGGACCAGTGTCCTCTTCACATTCATTGCCACCGTCCGCCACCAGGCATAAGCCGATGGCACCCCACGGCGACAGTACCGACGAACGTCACCTGCTGGACATAGTCGAGTCACCGTCAGCCAACCCTGCCCGGCTGGCGTTCGCGAATCCCTTGGAGACACGGTGCTACGTCCCACACCACTCACCGCGCATTGCGCGGACCCGCTGGCCGCCGCCGAGCACGTGTGCATCGGAATCAGCCCGTTCAACAGTTATTTCACCCCCGAGCGCATCGCCGACCTCGCCCGGTGGGCCATGGCGCGGTTCCGGTCGTTCCACTTCTTCGTCCCCGACGCCCCGTCGGCCTACACGCTGGAGGCCCTCGGATACGACCCGCGCCGGGCGGCCAGAAAGGCGCAGCGGCAAGGTAATTACACGCGCAACAAAATCAGCCGGGCGATGGAGCAGCTGCACGTGCCTGATCAGCGCGAACTGGTCCTGGATTCGGCAGCGCTGAACGAGAACAAGGCGTACCAGGGCCTGCTCGCCGAGGCGCACCGGCGGTTCACGAGCGACCCGGAGTTCGCCGAGAACTGCCTCACCGCCTCCGGCTGGGTGATGGAACGGCGGCTGCCGGAGGGCGAGCAGCCCACCCGCGAGCAGCTGCGCCACGCGGTCCGCTACTTCCTCGCCGAACTGCCGATGTTCGTCGGCACCACGGAGGTCGTCGGCGCGGGCAGCTCGGTCTTCGCCTACCACCAGCGGGTGGACTTCCTGGAGCGGATGTACCGGGGCGAGCTGTCCTGGAAGCCCTTGCCCGGCCAGGGGTTCGTCCTGGTCGAGCAGGCCGTGCCCGAGCCCGCGGAGTGACCGTGTCGACCGAGACCGCCCACAGCGGCGACAACACATCCGGCGCCGTCGCCCCCGACACCTCCCACGACGACTACTCGCTGCGCCGCGTGCCGCGCGAGCGCCGGTACTCCTGGGTGACCGTGGCCGTGCAGCGCTTCGGCCAGGTGTCCTCGTTCCACCAGTTCCTGCTCGGCGCCGTGCTGGGCTTCGGGATGACGTTCTGGGACGCGGTGCTGGCCATCACCATCGGCTCGGTGATGCTCGAGATCATCACCATCCTCATGGGCATCGCAGGCACCAAGGAGGGCCTGTCCACGTCGCTGCTGACCCGCTGGACCGGCTTCGGCCGCCGCGGCTCGGCGCTCGTGGGCCTGCTGATGACGCTCAGCCTGGCGGGCTGGTTCGGGGTGCAGAACGACGTCTTCGCCCAGGGCCTGCACGCGCTGATGGGCGGTCCGCCGGTCTGGGTGTGGGCGCTCGGCGGCGGCGCGCTGGTGACCGCCATCGTGGTGTTCGGCTTCCACGCGATGGCGTGGACCGCCTACCTCACGGTGCCCGCGTTCCTCTGCCTCGCCGGGTACTCCATCATCGGCGCGCTGGGCGACCACTCGCTGTCGTCGCTGGTCAACGATCCCCCGCCCGGCCCAACGATGTCACTCGCCCAGGGCACGACGCTGGTGGCCGGGGCGTTCATCATGGGCGCGGTGATGACGCCCGACATGACCCGGTTCAACCGCACGGCGGGCGACGTGGTGAAGCAGACGCTGATCAGCGTCACCCTCGGCCAGTACCTGATCGGCCTGGTCGGGGTGCTGCTCGCGCACGCGGCGCGCAGCGCGGACGTGGTCGGTATGATCACCTCGTCGTCCGGGGTGCTGGGCACGCTGATCCTGGTCGCGGCGATCCTGAAGATCAACGACTGGAACCTCTACTCGTCCTCTCTCGGGCTGGTGAACACCGTCGAAGTGCTGTTCGGCAAGCGGGTGGACCGGATGCGGGCGACGCTGCTGTTGGGCGGCCTGGGCTCCGTGCTGTCCGCGATCGGCATCCTCGACCACTTCACCACGTTCCTGACCTGGGTCGGGGTGATCACCCCGCCCGTGGCGGGCGTGGTGATCGCCGAGTACTTCGTGGTCCGCCGCTGGCGCGCCGACCTCGACGCCACCCGCGACAGCGGGGAGCTGCCCAAGCGCTGCCCGGAGTGGGTGCCCGCCGCGCTGCTCTGCTGGGCGGGCGGGGCCGCGGTCGGCGCGTGGCTCCCGTTCGGGATCGCCACCATCAACTCGGTGGTCGCGGCGTTCGCGCTGTACGTGCTCCTGGGCAGGCGCCGGGGCACGGCCGACCGCGTGCCGGTGCGGGGACACCATGCAGCTTGACGTGCACCATCTGCGGGTGCTCCGGGCGATCGCGGACACCGGGAGCCTCTCCCGGGCCGCGGTCCGCCTGGGCATCACCCAGCCCGCCGTCCACGCCCAGCTCAACCGGCTGGAGAAGATGCTGGGCTACCAGCTGTTCGAGCGCCGCCAGGACGGGGTGACGGCCACGCCCATCGGCGAGCTGCTGCTGCGCCGCATCACCGCGGTGCTGCCGCAGATGGACCAGCTGCTCGAGGACATCAAGCAGCGCACGTGCTCGACCAGGCCGCCCGCGACCACCAGGATCGCGGCGGTCTGCAGCACGGTCGTCCCGCGCCTGCCCGCCGCGATGACCACCGTCTGGCCGGAGATCTCCGAGGTGGCGGTGGTCAACGACGAGAGCAGCGACCGGCTGGTGTCGCTGCTCGACGAGTACCGGGTGGAGATCGCGATGATCAAGGACTACCCGGGCCGCGAGCTGCCGGTGCCCGCCGCGGTCGACACCGCCGTCGTGGTGACCGAGCCGACCTTCGTGCTGCTGCCGGAAGGGCACCGGCTGGCGGAGAAGGAGATGCTCACCCTGGACGACCTCGACGGCCAGCCGCTGGTGATGGGCGCGCGCAGCTCGTCGGCGCCGTTCCGGGAGTACTTCATCGAGTCCTGCGCCGACTTCGGCTTCGTGCCGACGATCGCCCACCAGGTGAACTCCCAGGCGGTCGCGCAGATGATCGTGCGCGCCGGGGCGGTCGGGCTGGCCCAGCCCGCCTGCCTCGACGTGCACCCCGGCATCGAGGTCCGGCCGTTGACCGGCGACGTGCTGATGCGCAGGCACGTCCTCGCCTGGCGGCGCAACACCTTCGTGGCCGAGCGCAGCGGCGAGCTCCACGCCGAGGTGACGGCGGCGTACTGGCAGGAAGCGTACAAATCCCCGGAATACCGCCGTTACCTCGCCGCGCGGAACTAGAGCTGGCTGATCACCCCGCCGTCGATGATGAACTCGGCGCCGGTGAGGTTGTTCGGCGAGGCGGCGAACGCGATCAGCCGCGCCACCTCCTCCGGCGTCGTGATCCGCCCGGTGGCCGCGCCCAGGTTCGCGATCGTCTCGGCGGCGAACTCCGCGTGCCCTCGGCCCTGCTCGCGGGCCAGCCGCGCGATGAGCCCGTCGTCGTCGGTCCACACCCCGGTGTTGACGGGGCCGGGCGAGACCGTCAGCGCCCGCACGCCCTGGGGCCCGTACTGGCGGGCGACGACCTTGGTGAACGCGTTGAGCGCGGCCTTGGCGACGGCGTAGTCGAACGGCCCCGTGGTGATGTCGCGCGCGGCGATCGAGGAGACGTTGACGACCACGCCCCCGCGCTCGACCAGGCTCGGCAGCGCCGCCCGGACCGCCCGCAGCGCGCTGTAGAAGTGCAGCTCGAACGTGCGGTGCCAGGCGCTCTCCGGAAGGTCGAGCAGCGAGGTGAGCGCGCCCTGGGAGATCTCGTCCGTGCTGCCGACGCCGACGTTGTTGACCAGGATGTCGATGCCGCCGAGTTCGGCGAGCGCCTGTCCGACCAGTGTGGCCGGACCGTCCGGTGTGGACAGGTCGACGGTGATCGGGATCGCGCCGGTCTCCTTCAGCTCAGGGGTGACGGTCCGCGAGCCGCTCACCACGGTCACGCCCTCGTCGACGAGCAGCCGGACGGTGGCCAGGCCGATCCCCTTGCTGCCGCCGGTCACGACGGCGGTCTTGCCCGACAGGTTCAGGTCCATGGTGGTTCTCCTCAGCTCCGGCGGGCGCGCAGGCCCAGCAGGGTGACGGCCGTGCCGACGACGGCGACGGCCAGGGGGACGAGCAGCGCGGCCCGGAACCCGGACAGCAGCGCGGCGGGCGAGCCGTCGCCCGCGTTGAGCTGCAGCACGACGGTGGCCGCGGCCAGGGCGAGCGCGGGGCCGACCTGGAAGGAGGTGTTGACGATCCCGCCGGCCAGGCCCTGCTCGTGCGCGGGCACGCCCTGGGTGGCCGCCATGTTGAGCGGGCCGTAGGCGAGGGTGAACGCGAACCCGGCGAGCAGGAACGCGGGCAGCATCGCCAGGTAGCCCGAGTCCAGGCCGATGGGCAGCAGCAGGACGTAGGCCGCGACCGCGGCGAAGAGCCCGGCGGCCACGACCGGCGTCGTGCCGAACCGGTTGACCAGCGGCGCGGCCACCCTCGGGGCCAGCACCGCGGTCACCACGCCGCCGGGCAGCACCGCCAGGCCGGTCTCCAGCGCCGACCAGCCGCGCAGGTCCTGCATGTAGAGGGTGAGGACGAACAGCGCGCTGACCCAGCCGCCGAGCAGCGACATCGCGCCGACGTTGGCCCGCATGAGCGCGGGCGAGCGCAGCAGCGACAGCCGCACCAGCGGGTGCGCCGTGCGCTTCTCCACGACGACGAACAGCGTGAACAGCGCAGCGGACACGCCCAGCGCGATCAGCGTCGCCCAGCCCCACTCGTGCGCCTGGACGAGGGCGAGCACGAGGGCCAGCAGGGCGCCCGTGCTGGTCACCGCGCCCAGCACGTCGAACCGCGACGTGCGCTCGGGCGCCTCGCCGACGGGCACCAGCGCGATGCCCGCCGCCAGCGTCAGCAGGGCCATGACGACCGGCGCGAAGAACACCCACCGCCAGTCCACTTCGGTCAGCACGCCGCCGACGACCAGGCCCATGGAGAAGCCGGTGGCGCCGGTCGCGGTGTAGAGCGCGAGCGCCTTGTTGCGTGCGGGGCCCTCCGCGAAGCTGGTCGTGATGATCGACAGGCCAGCGGGCAGGGTGAACGCCGCGCTGATCCCGGTCACCAGCCGGGCGGCGACGAGCAGCGGGCCGTCGTCGGCGAACCCGCCGAGGGCCGACGCCGCGGTGAAGAAGCCCAGCGACACCAGGAACACCCGCCGCCTGCCGAAGAGGTCGGCCGCGCGCCCGCCGAGCAGCAGGAACCCGCCGAAGCCCAGCACGTAGGCGCTGACCACCCACTGCAGCGCGCCGGGCCCCATCCCCAGGTCGGCGCCGATGGAGGGCAGCGCCACCCCCTTCATCGACACGTCCAGCGCGTCCAGGAACAACGCGCCGCACAGGACCAGCAGCGCGCCCCTGGCGCGGCCGGTGAGCCTGTCCCCCTCGACCGTGATCACGGTCATCGAACACTCCCCTCAGATTTCGGACCGACCGGTCCGGGACCGATCGGTCCGAATCCTTCGGGATGATCAGCGCTCGTGTCAAGGCTTACGGACCGGGCGGTCCGATATAGTGGGAAGCATGCCGAGGAAGCCCAGTCCCGACGCGCGGGAGCGCATCCTGGATGTCGCCACCCGGCTGTTCACCGCGCATGGCGTGCACGCTGTGGGGATGCAGCAGGTGATCGACGAGTTCGGCTGCGGCAAGAACCTGCTCTACCGGGAGTTCGCGGGCAAGGACGACCTCGTCGTGGCCTATCTCACCCGCTGCCGGGACACGTGGGCGTGTATGTACGAGCAGGCGGGCGTCGGCCGCGAGGACGACCCGGCGGGCCACCTGGTCGCGCTGGTCGAGTTGACCGCGGCGAAGGTGCTGGAGCCGGACTACCGAGGCTGCGGCATCCACAACACGCACGCGGAGTTCCCCGACCCCGCCCACCCCGCGCACAAGGTCGCCGCCGAGCACTTCGCGACCATGCGCGAGCGCCTACTGGACCTGGCGACCCGCGCGGGCGCCCGCGACCCCGAGACCTTGACCGACCGGATCCTGCTGATCATCGAGGGCATCTACACCAACGGCCTCGCCCAGGGCCGAAACGGCGCCGCCCGCGCAGCGGGCGCCTTCGCCGAAGAGGTCGTCCGCAGCGCACTGGCCGATCGGTCGGCCTGACCTACGACGCCGCCCACACGGCACGAACCTTCGCGCCGAGATCGCCCACGCCTGCTGCCGGAACAATCGACCCGACCCACCGCGCGGCGGAACCTTCACCGCCGAGATCGCCCACAGCCCACTGCCGGAACGATCGGCCCGATCTATCGCGGGCGAACGCCTTCACCGATGTGGGCGACCGCGCCGTCGGAACGATCGGCCTGACCTACCGCCCGCGTCCGCTCAGGAAGTCCGCCAGCAGCCGCTCCAGCGGCACCGAGCCGGTCGGGGCCTCCACCGACAGCGGCGCCGGGAACACCTGCCACCCGGCGATGCGCGCCGTCACCGCAGGCGCGCCCGGGCCGCGTCGTGACAGCGGCTGTAGTGCGGCGTCGGTCTGCTTGCCCACCGGCTCGTAGATCGGGTGCACGGTCGTGCCGTGGATGGAGACGGCGAGGGTCGGGTCGATCAGCCAGCCGCGCAGTTCGCCGGGGAACTCCAGCAGCTCGTACCGCACCGTGTAGCCGCTCGGCAGCGTGTGGCGCTGGGCGCGGGGCAGCTTCTCCGCGCGCTCGACCGGCAGCGGGACGGGCAGCACCGACGCGGCGTACGCGCTGACCGGGAACTCCCTGACCGCCCGGTCGACCCGCGCGACCCGCTCGTGGTCGACCGTCTCGGCCTCCCGCCGCTGCAGCTCGTAGCGGGCGAGCAGGTGCGCGTGGCGGGCCCCCGGCTCCAGCGGCGCGTCCGCACCCATCGACATGGTCCACATCGTACTTCCACCCGATCAGCGGATTGCCCCGGCCGGGCCGTGGGGTCGGGGCGTCAGCGTTGCGTAAAAATGATCTTGCCCACTGCGAAAACTTTCCCCGTGATCGTGTTCGGCTCGCTACAGTGGGTGGTGTCAGCCCTTCACGACGATTGGGGACGTCAATGACTGGGGCAACCACCACACCCGACCGCGCCGAACCGAGCTTCCGCCTGCCGCTGCCGCGGCCGTTCTTCGACCGCGACACCCCGTTCGACCCGCCCGCCGCGCTGCGCGAGCAGGCCGCGAAGGGACCGGTCGCCGAGGTGACCAACGGCGAGGGGACGAAGGTCTGGCTGGTCAGCGGGCACGCCGAGGCGCGCGCCGTGCTCAGCGACACCCGGTTCAGCTCCGATCTGCGCAGGCTGGTCTCGCGCATGGACGGGCTGACCGACGAGCAGCGCGACGACCTGATGTCGGAGGAGTCCTCGGCGGGCTCGTTCATCTCGATGGACCCGCCCGACCACACCCGCTACCGCAAGCTGCTCACCGGCCAGTTCACGGTGCGGCGCATGCGGATGCTGGAGCCGAGGATCGCCGAGATCGTCGACGAGCGGATCGACGCGATGCTCGCGGGCGGCACCAGCGCCGACCTCGTCGCCGAGTTCGCCCTGCCGGTGCCGTCGCTGGTGATCTGCGAACTGCTCGGCGTGCCCTACGAGCAGCGCGCGGAGTTCCAGGAGTGCGCGGCCAAGCTGCTGGCGCTGGACGTGCCGATCAGCGAGGTCCTGACGCTGCGCGACCGGCTCCAGGACTTCATGCGCGGCCTGGTGCTGCAGAAGCGGCGGGCGCCCGGCGACGACCTGATCTCCGGGTTGATCACCAACAGCGACCTCAACGACAACGAGCTGGTCAACATCGCCAACCTGCTGCTGATCGCGGGCCACGAGACCACGGCGAACATGCTGGGCCTCGGGACCTTCGCGCTGCTGGAGCACCCGGAGGAGCTCGCCGCGCTGCGGGCGAACCCGGAGCTGGCCGACCGCGCCGTCGAGGAGCTGCTGCGGCACCTGTCGATCATCCACGCCGGACCGTCCCGGGTCGCCACCGAGGACATCGAGGTCGGCGGCGTGCTGATCCCGGAGGGCAGCACGGTCATGATCTCGGTCCCGGCCGCCAACCGCGACCCCGGCCACTGGGCCGACCCGGCAGCGCTGGACGTGGCCCGCGAGCGCGGGCCGCACCTGGCGTTCGGGCACGGCGTGCACCAGTGCCTCGGGCAGCAGCTGGCCAGGATCGAGATGACCATCGGCCTGACCAAGCTGCTGGCCAGGCTCCCGGGGCTGCGGCTGGCCGTGCCCGCCGAGGACGTGCCGCTGCGCACGGACATGGCGATCTACGGCGTGCACGCGCTCCCGGTCGCCTGGGACGCGCCGTGACCGTCCGCGCGGACACCTCGGTGTGCATCGGGGCCGGGCTGTGCGCCCTGCGCGCGCCGAAGGTGTTCGACCAGGACGAGAGCGACGGCACCGTGGTCCTGTTGGGCCAGCCCGGGGCCGACGACCTTCCCGCTGTGCGGGAAGCCGTCGACCAATGTCCTTCCGGGGCCATTGAGTTGAGCGGGGATTGACATAACATCCCCGGCGTGGAAACCGGTGGAGGCCTGCGCGAGCGGAAGAAGGCGGCGACCAGACAGGCGCTGCACGAGGCCGCGGTCGCACTGACGCTCGCGCACGGCCTCGACCGGGTCACCGTCGAGGCCATCGCCGACGCCGCGATGGTGTCCCGGCGGACGTTCTCCAACTACTTCGGCGGCAAGGAGCAGGCGCTCCTCTACGACGACCGCCGCCGGATGGCCCAGCTGGTCACCATGGTCCGCGAGCGCCCGGCCGAGGACACCCCGTGGCAGGCGCTCACCGCCGCCGCGCTGGACCTGTGCGCGGAGTTCAGCGACCCGGACCGGCTGGCCAAGATGCGCGCGCTGCGCAAGCACCCGTCGCTGTTATCCGAGCAGATAGCCCTGTTCACCGCCACCGAGGACGATCTGGCCGACGCGATCTCCGCGCGCATGCCCGACGCCGACCCGCTGCGGCCCCGGCTGATGGCCGCGGCGTTCCTGACCGCGCTGCGGGTCGCCAGCCACCTGTGGGAGGACGAGCCCGACGCGGCCCCGTTGACCGACCAGGTCGCCGACGTGCTCGCGGCCATGGCCCTGCCGTTCGACTGAGCCCTGCCGACCGACTGAGCCGTGCCGAGTTCGCACTTCCGGTGCCGTCGCCGGTGGCCTGCTAACTGCTCGGCGTGCCGCCCGCCTGAGCCGTGCCGTTCGACTGAGGACGTCCGATTAGGACTCGAAGCGGTCCGGGTCGCCCGCGCCGCGGCGCAGGACGACCGGCTCGTCGTCGGAGAAGTCGACCACGGTGGTCGGCTCGGTGCCGCAGTCGCCGGAGTCCACGACGGCGTCGAGCACGTGGTCGAGCGCCTCCTTGATCTCCCAGCCCTGGGTCATCGGCTCGGCCTCGTCGGGCAGCAGCAGCGTGCTCGACAGCATGGGCTCGCCGAGTTCGGCCAGCAGCGCCTGGGCGACCGGGTGCTGCGGGATGCGCGCGCCGACCGTGCGCTTCTTCGGGTGCATCAGCCTGCGGGGGACCTCTTTGGTCGCGGGCAGGATGAACGTGTAGCTGCCCGGCGTCGCGGCCTTGATGGCGCGGAAGACGGTGTTGCCCACGTGCGCGAACTGTCCGAGCTGGGCGAAGTCGCGGCACATCAGGGTGAAGTGGTGGCGGTCGTCGAGGCCGCGGATCGAGCGGATGCGGTCGATGCCGTCCCGGTTGCCGAGCACGCAGCCCAACGCGTAGCAGGAGTCGGTCGGGTAGGCGATGAGGCCGTCGGCGCGCAGGAGGTCGACCACCTGGCTGATCGAGCGCCGCTGGGGGTTGTCCGGGTGCACGTCGAAGTACTTCGCCATGCGCTGGAGCTTACGGACCATTACCCGAAAGTGCCGCATCCCGGCCAGGACGACTACCCAAAGTCGATCAACTAGGCGGTTCGGGTGGGACACACGACATCCTATCCGGCGACTATTGGGCTCCCCCGCCCGCTGCTAGCTTCGCGGAGGTCACCCGGTGACGTGCCGAATCGGACTGTGAGCGGAGACCGGCGAATGACCCTCGATGTGCGCCCCAGCGCCCGTGACGTGCTGTCCCACGGCCGCGCGCTGTTCGACCCCGCGCTGCGTGCGGCGGTGGACAGGCTGCCCGGAACCATGCGGCACATCGCCGGCTACCACTTCGGCTGGTGGGACGCCGACGGCACGCAGCTCGACGCCGACCAGGGCAAGGCGATCCGGCCGACGATGACGCTGTGCTCGGCCGCCGCCGTCGGCGGCGCGGTCGCCGACGCCGTCCCCGCCGCGGTCGCGGTGGAGTTGGTGCACAACTTCACGCTGCTGCACGACGACGTCATGGACCGCGACCGCACCCGGCGGCACCGCGCCACGGCGTGGTGCGTGTTCGGCACGGGCCAGGCGATCCTGGCGGGCGACGCGCTGCTGACGCTGGCGTACGAGGTCCTGGCCGAGGACGGCCACCCGGCGTTCCGCCCCGCGGCGACCGCGCTGTCCCACGCCGTGCTGGCGGTGCAGGACGGGCAGGCGGCGGACCTGTCGTTCGAGACGCGCACGGACGTGACGCTGCCCGAGTGCGTGCGCATGGCGCAGCAGAAGACGGCGGCGCTGCTCGGCTGCGCTACCGGCCTGGGCGCGCTGTACGGCGGCGGCACCCCGGAACAGGTCGCCCACCTGCGCTCGTTCGGCGAGCACATCGGCCTGGCCTTCCAGTTGGTCGACGACCTCCTCGGCATCTGGGGCGACCCGGAGGTGACCGGCAAACCGGTGCACTCGGACCTGGTGAGCCGCAAGAAGTCCCTCCCGGTGGTCGCCGCGCTGCGCACCACGTCCCCGGCGGCGGACCGCCTGGCCGAGCTGTACCTGACCCCCGACCCCCTGGCCCCCGCAACCGCCGCGACCGCCGCCGACCTGGTCGCCGAGGCGGGCGGCCGCGCCTGGTGCCGCGACGAAATCGCCACCCACCACGCCCGAGCCGCCGAATCCCTCCGCCTGGGCGCGGTGAACGAACGCCCGGCGGCGGAACTCTCGGCCCTGGCGGACCTGATCACCCACCGCGACCACTAGGGCTTCCACACCAGCCTCGGGGGGCTGGAGGGGATAACAGTCGCGCCATGACCCGACCACCCGGAACACGCATGAGTGATGCTCGTGCCGGGCGGAGAGCGGCTGGCTCCCACACCACACCGGGTCCTCGGCCGATGGGTTTCGCGCTTTACCCACCAAGGACGGGGATTGGTGCAGCCCAGCGCTGCTGGCGGGAGCCACACTCGGCCACGCATGGAAGGCGATCGTGCCCGATGGAGAGCAGCTGGCTCCCCACACCACACCGGGCCCTCGGCGAAAGGTCTCTCCCGCGCCTTACCGCCAAGCGGGACCGGAGTGCAGCCTGCACTGCTGGTCGGCGGAAGCCACCTGAGATCGCACTCGGCCGGGACCACGGTCGCTGCAGGTGGGCAGCGCGGTAGCGCGGGCAAGGTTGCTGCTGGTCGCCGAGTGCGCCGTCGGCGGGCTGGCCCCCACTGCGCGCGGCCCTGTTGATGCTGGAGACAGTGCAGGCACGGTCTGGTCGTGGCCCGGGAAGGCCGGGCGGTGTTCGCGGTCGTTGTGGTGCCCGCCGGTCCGGTTCCACCCCGCTCGTCCCCCTCCCCATGCCCCTGCACCCCGCCTCGCTCCGGCCGTGCGGTCGGGCTTGGGTCCGTTGTGGTGGGATCAGGTGGTCCGCAGCGGTGAATCGGGGGTCGTGATCGCGTGAACTCGGTGTTGTTGGGGTTGCTCACGCTCCCCGTCTACGTCCTCATGTACTGGCCGATCGTGGTGGCGGCTCGGCGGGTGCTCGGGGTGCGGGTCGGGGTGGTTCGGGCGTTAGTCGGGGCGGCCATCGGGTGGTCGGTGGCGACCGGGGCCGTGTCGGCGTTGCCGGTGGAGGAGTGGTCGCGCAAGCCGGGGGCCACCATCGGGCTGCTCATCCCGCTGGCGGGCACCGCGTTCCTGGCCACGCTGATCTTCCTGTTCATCGCCGAGATGGCGGTGCCCAGCGGCAGCGGGCTCGGGGTGATCGGGCGGGTGCGGGCGATCCGCCGGGGCCTCGCCAGGGCGCGGCGGTACTCGCGGATCTCGCGGATCACCGTGCGGCACGGGCTGGCGCCGTACGTGTCCGGGCGGCGGGACCGCAGAGAGGGCATCCACCGGGAGGCCGCGCTCGCGCGGAGCCTGCGCCGGGCGTTGGAGGAGGCCGGGGTCACCTTCGTCAAGCTGGGACAGGTCCTGTCCACCCGCCCCGACCTGCTGCCGCCCGCCTACATCACCGAGCTGAGCCGCCTGCAGACCCAGGCGGCCCCGGTGCCGGTCGCCGAGATCGAGCGGGTGCTCACCGACGAGTTGGGCGCCCCGCCGTCGGAGGTGTTCGCCGAGTTCGACAGCGCCCCGATCGCCGCGGCCTCGATCGCGCAGGTGCACCGGGCGCGGCTGCACGACGGCACCGAGGTGGTCGTCAAGGTGCAGCGGCCCGGCATCCGGGAGGTCGTGGAGCGCGACCTGGACATCACCCACCGCGTCGCCACCGCGCTGGACGCGCGGGCGGCGTGGGCGCGGTCGCTGGGGGTCATCGACCTCGCCCACGGGTTCGCCGAGGCGCTGACCGAGGAGCTCGACTTCCGGGTGGAGGCCCGCAACATCGCCGCCGTGCGGGCGGCGACCCCGGACCCGACCGTCGCGCTGCCTCGGGTGCACGAGGAGCTGTCGACCGACCGCGTGCTCGTCATGGACCGGATGGTCGGCGAACCCCTCACCGACGCCCAGGCGCTGCCCGCCGCGCAGCGCGCCGACCTGGCCCGCTCGCTGCTGGACTGCGTGCTCGGCCAGATCACCCTGCACGGCGTCTTCCACGCCGACCCGCACCCGGGCAACGTCCTGCTGGTCGACGGCCCCGCGCTCGGCCTGCTGGACTTCGGCTCCGTCGGCAGGCTCGACGCCGGGCTGCGCGCGGGCATCCAGGCGCTGCTCGTCGCGCTCGACCGCGGCGACCCGGCGGGACTGCGCGACGGCCTGCTGCAGATCGTCGACCGGCCGGAGCAGATCGACGAGAACCGGCTGGAGCGCGCGCTCGGCGCGCTGGTGGCCAAGCACTTCAGCCACGACGCCGCGCCGGACGCGCAGGTGTTCACCGAGGTGTTCCGGGTGGTCGCGGAGTTCCGCCTCGCCGTCCCGCCGCCGATCGCGGCGGTGTTCCGGGCGCTCGGCACCCTGGAGGGCACGCTCGCCCGGCTCTCCCCCGGCTTCAACATCGTCGGCGCCGCCCGCGAGTTCGCCGCGGGCCAGATCGGGGCGAACCTGCGGCCGGAGACGTTGCGCGAGACGCTGACGCACGAGGCGATGACGCTGCTGCCGGTGCTGCGCAGGCTGCCGCGCCGCCTCGACCGCGTGGGCGGGGCGCTGGAGGACGGGCGGCTCTCGGTCGGCGTGCGGCTGTTCGCCGACGAGCGCGACCGCGCGGTGGTCACCGGCCTGGTGCACGAGGTGCTGCTGGCGTTCCTCGGCCTCGGCGCGGGCCTGATCGCGGCGATCCTGCTCGCCTCCGACAGCGGCCCGCTCGTGCTGACCGGCCTGACGCTGAACCAGCTGATCGGGTACAACCTGCTGGTGGTCAGCGCGCTGGTCGGACTGCGCCTGCTGTACGTGGTGTTCCGCAACCAGTCCAGACGCTGACCTCAGGCCAGCCGGGCGGTGTCGGCGACCTGCTCGAACGACACCACCCCGTCGGCCAGCCGCCAGATGTGGGCGAAGCGGGCCTCGACCGCCCTCCCCGTCCCGCGCCGGACGCCGGTGTAGTTCCCGATCGCCACGACGATGTCACCGCCGTCGACCACCTCGTCCACTGTGGCCGCGAACTCGGCCCAGTCGGCGCCGATGCGCTCGAACACCCCGGCGCGCACCGCGTCCGGTCCGGTGTAGACACCGGCGTACTCCGAGCCCGCCGCCTCTGTCCACCGGCTGGTCTCGGTGATCGGGGCGAGCATCCCCGCCAGGTCGCCGCGCGCGGACGCGGCGTAGTGGGCGCGGACCGTGGACAACAGGGTCATCGGGACTCCTTCATGAGGACGGCCACGGCGTCGGCGACCGCGGCGGGGTCGGGCGGGCAGCCGGTGGGGACCGCGTCGACCCGCACGCCGTCCCCGGCGCGATTGGCGAGGCGGACCATGGCGGCGACCCCGCCCGAGGCGGCGGCGCGCTGCGGCAGGTGCGGGCAGGCGGTGTGCACGGCGACGATGTGGCCGCCGCGCCCGCGCATCGCCCGCAGACCCGCGCGGACGCCGTAGAAGGCGCTGTCGAGTTGCGCGGCGAGCGCGATGTGCCACTCGTCGTCCGTCACCGACGCCGGGTCGGCGAGCACCGAGGGGCATCCCGGTTCCGCCGTGACGACCAGCAGATCGAGCCGCCCGTAGTGCTCGACGACGGCGGCAACGGCGTTGTCGACCTGGACCGGGTCGGCGGCGTCGGCGTGCACGGCCATGCCCCGGCACAGCGCTCCCCCGGTCAGCTCCACCGACGTCGAGTCGCCGTCCAGCGCGGCGACTCGCGCGCCGAGGGCGTCGAGCCGGTGGGCCACCGCGGCGCCGACCCCGCCGCCCGCCCCGGTGACGAGGGCGACGACGGTCACGGCGCGCCGAACCGGGGCGCCGCGAGGTCGGCGACGGCGACGTGGACGACGCGCAGGTCGCTGTAGAAGTCAATGCTGTGCGCCCCGCCCTCCCGGCCGACGCCGCTGGCCTTGATGCCGCCGAAGGGGGTGCGCAGGTCGCGGACGTTGTGCGAGTTGACCCAGACCATGCCCGCCTGCACCGCCCGCGCCACCCGGTGGCCGCGGGCGAGGTCGCCGGTCCACACGTATCCCGCGAGGCCGTACCGGGTGGCGTTGGCCAGGGCCACGGCCTCTTCCTCGGTGTCGAACGGCGTCACGCACACCACTGGGCCGAAGATCTCCTCCTGAAAGATCCGCGCGTCCGGCGGCACGTCGGCGAACACCGTCGGCGCGAGGTAGGTCCCGGTCGGCAGCCCGTCGGGCCTGCCGCCGCCCGCGACGAGCCGGGCCTCCCGCTTGCCGATCTCGACGTACTCCATGACCCGGGCGTGGTGCTCGGGGTGGATGAGCGCGCCGACCTCGGTGGCCGGGTCGGACGGCGGGCCGACGCGCACGGCGGACGCGCGGGCGGCCAGCGCGGCCACGAACTCCTCGTACACCTCCCGCTGCACCAGCACGCGCGAACTGGCCGTGCAGCGCTCGCCGTTGAGCGAGAACACCCCGAACACGGCGGCGTCGAGCGCGCGGTCGAGGTCGGCGTCGGCGAAGACCACGCACGGCGACTTGCCGCCCAGCTCCATCGACACCTCCTTGAGGTGCTCGGCAGCGGCGCGCATGATGATCTGCCCGGTGGCGCTCTCCCCGGTGAAGGACAGCCGCGGCACGTCGGGGTGCGCGACCAGCGCCGCGCCCGCCTCCTCGCCGATGCCGTGCACGAGGTTGAACACCCCGTCCGGCACCCCGGCCTCGGCCATGATCGAGGGCAGCAGGCTCGCCGACAGCGGCGACCACTCCGCGGGCTTGAGGACCACGGCGCACCCGGCGGCGAGGCTGGGCGCGAGCTTCCAGGTCTCCAGCATGAACGGCGTGTTCCACGGTGTGATCAGCCCGGCGACGCCCGCTGGCTGGCGGATCGCGTAGTTGACCTGGCGCGTGCCCGCGAGGAAGGCGTCCTCGTGCTGGGCGACGATCACGTCGGCGAAGTAGCGGAAGTTCTCCGCGGCCCGGTGGGCCTGGCTCTTGGCCTGGGTGATGGGCAGGCCGGTGTCGAAGCTCTCCAGCCGGGCCAGGACGTCCGCGCGGGCCTCGATCGCCTCGGCGATCCGGACCAGGGTCGCGGCCCGCTCGCGCGCGGGAAGGCCGGGCCACGGGCCGTCGGTGAACGCCCGCCGGGCGGCGGCGACGGCGAGGTCGATGTCGGCGGCCTGGCCCGCGGCGCAGCGGGCGTACTCCTCGCCGAAGACCGGATCGCCGACGCCGAAGGTCTCGCCGCCGACGCTCGGGACGTCCTTGCCGTCGATGTGGTGCAGCAGTTCGGTGGGGATGCTCATGCGGGGACTCCTGGGGCGAGCAGGTCGGCGGCCTGGGCGCGCAGCGCGGCGATGCGGTCGAGGCCAGCCGGGGTGGGGGCGATCAGCGGCGGGCGGACGTGCCCGGAGGCGATGACGCCGAGGTCGGCGAGCACGTGCTTGGCCGGGGCCGGGTTCGTCTCCACGAACAGCAGCTCCACCAGCGGGTGCAGGCGGTAGTGCAGGTCGATGGCCGCGTCGTGCTCGCCCGCGGTGTAGAGCTCGTACATGCGGGCCACGGCGGCGGGCGCGAGGTTGGCCAGCGCGCTCACGAAGCCGCACCCGCCGATGGCCAGCAGCGGCAGGCACAGCAGCTCGATGCCCGACCACATGAGGAAGTCGCGCCCGCACAGGTGCAGCACGTGCGAGAAGTGCTCGAAGTCCTTTGTGGTCTCCTTGATGCCCACGATGTTGTCGTGCGCTTTGCGCAGCCGGAACACCGTCTCCGGGGCGATGTCCACGGCCGTGCGCGACGGCACGTTGTAGACCACGATCGGCAGGTCCGGGTACTCCCGCGCGATGGTCCCGTACCAGGTGACCAGCGCTTCCTGGGTCGGCCGGGCGTAGTACGGGGTGATGACCAGCGCGATGTCCGCGCCGAGGTCGCGGGCCAGGCCGGTCAGCTCCAGCGTGTCGGCCAGGCTCGCCGAGCCGGTGCCCGGCAGGAACGGCAGTTCGTCGGCGGTCTCCTCGGCGACGACCCGCATGGCGGCGGCCCGCTCGGCGGTGCTCTGCGCGCCCGGCTCGCCGGTGGACCCGCCGAGGGAGATGCCGTGCGAGCCCGCCGCGCGCTGCCAGCGCACGAGCGCGCGCAGGCTGTCGGTGTCCAGCTCGCCGTCGGCGGTGAACGGCGTGACCAGCGGGGCGATCGAGCCGCGCACGGCCGCGGGGTCGGATCGGAACTTCATGGGGTGGCTCCTGCTTCGTATTCCGCGCGCCGGGCCGGGCTGAGCGGGTACAGGCCGTCGATGGACTCGCCCGCGTCGACGCGGGCGAGGATGTAGCGCTCCTCGCGCTCCTGGGCGAGCGCGTCGGCGGCGACGGCGTCGGCGAGGTGGGCGGGGATGAGCAGCACGCCCTCGGCGTCGCCGACGAGCACGTCGCCGGGGCGCACCAGCACGCCCGCGCAGGCGATGGCGTCGCCGACCGACCAGGGCACGTGCCTGCGGCCGAGCACGGCGGCGTGGCTGCCCCGGCTGTAGGCGGGCAGGTCGAGGTCGGCGAAGGCGGGGCTGTCGCGCAGGCAGCCGTCGGTGACCACGCCCGCCGCGCCGCGGCGCAGGGCGCGCAGGGCGAGGATGTCGCCGAGGGTGCCTGCTCCCGGGTCCTCGCGGGCGTCGATGACCAGCACCTGGCCGGGCCCGATGGTCTCCACGGCCCGCTTCTGGGCGTTCATGCCGCCGCCGCGTTCGGCGAACTGGTCCTCGCGCAGCGGCAGGAAGCGCAGCGTGTGCGCGGTGCCGACCAGGCGCATGTCGGGCCGGGACGGGGCGAGGCCGGAGAGGAAGGTGTGGTCGAGCCCGCGCTTGCGCAGCTGGCTGGACAGCGTGGCGGTCGAGACGCGGCGCAGCGCGGCCTCGGTCTCCGCCTTGAGCGGGCGGACCGCGGCGCCGTGCGCGGTGGCGCGCTCCTCGGGCCCCGCGCGCGGCGGCACCGGCGGGTCGCCGTCCTCGCGGACGGTGTTGCGCAGCGGCTCGGTGTCGCCGACGGCCACCTCCACCACGTCGCCGGGGTGGACCACGGTCGCGCCAGCCGGGGTGCCGGTGAGGATGACGTCGCCGGGCTCCAGCGTGATGGTCGCGCTGAGGTCGGCGATCAGGTGGGCGAAGTCGAACAGCAGGTCGGCGGTGGAGGCGTCCTGCACCAGCACGCCGTTGACCCAGGTGCGCAGCCGCAGGTCGGACAGGTCGACCCCGGCCGGGTCGATGAGCACCGGGCCGATCGGGGTGTAGCCGTCCGCGCCCTTGCTGCGCAGGTTGGAGCCGCGGTCGGCCCAGCGCAGGTCGTGCACGCCGAAGTCGTTGGCCGCGGCCAGCGCGCCGATGTGGGCGGCGGCGTCGGCGCGCGCGACGCGCTGCGCGCGGGCGCGGATGACCAGGGCGATCTCGCCCTCGAACGCCGACAGCTCGGTGCCGCGCGGGCGGATGAGGTCGCGGCCGGTCCAGGACAGCGACGACGGCGGCTTGAGGAAGTACGACGGCTCGGCCGGGTACCGCCCGCGCTCGGCGGCGCGGGAGCGGTGGTTGAGGTGCACCGCGATGATCTTGGAGGGGGCCAGGCCCAGCGGGTGGCCCGGTGCCGTTGCGCTCATGCGTCCACCGGGAAGTCCACGATGACCTGGCCGGTCCCGCTGCTGGGGAAGTAGTCGCACAGCTGCTCGCCGCGGCCGGTGTAGGCGTCCCAGCCGAGCATGCCGAACAGCATCGCCGTGTCGGCCATCGCGGCCTCGCCCGTGCAGCGCTCGTTGTAGGCGGGCAGGGCGGCCAGGAACTCGGCGATGCGGCCCTCCCGCCACTGGTCGAGCACGACCCGGTCGGCCTGCTCGTTGAACGGGTCGCTGATCCGGTCGAGGAAGCGGTGGGACACCTCGTTGGGCGGGAACTGGTGCGACAGCGAGCCGCTGGCCAGGAACGCCACCCTGCGGTCGCTGCGCTCCACCGCGCGGCGCAGCGCCGCGCCGACCTGGCGGTTCTCCTCGATGGTCGAGTAGATGTTGCACCCCACCGGGACCACCGCCAGCGGTTCCTCGGCGCGGTTCATGAAGTGCATCGGCACCAGCGTCGCGTACTCCAGGCCCAGGTCGCGCACGTCGTGGGCCATGGCCCGCTGTCCGCCTGCGACGATCTCCTCCACGATGAGCGCCGCCAGGTCGGGGCAGCCCGGGTAGTCGTACTCCAGGTCGCGGATGAAGTGCGGCAGCTCGTGGGAGGCGTAGCTGCCCTGGTGGCGGGCCTTGGCGTTGACGTGGAAGCCCATGCTGTTCATCCAGTGCGAGTCGGCCACCAGGAAGGTGTCCGCGCCGCGCTCGCGGGCGCGGCGGCCGACCTCGGCCAGGCCCAGCTCGGCGGGCCTGCGGATGCCGTGGTGCTTGCCCGGGTGGATGGACAGCCAGATCGACGGGACGTGCGTGATCTTGGCCGCCAGCACCAGCTCGCCCATGTGGGAACCTCCGGCTGACTGTCGACGGCCCCGAGCGGGCCGCGTACCCAAGGTCTAACAGGACGGTCCGGCGGGTCGGTTGACTCGGCGCGCACTGCCGTTGTCGGGCGGCGCACGCGGTGGTCGGACCATTACGAGCGGGCCACGGTCCTTGACGCGGCGGCGTTCTGCGACGAGGGTGCCTCTCACGCGAAGGGAGGGAGCGCATGTCCTACGCGCTGACCACCGCGGGCGTGCCCGCCGCCCAGCAGTTCGAGGTCTGGGAGTCCGCGGTGTCGCAGACTTTCGTGCCGCTCACCGCCACCCCCGCGACGGGCTCGGGGTTCCGCGGCAGGCTGCGCGGCCAGGACCTGGGCAGCGTGGGGGTGTACGAGGCCACCGCCGACCCGCACACCGTGCGCCGGACCGAGCGCACCATCTCCCGCGCCGACCCCGAGGTCTACAAGCTGAGCCTGCAACTGCGCGGCACCGCCAAGCTCGCCCAGGACGGGCGCAAGGCGACGCTGGACCCGGGCGACTTCGCCATCTACGACACCACGCGCCCGTACACGATGGCGTTCGACGAGTTCGCCTCGACGCTGGTGCTGATGTTCCCCCGGGACATGCTGTGCCTGCCCGCCGGGCACGTGGCGGGGCTGACGGCGACGCGGTTCTCCGGCGGCCAGGGCGTGAGCGGGATCGTGAGCACCACTCTCGTCCAGCTGGCCCGCAACCTGGACGACCCGCAGGTGCACGGCAGCCTGCGGCTCGCCCGCAACGTGGTGGACCTGCTGGGCACGGCGCTCGCCGACCGGGCGGACTACCGCGACGTGCCCGCCGAGTCGTCCCGGGCGGCGCTGCTGGTCAAGATCCGGTCCTTTGTGGAGGCGAACCTGGACGACCCGGGCCTCTCCCCCGGCGACATCGCCGCCGCGCACCACATCTCGACCCGGTACCTGCACAAGCTGTTCAGCGAGGCCGGGACGACCGTCTCGGCCTACATCCGGCACCGGCGCCTGGAGCGGTGCGGGCAGGACCTGGCCGACCCGGCGAAGCAGCGGCTGTCCATCGGCGTCATCGGGGCGCGCTGGGGGCTGCCGGACGCGTCCTACCTGAGCCGGGCGTTCCGCACCGAGTACGGGATGTCGCCGAGCGAGTACCGCAGGCGCGGGGCGCGGCACCGGGGCTGAGCACGCTGGGTCAACTCCCATGCGCGCGGGGGCAAGCCCGGCGGGCCGCCGGTCCGCAGACTTCGCCCATGCGCACGACGAGTCTCTACATCGACGGCGAGTGGGGCCGCGCGGACGGCGCGTTCACCACCGCCGACCCGGCCACCGGCGAGCCGCTGGCCGACTGCGCCGCGGCCGGGCCTGCCGAGGTCGACGCCGCCGTGGCCGCGGCCAGGGCCGCCCTGCCCGGCTGGGCGGCCACCGCGCCGTCCGAGCGCGCCCGGCTGCTGTGGCGGATCGCCGAGCTGATCGAGGCGCACGCCGACGAGCTGGCCGAGACCGAGACCCGCGACCAGGGCCAGCCGCTCGGCGTGGCCCGCGCGGTGAGCGTGGCCGGGGCCGCCGAGCACTTCCGCTACTTCGCGGGCTGGTGCGCCCGGCTCGACGGCGCGGTGCACACCGTCGGCTACCCGGACACCCTCCAGTACACCCGGCGGGTGCCGGTCGGGGTGTGCGCGCTGATCGCGCCGTGGAACTTCCCGCTGATGATCATGGCGTGGAAGCTGGCGCCCGCGCTGGCCTGCGGCAACACCACCGTGATCAAGCCGGCCGAGCAGACCCCGCTGACCACGGTCCGGCTGGTGGAGCTGTGCGCGGAGGCCGGGCTGCCACGCGGCGTCGTCAACCTGGTGACCGGCGGGCCGGAGACCGGCCGGGAGCTGGTGCGGCACCCGGACGTGGACAAGGTGTCGTTCACCGGGTCGACGGAGGTCGGCCAGGAGATCGCCGCGCACGCCGGGCTCAAGCGCGTGACGCTGGAGCTGGGCGGGAAGACGCCGGTGGTGGTGGCCCGCTCGGCCGACCTCGACGCCGCCGTCGCGGGCACGGTCGCGGGCGGGCTGCTCAACAGCGGTCAGGTCTGCGCGGCGTACGCGCGGATCTTCGTCGACGCGGCGCGGGCCGAGGAGTTCACCACGCGGCTGTCGGCCGCCGTCGCGAGCCTGCGCGTGGGACCGGGCATGGCGCCGGAGACCGAGCTGGGGCCGCTGGTCGCTCCGGAGCACGTCGCGCGGGTCGACGCGCACGTCCGGGCCGCGGTGGCCGCGGGCGCGGAGCTGGTGACCGGCGGCGCGCCGGTGGACGGGCCGGGCTGCTTCTACCGGCCGACGGTGTTCTCCGGGGTCACCGACGAGATGGCGCTCGCCCGCGACGAGGTGTTCGGGCCGGTCCTGGCCGTGCTGCCGTACGACGACGAGGACACCCTGCTGGACCGGGTCAACGACTCGCGGTACGGGCTGGCCGCCGCGGTGTGGAGCGAGGACGTGCGGGTGGCGCACCGGCTGGCCGACGGCATCCGGGCGGGGGCGGTGTTCGTCAACATGCCGTGCGTGCCGGACCCGGCCGCGCCGTGGGGCGGGTTCCGCGCCAGCGGGGTCGGCCGCGAGATGGGGCCGTACGCGATCGACGCGTACACCGAGGTCAAGGGCGTGTGGGTGCACCACGGGGCGCGGGCGTGATCCCGTACTGGGTGGCCGGGCGGCCGGTCACCGGGCCGCTGCCGCTGGCGACGCGGGCGGGGACGACGTCGTGGGCGTCGGAGGCGCACGTCGAGCACGCGGTCGCGACGGCGTGGGCCGCCCGGGGCCTGCGCACGCCCGCCCGGGTCCGCGCCGACGCGCTGGCGCACGTCTCGGCCGCCCTCGCCGCCCGGGCCGAGGAGGCCGCGGCGCTGATCACGGCGGAGTCCGGCAAGCCGATCCGCTGGTCGCGGGCGGAGATCACCCGTGCGGTGGCGACGTTCCGCTGGGGCGCGGAGGAGGCGCGGCGGTTCTCCGGGACGGTCCAGCGGCTGGACACCGACGCGGGCTCGGACGGCCGCGTCGCGCTGGTCCGGCGGGTGGCGCGGGGGCCGGTGCTGGGGATCACGCCGTTCAACTTCCCGGTGAACCTGGTGGCCCACAAGCTCGCGCCCGCGATCGCGGCCGGGGCGCCGGTCGTGATCAAGCCCGCGCCAGCCACGCCGCTGTCCGCCCTGTTCCTGGGCTCGCTGCTGGCCGAGACCGACCTGCCCGAGGGGACGTGGTCGGTCCTGCCGGTGCCGAACGCCGACGCCGCCCGCCTGGCCGCCGACCCCCGGCTGCCGGTGGTGTCGTTCACCGGCAGCGACCGCGTGGGCCACCTGATCCGGGACGCGAACCCGGCCAAGCACGTCCTGCTGGAACTGGGCGGCAACGCGGCGGCCGTCGTCTGTCCCGATTGGACTGACCTGGCGTGGGCGGCTGAGCGGATCGCGGACATGGGCACGTATCAGGCAGGCCAGTCCTGCGTCTCGGTGCAGCGCGTCTACGCCCATCGCGAGGTGTACGGCGAACTGGTCGAGGCGCTGCGGGCCCGGATGTCGGCCTTGCCGGTCGGCGACCCGCGGGACCCCGCGACCCACGTCGGCCCGCTGATCGACGAGGCGGCCGCGGCCCGGGTCGCGGACTGGATCGCCGACGCGGTGTCCCGGGGCGCGACCCTGCTGGCGGGCGGGACCCGGACCGGGCGGACCGTCGCGCCGACCCTGCTGGCGGACGTGCCCGATGGCTGCGCCGTCCTGACCGAGGAGGTGTTCGGCCCGGTGGTCGTGGTGTCCCGTGTGGACTCGCTCGACGAGGCGATCGCCCGGGTGAACGCGTCCCGGTACGGCCTGCAGGCGGGCGTCTTCACCCACGACCTGCGGGTGGTGGACCGCGTCGCGGCGGAACTGGAGGTCGGCGGCGTCATCATCGGTGACGTGCCGACGTACCGAGCCGACCAGATGCCCTACGGCGGCGTGAAGGACTCCGGCACCGGCCGGGAGGGCGTGGCGGCGGCGATGGAGGACCTGACCGAGCCGCGGGTGCTGGTGATGCGGGGGTTGGGGTACTGATCCGCGGGCGCTACCTCGCCTCCCTCCGGTCCCGCAGGGCCAGATAGGTGGTCAGGGCGGTCAGGGTCGGGCCGTCGTGGAGGTCGCCGGTGCCGATCAGGGCGGGGAGGCAGGCCAGCGGAAGCCATTCGACCCGGCTGGACTCGGCCGGGTCCGCGGCGGCGGTCTTGCGCGTCCGGGTGGCGACGAACAGGTGGAAGCGGTGGTTGGTGATGCCGTTCATCGGGTGATACGTCACCAGCGGGGTGATCTCCTCGGCGTCGTGGCCGGTCTCCTCGCGGATCTCCCTGCGGATGGCGGAGACCGGGGTCTCGGTGCCGTCGAGCCACCCAGCGGGGATCTCCCAGCCCCAGGTGTCGGTGGTGAAGCGGTGGCGCCACAGCAGGAGGGCGTGGTCGTCCTCCACCACCAGCGCGCCCACCGACGGGCGGGCGAACCGCACCACGTGGTGGTCGAAGCGGGGGCCGCCGGGGATCTCGACGTCGTCGAGGTCCAGGTTGACCCAGGGGGACTGGTAGATCCGGCGGGTCCCGTGGACCGTCCACTGAGCGGCGTCGCGTTCCACTGGGGTTCCTCCCTCGTCGGCGTCACCTCGATGATGCCGGCGTTAGATCACCCCCAGTCGCTTCCCCGCGTCAGTCTGGCCAGATCGCCGATGCCGGGGTGCGGGGTCGGGCGGACGAACCCGGCCCTGGCCGCGACGCCCGCCGTCTCGCCGCGGGTCTGGCAGCCCAGTTTGGTCAGCAGCCGCTCCACGTACGTCTCCACCGTGCGGCGGCTGACCACCAGGGTCTCGGCGATCGCCTGGTTGCTCAGCCCGGCCACCAGGCCGGTCGCCACGTCCAGCTCCCGGGCCGTCAGCCCGATCGTGTTGGTGAACGGCGTGCACGTCACGACCACGCCGGTGTGCTCCCCCTTCGCCACGCGCAGCAGGCGGGCGCGGTGCCAGACGTCGCGGGCGGGCCAGAGGAAGGCCAGGGCGTCGGCGCGGACGTGGGTGAAGGCGTGGGCCACCGCCAGCACGTCCTCGGCGATCGGGGCCGGGTCGCGGCCGGGGATCGCCGCGACCGACGGCAGCACCCAGCTGGCCGTCCACTCCGGACCAAACCAGGCGTCGAGCTCGGGGCAGTGCAGCGGGTTGACGCGGCGGGCGATGGCCGAGCCGATCTCGGCGACGAATCCCCGGGTGGTCTCGTCGAACGCGTGCCGGACGGCGGCGTTCATGTGCAGGACGCCGACCACCGCCCCCGACGTCGAGCGCAGCGCGGCCGACAGCCCGTCCTCCAGGCCCGCCGGGCGCAGCTGCTCCTGGTAGTGCGGCGAGTCCCGGAAGTTGTGCGGCATGTCGTCCATCAGCAGCGGGCGCGGGGAGTCGAACAGCTGCCCGCCCCAGCGGGTGCGCGGCAGCTCGTGCGCCAGCTCGGCGCTGATCGCCCGGTTGTAGCCCTCCTCGGCCAGCACCCGGAACCGCCGCTGGACGGGGTCCCAGCCGGTGATCTGCGCGGCGCACACCCCGGGCAGCGCGCGGCGGAGGTCGGTGAAGACCGACGGCCAGTCCACCGCCGCCGCGCTGCCCAGGGCCGTGCCGATCCGCACGGCGGAGGCCACCAGTGCCGAGTCCATGCGCCCTCCTCGCGTAGAGCGCACAACTTACGGTGCGTGATGTGATGCGGACAATAGTGCGGTCGTGACGTGCGCTCCCGGACAACTCCAGTTCCCCGGGAGTCCAAAACGAGGCACGCTCAGTGACCGGTCGGGTCCACGACGTCCCGGTCCAACCACAGCTCGGCTACGGCCTCGCGCAGCGCAGGGCCGTGCTCGGCGGCCAGCTCGACCGCGGCCAGGTTCTCCGTCAGCTGGGCCATGCGGCTCGCCCCGAACAGCACCGTGGTCGTCGCCGGATCGGCGAGGCAGAACGCGATGGCCGCCTGCGCGGGCGTCGCGCCGAACCCGGCGGCGATCTCGGCCAGCCGCGGCGCCGCCGCGACGATCCGCTCCCGGATGGCGCCGGGGTCCTTGCCGATCTGCCGCTGCGGCGTGCCCACCCCGGCCAGGATGCCGCCCTCCAGCACGTCGGAGGCCTGGATGGTCACCCCCAGGTCGTCCACCAGCGCGCGGAACGGCGGCCCGTCCGGGATCGAGCGGCGCACGACGCTGTACTTCAGCTGCGCCATGGTCGGCCCCGGCACGCCCTGCGCGGCCGCGGCGGCGTGGGTGGCGCGGATGTGGTCCACCGACCAGTTGTTGACGCCCCAGCCGCCCAGCTTGCCCTTCGCCACCAGCTCGCCCAGCTGCGCGGTGAGCAGGTCGAGGTCGGGCTCCATGCCGAAGAGGTCGCCGAGGATGGCGTAATCGGCGTGCTCGACGCCGACGCGGAACAGCAGGCGGTCGAGCTGCTCCTCCATCGACTGCTCCGGGAAGTAGTTCACCCACAGCTTCGCCGACAGCCGGTAGTCGCCCCGGTCGACGCCGACGGCCTGCATGATCCGGCCGAAGATGACGTCGGTGTAGGACTCGGGCACCGGCTTGCCGTCGATGCTGAACCCGCCGTAGTAGCCGACGTCGAACAGATCGATGCCGGACTCCAGCGCGGCGGAGACCAGCGCGACCGAGTCGTGGAAGGGCACCCGGTCGTAGATGTGCCACGAGCCCAGGGCGAGGACGGACACCTCGGGGCCCTCCGCCCCGATGCGGCGCTTGGGGATGGTCATGCGGTGATCGACTCCTCGGTGACGGTGACGGCGAAGGCCCTGCGCAGCGCGGCGGCCGCGCGGGCGTGGGCGTCGGCTGACACGGACAGCTGGTCGACGAGCAGGGCGAAGAAGCCGTGGATCTGCCCGTCGTAGCGGACCAGCTCCACGGGCACGCCCGCGTCGAGCAGCCGGTGGGCGTACTCCTCGCCCTCGTCGCGCAGCACGTCGTACTCGGCGGTGAGCACCAGTGCGGGCGCGACGCCGGACAGGTCGGGCGCGGCCAGCGGCGACAGGTACGGGTCGTCCAGGTCGTCTGGCGTGCGCGGGTACTGGGCGAAGAACCACTCCATGCTGTCGCGGCTCAGGAAGTGCCCGTCCGCGTAGTCCACATAGGACGGGCGGTCGCTCGGCGGCGCGGTGACCGGCGAGGCGAGCACCTGCAGCGCGATCCGGGGCCCGCCCCGGTCGCGCGCCATCAGCGACACCACGGCGGCCAGGTTGCCGCCCGCGCTCTCCCCCGCCACCGCGATCCGCTCGGCGTTGACGTTCTCCGCGGTCCACAGCAGCGCCGCGTAGGCGTCCTCTGCGGCGGCCGGGAACCGGTGCTCGGGCGCCAGCCGGTAGTCCACCGAGACCACGACCATGCCCACCGCGTCGCACAGCGCGCGGCAGGTGGCCTCGTTCTCGTCCAGCGAGCCGATCACCCAGCCGCCGCCGTGGAACCACACCAGCGCGGGGAACGGCCCGTCGCCGAACGGCGTGTAGACGCGGACGGGGACGTCGCCGTCCGGCCCGGGGATGGTCCGGTCCACGACGGACGCGACCGGCTTGAGGTTCGGCGACGGCCGCCAGGACTCGGCGAACGCGGCGCGCATCTCGGCGGCGGACTGCTCGACCGGGACGAGCCCGCCCGCGGCGGCGCTGGCCTCGATCACCGCCCGCGCCTCAGGGTGCAGTGGCATGGTTGCCTCCGTTCGGCCCGGTGAACCGGCGCAGCACGGCGGCGGTCACCCGGGAGACGTCGTTGTCGTCGGCGGCGTGGGTCAGCGCGGCGCACCAGCCGATGGAGCCGGTGGCGAACACCTCCCCGCCGCCGGGGTGGCGGTACAGGGTCAGGTCGGCGCGGCGGCGGTCCACCGGGTCGCCGAGCGGGTGCGGGATGGCCGGGCCGGTGTCGCCGGACATGTAGGTGTCGCCGAGCATCGCCCGGCCGAGCAGCTCGACGTTCGGCGGGCTGCCCAGCAGCGGGTCGATGCCGTCGGTCTCGAACGACGCGGCCCCGCCCAGCACCGCGCCGTAGTCGCCCAGCGGCTCGGTCACGCCCGCCAGCAGCGGGTGGTCGGCGAGGTCGGTGTAGGACCCGCCGGTGGACATGCCCGCTGCGCTGGTGCCGATGCCGAACAGCCGGTGCGGGGAGCGCCCGCGCTCGGCCCAGAGCCCGCCGGGCTCGCCCGTGCAGGCCAGGGTCAGCTCCCCCGGCTCGCACTCCCACGTCCGCACGCCGCTGTACCCGCGGCGCAGCTCGGCCAGGTGCTCCCGGCCGGGCGCGATCCCGGTGACCCAGTACGCGCCGTTGCCGCCGAGGTAGGCCAGGTTGCCGCCGCCGTCGAGGTAGGCGTGCGCGGCGTCCATCATCGCCGTGGTCCAGTACTCCGGGTGGCTGCCGGTCAGCACGGCCCGGTAGCCGTCCAGCAGGCCGGGTTCGGCGTGCAGGTCGTGGTCGGTGAGCACGTCGACGTCGACGCCCTGCCGGGCGAGCCACCCCACCAGGTGCAGGTCCTCGCTGTACTGGTGCGGCGAGCGGGTGTAGCGGAAGACGTGGTCCTCGCGCATGCCCAGCAGCGGCCGCCGCAGCGAGGCGACGGCGACACCGCTGCCGTCGGTGTGCCGGTCGTAGAGGCTGTGCAGCGTGTTGTCCCTGGCGAAGGGCGCGGCGACCTCGCGCGGGTCCTCCTGGGCGAACGGCTGGTACAGGTGGTCGAGCGCGTAGGCGAGGTAGCTCAGCGTCGGGATCAGCAGCGCGACCTCGGCCCGCCGCCGCGTCGGCCGGACGAAGAACGGCAGCCGGTCCACGCCGCTGTCGGTGGCCAGTTCGACAGCGTAGCAGCCGGTGGGCGCGTCGGCGGGCAGGGCGACGGTGAGCACCGGCGGCCAGCCGCAGTCGGACAGGTCGTCGGAGTGGAAGTGGACCGCGCCGTAGCCCTGCGCGGCGAAGCGCCAGTCGAGCACGTCGCCGTCCCAGTCGTGCCCGGTGACGCCGCGCAGCGGGTGGTTGCGCAGCGTCCCGTGCCTGCCGTCGATCACGTCGAGCATCCGGTCGCCCGCGATGTCGGCGGAGAGGTCCCAGTGCGACCGGGCGCCGCCGCGCTCGTCCAGCCGCGGCGCGGTCTCCACCCGGTCGAAGACGGTCGGCGCGTCGAGCTTGCCGTCGAAGTGCCCGACCCGCTCCCCGCCGACCCGCCGGGCGGCCAGCAGCAGCGGT
This sequence comes from Actinokineospora fastidiosa, assembly GCF_014648415.1. Classification (GTDB taxonomy): domain Bacteria; phylum Actinomycetota; class Actinomycetes; order Mycobacteriales; family Pseudonocardiaceae; genus Actinokineospora; species Actinokineospora fastidiosa. The sequence continues at coordinate 904,940 of NZ_BMRB01000002.1, forward strand.
GCCGCGCCGATGACCGCGGGACCGCCGTCCGCCGTGGACACCGCGGACGGGTCCTCGCCCGCGACCCGGTCCCGGGGCCGGGTCTCCAGCCGCAGCCCGTCCGGGCCGTGGCTGCCCACGAGCCGGTACCAGCGGCGCAGGTGCAGCACCGGCCCGGCGACCGACACGAGCCCGCCCGTGGTGCGGACGGTGTACTCGGGCCTGCCGTCGGCGCGCAGCGCCAGCTCGGCGTGCGGGCCGGAGGCGGCGTCGCCCTGGCTGAGCAGGCCCGCGCGGTCGGCGGGCAGCGCGGTCGGCCAGACCCACACGGCGAACGTCCCGGCCGCGCCCAGGTCGGGCGGGCGCGGCACCTCGCCGTAGGAGCCGTGGTCGAACACCTGGTGCGGCACGTCGACCGTCTCCGGCGTGCCCCAGTCGAGCACGGTGTGGACGGGCGCGGTCCCGTCGTGGCCGACCCGGAGGACGCGCACGCGGGCCGTGCCGTCCACCGAGCTGGCCGACACCGCGATCCGCTCGCCGGGCCGGGCCGAGAGCCGGTCGGTGTAGCCGACGACCGGCGCGTGGGTGTGGTCTACCCGAGCCATCCCTCAGCCCTTCAGCAGTTGGCCGCCGTCGATCGGCAGCACGGTTCCGGTGATGTGCGCGGAGTCCGGCGAGGCCAGCAGCAGCACCGCGGGCACCAGGTCGGCGGTGGTCGCCACCCGGCCGAGCGGGATGCGCTCGGTCCAGAACGCCCTGGCCTCCGGCGACGCCAGGGCCGCTGCGGTGAGCGGCGTCTCCACCGGGCCGGGGGCGACCGCGTTGACCCGCACCCCCAGCGGCGCGAACTCCAGCGCCGCGGAGCGGGTCAGCGCGTTGACCGCCGCCTTGCTCGCCTCGTAGTGGCCGAGCCCGACCGTGGGCTGCACCGCGCCCGCCGAGCTGATGTGCACGATCGCCCCGCCACGCCCGGACATCGCCTCCGCGGCGGCCCGGGTGACCAGGAACGTCCCGCGCACGTTGACCGCGAGCACGGTGTCCAGCGCGTCGACCGGGATGGTCAGCAGCGGACCCCCGCCGCCGACGACGCCCGCGGCGTGCACCACGACGTCGACCGGGCCGAGTTCGGCGGTGGCGCGGGCGAAGCCCGCCCGCACCGACTCCTCGTCGCGCACGTCCATCGGCACGGCCAGCCCGCCGATCCCCCCGGCCAGCCGGGCCGCGCCGTCACCGTCCACATCGGCCACGGCGACCCGGGCGCCGAGCCCGGCCATGGCGGTGGCGATCGCCCCGCCTATGCCGCCCGCGGCGCCGGTGACCAGCGCGATCCGGCCGTCGAAGCCCATCACACCGCCTCCGCGACCACGACCCGGGGGCTGCCCGGCAGCGGCCGGACCTCCACCAGCCGCCAGCCGGTCTCGGCAAGCCAGCCGACGACCTCGGCCTCCGGGTACACCACCGTCCCGTCGATGACCAGGTACTCCCCCGCCAGCACCGGGTCGATGCGGCGGCCGTCGGCGGGGTCGAGCAGGAAGTCCAGCACCAGCAGCGTCGCGCCGGGCTCGACCACGCCGCGGGCGACGCGGAGGAAGGTCTTGTTCTGCTCGGCGTCGAAGCGGTGGATGACGTGCTCCAGCAGCACGGCGTCGTAGCGGCCGGGCACGTCGTCGGTGAGCGGGTCGGCCTCGTGGAAGGAGATCCGGTCGGCGACGTCGGCGGGCAGCGAGCCGGACACCATCGCCAGGAAGTCCGCCGTGCTGACGAACGCCCCGCGCAGCTCCGGGGCGCGGGCGGCCGCCTCGGCGAGGAACGCGGTGGAGAGCCCGCCGAGGTCGAGCACGTTCCGGTGTGCGGTGAAGTCGTAGTTCTCGGCGAGCATGCGCGCGTGCAGCGAGTTGTAGGTCTGCACGCCCGCCATGAACTCGCCCATGGTCGCCTCGTCCAACTGGAACGGTCCGGGCTTGGCAGTGCGCATGGACTCGGTGTAGTGCTGCCAGTGCGGGTAGCTCAGCGAGTTCCAGAACGCCAGCCACGGCCGCAGGTCCAGCCCGTCGCCGCCCGCGAGGTAGGCCGAGGTGACCTCGGTGTTGGCGTAGACGCCGTCGGCGTGGGTCACCAGGCCCATCCCGACCATGGCGTCGGCGAGGATGCGCGCGGAGCGCTCGGGCAGCCCGGCGCGCTCGGCGACCTCGGCGGCCGTGCCGGGCAGCGCGGCGAACACGCCCAGCTCCGATGCGGCGAACAGCTGCTTGGCCGCCATGAACCCGGTGGCGGCGGCCACCAGCGGCGTCGGGTCGGTCATGAGATCTCCATTCGGGGGTCGACGACGGCCTTCACGGCGGCCATCGTGGCCATGTCCTTGAGCGCGGAATCGGCGTCGGCCAGGCCGACGGGGTCGCTGAACAGCGCGTCCCACGCGAAGCGGTCGGCGAGGCCGGTGAGCAGGCGCAGGGCGCGCACGAGGTCGCCGACGTCGCCGTTGAGCGAGCCCACGACCCGCAGCTCGCGGCTCATCACCACGTCCATCGGCACCGCGGCCGCGCCCGGCCCGGCCAGGCCGACGACGACGTGGGTGCCGCGCTGGGCGCACATCAGCACGCCCTCGCGGTTGACCGTCGGCCCGCCCGCGACGTCGATCACGAGGTCCGCGCCGCGGGCCCCGGTCAGCTCCTCGACCATCGCCACCCGCTCGTCGGAGTCGGTGACGGCGGTGACGTCGATGATGGTGTCCGCGCCGAACGCGGTCGCCATCCGCAGCCTGCCGCTCGGCCCGCCCAGGGTGATCACCTGGCCCGCGCCGCCCGCCCGGGCCAGCGCGGTCGCCACCAGGCCCAGCGGGCCGGAGCCCTGCACGACGACCGTCGCACCCGGGTCGACGCCGCCCGCGTTGGCGAAGGCCCGCACGACCGTCTTGACCGCGCAGCCCGCCGACGCCGCCCAGGTGTCCGGCATGTCGTCGGCGACGACCACGCGGTGCGCGCCCGGCGGCAGGTAGGCGTACTCGGACAGGCCGCCGATGACGAACGGCCAGCGATCCGCGCGCTGGCTGAACCCGTAGCCGCGGTTGGCGCACAGCACCGGCTCGCGCAGCACGGCGCAGCCGTGGCAGTGCCCGCACACCGACTCCGACCACACCACCCGGCTGCCGATCTCGACCGGCGCGCCGAGCGCGTCCTGCCCGGCGTACGGGCCGAGGGCGACGATCTCGCCGACCATCTCGTGGCCCAGCACGATCGGCAGCGCGACGAACGGCATCGCGCCCTGCCACAGGTGCGCGTCCGTGCCGCACAGCGTGGTGGTGCGCACGCGCACGATGGCCGAGCCGGGCGGCAGCTCGTCGGGCAGCGGCACCTCGGCCAGCTCCAGCGGGGCGCCGAACTCGCGCAGCAGCGCCGCGCGGGTCACCTTGGGACGCATGCCTGCTCCTCGATGAAGGAGAGCACCCGGCCCCACGCGTCGGCGGCGTTGGCGGCCTGGTCGGGCAGCGCGCCGTCGAAGAAGGAGTGCGGGGCCCCGGGGTAGAGGTGGAAGTCGTGCGGGACACCGGCATCGGTGAGGCGGCGGTCGAAGTCGCGCGCCTCGTCCTCGGAGGTGAGCGGGTCCGCGCCCGCGGCGAGCACGAGCAGCGGCGCCCGCATCCGCGGGATGAGGTCGGCGCACTCGACCGGCCTGCCGTAGAAGCCGACCACGCCCGCGAGCCGGGGATCGATCGCGGACTGCGCCCACGACATCGCCCCGCCCAGGCAGAAGCCGACGGTGAACAGCGAGTCCACCCCGTCATCGGCCAGCCGGTCGAGCGCGGCGGCGATGTCGGCGCGGGTGTGCTCGGGCCGCAGCTTGGCGACATGGCCGAACCCGTCGAAATCCGGGCCGCGGTCGTCGTCGGCGGCGACGCGGCCGTAGTAGTCCAGCGCGAGTGCGGTCACGCCCGCCTCGGCGAAGCGCCGGGCCAGGTCGCGGTAGAACTCGTGCAGGCCACGCACGTCCGGCAGCAGCACCACCCCCGCGCCGGAGGGCCGCTCGGGCACCGCCCGGTAGGCGAGGAAGCGCGCGCCGTCGGCCGCGGTGATCCGCAGCTCCCCGGCCTCGGCCACCGCCCCCGCCGTCCCCGGGAGGGCGGGCGGGCGCGACTGGTCACCGTGACACATCGGTTCGTTCCTTTCTCACGCCGGCTCGTCCCAGCGGTCCCGGCGCCGCGTCCACACCAGGACGACGAGGATCACCAGGAACGGCAGGACGCCGCGGTACTGCTGGAGTTGGGTGACGGTGCTGGCCAGGCCCTGGAGCACGCCGAGGCCGACGCCGCCGACGAAGGTCCACGCGAAGCTGCTGAACCCGCCGATGAGGGCGGCGGCCAGCGCCGGGGTGATGAGCAGGGTCTGGGAGCTGAAGTCGCTGGCCAGCTGCGGGGCGACGATCATGATGGCCAGGGCGCTGGCCGCGCCCGCCGAGCCCCACACGACCATCGACAGGCGCGGCACGCGCACCCCGATCAGCTCGGCGGTCGTGGGCCGCTCGGCCATCGCGCGCAGCAGCAGTCCCAGGCGGGTGTGCCGCAGCAGCAGCGCGGGGCCGACGGCGAACAGCACGGCCAGCGCCATCGTCAGCACGGCGGTCCAGGTGACGACCACGCCGCCGACGGTCAGCGCGGGCCCGTCGAACGGGCTGGGGAACCGGCGCGGGTGCTGGGCGCCGAACAGCCGCAGCCCGAGCGCGACCAGTCCGGTGTAGACGGCGATCGTGACCGCCGCCTTCACGCCCTCGCCCGCCTCGGCGAACCAGCGGACCATCACCACGCCGAGGCCCATGTGCAGCAGCGCGGCGACGGCCAGCCCGGCGGGCACCGCCAGCGGCAGCGGCAGCCCGGCCTCGTAGAGCACGACCATGGCGAAGGCGCCGAACGCGCCCACGGCGGCCTGCGCGAAGTTCACCACCGCGACGAGCCGGTAGGTCAGCAGGGTGGACAGGCCCATCAGGGCGTACGCCCCGCCGGTGGCCAGCCCGGCGATGGCCGCGGAGACCAGCACCTCAGCCTCCCGCGGGGATGGTGATGAACTCGTCGCTGGCCACGACCCACTTGGTGCCGTCGAGGCGGACCATCTTCGAGGCCTGGTTGGGCGCGTGCGACTCGCCTGTGCCGAAGGTGAACGGCGTGCCCAGCATCGGGTGCTCGATGGGCGCCATGCCCCGCAGCGCGGCGTTGACCGACTCGCGGGTCACCTCGCCCTCGATCGTCCTGAGCACGTCGACGAGGAACTTGGCCGCCAGGTAGCCGCCCTGGGAGAACGCCGTCGCGGGCTGCTGGGCCCGGTTCACCGTGTCCCGCCACGCCGCGTTGGCCGGGCTCTCCACGGTGTAGGGCTCGAACTCGCTGCCCGCGTGCACCTTCAGGCCGAGCCCGCCGACGGCGGTGGCCACGCTGTCGGTGTAGGCCGGGGCGAGCAGCAGAAAGTTCACATCGGACATCCCCTGCGTCTTCGCCGCCTGCAGCCACGGCACGACCAGCTGCTCGGCCGGGTTGAACAGGATGGCGTCGCAGCCCGCCTGCTTGGCCTTGAGCAGGTACGGGGTGAGGTCCCCGCTCTGCTGCACGGTCATGTCGTTGACGACGAGCTTCTGCCCGCTGATCCGCTCCCAGTCGCCGAGGGCCTGCTTGATGGCGTCCTCGCTGCCGGGCAGCACGACGGTGAAGTTGCAGACCGCCTTGGCGTCCAGCTCCTCGGACGCGTAGAGCAGCACGGCGGTCATCAGGGTGAACGGGCCGACGTTGACCGGGGCGATGTTGGGGCTCTGGAAGCACTTCGGGCTGGCCGCGACGGCCATGATCGAGCTGATGTCGGACTGCCGGTAGAAGGCGTCGTTGACGTCGCAGTCGGTGAAGCTGGCCGAGGCGGCCATCGCCACCACGCCCTCGCTGTCGAGTTCGCGGGCGACCTGCGCGGTGCGCTGCGGGTTGCCCGCGTCGTCCTTGACGATGAACTCGATCTTCTTGCCGTTGACGCCCCCGGCCTCGTTGGCGTCGTCGAACACGCGCTGCGCGGTCCTGACGACCTCGGCGGTGATGAAGTTGCCGGTGAGCCCGGCGATCGCGCCGATCCTGATCGTGTCGTCGGAGGTCGAGCAGCCCGCCAGCGCCGTGGCGGCGAGCGCGGCCGACAGCGCGGTCGCGAGGTGCGCTCTCATGAGGTCTCCTTGGAGGTGGTGGGGGCGGTGCCGAGGTAGGCGGAGATGACGGCGGGGTCGGACAGCACCCGCTCCGGCGGCCCGGCGGCGATGACCCGGCCGAAGTCGAGGACGACGACGATGTCGCAGGTGGACCTGACCAGCTCGATGTCGTGCTCGACCAGCAGGACGGCGCTGCCGAAGCGCTCGGGGATCTCGGCGAGGCGCTGCTGGAGCAGCCGCGTCTCGCTCGCGGAGTGGCCCGCGGCGGGCTCGTCGAGCAGCAGCACCGGGGGCCTGCCCGCGGCCAGGCCCGCGACCTCCAGCAGCCTGCGGGTGGCCACGTCCACGGTGTCCACCGGGACGTCGGCGGCCGGGCAGCCGAAGAGGGCCAGCTGCTCGTCGATCTCCTCGGCCGTCAGCGGCTTGCCCGCCGCGACCTGCAGGAACATGCCGACGGTGAGGGTGGTGGGCACGCGCAGCTGCTGGAAGCTGCGGCGCAGCCCGGCCCGGGCGCGCCGGTGGGCGGGCAGGGCGTCCACCGGCGCGCCGCCGAGCAGGACCGTGCCCTCGTACTGCCCGGTGAAGCCGGTGACGGTGTTGATGAAGGTGGACTTGCCCGCGCCGTTCGGGCCCACCAGGCCGACCACGCTGCCCTTGGGGACGACCAGGTCGACCCCGTCGACGGCGGTCAGCGCGCCGAACCGCACGCGCAGGCCGCGGACCTCCAGCGCGGGCTCGCTGTCGGTGACCGCGCGCAGCCGCATGGGGATCAGCGGGGGCGGCGGGACCGACGGCGGCGCGGGCGGGTTCTTCGCCGCCTTCTTCTGCCTGCGCTGTGCGCGGAGCAGGTCGGTCTGGCTGCCGCCGAGGCGCAGCACCTGGACCGCGGCGACGCCGAAGAACAGCGCGGCGAGGTCCTGCGGGATGCCGACGGCGTCGATCAGCACCGGGAACACCGCGCCGAGCAGGCCGCCCGCGATCGCGCCCTCGATGTTGTTGGTGCCGACGAACAGCGCGATGGCGAACATGGCGACCGAGGCGAACGCGGCGAAGTTTCCCGCGGCGACGATGCCGAGCTGCCCGGCCATCAGCCCGCCGCCGACGCCCGCGACGAACGCGCTGAGCGCGAACGCGGTCAGCTTGCCGCGCACGACGCTGATGCCGTGGGCGGCGGCGGCGCGCTCGGAGTGGCGGATCTCGGCGAGCGCGCCGCCGACGCGGCTGCGGTCGAGGAACCACAGCCCGACGAAGATCAGCGCGACCACGGCGACGGTGAAGACGAAGTAGGAGCTGTCGTCGGTCAGCCCTGCGGGCCGCCGGACCAGCTGGAAGGTGTCCTGGCCGGGGAAGGCGATGCCGGTGAACACCACGTCCAGCGCGGTGGCGAAGGCGAACGTGGCGACCGCCAGGTTCACCCCGCGCAGCCGCAGCGCGGGCAGCCCGATGAGGACGCCCGCCACGACGGCGGCCAGCCCGCCCAGCAGCAGCCACACGACGAACCCGCCGGGCACGTCGGCGACGTTGGCCCAGCCGACCGTCCACGCGCCGATGGCCGCGAAGCTGAGCTGGCACAGCGCGATGACCCCGGCCCGGCCGGTGATGAGGCCGTAGCTCTGCATGAACACGGTGGACACCGCCGCGCTGGTCAGCAGGAACAGCACGTAGTTGGAGGCGAACCCGGCCACCAGGCCGGTGAGGATCGCGGTGGCCGCCAGGGCGATCGTGATCGGGTGACGCATGCTCACACCCCGCTTCCGGTGGTCGACTCGCCGAGGTAGAGCGCGCGCAGCAGGGAGTCGTCCGAGCGCAGCGCGGCGCCGTCGCCCGCGAAGACGATCTCCCCTCGGGCCATGACGTAGGCGCGGTCGGCGATGCCGAGCGCCAGCGCGGCGAACTGCTCGACGAGCAGCACTCCCATGCCGTCGTCGGCCAGCGCGCGCAGCGCGGCGGCCAGCCGCTCGACCACGATCGGGCCGAGGCCCAGCGACATCTCGTCGATGAGCAGGACCTTGGGCTCGCCGAGCAGGGCCCGGCCGACCACCAGCATCTGCTGCTCGCCGCCGGAGAGCAGCCCGGCGGGGGCGTCGATCTGCTTGCGCAGTTCGGGGAACAGGTCGAGCACCCGGTCCGGCGACCGCCCCGGCCCGCAGGCGACCAGCAGGTTCTCCCGGGCGGTGAGGTCGGCGAAGACGCCGCGGTTCTGCTCGACGTGGGCGAGCCCGGCGCGGGCGCGCCGCCAGGCGCGCATCCGGTCCACCCTGCGCCCCTCGACGGCGATCTCGCCCCGGGCGATCGGGATGGCCCCCGACACCCCTTCCAGCAGGGTGGTCTTCCCGGCGCCGTTCGCGCCGAGCAGGACGGTCACCGAGCCGGGGTCCACCAGCAGCGAGACGCCGCGCACGACGGCCAGCCCGGCCCGTTCGACGTCGACGTCCGCAATGGACAGAACACTCACTTATCCACCGCCTGTCAGGGGTTGCCGGGCGACTGGCCCGGTGTTGGGTGGTTGGGACAGCCAACTCCGGTCCCGGGGGCGGGGCGGTCCGTAGAAATACCGAAATCGGCGGCCGGGTTGCGGTCGCGGAAGCCGACCGGGCGCAGGTGGAAGCCGCTGTGGTCCACCGGCATGACCGGCCAGTCCTCCGGCCGGGGCACGTGCGTCGGGCCGAAGACGTGCCAGAGCACCAGGTCGGTCTCGACGAGGTCGCGGTCCTGCGCGGTCCACTTGGGCAGCCCCGCGCCGCCGGGGTGCTGGTTGGGGTAGTCGCCCGCCGGATAGCGCTCGGCCGGGTCGTAGCGGGTGACCCACAGGTGCCTGGTGGCGAACGCGGCACGCGCGGTGACGGTCGCGTCGGGCTGGGCGAGCAGGGTCGGCCCCGGGCGCGGGACGAGCTGGTAGGCCCGCGGCTTGCCGAGCCGGTTGGTCTCGGTGCCGGTCACCAGCCAGGTCCGCCCGCGCGCCGGGTCGGCCAGGCGGGCGGCCCGGGACTCCCGGTCCAGGACCGTGCTCCGGGTGGTGAAGGCGTTGCCGTACGGGTTGTCCGGGCCTGCGGGCACGCCGACGAGGTCGACCTCGGTGACGGTGTTGCCCCCGCCCGCGACGTCCATGTCCAGCCGGGCGCAGAACAGGTGCTGATGCACGGGCGCGGTCAGGCCGGGAGCGATCGGCGCGGCGTACGGGGTCTCCTCCCCCGCCGCGGCGAAGACGACGCCGGTGGCCTTGGCCTCCAGCTCGATCGTGCCGTCGGGGTAGAAGTACCAGAAGAAGCCGTAGTCGTAGTTGCCGATGGTGCTGAAGAAGGAGACGACCAGCCTGCGGGAGCGCAGCGTGTCGGCGGCGCCGGTCAGGATGTTGGTGTGCTTCCAGAGGACGCCGTGGTCCTCCTCGTGCAGGCAGATCGCCTGCGGGATCGTCACGGGACGGCAGTGGTCGTCGGCGACGACGGCGTCGAGGTAGTGGATGACGCCGAGGCAGTCGCAGCCCAGCCGCAGCGAGTTGGCGTTCTTGCCCAGCAGGTACTCGCCCGCGTCGAAATAGCTGATCCAGTGCCGGTAGGGCGACGGGTCGCCGTAGGGGACGACCATCTCGGCGATCGCGGCGCGGTGCAGCACGGGGTCGCCGCCGAACTCGACGCGGTGCAGGGTCAGGCCCTCACGGGCGGAGAACCCGACGCGCAGCCGCCACTCGCCCCAGGTGATCTCGTGGCCGTCGACGGTGAAGCTCACGCCCTCGGGCTGGGTGATGGAGATCGGGCGGAAGGGGTCGTGCGAGCGGTAGTTGCCGTGCTCGGCGGGGATGGGCGTGTCGCCGTCGTCGCGCACGTTCAGCACCTCGCCGGTGATCAGGTCGACCTCGGCGATCAGGCCCTCCACCGGGTGCGCCCACGGGCTGTCGTCGACGTGGTCGCGCAGGAAGGTGAGCGTGCGCAGGATGCGGCGGCCGTGCTCGGCGGGCCTGCCGAAGTGGCCGGGCGACAGCGGGGCGAGGAAGACCAGGTCGAACTCGGTAACGCCGCGCCTGCGCATGGCCGCCTGCCAGCGCGGATCGGCCCGGACGAGGTCGGCGCACCGGTCGTACTCGGCGAACAGGATGGGCGGCTGGCCGTCGCGGGCGGGGTCGAGGTCGCGGACGGACTCGACAGCGCCCGCCGCGAGGTCGACCACCGCCTCGGCGGCCGCGCCGGTGGCGGTGTCGAGCAGGACGGCGAGCGCGCGCCGCGGCGCCGTGCCCCGGCGGGGCGGCTCCACCGGGAGCACGCTGGGGAACCGGGTGTGCTCGCCGACCCGCCCCTCGGCCACGAGCACGGCCCGGACCTGGGCGATCTCGGCCGCGCTGAGCGGATCGAGCGGGTGGGGTGTCATGGGGCGGCAGTATCGGCGCGCCGGAACGGGCCGGTCTTGGCCCGGGGCGTACCGCTGTTGACCGTCCGCGAACGTGCGCTGAGCGCCAAGGAGGGGACGCGCGCGGACAAGACCCGAGGCGGCAGGCCGCCAACACTGCCCGCATGGCAACGGGTTACGTCTACCACGAGCTCTACGGCTGGCACGACACGGGAACGCACGCGGGCCTGCTGCCCGCCGACCCGCGCCGCGGCCTGCAGCCGCACCGGCACTTCGAGAACGCCGAGGCCAAGCGGCGCGTGCACGAGCTGGTGGTGGTCAGCGGGCTGATCGACCGGCTGACCCGGCTGCGCCCGCGCCCGGCCTCCGACGAGGAGATCCTGCGCGTGCACACCGCCGCTCACCTGGCCCGCCTGGCCTCCGGCAGCGACGCGGGCGACGGCGGCAGCCCGTTCGGCCCGGGCGGGCTCGACATCGCCCGGCTGGCCGCTGGCGGGGTCATCGCGGCGGCCGAGTCCGTTGTGGACGGCGAGGTGGACAACGCGTACGCGCTCGTCCGCCCGCCGGGCCACCACGCGCTGCCGGACACCGGGATGGGTTTCTGCCTGTTGGCCAACATCGCCATCGCGGTGGCGGCCGTGCGCGCGACCCGCGGCGTGCGGCGGGTGGCCGTGGTCGACATCGATGTCCACCACGGCAACGGGACCCAGGCCGTCTTCGCGGCCGACCCCGACGTGCTCACCGTGTCGGTGCACCAGGAGCGCGTGTTCCCCCCGGACTCCGGGCACCGGACCGAGCGCGGCGAGGGCGCGGGCTTCGGCTCCGCCGTGAACGTGCCGCTGCCGCCGGGGACGGGCAACGGCGGCTACGCGGCCGCCATGGCCCGCGTCGTGGTCCCCGCCCTGGAGCGCTTCGCCCCCGACCTGGTCATCGTCGCCGCGGGCTACGACGCGGGCGCGACCGACCCGCTGGCCAGGATGATGGTGACCGCGTCCGGCTTCCGCGCCATCGCGTCGTCGCTGATCGAGGCCGCGGGGCGCCTCTGCGCGGGCCGGATCGTGTTCGCCCACGAGGGCGGCTACGACCCGGTGTACGTGCCGTTCTGCGCGCACGCCGTCATCGAGGCGCTGGCCGGGGTGACCGACCCCCTGCCCGACCCGTTCTCCCCGAACTTCGACTTCCTGGCCGGGCAGGACCTCCAGCCGCACCAGGAGGAGGCGATCGCGGCGGCGGAGGCGCTGCTGGCCGACATCCCCGGCTAGCGGGCGTATGCCGGATCGGCATCAACCGCGCCATCCCCGTCTTGGACAGCATCGGCGTCGCCTGCGAGGCTCGTGGCGTCGTCGACAGTCAACGGGGGGACGATGACCATCATTCGCCGAGGCCATGGCGTGCGCGGCCACGTCGCGGCGCTGGCCGCCGTGCTCGCGGTGACGGGGTGCTCGACCTTCGGCCACGAGCGGGTCGCCGGGCACGCGGAGGCCGTGCTGGAGGACATCCCCGGGCCGCGGACCGGCCCGGTGTGCCCGGTCGACGAGCGGTACGTCGACGAGCCGCCCGACGGCCTGCGCCCGGACGTGCTGACCGCGTGGCGGAGCCTGCGCGCGGCGGCCGAGCGCGACGGCGTCCACCTGTGCCTGCAGGACGGCAAGCGGAACAGGCTGCAGCAGCAGCGGGAGTTCGACGACGCCGTCCGCCGCTTCGGCACGGCCGAGCTGGCCGCGCGGTACGTCCTGCCGCCGGAGGAGTCCATGCACGTCACGGGCATCGCCGTGGACGTGCAGCCGATGGCGTCCGCGGAGTGGGTGGAGCGCCACGGCGCGGCGCTCGGCTGGTGCCGCCGCTACGACAACGAGTACTGGCACTTCGAGTACGCCGCCGAGTACGCGGGCACGGGCTGCCCCGCGCGGCTGCCGAGCGCGACGGGCTAGGGCCGGAGCGTCTTCCGCAGGCTGTAGAGGCACATGTCCAGCGCCTGGTGGCGCGACACCTGCGCGTCCTGTGCGTACTGCCACGCCGAGTAGAGCATCGACCACAGCACGTTCTGGACCCACAGCGGGCTCAGGCGGGGATCGATCGTGCCGTCCTCGTGCCCGCGCTCGACGAGGTCCAGCAGGGACTGGTCGGCGGGGCTGCAGGCGTCCCAGTCGGCGGTGGCGTACTGCTGGGGGTCGTTGAACACCAGCATCAGCACGCGGCCGAGGTCGAAGTACTCCTGGCACAGCCGGTCGAGCGCGGCCGCCGCCGGTCCCTCGGCCGGGCGGGCGCGCTCGGTGGCCTCGGTGACCTGGTCCCACGCCGACTTGCTGAGCGCGGCCAGCAGGTCGGCCCGCTCCGGGAAGTAGCGGTGCACGGTCGTGCGGCCGACGCCCGCCGCGGTGGCGATGTCGCCCAGCGAGGCGGCCGGGTCGGCGGTGAGCACGTCCACCGCCGCGTCCAGGATCGCCCGCCGGGTGCGGGCGCGGGTGCCCGATTCCGTGCGCACGTCGGTCATGTGCGCAGCGTAAGCCAGGACGACCCGGAATGGAATTTCGGTTGACCGTAGCGGAACAGCTGTGTTCCACTCGTAAGCATGAGTGTTCCGATAAGGTTTCCCCGGCTCCGCGTGCTGTGGTCGTTCGCCCGGCCGCACCGCGGTGCCCTCGCGCTCGGGCTCGCGTTGGCCCTGGCCGGGTCGGCGGCGGGCCTGGCCACGCCGCTGGCGACGAAGTGGGTGCTGGACTCGCTGGGGGCGTCGGCGTCGCTGTCCGGGCCGGTGATCCTCATGCTGTCGCTGCTGGTGGTCGGCAGCGCGGTCTGGCTCACGCAGTGGATCCTGCTGGGCAGCCTCGGCGAGCGGGTCGTGCTGGCCGCACGCGAGGCCATGGTGCGCCGGTTCTTCCGCGCGACCGTCCCCGCGGTGACCGGGCGGCAGTCCGGCGAGCTGGTCACCCGCGTCACCTCCGACACCGTCCTGCTGCGCGAGGCGGCCACGTCCAGCGTCATCGGGCTGATCAACGGCGCGGTGATGCTGGTCGGCACGCTGGCGATGATGGCCGTGCTCGACCTGGTGCTGCTGGCCACGACCGTCGCGTCGGTGATCGTGATCGCGATCCTGTTCGGCGTGCTCATGCCCAAGATCGCGGTCGCCAAGGAGAAGGCGCAGGCGCACATCGGCGCCCTGGGCGGGGTCCTGGAGGGCGCGCTGCGCGCCGTCCGCACGGTGAAGGCGAGCCGGGCCGAGGAGCGCCAGGCCGAGCTGATCATGGCCGACGCCCGCGAGGCCGCCCGGCACAGCATCGCCGCGGTGCGCCGCGAGGCGGTCGCGTGGAGCACGGCGTGGACGGGCATCCAGCTGGCGATCATCCTCATCCTGGGCATCGGCGCGTGGCGGGTGGCCGACGGCGACCTCGCGGTGTCGGCGCTGATCGCGTTCCTGCTGTACGCCTTCGGGCTGCTCGACCCGATCACCTCGCTGAGCCAGAACGTCACCGCCCTGCAGAACGGCATCGCCGCCGCCGCGCGCATCCGCGAGATCGAGGCGCTGCCGGTGGAGGACGACAGCGCCGTGTCGGACGCGGGGACGGGCTCGCCGTCCGCGCCGGTCCTGGAGCTGCGCGGGGTGACGGCCGCCTACGGCCCGGACGCCGAACCCGCCGTGCGCGGGGTCGACCTGGTGGTGCCGCGCACCGGCCACACCGCGATCGTCGGCCCGTCCGGCGCGGGCAAGACCACGCTGTTCTCGCTGATCCTGCGCTTCCTCGAACCGCAGGAGGGCACACTGCTGGTCGACGGCGTCCCCTACCGCGAGCTGACCCACGCCGACATCCGCGCGCGGCTGGCCTACGTCGAGCAGGAGACCCCGGTCGTGCCCGGCACGATCCGCGACAACCTGCTGTTCTCCCACCCCGAGGCCACGCAGGACGACCTCGACCGCGTCCTGCGCGCCGTCCGCCTCGACACCCTCGCCGACGGGCTGGAGCAGGGCCTGGACACCCCGCTGTCGGCCACCTCGGTCTCCGGCGGCCAGCGCCAGCGCATCGCCATGGCCCGCGCCGTGCTGGCCGACCCCGAGGTGCTGCTGCTCGACGAGGCGACCGCCCAGGTCGACGGTCTCACCGAGGCCGCGCTGCACGAGGTCATCCGCGCCCAGGCCACCCGGGGCGCCGTCGTCACCATCGCCCACCGCCTGTCCACAGTGGTCGACGCCGACACCATCATCGTGCTGGAGGACGGCCGCGTGCGCGCCCGGGGCACGCACACCGAACTGCTGGCCACCGACGAGCTCTACCGGGAGCTGGTGGCCTCCCTGCGCATCCCCGACGAGGACGCCGTGCTCACCGGCTGAGCCCGGCGGCGGCCAGGACGGCGGCCAGCACCCGCCGCGACCGCCGCGCGCTCCACGCCGCCGCGCCCTCGAACCGGGCGGTGATCAGGCCGTCGACCGCGACGTCCAGCAGGTCGGCCGCCAGGCCCGGGTCGGCGAGCCCGGCCTCGGCGACCAGCGCCCGGACCCGCGCGTCCCACCAGGTGGTGAAGCGGTCGAGCTCGGCGCGCAGGACGGGCTCGGCCGGGGCGGCCATCACCAGCGCGAGCCAGAACCGCTGGGCGCGCTCGCCGGGGGCGTGCACCGCCCAGTCGGCGAGGGTGCGCAGCCCGTCGGCCCCGGTGCGACCGGCCAGCACCCGCTCGGCGTGCTCGCGGCGGGCGTCCACCTCCCTGCGGACAGCCTGCCGCAGCAGGTCGTCCCGACCGGCGACGTAGTGGGTGACCACGGAGGTCGACGCCCCGGCCCGCCGCGCGACGGCCCGGATGGTGACGGCGGCGAACCCGTGCTCGGCGGCGATGTCGACGACCGCGTCCCCGATGGCCGCCCGACGGGCGGCGGGGTCGACCTGCTTGGGCACGGGCCCACCCTACCTTGTCGTGCAACAGACGTTGTGCAACAGTTGTTGCATGAAGGTGGTGGTGATCGGCGCGGGCCTCGCGGGACTCACTGCGGCGCGGCGCCTGGCGGGCGCGGGCGCGGACGTGCTGGTCCTGGAGTCCAACGACCGCGTCGGCGGACGCGCGTGGACGGTCCGCTCGGCCCTGGGCAGCGCGGTCGACCTCGGCGGGATGTGGGTCGGCGCCGACCACGGGCGGGTGCGGGCGCTGGCCGCGGAAGCGGGGATGACGGTGTTCCCGTCACCGACCGCCGGAGCGACCGCGTTCGTCGACGGCGCGCGGGTCCGGCGGCGGCTCCCGGTGGCCACGGCGGTCCCGGCGGGCCTGGCCCTGCTCCGGCTCGCCGCGCTGTCGCGCCGCGACGGCGCCGACCGCACGGTCGGCGCGTGGCTGCGCCGGATTCCGGGGAAGGGCGCACGCGACCTGCTCGCCACCGTCCTCACCGAGGCCATGGCCGAGGACCCCGACGCGATCTCGATGCGGACGCTGCTCGCGGGCATCCGGTCGGCGGGCGGGCTGCGGGCGATGCTGGGGATGCAAGGCGGCGCGCAGGACGGCCTGCTGGCAGGCGGCGCGGGCGGGCTCGCCGAGTGGCTGGCCGCCGACCTGACCGTCCACCTGGGACTGCCCGCGACCGCGATCACCCGGTCCGGTCCCGGGGTTGTGGTCGACACCCCCTCGGGCCCGATCCGAGTGGACCGCGCGGTGGTGGCGGTCCCACCGCCAGTGGCACGCGCGATCCGCCACGATCCGCCCCTGCCCCCAGGACGCGCGGCGGCCGAGCGCGACACCGCCATGGGCGCGGTCTACAAGGCGATCGCGGTATACCCGGACCCGTTCTGGCGG
Organism: Actinokineospora fastidiosa; assembly: GCF_014648415.1. Lineage (GTDB taxonomy): Bacteria > Actinomycetota > Actinomycetes > Mycobacteriales > Pseudonocardiaceae > Actinokineospora > Actinokineospora fastidiosa. Next base: position 921,197 of record NZ_BMRB01000002.1, read on the forward strand.
CAGGCGGGGTTCAGCGGCCAGCTGGTCGCCGTGCGCGGACCCGCCGCCTTCGACGTGTCCCCGCCCGGCGGCCCCGGCCACCTCGCGGTCCTGGTCGCGGGCGGCGAGGCCCGCGCGCTGTCCGCCCTGCCCGCCCGCCGTCGGCGAGCGGCCGTCCTCGACGTCCTGGCCACGGCGTTCGGCCCCCAGGCTCGATCGCCCGTCGACTGGCATGAGAAGTCCTGGCACGAGGACCGCCACGTCGGCGGCGGATACTCCGCACTGCCCGTGCTCGGCGCGGGCTCGGTGATCGGCCCCACCCCGCCCGCGGGCCCGGTGCACTGGGCGGGCACCGAGACCGCCGAACGGCACCCGGGCTACCTGGAGGGCGCCGTGGCCTCCGGGGAGGCCGCCGCCGACGCGGTCCTGACCTGATCCGTCCCCACGGCGGCCACCCCTGTCCGCGCCCGCTGCCTTACCGTCGTGGTGTGGACAGTGGACAGCGGCGGGTCGTCGTCGTGGTGCAGCCCGCGGTCAACCTCCTGGACCTCGCCGGTCCGGTGCAGGTCTTCGACGCGGCGAACCACAGGGGCGCGGGGTACCGCCTGGAGTACGCCAGCACCGTCGAGAGCGCGCGGAGCGCGCAGGGACTGCGCCTGGCGGACCTCGGTCCACTACCGGATGTGTCCGCAGGCGACCTCGTGCTCATCCCCGGTCCGCGCCTGGAGCGCGGCGGACCGCGGGTGGACCCGGCGCTGACCGCCTGGCTGCGCCGCTCCGCCGCCGCGGGCGCGGAGTTCGCCGCGGTCTGCAGCGGAGCCGCCGCGCTCGGCGAGGCGGGCCTGCTCGACGGCCGCCGCTGCACGACCCACTGGGAACTGCTGGAGCCCATGCGGGTGCGCTATCCGAGGGCCAGGGTGCAGGACGGCGTCCTCTTCACCCACGACGGCCCGGTCAGCACCAGCGCGGGCATCGCGTCGGGCATCGACCTGGCGCTGTCGCTGGTGCACCGCGACCACGGCGCGGCGATCACGGCCGCGGTCGCCCGCGCGCTGGTGGTGTACCTGCGCAGGACCGGCGACGGCGCCCAGCTGAGCCCGTTCCTCAGCCACCGCGACCACGTGGACGACGCGGTGCACGCCGTGCAGGACCACATCGCCGCGCACCTCGACCGGCCCCACCGGCTGGCGGACCTCGCGGCGCGGGTGCACCTGTCGCCGCGCGGGCTCAGCCGGGCGTTCACCTCGGCCACCGGCATCACCCCGCTGGAGTTCCACCAGCGCCTGCGCCTGGCCATGGCCGAGGACCTGCTGGCCGGGACCGACCTGCCGGTGTCGGCCGTCGCCGCCCGCACCGGCTTCCGCGACGCCCGCCAGCTCCGCAGGCTCTACCGCGCCCGCCGCGGCGTCGCACCCTCGTCGCTGCGCGCCTGACAAGCCCGCATCAGCCCGTCACTCGTCACACCTGGAGCACTGACGTCATGCGCCGCATCCTCCTTGTCCTGGCCGCCCTCCTCGTCGCCGCCGCCGTGTTCGCCGGGACCGCCGCGCTCGGCGTGGCAGCGTCGATGGCCGCCGGGTTCCCCCCGCCGCCACCGGGCCGCTGGCCTGCCGCCGCGCCCGCGCCACCGGACCGGCTGGTGGTCGCGGTGGCGGTCGGGGCGAGCGGGTCCGTCGGCGCGGACGTGCTCGCGCCGTACGCCGTCTTCGCCGGATCGCCGCGGTTCGCCGTGCGGGTGGTGGCCGAGGAACTGGCTCCGGTGACGCTCTCGGGCGGCCTGCACGTCGTGCCGGACGACACCTTCGACGAGGCGACCGCGCCGGACGTCGTGGTCGTGCCCGCGGTGGTCGACTGGGCGGGCCGGGAGGAGGCGGCGCTGCGGGAGTGGGTGGCGCGCCAGGCGGACCGCGGCGCGGTCGTGCTCGGCGTGTGCGCCGGGGCCAAGCTGCTGGCCGCCGCAGGCGTGCTCGACGGGCGGTCGGCGACCACATTCTGGTCCGCTGTGGACGGTATGCGCGCTGACTATCCCGCCGTGGACTGGATCGCGGGCAGGCGCTACGTCGAGGACGGCACGGTGATCACCACAGCGGGCGTGACCTCCGGCATCGTCGGCGCGCTGCGGGTGGTCGAGCGGCTGGCGGGCCCGGACGAGGCCGACCGGGCGGGCGCGCGGGCGGGCTACCCGGGCTGGTCGCGCACCGCGCCGCTGGACATCCCGGTCAACGGCCACAGCGCCGCCGATCTCCCGTACGCGCTCAACGCCGCGTTCCCCTGGGGCCGCACGGTCACCGGCGTCGGCGTCTCCTCCGGCGTGGACGAACTCCACCTGGCCGCCGTCCTGGAGGTGCTGTCCGGCTCATCGTTCGCCGAACGGACCGTGCCCGTCTCGCTGGCGGCCGAGACGACGACGCGGCACGGCCTGCGCCTGCTGCCCGCCGCTCCCGGCGACCTCGACCGGCTCGTCCTGACCTCGGACGACCCCGCCTTGACCGCGTGGGCCGCCGGGCACGCCGTCCCGGTCAGCCGGGTGCGCGGGTTCGACGCTGCCCTGCTGGACCTCGCCGCGCACGCCGACCGGGCGAGCGCGGCCGCGGCGGGCAAGTTCACCGAGTACCCCACCGCGCACCTGGCGCTCGCGGGCCCGCCGTGGCCGTGGCGCGCCGCCGCGCTGGCAGGCATGACCGTCATCGCCTCGGCCGCGCTGGGCGTCCTGGTGGCCCGGTGGGGCAGGCGGTTCGGGTCCAACGGCTCTACCTGATCGGCCCACCCCGGACCGACCCAGCGTGCTGTGGGAGCGCGCTCATTGGGCCAGTCAGGGTCAGACCACTGGACCGGGGGCGTTGTGGTCGACCCGACGCGTTGTCCGATGATCGGCGGTGTCACCAGGATGGCGTGACCGAACCTGGAGGACCCCCATGCGCCGATCCACCGGACGAAGACAAGCCGCCGCCATCGTGGTCGCCGTGACCGCGAGCCTGATGACCGCGACCGCGAGTGCGGCGAGCGCTGCCCCGCCGGGCGTCTCGCCCTCCACTGTGGACGTCACGCTCGGACCGGGCGCCACCACGACCGTCACCAAGACCGTCACCACCGCCGAGGTGCCCCCGAACCCCGACCTGGTCCTGCTGGCCGACACGACCGGCAGCATGGGCGGGGCCATCGCCAACGTGAAGGCCAACGCCGGCGAGATCACCGGGGATGTGCTCGCCGCCCAGCCCAGCGCCCAGTTCGCCGTCGCCGAGTACAAGGACTTCACCGACCCGTTCGCCTACCGGCTGAACCAGAACACCACCGGCGACCCGGCCGCGATCCAGGCGGGCATCGACCAGTGGACCGCCTCCGGCGGCGGCGACTTCCCCGAGGGCCAGATCAACGCCCTCTACGAGATCGCGACCGGCTCGGTCGCGTTCCGCCCGGGCAGCAGCCGCATCCTGGCCATGTTCGGCGACGCGCCCGGCCACGACCCCAGCGGCGGCCACACCCTCGCCGACGCGATCGCCGCCCTGCAGGCCGCCGACGTGCGGGTGATCGTGGTCAACGTCGGCAACATCGACCTCACCGGGCAGGCGACCGCGCTGGTCGAGGCGACCGGGGGCGTGCTGCTCAACAACGTGCCCGCCGACCAGGTGTCCCAGGCGATCCTCGACGGCATCGCCGCCATCGAGGTGACCGTCACCCCGCAGGTCGGCGCGTGCGACGACGAGATCGACGTCGTCAACACCCCGGCGAGCCGCACCGTGGTCGGCGGGGAGTCCGCGACGTTCACCGAGACCATCGGCGCGGCTCCCGACGCCGCCCCCGGCGTCTACACCTGCTCGGTCGACTACCTGGTCAACGGCGTCTCCGCGGGCTACGTCCAGACGGTGACCGTCCGGGTGCCGGGCTTCTCGATCGACGACGTGACCACGACCGAGCCCGACCTGGGCGCCACCGCGGCGACGTTCACCGTCACCCTGTCCACGCCGTCCCCGTCACCGGTCTCGGTCCGGTACGCGACCGCGGACGGCACGGCGACCGCGCCCGGTGACTACGCCGCGTCCTCCGGGACGCTGACCTTCGCCCCGGGCGAGACCAGCAAACCGGTGACCGTGCAGGTCGTGGGCGACACGGTCGACGAGCTGACGGAGAACTACACCGTCACCCTGTCCGACCCCGTCGGCGCCGGGCTCATCGACCCCGTCGGCGTCGGCACGATCGTCGACGCCGACCGCGACGGCGCGTTCTCCTGCTCGGCCACCGCGCTGAAGGTCGCCGGGATCAGCGTCGCCAAGGCGAACCCGCAGAACCTGCCGTGCGTCGACGACGCCGAGACGGTCGTGTCCGCCGACCTCAACGCGGGCCTGATCAACGTCGGCGCGGAGGCGCTCACCGCCGACACCGACCTGACCCCGGACGACCAGCAGGTCGCGCCCCAGGCCGGTGACAACGCGCGGGCGCACAGCGCGGTCGAGCGGACCGGCATCAGCACCGTCGGGCTGAAGATCGAGCTGGGCGTCGTCGAGGCCAGCGCCGCGGTCACCTGCGTGCCCGGTCCGGACGGCCTCCGGCCGGTGTTCACCGGCCACTCGCACATCGCCTCGCTCAAGATCAACGGCGTCGCGGTGACGGTCGGCTCGGCCCCGCTGACGATCCCGCTGGTGATCGGGTCGCTGAAGCTCAACTCGCAGACCGTGCAGAACGGTGTGCTCGTCCAGCGCGCCGTGTCGGTGGAGACCCCGCTGACCACCATCGTGGTCGCCGAGGCGAAGGCCGACATCCACGGCAGCTCCGCTCACCCGTCAGGCGACCCCTGCCGCCGGTGAGCCCGCCGGGCGGGCGGGGGCCGCGGCCCCCGCCCGCCCACACCTACCAGCCCTCCCCATGCACGACCTGTCCACCCTGGACAGTCGAGACGACCGAGACGTCGAACGACCGCAAGGGGTCGCCGTCGAGGACGACGAGGTCGGCGAGGCGGCCGGGGGCGATCGTGCCGAGGTCGCGCTCCCAGCCGCAGGCCCACGCCGCGTCCGCCGTGTACGCGCGCAGGGCCTGCGTCGGCGTGATCGCCTCGGCCGCGCCCACCGCGTTCCCCGACGACGACAGGCGGTCCACCATGAACCGCATCGCCAGCAGCGGGGCGCCCACGGTGACCGGGCGGTCGGAGCTGCCGACCAGGCGCACGCCCGCGTCGAGGAACGAGCGGCCGCGGTAGAGCCAGCCTGCGCGCTCCGGGCCCATGATGCGGGCGTAGTCGTCGCCGAAGGACCACAGGAACGCGGGCTGGACGACGGCGGCGACGCCGAGGCGGGCGAAGCGCTCCAGCTGGTCGGGGCGGACGAGGCCCGCGTGCTCGATGCGGTGCCGGGCGCCGGGGCGGGGCACGGCCACCGCCGCCTCGAAGCCGTCCAGGGCGACGTCGACGGCGCGGTCGCCGATGGCGTGCACGGCCAGCTGCCAGCCCGCGACGTGCGCGTCCCTGATCACCGCGTGCAGCTCGGCCGGGTCGGCGTACAGCTCGCCGGAGCCGGAGCCGTCCGCGTACGGCGCGGTCAGGGCGGCCGTGCGGGCCATCATGCCGCCGTCGGTGAACACCTTGACCGCGCCGAGCGCCAGGCGGTCGCCGCCGAAACCGGTGCGCAGCCCGAGGTCCATCGCGCGCGGCGTCTCGTCGGAGTCATGGGCCGCGACCGGGCGCAGCACGTCGGCGGAGACCATCAGGCGCACGCGCAGCGGCAGCCTGCCCAGCCGCTCGGCCTCCTGGTACGCCGCGCCCTCGATCGGGCTGTGCTTGATCAGCCCGCCGCCGATGCCCGCCTCGGCGCACGCCGTCACGCCCTCGGACAGGCACTGCCGCCCCGCCCGCTCGATCGCGTCGACCAGCTCCGCGCGCGAGTACGGCTGCCGCAGCTCCCGGACGGCCGCCGCGCCGCCCTCCACCAGCAGCCCGTCCCGGTGCGAGACCCCGGCGGGCAGCAGCGCGAGCACCGACGACGACACCACGCACGCGTGCCCGGAGTCGTGGATGAGGTGCACGAGCCGCCCGTCGGCCACGGTGTCCAGCTCCGCGGCGGTGATGTGGCCGCCCAGCCCGCGCTGGTCGTACCCCACGACGTCGACCCACTCCCCCGCGCGCCGCGCGGCCACGGCCTCCCGCACGACCGCGAGCAGCGCGGCACGGTCGGCGCAGGCGGCGACCGACGGCGCGCCCGCCGCCAGGCCGGTCCACGCCAGGTGCACGTGCGCGTCGACGAACCCGGGCACCACCCACGCCCCGCCGAGGTCCACGCGGGCGGCGGCGGGCAGCCCCGACACCGCGTCGTCGACCCCGACGACCCGCCCCCGCCACACGCCGACGGCGTGGGCGGTGGGGTGGCCGGGGTCCATGGTCAGCACCCGTGCTCCGGTGATCAGCAAGTCCAACACGGGCGCAGCCTAACGAGAAGGGGCCGCCGGACCAGAGGTCCGACGGCCCCAACTCACAACGGCGTCACCGCGTGGACAGGCGGATCACGGGGTGAACAGGTCCACGTGCGCGGCGAAGGCGGTCGCGATCTCCGCCTGCGCCCAGAACCGGTGGTAGGTGAACGTCGGCGCGGGCCCGCCGTCCAGGTACGCCTGCACCTTCGGCCAGTCCGGGTCGTCCATGAAGTACGACCGGATCGACAGGAAGGTGGCGCCCGGCTCGATCACGTCGCCGTTCGGCATCGTGCCGCTCCAGCCCGGGGGCACGTAGGTGCCCTCGCCGCCGGGGACGTACTCGTCGTCGAAGCGCGCGTAGTCCGACCGCGTCTCCGGCGTGGCGATGCCGATCTCGGTCTGGTTCGCCAGCAGGGCGTTCAGCAGGCCCTCGCCGGTCGTGCGGGCCGCCGCGTCGCCGGACCGCGCCGCGTAGTGCAGCAGGGTCTTGGCCAGTGCGGCCGCCACGCCGACGTCGCGGCCCTGCGTGTCGACGGTGACGTGCAGACCGGGGTTCGCGGCGGGCCAGTTGCTCCCGCTGCTGGTGAAGTCGCCCGACGGCGTTCCGGTCCAGGTCATGTCGGACGGCACGGCGAAGTCGCCGCCCTCGCCGATGTCGGTGTGCGCGATGGCCCACGGCACCCACTTGTCGAGGATGTCCTTGGCCTGGGCGTTGCCGGTCTCGGAGTACAGCGCCGCGACCCGCTCCATGCCCCACACCTGGAACCCGAACCAGCGGTTCGACGGCGGGTCGTGCCAGACCGGCTGGTAGTCGTAGAACATGCCGTTGAACGTCGGCAGGTCCGTCGGCGGCTGGGTGTACTGCCCGTCCCAGCTGTTCGTCGCGCCGCCTGCGATGCCGCCCTCGGCCGACTGCAGCCACTTGATGAACTGCAGCTGCCGGGTGAGGCTGGTCGCCCAGTCCTGCGCGCCGGTCGCCGACTTCGGCTTCAGCGCCGGGTCGTTGGCCAGGGCGTAGGCCGCCAGCGGGTTCTGGTAACCCTGGTGGTTGGCGCCGTCGCCGATGCGCCACGCCCACCCGGCCGAGGTGTCCGTCGCGCCGCCCCATGCGTAGTACCAGGACATGAGGTAGTGCTGGCTCTGCCTGCCCGTGCCGCCGGGGCACGTCATCGGGTTCGTGCAGTCGCCGATGCGCTTGAAGTACTTGTCGAACATGGCGTACCGCAGGTAGTCGCCCATCTTCGCCGCGTCGGCGACGACGCCCGCGACCTGGGAGGCCTTGCCCTGCTCGGTCGCCCACTTGTTCGCCAGGTAGGCCACCTGCACCGCGCGCGCGTCGGCGTCGGGGGCGTTGGTGTACTTCCACTGCTTGGCGTACTGGCCGTCCCCGGTGAACAGGTCGAGGAAGCCGTTGGGCCCGCCGTGGGCGAAGGTGTCGCACGAGGGCTGCGGGATGGTCTCCCACACCGACTCCTGCGAGCCGCGCTGGTAGGTGTTGATGTAGGCCGGGGCCGCGTCCGACTCGTCGCCGCAGTGGCCGAAGCCGAGCGTGTTGTCCACGTCCAGCAGCCAGTGCATGCCGTAGATCGTGTCGGAGCCGTACGCGGTGCGCAGCTCACCGGCGATCGGGTCCTGGCCGACCGGGACGTTGCCGTCGAGCTGCGACGGGTACGCCGACGGGTGCGGGTGCTCCGGCGCGTAGGTCGCCGGGTCGGCCGGGTTGTACCGGCCCGCGTTGGGCTGGTCGGCAGCCGACGGGATGATGTACTTCTCCAACGACTCCCACGCGTCGTTGAACGGACCCCACTCGCCGCTGATCCGGCCGTAGGCCGCTTCCAGCCACAGGTAGTAGCTGTAGGCCTCAGACGTGGTCTGGTGACCGTGGTCGGGCGCCTCCACCAGCAGCGTCTCCACCGAGTGGTAGGGCACGAGCAGGCCGTTGATGTCGCGGAAGTAGCCGCTGGCCGGGTCCTTGATCTTGTTGTACTGCTCCAGGAACGCCGCGGTGTAGTCCGAGGTGTCCGCCGACAGCTCGCGGGCCTCGATGGTCGCCGCGGTGTAGCCGGTCGCGGTCGCCCGGAACGTCGCGCTGGCGAGCGCGCCGCCGTTGTCGGCCGAGGTGATGGTCACCGGCTTGGCGGTGTTCCAGTCCGTCGGCGAGAACGTCAGGCTGGCGGGCGTCGCGGTCAGGTCGGTGCTGCCCGCGCTGCGGGCGACGGCGACGGTCACCGGGCCCGACGGCTGGGTGGCCAGCTTGATCCCGGTCTGCGCGCTCTGCCCCTGGCGGACGGTCACCGTGGCCGGGCTGGCCACGATGGTGGGCGCGCTCACGACGGTCACCGCGATCGGCGTCGACAGCGCGGACGCGCCGCGGTTGTCGTGCGCCCGCGCGGCCAGCGAGTGCTGCCCGACCGGCGCGTTCGCCCACTGCACGCTGTACGGCGCGGTCGTGTCCGTGCCGATCAGCGTGGTGCCGTTGTAGAACTCGACCCGGTCGACGGTGCCGTCGGTGTCCGCGGCGTTGGCCGAGACGGTGATCGGCGTGCCCACCGGGTGGCTGGAGTTGTCGGCCGGGGCCGTCAGCGACACCGTGGGCGGCTTGTTGGCGCCGGTACAGGGCGTGCCGTTGACGGCGAAGTCGGTCGGCGGCCGGTTCTGCCCGGTCCAGCTGGCGTTGAAGCCGAAGCTGACCGAGCCGCCCGCGGCGACGTTGCCGTTCCACGCCTCGTTGGTCACGGTCACGGCGTTGCCGCTCTGGGTGTGGCGGCCGCTCCACAGCTGCTGGATTCGCTGGCCGTCGAGGAAGGTCCAGCTCAGCCGCCAGCCGGTCAGCGCGTCGCCCTCGTTGCGCAGGCTGACGTTCGCGGTGAAACCGCCCGGCCACTGGTTGGTTGTGTACGTCACCGAGCACGCCACGGCGGCGTGCGCCGTGCCTGCCAGGGGCACCAGGGCCCCGGCGGCCAGGGTGGTCGCCGCGAGCGCCACCCCCAGCGGCCCTGGCCGGGCTCGGCGGGACAGGACGGATCGCATCGTTGCAGGTCCTCCTTCAAGGGACACAGGGATACCCGCGTGCGCGGGGGGCCGGCCCGGGGCACAGCCGCCCCGGGCCGGGGCTGGTGCGTTGTCCCGCCTAAGGTTCGGTGCCCCAGGACAGGGTGGAGCCGGTGTGCGCCGTCACCCGGGGAGCGTCCCGGTAGGCGGCGGTGGCGCCGGAATAGCTGTGGTCGTCGGTCTGGTCGAGCGGTGACCAGTCCGCTTTGGCCACCCGCAGCTGGATCTCGCCGGAGTCCTGTCCGGGTGGGACGGTCCCGGCGGTGAAGGCGATCTGGACGTAGTGGTCGGCGCCTGTGCGCGCGGAGGGCAGGCGCACCACGCTCATCCGGACGTTGGCACAGCCGACGGCCGCGTAGTCGCACCACACCTGGAACGACTGCGCGCCGTCGCCGGTGAACCAGTACCGCAGGGTCGTGGCCGCCAGGTCGAGGGGCGCGTCCCCGGTGTTGCGGACGCGCACCGCGCCGCGGATCTGGTTCTCCGTCGGCGAGGAGTTCGCCGTGCGGTGCTGGACGACCACCGGACCGGTCGGGTCGGGATCGGGTGTGGGGTCCGGGTCGGGGTCAGGCGTCGGGTCCGGGTCCGGGTCGGGATCGGGCGTGCCGCCGTCCGGCGTCTCGCCCCACAGCACGCCCGACGCGTCGGCGATGATGATGTTGTCGGTGGTGGCCTGCGCGGCGGTCAGGCCCTGGTAGGACCAGTCGTTGGCCGGGTCCCACGTGCCCGCGCTGGTCAGCCGGAGCTGGATCTCCCGCCGCCACGCGCTCTGCCCGGCAGGCGCGATGTCGCCCGCGCACCGCACCTCGACGTAGTACACCGCGCCCGCGTGCCGCTTCGGCGCGGACGGCGCGCCGCACTGGTTGTAGTTCGCGGTGGCGGTGATCTGGCCCGGCTGGGTGGCGCCATCGAGGGTGAAGTAGTAGCGGACCACGCCGTCGGTCACCGCCCTGGCCGGGAACGCCGAGCGGTTGTAGGCGAACATCTTTACCTCGGTGAACGTCGCCGACGACTGGCTCACGCCCGCCTGGACGTAGATCTCGTCCATGTCCGGGGTCTCAACGGGCGGGAAGTCCGCCAGCGGGGCGCCGCCGAACTCGTCGTACAGCTTCACCAACGCGCTGGTGAAACCGGCGTTGTAGTCCAGCGCGACCTCGTTGGCCACGTAGTCGTCCCGGTTGTCGACGTAGGCGTCGTTGTTCGTGGACGGCCCGCCGACCAGCGCCCCGTAGAGCACGTGCCTGCTGATCTCGGGCGTCTTGCTGCTGTCCAGCCACGCGCCGTGCGCGGTGCGGTGGTGCGGGTTGCGCGGCGGGTTCTGGCCGAACCCGACGACATAGCTGGACGAGCGCGGATTGTCGCCGAGGATGTAGTTGACCTGCCGGACGCCGAAGTCGTGATAGCGGGCCTTGCGCACCGGGTCGGTGACGTTCTCCGCGTGCACCATCGCCACGAAGGCGGTGTTGGCGGCGTACCGCAGGGATCCCCAGGTGTCGAGCACCGCCTGCCCGCCCGGGGAGTACCGGACGCGGTTTCCGTTGTGGCCGACGGTCCAGTAGTCCAGCCAGCGGTTGGCGTCGGTGAAGTAGCGGTCCCCGCCGGTCAGCTCGGCGAGCAGGACGTAGGCGCCGTAGGACTTGTCGTCCCAGGCGATGGTCCAGCGGTAGGAGCGCTCGGTGCTCTGCGGCTCGGTGGCGAGGCGGTCGTACTCGGTCTCGGCCTTGGCCAGGTATCCCGCGTCGCCGGTGGCCTTGTGCAGCCAGATCGCGCCCCACACCAGCTCGTCCTGGTAGCCGCTCCACGAGCGGTAGAAGCTCTGCGCGTCGGTGATGCAGTCGCTGTAGCGGCCGCGGTAGGTGTCGGCGAAGGAGTACAGCTGCCGGGCGTGGGTGAGCAGCGTGGCCGAGTAGGCCGGGTCGCTGTCGCGGAAGACCAGCGACGCGGCGGCCATCGCCGCTGCGTACTCCCCGGCCAGGTCCGACCCCGGGCAGCTCGCGTCCACCTTGTACGCCGGGCGCGCCATCGGCATGACCTCGGCGGGCCCCCACCAGCGGTGGTCGTCGTCGCCCTTGCCGACCTGCCCGTACACCACGTTCGGCTCGGGGTGCGCCTTGATGATCCAGTCGGTGCCCCAGCGCAGGTTGGCCTTGAGGTGGTCGAGCTGTCCCGAGCGGGCGTAGGCCGCAGGCTCCTCCAGCGCGCCCCAGGCCAGCATGGTCATCGTCGCGGCGAACGGCAGGCCGAACTTGACGTGGTCGCCCGCGTCGTAGAAGCCGCCGGTCAGGTCGACGCCGACGTCCGCGCCGTCGGTCAGCGCCGAGTCCCCGCGCCAGGACACCCGGTTGTCCTCGGGCAGGGCGCCGGAGCGCTGGGCGTCGTAGAACCAGAGGGACTTCTGCAGGGCCTCGGCGTAGTTGAACGCCGGGGCGGCGGCGGCCGAGCGGGCCACCGGGACCACCACCGCGGCGGCGATCACGGCGCATAACAGCGCGCGGACCACGCGTGGACGACTAGTCACAGCCGCTTCCTCCTCGAAGCATCACCGTGCTGGCATCGCCGGAGCGACTTTGGGAGCGCTCTCAGCAGAGAGTAGCCCGCAGCACGCCGGTTGGGAACAGGCAAAACCGGCCGCGCACGAATGGCCTAACGAGGGGCGGCCGATGCGGCCGAACGTCGGAAAGGCGGAACCGCCCGCCGTGTAAGAGCGCTCCCAGTCTCTCGGCGGGCGGTTCCGGTCTCAGGGGCCGGTGACGGCCGGTCTCACTCGTGGCGGTGGCCGAGGGCGGCGAACACGCAGCCCTCCACATCGGACGGCACGGCGCCCTCGGCCGGGATGTCCCCCGGCTCGCACATCAGGTACCGCAGGCCGAGGCGCTCGACGCCCAGCGGGCCCGCGGTCACCGCGAAGCCGTTGCCGAAGGCCCAGTCCGGGTTGCTCCGGTCCTCGCCAGCGCGCAGCGCCGCCGCCCAGGACTCCTGGAACGCGGCCTGCGCGCCCGGGGCGAACACGACCAGTCCGATCTTCTCGTAGGGCGCGACCTTGCACGTGGCCCAAGCGCCGACATACGAGGCATACCAGGGGAAACGCGTGGGGCCGAGGTAGTCCCGCAGGTCCTGCTCCGTCGCGGGCTCGGCGTCGTCGCACTCGTCGGTGGCGTTCTGCACCCAGTCCACCAGGGTGTCCAGCTCGGTGACGGGCTGGCCGAGCGCGGCCGCCCCGCTCGACCCGGCCGGGATCAGCATGGGGTCATCGTGGTGGCCCGCGTCGCTGCACGCGGTGAGCGCGGCCAGCACGGCCACACCCGCGATCAAGCGGAACATCCGGCGACTCCTCGCGCGGGCGGGGGCGGGGTGGGCCCGGGCGGACCCACCCCGCCATCCATCAGGAAACGGCGCACGCCGTGCCGTTGAGCGCGAACCCGCCCGGCGCCTGCGCACCCTGCTGCGCGGAGCCGTTGAATCCGAACTCGACGGTCGCGCTCGGCGCGATCGACCCGTTCCACGACGCGTTGCGCGCGGTCACCTGGGTCCCGGACTGGCTCACCGTGGCGTTCCACGCCTGGGTGACCTGCTGGCCGCCCGGGTAGTCCCACGTCAGCGTCCAGCCGGACACCGCGGCCGTGCCGGTGTTGGTGATGCGGACCGTGCCGGTGAAGCCGCCGTTCCACGTGGTGGAGACGGTGTGCGCCACCCGGCAGGTCGAGCCGCCCGGCCCGTCGCCGGACGAGGTGGTGAACGCGCCCGCCGCCGACGCCGCCGACCGGTTGCCCGCCGCGTCCTTGGCCACGACGTACACGCGGTACGCGGTGCTCGCGGTGAGCCCGGTCAGCGACGCGGAGTTGGTCGTCGTCGAGGCGAGGAGCGTGTCGTCGGCCCCGTTCTCGCGGTAGACCTCATACCCCGTGACGCCGGTGTTGTCCGTCGACGCCGCCCAGCTCAGCTGCGCCGACGAGGCGGTGATCGCGCTGGCGGAAGGCGTTCCCGGCGCGGACGGCGCGACGGTGTCGCCGCCGCCGGAACCGCCGGTGAACACGACGTCGGAGCAGTTGTAGAACGCCTCCGGGCTGTCGGAGCGCTGCCAGATCGAGTAGATGATGTGCCTGCCGGACTTGTTCGGCAGGGTGACCGGCCAGGTGTACTCCGCGCCCTCCGGGCCGCTGCCGTTGATCGGCGGGTTGGTCACCGCGTTGAACGGCGCTGGTTCCAGGTCCGACCACTTCAGCGGCTGCGAGGGGTCCCACCCGTCGCGGGTGACGTACTGGGACCACGTGCCCGGGTGCGGGGCCCAGGCGTTGTACCGGAACGTCACCTGGGAGTTGGCCTGCAGGGTGGTGGTCGGCCACGCCGAGTGCGCGATGTTGAAGCCGTCGTACTTGGCCGTCGGCCCGCACAGGTCGCCGTCGGCGATGATCTCGCGGTGCCTGCCTCCGGCGAGGCTGATCAGGTTGCCGAACCAGTCCCAGAGGGGCTGCTTCCCGCTGATGGCCACCGCGGCCTCGCACGCGTCGTTCTGCGGCGCGAGGTCGCCTCCGCCGCCGCCCGCCCGGCCGTCGACGTAGCAGGCGTAGGTCCGGGTGGCCGGGAAGGTCATGCCTCCGTGGGCCTGCGCCGTGGTGGTGGGGATCAGGATTCCCCCAGCCGTCAGCACACCGACCAGGCCCGCGAGCAACGCGCCGTTGCGTCGTGTTCGCACGGGTCATCTCCTTCGATGGTCCGGGAGCCGCACTCGGGACTGAGAGCGCTCCCAGAACTAGGGGAGCATTCGCGGCCCGATCTCGTCAAGAGTCGGTGTGTTCCTCACCGGACGCGAAGATCTTTCGGGCAGCCCGACGCGGCCGGGCCCTCGGCGGGCCCGGCCGCGACGCTGCGTCACCGGCTTCCGGTCAGCCGTTCATTGAGCACGCCCCGCTCGGCGTTTAGCCCGACACGTCGCCGGAGACGATCAGCCCGGCCGAGGCGGACCGGCCCGGCGGCACCGACGCGTTCCACGCGACGTTCCGCGCGGTGACGTCCACACCGGACACCGTGACCGCCGTGTTCCAGGACTGCGCGACGGTGTTTCCCGACGGCAGGGCGAACCGCACGGTCCAGCCGCGGATCTCCGCCGGGCCGCGGTTCTCGACCACGAGGTCCACCTGCGCGCCGCCGGGCCAGCGGTTGGCGACCCGCACGGTGGCCGTGCAGCCGGGCGGCGGGGAGTCGGTCGTGGTGGTGGGAGTGGTGGTGGTGGGCGTGGTGGTGGTAGGCGTTGTGCTGGTCGTCGGTGGTGGGCCGGAGAGGGCCTCGACCAGCGCCGGGTACCACCGGTCAGCGATCTTGCGGTCCCCGGCGGCATTGGGGTGCACGCCGTCGTAGGTGTCCGCGGCGGTGTCGAAGCCGGTCCACTGGTCGACGATCCTGACCGGTGACCGGGTGGTCGACCTGGCCGCCGCCCACGCGGGCAGCGCCGCGTTGAGGTCGACGACCCGTCGCGCGCACTCCGCGCAGGTGGGCGGGTTCATCGGGATGATCTGCGCGACCAGCACCCGCATGTCCGGGTTGCTCACGCGCATCTGGGCGACCAGCGTGTCGAAAGCGGCCAGGATCTGCGCGGTGGAGCGGTTGCTCCACACGTCGTTGGTGCCGAAGTGCATCATCACCACGTCCGGCCGGGTGGCCGAGAGCCAGGCCTGGAGCTGGTTCTGCGCGGCGACGTCGGTGGCGAGATAGCCGCCGTGGCCCTCGTGCTCGCCGTCGAAGGCGAAGCCGCAGCCGTCCGGGGACAGCGTGCCGACGAAGTCCACTTGGGACTGCCGACCGGCCTGGCGGAGCTTGTCCCAGAGCAGCGCGCGCCAGCAGCCGGGCGAGCCGGTGATCGAGTCGCCCAGCGCCATCACCCGCACCGGCGCGGCGGGGGCCGCGGTTCCCGGGGCGGCGATCATGGCGAGGCCGACGGTGACGGCGGCGAGGATGGCGGGGAGCAGGGCTTTGCGGAGCACGGTTCCTCCACTGGGGACGGGCCGGCCCGGGGCGGCGGGGCAAGGATGCGGAGTGGGCCGCCGCCACCGGGCCGGGGTATCAGCCGACGGTGCAGGCGGCGCCGTTGAGGGTGAACGCGGTCGGCGCGGAGTTGGCCCCGGTCCAGCTGCCGATGAAGCCGAAGCTCGCCGAGCCGCCGGAGGCGATCGTGCCGTTCCAGCCCGCGTTGGCCGCGGTGACCTGCGCGCCGGACTGCGTCGGCGTGGCGTTCCACATCTGGGAGATCCGCTGCCCGTCGGCGAACGACCAGCGCAGCGACCACCCGGACACCGGGGACGCCCCGGTGTTGCGGATGGTGACGTCGCCATGGAAGCCGCCCTGCCACTGGCCTGCCACCTTGTAGGTGACCGCGCAGGAGCCCCCGCCGCCACCGGTCGTGGTGACGTTCACCGTCGCCGACCTCGTCGAGCGGTTGCCCGCGGCGTCCGTGGCGTAGACGGCGAAGGTGTAGGCGGTCGACGCGGTGAGCCCGGTGACGGTGGCCGAGGTGGTGGCCGACGAGGCCGCCGGGGTCTCACCGCCGCCTGCGACGCGGACGACCTGGTAGCCGGTCACCCCGACGTTGTCGGTGGCGGCCGTCCACGACAGACGGACGCTGCTCGCGGTGACGTCCGACGCCGTCGGCGCGCCCGGCGCGGTGGGCGGGGTGGTGTCGCCAGGGCCGCCGCCGTAGACCGTGGCCTCGCGGGAGGTGGCCCTGATGCCGTTGGCGCCGTTGACCGCGCGCTGGCCCCATGCGGTGAGCTGGGCGGGGTTGAAGGAGGTCACCATGTCCAGGTACTCGACGCCGCCGCCGTTGCCGCTCCACGACCAGGCCAGGTAGCCCAGGCGCAGCTGCTGGGCGGTGGCGAAGATGGCGTCCTCGTCGGGGTTGCCGTCGGAGTGGTCGTGGCCGAACTCGCCGACCAGGATCGGCAGCCCCGCGTCGACGAACGCGGCGAGGTAGGCCGACACCTCGGCGGCGGTGTCGAACACCCCGTACATGTGGATGGAGAACATGGTGTTGCCGGTCGGGTCGGCGGCGTAGACCCGGTCGGCGTTGTCCCGCATGGTGAACGACCAGTCCTGCCCCCAGTTGGGGGCGTCGACCATCAGGACGTGGTCGTACCCGCCCGCCCGCAACCGCTGGATGGCCTGGCTGCTGTGCGCGGTCCAGTCCTGGTAGCCGGTGTTGCCGAAGGGCTCGTTGCCGATGTTCAGGATGACGTAGTCCTCCTGCCCGGCGAGCGCGGCCCGGATGTCGGAGCTGAGCCAGTAGTCGGTGGCCTGCGCCAGCGACGCGGCCCCGCTCTGCTCGCCGTAACCGGTGGTGTCGTGCACCTCCAGGACGCAGATGAGCCTGTTGGTCTTGCACAGCGAGATCACGTTGGCCACATCGGCCCCACCGTTGCGCGTCCACCGCGTGCCGTCGGACAGCACCACCCGGACCGTGTTGGCGCCAGTGGCCTTGATGTTGGCGAAGGAGCTGGTCTCCCCGGGATACCAGGTGTGCGCGTGGTTGACCCCGCGCATCACGAACTCGGTGCCATTGGCCTCGTAGAGCCGTCCCTCCCGCACATGCAGCCCGGTGGCCGCCGAAGCGGACGGCACCACCACAACCAGGGTCAGGACCAAAGCGGCGAGCGTGGTCAAGGCCACGGCCAGCCGTTTCCTCATGGGAACACCTCTCGGCTGAATCGTCGTCGTCAACAATTCGGAGAAAGCGCACGCCGGAACGACACAGTGGACAGTCATGGGAAGCGGCAGTCACGTCGGACGCACAGGCGTGCCACCCGCCTGACCGCGGAGCCGCTCCCACACCCCAAGGTGTGTCTCCGCCGAGAGGAAGGACGCCCACACTTAACCAATTAACCGGTTAAGCGTCAACCCCCACCACCCCCCAAAGCAGGGCTTGCCTGCCATCCCGTCGACCTGGCGCAGCCTTACCACACCCAGGGTGGGGGCGCGGCCCTCAACGAAACTGCAGCTTGCAACGTCAGAGCCCCCAGGGCTCTGACAAGCGAACACCCAAAGCTCCGCGCCCCCACCCTGGGTGTGGTAACCCTCCGGGAGGTCGACGGGATGGCAGGCAAGCCCGACCCCATCCCGGAGACCTGCCCGTCCGGCGAGGACGCTTTTGATCAAGAGCAACGCCGGAACGGCGAGCCGACAACCAAGCCACGGAAGGCAAAGGGACAGAGGAGGCAGGAGACAGAAGGCAAGACAGGGCACCAGGCAACCGAGGACAGGTAAGGGAAGGCAGCAAGGAAGGGCAAGCGGATGGGCCGGTGCGGCTCCATGCCGACAGGGACGGCGGCATGACGGGGCGCAGGCAAGGAAGGGCTGGCAAGGGAGGGCAAGCAAGGGAGGGCAAGCAAGGGAGGGCAAGCAAGGGAGGGCAAGCAAGGGAGGGCAAAGGAAGGAAGGGCAAAGGAAGGAAGGGCAAGGAAGGGAGGAGCGGGTCCACGCCAACAGGACCGGCGACATAACGGAGCGCAAGCAGGCAGGGCAGGGCAGGCAAGGGGAGGGCAGGGCAGGCAAGGAAGGGCAGGGCAGGCAAGGCAGGGCAGGCAAGGCAGGGCAGGGCAGGCAAGGCAGGGCAGGCAAGGAAGGGCAGGGCAGGCAAGGCAGGGCAGGCAAGGAAGGGCAGGGCAGGCAAGGCAGGGCAGGCAAGGAAGGGCAGGGCAGGCAAGGGAGGGCAGGCGCAAGTCCATTCCGACAGAACCAGCGACCGGACGGTGCGCAAGCAGGGCCGGGCCGGAAGCAAGGGCAAGCCAGAGCAGGCAACGCCCAGGAACAACCGCCCCACCAGCAAGGACAGCCCAGCCCCCAAGACCCACTCCAGAAGCCCCGCCCCCCGGAAGCCCCGCCCAAACCCCCCAGAAGCCCCGCCCAACCTCCCCAGAAGCCCCGCCCCAAACCCCACCCCAGAAGCCCCGCCCTAAACCGCCCCCGTACTCCCCCGAACCACCAACACCGGATCAGCCGTCCGCAGATGCCCCCCACCCACCCCCTCGATCACCGACAGCAACAACCGCACCGCGGCCGCCCCCCGCTCCACGATCGGTCGCCGCACGGCCGTCAAAGCGGGCCGCACCAACGAGCACAACGTCGAGTCGTCCCAAGCCACGATCGACAAGTCCTCCGGCACCGCGAACCCCAGCTCCTGCGCAACACCCAGGGCCGCCACGGCCATCACGTCGTTGTCGAAGACCAAGGCCGAGGGCGGCGACCCCACCCCCAGCGCCTGGCGGGTGGCCCGTCCGGCGTCCTCCGCGCTGTAGTCCGCGTTGATGATCCCCGCCGCCAACCCCAACCGCTCCGCCTCGGCCAGGAACACCCGCGAGCGCGACCGCGTGTGCACGAACTCCGCAGGCCCGGCGATCCGCCCCACCCGGCGGTGCCCCAGCCCCGCCAGATGACGCAGGACCTCGACCATCGCCACCGCGTCATCGGTCCACACACAGGGCGGGCCGTCGGGCACGACCGGCTCGCCGAAGATCACCGCGGGCAGCCCCAGCCGGGTCACCAGGTCGACCCGGGGGTCGTCCGCGCGCAGATCCACCAGCAGCACGCCGTCGACCCGCCGCTCGGCCCACCACCGCCGGTACAGCGTCAGCTCGGTCTCGGCGTTGTCCGTCACCTGCAGCAGCAACGACGTGGTTCCATCGGCGAGGGCGTCCTGGATGCCGGACACCAGCTGCATGAAGTACGGCTCCACCCCGATCGCCCTGGCCGGCCGGTCGATCACCAGGCCGATGGCGCCCGCCCGGCCGTCGGACAGCGCGCGGGCGGCGCGGTTGGGCACCCAGCCGAGCCGGTCGGCGATGTCCTGGATTCGGGCGCGCGTGCTCTCCGAGACCCCGGGCCGGTTGTTCAGCGCGTACGACACCGCACCCGTCGAGACACCCGCCGCCTTGGCGATGTCGGCGATGGTCGGCCGCTTCATACGGCCCGCGCGGTGCTGCCCCGCACGTCCAGCCGCGCGGCGGGCGACCAGCGCTCGGGGACCGGGCGACCGGCGAGGAGGTCGAGCACGGAGTCGGCGACGGTCCCGCCGAAGCGGTGGACGTCCACGCTCATCGTCGTCAGGCCCGGCGAGGCCAGCCTGCACAGCGTCGAGTCGTCCCAGGCGATCAGGCTCAGCGCGCCGGGCACATCGACGCCGAGTTCCTTCGCGGCGCCGAGCCCGGCGACCGCCATCACGTCGTTGTCGTACAGGATCGCCGTGGGCGGCTCGTCCGCGCGCAGCAGGTCGGCTGTCGCCTTGGCGCCCGACTGCTCCGAGTAGTCGCCCTCGACGGTCACCGGCTCGATCCCCGCCGCCGCGCACGCCTCGGCGAGCGCCGCCGCGCGGGCGCGGGTGTGCAGCAGCGTGTCCGGGCCGCTCACCCTGGCGATGCGGCGGTGGCCGAGGCCGAGCAGGTGCTCGGCGGCGGCGCGGACCGGGCCCGCGTCGTCCGTGCGCACGGCGGGCAGCCCCGCCGCGGGCTCGCCGACCAGCAGCGCGGGCAGCCCGATGGCCACCAGTTCGTCCGGCCGCGGGTCGTCGACCGTCCGGTTGACGACGATCGCGGCGGCGACGAGGTCGCGCTCGGCCCAGCGCCGGTAGGCGGCGATCTCCGCCTCGTGGTCCGCCACGACGTGCAGCAGCAGCGAGAGGTCGCGCTCGGCGAGCCGTTCCTCGATGCCCGCGATGAACTCCATGAAGAACGGCTCGACGCCCAGCAGCCGCGCCGGGCGGGCCAGCACCAGCCCGACCGGACCGGTCGGCTCAGACGACACAGTGGACTCCCTAGGACGCGATGCGCACGGAGTGTAGCCGGTGTGGACCGATCAGTACACTCGCCGGATGGCCACCCTACCCAGGACCGAGCGCGGAAGGCGGACGCGGGAGCGCCTGGTCCGCGCCGCCGCCGAGCTGTTCCGCGCCCAGGGCGTGCGCGCGACCGGCGTCGACGACGTGCTGGAGCGCGCCGAGTGCGGCAAGAGCCAGCTCTACCACTACTTCGACGGCAAGGCCGACCTGGTCGCGGCCGTGCTCGACCACCAGCTCGACTGCCTGCTCGACGGCCAGCGCGAGCACCTGGCCGAGCTGACCAGCTGGGCGGGCATCGAGCGCTGGCTGGCCGCCCTGCCCGGGGTGTTCGCCGGACCGACCGGCGTGGCGGCGTGCCCGCTCGGCGCGCTGGCCGCGGAGCTGGCCGGGACCGACGAGGACGTGCGCCACGCCCTGGTCGCCGCCTTCGACCGCTGGTCGACCCCCCTCGCCGAGGGCCTGGCCGCCCTGCGGGACCGCGGCGAACTCGCCGCCGACGCGGACCCGGCGCGCCTGGCCCGGGCCACGATCGGCGCGCTGCAGGGCGGCCTGCTCATGGCCCGCACCTACGAGGACCCGCAGGCCCTCTCCGACGCGCTGGACGGTGCCTACGCGGGACTCCGCGCGTTCGCCCGTTGAAACTGTACCGAACGGTCCGTACAGTTCGCCGCATGACTGTGGTCGAGTTGCGCCAGTACACGCTGCGCCCCGGCGGGTTCCCCGTGCTCGCGGACCTGTTCGAGCGCGTCTTCACCGACTCCCTCGAGGCGTGCGGGATGCGGGTCGACGGGCAGTTCGCCGACCTCGACGACCCCGACCGGTTCGTCTGGGTCCGCTCGTTCCCCGACCTCGACCGGCGCACGCGCGCGCTCGAAGCGTTCTATCTGGACAGTGAGGCGTGGAAGTCCAATCGCGCCGCCGCCAACGCGGCCATGGTGGACTCCGACGACGTGCTGCTGCTGCGCCCCGCACCGGGCTGGGGCGACCTGCCCGACACCTCGGGACACGCGCTGATCACCGCCACCGTGTGCCTGCTCCCCCGACCCGCCGACGACGCGGTGCGCGCCGCCATCGCAGGCGTTCCCACCGGCACCCCCCTCGGTCTGCTGGAGACCGACCCCGGCCCGAACGGATTCCCCCGGCTGCCCGTCCGCGAGGGCGAGCACGCGCTGGTCCTGTTCACCGGCCACGCCGAGGAGGAGCCGGACGCCTGGGACGCGTTCACCGGCCGTGTGGCCGAACGCCACGCGGCGCGCGTGGATCACCTCCGGCTGTCGCCGCTCGGACGCTCCCGCATGCGCTGATGCGTCTCCCTCACGTGTGAATCCGCGCTGAGCGGGTACCTCACCACCGTGACTGACTGGACGCACGTGGGCTGGTGGCCGCAACCGGCGGCCACAGGCGCCGACTCGGATACGGCTGAGGCCATGACGCAAGGCGAACTCGTCGAACTGCGGGTCGACGCGGCACTGGACAGTCTCCCGCTGGTACGCACCATGGCGGGCGCGGTGGCCATGCGCGCCGACTACGACATCGACGCGATCGCCGACCTCAAGCTGGTCGCCGACGAGATCTGCACGATGCTGATCCGGCGCGCGGTCCCCGGCGGCAGGCTGTGCGGGCGGTTCTCGCTGCTGCCGCGGTCGCTCACCTTCGGCGTCTCGGTCGCCGTGACCGACACCGCCCCCATCAGGCCGGACACCCTGGGCTGGCGGCTGCTGACCGCGCTGGTCGACTCGATCGCCACCACCGTGCGCACCGACTCCGGGCAGGCGCAGTTGGTCATCGAGGTCCTCATGGCCAGGAAGAGCGGCGTGCTGTGACCCAGCCCCACCTGACGACGCACGCCCGGCGCGAGACAGGTGACTACGCGGACCTCGCCCCCCTGTTCGACGAGCTCGCCGCGCTGTCGCCCGACGACCCGCGCCGCGCCGACCTGCGCACCCGGCTGGTCACCGGCCACCTCCCGGTCGCCCAGCACATCGCCCAGCGCTTCGCCAACCGCGGCGAGCCCCAGGACGACCTGCTCCAGGTGGCGACCGTCGGCCTGATCAACGCCGTCGACCGCTTCGACCCCGCCCGCGGCACGGACTTCCTGTCCTTCGCGATCCCCACGGTGATGGGCGAGGTCCGCCGCCACTTCCGCGACACCTGCTGGTCGCTGCGCGTGCCCCGGCGGCTGAAGGAGCTGCACCTCGCGGTCAGCACGGCCAGCGCCGAACTCGCCCAGACCCTGGGCCGCGCGCCGACGCCCAGCGAGATCGCCGCCCACCTCAAGGAGCCGATCGAGGACGTCTACCAGGGACTGGAGGCCGCGGGCGGCTACCGGTCGCAGTCGCTGGACGAGGTGCTGGGCCCGGACGAGGACTCGGCGTCGGTCGGCGACCGCATCGGCTTCGAGGACCGCGCGCTGGCCGAGGTGGACCAGCAGGAGACCCTGCAGCCGCTGCTGGCCGAGCTTCCCGAGCGCGAGCGCCGGATCCTGATCCTGCGGTTCTACGGGAACATGACCCAGACGCAGATCGCCGAGAAGGTCGGGCTCTCCCAGATGCACGTCTCCCGCCTGCTGAGCCGGACGCTGCGGCGGCTGCGCGAGCGGATCGGCGACTGAGGCCGCCGCTGGCGCTAGGCCCTGGGGGTCCCGGGCGTCAGGGCGGCGCCCTCGTCGTCCACGATGGTCAGCACGCGGTCCAGACCAGTGAGGTGGAGCGCGCGGCGGGCAACGCATTCCGGGCCCGCCACGACCACCAGCGAGCGGCCGTTCTGCTCGGCGTCGGTCCCCGCGGTCACCAGGACCGCCAGGCCCGCCGAGCCCAGGAAGCGGAGCTTGCTGAGGTCGGCGACCAGCAGGCGGTCGGCGTCCGCGCCCGCCACGGCGAGGGCGGCCGCCAGCTGGGGGGCGGTGGCCAGGTCGACCTCGCCTTCCGCGGTCACCACCACGGCGTCGCCGTGGTCGGACCGGCCCAGCGTCAACAGGGTGCTCACCGCGCGGCTCCTCGGTGCATACGGCTCGGACGAGCCCCACTGTAACCGCATCCCCGCGCGGGCGCGCCACGGTTGAGCTTTACCCGAATGGGGTACGTCGCTGGCGTCGTGCGAGGTCAGGAGGCATGGGTTGACGGATGAGTCGGACGCCGCCCGGTTACGGAGGAACGTCAACGAGCTGCTGCAGGAGCTACGGGTCGCCCAGGCAGGCGTGCAGATCCTGTTCGGCTTCCTGCTCGCCGTCACCTTCACCGAGCCCTATCTGCGCGGCAGCGACTTCCAGCACGCCGTGCACCTGATCACGGTCGGGTTCACCGTCGTCGCCGTCGCCCTGTTCACCGCGCCCGCCGCGTGGCACCGGATGCTGTTCCGGCACGGCAAGCGCGACCGCATCCTGCGCAGCTCCAACCGCTTCGCGCTGTGGGGCCTGGGCTGCCTGGCCTGCGCAGTGTCCGGAACGGTGCTACTGCTGGTGGACGTCATCGCCGGGACCGTGCCCGCCGCCATCGCCTCGGCGGTGGCCCTGACCGGGTTCGCGACGCTGTGGTTCGCCCTGCCGCTGCGCCACCAGGACCCGGCCGAGATGAAGCCCGCCCCGAAGGACAGCAGGTCGGTCGAGAACGGGGCGTGAGAGGGAGGTCCGTGGTGCGCGACCGCGCTGTTGTCGTCGGATACGACGCCTCGCCCGGCGCCCAGGACGCCGTGCGCTGGGCGGCCGCCGAGGCGCGCCGCACGGGCGGCCCGCTGATCGCGGTGTTCGCCGTCGACCCGGTCCCCGTCGCCCCGGCGCTGGCCGGTCCGGTGCCCACCGACGGCATCGATGAGGAGAACCTGCGCGCCGCCGCCGCCACGATCCTCGGCGAGCTGGCGGCCGTCCTGCGGGAGCAGGCGGGCGACCTGGAGGTGCGCACGCGCATCCCGCTGGGCCCGCCCGCGCCGGGCCTGCTGGCCGTGGCGGGCGAGGAGAACGCCGAGGTGGTCGTGGTCGGCGCGACCGGCCACAACGCGGTGGCCCGCGCCGTGCTGGGCTCCACCACCGACGCCCTGCTCAAGGCCGCCCGCCGCCCGGTCGTGGTGGCCAGAGGGGTCGGCGACCCCGACGGCGACGTCGTGGTGGGCATCGCCGACGACGACTCCAGCAACGCCGCCGTGGCCTTCGCCGCCGAGTACGCCCACCGCCACGGCAAGAGGCTGCGCGCGGTGCACGGCTGGTCGCCCGAGCCCGTCCCCGGGTTCGGCGCGGTGGACCTGTGGGCCAGCGACGCCGACCGCGGCGCCGTCCTGGCCGACGACCTGCTCAGCGGCCCGCTCGCCCCCGTGCTGGAGGCGTACCCGACGGTCCCGGTCGAGGTCGAGGCCGTCCCCGAGCCGCCGGGCCACGCCCTGCTCGACCGGGCCGCGGGCGCGGCGCTGCTCGTGGTCGGCACGCACGGCCGGGGCGCGCTGCGGCGGATGCTGCTGGGCTCGGTCAGCCACCGGGCGGCGCACGTGGCGCCCTGCCCGGTCGCGGTCGTCCACGGACGGTGCGAGCTGTAGCACTAGCGCGGCTGGATCGGGTTGCGGCGCAGCGCCTCGGCGACGGAGTGCAGGTTGTGCGCCATGGCCGCGGCCGTCTTCTCCGACCACTCGTGCCGGTGGTCGGTCTCGGTGTAGCTCGGCCCGGGGCCGGGACCCATGTTCCAGTAGGTCCACGCCTGGCCCGGCACGGTGTACCCGATGTCGATCAGCGCCCCGCTGATCTCGCTGATGACGTGGTGGGCGCCGTCCTCGTTGCCGGTCACCACCACGCCCGCCACCCGGTTGTAGGCCACGGGGTTCCCGTCGTCGCCGGTCTCGGACAGCATCGCGTCCATCCGCTCCAGCGCGCGCTGCGCGAGCGAGGACGGCCTGCCCAGCCAGGTGGGCGATGCGAAGATCAGGATCTCGGCGGCCAGCAGGTCGTCGTGGATCCGCGGCCACTGGTCGCCGTCGCCCGCGTCGGTCACCACACCCGGTGGGATGTCCATGTCCGCCAGCCGGTGGACGGTGGTCGCGCAGTCGCGTTCGGTCAGCGACTTCAGCACGACGTCGGCGAGCACCTGGGTGTTCGACGGCTCCGGCGAGCTCTTCAGCGAGCAGTTGAGGAGTACCGCGCGCACGGGGCTCCCTTCCGGTTCACTCGGCCGAGATGTCGGCGAGCAGCGCGCCGACCGTCTCGTTCGGCAGCGCCCTGGCCACGTCGGCCTGCGCGACGATCCCGACCAGCTCGTGGCCGTCGATGACCGGCAGCCTGCGGACCTCGTGGCGGGCCATCGTGCGCAGGATCTCCTCGGCCTCGTCGTCGGCGCCGATGGTGACCACCTCGCCCTGGGCCAGCTCGCCGACGTGCACGGCCATCGGGTCCTTGCCCTCGGCCAGCACCTTCACCACGATGTCGCGGTCGGTGATCATGCCCTTGAGCTTGCCGTCCTGCCCGCAGACGGGCAGGGACCCGACCGAGGACGAGGCCATCTTCGCCGCCGCCTCGCGCACGGTGGACGAGGTCTCCACGCACACCGGATCGGGTGTCATCAGTTCACGTGCGGTAGTCATCGCAACTCCTTGTGTCGGTAGTTCTCCACATTCCACGCCTGCGCACCCGGCAAACCCCGTCCACATCGGACTACCCTCGGTCGCGTGCCGGAATGGGTCGCGGCGGGACTGTGGGGCCTGGCGGCCGGGTCGACCCTGGTGGTCGGCGCGGCGGTCGCCTGGCTGGTCCGGGTGCCCGCGCGCGTCGTGGCCGCGGTGATGGCCTTCGGCGCGGGCGTGCTGATCGCGGCGCTGTCGTTCGAGCTGGTCGACGAGGCAGCGCGCACCGGGGGCCTCGCGGCCACCGCGGGCGGGTTCCTCGCCGGGGCGCTGGCCTACGTCGCGGCGAACATCGCCCTGTCCCGGCGCGGCGCGCGGCACCGCAAGCGCTCGTCCGGGCTGCAGCCGTCGGAGGAGCAGCACGCGGGCAGCGGCACGGCCATCGCGGTCGGCGCGCTGCTCGACGGCGTGCCGGAGTCGGTGGTCCTCGGGCTGTCGCTGCACGGCGGCGGCGTCGGCGTGACCGTGCTGGCCGCCGTGGCGATCTCCAACCTGCCCGAGGGCCTGTCCAGCGCGGCGGGGATGAAGGAGGCCGGCCGCTCCGCGCGCTACGTCTTCGGCGTGTGGGCCGCGATCGCGGCGGCGTCGGGCGTGGCCGCCCTGCTGGGCAGGGCAGCACTGGCCGACGCGTCGCCCCAGCTGATCGCGGTGATCACCGCCGTGGCGGCGGGCGCCATCCTGGCGATGGTGGCCGACACGATGATCCCGGAGGCGTTCGAGCGCGCGCACCTCTACGCCGGTCTGCTGACCACGCTCGGCTTCCTCACCGCGTTCGTCATCGACCGGGTCTAGTGCCGCAGCCCGCGGGCCAGCGCGCCGAGCGCCCCCACGCCCAGCACGGCGCCGACCGCGACCGGGACGGGATCGCGGCGCACCCGGGCCGCGGTCCGCCTGCCCGCCAGGGACGCGCGGCCGCGCAACTGCCCCGCCTTGGCCGACGCGCGGCCGCGCAGCTCGTCGGCCTTCGCCGAGGCGCGCCCGCGGACGTCGGTCTTCTCGACCAGCAGCTCCACGGTGTCGGCCAGCTCGGCGCGGGCCTGCTTGATGTCCTCGCGCAGGACGTCCTCCTGCCTGCTCATCGGTGTGCCCTTTCCTTGATCGCGTTGATGTCGCGGCGCGTGCTGGCGATGGCCTGCTCGGGCACCGGCGGGGTGGCCTTCTTGACGTCGCCCACGCCGACGGCGGCGAGCACGCCCGCGGCCAGCAGCAGGACCGCGCCCACGATGAGCGCGGCGGCCCACACCGGCAGCACGAGGGCCAGCGCGGCCCCGGCGGCCACGAGCAGGGCGCCCAGCCCGAACCAGGCCAGCACCCCGGCCGCGCCGCCGAGCGCGGCCCCGGCGCCCAGCCGTTTGCCCTTCTGCCGGAGTTCGGCCTTGGCCAGCGCCAGCTCGTCGCGGACCAGGCGGGACACCTGGTCGCCGACGCGGCTGATGAGTTCCGCTGTCGATGGTTCGCTCCTCGGTGCGTCCATGTCCGGGGACTACCCCGTCCGCCCGATGATCACGCGCGCGGCGGCGGCGATGGCCTCGGCGTCGATGCCCGCGGCGGCCAGCAGCTCCGCGGGCTTGCCGGACACGGGCATGTCCCGCACGGCGAGGTGGCGCACGGTGGCCTGGACGTCCGCCTCCGCCAGCGCGGCCAGCACGGCCTCACCCAGTCCGCCCTGCGGCCAGTGGTCCTCGACGACGATCAGCCCCGCGGTCTCGCGGGCAGCGGCGACCAGCGTGTCGACGTCGATGGGCTTGACCGAGTAGCAGTCGACCACCCGGGCGCGCACACCCTGCGCGGCCAGCAGCTCGGCTGCGGCGTCCGCCTCGTCGACGGTGATCCCGCACGCGACGATGGCGAGGTCGTCGCCCTTGCGCACGACCCGGCTGCCGCCGACGCGCACGTGCTCGTCCGCCGGTGTCCGCACCTTCGTCGCGCCCCGCAGCGTCCGCAGGTAGGAGATGCCGGGCAGCTCCGCCATCGCGCGCACCAGCTGTGCGGTCTGGTTGGCGTCCGACGGGTGCAACACCGTGCTGCCGTGCACGGCGCGGAAGAACGCCAGGTCCTCCAACGCCATCTGCGACGGCCCGTCCTCGCCGATGGACACGCCCGCGTGCGAGCCGCAGAGCCGCAGGTCGGCGCGCGACACGGCGGCCATCCGGACGAAGTCGGCAGCGCGGGACCAGAACGCGCCGAAGGTCGAGGCGAACGGCTTCCACCCGCGCGCCTGCATGCCGACGGCGGCGGCGAGCATGAGCTGCTCGGCGATGAACATCTCGAAGTACCGCTCGGGGTGCGCCTCGGCGAACAGCTCGCTGTGGGTGGAGTTCGACACCTCGCCGTCCAGGGCGACCACCGCGCCGTCGCGGGCGCCCAGCGCGGCCAGCGCCACCCCGTAGGCCTTGCGGGTCGCCACCTCCTCGCCGACGCGCCACGTCGGCGGGTCGGCGGAGCCCGGCGGGAACCGGTACGGCGTGCCGTCGGCGGGCGCGGCGACGGAGACTGCCAGGTCGCGCTCGCCGCCGAGCTCGGCGATGGCCGCGCGCGGGTCGTCCAGCGGCTTGCCGTGCTTGCCCGGCTTGTCCTCGACCACGGCGACGCCGTGCCCCTTCTCGGTGCGGGCGACGACAGCGGCGGGCCGGTCGGCGCCCTCGGCCTCGGCGTAGGCGCGGTCAACGGCCTCGACGTCGTGGCCGTCGACCACGACGGCGTGCCAGCCGAAGGCGCGCAGCCGCTCGGCGTAGCCGTCGACGTCCCAGCCCAGCATGGTCTCCCGGGTCTGGCCGAGTCGGTTGACGTCGATGATCGCCACCAGGTTGTCCAGCCCGGCCCAGCCCGCGTGCTGGATGGCCTCCCACATCGAGCCCTCGGCCATCTCCGAGTCGCCGCAGAGGACCCACACCCGGTACGGCAGCCGGTCCAGCCGCTTGCCCGCCAGCGCCAGCCCGACCGCGACCGGCAGCCCCTGCCCGAGCGAGCCGGTGGCCACGTCGGTGGGCGGGATGCGCGGGGTCGGGTGGCCTTCCAGCCTGCTGCCGAAGGTGCGGAAGCCCAGCAGCTCGTCGTCGCTCACCGCGCCAGCGGCCTTGAGCATCGCGTAGTACAGCGGCGACGCGTGTCCCTTGGAGAACACCAGGTGGTCGTTGGCGGGGTCGTCCGGGCGGTCGTAGCGCAGCCGCAGGTGCCCGTCGAGGAGCACGGCCATCAGGTCGGCCGCCGACATCGACGACGTCGGGTGGCCCGACCCGGCCGCCGCCGCGGCCCTGATCGAGTCGACTCGCAGCTGCGCGGCCAGCTCACGGCGGAAATCGGACACGGCGCATCGCCCCCTTCAGGTGTCGGCGATGACCGGCGTACCCGGCCGCCGCCGCGCCAAACCTGTCTACAGTGGACTCTGGGTTGACCGCGCCCCGGACGGGGTAGCAACTGGATATGACGATGGTCGTGATCACCAACGACGACGGCATCGACTCCCCCGGGCTGCTCGCGCTGGCGCGCGCGGCGCTGGCCGCGGGCTACGACGTCGTGGTCGCCGCCCCGCACGCGGAGTCCAGCGGCACCTCGGCGGGGCTGACCGCGGCCGCGGAGGACCGGCGCGTGGTCACCAAGGAGCACCCGCTGGCGAGCCTGCCGGACGTGCCCGCCTACGCGGTGGAGGCCCATCCCGGGCTGATCTCCCTGGCCGCCTGCCACGGCGCCTTCTGCGACGAGCCCGACCTGCTGCTCTCCGGCATCAACCGGGGCGCCAACGTCGGCCGAGCCGTGCTGCACTCGGGCACCGTCGGGGCCGCGCTGACGGCGAGCATCAACGGCGTCCGCGCGCTGGCCATGTCCCTCGACGTCCCGCTGAAGGCGAGCGAGGAGCCGCACTGGGACACCGCGGCGGGCCTGGTCGCCGACCTGCTGCGCACGCTGGCCGAGAGCCCGCCGGACACGGTGCTCAACGTCAACGTGCCCGACGTCCCCGCCGCCGACCTCAAGCCGGTCCAGTGGGCCCCGCTGGCGCCGTTCGGCTCCGTGCGCGCCCTGGTCCAGCGCACCGAGGACGGCGCGATCGAGGTCGGCTCGGTGGTCGGCGACGAGCCGCCCGCCCCGCACACCGACGCCGCGCTGCTGGCCGACGGCCACGTCACGGTCACCGCGCTGCGCTCGGTCGCCGAGGACGCCCGCACGCAGGGCGCGTTGACCGCTTAACCGATTGAGTCCTAAGGTCTGGCCGTGACGATCGACCCCGAGGTGATCACCTCAGCGGCCCATCGCAAGTGGCTGACCGAGCAGCGCAGGGCCCTGGCCGCCTTCGCGACCGGTTCCCGGGTCCCCGGCGGTTTCGCCTGGCTGGACGCCGCGGGCGCGCCTCAGCCCGGCCAGCCCGTCGCCACCTGGATCACCTGCCGCATGACCCACGTGTTCGGCCTCGCCGACGGCCTGGCCGAGATGCCCGCGCCCGGGGTGTCGGCCGCGGACCTCATCGACCACGGGATCGCGGCGCTGACCACCGGCCCGCTGCGCGACACCGCCAACGGCGGCTGGTTCACCAACACCGAGGACACCGTCAAGGACGGCTACGCGCACGCCTTCGTCGTGCTCGCGGGCGCGGGCGCCGCGGCGGCGGGCCGCCCGGGCGGGGCCGACCTGCTGGCCGAGGCGCTGGCCGTGGTCGACCGGCGGTTCTGGGACGAGGACGCGGGCCTGGCCCGCGAGACCTGGGACGCGGCGTGGACGTCGACCGAGGACTACCGGGGCGCCAACAGCAACATGCACCTGGTCGAGGCCTATCTGGCGGCGGGCGACGTCACGGGCGACCGCATGCTGCACGAGCGCGCGCTGCGCATCGCCTACCGGATGGTGCACGAGTTCGCCGCGGCCCACGACTGGCGGCTGCCCGAGCACTACGCCGCGGACTGGACCGTGGACCTGGAGTACAACCGCGACCGGCCCGACCACCCGTTCCGCCCGTACGGCGGCACCGTCGGGCACTGGCTGGAGTGGGCGCGGCTGCTGCTGCACCTGGACGCCGTCCTCGGCGCGGACGCCCCGGCGTGGCTGCTGGCCGACGCCCGTGCGCTGTTCGACTCGGCGGTGCGCCGGGGCTGGGAGGCCGACGGCCACGCCGGGTTCGTCTACACGCTGGACTGGCGGGACCGCCCGGTCGTCGACGCCCGCATGCACTGGGTGATCTGCGAGGCCGTCCTGGCCGCGTGGGCGCTGCACGCGCGCACCGGCGAGGCCCAGTACGCCGACTGGTACAGCCGGTTCTGGGCGTACGCGCGCGAGCACCACATCGATGCCGAACTGGGCGGCTGGCGGCACGAGCTGACCCCGGACGGGCGGCCCGCGGCCAGCACCTGGGCGGGCAAACCGGACACCTACCACGCCTACCAGGCCGTGCTGATGCCCATGCTGCCGCTGACCCCGGCGCCCGCCGTCGCCGTGCGTCAGCGGTAGATCATGCAGGTGGTGGTGCCGTGCGCGACGAGCCTGCCCTCGGCGTCGGTGACCCGGCCCTCGGCCGTCGCGGTGCTGCGGCCGACGTGGACCGTGGTCCCGGCCGCGGTGATCAGGCCGCCGTCGGCCGGGACGGCGCGCACGTAGTTGACCTTGAGTTCCAGCGTGCCGTAGCCGACGCCCGCGGGGAGGCGCGAGTGGACCGCGCAGGCCATCACCGAGTCCAGCAGCGTGGCGCAGATGCCGCCGTGCAGCGTGCCGAGCGGGTTCGCGTACTCCGGCCGGGTCGGGAGGCTGAAGGCGACGTCGCCCTCCTCCAGCCGTTCCACCCGCATGCCGAGGAAGGAGCCGATGTTGGGCGGCGGCTCCGGCATGGCGAACATCGCCCGCAGTGCTTCCAGGCCGGACAGCCCGGCGAAGTCGAGTGCGGTGGTCAACGGATCACCCCGGTTCTATGGAACGGTCGGTCTACGCGCGTAGCATAGACCGACCGGTCTAGGAGGTGGCATGGGTCCGCGGGACCGCCTGATCGCCAGCACGATCGCCCTGATGCGCGAGCGCGGCGTCGCCGCGACCGGCGTGGCCGACCTGCTCGCCCACAGCGGGACCGCGCGCGGGTCCATCTACCAGCACTTCCCCGGCGGCAAGACCGACCTGGTGATCGCCGCCACGCACGCGGCGGGCGACTACGTGCTGCGGCTGATCGAGCGCGTGACCGCCGACCAGTCGCCAGCCGAGGCGATCTCCGCGCTGGTGGAGTGGTGGCGCCCGGCGCTGGCCGGGTCCGGGGACGCGGCGAGCTGCCCGATCGCCGCCGCGGCCGTGGCCGACGAGCGGGTCCGCGCCGCGGCCGCGGAGGTGTTCGCGTCCTGGGAGAACGCCCTGGCCGGGGCGCTGGAGCGGGCCGGGGCGCACGACTGCGCCTCGCTGGCCGGGTTCATCGTCGCCGCGCTGGAGGGCGCGGTGCTGCAGTCGCAGGCCGCCGGGTCGATGCGCCCGCTGGAGAACGCCCGGGACAACCTCCTGCGGCTGCTGCCCCGGTGATGCGAGACTTCCCGGCGGGAGGACTGGTGATGGCGGCACGCACACTCGACCGCGCCGACGCGCGCCCGCTCTGGCGTCAACTGCAGGACGACCTGATAGAGCGGCTGCGGATCGGCGAGTTCGCCGACGGCTTCCCCGGCGAGCTGGCCCTGGTCGAGGACTACGGCGTCAGCAGGCACACCGTCCGCCAGGCCCTCCGCAAGCTCCGCGCGGACGGGATGGTCACCGCGGAGCGCGGCCGCCAGCCCCGCGTGTCGCCCGCGGCCGACATCGTGCAGCCGTTGGGCGTGCTCTACAGCCTCTTCTCGTCGGTCGAGGGGACCGGACTGGCGCAGCGCAGCGTGGTCCAGACCATCGGCCTGCGCGCGGACGCCGTGGTCGCGGACCGCCTCGGCCTGGAGGGCTCGACCCCGCTGGTCCACATCGAACGCGTCCGCTACGCGGGCGACGACCCGCTGGCCATCGACCGCGTCTGGCTCCCCGCCGCCATCGCCGAGCCCATCCTGGACGCCGACTTCTCCCACACCAGCCTCTACACCGTCCTGGCCGAACGCACCGGCCTCCGCCTCGACCGAGGCGAGGAGACGATCCGCGCGGTCCTCCCCACCCCCGGCGAACGCACCCGCCTGGGCACCACCCCCGACCAGGCCGCCCTCTCCATCCACCGCCTCAGCTACGCGGGCCCCCACCGCGTCGAATGGCGCCACACCCTGGTCCGCGGCGACCGCTTCGCCCTCAGCGCCGAAACAACGGCGAGCTACCGCCTCACGGCCCGCTGAGCTGGCTCTAGGGTCGGGAAGACCCACTCCGACGACCGCCGGACCGCCTCCAAGCCCCGCACGCCCAGCCCGCACCACCGGCCGACGGCCCGCTGAGCTGCCCCCGGGCACGCGGGTCCCCACAGCCCGCCGACGCGCCACGAGGTGGACCTCGGCCGACTCCAGCCCGGCCAGACCGCCGCCCACCGTGGTTCGCGAAGCGACTGCGTCCTCGACGCCTCGGTTCGCCCTCGCGCCCCAAGCCCGGCGGCACCCCCCGCCGCGTCGATCCACTCCACCGACCGTCCCCTGAACCGGCTCGAGCAGGCGCAGCCCCCACCCGTCCTGCTCAGCCGCCCAATCCCTCCTCACCCATCTCAAGGCGCGCTGAGGCCGCGCCTGTCCTCGTCGGTCCACTCTGGAGGGCGGCCGAGTCGGGCGCAGTACTCGGCCCAGGTCAGGCGTTGGCCGGCTGGGGTGCCGGGTCTGGCCCAGTACGTCACCTGGCCGTTGTGACGCCAAGCGCCGGTGGCTGGGCCGTACTTGCTCACCAGCTCACCCATCCGCTCCAGGCGGCCCAGGGCGAGGGCGAAGCGGACGCTGGAGGCCGTGTAGGTGCGAGGGCCGAACATCGAGTGGCCCTGCTCGGCCACGTGCCCAGCGAACAAGGCGGGAAAGCCCTTGCGCAGCCGGTGCTCGACGATTCCGTACTCCACGAAGGGCTCGCCCTGGATCACACACGTGCCCAGCGGGGTGAGGAGGTCGTCGGTGACGCCCTCCCGCACCTCACCCGGACCCTTGACCGCCCCCACCGTCGTGAGCCACTCATGGATACCGTGCGCGCCCTCGTTCTCACACCGGTACTGCAGCAGGTGGTCCGGCAGCTTGCGCGGCGGTAGGACGTCGTTGGCGCTGAAGCACCTGGGGCACGTGATGATCACATCGCGGGAATCGGCGCACCGGCCCGACCGTTACCCCCGAACTCAGGTGACCATCACCGTCAGCGCCGCCGTGTGCACGACCCCGCCCACGTTGAACTCCAGGAACAGCCGGTGCTCCCCCCGCTCCGCGAACGCGGCACGGAAGGTCAGTTCGCCGTCGATCAGCGGCGTCCCCGGCGGCTCCACCGGATGCAGGTGCGTGGCCGACAGCAGCATCGTGTTGAACCCGGTCATGTGCCCGCTCGCGCCCAGGTGCGGCTCCACCTTCTCCACCGGCCGCCCGTCGGGCCCGCGGATCGCCAGGCGGAGCAGGGTCGGGGTGCGGACCGGGATCGGCGCGACGCCGTCGGTCCGGCTCACGGTGAAGCCCGCCGCGGTCGAGGTCGACGCGGCGGGCGCGGGCACCGGGGTGAGCGCGGTGTCGCCGGTGATCGCGAACGGGACGCCCAGCACGATGGGGTGCATGGGATCGGCGGAGTCGAACGGGATGAACTCGGCGAACATGCGGTACGCGCCGCCGTCGGGCAGGGCGACCCGCGTGCGCCAGGTGTCGCCCACCAGCTCCGGGTGCACGTGCTGGAACACCGCCATGTCGTCGCGGACCACGAAGAAGTGGACCTTCTTGGTCTGGTTCACCTGGAAGTCGGTCACCGGCGCGCCGTCCGGCCCGATGATCCGGAACGCCGCCTCCAGCGCGTCGCCGCGCTCGGTCGGGACGGTGACGGGCTCCATCCGGTAGCCGTTCTCCGCGTCGGACAGCCCGTCGCTGTGGGCCGCGGGGACGACGGCCTGGGGCATGGTGTGCGCGGACGGGCTGCCCGGGGTGAGCACGATGACCAGCAGCAGGCCAGCGGCGACGACCGCCGCGACCCCGACCGCCACCCATTCGTACAGGCGCAGGGCGCGCATAGGGGACTCCTCACGAACAGAGCGGGGACCGGGGACGCCGTCAGGGCGCCCCCGGTCCCCTCATGGGCTCAGAACTGCAGGCTCCACGCGTTGATGTAGCCGGTGTCGGCCCGGTAGACGTCGCGGACGCGCAGCTGCCACGTGCCGTTGGCCGTCTCCGACGACGCGTTCACCGAGTAGGTGGCGATCACGTTGTCGGCCGAGTCGCTGGAACTGGAGTTCTTCAGCCGGTAGGCGGTCCCGTCCGGCGCCACCAGGTCGATCACCAGGTCGCCCCGGTAGGTGTGCCGGATGTCGACGCTCACCTGCAGGTCGGACGGCGCGTTGCCGGAGAGCCCGCTCACCGCGATGTCGCTGGTGATCGCCGAGCCGCCGTCGGGGATGGTGACGTCGGTGGTGTTCTCGAACTTGTCGCCCGGGGGCTCGGTGCCGCCGTCGAGGTTCGGCCGCACGACGACCAGGCCCTGCTCGATGCCGTTGACGATCACGACACCGCTGGCGAAGTACGGGTAGTTGCTCCACGCGCCGTTGAACGCCGCGCCGTCGCCGGACTCGTAGATGTCGAAGTACCCGACCTCGGTCAGCTGGGCCGACGCCACGTTCGAGACATCGAGGATGCGCAGACCGGCCCGGTAGTTGGCCTGGTAGGCGTACTTGCCCTTGATGTACAGGTTGTGGTCGATGGCCTGCGCGGGCGAGTTGTACGTCCCGGTGTGCACCGGGTTGTCCAGGTCCACCAGGTCCCAGATGTAGGTCTTGGTCCGCTTGTCCGAGCCGTTCTGCTCGTCGAGCTCGTCGTCGAGCAGGAAGTACCGCTGGTCCTCGGTCAGCCAGCCCTGGTGCGAGTACTGCGCGGCGCTGTAGCCCTTGCGCGCGATCTGCACCGGGTTGGACTTGTTCGTCACGTCGACGATGGTGAGAGTGTCCTCATTGGAGTTGAAGCACAGCTCCCTGCCGCGGTAGTCGGCGTCCGGGCCCCGGTAGATCACGCACTGGTTGTCGTGGGTGTAGCCGTCCTGGCTGACACATCCGGCGTACACCGGCGACTTCGGGGTGCGGATGTCCACCATGTGCGGGCCGCCGCTGCAGGTGTTCGACCCGATCGCGTAGGCGTAGCCCGTCTCCTCGTTGATGGCGATGTTGTGGGCCGGGCCGAAGCGGGTGTAGGTGGTGTCCGCGCGGAAGGTCTGCGGGCTGGTCACCGAGCGCAGCCGGGTCAGGTCGAAGACCTGCATGCCGTGCCCGGAGATCATGTCGGCCACGATGAACGCGTGGTCCTTGTAGACCTTCATGTCGCGCCAGGTGCTGCTGCCGCCGTTGGACGGCAGGTTGCCCAGGTAGCGCGGGGACGTCGGGGTGCTGATGTCGACGAACGCCGTGCCGTTGGTGCGGCCGACGATCGCGTACTCCTTGCCGGACTGCGGGTCCGTCCAGCCCCAGATGTCGTTGCCGTTGCCCCCGCCGATGCTCGACAGCGGCAGGACGCTGAGGAGGTCGACGTTCTTGCAGGGGTACTTGTCCGCCCTGCCGTTGACGCACGGGACGCCGTCCGCGGTGCCGACCAGCGGCGCGCGCCGGTCGGCGGGCTCGTGGTCGGCCATGAACGCCTGGACGGCCGCGATGCCCTCGGGCGTGTTCGGGTCGTGCGCCGACGCGGGGGTCAGCGACAGCGTCACCGCCCCGACCGCCAGCACCGCGAGCCCCGCTGTTCGCAGGATTCTCATAATGGGACCTCTCATGGAGTTAACCGGGCCAGCGGTCGTCCCGCTCCCCCGGTCGCAGGGACTCCGTGAACACGCGTGTTTGCGCGATCACATCAAGTGAGTGTAAAGGCGGGGTTCAGCGCGGGCACACCGACAATTCACGGCTACCTGCCGGTAAGTTCCGGCCTTTTATTCCCACTTGCCAGGCGAGATCAATTCAGTGAATCAGAACGGCGTGCGGTCCAGGAAATCCGCCGCCACCGCCTGGTCGCCGAAGACGTCGACCCGGTCGAGCGGCGTTCTGCGCAGCAGCACCAACAACAGCTCCATGGCCGGGCCGCGCACGGCCGCGGTCGCCTTGGCGTGCCCGGGTTCCCACACCACGCCCGCGCCGTCGCGGCGCAGCGTCCACTCGCCGTCGGTGTCGGTGGCGTGCAGGTGGAGGCTGACGCCGTCGTCCAGCGCCGGGGCCTTCCCGTCCGCCAGCAGCGACAGCCACTCGGCCACGCCGTCCGCGGCGAGCGCCGGGTCCTCGTCGACCGCGCTCCCCAGCGCCAGCAGCGCGTCGGCGCGGTGCACCAGGACCTCGTGCAGCCGTCTGCGCACCCACCAGGCGGCGGGCCGGGGCCCGACGAACGTCCACACGGGAACGTCCGGGTCGGCGGCGACGGCGTCGATGAGCAGGCCCGGACCCGCGGCCAGCCAGGCGACGGCGGCGGCGTGGTCGGCGGGCGGCTTGCCGTCGGCGACGGTCTTCGGGTCGACGCGGGCATCGGCGCGCGTGGCCACGATCGTCGCCGCCCAGCGGTCGCCGCGGCCGACGTGGGTCAGCAGCTGCCGCAGCGTCCATCCGGGGCACGCGGGCACGGGCGTGTCCGGGTCGGCGGCGGCGAGCACGTCGGCGAACGCGCGGTTGCGGTCGACGAAGGCGGCAGCGGTGTCCATGCGCCCCAACCCATCCCGGCTGTGATGATCGCCATACGGCGAGCCGTCCCGGCGACGGCTTTCCCGAGTAGATCACGGGTCGGGGGCGGTCGGCCACCGTGATCTCCACCGAACGATGGCCACCCGAATGGCGGAAGCACTACGGTAGGGCCCCGTGTCGGACTCTGTGCCCAAGTTCCCGCCCCGGCCCAGTGACCAGGGGTCGCTGATCGTCAGCTCCCTGCCCGACCAGCTGCCGCTCACGCTGCGCACGGCGCCGGTCGCCGCGCCGCCGCCCCGGCGCCGCCGATGGCCCGTGATCGCGGGCGGCGTCCTCGCCGCGCTGCTGGTGGCGGGCGGGGTGCTGTGGTGGTCGACCGGCTCGGCGCCGCCGCAGCCCGCCCCGCCGCCCGCCGCCCCGGCCGCGGAGTTCGTCTTCGCCCGAGCGCCGGAGACCCAGCGGGCCGTTCTGGACAGCGACTGCTCCGCCCACGCCTACGGCGACACCAAGGCGTTCCTGGTCGACACGCCGTGCGCGCAGCTGACAAGGGCGCTGTTCACGACCACGACGGCGGACGGCAGGACCGTGCACACCTCCGTCGCCGTCGTCCGCATGCACACCGCCGACGACGCGACCCGCCTGGGCGACCTCGTGCGGGTCGACGGGACGGGCAGCGTCAACGACGTCCTGCGCGACCGGGTGGCCGTAGTGCCGGGCCTGACCCGGCTGAGCCGAGGCGGCTTCGCGGCCACCGTGCTCGACCAGCACGTGATCATCGCCGAGTCCGACACGGCCACACCCCTCCCCGACCCGATGGCCCACAAGGCCGAGATGAAGCGCGTCAGCACCGCCGCCCTGGACCTGGGCGTCGGCCTGAACTGAGGGCGGGTCCTTCCGGCCTCGACGCCGGGGAGGCGAGAACCCGCCGCAGGACCGGCGATGGCCTTCGGCTCGCTGGACGTCGGACGGCCGGGACAGCAGGGCTTCGGCTGCCCGGCCGAGACCGGCGTGGGAACGCGCTGGAACGTCCGGCCCCAGCGGGCGGCCTCGCCGATCAAGGTGAGGTGAAGTCCCACGTGCCCCGGCTCCGCGAGCTGGTGCTTCACCACATCGGATGAGCTCGAAGCGGACCGGCGATCTCCCCGGACCCGCGGCGGGGTGAGCTGGAGAAGGCCCACCCGTCAGGGTGGGCCGTGGGTGGTCAGTCGCGCTTGGTCAACAGGTTCGGGCCGAGGATCTTGCGGGCGATCCTGCGGGCCATGCTCTTCTGCGGCGTCGGGCGAGGGGTCGGCAGGGTTCCCGCAAGGCGGATGCGGACCGTCGGGGCGTCATGAGCGGTGGCGGGCTGGGGTTCGCTGGCCGTCATGCGCTCGATCTTGCCAGGGCCTCAGCAGAAGGAGTCCATCCGGTCCAGGGCGTCGCTGGTCTTCTCGCGGTTCTCCGGGGTGTCGCCGCCGTCCAGCGAATCGATGAGGTCGCGGCCCGCCTCCTGGCACTTGGTCAGCTCGCCGACCTTGGTCTCGGCGACGCGCTTGTCCTCCTCGACGCCCGACAGGGTCTCCTCCACCTCCTTGACCCGCTTCTCGCTGTCGGCAAGCGCGCCCTCGCTCTTGGTCAGGCTCTCGCGGGTCGCGGTGTGGTCGCCGCCCTCGATGATCCAGAGCGTGGCGAAGGTGCCCGTGCCGATCACGGCCAGCACCAGCAGCACGACCAGGACGACCACCGGGCCGCGGCCGGACTTGGCCGGTGGCGCGGCGGGCGCGCCGTACTGGCCGTACTGCTGGCCGCCTGCCGGGGTGGCCAGCCCCTGGTACGACGAGGCCGGATAGCCGCTGGACTGATCAGGTCCGTACGTCATGTGGAATCCCCCTCCGGATGTCTCCGCCATCGGATGGCCGACGCGGGCTCTCGGTTCCGTCAGTAGTGGTCGCCGCCGAAGAACATCTCCTCGAGCTGGTCGCCGGTCCCGGCCAGCAGGGCCAGCGGCTCGGTGAACTCGTGGATGTCCAGGGTCGCCAGCGGCAGCGAGTGCCGCAGCACGACGTGCTCCCCCATGATCGCCGCCCCGCAGGCGATGCTGGAGTGCCCGATCTCGGTGAGCAGGGCCCGCAGGTCCACGTCGGCCGCCTTGCCGATGGGCGTGGCGATCTGCACCCACTCGTGCTGCTTGTCGAGGACCTCCCGCACCAGGATCACGACCTGGGTGCGCTCGTCCTCCTCGTTGAAGTGCTCGAAGTCGAACAGGATGCGGATCTCGTCCTCAGCCTCGCTGAGAACCTCGTATTCCTCGCGCACGTACTCGGCCAGATCGGCCCATGTCGACATGTGATCATGCTATCGAGGCGCACCGTCATCCCGGTCGGGAACAGGCGTTGACGGTTTCCAAAGTGCCCAACGCCGCGTCCAGCGGGTCGAGATCGGCCTGGTGCTCGGGCAGGAACAGCGTGGGCAGCGCCCGGGGCCCGAGCGCGGGTCGCAGCGCGTGGTCGAGCACGCGCGCGTGCGCGGGGAAGGCCCCGACCGCGACGGGCAGCGCGGGGAACTCCGGGGCCAGCAATCCGACCAGCGTCTTGAGCAGGCCGCTCGTCGACGCCCGGGTGACGGCGGCGACCACGACCAGCGCCTCGACGGCGTCGCCGCGCAGCCGGGCGATCGCCGGGTGGTCGGCGTCCCCGGTCAGCAGGGCGAGGGTGGGCAGGTCGCGCACGCACACCACGCGGGCGGCCCGCCCCCGCTCGCCGAGGCGGGCCGCCGCGTAGCCCGCGTAGGCCGCCGCCGCGGGCGAGCCGCCGGACAGGATGAGGATGGACGCCACCCGGGCAGCCTCCCCCGCCCCGCTGACACCGCGCCGACGCGGCGCTGGCCTTATACTTCGCGTGCCGATATATTCCGCAGCATGAGCGTTCGAGGCATGTCCGAGCAGGCGTTCCTGGTGGTGACGGCGCTCGCCGACGAGCCGATGCACGGGTACGCGATCGTCCAGGCCGTGGAGGCGCTGTCCGAGGGCCGGGTGCGGCTGCGGGTCGGGACCCTGTACGGGGTCCTGGACCGGCTGGTCGCCGACGGCCTGGCCGAGCGCGACCGCGAGGAGGTCCACCAGGGCAGGCTGCGCCGCTACTACCGGCTGACCGACGCGGGCGTGCGCGCCCTCGCCGCCGAGGTGGCCAGGATGCGGTCCAACGTGCGCGCGGCCAGCGCCGTGCTGCGGGCACGGGAGGCGCGATGACCAGCAGGCTCGAGCGCCGCTACCGCGCCCTGCTGTCCGTGCTGCCCGCGCGGTACCGGGCCGAGCGCGAGGAGGAGATGGTCGCGAGCTTCCTCGACGGGCGCGACGGCGACCTCGACGCGGAGTACGGCTGGCCCGGCTGGGCCGAGACCGGCGCGACCCTCGCGCTCGCCGTGCGGACGCGGCCCCGGCTGCGCGACGCCGCCCGCCACGCGGGGCTGTTCGGCCTGCTGCTCGGCGTGGCGATGGGCGCGTTCTCGCTCGCGTCGGCGCACGCGGCGCCCGTGCTGTCACTGTGGACGCTCGTCGCGGTGGCGTCGGCGGGCGCGGTGGTCGCCGCCGTCCGGGGCGCGTGGACCGAGGCCAGGCTGCTCGCCGCCGTCCCGGTCCTGCCCGCCGCGGCGGCGGTCGTGGTCGCGTTCCCGCCGGAGGACCCGCCGTGGCAGGCCGTGCTGGCCGCGGCGTTCTCCCTGCCCGCCGTGGCCACGGCGCTGTGCCTGTGCGCGGCCACGCCGACCCGGGTGTCCGCCCGCTGGCTGTGGGCGGCAGCGGCGGCCGCCGCCGTCGGCGCGCTGCTGCCGCTCACCGGACTCGACCCGCTGACCTGCGCGCCCGCCGCCCTGCTGGCCGCGGCGGCGCTGCGCCGGGGTCGGGTGTGGACGGACGCGGTCGCGCTGTCGGCGCTCGCCCTGCTCCCGCACGCCGTCCTGCTGGCCTGCCTGCCCGGCGCTGCCCCCCGGCCGCTGCTGATCGCCATGGCGGCCGCGGCCGCGCTGGCCGCCGTCAGGATCGCAGCAGGTCCGCCGCCTCGGCGACGATCCGGTCCACGGGCTCGGTGACGTCGGCGGTGAAGCCCGCCTCGTCCGGGCTCAGCGGCTGCAGGTCGGCGAACTGGGAGTCCAGCAGGGACGGCGGCATGAAGTGCCCGCTGCGCCCGGACATCCGGCCCGCGATCACCTCGCGCGAGCCGTGCAGGTGCAGGAACCACGCCGGGCCGCCGGAGCGCAGCAGGTCGCGGTAGGAGCGCTTGAGCGCCGAGCAGGTGACGACGCCGCCGCTCTCGGCGTGCTCGCCGATCCACACCGCGATCGCCCGCAGCCAGGGCTTCCGGTCGGCGTCGGTGAGCGGCACGCCGGAGGTCATCTTGTCGATGTTCGACCGCGGGTGGAACTCGTCCGCCTCGGCGTACGGCACGGCCAGCTTCTCCGCCAGCGCCATGCCGACCGTGGTCTTGCCCGATCCGGACACGCCCATCACCACGACCACCATTCGCCCGCCTCTCCTCGGCACAAATACGACTTATTCAAGCATCCCGCACGGTAGATTTCCCGCTCATGACCAACGGCATGCACGCGCGGGTGCTGGCCGAGCTGGGCGCCGAGATCGTCTCCGGCGCGCTGCCGCCGGGGTCGGTGCTGCGGCTGGAGGGCCTGCAGTGCCGCTTCGGCGTCTCCCGCACGGCAGCGCGCGAGGTGGTGCGCGTGCTGGAGGCGTTGCGGCTGACCACGAGCAAGCGCCGGGTCGGGATCACCGTCCGGGAGCGCGACGAGTGGAACCACTACGACCCGCTGGTGATCCGCTGGCAGCTCGACGGCCCCGGCCGGGTGGCCGCGCTGCGCGCGCTGACCGAGCTGCGCCACGCCGTCGAGCCCACCGCTGCCCGCTGCGCGGCGGCCCGCGCCACGCCGGAGCAGCGCGGCGCCCTGGCGGACATGGCGCGGCGGCTCGCGGCCGCGACCGGCGACCTCAACGCCTTCCTCGACCACGACATCGCCTTCCACGACCTGGTGCTGCGCGCGTCGGGCAATCCCATGTTCCGCCAGCTGTCGGCGGTGGTCGCGGAGGTGCTGCGGGGCCGGACCGGGCACGGCCTGATGCCCGAGCGCCCCGCGCCCGAGGCCGTCGCCCTGCACGCGACGGTGGCCGCCGCGATCGCCGACGGCGCGGCCGAGCGGGCCGAGGCGGCGATGCGCGCGCTCGTCGTGCAGGCGCACGACGAGGTGGCCGAGCTGGCCCGCGACTAGAGTCTCGCGGATGCACCGTCGACTCACGGTGGCCGCGGTCGCGGCCGCGGCCGCGCTGCTGGCGGGCGCCCCGCCCGCGGCGGCCCACGTGGAGCTGGAGTCCAGCGACCCGGCGCAGGGCGCCGCCCTGTCCTCGGCCCCGTCGGCGGTGACGCTGACGTTCTCCGGGCCGGTCGCGGCCAACCCGGAGTCGGTGCGGGTCACCGCGCCCGACGGCAGCGCGTGGCGGGTGTCCGATGTGGAGGCCTCCGGGTCGGTGGTGACGGCGGCGGTCGTCGCGGCCGGACCGGCGGGCGTCCACGGCCTGGCCTACCGCGTCACCTCCGACGACGGCCACATAGTCACGGGCACGATCCGCTTCACCCTCGCCCGACCCGCGCCGACGCCCCCGCCGAGCACCACTGCGCCGGTCACCACTGCGACGGCCACCGCTGCGACGATCACCACTGCGACGATCACCACTGGGGCGCCCACGACCACGTCCGCCGCTCCCGTGTCGGTCGCCACGCCGTCCGCGCCTGCCGAGGACACCGAGGACGGCGGCGGCCTGCCCGCGTGGTTCTGGGTGCTGTTCTCCGCCGTCCTGGTGTGGGGCGCGCTGTGGCTGTTCCGCGCGCGGCGGTCGTGAGGCTCAGAGCACCAGGGCGTCCGACCAGAACCGGCTCTCCCGGCCGCTGAGCGCGTCGAGCAGGGACACGGTCTGGCCGTCGGTGAGCGAGGCGACGAAGTCGATCACCGCCCGGCCCCTGGCCAGCGCGGGCACGCTGACCTCGCGCTCCCCGCGCGGGCCGACCAGGGTCTCCGGATGGTCCTTCGCCAGCTCGCTGTACTCGTCGTGGGCGAGTTCGACGAGGTCGAACAGCCGCCGCGGCAGCCGGT
This sequence comes from Actinokineospora fastidiosa, assembly GCF_014648415.1. Lineage (GTDB taxonomy): Bacteria > Actinomycetota > Actinomycetes > Mycobacteriales > Pseudonocardiaceae > Actinokineospora > Actinokineospora fastidiosa. Next base: position 964,879 of record NZ_BMRB01000002.1, read on the forward strand.
CGGCCTCGTACGGGTCCGCCAGCCACTGGTCGAGCGCCTCCACCAGCGAGGTGAGCAGCCGCGCCTGTCCGCGCTGGTGCAGCGCCAGGTCGGGCCGCAGCAGCACGAAGCGGCGGTGGACGAACTTGAGCACCTGGACCTCGTGCCACTGGTCGCACGCCAGCAGCACGTGCCCGGACCGCGTCGGCGGGTCGGCGAGCACGTGCACGCCCGCGACCAGCCGCCGCGTCCAGCCGGTGGAGAACGCGCCGAAGGCCTGCTCGGCGGCCACCGAGCCGTCGAACGGGACGGCCAGCAGCGCGTCGACGAGGTCCTCGCGGACCCGGGTGACGGCGGCGGCGAAGGCGTCGTCGTCGACCATCCAGCCGTCGCGCAGGTGCAGACGGCGGCGCAGCGCCTCCAGGGACCGGCCCGGCCTGCGCCGGTCGGCGGCCAGCTCGGTGTCGGAGAGCTGGGCGAACTCCGCGCGCCCGCGCTCCCAGCGGCTCAGCTCGGCGGAGACCGGCGCGTGCTGGAGGACGCCGATGCGGTGGAAGTCCTCCAGGTCGTGGATGGCGTAGGCGATGTCGTCGGCGTTGTCCATCACCGAGGACTCGACGGTCTGCTGCCAGTCGGCGATCCTCCCGGCGAACGGCGCGCGGCAGTCGAGCAGGTCGTCGAGCTCGGTGACGTAGGCGGAGAACTTCGCCGACCCGGTGCCGGGCGACTCCGGCGGCTCGGCGGCGCCGCGCGGCGGGTCGGCCATCGTCCTCGGGTGCGGGTCCGGGTGGGTCAGCCGCGTCCACGGGTACTTGAGGACGGCAGCGCGCACCGCGGCGGTCAGGTCCAGGCCCGCGGCCTTCGGCCCGCGCGTGTCGGTCGTGGTCACGATGCGGAAGCTCTGCGCGTTGCCCTCGAACCCGTCGGGCAGGCCGAAGCGGTGCCGGGCCAGCCGGTCGAGCACCTGCTCGCCGAGGTGGCCGAACGGCGGGTGCCCGAGGTCGTGGGCGACCGCGGCGGCCTCGACCACGTCCGGGTCGCAGCCGCCGAGGTCGGCCAGCAGCGGCGCGACGTCGGGGTCGGCGGCCAGCCGCTCGGCGATCGCCCGCGCCACCTGGGCGACCTTGAGGCTGTGGGTGAGGCGGTTGTGCAGCAGGCCGGAGCCGCCCGCCGTCACCACCTGCGTCACCCCGCCCAGCCGGGCGAAGAACGGCGAGGCGACCAGCCGGTCCCGGTCGCCGCGGAACGGCGTGGCGGCCAGGTCCCCGGGCGCGGGTCCGGGGTCGCGGCGCCCGGCGCGGTCGTGTTCGGCCATGCCGGAGAGCCTATTCCCCGCGTTCGGCCGAACGTGGTGGGATCGTCGCCGTGGCAGCGGTGGACGTGATCGTCGCGGGCAGCGGACCGGCCGGGTGGGCGCTGGCCCGCGCATGCACCACTCGGGGGCTCTCCACGACCGTGGTGGCCCCGCGGCCGGACGCGGCATGGCGGCCGACCTACGGGCTCTGGGCCGACCAGGCCGACACGCTGCCCCCGGGCGCGTACATGGTGACCGCGACGGAGGTGCGCGCCTGCGGGCGTCCCGTCGACCGCCCGTACGCCGTCCTCGACAACGCCGCCACGGTCGCCGCGTACGTCGCGGGCAAGACGCCGGTGGTGCGCGACAAGGCGGTGGGCGTCACCGGCACGGCGCGCGGCGTCACCGTGCACCTGGACTCCGGGGGCGAGATCAGCGCCGCTGTCGTCGTCGACGCGACCGGGCACCGGCGCGGCCTCACCGGCGGGCGCCCGCCCGGTCCCCGGGTCGAGCAGTCCGCCGTGGGCGTCGTCCTGCCCGCCGACGTGGCCGCCCCGCTCGCGCCGCCGGGCACGGCGGTGTTCATGGACGACTGGGACACCGCCGACGGCCTGGCCACGTTCCTCTACGCCGTCCCGCTGCCCGACGGGAGCACGCTGGTGGAGGAGACGTCCCTGGCCGCGCGCCCGGGCGTCGGCTCCGACGTCCTGCGCGCCCGGCTGGCCCGCAGGCTCGCGGCCGCGGGCGTCGCCGTCCCGGCCGACGCGCGGACCGAGCGCGTGCGCTTCCCGCTCGACCTGCCGATCCGCACCCCGGCCACCGCGCGGGGGCACGCCGCGCCGGTGGCCTTCGGCTCGGCGGCGGCCATGGTGCACCCGGCCACCGGCTACAGCGTCGGCGACGCCCTGGCCACCGCGCCCGCCGTGGCCGAGGCGATCGCCGCCGCCCTGCCCGAGGGCCCGGCCGCCGCCGCGGCCGCGGCGCGCGCCGCCGTGTGGCCGCGCCCGGCCCGCGCGGTGCACGCGCTGCGCAGGCAGGGGCTGCGCGCGCTGCTGGCCCTCCCGCCGGAGCGGGTGCCGGAGTTCTTCGCCGGGTTCTTCGCCCAGCCCGCCGGGCGCAGGCGGGCGTTCCTCACCGGGCGCGCGGACCTCGCGGGCACCGTGGCGGCCATGTCCGCGATCTTCGCTACCTCGCCGTGGCCGATTCGCCGAAAACTGGCCACACTGCGATAGATCTTCACCGCAACAATTGATCTTCGGCATTCATTCACCCATTCGGGGAATGCCGGGCGGCGAAGAACAATGCTCAGTGAACACCTGGTGACAAAGGCGCCCAAAGGCCTGGTCGGAGTGCACACTGTCCGGCGTGACCGTGGTGCCGGACGTCAGCTTCGCGTTCCAGCCATTGCTCAGCACCCGCACCGGGGAGACCGTGGCGGTCGAGGCCCTGGCCCGGCCCAAGGACGGCTCCATCTACGACTTGCTCAGGCAGGCCGGAAAAGCGGGCAGGCTGACCGAGACGGATATCTCCCTCGCCAGCGGGGCGCTGCTGGCCGCGGCGGGGCACAGCACCGCGCTGCCGGTGCACGTCAACATCCTCGCCGCCACGGCGACCCGCGCCGACGAGCTGATCCGGTTCCTGCGCCCGGCGCTGGCCCGGTGCGGCAGGCACCCGCACGACGTCGTCCTGGAGATCACCCCGCCGTACAGCCGCGTCCACCGCGCCGCCCTCGTCCGCGGCGTGACCGCGCTGCGCGAGCAGGGCTTCCGCATCGCCTTCGACGCCGTCGGCGACGGCGACCTGCCCCTCACCCTGCTCACCGACCTGCGGCCGGACCTGGTCAAGCTCGACGCCCACCTGATCGGCGGCCTGCCGGACGACGACGCCTGCCGCGCGGTCGTGGAGTTCCTCGCCCAGTACTGCGCCCGGGTCGACGTGCGCCTCGCCGCCGTCGGCGTGGACAACGAGGAGCAGCTGCTCTGCCTCAACCGCGCGGGCGTGCGGCTGGCCCAGGGCAACCTGCTGGCGGGCGCGAGCCGCGTCGGCATCCCGGCCCAGCTGCCCCGCCCGGTCGCCGAGATCATCGAGCTGAACGCCACGACCACCACCGAGGGCACGGGCGTGCCGATGGTCGCCGACTTCCTCCGGCAGGCGTCCACCCTGCCCGAGGACGCCCCCGCCGAGGCCGCCCGCGAGCGCTTCGCCGACGACCCGACGGTCAACGGCATCGTCCTGCTCGACCCGGACGGCAAGCCGGTGGGCACCGTCACGCGCAGCCGCTTCCTGCTGGCCGTCACCGGCCTCTACGGCCACGCCCTCAACGCCAAGCGCCCGGCGGCCCGCCACGGCGAGCCCTCGCGGATCATCGGCATCGACGCCACCGGCCTGCAGCTCCTGGAGGCCGTCGACGACGCCGAGTGGGACCGCTGGGGCGAGGACATCGTGGTCGTGGACGCCGCGGGGGTCTGCCAGGGCGTCGTCCGCCTCGGCGAGGTCGTCCGCGCGGTGGCCGCGGCGCGCATCGAGCAGGCGGCGGCCCTCAACCCGCTGACCCGCCTACCGGGCAGCGACGTCATCGACCGCGAGATCGACCGCCGCATCCGCCGCGGCGCGATGTTCGTGGCCGCCTGGCTGGACGTGGACTCCTTCAAGGCCGTGAACGACACGGCGGGCTTCGCCGCTGGCGACGACCTGATCCGCGCCATCGGCCGCGAGCTCTCCCGCGCCCAGGCCGAACTGCCGGGCGTCCGCGTCGGCCACGTCGGCGGCGACGACTTCCTGGTGGTCGCCGAGGTCGATGAGATCGCCGCCGTGGCCGCCAGGGTGGTCGACCGCCCCTGGTCCACCGAGGGCGTCGAGGTGTGCGTGTCCCTGGCCTCCCTGGTCTGCGGCGCGGGCACGATCTCGTCGTACCGCGACGTCTCCCGGCAGCTGGCGGCCCTGAAGAAGCGCGCGAAGGCCGTACCGGGCTCGAGCTGGGTGCTGGGCCGCACCGGCACCGACCGCGTCGAAGTGCTCCGAGGCCGGACCGTGCGCACCGCGGACCCCGCCCTCCAGCGGGCCATGCCCTCCCCGGACCGAGTGGCGGGGTAGCGCCCGGCGCTTACTCCACCGTCACGCTCTTGGCCAGGTTCCGCGGCTTGTCGATGTCCCGGCCCAAAGCCGCGGCAGTGTGGTACGCCAGGAGCTGCAACGGAATCCCCAGCACCAGCGGGTCCAGCACGGCCTCCCCCCGGGGCACCCGCACCACCTCGTCCGCCACCCCGGCGGGGAGGTCCACAGTGGTCACGGCGATCACCGGCCCGCCCCTGGCGCGAATCTGCTCCATAGTGGACACGTTCTTCACCACGATGTCGTCGTCCGGCACGATCACCACGCTCGGCATGTCCTTGTCGATCAGGGCGATCGGGCCGTGCTTCAGCTCCGCCGCCTGGTAGGCCTCCGCGTGCACGTACGACACCTCCTTGAGCTTCTGCGCGCCCTCCCGCGCCACCGGCCAGCCGCTCACCCGGCCCAGGAAGAACATGTGCCGGGCCGAGGCGTACCGCGAGGCGATCCCCGCGATCTCGTCGTCCAGGGCCAGGGCGGCCTCGATGCGCTCCGGCAGGGCCTGCAGGCCCGCGACGACCCGCGCGCCCGCGGCGGCGGAGAGGTCGCGCACCCGGCCCAGCAGCAGCGCCAGCATGGCGAACGACACGCCCATCGTCGTCACCGCCTTCGTCGACGCCACCGAGATCTCCGGGCCCGCGTGCAGGAACACCCCGCTGCCGCACTCGCGCGCGATCGCGCTGCCGACGACGTTCACCGCGCCTATCACGCGGCCGCCCTTGCGGCGCAGCTCCTGCACCGCCGCGAGCGTGTCCAGGGTCTCCCCCGACTGGCTGACCGCCACGTACAGCGTGTCCGGGTCCACCACCGGGTTCCGGTACCGGAACTCCGATGCGGGCTCGGCGTCGGCCGGGATGCGCGCCAGCGACTCCACCAGCCCCGCGCCGATCTGGCCCGCGTAGTAGGCCGACCCGCAGCCGAGGAACTTCACCCGGCGCACCGAGCGCAGCGCCACCGGGTCCAGGTCGAGGCCGCCCAGGTGCGCGGTGGCGAACCGGGTGTCCAGCCGCCCCCGCAGCGCGCGGCGGACGGCCTCGGGCTGCTCGGCCATCTCCTTGCGCATGAAGTCCGGGTGGCCGTCGAGGCCGTACGAGCCCGACTCGAGGTCCACCGTGGTCGGGGTGCGCGTCGTCGTCGTGGCGTCCAGGGTGCTGGTGCGGTACTCCCCCGCCTTCACCGTGGCCACCTCGCCGTCGTCCAGGAACACCACGCGCTGGGTGTGGTGGACCAGGGCGGCGACGTCGGAGGCGACGAACATCTCCCCCTCGCCCACGCCGAGCACGATGGGGCTCCCGTTGCGCGCGACCACCAGCTCGTCCGGCCTGGTCCGGTCCAGCACCACCAGGCCGTACGTGCCCTCCACGTGCCGCAGGGCGGTGCGCACCGCGTCCTCCAGCGGACCGTCGCCCAGCGACGCGGCGATCAGGTGGGCGAGCGCCTCGGTGTCGGTGTCCGACGCCAGCGCGACGCCGTCGGCGCTCAGGCGGGCGCGCAGCTGCTCGGCGTTCTCGATGATCCCGTTGTGCACCACCGCGACCCGTCCGGACGCGTCCAGGTGCGGGTGGGCGTTGCGGTCGTTGGGCTCGCCGTGGGTCGCCCAGCGCGTGTGGCCGATGCCCGTCGTCGCGGCGCCGGGCAGGTCGAGGCGGTCCCGCAGGTCGCGCACGCGGCCCGCGACCTTGGTCACCGCGATCCGCCCCCGCCGGGGCACGGCGACCCCGGCCGAGTCGTACCCGCGGTACTCCAGCCGGTGCAGGCCCTCGACCAGCACCGGGACGGCCGGACGCGCCCCCACGTATCCCACGATCCCGCACACAAGCGGCTCCTCACCCGTAGACGATCCTGCGCAGCTGCCGCTCGGACAGCGCCTCCGCCGCGAACGGCCGCGCGGCCAGCTCCTCGGCGACGGCGGTCCAGATCTCGGCGTTGCGGTGCTGCCGGTTCCGCAGCTCGGCGTGGCGGCGGCGGACGAACTGCTCGACGGTCTCGCCGTAGTACGCCACCACGTCCGCGACGACCCGGGCCGCCACGGCGGGCGGCAGGCCGGTGCTCTGGGCCACGTGCCTCACAAGCGGGTCGGTCACGACCGGACCCTGCCACCCGGAACCGGGTTCAGCAACTTTCCTGCCCGATTTCGGGCAGGGCGCGGCGCAGAGCGCGGAACTCGGCCGCCAGATCGGGGAGCTGGTAGTGCGCGTTGAGCCCGCTCGGATTGGGCAGCACCCAGACGGCGGCGGACCCGACGGTCTCCGGCCGCCTGCCCACGCGGGCGTCGGGGATGCCGAACGCGACCCGATAGGCCGTCACGCCGACGACGGCCACCACCCTCGGCCGATACCGCCCCACGAGTGCGCGCAGGCGCGCGCCGCCGCGCACCAGTTCCTCGGCGGAGAGCTCGTCGGCCCGCGCGGTCGCCCGGCGGACCAGGTTGGTCACGCCCAGCCCGAACCCCGGCAGCAGGCCCTGCTCGTCCGGGCGCAGCAGCCGCGGCGTGAAGCCCGACAGGTGCAGCGCGGGCCAGAACCGGTTGCCCGGCCGCGCGAAGTGGTGACCGGTCGCCGCCGAGTACAGGCTGGGGTTGATGCCGCAGAACAGCACCGCAAGACCGGGCGCGACGACATCGGGGATGGTGCGGTCGCGGGCGGCGTCCAGTTCGGCGCGGGTGGGGCGGGGCACGCCCACCATGTGATCAGAAGTGGATCAACCCCGCCACCGCGACGCCGCTAGACGGTGAAGCCGAGGGCGCGCAGCTGCTCGCGGCCGTCCTCGGTGATCTTCTCCGGGCCCCACGGCGGCATCCACACCCAGTTGATGCGGAAGTCCGACACGATCCCGCCGCCCGCGCCGCCGGTGAGCGCGGCCCGGGTCTGGTCCTCGATGACGTCGGTCAGCGGGCAGGCCGCCGAGGTCAGGGTCATGTCGATCGTGGCGGTGTTGTCGTCGTCGACCCGGATGTCGTAGACCAGGCCGAGGTCGACCACGTTGATGCCCAGCTCGGGGTCGACCACGTCGCGCATGGCCTCCTCGACGTCGTCGAGGTTGGCCTTGTCGGCGCGCGGGGCGATCTCGGGCATGCCCGCCGCGCCGCGCTCCACGGTCTCGTCAGTCATGCTTGTCCTCCCGTACGGGCCAGCGCGTCCTTGAACGCCATCCAACCAAGCAGCGCGCACTTCACGCGGGCGGGGTACTTCGCCACGCCCGCGAACGCGATGCCGTCCTCCAGCACGTCCTCGTCCGGCTCGACCTGGCCGCGGCCCTGCATCAGCTCGACGAAGGCGTCCATCGTGGACAGCGCGTCGGCCACGCCCCGCCCGACCACGAGATCGGTCAGCACCGACGTCGACGCCTGGCTGATCGAGCAGCCCTGCCCCTCGTAGGAGACGTCCTCGACGGTGTCGCCCGCGAGCCTGACCCGCAGCGTCACCTCGTCCCCGCAGGTCGGGTTGACCTGGAAGGACTCGGCGTCGTACGGCTCGCGCAGGCCGCGCCCGTGCGGGTTCTTGTAGTGGTCCAGGATGATCTCCTGGTACATCTGCTGCAGCTGCATCACGCCACCCCGAAGAACCGCTGGGCCGCCCGGACCCCGTCCAGCAGCGCGGCGATGTCGCCCAGGTCGTTGTAGAGGTAGAAGCTCGCCCGCACGCTGGCGGGCACCGCCAGCCGCCGGTGCAGCGGCCACGCGCAGTGGTGGCCCACCCGGACCGCCACGCCCTCGTCGTCGAGCACCTGGCCCGCGTCGTGCGGGTGGACGCCGTCGATGACGAACGACACCGCGCCGCCGCGGTCGGCCACGTCGCCTGCGGCGTCCAGGCCGGGGCCCAGCACCCGGACGCCGGGGATCTCGGCCAGCCCCGCCAGCGCGGCCACGGTCAGCGCGTGCTCGTGCTCGGCCACGCGGTCCATGCCCACGGCGTTGAGGTAGTCCACCGCCGCGCCCAGGCCGACGGCCTGGGAGGTCATCGGCACCCCGGCCTCGAACCGCTGCGGCGGCGGGGCGAAGGTGGACCGGGCCATCTCGACCATCTCGATCATCGATCCGCCGGTCAAGAACGGCGGCATCGAGCCCAGCAGCTCCCGGCGCCCGTAGAGCACGCCGATGCCGGACGGTCCCAGCATCTTGTGCCCGGAGAACACCGCGAAGTCCACGCCCAGCGCCGCGAGGTCGACCGGCGCGTGCGGCACGGACTGGCAGGCGTCGAGCACGGTCAGCGCGCCCACGGCCTGGGCGCGGGCGACCAGCGCCGCGACCGGGTTGACCGTGCCGAGCACGTTCGACTGGTGGGTGAACGCCACCAGCCGCGTGCGCTCGGTCACCAGCGCGTCCAGGTCGGACAGGTCGAGCCTGCCGTCGTCGGTGACGCCGAACCAGCGCAGCGTCGCGCCGGTGCGCTGGGCGAGCTGCTGCCACGGGACGAGGTTGGCGTGGTGCTCCATCTCGGTGACCACGATCTCGTCGCCGGGACCGAGCACGAACCGCGCCGACTCCGGGCCCGCGGTGGCCGCGTTGCCCATCGCGTACGCCACCAGGTTGATGCCCTCGGTCGCGTTCTTGGTGAACACGACCTCGTCCGGCGTCACCCCGACGAACGCGGCGATGCGCGCGCGGGCGGACTCGTAGGCGTCCGTGGCCTCCTCGGCGAGCTGGTGCGCGCCGCGGTGCACGGCGGCGTTGTGCCGCTCCAGGAACTCCCGCTCGGCGTCGAGCACCTGGCGCGGCCGCTGCGACGTGGCCCCGGAGTCCAGGTACACCAGGCGTTTGCCGTCGCGGACGGTGCGGCCGAGGATCGGGAAGTCCGCGCGCAGCGCGGCCACGTCCAACGGCGCGGTCAGTGCGGTCACCGGGAAAGCCACCTCCTCCAAGGGCCTACGCGGTACAACGTCAGGACGCGCTCGCGGCTTCCTGCTTGCCCGCGTACTTCACGTAGCCCTCGGCCTCCAGCACGTCGGCCAGCTCCTTGCCGCCGGACTCGACGATGCGGCCACCAGCGAAGACGTGCACGAAGTCGGGGGTGATGTGGCGCAGGATGCGGGTGTAGTGCGTGATCAGCAGCACACCGGACTCGCCGGAGGCGCGGAAGCGGTTGACGCCCTCGGACACCACGCGCAGCGCGTCCACGTCGAGGCCGGAGTCGGTCTCGTCGAGGATGGCGATCTTCGGGTTCAGCAGCGCCAGCTGCAGGATCTCGTGGCGCTTCTTCTCCCCGCCGGAGAAGCCCTCGTTGACGCTGCGCTCGGCGAAGGACGGGTCGATCTCCAGCTCGCCCATCGCCGCCTTGACCTCCTTGACCCAGGTCCGCAGCTTCGGCGCCTCGCCGCGGACCGCGGTCGCCGCGGTGCGCAGGAAGTTCGACATGGACACGCCCGGGACCTCGACCGGGTACTGCATGGCCAGGAACAGGCCCGCGCGGGCCCGCTCGTCCACGCTCATCTCCAGCACGTCGACCCCGTCGAGGGTGACCGAACCCGAGGTGACCTCGTACTTCGGGTGCCCGGCGACGGCGTAGCTCAGCGTCGACTTGCCCGAGCCGTTGGGGCCCATGATCGCGTGCGTCTCGCCCGCCTTCACGGTGAGGTCGACGCCCTTGAGGATCTCCTTGGGACCCTCGTCCGTGGCGACCGAGACGTGCAGGTCCTTGATTTCCAGCGTGGCCATTGCGGCTTCCTACTCCAAAAAGTCAGTTCGTCGTGGTGGTGATGTCGACGTGCACATCGCCAGCGACCACGGTCACGGCGTAGACGTCGACGGGTTCGGTCGCGGGCGGCGCGGAGGGCGCGCCGGTGCGCAGGTCGAAGCACGACCCGTGCAGCCAGCACTCGATGCCCTTGCGGGTCACCTCGCCCTCCGACAGCGCCAGTTCGGCGTGGGAGCACTCGTCCCGCAGGGCGTGCACCTCGTCGCCCTGGCGCACCAGCACCACGGCCACGTCGTCGACCTCGACGGCGAACGGCTTGCCGTCGTCGAGGTCGGCCAGGGCGCACACGCGGGTCATGCCCCGACCGCCGCCAGCTCGGCCTCGATCGCGGCCTCCAGGCGCTCGCGCACCTCGGGGACGTCGATCTTCATCAGCAGCTCGTGGAAGAACCCGCGCACCACCAGCCTGCGGGCCTGGTCCTCGGGGATGCCGCGCGCCTGCAGGTAGAACAGCTGCTCGTCGTCGAACCGGCCGGTCGCCGACGCGTGGCCCGCGCCTGCGATCTCGCCGGTCTCGATCTCCAGGTTCGGCACCGAGTCGGCGCGCGCGCCGTCGGTGAGGACCAGGTTGCGGTTCAGCTCGTAGGTCTGGGTGCCCTCGGCCGCGGCGCGGATCAGCACGTCGCCGATCCAGACCGTGTGCGCGTCATCACCCTGCAGCGCGCCCTTGTAGACCACATTGGACGTGCAGTTGGGCTGCGCGTGGTCGACGAAGGTGCGGTGCTCCAGGTGCTGGCCCGCGTCGGCGAAGTACAGCCCGGTCAGGTCGACCTCGCCGCCGGGACCGGCGAACGCCGCCGTCGGCGAGACCCGCACGACGTCGCCGCCGAGGGTGACCACGATGTGCTTGAGCAGCGCGTCGCGGCCGACCTTGGCGTGGTGGGCCGAGACGTGCACCGCGTCGTCCGCCCAGTCCTGAATGGACACCACGGTCAGCTTGGCGCCGTCGGCCAGCACGAACTCGACGTTGTCGGCGTACACCCCGGAGCCGCGGTGGTCGAGCACCACGACGCCCTCGGCGAACAGCTCCGCGCGCACCTGGAGGTGCCCGTAGGCGACCTGGCCCGCGCCCGGCCCGGTCACGGTGACCGTGGTCGGCTTCGACGCCTTGGTCTCCCCCGGCACGGTCACCACGGTGGCCGACGTGAACGAGGAGTACGCCTGCGCCGCGACCCGGTCGGCGGGCACGCCCGCCTGGCCGATGCGGGCGTCGGCGCGCTCGACGGTCTCGACGCGCACCTCGGGCGCGGCGTCCACCTCGACCGACGCCGAGCCGGTTGCGGCGGCGCCGGTGTGCAGGCCCGCGAGCCGCTTCATCGGCGTGAAGCGCCAGATCTCCTCCCGGCCGGAGGGGGTCTCGAACGCCTCGACGTCATAGGAGGTGAACCAGTCGGCCCGCGACGACTCGGGCACGACCGGCTTGTCGACAGAGACGGTCATTTAGCCGACCGCTCCTTCCATCTGCAGCTCGATCAGTCGGTTCAGTTCCAGCGCGTACTCCATGGGCAGCTCGCGCGCGATGGGCTCGACGAACCCGCGCACGACCATCGCCATGGCCTCGTCCTCGGTCAGGCCGCGCGACATCAGGTAGAACAGCTGGTCGTCGCTGACCTTGGAGACGGTGGCCTCGTGCCCCATCTGCACGTCGTCCTCGCGGATGTCGACGTAGGGGTAGGTGTCCGAGCGGCTGATCTGGTCGACCAGCAGCGCGTCGCACTTCACCGTGGACTTGGAGTTGTGGGCGCGCTTGTTCACCTGGACCAGGCCGCGGTAGGACGTGCGGCCGCCACCGCGGGCCACCGACTTCGACACGATCGTCGAGGAGGTGTGCGGGGCCATGTGAACCATCTTCGCGCCCGCGTCCTGGTGCTGGCCCTCGCCAGCGAAGGCGATCGAGAGGACCTCGCCCTTGGCGTGCTCGCCCATGAGGAAGACCGCGGGGTACTTCATCGTGACCTTGGAGCCGATGTTGCCGTCGATCCACTCCATGGTCGCGCCCTCTTCGGCCTTGGCGCGCTTGGTGACCAGGTTGTAGACGTTGTTCGACCAGTTCTGGATGGTCGTGTAGCGGCAGCGGCCGCCCTTCTTGACGACGATCTCCACGACCGCGGAGTGCAGCGAGTCGGAGGAGTAGATCGGCGCGGTGCAGCCCTCGACGTAGTGCACGTAGGCGCCCTCGTCGACGATGATCAGCGTCCGCTCGAACTGGCCCATGTTCTCGGTGTTGATCCGGAAGTAGGCCTGCAGCGGGATCTCCACGTGCACGCCCGGCGGCACGTAGATGAACGACCCGCCGGACCAGACGGCCCCGTTGAGCGCGGAGAACTTGTTGTCGCCGTGCGGGATGACCGAGCCGTAGTACTGCTCGAACAGCTCCGGGTGCTCCTTGAGCGCAGTGTCCGTGTCGAGGAAGATCACGCCCTGCTTCTCGAGCTCCTCGTTGATCTTGTGGTAGACCACCTCGGACTCGTACTGGGCGGCGACACCGGCGACCAGGCGGGCCTTCTCCGCCTCCGGGATGCCCAGCTTGTCGTAGGTGTTCTTGATGTCCTCGGGCAGGTCCTCCCAGGACTGGGCCTGCTTCTCGGTGGAGCGCACGAAGTACTTGATGTTGTCGAAGTCGATGCCCGAGAGGTCGGCGCCCCAGGACGGCATCGGCTTGCGGTCGAAGAGGCGCAGCGCCTTGAGCCGGGACTCCAGCATCCACTCCGGCTCGTCCTTCTTCGCGGAGATGTCCCGCACGACGGCCTCGGACAGGCCGCGCTGCGCACTCGCCCCCGCGGTGTCGGCATCGGCCCAGCCGTACTCGTAGCGCCCGAGCGTGGCAAGGGTCTCTTCCTGCGAAAGCGGCGTGGTGGTGCGCTGCTCGGCAGCGGCAGTCATTCGGACTTCCCTCCATCCGGAACCGGTGGTGCTATGGCCTTGGGTGCGTTCGCCAGCGGGACGTGGGTGGTGCACACGGCGTCCCCGTTGGCGATGGTCGCCAGCCGCTGCACGTGCGTGCCCAACAGCGACGCGAACGCCGCCGTCTCCACCTCGCACAGCTCGGGGAACTCCGCGGCGACGTGCGCCACCGGGCAGTGGTGCTGGCACAGCTGCTCCCCCGCGCCGACGCCGCGGGTCGAGGCAGCGTAGCCCTCCCTGGTCAGCGCGGCGGCCAAGGCCTGGGCCCTGGCCACGGGATCGCTCTGGCCGGTCACCGCGGCGCGGTGGCGGTCGACCAGCGTGGCCACCCGGCGCTCCGCGAACGCGCGCACCGCCTGCTCTCCCCCGTTCTCGGCGAGGAAACGCAGCGCGGCGATGGCGAGATCGTCGTAGGCGTGGCCGAAGCGGGCGCGGCCCGCCTCGGTGAGCAGGAAGAGCCTGGCGGGTCGTCCTCGGCCCCGGTCGCCCCGGCGGGGGGCGTCTCGCGTGCCCGCCTCGCCGTCGGCGACCAGTGCGTCCAGGTGCCTTCGGACGGCCGCCGGGCTCAGGCCCAGCGCCTCGGCGATCGCGGCCGCCGTGATCGGCCCCTGCTCCAGCAGCAGGCGCGCGACACTCTGCCGAGTGCGCCCGTCGTGCTGCGCGGGACCCCCGTCGGGGGTCCGCGGAGCCGGAGCCGTCTTTTTCACAACACAAGTGTGTCTTATTTCGCCGACGACGGCAAAGGCGGGGTGATCGGAGTCACCGGGACCACGCACGAACGGATCTTGCCCGCTGCCCCGATACGCTCTCGACGTGGTGGCGGGAGACACGGATCGGCGCGGAGCGGTGACTCCGGTGACGGGGCTGAACGCCGCCGAGCGCAGGCAGCTCGACGTCATCCGCCGCTTCGGCACGGTCGGCGCGCTGCTGCTGCTGCTCGGCTCGCTGGGGGCGGGCGCGGCGCCGGTGTTCAACCCGGTGCTGCGGCTGCCGGTGCTCAGCCTGTTCAGCCGCATGCCCACGGTGTCCATCGCGGTGGGCTTCACCGGCGTGTTCATGCTCGTCCTGGCCTGGCTGGCGCTGGGGCGGCTGTCGCGGCCCTCGCGCGAGCGGGTGGTGTCGCTGCCGCAGATGGCCCGCACGCTGGTCATGTGGATCACGCCGCTGGTGTTCACCGTGCCCAGCTTCAGCCGCGACGTCTACAGCTACCTGGCGCAGAGCGAGATCGCCGCGCTGGGCATGGACCCCTACACCGAGGGCCCGGCGCAGGCGCTCGGCGTGGACCACCCGCTGACCAAGGGCGTGCCGACGGTGTGGCGGGAGACGCCGTCGCCGTACGGGCCGCTGTTCCTCTCGGCTGGCCGCATCGTGAACTGGCTGACCGGCGGCCACGTCGTGTGGGGCGTGGCCATGCACCGGCTGCTGGCGCTGATCGGCCTGGCGATGATCATCTGGGCGCTGCCCCGGCTGGCCAGGCGCTTCGGCGTGCACCCGGTCAGCGCGCTCTGGCTGGGCGCGGCGAACCCGCTGGTGCTGTTCCACCTGGTCGTCGGCGTGCACAACGAGTCGCTGGCGATCGGGCTCATGCTGGTCGGCTTCGAGCTGGCGCTGCGGCGGATGCCGTGGGTGGGCCCCGACGGCCCGTTCCCGCCGCTGCAGCCCGGCGAGCTCGTCGGCTACGCCGTCGGCGCGTCGGTGATCACCCTTGGCGCGGCAGTGAAGATCCCGGCCGCGCTGGCGCTGGGCTTCCTCGGGGTGATGATCGCCCGCAGGCTCGGCGGGCAGTGGAGCAGGCTGTTCGCCGTCGCGGGCGGGCTGTTCGTGGTCTTCGCCGTGGTGCTGACCGCGGCGTCGCTGGGCAGCGGCCTCGGGTACGGCTGGGTGGCGACGCTGAACACGGCGGCGACCATCAAGAGCTGGCTGGCCCCGATGACCGCGCTCGGGTTCGCCGCTGGCGGGCTGGGCATCCTGCTCGGCCTGGGCAACCACATGGACGCCGCGATCACCGTCAGCCGGGTCGTCGGGTCGGTCATCGGGCCGCTGATCGCGGCCAAGCTGCTGTTCGACAGCTTCCGGTGGAAGCTGCGCCCGCTCACCGGCCTCGGCGTCGCGCTGGGCGCGGTGCTGGTGTTCGGCGCGACCGTGCAGCCCTGGTACCTGCTGTGGGCCGCGGTCCCGCTGGCCGCGGCGGCGGGCGACACGAAGTTCCGCGTGGTGGCGACCGGCATCAGCGTCGCGCTCGCGGTCGTGCTCAACACGACCGGCTCGCCGTTCGACGGGCGGACGTTCCAGCTGCCCTACGCCTACATCGCGGCGATCATCGCCACCGGCCTGGCGGTGCTGCTCGCGCGCAGGCACCTCATCGGCACGCCCGGAGGCCGCGTGACCAGCGGCACGGCCTAGGCTTTCCGCCTGTGAGCGAGTCCGCCGTCGAGGTCGCCGACGTGGTCAAGCGCTTCGGGCCGACGACCGCGGTGGCGGGGGTCGACCTGAGCCTGCCGCGCGGTCAGGTGCTGGCGCTGCTCGGGCCGAACGGCGCGGGCAAGACGACCACCGTGGAGATGTGCGCGGGCTTCCTGCGCCCGGACTCCGGCAGCCTGCGCGTGCTCGGCATGGACCCCATGTCCGCCGCGCTGCGGCCGCGCGTCGGGGTCATGCCGCAGGGCGGCGGGGCGTACCCGGGGGTGCGGGCCGCGGAGATGCTGCGGCTGGTGGCCGCGTGCGCGCGCGACCCGCTGGACCCGCCCTGGCTGCTGGACGTGCTGGGCCTCTCCGGCGCGGCGCGGACGCCGTACAAGCGGCTCTCGGGCGGGCAGCAGCAGCGGCTGTCCCTGGCGTGCGCGCTGGTGGGCCGCCCCGAGCTGGTCTTCATGGACGAGCCGACCGCGGGCCTGGACCCGCAGGCGCGGCGCCTGGTGTGGGACCTGGTCTCGGCGCTGCGCGCCGACGGCGTGAGCGTCCTGCTGACGACGCACCTGATGGACGAGGCCGAGGCGCTCGCCGACCGGGTGGTGATCATCGACGGCGGCCGGGTGGTCGCCGAGGGCACGCCCGCCGCGCTGACCACGGAGGGGCAGATGCTGCGCTTCCGCACCCGTCCCGGGCTCGACCTGACGCTGCTGAGCGCGGCGCTGCCGGAGTCGTGCGTGGTCGCCGAGCCGTCGCCGGGGGCCTACCTGGTGAGCGGGGAGGTCGACCCGCAGGTCGTCTCGGCGGTGACGGCGTGGTGCGCCCAGCAGGGCGTGCTCGCCGAGGAGCTGCGGGTGGGCAGGCGCAGCCTGGAGGACGTCTTCCTGGAGCTGACCGGACGGGAGCTGCGCTCGTGACCTTCCCATCGGGCACCTTCACCCCGGCGCCGGGCGCGGGCCGCCCGCTCCGGATGCTGTGGGTGCACGCGCGCACCGAGGCGACGCTGACGCTGCGCAACGGCGAGCAGGTCCTGCTGACGCTGCTGATCCCGCTGGCCCTGCTGATCGGGCTGACGCTGGTGCCGGTGATCGCGCTGCCCTCGCCGAGGGTGGACGCGGTGACGCCCAGGGTGCTGGCGCTCGCGGTGCTCTCCTCGGCCTTCACCGGCCAGGCGATCGCGCTCGGGTTCGACCGGCGCTACGGCGTGCTGAAGCGGCTGGCGGCCACGGCGCTGCCTCGGTGGCTGCTGGTGCTGGGGCGGGTGGTCGCCGGGCTGGTCGTGGTCGCCGTGCAGGCGGTCGTCATCTCGGTGGTGGCGCTGCTGCTGGGCTGGTCGCCGTCCGGTCTGCTGTGGATGGTCGCGCTGCTCGCGCTGGGCACCCTGTGTTTCGGCGCGCTCGGCGTGCTGTTGGGCGGGGCGCTGAAGGCGGAGGTCGTGCTGGCCCTGGCGAACGTGGTGTGGTTCGTGCTGCTGCTGGCGGGCGGGATCGTGGTGGCCACCGCGGACCTGCCGTCCGGGATGGCGTCGGTGGTGGCGCTGCTGCCGTCCGCTGCGCTGACGGACGGGCTCACCACGGCCCTGTCCGGGGGCGTCCCGCCGCTGTCGGTGTGGGTGACGCTGACGGCGTGGGGCGTGGGCGCGGGCGTCCTGGCGACCCGGACTACCCGGTTGACCTAGCGTAGATCATCCCGCGGCCGTACTCGGTAAAGCCGAGGTCGCGGTAGAGCGTCATCGCCCCCGGATGCCCGGGCGGACTGTCCACTGGGAACACCACGGCGGTCTCCGCGCCGAGGTCCTTGAGCGCGTGCAGCGCGCCGAGGCAGACCGCGCGGGCGAGCCCCCTGCGGCGGTGGTCGGGGTGGGTGCCGACCGGTTCGAGCTCGCCCACCCGGTTGTGGTCGTCGAGCCAGATGAGGCAGTAGGCGGCGTACGTGCCGTCGGGGGCGACCGCCACCCAGTCGAGTTCGGGCCGGAACGGCCAGGTGCTGCTGACGTTCCGGTAGCTCTCCTCGGTCACGCGCGATGGGTGCCACACCGCCCGGTGGCACGCGACCCGTTTCGCCGAGTCGGTGCTGGGGCCGATGGTGTAGCCCGGCGTCGCGGGCAGGTCGGGGAGGTCGGCGAGGCTCCGCGAGAGGTAGTGGTGGACGCACTCGTCTGCGGGGGCGTAGCCGTGGCGTTCGAGCGCGGCCCGCAGGTGCGGCCGGTCGTCGGCGATGCCGACCGTCAGGCGCTCGGCGGTGGCGGTGCTGGCGAACCACTCGAGGATCTCGTCGACGAGGTCCGGGTCGGCGGTGAGGAAGTCGAGGTGGCCGGGCGGGTGCTGCCAGGCCCAGGCGACGGTCTCGCCGCCTGCCTCCCAGAGCACGATGGGCCAGTCCCGGTCGAGGTGCTGCGTGCGCTGCCAGGCCAGGTCGCCGATGTGCCAGTGGCACGGCCACAGGCGCTGGGTGAGGTTCTGCATCGCGCGGAGGTCGGCGAGACCTCCGTAGGGCCGTGCCGTCGCCGCCATCCCGCCACCTTCCCGCCCGGGGCGGCCCGCCCTCAACTCGATTTCCGCCGCTATTCCAGTGCTAGAATAGCGCCTATGTCGCTGACCGATGGCGAGCTGACCGTGCTCGGGCTGCTCGTCGAGCAGCCCCGCCACGGCTACGACCTGGAGCGGGTCATCGAGGAGCGCGGCATGCGCGCGTGGACGGCGCTCGGCTTCTCCTCCATCTACTACGTGCTCGACAAGCTGGCCAAGCGCGGCCTGATCGAGGCGACCGGCGCGCCGCCGTCGGGGAAGTCGCGCGTCACCTTCCGCGCCACCGAGGCGGGCCGCGAGCTGTGCGCCGACGCCACCCGGGAGGCGCTGGCCACGCTGACGCCGCCGCGCCCCCGCGTCCTCATCGGCATGGCCAACAGCCCCGGACTGCCCGACGCCGACGTGGTGGCCGGGCTGACCAAGCGCCTGGCGGCCCTGCGCGGAGAACTCGCGGACGTGCGGGCGGCTCGCGCCGCCCGGGAACCCCTGCCCTCCGCGGCTTCGGCGATCTTCGATTACGGCGAGGCCATGCTCAGGGCCGATGTCGACTGGACACAGGCCACGCTGAACGCGTTCACGAAGGAGTCCGCGGTGGAGAAGTACGACATCAAGAAGGCCCACAAGGACCTCTACTCCCCCTCGTCGCGGGACTTCACCGTCGTCGAGGTGCCCGAACTCCGCTACATCGCGGTCGACGGTCGCGGCGACCCCAACACCTCACCGGCGTACGCGAACGCGGTCGAGGCCCTGTACACGGTGGCCTACACGGCGAAGTTCGCGGCCAAGGCCACCGGCCGCGACTTCGTGGTCGGACCGCTGGAGGGACTGTGGCGAGCGGACGATCCGAGCATGTTCACGGCCCGGCGCAAGGAGAGCTGGCAGTGGACCATGCTGATCAGCATGCCCGCGTGGATCACCGACGACATGGTCCACTCCGCGATCGACACCGCGGCGAGGAAGAAGGACCTCCCCGCGCTCGGCGACGTCCGGCCGCTCACGCTCGCCGAGGGGACCTGCGTCCAGATCCTGCACATCGGGCCCTACGACGACGAGACCCCGACCCTGGACCGGCTCCACAACCGGTTCCTGCCCGAGAACGGCCTGACCTTCAACGGCGACCACCACGAGATCTACCTCAGCGACGCGCGGCGGACCCCGCCCGAGAAGCTGAGGACCGTTCTGCGGCAGCCGGTCAGGCGCGGGTAGCGGGGTCGGTCACGCCGGGCTTGGACGCGGCGCGCTCGATGTCGCGCACGCGGATGGCCATCTCCAGCAGGGCGGCGCGCCCGGCCTCCGACAGCTCGCCCGCGCGCATGGCGATCGCGCGCACCTGGCTGTCGCGCCAGGCGGCCATGAGGTCGAGCTGCTCATCGATGCGCGCGGACTCGGCGTCGTCGCTGAAGTAGGCGATGGGGACGCCGAAGAACTTGGCCAGGGCGGCCAGATGGCGGAAGCTCGGGTTGTCGCGGGTGCCGCGCCGCCACGCCGAGACCGCGCTGTGGGTCAGCTCGACGTTCTGCTCGTCGCGGATGGCCGCGGCGATCTCCTCGTTCGTGTACGGCCCGCGCCCCGCCGGGTGCACCGTGGCCACCAGACGGTTGAGTTTGGCGGCCAGGCTGCCGGTCCCCAGTTCCATGACACCCCTCCCGGTGGCGCTCGACAACCGTCGAACACACCCACCGGCAATTGCACCAGTGTTGAAACGCCTGCACAAGCAGTATAGGTTTACCCGTGAGGGGTGGCGCTACCGCCGGACGGCCCGTTGGGGGGAGCGAACCGTCCGGCGGTAGCTGAAGGAAGGCGATGGGGGAGGCCGCCTTCCGCGACGTAGTGTAGTGCCCTGTGATCGCTCCGTGGGGACGAATCGCGAACATGGCCACACTTTTGTCATTGGGCACGCAGTGAGACGGGCGACACGGTAGGAGACCACCGCCGGGATCGCGCGTCCGCGCACGTCCTACGATTCAGCGGTGAGCCTGAAGACCCGCCTTGACACCGTCCGACCGCTTTCGCGGCGCACTCAGCGGTCGCTGGCGTGGGCCGTCGTCGTCACCCAGGCGCTGATCGCGGTCACCGGGTCGATCGTGCGGGTCACCGGGTCCGGGCTGGCGTGCACCACCTGGCCGGAGTGCCACCCCGGCAGCATGGTGCCCACGGAGCACCCGGAGTACGCCGACCTCAACCAGTGGATCGAGTTCGGCAACCGGCTCTTCACCGGCGTGGTCGGGCTGATCGCGTTCGCCGCGTTCGCCGCCGCCTACCTCGACCGCCCGCGCCGCTCCCGCTACGTCAGGCTGGCGCTGATCATGCCGATCGGTGTCGCCGTGCAGGCGGTGATCGGCGGGATCACGGTCCGGTTCGACCTGTTGTGGTGGACGGTCGCCGTGCACTTCATGGCCTCGGCGGTCATGGTGTGGCTGGCGGTGCTGCTGGTCTACGCCGTGGACGAGCAGGACGGGCCGCCGCGCCCCGTCGGGCCGCCGGTGCTGGGCCGCACGCTCCAGGCGATGGCCGCGCTGCTGGTCGCCCTGCTGATCGCGGGCACCTTCGTCACCGGGGCCGGGCCGCACGCGGGCGACGCGCTGACCCCGCGCCTCGACGTCGAACTCGAGACCATGGCGCACGTGCACGCCGCGTTCCTGTACGCGTTCCTCGGCTTGCTGGTCGCCGTCGGCCTGATGCTGCGCCGGGTCGGGTCGCGGAGGCTGTGGCGGCACTACATCGTGCTGGTCGCCGTCGTGCTCGCCCAGGGCGCGCTGGGCTTCACCCAGTTCGCCCTCGGCGTCCCCGAGCTGCTGGTCGCCCTGCACGTCCTCGGGGCGATGGCGGTCATCGTCGCCGCCGCCGCCCTGTGGAGCGCCGCGCACCCGCGCGAGCGCGCCTAGCCCCGGGTGCGGGCCGCCATCTTGGCCCGGTGGCCCGCGCCGATCCTGGTCGCCGCGACCGTCTCGCGGTCCCACTCCTCGGCCGCCTCCAGCCCGTCGACCCGCTCGACGAGCGCGTCGGCCGCCGCCATGGAGGCGACCATGACGTCGCCGAGCGCGCCGTCCGCGCCGACGAGCACCACGCGCACCCCGGCGAGGCCGACGTTCTCCGCCACGGCGCGCGCGGGCTTGCCGTGCGCGCCGACGAACGCGGTGGCAGCCTTCACCGCGGTAGGGCTGGGCTTCTCGGTCTCAGTCGCCATGCGGGGAGCCTAGAGCGCGGGGCCCGGGAACACCGGGCGGTCGTGATCGGTTCCACTCGACGAGAGCGAGAAGGAGGCGCGCGTGCCCACAGCAGTCCTGGTGTCCGAGACGGGCGGCCCCGAGGTCCTGACCGTCACCGAGGCCGAGCCCGGGTCCCCCGGTCCCGGCGAGGTCCTGGTCGACGTCGCCGCGGCGGGCGTGAACTACATCGACACCTACCACCGCAGCGGCGCCTATCCCCTGCCGCTGCCGTTCCGGATCGGCCTGGAGGGCGCGGGCACCGTCACCGCCGTCGGCGAGGGCGCCGACGCGAAGGTGGGCGACCGCATCGCCTGGTCGAGCACCCTGGGCAGCTACGCGGCCCAGGTCGTCGTGCCGGTCGCGGCCGCCGTGCCCGTCCCCGACGGCGTGGACGACCAGACCGCGGCCGCCCTCATGCTGCAGGGCCTGACCGCGCACTACCTGCTGACCTCCACCTATGCGGTGCAGCCCGGCGACACGGTGCTGGTGCACGCCGCCGCGGGCGGGGTCGGCCTGCTGCTGACCCAGCTCGCCACCGCGCGGGGCGCCCGCGTCATCGGCACGGTGTCCACCGCGGAGAAGGCCGAGCTGGCCAGGGCGGCGGGCGCGGCCGAGGTGATCCGCTACGACCAGGTCGACTTCGCCCCGGCCGTGCGCGAGCTGACCGGCGGCGAGGGCGTCGCCGCGGTGTACGACGGCGTCGGCGCGAGCACCTTCGACGGCAGCCTCGACTCGCTGCGCAGGCGCGGCGTGCTGGCCCTGTTCGGCGCGGCCAGCGGCCCGGTCCCGCCGGTCGACCCGCAGCGGCTCAACCGGGCGGGCTCGGTGTTCCTGACCCGGCCCACGCTGGCCGACCACGTGGTGACGACGCAGGAGCTGCGCGGGCGCGCGGCCGACCTGTTCGACGCCGTCCTCGCGGGTGAGCTGTCCGTCCGGATCGGCGCCACCTACGCGCTCGACGACGCCCGCACCGCCCACGAGGACCTGGAGGGCAGGCGCACCACGGGCAAGGTGCTGCTCATCCCGTAGGTCTACTCAGGACTTCCCGGAGTCGTCGGTTACGGCGACGGCGTCGATCACGAACACCAGCGTCTCGTCGGGCGCGACGCCGTTGCCGCCCGGGCCGTACCCCTTGTCCGGCGGGACGACCAGCAGCCTGCGCGCGCCCTGCTTGATGCCCACCAGGCCCTCGTTCCAGCCGTCGATCACCCGCGCGTTGCCCAGGTTCGCGACGGGGAACGGCTCGCCGCGGTCCCAGGAGTTGTCCAGCACCTGGCGGTTCGACCACGTGGTGAGGTGGTAGTGCGCGAGCACGGTGTCGCCCTGCTCGGCTTCGGCGCCGCTGCCCGGCGTCAGGTCCTTGCTGAGCAGCTTGGTGGGCGGGGAGCAGGTGTCCGGCAGCGTCACCTTCGGCTTGGTGGCCGCCTCGCCCTCGACGGTGATGTCGTCGGCGGTGCACTCGACGGCGGTGGCGATCTCCGTCGTCGGCGACTCGGGCAGGGTGGGCTCGTTGCCCGGGGCGGACTGCTGACCACAGGCGGTGAGAGCCGCGAGCAGTGCCGTCGCCACGGTGGGACCGAGGATGCGCATAACGGCGGACTCTAAGCGCTCACCGTGTGAGGCGACCGTGAGGGCGGTTGGGCCGTTTGTGGTCACTCTGGGTCTCACCCGTTTTGCGCATATGCCCGCACGATCTTCGCGCGTAAAGTGACTGCTCGCGCCCGTTCGGATACTGAAAGCAGCGACTGCTGCCCGCTCCAGTGCCGCACGGCCGTCCGCCGAGGAGGTGACCTGCCTTGCCCGCGGACGCCACCGGCCTCCGCACCCACCGGATCCACGAGATCTTCTGGACCAGGACCACCCTGCTGCTCACCACCCTGCTGGTGGTGTCCGGACTGGCGTTCTGGGCGTCGAGTTCGCTGGACACCGGCACCGGGAGGAGTCTGCTGACCGCGGTGGCCACCGGCACGATGGTATCGGCCGTGGTCGGGTTCGGACAGACGCTGATCACCGCCCGCGCCACGCGCGAGGCGATGCTGAACCCGCTGATCGAGGAGAGTCGCAAGGCGCTGCGCGAGCTGTCGGAGGAGTACCGCTCGCTGAACCAGGAGTTCTTCCCCACGCACGTGTTCGAGGCCAGCGTCGAGCCCGACCCGGCGTTCAACGCGCTCATGATGGAGGACCTGCGCCGCGCCAAGCAGTACTGGTTCCGCGGGTTCTCCGGCCGCTACGCCGCCGTGCGGCTGCTGGCCGCGCGGTCGGAGTGGGAGGTCAGGGCCGTGGTCGCCGACCCGCGCGAGCGCAGCGCGATCAGCGGCCGGGCCCGCTACATCGCCCGCAGGGAGGGCGCGGACACCGATCTCGACAAGATCCGCGACGAGCTGCACGAGGAGATCCGCATCGGCCTGGTCGGGCTGTTCCTCGCGCGGTCCCGGTGCACCCGCATCGACGTGACCGTGGTCGCCGACCCGCCGCTGGACCGCGTGGAGATGTTCGACGACAGCGTGTGGATCACCCTCTACAGCGACCCGGCCGCCCCGTCGCCCTACCCGAGGACGCTGCGGTTCGCCGAGAGCTCGTTCATCCACGGCATGGAGCGCGCCGACTTCGGCAGGCTCCACGCCACCCGCGACGCCCGCCGACTGGTGATCACCCCGGACACCGGCCGCGCGGAGTTCGCCGCGCAGTTCGCCCGGGTCACCGGGACCGCTTTGACCGACGACGGCTTCGGAGAACTGGAGGCCGCCTTCCACGGCTTCCGCCGGGATTTCTCCGCCAAGGCCGAACTGGAGAGTTGATACCGTTGCTGACCCGCGTCCACGCGCTGCCCGACCTCGCCGACCGGCTGCTGCGCGAGCCCCGAGGCCCGGGATGGGACACCGTGCACGCCGTGTTCGAGTCCTGGGTGGACGGACGACCGCCCAGGGCGGCCGTGCGCCGCCACCTCGCCGGACTCGACCCGGCGGAGTCCGCCGCGCTGGTCGCGCGGTCCCGGGAGACCACGACGCACTTCGCCTGGTGCCTGCGCGACGAGCGGGCGGAGCCGTTCTCGTTCTGGCTGCACGAGTACAAGCCGCAGCGGGACTGGCGCGCCGGGTACGCCGACTCGGTGCACAACCACCGCTACCACTTCTGCACCGTCATCCTCAGCGGCGGCTACCGCCACGAGCGGTTCGCCACCCGGGTGGACCCGGTGACCGGCCTGGTCGACTCGGTCGCCATGACCCGGGGCGCCGACTACGACACCGGCACCACCGGCTACCTGCTGGCCAGCGAGTTCCACCGCATCCCCACCGCGCTGGACGGCACCATGACGTTCCTGGTGAAGTCGCGCCCGGTCACGGAGTGGAGCCTGTCCTACGACCCGGTGAGCGGCCTCGGACACCGGCACGTGCCGGTCGAGTGTCGGCTTCCGGAGCTGACCCGGCGCATCTGACACGATTTACCATCGACCCCACCCGAACGAACGGGAGGGGTCACATGTCAGCGCCGACCATCGACGCACCCACCATCAGCAGCGCGATCATCGGTGACGTGGAGGACCGCGTCCGCGCGCTGTGCGAGCGCCATGCCCGCCGTCTGCCGTTCCACGGCTGGCACCACGTGGGGTTCGTCCGCGACAAGGCGGTGGAGTTCGCTGCGGCCAACGGCTCCGACGTGCCCGTGGTGGCCGTCGCCGCCCTCGTGCACGACGTGAACTACCTGGTCCGCCGCAACTCGGCGGCCGCGGCGGGCTCGGGCCTGCGCAGGCGCCTGCTGGCCGACGCAGGCGTGCCCCGCCCGACGGTGGACTGGATCGACGCCATCGTCGACGAGGCCGAGATGCGCACCCGCCACCGCGGCATCAGCCGCGAGGCCCAGGCGCTCTCGGACGCGGACACCCTGTTCAAGGCGCTGCCCGTCACGCCGGTGGTGCTGGCGCACCGGTACCTGGCGGAGAACAACGTCACGCTGCGGGAGCTGGCCGACAAGATCGTCGGCGAGCAGTGCGACGTCCACGACGAGGGCTTCTACTTCTACTCCCCCGCCGCGGCCGCGCAGTACTCCCGGTGGGCCAGTGCCAATCTGCAACTGTGGCGGTGCATCAAGGAGTCCCTCGACGACCCGACCGTGGAGCGGCTGCTGGCGGCGGTCGGCTGACCGATCTCGGTCAGCGTGCCGATGTCTCGGGCGCGGCGCGCGGCGACAGTGGGGTGACCACCACGACCCCACGGAGCGCGCCATGACCACGCAGTCGCCGCCAGTCCCGCACGAGCACGACGAGTCGCCCCGGCAGCGGCTGGCCCGCAACTACGGCGAGCAGCTGCAGGAGGTCAGGGTCGCCCAGACCGGGGTGCAGTTCCTGCTGGCCTTCCTGCTCGCGCTCGCGTTCACGCCGAGGTTCCCGGAGATCACCGGCTTCCAGGAGGACGTCTACGTGGTCGCGCTGGTCCTGGGCGCCTCGGCGACGGCGCTGCTGATAGCCCCGGCCGCCTACCACCGCCTGGTGTTCCGCCGCGGCCTCAAACACCGCCTGGTCCACGCGACGGCGATGTTCACCCTGGCCGGGCTGACCCTGCTGATGCTGGCGATCGGCGCGTCGCTGCTGCTGGTGCTGGACGTGGTCGTGGGCGGACCTCAGGCCCGCTGGCTGACCGGGGGCGTGCTGTGCTGGTTCGGGCTGTGGTGGTTCGCGGTTCCACTGTGGACGCGCAGGCACGGCCGTCAGCCGGACTCCCGGTAGCGGCGCGTCGCCTCGCGGGCGATGTCGGTCCGCGAGGCGACGCCGAGCTTGGCCAGGATGTGCGAGACATGCGTCGCCACCGTGCGCCGGGAGAGCACGAGGCGGTCGGCGATCTGCGGATTGGACAGCCCCGCGGCGACGAGCGCGGCCACGCGGCCCTCGGTCGGGGTCAGGCTCGGCCACCCGGTGCGGGCGCGGCGGTGCTGGGCGCGGGGACCGCGGCGGATGCCGTGCCCGCGCAGGGCGGCGCGCAGGCGGGCGGCGTCCCAGGTCGCGCCGAGTCCGGCGTAGAGGTCGTCGGCCTGGGTGAACGCCGTCCGCGCCTCGGTCGCCTCGCCGAGGCCCGCGAAGGCGACGGCCGCCTGGTGCAGCGCCCGCGCCCTGCCGAACGGGCGACCGGCGGCGTGGTAGCGCTCGGCGGCGGCCATCAGCTCGGCCGGGTCGGCCGCGAGGACACCCCGGCAGTAGGCGGCCGCGGCCGCGCGGTGCGGGATGGCGCAGTCCTGCGCCAGCTTCTCCGCCATCCCCGCGGCGAACGTCGCGGTCCCCCGGTCGTCGAGCTGGACGGCGAGGCGGACCGCGTCGGGGATGAGGTCCTCCATCTCCTCGGCCTCCTCGCCGCCGCCGGACAGCGACGCGACCAGCACGGCCAGCGCTCCCGCCGGGTCGCCCGCGCACTCGCGGGCGAGGCTGCGGGCCAGGGCGAGCGCGGCGATCGTGCGGCTGCCGATGCGCAGGGCGGGCGCCTCGGCGGCGGCCAGGTGCCGGGCCGCGGCCTCGGGGTTGCCCCTGCGCAGCAGGATCACCGCGGCGGTGCCGTGGTCGCAGCAGGCCACGCCGGGGTCCTTGGCCTCGGCGGGCACCGCGGCGACCCCGGCGAGCGCGTCGTCCCACCGGCCGGTGTCGTGGCGCAGCTCGGCCAGCGCGCTGTGCGCCTGCGCGAGCCGGACCAGCGCGCCCGTCCCCTCGGCCAGCGCCTTGACCTGCTCGGCGGCGGCGATCGCCTCCGGGTAGCGGTCGAGGTCGCCGAGCGCGACGGCCTGGTTGATCTGCAGCAGCATTCGCAGGTCGAGCAGGGCGGGGTCGGCGCCGGTGACGGCGAGCGCCCGCTCGAACAGCGGCAGCGCCGCGGCCATCTCCCCGCGCATCACCGCGACGACGGTGAGCACGTGCAGCGCCCAGCCGACCGCCCAGCGGTCCCCGGCCTCCTCCGCGCAGGCCAGCGCCGACCGGGCCACCTCCCCCGCCCGGTCGACCTCGCCGATGTCGCGGTGGGCGCGCGCGGACAGCACGAGCAGCCGCGCCCGGTGCCGCCCGTCGAGGCCGGGCCGGGCCAGCGCGTCGGCCAGGGTCGCCAGGGACTCCGCGCCCCGGCCGTCGAGCGCGCGGCACTGGGCCAGGGTCCAGTGCAGGTCCGCGGTCTCGTCCGGGTCGGTGGACGCCTCCAGCGCCCGTGCCGCGACCGCCTCGGCCCGCGCGCGCTCACCGGTGCGGTAGAGCGCGTCGGCGAGCCTGCCCGCCAGCGGGGCGCCCGCGTCGACCGCCCGTTGCAGCAGGTCGATGGCCACCGCGGGGGCCTGCGCGATCAGCGCGGGCGCCGCGGTGGCCAGCCAGTCCGCTGCCCAGCCGTGCGGGCGGTGGACGCCGCGCAGGAACTGCCGGGCCACGCGCTCGACCGGCGCGCCCGCAGCGGCCAGCGCGCGGGCGGCCTCCTCGTGCCACGCCCCGCGCAACCCGGCGGGCATGCCGTCGTAGATGACCCGGTGGATCAGCGGGTGGCGGAACCGCAGCTCGGGGCCCGACCCGCAGAGCACGCCCGCGGCGAGCGCGTGGTCCACGGCCGTCACCAGCGCGGCGACCCGCGTGTCGAGCACCACGGCGACGTCGGCGAGGGCGAACTCGACGCCGAGCAGCGCCGCGGCCCGCAGCACGGCGCGCACGTCGGCCGGGAGGAAGTCGAGGCGGTGGGCGATGGCGGCGTCCAGCGACCCGGGCGCCGGGTCGCCGGTCACCTCGGCGACCCCGTCGGCCACGGCGACCACCCCGTCCCGGCGCAGGGCGTCGACCAGCTCGGTCAGGTACAGCGGGTTGCCCGCCGCCTCCTCGGCCATGGCCAGCAGCCGGGGCCCGGGCGGTCCGCCCGCGAGCGCGCCGACGAGGTCGCGCGCCTCCCGCTCGGTCAGCCGGGCCAGCCGCAGCCTGCTCTGCGCGCTGGTCGCCCGGCGGACGGCGGCCAGCTCGGCCCGCCTCGGCACGTCCCGGGCCGTGCCGAGGAGCAGCAGCGGCAGGTCGGCCGCCCTGCGGGCCAGCGCGCACCAGAGCGCGACCGTGGCGCGGTCGGCCCACTGCAGGTCGTCGAGCACGACCACCGCCGGGCCCGCCTCGCCGACCAGCGCCACCAGGTGTTCCGCCGCGGCGGTCACCGGGTCCGCGCCCACCGGGGCCTCGCCGCGCAGCAGCCGGTTGACCGCGGCCCGGCGCTCCCCGCCCCCGTCGCGCACGCGCAGCGCGTCCAGCCACGGCAGCAGCGGCAGTCGCTGTCCCAGTTCGTCGCAGGCGCCCCAGGACACGGTCATGCCCGAGCGCTCGGCGCGGTCGCACGCGGCGCGCACCAGCACGGTCTTGCCGATGCCGGGCTCGCCCTCGATCAGCGCCGCCCGGCCGCGGCCAGCCCGGGCGTCGTCCAGCCACCGGTCGAGCCTGGCCTGCTCAGGGCGGCGGCCGAGGACGGGTGCGGACATGAAAGCACTGTAGAGAGGTGAAATCGAGGTGAACAGATCTTGGATCAGCGGTTAATCCGATCGGCCTACGACCGCGCCCGTAGAGCGCCATTGGCTCGTCGTTCACCCGGGGTTGCCACCGGTGTCGACTGCCACTGAGACGCTGATCACCAGCCGAAACGCCCGTCTCCCTCGGCAGATCCGACACCACGGCCGGTCAAACGAACGGAGTTCCCATGCGCGTGCGGCAGGTCATCGCCGCGCTCGCCGTCGCGACGGCGAGCATCCTGGGGGTCTTGGCGGTCAGCGGCGCCGCGGCGGCGTCCGACGACCCCGGCATGACCCACAACGTGACCCCGGACATGACCCACAACTGATCGACGCGACGCGGGCGCTCCCCCGGGAGCGCCCGCCGTCATGTCCGGAGTGGACAGATCAGAACGGCCAGCCGAGCACCGGCAGGCCCAGCGCGGAGTCCACGGCGAGCGCGAGGAACAGCAGGGTCAGGTAGCTGTTCGACAGGTGGAACAGCTTCATCGGGTTGGCGGGCTCGTCGCGCTTGACCGCGGTGTGCAGGCGGTGGGCGAAGACCAGGAACCAGCCCCCGGCCAGGACCGCGAAGGCCAGGTACACCCAGCCGGTCGCGGGCAGCAGGAGCATGCTCCAGGCGACCATGACCCACGAGTACACGACGATCTGCTTGGCGACCTGCGTCGGCGTGGCCACCACGGGCAGCATCGGCACGCCCGCCTTGGCGTAGTCGTCGCGGAACTTCATCGCCAGCGCCCAGAAGTGCGGCGGGGTCCAGAAGAAGATCACACC
The DNA here is from genome assembly GCF_014648415.1 of Actinokineospora fastidiosa. GTDB lineage: Bacteria > Actinomycetota > Actinomycetes > Mycobacteriales > Pseudonocardiaceae > Actinokineospora > Actinokineospora fastidiosa. Next base: position 994,267 of record NZ_BMRB01000002.1, read on the forward strand.
GAACATCACCAGCGCGGGCCAGCCCACGTCGCCGGTCACCGCGGCCCAGCCGATCACCACCGGCATGCAGCCCGCCGCGCCGCCCCACACGATGTTCTGCGCCGTCCGGCGCTTGAGGACCATCGTGTAGACGAGGACGTAGAACAGGATCGCGCCGACGGCCATCGCCGCGGCCAGCAGGTTCGTCGTGGCCCACAGCCAGGCGAAGGACAGCACGCCGAGCACCACGCCGAAGACCATGGCGTTGCGCGCGGGCACGACGTGCCGGGCCAGCGGGCGCGACTTGGTGCGCTTCATGACCGCGTCGATGTCGGCGTCGACCACGCAGTTCAGCGCGTTGGCGCTGCCCGCGGCCATGGTGCCGCCGACGAGCGTGGTCAGCACCAGCCACGGCGACGGGATGCCGCGCTCGGCCAGCAGCATGGCCGGGACGGTGGTGACGAGCAGCAGCTCGATGATCCGCGGCTTGGTCAGCGCCACGTAGGCGCGCAGCACGTCGCCCCGGGAGGGAGCGGTGGGCGCGTCGGCGGGCACTGGGGTCACCGACGGCATCTCGCTCCTCAACACTGATGGCGCGCCCGATCCCCTGAGACGCAGGTCACTGGGGTCGCGCGGGGTTTGCGTCCAACGCCGCGCGGGTACGCGGCACAGTACGGAATGGTAGCCGCGAAGGGGTCGGGTGCCCGTATCGGGTGGCGCGGCCGGGCCGAGTTCAGTCACAGATCACAGCGCGCGTCCGGCTACGACTAGGCTTGCCCCGGACCAGGGATGACCTGCGGGTCGTGGCAACCCAGCCGTCTGGTGTGCTGGGCGCGACGAACCGCCTACAACTATGGAAGTGGGAGCGCGAAGTCCGTGTCCGCCAGCAGTGACGTCCCAGAGAACCTGACCACAGCCTCGGTGCCCGACGACTGGACCGACCTCGACCGGCGGGCGGTGGACACCATCCGGGTGCTCGCCGCGGACGCCGTGCAGAACGTCGGCAACGGCCACCCCGGCACGGCCATGAGCCTGGCCCCGCTCGCCTACGCCCTCTACCAGCGCGTGATGCGCCACGACCCGAGCGACCCCGAGTGGATCGGCCGCGACCGGTTCGTCCTCTCCTGCGGGCACTCCAGCCTCACCCTCTACCTGCAGCTGTTCCTCTCCGGCTACGGCCTGGAGATCGAGGACATCAAGGCGCTGCGCACGTGGGGCTCGAAGACCCCGGGCCACCCGGAGCACGGCCACACCGCGGGGGTGGAGATCACCACCGGCCCGCTGGGCCAGGGCCTGGCCTCCGCGGTCGGCATGGCCATGGCCGCCCGCCGCGAGCGCGGCCTGTTCGACCCCGACGCCGCGCCGGGCGAGAGCGTCTTCGACCACTTCGTCTACGTGATCGCCTCCGACGGCGACATCGAGGAGGGCGTGACCTCCGAGGCGTCGTCCATCGCGGGCCGCCAGGAGCTCGGCAACCTCGTCGTGGTCTACGACGACAACCAGATCTCCATCGAGGACGACGTCGCCATCGCGCTGTCGGAGGACGTGGCCAAGCGCTACGAGGCCTACGGCTGGCACGTGCAGGTCGTCGAGGGCGGCGAGAACGTCACCGGCATCCTGGCCGCGATCGAGGCTGCCAAGGCCGAGACGAGCAGGCCGTCGTTCATCCTGCTGCGCACGGTGATCGGCTACCCGGCGCCGAACCTGATGAACACCGGCAAGGCCCACGGCGCCGCGCTCGGCGACGCCGAGGTCGCCGCCGTCAAGGAGATCCTGGGCTTCGACCCGGCCCGCACCTTCCAGGTCGACCCCGAGGTGCTGGCGCACGCCCGCCAGGTCGCCGAGCGGGGCAAGGCCGCCCGCGCCGCCTGGGAGCAGAGGTTCGGCGAGTGGGCCGCGGCCAACCCCGAGCGCCGCGCCCTGCTGGACCGCGCCACCGAGTACCGGCTGCCGGACGGCTTCGCCGACGCGCTGCCCACCTGGGAGCCCGACGCCAAGGGCGTCGCCACCCGCAAGGCGTCCGGCGAGGTGCTCAACGCCGTCGGCGGCCTGCTGCCGGAGCTGTGGGGCGGCTCGGCCGACCTGGCCGAGTCCAACAACACCACGATCAAGGGCTCGGACTCCTTCGGCCCGGAGTCGTCGTCGACGAAGGAGTGGACGGCCAACCCGTACGGCCGCACGCTGCACTTCGGCGTCCGCGAGCACGCCATGGGCTCGATCCTCAACGGCATCGTGCTGCACGGCCCGACCCGCCCGTACGGCGGCACGTTCCTGGTGTTCAGCGACTACATGCGCCCGGCCGTCCGGCTCGCGGCGGTCATGGGCCTGCCGGTCACCTACGTCTGGACGCACGACTCGATCGGCCTCGGTGAGGACGGACCGACCCACCAGCCGATCGAGCACCTCGCCGCGCTGCGCGCCATCCCGAACCTGGTCGTGCTGCGCCCCGGCGACGCGAACGAGACCGCGGCGGCGTGGAAGGCGATCCTGTCGCAGTCGACGCAGCCGGTCGGGCTGTGCCTGACCCGGCAGAACCTGCCCGTGCTCGAGAACACCAGGGAGAAGGCGTTCGAGGGCGTGGCCCGCGGCGGCTACGTCCTGGAGGACTCCGAGACCGTGCCGAGGGTCGTCCTGATCGGCACCGGCTCGGAGCTGCAGATCGCGGTCGAGGCGCGCCGGGTGCTGGAGGCCGACGGCATCCCCACCCGCGTGGTGTCGATGCCGTCCGTGGAGTGGTTCGACGCCCAGGACGAGGCCTACCGCGACACCGTCCTCCCGCCGACCGTGCACGCGCGTGTCGTGGTCGAGGCGGGCATCGCCCAGCCGTGGCACCGCTTCACCGGCCGGACGGGCGAGATCGTCTCGATCGAGCACTTCGGGGCGTCGGCGGACTACCAGACCCTGTTCCGCGAGTTCGGGTTCACCACCGAGGCCGTCGTGGCCGCGGCCCGCCGCTCCCTCAGCGCGAATGGAGGCACCAAGTGAGCGAGTTTACGAGCGAACCAATGACACAGGGCCAGCGCGAGCGCCGCCTCGGAGCCTGCGAGGAGGCGTCGTGAGCGACAAGACCGATCTGCTCGGCAGGCTCTCCGCGGCCGGGGTGTCCATCTGGCTGGACGACCTGTCCCGCGAGCGGCTGCAGTCGGGCAACCTGGACGAGCTGATCCGGGACAAGCACGTCGTCGGCGTCACCACCAACCCGACGATCTTCGCCACCGCCCTGGCCGACGGTGAGTCCTACAACGAGCAGGTGCGCGAGCTGGCCGCGCGCGGGGCGTCCCTCGAGGAGGCCGTGCGCGAGCTGACCACCGCCGACGTGCGGCACGCCTGCGACAAGTTCCGCGACGTCTGGCAGGCCACCGACGGGGTGGACGGCCGGGTATCCATCGAGGTCGACCCGCGCCTGGCCAAGGACTGCGACGCGACCGTGGCCGAGGCGCTCGACCTGTGGAAGGCCGTGGACCGGCCGAACCTGCTGGTCAAGATCCCGGCCACCGAGGAGGGCATCCCCGCGATCACCCGCACGCTCGCCGAGGGCGTCAGCGTCAACGTCACGCTGATCTTCTCCGTCGAGCGCTACCGGCTGGTCATGGACGCCTACCTGGCCGGCCTGGAGCAGGCCAAGGCCAACGGGCACGACCTGCGCTCGATCCACTCCGTCGCCTCGTTCTTCGTGTCGCGAGTGGACAGCGAGGTCGACAAGCGGTTGGATGCCATCGGCACCGATGACGCTGTCGCCCTCAAGGGCAAGGCCGCACTGGCCAACGCCCGGCTGGCGTACGCGGCGTTCCAGGAGGTGTTCGCGGGCGAGCGGTTCGCCGCCCTGGCCGCCGACGGCGGCCGCCCGCAACGTCCACTGTGGGCCTCGACGGGCGTGAAGAACCCGGATTACCCGGACACGCTCTACGTCGACCAGCTGGTCGTGGCCGACACGGTGAACACGATGCCGGAAAAGACCCTGCACGCGGTCGCCGACCACGGCAGGATCACCGGTGACGCCTTCGTCGACACCGTCACGGGCACCGCGGACGCGGCGGGCGAGGTCTACGCGGCGCTGGAGCGCGTGGGCATCGACGTCACCGACGTGTACCTGGCGCTGGAGAACGAGGGCGTGGACAAGTTCGAGAAGTCCTGGACCGAGCTCCTGGAGACGGTTCAGGGCCAGCTGGACGCCGCCGAGAAGTAACAGGACGAGGAGAGGGCTGACGCCGCAGATGGCAGACCACCCCGGAGAAGTCGCAGTAACGATCAACGACGAGCGGCTGTCCGAGGAGGCGGCCCCTCTCGTCGGCCAACTCGTCGCGGACAGGGCGGCGTCGCGGCTCACCTCGCAGGACCACACGCTGTGGGGCGAGGCCGCCGAGGCCGTGGCGGCCATCCGGCTGTCCTGGACCACGCTGCACGAGACCTCGCGGCCGCTGCTGGCCGAGATCGACGCCCTCCGCGCGGAGCTGCGCGCGGAGGGCGTCGATCGGGTCGTGTTGGCGGGCATGGGCGGCTCGTCGCTCGCCCCCGAGGTCATCACCGCCACCGCGGGCGTGCCGCTGATCGTCCTGGACACCACCGACCCCGGCCAGGTCGCCGACGCGCTCGCGGGCGACCTGGACCGCACGGTCGTGGTGGTGTCGTCGAAGTCGGGCTCCACCGTGGAGACCGACAGCCACCGGCGGATCTTCGCCGCCGCGTTCGAGGCCGAGGGCATCGACGCGGGCTCGCGGATCGTCGTCGTCACCGACCCGGGCTCGCCGCTGGAGGACCTGGCGGCGGGCTACCGGCGGGTCTTCCAGGCCGACCCGAACGTGGGCGGGCGCTACTCGGCGCTGACCGCGTTCGGTTTGGTGCCCTCCGGCCTGGCGGGCGCCGACGTCGCCGCGCTGCTGGACGAGGCCGCCGCGACGGCCAGGACGCTGTCGCAGGACAGCGCCGACAACCCGGCGGTGCTGCTGGCCGCCGCGCTGTCGGCGGCGCACGCGCGGGGCGCGGAGAAGGTGGTGCTGGCCGACACCGGCTCCGGGATCACCGGGTTCGGCGACTGGGCCGAACAGCTGGTGGCCGAGTCCACCGGCAAGGAGGGCACCGGCCTGCTGCCCGTCGTCGTGGAGGGTCCGGAGGCCCCCGGGTTCGCCGACGCGGGCGAGGACGCCACCGCCGTGGCCATCGGGCCGGGCGGGGCGGTGTCCACTTCGGGCAGTCTCGGCGGGATGTTCCTGCTGTGGGAGTACGCCACCGCGCTCGCGGGCAGGCTGCTGGGCATCAACCCGTTCGACCAGCCCGACGTCGAGGCGGCGAAGAAGGCGGCCCGCGCGCTGCTGGACAACCCGACCGAGCAGGCCGGGTCCGGCCAGTCCTTCCTGGACGGGCCGATCGAGGTGCACGGCGCCCCGGACGGCGTGACGACGCTGGTGGAGGCGCTGCAGGTGCTCACCGGGTCCGCGCCGGAGTTCGGCTACATCGCCGTGCAGGCGTACCTGGACCGCATCGCCGACGCCTCCGCGGCCGTGCTGCGCCCCGAGCTGGCCCGCAAGACCGGGCTGCAGACCACCTTCGGGTGGGGGCCGCGGTTCCTGCACTCGACCGGCCAGTACCACAAGGGCGGCCACCAGAACGGCGTGTTCCTGCAGATCACCGGCTACCCGGAGACCGACATCGACGTGCCGGACCGGCCGTACAGCCTGGGCGTGCTCCAGCTCGCGCAGGCCGTCGGCGACGGCCAGGTGCTGTCCGGGCTGGACCGGCCGGTGCTGCGCCTGCACCTGACCGACCGCGCCGCGGGCCTTGCCCACCTGGTGCACACCCTCGCCGAGGTGTCGAGGTGACCCGCATGTGGACGAACCCCCTGCGCGACGAGCGGGACAAGCGGTTGCCGAGGATCGCCGGGCCGTGCGGCCTGGTGATCTTCGGGGTGACCGGCGACCTCTCGCGCAAGAAGCTGATGCCCGCGATCTACGACCTGGCCAACCGCGGCCTGCTGCCGCCGGGCTTCTCGCTGGTCGGCTTCGCCCGCAGGGACTGGGCCGACCAGGACTTCGGGCAGGTCGTCTACGAGGCGGTCCGCAAGCACGCGCGCACCCCGTTCCGGGAGGCGGTGTGGGACCGGCTGGCCGAGGGCTTCCGGTTCGTCGCGGGCAGCTTCGACGACGACGACTCCTTCGACCGGCTGGCCAAGACCGTCAGCGACCTCGACGAGGCGCGCGGGACCAGCGGCAACCACGCGTTCTACCTGTCGATCCCGCCGGGGGCGTTCCCGGTGGTCACCAAGCAGCTCGCGCGCTGCGGGCTGGCCGAGCCCACCTCGCAGGACGAGTGGCGCCGGGTGGTCATCGAGAAGCCGTTCGGGCACGACCTGGCCAGCGCCAAGCAGCTCAACGACATCGTCAACGACGTCTTCCCCGAGGAGTCGGTGTTCCGCATCGACCACTACCTCGGCAAGGAGACGGTGCAGAACCTGTTGGCGCTGCGCTTCGCCAACCAGCTGTTCGAGCCGATCTGGAACTCGCACTACGTCGACCACGTGCAGATCACCATGGCCGAGGACATCGGCCTCGGCGGGCGCGCGGGCTACTACGACGGCATCGGCGCCGCCCGCGACGTCATCCAGAACCACCTGCTGCAGCTGCTGGCGCTGACGGCGATGGAGGAGCCGGTCTCGTTCAGCCCGTCGGCGCTGCGCACCGAGAAGATCAAGGTGCTGGAGGCGACCCGGGCCACCGGCCCGTTCGCCGAGACCACCGCGCGCGGGCAGTACGCGGGCGGCTGGCAGGGCGGGCAGAAGGTGCCCGGCCTGCTGCAGGAGGAGGGCTTCGCCAAGGACTCCACCACCGAGACCTACGCCGCGATCACCCTGGAGGTGAACACCCGGCGCTGGGCGGGCGTGCCGTTCTACCTGCGCACGGGCAAGCGGCTGGGGCGGCGGGTCACCGAGATCGCGGTCGTGTTCAAGCGCGCCCCGCACCTGCCGTTCGACCAGACCTCCACCGAGGAGCTGGGGCAGAACGCCCTGGTGGTGCGGGTGCAGCCGGACGAGGGCGTGACGCTGCGGTTCGGCTCCAAGGTGCCCGGCAGCACCATGGAGGTCCGCGACGTGTCGATGGACTTCAGCTACGGCCACTCGTTCACCGAGTCCTCCCCGGAGGCCTACGAGCGGCTGATCCTCGACGTGCTGCTCGGCGAGCCCTCGCTGTTCCCGGTGAACAAGGAGGTCGAGCTGAGCTGGGAGATCCTGGAGCCGGTGCTCAAGTACTGGCAGACCGCGGGCAAGCCGGAGGACTACCCGGCAGGCACGTGGGGCCCGCCGTCGGCGGATCAGATGTTGGCGCGTACCGGCAGGCACTGGAGGCGGCCGTGATCATCGACCTGCCCTCGACGACAACGTCGCAGGTCAACTCCAAACTCGTCCAGGTCCGCGAGCAGGGCGGGGCGAACACCCTCGGCCGCGTGCTCACCCTGGTCATCGTCACCGACGACGGCGAGCGCACCGAGGACGCCATCGACGCTGCCAACGACGCCAGCCGCGAGCACCCGTGCCGGGTGATCGTGGTGGCGCGCGGGGCGAAGAAGGCAGCGGCGCGGCTGGACGCGCAGATCCGCGTCGGCGGCGACGCGGGCGCCAGCGAGGTCATCGTGCTGCGGCTCTACGGCGCGCTGGCCGACGAGGGCGCGTCCTGCGTCATCCCGCTGCTGCTGCCGGACGCCCCGGTGGTGGCGTGGTGGCCGTCCGAGGCGCCCGCCCGGCCCGCCGAGGACCCGATCGGGCGGCTGGCGACGCGGCGGATCACCGACTCGGCCGCGGAGAAGAACCCGATCAAGGCGCTGGAGGTGCGGCAGCGGAACTACACCGCGGGCGACACCGACCTGGCGTGGACCCGGCTGACGCTGTGGCGGGCGGTCCTGGCCGCTGCGCTGGACCTGCCGCCGTACGAGCGGGTGTCGTCGGCGACGGTCACCGGCGAGGGCGACTCGCCGTCGACGGACCTGCTGGCCGCGTGGCTGGCCTCGCGGCTGCGGGTGCCGGTGCGGCGCGTGCGCTCGACCACCGGGCAGGGCATCTGCGCGGTGGCGCTGGAGCGCCGGTCCGGGCTGGTGGAGCTGGAGCGCCCGGACGGCAAGGTCGGCACCCTGGTCCAGCCGGGCCAGCCCGCGCGCCGGGTGGCCCTGCAGCGCCGGGAGATCCGCGACTGCCTCGCCGAGGAGCTGCGGCGGCTCGACCCCGACGAGATCTACGAGAACACGCTCAAGGCGCTGCCGAAGATCGAGCGCACCCGCAGCGCGCCCAAGCCGAAGGTCAAGCCCGCGCAGCCGAAGCCGGAGGAGAGCCCGAAGCCGTCGGCGCGCCGGGCCAAGGCCGTCGCCGCGGCCCGCCCCGGCCCGGCGGAGAAGGCCGAGCACCCCGGGACCGCGCCGAAGAGCCCGCCCGCCAAGGCGGCCAAGGCGAAGGCGTCCGGCAAGGCGAAGTCGGGCCGGGCGAAGAAGGACGACCAGGTGGACTCGGCCGCCGGGACCCCGTCATGAGCCACCAGGTCGTCGTGCACCGCTCGCCCGAGCTGCTGGCCGCCGCGACGGCGGCCCGGCTGATCACACGGCTGGTGGACGTGCAGAGCGCCTGCGGGTCGGCGTCGCTGGTGCTGACCGGCGGCCGCACGGGCATCGCGGTGCTGGAGCAGGTGCGCGCCTCGGCGGCGTGCGGGGCCGTCGACTGGTCGGCGGTGGACGTCTTCTGGGGCGACGAGCGCTTCCTGCCCGCCGGGGACCCCGAGCGCAACGAGACGCAGGCGCGGGCGGCCCTGCTGGACCACGTGCCGGTCGACCCGGCCCGCGTGCACCCGATGGCCCCGTCCGACGGCGACCTCGGCGACGACCCGGACGCGGCCGCCGCGGCGTACGCCTCCCTCGTCGCCGACCGCCTGGCCTTCGACATCCTGCTGCTGGGCGTCGGCGAGGAGGGGCACACGCTGTCGGTGTTCCCCACCTCCCCCGCCGTCTACGAGACCGAGCGCCCGGTGGTGGCCGTCCGCGACTGCCCCAAGCCGCCGCCGACCCGGGTCAGCCTGACCCTGGCCGCCGCGCGCGAGGCGACGGAGGTCTGGCTGATGACGACGGGCGCGAACAAGGCCGAGGCCGTGGCGATGGCGCTGTCCGGCGCCGACGAGGTGCAGCTGCCGGCCGCAGGCGCCCGCGGCCGGGAGCGCACGCTCTGGCTGGTCGACACCGCCGCCGCGGCGAAGGTGCCCGCTCCCCCAGCCGCCTGACCCCCGAACGCCGACGCGCCGTGCCGCTCCCGTGGCACGGCGCGTCGGCGTCTCGGGCGCCGACCAGTTTCGGCCGCGCGCGGTGTCCATCCTTGTGTGAGGGATTACCGGAGAGAGGGAGCCGAGATGCTCGCCGCCGATCTGCTGGCGCTGGCACGGCGGGGTGACGGCGAGGCGTTCCGCCTGCTCGTCGAGCCGTACCGGCGGGAACTGCAGGTGCACTGCTACCGCATCCTGGGGTCCGTGCAGGACGCCGAGGACCTGCTGCAGGACACGCTGCTCGCGGCCTGGCGCGGGATCGCCGGGTACGAGGGACGCGCCTCGGTGCGGACCTGGCTCTACCGCATCGCGACCAACCGCTGTCTGAACGCGCTGCGCGCGGACACCCGCCGTCCGCGGGTCTACTCGGCCGAGTCGGAGTTCACGTTGCCCGAGCCCACGCACCGGCGAGCGGAGCCCAGCTGGCTCGAGCCCTACCCCGACGCGCTGCTCGACGAGCTCGCCGACGACGTGCCGGGGCCGGAGGCGCGCTACGAGATGAGGGAGTCGGTGTCGCTGGCGTTCCTGGCCGCGCTGCAGGAGCTGCCGCCCAGGCAGCGGGCCGTCCTCGTGCTGCGGGACGTGCTCGGCTTCCGGGCGGCCGAGGTGGCCGCGATCCTCGACGTGACCGAGAACGCGGTGACCGGCGCGCTGAAGCGCGCCCGGGCCGCGATGGCGGTCCCGGACCGGGAGAGCGCGCCGCTGCCCGACTCGCCCCGGGAGCGCCGCGTCGTCGACGACTTCGCCCGCGCGTTCCAGGCCGGGGACGTCGACGCGGTCGTGGCCATGCTCACCGACGACGCGTGGCTGACGATGCCGCCCCTTCCGCTGGAGTACCGCGGCCTGGAGGACGTCCGGCACTTCCTGGCCACGGTCGCGCTCCGCGAGGGCAACGACCACGTGCTGGTCCCGACGCGGGCGAACGGCCAACCGGCCTTCGGCTGCTACCTGCGCGACCCGAGGACCCCGATCCTGCACGCGCACGGGGTGCTCGTGCTGACCCTGTCCGGCGACCGGATCTGCGCGGTGACCCGGTTCGTGGACAACGCGCTGCTGGCGGCGTTCGGCCTGCCCAGGACGCTGCGGCCGCGGGACGACCGATGACGCCCAAGCAGGCGTGGGCGCTGGGCCTGGCGTCGCTGGCGTCGTTCATGATGGCCCTGGACAGCCTGGTCGTCACGACGACGCTGAGCACGATCCGGCAGGACCTGGCGGCGTCCGTCGAGGAGCTGGAGTGGACGGTCAACTCCTACAACCTGACGTTCGCGGTGCTGCTGCTGACCGGGGCTGCGCTGGGCGACCGGTTCGGCCGCCGCCGGATGTTCGTCGTCGGGCTGGCGGTGTTCACCGTGGCGTCGGTGGCGTGCGCGCTGTCGCCGTCGATCGGCACGCTGATCGCGGCGCGGGCCCTGCAGGGCGCGGGCGCCGCGCTGGTGCTTCCGTTGTCGCTCACGCTGATCAGCGCGCTGTTCCCGCCGCAGCAGCGCGGGAAGGCGATGGGGCTGTACCTGGGCATCACCGGGCTGGCGACGTTCAGCGGGCCGTTCATCGGCGGGGCCATCGCCGAGGGGCTGGCCTGGCAGTGGATCTTCTGGCTGAACCTGCCGGTCGGCGTGCTCGCGATCCTGCTGACCCTGCGGCGCGTGGACGAGAGCGTCGGGCCGAACAACCGGCTCGACCTCGGCGGTGTCGCGCTCGTCACGGTCGGCGCGTTCGGTGTCGTCTGGGGACTGGTGCGCGGCAACGCGGCGGGTTGGGGCAGCGCGGAGGTGCTGGGCGCGCTCGTGCTCGGCGTCGTGCTGCTGGTCGCGTTCGTGCGCTGGGAGCAGCGCGCGGAGGCGCCGATGCTGCCGATGCGGTTCTTCCGGGCGCGCGCGTTCGCCACGGCCAACCCGGCGAACTTCTGCGTGTTCGCCTCGCTGTACGGGACGCTGTTCTTCCTCGCGCAGTACTTCCAGACCGTGCTGGGGGAAGGGCCGCTCGGCGCGGGGCTGCGGCTGATGCCGTGGACGGCGACGCTGATGGTGTGCGCGCCGATCGCGGGCCGGCTGGCCGACAAGCACGGCGAGCGGACGTTCGTCGTTGTCGGTCTGCTGCTCCAGACTGTCGGCATGGGTTGGATCGCCGCGGTCGCCGACACCGACACCGGCTACCTCGCACTGCTGCCCGCGCTGGTCGTCGGCGGGGCCGGGCTGACCATGGCCATGCCCGCCGCGCAGAAGGCGGTGGTCGGGGCGGTGCGCCCGCAGGAGATCGGCCAGGCGTCAGGGGCGTTCATGACGCTGCGCATCCTCGGCGGGGTGTTCGGCGTCGCGGTCTCGGTCGCCGTCTTCGCCGGGGTCGGGGGCTACGCCTCGGCGGAGGAGTTCAGCGCGGGCTTCACCGCGGCGATGGGCGCGGTCGCGGCCCTGGCGTTCACCGGCATGCTCGCCGCGCTCGGCATGCCGCGCAGACGACCGGCGGCTTCCGCCGTGTCCGTAACCACTGGAGGGGATAGGAATGGCTGACTTGAAGGCACACGCCGAACGGCTCAGGGAGCTGCACCGCGGGGAGATGTTGGTGCTGCCCAACGCTTGGGACGCGGCGAGCGCGGCGACGGTGGTGGAGGCCGGGTTCCCGGTGGTCGCCACCGCCAGCGCGGCCGTCTCGGCGATGCTCGGCCACCCCGACGGCGAGGGCGCGCCCTGGCAGGAGATGTTCGCCGCGGCCGCCCGCATCGCCCGCGCGGTGTCCGTCCCGGTCACCGTCGACGCCGAGGCCGGGTACGGCATGGGGCCGAGGGAACTGGTCGACCGCCTGCTGGAGACCGGCGCGGTCGGCTGCAACCTGGAGGACACCGACCACACCTCCGGCGGCCTCACCGACGCCCACGCCCACGCCGAGTGGCTCGCCGCCGTCCGCTCCGCCGCGGACGACGCCGGGGTGCCGATCGTCATCAACGCGCGCGTGGACACGTTCACCGGCTCCGGCGGCATCCCGGAGCACGACCGCCTCCCCGAGGCGATCCGCCGAGGCTCGCTCTACCGCGACGCGGGCGCCGACTGCATCTACCCGATCGGCGTGCGGGACAAGGACACCATCGCCACTTTGGTCAAGGAACTGGGCTGCCCGATCAACGGCAACGCCAGCGACGACCTCGACCTGGCCACCCTCCGCGCGGTGGGCGTGGCCCGCGTGTCCTACGGCCCCCGGTTCTACCGCGCGGCCCTGGCGGGCTTCCTGAGCGGCATCAAGGAGTTGCTGCCGTGAGCTAGGCGTGGTCAGCCGGGCCGCCGCCTGTGCGGCGGCCCGGCTGCCGCGTCAGCGCAGGCCGTTGCGGACGGCGACCTCGACCAGCAGGTCGGGGTCGTCGCTGATCACGCCGTCGACGCCGAGGGCGATCAGGCGCTGCATGGTCGCCTCGTCGTTGACCGTGTACGGGACGACCTTGACGCCCTTGCGCTGGAGTTCGGCCACCGTGGGGCCGTGGAAGTAGGCCGGGTTCTCCCGCAGGTACCAGTCCTCGGACGCGACCGTGCCCTGGTTCGGGTCGTGCACCTGCCAGTTGGCCGACACCGTGGACGCGCCCGACTGGCGGACCAGCTTGGCCAGGTCGCGGTGCTTCCACCAGTCCAGCCCGCCCGTCCACGGGCTCTTGACCGTCGGGTCGCCGTAGACGGCCTGCAGGGAGCACTCGTCGGCGATCGAGGCGCACTCGGCCGGGCCGTACTGCCAGACCAGGGCGACGGTCTCGATGCCGGCCCGGCGGGCCAGCATGATCGTGCGCCAGTCGAACGACTGGAGAGTGGTGCGGCGCGTGAAGCCCGCCCGCTTGATCTCGCCGACGACCTTGCGGGTGAACACGTCGTAGGGCGCGGTGTCTGCCGCGGTCGGGCTGATCTTGGTCTCGATGTTGAGCCGGACGTCGGTGCGGCCGGACGCGCGGACGGCGGCGAACACCTCGGCCAGCGTCGGGACGCGCTCACCCGGGACGGCGCGCTGGCGCGGGAACTCCGGCAGGGTCTTGCTGCCGCAGTCGAGCGTCTTGAGCTGTGCGAGCGTCAGGTCGTGCACGCGCTTGCCGACGTACGGGAACTTCGGGTCGCCCGCCGTCGTGGGCGCGGTGTCGACGCAGTGGGAGCCGTTGATCGTGCGGTCGTGCAGGACGACCACGACGCCGTCCGCGCTGATGCCGGTGTCAAGCTCCAGTGTGGACACATCCGGGTTGGCCAAGGCGTGCCGGAACGCGGCGAGGGTGTTCTCCGGCAGGACGGCGCGGGCGCCGCGGTGTCCCTGGATGTCGAACGGGGAGGCGTAGCCGCGCGGAAGCCGGTAACCGCGGTCGGCGAGCAGCGCGCGCAGGCGGTCCGGGTAGTCGGTGATGAGCCCGTCGACGCCGTCGTCGATCAGCTTTGCCATGGTGGGCACGTCGTTGACCGTCCACGGGATCACCTTGATGCCGTTGCGGTGCGCGTGGCGGACCATGTCGCGGGTGACGTACGGCCGGTATCCCGGGTCGGTGACCTTGCCGTTCTGCGGGAACCCGTGCACGGGCGAGAAGGCGGACGCGCGGAAGGTCCTGATCGCGGCGATGGGGTCGCCGCCGAAGTCGTCGATGTCCAGTCCCCCGAGCCACGGCGACTTGCCGGGCTTGCCGGTCTGGAGGAAGTCGTAGTTGGTCAGCGCGACCCTCGGGATGCGCGGGGCGACCTCCTGCCAGCGCATGAGCGTGCCCCAGTCGAAACTCTGGATGCTCACCCGCCGCTCCATGCCCGCCTTGCGGATCTCGGCCAGCGTCACCTGCACGAACTGCTCACGAGGCGCGGTCTCGTGCGGCGCCCCCGCCTCCACCTTGGTCTCGATGTTGAACCGCACGTCCCGAGCGCCGTACCGCTCGACGAGGGCGAACACCTCGCTCAACAGCGGCATCCGCGCCCCCGGGGCCAACCGCTGCCCCGGGTGGTCCACCAGCCGCAGCGAGCCGCAGTCGAGCGTGCGCACCTGGGCGAGCGTCAGCGTGTTGACGTACTTGCCCACATAGGGGAACTCAGGGTCGCCGTCCGTCACGGGCTCCGTGTCCCGGCACTTGCGGGCGTCGACACGCCGATCGTGCGTGACGACGGCCTGCCGGTCCTCGGTGATCTGCACGTCCAACTCCAAGGTGGACACCCCGAGCCGGATGGCGTTGCCGAACGAACTGAGGCTGCTCTCCACCCGCAACCCCAACCCACCCCGGTGGGCCTGCAGGTCAAACCCCCGCCCACCCTCCGCCGCCGAGGGCACAACCCCCACCACGGATAACGCCGCGGCCACCACCGCAACCACTGTCAAGGATCGCTTCATGCCCGGATGCTCGCCGCCCAACACAACCACCCGGTAGCCACCGGATGAACACCACCACAGCCCCACCACAAGGCCCTCGACCCGACCGGCAGCCGACACTCCTGGCCGCCCAAGTCACGTCTTCATGACACGCGCCCGCACCGCTCGCCACGTCCGAACCCGAGCAGCAGGGACCGCTACCCCAGTGGCACTCCGCCCGCGTGGATCTCGACCCTCAACACCCTCTCACCACCAGGCATAGCGCACCCCCACCCGGAGCCCGGAGCCCGGAGCCCGGAGCCCGGAGCCCGGAGCCCGGAGCCCGGAGCCCGGAGCCCGGAGCCCGAAGCCCGAAGCCCGAAAGGCAGACCCCTCCCGCCCGGGGGCTGACCCCCACGGTCAATCCTATCGCGACCCACCGACAAAACTGGAGCGGACACTCCGAAAGGCCGTCACCGCACCGAGGCCCGGCCGGGGAACTGCACCCCCAGCAGGTCCACCAGCGCCGCCGCCTTGACCGCCGTCTCCTCGTACTCCTCCCCCGGGTCCGACAGCGCCACCACCGCCCCGCCGACCCCGAAGGCCACCTCGCCCGGTCGCACGACCAGCGTGCGGATCACCATGCTCAAATCGGCCGCCCCGGTGAGCGAGAACCACCCCAGCGCCCCCGAGTACACCCCGCGCGGGCCGCGCTCCAGGTGGTCGATGATCTCCATCGTGCGTTCCTTCGGCGCGCCCGTCATCGAGCCGCCGGGGAAGGCCGCGCGCAGGCAGCGGACCGCGGAGACGCCCTCCGCCAGCCGCGCCCGCACCGTGCTCACCAGCTGGTGCACGGTCGCGTAGGACTCGACCTGGAACAACGCGGGCACGTGCACCGACCCGACCTCCGCGTACACGCCGAGGTCGTTGCGCACGAGGTCGACGATCATCAGGTTCTCCGCGCGGTCCTTCTCCGCCGTGGCGAGGTCGTGCCGCAGGGCGGCGTCCTCCTCCGGGGTGCGCCCGCGCGGCCGGGTCCCCTTGATCGGCCGCGACTCGACCATCCCGTCCGAGGAGACCGCCAGGAACCGCTCCGGCGACGCGCTCAGCACCGCCCGGTCCCCGAACCGCAGGAACGCGCCGAACGGGGCCGGGTTGGCCACCCGCAGCCGCCGGTACGTCGCCCACGGGTCCAACTCGGCTGGCGCGGTCAGCTCGTTGGTCAGGCAGACCTCGTAGGACTCCCCGTCCCGGATGGCGGCCAGGCACTCGTCGATCATCGCCAGGTACGCCGCCCGGTCGTGCCGCGCGGTCAGCCCGCCGACCCGAGGCTGCGCGCCCGGCGCGGGCAGCGGGGACAGCGTCAGCAGCCGGGCCGACGTCTCGTCCAGCCAGTGCTCCGCCTCCTCCGAGTCGAGCGCCAGCAGGTGGATCTCCTCGGTCTGGTGGTCGAAGACGATGACGCGGTCGGCGAACACCAGCGCCGCGTCCGGGTCCGGGCTCGCGTGGGCGCGGCTGCCGCCGGTCTCGGCCTTCAGCTCGTACCCCAGGTAGCCGACCCACCCGAGGGCGAAGCCGAACGGCAGGTACGGCACGTCGACCCGCCACCGGGCGAGGTCCGCGTCGAGCCAGTCGAGGAACGAGCCGTGGTGGACGTGCGTGCCGTCCTTGTCCTGCACGGTGACGGTCCCCGCCTGCACGTCGGCGGTCGCCACGCGGGCCAGCGGGCCGGACGCGTCCCCCAGGTACGAGAACCGCCCGCCGCCCGCCGAGTCGAGCCAGAAGGCGTGCTCGGAGTCGCGGTAGAAGGCGTCGAAGGCCTCCTCCGCGGTGACCGGGAGCGTCAGGTGCCGGACCAGCACGCGCGCGTTCGGCGCCTGGGCGCGGGGAGCGAGCGTGATGCGCTCCCTCGGTTGTTCGGCGTGGTGGCGGCGGGTCATCGCCGCGAAGTTGGCCAGCAGGTCGAGCCCGCGCTCGGTGCAGACGGACTCGGGGTGGAACTGCACCCCCCACGCGGGCCGGTCGCGGTGCCGTACGCCCATCAGGACGCCGTCGTCCGCCCATGCGGTCGGCTCCAACTCCGGGGGCAGGTCGGTGACTGTCAGCGAGTGGTAGCGCACGACCCGTAACGGATTGGGTAAGCCGTCGAACAAGTCCCGGCCGTCGTGGTGGACGGTGGAGAGCCTGCCGTGGCGGACCTGCGGGGCGTGCCCGACCTGCGCTCCCGCGAGCAGGCACAGCCCCTGGTGGCCCAGGCAGACCCCGAGCAGCGGCTGGCGGGCGGCGGCGAGCACGGCGGCGCTGAGGCCGAAGTCGCGGTGCTTCGCCGGATGGCCGGGGCCGGGCGAGATGACGACGTTGTCGAAGTCGGCGAGGCCGCCGAGGTCCCAGTCCTCGTCGTTGCGCACCACCGTGGGGCGCGCTCCGTCAAGCGAAGCCAAGGCCTGGTAGAGGTTGTAGGTGAAGGAGTCGTGGTTGTCCACGATCAGCGTCCGCACGGCCCCTCCTCTCGTTTGCGCTCGCACAGAATCTGCGGGCCGGACGTCCCGCCGCCGTGGCAGCCGCGTCTCCCAGGTGACGAGGAGGGGCGATCCATGCCACAGCACCGGCGCCACCCGGCCCCGAACCGCGAGAATGCTACCGCCGGCACGGCGGTGCCCAGGCCCCGCGCCGACGCGCACGACCGGGCTGACCAGCCCGAACCAGCGGATCGGGGAGGTGGGAAGCTGAGCGGTGTGCTGCCCCGACAGGTCCCCCTGCGCCTGCCGCGCGCCCTGGTGAGCGCGAGCCCGCGCACGCGTGCCCTGGCCTCTGACGCCGCTGCGGTCGTCCTGGCCGCCCTGGACGTCTGGCTGGTCGTGCCCGAGGAACCGCCGTGGTACTCCCCGTGGTTCAGCTGGCTCGCGGTCGCGGCGCTGCTGCTGCGCCGCCACCTGCCGTTCGTGACGGTCCTGCTGTGCGTGCCCGGCTTCTTCTTCGGCTGGGCGCAGCTGGCGGCCATGATCGCCCTCGGCTCGCTGGCCAAGCGCGAGCTGTTCTCCTGGAAGACGGCCGCGGGCGCCCTCCTGGTCTGCGTGTGCCGCTTCGTCCTGTGGCCGTGGACCGACTTCCTCGACCTGACGTGGAAGGAGCACATCCTCGACGCGATGTACGGCGTGCTCGTCGCGGGCATGCCGGTGGCGATCGGGATGCTGATCACGGTCCGCGGCCAGCTGTCCGCGCGCATCCGCGACCTCGCCAGAAGCCAGGACCGCGAGAAACGCCTCCATGCCGCCACCGTACGCGCCGCCGAACGCGCCAAACTCGCCCGCGAAATGCACGACGTGGTGTCCCACCAGGTGACGCTGATCGCAATGCAGGCAGGCGCCCTCCAGGTCAGCACGACGGACCCCGAATCCCGCGAGGCCGCCGCCACCATCCGCGCATTGAGCACCCAGACACTGGAAGAACTCCGCGAACTGGTCGGCGTCCTGCGCTCCGGCGGCGACGAAGAGGAAATCCAACCCGGCTTGGACGAGGTAGACGCCCTGGTCCACGACGGCGTGGCAATGACGATTTCCGTGGACCCGCTCTCCGTCCCCGCCCCCATCTCCCGAGCCGCTTACCGGACGGTGCAGGAGGCGCTGACGAACGTGCGCAAACACGCCGGGGGCGCCCGAACATCGGTGCTGGTCAAGGAATCGGACGGCCATTTGGAAATCGAGGTCCGCAACAGCAGGCCCCGCCGCCGCTCCCCCGGCTTCCCCTCCGGCGGCCACGGCCTCCTCGGCCTCCGCGAACGCGCCACCCTCCTCTCCGGCACCCTCGACGCGGGCCCCACCACCGACGGCGGCTATCGAGTGATCGCCCGCTATCCGCTGTGATCTGAGCCCTACCCCGAATGGATGACGCCACCACCGAGTCGAAGGTGGCGTCTCCTGCGCCCCGGTAAATTCCGGGCGGCGACCAGGAGGGGGAGCTATGACCAGCGGTTTCGGCCTGCAGTTGAACGAATTGGACAGGCTGGCCAACCAGGAGTTGCCGTTGCTCGCGGAGATGATGGCCGAGCCCATTCCGGCGCTGGCGGCTCTCCACGACTTCGGTCCCACGCACAACTGCCCGGAGGCCAGCGCCGTGACACGGGCGCATTCGGCGCACTTGGACCTCATCAGCTCGCGACAGCGGCAGGTCTGCGACGCGATCGACGAGACCGCGAGCACGCTTCGGGAAATCATCGCGCTCTACCGTCGCGCCGACGGGCAGGGGTGATCGTGGCGGGCTGGCCGGACGACGACACGCTCGTCGAGGCGGAATCGCGGGTGCAGGCCAAGTTCCGCGAACTCCAGGTCCGGGCGTGGCAACTCGACGACGACCTCTCGTTCGCGGTATTTCCCGGACTCCGGACCTGCCTGGCCTTCGACCCGGAGGACATTCGCCGGGAGTTCGAGGCCATTCAGATCACCGCCCGCCGCCTCGGTGATTCCGAAGAAGCCGAGTTGCTCTTCTCCCGGATCGAGAACAACACATTGGACGGCTGGAACGGCGAAGCGGCGATAGCGTTCCTCGACCGCGTGACAGCGATCCACCGGGCCGCGTCCGTGCAACGGGAACACATCCTCGCCGCGCTCGCTTCCCGGGCGGCCGTGTACCAGATCGCCGTGGACGCTCGGCGCAACCATCTGGAACTCGCCCGCGCCACGGTGTCGGCCATCGACATCGCACTCGGCGAGATGTCCGAGCGAGCGGCGAAAGGCGCGGTCTCCGTCCTCGCCGACCTCGGGAAGGACCTGGCTAACCTTGACCCGACCAAGTTGCTGGGAAGCGGGATCAGCATGCTGATCAGCGTCACCAAGGGCACGGTGGACATGCTGATCGGCGGGAGCGAGTACGAGCAGATTGTCGACACGTTCGTGATCGAGTCTCGCAAGCTCGCAGACGGCCTCAGCTCTGATCTGCTGGCGGTACGTCAGAAAATGCAGGACGACCATTACAACCTGAGCACCGAAGTCGCGGAATCCGTTCTCCAGCAGCCGCTTCCCGCAGCCGCGGATGTGGACAGCCCGGACTTCAGCTACTCGGCCTTCTGGCACGATGGTCGCGAGCCCGTGCAGTTCGAGGACAAGGTCGCGGCCGAGCAGGCTGAGATGAAGGCAGAGGAGTCGACGATCCACCGGCGGCTCAAGGGGGCGCTGTGAGGGCGACGTCGGTCATCGTCGGTTTGGCGTTCCTTACCCTCGCCGCGGGTTGTGTCGCGGAGCCCGGCACGCCGGTGGCCAGCCGACCGAGCACCTCGATCCCCGCACCCACCACTGTCACGACGCCTCCGCGGACGCGGGTGACCACGCACTCTGTGAACCCACCGGAGGTGGTGAGGGAGATCGACGTGCTGGCCTGGACGGACAAGCCCTGCGCCGTCCTCACCGACGCGCAGGCCAATCACGTGGGAATCAACGCCCCCGCGGAATCCAGCATGCCGAACGAGCAGGGCGCACGGTGTTCACGGCGCGCGGAGGCAGGCGGGCCGGAGCTGCACATCAGGCTCTTCGGCAGGCGTGAGGACGTGACGAAGCTGCTGCTCGCGACCGATGAGCGCACCGAGTACCTGGCCGAGGCCACGGTAGCCGGGCAACCCGCGGTCGTAGCCTCAAGCGAGCCCGAACCCGAACAACGGTGCGTCGTGGGCGTCATGATGGCCGAGGACCAGTCGATCGAGGTAGATCTCCGCGCAGGCGAGCACGACCGAGGCGATGTCTGCGACCGCGCCCTGGTGGCCGCCGAAATGGTGGTGGCGACAATCGCGGCAACATAACCAATCAATGACCGTCTTTCCGGCACGAGGAGAACGCCGAGAACCGGTGACTGCGGAGGTCGCATTGAGGAAGACCATCGGTGGTCGAGTTCGCAGGTCCGACCGCCATCGCCTGCGGAATGTGGAAGCGATCCGGACAGGGGTGCGGAGGCGGGGCAGCGTGCTGACGGCACTCGTTCCGATTGTCCTCACGCTGGCCGGGTGCTCGACCACTGAGCCGGGCAGCGCCGTCTCCCACGAGACCGGCACGACAACGGTCCCACCAGCCGTCACCACCCCTCCGTTGACGGAGAAGCCGGAACCGGACGCACCACCCGAGATCAGGGACGGGCCGGCACCAGGGGACTGGGCGCGGCGCCCATGCGACCTGCTCGATGACGCGTCGGCCCGGGCGGTCGGTATCGCCGGGAGCGCCGAGGTCTCGACGATATCGACGTTGGGCGGCAAGTGTCTGCGAGAGCAGGACGGGCAACGATTGGAGTATGTCCTCTACAGCGAGTACAGCCTCTTCTATCAGCCCTACACGCGGACGACGAAATGGCGGTACTACGGCGAGGCAGGGCTAGGCAGGCAACTGGCGGGCGTGTTCGCCGACGAGGACCCACCCACCCGTGAGTGCCTGGTGGCGGTCGGCCTTACGGCGGAGTCATCGCTCGAGGTCACTCTCTCCGGCCCCGAGGACCCCGATGTGTGCGAACGCGCGCTAGCCGTGGCCGCGCACGTCGTCGACGGGATCGCAAGGGGCTAGTAGACAGCGAATGGGCCCTGACCGTGGTCAGGGCCCATCCGGGACACGTCAGAGCTCGCGCTTGGCCTTCAGCTTGGCCAGGGCCTCGGCGAGGATGGCTTCGCCGTCGGCGTCGGAGCGGCGTTCCTTCACGTAGGCCAGGTGGGTCTTGTACGGCTCGTTGCGTGGCGGCTTGGGTGGGGCCTGTTCGTCGAGGCCCGCGGGGAGGCCGCAGCGGGGGCAGTCCCAGGAGTCCGGCTTCTCGGCGTCCACGGCGAACGCCGGGCGGGACTCGTGGCCGTTCGCGCACCAGTACGACACCCGTTGGCGAGGGGCGGACTCGCCGCGCTCCGACTCGCCCATGGGACCGGCTCCGACCCGGGTGCCCCGGATCGCGTTACCACCGGACATCGGTCTTCACACCCCCACAATCAGTTCTTCAGTCAGATCTTCGTCAGCAGGCCGAGGCCGATCACGCAGATGACCCAGATGGCGCCGATGAAGAGCGTCGCCCGGTCCAGGTTCTTCTCGACCACGCTGGAGCCCGACAGGCTGGACTGCATCCCGCCGCCGAACAGCGACGACAGACCGCCGCCTCGGCCCCGGTGGAGCAGGACCAACAGGACGAGCAGCAGGCTGGTGACGATCAGGGCGATCTGCAGGGACAATTCCATGTCATCCTCGCTGTCGAACGGTGGAAGCCAAGGCTACCGTGTGTGGCGCGGAGGTTCGACCACCGGTCTCTCCCAGGGTGTCGCCCACTCCGGTGCAGCGTAACCCGCTCCCGGCGCCCCGCGATCAGCAGGTCGGCGCACATCACGGGCCGATAGTCCGATCGGGCGATGCGGCAGCGGTGCGACCCGGACAATTCCGAGAATCGCATTAATGCGCGATACCGAAGACGACGAAAGGGGGAGCCCTGACCAGGGCTCCCCCTTCCGCGCGGACTTACGGCAGCGGGCCGCCCGCGGCCATGGCGCAGAGCTTGGTGAACTCCTCGCCCTGCAGGCTGGCGCCGCCGACGAGGGCGCCGTCGACGTCGTCCTGGGCGACCAGGTCGCCGATGCTGTTGGACTTCACCGAGCCGCCGTAGAGCACGCGGACGGTGGCGGCCACCTCGTCGCCGTAGGACGACGAGAGCTGCTTGCGCAGGGCCGCGCAGACCTCCTGGGCGTCGGCGGGCGTGGCGACCTTGCCGGTGCCGATGGCCCACACCGGCTCGTAGGCCACGACGACCTTGGCCACCTGGTCGGCCTTGAGGCCCTTGAGCCCGGCCACCAGCTGGTCGGTGCAGTGCTGGACGTGGTTGCCCGCCTCGCGGACGTCCAACTGCTCGCCCAGGCACAGGATCGGGGTGATCCCGTGCTTGAGCGCCGCCTTGACCTTCTTGTTGACCAGCTCGTCGGTCTCGCCGTGGTACTCGCGGCGCTCGGAGTGGCCGACGGTGACGTACGAGCAGCCCAGCTTGGCGAGCATCGGGCCGGACACGTCGCCGGTGTAGGCGCCGGAGTCGTGCTGGGAGATGTCCTGCGCGCCGTACTTGAGCAGGAGCTTGTCGCCGTCGACCAGGGTCTGCACCGAGCGGATGTCGGTGAACGGCGGCAGCACGGCCACCTCGACCTTGGCGTAGTACTTCTCGGGCAGCGCGAAGGCGATCTTCTGCACCAGGGCGATGGCCTCGAGGTGGTTGAGGTTCATCTTCCAGTTGCCCGCGATGAGCGTCTGCCGCGCCATCAGCCCTCCAGCACCGACACGCCGGGGAGGTCCTTGCCCTCCAGGAACTCCAGCGACGCGCCGCCGCCGGTGGAGATGTGCGAGAAGCCGTCCTCGGGCAGGCCGAGCAGCCGCACCGCCGCTGCCGAGTCGCCGCCGCCGACCACGGAGAACGCGTCGGAGTCGACGATCGCCTGGGCCACGCCGCGCGTGCCGTCGGCGAAGGGCGCCAGCTCGAACACGCCCATCGGGCCGTTCCAGAAGACCGTGCCTGCGCCGCGCAGCACCTCGCCGTAGCGCTCGACGGTGATCGGGCCGATGTCCAGGCCCTTCCAGCCCTCGCGGATCTGGGCGGCCAGCACCGTCTGGGTGTTCGCCGCCGCCGAGAAGTCGTCGGCGATGACCACGTCCGCTGGCAGGAGGATCTTGCCGGGGTGCTCGGCGAGCAGCCGCTTGCAGGTGTCGATCATCTCGGCCTCAAGCAGCGAGTCGCCAACGCCCAGGCCCTCGGCGGCCAGGAACGTGAAGCACATCCCGCCGCCGACCAGCAGCGTGTCGACGCGCGGCAGCAGCGACTCGATGACGGCGAGCTTGTCCGACACCTTCGAGCCGCCCAGCGCCACCACGTAGGGCCGCTTGGGCTCGCCGGTCAGCTGGCGCAGCACCTCGACCTCGGCCAGCACCAGCCCGCCCGCGTAGGCGGGCAGCTTGGAGGCGACGTCGTAGACGGAGGCCTGCTTGCGGTGCACGACCCCGAAGCCGTCGGAGACGAACACGTCGGCCAGCGCGGCGAACTCCTCGGCCAGCGCCGAGCGCTCCTCTGCGTCCTTCGACGTCTCGCGCGCGTCGAACCGCACGTTCTCCAGCAGCGCGACGCCGCCGTCGGCCAGCCCCGCCACGGTCTCCCTGGCGGAGGGCCCGGTGACGTCCTCGGCCAGCGCGACCGGCCTGTCCAGCAGCTCGCCGAGCCGCCGGGCGACCGGGGCGAGGCTGTACCTGGCCTCGGGCGCGCCCTTCGGACGGCCGAGGTGCGCGGCCACGACCACCCGGGCGCCCGCGTCGGCCAGGCGGGAGATGGTCGGCAGCGACGCGCGCACGCGGCCGTCGTCGGTGATCTCGGGCCCGTCCAGGGGGACGTTCAGGTCGGCGCGCACCAGCACGCGCCGACCGGCGACCCCCTCGGCGAGCAGGTCGTCGAGCGTGCGCATCAGAGCTTCGACGCCACGAGCGCGGTCAGGTCGGCGAGGCGGTTGGAGTAGCCCCACTCGTTGTCGTACCAGCCGACGACCTTGACCTGGTTGCCGTTGACCTTGGTCAGCGGCGCGTCGTAGATGCACGACGCCGGGTCGGTGACGATGTCGGCGGAGACGATCGGCTCGTCGCTGTAGCGCAGGATGCCCGCCAGCGGGCCGTCGGCCGCGGCCTGGTACGCGGCGTTGACCTCGTCCAGGCTGACCTCGCGGCCCAGGGTGACGGTCAGGTCGGTGGCCGAGCCGGTCGGCACCGGGACGCGCAGGGCGTAGCCGTCGAGCTTGCCGTTGAGCTCGGGCAGCACCAGGCCGATCGCCTTCGCGGCGCCGGTCGAGGTGGGCACGATGTTCAGCGCGGCGGCGCGGGCGCGGCGCAGGTCCTTGTGCGGGGCGTCCTGCAGGTTCTGGTCCTGCGTGTAGGCGTGGATGGTGGTCATCAGACCGCGCTCCACGGTGAACGCGTCGTGCAGGACCTTGGCCAGCGGCGCGAGGCAGTTGGTGGTGCACGAGGCGTTGGAGATGACGGTCTGCGAGCCGTCGTACTTGTCCTCGTTGGCGCCGAGGACGACGGTCAGGTCCTCGCCCTTGGCGGGCGCGGAGATGATGACCTTCTTCGCCCCGCCCTCGTCGACGTGCTTGCGCGCGTCGGCGGCGTTGGTGAAGAAGCCGGTCGACTCGACCACGACGTCGACGCCGAGGTCCTTCCAGGGCAGCTTGCCCGGGTCGCGCTCGGCGAGGGCCCTGATCGTGCGGTCGCCGACCTTGATGCCCTCGTCGGTCACCGAGACGTCCTGCGGCAGCCTGCCCAGGACGCTGTCGTACTTGAGGAGGTGCGCCATCGTGGCCACATCGCCGAGGTCGTTGAAGGCCACGATCTCGATGTCGTGGTCACCGGCCGCCACGGCCCGGAAGAAGTTGCGACCGATACGACCGAAACCGTTGACGCCTACTCGAACCGTCACCGTCTTGTCTCCTCGTGAACTGGGGCTCTTTACCAAGCTCGAACCCTATCGGCCAGGGCGGGCCGCGGCAGGGTCCGGTCGGCAGTGTCTCTTTATCGAATCAGACCTGCGCCCCGTCCGCCATACCCCAGACCGCATCGTGGACATGACCGCTCCTGTCACGGATCT
The DNA here is from genome assembly GCF_014648415.1 of Actinokineospora fastidiosa. Classification (GTDB taxonomy): domain Bacteria; phylum Actinomycetota; class Actinomycetes; order Mycobacteriales; family Pseudonocardiaceae; genus Actinokineospora; species Actinokineospora fastidiosa. The sequence continues at coordinate 1,019,418 of NZ_BMRB01000002.1, forward strand.
CTCGCGCTCAGCGATGTCGAGGCGGAGAAGGAGGAACGGTGGGCGGAAAGCTGAAGTCCCGGGGCGGGCGGATCGTGGCGGCGCTCGTGCTGGTCGGGTCGGTCGTCGGGCTGGTGTCCGTCATCCGCTCGGCGACCGAGCAGCAGTCGTGGGCGTCAGCGCCCGGTGTCGTGCAGGAGCGGATACGGGAAGGCAAGAGCTTCTCGGTGAAGGTCGCCTACCGGCTGCCCGACGGCAGCGAGCAGGTGGCGACGCTCTCGGAGAACGGCCCCGCGCGGGAGCCGGGTGAGCAGGTGACCGTGCGCTACGACCTGGCGGACGGGAAGGTGGTCGACGCCGCGCTGGCCGACAACGACCAGGCCTTCTGGGTGGGCGGCGTCATGCTGGGCGTCCTCGTCCTCGGCGCGCTGTTCGCGAACCTGATCGTCTGGGCGCCCCGGCGTCGCGCGGACTGACGCCGAACGGAACGAAGCGGAGTCCGCCAGCCCCCACGCCGGGCGGACTCCGCTTCGTTCATCCCCCCGCGGGTGCTCCTCCCCCAAGCAGCACCCGCGCTCCCGGTAGTCAGGAGTGTGGGACGCGCCCGGGAGATACCGGTTGTGACTCAGCTCACGCGTCGACTTCGAGCATCTCCGGCGTCACGACGGACTCGGTGTCGGGGATGCCCAGGTCCTTGGCCCGCTTGTCGGCCATGGCCAGCAGCCTGCGGATGCGCCCGGCGACGGCGTCCTTGGTCATCGGCGGGTCGGCGAGCTGGCCCAGCTCCTCCAGCGACGCCTGCTTGTTCTTCAGGCGCAGCTCGCCAGCGGCGGCGAGGTGGTCGGGGGCGTCGGGGCCCAGGATCTCCATGGCCCGCTGCACGCGCGCGGCGGCGGCGACGGCGGCGCGGGCGCTGCGGCGCAGGTTCGCGTCGTCGAAGTTGGCCAGCCGGTTGGCCGTGGCCCGCACCTCGCGGCGCATCCGGCGCTCCTCCCAGGCCAGCACGCTGGAGTGCGCGCCGAGGCGGGTCAGCATCGCGCCGATGGCGTCGCCGTCGCGGACGACGACCCGGTCGGCGCCGCGGACCTCGCGGGACTTGGCCTGGATGCCCAGCCGCCGGGCCGCGCCGACGATGGCCAGCGCCGCCTCGGGGCCGGGGCAGGTGATCTCCAGCGCGGACGAGCGGCCGGGCTCGGTCAGCGAGCCGTGGGCGAGGAACGCGCCGCGCCACGCGGCCTCCGCGTCGCACAGCCCGCCCGCGACGACGGGCGCGGGCAGCCCGCGCACGGGTCGGCCGCGCGGGTCGAGCAGGCCGGTCTGGCGGGCCAGCCCGTCGCCGTCCTTGACCACGCGCACCACGTACCGGGTGCCCTTGCGCAGGCCGCCGGAGGTGATCACGTGGACGTCGGCGTGGTGGCCGTAGAGGTCGTGGATCTCCTTGCGCAGCCGCCGCGCGGCCGAGCCGGTGTCCAGTTCGGCCTCGACGACGACCCGCCCGCCGACGATGTGCAGCCCACCGGCGAAGCGCAGCAGCGACGAGACTTCCGCGCGCCTGCAACACGTCTTGGACACCGCGAGCCTGCTCAGCTCGTCCTTGACGGCAGCGGTCATCGCCACAACCGGTCTCCTCTCCCACGCGCTCCCGGCGTACATCCCACCACGGCGTGTCGGACCCGGCGTGTCGGGCCTGTCCTCAGCGGGCGCGGACGGCCGCGATGGCCCTGGCCAGGGTCGCGCCGAGCGCGGCGGGGTCGTGCCGTTCCGGGGTGGCGGCGTTGGTGACCGAGTCCAGCCACGCCCGCGCGCCGAGCGCGCCCGCCGCACGTCGGAGCCGGTCGGGGGTGGGCACGGCGTCGGCGTCGGCGACCACGGCGTCCACGCGCAGCCCGGGGGCGTGCGCGCACAGCACGTCCAGGTGCTGCTCGGGCGAGAAGCCCGCGGTTTCCCCCGCCTGGGGGACCAGGTTCAGCACGACGACCCGGGTGGCCGAGGTCTCCACGAGCGCGTCGTGGAGTTCGGGGACCAGCAGGTGCGGCAGGACGCTGGTGAACCACGACCCCGGTCCGAGGAGCACCAGGTCGGCGTCGCGGACGGCGGTGACCGCGTCCGGGCAGGCGGTGGGCAGGTCGCCGCGGCGGCGCGCGTTGCACAGCCGGATGCGGTGCACCCGGCCCGGCGTCGTGGCCACGGCGACCTGGCCGCGGATGCGCCGCACGGTCGAGGGGTCCTCGTCCAGCCCGGTCACGTCGGCCTCGATGTCCATCGGCTCGGTGCACATCGGCAGCACCCGGCCGGTGACGCCGAGCAGCCGCCCGGCCTCGGCCAGCGCCGCGACCGGGTCGCCCAGCACCTCGAGCAGCCCGGCCAGCACCAGGTTGCCGACCGCGTGCCCGGCCAGCGCGCCGGTGCCGCCGAAGCGGTGCTCGAAGACGGTCCGCCAGGCGTCCGGCCCGGCCAGCGCGGTCAGCGCCTTGCGCAGGTCGCCGGGCGGGAGCAGGCCGAGCTCGCGGCGCAGCCTGCCCGACGAGCCGCCGTCGTCGGCGACCGTGACCACCGCGGTGATGTCGTCGGTGATGGTCCGCAGCGCGCCGAGCGTGGCCTGCAGGCCGTGCCCGCCGCCCAGGGCGACCGCGCGCAGTCCCGTCACTCGCGCCCCAGGTCGCGGTGCACGACCTTGACCGCCATGCCGTCGGTGTCGCTCAGCCGACGCGCCAGTTCCTCGGAGATGGCGACGCTGCGGTGCTTGCCGCCCGTGCAGCCCACGGCCAGGGTCAGGTACCGCTTGCCCTCGCGGCGGAATCCGGCGCCGATGAGGCGCAGCAGCTCGTGGTAGCGGTCGAGGAACTCCTCGGCCCCCTCCTGGCTGAGCACGTAGTTGCGCACGTCGCCGTCGCGGCCGGTCAGCTCCTTGAGCTCGGGGATCCAGAACGGGTTCGGCAGGAAGCGCACGTCCATGACCAGGTCGGCGTCCATGGGCAGGCCGTACTTGTAGCCGAAGCTGAGCACGGTGACCCGGGTGCCGACGTCGGTCTCGGTGCCGAAGGCGTCCTCGATCTTGGCGCGCAGCTGGTGCACCGACAGCGTGGAGGTGTCCAGGATCAGGTCGGCGTCGGTGCGCAGCGGCATGAGCACCTCGCGCTCGGCGGTGATGCCGTCGATCAGCCTGCCCTCGCCCTGCATCGGGTGACCGCGGCGGACCTGCTCGAACCGGCGCACCAGGACCTCGTCGGTGGCCTCGAGGAACAGCACGCGCGGCTTGTAGCCGCGGGCGTCGAGGTCCTTGATGATCGCGTCGAGGTCGTGGGTGAACGCGCGGCTGCGCACGTCCATGACCACGGCGATGCGGGTGATCGCGCCGCGGGCCTGCGAGCCGAGCTCCACCATGGTGGCGATCAGCTCGGGCGGCAGGTTGTCGACGACGAACCAGCCCAGGTCCTCCAGGCACTTGGCCGCGGTGCTGCGGCCCGCGCCGGACAGCCCGGTGACGACGGCGACCGACATCCCCGTCCCGCCGGGGCTGGTGGCACTGACAGTCGGATCGGTCACGGCTGGTCCGCCTCCCCGGGAGTGGCTGTGGTGGTCGCGTTGGGCGGTGTCATGCCCTTCCCCTCGGTCGCGCTGTTGAGAGCAGTGTGCACGGCCTCCGCGGTGGCCTTGCCGATGCCCGGCACGCCGCTGATCTCCTCGACGCTGGCCGCGCGCAGGCGCTTCACCGAGCCGAAGTGCTTGATCAGCACCTTGCGCCGGTGCTGGCCGAGGCCCGGGATGTCGTCGAGCGCGGAGACCGTCATCCGCTTGGCGCGCTTCTGCCGGTGGTAGGCGACCGCGAAGCGGTGCGCCTCGTCGCGGACGCGTTGCAGCAGGTACAGCGCCTCGCTGGTGCGCGGCAGGATCGCCGGGTCGGGGTCGGCGGGCAGCCAGACCTCCTCCAGCCGCTTGGCCAGCCCGATCACCGCGACGTCGGTGATGCCGAGGTCGGCGAGCACGTCGGCGGCCGCGTTGGCCTGCGGGCCAGCGCCGTCGACGACGAGCAGGTTCGGCGGGTAGGCGAAGCGGCGCGGGCGGCCGGTCTCCGGGTCGATGCCCGGGGTCGGGTCCTGGCCGCCGGTCTCCCCGGCGTACCGGGCGAAGCGGCGCCGGACGACCTCGGCGATGGCGGCCACGTCGCCCTCGGTGGCGGCCTCGCGCAGCGCGAACCGGCGGTACTCGGACTTGCGCGGCAGCCCGTCCTCGAACACCACGAGCGAGGCGACGACGTCGCTTCCCTGGATGTGGCTGATGTCGATGCACTCGATGCGCAGCGGCGCGGAGTCGAGGCCGAGGTTGTCCTGCAGCTCCTGCAACGCGGCCGAGCGGGCGGTGAGGTCGCCCGCTCGGCGCAGTTTGTGCTGGGTGAACGCCTCCTTGGCGTTGCGCTCGACCGTCTCCATGAGCGCGCGCTTGTCGCCGCGCTGCGGCACCCGGAGGCCGACCTTGGCGCCGCGCAGCTCCGACAGCCAGTCGGCGAGCGCGTCGGCGTCGGCGGGCAGCTCGGGCACCAGGACCTCGCGCGGGACCGGGCTGTCGGCCTCGGCCTGGTCGGCCTGCTCGCCGTAGAACCCGACGATGAACTGCTCGACGAGGTCGGCCACCGGCCGGTCGGTGTCCTCGACCCGGTCGACGACCCAGCCGCGCTGCCCCCGCACGCGGCCGCCGCGCACGTGGAAGACCTGGACGGAGGCCTCCAGCTCGTCAAAGGCGAAGGCGACCACATCGGCGTCGGTGCCGTCGCCGAGGACCACGGCCTGCTTCTCCATCGCCCGCTTGAGCGCGGCGATGTCGTCGCGCAGGCGGGCGGCGCGCTCGAACTCCCATGCCGCCGACGCCTGGCCCATCTCCCGCTCCAGCCTGCGGATCATCGAGTCGGTCTTGCCGGAGAGGAAGTCGGCGAAGTCGGTGACGATCGCCCGGTGCCCCTCGGCGTCGACCTTGCCGACGCAGGGGGCGGAGCACTTGTCGATGTAGCCGAGCAGACAGGGCCGCCCGATCTGCCCGTGCCGCTTGAAGACGCCCGCCGAGCACGTCCGGGCGGGGAAGACGCGCAGGAGGAGGTCGAGCGTCTCCCGGATGGCCCAGGCGTGGGCGTACGGGCCGAAGTAGCGCACGCCCTTCTTGCGGGCGCCGCGGTAGACGTGCAGCCGCGGGTACTCCTCGTTGAGGGTGACGGCGAGCACGGGGTAGGACTTGTCGTCGCGGTAGCGGACGTTGAACCGCGGGTCGAACTCCTTGATCCAGTTGTACTCGAGCTGGAGCGCCTCGACCTCGGTCGTCACCACGGTCCACTCGACCGCGCCCGCCGTGGTGACCATCTGGCGGGTGCGCGGGTGCAGGGAGGCGACGTCGGCGAAGTAGGAGTTGAGCCGCGACCGCAGGCTCTTGGCCTTCCCGACGTAGATCACCCGGCCGTTGGGGTCGCGGAACTTGTAGACCCCCGGCGCGTCGGGAATGGACCCGGCGGACGGGCGATAGGTGGACGGGTCGGGCACGCGTCAACCCTACGACCCGCTACCGACAGCGCGGCGGGGCCATGCCGGAGGCGATCTCCCGGCTGGCTCCGACCCGGTCGCGGTGACCGGGTCGGAGCCGGGATCAGGCGAGGGTGACCTTGCCGCCGTCCACCTTCACCGGGATCTCCGCCAGCCCCGAGGTCGCCGGGCCCCGGGTGACGGCGCCGGAGGCGGCGTCGAAGGTGCTGCCGTGGTTGGGGCAGGTGATCGTGCCCCCCGACGGCGGGCTGACGATGGTGCCCTGGTGCGGGCAGGCCGGGTTGAACGCCTTGACCGCGTCGCCGTCGCGGACCAGCAGGATCTGGGTGTCCGGGCCGTCCACCAGCACGCCGCCGCCGTCGGGGATGTCGGCGACGGACGCCAGCGCGCCGTCGCCCTCACCGCCGCCGGTGGTGCCGCCGGTGGTGCCGCCGCCCGTCGTCGGCCCGCCCGAGGGGGCGGGCGCCTCGGTCGAGCACGCCGCCAGGGCGCCGGGGGCGAGCAGGGCGACCATCAGGCCGCACAGGACCTGCCGTCGGGGTCGGACCGTCTCGGTGGTGGGTTCTGCGGTCACGCGGGAGCCTCCTCGACACAACTGCACTCCAGGACAGGAGATACACCCACCGTTACGTGCCCGCAGGGCGGACGGTTCAGCCCACGGCCGCCTTGTGGAGCTTCCGCAGCTCGCGGATCGCGCGGACGGCCCGCTCGCGGTCGATCGACTGCACGGCCATCAGGACGATGTACTCGTCGTCGGGCAGCTCAAGCCGCGCGTACGACGCGCCGTCGGGGAAGGACACCGCGACGATCTCCGACCACGGGATGGTCTTCGCGCCGAGCATGTTGCGCACGACGACGCCGGACTCGTCCGCGCTCACCTTCGGCCACGTGAACCAGAGCGCGCCCAGCGCCAGCAGCACGCCGATGCCGACCATCGCGACCTGGTCGGACGTCTGGAAGAACACCCCCGTGGGCGTGTTCTTCAACAACACGGCCACCACCGTGAACACCGCGATGAACACCACCGCGAAGCCCGCGGCGACCCACCGCACCTTCACGGGACGGACCGTCACCGGAACCCCTGCTCCGTCCACGGCTGCCGCAGACCCCGCAGCACCAGCGCGGACTCCAACGCCGCCAGACACGCCTCGTACCCCTTGTCCTCCGCCGACCCGGGCAGTCCCGCCCGGTCGATCGCCTGCTCCTCGTTGTTCACCGTCAGCACGCCGTTGCCCACCGGGGTGGACTCGTCCAGCGACACCCTGGTGAGGCCCGCGGTCACCGCGTCGCACACGTACTCGAAGTGCGGCGTGCCGCCCCTGATCACCACGCCGAGGGCGACCACGGCGTCGTGGTGGCGGGCCAGTTCCTGGCAGACCACCGGGAGCTCGATCGCGCCGGGCACCCGCACGACGGTCGGCTCGGCGATCCCGGCCTCGTCCGCCGCCGCGAGCGCGCGCTCCAGCAGCCTGTCGGTGATCTCGGCGTGCCACCGGGTGGCCGCCACCGCCAGCTGGATGCCCTCGCAGTTCGGGACGACGGCCTCGGGCCTGCCTGCGCCACTCACGCGGTCCCCTCCCCGGAAGTCGCCTGCGTGGTGTCGAATTGTTCCAGGTTGGCCAGGTCGTGGCCCATCCGGTCCCGCTTGGTGCGCAGGTAGTGCAGGTTCTCCGGGTTGGGCCACACCGACAGCGGCACCCGGTCGACCACGGTCAGCCCGTAGCCGTCGAGGCCGACCCGCTTGGCCGGGTTGTTCGTCAGCAGCCGCATGGACCGCACGCCGAGGTCGACCAGGATCTGCGCGCCCGTGCCGTAGTCGCGCGCGTCGGCGGGCACGCCCAGGGCGAGGTTGGCGTCCACGGTGTCGGCGCCCTTGTCCTGCAGCTGGTAGGCCTGCAGCTTGTGGATCAGGCCGATGCCGCGGCCCTCGTGCCCGCGCATGTAGAGCACGATGCCCCGGCCCTCGTTGGCCACCGCCTCCAGCGCCGCGTCCAGCTGGGGGCCGCAGTCGCAGCGCAGCGAGCCGAACACGTCGCCGGTCAGGCACTCCGAGTGCACGCGGACCAGGATGTCGTTGCCGTCGCCGATCTCGCCGTAGACGAGCGCGACGTGCTCGATGCCGTCGAGCAGGCTGTCGTAGCCGACCGCGCGGAAGGTGCCGTGCGTGGTCGGGATGCGCGCCTCCGCCACCCGCACGACCTGCTTCTCCGTGCGCCGCCGGTAGGCGATCAGGTCGGCGATGGTGATGATCTCCAGCTCGTGCTCGGCCGCGAACACCTCCAGCTCGTCGCGCCGGGCCATGTCGCCGGTGTCCTTCTGGGACACGATCTCGCACAGCACGCCCGCGGGCCGCAGCCCGGCCATGCGGGCGAGGTCGACGGCTGCCTCGGTGTGCCCGGGACGGCGCAGCACGCCGCCCTCCTTGGCGCGCAGCGGCACGACGTGGCCGGGCCGGGTGAAGTCGTCCGCCGTGGACTTCTCGTCGGCGAGCAGGCGGATGGTGTGCGCGCGGTCGGTGGCCGAGATGCCGGTCGAGACGCCTTCCCTGGCGTCGACCGTCACGGTGTACGCGGTGCCGCGGCCGTCCTGGTTGGTGTGGAACATCGGCGGCAGGTTCAGCCGCTCGCAGTCGGCGTCGGTCAGCGCGACGCAGACGTAGCCGGAGGTGTAGCGGACCATGAAGGCCAGCAGCTCCGGGGTGGTCTTCGCCGCGGCGAAGATCAGGTCGCCCTCGTTCTCGCGGTCCTCGTCGTCGACGACGATCACCGGCTTGCCCTCGGCGACGGCCTCTATTGCCCGCTCGATGGCGGCGAAGTCACTCACCCGCGACCTCCTTCGCGACGGCCCCCAGGTGGGGTGAGGCCAGTCTCTCCACGTACTTGGCGATGACGTCCACTTCGAGGTTGACCTTGTCGCCGATCCCGCGGACGCCGAGCGTGGTGACGCGCAGGGTCTCCGGGATCAGGCTCACGGTGAACCAGTCGGACCCGACCTCCACGACGGTCAGCGAGACGCCGTCGACGGTGATGGAGCCCTTCTCCACGACATAACGCGCCAGCCGCTCCGGCATTCCGATCCGGACCAGTTCCCAGTGCTCGGACGGCTCGCGGGAGACGATCGTGCCCGTCCCGTCCACGTGGCCCTGCACGATGTGCCCGCCGAAGCGGGCGCCGACGGCGGCGGCCCGCTCCAGGTTGACCGGGTCGCCGTCGGCCACCTTGTCCAGGCTCGTGCGCACCAGGGTCTCGCGCATCACGTCGGCGGTGAACGTGCCGCCGTCGAGTTCCACCACGGTCAGGCAGACGCCGTTGACCGCGATCGAGTCGCCGATGCGCGCGTCCGCGGTGACCAGCGGGCCCCTGATGGTCAGCCGCGCGGCGTCGGCGAGGTCGGCCACGGCCACGACCTCGCCGCGCTCCTCCACGATCCCGGTGAACACCGGCGTCCTCCTCACTGCTCCGCGGCCGGCACGGCGCTGACGCGCACGTCCGGTCCACACATGGTGACCTGTTCCACGACCATCCGGTGGGCCTCGGTGATAGTCGACACGCCCGATGCGCCCAACGCCACAGGCCCGCCGCCCAGCAGGACGGGGGCGATGTAGGCCAGCACCCGGTCCACCGCGCCCGCCTCGGCGAACGCGCCCGCCAGGGTCGGCCCGCCCTCCAGCAGCACGTCGACGGCGCCGCGCTCGTCCAGGGCGGCCAGCACCTCGCGCGGGTCGCGGGTGCGCAGGTGCAGGGTCGGCGCGGTGTCGTCGAGGACCTTCGCCGCCGGCGGCAGGTCGCCGGTCCCGACGACCACGCGCAGGGGCTGGCGGTCCAGCAGCGCGCCGGAGGCGTCCCGCGCGGTCAGCGCCGGGTCGTCGGCGAGCACGGTGCCGCGGCCGACCACGATGGCGTCGATACGGGTGCGCAGGTCGTGGACCTCGGCGCGGGACGTCGCGGAGCTGATCCACCGGCTGGTGCCGTCGGCCGCGGCGACCCTGCCGTCGAGGGAGGCCGCGTACTTCCAGGTCACGTGCGGGCGGCCGGTCCGCTGCCGGTGCAGCCACGCGCGCAGCGCGCCCCGCTGGGCCTCCTCGGCCAGCAGCCCGCCCTCGACGCGGACGCCCGCGGCGGCCAGCACCTCCGCGCCACCCGCCGCGACCGGGTTCGGGTCGCCGACGGCGTAGACGACGCGCGCGACGCCCGCGGCCAGCAGCGCGTCCGTGCACGGCGGGGTCCGGCCGTGGTGGGCGCAGGGCTCCAGGGTGACGACGGCTGTCCCACCCTTGGCCCGCTCCCCCGCCGCGCGCAGCGCCATGACCTCGGCGTGCGGTCCGCCGGGCGGCTGGGTCCCGCCGACGCCGACGACCTGCCCGGACGCGTCCAGGACGGCGCAGCCCACCGGCGGGTTCGGGCTGGTCGTGCCGTGCACGTCCGCGGCCCGCGCCAAGGCGGCGCGCATCGCCGCGACCAGCCCGTCCTCCACGCCGATCAGTCTTTCAGGTCCCGTTGACGCCGCGCACCCGCCTAGCTGCGGTGTGCTGAGGCCCGCTCACGCAAGGCGGCGACGGCCGCGGCCGGGTCGTCGGTGTTGTAGACGGCCGAGCCCGCCACGAAGCAGTCGACGCCCGCCTCGGCGGCCTGGTCGATGGTGTCGGCGTTGATGCCGCCGTCGATCTCGATGATGACCTTGAGGTGGCCGGTGTCGACCAGGCGGCGCGCGGTGCGCACCTTGTCCAGCACGTCCGGGATGAACTTCTGCCCGCCGAAACCGGGCTCGACGGACATGATCAGCAGCGTGTCGTAGTCGCGCAGGACCTCCACCCAGGGGTCCAGCGGGGTGCCCGGCTTGAGCGACAGCCCCGCCTTGGCGCCCGCGGCGCGCAGGTCGCGGGCGACGGCGCGCGGGTCGCGCACGGCCTCGGCGTGGATGGTGACGTTGTGCGCGCCCGCCTCGGCGTACCCGACGGCCCAGCGGTCGGGGTCCTCGATCATCAGGTGGCAGTCCAGCGGGATGTCGGTCGCCTTGCGCAGCGACTCCACCACCGGCAGGCCGAGGGTGAGGTTGGGCACGAAGTGGGCGTCCATCACGTCCACGTGCAGCCAGTCCGCGCCGCGGACGGCCGCCATCTCCTCGGCGAGCCGGGCGAAGTCGGCGGACAGGATGCTGGGCGCGATCATGGGGGTGGTCGACACAAAACCGCAGCATATGCAGGGGGCTGCGGGCACGCCGCATCCGCGTGGGGCCCAGGTGAGCCAAGTCTCGGAATCCGCTGGCCGCAACGGCTAGGTTCAGGGCGTGGACTACGCGCGCGTGCTTTCCGTCAATGTGGGTGAACCCCGGCCGATCGAGGCCAGTGTGGGCGTCACGGGGATCGACAAGCGGCCTGCCGACGGCCCGGTGCCGGTGACCGTGCCCGGTCCCTCCCGGTCCGGCCTCGCGGGCGACGCCATCTGCGACGTGACCAACCACGGCGGCCCCGACCAGGCGGTCTACGCCTACGCCCGGGAGGACCTCGACACCTGGGCCGCCGAACTCGGGCGTGAGCTGCCCGCGGGCGTCTTCGGCGAGAACCTGACCACGAGCGGCGTCGACACCACGGGCGCGCTGATCGGTGAGCGCTGGCGGGTCGGCACGACGCTGCTGGAGGTGTCCTGCCCGCGCATCCCGTGCCGCACGTTCGCGGTGTGGCTGGAGCAGGAGCGCTGGCAGCACACGTTCACCCAGCGCGCGCTACCCGGCGCGTACCTGCGGGTCCTGACGCCCGGCGCCATCACCGCGGGCGACTCGATCGACATCGTGCACCGGCCGGACCACGACGTGACCATCGGCGTCGTCTTCCGCGCGCTCACACTGGAGCCGGAACTGCTGCCCCGGCTGGTCGACATCGACGCGCTGTCCGGCAAGTTCCGGGACCGCGCGCGCAAGCGGGTGAACGCCTGATGCGCAGGACGGGACCGCGCGTCGGCGCGTACGTGGTGTGCATTGTGGACGGCAAGCTGCTGCTGAGCCGCATGGTGTACGTGGGGCTGCGGTGGATGCTGCCCGGCGGCGGCATCGAGCACGGTGAGGACCCGGTCGACGCCGCCGTGCGCGAGGTGTTCGAGGAGACCGGGTACACGGTGGAGATCGAGGACCTGCTCGGCCTGCACACGTACGTGCGGACCGAGGGCAGGGAGAGCCACCACGCGCTGCGGGTCGTCTACACGGGCCGGATCACCGGGGGCGAGCTGACGCACGAGGTGGGCGGCAGCTCGGACATGGCGGCGTGGTTCCCCCTGGAGGAGGTCGGCGGCCTGGAGCGGGCGAGCCTGGTCGACCTGGCCCTGGGAATGCTCGACTCGCCCCCGAGGACGGGCCGCATCGCGTGACGTTCACCGACGCCGCCCGCGTCGGCCTGGCCGCGGCCGCCGACCCCGTCAGGGCGGTCGAGATGCGCCGGTACATGAAATCGGCGATGCCGATGCACGGCGTCCCGAAACCGACGCGGGCGGCGTTGGTGCGGAACCTGGTGGCGGAGCACCCATTCACTGATCGTCCTGAGTGGATAGCCGCAACCTGCGACCTATGGCGCGCGGCCCAGTTCCGCGAGGAGCGTTACCTAGCCCTGGACCTGATCGGCCACCCCCGCTACGCGCACTGGCAGGCCCCAGATCTGCTGCCGGTGTACGAGGAGTTCATCACCACGGGCGCCTGGTGGGACTTCGTGGACGAGATCGCCACCCACAGACTCAACGACCTCCTCCACCGCTACCGCACCGAGATGACCCCACCGATGCGCGCTTGGGCGACGTCCCCGGACAAGTGGAAACGCCGCGCGTCGGTGCTGTGCCAGCTGGGCCACAAGGCCGACACGGACGTGGACCTGCTCGCCCACGCGATCGAGGCGAACGCCACCGACCCGGACTTCTTCCTCCGCAAGGCAATCGGCTGGGCACTGCGGCAGTACAGCCGGACAGACCCCGAGTGGGTGCGGGCATTCGTGGACTCCCACCCAGCCCTGTCCCCACTCTCGCGGCGGGAGGCCGTCAAACACCTCTAAGGCCTGTGGACAACTTTCTCGGGCGCCGCTCGGATTCCGGCAACCTGGACCAAGAAGCCCCGATCCGCAGGGCATCCCCAGCTCCGGAGGTCGCCATGTCCACCCTCACCACCTACCCCTTCACCACCCGCCCCCGCACCATCCCGCGCTCCAGCACTGTGGACAGCGCGATCGCCAGCACCCGCCCCCGCTCCACCCTCCGCCGCGCTACCCGCGCACGCACTCGCCAACCCCGCCAAGCCCGCCCCCACGCGACCCGACCTTGCGTCACCCGATCCCAACCAGCCCGCCCCAGCACCACCCGCCCCAGGCGACCCTTTCCCGCGCAGCCCAACCCTATGGCGATCAACCCGAAGCAGCCCGGACCTGCGTCATTCCACCCCACGCAGTCCGTCCCGGCGCCGCTCGCACTCACGCAGTCCCTCCCGGCACCGCTCGGCACTCACGCAGCCCTACCCCGCACCGCTCGCACTCACGCAGTCCTACCCCGCACCGTCCAACCTCACGCAGCTCGACCCGGCACCGTCCAACCTCACTCAGCCCGATTCTGCGCCGCCCAACCCGACCCAGCCCGACTCCAAGCCGCTCAACCTCACCCAGCCCTACCCACCACCATCCGACCCCACACAGCCCTACCCCAAGCCGCTCAACCTCACGCAGCTCGACCCCGCACCGTCCGACCCCACGCAGCTCAACCTCGCGTGGCCCAACCCGTCGCCGTCCAATTCCGCGTCGCCCAACCGACCGAGTTCCCCGCTCAACGACGTCCCCACAACATCCGGCGCATCCAGGTTCACCGACACCGCCACCCTCGCCGCCATCGAACCTGCGCTCGTCCGCATCCGCCAAGCCCCACCGCCATCAGTTGGCGTCCGGTGCTCTCGTGGGGCAGCGCGGCGTGCAGGCCTATGCGCCAGCGTGACCGTTTCCGCCAAGCCTTGTGGGTTCGCGCCTCACCGGGGCCACCGCCGCATGGGATCGGGCGGTGGCCACCGGGTGGAGGCTTGGTCGGGACTGGGTCAGGCGCGCAGGACCGCGCCGAAGCGCTCGGTGGCGGTGGCGACGGCGGTGTCTCGGGCGGCGGTGGCCTCTTCGACGGTCAGGGTGCGGTCGGGGGCGCGGAAGCGCAGCGCGTACGCCAGCGACCGTTTGCCCTCGCCCACCTGCTCACCCGTGTACACGTCGAACAGGGACAGGTCCTCCAGCAGATCGCCGCCGCCCGCGCGCAGGGCGTCGGCCACCTCGGCGACCGGGACGTCCGTGGGGACGACCAGGGCGACGTCCAGCAGGACCGGCGGGTACGGCGAGACCAGCGGGACCGGGCGGGACTCCACCAGCGGCAGCGCGTCGAGGTCCAGCTCCATCGCGCACGTCCGCGCGGGCAGCCCGAGGGCCTCGACGACCTTCGGGTGGAGTTCGCCCGCGTGGCCGACGGGGAAGCCGCCGACGCGCAGTTCGGCGCAGCGGCCGGGGTGCCAGGGCAGCAGGTCCGACTTGTGGACGGTCAGCTCCACGCCCGCCGCGGCGGCGACGGTGCGGGCGGACTGGATCGCGTCGGCCCAGCTCGCCGGTTCGCCTGCGCCCCACCAGCCCGCGCGGGTGCGGTTGCCCGCGAGGACCGCGGCCACGTGGACCGGCTGGTTCGGCAGGGCGGCAGCGAGCATGCGCAGCTCGTCGTCGCCCGGGCGGGCGGTCACGGCGACGTCCGGCATCGGCGCCGACTGGTGGCGCGGGAGCACCACCTGTCCGATGTGGAACAGCGCCACGTCGCGCGCGCCTCGGGAGACGTTGCGGGTCAGGGTGTCCAGGAGGCCGGGCAGCAGGGTGGTCGCCAGCGCGTGGCGGTCGGCCTCCAGCGGGTTCAGCACCGACAGTGTCCGCCGTCGGGAGTCGTCGGCGGGCAGGCCGAACGCGTCGAACACCGCGGGGTCGATGAACGGGAACGGCAGCACCTCGACGTACCCGTGCTCGGCCAGCGCCCGCCCGACGGCGCGCTTGCGCCGCTGCGCCGGGGTCAGGCCGCGGCCGGGCGGGGCCGAGGGCAGCTCGGTGGGGATGGTGTCGTAGCCCTGCAGCCGCAGGACCTCCTCCACCAGGTCCGCCGGCTGGAGCAGGTCGGCGCGCCAGGACGGCGGGTAGGCCGTCACCGTGGGCGTGCCGTCCGCGTCGGCCCCGACGTCGACGGTGCAGCCGATCTGCTGCAGCCGGGTCACCGTGACGCCACGCGCGTAGCGGATGCCCGCGACGCGGTCGGGCAGGTCCATCGCCATGACCACGGGCTCGGGCATGGTCGGGTTGCCCACGTCGGTGCGGCCGGGCTGGACGCGGCCCTCGCCGTACTCGCGCAGCAGCCGGGCCGCGCGCTCCAGGGCCGACGGCGGCAGCGCCGGGTCGACGCTGCGCTCGAAGCGCTTGGACGCCTCGCTGGGCAGCTTGTGCCGCCGCACGGCCCTGGCGATCGACGCCGGGTCCCAGATCGCGGCCTCCAGCAGGATGTCCGTGCTCTCCGGGGAGATCTCGGTCGAGGCGCCGCCCATGACGCCCGCCAGCGAGATCGGCCCGGTCTCGTCGCAGACGACGATGTCGTCCGGGTCGAGGGTGCGGGTGACGTCGTCGAGGGTCACCAGCTTCTCCCCCGGCCGCGCGCGGCGGACGGTGAAGGCGCCCGACACCTTCGTGGTGTCGAAGGCGTGCATCGGCTGGCCGGTCTCCAGCATGACGTAGTTCGTCACGTCGACGGCCAGCGAGATCGAGCGGATGCCCGCGAGCGCCAGGCGGCCGCGGATGAACCACGGCGTCGGCGCGGTCGGGTCGATGCCGCTGATGCGGCGCAGCGCGAACCGGGAGCAGCCGTCCGGGTCCTCGATGGTCACCGGGACGCTCTCGCCCTCGGCGGGCGGGACCTCGACCGCTGCCGGGTCGATGACCCGCAGGTCCAGCGCGCACGCCAGCTCGCGGGCCAGGCCGCGCACCGAGAAGCAGTAGCCCATGTCCGGGGTCGGGGCGACCTCGATGACGGTGTCGGTGAGGCCGAGCAGCTCCACCGCGTCGTCACCGGGGGCGGCCTCGCCGCTGGGCAGCACGAGGATGCCGCTGTGGTCGTCGCCGAGGCCCAGCTCGCTGAGCGAGCAGATCATGCCGTTGCTGATCCGCCCGTACGTCTTGCGCGAGGTGATCGCGAAGCCGCCGGGCAGCACCGCGCCCGGCAGCGCGACCACGACCAGGTCGCCCTCGACGAAGTTCGTGGCGCCGCAGATCACCTGCGTGGTCGCGGGCGCGTGCGGGTCGACCGGGTCGGGGTGGTCGTCGAGCGGGTCGGTGATCAGCGGGTCGCCGATCTCGACAGTGCAGAAGCGGATCGGCTTCTTGAAGCCGGTCAGCTCCTCGATCTCGGCCACCCGGCCGACGACCAGCGGCCCGGTCACCGGGCCGAGCGGGGTCAGCTGCTCGACCTCGATGCCGATGCGGGTGAACGCCTCGGCTACCTGGTCCGGCGTGAGGTCCTTGGTGTCGTCGTTCAGTTCGAGCTGCTGGACGAGCCAGCTCACCGGGAGCCTCACTGCGCCTCCGTGCCGAAGGGAAGGGTGAACCGGACGTCGCCCTCGACCATGTCGCGCATGTCCGGGATGCCGTTGCGGAACTGCAGGGTCCGCTCGATGCCCATGCCGAAGGCGAAGCCGGAGTACGTGTCCGGGTCGACGCCGCAGGCGCGCAGGACGTTGGGGTGCACCATGCCGCAGCCGCCCCACTCGACCCAGCCCGCGCCGCCCTTCTTCTCCGGGAACCACACGTCCAGCTCGGCGGACGGCTCGGTGAACGGGAAGAACGACGGGCGCAGCCGCACCCGCGACTCCGCGCCGAACATCGCCTTGGCGAAGGCGTCCAAAGTGCCCTTGAGGTGGGCCATGGTCAGCCCCTTGTCGATGGCGAGACCCTCGACCTGGGAGAACACCGGCGTGTGCGTGGCGTCCAGCTCGTCGGTGCGGTACGTGCGGCCCGGGCACACCACGTACACCGGCAGCTCGCGGTCGAGCAGCGAGCGGATCTGCACGGGGGAGGTGTGCGTGCGCAGCACCATGCCGCTGTTCTCCGGCGCGACGTAGAACGTGTCCTGCATGCTGCGCGCGGGGTGGTCCTTCTTGAAGTTGAGGGCGTCGAAGTTGAACCACTCGCCCTCCAGCTCCGGGCCCTCGGCCACCTCGTAGCCCATGCCCACGAACACGTCGGCGATGCGGTCGGACAGCGTGGTGATCGGGTGCCGGGCGCCGCGGGGGACGCGGTCCCACGGCAGGGTGACGTCCACGCCCTCCTCGCGCAGCACGCGCTCGTCGCGCTCGGCCTGCAGGCGGGCGCGGCGCTCGTCGAAGGCGGCCTTGATGGCGGCCTGCGCCTCGTTGACCCGCTTGCCCGCCTCGGACCGCGCCTGCGGCGGCAGCGCGCCGATCTCGCGGCGGGCCAGCAGCAGCGGGGAGCGGTCGCCGAGGTGCGCTGGCTTGACCGCGGCCAGCGCGTCGAGGTCGGCGGCGGCGGCGAACTCCGCGCGCGCCTTGTCCACGGCGGCCTGGAGGGTCTGCGGCGACAGCGCCGCGACCTCCTTCGGGTCGTACGGGTCGTTGGCTCCGGACATGGTTGGCAGACAGCTCCCGTTGGTGGCCATTGCGCACACCCGAGCGCCGGGTGAGCAGCCCGATCCTAAGTGATCGCACCGGCCCGCCCGCAGCGAGTTACCTCATCGGGTGGGTCGGCGCTGGGCTCTTGCGGTTTCATAAAGGCACAGCGCGGCCGCGGTTGCCAGGTTGAGGCTCTCGGCGGCGCCGTAGAGGGGGATGCGCAGGGCGTTGTCGCACGCGTCCAGGGTCGCCTGGTCGAGTCCGCGCGCCTCGTTGCCGAAGACCCACGCGGTGGGCTCGGTCAGCTCGACGGCGTGGATGTCGTGCTCGGCGTGGCCGTGGGCGGCGATCAGGCGCAGGCCCGCGGCGCGGCAGGCGGCCAGGGCGGCGGTGACGTCGCGGCTGCGCGCGATCGGCAGGTGGAAGACGCTGCCGGTGGACGCGCGCACGCACTTGCCGTTGTGCGGGTCGACGGTGTCGCCCGCGAACACCACGGCGTCGGCGCCCGCGGCGTCGGCGGCCCGGGTGACGGTGCCCGCGTTGCCGGGGTCGGCGATGCCGACCAGCACCGCGACCAGGGCGGGAGAGCCCGCGAGCGCGGTCTCCAGCGGCTTGTCGAGCAGGTCGCACACGGCGACCACGCCCTGCGGGGTGACCGTCTCGGACAGACCGGCCGCGGCCTTGTCGGTGACCTCCGACACGCGCGCGAACGCCTCGTCGGCGGCGCGCAGCAGGTCGGGGTGCCTGGCGGCGGCCTCGGCCGTGACGAACACCTCGTGCACGCGGCCGTAGGCGAGGGCCTCGCGCACGGCCTGCGCGCCCTCGGCGAGGAAGCGGCCCGCCTTCTCCCGGCCCGCCCTGCGGGTCAGGGCCCGGGCGGCGGCGACCCGGGGCGTGCGTTCGGTGCACACCCCGGGTCGCGGCGCGGTGCTCAGGAAGCGGCCTTGCCCTGGGCGTCGGCGTTGGCCTTCGCCACGTCGACCAGCGCGGTGAACGCGGCCGGGTCGCTGACGGCGAGCTCGGCGAGGATCTTGCGGTCGACCTCGACGCCTGCGATCTTCAGGCCCTGGATGAACCGGTTGTAGGTCATGCCGTTCTGGCGGGCGGCGGCGTTGATCCGCTGGATCCACAGCTGCCGGAAGTCGCCCTTGCGCGCGCGGCGGTCGCGGTAGGCGTAGTTGAGCGAGTGGAGCACCTGCTCCTTGGCCTTGCGGTACAGCCGCGATCGCTGGCCGCGGTAGCCGCTGGCCAGCTCCAGGGTGGTGCGGCGCTTCTTCTGGGCGTTGACCGCCCGCTTCACGCGTGCCACGGTGGTTGTCCTGTCGATCTAGCGGGCGGGGGTGTCCGCCCTGGTGGGCATGTGCGGAGGGGTCAGCGGCCGAGCAGCCGGTTGACGCGGGAGACGTCCGGCTTGGCGACCTCGGTGGTGCCCGAGAGGTCGCGGGTCTCCTTGCTCGACTTCTTCTCGAGCCGGTGGCGCAGGCCGGTCTGCTGCCTGCGCAGCTTGCCCGAGCCGGTGATCCGCACCCGCTTGGCGGTCCCCTTGTGGGTCTTCATCTTGGGCATGTTCGATCCTCGGTTCACGCCGCCCGCGCCCTGCTCGGGTGCGGGCGGCATCGGGGTGGACAGTCGGGGGTGTCCCCGCTCACTCCGTGGCGGAGCCGTCGGCCACCGTCTCGGTGGCCTGGGTGGTCTCGACCTGGGCGTCGTCGGCGTCGGCTGCCTCGCCGTCGCGGCGGCCCGCCGGGCCCTTCGGCTTCGGCTTCACGTTCTTGTGCGGGGCCAGCACCATGATCATGTTGCGGCCGTCCTGCTTCGCCGAGGACTCCACGAAGCCCAGCTCGCGCACGTCCTCGGCGAGCCGCTGGAGCAGCCGGAAGCCCAGCTCGGGCCGGGACTGCTCGCGCCCGCGGAACATGATGGTGACCTTGACCTTGTTCCCGCCCTCGAGGAAGCGAACGACGTTGCGCTTCTTGGTCTCGTAGTCGTGGGAATCGATCTTCGGCCGGAGCTTCTGCTCCTTGATGACCGTGAGCACCTGGTTCCGCCGCGACTCGCGGGCCTTCTGCGCGCTCTCGTACTTGAACTTGCCAAAGTCCATGAGCTTGCAGACCGGCGGGCGAGCCTGGGGTGCGACCTCGACGAGATCAAGGTCCGCTTCCTGCGCCAGGCGGAGCGCGTCCTCGATGCGCACGATCCCGACCTGTTCGCCGTTGGGTCCGACCAGGCGGACTTCCGGCACGCGGATGCGGTCGTTGATGCGTGTCTCCGTGCTGATGGGGCCTCCTCGGTATGGCTAGTGCGCGCGACCGGCGCGGCGAGGCCCCACTGCGTCGAGCCCCGTCGCCGAGATGGCGCGGGGCCCGCTTCCGACCGAATACAGCCCACGTGAGGGGCTGACCGGACCCGGCCACCTGGGGTGACTCGGGTGGGAGCGGGGGCTCCACTTTGCCGCCCCCGCCGTACGGGGGCTGGTCGCACGTGGAATGGTAGCAGACCGTGAACGACACCCCTGACGTCCACCGGTCCGCCGATGAGGACAACGCCCGCGACCTCGCCGAGATTCCCAGCGTCGAGGTGATCAGCCGGGCCGCGGTCATGCTCATGTCGGCCGCGGCCGAGCGGCTGGGCCTGTCCTCGGCCGACCCGTCGACCAGCCCGCACCGCGACCTGGACGAGGCGCGGCGGCTCATCACCGCGCTGGCGGGCCTGGTGACCGCGTCCGTCGAGTACCTGGGCCCGCACGCGGGCCCGGTGCGCGACGGCCTCCAGTCGCTGCAGAAGGCCTTCCGCGAGGAGTCCGCGTTCCCGGACGAGCCCGGTCAGGGCCCGGGCGAGAAGTTCACCGGCCCGGTGTACTGAGCCGGTAGAGCACCTCGGGGCGGCCGACGGCGCCGTAGCGGGGCTGGCGGGCGGCCAGGCCGTGGTCGGCCAGGTACTCCAGGTACCGCCGCGCGGTGACCCGGGAGACGCCGACGGCCTCGGCCGCCCCGCCCGCCGACAGCTCGCCCGCCGCGCGCACGGCGGCCACGACCGCGTCCAGCGTCTCGGCGCTCATGCCCTTGGGCAGGGTGCTGAGGTCGGTGCTGCGCAGCGCGCCGAACGCCTCGTCCACTTCGGACTGCCCGAGGGCGGAGCCGTCGGCGAGCCTGCTGCGGTAGCGGGCGTAGCCGTCGAGCTTGTCGCGCAGCCCGGCGAAGGTGAACGGCTTGAGCAGGTACTGCACCACCCCGACCGACACGGCGGACCGGACGACGGCGAGGTCGCGGGCGGAGGTCACGGCGATCACGTCGGCCGTGCCGCCCGCGGCGCGCAGCGCGCGGACGACGTCGAGGCCGTGCGTGTCGGGCAGGTAGAAGTCCAGCAGGACGAGGTCGACGGGCGTGGTCTCCAGGAACCGCAGGGCGTCGCGCCCGGAGTGCACGACGCCCGCGACGGCGAAGCCGGGCACGCGCTCGACGTAGGTCCGGTGCGCCTCGGCGGCGACCTGGTTGTCCTCCACGACCAGCACGGTGATCACGGGCGGGCTCCCAGCGGCAGGCGGACGGTGAAGACCGCGCCGACGTCGGTGGACACCGACACGGCGCCCCGGCAGCGGCGCACGGCCTGGCCGACGAGGGCCAGCCCGATGCCGCGGCCGTCGTCCTTCGTGGACCAGCCCCTGCGGAAGGCGGCGTCGACGGCGTCGGGCGGCAGGCCGGGCCCGGTGTCGGACACGCTCAGCACCAGGTCGCCGTCCTCCCTGGCCACGCGCACCCGCACGCGGGGCCGACGCGCTCCGATCGGGTCGACGGCGTCGACCGAGGCGTCTATCGCGTTGTCGATGAGGTTGCCGAGGATCGTCACGAGGTCGCGGGCGGTCACCGGGCCGTCGTCGCCGAGCGGGATCGCCGCGTCGGCGTCGATCACCAGCTCGACGCCCCGCTCCCCCGCCTCCGCGGCCTTGCCCAGCAGCAGCGCGGCCAGGATCGGCTCGGAGACCGCGGCGACGACCTGGTCGGTGAGCCGCTGGGCCAGGGCCAGCTCGCCGGTGGCGAACTCGATCGCCTCCTCGGCGCGCCCCAGCTCGACCAGGGACACGACGGTGTGCAGGCGGTTGGCGGCCTCGTGCGCCTGCGCCCGCAGCGACTCGGTGAAGCCCCGGACTGTGTCGAGTTCGCCGGTGAGCGCCTGCAGGTCCGTGCGATCGCGCAGGGTGACGACGGTGCCCAGCGGGCGGCCGTCGACGCGGACTGTCGAGGAGTTGACGACGAGCACGCGGGTGTCGGTGAGGTGCAGCTCGTCGCGCATCTCCGTGCCGTCGAGCAGGTGTCCGACCAGCTCGTCCGGCAGGCCCAGCTCGTCGACGCGCTTGCCCTCGGCGTCGTCGGGCAGGTCGAGCAGGGCGCGGACGCCGTCGTTGCAGAGGGTGACGCGGTGGTCCTGGTCGACCAGGATCAGGCCCTCGCGGACGGCGTGCAGGATCGACTCGTGGTAGCCGATCATCCGGCCCAGTTCGGCCGGGGCGAGCCCGCCGGTCTGCCTGCGCAGCCTGCGGCTGACCAGGTAGCTGCCCGCGGCGCCGACGAGCAGCGCGACCGCGGCCACCACGAGCAGGCCCAGCACGCGGTCGGCGACCATGTCGCTGATGGCCTCCAGCGTGATGCCCGCCGCGACGAGGGCGACGACCCGCCGGTCCGGCCCGAACACCGGGACGACGGCGCGCACGGACGGGCCCAGCGTGCCGGTGTAGGTCTCGGTGAAGGCCTGCCCGGCCAGGGCGGGCGCGGTGTTGCCGAGGAACTTCCCGCCGATGCGGTCCGGGTTCGGGTGGGTGAAGCGGGTGCCGTCCGGGGCCATGATCGTGATGAAGTCGATCCCGGTGTCGGCCAGCACGGCCTCGGTGTAGGGCTGCAGGACGCGCGAGGGGTCCTCCCCGGAGACGGCCTCGACCACCATCGGCGCGTCGGCGATGGCGCGGGCCAGCGCGGTGACGGTAGCCGCGCTGGAGTCCTCCGCCCGCTCGGCCACGTCGACCCAGGCCAGCGCCGCGCCCCCGGCCACGATGAGCGCCACGATCACGCCCTGCAGGACGAGCAGCTGGCGGGCCAGGCTCCACGGCCTCCGCTGGTTCATGCGCGCCAGTGTGGCCGCCGCGGGACCGGGCCGCCCCGCCCGGTTCCGTGTACGCAATGAACACAATCGTGACCGGCGCCACATCCGCCGCCAGGGTCTTGGCCATCACCAGACCCTGGAGGCACCCGTGTCAGGCCCCCGCCGCGACCGCACGCACTGGCTCTACCTCGCCGTCATCGCCGCCGTAGTGCTCGGCGTCGGCGTCGGCCTCATCGCGCCCGACCTCGCCAAGGACCTCAAGCCGCTGGGCACCGGGTTCGTCGACCTGATCAAGATGATGATCAGCCCGATCATCTTCTGCACCATCGTGCTGGGCATCGGCTCGGTGACCAAGGCGGCCAGCGTCGGCCGGGTCGGCGGGCTGGCCCTGGGCTACTTCCTGGTGATGTCGACCGTCGCGCTGGTGATCGGCCTGGTCGTCGGCAACCTGCTGCACCCCGGCGACGGCCTGCGGCTGACCGATGAGGTCGCGGCGACGGGCGCGTCCCAGGTCAAGGAGTCGGAGTCCACGACGGAGTTCATCCTCGGGATCATCCCGTCGACGCTGCTGTCGTCGCTGACCGAGGGCGAGGTGCTGCAGGCCCTGCTGGTGGCGCTGCTGGTCGGGTTCGCGCTGCAGCGCATGGGGCCCGCGGGCGAGCCGGTCCTGCGCGGCATCGGGCACCTGCAGAAGCTCGTGTTCCGCGTGCTGGCGATGATCATGTGGCTGGCGCCGGTCGGCGCGTTCGGCGCGATCGCCGCGGTGGTCGGCGAGACCGGCATCGACGCGGTCAAGAGCCTCGCGGTGATCATGCTCGGCTTCTACGCGACCTGCCTGGTGTTCGTCGTGGCCGTGCTGGGCACGATGCTGTGGCTGGTGGCGCGGGTCAACCTGTTCTCCCTGCTGCGCTACCTGGGCCGGGAGTTCCTGCTGATCCTGTCGACGTCGTCGTCGGAGGTGGCGCTGCCCCGGCTGATCGCGAAGATGGAGCACCTGGGCGTGAGCAGGCCGGTCGTGGGCATCACCGTGCCGACCGGGTACTCGTTCAACCTCGACGGCACCGCGATCTACCTGACGATGGCGACGCTGTTCGTGGCCAACGCGACGGGCGCGCCGCTCTCGGCGGGCGAGCAGATCTCCCTGCTGGTGTTCATGATCATCGCGTCGAAGGGCGCCGCGGGCGTGACCGGCGCTGGCCTGGCGACGCTGGCGGGCGGCCTGCAGTCCCACCGCCCCGACCTCGTCGACGGCGTCGGCCTGATCGTGGGCATCGACCGGTTCATGTCCGAGGCGCGGGCGCTGACCAACTTCGCGGGCAACGCCGTGGCCACGGTCCTGATCGGCACCTGGACCAAGGGCTTCGACCGGGCGCGCGCGCAGGCGGTCCTCTCCGGCGGCGCGCCCTTCGACGAGACCGCGATGACCGACGATCACGGCACCTCCGCGCAACCGGAACGCCACCTGGCCGGAACCTCGGCGACCGCCGCTCGTTGAGCAGACCGAACCGCCCGCGTCCCGATGCCCCCGGGACCACGGGCGGTTCGGTGTTTCCGGGATTCGGCCGCTACCAGATCGGGTGGACCGGCCTGCGGTGGGCGGGCAGGAGGCGCGGGCGCAGCCTCGGCACCGCCACCCGGTCGTTGCCGAAGCCGTAGGACAGCGGCTGCAGGCCCGCGCTCACCGCCCGGACGACCCGGAACGGGCCGGTGGCGACGTCGGCGCTGGTCACGTCGACCAGCGCCACCCGGATGCCCGTGGCGCCCAGGACGCCCGCGAGGTCGTCGGCTGATGCGGGGGCGCCGGTCTCCGGGAGGTCGCCGAGGCGGGTGGTGCCGCCGCAGCGGAGGCGGTCGAAGGCGACGACGCGGTCGGGGCGGAAGTAGTAGGCGGCGTGGTCGAGCATGCCGCGCACGTCCTCCGGTCGCGCCGGGACCGGGTGCGCCCTCTCCCGCAGCAGCATCGTCAGGTGCGGGGCGCTCTGGGCGAGTTCGAGGATGGCCTGGCGCACTGCCTCCCTCGGGTCGCGCGCGGAACCGAGGCCGATGGCGATGCCGGGCAGGCGCTTGCCGTCGCCGAGGGCGAGCGCGGCGGCGGTGGCGCCGTAGGTGCTGGTGGGCAGCAGGTGCACCTCGACGGTGTGGCCCTCGTCGGTGAGCGCGTCCACGGCGTCGGCCAGGTCGGCGTCCAGCGTGTCGTCCAGGTCGATGTACCGGCCGCGGGCGCCGGTGAGCCATGCGGCGAGCATCGCGTCGCGCTCCACGAGTTCCAGCACGGCGGACACGGCGGCGGACTCCGCGTCCGGTCCGGCGGCGAGGCCGTTGGAGGTGCCCTGGCAGATCAGGTGCTCCGGGAGCAGGGCGAGCCGGAGGTAGGCCAGGACGGCGGGCACCCACACGGGCCTGCCGTCGTCGAGCCACGTGCCGCGCACCCACGGGTGGTCGACGCGGTGGTCGAAGGGGACGAACGCGGTGCGCGCGTACTGCTGGGGCTCATACAGCGGCAGGTCGCGGGGGTCGAGGACATCGCCGTCGAGGTCGGCCGGTCGGGCCCAGCGCAGGCGTGCGGGGTCGGGCAGGCTCGCCGCGTACCGCTCGATCGCCTCGCCGACGGCGGAGCGGATGGCCGTGGCCTCGTCCATGCCCTTGCCCCAGCCGATCGGCAGCGGGTGCGGGTGGCCGTCCTCGTCGACCCGGTGCGGCGGCGCGGCCGTGGCGACGTACGGCCCGCCGGGCAGCGGCTGGCGCACCGTGAGCCACGGGATGACGCCGGTCAGCGGGTCGACCCAGCCCGCGAGCGCCTCGACGAGTTCGGCGGGGTCGTCGGTGTCGGGCAGCGAGACGGTGCCGATGCCGTCCGCGCCGCCGCAGACCGCGCAGTCGGGCAGCGGGATCACCCGGTGCCACAGCACCTTGCCCGCCCGCACCTCGGCGACGTGGCCGCGCAGCTGGTCGGGGTCGCGCAGCAGCGCCACGACCGGGTCGTCGATCACCTCGTGCGCCACGACGGCGGTCGGGTCGTCCACGCCTGCGATGAGCGCCGCGGAGACCCGGGTGGTCGCGTCGATGAGCGCGCCGTCCACCCGCGTCGTGGCCTCGCCGTCCGGGCCGAGCAGCCCGCTCGTCCCGACCCACGCCGTGGTCTCGCCGTCGATCACCTCGGCGTCGACGCGGGTCGTGGGCTCGTCGTGGTCGGTGGCCGCGGCCGCGGCTATCCGGCGGAGCCGGGCGCACTCGCCGCAGCAGGGACGCCCCGGTTCGGCCAGCGGGCCGACGTAGACCGTGTCGCCGTCCAACTCGACGATGACCGAGGGCAGCCGCGCCTGCCGCGCCCACCGGCTGGCGTCCACCCGGCTCCCGGCGACCACCGACACGGCGAGCCGGGCCCCGGCCGTCGGCCCATGGCCGACGACGACGCGCGGGCCGAGCGCCGAGCGCAGGCGCGCCGACAGCCCGGCCGGGGTCGGCCGGGCGCTGCGGGCGCGGGGGTCACTCGGCACGAATCGCGATCTCCCGTGCCGCGTTGCCCCGCGCCCGCCCGACGAGCCGAAACTCGGCGGGGGCGGTGATGCCCTTGCGGACGTCCCAGAACCCCGGCCGGTCGTCGCCGCGCAGGGACAGCGTCGCCGCGGTGGCGCGGTGGACCTTGGCGACCTGCGCTCGCAGGTGTCGCGGGGTGGGCATGGCGGGGCCTCCTCGTGGTCTTCGTACACAGAGGAGCACCGCGGACCACTCCGGATACATCCAGACGCGCCATCGTGGCGCGGGCCGCACCGCCGGGCAACTCAGAGGACCTTGGCGAGGAACCTCCCGGTGTGGCTCTCGGCCACCGCGACGATGTCCTCCGGGGTGCCCTCGGCCACGACCATGCCGCCGCCGGAGCCGCCCTCGGGGCCGAGGTCGATGATCCAGTCCGACGTCTTGATCACGTCGAGGTTGTGCTCGATGACGATGACCGTGTTGCCCTTGTCCACCAGGCCGTTGATCACGCCGAGGAGCTTGCGGATGTCCTCGAAGTGCAGGCCGGTCGTGGGCTCGTCGAGGATGTAGACCGTCTTCCCGGTGGAGCGCTTCTGCAGCTCGCTGGCCAGCTTCACCCGCTGGGCCTCGCCGCCGGACAGCGTCGGGGCGGGCTGGCCGAGCCGGACGTAGCCGAGGCCGACGTCGACGAGGGTGTTGAGGTAGCGGTGGATGGCCTTGATCGGCTCGAAGAACTCCGCCGCCTCCTCGATGGGCATGTCCAGCACCTCGGCGATGGTCTTGCCCTTGTAGTGCACCTCCAGGGTCTCCCGGTTGTACCGGGCGCCCTTGCACACCTCGCACGGGACGTACACGTCCGGCAGGAAGTTCATCTCGATCTTGATCGTGCCGTCGCCAGCGCACGCCTCGCAGCGGCCGCCCTTGACGTTGAACGAGAACCGTCCCGGCTGGTAGCCGCGCACCTTCGCCTCGGTGGTGGAGGCGAACAGCTTGCGGATGTTGTCGAACACGCCGGTGTAGGTCGCCGGGTTGGACCGCGGCGTGCGCCCGATCGGCGACTGGTCGACCTGCACCAGCTTGTCCAGCGCGCCCAGGCCGTTGACCCGGGTGTGCCTGCCGGGCACCTGGCGCGCGCCGTTGAGCTTGTTCGCCAGCACCGTCGCCAGGATGTCGTTGACCAAAGTGGACTTGCCGGAACCGGACACGCCGGTGACCGAGATCAGGCAGCCCAGCGGGAACGACACGTCGATGCCGCGCAGGTTGTGCTCGCGCGCGCCCACGACCGTCAGCTGGCGCTTGCGGTCGATCGGGCGGCGCATCGCGGGCGTCGGGATCTCCTCCCGCCGCGCCAGGTACGCGCCCGTCATCGACTTCTTGTTCTTCAGCAGCTCCTTGAAGGTGCCGCTGTGCACGACCTGGCCGCCGTGCTCGCCCGCGCCGGGCCCGATGTCGACCACCCAGTCCGACGCGCGGATGGTGTCCTCATCGTGCTCGACGACGATCAGCGTGTTGCCCAGGTTGCGCAGCCGGGTCAGCGTCTCGATGAGCCGGTGGTTGTCGCGCTGGTGCAGGCCGATCGACGGCTCGTCCAGCACGTACAGCACGCCGACCAGGCCGGAGCCGATCTGGGTGGCCAGCCGGATGCGCTGCGCCTCGCCGCCGGAGAGCGTCCCGGCGGCGCGGTCGAGCGAGAGGTAGTCCAGGCCGACGTCGAGCAGGAAGCGCAGCCGGGCCTGGATCTCCTTGAGCACGGCGCCGGCGATCATCGCCTCCCGGGTGCCCAGCTGGAGGCCGTCGAGGAAGCGCGCGCACTCGCTGATCGACATGGCCGAGACCTCGGCGATCGAGCGGTCGCCCTGGTCGGCGTGGGCGAGGGTGACGGCGAGGATCTCCGGCTTGAGCCGGGTGCCCTGGCAGGCGGGACAGGGCACCTCCCGCATGTAGCCCTCGTACTTCTCCCGCATGAACTCCGACTCGGTCTGCTCCTGGCGGCGCTCCAGGAACGGGATGACGCCCTCGTAGTTCGCGTAGTACGAGCGCTCCCTGCCGTAGCGGTTCTTGTAGCGGACGTGCACCTGGTCGCCGATGCCGTGCAGGACGGCCTTCTGCGCCTTGGCGGGCAGCCGCCGCCACGGGGTGTCCATCCGGAACCCGACGGTCTCGGCGAGCGCGCCGAGCAGGCGGGTGAAGTACTCCGCGGTCTGCCCGCCTGCCCACGGCGCGATGGCGCCGTCCTCCAGGGACAGCTCGTCGTCGGGGACGACCAGCTCCGGGTCGACCTCCATCCGCACGCCCAGGCCGGTGCACTGCGGGCAGGCGCCGTAGGGCGAGTTGAAGGAGAACGAGCGCGGCTCCAGGTCCTCGACGCCCAGCGGGTGGCCGTTGGGGCAGGCCAGGTGCTCGGAGAAGCCGCGGCGGCGCTGGGCGTCGTGCTCGTCGAGGTCGACGAAGTCCAGCTCGACCAGGCCGTCGGCCAGCCGCAGCGCGGTCTCGACGGAGTCGGTGAGCCGCTGCTTGGCGCTGGCCTTCACCGTCAGCCGGTCGATCACGACGGCGATCTCGTGCTTCTCCTGCTTCTTCAGCTTCGGCGGGTCGCTGAGCTGGTGCAGCACGCCGTCGACCAGGGCGCGCGCGTAGCCCTGGGTCTGCAGCTGGGCGAAGAGGTCGACGTACTCGCCCTTGCGGCCGCGGATGACCGGCGCGAGCACCTGGAAGCGGGTGCCCTCCGGCATGGCCAGCACCTGGTCGACGATCTGCTGCGGGGTCTGCCTGCTGATCGCCTCCCCGCAGGCGGGGCAGTGCGGCTTGCCCGCGCGGGCGTAGAGCAGGCGCAGGTAGTCGTAGACCTCGGTGATGGTGCCCACGGTGGAGCGCGGGTTGCGGCTGGTGGACTTCTGGTCGATCGACACCGCGGGCGAGAGGCCCTCGATGAAGTCCACGTCGGGCTTGTCCATCTGGCCGAGGAACTGCCGCGCGTACGCCGAGAGCGATTCCACGTACCGGCGCTGGCCCTCGGCGAAGATGGTGTCGAACGCCAGGCTCGACTTGCCGGACCCGGACAGGCCGGTGAACACGATCAGGCTGTCCCGGGGCAGGTCGAGGTCGACGCCGCGCAGGTTGTGCTCCCGGGCGCCGCGAACGACAAGGCGGTCTGCCACTGCAGGTCCCTTCGGTCGAGCAGGTTGGTCCCGTCGTCGCTGGTCACGGGCGGACGCGCGACGGGATGAGCGGCCACGGAGGTGGCCGGTGCGCATGCTAGGCGGGTGCACCGACAATTCTGGCGGGCGTGCTTGCCCGATGCACCCGCGGAGCGGTACCCGAGAGTAGCCGAAAGCCCCTAACCTGGGTGGAGGGCGGCGCTGCTCCGTTCACCAGTCACCCACGCGTTAGGGACGTTCTATGACGGGATCTACCGCGACCTCCGTATCCGCCGACCGCGCCGCGGCCGCGCTGGCGGCCGTGCGGGAGGCGACGGGCCCGCTGGTGGCGGCGGTGTCCGGGCTGACCCAGCGCGACCTCGCCGGGCCGAGCCTGCTGCCCGGCTGGACGCGCGGGCACGTGGTGAGCCACCTCGCCCGCAACGCCGACGCCCTGGTGAACCTGCTCACCTGGGCGCGCACCGGCATCGAGCATCCGGCCTACCCCAGCCGCGCCGACCGCGACGCCGACATCGCCGACGGGTCCGACCGGATGGCCCGCGTGCAGCGCGAGGACCTGATCGCCGCGGGCGAGCGGTTCCTGCACGAGGCCGCCCGCATGGACCCCGACGCCTGGTCGGCCACGCTGACCCACCCGTCCGGCAGGCCGATGACCGCGGCCGAGATCCCCGAGCTGCGGCTGTTCGAGATCTGGGTGCACCTGGTCGACCTCGACGCGGGCCCGGACTTCACCACCGTCGACCCCGCGCACCTCGACCTGCTGCTGGAGGTCGCCACGCGCGGGCGCCGCGCCGACGACGGGCCGGTCACGCTCGCCGTCGAGCTGCCCGACGGGCGTCAGGCGTCGTTCCGGCTGGCGGGTTCGGCGGCCAGGACCGTGACGGGCCCGGCGGCGGCAGTGCTGGGCTGGCTGACCGGGCGCGGCCCGGCGACCGGGCTGACCGGCGAGCCGCCGGAGCTGGGCCCCTGGGGCTGAGCCCGCCGCCCGCCGGTCAGCCAGGCGTGCGCGGGCCGCTCGACCACGCGCGTGAGCAGCCAGCCGAGGACCACCGCGGCGATGAGGCAGGTCAGCAACCGGCCGACCTGGCCGACGCCCATGTCGACGAGCAGGCGGGCGATGACGTAGCCCAGCTCCTGGTGGACGAGGTACACGCCGAAGGAGATGCCGCCGAGCCAGGTGATCGGCCGGGCCAGCGGGCCCACGTTCCAGTCCGGCCCGCCCGCGGCGGCGGCGAGCACGAGCAGCGCGATCCCGAACGCTGCGGTGGAGGCGGTGTCCTCCGAGCGCGTGTGCACCTCCATCCCGATGAGCATGGCGACGCTGTAGGCGGTCAGGTGGAAGCCCGACAGGCGGTCCTGCGTCCACAGCCACACCGCGACGCCGACGCCGAACACGGCGGCGCGGTGCAGGGTCATGCCGTCGTACACGAGCCGGAGCAGGCCGTCCTCCTGGCGGCGGATCAGCAGCTGGACCACGACGGGGACGACGATCAGCGCCCAGAGCAGGGCCATCAGCGCGGGGCCCCGCAGCCACCGGCGCGGCGCGAGGAGCGCGGCGACGGCGAAGGCGAGCACCTGGGCCGACATCGTCCAGTAGGAGCCGTCGATGAAGTGGAACTCCGGCGACCAGGTCTGGATGAGCAGCACGTTGGCGAACAGGTCGGTGCTGTCGGGGGTGTACCACCCGAAGCGGGGCGCGGCGACCCGCAGGACGGCGTACGTGACGACCGCGGCTACGAGGTAGGGCGGGAGCACCCGGGCGAGCTTGTGCCCCAGCCACCGGGCCGTGCGGCCGCGCCGGACGGTGACGCAGATGAAGTAGGCGGAGACGACGAGCAGCGTGTTCGCGCCGAACAGCACCGGCAGGTGCACCGCGAACGGACCGAGCTCGGGGTGGACGACCGGGCCGTCCCGGGTGATGTGCCCGACGACGACGGCGAGGACGGCGACGACGCGGACCACGTCCCAGCTGACCTTGCGCTCAGTCTTCGCCACGGCTCACACCAGGATGATCAGGTTACGGACCGGTAACACCTTAGACCGTACAGAGCAGCGTGATCGCAGCGGGTACCGTCACCCCTCGTGGAGCTTGTCGACGACTACACCGGCCACGTCTCCCCCGACGGCCCGGCCGCCCGCCGCACCCTGCCCGCCCTGACGGTCACCAAGGTCTCGGTCGGGCCGATGGACAACAACGCCTACCTGCTGACGTGCCGCGCCACCCGCCAGTCGCTGCTCATCGACGCCGCGAACGACCCGGCCCGCCTGTCGGACCTGATCGGCCACGGCCCCGACCGCCCGACGCTGCGCACGATCGTCACCACCCACCAGCACGCCGACCACTGGCAGGCCCTCGGCGCCGTGGCGGGCGCGTTCGGCGCGGAGACCGTCGCCCACCCGCTGGACGCCGACCCCCTCCCGGTCCCCCCGGACCACCTGGTCGAGCACGGCGCCCGGATCACGGTGGGCGAGTGCGAGCTGGAGGTCATCCACCTGCGCGGCCACACCCCCGGCTCCATCGCCCTGCTCTACCGCGACCCTTCCGGCCACCCCCACCTCTTCACCGGCGACTCCCTCTTCCCGGGCGGCCCGGGGCGGACGACGAGCCCGGAGAACTTCACGAGCCTCATGGACGACCTGGAGGCCAGGGTGTTCGGCGAGCTTCCGGACGAGACCTGGTTCTACCCCGGCCACGGCGACGACTCCACGCTCGGCGCCGAGCGGCCGAAGCTCGCCGAGTGGCGCGAGCGGGGCTGGTAAACCCGTCGGGCCCCCGGTAGTTCCAAAGGCAGGCTAGAGCTCGCCTTCCTCCGCGAGGATCGCGCGACACTGCACGCAGGTGACGTTCGACAGCGGTTCATGCAGACGCCGCTCCACCCGGCGGGTACCGGCACGGGAACAGAGAGTCGACGCCGCGACCCTGGTGCGCAGCTTCCGCTGCCGGACCTCGGCGGCGTGCCGCCTCGTCGAGGAGTGGACCGTTTCGACCGGGGTGTAGAAGACGACCTCGCCGTAGGCGGGCTCGTCGGGTTGTTCCACGATCTTGGTGTTCTCCACCAGGATCGCGAAGTCCCCGCGGGCCAACTCCACGGTCTCGCCCGGGCCGGGATCACTGTTACGCGCGGCTGGTGACGTGGGGGCTGCATTACGATCGCCGGCGTGCGGGACGAGGTTGTGGTGGAGATCTACACCGACGGGGCGTGCAGTGGGAATCCCGGGCCGGGTGGGTGGGGTGCGGTGCTGCGGTACGGGCGGCACGAGCGGGAGCTGTACGGCGGTGAGCCCGGGACCACGACCAACAACCGCATGGAGCTGACCGCCCCCATCCGCGCTCTGGAGACTTTGACGCGGCCGTCCGTCGTGCACATCTACACAGACAGCACCTACGTCCGCAACGGCGTCACCGCGTGGATGCCCAAGTGGAAGAGCAACGGCTGGCAGACCAGTGCCAAGCAGCCCGTCAAGAACGCCGATCTGTGGCGGGAGCTCGACGAGGCCGCGGCGCGGCATGAGGTCGAGTGGCACTGGGTCAAGGGGCACGCCGGGCATCCGGAGAACGAGCGGGCGGACCGGTTGGCGGTCAAGGGGTTGCGCGAGGGGATCACCGCCACGTCCAGCGCATCCCGTACCGCCCCGGCGTGAGGTTGTGGGCCACCATGTGCGCCGTGTGAGACGTGTCGAGGGCGACGGCGCGGGCGCGGTGGGTGTCGTCGACGTCGGAGAAGGCGACCACGTGGCGCGGGAGCGCTTCGGGGTGGAAGCCGACCTCCAGCAGGTACTCGCGCACCGGCATCCGGGGCATGTTCTCGAAGTGGTCGATGTCCGGTCCCTGGCTGGCGACCATGAACTCGTACTCGACGACGATCGTCCCCTGCGGCTCGGGCACCTGGTCGAAGCGCAGCTCGGTGGCGACCTGGCCGGTGTCATCGTCGACGTTCACCCGGCCGATCGTGCAGTTGCGGACCGGTCGCAGCGGCAGTGACCGCCCGCCCTCGTTGGCCCACGACAGCACCACCAGGCCGGTGATCCCGGGCTTCTCGGCCCGCAGGACCTGCCGGGCGCGTTCGAGGTAGCCCGACCGGTCGCGGCCGACGTCGACGCGGACGTGCAGGCTGAGCCGGGTCAGGTCGGCGTCGCGGCTGAGGTCCATGCCCTCGACCATGCGCGCGAAGTCGCTGGCCGGGGCCCAGGACGGGCCGCGGTGGACCGGCGTCGGCCTGCGGACGGCGCGGCCGCGGGGCTTGGGGGCGTCGAGGTGGGCGGCGAGCCCGCCCTCCTCCATGCCGAGCAGCTGCTCCAGCTGCGCCAGCGCGGCCAGCGACCGCGCCCGCTCGGGCTGGCTGCGCCCGGACTGCCAGTAGCTCAGCGTCGCCTGGCTGACCGGGGTGCCGCGGCGGCGGAGGTGGTCGGCGATGCGGTCGAGCGGGACGCCGCGCTCGCGCACCGCCGACCGCAGGACATCGGCGAACCGGAGCGGCTGATCGGCGTTCATGCCGAGGACCGTAATTTCCCGATCGGCGCGAGAAAAGCCCTCCCGAGGGAACGGCGGTGTTCCCGCGCGGGGAACACCGCCGTCCGTGATCAGCTGGTCGACAACGCGGTGTCGTCAATCAGGAATGAGGTGGCGAGGTACGCGTCCTCGGTTCCGGTGAACTTGATCGTGACCGTGCGGCCCCGGAACTCGGTGAGCGAGAAGGAACGCCGCTGGTAGGCAGTCGCCTCGTCGACATTGGAGTAGGTCGCCAGCGTCCGCAGCACCGAACCGTCGGAACCGACTACTTGCACACGCAGCGTGTCGTAGACGACGCTGCCGGTCTCCTCGGAATCGATCCCCAAATGGAAGGACAGAGTCGCGGATGTCACGGAAGCCGGAATGCTCACGGACTGGGACAGGGTATCGGTGTGGTTACGGCCGTAACCGTTGAGCCAGGCCTTCCACGAGCCGCTGTTCGCCGAATACGTGGCGTCGGCGGTGATCACGTTCTGGGTGCTCGACCAGTCGACCGCCCCGGACTCGAAGCCGGGGTTGCGCAGCAGCTGCGCGCCGGGCTGCGGGTCGGGGGTGGTGCCGCCGAGGTCGGCGATCGTCTTCGCCGCGTCCACCAGGCCCGCGCCGCAGCCGCCCGAGCAGGAGCCCGGGATCGGCCGGACCGCGGCCTTCAACCGCGACTCGATGTCCGACGGGGTCAGCGTGGACCGCTCGCCCAGCATGAGCGCGACCAGGCCCGCGACGTGCGGGGTGGCCATGCTCGTGCCCTGGTAGAACGCGTAGGACTCGCTGCCGGGCGTGGTGGTGCCGGTGTTCAGCGTGGAGAGCACGCCGTTGGTGCGGGTCGCGGTCTCGCCGCCGGGCGCGGAGACGTCGACGACGTTGCCGTAGTTGGAGTACGCCGCGCGGTCCCCGCCGCGGTCGAGCGCGGCGACGGTGACGACGTTCGCGCAGTTCGCGGGCTGGGAGTACGCCGCGTCGGTGTTGGAGTTGCCCGCCGCCACCACGACGGTCGCGCCGCGGCCGACCGCGCTGTTGATCGCGTTCTGGTAGGTGCTGCCGCAGGAGCCGCCGCCGCCCAGGCTCATGTTGATGACCTTGGCGGGGTTCGGGTTGGCGGGCACGCCGGAGACGGAGCCGCCGGAGGCCCACACGATCGCGTCGGCGATGTCGGCCAGCGTCCCGCCGCAGCGGCCGAGAACGCGCGCGTGCACGATCCGCGCCTTCGGCGCCACGCCCGCCACGCCCCGGCCGTTGCCGGTGACCGCGGCGACGGTGCCCGCCACGTGCGTGCCGTGCCAGGAGGAGTTGCTCCGCCTGCTGTCCGGCCCGCAGGCGCCGTCGTACTCGACCCAGTCGCCCTCGTCCTGCGGGTTGGAGTCCCGGCCGCCGCCGTCGCGGGAGCTGGTGGAGTTGCTGATGAAGTCGTAGCCGCCCACGGTGTTGCCGTCGAGGTCGGAGTGCGCGGTGCGGCCGGTGTCGACGACGGCCACGGTGACGCCGGCCCCGTCGGCGGTGTCCCACGCGGTCGGCAGGCGCATGCCCGCCGTGGACTCGAAGTAGTGCCACTGGTCGCCGTACTGCGGGTCGTTCGGCGTGGCCGTGGCGTGGAAGCGGGTGTTGGGCTCGACGTACTCGACGTCCGGGCGCGCGGCGAGCGCGCGCAGCAGGCCGCGGGAACGCTCGGCGTCGAGCCTGCGCCCGGAGCGCACGAGGTGCGCGCCGGTGGCGAGCCTGCGGACCTCGCTCAGCTCGACCCCGTGGCGCTTGCCCGCCGCGCGCAGGGCGTCCTGGCGGGCCGCGGCGGGCTTGAACGCGACGATGTATTCGTCATATTCGACGCCGTCGACGACGTTCTGCGTGAACGCGCGCCCGCGGTCCATCTTGTCGGGGGCGGGATCGGCGGCGGCCGGTGTGCCCATCGAGGTCACCATGAGCGCCGCGGCGCCCAGCGCGACGCAGCATCGGGTCGCGATTGTTCTTTTCACAGGGATGCGCCCTCTCGAATGCAGGGATCGGGACGTGATCGCGATAGCCGGACCGGTTGCGAGCCCTATTCGCCGACCATCGCCGCCAGGGATTCTGCATCGCGTTTCCACAGCGTGGAAGCCATAACTTTTAACCTTCTGCGCCGCTCGCTCAGCGTGACGGCGGCGGGCTCGGGCAGCCCGATGCCGCGGTCAAAGGGCTTTCCTGAAGGGCATCCGATGTGTTAAAGCGCTATTTCCGGGCTTCCGCCGTTTCGAGGAGGTCGAGATAGCCCGCGCCCGCTTCCCAGAGGGCGTCGGCGCGGGGCTCGATCTTGCCCGGCCGCCACCGGTGCTCGGCGTAGTGGGCGGACCGGTCGCGGAGGGCGGCGAGGCTGACGGCGGTCTCCTCCGCCACCCGCGCGGCGAGTTCCCCGGGAGTCGGCGCGGGGAGGCGGACGTCCTCGCCGCGCCCCTCGGCCAGCGCGGTGAGGACGTCCTCGCGCGTCTGGCCGTCCCAGACCAGTGCGGGCCGGTGGATGCGGTGGTTCCACACCGGGTCGGTGCGCCAGTAGGCGGTGAAGGGGCCGCGCGCGAGGCGGGAGGCGGCTGCCCAGTGCTGCGCGCCCGGCGGCGTGGTCAGCCACGGGACCGACGGGAGGTCGACGACCAGGGCGACGGTGATCGTGTCGAGGTCGGCGGGCGGGCCGAGGATCTCGCCTGCGACCCAGAGTCCGGTCACCCGCAGCGGGTGGATCGGCGAGTCCGCCAGTCGGGCGCAGGACTCCGCCAGCTCGGTCAGGTGGTGTACGGCCCGGCTCCACTTCACGCGGGCCATCTTGCCTCAGTAAAGCCCGGGCAGGATGTCCTCCGGCGCGGCGGCGCGCAGCCGGGCCTCGATCGCGTGCGCGGTGCCGGTCAGGGCGACGTCGGCGTAGCAGGTGAGGCCCGCGGCGGCGAAGCGGCGCACGAGCGGGGCGAACGCGGCGGCCGTCGTCGTCGGCAGCGCGCCGACCCTGCGCCCGTCCACCCGGACGGCGACCGTGCCGTCCTCGGCGTGCAGGCTGCCGTAGACCAGCCCGCGCCCCGGGCAGTACGCCTTCGCCAGGGCCGCGGCCAGCGTCTCCAGGTACTCGGTGCGCAGCGGGTACGTCCGGCCGGGCGGCAGCTCGACGTGCGGGCCGGGGTCGGGCTCGTTCAGCGGCAGCACCTCGGCCGGGTCGGCCAGGTCGAGGGACACGGCGGCGATGAAACCGAGCCCCCGCTGCTCGTAGGACCACCACAGCCGCGCCCGGCACAGCGCGACGGCGACCTGGCGCAGCGCGGGCCCGTACGCGTCAACCGCCTCCGGCGGCAGGTGGCCGACCACGTGATCGTCCATGAGCACCCGGACGCCGTCGTCGTCGGGACGCAGTTCGGCGACGGTGACGCGCTCGCCGGTCCCGCTCCCGGTCAAGGCGCGGAGCGCGGTGAAGCAGTGGGACTCGCCCGTCACCGCCTGGTCGAACGAGCCGCGTCCGTGCAGCACGACCGCCCCGGGCCGCAGGCGCGCGGCCAGCTCGGCGAAGGCGGGGCGCTGCTCGTGCGGGAAGCGCAGCCGGTGCCTGCCGCCGTCGCGCATGGTCAGTTCCAGCACACCCGAGCGCAGGGGCCGGGCGGGCGTCAGGGTGGCGGCGGCGATCTCCGCGCGCGGGATGACCAGGCGCGGGCCGAACAACGCCTCGGCCACCGCGTTGGTGGCCGTGACGACGACCGACGCGCCGTCGAAGTCGACCTCTACCCCGATCCCGTCCACGGCACCTCCTGGTTGGAGGGTATGTCCGCCGTCGGCCGCCGGATGTTACGGGTGATCACCCGGACCGCCGTCCGACCTGGGCCGGTCGGCGGGCGACGGGACGCGGGAGCGGCCCCGCCGTCGGGGGGTGACGGGGCCGCTGACTGCGGTGTCGTCGCAGGCGCCCCGGGCGTTACCGGCGGGTCGTGCGGCGGCGGGGCCGGGCGCGCGCGAGGATGGCGGACGGAAACGCAGTCGATGGAGAACGAGGTACGGGTATGGCCGCGCAGAAGCCCGAGGTCGAGCCGATCGAGGGGGCGCCGCCCGCTGACCTGGAGCAGACGGACATCGCCGTCGGCGACGGTCCCGAGGCCCAGCCGGGCTCGGTGGTGAGCGTGCACTACGTCGGGGTCGCGCACTCGACGGGCGAGGAGTTCGACTCCTCGTGGAGCAGGGGCGAGACCTTCGACTTCCCGCTCGGCGCGGGCCGCGTCATCGCTGGCTGGGACCGCGGCGTCGCGGGCATGCGCGTCGGCGGCAGGCGCCGCCTGGTCATCCCGCCCCACCTGGGCTACGGCGACCGCGGCGCGGGCTCGGTGATCAAGCCCGGCGAGACCCTGATCTTCGTGGTGGACCTGCTCGCCGTGAGCTGACGGGAAACGGGGGCCCGTCCCGTGCGGGACGGGCCCCTGCCATGTCCCGAGCAGGCCGAACCGCGGCCAGGGCACCCTGCTCGTCGGCGTAGGCAGGGACTGTGCTGAGCCGGGTCGGTGTGGACGACTCAGCCCTGCGCGGGCGATCAGCGCAGACGGGCGAGCAGCGCGTCCAGGGCCGCGGGGTCCTCGACGTGCGCGCTGTGGCCGAGGCCGGGCAGCAGGACCGGGTCGGGCACCAGGGTCTCCAGGTGGGCCGCCGGGCTCATCGGGTCGTCGGAGCCCGCAGCCAGGGTCACCGGGCAGCGGGCGGCCGCCAGGAGGCCGGGCAGGTCGGGGCGGCCGACGGCGAACGCGGCCGGGTCCAGCGCCAGGCGCCAGCCCCCGTCGGCCTCGGCCACCAGACGGTCGGTCGGCGCCCCCTCCGGCAGGCCCGCCACCTTCCGCGCGCGGTCCAGCGCCTCCTCCCGGGTGGCGAACACGCGCGCCGGGCGCGCTGCCAGGTCCGCGGCCTTCGCCAGGTCCGACGCCGACCAGCTGACCTTCACGCCCAGGGCGCACACCGCCGTCACCGGGACGCCGAACCACCCGCTGGCCAGCGCCAGGCCGACGACGCCGCCGAGGGAGTGGCCCAGCACCGCGACCGGGCCTTCGACGATCCGGGCCACGGCCGCGGCGAGCGCGCCGAAGGAGTAGCGGGGCAGCGGGACCGAGCCGCCGTGCCCGGGCAGGTCCGGCGCGAGCCACGAGCCCGGCCACCGGTCGATGACGCCCGACCACGCGGCGGACGAGCCGCCGAGGCCGTGCAGGAGCAGCAGGGCGGGGCCGTCGCCGCCGCGGTCGACATGGAGTTCTTCCACGGGACGGGATCATGCCGTACGAGAATGGCAGCATGGACACCGCCGCGCTGCTCGACCCCGACACCTACGTCCGCGGCGTCCCCCACGACCTGCTCGCCGACCTGCGCGAGCGGGCGGCGGTGCAGCGGGTCGGCGACTTCTGGGCCGTCCTGCGGCACGCCGAGGTCCGCCACGTGCTGCGCACCCCGAGAGTTTTCTCCTCCCACCTCGGCGGGACGCAGGTCAAGGACCCCGCCACGCCCGAGGCGCTGCGCTACGTGCGGCGCATGATGCTCAACCAGGACCCGCCGGAGCACACCCGGCTGCGCGGCCTGCTCACCAGGGCGTTCACCCCGCGCGCCGTCGCCCGGCTCACCGACCGGATCGAGGGCTGGGCCGAGGAGATCATCACCACGGCCGCCCGCCGCGGCGCCTTCGACTTCGCCAAGGAGGTCGCCGACCTGCCGCTGCTCACCCTGGCCGAGGTCTTCGGCGTGCCCGTCGAGGACCGCATGCTGATGTTCGACTGGAGCAACCGGGTCATCGGCTACCAGGACGCCGAGTACGCCGTGAGCGCGGCGGCCGACGGCGGGACCGCGCTCGCCCGGATGGCCCGCGCGCTGCGCCCCGAGCCCGGGCCGGACGGAGAGATGCCCGATCCGCGCACCCGCGAGGGCATGCCCGACCTCTACGCCTACGCCCACGGCCTCGCCGAGCAGAAGCGCGCCGACCCGGGCGAGGACATCATGAGCATCCTCATGTCGGCCGCCGACACCGTCTCGACCGAGGAGTTCGAGAACCTGTTCTGGCTGTTCTCCGTCGCGGGCAACGAGACGCTGCGCAACGGCATCCCCGGCGGGATGATCGCCCTGCTGTCCAATCCGGACATCGAGATCGACGACGTCGCCACGGCCGTCGAGGAGATGCTGCGCTGGTGGACCCCGGTGATGAACTTCCGGCGCACCGCGGCCGAGGACACCGAACTGGGCGGGGTGGGCATCAGGAGAGGTGACAAGGTCGTCGTCTGGTTCTCCTCGGCCAACCGCGACCCGAGGGTCTTCGCCGACCCGGACGCCTTCGACCCCGCCCGCTCCCCCAACGACCACCTCACCTTCGGCCACGGCCCGCACTTCTGCCTGGGCGCGCAGCTGGCCAGGGCGCAGATGCGCGCGGTGTTCCGGGTGGTGCAAGCGCTCCCGGGCAGGCTGGTGCCCGCGGGGCCGCCCGTGCGCCTGCGGTCCACGTTCCAGAACGGGGTGAAGAGCCTGCCGGTGCGGCTGGTTCCCCGGTAGCGTCGCCGGAGGAGAATCGACCTGGGGGACCGCCGATGAGGGACATGCTGCTGCTGGCCGACGAGCCCGCCGAGTCCGCCGCCGCGTTCGGCGCGCTCGGCCTGGCCGTCGGGTGGGTGCGGCACCGGGTGGGCGGCCTGCCCGCCGCCGAGTTCGTCCTGGACGACCCCAGCGGCACCCTGGAGCCGCTGGCCCGGCTGCGCGAGCTGTGCGCCGAACGCGGGCTGCGGCCGGTCTACGCCGCGGGCACGACCGACGCCGCCGTGGTCTACGCGACGCTGTGGGCCGAGGCGCTCAAGGTCCGCTGCGCGTGCCCCAGCGAGTGCGTCGACTTCTTCTACGACCGGCTCGTGCAGCGCCGCGAACTCGGCGACCACCCGTGGAACCTCCCCGCGGTCGCCGGGGACGAGCTCGACGCCCTGCCCGGCGACGGCCCGTGGGTGGTCAAGGCCCGGGGCGGGCCCGGCCGGGCCCGGCGCTGCGCGACCGCGGCCGAGGTCGCCGCCACGGTCGGCGGCGAGGGCGCCGACCACGTCGTCGAGCCGTGGCTGCCCGGCATCGACTTCGCCATCGACGCCTTCTACGTGCACGGGGCCATCCGCCTCACCGCGCTCGGGGAGTCCACTGTGGACGGGCCGGTCACCGGCTGGCTGGCCGGGCCGGTGCTGCCCGAGGAACTCGTCGCCGACATGCTGGCCGATCTGTCCGACCTGCTCACCGCGCGCGGGTTCGAGGAGGGGCCGGTGCACGCCCGCTTCCGGCTGCGCGGCAGCAGGCCTACCCTGGTCTCGCTGCGGCCCCGCCCGGGCGCCGACGGCCTCCCCGCCCTCGGCGCGGCGACCGGCGCGGCCCCGCTGATGGACTGCTACCGCCGCATGCTCCACGGCGACGACCTGCCCGCCTACGCCTTCCCCACCAGCTGGGCCTACCAGCTGCGCGCCCCGGCGGGCGTCCCGTCCGCCGCCGCCCGCGCCGCCGTCCCCGACGCCGAGTTCGCCGACCACGGCCCCCTCGGCTGGTCACTGCGCCTGCGGACGCGGGACGAGACGATCGCCAGGGCGGCGAAGGAGAGCATCGAGGCCCTCACCTGACCGACCGTCCTCGGCACGGCCCCTCCCGCTCGACCGACAGCAGTGCGGCATCGATGGTCTCGGCCACGGCTAGCGGCGGCTCGCACTGGTCGAGGTCCACCGCCGTGGAGGAGCAGATGTGCGAGAACCCCTCACCTCGCCACCGGCACACCCCGCTCCACCGACAGCAGCGCGGCGTCGATGGTCTCGGCCAGGGCGATCGCGTCGGCGGTGGGGACCGGGGGCTCGGCGTCGCCGTGGAGCCAGGCGGCGACGGCGCGGTAGTAGCCGAGGTAGTCGCCGGGCTCGATGGGCACGGACTCGACGGTGTCGCCCACCAGCTCGCCGGGGCGGGCGTACGCGCCGAACGCCTCGGTGGTGGGCAGGACGCCCGCGCGGGCGGCGGCCTCCTGCGGGTCGAGGCCCCAGGTGCGGAACCCCGCCTCGGTGCCGGTGACCACGAACCGGGGCGCGACCGGCGGCGTCGAGTCGCTCATCCGCAGCAGCGAGCGCACGCCGCCGGTGTGGGTCAGCAGGATCGTGGCGTCGCGGGGTCCCCGGGACTCGGCGTAGACGGTGGTGGGCGGGCCGAACAGCACCTGCGCCTGGTCGACGAGGTGGGTGCCCAGGTCGTAGATGATGTCGGTCAGGTCGGCCGGGTCGGTGCTGGCCTTCCACGCCGTGCGGCTGGAGCGGGCGGCGCGCTCGAAGCGGGACTCGAAGCGGGTGGGCTCGCCGAGGCGACCGTCGGCGACGAGGGCGCGGATGGTGCGGAAGTCGCCGTCCCAGCGGCGGTTCTGGAACACCGTCAGCCGCCCGTCCGCGATCGACCTGACCTCGGCGGCGGTGCCCGCCGCTGGCTTGTCGACCACGACCGCCGCGCCCGCGTCGAGTGCGGCGCGGGCGTGCTCGACGTGGTGGCGGTTGGGCGAGGCCACCACGACCAGGTCCGGCTCGCGGGCCAGCAGCTCATCCACTGTGGACACGACGGCGACGTCGGAGTATCGCTTGCCCACCTCGGCGGCGTGCGAGGTGGTGACCACGGCGTCGAGCCGCAGGTCCGGGACCGCGTCGATGTAGGGGGCGTGGAAGGCGCTGCCCGCCAGGCCGTAACCGATGAGACCGACCGCGAACATCCGTGTGTCCCTCCACGCGTGACTTACCGGGCGTGATTAAGCATGCCGGCGCGCCACTCGATCGGTTGCAATGGGCCGTCGCCTTCTGGAATCGCCCGACCGGCGGGCCTATCGTCGGAATCCGCCCGCCATGTCGGGCAATTCCCAGCGGCAACCCTTGGAGTGCCATGCCCATCAGCAGAAAGACCATCGCGGGGCTCTCCGCGCTCGGCGCCGTGCTCGTCGCGGGCCCGGTGGCGATCGCCGCACAGCCCCCCACGCAGGAGCGCGCCCGGCTTGCGCTCACCGTGACCGGTCGCGACGGCAGTGTGGACATCAGCACGCTGCGCTGCGGCCCCGACGGCGGGACGCACCCGGCAGCGTCCCAGGCCTGTTCGACGTTGACGCTGGTCAACGGCGACTTCGGCAGGCTCAACTCGGAGCCGGACATGATGTGCACCCTGGAGTACGACCCGGTGACCGCGACCGCCACCGGCTACTGGGACGGCCAGCGGGTCGACTACCGCGAGGTCTTCCCCAACCGGTGCGCGATGTGGTCCTACACGGGTCCGGTGTTCAACATCTGACCGTTTTGCGGTGAACGGGCCCGGCGACGGGCCCGTTTCGCGGCCGATGATCACCCCATCGAGCGAATCGAGCTGAGGCGTTCGCTCCCTTTTTCCCTATCGAGTGGCTTCGCCGAACTCTTTCCGGTGAATTCGGCGGCGACTCAGCCGAACGGCAGCCAGGCGAGCCGGTCCAGGGAATCGAGGTCGAAGGCCAGGGCGCCGCCGTAGCCGAACG
The DNA here is from genome assembly GCF_014648415.1 of Actinokineospora fastidiosa. Taxonomy (GTDB): domain Bacteria; phylum Actinomycetota; class Actinomycetes; order Mycobacteriales; family Pseudonocardiaceae; genus Actinokineospora; species Actinokineospora fastidiosa. The sequence goes on from NZ_BMRB01000002.1 coordinate 1,062,294, forward strand.
TCCACAGCGCGCCGCCCGCGATCACCGCGCGGTTGGTCATCTGGTGGTCGTCGCGGTTCCCGACCCGCCCCACCTCGGCGATCGCGTCGGGCGTGATCCGCAGCAGGACGGCGCCGCCCTTGCCCGTGTGGTCCGAGATCGGCAGGACGACGAGGTCGCGCTCCGGGAAGTGCAGGAAGGCGTGCGGGTCGTGCTCGACCGGGGAGTAGGAGTCGGGCTGGTGGAACTGGTCGACCCTGGTCGGCGCGGGGCCGGTGATGTCGAACAGCGAGACCTGCGTCCCCGTCGTCCGGCCATCGTTCGTCGCCTCCTGGCCGACACCGAGCAGCCTGCCCTCGCCGATGGGGTGCAGGTACGCGGAGAAGCCGGTGATCTTCAACTCGCCGGTCACCCGAGGCGCGGCGGGGTCCGACAGATCGATGGTGTAGAGCGGGTCCGTGCGGCGGAAGGTGACGACGTAGGCCTTGTCGCCGAGGAACCGCACCGAGTGGATCTGCTCGGTCTTGCCGAGGCCGCCCACCTGGCCCACCTGGGTCAACGTCCTGTCCTTGCGCTCCAGCACGGTCACCGCGCTCTCGCTCGGCGGCGCGTCCTCCCGCGCGGGCAGCCACCCGCCGGTCATGCCCGTCGTCGTCGCCACGCGGAGCCTGCCGTCGTGCTCGGACAGCGAGTACTGGTTGAGCAGCCAGCCGTCGACGGTGCCGGACGCCAGGTAGACAGGGGCGCCCGCGTCGGCGACGTCGAACTGGTGCACCTCGGTCTTCGCCGGGCCCGGCGGCGCCATCGGCCGCGCCACCTCGGACGCCCACGCCACGCTGCGGGGCGTGCGGTCGTCGGCGACGTACAGCGAGGTCCCGGTGCCGTAGACGGTGTCGCCGTCGGCGGCGATCGCGATCGTGTCGGCGGTCGTCAGGTCCGCGCGCAGGTCGACCGTCAGCACACTGAGCAACGACGTGCCCACGTAAGCCGCGGGCCTGCTGAGCGCGTCGCAGTCGACGAGCCGACCCGAGCCGCCGGGCGACAGCGTGTACCGAGGCAGCCAGTCGTCGATCGTCGAGCGCTCGATCACCTCCCGGTTGCGCGCCTTGGCCTTCTCCTCGCTCATCCCCTGCGGGTAGGTGAACTCCAGCCGCGGCGACGACCGCACGACCACCCGCGCGACCGACCCGACCATCCGGGCGTCGAGGTGGCCGCCGTCGACGGTGAGCGTCCGCAGCACCTTCGCCGCGGCCAGGTCGACCAGCGCCAGCCCGCTGCGCTCGGACTCGGCGTGCTCCGGGGTGAACATCACCAGTGCCCGGTCGCCGTCCAGCAGCACCGACGACGCGTGCCCGGCCAGCGGCACGACGGCGGCGACCGAGCGGTCGTGCACGTCGACGACCCGCAGCTTGCCGTCGACCACGCTCACGATCCGCTCGCCGTCGGTCTTGACCATGTCGGGCTCGTCGGCGGCGGCCTCGTGCACCGTGGTGCCGGAGTACCCCTTCTGCTGCTCGGGCGCGCTGCCCGCCGCGCTGTCCTCGGCCGCCGCGGGCAGCCCGAGGCCGCGGTAGCGGGCCGAGTCCTCCAGGCCCCACGGGCCGACCTTGGCCAGGCCCGCGCGCTTGAGATCGGCCAGGGCGGCGTCGCAGGAGTCGAACAGGACCAAACGGACCTTTCCGCCGAGGTCGACCGGCGGGGGCGGCCCGGGGTCACCGTCGGTGTCGCCGATGTGCCAGGCCGTGGCGATCACCAACGCCCCGGCCAGAGCCAGTGCTGCGGTCGCGGTCCCGATGGATGGCCAGCGGCGGAGGTCGGTGCTCATGCCGCACAGACGGACGCACGATTGGGTGGGGTTGCACGTGGGTAGTCGGCTATCATTGAGGACTGAGCGTGTTCGAGTATGTGCGATAAGTATTACTTCCGGTGAGTTCTCCCACAAAGGCGCACGAACCCGCACATCCGGGATACCCTAGGCGCATGACGATGGCGCTGGAGACCGTGCTCGCCAAAGCGGGCCTGCGGATCGACCCGGTGGAGTTCCTCGGACTCGTCGAGGACGCCGCGCGCAGGCTCTCCCCGGCCGCGGCCGACCCGGCCGACTACTTCACCGCCGACCAGCGCGACACGCTCGTCGACGTCGGGCTGGACTTAGCGCCGCGCAGGCCGACGGAGGTCGACTCGCGCGCCCGCGCGGTGGCCGCCGAGGCCGTGCTGCGCGACTCCGCGCTGACGGTCAGCTCGGCCGCGGGGGTGGTCGGCGTCGACACCAGCCGCATCCGCCACCGGCTCGCCGCGGGCAGGCTCGCGGGCTGGAAGGACCGAGGCGGCTGGCGGCTGCCCGCGTGGCAGTTCGTGCCCGGCGGCGTGCTTCCCGGCCTGGAGACCGTGCTCGCCGCCGTCCCCGACGACCAGCCGCCGTTGGTGGTGGCCGCGTTCATGACCACGCCCCAACCGGACCTGCGGGTCGAGGACCGCCCCGCCACGCCGCGCGAGTGGCTGCTCGCGGGCGGGTCCCCGGCCCGGGTCGCCACGCTGGCCGCCACCCTGGGCATCCCGGCCTGACCCAGAGGAACCCCACACCCCGATGTCCCGGCTACCTCAGCCGCCGACCCCTGCCGACCTGAAGACCCTGCTGCGCATCGACGAGGACGTCGTCGCCGTGCACAGCGGAACGCACCTGGTGCGCGTCTTCGCCGCGGCGGGCGCGCACCGGCAGCGCTGGAACTCCTTCCGCTTCACCGGCCCCCTCCCGCACGCCCGGTTCGACCCCCACCCGCTCGGCCCCGACGCCGGTCCGGCCCACGACCCCGACCACGGGGTGCTGTACTTCGGGCTGACCGTGCGCACGAGCGTCGCGGAGGTCTTCCAGCAGACGTCGGTGGTCGACCGCAAGACGCGGCGGCCGCACCTGGTGATCATCCGCCCGCGCCGCACCCTGCGGCTGCTCGACCTCACCGGCCTGTGGCCGACCAGGGTCGGCGCGTCGCAGGAGATCAGCAGCGGGAACAAGACGGTCACCCAGGCGTGGGCCCGCGCCATCCGCCAGGCCCACCCCGACCTCGACGGCGTCTGGTACCGCTCGTCGATGGACGGCGGCGAGCCCGCGGTGTGCCTCTGGGACCCACCGGCGGGCAACGCCATGCCCGCCGCCCCCGACCTGCTGCTGCCGCTGGACTACCCGGGCCTGGACCTGCCCCTGGCCCGCATCTGCGACGAGCTGAACTACACGCTCCTCTAGGGCTGTCCGGGTCCGCCTAGGGCTTCACCGGCAGGTGGCGGTTCCACCAGTCCAGGACCGCGTCGAAGCGCTGCCTGCGGTGGTTGGGCTTGCCCGAGCGGGTCAGCTCGTGGCCCTCGCCGGGGAACAGCAGCAGCTCGGTCTCCACGCCGTTGCGCTTGAGCGCGACGTACATGCGCTGCGCCTGCTCCACCGGGCACCGCCAGTCGTGCTCGGAGTGCACGACGGCGAACGGGATGGTGATCTTGTCGGCGTGCGTCAGCGGGCTCGAGGCGAGCAGCGCCTCCGGGTCGGTCCCGCAGTACGCCTCGGCGAACCACCAGCCGATGTCGGAGGTGCCCACGAACGAGTCCCACGCGTTCACCGCGCGCTCGCTCCACGCCGCGGTGAAGCGCTCGCCGTGGTGGGAGGCCAGCCAGCCGGTCATCCAGCCGCCGTAGGAGCCGCCCATGACGCCGACGCGGGTCGCGTCGAGGTCGGGGCGCTCCAGGGCGGCGTCGAGCACCGAGAGCACGTCGTCGGCGTCGACGGTGCCCATCGCCTCGATGATCGCCCGGCCGTGGGACTCGCCGTAGCCCGCCGACCCGCGCGGGTTCGGCAGCACGACGGCGTACCCGGCGGCGGCGTACACCTGGGCCTCGTCGAACAGGCCCCAGCCGTAGTACATGAACGGTCCGCCGTGGACGGACAGCAGCACCGGGTGCGGGCCTTCGCCCTCCGGCAGCACGAGCCAGCCGTGGGTGGCGTAGCCGTCCGGGGAGGAGCCCTTGATCTCCACCGGCTGGCGCAGGCCCTTGGCCCGCAGCGGCGCGGAGTAGTCGGTCAGCTGGACCGTCTCGTCGCCGGAGACCAGCACCACGTCGCCTGCGGAGTCCCAGGTGGACAGCGTGCACACGATCCGGTCGCCGTCCGCGGCGAAGCCCTTGACCTGGGCCTGCTCGCCTGCGATCAGGGCCAGCTCCGACAGCGTGGCCCGGTCGGCGTCCGGGGACACCCGGCGCAGCTCGACCGCGCCGCGGTTGCGGACGCCGACGAGCACGCCTGCCCCGGTGACGACCGGGCGGCCAGCGGCCCGCTCGCAGTCCACGGTCTCCTGGTCGGTCAGCCTGCGCGGCGCGGCGGCGCCGTCCAGGCCGAACGGGACCGCCCACAGCCCGAGGTTGCGCGCGACCGGGCTCGTCCCGGGGAACGCCTCGCCGAAGTAGACGACGATGTTGTCCGCGGTCACCACGGGCAGGTCGGCCGTCCCCTCGGACCGCACGACCAGCACGGGCGAGCCGCCGTCCGCGGGGACCGCGTAGAGGTCGGTGTTGAGGGTGTCGGCCACGCCCCAGTCCCGCTTGGCGCTGACGACCAGGTGCGCGCCGTCCGGCGTCCACGCGGGGTCGCACGGCTCGGCCATGCCTGTCGTCAGGGCGCGGGGCAGGCCATCGCCGTCGGCGTCGACGACGAACAGCTGGCTCGGGCGGTCGACGAGGAAGCCGACGTCGTCGATCCGGAAGTCCAGGTTCGTGATCCGCCGCGGCGCCTCGGCGGCGGCGTCCGGCGCGCCGTCGAAGCCGTAGCGGCCGGGCTCCGGGACGCGGGCGGTGAACGCCAGCCGCGTCGAGTCCGGGGACCAGACCGGGGCGCCCGCGCCCAGCGGCAGGTCGGTGAGCCTGCGGGCCTCGCCGCCGGTCGCCGGGATCACCCAGAGCTGGGGACTGCTCCCCTTCCCGTCGGCGCGCAGGAACGCGACCCGGCTCCCGTCCGGCGAGACGGCCGGGGCCAGGTCGCGGTACCCGCGGGTGAACTCCGCGGCGGGGCCGCCCGCGAGCGGGACCCGGTGCAGACCGCCGCGGTAGGCGTCGGCCTCCAGGTCTGGGGTCGACACCCCGACCAGGAGCAGGTCTCCGCGCAGCGCGGGCGCACCGGGCGCGGTCAGCAGTTGGATGTCCTCTGGGCGCACGCGACGACCGTACCCGACAGTTAGCAAACCTTACGAACTCCGGTTATTACCAGTCGTCCACAGTTGAACTACCGCGCGCCCTCGGATTCCAGCTCGGCCTTTTCGTCGCGCTTGACCTTCACCAGGCTGGCGATGGTCGTGATGGTCAGCACGCCGACGATGACCGACAGCGACACCGCGATGCTCGGGGTCCACACGTCCAGGGGCTGGCCGTCGTTGAGGAACGGCAGCGAGTTGGTGTGCAGGGCCTCCAGCACCAGCTTGACGCCGATGAAGCCGAGGATCACCGCCAGGCCGGTGGACAGGTACACCAGCTTGGTCAGCAGGCCGCCGAGCAGGAAGTACAGCTGGCGCAGGCCCATGAGCGCGAAGGCGTTGGCGGCGAAGACCAGGAACGGCTCCTTGGTCAGGCCGAAGATCGCGGGAATGGAGTCGACGGCGAAGAGCAGGTCGGCGGTGCCGATCGCGATCATCACGATGAACATCGGCGTGACGAACCGCTTGCCGTCGATCTTCACGAACGACTTCTCGCCGTGGTAGGAGTTGGTGACCGGCAGGATCTTGCGCGCCATGCGGGTCAGCGCGTTCTCGTGGTACTCCTCGTCCTCGTGGGTCATGCCCTGGCGGGCCAGGCTCCACGCCGTGTAGATGAGGAACGCGCCGAAGAGGTAGAACACCCAGCTGAACCGGGCGATCGCGACCGCGCCGACGGCGATGAAGATGCCGCGCATGACCAGCGCCAGCAGGATGCCGATGAGCAGCACCTTGTGCTGGTGGATCTTCGGCACCTTGAACGCCGACATGATGATCAGGAAGACGAAGAGGTTGTCCACCGAGAGCGAGTACTCGGTGATGTAACCGGCGAAGTACTCACCGGCGTAGACGCCGCCGGAGAAGACCCAGATGGCGATGCCGAAGGCGACGGCGCAGGCGACGTAGAACGCGACCCACCGGCCCGCCTCACCTACCGTGACCTCATGCGGCTTGCGGTCGACGATGAACAGATCGATCGCGAGCAGCAGGAGCAGGCCGCCGATCGTGGCGATCCATGCCCAGGCAGGGACGAGCATCAGGTGTACCTCCGGTGTTCGGGCACATGCGAACAACCGGAGGTCTCTTCCGCCGGGTGTCGACACCCGACCGCCGGCCCCGGAGCCCGATTACGGCCCGTGTTGACGAGATCGGCGCGAAGGAATACTCCCCTCCGACAGCCCCGGGCTCGGGGCCAGATTGATTGTTGCCTGTCCAAGCACAACGCACCAGTCGGGGGTATGCGTTCCCGGGTTGGCGTTGGTCACACGGATCACAGCCCATCACCCCAGCGTGAGCGGGTCGCCACCCGCTGGGAGGACTCTCAGCGAACTTCGCATAACGTCGCACCCGTGCCCTCCATCCCACGTCCACGACCCCGCCAGGTGGCAGCGGGCGCGCTGGTCGCCGCGCTCGCGGCGGCGGGCGTCGTCTGGCTGAACACCGGTGACGAGCCGCCGCCGGTGGCGACCGCCGACCAGGTGGTCGACGTGCCCGGCGGCCCCGGCGAGGCGCCGACGGTGCGCCTCGACACCCGGCTGTACCTGCCCGAGTCCACCCCCGCCCCGGCCGTGCTCGTCGCGCACGGCTTCGGCGGCAGCAAGGAGAGCGTCGACGACGACGCCATGGAACTGGCCCGCCGCGGCTTCACGGTGCTGACCTGGTCGGCCCGCGGGTTCGGCCGCAGCACCGGCCGCATCGGGCTCAACTCCCCCGAGCACGAGGTCGCCGACGCCCGCGCCCTGGTCGACTGGCTGGCCCAGCGCCCCGAGGTCGTCACCGACGGCCCCGGCGACCCCAGGGTCGGCGTCACCGGCGGCTCCTACGGCGGCGCGCTGTCGCTGCTGCTGGCGGGCACCGATCCCCGGGTGGACACCCTCGTCCCGCTGATCACCTACAACGACCTCGGCCAGGCGCTGGTGCCGAACTCGGCTCAGCGCGAGCCGGTCGACGCGGGCACGCCCGCGGTCAACGCCTTCGCCGACGACGGCGTGTTCAAGCGCTCCTGGGCGGGCATCTTCTTCGCCGCTGGCATGGGCGGCGCGGGCCTGGCCGACCCGGCGGGCGACGCGGTCGAGGAGGGCACCGAGGACGACGACGCGGCCGAGGCGGCCGCCGCGCAGGCGGTCAACGGGCCCGGCCCGCGCGGCGGCGGCCAGCAGGCGCCCACCGACCCGTGCGGCCGGTTCACCCCCGCGGTGTGCGCGGCGTACGCGCAGATCGCGCAGACCGGCCAGGCCGACGAGGCGACGATGGCGCTGCTGCGGTCGGTCTCGCCCGCGACCGTCACCGGCCGGATCACCCAGCCGACGATGCTGGTGCAGGGCGAGCAGGACACCCTGTTCGGCCTCGACCAGGCCGACGCGACCGCGCGGCAGCTGGCCGGGCCGGTCAAGGTCGTCTGGTACACCGGCGGCCACGACGGCGGCAGGCCGGGGCCGGAGCTGCGCGCCGAGATCGGCGAGTGGTTCGACTTCCACCTGCGCGGCATCGGCTCCGACCCGGGCACCGGGTTCGAGTACGCCGTGCAGGGCGCGCTGCGGGCGCAGGGCTCGCCGTCGGTGCGCACGGTGACCGCGCCCGCGTACCCCGGGGTGGGCGGCGCGGCCCCGGTGCAGCGGCGGCCGGTGCCGCTGGCGGGCCCGGAGCAGGTCGTGGTCAACCCGCCGGGCGGCAACCCGGCGTCGATCAGCAGCATGCCCGGGCTCGGCTCGGTGATCGGCAGCTCGTCGCGGCTGGCCGGGCGGCTCGCCGTCGACCTGCCGGGCCAGTCGGCGCGGTTCCGCAGCGAGGCGATGACCCAGCAGCTGCTCATCGCGGGCGCGTCGACGGTGCGGCTGCGCGTGTCGGCCGTGCCGGGCACCCCACCGCCGCCCGGCGGCGCGGTGCTGTTCGCCAAGGTCTACGACCTCGACGCCAACGGCGTGCGCACGCTGCCGGGCTCGGCGGTCTCGGCCTTCCGGGTGCCGGACCTGCCCGCCGACGGCGCGCCGGTCGAGGTGACGGTGACGCTGCCGGGCATCGTGCGGCCGGTCGAGACCGACCACAGCGTCGAACTGGTCGTGACCACGACCGATCAGGCCTACCAGATGCCCGCGCAGCCCGCTGCCTACCGCGTGGCGCTCGCCTCGGCCGACCTGGCGGTGCCGCTGGTGGCGGGGGTCGGGTCGAGCACGGCGCCGCCCGCCGGTCCGCTCATCGGCATCGCGGTCGTCGTCGGACTGGTCGTGCTGATCGGGGTCGTGGCGTACGTGCGGCGGCGCAGGGCGGACAGGTTCGAGCCGGACCTGGCCGACGTGCCGCTGGTGATCGAGGACCTGTCGAAGGAGTACCCGGGCGGGCTCAAGGCCGTCAGCGACCTGTCGTTCCGGGTGGAGAGCGGCCAGGTGCTCGGCCTGCTCGGCCCCAACGGCGCGGGCAAGACGACCACGCTGCGGATGCTGATGGGCCTGATCCAGCCGACCGGCGGCACGATCAGGGTCTTCGGGCACAGCGTGCGCCCCGGCGCCCCGGTGCTGAGCCGGATCGGGTCGTTCGTGGAGGGCGCGGGCTTCCTGCCGCACCTGACCGGGCGGCAGAACATGGAGCTGTACTGGGCGGCCACGGGCAGGCCGGTCGAGGAGGCGCACTTCGCCGAGGCGCTGGAGATCGCGGGCCTCGGCGGCGCGGTCGACCGCCGGGTGCGCACCTACAGCCAGGGCATGCGCCAGCGGCTGGCCATCGCCCAGGCGATGCTGGGCTTCCCGGACCTGATGGTGTTGGACGAGCCGACCAACGGGCTCGACCCGCCGCAGATCCACCAGATGCGCGAGGTGCTGCGCCGCTACGCCTCCACCGGGCGCACGGTGCTGGTGTCCTCGCACCTGCTGGCCGAGGTCGAGCAGACCTGCGACCACGTCGTGGTGATGCACCGCGGCAGGCTGGTCGCGGCGGGCACGGTGGAGGACATCGTGGCGGGCGGCGGCGAGGCCACCTTCCGGGTCGACGACCCGCAGGCAGCGGCCGAGGCGCTGCGCGGCGTCGGCGGCGTCGACGGGGTCACCGTCGACGGCGACCTCGTGCACGCCGACCTCGACGGCATGCCGCGCTCGCGCGCGCTCAAGGTTCTGGTGGATGCCGGTGTCGCGGTGGAGCAGGCCGGGCCGCGCCGCCGCTTGGAGGACGCGTTCCTGCAGCTCGTCGGAGAGGAGCCGCAACGATGAGCGACACCAACGGTCGCGCGCCCGACTGGGGCGTGCCGAAGGCGTCCGCCACGGAGGGCCAGCGCTCGGGCCACGAGACCGTGACCACGGTGCACACCGATCCCGACGCCATCAACGACATGGTGGCCTCGGCCTCGCGCGAGCACATCGGGCACGGCAGCGACGGCTCGGTCGACGGGTTCTCCTCCACCCGCACGCTCCCGCTGCGCGTGGAGCTGCTGCGGCAACTGCGCAGGCGGCGCACGCAGGGCCTGCTCGGGTTCCTGGTGGTGCTGCCGTTCGTGCTGTGGGCGGCGTTCGAGTTCGGGTCGGACAGCTCCAACCGCCGCTCCGGCGGGTTCGTCGACCTGGCCACGGCCAGCGCGCCGAACTTCGTGGTGTTCGTGCTGTTCGCCGCGGGGAGCTTCCTGCTGCCGATGATCGTGGCGCTGTTCTTCGGCGACACGGTGGCATCGGAGTCGTCGTGGTCGTCGCTGAAGTACCTGCTGTCGATGCCGATCCCCCGGCTGCGGCTGCTGCGGCAGAAGGCGATCACGTCGGGGATCCTGTCGCTGCTGGCGCTGGCCCTGCTGCCCGCGGTGGCGCTGGTGGTCGGGATGGTGTTCTACGGCGTCGGCGAGGCGGTCAGCCCGACCGGCGACGCGGTGCCGTTCTCCGACTCGCTGCTGGCGATGCTGTTCGCGGTGCTGTACCTGGCCGTCCACCTGATGTGGGTGGCCGCGGTGGCGCTGTTCCTGTCGGTGAGCACGGACGCGCCGCTGGGCGCGGTCGGCGGCGCGGTGCTGGTGTCGATCCTGTCGCAGATCCTCGACCAGATCACCGCGCTGGGCGATCTGCGGGACTACCTGCCGACGCACTACGCGTTCGCCTGGTCCGACCTGATCTCCACCGACATCGACTGGACGGCGATGACCGAGGGCGCGTTCTCGGCCGTCTGCTACGCGGCGGTGTTCGGCCTTCTGGCGGCAAGGCGATTCGCCCGCAAGGACATCACCTCGTAGTGGAATGATCTCCGCCGTGGACGACGTCGACTACTACGAACTCCTCGGTGTCTCCCGGGACGCATCCACGGCGGAGATCAAGTCGGCGTACCGGGCGCTGGCCAAGGTGCTGCACCCGGACGCGGGCGGCACCTCGGGCACGTTCCGGATGCTGACCACGGCGTACGAGACGCTGTCGCGCCCCGACCGGCGCGCCGCGTACGACTCGGCGACGCCCGACCCGGCGCCGGTCGCGCGCGGGCGGCGCCGGATGTTCCGCGACGAGCCCGCGTGGGTGCCGCCCGCCTGCCGGGTGGCGCCCTCGGCGCTGCCGTGGTGGCACCTGACCAAGCACCAGCCGCGCATCGGCTACGTCCGCACGCCCGGCCACGCGCCCGCCGCCCTGGCGCTGGCCGCGGTGTGCGTGCTGGCCGTGCCGCCGCTGGTGGCGCCGTTCCCGACGTTCCTGGTGGTCGTCTGGCTGGCGCTGGCCGCCGCGGCGGCGGCGGCCGCCGTGCGTCTGGCCCGCGAGTACGCCGCCGCGGTCCGGGGGCACCGGGCGGCGCTGGCGGAGTTCGGCGAGCGCACGGTGTTCGGCGTGGCCGACCACGAGCCCGCGGGCGAGCGGCTGACCGCCGACCTCCTGCGCCGCTACCTGGCCCCGCTGCCCGGCGCCCGCGTCTTCCACGGCCTGTCCCGCCCCGGCTCGGTCTTCGCCGACGTCGAGCACGCCGTCCTGTGCGGCAACCGCCTGGTGCTCATCGAGTCCAAGCTCTGGCTCCCCGGCCACTACGAGTTCGACGACGACGCCGCGATCTGGCGCAACGACCACCCCTTCCGCGGCGGCGAGACCACCCTCCCGGCCACCGTCGAGGCCTTCACCGACCTCCTCCCCGGCGTCGAGATCCGCGGCGCCCTCATCCTCTACCCCAACCGCAGGGGCCCCCTCACCACCGACGACACCCCTGCCCTCGGCGTGTCCCCTGTGGACCCCGACACCTTCGTCCACACCTTCGGCGCCTGGCTGGCAGGCGACTGCGGCCACGTCGACCACCACACCCTCCGCGCCCTCCGCGCCCGCGTCGTCACCACCTCGGACGCGGCCTGACCGGTTTACCCTGGTGCCACGGCGATTCCGGGGAGCGCACATGTCCGACATCGGCAGGCGGTTGCGCCACCTCCGGCACGCCCGCGGCAAGTCCCTCGCCGTGGTGGCGGGCCTGGCGGGCATCTCGCCGTCGTACCTCTCGCGGATAGAGAACGGTCAGCGCGCGGTCGACCGCCGGTCCCTGATCGTGGCCCTGGCGAACGCGCTGGACGTCTCGCCCACCGAACTGGTCCACGAGGCTCTGCCCGTCACCGCCCGGGGCTCGACCGACGCGGCGGTCGACCAGGTCAGGCGGGCGCTGTTGGCCGTGACGATGGGACACCCGGCGGGCGGCGTCGTGCCGGTGGCCGTCCTGGCGGACCGCGTGTCGGCGGTGCTGGACGCCCAGCAGCGGTGCGAGCACGACGTCGTCGGCCGGGCGCTGCCGATGCTGATCCGCGACGTGCACGCCAACCCCGACGCCCGGCGTCTTATCCCGTTGCTCCATGTGCAGGGGACGCAGGCGTGGCTGCGGGACGTCGGCGCGCCGCTGGACCTCGGCTGGCAGGCCGCCACGATCGCCCGCCAGGCCGCCGACGCCCTGGACGATCCGGTGCCCCGCGGCCTGGCCGCGTTCGGCGTCGCCCACGGCCTGTTGGCGGCAGGCGCGTACGACCTGGCGTCCGACGTCCTCGGCGCGACCGAGCGCGACACCTCGACCTCCGAGCGCTCACACCTGGCGGGCATGCTGGCCTTCACCGACTCGCTGCTCGCCATCTGCCGCGGAGACAAGGCCGCGAGCGCCGCCGCCCTGGACCACGCCGCCGACCTCGCGGACCACGTCGGCGAGGGCAACGCCCTCTGGTTCGGCTTCGGCCCCTCCAACGTCGCCGTCTGGCGGATGGCCGTGGCCCTGGAGGCGGGCGACCACGCGGCCGCGGCGGCCATCGCCACCCAGGCAATCCCCGACGCCATCCCCTCACCCCAACGCCGAGCCGCCTACTGGGCCGACTACGGCCGCGCCCTAGCCCACCTGCCCAACCACCGCGACGCCGCCATCACCGCCCTCCGCCGCGCCGAACAGATCAGCCCCACCCGAGTCCACCACCACCCCTTCACCCGCTCGGTGCTCGCCGAACTCCTGACCACGGCCCGCGCCGACTCGGCAGGCCGCGAACTGCGCGGGATGGCGTATCGGGCGGGTCTGCTCCCGATCAGGTGACATTGCCACGGAGGCAACTCCCTTTCCGGGATCGTCCCTAGCGTCCCTGATCATGACCACCACAGACCGGCGGCGGCCGCCGAGGACACGGGATCGGATGATCGGCGCGCGGCTGCGCGCGTACCGGACCCAGTTCACGCCGTTCACCCTGGAGCAGGCCGCCGAGCAGGCGCAGATGTCCGTCCCGACGCTCAGCCGGACCGAGAACGGCCGCAGGCATGTCACCGTCGAGGACGTCGCGACGCTGCTGACGGTGTATCGGGTTCCGCGCGAACTCCGCACGCCCCTGATCGAGGTGGCTCGATCGGGCTTCCAGGACGGTGTCTGGCAGAGCGCGCCGCTGCCGGGGTGTCCGATCGATGCCGACGGGATCACCAGTCTGGAGGCGGGAGCGCACCGGTTGACCGACTGGTGTCCGAGCACGATCCCACCGCTGCTGCAGACGCCGGCCTACGCGGCCGCGGTGCTCGGGGCGAGTGGCGTCGATGACATCGAGAGTCACGTCGAGCATCGGCTTCGGCGGCAGGAGGTGCTGAAGACGACCGACTACACCGCTTTCATCCACGCCCCCGTGCTGGATATGGCGGATGATGAGCAACTGGCGCACCTGCAAGCCGCCACCGAGCGGGGTGTCGGGGTGAGGCTCGTCCCGGCGCGGGTGCTGACGGTGGGGCATCCGTGGTTGCTGATGGAGTTCCCCGACGACCCGCCCCTTGTCTATATCGGACTGCGAAAAGTGGGGATCTACCTGCACGAACCGGAAGCAGACGGCTACCCGAAGCTGCGAGACAGGCTCGATCGCGTCGCGTGGTCCACCTTGGACACCCGGCGGCTGCTCGATCAGGCCAGGTCGACCAAACCGACGGCGGCGGCGCGGCGGGCGATGGTGGCGCGGGAGTCCTCCGGGAGGCGGTCGACCTCGGCGGAGAGGCGGGACAGGCCGGTGGCGTCCAGGTGGGTCAGCACCGTGAAGATGTCCGACGCCAGTGGCTCCTCCGCGGCGACGGCGGCGGTGACCACGGCGGGGACCTCGGTGTCGGGGACCATGGCGAAGATCTCCGCGAAGCGGGTGTCGTCGTCGCTGTAGACGGCGGTGTGGAGCATGTCGGGGGCCGAGAGTTCGGTGACCAGCGCGCGGAGGGCGGGGGCGGGGAGGACGCCGATGAAGCGGCCCATGGTGACGTAGTCGCCCCGGCGGATCAGTTCGACGGCGACCGCGCGCATGCGGTCGACCGGGAGGGTGGCGAGGATGGCGGCGACGCGGCGGGGGTCGAGTTCGGCGGCGACGTCGGCCAGGAAGGACGGGGACACCCGGGCGGCGAGGTCGACGGCCCGCTCGGGTTCGAGCACGCCCGCCACGCGCGCGCACAGCAGGGGGCCGAAGGCGCGTTGGGCGATCGCCGCGGTGATCGCGGCCGGGACCAGTCTGCTCGCGGCCGCGATGCGCTCGAAGACGGCGGCGTTGGCGTCGAAGAGGACGTCGGTGGCGCGCTCGCGGAGTTCGCGGATGTCCTCGGCGGGCAGGTCGGCCAGGTAGGCGAAGCGCTCGGGCGGGTCGCCGAGGAGGCGGGCGAGCTTGACGATCTCCGCGCGGGCGCCGCTCACAGGCCGATCACCTTCCGGACCAGGGGGCGGATCAGCCGGGGCAGCTGTTCGAGCGACTCCTCGGTCGCCGCCATCAGGTGCCTGGTCTGGCGCCGTCGGGCGTCGCGCAGGGCGGCGGCGAGGTCGTCGGCGGCCTCGGCGGGCAGGCCCGCGACGGAGTCGGGCAGCGGCGCCCGGAACTGCCTGCGGAGTTCGTCCACCCGACAACTGTACGCAGAACCGCGCCGGGCCAAACGCGATGACGCACAGTGACCACCCGGGGATCGTCGGGTGATCCCGCGCCGAGGCGGCGAAGGTCACCTTGACCGCGTCCGCCCATGCCTGCGGCCTGCGACGTTGCGGACACCAACGGTCAAAACGGGAACAGACCAGGGCCTTTGGTCCCTGTTGATTACCTTCGCGTTTACATACCGTCCCGGGCACCTCGATATGTACGGCCAGTGAACGTGAGTCGACCGCATGCACGTCTTCATCAGCTATGCCCGACGGGACCAGTCGTCGATCAGCCAGTTGCGCGCGGACTTCGAGCGGTTGGGGCATCCCGTGTGGTTCGACCGGGACCTCGACGGCGGGCAGGCGTGGTGGGACCAGGTCCTGCGGCGCGTGCGCGACTGCCGCGCCCTCGTGTTCGCCCTCTCCCCCGACTCGCTGCGCTCGGCCGCCTGCCTGGCCGAACTGCGGTACGCGATCGCGCTGCGCAGGCCCGTGCTCGCCGTGCGGGTGCGCCCCGTCGACCGGGACGCGCTGCCGAAGGAGCTGCGCGACACCGAGGTCGTCGAGTACGTCGACCGCACGCCGGAGTCCGTGATCGCCCTGCTCAAGGCGTTCAACGCGCTGCCGATGGCCAAGCCGCTCTCCGGCAGGCTGCCCGCGCCGCCCGCCATCCCCACCAGCTACCTCACCGCCTACCTCGCGCGCATCGACGCCGATGACCTCTCCCCCGCCGAGCAGGACGAGCTGTTCGAGCAGCTCAGCTCGCGGCTGACGTCGGCGGAGTTCCCCGCGGTGTGGGACCTGCTGGTCCGGTTGCGCGGCCGGGCCGAGCTGACCCCGCTGGTCGCGGTGAAGATCGAGCGGCTGCTGGCCCCCGGCTGGCGGCCGGACCCGCGCGGGCGCTTCGACGCCCGGCACTGGGACGGGCAGGTGTGGACGACGCTGGTCCGCCAGGGCGACCGCGAGTTCAACGACCGCAACTCGCCCCCGGCGTCGTCGGCGCACCTGCCGACCGCGCTGGAGGACACCGGCACCGACGAGCTGCCGCTGGCGCAGGGCAGGCACGCCGACCCCGAGCCCAAGCCGCGCCGGGGCCTGCCGCTGCTGGTGGCCGCGGGCGTGCTGGTGCTGGGCGGCGGGGCGACCGGCGGGGTCATCTGGGCGGGCTCCGGCCCGGACCAGGACGCCGCCACCAACGTCGCCCGCAACTTCGTCGACGCGGTCAACACCCGCGACGAGGCCGCCATGCAGCGGTTCGTGTGTGGACGCGACGCCACCGAGAACGCGCACCTGTACCGGGGCTTCCTCGAGACGGCGAACGTCACGCTGGAGAGCGTCGACGTGTCCGGCGCCGACCCGAGGTTCACGGTCCTGGCCGCGCGCACGTCCGGCAACTCGTCGGTGAAGCTGAACATCCCGCTCGCCGAGGAGGACGGCGAGTGGAAGGTGTGCGACATCAGCCGGGCCCTGTCGGGGCGCTGACCGCTCGTCCGATCGGGCGGTTGTCGCCGCGACCGGTCTCCGGCACACTCCGCTGCGGTGGGCCGGAATTCCCGCCCATTTCGGACTGGGGAGTCGGGATGCGATTACCTGCCGGTTTATCCGCGCGCGTCATGACGGTCGCCGTCGCCGTGGCCGCCGCTGTCGGCGTCACCGTCCCGCCGAGCGCGGCCGCCGAGCCCGCGTCGCCGGGCGGCAGGTACTGCGCGTCCCTCGTCGGCCGCGCGCCGGAGGGGCCGGGCGCGGTCTCCCCCGTCATCGACCGCGAGTGCTCGGACACCTCCCGCGCCGACGCCCGCGCCCGCCTGCGCGGGGCGCGCGTGGAGACGCAGGCCAGGGCGCTGCTCGTGACCTGGTACACCGCCATCGACTACGGCGGCTTCTCCGAGGACATCTACGGCGACTCCGGTCCGTGCGACCGCCGGGGGTACCGGCTGGACATCTGGCAGACGTACTGGCGGAACAACCTGAGTTCGGTGATCGGCACCGTCCAGTGCAACCGGTCCCTGTTCTCGAACAACGTCAGCGCCGACACTTTCTGGCTGCCGGTGCCCTATCTCGGCAAGTACAACGACAACGTTCACCAGATGCACGTGTACTACTACAGCTGAATGGCAGCCGACTTGCCGAGACCCATTTCACCGGGAAGCATGCTGACGCAGGGCCTATCCTGGGCCTGATGGACCGTGAGCGACAGCCGGGCGATCCCCACCGCTGGGCTCGCGGCGCCCGGCCCGGACGGTCGCCGGTCCCGCTGGCGGACGACCGGGTCGCCGCCTGCGGAGGGCAGCAGCCAGGGGGGCGGCCGAGCCGGGTGTTCGGTCGTTGATCGCGGAGTTGGTCATGCACGTGTTCGTCTGCCACGCGGCCCCCGACCGGGACGCCGCCGCCCGATTGCGCGCCGACCTGGCGCAGATCGGCAGGCAGGTGGCGCTGGACAGAGGCGAGCCGAACGGTCCCCAGTGGTGGGACACGGTGCTGTCCCGCATCCGGCGGTGCGCGGTCTTCGTGTTCGTCGTCTCACCGGACTCGGTGCGCTCCCCCGGCTGCCTCGCCGAGCTGCGCTACGCCGCGGCGCTGGGCAAGCCGCTGGCCGCGGTGCGCCTGGGCGCCGCGAAGTTCCCCGCTGAGCTGGCCGACGCCGCGGTGATCGACGCGGGCGGGAGCACCGCCGAGCGCATCCCCCGCCTGCGCGCGACGATCGACGCCTTCCCCCCGCCGGGTTCGCTGCCGCAGCCGCTGCCGCCGGAGCCGCCCGTGCCGTACCTGGAGGTGTACCGGTCGCGGCTGGACCAGCCGGTGCTCGACCAGACCACGCAGCTGTCGATCATGACCGATCTGCGCTCGCGGCTGCTCGACCCCAAGCAGCGGGCAGGCGCCTGGTCGCTGCTGGTGGGGCTGCGCAGGCGCCCGGACGTGGCGCCCCCGGTCGCCGCCACGCTGGAGAACATCCTGGCCCCGGGCTGGCAGCCGGACCCGGAGCGCCGGGTGGAGCGGCGCTACTGGGACGGCCAGGCCTGGACCACGCTGGTCCGCCACGACGGCCGCGAGTTCAACGAGCGCCGCACCCCGCCGCCGGAGACGACCTGGGAGGCCGACACCCCGGCGCCCGCCGCCCACCGCCGCGCGAGCGCCCCCCGCACGACACCGCGGCGCAAGACGCGCTGGGTGCTGGTCGGGCTGGCCGTCGCGGTCACGGCCGCGGGCGGCGCGGTCGCGGCCCTGGTGCTGCCCGGGGTGACGGCCGCCGACGACGACCCGGTGAAGGCGGCCCGGACCTTCGTCGACGCCGTGAACACCGAGGACGTGGCCGACCTGCGCGCGGTGACCTGCGAACGCGTCCGCGGCCAGGCCGCCGACGTGTTCGTCGACCTGGGCCCGCTCACCCTCGAACAGGTCAACGAGAGCACCGACCCGGTGACGTTCACCGTCGTGACCACCAACGTCGTCGGCGGCGAACTCGAACAGCGCGTGTTCCCGCTGATCCGCGAGTCCGGCGAGTGGCGGGTCTGCGCGCCCTGAGCGCGCCCCGGCGGTTCAGCGCGAGCGCCGCGAGCGCAGGTAGTCGCCCACGACGGCCGGGCCGAGCCCGTCGAGGTCCGGGTTGACCACCCGGCCGCCGCCGCGGCGGGCGACGATGTCGACGAAGCGGGCCAGGCGCTCGTCGTCGCCGAGCTTGAAGACCGACAGGGACGCGCCGAGCCGGGCCAGCCGGTCCACCTCACCCAGGGTCTTCCGCAGCGTGCGCTGCGTGGTCGGGTAGTTGAACACCGCCTCGCCGTCGGGTTCCAGGTGGGCGGTGGGCTCGCCGTCGGTGACGACCAGCACCACGGGCTGCGCGTCGGGGTTCGCGCGCAGGTGCCTGCCCGCGAGCAGCAGGGCGTGGTGCAGGTTGGTGCCCTGCTCCCACACGCCCTCCAGCGCGGTCAGCGTGCCGATGTCGACGGTCGCCGCGTGCCTGCCGAAGGTGATCAGCTGCAGGTCGTCGCCGCGGAAACGGGTCCGCACCAGGTGGTGCAGGGCCAACGCCGTGCGCTTCATCGGGACCCAGCGGTTGTCCTGCACCATCGACCACGACGTGTCCACGCACAACGCCACCGCCGCGCGGGACCGCTGCTCGGTCTCCACGACCTCCACATCGGACACATCGATGCGCACCGGACGCCCGCGCACGACGGCGTTGCGGATCGTGCGCGGCACGTCCCACGGCTCGGTGTCGCCGAACCGCCACGGGCGGGAAGCGCCCGTCGGCTCGCCCGCCGCGCCCGCCCGTCGGGTGTCGCGCGCTCCTCTGCGGGAGCGCAGCGCACCGACCACATCGGACAGCGCGGTCTCGCCGAGCCTGCGCAGCGCCTTCGGCGAGAGCCGCAGCGACCCGTCCGCCGCGCGCTCCAGCAGGCCCTGCGCGCGCAGCTCGCGCTCCAGCTCGGCCAGCCGCCGGGCGTCGACGACCGCGTCAGCGCCCAGCTGGCGTTCCAGGGCCTCCAGGTCGATGTCCTCAAGGCGGGCGCCGGGGTAGCTCTGCGCGAGCTGTTCGGCCAGGGCGTCGATCTCGGCGAGGTCGGCCATGACCTGCGCGCCCTCGCCCATGCCCAGCGGGTCCTTGCCGCGGAAGCGGGCCGACGACGTCCAGTCCTCGCCCGGGCGCAGCGCGCGCAGGTTGGCGTCCAGGGTGGCGACCTGCTCGGCCATGCGCGGGTCGCCGAACGCGCCGGAGAGCAGGTCCTGCAGCTCAGCGCGCTGGCGGTCGCTCATCGAGTTCATCATCCGCTGCGCGGCGGCGGCGCGGGCGGCGAGGGCGTCGATCAGCTCCTCGACGGTGCGCGGGTTCTCCGGGAAGAACTCGCCGTGGCGGCGCATGAACTCGGCGAAGCGGGCGTCGGTGTCGTCCCCGCGCAGGTGGGCCAGCAGCAGGTCGTTGAGGTCGGCCATCATCGCCCGGATGCGCTCGACGTCCTCGGGGCGGACCTCGCTCAGCGCCTGCTTCATGCCCTGGAAGCGCGACTCCATCAGCTCCTGGCCGATGCGGTCGCGGATGCGCTGGTAGTCGGCGCGCGCCTGCTCGGAGCGCCAGTCGTAGGTCGACAGCTCCTGCACGGCCGCGGCGGTGCCGGGCGGCAGCGCGTCCAGCCGCGCCTCCCGGAAGCGGGCGTCGTCGGAGGGGTCGGGGAACAGCTCGCGCCGCTCGGCCTCCATGGCGCGCTCCAGCAGCTCGCGGACCTCGCGCAGGGTGCCGTCGAGGTTGTTGCGGCGCTGGATGCGCGCGCGGCGCTCCCACAGCCGCCTGGTCAGCTCGTCCAGGCCCGCGGTGTCGCCCGCGCCCCGGCGCAGCAGCTCCTCCAGCGCCGAGCGCGGCGACGAGCCGTCCATGATGTCGCGCCCGAGCCGGTCCAGCGCGGCGCGCAGGTCGACCGGCGGGGCGAGCGGGTCGGGGCCGTCGTCGAAGGGCGCGTAGCGGTACCGGTCGGGGACGGTCACGGCCCGTACACCGCCTCGGCGCCGTCCTCGGACTCCTTGGCGACCTTGCGCGTGAGGTACAGGTACTCCAGCGCCAGCTCCACCGCGGCGGCGATGCGCCCGGCCGGGTCGGCCGGGGTGACGCCGACGCGGGCGGCGACCTCGTGCAGCACCGGCAGCTCGGGCAGCGCGGCCAGCACCTCGCTGGCCGGGACGCGCTCGCCGGTGGCGACGAGGTTGCCGTCGGCGACCGCGTCGGCCAGCGGGCGCAGGTCGAGCCCGGCGAGCCGGTCGCGGGCGGTCTCGGCGACCGCGCGGCGCAGCAGGTGGGTCAGGTGCTCGGTCTCCCTGCCCTCCTCGCCCGCCTCGAACTCCAGCTTGCCGCGCAGCACCGACGGCACGGCCTCCAGGTCGATCGGCCGGGCGACGGCGGGCTCCTCGCCGGTCAGCGCGGCCCTGCGCAGCGCGGCGGCGGCCACTGTCTCGGCCGCGGCGACGGCGAAGCGGGCCGAGACGCCGGAGCGCTGGTCCACGGCGCCGGACTCGCGCAGGCCGCGGACGAACCGGGCCAGCGCCTCCAGCAGCGGGTCGCCCACCTCGGCGACCAGCTCGGCCTCCTGCCGGACCAGGTCGACCTCGGCGGCCAGGCTGCGCGGGTAGTGCGTGCGCACCTCGGCGCCGAAGCGGTCCTTGAGCGGGGTGATGATGCGGCCGCGGTTGGTGTAGTCCTCGGGGTTGGCCGTGGCCACGAGCAGCACGTCCAGCGGCAGCCGCAGGGTGTAGCCGCGGACCTGGATGTCGCGCTCCTCCATGACGTTGAGCAGCGCGACCTGGATGCGCTCGGCGAGGTCGGGCAGCTCGTTGATCGCCACGATGCCGCGGTGGGCGCGCGGGACCAGTCCGAAGTGGATGGTCTCGGGGTCGCCGAGCGTGCGGCCCTCGGCCACGCGCACCGGGTCGACGTCGCCGATGAGGTCGCCGACGGAGGTGTCCGGGGTGGCGAGCTTCTCGGTGTAGCGCTCGTCGCGGTGGCGCCACTCGACGGGCAGGTCGTCGCCGAGCTCGGCGGCGCGCGCCCGGGACGCGGGGGTGATCGGGTCGAGCGGGTGTTCGCCCAGCTCGGAGCCCGCGATGACCGGGGTCCACTCGTCGAGCAGGCCCACCAGGGTGCGCAGCAGGCGGGTCTTGCCCTGGCCGCGCTCGCCCAGCAGCACGACGTCGTGCCCGGCCAGCAGCGCCCGCTCCAGCTGCGGCAGCACCGTCTGGCCGAACCCGACGATGCCCGGCCACGGGTCGCGGCCCGCGCGCAGCGCGGCCAGCAGGTTGTCGCGGATCTCGGCCTTGACGGACTTGGGCTGGTGCCCGGTGGCGCGCAGTTCACCGACGGTGCGGGGCAGGGACTGGGTGTTCACCTCCCCGACGCTACGCAGATTCGGGCGCGCAGGCGACGTAAACCGAGGTCGAGGTGTCACTCCAGCCCCGTGGCCGGTGCCGCCCCCGGGCAGGGGCGACACCGGCACGGCGTGGTCTCCCGGATAATCGCGCCCATGCGACTGCAATGGCGACCCGAACCCGCCGACTGGGCCGACGCGGTGCGCACCATGGTCCCGTTCACCCGGTGGTCGCCGTGGTTCGCCGCGGCGCTCGGGGTGTTCTCCGCGGTGCTGATCGTCATCGGGCAGCCGCTGCCGGGGGTGTTCGGGGTGGTGTGCGCGGTGCTCATCGCGGCGCTGCCCGGGGTGGGGGCCCGGCTGGCGTTCAACCGCAACCCCATCGCGGGCCGGACGGTGACCGCCGAGGTCGACGGCGGGCACATCCGGATGATGACCGTGGACGGCACCGCGCACAGCGACCTCGCCGTCGCCGACCTCGCCGGGTGGGCCGAGACGGAGCGCAACTTCGTGCTGCGCACGGCCGAGGGCGGCGTGCACCCGGTGCCCGGCCGCGCCTTCGACAGCACCGAGGACATCGACGCGTTCCGCGACCTGTTGTCCAAGGCGCTCGGGCGACCAGCGTAGGCTCACTCCCCGTGTCATCTCCGAGTGCGACTTTCGCGGTCTGGGTCTCGGCGTGGCTGCCCGGCTCCGCGGCATCCGACGACGTGCTCGACGCCTTGGGCCACTGGTCGGAACTGCACGACGTGGTCGCCGTCGACGAACCCACCGCGACCGAACTGGACCTCCCCGTGCGCGGCGAGGCGGGCGCGCCCGTCGCGTCCCTGCTGACCGCGCTGCGCCGGGTCAACTCCACCAGCGTCCGGCTCGTCCTGCCGGTGCCCGGCGACGTGCGCGGGCTGGGCACGCGCAGCGAGTTCGCCGGGACCGCGCTGCACGCGGGCGAGGCCGTCGTCATCGACGGCACCGGCTACGGCCTGGTCCCCGAGCCCATCGCCGACGGCGTCCTGCGCTGGACCGCGTTCCCGACCGGCGAGACGGCGGGCGTCGAGCACCTGCCGCTCGGCGAGGCCGAGCACGAGCTGACCGGCGCGATGCGGGTGGCCGCGGGCGTGCTGACCGAGCTGGGCGTGGCCAAGCACCGCGCGGGCGTCCGCGAGGAGATCACCGCGCGGATCGCGCACCGGGCCGCCGCCGTGTGGCCGGAGGGCACCCCGCCGCGCTCGCTGCGGGTGCTGCAGCGGGCCAACGAGGTGGCGACGATCCTCGACCTGGCCGCGGAGGACGCCCCGGGCAGCGCGGTCTCGTCGTCGGCGGCCCGCAAGCGCGCCGAGGCGCTGCGCCCGCTCAACGACGCCGTCCGGCTGGCCAGGCTGGCGGCGGTGCAGGAGGCGGTCCGCGTGTTCTCCGATCACGCGGACCAGTGCTGATCCCGGCCCGCTGGGCCGAGCCGATCCGCTCCGGGCGGGTCACCGTCCTCTTCCGCCGCTGGAAGTCCCCTCGGGTCGTCGCGGGCCGCGTCTACCGCACGACGGTGGGCAGGCTCGCGGTGGACTCCGTCGACGTCGTCAGGCGGATCACGGTCCGCGACGCGCGCGCGGCGGGCTACCGCACTCCCGACGACGCCGCCGCCGACCTGCGCGGCGACGAGACCACCCCGCTGTACCGCATCCGCGTCCACCCGGTCGCCGGGCCCGACCCGCGCGCCGAGCTGGCCGAGACCGCCGACCTCACGGCCGAGGACATCGCGGCCATCACCGCGCGCCTCGACCGCCTCGACAGCGCCGCCGCGCACGGTCCCTGGACGCGGCAGACCCTGCGGCTCATCGCCGACCGTCCGGAGGTGCGCGCGGCCGACCTCGCCGCGGCCGTCGGCCGGGAGACGCTGCCGTTCAAGACCGACGTGCGCAAGCTGAAGAACCTGGGCCTGACGCTGTCCCTGGAGGTCGGCTACCGGCTCTCCCCGCGCGGCGCGCGCCTGCTCAATTCCCTTTAAATCTCAACGAATACCACCGCACACCTGGGCGTTCCCGAGTGGACCCCGACCATGATCATCGGCCGGATGGCCGATAAGACAGTGCTATGGGTCATTGGGATGAGCCAGGCGCTTGCGACTCCCCGATAGTGGTCACACTGAACCACACGCTGTTACCGGAGTCACACCATGACCGCTGAGCTCGTCGACCACAGGCCCGCGCTGCCGCGCCCGCCGGTGTTGGATGGCGCGCACCTGGGTGCGCTGCAGATGGTCGCCCGCGGCGAGGTCGGCGGGTACGGCGTGAACGCGGTGCTGCGGCACCGCACGGACGACCTGTCCGCCCTGATGGTGGGCGCGCTGTTCACCCTCAGGAGGGACGGGTTCATCGCTCTGGGCAGCATCGTCGACCCGCACGACGGGTGGGTCACGGCGGAGCTGACGTCGGCGGGCAACCGGCTGATGGAGATCTGGCTGCGCCGCGGCAGGCGCACGCCGGACGAGGTCGCCCGGCACCGGGACTGGTTCGTGCTGCTGCGCTGCGCGCACCGGGGCGAGCTGGGCCTGACCGAGAAGAACCAGATCACCGGGCGCGGGCTGCCGCCCGACACCGACCTGACCGCCCGCGCCCGCGAGCTGGTCAGCGCGGGCCACCTGGTGGTCGGCTCGCTGAAACTGCGCGACTGCAGGCTGGTCACCCTGAGCGAGACCGGCAGGCAGCTGCACAACCGGCTCGACCTGTCCGAGCCGAGAGGGTGAGCGGGATGCCCTCGATCGTCCCCGATCCACGCGGAGAGGTGTGCTGGGGAACCAGCGCCGTGTACCGCGGACGGGCACACCTGGTCCCAACTCACCGCACGGCTGGTCTGTGCGGCATGCCGGTGGACGCGCGCTGCGTACAGCGCCCCGCCGAGCGAGTGGTGTGCCCCGAGTGCGCTATCGCGTACGTCGCGGCGGTGTTCCCCATGCCAGCGCCGGACCTACGGCACGAGGTCCGGTTGCGCGCCTAGCCGCCTTCTGGTGGCGGGGCGGTTCCCTGCACCGCCCCGCCACCCTCCTCGCTCAGCAGCCCCATCGCGGCACGCGTCAGCTCGATGAGGCTGTCCGCGGTCACCGTCGGGTCGATCACCCGGCGCGTGGCCAAACCAATCGCCAGGTTCACGGCCGCGTCGACGAGGGTGCGGACCGGGATGGGCCCGCGCAGCCCGCGCCGCTCGACCGCCTCGGTGAGCGTGTCGACGAGCGCGCGGCGCCGGTCGGCCTCGGCGCGGACGAGAGCCGCGTCACCCCGGACGTCGAGCGCGAACTCCAGTTCCAGCCGCGGCCAGCCCGACGCCATCGCCGCCGAGGTCCAGTCGGCGAGGCCCTGGACGGGGTCGGCGCTGTCGATCACGGCGGCCAGCTCGGCCAGCCGCTCGGCCTGGATCTCCTGCAGCACGACCAGCGCGAGCTGGGCCTTCCCGTCGAAGTTCGAGTAGACCGCGCCGGTGGTGAACCCGGACTCGGCGGCGATCCTGGCGATCGAGGTCGCCTGGTAGCCGTCGCGGAGGAACAGCTCGCGGGCGGTGCTGATCAGCGCGGCGCGGTTGCGGGTGCGGCTCTCCTCCCGGCGCATGCGGCGATCCTAGTCGTTGACAGACTCCGGATAAGGGCGCTATCCAGATAACGTGATTATCCGCGATGGCACGCTGGCCGCCAGGATCAGCCGCAGCAGGCTGGCCGGAGCGCTGATGAGCCCGCGCGGCGGGGTCGGCGTCGAGGAGCTGCGGGGCGCGGTCGAGGGCCGGACGGTCCTCATCACCGGCGCGTCGTACGGGCTGGGCGCGGCGACGGCCCGGATGCTGGCGGACGCGGGCGCGACCGTGCTGATGACCGCCCGGACCGCGGCGGCGCTCGCCGAGGTCGCGGGCGGGCGAGGCCACTGCTACCCGGCCGACCTCAGCGACCCGGCGGCGGTCGGCGAGCTGGCGGCGCGCGTGCTGGCCGAGCACGGGCCGCCGGACGTCGTGGTCAGCAACGCGGGCAAGTCGATCCGGCGGACGCTGGCGGCGAGCCGGTTCCACGACTTCCAGCGCACGATGGCGGTCAACTACCTCGGCCCGGTCCGGCTCCTGCTCGACCTGCTGCCCGCCATGCGCGCCCGGGGCAGCGGGCACCTGGTCAACGTCTCGACCATCGGCGTCCAGGTGCCGCCGGGGCCGCGGTGGGCGGCCTACCAGGCGTCCAAGAGCGCCTTCGACGTGTTCTTCCGGTCGGCGGCGCTGGAGGCGGCCGCGGACGGGATCACCGCCACCTCGGTCTACATGGGACTCATCCGGACCAGGATGAGCGCGCCGACGGCGTCGCTGGCCAACGCGCCGGGGCAGTCGGCCGACGAGGCGGCGGGCGTGCTCGCCCGGGCGATCGCCCGGCGGCCTGCCAAGATCAGCCCCTGGTGGGCGGACCTGGCCGAACTCGGCGCGGCGGTGTCGCGTCGTCCATGGGAGGCGGCGGTGCGGTGGAGGCCCAGGAGATGAACACGGTCGCGCTGCTCGGCCATGCCGCGCGCGTCTTCACGGGCGCCGGTCTGGTGCGCCCCCAGCACTTGGGCGCGATGCTGCGCGCGTTGCGGATGACCGGGCCCACGCCCGCGACCCTGCTGCGCATCGCGGCGGCGCACCACCCGGACGCCCCGGGGGTGATCGACGACGCCGGGATGATGACGTTCGGCGAGCTCGACGACGCCGCCGCCCGGCTCGCGGCGGGACTGGCGGGCGAGTACGGCATCCGTCCACAGTCGACGATCGCGGTGCTGTGCCGCAACCACCGCGGGTTCGTGCTCGCGACCGCGGCCGCGGGCAGGCTCGGCGCGAACCTGGTGTACCTCAACACCGAGTTCGGCGAGGCGCAGGTCGGCGCGGCCTGCGAGGCGACGCGCGCGGACGTGCTGATCGCCGACGACGAGTTCCCCGCCCCGATCGGCGTCCCGGTGGCGTACGAGTCCGTTGTGGCCCGTCTGGCCGCCGGTCCGCCGCCGGTGCGCGAGTCGCGGGTGCGGCCGGGGCGGATCACGCTGCTGACGTCCGGCACCACCGGCACGCCCAAGGGCGCGCCCCGCACGCCGACCGCGCTCGGGATGCTGGGCCCGGCCGTGACCCTGATCGAACGCGCGCGGCTGCGGGTCGGCGAGCCCATGCTCATCGCGCCGCCGCTGTTCCACGGCTTCGGCCTGGCGACCTGGGCGCTGGCGGTGCTGCTGCGCTCCCCCATCGTGCTGCGCCGCCGGTTCGACGCCGAGGCGCTGCTGGCCGACGTCGAGCGCCACGGGGTGGCGTTCGTGGCGGCCGTGCCGATCATGCTGCACCGGATCCTGGCGCTGCCGCCCGAGGTGCGCTCCGCCTACACCACCCCGGCCCTGCGCGCCGTGCTGTCCGGCGGCTCCGCGCTGCGCCCGGAGCTGGCCGAGCGCTTCCGCGCCGAGTTCGGCGAAGTGCTGCTGAACGGCTACGGCTCCAGCGAGATCGGCATCGCGGCCGTGGCGGGTCCGGCCGACCTGCGCGCCGCCGCGGGCACCGTCGGCCGCCCCAGCCTCGGCGTCCCGGTGCGCGTGCTGGACGAGCAGCGGCGGCCCGTCCCGGCGGGCGTGGCGGGCACCGTCTTCGTCGGCGGGCCCCTGGTCTTCGACGGCTACACCGGCGGCGGCACCAAGGAGGTCGTCGACGGCCTCATGAACACCGGCGACACCGGCCACCTCGACCCCGACGGCCGCCTGCACATCCACGGCCGCGCCGACGACATGATCATCTCCGGCGGGGAGAACGTGTACCCGCAGGAGGTCGAGGACGCCCTGGCCCGCCACCCCGCCGTCGCCGACGTCGCCGTGTTCGGCACGGACGACCCGGAGTTCGGCCAACGCCTCGTGGCCTACGTGGTGCCACGGGGAGAGCAGCCGGACCCGGCCGACCTGTCCCACCACGTCCGCACGGCCCTCGCCCGCTACAAGGTGCCCCGCGACTACGTCTTCCTCCCGGAACTGCCGAGGACCGCGACGGGCAAGGTCCGCAGGAGCGAGCTGCCCTAGCGCCTGCGGGCCGGTTCGCAGCAGGCGGTGGCGCAGGGGGCGCCGTTGAGGGTGCAGCCCGCCGCCGGGAAGGGCGACAGCTTGCGGGGTTCGGCGGCGTCGAGGTGTTCGCGGATCAGTTCGACCACCAGGTCGGCGAAGCGGGGGTCGGCGCCGGGGGTGGCGGCGCGGGCGAAGGCCATGCCCAGGGACTCGGCCTTCGCGCGGGCCTCCGTGTCGAGGTCCCAGACGACCTCGAGGTGGTCGCTCACGAACCCGATCGGGCTCACGACGACCGACCGGACGCCCTCGGCGTGCAGGGCCTCGATGTGGTCGACGATGTCCGGCTCGAGCCACGGCACCTGCGGCGGGCCCGAGCGCGACTGCCACACCACGTCGTGCTTCACGACGCCCAGCGACTCCGCGACCAGGCGGGACGCCTCGGCGATCTGGCGGGAGTAACGCCTGCCGCCCTCCTCCGGCGGCCCCGACGCGAGGTCGGCGGACTCCGGGACGGAGTGCGCGGTGAAGACCAGCCGGTACTCCTGCGGCGCGACCGCGCGGACGGCGTACGCCGCCGCCGCGACGAACAGCGGGTGGTCGAAGAAGTGGCGCAGCTTCAGCAGGTCCGGGGCGTCGGCGACGGCCGCGCGGGCGCGGCTGATGTCCTCGTCGTACTGCCTGCACGCCGAATAGCCGCCGTAGGCGCTGGTGGGGAACACCAAAGCGCTGCGGACGCCGTCGGCGGCCATCCGCGCGACGGTGTCCTCGACCATCGGGTGCCAGTTGCGGTTGCCGAAGTAGACCGGCAGCTCGATCCCGGCACGCGCCAACGCGGCCTCCACGGCCTCGATCGCGGCCCGGTTGAGGGCGTTGATCGGGGAGACGCCGCCGAAGTGCTGGTAGTGCGCCTCGACCTCGTCGAGGCGCTCCGGGGGCACGCCCCGGCCCCGGGTGACGTTCTCCAGGAACGGCCGGACGTCGGCGGGCGATTCCGGCCCGCCGAACGACAGCCAGAGCAGCGCGTCGGCCATCACATGCCCAGCGCGTGGACACCGCCGTCGACCCACACCATGGAGCCGGTGGTCGCGGGCAGCCAGTCCGACAGCAGCGCGCACACCGACTTGGCGACCGGCTCGGCGTCGTTGACGTCCCAGCCGAGCGGGGCGCGCGCCCCCCAGGCGTCCTCCAGCTCGCCGAAGCCCGGGATCGACTTGGCGGCCATCGTGCGGACCGGACCGGCGGCGACGAGGTTGACCCGCACCCCCTTCGGGCCCAGCTCGCGCGCCAGGTAGCGGTTGGTCGACTCGAAGGCGGCCTTGGCCACGCCCATCCAGTTGTAGGCAGGCCAGGCGACGCGGGCGTCGAAGTCCAGGCCGACGACGGACGACCCGGGGCCCATCAGCGGCAGCGCGGCGGCGGTCAGCGACTTCAGCGAGTACGCCGAGACCTCCAGCGCGACGGCCACGTCGGACCACGGCGCGTCCATGAACGGCGCGCCCAGGCAGGTCTGCGGGGCGAAGCCGATGGCGTGCACGACGCCGTCGAGGCCGTCGACGTGCTCGCGGACCCGGTCGGCCAGCGTCGCCAGGTGCTCGTCGTTCTGCACGTCCAGCTCGATCACCGGCGCGGGCTGGGGCAGCCGCCGGGCGATCCGCTCGACCAGGCTGAGCCTGCCGTACCCGGTCAGCACGACGGTGGCGCCCTGCTCCTGGGCGACGCGGGCCACGTGGAAGGCGATGGACGAGTCGGTGATCACGCCGGTGATCAGCAGCCGCTTGCCCGCGAGCAGTCCGGTCATCTGGTGCTTGTTCTCCTTGATCGGGGTGGCGTCAGTGGCCCATGCCGAGGCCGCCGTCGACGGGCAGCACGGCTCCGGTGATGTAGGCGGCGGCGTCGGAGGCCAGGAAGGTGACCGCGGCGGCGATCTCGTCGGTGCTGCCGTAGCGGCCCGCCGGGACGGAGGCGAGGATCTGCTTGCGGCGCTCCTCGGTCAGCTGCTCGGTCATGTCGGTGGCCACGAAGCCGGGCGCGACGACGTTGGCGGTGATGTTGCGCCCGCCCAGCTCGCGCGCGATGGACCGGGCCATGCCGATCATGCCGGACTTGCTGGCGGCGTAGTTGACCTGCCCCGGCGAGCCCAGCATGCCCACGACGGAGGAGATGTAGACGATGCGGCCGAACCGCGCCTTGAGCATGTTGCGGGTGGCCCGCTTGGTGACCCGCCACGCGCCGGTCAGGTTGGCGTCGATGACGCGGGTGAACTGCTCCTCGTCCATCCGCATGAGGAGGGTGTCGTCGGTGATGCCCGCGTTGGCGATGAGCACCTCGACCGGGCCGTGGGCGTCCTCGACCTCGGCGAAGGCGGCGTCGACGGAGGCGGCGTCGGTGACGTCGCAGCGCACGCCGAACAGCCCATCGGGCGCGCCGGAACCACGGTGCGTGACGGCCACCTTGTCCCCCTGCTCGGCGAACGCGCGGGCGATCGCCAGCCCGATGCCCCGGTTGCCGCCGGTGACCAGTACCGACCGTCCCATCAGTCTCCCCATCCTGGCGCGTGCGCTCGAACGCCAGTGAGGCTATCGGCTACCGCTGCGTAACCGCTGACGCCCCCGGCGAGGTCTTGGTCACCGGCTCACCCGGCGGGGCGGGTGCCGCGCGGCTAGCGTGGACGACCATGGCCGGAGATCACGCCACCTGGTGCGAGGTGCTGGCCGAGATCATCGACACCGCGCACCTGGCGACCGCGGACGACCTCGACGACCTCGTGCGGGCGGCGTGCCTGCGGGCGGGCATCGGGATCGACATGTACCTGGTCGACATCCCCGAGCGCTCGCTGCGGCCGCTGGGCCCCGGGGAGCCGATCGCGGTGGACGACTCGCCAGCGGGCCGGGCGTTCCAGTTCACCGACATCATCGCCGACGACGAGCCGGGGGCGGTCTGGGCGCCGATGGTCGACGGCACCCACCGGATCGGGGTGGCGCTGCTGCGCCTGCCCTCCGGCGACGACCCCGAGGACGCGGGCACGCGGGCCCGGTGCTGGACGCTGGTCGGGCTCCTCGGCCACCTGGTGATGGCGAAGTCGCCGTACAGCGACGCCTTCCACCGGCTGCGCCGCACGCGGCCGTTCACCGTGGCGGGCGAGTTGCTGGGCCAGTTGCTGCCGCCGCGGACCTTCGCCAGCCAGGACCTCGTCGTCACGGCCGTCATGGAGCCGTTCGACCAGGCGGGCGGGGACGGTTTCGACTACGCGGTGGACGACCACCACGCGTATCTCGCGGTGTTCGACTCCACCGGCCACGACCTGCACGCGGGCCTGATCACGACGGCGGTCCTGGCCGCCACCCGCAACGCCCGGCGCGGGCACGCGGACCTGTCCGGCATCGCCGCGGCGGCCGATGACGTCCTGCGCAACGAGTTGCCCACCGGCGGGTTCTCGACGGCCGTGCTGGCCACCGTCGACCTCGGCACCGGCACGCTGCGCTACCTGCTCGCTGGCCACCCGCCGCCGGTCCTGCTGCGCGACGGGCACCTGGTCGACATCGACACGCCGAGCCCGCGCCCGCCGCTGGGCGTGCGGGCGGCGCGGCCCACGAGCGGGATCGGCGAGGTGACCCTGCGCCCCCAGGACCGCGTCCTGCTGTACACCGACGGCGTCACCGAGGCGCGCAGCCCCGGCAACGAGTTCTTCGGCCTGGACCGCCTGGTGGCGCTTACCGAGCGGCACGAGATCGCGGGGCTGTCGCCACCGGAAACCCTGCGCCGCATCATCCACGAGGTGATGGACCACCAACACGGCACGCTCCAGGACGACGCGACGCTCATGTTGCTGGAGTGGGCAACCCAGGCCCCGGCCCGCCTCCTCCCCGCCTGACTCAGGGCTCCGGGAACAGGACGGCGACCTCGGCGACGGTGGTCAGGAGGTCGCGGTCGACCGCGCCGGAGACGGCCTCGGTCTCGGCGATGACGACCGACGTGCCCTGGACGCGGGAGTCGTAGTGGTGGCCGGTGAAGGTGACGCCGGGGGCGGGCGGGCGGATGTCGCCGTTGCCGTGGATCCGGTGCAGCGCGCGGAAGTCCTCCGCCTGACCCCGGGTGCGGAAGCCGACCCAGACGACGGAGACGGCGACGACGGCGCCGTTGTCGAGGGTGAGCGGGTAGAGCTTGCGGTCGAGGGAGCGGCAGGGGGTGCGCAGGAAGAAGGTGCGGATGTCCCCGAAGGCGGCGGCCGCGCAGTCGGCGCCGGAGCGCTTGACGGTCTTGCCCACCCGCATGCCCAGTCGCGACCACGCGTTGCCCTTGTCCGACTTAGCGGCCTTCTTGGCGTCGGCAGCGCGTGCGGTGACGCCCGAGCCCGCGCTCACCAGCCCCCCGGAGTGGGCCGCCCCGACGGCGAGGACGGCGCCGACGAGCACCGCGCCCGCCCTGCGCGGCCCCTTGTCCGAGCCGCCACCGGCCCCGCCGATCCGCCTACCCGCCATTCCGTCCCCCTTGCCGTTTCGGATGCTCCGGTCTAGCGGATGTCGGGCGCGAAGGGAATGAATGTCGAAGAACTGTCAACTCTTTGGCTGGAGGGAAAACGGTCAACCCACCCGTCCAGGTGAATCTCCCGCGTCCCGCGCGAACGGGCTGACATGATCATTCGGTGGCTCGACTGGACTGCTCGTTCGCGGAACTGGACGCCATCGGCGCCGCACTCGGCGTCACCCTGTGGCGATTCCCGTTCACCACCCCATGCTTCGGCGGACTCGGCCGGGAAGCGCGTTTCGCCGCCGTCAAGACCGCTTTGGAAGCGCGCGTCTCATCAGCGGCACGCGCTTCACCGCTGAACTTGAAGAAACCCTCACCACATTCGCGACCGCTCCGGTGACTATCGCCATCACCGGAATGGCGGACCGCAGGCCGATCATCGCGGCCGTCGCCGTCCATGGAAAGCGAGCAATCCTCGCCGTACAAAGCGAATCCCGCATCGCCTACACACCCGTGACGGCCGAAGGCGCTCCCCGCGCCGCCGTCGGCCTCCTCCCGGCCCTGCGCCCCGGTCCGGGCGGTTCCATCACCTTCACCACCGGCCGCGAACCCGCCGCCCACACCTATCTCCGAGCGGCCCCCTCCGCCGCCGACCCGGCCAGTCGCGCTGCCCAAGCCCTGCTGTCCCGCCCACGCCTGGGCGGCGGCAGTTTCCTCATCAGCACAACGACTCCACGCCTCCCACCCGACTCCATCTCCTGGCTCGACACCGATGCGGGCAGACACGCCGTCACCACCACCCCCTCCCCCGACGGCGCCCTCCACACCACCTACACCCCCGCCGACCAGGCCAGGATCAGCCACCTGATCGCTCGATCCCTCACCAAGTTCACCTGACCGGCCCAGAACCACTCCGTCGCCGAACTCGTCCAATCCAGCGACCACCCCATCACTCACTGCTACAGTCCACCCGGGGAACCGAGGGGGAACGCGAATGTTTGCCATCCACGGAATGCACCAAGTCGCCACCGACCTGGCCTGGGCATCCAGCCAGGGCTTCACCTTCTCCGGCCCAGGCGCTCAAGCCCTCCGCGCCGCCGTCACGGAGATGCAGGACAAGGTCAACTACATGCTCACCGAGGCCGTTTACCTCAGCGAGGAACCACTGCTCGGTCAGACACCCGCGGCCCAGGTCTACAAACCGTTCATGGCTTCCGTCGCGACCGATTCCACCCAGGGGTTCATCCCCTTCCTGAAGTCCCTCCAAGAAGACCTGGCCAGCATCGAGGCTTCACTGAAGGCCTCGACGGGCGCCTACACCGAAGGTGACCAGAATGCCGCACAGGACATCGCCGACGCAGGCATGTGAAAGAGGAACCCCAGTGATCTCGCGTGTTCGCGCCGTCATTGCCACAGCGGCGTTGGCCTTCATCGCCTCGTGCGGCACCAGTTCGCCTGGGGAACCCGTCCCCGGGCCGAACACCGCTGAGCGGACGAGCACGCAGAGCACGTCCGCGGAGCCGACGACCGAGCGAGCCACGACGCTGGCCGACATGAGTCCGTGCGATCTCCTCACCTCGGACGACCGGCAGACGCTCGGCGTCACGAAGGTGGAGGGGGAGGCCCAGACGGGAAGCGCCCGGATCTGCACGGCTCATACGGCAGCGGGTACGACCAGCACCGGAATCCGAACCAACGCAGGTCTCGACGGGGTCAGGGCGTCGAACGCGACGGAGACCAGGGTGGGCTCGCACGACGCCAAGATCGCGAAGAACTCCGCCGCCGGGGGATGCACTGTCTATATCGGCGTGTCGGACTCCTCGCGCGTGGACGTCGTCTCTGTCGATCGCCAGGGGGACGTTGAGGAGTCGTGTGCGTTGGCGGAGCGGACGGCGGGGCTCGTTGAGAAGAATCTGCCGGAATCGTAGGGGGGTCGGATGACCGGGGCGGGGCAGCCGAACATCAAGGCGGCGAAGGACCAGTACGGGATCAACGAGTACGGCCGGTCCATGACGGCCGAGGAGATCCGGCAGGAGTTGATCCGGGGCGGGCAGCAGAAGTACGGGCCGTTCCTCGGTCCGCTGGTGGGGTACGTCGACGCGATGTTGCACACCGGGGACCGGCTCGACGCTCAGGCTCGTGGGCTTGCGCAGAACACGCTGACGCGTCAGCCGCCCGGTGCGCCTGCCGTGCACTACGAGGGGATTCCGCACCAGGAGCTGTACGACTCCGTCCACAATGGAGTTGACCCGGGCGCCGTGGGGGCGACGGGGGATCTCTGGGTTCGGCTGGGCAACGACCTCACCACGTTCGGCGACACGGTCGCCAAAGCCATCGCCGACAGCGAGTCCGCATGGACCGGGGAGGCTGCCACCCAGGCTCGTCGGGCGGTCGCCGAGATGGCCAACAGGGCTGGTGAGGCCGGACGGGCCTCACAGCTCGCGGGCACCGTCACCGCTCGGCAGGCCGACGCGCTGGCCAGTGCGAAGGCGAAGGTCCCGCCACCGCCCTATCCGCCCTACGACCCGGTCGCGGCGGCGGCGCAGTTGCAGACGATCACTGATCCGGCGCTGTACAACCAGCAGGCGGCGGCGAATCAGCGGGCGGCGGCGGCTCAGGAGGCGGCGCATCGGGAGGCGGCTGAGGTTGTTCGGGGGTATGACCTGACGTTGGCGGGTAGTGCGGCCACCGCGCCTGCTTTTGCTCCGCCTGCTACGGCCACGCCGCCTCGGGAGGAGCCGCCGGAGGATGATCCCCGTGGCGGCGGCGGGGGTGGGCGTGGGCCTGGGTACGGCGGGGCCGGGGGTGGTGGGCATCAGGGCGGGGAGCCGGTGGGGGTGCCGGGTGGGGGTGGGACGGGGACGTCCGGGTTTGCGGGGACCGGGGTGCCGGGTGGGGTGTCCGGTGGGCCTTATCCCGGGGTCGGTGGGATGCCGCAGGGGGATCCGATCGGGTCGGTCGGGCCCTGGTACGGCGGTCCGGGTGGTCGTGGGGTGGGGCGGGGGCCTGATGGTGCTGGGTCGGGCAGGTCCGGTGGGTCAGGCAGGTCGGGTCGAGCAGGCGGGCTTGGTGGGGCGGGCGGATCGGGTGGAGCGGGCAGGGCGGCTGGGTCTGGTGGGGTCGGCAGGCCGGGGGTCGGGCCTGGTCCGTTGAGTGGTGGGCAGCAAGGGGCTGGTCAGCAGGGTGGGTTCGGGCCTCGGGGCGGGGGTGTGCCCGGTGGTGCGGGGGCTGCGGCGGGGGGCGCCCGCGGGGGCATCGCGGGCGGGCTGGGGGCGGGTGCCGGTCGGGGGCAGGGTGGGGAGGACGGCGAGCACGAGCGCGCCAGCTTCCTCGTCGAGAACGATCCGGATGGGTTGTTCGGCACGGATCAGGTGACCGCGCCGCCCGTCATCGGCGAGTAGAAGGGGCGCCGCTGCGCGGAGTGGCCCGTTGGGCGGGTCGATCCGCTGAGAAGGACGAACTGTCGCGTGGAGCGGCCCGCCGGGCGGAGCGGCCCGCCGGGCGGCGCGACTCGCTGGGACGAGTGGCTGGCTGGGCGAGGGCGACTGCCGGGTACGAGCGACAGCTGGGCGGAGTGACCTGCCGGGGATGAGCGACCTGATAGTCGGAGGGGCCTGCCAGGGGCGGGCCACCTGCCGGGTGAGGCGACCTGCCAGCGGCGAGCGGCCTGCTAGGCGGAGCGACCTGCCAGCGGCGAGCGGCCTGCTAGGCGGAGCGACCTGCCGAGAAGAGTCACCTGCTGGGAAGAGCCGCCCGTTGAGGGTGACCTCCTGGGCGGAGCGGCCTGCCGCAGTGGGCGATCTGTCGTCGGGGAGTAGGTGATCGTGCCGCCTCATCGAGGCGGCTGCGCCACATACACAAGAGGCATGCGGAGGGCGCCGCCCCGGAGGGGGCGGCGCCCTGGGGCTAGCGGGTGACCAGGGTCAGGCCGTAGCGGTTGAGGATCTCGTTGACGGGCTGGAAGTACGTGGTGCCGCCCGACGTGCAGTCGCCTGAGCCGCCGGAGGTGACGCCCTGGGCCTGGTTTCCGCTGATGAACGAGCCGCCCGAGTCGCCGGGTTCGGCGCAGACCGACGTGCGGGTGAGGCCGTAGACGGCGCCCTCGGCGTAGCGGACGGTCTGGTTCTTCGACTGGATGGTGCCGCAGTGCCAGCCCGTGGTCGAGCCCGACCGGCAGACCGACGAGCCCACCGGGGCCTCCTGCGAGCCGCGCACCGACACGCCGTAGCCGTCGTAGCGGTTGACCATGCCCTGCGGGGTCCACGACGAGTTCACGGCCACCACGGCGAGGTCGTCGCCGGGGAAGGACGAGCCGCGGAAGGTGCCCTGGGCGACGCGGTTGGAGCCGGTGGTCGAGGTGCCGACCCGGCCGCAGTGGCCCGCCGTCACGTAGCCGCCCTGCACGGAGAAGCCGACCGAGCAGCGGCCGCCGCTGCCCATGTAGTAGGCGTCGCCGCCGTAGAGGTTGTAGAGGGTGCGCGGGGTCTCGGCCGACTCCACGACCGTGACCGCGGCGCGGTCGGCGCCCGCGCGGGCCACGAAGGACTTCGCCTGGGCGGTGGCGCCCGGGGCGGCGGTGACGGTGACGGTGTTCCGCCGCACGTCGACGTACCAGCCGGTGACGCCCGCCGGGGCGGCGGCGAGCGAGCGGTCCAGGGTGTCGGCGGTCGCGTCGAGCTTGCGGGCGCTGTGCCGGACGACGGCGGCGCGGGCGCCGTCGGCGCGGACGGCGGACGCCTTGCCCGCGTCGGTGACACCGACGACGAGCGTGCCGGACGCGGCGTCGAACCAGGAGCCGCCGAAGGCGTCGGACAGGGTGGCGCGCAGCCTGTCCTCGGTCCTGGCGGCCTTGTCCTCGGCGGCGATCCGGGCGAGCGCGGCGTCCTTCGACAGGCCGAGGTCGCGCTCCATGGCGGCGAGCATCCCCGGCGACGCGGCGGCGGCGAGGTCGGCGGGGGCGGCGGCGAGTGCCGGGAGTGCGGCGACGGAAGCGCCCGCGACGGTGAGCAGGGCCACCGCGACGAGAGTGCGTTTCACGAGTTCTCCATGCGTTGGGTGCAGGGTTTCGATCGGTCCCGCGATGACGGGAACGGCGTTTCCCGCCGTCTGCGAATCTTTCTCGCAACCGACCGACGCCTCGAATACCACCGCAGCGGCGCACGCCCGCACAAGTGCCGGTGTTTACCGGTTTGCCGACTCGACTGTTAACGCGCAGGTAGGAACCGGAATTCGACCATCCCAGCAGGTCAGCGGGTTGACAGAGGGCGACGGAAAGGCCCTGTTAACTGTGGAACCTACGGAAGCCGCTGCCCGACGACCAACGACATCGCCGCCGCCAATACTGCCAACAATGTGCCCATGATGAGCCACGGTCTGCTCGCGTCGGTGAACTTGATCTCATATCCGATCTGTTCGCCGAGGGTGTCGTATACGCTGCGCAGCTGCTCGGCGGTGGCGGCGGTGTAGAAATCGCCGCCGGAGAGCCGGGCTATCTCGCGCATGGCGTCGTCGTCGACCTCGACCGACTGCACGCGGCCCTCGATCTCGACGGTGCCCTGCATCGTGCCGAAGGAGATCGTGGTGATCGGGATGCCCTTGTCCTTCGCCGCGCGGGCCGCGGTGAACGAGCCCCGGGGGTCGTCCTCGAACTCCGTCGGGATCGTCTGCTTCCCGTCCGACATCAGCACGATGCGCGCGGGCGGCGGTCCGTCGGGGCCGCCGACCACCGATGAGAAGCTCTCGATCGACTGCATGGCCGCGAAGATCGCCTCGCCGGTCGCGGTGGACTGGGCGAGCTTGAGGTTGTCGATGGAGTTGACCACGGCCGCGCGCTCGGTCGTCGGGGCCACCAGGACCGTCGCCGTGCCCGCGAAGCTGATCAGGCCCAGGTTCACCCCGGGCGTCAGGCCCTGGACGAACGTGCGCGCCGCCTCCTGCGCTGCCTTGAGCCGCGACGGCGGCACGTCGGTCGCCTCCATGGACAGCGACACGTCGATCACCAGCACGACGGTCGCCCGGTTGCGCGGCACGCGCTGTTCGGCGGTCGGGCCCGCCATCGCGGTCGTGAGCAGCATCAGGGCGATCACCAGGCCGACCGCGGGCACGTGCCGCACCCAGCCCTGCCGCCTCGGCGCGACGCGCTCCAGCAGCTCCAGGTTGGTGAACCGCATGACCCGGCGGCGGCGCGAGCGCTGCACCAGCAGGTAGCCGACCACCAGCGCGGCGACGGCCAGCAGCAGCAGGAACCACCACGGCGCGGTGAACCCGCTCAGGCTCAGGGTCACGCCACACCTCCCGACCAGCGGCGCTTGCGGGACACGACGAACCGCACGGTGTCGGCGATCCAGTCCGAGTCCGTGCGCAGCGTCAGGTGGGCCGCGCCCGCGCGGCGCAGGCAGGCGGCCACAGTGGACCGGTGCTGCGCCGCGGCGGCGGCGAACTCCTTGCGCAGCAAGGGCGTCGCCGTCACCTCGCGCTGGCGGCCGGTCTCCGGGTCGGCCAGCACGACGGTGCCGACGTCGGGCAGCTCCGTGTCGCGCGGGTCGACGATCTCGACGGCGACCAGCTCGTGGCGCAGCGACAACGCGCGCAGCGGGCGCTGCCAGTCGGTGTCGCCCAGGAAGTCCGAGACCACGACGGCCAGGCCGCGGCGGCGCGGCGGGCGGCGCAGCTGGTCGATGGCGGCGGCGAGGTCGCCGCGCACCCCCTCGGGCGGGCTCGGCGTCTCGGCCACCCGGCGCACCAGACCGCGGGCGTGGGCGAGGCCGCCGCGCGCGGGCACGCGGGCGGTCCGCTCGCCGGTCGCGATGAGCGCGCCGACGCGGTTGCCGCCGCCGCGCGTCAGGTGCGTGATGGCGGCGACGGCGGCCACCGCGAGGTCGCGCTTCTCGCAGGCGGCCGTGCCGAAGTCCAGCGACGCCGAGAGGTCGACCACCAGCCACGTCTCCAGTTCGCGGTCGGCGACGGTCTCCCGGATGTGCGGGGTGGTCGTGCGGGCGGTGACGGCCCAGTCCATGCGGCGCACGTCGTCGCCGGGCTGGTACGGCCGGGCCTCGCCGGGCTCGGAGCCGGGGCCGGGCACCAGGCCGAGGTGGTTGCCCTGCAGCAGGCCGTCGAGCCTGCGGCGGACGTCGATCTCCAGCAGCCGCAGCCCGGCCTCCATCCGGTCGCCGCGCAGGATGGGCGGCGCCCAGCCGGGTCGTTCGCCGCGGGTCACGGCCTGCCCGCTGGCACCTGCGGCCGGGCCGAGACCTGCGGCAGCGGGACGGTCTGCAGCACGCGGGTGACCATGTGGTCGACGGGGACGCCGTCGGCGAGGGCGTCGTAGCTGAGCACCAGGCGGTGGCGCAGCACGTCCGGCACCACGTCGACCACGTCCTGGGGCAGCACGTAGTCGCGGCCGCGGACCAGGGCCAGCGCCCGGGCCGCGGCGATGATGCCGAGGCTGGCGCGCGGGGACGCGCCGTAGGCGATCCAGCCCGCGACGTCGGCGAGGCCGTGCTCGGCCGGGGTGCGGGTGGCCAGCACCAGCCGGACGGTGTAGTCGACGAGCGCGTGGTGGACGAAGACCCGGGAGGCGACCTTCTGCAGCCGGATCAGCTCCTCCGGGCTGAGCACCTGGTCGGGCACCGGGGGCTCGACGCCCATCCGGTAGACGATCTCGCGCTCCTCCTCGGCCGTCGGGTACTCGACGATGATCTTGAAGAGGAACCGGTCGCGCTGGGCCTCGGGCAGCGGGTAGACGCCTTCGTTCTCGATCGGGTTCTGGGTGGCCAGCACCAGGAACGGGTCGGGCATCGGGAAGGTCTGGCCGCCGATGGACACGTGCCGCTCGGCCATGACCTCCAGCATCGCCGACTGCACCTTGGCGGGCGCGCGGTTGATCTCGTCGGCGAGCACGAAGTTGGCCACGACCGGGCCCAGCTCGACGTCGAAGCGCTCGGTGCCCTGGCGGTAGATGCGGGTGCCGAGGATGTCGGCGGGCACGAGGTCGGGGGTGAACTGCACGCGGGAGAACGACCCGCCGACGACCTTGGCGAAGGTCTCCACGGCCAGCGTCTTGGCCACCCCGGGGACGCCCTCGAGCAGCAGGTGGCCCTTGGCGAGCAGCCCGACGAGGACGCGTTCCACCAGCCGGTCCTGCCCGACGATGACGCGCTTGACCTCGAACACGGTGCGCTCCAGCACCTGGGCGTCGTGGGCGGGCGTGGTCGGCTCGGTCACCGGCGTTCCTCCTGTGGCGGGATACCAGGACAGCCAACCCCACCACCGGTATGAGCCCTGTGAAACGCGGGTCCGGCTAGCGCCACCGGTCGAGGTCGGCCGGGGTGTCCAGATCGGACGACGCGCCGCCGGGATCGGGCACGCGCACGGGCGCCAGCGGGCCGAGGACGGCGTAGAGGCCGCGCCCGGAGCGCTCGACGGCGGCACGCAGGACGTCGACGCGCCACGCGCTCAGCAGCCACTGGTCGCGGCCTTCGGTGTCGACCAGCACGGCCCCGGTCTCCCCCACCGCGTCGCGCACACGGCGCACTGTGGCGCAGTCCACGGCGGGCAGGTCGGCGGCAAGCAGCACGACGACATCAGGCGCTGGAATGTCGCGCGCAGGCACGTCAGGCGCGGTGTCATCGAGCGCCGGGACGGTGCCGGCGGTGTCCACGGCCGACAGACCGGCGGCCAGCGCGGCGACCGGTCCGCTGCCGGGCTCGACCTCGCGGGTCCAGACGACCGGGCGGGCGGTGGGCCTGCGCGGGCCCACGACGACCACCGGGTCCGCGCCCTCGACGGCGGCGACGGCCCGGTCGAGCAGGGTCATCCCGCCGATGACCAGGGCGGGCTTGTCGATGCCGCCGAGCCTGCTCCCGCGTCCGCCCGCCAGGACGATTGCCGCCCACCTCACGCCGCCGACCCTAGTACCGCCCTTGATCGCCCACATTATGGGACAGTAATATGTCCGTACATTTCAGTCGGGAGGCGGACGTGGCGGACTGGCGGCACCGGATCGTGATCGTCGGGGGTGGCAGCGCGGGGATCTCGGTCGCGGCGCGGCTGCGGCGGGCGGGCCAGCGCGACGTCGTGGTGATCGACCCATCGGGCACGCACTACTACCAGCCGCTGTGGACGCTCGTCGGCGGTGGTCTCGCGCCCGCGCACAGCAGCGCCCGACCGCAGGCGTCCGTGGTGCCGAAGGGGGTGACCTGGGTCCGGCAGGCAGCGGTGGGCGTCGACCCGGACACCCGCGAGGTCACCCTCGACGACGGGTCCGCGGTCGGCTACGAGTACCTGGTGCTGTGCCCGGGCATCCAGCTCGACTGGGGCGCGATCCCCGGCCTGGAGCCGACGCTGGGGCTCGCGGGCGTGTCCAGCAACTACCGCTACGACCTCGCGCCCGCGACCTGGAGGTACATCAAGGGACTGCGGTCGGGCGCCGCGGTGTTCACCATGCCGTCGGGGCCGATCAAGTGCGGGGGCGCGCCGCAGAAGATCGCCTACCTCGCCGCGGACTACTGGCGCGAGCAGGGCGTCCTCGACAAGATCGACGTGCACCTGGTGCTGCCGACGCCCACGGTCTTCGGGGTCAGGGAGTTCGCGCGCGTCCTCGACGGCGTGGTGCGGCGCTACGGCATCAGGGTGCACTTCCGGAGCGAGCTCGTCGAGGTCGACGCCGACGCCCGCAAGGCGCGGATCGCCGGTCCGGAGGCCGAGAGCGTCCTGGAGTACGACCTGCTGCACGTGGTCCCGCCGCAGAGCGCGCCGGACTGGGTGAAGCGGTCCGCGCTCGCCGGTCCGGACGGGTACGTGGAGATCGACCGGCACACCCTGCGCCACGTCCGCCACCCCGAGGTGTTCGCCCTCGGCGACGCCGGGTCCAGCCCGAACTCCAAGACCGGCGCCGCGGTCCGCAAGCAGGCGCCGGTGGTGGCCGCCAACCTGCTCGACGCCATGGCGGGCCGCCCGCCGAGCGCCCGGTACGACGGCTACGCGTCCTGCCCGCTCACCACGTCCCGACGGTCCATGCTGCTCGCGGAGTTCGACTACTCGATGACGCCGACGCCGTCGATCCCGTTCATCGACACGATCAGGGAACGGCGCGACATGTGGTACCTCAAGCGGTACGGCCTGCCCGCCCTGTACTGGAACCTGATGCTGCGCGGCCGCGCGTGAGGGACCGTCCCGCATCGCGGGACCACTTGCCGCCCGGGTCGGCCGGTGCTCGACTGGCCGGGTGAGCGCGGACACGGTCGACCAGGACACGGCGCCGGAGCCCCGGGCCGACGAGCCGGAGCCCGAGCCGGAGTCGCGGCTGGCCCGCGTCGCCCGGCTGATCCGCGCCGCCAGCGACCACGGCGTGCCGTTCTAGCCGAACCGGTGGGAGTTCGCGGCGAAGTCGTCGTCGACCAGGACGACGTCGTGGCCCGCGCGGGCGAGCAGGCTGGCGGCGATGGCCGCGCGCGTGCCCGCCGCGCAGTGCACCCACAGCCTGCCCCGCGGCACCTCGCCGAGGCGGTCGAGCAGCGAGTGCAGCGGGATGTGCGTCGAGCCGGGGATGTGGCCCGCCGCGCGCTCGTCCTCGCGGCGCACGTCGATGATGTGGACCCCGGCGTCGGCGCGGGCCCGGGCGAGGTCGGCGAACGTGGCGGTCGGGTACGTCCGGACCTCCTCGGGCTTGGCCAGCTCGGACGGTGTGCCGACGGCCGCGCCCGCGAGCCGGTCGACGCCGATGCGGACCAGTTGGCGCTGGGCGTCGGCGACCTGGTCGGCGGTCTCGCCGATCAGCGTGAGCGGGCTGCCCCAGGGGATCAGCCAGCCCAGGTACGTGCTGAAGCGGTCGCCGAGCGCGATGCTGATGGTGCCGCCGACGTGCTCGGCGGCGTACGCGGTCCGGTCGCGCAGGTCGACGACCCACTCCCCCGCGCGGATGCGCCTGCGCAGCTCGTCGGGGTCGACCGGTTCCGGCGGCGAGAGGTCGGGCGCACCGGGGCCCTGCCGGTTGAGCGCGCTCATGTGGGCGTAGTACCTCGGGTACGCGGTCAGGCCCGCGACCAGCTTGGTGACGAACGCGTCCTCGTCCTGCTCGACCAGGGCGTCGTTGCGGCGGCGCTCGTCGCCGATCGTGCTGGTCGCGCCCGCGGCGGCCGATCCGGACGAGCAGAAGCTGCCGAAGCCGTGCGTGGGGTAGACCGGCACGTCGTCGCCGAGTTCGGCGGCCAGCCTGCGGGCCGAGCGGAACTGCGCGCGGGCCAGCTCCTCCGTGCGGTCCGGGTCCACCAGGTCCGTGCGGCCGACCCCGCCGAACAGCAGTGACCCGCCGGTGAAGACCGCGGACTCGGCGCCGCGACTCACCACATAGGACAGATGGTGGTCGGTGTGCCCGGGGGTGGCGACCACGCGCACGGTGAGCGAACCGGCGGTGCGCACGTCCCCGTCGGAGACCGCGTCGCGGTCGAAGGAGACGTCGTCGCCCGCCGCGACCAGGTACGCCGCGCCCGTGCGGCGGGCCAGCTCGTGGCCGCCGGTCACGTAGTCGTTGTGGATGTGGGTCTCCACGACCAGCGCGCACCGCAGGCCGTGCCGGGCCAGCACCGCCTCGACGCGGTCGATGTCGCGCTGGGGGTCGACCACCACGGCCACCGCGCCGTCATGCGCGACGTAGCTGCGGTCGCCCAACTCGGTGGTCTCCACGACCTCGACGCTGAGGCCCACTGCGTCACCTCCGCTTGCCCGCTCTTCCATAATGACCGTACATTAGGCGGCAGCGATCTCAAAGGATGAGAGCATGGGTGCGACACCGCTGCGGCGCGACTCCGGCGAGCCCCTCTGGGCCCAGCTGCTCGCCGACCTGCGCGGACGGCTGGCCGACGGCGAGTTCGCCGAGGGGTTCCCCGGCGAGCTGTCGATCGCCGAGCAGTACCAGGTAAGCAGGCACACCGTCCGCCAGGCACTCGCGCGCTTGCGCGGCGAGGGGACGGTGACCGCCGCCCGCGGGCGCGCGCCCCGGCTGCTGCCCTCCCCCGGCATCGAGCAGTCCCTGGGCACGCTCTACAGCCTGTTCGCCGCCGTCGAGGCCACCGGCGTGCCGCAGCGCAGCGTCGTCCACGTCCTCGACACCCGCGCCGACGGCGTGGTCGCCGCCCGCCTCGGCCTGGAGGAGTCCACGCCGCTGGTCTACCTGGAGCGGCTGCGGCTGGCGGGCGACGAGCCGCTGGCCGTCGACCGGGCCTGGCTGCCCGCCGACCTCGCCGCCCCGCTGCTGGACGTCGACTTCACCCGCACCGCCCTGTACGAGCAGTACGCCGCGCTCTGCGGCGTGCACCTGACCGGCGGGCAGGAGCACATCCGCGCCGTCATCCCCACCCCCGGCGAGCGCGCCCTGCTCGACATCGACGGCGAGGTCGCCGCCCTGGCCATCGACCGGCTCGGCTGCGCGGGCGGCAGGCCGGTCGAGTGGCGGCACACGGTCGTGCGCGGCGACATGTTCAGCGTCACCGCCGACCTGCCCGCCGCGACCGGCTACCGGCTGCGCCCCCGGCGGGCCTGATGGTGGTCCTGCTGGCGGCGCCGCTGGGCGCGGTGATCGGCCTCGTCGTGGGCGCCCTCGGGGGTGGCGGCGGCGTGCTGACCGTGCCCGTGCTGGTCTACCTGCTCGGGCAGAGCGGCCAGGACGCCACCACCGGCAGCGTGATCATCGTCGGGCTGACCGCGCTCGCGGGCGCGGCCGCGCGGGCCCGCGACGGCAGCATCGACTGGCGGACCGCGGTGGCCTTCGGGGTGATCGGCGGGCCAGCCGCCGTCCTGGGCACCGCGCTGAACCGCGACGTCGACCAGTCGGTGCTGCTGCTGGCGTTCGCGGCCGTCACCGTGCTGGCGGCGGGCGCGATGCTGGTCGACACCCGCCGCCACGCCGGGGAAGCGCGGCAGGCCGTGGCCGTGCGCACCCGGGTGGGCGCGAAGGCGGTGGCCGTGGCCGCGCCGATCGGCTTCCTGACCGGCTTCCTCGGCGTGGGCGGCGGGTTC
Source organism: Actinokineospora fastidiosa (assembly GCF_014648415.1). Classification (GTDB taxonomy): domain Bacteria; phylum Actinomycetota; class Actinomycetes; order Mycobacteriales; family Pseudonocardiaceae; genus Actinokineospora; species Actinokineospora fastidiosa. The sequence goes on from NZ_BMRB01000002.1 coordinate 1,107,150, forward strand.
CTGGTCGTCCCGGCGCTGGTGATCGTCCTGCGGATGCCGATGCCGACCGCGATCGGCACGTCCCTGCTGGTCATCGGGTTCAACGCGCTGACATCCTTCGGCGCCCGCGTCGGCGACCTGCACGTGGACTGGGCGGTCATCGCGCCGTTCACGATCACCGCCGTGATCGCGTGCCTGGCGGGGAAGCGGCTCACCGAGCGGCTGCCGGGCCACACGCTCTCCACGGCGTTCGCCGTCCTGCTCGTGCTGGTCGGCGTGTTCACCGGCGCCCAGAGCCTCCTCAGCCTCTAGTTCACGCAGCCATCCCCGCCCGGCGCGGGCGGACCGGACGGCGGCGCCGTTGACCCGGCGGGGGCGAAGAACTCCGCCGTGAACGCCGCGACCTGGGCGGCGTCGACCTTCAGGACGGCCAGGCCGCCCACCGTGCCGTTGACGTCGGCGATCGGGATCGTGGCGACGCGGACCGGGCCGGTGGCCTCGGCGGCCATGGCCACCGGGCTCCAGCCGGGGTCGGTGTCGACCACGTCCTCGACGAGCGCGGTCAGCTCGGCGCGACGGCCGGGGTCGGTGAGGACCGTCGTGACCAGCTTGTCGACCAGTGCCCGCGCGAACACCTGCTGGCGCACGACGCGGTCGAGGTCGCCGTTGGGCAGGCCGTGGCGCTGGCGCACGAAGGCGAGGGCGGCCGCGCCGGACAGGCTCTGCCGCCCGGCCGGGAAGTCGGCCCCGGAGAACCCGTCGGCGGACGGCGCCCGCAGGCACACCTCGACCCCGCCGACGGCGTCGGCCAACCGCTGGAAGCCCGCCATCTCCACGGCGGCGTAGTGGTCGACCGGCTGGCCGGTCAGCCGCTCCACCGCGGCGACCATGGCCTCGGGGCCGGACAGGTACGCCGAGTTCAGCTTGCCCATGCCGTGGCCGGGGATGTCGACCCACGCGTCCCTCGGCAGCGACAGCACCGCGACCCGGCCCGCGTCGACCCTGACCAGCATGATCGAGTCGGCGCGGCCGCCGTCGGACCCGATCACCACCACGTTCCGGGCGGGCGCGGGCGCGGCCGGGGCCACGGGCGCCGTCGGCGCGTCCCGGCCCGCCATCAGGGGGATGCTCACCGCGGCCACGGCAGCGGCCGCCGCGACCGCCACGGCCGCGGCCAGTCCGCCGCGGCGCCTGCGGGGCGCGCGCAGGCGCTCGACCACGACGGACCCGGGCACGGCCCGGGCCGCCTCGTCCGCCAGCACGGCTCGGATGTCGTCCTCGGTCACCGGACCACCTCTCGGGCGGGTTCGGCCACGCGCAGCGCGCGCAGGGCACGGGAGATCTGGGAGCGGACGGTCACCTCGGCGCAGCCCAGCACGCGGGCGATCTCGGCGTCGGAGTAGTCCTCGTAGTAGCGCAGCACCAGGGCCGCGCGCTGTTTGCGCGGCAGGATCGCGATGAGCGCGCGCATGGCGTCGCGGTCGGCGTGGGCATCGGTCCGGTCGCCGACCGACGGCGACAGCGCGGCCATCACCTCGGGCGCGGCGGCGACGTCGCTCGCCGCGCGCCTGCGCCGCCACGACAGGTACTCGTTGGTGACCATCTTCTTCACGTACAGGTACGGCGCGTCGGTCGCGGCTATCCGCGACCAGCGCCGCTGGGCGCGCAACAGCACCTCCTGGACGATGTCCTGCGCCAGGTGCCGGTCGCAGCACAGGGCGGTGGCGTAGCGCAGCAGCCGGTCGATGCGCTCCACCACGAAGTCGTCGAACCCTCCATCGGGCACGGTCCCTCCAACGTGGCTGGATCATTCGGGCGGGAAACGCCTCCGGCGGGCCCGGTTGTTGCACGGGCGGCGGAATTCACCTCGCACCCTGCAACTTCCGGGTTCCGATCACCTTTTCCCAAACCTCTTGACCGACTTTCCTCGATCGTCTAACAATCTAGCTACTCGTCGGTCGGTAAGCGGCCGGTCACCCTCCGATCAGGAGACAATCCATGGCACGCAAGGGCTTCGCCATGCGCGTTCTCGCGCCGCTGGTGCTGGTGGGCGGGCTGACGGCGGGCACATCCGCCGCCCATGCCTCGGACAACCCGTACGAGCGGGGACCCGATCCCACGGAGTCGAGCATCGAGGCGTCGCGCGGGCCGTTCGCGGTCGCCCAGTCCACCGTGTCCCGGACGGCGGCGCGCGGGTTCGGCGGCGGCACCGTGTACTACCCCACCGACACCTCGCAGGGCACGTTCGGCGCCATCGCGATCTCCCCCGGGTACACCGCGACGCAGTCGAGCATCGCGTGGCTGGGCCCGCGCATCGCGTCCCAGGGCTTCGTGGTGATCACCATCGACACGCTGAGCCGCTACGACCAGCCCAGCGCGCGGGCCGACCAGCTGCTGGCCGCGCTCGACCACCTGACCGGCAGCAGCCTGCGCAACCGCATCGATCCGACGCGGCTCGGGGTCATGGGGCACTCGATGGGCGGCGGCGGCGCTATCGAGGCGGCGAACGACCGGCCGTCGCTGCAGGCGTCCATCCCGCTGACCGGGTGGCACACGACCAAGACGTGGTCGCGGATGGCGGTCCCGACGCTGGTCGTCGGCGCGGAGAACGACGGGGTCGCCCCGGTGGCCAGCCACTCCGAGCCGTTCTACGAGGGGATGCCCGCCGAGCTGGACAAGGCGTACCTGGAGCTGAACGACGCGAGCCACTACGCGCCGAACTCGCCGAACGTCACCATCGCCAAGTACAGCATCTCCTGGCTCAAGCGGTTCATCGACAACGACACCCGCTACGAGCAGTTCCTCTGCCCCGCCCCGGCGGAGTCGACGATCTCGGAGTACCGCGACACCTGCCCGCACTCCTAGCGCCAGTGCGCGGGGCGGGTCCGTGCGGCGGGCAGGAGCGTCGTCACGTCGCCCACCGCGGCCGTGAGCTGCGGCTGGGTGACGAACAACGCGCCGGAGAGATCCGCTCCGCGCAGGTCCGCCCCACGCAGGTCGGCGCCGGTGAGGTCGGCCTTGGCGAGGTCGGCGCCACGCAGATCGGCGCCCAGCAGCAGCGCGCCGCGCAGGGACGCGCCGTTCAGAGCGCGTCGGCGCAGGTCGCGGCCGATCAGATCGGCTCCGGCGAGGTCGGGGCCGCGGCCGCGGGCCAGGTCGGCCGCCGCGCGGAGGACCCCGACCGCGGCCGAGCGCTGCGCGCCGACGTCGACGTCGGGGTCGTCGGCCGCTTTGTCCACTTGGTCCCGGATCCGGGCGAGGTCGGCGCGCACCGGCTCGGTCCCGGGCAGGGCCAGCGCCTCGGCGAGATGCCAGAGGAGTTCGTGGAGGGCGCGGACCTTGCCGAACCGGGCGAACATCGGCTCGGCGGCGGCAGGGTCGTCGCGCCAGTCGGGGCCCTGCGACACGCGCTGGCCCGCGCCGAAGCACTCGAAGACGGTGCACCCCGCGTAGCCGTTGTCGCGGAGGCGGTCGTGGACGCCGCAGCGGAAATCGGCCAGCAGGTTCCCGCACGGCGTCCCGGCGGGCTTGTCGACGGGGAAGTCGGCGGACCGGGTGAACGCGAGCGCGACACAGCACAGCCCGTGGCACCGGGAGCAGTCGGAGTGCAGTTCGCCCACACGGCCACAGTAATAGGGCGGATTTCCCTAGCCTGGTCGGCATGGACTTCAGCAACCGGACCGCGTGGTCGCGGATGCCCGGGATCAACCGGGTGAACAGGGAGCGGGCGGGGCTGGCGTACGAGCGGGGCTGGCAGTTCGCCGAGGAGGCCCCCGCCCTCCTCGACCGCTGGCGCGTCCTCCCGCTCACCCAGCGCGGCGACATGCGCATGGCGTACGGCGCCCTCACCGGCGTCTGCGACGGCCTGCCGTTCACCATGTTCGACTTCATCCGCCGCGACCGCGTCGTCAACATGCAGGCGATGGGCCTCACGCTGAACAAACACCACGACTTCCGCACCGACTCGGTCTGGGCCGTCACCCTGCAGGCGCCGATGCCGTTCTTCCAGATCACGTCGAACAACGAGGTGTACGCCGACGTCGACCACCACCCGCGCCCGATGACCGGCGAGCGCAAGTTCGACCGCAGACACCGCCTGGTGGACACCGACCCGCACGTGGCGGCGCAGATCCTCACGCCGCCGCTGGTGGGTTTCCTTCGTGAGGCCGAACTGGGCACGTGGTCCCTGGTGGGGAACGAGCTGGTGTACGCGGAGATGGTGATGCTGGCGAACACGACGCCGCAGAAGGTGGTGGGGACGCTGGCGAAGCTGGCGCATCTGGTGACGTACCTGCCGAGGCACTTCGGTCAACCGCAGCCTTATCCGGGACAGGGGTACCCGGGCTACCCGGCGCAGGGGTACGCGCCGCAGGGCTATCCAGCACAGGGGCAACCGCCTCAGGGCCCGCCGCAGGGGTATCCGGCGCAAGGGCCCTATCCGCCTCAGCCGTATCCGCAGCAGCCTTACCCGCCGCAGTATCCGCCGGGGACGACGCCGCCTCCGCCGTTCCAGCAGCCGGGCTACTACTAGGTCAGTTCCACCGGCCAAGGGTCGGCAGCCCGCCGGAGCGGGTGCGCACCGAGGTGGAGCGGTGCAGGTCCTGATCGCCCCGCTCGAGGACGTCGTTCTCCCAGTCCAGCAACTGCTGCCGCTGATACGGCGTCAACGCCGCGCGCTCGCCGGGATCCAGATCGCTCCACGAGAGCCTGCCGTCCCGGAACAGGCGACGCAGCTCGCGAAAGGGCCGACCCGACACAGACGGCTCGGCACTCCGCCGCGACTCAGCGGTCCGGCGCGGTTCACCGGTCCGCCGGGGCTCTCTGGGCTGCCGCGACTCGCTGGTCCGGCGCGACTCACTGTTCCGGCGCCGCTCACCGGTCCGCCGGGGCTCGCCGCTCTGGCGCGGCTCCGTGGTGCGGCGCGGCGCACTGCTCTGGGGCGGCTCGGCGCGTCGGGGTCCTCGGGCCGCTCGGCGTGGGACGCAGGCGCATCCGAGGCCGACGGTCAGGCCGCATCGCTGGCATTCCATGCCCACCACCCGATGAGAAGTCGATGTCTCCGGGGAAGTCGGGGCACCAGGCGGGGTGTTACAGCGGTTTCCGGGCCAGGAGGGAGAAGGTGTTCGGGAGTTGGCCGCGCCAGGCGGCGGCGTTGGTGTTGTGGGGGCGCCAGAAGGGGTCTGGGTGTTCGGCTAGGTGGAGGAGGTCCAGGTTCGCGGCCAGGACGGCGGTGATGACATCGGACAGGGTTGCCTGCCACTCCACGGCGCCGTTGGCGGGGAAGGTGTCGTTGACGTGGGAGCGGGCGAAGTAGCCTCGGTCGGGGCGGATGCGCGGTTCGTCCTCGTCCCAGGTCCACAGTGGAACCATGGGATGGGCTTCGTACACGAACAGGTGTCCGCCGGGGCGCAGCAAGGCCGTGACGTCCCGCGCCCAGGCGGTGAGGTCCGGGAGCCAGATCAGGGCGCCCTTGCCGGTGTAGACGAGGTCGGCGCAGCCGGGGCGCAGCGGGGCTCCCGGGAGTTCGGCCACCACGTAGCGGCAGGGGACGCCCAGGTCCGCTGCCCGGCGGGACGCCGCGGTGGCGGCTGTCCTGCTGAAGTCGACGCCGACCACCGAGGCCGCGCCCGCCTTCACCAGCGCGACGTCGTCGAGGCCATGGCCGCTCTGCAGGTGGACGACAGCGGGGGCGGCCTCCAGCAAGGGCCGCAGCAGATCGAGCTCCACCGGGAACAGCGACGTCCCCGCCCGAGCCTCGGCCAGCAGTTCGGCGTACTCGCGCACGTGCTTGCGGGAGGCGGTCTCCCACGCGGCCCGGTTGTCCATCACGTCAGGTGGGCGCCGAGGCGGGTCAGGCCGTCGACGATCTTCTCCTCGGACAGGCCGGAGAAGTTGAGCCGGGCGTGGTTGTGCTCGGGCTCCCCCGCGAAGAACGACGCCCCCGGCACGTACGTCACCCGCGCCTTGGGCAGCGCAGTGTCGCGCATGAACGCCGTGGTGTCGAAGCCCTCCGGGAAGGTCAGCCAGGTGAACAGCCCGCCGGTCGGGGAGGTGAAGCGGGTGGTGCCGGGGAACGCGTCGGCCAGGGTCTTCAGCATGAGGTCGCGCTTGTCGCGGTACACCGCGCGGACCGAGGCGATGTGCGCGTCGATGTCGTACCGGTCCAGGTACAGCGACACCGCGGCCATGTTGAGCGTGCCGCACTGGGTGTCGGCGGCGAGCTTCAGCAGGGTGAGCTTGTCCAGGATCTCCGGGCTCGCGACCGCCCAACCCAGGCGCATGCCGGGCGCGAGGATCTTGGAGAAGCTGCCCAGGTGCAGCACCCGGCCCTCGGTGTCCAGGCTTTTCAGGGTGGGCAAAGCCTCGCCGTCGTACCGCAGCGCACGGTAGGGGGTGTCCTCGACGACCAGCAGGTCGTACCGGTTGGCGAGGTCGATCAGCGCGCGCCTGCGCTCCAGGCTCATCGTCACGCCGGTCGGGTTCTGGAAGTCCGGGACGGTGTAGAGGAGCCTGGCGCGCGGCGACTCCGCCAGCACCCGCTCCAGGTCCGCCGGGTCCATGCCGTCGTCGTCGGTGCGCACGGGCGCGTACGTCGGCTCGAGCGGGTTGAACGCGATCAGCGCGCCCAGGAACGTCGGGTTCTCCGTGACCACGGTGTCGCCCGGATTGAGCACGAGCTTGCCCGCGAGGTCCAGGCCCTGCTGCGCGCCCTGGATGATCAGCACGTCGTCGGCGCCGCACGCGATCCCGTCGCGCGCGAGCCGCCGGGCGACGTGCTCGCGCAGCGAGGGCAGCCCGTTGGACGGGCAGTACTGCAACGCCGACGGGTCGCCCGCGAGCAGTTCGTCGTAGACGGCGCGCAGGTCGTCGGTCGGGAACAGCGCGGGATCGGGGTAGCCGCCACCGAAGGAGATGATCGCCGGGTCGGCCCCGTGCCGCAGCAGGTCGCGGATCGCGGAGGGACCCACCCGACTCATCCGGTCTGCGTACCGCACCGAGCCTCCTCGCAATCGCATGGTCCGCCATGCCTTGTGGCTTACGTTCGCCAGTCCTATAGTGCCGATCGACATGGCAAATGACAAGCACGAGCCGGTACCCCGACTCGACGACACGGACGTGGCCATCCTCAAGTACCTCGCCGAGGACGCCCGGCTCTCCCAGCGCGCGATCGCCCGCGGGGTGGGCATGTCCCCGCCCGCGGTCGCCGACCGCATCGCCAGACTGGAGTCGCTGGGGGTGATCGAGGGCTACCGGGCCCGGATCAACTACGGCCTGCTCGGCCGCGCCCTGACCGTCGTCGTGGGCATCGCCTCCGAGCGCAGCGACAACCAGCGCGAACTGGCCCAGCAGGTGGTGGAGATCCCCGAGGTCGAGAGCGTCGACCTGGTGACCGGCGCGCTGGACCTGCAGGTGCGGCTGCGCGTGCGCGACCAGGCCCACTTCAACGAGGTCTACTTCGACCGGCTGCTCGCCCTGCCCGGCATCCGCCACACCGAGACCGCGCTCGTGCTCTACGCCTACACCCCCGACAACTTCGCCGACCGCGTCCTGACCAGCCTCACCCCACCGGAGGAACCGTGACCGAGCACTTCAGCACCGAGGCCAAGGGGACGCCGACCGCGCCCGGCCGGTACGTGACCGTCGGCGACATCGACCCGGTCGAGTTCGTCGAGGGCCTGGCGTTCCGGCCCGTGCTCGGCCAGAGCGCCATGGCCAACTTCGTCAGCTTCGAGCCCAACACGACCGCGCCGCTGCACGTCCACGAGGAGGAGCAGATCACGATCGTGGTCGAGGGCGAGTTCGAGTTCACATTGGACGGCGAGACGCGGACCATGCGCGCGGGCGACGTCGCCGTCATCCCGCCGTGGGTCCCGCACGGCGCGCACACGAAGGACACCACGTGCAGGCAGATCGACGTGTTCACCCCGCCGCGCACGTCGCTGCTCGACCACGCCCGCAAGCAGGCCGAGAGCTGACGATGCGCGCGATCCAGGTCAGCCGGTTCGGCGCCGAGGACGTGCTCGTCCCCACCGACCTGCCCCTCCCCGAGCCCGCGGCGGGGCAGGTGCGCGTGCGCCTGCACGCCGCGGGCGTCAACCCGGCGGACACCTACGTCCGCACCGGGCAGTACGCCTTCTTCACCCCGCCGCTGCCCTACACGCCCGGCTTCGACGGGGCGGGCGTGGTCGACGCGGTCGGCCCCGGCGTCACCTCGGCGGCGCCGGGCGACCGCGTGTTCGTCAGCGCGCTCGGCCGGTCCACGGGGACCTACGCCGAGTACGTCGTCGCCGACGAGCCCGACGTGCAGCCCCTGCCGGACTCGCTGTCCTACGCCCAGGGCGCCGCCGTCGGCGTCCCCTGCGCCACGGCGTGGCGGGCGCTGTTCCAGAAGGCCGCCCTGCAGCCCGGCGAGACCGTGCTGATCCACGGCGCCAGCGGCGGCGTCGGCATCCCCGCCACCCAGCTCGCCCGCGACGCGGGCGCGACCGTCATCGGCACGGCGGGCACCTGCGCGGGCGCGGACCTCGTGCTGGCCGCGGGCGCGCACCACGTCCTCGACCACACCTCCCCCGGCTACCTCGACAAGCTCGCCGCGCTCGCCCCCGCGGTGGTCGTCGAGATGCTCGCCGACGTGAACCTGGCCAAGGACCTGGAGATCATCGCCCCGCGCGGGCGGATCGTCGTGGTGGGCAGCCGCGGCAGCCTCGACTTCACGCCGCGGCTGACCATGCGCAAGGAGGCGACGATCCACGGCACCGCGCTCTGGAACGCCACCGCCGAGGAGTCCGCCACCGCCCTGCGCGCCATCGGCGCCAAGCTCCGCTCGGGCGTCCTGCACCCCATGGTCGGCACCGAACTCCCCCTCGACGCCGCCCAGGAGGCCCACCGCCGCGTCCTCGCGCCGGGATCACTGGGCAAGATGGTGCTGAACACCGCCTAGCCAGCGAGGTGGTCGCGGAGGCGGGCGTGCCGGAACTGGTAGACCCCGCCCGCCTGCCGCAGGACACCCCTGCGGTGGGCGTCGACCAGGAAGCCCATCACCGGCCAGGGCAGCTTCCCGGTGAGCGACAGCCACGTCCGCGCCACCAGCCACGGGCCCCAGACGGTGACGAACAGCATCCAGATCAGCAGTCCGAGCACCGCCATGGTGGCGGTGCCGAGCACCCAGAGGCCGCCGGGGAAGACGACCGCGAACGGCGTGCCGAACGCGGGCTCCATGGCCAGCCGGAGCATCAGCCAGAACACCGCCGAGCCGCCCACGCCCACCGCGAGCCCCTGGCGCAGCGCCGTGCGCCGGTCGGTGCGCAGCAGGTCGGCCGGGCTCGTGGTCTCGGTGGGGGTGACCGGGACGCCGAGCGCGCGGACGAAGGAGACCACGAACCACAGCGCCGCGCCGCAGAACAGCCCGGCGGCCAGACCGACCAGCAGCACCCCGCCGTCCCGCCCGGACAGCGACGCCACCACGCCGAAGAGGAGCCCGCCGACGGTCCAGACCGCGAACCAGGCCAGGTTGCGCCAGGTGGTCAGGCTCCGCAGGAGCCGCGCGCCGATCTGGCGCGCCCGGCCCCGCATCCGGAGTCGGACGCGGGCGGGGGTGAGCCGGATGCCGCGGCCCTGGCCCACGATGAGCCCGCCCGCGAGCCCGGTGGCCGCGCCCGCGATCAGGGTGGCGACCAGCCACGCCTGCCTGCCGCCGCCGTCGGGCCAGTGCCCGGCCCAGCCGGGGAACCCCGCGCCGAGCCAGGTGGCCGCGGTGATCACCAGGCCCGCCACCGCGCCCACGACGGTCCTCGGCACCGCCGTGACGAGCCGCCACCAGGCGATGTCCTGGGTGCGCAGCCGGAGGGAGTGCCTGGCCAGGAAGGCGAGGTGCCGCCGCGCCCTGGCCGCGGTCGCCTCCGTCAGGTCGTCGGAGTAGACCGCGGGCACGAACCCCGCGAGCAGGCGGTCCTCGATCAGTTCCCGCGTGGTCCGGGTGTCCGGGCTGGACACCGCCAGCAGTCGGGCGGGATCGGCGGCGGTGTCGCTGAACACGGCCCGGGCGAGCGCGACCATCAGCGGGGTCGACAGCACCTCGGACAACGCGCTGTCGATGCCGGACCGCCGGGCGTGCGCGAGCACCGGATGCCACTTCGTCCTGGTGTCGCGGCCTTTGCGGGTGGTCAGCGGCAGGTAGCCCGCGACGTCGTCGATCGTGAGCCGGTCGAGGCGCACGACCGCGGCCGAGGCGAGCGGGTCGGCGGCGGCGGCGCGGAACTCGTCCGGCCTGCTGGTCAGCAGGAACCGGTCGCCCGGCAGCACGCCCCGGTTGATCCGGGTGACGACCGCCCCCCGGATGCCCTCGGGCACCTCGTCGAGCCCGTCGAGCACCGGGAGGACCAGGCGGTCGGCGAGCAACCGGGCGGCGAGCGTGCCGCCGCTGTCGTCGGCCGCGCTCAGCATCGGGTAGTCGGCGATGAGCTGCTCGGCGAGCCAGTCCCGCAGGGGAGCGCTCATCGGGTCCCACGAGCCCAGCGGGAAGATCACCGGCACCGGATCGCCCGGGGCGCGCTGGTCGAGCAGGGGCAGGGTGAACCGGGACGCCAGGATCGTCTTGCCCGCCCCGGCCGCGCCGAGCACCACCAGCCGACCGGACGGCACGCGCCGGAACACCGCGACCACGTCGTCGCGGCCCGCCAGGTCCAGCGGCGAGTCGTCATCGTGCGCGCGGTTGATGTTCTGCCAGTGGTCGGTGGTCTCGTCGTCGACGACCGACCAGCGGAACGGCAGCGGGAAAGGGTCGTGGACCCGGCGGATGCGCTCCTCGGTCTCCCACTGGGCGCGCACGGCGTTCGCCAGGACGTCGGCGACGGCCCCCGGCGCCACCGGCCGCTTCTCCTGCGGCGGGGCCGAGATCAGCATGGTGACCAGGGTGACGCAGGCGGTCACCATGCTGATGACGCTGGCGACCTTGTCCCCTCGGTCCAGCTCGCCGTCGGGGAGGAACAGCAGCAGGATCGCGGCCACCGCGACGCAGAACACCACGACGCTGACGACGCGCACCTTCCGCCACACCGCTGACCGCCGCACCCGTCCGCCTCCGCTCCGGCATCCGGTGATCATCATGCCGGACGCGACGCCGAGGGCGGGCGCGATCAGGTGGAGGCGCCGCCGCCCGGGACGACCAGGCCGGTCTCGTAGGCGAGGACGACGGCCTGGGCGCGGTCGCGCAGCGCCAGCTTCGCGAAGATGCGCGCCACGTGCGTCTTGACCGTGGCCTCGCTGAGGGTCAGGTCGGCGGCGAGTTCGGCGTTGGAGCGGCCGCGGCCCACCAGCGTCAGCACCTCCCGCTCCCGGGGCGTCAGCACGGCCAGGTCGGCGGGCACCGAGGGCGGCTCGGCGGCGGCGAAGCGCTCGACGAGCCTGCGGGTGATCGTCGGGGCCAGCAGCGCGTCGCCGGTGTTGACCAGGCGGACGGCGGCGACGAGGTGTTCGGGGGTGACGTCCTTCAGCAGGAAGCCGCTCGCCCCGGCGGCGAGCGCGGAGTAGACGTAGCGGTCGAGGTCGAACGTGGTCAGCATGAGCACGCGGCAGTCAGGGGCCGTGGCCAGCACCTGCCGGGTGGCCGCCAGCCCGTCGAGGTTGGGCATGCGGATGTCCATCAGGACGACGTCCGGGCGCAGGTCGCGGACCAGCGACACCGCCTCGACGCCGTCGGCGGCCTCGCCGACGACGTCGATGCCGCCGGAGGCCAGGATCATCCGGAAGCCGGTGCGCACGAGGGCCTGGTCGTCGGCGATCACCACGCGGGTCACGGGCGCTCCAGCGGTATCCGCGCCCGCACCCGGAACCCGCCGCCGACGCGCCGCCGCGCGTCGAGGTCGCCGCCGAAGACCCGCACGCGTTGCCGCAGGCCGAGCAGGCCGCGGCCCTCGTCGGACTCCGGACCGGGCGCCCGGCCGCCGGAGAGCGCGCTGGGGCCGCTGTTCAGCACTTCCACACGCAGGTAGTTGTCCGCGTACCGCACCGACACCTCGGCCTTCGCCCCGTCGCCGTGCTTCAGCGCGTTGGTCAACGCCTCCTGGATGATCCGGTAGGCGGTCAGGTCCACCCCGGACGGCAGCGGCCGGGGCTCGCCGGAGACCCGGACCTCCACCGGCAGCCCGGCGAAGGCGATCCGGTCGACCAGCGGGCCGAGCCCGCTCAGTCCGGGCTGCGGCGACAGGTCGGCGGGCTCGGAGCCGTCCGCAGGCGGGGCGAGCACGCCGAGCAGGTGGCGCAGCTCGGTCATCGTGTCCCGGCCCGCGGCCTCGACGGCCAGCAGCGCGGCCGCGGCCGAGGACGGCTCGGCGTCGAGCACCCGGCGGGCCGCGCCCGCCTGCACCAGCATGACGCTGACGTTGTGGCTGACGATGTCGTGCAGCTCCCGCGCGATGCGGGCGCGCTCGGCGTCGACAGCGCCGCGCGCGGCGCTCTCCCGCTCCCGCTCCAGCAGCCAGCCGCGCTCGCCCATCGCCTCGGCGAAGGCCCGGCGGGCGCGGACGAGCCGCACCGCCAGCACGGCGGCGACCAGCACCGCCGCCCCGGCGACGACCCATCCGCTCCCCACCGGGCCGACTCTGCCACCGGGGCCGTCACCTCCGCGTCAACCCGGCGCGTACATCCTGGGGATGACCCGTCGGCCGGGTTACCCCCGCCGACCGATGCCCGACCCGCCCCGCCGAGCCCAGGATTGCCGACCGTGACCAGTGATGACAGCGCCGTCGTGGAACTGACCGACGTGCGCAAGGAATACAGCGACTCCGTCGCGCTGGACGGCCTCTCGCTCACCATCCGCGCCGGGGAGGCCGTCGCGGTGATGGGCCCGTCGGGCAGCGGCAAGTCGACCCTGCTGAACATGGTGGCCGGGCTGGACCGGCCCACATCGGGATCGGTGGTCGTCAACGGGGAGGACCTGGGCAGGCTGAGCGAGACCGGGCTGGCCCTGTACCGCCGCAGGCGCATCGGCATGATCTTCCAGTTCTTCAACCTGCTCGACGACCTCCCCGCCCTCGACAACGTCGCCCTGGCCGCGCAGCTGACCGGGACCTCGCCCGCGCAGGCCCGCAGGCGGGCCCTGGAACTGCTCGACGAGCTCGGCATCGCGGGCAGGCGCAACGTCTACCCGGCGCGGCTCAGCGGCGGCGAGCGGCAGCGGGTCGCCGTCGCCCGCGCGCTGATGAACCGCCCCGCGCTGCTGCTGGCCGACGAGCCGACCGGCGCGCTGGACAGCCGGGCGGGCGAGCAGGTGATGGACCTGCTGCTCGACCTCAACCAGATCGGTCAGACGCTGCTGCTGGTGACCCACGACGAGGGCCTGGCCACCCGGTGCGCGAGCAGGCTCGTCGAGGTCGTCGACGGCCGCGTCGCCCGCGAGTCGCGCCTGGAGCGCACGCCGTGAGCGCCGTGTGGCGGGTCGCGCGGGCCGCGGCGCGGCGGCGCAGGCTGCAGACGATCGTGATCGGGGTCGTGGTCGGCGTCTCGACCGCGACGATGGTGCTGGCCCTCGGGCTGCTGACCTCGGCGTCGGCCCCGTTCGACCGGGCGCACCAGCAGCAGAGCGGCGCGCACCTGGTCGCCGTGTTCGACGGCCCGGGCGACGGGCTCGCCGAGACCGCGGGGCGTCCGGCGGTGGCGGCGGCCGCCGGGCCGTTCGCCCAGGTCACCGTGGACGTCGCGATGACCAGCCGGATCGGCATGCCGCTGACCGTCGCGGGCCGGGCCGACCCCGGCGGCGCGGTGGACCGGCTGACCGTGTGGCAGGGCCGGTGGGCGGACGCGCCGGGCGAGATCGTGCTGAACGAGCCTCCCGGCGAGCGCGGGCCGTGGTCGCTGGGCGAGCGCGTCGACGTCGCGGGTGGCCGGACGTTCACCGTCGTCGGATTCGCCTACTCGGTGAGCCGCTCCGCCGACGCCTGGGTGACCCCCGCGCAGATGTCGGCGCTGAACCCGGACAGCGCGCAGATGCTCTACCGCTTCACGGCCGCGGGCACGGCGGAGGAGATCGCCGCGGCCGAGACGGCGGTGACGGCCGGGCTGCCGCTGCTGGGCACGCAGTCCTACCTGACGCTGAAGCAGGAGGTCGCCGCGGAGACGGCCGTCTACATCCCGCTGCTGATCGTCTTCGGCGTCCTCGGCATGGCGGTGGCCGTGCTGATCGTGGCCAACGTGATCAGCGGCGCCGTCGTGGCCGGTTACCGGCACATCGGCGTGCTCAAGGCGCTGGGCTTCACCTCCAACCAGGTGCTGGCCGTCTACCTGCTGATGGTCACCGTCCCGGCCGTCGTCGGCTGCGTGCTCGGCGCGGTGCTCGGCCACGTCACGGCGGTGCCGCTGCTGGCCGACGCGTTCGCGGGCTTCGGCACGACGGAGATCGCGATCGACGCGTGGGTGTACGCCCTGGCCGCGCTGGGGATGCCCGCGGTGGTCGTCGTGACGGCCCTGCTCGCGGCGCTGCGGGCGCGCGGGCTCTCGGCCGCCCAGGCGATCAGCGCGGGCAGCGCGCCCTCGGTCGGCCGGGCGCTGGCGGTCCAGCGCGTGCTCAGCGGGGCGCGGCTGCCGCGCTCGGTCAGCCTCGGCCTCGGCGTGCCGTTCGCCCGGCCCGCGCGCAGCGCGCTGACCCTGGCGGCGATCGTCCTCGGCGTCATGACGGTGACGCTGGCGAGCGGGGTGACCACGTCCGTCACCTCCTACCGCGCCGCCGTCGAGCCGCCGACCGAGAACCGGGTCGAACTGCTCGCCGCGCCCCCGCGCGGATTCCCGGGGCCGCAGCGGCTGCCCGAGCCGACCCTGAGTGACGCCGAGGACGAGGCCCTGCTGCGCTCGCTGCCCGGCGCGGCCGCCGTCGCCGCGGTGGCCCGGCTGCCGGTCGGGGTGGTCGGCGGGGACCCGGCCGAGGTCTACTTCCACCGCGGCGACCGCGACCTCGGCCCGGTGGTCCTGTCCGGACACTGGCCCGCCGCGCCCGACGAGGTGGCCGTCCCGTCCCGGTTCCTCAACCAGCGCGGGCTGTCCCTCGGCGACGCGATCACCGTGGAGTTCGACGGCGACCGCACCCGGCTGCGCGTCGTCGGCGTCGTGCTGACCAACCCCGCCGACGAGGTCTACGCGTCCTGGTCGGCCCTGACGGCGCTGGCCCCCGGCACCCGCGCCCACTCCTACCTGGTCGAGCTGCGGCCCGGCTCCGACCGGCAGGCCTACGTCGACGCGGCCGCCGATGGCGACCCCGGCCTGACGCCGATCCCGCCGGACGAGGGCGGGTCGAGCCAGGCGGTGGTCCTGATCGGCTTCGCCACCCTCATGACGCTCGTGCTGGCCGCGGTCTCGGCGCTCGGCGTGTTCAACACCGTCGTCCTGATCAGCCGCGAGCGCCGCAGGGACCTGGGCATGCTCAAGTCGATCGGGATGACCCCGCGCCAGGTCACGGTGATGATGGTGACCTCGATGGGCGTGCTGGGCGTCGTCGGCGGCCTGATCGGCCTGCCCCTCGGCGTCGCGGCGCACGCGCTCATCGCCCCGGCCATGATGCGCGCTGCCCAGGCCGACGTCCTCGACATCGTCATGGACGTCTACCACGCGCCGCTGCTGGCCCTGCTGGCGCTGGCGGGCGTCGTGATCGCGGTGCTGGGCGCCTACCTCCCGGCCCGGGGCGCGGGCCGGGCGACGATCGCGGAGGTCCTGCACACCGAGTGACGCGTCACAGCAGCCGGACGGCGTAGGGCTCCAGTCCGCCCCAGCGGACCGGGGCCACCCGGACCCGCGAGCCGCTGTACGGGGCCTCCACCATCTGCCCGTCGCCGAGGTAGAGGGCCACGTGGTGGATGCGGCCGCTGGTGGACCAGAACAGCATGTCGCCGGGGCGCATGGCCGACAGCGGGACCTTGCGGCCGTAGGTCGCCTGGTAGCCGGAGTAGTGCGGGAGCCGGATGCCCACGCCAGCGAAGGCGTAGATCATCAGGCCGCTGCAGTCGAAGCCGATCTTGTTGTAGTCGCCGTGGGAGTCGGCCACGCCGCCGTCGCGGATGCCGCGCGTCGGGCCGTGGGCGTTGCCGCCGCCCCACGCGTACGGCACGCCGAGCTGGGACAGGGCGCGGTCGATGACCACCTGCACCGAGCCGCTGGCGGGCGCGCTCGGCGGGGCCTGCACGGAGACGGGGCGGGGGGCGTTGGCCGCGGCCTCCTCCCGCCGCTTCGCGGCCAGCCACTCGTTGTAGCGCTCGCGCTGGGCCTCCAGGCCGCCGACCTTGGCCTGGGCGGCCACGAGCTGGCGCTCGTAGTCGGCCCTGGCGGCCTCCAGCTCGGCGGTCCTGGCCTCGGCGTCGCGGCGGGCCTGCTGAGCGCTGGCCATCGCCGAGTCCGCCGCGGCCTTGGCCAGCTCGGCGTCGGCCTCGGCGCGCTCGGCCTCGGCGAGGGCGGCCCTGGCCAGGGACTCCTTGTTGGCCTGGACCGTGCGGGCGCGTTCCATCCGCTCCAGCGCGTCGAGGCCGCTGCCGCCGACGGCGTTGAGCAGCTGGGCGCGGGCCAGCAGGTCCTCCGGGCTGGACGCGCCGATGTAGGCCGAGATGGAGCCGACCGTGCTGCCCTGCTTGAAGCTGCCCGCGGCGAAGTCGTCCAGCGCCTGCCGGGCGTCGGTGACGGCGCGCGCGGCGCCCTCGGCCTCGCGCGCGGCTGCCTCGGCGTCGGCCCGGGCCTCGCGCGCGGCGTCCTGGGCGGTCTGCAGGTCGACGAGGGCCTTGTTGGCCTCCTCCATCCGGGCCTCGACCTCGGCGTGCAGGTCCATCAGCCGGGCCTCGGCGCGGGCGAGCTGGTTGGTCAGCCGCCCGACCTCGCCTGCCTTGTCCCGCGCCTCGCGGCGGCCCGCGTCGATGTCGGACTGGCTGGGGTTCGGCGGTGGCGGCGGGACGGCGACCGCGGCGCCCGCGGTCGCGAACACCAGCAGCAGCGCGACGATCACGCTCCGCACGACCCCACCTCCTCCGTCCTCAGGGGACTTTCCGACTGTGCCACTTCGGACACATCCTGACCAGTCGTAACAGCGGGAACAGGCGTCGCTCCGGCCACTTTGTCCCCGAATCACACGGTCAGTAGTCCCCGGGTCCGGCGCCCGGCGACCACCGTTCACCCGAAAGCGGTAACGCCGGAGGACCGGACCTGCGAGGATGGTCGCCGTGCCCAACCCACGCGCCATCGCCGCCATCGGCATCGCGGGCCTGCTGACGGCGATCGTCGGCATGTGCCTGCCGTGGCTGCGCTCCGGCGCGGTCCTGCGCGACAGCTTCGAGTTCGCCGGGGTGATCCAGACCCTGGGTTTCCTGCGCGGCCAGGCGCTGGAGTGGCTGCTGATGGTGTGGTACGGGCTGATCCCGGCGATGGTCCTCGGCGTCGGCCTCTACCTGGTCTCCCGCCGGGCGGCCGCAACGTTCCTACTGCTCGTGGCGATAATCCTCGGAACCATCGCGGGCGTCGCGCGCGTCGAAGCGGGCAGTGGCCCGGTCGGCGTCGCCGAGGTGGGCCCGACGGTCACGGTGATCGGGGCCGCGCTGGTCATGGCAGCAGCGCTGGGCACGCTATTCGGCGGGCGCGGACGCGCACGCGAGAACGCAGGAGGGGAACGGTGACGTATCCAGGCCAGGGCGGGCAGTGGCCGCCGAACGACCCGTACGGGCAGGGTCAGGGGCAGCCGCAGGGCTACCCGCAGCAGGGGGGCTACCCGCAGCAGGGCTACCCGCAGACCGGGCAGCAGCCCGCTCAGCCGGGCTACCCGCAGACCGGACCGCAGCCGACCCAGCAGTACGGCTACCCGCAGCAGCAGTACGGCGGGGCGTACGGACACCAGGAGCCCCCGCGCAAGTCGCGCAAGGGCGTCATCATCGGCGTCGTCGTCGCGGTGGTCCTCGCCGCGGCGGGCGTCGGCGGGGCGGTCTTCTTCCTGAACCGGGGCAGCAGCGTCGCCGCGGGCGCGCAGGACCCGACCAGCGCGGCGACCAACCTGGTCACCGCGATCGGCCAGGGCGACGTGGCCGGGGTGCTCACCGGGCTGGCCCCGGCCGAGCGGGACCTGATGTCCGCGCTGAACTCCCAGACCACCGAGGAACTGGTGCGCCTGGAGATCTACAAGCCCGGTGTCGACCCCAACAAGATGACCGGCTTCGAGCTCAAGGCCGAGAACCTCAAGTTCGACGACGCCGCCGCGGAGAAGGTCAACGACCGCATCACGATCACCAAGCTGATCGGCGGCACGGTCACGATCACCTCGGACATGAGCCAGCTGCCCTACACCGAGGAGTTCATCGAGGCCGCGTTCCCGCGCGGGATGGACGCCCGGCCGCAGACCGAGACGGTCGACATCGCCAAGGAGGTCGCCGACAACGGCGGCGAGCCCATCCGCATCGCGACGGTCAACGTGGACGGCGAGTGGTACCCGTCGCTGTTCTACACGCTGGCCGACTACGCGCTGCTGGCGGAGAACCTGGAGTGGCCGAAGCAGGCCATCCCGGCCAACGGCGCCGACAGCCCGGGCGACGCGGTGCGCCAGCTCGCCGACGCGGCCATGGCCGCCGACCTCGAGCGCGTGATCGAGCTGCTGCCGCCGGACGAGATGGGCGTGCTGCACGACGTGGGCCCGGTGCTGGTCGAGCAGGCTGGCCAGCTGGACCCGGCCCCGGCGCGGATCGTCAACCTCGTGACCGAGACCGCCGACGTCGACGGCGGCACCAAGGTGCTGCTCAAGGAGCTCGAGGTCGAGGCCGACGGCCAGACCGTCAGGATCACCAAGGACGGCGAGTGCTACGCCGCCGAGGTGCAGGGCGAGCGCCAGCAGCTCTGCGCGGACGACCTCGCCGCCGAGATCGGCGGCCAGGGCATGCCGCCGGAGGTCGAGAAGGCGCTGACCGGCCTGGTCAAGGGCATGATGGCCAACACCGGCGTCGTGACCGTCGAGGTCGACGGCAAGTGGTACGTCAGCCCGATCCGGTCGCTGACCGACGTCATGGTCACCGCGCTGCAGAGCCTGGAGGCCGAGGACGTGCGGGCGCTGCTGGAGATGGCGAACGGCTAGTCCGACGAGCCCAGCGCGAGGACCCCCGGGGCGCGCCCCGGGGGTCCTCGCGCGTCCTGGATCACACTCCCGGCCCGGCGTGGCGGCTTGAAACGTAATACAGGACAAGCGTACTGTTTGGGGCAGCAGGGGGTTGCTGCGGGCCGCGGCCGGGTACGCGAGACTCACCCCCGTCGATCCGAACCGACATGCGCCGCCACTGGAGTTGGACGTGACTACACCGAGCAAGGACAGCTTCGGCGCCCGCGCCACGCTGAAGGTCGGGGATGCCTCCTACGAGGTCTTCCGCCTGGACGCGGTCAAGGGAGCCGAGCGCCTGCCGTACAGCCTGAAGATCCTGCTGGAGAACCTCCTGCGCACCGAGGACGGCGCGAACATCACCGCCGACCACGTCCGCGCGCTGGCCGAGTGGGACCCGGCGGCCGAGCCGTCGACGGAGATCCAGTTCACCCCCGGCCGGGTGGTCATGCAGGACTTCACCGGCGTGCCGTGCATCGTCGACCTGGCGACCATGCGCGAGGCCGTGACCCAGCTCGGCGGCGACCCGGCCAGGGTCAACCCGCTGGCCCCGGCCGAGCTCGTCATCGACCACTCGGTGATCGCCGACATCTTCGGCCGCCCCGACGCCTTCGAGCTCAACGTCGACCTGGAGTACGAGCGCAACAAGGAGCGCTACCAGTTCCTGCGCTGGGGCCAGACCGCCTTCGACGAGTTCAAGGTCGTGCCGCCGGGCACGGGCATCGTCCACCAGGTCAACATCGAGCACCTGGCGCGCGTGGTCATGGTCCGCAACGGGCAGGCCTACCCCGACACGCTGGTCGGCACCGACTCGCACACGACCATGGTCAACGGCCTCGGCGTGCTCGGCTGGGGCGTCGGCGGCATCGAGGCCGAGGCCGCCATGCTGGGCCAGCCGGTGTCGATGCTGATCCCGCGCGTGGTCGGCTTCAAGCTGCACGGCGAGCTGCCCGCGGGCGCCACCGCGACCGACCTGGTGCTGACGATCACCGAGATGCTGCGCAAGCAGGGCGTGGTCGGCAAGTTCGTCGAGTTCTACGGCTCCGGCGTCGGCGCTGTCCCGCTGGCCAACCGGGCCACCATCGGCAACATGAGCCCGGAGTTCGGCTCCACCGCGGCGATCTTCCCGATCGACGACGAGACCATCGAGTACCTGCGCTTCACCGGCCGCTCGGCCGAGCAGGTCGCGCTGGTCGAGGCGTACGCCAAGGAGCAGGGCCTCTGGCACGACCCGGCGGCCGAGCCGGTCTACTCCGAGACGCTGGAGCTGGACCTGGCCACCGTCGTGCCGTCCATCGCAGGCCCGAAGCGCCCGCAGGACCGCATCGAGCTGACCGACGCCAAGAGCGCGTTCCGCGCCGCGCTGGGCAGCTACGCCACCGCGGGCCCGGAGTCCGGTGTGGACGAGGCGGGCAAGGAGTCCTTCCCGGCCAGCGACTCCCCCGCCGTGTTCGACGGCGACGGCGGCGAGGGCGCGCCGTTCGACTACCACTCGGCCGCGCGGGGCGCGCAGGGCCGCGTCTCCAAGCCGACGCGGGTCACCGTGGACGGTGCGGAGTTCGAGCTCGACCACGGCGCGGTCGCCATCGCGGCGATCACCTCGTGCACCAACACGTCCAACCCGTCGGTCATGATCGGCGCGGCGCTGCTGGCCAAGAAGGCCGTGGAGCGCGGGCTGGAGCGCAAGCCGTGGGTGAAGACCACGCTGGCGCCGGGCTCGAAGGTCGTCATGGACTACTACGAGCGCGCGGGCCTGATGCCGTACCTGGAGAAGCTGGGCTTCCACCTGGTCGGCTACGGCTGCACCACCTGCATCGGCAACTCCGGCCCGCTGCAGGAGGAGATCTCCGCCGCGGTGCAGGAGTCGGACCTGGCAGTGGTGTCCGTGCTGTCGGGCAACCGCAACTTCGAGGGCCGGATCAACCCGGACGTGAAGATGAACTACCTGGCCTCGCCGCCGCTGGTGGTGGCCTACGCGCTGGCCGGGTCGATGGACATCGACATCACTACCGAGCCGCTGGGCACCGGGTCGGACGGGCAGCCGGTCATGCTGTCGGACATCTGGCCGTCGCCGCAGGAGATCTCCGAGGTCATCGCCTCGGCGATGTCGGCGGAGGGCTTCGCCTCCAGCTACTCCGACGTGTTCGCGGGCGACCAGCGCTGGCAGTCCCTGCCGACGCCGACCGGCAACACCTTCGAGTGGGACGCGGAGTCGACGTACGTGCGCAAGCCCCCGTACTTCGACGGGATGCAGATGGAGCCCGCCCCGGTGGTCGACATCGCGGGTGCCCGCGTCCTCGCCCTGCTGGGCGACTCGGTCACCACCGACCACATCTCCCCGGCCGGTGCGATCAAGCAGGACTCGCCCGCGGGCAAGTACCTGACCGAGCACGGCGTGGAGCGCAAGGACTTCAACTCCTACGGCTCCCGGCGCGGCAACCACGAGGTGATGATCCGCGGCACGTTCGCCAACATCCGGCTGCGCAACCTGCTGCTGGACGACGTCCAGGGCGGCTACACCCGCGACTTCACCGCGGGCGGCGAGCAGGCGTTCATCTACGACGCCGCGCAGAACTACGCCGCCGCGGGCATCCCGCTGGTGGTCCTGGCGGGCAAGGAGTACGGCTCCGGCTCCTCCCGCGACTGGGCGGCCAAGGGCACCTCGCTGCTGGGCGTGCGCGCGGTGATCGCCGAGTCCTTCGAGCGCATCCACCGCTCGAACCTGATCGGCATGGGCGTCCTCCCGCTGCAGTTCCCGGCCGGTCAGACGGCGGAATCCCTGGGCCTGGACGGCACCGAGACCTACGACATCACGGGCATCACGGCGTTGAACGACGGCGCAACCCCGCGCACGGTCAAGGTCACCGCCACGAAGGCCGACGGCTCCACTGTGGACTTCGACGCGGACGTCCGCATCGACACCCCGGGTGAGGCTGACTACTACCGCAACGGCGGCATCATGCAGTACGTCCTGCGGAAGATGGTCTCCAACTAAAGACGCGCCATGACGTCGGGGCCGCTCCTCCTGGGGGCGGCCCCGGTGTCATTCGTCCTCCGTCGGCAGATCGGCAAGACGATCACGCAGGTCGGTGGCGCGGTAATCGCAGAACGAGTCG
Source organism: Actinokineospora fastidiosa (assembly GCF_014648415.1). Classification (GTDB taxonomy): domain Bacteria; phylum Actinomycetota; class Actinomycetes; order Mycobacteriales; family Pseudonocardiaceae; genus Actinokineospora; species Actinokineospora fastidiosa. The sequence goes on from NZ_BMRB01000002.1 coordinate 1,129,338, forward strand.
TAGATGCGCAGCGCCTCCGACCAGTGGGCCCGGGCGCTACGCACGTCTCCGAGACTCCGCTGCGCTGTGCCCAGCGTGTCGAGGGTGGCCGCGATGTCCGGAAGGTAGGCATAGTCCGCCGAGATCGCGAGGGCGTCCTCACACGCGCTGATCGCTCCGAGGTGGTCGCCTAGACACGACCGGACGCGGGCCAGCTGGTTGAGCGTGAAGACCTCGCCCTCGCGGTCGTCCGCCTGCCGTCGTAGACGCAGGCTGTGCTCCGCGTGGCTCAGGGCCTGGCGGTGGCGGCCCAGTCCCATCAAGGCGCTGCTGACGTTGCAGTGCACAAACGCCTCTTGACGCCCGGTGTCGGTTCCCCGGCTCAGGGAGACGGCAGGGAGCAGGTAGTCCAATGCGTCGGCGAAACGATTCCGCCGTAGGGACACCATTCCTAGATCATTGCGCGCGTACGCCTCCAGGTAGGGGTCTCCGACTTCGCGAGCCAAGGCCAGCGCGCCGAGCAGGTCGCCGAGCGCGTCCTGCCAACCTGACCGCTGCAGACGTGCCCAGCCGGAGCGGGTCAGGAACCAGGCGTGGCTGGCGGGATCACCCGTCCGCCCCGCGGCGGCGATCCCCAAGGAGAGCATCTCGAACAACTCGTCCCAGTACGCGTGATGGTAGAAGAACGTCTCGACGGCGTGTACCAGAGACAACACCAGGACATCCCGCTCGTGGGCGCTGGCGTGGCGGACTACTGCCATGAGGTTCTGCCGTTCCATGGTCAACCACGCCGTAGCGGCGCCCCGGTCGGCCAACGGGATCAGCTCCACCGAAGTGTTCCCCGGGTGTGCGCGCCAGCGAACGTACGCGGGATAGAGAAGCCGGTCTGCCATGGCGGCCATGCGGGCATACCACGACAGGACGCGGCCGATCGCCTCGTCACGTGCACCGGGCGGATCATCGTGGCGCGCGCGGTCGCGCGCGTACTCGCGAAGCAAGTCATGCAACTCGTAGCGATCTCTCGCGCGCTGTTCGACCAGATTGACCGCGGCCAGATCGTCCAGGAGTCGCCGCGCCTGGCCGGTCGACACGCCGCCGATCGCGGCGGCCGCGTGCAGGCTGATCCCGGGCCCGGGATGCAGGCCGAGGCCGCGGAACATGGCCGCCTGCTCTGCGGTAAGCCGCCGATACGACCACCCGAAGACCGCGGACACGTCTGAGGCCTCGTCGGTCGGCGTGCGCAACACACCGAGCCTGTCGACCCTCATCTCGTCCACCACATCCGCAACCCGCAGATGAGGGCGGCCTGCGATGCGGCTACCCGCGATGCGCAGGGCCACCGGCAGCAGGCCGCAGAGCCCGGCGAGTTCGGCCACCGCCGGGGCCTCGGCCACAGCGCGGTGCCGACCGATGGCCAGACTGATCAGCTCTGCGGCCTCCGTCGGCGTCAGCGGCGCCAAGGTGAGGCGGTGCGCGTGCTGCCCGCTCACCAGGCCGGTGAGACTGTCCCGGCTCGTCACCAGGACCAGGCTGCCGGGACTTCCTGGCAGCAGCGGTCTAACCTGTCCAGCCGAGTTGGCGTTGTCCAGAACTACCAACACGTTGCGTTCGGCCAGTAGTGACCGGTACAGCCCGGCCCGGGCCTCCACAGTCGTCGGGATCTGCTCAGGCCGTGTGCCCAGCGCCCGGAGGAACCCGTCCAACACCTCGCCGGGGCGTGCCGGTCTCCCCGGGCCGTATCCGCGGAGGTCGGTATACAGCGTTCCGTCGGGGAAGGCGGCCTGCACCTGATGTGCCCAGCACAGCGCCAAGGCGGTCTTGCCGACACCGGGTAAGCCCTCGACCGCGGAGATCACCATCGTCCGGCCGTCACGGCCGCCCGCCGTCGCGAACAGGGCGTCGAGCTTCGCCACCTGTTCTGACCGGCCCACCAGGTCCGGTACGGCCATCGGCAGCTGTCGAGGCACTGGCAGGTGGTCGTGGGTCAAGACCAGGTTGTGAATCGAGCCCGTCTGCACCACGGGTCCGATGACTGAGCCGACCACCTCGTTGCGAACACCAGGTTCAGGCACGGACGCGAGTCTGCCAGCGGTCTCTATCCCTCGGAGGGTTATCGCACTCGCCGATTCCACCATGCCTGCCGTTGCAGTCGTGTCAGGCGTGGGGCCACCGACTCAATCCGCGGCGTCCTGAGGTGGAGCGGGTTTGACGTCGATCAGCGTTTCGATGGCGATGCCGCGCTGCGCCAGGCAGTGGCGCATCCATCGCTGCCCGGCGGCGCCTCTGGTCTCCACGTCCACTGGAGTGCGGACACGGGGTCGTCGCCGGGGACGAGGGTGTCGCAGAGGTCGGCCAGGAGCCGAATCTGTTCCAGGTGATCCGCGTCGGGGAAGGAGTCGTGGCAGTGGGCCTCACGGCGGTAGGCCATCGCGCGGATGTGCAGGATCGCTTGGTGGGTGATCCACTTTCTCGCCTGCTCCGCCCGCTTGCGTCTTCGCACGTCACCACGCTTCCGCTACGTAGGTGTCGAAGTCCTTGGGGGCGCGGCCGGTGACGCGGTGGACGGTGTCGGTGGGGGTGCCGTCGCCTTGGGCCTGGAGGGCGGTGAAGGCGGTGATCTCCTGGTCGATCTGCTCGGCTGGCAGGCCGAGGGCGGACATGGCCGCGCGGTAGGCGTCTGGGGTGTCGTGGAAGGTGATGGTGCGGCCGGTGGCCTTGCCGATGCGTTCCAGGGCGTCGGCGAAGGACAGGGCCTCGGGGCCGGTGATCTCGTAGGTGAGGCCCGCGTGGCCGTCCTCGGTCAAGGCGGTCGTGGCGACGGCTGCGATGTCATCGGCGTCGATGAAGGGGAAGCGGGTGTCGGCCAGGGGGACGGCGAGCTCGCCCGCGTCGACGGCCGGGCGGAAGACGCCCTCGTCGAAGTTCTGGTTGAACCAGTCCGGGCGGATGATGGTCCACTCCGCGCCCGAGTCGCGCACTGTGCGTTCGGCGGCCTGGAGACGCTCGTCGCCCATGACCTCGATGGCCCGGCTCGACAGCAGCACGATCCGCTCGACGCCCTGGTCGACGGCCTGGTGGACGAAGGCGGGGTCGACGGGCAGCTCGTGCGGGGCCATCAGGTACAGCCGGGACGCCCCGGCGAGCGCGGGCTCCCAGGTGGCGGGGTCGGACCAGTCGAAGCGCACCGCGCCGGACCGCGACGCGGGGCGGACGGGGAGGGCGCGGGCGCGCAGGCCCGCCACGACGCGGCGGCCGGTGGTGCCGCTGGCGCCGAGGACCAGGATGTCGTTCTTCGCCATGCCCGCCACCCCATCACAGGGCACCGACAATCGCCCGACCACGCCGCTGTCCCACCGCCCGCGGCGACGCCTCCGGGGCCTACGCCCTGACGACCGGGATCACCGGCCGTCCCGCCCACACCGCAACACCTCCAGCACCACGTCGTGCCGACCGGAACCACCCACTGCCCCGCCCACACCGCAATACCTCCAGCACCCACGCCGTGCCGACCGGAACCACCCATCACCCCGCCAACACCTACACCATGCCGACCAGGACTATCCGCCGTCCGCTCACACCGCAACGCCTCCGGCGCCTACGCCGTAACGACCGGAACCACCCGCCAACCCACCCACACACCGCAACACCCCCGGCACCTACACCGTGCCGACCGGAACCACCCGCCAACCCACCCACACACCGCAACACCTCCAGCACCCACGCCATGCCGACCAGAATCGCCCACCGTCTCGCCCACACCCGCAACACCCCCTGCGCCCTACCTCGTAAGACCAGAACTACCCACCGCCCACCCCCACACCGCCCCTACGCCATGCCGACCAGAACCACCCGCCGCCTCACCCACACTCGGCGGTGGCGGGGCAGCAGGGCGGCGTCGGCGTCCCACTCCTCCACCGTCACGCCGGTCGAGCACATACGGCCGGAAGGAGGCGCGCGCCACATCCCCGGCTCGCGCGCACGCTCGTCCCCGTACGTTGGGGCCGGAGGTCTCATGTCCTGGACAGTTATCGCACTCGCGGGGTCGATCATGCTGGCCGCCGCGGTGGTGCAAGGCGCGGTGGGCTACGGGCTCAACCTGATCTCCGGGCCGCTGCTGGCGCTGCTGGACCCCGTGTTCGTGCCCGTCCCCATCCTCTTCGTCGCCTGCGTGCTCGCCGCCGCGCTCAGCCTGCGGGAGCGGCGGGCGATCGACTGGCGCGGGGTCGGGTGGGCGATGGTGGGCAGGCTGCCGGGCAACCTGCTGGGTCTGCTGGCCCTGGTCCTGCTCCCGGTGACCGGGTTCAACCTGGTCATCGGCCTCACCGTGCTCGCGTGCGTCGTGCTGTCGGTGGTCACCTGGCGGCCCAGGGTGACCCCGCCGGGGCTGGTCGTGGCGGGCACGGCGTCGGGGGTGTTCGGCACGGTGAGCGCGATCGGCGGGCCGCCGATGGCGCTGCTCTACCAGAACCAGGCGGGCCCGACGGTCCGCGCGACGCTCAACGCGTTCTTCCTGCTCGCCGCCGTCTCGTCGGTCGCCACGCTCGCGTTCGCCGGGCAGGTGCGCGGCGAGCACCTGGTGGCCGCGGCCGCGCTGGTCCCATTCATCGTCGTGGGGTTCCTGATCTCCGGACCGGCGCGCAGGCTCGTCGCCGGGCCGCGGCTGCGGGTGGCCGTGCTGGCGATCGCGGCGGCCAGCGCCGTGCTGCTGATCATCCGCAGCGTCGTCTGAGCCCGGCGCGGGAGCGGGCGGCGGGCCGCCCGCTCCCGGGTGGACTACTCCGCCCGGGACAGCGACAGGGCGAACCGGTTCTCCGCGTCGGTCCACCAGCGGTGCACGGTGAAGCCCGCGGTGGCCAGCTCCTCGGTGATGCCGTCGCGGCGGAACTTCGCGGAGGTCTCGGTGCGCAGCTCCTCCCCCTCGGCGAAGTCCACAATCATGCCCAGCTCGGCGATCGCCACCCGCTGCGCGCGCACGGACCGCAGGCGCATCTCGATCCACTCCTGCTCGGCGTCCCACACCGCGACGTGCTCGAACGCCTCGACGTCGAAGTCCGCGCGCAGTTCCCGGTTCAGCACCCGCAGGACGTTGCGGTTGAAGTCGGCGGTCACGCCCGCGCCGTCGTCGTAGGCCCGCACGAGCGTGTCGCGGTCCTTGACCAGGTCCGTGCCCAGCAGCAGCCACTCCCCCGGCAGCAGCGTCCCGCGCAGCGCGCCGAGGAACTTGGCGCGCTCGTCGGGCAGCAGGTTGCCGATCGTGCTGCCCAGGAACGCCACCATGCGCGGCGGCTCGCCCGGGACCAGCGCCAGGTGCTCGGTGAAGTCGCCGACCACGCCGCGCACCTCGGCCAGCGGGTACTCCTCGGTCAGCGCCGCCGTCGCCTCGCGCAGCGCCGACTCCGACACGTCCAGCGCGACGATGCTGCGCAGGGAACCGGCGTCGCGCAGCGCGGTGAGCAGCAGGCGGGTCTTCTCCGACGAGCCCGAGCCCAGCTCCACCAGCGTGTGCGCGCCGGTCGTCGCGGCGATGTCTGCGGCATGCGCGCGCAGGATCTCGGCCTCGGCGCGGGTCGGGTAGTACTCGGGCAGGCGGGTGATGGCGTCGAACAGCTCGCTGCCCCTGGCGTCGTAGAACCACTTGGGCGGCAGCGACTTCGGGGACGCGGCCAGCCCGGAGCGCACGTCCGCGGCCAGGGCGCGGGCGGCGTGGTCGGCGGGCAGGTGGATCTCCACGGTGGGGGGCACGCGGTGGCCTTCCGGCTCGGGCAGTGCGGTGATCCGCACGTCGGGATGGGGGTCGAGGGTGGCCGTCACCAGCATGCGGTCCGCGACGGGCGTCCACAGCGGCGAGTCGTCCCCCGGCTCCGAGGCGATCACGACGGCGTCGTCGGCGCGGAGCACGGACAGGGAGTGCCACCAGGTCGTCGCGGCCATCGTGCGGCCGTCGGTCAGCAGGAGGTTGAGGCGGGAATCGGGGGCGCGGGCGATGACGTCCGCGACGACCGAGGACAGCGCGTCGGCGAGCGTCGCCCCGGCGCGCAAGCGGTTGCGCACCAGGACCCAGAGGAACGCGCTGTCCGTGGGCGCGTCCATGGTCATCAGGTCGACGGCGGGCAGGGTCGAGGCGAGATCGGCGACGCTGTCCGGCCAGCCCGCGACGACGCCGTTGTGGCTGAACAGCCAGTCGCCCTCGGTGAACGGCGCGCACGCGGTCTCCACGACCGGCATGCCCACCGTCGCCGAGCGGGCGGCGGCGAGCACGGACCCGCTCGACGTGGCCGCGGCGAGCGACGCGAACGAGGTGTCCGTCCACATCGGAACCGCGCGGCGGTAGCGCACGACGCCCGACGGCGTGTGCCAGCCGACGCCGAAGCCGTCGGCGTTCACCGTGCCGCCCCGGCGCATGTCCGTCGGGGCCCAGGTCTGGCGCAGCAGCCCCGACGGCGGGTCGAGCAGCAGGCTGGACAAGGGCACGGCGGGGCCGAGGTACCCCAGGTGGCGGCACATGATCAGGGCCGTTCCGCGTCGCGGGCGCAGCGGAACCCGGCGAAGATCTGCCGCCGGATCGGGTGGTCCCAGTTGCGGAACGTGCCGCGCACGGCCGCCGCGTCGGTGCCGAACGAGCCGCCGCGCAGCATCTTGTAGTCGCCGCGGAAGAACACCTCGGAGTACTCCTTGTACGGGAACGCCCGGAAACCGGGGTACGGCAGGAAGTCCGAGTCGCACCACTCCCAGACGTCGCCGATCAGCTGCCGCACGCCCAGCGGGGACTCCCCCGCCGGGTACGCGCCGACCGGCGCGGGCCGCAGGTGCCGCTGGCCCAGGTTCGCGTGCTGCGGCCCGGGGTCATCGTCACCCCACGGGTACCGGCGGGAGCGCCCGGACGCCGGGTCCCAGCGCGCGGCCTTCTCCCACTCGGCCTCCGTCGGCAGCCGCTTGCCCGCCCACTTCGCGTAGGCGGCGGCCTCGTGGAAGCACACGTGCACCACCGGCTCGTCGAGCGGGACCGGCTCCACGACGCCGAAGCGGGTGCGCACCCAGCGGTCGCCGTCGCGCTCCCAGAACCGCGGCGCGCTCAGCGACGCCTTCATCCGGTGCGCCCAGCCGCTCTCCGACCACCAGCGCGGGTCGTCGTAGCCGCCCGCGTCGATGAACGCCAGGTAGTCGCCGTTGCTCACCGGCACCGTGTCGATCCAGTACGGCGCGAGGTCCACGCCGAACGCGGGCCGCTCGTTGTCCAGCGCCCACGGCTCGGCCGACGTGCCCATGGTGAACGGTCCACCCGGGACGAGCACCTCGCGCGCGGGCAGCGGCGCGGCGGGCGGCGGCGGCTCGGCGTGCAGCACCGGCGCGCCCTTGCGGAGCTGGTGGGTGGCCAGCATGGTCTCGTCGTGCTGCTGCTCGTGCTGCACGATCATGCCGAAGGCGAACGCCCGCTCCACCAGCGGACGACCCTCCAGCGGGGACCTCTCCAGCACGTCGAGCACCTTGTCGCGGACCTCGCGGACGTAGCCGCGGGCCTCGGCCGGGTTGAGCAGCGGCAGCGACGGCCGGTCGGCCCGCGGGTGCTGGAAGGCGTCGTAGAGGTCGTCGATGTCGTGCCGGACGGGGTCGCGCCCGCCCACGTCCCGCACCAGCCACAGCTCCTCCTGGTTGCCGATGTGGGCGAGGTCCCACACCAGCGGGGACATGAGCCTGGAGTGCTGGCGGACCAGGTCGTCGTCGTCCACGGCGTCGGTGAGCAGGGTGCTGCGCTCGCGGGCCCGCCGCAGGTCCTCGGCGACGCGCTCGCGCAGCCGATCAGTCTGGATGCGCTCCGTGCTGGTCATGCCGGCCTCCCAAGGGTCGTCAGTCGATCGGCCGTGCGCGTCAGCCGGGCGGTGACCGCCGCGGCCGCGCCCGGCGGCAGGCCCAGCGCGGGCAGCGCGCGCAGGCCGAGGTCGATGACGGTGCGCGCGGCGTCGGCCGAGGGGCGGTCGGCCAGGCCGAGCCGGGCGGCGGGCAACCACCGGTCGGCGACCGGCTCGCACGCGGCGACGACCGCCTCGACGGTCGCGCGGTCGGACATCAGGGCGGCCAGCAGCGCCGCCGGGGTGATCCAGTCGCCGCCGTGCTGGGCGTCGAGGTAGCGGACCTCGAAGTAGCCGTGCGGGCGGACCGGGGGGAACAGGGTGGAGATGTGGTAGTCGAGGTCCGTGGTGGTGGGCACGGTGGGCAGCGCGCCCGCGATCCAGTCGGCGAAGGTGACGCCGCTCGGCGCGTCCCAGGCGCCTTCTTCCCTGCGCACGCATAACAGGGGCGTGTCGAGGACGTGCCGGGCCCAGGTGCCCACGGGGTCGTCGGTGATCGGGACGGGTCTGCTGCGCGCGGGGTCGACGCCGAGGACGGCGCGGGTGCGGGTGGACGCCCATCCGGTGACCTGTCCGGACAGGACGGGCGAATTGGCGAACAGCGCGACGAACACGGGCCCCAGCGAGCTGACCGCCGCCCAGCGGACCGCGACGTCGCCGGGCTGGCCGACGTCGATGCAGACCTGCAGGCCCGCGGTGGCGCACATCATCGTGATGCCGTCGGGGCCGATCGGGGCGAAGGCGCGCTCCATCGCCGCGTAGCGCGGGGTGTCGAGCAGGCGGATGGGGGCGCGGAACGCGTCGGTGCCGCGTTCGCCGAGGGTGAGGCCGACCTCGTCGAGCCGCAGGCAGAGCGTGCGGTGGTCGGCGGTGACCGCGTCGATGAGGTCGCCGAGGTGGGCTGCGGGCTGGGAGGAGATCTCGACCTGCCCGCCGGGTTCGAGGGTGACGGCCGAACCGGCCGGGAGCGGGAGATGGGGACTGTCGGGGCGCAGGGTGCGCGGGGTGTGGGGGCCCAGGGCGGCGGCGAGGGCGTCGGGGTCGAGCGGCCGCCGGGGATCGTCGCGGTGGTGGACGGTCCATTCCAGCTCGACGCCGGTGAGGCGCGGTGGGCCGTGTTTGAAGCACACCGAGGCGACGTAGGCCTCCGCCTCGACCCTGGCCCGCAAGCGCCGCCCGTCGGGCTGGGCGGCTTCGCGGAGTGCGGTCACGTGCGTGGTCCCTTTCTGGCGAGAATCGCTGTGCCGTAACATCACCGCTTTGCGGCCCGTCCGACGCTACACGCGGGGACCGACAGTCGCAGCCGTCCTCGGGGGACGTGATACCCAATACGTACGTACGGATTGCTTCTTCCGCACCCGGCTGCCACGATCGCCCCATGCCACGGGTAAGCCAGGACCACCTCGACGCGCGCCGCCGCCAGATCCTCGACGGGGCCCGCTCCTGCTTCGCCCGCCACGGCTACGAGGGCGCCACGGTGCGCAGGCTCGAGGAGGCCACCGGCCTGTCCCGGGGCGCGATCTTCCACCACTTCCGCGACAAGGAGTCGCTGTTCCTCGCCCTCGCCGAGGACGACGTGCTGCGGATGACCGAGGTCGTCGCCGAGCAGGGCCTGGTCCAGGTGATGCGCGACCTGCTGGCCGTGCCCCCCGGCAACGGCGACAGCCCGGCCGACTGGCTGGGCACCCGGCTGGAGGTCTCCCGGCGGCTGCGCACGGACCCGGAGTTCCGCGCCCGCTGGGCCGAGCGCTCCGAGCAGCTCACCGTCGCCACCCGCAACCGCCTGCTGCGCCAGCGCGAGGCGGGCAACCTGCGCGACGACATCGATGTGACGGTGCTCACGGCCTTCCTGGAGTTGGTCCTGGAGGGCCTGGTGAGCCACATGGCGATGGGGCTGCCCGCGGAAAACCTGGGGCCGGTGCTGGACCTCGTCGAGGAGAGTGTGCGCAGGCACCGTCGAGGAGGGTGATGCGCGCGTACCTGGGGGCGGCGACCTGCGCGCGGGTCGCGGACGAGATGGTCGGCGTCGCGGTCGTCCTGCTGGTGCTGGGGCGGACCGGCGATCCTCTGCTGGCGGGCGCGATGGTGACGGCGTACACCCTGCCGTCGGTGGTGTCCGGGCCGCTGTTGGGCGCGTGGCTGGACCGCACCGCGCACCGGCGTGCGGTGCTGGCGCTCGGCGGGGTGCTGCTGGCGCTGTCCTGCGTCGGCATGGTGGTGACGAGCGGCTGGCCGCCGTACGCGCTGGCGGCGCTCACCGGCTTCGCGCTGCCGCTGACCAGCGGCGGCTATTCGAGCCTGGTGCCGCACCTGGCCGCCGACCTGACCCGGGCCAACGCGCTGGACGCGGCGGTGTTCAACCTCGCCGCCATCGCGGGCCCGGCCCTCGCGGGCGCCCTGGCCGCCCTGGTGTCCCCCGAGGCGGCGGTGCTCGCGATCGCGGTCCTCGCGGCGCTCGGCGCGGCGCTGACCGGTCTGCTGCCCGCGATGCCGCCCACGCGGGCCGACCGGCCGGGCCTGCTGTCGACGGTCCGCGCGGGCCTGGCCCATCTGGTGCGCACCCCGCCGCTGCGCGGCGCGACCCTCACCACGGTGCTGAGCCTGGGCTCGGTGGGCATCCTGGCGACGGCGATCCCGCTGTGGACGGCGGAACTGGGGGCGGGCCGGGAGGCGGCGGGCGCGGTGTGGGCGGTGCTGGAGGCGGGCTGCCTGGCCGCGACCCTGCTGCTCGGCAGGCGGCTGCTCGGACGGCGGGTGGACGTCGTGGTGTACGGGTGCGTGGCGGCGTACGGCGCCATGCTGCTGACCTGGCCACTGGCCGACTCGCTCACGGTCCTGCTGGTGCTGGTGCTCGTGACGGGCTTCGCCGAGGGCCTGGCACTGCCCGGGATCATGGCGGTCCGCCAGCGCCACAGCCCACCGGAACTGCTGGCCCAGGTGGCCACGACCGGCGCCAGCCTCAAGATCGCCGCGTTCGCCGTCGGCGCGACCGCGGGCGGCTGGCTGGTCCCGGCGGCGGGCCCGGGCACGGCGATCGCGGTGGTGGCCGCGGCCCAACTGGCGGCAGCGGGGCTGGGTGCGCTGGCGGGCTGTTCGCGTCCTAGTCCGGTGGCGGCGTAGCTGGATTACCAGCCTGCTTCCACCTCTTCGGACTCGCCCCGGCGTTGCCTGTCGACCGCGTGCTCGAGTGCAGGGGTATCGACACCCCGCTCGCGGAGCCCAGGCCCCAACTCACTGCCGGACAGCACCGCGAGCCCGCACTAAGCACACGCTAAATGCCCACAAAGAGTCGCTGACGATTAGCGGGGCAGCCAGCGGAAAGGCCAGATCGAGCCCAACCGCCGAAGGGGTATGGGGTAGGCGGCTAGTCCGCTGACGTCCCCAGCAGGTAGCCCGCCCAGTAGGCGTCCAGGGGGACCAGGTCGTAGTCGCGGCACTCGGGGAGGTTCGCGCCGCTGATGCGGACCGTGCAGCCGCCGCGTTCCAAAGGGAGGTTCCGCAGCAGCAGGGACCACTGCCAGACGCCGGTGGCGTCGCGTCTCGCGCCCGTCGTGCTGGCCGGGTAGGGGGCCTCGACGATGTGCACGATGGCGTCGCCCGGGGTCGGGCGGGTGGCGCCGTGGCACTGGTCGATCTCCACCAGGAGCCTGCCGCCGTCGGCGGGCTGGAACAGGGTCACCAGGCGGAACCGGTGGCCGCCGAGGTCGTCGCGGACGCCCAGGACGCGGCGGGTCCGGTTCTCCACCACGACGCGGCACGCGTCCTCCGGCGCGTCCACGGGTTCGAGGGTCATCCGCATGTGACTCGTCTACCACCACCGGCGACGCGCTGTCGGGAAGAAGACACCGGGTCACCCGGACGCCTTAGACTGTGCCGGTTCACGCCGGTTCGTGCCCGGTTCCCGGGCTCCTGCCGGGCTCCGCCGGTGCCCGGCAGGCCGACCATCCGCCGAGGAGTGACCCCCGACATGCGCGAGGCGCAGTCCCCCGGTCGCAGTAGCGAGCCGGGAGAGAGTCCCGGCTGCCATACCGGTCCGGAAGCCGAGCGGGGTGCTCGGTGACCGGAGTCCTGTTGAGCGTGCTCGGCCTGCTGGCGGTGACGGTGCTGACCGCGGGCACCGCGCTCTTCGTCGCCGCCGAGTTCTCCCTGACGACGCTGGAGCGCACCCAGGTCGACCAGCACGCCGCCACCGTCGGCGACCGGCGGGCGCTGGCCATCCAGAAGGCGCACCGCACCCTGTCCTTCCAGCTCTCCGGGGCGCAGCTGGGCATCACGATCACCACGCTGGTCACCGGCTACATCGCCGAGCCCGCGATCGCCGAGCTGATCGAGCCCGCCTTCACCGCGCTGGACGTGCCCGAGTCGGTGGCAGGCCCCATCGCGCTGGTGATCGCGCTGACGCTGGCCACCGCGCTGTCGATGGTGTTCGGCGAGCTGGTGCCCAAGAACCTGGCCATCGCCCGGCCGCTGCCCACCGCGCGCGCCGTCACCATCCCGCAGATGGCGTTCACCTCGGCGCTGCGCTGGCTGATCCACGGCCTCAACGGCGCGGCGAACTGGGCGGTCCGCGGGCTCGGCGTCGAGCCGCAGGAGGAGCTGCGCTCGGCGCGCTCGCCGCAGGAGCTGGGCGGCCTGGTCCGCTCCAGCGCCGCCCTGGGCACGCTCGACACCGAGACCGCGGCGCTGCTGAGCCGGTCCCTGGTCTTCGGCGACCGGGTGGCCGCCGAGCTGATGACCCCGAGGGTGCGGGTGCGGGCGCTGCGGGCGGACGCGGCCGTGCCGGAGCTGATCGAGCTGGCCCGCGCGTCCGGCCACTCCCGGTTCCCCGTGCACGGCGGCGACCTCGACGACGTGCGCGGCGTGGTCCACGTCAAGCAGGTGTTCGCCGTGCCGCAGGCGCAGCGCGCCACCACCCGGGTCGGGTCGCTGGCCCGGCCGGTGCTGACCGTGCCGGAGACCCTGGAGGGCGACGCGCTGCTGGAGCGGCTGCGCGGCACCGGCCTGCAGGTCGCCATCGTGGTCGACGAGTACGGCGGCACCGCGGGCCTGGTCACCCTGGAGGACCTGGTCGAGGAGATCGTCGGCGACGTGCGCGACGAGCACGACCGCGGCGAGGTCGCCCCGGTGCGCAGGCTGGGCCGGGAGAGCTGGCTGGTCTCCGGCCTGCTGCGCGACGACGAGCTGGCCGAGGCCACCGGCTTCCGGATGCCCGAGGGCGAGTACGAGACGCTGGGCGGGCTGGTGCTCACCCGGCTGGGCCGCATCCCGGCCGTCAACGACGAGCTCAGCGTCGACGGCTGGCGGATCACCGTGCTGCGCATGGACCGCCACCGGGTGGCCGAGCTGCGGCTGGCGCGGGGGGCCGAGGCGTGACCGACGTCCTCGCGCTCGGCGCTACCGTGCTCCTGCTGCTGGGCAACGGCTTCTTCGTCGGCGCCGAGTTCGCCATCATCACCGCCCGCCGCGACCGGCTGGAGGCGCTCGTCCGCGACGGCCAGCGGCGCGCGGCGACCGTCGTCGAGGCGGGCAGGCGGCTGCCGCTGCTGATCGCGGGCGCGCAGCTGGGCATCACGGTGTGCTCGCTCGGCCTGGGCGCGCTGTCCGAGCCCGTCATCGCCCACCTGCTGGAGGCGCCGCTGAGCGCGCTGGGGATGCCGTCGGCTGTGGTGCACGGCATCGCGTTCGCCATCGCGCTGGGCGTCGTCGTCACCCTGCACACGGTCATCGGCGAGATGGTGCCGAAGAACCTGGCCATCGCCGGTCCGGAGCGCGCGGCGATGGCGCTGGTGCCCGCCCACTACGCGTTCTGCCGCATGGTGCGCCCGGTGCTGGCGCTGTTCACCTCGGTGTCGACGTGGCTGCTCGGCCTGGGCAACGTCGAGCCCAAGGACGAGGTGGAGAACGCCTACACCCACGACGAGCTGGCCACGCTGATCGCCGAGTCCCGCCGCGAGGGCCTGCTCGACGCCCCGGAGCACCGGCGGCTGGCCCAGACGCTGTCCTCGGTCGGCCGGACGGTCGCCGAGGTCATGGTCCCGCTCGACCGGATCACGATGGTGCCGCACCCGCCCACGGTCGGCGACATCGCCGCGGCGGTGTCCGACACCGGGTTCTCCCGGTTCCCCGTGCGCCGCGGCGACGGCGGGCTCGACGGGTACGTGCACGTCAAGGACGTGCTCGACCAGGTCGACGCCGACCCGGCGACGGTGGTGCGGGTGCGGAACCTGCCCGAGGTGCCCGCCGACTCGCGCCTGGACGACGCGCTGGCCGCGCTGCGCCGGGCGCACAGCCACCTGGCCAAGGCGGTAGCGGCGGACCGTACCGTGGTGGGTGTGGTGGCGTTGGAGGACCTGGTCGAGGAGTACGTCGGCCGGGTGCGCGACGGGACGCACGTGCGCAATGACTGAGGTTCTTCCCGAGGCGGTCTGGCACGGGCGGCGGGCGGCGCACGTGGCGTTCGTGCGCCGCTGGACGGGGCCGCACCTGGCTCGGCGGCAGCGCCGCGAGAAGCACCCGGTGCTGGACTTTCTGTTCACCTACTACTCCCACCGGCCCGCGCGGCTGGAGCGCTGGCACCCGGGGCCGGGGGTGGTGCTGGCGGGCGACTCGGCGCGCGAGTACCTGGAGTTCCCGGGGTACGTCGAGGTCGCGGGCGGGGTGGCGCTGGACCCCGAGCTGCCCGAGCCGCGGCGGCGGACCGCGGAGTTCGTCCGCGCCCTGCTGTCGGCGACGCGGTCGCGCCCGCCGCGCCTGGGCTGCTTCGGACTGCACGAGTGGGCGATGGTCTACCGGGCGCCGGAGACCCGGCACGCCTGGCCGCTGCGGCTGGGCCCGGACGGCACGGACGCGGTCGTCGAGTCCTCGACGATCCGGTGTGGACACTTCGACGCCTACCGCTTCTTCACCCCGGATGCCCGCCCGCTCAACACGTTGTCGCCCACCCGGGAGTCGCAGGTGGACAACGAGCAGCCGGGGTGCCTGCACGGCAACATGGACCTGTTCAAGTGGGCCTACAAGCTGGACCCCTACACGCCGTCCGAGCTGACCGCCCGGTGCTTCGCGCTCGCCGTCGACATCCGGGAACTGGACATGCGGGCGAGCCCGTACGACCTGGCGGACCTGGGCTACTCCCCCGTGCGCATCGAGACCGAGCGGGGACGGGCGGAGTACGTGCGGGCCCAGGCCGCCTTCGCCGAGCGCGCCGCGCCACTGCGGAGCGCGCTGATCGAGCTGTGCTCGACACTGCTCGACGCGACAGCATCTCGCTGATCAAGCCCAGGATTGACACCGGCGCCGTGCTGGGACTTCAATCCGCATGAGGTCCAGACCAATTCCCCTGCCCCCTGCGGACCGGCAGCGTCCCGCGGCCGGCGCAGGTCCCCACCGGGAGGCCCTGTGCGTACCCGAAACCGCGTGCTCGCGTGTGCGAGCACAACCCTGATCGCGTGTGCGGGCGTGGTGGCCGCGCCCTCGGCGCACGCCGCGAACCTGCTGACCAATCCCGGCTTCGAGTCCGGGAACCTGACCGGGTGGTCCTGCTCCGGCGGCAGCGGGTCCGTCGTCGGCAGCCCCGTCCACAGCGGCACCAAGGCCCTCGCGGCCGCCGCGACCGCGAGCACCAACGCGCGCTGCGCGCAGACCGTGTCCGTGCAGCCGAACACCGCCTACACCCTGTCCGGTTGGGTGCGCGGCGCCTACGTCCACCTGGGCGTGACCGGCGGGACGGCGGCGTGGACGCCCTCCGCGTCGACCTACACGCGGCTGTCGGTCTCCTTCACCACGGGCGCGTCGCAGACCAGCGCCGAGGTCTACCTGCACGGCTGGTACGGCCAAGGCACCTACAACGCCGACGACATCAGCCTCGACGGGCCCGGCGGCGGCGATGACGACGAGGCGCCGACCGCGCCCGCCAACCTCCGGGTCACCGGCACGACGTCGAGCAGCGTGGCCCTGGCCTGGAACGCCGCGTCCGACAACGTGGGCGTGACCGGGTACGACGTGTACCGCGACGGCACGCTCGCCACCTCCGTGACCGGCACGACCGCGACCGTGGGCGGCCTGTCGCCGAGCACGGCGTACAGCTTCACCGTCCGGGCGAAGGACCGCGCGGGCAACACCTCGCCGGACTCGGCCGCGGTGCGGGCGACGACGCAGCCCGGCGGCGGCGGTCCGGGGTTCGTGCAGGCAGCGCCGTACCTCTACCTGGGCTGGGGCAACCCGCCGAGCGCCACCGAGGTCATGCGGGCGACCGGGATCAAGTGGTACACGATGGCGTTCATCCTGGCCCAGAACGGCTGCAACCCGGCGTGGGACAGCCAGCGGCCCCTGCTCGGCGGCGTCGATGAGACGACGATCAAGGCCATCCGCGCGGCGGGCGGCGACATCGTGCCGTCCATCGGCGGGTGGAGCGGCAACAAGCTCGGCCCCAACTGCGCCACCGCCCAGGCGCTCGCGGGCGCGTACCAGAAGGTGATCGACGCCTACGACCTCAAGGCCATCGACGTCGACATCGAGAACACCGACGAGTTCGAGAACCCGGCGGTGCAGGACCGCATCCTGACCGCGTTGAAGATCGTCAAGCAGAACAACCCCGGCCTGCGCACGATCCTCACCTTCCCGACGCTGCGGACCGGCCCCAACTCCTGGGGCAACCGGCTCATCGAGCAGGCCAAGGCGCTGGACGCGGGCATCGACAACTGGACGATCATGCCGTTCAACTTCAGCGGCCACGACGACATGTACGGCGCGACGATCAGCGCGACCGAGGGGCTCAAGGCCAAGCTCAAGTCCGTGTTCGGCTGGTCGGACGCGGAGGCGTACGCCCACATCGGCATCTCGGGCATGAACGGCAGCAGCGACGTCGGCGAGGTGACCACGCCGCAGATCTGGACGCAGATCCGCGACTGGTCCAACGCCCACCACATCGGCAGGCTGGCGTTCTGGTCGGTCAACCGCGACCGGCCGAACTGGGAGTTCACCCGCATCACGGCGGGCTTCACCGGCTGATCCGGCTCGTGCGGCGGCGCCCCTTCCTCGGGAGGGGCGCCGTCTCGTACGTCAGCTGACGTACGCGGCGTACGGTGAGATGCGTAGGCAAGTGTCGCTCCACAGCGGACGCGGCGAAGTCGGGCGGTCCCTAACCTCGGAGAGGTCCGATTCCCGCAGTCCGAGGAGCCCCCTTGCCCGCCGTCGTCGCCGCCGCGTTCACCTGGATCGCCATGCTCTCCTTCGGCGGCATCCTGGTGGAGACGATCGTCATCTACCCCAACGTCTTCCACGACCCGCCCGCGTCGCTCGCGTCCGCTGTGGACTTCTTCACGGTCACGGGCCCGGCGGACCTGTTCCCGCCGCTCGGCGCGGCGACCGGCATCGCCGCCCTCGCCGCGCTCGCGCTGGCCTGGCGGACGCGGGCGCGCTTGTGGTTCGCCGCGGCGCTGCTGTGCCTGGTGGTCGGCGAGTTCCTGTTCTCGATGCTGTTCTTCTGGCCGCGCAACGACATCATGTTCGAGGAGGGCCTGGCCGTGCACACGGCCGAGGTCTTGCGCCGGACGGCGGTGGAGTTCGAGACCGGCCACTGGGTGCGCCTGGCGATGAGCGCCGTCACCGCCACCCTCGGCTTCGTCGGCCTGCTCCGCCTGTGGCGGGCCCCGGCCGCAGCGGCGTCCGGCCACCCCGGGACGGCGTCATGAGGGCGCGGCTGGGGCTGTCGCCGCTGGTCGTGGTCCTGCTCGCGGTGCTGGGCGTGCCCCGGGTGGTCGCGCACGACCTCGCGCTCGTGGGGCCGGGTGTCAACGCGGTGCTGGTGTTCGCGCCCCCGCTGGTGTGGCTCGCGGTGGTCATGGCACGGCGGGTCCCCAATCCGCTGTTGACGTTGACCGTGGTCGGGGTCTGTTACGGCGTGCTGTTGGCCGTCACCCATCAGCTGTTGTGGGGGCACGCCTTCACCGAGGCGCCCGCGCTCGGGGGCGCGCTCGCGGGGGCGCTGTCACCGGGGGCGGAGGCGGCCGTGTTGCGGGTGTTCGCGGTCATCAGCAGCCTGGTCACGGGCACGGCGGTCGGCGCGGTGACCGGGGCGGTGGCGTGGGCGCTCGGCCGGGTGAGGAGGACGTCCTGAGAGACAGGCTGGTCGACGCGGGCCTCGGCGGGCTGGTGCTGGCCGCGGTCGTCGTCGCGGTGGCGGTGAACGTCGGGGACTCCGCGCCCGCGCACCCGGCGGCCTACGCCCTCGGGCCGGTGCTCGGGGCGCTCATGCTGGTGCGCAGGCGGTGGCCGGTGGCCGTGCTGCTCGCCAGCGCGGCGGCGCTGCTGGTGTACTACACGCTCCCGTTCCCGCCGGTCGGCCTGGCCGTGCCCGTCTCGGCGGCGCTCTACACCGCCGCCGAGCAGGGGCGGACGCGCTGGGCGGTCGCCACCGCGGTCGGTCTGCTCGCGATCTCCACCGTCGTGCGGGCCATGGAGGGCGACGACCTCGGCTACCTGTTCGGCTTCGCGTTCACCACCGACGCGGCGCTCATGACGAGCGTGATCGCCGTCGGCGACGGCGTGCGCTCCCGTCGGCGGCAGGCCGAGGCGGCGGCCCGCGAACGCGAGCGCGAGGCCGCCGCCCGCGCCGAACGCGAGCGGCTGAGTATCGCGCGCGACCTCCACGACCTCCTGGCCCACACGGTCACCGTCATCTCGCTGCACGCCGACGTCGCCAGGGAGGCCATGGACGACGACCCCGCGACGGCCCGCGAGTCCCTGGCGGCGGTCCGCTCCGCCTGCGGCGACGTGGTGCGCGAACTACGCGCGACCCTGCGCGCCCTGCGCTCCACCGACGACAGCAGCCCGCTGCCGGGCCTCAGCAGGCTCGACGCGCTGACCGCCGGGCTGGACGTGGACCTCCACACGACCGGGACCCCGGTCCCCCTCCCCGCCGTCGCCGACCACACGGCGTACCGGGTGCTCCAGGAAGCGCTGAGCAACGTCCGCAAACACGCCGGGACGACCCGGGTGGACATCACCGTGGACTACCGCCCCGACGCCCTGCGCCTGCACATCCGCGACCACGGCCGAGGCGCGGCGGGCGGGGGCGCCGGGTGGGGCATCATCGGGATGCGCGAGCGGCTGGCGTTGCTGGGCGGCACGCTGCGGATCGACGCCCCGGCGGGCGGCGGCTTCGCGGTGTCCGCCGAGATCCCGTTGGAGGGCGGATGATCCGGGTGGTCGTGGTCGACGACCAGGCCCTGGTGCGGACCGGGTTGCGGGCGTTGCTGGAGCGCGCGCCCGACATCGTGGTCGTCGGGGAGGCCGACAACGGCGACGCGGGGATGGCGGTGGTCCGGCGGGAACGGCCGGACGTGGTGCTGATGGACATCCGCATGCCGGGCGTCGACGGGATCACCGCCACCCGTCGGATCGGGGCCGATCCCGAGCTGGCGGACGTGCGGGTGATCGTCCTGACCACCTTCGACACCGACGAGCACATCATCGACGCCCTGCGCGCGGGCGCGGCGGGATTCCTGCTCAAGGACACCGGCCCGGACGACCTGCGCGCCGCGGTCCGGGTCGTCGCCGCCGGGGAGTCGCTGCTGTCGCCCGCGGTCACCCGCCGGGTCATCCGGGCGGCGACGAGCAGGCACGTCCCGGACACCACCGCACTGGCGGGCCTCACGCAGCGGGAGCGGGAGGTGCTGGCCGAGGTCGGCGCCGGGCGGTCCAACGACGAGATCGCCGCGCGGCTGACGATCAGCCCGGCGACCGCGCGGACGCACGTCGGCAGGCTGCTGGCCAAGCTCGCCGCGCGCGACCGGGCCCAGCTGGTGGTCCTGGCCTACGAGACCGGGCTGGTCGAGCCCGGCGGCCCGCGCTGAGGGTTCCGGTCGCGCTCGCGCCCGGGCGGAATTTCCCTTCCGCCCGGGCGCCGGAATCAACACCGCGAATCGGACATGAAATCCATCGAGATAATCACCCGTTCGCACCAGGGTTCTCGCCGCCGAGCGTCCGCACCGCGGCGCGGCCCGTTTCCAGCAGGCTCGGGAATAGCTCATAGGCGTTGATCTGGCTGTAGTACATGCCGTCCTCCGTTCGGTAGACGACCAGTTCGTGGTATTCGATGAATACGGCCCAGCGCACGACCGGACCGGGGTCGCACCTGTCGTTGACGACCAGCAGGCGGTCCTGGTAGATCTCGGCGTCGAGCGAGGGAACGCAGCGGCCCGAGCCGGTCGTCGCGCTCGCCGACAGCGGCGCGGCCGCGCAGGTGATCGCGGCGGCCGCCGCGGCGGCGGCGAGTATTCGTCGCATTCGGACACCTCCGGAAGACAATGCGGTACTGGCCGTTCGACATTAGCAAGAAGCGATGGGCATCACAGCACTTGATCTTGTCGATCATCGTCAGTACGGTCGGTGACAGGGCGATGTCGACGCCCGGGGAAAACCGACTTCGCGGACAGCCGATTTTGTGCTGCGCAGAATCACACTGAGGGGAAGCGAAGCATTCATGAAAGAAAACAGCGGGTTAACGCGCCGCAGACTCCTGACCGGCGCGATGGCCGCGGGCGCGGTCGCCGTGGTGGGGACCAGCGGCGCGCTGCTGGTCAACGCGGCGGGCGGCGCCGCCGCGGCCACCGTCGCCGACCAGTTCGACGAGGTCTACCGGGGCCGCCACATCCACGGCGGGGTGGTCGACGCCCCCGGGATCGCGCCCCAGGACCTCATCTACATCGACGACGACCTGCTCCACGTCATGCGCAACGCGGACGGGACGGTCAGCACGTCGATCAACCACTACCAGTCCTTCGACTCGCTGAGGACGGCTGCGCAGGCGGCCGTCGACACCCTCGGCGACCTCCGCCCGGTGCCCGCAGGCGTCGCACACCACTGAGGGAGGGGAACCGATGGGAATCCGCAAGAACCAGGCGAACCTGACCGCGACCGAACGCGCGAACCTGGTCAACGCGCTGCTGCAGCTCAAGGCGAACGGCGGCTACGACCAGTTCGTCCGCGAGCACATCGACCGGGGCAACGCCGACAGCGACTTCAGCGTGCGCGTCGGCCACCGCTCCCCCAGCTTCCTGCCCTGGCACCGCAAGTTCCTGCTGGAGTTCGAGCGCGCGCTGCAGGCGATCGACCCGACGGTCAACCTGCCGTACTGGGACTGGACCACCGCGGGCGCGAGCTCGTCGCTGTGGGCGAACGACTTCATGGGGCCCAACGGCACGTCGTCGCTGAACTGGCGGGTGAACTCGGGCCCGTTCGCGCAGAGCGGCGGCAACTGGACGCTGACCGTGCGCTCGGACTCCGCCAACTACCTGCGCCGCAACTTCGGCAGCTTCGGCACCACGCTGCCCACCGCGACGAACGTCAGCTCGGTGATGGCCCTCTCCACCTACGACACGTCGCCGTGGAACAGCCAGTCCACCAACAGCTTCCGCAACTACCTCGAGGGTTTCCGCGGCCCGAACCTGCACAACCGCGTGCACAACTGGGTCTCGGGGACCATGGCGGGCTTCGGCTCGCCGAACGACCCGGTCTTCTGGCTGCACCACTGCAACGTCGACCGCCTGTGGTCGCAGTGGCAGGCCCGCTACCCGACCCAGACCTACATCCCGACCGCGGGCACCACCAACGTCAACGACATCGATGAGCCCATGGACCCGTGGTTCGGCGACGCCACGCCGCGGAACATGCTCGACCACAGCGCCTGGTACACCTACCAGTAGCGCACGACGCGGGCGGTGAACCCACCCCCCGGGGCGGTTCACCGCCCGCGCCGGCGGGCCCGGTCAGGCGAGGCGGGCGCAGGAGTTGTCGCCCGCCACCCGGAACCTCATCCGGTTGCGGGTCTCGGAGCCGTAGATCCCGTCGACCGTCACGCCCGCGCCTGCCTGCACGGCCTTCACCGCGGCCTCGGTGCGCGGCCCGAAGTCGCCGTCGACGGCGATGTCGCCGACCCGCTCACCGGTGTACGGGGAGGGCATGCGCATGTTGGTGTAGCACCTGACCAACGTGTGCTGGAGCTGGCGCACGATCGTCTCGTTGGCGACGAGGCCGCGGCCGATCAGGCAGTTCAGGCTGCCTCCGCTGGAGGCGGGCACGATGACCTTGGCGCCCACGCCGGTCACGGTCACCACCTTCGAGCACAGCGGCGTCGCGGCGGCGGCCGGTCCGGCCGAGACGACCACCCCCGCGGCGGCCGCGGCCACGACGGCTGCGACCGTGCCGATCCGCTTCACCCTGCCTGCGAGCATTCCGATGACCCCCATCAGTAGTGGTAGCAGGAGACGCGGTCCGGCGTGAGGAACCGCATGCGGTCGCGGGTGTTCGGGCCGTAGATCCCGTCCGCCGCGGTGCCGATGTGGCGCTGGACGGCCTTCAGCGCGGCGATCGTGCGCGGGCCGAAGTAGCCGTCGGCGGTCAGCTCGCCCACCTTCTCGTCGGAGTACGGCGAGGCCAGGTCGAGGCCCGCGTAGCACCGGCGCAGCGTGAACTGGAACCGCGACACGACGGTGCGGTTCGCGGCGAAGTCCCGGCCGATCTGGCAGCTGACGCTGCCCTTGAGCGTCGGCACCATGATGTCGTGGCCCGAGCGCGTCATCTCCGTCAGCGTCGTGCAGGGCGCCAGTGTCGCCGCCGAGGCGGGCGCGGCCGTGGCGGCCGCGATCGCCGTCCCCAGCGCGGCGGCGGCCAGTCCGGCCGCGCACCGGCGCGCGAGTCGTGAGGTCATCGAGTCCCTTCCCCCTTGGCAGATCACCGCCGCATGGCGCGGTGGGCATGACCGCGCGTGGCGCGGCAGGCACGACTGTAGGAATCCCGCGCCCGCCGCGGTGTCCGGCGATCGCCCTACATGTGGGGCGTGCTCCCGCTCAGCTCCTCCAGCGTGATGAGCCCGTCGTCGAGCGCCCGGGTGACCAGCTCGCTCTTGGTGCGGGCGGCCCGGCCCGCGTTGGCGTACTTGATCCGCACCCGGGTGATGTGGGTGTCGACGGTCTTGGCGGTGATGTTGAGCTTGGCCGCGACGAGTTCCTTCGACGACGAGGCGAACCAGGCGCGCAGGACCTCCGTCTCCCGGGGCGACAGCCGGGGCCTGTCCGGGCTGGTGTCGGCGACCAGCGCCCCGGACAGCGACGGGCCGGTGTACGGCGCGCCGCCCGCGGCGGCCCGGACGGCGGGGACCAGGTGCTCGGGCCCCTCGCGCTTGGTGAGGTAGGCGAGCGCGCCGAGATCGATGCACTTGATCACGGTGGCGTCGTCGGCGTGCTGGGAGTAGACGACGACGCGCCTGCCGCTGTCGACGAGCCTGCGCAGCTCGCCGAACTCCGGTTTGCGCGGCGTCAGCTCCAGGTCGAGGATCACCACGTCCGCCGCCGCGCCGGGCCCGGTCCAGACGTTGGCGAGGCGGCCGTCGGCGTCGATGAGCGCGATCGGCGGGTCGGCCCGCTCGCACCAGTACCGCACGCCCGCGGCGATCGCCGCGTGGTCGTCGACGATCACCGCGGTGATCAGCTCCCCGGTTGCCATCGGGCCTCCATCCAGACGGTCCCCCCGGCGCCGTGCGCCTCCACCCGCACCCCCGGCGTGGCCGGTTCGGGCACTTCGACCTCGCCGCAGTCGGCCACGACGCTGACAGACACCAGCTCGGCGCTGCCGACCACGGCGACCCGCGCCCGCGACTCCGCGGTGGCCAGCGCGGTGAGCGCCGCCTCGGTCAGGTCGCGCCGGACGGCCCTGGGCAGCGCGGGCAGGCTGCCGCGGGCTTCCAGCTCCACCTCGACGCCCTTGCGGTCGGCCACGTCGGCGCAGTGGCGCAGCTCGTGCAGCAGCGGGTTCGCCACGGTGTCCGCCTCGGCGAACAGCCGCCGCATCCGGGCGGCCTCGATCGCGCACCGCCGCCGCACCCCGGCGTCGTCGGGGGTGAGCGAGCCGTCGGCGAGCCCTTCCAGCAGCGGGACGGCAGTGTCGGACAGCTCGGCGAAGCGCTGGGCCCTGCGGCGGTGGGACTCCACCGCGACGGCCTCCTCGGTCCGCACCCGGGCCAGCTCGTCGGCCGCGGCTGCGGCGGCCGCGCCGATGCCGCGCAGCACGACGGCCACCACGGCGATGCAGAGCGGGAACCCCACCACGGTCACCGATCCGGTGGCGAAGCGGGCCAGCGCGGCGCGCGTGACGTCCTCCAGCACGAGGAGGTCGAGCAACGCCAGCGACTCGTGCGCGACCAGGAACACCACCATGGAGCGCAGCGGGCGCTCCAGCAGCACCGCGGCGCCCACCCAGTTGGCCGCGCCGAAGGCCCAGTCGACGGAACTGGCGGTGTGCCCGTCCAGCGTCGTGTAGGACAGCGCCGCCGCGGCCAGCACGATGAGGACGGCGGGCCCGCGCATCGCCCCCCACGACCGCCGCCGGACCACGAGCACCGCTTCCGCGGCGAGCACGGCCGCCAACACGGCGAAGGCCGCGAACTGCGCCTGCGGCACGGGAAAGCGGTGCAGGTTCCGGACCAGACTGGACAGGCTCAGTCCACAGAGGATGACGGCGGTCAGCACGAGCATCGCGACCCGCAGGCCGTGCCGCAGCTGGGCCTGGGTCCGCTCCGCCAACCCGTCGCTCACGCCTGCCATCGCAGGCACACCACCGTTCCCGAGCCCGGGGCGGAGTCGACCGTGGCGGTTCCGCCGATCCGCTCCAGCCTTCCGCGCACGGACTCACGCAGCCCGCGGCGGGTCGACGGCACGTCGTCGACGGCGAAGCCCACCCCGTCGTCGGCGATCTCCAGCCGCAGCGCGGTCGCGTCACCGCGCAGCCGCACGGTCGCCCGACCGGTGCCCGCGTGCCTGCGCACGTTCGTCACGGCCTCCCTGGCCGCGTCCGCGATCGCCCTGGCCACGGGAAACGGCAACGCCAGCCGCTCGGGCACGTCGAACTCGACGGTCAGGTGCGCGGTGTCGACGTCAGCCCGCAGCAACTCGACGAGGTCGGCGCGCCCCGGCGTCGGCCCGCCGCTGGAGCGCAACCGCTCCAGGTCGCGCCGCGCCTGCCCGGCCAGCCACCCCGCCCCCGACGGCACCCGCCCGACCCCGACCATCAGCAGCGTGGTCGCCGCGGTGTCGTGCAGCGCCGTTGCCAGTTCCCGCTCATCGGCACGCACCGCCGCCGCCACAGCCGCCTCCCGCCGCGCCCGCTCCGCCACCACCGCCATCCCGTCCGCCCGCCGCGCCGCCCTGGCGACGAGCACCCAGGCCACCCGGGACAGTCCGGCGACGACCAGCATCCACACCTGCGTCCGCACCGAGTCCAGACCGGCCGCGCTGAGCACCGCGAGCATCCCGCCCGCGGCCGCCAGCGCCGCCGCGCCGCCCGCGACGAGCGGGGTGTGCCACTGCCATGTCACGCAGGCGAAGGTGAGCAGCAGCCGCAGCCAGCCGGTGTTCGTGTCCTCGACGGCCTCGGTCCAGAAGACGCTCAAGCACACGCCGACCAGCACCGCGACGTCCACCCCGACCGGGATGGGCTGGCCACTCCCCCGCAGCCGCCACGCGCAGGCGACGGTCCACGCGGCCGCGACACCGACCGCCACCGCGGTGGCCGAAAGGTTCTCCCCCTCGGCGCGGAACAGGGCGATCGCGCAGATCGGCGGCAGCGTCGCCAGCCGGACGGTGGCGGCGTGGCGGCGGCCGAACCGCCACAGCAAGCGCACGGCTTCCCCCGCCACCGGCCACCTCACCCGTCCGTGAATCGATCCCGACAATACCGGCGGCGGGTCCGCGGGCGGCGCGGTTCGGGGGTTTTCTCAGAAGACGACCACCGCGCACGTCCCGATGAAGGCGAGTTGCACCAAGGCGCGCAGCGGCAGCGGCATCGTCTTGATGCCGCCGCCCGCGCGGGCGGCGCGGATGTTCGCGGGGAACATCGCGACCAGCAGTGCCGCCAGGCAGGCGGCCGCGATCTTCGCCGTGGACGGCACGAGCAGGCCGATCGCGCCCGCGATCTCCAGCACGCCGGTGAGGGTCACCAGGGCGGCGGGGTTGGGCAGGGCAGGCGGGACCATCGCGATGAGGTGGGTGCGGCGCGGTTCGGTGAAGTGGGCGCTGGCGGTCAGCAGGAACATGGCGGCCAGGCCGAGTCGGGCCGCGTGCGGCCACGAGTCGAGCCAGTCCACCCCGACCAGGCCCGCGAGCCGGGCCAGCGCGGTGACGGCGATGAGGACGACGAGTGGTGCCATGGAACGCCTCCCAGAATCTTGACAGCGACAAGATAGCTCGGCGCTCCGAATCTTGTCAATGACAAGTTCGCCCGGCAGGATGGCGGCATGGCCAAGAGCACCTACCACCACGGGGACCTGCGGGCGGCGCTACTCGCGGTCGCCGCCGAGCAGATCGCCGCGGGCGGGGTCGACTCGGTGTCGCTGCGCGAGCTGGCCCGGCGGGCCGGGGTGTCGCACGCCGCACCCGCCCACCACTTCGGCGACCGGCGCGGCCTGCTCACCGAGTTGGCCGTCGAGGGCTTCGGCCTGCTGGCCGACGCGCTCGCCGCGGCGCCGGACCTGCGGGAGCGGGCGATCGCCTACGTCCGCTTCGCGCTCGCGCACCCCGGGCACTTCGAGGTGATGTTCCGGCGCGACCTGCTGCGCCCGGACGACCCCCGGCTCGCCGACGCACGCGCGCGCTCCGGCGAGTACCTGCGGTCGGGAACGGCCTCCCCGCCCGCCGCGCTCGCGGCGTGGTCGCTGGTGCACGGGTTCGCCTCCCTCTGGCGCGAGGGCGCGCTGGCCGGGTCCGCGCTCGCCACGGACTCCGACCCGCAGGCCCTTGCCCGGCTGATGGTCGGCGCGATCCGCTTCGAGTGAAGCGCGGGGAAAAGCGGCCCGCGACAGCGTTCCGCCCACACCGGCCGGGTGATGGGAGGACCCATGAACAAGCTGACACGGATCGGCCTGCCGCTGGTCCCGGCGTTGGGAATGGCCTGCCGGGCGCGGAGGGCGCCGGAGGCATGGCGAGTCCACGAGTGTGATCACCTAGCCGCCGGGCCAGCGCGAGCGAACCGACGTGACGCGCAGGCGGCTCGCCGAGATCGGCGCGTCCTGACTCAGGCGTTGAAGTCGTCCGGGTTCGGGCCGGTGCGCCGTCCGTTGTCCAGAGTGGACAGCTCGCGCAGGTCGTCGTCGGTCAGCTCGAAGTCGAAGACGGCGAGGTTGGCCCTGATCCGCTCGGGGGTGACCGACTTCGGGATGACGATGTTGCCCAGCTGGACGTGCCAGCGCAGCAGCACCTGCGCGGGCGAGCGGCCCAGCCGCTCGGCGATCCGTCCGACCACCGGGTCGCCGAGCAGCTCGCCGGAGGCCAGCGGGCTCCACGCCTCGGTGGCGATGTGGTGCTCGGCGTGGAACGCGCGCAGCTCGGCCTGCGGGAGGTTGGGGTGCAGCTCGATCTGGTTCACCGCGGGGACCACGTCGGTCTCGGCGAACAGGCGCTCCAGATGCTGCCGGTGGAAGTTGGACACCCCGATGGAGCGGGCGCGCCCGTCGGCGCGGATGCGCTCCAGCGCCCGCCAGGTGTCCACATAGGAATCCCGGCCGGGCGCGGGCCAGTGGATCAGGTAGAGGTCGACGTAGTCCATGCCGAGCCGGTCGAGGCTCGCGTCGAAGGCGCGCATGGCCGAGTCGTAGCCCTGCTCGGAGTTCCACAGCTTGGTGGTGACGTGGACCTCCGACCTCGGCAGCCCGGACTCGGCGATGGCGCGGCCGGTGCCCTGCTCGTTGCCGTACACCGCGGCGGTGTCGATGGCGCGGTAGCCCGCCTCCAGTGCGGTGGCGACCGCGGCGCGCACCTGGTCGTCGGGCACCTGCCAGACGCCGAAGCCCACCTGCGGGATGGTGGCGCCGTCGTTGAGGGTGACGTGGGGAACCATGGTCGTCCTTCGCGCTGCCGGTCGGATCCTTCCGCCAGGTACCCAACCCGCGCGCCCGCCGAAACCTTCCCCACCGGAAAGGATTGCGCTGCCCCGGGTCCACCCGATACGGTGCGTGACATGACTGCCGGGTCGGCCTGTGGCCGCGAGTGGATCGGTGACCCGGCCCTGAGGTGATCAGGGCCCCTCCCACCCCCGTGTTCCGTCGAGGACACCAGTGGGGAAGGGAGGTGAAACACATGATCCCCAAGGTTGGCGAGGTCTTCGTCGGCACCGCCGTCGAGGTGCGGCCGTTCGGCACCTTCATCGAGCACCCTGAGGGCGCGCACGGCCTGCTGCACGGCGAGACCGCCGAGGTGGGCGCGCGCGTGACGGTGCGCGTGCTGGACGCCGACGTCGAGAACCGGCGCTTCAGCCTGGCCAGGGCGTGAGCCGAGCGGGTCTCCGGCAGCCGTACACTGCCGGAGACCCGCGCTCAGTCTGCCACCGGCGCGCGCCCGGCGCACCGTCCACACCGGCCTACAGCGCTTCCACGCTGTCGGTGATCGCCTTCAGGTGCGGCTTCAGCGCGGCCAGCTCCCCCACCGACGTCGCCAGCGCGGACAGCTCGGGCTGCAGGTCGCGCCAGAGTTCGGCCACGACTCCCGCGGAGTCGCCCTTCTTGCTGCGGGCCTGCGTGGCGATCTGGCTCAGGCCGAGGTCGGTCATCGCCCGCCGGGGCACCTTCTCGGCGTGCGCGCGCAGCACCTCGCGCACCCGGTCGACGTGGTCGGCGAGCCGGGTCATCGGGTCGGCGGCGGCGTGCGCGGTGATGTTGCCGGTGATGGTGGTCGGGCCGCCGCTCTGGATCACCGCCCCGACCACCTGTCCGTCCACGGTCAGCTCGTTGTGCACCCAGCGCGGGTTCTCCACGTCCCTAGCCCTTCACATCGATGTCGCCGGTGGTGTTGTTCATCCCCATGGTGATCGGGCCGGTCATCGACCCGCCGATGTGGACGCTGTTCTGCACGATCGCCTGCGCCTGCTGCTCCAGCGACGCCCGCAGGTAGCCCGCCTCGGCCAGCAGCGCGCTGACCGCGCGGATCGCCCGCGTGTGCAGGATCTTCAGGTAGCGGTCGACGTCGAGGCGCTGGAAGTAGTTGCGCACGTTGGTGTCGGCGGCGAACTCGCGCAGGCTGCTCAGCGAGCCGTACTTGTCCGGGTTCACCATGCCCCGCTCGACCTTGATGGGGCGCAGCACGGTGAACAGCCGGGTCACGTTCCCCGGCAGGTCGCCGGGGAAGGCGGCCAGGTCGACCAGCGCCTGCCGCAGCGCCCGGCCGACGTTGTGCCGCCGGGTGTCGATCTCGCGGTACTCGGCCTTGATGGGCCGCAGCACGCACGGCGTCCACTCGATGTACAGAGTGGACTCGTTCATCGCCACGTGCAGGTACACCGACAGGATCAGGTCGTGGTCCCAGGTCAGCACCGTGAAGCGGCGGAAATGGCGCGCCCACTCGACCGGCTCGTCGCGCAGCGCGAGCGCCCGCTCCTTGGAGATGTGGGTGTACGGGCGGGAGTGCTCGTCCTGGATGAACGGCCTGCCCTCGTCGGTGCGCAGGTGCTCGACCAGCTCGTCGGAGCTGATGGCCACCATGTCCTCGGTGGCGAGCCGGGCGAAGCGGCCGCTCGGCGAGAGCGGGCCCGACTCGCGCAGCGCCTCGATCTCCTTGCTGATGCGTTCCAGCAGCCGCGCGGTGGACAGCGACTGGTGCTCGGCCGCGTGCGGGTTGCGCTCCAGCGGGATCGCCATCGACCACGGCCGGTGCGGCGCGCCCGCGCCGACGAACGGGTCGTAGCCGCGGTGCACGACCACCGGGACCACATCGGTCGCGCCCTGCTCCGTCGGCGCGAGGAACACGTCGGCGGACAGGTACCGCTGCTTGATCATCTCGGTGAGCGTCGGGCTGAACGACAGCAGCTGCGAGTCCAGCCGCGCCGACGGCGACGGCTGGTGGCCCGTGCGCCGCTGGAACCGCCGGGTGATCAGCCGGTTGATCACGATCCGGTTGGCCGCGAACACCGCGAACAGCGGGACGACCACGAGCAGCGCGGTCGGGTCCAGCTCCCAGTCGCTCTCCTCCAGCCCGATCGCGACCGTGATCACCAGGGCGAGGAGCACCAGCACCGCGAAGGTGAGGCCGACCCTGCCGCGCGGGCTGTCCCCGCCGAGCCGCATCCGGTAGTTCGCCCGCGCCAGCATCGCCAGCCTGCCGCTGCGGGCCACCAGCACCGGCAGGGCGACGAACAGCCACACCAGCAGCCAGAACGGCCACAGCAGCGCCAAGAGCACCGCGATGACGAGCGTCACCGCCGCCACCAGCCGGATGCGCACCCGGGCCTCCACCGCCTCGGCCAGCACCGCCCCCGGGTCGATGCCCGGCGACGGCGCCGTCGCCCTGGTCCGCTCGACCAGCATCTCGGCGACGGCGCGGTCGGCGTAGTCGGGGTTCAGGTGCGCGGCCGCGCACAGGTAGCGGGTGCTGTCGTCACGATCGGGGACGGCGGCCGCGACCCTGGGGATGCTGTCGGTGCGCTCGTCGTGGACGACCATCGACGCGGTCCTTTCACAGAGCGGAGCACTGTGGGTACGGACCGCAACCTAGCGCGTCACCGCGTCGACGATCGTCCGCGACAGGGTTTTGTCACCTCATTGTCCTAGTCGAGCGCTGTCCCGGTCAGGCGTACGCGTCCAGGGGCGGGCACGAGCAGACGAGGTTGCGGTCGCCCTTGGCCCCGTCGATGCGGCGCACGGGCGGCCACACCTTCGCCGACGACGAGCCGGTCGGGAAGGCGGCCTCCTCGCGGCTGTAGGGGTGGTCCCACTTCGCCGCGATGCTCGCCGCGGTGTGCGGGGCGTTCACCAGCGGGTTGTCGTCGGCGGGCCACACCCCGGCCGCCACCTTGTCCACCTCGGACCGGATGGCGATCATGGCCGCGCAGAAGCGGTCCAGCTCGGCGAGGTCCTCGCTCTCGGTCGGCTCGACCATCAGCGTGCCCGCCACCGGGAAGCTCATGGTCGGGGCGTGGATGCCGTAGTCGGCCAGCCGCTTGGCCACGTCGTCCACCGTGATGCCGGTGGCCTTGGTGAGCGGGCGCAGGTCCAGGATGCACTCGTGGGCGACGTAGCCGCCCTTGCCGGTGTAGAGCACCGGGTAGTGGTCGTTGAGCCTGCGGGCGACGTAGTTGGCCGCCGCGACCGCGGTCAGCGTGGCGCGCTTGAGCCCCTCGGCGCCCATCATCCGCACGTACGCCCAGGAGATCGGCAGGATCGACGCGCTGCCCCAGGGTGCCGCGCTGATCGGGCCGACGCCGGTCTCCGGGCCCGCGGCAGGCTGCAGCGGGTGGTTGGGCAGGAACGGCGCCAGGTGCGCGCGGACGCCGATCGGGCCCACGCCGGGGCCGCCGCCGCCGTGCGGGATGCAGAAGGTCTTGTGCAGGTTCAGGTGCGAGACGTCCGACCCGAACTTGCCGTAGCGGGCGAGGCCGATGAGGGCGTTGAGGTTGGCCCCGTCGACGTAGACCTGGCCGCCCGCGTCGTGGACCAGCCCGCAGACCTCGCGGACGGTGTCCTCGTACACCCCGTGCGTCGACGGGTAGGTGATCATGATCGCGGCGAGGTCGTCGCGGTGGGCGTCGATGGTGGACCGCAGGTGGTCCATGTCGATGTTGCCCGCGTCGTCGCACTTGACGACGACGACCCGCATGCCCGCCATGACCGCGCTGGCGGCGTTGGTGCCGTGCGCGCTGGACGGGATCAGGCAGACGTCGCGCTCACCGTGGCCCTGGCTGCGGTGGTAGGCGCGGATGGCCAGCAGTCCGGCGAACTCGCCCTGGCTGCCCGCGTTGGGCTGGATGCTCACCGCGTCGTAGCCGGTGACGGCGGCCAGCCAGGCCTCCAGGTCGGCGATGACGCGCAGGATGCCCTGGGCGTCCTCGACGGGCGCGAACGGGTGCAGCTCGGCGAAGCCCGGCCAGGTGATGGGCTCCATCTCGGCGGTGGCGTTGAGCTTCATCGTGCACGAGCCCAGCGGGATCATGCTGCGATCCAGCGCGACGTCCTTGTCCGAGAGCGCGCGCAGGTAGCGCAGCAGCGAGGTCTCCGAGTGGTGCGTGGAGAACACCGGGTGCGTCAGGTACGCGGACGTGCGCAGCAGGCCCTGCGGGAGCGCGTCGCCGGTGCCCGCGTCGAGGGCGTCTGCGTCGGCGTCCACGCCGAACGCCTTCCACACCGCGGCCAGGTGGGCGCGCGTGGTGGTCTCGCCGGTGGCGATGCCGACGTGGTCGGCGTCCACCTGCCGCAGGTTGACCTCCAGCTCGCGGGCGCGGGCCACGACGTCGGCCGCCCTGCCGGGGACCCGGGCGACGACGGTGTCGAAGAAGCCGTCGTGGACGATCTCGACGCCGCCCGCGCGCAGCCCGGCGGCCAGGACGGCGGCCATGCGGTGCACCCGGGTCGCGATGGCCTTGAGGCCGTCCGGGCCGTGGTAGACGGCGTACATCGAGGCGACGACGGCAAGCAGGACCTGCGCGGTGCAGATGTTGGACGTGGCCTTCTCGCGGCGGATGTGCTGCTCGCGGGTCTGCAGCGCCAGGCGGTAGGCGAGGTTGCCGTCGGCGTCGGTGGACACGCCCACCAGGCGGCCGGGGAGCTGGCGCTCCAGGCCCGCGGCGACGGCCATGTACCCGGCGTGCGGGCCGCCGAACCCCATGGGCACGCCGAAGCGCTGGGTGGTGCCGACGACGACGTCCGCGCCGATCTCGCCGGGCGCGCGCAGCACGGTCAGGGCGAGCAGGTCGGCGGTGACGGCCACCTTCGCGCCGCGGGCGTGCGCGTCGGCGATGAGGGCCGCGTGGTCGACGACCGCGCCGGACGCGCCCGGGTAGGACAGCAGGACGCCGAAGAAGTCGCCATCGGGCAGGCCCTCGGCCAGGTCGGCGACGACGATCTCGATGCCCAGCGGCTCGGCGCGGGTCTCGACCACGGCGATGGTCTGCGGGAAGGTGTCGGCGTCGACGACGAACCGGTTCGACTTGGACCGTCCGCCCCGGCGCAGCAGGGTCATGGCCTCGGCGGCGGCGGTCGACTCGTCCAGCATGGACGCGTTCGCGGTGGGCAGGCCGACCAGCTCGGCGACCATCGTCTGGAAGTTGAGCAGGGCCTCCAGCCTGCCCTGGCTGATCTCCGGCTGGTACGGCGTGTACGCGGTGTACCAGGCCGGGCTCTCCAGCACGTTGCGGCGGATGACCGGCGGGGTGACCGTGCCGTAGTACCCCAGCCCGATCATCGGGTGCAGCGTGCGGTTGCTCTCGGCGAGCGCGCGCAGTTCGGCCAGCGCCTCGGCCTCGGTGGCGGGCGCGGGCAGGTCGAGGCGCAGGCCGTCCTCGCGGATGGCCGCGGGCACGGCGTGCTCGGCGAGCTCGTCCAGCGATCCGGCGCCGACGGTGTCGAGGATGCGGGCCAGCTCGGCGGGCCGCGGGCCGATGTGGCGGTCGGCGAAGGGGGTGCCGTGCTCCAGCGCGGCGAGGGGGATGCGGTCGCTCATCGGCAAAGCTCCTCAGGCGGGGCGTCCGGGTCGGGCCGACGGTACGGGTGTTCCGTCGGCCCTCCCCCTCTGTCCGTGCCCGACCGGGCGCCTGAGAGCTTCGTCCGCCGCGGCGGACTTGCACCTTCGGCGGGGCTCGACCGGGGGTACCCGGGCAGCCCGCTTTCCAGAGGTGTCTCCCCCATGCGGTCCTGGGTGCCTGAGAGGTTCCGGGGAGGATTTGCTCCTTCGGCGCCGACCTGACCTGGTGGGGCCGGTCGGACTCTCCCGCGCGGGATCGGCGACGCGCTGAGTCTAGCCCTAATCGGATGACATCCCGGTCCACCGGTGGCGGTGGCGGGCGTCACACCGCGGTCACCCGGCGGATCGCGCCTTTCTGCGCTGGGTGAGTTCGTCGTCGGTGATGACGGCGCCGTCGACGCGCTCGGCGGGGAACTCGTGGATGGTGCCGGTGATCTCCCGGATCGCGCCGCTGACGGCGATGCCGAAGACGCCCTGGCCGCCGCGCAGCAGGTCGACGACCTCCTCGGGCGAGGTGCACTCGTAGACCGTGGTGCCGTCGCTGAACAGGGTGATCCTGGCCAGGTCGCGCACGCCCCTGCGGCGCAGGTGGTCGACGGCGACGCGGATGTTCTGCAGGGACACGCCGGTGTCGAGCAGCCGCTTGACCACCTTGAGGACCAGCACGTCCTTGAACGAGTAGAGGCGCTGCGACCCGGACCCGTGGGCGCTGCGGATGGTGGGCACGACCAGGTCGGTGCGCGCCCAGTAGTCGAGCTGGCGGTAGGTGATGCCCGCGATCTGGCACGCTGCCGGGCCGCGGTAGCCGACCAGCTCGTCCGGGAGCGAGGAGTCGGGGAACAGCTCGCCCTGCTCCGCGTCGTCCGCGTGCTCCCCCATAGCGGAACCGTGCTCCAACACGCCTGCCTCCCCTCGACCGGCCTGTCGACCGGCGAACGAGACCGCTTCCGTTCCGCTAGGTGGGAACGCCTCGGCCGCGCCACTCGCGCCGGTGGGCTCGCACACCGGCGCGAATCGGCTCGTCTCCGACGGTAAGACGCCCCCGCCCGGGGGTCAACGCGACGCGCGGAGGGCGAACGAACCGCAAGGTGAGAGATGGGTTATCCCACCCCACCGCCCTCAGGACCACCACGCACAGCCGTGACCCGGTGTCACCAACGCGACAACCCCACGGCGACGACACCAGGGCGACAACCACCACGGCGACGACACCAGGGCGAGGACCACCGAGGCGACGACACCAAGGCGAGACCACCGAAGCCAGCCACGCTGGGTCAGGAACCCACCGCACCGTGGGGGTCCGGGGGGTCGCCCCCCGGGCAGGCACCGGTAGTCGACCGCGGCCCGCGCTTTCCGCGGGCACACCTCGGCCCAAATACGTCGACTACGTATCCGCTCCGCGGAAGTCCTCCGGCGAGACGGAGTCGAGGAACTCGCGGAACTTCTCGACCTCGTCCTCCTGCTCGTCGGGGATGACCAGGCCCGCTTCCTGCAGGACGGAGTCCTCGGCGTGGATGGGCACGCCCACCCGCAGCGCGAGCGCGACCGAGTCGCTGGGGCGGGCGGAGACGCGGATGTCCCCGTCGAACACCAGCTCCGCGTAGAAGGTGCCTTCCCGCAGGTCGGTGATGCGCACCTGCTCCAGTTCCCGGCCGAGCGCGCCGATGACGTCCTTGAGCAGGTCGTGGGTCAGCGGCCGGGCGGGCCGCACCCCCTGCTGCTCCAGCGCGATCGCGGTGGCCTCCACCGACCCGATCCAGATGGGCAGGTATCGGTCGCCTTCGGTCTCCCGCAGCAACAGGATCGGCTGGTTGGCGGGTAGCTCCACCCGCACGCCCACCACACGCATCTCACTGCTCATCGGGCTCGCCTCCCTCCGCTCGCTGGGGCACCGGCGTCCCGTATCACCGAGCATCGCTTATCGCCTGGCTCCGACGCTACCCGCCAAGGGCGGCCGATGCCCGACAATCCGGCACCGGGCTCGATCACTGGCCGGTCACCCGCCGCAGTCCGGACTTGACCAACAGCGTATGCAAACCCACCGACAGCCCCGTCAATTCCCGGGCCTGCTCCGCGGCCCTGCGCTGGTCGCGTTGCCGGTACAGCGGCGCGACCACCTGCTCGAGCAGGCCGAGCTCGCGGTCGGCCGCGGCCCGGAACGCGCGCAGGTGCCTCGGTTCGAGGCCGTAGCCGCCCAGCGCCGCGGCGATCCGCACGATCTGGACGCCGTCGGGGTCGTAGCTGCCGTTGTCGTCGGGGCGCACGAGGCCGTACTGCTCCAGCTCGGCCAGCAGGGCGGGCGCGACGCCGGTGTGCGCGACGACCTCGTCGCGGCCGAGCCGGTCGGCGGGCGCCGCCCTGGGCGCGGCGGGCAGGGCCGCACCGGAGTCGAGGCGCTCGCGGATGACCTTCAGCGGCAGGTAGTGGTCGCGCTGAGCGGCCAGCACGAAGCGCAGGCGGGCGACGTCGGCGTCGGAGAAGCGGCGGTACCCCGCCGCCGTGCGCTCCGGGCTGACCAGGCCCTCCGCCTCGAGGAACCGGATCTTGGAGATGGTGACGTCGGGGAACTCCGGGCGCAGGCGCGCGAGCACCGCCCCGATGGTCGCCCCGTCCCGCGTCGGTCGCCCGACCGCCGTCATGCCCGCTACGCGCCTGCGCTGGGGCCGGTCAGGAAGACGAGGCGGAACTTGCCGATCTGCACCTCGTCGCCACCGGCCAGCACGGCCTGGTCGACCGGCTCGCGGTTGACGTAGGTGCCGTTGAGGCTGCCCACGTCGATGACCACGAACTCCCCGCCCTCCCGGCGGAACTCCGCGTGGCGGCGGGAGACGGTGACGTCGTCGAGGAAGATGTCGCTGTCGGGGTGGCGCCCGGCGCTGGTGGTGTCCCGGTCCAGCAGGAAGCGCGAGCCCGCGTTGGGGCCGCGCTTGACCACGAGCAGGGCCGAACCGTGCGGCAGGGCGTCGACACCAGCGACAGCGGGCTCCGGGGCGGGGGTGGGCCCGCCCTCGTTGAGGAAGTCGGCCCGGAAGACCGAGGTCCGCTCGGGAGACTGCTCCGGCGGGATTCCGGGCCCGTCGTTGGTGCTCACGTGAGCTCTCCTCCTGCTGGGTCGACTCCGTTGAACAGTGCCAACGTACCGTGCGCGATCAGCAGTGGTGAGGGTGGCTCCCCCGTCCGGCGGGAGATCGTCTCAAGATCGCAACGCGGCGCGGGTCTGGACGAGGTAGAGCAGACCCGACCACAGGAACAGCAGCCCGCCCCAGATCGCCAGCGCGTAGGCGAAGGGCCGGGCGATCTGCGCGGCCGTCGAGCCGCCCTGGGCCAGCAGGAGCAGCGGGAAGGCGTACATCAGGTTGAAGGTCGCCGCCTTGCCGATGTAGGTGACCTCCGGCGGGCCGAACCCGCGGCGGCGCAGCAGCGCGATGCAGCAGGCGACCAGCAGGTCCCTGGCCACCAGGGTGGCCGCGACCCACCAGGGCACGATGTCGCGGACGACGAACGCGACGATCGTGGCCAGGGTGTAGAGGCGGTCGGCGGCCGGGTCCAGGAGCATGCCCAGGCGCGAGGTCTGGTCCAGCCACCGGGCGATCTTGCCGTCGAGCCAGTCGGTGACCCCGCTGAACACCAGGATGGCCAGGGCCCAGCCGTCCGCCTTGGGAACCAGCAGCAGGTAGAGGAACACCGGGACGCCCGCGAGGCGCAGCACGCTGAGGGCGTTCGGGATCGTCCAGATCTTGTCCGCCGGTTCCGTCGTCACGGGCGGAGCGTATTTACGCCCGCTCGAAGACCTCGACGAGGGTCCGGCAGAAGGCGGGCAGGTCATCGGGCTTGCGGCTGGACACGAGCGTGCTCGGCGCGCCCTCGCAGACCACGACCTCGGCGTCGACCCACTCCCCGCCCGCGTTGCGGATGTCGGTCCGCAGGCTGGGCCACGAGGTGATCTTGCGGCCGCGCACGGCGTCCGCCTCGACGAGCGTCCACGGCCCGTGGCAGATCACCGCGACGGGTTTGCCCTGGTCGAAGAAGGATTTGACGAACGCGACGGCGTCGTCGTCCATGCGCAACTGGTCGGGGTTGGCGACGCCCCCGGGCAGCACGAGCGCGTCGAAGTCGTCGGCCCCGGTGTCGGCCGCGGCGCGGTCGACGGGGAAGGTGTCGGCCTTGTCCAGGTGGTTGAACGCCTGCACGCGGTCCTTGCCCGTGGACACCAGCTCGGGCCTGCCGCCCGCCTGCTCGACGGCCTTCCACGGCTCGGTCAGCTCGACCTGCTCGGTCCCCTCGGGGGCGACCAGGAACGCCACTCGGCGGTCGGTGAGCATCGAGACCTCCAGATTGGTCGGTGGGGTTGCCCGAGGGTGTCCCGGATAGGTGGGTGATCAAACCTTTGTCGCTAGCGTGGTGGGGTGGATCTGGTGGCGCGGCTGCGCGCTGAGCTGGGGACCGGGCACGTGCTCACCGACCCCGACCTGCGCGCCGGGTACGAGACCGACTGGACAGGGCGGTTCACCGGCCGGGCGCTGGCCGTGGCGCGGCCCGGCGACCGCGACGAGGTCGCCGCCGTGCTGCGCGCCTGCGCCGAGGCCGGGGTCGCGGTGGTGCCGCAGGGCGGCAACACGGGCCTGGTCGGCGGGGGCGTGCCGCGCGGCGGCGAGGTGGTGCTCAGCACTACCCGGCTGACCGGCCTCGGCGAGGTGGACCGGGTGTCCGGGCAGGTCACCGCCGGGGCGGGGGTGCCGCTGGCCCGGCTGGGCGCGCACGCGCGGGCCGCTGGCCTGGACTTCGGCGTCGACATCGCCGCCCGCGACTCGGCC
The DNA here is from genome assembly GCF_014648415.1 of Actinokineospora fastidiosa. Taxonomy (GTDB): domain Bacteria; phylum Actinomycetota; class Actinomycetes; order Mycobacteriales; family Pseudonocardiaceae; genus Actinokineospora; species Actinokineospora fastidiosa. Next base: position 1,167,468 of record NZ_BMRB01000002.1, read on the forward strand.
ACCGTCGGGGGGATGGTGGCGACGAACGCGGGCGGGCTGCGGGTGGTGCGGTGGGGGCCGATGCGCGACCAGGTCGTCGGGGCCGAGGCGGTGCTGGCCGACGGGCGGGTCGTGGGCTCCCTGGTCGGGCTGGAGAAGGACAGCACCGGGTACGACCTCACCGGGGCGCTGGTGGGCAGCGAGGGCACGCTGGCCGTCGTGACGGCGGTGCGGCTGCGCCTGGTCCCCGCGGTGGCGCACCGGGCGACGGCGGTGCTGGGCCTGGCGTCCACGGCCGACGCGGTGGCCGCGATCGGGGTCCTGCGGGGTCCGCTGCTGAGCGCGGTCGAGGTGTTCTACGACGACGGCGTGCGGCTGGTGCGCGCGCACCGCGGCCTCACCGGGCCCTTCCGCGCGGACTGCCCGGTCTACCTGCTGGTCGAGTTCGCAGGCGACCACGACCCGACCGAGGACCTGGCGGCGGCGGTGTCCGGGCTGCCCGCCGTGGTCGACACGGCGCTGGCGACCGACGAGGCGGGCAGGCGCGGGCTGTGGGCCTACCGCGAGGGGCACACCGAGGCGATCAGCGCGCACGGCGTGCCGGTCAAGCTCGACGTCGCCGTCTCGCCCGCGCGGGCGGCGGAGTTCGAGACGGCGGTGCGCGCCGCCGTGTCCGCCGCTGCCCCCTCGGCGCGGCTGGTCCTGTTCGGCCATCTCGCGGAGGGGAACTTCCACGTCAACGTGCTGGACGAGGCGGACGGGCACGCCGTGTCCGACGCCGTGCTCACGACGGTCGCGCGCTTCGGGGGGTCGATCTCGGCCGAGCACGGGGTCGGCGTCGCCAAGGCGCCGTGGCTGCACCTGACCCGCACCCCGGCCGAGCGCGACCTCTACGCCGCCATCAAGGCAGCGTGGGACCCGGCGGGCGTGCTCAACCCGGGCGTGCTCATTCCCCGCTGAAGGACGGCGGGCGGCGCTCCAGGAACGCCTGCACGGCCTCGCCGAGGTCGCGGGAGGGCAGGAAGGCTGCGTTCCACGCCGAGACGTACCGCAGCCCGTCGGCGACCTGCTGCTCGCGGGCGTGGTTGAGCACGTCCTTGGTGCCCTGCACGACCAGCGGCGGGTTGGCGGCGATCTCGGCGGCGAGCGCGTGGGCGGCGGCGAGGACGGCGGCCTGGTCGTCGTAGACGTCGTTCACCAGCCCGATCTGCTGCGCGCGGGCGGCCGGGATGTCCTTGCCGGTGTACGCCAGTTCGCGCACGTGGCCCTCGCCGATGATCCCGGCGAGCCGCTGCAGGCTGCCCAGGTCGGCGACGATGGCGACCTTGACCTCGCGGACGCTGAACCTGGCGTCCGCGGAGGCGAGCCGGATGTCGGCGGCGGCGACGACATCCACTCCCCCGCCGATGCACCACCCGGACACGGCCGCGATCACCGGCTTGCGGCAGCGGGCCACGGAGGTCACCGCGTCCTGCAGCGCGCGGATCTCGGTGAGGAACCGCGTGCGCGGGCCCGCCAGCGAGTCGCCCGCCAGCATGGAGCCCCAGGACGGCATCATCGCGGGCAGGTCGAGGCCGTAGGAGAAGTTCGCGCCGCTGCCGGTCAGGACGATCGCCCGCACCTGCGGGTCGGAATCGAGCTCGGCGAAGACCTGCGGGAGCTCACGCCAGAAGTCCGGTCCCATGGCGTTGCCCTTGCCGGGGCCGAGCAGGGTGACCGTGGCGACGTGGTCGGGCGTGTCCCCGCCCGATTTGTCGACCTTCAGCGAAACCAGTGTCATGCGCGTCAGTATTACCCATGGGTAACTTAGCGGCCATACCCGATCGTGTACCCACCGGATGGCGCATGCTGTCGGGGGTGACCGGTAGGTTCCGCACGGATCATGCTGTTGATTGGAGTACCCGTGGCAGGTCAGATGTCCACGCCGATCTTCGACGAGTTGCTGCGCGAGATGACGGCCGCGGCCGAGGCCGCGCAGGCTCCCAAGCCGGAGCCCAAGCCCGAGCCGCAGGTCACCGGCACCGGCGGGCGCAGGCGCAAGCCGGAGTAGTCGACCGCCAAAGAGACGTTTGACAGAACGTGCGCGGAGTTCGCAGACTGCGGCCATGAGTGAGGGGGACCCGCGCACGAGCCTGCACGACATGCGGGCGCTGGCCCATCCGCTGCGCGTGCGCATCCTGACCCTGCTGACCGACTCGGCGATGAGCGCGGCCGAGGTCGCCCGCGAACTCGGCGGGACGCAGGCGAACGTCAGCTACCACCTGCGCAAGCTCTTCGACGCGGGCCTGCTCGACATGGTCGAGGAGGTGCCCATCCGCGGCGGCGTCGCCAAGCGCTACCGCCACCGCCCGCACCGCTCCCGGCCGCACCGGGACCGCGCGATGCTCACCGAGCTGACCAGGCGCAGCGCGCTGCGGGCCGCGCACGGCACGGCCAGCGACGCCGAGCTGTGGGTCGACCCGGACCTGTGGCAGGAGACCGTCGAGGCGGTGCGCGCGCTCAGCGAGCGCATGCACCGCGCCGCCAAGCCCCCGCACACCCCCGGTACCGTCCGGGTCAGCACGACGATCTCGCTGTTCGAGATGGAACCGGGGGAAGCACGTGGGGGACTCCGAGGCGACCGCGGTTAGCGGCACGCCCGCCGACCAGGGGAGACAGCCGTCGGGGATGTGGGAGCCGCTGCGGCACCCGATGTTCCGCAGGCTCGTCATCGGCCGCGTCACGACCTATCTCGGCAACGCCGTCGCGCCGGTCGCGCTGGCCTTCGCCGTCCTCGACCTGACCGGCTCGGTGGCCGCGCTCGGCATCGTGGTGGGCGCGCGGTCGCTGGCCAACGTCGCGCTGCTGCTGCTCGGCCGCGTGCTGGCCGACCGGCTGCCGCGCGGGGTGATCCTGCAGGGCGCGAGCGTGGCCGCCGCGGGCTCGCAGCTGGCGACGGCCGCCGCCGTCCTCATGGGATTCGCGAGCATCCCGCTGCTCGTCGTGCTCAGCGTGGTCAACGGCGCGGTCGCCGCGGTGTCGCTGCCCGCGGCCTCCGCGCTGACGCCGCAGACGGTGCCGCCCGCGCTGCTGCGCCAGGCCAACGCGCTCGCCCGGCTGGGGATCAACACGGCGCTGATCACCGGGGCGTCGTTCGGCGGCATGGTGGCCGCGCTGGTCGGCGCGGGATGGGCGATGGTCGCGACCGGCGCGGTCTTCCTGCTCGCCGCGTTCTTCTACGCGCGCGTGCGCGCCCCCGAGGTCGACAGCGCCGCGCCGACCCGTCCGCTGGCCGACCTCAAGGCGGGCTGGCGGGAGTTCGCGTCGCGGCCGTGGGTGTGGTCGGTCGTGGCGGGCATGATGGTGGTCAACGCGGCCTTCGTCGGCGGCGTCCAGGTGCTCGGCCCGGCGATCGCGGACACGACCTTCGGCCGCCCGGCGTGGGGCTTCATCCTCGGCGCGCAGACGGCGGGCATGGCGCTCGGCGGGCTGATCGCCACCCGCTGGCAGCCCCGGCGCGCGCTGCTGGTCGGCACGGCGCTGATCGCGGCCAGCTCGGTGCCGCTGTTCGCCCTCGCCCACCTGCCCGCGCTGGTGCCGATGCTCGTCGCGATGGTGCTGTGCGGGGTGGCCGTGGAGCAGTTCGCCATCGCGTGGGACGTGTCGCTGCAGGAGAACGTGCCCGCCGACAAACTGGCGCGGGTCTACTCCTACGACGCGATGGGCTCGTTCATCGCGATCCCGCTGGGCGAGATCGCGATCGGTCCGCTCGCGCTGCACTTCGGCGCGCCCGCCACGCTCACCGGCGCAGGCGTGCTCATCGTCGTCGCGGTGGCGGCCGTCGTCGTCACACCGGGCATCCGGACACTGACTATCAGCAAGAAAGGCGTTGCGTAGCGCGGAGAACGGGCATGATGTGCGCCGTGGACGGTTACCAGCACGTGTCCCGCGCCCCGACGCTGCCGGGTGGCGCGCACCACGCGCACGCCGACGAGTTCGACGTCGCCGCGCTCTACGAGGGACCGTACGGGCAGGCGCGCACGGGCGACGCGCCGCTGGACGAGAAGCTGCGCCAGGCGTACTTCTGGATCGTCAACCACGCGATCATCAGCCCGCACTACGACATCGAGTTCCACGACGGGCCCAGCGCCGGGGTGACCCTGGGCGACAGCAAGGCCAGGCTGACCCTCCCGAGTGGACAGAGCTACTCCAGCTTCGTGCTCATCCCGCTGCTGACCTTCGCCGTCCGGCGGCGGTGCCTGCTGGTCGGCGGCCCCGGCCGGGGCAAGACGGCCAGCGCGGTGCTGATGGGCGTGCTCGCGGGCTACCCGCTGACCGAGATCCGCCGGGCGATGCAGCACGGCCACCCGCAGCTGACCATCGCCGACCTGCTCGGCACGCCGCTGCCCGCCGACCTGGTGCGCGCCGAGCGGCTGTCCGACATCGACATCGCGTGGCGGCGCTGGCTGTCCATGCGCGTGAAGATCATCGACGAGTACAACCGCATCCCCACACGCACCCAGTCGGCGCTGCTGACGCTGATGTCCGACGGCTACGCCGAGGTGTTCGACCAGGTCTACGAGGCCGCCGACGCCGCCTGGTACCTCACAGCCAACGACGACGCGGGCGGCGGCACCTACCAGGTCATCGACGCCCTCAAGGACCGCATCGACGTGGTGGTGCAGGCGCTGCCGTTCAACAGCCGCTTCCTCGGGGAGCTGGTGACGCGGGTGGAGCAGCGGCTGCGGCCGGAGGAGCTGGTGCCGCCGGAGATCGTGTTCAGCGAGGCCGAGCACGAGCGCATGTGGTCGGAGATCCTGCGGGTCCCGCTGCCCGCGGCCGTGCGCAGGCGGCTGGAGTTCTTCACCGCGCAGTTCGAGCTGCTGGAGGGCGCGGGCGAGCAGTTCGAGTACCGGACCAAGGACACCGCGCGGCTGGCCGGGGTCGACCCGCACCTGCTGGCCGCCGCCGACACCGGCCGCGACCGGCTGGCCGACCTGGGCGCGCAGACGCTCGGCGGGGTCTCGGTGCGGGCGCTGCAGAGCGTCCTGGCGTACGCGAAGGCGCTGGCCTACTTCCGCGACCGCGCCGAGGTCGGCCTGGACGACCTGCGCGCGGTGCTGCCGTTCGTGCTGCACGACAAGCTGCCCGCCGACGACCGCTCCCCCGCCTTCGACCAGCCGTCGCACAGTCCCTACCGGACGGACCGGGTGAGCTGGCTGCGGCACCTGTTCGACCGCGCGTGCGCCGAGTACGACCGGCTCGACCTCGACGCCGACGATCCGGTCGCGGCGATGCTGGAGGAGTTCGAGCGCGGTCTGGACGGCGTCGGCGAGCCGGAGGTGACGGCGCGGCTGGCGCGCATCGAGGGCGTGCTCAACGAGTGGGCGCGCGGGCGCAAGCTCTACGGCCACGTCCACGACGACGCGCTGGCGTTGAAGTACCTCCACCAGCGGTACGTGAACTACCGGGCGTGGCTGCGGTGGAAGGGCTGACGCCGTTCCAGCGGGTGCTGGAGGCCCGCCGCGAGCAGTACAACGCGCGGTTCCGGATGGCCAGGCACCGCAACCGGTCCCTCTCCCCCGCCGACGTGCTGGCCCACCTGCACACCCGGGTTGGCCCGGTGGTCGCCGCAGCGGGCGGGGACCCGGTCGAGGTGACCGACGCGCTGGTCGAGCTGTCGTTCGCCGCCGCGGAGCGCGACGCGCTGTCCTCGCCGGTGTTCGACGTGCTGCCCGCGCTGGCCGGATTCGTCGGCGCGGCGCCCCGGCGGGTGCCCGCCGCGGTGTTCAACGCCGCGCTGCACCTGGCCGACGCCGACCTCGCGGGCTGGCTGCGCACGCTCGGCACGCTGGGGCGGCTGATCGCGCCGTCGGCGCCGGACCGGCTGCTGGCCGCGGGCGCGGTGGCGGCGTGGCGGCACGGCCTGGCCCGGCTGCGCGCGTCGGCGCTGACGGCGGCGGCCGGGTTGGCGCCCGACCTGCGGGCGGTGGCGCTGGGGGTGTCCTCGCCGGTCTCCGACGCCGCGCTGGCCGCGCTGGCGGCCGACCCGTGGGCCGAGCCGAACGCGCGGGGCGCGGTCGCCGTGCGCGCGGTGCGGCGGGTGGGCGCGTTCACCGGGTTCGGCGGGCGGTTCCGGCGGCCGCCGGTCGTGCAGGCCGTCGGCGGGCGCTGGTTCGCCGTGGCCGACCAGACGTGGGAGCTGGTGGCCGACCGCTTCGGCGCCGCGCTGCTGCCGGTGCCGGGGCTGCCGCCGGGCCCGCCCGGGGTGCCGGAGCTGTCGCTGCGGCCGGGCGGGCTCGTGGTGGACGACGCGGGGCCGGGCGGTGCGCTGGCGCTGCCGGAGCTGGCGTCGGCGACGAGCGTGGCCGGGCACGGCGGGACGCTGGCGGTGACCACGGCGTACTCGCACGCGGTGGTGTTCGTGGCGAGGACGACATGAGCGACCAAGCGGCGGCGGACGGGGCCGTGACGCAGTGGGCCGCGCTGTGGCCGGAGGCGCTGCGGGCGTGGGGCCGGTTCGTCGCCGTGCACCCGCCGATGCTGTGCGAGACCGGGGACGAGGCCCGCGCGGCGGGGCTGACCGGCAGCTTCGCGATGTTCCGCCTCGACGACCGCACGGTGGTGCTCGACCTGGCCGCGCTGTCCGCGCTGGGGCTGTCCGACCTGGGGCTGGAGGTGCTGGCGCACGAGGTGGGCCACCACGTGCTGTGCCCGGCGGACCTTGCCGACAACGGCAGGCTGCTGGCCCGCGTCCGGCGCGGGCTGCCCGAACTGGAGCGGCACGCGCCGATGGTCGCCAACCTCTACGCCGACCTGCTCGTCAACGACAGACTGCAACGCAGCAGGGGCTTGCGGATGGACGAGGTGTACCGGCGGATGCCGGGGCCCGCGAGTCCACTGTGGTCGTTCTACATGCGCGTCTACGAGATCCTGTGGGCGCTGCCGACCGGGACGCTCACGCCCAGGGTGGCCGCCGACGTCGACGCCGACGCGCAGCTGGGCGCCCGGCTGGCCCGGGTGTACGCCGCGGACTGGCTCGCGGGCGCGGGCGGGTTCGCCATGCTGTGCTACCGGTACCTCACCGACGCCGAGGCGCTGGTGGCGTTCACCTGCCGCAGCGCGGTCGGCGCGGACGCCCAGGTCCCGGGGCTGGCGCTGGACGACGACGGGCCGCTGCGGCACCCGGCGTTCGACCCGCTGGTCAACGACTTCACCGAGCCGCCTGCCGAGGAGCCGGAGCTGCCGTCGGGCGGGCAGTACCGGGAGCCGTTCGAGTACGGGCAGATCCTGCGGCAGCTCGGCGTGGACGTCTCCGATGAGGACGCCGCCACGCGGTACTACCGGGAGCGGGCCGCGCCGCACCTGGTGCCGTTCCCCACGCGGGAGCGGCCGGTGGTGCGCGAGCCGCTGCCGGAGGGGACGGCGGCCTGGGACGTGGGCGAGCCGCTGGACCGCGTCGACTGGCTGGCCACGGCGCTGCGGTCGCCGCACGTGGTGCCCGGGGTGACCACCGAGCAGCGGGTGATGGGCTGGATGGACGGGCAGGCCGCCGACCCCGAGCCGGTGGACCTCGACCTGTACGTGGACTCCTCCGGCTCGATGCCCGACCCGCGGCGGACGGTGTCGTACCTGACGCTGGCGGGCGCGATCCTGGCGCTGTCGGCCCTGCGCGTGGGCGCGCGCGTGCAGGCGACACTGTGGAGCGGCACGCGGCAGGTGCTGCGCACCGACGGGTTCGTCCGCGACGAGCAGGCGGTCCTGCGCGTGCTGACCGGCTTCTTCGGCGGCGGCACGGCGTTCCCGCTGCCGGTGCTGCGCGACACGTACCTGGAGCCGCGCAGGCCGACGCACATCGTGGTGATCTCCGACAACGGCGTCGACACGATGATCAAGGCGGTCGATGAGCGGGGCAGGCCGGGCGGCGACATCGCCGCATCGGCGCTCGCCGCGGCGGGCGCGGGCGGGACGCTGCTGCTCAACCTGTGGTCGGACGCCGAGGAGGCGCGCATCGCCGCGCTGACGCCCGGGTGGGACCTGCACCGGGTCGCCGACTGGGCCGACCTTGTCGACTTCGCCGCCGCGTTCGGCAGGCGCGCGTACGAGAGGAGCCCGGGGTGATCCCCTGCACCGTGGCCGACATGACCCGGCGGCTGGCCGACACGCCGCCGGACTTCCTGGCCGACCCGGCGGCGCTCGCGCCCGCCGCGATCGTCTCGGACACGCTGGTGCGCCTCGGCGGCAGGCCGCTGACCGACCGGCTGGCCGCGCGGTTCGCCTCCGGCGAGCCGAACTGGACGCGGCTGGTGCTGGTGACGTGCTGGCTGGCGGCGGACTCCGGCGGCTCGCCGGAGCGCCTGCACGACCTGCTGGCCACCGGTCTGGCCGACCTCGCCGCGCTCGTGCCCGCCGAGCGGTTCGCCACCGACCCGGACCGGCGCGAGGAGCTGGCCCGGGTGCTGCTGCGCGCGCTGGGCGTCGTGCCGCTGGGCGAGACCGCCGAGCAGGCAGCGGACCGGCTGGACACCGTCGACAGCGTCCGGCGGCACCGGCTGCTGGCGGACGCCAAGGCCGCCGAGGAGCGCGCCGAGGCGATCCGCAGGGCGATGGCGGAGAAGCGGGCCCGCGAGGCGGCGGCGCGGTACAGCCAGGTATGAGCGACTACCCGATCCCGGCGTACGAGCCGATGGCCGCCGCGGTGCTCAGCGACGCGGAGCGGTGGCCCGCGATGACGGCCGAGGGGGCGCGCCGGTTGGCCTGGCTGCGGTCGCACCCGCGCGCGCCGCTCTACAACCACGCGTGCGGGGACCGGCTCTCCGCCGAGGCGGTGGCCCGGTTGCGGGCGTATCCGCTGGAGTACGGGCCGCCGGACTGGGTGCCGTCGCTGCTGGCGTACGCGCGGGAGCGGGTGCCGAGGTATCGGGGCCGCACGTGGACGTCGTTGGCCGATGTGCTGCCGATCGGGCGCCATGAGCTGCTGTCGCAGGTGGAGCTGTCGGTGCCGGACGACGTCGATCTGGACGAACTGATCGTGCACAGCACGTCGGGTTCGCGGGGTCCGGCGGCGACGGTGCCGATGACGCCGGAGTTCTGCGCGCTGGACCTGCCGCTGCTGGAGCACGTCGTGGGGCGGGCGGGCATCCGGGTCCGGGGTGACGGGGTCGCGCTGGTGACGGTGTACCTGATGCCGGTGACGTACCAGTTCGCGTCGGTGTCGTCGTACTGGGGCGGGGCGGGGGTGGTGAAGGTCAACCTGCACCCGTCGGCGTGGCGGTCGCCGTCGGACGCGGTGGCGTTCCTGGAGGACTGCGACCCGGAGCTGTACTCGGGGAACCCGGTGTCGCTGGCGGCGCTGGCGGACCTGGGGCTGCGCACGCGCCCGTCGGCGGTGATCTCGGGCGCGATGGCGCTGGACGACCCGGCCGCGCTGTCGTCCCGCCTGGGCGCGCCGGTGTTCGACGTGTACGGGACGACGGAGACGGGGCTGATCGCGTACCGGGACGGCGACGCGCACACCCTGCTGCCGCGCCGCATGCACGTCGAGGTCCTGGACCCGGCTGGGCAGCCGTGCCCGGACGGCGTGCGCGGGGAGATCACCGTGACGTGCGGGGAGAACCCGATGCTGCCGCTGCTGCGCTATCGGACCGGCGATCACGCGTCCCTGGAGTGGCGGGACGGGGTGCGCGTGCTGGTGGGCCTGGAGGGCAGGGCGCCGGTCCGCTTCCGCGCGGCGGACGGGCGGTGGGTGGAGTCGATCGAGGTGACGCAGGTGCTGTCGCCGTTGGGGCTGGTGGCGTACTCGGTGCACCAGAACGGGGACGGCTCCGTGGTGGTGACCGTCCCCGTCGACGCGCCGGTCGGCCTGGTGTCCGCCGCGGCCGCGTCCCTGCTCGGCCCGGTGTCGGTGGTGCGGGCGGAGATCGGCGGCAAGGCCCAGCGGTACAGCAGCGACCTGGTCTAGACGATCCGGTAGAAGTTCCCGTAGTGGTCGGGCGAGTACCAGACCACCCCGGTCGTCACATCCCGCACAATCCGCCGCGCGTCCCGCGAGGCGCCGTAGGGGCGGGGGTGGGTGTCGTACTCGTAGAAGGTGTGGCCGGAGGGGAGCTGGCCCTCCCGGTTGTAGAACCGCCCGCCCGCGAAGTTGTACTGCCCGTACGGCCACGCATACCACCCGCGGGAGGTGGGGAAGCCCAACTCCCGCCACCCGCTGTACGCGGTGCGGGCGGCGTCGCAGCCGGAGATGGTGCAGCTGGAGTAGACGGCGGCACTGGCAGGCGCGACCACAGTGGACAACAGCGCGGCCAGCAGGGCAAACAACGCAACACCCCGACGAAACACGACAACCTCCCCGATCCGATGTTGATCGGCACCATCGTGACCATGCACCTGGAAACCGATCAACATCCGGGAGGTGAACCACGGGAAACTGTCGGACCTCTGAGCTACGTTACTGCTCTGAACGGCCTAGCTTGATGTTCCCTTTGGGCGAACGCCAGTTCGATAATGAAACCAAGATCGACAACGATGGCGAGAAAGGAGGTCGCGGTCGCCGGGCCAACGGCAGCCGTCCGCAGGGGTTCGGGAGAGCTGAAGCGCCCTACTGGTTGGCCTTGGTGAGACCGGTCGCAGCCGCACACCAGCCGACCAGAAGACGACGATCACGCACCGGCAGACATAGGAGCACGCACCGGTCGACGGAGGAAGAAGGGGAGGCGGCCGGGGGACACGAATGGTCAGGCAGACGCCCGCCGGACACGGATGGCCCGAGCCGTGGGCGGTGTGGGCGAGCCCAGCAGGCGGACTCGTCGCAAGGGCGGTCCGCCTGCTGGGGGCGTGTGGGATGCGCGGATTACTTGATGCCTGCGGCGTCCATGCCGCGGAGTTCGCGTTTGAGGTCGTGGATCTCGTCGCGGAGGCGGGCGGCCAGTTCGAATTGGAGGTCCCGGGCGGCGTTCATCATCTGGTCGGTCATGGATTGGATGAGGTCTGCCAGTTCGGCGCGGGGCATCTTGGAGGGGTCTTTGCCTGTGATGCCCGCGGACTTGGCGGCGCCCGGTTCGCCTGCGGCTCGTTTGCCTCGGGAGGTGTTGCGGCCGGAGCCGCCGACGGGGACGGTGTCGTCGGGTTCGGCCTCGGAGTAGACGCGGTCGAGGATGTCGGCGATCTTCTTGCGGAGCGGCTGGGGGTCGATGCCGTTGGCCTCGTTGTACGCGCGCTGCTTCTCGCGCCTGCGGTTGGTCTCGTCGATGGCGTGGCGCATCGAGTCGGTGATCTTGTCGGCGTACATGTGGACCTCGCCGGAGACGTTGCGGGCGGCGCGGCCGATGGTCTGGATCAGGGACGTGCCGCTGCGGAGGAAGCCCTCCTTGTCGGCGTCGAGGATGGCGACCAGGGACACCTCCGGCAGGTCGAGGCCCTCGCGCAGCAGGTTGATGCCCACCAGGACGTCGTAGTCGCCCAGGCGGAGCTGGCGCAGCAGCTCGACCCGGCGCAGGGTGTCCACCTCGGAGTGCAGGTAGCGGACCCTGATGCCCAGCTCCAGCAGGTAGTCGGTCAGGTCCTCGGCCATCTTCTTGGTCAGCGTCGTGACCAGGACGCGCTCGTCGCGGTCGGCGCGGAGGCGGATCTCGTGGACGAGGTCGTCGATCTGGCCCTCGGTCGGCTTGACCACGACCTCCGGGTCGACCAGGCCGGTCGGGCGGATGACCTGCTCGACGAACTCCCCGCCGGTCTGGCCGAGCTCGTACGGGCCCGGCGTCGCCGACAGGTACACCGTCTGCCCGATGCGGTCGGCGAACTCCTCCCAGGTCAGCGGCCGGTTGTCGACCGCGCTGGGCAGCCGGAAGCCGTGCTCGACCAGGTTGCGCTTGCGGGACATGTCGCCCTCGTACATGCCGCCGATCTGCGGCACCGTCACGTGCGACTCGTCGATGACCAGCAGGAAGTCCTCGGGGAAGTAGTCGAGCAGGGTCGCGGGCGCCGACCCGGCCGGGCGGCCGTCGATGTGCCGGGAGTAGTTCTCGATGCCCGAGCAGAACCCGACCTGGCGCATCATCTCGATGTCGTAGCTGGTGCGCATGCGCAGCCGCTGGGCCTCCAGCAGCTTGCCCTTGCGCTCCAGGTCGGCCAGCCGGGCCTCCAGCTCGCCCTCGATGCCCTTGATCGCCCGCTCCAGCCGGTCGGGACCGGCCACGTAGTGCGTCGCGGGGAAGATGCGCAGCTCCTGCTCCTGCCGCACTACGTCGCCGGTCAGCGGGTGCAGGTAGTACAGCGAGTCGATCTCGTCGCCGAAGAACTCGACCCGGACGGCCAGCTCCTCGTACGCCGGGATGATCTCCACCGTGTCGCCGCGCACCCGGAACGTCCCGCGCGCGAAGGCGATGTCGTTGCGGCTGTACTGCACGTCGACCAGCGCGCGCAGGAACACGTCGCGCTCGACCGTGTCGCCCACGCGCAGCGGGATCGAGCGGTCGAGGTACGACTGCGGCGTGCCCAGGCCGTAGATGCAGGACACCGACGCGACCACCACGACGTCGCGCCGCGACAGCAGGCTCATGGTCGCCGAGTGGCGCAGCCGCTCGACGTCGTCGTTGACCGAGGAGTCCTTCTCGATGTAGGTGTCGGTCTGCGGGATGTACGCCTCGGGCTGGTAGTAGTCGTAGTAGCTGACGAAGTACTCCACCGCGTTCTCGGGGAAGAACTCGCGCAACTCGTTGGCCAGCTGGGCGGCGAGGGTCTTGTTCGGCGCCATCAGCAGCGTGGGCCGCTGCAGCCGCTCGATCAGCCACGCCGTGGTGGCCGACTTGCCGGTGCCGGTCGCGCCCAGCAGCACCACGTCCTGCTCGCCCGCCCGGATGCGCCGCTCCAGCTCGTCGATGGCCGCGGGCTGGTCGCCCGCGGGCTGGTAGGACGCGCGCATGCGGAAGCGCCCGCCGGTGCGCGGGATGTCGCCCACCGGCCGGTACTCGGAGTGGGCCAAGACGGGGTGCTCGGTCGCGAAAGCCACGTCCCGAGGCTACGCCCGCCCACCGACAATCAGCAGTCGCAGCCGCAACAGTCACAATCGCAGTCGCAGCTGTCGCACCACGCGTCCCGCCGCTTGTCCGACCACGGCCCCGGGTACGGGTCGCGGCAGCACTGCTGGCACGTTCCGCACTCGTACAGGCACGCGCCGCAGCCCACGAACACTCCGCGCGGCCTGGGCTGCGGGTTCAGCCTGGGCCAGCGCCAGCACAGGCACCGCGACGGCCGGTCGGCGCGGTGCCGGTGGCCGTGCGGCGGCACCGGCCCGTGCGGGCCGTGCCCGTGCGCGGCGGGCGGCCTGCCCTCCGGCGGCAGCCACTGCGGGTGCAGGTGGCCCGGCTGGTGCCCGCCCGGCGGGTGGTGGGCCGCGAAGGCCCGGTGCACGGCCATGCCCAGCTCGTGCACCAGCAGGGCGTGCACCAGCTTCTGGTCGCGGAACTCCGCCTCGGCCAGCGCGAGCCGCACGCCCATCACGGCGTCGTCGCAGAGCCTGCGGATCTCGCCGAGGTCGGACCCGGTGGCGGTGATCGGGTTCCACTGGCCCGCGGCGCGGTCGGCGTCGAGGTCGTCCACGGCGTCGAGCAGGTGGGCGATGCGGCCGAACAGGCGCCCGGCCTCGGCCAGCGGCCCGGTGTTGCCCGGCCTGCCCGCCAGCACGGCGGTGTGGGCGAACGCGGCGGCCGTCGCCGTCTCGGTGGGCTCGGTGGCGGTCAGCACGGACGACCCGACGCCGACCGCGGCCTCGACCTCGCCCTGGCGGCCGACGGCGTCGAACAGGACCGCGGTGCCGAAGCCGAGGTCGGCACCGGTCCGGGCGCCCTGCCGCGCCCAGCGCCGGGCGACGGTGCGCGCCGCGGCGGCGACGGGCCTGCTGGCCAGCACGCCGTCGCGGTCCTCGACGTGGTCGCGCACCTTGGCCGAGGCGAGCACGAGCGACACCGCCGCGGCGAGCCGCGCGCCCGCCCCCTCGGCGACGGGCGTGCTGCGCATCGCGCGCAGCGGGCACGGCCCCGCGACCCGCCGGTCGTCGCGCTCGGCCTGGGCCTCCACGAGCGCGGAGATCGCGAGTCCGTCGTAGTTGGTCACGGTGCGGGCGAACTGGCCGTGGTCGTCGCGCAGGGCGAGGCAGAGGCCGCAGAGGTGGGCGAGCCACGACGTGGCGAGGTCGCCGGGCAGGCGGTGGCGGCAGGGCCGCAGGATTCCGAACATCGGGGGGTGGCCCTTTCCGGCACGGTGATCGCGCGGGAGCCTAGCCGGTATTCACCCGTTCGGGTGGGCAGTTCGGCGCGAAAGGACTGGGCTGCCGCGGGTCCTTGTGGGCACGATGGCGGCATGTCCGCCGAAACCTCGGTCCCGCTCGCCCGCCGGGACCACACGACCCACGCCCCCAAGGTCGAGGTGTTCGATCCGGCCGCGAGGACCAACGTCGATCCGAAGGGCTTCGTCCGCCTGGTCGACGAGTACCGGCACATCGGTCCCGGGCTCTACATGGCCCGGCCGGTGGACGGCCACCGCCGCATCGCCTACTTCGAGTCCGCCCTGCTGCCCGCGATGGGCCTGCGCGTCTCCCGGTGGCGCGGCCACCCGGGTGTCGATCTCGGACACGACTTCTACATCGACGTCGTCGACATCTCCGTGCACGGCGACCCCGCCAAGCACACCGACATCTGGCAGACGGTCGACCTCTACCTCGACGTCCTCGTCCGCACGGGACGGTCGGTGTGGGTGGAGGACAACGACGAACTGCTCGCCGCCGTGCGCGCCGGGGTCCTCGACCTGGGCGCTGGCGAACGCGCCCTGTCCCGCGCGCAGCGGGCGGTCGCGGGCATCGCGCACGCCGGGTACGACGTGAACCGCTGGCTTGCCGGTCACGAGATCGTGGTGCCCTGGCATCCCCTTTAGTGGGGGATGCGCGCCACGGTCAACCGCGGGTATTCGGTCGAGTCCGATTTTCGCTCGACCGATACCGCAGAGCGCACGAGTCGTGACATAACGAATCGGTTGGCGTGGTCACAGTCAGCGCGCTTGCGGCTACCCTCGGGCGACGTGGGCACGACCATCACGCCGCAGCTGGTCGACATTGTCGACACGGTCACCGCGGTTCGCAGCTACTCGTCGGGAACCTCGCGCAGCCTGCGGGTCTGCCAGATCGAACGGTGGGGCCTGCGGTTGGAGTGCCCGACGCCGGAGGACCCGTTCGCCGACTCCGAGGTCACCTGGCTGCTGCCGGAGCTGAACCTGCGGCTGACCCAGCAGCGGCCGAGGTCCCGGCACGCCCGCACCGGCCCGAGCGTGCTCAGCGCCGTCCGGGTGCGCACGGACGGCAGGCTCTGGCGCACCACCGACCTGCTGCTCGGCCTGGCCGCGCCGGGCGGCACGTCCGCGCGGATCGTGCGCTCGGAGGAGTTCGCCGCCGCCGTGGCCGGGCGCGTGCTGCGCGCGGCCGACGCCGACCTGGCGCTGTGCACCGTCCACAAGACGCTGGAGGAGCTGAGCCGCTTCCGCCACGACCTGTCGGCGTGGTTGGCCTACAAGCACATCTTCGAGGTGTGGCCGCCCTTCTAGGGCGTCCAGCCGGTCTCCCGCGCCCACGCCTCGGCGCGTCCGTGGGCCTGCTCGAACCAGGGCGTCTTGGCGTCGCCGTACTCGATGATGGTCCCGGCCCGGGCCGCGAGCGTCCGCTTGAGCTCCTCGTACTCCGCGCGCGCGGCGGCGTCGGCGCGCAGCCAGGCGGGGAACAGCAGGCCGTAGCGCCAGTTGGGCATGCCCTCCTGGCGGATGTGGACGTTGACCCACCGGTCGGGGTCGGCGCCGACGTGGGTGCGCTTGCGCCAGCGGGCCGGGTCGTCGTCCGCCGGGTACGGGGTGTCCTCCAGGCCGGGGTAGTGCGGGAAGCCCGCGTCGGCCAGCGGCGTCTCCAGCGCCTCGGCGGTGGCCGGGTCGGCGGTGACCTGGAAGTCGAGGACGTCCTTGGCGGCCAGGCCGGGCACCGACGTGGAGCCGACGTGGTCGACGCGGCAGCCGGTGGCCGCGGCGAGCCGGGCCCGGACGCGCTCGGCCTGCGCTGGCCAGGTCGGGTCGTACTCGACCAGCCGGGGCGCGCCGCGCGGGGTGTGGCGGCGCAGCCGCACGTTGGCCTCGTAGCGGACGATCCGGTCGGCCCAGAGCGCGTCGACCTCGGCGAGCACGAGGTCGGGGGTGCCGGAGTTGTCCAGCCAGACGTCGGCGAGGGCGCGCCGGGCCGCCTCGTCCGCCTGGGCGGCGATGCGGGCGCGGGCGTCGGCCTCGGCGAGGCCGCGCCCGACGAGCCGCTCGACCCTGGTCTCGACGGGAGCGTCCACGATGATCACCAGGTGGTAGAACGGGGCGAGGCCGTTCTCGACGAGCAGCGGCACGTCGTGCACGACGACGGCGTCGGCGGGGGCGGTGGCGATCAGCTCGGCGGTGCGGGCGGCCACGCGCGGGTGGACGATCGCGTTGAGCCGCTTGCGGGCGTCGTCGTCGGTGAAGACGCGGGCGGCGAGGGCGGCGCGGTCGAGCGCCCCGTCGACGATGACGTCCCGGCCGAACTCGGCGGCGATCTCGGCGAGGCCGTCGGTGCCGGGCTCGACGACCTCCCGGGCGACGCGGTCGGCGTCGATGACGAGCGCCCCGTGTTCGGCGAGCCTGCCCGCCACCGTCGACTTGCCTGACCCGATCCCGCCGGAGAGCCCGATGCGCAGCACCGGGGCATTGTGTCAGGAGCCGCCGCCGGGCGCGGTCAGCGCCCGGTCCGCGATCGCGGGCAGGACGCGTCGGGCCTGGTCGTCGGGCAGCAGCCTGGGCGAGGCGTCGACGACCACGGTCACGCGCCCGTGGCGGGCCACGACCATCCGGGACGCGCCCTCGATGTAGTGGCCGCGGCCCGCGCCGACGGCGACCTCGGTGACGGCCGCGCCCAGCTTGCGCTCGTCGCCGATGGTCAGCTCGACGCGCGCCTGCGCGGCGGCGGGCGTCTCGTAGGAGGCGAGGGTGACGATGAGCGCGGCCTTGGACCGGTCACCCGAGGGGACGCCGAAGTAGCAGTCGACGCGGGCGGTGCGCTTGATGTCGGGGACGGGCACGCCCGCGACCTCCTGCGTGCCGCCGCCGACCTTGACCTTGAGCGCGGCGAGGTCGTCGTCGGTGATCACCAGCCCGCAGTCGCGCGGCACCTTCCGCTCGGCCCTGGGCGTCGGCTTCGGGGTCGTGGTGGTGAACAGCGGGATCTCGGGCATGGTGGCGGGCTCGGTCGGGCCGGACCCGCAGCCCGCGAGCAGCAGGAGCGGTCCCCACAGCCACCTGGCGCGCATGGCACAACGGTAGGCCCGAGCCCGGGCTGTCCGCGACGGATCGACCGGGTGAAACGGCCAGTGGCCCCGCACCGGATCGGTGCGGGGCCACTGGCGGTGGAAACGATCAGACTCCGCCGGAGAGCTTCTCGCGGAGCGCGGCGAGCTGCTCGTCGCTGGCCAGGGTGCCGCCGCTCTGCGCGGCCTGCTCCCCGCCACCGGACGAGTAGTTCTGCTCGCCACCGGCGCTGCCACCCGTGGCCGCCTCGGCCGCCGCGGCGGCGTCGAGCTCGGCGGCCTTGGAGACCTGGCGCATGTGGGCCTCGTAGCGGGTGTGGGCCTCGGCGTACTGCCGCTCCCACTCCTCGCGCTGCTTCTCGAAGCCTTCCTGCCACTCCTGGGTGTCCGGGTCGAAGCCCTCGGGGTAGATGTAGTTCCCCTCGGTGTCGTACTCGGCGGCCATGCCGTACTGGGTCGGGTCGAACTCCGAGTCCGGCGTGAAGCCCTCGTTGGCCTGCTTCAGCGACAGCGAGATGCGGCGGCGCTCCAGGTCGATGTCGATGACCTTGACCATGACCTCGTTGCCGACCTGCACGACCTGCTCCGGGATCTCCACGTGGCGCTCGGCCAGCTCGGAGATGTGGACCAGGCCCTCGATGCCCTCGTCCACCCGGACGAACGCGCCGAACGGCACCAGCTTAGTGACCTTGCCCGGCACGATCTGGCCGATCGCGTGGGTGCGGGCGAACTGGCGCCACGGGTCTTCCTGGGTGGCCTTGAGCGACAGCGACACGCGCTCGCGCTCCATGTCCACGTCCAGGACCTCGACCGTGACCTCCTGGCCGACCTCGACGACCTCGGAGGGGTGGTCGATGTGCTTCCAGGACAGCTCGGAGACGTGCACCAGGCCGTCGACGCCGCCGAGGTCCACGAACGCGCCGAAGTTGACGATCGAGGACACGACGCCCTTGCGGACCTGGCCCTTCTGCAGCTGGTTGAGGAACTCGCTGCGGACCTCGGACTGGGTCTGCTCCAGCCACGCCCGGCGAGACAGGACCACGTTGTTGCGGTTCTTGTCCAGCTCGATGATCTTGGCTTCGAGCTCGCGGCCGACGTAGGGCTGCAGGTCGCGCACGCGGCGCATCTCGACCAGCGACGCGGGGAGGAAGCCCCGCAGGCCGATGTCGAGGATCAGGCCGCCCTTGACGACCTCGATGACCGTGCCACGAACCGGCTCGTCCGCCTCCTTGAGGGCCTCGATCGTGCCCCACGCCCGCTCGTACTGCGCGCGCTTCTTGGACAGGATGAGGCGGCCCTCCTTGTCCTCCTTCTGGAGAACCAGGGCCTCGACCTCGTCGCCGACCGAGACAACCTCGGCGGGGTCGACATCATGCTTGATCGACAACTCACGAGAGGGGATGACACCCTCGGTCTTGTAGCCGATGTCGAGCAGGACCTCGTCCCGGTCGACCTTGACGATCGTGCCCTCGACGATGTCGCCATCGTTGAAGTACTTGATCGTCGCGTCGATCGCGGCGAGGAACTCCTCCTCAGTCCCGAAGTCGTTGATGGCGACCTGCGGCTTGTTCGCCTGCGCGGCAGTCGGGACGGTGGTGGTGTCGGTGGACATCAGGTAGGTGGCTCCGCTACGGATTTGGGGTCGTTGTGGACAATGTGCGGCGCGCGGCGGACAACACGTCGCCGACGGACACCCAAATGCATGGAGATAGGCAGGCCAGCACGAAATCCACTGCGCGGGCGATATCCTACGCGGCTGGCCGCTGCCTGGGCAAACCTGGGGTGGCTGCGAAGATGGACCGGTGTCCAGCGACAGCCACGTCAGCGCGGAACGGGCCCTCGGCACCGCCGGGATCGCCCGCAGGCCGGTCGGGTCGACGGAGTCCCAGGCGGCGAATATCGCCTGGTGGGACGCCGACGCCGACGATTACCACGCCGAGCACGGCGAGTTCATCGGACCGGCGGAGTTCCGCTGGTGCCCGGAGGGGCCGACCGAGGCCGAGGTCGGCTTCCTCGGAGAGATCGCGGGCCGGTCGGTGCTGGAGGTGGGCTGCGGCTCGGCGCCGTGCGCGCGCTGGCTGACCGCGCAGGGAGCCTATGCCGTCGGGCTGGACCTGTCCGCGGGGATGCTGGCGCACGCGCGCCGGATGAACGCGGCGACGGGCATCGCCGTGCCCCTGGTCCAGGCGAACGGCGAGCGGCTGCCGTTCGCCGACGGCTCCTTCGACCTGGCCTGCTCGGCGTTCGGCGCGGTGCCGTTCGTGCCCGACGTCGGGGCGGTGTTCGCCGAGGTGGCGCGCGTCGTGCGGCCGGGCGGGACGTGGACGTTCGCGGTGACCCACCCGATGCGGTGGATCTTCCCGGACGACCCGGGGCCGGACGGGCTCACCGCGCGGACCTCCTACTTCGACCGGACGCCGTACGTCGAGGTGGACGCGGAGGGGCGCGCGACGTACGTGGAGCACCACCGGACCCTGGGCGACTACATCAGCGCGCTCGACGACGCCGGGTTCCACCTGTTCGACCTGGTGGAGCCGGAGTGGCCGGAGGGGCACACCCGCGAGTGGGGCCAGTGGAGCCCGCTGCGCGGCAGGCTGTTCCCCGGGACCGCGATCTTCCGGTGCGTGCGGTGATCCTGGACGCCCTGACGCGCGCGCAGGCGGCCCGGTTCGCCGCGCTGGACCCGCTGCTGCCCGAGCCCGCTCCCCCGCCGGACGGCGCGGTGCTGACCGCGGCGCTGCCCGGCGGCGAGCGGGTGGCCGGGGTGGTGGTGCGGACGCTGCACCAGCCCGGGGCGGCGCAGACGCTGTGGTCGGCGCGCGATGTGCGCGAGCTGCACCCGATCGTCGGCGGGACCGGGGGTGCGGGCGTGGACGCGCTGCTGAGCCGGTGGCGGCAGCGGCTGGAGCCGTCGGGGCCGGACTCGTCGTGCGTGGTGACCTGGCCCAGCCGGGACGCGGAGGCGACCGCGCCGCTGCTGGCGCACGGGTTCGTGCCGCTGACCGTGCTCGCGGCGCGGACCGGGCGGCTGCCGCTGGGGACGAGCGTGTGCTCGGTGCGCAGGGCGACGCCCGCGGACCTGGACGCGCTGGTGGACCTGGCGATGGCCGAGGTCGAGTACGCGGCGCTGGTGGGCGGCGGGATCGTGCGGCCGGACGCGCGGGCGATCAAGCGCGCGACGGTGTCCGGGCACCTGGAGCGCGGCGACCCGACCTGGATCGCGGAGCTGGAGGGCGTCGCGGTCGGCATGGTCGAGGCGTGGGAGACCGACGCGCAGCCGGGCAGCTGGGCGCGCACCCGGGTGCGGGCGGGGCGCTGGGTGTTCGTGAACTGCCTGTCCGTGCTGCCGTCGGCGCGCGGGCTTGGGGTGGGGCGGACGCTGATGGACGCGGTGCACGGCGCGCTGCTGGGGCCGCGGTCGGCGGGGTCGTTCCTGTACTACAACCCGCCGAACCCGCTGTCGCCGACGTTCTGGGCGCGCCAGGGGTACCGGCCGCTGTGGACGGTGTGGGAGCTGCGCCCGGCCGACGCCCTGCGCTGAGCCTTCCGGGCATAGTCGGGATCATGCGATACCGACTCTTCGGCACTACCGGGCTGCGCGTCTCGGAACTCCTGCTGGGCACGATGGCGTTCGACGACGCCGACCAGGCGCGCCGCCTGATCGGGGCGTACGCCGACGCGGGCGGCAATGTCCTGGACACCGCGTCCGCCTACGGAGAGGGCGAGGCGCTGCTCGGCTCGGTGGTCGCCGACCGGGACCGGTTCGTGATCGCCACGAAGTACACCCTCACCCGGGACGCGACCGACCCCAACGGGGGCGGGAACCACCGCAAGAACCTGGTGCTGTCGCTGGAGCGGAGCCTGCGCAGGCTGCGCACGGACTACGTCGACATCCTCTGGGTGCACGTCTGGGACCGGCACACGCCGGTGGAGGAGACCATGCGGGCGCTGGACGACGCCGTCCGCGCGGGCAAGGTGCTCTACATCGGGATCTCCGACTCCCCCGCCTGGCTCACGGCGCGGGCGAACACGCTGGCGGAGTGGCGCGGCTGGACGCCGTTCGCGGGGCTGCAGGTGCCGTACAGCCTGCTGAACCGCGACGCCGAGCGCGAGCTGCTGCCCATGGCCGACGCGCTCGGGCTCAGCGTCGCGGCGTGGGCCCCGCTCGCGGCGGGCAAGCTGGCGGGCGGCACCAGGCGCAGCGACCCGGGCTCGCTCACCGGGCGGGAGCGCGCGGCGGCCGACGCGGTGCGGGCGGTCGCGGACGAGCTCGGCGCGACCCCGGCCCAGGTCGCCGTCGCGTGGACGCGGCGCCGGTCGCGCTCGGTGCTGCCGCTGGTGGGGGCGCGCGATGTCGACCAGCTCACCGACGTCCTGCGGTCCGTGGACCTGACCCTGCCCGACGAGGCGGTCGCGCGGCTGGAGGCGGCCGTGGAGTTCCGGCTGGGCTTCCCCGCCGACTTCATCGCCGAGTGCGAGCCCAGCCCGTTCGTCTTCGGCGACGCCGCCACCCGGGTCGACGGGCGGTAGCGGGCGTCACCCGTCCTCCGGTTGCCCCTCGGTCCCGCGCGGCGCAGAATGTGAACTGACCGGTCAGTCTAAATCGGGGGTCGGGTCATGGAGATGCGCGCCGACGCGGTGGCCGTCGCGGGGATGCTCGCGGCGACGTCGCTGCGGGTGGGGTCGGGCCAGCTCGCGGTGGTCGCCGGGGAGCCGGGCGACGGGCACACCGCGTTCGGGCTGGCGATCACCGGCAGGCTGCGGCCCACGTCGGGCACGGTGACCGGGGTCGAGCCCCGCCGGGCCGCGGTGGTGGACGCGCCCGGGGTCAGCGAGCCGGAGGGGAAGCTGCGCACCGCCGACGTCATCGCCGAGGCGCTGGCCCTGGCCGGGAGGCGGGCCGACGCGGACGAGATCGCCCGCGGGCACGGCCTCGATCCCCGCGCGCGGTTCGAGGCGGCGCCCGCCGAGGCGCGCACGGCGCTGCTGACCGACCTCGCGGCCGCCGACCTGCTGGTCCTCGACTCCCCCGACCGCCACAGCGGCGACCCGCAGGCCTGGTGGCCCACGGCGCTGCGCCACGCCCGCCGCGGCCGGGCCGTCGTCGTGCTCTGCGGCGGCGCGGCCGCCCGGCTGCTGCCCATCACCCCCGCCCTGCTCGGCGAGACCGAGCAGCCCGAGCCCCTGGAGACCCGGTGAGCGAGCTAGCGAGCGAACCAATGTCACAGGGCCGCCGCGAGCGGCGCCTCGGAGCCTGCGAGGAGGCGTCGTGAGCGCCCTCCGTCTCGCCCGCACCGAGCTGCGGCGGATCACCTCGGGCACGCTGCCGAGGCTGGCGGTGCTCGCCCTGGTGCTGGTCCCGCTGCTGTACGGGTCGCTGTACCTCTACGCGAACGCCGACCCGTACGACCGGCTCGACCACATCCCGGCCGCGCTGGTCGTCGAGGACACCGGGG
This sequence comes from Actinokineospora fastidiosa, assembly GCF_014648415.1. Lineage (GTDB taxonomy): Bacteria > Actinomycetota > Actinomycetes > Mycobacteriales > Pseudonocardiaceae > Actinokineospora > Actinokineospora fastidiosa. Next base: position 1,190,236 of record NZ_BMRB01000002.1, read on the forward strand.
ACGCGGGCGCGAAGGTGGCCGCCAGCCTGCGCGAGTCCGGCGCGTTCGACTGGCACGAGGTGGCCGCGCCGGAGGCCGTCGACGGCGTGCGCGCGGGCCGCTACACCTTCTCCCTCACCCTGCCCGCCGACTTCACCTCGGCCCTGACCTCCGCCGAGGGCGAGACGCCCCGGCAGGGCCTGATCACGGTCACGACGAACGACGCCAACAACTACCTGGTCGGCACGATCGCCGACCGGGTGGTGGCCGAGGTGCGGCGCTCGGTGGCGACGGAGGTGGGCACGGCCGCCGCCGAGAAGTTCCTGGTCGGCTTCGGCACCATCTACGACCGCACGCGCGAGGCCGCCGACGGCGCGACCCGGCTGACCGACGGCGCCACCCAGGCCGGGAACGGCGCGGCCGAACTCGCCAAGGGCCAGCGCGCGCTGCTGGACGGCGCGCGCTCGCTGGCCGCGGGCGCGGACAAGGCCGCCACGGGCGCGGCGACGCTGTCGGACGGGCTGGCGACCCTGCGCGCCAAGACGGCCCAGCTGCCCGCGCAGACGCGTGCGCTGGCCGACGGAGCCGCGCAGGTCGCGGCGGGCAACGAGAAGGTGGCCACCGCGGGCGAGGCCGTCGCGTCGGCGGCCGACAGGGTCGTCACCCGGCTCGACACCGAGGTGGAGAAGCACCTGCGGGAGGCGGGCGTCCCCGAGGACGTGATCGCCGAGACCGTCGGCGAGCTGCGCGCCCCGATCGATCAGGCGAACGCCCAGCTCCAGACCACGGCGGCCGACCTGCGGAAGCTGGCGGACGGGGCCGGGAAGGTCGCGCGCGGCGCGGACACGCTCGCCGACTCCACCCCCGCGCTCACCCAGGGCATCGCGAAGGCCGCCGACGGCGGCGCGGCGCTGGCGAGCGGCACCGCCGACCTCCGCGACGGCGCGGTCAGGCTGCGGGACGGCGAGGCCACCGCGGTCGACGGCGCCGACCGGCTCGCCTCGGGCACGCGGCAGGTCGCGGGCGGGGCCGCCGAGCTGCGCGACGGCCTGGCGGCCGGGCTCGGCGAGATCCCGCACCCGGACGCGGCCGCCCGCGACGCCGCCGCGCGCGCGATCGGCGACCCGGTGGCGGTGCGGACCATCGGGGAGAACGCCGCGGGCAGCTACGGCGCGGGGCTGGCGCCGTTCTTCCTCGGGCTGGCGACCTGGATCGGGGCGTTCGTGCTGTTCCTGCTGCTGCGCCCGCTGTCGTCGCGCGCGCTGGCGGCCGGGCACAACGCGGTGCGCACGGCGCTGGGCGGGTGGCTGCCCGCGGCGGCGCTGGGGGTGGCGCAGGTCGTGGTGATGTTCGGGGCGGTGTCGTTCCTCGTCGACATCCAGCGGCCGCTGGGCGCGCTGGCGTTCCTGGCGCTGACGACGCTGGCGTTCACCGCGATCGTGCACGCGCTCAACGCGCTGCTCGGCGCGGTCGGCAAGTTCGTCGCGCTGGTGGTGCTGATCCTGCAGCTGATCAGCGCGGGCGGGACGTTCCCGTGGCAGACGCTGCCCGAGGCGCTGTACCCGCTGCACGCGGCGCTGCCGATGGGGTACGTCGTGGACGGGCTGCGGCACCTGATCTACGGTGGCTCGCTGTCCGGGCTGGGCGTCGACGTCGGCGTGCTGTGCGCGTACCTGATCGGAGGACTCGTGGTGTCCACTGTGGCCGCCCGGCGGCAGCGGGTGTGGACCCCGTCGCGGCTGCGTCCGGAGCTGGTCCTGTGAGCCGCACGGACGCGACCCGCCGCAGGCTGTTCGAGGCGACGCTGCGGCTGGTGGGCACGCGCGGGATGGTCGGGCTCACGGTCGACGAGATCGCCGCGGAGGCGGGCGTCGCGAAGGGCACGGTGTACTACAACTTCGGCAGCAAGGACGGGCTGATCGACGCGCTGCTGCGCTACGGCGTCGACGTGCTGGCGTTCCGGCTGTCCGATGCGGGCGACGGGGACGCGCGCACGACCCTGTCGCGGCTGGTCGAGGGCATGCTCGACTTCTTCGCCGAGTACCCGACGTTCGCGCAGCTGCTGGTCAGCGAGCTGTGGCGCACGCCGAGCCAGTGGCAGGCCACGCTGTCGCTGCTGCGGGAGCGGATCACCGCCCTGATCCGCGCCCAGTTCCAGCGGCTGGCCGACTCCGGCGGGCTGCCCGCGGGCGTGCGGGTGGCCACTGCCGCGTCGGCGCTGTTCGGGACGGTGCTGGTGGTCGCCCTGGACTGGCAGGTGTTCACCCCGGACCAGACCCGCGACGAGGTCCGCGACAACGTGCTGAACCTCATCCAGGGCCTGCGGGAGGGATGAGGGTGACGACCAGGGGCTGAGGCTCGGCGGGTGGCTGACTTGGGCGGCGCCGCACGACCTCGGCCCGGTCCGTCGTCGGCGGGGTGGCGTCGCGGCGCGGCCCGCCGCGAGCGCCTCACCTCACCTGGCGCCGGGGGCGCGGTCCAGGACCATGCAGGTCAGCCGGGCGGTGCAGGTGCGCCTGCCGGTGTCGTCGTAGATCGCGATCTCGAAGGTCGACGAGCTGCGGCCCACGTGCAGCGGGGTGCACACGCCGGTGACCTCGCCGTCGCGGACGGCGCGGTGGTGGGTGCAGGACAGCTCCAGCCCGACGACGGTCTTGCCCTCGGGCGCGTGCAGCGCCCCGGCGATCGAACCCAGCGTCTCGGCCAGCACGCCGTTCGCGCCGCCGTGCAGGAGCCCGTACGGCTGCAGGTTGCCCGCCACGGGCATCGTGGCGACCAGCCGGTCCTTGTCCCACTCGGTGATCTTGATGCCCATCCGGTCCTCGAGCAGCTGACCGGCGAGGTCCTCGCGGACCGGGTACCAATCCGGCACCGAAGACTCGCTCATTGACCCTCCTACGGGTGACGGCGACGTGCCGCGGGGTGACTGTCGGTGCTCCACCCTAGACTCGGGCCGTGCCTGCGAAGACCGTGCCCGCCAAGTCCGAGACGCCCGCCCCGACGGCCGTGCGCCGCCTGCTGCTCATCGACGGCCACTCGATGGCGTACCGGGCGTTCTTCGCGCTGCCCAAGGAGAACTTCTCCACCGGCACCGGCCAGCACACCAACGCGGTGTACGGCTTCACCTCCATGCTCATCAACCTGCTGCGCGACGAGGCCCCCACGCATCTCGCGGTGTGCTTCGACCTGTCGCGGCAGACGTTCCGCTCGGAGGCGTTCGCCGACTACAAGGCCAACCGCAGCGCATCGCCCGACGAGTTCAAGGGCCAGGTCAGCCTCATCCAGGAGGTGCTGACCGCCCTGCAGATCCCGATGCTGTCCAAGGAGAACTACGAGGCGGACGACTGCATCGCCACGCTGACGACGCTGGCCACCGCCCAGGGCTACCACGTCGCGATCTGCACCGGCGACCGGGACGCGCTGCAGCTGGTCACCGACCAGGTGACGGTGCTCTACCCGGTCAAGGGCGTCTCCGAGCTGGCCCGGTTCACCCCCGAGCTGGTGCTGGAGAAGTACGGCGTCAGCCCCGGCCAGTACCCGGACTTCGCCGCGCTGCGCGGCGACCCGAGCGACAACCTGCCGAAGATCCCCGGCGTCGGCGAGAAGACGATCGCCAAGTGGATGCAGCAGTTCGGCTCGCTGGACGCGATCATCGACCGGGTCGACGAGGTCAAGGGCAAGGTCGGCGACGCGCTGCGGGCGAACCTGTCCAGCGTGGTGCTCAACCGCCAGCTCACCGAGCTGGTGCGCGACGTGCCGCTGGGCGTCGAGCCGGACGAGCTGGCCGTGCGGCCGTGGGACCGCGACGCCGTGCACCGGCTGTTCGACGAGCTGGAGTTCCGGGTCCTGCGCGACCGGCTGTTCGAGACGCTGTCGACCGCCGAGCCCGAGGCCGAGGAGGGCTTCGAGGTCAGCGGCGGCGCGCTGGCCCCCGGCGCGCTGCCGGGCTGGCTGGCCGAGCACGCCGGGCCGGGCACCCGCGTCGGCCTGTCGTTCCGCGACCAGCAGGTCGGCGTGTCCGGGCAGGCCGTCGAGCTGCGGTCGATCGCGCTGTCGGGGGTCGACGGCGCGGGCGCGTACGTCGACGTCACGTCGCTGGACGAGGGCGACGAGACGGCGCTGCGCGCGTGGCTGTCCGACCCGGGGCGGCCGAAGCTGGCCCACGACGTCAAGCGCTCGCTGCACGCGCTGCGCCACCGCGGCTGGGAGCTGCACGGCCTGGTCACCGACACCGCGCTGGCGGCGTACCTGGTGCGGCCGGGGCAGCGCACGTTCAGCCTCGACGACCTCGTGCTGCGGTACCTGCAGCGCGAGCTGCGCGTGGAGCAGAACGACGGCGAGCAGCAGCTGTCCCTGCTCGACGAGGAGGGCGACGACGAGCGCAGGCTCGCCGCGGGCGAGATCGTGCGCGCGCGGGCCATCGCCGAGCTGGCCGACGCGCTCGACGCGGCGCTCGCCGAGCTGGGCCAGGACAAGCTGCTCGCCGAGATCGAGCTGCCGCTGCTGCGGGTGCTGGCCGAGCTGGAGGCCGACGGCATCGCCGTCGACGTGGTTCGGCTGCAGGAGTTGGAGTCGCACTTCGGCGCCCGGGTGCGCGACGCGGAGCGGGCGGCGTTCGACGTGATCGGCAAGGAGATCAACCTCGGTTCGCCCAAGCAGCTGCAGGTCGTGCTGTTCGACGAGCTGCAGATGCCCAAGACGAAGAAGACGAAGACGGGCTACACCACCGACGCCGACGCGCTGACCACGCTCTACGAGCAGACCGAGCACCCGTTCCTGCGCCACCTGCTCGAGCACCGCGACGCGATGCGGATGAAGATCACCGTCGAGGGCCTGCTCAAGTCCGTCGGCGACGACGACCGCATCCACACCACGTTCAACCAGACGATCGCGGCGACCGGGCGGCTGTCGTCCACCGAGCCGAACCTGCAGAACATCCCCATCCGCACGGCCGAGGGCCGGATGATCCGCGACGCGTTCATCGTCGGTCCCGGCTTCGGCGAGCTGATGTCGGCCGACTACAGCCAGATCGAGATGCGGATCATGGCGCACCTGTCGGAGGACGAAGGGCTCATCTCGGCGTTCCGCTCCGGCCACGACTTCCACGCCGCCACCGCGGCGCGGGTGTTCTCCGCCGAGCCGTCTGAGGTCACCGGGGAGCAGCGGGCCAAGATCAAGGCCATGAACTACGGCCTGGCCTACGGGCTCTCCGCGTTCGGGCTGTCGCAGCAGCTGCGCATCTCCACCGAGGAGGCGCGCGGGCTGATGGAGGAGTACTTCGCCACCTTCGGCGGCATCCGCGACTACCTGGCCGAGGTCGTCGCCCGCGCCCGCAAGGACGGCTACACCGAGACGATCTTCGGCCGCAGGCGCTACCTGCCGGACCTGACCAGCGACAACCGCCAGCGCCGGGAGATGGCCGAGCGGATGGCGCTCAACGCCCCGATCCAGGGCAGCGCCGCCGACATCATCAAGGTCGCCATGCTGCGCGTGCAGAAGGCGCTGCGCAAGGCCGGGACCGCGACCCGGATGCTGCTGCAGGTGCACGACGAGCTGGTGTTCGAGGTGGCTCCCGGCGAGCGGGAGTCGGCGGAGGCGCTGGTGCGCGCGGAGATGGCGGGCGCGTTCGACCTGCGGGTCCCGCTGGACGTGTCGGTCGGCTACGGCCGCTCCTGGCACGCGGCCCACTAGATGGACCTCTACGAGGCCATCGGCCGCCGTCGTGACGTGCGGGCCGAGTTCACCGAAGAGCCGCTCGACGACGAGGTGCTGACCCGGGTGCTGGGCGCGGCCCACGCCGCGCCCAGTGTCGGCCTGACCCAGCCGTGGGACTTCATCGTCATCCGCTCGCCGTCGACCAAGGCCGCCTTCCACGCCCACGTGCGCTCCGAGCGCGACACCTTCGCCGCGACGCTGTCCGGCGAGCGGCGGGCCACGTTCGACCGCATCAAGATCGACGGGGTGCTGGAGTCGGCGGTGTCGGTCGTGGTCACCTACGACCCCGGCCGCGGCTCCCCCGCCGTCCTCGGCAGGCACGCCATCGCCGACGCGGGCCTGTACTCGGTGTGCCTGGCCATCCAGAACCTCTGGCTGGCCGCGACCGCCGAGGGCCTGGGCGTGGGCTGGGTGAGCTTCTACCGCGAGGACTTCGTGCGCGACCTGCTGGGCATCCCGGAGCGCGTGCGCCCGGTCGCCTGGCTGTGCCTCGGTCCGGTGTCGACCCTCCACACAGTCCCCGACCTGGAACGCCACCGCTGGCGCACCCGAATCCCCCTCGACGAGGTCGTGCACCGGGAACGCTTCCCGACGGTTGACTAGCCCATCTGGGGGTACATTCCGAGACGTGAACAGTCGACGCGGCCTCATCCTGGGCGGAACCGGAATGCTCGCGGGCGTGTCCACCACCCTGGTGGCCGCGGGCTGGCACATCGTCCTGCCGAGCAGGCGCTACGCGCCCCTCGCCGTCGACGGCACCGGCCGCGCCCGCTGGGTCCGCGCCGACTGGACCCGCCCCAACGACCTCGCCTGCCAGGCCGCCCGCGTCCTCGGCGGCCAGGCCGACCTCCTCGTGGCCTGGGTGGCCGACACCGTCCGCATCCCCGTCCTCCGCGCCGTAGGCCCCCTCCTCAAACCCCACGCCCCGGTCGTCGAGGTCCACGCGGACCGCCCCATGGACCCCGTGCTGGACACCCACCGCACCCACCAGGTCGTCCTGGGCGAGGTCGGCTACGCAGGCCGCACCCGCTGGCTCACCGACGAGGAGATCACCACCGGCGTCCTCGAGGCCATCGACCGCGCCCTCGCAGGCCAACCCCCCATGGCCCGCCGCCTGGCCGAACGCGTCTGACCCCACCCGCTCCGCTTCCCCTACGCTTCCTCACCACCCGCAACGCCGCCGTCGCCCCGCAACCCCGCCGTCACGCCACCGGACCCGCGGTAGCGGCATCACCCCGTGGCGGCATCACCCCCGCAGTCCGGAAGGCCCCCGCCCCATGGCTGACCGCCACCTCATCGACGTCCACGTCCTCCTCCTCCGCGACGACGAAGTCCTCCTAACCCAACGCAAAGGCGGCCCCTGGGACGGCATGTGGCACCTCCCCTCCGGCAAACTCGACGCGGGCGAACCCGCCACCACCGCCGCGGCGCGGGAAGCCGCCGAAGAGGTCGGCGTCCACATCGACCCCACCGACCTCACCTGCGTCCACACCATCCACGTCAACGGCTCCGGCCCCGAACCCCGCCTCGGCCTCTTCTTCACCACCACCCGCTGGACCGGCGAACCCACCAACCAGGAACCCGACAAGTGCTCCGCCCTCGCCTGGTTCCCCCTCCACGACCTCCCCCACAACACCATCGACTACCCCGCCCAAGGCATCCACGCCTACCGCGACGGCACCACCTTCAGCGAACACGGCTGGCTCCCCCGCACCCAGCACGCGCACGTCGGGTAGCACCCCGACCGTCCGCTTCTGCCGTCGAGGGTGAGCGACCCACTCGGCCGTCGAGTGTCAGCGACTGTCGTCGAGTGCCAGCACCTCCCGGGGCCTCACGCTCTCCACCGTCTAACCCTGCCAGGCACTCACCGCAGGGCTGCCACTCGTGGCTTCCGGGTGGGAGCGGTGACTTCCGGGTGGGGGCGGCCGTTGGCCCGGCGACCGCGACCTCCTTCCTCGCCATCGTTGTCGATCTTGGTTTCATTATCGAACATCCGTTCGCCCGAAGAGAACAGTCGACTAGTCCTTTCAGACCAGTAACATAGCGGGGGGTACCGACAGAGAAAGGGCCCGCGGCGGGAAGCCGCGGGCCCTTTCCGTCACGCCAGGGGACTCAGCCCTCGCCGAGGTAGGCGGCGCGGACTCGGTGGTCGGCCAGGAGTTCGTGGCCGGGGCCCTCCAGGGTGGTACGGCCCAGGTCGACGACGTAACCGCGGTCGCACAGGGCCAGGGCGGCCAGGGCGTTCTGTTCGACCAGGAGGATCGTCGTGCCCTGCGCCTTGAGGTCGGCGAGGGTGTCGAAGATCTTCTGGGTCATGATCGGCGAGAGGCCCATCGACGGCTCGTCGAGCATGAGCAGGCGGGGGCGGGACATCATGGCCCGGCCGATCGCCAGCATCTGCTGTTCGCCGCCGGAGAACAGGCCCGCCTTGTTGTGGCGGCGTTCGCCGAGGACGGGGAACAGGTCGTACACCCGTTGGACGTCGGTGGTGACGCCGTCGTCCGTGCGGGTGTACGCGCCGAGGAGGAGGTTCTCCTCCACCGTCATGCGGGCGAACAGGCGCCTGCCCTCGGGGCAGTGGGCCACGCCCGCGCCCAGGATGGCGTGCGCGGGCTGGTTCGCGATCGACTGGCCGTCGAACAGGATGTCGCCCGCGCGCGGGCGGAGCAGGCCCGAGATGGTGCGCAGCGTGGTCGTCTTGCCCGCGCCGTTCGCGCCGATGAGGCAGACGATCTGGCCCGTCTCGACGACGAACGAGATGTCCCTGACCGCCTCGATGGCGCCGTACGCGACCGTCAGACCGCGCACTTCCAGCAACGCGCTCATCGGCCCTCCTCACCTTCGGTCGCGGTCCCCGCGACGTCCTCCGGGGGCTTGCCCAGGTACGCCTCGATGACCCGGGGGTCGTCGCGGACGACGTCGGGCGTTCCCGCCACGAGCACCTCGCCCTGGACCAGCACGACCACGTGGTCGCACAGGCCGAAGATGAACTTGGTGTCGTGCTCGATCACGATGACCGACACGCCGCTGTCGCGGATCGCGAAGATCAGCTGGCGGGTGTCCTCGGTCTCCTGCGGGTTCATGCCCGCGGTGGGCTCGTCCAGCAGGAGCACCGACGGCTCGGTGGCCAGCGCCCGCGCGATCTCCAGGCGGCGCTGGTCGCCGTAGGGCAGGTTGCGCGACAGCTCGCCCTCGACCTGCGAGAGCCCGACGAAGTCGAGCAGCTCGCGGGAGCGCTCGCGGGCGAGCCGCTCCCCCTTGCGGAAGCCGGGGCCGTGGAAGATCGAGGCGATGGCGCCCTGACGCATCCGCACGTGCCTGCCGACCAGCACGTTCTCCAGCACCGACATGTTCGGGAACAGCCGGATGTTCTGGAACGTCCTGGCCACGCCCGCGGCCGCGACCTTGGCCGGGTCCGACGGCAGCGTCGTCCCGTCCAGGGAGATGCGGCCGCTGGTCGGCACGTACTGGCCCGTCAGGCAGTTGAAGAACGTCGTCTTGCCCGCGCCGTTCGGCCCGATGAGGCCCAGCACCTCCTCGCGTCCCACGGTGAGGGACACGTTGTTGAGGGCGGTGAGGCCGCCGAAGACCATGCTGACGCCGCTGGCCTCCAGCAGCGGCGCTGCCGAACGATCACTCGCGCTGCTCATGAGCGCCCCTCCGTCACACCAGTCCTGCCGAGCCGCTCGTCATCGGCCCGTTCCTGTTCGGCGACCGCGCGCTCCTCGGCCTCCTTGAGCGAGCCGCCCTCGGCGGTCTCGCCCGCCAGCTCGGCCCGCCGGACCTTGTCCGGGATGAGGCCCTGCGGGCGGAAGCGCATGATCAGCACGAGCGCGAGGCCGAACAGCATCAGCCGGTAGTCGCTGAACTCGCGCAGCTTCTCCGGCAGCACGAACAGCAGCGACGCGCCGACCACGGCGCCGGGGATGGACCCCATGCCGCCGAGGATGACCGCGGACAGCAGCGTGACGGACTCCAGGAACGTGAAGCTCTCGTAGGAGGCCGTGGTGAGCCGGTGCACGAGCACCGCGCCCGCGACACCGGCGATGGCCGCGCCGACCAGGAACGCCAGGACCTTGATCTTGCCGGTCTTGACGCCCATCGCGCGCGCGGCGTCCTCGTCCTCGCGGACGGCAATCCACGCGCGGCCGATGCGGCTGGACTTGAGGTTGGCGAACAGCACCATCACCAGCGCGACGATGACGACGGCCAGCAGGTAGTACAGGACGCCGCCCGCGAGCTCCGCGCCGAAGACGGTGATCGCCGCGTCGCCCGGGGTGCCGAGGAAGTCCAGCGGCGGGATGCCGGGGATGGCGTTGGAGCCGCCGGTGGCCCCCGCGATGTTGTTCTGCGCCGCCTTGAAGAAGATCTCGCCGAACGCCAGGGTGACGATCGCCAGGTAGTCGCCGCGCACGCGCAGCGTCGGCGAGCCGACGATCGCGCCGAACACGCCCGCGACGATCGCGGCGATCACCAGCACCAGGACGAACGGCAGGTCGACGCCGAGGCTCGCGGACGCGGCGCCGCTGAGGTTCGCCGCGACGAACGCGCCGATGCCCATGAACGCCACGTAGCCGAGGTCGAGCAGACCGGCGAGGCCGACGACGATGTTGAGGCCGATCGCGGTCGCGGCGAACACCCCGATGTTGGTGGCGGTGTAGATCCACTGCTCGGTGCCCGCCTCGGTGAACGGCAGGACGAACGCGCAGGCCAGCAGGACCACGGCGCTGAAGGCCCGGTGCCGTTCGGCCACAGCGGACACCCAGCGCAGCAGGCCGGTCCCGTTGAGACCGCCGAACACGCCGAAGAGGAACGCCACGAACGACAGGAACACCGCGCCCGCGTACGGGTTGGCGGCGCCGCCGCGTCCGCCCGCGGTCAGGGTGTCGGCGACGACCTTGAGCAGCGCCGCATAGGCCAGGACCAGGACGAGCCACTCCAGCGGCTTGGCCAGCTTCAGGTCCCAGGTCACCGGCGGGGCGGCCGGGTAGGCCGAGCCCGCGACGATGGCCATGACGGCAGCGACCGCCGAGACGACCGCGCCGAAGGCGAACGCGCCGTGCGCGGAGGTGATGGTGCCGAAGCCGCCGCCCTCGACGATCAGGTACGCGGCGTTGACCACCGCGATGGCGAGCGCGCCCCAGCCGAGCGCCTTGGTCGTGCGGCCGCGGATCGCGGCGGGCGCGAACGCCACCGCGATCACCGCGACGCCGAGGAGCATGACGTGCAGGCGGAAGCCGGGCACGCCGAAGGGGGCGTCGAAGAACTGCAGTGTGGACAGTGCCGGGTAGGGCATGATGTTCAGCTGGAACGTCGCCCACGGCAGCAGGGCGCCGACGATGAGCAGCACACCGCCCACGATGGAGAGCGGTCGGGCGAGCCCGGGTTTGCCCGCGACGAGTTTGGTGATCATGCGCGAACCCTCTCCGTCTCCCCGAAGAAGCCCTGTGGGCGGAACACCAGGACCAGGATGAGGATCACGAAGATCCACACGTAGTCGTACGCGGTGCCGCCGGGCATGTACTGGCCGGCCAGGGTCTTGATCAGGCCGATGCAGAACGCGCCGACGACCGCGCCGCGCAGACTTCCGATCCCGCCGAGGACCGCCGCGGTGAAGGCGAAGATGCCGTTCTGGAAGCCGATGGTGATGTTGATGTTGTCGTAGTGCACGCCGTAGAGCACGCCGCCGACACCGGCGAGCGCCGCACCCAGGATGAAGGTGAGGACGATGACGCGGTCGGGGTTGATGCCCATGAGCCGCGCGGTGTCGGGGTCCTGCGCCGTCGCGCGCATCGCGCGGCCCAGCTTGGAGGTGTTCACGTACAGCTGCAGGGCGCCGGTGAGGATGATCGCCATCACCACGAGCAGCAGGCCGCTCGCGGGGACGGTGACGCCGAGGAAGGTCAGCTGTCCCTCGGGAAAGACCTCGGGGAAGGCCTTGGGCCGGGTGCCGTCCGGGAAGAAGTTGCGGACGGCCTCCTGCAGGAACACGGAGATGCCGAGCGCCGTGATCAGCGGCGCGAGGCGTGGCGCGTTGCGGAGCGGCCGGTAGGCGAACCGCTCCATGATGACGGCGACCAGGACGGAGAACGCAGCCCCGGCCAGGATCACGATCGGCAGCGCGAGGTACCAGGTTGACTGGATCCCGCTCGGCAGGGCCCACAGGTACGTCGCCAGCGCGGCGTAGGAGCCCACCATGAAGACTTCGCCGTGCGCGAAGTTGATCAACTGGATGATGCCGTACACCATGGTGTAGCCCAGCGTGATGAACGCGAGCAGACCACCGAGCACGATCCCGTTGACGAGTTGTTGCAGCAGGGTCACCACTGTGCTTACTCACCCACTCAGACATGCGGTGGGGGCAGGCCGCGGAATCGCCTGCCCCCACCTGAGGTTCGCGGAACTTCGGTGTTACTCGGTCACGGTGCCGGTCTTGACCGAAGTCCACTCCCCGGACGTGACCTTGTAGACGGTGAGCAGCTTGATGGTGCTGTCGCCGAACTCGTCGAAGCCGAGCTGGCCGTTGGCGCCCGCGAGCTGGGTCGCGCCGATGTTCTTGATCAGCGCGTCGCGCAGGCCCTCGTTCCAGGTGCCGCCGCCCTCGCTGAGGGTCTTCGCCAGCGCGGTGATGATCACGTTGGCCGAGTCGTAGGAGAAGGCGCCGTACGCGCTGTACGGGTCCTTGAAGCCGCGCGCGTTGTAGGCGTCGATGAACGCCTTGGCCGAGGGCAGGCTCTCCGGCGGGGCGCCGACGGAGGTGGCGAAGTCGCCCTCCTTGCCGCCCAGCTCGATGAAGGTGTCGTCGAAGATGCCGTCGCCGCCCATCAGCGGGACGTCGAGACCGGCGTCCTTCATCTGCTTGCTCAGCGGGCCAGCCTGCGGGTACTCGCCGCCGTAGAACACCGCGTCGGGGTTGAGGGGCTTGATCTTGGCGATGACGCCCGCGAAGTCGGTGTCCTTGTCGCTGACCTGCTCCTCGGCGACGATCTTCGCGCCGTTCTTCTCAGCGGCCTTCTTGACCTCGGCGGCGAGGCCGACGCCGTAGGTCTTGCCGTCGGTGACGATCGCGATGGACTTCTTGCCCGCGTCGCCGCTGAGGTACTGCCCGATCATCTTGCCCTGGTTCTCGTCCATAGTGCAGACGCGGAAGTAGCTGTCGAACGGGCGCTTCGGGTTGTTCAGGAAGTCGGTGCCCTTGGTGAGCGCCGTGGAGGTGTTGGCCGGGGAGACCTGGACGATCTTCTTGCCCGCGAGGATCGGCTGGACCGTCTGCGAGGTGGAGGAGTTCAGGGTGCCGACCACGCCGACGATGTTGGGGTCGGTGGCGAGCTTGGTCGCGGCCTGGCCAGCGACGGTCGGGGTCTTCTGGTCGTCCTGGGCGTCAAGGACGAGCCGGTACCCGGGGACCGCGCACTTCTCGTTGGCCTCCATCACCGCGAGGTCGGCGGAGTTCTTGATGCCCAGGCCGAGAGCGGACAGATCACCGGACAGCGGGGCAATGACGCCGACCGTCAGCGCGCCTTTGCTGGTGTCACAGGCCTGCTGGCCCCCCGCCTGCGGGTCCTCGGTCTTGTTCGTGCCGCAAGCGGCGAGCACCAAGAGGCCCGCGGCCACCAAGCCTGCGGTCTTGGCGGTCTGGTTTCGCACGAGTTGTCCTCTCTTCGTACCCGGGATCCGGGCGGGTGATCGGGCACCCCCGGTAGGGGCTGCGCCCGGAACATAATGACTGGCCCCAGGTTAGTCACGCACCCTCGGTCGTTGTGACCAGACCGCAATAAACGTCCTCGGGGTTGCCGATGGCCGTTATTCCCAGGGATTCCCTGTTGGCGCGGGCAGCGCGACGCCCCGGAACCGCCGAACGGGGCAAGGGGGTCGGGCGGGCCGAGGACGGCGGGCGTAGGATCGCCGCCCCGGCTCGGCCCGAGTCGGGGCGGCAGGGCCAAACCCCAGGCCCACAGGCCATTTGTGACGGCTTTTCTTCATCCCGGGACGGTTTGTGGAGGAAGGTTTGCACCGGACGGTCGAACACCGACCGCCACGAGTCGCACGCGTTCCGTTCCCCGCACTGTCCGGATCCGACGCGAGCGGCACAGGCGGCGAACGGATGCCATTGCGCTGTTTTCCGCCATGTGCGCGCCATTGACCGCCGGGGCGCGCCGATTCCCCGATCCGATCTCGGCCGATTAACGGCGCCGCGTTGTCGGGCGCTGATCGGATCATCACGGGAAAGTGATTGCCGGATGGCAACCACCGGTGCGCGGAACGGGAACGACCGACTACGTGATGTGCTCCAGAACGGCCTCGGCGACGGCCTTCATCGTGGTCCTGCGGTCCATGGCGGTGCGCTGGATCCAGCGGAACGCCTCCGGCTCGCTGAGGCCCTGCTTGGTCATCAGCAGCCCCTTGGCCCGCTCGATGACCTTGCGCGTCTCCAGCCGCTCGGTCAGCCCGGCGACCTCGTTCTCCAGGGCGTGCAGCTCGGCGAAGCGGCTGACGGCCAGCTCGATGGCGGGCACGAGGTCGTGCTTGGCGAACGGCTTGACCAGGTAGGCCATGGCCCCGGCGTCGCGGGCCCGCTCGACGAGCTCGCGCTGGCTGAACGCGGTCAGCATCACCACGGGCGCGATCCGCTCCCTGGCGATCAGGGTGGCCGCGTCGATGCCGTCCATCCTGGGCATCTTCACGTCCATGATCACCAGGTCGGGCCGCAGCTCGCCTGCCAGCTGGACGGCCTGCTCGCCGTCGGCGGCCTCCCCGGCGACCTCGTAGCCCTCCTCGCGGAGCATCTCGACCAGGTCGAGCCGGATCAACGCCTCGTCCTCGGCGACGAGCACGCGGCGTGCGGCGGGCGCCTGCGCGTCGGCAGCCAACTCGGTCACCGGGGTCCTCCTGTTGCGCTTGGTAACCAGGAAATCGCGAGATTGCAGCCTACCGTCGCCGTGTTACCGGCAGGCGTCATGATGGAGGTGACCCGGCTGACAGCGAATGGTCGGGGTGGTTCCGGCGCATTTGGGCGGTTTCGGCAGCTAGCCGGGCGCCAATGGCGGCGGGATCGGGCGGCTCACGATGGTGACCGTGGTGCCGGTTTCGTCATGATCGATGGTCATGTGCTCGCTGCAGGCCCGCATGAGGCCCAGTCCCTTGCCTCGGTTGCCGGGCTCGGTGGGCGGGCGCCAGCGGCCCTGGTCCCGGACGACGAGCTCCACCTGGCGGTCGCCGGAGGGGTCCGTCAGGACCCGGCAGGTGATCTGGACGGCGGAGGGGGGCCTGGCGCGTTCGGCGGACAGGCCGTAGCCGTGCTCGATGCTGTTGGTGACGGCCTCGTTGACGACCAGGACGAGGTCGTCGATCTGCGCCGGGGACCAGCGCTGCCTGCGCAGCCAGGACCTCAGGCGCTCGCGGGCCAGCGACGGCGAGACCCAGTCGACCGGCAGGGTGAAGCGCAACTCGGGCTCGGCGTCCGCTTCCGAACGCGCGCCCGCCTGGCGCCTGTCCTGGTCTGAGCTGGGCGGCATGGGCGGGTCACCGCGGCTCTGCCGTGAGTGCGTCCTCCACCGTGTGGAAGAGCGCCAGGACCTGGTCGAGGCCGACGATCTCGATCGGCCGGATGACGGGCCGGGCGTGGTCGACGACGACGCGGAGCTGGGCGAGGCCGCGGTGGCGGACGGCCTCGGTGGCGCTCTCGCGCAGGACGCGGAGCCCGGAGGAGCCCATGAAGCCCACCCGGCTCAGGTCGACGACCAGGGGCCGGGCGCCGAGCCGGTCGAACGCCGCGCCGATGGCCGCCGCGAGGCGCGGGGCGGTGAGGACGTCGATGTCGCCGTCGACGGCGATGATGATGGCGTCGTCCCGGTCGGTCGGGTGCACCGCCAGCAACTGCTCGCGGCTGGGGACGGCGAACCGCGCGCTCCCGTCGGGCGTGCGTTCGTCACTTGCGGGCTTCACACGCCGCACAGTACCGCCCTGGTCACTTGCCGCGCGGGTCCTCCCGGTCGTCCTGGTCGTCCGGCTGCGTGCCCGCCGCGGCCATCTCCGACGGCGCGGGCATGCGCTCGGCGCGTTTGCGGGGCTTCTGCAGCGCCTCGGCGCGGAAGCGCTCGACCATGTGCGGGTAGTGCAGCTCGAAGGCGGGCCGCTCGGAGCGGATGGGCGGCAGTTCGGTGAAGTTGTGCCGCGGCGGCGGGCAGCCGGTGGCCCACTCCAGGGAGTTGCCGTAGCCCCAGGGGTCGTCGACGGCCACGGGCTCGCCGAAGCGGTAGCTGCGCACGACGTTCCACACGAATGGAACGACCGACGCGCCCAGGAGGAACGCCCCGATCGTGGAGACGGCGTGCATCGTGGTGAAGCCGTCGGAGGGCAGGTAGTCGGCGTAGCGGCGGGGCATGCCCTCGTTGCCCAGCCAGTGCTGCACGAGGAAGGTCGTGTGGAAGCCGATGAACGTCGTCCAGAAGTGCAGCTTGCCCAGGCCCTCGTCCAGGTAGCGGCCGGTCATCTTCGGGAACCAGAAGTAGATGCCCGCGAACGTGGCGAACACGATCGTGCCGAACAGCACGTAGTGGAAGTGCGCCACGACGAAGTAGGTGTCGGTGACGTGGAAGTCCGCCGAGGGCGCGGCCAGCAGCACGCCGGTCAGGCCGCCGAGCAGGAACGTCACCAGGAAGCCGACCGAGAACAGCATGGGTGTCTCGAAGGTGAGCTGCCCCTTCCACATCGTGCCCGCCCAGTTGAAGAACTTGATCCCGGTCGGCACGGCGATGAGGAAGGACATGAACGCGAAGAACGGCAGCAGCACCGCGCCCGTGGCGAACATGTGGTGCGCCCACACCGTCATGGACAGCCCGGTGATCGCCACCGTCGCGAACACCATGCCCTTGTAGCCGAACAGCGGCTTCCGGCTGAACACCGGGATGATCTCGCTGATGATGCCGAAGTACGGCAGGGCGACGATGTAGACCTCGGGGTGGCCGAAGAACCAGAACAGGTGCTGCCACAGGATGGCCCCGCCGTTGGCCGGGTCGAACACGTGCGCCCCGATCAGCCGGTCGGCCAGCAGCCCGAACAGCGCCGCGGTGAGGATCGGGAAGGCGAGGAGCACGAGGATGCTGGTGAAGAAGATGTTCCAGGTGAAGATGGGCATCCGCCACATCGTCATGCCGGGCGCGCGCAGGCACACCACGGTCGTGAACATGTTGACCGCGCCGAGGATGGTGCCCAGGCCGCTGACGATGAGCCCCACCGCCCACAGGTCGCCGCCGGGGCCGGGGGCGAAGGTGGCGGTGGAGAGCGGGGTGTAGGCGAACCAGCCGAAGTCGGCCGCGCCGCCCGGGGTCAGGAAGCCGAACATCGCGATGACGCCGCCGAAGAGGTACAGCCAGTACGACAGCGCGTTGAGCCGGGGGAACGCCACGTCCGGCGAGCCGATCTGCAGCGGCAGGATGAAGTTCGCGAAGCCGAACACGTTCGGGGTGGCGTAGAACAGCATCATCACCGTGCCGTGCATGGTGAACAGCTGGTTGTACTGCTCGTGGGAGAGGAAGTGCATGCCCGGCGCGCCGAGTTCGGCGCGCATCAGCAGCGCCATCAGGCCGCCGACCAGGAAGAACGCGAAGCTGGTCGTCAGGTAGAGCAGGCCGATCTGCTTGTGGTCGGTGGTCCTGAGCAGGCCGAGGAGCACCGAGCCGCGCGGGCGCGGGCGGGTGGGGTAGGGCCGGACCGGCACGGGCTTCTCGGTCAGGGTCACGACGTCCCCCGCTTGGTGCGACGACCAGGGCGCTCGCGGGTACCCGGGATCGGCGGCGCGCATGCGCCCCGTCGGCCGATCGTGCCGGGACCGCGCCGGATTCGCTCAAGCCGGAGGGTTCAGGCCGCGCGGTGGTGGTCCAGCAGGCCGGTGGCGGCGGCCACGACCTCCTCGACCGTGACGCCCAGCAGGGCCGGGTCGGGGTCGTCGGCGAACGGGTCGCCGCGGCGGGCGGTGGCGGCGGTCAGGGTGACGTGCGGGCCGGTGGCGGGCGGGCCCCACTGCTCGGGGCCGACCGGTCCGAAGAGGACGACGGACGGCGTCCGGTACGCGGTGGCCAGGTGGGCGACGCCGGTGTCGCCGGAGACCAGCAGCCGGGCGTCGGCGATCAGCGCGGCCAGGGTGTCCAGCGGGGTGTGGCCCGCCAGGCAGTCAGCGCCGGACTCGGCGGCCACGCGCTCGGCCAGCGGCCGCTCGCTCTCGACGCCGGTGACCACGACGTGGTGGCCGTCGGCGCGCAGGGCGCGGGCGACGGCGGCGAAGCGCTCGGCGGGCCAGCGCTTGCTGCCGTAGGCCGCGCCGGGGTGGACCAGGACGGCGCCGGGGGCCGGTGACGCGACGCCGGGGTGGTCGAGGGTGTAGGCGGCGGGGTCGGCCGGGATGCCGTGGGCGGTGAGCAGGCGGCACCACCTGTCGCGCTCGTGCAGGTCGTCGCGCCACTCGGGCCCGGGCCAGCCGGGAGCGTGGCCGATGCGCCGGGCTGGCGCGAGCGCGTCGAGGATCTCGGTGCTGGTGGGGCCCGCGCCGTGCATGTTGACCGCGACGTCGACGCCGCGCAGGCGCTCGGGCAGCGGCTCGAGGCCGTGCACGGGGACCAGTTCGTCGACGCTGCCGGTCAACCGCAGGACGGGCGCGAGCCAGGGCTGGCACGCGTAGAGCACGCGCTGGTCCGGCCAGTGGGCGCGCAGCGCGCGCAGGGCCGGGACGGCGACCAGGAGGTCGCCGAGCTTGAGCGCGCGCAGGACGAGGATCATGCCGCAGGCTCGTCGGCTGCCTCGCCGCGGCCGACGAGGTCCGCGGTGTCGGCCAGGACGCCCTCGACGGGGACGTCGGCGACGAAGGACACCTGGTGCGGGCAGCGGGCCAGGTCCTGGCGGGTGCAGTCGGCGCCGCACTCCGGGCAGCGCGCGGTCCAGGAGATGTGCAGCCGGTGGCGCAGCCTGCCCGGCGGCCCGGCGTTGATCACGTTGCCCATCCAGTAGACCGACACGGTCGGGGCGCCGACGGCCTCGGCGAGGTGCCGCGGCCCGCTGTCGTTGGCCACCACGGCGCGGGCGGTGGCCAGGACGCCGATGAGGGCCTTCGCGTCCAGCGCGCCCGCCACCGAGCGCACCGAGGCCCGCGCGGCAGGCGGGAGCCGGTCGTGGGCGGCGGCGACCACCGCGGCGGCGAGGTCGGCCTCGTCCGCGGTGCCGATCACGACGACCTCGGCGTCGCCCGCGAGCGCGGCGGCGACCTCGCCGAAGCGCTCGGCGGGCCAGCGCCTGCGCGGGTCGGTGGCGCCCGGGTGCACGACGACGCGGGGCCGGGCGGGTTCGCCGACGGCGCGGGCGGCGGCGGCGAGGTCGGCGTCGGTGACGGCCACGCGCGGGACCAGCGCGGCGGGCGGCGCGCCCGCCAGGCCCGCGACCTCCAGCGCGCGCATGATCTCGTGCTGGTAGTAGCTGAACGGCAGGCAGCGGGTCAGCTCGGCGGCGTCGGGGGTGCGGCAGCCGACGGTCCAGGTGGGACGCAGGCGCAGCAGGAACGGGTTGGACCAGCGGCCGCCGCCGTGCGCCTGCACGCCGAGGTCGAAGTGCCCCGCCCGGTCGGTGAAGCGCTCCACGGCGGCCTCGTCGGTGCCCAGCCCGTCGGGGTCGTGCACGCCGTGCACGCGGGGCAGCGGCAGCACGGCCGACACCGGGCCGGGGCGGTCGGCGAGCAGGTCGCGGTGGAACCCGGTGCCGAGGAGCACGATCTCGGCGTCCGGGTAGGCCGCGGCCAGCGACTCGATCGCGGGCACCGCGAACAGCAGGTCGCCGAGCCCGCCGCCGCGCAGCACGGCGATGCGGGCGACATCGGGGAACGGCGGCGGCGTCGGGCCGATGGCGAGGGCTGGTGTCACGTCGTCGGGGCGCACGCAGCGGATCTACCCGTGGCCGGGACGGGCAAACCCGCTCAGGAGGACTGCACCCGGTCCCGTTCCGCGCGCTGGTGCGGCACCCGGCCGGGGCCGTGGTCGGCCTCGGCGAGGCTGACGCCGCTGCCGGGCACGAGGCCGAACTGCACGACCTGGCGGCGGGCGACCAGGTCGGTGAACCAGTCGGCGACGACGCGCAGCCGGTTGGCCGGGAGCGCGAGCAGGTGGTAGCCGCGGGCGACGATCTTGGCGGGCAGCCCGCGCAGCGGCACGCGCAGCGGGTTGGCGACGGCGTCGCGGCCCGCGAGGTCGACGACGAACCCGAGGTCGCGGTGGCGGTAGGCGCGGGGGCGGCCGTAGCCCAGCTCGGCGGCGATGTTGCGGGCGGCGGCGCGGCCCTGCCGCTGGGCGTGCTGGGCGGTCATCGGGGTGGACTGGCCGGGGTGGAACACGTCGGGCACGGCGGCGACGTCGCCCGCGGCGTAGACCCGGGGGTGCTCGGGGACGCGCAGGTGGGTGTCCACCCTCAGCCGTCCCTTCTCGGTGGGCAGGCCCAGGCCCTCGACCAGCGGGTCGGGCCGCACGCCGACGCACCACACCACCGTGCGCGTCGGGATCTCGGCGCCGTCGCTGAGGCGCGCGCAGTCGGCGGTGACCTCGGTGACGCTGGTCTCGAGCCGCACGTCCACGCCGCGTTCGCGCAGCACCTCCTCGGCCGGGCCGGACAGGCGCTCGTCGAGGCCGGGCAGCACGCGCGGGGCGATGTCGAGCAGGATCCAGCGCACCTCGTCCTCGGTGACCTTGTGCCGGTGGCGCAGCGCCTGGCGGGTCAGCTCCTGGCCCTGGGCGACCAGTTCGGTGCCGGTGTAGCCAGCGCCGACGACGACGAAGGTGGCGCGGGCGGCGCGCTCGGCCGGGTCGTCGGACTGCTCGGCCAGCTCCAGCTGGCGCAGGACGTGGTCGCGGACGTAGATGCCCTCGGCGACCGACTTGAAGCCGATCGCGTGCTCGGCGACGCCGGGCACCGACAGCAGGCGCGTCACGCTGCCGACGGTGAGCACGAGATAGTCCCACTCCAGGGTGTTCGCCTTGCCCTCCACATCGATGACGGTGCAGGTGCGGGCGTCGAGGTCGACGGCGTCGGCGTGGCCGAGGACCAGCCGGGTGCGCGGGAGGGTGCCGTGCAGGGGCACGGCGACGCGGCGCGGGTCGAGGCTGCCGCCCGCGACCTCGGGCAGCAGCGGCACGTAGAGCATGTAGTCGGTCGGGTTCACCACGACCAGCTCGGCGGCCTCCGGCGGGAGCGCGCGTTCCAGCGCGCGGAGGCAGTGGTACCCGGCGAAACCCGCGCCGACCACCAGGATCCTCGGGCGGCGGGTCGAGTGCGACATGGACGGTCCCCTCGGTGTCGTCGGCAGTTCCGCGACGGCTACCCGAGGCGGCTCGGGGCGAATCCCCGTACGGGGGGATTGGCGCCGGGACCACCCGGGTAGGCCTGCGAACGCGCCAGAAGGAGGACGTGATGGCAAAGCAGCGTGGCCAGACCAAGGACAACCACAGCCCCACCAGGACGAAGGAGAACCACACGCCCGCCACCGCCGAGGACGACCTCGCCGGGATGTCGGTGGCGGAGCTGCGGGAGAAGGCCAAGCAGCTGGAGATCAGCGGCTCGCACTCCATGCGCAAGGACGACCTCGTCCAGGCGATCGGCGAGGCCATGGGCGGGCGGACCGCGCCTCGGCCGCGCCGGGAGGACGACAGCGCAGGCCGGGGCGGGGTGCGGAGCGGCAAGTCCTCGTCGAAGTCGCTGAAGTACGCCCAGGAGGTGACCTCGACCGGCGAGGAGCCCGAGCGGCCCGGCCGGAGCCTGGTGACCACCAACCACGACGTGATCCGGCGGTGGGCCGAGGAGCGCGACGCGGTTCCGGCCACCGTCGGCGGCACGGAGCACGGCGACCACCTCGGCGTCCTGCGCCTGGACTTCCCCGGCTACGGCGGCGACCGGCTGCGCCGGGTCGACTGGGACCAGTGGTTCGCCACCTTCGACGAGCGCGGCCTGAACTTCATCTACCAGGAGGAGCGCTCCGACGGCACGCCGAGCAACTTCTTCCGCCTGGAGAACCCGAACCGCGAGGACGCATGACGGATCCGAGGCGCGACCCGGAGGAGACGCTGGACGCCCTGGAGGAGCGCGTCTTCGGGCAGCGGCGCGACCAGCGCCGGGAGGAGCCCGACGGACCGGCGTTCGAGCAGGACATCGACCCCGAGGAGACCACGGCGGAGCACGGCGGCCACCCCGCGGGTGAGTCGCCTGCCTGAGACGGGAACCTGACGATGAGCGACATCGACCGGCGCGACCTGCCGCTGAGCGACTACGACCACCTCCCCGCGGGCGCCCTGCGCGACCGCGTGCGTTCGCTGACGGAGGGCGAGGTCCGCCAACTCCTGGACTACGAACAGGAACACGCCGCCCGCGCCCCGATCATCACGGCGCTGAGCGCGAGGTTGGAGGAACTGGCGGCGGGCGCGACCCCGTCATCCGGCACCCACGAGACCCGCCCGGAACAGCCCCCCGCCCCGAGCGCAGGCTCCCCGGTGACCCCGGCGACATCGCCGGAGCCCATCCACCCGCCTCCCCACGGGGTGCCGGGCTCACCGGGCAAGCCGAAGGGCAACCGGGCGCGCTAGGGGTTGCTCAAAGCAACCGAGCAATACCCGCTGGACTTCCGAGATTCCGAGGGAGTGCCACCGGCCCCGACACATCGCCGTGTCGGGGCCGGTGGTGGTCGCGGGGGGCGGAAGAAGGGGTATTGGTGGCAGGCGGCAGGCGGCAGGGCGAAGCGGCCAGCAACGGGGCCAAGCGGCCAGCAACGGGGCGAGGCAGCCAACGGCGGGCCGAAGCAGCCTGCCGCGGGCCGAAGCAGCCAACAGCGGGCCGAAGCAGCCTGCGGCGGGCCGAAGCAGCCTGCGGCGGGCCGAAGCAGCCTGCGGCGGGCCGAAGCAGCCTGCGGCGGGCCGAAGCAGCCTGCGGCGGGCCGAAGCAGCCTGCGGCGGGGCTAAGCAGCCAGCCGGGCCAGCTCGACCAGCTCGATCATCGATCCGCCGGAGCGACCATGCGGCGCGGTGGATCAGGCGGTGGCCGAGTCCCGCCTCCAGCCGAAGAGGGCGACTTCACCGCCGCCGAAGAGTGGTTCGGTGGCGCTGGCACACGGAGGGCGAAGAAGCGATCCGACCGCCGTCCGGATGTTCTGCCCATCCGGATGTTCTCATCATCCAGATGATGCGGTCATATGACGTGATCATCCGGATGCCGACCGGCAGGCGGCAAGGGGGCTGCGCCGCCGGGCGACCGGGGCCGGTCCCTCTCGCGCCATCCCGTCCGGTTGCGAGGGTCAGCGGGGGTGGTTGTCCGTCAGGCGTTGGGTTTGTTCGCGGAGGATGTCGATCGTGCGGGTCACCCAGTCGGCGATGGTCTGCTGTTCGGCTGGGGTGTAGGTGGCGGTCAGGGCGGACATGGCGGCGCCGAGGCCTGCCAGGAGGTCGCCGTACGCGCCGGGGTTGGCGGTCAGGAGGACTCGGCGGCGGTCAGCGGGGTCGGGGGTGCGGGTGAGGATGCCCGCGCGCTCCAGGCGGTCGGCGATGCCGGTGACGGCGCCGGGGGTGAGTGCCAGGCGCTTGGCCAGGTCGCCCGCCGACATCCGGCCCTCCCCCGCGACGATCGCGTAGGCGCGCTGGTCGACGGCGGTGACGCCCAGATGCGTGCCCACCGCCTCGTGGAACGCGACCACCGCCGTGCTCAGCCGCATGCCCAGGTGCTGCCCGTCCATGCCGCTCACTTTACCGCCCGAGATATTTCAGTAGACTGAACTAAATTGTTCAGCGAACTGAAAGGTCTGCGATGGAGTGGCGGCTGGCCGCGGCGGTACCACGATGGGCGGTCCGGTTCTACCTGCGGCACTGGAAACCGATCGTCGGGCTGTCGCTGGTGGGGTCGGTGCAGCGGCTGGCGGTGGTGGGGTGGGGTGACGCCGTGCCGTCGGGGGTGGCGGCCGCGTCCGAGGTGGTGGTCGTGGTCGCCCGGGTCCTGCTGGTGGTCGTCGTGTGGCGGTTGGCGATGCGGGGCATCACGGTGGCGTGGCCGAGGATCCAAGAGTTCGTCACCGCCCACTGGCGTTCCCTTGTGTACCAAGGGTTGGGGCTGTCGGTCGCGTTCCTGGTCTTCGACCTCGGGGCGGAGCAAGGGGTCTCCGCGCTGCTGCCGGAGGCGTGGCGGCAGGGCTACCTGGCCGCGCTGCTCTTCGTGAAGAACCCGACCGTCATCGCGTTCACCGTCGTGTGGTGGATCGGCATGGTCCGGCAGGCGTGCGGGACCGCTACCCCCGCCGCTTCGGGACGGGGACCCGCATGAGGTCCTCGGCGACCACGACGTCCCCGGAGAACACCGCCGCCGCCTCCGCGTGGAACCGGACCGGGTCGTCGTAGCGCTGGGAGAAGTGGGTCAGCACCAGCGTGCGGACCCCGCACTCGGCGGCCACGCGCCCGGCCTGGGCGGCCGTCAGGTGGCGGTACTCCGCAGCTAGGGCCTGGTCCTCCGACAGGAAGGTGGACTCGATGACGAGCAGGTCCGCGCCGTCCGCGAGGGCGAAGACCGCGTCGCACAGGCGGGTGTCCATGATGAACGCGAACCGCTGCCCCCGGCGCGGCTCGCTGACGTCGGCCAGCCGGACCGTCCGGCCGTCGACGACCACCTCCCCGTCCCGCTGCAGTCGGCCGACGATCGGGCCCGACAGGCCGTGGCGGTCCAGCAGGTCCGGCCGGATGCTCCGCCCGTCCGGCTCGACCAGCCGGTAGCCGAAGGTCTGCACGCGGTGGTCCAGCGCCCGCGCCGACAGCGTGCCGAACGCCCCCACCGCGATCGGGCCGTCGCGGTCGACCGGCTCCTCCCGCAGGTCCAGCACGTCGTGGAACGCGCAGGCGTGGCGCAGAGCGCGGAAGTGGTCGGTCCCGCTCGCCGGGTAGTGCGCGTGGACGGGACGGGCCACCCGGTCCAGCGACAGCCGCTGCACGACGCCGGGGACGCCGAGGCAGTGGTCGCCGTGGAAGTGGGTCAGGCAGATCCGGGTGATGTCGGTGGCGGACACCCCCGCCAGCGTCAGCTGCCGCTGCGTCCCCTCCCCCGGGTCGAACAGCAGCCCCTCCCCGTCCCACCGCAGCAGGTAGCCGTTGTGGTTGCGCCGCCGCGTCGGCACCTGGCTCGCGGTGCCCAGCACTACCAGTTCCCGGGGAGACATGCCCGAACCCTATGGCCTCTTCCGCGCTCCCCCAACTCGATTGTTCGTCCACAGTGGAAAGCGGGCCGCCAGGGTATGGATGGGAGACGGCCGCCCGATCGTCATCGGGCGGCCGATCCCCCCACCGGGGCGCCGGGCGCCAGCGCAGTGGTGCCCGGCGGCTCTCGTCGGCTAGCCGTAGCTCAGGGCGCGCGATGCGGGGAGCTCGGCACGCCGGGAGAGCGATCCTCGGGGCTCACCGCCTCACGGCACGGTGTAGCCGAGGGTGTAGTCGCCGCTTCCGCTGTAGGCGTGGACCCGGTAGCGGTAGTACCCGGCGGTGCCGGTGTAGTCGATGGTCTCGGTGTTGCCCGGCGTGATGCCCTGCGCGACGGTCGCCCAGCCGTAGCTGGTGTACTTCTGCAGGTACACGTCGAAGTCCGAGCCGTCGGGACCGCACAGGTTCGCCCGGTGCGCGCCGGTCGTGGTGGTGCGGTAGTAGCCGCCGGTGGGCTGGTACTGGCTGCCACCGCTGGCGAGGGTACCGGTGGCGCTGTGCTCGTGGTCGCCGCAGTCGCCGCCGCCGTCCTCGGTGATGCTCCAGGAGAACGACGCCGAGTCGGCCTTGCCCGCCGCGTCGGTCGCGGTGACGACGACCTTGTTGTCGCCGACGGTGGTCGGGGTTCCGCTGATCAGGCCGGTGGAGGCGTTGATGGTCAGGCCAGCGGGCAGGCCCTCCGCGGTCCACCGGTACGGCGCGGTGCCGCCGGTGACGCGCAGCTGCAGGTTCACCGGGGTGCCGACCGCCGTGGACTGGTCGCCCGGCTCGGCGACGTCGGGGTTGGTCGGGTCGGGGTTGCCGTCGCCGATGAACCCGGTGTAGAGCAGCAGGTTCGGCGAGCCGGTGCCGATGCCGGTCAGCTTGCCGCTGCTGGCGTTGGTGACCAGCGCGTCGCGGACCTGCTGCGGCGTGGCGCTCGGGTTGGCGCCCAGGTACAGCGCCGCCGCGCCCGCGACGTGCGGGGAGGCCATCGACGTGCCGGAGATGGTGTTGGTCGCGGTGTCGCCGGTGTGCCAGGCGGAGAGGATGCTGGCGCCGGGCGCCCAGATGTCCAGGCAGCGCCCGTAGTTGCTGGGACCGATGCCGGTGTACCGGGTGTCGCTGCTGGTGCTGTTGCCGACGGTGATGGCCTCCGGCGTGCGCGCCGGGGTGAAGTTGCACGCGTCGGAGTCGCTGTTGCCCGCGGCCAGCGTGTAGGTGACCCCGGAGGCGATGGACCGCCGGACCGCGCTCTCCAGCGCGGTCTGCGTGCCGCTGCCGCCCAGGCTCATGTTCACGACGGCGGGCTTGGCCGCGTTCGCCGTCACCCAGTCGACGGCCCTGACGACGGTGTCCCACGGGCCGCTGCCCGCGCAGTCGAGCACGCGCACCGGCACGATGCGCGCCTTCTTGGCCACGCCGTAGGTCGTGCCCGCCGCCGAGCCCGCGACGTGCGTGCCGTGGCCGTTGCAGTCGCTGGGGTTGGTGTCGTTGTCGATGAAGTCCGGGCCCGCGGTGATCCGACCGGTGAAGTCGCGGTGGGTCATGCGCGTGCCGCTGTCGATGATGTAGACGGTGACGCCCGTGCCACCCTGGGACGGGTAGGTGTAGGACTGGTTGAGCGGCCGGTCCCGCTGGTCGATGCGGTCCAGGCCCCAGGGCGGGTTGGTCTGGGTGTCCGCCGCGCGGGCCATGGTGACCTGCTCGACGAACTCCACCCTCGGGTCGGCGGCCAGGCGGCGGGCCTGCCGCTCGCCGATGACCAGCGAGAACCCGCGCATGGCGTGCTCGTAGGTGTACTTGACCTGGCCGCCGTAGGAGTTGGCCAGCGCGGCCGCGCTCGCGGACACGGCTGCCGTCCGGTCCTTCAGCGCGACGATGTAGCGGTCGGCGACGGCTCCGGGACCGCCAGCGCCGAGGATGACGCCTTCGTCCGCTACTGCGGGCGAAGCGGTTGCGGTGAGACCGGCGAGGGTCACCGCGGCCACGACTGCGGCGGAGATTTTGCCGCGTCGTCTGATCTGTGCAGGGATCATCTTTGAGTTCTCCGATGAACGAAGGAAAACGTTCGGTCAGGAACATAACGCGGATTTATGCCGATAACGTGGCGGGTTTCCGCCACTAGCCGGAACTCGCCATCACGGCGGAGTACCGTGTCGCCGCATGGACGCGATGCTGGAGCCGGTCGGCATGGGCCGGGCCGAGAGCGCGCTGTACGTCGCGCTGATCGACACCCCGCACCTGACGCTCCCCGAACTCGCCGCGCGGACGCACCACTCGACCGCGCAGGTGCGCCGCCCGCTGGCGCGGCTGCTGGACAGCGGGCTGGTCACCCGGCTGGCGGGCACGCCAGCCCGGTACGTGCCCGCGCCGCCGGAGGTCGCCATCGACGCGCTCGTGGTGCGCCGCAGGCAGGAGCTGGAGAACCTGCGGGTGGCCGCCCGCGACCTCGGCCGCCGCCTCGACGCCGCGCCCAGCGGCCGGGCCGCCGAGCTGATCGAGCTCGTCGAGGGCGAGGAGGCGGTGCGCCAGCAGCTGGCGCGCATCCAGCTGAGCGCGGAGCAGGAGGTGTGCATTGTGGACTGCCCGCCGTACATGACCGGCAGGCCGATGGACAACCCGCCGGAGTGGCAGGCGCTGGCCCGCGGCGTGGTCTACCGCTCGATCTACCACACGCCCGCGATCGCCGACCACGGCCGCATCGCCGAGATCCGCCGCTACATGGCCGCGGGCGAGCAGGCCCGCGCCCTGCCCGACATCCACATGAAGATGACCATTGTGGACAGCCGGATCGCGCTCATCCCGCTCAGCTTCGACGCCGCCGAGACCGGCGTGCGGATCATCGTGCACCAGTCGCCGCTGCTCAGCGCGCTGGTGGCGTGCTTCGACATGCTGTGGGAGCGGGCCACCCCGCTCGGCCCCGATGCGGGCAGGACCCCGATGACCGAGCCGAGCGAGACCGACCGGCAGATCCTCACCATGCTCGCGGCGGGCATGAAGGACAAGGCCATCGCCCGTGCGCTCGACATCGCCGAGCGCACGGTCACCCGCAGGCTGACCGAGCTGATGAACACCCTGGACGCGACGACCCGCTTCCAGGCCGCCCTGCAGGCCAGCAGGCGCGGCTGGCTCTGAGCGCTACCCGGCCCAGGGACCGACGCCGCCCACGCGCTCGACGCGGTAGCGCACCACGTAGCCGGGCCCCTTGGGCGCGGGGAACTCCGCGTCCGGGGCCATGTAGACCTTCGCGAGCCGGTCGAGCAGGTCCCAGGCGTCGTCGCGCGCCTCGACGGTGGCCCGCGCCCGCACCACGGCGTACTCGTTGAGGAAGACGCCGGGGTCGCGCGGGGCGTCGAAGGAGAGCACGACCCTCGGGTCCCGCCGGATGTTGCGCAGCTTCACGTACCAGGACATGTGGCCGCTGACGAGGTCGTCGCCGTCCATGCCGATCCAGATGACCGAGACCTGCGGGCTCCCGTCGGGGTTGATGGTGCTGAGGTGGGCCATCGGACCGGCGGCGATGAGCGCGCGCAATTCAGGTGACATGTCACCATCCTGCCCGAGGACGGCCCACCAAGATCAGATGTTCCGCAGGACGGACACCACGATGCCGAGGATGACCGCGTCGTCGCCGTCGATCGGGTCGTACGCGGGGTTGCACGGGTCGAGGTAGACGTGGCCGCCTCGGCGGCGGAGGACCTTGACCGTCGCGTCGCCGTCGATCATGGCGGCGACGATCTGGCCGGTGTGCGCCTCGGGCTGGCTGCGGACGACCACGATGTCGCCGTCGCAGATGGCGGCGTCGACCATCGAGTCGCCGCGCACGCGCAGGCCGAAGACGGTCCCCCGGCCGGTCAGCTCGGCGGGCAGCCGCAGGACGTCGTCCACGTGCTCGTCGGCGGTGATGGGCACGCCCGCGGCGATGTCGCCGACCACCGGCACCGCCACCGAGCCGTCGGGCCCCGCCTGCTCGGACGACCCCAGGAACAGCCGGACGTCGATCGGCCGGGACACCGCGCGCGAGCGCCGGATGAACCCGCGCTCCTCCAGGCTCGCCAGGTGCCGCGACACCGACGACGTCGAGCGCAGGCCCACGGCGTCGCCGAGCTCGCGGGTGCTCGGCGAGTACCCGTGCTCGCGCACCCAGTCCCGCACCGCGGCCAGGATCTGCCGCTGCCGGGGCGGCAGGGTGGAGGTGTCGAGGTGGTCGAGCTCGTCGAAGGTCACCGGCGGATCGTATCGAGCGCGTCCGCCGTCCGAGGACGTCACCCGATGGGGAACGTGCACCTAGGACACACCGGCGCTCCCGGTCCGAATGGTTCAGACCCTTGCCCGGCGCTGGCCCGCGCTCCTAACATCAACACCTCGCGTTGCCCTGGATAAAACGCATGTTGCGGTCTGCGCAACAGGATGGGGGTCGGGATGCGGCTGAGGCACTTGGTCTTCGCGGCGGCGGTGGCACTGGTGGCGGCCTGCGCCCCCGTGCAGTCGGGGCCCGCGGACGCGGGCGGGGACGAGCGGTCGGGGCAGCTGCGGGTGTGGCTGTTCGACGAGGTGAACCGGGACGCGAAGGACGCCGTGGTGCGGGCAGCGGTGGCCGAGTTCGAGGGGTCGCACCCCGGGGTCACCGTGGACGTGCAGTACATCCAGGTGCAGACCAGGGCGGAGCGGTTCAAGGCGGCGTTCAGCGATCCCAAGAGCGCGCCCGACGTCGCCGAGTTCGGCAACACCGACCTCGCCGGGTTCGTCGCGGCGGGCGGGTTCGCCGACGTGAGCGCCGACGTCGCCGGGTGGGCGGAGGGCAAGGACCTGCTGCCGTCCGTGCTGGACACCGCCCGGGTCGACGGGAAGCTGTACGGCGTGCCGTGGTTCGTCGGCGTGCGCGCGCTCTACTACCGCACCGACGTGTTCGCCGAGCTGGGCGTCGAGCCGCCCGCCACGCTCGGCGAGATCGCCCCGCTGGCGCGGAGGATCCGCGCCGCCAAGCCGGACATGCTGGGCATCTCCGTCGGCGGCAAGTACGTCTACGGCGCGCTGCCCTTCGTCTGGGCGAACGGCGGCGACATCGCCAAGCGCGATGGCGCCGCCTTCGTCTCCACTGTGGACAGCGCGGAGGCCAAGGCCGGATGGGCGCAGTACACCGAGTTGCTGAGCGACGACATCTGCCCGCCGCAGGCGTGCGCGGGCAACGGCGGCGACGCCAGCGTGGAGGCGTTCCGCGCGGGCAAGGCCGCGATGACGATCGGCGGCGACTTCAACCGCAAGTCCGTCGACGCCAGCGCCGCGGCGGGCAAGTACGCCGTCGTCCCGCTGCCGGGCACGACCGAGGGCTCCATCGCCCCGGCCTTCGCGGGCGGCAACCTGCTGGGCGTGTTGAGCGGCACCGGGCGGCGCACGCTCGCCGCGGAGTTCGTCCAGGTGCTGGCGGGCAAGAAGTACCAGCGCGAGATGTACGAGGCGATGGGCAACCTGCCGACCTTCGCCGACGTGCAGCGCGAGGTCGCCGAGTCCGACGCGTTCCTCGCGCCGTTCATCGCGACGCTGGAGAACGGCACCCGGTTCGTCCCGGTGACCCCGGCGTGGGCGAAGATCGACGCCCAGGCCGTGCTGCCGACGCTGATCCAGCAGGTGGCGACCGGCGCGCAGGACGTCGACACGGCGGCGGCGGCCGCGGCCGAGGCGATGAACGCCGCCTTCGCCTCGTGAGGGCGGGGCAGGGGCGCGCCGCCTACGCCTACCTCGCCCCGGCCCTGCTGGTCCTGATCGGCCTGCTCGGCTACCCGGTCTACCAACTGGTCCTGATCTCGCTGCACGACTACGGCCAGGAGCAGGTCAGCGGCGGCGCGCCGGTGGAGTTCCTCGGCCTGGGGAACTATCGGGCGCTGCTGGGCGGAGAGCAGTTCTGGACGGTGCTGACGCAGACGGTCGGGTTCGCCGCGGTGTGCGTCGGCGGCACGCTGCTGGTCGGCGCCGCGCTCGCGGTGCTGGCCACGCGCGTGCGGCCGTGGGCGCGGACGGTGCTGTTCCTTGCCGCGCTCGGGGCGTGGGCGACGCCCGCGGTGGCCGGGTCGACGATCTGGCTGTTCCTGTTCGACGCCAACCTCGGGTTCGTCAACGAGGTGCTGGGCACCACCGGGTTCTCCTGGACCTACGGGCGGTG
Source organism: Actinokineospora fastidiosa (assembly GCF_014648415.1). GTDB lineage: Bacteria > Actinomycetota > Actinomycetes > Mycobacteriales > Pseudonocardiaceae > Actinokineospora > Actinokineospora fastidiosa. The sequence continues at coordinate 1,221,319 of NZ_BMRB01000002.1, forward strand.
GACGGCGTTCGGGCTGGTCGCCGCGCAGGTGATCTGGTGCTCGTTCCCGTTCGTCATGATCACCCTGTACGCGGGCATCCGGGCGATCCCGGCCGAGGTGCTGGAGGCCGCCGCGCTCGACGGCGCCTCGACGCGGCGGATCGCGCTCAGCGTGATGCTGCCGCTGCTGCGCCCGATCCTGCTGGTGGTGACCATCCAGTCGATCATCTGGGACTTCAAGGTGTTCACGCAGATCTACATCATGACCGGCGGGGGCGGGATCGCGGGCCGCAACCTGGTGCTCAACGTCTACGCCTACCAGCAGGCGTTCGCCGCCAGCGAGTACGGGCTGGGGGCGGCGATCGGCGTGGTGATGACCGCGCTGCTGCTGCTGTTCACCCTGGGGTACCTGCGGGCCCTGCGCCGGTCGGGGGAGGCGCTGTGAGGCGGGGTGTCGCGGACGCGGTGACGGTGGTGATCGCCGCCGTCGTGGCGTTCCCGCTGTACTGGATGGTGCTCACCGCGCTGAAGCCCGACGACGAGGTGATCTCCGCCGAGCCGCGGCCGTGGACCCTGCGGCCGACCCTGGACAGCTTCCTGCGCGCGCTGACCGTGGAGGACTTCGGGCGGTACCTGGCCAACAGCGTGGTGGTCGCCGTCGCGGTGGTGGCGCTGAGCATGGTCATGGCGTTCCTCGCCGCGACCGCGCTGACCCGCTTCCGGTTCCGCGGCCGCACCACGATGCTGATCATGCTGCTGGTCGTGCAGATGGTGCCGGTGGAGGCGCTGACCGTCCCGCTGTTCTTCCTCATGCGCTCGGTCGGCGACTCCGTGCCCGCGCTGGGGCTGAACCACCTGGGGTCGCTGGTGCTGGTGCACCTGGCGTTCAGCCTGCCGTTCGCCATCTGGATGCTGCGCGGGTTCGTGGCGGCGGTCCCGGACGAGTTGGAGGAGGCGGCCACGCTGGACGGCGCGAGCCGGTTCCGGTTCCTCTGGCAGGTGCTGTTCCCCTTGGTGGCCCCCGGCCTGGTCGCGACCAGCGTGCTGTCGTTCATCCACGCGTGGAACGACTTCCTGTTCGCCAAGACGTTCATCATCTCCGACGCGGACAACCAGACGCTCCCGCTGGCGCTGCAGGTGTTCCTCAAGCCGGACCAGAACGACTGGGGCGCGATCATGGCCGGGTCGACGCTGATGACGATCCCGGTGCTGGTGTTCTTCATCCTCGTCCAACGCCATCTGGCAGCGGGCCTGGGCGGCGCGGTGAAGTCGTGAGGATTGTCGGTCGGCGCCGATAGCCTCCCGCCATCCACACAGGAGGAGGAACCATGGGCGCGTCCGGCTGGGACTACTACACCGACTACGACCCCGATCCGCGGGCCGTCCTGGCCCGCCTGCACGAGCGCGTGCTGGCCGAGGGCGACTACTACTGGGCCGACGACGACGTGCCCAGGCCCGCGACGCGCGCGGAGCTGCACTCCTTATACGAGGCGCACGAGCACCTCGCCGAGGAGGGCACCCACTCCATCCTGGACATCGACCGGATCGCGCCCGCCGGGACGCGCGACGACTTCGGCACGATCGTGGCGCTGTCGCCGGAGCGGCTGCGCGCGGCGCTGGGCACCGAGCGGCCCACCCGGGCGCAGTTCGACGCGGTGTACCGGGGCGGCGCGGACCTCCTCGACGACTTCCCGCGCTGGAGCGGCCGGTGCGCCGTCCTCTACGACGACGACGCCCCGGCGCAGATCGTCCTCTGGGGGTACTCCGGCGATTAGCGGCTATCCGCGGACGAGGTCGGCGGTGATCGGGCCGGGGCGGCGGTCGGGGACGAAGCGGTAGCTCAGGCCGGTCGGGGTGGCGGTGATCGTGGTGTGGCCCGCCGTGCGGCAGCGCTCGCTCCGGTCGGCCGGGTCCGGCTCGCGGGTCTCGCGCAGCACGATCGCCTCCTGGGTCGAGCGCTCCAGTTTCAGCGACCCCGTGCAGCCCAGGCCCGGGTAGCTCGCCGTGCCCACGGCCTCGCCGAATCCGCCCTGTCTGATCGTGATCTCGGCGGAGTAGTCCACGGCGCGCGGGTCCTGGGCGCCCATCGGGTCCTGCACGCGCTCGGCCTTCCACGTGCCCACCCAGTCCTTCGGCACGCGGCCGACCTGCTCGGTGCACGGCGACGTGCTCAGCAGGGCGGACATGTCGCGCTTCGGGTACGGGCCGAGGATGCCGCTGTTGTAGCTGATCAGACCCATGTCGCCCCACCAGCCCCGGTAGCCGTACCAGGGCTGCGTCCGCAGGTCGCGCACGTCGGTCCAGGTCGGCCAGCGGATCTGCCTGCGGGTCGAGTCGGTGCCGAGCTGCTGGCCGTCGGTGCGGGAGAAGTCGCCCTCGAACGCGTAGGACGCGTGCGAGCCCTTCGCGGAGAGCACCACGGGACGGCCCTCGTGGGTGTCCAGGCGGTCCCAGACGACCTGGCAGGCGGGCACGTTGTGCTTGGAGAACGCCACGCCGGTCGCGCGGTCGCCGTCGACCTGCACGCCGACGCGCTCCCAGTCGGCCTCGTGCTTGTTGTTGAAGTCGTTGTAGGCGTAGAAGAACCAGTACACGTACACGCCCCGGCCCGGCCGGTCCCCCGGCCAGTACTCCCAGTACACCGGCGCCGTCACCACGCCGTCGACGGGCTTGTTGCCGTCCCGCGCGTCGTCGTCGTCGAGGTCGAGGATGAAGCCCTTGCCGCCGCCTTCCTTAACCACCACGTCGGACCGGTACACGACATCGTCGCGGTGCGGGCAGTCGCGGCTGTCGAGGCGGGCGGCCGGATGGGTGTGCTCGCCGCTGCCCAGCTTGGCCTCGTCCGGGGGCGCGGCGACGAGCTCGGGGTCCCCGCACGGCGCGCCGTGGTCGAACCGCAGGGTCGAGCGGCGCACGAAGTCCGAGGCGTCGGCGGGGAAGTTCGCCTCGTCCCCGTGCAGCCACACCTCCGGGGCGAACCGCTCGGCCATGGCCTGGCTGCCCGGCTCGACGGGGGCCGCGGGCAGCGCCGGGGTCCACAGCCGCTCGACCTCGCTGGCGAGCGGTTTCCGTTCGCCGTCCACAAGGAACAGCCGCCCGTCGCGGTCCAGCTCGACGGACGTGCCGTTCGCCAGGTCGCGGACGGTGGCCAGGTCGCGGTCGTCGGTGCGCGTCCAGTCGACGCCGTCGTAGCGCCATTGCTGGCGCGGGAGCAGGTCCGTGCAGGTCGGCCTGCTCAGCGGAGCGCCGGACTCGCACTTCCAGGTGTGGGCCGTCGTGCGGATCGTGCCGTCCGCTGCCCACCACAGGTCCGACCGGGCGCTGCTCCACGCCGCGTCGCGCACGTCCGGGGACTCCGCGCGCAGCTGCCGGTCGGTGGTGACCACCTGGGGCGCGGGACTGGTCGGGTCGAACCACACGACGGTCGCGGTCCCGGTCCACGCGCTGGTGGTCCCGGTGGCGATGTAGGCGTACACGGGCGCGTCCCGCCAGCCGCGCGGGGTGTACGCGCTGTCGGACGGGCTCCCGATGTCGCCGGTGTTCCCGACGGTGGTGGTGGCGCCCGTGGCGGGGTCGAACACGACGACGTCGCTGATCGGGCGCGCGCCGTCCGCGACGATCCGGAACTGGACCAGGCGCTCGCCCGCGCCGTCGACGGAGAGGAGGCCCCTGGCCCCGCCGAGGTCCGGCCGCACCGTCCCGTCGGGGCGCAGGGTGGCGAGGTCGTAGCGGGCCATCTCGGTGGCGCTGTACCCGCCGATGGCGTAGACCTTCGCGCCCACCACCGCGATGCTGTCGCACTCGCAGCGGGCCGTCGCCATCTCGCCGCTGGTGGTGTCCACCGAGAAGAGGCGGGTCGAGGTGGCCACGAGCAGCCGGGCGGCGTCCGGGGTCCACTCGGCGTCGGTGACGTACTCGTCGGCGGTCAGGTCGACCTCGGCGATGGTGGCGGAGCCGTGGACCACGCGGATGGCGGTGGACGTGGCGTAGGCGAGGACCGGCGGGACCGCCGCCTGCCGGGCGGGGACGGGCTCGGTCCTCGGCGTCGGCGGCGACGTCGTGCACGCCGCCAGGAGCAGTACCGCGATTCCCGCCAACAGCCGCATAGCGCCTCCCCCAGCGATGTCCAGACCGTACGCCCTCTTCGGGAACTTCGCGGCCGTTCGGGCCGACTGGGAGGAACAGGAAACGATGTCTGGGGAGGCAAGGGTGGAACGACGCACGTTCCTGCGGGCTTCGGCCCTGTCCGTCGGCGCGGCGACCGGCGGCGCGCTCACCGCCGAGGCGTCCGGCCCGCTGCGGGTGCAGGTGCTGATGTTCGACGGGGTGGAGGAGCTGGACTTCGTCGCGCCGCTCGAGGTGCTCAGCCTGGCGGGCCAGATGAGCGGCGGGGCGATCACCACGAGGATGGTGACCACGGGCAGGCCGGGCACCGTCACCTGCTCCTACGGCACCCGGGTGGCGGTGCCGGGCCGGTGGTCGCCCGAGGACGCCGACGTGCTCGTGGTGCCCGGCGGCGGCTACACGGACCGGACCGGCCCCGGGGTGCACCGCCTCATCGCCGACCGCGCCTTCCTGCGCGAACTGGCCGCCGCCGACGTCCTGCCGGTGGCCATCTGCACCGGCACGATGGTCCTGTCGGCCGCCGGGATGACCAGGGGCCGCAACGCGACCACCCACTCCGGAGCCAAGGCGGACCTGGCCGCCCAGGGCGCCACGGTGATCAACGCCCGGGTGGTCGACGACGGCGACCTCATCACGGCGGGCGGCATCACCTCCGGCCTGGAACTGGCCCTCTGGCTGATCGAGCGCTTCGTGGGCGCCCGCCTGGCCCAACGCGCGGAAACGGTCCTGGAGTACGAGCGCCGAGGCACGGTCTGGCGCGCATAACCGGCACCGCCGCCGCGACGGGAACCCGCCCGCCGCCCGGGCTGAGGAACCACGACCGACAGGCGCCTGCCCAGAACCCGGCCGCTGGCGGCGGTCCGGGTTCGCGGGGGTCTACCCGGGACCCGACCGCTGGTGCCGGTCCGCGTTCGCGGCGGCAGGCATCTGCCCGGCGGGCACCCGGGACGGCGGCGATCCCGGGAGCGCGGGCGTCAGCGTCTGCCCGGCGGGAACCCGGCGCGGCGGCGGGCGGGGGTGTGGGTGTCAGGCGTCCGGTGTGGCGAAGGTCTGGTGCACGTCGGTGATGTCGCATCCCCGCAGGGCCAGGCCCGTTGGGGGCGGGGCGGCGGGGCGGGGCTTGCCGACCAGCACGACCAGGCAGTCCTCGGTCGCCGCTGAGGCGATGAGCCAGTGGCGGTTGTGGTCGTTCTCGTGCAGCGCGGTCCGCTTCCAGAGCTGCTTGCGGTCCGACTGCCCGCACGGCAAGTGGACGATGTCGGGGGCCGCCAGGGCCAGGCAGGTGCCCGTGCTCTGGTTGACGATCCGGTACGTGTCCGGGCCGTATCCGCCGCGCCACGTCCACAGTTCGGTCGTCCGTCCCTCGCATCTGGCCACGATCACGGCCTCGACGTCCGCCGTGAGGCAGTGGCCCGTGGCCAGGTTCGTCAGCGGCAGGTAGCGCGGTGCCTCGGCGGGCTGCCCGGCTGGCCGGACGTCGGGCGAGGTGGTCTCGGGCGAGGTGGTCTCGGCCGATGTGGTTGTGGCCGAGGTGGGTGCGGCTGAGGTGGGGCCGGTCGCGGTCGGGAGGGAGGTGGTCTCCCCCGCCGTGGGGGCGGTCGGGTGGTCGTCCCGGTCCCAGGCGGCCACGACCGCGAGCGCGGCCAGGACGATCGCGGCCATCGCGGTGGCGAACCACCGGCCCCCGCCCGACCGCGCGACGACGTGGATCTCCTTGGCCGAGCCGACCTGCACCACGGCGCCCTCCACGGCGCCGGACACCGTGTTGGACACGCCGCTGGCGGCCGCGTCGTCCGGGCGGTCCGGTGGCACGCGATCATCATGGCACGCCGGGGGAAGGAGACGGGGCCGGTGGGCCAGGGCGTCGGCATGGTCGCGGTCACCGACGTGGACGACACCTCCCGCCCCGGCCGGCGGGGCTGCCGTGCTCGCGGCGGTCACCTTCGCCAACGGGGGCGACAACATCGGCGCGCCGCCGTCGGGACCGACGGGCCGGTGGTGTTCACGGCGGTCTTCCTCGTCCTGGCCGGGGTCTGATCAGAGCCGTGCGGGCACGTCGGGGAACGAGCCGTCGCCGAAGAGGACGCGGGCGGCGGCGGACCGTCCGGGAGGCGTGCGCAGCAGGGTGAACGCCGCCTCGGCCGCGGCCGGTCCCCGGACCAGGGAGAGGGCGTCGCGCAGCAGGAGGCGGACGCGGAAGCGGGCGCGCAGCGCGGCGCCGTCGTAGTGCCGCAGGACGTCGGCGTCGCCCGTGCGGAGGTAGTCGCCGGTGACGGTGGCGGCGAGCTCGGCCATGCGCAGGCACGGGTCGAGGCCGCCCGCGGTCAGCGGGGACACCGCGCCCGCCGCGTCGCCGACGAGCAGGCCGTCGGGGCAGGCTATGCGGCGCAGGACGCCGCCGACCGGGATCGGTCCGCCTCGGCGGCGCACCGGTCCGGCGGGCTCGGGCAGGTCCGGGAATCCGGCGCGGAACGCGCGCAGCAGCTTCGGTAGCGGCGCGGATAGGCGCTCGGGCAGTCCGGCGAGGCCGACGTGCGCGTGGTGTCCGTCGTCGACGACCCAGGCGAGGTAGCCGGGGGCGAGGCGTGGGTCCACGACGCAGTGGAACGTCGGCGTCCCCCCTCCCCCGACCGGGTACACCTCCTCCGCCCCGATGAGCAGCCGCCGGTTGGTGTCGAGCCCGAGCCTGCGCGCCACCGTCGACCGCGCGCCGTCCGCGCCGATGGTGAACCGGCCCGTGACCTCAGTGGACGGGTACGCGACCCCGAGCCGCACCCGCGCACCCGCCGCCGTGGCCTCGGCGAGCGCGTGCGCGTACATCCCCTCCATGTCAGCGACCCTGAACTCGTCCCGCTCACTCACCACCTCGACCGGCCCCCGCAGCGAGGGCGGATACAACACGACCCGCCGCACGGCAGGCCCGAGATGCCGGTCCGGCACGGCGAAGTCCACCAACGTCCGCCGCACGAAGATGCCGGTGGTCCTGATCCCCACCCCCAGATCCCCGCGCCGCTCGCACACCACGACGTCGAACCCCTGCTCCGCAAGCGACCGCGCCGTCCGCAACCCCGCCAACCCAGCCCCCACGACAACCACGTCCACCATCTCCATGACGCCCGAACGTATTGCCCCACCCCAGCCCGCGCCGCCCGCCGCACAACACCTTCACAGCCCTTCCACCGCACCCGCGCAGGACCGCGGCGGGACCTAAGATCCTCCCGATGACGTCTCCCGATCCCCTGGACGCCGTCACCGTCACCCCGAAGACCGGCGACGAGCCCTTCACCCGCGCGGGCCGCCCGCTCGACGGCGCGCGGCTGCGCGGCTTCTGGAGCTGGTCGTGCTCGGACCTCATCGGCAACGCCATGCGCGGCGTCCTCGCCGAGTACATCGTCGGCTTGGCGCTGGGCTGCGTCGACGGCGGCACGCGCCGGGAGTGGGACGCCGCCGACCTGGTCACGGGCACCGGCCTGCGGGTGGAGGTCAAGTCAGCGGCCTATGTGCAGAGCTGGAAGCAGACCCGGCTGTCGACCATCGCCTTCGACATCCGGCCCACGGTCGGCTGGGACTTCGCCACCAACACCTACGCGACCGAACGCAAGCGTCAGGCCGATGTCTACGTGTTCTGCGTCTTCACCCCCACCGACAAGGCGACCGCCGATCCGCTCGACGTCGACCAGTGGGACTTCTACGTCATGTCCACCGATCGGCTGAACGTGGTGGCCGGGGGGCAGAAGTCGATCTCGCTGGCGGGTCTGCTGCGGCACCGGCCCGTCCGGTGCTCGTTCGATGGGTTGGCGGGGTGTGTTGGCGACGTGGGGTGATCGGGTGGGTCGTTCCCGTGCTGTTCCCCGGTCCTTCCGTTTCCCGGCGGACACCCGTCATCTCGGCGTAGTGTCGGCCCGTGCGTTGTGGCAGACCTTGCGTGACACCACGACCGGATCGTGTGGCCAAGCTCGCTTTTTGTAGGTTCTCTACAACTGACGGGCTCCGGCATGCTCGACGTGGGCCATTGGTGTACCGGTCGGTAACCGAGCAGGGTCTTCGCAGGTGCAGGCGACGTCCGCAGGACCCGGGCGTCGCCTTCTGTGCGTGGGTACTTGGGAGGACCAGCCGGTGTTCAGTCGTGTCGCCATCGTCAACCGCGGAGAGGCCGCGATGCGGCTCATCCACGCCGTGCGGGACCTCTCGGCTGAGGCCGGGACGCGGATCGAGACGGTCGCGCTCTACACCGACGCCGACCGCGGCGCGACCTTCGTCCGGGAGGCGGACATCGCCTACCCGCTGGGCCCCGCCTCGGCCCGCCCGTACCTCGACCACGCGGTGCTCGAACGGGCGCTGATCGAGTCCGGCGCCGACGCCGCCTGGGTCGGCTGGGGGTTCGTCGCCGAGGACCCGGCGTTCGCCGAGCTGTGCGAGAAGATCGGCGTGACGTTCGTCGGGCCGAGCGCCGACGCGATGCGCAGGCTCGGCGACAAGATCGGCGCGAAGCTGATCGCCGAGGAGGTCGGCGTCCCGGTCGCGCCGTGGAGCCGGGGCGAGGTCGCCACCCTCGATGACGCGCTGCGCGCGGGCGACGAGATCGGCTACCCGCTGATGCTCAAGGCGACCGCGGGCGGCGGCGGGCGCGGCATCCGCATGGTCGCCTCCCGCGATGACCTGACCGAGGCCTACGAGCGCACCAGCCAGGAGGCCCTGCGCGCCTTCGGCTCCGGCGTGGTCTTCCTCGAGCGCCTGGTGACCGGCGCGCGGCACGTCGAGGTGCAGGTCATCGCCGACGGCCAGGGCACGGCGTGGGCGCTGGGCGTGCGCGACTGCTCGGTGCAGCGGCGCAACCAGAAGATCATCGAGGAGTCGGCGTCGCCGGTGCTCTCCGCGGAGCAGACCGCCGAGCTGAAGGCGTCGGCCGAGCGGCTGGCGCTGGCCGTGGACTACCGGGGCGCGGGCACCGTGGAGTTCCTGTACCACCCGGGCGAGCGGATGTTCGCCTTCCTGGAGGTCAACACCCGCCTGCAGGTCGAGCACCCGATCACCGAGATCACCACCGGCACCGACCTGGTCAAGCTGCAGCTGCACGTCGCCTACGGCGGCAGGCTGGAGGGCGCGCAGCCCGCCGAGCTCGGCCACGCCGTCGAGGCCCGGCTCAACGCCGAGGACCCCGACCGCGACTTCGCGCCCGCGCCCGGCCGCATCGCCCGGCTGGCGCTGCCCGCCGGTCCGGGCATCCGGGTGGACACCGGCGTCAGCGAGGGCGACACCATCCCGGCCGACTTCGACTCGATGATCGCCAAGATCATCGCCTACGGCCGCGACCGCGCCGAGGCGCTGGGCAGGCTGCGCCGCGCCATGGCCGAGACCACCGTCATCATCGAGGGCGGCGCGACCAACAAGAGCTTCGTGCTCGACCTGCTCGACCAGCCCGAGGTCATCGACGCGACCGCCGACACCGGCTGGATCGACCGCGTCCGGGCCCAGGGCCGCCTGACCGCCCACCGGCACTCCGCCGTCGCGCTGGTCGCCGCCGCGATCGAGGCGTACCAGGACGAGGAGGAGGTCAACCGCCAGCGGCTGCTGTCCACCGCGCACGGCGGGCGCCCGCAGGTGCGCCACGAGAGCGGCCGCCCGCTGGACCTCAAGCTGCGCGGCGTCGGCTACCGCGTGCGGGTCGCCAGGATCGGCCAGCAGCGCTTCCGCGTCGGCGTCTCCTGCGGCGGGGACGAGCACGCCGCCGACGTCGAGATCGAGCGCTTCGACGCCCACAGCGGCCTGATCACCGTCAACGGCCGCCGCTTCCGGCTGGTGTCGGCCACGCACGGCCCGATCCACCTCGTCGAGGTCGACGGCGTCACCCACCGGATCAGCCGCGACGAGGGCGGCGTCGTGCGCTCCCCCGCGCCCGCGCTGGTCGTGGCGACCCCGCTGGCCGTGGGCGACGAGGTCGACGCGGGCGCGCCGATCATCGTGCTGGAGAGCATGAAGATGGAGACGGTGCTGCGCGCGCCATTCCGCGCCCGGGTCCGCGAGTGCCCGGTGTCGGTGGGCAGCCAGGTGGAGACCGGCGCCCCGCTGATGCGCCTGGAGCCGCTCGCCGACGGCGGCGCGGCCGCCGACGCCGCCGTCGAGACCGCCGAGATCGACCTGCCCGCCGAGCCCACCGGCGTGTCCGCGGCCGACCGGGTGCGCGCGGGCCTGCGCGACCTGCGCAGCCTGCTGCTCGGCTTCGACGTCGACCCCGACGACCGCGACCGGGTGCTGGCCGACTACCTGGCAGCGCGCGCCGAGCTGGGCGGGCGGCCGATCGAGGGCGAGCTCGACCTGCTCGGCGTGTTCGCCGACCTGTCGGAGCTGAGCCGCAACAAGCCGGGCAGCGAGCTCGACGTCGTGCCCGGCAGCCCGGTGCACAGCCCGCGCGAGTACTTCCACAGCTACCTGCAGAGCCTCGACGTCGAGCGGGCGGGCCTGCCCGAGGGCTTCCAGGCGAAGCTGCGCCAGGTGCTCGGCCACTACGGCGTCGCCGACCTCGACCGCACGCCCGAGCTGGAGGCCGCGGTCTTCCGGATCTTCCTGGCGCAGCAGCGGATGGCGACCGACGTCGCGGTCGTCTCCGAGCTGCTGCGGCAGTGGCTGGCGGGCTCGCCGCCGGCGGAGTCGCTGAGCGAGCGCGTCGGCCTGGCGCTGGAGCGGCTGGTCGAGGCCACCCAGGTGCGCTTCCCCGCAGTGTCGGACCTGGCCCGCGGCGTGGTGTTCCGCTGGTTCGCCCAGCCGCTGCTGCGCCGCAACCGCGCCGAGGTCTACGCCGCCGTGCGCGACGGGCTGCGCTACCTCGACCGCAACCCCGACGCCCCGGACCGCGCCGAGCGGATCCAGGCCATGGTGGCCAGCTCCGAGCCGCTGGTGCGGCTGCTCGGCCAGCGGATCGGGCGGCCCGGCCGCGACCACGCGCCGCTGCTGGAGGTGCTGACCCGCCGCTACTACGGCAACCGCGGGCTGTCGGACGTCGCCGCGCGGGAGATCGGCGGCTGCCGGTTCGTCACCGCCGAGCACGCGGGCCCCGACGGCGCGCGCCGCGTGGTCACCACCGCGGTCGACATCGCGTCGCTGCCCGCCGCCCTCGGCGCGGTGGGCGCGGTCGCCGCCGACGTCCCCGACGGCGCCCTGGTCGCCGACCTCTACGTCACGTGGGAGGGCCAGCCGGACGCCGACGGGATGGCCGAGCGGCTCGGCGCGCAGTTGGCCGAGCACGCGCTGCCCCCGGGCGTCCGCCGGATCACCACCACGGTCGCGGGCACCAGCGGCGCGGTGATGCACCACCACTTCACGTTCCGGCCCGACGGCGCGGGCTTCGCAGAGGACCGGCTGATCCGCGGCCTGCACCCGCAGATCGCGCAGCGCCTTCAGCTGCAGCGGCTGCGCGAGTTCGACCTCACCCGGCTGCCGTCGGCGGACGAGGAGATCTACCTGTTCAAGGCCGTCGCCCGCAGCAACCCGGCCGACGAGCGGCTGTTCGCGATGAGCCAGGTCCGCGACCTGACGCCGCTGCGCGAGGCCGACGGCAGGCTGGTCGCGCTGCCCGCGGTGGAGGACACCTTCGCCGGGTGCCTCGACGCGATCCGCAACATCCAGGCGCGGCGGCCGCAGAACCGGCGGTTCGACACCAACCGGATCATGATGTACGTCTGGCCCGCCACGGACGTGACCCGCGACGAGCTGAACACCCTGGTCCAGCGCATCCTGCCGACGACGGTGGGCGCCGGGCTGGAGGAGGTGCAGTTCCTGGCCCGCCAGCGCACCGAGACCGGCGAGCTGACCGAGGTCGCCGCGCGGATCACGCTGACCCCGGGGCACGGCGCCCGGCTGGACGTGGGCGAGCCGTCGACGGAGCCGGTGGAGCCGCTGGACGACTACCGCCAGAAGGTGCTGCGCGCCGCCCAGCGCGGCAACGTCTACCCCTACGAGCTGACCGGCCTGCTCGCCGGGCCCGACGGCGGCTTCGTCGAGCACGACCTCGACGAGCACGGCGTGCTCGTGCCGGTGGACCGGCCCAAGGGCCGCAACACCGCGGCGATCATCGCGGGCGTGGTCACGACCCCGACCGAGCGCCACCCCGAGGGCGTCACGCGGGTGGTGCTGCTCGGCGACCCGACGAAGGCGCTCGGCGCGCTGTCGGAGCCGGAGTGCTCGCGGGTGATCGCCGCGCTCGACCTGGCCGAGCGGATGGGCGTGCCGCTGGAGTGGTTCGCGCTGTCGGCAGGCGCGAAGATCTCGATGTCCTCGGGCACCGAGAACATGGACTGGGTGGCCGCGGCGCTGAAGCGGATCGTCACGTTCACCCAGGACGGCGGCGAGATCAACATCGTGGTCGCGGGGATCAACGTCGGCGCCCAGCCGTACTGGAACGCCGAGGCGACGATGCTCATGCACACCAAGGGCGTGCTGGTGATGACGCCGGACTCGGCGATGGTGCTCACCGGCAAGCAGTCGCTGGACTTCTCCGGCGGCGTGTCCGCGGAGGACAACTTCGGCATCGGCGGCTACGACCGGGTGATGGGCCCCAACGGCCAGGCGCAGTACTGGGCGCCGAACCTGTCCGCGGCCCGCGACATCCTGATGGCGCACTACGACCACACCTACGTCGTGCCCGGGGAGAAGGCGCCGAGGAGGGCGGTCACCACCGACCCGGCCGACCGCGACATCTCCGGCTTCCCGCACGCCGTGGTGGACAGCGACTTCACCACCGTCGGGCAGATCTTCTCCGCCGAGCACAACCCGGACCGCAAGAAGCCGTTCGACATCCGCACGGTGATGCGCGCGCTGTCCGACCAGGACCACCCGGTGCTGGAGCGCTGGGCGGGCATGGCCGACGCGCACACCTCGGCCGTGCAGGACGTCCACATCGGCGGGTGGCCGGTCTGCCTGGTCGGCATCGAGTCGCGCGCGGTGCCGCGCCGCGGCTTCCCGCCCACCGACGGCCCGGACACCTACACCGCGGGCACGCTGTTCCCGCAGTCGTCGAAGAAGACGGCGCGGGCGATCAACTCCGCCTCCGGCAACCGGCCGCTGGTCGTGCTGGCGAACCTGTCGGGCTTCGACGGCTCGCCGGAGTCGATGCGCAAGCTGCAGCTGGAGTACGGCGCGGAGATCGGCCGCGCGATCGTCAACTTCCAGGGCCCGATCGTGTTCTGCGTGATCTCGCGCTACCACGGCGGCGCGTTCGTGGTGTTCTCCAAGGCGCTCAACCCCAACATGACGGTGTTGGCGCTGGAGGGCTCCTTCGCCTCGGTGCTGGGCGGCGCCCCGGCCGCGGCCGTGGTGTTCTCCAGCGAGGTGAACAACCGCACCGCGACCGACCCGAGGGTGACCGACCTCAAGGCCAGGGTCGCCGCGGCCAGCGGGGTCGAGCGCGCGTCGCTGACCGCGCAGCTCGCCGAGGTCCAGTCCGCCGTCCGCGCGGAGAAGCTCGGCGAGGTCGCCGCGGAGTTCGACCGCGTGCACAGCATCCAGCGCGCGGTCGAGGTCGGCTCGGTCGACGCGATCATCACCGCGGCCGAGCTGCGGCCGAGGGTCATCGCCGCGATCGAGGAGGGCATGCGGGCCTGACGCCCCGGCCGGGGAAGGGGTCGCACGGCCCCTCCCCCGGTTAGGGTCGCGGTCATGGAGCCGCTGGTACCGCGCTATGGGAACGGCACGCTGGCCGACGTCCTGCCCTCGCTGTTGGCCGGGATGGACGTGCCGGGCACGGCGGACACGCTCGGCATCGCCGGTCCGACCCGGGTCTGCCTGCTGCTCGTCGACGGCCTGGGCAGGCGGCTGCTCGACGACCACGCCGAGGACGCGCCGTTCCTGGCGTCGCTGGGCGCCGACCGGATCACCGCGGGCTTCCCCGCGACCACGGCCACCAGCATCGCCTCCCTGGCGACCGGCGAGCCGAGCGGCGGGCACGGCATCGTCGGCTACTCCTTCGCCGTCGACGGGCCCGACGGGGAGGAACTGCTCAACACCCTGCGCTGGCACCGGCACGGCGAGAACGGCGACCTGCGGGCGGTGCTCGTGCCCGAGGAGGTCCAGCCGCACCCGACGGCCTTCGAGCGGGCCGAGGCCGCCGGGGTGCGCGTCCGGTTCGTGGCCCCGCGCGACCACCGCGGCAGCGGGCTGACCCGGGCCGTGCTGCGCGGCGGGGAGTTCCACGGCGTCCACGCGCTGGGCGACCTGGTCAGCCGCGCCTCCGCGGCGCTGCGGGAGCCCGGTCGGGCGCTCTGCTACGCCTACCACGCGGACCTCGACGCGCTCGGGCACGTCTACGGGCCCGGCAGCGAGCCGTGGCGGTGCCAGTTGGTGTTCGTGGACCGGCTCGCCGCCGCGCTCGCGGAGGCCCTGCCCCCGGACGCCGCGCTGATGGTGACCGCCGACCACGGCATGGTGGAGATCGACGACCCCGTGGACTTCGACACCGCCGAGGACCTGCGGGACGGCGTGCGGCTGCTCGGCGGGGAGGTCCGCGTCCGCCACGTCTACACCGAGCCCGGGGCGTTGGACGACGTGCGGGCGCGGTGGTCGGGCGTGCTCGGCGACCGCGCCTGGGTCGCGACCCGGGACGAGGCGATCGCGCGCGGCTGGTTCGGGCCGCGGGTCGAGGACCGGGTGCGGCCGAGGATCGGCGATGTCGTCGTGGCCGCGCGCGGCGGGCTCGGCGTGGTGCGGTCGGCGGCCGAGCGGTGGTTGAGCGCGCTGCCGGGGCAGCACGGCTCGCTGACCGCCGAGGAGCAGTTCGTCCCGCTGCTCGTGGTCCGGCGCTAGACGTCCTCGACCGTCATGTCGACCCGCAGCCGCCGGACGGCGGGGCGAAGCCGGTTGGTGAAGAACTCCGCCGACGCCTCGGCCTCCACCTCGACCACCAGCGTCGGGTGGACCGGCAGGTACTCGGTGCGCGACCGGCCGAAGCCGCCGCCGGACGCCAGCTCGGCGCGCTCGCCGGTGACCGCGACGTGCCTGCCCACCTCGTCGCGCAGGGGCGTGGGCAGCGGCAGCGACAGCCCGATGCCCCGCAGGCCGCCGTCGTCGTCGCGGCGGGCGAGCACCACCTCCTCGGGGCGGCTCGGGCGGCCGGTGACGCCGATGACGACCGCGTCCAGCACGGCGGTGTGGCGGACCTTGACCCAGTCGCCGGTCCGGCCCGCCCGGTACGGCCGGTCCGCCGCCTTCACTACCACGCCCTCGATCCCGATCCGCGCGCCCGCCGGGTCCATCCAGCGGCGGATCGCGGCGGCGCGGTCGTCGGTCGCGGGCATCAGCTGCAAGGGCGGGTCGATGGCGGCCATGACGTCCGTCAGCCTGCGCCTGCGGTCCAGGTAGGGCCGGGGCCGCCAGTCGCGGTCGGCGTCGGCGAGGATGTCGAAGACGACGAAGTACACGGCCACGCCCGCGCCCGCGCGGGACCGCGGGGCCGAGGTCAGCGCGGAGAAGTCCAGCCTGCCCTCGCGCAGCGCCACCAGCTCGCCGTCGAGCACCAGGTCGCCGAGCCCGCGACCGGCGGCCACGATCTCGGGGAAGCGGGCGGCGAGGTCGTTGTCGCGGCGCGACTGGACGAAACCGGACGCGGTGAACAGCAGGGCCCGCCAGCCGTCGAACTTCGGCTCGAACCGCCACCCCGGCCCGGCGGCCGGGACCCGGCGCTGCGGTCGGGCCAGCGCCAACTCCACCGGCGGTACGAGCACGCCCGCGCTCCCTGCTCCCCTCACCGGGGAGCCTAACCAGCGGACGCGGAAGATCGCATGTCCTCGCAGGTCAAGCATGATCCGTTGAGGACAGTCGAGGAAGAGGACGGCCGCAGTGGACTGTCCCGACGGGACGCGCCGCGACGGTCGCACCGTCCGAATCGGATGGTTCGGGCGGTGCGACCGGCGGGCGGCGTGGTCGGGCCTTGCTCGCCGAACCCCGTGGTGAACGTCATCGGTGTCGGCCCGGTTGACCGGGGACTCGACCGAGACTGTTCGCAGGCCGTGACGGCCAGGAGAGCATCAAGACGAGCGGTCGCCCGGCTCGCGCCGGTACTCCCGCGCCTGCCCGTCAGAAACCGGACAGGAGTGGCTGGCACTTCCATGGAGGCGATGCGCCAACACTGTCGATGCTACCCCCTCCGGGCCCGGTTGAGCGGAAAAGATGCGAGGGCGCGTGGGCGTCCTGCGAGGCGTACGGTGAGGCTGTCGCCCCGGCCGTCGCCGGGGGCGATGCACGCGGCCCACTGTCGAGTGAAAGGCCGGACGGATGTCGCCAGACCTCACCCCCGAGTGCCCCGCGTGCCCGCACCCGCTGAGCGCCCACGACGCCACCGCCCGGCGGTTCTGCGCGGCGATGGCCGCGAGCGGCCGCACCCGTCGCTGCCTGTGCTCGGGCGAGTCGGCGGGCATGACCTACAGCAACTCGACCAGGGCTCCCATCAGCGGAGACGCCGATCGCGAGCGCTGAACCGCCGCCCGCGTCGCGCGCCTCCCCGTGTGCCATGGGAGACTTCCCGCGGCCCGGGGGAACGAATCGGAGGCGTGCCGGGTTGTACGGGGTGGTCGCGGAGTTTTGTGTTCGTGTTCATCACGCTCGCGGAAACGATGTTGCGGGCGTCACTTTCTTTGCCTTGCAGGACAAGCTGGAGAAGTCGCCGTCTGAGACCCCCGACCGAGGGCCGCGTCCGCGGCCCGCATCCAGCCCCAAGCAAGGAGCAAATGCATGACCCAGGGAACCGTGAAGTGGTTCAACGCCGAGAAGGGCTTCGGCTTCATCTCCCACGAGGGCGGCCCGGACGTGTTCGTCCACTACTCCGAGATCGACGGCTACGGCTTCCGCAGCCTGGAGGACAACCAGCGCGTCGAGTTCGAGATCACCCAGGGCCCCAAGGGCCCGCAGGCGACCGGCGTCCGCGCCGTCTGATCCGCACGCCTCCCGCTGCCCCTCACCCGTTCCGGGTCGAGGGGCAGCGGTCTGCGCGCACCCGTTCGTGAGGCGGACTAGGCCGACCGTCCCAACACCACCGCGTTGTCGCTCGGCGCCGGGCTGTCCTCAGCCGGGGCGTCAGCGGCTGCCTGCCGGAGCGTGGTGACGGCTGCCATCACCGGCCTCTCCTCGCTGGGCGCTGCCGCGCCGTCACGCGGGACCCCGACGGCAGGCGCCTTGGTGGTCACGGCCTCGGCATCCCCCTGCGGAACCGAAGGCGAAGTCTCCCCATCGGCGGCGGGGGGATCGTCGTGGAGGAGGGGGACCGCGGCGGCCAGGAGGCGGTGGGCGGCCTGGATGCTCTCGGCGATGCGGGCGCGGTGGGCGCGGAGTTCGTCGACCTGGCGGCGGGCGGCGGTGATCCGGCGCTCGGCCTCGGCGGTCGCGTCGGCGACGATGCGGGACGCGCGCTCACGGGCCGCGGTTTCCTCTTTGGACAGTGTCGCCATCGCCTCGGCCCTGCGGGCGGCCATGGCCGTCTCGAAGTCGGACTGGACCTGCTCGCGGAGGGCGGCGGCGCGTTCGTCGAGGTCGCGCCTGCGGTGTTCGGCGGCGCGGGTCATGGTCGCGATGCGGTCGTGGGCCTGGCGGAGGAGGGCGCGGTGTTCGGTCTCCAGGTCGCGGCGGCGGGTCTCGAGGTCGGCCAGCAGGCGCTCGGTGCGCTCGCGGGCGCGGGCGGCGGCCTGCTCGGCGGCCGCCCAGTGCTGCTCGGCCGCCGACTGGGCGCGGCCGGTGATCTCGGCGGCCTGCTCGTGGGCGAGGTCCACCATCCGGCGCAGGCGCTCGGGCAGGGTCGCCGGGTCCACCGGCGTCCTGGACAGCCGGTCGACGCGGGCGCGCAGGTCGCGCACCTCCGCGCGGGCCTGGTCGAGCAGCCGCGCCAGGTCGTCGGCGCGGGCGGCGGCGGCGTCCCGGTCGGCGGCGAGCAGCCGCAGCTCGACCTCGGTCTCCTCGACGTAGCGCCGGACCTGGCCGGGGTCGCAGCCGCGCCACACCAGGTCGAAGTCGGTGCGCAGCGGAACAAGTTCGGACCGAGTGTCCACCGCGGTCACGACGGCATCCCTCCTGTCATCGTCATGGGGTCCCGGGATCTTTGTTAGCACTCTCGCCCGCAGAGTGCCAATCCGCCGTCAGGGTTCGCCGAGCCGCTCCCGCAGTTCGGCGACCTCGCCCCGGGCGGCCGCCAGCAGGTCCTCCAGCTCGATGATGCGCGTGGTCGCCGCCAGCGAGTGGCCCTCGTCGAACAGCACCCGCACGCGCGCGACCAGTTCGAGCTGCCTGCGGGTGTAGCGGCGGTGCCCGCCGTCCGAGCGCACCGGGCGCACCAGGTCCGCGGTGTCGAGGCTGCGCAGGAACGCCTGCCGCACGCCGAGCAGACCGGCGGCCTGCCCGATGGTGTAGGCCGGGTAGTCGAGGTCGTCCAGGTCGTCGAGCGGCACGGCGGCTCCAGGCGCTTGACAGAACTTGCAGTCGTGGCTATAAGAAATATAGATCGGTCAGTGACCTGGTGATAGTGGCCCGGGAGTGATCGACATGCCAGGTGCCGACGTGCGCACGGCGGACTTCGCCGACCTGGTCCTCGCCGACCAGGACTGGCTCGACGCCGAGTTCGCCGCGATCATCGCCGCCAACTTCCCCACCGCCCCGGTACCCTCCGCCGCGCGCCCCGCGCCGCGCCCCGCCGTCCCCGCGCGCACGTCCCGCCCACGTCCTGCCCGGGTGCCCCACCGGATCGATCCGCACCAGCGCTCCCCTCCGCGACGACAGCCGACCACGCCGAACACCAGAAGGAGGTGAGGTCCACACCGGACGGCGCCCACGCGCGACCAGCGCCGCCGTCCCGGCATTCCCCTGTCGACGGATTCCCGTCCGCCGCGGCCTCTCCGGGCCGCGGCGGACTCAGCATGCAGACCCCACCCTCGGAGATTCGACTTCCCGAGGACTCCACCCACTGCGGACCCGACACGCGGCGGATTCGACTCGGGCCGGACTCGGCTCGTGGCGGACTGCGGCGGCCTCAGCCTGCCGAGGACGCGAGCTGCGCGGCACTCGACCCGCGCGGCACTCGGCCTGGGGCGACTGAGCCCGTAGCGGCTCGGCCCGCCGGGGGACGGCTGTGTTCGGCCGTCCCCCGGCTGGGCTCAGGAGTCGAGCAGGGCGTGCATCTCGGTGATCTCCGCCTGCTGGGCGTCGATGATCTGCTGGGCGAGGGCCTTGGCCTCGGCGTTGCCGCCCTCGGCTAGCTCGGTCCTGGCCATCTCGACCGCGCCCTCGTGGTGTTCGATCATCATCTCCAGCCAGCGCCGGTCGAAATCGGCGTTCTTGGCGTCTTCGAGCCGCGTCATGTCCTCGGCGCTCATCATGCCGGGGCCGTGGCCCTCGTGGCCGCCTGCCGCGGTGGGGGCGCCCCATGCCGCGAGCCACTGGGTCATGGTCCGGATCTCCGGGGCCTGCGCCTGCTCGACGCGCTCGGCCAGGCTCAGCACCTCCGGGGTGGTGGTGCGGCCCTCGACCAGCGCGGCCATCTCGACGGCCTGCTCGTGGTGGGGGATCATGCCCTGCGCGAAGGCGATGTCGGCAGCGTTGTGGTCGGCGGCCGCGCTCGTCGGGGTGGTCGGGGGCGGGGTGGTGGAGCCGTTGTCCGCGCCCGCGCACCCGGCGAGCAGAACACCCGCGGCCACCATGGCCGCGGCGAACGTCGTGGTCTTCATTTGTCCTTCTGTCCTGTCGGTGTGGATTCGGCGGTGACGAGACCGCCGATCTACAGCCGGAGGACGCAGACGGAATGCAGGGTCGCTCTGCCGCCGGGCAACACCGGCGACGGCGGGGCCACGGGGACGGCGACGGACCGGGGAGGCGCGCGGCCGCGCGAAGCCCGCCTGAGCCGCCAGCCGACGAGCGCGGTGACCAGGACGAGCATCCCCAGCAGGATCGCCAGGCACAGGTGCAGCAGGCCGTGGTCGCCAGCGGGCTCGGAGTCGACCGGACAGCAGTCATGGGACGCCGACGCGGCAGAGCCGTGATGGGCGGGCCCGGCGGGATCGGTGGAGGCCAGGTGGTGCATGGACAGCACCGCGAACACCAGCGCGCAGGCGAGCAGCCAGCGCGGGATGGCGTTCGGGCCGACCATGCGCGCGATCGTACCGACGCGCGGGCCCGCGCCCCCGAGGGGACGCGGGCCCGCGGTCGGGGGGATCACGCCGCCGTCGCCTCGGGCCTGATGCCGCGGAAGCCGCGCAGTCGCAGGCTGTTCGTCACCACGAACACCGAGCTGAACGCCATCGCCGCGCCCGCGAGCATCGGGTTGAGCAGCCCGGCCGCGGCCAGCGGCAGGGCGGCGACGTTGTAGGCGAAGGCCCAGAACAGGTTGCCCTTGATCGTGGCCAGCGTCCGCCGCGAGAGCCGGATGGCGTCGACGGCGGCGAGCAGGTCGCCGCGCACCAGGGTCAGGTCGGCCGCCTCGATGGCGGCGTCGGTGCCGGTGCCCATGGCCAGGCCGAGGTCGGCCTGGGCGAGCGCGGCGGCGTCGTTCACGCCGTCGCCGACCATGGCCACCACCCGGCCGTCGGCCTGCAGTCGCTTGACCGCGTCGACCTTGTCCTCGGGCAGGACCTCGGCGATCACCTCGGAAATGCCCACCTCAGCGGCGACCGACCTGGCCACGGCCTCGTTGTCGCCGGTCAGCAGGACCGGGGTCAGCCCGAGGGCCCGCAGCTCGCGGATGGCCTCGGCCGAGGTCGGCTTGACCGTGTCGGCGACGACCAGGACCGCGCGGGCCCGCCCGTCCCAGCCGACGGCCACGGCGGTCCGGCCGCGCTGTT
This sequence comes from Actinokineospora fastidiosa, assembly GCF_014648415.1. Taxonomy (GTDB): domain Bacteria; phylum Actinomycetota; class Actinomycetes; order Mycobacteriales; family Pseudonocardiaceae; genus Actinokineospora; species Actinokineospora fastidiosa. The sequence goes on from NZ_BMRB01000002.1 coordinate 1,242,225, forward strand.
CCGCTGCCGCCTTCGCCTCGGCGAGGTCGGCGGGCAGGTGCTGGGACCACTGCTCCAGCAGTGCCGTGCGGCCCACGATCACGCCGTGCCCGTCCACCACGCCCTGGACGCCGAGGCCCTCGACGTTGCCGAAGTCCGCCACCGAGGGCAGCTCGCCGACCTCCTCGCGGGCGCCGCGGGCGACGGCCTGGGCGATCGGGTGCTCGGAGGCGTCCTCCACCGCACCGGCCAGGCGCAGCGCCTCGGCCCGGTCGACGCCCTCGGCGACGTGGACCTCGACCAGCGACATCTGGCCGGTGGTGACCGTGCCGGTCTTGTCCAGCACCACGGTGTCGACGCGGCGGGTGGACTCCAGGACCTCGGGGCCCTTGATCAGCACGCCCAGCTGGGCGCCCCGGCCGGTGCCGACCAGCAGCGCGGTCGGCGTGGCCAGACCCAGCGCGCACGGGCAGGCGATGATCAGCACCGCGACCGCGGCGGTGAAAGCCGCCGCCACGCTGCCGCCCGCGCCCAGCCAGAACGCCAGCGTCCCGGCGGCCAGCGCGATCACGATCGGCACGAAGACGCCCGACACGCGGTCGGCAAGCCGCTGGACCTCGGCCTTGCCGGTCTGCGCGTCCTCGACCAGCTTGGCCATCCGCGCCAGCTGAGTGTCGGAGCCGACCCGGGTGGCGCGGACGACGAGCCTGCCGCCCGCGTTCACCGTGGCCCCGACGACCTCGCTGCCCGGCCCGACCTCGACCGGCACGGACTCGCCGGTCAGCATGCTCGCGTCGACCGCGGACGACCCGTCCTCGACGACGCCGTCCGTGGCGATCTTCTCGCCGGGACGCACCACGAACCGGTCCCCCACGGCCAACCGGTCGACCGGGATCCGCGTCTCGCGGCCGTCGCGCAGCACGGCGACGTCCTTCGCGCCCAGTTCCAGCAGCGCCCGCAGGGCCGCGCCCGCCCGGCGCTTGGAGCGGGCCTCGAAGTAGCGCCCGGCCAGGATGAACGTGGTCACCCCGGCGGCGACCTCCAGGTAGATGTTGGCCTCGCCGCTCATCCGTTGGATGGTCAGCTCGAACGGGTGCGTCATCCCCGGCTCGCCCGCGGTTCCCCACAGCAGCGCGTAGAGCGACCACAGGAACGCCGCGATGGTGCCCATCGAGATCAGCGTGTCCATGGTGGCCGCGCCGTGCCGGAGGTTGGCCCACGCCGCCTTGTGGAACGGCCACGCCGCCCACACGATCACCGGCCCGGCCAGGGCCAGCGAGATCCACTGCCAGTAGGTGAACTGCAGCGCCGGGACCATCGCCATCGCGATGACCGGCGCCGACAGCACGGCCGACCCGATCAGCCGCTGCCGCAGCGAGCGGGTGGCGTCCTCCTCTTCGGCGGGCGCCTCGGGCTCACCCGACGCGGGCGGCTTCGGCAGGGCGGCCGCGTAGCCCGCGGCCTCGACCTGCTCGACCAGCGTGGCCGGGTCCATGTCGGCCGGGAAGACGACCTTGGCCTTCTCCGTGGCGTAGTTGACGCTGGCGGTGACGCCGTCCAGCTTGTTCAGCTTGCGCTCGATGCGGTTGGCGCAGGAGGCGCACGTCATCCCGCTGATGGCGAGTTCGACCTCGCCGGTGGCGGCGGGCAGCGCCCGGGTGTCCGATGTCATGGCGTCCTCCCCTAGTGCCCGTGTCCGGGCTCGCCGTGCCCCGCGCCGCCGTCGTCGGACGGGGGCGTGGCCGTCGGCCTGGGCGCGTGGTCGCTCACGGTGACCGTGAACTCGGCGGTCCGCACCTCGCCGTCGTGCTGGAAGTCCAGGAACAGGCGGTAGGCGCCCCCGGTCGGGACCTCCACGCCGAACCCGATGTCCGGGCCCGCCTGGGTGCGCCCGTCGCCGGGCGTGCCGTCCGGGTGCACGTGCAGGTACGCCAGGTCCCCGGAGCGCAGCGCGACCAGGTGGCCGTAGGCGCCCAGGTAGGGCTGCAGGTCGGTGACCGGCACGCCGTCCTTGGTCACCGTCGCGGTGACCTCCGACGAGCGGCCCGCGACGAGGTCGCCGGAGAGCTGGACCCGGTAGCCGTCGACCTCGTCGGCCCACGAGTCCTGGTGCTCGACGCGCTGGGCGTCGCCGTCGGCGAAGAGGTCGACGCCGAGCGTGAGCCCCTGGCCGCCGGTCGGCACGAAGTCGGCGAACGCCCGGTACACGCCCGGGTCGTCGACCGTCAGCGGGACCGACCAGACGCCGTCCCCGGACATCTCCGGGTGGACGTGCTGGAACCCGCTGAGGTCGCGGCGCACCACGATCAGGTGCATCCGCTTGTCGTGCGACACGTCGAAGGCGGTGACGGGGTGGCCGTCGGGGCCGGTGACGCGGAAGGAGAAGGGCTGTTGGCGGCCCGCGGTCAGCGTCGTCGAGACAGGGGTGAGGGTGTAACCGCCCTTGGACGACGCGAGCCCGGCGGGCTCATGGGGGGTCGCCGCGACGGTGTCGCTGTGACCGCCCCCGTGCCCGGGGCCCTCGGCCTCGGGCACCCCGGCCGCGCCGGGGAAGGGGCCGACAGCGGAGCCGACGGCCCAGGCGCCCGCGGCGACCAGGACGACGGCCGCACCGTAGGCGGCGAGCTTCCCTGCTGTGTTCATGTCAGTCGCTTCCTACGCGGTCAGCTGGTAGCCCGCCTCCTCGACCGCGGCGCGCACGCGCTCCCGGTCGAGCGGCTGGGCGCTGACGACGGTGACCTTGCCGGTGGGCACGTCGACGTCGATGTTCTGCACACCGTCGATCGTGCCGACCTCCTCACGCACGGAGGCGGCGCAGTGCCCGCAGGTCATCCCGGTCACGGTGTAGGTGGTCTCGGTCATGGCGTTCCCTCTGTCGGTTCTAGGACCGCACGAGCCGTGCGATCGCGGCGCTGGCCTCGGCGACCTTCGCGTCGGCGGTCTCCCCGCCCTCGGCGACGGCCTGGGCCACGCAGTGCTTCAGGTGCTCGTCGATCAGGCCGATCGACACCGCCTGCAGGGCCTTGGTGACCGCGGAGATCTGGGTCAGCACGTCGATGCAGTACTCATCGCTCTCCACCATCCGGTGCAGCCCGCGCACCTGACCCTCGATGCGCTTCAGTCGCTTGAGGTAGGCATCCTTGTCCTGGGCGTAGCCGTTCATGCCGCCCCTCCCTTCGCCGGTCGTCGGTAACCCTGTGGGGGTATGGCTCATTTCTACCCCCAGGGGGTATCCCTGTCAAACCGTGGAGCCGGGTGTCGCGCGTCACGGCAGCATACCCCCTTGCCGTATGCATAACCGCGGTGCTACCTTCGCCGCTGCCCATACCCCCTAGAGGTATAGGCACCGACGTCGCAGTGGAGGCGAGAGATCAGCATGGTCCGCATCCAGCCGCCCGCCGAGCCGCCCGCGCACTCCCGGGACCTGCTCGCCGAGCTGACCGCCCGACGGGGGGCGCCGGGGCCGATGGTCGCCACCATGGCCCACTCCCCCGCGCTCCTGCAGGGCTACCTCGACCTGTCCCGCGCCATCAAGCGGGTGAAGCTGCCACGCGCGCTCAGCGAGAAGATCTCCCTGGCCGTGCAGGAGTGGCTGGGCTGCGCGCTGTGCCTGGCCGCCCACACCGACGCCGCCCGCGCCGCGGGTCTCAGCGAGAGCGACATCGCCCTGGCGCGCGAGGGCGTCTCCACCGACGACCGCGAGACCGCGCTGCTCGACCTCGCCGTCCGCGTCCTGGCCGAGCCCGCGTCGATCACCGACGACGACCTCGCCCGGGTCCGGGCCCACGGCTGGGGCGACCGCGCGATCGCCGATGTCGTCGGCCTGGTGAGCCTCAACCACCTGACGGGCGCGTTCAACCTCGTCGCGGGCCTCGAACCCGACTCGCCCTGATACCCCAAGCGGGTATAGCTTCATCCCCAGACCGAGGAGGCCTGTTTCCCATGTCCACAGAGCACCACCACGAACCGGCCCACGACCAGGGCCGCTCCGACCACGCCGGTCAGCACGGCGCCCATCACCACGGTGACCATCAGAACGGTGGCCGGCACGGGGCCCACCAGCACGGCGGGGCGAGCTGGCGGGTCGCGGCGTCGGCCACGCTGCACTGCCTCACCGGGTGCGCGATCGGCGAGGTCCTGGGCATGGTCATCGGCACCGCGCTGGGCTGGGGGACGATCGCCACGATCGCCCTCGCGGTCGGCCTCGCGTTCCTCTTCGGCTACGCGCTGACCATGTGGGGCGTGCTCAAGGCCGGCGTGAAGTTCAAGCAGGCCGTCAAGATCGCGCTGGCCGCCGACACCGTCTCCATCACCGTCATGGAGATCATCGACAACGGGGTCATGGTGGTCGTCCCCGGCGCCATGGACGCGGGCCTGGCCAGCGCCCTGTTCTGGGGCGCGCTCGCCTTCGCGTTCCTGGTGGCCTTCCTGGTCACCTGGCCGGTCAACAAGTGGCTGATCGGCCGGGGCACCGGCCACGCGGTGGTGCACGCCTACCACCACTGACGGAGGAGCGCCGCCCGCGCGGCGCTCCTCCCGGCGTCAGGAGTTCGCGGTCGCCGAGCTGATGTCGCCCAGGGCGGAGTCCTGGTCGCGCTCCAGGGCGGCGTCGCCGAGGGAGAAGACCCCGACGGGCTTGCCCTTATCGACCACGACGATGCGGCGGACCGCGTTCTCCCGCATGCGGTCCAGCGCGGCGTCGATGTCCTCGTCCGGGCTCGCGGTGACGACCTCGCTCGAGCACACGTCCCGCAGAACGCAGCCTGCGAGGTCGTCCTGCTCGGCCACGGCCCTGACCACGATGTCGCGGTCGGTGACGATGCCCGTCAGCTCCCCGTCGTCGACGACCAGCACGTCACCGATGCCGCGCTCCCGCATCTTCACCGCCGCCTGCCGCACCGCGGTGTCGCCGGGCAGTGCGACGGGGTTGGCCGTCATGACCTCGCGTAGTGCCTGGCCCATGATCCCTCCCGGGGCTCGTCGTCCGGCACACGCTTACCCGGCACGGGTGGGGCGAAACCCGGGTCAGCCGCCGACGTACTCGGCGAGGTGGCGGCCGGTGAGGGTGGACCGGGCGGCGACCAGGTCGGCCGGGGTGCCCTCGAAGACGACCCGGCCGCCGTCGTGGCCCGCGCCGGGACCCAGGTCGATGATCCAGTCCGCGTGCGCCATGACCGCCTGGTGGTGCTCGATGACGATGACCGACTTGCCCGAGTCGACCAGCCGGTCGAGGAGGCCGAGCAGGTGCTCGACGTCGGCGAGGTGCAGGCCTGCGGTCGGCTCGTCGAGGACGTAGACGCCGCCCTTCTCGGCCATGTGCGTGGCCAGCTTGAGCCGCTGCCGCTCGCCGCCGGAGAGCGTGGTCAGCGGCTGGCCGAGGGTGAGGTAGCCGAGGCCGACGGTGGCGAGCCGGTCGAGGACGGCGTGCGCGGCCGGGGTGTGCGCCTCGCCGCCGCCGAAGAACTCCTCGGCCTCAGCGACCGACATGGCCAGCACCTCGCTGATGTCGCGCCCGCCGAGGCGGTACTCCAGCACCGACGCCTGGAACCGCTTGCCCTCGCACTCCTCGCAGGTGGTGGCCACGCCCGCCATGATCGCCAGGTCGGTGTAGACGACGCCCGCGCCGTTGCAGGTGGGGCACGCGCCCTCGGAGTTCGCGCTGAACAGGGCGGGCTTCACGCCGTTGGCCTTGGCGAACGCCTTGCGGATGGGCTCCAGCAGCCCGGTGTAGGTGGCCGGGTTGCTGCGCCGTGAGCCGCGGATGGGCGTCTGGTCGACGGACACCACGCCCACGTCCGCCGGGATGGAGCCGTGGATCAGCGAGCTCTTGCCGGAGCCCGCCACGCCGGTGACCACGCACAGGACGCCCAGCGGGACGTCGACGTCGACATCGCGCAGGTTGTGGCGGTCGGCCCCGCGGATCTCCACCTTGCCGGTCGGCGTGCGCACGCTGGGCTTGAGCGACGCGCGGTCGTCGAGGTGGCGGCCGGTGACCGTGGCGCTGGAGCGCAGTCCGGCGACGGTGCCCTCGTAGCAGACCGCGCCGCCCGCCGTGCCCGCGCCGGGGCCGAGGTCGACCACGTGGTCGGCGATCTCGATCACCTCGGGCTTGTGCTCCACCACGAGCACGGTGTTGCCCTTGTCGCGCAGTTGCAGCAGCAGGTCGTTCATCCGCTGGATGTCGTGCGGGTGCAGGCCGGTGGTGGGCTCGTCGAAGACGTAGGTGACGTCGGTGAGCGGCGAGCCGAGATGGCGGACCATCTTGGTGCGCTGGGCCTCGCCGCCGGAGAGCGTGCCGGAGGGCCGGTCGAGCGAGAGGTAGCCCAGCCCGATCCGCACGAACGAGTCGAGGGTGTGCGCCAGCTTGCCCAGCAGCGGCGCTACCGACGGCTCGTCGAGGCCGCGCACCCACTCGGCCAGGTCGCTGATCTGCATGGCCGAGGCGTCGGCGATGCTGATCCCGGCGATCTTCGACGAGCGGGCCAGCTCGCTCAGCCGGGTGCCGTCGCACTCGGGGCAGGTGGCGAAGGTGACCGCCCGCTCCACGAAGGCGCGGATGTGCGGCTGCATCGCCTCGGGGTCCTTCGCCAGGAACGACTTCTGCACCTTGGGGATCAGGCCCTCGTAGGTGAGGTTGACGCCCTCGACCTTGACCTTGGTCGGCTCCTTGTAGAGGAAGTCGCGCATCTCCTTCTTGGTGAACCGGCGGATCGGCTTGTCCGGGTCGACGAAGCCCGACTCGGCGTAGACCCGCACGGTCCAGAAGCTGTCGGACTTCCAGCCGGGGATGGTGAACGCGCCCTCGGAGATGGACTTGGAGTCGTCGTAGAGCTGGCTGAGGTCGATGTCGGAGACCGAGCCGCGGCCCTCGCAGCGCGGGCACATGCCGCCGGTGACGCTGAAGCTGCGGCGCTCCTTCACCTTCGTGCCCGCGCGCTCGACCGTCACCGCGCCCGCCCCGCTGATCGAGGCGACGTTGAAGGAGAACGCCTGCGGCGAGCCGACGTGCGGCTGGCCGAGCCTGCTGAACAGGATGCGCAGCATCGCGTTGGCGTCGGTGGCGGTGCCGACGGTCGACCTCGGGTCCGAGCCCATCCGCTGCTGGTCGACGATGATGGCGGTGGTCAGCCCGTCGAGGACGTCGACATCCGGCCGGGCCAGCGTCGGCATGAAGCCCTGGACGAAGGCGCTGTAGGTCTCGTTGATCAGCCGCTGCGACTCCGCGGCCACGGTGCCGAACACCAGCGAGCTCTTGCCCGAGCCGGACACCCCGGTGAACACCGTCAGCCTGCGCTTGGGGATCTCGACGCTGACGTCCTTGAGGTTGTTCACCCGCGCGCCCTGCACGCGGATCCAGTCGTGCGCGTCGGCGACGTGCGGCGCGGGCGCCCGGGTGCCCTTCCTCGTGGCCATGGCCGTTCTCCCTCTGCTGGTGCGGCCCCCTCCAGGCGACCGCGTCGCTGCCACCCTAGGTGAGCGCCGAACGGCCGCGCTTCTCGAATCCTGACCGCCGTTCACCTGGTCAGCGTCGATGGACCGACACCGCGTAGTCACCGTCGGTGAAGGGGTCCCGCGACCAGGTGGCGAACCGCTCCGCGAGCGTCAGCCCCGCGGCGGCGCAGTGGGCGTCGTAGTCGGCGAGGGTGTAGGCGCGGTCGAGGGAGAAGCCCGCGATGAGCACCCCGCCGGGAGCCACGTGCCGGGCGGCGCCCGCGACCAGCGCGGGCTCGGTGCCCGGCGGGGTGAACAGGGGGACGTTGCCCGCCATCACCACCACGTCGAACACCCGGCCGAGGTCCAGCCCGGTGAGGTCGCGGCGCAGCCACACCAACTCCGGCGCACGGCGCTCGGCGGCGGCGACCATGGAGGCGTCCGCGTCGACGCCGACGACCTCGATGCCGTGGCGGGCCAGTTCGATGGCGACTCTGCCGGACCCGCAGCCCGCGTCTAGGACGGTGGTGGGGGTGTAGGCGCGGACGAAGGTGGCCTCACCGTGCACGTCCACGCCGTCGGCGGCCAAGCGGTCGAAGCGGCTCTGGTAGTCCTCGCCATTCCACGTCACCGCACTACCGTCGCACATCGGGCGGACCGCAGCGGCGGGGCACACCAGTGATGGGCACGTCGACCACTCTGCCCCCTGCTCCCTCGTCCTGGCCGTCTTTAACCCTGGGAGGGCGGTGTCAAGGGCAGGCGAAGCCTGTCGCGCAGCGACGCCGAAGGCGCCCTTTACTCCGCCCTCCCAGGGTTAAACAATTGAGGCCGAGGGAGCGGATCCCAGGCCCGTCAGCGTCAGTCGAATGCCTCGGCATAGTCGTGAAGGAACTCCGCGACATCGCGCGGCGGGCTGCCGACCACCTTCTCGTAGTCGCCTGTGACGTAGTCGCCCCAGCCCTTGGCGTAGGCCTGCGAGTATTCGATCAGCATGTCGGCGATCCACCACGGCATCCCGTGGCTCAGCAGGGCTTTGCGGTGGTCCTCATCGGATACCGGGTGGTACTCCACTGGCTTGCCCAGGATTTCGGTGAGGAGGCGGGCTATCTCGGTGAAGGAGACCGGGCGGGGGCCGGTGGGGTTGTAGGTCATGCCGTGGTGCTGTGTGGGGGTGTCGGTGAGTATTCGTGCGGCGAAACGGGCGATGTCGCGGACGTCGATCATGCCCAGGCGGGCGGCGGCGGCGTTGGAGGAGAACGTGCCGTGGGCGGCGATGCCGGGCGCGTCGTTCAGGAGGTTCTGCATGAACCAGTGGGGGCGCAGGATGGTCCAGTTCATCCCGCACGCCGCCACCTCGTGGTCGGATAGGGCGTGGAGGCGTCCGCTGCGGGTCGGGGCGTCGTGGGCGGCGCCGACGGCGGAGAGGCGGACCACCCGCTCGACGCCCGCCTGACGGGCGGCCCACAGCGCGTTCGAGCTGTTCTCCGGGGCGCGCGGTCCGTTGGGGACCAGCAGCCACAGGTCGTCGACGCCGTCGAAAGCCTTTGACAGCGAGCGCGGGTCGTCGAGGTCGCCCGTCGCGATCTCGACGCCGGGTGGCAGCGTGGCCCTGGTGGGGTCGCGGACCAGGGCGCGGATGTGGAGGTCGGAGCCCTCCAGTTCGGCGAGCAACGCGGTGGAGACGCTGCCGGTGGCGCCGGTGATCAGCAGGGTTCGGGTCATGGCCGGGTCCTTCCGGTGGGGATTCAGCGGGAGAGCAGCGCGCGGGCCGTCTGCGGGGTGAGCTGCGCGCCGAGGATCGAGAGCATGGCCAGGACGAACCCGGCGGTCTGCAGGGTGGTGAGCGGCTGGTCCAGCACGGCCCAGCCCAGCACGGTCGCCACGACGGGGGACAGCAGGACGAGGAACGACACCGCCGTCACCGGGAGCCTGCCCACGCCCTGGAACCAGAGCACGTACGCGGCCAGCGTGCCCACGACCGCCAGCCACAGGTACCCGCCGACCGCGGCCGCGTCGAACACCGGCAGCGGCCCCTCGACGGCCGCGAACGGCACGAGCAGCAGGCCGCCCGCGGCGAGCTGCCACCCGGTGAACGGCAGCAGGCCCACGCCGTCCGGTTTGCCCCAGCGTTTGGTGAGCACGATGCCCGCGGCCATCGAGGCCGCCGCCGCGCCGCCCGCCACGATGCCGAGCACGTCGAAGCCCGCCTCCGCGCGCAGCACCATCAGGGCGACCCCGGCCACGCCCGCGACGCCCCAGCCGAGCCGCCATCCCGTCGGCCGCTCCCCCAGCAGCGCCAGGGCGAGCCCGGCGACGAGGAGCGGCTGCGTCGCGGTGAGGGTCGCCGCGACCCCGCCGGGCAGCCGGTAGGCGGCGACGAACAGCAGCGCGTTGAACGCGCCGATGTTGAGCGCGCCCAGCACCGCCGCGCGCCACCACCACCCGCCGCGCGGCAGCGTCCTGGTCAGCGCCAGGACCGCGAGCCCGGCCGGGAGCGTGCGCAGCACGGCGGAGAGCAGCGGGCGGTCCGGCGGCAGGAACTCGGTGGTCACCAGGTACGTCGTGCCCCAGCTGATGGGGGCGACGGCGGCCATCGCGGTGAAGGCCGCCGTGCGCGGTGCGGCCCGGGCGGGAGCGTGCGTCATCAAACCTCTCAACATTGAATTGTTTAACATCGAAGACTTTAAGGGTGCTTGTTAGGCTCCGTCAACCGCTTCGGGTCCCGAGGAGGATGCGGATGGGCGACCACGTCGACCGGGTGCTGCGGCAGTGGGCCGCGGAACGTCCCGATCTCGCGGCAGCGCCGATGGGCGTCGTCGGCCGCGTGCAGCGGGCGAGCCGCCTGCTGGAGCGCGGGCTGACCGAGAACTTCGCCCGGCACGGCCTGCAGCTGTGGGAGTTCGACATCCTGGGCACCCTGCGCCGGTCCGGCCCGCCGTACCGGCTCACCGCGGGCGCGCTGTCCGCGAGTTCCATGGTCACCTCGGGCGCGATCACCAACCGCATCGACCGGCTGGTCGCCCGCGGCCTGGTCACCCGCGAGACCGACCCCGGGAACCGCCGCTCGGTGGTCATCACCCTGACCGAGAGCGGCTGGACCGCGGTCGAGGACGTCCTGGAACACCATGTGTCCCATGAGGAACGCGCGCTGTCGTGCCTGAACGCCGACGAACAGCGCGAACTGGCGAGACTGCTGCGCAAGCTGCTGATCGGGCTGGGCGACGTTCCCGGAGGCGACGCGGTGGAGTGAGTTCCGTCCAATCAGGACGCCAGTCGGGACGGGCTACCGCTCGGGCCGCCAGACATAGCGGATGTCGGGCTCCCGCTCCTCGTTGCGGCTGCCGTCCGTGCTGTCCACCGCGACGAAGCCGTGCCGTTCGTAGAAGCGGCGGGCGGGATGGTTGGCCTGGAAGGTCCACAACGCCAAGCCGTCCGGACGCAGGCGTTTGGCCAGGTCCAGGAATCGGTTTCCCAGTCCCCGTCCGCGCCACGACGGGTCCAGGTAGAGCTGGTCCAGTTCCCGGCCGTCAAGCACCAGCAGACCCACCACCGCGCCATCGGCCACCGCGACCCAGCTTTCGCCGCGCGGCACCACGACGTGGGTGAACCACCGGCGCACCGCGTCGTCGTCGTGGGCGCGGCGGACCCCCGGCAGCGCGGCGGTGAAGGAACGCAGCCACACCTCCGCCATCGCCGCCGCGTCGGCGGGGTCAGCTGGCCGGATCATCGCCCAGCGCCACCGACGCGACCTCCGCCCACTCGTACGCGCGGCGGTCGCGGTTCAGGTCGATCAGGGAGACCGCGGCGATCGTGACGGCGGCGGTGTGGTCGCCGTGGTCGGCGAGGGCCTTGGCGATCGGCTCCCTCGGCCCCGCCGAGTTGGAGTACGCCAGGGTGACGTGCGCGCGGAAGCCGTCGGCGGACTCGGGCACCTTGTCCGCTCCCCACACCGCCGCGATCGCGTCGCGCAGGGACCGGCGGACCTCGGTGAGGGGCTGCGCCGGGGAGGCGGGCAACTGGATCGTCTCGGCGTCCACATAGGCCGGACCCAACGTGATCGTGAACGGCGACAGGCGCGCGCAGCGCTCCCGGGCCGCCTCGACGATCCGGTCGAGGTCGCCGCGAGCGACCTCGTCGGTGAAGCCGACGCCCTGGGTCGTGAGGTGCAGCCAGCGCACCGGAACCGGGTCCAGCATCGGCAGCGCCCGCACCAGGGGCGCGTAGTCGGCGACGAGCCGGGCGGCCGCGGGATCGGCGGCGAAGGTGAAGTGCCAGGTGTAGAACGACCGGCCCACCCGCCAGCCGGGCCGCCACCACCAGTGGTCCCGCATGCGCTCATGCTCGGTCACGCGCACCTCTTCCGGTTGGGGGACAACGGGTTCAGGCCGTCAGCTCGGCGATGACCGGGTGCCGGGCGAACTCGGTGATCTCCTCGCGCATCCGCTCGGCGATGGGCTCGCCCGGGAAGGCGGCGGTGGCCGCGCGGACCTCGGCGAGCCGGTGCAGCAGCGGCCGGACCCGGTGCTCGGGCGCGGTGGCCATGACCGGCGCGAGCGCGTCCGCGGCCCCGTCCAGCTCGCCCAGCGCGAGCCGCGCCTTGACCTGCTGCAGGCGGACCATGCGCTCGGAGCCGGGATTGCGCCGTTCGGCGGGCAGGGTGTCGAGCCTGCTCACAGCCCGGTCGGCCTGCTCCGCGGTGACGGCGGGCTCGCCGAGGGACAGCGCGGCGTCGGACCAGAACCCGGCAGCGCGCTCCGGCCCGCAGGTGAACGGGCCAGGCACGTCGTCGTCGCGGACGTCGGCGGTGTCGGCGTTGCGCTGCGCGGTGACGACGGCCTCGCGCGCCTGCTCGTCGCGGCCGAGCCGGGCGAGGTCCAGCGCGTAAGCGCTGGCCAGGAACGTGCGCGCGGTTCCTTGGGCGTGGGCGAGGCCGTCGGCGGCGAACTGGGCGGCGCGGGTGTAGTCGTCCTGCCAGAACGCGGCGGTGTGCTGGGTGGCGCGCACCCACGCGCGGAGCCCGTCGTGGTCGGCGTTCTCCGCGCACGCCCACGCGGTCCTGGCGTGCGTCTCGGCCACCGCCGGTCGGCCGAGGTCGACCGTCATCCAGGCCAGCAGGGTCAGCGACCACCCCGCGGCCGCGTACAGCTCCCGCGCCTGCGCGGGCCGCTGTCTTCCTTCCAGCAAAGCGAAAGCGCGGTCGCGCAGGGCGCGCGTGCGGGCGAACAGCGGCATGGTGGGGACGCTCAGGTACGTGGCGGCGACGCGCCGCACGTCGGCGTGGAGCTGGTCGACGGTCAGGTCCCCGACGTTGGTCGCCTCGATCCTCGCCAGCAGTGCTGCCGACTCGTCGGCGGCGTCCATCACAACCCCCTCCAGGTCGATACCGGCGTGCGGGGATGCGGTCGGCGCCCAGCCGGTGGGGGCGAAGCCGAGCGCCGTGTCGTCCGGCGCGCGGAGGACCTGCCGCAGCGCGGCGCGGTAGTGCGCGGCAGGCCAGCGCACCACGCCGCGTTCCCAGCGGCCGACGGCACGGGCGTCGAGGTCGTAGCGCTTACCCGTGCTCTCCCATAACCACGCGTTGACCGCTTCCGCCAGTTCGGCGCGGCTCATCGGCTCCCCGGGCACGCGCCGCGACGGGGTGCGGTGGCGGGCGGCGCGGAGTCGGCCGTTGGGCTCGGACACGGATCAAGTCTATCCGCGCGGACCCGGGGCGTCATTGATCATGATCTGCCCCGGGCTGCCCACGGTTGCCCCTCGGTCTGCGCTGTACGCGCGGAGCGCGGCCGGGCACCCTGGCGGTATGACCGCGATCTCCATGTCCGGCGTCACCGCCGTTCGCGTGGTCGTGGGGGAAGTGGGGGAAACATGCGTCACCCGGAGACCTCGTGAACTACACAACACCTGAGCAGGTCGACCTTGTCTCCGCGGTCACCAGGCTCGCCGACACACTGGAAGACCTCCTGCCGCTGATGCGCAACTACGCCAACGGGCTGATCGTCGGGTGGGCGACACCGGAGAAGGCCGACGCGCTCGCGGGTGTGCTGGAGCAGACGGCACGCCTGGTCAGGGAACACGCGCCGCACCCGATCATCGAGGGCTGATCGGGCTTTCAGTCCAGGCAGAACTCGTTGCCCTCGGGGTCGGCCATCACGATGAAGCCCGCGCTCATCGGCGGTTCCGGCTCGTGCCGCCGGATCCGGGTCGCGCCCAGGGCGACGAGCCGGTCGCATTCGGCCTCCAGCGCGGCCATCCGCTCATCGCCGCGCGCGCCGGGCGCGGCGCGGACGTCGATGTGGATGCGGTTCTTGGCGACCTTGTCCTCCGGCACCTGCTGGAAGAACAGCCGGGGGCCCTGCCCGTCCGGGTCCTCGATGGCCGACCTGGTGTTGCGCTGGTCCTCGGGAACGCCGACGCGCGCGAGGAAGTCGTCCCACGCGGCCAGCGGGTCGGCGCCCTCGGGCAGTTCGACCCCGGGCGGGCCGGGGTGGACGTACCCCAGCGCGTCGCGCCAGAAGGAGGACAGCGCGCGCGGGTCGTGGGCGTCGAAGGTGATCTGGATCTGTCGGCTCATCGGGTTGCTCCGTGTGGGTGTGCCATGCGGACGGGAATGGTCTGGACGACCGGACCAGGGTTCGGTCTCAGGCGTCCATGTGCTCACCCTGACACCGATAGCGGACAGGTGGTGTCCGCTATTTCTGGCAGGGTGGTGCCATGGCGGGCGGCGATGAGCGAGGCACGGCGGAGCGCGTCCTGGCCCTGCTCGGCCTGTTGCAACGACGCCGGGTGTGGACCGGGCCGGAACTCGCCGCGCGGCTGGGGGTCACCGCGCGCACGGTCCGCCGCGACGTCGAACGGCTGCGCGCGCTCGGCTATCCGGTGCACGCCGCCAACGGCGTCGGCGGGGGCTACCAGCTCGGCGCCGGACAGGAGCTGCCGCCGCTGCTGCTCGACGACACCGAGGCGATCGCTACCGCGGTCGCGCTGCTCACCGGCACGGTGACGGGCGCGGACGAGGCCGCGCTGGGCGCGCTGGCCAAACTCGACCGCGTCCTGCCCACCCGCCTGCGGCACGAGGTGCGCGCGCTGTCCTCGGCGGTGGAGTCCTTCGGCGGCGGTCGCGCGCCGGTCGCCCCGGACGTGCTCATGACGCTCGCCAGGGCGTGCCGCGACGAGGTCGAGGCGGGCTTCGACTACCCGTCCGGGGACCGGATGCGGCGGCGTCGGGTGGAGCCCTACCGCCTGGTCGCCTCCGACCGGCGCTGGTACCTGCTCGCCTACGACCTCGACCGCGACGACTGGCGCACCTTCCGGGTCGACCGGATGACCGACGTGGCCGCCCGCGGCTGGCGCTTCCGCCCGCGCCCCGCCCCGGACGCGGCGGCGTACGTCCAGGAGGGCGTCGCGAGCCGCGTCTACCGCCACCAGGCGCGTTTCCTCGTCCACGCGCCCGCGGAGGCGGTGCGCGCGCAGATCCCGCCCGCCGCCGCCGTCGTCCGGCCGCTCGACGGCGACCGGTGCGAGGTCGTCAGCGGCGCGGGCAGCCTCGATTTCGCGCTCATGCACGTCGTGCTGCTGGGCCACCGCTTCACAGTGGTCGATCCGCCGGAGCTGCGCGACCGCTGCCGCGTGCTGGCCGAGCGGCTGCTGGGGGCCATGCCCGATGTTGACAACGCGCAGTCGGACACTCCAGGCTGAGAGCGCTCCCAGTCGCTTCGGCCGAAGAGGATCGCCGATGACCCCGCGTCGCGCCGCCCTGCTGGTCCCCGCCCTGGCCGCCGCCCTCCTGGCCGCACCGCCGTCCCAGGCGCAGCCGGGGGCCGACGTCGAGGTGACGGTCAACGCGCGCGCCGGGCTGGAGGCGGTCGGCGACGCCGCGATCGGGGTGAACCACGCGATCTGGGACTCCCAGCTGGGCACGCCGGAGGTCGCGGACCTGTTGCGGGGCGCGGGGATCCAGGCCATGCGCTACCCGGGCGGCTCGTACTCCGACATCTACCACTGGCGCGACCACACCGCCCCGGGCGGCTACGTCGCGCCGGGGACCGACTTCGACACGTTCATGGCCGGGGTGCGGCGCGCGGGCGGCCAGGCGATGGTGACCGCCAACTACGGCACCGGCACGCCCGAGGAGGCCGCGGCGTGGGTCCGCTACGCCAACGTGGAGAAGGGCTACGGCGTCCAGTACTGGGAGATCGGCAACGAGCTGTACGGCAACGGCCACTACGGCGCGGAGTGGGAGGCCGACGAGCATCCCGACAAGAGCCCGGCCGGGTACGCGAACCTGGTCAAGGAGTACGCGCTGGCGATGAAGGCCGTCGACCCGGGCATCCAGGTCGGCGCGGTGCTCACCACGCCCGGCGAGTGGCCGGACGGCATCACCGCGGCGGGCGACGCCGGGCCGTGGAACGAGGTCGTGCTGTCGGTTGCCGGTCCGCACATCGACTTCGTGATCCTGCACTGGTATCCCGCGGGCGGCTCCGGTGCGGCGACGCTGGCCAGGGCCGACCACGCGCCGGTCATGGTGCGGATGGCGCGCGAGCAGATCGCCCGGCACGCGGGCAAGGACCTCGGGATCGCGTTCACCGAGCTGAACACGACGTACGGCCGCAACACCCAGCCCGGCGCGCTGTTCGCCGCCGACGCGTACGCCTCGCTGCTGGCGAACGGCGTGTTCAATGTGGACTGGTGGAACGTCCACAACGGCATGGGGAACGTCACGACCGTCGCCGGGCACACCGACTACGACGACTTCGGCCTGCTCTCCAGCGGGAACTGCTCCGCCGACGGCACGGTCTGCCAGCCCGCGCTCAATACGCCGTTCGCGCCCTACCACGCGCTGGCGATGACCTCACGGCTGGCCGAGCCCGGCGACCAGTTCGTCGCGGCGGCGTCATCCGACCCGATGGTCAAGGCGCACGCCACGCGCAAAGCCGACGGCGGTCTCGCGGTCATGCTGGTCAACCGGGACCCCGAGAACGCCAAGACCGTCGCCCTCGACTACGCGGGCTACTCCCCCGCGGCGAGCGCCGAGGTCCTCAGCCACGGCAACGGGGACACGGCGATCACCACCACGACGGGAGCCAGCGCGTCCGTCGCGGTCGAGCCCTACTCGATCACCACGCTGCTGCTGCGTCCGACCGCCGAGGTGACCGGACCGGCAGCGCCCGCCCGGCCGACCGCGACGGCGACCGACCGGACCGCGACGCTCACCTGGCCCGCCGCCGCGCCCGGCGTCAAGTACGAGATCCACCGGCAGTCAGGCGCGCACACCGAGCAGTGGGGCGAGACGACCGGCACGTCCTTCACGGTCCACAACCTCACCCCGAGCACCCGCTACACGGTCAACCTGATCGCCCGCGACGGCGCGGGCAAGGTGTCCTGGGCGTCGCCGCCGGTCGAGTTCACCACGGCCACGCCCGCCACGTCGACGTGCGCGGTCAGGCTGACCGACGTCACGAACTGGGGCAACGGTTATGTGGGCAACGTCGACATCACCAACACCGGGACGCGGCCCGTCGACAGCTGGACGCTGGCCTTCGACTGGCCCACCGGGTGGCAGCGGGTGGACAGCGGCTGGAACGCGACCTGGACCCAGACCGGCGCGACCGTCCGGGTGGCCAATGCCGACGGGAACCGGGTGATCGCCCCCGGGGAGACGGTCACCGCCGGTTTCGTCGCCTCGTACCACGGACCCAACGTGCCGCCGCGGGTGTTCACGCTCAACGGGACCCACTGCACGACCCGGTGAGGGCCGGTCGTCAGGCGCGGACCGCCTGACGACGGCCGGTGAGCAGGTGGTCGACGCTGTAGCGGCCCGCACCGACGGCGGCCAGCACCAGCGCGGCCGCGCCGAGCACGAGGACGAACTCGTACCCGCCCTCGGCGACGAACAGGCCCGCACTCGCGTGGACGAACGCGAACGCGCCGATCATGTCGACGAGCAGCAGCAGACCGACGACGGGCACGGCAAGCCCGATGACCAGCGCGACGCCGCCCGCGAGCTCCACGATGGTGGCGAACCAGGCCGCCACGGGCGCGGCAGGCACGCCGACCTGCTCGAAGAACGCCGTGGTGCCCTCCATGCCGTTGGTGAACAGCTTCTGCCAACCGTGCGCGAAGAACACGACACCGACGGCAACACGGGCAAGCAGCACGGCAAGGTCACGGGCGGGTGCGGGGATGGTCATGACGGGGTCCTCTCGGTGACGGGGATGAATCGGACGGTTCAGGTGCGGCAGGCCGAACCTGGAAGGTGGACGACTATCCGGGGCTGCGGGAGACAGGGGACCGGCCGCGACCCGCCCCGGGGCGCAGCGGGCAGCGTCGGCGGGATTGCGAGTGCATGGCTAACAACGAGGTGCCCGGAGGCGCGGGATCGGTCACGCCCCGCCCCGAGGCGCAGCCAGCAGCCCCGCCGGGATTGCGAGGAGCCGGACCAACCCGACATGCCGGACCAGTCACAACCCGCCGCGAGGTCCAGCCTGCAACCTCGCCGGGACCACGCGGTGCGCCGCTCACCGAGGTGCCCGGAGGCGCGGGATCGGGCATGGTTCGGCCCGTCGTACGTAGCCCGGAGCAGCTGGCAACCCTGCATGGGGCCGTGAGGTTCACGGCTGTTCCGTGGCGGCGGGAGGCGTGGGGTCGGTGACGATCCGGCCTGCGGTGCGCACGCCGGACCAGCGGGCGAGTTCGGCGGCGAGGTCGAGGCGTTCGACGATGGCGGCGTCGGCGTGGGGGCCCCAGGCGGCGCGGGGGAGCATCCACATGATCTCGAACTCGTTGCCGTCGGGGTCGGCTCCGTAGACGCTCTTGGTGGCGCCGTGGCTGGACTCGCCGGTGTACGCGCCCGCGGCGGTCAGGCGCTGGCGGAACTCGACCAGTTCGTCGACGGTGTCGAGCTGCCAGGCGAGGTGGTAGAGGCCGATGCCGCGGCGGCGGGGGCCGTCGGCCGGGCCGATGCCGAACAGGCCCAGGTCGTGGTGGTTGCCGGAGCGGGGCAGCCGCAGGAACGCGGCGTTCAGCGGCTCCTCGTGGCTGACCAGTTCCATGCCGAACACCTCGGTGTAGAAGCGGGCGGAGCGGTCGAGGTCGGCCACGAACAGCACGGCGTGGTTGAGGCGGACGGGCGAGACGGTCACGGAATCCTCCTTGCGCGGGGTCACGCGGCGACGGCGAAGCCCGCCGTCCAGGCGACCTTCTCGGCGGCGGCCAGGGTGAGCTGCAGGAAGCCGACGGCCTCCAGTTCGCGGGCGCGGCGCAGCGGGCCCGCGTCGACGGCGCGCAGGCCGCCCGCGGTGACGATCCCGGCGAGCAGCGCCTTGGCATCGGCGTCGTCGCCCGCGATCAGGACGGTGGTGGGCTGCCCGCCGACCGTCCCCGTGGACAGGGTGGCCGCGAAGTTGGTGTTGAACGCCTTGACGACCCGCGACGCGGGCAGCGCCTCGGCCAGTTCGGCGGCCGCGGAGCCGTCGGCGGGGACGACGAGGAAGTCGAACGTCGTGAAGTCCACGGGGTTGCTGATGTCGACGACGACCTTGCCCGCGAGCTGCGCGCCCAGCCGGGCGACGACGTCGGCGAGCGCGCCGTAGGGGACGGCGAGGACAACGATCTCGCCGGTGACGCGGTCGTCGTCGCGGCCGAGCAGGTCCACGGCGCCGCCGCCCCTGCCGACGACGTCCGCGATGGCCTTGGCCATGGTGCCGGTGCCGATGATGCTCACGCGTGCCATGTCGGTGCTCCTGTCGGTCGGGTGTCCGTGCACCCCCTACAAGGATGTTGAAGGTTCAACTATTCCGCAAGTGACGGGGACCACTTGTGTGGGTGGATCGGTCAGGAATCGAGAAGTGCGGGTCTCGGCGGCGCGCATAGCGTGATCGACATCATCGGCATGGAGGGAGATCACATGTGCAACCCGCTGTGGGGACGCGCCCGCGCGGAGGCGCTGCGGCAGGACGACCTCGCCCGGCTGCGCCGCGTCCGCGATCGGATCGGCCGGGAGCACGCGCGGCCGTTGGACGTCGGCGCGCTCGCCCGGGACGCGGGCATGCCGCCGGGCCACCTCAGCCGTCGGTTCCGGCTCGCATACGGGCTGTCGCCGTACGCCTACCTGGTCGGGCGGCGGGTCGAGCGGGCGCGGGCGCTGCTGCGGTCGGGAGAACTCGGCGTGGTCGAGGTCGGCGTCGCGGTGGGCTTCCCGACGCCGGGGGTCTTCGCCGACCGCTTCACGGAGGTGACGGGCGTGTCCCCCGTGGACTTCGCCGCACCGGTCAGGAATGAAGAAGCGTCGGCCGTCGAGCCGCGGCTAGCGTGATTCCCATGGCACACATCGAATCCGTCACCATCGAGGTCGCCGACACCGCGACCGCCCGTCACTTCTACACCACCGCGTTCGGACTGGACGCGGAGATCCGCCTGCGCCCAGCGGAGTCGCCGTCGAGCGGCTTCCGCGGGTTCACGCTGGCGCTGACGGTGGCCCAGCCCGCCACCGTGGACGGCTTCGTCGCGGCCGCCGTCGCCGAGGGGGCGACGGTGGTCAAGCCCGCCGCGAAGTCGCTGTGGGGCTACGGCGGGGTCGTCCAGGCGCCGGACGGGACCATCTGGAAGATCGCGACGTCGGCCAAGAAGGACACCGGCCCGGCCACGCGGGACATCGACGCCATCGTGCTCCTGCTGGGCGTCGCCGATGTGGCGGCGACCAAGCGGTTCTACAGCGAGCGCGGCCTCACCGCGGGCAAGAGCTTCGGGCGCATGTACGTCGAGTTCGAGACCGGCCCGATCACCCTGGCCCTGTACCGCCGCCGCGCCCTCGCCAAGACCGCGGGCGTCGCCCCCGACGGCACCGGCTCCCACCGCCTCGTGATCAACGGCGACGCGGGCCCGTGCACCGACCCGGACGGGTTCGCGTGGGTGCCCGCGTCCGTGGCCTCGACGTCCTGATAGGACTTATCTTCCACTGCCGTTCCCCTGGAGGGACCATGACGACCGCGCCACCACGGACGCTCGCGGAGCGGGTGCGCGACACGCGCGCCAGGCTGGAGACCGACGTCGACCTGTGGGTCGCATCGGCGGGCCCGCCCGGCGGCGTCCACCTCATCCCGCTGTCCTTCCTGTGGGACGGGACGTCGATCCTCATCTCGACCCCGAGGGCCTCGGTCACCGGCCGCAACCTGCTGGCCGACGGCCGGGTGCGGCTCAGCCTCGGCACGACCCGCGACGTGGTGGTCGTCGAGGGCACCGCCGAGCCGATCGCCGAACCTGACCGGGAGACCGGCGACGCGTTCGCGGCCAGGACCGGGTTCGACCCGCGCGAGCTGGCCACGCCCTACCAGTACTTCCGCATCCACCCGCGGCGCGTGCAGGCCTGGCGGGAGGAGAACGAGCTCCGCGGCCGCCTCCTCATGCGCGACGGCCGCTGGCTGGACCGCGCGGACGCGGAATCCTGACCCACCGGACGCTTGCCTGCTGCCCCACGCACCCCAGGCCGCGAACCCACCCGGCGCCACCGGGAAGGGCCGACGGCGCCCGGGACAGCCGGTCGGCTGCTGCGCGGGGGCGGTCGCGGGTACGGTCGGGGTCAGCTGGCCGAAGCCGTCGGCCGTCGAGGAGGCGTCGGTGGTTGATCTGTCTCGGTTCGCCCGGGTCGGGTTGGGGAGTTGGCCTACTCCGCTGGAGGAGTGCCCTCGGCTGTCCGAGGCGCTCGGCGGGCCCCGGGTGCTCGTCAAGCGGGATGACGTGAACGGGCTCGGCGTCGGCGGGAACAAGCTGCGCAAGCTGGAGTTCCTGCTGGGCGCGGCACTCGCCGAGGGCGTCGACACCGTGATCACCTCCGGCGGGATGCAGACCAACCACGGTCGGCAGACGGCCGCCGCCTGCGCGCGGCTCGGGTTGCGGTGCGAGTTGGTGCTGACGAGGCGCGTCACCAGCCTGGTCGAGTCGGGGGCGCGGGTTGCGCCCCGGGACGACGAGGCGTACGAGCGATCGGGCAACGTCGCGCTGGACCTGCTCTACGGCGCGCGGCTGCACGTGTGCGACACCGACGCCGAGGCGGAGGCCATCCATCGACGGCTCGCCGAGGAGGCGGCGGCGGAGGGGCGCAAGGCCGTCACGCTCCCGGTCGGCGGGTCCAACGCCGTCGGCGCGCTCGGCTACGTAGCCGCCGCCGCGGAGTTGCGGGACCAGCTGAGCGAGGTGGACCGGATCGTGTGCGCGATCGGCAGCGCGGGCACGGTCGCCGGGCTCGCGCTCGGCGCGGCGCTGCTGGACTGGCCCGTCACCGTCGACGCCGCGTCGGTCTCCGGCCCGATCGAGCGCCACACGGCCGACATCGACCGCCTGACGGCCGAGGCGTCCGCGCTGCTCGGCGTCCCCGCCCCGAGCATGGCGCACGTCCGGGTGACCGACCACGCCCTCGGCCCCGGCTACGGCGTCCCGACCCCGGCGGTCTGGGACGCGATCCGCCTGTTCGGCCGCACCGAGGGCATCACGCTCGACCCGGTCTACACCGGCAAGGCCGCCGCCACCCTCATCGACTCCGTCCGCACCGGCGGGATCCCCGCCACCGACACCGTCGTCTTCCTCCACACCGGCGGCCTCCCCGGCCTCTACGGCTACGCCCCGGACCTGATCAAGGAAGCCGAGGCCTGACCGTCCTGTCGCGGTGTGGCGTCAGCGGCCTGCCCAGAAGTCCAGTCGGTGCTCCGCCCGGTAGTCGACGCCCGTGACCGCGCCCGGGGCCAGCTGCTGGACGTGCTCGCCGTCGGCGAACGGCGGCCAGGCAGGCAGGCCCTCGCCGTTGGGGTCGCCGGTGCTGGCGAACGTCGTCCAGTAGCGGATCATGAGATCGGATAGTCCTTTGTGGTCACCGGTCAGGTCCTCATCGCGGAACAGGTAGCCGATGTCGCTGCTGTGGGTCGCGCCCTGCGGCGTCGCCCCCTCGTCGGCGAACTCGAAGGCGTGGACGGGGGTGTGGCGGGCGAGGAGTTCGTGCTGGCGGAACGTCGGCCGCGCCCACACCCGGTCGGTGAGCACCTGCGCCCACGCCAGGCTCGCGCTGGGGTAGGCGCTGAGCGGGTACTCGCGGACGATCTCGTCGGCGTCGTCGCCGAAGGCGGCCGCCAGGAGCCTCGGGTAGTCCGCCGCGGCGACCGGGCCGCGGAAGATGTCCACGATCCCGCGGTGCTCGTGCCGCGCGTTGCCCGCGAGCACGGGCACGCGGGCGAAGTCGCCGTCGGCGAGGGCGTCGGCGGGCAACCGCGGCAGGTCGTCGCCGCCGTAGCCGTACGGCTGGAAGATGTTCATCACCTGCGGGTGGTCGAGCAGCGTCTCGGCGGGCAGGCCGCGCAGGCACGCGAGGTCGGCGCACCCCAGCTCCGCGGCGACGGCCTGGCCGATCCCGGCGATCTCGGCCTGGTCCCGCCACGCCAGCCACGGCAGCGCCTCCAGCCCGGGGTACCACGCCTCCGCGGGCAGGTCGATGAGCGCGAACCCGCTGTGCATGACCGCCTTGTCGAACAACCCGCGCGACGCGGGCGACACCAGGTGGGCGGCCACCGAGGAGGCGCCGTACGACACCCCGAACAGCGTGATGTTGCCCGGATCCCCGCCGAAGGCGGCGGCGTTGCGGCGCACCCAGTCCAGCGCGGCCCGCTGGTCGGCGAGGCCGAACGCGCCCGAGCCGGGCAGGCCGGGGTAGCCGAACCCGCCGAAGACGCCCAGCCGGTAGTTGATCGTCACCACCACGACGTCGCCCTGCGTCGCCAGGGCGCGCGCGTCGAAGTGGTGGCCCGCGCCCACCGAGCCGTCGCCGTGCACCCACACCATGACCGGCCGCGCGCCTTGCGTGGACGGCGTGGTGACGTTGAGGAACAGGCAGTCCTCATCGGTGGACCGGTCGTCCGAATAGGACGTCCCGATCTGGGGGCACGGGCTGCCCGGCGCGGTGGCGTCCCGCACCCCCGTCCACCGCTCGGCCCGCGCGGGCGCCGCCCACCGCCGCTCCCCCACGGGCGGCGCCGCGTACGGGATCCCCTGGAAGACGGTGTGATCACCGTGCACGACGCCGCGCACGTCCCCGCTGTCCGTGCTGGCGACGCCGTCCCTGCCGTCCGCTCCCCCGCATGACGTGAGCAGCAACGCGGCCCCCATCAGCGCCCATGTCCTCCGGCCCATGTCCCCGTCCCCCTTGTCGTGGCGAGCTCGACCATGGTGACCAGCTCGCGTTCGCAGCGATCGAGATCGATCTCCGCGCGATTCCCCAGCCGGGCCAGCACGCCGTCGCGCAGCGCCATGACGAACACCGCCATGGTGTCGGCGTCGAAGTCCCGGAACTCCCCGGCGCGCTGCCCTTCCCGCAGCAGGTCGGCCATCTTGCGGTGGTCGCCGTCCCCCGCGGTCGCGGCGGAGGCGTGCGCACGCACCTCGTGCAGGGCGATGGCGTGGTTGCGGTGCTCGGCCATGAAGCGCACGTTGGCCGTGAGGAACGCCCGCAACTCCTCCGCCGCTCCCGTCCCCCGGTCCATGCGCTCCAGGACGAACCCCGCGAACACGTGCGTGACCTCGGCGTACACGGCGTCGACCAGTTCCTGCTTGCCCTTGAAGTGGTACGAGATCAACCCGGTGCTGCTGAGCCCGGCCACCGCCGCGATCCGCTTGAACGAGGCCGCCGCGTACCCGCCCTCGGCCAGCACCTCGACCGCCGCGGCCACGATCTGCGCCCGCCGGGCCTGCTCGGTCACCGACTTTGCTCGCACGAGCAAATTCTAGCACGTGCGAGCAAAGTCCGGCCGGGGACCACCCGATGGCCCTTGATGGCCCCTCCCGGTTCCGAGATCCTTGACCGTCGAGAGGCATCCGACCCGAGCCGGAGGCGCCCCGTCGTGGACATCGAGTTTCGGCACCTGCGGCTGGTGGTCGAACTCGCTGACGCCGGGAGCACGGCGCGGGCCGCGGCGCGGCTGGGGATGGCCCAGGCCGCGCTCGCGGCGCAGCTCGGCCGGATCGAGGCGCGGCTGGGCGGGCAGCTGTTCCGGCACGACGCCCCGGGCGTGGCGCTGACGGAGTTCGGCGAGGTCGTCGTGGCCAAGGCGCGGTTGATCCTGAGCGACGCGCGGGAGTTGCGCGGGTTCCACCCCGACCGGCCGCGGCCGGAGCGCGCGCCGCCTCGGCTGCGGCTGGCGTCCTACCCCAGCTCGCCGCTGACGGCCCTGGCGCGCGGCGTCCGCGCCCTGCGGCCGGACACCGGGATCACCGCCAGCACCGAGATCTCCTGCGGGCGCATGGTCGACCTCCTCGCGGCGGGCGAGCTCGACGTCGTCCTGCTCAGGGAGATCATCGGCAACCCGCTGCCGCTCCCCCGCGGCGTGCGGACCAGGGTCCTGCTGCCCACCGACCCGCCGTTCATCGGCCTTCCCGCCGACCACCCGCTCGCCGACCTGCCGGAAGTCCCGCTGGCCGCACTCGCCGACGCGGAGTGGATACTCTCGGCCGACCCGGACGACCCCCTCATCCCGGCCTTCCTGGCCTGCTGCGCGCGGCACGGCTTCACCCCCGACGTCACGGCCCGCGCGGGCGACAGCGGGCACATGGCCGAGTTCGTCGCGGCGGGCAACGGCGCCTGTCTCGTCGCCGCCTCGTCGACCCCGAGCCCGGGCGTGGTCATCCGCGCGTTGACGGGCGCGGAAGGCATCCATCGCCGCTGGCTGCTCGCGTGGCGGCCCGGCCGAGGGGCCGACGACCTCATCGACGCGATCCACCAGCTGGCGATCACCGCCTTCCGCGACTGCTATCGGCAATGCGAACACGCGCGCTCGTGGTTCGCCGCGCACCCCGGGGTGTTCCCCGAGTTCTGACTCAACCCGCCGCGATCGCCGCCCGGACCGCGGGGGCGATCTCGTTCGCCCAGCGGCCGAGCGAGGCGCGGTCCTGCGTGCCGCCGGTGGGCGAGAACAGGATGAAGCCCGACGCGCCGTGGTCCAGGACGGCGCCGGTCAGCTCGTCGACCCACTGCTCGACCGAGCCGCCGATCCAGCGGCCGTCCGCGTCGCGGGTGGCGGCCAGCGGCCGGTCGGTGATGCGGCCGGGCAGGTTGTAGACGGTGCGGACGTCGCGGGGGTCGCGGCCCGCGGCCGCAGCGGCGGCGTCGATGACCGGCCGGGACGTGCGGTACCGCTCGCTGAGCCAGTCGGCGGCGTGGCCGGGGATCCAGCCGTCGGCCACCCGGCCGGTGGCGGCCAGCGACTTCGGCCCGTTCGACCCGGTCCACACCGGCGGCGCGGCGACGGGAGCGGGATCGATGCCGTCCACCTGGTAGTGGTTCCCCCGGTGGGTGACGGGCGGGCCGCCGCCGGAGAGCTTGCGCACCAGGACGATCGCCTCCTCGAAGGCGTCCACCGCGGCGCCGGGCGAGAGCCGGGGCACGCCCATGGCGGTGATCCGGTCCCACAGCCCGCCCGCGCCCATCCCGAGGACGATCCGGCCGCCGGACAGCGCCGACAGCGAGGTCACCATCCGCGCGAGCATGGGAGCGGGCCGGGTCGGCAGGTTGGTGACGTTCACGAAGCCGGAGATGCGGCTGGTGCCGCCGAGCAGGAACCCGATGGCGGCGTAGGCGTCGAGCCGGTCGCCGAAGTACGGGTGGTCCGACAGCGACACGACGTCCAACCCGTCGCGGTCGGCCTGCCGCGCCATGGCCAGCAGCTCCGCCCCGCCGTCGACGCCGCTGTGCGCGCCGAAGCCGAAGACGACGTCCGGTACCGACATAGCCCTCACACCTTTCATCGAAGTTCGTACTGCGAACCATATTGGTTCGTAGTACGAACTTCATGGCAGTGTGGCGGGCGTCTCAGCGGGTGTCCGGCTCCCCGAAGACCTCGGGCACCGCGTTGTCCATCACGACCCGGCCGAGCAACGCCGCGAGCGTCTCGCGCTCGGCGTCGTCGAGCCGCGCGGGGAGGGCGTCGACCCGGCGGCAGGTCTCGGCGTAGAACCCCTCGGCGAGCGCGGCGCCGCGCCGGGTGAGCGCGACCCGCACCGCCCGCAGATCCTCGGGGTCGGGTTCGCGGCGCACCAGCCCGTTGCGCTCGGTGCGGTCCACCAGCCCGGTGAGGCTCGACTTGGCCAGGCCGAGGGTCGCGCCCAACTCGCCCATGCCGTACGGACGCGCCATCAGCACACACAGCAACTGCCCCTGCTGCGCCGTGAGCCCGTGCTCCCGAGCCGACTCGGCGTAGACGGCGTTCACCAGGAACGCCGACCGCACGAGCGCGGCCACGACCCCGATCCGCTCGTCACCCTGCTTGCCCATTCGGGCAGGATAGCGCTTAATTCGTGGCACGAACTAAGCGTCCGCATCGGCGCGGTCTACGCGCTGGACCGGATCGTGACCAACGCTCCCGCCGACCGCGACACCATCCAGTTCATCCTCTGCGCCTACCGGCCGGACTGGACGGTTCACCGGGGCGGGAACGGCTAGGGCCTGCCGCGGTCGAGGAAGCAGCGGACCGTGGGCTGCGTCGGCCAGCGGGCGGCGAGGCGCAGGCGCAGGCCGCGCAGTTCGTGGCTGATCGTGGTCATCGGGATGGCCGTGGCCTCGGCGAGCACCGGGGTGGCGATGGCGACGGCGGCCTCCGGCTGGCCCGCGCAGGCGTAGCAGTCGGCCAGCCGCAGGGCCAGCAGCACGGTGGCCGGGCGCAGGTGGGCGGGGACGACGGCCAGGGAGTGCTCGGTCGCCGTGATCGCGGCGTGGGCGACGGCGCGGTCGGCGGTGGCCGCGGCGATGTCGCGCAGCGCGCCGCCGATGCCCGCCTCGACGTGGACCTGGCCGTGCACGCCCGCGAGCCACGGCGCCTCCCGCTCGTCGTCAGCGGTCACGCGATCGAGGTGGCGGCGGGCGGCGGCGACGTCGGCGCTGGTCTCCCGCAGGTCGCCGAGGAGGGCGTGGCCGCGGGCGCGGTACAGGTGCGCGAGCGCCGACGTCCACGCCCGGTCGGGGGCGATGGCGGACAGGGCGTCGGCGTAGGACACGGCGCTGTGGCCGTCGTCCTCCAGGCGGGCCAGGGAACCCATGTCGCACAGCAACGCGGCGCGCAGGCTCGCGTCGTCGCACAGCGTCGCCCAGTTGAGGGCCTTGCCGTACAGCGCCATCGCCGCGCCGTGCTGGCCGGACAGCGTGCGCAGCTGACCGGCGAGACCGGCGTACCGGGCCGCGAGGTGGAACAACGCGGGCCGGTGCGCCGCCGCCGCGGGCGTCAGGGAGCGGACGATCAGGTGCAGCACGGCCTCGACGGCGGTGTGGATGCCCACCGGCCCGTGTTCCTCGCCGATGCGCGCGTACACGGCCAGCTGCGCGGCCAGGACGTGGATGACGTCGCCGCCGGTGTCCCCGGGCTCGGTGGTGAACGCGGTGTGGATCGCCGTCGCCGCGTCGGCTGGGGGGATGGCGCAGCCGTCGTCGCCGTGCAGGGGGCAGGTCAGGCCGTGGTGCGGCAAGCGCGCGGGCCAGCGGGCGGGCTCCCACGCGACGCCGAGCGCGCCGGGGGCGGTGAGCCCGCCGGGGAGCGGCGCGGGCGAGCCGACGCCCGCCGCGCTCTCGGCGTGGTACCGGGCCAGCCGCCCGTCCGCGCCCAGGACGGCGTCGATGCGCTGGACGAGGTCGGGCGGGGGCTGCCGGTCCCCCGACTCCCACCGGCTGACGACGCTGTTGTGGTAGCCCAGCTCGGCCGCCAGCCGGGCCTGCGACAGGCCCGCCAGCTTGCGCCAGTGCCTGAGGACCCCGCCGAAGCCGGGGCCGTCCGGGTCGCCGTTCAGCTTCGCCTCCCGTCGTCGCGAGGGTGGGGACGAGTGTGCCCGACCGAGGGGGTGACCGGTAGCGGGCAGCCCGCCCGGCCGGAAGGCACGGCCGGGCGGGCTGTTCCTCTCCCTACGCCCCTTGATCTGGGGACGTCTTGATCAAGGGGACGTCTTTGCTCAGGGGACGTCGTAGCCGAGCGTGTAGGCGCCGGTCCCGCTGTAGGAGTGGACGCGGTAGCGGTAGTAGCCCGCCGTGCCCGTGTAGGTCAGCTCCTCGTCCGCGCCGGGCGAGGTGGAGCGGGCCACCGTCGACCAGCCGTAGCCGGTCCACTTCTGCAGGTACAGGTCGAAGTCCGTGCCGTCGGGACCGTCGAGGCAGCCCGCGTGGGCGCCTGCGACGGTGGTGTGGAAGTAGCCGCCGTCGGGCTGGTAGACGCTGCCGCCGGAGGCCAGGGTGCCGGTCTTGACCGTCTCGCGGCCGTCGCAGCCGCCGGGCGGCGTGGTGCCGTTGACGGTCAACGTGAAGGTCGTCGTGCGGGTCGTGTCGGCGCCGACGGCGTTGACGGTGATCGGGTAGGCGCCCGCCGGGGTGGCCGCGGTCGTGCTGATGGTCATCGCCGAGGACTCGCCGGAGGTGACCGACTCGGGGCGGAACGCGGCGGTCGCGCCCTCGGGCAGGCCCTTCGCCGCCAGCGTGACGGCCTGCGGGTCACCGGAGACCGTGCTGGTGGACACCGTCGCCGTCACCGAGCCGCCCGCGTCGGTGGCGCCGGAGGACGGCGAGACTGACACGGCGAAGTCGTCCTCGGCGGGCGTGCCGCTGTCGACGTGGAGCAGCTTGTTCGGCGAGCCCGTCCGCGGGTCGGTGACCACGCCGGAGGTGGCGTCGGCGACCATCCTGTCGCGCACCTGCTGCGGGGTGAACGTCGGGTTGGCCGCGGTGATCAGCGCCGCGACGCCCGCCACGTGCGGGGAGGCCATGGAGGTGCCGCTGGCGGTGGAGGTGGCGTCGTCGGCGGTCCACCACGTCGAGGTGATGCCCACACCCGGGGCGAACAGGTCCAGGCAGCTGCCCCAGTTGGAGAACGACGCCCGCCGGTCGGTCTTGTCGGTCGCGCCGGTCGTGATCGCCTCCGGCGTGCTGGCCGGGGACTTGGTGCACGCGTCGGCGTTGTCGTTGGCCGCGGCGACGGCGAAGGTGACGCCGTCGCGGATCGCGGCGGAGACGGCGTCGTTGAGCGCCTGGTACTTGCCGCCGCCGATGCTCATGTTGGCCACGGCCAGCTCGCCGGGGTCGTGGTCGGCGGCCACCCAGTCGATGCCCGCGATGATGTCGCTCCACTGGCCCGAGCCCTGGCAGTTCATGATGCGCACGCCGACGAGCGTGGCGCCCTTGGCGATGCCGTGGGCCGTGCCGCCGACCGTGCCCGCCACGTGGGTGCCGTGGCCGTGGCAGTCGCTGCTGTCGTTGTCGTCGTCCACGGTGTCGCGCCCGTGCACGGCGCGGCCGCCGAAGTCGTTGTGCGTCACGCGCACGCCCGTGTCGAGGATGTAGACCCGCACGCCCGCCCCGGTGTTGGGGTAGGTGTAGGAGTTGTCCAGGGGCAGCGCGCGCTGGTCGACCCGGTCCAGGCCCCACGACGCCGTCGGCGACTGGGTGCCCACCAGCCGTGCGGTGTGGTCCTGTTCGACGTAGGCCACCGACGGGTTCGCCGCCAACCGCCGCGCCGCCGCCTCCGGCAGCGAGACCGCGAAGCCGCGCAGCGCGTCCCGGTAGGTGTGGGTGACGGCGCCGCCGTACGCCTGGGCCAGGTCGGTCGCCCGCGCCTCGACACCCGCCGCGGAGACCGCGGTGTCCTTGAAGACGACGATGTAGGAGTCGGCGATCGCGGTCGCGCCGCCAGCGGACCGGATCTCGCCGGTCGCCGCGGCGCTGGTGGGCGCCAGCGTCAGCGGCAGGGCGACGGCGGCGGCCAGGATCGCGGCGCGCCGGGCCGTGCGGTGGCCGTAGCCGCCGCGCCGGGTGTTGTCGTGCATGTCTCGGTTCTCCTTACTCGACCCGCTCACAGGGGAGGGGTGGCGCGGACGCGCCCCGAGGCAGGGTGTTCGGGGGCGCCGCCCGCGGCCGGGCGCAGGGGACCCGGCGCGGGTGGGCGAACCGTCGCAGCCCCCGCGATCGGCGGGCAACGGCGGGACCGAGGGGCGCAAAGAACCGGCAAACGGCACCCGGAACCCTTACCGCGCGTGACCGTTCCGCACCCGGACGCTCGACATCGCGTCACGGCGACTGTCAAACCGCGGCAAGGTTCACAGGTAGGGCTTGGTGATCAGCTCGATGGCGTGGCCCGCGGGGTCGAGAAAGTAGACGCCGCGGCCGCCGTGCTCGGTGTTGGTCTCGCCGGGGCGGTCATCCCCGGGTCGGCCCAGTGCTCGACGCCCGCTGCGCGCAGGCGGGCATGGGCGCGGTCGAACAGGTCATCGTCGAGCAGGAAGGCGTAGTGGCGCAGTTGGATCTCGTCGACACCGGGCAGCTCCGCGAACTGCAACAGCACGCCGTCGTCGAGCAGGATGTTGGTGAACGGGCCCCACGACGGCGCCTCGGGCAGGTCGAGCAGCTCGCGGAAGAACCGCGCCGACTCGCCGCCGTCCTTGGCGGGGATGATGGTGTGGTTGAACTTCACGGGCACGGCGGGTCTCCTAGGGCAGCGGTGTCGGGGCGATGCGGGCGAGGGCGCCGGATTCCAGGGCCGTCCACAGCGCACCGTCCGGGCCGAGGGTGATGCCGTGGGGCTCGGAGCCGGGGGTCGGCAGGTCGTGGACGGTGATCTCGCCGTCGACGGTGATGGAGCCGACGCGGTTGCCGCCCCATTCGGTGAACCACAGGGCGCCGTCCGCGCCCGGGGTGATGGCGTGCGGGCGGCCGGCGCGGTCGGGCAGCGGGAACTCCCGCACCTGCCCGTCCGTGGTGATCCGGCCGGTCAGGCCCGCGGCGATCGCGACGAACCAGAGCGCGCCGTCCGGTCCTGCGGTGATCCCGACCGGCGCGGCGGCCGGGGTGGGCAGCGGGTGGACGGTGACCGCGCCGTCCACGGTGATCCGCCCCACGGCGTTGGCCTGGTTCATGGTGAACCACAGCGCGTCGTCGGGGCCCGCCGTGATCGCCGACGGGAACGCGCCGGGCCGCGGGAGCGGGAAGCCGGTGACCTGCCCGTCGGTGGTGAGGCGGGCGATGCGGTCGGCGGCGGTCTCGGTGAACCACAGCGCGCCGTCGGGGCCGGTCGTGATGCCGAACGGCCCGCTGCCCACGGCGAACTCCGTGACCGCGCCGTCGGTGGTGATCCGGCCGATCCGGTCCGCCCGGTACTCGGTGAACCACAGCGCGCCGTCGGGGCCGGGAGTGATGACGGTGGGCCCGCTGTCCGGGTCGAGCCGGTGGTAGGCGGGCTCGCCGCCGGGGACCAGGCGGCCGATCATTCCACTGTGGACCATCGTGAACCACAGCGCGCCGTCCGGTCCGGTGGTCACCGCGTACGGGCCGCCTCCCGCGACGGGGAACTCCTCGATCAGGGTCACTGCTGCCGCTCCAGGCTCGCCGCGATGCGCTCGATATCGGCCGGGGCGCCCGCCATGATGGTCCGGACGTGCTCGGTGATGACGTCGACGGGCCAGTCCCACCACGCGGCCCGGCGCAGCCGCTCCACGTCGGCGTCGTCGTAGCGCCGCCGGATGGGGCGGGCGGGGTTGCCGCCGACGATCGTGTAGGGCGGCACGTCGGCGGTGACGACCGCGCCCGCGGCGATGATGGCGCCGTCCCCGATCCGCACGCCGGGCATCACCGTGGCCCGGTAGCCGAACCAGACGTCGTTGCCCACCACGGTGTCGCCCCGGCTGGGCATGCCGGTGACGATGTCGAGCGTCCGCTCGGCCCACGCGCCGCCGAACATGGTGAACGGGTAGGTCGAGACGCCCATCGTGGGGTGCTCCGCGCCCGCCATCAGAAACCGCGTGCCCGAGGCGATCGCGCAGAACCTGCCGATGACCAGGCGTTCGGGCCCGTAGGCGTAGAGCACGTTGCGCTGCTCGAACGCGGTCGCGCCGTCGGGGTCGTCGTAGTAGGTGTACTCGCCGACCTCGATGGTCGGGGAGCTGATGAGCGGTTTGAGGAACACCACCCGTTCGTGCGCGGGCAGCGGGTGCTGGGTCATCGGGTCCGGTGTCAACTGTCCACTCCTGCTTCGGTCGGGACGGGGTCGAGGAAGCCGTAGCCCGCGCGGACGCGGGCGCCGTCGGTGACCAGGACGACCACGCCGATGATCACGGCAGGGCCGCCCTCCGGCGCCAGTTCCCAGGTGAGCCGCACCACGCCGTGGTGGCCGTCGGCGCTCCCGGCGGCCCGGTAGCCCAGGCCGGGGAACTGGCGCTGCGCGGTGGCGATCACCGCGTCGACGGCGGCGCGGCCCGCCGCGGTGGCGATCGGGTCGACGTGGACCGCGTCGTCAGTCCACAGCGCGTCGACGAGCGCCCGCCGCCTGGCCTGGTCGCGCTCGTTCCAGGCCGCCAGGTAGCGCCGGGCCACGTCGTCAGGGTCGGACATGGTCACCCCCTCCTCGTGTCTCGATCACACGCTAGGGCCGGGGGCGGGACGCGGAATCCGTCACGCCCCGGTACTTCGGTCCGGGCGCGACCGTCCGGTTAAGTACTGTCGGGCCGTGTTGCGCGGTCGGGGTGCGGAGATATCGGTCATCGACGGGCTGCTGGCGGACTGCCGGGCGGGCCGCAGCGGGTGCCTGCTCGTCACCGGGGAGCCGGGCATCGGCAAGACCGCGCTGCTGGAGCACGCGGCGGCGGCCGCGGCGGGGCTGCGGGTCGTGCGCAGCACCGGCGTCGAGTCCGAGGCGCACCTGCCGTTCGCCGGACTGCACCTGCTGCTGCGCGGGGCCATGGACCACGTCTACGCCCTGCCCGCCCCGCAGGCGCGCGCCCTGCGCGGGGCCTTCGGCCTCGCCCCGGCCGAGCCGGGCGACCGGATGCTGGTCGGCCTCGCCGTCCTCTCGCTGCTCGCCGAGTACGCCGACGGCGAGCCCGTGCTGTGCCTGGTCGACGACGCGCAGTGGCTCGACCGCGCCTCGACCGAGGCCCTGCTGTTCGCCGCGCGGCGGCTCGACGCCGAGGGCGTTGGGCTGGTCATCGCCGCCCGGACCGACTTCGCCGCGCCCGGGCTCGCCCACCTGGCGCTGACCGGGCTCGACGCGCCCGCCGCCGCCGCGGTGCTGGCCGACCACGCCGCCGCGCTGAGCCCCGCCGACCGGTACCGGGTGCTCGCCGAGGCCCAGGGCAACCCGCTGGCCCTGCTGGAGCTGCCCGCCGCCATCGCCGAGGGCGGGCCGGTCGCCGCGGGCGCGGCGCTGCCGATGACCGACGCGGTCCAGGCGGCGTTCCTCGACCAGGCGCGGCGGCTGCCCGAGTCGACGCTGCGCCTGCTGCTCGTCGCCGCCGCCGAGGACACCGGGGACCGCGCGGTCCTGCTGCGCGCCGCCGAGCCGCTGGGCTGCCTGCCGACGGACCTGGTGCCCGCCGAGGCCGCTGGCCTGATCCGGGTGGACACCCACACCGTGCGCTTCCGCCACCCGCTCGTGCGGTCGGCGGTGTACCGGGCCGCGCCGGTCAGCCTGCGCATCGTGGTGCACACCGCGCTCGCCGACGCGCTCGACCGGCCCGACGACGCCGACCGGCGCGCCTGGCACCGGGCCGCGGTGACCAGCGGCCCCGACGAGCGGGTGGCCGCCGAGCTGGAGGACACCGCCCAGCGGGCCGCCACGCGCAGCGGGTACGCCGCCGCGACCGCGGCCTACGAGCGCGCCGCCCGGCTGTCCTCGTCCGCTGCGGATCGCGCCCGCAGGCTCGTGCTGGCCGCGGAGGCGGCCGCCGAGGAGGGGGACATCGACCGCATGGCCGACCTCGCCGCGTCCGCGCGCCCGGACGACCCCGCCCTGGCGGTCCGCGCCATCCGGGTGCGCGCCGCGGCGGCGTTCCACCACGGCTCGCTGCGCACGGCCAGCGGGCTGCTCACCGAGGCGGCGGCGCTCACCCCGGACCCGGCGGAGGCGGCCCGCGTCCTGCTCGACGCCGTGCACGCCGCCTGGTACCTCGGGGAGCGCGAGACCGCCGAGACCGCGGACCTGCTGGACGCCCTGCCGCTGCCGCCCGAGGACCCGCTGACCCCCGTCGCCCACCTGCTGACCTGGGCGGTGCGCTCCGCGATCGGCCGGGGCGACCGGGACCCGCTGACCCGCGCCGAGCGGGTCGACGCCGCGCGCCGCACCGGGTACGGCGGCCCGCACGACACGATCCTGGTCGCCGCGACCAGCCTGCAGGTCGCGGGCCAGGACGCCGAGGCGCGCCGAGTGGCGGGCGCGCTCCTGGCGCAGTGCCGGGAGAACGGGTGGATCGGCCGCACGCCGCCGGTGCTGGCCTGCCTCGCCCGGGCGTCGGTGTTCCTCGGCAGGCACCCCGACGCCGCCGACGAGGCGGGCGAGGCGCTGCGGATCGCGCGCGAACTGGGGCACCGGCAGTGGATCGCCGAGACCAGCGGCGTGCTGGCGTACCTGGCCGCGGTCTCCGGCGACGAGCGGGACTGCCACGCCTTCGCCGACGACGCGCTCGCCGCGCCGGAGCCGGACGCGCCGCCGCCCGGCCTGTCCTGGGCGCAGTGGGCGCTGGCCCTGCTCGACCTCGGCAACGCCCGGTGGGAGTCGGCCCTGTCCCGGTTGGCCGCCCTGCACAGCGGGCCCGTGCGCCACCAGCTGCCCGGCGCGCGGAGCGTTCCCGACCTCGTGGAGGCGGCGGCGCGGCTGGGCAGGCCGGAGGACGCCCGCGCGCCGCTCGTCCTGCTCGAGGACTGGGCGCGGCAGGCGGGCCAGCCGTGGATCGACGCGCACGTGCGGCGCTGTCGCGCGCTGCTCGCGCCGGAGGAGGACGCCGAGGGGCTGTACCAGGCCGCGCTGGGGCTGCATCCCGACGACCGGCAGTTCGAGCGCGCGCGGACCGCGCTGCTGTACGGCGAATGGCTGCGCCGGGCGCGCCGCAGGTCCGAGGCCAGAACTCAGCTGCGCGCGGCGTTCGAGGCCTTCCGCAGGCTCGGCGCCGTCCCGTGGGCGCGACGGGCCCGCGCCGAACTCGACGCGACCGGCGAGGCCGTGCCCGTCGCCGCCGAGGGTCCGCTGGCCGCCCTCACCCCGCAGGAGCGCACGATCGTCCGGCTCGCCGCCCGCGGACTGTCCAATCGGGACATCGCGGCGCAGCTGTTCCTCAGCCCGAGGACCGTCGGCTACCACCTCTACAAGGCCTATCCGAAGCTCGGCGTCACGGCGCGGACGGAACTCGGCGCCCTTGCCGAAAGTGAGGGACTTTCCGCCGATTCCCGGCTTGATCGGGTGCGCTAGGCTGGTCGCACCGTCGCCGACACCGGGGGCATCGTGACGAGTATCTACTTAGGACAAGGGCCGAACCCGGTGGAGCCCGACCTCGTCGAGCTCGCGCTCGGCCTGGTCGCGTTCCTGGTGTTGCTGGCCATCTTCACGAAGGTCGTGGCGCCCCGCTTCGAGCGCCTGTACGGCGAGCGGACCGCGCGGATCGAGGGCGGGATCGCCGACGCCGAGGCGGCGCGGGCCAAGGCCGCGCAGGCCCTGGCGGAGTACCGCGCACAGGTGAGCGCCGCTCGCGCCGAGGCATCGGCGATCCGCGACACGGCCCGCGCCGAGGCCGAGGCCGCCCAGGCGCGGGTGAACGCCGAGGCCCAGGACCGCGTCCAGCGCCTGATCGACCGCGGCGAGACCGACCTGGCCGCCCAGCGGGAGCGCGTGCTGGCCGACCTGCGCCCGGAACTGGGCCGCCTCGCCCTCGACCTGGCCACCCGCGTCATCGGCGAGCCCCCTGCGCAGCACATCGTGGACCGCGTTCTGACCGACTCCGACGCGGGCCGGACACCGCCCCCGCTTCCCCGCTGAACGGCGCCACAGAGGGGCCGTTTCCGGTTGGCTGGCACCCGGCCACGCTGGTCGAGGCGGCGGGTTACGCGGCCGCTCCGCCGAATCCGCCTGCCTCGCCACCGAGGAGGAGGGCCGCTCCGCGCTGCGGCACCCCGCTCGCTCGCCCATGGCGAGGGTGACCAGCACAACCGCGCCAGCGGGGGCGAGCCGACACAGCACACCTCACTCGCACGGCGAGAGCAAGCAGCACAACCGCGCTGGAGTGGGCGAGCTGCAAAGCGACGGTAAGCACAACCGCGTCGGTGCCCGCGAGTTGTGGCACCACCTCACTCGCACATGGCGACGGTGAGCAGGACAACTGCGTCGGTGCGGGCGAGGACTCCGTGCCTGCGGGGTGGGACGGGGGCCAGGTGACCCTCGGCCAGTTCCCAGCTCTCGTCCTGGGTGTGCAGCCGGACCTGCCCGCTCAGGACGTGCAGGGTCGCCGCCGGGGGCGCGTTGTGCTCGGCGAGTTCGGCGCCCTCGGTGAGCGCGATCAGGGTCGCCCGCTGCACCTGGTTGGACACCAGCGTCTTGGCGGCCCGGTGCGCGGGGGCGCGGCGGGCCTCGTCCAGCAGGGCCGCTGCCAGTTCGGTCACGGGTGCCACATCGGGGTGGTCGGTCACGCAACACGCTCCCATCCGCACGGGGTATCACGGCTGCGCTTGACGATATAGCCCCGGGCGGCATCGGGCTGGGTGGCGGGAAACCGCCGGGCGGCAGCGGTAACGACAAGATCGTCTTCGCCGACTGGGTGTACGGCGGTCCCGCAGGTCCGCCGTCGCCGATCCTCCGGAGAAACCCATGCCCACGCTTCGCCGCGGTATGCGCGTCCAGCGCCAGGGAGTCAACGCGCAGTGCTCGGTCGGCCCGTTCCTCACCGGCGCGGACGGCATCTACTTCCTCACCGTCCAGCACGGGCTGAACCACCCCGCGCGCACCCGGGTCGTGGAGGCCAGCCTGAACGGCTTCGACTACACCCCCATCGGCGCCTACATCACCGGCGTGCAGGACGAGGCCGTCGACTGGGCGATCGTGAAGGTGGACCCGGGCATCACCATCGACCGCGCGGTGCCGGTGGGCGAGACCGCGCGGAAGTTCCCCAGCACGGCGAAGGACGCCAAGCTGACCGGTGTCGCCTACAACTACCAGCAGGGCGGGTACGCCCTGTTCGAGTCGACGGAGTTCGCCCAGCGCGACCTCGACGGCCCGGTGGAGAACAGCCCGACCGTGCGCAAGCAGTTCGTCTGCCGCAACACCGGCGGCCACCTCGCCGACGTGGGCGACTCCGGCAGCGCGGTGTACGACCAGTTGGGCGCGCTCGTCGGCATGGAGTGGGCCGTCGAGCGGGACGACTCGCAAGGGCTGCGCCTGTTCTACGTGCAGCCCATCCTGACCGTCGCGGTGTCGCTCATCGGCAGGCTGTGGGAGCTGGAGACCCAGCACGCCGACTCCGCAGACTGGACGGCCGCCAGGCCGCTGGCCCAGCACCTCGGCGCGGACCCGGCCAGGGTCCGCGACCGCGACGCCCTGGTCCGGTACACGCTCAGCCTGTTCAGCTAGTCCGTATTACTCCCTAAAATTACCCATCAAGCGTCACAGTGGGGAATGTTAGGGTAGTGATATGACCAAACAGCTCTACTCCGCGGAGGAGGTGGCCGCGCAGCTCGGACTGCATGTCCGCACGGTGCGCGGCTACATCCGCGACGAGCGACTGCGGGCGGTCCGGATCGGGAAGCAGTACCGCGTCACCCGCGAGGACCTCGAGGCGTTCCTCGGCGCGCCGGTCGCGGACCCGCCCGAGGTCGGCCGCCACCGGCACGTCGACGTGTCGACCGTCGTCGGGATCGACGCGGTGAGCCCGGAGACTGCCCACCGCGTCAGCACCCTGCTCACGGCGATGCGCGGCGAGCCGGGCGACCAGCCGGTCCGGGTGTCGACGGCCTACGACGAGGAGCGCGGCCGGATGAAGGTCGTCGTCATCGCCGGGCTGGCCGACACCCGCGCGGTCCTGGAGTACCTGCAGGCGGTGCTGGACTCATGATCTACAAGACCGAGTCGGGCGGGCGGGAGATCCGGCGCCGCTACGACCAGGCCATCGCCGGGTGGCCGGTCCCCGCCGAGCACCTGCGCGTGCCGACCCGCGAGGGCGAGACGTTCGTGCTCGTCTGCGGGCCCGAGGACGCCCCGCCCCTCGTGCTGCTGCACGGGTCGGGCTCGAACGCGGCCATGTGGCTGGGCGACGTCGCGGCCTGGTCGCGGCACTTCCGGGTGCACGCGGTCGACCTGATCGGCGAGCCCGGCCGCTCCGCGCCGTCGCGCCCGCCGCTGGACTCCGACGCGTACGCGCTGTGGCTGGACGACGTCTTCAACCACCTCGGACTCGACCGGGTCGCCGTCGTCGGGGCGTCCCTCGGCGGCTGGCTGGCGCTGGACTACACGATCCGGCGGCCGGACCGGGTCGGGCGGCTCGCCCTGCTGTGCCCGGGCGGGATCGGCCGCCAGAAGGTCGGGTTCCTCCTCAAGGTCCTGGTCTACAAGCCGTTCGGCCGGTGGGGCCTCATGCGCTCGATCAGGGCGGTCGCGGGCGTCGACCCGATGGCCCTGCCCGAGGTGGCCGACTACCTCGCGCTGACGTTCGCCCACTTCCTGCCCCGCCGCGACCGGCTGCCCGTCTTCCCCGACGACGCCCTCCGGCGGCTGGACATGCCGGTGCGGGTGATCGTCGGCGCCCGCGACGCGATGTTCGACTCCCAGGACACGGCGGATCGCGTGCGCAGGGCGGTGCCGCACGCGAGCGTGACCGTGCTGCCCGAGGTCGCGCACGCGATCGTCGGCCAGACCCAGCCGATCCTGGACTTCCTGCTTGATGGTCCCCCGCGGTGAGGAGGATGTGCCGATGACGACGTGGCGGGGCACCGCGACGCTGCGGCCGGGACGGCTCACCTACACGGGCCTGATCGGCGCCGCCCACCGGCACCGGCATGCGGCGGTCCAGGTCGTGCAGGGCCTGGGCGAACCGCTGACCGTCCGCGACGAGTCGGGCGCCGGTGTCCGGGTGCGGGCCGCGATCATCCCGTCGGGCGCGGTGCACGAGATCGCGGGTTCCTCCGACGGCGTGCTGACCTGGGTCGACGCGGAGAGCACGCTCGGCAGGGCACTGACCCGCCGCGTCCGGGACACCGGGCTCCCCCACACCTCCGCCGAGGCGTGGGCAGCGGCGCTGGCGAAGGGGGCGGACGGCCCCGCCGAGGCGTGGACGGCGCTGGAGCGGGTGGACAGTCCCGCCGACACTTGGGCGGCTGCGGAGCGGGTGGACGACTCCGTCGAGGCGCGAGCGGCGGTGAGTGATCCCACCGCCACTTGGGCGGCCGCGAAGCGGGTGGACGACTCCGTCGAGGCGCGGCCGGCGGTGGGTGACCCCGTCGACACGTGGGCGGCAGTGATGTCGGTGGGTGATCCCGGCGAGGTCGGTCCGGTGAGCCCGGTTCTGCGCGACGCGCTCGCGGTGGTGCCCGCGCTGCTCGACGGTCCGGTCCGGCTGGACGACGTCGCGGCGGCGGTCGGGATCTCGGGGTCGCGGCTGGGGCATCTCTTCAGCGAGCGGGTCGGGCTGCCGTTCCGCGCCTACGTGCGGTGGGCGCGTCTGCGGCGCGCGATCGAGCACGCCCGGCTCGGCGGGACGATCACCGAGGCGGCCCACGCCGCGGGTTTCGCCGACGGCGCCCACCTGACCCGGGTCTGCCGCGAGATGTTCGGCCTCGCCCCCTCGCATCTCGTGGCGGGGGTGACGATCTCAGCGGGTTCGTTCAAGCCCTGAGCGCGGTCGCGACGGCATCGTCCTGCCCATGCGCACACTCATCCGGTACGGCTATGTGCCGTTCATGCTCCTGGGCGTCAACGGAGCGGGGATCGCGGTCATCGCGGGCGGCGGGTCCAAGGTCTGGCTGCTCGGGCTGCTGCTGGTCGCGATCGCCTGCTCCTTCGCCGCCGAGCGCGTCCTGCCCTACCGCGCGGAGTGGAACACCTCGCACGGGGACGACCGGCGCGACGTCGTCCACGCGGCGGTGAACGAGACCCTGACCCTGGCGAGCGTCGCCGTCCTGCCGGTGCTCACCGCGGTCGCGTCGGTCGAGGGGATGTGGCCGGGGCACTGGCCGTTCGCCCTGCAGGTGTTCGCGGCCGTGCTCGTCGCCGATCTGGGCATCACGCTGGTCCACCTGGCCAGCCACAAGCTGCCCGCGCTGTGGCGGCTGCACGCGGTCCACCACAGCGTCCGGCGGTCGTACGGCTTCAACGGCCTGATGAAGCACCCCGTCCACCAGACCCTGGAGACGGCGGCGGGCGTCGCCCCGCTGGTCGTGCTCGGGCTGCCGGTCGACGTCGCCTCCGCGCTGGCGCTGTGCGTCGCCGTGCAGCTGCTCCTCCAGCATTCCAATGTGGACTACCGGGTGGGGCCGCTGCTGGCGGTGGTCGCCCTCAACCAGGCGCACCGGTTCCACCACCTCAGGTGGGCGGGGTCGGCGACGTCAACTTCGGGCTGTTCACCCTGCTCTGGGACCACCTGCTCGGCACGTACTCCTACGACCCCGGCCGCCGCTTCACCAGCGACGACCTCGGCATGGCCGCCGAGCCCGACTATCCGGACGGCTACCTCGCCCAGCTCGTCAAGCCGTTCCGCTAGAAAGGAACTCCGCGATGGCGGCGGCGACGAGCCCGGGGTGCTCGTCGTGGACCCAGTGGCCGCCGGGGAACACCCGCAGCGTGGTCCCCGGTCGCCGGGCGGCCATGTCCCGCGCCATGGGCGTCGGGAGGAGGAAGCTGTCCGCGCCGTGCACGAGGAGCGCGGGGCAGGTGGCGGCCAGCCAGTCCGGCCACCAGTCCCCCACCAGCGCCCGCTGCGACGCCATCATGTCCTCGGCGTCGAACAGCAGCCCCCAGCCGTCGCGGTGTTCGACCGCGCTCTCCAGGAAGTACCCGGCATCGGGGATCCCGTGCGCCTCGATGCCCGCCCGCAACGCCGCCAACGTCGGCGCCCGCCGCGGCCACCCGCTGACGTCCAACACCGGCCGCGGGACTTCCGGCGGCTGGTTGCGAACGGGACTGTCGATCACCACGAGCGCGGTCACCAGCCCGGGATACCGGGCCGCCGCGCGGAAGGCGACGATGCCGCCCATGGAGTGCCCCACCACGGGCATCGGGCCGAGTTCGGCGAGCACGGCCCCGACGTCGTCCCGGTAGTCGTCCGGCGACACCGGCCCCCGGTCACTACGCCCGTGCGCCCGCTGTTCGAGCGCGATCACCCGATGACGCCCGTCCAGTTCGCCTGCGATCGCCGCCCACATCCGGGCCCGCCCGAAATGCCCGTGCAACGCGAGAACGGGCGGCCCGTCACCGCCGAAGTCGACCACCTGCAACGTCCGGCCCCGAACCAGC
Source organism: Actinokineospora fastidiosa (assembly GCF_014648415.1). Taxonomy (GTDB): domain Bacteria; phylum Actinomycetota; class Actinomycetes; order Mycobacteriales; family Pseudonocardiaceae; genus Actinokineospora; species Actinokineospora fastidiosa. The sequence continues at coordinate 1,283,882 of NZ_BMRB01000002.1, forward strand.
ATCGGGGAGAGCTCAGCCATCACACCACCTCAACACTCGGCCGATCACCTTCCGGCGCGATCGCGAGGACCGCGCGGAGCCCGTCGGTGAACTCCCGGACCGCCGTGCGGTCGATGTCCTCGAATCGGCAGGTCACGTCCTCGGCCATGGCCAGGACGGCCGCGAGATGCGGCGTGAGGGAGATGGAGAGCGTGTCACCTTCGAGGCGAGCCCGGAGCACGCCGCCGTACTCGGTGGCGCCGGTGTCGGTCATGACGCAGTACCGGTCCTCGCCGTTGGCGATGTCCTGGTCGTCGAACGCGAGCAGGGACGCCTGGAACAGCAGGCACCGTCCCGTGCCGTCGGCGTTCTCCGCCAGGCCCGCGGTCAGGACCCCGTACTCGTCATGATCGAGGGCCGCCGACCGGATGATCATCTCCATTCGGTCATCCCACCACACGCCGTCTGCGGTCCCGCGGGGTCGCGCTCGTGGGGTTCGGCGGGTGGCCGCAGACTGGGGGTATGGGTGCGACGGTGTGGGTTGTGGCGGGGGCGCCGGGGGCCGGGAAGAGCACGGTGGCGGAGGTGCTGCTCGACGTCCTCAAGCCTGTGCCCGCCCTGTTGGACAAGGACACCGTGTACGGGGACTTCGTGGCCGCCACCCTCGCCGCGGCGGGGCGGGACGGTGGGGAGCGTGAAGGGGCCTGGTACGACCAGCACATCAAGGTCCACGAGTACGCCGGGCTCACCAGGCTCGCGCGCGAGATCAGCGGGCACGGGTGCCCGGTGCTGCTGTCGGGGCCGTTCACCGCGCAGATCCGGGAGCCCGCCCGGTGGGACGGCTGGGTGCGCGAGCTGGGCGGCGACGTCCGGCTGGTGTGGGTCCGCTCGGACGCCGCCACCCTCCACGAGCGGCTGCGGCGGCGGGGATCGCCGCGGGACACCGGGAAGCTCGCCGACTTCGCCGCCTTCGTCGCCCGGATGCGGCCGGACGACCCGCCGCCCGTCCCGCACCTGGAGATCGACAACCGCACGGGCGCCCCGCCGATCCGGACTCAGGTGCGCACCGCGATGTCCGAATAGCTCAGCTGCTCGCTGCGATGTCCGGGTGGCGCATCCACAGGTTCGTCTCCCGGTACACCCCGTGGTCGCGTTCGCGGTCGATCTCGACCAGGTCGAGCGCGCCCGGCACCACGTAGTGGCCGGACTGGGGGAACGCCATGGCCGCCCAGTCCTCCCACTCCCCGACCGTGCCGGTCACGACCATCGAGTTCGGCGCGGGGGCCAGGATCTCGGCGCCCAGGCGCTGGTGGGTGCGGATCCACGGGTCCAGGTGCAGGCCGTCCGCCCGCGTCCAGCGGTGGAAGTCGGCCATCGGGGTCAAGGGGTACCTCGCCTTCAGCGTCGGGCGCACCGGCACGATCACCCTGGTCAGGCCCGCGTCCGCCGCCCGCTCCCGCAGCGCGGTCAGCATCACGCCCGCCAGGCCGCCGCGGGCGCGGTCCGGGCGGACCGTGGCCGACATGAGGCACACCGTGTCCGGTGCGACGCCGCTCTCGTGCTCGGTGACCGCGGCGACGAGGGCGCCGTCGTAGCCGTCGGGCAGCGTGGAGACGACGCCGTCCCAGCGCAGCGCCACCGCGACCGCCAGGGCCAGCACCTCGCCGTCCTCCACGAGCATGACGTCGTAGCGGGCGAAGTACTCCCCCACGGCCTGCCGGTGGGTGGTGGAGACCGCGTCGTGCAGCACGAACGCGGGCCATTCGCCGCGGAGCGCCGCCACGGCCGCCTTCTTCAGGTCCGGTCGCTCCCCCGCGGTGATGATCTCGCGCACGGCCGCAGCCTAACGCCTGCACCGTCTCCGCGACGCGGGTCAGCCGCTGCTGTCCCGCTGGTACACCGCGACGGCGCGAGCGGTGAGCCCGTCAGCGCATCCACAATGGACCCGCATCCGCGGGAAGCACCCCGAGTCGGCGTGTGACGAAAACCGGGTGCCCGCCCGCGCCGGGGTGGGTTACCGTGGTGGACGTGATGCAGCAACTGCTGTTCCTCTGAGGGACGACGCCTCCCCCGGCACCGCGCGAGCGCGGCGCCGGTTCTCGTCCTCTCCGCGCATCACGTCACTGGAGGCAGTTCCCTCATGTCATCCCCTCTTTCGCCTGCCGTCGTGCGGGCAGCGCACGTCCGCGTGTCCGGCGTGCACCTCTCCTTCGGCGGGCGGCCCGTCCTCGCCGGGGTCGACCTCGTCGCCGCCGCGGGTGAGCGGGTCGCCGTCGTCGGCGAGAACGGCCGCGGCAAGACCACGCTGCTGCGGGTGCTCGCGGGCCAGGCGCCCGTCGACCGGGGCGAGGTGCGCCGGGCGGGCTCGCTCGGCGTCGCCGACCAGCAGCTCCCGCTCGGCCCGGCGGACACCGTCGGCGCGCTGATCGACCTCGAACTGGCAGCGGCGCGCGGCGCGCTCGCCCGCCTGGAGCAGGCCACCGCCGCGCTGGCCGACGGCCGTCCGGGAGCCGACGACGCCTACGCCGCCGCCCTGGCGGAGGCCGAGGCGCTGGACGCCTGGGACGCCGACCGGCGCGTCGAGGTCTCGCTGGCCGCGCTGAGCGCCGTCGCCGAGCGGGACCGCCCGCTCGGCACGCTCTCGGTCGGGCAGCGCCACCGGGTGCGGCTGGCCTGCCTGCTCGGCGCGAACCACGCCGTGCTGCTGCTCGACGAGCCGACCAACCACCTCGACGCGGACGGCCTCGACCACCTCACCGAGCGGCTGCGCGCCCATCCGGGCGTGGTCGTGCTGGTCAGCCACGACCGGGCGCTGCTCGCCGACGTGGCCACCTCGGTGATCGACCTCGACCCGTCCAGCGACGGGAGGCCGAGGGTGTACGGCGGCGGGTACGCCGCCTACGTCGAGGCCCGCCGGGCCGAACGCGCCCGCTGGGAGGCGCTGCACGCCGAGCAGGTCGCCGAGCGGCAGCGGCTGGCCGACGACCTGTCGGCCGCGCGGAACCGGCTGCGCGACAGCTGGCGGCCGGGCAAGGGCCACGGCAAGCACACCCGCGCCACCCGCGCTCCCGCGCTGGTCCGGGCCGTGCACCGACGGCAGGAGGACCTGGCCGCGCACGTGGTGGCCGTGCCGACCCCGCCGAGCCGGTTCGCCATGCCCGAGCTGCCCGAGCACCGCGGCTCGACCCTGCTGCGCGCCGAGGGCCTCACCGTGGCGGGCAGGCTCGCCCGCCCGGTCGACCTCGCGCTGGACTCCGGGGACCGGCTGGTGGTCACCGGGCCCAACGGCGCGGGCAAGTCGACGCTGCTCGCGGTGCTGGCGGGCGCCCTGGCGCCGACCACGGGCACGGTCTCCCGCGCCCGCCCGGCGCGCGTCGACTGGCTGGGGCAGGAGTCCGAGCCGCCGGACCGGCGCACGGCGGTGGAACTGCACGGCGATCACCGCGCGAGCGACCTGGGCCTGCTGGACGGGCACGACACGCACCGGCCGGTGGCCGAGCTGTCGGTCGGCGCCCGCAGGCGGCTGGACCTGGCCTCGGTGCTCGCGGACCGCCCGCACGTGCTGCTGCTCGACGAGCCGACCAACCACCTGTCGGCCGCGCTCGTCGACGAGCTGACCGCCGCGCTCGCGGGCACCCCGGCCGCGGTCGTGATCGCCACGCATGACCGGCAACTGCTGCGGGACACCGCTTCCTGGCCGCGCCTGGCACTCTGAGCCGCCCGCTCGGGCACCATGGGACGGGTGAAGATCCGCAGCGTGCTGAACACCGCCACCGCGCCCTTCGACCCGGAGGGCTACCTGCGCAGACAGCGCGCCCTGCGCGGTGACCCGGTGATCGTGCGCGTCCCCGGGTCGGGCCGTCTCGTGGTGACCGGCGACCCCGAGGGCGCGCGCGAGCTGTTCGCCGGGCCGGTGGAGCTGTTCGCCACCGCCCGGCCGAACATGGTCGAGCCGCTGCTCGGCCCCGGCTCGCTGATCATGGTCGAGGGCGACCGGCACCGGCACGAGCGGCGGCTGCTCGCGCCGCCGTTCCACGGCAGGCGGATGCGCGCGTACGGGGAGATCATCCAGCGGGTCACGCTCGACCGGCTCGGCCGCCACCGCGCGGGCGAGCCGGTCGACGTCCTGGCGCTCGGGCAGGCGGTCACGCTGGCGGTGATCGTGCGCGCGATCTTCGGCGTCGAGGACAGCGCGCGCGGCGAGCGGTTCGCCTCGGCGACCGCCCGGCTGCTCGCCGGGTACACCCCCGCGCTCGCCATGCCCGCGTTCCGGCACACCGTCGGCCGGTTGGGCCCGGCGGCACGGCTGCGGCGCAGGCTCGCCGAGTTCGACGCGCTGCTCACCGCGGAGATCGACGCGCGGCGTGAGGCAGGCGTCGACGGCCGCGAGGACATCCTGTCCCTGCTGCTGACCGCCCGGTACGAGGACGGCGGCGCGATGTCCGCCAGCGACCTGCTGGACGAGCTGCGCACCATGGTGGTGGCGGGCCACGAGACGACGGCGACCTCGCTGGCCTGGGCGATGTACCACCTGCACCGCGAGCCCGGCGCGGCGCGGCGGCTCCGCGACGAGCTGGCGCCGCTCGGCACGGCGCCCGCGCCGGACGACCTGGCCGCGCTGCCCTACCTCGGCGCGGTGTGCCAGGAGGCGATGCGGCTGCACCCGGTGGTGCCGATGGTGGCCCGCATGCTCACCGCGCCCTGGCGCTTCCGCGGCGTCGACCTCGTCGCCGGGGACACCGCCGCGGTCGCCACCTCGCTGCTGCACCACAACCCCGAGGTGTGGGACGAGCCGTTCGCGTTCCGCCCGGACCGCTTCCTCGACTCCAAGCCGCGCCCGCACGAGTACGCGCCCTTCGGCGGCGGACACCGCCGCTGCATCGGCGCGGCCTTCGGCGAGTACGAGATGCGCGTCGTGCTGGGGACCCTGGTGAGCGCTGGCCGTTTCACGCCGTCCGACCGCGCGCGTCCGGTCCCCCGGGCCCGGCCCCACAGCATCACGCTCGGCCCCAGCCGCCCGCTCACCCTCGTCTACGACGGGCCCGTCTGACCGGGCGAAAACCACCGACGGTGTGAGCCCGATCACCTACCATGGCCCCATGGGGGTCCCACCGACGGAGGGCCGTGCCGGACCTGGGCGGGGTGGTCGGGTGGCGCTGGCGCTCGCGGTGGCGGTCGCCGTCGCGGGCGTCCACTGCGCGGTGCGGGTCGACGACTACGCCTGGATGCTCGACCTCAAGGTGTACCAGGCGGGCGCGGACATCCTGCTGGGACAGGGATCGCTGTACGCCGGTCCGCTGACCGAGGGCGAACTGATGTTCCAGTACCCGCCGTTCGGCGCGGTGGTGTTCATCCCGTTCACGCTCGCGGGCGCGACCGCCGTCGGCGTCGTGTGGAACGTGGTGGGACTGCTTGCCCTGCAATGGGTGCTGCTCCACTGCCTGGACCGGGTCGGGGTGCGCGGGACGAGGGCGTCGGTGTGGGCGGGCCTGCTCGCGGCCGGTTCGCTGGTCCTCGAACCGGTGGAGGCGACGCTGCTCCTGGGCCAGGTCAACCTGGCGGTCATGGCGGTGGCGTTCTGGGAGGTGACGCGGCGGCCGGGGGCGCGCTGGCACGGGGTCGCGCTGGGCGTGATGACCGGGATCAAGCTGGTGCCCGCGGTGTTCGTGGTGTACCTGCTGCTCACCCGGCGCACGCGGGCGGCCGGGGTCGCCACGGCGGTCTTCGCGGCGACCGTCGGCGTCGGTTTCCTGCTGCGGCCGGAGGATTCGTGGACGTACTGGACCAGCCTGACGGGCGCGCCCAAGGCGGAGCGGCCCGAGCAGGTCTACACGAGTTCACTGTGGAGCGTCATGGTGCGCGCCTTCCACGGCACGGACGGGCTTCTGCTGCCGTGGCTCGTCGTCGCGGTCGTGGTGGGCGTGGCAGGCATGGCGATCGCGGTCAGGCTGGGGCGGTCCGGGCCCGGCGGCGGGCGGCGCGACCTGCTCGGCCTGGTGTGCGTGGCGCTCGTCGAGTGCCTGGTGCTGCCGGTCTCCTGGAACCACTACTGGGTCTGGGTCCTGCCGCTGGCGGTGCTCCTGCTCCCGCACGCCCGCGCGTCCTGGGCAGCCGCGGCGGGGCTGGCGCTGGTCGTGGCGGCGTTCGCCCTGCGGGTCTTCGAGTGGGGCATCGATCCCGGCGGCGGGCTCGCGTTCAGCCCGACCCAGGTCCTGCAGACGAGCGTGTACCCGGTCGTCACCGTCGCGGTGCTCGTCACCTTGGCCGTGATCGCGGGTCGACCACCGCCCACGCCGCCGCGGCCAGGGCCACCAGGCCGAACAGCGAGCACAGCAGATAGCCCTCCTGGCCCGTGACGCGGTCGGCGACCAGGCCGCCGGTCAGGGCGCCCAGCGTCGTGCCGAAGCCCATGCCGGTGGACATCCAGGTCATCCCCTCGGTGCGGCCGTCGTCGCCCGCGCGGTCGCTGGCCAGGGAGAAGCCCGCGCTGAGCGCGGGGGACGCGCCGATCCCGGCGCAGAAGCACACCGCGGTGAGCCAGACGAGGCCGTGGTTCGCGGGCAGCAGCAGCCCGAAGGCGGCCATCACCGCCACATTGCCCATGAGCACCCGGGCCGGGGCGAAGGCCGCGATCCGCGCGCCCAGCACCAGCGCGGCCCCGGCGCTGCCCGCGGCCCAGCCCGCCAGCGCGATCCCGGCCTCCACCGGCCGCTCCGCCCGGTCGGCATAGGCGACCAGCAGCACCTCGATGGACCCCAGGTAGGCGCCGAGCCCCAGGAACATCAGCGCCAGCCGGGGCAGGCCCGGCCTGGTGATCACCGCGACGCGGCGGCGCGCCGCCGTCGACCGGCCCCCGGGCGGCGGGGCGGTCGCGCGCTGCATCGCCAGCGCGGTCGCGCCGAACGCCGGGCCCGCCGCCACGACCACCAGCCCGGCGGACGGGTGGACGGCGGCGGCCGCGCTGACCGCCAGCGGCGAGACCACGAACATCGTCTCGTCGACCACCGACTCCAGCAGGAACGCGGTGCGGCGCGCGCCGTCGTCGCGGAGCAGGAACGCCCACCGGGACCGCACCGCGGCGCCGACGTCCGGCGCGGCCAGCCCGACGACCCCGCACAGCGCGATCATCACCACCGGGTGCGCGGCGGCGGCCACCGCGGCCAGCGTCAGCAGGGCCGCGGTCTGGACCAGGGCCGCGGCGGCGAGCACGCGGGCCTGCCCGAGCCGGTCCATCAGCCTGCCGAGCACCGGCGCGGCCAGCGCGGCGAGCACCACGTAGGCCGAGGAGGCCGCGCCCGCGACGGCGTAGGAGCCGGTCGCGCCCGCCACCGCGAGCACGATCGCCACGCCCGCGCCGGTCATCGGGAACCGGGCGACCCCGCCCGCGAGGACCATCGCCGCACGCCTCGGCGAGCGCAGCAGCCCTCGGTAGCCGGGTCGGACGTCGAGCGGGGAACGCAGCGTCATGCCTGCGCGCGGACGGTCGTGGTCGCCACGTAGTGCGCGGTCTCCTCGTGGTTCGTCGACCTGGCCAGCTCGGCGAAGCCGCGCTTGAACCGCAGGCGGGTCCGGTGCGGGCTCGGCGCCGGGGCGTCCCCCAGGCGGCCGAGCCGGGCGGCGCGCGCCAGCGCGGGCACGTCGACCAGGTAGGTCCGCTCCACCGACCAGTGGAGGTCGCCGTCCTCGCCGACCAGCTCGGCGTCGGGCAGGCCGCGGCGCGCCGGGTCGGGCAGCGGACGGGTGTCGAGGTCGTGGCGCAGCACCTCGCGCAGCGGGACGCGCCACGGCGCGGGGACCCTCGGCTCGATCCCCGCCCACCAGCCCATGAGCAGGTCGTCGAACTCGGTGGTGGAGAAGCAGAACTCCAGCGCGGGCGCGAGCGAGTCGGGGTCGGCGACCGAGCCGTCGGCGGCGGCGCGCACCAGCCGCGCGCCCGGGGTCTCCGCGCCGTCGATGTGGTCGGCCACGGACAGGACCAGCGCCGACTGGCCCATGCCGAGCACGGCCCCGGCGACCGGCCACAGCGACCGCAGCACCAGGTTCTCGGCCAGCAGGCGCGCCCAGAACAGGAACCGCTGCATCCGCAGGTTCTCCGCCAGGCTGATCTCCCGCGTGGCGAGCACGTACTCGAAGTCGTCGCGGTCGCCGCGGACGGTGATGAACCCGTGGCGGCCCCGGTCCTCGGTGTAGGCGGTGTTGGGCAACAGCAGCAGCGGGTAGGCCGCGATGCGGGAGACGCGCCGGGCCAGCTCGTCGTAGCCGCGCAGGAAGGACTCCGGGGACTCGCCGGGGGCGCCCCAGATCAGCTCGGCGTAGGTGTCCAGCCCTTCGGCCGCCAGCCAGTCGGCCAGCTCGTGCCAGGAGTTGATCCGCATGTTGCGGCGGTTCATCGCCAGCAGGGTCGCGTCGTCGAGGGTCTGCAGGGCCAGGGTGAAGGAGCTGCGCAGGCCCTCCCGCTTCATCGTGCGGACGATGTCGAAGAAGGTGGCCGACTTGTTCTTGGCCCACGAGGTCTCCAGCGCGCGGGGGTATCCGTACTGCCTGCGCACGCTTATCAGGTCGTCGACGAAATCGGCGTCCTGGCGCAGCATCCCGAAGTTGGCGTCGCAGAGCACGATCGTGTCCGCGCCTGCCTCGGCGAGTGCGGTCAGCTCCGCGCGCAGCCGATCCCGGGAGAACGCGCGCACCTTCTGGCCGACGGCGCCGCCCCAGTAGCAGAACGCGCACCGGTACGGGCAGCCGCGGTTGGTCTCCATCAGGGCGACGTCGTAGCGGAAGCCGCCGTCGTCGTCGCGCAGGGGGATGGCGCCGGTGAGGATGGGCGACGGGAGCTCGTCGAGGTCGTCCCGCCTCGGCCGTTCCGGCGTGGTCACCACTGTGTCGTCCGGGGCGCGGTAGGAGATCCCGGCGATGCCGTGGAATCCCCTGCCCGCCAGGCGCGTCCGCACGATGTCGACGAAGACCGCCTCGCCCTCGCCGTTGACCACGACGTCCACCGCGGGGCACTGGCGGAACACCCGCTCGGCCTGGTGGGCAACGTGGTTGCCGCCGAACACGACAAGCGTGCCCGGCGCTGCCTGTTTCACCGCCTCAGCGACCGCCGAGAACTGCCGGACATTCCACCCCAGCACCGAGAACCCGACGACGTCGGGAACCCCCGAGCGCACCAACTCCACCGCCATCCCCCACGGCGACGCGGTCCCCGGGAAGTTCAGGATCCCGGTGTCGCACCGACCGGCGAGCTCCGGGTCCTGCCGCACCGCCGCCGTCAGGTATCCCGCCGCCAGCGGCATGGACTCCTTCGCCATGTGCCAGACGCCCTGCTGCACCACAACGACCGAGAACGCACCCATTTCGCCTCCCCCTTCGGCGAGCAATGAGCCATCGACGGTAACCGAATAACAAGGCCCCCGATTAGTCCGGTTGGGTATTTCTCCCACGCTCATCCGGAATGGCGGTCCGGTGGATTCCTCAACCATTCCCTTTCGCGCGATTCGTTCGTTTCGCGGCCGGGGGACGCGTCGCACGATCCCCGACGGCTTCGGCGGCGCCTGGGCTGCCCAGGCGCCACGACGAGAATCGGGAAATCTCCGGACCGCCCATGGCGTTACAGGGCGGCTAGGCGCGAGGGGTGAAGCAGACCAGGGTGTTGCCGTCGTCGGCGAGGAGGGACCAGTAGTGGCGGTAGTCCTGGGGGCCAGCGCGGCAGTGGTCGGCGGTGGCGCCTGGGGGTGCTCGGTACACGGCGGCGATCACCAAGACCTGGTTGTACGGGACGGGGACCTCGGTGGCGTTGCAGCCGACCGCGGTGGAGTGGCCGATGGAGTTGATGGCGTTGCCCGACTGTTCGGCGAGCACGCAGTAGTTCGGCACCCAGACGCGATTCAGGCACAGCGTCGTGGTGTTGCCGGTGACGGACGAGTGGTAGGTCCACTCGTCCCGTCCGACGCCGGACGCGCAGGTCGTGTTGGTGGCGGTGACCTGGAAGAGGCCCGCCCACTCGCTCCGGCACGACACGGCGCTCGGCGGGGTGGAGACGTTCCACGCGCGGCCGTCGCGGTGGATCGGCAGGCACGTTCCCTGGGCGACGGCGCGGAACGCGTCCTCGGTCGGGTCGGTCGGTTCCGGGGCCGGTTCCGGCCGGGTCTGCTCGGCTCCGCCGCCGCCCGAACCCTCACCTGAGCCGCCGCCGCCCTCGATCACGATCTCCAGCCCCGGCCCCTCGCCGGCGGCCTCGTCGGTCGGACTGGCCGACACCGACGGATCGGACGACACCGACGGGTCGGACGCGTCGTCGCGGTCGCTGCCCCTCCGCCCGCAGGCAGCCAGGAGCAGGGCGACGAGCAGCCACGCCAGCGGACCCGCCACACGCCTGCCCCGCATCCCCGCCCCTCTCCGCCAGCCCGTCGAGGACATCGATCATGACACAGAGTCCCTGCGCGCCAAGGGAGTTCACCCCTTCCGGTGAGCTCCGGGGACAAACTGGAAACCCCGACAGTGACAGATCTTCAGGAAGAGACGCCGTAGCGGGCGGCGATCGCCGAGGCGCGATCGTGCAGGACGGTGCGCAGCCATTGCGGGGACAGGGCTTCCGCGTCCGTGGCGAGCTGCCACAGCGCCCATTCGGCGTGCCGGGGGTCCTGGAAGGTCACCTCCAGCCGCAGCCAGCCGTCCGCGTCGGATTCCTCGCTGAGGACGGCCAGCGCGGTGCCCGCCACCTCCGCGCGCCGCACCGGATTCACTCGAACGAGGACGGCGAGTTGGTCGTCGCCCGCGCGGAACCGCGCGCTGCGCTCCTGCCACGCGCGATCGAGGTCGACCCCGTCCGGGCGCTGCGCGGGTTCGTCCAGTTCCTCCGCGGCCGACAGCCGGGACAGCCGATACGTGCGGTCCGCGCCGGAACGCGTGGCCAGCAGGTAACCCTGGCCGTGGACGGTGACCAGGCCGATCGGGTCCACCGTGCGCCACTTCGGGGTCTGGCCCACCGCCGCGTACCGGATGCGCAGCCTGCGCCCGGCGAACACCGCGCGCCGGACCTCGGCCACCACGCTCTCGGGCGCCTCGTCGGCGGCCACGCGGCGCGCGAGGAGGTCGGTCTCCGGGTCGATCAGCAGCCGCCGCGCCGCGCCCGCGGCCGTGTCCCGATGGCTCTCCGGCAGTGCGTCTACCACCTTGAGCATGGCCGAGGCGAGCGCCGAGCCGAGGCCGAACGCCTGCGCGCCGCGCCGCGACCCGGCGACGAGCAGGGCGAGCGCCTCGTCGTGGTTCAGCCCGGTGAGCTCGGTCTGGAAACCGGGCAGCAGCGCGAAACCGCCGTGTCGGCCGCGTTCGGCGTAGACCGGGACTCCCGCGGAGGACAGCGCCTCGATGTCGCGCAGCACGGTGCGGGTGGAGACCTCCAGCTCGCGCGCCAGCGTCGCCGCGGACAGCCGACCGCGCTGGCGCAGCAGCAGCACCAGCGACACCAACCGGTCGGCACGCACGCGCAGACCGTACCGGAATACCTGACAGAGGATGTCGTGATTCTCGGGGAGGCTCGTCCCACTGTCGATGAACCGAATGGAGCTGAAGTGGCAGTGGAGCGCACGACGGTCAACCCCTGGAACTGGTCGCTGGAGCTGGGGTACAACCAGGGCGAGGTCGTCGCCGGGCACACCCGGACCCTGTACTGCGCCGGGCAGACCGCGATGAGCGGCGACGGCAAGCCGCAGCACGACGGCGACATGGCCGCGCAGGTGGCGCTGAGCCTGGACAACCTGGAGGCCGTGCTCGGCGCGGCGGGCATGTCCCTGGCGAACCTCGTCCGGCTGAACGTCTACACCACCGACGTCGACCTGCTGTTCCAGCACTACGGCGTGCTGGCCGCGCGGTTGGGCGCGGCCGGGGTGGCGCCGACGACCACGATGCTCGGCGTGACCCGCCTGGCGATCCCCACCCTGCTGGTCGAACTGGAGGGAACCGCCGTCGCCTGACGGACGGCAGGCGGCGCCGACACCTCGATCGTGTCGGCGCCGCCTCCCCCCGCATCCCGGGGTCGCCCCTAGGCTGGGCCTCCCCGTGGCGGACAGGAGGCCGAGGTGACCGAGCCGACCGTGGCCGAGGTGATGGCCGAGCTGGCCGCGCTCGACGACCCGAAGGCCCGTGCCGTGAACGAGAAGCACGGCGACGACCACGGCGTGAACCTCGGCGAGCTGCGCAAGATCGCCAAGCGGCTGAAGACGCGGCAGGAGCTCGCGCTCGGACTCTGGGCGACCGGCGACACCGCCGCACGGCTCCTGGCCGTCCTCGTCGCCCGCCCGAAAGCGTTCGACCGCGACGAGCTGGACAGCATGCTGCGCGAGTCCCGCACGCCCAAGGTGCACGACTGGTTCGTGAACTACGTGGTGAAGAAGAGCCAGCACGCCGAGGCGCTGCGCGTGGCCTGGCTCGCCGACCCCGACCCGGTGGTCGCGAGCGCGGGCTGGGCGCTGACCTCCGACCGCGTGGTCAAGAAGCCCGCGGGCCTCGACCTGCCGGGGCTGCTCGACGTCATCGAGGCGCGGATGGGCGGCGCGCCCGACCGTCTGCAGTGGGCGATGAACCACTGCCTGGCCCAGATCGGGATCGAGCACGCCGAGCACCGCGCCCGCGCTGTCGCCATCGGCGAGCGCCTTCAGGTGCTCAAGGACTACCCGACTCCCCCGAACTGCACGTCGCCGTTCGCTCCCATCTGGATCACGGAGATGGTGCGGCGCAGGCACGCCGAGTAGGCAACGGCCGGAAAGCCGGAAATGTCTGGCTCGCCAGGGGTTCTTCTTGCAGACTGTCCCCAACTTCACGGACGCATCCGTGACTGGGGAAAGGGAAACATGCGCACCACACCCAATCGGCTCTCCGCGAGAGCCCTCGGCGCGATCGTGCTCGCCGCGGCCACCGTGGTCGGCCTCGCGAGCGGCACGGCAGCGGCGGAGCGGGCGCCGCTCGCCAAGGCGCAGCGCGTCGACATGATGTCCGGCATCGCCGCGCACGCAGCGCGGATCGAGGCGCAACTGCCCGACCGGCGCAGCGCGGCCGCGGGGCCGGAGGGCTGCATCACCGGCAAGTACTCGCCCGCGCAGGACGTGCTGCGGCTGCGGTACGCCGGGCAGAACCGGTACACCACGGCCGTCTGCGTCTCCTCCGGGACCTGGTGGAACCACACCGAGCCGCGGGACGACGTGCTCAAGGCCGACGCCGTCGTGCTCGCCCGGGGCGACCAGTTCCCGGACGCGCTGGCGGGCGGCCCGCTGGCCGCCTACGTCAACGGCCCGCTGCTGCTGACCGTGCCGGACCGGCTGCTGCCCGAGGTGCGCGCCGAGATCCAGCGCGTGCTGGCCCCCGGCGGCAAGGTCTTCCTGCTCGGCAGCACCGCGTCGCTGTCGGCGGGCGTCGACTCCGCGATCAAGGGCATGGGCTACCAGACCGAGCGGCTCGCGGGCGCCAACCGGTTCGAGACGGCGATCAAGATCGCCCAGCGGATGCCGTCGACGAACCTGTTCTTCGTCACCACCGGCATGAACTTCCCCGACGCGCTGGCGGCGGGCGCGTTCGCGGCCCAGTACACCTACTACGCGACCCACGCGCCCGATGTCCCGGACCGCAGGCCGATCGCGCTGCTGTTCACCCAGGACACGATCATGCCGAACAGCACCGGGCTGTTCGCCGAGTCCCGCGCGCACGAGCACGACATGACTCTGCTCATGATGACCGCGGGCCGGTCGGCCGACACTGCCGTCAAGGCGACGTTCCCGCCCGTGGTGATCGAGTCCTACGTCGGCGCGAACCGGTTCGAGACCGCTGCGGTCATCGCCAAGCTCTACACCGACCCGAACAGCGGCAAGCTCGTGTCCTGGGGCGTCGGCCTGGCCAACGGCATGAACTTCCCCGACGCGCTCGGCGGAACGGGCCTGCTGATGACCTACGGCGACCCGCTGCTGCTGACCCAGGCCACCAAGCTGGACACGCCGACGCGGCTGTTCCTGCAGCACCACAGGGGACAGATCGTCAATCCCGACAACCAGCCCGACTACCTGCACGTGTTCGGCAGCGCCGCCGTCGTCTCCGGCGCGGTCGCCGACGCGGCGCTGAACGAATTCTCCGGGACCGGCTGACCCCGTCCCGACCGAAGCCGTCCCATGCCGACCGGCGTGGGGCGGCTTCGGCCTGTCCCGCGGCTATCGGTCCTCGGGGCGCGGCTCGGTGTAGAGGACCTCGCGGGCCTGCTCGGCGGCGCGGATGATGCTCTCGCCGACGAAGTCGATGAAGCGGGCGATGTTCTCCAGGCGGGTGGCGGCCGGGGTGGCGGGGCCGAGGATGGCCACGCCCCGGCGCGCGGTCTCGGCGAGCCGCGCGTTGGACTGGGCGGCGGAGATCATCGATTGGTACCAGACGTCGTTGTCGACGACGTAGCGCTCGTGGCGGCGGTCGTCGCGCTCGCGGCGGATGAGGCCCTGGCTCTCCAGGAACGCGACCGCCTTGGAGATGGACGCCCGGCTGACCTGCAGCCGCTGGACGAGCTCGGCCCCGGTGAGGCTGCCGGAGTCGCAGGTGTAGAGGCAGGTCAGCACCGCGGCCATCATCTTGGGCAGGCCCGACTGCATGAGCAGCGTGGTGAACGCCTCCTCGTACTCGCGCACGGCGTCGGGGTCGCGCCCGTGGGCGGGCGGGGGCGCCTGCGTGCCGCGCGGCGCGGCCTGCCTGCGGCGGTGCGCGCGGCGCTCGGTGGCGCGGTGCGCCAGGTCCGCGCGGTAGCCGGTGGGGCCGCCGTTGCGCATCACCTCGCGGGTGACCGTCGAGGTGGGCCGGTCGAGCCTGCGCGCGATCTCGGCGTAGGCGAGGCCGTCGGCCAGCCCCGCCGCGATCTGCTGGCGTTCCTGCTGGGTGAGCCTGCCTCCCGGCACCGCGATCCTCCTTGCTCCCGTGACGCTCCCAGCATAGCGTTCACTTCACGTCCATTGCAACGGACCCGCGTCTTCCGTTGCGTTAAATTCAGAGCAGTTGCAACGATCTTGCCGGTTCTACCTGCGAAAACACGGATTCACTGCAACAAGTTCGTTGCGCACTTCGTGAACGCAACGTAGCGTTTCCAGTGTCAGAAACACCGAGCACAGGAGACCGCGATGCCCACCTTCGCCACCCCCGCCCCGATCGCCGCCGTCCTCGACATCCCCGCCGGGCACGTCCGGTTCATCGCCGCCGACCGCTCCGACACCGCGGTCGAGGTCCGGCCGGTGGACGCGGGCAAGAGCCGCGACGTGAAGGTCGCCGAGCAGACCGCGGTCGAGTACGCCGACGGCGTCCTGCGGATCACCGCGTCGGCGCGCAACCAGCTCCTCGGCGCCTCCGGGTCCATCGAGGTCACGGTCCAGCTGCCCACCGGCTCCCGGGTCGACGCCAAGGCGGCCAGCGCCGAACTCCGCGGCGTCGGCAGGCTCGGCGACGTCGCCTACGAGGGCGCGCACGGCGGGGTCAAGCTCGACGAGGCCGCGAGCGTCCGCCTCACCACCCACGCGGGCGACGTCTCCGTCGGCCGCCTCACCGGCCCGGCGGAGATCAGCACCGGGAAGGGCGACATCAGCATCACCGAGGCCACGGCGGGCGCCGTCGTGCTGCGCACCCAGGCGGGCAACGTGTCCGTCGGCGCCGCCGCAGGCGTGTCCGCCGCCCTCGACGCGGGCACGGGCCACGGCCGCGTCACCAACGCCCTGCGCAACACCGGCGCGGCCGAGCTGACCATCCACGCGACCACCGCCTACGGCGACATCGACGCCCACAGCCTCTGACCACTCGAAGGACCGACAGTGAGCACAACACAGGATTACCAGGCCGCGGAGCAGCTGCTCCGCCGACCGGCCCGCCCCGGCGAACTCGTCGTCGGCGACCGGGTCCGTCCTCAGTGGATCGACGGCGGCGCCCGCTTCCACTACGCGGTGAGCACCGGATCGGGCAAGCGGTTCGTGCTGGTCGACCCGGCGGCGGGCGCCCGCGAGCCCGCGTTCGACCACCCCCGCCTCGCCGCCGCGCTGTCCGCCGCCTCCGGACACCCGGTCGACCCGGACGCGATGCCGTTCGCGGCCATCGGCCTGACCGGGACCGCCGTGGAGTTCGTCGCGTTCGGCGAGTTCTGGCGCTGCGCGCTGGACACCTACGTCTGCGAGCGCGCCGAGTTCACGCCGCCGGGCAACCCGCTGGAGGTGCCGTCGCCGGACGGGAAGACCGCGGTGTCCCTGCGCGGGCACGACCTCTGGGCGCGCTCGCGGTCCGACGGTCGCGAGTGGGCGCTGACCACCGACGGCGGACCCGACCACGGGTACGGGCTCGGCCCGGCCAGCACGGGCAACGCCGCCCTGCTGCGCAAGATCGGCCTGCCCCATCTCCCGCCCGCGGCGGTGTGGTCGCCCGACTCGACCAGGGTGCTGGCGCACCGGACCGACGAGCGCGCCGTCCGGCTCGCCCACCTCGTGGAGGCCAGGCCCGCAGACGGCGGCGCGCCCCGCACGCACATGCAGCGGTTCGCCCATCCCGGGGACGAGTCCGTGCCGCTGGCCGAGCTGGTCGTGCTGGATGTCGCCGAGGGCACGGTGGTCCGCGCGCAGGCCGAGCCGCTGCTCATGACGCGGCTGTCGCCGATCACGGCCAAGTGGGCGTGGTGGGCCGAGGACGGCTCGGCGGTGTACTACCTCAGCCAGCCCCGCGACCTGCGCACGCTCACCCTGCACCGGATGGACCCGGCGACGGGCGAGGTCACCACCGTGGTCAGCGAGACCGGGCCAACCCGGGTGGAGCCCAACCAGTGGCTGTTCGAGCCGCCGATCGTGCGGGTGCTGGCCGACGAGGTGCTGTGGTACTCGCAGCGGGACGGCTGGGGTCACCTGTACCGGTACGACCTGCGGTCGGGCGAGCTGCTGGGGCAGGTCACCTCGGGGCCGTGGGCGGTGCGGCAGATCGTGCGCGTCGACGAGGCATCACGGGTGGTGTACTTCATCGCGTCCGGGCTCGTCGCGGAGGACCCGTACCGGCGCACGCTGTGCCGGATCGGCCTGGACGGCAGCGGGTTCGCCAAGGTCACCGACGACGAACTGGACCACGTCGTCACCGTCTCGGAGAACCAGGAGTGCTTCATCGACTCGGCGTCTGCAGTGGACATTCCGCCGGTCACGGCGGTCCGTGACTGGTCCGGGCGGGTGCTGGTCGAGTTGGAGCGCGCGGACGTCAGCAAGCTCGTCGCCACGGGGTGGACGCCGCCGGAGCGGTTCCGCGTCAAGGCCGCCGACGGGGTCACCGACATCCACGGGGTGCTGTACCGGCCGCGCGGGTTCGACCCCGAGCGGCGGTACCCCGTGGTGGACACCCTCTACCCGGGCCCGCAGGTCAACCGGGTCTCCCCCGCCTTCGACCCGGGCGGCATGGGCCTGGACGCCGAACCCCTCGCCGCGCTCGGCTTCGTGGTGGTCGCGGTGGACGGGCGCGGCACGCCGGGGCGGGACAAGGCCTTCCACGACGCGGCCTCGCTGGCCGACGCGGGGTCCCTGGCCGACCACGTCGCGGCGCTGCGGCAGCTGGCCGAGACCCGGCCGTGGATGGACCTGGACCGGGTGGGCGCGTTCGGCCACTCCGGGGGCGGGTTCGCCACCGTGCGGGCGATGCTGGACTTCCCCGACGTCTACCGGGTGGGGGTCGCGCTCTCCGGCTCGCACGACGCCCGCTGCTTCAACCCGGGCTTCGTGGAGACCTACGACGGCGCGGACAACCCGGACGCGTGGGCGCGGGCGTCCAACGTGGACATCGCCGACCGGTTGACGGGCAGGCTGCTGCTCGTCCACGGCGGGCTGGACGACCAGGTCCACCCGGACCAGACGCTGCGCCTCGTCGACCGGCTCATCGCCGCGGACAAGGACTTCGAGCTGCTCATCGTGCCGGGGGCCGAGCACACGTTCATCGACTGCCTCGCGTACGTCCGCAAGCGCTGCTGGGACTTCCTGGTGCGCGAGCTGATGGGCGTCCGGCCGCCTGCCTACCGGCCCGCGCCCATCCCCATCGACGCCGAGCTGCTCGGCGAGATGTTCGCCTGATCCACCGCCGAATCCGGGGGATCGTCTAGGTTGGCGCGATGAGCATCCTCATGGATGACACGCTCGCGGGCCTGCTGGACGGGCCCCGCGCCCGGGGCGCGTTCCTGCTGCGGTCGATCCTCACCCCGCCGTGGTCGCTGCGGATCGAGGACCGCGCGCCGCTGTCGCTGGTCACCATGGTGCGGGGCCGGGCGTGGATCACCTCGGCGGAGGGCGACCCGGTGGCGGTGGAGCCCGGCGAGATCGCCATCGTGCGCGGCCCGACCCCGTACACCGTCGCCGACGAGCCGGACACCCCGGTTCAGGTGACTGTCGGGCCCGGACAGGTCTGCACCACAGTGGAGGGTGTCGACGTCGGCGAGTCCCGCCTGCTGGGGGTGCGCACCTGGGGCCCGGACCCGGGTGGCTCGACGGTGATGCTGAGCGGCACGTACCAGTTGCAGCGCGAGGTCGGCCAGCGCCTCATCGGCGCGCTGCCGCCGGTGCTCGTGCGGCCCGTCGACGCCGAGGACGCGGCGCTGGTGTCCCTGCTGGAGGCCGAGGTCGGCAAGGACAAGCCTGGCCAGGAACTGGTGCTCGACCGGCTCCTCGACCTGGTGCTGGTGAGCGTGCTGCGGGCGTGGCTGGCCAGCCCGGGCACGGGGTCGCCCGGCTGGTACCGGGCCCAGCACGACCCCGTGGTCGGCGAGGCGCTGCGCCTGCTCCACGCCGACCCGGCCGAGGCGTGGACGGTGGCGACCCTGGCGGCCCGGTGCCGGGTGTCCAGGGCCGCGCTGGCCCGCCGCTTCACCGCGCTGGTCGGCGAACCCCCGATGAACTACCTGACGTCCCTGCGCCTGGCACTGGCGGCCGACCTGCTCCGCGAGACCGACGCCACCCTCGGTTCCGCGGCCAGGCAGGTCGGCTACAGCAGCGCTTTCGCCCTCAGCTCAGCCTTCAAACGCGTCCGGGGCATGTCACCCAGGGAGTACCTGCGCCAGGCCGTGCCCGCCCGCTGACCGGGACCAGACGCCGACAGCGGCGACCTCCCCACCCGCAGACCGCGGAGTCCTTCGCGCCAGAACACCGAAGATGACCCTCGGCACCCGGAGCCCTCACCCAGACCGGGACCAGACGCCGGTGGCGGCGGTTTCCCTGGCGTAGTCGGTGAAGTCCTTGGGGGCGCGGCCCAGCGCGCGCTGGACGCCGTCGGCGGGGTGGGCGTTGCGGCCGTCGAGGATGAGGGTGAACAACTCGCCGAAGTCCTCGGGCAGGCCGTGCTCGCGGAGGACGGCGGCGAACTGGGCGGCGGTGAGCGGGGTGTAGCCGATCTCGCGGCCGGTCGCCGCGGACAGTTCGGCCGCCACCTCGGCGAAACCGAGGGCGCGCGGGCCGGTCAGCTCGTAGACCTCGCCGTCGTGGCCGGGTTCGGTCAGGGCCGCGACGACCACGTCGGCGATGTCGTCGGCGTCGACGAAGGGCTCCACCGCGTCCCCAGCGGGCAGCGCGATCCGCCCGTCCAGCACCGAATCGACCAGGAACGCCTCGGAGAAGTTCTGGTTGAACCAGCTGCACCGCACGACCGACCACGCCGCGCCGCTGTCGCGCACCACGCCCTCGGCCCGCTCCGCCGCCTCCTCGCCCCGGCCGGACAGCAGGACCAGCCGCTCCACCCCCGCCTTCACGGCGACCTCGCTGAACTCCGCGATCGCCTCCACAGCCCCGGGGAAGGCCAGATCGGGGTAATACGTCAGATACGCCGACCGCACCCCGTCCACCGCCGCGCCCCAGGTCCCCGGGTACGCCCAGTCGAACGCGGGCGCCCCCGACCGCGACCCGATCCGCACCGCCCTCCCCCGCGCCGCCAACCGCCCCGC
The DNA here is from genome assembly GCF_014648415.1 of Actinokineospora fastidiosa. Taxonomy (GTDB): domain Bacteria; phylum Actinomycetota; class Actinomycetes; order Mycobacteriales; family Pseudonocardiaceae; genus Actinokineospora; species Actinokineospora fastidiosa. The sequence continues at coordinate 1,303,806 of NZ_BMRB01000002.1, forward strand.
GACCCGCCGCCCGGTCTTGCCCGTGCCCCCGACGACCAGGATCGGGTTCTCCACCTGCATGTCGTTACCCATGCACCCAGTACAGCGGCGCGAGAGCGAGACGACCATAGCCAAGGATCTCGCCGACATACGCGTTCGTCTCACCCTTCATACGCGCTGTCAGCGAAGAGTAAGCGGAGTGTGCTTGCCTGTGATCAACACCCTGCGCGCCCGCGCGATGACACCCCGTGGAGGTACTTCGTGGTCCCGTCGGTCCCCGTGGGCAGGGCTGATCAGCGTGACGAGCCGATCGCGATCGTCGGTATCGGGTTGCGGTTCCCCGGTGGGGCGCGGACGCCGGCCGAGTTCGCCGAGTTCCTGCGGGACGGGCGGTCGGGGATCCGGCCCGTGCCGGACGACCGGTGGGACGTGGCCGCGTTCCAGGCCGAGCCCGGGGTCGAGAAGGGCAGGATCCAGAGCCCGGGCGGCGGGTTCCTCGACCGCATCGACGAGTTCGACGCCGGGTTCTTCGGCATCTCGCCCAAGGAGGCGCAGTACACCGACCCGCAGCAGCGGATGCTGCTGGAGACCACCTGGGAGGCGCTGGAGGACGCCACCATCGACCCGGCTGCCTTCCGCGGCGGCAACGGCGGCGTGTACGTCGGCGCGGGCTCCATCGACTACGCGATGGAGTTGACCACCCTGCCCAACGAGGAGCTGGACGGCCACCTCGCCGCGGGCATCACGTTCTTCCCCATGTCCGGGCGGCTGTCCTACTTCCTCGACTGGCACGGCCCGTCCATGACGATCGACACCGCGTGCGCGTCGTCGCTCACCGCGCTCCACCAGGCGGTCGTGGGGCTGCGGCGCGGGGAGTGCGAGATCGCGGTGTGCGCCGGGGTCAACGCGCTGCACTACCCCCGCACGTCGGTGATCTTCTCCCACGCCAACATGCTCGCCCCCGACGGCCAGTGCAAGACCTTCGACGACGCGGCGAACGGCTACGTGCGCGCCGAGGGCTGCGGCGCGCTGGTGCTCATGCGGCTCTCCGACGCCGAGCGGGACGGCGCGACCGTCGTCGCGGTGATCCGGGGCTCGGCCGTGGGCCAGGACGGCGACGGCCCCGGCCTGTCCGTGCCCAACGGCGCCGCCCAGGTGCGGGTGATGCGCGCCGCGCTGGCCGACGCCGGGCTCTCCCCCGCCGACATCTCCTACGTCGAGGCGCACGGCACCGGGACACCGCTGGGCGACCCGATCGAGATGGGCGCGATCAGCGACGTCTTCGCCGAGTCGCACACCCCGGACGCCCCGATCCCGGTCGGCTCGGTCAAGACGAACGTCGGGCACCTCGAACCGGTGGCGGGCATCGTCGGCGTCGTCAAGGCGGTGCTGCAGATCCGCGACCGGATGATCTACCCGCACCTGAACCTCACCACGCCGTCCGGCCGCATCCCCTGGCAGCGCTACCCGGTGACGGTCCCGACGGAGTGCGTGCCGTGGACGGCGGAGCGGCGGCGGGCGCTGGTCAACAGCTTCGGGTTCGCGGGCACGATCGCCGCGGCCGTCATCGAGGAGCCCGCGCCCGTGTCCGCCCGGCCAGCGCCGGTGGACGGACCGCACGTGTTCACCCTGTCGGCGAAGTCCAAGCGGTCGCTGCGCAACCAGGTCGAGCGGTACCGCGCGCACCTGGCCGAGCGCCCCGGGATCGATGTCGGCGACCTCTGCTACACCGCCGCCGTCGGCCGCTCGCACTTCCGGCTGCGGGTGGGCGCAGTCGTCGCCGACCGGGCGCAACTGGCCGACTTCCTCGACCGGCAGGCGGAGAAGCTGGCGGGCGACGCCGCGGGCGCGGCCGAGATCGGCAAGGTCGCCTTCCTGTTCAGCGGGCAGGGCACCCAGTACCCGGGCATGGGCGCGGCGCTCTACCGCCGGTACCCGAGGTTCCGGGCGGCCTTCGACGAGTGCGACGCGCTGTTCGCCCAGCACCTGGGCCGGTCCGTGCGGGCGATCGCCTTCGGCGAGGTGGAGCGGCCCGAGGAACTGGACCAGACCCTCTACACGCAGTCCGCGCTGTTCTGCCTGGAGTACGCGCTGGCCGCGCTGTGGCTGTCCTGGGGCGTGCGGCCGAGCGTCCTCATCGGACACAGCATCGGCGAGGTGGTCGCCGCCGCGGTGGCCGAGGTGTTCTCCCTGCCGGACGCCGTCCGGCTGGTCGCCGCGCGCGCCCGGCTGATGCAGTCGGTCGCCGCGCCCGGCGGGATGGCCGCCGTGCGCGCGCCCGCCGACGACGTGGCCCCGCTGCTGTCCGGGCACCCGGACCTGGCGGTGGCCGCGGTGAACTCGCCCACCCAGTGCGTGATCTCCGGCGGCGTCGCCGCGCTCGACGCGGTGAGCGCCGACCTCGCTGACCGCGGTATCGAGGTCACCCGGCTGGCGGTGTCCCACGCGTTCCACTCGCCGCTGATGGCCGAGGTGTTCGACGAGTTCCGCGCGGCCATCGCCGACATCGCCTTCGCGCGACCGCGGCTGACCGTGATCTCCAACGTCACCGGCAAGGTGGCGCGCGCCGCCGAGCTGCGCGACCCGGAGTACTGGGTGCGCCACATCGCCGAGCCGGTGCGGTTCGCCGCTGGCATGGCCGAGTTGCAGCGGCGCGGCCCGCACGTGATCGTCGAGGTCGGCCCGTCGGCCGCGTTGACCGCGCTCGCCAAGCGCTGCGTCACCGCGGAGGACCACCGCTGGGCGCAGAGCACCGACAAGGCCGACGACGGCAGCACGATCCAGCGCGCGCTCATCCAGCTCTACACCGCGGGCGCGGCCATCAGGTGGCGGCAGGTGCACCACGGGCGCGAGTGCCGCAGGATCACGCTGCCGACCTACGGGTTCGACCGCAGGCGCCACTGGCTGCCGGTCGCCGCCGCCCGGACCGTCGCGGGCGCGGACCACCCGCTGCTCGGCACGGAGGTCACCACGGCCGAGCAGGCGGCGCAGGGCGTGCGCGAGTTCCGCTCGCGACTCAGCCCGCGCTGCCCCGACTACCTCGCCGACCACGTCATCGCCGGTCAGGTCGTGTTCCCCGGGGCGGGATACGTCGAGATGGCGTTCGCGCTGCAGGACGCGGTGTACGGGGAGACCGGCGCGACGGTGTCCGACCTGCGGATCAGCGAGCCGCTGTTCCTGGCCGAGGACCGCGAGACCGAGGTCCGCACCCGGCTCACCGAGCGGCCGGACGGCACGGCGGCGCTGACCATCAGCAGCCGCGCCGCGGGCGACGCCGTCGACCGGCGCCACGCCACCGCCGAGATCACCCGCCCGGACGAGGGCGGCGGGACGGTCGCGGGCCTGCGCGCCGCGGCCGCCGACGCGGGCGAGCCGGACTCGGTGCTGACCGGCGAGGAGGTCTACCCCGGGTTCGCCGCCGTCGGCATGGCCTACGGCCCGCACTTCCAGCGCCTGCTGTCGACAGCACGGCATGGCGACTTCGCCACCGCCGACCTGCGCGGTTGCAGGCAGACGGGCGCGGAGCACCTGCCCCCGACGATCCTCGACGGCGCGCTGCACACGCTCGCGGGCCTCATCGACGACGGCGCCACCTACCTGCCCGTCCGCTTCGGCGGCGTCCGGCTGCTCCGCAAGCCGCGCGCCGAGCGCCTCCGGGTCCTGCTGCGGCTGCGCGAGACCGCGGCCGAGGGCGTCGACCTCGCCGCGGACCTGGTGATCCTGCAGGACGACCTGCCGGTGGCCGAGGTGGCCGACCTCGGGCTCAAGCGGCTGGCGGACGAGACCGGCGGCCGGGGCAGGGCGTTCCTGCACCGTCCGGTCTGGCTCAAGCGGTCCCAGCGTGGGCCGGTCATCGAGCAGCCCCGACGGGTCCTGGCCGTGGGCGGCCGGGGTGATGCCTTGGCGGGCCACGCCGCCGAGTCCGCTGTGGAGGTGGTGGTCGCGGGCGACGCCGCCGAGGCGGGCGCGCTGCTGCGGGCGGAAGCGTTCACCGACGTGTGCTGGTTCTGGCGCGCGCAGGGCGGCGCGACCACCGAGCCGGGCCTGCGCGCCGAGTGCGAGGACAACTACCGGGACCTGCTCGCCCTGCTGGCCGTGCTCGACAGCGCCGGGTTCGGCGGCGACCAGCGGCTGTGGCTGGTCACCGAGCGCGCGCAGGTGCTGCCCGGGGACCCGGTGACCGACCTGTCGGCCGCGGCGACCCTCTGGGGCTTCGGGCACTCGCTGCTCAACGAGCGCCCCGGCTACCGGACCACGCTGATCGACCTCCCGGAAGACGGGCAGGCGCACCTTGTCGACGAGCTGCGCTGCCGCGACGGCGGCGAGTTCCAGCTCGGCTACCGCGACGGCCACCGGCACGTGCGGCGGCTGCTGCCGCTGCGCCCCGGCCGGGACGGCGAGGAGAACATCGCGCTGGCGGTCAAGGACCACGGCAGCTTCGCGGGCGTGCGGGCCGTCCCGGCCGAGTCCGTCGCGCCGGTCGGCGCGGAGATCCAGGTCCGGGTGCACGCCGCGGGGCTCAACTTCAAGGACGTGCTCAACGCCCTGGGCATGCTCAAGGAGCACGCCGAGAGCCAGGGCGTGGAGTACCGGCCGCTGCCGCTGGGCTTCGAGTGCTCCGGCACCGTCGTCGCGGCGGGCCCGGACGCGGAGTTCGAGGTCGGCGCCGAGGTGATCGTCAACTACGCCGGGCTGATGCGGCGGCTGGCCACCGTGCCGTCGTCGGCCGCGGTGCGCAGGCCGGAGCGGATCAGCGCCGTCGAGGGCGCGGGCCTGGCCTCGGCCTACGTCACCGCGCACTACGCGCTGCACGGCCTGGCCGGGATCAAGGCGGGCGACCGGGTGCTGATCCACGCCGCGGCGGGCGGGGTCGGGCAGGCGGCGGTCCAGCTGGCCATGGCGGCGGGCGCGGAGGTGTTCGCCACCGCGAGCCCGCCCAAGTGGGACGTGCTGCGCGCGCAGGGCGTGCGCCACCTGATGAACTCGCGCACGCTCGACTTCGCCGACGAGATCATGGCGGCGACCGGCGGCGCCGGGGTCGACGTCATCCTCAACAGCCTCAACAAGGACTTCATCCCCGCGGGACTGCGCGCGCTCGGCCGCGGCGGCCGGTTCGTGGAGCTGGGCAAGGTGGGCGTGTGGACCACCGAGGAGGTGGCCGCGGCCCGCCCGGACGTCCGCTACCACAACTTCGACCTCAGCGAGCTGCCCGAGGACGAGGTGGTCGCGCTCAACAAGCGGGTGCTGACCGAGGTCGCCGACCGGATCGGCGCGGGCGAGCTGGCGCCGATCACCACCACCCGGTACTCCCTCGACGAGGTCGAGGAGGCCTTCGGCGTGCTCAGCCGGGGCGCCAACGTCGGCAAGCTGGTCATCGCGTTCGCCGAGGAGCCCGCGCCGCGCCCCGCGCCGGTGCGCGCCGACCGCACGTACCTGATCACCGGAGGCCTCGGCGCGCTGGGCCTGGTGACCGCCCGCAAGCTCGTCGAGCTGGGGGCCAGGCACCTGGTGCTGGTCGGCAGGCAGGGCATCCCCCGGCCGGACGCCGCGCACCTGCTCGACCGGCTCGGCCCCGCCGAGGTCACCGTGTGCCGGGGCGACGTCGGCGACCGGGCGGACCTGCGCCGGATCGAGGCAGTGCTGGCCGGGCTCCCGCACCCGCTCGGCGGCATCGTGCACGCCGCGGGCGGCCTCGCCGACGCGCCGGTCTCGGCGCAGACCTGGGAGAGCGTCGACACCGTCTTCCAGTCCAAGGTGTACGGCGGCTGGCTGCTGCACGAGTTCGCCGCGACGCGGCCGGACCTCGACTTCTTCGTGCTCTACTCCTCCGCCGCCTCGGTCGTCGGCGGTCCAGGGCAGGCCAACTACGCGGCCGCGAACGCCTTCCTCGACCAGCTGGCCCACCACCGGGTCCGCGACGGCCTGCCCGCCCTGTCGCTCAACTGGGGCCCGGTCGCCCAGCTCGGCATGTCCGCGCGGCTGAGCGAGCAGCACGCCAAGGCGTTCGAGGACGACGGCGTCGCGTTCTTCAGCCCGGCCAGGGCGATGCGCGCGCTGGAGGCGCTGCTCGGCGGCCCGGTCGCCCAGGCCGCGGTCGGCGAGTGCGACTGGAACCGGTTCGTCTCGACCAAGCCGATCACCAACGCGCTCTACCAGGAGCTGACCCGCGACACGGCCGCCACGGCAGCCGGGCTCGACCTGGACGCGCTGCGGTCGGCGCCGGACGCCGAGCGGCTCGCCGCGATCGACCGGTTCATCCGGGCGAAGGTGGCCGACGTGCTGCACTTCACCGACCTCGACGACATCGACTCGCGGGCCCGCTTCGCCCAGCTCGGCCTGGACTCGCTGGTCGCGGTCGAGCTGAAGAACGCGCTGGAGGTCGCCTTCGGCGTCGCGCTGCCCGCCACCGTCGCCTTCGACCACCCGACCGCGCACGACCTGGCCGGGTTCCTCGACGGCCAGATCACGGCCGCGGTCTGAAGGGGGTCAGCGCGCCATGTCGTCAGCAGGCTGGTTGCAGCCCGCGGAGGCCGCGGCGGAGGCCGACCTGCGCCTGCTGCTGTTCCCGCCAGCGGGCGCGGGCGGGACGGTCTTCCGGGACTGGTTCGGCCTGCTCCCCCGCGACGTCGCCGCCCAGGTGGTCACCCTGCCCGGCCGACTCGACCGGCGGTCGGAGCCCGCGCACACCGACTTCGGCGTCCTCGTCGACGCGCTGTGGGCGGGGCTGGAGCCGGAGCTGGACGGCAGGCCGTACGCGTTCTTCGGCCACAGCATGGGCGCGATGATCGCCTACGCGCTGACCCAGGCGATCGAGCGCGAGGGGGCCGACCCGCCGGTCCTGCTCGCGGCCTCGGCGTGGGCGCCGGTCGGGTTCGCGCGGCCGACCGTCGAGCACGCGCGCCAGCCCGAGCCCGGGCTGATCGCGTGGCTGCGGGACACCGGGTCGCTGCCCGAGGAGATCATCGCCGACCCGGGCGCGCTGGCCATGGTGCTCCCGGCGCTGCGCGCGGACCTGGAGCTGTGCGCGGACTACACCGACGACGACACCGTGATCGACTGCCCTGTCGTCACCTACAGCGGGCGGCTCGACCCGCTGCTCGCCCCGGGCGCGATGGACTCGTGGGCGCCGAGGACCGCCAAGCACCTCGGCCACCGCGAGTTCCCCGGCCACCACTTCTACCTGATCGACCACACCATCGGGGTCGTCACCGATGTGGCGGGCAACCTCCGCGCGGCGGCCCGGCCATGATCGAACCCATGAGAACCCCACACCCGAGGAGCAGGCGATGACCGAGCTGACCGAGCACCCGGAGTACGGCGTGGTGGCCGTGCTCCCGGTCCACTTCGGCGACCTGGACGCGATGGGACAGCTGCACAACGCGCGCTACATCAACCTGGTCGAGCAGGCGGGCGAGGCCGTGCTCGCCCGCGTCGGCCTCGGCTACCGCGACGGCGCGATCACCCATCCGGACATGTTCGCCGCCATCCGCGAACTGCACATCTCCTACCAGTTCCCGGTGCGGTCCACCGGTCCGGTCGCCGTGCACCTCTGGATCGAGTCGCTGGGCACCTCCAGCCTCCGCTGGGGCTTCCGCGTGCACTCCGTCGACGGCGCGGTCACCCACGCCGAGGGGCACCGCACCGTCGTCAAGGTCGACCCCGCCACCGGGCGGTCCGCGCCGTGGACCGACGAGACCCGCGCGGCGACGACCGGGCTCATGCGCGAGCCCGCGGCCAGTACGTCCTGAGTAGACATATTCGGGGAACTCCACAGAGAAGGTGACGTGTGAACGACAACCGGAACGCCAAGGCCAGCGCGTTCAAGGCACTGCACGCCGAGGGGGTGCTGGTGCTGCCCAACGCCTGGGACGCGGGCAGCGCCGCGCTGATCGCGCGCAGCGGCGCGCGGGCGGTGGCCACCACCAGCGGCGGGGTCTCCTGGGCGCTGGGCAGGCCGGACGGGCAGGCGCTGACCCGCGAGGAGATGGCCGGTCAGGTGCGGCGGATCTGCGCCGCTGTCGACCTGCCGGTCACCGCCGACATCGAGGGCGGCTACGGGCCCGACCCCGACGACGTGGCCGCGACCGTGGCCGCGGTGATCGACGCGGGCGCGGTCGGGGTGAACATCGAGGACTCCGTCGCCCCGGGGCAGCCGCTGTTCGGCATCGATGAGCAGTCGCGGCGGCTGCGGGCCGCGCGCTCGGCCGCGGAGGCCGCGGGCGTGCCCGACCTGGTGGTGAACGCCCGCACGGACGTCTACCTGTTCGGGATCGGCGCGGAGGAGGGCCGCTTCGACGACGTGGTCGCGCGCGGGCAGGCCTACGCCGACGCCGGGGCCGACTGCCTGTTCGTGCCCGGGCTGGTCGACCTGGAGGCCGTGGCCGCGCTGGTGAAGGCGGTGCCGCTGCCGGTCAACGTGATGGCCGGGCCCGGGGCGCCGACGGTGACCGAGTTCGAGGCCGCTGGCGCGCGGCGGGTCAGCGTGGGCACCGCGATCAGCCAGGCCGCGTACAGCCTGGCGCAGCGGGTCGCCGTGGAACTGGTCGAGCACGGCACGTACGGCGAGCTCGCGGGCGCGCTCGACTACATGAGCCTCAACAGCGTGTTCGGCCGGTAGGCGGGCTTTCCGCGCACGTCGGGACGCCCTGTCGCGGGCGTCCCGGCGTGCGCCGACTAGAGGGGGGACACGATGACCGCGATCAAGACCGACGGCGGCGTCCTGGCCAGCGTGCGCGCCACGCCGGTCGCGGTCCGGTGCCTGCTGGGCGGGGTGCTGGTCAACCAGCTCGGCGCGTTCGTCCAGACGTTCATGGTGCTTTACCTGACGGTGCGGGGGTTCTCCCTCGCCCAGGCTGGCGCGGCGCTGACGGCGTACAGCGCGGGCGCGGTCGCCGGGACTCTGATCGGCGGCGAACTCACCCACCGCATCGGGCCGCGCGCGACCATCACCGCGGCGATGGCGACGTCGGCCGTCGTCCTGGGCGTCGCCCCGCTGCTGAGCACACCCGGCCTGTACGCCGTGCTCCTGGTGGTGATGGCGCTCGCGGGCATGGCGACCCAGGCGTACCGGCCCGCCGCGGCGGTGCTGCTGAGCGACCTCATGCCCAACGAACACCGGGTGATGGCGTTCTCGATGATGCGGACGGCGATGAACGCCGGGGCCGCGGCCGGTCCGCTGCTGGCCGCCGGGCTGATCCTGCTCGACTGGGACCTGCTGTTCTACTTCGACGCCGTCACCGCGCTGGCCTTCGCCGTGCTGGCCCGCACACTGCTGCCGGACGCCCCCGCGCCGCGCGCGGAACCCGACGCGCCCGCCCGCGCCTCGGCGTACACCGCGCTGGTCCGCGACCGCCGGTTCCTGCTGTTCCTCACCGCGGCGCTGGTCGGCTCGATGGTCTACGTGCAGTACACCGTGGCGCTGCCGCTGAAGATCACCGGCGACGGCCACTCCACGACGCTCTACAGCGTCGTGCTCGCGACGGCGTCGCTCGTGCTGATCCTGGCCGAGCTGAAGGTGACCTCCTACGTCCGGCACTGGCCGCCGCACCTGGCGGGCGCGGCGGGCACGGTGGTGATGGGCCTGGGCGTGGCCGGGTACGGGCTGGCCGACAGCGCCGTGCCGCTGCTGGCCACGACCGTCGTGTTCGTGGCGGGCATCATGATCAGCGGGCCGAGCATGTTCGCCCACCCCGCCACCTATCCCGTCGCGGTCAGGGCCCGCTACGTCGGCGCGCACCAGGCCGCGTTCGGGCTCGGCCTGGCCATCGGCCCGACCGTCGGCGTGCTGGCGTGGGCGGGCATGGGGAACGCGATCTGGCCGGTCTGCGGCCTCGCCTGCCTGGTGGCCGCGGCGTTCCTGCTCGCCGGGATGCGCCAGCCGCGAGAAATGGTCGGACATTCGATTCTGAATAACGACTGACAACGGCCGCACAGCCCACTGACAAAACACGAAAAGCTTCCAAGATAGGCCGATCGGTGGCTGGTAGCCGCACCGCGGATTGCGCACAGTTATCGACAATCGGCACGCAATGGGAGGCTTCGAGAATGGGCAGGCCAGAGAAACCCGTCGACTCGACGGGCGGTGCGGTGGCCGCGTTCGCAAGCGAACTGCGCGCGCTGCGCGCGAAAGCGGGGAATCCGACATACCGGGACATGGCGCGCACGGCGCTCTATTCGTCGTCCGTGCTCTCCAGCGCGGCGAGCGGGCGGCGGCTGCCGACGCTCAAGGTAGCGCTGGCCTTCGCCGCGGCGTGCGGGGGCGACCGGGAGACCTGGCGGCGGCGCTGGCTGGCCGCCGCGGACGCCCGGCCCGCCGAGCAGGTCGAGCCGCCCGCGCGGGCGGGCCTGCCCCGGCCCGCGCAGCTCCCGCTGCGGCCGCGCGGGCTGGTCGGGCGCGACGCCGAGCTGGCCGGGCTGGCCGCGCGCGCCGGGGCCCCGGTGCTCGTCTGCGGGCCGGTCGGGGTGGGCAAGAGCCATCTCGCGCTGCGCCACGCGCACGACATCGCGCCCGCCATGGTCGACGGCCAGCTCTACGCCGACCTCGCGCCGCTGCCGGACGGCCCGGCGGGCGCCGCTGCGGTGCTCGCGGGCTTCCTGACCGCGCTGGGCGTGCCCGGCACGGCGCTGCCCGCCTCGGTCGACCAGCGCGCGGGGCTGTACCGGTCGCTGCTGGCCGAACGGCGGCTCGTGGTGCTCATGGACAACGTCCGCGACGAGCGCCAGGTCCGCCCGCTGCTGGCCGAGACCCGCACCAGCGTGACCATCGTCGTCAGCCGCTCGTCGCTGCCCGGCCTGCACGGCGTGCCGAGGACCCGGCTGGACGTGCTGCCCAGGGCCGACGCGGCGGCGATGATCGCCGCGGCGGCGGGCGGGCGGGCCGCGGCGGACCCGGCCGCCCGCGACCGGCTGGCCGCGCTGTGCGGGGACCTGCCGCTGGCCCTGGACATCCTCGCCCGCAAGCTCGTGTCCAACCCGCACGTGCCGCTGGGCGCGGTGGCGGCCAGGCTTGCCGAGCCCGGCGCGGCGCTGCGCTGGCTGCGCGTCGGCGACCTGTCGGTGCGCGAGTCGCTGGACTCGGCGTGCCTGCGGCTGAGCGCGCCCGCGTGGGCGCTGCTGACCGGGCTCGCCACGCTGCCCGCCGACCGCCCGGTGGTCTGGGCGTGCGGCCGGGTGGACGGGGCGGGCGAGCCCGTCGCCGAGGACCTGGTGGTCGAGCTGGCCGACGCCGGGCTGCTGCGCCACGGCGACCGCGCTGGCGCCTACCTGCTCGATCCGCTCGTGCGCGCATTCGTGACGACCGCGATGGCGGTGCTCGACGGCCCCGCGAATCGGGAATTGATTCACCGTTGATTCGGCGATGCGGATGAGCGCGAAGTCAAACCGGCCCGCGACTTGAATTGAGGACAGATCACGCCGACGGGGTGGATGTCGATTCTCTCCCCCCGCCGAGCGCACACCGCAGAGCACGATGATCGGGGTGGACGTGACAGACCAACAGGTGGATGTCCTGGCCATCGGCGCCGGGCCGGCGAATCTGGCCCTGGCGGTGGCCATCGAGGAATCCGGCGTCGATGGCCTCGCCGAGAACACGCTGGTGCTGGAGCAGTACCCGGACGCGAAGTGGCAGCGCAACCTGCTGCTGCCGTGGGCGCGCAGCCAGGTGTCCTTCCTCAAGGACCTGGTGACGCTGCGCAACCCGCGCAGCCGGTTCTCGTTCCTGAGCTTCTTGCACGAGCGCGGGAAGCTCGACGAGTTCGTCAACCTGGGCACCTTCAACCCGTACCGGTGGGAGCTGTCCGAGTACATGCAGTGGGTCGCGGAGTCCCTGGAGCGGGTGCGCGTGCGCTACGACGCCCGGGTCGAGCGGATCGAGCACCGGCGCGGCCCGGACGGCGAGATCGAGGGCTGGACGGTGTCGCTGTCCAGCGGCGACGTCGTGCGCTGCCGGGACCTCGTCGTCGGCACCGGCCGCGACGCCCGGGTGCCGGACGTCTTCGCCGACCTGCCGAAGAACGTCGTCATCCACAGCACCCAGTACTGCTCGCGCATCACCGAGGTGCCCGCCGACCAGCCCGCCCGCGTGGTCGTGGTCGGCGGCGCGCAGAGCGCGGCGGAGATGTTCATGGCGGTGCACCAGGACCTGCCGCTGAGCGAGCCGACCCTGGTGCTGCGCTCGATCGGCCTGCGCAACTACCAGACGAGCAAGTTCGTCAACGAGCTGTTCTACCCGTCCTTTGTGGACGAGTTCTACGACGCCTCCGCCGACACGCGGGCGCGCATCCTCGACGAGATGCACCTGACGAACTACGCGGGCCTGGCCCCGCCGTTCCTCGACGAGCTGTACTCGATGCTCTACCAGCAGCGCATGCTCGGCAGGCAGCGCTCGACGGTGCGGTCGATGACCGAGGTCGTCGCGGCCCGCACCGAGGGCGACGACGTGGTGCTCGACCTGCTCGACCACCGCTCCGGGACGGTCGAGCGGCTGCGCTGCGACCTCGTCCTGCTCGGCACCGGCTACGACCCCCGCATGCCGAGGATGGTGCGCGACCTCGCCGAGCGGGCCGGGCTGCCGGAGATCTCGGTCAGCAGGCGCTACCGCGTGGACCTGGGCGACTCCGCCCGGGGCGCGATGTACCTGCAGGGCGTCAACGAGGCGACGCACGGCATCTCCGACTCGCTGATCAGCGTGCTGGCGCACCGGTCGCAGGATATCGTGACCGACCTGCTCGACCGCCGCGCGGTCGCCGGGGCGGTGAGCGGCTGATGCGCGTCCGCAAGCGGGACCGGGCGAACCTGAGCCCCGCCTACGGCATCGAGGGCGAGCGCCTGCTGCCGTGGGACGCGCTCGCCGCGCCGTTCGAGGGCGCGTGGTGCGTGGTGCGGCCGGGCGGGGAGTCGGTGGCCCACGAGCACCACGAGCACGAGATCTTCATCGCCCTGGCGGGCCGGGCGACCCTGGTGGTCGACGGCGACGCGCACGAGTTCGCCGCGGGCGACATCGCCCACCTGCCGCCGGGCTGCACCCACCGGGTCGTCAACGACTCGGCCGCCGAGTTCGAGTACTACGGCATCTGGTGGGACACCGCGATGTCCGAGCGCTTCATCACCAGCCAGGAGGCGGTGCGATGAGCGAGAAGCTGATGGTCCTCTCCCCCGCCCCGACCGCCAACGGCGACCTGCACCTCGGGCACATCGCGGGCCCGTTCCTGGCAGCGGACGTCTTCACCCGCTACGCCAGGGCGATGGGCCGGGAGGTCGTGCTGGGCACGGGCGCCCAGGACAGCCCCACCTACGTCGTCACCACCGCGGACCGCCTCGGCGTCGACCCGCGCGAGCTGGCCGAGCGCTCGACCAAGCAGATCGAGGCCACGCTGGACGCGGTCGGCATCGCCTACGACGGGTTCACCCGCGGCGACGAGCGGTACGCCGACGTCGTGCTGGACTTCGTCGGCAGGCTGCACGCGACCGGGAAGCTCCGGCTCAAGCCGATGCCGTTCCCGTACTCGACGCGCACCGGCGAGTACCTGATGGACGGTTACGTCCGCGGCGGCTGCCCGGTGTGCCTGGCCGACGGGTGCGCGGGCGTCTGCGAGAGCTGCGGGCACCCGTGCGCCCCCGGCGAGCTGATCGACCCGCGCTCGACCGCGGACCCCGACGACCCGCTGGAGCTGCGCGAGGTCGAAGTGCTGGTCCTCCCGCTGGAGGAGCACCGCGCCGGGCTGCGCGCCTACTTCGAGCGGACGCGCCCGCGGCTGCGCCCGCACATGGCGCAGGCGATCGCGGAGATGCTGGACCGGCCGCTGCCGGACTACCCGATGACCTACCCCACCCGGTGGGGCATCCGGGCGCCGTTCCCCGGCGTGGCGGGCCAGGTGGTCAACCCGAACGCCGAGGCGGGGCCGTGGCCGGTGGCCGCGGCCGCGCTGGCCGCCGAGGCCGGGGGCGCGGTGCTCGCGCGCGACGACGAGCCGTTCCGCGCCGACTCGGGATGGGGCGTGGTGCTGTTCCACGGCTTCGACAACACCTTCCCGTTCGCCATCGCGCTGGTGGCCATGCTGCTGGCCCACGAGGGCCGGTACGCGCTGCCGGAGTGGTTCGTCGCCAACGAGTTCTACGAGCTGGAGACGGAGAAGTTCTCCACCAGCCGGGGGCACGCGGTGTGGGGGTGCGACCTCGCGGCCGAGGCGCCGCGCGACCTGATCCGCTTCCACCTGGCGGTCACCAGCCCCGAGCACCAGCGCACCGACTTCAGCCGGGCGGTGATGGACCGGATCACCACGAGCAGGCTGGTCGACCCGTGGAACCGGGTCGCTGCCAAGGCCGAGGCGTTCGCGGGCGCTGGCCCGCTGCCGGTGTCGGCCCGCTCGCGCGCGGCGGCGGCGCGGATGGGCGAGCGGTTCGCGGCCTGCTACGAGCTGCCCGCGTTCAGCCTGCACCGGGCCGCGGGCACGCTCACCGAGCACCTGGCCCGGCTCGACCGGCGCCCGGTGTCGGCCGAGGACGCTGGCGACTTCTTCCACGAGGCCGAGGCGCTGCTGCGTTGCGCCGCGCCGATCCTGATCGACCTCGCCGAGCGGGCGGGCGTCGAGCCGGGGCTGCCCGACGGCGGCCCGGAGACGATCACCCCGAGGCCGCTGCCGCGGCTGAGCACGACGGTGACCGTCGCCGGTCTGCCCGACGGCGGCCGCGACAGCGCCACGCCGCGGCTGAGCACGGCGGTGGCCTGAGGTGTACCGGCAGGTGTTGGTGGTGGGCGCGGGGGCGACCGGGCTGCTCACGGCGATCCGGTGCGCCGCGGCGGGCCACCGGGTCACGGTGCTGGACCGGGGGCCGATCCCGAACCCCCGGTCGACGTCGTTCGACCAGCACCGGGCGATCCGGGCGCTGGACCCGGACGACCCGGCGGCCACGGCGGTCGCGATGGCCGCCCACGAGCGGTGGCTCGCGCTGGAGGCGTTGCTGGGCGAGCGGTTCTACCGGCGCGTCGGCGTGGTCACCGCGGTGTCGCCGGAGTCGGCGGCCCGGGCCCGCGCCATCGCCGCCGACACGGGCCTGCCGCTGTCGGTGGCGGACCCGGAGGCCTACGGGCCGGTCCGGTTCCCCGAGAGGACGGTACGGCTGCTGGAGCCGGACGCGGGCGTGTTGCTCGCCGACCGCGTCCTGCGCGCGGCCGTCCGCTGGCTGTCCCGGCACCCGCTGGTCAGCCTGCGGCCATGGCAGCCGGTGTCCGAAGTGGACTGCGACGCCCCGGCGGCGACCACGGCGCGCGGCGAGCGGATCGGGGCGGACGTGCTGCTGGTCGCCACCGGCCCGTGGTCGGGGGACCTGGTGGAGGTGCCGACGGTGCTGTACCGCCAGACCGTGGTCTACCTGCGCCCGCCGGAGGACCTGGCGCGGTGGTGGGAGAAGGCGCCCGGCATCGGCAGGGCGGGCCCGGACGGGCGGTCGTGGGTGATCCCGCCCGGCGGCGAGACGCTGCTCAAGATCAGCACGGCGGCCGCCTGCCGGGAGACCACCGTGCTCGACGACGACGATGACGAGCGCAGCTGGGCTGGCCTGGTGCTCAACGCGGGCGTGCTGGCCGAGCCCGCCCGCTACCCGGTGGTGTCCGCGCGGCGCTGCCACTACGCCGTCGACCCGCACACCGGGACCGGCGCGCTGACCCGGCTCGGCCCGGCGGCGTGGGCAAGGGCGGCCAGCGGCGGCGACGGGTTCCGCACCGCCCCGCTGGTCGCCGAGCAGATCGCCGACACGCTCACCGCCGTGCTCGCGTGAGACCACCCGAAACGAGAGGAAGGCAGATGGACAACCCGGCGCTGCTGGTCATCGGCAGCGGGCTCAAGCTCTACCGCGAGTACCTGGTCCGGTCCGCGTCGGCCAGGGCCCGGTCGCTCGGCCTCGACCTGGTGCTGATCAACAACCTGCACCCCACCTGGCAGCACGACTACTTCACCGAGATCACCGTGGCCAACATCTTCGACCACGACGTGCTGCGGGCGCAGGCGCGGGCCGCGGCGAAGCGCTGGTCGGTCGTCGGCGTGCTGTGCTGGGACGAGCCGCTGGTCATGCCCTCTGCCGAACTGGCGGCGGAGTTCGGCGTGCCCGGGCTGAGCCTGGCGGGCGTGCACGGCTGCCGGGACAAGAAGCGCACCCGGACCCGGCTCACCGAGGCGGGGCTGCCGCAGCCGGGCCACGCCATGGCGGCCACGCCGGAGGAGGCCCGCGCCGCCGCGGCCGCGATCGGGTACCCCGTGGTGGTCAAGCCGCGCGCGCTCGGCGCGAGCATGGGCGTGGTGCTCGCCGCCGACGAGTCCGGGCTGGACGCCGCGTTCCGGGTAGCGCACGAGGCCAGTCTCATCGGGGACGCGCCCTACCGGGGCGGCGCCATCGTGGAGGGGTACGCCGACGGGCCGGAGATCAGCATCGACGGCGCGGTGCACAAGGGCGAGTACCTGCCCATGTTCATCGCCCGCAAGCAGACCGGGCACGCGCCGTACTTCGAGGAGGTGGGCCACGTCGTCGACGGCGCCGACCCGCTGCTGAGCGACCCCGTCCTGCTCGACACCATCACCAGGGCGCACCGCGAACTGGGCGTGGAGAACGGGCTGACGCACACCGAGGTCCGGCTGACCGCGCGCGGCCCGGTCATCATCGAGGTCAACGGCAGGCTCGGCGGGGACCTCATCCCGTACCTCGGCAAGCTCGCCACCGGCATCGATCCGGGCGAGGTGCTGGTCGACGTCGCCGCGGGCAACCGGCCGGACGTCACGCCGACCCGCGCCGGGGTGGCGGGCATCCGGTTCGGCTACCCCGACACGGACTGCGTGGTGCGCGCGGTGCGGGTGCCGGAGTCCGGCCCCGGACTGGTCACCGCGGCGGCCATGGTCGACCCGGGCACGACGCTGCGGCTGCCGCCCGGCGGCTACATCGCCCGGCACTCGTTCGTCGTCTGCGCAGCGGAGGACACCGCGACCTGCGCGGAACGGCTCACCGCGGCCGCGGCCGCCGTCGAGGTCGACGCCGAGCCGGTCGCGCCGAAGCCCGAGGGCGCCGCCCTGGAGATGCCCGCCGGACTGCTGGACGCCGACGCATGATCGACTACGACGGCCGCCGGTTCCGCAAGGCGGGCGGGGGCGACGGCACCGAGGCGCGCTACCGCCAGGACGGCGACCTGGTCTGGGCCGACTTCACCGGCGGGGCGGTGCGCCGCGGCGCGGTGACCGGCCGGTGCGAGCCCGACGGCACGCTGCGGCTGGCATACACGATGGTGCTGGCGGGCGGGGAGATCATCTCCGGGCGCACGGTCAACACCCCTCGCCAGGACCCCGACGGCCGGATCGTGCTGCGCGAGGAATGGGAACGCTTCGGCGAGCACGCCGCGTCCGGCGTCTCCTACCTTGAGGAAGTGCGATGACCGACTTCTCCGGCCTCGGCGGGCTGGTCGACGGGCGGGTGCTGCTGCCCGGCGATCCCGGCTACACCGAGGGCAGCCAGCCGGTCAACCGGCGGTACGCGGGCGTGCGGCCCGCGGCCGTGCTCGCCGCGGCGTCGGCGGCCGACGTGGCAGCGGGCATCACCTGGGCGCGGGAGAACGGCGTCCCGGTCGTGGCCCGAGGCGGCGGGCACAGCTACGCGGGCAACTCCGTCAACACCGGACTGGTGCTCGACCTGCGCGCCATCGACCGGGTGTCCGTCGACGCCGACACCGGGCTGGTGACCGTGGGCGGCGGCACCCGCATGGGCGCGCTCTACGCCGCGCTGCGGGCCCACGACCTGGCCGTCCCGCTCGGCAACTCCGACGACGTCGCCGTCGGCGGGCTCACCCTGGGCGGCGGGGTGGCCGCGGTGTCCCGGGCGTTCGGGCTCACGTGCGACTCGCTGGTGGAGACCGAGGTGGTGCTCGCCGACGGCTCGACCGTCACCTGCGACGAGAACCGCGCGGCCGACCTGTTCTGGGCCTGCCGGGGCGGGGGCGGCGGCAACTTCGGGGTGAACACGTCCTTCACCTTCCAGGCCCGGCCGACCCGGCCCGCCTCGACCTGCCTGGTGCTGTGGGACTGGGCGCACGCGCACGAGGTGGTCGTCGCGCTGCAGGAGGCCGTCCGGGCCGCGCCGGACGAGTTCGCCGCGCGCATCGGGGTGAGCCGGGCGCCGGGGTCGGAGCCCGTCGTGTCCGTCATCGGCCAGCACCTCGGCCCGGCCAGCGAGCTGCGCGAGTTCCTCGCGCCCGCGCTCGCGGTCGCGCGTCCGTCCAGGATGGACATCGCGGACCGCACCTACTGGGAGGCCAAGGACTACCTGCGGCACGAGTCCGCGGGCGGCATGTTCGCGGTGCGCACCAGGTGCACGCCCAAACCGCTGTCCGACGCGGGCGTGACCACGATGCTGTCCGCTGTGGACAAGTGGCCGGGCAGCGGGAACCCCGACGGCGGCGGTGTCGCGCTGTTCACCTGGGGCGGGGCGATCACGCGCGTCCCCGTCCACGCGACGGCGTTCCCGCACCGGGACACGCTGTTCCTGGTGTCCATGGACACGTCGTGGACGGCGGAGGACGGCCCCGGGGTCGAGCGCGACAACCTGGCCTGGCTCGCCGCGCTGCACGAGGACATGGGCGAGCACGCCGGGGAGGGGTCCTACCTCAACTTCACCGACCCGGACCTGCCCGGCTGGCGCTCGGCCTACCACGGCCCCAACCACGACCGGCTGGTCGAGGTGAAGCGCCGCTACGACCCCGACCGCGTCTTCACCTTCGGCCAAGCCGTCTGACCCCGTGGAGGACCGGATGACGCTGATCATCGTCGGCTACCTGCCCGTGCTGCCCGTGCTCGACCACTTCCCCCCGGACTCGGTGCTCCTCGTCGACGAGCCCGACGTCATCCGCAAGCGCGGCGTCGCCGCGGCCATGGCGGGCGCGCCGATGCTGCGGGAGCTGATCGGGTGGGAGTACACCTCGCCCGCGTCGGCCGACGAGTTCTACAACACCCACCCCGACCTCGCCCCGACGATGGTGGTGCCGCTGCTGGAGTACGCGACCCCCTTCGCCGCCCGGCTGGCCGAGCGCTACGGCCTGCCGGGCGCGGGCTCGGCGGCGGCGGCGATCCTGCGCGACAAGTCCCAGCTGCGCCGGGTCACCCGCGCGGCGGGCATCGCCAACCCGCCGTCGCGCGGGGTGGACTGCCCGGACGACGTGCGGGCGTTCATGGCCGAGTTCCCCGGCCCGGTGGTGCTCAAGCCCGCGAACCGGCAGGCGTCGGTGGGCACCAAGGTGCTGCACGACGCCACCGAGGTCGACCAGGCCTGGGCCGAGTGCGTCGCCCAGGACGAGGGCGCGCTGGTGCCGGACCGGCGGATGCCGCTGCACATGCTCGTCGAGGGCTACCTGCGCGGGCCCGAGTACAGCGTGGAGCTGCTGGTGCGCGAGGGGGAGACGCTGTTCGCCAACGTCACGGCGAAGACGCTGTTCCCCGGGCCGCGCCCGGTCGAGCTCGGCCACACCGTCCCCGCCGACATCCCCGACGCCCTGGCGGCGCGGATGCGCGACCGCACGGAGGCGGTCCTGCGCGCGGTCGGCTTCGCCAGCGGCGTCGTGCACTGCGAGTGGATCGTCGTCGAGGGCGAGCCGCACCTGGTGGAGTGCGCTGGCCGCTTCCCCGGCGACGGCATCGCCGAGCTGATCGAGCGGGCGTACCCGGTGAACCTGGCCGCCGCCTACTACGCGGTGATGCGCGGCGAGCGCCCCGACCCGCTCCCGACCC
This sequence comes from Actinokineospora fastidiosa, assembly GCF_014648415.1. Lineage (GTDB taxonomy): Bacteria > Actinomycetota > Actinomycetes > Mycobacteriales > Pseudonocardiaceae > Actinokineospora > Actinokineospora fastidiosa. The sequence continues at coordinate 1,323,539 of NZ_BMRB01000002.1, forward strand.
GCGCCCGCCACGGCGCGACCGTCCGCTTCCTGCGCCTGGCCCCAGGCGAGGTCACCACCATCGAGGGCGTCGACGAGGCCGCCGCCATCCCCGGCGTGGTCCGCGCGACCCTCACCGTCACCGAGGGCGACGAGGTGCGCGAGCTCCGCAGCTCCTGGGACCGCGCAGGCTCGGTGATGGCGGTCGCGGAGACGCCGGGGGCCGCGGAGAAGACGGCGGAGCTGGCGATCGAGCGGATCAGGGTGGAGGTGCTGAGCACGCGCCCGGTCACCATCCCGGGCCGGATCCACCGCTGAGCAGCCCGGGAGCGGTGGGCCGAAGCGGCCGAACCCACGGCCCGCGACCCCACCAGACACGACCCCACCCTCACCACGCGCGACCCAACAAGCCAGGAACCCTAACGCACCAACCAAACCCGCCCCCCACTCACGACCACACCAAGGGAGAACCGCAACCCCCACCCACCCACTCACGCCCGACCGAGAACCCCAATCCACGACCCAAACCCACTCACGACCACACAGGCCGAACCCTCAACCCACCACCCAGACACAACCCGCCCCCCACGCGTGCGAGCGGCGGGTTGGGGAGCCGTGCGCGCGGCTACTCCACCCGGCAGGATCCGGTGTCCGGTAGGGGTTGGGTGTGGTCGAACGGGTCGATGCGGGTGGCGGAGGCCGGGTCGACGAGGGTGACGTCGTCGGGGGTGAGGGGGGCGAGGCGGCCGCGGGACATCGCGGCGCAGGACATGGCGAGGGCGTAGCCCTCCGCGGAGGTGGGGTGCAGGCCGGTGTCGGTCACCGTGAAGCGGACCTGGTAGCGCAGCATGGCCACGTACTCGTCCACGGTCAGCGCGCCCGGGACGTCGAAGGCGTAGGCGAACGTGTAGTCGGTGTCGACGACCAGCCGGCCCCCGTCGCCCACCTTGGCGACCATGGCGCCGTCCACCTTGGGCGGCACCGGGAGGAGGCGGACGCCGGGCTCGATCACCGTCGCCCAGGCCAGCGCGCTCCGCCCCGCCAACCCCTTGCGCACGTGCTCCCGCGACTCGGGGGTCAGCCCGGCGAGCAGGGCGTCGAAGCGGCCCTCGTTCAGCGCCCGGCCGTCGACCCGTCCGGCGATGAGCAGGTCGCGCACCGCCGAGTACGCCGCCGCGACCTCTTCGGCCGAGTAGGCGCCGACCGGGGCCGCGACCGGGACGACGATCCCGGCCGCGCCGTCCGGCCGCGCCTCGGCGAGGGAGCCGACGAAGGGCCGCTCCCGGTCGACCCGCCCCGACGGCGCGCGGTCCGCCGCGGCCACGGGGTCGCCGAAGAGGTCCGCCCGGAACACCACGGCCCCGGCCAGCAGCATGGCCGTCACCACGCCCACGACGACCAGCGCGCTCGGTCTCCGCCGAACGCGGCGGGGCCGGGGCGCGCGGTCGGCCCGGGCGGCCCGCCGCGCGCGTTTCGTGGCCTCCCTGATCCACGCCTCGTCGGTCAGGTCGGGATGGTCCGCAAGCGGATCGCGCATGTCCGTTTCTCCCCAGTAAGTCCGGTGCGCGACCTTAACCGACCGGGACCACCGCCTAGGGCCGCAGGTCCGTCACCCCCTTGCCGCTGGCGATATCGAACGGCACCGACACCTGGTCGTGCACGATCAGCCACTCACCGTCGACCTTCCGGAAGCAGAAGGTGGCCCTGACCCACATCCCGGGCGTCGTCGTCCCGTCCGGGAGCGTGCCGCTGAGCCTTCCGAAGCCGTGGCCGAACGCCACGTCCTCCCCCGCCGTGATCCGCAGGTCGCGCACCTCGTAGTCGAGGTTGTCGAGGAACGCGAAGACATTGGTCCAGTTCCCGAGCTTCGCGTCCACGCCGACGTGCTGCAGCGGCGGCTCCACGTCGAACGACACGACGTCCTCGGCGTAGAGCCGCCGCAGACCGACGAGATCCTTCCGCCTGATCCCGTCGATCACCCCATCGACCACCTGCCTGATCGCGCTTTCCGCCACCATCGCCCCGTCCCTTCGTCAGGCGCCGTTACACCTCATACGACACCGCAGCGGGGCGAAATGTCAGACTGATCAGGGCCGCTTCCTGCCGAACACGGTCAGTTCCGCGGCGGCCGCGAAGGGTTGACCGTTGTAGGACGTGACGCCAACCAGCCGCACGTAACGGCCCGTGACCGCCGGGAACGTCAGCCGGGTCTCGGCCGTCCCCGCCGCGAACGTGCCCGCCGAGACCGGCTCGCCCCAGGTCTGGCCGTCGGCGCTGACGAACAGCCGGTAGTCCTTGATCCGCCCGTTCGTGCCCACCTGGCGCGGCAGGTAGCCGTAGCCGGTGACGTCGTACTGCGCGCCGAGGTCCAGGGTGATCGTGTGCGGGTACGCGGGGATCGGACTCACCGAGTACGCCGTGTGCCAGATGGACGACGGGTTGCCGTCGATCGCCTTGGCAGCGCCCGAGTTCTCGGCGCTGGTCTCCGCACTGCTCACCTCGTGCACGCGCATCCGCGACTGCGGGATCGTGCCCGGCGGCAGCACGGTGGCCGTGGCGGCGACCTCGGGGACGGCGACCGGCCGCCCGCCCGCGGTGTAGGCCGCGACCGCCGTGACGGGGTACGGGCCCGCCGCGAGCCCCGCGGGCGGGGTGACGTCCCAGTCGGTCGCCACCGTCGCGCCGGGCGCCACGGCCGCGAACTCCGCGGGGGTGCGCGGAACGACCGTCCAGCCCTCCGGCGCGCGCAGGGCGAGCGAGACCGCCGTGGCGTCCTCGGTGCCGTTGTTGGTGAACGTGGTGCTGACCGGGTTCGCCTCGCCCGAGGCCATGCCGGTCAGGCCCGCCCCGGTGACGGACAGCTTGCCGCAGACCGCTCCCGTGTCGGCCGGACCCAGGTCGGTCACGGTGAAGTTGTCCATCACGAAGTCGGCCTGGTCGCCGCCGCCCGTCAGCTTGCGCAAACCGACCCAGTTGTCGCCGCCGCACCCGGCGACGATGTCCCGCTCGAACCGCGTCGTGCCGCGCTGCTCGCCGATCGGGACCGCGCTGAGGTCCACCGGGACCGGCTTGCCGTCCACGATCCGGTCGGTGCCGTGCACCCACTGGTACTGGCCCGCACGCCCGGAGACGTAGTCGAAGGCGACCTTGTACCGGTGCCCGTCGCGCAACTCCACGGTCCACGGTGCGGTCCGGTACACCAGGCCGCGGTTCTCCTCGTGCGCCTTCAGCGACCACTCGCCGTCGAGGACGTCGTCGACCAGCTTGCCGTTCCAGCCCGCCTGCGTGTACGGCGCGTGCTTGCGGGCGATGTGCGTGCGCGGGTCCGTGCTGCCGCCCGCGTCGCCCTTGATGAACGGCCACCAGCCCTGATCGACGTGCTCGAAGTCGTGCACGGAGGAGACGGACATCGGCACCACCCGCGCGTCGTCGACCTGCACCCGGGCGTCGCCGTCGCCGACCCGCACGACCAGCCGCGCGTGGTCGCGCTTCGCGGCGAACACCACCCGCACGCGCTGGAAGTAGCTGCCGTGCTTGTCGTCGGCGGCGACCCAGTTGCGCGCCGAGGTCCGCTCGACGGTGACGCTCGCCGCGCCCGGCACCTCCAGCGTGGTCGGGCGGCTGCGGCCCGGCTCGATCTCCAGCCACACCGACGCGCTGTAGGTCGTGCCCGGGGTCAGGCCGGTGATGCGCTGCGCGATCGACCCGGGGCCCGCGCCGAACGCCGCCACGTGCTGCCCGGTCGCCAGCTCGTCCACGCGGACCGCGCCGGTGGGACCCCAGTGCTTCAGCGAGCCCGCGTTGAAGCCCGGGTCGGCCAGGCCGGTGCCGTGCCCCCAGTCCGCGGCTGCCTGCCTCGGCGCGCGGTCCGGGTAGAGCACGTACGCCTGCCCGGGCTCGGCGTCGAGCGCGATCCGGCCGTCACGCGCCTGGACCACGCCGACCTTCACGCGGCCGGTGTCGGTCAGCTTGTAGACGGTGAACTTGCGCGCCTTGCCCAGCTCGCCGGGGACCGTCCACGCGGACGCGCCACCCGCGGCGTTGTAGTGGTACAGCTTGTCGGGCCGCTCCTTGCCCTGGCTGGCCCACGGCAGCAGGTAGCGGTCGCCGTCGAGCACCGTTCGGCCGTCCACGGTGACCGTGCGTCGGCCGTCCTCGACGCTGCCGCGCACACCCCCGGCGAACACGACCTCGTCGGTGTTCCAGTCCACGATGTGCTGCTGCTGTAGGAACTTCGCGGGCAGGTTGTGCTGCCAGATGTTGGCCTCGAACTCGTTCCAGTCCGTCTCGCCCGTCCAGCCCTCCCAGTCGACCAGCTGGGCCTTGCCCAGGATCGGGTGGTCGTTCCAGACGTCCTTCTGGTCGTTGCGCAGGAACCGGATGATCTGCGAGTTCAGGCCCTTGTTGGTAGCGCCGCCGTAGTCGACGTCATTGGCCCAGTGCGACCACAGCGACGAGCGCTCGAAGCGGTCGGACCACTCGGTGGTCAGCTCCCAGCCCTGCTCGGCGAGCTGCCTGCTCAGGCTGTCGGCGAGCCAGCCCGATGAGTAGTAGACGTCGATGTAGAGGGCTTCCAGGTTCGGGTGCGTCTCGTCGCGCAGCTGCCGGAAGCGGTCGACGATGTTCCCGGAGGCCAGGTCGGGGCGCTGCTTGATGTAGTAGCTCTGGTTGAGCCAGTTCCAGCCGCGCGCCTTCGGGTCGACCAGCTCCTTGCTGAAGGAGTTCGCCTCGCCGTAGGACTCGGTAGCGTTGACGTGCACGCCGAAGTCGGCGTTCCACTTCTCGCCCTCGGCCAGCAGCGTGTTGAGGTCGGCCAGGCCGCCAGCGCGGGTGTTGTAGTTGCCGCCGTAGTCCGGGTGCGCGGAGTCGTGGCCCTCGGCCTGGTAGCCCTTCAGCAGGGCGAGCTGGCCCAGGTTGTCGGTGGCGAGGGCGATGCGCTTGGTGTCGTCCAGGGTCCGCAGGAACGGGTGCGTCGCCTGGCTGGCGAAGTTGAACGGGATGCGCGGGACGACCCGGTCGGCGGTCTTCTCGCCGCCCTTGGGGGTGACCATGATGTCGCGGAAGGCCAGCGCGCCGTCCTGCCAGTCCACGGTCCCGTCGCCGTTGGCGTCCGGGGTGACGACGACCTTGGCCCACGGCAGCGGCTCGGTGTACGGGGACGTGTCGCCCCGGTAGGTCCACTGTCCACTCCAGACCCCGACGCGGACGTCGTCGCCGTCCACGCGGGCCTGGTGCAGGAAGCGGGTCCCGTCGTCGGCGGACGCGCCGCTGGGCTTGTCCACCGTCGCGTTGGTCTCGATGCCCGCGGCCAGGCCGTTCGCGCTGACGAACGCGTAGGTCGCGCCCACCGGGGCCGGGTCGACCGGCGTCCGGTCGGTGACCTCGGCGAAGCGGTCGGCGGTGCGGGTGGAGTCCGGGTCGAGCGTGGTGAACGCCGTCCGCGCGCCCGGGTCCGCGCTCGACACCGACAGCAGGTCGTGGTCGGGGATATCGATGGTGTTCACCCGGTCAGCCTCGGTGTCGCGCACCGCGTCGATCCGGAAGGTGGTCACCCGCCCGACCAGCGACAGGCTCGCGTCGAGTTCGACCCCGGGCAGGTCGGCGAAGGCCAGCCGGTAGCGGGCCGCCGAGCCGTCCAGGACCGGATCACCCGCCAGCGACACCCGTCGCGGCACGCCGTCGACGGCGATCACGCCGATGGGCGCCGACCGGCCGCCGATCTCCGCGCCGGAGGCGTTGTCCCGGTACGACAAGACCCTCGGGAAGTCGGCGCCGACCGTCACGGTCAACTCCGCCGACCGCAGGACCAGCCCGGGGTCCCCGACGGCCGCGGGCGCGGCCAGCACACCTCCCGCCGCCACCGCCACCACAACGCCGGGGACCACGCCTCTGACCCAGCCTCTGACCATGATGCTGCCTCCCGGAACCCGGCGGGACCTGCCGATCACCTCGGCCGCCGGAGCGTAACGCGCAAAATCCGACATGTCTATGTTCAATCATGTTCAGAAGCCAGACACAACCCACAGCATCAATCACCTATTGCCGGTTCACCGGCGGCACCCTCTAGATAACGACAATCGTTTCCGTATATGGTGGCGCGGGCCGGAGGGGATCCGCGCCACCGCCCGGGACCGCCGAGGAGCCATGAGCGACGGATACGCCGTGAACGCCCAGTACTACGACCTGATCTTCCCCGCCGCCCTGCGCGACTCCATGCGCGCGGCGCTGCGCGCGTTGCTCGCCGACGCGGCCGTCGTGGTGGAGATCGGCGCCGGGACCGGGCAGTTCACCGAGACCATCGCCGCCGGGCTGCCCGAGGGCGGCGAGGTGTTCGCCGTCGAGCCCGCCGCGGTGATGCGGGCCGCGCTCGCCACCCGGCTGGCCGCCCTGCCCGACCCGCCGGTGACGATCCTGCCCGCCGACGCGCTGGGCGCCGAGGTGGACCGCGAGGTGGACGCGGTCGTCGCGCTGCACGTGCTGACCCACTTCTCCCCCGCCGACCGCGCCGCCCTGTGGGCGCGGTGGGTGCCCGCGCTGCGCCCCGGCGGGATCGTCGTGGTCGACGTCCAGGCCCCGCAGGAGCCGGTCGCCGTGCCGCCCGCCGTGATCCCCGGCCGCACGCTCGGCCGCCGCCGCTACGACACCGTCGCCGAGGCCACCGTGGACGGTGACCATCTCATCTGGACGATGACCTACCGGGTGCACGAGAACGGGCGGACGGTCTCGGCGGAGTCGGTGTCGTTCCCGTCCTTCGTGGTCTCCGACGCCACCCTCCACGCCGAACTGGCGGCCGCGGGCTGCGCGCCGGTCGCTGACCCGCCCGCCGGAGTGCTGGCCTGGCGCAGGCTCTGAGGCGTCCGCGCGGCGCGTCACCCGGTTGCCGGATGACAATCTAACGACAATGATTATCATTGCTGCCCACCGGGCGGCCGAGCGAGAGGGCGGGACGTGGCGCATCTGCTGATGGTCGAGAGCTGGGTGGGGGCGATGAGCACGCTGCTCCCCCGGGCGATCCTCGAATCCGGGCACCGCTTCACGTTCCTGACCCGCGACCTGCGCCACTACCTGCGCGCCGGATCCGGCGACGGGCCGCATCCGCTGCTGGCCGCGGAGAACGTGCTCACCGCGGAGACCAACGACGTCCCCGCGTTGCTGTCCTATGTGGAACGCGTGCACGACGTGCTGCGCTTCGACGGCGTGATCTCCTCGTGCGACTACTACCTGGCCACCGTCGCCAGGATCGCCGCCCACCTGGGACTGCCGGGGTCGAGCCCGGACGCGGTCGAGCGCGCCTACCGCAAGGACCTCACCCGCACGGCCCTGGCCGCGGCGGGCGTGCCCGGACCGCGGTTCGCCCTCGCGAGCGGGTGGGCGGGCGTCGCGCAGGCCGCCAGGGGCATCGGCTACCCGCTGGTGCTCAAGCCGGTGGACCTGTGCGCGGGCATGTTCGTGCGCCGGGTGGACGACGAGGCGCAGCTGCGGGAGGCGTTCACCGCGGTCGAGACCTTCCCGATCAACGCCCGGAACCAGCCGCGCCTGCCGACCGTGCTGCTGGAGGAGCTGCTCGACGGCCGCGAGGTGAGCGTGGAGACCGTGACCGTCGACGGGACCACCCGGGTCGTCGGCGTCACCGACAAGAGCGTGGCGGGCGCGCCCTGGTTCGTCGAGAGCGGCCACATGTTCCCCGCCGACCTCCCCGCCGAGCAGGCCGAGGCGGCCGCGGAGGTGGCGGTGTCGGCGATCGCCGCGCTCGGCCTGGACAGCGCGGTCGCCCACACCGAGGTCAAGCTGACCTCGACCGGGCCGAGGCTGGTCGAGGTCAACCCGCGTCCGGCGGGCAACCAGATCACCGAGCTGGTGCGCCGGGTGACCGGCATCGATCTGCCCGCCGTGTACGCCCAGCTCGCCGTCGGGGAGCGCCCCCGGCTGGAGCGGGCGGAGACCGGGGTCCGCAGCGCGGCGATCGCGCTGGTGCTGCCGCCCCGGGCCGGGCTGATCGCCGGGATCACCGGCGACACCGACCTTCCCGGCGTCGTGGACGTGGCGCTCAAACCGGCCGGTCACCGCGCGGGCGACCCGACGAGCAACAACAGCTACCTGGGCCACGTGATGGCCGTCGACCACGACGGCCTCGGGGCCCGGGCGCTGGCCGAGAAGGTCGTCGCCGGGCTGGACGTGCGCTACCGGGAGGACGTCGCGTGACACCGGCGGACCTGGCGGACCTGGCGGACGAGGTCCGCGCCGGGAAGCTCGGCCCTGATCCCGGCCAGGTGCGGGTCAGCGTCGCTTTCACGACCCACCAAGGGGTCCGGCACGCCTCGCGCGGCCAGTCCTACCGCAACAGCGTGGTGAGCCTGCGCGTCGACCGCGCGGTGGGCTCGTGCGCGGTGGAGCCGGGCGAGATCAGCGACGACGACGTCCACGACACCGTCGGGGCGAGTATCGCGGACCTGCTCGACCACCCGCACGCCGCCCTGCGGATCGCCGCGCTCGACGCCTACCTCATGAGCGCGCACCCGCACGAGACCTCCGGCGCGCACCCGGTCGTGGTCCCGGCGGGCGGCTCGCTGGAGAAGTCGATGGCCAGGGCCGCCGCCGTCGTCGACCTGCTCGACCTGCCGCCGGGAGGCCGCGTGCTCGTGGTGGGCGTGGTGAACTCCCTGCTGCACCACCTGCGGTCCCGCGGGCTGGACTACACCGCCTGCGACCTCAAGGGCGGGCGCACCGAGTGGGGCGAACCGATCGTCGCCGACGCCGACCCCGGCGACTGCGACGCCGTGCTGGCCTCCGGCATGACGCTCGGCAACGGCACGTTCGAGCCGCTGCTGCGCGCGGCGGCGGGCCGCCCGGTGGTGGTGTTCGCGCAGACGGGCAGCGCGGTGCTGCCGTGGTTCGTCGGCGCGGGCGTCACCGCGGTGTCGGCCGAGCCCTACCCGTTCTTCTGGCTCGACGGCGGGCCGTCGACCATCCACATCTACCGGGAGCGGCCGTCGTGGTGAACCCCGCGTTGCTCGACCTGGTCGGCAGGACCCCGCTCGCCCGGGTCCGCACCCCGCTGCCGCACCCGCACGGCGGGTTCTGGGCGAAGCTGGAGTGCCTGAGCGCGGGCGGGATGAAGGCCCGGCCCGCGGTGGCGATGCTGCTCGGCGCGCGGGCGCGCGGGGAGCTGCGGCCGGGGGCGCCGGTCGTCGAGTCGACCAGCGGGACGCTCGGCATCGGGCTGGCCTTCGCCGGGCAGGCCCTGGGCCACCCGGTGGTGCTCGTCGTGGACGACGACCTGGAGCCGTCGATGCGCGCCCTGCTGCGCGCGCACGGCGCGCGGTTGGAGGTCGTGGACCGGCCGCACCCGACCGGCGGCTGGCAGCAGGCCCGGCTGGACCGCCTGCACGCGGTGCGCGAGCGGCTGCCGGGCGCGTACTGGCCGGACCAGTACAACAACCCCGACAACCCGGCCGGGTACGCCGGACTGGCCCGGGAACTGGTCGAGCAGGTGGACCCGGCCGACGTGCTGGTGTGCAGCGTCGGCACGGGCGGCCACAGCGCCGGGGTGATCGCCGCCCTGCGCGAGCACTGGCCCCGGGTCCGCCTGATCGGCGTGGACACCGTCGGCTCGACGATCTTCGGCCAACCGGCCCGCCCCCGGGTCATGCGCGGCCTGGGCAGCTCGATCTACCCGGGCAACGTCGCCTACGACGCGTTCGACGAGGTCCACTGGGTGGGCTCGGTCGAGGTGGTGGACGCCTGCCGCAGGCTGGCCCGCGGCGGCTTCGTCACCGGCGGCTGGAGCACGGGCGCGGTCGCGCTGGTGGCGGCGTGGGTGGCGCGGGTGGAGGCGGGCGCCTCGGTGGTCGCGGTCTTCCCCGACGGCCCGCACCGCTACCTCGGCACCATCTTCGACGACGACTTCTGCCGGTCGCGCGGCCTGTTCGGGGCGTCGGCCGACCGGCCGGTGGAGATCGGCGACCCGGCGGCGGTCGAGGTCACCAGCTGGGCGCGCTGCCGCACGGTCGCCGCGCCCCGGCCGCTGGCGGTGTCCGCGTGAGGATGAGCACGGCGGTCTACGGCCTGGAGCTGACCACGCCCCTGCGCATCTCCCGCTCGACCATGGCGCGGCGGGACGCGGTGCTGGTCGAGCTGGAGCACGACGGGCTCGTCGGGCGCGGCGAGGTGGTGACGTCCGTCTACTACGGACTCGACGTGCCCGCGATCCTGGCCGCGCTGGGGTCGGCGGAGCCCCGGCTGACCGGCGACCCCGCTGACCTGGCCGGGCTCGGCCTGCCGCCCGGGGTGGCCGCCGCGCTGGACTCCGCGCTCCACGACCTGCGCGCCCAGCGGCGCGGGCTGCCCCTCCACGCGCTGGTGGGGGCGCCGGACTGGGCGGACGTCCCCACGGCGTACACCATCGGGATCACCGCCCCGGCCGACGCCGCCCGGCAGGCGGGCGCCCTGGCCGCGCGCGGCTTCCGAGTGCTGAAGGTGAAGCTCGGCTCCCCCGACGACCTCGCGGTCGTGGCCGCGGTGCGGGCGGCGGCGCCGGACGCCCGGCTGGTCATCGACCCCAACGGGGCGTGGACGCCCGAGGACACCGTGCGCGCGCTGGAGCGGATGCCCTGGGTCGACGCCGTCGAGCAGCCGGTCGCGCCCGGCCGCGTCGAGCGCCTGGCCTGGGTGTCCGCGCGGACCCCGGTGCCGGTGATCGCCGACGAGGACGCCGCCACGGCCGCGGACGTGCGGGCGCTGGCGGGCGCGGTGTCCGGGGTGAACGTCAAGCTCGCCAAGTGCGGCGGTGTCTCGGCCGCCCGCGACATCATCCAGGCGGCTGGCGACGCGGGCCTCGACGTGATGCTGGGCTGCCTGGTCGCCAGCTCGCTCGGCATCGCCCCCGCCGTGCACCTGACCGCGCACGCGCGCTGGGTCGACCTCGACGGGCACCTCCTGCTGACCCGCGACCCGTGGGCGGGCATCGGCGGCGAGGACGGCACGCTGCGCGTGTCCGGCGCGCCCGGGCTGGGCGTGACCCGGCGGTGAGCGCGTTCCGGTCCTTCCCGCTGTCGGTGCGGCTGCTGCTGGTCAACCAGTTCGGCGTCAACACCGGCTTCTACCTGCTCGTCCCCTACCTGGCCACGCACCTGGCGGGCACGCTCGGGCTCTCGGCGGCCGTGGTCGGGATCGTGCTCGGGGTGCGCACGCTGAGCCAGCAGGGGCTGTTCCTCATCGGCGGCACCGCGTCCGACCGGCTCGGCCCCCGGCGGGTGATCATCGCCGGGTGCGCGCTGCGGACCGTCGGGTTCGGGCTGTTCGCGCTGGGCGAGTCGGTGCCCGTCCTGCTCGCGGCCGCGGTGCTGTCCGGGGTCGCGGGCGCGCTGTTCAATCCCGCGGTGCGCGCGTACGTCGCCGTCGCGGCCACGGAGGAGCGCCGGGCCGAGGCGTTCGCGCTGTTCAACGTGTTCGCCCAGGCCGGGGCGCTGGTCGGGCCGCTGCTGGGCGGCGTCCTGCTGCTGTGGGACTTCCGGATCGCGGCCGTGAGCGCCGCGGTGGTCTTCGCCGTGCTCACCGTCGCCCAGGCGTTCGCGCTGCCCGCGCGCGAGGCGGCCGAGCCGACGGGCACCGTGCTCGGCGACTGGCGCGAGTGCCTGGCCAACCGGCGCTTCCTCGCCTTCACCATCGCCCTGACCGGGCTCTACACGCTGCAGAACCAGCTCTATCTCGTGCTGCCCATGGAGGCGATGCGGGTGACCGGGTTCGCGGGCTCGGTCGCCGCGCTGTTCATCGTGTCCACGGTGGTCAGCCTGGTCTTCCAGGTGCGGATCACCCGGGCGCTGCGGGACCGCCCGCGCGGGCGGTCCATCGCCGTGGGCATGGCGGTCATGGGGGCGGGGTTCCTCGCGCCCGCGCTGTCGCACCTGTGGCCAGCGCTCGGGGTGCCCGCGGTCCTGGTGGCCACGCTCGGCCTTGCGGTCGGGGTGATGATCGCGCACCCGTTCGTCTACGACCTGATCCCCTCGTTCGGCCGGGAAGGCCTCGCGGGCACCTATTTCGGCATGTTCTACCTCGCCTCCGGCGTCGTGGCGGCCGCGGCGAACGGGGTCATCGGCTGGGCCACGGAGGCGGGCGGCGCGTGGGGCGCCGCCGTCTCGGCCGCGGTCGGGCTGGCGAGCGCGGGCGCGGTGCTGGCGCTGCACCGCCGGGGCGCGCTGACGATGGAGGCCGCGCGGTGAACCTGCTGACCGACAACCCCGAGCTGTACGAGCACCAGTTCCCCGACCCCGACCACCTCGCCGCCCGGTTCGTCGACGACGTCGTCACCCGCTTCGGCGGCGGCCGGGACCTGCTCGACATCGGCAGCGGCACCGGGCGCGACGCGGGCTGGCTCGGCGCGGCGGGCTACCGCGCGCACGGCATCGACGCCGCGGCCACCATGGTCGAGCACGCCCGCGCGCGGCACCCGCACGTCGGGTTCACCGTCACCGACATGCGCACCTTCGTGCTGCCGCGCCGGTTCGACGTGATCACCTGCCTGGACAGCGCGTTCCTCTACTGCCACACCAACGCCGACCTGGGCGCCTTCCTCGGCCGCTGCCACGCCCACCTGCGACCCGGCGGGCTGCTCGTCGCCGAGATGCGCAACGGCGCGTTCTTCCTCGGCAACACCGAACTGCTCGACGCCGAGACCACCCGCTCGGTCACCTGGGACGGGGTCGCCTACACCTCGACCACCCGGCTGTGGATCGACCACGCCGCCCAGCTGCTGCGCCGCCGCCGCGCCTGGACGTGGCCGGGCCGCGCCGACCCGCTGGTCCAGAGCTCGGCCTGGCGGCTGCTGTTCCCCCAGGAACTGCGGCTGCACCTGGACATCGCCGGGTTCGACGTGCTGGCGCTGTTCGACCGGCCCGGCCCCCGGACCGACCCGCCGTGGTCGCCGGGCTGCGAGTTCGGGGACTCGCTGTCCGGCGACCGACTGCACCTCGTGGCGCGCTCGCGCCCGCTCCACTGAAAGGGAACGACCCATGAACGCCATCACCCGCCGCGGTTTCCTCGGCCTCTCCGCGGGGCTGTCCGCCGCCGCCGTCGCAGGCTGCGGCAGCGGCCCGACCGGCGCGGCGACCACGCCGAAAGCGGGTGGCAGGCTGCGCGCGGCCTTCGCCGGTGGCGGCGCCAAGGAGGTGCTCGACCCGCACCTGGCGAACCTGTTCGTCGAGGCGGCGCGGTCCAAGGCGCTGTTCGACAAGCTCGCCGACCTCGGCCCCGACGTCGCCGCCCAGCCCCGGCTCGCCGAGCGGTGGGAGCCCAACGCCGACCTCACCCGCTGGCGGATCACCCTGCGCCAGGCCGTCTTCCACGACGGCAGGCCGGTGCGCGCCGCCGACGTGCTCTCCAGCTACGCGCGCATCCTCGACCCGGCACGCGGGTTCCGGGCCAAGTCGAGCCTGTCGGTCATCGACCTGGCGAACAGCCGGGCCGTCGACGACCGCACTGTCGAGTTCGCGCTCACCCGGCCGTTCGTCGAGTTCCCCAACGTGCTGGCCGCCTTCGGCGCCTACATCGTGCCCGAGGGCGCGGAGGACTTCAGCAGGCCGGTCGGCTCCGGCCCGTTCGCGTTCGTGTCCTTCGAGCCGGGCAAGTCGGTGCTGCTCAAGCGCAACCCGGACTACTGGGAGGGCGCGGCGCACCTGGACGAGCTGCAGTTCGTCATCGCCAACGAGGAGTCCGCCCGGGTCAACGCGCTGCTCGGCGGGCAGGTCGACTACGCGCACGACCTGACGCCCACCACCGCCCGCGCGCACGCCTCCGGCGACCGGATGACGGTCGTGCGCTCGCCCAACAGCGCCGTGCAGGCGTTCGCGATGAAGCTGGACCGCGCGCCGTTCGACAACCGCGACCTGCGCGAGGCGATGTTCCTGCTGGCCGACCGGCCGCAGCTGGTCGAGTCGACGCTCGCTGGCGCGGGCCAGGTGGGCAACGACCTGTACGGCAAGGGCTACCAGTACTACGCCGACGACATCCCGCAGCGCGTCCGCGACCTGGACAAGGCCAAGCACCTCATCCGCAAGGCGGGCGCGGAGGGCATGACCATCCGGCTGAACACCTCGACAGCGGCGGCCGGGATGGTCGAGGCCGCGACGATCTTCGCCGACCAGGCCAAGGGGTCCGGCCTCACCATCGAGGTCGTCACCGGCAACAAGGACACCTACTGGGCGGACATCCTCAAGGACGGCGTCATGTCCAGCTTCCGCTCCGGGGCGATGCCCATCGAGACGCACATCGCGCAGCGGCTGCTGTCCACGTCGGGCACGAACGTCACCAAGTGGGCGCGGCCGGGGTTCGACGCGCTGTACGAGAAGGCGGTGTCCACGGCGGACGCGACCGCGCGCGCCGCGGTCTACGGCGACATGCAGCGGATGCTGCACGCCGAGGGCGGCTACCTGATGTGGGGCTTCGCGGACTGGATCGTCGGCACGGCCACGACCGTCGGCGGTGTGTCGACCGCGCCCGCGAACACCCTCGACTGGGCGCGCTTCGACAAGGTGTGGCTGGGGTGAGCCTGTCCCGCTACGCCCTGCGCCGCCTGCTGTTCGGGGCGGTGCAGGTCCTGGCGGTGGTGACCGCGGTGTTCCTCATGGTGCACGCCCTGCCGGGCGACGCCGCGGTCGCCCTCGCCGGGGACGACCCCGATCCCGACCGGGTCGAGGTGATCCGGCGCGCCCTCGGCCTGGACCGGCCCGTGCTGGAGCGGTTCGGCGAGTGGCTGTGGGGCCTGGCGCGCCTGGACTTCGGCGCGTCCGTGGTGTCCGGGCGGCCGGTGGCCGACACGCTGGTGGCCGCGCTGGGCCCGACGGTGGTGCTGGCGGTGCTCACCCTGGTCCTGCTGGTGCCGCTGGCCGTCGCCGCGGGCGTGGCGGGCGCGCTGCGCGAGGGCGGCCCGCTGGACCGGGCGCTGACGTCGGTGACGGTCGGGCTGCACTCGATCCCGGAGTTCGCGCTGGCGATCGTGCTGGTCGCGGTGTTCGGCGTGGGCCTGGGCTGGCTGCCGCCGACCGCGGTGGGCGTGGACGTGCTCGCCGAGCCCGCGGTGCTCGTGCTGCCGCTGGTCGTGCTGCTGGCCCGGCCGCTGTGCTCGATCAGCAGGCTCGTGCGCGCGGGCATGCTCGACGCGCTGGCCTCGGACTACGTCCGCCACGCCCGGCGGCTGGGCGTCCCGCCCGGACGGGTGCGCTTCGCCCACGCCCTGCCGAACGCGCTGGCGCCCGCGGTGCAGCAGGTGGCGCGCACGACCGACTGGCTGCTCGGCGGGGTGATCGTGGTGGAGGCCGTGTTCGTGATCCCCGGCCTGGGGACGGTGCTGGTGGACGCGGTCGCGGCCCGCGACCTTCCGGTTGTGCAGGGGCTCGCGGTGGTGTTCGCGGTGACGACCATCGCGGTGAACCTGCTGGCCGACCTCGTCGCCTTCCGGCTGGCCCCGAGGGCGGCGGCATGAGGCGCGTCCGGCCCGCTGCCGTGCTCATGGTGGCCGTGCCGCTGCTGCTGGCCCTGGTCGGGCCGTGGTTGGTGCCCGCAGAGCAGGCCCGCACCGCCCCGTTCCTGCCCGACGGCCTGCTGGGCACCGACTTCGTGGGCCGCGACACGTGGTACCAGGTGCTCGACGGCGGCCGCAGCGTCGTGCTCGTCGCGCTGGCCGCGACCGCGCTCGCCTACGCCGTCGGGGTGCCCTGGGGCGTGACGGCGGCGACCGCGCGGCTCAGGATCGTCGACGAGGTCCTGATGCGCCCCCTCGACCTGCTCCTGGCGGTCCCCTCGCTGCTGCTGCTGATCGTGCTCGCCACGGTCGCCGGGCCGGGCGTCGCCGTGCTCGTCGGCATCGTGGCGCTCATCGCCTTCCCGGACGTGGCGCGCATCGCCAGGGCAGCGGCGCTGGAGATCGGCGGACGGCCCGCGCTGGAGGCCATGCGCATGCAGGGCGAGTCGTGGTGGCGCACCTCGGTGGTCTACATGGGACGCTCGATGGCCCGGCCGCTGGCCGCGGACGCGGGCGTGCGGCTCACCTCGTCGCTGTACCTGGTCGCCTCGGCCAGCTTCCTCGGCGTCGGCGTGCCGCCCGACGCCGCCGACTGGGCGGTGATGGTCGACCGCAACCGCACCGGGCTGTTCCTGCAGCCGTGGGCCGTGGTCGTCCCGGCCGTGCTCATCATCGCCCTGTCCGTCGGGCTCAACCTGCTGTTCGACCGCGCCCTGCGGAAGGAGCCGCGATGACCGTCGTCCGCGTCGAGGGTCTGCGTGCCGAGGCGCGGGGCCGCCCGCTCGTCGACGGGGTGGACCTCGCCGTCGAGGCCGGGCGGGTCCTGGCCGTCGTCGGCGAGTCGGGCAGCGGCAAGACCACCACCGGCATGGCCGTGCTCGGCGAAGCCGCCCCGGGCGTCACGGTCACCGGCACGGTGACCGTGACCGGCCGCGTCGGCTTCGTGCCCCAGCACCCCGCCGCCGCGCTCAACCCGGTGCGGCGCCTGCGGAAGGTGTTCCGCGAGCTCGGGCCGCCGGAGGCCGTCGCAGCCGCGCTGCGCCGCGCCCGGGTCGACCCCGACCTGCTGGACCGCTACCCCCACCAGCTCTCCGGCGGCCAGCAGCAGCGCGTCGTGCTCGCCCAGGTGCTCGTCGGCGATCCGGCGGTGATCGTCGCCGACGAGCCCACCACCGGCCAGGACGCGATCACCCGCGCCGAGGTCGTCGCCGAGCTGGCCGAGGTGGTCAACCAGGGCGTCGCGCTGATCCTGCTGACCCACGACCTGGACGTGGTGCGCGCCCTCGCCGACGACGTCCTGGTGCTGCGCGCGGGCCGGGTCGTGGAGGCCGGGCCTGCCGACGACGTGCTCACCGTGCCGAGGGACCCGTACACCAGGGCGCTGATCGACGCCCAGCCCCGGCTCACCACGCCCGACGCCGCCGACTCCGCGCCGCCGCTGCTGCGCGTCGCGGGACTCACCGCCCGGCACCGCGCCGCCCACGTCCTGCACGGGGTGGACCTCGCGGTCGGCGCGGGCGAGTGCCTGGCCGTGGTCGGCCGCTCCGGCAGCGGCAAGACCACCCTGGGCCGCTGCCTGGCGGGCCTGCACGAGACC
Organism: Actinokineospora fastidiosa; assembly: GCF_014648415.1. Taxonomy (GTDB): domain Bacteria; phylum Actinomycetota; class Actinomycetes; order Mycobacteriales; family Pseudonocardiaceae; genus Actinokineospora; species Actinokineospora fastidiosa. The sequence goes on from NZ_BMRB01000002.1 coordinate 1,340,628, forward strand.
TACGACGGCGATGTCCTGCTCGACGGCCAGCCCCTGCCGCGCTCGCTGCGGAAACGCGACCGCGTCGCGGTGGCCCGCGTCCAGTACGTCTTCCAGGACGCGCGCGCCTCCTTCGACCCGCACCGCACGGTGGTCGAGCAGGTGGCGCGCACCGGGGTCCGGCTGCGCGGCATGACCGCGGCCGCGGCCCGCGAGTCGGCGCTGGAGCGCCTCGCCGAGGTCGGCGTCGACGCGGCGAAGGCCGAGCGCGCGCCGTCGGGCCTCTCCGGCGGCGAACTGCAGCGGTGCGCGCTGGTCCGCGCGCTGCTCGCCCAGCCCGACGTGCTCGTCTGCGACGAGATCACCTCCGGCCTGGACACGCTCACCCAGGCCGGGCTTCTCGACCTGCTCGCCGGGCTGACCTGCGCCGTCGTCCTGATCAGCCACGACATGGGCGTCGTGGCGCGGCTGGCCGACCGGGTCGCCGTCCTGCACGCGGGGCGGCTCGTGGAGCACGGCCCGGCGCACGCGGTGCTGGCCGCCCCCACCCATCCCGTCACCACCGGCCTGCTGGGCCACACCACCATCGAGGAGGCAAGCAAGTGACAGAGCACGGCCCCTACAGCGTCCGCCGCGCCCGCGAGTCCGATATGGATGGCGCGCGCAGCGTCATGCTGGACACCTTCTACCACGACTTCGGCGTCGGCTACCGCCCCGAATGGCACGCCGACGTCATCGACATCGAGGGCAGCTACCTGCGCGAGCCCCGGCACGCCCTGTTCGTGGCGTGCAAGGGCGACGAGGTCGTGGCGACCACCGCGGTCCGCGCGACCGGACCGGCGAGCCCGCCGCACCCCCGGTGGATCGCCGAGAAGTACGCGGGCCCCGGCACCGCCCAGCTCTTCCGGGTGTACGTCCGCCCCGACCACCGCCGGGCAGGCCTGGCCCGCGCGCTGGTCGCCATGGCCGTGGAGTTCGTCGCGGCCGACCCGGCCTACGCCGCGCTCTACCTGCACACCGACACCCGCGTCCCCGGCGCGGAGCCCTTCTGGCGCGCGGTGGCCACCGAGATCCACGACGCCCGCGACGGCGACCACCGCACCCCGGAGACCGTCCACTTCGAGATCCCGCTGCGCCGCGGCGCCGCGCCGCGCGTGGTCTAGGGCAGCGCGAAGGCCACCGTGTCCGCATCGCCGACGGACGAGGCGCGGTGGACTCCCGTGAAGACGACGAAGAGGCCGTCGCGCAGGAAGGCCAGCTGGTTGTCCCCGCGGAAGGCGAACGACCGGACGTGGGTGTTCAGGCGGTCGTCCTCGTGGGCCTTCGGTCCGATCGGCATCAGCGGCGCGAGCGCGCCGGTGTCGGGATCGACCGAGTAGAGGATCCCCATGCCGCCGTTGGGATCCTCGGGCCGGTAGGCGGCCACGCTGCCGTCGGCGGTGGCCACCAGGCTCAGCGTGCGGCCCGGCTCGATCCCCGTGCGCCACGCCCGCTCCCCGGTGCCCAGGTCGAACGCCACGAGCTCGTTGCGGCGGTCCGTGGCCTCCATCCCGGGAGCTGCCCGCGGGTCGCCGGGGTTCACCCGGACCATGACGGTCGTGAGGATCACCTTGTCGCCGACCACCTTCGCCATCTCGCAGACGCCCATCGCCCATCCGTCGCAGGCCGACATGTAGTCGCCCCGTGTCCCCCCGGTGTACTCGGCGATCCGCACCGTCCTGCCCGAGTCCGGGTCCACCCGCATCAGCCGGGTGTCGCTGCCCGAGTGCCCCAGCTCGACCACGAGCGGGTCGAGCGACAGCACGCCCAGCACCGGCAGCGGCTCCCCGTCATCGCCCTGGGGCGTGACCCACTCCCAGACCATCTTCAGGTCGGCGCCGAACGAGCGGAGCCGGATGTCGCTCTCCTCGCCGTTGTCGCACTCGGCCTGGGCGAGCAGCAGATCGCCGAACAGCGCGGCCTTGGTCGACTTGCAGGCCGCGTCCGGCTTCGGCGTCGACCGGACCGCGCCGTCGTCGATGGCGAGGACGCGCGTGCCCGCCCGGCTCGGGATCACGACGTGCTCCCCGAACACCACCGGCACGTCGATCCGCACCGGCACGCGCTCGATCGGCGGGAGGTCGACGGTGAAGACCTCCCTGCCCGCGCCGATGTCGACCACCGTCAGCTTCTCGCACGTCTGCGGCGACTTGTCACCGGTGGCGACCAGCAGCGCGACCCGCAGGCCGGAATGCCCGACCGACGACGGGCACCGGTCGTCGTCGACCTCGCCGACGGGAAGCTCCCACGCCGTCTCGCCGGTCTTCAGCTCGTAGGCCACCACCCGGCCGGGCAGCCTGCGCACCAGGTGCTTGTCGGTCACCCAGTGGTCGTCGGCCCCGACGGCCTCCGGCGCCAGTCCCTGATCGACCTGCCAGACCACCTCGGCGGCGCCGACGGCCTCGACCGCGGCCGCGTGCTCGTCGCCCCCGGCCGTGCCGCCCCCGCCGTCGCCGCGCGTCCACAGCCACACACCCGCCGCCGCGGCGATGACGACCACCGCGGCGACGACGCTGACGACGATGATCCCCGTCTGCCTCTTGGGCGGCGGTGGAGTCCACTGAGGACCGGGCGGCGGGTAGGCGCCGTACGGGCCCGCAGGGTACTGCTGCGGTGGCCGACGGCCTCGCGGATCATGGTAGGTCATGGGACTGCCATCCTGGACTTTGCCGACCCCTGCGCGGCAAAGCTCCCCCGCACCAAGGCGAACGTGTTGTCGCTGATCGACAGTAAGTGCGGGGCGACGCCCGTGATGTCGGGCGAACACCCGACAGCGCGCGGTGACGCGCGTTACACGATCACTCCCGGCTGGCGCGCAGCTCGGTCAGGACCAGGTCGATGACCGGCGAGTCCTGGGCGCCCTCGGGCACAGCGGCGAAGAGGTGGCGGCGCGGCGCCGGATCGGCGATGGGCCGGACGACCAGGCCGTCGGGCAGGGAGCGCTGCGCCAGGCGCGGGATCAGCGCCACGCCGTGGCCGTGCGCGACGAGCTGGGCCACGGCCTGCCAGTCGTTGGTCTGGTGGACGATGTCGGGCACGAACCCGGCGGCGGCGCACGCGGTGGCGGTGATCGCCCCGCAGCACCCCTGGCCGTCGCCGGACACCCAGGGCTCGGTCGCCAGCGCGGTGAGCGCGATCCGCTCCTCACCCGCCAGGGGGTGATCAGCGGGCAGGGCGGCGTCCAGTTCGTCCGGGCCGAGGTCGACGCGGTGGTAGCGCGGGTCCGCGGTCGCGGGGGACCCGGCGAAGCTCACCGCGAGCCCGACGGTGATCCGTCCCGCGTCGAGCTGGTCGAAGAGGGCGGGCGGCTCGGCCTCGCACAGCCGGATCCGCAGCGCCGGGGCCGCGGCGCGGACGCGGTCCAGGAACCGCGGGAGCAGCCCGGTGATCGCGGTGGGGAACGCGCCGACGGTGACCGCGCCGTGGGTGACGTCGTCCCAGGAGTCCAGGTCGTGGCGGGCGCGCTCGATCCGGGCGAAGACGGCGTCCGCGTGGTCGAGCAGCCGCCGGGCGCGGGGCGTCAGCACCACCCGCCTGCCCTCGGGCCGGGTCACCGGGAACCCGAGGTGCCGGGAGAGCCCGGCGAGCTGTTGGGACACCGCCGAGGCCGTCAGGTGCAGGGCCGCCGCGGTCGCGGTGACGCTCCCCCGCTCCCGGAACTCCCGCAGCACCCGCAGCCGCCGCAGGTCGTCCATGAAGTCGACGCTTAACGGTGTCATTCACACATCGTAGCTGGACCTAACGCGTCACCGGCCGCAAGCTTGGGGCCATGGGCGACCTGAGACTGGGCATCGTCGGGCTGGGCGCGATGGGCGCGGAGATGCTCGCCGTCGCCGCCGCGCACCCGGACTTCACCGTGCCGCTGGCGGCCGACCTCGACGACGGCGCGGTCGCCCGGCTCGCCCCCGCCCATCCGGGCGTCGCCTTCGGCACGGACCCCTGGGCGGTGGTCGACGCCCCCGACCTGGACGCCGTCTACCTCGCCACCCCGCCGTCGTCGCACGCTCCCCTGGCCGTCGCCGCGCTCGACGCGGGCAAGGCGGTGTTCAGCGAGAAGCCGCTGGCCATCGGCCTCGCCGACGGGCGGCGCATGCGGGACGCCGCCGCGCGTGCCGGACGGGCCAACGCGGTGAACTTCGCCCTGTCCGACCGTCACGCCGTCCTCGAGGTCGAACGCCTGCTCCATGGGGGTGGGGCAGGAACGGTCCTCGGCGTCGACATCCGGCTGGCGTTCCCGCGTTGGCCCCGCGACTTCCAGTCCGGGGCCGACTGGCTGGCGGGGCGGGCGCAGGGCGGCTTCCTCCGGGAGGTGGTGTCCCACTTCGTCTACCTCACCGACCGCCTGCTCGGCCCGCTCCGCGTGGACCAGGTGAGCACCGACTATCCGGCCGACGGCAGCGAGACCGCCGCACACGGACTGCTCCGCGCGGGCGACACACCCGTGCGCGTCGCCGCCATCGCCGGACAGGCCGGACCCGAGCTGTACGAATGGGTCCTCTGGGGCACCCGGCGCTCTTACCTGCTGCGCGACTGGTCCGAGCTCTACACCTCCGATGGCGGCGACTGGCGCCCGGTGCCGCTGACCGGCGACCGCGGCTCCGAGCACACCCGCCTCACCCTGTTCGCCGCCGCGATGCGCGGCGAGCACCCCGCCGACCTGGCCGACTTCGCCACCGCCCTGCGGGTCCAGGAGGTCGTCGAGTCGTTCCACCGGACCGGCTGACCTGCCGCCGAGCCGCCATGCCCGAGAAGGGCGGCGGCCGGTCAGGCGAGCCGCGGCAGGGGCATCAGCGCGTCCACCGCGTACGGCGCCAGCCGGGCGGCCAGGTCCTCCTGGGGACGCCGGGGCGACACCAGCCTCGGCTGCTGGAGCCTGCCGTCGAACAGCCCGCGCACCCAGCGCGCCACCTTGTGCGGCGCGGGCAGCAGGTCGTGGCCGAACCACGCCTGGACGAGCAGGTCCTCGCCGCTGTGCGTCTCGACCGCGGCGGCCCAGCCGCGCTCGTCGTCCCACAGCAGGGCCACGTCGCGGTCGGGATAGCCCGGCAGCCGACCGTCCAGCGCGAGGTAGACGCCCAGCGGCTCGGCCTGCACGTAGGAGCACTCCCCGGACAACCCCAGCCGCTCGGTCACCTCCCGGACGTACCCGTGCAGGCCCCGCACCACCAAGTCGTCGAAATCCACCTTCACCACTCGCCGCCTCTTCCCGAACCGCCGACCACTCCGGCGCCGCGATCGAATTCCCCGCCCCGGCGAGCGGCCAAACGGTACGCTGACAGTGATCAGCGTCACGTTCGGGTCACGGATTCGACGCGAGGCCCACCCGCAGCGTGCCGGTCCCGGCGAAGGCGGTGTTCACGTAGCCGGTCAGCCATCCGCAGCCCACGAACTCCGGCATCGTGAACGCCCCGCTCACCCCGGTCAACGGCCCGGAGAGCGGGATGTCGACCGGCGCGGCGGCGCGGCAGTCCGGGGTCGGGTGCGGCGTGCCGAACCAGCTGATCGTCGGCGCGGACAGGGTGGTGGTCAGCCTGCCCGTGAGCACGCCGTCGGCGAGCGCGCCGGTGATCTCGGCGGGGCCGAACTCGACGGCGACCCGCATGCCGCCCCACACCGTCGCGCTGGACGCGTCGAGCGCGCCGGTCGCGGTGAGGGTGCCGCCGTCGAGGGTGGCGCTGAGCGCGCCCGCCACCGGGAGGTCCGCGCGCCAGGGGCCGAGCACGGCCGCGCCCGTGACGCGGTAGACGAGCCGGTCGGGCGCGGTCCGCACGAACACCGGGACGCTCGCGTCGCTCTCCTGCCCGATGGTGTCCCGCGAGCGGACGGTCACGGGGTACTCGGTGTCCGGCCGGAGCCCGGTGATGGTCGCGCGCGGTTGCAGGACGGTCGCCACGACGTCGTGCCCGACGTACACCGCGTAGTCGCGGATCGGCAGGAGCGTGCTCGACGCCGTCCACTCCACGGTGACCGTGCCCGGGTCGGTCGCGGTCCGCGTGATCACCGGTCGGGGCGGCCGCTCGTCGATGACGTTGTCCACCCGCACCGCGCCCATCACCCTGTCCTGGCCGGGCGCGGGCGCGCACCCGAACTCGACGGGCTCGGACCACTGCCGCCCGTCCGACACCGACCAGGTCACGGTCGCCTCGCCTGCGGAGAACTCGGTGAGCCCGAGCGCCACGTCGAACACGTGCCTCGGGAACACGCCGTGCGCGGTGAACGCGAAGCCGCCCTCGTCCGGCACGGCGGTCTCCGGGATGTCCCCGCCGACGCCGCGTGCCTCGTCGGCGAAGGCCACCGACAGCTCCAGATGACCCCGCACCGCGCGGACCCCGTCCGCCCGCAGCGCGGCGGCCACCTCGGCGGGAACCGACACCTCGGTGGACACCAGGAACGGCGCGGTCGGCACCCGAGGCCACGCCCGCACCGGAAGCTGTTCCCGGACAACCACACCGAGGGACACCGCCCCGACGTCGGGCATCGCGCACCCGTAGGTCAGATCACCCGTGTCCGCCGCGGCGACGGGCACACCGGCCCAGCCGGACACCGCGACCAGCGCCGCGACAAGGAGCCTTCGCATAGCAGCATGATCAGCACTCGCTCTCCGCCGGGACACCGCTGAACGTCCCCTCGCGCAGTGCTCCGCCACGGCTGCCGTGCATCTGGACGTCCGAGCGTCGGATTACCGACAGTGACCACCGGTTCGTGGAATGGACGACCGGTCCGACGCGTGTTGCGGTTGGTGGGCAGAGGTTCCCCGCATCCGGAGGTCATCGTGACGGACGAGAGGTCGCCGATCGCGGCGGAGCACGCCGCGGAGCTGTCCACGCTGCTCGGCGACTACGACCTGTCCTCGGTGCCGGGGACCTCGTCGCTGGCGGCGTGGTTCCTCGGCCCGAAGGCGGAGAACGAGGAGTTGCTGTCCCGCCTGGTGCTGCGCGCGGTGAAGGCGCACTGCGACGACCGGCGCTCGGACTACCACGACGACCCGCCGTACGTCACCGAGGAGATGAAGTCGGGCGAGGAGTACCGGAGCAGCGTCCGCGAGATCGAGAAGCAGCTGGAGGTCCTGCTGAAGGCGCTGGAGCGGTCGGTGCCCTTCTGCAGCTACCGCTACCAGGCGCACATGAACTGGGACCTCACCCTGCCCTCGATCGTGGGCTACTTCGCGGCGATGCTCTACAACCAGAACAACGTCGCCGTCGAGGGATCGCCCGTCACGACCCTGCTGGAGACCGTGGTCGGCGACGACCTGTGCCGCATGCTCGGCTACACCGTCCCCCGCGACGAGAACGCCTCGCCCCGCCCGTGGGGCCACATCACCTGCGACGGCACGGTCGCCAACATCGAGGCGCTGTGGTCGGCCCGCAGCCTCAAGTACTACCCGATCGCCGTCGCCGAGGCCATCCGCCGCGAACACGACCTGCGGCCCGCGGGCGACATCGAGGTGTCCCTGCCGGACGGCACCCGGCACTGCCTGCTGGACCTGGACCCGTGGTCGCTGCTGAACCTGCCCGTGGACGAGGTGCTCGACCTCCCGCGCCGCATCGTCGCGGTCGACCCCTGCCTCGCCGACGAGCTCTACGCGGTCAACAACCACACCATCCAGTACCTCGGGTACGAGCAGTTCGCCAAGAAGCACCTTGGCGGCGAGGTGAAGCCGCCCGTGGTGCTGGCGCCGATCACCAAGCACTACTCCTGGCCCAAGGCCGCGATGATCCTGGGCATCGGCGAGCAGCACCTGCTCCCCATCGAGGTCGACCTCGACGCCCGCGCCAGGCCCGACCACGTCCGCGAACTGCTCGGCGAGTGCGCCGCGGAGAGGCGGCCGGTCCTGGCCCACGTGGTGGTGCTGGGCTCGACGGAGCAGAGTTCGGTGGACCCGCTGGCGGAGATGCTGCGGATCCGCGCGGACTTCCACCAACGCAACCTGACCTACCCCATCCACGTCGACGCCGCCTGGGGCGGCTACTTCGCCTCCCTGCTGCGCCCGGGGCCGCTGGCGGAGACACCCGAGCTGTGGATGAGCGAGTACGTCACCGCGCAGTACGAAGCCCTGCCGCAGGCGGACTCCATCACCATCGACCCCCACAAGGCGGGCTTCATCCCTTACCCCGCAGGCGGTCTTTGCTATCGGAACAAGGCCCAACGCGAGCTGATCAGCATCTCCGCCCCCTATGTCTCGCATGGCGGCGTCGACCCCAGCGTCGGCTTCTACGGCATCGAGGGCTCCAAACCCGGAGCCGCCGCCGCGGGCGTCTACCTCAGCCACCGCGTCATCTCCACCGACCAGAACGGCTACGGCAAGCTGCTGGGCAAGGCCCTGTTCAACAGCAAGCGCTTCTACGCCGCGATCGTGACGATGGCGACCGACAACGACCCGTTCGTCATCGTCCCCTGCCAACGCCTCCCCGCCGAACGCACCCATCCCGGCGATGAGGCCAAACTGAACGAACAACTGGCCTTCATCCGGGAACGCATAGTCCCCAAGACGAACGACGAACTCCTGGCCGACCCCGAAGCCCTGCGACTGCTCCAGGAGCTGGGCTCAGACCAGGTCATCATCGCCTACATCATCAACTTCAAACGCGACGGCGTCCTGAACCCGCGGGTGGACGCCATGAACGCGCTGAACCGGCAGATCTACCACGCCCTCAACATCACCCCCTCCCAAGCCGTCGGCCATCAGCCCGCCACTCCCCTGCCACCCCTGATCGTCACCGGCTCGCAGTTCTCCCCGGACATCTACGGCCCGTCCTACCTCCACCGCCTCCGCACCCGCCTGGGCATCGAGGACGGCCGCACACAACCCCTCGACTACCTGATCTCCACAACCATGGACCCCTGGGTGACAGACACCGCGACAGGCGACTTCACCCCCACCCTGATCACCGCCCTCCGCGACACGGTGACCCGCATCATCCGGGAGAACGAGACCGCCGACACCCCACTCCCGATCCCCACCCAGGCCCAAGACAGCCCCGCCCCGATGACCCCGAGCACGCCCTGACGAAGCCCAGCCACCCAACCGCGCACGGCCGCACCTCAAGACGCGGCGCCCCTCTTGGCCCCACACCACCGCAATCACAGCCTGCCCGCACCTACAGACGAGCCACCGACGTCGCCCAACCGCGCGTCGGCGAGGAACGACGCTGGTGAGCAAGTCTCCCCCGCGCCTGCCGCCGCTCGCCCTCAGTGCCGGGTTTCCACCGTCCACTGGCGGAGCTTCTCGGGGTTGCGGACCGCCCAGATGCGGATGACGCGGTCGTCGGCGATCTCGAAGGCGTACACCGAGACGGTGACGCCGTCCCGCTGGGCGATCAGGCCGGGCTGGCCGTTGACCGTGCGCTCCAGGAACGTCTGGTCGCGGAACCGGTCCTCGAGGTGCGCCAGGGCGCGCACGATCCGGTCCGCGCCGGTGACCGGGTGCAGCACCGTGCTGACCAGGCCGCCGCCGTCGGCGACCACGGTGGCGTCGGGGTCGAGGAGGCCGATGAGGGCGTCGATGTCCTTGGTTTCCCACGCCCGCTTGACCTTCCGGACGACCTCGGCGTCGCGGGACCGCCGCCGCGCGGGGGCGTCGGCGGCGCGGACGCGGCGGCGGGCCGACGAGGCCAGCTGGCGGCAGGCGGCCGGGGTGCGGCCGACGATCTCGGCCACGTCGGCGAAGGGATACCGGAAGACGTCGTGCAGGATGAACGCGACGCGCTCGGCCGGGGTCATCGATTCGAGCACGACGAGGAAGGCCATGGTGACCGACTCGTCGAGGGTGACGCGGTCGGCCGGGTCGACGGCCCGCCCGGTGGTCCACTCGTCGGGGTCGGGGAGCGGCTCGGGGATCCACTCGCCCACATAGGTCTCCCGCCGCACCCGCGCCGAGGAGAGCACGTTGAGGCACAGGCGGCCCGCGACCTTGGTCAGCCACGCGCCGGGGCACTCGATGGCGGCCTGCTCATCGCGGGACATGGCGTACCAGCGGGCGTAGGTCTCCTGCACCACGTCCTCGGCCTCGGCCAGCGAGCCGAGCAGGCGGTACCCGAGGTTGAGCAGCCCGCGCCGCTCGCCCATCACCGCGCTCAGGCCGTCGTCCGGTTCGGTCACGTTCCCCACTCCCCCTGGATCGCGTCGGTCTCACCACTACGACAGGGCGGCACGGCGGAATGTGACGTCCGCGCGCCGCCTCACATCGCGGCGCCCCGCCTTGTCGATGGGGCGCGCCCCGATCGGGGCGACCTCCACGAGAAGGGAGACCTCCCCATGTCCGACCCGGCCACCAGGGTCGTCGTCATCGGCGGCGGCTACGCGGGCGCGATCGCGGCCAACCACCTGCGCAAGCGCGACGACGTCGGCGTCACCGTCGTCAATCCCCGCGCCGAGTTCGTCGACCGGATCCGGCTGCACCAGTTCGTGGCGGGCACGGGCGAGGCCGTGCACGACTACGACGGCCTGCTCGGCGCGGGCGTCGGGCTGGTCGTCGACAGCGCCCGGCGCATCGACGCCGCGGCCAGGACCGTCCGGCTGGCCTCCGGGCGCACGCTGGACTACGACTACCTGGTCTACGCCGTCGGCAGCACCGGGTCGGCGCCCACGTCGGTGCCGGGCGCTGCCGAGTTCGCCCACGACGTCGCCGAACTCGAACCCGCGCGGCTGCTGCGCGCCAGGCTGGCGGAGCTGCCCGCCGACGCGCCGGTGACCGTGGTCGGCGGCGGGCTGACCGGCATCGAGATCGCGGCCGAGCTGGCCGAGCGGGGCCGGTCGATCACGCTGGTGTGCGGGCGGACCCTGGCGCCGTCGCTGAGCGCGTCGGGCCGCCGGTATGTCGCCAAATGGCTGTCCAAGCACGGTGTCACGGTGCTGGAGGAGGTCGTGGGCGAGGTGCGGGCGGACGCGGTCGTCTTCGCGGACGGGGCGGTCCGGCCGAGCGCGCTGACCATCTGGGCGGGCGGGTTCGGCGTGCCCGGCCTGGCGGCGGCGAGCGGGCTGCGCACCGACGGGCTGGGCAGGCTGCTCACCGACGAGACGCTGACCAGCGTGGACGACGAGCGGATCGTCGCGGCCGGGGACGCGGCCGCGCCGTCGGGCAGGCCGCTGCGGATGAGCTGCTACGCCGCGGCGCCACTCGGGGCGCAGGCCGCCGACACCGTGCTGAGCCGCATCGCGGGGACCGACCCGGCGACGGTCGACGTGGGCTTCCTCGGCATGTGCGTCAGCCTCGGCAGGCGCGCGGCCCTCCGGCAGTTCGGCCGCCGGGACGACACCGCGATGAACGTCTGCTTCGGCGGGCGCGCCGGGGCTGCGTACAAGGAGCTGACCTGCAACCTGGGGGTGTGGAAGATCCGCCGCGAGGCCCGTTCGCCGGGGTCGCTGCGGTGGATCAGGGGCGCGGCCCGCTCGTAGCGACCCGCTGATCATCGCCCCGCGCCCCAGTCCCAGTCGGTGAGCGCGGCCCGCATGCGCCGGGCGGCGGCCGACAGGTGCGCGTCGGCGGCCCAGTAGAGGGTGACGTCACGGCGGCAGTCCGGGTCGTCGACGGCGATCCACGCGCCGGGGACCCGCGTGGCGGCGCGGCGGGCGATGCCGGGGACGAGGCCGATGCCGAGCCCAGCGCTGATCAGCTCGGCGATGGCGCTGGGCTCGTCGCCCTCGCAGACGATCCTCGGCGTGCGCCCGTGCGCGGCGAAGAGGCGGTCGAGCAGCCTGCGCAGCCAGTGCCCCTCGCGGGCGGTGACGAACGGCTCGTCGAGCAGTTCCGCGATGCGCACCGAGGTCCGGCCCGCCAGCGGGTGGTCGAGCGGCGTGCCCACGCCCACCGGGTCGGTGAACAGCCGCGCGGACTCCAGGCCGTCGGCGTGCAGCGGCTGCGAGGCGACGCACAGGTCGACGTCCTGCGCGCGCAGGCGGCGGGCCATGTCCTCGGCGGGCGACCAGTGGAGCGCGATCTCGACGGCGGGGTGGTCGCGCTTGTAGGCGGCCAGCGGCGCGGTGAGCGTCAGGAAGGTCTCCGACGCCAGCCGCACCGTGCCGGTCCCGCCGCCGACGGCCTCGGCGACCGCGCGCCGTCCCGCGTCGAGCTCGCCGAGGGACCGCTCGACGTGCGTGCGGAAGATCCGGCCCGTCTCGTTCAGCCGGAGCCTGCCGCCTCGGTCGAACAGCGGCGCGCCCAGCTCGCCCTCCAGCCGGGCGATGGTGCGGCTCAGCGAGGGCTGGGCGACGCGCAGCTCGTCGGCGGCCCGGCTGAGGTGCTCCAGCCGGGCCACGACCAGGAACTGCCGGAGCGAGTTCAGGTCCACCATGCCTCCCGAGGCATAACGCCATAGCGATACTGATCTTGGACATGATGCCTGAGTGATCATAGCCTCTGGAGTCATGGTGAGACGGCCGAGCGAGTGGGTGTTCCGAGGAGTCGTGAGCGCGCACGTGGTGGCGGCGGTCGGGCAGCCCGTGTTCGCCGGGGTGTACCTGACCGGCGACTTCGACGGCCTGCGCTGGCACGCGGTCGGGGCGGACGTGGTCACCTCGATCGGGCTTCTGCAGTTGGTCGCGGCGATCGCGGTCTGGGCGCGACTGCGCCGGGCGTGGCCGTTCCTGACGACGTCGGCGGTGGTGGTCGCGGAGACGGCGCAGTACTTCGCGGGGCTGAACGGTGCGCTGTGGCTGCACGTCCCGCTGGGCGTGATGACCATCGCCGCGCTCGTCGTGCAGTTCATCGCCGTCTGGCGGAATCCCCTGGCGCGGACGGAGAACGGGCATGCGTGAGGGCATGAGCAGGCGGCGGGTGCTGGGCATCGGCGGGGCGCTCGGGCTGGTGGCCGCCACCGGGCTGTCGACGGCGGCGGCGCTGGCCCGCAGGCCGTCGATGACCGGGGCAGTGCTGCGCAGCGCCGTGCCGCTGCCGCCGCCGTTCCAGGCGCCGCTGCCGATCCCCGCCGTGCTGGAGCCCGTCGGCGACGGCCGGTACGAGATCACCCAGCGCGAAGCGGTCGCGGAGATCCTGCCCGGCCTGAAGACTCCACTGTGGACGTATGAGGGCACCTTCCCCGGGCCGACGATCGAGTCGCGGCGGGGCAGGCCCATCACGGTGACGCACCGCAACGAGCTCCCGGTGCCCACCGTGGTGCACCTCCACGGCGGCCGGACCCCGGCGTCGTCCGACGGCTACCCGACCGACCTGGTCCTCCCCCATGGCCACACCGCGTCGCACGCGATGCACGACCCGCGCGCCGTCGTGACCACGCTGACCCGGGACTACACGTTCCCGCTGGACCAGCGGCCCGCGCTGCTCTGGTACCACGACCACCGCATGGACTTCACCGCTCCGGCGATCTGGCGCGGCCTTGCGGGGCTGCACGTCGTCCGGGACGACGACGAGGACGACCTCGGCCTGCCCGCCGGGGACCGCGAGCTCCCGCTGATGATCTGCGACCGCGCGTTCGCCGCCGACGGCGGCCTCGCCTACCCGGCACTCGACCCGGCCCTGCGGGAGCGGCCGGGCGTGCACGCGGCCTACCTGGGCGGGGTCCTGGGCGACGTCATCCTGGTCAACGGCGCGCCGTGGCCCGTCCACGAGGTCGATGCCGCCCGCTACCGCCTGCGCGTCCTCAACGCCTCCAACGCCCGGCACTACGAGCTGGCGGCGGTCACCGACGACGGCCGTCCGGTGCCCCTGGTGCAGATCGGGGCCGACCAGGGCCTCCTTGCCGCCCCGGTCCCCCACCACCGCCTGCCGATCGCTCCCGCGGAACGCTACGACGTGGTCATCGACTTCAGTCAGGTCCGTCCGGGCGAACGGGTCAGGCTCATCAACCACCTGGGCGCCGACCGCACCCGCGACGTGATGGCCTTCCACGTCACCCGCCGAGCCCCCGACGACAGCCGCGTCCCCGACGTCCTCTCCACCGACCTGCCCACCTGGCGGCGATCCGAGGCCACCACCGTCCGCGACTTCTCCTTCCGCGCGGGCCACACCCCGCACGGCCGCGGCTGGGTGATCGGCGGGCTCCCGTTCGACCCCACCCGCACGGACGTCGCCACCACCCTCGGCGCCACCGAGGTCTGGCGGCTGATCGCCGACGTCCACCACCCCGTCCACCTCCACCTGGTCGGCTTCCGGGTCCTCTCCCGCGGCGGCCGCCCGCCGCTCCCCCACGACGCGGGGCTCAAGGACACGGTCTCCCTGCGCCCGGGCGAGGCGGTGGAGATCATCACCCGGTTCGACGGATACCGCGGGCGCTACCTGTTCCACTGCCACAACGCGGAGCACGAGGACATGGGCATGATGGCCAATCTGGAGATCACCTAGCCCGCCGTCCGGCATCATGTGGCATGCGCTGGCTGCTGACGACCGACATCGACGACTTCCTCGCCCGCACCGACGACTTCCTGCGCTCCCGCCCCGCTCTGCACACGACGCAGCTGTCCGTGGCCGAGAAGCTGCGCACCCGGGGGGCGGACGCGTTCGGCGGACGGCCCCTGCTCGGCCGCCTGGAGCACGCGGGCGAGGTCCACGCCGTCTGCTACCGCCTGCCGACCTCCGGCCTCGGCGTCACCGCGCTGACGCCCGACCAGGCCGACGCCCTCGCCGCCGACCTGCACGCCCTCGGGCACGCCCTGCCCTATGTGAGCGCCGAACACGCCACCGCCACCGCCTTCGCCCAAGCCTGGCAGCGGCGGACCGGCGCGACCCCGTCGGTGCGCGTGCGACTCCACCTCTACCGCCTCGGCACCCTCACCCCACCCGACCCGTCCCCCGCGGGCCGAGCGCGCCCGGTGGGCGGGCAGGACCACGACCACCTCCTGGGCTGGTGCCGCGACCTCGCCGCCGACCTCGGCGAGAACGTCACCATCACCGCCGACACCTGGCCCACCACCCGGTTCGCCGAGAAGACCTACACCTACTGGGAAACCGCCGACGGCGTCCCGGTCTCCATGGCGGGCCTGAACCCCATGGTCGCGGGCCAGGTCCGGGTGGACCCCGTCTACACCCCCGCCCGCCACCGCCGCCGCGGCTACGCCGCCGCCATCACCGCCGAGGTGAGCCGGGCCGCCCTGACCGCGGGCGCCACCGACGTGGTCCTCTACACCAACGCCGCCAACCCCACCAGCAACGCCCTCTACCGCCGCATCGGCTACCGCCCCATCGCCGACATCGACGTCTGCGACTTCACCTAGAGGGCAAGCCGTCCTGCCACCTCCGGCGACGGCTATGTTCCAGCCGTGACCGAACCGTCCGACACCAAGGCCGCCTACGACGCCGTCGCGCCCCTCTACGCCGAGCTGTTCAGCGACGTGCTGGAGACCCTGCCGCTGGAACGCGCGATGCTGGCCGCGTTCGCCGAGCTCGTGCGGACCCAGGACGCGGGCCCGGTCGCGGACGTCGGCTGCGGGCCCGGCCACGTGACCGCGCACCTGCACGCGCTCGGGCTGACCGCGTTCGGCGTCGACCTGTCCTCCGAGATGGTCGCCCTGGCCCGCCGCGCCCACCCGGGCCTGCGCTTCGACGAGGGGTCGATGACCGACCTGGACCTCGCCGACGGCGTGCTCGGCGGCGTTCTCGCGTCCTACTCGGTCATCCACATGCCGCCGGGGCGACTGCCCGCCGTGTTCACCGAGTTCCACCGGGTGCTGGCCCCGGGCGGCCACCTGCTGCTCGGGTTCTTCGCGGGCGACGACCCGCTGCCGCGGCCCTTCGACCACAAGGTCACGCTGGCCTACCGCTGGTCGCCGGACAGCCTCGCGGACCTGTTGCGCGAGGCCGGTTTCGCCGAGGTCGGCCGGATGGTCCGCGAGCCCCACGCGGACGAGCGGCAGTTCCGCCATGCCCAACTGCTGGTCCGCAAGCCCTGATCACGACGCGGAGTTGAGCAGATCCCGCCGCGACGTGCCCAGCTTGCGGAGGGTGTTGGCCACGTGCTGCTCGACGGTGCTGCGCGAGATGAACAGGGTCTCGGCGATCTCCCGGTTGGTGTGGCCGCGCGCGAGCAGATGGGCGATCTCCGCCTCCCGAGGGGACAGGCGGTTGCCGTACCCCCTTCTGCCGCGGCGGGACGGGATCGCCGCGCCCGCCGTGCGGGCCAGGTGACGGCAGCGGGCGGCCGCCATGGCGGCGCCCATGCGCTCGTACTCCTGCGCCAGCCGGTGCAGGGCATCGGTGTCGACCGGCGGCTGGCACGCGGCGTGTTCGGCGAGGCGGGCGGCGTGATAGGGAAGACCGAGCGCCCGGTGACGCCCGGCCGCACTGTCGAAAGTGGAGCGATCGGGCACGAGGTAGGCCCTCGCGGCGGCCAGCGCGGCCGCAGGATAGGGAGCGTCGAGGGTGGTGAGCGCGGCGTCGAACTCGTCCGCCAGCGCCCGCGCGTCGTCCGGTCGGCCCGCGGCGAGGTAGGCCTGCACGGCCTGCGGCACGAGGTCGCCCGCCCACGACCAGACTCCCTTGTGCCGCAGGAGTGCCACACCGCTGTCCGCGAGCGCACTGGCGGACGCGATGTCGCCGCGGTCGAGCCGCAGGCTGATCATCCCGCCGGTGGCCGCGATCGCGACCGGGGCGACAGCGGAGTCCGGGTCGGACATCCGGGTGGCCAGGAAGCACCGCTCGGCGCGGGACCAGTCGGCGTGGGCGAGCGCGAGCCAGCCCTGGACCAGCCGCATCTCGCTGACGATGGGCAGCGAGTGCGGGTTGGCCTCGCCGAGGGCGTCGGCGCGCCGGTCGAGACCGGCCCAGTCGCCCGCGAGCCAGTCGAGCCGCACGGCCGTGGCGTCGCCGATGTCGCGCACGTAGGGCGCCGCCGCGCGGACGGCGTGGGCGACCCCGCTGCGCAGGAACTCGCGCGCCCGCTCGTAGTGGCCGGTCCAGGCGTAGGTGTCGCCGAGGTTGCAGTGGGCCCGGGCGAGTTGCTGGACGTGGTTGTGGTCGGCCGGGTCGACCTCGCTCGGCAGGAGCCGGATCATCTCGTCGACGCCGGGCGCGCCGATCTCGTGGCGGGACTGCAGGATGCTGGCCAGCAGCGTCGTCCGGGTGGCCCCCGGCGGCAGCCTGCCGATCCGCTGGCAGATGACGTCCTGCCAGCGGCGGCACTCGTCGATCGTCTGGGTGCCGAAGTAGGGCATGGCCAGCAGCGCGATCCCGCGCAGCCGCCGGTCGTCGTCGGCGGCGGGCGGGCGCTTCATCGCCGCGGTGATGGCCTCGGCGCTGTTGGCCAGGTCGCCCGGCGTGCGGGCCATCAGCAGGGCCACGGTCACGTCGATCTCGGCGCGCGTCTGCTCGGTGAGCCTCGGGTCGGTGCGCAGCCGGTCGAGCACGGCGATCACGGCGTCGTGGCGGGTGTCGCTCAGCGCGCAGCGGCCCAGCGCGGTGATCAGCCGGGGCAGTTCGGCGGCGGGCAGGCCCGGCGCGGCCACGAGCGCGCGGAGCTGGTCGATCGCCACGTCCTGCTGTCCGGCCGCCATGGCCAGTCCGGCGGCGCGCTCGCCGTGCCGCAGCCACGCCGCGAGGTCGCCCGCACGCCGGGCGTGGGTGGCCAGCCGCAGGGCGGGCGCGCTGTCGGCCAGCACCCGCAGGGCGCCCCGTGCAGGTGCGCGCGGTCCGGGCCCGACAGCGCCTCGTACACCGCGCGGCGCGCGAACCAGGTCCGGTGGTCGTACCGGCCGGGCTCGACCTCCACCAGGAGGCCGCGGGTGTCCTCAGGACGAGCGGTGGGACGATCCGCCGCGGCGCGCAGGAGGTCGGCCGACGCGGGCTCGCCGAGGACGGCGGCGGCCTCGACGAGCGCCCGCGCCGCCGGGGACAGCGCGCGCACGGCGTCCGCGACGGCGTCCCTGACGAGCCCGGGCACCGGGGCGTCGTCGAGGAGCGCGGCCGCGGTGCGCCGGTCTGCGCGGTCCAGCGGGGGCAGCACGCCGAGCGCCTGCTCGACGAGGAACGGGAACCCTCCCGTCCGTTCCCAGAGCACCTCGGCCGCTGCCTCGGACACCGGGCCCGCCATCGCCCAGACGCCCGCCACGTCGAGCGGGCCGACCGACACCGTGGCGGCCGCGTGGGCGCCCAACTCCCGGACCGCGCTCACGGCGTCGCCGGTCAGGTCGTCGGGGCGGTAGACCACCACGAGCGTCAGACCCGGCGGCGGGTCCGCGGCGATGACCGGCAGCAGCCGCAGGGTGTCCGCGTCCGCCCACTGCACGTCCTCGATCACGAGCACCGCGCGGCCGATGGCGGCCACCAGGTCCCGCACCGCGTCGAACAGCGCGGCCGGGCGGGAGTCGGGGGGAAGCAGGTGCGCCAGCTCCGGCAAACGGGAACGCAGCGCGCCCGCGGCTGACCGCACGCTACCGAGTCTGCGGCAATCCGCGAGCAATTCTATGAATACCCCCAGCGGGAACGGGTCCCGTGGTGGCAGACAACGTCGGGTCGCCACGTGCACGCCGCGCAGCGCCGACACCGTTTCAGCTACCAGCCGCGATTTCCCGACCCCGGCCGCGCCCTCGACCAGCACCACGCCGGGCGGCCAGTTCACCGCGTCGGCCAGGGCGGCCAGCTCGCGCTCGCGTCCCACGAACCTCGGGACCAGTCCGCTACGCACGAATCCGAGAGTAGGCATGCCGGGCCCGCAGCGGAACCCGGATCGGCGGTCCGGGGGTACGTACCGATTCCCCGGTTGTTTCCCACTGTGGGCGGTCCCATAGTTCGTCGTCGCAAGGCAAATCACCGCCACCGGGGGTCGGCACCCTGCTTCGGTCGCCCGCCCGGTGTGACCGAGAGGAGAGACCGGATGCACAGGTTGCTACGCGGTGGACTCGTGTCCGCCGCCGTGGCCGCGGTGCTTGTCGGCGGGGGCGTGTCGACCGCTTCGGCGGAGGGGGTCGTGTCCCAGGCCGACCGACCCGTGCCCGGACAGTACATCGTGGAGCTTCGCGGCTCGGACGCCGTGGCGAGCGCGGCGTCGATCGCCCAGCGGTACGGCGGTCAGGTGATGGACACCTACCGGCTCACGTTCAGCGGCTTCTCCGTCAAGGGCATGACCGAGCAGCAGGCGCGGCGGCTCGCCGCCGACCCCGCGGTCAAGGCCGTCCACCAGGACGGGACCGCCCGCGCGGTCGGCGAGCAGCCGAACCCGCCGTCCTGGGGCCTCGACCAGGTCGACCAGAAGACCCGCAGTCTGGACAGGCTGTTCAAGTACCCCAACACCGCGGACGACGTCACCGCCTACGTGATCGACTCCGGGGTGAACAAGAACCACTCGGAGTTCGAGGGTCGGGCGAGCTTCGGATACGACTACGTCGACAACGACGCCGACGCCAGCGACTGCTTCTGGCACGGGACGCACGTCGCGGGCACCATCGCGGGCAAGACCGTCGGCGTGGCGAAGAAGGCGAAGGTCGTCGCCGTGCGGACGCTCGGCTGCGGCGGCTCCGCGCCCGACTCCGCCACCGTCAGCGGCATGGAGTGGGTGGCGGCCAACGGCAAGCTGCCCGCTGTGGTCAACATGAGCCTGGGCATGGACGTCGTCGGCGTGGGCGACACCCAGGTCAAGGCGCTCGTCAGCAAGGGGTTCGTCGTCGCGGTCGCCGGGGGCAACAACGGCACGGACGCCTGCCAGACCAGCCCGGCCCGGGTGCCGGAGGCGATCACGGTCGGCTGGATGAACGACAACGGCAGCCGCAGCGGCAACTACGGCACCTGCCTCGACCTGTTCGCACCCGGCGGCAACATCTACTCAGCCGACCACACCGGCGGCTTCCGCACCGGCAGCGGCACGTCGATGGCCACCCCGCACGTCGCGGGCGCCGCGGCGCTGCACCTGACCGCCAACCCGGGCGCGACGCCGAAGCAGGTGCACGACGCGCTGGCCGCCAACGCCACGCCCAACCTGGTGACCAACCCCGGCAGCGGCTCACCCAACAAGCTGCTCTACACCGGCTACATCGGCGGCGGCGACCCGCCCGCCTGCGGGAGCCGCGCCAACGACCAGGACTACGCCATCCCGGACACCGAGTCGGTGACGTCCACGGTCGAGCAGAGCGGCTGCGGCGGACAGGCCCCCGCGACGCTCGCGGTGCGGGTCGACGTCGACCACACCTACGCCGGGGACCTGGCGATCGACCTCATCGGCCCGAGCGGCGCGGAGTTCGCCCTGCGCAAGGCGGGCCCCGGGGTCGGCGGGTCCGACGGCGTCCACGAGACCTTCACCGTCGACGCCTCCGGCGAGAAGGCCGACGGCGTGTGGAAGCTGCGCGTCACCGACGTCTACCGCTTCGACACCGGCACCCTGACCGGCTGGTCGGTCACGTTCTGAACCCCGAACCCACCCTGCAACGCGAAAGGCCAGTAGTGAGAAGCAAGAAGTTGTTGGCAGCCTGCGCCATGGCGCTGGCCGCCGTGTCGCTCCCCGCGGTCGAGTCCCAGGCCGCGGCGCCGTCCGACGTGAGCGTGGCGGCCATTCCGACCGACCGGCTCGTCCCGGACGCGGGCACCCAGGTCATCAACGGCGAACGCACCACGGTGCGGGAGAACCCGTCGGTGATCGCGGGCATCCGCGTGGGCGGCGGCGGCCCCCAGGGCCAGTCCTGCACGGCGTCCGTCGTGGCCAAGCGCAAGATCCTGACCGCGGCGCACTGCATGATCGACGTCAGCGGCGACAAGAGCTACATCTACGGCGACGACGACCTCAACACCGCGGGCGACGAGACCTTCCGCACCAAGGTCGCCTCGTTCAAGGTCCACCCGAAGTACACCGGCTCCGGCAGCTGGCGGACCGGCTACGACGTCGCGGTGATCACCACCGCCGACGACATCCCGGTCCCCCAGTCCCAGTGGGCCAAGGTGGCGGGCTCGGGCGACGCCGCGCTCACCGCCCCGGGCAAGAACGGTTTCGCCCTGGGCTACGGCCGCGCGTCCAGCGGCTCCGGCGTGCTCTACCGGGCCGACATGCCCGTCAACGACGCCAACAACTGCCAGGTGTTCGACGTCCGCGTGAACCCCGACCTCATGGTCTGCGTCGGCTACAACGACGGCCGCGTGGGCACCTGCAGCGGCGACAGCGGCGGGCCGTACACGGTAGACGGCATCATCGTCGGCGTGGTGTCGTGGGGCAGCGGCCAGTGCGACCGCTACAGCATCATGGCCCGCCTGACCAACGAGATGGGCGACTGGGCCAGGACCGAGATCGGTTCCCAACAGCCGCCCGACGGCAAGTTCAGCGTGGGCGTGAACCCGGCCTCCGGCAAGGTCGAGCCCGGCAAGTCGGTGTCCACAACGGTCACGAGCACCGCGGGCGACCAGGGCCCCGAGGAACTGCGCCTCACCGCCAGCGGCCTGCCCACCGGCGCGGCCGCCACCTTCCAGCCCACCACCATCACCTCCGGCGAGTCCTCGAAGCTGACGCTCACCACCGAGCCCACCACCCCCAAGGGGACCTACAAGGTCACCCTGACCGCCACCGCCACCTCCGGAACGAAGACCACCGACTACACCCTGACCGTTGGAGACGGAGGCTCCACAGACGGCCCCCGCCCGACGGTCTCCCCCACCACGGTGACGGTCCCCCGAGGCGGCATGGCCGAAGCGACGGTCACGGTGACCGGCGGAACCGGCACGATCAGGCTGTCCGCCACCGGGATGACCTTCTCCCCGTTCTTCTTCCCCAACACAGTCTCCCCCGGCGGCACCTCCACACTCACCCAGTTCGCCCCGTTCGAGCCGGGCACCTACAAGTTGGTGATCACAGCCACCGACTCAGCGGGCAAGTCCGGCACCACCGATCTGACCATCACAGTCACCTGACCCCGTAGCGGTGGTGTGGTCGGCCCAACCACCCGACCACACCACCCCGCCAGCCGGTGACCCCGCACCCGGGACACTCCTCACCGGCCCGTGGCACACGGTCCCCTAGACGGTACGACGGGCGGTCCACGTCCAGGCATCGGTGATCACGACGCCGTCCTCGGTCGTCTGCTTGTTGGCCGACGACACGGCCATCAGCTGCCCGCCGGAGTCGGCAACCGCCGCGGACTCCGGCCACGGCGTGCCGAGCGACAGCGGTGTCGTCGAGAGGACCTCACTGCGGTTCAGATAGACCAGGGACACCGTCGCAGGCAGCTCGGCGTTCTGCTCCGTCGCCCACTCCAGCGACAACACCCCGGCGGCCAAGCTGCCCTTGATCGGCCCATGGCGGGTCGGCAGCGGGTCCGGCCAGGCCACGGTGACGCCCACGACCGTCTGGATCGCCGCGTTCGGGATGATGCCGGGCAGGCCCAGCGTCCCCGCCACCGCACTGCCCATCGACCGGGCGATGCCGATCTTCTGGTTGAGAATGCCGAAGTCGGCGGAGGGCTGGTAGACCACGACCGCGTGCCCGGTGACGTTCCCGTCACCGTCTACTTGGAACGAGAAATCCCCCCGCGCGGTGTAGCCCGCGCTCCCCAGTTCCGTCGCGCGGCTCTTGGCCGCGTACGTCGTGCCCGACCAGTGGGCCACGCCGGTCTGCCGCGCAGGCTCCGTGCCCGCGTTCGCGGTGCAGGAGGCCAGCCCCAGCATGAGCACCAGAACCCATCCCCAGTGACGCACCCTCATCTTCACGCCCCCCTTGCTCTTGATATCAGCGGCTAGCGCTCCGGGTTGATCACGATGTCGTGGCCGGACTGGAGGATGACGCCGGAGTTGACGCTGCCGCTGACCTCAAGCCAGTTGTGCACGAGGTCTCCGTGCGGGTACCGCGCGTTCAGGGCGGGGCGGAAGCACGGATGGATGCAGAAGTCCGACTCCAGCGGATGAATCGCGGTCTCCGACGCCCCGGCATAGACGTACCGGCCATCACGTCGGACGCCCAGGAAGCCCACCGCGTAGAGAAGCTCGATGACGAGGTCCGGCTCGAAGAACGCCTCGAACCGAGGATAGCCTGCCCGCAACTCCTGCCGCAGCGGGGCGAACAGCCGTGCGACGGATTCCCGCGTCAGCAGGTACGGCGCGTCCCGGAAAGCCGCCAGCAGCTCCCGCAGGAACGGGAACCGGACCCCGTACTCCTTCGGCAGGTCGGTGATCTTCCACCGGGAGAAGACGACCACCGCCCGCCGGACGTCCTTCTCGGTGATCCGGTGGTGGCCCTCGGCGAGGGCGGTGTCGCGGCACTGGTTCAGCAGCTGGATGACGTCACGCGGCCGCGGCAGCACCCGCTCGAACAGGTAGTCCGCCACGGGGGTCTCGCCGATGCGCCGAGGGAACACCTCGCCCCACAGCTCGTCCGGGCGCAGTGCGCGGCCGAGTGACGCGCTCGCCCGCGCCAGCGCCAACTCGCGCAACTGACCACTCGTCCAGTCGAGCCGGATCTCGTCGCTGTGGAACTTGTCCGCGTCGCCGAAGTCGAGCGCGTCGTAGATGTCGGACCGGAGGAACACCACGCAGCGCACCGCGTTGCCGTAGGTCATGGCGAGGTGCTTGCCCGCGAGCAGCAGGCCGATGACCATGTCCGCGCTGGAGTCGTCACCGGTCCAGATCTGCTCGATCCGGTCGACCAGCAGGAGCAGCCGCGGATCGCCGGGGGACTCCCGGAACGCCCGGCGGATGCCCGACTCCACCACGTCCAGCTGCCGCGACGCCCGCACGCCCTGGGGCGCCTTCGCCGAGTCGACGCCGACCTTCAGCCCGAACGCCTCCAGCGAGAAGTGCGAGCTGAGCCCGCGGCTGGCCTGGGCGATCCGGTCGTAGAGATCGAGGTCCTCGAGCTCTCCGTTGTCGCGCAGGAACCGGTCCAGCACCGCGACCGCCTTGGGGCGCCTGCGGCCCGCATCGCGATGGTGGTGCACCAGGTAGCGCGCGGCATGGACGGCGAAGACGTAGCGCCAGATGAGCGACTTGGCCGTCGGGGCGGTCAGTCCGGCGAGCTGGAAGCGGTCGAGTTCGGCGCCTGCGGCGTCGTCCGGGGTGATGACCCGCGTCTGGCCTGCGACCAGGTCGCCCTTCGACAGCCGGACGCAGATGGCGCTCTTGCCCGTCCCCTTGCGGCCCACCACCAGGTTCTTCCGACCCGACACGGCCTCGGTGAACGCGGTGGTGCGCATGAAACCGGTGAGCAGGAGGCCGTCCTGGTCGTCGTGCTCGGCGTCGTCGCGCCCGAAGAACAGCGGCCGCACCACGTCGACATCGTCGGCCACGACCGCGTCCTGCCGCGGCGCCAGCGTCATGACCACGGGCGGGGCGAGCGGCGCGTCCTCCAGCGCGGCCGCGAGGACGTCCCTGAACGCGGGTTCCCGGTCCATACGGTCTTCCAGCGCGAGCCGGACCCGGGTGAGCGTGCGCTCGGAGACGCCGTCAGCGCCCGCCTCGTCGACGAACTGCCGGACGGCGGTGTCGTCACCGAGATGGTGGCGGATCACCGCGCTGACGCGGGCCGCCACCGGATCGCGGCCCCCGCAAGCCCACGAACTGAGCGCGTCCAGTGCTGCGCGGATCACGGCGTCCTCCCTGACCGGGTGAAAACCAGCTTAGCGAGCGACGATCACCCGCGAAGCGTTTCGGGGAGAAGGAGGTCTAGGGCGCAACCACTTCCCGGACGAACATCACCATCGATCGCACCCCATCCGTAAAGGGTTGGACTGGATCATGCCCGCGCTTGTAGTTTGCCCCCGGACCGTGACCCCGCCCGAGGAGGTGAGACCCATGAACGCTCTGTGGGTGCTCTCCCTCCCCGTCACGGCAGGCGATTGACGTAGGTGTCGCCGGGAGCGCCTTGACCAGGCACTCCCGAAAGGCAGCACCATGAACTCCTCCCAGCCGTCGGCGGACCTGTTCGACGTGGTCATCGCCGGATGCGGCCCGACCGGCGCGATGCTGGCCGCTGAACTGCGACTGCACGACGTGCGAGTACTCGTCGTGGAGAAGGACACCGAGCCCGTCTCGTTCGCCCGCATCGTCGGTCTGCATATCCGCAGCATCGAACTGATGGCGATGCGCGGGCTGCTGGACCGCATTCTCCCGCACGGC
Organism: Actinokineospora fastidiosa; assembly: GCF_014648415.1. Taxonomy (GTDB): domain Bacteria; phylum Actinomycetota; class Actinomycetes; order Mycobacteriales; family Pseudonocardiaceae; genus Actinokineospora; species Actinokineospora fastidiosa. The sequence continues at coordinate 1,365,610 of NZ_BMRB01000002.1, forward strand.
AGGCAGCGTCCTGCGGCCGGTCTCTTCGCCGCCATCCCCAAACCCGCGCCCGAGGGCCTGGACACCGCGCACGCCTATCTGCTGGGCATCCCGCAGCCGGTCATCGTCCACCTGCTCGAAGACCACGCGACCCGGCTAGGCGCGCAGATCCGGCGCGGTCGCGCACTAGCCGGGTTCGAGCAGGACGACGAGGGCGTGACCGTCACGCTGTCCGGCGGCGAACAGCTGCGTGCGCGCTACCTCGTCGGCTGCGACGGCGCGCGCAGCACCGTCCGCAAACTGCTCGGCGTCGCCTTCCCCGGCGAGCCCGCGCGGAACGAGACGCTGATGGGCGAGATGAAAGTGGGTGTGCCGCAGGAGGAGATCGCCGCCCGGGTGGTCAAGACCCACCAACCGTTCTGGCTCAAACCCTCCGGCGAGGGGATGTACAGCGTCGTCGTCCCCGCAGCGGGAGTCACCGACCGCTCGGAGCCGCCCACCCTCGACGATTTCAGAACCGGACTGCGCGCCATCGCCGGAACCGACTTCGGCGTCCACTCCCCGCGCTGGTTGTCCCGCTTCGGCGACGCCACCCGCCTGGCCGACCGCTACCGCGTCGGACGAGTGCTGCTGGCAGGCGACGCCGCGCACATCCATCCGCCGATCGGCGGCCAGGGCCTCAACCTGGGCGTTCAGGACGCCGTCAACCTCGGCTGGAAGCTGGCCGCGCAGATCCGCGGCTGGGCGCCGGAAACACTGCTCGACACCTACCACAGCGAACGCCACCCAGTCGCGGAAGCCGTGCTGGACAACACCCGCGCCCAGACGGAACTCCTGTCCCCCGACCCAGGCCCCCAAGCCGTACGCAGGCTACTCACCGAACTGATGGACATCGCCGAGGTGAACCGCCACCTGATCGAGAAGATCACCGCACTCGACATCCGCTACGACTTCGGCGAAGGCCCCGACCTCCTAGGCCGCCGCATACCCGACATCCCCCTGAAGACCGGCCGCCTCTACGACCACCTACACCAAGCCCGCCCCCTGGTACTCGACACCACCACCCACCTCACCGTCGACGGCTGGTCCGACCGAGTCGACCTCATCCCCGACCCCACCGCCCCCCTCACCACCCCAGCCCTCCTCCTCCGCCCCGACGGCCACATCGCCTGGATCGGTGACCACCAACAGTCCCTGAACACCCACCTCACCCGCTGGTTCGGCAACCCGACGCATTAGGGCAGGCGAAGTGGCGGTTCGACTGGCAGGCGACTTGCTTCAGGGCACCCCCAGAAGGCCAAGAAAATCTCGCCGACCTCCCCATTCGGTAGGTGGCGGACTCGGTCAATGCGCTGTCGGCCTCGGTGCAGAGGTAGACGGCGTGAGTTGAGCAGGACGCCCACCTGCCACTGAACGCGCGGAGCAAGCTGGGGTGTCTCCAGGATGTGACCGCGCCGCTACCTACCCATCCCGAGCATGGAGCGTGGCGACAAGATCACTGGCGAGCAGCGTCTCAAGATTTCCTCAAGAAAGTTCGGGCAGCAGTGTCGGATCCGGGTCGTCGCGTTCGTAGCAGGGGTGAGGCTGTCCGCGAGGGGCGGCGGTGAGGTGGAGGAACGGCGATCGTGAAGCTGACGACCATGACCCAGGTCTCCGTGGACGGAGTGATGCAGGGCAACGGGGCACCTCGGATGACCGCAGGAACGGGTTCGAGCGCGGCGGGTGGGCGCTGGGGAAGGGGGACGACGAGACCAGGGCGTTCATCACCCGGACCTACCAGCGCGCAGACGCGTTCCTGTTCGGCAGGCGAACCTACGAGTTGTTCGCCCGCTCCTGGGGCGCGATCGACCAGATGCGCGCGCACCCCATCGGCGTCGCCCTGAACACGACCCCCAAGTACCTCACCTCCACCAGGCTCACCGCCCCGGGCTGGGAGGGCACGACTGTTCTCCGCGACGGCCGCGCCATCCGGGAGCTGAAGGCCAGGCCCGGCGGCGAGCTGCAGGTGCACGGCAGCGGCGTCCTGACCCGATGGCTGCTGGAGAACGACCTGGTCGACGAGATGACCCTGATCGTGATCCCGGTGATCGTCGGCCAGGGCGCGCGGCTGTTCCCCGAGACCGGCCCCGATCTCGGGCTCGACCTGGCCGAGTCGCGAGTCGACTCGAAGGGCGTGACCATCCAGGTCTACCGGCCTGCCGGGCGCCCGCAGTACGCAACGACCACGCAGTCCTGACCACAGGAGAGGATCATCCCATGCAGTACCTGGTTTCCGTGATCGACGACAAGAGCAACCCCGGCAGCACGGACCGGCAACCCGCCATCAGCGCCTTCAACGAGCGGCTGATCACCGAGGGCCACTGGGTCTTCGCGGGCGGACTCGCCGACACCGACGCGGCCACCGTCGTCGACAACCGCGGCGAGCAGCCGGTATTCAGCGACGGGCCGTTCGTGGAGTCGAAGGAGTACCTGGCAGGCCTGTGGGTGTGGGAGGCCCCGGACTTGGACGTGGCGCTCAAGCTCGCCGCGGAGGCGTCGAAGGTCTGTGACCGGAAGATCGAGGTGCGGCCGTTCCGGTGAGCGACGTCGACGCGGCGATCACCCGTGCCCACCACGACGAGTGGGCGCGGGTGGTCGCCACCCTGACCAGGCGTTTCGGTGACCTCGACACCGCGGAGGAGGCAGCGGCCGAGGCGTTCGCCGCCGCCGTCGAACGCTGGCCCGCCGACGGCGTGCCGCCCAGCCCCGGCGCCTGGCTGACCACCACCGCCACCCGCAAGGCCATCGACCGGATCCGCCGCGAGAACAAGCGCGACGACAAGCACAAGGAGGCCCGGATGGCGTACGACGACGACCCGCCCGAGCCCCCCGGCGCCATCGACGACGACCGCCTGCGCCTGATCTTCACCTGCTGTCACCCGGCACTGGCGATGGACGCCCGTCTGGCGCTGACGCTGCGCATGGTCGGCGGCCTGACCGTCCCCGAGATCGCCCACGCCTTCCTGGTGGCCGAGAGCGCCATGGGCCAGCGGATCACCCGCGCGAAGGCCAAGATCAAAGCGGCGCGCATCCCCTATCGGATCCCGTCCGCCGACGATCTGCCCGCCCGCGTCACCGGCGTCCTCGCCGTCCTGTACCTCATGTTCAACGAGGGCTACCTGGCCACCGGCCCCGGCACCGACCCGGTGCGCCACGACCTGACCACCGAGGCGATCCGCCTCACCCGCCTGGTCCGGGCCCTCCTGCCCGAGGACGGCGAGGTGGCCGGGCTGCTGGCGCTGATGCTGCTCATCGAGGCCCGCCGCCCCGCCCGCGTCTCCGCCAGCGGCGAACTGGTCGCCCTCGACGAACAGGACCGAGGGGCCTGGGACACGGCCCTCATCGCCGAAGGCCACCACCTGGTGCGCGAACGCCTGGCCGCAGGCGTGGCCCCGGGCCGCTACCAGGTCCTCGCCGCGATCAACGCCGTGCACACCTCCGCCCGCGACATCCGCGACACCGACTGGTCGCAGATCCTCGCCCTCTACGACCACCTCGTCCGCCTCGACCCCTCCCCCATCATCGCCCTCAACCGGGCCATCGCCGTCGCCGAGCTGGACGGCCCGGAGGTGGCACTCGCCATCGTCGACCGCCTCGCCGAGCCACTGGCGAACTACCACGCCTACCACGCCACCCGCGCCGACCTGCTCCGCAGACTCGGCCGAAGCCAACAGTCCCGCGCGGCCTACGACAGAGCCATCGAACTGGCGGGCAACACCGCCGAAATCGCCCACCTGACCCGCCGACGCGACCAGTTGGGATAGCAGGCCCGACCTCAGACCAGGGCCATGCAGCGGTCCCAGTCGGTCTCCACGGCGAGCGTGTGGAGGTTCAGGGCGACACCGGGTGCTCCCCGCAGCAACCCGGGGTTGTGAAGGTCTGCTTGCAACGCTGCGGCGAGGTGCGTGGTCACAACATCGGCCAGACCGGGGTTGAGGGAGTCCTGGGCAGCACGCCACGCCGTGCGGATGAAGCCCGCGGTCCCATGGCACAGGCCACTTTCTGTAAGCCGTGCGGAGTCCTCAATGCACCGAAGCAGGGCACCTTCCGCTTCCTGTCGCCGATCGGCCCGTCCTGTCACGACCGCGGCGAGTTGGTGGGCGCGAGCCACTCCAGGTGTCCCGTAGCACCACGATGGGCGGTCAGAACGGCGAATTCCCGTGGCGGTGACGACTTCCGGCCACGTCAGGTCGGGTTGCCGCCACCGATCCAGCCAGTCGGTGATGGCGTGGATGGCGTCGAAGTGTCCATCGACGACCACGCCCTGGCGCGCTGCGATGGCCAGCAGGGCCAGCGGCCCGGCGATGCCGTGCGCGAGCCCGAGGTTGCCGTGCCCGCCGATGGTGCTCGGCCCTCCGTTGGGGGCGTGATGAACCCACCAGGGCGGCAGAGTGTCCGCTACGGCAAGGGGTTGGGTGAGCCGGACAAGGTAGGCGAGGACATCTCCGGTGATGGAATGCCGCGGATCACGACGCAGGTGGTGACAACCGAGTCCTGTCAGCCCCTGGATGAGGTCGTACTCGGCGAACGCAGGCCGCCGTCCCTGCTCCATGCGCTGATGGGCGGCACGCAAGCGTTTGTAGGTGAGATCGGTGACGGCAGCGTCGAGTGTGCGCAGGGCGCGCTGGTAGCGGCGAGAGTCGTCGGCGGCGGAGTGGAGGACGAACGCGAGGGCAGGGGCCCCGGTGAACAGCCCGGCCGTGTCGGTGACATCGGCTCCCGGCTCGATGGCGCGGGCGAGCCAGGCGTGCGCGGTGGCCCAGTCGCCGTGCCCGGTCCGCGCTCGCTCCGTGTGGAGGAGGGCGATGCCCGCGGCGCCGCCGCCCAGCGAGCCGGGTGGCGCGTCGGAGGGCAAGGCTGCCGGATCGGCCCAACGCGCGGCGATGCGCTCAACCACCTCCGTCGCCTGCGCCGTGAACCACTCAGGCAGGGTCACGGTGGTTGCCCTCGGCGTGCGAGCCAGCTGAGCGCGAGTGCGCGAGCGACCTGGTGGGCGACCCGTTCCCGCTCGGCATCCAGGCCGAGGACCCGCACGCAATGCAGATGCAGCAGCGACGGCATCACTCCATCGGGATCAAGCGCGTGCTCGACACGCCTGCCGCGGTAGTCAGCGAGAGCCTTCTGCCTGCGCACGAGCGCCACATCGCCCGACGGGTCGAGGGCCGCGGCCTGCATCGCCACCCCGGGCAAGTCGCGCGGAGGAGCCGACCGCGGCACATGGTCGATGAGCCAGCGCAGACCGGTTCGGGTGTCGCCGTGGAAGTGAGCCGCGATCTCGGCGACGCCCGCCGCCGCGAGCGCCACCGGTTCGGTTCGCGTCACGCGTCTGCGAACGGCGATCGTGGAGTCGGCGACGAACACCGCCTCGGCCGCGGCCAGAACCGGACCGTCCCCGAAGCGCCCGACTTCGGGGAGATGGGTGTCGAACTGGAGGCGGTTCGTCAGACCACGACGCCGCAGGTCGTCCACCCAGTCGGCGATCCGGCCGACCACCGGTTCCCCTTGCGGATGACGGAAGCGGACACGGAGGTGGTCGTCGGGATCACGGTAGGGCAGATACCACCAATCGAGCGCGTCGAGTTCGCTGAGGCGGGCGAGGATGGCGGTATGGCTGCCAGGATGGGCGTAGATCTTGGCGTGGAGCCACTCGTGCCTGGTGGGCAACCGGGCATGCTCGGTCCTGGTCGGGCAGGCGAGGACCCGATGGCGCCCGCCAGGCGGCTTGCGCGCGACCAACGGAAGAACGATCTCGTGCGCGTGCCCGTCGAGCCAGTCGTACGCGTCGCGCGGGGGCGCCTCGATGAGCGTGACCGTGCCATGACGGCGTAGCGCACGGTGCACCTGTCGGACGTGATGGTCACGGGTGAGGTCCAGGGTCAAGCGCTGGTCGCCCTCGGCGAGGACGACGGTCTCCGGGACCGCATCACGGCCGCGCCGGTCATGGGCGAAGTCGTCCGCCGTGACCCGCCAGCGCGCCGGGGCCAGCACGGCCTGCCCGTACCGAACCCGGGGCAGAAACGGCAGCCTGCCCGCGATCCCCCACGGAAGCATCGCGGGATTGGGGGAACCGGCCGTGGCGATGTCGCTGAGCAACCGCACCAAGGGGTGCGCGCGGTGGGTGAGCTCCACGGCGTTCAGCACCCTGGGGTGCACCACGTCGCCCGTGGTCAGCGAGACCACGTGCAGCCGGTGCGAGGTGCCCCACACCGCGAGGTCGGCGATGGGGACCGTGCCCGGACCGGGAAACTCGGCGACGTGCACCACCTGCGGCAGCGACGCGGACACGCGCGCGACGTTCTCGGTGGCGCGGTAGAGCGGCGGGCCGGAGACCTGCAGCAAACCCGGCTGAGGCAGGGCGGAGTAGGCAGCGATCATGCGATTGCGGTCGGCTTCCTCGAGCAGGTCGAGGAAACGGCCGGTCAGGGTGCCGACGGCGCGGGAGCCGCCGACCACCGCGAGGGTGAAGTCACCTTGGTCGAGCTGGGCACGGGAGCGGGCGTGCAGTGCGAACGTCAGCTCCAGATCAGGCACTGAGGTTTCGGTGGCCAGTGCGGCGATCGTGCTGTCGTCGAGCACGATCTCGGCGGCTCCGGTCCGCACGGCGTCGTACGCGAGGAGCAGCATCCGGGTGTCGGCCTCTGTTGCTTCGGGATCGCGGACGCTGTCGCGGTAGCCGTCCGGGTATCCCAGTCCGGTGTCGGCGTTGACGAGATCATTGATCGGCACGACCGCGCCAGGGCCGTACCGCTCCAGGAACCGCTGATGGAACCGCTGGAAACGGCCGGTCCCGGACGAGGCCAGCCGGGCGAGCGCGGTGGCGGCCGCCTCCGCGACCAGGCCGACTGACCGTGGCAGGACAAGCGTTCCCCTGAACGCCAGGTCCGCACCGAGGTAGCGCTCGGCAGGCGCAACAGCACGCATCCGCTCGGTTAACTGTTCCGCCTCAAGCGGTTTGCCTCCCAGGCAGGCGATGTCTTGATGAAGGGAGCCCAGTTCATGGCGCAGGTCGGCTTTCTCCGGCAGAAAACGCAGGACATGACCGAGTGGGTCGGTGTCGGTCATCGCGGGACGGAGTTCGGTCACCAGCAGGGTGTGCCGGATCAGTTCGGCGGCCAGGGCGTCGACAGCGCCCTCCGGCGCCGAGGGGAACTCCGACCTCAGCGCGCGGAGTAGTTCGGTCATCGGCAGCAGCGCGGCCGCGATGCGCTGAACAGCGCGCACGACAGCGGTGTGGCGAACCGAGACCTCGGCGGCAGGCTCATCGCCGGTCGGCACCTGGTTGAGGACGAGCCTGCCATCCCGCACGAATGCCAACGGGTTGACCACCACGCGCGCGTTCAGATCCGTTCGCGCCTGCACGAGATCACCGACAGCGGCGAGCCAACGGGCATCGGGCCGGTACCTCGGCACCCGTCTTCGGAGATCGAGCGTGGTCGAGCCGACACCGATCCGGGCTGGGGCGACCCCGGCGAACAGGCCGAATGGCGTCGCTCGTGTCGTTGACCGCAGGCGGTAGCGCATTATCGCGTCACCCAGCCTGCGGTATCCGCGAGCGGTGAGAACGGCGCCTGCCCTGACCTGCCGGACGCGGTCGGCCAACTCGGGGCTGGCCAGTGCGACCGCGGCCGCGAACCAGTCGTCCGACCACACAGCGTCGACCCACGCCCGCCATCGCACCGCCCCCGCGTCCGGGTCAGGCGGCGCGGTGTCCGGGGCGGGAGGCTGCGCGGTGACCCGGACGACGGCGGCGTCGATCGCGCGGTAGTGCTCGTCGGACCTGCGTCTGGCGGCCTTGTCCCGACCGGCAGAACGTCTCGCCACGGTCAGTCGTCACCGTCGGTGCAGCTTGCCGCGCAGGCGCTGTCGCAGGTGTGGCCGCAGCCGTCGTTGGAGTGGCAGTGCCGTCCGGAATCCCCCGCCCCGCTCGGCCATGCGGCGGAGCGGACCACCACGACGTCGAGGTCGAAGTCCAGATCGTCGGCGGTGCCCGCGGTGGGCGTCGACGGTGACATGGTGCCTCCTTGTGTCCTCACCCTGGTCGCTCGCCTTCCGTGCGAGTCGGCCAGGAGACCACGAACCGACTGTGGTCGCGTTGCAGAGCGAACCCCGGGGCCACCCGGTCCACGGTTGTGGACGCGGGATACACCGAGATGCGCGCGCCTGGCCCATGGCGGTGGGTGCGGTCCCACTGGCGGATCAACCGAACCCACTGATCGCCGAGCACGGCCGCGTCGCCGCCGTGCGCGAAGACGCCCAGCTCGAACCGGCCCGTGTCGGGGACCTTCCTGGTCACGCGATAGGCCAGGCCGTGATCGCTGTAACAGGCGGGCGCGCCCCAGAGCGCCCACCGGCTCACCAGCTTCGCCTCAACCGCCGACCGCAGAGCCACCAGGGTGCCGAACCGGTCGGTATGGGTCGCCAGGTACAGGTCGAGGTCGTCGAACGGTTCTTCCCCGGTGACCGTGACCCCGGACCACACCGGGAAACGGGGCTGGCTCAGCGCTTCGGCAAGGGCGGCGGGGTCGACGTCGATCGCGCCCTCGCTGCGCAGTCCGGCCTCTTCATCGCCCCACAACGACACGAACGCGTCTTCGTGGGCTCCGGCTCCCTGCATCGCCACGAACCCGGCCTGCGCGTGGCCCCGGTCGACCAGGACGCCCCGGGTCTTCTCCAACGCGACGACGCGGGTCATCCCCCGCAGGCGCACCGGCACCACAATGCGCCCGTTCTCCGCCAACAGGTTCCACCAGGCAGGCGGGATGTCCCACGCTCCCGCCGTGACGATGACGCGGTCGAAGACACCCGGCACTCCGTTTTCCGCATCCCCCAACAGCACGCGCACGGTGTCGTAGCCGGTGTCGTCGAGGAATCTCCGGGCACGGTCGACGACCACGGGATCGATGTCGATCGACACGACAGCGCCCTCCGCGCCCACCATCTCCGCGATCAGGGCCGCGTTGTAGCCGCCGGACCCGATCTCCAGCACCCGCATCCCAGGCCGCAGCGCCGCCTGCTCCAGCATCATCGCCTGGATCGCCGGGGCCGAGACAGTGCTCACCACAGCGTGGTCCGCGTCCCGCCTGACCACCACGGATTGGCTCGCGTCATAAGCGGAATCGAGCGGGACACCGGGGGTGAACTTGTGCCGAGGAACCTTCAGGAAAGCCCGCTCAACAGGTTCGGTCCGCAGCGCCTTCAACTCCCGCAGCCGCGAGACCATCGCCGCCTTGAGTTCGTCTGAAATGTCGTGAGTCTCGATGGCACAACCACCGCCAATCCCGTGACCGATCATCGCGCCATCCTCCCAACACCGCTCCCCGACCGGAGCGATCCAACGCGCCTGAAACATCAATCGGGCGACGGCAACCACCCGACCGGGCACAACTCGCGATCGTTCACTTAACAGTTATAGGCGGCCAACCTTCACCGAGGAGCACGCTCATGATCACGGTAGCGCAAGGGAAGCAGCCGAGCGAGACCACCCACCCGCCAGGCAACTCCGCACAGGGGGACAGCCAGTGAGTTCATAAGATTGACTCAAATACCACTCACACGCACCCCCTTCGAGGCTGAACGCCTTGTCGATCGCCCGTCACCTGAAGGCGTTACAGCCATCGCGCGGCGTCAAGGTGAGAATCACTCGATGAATGCCATTCTGCCGCCAAGTTGCCGGGCATGCGGTCTCGCGAACCACACCACCTCACGTCGATCGAGCAAACCTGCCGACTCACCCCTCCTACAAACCAGACCCATCACATCGTCGCCGTAGTCTGTCGCGCGATTATTAGGCGATCTCACGATAGTCAACTAGCCGAATACCGACACTGAGCCGAGTCCAGCCGCACGGCGCCCCGGTTCGCCTTGTGCCAACCATGGCCAGCCCGCGCGCGATCGCACTGCACGCCCGCGACGGCAGTGGCGCGCGGGCGTCTAGCATCCGCGCATGGATATGGCCACAGAGGACGACCTCGTCATCGAGTTCTCGCCGCCCTTGATCGCGTTGCTGCTCGCCGCGGAGCGCTCGAAGGGTGGTCCGCTCACGGAAGAGGAGGTCCTCGCCATCCGGGACGGGGCGACCTGCATCCGGTCGCCCCGGTCGTTGGCCGAGGCGATGGCGGAGCGGCGCGGATATCCCGACCTCGACCCGGAGCTCTGCTGGGAGCAGTGGCAGGCAGTGCGGACCGAGCTGGTGGGACGAACGTCCAGGAACCAGACGCATTAAGGGCGGCCATGAGACCACTCACCTTCAGCGACGACAAGGGCAACGAGCAGACGTGGCTCCCAGGTGGACCGCAACCCGCCCTCGACGCGTTCCAGGAGTTCCTCAACCGACACCGTGACAACGACAACGCGGCGTTCGGCATCGAGGATGAGGAGAACGAAGAGGCGCTGTTGCTCCTGTTCGAGGTCGGGGCCGCCTGCCGGATCAAGGGGACGCAGAACCCGAGGACCGAGTACCGCCTCATCACCAACAGCGGCGACTACCGCACCCAGGCGGCCACCTTCATCCGCGGCGGTTTCCCCGCTCTCGACCGCCGCGGCCCTTGGCTGCCCGACATCCCCAGCCTCGCCCGCGCCCGACTCCGACTCGAGTTCGACGAGTCCGTCCTGCGCCGGACCCACCCGCGCGAGCTGCGCCGCAGGCTGGACATCCTGACCCGCGTCGACGGGCGGGAGCCGACGACGACCGCCGGGGTGACGCACTTCGGCTTCGGCAACGGCGGCGGCGACACCGTCAACGCCTGGTTCACCGCCGACGGTCGCGGCCTCGTGGTGACCTTCGACCACACCAGCACGCTCAATTCCTACGAGGACCCGCGCGCGCAGGCAGCGCTGTACGACGGCGTACCGGCGGACCTTCTGGCTCTGGCAGGGAACGCGCCGGAAACCGTGCTCACCGTCCCGCATCCCGACGGCGGCACCCTCGTGGCCGCCACGGGCGTCTTCACCTTCTCGGGTCCCTGCGCCATGGCGGAAGGCCTGGTGTCCCGCCTGCAGGAGGCCCGCTTGGGCGTCGAGGCCACCGGGGTCGGCTGGCTGTTGGAGGACTTTCTCGCGATGGAGGACTTCACCCCCGAAGCGGTCGCGGAGACAGTGGGCTGGTGGAGCGCCGAGGACATCGCGAAAGGCTTCGCCGCGACCACCGCGCCTGAGCAAGAGCAGACGCCACCCGACCGGGAGGCGGTGGACCGGTTCTGCCAGCTCTGGGCGGACTCCGGGTACAACGACCGCTGGGACGTGCACTACGTCCTCTTCGACAGCCACACCCTCGAGGAGACAGGCGAGGCGCGGAACGAGCTCCTGGGGCTGATCCGGACACTCGGGCTCGAGCGCGTCGACGCCCCGCCGGGCGCCGCCAGCGGCGAGGTGTGGGTCCGCTCAGACCCCCGTATCGACGCCGAACTCGGGCACTGGGCATGAGGTCGCGGCCATGAGCGAAGTCGTCTTCACCCGGGAGAACGGCTGGCTCCCTCGGGTGATCCGCGCGGACGGCGGGCTGTGGCTCCAGCTCGGCGCCGGAGCCGACGCCAACCACGACCCCCGCACGTTCGCCTTCCCCGTCTCCGCGGCACACCTGGCGGTGATCAGGGACGACCTGGTCCGGCACCTGCTGCTGTGGAGCGCGGTCCTGCCCCTGTGCGCGGCCGCCGGGACCCGAGGTCCCCTCGACGAGAGCGCGGCGGTCGCGCTGCTGGACCCGATCCTCCTCGGCCCGCCCGATGACGTCGAGTCGTTGTTCCGCCGCATCCCCTGGGACAGACGCCAGCTCGTCGCCCAGGGCGCGGACATCGACCTGCTCGAACGCGGCGAGGTCTTCGCCGCACTGCGTTCCGCGACTGCGGCGTCCGACTGGCAGCGCGTCCACAAGTACGACGCGGACCGTGACCGCGCCCGGCGCGGTGTCCGCCTCACCCCGCTCGACGCGGCGCTCCTCCAGTACACGGGCCGCTATCTCCACGGCGGGAGGGTCCCGACCCGGGAGCCCGACGCCGTCGACCCCGACCTGCTGCCCGAGGTCATGCGCGTGATCGCCACCGCGGAGCAGGCGTGCGCCGGAATGCGACTCTCCCCCGAGCGGCGGGGCGGCCGGGACTCCGGGTGGAAGCGGATCGAGCAGAAAGTCGACCGTGCCGTCCGCCGCGCGCATCCCAACCTCACCGACGATGCCGTGCGCACGGTGAGCTTCCTGATGTGCTCCGAAGCCGCCGCCCGCGCGCGAAGGTCTTGAGACCGGACGACCCGTCGGCCTCGGCAAGACCTCGCGTCCCCCGCACTGCCTCCCGGGCGGCCGGATGATTCAGCCGTGACTGTAGTACAGCGGACGCTGTATGGTTCTGGCCATGCTGAAGTGCGAGACGCGGGAGGACGCGCTGGCCCGGCTGGGCAAGGCGCTGGCCGACCCCACCCGCTGCCGCATCCTCGTCGGCCTGCTGGACGGGATCAGCTATCCCGCCCAGCTCGCGGACCACCTGGGGCTGACCCGCTCGAACGTGTCCAACCACCTGTCGTGCCTGCGCGGCTGCGGCCTGGTCGTGGCCACCTACCAGGGCCGTCAGGTCCACTACGCCCTGGCCGACGCCCACTTGGCGCGCGCGTTGCGCGAACTGGTCAAGGTCGTGTTGGCCGTGGACACCGCCGAACCCTGCCTCAATGACGACCAAGCCGTAACCGGGGATGTGGGCACATGAGCGAGAACACCAGCCACATTGGGGTGACCGCGAGCGCCTGTGCGGACGGCTGCTGCGCCCCCGCCGTCCCGTCGCGGGGCACAGCCGACCCGAAGCGGCGGGCCGTGCTCACCCGGCGGGTGCGGCTGCTGGTCGCGGCCACCATCGCCTACAACGTCATCGAGGCGGTCATCGCGATCACCGCCGGGACGATCGCCTCCTCCACCGCGCTGATCGGCTTCGGTCTGGACTCGGTGATCGAGGTCGCCTCCGCCACGGCCGTGGCCTGGCAGTTCTCCGGCGCCGACCCGGAGAAGCGCGAGCGGACGGCGTTGCGGGTCATCGCCGTGTCGTTCTTCGCGCTGGCCGCCTACGTCACCATCGAGTCCGTGCGCGCCCTGGTGGGCGCCGAGGCGGCCGACCACTCCACGGTCGGCATCGTGCTGGCGGCGGTGTCCCTGCTGGTCATGCCGTTCCTGTCGGCCGCGCAGCGCCGCGCCGGACGGGAGCTGGGCTCGGCCAGCGCGGTGGCCGACTCCAAGCAGACCCTGCTGTGCACCTACCTCTCCGGCGTCCTGCTGGTCGGCCTGCTGCTCAACTCCCTGCTCGGCTGGTCCTGGGCCGACCCGGTCGCCGCCCTGGTCATCGCCGCCGTCGCGGTCAAGGAAGGCCGCGAGGCCTGGCGCGGCCAACACTGCTGTTGACCATCACCCCGGTCGGAGTTCCGGCAAGGCGGACAGCACGGCCGGCGGCTGACCGAGGTGCACGACGCCCAGCCGCCGGGTGGCTCTGGTCATGGCGACGTACAGGTCGTTGTGGCCCAACGGTCCGGCCAGGATCCCGGCCGGATCGGCGATCAGGACCGAGTCGAACTCCAGGCCTTTCGCCTGATCGGGGGTCAGCAGCACGACCTTGCCGGTCAGGTCCGGCGGGATGCTGAGGGACAGTTCGGCGGCCAGCGACCCGATGTGGGCGCTCGGGGCGATGATCGCGAGGTGGCCGTCGGTGTGTGCCTCGGCGAGGTCGGCGACGACCGTGGGCAGCTCGGCGGGGGTGGTGCCGATCCGCCAGGGCTCCTCGCCGGTCGAGCGGACCGAACGCGGTGGCGGCGTGTCGGGGTGGTGGGCGGCGAGCAGGTCGGCTGTGGCGGCCATGATCTCCATCGGTGTGCGGTAGTTGACTGTGAGCGAGGCGAGCCGCCAGCGGTCCCGCACGTGTGGCCGCAACACGCGGTCCCACGAGGAGGTTCCTGCCGGGTTCCCGGTCTGGGCGGGGTCCCCGACGATGGTCATCGACCTGGTGGGACACCGGCGCATGAGCATCCGCCAGGCCATCTCGGACAGTTCCTGCGCCTCGTCGACGACCACGTGTCCGAACGTGACGCGGTCGCCGCCCTCGCCGATCAGGGCGGCGGCCTCGTCCAGCAACGGGATGTCCGCGGCACTCCAGCCCTCGGCCCGCTCCCCCACCACCTGCTGCGGGGTCAGGGGCGGCCACAGCGCGTCGAGCGCGGCCCGGACGCCGCTGTCGGCGATCAGGGAGTCCCGCAGAGCGGCGCGGTCGGTCTCGTCCAGCAGGGTCCTCGGGCCGTCGTCGTGGTCGATCAGGACGCCCGCGGCGGCCAGCGCGCGCAGCTCGGCCTCGCCGAGGCTGCCGTCGGCGCTGCCGCCGTCGATCGCCTCGCCGGTGTCGGTGAGGACGACCGTCTCCATATCTTCGATCAGGCGTTGGGCGAGCACGTCCACGATCTCCCGCTCGAAGACCAATCTGGCCTGGTTGTGCGGAAGCCCGGTCTCCCTGGCCCTGCGCATGGCACGTGCGCAGGCGCGCGGGTCGAGCCGCAGCAGTTGCTGCTCGAACTCGACGTCGACCGGGTCGTCCGGCGGCCGGACCCGCGACCGCACCGCCGCCGCCAGCCGCTCGGCCATGACCGCGCGGCCCTTGAGCTCGACGACGTCGGGCGGGTCCACCCGGCTGACCTCGACGCCCGGCCCCAGGTCGGCGATGGTCGCCGTCACCACGCTGTTCTCGCCGAGACCCGGCAGGACCTGGCCGATGTAGTCGAGGAAGACCCGACTGGGGCCCACCACCAGCACACCGCGCGTGCGCAGGTGCGGACGGGTGTAGAGCAGGTAGGCGACCCGGTGCAACGCGACGGCCGTCTTCCCCGTGCCGGGACCGCCCTGCACGACCAGCACACCGTCGGCCCCGTGCCGGATGATCCGGTCCTGTTCGGCCTGCAGGGTCGTCACGATGTCCCGCATCCGCCCGGTCCGCTCCGCGGTCACCGCCGCCAGCAGCGCGGCCTCGCCGACCAGACTGCCGTCGCCCGCGCCGTCCGGGTCCAGCAGCTCGTCGTTCACCGCCACGACGGTCCGGCCCCGCGTGGTGATGCGCCGTCGCCGCCGCACGTCCTGCGGAGCGGCCGCCGTGGCGGTGTAGAACGCCTGGGCCACCGGGGTGCGCCAGTCCACCAGCAACGGTTCGTCGCCCTCGTCCCGGAACAGGCCGAGCCTGCCGATGTAGACCCGCCGACCGTCGCGCATGTCCAGCCGCCCGAAGCACAACCCCTGCTCCACCCCGTGCAGCCGGGTCACCTCGGCCTGCCAGACGGCCGCCGTCTCCCGATCGCCGTCGGCCCGCCGCGCCGCGACCAGCCGCTCACCCGCCTCCTCGCGCATGGCGTCCAGACGGGCGTACAGACCAGCGACGTACTCCTGCTCGATGGCGAGCTCACGGTCGGTCACGCGTTCCCCCACGTCGACGACCAGCGCCGTCGAGCCTGCACCGCGACACCCCGAAGAAACAGTCTTGTTCTTCCCAGCGCCGTCAGCCGTCAACGCGCGAGGATGGCGGGCATGACGTTGCCTGCACTTCCCGAAGAGACCTTCCAGCGCGTGCTCTGCGTCGTCGCGCACCCCGACGACATGGAGTACGGCACGTCCGCGGCCGTCGCGCGGTGGACCGCGCGCGGGATCGAGGTCGGCTACCTCCTGCTCACCCGGGGCGAGGCGGGGATGCCGAACCCGCCCGAGGAGACTGCCCGCCTGCGCGTCGCCGAGCAGCGAGCGGCCTGCGAGGTCGTCGGCGTCCAGCACCTGACCGTCCTGGAGCACCCGGACGGCGTGCTGGTCTACGGGCTGGACCTGCGGCGGGACATCTGCCGGGAGATCCGCCGGTTCAAGCCCGACGTCGTGCTCGGCTCCGGGTTCGAGATCGAGACGCCCTACGGGTTCGACCAGGCCGATCACCGCGCGGCCGGGCTCGCGACGCTCGACGCGATCCGCGACGCGGGCAACCGGTGGGTCTTCCCCGAGCAGATCGACGACGAGAACCTCGAACCGCACTCGGCGCGCTGGTACATCGTCCCCGGGCTCGGGGACTCCGCGACCCACGGCGTCGACGTCACCGGTGAGCCGCTGCGCCGCGGCGTCGCCTCGCTCGAGGCGCACGCCGCCTACCTGGCCGCCCTCCCGGACCACCCCGCGCCCGAGGAGCTGATCCCGATGTTCACCGCGATGAGCGGCAAGGCCATGGGGGTCGAGCACGCCGTCCTGTTCCGCGCCCACGACCTGCAGGCGCCGCCGGAGTTCTTCACCGAGGACTGACCGCGCCGCCCAGGCGTTCGGCGAGGAAGGCCAGGATCTCGTCGCGCGCCCGCACCGTCGGGTGGCCCTCCTCGTCGACGAGGTGGGCGGTGACGACGCTGTGCGGGCAGGCGACGAGCTCGCGGAAGAACGGCGGCGGGTTCGGGTTGGCCACGTGGCCCGGGAGGACCCGACCGTCGAAGGCGTCGCCGAGGAGGTCGCGGTAGGCGGCGAAGCGCTGAGCGGTGCACCACCGGTCGTTGTCGAAGCGGTAGGCGAGGACCGTCAGCCCGTCGCGCTCGACGCGGTCACGCAGCGCGGCGGCGTCCTCGGGGCTCAGCTCCAGGCCGCCGGGGTCGTCCAGCGGCAGCGCGGGGTGGTTGACGACAGGGGCGACCACCGCAGGTTCGAGCGCCATCGCGAGCGCGAAGTTGCCGGTGAAGCAGAGCCCGATCGCGCCGACGCCCGGGCCGCCGCACTCCGCGTGCGCCTGCGCGGCCAGCCCGCGCAGCCAGCTCACGACGGGGCTCGTGCCGCCGCCCGCGAACACGCGGAACTCGGCGCTGACGCAGGCCCTGCGCATGATCCGCTCGCCGTGGGCGGCGGTCGGGTAGGCGCCGTCCACGCCGAAGAGGGACGGCAGGTGGACGGTGAACCCGGCGTCCCTGATCCACCGTGCGAACCGCACGACGTCGGGGCTGATGCCGGGCATCTCCGGCATCAGCACCACCGCGGGCCCGGACCCGCTGACGTGGACGGTCTTGCTGACCCCGTCGACGTCGACGAGGCGCGCGGTGAAGTCCGAGAGGGCGTCCGGTTCGGTCGTCATGGCGGCATCGTGCCGGGGTGGTCGAGGTCGCGGACAGGGGCGAGATCGCCACATGTCGGGGTAATCTCGCCACCGTGGTCGGTCCTCGCGTCGGTGTGCTCGCGTACCCGGGCTGCTTCGCGTCCGAGGTCTACGGGGTGCCCGATTTGCTCACGATGGCCTCGCACGTGGCCGATGTCGAGCCCTACGCCGTCACGGTCCTCTCCCCACGGCGCCGGGTCGTCGCCGCGGGCGGCACCCCGATCGCGGTGCGCCCCATGCGGGACGTCGATGTCCTGGTCGTGCCCGGTTTCGAACTGCACCCCCGGCTCGACGTCGACACCGTCGTCGCCCGCCTCCGACCCGAGATCGACGCGATCAGGACATGCGCGCTCGCGGGAACCGCCGTCGTGTCGATCTGCGTCGGCGCGTTCCTCGTGGCCGAAGCGGGCCTGCTGGACGGCCGACGGTCAACGACCTCATGGCTGTTCGCCGATGAGTTGGCACGCAGGCACCCCCGCGTCGACGTCCACCCCAGCGAACTGGTGATAACCGACAGCGGAGTGACCACCACCGCCGCCTTCAGCGCGATGTACGACTTCGCCCTCGACCTCATCCGCAAGCACCACGGCGCCAAGGTCGCCAGGACAACCGCCCGAATCGCCCTAGTCGACGACGCCCGATCAAGCCAAGCCCCCTACGTCGACGCCGGTTTGCTGGCCACCACAGGAACCGCCTTCTCCCAAAGCGTCAAACGCTGGCTGGACCACCACCTCCGCGACCCCTACGACCTCACCCGCCTCGCCGACACCTTCCACGTCAGCACCCGCACCCTCCTCCGCAGATTCCGGGCCGAGACCGGCACGACCCCCCTGGGCCACCTCCAGGCCACCCGCGTCCGCAGGGCACGACACCTCCTGGAGACGACCGACCGGACGGTGACCGCCATAGCCGCCGAGGTCGGTTACCGCGACCCAGGAACCTTCACCACGATCTTCACCCGCCTCACCGCCTGCAAACCCAGCACCTACCGCACGACTTTCCGGCGGTCCCGCGCGTAATCCCCTGGCACCGCCCCGAAGCCTGCAATACGACGTCACTCGACAGCCTCATTCGTCAGGCTCTTCAAGAACCCGCCGAACGCGCTGGTCTCGACCGACCGTCACCGGGCCTCTACCCGGTAGCTGATCGACAGGTGGCCGAGCACATCGCGGCCAACGCAAGCGTCCACTTCGTACACCTCCCGCAGACGCTCCCCCGTCAGAACCTCCTCCGGTGTCCCATCCGCCACGACCGCGCCATCGGACAGGAGGACAAGTCGATCGCAATACCGCGCGGCCATCGCAAGATCATGCAGGGCGACCAACACCGTCTGGTCGGACGACGCCAGCAGCTCCATCAAGTCGAGCTGGTGCCGGATGTCGAGATGGTTGGTCGGCTCATCCAACAGGATCGCCCACGGCCGCTGAGCGAGCGCCCGGCCGATGTGCGCCCGCTGCCGCTCGCCCCCCGACAACGTGTTCCAGTGGCGGTCTCGCAACCCCGTGAGGTCGACGTGCTCGAGAGCGGCGTCGACGATCGCGTGGTCCGCGGCGGACAAACCGCGCCAGCGGTCGCGGAACGGTGTCCGGCCCAGGGAGACGACGTCACCGACCCGCAGATCGCTGTCGCTCTCGGCGGCCTGCTCGACGAAGGCCAGACGCTGGGCGACGCGTCGGGCGTCCCATCCCGAGATGTCCTCGCCGTCGTGCCGGACCACCCCGGACGACGGCGCCCGCAGCCCCGCGATGCAGCGCAGCAGCGACGACTTCCCACACCCGTTGGGACCGATCAGCCCGACGGTCTCCCCCGCGCCGATCTCCACGGTGACGTCACGGACGATGGCCCGCCCGTCCACCCCCCAGGTCAGGTTCTCGGTCGCGAGCCTCACAGCTCACCCCGCCTGCGCAGCACCAGCAGGAAGATCGGCACCCCGACCAGCGCGGTGAAGACGCCCACCGGCACCTCCCTCGGCGCGAACGCCACCCGAGCCAACGCGTCCACCCACACCAGGAACACCGCGCCCGCCAACGCGCTGGCAGGCAGCAGGATCCGGTGCAACGGCCCGAGCAGGAACCGGACCGTATGGGGCACGATCAGCCCCACGAAGGCGATCGCCCCGACCGAGGCCACCACGACCGACACCAGCAACGCGGTCGTGACCAGCAGCAAAGCCCTGGTCCGCCGCACATCAATCCCCAGCGAGGCGGCGGTGTCGGCGCCGAAGGCGAACCCGTCCAAGGCCGTCGAGTGCAGCCACAGCACCACCAGGCCCACCCCGCAGACGATCGCCGTCACGGCCACCGAGTCCCACCGCGCGGACGCCATCGACCCGAGCAGCCACGACAGGACCGCCCGGGTCGTGTCGGCGTCACTGGAGGCCATCAGGATCAGGTACGTCACCGCCTCGAACAGCAGGCCGATGACGATCCCGGTCAGCACCACCCGCACCGAGCCCAGCCCGCGTTTGCCCAACAGCGCCAACAGCAACGCGAACGACCCGAGCGCCCCGACCAGCGCGCCCCCGGACACGCTGAGCGCCCCGCCGCCCACCCCGAGCACCACGACCAGCACCGCGCCGGTGGACGCCCCGTGCGCGACGCCGAGCAGATAGGGATCGGCCAGCGCATTGCGGGTCACCGCCTGCAATACGGCGCCGCAGACCCCGAGCGCGGCGCCCACCACGGCGGCCATCAGCACCCGCGGCACGCGCAGGTCCCACACCAGCGAGTCGAGCAACCGGGGCAGCGGTTCGACGTCGAGACCGAGGTGACCGCCCCACACCCGCCCCAACTCGGCGAATCCGATGTCCCCGCTGCCGATCACCATCGCCACGGCGAGCGAGACGGGCAGCACCACCGCGCCCAGCGCGAACCACCCGCCGCCTGCGCGCCGCGCGGAACCCGAGGGCGCGGTCCGGGGCTGGTCGACGGCGGCGGCGGGGTGCAGCACCGGAGGCAGCCCGCCCGTCCGCGACGCGCTACCGGGCATAGCCGAGGTCCCGCATGCCCTTCGCCACCAGGCCGAGGGTGTTGACCGACCGCACCGACGGGTCCATCTCGATGCCCGGGACCCGGATGATCCGGTTCTCCCGCACCGCCGTCAGCTGCGACATCGCCGGGTGCGCGCGCATCATCGCGATCTTCTCGTCGGCGCTGTCCCCGGGCGCGCCGCGCTCGGAGAGGTCCCCGACGACGATCACGTCCGGGTCCCGCTCGGCGATCCGCTCCCACGACACCTCCGGCCAGGACTCGGCCACGTCGTCGAAGGCGTTCTCCGCCCCGACCAGCCCGCTCATCTCGCTGGGCACGCCGATCCCGCCCGCCACGTAGGGCGTGCCGTTGAACGTCGAGTACAGCCACAGGATCGTCGGTTTCCCCGACACCGCCGCCCCGGTCTCGGCCGCCGCGGTGACGACCGCCCGCTGCTCCGCGATGAGTGCCGCGGCGCGCTCCTCGATCCCGAAGATCCGGCCCAGCGCCTCGTAGTCGGAGAACAGCAGGTCGAACGGCGTCATGTCGGCCGGGTTCTGCTCGGGGCAGTCCGTCGCGCTCACCAGCGACGGCAGGCCCAGTTCGGCCAGTTCCCCGCGGGTGCCGGAGCGGTCGGCGGTGTACTGCGCCTTGAAGGAGGCGACGACGAAGTCCGGGGTCGCGGCGAGGACCTGCTCGCTGGTGGCGTTCTTGGGCGCCAGCACCGGCACCTTGGCGTAGTCCTCGGCGTACTCGGGCGCCACCTTGGTCTTCACGTTCGCCGTGCCCACCATGCGGTCGACAAGGCCCAGCTCCAGGAGCGTCTCGGTGGAGGACTGGTCGAGGGCCACGACCCGCTCGGGCGGCGCGGCGAACCGCAGCTCCTGGCCGCAGCTGACGACGGTGACCGCGTCGCCGCCGGGCCCCGGCGCGGAGGCGGCGGGATCGGCGCACCCGGTGAGGCCCAGCACCAAGGCGGCTGTGAGACCTGGCAGGGCGCGTCGTGTCATCGGTGTCTCCACTCGGGCTGCTGGGCGGGTCGCGGTGTGGTTGTCGGGCGGGGCCGTGCGCCGGTTCCCGCGGGATCAGCGGGCGTCATCGGTGCGCAGGGTCAGGATGCGGACCGCGCGGTGGCCGGTGTGCGGGTCGCGGCCGTGCCAGCAGCGGTAGTTGTCGATGGCGAGGATGTCGCCCTCGGCGAGACCGATGCGGGGCAGCTCGGGCTCGATCGCGCGGACGCTGTCCCGGAAGCGGTCGAGCATCGCGGTGATGTGCCCGGCGTCGCGGTCGCGGTGCAGGGGCACGGCGCCGTCGGTGCGGCGGGCGATGCGGCGTCCGGTGCGGGTGTACTCGACGTGGCGGGCCACCCGGGGTGTCGCGGGCAGCCCGCGCAGTCCGGCCCACGCCCCGTAGAGGTCCACGTCCTTGCCGGTGAGGAAGTCGAGGAGCTCGGCGTCGGCGCGGGTGTCGAGGTAGCGGTACGCGTCGAGCACGAACGACCGGCCGCCGTCGGGCGCGGGGCGCACGCACTGCACGAGCACCGCGTCCTCGTCGGGATCGCGCCTGCGCGTGGGGACGCCGCCGATGTCGACGACCTGGTCGAAACTGTCGGCGTGCAGGTGGACCGCTCCGCCGTCCTCGGAGGCGCGTTCCCGCATGGGGAACAGCCGCCGCAGGCGTTCCCCGTACAGGTGCGCCGCGGCCACCGCGAGCGCGTCGGCGGTGGCGGGCAGCCCGGTCAGGACGACCGCGCCCCTCTCGGCGAGCCGCCGCCTGGCCTCATCGACGTCCCGCGCGTCGACCCGGGCCGCGTCGACACCCAACTGCGCTGTGCTCACCGGCTCTCTCCCGTGCTCCGTGCGAAGTGGCGGGTGGTGGGGACCAGCGCGGCCGCCGCGGGGGCGAGGAAGCAGACGGCGGCACACGTGCCGAGCACGGCCGTCACCCCGAACAGGTCGATCGCGGGGGCGATGAGCACCAGCCCGACCGGCGCGAGCCCGTAGGACATGAGGAAATCCAAAGAGGACACCCGGGCCAGCTTGTCCGGCGCGGCCTCCCGCTGCGTCGCGGTGAACCACGGCACGTTGAACAGCTCGATCCCCAGGCCCGCGACGACATAGGCGGCGACGATCACCACCCAGGGCACGGGCAGCAGCAACGCCAGCGGCGCGAATCCGTAGCAGGCCAGCGCGGCGAGCGCCGTCCACCCCTGTGAACGGGGTCGCCACCGCGCGACCACCAGCGCGCCGATCAGCCCGCCCACGGTGTAGGCGGTCAGCGCGGCGGCGAGCACGACCTCGGTGTCGTAGCGGTCCCGGCTGATCAGCGGCAGGGCGACGCTCGTGGCCGAGTAACCGGTAGCGATCACGGCGGTCAGCGCGCCCAGTCCGGCCAGGAACCACGGATGCCGCCGCGCCTCATGGACCCCGTCGACGAACTCCCGCCAGAACGGCACCCGCGGGCCGTCCACCCTCCGCGCGGGCGCACCGCGCGGAGGGACCAACGCGGCGCACAACCACAGGAGACCGATCCCCACCAACAACGCCGTCGTGTCGAGCACGGTGGCGAGCAGGGCGGTGACGCCGGGCGCGGCCAGCGTGGTCGTGCGCGTGGCCAACGCCATCGCCGCGTTGGCCGTCTGCCGCCGCTCGACGTCGACGACCTCGGTGACCAGCGCCTGGAACGCGGGCCTGCACGCGCCCTGCCCCGCCCCCATCACCGCGGCCGCCACCGCCATCACCGCCAGCGACCAGCCGAGCCCCCACGCGATCACCGGCGCGGCCCCCGCCGCCGCCAGCCCGGCCCACAGCACGACCCCCCGCCGCGAGTGCCGATCGGCCACCACCCCCGCCACCGGCACAGCCCCCAGGAACCCCGCCGTGCGCGCGGCCAGCACGACCCCGAGCCCCGCCGCGCTCAACTCCCGCTCCAACACCGCCAACCCGAGCACGAACGGCAACGCCCAGGTCGCCAGCCCCGACGCCGTCGTCCCCACCCACAACCGGACGAACCCCGCCTCCCGGAGAACGGACCGAGCCTTCCCCCCACTCGACGTCCCCACGGCCACCGCAACCCCCACCCCAGCTATCGCCACAATCTGGCAAGAGCAATATTGCCGCGCAAAGGCCGTCTCACGTGCTGTTTGTGCCCGGAGTCACAGCCGCTGACCCCGACTCCGGTGACCCGCCCGAGCGCCTGGCGGCACCGAGTGCCTGCCCGGCACCTTCACCGCGAACCCCGGGTGCGCACTGCTCCCCCAAATCGCGTCACCCGAGGTCACACCCGATCAGTGAGGAGTGGTTAACAATTCCCAGTTTATCGTCCTGGCCTGCACAGACCAGCGGACAGAGCCGGTTGGACTATTCGGCGGAATGACTCTGTGTCGACGATCGAGGGAACATCGACCTTCCCCCTGCAACCCAGCCGAACCGAGGAGCGCGATGCGAAACCTGGGCACAACCCTGATCGCTGCGACCCTGGCGACCCTCGTCGCCCCGGCACTTCCCGCGGCCGCCACCACCTCCGCCGCTGGCTACATCGTGATGCTCTCCGACGATGCAGCAGTGTCCACAGTGGTAGACGACCACGCGCGTCGCCACGGGGTGGAGGTGACCCACCGCTACCAGCACGCCCTCAACGGGTACGCCGCGCGCATGAGCGCGACCGCCGCGGCACGGCTCGCGGCCGATCCGCGCGTCCTCCTCGTCCAGCGCGACGGCATCGCCACCACCACAGCGCAGACGATGCCGACCGGCGTCGACCGCGTCGACGCCGAGCTGAGCGCCACGGCGAAGATCAACGGCGCGGACGAGCGGGTGGACGTCGACGTCGCCGTGATCGACACCGGGGTCGACCTCGACCACCCCGACCTCAACGTCCACGCCGCGGGCGCGAAGAACTGCTCGACCGGGCGCAGCGCCGACGACGGCAACGGCCACGGCACGCACGTGGCGGGCACGATCGGCGCTCTCGACAACGCCACCGGCGTGGTCGGGGTCGCGCCCGGCGCGCGGATCTGGCCGGTGCGGGTGCTCAACAACAACGGCAGCGGGAGCTGGTCGGACATCATCTGCGGGGTCGACTTCGTCACCGCGAACGCCGACCGGATCGAGGTCGCCAACATGAGCCTCGGCGGATCGGGCGCCGACAGCACGTGCGGCACGAACCGGGACGCCCTGCACGAGGCGATCTGCCGCTCGGTGAACGCGGGCGTCACCTACGTCGTGGCCGCGGGCAACAGCGCCTCCGACGCGGAGTCCTTCGTGCCCGCCACCTACGCCGAGGTCATCACCGTCAGCGCGCTGGCCGACTTCGACGGCAGGCCGGGCGCTCTCGGCTCGGCGACCTGCCGCGACGACGTCGACGACACCTTCGCCGACTTCTCCAACCACGGCGCCGACGTCGACCTGATCGCGCCCGGCGTCTGCATCAACTCCACGTGGAAGGGCGGCGGCTACAACACCATCTCCGGCACGTCGATGGCCAGCCCGCACGCCGCGGGCGGCGCCGCGCTCTACAAGGCCACCAACCCGAGCGCCACGCCCGGCACGGTCCGGTCCGCACTGCGGTCGGCAGGCACCAGCGACTGGGACACCGCCACCGACCCGGACGGCAGCGCCGAGCCGCTGCTGAATGTCGCGAAACTCTAGCCTTGCCCGGTTGATCGGGGACGCGGCCCGGTCGATCACCCGCTGGGCGATCGATCGGGCCCGGCCCCTCAGGTGCGCATCTCGCGGGTCCGCCAGAGCACCAGGATGAAGTACGGCGTGCCGATCAGGGCGATCACCAGGCCCGCGGGCACCTGGGCGGGTGCGATGACCGTCCGGCCCACCGTGTCCGCCGCGCTCACGAGGACCGCGCCGATCGCCGCCGCGGTGGGCAGGACACGACTGTGCCTGCCGCCCACCAGCGACCTCGCCAGGTGCGGTGCGACCAGGCCGACGAACGCGACCACGCCGATCGCCGACACGGCCGTGGCCGCGAGGACGCCCGCCGCGGCCAGGATCACCAGGCGGGAGCGCTCGAGCCGCATCCCGAGCACGCGGGGTGTGTCCTCGTCGAGGCTGTGCAGGTCCAGTTCCCGGTGGTGCGCCCACAGGAGAGGGGTCAGCAGGACCAGTGCCAGGGCGGTCGGCACGACCTGGTCCAGCGTGCGCCCGTAGGTCGAGCCGGACAACCAGGTCAGCGCCTTGGCCGTGTTCCACGGGTCCGATGTGACGATCAGCAGCGTGATCAGCGCCATCCCGGCCGACCACATCGCGATGCCGATGACCACCAGCCGGTCGGAGTCCAGCCCCGACCGCCACGCCAGCCCGTAGACCAGCGCGAACGCCGCCATCGCGCCCACCCCGGCCGCGCCTGCGATGTGCCACGCGCCCGCCATCGGGACGGCGGTGATCAAGGCGATCGCGCCCAGGCCCGCGCCCGCCGTGATGCCGAGCAGCCCCGGCTCCGCCAACGGGTTGCGGCTCACCGACTGGATGCCGCAGCCTGCCACCGCCAGCGCCGCGCCCGCCACCATCGCCGCCAGCACGCGGGGCAGGCGGTGGTCGAGGACGAACGTCAGCGCGGTGCCCGTGCGGCCCGCGAACCAGTTCGCGAGGTCACCGAGAAGCACCAGGCGGTCCCCGAGCATCAGGCCCGCGGCAGGCGCGGCGAGCAGGAGCGCGCCGAGCACGGCCGCCGTCACCACGAGCCTGCGTGACGACGTGGCGACGCCGACGCGGCCAGCCGGGGCCTGGCGCGGCGCCCCGCCGGACCGGCCGCGTCGCGCCAGCCAGATCAGCACGACCGCGCCGAGGACCGTCGTCATGACCCCGGTCGGCACGCGCACCGCGGCGGCGGAGCCCATCACCGCGCGCAGCAGCACGTCCGCCCCCAGCACGATCACGACACCGACCAGCCCGGACACCGGCAGCAGCAGCCGGTGCGCGCCCAGCCCGGGCACGAACGGCGTGAGCAGGCGGGTGATCACCGGCGCGCTGAGCCCGACGAAGCCGATCGGGCCCGCGACCGTCACCGCCGCCGCCGTCAGGGCCACCGTCAGCAGGACCGCGCCCACGCGGGTCCGCCGCACCTTCAACCCCAGCACGGTCGCGTTGTCGTCGCCCAAGGCCAGGATGTCGAGCGAGCGCCCCATCGCGATCAACGCCACCACCGCCGCCAGCACGATCGGCGCCATCTGCGCGGTCGCGTTCAGGTCGCTCACCGTCAGCGATCCCGAGCCCCAGGCGAACAGCCCGGTGGTCTCCTGCTCGTACATCAGCAGCAGCAGGACCGTCGCCGACTGCAGCGTCAACATGACCGCCGACCCGACCAGGACCAGCCGGGGACTGGTCGAGCCGCCGCCGGAGAGCCCCAGCACGACCACCGCCGCGGCCAGCCCGCCGACGAACGCCGCCGCGCCTGCGGGCAGGGCGGGCAGGCTCAGCCCGAACGCCGCGATCGAGACCACGGCCAGGTGCGCGCCCGCGTTCACGGCGAGCGTGTCCGGCGAGGCCAACGGGTTGCGCGCCACCGACTGCATGCCCGCGCCCGCCGCGCCGAGCGCGACCCCGAGCAGCACCGCGGCCAGGAGGCGGGGCACGCGTGACCCCTCCAGCACCGCGAGGGTCTGCGCGTCCCCGTTGCCCAGCAGGGCGTCGAGGACGTCGAGCACGCCGGTCGACGCGGTGCCCTGGGTGAGGTGGACGGCGGAGAGCACGACGATGAGCGCCACGATCCCCGCCGTCACGACGGCGGCGCGCATCAGGCGGTGGCGGCCTTCACGAACTGCTCGGCGATCGCGATAACCGACCTCGGCCCGCCGAACGTCCACGTGCCCGGCTCCAGCTTGACGACCTTCTTGTTCACCACGAACGGAAGCCGCTGCCACACCGGGTTCCCGGCGAGGCCGGTGGTGAACACGTCGTCCTCGGAGGCGCTGTAGACCAGGAACGTCTTCGGGTCGGTGAGCGCGGTCAGACCCTCGACGTCGGTGGCGCCCAGGCCCCACTGCGGGTCGACCTCGCCGGTCCAGGCGTTCTTCAGGCCGACGGCCTCGGCGGCCTCGGAGACCAGCGAGCCCTTGCCGAACGGGCGGATTGCGACCGTGCTGCCCTCGAGCCAGCCGTCGGCCATGACGAACGGCGTGCCCGTCGCGCCCTTGGCCTCGACCGCCGCCCTGCCGTCGGCGAACGCGGCGTCCATCTCGGACAGAAGCTGCTCGGCCTCCGCGGACCTGCCGATCGCCTTGGCGATCATCCTGGTGTCCTCGCGCAGCCGGTCGAGGTTGCCGGAGGCGTCACTGGCCTCGGTGACGACGACGGGGACGTACTGCTCCAGCTGGCCAGCCAGCGTCTCGTCCCGCCCCTTGGGCATGATCACCAGGTCGGGGTCGAGCGCGACGATGGAGTCGACGCTGGGCTCGTTGCGCTTGCCCACGTCCTTCACGTCGTCGGCGAGCGGGCTGGCCGAGTCCCACGTCCGATAGCCCGCGACGTCCGCGACGCCCACCGGCATGACGCCCAGCGACGCCACGGTCTCGGCCTCGGCCCACTCCAGCGCGACGACCTTCGTGGCCGGGGAGTCGAGCGTGACCTCCTTGCCTCGGGAGTCGGTCACGGTGACCGGTTCCCCGGCCGACTGGCTCGGGGCGGACGACGGCGCCTCGGTCGTGCCGCACGCCGACAGCACCACGGCGGCCGTCAGGAGGGCAGGGGCGAGCAAACGCATGGCAGATTTACCTCTCAGGGTGAAGGGGGGAGGGCTCAGACCAGCCGGGGGCTGTGCCTGCCGACAGGGCGGCAGTGGAGCGCGCCGGTCACCGGGTCGTCGGCGACGTGCACGGTGACCCCGTAGGCGCGGGTCAGGTGCTCGCCGGTCAGGACTTCGCGGACCCCGCCCGCCGCCACGACCTCGCCGTCGGACAGCAGCACGACCTCGTCGGCGATCATCGCCGCGTGGTCGAGGTCGTGGAGCACGACACCGACTGCCACGTCGTGGTCGTTCGCGAGATCGCGGACGATGTCGAGGACCTCGACCTGGTAGCGCAGGTCGAGGTGGTTGGTCGGCTCGTCCAGCAGCAGCACGGACGTCTCCTGCGCCAGGCACGACGCCAGCCACACGCGCTGCAACTCGCCGCCCGACAGCTCGTCCACGCCCCGGTCGGCCATCGCGGTGACACCCGTCAGGTCCATGGCGCGCTGAACGGCCGCGCCGCCCTCCACGTCCACCCCGCGCCATCCCGTCCGGTAGGGATACCGTCCATAGGAGACGACATCGCGCACCGAGACACCCGACGGCGTCGGCCGATGCTGGGTCAGCAGGGTGACGTTGCGGGCGAACTCCTTGCCGGACAGCGGGGAGTGTCCCCAGACCGAGCGCCCGCCCATCCGGACCCGCCCCTGCTGAGGGCGGTGCAGGCGCGCGAGAGCCCGCAGAACGGTCGACTTGCCGGAGCCGTTGGGCCCGACAAGGGCCGTGACAGTGCCCGCGCGGAGTCCGAGCGAGACACCGTGCACCACGGCGCGATCATGGTGCGCGAGCACCAGTTCCTCGCCAGCCAGCAGTACGTCTCCCGCGAACATAAGGGGAGCCTAACCTAATCCCCTTGATCACCCATATAGGCGTGACCTACTGCACTTTTTGGCCCATTTGGCGGTGCACGACAACTCACTGTCACCGCGCCGAGACCGGGCCTGCTGGCGTCCCATCGGACCACGAACGGCCCGCCGTAGAGGCGCAGTCGCGCGGGGTGGCGAGGACGGTCGAGCCGATCGGAACGGTCAACTCGTTCCGGGAGGTCGACCTCGCCCGGTTCCACCGGCTGTCCCCACGGGTCGACCGATCGGCAGGCCCGCGACCACCCGGCCGCGGGCCGCGCCCACCACCCCCGGCCGCCGGTCAGGACGCGGCGCGGACGCCGTCGACCGCCGAGGCCGCCGCTGGGGCGGGGGCCCTGTCCCAGTCCATGCGCGACCACGGCGGGGCCATGTCGGCCGGGGAGGCGATCTGCCGGGGAGCCAGGTGCTCGGGGCCGGGGACCTCCCGGTGCCGGGAGTAAGCGGCCTCCACGTAGCGGTGGCCGGTGTCCGCGGCGAGGAAGACGACCTGGCGGCTCGGGTCGACCCGCCGTTCCCAGCGCGCGGCCAGGTAGGCAGCGCCCGCCGAGAGCCCGGCGAAGACGGCATGGCCGCGCAGCAGCGCGACCCCGCCCGCGAGCGCGGCGTGGAAACCGACCCAGTGCATGGTGTCGTAGAACTCGTGGACGACGTTGGCGAAGGGGATGGAGCTGCCGATCCCGGCGATGATGATGTCGGGATCGTGGACGTGCTCGCTGCCGAAGGTGACGCTGTCGAAGGGCTGCACGCCGACCAACCGGACGTCCGGATCGGATTCGCGGAGGTAGCTGGCGAGCCCTCCGGTGGACGCCCCGGTCCCCACGCCGCCCACGATCGTGAGGTCGCCCGTCCCCAGTTCGCGGTGGACGAGGTCGGCGATCGGGCGGTACCCGAGGTAGTGGATGTCGTCGTGGTACTGCCGCATCCAGTGGTGGCGCGGATTGGCGCGCAGGATCTCCTGCACCCGGGCGACGCGGCGGTTCTGGTCCAGCTTGAGGCTGGGGGTCGGGGGCATCGGCTCGACCGTGGCGCCGAGGATCTCCAGCTGCGTGCGCAAGGTCCGGTCGACGGTGGTCGACGCGACGATGTGGCACCGCAGCCCATAGCGGTGACAGGCGAGGGCCAGCGCGTGCGCGTAGATGCCGCTGGAGCTGTCGACGAGGGTGTCGCCGGGGGCGATCGTGCCGCGGTCTAACAGGTGGCGCACCGCGGCGAGCGCCGAGACCACCTTCATGGTCTCGAAGCGCAGGCAGGTGATTCCGTCGTCGAGGCGCAGCAGCGCGGGGCGGCTGAGCGCGTCGGCGATGTGGTCGTCCACGTCTCTCCTGTCGTCAGGGGTGGGCGCGGTAGCGGTACAGGACGGTTTCCTCGGCGCTGAACTGGGAGAACGGGAAGGGCTCCGCGGACAGCGCGGTGACGCCTGAGCCGAGGAAGGCGCGGGCGACCGCGCTTCCGGTCTGGGCGTAGACCACCAGCGGGACCGCGCGGTCGCGGCAGCGGCGCAGGATCTCGTCGAAGGTGCCGTTGCCGATGGTCATGCCGGTGGCGACGACGGCGTCGGCGACGTCGAGCACCTCGCCCATGTCGGGGGTGATCGGGTCGCCCCACTGGGTGGTGCGCAGCGTGAGGTCGCAGGGCAGGCACTCGGCCCCTCGGTCGCGGATGGCGGCGACGAGCGGGTTGACCACGCCGATCAGCGCGACCTTGGCGCCGGGCGGCAGGTCGAGCAGGCCGGCCACCGCGGCGTCGCGCCCGCGGGCGCGCGACTCCGGGGTCCCGGCGGGCAGGACCACGGGCTCGGCGTCGAGTGTCCGGTGTGGACGCACGTGGCCCAGGTAGGCGTCGAGCGCGGCGACCCGGACCGCGGCGGGGGCGTCGGCGAGCAGGTCGGCGACCGGGGCGCCGGACGCCTCGGCGCACACCGCCGGGTCGATCTCCCCCTCCGCGAACGCGCACGCGCCGAACGCGGTGCCCACCCTCGCCAGGACGTACTGGTTGCGGTAGGTGGTGCCGCCCCCCGCGAGCCGGGTGCCGTGGTGGATCCAGAACACGCTGGTGGCGACCACCTCCCGGGGGTCGGGGCCGTGCCCGCCCGCCAGGACGTCCGCGACCAGGTCCTCGACGGTGTTCACGCCGCCGCCTCGGTGAAGCGGAACAGGAAGGTGATCACGCCGTCGTGCCAGTCGTGCCGCAGGGCGACCTCGGCGGCGAACCCGCGGGCGGCGGCGTGGCCGACGATCGCGGGCAGGTCGGCGGTGTTGGACACGATGACGAACACCTCGCCGCCCGGCGCGAGCAGGCCGCGGTCGGCCAGCTCGTCGAAGAAGCGGGTGACGATTCCGGCCCCCACGCAGGAGTTGCGCACGACCTCGGGGTCGTCGCTGACGACCTGGCTGACCGCAGGCGGGTTGAAGGTCACCACGTCCAGCGCCGTCCCGGCGGGCACGGCCGAGAACAGGTCGGACACCAGCGGCACGAACTCCGTCCCCGGCCGGTCACCCACGTGCTGGGCGTAGTGCCGCGCCGTGGTCTCCACGCTCGCCGGGTGCACGTCGAGCGCGAACACCGTGCGGGCGCCGCGCAGGCCCGCCGCGACGGCCTCCACACCGAGGCCGACGCCCATCGCGGCGTACACCCGGCCGCGGGTCTCGATCGCGCCGTCGAGGATCCGCTGGTGCAGCATCCGACTCGTCTCGCCGGGGAAGAAGACGCCCGGCGGCAGGGCGAACTCCATCCCGTTCCACGAGTAGTCGCGGTGGGTGTGCAGATCCCCCTTGGGCTGGTTGATGGCGATGACGTGCTCGGCGGGCAGCGGTGCGGGCAGGTCGGTCAGAACCGAGTCCACTTCGTTCCTTCCCCAGTGGTGTGGGCGTTTTCCTCGCGCGGCGCCGGGGGCCGGTCTCGTCAGGCAGGCGCCCGCTCTGTACTCTACTGACAACGATTCTCATTTCAAGACGCACCGCCGGAGGAGTTCGATCACCGTGCCCAGCACCGCCGTCCGGCCGCCGTCGCTGTCCCGCGATCCCGCGTTCCTGCGGCTGTGGGCGGGCACCACCGCGTCGGGCCTGGCCACCTGGGCGCTGCCCTTCATCCTCGGCCTGGCCGTGCTCGACCGGTCGATCGGCGCGGTCGACCTCGGCGTCGTGCTGGCGACCCGGACCATCGGGTTCCTCGCCGCCGTGCCGGTGGCCGGGGTGCTCGCCGACCGCTTCTCCCGCCGCGGGGTGGTGCTGTGGTCGGGGCTGGTCGCCGCCGCCGGGTCGCCGCTGATCGCGGTCGGTCTCGGCCGGTCGGTCTGGCTGATGGCCGCGGCGGCCGCGCTGGTCGGCGCGGGGCAGGGCGCGTGCCGCCCGGCCTTCCAGGCGCTGACCGCCGAGGTCGTCGACGAGGACCGGCGCCAGCCCGCCAACGCAGCCATGACCCTGGCGGTGCGGGTGACGACCCTGGTCGCGCCGAGCCTGACAGCGCTGCTGGCCGTGGTCGCCGACACCGCGGCGCTGCTGGTGGGCACCGGCGTGCTCTGGCTGGTCACCGCGCTGGTCCCGCCACCGGGCGCGGACAAACCCGCCGTCGTGGGCGTCCGGGCCGGTTTCGCCGCCGAGTTCGCCGAGGGGGTGCGGGAGGCGCGCAGGCACCCGTGGTTCCTGGCCGGGCTGGCCGCGCTGACCGCGGTGATCGCCACCGGGTACTCCGCGACCGGGGTCGTGCTGCCGCTGGTCAGCCGGGACCGCTACGGCACCGAGGCCGTGCTCGCCGCGGCCATGACCGCGTACACCCTGGGCGCGCTCGCCGGAGCGGTGCTGATCGCGCGCATGCGCCCGCGCGCCCAGGGCTGGGCGGCGCTGGCGGCCCTGGCCTGCTACGGATTCGCCCCGCTGGCGCTGCTGCTGCCGGTGCCCGCCGCCGTCGTCGTCGCCGCGTACGCCGTGGCCGGGCTGGGCATCGAGCTGTTCAACGTGCCCTGGTTCACCGCGACGCAACGCGAGGTCGCCCCGGACAAGCTCGCCCGCGTGTCCTCTTTGGACTTCCTGCTGTCGTACGGGCTGGCTCCGGTCGGCCTGGCGCTGATCGCCCCGGCGATCAGCGCGTTCGGGGCCGCCCCGGTGCTGCTGGTGTGCGCCGGGGTGTGCTTCCTCGCGCCCGCCGCCGCGGCGCTGGTCCCCTCGACGCGCGGCTTCCGCGCCGAGGCGCGTCAACCCGATCCCCACCGAAAGGCAAGCTGACCATGCCGAGAACAACCTGGCCGCTAGTCGCGTCCGCCGTCGCACTGCTGGCGAGCACGGCGTGCGGGACCGAGTCCCCAGGAGCCGCTGCCACCCCGGGTTACCCGATGACGGTGGAGAACTGCGGCCGCCAGGTGACCATCGAGCGCGCGCCTCAGCGGCTCTATGTGATCGGCGGCGAGGCGGGCACGCTGGTGCACGCCGCGGGCGGCGCCGACCGGGTCGCCGTGTTCGCCCCGCTGAAGGACGAGCCGCTCGGCGCCGCGGCCGAACCGCTCGGCCGGGCCGAGCAGCAGCCGATCAAGAACTCCAAGGACATCTCCCGCGAGGTCATCATCGGCGCGGCGCCCGACATGGTGGTGACGTTCGGCCTCAACGACTTCGGCCCCGACGAGCTGGCCGCCGCGGGCATCCCCACGCTGATCGTCAGCGGCTACTGCGGCGGGTTCGGCGCGGGCCAGTCCGACGTGCACGACCCGCTGGAGGAGCTCTACCGCGACATCGAGACGCTCGGGCGCGTGCTGGGCACCGAGCAGCAGGCCAAGGACGCGGTGACCGGCCTGCGCGGCCGGGTCGACGCGGTGCGGGAGAAGGCGCGCCAGTCCCCGCCCGCCGACACCGCGACCGCGGCCCTGTTCATCGCGGGACCCGACGCCCAGCCCGGCGCGTACGGCAAGCGCAGCATGATCCACCAGCAGATGGAGAGCGTCGGCCTGGTGAACGTCTTCGCGGGCACCGACGAGCGCTACTTCGAGCCCAACACCGAGGCCCTGATCAAGGCCGCGCCCCAGCGGATCGTCGCGCTCTACGAGGCGGCCGACACGACCGAGGACGCCGTGCGCCGTGCGGTGACCGGCCGCGCCGATCTCGCCGCCATCCCCGCTGTCGCCTCCGACGACATCCTGGTCCTCGACTTCTTCTACTCCGGGCACGGAACCCTCGCCGTCGACGGCCTGGAACAGCTGGCCGCCCAACTCGCCGCCTGAGCGCCCGGAGCCGAACGATGACCCAGACCGCCCACCGGGCGACCGCGAATCCGGCCGATCCGGCTCCGGACGACCTCGATCGCAGGCGCAGGACGCTGCACGCGACGCTGTGGGTATGCGGGCTCACGGCGCTGTTGCTGGCGGGCATACCCGTGGCCATCGGGTTGGGGCCGGTGCCGGTGGAACCCGGGACGGTCGCGCGGATCGTCGCCGCGCACCTGGTGGGCGGTCTGGACATCACCTGGACGCCCTCCGAGGACAGCATCGTGTGGCTGGTGCGCGCGCCCAGGGTGCTGCTGGCGGCCGTGGTCGGCGCGGCGCTGGCCGTCTCCGGCGTCGCGCTGCAGGCACTGGTGCGCAACGTGCTGGCCGAGCCCTACCTGCTGGGCGTGAGCGCCGGGGCGTCCACCGGCGCGGCCCTGACCATCCTCTTCGGGGTGGGCGCCTCGGTCGGCGCGAACTCACTCACCGGCAGCGCGTTCCTCGGCGCGCTCGCCGCGACGGGGATCGTGTTCGCCGTCGCGGCCATCGGCGGGCGGATCACCTCGGTGCGGCTGCTGCTGGCCGGGGTGGCCGTCGGGTACGTGCTCAACGCCGTCACCAGCTTCCTCATCTTCGCGTCCGACACCCCGGAGGGCGCGCGTGCGGTGCTGTTCTGGCTGCTGGGCTCGCTCGCCAGGGCCGACTGGCCCGCCGTGCTCGTCGCGGGCAGCCTGCTCGTGGTCTCCTTCGCGGTCCTGCTGCTGTGGTCGCGCAGGCTGGACGCGCTCACCCTCGGCGACGACACCGCCCACGCCCTGGGCAGCCCGCCCGCGCGGCTGCGCGCGCAGGCGCTCGTGGTGGTCGCGCTGTGCGTCGGCGCCGCGGTCGCGGTGTCCGGCGGGATCGGGTTCGTCGGCCTGGTCGTGCCGCACGTGGCCCGGCTGTGCGTCGGCGGCGTCCACCGCAGGCTGCTGCCCGTCTCCGCGCTGATCGGCGCGTCGTTCCTGATCTGGGCGGACGTGGTGGCCCGCATGGCGTTCGTGCCGAGGGAGCTGCCCCTCGGCATCATCACCGCCGTCCTCGGCGCCCCGTTCCTGCTGTTCCTGGTGCGCCGCGTCCGGTCGGCGGCCTGACCGAGAGAGGTGCCCGCGTGCTCAGCGCCACCGACGTGTCCTTCGCCTACGACGGAACACCCGTGCTGGCCGGGGTCAGCCTCGCCGCCCGCTCCGGCGGCGTCGTCGGCCTCATCGGCCCCAACGGCAGCGGGAAGTCCACGCTGCTGCGCGTCCTCTACTCGGCCCTGCGCCCCCTCGGGGGCGTCGTGCTGATCGACGGGACGCCCGTGTCCGGCCTCCGCGGCCGCGAACTGCCCCGCCGGATCGCCGTCGTGGCCCAGGAGGCCCCGCCCGAACTCCCGGTCACGGTGGCCGAGATGGTCCTCTTGGGACGCTCGCCCCACCGGTCGTCCCTGCAGTCCTACACCGCGGACGACCACCGCATCGCCGCGACCGCGTTGCACCGGGTCGGCATGCGCGACCACGCCGACCGCGGTTTCGCCACCCTGTCCGGCGGGGAGAAGCAACGCACCCTGATCGCCCGCGCCCTCACCCAGCAGACCGGCCACCTGCTCCTCGACGAGCCCACCAACCACCTCGACATCCACTACCAGCACGAGATCCTGCACCTGGTCCGCGACCTCGGCATCACCACCGTGGTCGTCCTGCACGACCTGAACCTGGCCGCCCGCTACTGCGACCACCTCGTCCTCCTCGACAGCGGCCTGGTCGCCGCCTCCGGCCCGACCGAGGAGGTGCTGACCCCCGAAGTGCTCGAACCCGTCTACCGGGTCACCGTCCGCACCATCGACGACGGCGACTGCCGCCAACTCGTCTTCCGCCCGACCGAGGCCGCCAGAGCCCAAGACGGCCTGCCCGCCCTCGGAGTACCGGCAGGACACGACGCGGTCAGCGAACCTGACCGAGGCTGACACGATCCGCCGAGAGCTGCCGGACGCGCTCAGGAGGCGGTGGCGGTGCGGTCCGGCAGCAGCCGCGGCACGGCACGGACGTAGGCGAGCATGCCGATCACCTCGACCAGGGTCTGGGTGACGACGACGCCCGCCGCCAGCGCCAGCCGGTCGGGCAGGGCGAGCGCCAGCGGGAGCACGACCAGGGAGTTGCGGGTCGCTCCGCTGAACACCACCGCGCGGGCGGCCGGGACGTCGAGGCGGAACACGCGGGCAACCGCCCATCCGGCGAACGCCATGATCACCAGGAACGCCGCGTAGAACGGGATGACGGCGGCGACGTCGGCGAGGTTGCCGTCCAGCCTGGGGACCTGGGAGGCGACGACGACGAGCAGGGTCGCGGCCATCAGCGGCACCATCGCTGTGCCCGCCGCCCCGGACAGAGCCCGGCCCGCGGGTGCGCGGGCGGCCCAAGCCTGGGTGGCCCAGGCAAGCGTCAGCGGGCCCACGATGAGCACGAGGAACGCCTCGACGAACGGCCCGGGCTCGACGATGTCGGCCAGCTCCGCGCCCAGGAACAGGTAGAGGAACACCGGCAGCAGCAGCATCTGGGCGATGAGCAGCAGCGGGGTGGCGGCCAGCAGCCGCTGACTACTGCCGCCCGCGAGGCCGCAGAAGACGATGACGTAGTCCACGCACGGGGTGAGCAGCACCAGCAGGACCCCGATGCGCACGGCCTGGTCGGCGGGCAGGAACCCGACCATCGCCGCGACCACGGCCGGGACGAGCAGGAAGTTCACCGCCAGCGTCGCGGACAGGAACCGCCCGTCGCGCAGCGACCGCAGCAGCTCGGCCGCGGGGACCTGGAGGAAGGTCACGTAGAGCAGGGCGCCCAGCACCGGGTTGATGGCGTGCGCCAGACCCGGCCCGGCGGCAGGCAGCGCCCAGCCGAGCAGGCCACCGGCCGCCATCGCCGCGAGGTAGATGGCGATCTGGTGGTGCTCCATCCGCTCGACCACACCCCGCGTCACCCTGTCCGCTCCCGCTCCTCGCCACCACCTGCCGGTCCATCCTCACAGGCCCGAACCCGTCTTCGCCGTGCGCTCATCAACCGGATCTCGCGATGCTCACGCGTCGGCCCCGAACAGGTCGGCCAGCAGTTCTGCCGCGGTGTCCGGAGCGCGCACGGTCAGCTCCAGAGCCGCGGGGGTCAGGTGCAGGCTGAAGTCGAAGAACGCGCAACAGTCCTGCTCGGCCACGGCCAGCGCGGCGACCTCGGCGGCCAGCTCGGGCGTGGCCGGGAACACCAGCACCATCCCGTCGGTGACGGCGCGCCGGTCGGTGGCCCGCGCCGTGAGCCGCTGCCACTGCGCGGTCCGCTCACCGAGGTCGGGACCATCCAGAGTGCAGGCCACCGGCACGTCCCGCCACGGCTCACCCGCGGTCTCCTCGGGACGGGTGGGCGGCACCGCCACCGGCACGGTGGCCATGCAGCCGCAGTCCGGTCCGCACCCCCCTGCAGGCGCGGGCGTCGACAACTGCTCGTGCACCCCGACCAGCCGGGCGGAGAACCCCGCGAGCTCGGCCTGGCGGCGATCGGCGTCGGCGATGCGCTCGGCGACCAGCGGCACCATCCGCTCCCGCACCGCCGCGCACACCCCCTGCTCCCACACGCCGAGCAGGTCGCGGATCTCCTCCAACGGCAGGCCCAGCGTCTTCGCCGAGGAGATGAACGCCAACCGCTCCACCGCGTCGGGCCCGTAGACCCGGTAGCCTGCCGCGGTCCGGTCGGCGGGCAAGAGGCCTTCCGTCTCGTAGTAGCGCAGCGTCGTCGCCGGGACACCGGTCTGAGCCGCGAGCTGGGAAATCCGCAAACTGGTCACCACCCGACGGTAAACCTTCGACCCGACTCGAAGGTCAAGCCCCACGTCCGGGCCCGTGGGGTTGATATTCGATGTGACTCATCACAGTGATCCCAGGACAAATTCGGAATCGCGGCCAATGCGCCGGTATCGCTTGACTGGGACGATCCAATCGTCCCCCAGGATCACTCTGAAGGAAGATCCGACATGACATCGCGCTCCCTGCGCCGCGGGTTCGGACTGTCGGCCATCGCCGTCGCCCTCGTGGTCGCGCAAGCCCCCGGCTTCACCGCCGTGGCCTCCCCCGCGACGGCGGCGGCCGTCGAGCGGCACTACGAGCAGCCCGGTCCGCACGCGGTGACCAAGGCGCCGGGCGGACCGGCCCACACCCTGTACTACCCGGCCGACATCGCGTCCTCTACCGTTCCGCACCCAGTGCTGGTGTGGGGCAACGGCACCAACGCCACCGTCGACCAGTACGACCAGTTCCTCAGGCACATCGCCTCCTGGGGCATCGTCGTCGCGGCGGCGAACACCGGGCGTGCGGGCTCCGGCGAGGAGATGCTGGCGGGCGCGCACTACCTGATCAGCGAGAACAGCCGCCCCGGCAGCGTCTTCCACGGCAAGATCAACCCGGGGAGGGTCGGCGCGGCAGGCCACTCCCAGGGCGGCGGCGGCGCCATCGCCGCGGGCGCCGACCCCCTCATCACGGTGACCGCTCCCGTGCAGCCGGGCCCGCAGGGCTCGGTGCCGATGCTGCAGGGGCCCGCCCTGTTCATCGCGGGCCAGCTGGACTACATCGTGCCGTCGTTCTACGTCCGCGGCCGCTACGCCCGGGCCGGGCACGTCCCCGCGGTGTTCGCCGAGCTGAGGGGTTCCGACCACTTCTTCCCGGGTGAGACCCGCACCCGCCTGATCGGCGTGCTCACGGCGTGGTTCCGCTACTGGCTGGCGGACGACACGAAGGCCAAGACGGTCTTCTTCGGCCCGGAAGACCAGACCGAGCTGTACCTGGACACCGCGGCCTGGTCCTCAGTAGACCGCAACACGAAGGCCACCGCGATCGGCTGACCCGGCACGAACGGCCGCCCCACGGAGGGCGGCCGTTCCGTTTCCCGGCAGCACCCCTGTGTGTCCCCCGAAGGGATGACCGCAGGCCGGGCGCTGGCAGTTGGGCAAAGGTGGGTACCCAGTAGGGGTGACGGGCTCGCGCAAGGGGGACGAGGAGGAGCGACAGGTCTGGGCCGAGGAGCTTCTTCGCAGGTTGGACCGGCCCATGAGCATGCTGGGCGTGTTGTTCCTGTTCGTCGTGTTGGGCCAGACCCTGGCGATCGAACCGGCGCTCAACACCGTGCTGGTGATCGTCGGCTGGG
Organism: Actinokineospora fastidiosa; assembly: GCF_014648415.1. GTDB lineage: Bacteria > Actinomycetota > Actinomycetes > Mycobacteriales > Pseudonocardiaceae > Actinokineospora > Actinokineospora fastidiosa. The sequence goes on from NZ_BMRB01000002.1 coordinate 1,404,694, forward strand.
CGTTGTGGCTGGTGTTCGTGGGGGAATTCGCGTTGCGGCTGTACGTCGCGCCGATGCGGGGGCTGTTCCTGCGGCGGAACTGGTGGCAACTGGTGTTCCTGGTCGTGCCGTTCCTGCGGTTCCTGCGCGTGGTCCGGGTCCTGCGGATCGCGAGGGCGGGTGGAGTGCTGTCCTCGGCCGTCAGGGGCAGCCGTTCCGCCGGGCGGTTGCTGTCCGGCAGGCTGGGTTGGCTCATGGCGGTGACCGGGGTCCTCGTCCTCGCGTGCAGCCAGTTGCTCATGCTGACGGGTGATTACCAGTCCTACCACCTCGCCCTGCACGACGTCGCGCTGGCCACGATCACCGGGGAGCCGATGACCCAGGGCGGGGGATTCGCGCGTTTTCTGGAAGTCGTGCTCGCGTGCTATTCGGTGGCAGTCTTCGCCGCCCTAGCCGCAAGCCTCGGGGCCTATTTCCTCCGACCGGACGGCCCGAGTGGCGAGATCGAGAAGGCCACCGAGTAGTGCTATCCCGTTTTCTCTTTGCGATTTCACGGGACGGTCACCGCTCGGGCAGCTAGCGAGCCCCCGCGATCAGGAACCACTGTGGCCCGTTCGCGCGGTCTCCGCGGCGCCGATCGCGCTCACCACGAGCTTGCGCACCGCCACCACCACCGCGGCCGTGGCGATCTGCGCCCAACTCATCCCGAAGGACAACCCCAGCAGACCGGCCGCCATCAACAACTCCACCAACACCCGCACCGCAGCAGTGACCGACCGCCCGGTCACCAACACCACAACGGCCACCACCAGCGCACACCCCGCAAAGAGCGGGACCAACCCCGTCACGACGACGTTCGCTCATCCCGAGGACCGCGCTCACGGACCAGACGTTGCTCCTCGGCGATCTCCCGCCCGAGGAAGTAGTTCAACGCCGTCCGGATCGCCGCAATGGCCGCCAGCTGCCCAATCTGAGTGAACGTCGGCGCGATCGCCGTCCGCAGAATGTCCCCCGCGAGTTGGAACTCCAGCCCCAAGGCGAGGAACCGCCCCAACGTCAACCGCACCGGGGTGAACACCGCGGCGTCCCGGTACCGGATACCGGTCACCACGAACCGGACCATCGCCCAGGCAGCACCCGTCACGATGACCGCGGCCCCTGCCATCTCCACCAGGCGCACCAGCCAGTCGATCACCGCCCGCAGCTCTTCCTCACCCATACCCTGACCCCATGATCGGCTCCACGTCCTGGCCGACTACCCCTGCGCGAAGCGGCCAAACCCGACCCCGCCGCCGCTTGTCCCCCATTCGTGATGCCCGACTCACTGTCCCCGCGACCGACAAAGGTACCGCTCGCCCCAACCCCGGTAGTGCTGGTGCAGCCACCGGTACGCCCCGACCGGTAGCGACGGCGCCAGACACGCAGCGTGAGTTGGCCGATCCGCAACCGGCATCACGAGGGACCACCGCACCCACTCCTCGGCGCAACAGAGCGCCCCGCACTCCGTCGATGGCACGCTGCTCGATTCGGCTGCGGTCCCGCCCTACGCCACGCCTACGCGTCCTTCTGGTTCCCCGTCCTCCCCACCACCACGCGCCACCGATCTCGCGCACCTATGGGGCACAGACCCCCGCAAACAGCCGCGCCAAGCCACACAACCGGACACGGGACTGAGAGGTTGCAGTCAGGAGACCGCGTACTAGTCCGCTCGGCGCTCGAGCCGCACGATGCGGTGTTCGTGGTCGTTAAGCTTCCCTTCAGTGGCTTGGGCTTCGCTGATGGCTTCGATGACGGTGTCGAGTTTCTCGTCATCGGACTCGATGCTGCCGTTGACACCCGCTTCGAGGTCGGTCAGGTTGGCTTTGACCTCCTGTGGGCCCGGACCCGCCCATTTGTTCGATGGAAGTGCTGTGGCGGACTGACTTCACGAAGCGCCGCTAAGCCCGCAAGTGCGCAGAGGAGTCGAGCGCGTTCGTCGTAGCAGAATTCGCGGCCGAAACTAATGAAGTGCAACCGCTCCACAGACAGAATCCTCGAGAGGATGGAAATGAGTAAGGGGGGTTATGGTCAACTCTTGCGCCCAAGTCGAAGACGACTGCCCCGATAGTTTGCACCCAGTGGTGACACTAAGCCGCGCCTACGGCGAGATATCGTTCAATGGTCGATAGGGTACAGGACAAGCGACGCTGACGTCGCCGAGATAGACACCCCTTCGAGAATGACTTTCATGATACTTGACGACCCCTGCGGGTTTGACGTGAACGAAGGATGCCCCTCCAGAAAGGGTAGCAGTGTCAGCGTTGAAACCGGGTAGTCTGCTTGCACTGAAGTCCGCAGGTCTCCGGAATCTTGCTCCAGACTCAGCATCCCTTGGTCTTCCGGTACGGCACAACATCGTGAGCATCGGGATATCCCTGCTTGGTTGTCGACAGGTCAACACCATCGAGATTGGCGTCGCGCAAGTCCGCGGCAGTCAGGTCTGTTTGCAGAAGTACCGCACTCGACAGGTCAGCGCCCACGAGGACGGCCTCACGAAGGCTTGCCTGAACTAGGCGGGCCTGGCGGAAGTCGGCTCCGGAGAGGTTCGCCTTTCGCAGGTTGGTTCCACCTAATCCCGCGTCTGTGAACTTTGCGTTCTGCAAGCTTGCGGAAAAGAGTTGCGCCTCACCCAGGTGTGCACCGCTGAAGTTCGCTCCATCGGCATATGCTGATCCGAGATTCGCGCGGCCGAGACTAGCCTGGGAGAGGTTGGAGTTCTGCAGGCCAACATGGGTCAACTGCGCGTCGATCAGGCTCGCATCCTGGAGATTGGTGTCGTTCAATGACGCGAGGTGCAGGTCGGCTCGCAAGAAGGAGACCTGTTGCAGGTTCGCCTCGTCCAGATCTGCACGACAGAGTGTCGCACCCACTAGAGAAGAATTGCCCAGGTCTGCGTTGCGAAGGTCCGCGTCAATAAGGGTCGCGCCGTTGAACGTTCCACGGGTGAGTTCAGCGTGGCGCAGGTTCGCCGAGCGCAAGTCTGCATTTGTCAGATTCACCTGGCGAAAATCCGCATTTCCTAGGTCACTTTTAGCGAGGCATGCTCCGGATAGATCCATGCCCGCAAGCGGATCGCTCTCATCATGTTCGCGGTTACGGTCGATCGCTACTGACAGGGCGGCCTGAATGTCAGGCGCCACCCCTTCTGGGCAAGTGTCGACATTACCGCGAGCGACCGTCGCGGTAATGAAGGTCTCTATAACATTGATAATGGTGGGTTGATCGCGGGGTGAGTCCTCAGCCAAGCGTTGAAGCGCGAAGATGCCGCCGAGGCGGGTCTGAAGGTGGTCCGGGCCTGATTGATCCAGCTGTTCGACTGCCCTGGTGTAACGTTCGGTGAACTGCCCTTGCTGAGCGACTTCGTTCTGCCGGTGTGCTGCGGCAACTTGGTCGCGCGTGGCGTTGAGTGACAGTCCGGTGAAAACTAGCGCCCCGATCGCAGTGAACGCGGTGATCGTGGAGGTGATCGTCTGCGCATGAGAGTGAAGGGCCCCGGATCGACCTCTCGCCTGTGCTGCTCGTGGACGCATCCGTGTTCGGGCGATGCCGCTCGCGACGCGGCGGCGTTGTGCACTGGGCATGCTTCAAGATCGCTGATCAAGCCGCCGATGTCACGGGAAGTTTCACTAGTGGAACCTACCAGGGCGCAATGAAGTCCCCTCGTTTCTAGACGGCCGTTCGCATCTCGGCAGGTCATGTCACTGAGAGCCTGTTGTTGGTTGCCGCACTTGGTGGTCCCACCGAACGGTAGCGACGAACACCGAGCCGACCGCGGGTAGGCCTGCCGTCCAGGGAGTTGGTGGCGATGCGATCGAGCAGCGGGGGGCGACGCTCAGCAGCGCCCGCCGAGCAACAGACGGACTTCCGCGAGATCTCCTGAACGGATACCGACCGGGTACGGGGCGCGGGAGGGGTCACCTGGTAAACCCTGCTGGTCGCCGTGGAATCAGCCTGCGGATCAATAGTTCCGCGCCATCGCCCCACCTCAACGCCGTTGCAGTATAAGACCGGTCATACCGCCTACGAGTCGTTGAAACGTCTTGCCCGTGCGCCGCGACATCAGGTCTGTGAGTGATGAGGCGTGGCCCGACCCCGCGGTGCCGTACGACTACCCCGCCCGGACGGCGGGCAACGAGGCGCGCTGGAGGGAGGCGATCGCGGCGGCGCTGGAGGACAAGACGCTCGAACTCGTTGCGACGGGTGGAGACACTTACGACCTCACCGGCCGGTGTCCTCGCTGCGGGCACGAGATCTGCCAGTCGGTCGAGTTCGACGTCATTGCCAGCATGCTGCCGCTGGAGAGCAGGTTCGGCATGTTCGGCGTGCGGTGCAACTGCGTCGCCGCGCACGCCGGGCGCGACGGCGATCACCAAGGCTGCGGCTGGGGCGGCTCGATTCCCGTGCCGCTCTACATCCGGTAGGAGCGGCTGTGTCGCGAGAAGAAGACGAATACTGGGAAGGCAAGATCCTCGAGGCCCGCCGGGGGCAGCTCGACACCGTCCGCAAGGCTGCGGCGGGTTGGTCGGCGCTGCTCACCGCCGTCCTGGGCGCTTTCGCCACGGTGACGTTCGCGTCGGGTCTCACGGGGATGAACGACCTTCCGGTCGGCGTCCGGTCGATCGTCCGGATCGGCATCGCGATCGCCGCGATCGCCGTGCTGCTGGCGACGATTCTCGCCGGTGCCGCGGCGAACGCGTTCCCCCGCAAGACGAACGATCTCACCGTCGACGCGTTTAGGACCGCGCACAAGGAGCGGGCTACCCGGGCACTCAAGCGGCTCAAGTGGTCCATGGGTTTCGGCGTGGCGGGCGCCGTCGTGGTGGTGGCCGGTTCGTTCGTCGTGCTGTTCACCGACAAGGCGCCCGCCAAACCGCAGCCCGTGATCGCGCCAGCAGGCGGCAAGGTCTACTGCGGCGTGCCGAGCGCTGCCCCGGACGGTTCGCTCATGCTGGCGAACGTGCCGCTGACCGGCGACGTGATCGTCGTCGCCAAGTGCCCCTAGACAGCGCTCTCCATGCGGTCCAGCCAGGCGAAGTAGTGGTCGACGGAATCCAACGCCGCGGGCACCCGGGCTTCATCCATCTCGGCCTTGATCGCCTGCCAGCGCTCAGCCGCCGGAGGATGCGTCCCCGCCTCCTCGTTCCCTGACAGATACTCGACAGTCCGCTGCAGCATGAACAGGCAGCCGATGCCGTAGGCGACGTCCCGATGCCGCATCCTGCCGCCAGAGACGAGCTTTTTGACCAGCTGACGGTAGGCGAACCGATCGGCCTCGAACTCCGCCTCGATGGATCTCCGGTAGACCGGGACGTTCCGTTCTCCGAAGGCGTAGGCGACGTTGTTGCGGTTGAGGTGCCCGAGCGCGATGTGCCCGATCTCGTGCAGCACGATGAACATCTCCGCGATGAGACACGAGCCCTGGTAGACGGCATCAACGACGACATCGCCCTGTGCGACGAGATCGCGTGTTGCCGTCTCCAGATCCCGCTCAGTCCCACGCCGCTCGGCAAGCCTGCGCAACATCGAGTTGTCGTGGTCTTCCAGGCAGTGCAAGGCCTTGATGTCGATCACCGGGACGAGCTGCTTCGCGAGAACGCCCTCCGCCAGCCGGAACATGCCCTTGACCTTCTCCTGACGGGTGTGATGGGCACAGTACTCGCCGTCGGTCCACGTGGTCAGGCCCAGCGCGATATGCACGGCCGCGGAGACGTACAAGACCAAGCCGTGGTTGAGCACGATCGCCGGAACCCCAGACGGCGTCCTCACGCAGAAACCGTTCACGGTAGGGATCGCCGTCGGCATGAACATCAGGTCCGTCACGGGATGGTCGAACTCGCGGGCATCAACCTCGTCGATCGCCATCATGACGATACTCGACAGCATGTTGTCCTCACCGAAACCGAACATAGCCGCCTGCAGCTCCGGGGAAACCCCCTGCTCTTGAAGTCGGGGAGGCGCCGGAAGTCGCGCGATGCGATGCAGGAGAGCGGCGTATTCCTTGTCGTGCAACGCGTCGCTCAACGCCTGCAGCCACGCCCGGTCCTCTCGCAACGCCGACTCGCGCTCGCTCACGTCCATGACGACAGTATGCCGGACCGGATTTCCCGTGCGACACAGACGAATCCGGCGAACATGCCGTGAAGAATCGCCTGTGGCATCAGCGGCGTGACGGGTGGGGAACGCGAACGCGAGGCGGCGATCAGGCCGAGGAGCACGTCCACAGCCCGTCGGCAGCCGGGGTTACCTGACGCACATCGTGACCTGCGCCGAGGGCGGCCGCGGGACGGGCTGCCTGGTGGGCTGCTGGCTGGTGTGCTTGCCCGGGTGAGCGATGTCCGTCCAGCTGCTGCTGTGTTGCGGGTCGGCGCCGCCTTCGCCGCAGTCATGACCTTGGAGATCGTCGTTCTCGCCGCGTTCTAGCGGCCCGGAGCCAGCGGGCGCAGGACTTGCAGTCCTGCGCCCGATCGTTCTCGGTCAGCGTTGAAGTCGACCCTGGGCGCCGTGACGGGCCTGGCGCCGCTGCTGGCCGTGGTCGAGCTGCACGGGCCTTGCTGTCGCCGGGCCTGGTCGACCGCGGGCACGTCTGGTTCGTGGTGCTCGCCGGGCGTGGCTGGCCTGCTGGTCCGGCTGGTGTTCACCGGGGCATCATCGACATCGGCCACCTGCTCGATGGCCGGGTGCAGGTTGGTCTACCGGCGGCTGATCGGCCCGATCGCGAGGTTCATCCCGAAGAATCGGCGTGACACCTTCTCGATGAGGTCAAGGTGAGCCCCGGAGACGTGATCTCCCTCTGCGCTGGTATAGACGAGGAAGCCGGGCGATCATGAGACACGTCCACGTGGAAGCCGTGCCGCTACAAAGGCTGGCAGGCTCACCGGTTCCGGCACGCCACTGGTCGACGCTTTCCTGTCCCACCGCTGGGCCGTTCGGGTGATGGCCACCCAGGTCCTGAAACGGTCGTGCTCCGGCCGATATTCATCGAGTGCTGCGGCGGGCACGGGCGAGGGGGCAGCGGTGGGGAACTTCCGGGTCGAGTACCGGGGGCGCGAGATCACCGGCTACTGGGCGAAGCGCTTGGGCTGCCTCGGGATCTTCGTGCTGTCCCTGTTCGTGGTGCTGCTGTACGCGGCGGTGGGGGCGGTGTTCGCGGCGTTCAGCTTGCCCGAGGGGACCGCGAAGCTCAGCGCCCGGGACGGGTGGGCGTCGCTGCGGTGGCTGGCAGACGCCAGTGCCGCGGTCAATGGGGCCCTGCCCGCGTACGCGCTCCTGTTGACCTGCGTCATCTGGGCGACGGGGGTGTTCCTGCTGGCGGTCCTCGCCCTCGCCGCACGGCACCGGGAGCCCGCGTTTGCGGTCATCGCGCTGCTCACGGCCCCCCTCGCGGCAGCCGGGCTGCACGCGGTGGCGTGGGTGGGCGCGGCGGTGCACTGGGTGGTCAGGACCATCGGCCCGTGGTTCCTCGCAGCGTCCGCGTGGTTCCGCGGCTGGGAATGGTGGGTGTGGGCGCTCCTGGTGGCCCTCGCCGTCCTGTCGTGGATCGCGTTCTTCTCCGACGGATCGGAGTTCGTGTCGGTGCTCGGGATGGTGGGCTGGGCGATCGCAGGCACCGCGTTGAGCATCGGGCTCGGCGTGCTGCTCGTCGGCCTCGTCTTCGAGATCCCGTTCTTGCTGTTCCTGATGGCGCTGAGTGTCCTGTGCCTGCTCGGGCAACTGGTCGTCGACCAGCTCACCGGGACGATGAAGGCGGGACGCGGGCACCGGGGCGTGCTGCTGGGCGCACTGGGGGTCGGCACGTCCTGGTCGATACTGATGGTCGTCGGCAACGTCGGCGGCAGCCACGCCTCTACCCCCAGGTCGCGCGTGACTGGGTCGCGAACACCCTGATGAGCAACAACCCGCCACAGTTCGACGCGTTCATGGCTCTGGTCGTCGTGGCAGGATCGGCACTCTCGGTCCTGGTCAACGTGCACCGCATGCGCGCGGAGCCCACGCACGAGCAGTTCATGCGGTCGGTCGTGTTCACCCTCTACAGCATGGCGTTCTCAGCAGTCATCGCGGCGATCGGGCACCAGAGCGAGACCGGCGGGAACCGTCGAGGCTGACCGGCGCGGTGACGGCCATACCCATCAAAATCGTCACCGCACGCTGCAGGCAGCCGTGGAGGTTCTCTGCGGTCTCAGTTCTGATAAGGCCGTTGGCGAGGTGAAGAGGATGATCACTTGGCCAACCAGCTCGGCGGCGACTTGATGTCGACGGGTGGGATGACGTCGACGGCATTGCACTGCTCGGTGCAGGGTTAAGCAGCGACGGTCTATAGCGCAGCGACAAGAACGTCTGTCTGGCGAGCGGGCCCGGCGCATTCCGGGCTTGCCCCTTGCTCGGCGCGAGCGCACCGTACGAGCCCCTACCGGCGAGGCGGGCCGCGTTGGCCCGCAGCACGGCCAGAAGCCCTTCGGTGGCTCGGTTGCGCCCCGCCTGCTGATCACGCCGTCTGCGAGGTGCTGGGAACCCCAGTGGAGCAAGTGGACCGGTCGTTACAAGTCGCATTGCGCCGATCCGTGGCCGCCGGTTCCAATTAAGGGTGCCGGCTCGTCGACCTCGTCATCTCCTGCGAACTCCATTCCTCAAATCGAGGGGCCCGGATAGACGCGCCCGCGGCTACGAGCGCCACTCACCTCCTCGCAGGCGCTTGTCCGTGCCCGCGGAGGCCGACCAGCTTCGCAGCGGGCCACCCGTCTCGTGCTCCAGCAACAACTTCCCGACGTAAAGGGCACTGCCGCCACGCGTTCGCCCCGTCACGCTACCGGTGCACCACCCGGCATGCCCCGCCGATTCGCCTCTAATCGAACATCGTGGCGCCGAGTGGTAGTTGATCGAAGCCCGGCAGGATCAGGAAGGTCGCGCTGGCAGTGGTGGTGGTGAACGACAGCAGCGCGTCGCCGTCGTCCATACGGGTGAGGGTGTTGGTGAACGTGCGGATGTCGTTCTGGAAGCTGATGAAGAGCAGGCCGGGGGCGGGCTCGTCGATGCTGTAGGAGCGGCGGAGCATGAGACCGACGCCGACCGTGGCGGGGTGGGCCCTGCGGAGGTGGGCGTCCGCGGGGATGAGGTAGCGACCGTCCGGTGTCTTGGCGCTGAGATCGGGGTCGGAGGCGATGGTGCCGCCGGACAGCGGCGCGCCGGTGTCCCGGCGTCGGCCGAAGACAGCTTCCTGGTCGCTGACCGACAACGTGGCGAACCGCCGCAGGTCCAGCTCCATGCGTCGGAGCACGGCGATGGTGCCGCCCGCGACCGGGGGTGGTCCGGCCAGCCAGAGATCACGCCGCTGTTGGGCGGTGGTGTGCGGGCCGACGATGCCGTCGAGGAAGCCGAACACGTTGCGTGGCGCGGTGAGGTCTTGGTTCACCGCAACGGTGGAACCGCGGCGTCCGGCCTGGCGCCAGCGTTCGCGTATCCGGTCACCGGCCTGGTCCAGCAACGCGGCCGCGGCGACTGACGGGACGACCGCGTCTCCCGCGCAGACCTGCAGCAGCAGGTCGCCGCCACGCGCGGCCGGACTGATCCGCTCACGGTCGAATTCCGGGAGGTCCGTTGTGCCGGGCAGGGAAGGACCGGCCAGGCGCACCAATCGGGGACCGACCCCGACCGTGATCGTCAGGTCGCCGGGCGGCAGGCCCAGCAGTCGCGCGTCGGTTCCCGCGGTGAGCGTGCGGATGGCCTCGCCGAGTTCGGCCAACAGCGGGCCGACGGCGACTTCGTCCCCGACATCGGCCACCACGACCAGCAGGTTGGGCTGGGCTTCGCGGGGACGCACGATGCCCGCCTGGTGCTGACCCGTCGGCGGCACCGACGTCGACGCGGGAGGATCACGCCGATCCCTCGGTCCGCACCCCGCGGCGAGGCCCGCGGTCAGCGCGGCGCCCGCACCGAGGAAGGCGCGGCGAGACGCGTGGTCCTCAACTCGGCGCATGGCTGGAGCGTGCCAGATTCACCCTCGGGCAGGCGAATCCGCAGCCCGTGCCAGACTGCGTCCATGCTTCGTTCCGGTCTCGCCGCGATCGTGGCGGCGCCCGCGTTGGTGCTGGCGGCCTGTGGCGCCGCCCCGGAGACGGGCAGTCGACCGGCGGGCGAGCACGTGACGATCCGCGTGCCTGCCGACGCCCCGACGATCTCCGCGGCGGTGTCGCTCGCCCGGCCCGGAGACCTCGTCCTGGTCGCACCGGGCGTCTACCACGAGTCGGTCAGGGTCGACACGGCCCAGATCACCCTGCGCGGTGAGTCCCGGGACACGGTCGTCATCGACGGACAGCTGCGGCAGCCGAACGGCATCGTGGTCACCGCGCCCGGGGTGGCCGTGGAGAACCTGACCGTGCGGAACAACACGCAGAACGGCGTGCTGGTCACCGGTTCGGCGGCGGCGGCCAGCGGAACGCCGGGCAGCGGCGGCTACGACGCCGGAGACGAGCCGGTCCGCTTCCTGAAGTCGTTCCTGGTCTCCCACGTCACGGCCACCCGCAACGGGCTGTACGGCATCTACGCGTTCTCGGCCCAGGACGGTGTCATCGAGCACTCGTACGCGTCGGGCTCCGCCGACTCCGGGATCTACGTCGGGCAGTGCAAGCCTTGCCGCATCGTGGTGCGGGACAACGTCGCCGAGCTCAACGCGGTCGGCTATGAAGGCACGAACGCCAGCGGCGACATGTACGTGGTCCGCAACCGCCTCGTCGGAAACCGAGTCGGGCTCACCATGAACTCCGATCACCAGGAGAAGCTGCTCCCGCAGGAACGTGCCCACGTCGTGGGCAACCTGATCGCGGCGAACCAGCAGGCGTCGACGCCCGAACAGGCCGACGGCGGGTGGGGCATCGGCATCGGCATCGACGGCGGCAGCGAGAACGAGGTCGTCCGCAACCGCGTCCACGGCAACGCCGACGCGGGGCTCGTGATCACCGCGACCGCCGACATCCCCGCCAACGGCAACCGGATCGTGGGCAACACCTTCACCGGGAACGGCGTCGACGTCGGCTGGACGTTTCCCACCGCCGCCCGGGGTCGGGGCAACTGCCTGCGCGGCAACGAGCTCGCGAGGGTGGTGCCCGACCAGCTCCTCGCGGCCGCGTCGTGCCCGGCCACCGACCGGCCCACGCCGTCCGGCACATGGGCGAGCCCGACCGCGCCCCGAGGCATTCCGTTCACCGAGGTGGCCGCGCCTGTCGCGCAGCCCCAGCTCCCGAGCGCCGACGGCGCCACCACCGTTCCCGCCGTTCCCGCACTGCCGGACGTCGGGGCGATCCCGCTGCCGCCGACGTCGCTGTTCGCCGATCTCGCCGTGGTGCGGGACCTGCCTAGTTGACGAGCCCGGGCACCGGCTGGACCGGGAGGTGCTCCCGGGCGTCGAACTCGATGACGACCGGCTGCGGCTCGGAATCCACATCCGCCTGGACCCGGTGCATGGTCCCGATCGAGTCGACCCAGTAGCGGACGTTTCCCGCGGTGCGCGCCCTTCCGCGTGCGGCAGGGCCGCTCATGATGTCGACCTCGTGGTCGCCGACCTGATCCTCGCCGACCCAGGCCGCGCCGTTCTGCGGCAGCAGTTCGGCGTTGTCCGGCCGGTCGCTGCCGAGGCTGACCGCGATGAGCAGCGCACTGTCCAGCGAACTGCCGGACGTCCGCAACGGGCGTTGGTGCCAACCGGTCTCGGGCGGCGATGGAGGCGCCTGCGCCGGGGCGTCCACCATCGGGTGAACGAACACGGTAGTGGCGCTCCACTGGATCAGGCCGTCACTGGAGGTATCTCGCCCGATGCCTTGCACCACGCCATAACCGAGCCCGGCTCGGTAATCGATGGACCCGGTGATGACCAGGCCGCCCGCGGTGGTCGGCACGGTGATCGTCACCGCCCGGCCGCCCGCCTCGTGGTTACGGAACCGCGCGATCGCAAGCCGATTCGCCTCGTCCGAGGTCAGCGCACGGGGACCCGTGGATTCCCCACCGGAACCGAGCACCAGGAACGCGGTCAGCCCGACCGCTACGACCGCCGCGACGCCGACAGCGACCATCCGGCGCGGACCTGACGACCGGCGCTGCCGGATTCGCATAGTGCGCACGCGGGCCGATGCTAACAGGGGTCCGAGATTTCACCCCCCTGATTCACCCATTGCGCGGCCGCTGACGCGACGTCGTTCTGGTTGTCTGTGACTGTCCACCACGACTTCCACTAGGGGATGCGATGAGCCGGAGAACCCGGACGCGAAGAGGGCGACCGGTGCGGGTGGGGCTGGCCGCGCTGCTGCTGACCGGCAGCGGGATCACCGGGACGGCGGCCGCGTCCACGACCGACGGCACGCTGACCGTCCAGGTCCTGCGCGACTTCTTCGGCACCGGCGTGATCAACACGACGATGGACGTGCCGCAGCAGGGCATGCGCGTCGACATCTCCGACCCCGAAGGCCACCGCGTCACCGGCGTCACCGACGCCACCGGGAAAGTCGTGCTCCCCCCGTCCGACGCCCTCTCCGGCGGACATTATCGAGTCGACGTCACTATTCCGCCGCCCTACCGCGAGTACCTCCAGGCGGCGCCCGCCTCGACCGCGGCCAACCATTTCGACAGCTTCACCACGTTCGTCGACGTGTCGGACGGCGAGGACGACTCGGTGATCACCGCGGTCTGGAACCCCGCGCACTACGCCCTTCCCGACTCCCGTTATTTCGTGCCGGTCCAGAACGGCGGCAACGGCACGGACACCCGCGCGCTGGTGGCGTTCGGCATCGATACCCGCGGCACGTGCCCGGAGGACATCGCGTGCCCGACCACTCTCGCCACGCAGGCGCAGGTGGGCACGACCTTCGGGCTGGCATACGACAAGGACCGGCGCAGGCTGTTCCAGAGCGCGTTCGCCCGACGGCTCACGCTGTACGGGCCGGAGGGCGGGAACGCGATCTACACCGTGCCGGTCGACGGCGACGGCGCGCCGACCCTGTTCGCGAAGGTGCCGGGCGCGGCGGTCACGCCGCACGACACCGCGAACATCATCAAGGACGCGGGATTCACCGACGCGCCCGGAAAGGAGAGCATCGGCGGTCTCGCCCTGACGGAGGACGGCGCCACCCTGTACGCGGTGAACCTGTTGGCGCGCAGCCTGGTCAGCTTCGACGCCACCGGCGCCAGCGCCTCGGCCCCTGAGTCCACGGTGCCCATACCGGACCCGGGGTGTGCGGCGCCCACCGACTGGCGGCCGTTCTCGGTCGCCGCGCACGACGGCAAGCTGTACGTCGGGGGTGTGTGCAGCGCGGAGAGCACTCAGGACCGCGCGGACCTCAAAGCCGTCGTCTACTCCTATGACGGCACCCGGTTCACGACGGTGTTGACCCAGCCGCTGACCATCGAGCGGGGCGAGGTGCTCGCGGGCCGCTCCGTCCCCGGCCAGACCAACGGGTGGAACCCCTGGAACACCGACCTGGCGTCCTGGGACGAGCACGACGTGACCGGCTCCGGCGCCCTGATCGATCCGCAGCCGCAACTGGCCAGCATGGCCTTCGCGCGCGACGGGTCGATGATCATCGGCTTCCGGGACCGCTTCATGGACGTGGTGGGCTGGGGCGGTCTGGACCCGCGTCCGGGCGACAACACCCCGGAGAACGGCTTCTCCGGCGGCGACATCGTCATGGCCTGCGCCAATCCCGCTGGCGGGTACTCGTGGGAAGGCACCGGAGGCTGTCCCGACCACACGAACGAACTCGACGACGGCCAGCAGAGCGGCGGCGTGGCCGAGTACTTCCCCGGCGACTACTTCTCCCAGCAGGGCCCCGCGGGACGGGCGGCGCACCAGGAGGCCGCGCAGGGGTCGGTTGCCTACATCCCGCAGTTGGAGTGGGCGGTCAGCACGCAGATGGACCCGACGGTCAACGTCGCCACCGGCGGCACCGGTTACTACCGGATCGCGACCGGTGAGGGCCCCGGCAACAACCCCAAGGCCAACGCGTACGAGTTCGTCGGTCGGCGACCGAGCAACGGGTTCGGCAAGTCCGGCGGGCTCGGGGCCATCGCCTACCAGGCGGCCAACGCGCCGATCCAGATCGGCAACCTGGTGTGGTTCGACGGGGATCGCAACGGCGTCCAGGACCCGGCGGACGTGCGCCTGCCGGACGCGACGATCAACCTCCTCGACGACACCGGCGCCCAGGTCGCCACCACCAAGACCGACGCGGCGGGCGAGTACTACTTCGGCGGCGTCGGCGCCGCCTACGAACTCACACCAGGCGCGAAGTACACCGTGCAGTTCAACGTCTGCACCGCGGACACCAGAAACGTGCCGCGGCAGCCGCGCGCTGCCGACCTGCGCTTCACCCTCCCGGTGGTCGGCACCGACCGGGTGCACGACTCCAACGTGGTCCCGCCGACCCGTGGACAGCTGTGCAACGGCTACGCGCCCGTCACGGCGCCGGACAACCCCGGAGAGGTCGATCACACGATCGACGCGGGCGTGCACATCCCCCAGCCCCAGCCGACCACCACCCCGACGACATCCGCGCCACCCGCACCCACGACGACGATCCCGGCAGGCAAGGACCCGGGCTCGCTGCCCTCGACCGGCGTCTCGTCGCACCTACCGTGGTTGGCACTCCTCGGTGTCCTGGTCCTGACCGCAGGCGCGGCACTCGTGTTCCTGAGCCGCAAACGCCGAACCGGACAGGGCTGAACCCACGTCTGCCCGCCCGCAACTACCTCACGCGGGCGGGCAGACAGAGCCTCTTCGCACTACGGCGCGTGGCTGCCACGAGGCCCGGCCAGGGTGGGCGCTCCTCGCCGACGGGACCGGTCCATCCTCTCGGCACCCTCGCCGACGGCCTAGGCGTGCAGTTGTCTGTCGGACGCACGGCCGGGCGGGTCCGCCACTTCACGCGGACCGACACCATGCATGGTGGCCACCAAACGCGGTTGAGGCGTGGTCGATGAAGATCTACGGCCTTCGACACGACCACACCCGCATCGTGCTCGGTCACCACGGCGACGATCTGCGCCTGCACAGACTTCGCCACAGCATGATCGCGACGATCGAGCTCAGCGTGGTATCCGATGCTCCACTCTTATCGCGAAATCACCAGGGCCATCACTCCAATGCGGGACAACGAACTCACGAACCGCCCTGATGACCGCGATCGACCTCATGGCACCTGAGTTGCCAGCTGGCGGCTCCTACGAGGTCCTCGCCATGATCAATAGCGCTCCGCATCGGAGACCTCGCGCACCTGCCCCGTTTAGTGGCCGCAGCCGCCGCACAGCACTCGATCACCCCGACACCCAACAACACCTCGCCATCGCCACGAAGCGAGAACCAAGGCCAGCGATCAACCACTGCGGAAGGAAACACCAGCAGTGGTCAACTACCACGGAAGCAGCTGGAAGCCGCCAAAGTGCTCATTTACAGGGGAAAGGACACCACTGTAGGTTCCGCCGCGCACTTGTCCGCTTCCGGGTGCAGATGACCACTCAATGATCATTCGGTCAAGTGCAGCGGAAACTTCGTCAGGCATCTGCTCCGAATGTGTGGTGGAGGTCAGGGCAGTCGGTAGCGGGACCTAATGCCGGTCATCGGCGCGTGGGGTTGCCTTCGCTCCGCCGGAAGCCCGGGGAGCGGCGGGGTCGGGCGTGTCGAGTGATTCGATGTAGTGCAGTGCGATCCCGGCCGCGTGCTGCATCGCGGCGCGGGTCCGCTCGGGCGGTTCGCCGAGTTGGAGGCTGGCGACGGCGGCGGCGCTGATGGCACCCGTCAGCGCGCCGACGACACCTGCCGCGGTGATCTCGTCGAGCGTGTCCGGGTACGCCCTGCGCAGCGCCGCGGCGATTCGGGTCTGCGCGGTGAACATGGTGTGCAGCACGCGGGCCTGAACGGCGGGCGTGGTCACCACCAGCCGGGCGCGGAGCGCCGCCAGTCCGTTCGGCAGGTCACCGGCGGCGGTGTTGGCGATCATGGTCTTCGTCGCCTCGGCCAGCACCTCGCGCATCGGCGCGTCGGGTCGCCGTCCCTCGATGGCCCGCACGGCCAGGTCGATCCTGGTGCTGCCGTCGGCAAGCAGCACGTCCTCCTTGGTGGCGAAGTGCAGGAAGAAGGTGCGCTTGCTGACGTCGGCGGCTTCCGCGATGTCAGCCACGCTCGTCTGGTCGTAGCCCTGTTCGGTGAACAGGCGGACGGCCGCGTTGACCAGCGCCTGCCGAGTGAGCTGCTTCTTGCGTTCACGACGTCCGACTTCGCCTGACACAGGGCGAGCATAGTGCACCACGGACATCAATGCACTGAGTAAATGAGTACACTGAGTGCACCAATGCTCGACCGGAGGACGTTGAGCGCGGAGAGAGGTGTCGTGATGGACGGGTTGACCGGACGGACGGTGCTGGTGACCGGTGCCGGACGAGGGATCGGACGGGCGGAGGCGCTGTACCTGACGGCCTGCGGCGCGAACGTGGTCGTGAACGACCCCGGCGTGGAGATCGACGGGCGTGGGGGTGACGAGAGCGTCGCCGCCGCTGTGGTCGACGAGATCCGCGCGCGAGGCGGGCGAGCGGTGGCCGACACCGGCAGCGTCGCCGAGTGGGCGGACGCCCGACGCATGGTGGAGCTGGCCGTCGCGGAGTTCGGCGATCTGCACGCGGTGGTCAACAACGCCACCATCGAGGTCAACAAAGGGCTCGAACGGCTGACCGAAGCGGAGTTCGACGACGTCGTGGCGGTCAAGCTGAAGGGGACCTTCGCGGTGAGCCGCTGGGCCGCCGCGTACTGGCGCGGGCGGGTGGACGAAGGAGTGCGCACCGACCGCGCGATCGTCAACACCGCCTCGGGCTCCGGTCTGCTCAATCCCCTGCCCACGCAGACGAACTACGCGGCGGCGAACGCCGGAGTCGCGGCGATGACCACCGTGCACGCGCTGGAACTGCGGCGGATGGGGGTCCGGGTGAACTGCGTCAGCCCATCGATGGTGCGCACCCGGCTGACCGACCCGGTGCCGGGCATGGACCGGACACCGCCAGCCGGGGAACTGGACCCGAAGGACCCTGCCGTGGTGGCCCCGCTCGTCGCGTACCTGGTCAGCGAGGGCTGCGCACTGACCGGACAGGTGCTGTCGGTGCGCGGCGGCTCGATCGCGGTCAACCACGGCTGGACGAGCGGTGCGCAGATCGACAAGGACGGCGAACTCTGGACGGTTCCCGAACTCGCGGACAACATGGCGGCACTGCCGCTGGAGGACCCGTTCGACCGGCTGGCGACCGCACTCGGCGCCGCCTTGGGCATCCGAGGCCGCGACGAATTCGAGGCGATGGTCAACGCCCAACTCGACAAGAGCTGAGCGGATCCGGCCGCCGGCCCGAGCGCGTGATGTCGAAGGGATGGCCGAGCAGACGATCACCTGCGCCGACGCCCGACGTGCCCCTCCGCTGACATCGTCCGGTCGACGCGGTCACTGCCGTCCCTACATGCCGAGAGAGGGCTGGCCCCGCAGCCCCAGGGCCGAGCTAACTAAATTTGGCTAGTTGGCCGTCCGGGTGGTAGCGTCTCTGTAACCAAATTTGGTTAGTCGGAGGAGGTGGGTATGCCGCCGGTGACGCCCTACGTGATGGTGGACAGCGCGAACACCTATGCCGAGTTCCTGAGGAACGCGTTCGACGCGGAGGTGAGCAACGTCCTGCCCCTGCCTGCCGACCCGGAGCGGGTGATGCACGCGGAGGCACGGATCGGCGACAGCGTGGTGTTCTTCGCCGACTCCGGCGCACACGGTGAGCGGTGCCTCAGCTCACCGTCCGAACCGGTCCACGTGCAACTGTGGGCCACGCTGCCCGATCCCGACACCGCCTTCACCCGCGCGGTCTCCGCCGGAGCCACGCCTGCCATGGAGATCACGGCGCAGGGCGACGGCAGCCGGATGGGCGGGGTCGTCGACCCGTTCGGCACACTCTGGTGGCTCAGCTCAAGGCAGCCTGCTGCCTGAGCGCGGAACCAGGAGAGGACGGTCCATGTCGGCGGTTCGACTGCTCGTGCTCGGCGCGGTGCGGCGGCGGGGCCAGGCACACGGCTACCAGGTACTCGCCGATCTGGAGGCTTGGGGCGCGCACGAATGGGCCCGTGCCACCTCCGGGTCGGTCTACCACGCCCTCAAGGCCATGACCGGACAAGGTCTGCTGGTCATGCACGACACCACACCGAGCACGGCAGGCGGACCGCCGCGCATGGAGTACACGGTGACCGACGCCGGTGAACAGGCGTACCTCGACCTGCTCCGCACCGCACTCACCAACCGCGACCCACGACTCGACCTGCTCGCCGCGGCGGTCGGACTCATCGAGGACCTCCCCCGCGCCGAGGCCATCGCCCTGCTGCGGCAGCGCCTGCAGACCATGAACGAGTGGCGGGCCGCCATCACCGCGCACCTGCCCCCCGGCGCCGACCTGGACACCTGGGGCCCGGTCGGCGACGTCATCGGGCTGTGGCTGCACACCGCGGACACCCGCAGGGACTGGACAAGCCGCCTCCTCCACCGCCTGGAGCAGGGCGCGTACCGCATGGCCGGCGAAGATCGGGCGCAGACCCCTGAAACACCGTAGGGCCATGATCAAGTAGCGCGAACGCAAGCCAATCTCCGCGAGACACCCAAGCGCCGTGGCGTCGGTGAGGCGACAGGCCGTTCAGGGTCGCTGGCGATTCGGTCACGCCGCCGTCGCGTCGGGCTGAAGGGCGGGACCGAGCAGGAGCCCGCCGTCCGCGACGAACTCCGAGCCCGTGACGAACGAGGCGTCGGCCGAGGTGAGGTAGAGGACGAGTGCGGTGATGTCGGCCGGCGTACCCAACCGAGGGATGGCGTACGGCTCGGGTGAGTAGAAGTCGGCGATGGGCGGCTGGCCCGCGATCGGTTCGTTGATCAACGGGGTGGAGATGACGCCGGGGTGGATGGAGTTGACCCGGATGCCGTCTCGACCCAGCTCCAGCGCGGCGGTCCTGGTGAGCCCGCGCAACGCCCACTTGCTGGCCACGTACGGCGCGTAGAGCGAGGTGCCGACGTGGGCCATCGTGGAGGCGATGTTGACGATCACTCCGCCGCCGTTGCGGCGCAGTGACGGGGTCACGGTCTTGATGCCGAGAAACGCGCCGGTGAGGTTGACGTCGAGTACGCGCTCCCAGACCCGCCGTTCGATGGCCTCGATCGGCACCGCGGGGTTCTGAACGCCTGCGTTGTTGACCAGAACCGCGATCGGGCCGAACCGGCGTTCGGTCTCGATGACCGCCGCCGCCCAGGCGTCCTCGTCGGTGACGTCCAGGCGGACGAACAGTGCCCGCTCGCCGAGTTCAGCGGCGAGCTCCTCGCCAGGTCCTTCGGAGAGCGCGGCGATGACAACGTTCGCCCCCTCCTCGTGGTAGGCCCGAACGTGGCTGGTGCCCTGCCCGCCAGTGCCACCGGTGACGAGAACGGTCTGCTTGTCGAAGCGTCCCATAACGCGGTCCTCCCCTGCTCACAATGGTGAGTCGAGTGACTCACCTCGCCCAAAGCTACGCATCTAACGAGTGGTGAGTCAAGTGACTCGTCTCCCGTAGGGTGGTGCCCATGACGACGGAGCCCTCGCCCTACCACCGGCGCGTCGCCGAGCAGAAGCGGGCGGCCATCATCGAGGCGGCCACCCGACTGTTCCTCGACGCCGGGTACGCAGGCACCTCACTGGCCAAGGTCGCCGAGGCGGCCGGGGTGTCGAAGGCGACTCTGTTCAAGCAGTTCCCGACCAAGGCGGCGCTGTTCGACGCGATCGTGACGGAGTCCTGGACAGTCGAGGACGATGGCGACGACTTCCGCCCCCCGACGGGCGACCTGCGCGCGGGCCTGACGGCGATCGGCCGCCGGTACGTCACCCTCCTCACCCGGCCCGGCATGGCGGCGCTCTTCCGCATCGTCATCGCCGAACTGCCGCGCTTCCCCGAGTTGGGCAAGGCCCACTTCGAGCGCGGCAAGATGCCCTACTTCGACTCGGTGCGCCGCTATCTCGACACCGAGAACGCCCTGGGAACGGCCAAGCTGGACGACACGGAACTGGCAGCAACCCAGTTCCTCGGGATGATCTCCAACTACGTCTTCTGGCCCCGGATGCTGCTCATCGACTGGTCCCCTGACGACGCATCGATAGCACACGTCGTGGACGAGGCCGTACTGATGATGGGAGCCAGATACGGCGCGGCGAACACCACCAACTGAAGCACCCGTACGCAGCACGTGAAGGTTGATCGGCGGGCCGGGCAACGTTTGCTCCGACCGAACCAGCATCGCAACGAACGCTGAGAGCACAGGGGCTGGTCGAGAGGGAGGAGTGCGAGACCGACCGGCGCAGCGCCGCCTCCCTCACAGCCACCGACCTGACCAGCCACCTCATCAGTCAACTAAGCAACAACCGTCCACCGGCGACACCGCCAACCGGTGAAACCTTGCCTCGCCGCGGCTTCAGGCTCTTCGAGCCAACTACCTCTGCGGCCAGCAAGTGCCCGTTCGCCGGATGCGCCAGGATTGGCCGGAATAACGGAACCGCTTCCGCGACCAGGCCGCCGGTACCGGTGGGAAGTCGTCCCCGCGCACGAGGTAGTGGACGACACAAGCAGTGATTCATGGATAGTCCGGGTGAGGGTCTGCCGTAGCGGCAGCGTTGCTCACGCCTGTCTTCTGTTCCCCACTTCGACCGACAAGGTCGACGAGTCGAGGGCGACCTGCTGGCCCGCCGAGCACGAGGCATGGCTGGGGTGAGGTCGAGGGTATTGATCTCGCTCATCTTCCTCCGACAGAAACGGGACGAGACCAAGTGCCCCTGGCCTGGGCCAGCCGCAGGCTCTGAGAGCGGTCGCGGATACTGGTGCCGGTCAGGGTTGACGGGTCGCGGTCAGCGTCATGTCCTGTTGGCGCAACCGCAGGACGATCTCGCCGTCACGGGCCACGACGGTGAGTTCGCAATCCAGGGCGATGGCGCGGAAACGGCCGTCCGGCAGAGTGCGCAAGCCAAGTGGGGGCTGCCCTGGGGCATGGAGGATGAGGTTGTCACCATCGTTGGTGATCCTGACGGTGTAGCCGTCTCGCGCAAGGTACGTGCCAGTCAGGTCCGCCGGTGTGCGGTGTGGTGCGGAGCCGGTCCGACCGTGGTGGTGTTCAGCGGCGGCGAGCACGGCCAGGAGGACCTCCTCGGCCATCTCGTTGTTGACCATCACAGCCACGGTCGTGTCGGTCGCTGGCCAGGTGAACAGCCAACAGCCGTATCCGGCGTTGCCGCCGGTGTGGCCGAACCGCAGGTGGCCGTCGTCGACCACGGAGGTACCCAGGCCGGAGCCGCCCGGCACCTGGGGTGTGATCATCTCGGTCGCCAGGCCGTGCGACAGCAGCGCGGAACGACTGGCCACGGCGTGCGCGATCTCGACGCCCACCCGAGTCAGGTCCGACGGTGTGGTCCATAGCCCGGCGCCTGCCAGCTCCGGTTGCGTACGCCACCCGCCGCGCAGGGGCGTGCCGTCCAGGTGGTGACCGCGGGCGACCTGGTTGTGGCGGTGCGGGAAGTCCTGGTCATAACTGCTGTCGGCCATGCCGAGCGGTTCCAGCACAAGCGACCGCATCAGCTCGGCGAACCCTGATCCGGTGACGTCCTCCATCAACTGCTGGAGCACGGCGTAGTGGCTACCCGAATAACGAAACCCGCTGCCCGGCAGCATGGTCGCCCGAACCGGGGGGCTCGTTGCAGGTCCTTGTCCGCGCAGCACCTCGGTGATGGTCGGCACCGCCTCACCTTGGCCGAATCCGCGGAACCAGTTGTAGGACAACCCGGCCGTGTGCGCCAACAATTGCCGTACGGTGACCACCGGCCGCCAACCGCCGGACTCAGGCAGACGCCATGACGTCAGGTACGCCTCGATGTTCTCGTCGAGGTCCAGCACACCTTGATCGACCAGGCGCAGCGCACCGAAGGCGGCCACGTGCTTGCTGATCGAGCATGCCTGGAAGATCGTGCTCGGGCTCACCGCCTCCGTGCCACCGGAGATGGTTGTGCCGTACGCATGCGCCCACGGCTCAACGCCGTCCTGCCGCGCGGCGACACTCACAGCCGGAACGTCGTAGAGCCGCATCAGCTCCACCAGCCCGACCCGATCCGGCGAAGCCTCCCGCCATCGCGACTGACGGTCCAACTGATCCAACACCACTGACCAATCGCTCGGTCGCATCAGGCCCCCTGGACGTCTCTACCACGATTGAACTGCGACGGCCAAGGCTAGCCACCTGATCCAAGCGGCCGTGTGAACTTGCGATACTCAGCTAAAAGAGGGCGTTGAGCTGACCAGTTGCATCCGCTGCCCCGGCTTGCAGGACCTTTGGAGGCCAGCCTCCACACCGCGGTCGACAGCTGACCGCCCTCGGCCGTACAGCAGCCCGCCGCCCCCTTGCCCGCCGTCGACCTGCGCATACCGGTGATCAGCACCCGATCGCGCTGATTCACGGGGTGCTGGGCGCGGTTAGCGCCCCAGCACCGGACTGGACCTGTCCATCCTGAAAGCAGTCCTCGACGCCCTCTCTCAGAAGATGGGAACCGGCTCCTGAGGTAAAGCGGACCCCACCCATGTCAACCGCCCCATCGACATACGCGCGGTCGCTCGAGGAAGCCGCCCAACTCACCAAAGACAGCCTGGCACTACCACGCGAAGGATGGGGCGAGATCACCCTCTCCGACTCCGCACCCATCGCCGGCGGATCCTGGACCGACACCGGCAACCGACGCGACCGCCGCCAACTCAAACAACGCGCCGTCGGCGAAGTACGGGTCGTCCCCTGCCCACCACCGCTGACCCGCATCCTCAACCACCACCTCGACACCCTCGGCGTCACCGCCGACGGCCGACTCTTCCGCAACCTCACCGGAGGCGACCTCGCCGAATCCACCCTCTCCCGAACCTGGGACAAAGCCCGCAAAGCCGCACTCACCCCCGACGAGTACACCTCACCCCTCGCCCGCAGACCCTACGACCTGCGCCACGCCTGCGTGTCCTTCTGGCTCGCCGTCGGCGTCCCCGCCGCCCAGGTCGCCGAATGGGCAGGACACTCCATCACCGTCCTGCTCCAGATCTACGCCAAGGTCATCGCCGGACTCGAGAACACCGCCCGCAAACGAATCGAACACGGCCTCAACACCATGGGCACCTCCACCACCTGACCCTCAAGCCGCCAAACTCGGGCACGTATGGGGCACAGACACCCGCAAACAGCCGCACCAAGCCGCACACGACCGGACACCACAAGATCAACAGAATCGACCGTTGCCGCAGGTCAGACGGACTTTCAGCTGGTGCCCCCGGTGCGATTCGAACGCACACTGGACGGGTTTTGAATCCGTTGCCTCTGCCGATTGGGCTACGGGGGCCGTGGGGGTCACTCTACGGGATCGGGGTTGGGGTGGTGGTGGGGGGTCTGGGGTGGGGCGGGTGAGGGATTACCGGCAATTTCGTGTGTCAATCATGTGCCGGTTGAGCGGGGGTTCGGGGGTCGGTACCGTGCCCGTAAAAGGTCGTTCGGAGTGAGGAGTCGACATTAACCTGCCCAGGATAGCCAGCCGGGAGGAATGGCTGGTTGCGCGGATGGAATTGCTGGCCGCCGAGAAGGAGGCGACCAAGGCGCGGGATGCGCTCAATGCTCGTCGGCGGGATCTGCCGATGGTTGAGGTCGACAAGGAGTATGTGTTCGACTCGCCGGGTGGGAAGACTTCCTTGGCGGAGTTGTTCGACGGGCGGCGGCAGTTGCTCGTGTATCACTTCATGTTCGATCCCGAGTGGGAGGCGGGGTGTGTGGCCTGCTCGTTCCTGGCCGACAACCTGCCCCATCTCTCCCACCTGCGGTCGCGGGAGACGAACCTCGTGGTGGTCTCGCGGGCGCCTCTTGAGCGGATCACGAAGTTCAAGGAGCGGATGGAGTGGACCTTCCCGTGGGTGTCGTCCTACGGGTCGGACTTCAATTACGATTTCCACGCCACGCAGGACGAGTCGGTCGCTCCGGTGTTTTACAACTACCGCGACAAGACCGAATTGGAGGCGACCACGCCGTGGCACGCGCAAGGCGAGCAGCACGGGATGAGCGTCTTCTTCCGTGACGGCGAGCGGATCTTCCACACCTATTCCAGTTACGGCCGCGGCCCCGATCTGCTCCTGACCACCTACAACCTCCTGGACCTCACCCCGCTGGGCCGCCAGGAAGTGGGCACGGGGATCGCGAACTTCAAACACCACGACCAGTACTGATCAGCGCCGCAGCATCAGGAACAGCACGCGGAGGACCAGGACGCCGCAGAGGACCAGCAGGTTGTAGCCGAGGACCTGGAACAGGGTGACGTCGCGGGTGACCGACGGGCCGCCCGTGGTGCCCAGCAGCAGCACGGCCATGATGCCGGTCGTCCCGCCCAGGAACGCCGTGAGGACCTGGTCGAGCATCGCCGTCACGGCGCGGCGGTCGTCGCCGTCGGACAGCAGGCGGATGCGCATGGACAGCTGGCCGCGTTCCAGGGCCCCGGTGATGCGGTCCAGCCTGCGCGGGAGGCGCCGCAGCATCGGCAGCACGGCCAGTGCCTCGTCGGCGGCCGAGCGGCGCAGGGACGTGGCGGTGAACTTGTCGGCGAGCAGGGCGAAGGCTCCGGTGCGGGAGCCTTCGACCAGGTCGAAGCCGGGGCTGATGGCGGTGAGCGTGCCGTCGAGGGTGACCAGGCAGCGGAACACGGCCGCGACCTCCGGCGGCACCGCCAGGTCGAAGCGCGCGGTCAGCCGCAGCAGCGCGGTGAACATCTCCAGGTCGGGGCCGGTGCCGCCCGCGCTCAGGTGCGCGGCGAGGTACTGGCCCAGCGCGCGTTCGAGCTTGGCCTCATCGATGTCGTGCGCGGGCACGACCAGTTCGAGCAGGGCGTCGCGGAGGGCGGCGGGGTCGCCGCTGTCGGCGGCCAGGAGGACCCGTTGCAGGGCGGCGCGGGTGGTGGCGTCCAGCCGTCCCACGGAGCCGTAGTCGAGCAGGGCGAGCCTGCCGTCGCTCAGCAGGAGGACGTTGCCGGGGTGCGGGTCGGCGTGGAAGACGCCGGTGACCATGATCTGGCGGAGCAGGCAGCGCAGCAGGGCGTCAGCCAGCCCGACGCGGGCGTCCGGCGGGACCACGGTCTGGCCGATGGGCACGCCGTCGAGGCGGTCGAGCACCAGGACGCGGGCCGACGACAGTCCCGGATGGACAGTGGGGATGACCACGTCCGGCTCCTCCCCCGCCGCCACGGCCAGGGTGTTGCGCAGCTCGACGCGGAAGTCCAGCTCCTCGCGGAGCGCGACGGCGAAGCCGTCGGCCAGTTCGCGGACGCCGATCGCGGCGCCCCAGCGGGTGCGGTTGTGCAGGGTGCGGGCCAGGCGGGACAGGATGTCGAGGTCGCGGACGACCTCGGTGCGGATGCCCGGGCGCTGGATCTTGATCACGACCTCGCTGCCGTCCAGCAGCCGGGCCCGGTGCACCTGGGCGATCGCGGCCGCGGCCATCGGCTCGGGGTCGACCTCGGCGAACACCTCCCCGATCGGCCTGCCCAGGTCCTCGGCGAGCACGTCGCGCACGCGCTCCCACGGGACGGGGGTGACCTGGCTGTGCAGGCGGGACAGCTCGTCGATGAAGTCTGCGGGGAGGAGGTCGCCCCGGGTGGCGACCAGCTGGCCGAGCTTGACGAACGTGACGCCGCCGTCCTCCAGCGCCATGCGCAGCGCGCGGGCGAGGCCGTCACCCGCGCGGCCGCGGCCCCACAGGTGCGGGCCGAGGCCGTGCCGGACCGCGATCTTGGTGATCTGGGAGTACCGGCGGGTTCTGGCGAGCCTGCGGCGGGCCGCGCGGAGCCAGTCGTTGGGCCAGCCGAGCGCGCCGGTCGGGACGACGGCCTCGGCGACGACCAGGAACACGACCGCGACGAGCAGGGCGACGCCGAACTGGATGGTCGCCAGCACCGGCTGCTTGACGGTGAGGGCGAACACGGTCTGCCCGACGAGGCCGAGCCCGCCAGCGACCAGGGTCCGCAGGACGCCGACGCGCAGGCCGAGCAGCTTGCGCGCGAGCGCGGCCAGCACCGCCACCGCGGCGAGTGTCCCCGCCACGAAGAGCAGCCCTGAGGTGAACGCGCTCATGCGTCAACTGTGACTCCGGGCGGCGGGGTTCGGGTGGGGGTAGCAGGTTCCGGCAGAGCGCTCTGGGGCGGTTCGCGGGCGTGGAACAATCGCTTGCCCGCGCGCGTCCAGGAGGGCGGAAGCCGCACGAGCTCGTCGGAGAGGAGTTCGCGGGCTTCCGGCGCCGGGCCTGCCACGTGATCGGACGGGGTCAGAGGGTCGCCCGATCGTATTTGCGTTCCACGTAGGACAAGGCGCTCAGCAGGTCGGCGCTGGGGGTGGATCGGCCTGGGCCGGGGTCTGGGGGACGGGGTAGGGGCATGCGGCCCACGCGCGACCAGCGGAGTCTGCCGGAGTCGTCGAGGACCCCGCGGGACAGGCCCGCGTTGTCCGGGTGCAGGCAGTACGGGACGTCCAGGACGCCTCGGGCGAAGGCCAGGCGGAGCGCTCGGCCGATGTCCGGGCTGAGGTCCAGCACCGCGTCGACCAGGGTGCGGGCCTCGGCGTAGACGCCGGTGTCGACCAGGCGCTCGGTCTTCGGGTCGCCGCGGGCCACCTCGTCGGCCACGGCGGCGGCGTACTCCATCGCCGAGATGTTCTCCTCGATGGTCGGGATGCGGAACGCCTCGGCCGGGGTCTTGACGATGAGGCGGTCGGCGCCGCCGTGGACGGCCAGTTCGGCGGCGTCGCCGAGCAGGTCGAGGGCGCCGGAGCGGGTCCGGGGGAACACGCCCATGTACGCGTACAGCACGATGTGCCAGTCCACATCGGACAACTCGACGGCGGCGATGCGGTGCATCGCGTCCATGGCCTCCATGTCCTGGCGCCGGTCCGTCTGCTGGGCGTAGCTCAGCGACACGCTGCGGAGGCCGTGCTGGCGGAAGAACATGGCCTCCAGCACCGAGATCGCCACCAGCAGGCTCGGCGGGCACAGCTGGCCGAGCATGCAGCCGCCGAAGCTCTCCAGATGCGCCCCGGGCGCGCGCGCCAGCAGGTCGCAGGCGCGGGCCCAGTTGTCCACCGCCTGCGGCAGCGGCACGCGGCTGTAGGGCAGGCAGTACGACACCGGCCCGCCCTCGGTCGCGGCCAGCCCGCACTCGGCCAGCGCGGCGAAGATCTCCAGCGGCAGCGCCGACCCGTGCCGGACCTGGACCGGGATCCCGGCCGCGACCAGCGGCTCGACCATGGCGCGGGTCACCGACGGCGGGTGGTTGAGGATCGGGTACCCGTTGAGCGGCACGCCGTCGCGCAGGGCCACCGCGGCGGCGGGCACGTCGTTGACCCGGGTGTAGCTGTCGAGGGTGATGGTGGCGACGGCGCGCGCGGACGCCTGGGCGACCGCCAGCAGGCCGCGGCGCATCAGGTCCGGGTCGCTGAACCCCATCCTGGGCTGCACCACCAGGACCCCGTCCTGGGCGATGAACTCGGATATCGTCACGTCACCAGCTCTCCCCCCGCCGAGGTGGGCACGAGGTCGCCGATGAACCGGCGCAGCTCCTCGGCCCCGGCGTCCGTCCCGAACACCGCGTCGAACCCGGCGGCGCGCAGCTCGTCGACCCGTTCGGGCTCCAGCGGGCCCGCGACGCCGAGCTTGCCCCCGATGACGACCGGCGTGTTCCGCAACGCCTGCTGCGCGCGCAGCGCGGTGATCACGCGCTTGCCGTCGCCGTAGCCGTGCCCGTTGACCGTGGACAGCACCACCAGGTCCGGCCCGTGCCGCAGCGCGGACTCGACCAGCAGCCCGTCGGGGACGCAGGCGCCGAGGTTGACCACGTCGTGGCCCAGTTCCTCGATGAGCAGCTGCAGGTAGACCAGGTTCCAGGTGTGCGCGTCGGAGGACACGCTGGACAGCAGGACTAAGCGCTTCATCACTGGCCTTTCAGCGGGTCGCGGCGGTGCGGTAGTTGCGGACGGCGGCGGGGACGACGACGGCGAGGATGAGCGCGAGCCAGAGCAGCGCCATCGGGACGGGGTTGCGGGCGGCGAAGCTGTCGCCCGCGGCCGCCGGGTTGCCCCACAGCTCGCGCAGCGCGCCCGCGACCGCGCTGATCGGGTTCCACTCGGCGATCGCGCGCAGCCAGCCGGGCAGGCCGCCGAGCGGGATGTAGGCGCTGGACAGGAACATCAGCGGCATCAGCAGGACCGACGGCATCGACGCCGCCGCCTCCGGGCTGCGCACCTTCATGCCGAGCAGCGCGCCGACCCAGGCCATGGTGAACCCGAACAGCAGCAGGATGCCGAACCCGGCCAGCGCCGCGCCGACGCCGGAGTCGATGCGCCAGCCGATCAGCAGGCCGACGGCGGTCATCGCCACGCAGGTGACCGCGCGCAGAGCCGTGTCGCCGACAGTGCGCCCGACCAGCACGGCGGACGGGGTCATGGGCAGCGAGCGGAACCGGTCGACCAGGCCGTTGCCCAGGTCCTCCAGCGTGCCGATCGCGGTGTTCGGCACGGCGGTGATCATGACCTGGGTGAAGATGCCCGCCATGATGAACTCGCGGTAGTCCCCGTTGGGGATGCTGATGGCGCTGCCGAACAGCACGCCGAACAGCACCACGAACACCATCGGCAGGACGGTCGCGCTGACCAGCTTGTCCGGCATCCGGCGCAGGTGCAGCAGGTGGCGCCACACCAGGGCGCGCCAGTCCTCCAGGACCGTGGTCATGCGGCACTCCTCTCCATTGCGCGCGCACCGCCGGTGAGCGCGAGGAAGACGTCGTCGAGCGTGGGCCTGCGCACGGCGAGATCGACGATCTCGACCCGGGCCTCGCCGAGGGCGGCCATGGCGGTGGGGATGCCGAGCATCCCGCCGGGGACGGTCATCGACACCGTGCGGCCGTCGGGGGTGACGGTGGGCGAGACGGTGGTGGCGCGGGCGAGCGCGGCGGCGACGGCGGGCGCGTCGGCGGCGTGGGCGACGGTGACGTCGAGCCGCTCCTCCCCCACCTTGCGCTTGAGCTCGTCGGGGGTCCCGTCGGCGATGACGTGGCCCTTGTCGATCACGGCGACGCGGTCGGCGAGCTGGTCGGCCTCCTCCAGGTACTGCGTGGTGAGCAGGACCGTCAGGCCGCCCGCGACCTCGGACCGGATCATCGCCCAGAGGTCGTTGCGGCTGGCCGGGTCGAGGCCGGTGGTGGGCTCGTCGAGGAACAGCACGGCCGGGTCGGCGAGCAGGCTGGCGGCCAGGTCGAGGCGCCTGCGCATGCCGCCGGAGTAGGTGCGGCTGAGCCGGTCGGCCGCCTCGGCGAGGCCGAAGCGTTCGATCATCCCGTCGGCCCTGGCCTTGGCGGCGCGGCGGCCCAACCGGTGCAGGACGCCGATGAGGTAGAGGTTCTCGCGGCCGGTGAGCCGCTGGTCGACGGCGGCGTACTGGCCGGTCAGGCCGATCTTGGCGCGCACCGCCTTGGGGTCCTTGGTGACGTCGTGCCCGGCGACCACGGCGTGGCCGTCGTCGGGGGGCAGCAGCGTGGCGAGCATGCGGACGGTGGTGGTCTTGCCCGCCCCGTTGGGGCCGAGCACGCCCAGGATCGTCCCGGCGGGCACGAGCAGGTCGACTCCGTCGACGGCCTGGTTGTCCCCGTAGCGCTTGCGGAGGCCTTCCGCGCGGATGGCGTGGTCCATCGGTCTCACCTCTCAGGAATGGGTTCGCACGGCAGACAGCAGGCCCGCGACGCGGGACAGCGGCTCCGGCAGGGTCATCTCGTCATGTGTGCACTCGATCGGGTGAACGTCGAGGTGTCCGCCGACGACGGGCTCCCACGCGGACACCTCCGGCGCTCCGGGGCCTCGGCCGAGGACCGCCTGGAAGTAGCGGACGTCGCCGTCGTAGTGGTCGGGGCGGTGGTCTGCCGCGATGCGGGCGTTGTTGGCGGCGACGCGCGCGACCCTGGCCATGGCCTCGTCGTCGAGGTCGGCGAAGGGGGTGTCGCGGAGCGCGTCGCGGAAGGACTCCGGGTTGTGGGCGGTGCGCCGGACGTGCGGGTAGGCGTCCATCATGGACAGGTCCACCTCCGCACCCATCGCGCGCAGCCGGACGGCTATCGCGTGGGCGACGACACCGCCGAAGGACCAGCCGAGCAGTCGGTAGGGGCCGTCCGGGCGGGCCTGGCGGATCAGCGCGGCGTAGTCGTCGGCCATCTCGTCCAGCGACGCCGGGAGCGGTTCGTCGGCGTCGATGCCACGGGCCTGCAGGGCGTAGACCGGCTGGTCGGGCAGGTCCTTGAGGAGTCCTGAGTAGACCCACCCGAGGCCCAGGCCCGGATGCACGCAGAACAGGGGCGGCAGGGCGCCTTCCGCGCGCAGCGGGATGAGCGGGCCGGTCCGCGGCGTCGACTCGTGGAGCCGGGCGGCCAGTTCGGCGACGGTCGGGGCCTGGAACAGCGCCAGGATGCCGGGATCGACGCCGAGGCGGTCGCGGATGAGGCCGACGAGCCGGACGGTGAGCAGGGAGTGGCCGCCGAGGTCGAAGAAGTTGTCGTCCACGCCGACGCCGTCGACGCCGAGGACTTCGCCGAACAGGCCGCACAGGGTGTGTTCCAGCGGCGTGCGCGGCGCGCGGCCCTGGGCGCGGAAGTCCGGTGCGGGCAGGGCCGCGCGGTTCAGCTTGCCGTTGCCGGTCAGCGGGAGCGCGTCGAGCGCGACGATGGCGGCGGGCAGCATGTAGTCGGGCAGGCTGCGGGCGGCATCGGCCTTGACGGCGTCGATGTCGGACGTGCCGGTGACGTAGCCGACCAGGCGGTCGTCCCGGACGGTGACGGCGGCGTCGCGGACCCCGGGCGCGGCGCGCAGCACGGCCTCGATCTCGCCGAGCTCGATGCGGTGGCCGCGGATCTTGACCTGGTCGTCGGCGCGGCCGAGGTAGACCAGGTCGCCGCTCGGGAGCCTGCGGGCGACGTCGCCCGTCCGGTACATGCGGGCGCCGGGCGGGCCGTAGGGGTCGGCGGTGAAGCGCTCCGCGGTGAGGCCCGGTCGGTTGAGGTAGCCGCGGGCCAGGGACGCGCCCGCGATGTAGAGCTCGCCGGGGACGCCGGTCGGGACCGGGCGCAGGCGGGCGTCGAGGACGTAGGCGCGGGTGCCTGCGAACGGCTTGCCGATCGGCACGGGGCCGGGGTCCAGCGGCGCGCCCGCGGGGATCCGGTACTGGGTGCAGTTGACCGTGGCCTCGGTGGGTCCGTAGACGTTGAGGACGTCGGCGTCCGGGTGCTCGCGCCGCCACCGGGCGACCGCCTCGCCGAGCAGGGCCTCGCCGCCGAGGAGCAGTTCGCGCGCCGGGGAGTACGCGGCGGGCAGCTCGGTGAGCAGGGGCAGGTGGCTCGGGGTGGCCTTGAGGAACGTGCAGGGACGCGCGCTCAGGGCCTTGTCGGTGTCGGCGGACTCGGCGAGCGGGGCGATGTGGACGCAGCCGCCGGAGACCAGCGGGGTGTAGAGCGCGGTGACGGTGAGGTCGAACGACACCGGGGAGTGCAGGAGCGCCGCGCCGCTCGCGCTCGGGTAGGCGGCCGTGGTCCAGCCGAGGTAGTCGGCGACGGACCGGTGCTCGACCACGACGCCCTTGGGGCGGCCGGTGGAGCCGGAGGTGTAGATGACGTACGCGGGGTGCCCGGGGCGCAGGCCGCTGCGGGTCAGGCCGAGGTCGCGGGCGTGCTCGACCAGGAGGCGGGGGACGCCCGTCTCCGGGAGGTCGATCCCGGCCGTGGTGAGGATCAGGGCGGGTCGGGCGTCGGTGAGCACATAGGACAGTCGGTCGGCCGGGTGGTCCGGGTCGACGGGGAGGTAGGCGGCGCCGGACTTGAGGACGCCGAGGAGGGCGACGACCAGGTCCACGCCGCGCGGGAGGGCCAGGGCGACGATGTCGCCTGGACGGGCGCCGTGCTCGATGAGCGTGCTGGCGACGGCGTTGGCGCGGTCGTCGAGCTGGCGGTAGGTGAGGGTTCGGCCGTCGCCGGTGACCGCGGGGGCGTCCGGGGTGCGGGCGACCTGGGCCTCGATGAGGTCGGGGACCGGGACGATGGGGACGTCGTGCGGGAGGTCGTCGCCCAAGGCGGCCGTGTGCTCGGCGGGGTCGAGGAGGGGGAGGTCGGTGATGGGGCGGTCGGGGTCGGCGACGGCAGCGGCGAGCAGGCGGGCGTACCAGGCGGCGATGCGGGCGGCGGTGTCCTCGTCGAACAGGTCGGCGCGGTAGGACAGGATGCCGTCGATGCCGTGCGGGGTCTCGGCCAGGCTCATCGACAGGTCGAACTTCACCGAGCCGGTGGGGACCGGGTAGGGCGTGGCGGTGAGGCCGGGGAGGTCGAGGGCGGCCTGGGCGTTGTTCTGCAGGGTCAGCATCACCTGGAACAGCGGGTGCCGGGCGAGGGACCGGGGCGGGTTCAGGACCTCGACCAGGCGCTCGAAGGGGACGTCCTGGTTGGCGTACGCGGCCAGGTCGTTGTCGGCGACGCGGGCGACGAGCTCGCGGAAGGTGGGGTCGCCGGAGGTGTCGGTGCGCAGGACGAGGGTGTTGACGAAGAAGCCGACGAGCTCGTCCAGCGCGGGATCGGTGCGGCCCGCGATGGGCGCGCCGATGGGGATGTCGGTCCCGGCGCCGATGCGGGTGAGCAGGGCGGCGAAGGCGGCCCGCAGCAGCATGAACGGGCTGGCGTTGGCGGCCTTGGCGAGCGCGGCGAGGCGCGTCTGGGTGTCCTTGTCGATGGCGACGGGGACGCGACCGCCGGTCGAGCTCGGGACCGCGGGACGGGGGCGGTCGGTGGGGAGGGAGAGCTGGTCGGGGATGCCGCGCAGGCGGTCGGTCCAGTAGGCGAGCTGGCGGGCGATGGTGCTCTCCGGGTCGTCCTCACTGCCGAGGACGTCGCGGTGCCAGAGGGTGTAGTCGGCGTACTGGACGGGGAGGTCCGTCCACTGTGGCTGGTTGTTGTGCGCGCGGGCGGTGTAGGCGTGGGCGAGGTCGCGGGCGAGGGGGGCCATGGACCAGCCGTCGGCGGCTATGTGGTGGAGGACGAGGACGAGCACGTGGTCGTCGGGGGCGATGGTGAGGAGGTGGGCGCGGAGGGGCGGGTCGGTGGTGAGGTCGAAGGCGGTGTTGGCAAGGTCTTTGATGGCGTTGTGGATGGTTTCGTCGGTTATCCACAAGGGGTGCGGCTTGCCCTCTTGACAGGGCTGATCCGGCGTATTCTGGAAAGAAGAGGGCGGTTTGCCCCCGGTTGGGGCGGGGCGTGTCCCAGTGGGGGTGTGGGGGTTAGCAGGGTTGGGGTGGGAGGTTGTGGGAGTGGTGGGGTGGGGTGGGTTTGCGTTGTGGGGGGTGGTGTCCGCGGGTGGTTGGGGGGTGGTGCGGTCTCCTTGGGCGAGGGCGGGCGTGTTGGTGGGGTCAGCGCACGTTGCGGGGGTGTTGCGGGCGGACGGGGGTGCGGGGGTGCTGCCGTTGGTGTGTGCGGACACGGGGGTGCTGCCGTGGTCGGCAGGGGTTGCGGGTGCGGGGGTGCCGGCTAGGTGGGTGTGGGCCAGTTCGACCTCGTGGGCGGCGAGGATCAGTTGGTGGGGGGTGCCGTTGTGGTCCGGGTAGATGGTGCGCAGGGATTCGTGGCGGGCCACTACGTCGGAGAGGGCTTGGCGGAGGGTGGTGGGGTTGAGGGGGCCGGTCAGGCGTAGGGCTACCGGCATGGTGTACGCGGCTCCGCCCATGCGGTTGAGGAACCACAGTCTGCGTTGGGCGTCCGACAACGGGATGGGGGTCGGGCGGACGCGGGGGGTCAGGGCTGGGCGGGTGGGGTCTTGGGGGGTGGTGAGGCGGGTTGCCAGGGATTCGACGGTGGGGGACTCGAAGAGGGTGCGGACGGTCAGGTCGACGTCCAGGGCCGCTCGGATCCGGCCTACCAGGCGGGTGGCCAGGAGGGAGTGGCCGCCTAGGTCGAAGAAGCTCTGGGTGACGCCCACCGACTCCACGGACAGGACTTCGGCGAAGAGGGCGCACAGGGTGCGTTCCACGTCCGTCTCCGGGCCTCGGCCCGTGGCCGTGAGGTCGGGGGCGGGGAGGGCTTTGCGGTCGAGTTTGCCGTTGGGGGTGACGGGGAGTTCGTCGAGGACGACGATGGCGGCGGGGACCATGTAGTCCGGCAGGCGGTCGGCGACGCGGGCCCTGGCCGCCGCCGGATCGACGGCGCCGACCACGTAGCCCACCAGGCGGCGGTCGCCGGGGCGGTCCTCGCGGGCGATCACGGCGGCCTGGGCGACGCCGGGCGCGGACAGCAGGGCCGACTCGATCTCGCCGAGTTCCACGCGGAAGCCGCGGATCTTGACCTGCTCGTCCGCCCGGCCGACGAAGACCAGCTCGCCGTCGGGCGTCCAGCGCACCAGGTCGCCCGTGCGGTACATCCGGGCGCCGGGCTCGAAGGGGTTCGCCACGAACCGCTGGGCCGTGAGGGATGGGCGGCGGAGGTAGCCGCGGGCCAGGCCGTCGCCCGCGACGTACAGCTCGCCCGGGACGCCGGGGGGCACCGGGCGCAGGGCGGCGTCGAGGACGTAGCAGCGCAGGTTGGTGACCGGCCTGCCGATCGGCGGGACGCCGCCGGGGCTGAGCGGGCCGCTCACCGAGGTGGCGACCGTGGTCTCCGTCGGGCCGTAGCCGTTGATCATGCGCCGGTCGGACGACCAGCGGGCGACCAGGTCCGGCGAGCACGCCTCCCCCGCCGTCACCAGCATCGACGGGACGAGGTCCGGCGCCGGGTCCGTGGCGGCGAGCACGACCGGGGGCAGGGTGGCGTGGGTGACGCGGCGCGCGCGCAGGACGGCGGTCAGCGGCTCGCCGGGCAGCATGGCCTCGGGGTCGGCCATGACCAGGGTGCCGCCGGAGAACAGCGCCATCGCGATCTCCCAGAACGCCGCGTCGAAGCTCGGCGAGGCGAAC
This sequence comes from Actinokineospora fastidiosa, assembly GCF_014648415.1. Classification (GTDB taxonomy): domain Bacteria; phylum Actinomycetota; class Actinomycetes; order Mycobacteriales; family Pseudonocardiaceae; genus Actinokineospora; species Actinokineospora fastidiosa. Next base: position 1,439,772 of record NZ_BMRB01000002.1, read on the forward strand.
TGGAGCACCCGGGCGTCCGGGCCGACGTCCAGCCCGGCGTGCGTGCGGACCATGGCGGGCACCCCGGCATGGGTCACGACGACGCCCTTCGGCTTGCCCGTCGACCCGGAGGTGTAGATGACGTACGCGGGATGCGCGGGCAGCGCCCGCTCCCCCGGCGATTCCGCCGGGTACTCGGAGAAGTCGCCCAGCACCAGCCGGGGGACGTCCGGGATGACGGCGTCCGCGCGGGCGTCCACCAGCGCCAGGACGGGCCGGGCGTCGTCGAGCATGTACCGGATGCGGTCGGCCGGGTAGTCGGCGTCGACCGGCAGGTACGCCGCGCCCGCCTTCGACACCGCGAGCAGCGCGACGATCAGCTCGACCGAGCGGGCCGCCGACACCGCGACGATGTCCTCCGGCCCGACGCCGCGCTCGATCAGCGCGTGCGCCAGCCGGTTCGCCCGCGCGTCCAGTTCGGCGTAGCCGACCACGGTGTCGCCGAACTCCAGGGCGGGCGCGTCCGGGCGCTCCCGCACGTGCTTCTCGAACAGCCGGGGGATCGTCGCCGGGGCGACCTCCGCCGCGCTGGCGTTCCACTCCCCCAGGACGCGGCGGCGCTCGACGGAGGACAGCGGGTCCACCCGGCCCACCGCGCGGTCGGGGTTCGCCGCGATCGCCGACAGCAGCCGGACCAGGCGATCCATCGTGGACTCGATCTGCGCGTCGCCGAAGACGTCCGCGCGGTAGGACAGGCGCAGCTGCAGGTCGGGTCCGGCGGTCCCGGCGGCGAAGCTCAGCGGGTAGTGCGTGCCGTCGGTCGTCGGGACGCCGCTGACGCGCAGCCCGGCGACGGTCAGCGTGTCGTCGTCGGAGTCCACCGGGTAGTTCTGGAACACCGTGACGGTGTCGAACAGCTTCTGGTGGCCCGCCAGCCGCTGCACCTCGGCGAGGTGGGTGTGCTGGTAGGGCATCAGGTCCGACTGCGCGACCTGCAGCCGCTCCAGCATGACGGCCAGCGGCTCGGCCCAGTCCCAGGAGACGCGCACGGGCAGGGTGTTGATGAACAGCCCGACCATGGACTCGATGCCCGGGATCTCCGGCGGCCTGCCCGACACGGTCGCCCCGAACACGACGTCGGAGCGCCCGGTGAGCGCGCCGCACAGCAGGCCCCACGCGCCCTGGGTGAGGGTGCTCATCGTCAGCCCGCGCTCGCGCCCGCGCCGGTGCAGCGCGGCGGCGAGTTCGGTCGGGACGACCCGGATCAGCGTCCTCGGCCGGGCGGGCGCCGGGTCGAGGTCGGCGGGCGCCAGCAGCGTCGGCTCGTCGAGGCGCGCCATCGCCCGCCGCCACGCGTCCTCGGCCGCCGACGCGTCCTGGGCGGCGATCCAGGCGAGGTAGTCGCGGTACGGCGTCACGGGCGGCAGGTCACCGCCCTGGTAGAGGGTGAACAGCTCGCGCACCAGGATCGGCATGGACCAGCCGTCGAGCAGCAGGTGGTGCTTGGTCATCGCCAGCCGGAAGCGCCCGGGGGCCAGCCGGTAGACCGCGAACCGCAGCAGCGGCGGCGTCGCGAGGTCGAACCGGGTGGCCCGGTCGGCGGCGTGGCGGGAGGCCAGCTCGGCCTCCCGCGCCACCGGGTCCAATGCGGACAGGTCGACCTGCGTCCACGGCACGGCCACCGAGCGCGGGATGACCTGCACCGGCTCGGGGAGACCGGCGTGCTGGAAACCCGCGCGCAGGTTGGCGTGCCGGTCCAGCAGGGCGTTCGCCGCTGCCCGCAGGGCCTTCACGTCCAGCCTGCCCTCGATGTCGACCAGCAGCTGGGAGACGTAGAGGTCCTCGCCCCGGTCGTCGAGCAGCGTCTGGAACAGCAGCCCCTCCTGCAGCGGGGACAGGGGCAGCACGTCGGAGATCTTCGACTTCACTGGACCATCTCCCACTCGTCCTCGGGCTCCTCGGCCCGCTCCTGGTCGTTCGCGGCCGTCTCGAACCGGTCGAGCTGGTCCTGGGTGAGCGCGACCAGGCCGGTGTCGGACGGCGTCAGCCCGCCCACCGCGTCGCCGGACGCGTGGGCGACCAGGCCGCGCAGCGCGTCGGTGAAGCGGGCCATGAGCACGCGCACGTCGGCCTCGGCGAGCAGGGTGCGCGGCCACGACCACACGACGACGAGCCTCGGCCCGTCCGGGTGGTCCTCGGTCACCGCGTTCACCGACAGCGCGTGGGTGAGCGGGGTGGCCGGGTCCGGCCTGCTGCCGGTGAGGTCGGCGCCGCCGACCGTGCCCTCGTCGGTGACCGCGGACCAGGCCCTCGTCGTGCCCGATGAGGCGTAGCGGCCGAGGTAGTTGAAGCTGATCTGCGGGTCGAGCAGGTCGGCGAGGGTGTCGCGGGTGTCGTGGTTGAGGTGGCGCAGCAGGCCGTAGCCGATGCCGTTGTCGGGCACGGCGCGCAGCTGCTCCTTGACCCGCTTCAGGGCCGCGCCCACGCCGGGGCCGCCGGTGTCGAGGTCGGGCACCTCGCCGGGATCGATGCGGACCGGGTAGCGGCTGGTGAACCAGCCGACCGTGCGGGCCAGGTCGACCGGGGCTACCGAGTCCTCGCGGCCGTGGCCCTCCAGGTCGACCATGACCGAGGTCGTGCCGTCGTCATCGATCCCCCGGTCGCCGCGCCAGCGGGCGACGGCGAGCGCGAGCCCGGTCAGCAGCACGTCGTTGACGCCCGCCTGGTACAGGTTCGGGACCGTGGTCAAAAGCGGGCCGGTCAGGGCGGCGGGAAGGGTCTCGGTGGCGTAGGCGACGGCGCCGACGGTGTCCTGGGTCGGGTCCAGCGGCCGGTCGCCCAGCAGCGGGTCGTACTCGTCCAGCACCTCGGTCCAGAAGTCCAGTTCGGACACCCGCTGCTCGGTGTGGGCGTGTGCCGTCAGGTGTTCGGCCCAGCGGCGGAAGGACGTGCCGACCTCGGGCAGCTCGGGCGCGCGGCCCTCGGCGACGGCCGACCACGCCGCGGCCAGGTCGTCGGTGATGATCCGCCACGAGACGCCGTCCACGACCAGGTGGTGGGCCACGACCAGCACGCGGCCCGGGTCGAACCAGACGACCTGGAGCATGCGGCCCGCCGCCGGGTCGGTGCGGTCCCACGCCTCGTCGCTGTGCGCGGCCATGGTCTTGGCCAGCGCCTCGCCGCTCAACCCGGCCAGGTCGACGCGGCGCACGCACTCCTCGGCGGGCACCGCGCCCGGCTCGGGCACCTCCAGCACCCACTCCGCCCCGGTGGCGTCGCGGTCGAGCCGCATGCGCAGCGCGTCGTGCCGGTCGAGCACGGCCTGCACGGCCGCGACCAGGCCCGCCAGGTGCAGGCCGTCGGGCGCGTGCAGCAGCATCGACTGGTTGAACCGGGTGATCGGGCCGCCGCGCTCGCGGAAGCGCTGCACGGCCGGGGTCAGCGGCACGCGCCCGGTCCCGACGTCGGGGGTGGCCTCGACCGGGGTGTCCAGGGCGCCCGCGAGCGCGGCCAGGGCGGCGACCGTCTTGGCCTCGAACACGTTGCGCGGGGTCAGCACGAGCCCGGCCTTGCGGGCCCGGCTGACGAGCTGGATGGAGACGATGCTGTCGCCGCCGAGCTCGAAGAAGTTGTCGGCGATCCCGACCTCGGGCACGCCGAGCAGCTCGGCGAACAGCCCGCACAGGATCTCCTCGGCCCGGTCGCGCGGGCCGCCGCCGCCCCCGGACGCCGCGGCGACCGGCGCGGGCAGCGCCTTGCGGTCGAGCTTGCCGTTCGGGGTGAGCGGCAGCGCGTCCAGCGGCACGACGGCGGAGGGGACCATGTGCTCGGGCAGCGTGCGCGCGGTGTGGGCGAGCACGTCCTCGGGGTCGCCGCCGACGACGTAGGCGACGATGCGCTTGTCCCCCGGCTTGTCCTCGCGGACGACGACCGCGGCCCGCAGCACGTCCGGGTGGCCGAGCACGGTGGACTCGATCTCGCCCAGCTCGATGCGGAACCCGCGCACCTTGACCTGGTCGTCGACGCGGCCGACGAACACCAGGTCGCCGTCGGCGCGGCGCTTGGCCAGGTCGCCGGAGCGGTACATGCGCGAGCCGGGCGGGCCGAACGGGTTGGCCACGAACCGCTCCGCGGTGAGCGCGAACCGGTTGAGGTAGCCGCGGCCGGTCTGGCTGCCCGCGACGTACACCTCCCCCGCGACGCCCGGCGGCACCGGGCGCAGGCGTTCGTCGAGGACGTAGACGTCGATGTTGTCGAACGGCCTGCCGACCGGCAGCGCGCCCGGGGGCAGCTCGACGCCGGGGTGGATGCGGTACTCGGCGCAGTTGACCGTCGTCTCGGTCTGGCCGTAGACGTTGAGCACGGTCAGGTCGGGCTTGGCCGCGCGCACCCGCGCCAGGTTCTCGCCGACCAGCGTCTCGCCGCCGAGCAGCAGGTGCCCGCTCGGGGAGAACTCGTCGGGCAGCGCGTCCAGCAGCGCCACGTGGCTCGGGGTCGCCTTGAGGAACGTGCACTCGGCGCGGGCGAGGTCGGCGCGCACCCGGTCGTCGTCCTCCAGCGCGGCCAGCAGGACCGTGCCGCCGGAGACCAGCGGGGTGTAGAGGCCGGTGACGGTGAGGTCGAAGGAGATCGGCGAGTGCAGGACGGTGACGCCGGTGGTGCTCGGGTAGTGCGCCGACGTCCAGGCCAGGTAGGCCGAGAGGGCGGCGTGCTCGATGATCACGCCCTTGGGGCGGCCGGTGGAGCCGGAGGTGTAGATGACGTAGGCGGGGCTGCCCGGCTGGGCGCGGTTGATGTCGGCGCTGTCGTGGCCGGAGAGGTCGACCTGGTCGAGCAGGATGGCCGGGCCGTCCACATCGACGCCGGTCGCGCTGATCAGCAGTTCCGGCGCGGTGTCGGAGAGCATGAAGCGGATGCGCTCGGCCGGGTACTCGGGGTCGATCGGCAGGTAGGCCGCGCCGGACTTGAGCACCGCGAGCAGCGCGACGACCAGGTCGATCGAGCGCGGCAGGGCGATCGCGACGTAGCGCTCGGGTCCGGCGCCGCGCTCGACCAGCAGGCGGGCGAGGCGGTTGGCGCGGGCGTCGAGGTCGGCGTAGGTGACCCGGACGCCGTCGTGGATGAGCGCGACCGCGTCCGGCCGCGCCTCGGCCATCGCCCGCACGCGCTCCGGCAGCGTCACGACCGGGACGTCGCGGCGGGCGCCGTTCCACTCGACGAGCAGGCGCTCGCGCTCGGCGTCGTCGAGGAGGTCGACGTCGCCGACGCGGGTCTTCTGATTGGCGGCCATGGCGGCCAGGACGCGGGTCAGCCGGGTGGCCAGGGCCTCCACGGTCGCGGCGTCGAACAGGTCGTGCGCGAAGTCGATGGCGCCGTGCAGGCCGTCCGCGCGCTCCTCGAACACCAGGGACAGGTCGAACTTGGCCGACTCGACGCCGGGCGCGACCAGCTCGACGTCGACGCCGGGCAGGGCGAAGTCCGGCTCGGGGTTGTTCTGCAGCGTCAGCAGCACCTGGAACAGCGGGTGCCTGGCCAGCGAGCGGTCCGGGGCGAGCGCGTCGACCAGCCGCTCGAAGGGCACGTCGGAGTTGGCGAACGCGGCGAGGTCCGTGCGCCGGACGCGGTCGAGCAGCTCGGCGAAGGTGGGGTCGCCCGCGGTGTCGGTGCGCAGGACCAGGGTGTTGACGAAGAACCCGACGAGGTCGTCGACGGCCTGGTCCGCCCGGCCCGCGACGACGGTGCCGATCGGGATGTCATTGCCGGAGCCCAGGCGGGTCAGCAGCGCGGCGAGTCCGGCCTGCAGGACCATGAACAGGCTGGTCCTGCTCTGCTTGGCGACGGCGGTCAACGCCCGGTGCAGGTCGGGGTCGATCGTGAACTCGACGCACCCGCCGCGGCCGGAGGCGACCGCGGGCCGGGAGCGGTCGGCGGGCAGCGCCAGCTCCTCGGGCGCGCCCGCCATCGTCTCCGACCAGAAGGCGAGCTGCCTGGCCAGCAGGCTCTCCGGGTCAGCCGCGTCACCGAGCAGGTCGCGCTGCCAGATGGCGTAGTCGGCGTACTGGACCGGCAGCGGTGTCCACTCCGGACTCTCACCGCGCAGTCGGGCGGTGTAGGCGGTGGACAGGTCGCGGGCCAGCGGGGCCATGGACCAGCCGTCGGCGGCGATGTGGTGCATGACCAGGAGCAGGACGTGCTCCTGCGGCCCCTCGGTGATCAGGTGCGCGCGGACGGGCAGGTCGACGGCCAGGTCGAAGCCGCCGCCCGCCGGGTCGGTGAAGCGGATGTCCGCCTCGACGACCTCCTGGCGCGGGGTGCCGTCGTCGTCGGGGAAGACGGTGCGCAGCGCCTCATGGCGGGCGACCACGTCGTTGACGGCCGCCTCCAGCGCCTTGACGTCGAGCGGGCCGCGCAGGCGCAGGGTGAGCGGCATGTTGTACGCGGTGGAGTCGTCCTCGAACCGGTTGAGGAACCACAGCCTGCGCTGGCCGTATGACAGCGGCACCACTTCAGGGCGCGCCACCGGGACGATCGCGGGCCGCGCGGCGTCGGCGCCGCCGAGCTGCTGGGCGAGCGCGCCCGGGGTCGGGGCCTCGAAGAGGGCGCGGATGGGCAGCTCCACGCCGAACGCCGCGCGGACGCGGCTGATCAGGCGGGTGGCCAGCAGCGAGTGGCCGCCGAGGTCGAAGAAGCCGTCCTCCACGCCCACCGCAGGCACGCCCAGCACCTCGGCGAACATCCCGCACAGCAGTTCCTCCGCCGGGGTGCGCGCGGTCCGGGTGCGGGTCCGCGAGTACTCCGGCGCGGGCAGCGCCTTGCGGTCGAGCTTGCCGTTCGCGGTCAGCGGGAGCGCGTCGAGCAGGACGAACGCCGAGGGCACCATGTGCTCGGGCAGGACGGCGGAGACGTGCTCGCGCAGGCCGTCGGCGCTCGGCGCGACGACGTAGGCGACCAGGCGCTTGTCCCCCGGCTGGTCCTCGCGGACGATCACGGCGACGTCGCCGACGGCGGGGTGGCCGCCGATGGCGGACTCGATCTCGCCCAGCTCGATCCGGAAGCCGCGGATCTTGACCTGGCTGTCGGCGCGGCCGATGAACTCCAGGTTCCCGTCGACCCAGCGGGCCAGGTCGCCCGAGCGGTACATCCGCGCGCCGGGCCCGCCGAACGGGTCGGCGACGAACCGGCCCGCGGTCAGCGCGGGCTTGCCGTGGTAGCCGCGGGCCAGACCGGCGCCCGCGACGTACATCTCGCCGACGACGCCGGGCGGGCAGGGCCGCAGGCCGCGGTCGAGGACGTACACGCGCAGGTCGGGGATGGCGCACCCGATCATGCTGCCCGGGCCAGCCGCCGCGGACGGCGCGTCGAGTGCCAGGTAGCTGACGTGGACCGTGGTCTCGGTGATCCCGTACATGTTGACCAGGACAGGAGCCTGGTCGTCGTGGCGGGAGTACCAGTCGGCCAGCCGCCACAGGTCCAGCGCCTCGCCGCCGAACACGACGTACCGCAGCGCGAGGTCGGTGCCGGGGTTCTCCCGGTCGGCCTGCATGAGCTGGGAGAACGCCGAGGGCGTCTGGTTGAGCACGGTGACCCGCCCGCGCTCGAGCAGCCGCAGGAACTCCTCCGGCGACCGGCTGACCGCGTACGGCACCACGACGAGCTTGCCGCCGTGCAGCAGCGGCCCCCAGATCTCCCAGACGGAGAAGTCGAACGCGTAGGAGTGGAACAGCGTCCAGGCGTCGTCGGGTCCGAAGTGGAACCAGTGGTCGGTCGCCGAGAACAGGCGCAGGACGTTGCCGTGCGGGATCACCACGCCCTTGGGGCGGCCGGTGGAGCCGGAGGTGTAGATGACGTAGGCCGGGTGCTCGGGCCGCAGGTCGACATCGGGCGCGGTGGCGGGCTGGGTGATCAGCAGCTCGGCGACGTCGTCGAGGAGCAGGCAGTCGACGCCCGCCGCGGCGGTGCCGATGACCAGCGCGGGCTTCGCGTCCTCGATCATGTAGGCCAGCCGGTCCGCGGGGTACTCCGGGTCCAGCGGCAGGTAGGCGGCGCCGGACTTGATGACCGCGAGCAGCGCGACGACCATGTCCGCCGAGCGGGGCACGGCGAGCGCGACGAACCGCTCGGGGCCCGCGCCGCGCTGGATGAGCAGGTGCGCGAGGCGGTTGGCGGCCTCGTCCAGCTCCCGATAGGACAGTCGGACGCCCTCGCAGACCACGGCGGTCGCGTCCGGGGTGCGGGCGGCCTGCTCGGCGAACGCCTGCGCGATCGAGGCGTGCCGGGCGGGCTCGCCTGTGCTCGACTGATCGATGACCTGGCGCAGTTCCGCCGGGGTGATGGCGTCCGCGCGGCCGGTGGGCTCGTCGAGGTCCACGGTCTCGAAGAGGTGGACCAGGCGGGCGGCGAGGGTGTCGGCGTCGGCGACGGCCTCCGGGCGGTGGTCCAGGCGCAGGGTGAGGCGGTCGTCCTCGATGCCCGCGATCAGGCCGAGCGGGTAGTGCGTGGCGTCGGTGGCGCGGACGCCGGTCAGGGTGATCCCGCCCGCGGTGGCCCGCAGCTCGGCGGGGTCGAGCGGGTAGTTCTCGAATACGGCGATCGTGTCGAACAGCCTGGGGTGGCCCGCGATGCGCTGCACATCGGTCAGACCGATGTGCTGGTGGGCCATGAGCCGGGCCTGCTCGTCCTGCACGCGGCGCAGGGCGTCGGCGAGCGTGTCGGCCGGGTTCAGCCGCACGCGCACGGGCAGGGTGTTGATGAACAGGCCGACCATGTCCTCGATGCCCGGGATCTCCGGCGGGCGGCCATTGACTGTGGCGCCGAAGACGATGTCGTCGCGGCCGGTGTGCCGGGCGAGCATGAGCGCCCAGACGCCCTGCACGACGGTGTTCAGGGTGAGGCCGTGCCTGCGGGCCTGGTCCCTGAGCCTGCCGGTGGCCTCCTCCGACAGCGCGACGGTCACGTGCCCGGGGGCGGCCCCGGTGGGCTCGGGGGCGTCCGGGGCGAAGAGGGTGGGCTCGTCGAGACCGGCCATGGCCTCGCCCCACGCCCGCTCTGCCGCCGCACTGTCCTGCTTGGACAGCCAGGCGAGGTAGTTCTTGTACGGGGTGGCGGCGGGCAGGGAGGCGCCCGCGTAGAGCTGGAACAGCTCGCGCACCATGATCGGCATCGACCATCCGTCCACCAGGATGTGGTGGTTGGTCATGACCAGCGTGTGCCTGCCCGGGCCGCGCTTGACCAGGGTGAAGCGGATCAGCGGCGGGCGGGTGAGGTCGAACCGCTCGGCGCGGTCGGCGGCGACGGCCGCGGTGAACTCGTCCTCGTCGGGCAGGTCGAGGTACCGCCACGGCGGGTCGACCTCGTGCGGGATGATCTGCACGGGCTTGCTGAGCTTCTCGTAGCGGAACGCCGCGCGCAGGTTGGGGTGCCTGCGCAGCAGGCCGCGGGCGGCGGCGCGCAGGGCGTCGGGGTCGAGCTCGCCGTCGATGTCGAACAGCAGCTGCACGGTGTAGACGTCCATGCCCTGCTGGTCGTACAGCGAGTGGAACAGCAGACCTTCCTGCAGCGGCGAGAGCGGCAGCACGTCCGCGAGGCCGGGCTTGGTCATCTTCTACAGCCTCCAGTCAGCTTCCAGCAGGTCGATCTCGTCCTGGGTCAGCGTGACCAGAGCGAGGTCGGACGGGGTGTAACCGCCGGTGTCCTTGGCCGAGGCGATCGCGGCCAGCGCGCGGAACCAGGTCTCGGCGATGTCGCGCACGTCGGTCTCGGCGAGCAGGGCGGCGGGCCAGGTCCAGGTGGCGACCAGGCCGCAGGCCTGGCCACCCGCGGTGTGCGCGTTCAGCTCCAGCGCGTGGCCGAACGGCGCGTCGGGGTCGGTGCCGCCGCCGATGCCGTCCTCGGCTGGCGACCACGGGCCGTCGCCGCATTCGAGCCTGCCCAGGTAGTTGAACGCCAGGCGGGGCGCGGGGAGGGCGGCGAGCACGCGGGACGTCTCGGGGTTGAGGTGGCGCAGCAGGCCGTGGCTCAGCGCGGGCAGGGCGCGGATCTGCTCCTTGACCGCCTTGATGGCCTGGCCCGCCTGGGCGACGTCGACGACGCCCGGGTCGAGGCGCAGCGGGTGCAGCGTGGTGAACCAGCCGACCGTGCGCGACAGGTCCTGTCCCTCGCTCTCCTCGCGGCCGTGGCCTTCGAGGTCCAGCAGCAGGTCGGTGCGCCGGGAGCCGGTGCGGCGCCTGCGCCAGTCGGCGACGGCGACGGCCAGGCCGGTCAGCAGGACATCGTTGACCCCGGCGTGGTGGGCGGCGGGGACCGTGGTCAGCAGCGCCTGGGTGGTCTCGGCGTCGAGGGTCAGCGTGATGGCCCGCTCGGTGGCGCGGGTGTGGCCGGTGGGGTCGGCGCTGTCCAGCGGGTCGGGGCTGGGGTCCTTCGCCAGGACCTCCGTCCACAGTGGCAGCTCGGCGACGCGGTTGGGCAGGGTGGCCTGCTCGCGCAGGTGCTCCGCCCAGCCGCGCAGCGAGGTCTGGACGGGCTCCAGCGGCTCACCGGCGTAGGCCTTGGCCAGGTCGTCGATCAGGACGCGCCAGGAGACGCCGTCGACGACGAGGTGGTGCACGCGGATGCGGACGTGCCCGTCGACCAGGGCGACGTCGACCATGCGGCCCGCGTCGGGGTCGAGGCCGCTGTGCAGGTCGGCCTTGCTACCGGGTGGGTCGATGTGCAGGTGCCACTCGCGGCCGCGCACCAGCCGGGCGCGCAGGGCGTCGTGGTGGTCGATCAGGCGTTGGACGGCCTGGTCGAGCTTGTCCGGGGTGATGTCGTCAGGAGCGCGCAGGAGCATGGACTGGTGGAATTCGCCGATGGGCCCGCCCTGCTCGCGCAGCCACTCGATGATCGGGGTGCCGGGGACGCTGCCGACGCCGTTGTCCGCCTTGACGGACTGGGTGAGCGGCCGGGCGACCCTGGCCAGCGCCTCCACCGTCTTGTGCTCGAACACCTCGCGCGGGGTGATCGCCAGCCCGGCGGCGCGGGCGCGGCTGACCAGCTGGATGGAGACGATGCTGTCGCCGCCGAGGTCGAAGAAGCTCTGGTCGGCCGCGACCTCGGACAGGTTCAGCACCTCGGCGAAGAGGCCGCAGAGCAGCTGCTCGACGTCGGTCTCGGCGTCCCGTCCGTCGGCGGTGTACTCCGGAGCGGGCAGGGCGCGGCGGTCGAGCTTGCCGTTGGGGGTCACCGGGAACTCGTCCATGACGACGAACGCCGCGGGGACCATGTACTCGGGCAGCTTGTCCTGGGCGTGCGCCTTGAGGTCGGCGGGGGCGTCGAGGACGACGTAGGCGACGAGCTGGCGGACGCCGGGGCGGTCCTCGCGGGCGAGCACGGCGGCCTGGCGCACGTTCGGGTGGGCGGCGAGCACCGCCTCCACCTCGCCGGGCTCGATCCGGAAGCCGCGGATCTTGACCTGGTCGTCGGCGCGGCCGACGAAGCGCAGCTGGCCGTCCTTGGTCCACTTGGCCAGGTCGCCCGTGCGGTACATCCGGGTCCCGGCGTCGAACGGATTGGCCACGAACCGCGCGGCGGTGAGCGCGGGACGGTTGAGGTACCCGCGGGCGAGGCCGTCACCGGCAACGTAGAGCTCCCCGGCGACCCCGGGCGGGACCGGGCGCAGGCCGGCGTCGAGCACGTAGTTGCGCGTGGCGATGACCGAGGTGCCGATGGGCGGAACGTCGTCCGCGGCGTGCAGGGGGTCGCTCATGGAGGTGCAGACCGTGGACTCGGTCGGACCGTACGCGTTGATCATGCTGCGGTTCCGCGACCAGCGGGCGACGAGCTCGGCGGAACAGGCCTCACCCGCGGAGACGATGGTCCCGGTCGGGATGTCCACTTCAGACATAGCCGCGAGGGCGACGGGCGGAATGGTCGCGTGGGTGATCCCGTGCTGGTTGAGAACCTCGGCGAGCGGGGCGCCGGGCAGCAGCCGCTCCTTGGGCGCCAGCACCAGGGTCGCCCCGGTCAGGAGCGCTTGGACGATCTCCCAGAAGGCGGCGTCGAAACTCGGCGAGGCGAACTGCAACACCCGCTTCCCCGGCCCGACCCCCAGCCGCTGCCGTTGCGTGGCCACCAGCGCGGCGACGCCTTGGTGAGTGACGACGACCCCCTTGGGGCGGCCGGTGGAGCCGGAGGTGTAGATGAGGTAGGCGGGGTGGGCTACTTGGGGCTCTGCGGTTGTCCGCAAGGCTGCGGGTTCCCCTTGATGGGGGTGGCCTACTTGGGGCTCCCCGGTTGTCTCCAGGGACGCACTTTCCCGTTGACGATTGGCGGGCCGTTCCTCACCCGGAGCGAGCGGCATGGTCAGAAGGCACGGCTGGCTGTCGGCCTTCGCGTCGTGCCCCCTGCCGCCCTGCACTTCCGCACCCACCTGCGGCCCGGTTATCCACAGCCGCGGCCGCTCCCCCTCTTGACAGACCCCGAATCCCGTACCCTGGAAAGAGAAGGGCGGATTGCCCCCGGTTGGGGCGGGGCGCGTCCACCTGTGTGGGGTGGAGGGGGGCGCAGTGATGGTGAGGATCGGGCGGGCGTCGTCCAGCATGTAGGTGATGCGGTCGGGGGGGTAGTCGGGGTCTACCGGGAGGTAGGCGGCGCCGGATTTGAGGACGGCCAGGAGGGCTACCACCATCTCGGGGGAGCGGGGGACGGCTACCGCCACGAAGTGTTCGGGGGTGGCGCCGTGGGTGCGGAGGACTTCGGCCAGGGCGGTTGAGCGGTGGTCCAGTTCGGCGTAGGTGAGGGATTCGTCCTCGTAGCGCACGGCTTCGGCGTCTGGGGTGGCGGCTGCCTGGGCGGCGAAGAGGGCTGGGACGGTGGTGGGGGTGGGGTGGGGTCCGGTGGCGTTCCAGGTGGTGAGGACCGTCCGTTGTTCCTCGGGGGTGAGGATGGTGGCGGCGCTGATGGGGGCCGTGGGGTCGGCGGTCACCGACTCCAGGAGGCGGACGTAGCGGGCGGCGATAGTGCGCACGGTGTCCGGGTCGAACAGGTCAGTGCGGTACTCGATGAGGCCGTCGATGCCGTGGGCGGTCTCGGTCAGCTCGACGGCCAGGTCGAAGCGGGCGGCTCCGGTGTCCACTCGGGACATGGTGACGTCGAGGCCGGGGAGGCCGAAGGTGCTCGCGGCGTTGTTCTGCAGGATCAGCATGACCTGGAACAGCGGGTGCCGCGACAGCGACCGGTCCGGGGCCAGGGCGTCGACCAGGCGCTCGAAGGGGACGTCGGCGTTGGCGAATGCGGCGAGGTCGGTGTGGCGGACGCGGGCCAGCAGGTCGGCGAAGGCGGGGTCGCCGGAGGTGTCCGTGCGGAAGACGAGGGTGTTGACGAAGAAGCCGATCAGGTCCGACAGCGACTCGTCGGTGCGGCCCGCGACCACGCTGCCGATGGGGATGTCGACGCCCGCGCCCAGTCGGGTGAGCAGGGCGGCGAGACCGGCGCGCAGGACCATGAACAGGCTGGCGTTGTGGTCGCCCGCCAGCGCCCGCAGCCGGTCGCACAGCTCGGCGGGGATGGCGAACGCGCAGGTGGCGCCGCTGTGGTCGGCGACCGCCGGGCGCGGGCGGTCGGTCGGGAGGTCGAGCTGGTCGGGGATGCCCGCCAGCTCCCGCGACCAGTGCGCGAGCTGGCGCGAGACCAGCGTGTCGTCGAGCAGGTCGCGCTGCCAGAGTGCGTAGTCGGCGTACTGGACCGGCAGCGGCGACCACTGCGGCTCCCGGCCCGCCGCCCTGGCCCCGTACGCGGTGGCCAGGTCGGCCGCCAGCGGGACCAGCGACCAGCCGTCACCGGCGATGTGGTGCAGGACAAGCACCAGGACGTGCCGGTCCGGGCCGACGGACGTCAGATGCGCGCGCAGCGGCAGGTCGGCGGCGAGGTCGAACGGCGCGGCCACCCCGCCGTCGCCGATGATCAGCTCCGGGGACCGGTCGGTGATCGCCTGGTACGGGACCCCGTCGTGCTCGGCGATGACGGTCCGCAGCACCTCGTGGCGCCGGGCCAGGTCCGCCAGCGCCAACCGCAGCGCGGGGACGTGCAGCCTGCCGTTGATCTCCAGCGCGTACGGCAGGTGGTAGGCCGCGTTCGGGCCGTTGAGCCGGTCCAGGAACCACAGCGAGCGCTGCGCCGCCGACAGCGGCACGCGCTCGGGCCGGGGGCGCGGCCGCAGCGCCGGACGCGCGGGCGGCGCGGTCTCCACGGCCTCGGCCAGCGCCGCGGGGGTCGGCGCGTCGAACACCGCGCGCACGGTCAGCTCGCGCCCCAGCCCGGCGCGGACACGGCTGGTCAGCCGGGTCGCCAGCAGCGAGTGCCCGCCCAGGGCGAAGAAGTCGTCGTCGACGCCCACGTCGACGACACCCAGCAGCTCACCGAAGAGTCCACAGAGGACCCGCTCGGTCTCGGTGCGCGCCGCCCCGCCCGCCCCGGAGACGACGACCGGGTCCGGGAGGGCCGCGCGGTCGAGCTTGCCGTTCGGGGTCAGCGGGAACGCCGAGAGCGCCACGAACGCGGCCGGGACCATGTACTCGGGCAGCTTCGCCGCGACGTGCTCGCGCAGGTCGGCGGGCGGCTCCGGGGTCACGCACGGCGTGTTGTGCGCGGGCCGGTCCGCCCGCGGCAGGCGGGAGAACGGCCGGGCCCCGATCAGGACGTCGAACGACCCGCGCGGGTCGTCGGCGCAGAACGTGGCGGTCGCGCGGTGGCCGAGGCCTTCGACGAACGCCAGCACGTCCTCCGGGTCCACGCCCGGATCGGGGTTCACCAGCGCGTCCAGGACGTCGACGAGCTCGGCGCCCCCGGCCAGCGCGGAGGCGGCGGCCACCTCCCCCGCCGCCCGGGCGTTCGGCACGCCGGTCACCCGGACCGGCCCCGCGATCGCCCGCAGGTCGTCCAGACCCGTCCACGGCACGGTCGCCACGTCGTCGGGCGATTCGGGGCCGGTGTGCAGGATGACGTCGTAGCGGAAGCGGCTCAGCTCGTTGTCGTACCGGCCGCGCTTGAGCCGGACCTCGGCCCCGGTGATCCCCGCGACGGCCAGCCCGGTGAAGAACGCCGGGTCGAGCAGCAGTTCCTCCTCGGCGGCGGCGGCCGCGCGGGCGTCGGCCAGCAGCCGGTCCGCGCCGCGGTTGCCGTCGCCGCGCCGCAGCCGGACGGCCACGTGCAGCTCGGTCAGCAGCGCGAGGTTGCGCACGTCGCCCAGGAAGACGGTCCCGCCGGGCACGAGCAGGCGCGCGGCCTTCGCGAGCACGTCCAGCAGGTAGTCCGCGCTCGGGAAGTACTGCGCGACGGAGTTGATCACGACGGTGTCGTAGCCCGGCGCCAGCCGGTCGATCTCGTGCGCGGCGCCGACGTGCAGCTCGACGTTCTCCGACGCGCGCAGGCGGCTGATCGCGACCGGGGAGATGTCGATGCCCGCGTAGTGCTCGCAGTGCGGGGCCAGCTCGCTGAGCAGCAGCCCGTTGCCGACACCGATCTCCAGCACGCGGCTGGGCGCGGTCTCTAGGATGGCCGCGACGGTGGCCGCGCGCCACTGCCGCATCTCCTCGACGGGGATCGGCTGACCGTCCTCCTGCGACGTCCACGCGGAGAAGTCGTCACCGGGTCGCTGCGCCTCATAGACGTGGTCGTAGACCTCGCGCCACTGGTCCACTCCCCCGTGCTCGGGCACGACGTACCCGACGAGGCTCGTGGCGCCGGACGCGTCGGCGCGGGCGGTGACGACCGCCTGGGAGACCTCCGGGTGCGCGGCGATGACCGCCTCGATCTCGCCCAGCTCGACCCGGTGCCCTCGGATCTTGACCTGGTGGTCGGCGCGGCCGAGGAACTCCAGCTCCCCGTCCGGCGACCAGCGGACGACATCGCCCGTGCGGTACATCCGCGCGCCGGGCCCGCCGAACGGGTCGGCGACGAAGCGTTCCGCGGTGAGCGCGGGCCTGCGGTGGTAGCCGCGGGCCAGTCCCGCGCCCGCGATGTAGAGGTCGCCGGGCTCGCCGGGGCCGACCGGCCGCAGGTCGGCGTCCAGGACGTGCACCTGGGTGTTGGCGACGGGAGCGCCGATGGTCAGCGGCCCGTCCGCGCTCAACCGGGTCACGGTGGACCACACGGTCGTCTCGGTGGGGCCGTACAGGTGGGTGACGGACGCGCCGAGGTCGCACAGGCGGGCCGCGAGCGCGGGTGGCAGCGCCTCCGCGCCGACGAACACGCGCAGCCCGCGCACGGCGTCGGGGTCGTGGGCGACGATGGCCTGCCACAGGCTCGGCGTGGCCTGCAGCGCGGTGGCTCCGGTGGTCGCGATGAGCCGGGTGAGCGCGGCGGGGTCGCGCACGTCCTGCTTGTCGACCAGGACCAGCCGGGCGCCCGCGATCAGCGGCAGGTACAGCTCCGGCACGGCCATGTCGAAGGCGATGGTCGTGGGCGAGAGCAGCCGGTCGTCCGGGCCGAACCCGAACCACGGGCCGAGGGCGGCGACGAAGTTGGCCAGGGCCCCGCGCGGGATGACCACGCCCTTGGGGCGGCCGGTGGAGCCGGAGGTGTAGATGACGTAGGCGGGGTGGCGCTGGTCCACCGTCGCCGGGATGTCCATATCGGACGCCTCGATCGGCTGGTCCAGCCGGATGGCGGCGCCCGCGGCCAGGTGCGCGGTCTCCTCGGTCACCACGGAGAGCGCGGGCCGGGCGTCGTCGAGCATGAGCGCGACGCGGTCGGCGGGCTGCGCGGGGTCGAGCGGCAGGTAGGCGGCGCCGGACTTGAGCACGCCCAGGACGGCGACCAGCATGTCGACGCAGCGCGGCAGGGCGATCGCCACGAATGTCTCCGGCGCGGCGCCCCTGGCGACCAGCAGCCGGGCCAGGCGGTCGGCGCGGGCGTCGAGTTCGGCGTAGGTCAGCCGCTCGGCGCCGAGTTCGACGGCGATCGCGTCCGGGGTGGCCGCCGCCCGCCGCGCCACGAGCACGGACACGTCCACGTCCACGTCCGGCACCTCGCGCGCGGTGTCGTTGCGCAGCGCGAGCAGTTCGAGCCACTCCGGCATCGTTGTCACCCTCTGGTCGTCGCTTTCGGACTGGGAGGTCGGGGCAGGCTCCGGCTCGCCCGGGGCCTGCCCCGCTCGGGCGGGCTACCAGCCCGCGGCCTCGCCCACCACCTGGTAGACACCCCGCAGGTTGACCATCCGGCCGAGCTCGGCCTGGTCGATGACGGTGGAGAACTGCTTCTCCAGCGAGGCGAGGATCTCGATGGCGCGCAGCGAGTCGGCGCCGTGGTCCTCCTTGAACAGGCTGGTCTCGGTGACCTCGTCGGCGTCGATCTCCAGGATCTCGCAGACGATTTCCTTGATCTGGTCCATGCGCTCGTCGACAGCGGCAGTCATTTTTCCATTCCCTTTCGGATCGGCGGAGCTATTACCAGTGTGTTGGTTTTCGTCGCGGTGGTGCCACCGCGTTTCCGGATGCTGCAGAATCAGGAGCCGATGAGGCTCTTGGGCCGCATGTCGGTCCAGTTCGCCTCGATGTATGCCACGCAGGACGCCCGGTCGGCCTCGCCGTGCACAACGGTCCAACCTGCGGGAACGGCCACGAACGACGGCCAGAGCGAGTGCTGGTTCTCGGCGTTGACCAGCACGAGGAAGGTGCCTTCTTCGTTGTCGAACGGGTTGGTCATGACATTTCTCCCTGGGATGTGCCGCGCAATTCGGCGGACAGGATGGTGCCGATCTCGGCGAGCGGGCCGGGTTTCATGAGGTCGTTGTGCTTGCGGTCGACGCGGCGGGTGATGATCCGGCCGTCGACATAGGGCCGCCAGGTTTCCGGGGTCGGCGAGATATCGATTTTGTCGAGCGTCGCGACGATCACGGTGACATCGCCGCGGTACACCGGGGGCGCGCTTTCGTGCACCAGGTCGCGGTTGTTGGCGTAGATGCGGCCGATGGCCTCGATGTGCCGCTGCTCCAGGCTGGCCAGGGAGCTGCCGAGCTTGCGCAGGGTCGCCGACACCTTCTCGTGGGTCAGCGGCTTGCGGCCCAGGTGCCTGCGGTCGAAGCCTACCCAGCTCAGCAGGTCGGCCAGCACCTCCTGCTCGCCGATCTCGGCCAGCGTCTGCCCAGGGTAGGTGTCCAGGATGGCCAGCAGGCCGACCTCGTCGCCCAGCCGGGCGGCCATGGAGTGCGCGAGCAGGCCGCCGGAGGAGTAGCCGAGCAGGTGGTACGGGCCATGCGGCTGGACATCGCGGATCACCCGCAGGTAGTGCTCGGCGGCCTCGTCGAGGGACGCGGGCAGCGGCGCGCTGTCGTCGTCGAGGCCGACGGCCTGCAGCCCGTAGACCGGGTGGCCGCCCTCGATGTGCTTGATCAGCCCGGCGTAGCACCAGGCCAGGCCGCCCGCCGGGTGCACGCAGAACACCGCGGGCTTGTCCCCGTACGGGCGCAGCGGCAGGAGCACGTCGAGCGCGTCGCCGGTGCGGGCGTCGGTGTCGAGCCGGTCGACCAGGGTGGCCACGGTCGGCCCCTCGAAGACCGTGCGGATGGTCAGCGTGACGCCGAAGGTGTCCCGGACGCGGCCGATGAGCCGGGTGGCCAGCAGCGAGTGCCCGCCCAGGTCGAAGAAGTTGTCCTCGACGCCGACCCGGGGCAGCCCGAGCACCTCGGCGAACAGCCCGGCCAGGATCTC
Organism: Actinokineospora fastidiosa; assembly: GCF_014648415.1. Classification (GTDB taxonomy): domain Bacteria; phylum Actinomycetota; class Actinomycetes; order Mycobacteriales; family Pseudonocardiaceae; genus Actinokineospora; species Actinokineospora fastidiosa. The sequence goes on from NZ_BMRB01000002.1 coordinate 1,458,434, forward strand.
CTCGCGCGGGGTCCTCGGCGCGCGGCCCGCGGTGGCCTTGACCTCGGGCGCGGGCAGGGCCTTGCGGTCGAGCTTGCCGTTGGGGCCGACCGGGAGCGCGGGCAGCGTGATGACCGCCGAGGGCACCATGTAGTCCGGCAGGGTCTCGGCGAGCGCGGCGCGGACCGCCGCCGGGTCGATGCCCGTGCCGGCGAGGTAGGCGACGATGCGCTGGTCGCCGGGCCGGTCCTCGCGGACCAGGACGGCGGCGGCGTCGACGCCGGGCTGCTTGGCCGCCACGGCCTCGATCTCGCCCAGCTCGATGCGCAGGCCGCGGATCTTGACCTGGTGGTCGGCGCGGCCGACGTAGTCGAGCTGGCCGTCGTCGGTCCAGCGGGCGAGGTCGCCGGTGCGGTACATCCGGGCGCCGGGCGGGCCGAACGGGTCGGCGACGAAGCGCTCGGCGGTCAGGGCGTGGCGGTCGTGGTAGCCGCGGGCCAGCTGCACGCCCGCCAGGTACAGCTCGCCGGTCGCGCCGACGGGCAGCGGGTTGAGCGCGGCGTCGAGCACGTAGGTGCGTGTGTTCCAGACCGGCGCGCCGATGTGCACGTCATTGCCCGCGCACTCCCAGGCGGTGACGTCGACGGACGCCTCCGTCGGGCCGTAGAGGTTGTGCAGCTCGACGCCGGGGAGCGTGCGGTGGAACCGCTCGACGGCGTCGGTCGGCAGGGCCTCGCCGCTGCAGACCACCCTGCGCAGCCCGGTGCACGCGGCCGCGCCCGGGTCGGCGAGGAACGCCTGGAGCATCGACGGGACGAAGTGGACGGTCGTCACCCCGCTGCCGACGATCAGCTCGGCGAGGTAGGCCGGGTCCTTGTGCCCCTCCGGCCGCGCCACGACGAGCGTCGCGCCCTGGATGAGCGGCCAGAAGAACTCCCAGACCGACACGTCGAAGCCCGACGGCGTCTTCTGGAGCACGCGGTCGCCCGGGGTGAGCCCGTAGCGGTGCTGCATCCACAGCAGGCGGTTGACGATGCCCTCGTGCGGGACCAGGACGCCCTTGGGGCGGCCGGTGGAGCCGGAGGTGTAGATGACGTACGCCGGGTTGGCGGGCTTCGGCGGCGTCAGGGCGGCGGTCGCCTCGGGGATGTCCTGATCGATGAGCAGGGTGGGGAGCTCGTCGGGCAGGTCCGCGGCGGTGGCCGTGGTCGCGAGCAGCAGCGCGGGCCGGGCGTCGGCCAGGGTGAAGGCGATGCGGTCGCGCGGGTAGTCCGGGTCGATCGGGAGGTAGGCCGCGCCCGCCTTGAGCACGGCGAGCAGGCCGACGACGAGTTCCAGCGAGCGGGGGACGGCCAGCGCCACGATCCGCTCCGGACCGGCGCCGTGCTCGGCGAGGACCGCGGCCAGGCGGTCGGCGCGGGCGTGGAGTTCGGCGTAGGTGAGGGTCCGACCCTCGAACTCGACGGCGACGGCGTCGTGGGTGTGGCGGTTCAGCAGGTCGGTGAGCGTGGCGGGCTCGACGTCGGCGTCCGTGCGGTTGAACGCCTCGACGACCTGCTCCCGCTCGCCCGGGAGGAGCGCGGGGACCGCGCCCACGGGGACGTCCGGGCCCGCCGCGGCCAGGTTGGCCAGGAACCGCACGAAACGGCGCTGGTGGGCGACGATCTCCCGCTCGGTGTAGAGGTCGGGGTTGGCGTCGAAGTCGATCTGCAGGCCCCGGCCGTCGCCGCGGTCGTACACGTTGACGGACAGGTCGTCGGACGGGCCGATGGACAGGTTGTGCACCAGGGCGCGGTGCTCGCCGAACTTGAGGTCGTAGTCGAAGATCATGACGTTGACCTCGGGCCCGACCAGGCGCTGGTCGCGGCTGCGGTCGCGGCGCAGGTCCTCGTAGCGGTAGCGCTGGTGGCGCATCGCGGCCTTCAGCCGGGCCGACGTGTGCCGCAGCAGCTCGCCGACGGTCGTCTCCGGGGCCGCGGCGATGCGCAGCGGGACCACATTGGACACCATGCCGGGGATCGACCTCGCCTTGCCGGTGCGCGTGGTGACCGGGAGACCGAGGACCACCTCCGGCACGGAGGTGAACCGCTGCAGGTAGGCGGCGGTCGCGGCCATGACGACGCTCGGCCAGGTGACGCCGCACTCGCGCGCGAGATCCTTGAGGGCATCGGGCTCATCGAGGTACTCGGTGTGCCGGACCAGGCCGTGCGCCATGTGCGGTGTGCGCGCGGCGAGGCTGGCGGGCTCGGGCGCGCCCTGGAGGGCGGCCGCCCAGTAGTCGCGGTCCTGCGCGAACCGCTCGGAGGCGCGGTACTCCGCGTCGAGTTCCAGGAGGGCGTCGAGCGGGAGGAACGGCGTCGGGCTCGGCGTCTCGCCGTTGACCAGCGCGGTGTAGACCTCCGCGATCCGCTGCGCGACGAGGGCGACGGTGTACCCGTCGACGACGACGTGGTGGTAGCGGTAGTAGAGGAGGTCGGCGTCGGGGAGCCGGTAGAGGGCGAAGCGGTGCAGCGGCCCGGTCGCCGGGTCCACGGGCGTGCGGAGGTCGTCCCGCATGGCCCGCATGGCGGCGCGCTCATCGGTGTGGTGGGTGTGGAGCACGGTGTCGGGGACCGGCCGGATCACCTGCCGGGGCCCGTCGGCGTGCTCGATGACGCTCGCCCGCAGCGTCTCCGCCTCGCCGAGGACCCGCGTGATCGCCTTGTCCAGCACAGCGGCGTCCACACGGCCCGGGATGCGCAGATACTCCCCCGCGTTGTAGATCGGGTTGTCGGGATCGAGCTGCTGCGCGTACCAGATCCCCGCCTGAGCGGCGGTCAGCGCGCGTGGCCCGGTGTCGGACATGGCGGTTCACCTTCTGGGTTGGTTGTCCACGGCTCAGCCGCAGCCGCCCGCGTGGCCGAGGTCGCCGGTGGCGGCGAGGGCCGGGGTGTGGGCTTCGGCGGGGGTGGTGGGGTAGGCGGTGGCGCGGAGGGTGTCGATGAAGGCGGGCAGGCGGTCCAGGCCCCAGAACTTGTCGAAGCCGGTGGCGAAGAACGGGACGCCGAAGACGCCGTCCTGGGAGATGTCCAGCAGCGCGGCCAGCCCCCGCTCGCGGATCGACGGGTCGTCCACGGCGTCGGCGAGGCCCCGGGGGTCGGTGTCGAGCTCCGCGGCGATCGTGGTGATCGTCAGCGGGTCGGAGATGTCCAGTCCGAGCTCCCAGCGGGCGCGGTAGACCTCGGCGACGTACTCGCGGGCCAGGCCGCGGTCCGCGGCGACCAGGTAGCCCAGGTGGGCGACCTCCCAGCGCGGGGCGCGGTCGACCGGCCACGCGAAGGACAGGCCGCGCTCGGCCGCCAGGCGGCGCACGTCCTGGAGGATGTAGCGGTGCTTCTCCCGCGACATCGGGACGTACGGGAAGTCCCCGCCCGCCCTGGCCAGGACGTCGGCCATGGCGGGCTCTGGCTCCCAGAACGGCCGCCACTGCAGGGTGTCGGCGACGTCCGGGTGGTGGTCCATGAGGTCGCGGTACGCCAGCCACGAGTACGGGCTGCGGAACGAGAAGTACCAGCGGGGCGGTTTCCTGGCCATCGGCCCTCCTAGATGGTGATGCCGCCGTCGATCTGGAAGACCGCGCCGGTGATGTAGGCGGCGCGGTCAGACACCAGGTAGCCGACCAGGTCGGCGACCTCGCCCGGGGTGCCGAGGCGCCCGAGCGGGATGGACGCGACGGCCTTGTCCTTGACCTTGTCGGCGAGGACGGAGGTCATGTCGGTGTCGATGAAGCCGGGCGCGACGGTGTTGACCCGGATGCCGTAGCGGCCGACCTCCTTGGCCAGCGCGCGGCTGAAGCCGATCAGCCCGGCCTTGGTCGCCGAGTAGTTGGTCTGCGTCGGGTTCCCGTACACGCCCGCGACGGACGACAGCGTGACGACGCAGCCCTTGCGGCGCTTCATCATGTCGAACACCGCCGCCCGGCACACGTTGTACGTGCCGGTGAGGTTGGTGTCGACGACGTCGTGCCAGTCGTCGTCGCTCATCATCAGCAGCGGGTTGTCGCGGGTGATGCCCGCGGACGTGACCACGGTGTCCACCGGGCCCAGCTCGTCGGCGACCTCGGTCAGCATCGCCTTGACGGACGCGCCGTCGGCCACGTCCGCGCGCACGGCCCGCACGCGCGCCCCCAGCTCGCCTGCGTGCTTCTCCAGCTCGCGGGCGGCGTCGGCGTCGGAGCGGTAGCAGAACCCGACGTCGAAGCCGTCGGCGGCCAGCTTCAGCACGCACGCGCGGCCGATGCCCCGCGAGCCGCCGGTCACCAGTGCGACCCTGCTCATCATTTCCTCCCAAGGGAATCCGGCAGCAGCACCGACGCGGGGCGGAACGCCATGACGATGCGCGAGACGGTCAGCGCCGCCTCCCCGTCGACGGTGGAGCGGCCGGTGAACATGACGGTGTCGGTCAGCGCGCGGAACACCTCGACGTGGTGCTCGACGACGTCGCCGGGCATGACCGGGCGGTGGAACTCGATGCCGCTGATGCCGCCGAACAGCATCACCGTGCCGGTGAGCACGTCCGGGTTCGGCGACTCCCAGGTCGCCAGCACGCCCGCGGCCTGGCACCACGACTCGACCAGCAGCACCTGCGGGTAGGCCAGCTGCTCGGCGCGCAGGTCGTCGGGCAGGTCGGCGTACCAGGGCTCGTTGGCGGTGACCGCCTTGCGCGCGGTCAGCCGCTCCCCCGGCACCAGCTCGGTGACGGCGTCGACCAGCAGCATCGGGTACCGGTGCGGCAGGACGCGGCGGATGTCGGCGATCACGAAGGCACCTCCTGGTAGCGGAGCCGGACGGTGGCGGCGTCCCCGCGCGGGGAGGCGACCTCGGCTGCGCACCGCCACCCGTCGTCCACTTCGGACCACTTGATCGTCACCGTCAGCTCGTCGCCGGGGAACGTGGGACCGGTGAACCGGGTCGACTCGATCGCGGCCAGCCGCAGCTCCCCCGGCGCGCTCACCTGGGCGCTGCGGTGCACGCACTCGATGAGCCCCACGCCGGGGAAGATCGGGAAGCCCGGGTAGTGCCCGGCGAAGATCGGGTCGTCCGGGTCGAGCCGGATCAGCGCGCGTCCGTCGGCGGCCACGTGGATCGGCCCGCGGACCGGCGTGGTCATCGCAGCTTCTCCACCATGACCTCGTACGCGGCGTCGAGGCAGCTGATCCGCTTCAGCTCGCCCTCGCGCAGCCGCACGCCGTACTTCTTCTCCAGCACGACGACGACCTCCAGGGCCATCAGCGAGTCGACCTCGAGGTCGTCGACGAACGACGCCTCGTCGGTGACGTCGGCGGCGTCGAGCTCGAGCACGTCGGCGACGGTCTGACGCAGGTCCTCTTTGTCCAGTGCGGTCGCGGTCATCGGTCTCTCCTTCTCCGGTTGGTTCAGTGCAGGCGCAGGACGGTGCAGCCGACGACGCCCTCCTGGTCGACCGCGGTCACCAGGGCGGTGCGCCCGGCGGCGGCGCGGTCGCGCTCGGCGAGGGCGAGCACGGCGGCGATCTGCATGGCCGCGGCCGCCCCCGCCGTGTCGCCGATGCTGGACAGGTCGGGCCGCACGCCGCCGTACCCGGCCAGCACCTCGGCCTCGCCGGGACCGGCGGTGCCGCAGGGCGAGACGGCCCAGACGTCGGCGGCCGTGGTGCCGGAGCGGTCCAAGGCGCGGCGGACGCAGGCGCGCAGGGCGTCGCGGTAGTCGGTGGCGAAGGCGCCGAACTCGACGGAGAGCACGTCGGCCAGGGCCCGGTCTGACCCGCTGTGCTCCACCTGCAGCATGGCGCAGCCCTCGCCGAGGACGGCGGTGTCGGTCGTCGCGCCGATGCGGTGCAGCCAGGCGCGGGCGGCGGAGTACTCCTCGACGGCCCCGCACAGCGCGGTGTTCGCGCGGCCGGTCAGCAGCAGCCTGCGGCCGTAGTTCAGCGCGTGCAGACCGGCGACCCGGCCGCCCGCGACCGTCGCGTTCGGACCGCGCAGCTGGTGCCAGATCGCGCACTGGCCCGCCGCGCAGTTCATCACCGTGTTCGGGAACCGGGACGGGTCGACGAAGAACGGCTTCTCGCTGGTCAGCGAGTCCCGGGTGAAGTCCATCATGGACTGCGCGCTGCCGGTGGTGGTGCCGAGCACGAGCGCGGCGTGGTCGCCGGTCGCGGTCTCCCGGCCCGCGGGCTGGTCGTCGAGCATGCGCCCGACGGCGGCCACGGCCAGGCCGGTGGCGCGGTCCATCGAGCGGGTGCCCTTCTTGCCGAGCGCGCCCGCCGCGGTGAAGTCGGGGACCAGGCAGGCGGTGTCGTCCGGGCCCGCCCACACCTGCTTGTCCAGCTCGGTGGCGGTGGCCGTGCGGGCGTGCAGGCCGTCGACGAAGGCGGCGCGGCCGACGCCGTACGGCGAGACCGCCGACCACGCGGTGATCACGGGGGCAGTGGCAGTGCTCACGGCCGGTTCTCCATTTCGGGTCAGAGGAAACAGACTCGGGCGTAGTCGCCCCAGCGCCGGGCGAACTCCCCCGGCTCGGCGACGCCCACCCCGGGCAGCAGCGCGCCCACGCCGAAGGCGGCGATGTCGGGCCGCTCGACCCACACGGCGACGCCCTCGTCCTGCAGCCGCCGCAGGTCGCGGCCCGGGTCGGTGAGGGTGTCGAGCACGCGCCCGCCGAGCTTGATCGGCTCGACGCGCGCGTCGGCGGCGGCGTAGCCGACGGCGGGGCCGCGCAGCAGCAGGTCCATGCCCCCGAGCTGGCGGTGCAGTTCGACGGCGAGGTAGAGCGCGTCGAAGAACTGCTTCTCGACCGCACCCCGGTAGGCGCGCTCCATGATCGCCAGGGTCTCGCTCACAGCACACCCACCAGCACGGTCTTGGCCGCCGCGGCGACGTTGTCGGCGTAGCGGGCGGGGGCGCGCAGCGTGACCTGGGGCAGGTGGTCGACCGCGCCCCGGTCGTCGCTGCAGAAGCGGCAGCCGTACCAGAACAGCGTGTCCGGGTGGGCGGCGAGCAGGTCGGCGACCAGCGTCGCGGTGGTCGGGTAGTCGACCTCCCACTCGGCCAGGTTGCGCGGCTTGTGCTCGCCCAGGCCGCGCTGGGTCAGCAGGGTCGCGTAGCCGCACGTCCACACCTGCACCGAGCCGCCGCGCTCCAGCATCGCCTGCACCAGGCGCAGCGCCGTGGTGACGGTGTCGTCGGCGTGCGGGGCGCCCATCAGGGTCACCAGCACGTCCGTGCGGGGGACAGCGCGCATCAGTGCCACACCACCTTCACGGCGGGGTCGAGGAACAGCCCGGCGGGCTCGGTCAGATCGGCCCAGCGGGCGCCGTCCGGGAGGGGGAGCCCGGCGACGCCGCGCTGGGCCGCGGCGAAGCGGTCCACCAGGACCTCGGCACCCGCGGCCAGCAGCTCGGCCATGCCGCCCGCGATGAGCGGGACGGCGTCGGCGACGAGCAGCACCGTCACCGGCGCGCCCGTCCCGGCCAGCGCGGCGGCGTCGGCAAGGAACCGGTCGACGCCGGGCCCCGACCACGCCCCGCGCGAGGCGACCAGCAGGTGCCGGGTCATCACGCGCCCCGGAAGGCGTCCAGGACGCGCTGGTCGAAGGGCACCAGCTTCCAGTCGCGGCGGTTCTCGATCACCGCGTAGCCGTGGGTGATCGTGCCGGTGGACGTCTGCACCAGGCGCCCGTCGCGCACGACATAGGTGTCCATGCGGGAGCGGTAGGTGAAGTCCTTGAAGATCTCCTCGACGGTGTAGACGGTGTAGAGGTCCTCCTCCATCAGCGCCTCGTCCAGGAACTCGATCTTCGAGTGCGGCACGACCGGGATCCACCTGCGGTCGTCGAGCAGCGTCTTGATGGAGATGCCGCGCGCGGCCAGGAACAGGTCGACGACCTCCTCCATCTGCCGCAGGTAGCCCGACATCTGCAGGCGCTCGTTGTTGTGGCAGTAGGGGTAGGGGATGCGCCACTTCCACCCGAAGGAGTTGCTGCCCTCGGTCAGGTGCGCGAGCACCGGGTCGTCCGAGGTGCCCCGGCCCAAGGCCAGCGCGGTCGTCTGCGCGGGCGTGACCTCGGCGCCGGGCTCGGCGGTGGCGATCCGGTCGACGGCGAGGGCCGCCAGGTCGGCGGGGAGGTCGTCGGTCGGGTCGATGTAGGTGTCCTTGCGCAGGGCCACCCGCACCTTCGAGGTGACGTCCTTGGTGGCGCCGCCCTCCTTGACGATGGTGACGGCGAAGCGCAGGTCGCCCAGCGGCTCCACGGTCGCGACACCCACGTCGTCGAGGTGGAAGGCGTTGAGGATGCGGGTGTCGATGGCGACGATGTCCACCCCGAGCCCGAACTCCTCGTACAGCCGCCTGCTGGAGAGCCCCGACTGCCGGAAGTGCTCCAGCACGGCCTCCTCGACCAGGTAGTTGACGTGCTTGAAGCCGATCCAGGTGCAGATGTTGTTGCCCTCGTACCGGGGGCGCAGCGCCACCGTGGTGGGCTGCGAGAGCAGCGCCTGGGTGACGGACTCGGCTACGGCGGTCATCGGGTGGTCTCCCCTACTGGTAGTGAGTGGACGAATCGGGTGATCTCGGCGGCGAAGCGCTCGGGGCGCTCGGCCATCAGGAAGTGGCCGCAGTCGGGCAGCACCCGGGCCCTGGCGTTCGGCAGCGCCGCCGCCAGCGCGCGGGCCTCGGCGGGCAGGGCGGCGAAGTCGTTCTCCCCGGACAGCACCAGAACGGGCGTGGTCACCCGGTCGAGGCGCAGCCAGGGGGTGGCCAGGTAGGTCTGGAAGAACCGGGTCCAGCCGTAGGGGCCGACCAGGTCGCGCACCCGCAGCGCCAGCTCCCGCCGCACACCCGGGCTGAGCCGCTGCCCGCCCTGCGCGCGGATGCCGTCCTCCATGATCAGGTGGAAGTCGTTGAGGTAGCGGGCGATGTCAGCCCACTCGAAGCCCTCCGGCTCGGCCCGGTAGAACGGCGACACCAGCACGATGCCGCCGACGCCGAGCTCCGGCGTGCGGTCGAGGAGCGAGAGCAGCAGGTTCGCCGAGAACGAATGCGCCACGACGACCAGGTCGCCCTGACCAGTGCGTTTCACGCCCGTGGAATATTCGTTTGCCACCCCGAACGCGTGTTCGATAGCGTTGTTCTCGTGGGGGCTCGCCCCCGGTGCGGGTGGGGACTGTCCTGGGGCCGTGTCGATCAGGTGGGGTGTGGGGCTCGCGAAGTGGTCGGCGACGGGGTCGGGCGCGGGAGTCGCGAGGGCGTTGACTGCTTGGGCTATCCAGTCGGTGAGGTCGCCTCGGTGCGACCAGCCTGCGACGCCCTCGCCGCGCCACGGGAGGTCGGCGGCCCAGGTGGCGCAGCCGGTGTCGTGGTCGGTGAAGTTCTGCCAGACGGTGGCGCTGTTGGCCAGGCCGTGCAGGAGCAGGAGCCTGCCGTGCTCGCCGTGCCGGACGCGGCGGAGCACGATCGGGAGGTCCAGCGTGGTCGTCATGGCCGCAGCACCAGGCCCGCGGTGGCCTCGGCCGCGCCCGCCAGGGCGTACACCGGGCCCGTGCCGCCGCCCTCGAACCAGCCGATCGCGGCCGCGCACTGGAGCACGCCGTGGGCGCCGGAGGTGACGCCCCAGGTCTTGGCCAGGTCGTAGCGGGGCACGCCGGGCAGCGCCGTGCTCTCCCCCTCGGGCGCGTGCCACAGCGCCGGGGTGTCGCCGTCGGCGAGCTTGGCCAGGGTCCGGTCGATCGCACCCGTGCGCGCGTAGCGGCCGATGGTGGCGCGCACAACCGCTCCCCGCTCAGCCGCGGCGTCGGCGTCCTCCAGGAGAACCCCCACCGCGCCGTCGATCGCGCGCTTGCCGCCGAGCAGCTTGCGGACCGGCTCGTTGTCCGGCTCGACGCCGACCACCAGCATCCGCGGCGCGCGACCGGCGGCGATCATCGTGGTGGCCCAGTGGATGGCGTCCAACCCGGACGTGGCCCCGTTGCACACCATCAGGTTCGGCCCGCGCAGCCCGAAGCGGATCGCGATCGAGGTGGCGATGACGTTGCTGGACGCGTTCGGCAGCCCCATCGGGCTGGTGCCCATCGTGGACTCCGCCGCGATGGTGTCCAGCGCCTCCACGACGGTGTCCACGTTGCCCAGGTTCGAGCTGGCTACGACACCGACCGTGCGGTCGGCGACGGTCAGCTCCTTCTCGCGCAGCAGACCCGCGTCGCGCAGCGTCGCGTCGGCGGCGCAGTAGCCGAGCTGGGTCGCGCGGTCCTTGTAGCGCAGGCCCTTCTTGCCGATCCGCGTCTCCGGGTTCACCGGCTCCGCGGTGTGGGCGACCGCGGTGAGCAGGCTCTGCGGCGAGCTCGCCCTCGGCAGGGTCACGCCCACCCCGGTCACGACAACCCGCCTCATCGAACCGCCTCCACGATCGCCACCGCGTTGATGCCCCCGAACCCGAAGGCGTTGAGCTGGGCCACGGCCAGATCGGCCTGCTCGGCAGCGCCGCGCACGAACCGGAACCGCGCGGCCTCGTCCACCGGCTCGGTGAGCCCGACGGTCGGCGGCACGATCCCCGCCGCCAGCGCCTCGAGGCCGACCACCAGGCCCATCAGCCCGGACGCGCCCGAGGTGTGGCCGGTCATCGACTTGATCGCGGTCATCAGCGGCCCGTTGACGTGCTCGCCGTAGACCTCGCCCATCGCGGTCGCCTCGACCTCGTCGTTGAGCAGCGTCCCGGTGCCGTGCAGCATCACCAGGTCCACGTCCTCCGGCTTGACGCCCGCGAGCTCGTGCGCGGCGCGCATGGCGGTCGCGATGCCCTGCGGGTCGGGTGCGGTCACGTGGTAGGCGTCGCAGTTGGCCGACACGCCGCGCAGCAGGCCGCGCACGCGGCCGGTCGCCTCGCGCCGCACGACGATCGCGGCGGCGCCGTCGCCCATGAGCACGCCGGTGCGGTTGCGGTCGAACGGGCGCACCCGGTCCGGCGGGACTGCGTGCACGCGCTCCAGGAGGCCGTGCATGCTCTCGGTCAGCACGTCGACCCCGGCCACGATGACCGTGTCCGCGGCGTCCAGCGCCATGAGGTCGGTGCCCATGGCCAGCGCGTAGAGCGAGGCCGCGCAGGCGTTGGAGAAGGTGTAGGTGACCTCGGCGCCCAGCTCGGCCCGCAGCGCGGTGCCGAAGTGCAGGTCGTCGGCGCTGAACGGCACGCCGTCGCGCCACCACAGCTCCAGCGAGCGCAGCTCGCGCAGTCCGGTGCCGACCAGGATCGGGATGTCGGTGAGGTCGTCGATGCCCGCGTCGGCGGCGGCCTCGCGGATCGCGGCGACGAGGATGTCGGTGGCCCGGTGCGGGACGTCGACGCCGGGGGCGGGCCGGTCGTCGATCTCGTAGGCGCTCTTGGCCCGGTACGGCCCCGGGTCGAACCCGCGCAGCGGGTGCAGCCCGGTCGTGCCCGCGCAGAGCGACCTGAACAGCTCGTCGACGCCGCGGCCCACGCTCGCGACCGCGCCGGAACCGGTGATGTACCAGCTCATGATGTGCGCTCCTGGTGCTTGCCGAGGATGATGACGGCGTTGTTGCCGCCGAACGCCAGTCCGTTGTTCTGCACGATCCGCAGGTCGGCGGGCACCGCGTGGTTGGGAACGCAGTCCACGTCGCACTCGGGGTCGGTCTCGGTGTGGTTGATCGTCGGCGGGATGAAGCCCTCGGTGATGGCCAGCGCGCACGCGATCGCGGCCAGCGCGCTCGCCGCGCCCATGGTGTGGCCGATCATCGACTTGATGGAGATCGTGCGCGGCGGCGCGTCGCCGAAGACCTGCCGGATGGCGCGGGACTCGGTGACGTCGTTGGCCTTGGTGCCGGTGCCGTGCGCGGAGACGAGGTCCACCTCCTCCGGCTTCACGCCCGCGTTGGCCAGCGCGCGGCGCATGCACTCGGCGACGCTGTCCTGCTTGGGCGCGACCTGGTGGTAGGCGTCGCAGTTGAGGCCGTAGCCCAGGACCTCGGCGTAGATGCGCGCGCCGCGGGCCAGCGCGGACTCCAGCGGCTCCAGCACGAGGATGCCAGCGCCCTCGCCGGTGAGGATGCCCTTGCGGTCGACGTCGAAGGGCTGGCAGCGCTCGGGGGCGATGGTGCCCAGCCGGTAGAAGCCGGTGAACGTCTTGCGGCACATGGCGTCCGCGCCGCCGCAGAGCGCGAACTCCGCCTCGCCGGAGCGGACCGCGTCGAAGCCGTAGCCGATGGCGTAGTTGCCCGCCGCGCACGCGGTCGGCAGCGTCACCGCTTCCACATCGGACAGTCCCAGCTCCTGCGCGATGGCGGAGGACAGTCGGCCGGCGGGCACGCGCGCCACCTGCACCGGGTCCATCCGCTCCGCGCCGTGGCGCACCTCGGTCTCGACCAGCTGGTCGAGGTCGCGGGACTCGCCGTCGGTGGTGCCCACGGAGATGACGCCGTGGCGCCTGCGCAGCTCGGCCGGGTCGAGACCGGCGTCGCGCACGGCCATCCCGGCTGCGGCCACGGAGAACTGCGTCGCCCGGCCCAGCTCGCGCGGGTCGAGGACGTCCATCCAGCGCTCGGGCTCGAAGTCGGTCACCTCGCAGCCGCCCGCGTGCGCGTATCCGGTGGTGTCGAACATCGAGATCGGCCGCGCGCCGCTGCGGCCGCCGCGCAGGCCGTCGACGAACTCGGCCGCGCCGGTGCCGATGCTGGAGAACACACCGAGTCCGGTGATCACCACCCGGCGGCTGTCCTTGTCGGACGAAGCTGGTGTCATGGGGATGCTCCGCGGTGTCGGTTGCTTGGGTTCACCTACTACTTCACCGCGCCGCGGGACGCGCTTCAACGCGCTTGCATCATGCTGCACTGGTCCGAAAAGGACAAAGCCGCGACCGGGAGTCCCGGTCGCGGCTTCAGGCAGGGGTGTTTCAGATAAGTCCAAGTTGGACAGCACGCACGCCAGCCTGGAATCGGCTGCGCGCCTTGAGCTTCGCCATCGTCCCGGCGACATCGTTGCGCACTGTCCGAACGCTCACGCCGATGCGCCGGGCGATGGCGTCGTCTGTCAGGCCGTCGGCGAGCAGACGCAGGACCAGCTCGTTGCGCGCGTCGGCGGGCGGTGTCTCGGGTTTGGTGCGCGCCGCGGTCACCTCGACCCCGCGCGCCCACAGCCGTTCGGCGGCACGGCTGAGGGAGTCCAGGGCGCGGGCGCCGCGGATGACCCCCGCGTGCCCCTGTTCGTCGTGCAGGACGGCGGTGATCCCGTCGACCACTGTGGCGCGCATGGGGACGGCGTCGACAACGCGGGGGGCCGACCAGCGCGCGGCCAGCCACGCGGCGTGCTCGGCGGCCCCGGGCTCCTCCAGGATGGCCGAGCTCCACACCGCGCGGAGCGTGGCGCCGCGGCGCAGCACGGCCTCGGCGACCTGGCGGGAGAACTCGAACGAGCCGGGGAGGTAGGCGGGCACCAGCTGGACGACCTCGCTCTTGACCGAGGCGGTGAGCCGCTCGACGTAGGCGACGGCGTCGTCCAGACCGGAGAAGGCCTTGGGGCGCTCGGTGGCGTAGCGGGCGACGTCGACCGCGCTCTGCGGACCCCGCGAGCGCCGGGCCGCGAGCGCGGGCAGCGCCAGGGCCGGGTCGACGGCGCGCAGCGCGTCGGGCAGTTCCGCGGACGCGGCCACCAGGCCGTCGGCGATCAGCTCGGTCACCACCGCGTCGAGCTGGTCGACCGGCCAGCCGAGCCGGTCGGCGAGGTCTTCGCGGACCCAGTGGCGGGCCCGCAGCATCGTCCGGTAGACGGTGTCCGCGGCCTCGTCGAGGCCGGGCCCGGGCCGGATGGCCATCGCGGTCATCGCGGCTCACCGCCTCCGGTGGTTCGTAAGGACGCTGACTGCCGCTGCATTGGCGTACCCCTTCCCGCACCACAACCTTACAGCAGTCATGACTGTAAGAGCGACGTCAGCGGTTCGTCAATGACTACCGAGAAAACAATCAGGTACGGTAACCCGGCAACACGGTGGGTAATCACTTCGGTTTAGCCTGGTCATAACCCTGCGATTGGTTCAGATGGCCGTATAGGAACGCGGCGGATCGGCGCAGTCCAGGGTCAGTCATGATGACCGGGAGTAAACGTCAGGATGACCGGATTTCATCGATCTCGCGCCAGAGCTGCGTGGCCAGGCGGTAGGCGGACAGCTGCTCGCACAGCTCGGCGGCCGAGCGCAGCGCGTCGATAGCCTCATCGGTGCGGCCCAATGCGCGCAGGGCCCGGCCGCGGGTGCGACGCAGGCGGACACGGTCACCCGTGGAGAGCCCGTCGGGGATGTCCGCTGTCAGTTCCAGCGCCAGCTCGGGGTTCCCGCAGAGCAGCGCGTAGCGCGCCTCGACGCTGATCGCGCGGTCGCGCTCGCCGGGGATGTCCATCAGCTCGAGGGCCGAGCGCATCCAGGCGACGTAGGTCTCGATCTCGGCGAGGTCGCCGTCGGCCTCCAGCAGCGCGGACGCCGCGGCGCCCGCGAAGCGGCCCCACTCGCGGATGGAGGTGTCCGGGTGGGCCAGCATCGTCTTGGCGTGGCGGATGTGGGCCTGCGCGCGCTCGCCGTCGCCGACGCGGGCGTAGGCGATGGACGCCGCCCAGTGCGATCGGCCGAGGACGGTGCGGTTGCCCAGCTTCTCCGCCACGGCGAGCATCCGGTCGACCAGGGCGTAGATGTCGCCGGTCTCGCCGGAGTCGACCCGCACCGACAGCAGGATGCCCAGCGCGCGCACGTGTTCGGGGCTGTCGGCCAGCTCCGTGCGCGGCAGCACCGCGACCGCGCTCTCGGCCAGACCGAGGGCCTCGCCGAGGTTGCCCCGGTCGCGGGCGGCGGTCGCCATGTCCAGGCGCAGCTTGACCAGCAGTTCCTCGACGCCGAAGTCCTCGGCGACCCGGACGAGGTCGGTCAGCAGGGTGTAGCGCGCCTGGTGGTCGGCGCGCTGGTGGAGCACGTCCTGCAGGGCGATCCCGTGCTCGAGGACGGCGGCCGGGGAGCCGTCGCGCACGGCCGCGGCGTAGACCTGCTCGTGGCGGGCCTGGGCCTCGTCCAGCGCGCCCACGTCGAGCGCGCTGCGCACGAGCACGTTGTGCACCAGCTCGCGGTTGCGCTCCGCGCGCCGGTCGGCGGTGTCGGCGCGGACGGGCACGGCCTCGCCCACGAGGTCCTCGACCGGCACGTCAAGGACCTGGGCGATCTCCAGCACCACTTCCAGGGTCGGCACCCGCGCGCCGGACTCCAGCAGGGAGATGTAGCTGGGATTGACCACGTTCCCCGCGACGTCGCGCTGCGACAGCCTGCGTTCCTGCCGCAGCTTCCGCAGCCGCTGCCCGAACTCCGGTTGCCGGATGCCGACGATGCTCACTCGACCGACTTTCTCTAGCCGTGACCCCGGGGGTCACCGGTATTACAGGTCATCAACCCGCCCTGTCAGGTTGTAAAGGCAACCATAACTGGAGTCGATCTCTCCGCACAAGCCCGGATCCGAAACGGTCTCACGGTTAGGCGGCCTGCGGCACCGGCTCGACCAGCCACGGCCAGTCGCTCGGGTCGGCCGTGGTCATCGTGGCCTCGGTTAACTTGCCCGGGGCCTGGGCGGATTCGGCGGCGGCGGGCAGGACGCCGCCCAGCACGACGCCAGCAGCCAGCACGGCGCCCGCCACGAGGCGGCGGAGCTGGCGGACGCAGGGGTGGCGGACTTCGTTTACTGATGTCATAGCCACTGTCTAATCGACCAGCAGTAACGCGGACAACCGGAGGTGCAGGATGAGGCAACTACCAGTTAATGGGGTGACAAACGCTCAGATGTCCGTTTTGTGGTGCAACTAGCTGCACGGGACCCCGCACCCTGGGTCACCCCGCCCTACGCTGGCCGCAGAACACGTGACGAGAGGACCACGATGCTGGACCGTCCGGCCGCGCCCGAACGCACCGCCCGTCCCTGGTTCGGCTACGCGACGGCCGCCTGGGCCTTCGCCTTCGCGCTCATCCACCTCTACTGGGCGTTCGGCGGCGGGCTCGGCCTGCCGGCCGGGTTCTCGGTCCCGGACAACACCGCGCTGCTGATCATCGACATCGTGGCGGTCCCGCTGTGCGTGGCGGGCGGGCTGCTCGGCCTGGCGCTGGTGCGGCCGTGGGGCGCGCGCTTCCCGCGCAGGCTGCTGCTCGTCGCCGCGTGGGGGATGTGCGCGCTGTGCCTGGTGCACTCCGTGCCGACGGTCATCTCGGCGGCGATCGTGCTGGCGCGGGGCACGCAGGACACGCTGTCGCTGCCCGAGCAGTTCAGTTACTTCGGCTATGAGCCGTACTGGTTCGTCGGCGGGCTCGTCGTGGGCCTCGCCGCCCTGGTCTACCAGCGGGAGCGGTGACATGCGGCTGGACGACGTGCTTCCGCGCTGGCAGTTCGGCGAGCACCACGACATCGCGTTCAGCGGGTCGGTGGCGGCCGTCGAGCGGGTGACCTGGCGGGAGGTCCCGCTGTTCCGGGCCCTGCTGTTCGCCGGGTCCCTCGGCCGCACCCGCATGCCCGCCGACCGGCCGTTCCTGACCCAGCTGACCGCTGGCGGCTTCACCGTGCTGTCCCGGAGTGCGGACGCGCTGGTCGTCGGGGCGGTCGTGCGGGTCGGCGACCAGACCGGCCCCGTGCCGCTCGGCGACGACCCGGCCGCGACCTTCCGCGCCGTCGACGAGCCCGGGCACTACAAGGTGGCGTTCGACTTCCGCGTCCAGGACGGCGTGCTGCGCACCGAGACCCGGGTCCTGGCCACCGACGAGGACACCCGCCGCCGTTTCCGCAGGTACTGGCGCCTCATCCGCATCCCCAGCGGCCTCATCCGCACGGAGTGGTTGCGCGCGGCGCGACGGAGGTCGGCATGAACGGCTGCCCTCGACAGACCACCGAACCGGGACGGGCCGCAGGGCGACGGGGGTCGGCATGAACGGATGGTTCCGACCGATCACCGAACCCAGACGGGCCGCGGTGCGACGGGGGTCGGCATGAGCGGACGGTTGCGACGGACCACCGGACCGAGGCCAGTGGCGGCACGTCCAGCACCCGGGCGGCCCGAAGCGGCCGTGCCCGTCGCGGCGGAGGTCGGTTTGGGCGAATGGTTGCGAGAGATCACCGCGCCAGGGAAGGCGCGGCACGCCTCCCGCACCCGGGCGGCGCGGAGTGGCTGCGGACGGCGCGACGGAGGTCGGTATGAGTGAGTGGTTCCGGCAGGTGACCGGGCCGCGGCGGGCGGCGGCGCGGCTGGTGTGTTTCCCGCATGCGGGCGGCACGGCGGCGGCCTTCCGGGGTTGGGGCGCGCACGTCCCGCCGGACGTCGAGGTGCTGGCGGTGCGCTACCCGGGGCGTCAGGACCGGATCGCCGAGCCGTGTGTCGACACGATGGAGCCGCTGGTCGCGGCGGTCACGGCGGCGCTGCCGACCGACCTGCCGCTTGTCCTCTTCGGACACAGCATGGGCGCGTCCGTGGCGCACGAGGTCACCAGGGCGCTGCCGGTCCCGCCCGTCCTGCTGGCCGTGTCCGGCCGCCGCCCGCCCCACCTGCTGCGCATCCGCGACGTCCAGGGCGACAGCGCCATCATCGCCGACGTCAAGCGGCTCGGGGAGGCCAACGCGGAGGTGCTCGACCACCCGGAGCTGCGCGACCTCATCCTCCCGGCCATCCGCGCCGACTACCACCTCGTCCGCACGTACGAGCCCGGGTCGCTGCCGCCGGTCGCGGTCCCCATCGTCGCCCACACCGCCGAGGACGACCCGGAAGCCCCGGTGTCGGACATGCGCGGGTGGGCGGAGCTGACCACCGCGGAGTTCGACCTGACGGTGTGGTCGGGCGGGCACTTCTACCTGGCCGCGCATGAGGCGGAGCTGGTGTCGATGCTGTGCGCGCGGCTAGGGGAGCTCGTCTCGGCGGAATAGGGCCGTCCAGAGGAAGTCCTTGCCGAAGTGGGCGGTGTCCTCGCGCATGCGGCGCAGCTCGACCTCGGTCAGCCGCGAGAAGATCCACCGCAGGGACTCCGGGGAGTAGCCGAGCCCGCCCTCCAGCCCACCGCGCAGGTAGAAGTCGGCGTCGGAGAGTGCTGAGCCCTCGTCCTCGGTGAAGCAGGTGAGCCCGAAGTGGCCGCCGGGGGCGAGGACGCGGTCGAGGAGCGCCAGGTAACTGACCCGCCGGTGTGGCGGCAGGTGGTGGAAGCAGCCGGAGTCGTAGACCAGGTCGTAGGGTCCGGTGACGGGCAGCGCGAAGACGTCGCCCTGGTGGTAGGTGATCCGCGCGACGGCCGCGTGTTCCCGCGCCCACGCGATGGCGGCGGGCGAGAGGTCCACCGCGTCCACGACGTATCCCGCCTCGGCGAGGTACCGGGAGTTGCGGCCTGCCCCGCACCCGATGTCGAGGGCGCGGCCGGGGGCGATCAGGCCGCGGTCGAGGTAGTCCACGAGGTTCTCGTCGGGCTTGTCCACGAAGAACGGGACGGGACGGTCGCGGTCGGCGTAGAACGCGTCCCACCACTGGCTGCCCGCCCCTCCGGTCCAGCGATCGGCGTCCACCGGGAACAGCCGATCGAGCAGCCGCAGGACGTCGTCGCTATCGCGGATGTCTCGGTCCATCTCCGGAGCATACCGATTGAGGTTTTCCTCAATGGGAGGTTGCGGTAAACCGCAGGAAAGCGGATGGATCTCCTCGTGGTGGGCGCGCTATCGAGGTCTTAACCTGGTTTTCGTCAGCATTCGCATGTCCTTTGATTTGGGGGAAGCAGTGGCGCAGGAAAACCTCGACGGCCTGGCCGGGTGGGCCGTCGATCTGATGGACACCCTCGGCGGCGCGGGTGCGGCCGTCGTCGTCGGCCTGGACAACCTCTTCCCCCCGATCCCCAGCGAACTGGTCCTGCCGCTGGCGGGCTTCTCCGCCAGCAACGGAACGTTCACGCTGGCCGAGGCCCTGATCTGGACCACGGCGGGTTCGGTGGTCGGAGCGATCCTGGTGTACCTCGCAGGCGCACTCCTAGGCCGCGAACGCACCAGAGCGCTGGTGGCCAAGATCCCCCTGCTGAAGGTAACCGACTTCGACCGAACCGAACGCTGGTTCACCAAACACGGCACGAAGGCGGTCTTCTTCGGCCGGATGATCCCCCTGTTCCGCAGCCTGATCTCGCTACCGGCAGGCGTGGCCCGAATGAGCTTCCCCTTATTCCTAGCCCTTACGGCCCTGGGCAGCCTGATTTGGAACACAATATTCGTGACCGCAGGCTACTTACTCGGCGCCAACTGGCACGTGGTGGACGACTACGCGGGCCTGTTCCAGAAGGTCGTCCTGATCGGGGCGGGCATCGCGATCGCCCTGTTCGTGGTCATCCGCCTCCGCTCCCGCCGCGGGGACCCGGAGGCGACCCAGGTGCTCAAGCCCCTGGACCGCTGACCCACTCCACACCCTTACCCGCCGCCCTTGGTACGCAGCCCGCCCAGCGCAGTGGAAGAACCACGGGCGTAGGAGGCCCCGCCCCGGCGGCAGAATCACGGCAGCAACGGCAACGGCACCACCTCCAACTCCACAGGCGCGTTCACCTCGCAGAACGCAGGGAACTCCAATCAGCGACATGCACGCGCCAGCCCCGCCGGGTCCCCAGGGCGCCAGAACCAGCGCCGCGGAAGAACCCGGCCAGCGACAGAACCAGCCCAACGACAAACCCCACCCGACGGCGAAACCAGCCCGGCGGCAAAGCCAGCCCGACGGCGGAACCATCTCGGCGGCAAGCCAGCCCGGCGGCGGAACCAGCCCAACGACAAACCCGTCCGGTGACAACCAGCCCAGCGACAGAACCCGCCCGACGACAAACCCGCCAGCGACAGGACCCGCCCGACGGCAGAGCCAGCTCGGTGACAAACCCATCCCAGCGGCCGAGTCTGCCCAGCCGCCGAGCCTGCCCAGCGGGCGAGCCTGCCCAGCGGGCGAGCCTGCCCAGCGACAGAACCGACCCGACGTCAGAACCCGTCCGGCGACAGTACCCACCCGGCGACAGAACCAGCGGAGGGGAGGACCAACGCAGTGACCGAACCGGCGCGCCGGGAGAACTGGTGCGGTGACAGGACCACGGCAGTGACAGGTCTGCCGTGGGGTGAGAACTAGACTGAATGGGTGCCGCTGGTGTCGGGTGAGATGGTTCGGGTGGCGGGGCGTCTGGTGGTGGGGGTGGCGGTCGGCGGGGTGTCGGCGGTCGGTGAGGTGGTGTTCCTGATCCTCGCTCTCCTCGGGATGGCGGTCGGGGGGCGGCCGTGGGTGTACGGGGTGGCGCGGGGGCTGGCGGAGTTCGAGCGGGGGCGGATCCTCCGGTTCTTCGGGCAGGCGTTCACCGGGGAGTTCAGCGGCGAGCGGGCCTTGCGGTACCTCGGGGTGCGGTGGCTGGTGGGCGGGTTGGGGCTCGGGGTGCTGCTGCTGATGCTCTTCGGCGCCGTCAACGCCGTGTTGATGTTGGTGCAGTTGGCCAGAGGCGGGTCCATCATCGAGTTCGACGCGCCGGAGGGGGTGAGTTGGTATGACCCGGTGACGTACGTCCTCTTCGGGGGGCTGCTGGCGTTCGTCACCATTCAGGGGATGTTGGGGGTCGTCGAGTTGGATCGGCGGTTGGCTCGGCACTTCCTCGGGCCGACGGTGCAGGAGCGGCTGCAGCGGCGGGTGTCGGAGTTGACCGTGAGCCGGGCCGAGGTGGTCGAGGCGATCGACGCCGAGCGCAGGCGGATCGAGCGGGATCTGCATGACGGGGTGCAGCAGCGGATCGTGGCGTTGGGGATGTTGCTCGGGCGGGCGCGGCGCACCGACGACTCCGGGCGGGCGGCGGAGTTGGTGCGGCAGGCGCACGACGAGGCCGGGCGGGCGCTGACCGACCTGCGCGAGGTGACCTGGCGGGTGTACCCGATCGCGTTGGACACCGATGGGTTGCGGGTGGCGTTGGAGTCGCTGGCCGAGATGGCGGTGATCCCGGTGCACCTGCGGTACACGCTCACCGAGCGGTACCCCAGCGCCGTCGAGGTGCCCGCCTACTTCGTCGCCTCCGAGGCGGTGACGAACGCGGTGAAGCACTCCGGCGCGAGCCGCATCGACCTGGCGGTGGAGCGGGTCGGGTCCGCCATCGTCGTCCGGGTGACGGACGACGGGGTCGGAGGCGCCGATCCGCGCGGCGGCGGGCTGTCCGGGCTCGCCCGGCGGGTCGCGGCCGTGGATGGCGTGTTCACTGTGGACAGCCCGCCCGCGGGGCCGACCGTGATCACCGCGAGGTTGCCGTGCGCATAGTCGTCGCCGAGGACTCGACGTTGCTGCGGGAAGGGCTGGTGCGGCTGCTGGCCGACGAGGGCCACGACGTGGTCGCCGCCGTCGGGGACGCCGCCGCGCTCCTGGTCGAGGCCGAGCGCCACCGCCCGGACGTCGTCGTCACCGATGTCCGGATGCCGCCCACCCACACCGACGACGGCCTGCGCGCCGCCCTGGAGATCCGGCGGCGGTGGCCGGAGACCGCCGTGCTGGTGCTGTCGCAGTACGTGGAGAAGCGCTACGCCGCCGACCTGATCAGCGACGAGACCGGGCGGGTCGGCTACCTGCTCAAGGACCGGGTGATGGACGTCGGCGAGTTCCTGTCCGCGCTCGACCGGGTGCACGCGGGCGGCGCCGCGTTCGACCCGGAGGTGGTGCGCCGCCTCCTCGCCCGCACCAGCCACACCGACCCGCTGTCGCGGCTCACCGACCGGGAGCGGGACGTGCTGGAGAAGATGGCGCAGGGGCACAGCAACACCGGGATCGCCGACGCCATGGCGTTGTCGCGCAGCTCGGTGGAGAAGCACATCAACGCCATCTTCGACAAGCTCGGCCTGGTGCACACCGCCGCGTACAGCCGTCGGGTGCTGGCGATCGTGCGGTACCTGCGGGACTAGTTCTCATCTGATCGGGTGAACGTCCGTCATGCTCTTGACACCCCCCGCGATGGTTCGGGTAGAGGAACAGCGCATCGGGGGTGACCGATGGGAACCCGACACCTGGCGTGGATACCGGTGGTTCTGCTCGCCGTGGCCTGCGGCTCGACGGCCGGGGTGGGCAAACCCGAGGACACGAGGCGGGCCGAGCCGACGTCGTTCGGCGCCGTGGACACCGAGGAGCCCACGGAGACCGGGCGCGGCGGCGGGAGCGGCCCCGACGAGCGCACGATCCTGGTCGGCGGGCCGCGGCTCGACGGCCGGACCGACAACGCCGACTGGCCCGAGTTCTTCACCGACCTCGACGGCGAGTTCCGTCCGCAGTGCAAGGTTTTCCGGATCGGCGAGTCGCCCGCCGAGGTCCCCTCGGTGGCGGTCTCGGTGTCCGTCTCGCTCGGCGGCCCGTTCGCCTTCGCCTCCGACGCCGACTCGTGCGCGGGCGAGTTCGAGGCCGACTGCGCGGGCTACACCTTCCCCGCACAGGCCGACTGGTACCTGAACACCTGCGCGATCCAGGCGGTGCCCACCGGCGCGGGCACGGGCGCGCTGTCGGTCACGTTCACCGCGTCCTGTCCGTCGGCACGCGGGATCCCGTGCGACGACCCGGACGTGGCCGCCGCCGGGCCCTCCGCCGCCGACCCGGTGCCGGTGAGCTGGGGACAGACGATCGAGCTGACCGCGGCGCCCTGCCCGGAGGACGACTATGACTCCCCCAGCCGAACCTGCCGCGAGGGCCCGACGACGGAGCCGACCACGACCGACCCCGACGAGACGACCACGACGACCGAGGTCACCACGGCTGAGCCCACGGCGACCGGCTGAGGCGGACCCGGAGCAGGCGCTCGGCCGCTGGCAGACCATCGCCGCCGTCGCCACCCCGACGACCCTGGCCTCGGCGCTGCTGTTCTACTTCGGCTACGTGTCCACCCTGGCCCGCTACGAGCACTTCGGCGTCGACCTCGCGGTGCTGGACCTGTCCACGACCGAGGTGCTGATGCTCGGCACCGAGGTGGTGTTCCCGCCGCTGGCCTTCCTGCTCGTGCTCATGCTGCTGGCGCTGGCCGCGCACCAGGCGGTGATCGTGTTGCTGCACCGGGGTAGGCGCACGGTCCCGTACGTCATCGCGGTCGCGGCAGGACTGCTGGGCCTGGTGATGTTCGTGCGCGGCATGGTGGGTCTGCTGTGGGTGGAACTGTCCAAACGCGAGTTCCCCGGCCTGACGCCCATCTGCCTCGGGCTCGGTCTCCCCCTGGTCGCCTACGGCCTGTGGATCGCGCGCGAGCTGCGCTCCCCCGGCAGGCACACGCGTGGTGTCAACGAGGTGCTGATCCTGGTCGGGCTGGCCGGGATGACGGTCATCGGGCTGTTCTGGGCGACCAACGTCTTCGCGGGCGCCTACGGCCGGGGCCGGGCCGCGGAGGCCGCCGCCGAGCTGCACACCCGCCCGATGGTCGTGCTGGACCTGACCCAGCGGCTCTACCTGCCGGAGGACCTCGCCGGGGTCGACCAATTCGCGCTCGACGACGGCGGCTCGTTCACCGTGCGCTGCCAGGGTCTGCGGCTGCTCACCGAGGCGGGCGGACGGCTCTTCCTCGTGCCGCCCGACTGGGAGGGCGCGGGCAGGCGGACGATCGTCGTGCCGAACGACGACTCGGTGCGCGTGCAGTTCCTTCCGGACTGAACCTGTCCGCAGTGCGCCCTACGCTCGCCGCATGCTGACCACGCGCGCGCTCAACCGCGCCACCCTGCACCGCCAGCTGCTGCTGGAGCGGTCCGACATCTCGGCGCTGGCCGCGGTGGAGCACCTGGTGGGGATGCAGGCGCAGGAGCCGTTCTCGCCGTACTTCGGCCTGTGGTCGCGGCTGCGCGACTTCAAGGCAGGCGAGCTGGCCGACCTGGTCTCGTCGGGCGCCGTGCTGCGGTCGCACCTCTACCGGGCGACGATCCACCTGGTCAGCGCCGCCGACCACGGCCGCATCCAGCCGCTGGTGCGGTCGATGCTGTTCCGGCGGCTGGCGTCGTCGCCGTTCAAGTCCGCGGTCACCGACCTGGACCCCGCCGAATTGGTCGCCGCCGCCACGGAGGTCCTGGCGGAGAAGCCGCGCACCCGACGGGAGCTGTGCGACCTGCTCGGCGCGCGGTGGCCGTCGCTGGACGCGGAGTCGCTGGGCACGGCGGTCCCGTTCCTGGTCTCGCTCGTCCAGCTCCCGCCGCGCGCGGTGTGGGGTCAGAGCGGGCGGGCGGTGTGGGGGCTCGCGCCGCCGTCCTCGGAGGAGCCGATCGACCTGGTGTCGCGCTACCTCGCCGCGTTCGGGCCCGCGACGGTCGCCGACATCCAGGCGTGGTCGGGCCTGACCCGGCTCCGCGCGGTCGTCCGCGACCTCGACCTGCGCGTCCTGGTGGACGACACGGGCCGCGAACTGCTCGACATCCCCGACGGGCCGCTGCCGGACCCCGACACGCCCGCGCCGGTGCGGTTCCTGCCGGAGTTCGACAACCTGCTGCTGGCCCACCGCGACCGCACCCGCGTGATCTCCGACGAGGACTACCGGCGCGGCATCATCATCGGCGGGAAGCCGACGCTGCTGGTGGACGGCTTCGTCCACGGCATCTGGCGGATCGGCGAGACCGGGCTCGACGTCGAGGTGTTCCGCCCGCTGACCCCGGCGCAGCGCGACGACGTGCTCGCCGAGGGCGCGCGGCTGCTGGAGTTCGCCGAGGCGGACGGACGGGTGAGCATCACCTGAGATTCACTCAGAAGGGGTCGGCGACCACCGCGTTCAGCTCGCCCGCCAAGCCGGTCACGTCGACGACGCGCCAGACGATCGAGTGGTCGGCTATCAGCACCCGCCACCGGGTGTCCTGTCCGCACGCGGTCTCCCTGGCCGAGAGCAGCGCGCTCAGCCCGGCCGCGCCGAAGAAGCTCGCGGACCGCAGGTCGACGCAGAGCGCCGCAGGCCGGGCCCGCAGGGCGTCGGCCAGGGCCTCGACGAGTTCGATGACGGTCAGGGCGTCGACGTCGCCGGTGACCAGGACGCGCGGCTGGTCCGGCGTGCCCAGCACGTCCACGGCGATCGTGCTGGCGACGCATGACCTACTGACGTTTCCCATGAGAGCGTCCCTCACGTCGACGTCCGTGCAGGCCCGCTGTTAGACCTTCCCCCACGGGCCAGTATGGCCCCGCCCTATGGCAGCGGCAACAGGCTCACCCGTCAGGAGACCTCCTCGCCGGTGGCGATGACGTGGTCGGCGATGTCGCGCAGCTTGATGTTGCGGCGCTGCGACGCGGCGCGGAGGCGCTCGAACGCGGCCGCCGCGGTGAGCCGGTGCCGCTCCATCAGGATGCCCACGGCCTGGCCGATGAACCGGTGGCTGTCGATCGCCGCGCGCAGGTTCTCCTCGGTGTTCGCCCGGCTGGCCTCGCGGGCCGCGCGGTCGATGCCGGTGGCCAGGACGTCGGCGAGCAGGTGGGCCAGCAGCAGTTCGTCAGCGCCGACCGGTCGGGGCGCCGGGAAGTGGACCCAGACGGTGTGGTCGGCCGCGGTGAGCAGCAGGCCGGGCGGCGGGTCGGTCCGGTCGCCGCCGCGGGCGGCGGTCAGCCCGTCGCGCACCGCCTCGGGCAGCGCCGTCCATCCGGTCGTGCCCTCGCCGGTGACCACGGTGTCGGGCGGCCATTGGCGGGTCGGCGGGATGACGAGCACCGTCCCGCCGAAGACGTCGGCGAAGCCGTGGATGGTGGCCGCGAGCAGTTCGGCCGGACCGGGCGCGGCGGCGAGCACCGCGGCCAGTTCCGCCGCGGCCGTGCGGCGCTCACGCAGGCCGCGCTCGCGGGTGATGTCGCGGACGGTGCCCACGACCAGGGTATCGCCGTCGCCCGCCTTGACGGCGCTCCAGGCGAGGGCGACCCACACGGTGTGGCCGTCGCGGTGGCGCAGGGGCAGCTCCACCTGGCCCGCCGGGTCGTCATGGACGACGAGCGCGGCGTCCTCGATGAGCGCCCACTCGGCCGGGTCGGCGTCCGGCCTGGGCAGCCACGGGTAGGGCTGGGTGTAGGGCAGGCCCTCCGGGCCGTAGCCGGTGATGCGGCCGAACGCCTCGTTGACCTCGATCACCACGCCGGAGCCGGTCGCGATGGCCACGCCGTCGTGCAGGCCGTGCACGATCGCCGCGCGCCACGCCGCGTCGCGGGAGCGGGCGGCGGCGCGGTCGAGGTTGGCCCGCAGCCGGGTGCGCAGGTCCACCGGGGAGAACGGCTTGACCAGGTAGTCGTCCGCGCCCGCGGCGAAGCCCTCCGCGGCGGCCTCCTCCCCGGCACGCGCGGAGAGCAGTACCACCGGCAGGTCGCGCAGGTCCGGGTCGGCGCGGACGGCGGCGAGCAGGCCGAAGCCGTCCAGCCGCGGCATCATCACGTCGGCGAGCACCATGTCCGGCCGCTGCGCGCGCAGCCGGACCAGCGCCTCCGCGCCGTCGGCGACGTCCTCGACGGCGTAGTGCGGTTCGAGCAGGTCGCGCAGGTAGTCGCGCAGGTCGCGGTTGTCCTCGGCGACCAGCAGCCGGGGCCGGTCGGAGAAGCGGTGCCCGTCCTGGCGGTCCAGCGGCGCCGTCCACGACAGCGCCTCCTCCACGTACGGCGTGACGACCTCGGCGTGCCCGCCGGGCCGGGCGCCGGACACGCCCGCGCTCGGCCGCCCGTACGGCACGCGGACGGTGAACGTCGTCCCCTCGCCCACGGTGGACTCGACCTCGACGGTCCCGTCGAGCAGGCGCAGCAGTTCGGCCACCATCGCCAGGCCGATGCCGCTGCCCTCGTGCGTGCGGCCCTCGACGCCGCGCACGCGGTGGAACCGCTCGAACAGCCGGGGCACCTCGTCGGCGGGGATGCCGACCCCGGTGTCGCGCACCCGCAGCTCCGCGGCGTCGCCGACGTCGCGGAGCTCGACGCGGATCTCGCCGTCCAGGGTGTACTTGACCGCGTTGGACAACAGGTTGAGCACGACCCGGTCCCACATCTCGCGGTCCAGGTAGGACAGCCGGGGCAGCCGGGGCGCGTCGACGACCAGGGTGAGCCCGGCCCGCTCGACCGCGGGGGCGAAGACGTGGGCCAGGGCGGTCGTGGCGCGGGCGAGGTCGACCGGAGCGGGCTCGGGGACCAGCCTGCCCGCCTCGATCCTGGCGAAGTCGAGCATCCCGTTGACCAGCTTGCGCAGCCGTCCGGCGCTGCGCGCGATCAGTTCGAGCCTGCTGCGCTGGCGCTCGGGCAGCGGCTCGTCGAGCGCGTCGGCGACCGGGCCGAGGATCAGGGTGAGCGGGGTGCGCAGCTCGTGGCTGATGTTGGAGAAGAACGTGGTCTTGGCCGTGTCGAGCTCGGCGAGGGCCTGGGCGCGGCGCTGCTGGGCGACGTAGGCGCGGGCGCCGCTGATGGCCGTGGCCAGGTGCCCGGCGCTGAGGTCGAGGAACGAGCGGTAGCCGTCGTCGAAGGGTCTGCGGTCGCTCACCCCGAAGACCAGCACGGCGGTGGGCTCGGTCGCCCCCGGCTCGATCACCGGGGCGGCGTAGTACCCGGGCGCGACGGTCCGGCCGTGCCGCCCGACGGCGACGTCGAGGCCGTCGGTGTCGCGCGCCTCGCCCGCCCTGATCCGCTCGCCGCCCAGCCTGACCTCGGCGAACGGCACGTCGTCGCGGTTGGCGGTGAGCACGTCCACCGCCCGCGCGCACGCCTGCTCCGGGCTGACGGTGTCCACCAGACCGGCCGCGAGCCTGCCGAGCGTGGCCAGCCTGCGGGCGCCGACCAGCTTCTCGGTGGTCTCGGTGACCGCGCAGAACACCCCGCCGGTCGCGCCCGACTCGTCGACTATGGGGCTGTAGGAGAAGGTGAAGTAGCACTCCTCCAGAAAGCCGTTGCGGTCGAGCAGCAGGAGCTGGTCGTCGGACCAGGTAGCGCCCTCGCCCGCCATGACCCCGCGCAGCATGGGGCCGATGACGTCCCAGATCTCCGGCCAGATCGCCCGGCCGGGCGCGCCGAGCGCGACCGGGTGCTTGGAGGCGCCGAGGATCGGCCGGTAGGCGTCGTTGTAGATCATGACCAGCTCCGGGCCCCACCAGAGCAGGATGGGGAACCGGGAGGTCAGGCAGACGCTGACGGCGGTGCGCAGGCTCTGCGGCCAGTCGTCCATGGGCCCGAGCGGGGTCGCCGCCCAGTCGAACGCGCCGACGAGCGCGCCCATCTCGCCGCCCGCGTCGAGCACACCCGCTGCCCACCCGGCTGCCTTCATGTCCGCATTCTCGACCACGGGGGACCGCGATCGCTCATCAAGCGGGGACCATCCCCCGTCGTGACCACCAGTTCCGGTACGCGGGGATGCGGTCGACCATCGTCCGGTAGGCGTCGACGACCACGCGGCGCAGGATCTGCACCGGGACCGGGCACTGGTCGGTCCAGGCCAGATCGATGCGTCCGCGCACCGGGTCGCCGACCAGCGGGCGGAAGACGACGCCCCGGTTCTCCACCGACAGCGGGTCGGCGATGGCGACGCACTTGCCGGTGCCGACGAACTCGCGCGCGCCGGCGTTGTGGGTGGACTGGTAGCCGATGCGCGGCTCGAACCCCAGCTCGCGGCAGGCGGAGCGGAGCGCTGCCAGCCAGCCGGGGTTGTCGTGCGGGTTGACGATCCACGACTCGCCCGCGAGGTCGGCGAGGTCGATGGCCTCCCGGTCGGCGAGCGGGTGGCGGTCCCACAGGGCGACGAAGGCCGGTTCCAGCGGGACGACCGTCTCCATGCGGAGGTTGTGCACCTCGACGCTCTCGAAGCCGATCACGTCGCTGATGAGCGCGGCGTCCAGGCTGCCCGCGCGCAGCATCGTGACCAGCGCGTCCGGGGCGGTGTCGATGTGGGCGCGGACGGTGTAGCCGCGGTCGGCGGCGAACACCTCCTCCAGCCGGGGCACGATCTCCGACAGCAGCAGGCCGACATCGCCGAGGACGATCTCCCGCCGCGTCGAGCGGGTGGAGATGACCATCAGGTCGTCCATCTCGCGGAGCACCGCGCGGGCCCTGGCCAGCAGGCCCCGGCCGAACGACGTGGTCACCACGCCCGTGCGGCCGCGCTCGAAGACCTTCTCGCCGATGGCGCGCTCGATGCGCTGCACCTGCGCGGTCAGCGACGGCTGGGCGAGGCCGAGCACGGCAGCGGCCTTGGTGATGCTGCCCTCGTCGGCGACCGTCACCAGCGCCCGGAGGTGCCGCACCTCGAGTTCCACGCGCTCATGCTACGCACGGGGGCAAGGGTTGTTGATCAATTTGCCCACCCTCTCGACGATCGAGATTCTCGATAAGTCCTCAAAGGACCGGTGGCGCGTACCCACGCACGGCCGGATGAATCTTCCCGGCCGGGTGATTGAGCCTGACCCGGCCGGGGCACTCATCGCGTGACGGACTACGACAAAGGAGTGGCCGTGACGCAGTTCCAATCCGAGAAAGCCCAGCTCGTCGTGGGTTCGTACGCCAGCTACGCCGAGGCCGAGCGCGCCGTCGACCACCTGTCCGACCAGCGCTTCCCGGTCGAGCACGCGGCCATCGTCGGCCGGGGCCTCAGCACGTTCGAGCAGGTCACCGGCAGGCTGACGCTGTGGAAGTCGGCGGGGCAGTCCGCCATCTCCGGCGCGGTGCTGGGTGCGGTGTTCGGGTGGCTGTTCGGCATGTTCAACTGGATCAACCCGCTGATCTCCGGACTGCTGCTCGCCCTGTACGGCGCCATCCTGGGAGCGATCCTCGGCGGCGTCTTCGGCCTGCTCACGCACGCGATGGGCGGCGGCAACCGCGACTTCTCGTCGGTGTCGGGCATGCGGGCGGACAGCTACGACGTCCTCGTCGACGCGCCTTATGCCGAGCAGGCCGGCCAACTGCTGGCGGGCATGCGCCGGTAACCCCCTATGGGCTCACCCCATGACGCCGTGGTGATCGGCAGCGGCCCCAACGGGCTGGTCGCGGCGAACGTGCTGGCCGACGCCGGGTGGGACGTCCTGGTCCTGGAGGGCCAGGACACCCCCGGCGGCGCCGTGCGCACCGCGGAACTCACGGTCCCCGGCTTCCGGCACGACCTCTACAGCGCCTTCTACCCCCTCGGCGTCGCCTCGCCCGTCCTCGCCGACCTGCGGCTGGAGGAGCACGGGCTGCGCTGGCGGCACGCGCCCGAGGTGCTCGCGCACGTGTTCCCGGACGACCGGGTGGCGCTGCTGTCGCGGGACGTCGACGTGACCGCCGAGTCGCTGTCGCGCTTCGCCCCGGGCGACGGGGACGCGTGGCGCCGGGAGTACGCGGTGTTCCGGGAGATCCGCGACGACCTGCTGGCCGCGCTGCTGCGCCCGTTCCCCCCGGTCCGAGCAGGGGTCCGGCTGGTGCGCCGGAACGGCCTCGGCGCCGCGCTGCGGGCGGCCAGGGTGGCGACGCAGCCGGTGCGGCGCTTCGGCGAGGAGCGGTTCGCAGGCGAGGGCGCGCGGGCGCTGCTCGCGGGCAACGCGCTGCACACCGACCTGGGCCCGACGGCGGCGGGCAGCGCGCTGTTCGGGTGGCTGCTCGGCATGCTGGGCCAGGACGTGGGGTTCCCGGTGCCCGAGGGCGGGGCGAGCGCCATCACCGACGCCCTGGTCTCGCGGCTGCGCGCTCGGGGCGGACGAGTCGAGTGCGGCAGGCCGGTGACCGAGGTGGTCGTGCGCGGCGGGCGCGCGCTCGGGGTCATCGCGGGCGAGCCGGTGCGTGCGACCCGGGCTGTGCTGGCCGATGTCCCCGCGCCCACCCTGTACCTCGACCTGGTCGGGGCGAACCGGCTGCCCACCCGGCTCCGCGACGACCTGAGCCGGTTCGACTGGGACGACGCGACGATCAAGATCGACTGGGCGCTGTCCGGGCCCATCCCGTGGAAGGCCGGGGATGCGGGCCGGGCTGGGACCGTGCACCTGGGCGTCGACCTCGACGGGTTCATCTCGGTGAACGCGGACCTCGCCCGCGGCCGTGTCCCGGAGCAGCCGTTCCTGCTGCTGGGCCAGATGACCACGGCCGACCCCACCCGCTCCCCCGCGGGCACCGAGTCCGCCTGGCTCTACACGCACGTTCCCCGGGGCGGCGAGTGGACCCGCCCCCGACTCGCCGCGTGGGCGGCGGAGGTCGAGGCGATCATCGACCGCCACGCCCCCGGCTTCGCCGACCTCGTCATCGGCCGCACGGTCGCGGGACCGGCGGACCTGCAGCGCGGCAACCAGTCGCTGGTCGACGGCGCGATCAACGCGGGGACGGCGAGCATCCACCAGCAGTTGGTCTTCCGCCCCACCCCGGGCCTGGGCCGGGCGGACACGGTCATCGACGGGCTCTACCTGGCAGGCGCGTCCGCCCATCCCGGCGGCGGCGTCCACGGCGCGGCGGGCGCCAACGCCGCCCGGGCCGCGCTCGCCGCGAACGGCTGGTACGGCCCGGCTTACCGCGCCCTCATCCACGGCCTGCACCGGATGTTGGACTAGCGGTTTCCGTCGCCATCACCGCCGTGGTTCGGGTCAGGCGGTGCCGGGCTTCGAGAGCTTGCCGTGGACCGCGGCCAGGACCCGGTCAGGGAGCAGGCGGCTGCCGAGGGTCTGCAGGCGGTTGATGATGGTCCCGGGGATCACGCTGCTGCGGCCCTTCATCAGCGCCTCGAAGCCCTCGTGGGCGACGGTGGTCGCCGAGCCCTTGAGGGAGGTCGCGCCGAGCTTGGTGTCCAGCATGCCCGCGCGCTCGAAGAACCGGGTCTCGGTGAGGCCGGGCATCAGGGTGGTGATCGTGACGCCGGTGCCTTTCAGCTCTTGGCGCACGCCTTGGGCGAAGGAGCGCAGGAACGCCTTGGAGGCGTTGTAGACCGCCTGGTACGGGCCGGGCATGGCCGAGGCGATGGAGGAGGTGATCATGACCCGGCCGCTCTTGCGGTCGACCATGCCGGGGAGGACGCGTTTGGCCAGGTGCACGGCGGAACGGATGTTGAGGTCGACCGTGGCGAGCTGGTCCTCCAGGGTCGTCTCGTGCACGAACGCGCCGCCGACGCCGGTGCCCGCGTTGATGGCCACGGCGTCCGGGATGCCGACCTGGTCGATCAGCTCCTCCACCGCGGCCGGGTCGGTCAGGTCGAGTTGCAGCGGCCGCGCCTTGGGGCCGATCTCGGCCGCCGCGGTGTGGATGGCCGCCTCCTCGGCGACCATCACGACGTCGAAGCCGTGCTCGGCGAACTCCCGGGAGAGTTCCAGGCCGATCCCGGAGGACGCGCCGGTCACCATGGCCAGGGGCATTGCTTCTCCTCAGTCGGTCTTGCGAGCGGCCAGGGCGCACAGCCGCTCGAGCGATTCCTTGTTCCTGGGCACGAGCATGAGGTCCTGCGCCCGCTCCGGCAGCGCGGCGGCGGGCCCGCTGCGCGCGTTCTCGGTCATCACGACGCGGGTGCCCGTGGCCGTGGGAAACAACTCCAGCCGCACGGTGGCCGCGCCGACCGGCCACAACCGCGCGTCCAGCTCCACCATCTCCCCGGGCCGGACCGCGCGAACCCGGGTGACGTCGTTGATGACCAGCGGCCAGAGACCCACGCTGTGGTGGATACCCGACCCCTCCGCGGGCCAGGTCGAGTCCACCCGCCGGATGTGGGAGGCGCCCACAACCCAGCTCGCGTAGGTCCAGCCATCGGCCAACACGGCCCAGACGCGGTCGATGGGCACCGGAATTTCCTTGCTCACAGCCGCCATGGCGGCGGGGTACCCCGCACGGGCCCGCATACACCCACCAGGTCGAGGCGGGTGCCGAGGTGATGCCACAAGCTCAGTCCCGGCTGGGGGCGTGGACGTAGCCCCGGCGTGGACGCGGCGAGACGGATCACGTCGAGGGCTGTGGGCAAGACGCGGGGTCGAGGCTGGTGAGGTGTGGCTGGCGGGGATCGCGGCCAGCAGGGGGACGTGGTCGGCAGAGAACGCAGCCAGCAGGGGACGCAGCCGGCGGGGATCGCGGCCAGCAGGGGACGCAGCCGGTAGGGATCACGGCAAGCAGGGACGCAGCCGGCAGGGATCCCGGTCGATGGGGGTCGTGGTCGATGGGGGTCGTGGTTGGTGGGGCGATGGGCCGTGGGGGTTCGTTACCGTGACGGCCGCCCGTGGGCAGGCGATTACCTCCGACGCCAGCCCGGGTTGCCTACAGCGACGACGCGCCCAGGCCAGCCAGCCGGTTCGGCCCGGCGCTGCTCGACCCGGCCCCGTGCCCGAACTGGCCGCGCCTGAACTGGCTGCGGTGGAGAACGGTGCCCGCGTGATCGCGGGTAGCGGCATGGTCGTGTCGGGCGCCCAGGCACGCCGCCGCAGTGGGGTGCCCGGGCGGCCTGTGGGGCAGCGAGTCGAGCAGCTCCCGCAGCTGGTTGGCGGCGGGCTGGGCGCCATCACGAACCGGCGGCTGGCCGGAGTGACGGCGCCGACCAGCGCCACCTGGGTCCGCGGCCCGGGGGTGGGCGCTGTGCGAACCGGCGGGTGGCCGTAGTGGCGGCGGCGACCAGGGTGCTCGGCCGGTCAGCGGCCGTCAGCCGGGGGCACGCTGCGGCGGGGGTTCGGGCGGTGGGCAGGTGTGTTCGGGCGGTGGGTGGGTGTTCGGGCGGCGGACGGGTGTCCGGACGGTGGGCGGGGTGTTCGGGCGGCGGGCGGATGTGTCCGGGCGGTGAGCGGGGTGTCGGGCGGTGGGTGGGGTCAGCGGTCGAGTAGCTCCTGTACGTGGTCGGCGGCGTGTTGGGCGTTTTCGATGACTTGGTGGGTGTCGGCGGTGAGGGTGCCGTTGCGCTTGAGGGCGATGCCGTTGACGAAGACCCATTTGACGTTGGTGGGTTGGCCGTTGAAGACCAACTGGCTGATCCAGTCGCCGCGGGGGGCGAAGTTGAGCATCTGGGGGTCGACGACCAGCAGGTCCGCTCGCTTGCCCGGCGTCAGTGAGCCGATCTCGTCGGCCAGGCCCAGTGCTTCCGCGCCGCCGAGTGTGGCCATGCGGAGGGCGTCCTCGGGGCGGGGGTAGCGGGTCGGGTCGGCGGCGGTGGCGCGCTGGAGGCCAACGGCGGTGCGCATGACGTTGAACATGTCGGTGGTGTCGTTGGTGCCGCCGTCGAGGCCGAGCCCGACCGCGATGCCGCGGGCCTCCATGTCCGGCAGGCGGATGACGCCGGACGCCAACCGCATGTTGGACAGCGGGTTGTGGGCGACCCGGACCCCGGCCGCCGCCAGCTCGTCGAGTTCGGCGTCGGTGAGGTGGATGGCGTGGTTGGCGATCAGCCCCGGCCGCAGCGCGCCCGCCCGCCGCAACGCCTCCAGCTGGCCGGTGGCCGGGTCGGCCTTGGACTCGTGCAGGTGGATGTTCAGCGGGACGCCCAGCTCGCGGGCCAGTTGCTCGGAGGCGGCGAGGTTCGGGTAGTTCTCGGTCGTCGGGTGCGAGCCGATCTGCAGGGACGCCAACGGGTCCTTGTCGATGACCTCGCGCTTGACCCGCCGGATCTCCTCCAGCGTCGCCGGGTCGGCGTTGGCGCCGTACACGTAGACGTACCGCATCCCGGACTCGTCGAGCGCGCGCAGGTTGCCGAAGGCGAAGTCGGCGTTGAACGCGTGCGACCAGTCGGTCATCGTCGTGATGCCCGCGCTGATCGAGTCCAAGGTGGACAGTCTGGCCCCGGCGTACGCGTCGGCCCCGGTGATGGGCGCGCCGTAGAGCGGCAGCACACACTCGGCGAGCCACCCGTTGAGCTCCTGATCGGTGGCGCAGCCCCGGATCAGCGACTGCCAGGCGTGCGTGTGCAGGTCGACGAACCCGGGCAGGACGATCCGCCCCCGCCCGTCGACGACCCGCGCCCCGCGCTCGACCGCCAGGTCGACCCCGACCGCCTCGATCCGCGACCCCGCCAGCACGACGTCGGCGTTCTCCAGCATCCCCAGCGGTCCCGAACCACGGCCGGGTCCATGGTGAGCACGAGGGCGGCATCGCGGATCACCACCCGGCCGCCGCCGGAGCCCGCGGGCCCGCCCACCAGCACGGTGACGCCGAGCAACAGCGCGCACGTCACCACGAACAGATTCAGCGCACGAAAACGCCGCATGTCATTACCCCCCAAGGTCTCCCTTCGAGGGTATCGCGTCGAGACCGACCGGGCGCCGGTCTCACGAGCGCCTGTGGATAACTCTCATCCCACCGCCGTCAGCTCGTCCACGTCACCCGCCCGGGTGTACTCCACGGCGAACCGGTCGCCCAGCGCCGAGCGCAGGCGGGCCTCGATCCGGTCGACGTCGGCGCGTTCGCCCGAGGGCAGCGGCGCGTCGACCGACTCCCGCAGCGCCGCGGCCGCGCCGAGCAGGCGCGCGGCGCGGACCGGCTCCCCGTCGATCGAGCACGCGCCCGCCAGCCCCTCCACGGCGAACGCCACCGAGCGCGGATCGCCCGTCTCGCGCGCGGAGGCGAGCGCGGCGCGGTGCCACTTCGCGGCCCCCGCCGGGTCGCCGCGGAGCTCGGCGACGAAGCCGAGTTCGGTCTCCAGCAGGGACAGGCCGTAGGCGGAGCCGAGCGAGCGGTTCCAGTCCAGCCAGCGCAGCAGGTGGCGCTCGGCGTCGTCGAGGCGGCCGGTCCTGCGGGCGACGAGGGCGAGGCCGACCTCGGCGCACTCCTCGCCGAAGGTGTCGGACTGCTCGACGGCCAGCCGCATCGCGCGGTGGTGGAACTCCACGGCGGTGGCGTGGTCGCCGGTCAGCATGGCGACCCGGCCCTGGCCGGACAGGTGGTACGCGACGTCGTTCCACAGCCGCAGGTCCTCGGCGATCCGCGTGGATTCCCGGTGCAGTCGGGCGGCGGTCGGGTAGTCGCCGCGGATCTGGGCGAGCACTGCCAGGCTCTCCAGCGCCCGCAGCCTGCCCCAGCCGTCGCCGTGGGCGGCGAACAGCTCGTGCGCGGCCAGCGCGTCGCGCTCGGCTGCCGGAAGGTCGCTGCGGAGCAGGGCGACGGAGGCCCGCGCGGCCAGCAGGAGGGCGCGGTTCCAGTCGTCGTCCGGCTCCACCCCGTCCAGCAGCGCGGCCCCGGTCGCCGCGTCGCCGAGGAGCACGTGCACATACGACAGGAACAGCGCCATCTGCGCGCGGTCGTCCGGCGAGTCGAGGGCGTCGAGCGCCTGCCGGACGTCGCGGTCGGCCTCGAGCAGCACCGCGAACCCCGTCAGCCAGGCGCGGACGCGGGCGCGGGCGAGCGCGGACCCGCCGGGCACGGCCAGGGCGGCATCGAGGAAGCGGTGGGCCACGCGGTGCCTGCCGCGCAGGAACCACGACCAGGCCAGCGCGTCGACCAGGCGCAGGGCGGTGTCGGCGTCGCCGCGCTCGACGGCGTCGTCGAAGGCGCGGGCCAGGTTGGCGGACTCGGCCTCCAGCCGCAGCAGCCAGGCACGCTGCTCGCGGCCGCACACCTCGGCGGTCTCGGCCAGCTCGGTGAAGTACGCCGAGTACCGGGCGGCCACCTCGTCCGCCTCGCCCGCGGCGCGCAGGCGCTCCAGCCCGTACGCCGCGACGGACTCCAGCAGGCGGTACCGGGTGCCGTCCGGGTCGTCGACCACGACCAGGAAGGAGCGGTCGACCAGCCGCACGATCACGTCGAGCGCGTCCGGCATGCCGGTGACGGCCGCCGCGCTGTCGGCGGTGCAGCCGTCGGCGTGCCACGCGATGCGCCGCAGCACCGTGCGCTCGGTGTCGGTGAGCAGGTCCCAGCTCCAGTCGATGGCCGCGCGCAGCGTGCGCTGGCGGGCCGGGGCGTCGCGGCCCCCGCCGCCGAGCAGGTGGAACCGGTCGCCCAGGCGGCGGGCCAGGCCGTGCACGCCGAACGCGCGCACCCGGGCCGCTGCCAGCTCCAAGGCCAGCGGGATGCCGTCGAGGCCCCGGCAGATCGCGGCGACGGCGGCGGCGTTGTCCTCGTCGAGCGTGAGCCCGGACCGGGCGAGGAACAGCCGCACCGCGTCGTCGTCGACCGACAGCGGCGCGACGGCGTAGGCCAGCTCTCCGGAGATGGCCAGCGGCTCCCGGCTCGTGGCGAGCACGCGCAGGCCGGGCACCTCGCGCAGCAGCACCGACGCCAGCTTGGCCACCGACTCCACGACGTGCTCGCAGTTGTCGAGCACCAGCAGCAGCTCCCGGCCGCGCAGCGCCTCCGTCAAGTGCTCGACCGGCTCGCGCGCCCGCCCGCCCTCGTCGCGCATCCCGAGCGCAGCGGCGATCGCCTCGGCGGGCGCGGGCGACGCGGCGTCCGGCGACGGCCGGATCGCGGCCAGCTCCACCAGCCACACGCCGTCGGGATACGACAGCTCGTGCGCGACGGCGAGCGCGAGGCGGGTCTTGCCCACGCCGCCCGGTCCGGTGAGCGTGACCAGCCTGTCCCTGGTCAGCGCGGCGCGCACGGCGTCCACGTCGGCGTCGCGGCCGATCAGCTCGCCGACGGGCGCGGGCAGGTTGGTCCTCGGCCGGGGCGCGGGGGCCAGGGCCGGGTCGTGGTTCAGGATGGCCCGGTGCACGGCGACCAGCTCGGGCCCCGGGTCGGCGCCCAGCTCGTCGGCGAGCCGTTTGCGCAGGTCCTCGTAGCTGTCGAGGGCCTCGCCCTGCCTGCCGGAGCGGTAGAGCGCGCGCAGGTGCGCCGCGCGCAGCCGCTCCCGCAGCGGGTGCTGGTCGATCAGCTCGGCGAGGTCGTCGGCCAGCGCGGTGTGCTCGCCGAGGTCCAGCCTGGCCAGCGCGTGGTCCTCCAGCGCGCTGAGCCGCGCCTCGGTGAGCCGGGTGACCGGGGCGCGGGCGAAGTCGGCGTCGGCGACGTCGGCGAACGCGGGGCCGCGCCACAGCGCCAGGGCGTCGGACAGCAGGGCGGCCTTCTCGCCGGGGTCGGCGACCGCCCCTGCGCGCGCCACCAGCTCGGTGAAGCGGGTCGCGTCGAGGTCGTCGACCCTCAGGCGGTAGCCCGCCGGTTCGTAGGTCAGCAGGTCGCGCGCGCCCGGCTCGGCCAGCTCCAGCGCGCGGCGCAGCTGCGACACCTTGGTCTGCAGCGAGTTGGCCGGGTTGCCCGGCGGCGCGTCGCCCCACAGGTCCTCGACGAGCCGGTCGACGGAGACGGCCTCGCCCGCGCGCGCCACCAGGGCGCCGAGCAGCGCGCGCACCTTCGCCTCGGGGACCCGCACCGCTCGCCCGTCGGCGGTCCAGACGGCCAGCGGGCCGAGCACCCCGAAACGCATGCCCCCACCGTAGCGACGGCGACCGACAGCCGTTCGTGCGCGGACCGTGCGCGCGGCGGTCCAGCATCGCGGCCGTGACGACGACCGAACTGCGGGCGGGCCCGCGCCAGTGGCTGGGCCTGGCCGTGCTCGCCCTGCCGACCCTGCTGCTCGCCCTGGACATCACCGTGCTGCACCTCGCCGTGCCGCACCTGAGCGCCGACCTGCGCCCGTCCGGGTCGCAGCTGCTGTGGATCGTGGACATCTACGGCTTCATGATCGCCGGGTTCCTGGTCACCATGGGGACCCTCGGCGACCGCGTGGGCCGACGGCGGCTGCTGCTGATCGGGGCGGCGGCCTTCGGCGTCGCGTCGGTGCTCGCGGCCTACGCGACCAGCCCCGAGCTGCTGATCGCCGCCCGCACGGCGCTGGGTGTCGCGGGCGCGACGCTCATGCCCTCGACGCTGGCGCTGATCAGCAACATGTTCCGCGACCCCGGCCAGCGCGGGGTGGCGATCGGCATCTGGGCGACCATGTTCTCCGTCGGCGTGGCTATCGGCCCGATCGTCGGCGGCGCGCTGCTCGCGGCGTTCTGGTGGGGCTCGGTGTTCCTGCTCGGCGTGCCGATCATGCTCCTGCTGCTGGTCGCGGGCCCGGTGCTGCTGCCGGAGTTCCGCGACCGCGCCGCGGGCAGGCCGGACCTGGCCAGCGTGGCGCTGTCCCTGGCCGCGATGCTGCCGATCACCTTCGGCATCAAGGAGCTGGCCGACCCGGTGGTCGCCGTCCCGGCGATCGTGGTCGGGCTCGTCATGGGGGCGCTGTTCGTGCGCAGGCAGCGCCGCCTGGCCGACCCGCTGCTGGACCTGGGCCTGTTCGGCGCCCGGGCGGTGCGGGCCGCGCTGGTGATCCTGCTCGTGGCCACCGCGACCATCAGCGGCGCCTACCTGTTCATCACGCAGTACCTGCAACTGGTGGTCGGCCTCTCGCCGCTGATGGCGGGCCTGTGGCTGCTGCCCGCGGCGACGGTCCTGGTCATGGCGTCCATGGCCGCGCCGCTGCTGGCCCGGCGGTTCGGGGCGGGCCGGGTCGTGGCCGTCGCGCTCGTGGTGTCCTCGGCCGGGTTCGTGGTGCTGACCGCCGCAGACGGGCTCACGACGGTGGTCGTCGGGTTCGTGGTGGCCTACTCGGGCATCGGCCCGGTGTTCGCGCTGGGCACCGACCTGGTCGTGGGCTCGGCGGACCCGGCCAAGGCGGGCGCGGCGTCCGCGCTGAGCGAGACCAGCACCGAGCTGGGGGTGTCGATCGGCATCGCGACCCTGGGCAGCATCGGCACCGCCGTCTACCGCGCCGGGTCGGGCGGCTCCGACACCCTGGCGGAGGCGGTCGCCGCCGCCGAGGCGCTGCCCGCGGCCGAGGGCGACGCGCTCCTGCGGATGGCGGGCGAGGCGTTCACCGCGGGTCTGGTCACGATCGCGTGGGTGTCGGCCGCCCTGCTCGCGGCCGTCGCGGCCGTGGCGCTGGTCGCGCTACGGGACCGGGTCGGCTGACGGTCCGGGCTCGGCAGGCGGTCCGGGCTTGGCCGAGGGTCCCGGCTCGGCAGGCGGTCCCGGCTCGGCGCTGCGGTCGTCGATCTGCTCGCCGATGTACCGCAGCACCACCGCGAGCGCGGCCGCGACCGGGACGGCGAGGAACGCGCCCGCGATGCCGAACACGCTCCCGCCCACGGTGACCGCGAGCAGGACGACGGCGGCGTGCAGCCGCAGGCTCCGCGACTGCAGGATCGGCTGCAGCACGTTGCCCTCCAGCTGCTGCACGCCGATCACGATGCCCAGCGCGATGAGCGCGGCCGTGAGCCCGTTGCTGACCAGCGCGACCAGCACGGCCAGCGCCCCGGCGACGAACGCCCCGACGATCGGGACGAAGCCGCCGAGGAAGGTGAGCGCGGCCAGCGGGACGGCCAGCGGGACGCCGAGGATCACCAGCCCGAGCCCGATGAAGACCGCGTCGATGAGGCTGACCACGGCCTGCGTGCGGATGAAGCTGCCCAGGGTCTCCCAGATCCGGTCGAGCACCGCGGCGAGGTGGCCGCCAGCGCGCTCGCCGACGACGCCGCGCAGCCACGGGATGAACCGCGGCCCGTCCTTGACGAACAGGAACGCCAGGATGATCGCCAGCACCCCGGTGACGACGCCGGACGTCACCGTCCCGACGCCGGTGATCAGGCTGTTGGCGATGGAGCCGAAGCTCGACTGGAGCTGCTGCACCCCCTGCTGGATCATGCGGTCCAGCTCGCTGTCGGCGAGGTTGAGCGGCGGCCCGGCCATCCAGTCGCGCAGGTTCTGGATCGCCTGGCCCGCGCTCTCGGCGATCTGCGGTACGCCGGAGGCGATGGTGATCGCGATCAGCGTGATGAACCCGCCGAGGACGGCCAGGCCCGCGAGCAGGACGATCGAGGCGGCCAGGCCCGGGTTCACGCCCCTGGCCCGCAGCCACCGCACCGGCGGCCACAGGACGGTGGCGATGACCAGGGCGAGCAGCACCGGGAAGACCGCCACCCACAGCCGGGCGACGAGCATCCAGACGAGGATCGCGCCCGCGGCGATGAGGACCAGCCGCAGGCTCCACCGGGCCATCCAGGCGACACCGTGGCCGATGACGCGCGCGCGGTCGGGGTCGGTCATGGACCAGCACCTCCTCGGGAGATCATGCTGCCAGAGCCGGGCCGATCACGCCGATCGCCACTGTGGACGGTGCGTCAGCGCCTGCTCGTCACCCAGACGGCCAGCTGCGCGCGGTTGGCCAGGTTCAGCTTCGTCAGGATGTGCCCGACGTGGGTCTCCGCGGTCCGCCTGGCGATCGACAGCCGCTCGGCGATCTCGCGGTTCGTCAAGCCCTCGGCGACCAGCTCGGCGATCTCCTGCTCCCGCCGGGTCAGGCCGACGATCTCCGGGGGCGGGCGGTGCTTGCCCAGCGCGTAGTCCACGGCGGCGGCGACGGACATCGCCCGGCCCCGGGAGTACGTGCGGTCGTAGGCCGTGGCGCCCAGCGCCTCCTTGGTCAGCGCCTCGTGCCGGTCGAGGCGCGCGACCCAGATCGGGAACGAGCGGGCCTGCAGGTCGATGGACGCCCAGATCACGTCCGCCGCGCCGAACAGGGTCACCGCGCGGTCGAACATCCGGCCGCGGGCCGCGGTCCAGGCGAGCATGTGGATCGAGGCGGCCACGATGAACCACGCCTCGGTGGTCGAGCCGTGGCGCACGGCGAGCCTGCCGTACCGCTCCGCCTCGGCGAGGTCGTCCGCCTCCAGGTGGATGTAGCCCAGGGCGCACATCGCCCAGCTGCGGAAGTAGATCTCCCCGGCGTCCTCGCTCATCGCCACGCACTCGTCCAGCAGCGCGCGGGCGGCGGCGTAGTCGCCGTTGTAGCCGTGGGCGAAGCCGCCGAAGCACAGGGCGTTGATGAGGCCCTCGGGGAAGCCCGCCGCCCGGTATCCCACGAGCGCCTGTTCCAGCAGGGGGATCGCCTGGGCGGTGTGGTCGGCCAGGAACATCCCCATGCCCGCGCTGAACGCCACGTCCGCGCTCAGCTCGTCGTCGGCTGCGGCCGTCGCCAGCTCCGCCGCCCGGAACAGGCCCTTCGCGGCGAGTTCGGCGTCGCCGCGCAGCGCGGCGAGGAAGCCCTCGATCCAGACGGCCACGCGGTACTCGCGGGAGTCCTCGGTCAGCTGGGCCGCTGCCTGGCAGGCGTAGTGGCGGACCTCGTTCATGTGCCCGAAGACCGACCAGTACGGCCGGATGCGGTCCAGCATCCGCACCGCCACCGCGGCCTCGCCGGGCGTGCGGACGCAGAACTCCAGCGCCACCCAGATGTTGGTCAGCTCGCGGGGCAGCCGGTCCAGCCAGGCCAGCTGCTCGGCGGTGAGCCAGCGATCGGCGAAGCACGCCGTCAGGTGGTCGTACCAGTCCCGGTGACGGCGGGCCACCCGGTCGGCGTCGGCGCCCAGCTTCTCGTGACCGTACTGGCGCAGCGTCTCCAGCATCCGGTAGCGCAACAGACCCGAATGGTCTTCACGAATGAGGACTGACTTGTCCAGCAACCCGTCCACGAGATCGAGCACGTCCGCCCGGTCGACCCCGTCGCCGCCGCACACCGCCTCCGCGGCCTCCAGGTCGAAGGAGCCGCTGAACACCGACGCCCTGCGCCAGACCAGCCGTTCGGGCTCGGTGCAGAGGTCGTGGCTCCAGTCGATGGTGGCCCGCAGGGACCGCTGCCGCTGCGGGCCCGCGTCGCGGCTGAGGATGCGCAGGTCGAGCCGGGCGACGATCTGCGCGGGGGTCAGCGCGCGGACGCGGGCGGCGGCCAGCTCGATGGCCAGCGGCACGCCCTCCAGCCGCCGGACCAGGGCGACGACGTCGGCGCGGTTGTCGTCGGTGACCTCGAAGTCGGGCGCGACGGCCCGGGCGCGGTCGGCGAACAGCCGCACGGACTCGTTCTCGTCAGCGCCGTCGACGTCCTCGGGGACCGACAGCGGCGGGACGGACAGGACGTGTTCGCCTTCCGCGCCGAGCGACTGCCTGCTCGTGGCCAGGACGCCGACCCGGGGGCAGCCCGCCAGCACCGCGACCGCCAGCTCGGCGCACGCGTCCAACACGTGCTCGCAGTTGTCCAGCAGCAGCAGGACCTCGCGGTCGGCAAGGTGGTCGACGACCAGCGACAACCCGGGCCTGCCCGACAGCGCGCGCAGCCCGAGCGCGCCCGCGACCGCGCCCGCCACCAGGGCCGGATCGCGCAGGTCGGCCAGCTCGACGAACACCGTGCCGTCGGCGTACCGGGCCGACCGCGCGACCCGCAGCGCCAGCCGGGTCTTGCCCACTCCCCCGGGTCCGGTCAGCGTCACCAGCCTGCCCCTGTTGAGCAGCCGCCTGGCCTGCGCGATCTCCCGCGCCCGGCCGACGTAGCTGGTGCGCTCCGCCTTCACCCCGCCGCCTGCCGTCGCCACGCCGGGCCCACCTCCCTGTCGGCGAAGGTATCAGGCGATCCCGTGCAGTATCGCGGTGACGACCGCGTCCGGGGACACCTCGGACGCGGCGGCGTGCGGGAACATAGTGGACAGAACCACCTCGTGGCAGAGGCCGACCAGCAGCGCGGCCGCGGCGTCCACTGTGGCGGGTCCGGGCAGCCTGCCCAGCTCGCGCTCGGCGCGCAGGTAGGCCACGAGCCTGCTCCGCCAGTCCCCGTCCTGGTCGCCGAGTCCGGCGAAGCGGGCGAGGACGGCGGGCGTGCCGATCAGGCCGGTGAACGCGGGCAGGATCGCCCGGTGCAGCGCGAGGCCGTGGTCCAGGTGCGCGCGCAGGTTCTCCTCGACGGTGCCCGTACCCGGCTCCGGCAGCGCGGGCAGGTTCCGCTCGACGCTGTCGACGTGCGCGCGCAGGGCGGCGGCGAGGAGTTCCTCCTTGTCGGCGAAATGGTTGTAGAGGACACCATCGGCGACGCCCGCCTCCCGGGCGATCGCCCGGACGGTGAGCCCGGCCGCGCCCTGGGCGGCGATCATCCGCTCGGCCGTGGCGATCAGGTGCTCGCGCAGACTCCGCTCGTCGTGGCGCAGGACCGCGGCTTTTCTGGGTGCCATCGGCTCCGATGCTATCGGGTCGCGGGGCTATCGGGTCGCCGTGACCAGCCATGCGGTTCCGCGCATGCGGACGCCCTCCGACGTGGCGTGCCGCGACAACGCCTCCGCGAGCGCCACGCGGGCGCGGGCCGCCGCGTCCGGTGTCGCCTG
This sequence comes from Actinokineospora fastidiosa, assembly GCF_014648415.1. Lineage (GTDB taxonomy): Bacteria > Actinomycetota > Actinomycetes > Mycobacteriales > Pseudonocardiaceae > Actinokineospora > Actinokineospora fastidiosa. The sequence continues at coordinate 1,502,427 of NZ_BMRB01000002.1, forward strand.
GTCCATGTGGTGCTTGACCGGCCCCCACGCGCCCATGAACGCCGCCGCGTCGGCCACGTCGACGCCCCACACCTGGTCGGCCTCGACGTGCTCGCAGGCGATGTCGGCGAAGCCCGCGGCGCCGAGGACGGCGCGGACGCGCTCGGGGTCGGCGAGCGAGGTGGGACCGGCGCCGTCGGCGCCGGTCGGGAACGGCAGGTGCGGGACGAGCGCGCCCAGCACCGCGCCGAGGTCGGTGCCGCCGAGCGCGGTCATGCAGAGGAACGCCAGCCTCCCCCCGGGCGCGAGCGCGCGCCGGACGTTGGCGAACGCGGCCACCGGGTCCGCGTAGAACATCACGCCGAACCGGCTGAGCGCGAGATCGAAGGCGCCGGTCTCGAAGGGGTGGACCTGCACATCCCCCTGAATGAACCGCACGTCGGTCGCACCCTCGCGCGCCCGCGCCAGCATCGGTTCCGAGAGGTCTATTCCGACCGTGTGCGCGGCTTTCCCCGCCGCCAGCCGGGTGAGCTGCCCGTTTCCGCAGCCCAGGTCGAGCACCCGGTCGCCTTCCCCGACCCGGTCGAGCAGGTAATGGTTGAAACCGCTGTTCACCGCGTCGTAGCGGTCGGCGTGTTCGGCCCAATGCCTGCCCTCGTACCCGTTCCACGCCGCCGCCTGCGCGGTGTTGACCACCTCGGGCATCCCGTCCTCCTCGTGAACGCACGTTCATGAACTTGCGTTCATACTGCTCCGAACTGCCGGTGATCGTCAAGCCCTCCCCCGCCGGGGTGACAACCTCCGGCCCGCCGTTCATCACCGGCCTTATATAACGGGAATTATGAAATCGGTCGGTTGTTTCCCGGACGAACGGCTTTCGGCAGCGCTCCCCGTCACCGCCGGACAGTCCGGCCGTAATGTTTTCCGCCGCCCTTGATTCGGCCGTAAAACAGCCGTTAATTTCGCTGGCATCCGTTCTTTGAAAGGAGAACAGGGGTGCGAACAAGAATCTGGCGATCACGCAAGGGCGCCGTGGTCGCGGCGGCGCTGGCGGTGCTGGTCCCGATCGCCGTGTCGGGGGCGTTCAGCGCCCAGGCCGACGAGGTCGCCGTCCAGACGCCCACGGCGTCGCCCGCGATGTCGGCGGGCGACTTCCCGCTCACCCCGGTCGGCACGCGGAAGATCGCCGAGCGGAAGCTGGCCAACGGCGTCACCGAGACCGTCACCCGGCTGGGCCCGTTCACCCTGAAGCCGCACGAGGACGGCCACGAGCACCCGCCGGGCACGCCGCCGGACCACCCGCACAGCGGTGACGTCGGCCCGATGCACGGCCCGCACGAGCCGCACCACGGCACCCACACCCGCGCGCTGGCGCTGCTGCTTCCGCCGTGCCACAACTGCTACGTCATCGGCGTGCAGCCGGGAATGACCAATCTCGACGGTTCGGTGGCGAACTACCACACCGGGACGATGCTGCACCACGCCGTGTTCTTCGACCGGTCCAAACACGACATCACCTGCCCCACCGGGTGGCCGGGCTTCGCCGGGCAGCGCATCTTCGCCTCCGGCAACGAGCGCACCGGCGGCACGCTGCCCGAGGGCTTCGGCGTCAAGTACGGCTGGCTCCCGCTGACCTACGCGATGCTCGAGTTCATGAACATGGACCAGGTGGAGCACAAGGTGTACTTCACCGTCACCTACCAGCACGTGCCCGCCAACACCGCGGGGATGCGCGAGGTGACCCCGGTCTGGCTGGACGCGGACAACTGCGGGATCTCCGAGCACCCGGTCCCCGAGGGCGAGTCGCACACCAAGTGGCAGTGGACGTCGTCCATCGAGGGCACCGTCGTCGGCGCGGGCGGGCACCTGCACGACGGCGGCGAGTCCATCACCCTGCGGAACCTGACCACGGGCGAGGACATCTGCGAGTCCCGCGCCGCCTATGAGCTGACACCGGAGTACCAGGGCCACATCGAGCAGATGAGCCGCTGTCTCGAACCGGACCTCGGGCGCATTGACAAGGGCGACAACGTGGAGATCCACAGCGTCTACCACACGCACTACGCCGACCCGCACGCGATGTCGATCATGATCGCGTTCGTCGCCGAGGACTGACCCGGCACACCACGCGCGGCCCGGCGGTCGGACCGCCGGGCCGCCGCGCGCCCGAGGAGTCGAGGATGACCAACGGCTCGGCGACACCGGCGACGAGACCGGTCAGAACCCCGCGCAGGCGGCGGCCTCCGCCGAGGACCCTCCTGCTGATGGCGGCCCGCCGGGTGCACTTCCTGGCCGGGATCGCGGTCGCCCCCTTCGTGTTCCTGCTGGCCGCCACCGGCCTCGGCCACACCGTCGCCCCACTGCTCGACGACCTGATCCACCCCACGGCCCTGTTCGTCGACGAGGTGGGCGCCCAGGCCCTGCCGGTGTCCGAGCAGGTGTCCGCCGCGCTGATCGAGCACCGCGGCGCCCGGGTCACCTCGGTGACCGTGCCCGGTGATCCCGACCGCACCACCCGCGTCGCCCTGGACGTGCTGGGCGTCCCGCTCTCGGTGTACGTCGACCCGTACACCGCGGTCGTGCGCGGGACGCTGGAGTCGACGGGCACGCCGACGCGGGAGTGGTTGGCGGAGGCGCACCGGAGCCTGCACCTGGGCGAGCCGGGACGGCTGTACGCGGAGTTCGCGGTCAGCTGGCTGCCGATCATCGTGCTGTTCGGCGTCTTCCTGCGCGTGTCCCAGCGGCGGCGGTCGGGCGCCCGCGCCTGGCACGGCGCGCTCGGTCTCGCGCTGGCAGCCGCGCTGCTGCTCATCGGCTTCTCCGGTGTGCAGCGGACGGTCCTGGCGGGCGAGCGCGTGTCCGCGGTGCTGTCGACGGCTCCCCCGCGGCTGCACGCGCCCCCGGTGACGCCCGCTCCGGCGCGGGTCGGCGTGGACGACGTGGTGGCGCTGGCCCGCTCGGCCGGGTTGTCCGGGGCGCTGACGGTGGTGCCGCCGGAGCGCGGCGACCGGCCGTACGAGGTGGCCGAGTCCGGCGGTGGACCGTCCCAGGTGGACAAAGTCGCGGTGGACCCGTACCTGGGCCGGGTGACGGCGGCGGTCGGCTGGGCCGACTACTCCGCGACGGCCAAGGCGCGGGCCGTCGCCACCGCGTTCCACCACGGGCTGTTGTTCGGCTGGGCCAACCGGCTGGTGCTCGCGGGCGTCGCCCTGGGCACGATCGCGCTCCTCGCGCTCGGCTACCGGATGTGGTGGGCGCGCCGCGAGGCCCCGCCGCCGGTCTGGCGCTATCTGTCCACGCGCGCGCGGACGCTGCTCATCGTGGGCACGGCGGGCGTGTGCTGGCTGCTCCCGGTGCTCGGCGCGTCGCTGGTCGCCTTCGCCGCGGTCGACCGGCTGGCCCGGCGCCGCTCACGGTGACGGGCGCAGCGGCGGGCTGGCGGGCACGCCCTCGCCCTCGGCCAGCCCGGCGAGCAGGTCGCCGAGCGTCTCCGTCGCGTTCCAGCGCGGCGACCAGTCCAGTTCCGCCCTGGCCAGGTCGGCGGACATGGTCGGCGCGCCCAGGGCAAGGTCGAGCCAACTCGCGGGCATCGGCAGCAGGCGGGCGCGCCACGCGCCCGCCATCAGCGCCCGCACCGCGCTCGGCGGGACGGTCAGCGGCCGCGCGCCGACGGCGGCGGCCAGCGCGCCGGAGTCCATGATCGGGTCGGCGGCCAGGTTCACCGCGCCGCGGTACTGCCGGTCGATGGCCGCCAGCGCGGCGGTGGCCACGTCGGCGGCGTGCACGAACTGCAGGGCCAGGCCCGAGGGCAGCGGCAGCGCGGGCAGCCTGCCCGAGCGGACCAGCTTCCACAGCGCGCGCGGCACCAGGCGGCCGGTGAAGTAGCGGCGCAGTTCGGCGGCGGAGCGGCGCTGCAGCACCAGCGCGGGCCGCAGCCGGGTCACCGCGATCCCGGGCCGGGCCGCCTCGAACCGGTCCAGCATGGCCTCGACCTCGGCCTTGTCCCGGCTGTAGTCGGAGGTGTCGATCCCGGTGGTCGGCCAGCTCTCGGTGACCGGGCCGCCGCGGTCCTTGGGCGCGTACGCGCCGACGGAGGACAGGTACACCACGTGCGGCACCCCGGCGACGGCGACCGCGTCCAGCAGCACCCCGGTGCCCTCGACGTTGACCTTGTGCAGGTGGGCCCGCTCCCGGCTGGGCTGGATCAGCCACGCGGCGTGCACCACGGCGTCGGCCCCGTCGAACGCCTCCACGAGCCGGGTGAACGCGGTGCGCTCGGCGATGTCGATCGGGTGCCACTCCACGTCGGCGTACGGCGGGCCGGGGGCGGGCTCCCGCCGCGACACCCCGACCAGCTTGTGCCCGCGCACGGCCGCGACGTCCAGCAGCGCGGTGCCGATGCTGCCCGTCCCGCCAACCACCACGATCCGCATGTCAGCGCGATACCCGGGCCCGGGTCGGGCGAAACACGGTTCACCGGCGCGGACGCGGGTACCCAGCGCGGACCCGATCCGAAGGAGGAGGGCGCACATGGCCCCCAACCCGATCCAGATGCAGAAGTTCCTCTCCGGGGTCAACTACCCCTGTTCCAAGTCCGACCTGGTGGAGCACGCCCGGTCGAGCGGCGCCGACGACGACGTGGTGAACGGCCTCGAAGCGATGCCCGACCGCGAGTACGACGGCCCGAACGCGGTGAGCGAGGCGTTCACGTCGGCGACCCGGTAGCCGCGATGCCGACCCTGACCCGCCTGCTCGGCGCGGCGACCGCCGCCTACGGCGCCGCGATCGTCGTCAGACCGGCCCTGCTCGCCTCCCCCGCAGGCCTGACGAACGCCACCGGCGAGGTGCCGGGCGGCAGTCAGATCCTCGTGCGCGCCATCGGCGCCCGCGACGCCGCCGTCGGCGTGGCGATGCTCTGCGCGCCGCCCGGCCCGGCGCTGCGCACCGCGGTGGCCGCGCGGGTCGCCTGCGATCTCTCGGACGCGGCGGTGTTCGCCGCCCTGCCCGAGCCGGACAAGCGGCGCAAGGTCGTCGCGGTCGCGGTCGCCTGGGCCGTTCTCTGCGCCATCGCGGGGTCACGCGCGTCCTAGTTTGCCGAAGGTCAACCGGGGAACCCGGTCCGCCAGTTCCACGCGGGAAAGGCGGAGATCATGAGGCACCACGACACCGACGCGCTCGCCCGGGTCGGCAAGCCGGGTCAGGGCGTCGAGCCGTTCGGCAAGCCCCGGTTCGCCAAGGCGTACTCCTTCGCCCTGGTGACCGGGGTCTTCTTCCTGCTGTCCTGGGTCGGCCAGTTCGTCTTCCAGTACATCGCCTTCAGCCAGGAACAGCAGACGCACGGCCAGGAGGCGGCCTTCTCCGACTACTTCCCGCAGTTCGCCGCGTCCACCCTGGAGAACTGGCAGTCTGAGTTCCTGCAGCTGATCTGGCAGGCCGCGGGCCTGGCGCTGTTCTACTACTGGGGCTCCAGCCAGTCCAAGGAGTCCGACGAGCGCATCGAGGCCAAGCTGGACGCCCTGCTCGCCGAGCGCGGCATCGACCCGGGCGGCTCAGCGCAGCGATGACCGCCCGGACTCCCAGCAGGACAGCAGGTGCTCGCCCATCCGCTGCTCCATGAGGCCGGTGGCCTGGATGCCGAGCACGATCGTCGCGGCCTGGTCCGGCTCGTCCGCGACCAGGCCGCCGACCACGTCGTGGCGCATGATCTGCTCGTGCACGGCGTCGGCCTCGACGTGCTCGGCGAAGAACCGCCGCGTCGCCGGGCCCGCGCCGAGCCGGTCCAGCGCGGTGAGCACGCGCGCCGCGCTGGGCGGCGTGCCGATCTCGGCCGCGGCGAAGTGCCCGCACAGGGCGGCGCGCAGCGAGCGGTGCAGCCCGAACAGCGACATCATGTTGACCGTGGCGATCGCGGGCGCGGGCACGTCGTCGAGGTAGTGCAGGTACTCAGTGGACAGTCCGCACTCGTCGAGCAGGTCGGCGTAGAGCCGCGAGTGCATGTCCTCGGCGCGTCCGCCGCCGTACTCGTCGAACTCCACGGCCACGAGCGCCGCCTTGGCCCTGCCGCGCAGCCGGGGGATGACCCAGGCGTGCGGGTCGGCCTCCTTGAGGTGGTAGATCGACCGGTGGATGAAGTACTCGCGGACGTGCTCCCAGGTGCCGTGCTCGGCCAGGAAGTGCGAGACGCCCCGGCCGGGCACCTCCTCCACCAGCAGCTCGGCCAGCACCTCCTCGACGTCGCCGCCGGGGGTCTCGGCGCGCAGCGCGTCGAGGAACACCGCCTCCATGGCCCCGCGCAGGCGCAGCAGGTCCGGCTGCCACTCCCAGTCCGGGTCCGTGCCGGGGAACCCCTGGTAGTGCAGCTCGTAGCACAGGTGCAGGGCCAGGGTCAGGTCCTCGCCGTGCGGATCGGCGTCGACCGCGGGCGGGGACAGCTCGCGCACGGGACCGGACAGCACGTCGCGCACGTATTCCGACAGCGGACCGCGGGCCGCGGGCAGGCGCGTCGCCACGGCGGGCATGACCATGGGGTGACTCCTTCCGTCCGCGCCGAGATACCCCGATTGAGACCCACTCAACCGAGGTATCCCGTCGTCATGGCTGAGCGACCGACGCGCGTGCGGATCATCCCCCGCGGCCCGATACTGGTGGACGGCCCGGTCGAGGTGACCGGCGCGGACGGGCAGACCGCGCGGTCCTCACGCGTGGTGACCGCGCTGTGCGCGTGCCGTCGCAGCGCGCTCTACCCGTTGTGCGACACCAGCCACCGGCGCTGTCGGAAGGTCGAGTCCTGACGCGAGTTTGACCCGGGCGATCCGGGGCATTTCCCCGCCATGCTGCTTCGGATGCCCGGCGTCTACCGCCCCCAAGGAGACACCCGCCTGCTCTGCGCGGCGTTCCACGACGCGAACCTGCCGCCCGGCGGGACCGTGCTCGACATCGGCACCGGCACGGGCGCGGTGGCGCTCACCGCGGCCCGCGCGGGCGCGGCGTCGGTGACCGCGGTGGACATCGCGCGCCGCGCCGTCGTCACCGCCCGCGCCAACGCGTGGCTCAGCGGCCTGAACGTCGAGGTCCGCCAGGGCGACGCCCTGACGATAGCCGCGGGGAGACGCTTCGACATCGTCCTCGCCAACCCGCCGTACGTCCCGTCCGTGGTGGACGTCGACGCCCGGGGACCGGCCCGCGCGTGGGAGGGCGGCTGCGACGGCCGGGCCGTCCTCGACCGCCTGTGCGCCGCGGCCCGCGACCTGCTCACCCCGGGCGGCACGCTGCTCATGGTGCATTCGGCGCTGTGCGGCACCGAGGAGAGCCTGATCGCGCTGCGCGGCCTGGGGCTCAAGGCCGCCGTGGTGTCGCGCGCGCGTGAGCCCTTCGGCCCGGTGATGCGCGGGCGGGCCGACGCGCTGGTCCGCGCCGGGCTGCTGGAGCCCGGCGACATCGACGAGGAACTGGTCGTCATCCGCGCCGACCGCGCGATCACCGACCACTGACGCGCCGACTGGCGCGCTCCCGCCCGGGGAAGTAGAGACAGGGGTGGGATCGCGCGAGGAGGCGGCATGGTGGTGCGGGTGGCGGCGGTGGCGCTCGCCTTGGTCGCGGGCACGGCAGGGGTCGCGCACGGCGTCGACTACCCGGACCCGGCGACGGTGACCGGCGACGTGAGCGTGCACGACCCGACGGTGGTCAAGACGCCGTCGGGCACGTACCTGTTGGCCCACACCGGGGCGAACATCCTGCTCAAGACATCGGCCGACCGCGTCGCGTTCCAGAACGCGGGCCAGGTGTTCCCCGACGGCGCGCCGTGGACGGAGCCGTACACCGGCGGTGGCAACATCCTGTGGGCACCGCATCTGTCCTATCTGAACGAGCGGTTCTACCTGTACTACTCGGCTTCCACGTTGGGCTCGCGGAAGTCGGCTATCTTCCTGGCGACCAGCCCGACCGGCGAGGCGGGCACGTGGACCGACGCCGGCCTGGTCGTCGAGACCGACGACGCCGACGACTACAACGCGATCGATCCCGACCTCACAGTGGACGACGCCGGCCGCTGGTGGCTCACTTTCGGGTCGTATTGGTCGGGTATCAAGCAGATCGCGATCGACCCGGACACCGGCAAGCCGCTCGACAGCGCGATCCTGGACCTGGCGAGCCGCGGCGGGGACGCCATCGAGGCCGCGACGATCGCCAAACACGGCTCGTACTACTACCTCTACGTGTCGTTCGACCGGTGCTGCCAAGGGGCGAACAGCACCTATCGCGTGATGGTCGGGCGCTCGGACAGCATCAACGGCCCCTATGTCGACCGCGCGGGCGTGCCGATGCTGGAGGGCGGCGGCACGGAGATCGTGGCCTCGCACGGCGCCATCCACGGCCCCGGCCACCAGGACGTCCTGACCGACGGTGACACCGACATCCTCGTCTACCACTACTACGCCGACAACGGGACGCCTCTGTTGGGGATCAACCCGCTCGCGTATGACGCGGAGGGGTGGCCTGCGCTGCAGAGCGCGGCGCGCATGGTGTGAGGTGCGGCTCGACCAGCTCCGCGTACCGGCGCGCCATCGTGGCGACGACCTCCTCCCCCGGCGCTGCCCACACGTCGGCGTTGAAGATCTCCACCTCGACGTCGCCGAGGTAGCCCGCCGCCGCGACCGCCCGGGTGAGCCGGGCGAAGTCGATGTGGCCGTCGCCGATCATGCCGCGGCTGAGCAGGGTGTCCGCGGGCAGCGGCGTGATCCAGTCGCTGACCTGGTAAGCCAGGATCCGCTCACCCGCGCGCGCGATCTGGTCCAGCACCCCCGGTTCCCACCAGATGTGAAACGTGTCCACCACGACCCCCACCACATCGGATGGATGGGCCTCGGCGATGTCCACCGCCTGCGCGAGGGTCGAGATCACGCCGCGGTCGGCGGCGAAGATCGGGTGCATCGGCTCGATCGCCAGCCGCACGCCCCGGTCCCGCGCGGGCTCGACCAGGGCGGCCACGGCGTCGGACACCCGCTGCCGCGCGCCATCGATGTCGCGGTCGGCCAGTCCGCCGGGGACGAGCACGAGCACGTCGGCGCCCAGGGCAGCGGCCTCATCGAGGGCGGCGACGTTGTCGGCGTGGTTGTCCCCGGAGGTGAAGAACCCGCCCCGGCACAGCGACGACACGCGCAGTCCGGCATCGCGCACCATTCGCGCGGCCGTCTCCAGCCCCACGTCGGCGACTGGTTCCCGCCACAGACCGATGGCCTCGATCCCGGCCGCGACGCAGCCTGCGACGGCCTCCGGCAGGGTCCAGTTCGCCGTGGTCCGCTGGTTGAGCGAGAGCCTCACACCGCCACCCCCGCGGTCTCCAGCCACGTCCGCAGCCGGTGCGCGGCCAGGTCGGGGTCGGGCAGCAGGCGCGCGGCGTCGGCCAGGACGAACACCCGGGCCAGGTGCGGCACGCTCCGGGCCGACTGCAGGCCGCCGAGCATGGTGAAGCCGGGCTGGTGGCCGCACAGCCAGGCCAGGAACGCGATGCCGGTCTTGTAGTAATAGGTCGGCGCGCTGAACAGGTGGCGGGACAGGGCCAGCGTGCCCGCCATCTCGGCGTCGTAGCCCGCCAGGTCGCCCCGGTCCAGCGCGGCCACCGCGGCGGACGCGGCGGGGGCGACCGCGGCGAACGCGCCCAGCAGGGCGTCGGAGTGGCGGACGCCGTCGCCTCTGATCAGCTCCGGATAGTGAAAGTCGTCTCCGGTGTAGAGGCGGACGCTGTCGGGGAGTGCGGCGCGCAGGGCCACCTCGTGCTCGGCGGACAGCAGGGAGACCTTGACGCCGTCGATCGCCGCGGCGTGCTCGCGGACGAGGTCGAGGAACGTGGCGGTCGCGGTGGCGAGGTCCGTGGAGCCCCAGTAGCCCGTCAGGTTCGGGTCGAACGCCTCGCCCAGCCAATGGAGGATCACGGGCTCGCGAACCTGACGCAGGATCGTGCCGTAGACCTTGTGGTAGTCGTCGGCGGAGCGGGCGGTTCTGGCCAGGTGGCGCGAGGCCATGACGATCACCCGCGAGCCCGCGTCCTCCACGAAGGCGACCTGCTCCTCGTACGCGGCGATGACGCCGTCGAGCGTGACGTCGTCCGGGGCGTGGTCGGTGCCCGCGCCCGAGGCGATCCGGGCGCCCTCCGCACTCGCCTGCGCCGCGCTGCGGCTGATCAGCTCCCGTGCGGTCGGCCAGTCCAGGCCCATGTTGCGCTGCGCGGTGTCCATGGCCTCGGCGACACCCATGCCGTAGCGGAACAGGTGCCGCCGGAAGGCCAATGTGGACTCCCAGTCGACGGTGTTGTCGCCCAGCGGGTCCGCCGCGACGTGGGCGGCGGCGAACAGGACCCGGGAGGCGTGCGGCCGGGGGTGCTCCTCCCACGCCCGCGGGGGCGACAGTTCCACCGACGTCCACGTGCCGTCGGCGAGCGGGACCCTGATCACGCCTCCTCCAGGAGCACCCGACGCCCGTGCCGGGAGGATTCGAGGCCCGCGGCCACCAGGCGCAGCCCGCGCACGCCCGCGGCGAGGTCGTACGGATGGGGCGTCCCGTGGTGCACATCGGACAGGAACCGCTCCCACTGGGCGCGGAAGCCGTTGGCGTACACGTCGTTGTCCGGCACCTCGTCCCACTGCGCGCGGAAGTCCTCAGCGGTGGGCTCGTCCGGGTTCCACACCGGCTTGGGCGTGCGCACGCGAGGCTGGACGCGGCAGCCGAACAGGCCCGCGACGGCCGAGCCGTGGGTGCCGTCGACCTGGAACTCCACCAGTTCCTTGCGGTCGACCCGCACCGCCCACGAGGAGTTGACCTGCGCGATGACGCCGCCCGCCAGCTCGAAGATCGCGTACGCCGCGTCGTCCGCGGTGGCCGCGTACGGCCTGCCGTCCTCGTCCCAGCGCCGCGGGATGTGGGTGACCGCCTTGGCCGTCACGGCCTCCACCCGGCCGAAGAGGTTCTCCAGCACGTAGTTCCAGTGGCAGAACATGTCCAGCACGACGCCGCCGCCGTCCTCGGCGCGGTAGTTCCAGCTCGGCCGCTGCGCTGGCTGGAGGTCGCCCTCGAACACCCAGTAGCCGAACTCGCCGCGCACCGACAGGATGCGGCCGAAGAAGCCGTGGTCGATCAACCGCTTGAGCTTGAGCAGGCCGGGCAGGTACAGCTTGTCGTGCACGACGCCGTTGATCACGCCCGCGGCCGCCGCCGCGTCGGCCAGGGCCGTACCGTCGGCGACCGAGGTGGCCACCGGCTTCTCGGTGTAGACGTGCTTGCCCGCGGCGATCGCCTTGGCGATGGCGTCCTTGCGCTCGCTGGTGACGAGCGCGTCGAAGTACACCGGGGCGTCGTCCTTCAGCGCGGTGTCGAGGTCGGTGTACCAGGTGGCGATGCCGTGCTCGTCGGCGATGCGGGCGAGCTTGTCGGCGTTGCGGCCGACCAGGACGGGCTCGACCGGCAGGCGGGCGCCGTCAGGGAGCCGGAGCCCGCCGTCGTCGCGGATGGCGAGGACCGAGCGCAGCAGGTGCTGGCGGTGGCCCATGCGCCCGGTGACGCCGTTCATCAGGATTCTCATGCTCGCCCCATCCGCATAGAAAGCGCTTTCGTAAGCGCTTACAGTACGATAGGTCCGACCCGGCGGCGCAGGCAAGGGCTCCCGGTAGAAGATGTCCCGTGAGGGAGGGACGATGACGCAGCGACGGGCTCGGCTGATCGATGTCGCCGACGCGGCCGGGGTGTCGATCGCGGCCGCGTCGCGGGCGATGTCCGGCTCGACCGGGGTCAGCGACGCGATCGCGGCCCGGGTACGCCGGGTGGCCGGGGAGATGGGGTACGTGGCCAACGTGCACGCCCGCACGCTGGCGGGCGGCGCGAGCACCACGATCGGGCTGCTGGTGCACGAGATCGGCGACCCGTACTTCACCGAGATCGCGGGCGGGGTGCTGCGCCTGGGCGCGCAGCAGGGCCTCACCGTGCAGATCGGCCACACCGGCCGGGACCCCGACGCCGAGCTGACCCAGGTCCGGGCGCTGGTGGCCAATCGGGTCAGGGCGATCGTCATCGCCGGGTCCGGGTTCGTGGACGCGGCCGTGCAGGCGCCGGTCAAGGCGGAGCTGCAGGCGTTCCAGGCGGGCGGCGGGCGGGTCGCGGTGATCGGCCGCCACCACCTCGGCGCCGACGCCGTCCTGCCGGACAACCACGCGGGCGGCCGGTCGCTGGCCGAGCACCTGCTGGCCCTCGGCCACCGCCGGATCGCCTTCGCCGTCGGCTCCCGCGCGCTGACCACGGTCGCCGACCGGCTGGCGGGGATCGCCGAGGCGCTGGCCTCGGCCGGTCTCGACCTCGACGACCTGCCCGTCGTCGAGGAGGAGTTCACGCGCGCGGGCGGGCGCCGGGCGACGCACGCCATCCTCGACGCACACCCCGACGTGACCGCGATCGCCGCGCTCAACGACGACATGGCGATCGGCGTGCTGGCCGCGCTGCGCGCCCGCGGCGTGTCGGTCCCGGGCGAGGTGTCGGTGTCCGGCTTCGACGACGTCCCGGTCGCGGAGTACCTGTGGCCCGCGCTCACCACCGTCCGCCTGCCGATGGCGGAGATGGGCGAGCAGGTGCTGGAGCTGGCGCTCAAGCCCGCGTCGAGCAGGCCGAGGCGCAGGCTGACCGGCCATTCCCTGGTCGTCCGCGACTCGACGGCGGCGCCGCGCGGTTGACATGCAGCCGCCAGGCTGCCTAACCTGACATGCAGCTGGACGGCTGCATGTCAGGAGGCGCGCGCGTGGACGAGGTGTTCAAGGCCCTGTCCGACCCGAGCAGACGGGCGCTCCTGGACTCGCTGAACAGCCGCAACGGGCAGACGCTGCGGGAGCTGTGCGCCGGGCTGGACATGGCGCGGCAGTCGGTCAGCAAGCACCTGGCGGTGCTGGAGGCGGCGAACCTGATCACCGTGCTGCGGCGGGGGCGGGAGAAGCTGCACTACCTCAACGCCGAGCCGATCAACGCCATCGCCGAGCGATGGATCGACCAGTACGACCGCGGCCGCGTGCGCGCGCTAGCGGACCTCAAGACGGCATTGGAGAGCACGGTGGACGAGTTCGTCTACACCACGTACATCAACACCACGCCGGAGAAGCTCTGGCAGGCGCTGACCGACCCGGCGTTCACCCGGCAGTACTGGGGGACGACCTTCGAGTCGGACTGGACCACGGGCGCGCCGGTGGTGTGGGTGTGGAACGGGGTGCGCATGGAGGACCCCGAGCAGGTGGTCGTTGAGGCCAAGCCGTACGAGCGGCTGTCCTACACGTGGCACACGATCACGCCGGAGTTCGCCCGCGCGGCGGAGATGTCCGACGAGGAACTGGCGGCGATGGCGGCCGAGCCGCGCTCGACGGTGTCGTTCACGATCGAGCCGCACGGGCGGGCGGTGCGGCTGACCGTCGTGCACACCGGGTTCACGCCGGACGGGCTGCTGGTCAGGGGTGTGAGCCAGGCGTGGCCGGAGCTGCTGGCGAGCCTGAAGACGCTGCTGGAGACGGGGGCCCCGCTGCCCGCCTGAACACGACCCAGCGCATGGCCGCGTACATGTAGACCGCCTCGCACGCGCCCGCGGCGAGCCGCGCCAGGTGGTAGTCCACCCCGAGGGCGGCCAGCCCGCTGCCGACGCCGAGGATCCAGGCGAGGTAGTTCACCACGACGACCACGACGTAGATCCCGACCTGCGGGCTGACGGGCGCGTGCGAGCGGAAGTTGAAGGCGCGGTTGAGCACGAAGCTCAGCCCGAACGCGATGACGTACCCGATGGTGATGCTCACCGGCAGCGGCCAGCCGAGCCCGCTGCGCATGATCGTCAGCAGGGTGAGGTCGACGGCGAAGGTGAAGCCGTTGATGAGGCCGAACCCCACCAGGTTCCCCGGCACGATCCGCGACAGCCCGAACGGCAACCTGCGGGCGACGGCGTCCATCGCCTCGTTGAACCTCGGCACGCGCGCAGTGTTCCAAGCTCGCGTGTCCGGAAGCCGACACCGCGGCGTACGTCAGCTGACGTACGCGGAGATACGTTCCTGATCGGACGACGCGGGTCGGCGGCTCCGGGATCGTGATCGCCATGACGACGACCCTGACCCGCGCCACGCCGGTCCGCTTCCGCCTGAGCACGACCGCCCGCAGGACCTGGCTCCTGACCCACATCGCCGCCGCGGGCATCTGGCTGGGCATCGACGTGGTCCTCGCCATCCTCGTCGGCACAGCCCTGCTGACGTCCGATCCGATCCTCACCGAGTCGGCGTTCCGCGCCCTGGAGGTGTTCGCGGTCGGCCCGCTGATCGCGGTCTCCCTGATCACGTTCGGCACGGGCGTCGTGCTGGGCTGGGGCACGAAGTACGGCTTAGTCCGGTACTGGTGGGTGGCCGTCAAGCTGGGGCTGAACACGATCCTGACCCTGCTCATCATCTTCGGCCTGTCCCCCACCCTCCACGAGACAGCGACCATGGCGGCCGTGTACGCCACCGATGGCGCCCCAGACATCAGCGGCCTGGTGGCACCCCCCATCGTGTCCACAACGGCCGTCCTGGCAGCGACGGCGTTGTCGGTGTTCAAGCCGTGGGGCCGGATCAGGAGGCCCGCGTGACCAACCCCAGCCCCGCCCGCTTTGCGAGGCCCGGTCATCGACCAGACAGCCCACCCACCAAGCAGCCCACCACGAAGGAGCCCACCCGCCAGTCCTCGCGGCGAATCGGCGATTCGCAGGCCATTCCTCCGCACCTCAGCCATGCGCCAACCCAGCTCGGATCGGCGACTCGACCGCTCCGCAGGCTGGCAGCTCTGCGCAACCGTCAACTCACCGCCGACCGGCGAATCAACGGACTGCCCGCCGAAGCTCCGCCAACCACCAACCCAGCTCCGACCAGCGAATCAACCGACCCACAGGCCAGCAGCTCCGCCCACCACCAACCCAGCTCCGGCCTGCGGCTCGGCCCATCCGCGGGCCGGTCCTCCGGCACCTCCGCCATCCGTCGGTTCCGCTCCAGCGGGCCAGTCCTTCCGGCAGCCCAATCAGTCCCCCGACCCCCACCCCAACACCCGGGCGGACTGGGCGGGCCTCGGCGGCTTGTCCGGTGGCGCGTGAGGGGAAGACCATAGGACTGAGGAGGTCTCGATGAAGCTGCGGATCACCGACGTCCTGCTGGCGCTCCTGCTGGCCGCCATCGGGGTGTTCGGTTCCCTCGGCGCGGACGGCGTGTCCACGCTGGACCGGCCCGTGGATGGGTTGGCGTTGGGGCTGGCGGGGGCGAACGGTGTCCTGCTGGTCCTGCGGCGGGTCGTTCCCGTGGTGACCGTGGTGGCCTCCGCTGTGGTGACCTCGGCCTACCTGGTCCTCGGTTACCCCTACGGCCCGATCCTGGTGAGCTTGCTCGTCGCCGTCTACAGCGTGGCGCGGTATGTGCGGTTGCGGTGGTCTCTGCCTGCTGGGGGCGCGGCCTTGGTCATCCTGCTCGTGCATGTGTTCACCAATCCCGTCGCGCTGCCGGGGTTGGTGGGGCTGGTGCCGGGGTCGGCATGGGTGGTGGTGCCGTTCGCGGTGGGGGTGAGTGTGCGCCAGTATCGGGAGGGGGTTGAGCGGGCTCGGGCGGAGGCGGTGCGCAGGCGGGTCGACGCGGAGCGGTTGCGGTTGGCGCGGGAGGTGCATGACGTGGTGGGGCACGGGTTGGCGGCGATCAAGATGCAGGCCGAGGTGGCGCTGCACCTGATCGACGTCAAACCGGCCCAGGCCGAGGTCGCGCTCACCGCGATCAGTCGGACGGCAGCCGACGCGCTCGACGAGGTGCGGGCGATGGTGCGCTCGAGCGGGGAGGCCGAGCGGGCGCCCGTTCCCGGGCTGGCGCGGCTGGCCGACCTGCGGGACCGGATGTCCGACGCGGGCATGCGCGTCGACCTCGACGCCGAGCCCGTGCCCGGTGGGCTCTCGCCCGCCGCCGACCTGGCCGGGTACCGGGTGGTGCAGGAGTCGCTGACCAACGCGCTGCGGCACAGCCTGGCGAAGCGGGCCAGCGTGCGGGTGCGGTTCGACGTCGATGTGGTGATCATCGACGTGCGCAACCCGGTCGAGCGGGCGCCGGGGCCCGACGGGATGGGCATCCCCGGCATGCGGGAACGGGTCACCGCGCTGGGCGGGGACTTCTCCGCCGGGCCCGACAACGGCAGTTTCCGCGTGCACGCGCGCATACCCCGGGAAGGCGTCTCATGATCAGCGTGGTGGTCGTCGACGACCAGGACCTCGTGCGCATCGGGCTGCGCACGCTCATCGAGAGCGAGGCGGACCTGGTCGTCACCGGGGAGGCGGGCGACGGGCTGACGGCCGTCCGCGCCGTGCGCGAGCTGCGGCCGGACGTGGTGCTGATGGACATCCGCATGCCCGGCGTCGACGGGTTGGAGGCGACCCGGCGGATCACCGCCGACCCCGAGCTGGCCGCCGTGCGCATCATCGTGCTGACCACCTTCGAGCTCGACGAGTACGTCTTCGACGCGCTGCGGCACGGGGCCAGCGGGTTCCTGCTCAAGGACACCCACCCCACCGACCTGCTGCGGGCGATCCGGGTGGTGGCCTCCGGCGAGGCTTTACTGTCCCCGTCGGTCACCCGACGGGTGATCAGCATGTTCGCCGACGGCGGCAAACCCAAGTCCGCCCCGCACCCCCGGCTCGGCCACCTCACCGAGCGCGAGCGCGAGATCGTCGGCCTGGTCGGGCAGGGGCTGACCAACGACGAGATCGCGGGCAGGCTGGTGGTCAGCCCGGCGACCGCGCGCACGCACGTCAGCCGCGCCATGAGCAAGGTCGGCGCCCGCGACCGCGCCCAGCTGGTCGTCTTCGCCTACCAGTCGGGGCTGGCGGGCTAGGGCCGCACCTCGAAGGTGAAGCACCCGGCGTTCGCGCTGCGGACGTGCAGGTACGACACGTCCGGCTGGGCGAGCACGAGCCGCACGGCGGCCTCGTGGTCGTCCTCGGGCCGCAGGAAGGTGATGTGGCCGTACGCGCGCTCGCCGTCGGGCTGGAACGGGTTCAGCATGGACGCGTAGTCCAGGAACGCGGGCGGGTACTCCCCCGGCGTCGAGTAGCCCGCGCACCGGTCGAAGTGGACGTACACCGGCCCGGTCTCCGCCCACGGGCTCCGCTGGGTCCACGGGTTGTAGCTGATGAGCGCGATGTCCTCACCCGGGGTCGCCCAGGTGAGGCAGCAGCGCAGCGGCTCATCGCCGTCCGCGGGCCGCAGGGTCCAGGGGTTGCCGGACTCGTCGGCGCCGCTGTCGCGCATGGCCTGGAGACGATCGGGGTCGATGGCGATGTACTGGATCACGGGTGGAACTCTGCCGCGCCGGACGCGCCGGTTCCGGCGGAAATCGGCCGTGTCGTTCCGGGCCGGGCCGGGTCCCCGATGGACGTCGCCACCAGGCTTACCGCACGACCGGGCGCCAGGTCCAGCGCGGCGGCCCGGGTGCGGTCGAGGGTGACCATCACCTGCTGGCCGTCGCAGTCGACGTGGGCGCGGACCTCGAAGCCCACCCGGCTGAGCCGGTCGACCCGGCCGGGCACGCCCACGCCGTCGAGGCGCACGTCGATGTCGTGCGGGCGGACCAGGGCGTCGCCCAGGCGGGTCGTCGGACCGAGGAACCGCATGACGAACTCGGTGGCGGGCCGGTCGTAGAGCTCGTCCGGCGGCCCGGTCTGCTCGACCCGGCCCTGGTTGACCACCACGATCTCGTCGGCGACCTCCAGCGCCTCCTCCTGGTCGTGGGTGACGAACACCGTCGTCACCCGGACCTCGTCGTGCAGGCGGCGCAGCCACTCGCGCAGTTCCTTGCGCACCTGCGCGTCCAGCGCGCCGAACGGCTCGTCGAGCAGGAGGACGCGGGGTTCCACGGCCAGCGCGCGGGCCAGCGCCATCCGCTGCCGTTGCCCGCCGGACAGCTGCGCGGGAAGGCGGTCGGCGAACTGCTCCAGCCGCACCAGGCGCAGCAGCTCGCCCACCCGGTCGCGGATCTCCCCGGCCGGGCGGCGCCGGATCTCCAGTCCGAACGCGACATTGCGGTACACCGTGAGGTGCTTGAAGGCCGCGTAGTGCTGGAAGACGAAGCCGACGTCGCGTTCGCGCACCGGCAGGTGGGTCGCGGGCAGCCCGTCGATGAGCACCTCGCCGCCGTCCGGGGTCTCCAGGCCCGCGATCACCCGCAGCAGCGTCGACTTCCCGCCGCCGCTCGGCCCCAGCAGGGCGGTGAGACCGCCGGTGGGCACGTCGACGGACACGTCGTCCAAGGCGGTGAACGCGCCGAAGCGTTTGCGCACCGCGCGGACCTGGATGCTCACGAGCCCTCCTTCGGGCGGATGACGGACACGACGACCAGGCAGAGCACCGCGGCGAAGGCCAGCAGGAACGCGGTGGCGTACGCGGTGGTCTGCTCGAAGTCCTGGTATTTCTGCTCGACCACGAGCGTGGCGGTCTGCGTGCGGTTGATGAGGTTCCCGGAGACGATCTTCACCGCGCCGAACTCGCCGAGCGAGCGCGCCAGGCTCAGCACGACGCCGTACACGACGGCCCAGCGGATCGCGGGCAGGGTGATCCGCGCGAAGACCTGCCAGCCGGTGGCGCCGAGGGTCCTGGCGGCCTGCTCCTGCTCGTCGCCGATCTCCCTGAGCACCGGCACGACCTCGCGGATCACCAGCGGCAGCGCGACGAACACGGTCGCCATCACCATGCCCGGCGCGGCGAACACGACCTGGAGCCCGCCCGCCTCCAGCGTCGGCCCGAACCAGCCGTCCACCCCGCCGTAGACCAGCACGATGGCCAGGCCGACCACGACGGGCGACACCGACAGCGGCAGGTCGATGAGCACCGACAGCAGCCATCGCCCCGGGAACCGGTGCCGCACAAGCAGAAGCGAGACCCCGATGCCGAACACGGTGTTGATCACAACGGACACCACCGCCACCTGGACGGTCAGCCACAGCGCGTTGACCACCACCGGGTCCGACAGCGCCGCGACCAGCGCGTCAGCGCCGTCGGCGAAGCTGTTGGCCACCACCAGCCCCACCGGCCAGAGCACCAGCAGTCCCAAGTAGACCACCACGATCACGCGCTTAACCACGGCGGGCCACCCTCCGCTGGATCAGGTCGAGCGCGGTGATGGCGGCTAGCGCGACCACCAGCAGCACGGCCGCGACCGCCGACGCCGCTGCGAGGTCGCCGTTCTCGATGTGGCTGAGGATGCGCACCGACGCCACCTCCGTGCGCATCGGCAGGTTGCCCGACAACAGCACCAGCGAGCCGTATTCGCTGATGCCCCGGGCGAACGACATCGCCGCGCCCGCCGCGATCGCGGGGGCGAGCGCGGGCAGGACGATCCGGCGGAAGGTCGCGAGCCGAGAGGCGCCCAGCGTCGCGGCGGCCTCCTCGGCTTCCCGGTCGAGTTCGGCCAGGACGGGCTGCACGGTGCGCACGACGAACGGCAGCGTGACGAACAACAGCGCCAGGAATACCGCTGTCCGCGTGTTGGCGACATCGACGCCGATGGGGCTGCGCGGGCCGTACAGCGCGAGCAGGACCAGCCCGGCCACGATCGTCGGCAGCGCGAACGGCACGTCGATGACGACGTCGAGCACGCGCTTGCCCGGGAAGTCGTCGCGCACCAGCACCCACGCGATGAGCGTGCCGATGAGGACGTTCACCAGCGTGACCAGCAGCGAATGGACGACGGTCAGGCGGATCGCGGCGAAGGTCTGCTCGTCGGCGACCGCCCGCCAGAACGCGCCCCATCCGCCCGCGGCGGTCTCCACCAGGACCGCGGTGAGCGGGATCAGCACCAGCAGGCTGAACCACAGCGTGGCCAGGCCGAGGCCCAGTGCCGGGCCCCGGCCCAACCGGACGGCCACGCTCACGACTTGCCGGTTTCCCGCTGGATGCTGGTGATCACGCCGGTCTCGGCGGCGAAGAACCGCTCGCTGGCGGCGGGCCAGCCGCCGAAGTCGGCCGCGATCGTCTGCAGCGTCCTGGGCGCGGGGAACGGGTTCGCCGGGTCGTTCGCGCCGGGCACCTCGACGCTGATGCCGTCGATCACCGGACGGAAGCCGGTGCGCGCGAACTCGGTCTGGCCGGTCGGGCCGAGGACGAACCTTAGCCACTCGACGGCCTTGGGGTCCGCGGACTTCAGCACCGCGCCGGGATTCTCGATGAGCAGAGTGGTGTCCGGGACGATGTAGTCGAAGGCGGCGCCGTTCTGCCGGGCCAGGATGGCCTCGTTCTCGTAGGTGAGCAGGACGTCGCCGGTGCCGCCGGTGAAGGCGGTGGTGGCGTCGCGCCCGCTGCCGGGCAGGGCGACGACGTTGCGGAAGAACCTGGTCGTGAAGTCCTCGGCGTCGAGTCCGGCGGCCTGGGCGTGGCCGTAGGCGGCGAGGATGTTCCAGCGGGCGGAGCCGGACGAGCCGGGGTTGGGGGTCACGATCCCGAGGCCGGGTTCGACGAGGTCGTCCCAGCCGGTGATGCCCTTCGGGTTGCCCGCGCGCACGGCGATGACCACGACCGAGGTGGACACGATGCCCTTGGTCGGCCCCTTGTCCCACTCGGGCGCGACCAGTCCGGCGTCCACCAGCCGGGTGACGTCACCCTCCAGGGAGAAGTGCACGTAGTCGGCGGGCAGGCCGCCCGCCACGGCGCGGCTCTGGTCGCCGGAGGCGCCGTAGGACTCCTGCCAGGTGACGCCCGCGCCGTCCGGCGTCTTCGCCCACTCCCGCTGGATGGCGTTGTTGGCCGCCTTCGGCACGGCGAACCCCACCAGCGACAGGGTGGTGTCCGCCCCGTCGCCGGTCGCGGTGCCGCAGGCCGATAAGGCCACCAGGACCGCTGCGACCGCTGTCTTGCGCACGTCTGCCTCCCGATTCTCGGTGTCGGGAGGGGACCGTAATGATCGGCCGATCATCTTGGAAAGCTGTTCCACATTGTGGATGTGCCAGGATTCGACGGTGTCCGACGTGCGGGAATCCCGGTCCGGAGCGCAGGCGATCGAGCGGGCGCTCGCGGTGCTGCGCTGTTTCGAGAGCGGCGAGCGCACCCAGGGGATCAGCGAGCTGGCCCGGCGCACCGGGCTGACGGTCAGCACGACCCACCGGGTGACGCGGGCGCTGGCCGACGGCGGGCTGCTCATGCAGGTCCCGCGCGGCGACCGCTACCAGCTCGGCCCGACCCTGGCCGTGCTGGGCGCGCGGGCGGCCGACCAGCTCGGCTACGACCAGGCGCTGCCCCTGCTGGCCGAACTTGCCGAGAGCACCGGCGAGTCGGTCAACCTGGGCATCCGCACGGGCACGGACGTGCAGGTCGTGCTCGACGTGCCCTCCACCCAGCCGCTGCGCTTCGACCAGCCGCCGGGCACCCGCGTCCCGCTGTACGCCTCGGCCATGGGCAAGTGCCTGCTGGCCGCCGCCGCCGACCTCGAGGCCGAGGCGGCCGCGCTGGGCGAGCTCACCGCCCACACCGACCGCACGGTCACGACCACCAAGGCCCTGCTCGCCGACCTCCGCGCCGTCCGCGAGCGCGGATGGGCCCTCAACGACGAGGAGCGCAACCCGGGCGTCCGCGCAATCGCGGTCGCCGTGCGCACCGACACGGGCACGATCGCCGCGATCGCCGTCCAGGGCCCCACGGTCCGCATCACCGAGGACCGCTTCGCCACCCTGGCCAACCAACTCACCCACACCGCCCGCCGCGTCGCCCCACTGCTGGCCGCCACCCGCTAGGACGGCTCAAGTCACAGCAGGCAGGCCAGCCACGGCCGCGCTGCCCCACCGGCTCGACGATGGCATCCGCACCCGCTGCCGATCGACTGGGGCAAGGGGATGGACGAGGCCGCAGCCACCCGCTCCACCGTCGCCGTCCACGACCAGCAGGCCATCTGCCCCACGCGCGAAAGCCGCGCATGAGCTCGGCCTCGCCCCGCTGCCAGCCGCCACCCGGTAGCCCGCCCAGGTCACCGCGGGCAAGCCGCCGTCCACCACCGGCAGCCCCTCCGCCCCCACACGCGAAAGCCGCCCATGAGGTCGATGCGCGCCCACTGCTAGCCGCCGATGGTTCCGCCCAGGCCACGGCAGGCGAGCCACCGACCACGACCGGCAGGCTCTCCGCATTCCAGACGCGAAAGCCGCCCACTAGGCCGATGCCGCCCCACTGCCAGCCGCCACCCATAGCCCCGCCCAGGTCACCGCAGGCGAGCCATCGACTACCACCGGCAGACCCTCCGCCTCCCGGGCGCGAAAGCCGTCCACTAGGTCGACGCCCCCCGATACTCACTCAGGTCACCGCAGGCGAGCCAACGTCCACTACCGACAGACCCTCGCCCCCCACACGCGAAAGCCACCCGGTCGACGCCCCCGATAATCCGCTCAGGTCACCGCAGGCGAGCCGCCGTCCACCCGGCAGCCCCCTCGGCCCCCACACACGAAAGCCACCAGGTCGACGCCCCCGCCAGTCGTCACCGATAACCCGCTCAGGTCACCGCGGGCGAACCGCCGTCCACCACCGGCAGGCCCTCCGCCTCCCAGGCGCGAAAGCCGCCGATCAGGTCGGTCGCGCGGCGCAGGCCGATGCGCCGGAGGTCGCGGGCGGCCAGGCTTGATGCGTAGCCCTCGTTGCAGAAGACGATCACCACGCGGTCGGCGGTGATGTCCGGCAGCCGGTGTGTGCCCGCCGGGTCGAGGCGCCACTCCAGGACGATCCGCTCGATCGGGATCGCGCCGGGGATCTCGCCCTCGGCGAGGCGGTTGTAGTAGGGCCGGATGTCGACCAGCAGCGCCCCCTCCCGGACTAGGGCGTGCGCCTTGAACGGGTCGACCCGCTCGATCTCGCCGCGGGCCTGCGCCAGGTACGCCTCGACGCTCACGGCACCTCCACCACGACGGACCCGCGCCGCGCGGGCAGGGCCACCCGGCGCGCGGGGATCTCGGCCAGGCTCGGGTATTCGCGGGTCGGCACCAGCGGCGGCGAGTACGCGTGCACGCTCAGCGCGGGCTCGACCGAGGTGTTGGCCACGACGTGGGCCCGGCCCGCGCCGAAGGCGACCGTCTCGCCCGCGCGGCGCAGGCCCCGGTGCTCGCCGGAGTCCGGGTACCGGTAGCGCTCGGTCAGCGCGCCGCGGACGACGGTGAACGAGCCGGCCGCGCCGCCGTGGTCGTGCGGCGGGGTGGCCTGGCCGGGCAGCCACGACAGCAGCCAGAGCTCGACGCCCTCGGTCAGGGCCAGCCGGGTCCACCAGCGTGATCGCGGGTCGTACCTGGCGATCTCGGCGAACTCGTGGCCGAACGTCGAGCCGACCTGCCGGGTGAGGGAACGCAGTTGGCGCACCGACCAGACGACGCGCGTCGGGTGCAGCAGTGTCTCGGAAACCTTCATGCCAGCAGGCTGGCACCGCCCGACCAACTTGGCATGCCCTTCCACATTGCGGAACACTGATTGACCAGTGCCGGGCGTGGGCACCTCGCGGGTGTGTGGAAGCGGGTGATCGTCGCGGTCGCGGTGCTGCTGGCGGCGGGCTGCCAGTGGCCGCGGGACGCGGAAGGGACGTTGGACCGGGTGCGCGGCGGGGTGCTGCGGGTCGGGGTGGTCGAGGACCCGCCGTGGACCGTTGTCGACGACCGGGGCGCGGTCGGCGGGGCCGAGGCCGCGCTGGTCGAGCGGCTCGCCGCCGAGCTGGGCGCGCGGGTCGAGTGGACCGAGGGTCCGGAGTCGACGCTGATCGGCGCGCTCAGCCACCAGGCGCTGGACCTGGTGATCGGCGGGATGACGCGGTCGTCGCCGTGGACCAAGGAGGTCGCGCTGACAGTGCCGTACTTCACCAGCAAGCGGGTGGTCGCCGTGCCGCTGGCCGCGGACTCGTCGCTGGAGGGCGTGCCGGTCGCGGTCGAGGCGGGGACGCCCGAGGTGACGTTCCTGGCCGAGGAGGGCGCGGTGCCGGTCGTCGTCGACGAGGTGCCCGCCGGGGTCCCCGCGGTGGTCCCGGACTGGGCGGTCGATCCGGCGTGCCAGCGGGCGGTGCTGGAGCTGGGCAGCACCGACCACTCGTTCGCCATGGCGCTGGGCGAGAACGCCTTCCTGGTGAGAGTCGAGGAGTTCCTGCTCGCCCTGCCGCCCGAGGAGATCCGCGGCCTGCTGGTGCAGGCGCGCGGCGGGACGGGGTGCGGCCGGTGAGGGTCTACGACAAGTTCGAGCTGCCGTCGGACAAGGCCGAGCTGCACCGCCGCGCCGTGCGGCTGGAGTGGTGGACGCTCGGGTTCTTCACCGTCACGATCGTGCTGGTCGCGCTCGTGCTGGGGCAGTCGCAGGCGCTGAAGGCGGCCTGGGTGGAGGACATCCTCAGCATGACCCCGCCGCTGGCCTTCCTGATCGCCGCGCGGTTCCGCGACCGCGCGCCGAACAAGGAGCACCCCTACGGCTACCACCGCTCGGTCGGCATCGGCTTCCTGGCCGCCGCGCTGGCGCTGCTCGGCCTGGGCGGCTACATCCTGGTCGACTCGGTGGTGCGGCTGATCGCCCGCGAGCGCGTGCCCATCGGCATGACGGAGCTGTTCGGCGTGACGATGTGGCTGGGCTGGCCGATGATCGCCGTCCTGACCGCGACGATGATCCCCGCCGTGGTGCTCGGCCACAAGAAGCTGAAGCTGGCCCGGCAGCTGCACGACAAGGTCCTGCTCGCCGACGCCGGGATGAACCGCGCCGACTGGATGACCGCGGGCGCTGCCGTGCTGGGCGTGGTCGGCATCGGCGCGGGCCTGTGGTGGGCCGACGCGGTCGCGGCCTGCCTGATCTCCGCGGACATCGTCCGCGACGGCGTCCGCACGACCAAGGCCGCGGTGGCCGACCTGATGGACACCCGCCCGCGCACCGTCGACGGCGAGCCGCACCCGCTCGGCGACCAGCTCACCGCCATGGCCATGGACGAGCCCTGGGTGGCCGACGCGTGGATCCGGCTGCGCGAGGAGGGGCACGTCTTCGTCGGCGAGCTGCTGGTCGTGCCCACGGCGGATGCCGACGACCTGGTCCACCGGGTCGCCGCCCTCGGCGACCGCCTCCGCGCGGCGGACTGGCGCATGCACGACCTGGCCGTGGCGCCGGTCCCGGCGATCCAACCCGCGGAATGACGTGCGTGGGGCGGCCCGAGGACCGCCCCACGCACGATCGTGACAATTACACCGGGCAGGTGTTGCGGTATTCGACGAAAGTCGAGTCCTGCGCCGGGCCCGGGCAGACGAACGGGGAATACCGGGTGTCGCTGTCCAGGAAGCGCTTCAGCCAGGGGAGGATGAACCGCATATTCGTGGCCGTGTAGGAGTTCGTCACGAAGTGGCCGCCGGTCAGCTCGACGTAGGCGTGCTCGTCCGGGCTGGTGAGCGCCGCGTACATCGGCTCGGCGTGCCCGCTGACCGAGGCGATGGAGTCCGACTGCGCGCCGATGATCATCGTCGCGGCCTCGATCCCGGGGAACCGCTTGGTCATGTGCCACGGCGTGAGGGCGACCGCGGCCTTGATCGACGGGCGCTTGTTGGCCGCGGCCAGGGTGCCGCCGCCGCCCATCGAGTGGCCCATGACGGCCAGCCGGGCTGGGTCGACGCGGTCCTTGACCGGCGAGGACGCGACCAGCCAGTCCAGGGCGGCGATGAGCTGGTCGCCGCGCTGGTCGGGGAAGTCGAACAGCCCGTGGGTCTCCAGGGTGAACACCACGAACCCGTGCGAGGCCAGCGCCGGGCCGAACCAGGACTGGGTGTACTCGCCCTCGAAGAAGCCGGGGATCACCGCGACGGCGGCGTACGCGCCCTGGCTGGTGTCGGTCGGGTAGTACAGCGTGCCCTTGTTGAACCCGCGCCCCGACCCGGCGGGCACCGACGTCCGCGCGATGTCGAACGGGCCGGTCTGCGACTTCACCAGCTGCTCGGTGGGGTCCGGTCCCTTCTGCGGCTGCGCGGCCGAGGCCTGTGGCCCGACCAGGACCACGGCGCCCACCGTCGCGGCGGCCGCGACGGCCGCCCACATCGATATCACCTTTCGGCGCACGATCAGACTCCTCCGGATTCAGCAGGGAAATCACTGGCACACGAACGCTAAGTGTTTCACTGCCTGTCCGGATAGGAGCGCGCGGAAATACCGTCTCCGGATTCCAGTGGGGTCGGACGAAATCGTCAGGGTGGTGAGTGGTTCTCAGCGCCAGCCGACGTCGATGCGCCCGCCGCGCCGCTCGAAGAAGTGCAGCATGTCCAGCCGCACGCCGATGGTGATGTTCTCCCCCGACGCGGCCCGCACCCTCGGTGGCAGCCGGACGGTCAGCTCTGCGGGCCGCAGGTGGTGGCGGCCCGCGTGCCCGTTCTCCGCCTGCGCGACCTCCGGGCCGCGCTCGGTGCGGGTGATCTTGTCCAGGAACCGGTTGAACAGCGACTCCGAGGCGCGGGCGTGTCTTCGCGCGGCCGCGGCCGCCGCCCTCGGCCGCACGCCGTCGGGGTCGACGTCGATCTCGGTGGCGCCGATGTCGATGAACGCCAGCGACTCGTGGCCGTGGTGCTCCAGGTGCCGGATGCTGCCGCGCAGCGACTGCCCGCGCCGCGGCTCGGCGATCGGGGCCACCGCCTCGGCGCGCACCCCCACCACGATCGCCTCCCCGTGGTAGTGCGCCAGTTCCCGCGCCCTCGGGTCCGACCACGGCAGGTAGAGCTGCTGCTCGCCGATGCGCAGCGCGATGTGGCTGTTGAGGTAGACGTAGACGAACGCCTCCAGCAGCGTGATCCTCGGCGTGCCGAGGAAGGCGGCGACGAACATCGTGGCGGGCTTGTCGTAGACCCGGCCCGCGGTGCCGACGTCCTGCAGCACGCCCTGGCTGAGCACGGCGATGCGGTCGGCGAGGGTCAGCGCCTCGGTCTGGTCGTGGGTGACGTAGACGGTGGTGACGCCGAGCGAGCGCACCATGCCGGAGATCTCCGCGCGCAGCTCGGCCCGCAAACCGCTGTCGAGATTGGACAGAGGTTCGTCGAGGAGGAACAGCCGCGGCTGGCGCACCAGCGCCCGGCCCATCGCCACCCGCTGCCGCTGGCCGCCGGAGAGCTGGTGCGGCCAGCGGTTGAGCAGTTCGCGCACGCCCAGCGCGCCAGCGGACTCGGCGATGCGCTCGCCCTGGGCCGCCGGGTCCATTCCGGATATGCGCAGCGGGAAGGCGATGTTCTCCCCCGCGCGCATGTGCGGGTACAGCGCGAAGTTCTGGAACACCATCGCCACCTGCCGCTCCTTCGGCGAGAGGTGGCCCGCGTCCATGCCGTCGAGGTGCACCTCGCCGGACGTCGGCGTCTCCAGTCCGGCGATGATCCGCAGCAGCGTCGACTTGCCGCAGCCCGACGGGCCGATCAGCACCATCAGCTCCCCGTCGGCGATGTCCAGGTCGACGCCGTCGAGCGCCACCGCTCCGCCGGGGAACACCTTGGTGATGTCCCGGAGCCCGATTCTGGCCACGTCGCCCCCCGCCTGCCTCGGTGGTTGGGTCTGAATCGAAGCACTCTGGCCAATCAACTGTATAGGTCGCAATCACCCGAATGCGCTAAGCACCCTCGGTGTCTCCCCTGGCACCCTGCGCGACTGGGCGCTGAGCGGCACTGTGGACAGTCAGTTCCTGCGCGCCGCCAGCACGAATCCGGTGATGGCGAGCACGACCGCCAGTATCAGCCCGACCGCGATGGCCGTGGCGACGAACTCGGGCAATTCGGGGTCGGTGGTGATGTAGGCGATCAGGCCGAGCGCGACGGCCAGGGCGGCGACCGCGACGCCCGCCCACGCCCAGCGCTGCCGGGCCGAGCGGCCGGGCGCGGGCGGGCAGTGGTCGAGGACGGCGTCCAGCAGGTCCGCGTAGCCCTCGGCGAGACCGTTGAAGCGGACCTTGCGGCGGGTGCCGCGGAGCGTGAGCGCCACCCACACCTGCGAGCCGAAGTAGTGCGCGACCGGACTGCGCACCTGGCCGAACTGCACGCGCGCGTGGACCACGCTCTCCCACGGGACGACGATGTCGCGCCGGTCGGTCGCGTACACCAGGCCCTTCTCGTGGACGATCAACCGCTCGTTGGGCAGCATCGCGGCTTTGGCCAGGTGCACGCCGCCGATCACGAACGCCGACAGCGCGAGCCCGATCGCCCCGCCGAAGGCCTGCCGGGCCGCCGAGGTGTCGTCGTCGCCGCTCAGGCCGACGGCGATGATCGCGGCGAGCACGCCGAGCACGATCCCCCACCCGCCGATCGCCCTGCGGCGGTCGTTGTCGACGGGATGGACACGCACAACCGGGCCGAGTTCGTGCATCGCGGGCGCCTCCCCCGGGAGAATGGCCGTTGATCACCGGTCTACCACGGAGGTGCCGCGTGGCCGTCGTCCGAGGGTTGATCGCCGTCGCCCTGCTGGTGGGGTTCTACCTGCTCGTGATCGTCCTGGTGCTGGTCTACGCGGCGCTGGTGGTGGGCGTGCTGATCACCGGCCAGGTCGCCTTCCAGCCCACGGTCCTGCTGGCCATGATCGGCCTCGGCGTGGTCGTGCTCGCGCTGGTGCGCTCGCTGGTCCGGGTCAGCGACCTGGCCCCGGAGCCCGACGGCGAGGAACTCGCCCGGCCCGCGCCGCTGTGGGAGCTGGTCGACGAGCTGGCCGGGCTCGTCGGCACCCGCGCGCCGGACGCCATCCGGCTGACCATGGACGCCAACGCGGCCGTGGTCGAGGAGATCCGCCTGCTCGGGCTCGTCGGCGGCGCCCGCACGCTGGCCGTGGGCAGGCCGCTGCTCGCGGGCCTCACCGCGGGCGAGCTGCGCGCGGTCATCGCCCACGAGCTGGGCCACTACGCGCGCGGCCACACCCGCCTGGCGGCGCTGACCTACCGCGGCTCGGTCGCCCTGGCCAGGGCCCGGCTGGCCATCGCCGAGGCGGCGGGCGCCGACCGGATCACCCGGATGTACGCGGGCCTGCCGTTCCGGCTGTTCTCGGCCTACGCCTGGATCTACGACCGGATGACCGTCGGCCCGCGCCGCCGCCAGGAACTGGCCGCCGACGCCGCCGCGGCCCGCGCGACCGACCCGGGGACCACCGCGGGCGCGCTCCGCTCCGCCGTGCGCACGGGCGTGGCGTGGGCCGACTTCGAGGCGCGCTTCCTGGCCCCGGCCAGCACGCGCCCGGACGACCCGGTGCCCGCCTTCGCCGCCATGCTCGCCGACCCGGACTACCGCGACGCGCTGGCCGCGGCCGAGTTGCCCGACCCCGAGCCCACCTGGCGCGACTCCCACCCCAGCCTGCGCGCCCGGGTCGCGGCGCTGGCCCGGCTGCCCGCGCGTGCGGTCGAGCCGGACCGCCGCCCGGCGGCCGATCTCGTGCCACCGCCCGTGGCGCGCACCAGGGCGCAGCCGTGGCGGGACTGGGTGGACGCCGCGTCCGCCCGGATCGCGGACGAACTGGCCGCTCCCCTGGTGACCGCCCTCGGGCCGGAACCGACGCTGGCGGCCGTGCTGGACCTGCTGGAGTCCGGTGGGCGCGACCGGATCGCCACCCGCGCAGCGGTCACCGCGGTCATCGGGCGGGCGCTGGTCGACGCCGGGGTGGCGGCGTGGTCGGCGCCGTGGACCCGGTTGCGGCTGATCGCCCCGGACCCGATCGCCGATCGCCTGGACGCGGCGCTGGAGGACCCGAGCGCGGTCCGCGGGCTGCGCGCCGCTCTCTCTACTGTGGACATCGACGCCGTCTTGGCCGTGCCGGAGCGGGAGAAGCCGCCGCGGCGGTCGCTGTTCCCGGACGCGCCGGAGGCGTCGATCATGCCGGTCGTGTGGTTCGTGGCCGTCGTGGCCGTGGTCGCGGTGCTGGTCTCGCTGTCGCAGGAGGACGATGAGCCGGTCGTCCCGGTCCACCGCCCGGTCTTCCCGACGACGTATTACGTGCCGCCGCTGCCGCCCTATCAGCCGACGTACCGGGTCCCGACCTTCGACATCCCGCTGCCGCCGCTGGGCGGCATCGTGGTGACCCGCTGAGGGCCGTGGCCCTCAGCGGATCGACTCACGTCAGCACGCTCCCAGGTCGGCCCACGTGCTGCCGCTGCCGGGCGCCTGGTTGTAGGAGAAGAACGACTGCAGCTGCCACAGGTGCCCGTTGTGGCTCACCTGCGCGCCGAAGAAGTAGAACTGCGACGCGCTCCACGCGGGGGCCGAGCACGGCTCCGGGTCCGGGTCGGGATCCGGGTCGGGGTCAGTGCCCTCGCCGACGAACAGCAGGTTGTTCGGCGATCCGCTGCCGGGGTTGCCGATCGAGTTCTTCGTGGCCCCGTCCTTCAGCGCGGTCTGCACCTGCGCGGGCGTCGCGCCCGGGTGTCCGGCCAGGTAGACCGCGGCCGCGCCCGCGACGTGCGGGGCCGCCATCGACGTGCCGCTGATGGTGTTGGTCGCGGTGTCGCTGGTGTTCCACGGCGCCGTGATGTCCTGGCCGGGCGCGAAGATGTCGCTGCACGAGCCGTAGTTGGAGAACGACGCGCGCGCGTCCGTCCGGGTGCTCGCGTTGACCGTGATGGCCTCCGGAGTGCGGGCGGGGGTGAAGTTGCAGGCGTTGGCATTGGAGTTGCCCGACGCCAGCGCGTACACCACACCGGACGCGATGGAGTTGCGGACGGCGTTCTCCAGGGTCGCGTTGGTGCCCGACGCGCCCAGGCTCATGTTCGCCACCGCGGGCTTCCTGGCGTTCGCGGTCACCCAGTCCACGCCCGCGGCGACGCCGGACAGCGTGCCCGAGCCCTGGCAGTTGAGGACCTTCACCGCGACCAAGCGCACGCCCTTGGCGACGCCGTGCGCGGTGCCGCCCACGGTGCCCGCGACGTGGGTGCCGTGGCCGTTGCAGTCGGTGTTGTTGCTGTCGACGGTGTTCGTGCCCCATGTCGCCCGGCCACCGAAGTCGGCGTGGGTGGTTCGGATGCCCGTGTCGATGATGTACGCGGTCACGCCCGCGCCGTCGTTGGGATAGGTGTAGCTGTTGTCCAGCGGCAGATCGCGCTGGTCGATGCGGTCCAGGCCCCACGACGGCGGGTTCGGCTGCGTGCCGGTGGTCCGCACGATCCGGTCCTGTTCGACGTAGGCCACCCTCGGGTCCGCGGCGGCGCGGCGGGCGTCGGCCTCGGACATCCGGGCGGCGAACCCGGTCAGGGCGCGGCCGTAGGTGTGCGTGACGCGCGCGCTGTGCCGTTCGACGACGGTTCGCTTGGCGTCAGCGCTCTTGAGCACGACCAGGTAGCTGCCGGGGATCGCGTCCGGCGATCCGGCGCCCAGGATCTGGCCCTGGGCCGCGGTCGCGGACGGCACGACCGCGACGGTTAACGCCCCGGCGGACAGCACGGCCACGAGGCCGCGCAGGATTGAGCGGTGCAAGGGGTCCTCCTTCACGAGCAGGGGACGCCCCGGTGCCCGCCCTCACCAGGGCACCGGAGCGCGGAACGAGGTCCTTGCAGTCAAGTCGATGCGAGAAGTCTTCACTAGTGGTTAGCCGGAAAATCCGTCCAATCGGACCAGCAGCACAAAACCTGGTGAACAACTTGTCACGCGCGCTCGTAGGTTTGACCCCCGTGCTGCGCCTACGCTCGCCGCATGCGGCGGCTGGCGATCTTCTGCCACCGGCGGGCGGGCTGGGTGGTCGCGGTCTGGCTCGCGGTGCTCGCCGGGCTCACCGCCGGCTCCGCGCTGGCCGGTCCGGACCACCAGGACATCCCGACGCTGCCCGCGTCCGACAGCAGCCGCGCGCAGGAACTGCTGGGCGGGCAGGGCGGCGTGGCCGAGCGCGTCGTGTTCTCCGGCGCGCTGGACCGCGCGCGGATCGAGCCGGTGCTCGGCGAGCTCGCCCGGCTGCCCGGCGTCGTCGCGGTCGTCTCGCCGTTCGAGGCTCCGCAGCAGGTCTCCCCGCGCGGCGGCATCGCCTACGCGACGGTGACGTTCGCCGAGCCCGGGTCCGTCGACCTGGAGACGGCCCGCGACCTGGTCGGGATCGCCGAGTCCGCGAGCGGCGGCGGTCTGACGGTCGCGGTGGACGGCCCGGTCGCCGCGCGCACCATCGCCCCGCCGAGCGTGCACGACTCCGGGCTGGGCCTGCTGGCCGCCGCGGTGGTGCTGCTGCTGGCGTTCGGCTCCCTGATGGCGATGCTGCTGCCGCTGGTGACCGCCGCGGTGTCGGTGGGCTCGGCCGCGGGCGTGGTCGGGCTGCTGACGCACCTGGTGCCGGTGCCGACGGTGAGCCTGGAGATCGTGGCGCTGCTGGGGTTGGGCGTCGGGGTCGACTACGCGCTGTTCGTCGTCACCCGGTACCGGCAGGAGCTGCGCTCGGGCGCTAGTCCGGAGGAGGCGCTGGGCACGGCGGCGTCGACGTCCGGGCGCGGGGTGCTGTTCGCGGGCGTGACGGTGTGCGTGTCGCTGATGGGGATGCTCACCGTGGGCATCGACTTCCTCGACGGCATCGCGTTCTCGGCCAGCATCGCCGTGCTCATGACGATGCTGGCTGCGCTGACGCTGCTGCCCGCCCTGCTGCGCCCGTTCGGGCGCAGGCTCGCGCCGAAGGCCCGCCACCGCAGGTACGTCCCGGAGGGCCGGGGCTGGGCGTGGCTGGCCCGCGGCGTGACCCGGCGGCCGGGGCTGAGCACCGCGGCCGCGCTGGTGATCATCGGGGTGCTCGCCCTGCCCGCCGCCGCCCTGCGGCTCGGGGTGCCCGACGCGGGGGTGCACCCGGAGGGCTCGACGACGCGCGTGGCGTACGACCTGCTGGCCGAGGGGTTCGGTCCGGGGTTCGCAGGCCCGCTGGTCGTGGTGGGACGGGTGCAGGACCCGGTGGCGCTGGAGCGCGTGCACGCAGCGGTGTCCACACGCGACGACGTCGAGCTGGTCGCTCCGCCGTCGATCCATAATGGAGTCGGCGCGTTCGTCGTGCAGCCCAAGGGAACCCCGCAGGACCCGGCGACCGCGGAGTTGGTGCGCTCGCTGCGCGAGGACATCATCCCGGCCTCCGGCGGCGAGTTCCACGTCGGCGGGAACACGGCCGTGCAGGCAGATTTCTCCACCGCCATCACCGACCGGCTCCCGCTGTTCCTCGGCACGGTGGTGGCGATCTCCTTCGTGCTGCTGGTGATCGTGTTCCGCAGCCTGCTGATCCCGCTGACGGCCGCGGTGATGAACCTGCTCGCCGCGGCGGCCATGTTCGGCGCGCTGACGGCGGTGTTCCAGCTCGGCTGGTTCGGCTCCGGCCCCACCGGGCCGATCGAGCCCTACATCCCGGTGTTCCTGTTCGCCGGGCTGTTCGGGCTGTCGATGGACTACGAGGTGTTCCTGGTGACGCGCATCCAGGAGGAGTGGCGCAAGGGCCACGACACCGTGACCGCGACCGTGCGCGGGCTGGCCTCGACCGGCCGGACGATCACCGCGGCCGCGCTCATCATGGCGCTGGTGTTCGTGTCGTTCGTGCCGGCAGGCGACCGGGTGGTGCAGGAGACCGGGTTGGGGCTGACCGTGGCCGTGCTGCTCGACGCCGTCGTGATCCGCGCGTTCCTGGTGCCCGCGGTGATGGCGGCGTTCGGCCGGGCGAACTGGTGGCTGCCGGGCTTCGTCGACCGCGCCCTGCCCCGGATCGACGTCGAGGGCCACGCGCCCGACTTCGACTGGTTCCGGCCCGCCCGCGAGCCGGTCGGGTCAGGCGTCTGACCGGGGCAGTTGCTTGTACGCCATGCCGCCGGTCGGGTCGACCATGGTGCGCAGCAGTTCCACCACCGCCTGGCGCTGCACCTCCGTCACCATGTCGAGCAGTTCGTGCACCTCGGCGGTCGAGGCGACCGGTCTGCCCGCGCGGGACGGGTCGTAGGACGTCGGGTCGAGCCCGGCCAGCTGCAGCACCTGGCGCGGGTCGAGGTCGAGCGAGCGGGCGACGAGGGTCAGCGAGACCGGCTTGGGGCGCAGCGGCCGACCGTCCGGGCGCTCGCCGGACTCCAGCTGCTGCCATAACGCGCGCGAGACCCCGGCCCGCTTGGCCGCCTTCGCCTGGGAGAGTCCGGCGGCGTTGCGCGCCCGCCGGAGCGCCGGGCCCAGCGGCCAGTGCGTGTCGTCCTCGCGCCCGTCCATGTCGTTGATGATCTCGCAGCGGGGCGCGGGCGCGAACGGTGAAACGCTTGCGGCCTTAATGTTGCTGTTTGTGGCGAACAAGATAGACCGGGACAAGTTGCCACCGGGTGCCGCTCGCGGTAGGAGTGGCCCTGCACCCACTTGGAGGAACCCCATGCCGCAGTACGCCGTCCTGCTCTACAGCCCGACGCCGGGCGACCCCGCCGACGTGCCGGAGGAGGAGATCGCCGCCCACATGGCCTACGGCGACCGGATCGGCGAGCTGGGCGGGACCATCGTCGCCGCCGCGGCGCTGGACGCGAGCACCGAGGCGGTGTCGGTGAAGGGCACCGTGGTGACCGACGGGCCGTTCGCCGAGACCAAGGAGGTGCTGGCCGGGTTCTTCGTGCTGGAGGCGCGCGACCGCGACCACGCGCTGGAGATCGCCCGGCTGTGCCCGTCGACCTGGCGCGGCGGCGTCGAGGTCCGCCCGATCCTCGGGGAGTGACCCCGG
The DNA here is from genome assembly GCF_014648415.1 of Actinokineospora fastidiosa. Lineage (GTDB taxonomy): Bacteria > Actinomycetota > Actinomycetes > Mycobacteriales > Pseudonocardiaceae > Actinokineospora > Actinokineospora fastidiosa. The sequence goes on from NZ_BMRB01000002.1 coordinate 1,537,055, forward strand.
CCGAGCGCGCCCTCGCCGACGCCCACCGCGCGGAGTGGGCGCTGGTGGTCGCCGCGACCGCCCGGCTGACCCGCGACCTCGACCTGGCCGAGGAGTGCGTGCAGGACGCCTACCTGTCCGCGCTGGAGGCATGGGAGCGCGACGGCGTCCCCGCCAAGCCCGGCGCCTGGCTGACGACCACCGCGCGGCGCAAGGCGCTGGACGCGCTGCGGCGGGACCGGACGCTCCGCACGAAGCTGCACCTGCTGTTGGAGCCGGAGGACGACGAGCCGGTCGCTGCCGACGAGATCCCCGACGACCGGCTGCGGCTGGTCTTCACCTGCTGCCACCCGGTGCTGGCCCAGGAGGCCCAGGTCGCGCTGACGCTGCGGCTGGTGTGCGGGGTGGCGACGCCGGACATCGCTAAGGCGCTGCTGGTCAGCGAGCCGACCATGGCGGCGCGGCTGACCCGCGCGAAGAAGCGCGTCGCGGCGGCGGCCGTGCGCTACGAGGTCCCGTCGGCCGCGGCGCTGCCCGACCGGCTGGACTCCGTGCTGACCGTGGTGCACCTGCTCTTCACCACCGGGCACACGGCCCCGTCCGGCGCGGAGCTGGTGCGCGCGGACCTGGTGGAGCGCTCGATCGACCTCGCCCGGATGCTGCGCGCGCTGATGCCCGACGAGCCGGAGGTCGCCGGTCTGCTGGCCCTGCTCCTGGTCACCGACGCCCGCAGGGCGACCCGCGCGTCGGAGTCCGGGCTGACGCTGCTGGCCGACCAGGACCGCGCGCGGTGGGACCGCGCCGCCATCGACGAGGGCGACGAACTGATCGTGTGGGCGCTGCGGCGCGGATCGCCGGGGCGTTTCACGCTGCAGGCCGCCATCGCCGCGCTGCACGCGACCGCGCCGAGCGCGGAGGAGACGGACTGGCCGCAGATCAGGACGCTGTACGACGCGCTGCTGAAGGTGTGGCCGACGCCGGTGGTGGCCCTGAACCGGGCGGTGGCGACGGACCGGGTGGCGGGCCCGGAGGCGGCGCTGGCCGAGGTGGAGCCGTTGTCGGAGCAGTTGTCGGGATACCGCTACCTGCACGCGGTCAAGGCGGACTTGTTGCGCAGGCTGCACCGGGTCGATGAGGCGCGGGCGTCCTACGAGGCCGCGTTGGCGTTGACCGACAACGAGACCGAGCGCGACTTCCTGCGCGCCCGGCTCGGCGAGCTCGGGTGATCAGCGGCGGCGCGCCTCGAACGCGATCCGCCGGGCGGGCCGGGACCGCGACTCCGGCCGCTCCGGCCGCTCCGGGCGCTCCAGGTCAAGGCTCGTCGCGATAGCGGCGCCGATCAGCCGGAAGACGAACCGGAACAGCCTGCGGACCGGCTTGCGCGGCAGCCCCATCAGGCCTCGCGCGCCTCGGCGTCCAACCACCCGTGCGCCCTGGCGATCCCGACGACCGTCTGCCGCACGCGCACCACCTGCTCGGCGGTCAGCGTCGGCACGCCCGACAGCAGCGCCTCGGTGACCTCGTCGCGGAACTCCCGGACAGAGAGCAGGTCGGCGAAGTCCCCGTCGTCGGCGAAGGCCGGATCACTGGTGTACTCCGTGGCCCGACCGGAGACGAGGCTGACGTCGGAGGCCTTGAGCCCGCGCTCCCCCTCCTCGATCACGAACTCCACGACCGCGCCGGGGACGAGCTTGCGCTTGTCGAAGGTGATGTCGTTGACGTGCAGGAACACGTCTTCCCCACCGGTCTCGGGCAGCACGAACCCATACCCGCGGACGTCGTCGAACCGGATGACCTTGCCCCGGACCACAGCCACACCCCACACCCATCAGCCAACTTCCAGCACCCCCATCCTAGCGCTGTCACCTGTGGACGATCACGCCCGGTGGCGGAGCGGATCCCCCGGCGCTTGTGGACGGAGAACGGACTCCGGGCAGGTGGTGGCGTCGGGCGCGACCGGGTGATCCGCGACGGGTTCGCCCGTTCGGCGCAGCGTCGGGGCGTTACGGGCGCGGCGCTGTGGGCAACCGGTCACTACCTCCGTTCCGATCTTGAAAACTGTCGGACCGGCGTGCACTAATGGACTGAGTCGATTCCGAAGGGGGGACGACAGCGTGAGCACCGCCCGCACCGCGCTCGTGACCGGGGGGAATCGGGGGATCGGGTACGAGGTGGCGCGCAGATTGGCCGAGACCGGCCTCAACGTCCTGCTCGGCGCCCGGGACCTGGAGCGGGGGCGGGTCGCGGCGGCGGCGTTGGGGCGGGCGGGGCACCGGGTGCGGGCGGTGGGGGTCGACGTGGCCGACGCGCGGAGCGTGCAGCGGCTGGTGGAGGGGCTCGCGGCCGACGGCACCAGCGTCGACGTGCTGGTCAACAACGCTGGCGTCTACCCGACGCATCCGGTGTTCGCCATCCCGGAGGCGGTGTTCGAGGAGACGCTGCAGGTGACGTTGCTCGGGGCGTACCGGCTGTGCCGGGAGTTGATGCCGGGCATGGTCGACCGCGGCTGGGGCCGGGTGGTCAACGTGTCCTCCGGCGCGGGCGCGGTGACCGACAACGTGCCGTCCCCGCCCGCGTACGGGGTCGCCAAGGCCGCGCTCAACGCGTTGACCATCGCGCTCGCCGCCGCCGTGCCGAGCACCGTCAAGGTCAACGCCGTCTGCCCTGGCTGGGTGCGCACCGACATGGGCGGCCCCGCCGCCCCGCTCTCCCCCGCCCAGGGCGCCGACACCGTCGTCTGGGCGGCCCTCCTGCCGCCCAGCGGACCCTCCGGCGGCTTCTTCCGCGACCGGAAGCGCATCCCGTGGTGACCTACGATCTGAATCGTGGAGACCAGGAACATTGACCGACTGAACCGCACCACGGGCGTCATCGGGCTGGGCTGCTGGCAGCTCGGCGCCGACTGGGGCGAGGTGGACGAGGCCGACGCGATGGCCGTCCTGCACGCCGCCGCGGACGACGGCGTCACCTTCTTCGACACCGCCGACGTCTACGGCGACGGCCGCAGCGAGACGCTCGTCGGCCGCTTCCGCGCGGAACGCGACGGCGTCACCGTCGCCACCAAGATGGGCCGCCGGGTCGAGCAGACGCCGGAGAACTACACCGCGGCCAACTTCACCGCCTGGGTCGACCGCTCCCGCCGCAACCTGGGCATGGACACCCTCGACCTCGTGCAGCTGCACTGCCCGCCGACCCCGGTCTACGCCGACGACGCCGTCTTCGACGCGCTCGACGCGCTCGTGGAGAAGCAGGCGATCGCCGCGTACGGGGTCAGCGTCGAGACCTGCGAGCAGGCGCTGACCGCCATCGCCCGCCCCGGTGTGGCGACCGTGCAGATCATCCTCAACTGCCTGCGCCTCAAGCCGCTGGAGCGGGTGCTGCCCGCGGCGACGGACGCGGGCGTCGGCGTCATCGCCCGGGTGCCGCTGGCGTCGGGCCTGCTGTCCGGCCGCTACACCGCCGACACGACCTTCGCCCAGGACGACCACCGCACCTACAACCGCCACGGCGAGGCGTTCGACGTCGGCGAGACCTTCTCCGGCGTGCCCTACGACGTCGGACTGGAGGCGGTGTCGCGGCTCAGGGCCGCCGTGCCGGACGGCTGGACGATGGCGCAGTTCGCCCTGCGCTGGATCGCCGACCAGCCGGGCGTGAGCGTGGTGATCCCGGGCGCGCGCAACCCCGAGCAGGCGCACGCCAACACCTCGGTCGGCAGCCTGCCCCGGCTGTCCGACGACGCCCACGCCACCGTCCGCGCGGTCTACGACGACCTGGTCCGCCCCCTGGTGCACGACCGCTGGTGACGGACGCGACGGCGGCCCGCCGTCGCGGCTGTGCGACAATTTGGTCAGATGCCCAAATTGACGGAGGTGAGCGCCATGCGCGCCCTGATCTGCGGCGCCGGGATCGCGGGACTGACCCTGGCCTGGTGGCTGCGCCGGGCCGACTGGGAGGTGACGGTCGTCGAGCGCGCCCCGGGCCCGCGCCCCGACGGCTACATGATGGATTTCTTCGGCTCGGGCTACGACATCGCCGAGCGCATGGGCCTGATCGACCGGATCGTGGCGGCCGACGCGGGCATCACCGCCCTGCGCTACACCACTGCGGACGGCGAGCCGCGCGGCGGCGTCAGCTACGCGTCGATGCGCGCCGCGCTCGACGGCCGCCTGGTCAGCCTGATGCGCGGCGACCTCGACCGGGTCCTGCGCGAGGCCGTCCCCGACCTCGACATCCGCTACGGCACGTCGCTGGCCGACGCCGACACCCTCACCGACGGCAGCCCGGTCGATGCGGACCTGGTCGTCGGCGCGGACGGCATCCACTCGCGCGTCCGCGAGCTGACCTTCGGCCCCGAGCGCGCGTTCCTCCGCCCGCTCGGCTACCACACCGCGTCCTACCTGCTCACCGACCCGGACCTGGCCGACGCCGTCGGCGACCGGTTCCGGATCGTCGCCCAGCCCAACCGCCAGGCGGGCCTCTACCCGGCGGGCGGCCACCTGGCGACGATGTTCGTGCACGCCACGGACGCCCCGCTCACCGACAACCCGCGCGCGCTGCTCAAGGCCCGGTTCGCGGGCATGGGCGAGTTGGTCGACCGGGCGCTGGACCACTGCCCCGACGACCCGTACTACGACACCGTCGCCCAGATCGAGCTCCCCAGCTGGCACCGCGGCCGCACGGTCCTCATCGGCGACGCCGCGCACGCGGTCTCGCTGATGGCGGGCCAGGGCGCGTCGCTGGCCATGGCGGCGGCGTGGGTGCTGGCGGGCGAGCTGGCGAAGGCGGACGTGCCGCGCGCGTTGCCCGCTTACGAGGCGCGGATGCGGCCGTTCGCCGAGGCCAAGCAGCGCTCGGGCCGCAGGGCCGCGCGGTGGATGCTGCCGGAGAGCCGCTGGAAGATCAGCCTGCGCAACCGCCTGCTGGGCGTCGCCGACCTTCCCGGCGGGCCGACGGTCGTGCGCAAGGCCATGGCGGGCACGGCGTCAAGCATCGTCGGGTAGCCCGTCCCGGTCGGCCCACTCCAGCAGCGGCTGGAGCGAGAACGCGGTGTCGTCGATGCCCGCGTGCAGGTCGCCCAGCTCCGCGAAGCGGGCGGGCACGGTGGCGATGGTGAACTCGCGCGGGTCCACGTCGGGGATCTCGTCCCAGGTGACGGGCGTCGAGACCGTCGCACCGGGGACCCCGCGCACGGAGTACGCGCTGGCGATCGTGTGGTCGCGCGCGTTCTGGTTGTAGTCGACGAACAGCGCGCGCGGGTCGCGGTCCTTGCGCCACCACGTCGTCGTCACGTCGTCGGGGGCGCGCCGCTCCACCTCGCGGGCGAACGCCAGCGCGGCGCGCCGCACGTCGGAGAAGCCCCATGACGGCGTGATCCGCACGTAGACGTGCAGGCCGCGCCCGCCCGAGGTCTTCGGATACCCGGTGACGCCCAGCTCGTCGAGCACCTCGCGGACCACGCCCGCGACCCTGCGCACCGTCGAGAAGGGACAGTCGGGCATCGGGTCGAGGTCGATGCGCCACTCGTCGGGGCGCTCGGTGTCGGCGCGGCGGGAGTTCCACGGGTGGAACTCCACAGTCGACATCTGGACCGCCCAGATGACGTCCGCCAGCTTCGTCACGCACAGTTCGTCGGCGTGGCGGTTGTAGCGGGGGAAGTGCAGCCGCACGGTCTCCAGCCACGGCGGGGCGCCGTGCGGGACGCGCTTCTGGTGGACCTTCTCCCCGGCGACCCCCTCGGGGAAGCGGTGCAGCATGCACGGGCGCTCGCGCAGCGCCCGCACGATGCCGTCACCGACCCCGAGGTAGTACTCGACCAGGTCGAGCTTGGTCGCCCCGCTCTCGGGGAAGTAGACGCGGTCGGGGTTGGAGACCCGCACGGTGTGCGGGCCCACCTCCACCTCCACAGCCTTGGCCATGGACCCGACAGTAATGCTCAGGCGTTCTTGATCGCCGAGATCTCGAACTCCAGGGTGATCTTCTCGCTGACCAGCACGCCCCCGGTCTCCAGGGCGACGTTCCAGGTCACGCCGTAGTCCTTGCGGTTGATGACGACCGAGCCCTCGAAGCCGATCCGGGCGTTGCCGAAGGGGTCGGTGGCGCTGCCGGTGAACTCCAGCGGGAACGTCACCTGCTGGGTGACGCCCTTGACGGTGAGGTCGCCGGTCACCTCGAAGTCGACGCCGCCGAGGTGCTTGATGGCGGTCGAGGCGAAGGTGATGGTCGGGTACGTGGCGACGTCGAGGAAGTCGTTGTTGCGCAGGTGGTCGTCGCGCTGGCCGTTGCGGGTGTCGATGCTGGCGACCTGGATGGTCAGCGCGACGCTCGACTTCTCCGGCGCGGCGCCGTCGATGGTCGCGGTGCCCTCGAACTCGTTGAACGCGCCGCGGACCTTGGTCACCATCGCGTGCCGGGCGACGAAGCCGACGCGGCTGTGCGCGGTGTCGATCGTGTAGTCGCCGGTCAGAGTGGTGAAGTCGGTGGTTGCGGTGGTCATGGTGTCCTCCGGGTTGGTTGATGACGCAACTGGGATACTGCCCTCAACATAGATGACGCGTCAACTATTCCGGGTAGACTGTTTCCCATGACACGGTGGCTGGACGACGACGAGCAGCGGGCCTGGCGCGGGTACCTGCACATGCAGGCCCGGCTGACCGCCCGGCTCAACCGGCAGTTGCAGGACGACTCGGGCCTGTCGCTGGCCGACTTCGCCGTGCTCGTCGAGCTGAGCGAGGTCGCGGGCGGGCGCACGCGCGTGCTCGCCCTGGCCGAGAAGCTGGAGTGGGAGAAGAGCAGGCTGTCCCACCAGCTCAACCGCATGCGCGCCCGGGGCCTCATCGACCGCCAGGAGTGCCCCAACGACCGCCGCGGCGCCTTCGTGGCGCTGACCCCGCAGGGCCGCACCACCATCGAGGCCGCCGCGCCCCGGCACGTGGAGACCGTCCGCGAGTACCTGTTCGACCGGCTGACCCCCGAGCTGGTCGCCGCGCTGACCGACATCACCGACCGGGTCGCGGCCAGGCTCGCCGAAGATGAGGACTGATACTCAGCAGAGCACGATCGAGAATGCGGCCCCTGTGACCGCACTGCCAGCATCCGGGGGATGACGACCGACATCGCGCTCGTGCCGGAGGCCCTGCTCACCACCACCCGGACCGTGCGCAGGCGGCTGGACCTGGGCCGCGACGTCCCGCTGTCCGAGATCGACACCTGCCTGGCGATGGCCGCGCAGGCGCCCTGCGGCTCCCGGCCTGCGCACTGGCTCGTCATCACCGACCCGGCGATCCGGGCGGCCATCGCGGGCTACTACCGCTCGGCGTTCACCGTCAAGCACCGCGGCTCGCCGCCGTCGCGCAGCCTGGAGAGCGCCGCGTACCTGGCGGAGAACCTGGCCAGGGTGCCGGTCCTGGTCCTGGCCTGTGTGGACACCGGCGGCCCGCTGCCGCCGGGAAACCAGGCGTCGCTGTGGGGCGGGCTGCTGCCGTCGGTGTGGAGCTACATGCTCGCCGCGCGCAGCCGCGGGCTCGGCACCGCGTGGACCACCGCCCACCTCGCCCACGAGCGCGAGATCGCCGACCTGCTCGGCCTGCCCGCCGGCGTCCACCAGGGAGCGCTGATCCCCACCGCCTACTACCTGGGCACGTCGTTCCGCCCAGCCGCGCGGCCCACGCCCGCCGTCCACCGGGATCGCTGGTAAGCGCTTACGAAAAGGTGGCTGGGAGCGCTCCCGATCCGCCCGGATCTCTGTTACCTTCCGGCTGATCCCACTGGGAGCGCTACCAACCAACGGAGGTCCAGGTGCGCAAGGTCCTCGCCTTGGCGGCGGCGGCCGCGACGGCCGTCGGCACGGCCGTGGCGCTCGGCGTCGCCGCCCCGAACCCGCAGGCCGCTGCCGCGACGCCACCCGAATGGCGCAACGTCGAGATCGGCGGCGGCGGCTTCGTCCCCGGCATCGTGTTCAACCAGACCGAACCGGGCCTGGTCTACGCCCGCACGGACATCGGCGGCGCGTACCGGTTCGACACCGCGACCCAGCGGTGGGTGCCGCTGCTGGACCACGTCGGCTGGGCGGACTGGGGCTGGAACGGCGTGGTCAGCCTGGCCACCGACCCGGTCGACCCGGACAACGTCTACGTCGCCGCGGGCATGTACACCAACTCGTGGGACCCGAACAACGGCGCGGTCCTGCGCTCGTCCGACAGGGGCGCGACCTGGGCGGCGTCCCGCCTGCCGTTCAAGCTGGGCGGCAACATGCCCGGTCGCGGGATGGGCGAGCGGCTGGCCGTCGACCCCAACGACAACCGCGTGCTCTACCTCGGCGCGCCGTCGGGCCACGGCCTGTGGCGCAGCACCGACAGCGGCGTGACCTGGGCCGAGGTGACCGCCTTCCCCAACCCCGGCGACTACGTGGCCGATCCGTCGGACCCCAACGGCTACGGCAGCGACATCCAGGGCGTCGTCTGGGTGACGTTCGACCCGTCCTCCGCGACGCCGGGCGGCCGCACCCGCACGATCTACGTGGGCGTGGCCGACAAGGAGAACACCGTCTACCGCAGCACGGACGCGGGGGTGACCTGGGAGCGGATCGCGGGCCAGCCGACCGGCTACATCGCCCACAAGGGCGTGCTCGACCACGAGAACGGCTTCCTCTACCTGGCCACCAGCGACACCGGCGGCCCGTACGACGGCGGCAAGGGCGACGTGTGGAAGCTGGACACCGCGACCGGCGCGTGGACCCGGATCAGCCCGGTGCCCTCGTCCAGTCCGGACGCCTACTTCGGCTACAGCGGCCTGACCATCGACCGGCAGGACCCCGACACGATCATGGTGGCCACCCAGATCTCCTGGTGGCCGGACATCATCATCTTCCGCAGCACGGACGGCGGCGCGACCTGGACCCGCGCGTGGGACTTCACGTCGTACCCGAACCGCGGCTTCCGGTACGAGATGGACATCGCCGAGGTGCCCTGGCTGACCTTCGGCGCCACCCCGGCCCCGCCGGAGACCGCGCCGAAGCTGGGCTGGATGACCGAGGCGCTGGAGATCGACCCGTTCGACTCCGACCGCATGCTCTACGGCACCGGCGCGACGATCTACGGCACGGACAACCTGACCGCGTGGGACACCGGCGGCAAGGCGGTCATCAAGCCCGTCATCAAGGGGCTGGAGGAGACGGCCGTGCTCGACCTGATCAGCCCGCCGTCCGGCGCGCCGCTGGTCAGCGCCCTCGGCGACATCGGCGGCTTCCGGCACGACGACCTGACCGCCATCCCGGACATGATCTTCACCGGGCCCGTCTTCACCTCGACCACCAGCCTGGACTTCGCCGAGAAGTCGCCGAACATCATGGTGCGCGCGGGCAACTTCACCGACGCCGACCGCCCGAACGACAGCCACGTCGCCTTCTCCACCGACGGCGGGAGCAACTGGTTCCAGGGCAGTGAGCCCGGCGGGATCAACAGCGGCGGCACGGTGGCCGCCTCGGCCGACGGCACGGCGTTCGTGTGGTCGCCGGGCGAGGGCCAGGTGGTCCGCTCGACCGGGTTCGGCACGTCGTGGACCGCCGTGCGGGGCCTGCCCGCGCAGTCCGTCGTCGAGTCGGACCGGGTGAACCCGGCGAAGTTCTACGGTTTCCAGGACGGCACCTTCTACACCAGCACCGACGGCGGGGCGACGTTCACCGCGCGGGCGAGCGGCCTGCCCGCGTCGGCGAAGTTCAAGGCCGTCGCGGGCCGCGAGGGCGACATCTGGCTGGCGGGCGACCTCGGCCTGTTCCGCTCGACGGACTCCGGGGCCACGTTCACGAAGATCTCCTCGGTGGCCAGCGCCCGCAACATCGGCTTCGGCAAGGCCGCACCGGGTCACGACTACCCCGCGCTGTTCCTGGTCGGCACGGTCGGCTCGACGCGCGACGCGGTCTTCATGTCCGACGACAGGGGCGCGACCTGGCGGCGGATCAACGACGACCGGCACCAGTACGGCAACATGGGCGAGGCGCTGACCGGTGACCCGCGCGTCTATGGCCGGGTCTACCTGGGCACCAACGGCCGCGGCATCGTCTACACCGACGCTGCGGGCACCACCCCGCCCACGAGCACCACGACGACGACAACCACCACGACCACCACTCCCCCGCCCCCTGGTGAGTGCACTGTCCGGTACACCGTCACCGGAAGCTGGAACGGCGGCTTCCAGGCCTCGGTCCGCGTCACCAACAACACGATGCCCCGCATCGATGGGTGGACGCTGGACTACAGCTTCACCGCGGGACAGCGGGTCTCCCAGCTGTGGAACGGCTCCTACACCCAGACGGGCGCGGATGTCCGGGTGAAGGCCGCGGACTGGAACAGGACCCTCGCGCCGGGGCAGAGCGCCGAGTTCGGGTTCCTCGGCAGCAGGCAGTCCGACAACCCGGCGCCCACCGCGTTCCGCCTGAACGGAACCGTTTGCGCCGTCGGCTGAGACAGCGAGACCCCGCCCACCTGGGTGGGCGGGGTCTGTTGCGTCAGGGGCAGCGGGTGCGGAGGACGCAGAACTCGTTGCCCTCCGGGTCGGCGAGGACCACCCAGCTCTCCGCGCCCTGCCCGACGTCAGCGGGTCGGGCGCCGAGGTCGAGCAGCCTGCGGACCTCGTCGTCCTGGTCCCGGTCGGTGGGGTTGACGTCGATGTGGAGCCGGTTCTTGACCGTCTTGCCCTCCGGCACCCGCGCGAACGTCAGCGTCGGCGGCACCGGTCCCACCCGGTTCTTCCCCTCCGGCACGGCAGACGAGCCGATGGTGACGACATCGTCGTCGGCGTCCTGCACCTCGTAGTCGAGGACCGCGCACCAGAACCGGGCGAGACCGTGGGGATCGGCGCAATCGATCGCGAGCTCGGTGAACTTGCTGGCCATGACGCGGAACGCTACTACCGAACGGGCGTCACTGCGCCCACGGTGCGACCGGGTACCACGGGATGATGTCGCGCCGCGCCAGCAGCCGGATGTCCCAGTACATCACGGTGAACACGCCCGCGATGATGAGCGCGGACACCGTCAGCACGGCCAGTCGCCTGGGGTCGGCGGCCAGCCAGCGCTGCAGTCGGCCGCCGGTGCCGTAGGCGAGGATCAGGAAGATCAGCGCCATGATCACCACGTTGCCCAGCGACTGCAGGACGAACGCCGCCGCGCCGTACAGCGGGTCGTGCGCCTCGGCGGCGTCGCGGAACATCTGGCGGAACAGCGGGTACGGCCGTCCGATGAGGAACCCGCCGACCAGCACGCCCATGAACACCATGGGGGCGTTGGGGAAGCGCGCGGCGATCCGGGCGAACGGGTCGCGCACCTTGCCCGCCGCCGCCAGCCCGATGTAGATCATGATCAGGCCGATGACCCCGAACACGATCATCGACTGGATGCTGCGCGCGGACAGCTCGCCCGGCGCGGGCTGCGCGGTGTCGAACTGCGGCATGCTCGTCCCGATGATCCCGACCAGCGCGCCGTACGGCGCGGAGATCGCGACCATGCCCACCGCGAGCCAGCCGACCGGCCGCAGCGTCGCCCGGAAGCGGGACCACCGGGTGCTGGAGTCGGTCAGCATCGGGGCCACCGCGCCGAACGCGGCGATGTTGCACGCGGTGAAGGTGCCCGCGATGCCGGTGACGAACGCGAAGGCGATGCCCGAGCCGATCCCGGCGATGGGGGTGGCCGCGGCGTCGTGGCCGAGCAGGGTGTTGGCGACGTTCGCCCCGATGGTGTGGTCGACGAACCGCGCTGACCACACCACGGTCAGCAGGAACCCCGCCAGCGCGCTCAACCCGATCACCAGGCCGGGGCGGCGCGGGAAGATCCCGGAGACGAAGGCCGACGTCGCCTTCGGCTCCACGGTGGACTGCTCGGATAACGTGCCCGGTGCTGTCATCCAGTGCTCCTTGTGCCAAGGGAATCCCTGAGCGGAGCGTTCCGGCTGACGATCATCGCGGACAACCGCCATTGTGCTTAATCCCGGAGCAGGAACTCGGTCACCACGGGCGACAGGATCTCGGGCTTCACCATGTGTGTCTGGCCCGGCAGAGTGCGGTGCTCGGCCGTGGGCAGGGTGTCGGCGAGCATGCGCATGGCGTTGCGGAGGTAGTCCGGGCTCTTCCCGCCGTCCATGGCCAGGACGGGCTGCTTGGCGTCGGCCCAGCGGTCCTGCGGCAGCGGCTTGCCGGAGCCGGTCTCGCCGAGGACCCGGTAGTCGTAACGCAGCGTGGGCGCGACCGCCTTGAGCTTCTTCCACATCGGCATGAGCTTCATCACCATGACCGCGAATCCGGGGGTGCCGACCATCCGCATGAACGACGTGACCGCGTCGCCGCGCCGGTCCTGCGCGATCATGGCGTCCATGTCCTCGATCAGGGACGCCGGGCGCGGGGCGTGGGTGTCGTCGACGATGAACGGGCACTCGTAGACGGCCGCCTTGGTGATGCTGTCGAGCCGGTTGGCCGCGTCCAGGGCCAGCACGCCGCCGGAGGACAGGCCGAGGACGGCAGCGGCGCCGCCCGCCGCGTCGATCACGGCGGCGATGTCGTCGATCTCCTTGTCCACGGAGTACGGCGCGGTGTCGCCGCTCTCGCCCCGGCCCCGGCGGTCGTAGGCGTAGACGGTGAAGTCGGACGAGAACGCCTTGACCAGGTCGGGCGACGGGCCGAAGCCCCGGTGGCACAGGGCGCCGTCGACCAGGACGAGCGCGGGGCCGGAACCCGTCGCGGTGTAGGCGATGCGGGTGCCGTCTGCTGAGGTGGCGAAGGGCATGGGTCTGTTCCTCTCAGGCGAAGTGGCGGCCGAGCCAGCCGTCCCAATCCTGCTCGACGGGGGCGAACAGGACGTGGCCGAGCATGAGCTTGTCGTTCATGCCTCGGATGAAGCGGTAGAGCGCGTCGGCGGTGCGGATGCCGATGGTCTGGTCGTTGCGGTGGAAGACGGCGCCGTCGATGACGCCCACGCCGTCGATCTCGGTGTGCGCGGTGTCGCCGTCGATGCCGAGCAGGTCGGGGAGCCGGTCCCAGGCGGCCAGCCCGCCGCCCCAGCGGGTAAGCGGGACGCCCGTGCGCGGGGTGAAGTGCGTGACGTACTCGCGCAGCGTCGCCACGAAGAGGGCGTTGCCCTGCAGCATGGCCTCGTACTCGTCGGCCCAGTCGTCGCCGGGGAGGAAGCCGCTGGTGACGACCCGCACGACGGTGCTGGCCCGGTCGCGGCCCTCGACCAGGTACTCGTAGGCCATGAACCGCCCGTCCGGGGCGTCCGGCACGCGGTGGGCGAAGCGCTTCCCGGGCTCGTACGCGGTGACCCGCGATTCCGGCCGGTAGTCGCCCATCTCCATGCGGACGGCGTCGCCGTCGATCTCCGTGCGGCCCAGGAACCAGGACTGCACGCCGGGTCCGGTGGTGATGGCGGCCCAGACGTCCTCGACGGACGCCGGCGTCTCGATCTCGGCGACGTCCTCGAAGCGGTGTCCCATGTCAGTCCGCCTTCGGGTGCACGGCGACGACGACGCGGTGGTCGCGGCCGTCCTCGGAGTGGTACTTGGCCAGCAGCGCGGTGACGGTGTCGCCCAGCTCGGCGGCGAAGGCCGCGCGGTCCTGCGGGGTGGCGAAGCGGACCTGGCCGTCGAGCGCGTAGGTCGCCACCTTCTTGTTCGCCTTGGCGGAGTTGGTGATGAGCGCGCCGACATCCCGCACGAGCCGGGCGGCGAGGGCGAGCAGCCAGCGCGCGGAGAGCCGGTCGCCGGAGCGGTCGGGGTCCGGCGCGAGCTCGGGGGCGACGTCCGGGGAGATGACGTAGGAGGTGGCGGTCGCCCGCAGCACCCGCTCGGTCATGTTGCCCCTGCGGCGCTCCTCGACCAGCTCCACCAGGCCGTGCTTCTCCAGCGTGCGCAGATGGTAGTTGATCTTCTGCCGGGGGATGCCGAGCTGCCCGGCGAGGGTGCTCGCCGACCCGGGCTCGGCCAGCCGCGCGAGCAGCCTGGCCCGGGTCGGGTCCAGCCACGCCTCGGCGGCGGCCCGGTCGTCGATGACGGTCACGTCGTCCATGGGGAGAACGGTAGTGGCCGACAACTACAGTTGTCAAGACAAATCGATTTGTCGGTCTCAGGGCAGGTAGGCGAGCTGGAACGCCGAGCCCTGGCGGGTCACGACGGTCGACCGGACCGCGGCGGCGAGCATCAGCAGGACGCCGAGGTTCTCCCCCAGTTCCTCCGCGTGGTAGGTCAGCACGTAGAGCGGGCCGCTCTCGTCCAGCGCGATCAGCACGCCCTGCAGCGTCTCGATGCCCAGCGCCGAGCCCAGCAGCAGCGCGCAGCCGCCGACCATGCACCAGCGGGCGACCCCCTGCAGCCGCACGGCGAGCAACAGCAGCCCGCCCGCCACGACCGCCCCGAGGACGAGACCGGGCAGCACCCAGTAGTGCGGGAACCGCTCGAACGTCGTGATCTGGTTGCCGATCCGGTCCAGCCGCTCGTGCAGCTGCGTGTGGTCGTCCAGCGCCAGCGCCCCGAGCACGGCGGCGCTGACGAACCACGCCCACGCCCCCCGCACACCGCTCGCGCGGGCCAGCGCGCCGACGACGGCGTGCACGAGCGCGCCGGTCGTCAGCAGCGCCACGCTCCACCAGGTCGGGAGGTTCCCCTCCATGAACACGTCGAGGTAGTTCTGGATCTCCCCTCGGTCGCGGGTCAGCGGATGGTCGATCAGCGCGGGCACGCCCATGCTGAGCAGGCTCAACGCGACGGTGACGCCGAGGACCCACCACCCCACACGGCCGAACCGCACCTCCACACCCGCCACGACCCGTTCATCGACCTGTTCGACGTGCGCGACCACCCGGCAACCTCCAGTTCAGGGAAGGCGTCACACGATATGCCCCTTTTATGAAGACCCGATCGGGCGATCCACCCCGGCTCCGGAACCGGTTCCGGAAAGGTCTTGTCGAACCAGGTCCAGACCATGCATATTTGTTGTCACCCTGGACAAATCACTCGCCGAGGTGACGACGATGTCCCACGCGAAACCCCGACTGCTCGCCGCGCTCGCCGCGGCCTTCGCCGCGTCCGCGCTGGTCGCAGCCCCCGCCTCCACCGCGGAGCCCGTCCGGCCGATGGCCGTGGTGTGGGCCGACGAGTTCACCGGACCGGCGGGCGCGCCCGTCGACCCGGCCAAGTGGCGCCACGAGGTCGGCGACAACGTCAACAACCACGAACGCCAGTTCTACACGGGCAGCACCCGCAACGCCGCGCTCGACGGCGCGGGCAACCTGGTCATCACCGCGCGTCGGGAGAACCCGGCCAACTACCAGTGCTGGTACGGCACATGCCAGTACACCTCCGCGCGGCTGAACACCGCGGCGACCTTCACCCAGACCTACGGCCGGTTCGAGGCGCGCATCAAGGTCCCGCGCGGGCAGGGCATGTGGCCCGCGTTCTGGATGCTGGGCAACGACATCGGCTCGGTCGGCTGGCCCGCCAGCGGCGAGATCGACATCATGGAGAACGTCGGGTTCGAGCCGTCGACCGTGCACGGCACGATCCACGGCCCCGGCTACTCCGGAGCCGAGGGCGTCGGCGCCGGGTACACCCTGCCGAACGGGCAGCGCTTCGCCGACGGCTTCCACGTCTTCGCCGTGGACTGGGCGCCGGGCCGCATCACCTGGTCGGTGGACGGCGTCGTCTACAGCACCAAGACGCCCAGCGACCTCGGCGGCGACCGGTGGGTGTTCGACCACCCGTTCTTCCTGATCCTCAACCTCGCCGTCGGCGGCTACTGGCCGGGCGACCCCGACGCCACCACGGTGTTCCCGCAGACGATGGTGATCGACTACGTGCGCGTCAGCTCGGGCGACCGCGCGGGCCCGATCACCGGCCTGGCGGGCAAGTGCGTCGACGTCGCGGGCGCCAACACCGCCAACGGCACGCCCGTGCAGCTGTACGACTGCAACGGGACCGGGGCGCAACAGTGGACGATCGCGGGCGACGGCAGCATCCGCGCGCTCGGCAAGTGCCTCGACGTCACCGCGGGCGCCACGAACGACGGGGCCAAGGTCCAGCTCTGGGACTGCAACGGCACCGGGGCGCAGCGCTGGGCCATCAGCGGGGCGCGCGACATCGTCAACATCGCCGCGGACAAGTGCCTCGACGTCACTGGCCACAACAGCGCGAACGGGACGAGACTGCAGATCTGGACCTGCACCGGGGCGGCCAACCAGAAATGGACGACGCCGTGAATGTGTAGCCGCCTGGCGTGCGGGGTAGTCATCGATCGAGGACAACGGAAGGAGTTCACGGTCGATGAGCACGATCACTGAATCGGTGGACGTCCACGTTGACGTGCGAACCGCGTACAACCAGTGGACCCAGTTCGAAACATTCCCTCGGTTCATGGAGGGGGTTGACGAGATCAGGCAGCTCGACGACCGCACCACCCATTGGAAGACGACCATCGGCGGGGTGACCCGCGAGTTCGACGCGGTCATCGCCGAGCAGCGCCCGGACGAGCGGGTCGCGTGGAAGTCCGTCGACGGACCCACGCACGCGGGCGTGGTCACCTTCCACCGCATCGACGCCGACACCACCCGGGTCACGGCCCAGATGGACATCGACCCCGAGGGGTTCGTCGAGAACGTCGCTGACAAGCTGGGTGTGCTGGACCGCAGGGTGAAGTCCGACCTGAAGCGGTTCAAGCAGTTCATCGAGCAGGACCGCGCGGGCATGGAGACCGGCGCGTGGCGCGGTGAGGTCGATCCGCCGCCGCAGGCGCCCACCACCAACCCGCTGTAACCACGAGCCGCGTAGCCCCCGGTCCCCCCGCCGGGGGCTACGTTTGTGCCCGGCGGGCGCCGGGAACCTCCACGCCATGGCTCACTTCGGATACACGCTGATGACCGAGCAGGCCGGGCCCGCGCAGCTGGTGGCCTACGCCGCCGCTGCCGAGCGCGCCGGGTTCGACTTCGAGGTCTCCAGCGACCACTACTTCCCCTGGCTCGACGCCCAGGGCCACGCCCCGAACGCGTGGAGCGTGCTGGGCGCCGTCACCCAGGTCACCGAGCGGGTCGAGCTGATGACGTACGTGACGTGCCCGATCATCCGCTACCACCCGGCGATCGTGGCCCAGCAGGCGGCGACGACCCAGATCCTGGCCAGCGGCCGCTTCGTCCTGGGCCTGGGCGCGGGCGAGAACCTCAACGAGCACGTGGTCGGCCGCGGCTGGCCCACCGTCGACGTCCGCCACGACATGCTGGCCGAGGCCGTCGACATCATCTCGGCCCTGTTCGACGGCGGCTACGTCACCCGGGGCGGCAACCACTTCCGGGTGGATTCGGCGAAACTGTGGGACCTGCCCGACACCCGCGTGCCCATCGCCGTCGCCGTCTCCGGCAAGCAGTCGGTCAACCGCTTCGCCCCACTGGCCGACCACATGATCGCCGTCGAGCCCAACGAGCAACTCGTCACCGGCTGGGACGCCGCGGCCCGCGGCCGCAGCCGCAAGATCGGCCAGCTCCCCATCTGCTGGGACCGCGACCGCGAGGCCGCCATCACCAGGGCCCACGACCAGTTCCGCTGGTTCGGCGGCGGCTGGAAGGTCAACGCCGAACTCCCCGGCACAGCGGCCTTCGCCGCGGCCACCCAATTCGTCCGCCCGGAGGACGTCGCCGCGAGCATCCCTTGTGGACCCGACATCGACCCCATCCTCAAGGCAGTCTCCGCCTACACCGAGGCGGGCTTCACCGACATCGCCCTGGTCCAAATAGGCGGCGACCACCAACGCGACTTCTTCGACTTCGCCGAGAAGGAACTCCTCCCCGCCCTCCGCACCCTCTAACCACTTGCCACATTCGGCCTCAGCTATTGCACGCCCTTACACCTACTCACCGCACTTGCGACTGACCACACACGCTCCACCCCTGCGGCACGCGCGCCTACCGCACGCCCGCTACTGCGGGCCGCCACTGCACGCGCGCCCACTGCACACCTGCCTGCTTCACACCCAACTACAGCCCATCCGATTCACACCCAGCTACAGCCCATCTGCCTCACCCACTGCGCCCAACTGCTCCATACCCACCTGCTGCACACCCACACCACTGACGCGCAACCACACCTGCTTCCCCCCGACCACACCCTGCTTCACGCACGCGCGCGCAGAGAGCAGACCCCCTCCCACCCGGGGGCGAACCCCCAGGTTCAATCCTATCGCCGGGGCACGACAAAATTTCTCGATGCCGCAACGCCCTGCCGCATCGGCCCACTGAGCTGCCGCGCCGCGATCGGTCGCCCGGCAATCACCCCCGACATGAAACGACGCGGGAAGGTCTCGATACCCCTGAAGGTCCGGCCTCCAGAACACCCGCCGAGCGAAGCCGAACGTCCCTCACCATCGAGTTATCCACAGCCCGGCGGCGAGGGGCGGCACGCGTTTCCGGCGCGCCTCTAGGATCGGACCCGTGCCTCCCGAGACCCAGATCGACGTCCGCGCCGCCGCCCAGGAAGTCCTGCGGCGGGTGTTCGGCTACGAACAGTTCCGCGGCGACCAGGCCGAGATCGTCACGCACGTGGCGAGCGGCGGCGACGCGCTGGTGCTCATGCCGACCGGCGGCGGGAAGTCGCTGTGCTACCAGATCCCGTCGCTGGTGCGCTCCGGTGTCGGGGTCGTGGTCTCGCCGCTGATCGCGCTCATGCAGGACCAGGTCGACGCGCTGCGCGCGCTCGGGGTGCGGGCCGGATTCCTGAACTCCACCCAGGGTTTCGCCGAGCGCCGGGACACCGAGCAGGCGTTCCTGGCCGGTGAGCTCGACCTGCTGTACCTCGCGCCCGAGCGGCTCAAGGTGGAGTCCACCGTGCGGCTGCTCGACCAGGGCGAGGTCGCGCTGTTCGCCATCGACGAGGCGCACTGCGTGTCGCAGTGGGGGCACGACTTCCGCCCCGACTACCTGCTGCTGTCCGAGTTGCACAAGCGCTGGCCGGACATCCCCCGCATCGCGCTGACGGCGACCGCCACCGAGGCCACCCGCGCGGAGATCGCCACCCGCCTCGACCTGGCCGACGCGCGGCACTTCGTCGCCAGCTTCGACCGGCCCAACATCCAGTACCGCATCGTCCCCAAGAACAACCCGCGCCGCCAACTGCTCGACCTGATCCGCACCGAGCACGACGGCGACGCCGGGATCGTGTACTGCCTGTCGCGCAGTTCGGTCGAGGACACCGCCCAGTTCCTGGTGGACAACGGGATCCCCGCCGTCCCGTACCACGCGGGCCTGGACAACCGCACCCGCGCTGCCAACCAGTCGCGGTTCCTCCGCGAGGACGGCCTGGTCGTCGTCGCCACGATCGCGTTCGGCATGGGCATCGACAAACCGGACGTCCGGTTCGTGGCGCACCTGGACCTGCCGAAGTCCGTGGAGGGCTACTACCAGGAGACCGGCCGCGCGGGCCGCGACGGCCTGCCGTCGACGGCCTGGCTGGCGTACGGCCTGCAGGACGTCGTGCAGCAACGCAAGCTGATCGACGCCTCGGAGGGCGACGAGGCGCACCGGCGCAGGCTGGGCCAGCACCTCAACGCGATGCTCGCCCTCTGCGAGACGGTCGAGTGCAGGCGCGGCCAACTGCTGAACTACTTCGGCCAGAGCGCCCCCGAGTGCGGCAACTGCGACACCTGCCTGACCCCGCCGGAGACCTGGGACGGCACGGTCGCCGCCCAGAAGCTGCTGTCCACCATCGTCCGCCTCGACCGCGAACGCAACCAGCGCTTCGGCGCCGGTCAGATCATCGACATCCTCCTGGGCAAACGGACCGACAAGGTCACCCAACACCGCCACGACCAACTCTCCACCTTCGGCATCGGCACCGAACTGAAGGACACGGAGTGGCGCGCTGTCGTGCGCCAGCTGCTCGCCCAAGGCCTGCTCAAGGTCGAGGGCGACTACGGCACCCTGCACCTGACGGACACAAGCCCCGCAGTCCTGGCCCGCCAACGCGAGGTAATGCTCCGCCGCGACCCGGAACGCGCAGCCCGCCCCACCCGCACGGCTTCGACGAGCAAGCGCGCGTCCGTCGACATGCCCTCCACCGCCCAACCCACCTTCGACCGCCTCCGCGCCTGGCGAGCGGCATCAGCGAAGGAACAGGGCCTCCCCGCCTACGTGATCTTCCACGACAGCACCCTCCGCGCCATCGCCGCCGCCAACCCCACCACCCTCGCCGAGCTGAGCAAGATCAGCGGCGTAGGCGAAGCCAAACTCGCCCGCTACGGCCAGCAAGTCCTGGACACCCTGACAGGCAACACCCCAGCCACCCCCAACGCCGCCCCCTCCACACCGAACGCCCCCTCCACACCCACCACCCCCGCCCCCGACCACCCCCACCTCACCTCCCACGACGACACCGACATCCCCCTGCCCGAACCCCCCGAGGAGGACTACTGACCCCACAGGACAACTAAATCGGCCCCAAGGCACGACCGAGCCACCGAGCACCAGGAATGCAGGGCGAGCACCAGGAATGCAGGGGCCGGGGGCGAGACCGCCGAAGGTGCGTTCGCATATGGATGGCCGGGTGCGACGGCAACCCCAGCCGCGCACCCTCTAGCGACGCCAGCCCAGCGGATAGCAGTCAGGTCTCGGCGGACCACGGCAGTCGATGGACCAGCCAGCAGGTGGAACCGGCACGCGTCCTAGGCGCACCGCAGTCCAGGCACAGCAGTCGACGCACGCGTCCAGCGAGAGCGCACGGCATACGGCGCACGACGTCCGGCGCACGGTGTCCGGCGCACGACGTCCGGCGCACGACGTCGGGAGACGGCGGTCGGCGTCGGGAGCCAACGCCGGGTAGCGGTGGATTGGCGGCAACCAGCCAACGCCGGAGAGCGCAGGGCGGTCAGCGCGCCAAGCAACCCGGAGGGCGGGGGACGGTCGGCGAGTCAACCAACCCGCCGGAGGGTGGTGGGGGTCGGCGCACGGCAGTCGGAACGCCTCGACCAGCACGGGGATGCGGGACGGCGGCCAGCGAGCGAACGGTCAGCGAGCGAACAGCCAGCGAGTGGGCGGGCGAAGTCGAAGTGCTGCGTGTCGTTCATCGGCGGTCTGCGCTCTGCGCGGCGGCGCCTGCGGTCAGCGAGTGGGCGGTCAGCGCAGGTCAGTCGGGCGTGGCACTCGGGGCGCCTAGGGCGCGGCAGTCGGCTTTCGCTGACGGTCCGGACAGGCGGGGGGCGGGGAGCTGGGCACGTCATGGAGGGGCGGTGGCTGGTGCGCGCTGCCGGAGCACCGGGCCGAGGCGTGGCGGTCGGGGTGCCTTCCAGCCTGGGGAGTTGTACGCGGCCTGCTAGCCCGCCTCTAAGCGGTCTGGGCGAGCCAGGCTGGGGGGTCGGCGTCGTGGGCTTCGCACCACTCCAGGGAGCCGACGGTCCACAGGAGGGCTAGGACGAGGACGCTCAGGGGGTCGCCGCCTTCGTTGCGGACGGACAGTTCCAGCTGGACGTCCACGTCCTCCGGGCGGCCGTTCAGGTCCGCCAGGACGGCTCGTACCAGGGCCCGGACGGGTGGGGTGAGGTCGTCCACCGAGACCTCGTTGCCCTCGGCGTCGCGGAGGTCCAGTAGGTAGAGGTGGTCTGGGTTGTCGCCGCCTCGGTGGAGGAGCATCGCCGCGGTCGCGTCGACCAGTTCGCGGATGACGGCGCGGAGGCGGGTGCGTTCGTCGGGGCCGCCGAGCAGGTCGAGCGGGGCGTCGACGCCGGGGGCGGCTCCGCCCCGCGTCACCGTCACCAGCCTGCGCGCGATGCCGCGTGGGTGCTCGGTCATGACAGTCGCTCCTCGTCGTCCGCCGGTTTGGTTCAGGTACCCCGCGGACTGTGCGCGCATGCACCCCATCTGCCCTGCGCGTGTCACGACGTGACACGATTCGCGAGGGCTCGCTACTCAGCGTTGCACATTCCGGATCATCATCCATAGGGTGCGGTGCATCACAGTGCACTCCATCCGGGTCAATCCCGGCGTCCGGAAAGGCGCACATGTCGATCCCCACCAACCGCAGACGGTTCCTCGCCTACCTGGTCGCCGCGCCGACGCTCACGGTGGCGGCCAAGATCGGCACAGCCGAACCCGCGCTCGCCGCTGTCCCCACCCCGCCCGCCCCCGCCGACCTGCTCGACCTCGGCGACATCCTGATCCTCGCGGGCGCCCCCACCGCGAACCTGCTCACCCTGACCGTCGACGAGGACGGCGGCGCGACGCTGCACCTGCCGCGCGCGGAGGTCGGCCAGGGCATCACCACCGCGACCGCCATGCTCGTCGCCGACGAACTCGACCTGCCGCTGGCGCTGGTCAGGGTCGTGCTCGACGACGCCCGCCCCGAGCTGCTGTTCAACCAGCTCACCGGCGGCTCCAACACCATCCGCTCGGTCTACCGCCCGGTGCGGACCGCCGCTGCCGCCGCCCGCGCCCGCCTGGTGGCCGCCGCAGCGGCCCGGTGGGGCGTCCCGGCCACGACGCTGCGCACCGAGGACGGCGCCGTGCTCGGCCAGGACCACCGCGCGACCTACGCCGAGCTGACCCGCGACGCCGCGCGCACCGACCTCGGCCCCACGACCGTCACGCCCAAGTCCGAGCACCGCATCGTCGGCACCCCCACCAGCCGGGTCGACGCGCGGGCGATGGTCACCGGCCGCCAGCGCTACACCCTCGACCTCGACCTGCCCGGCCACCCGACCATGGTCCGCAGGCCGCCGACGATCAACGGCACCGTCCGGCGCGTGCACAACGCCGAGGCGGTCAAGGCCATGCCCGGCGTCGTCGACGTCGTCGTGGTCGAGACCGGCGTCGCCGTCCTCGCCGAGACGTTCGGGCAGGCCCAGCAGGGCAAGGACGCCCTGGAGGTCTCCTGGAACCCCGGCACGGTCGACGACGAGGACGACGACACGATCCGCCGCAAGCTGCGCGCCGCCGCCCTGCCGTTCGTGGTCCCGCCCCTGCTGACGCAGTACCAGGACGCCGAGTTCGACTTCGCCTTCGTCAGCCACGCGCCGCTGGAGTCCAACACCGCCATCGCCGACGTGCGGGCCGACCGGGCCGAGATCTGGGCCGGGCTGAAGTCGCCGATCGTCGCCCAGCAGACCATCGCCGCCGAGCTGGGCCTGCCGCAGCACCGGGTGAAGGTGCACGTGGTGCAGGGCGGCGGCTCCTTCGGCCGCAGGCTGTTCTTCGACGCCGCGCTGGAGGCCGCGCGGATCTCCAAGGCCGCGGGCAGGCCGGTCAAGCTGCTGTGGAGCCGTATCGACGACATGCGGCACGGCCGCACCCGCGCGGCCAGCCACCACAAGCTGCGCGCCACGTTCGCCCTGGGCAACGTGCTGACCTTCGAGCACCGCGTGGCCAGCGTGGAGACCGACTTCGGGCACGGCCTCGGCGAGATCCTGACCGCCACCGCGGCCGAGCTGCCCGTGGGCGGCAACCTCAGCTTCGCCCAGACGGTCTTCCTGACCACGATCAAGTCCCCGTACCACTTCGGCGTCACCACGCAGCTGCTCAACGAGGTCCCGCTGCGCATGCACACCGGCTCGTGGCGGTCGGTGTACTCGGCGAACACCCGCGGCGCGGAGGAGATCTTCGTCGACGAGCTGGCCCGCCGCCTGCGCAGGGACCCGGTCGCGTTCCGCCGCGCGTTCCTCAAGACCGCCCGCCAGCGCGCGGTGCTGGACAAGGTGGCGGTGGAGGGCCAGTGGGGCAAGGCGCTGCCTGCCGGGTTCGCCCAGGGCGTCGGGTTCCACGAGGAGTACAAGTCGTGCACCGCGTGCCTGGTGGAGATCGACGCGCGCGACCGCGCCCACCCGAGGGTGACCAGGGCGGTGATCGCCGCCGACTACGGTCTGCCGGTGAACCCGCGCGGCCTGGAGGCCCAGCTGCTCGGCGGCCTCACCGACGCGATCTCCACGACGCTGACCGCGGGCCTGCACATCGACCGGGGCCTGCCGCTGGAGGGCAGCTACTCCCAGTTCCACTACGCCCGCCAGGCCGATTCCCCCACCGACGTGCGGATCTTCATCATGCCGCCGTCCGGGGAGCCCGGCGGGGCCGGGGAACTCGGCGTGCCCGCGGCGGTGGGCGCGATCGCCAACGCCTACGCCCGCGCGACCGGGGTCAAGCCGCGGTCGTTCCCCATCAACTTCCCCGTCGACTTCGAGCCGTTCCCGCGCTAAGGAGCCATCCGTGCCGACCTACTCCTTCACCGTCAACGGGGAGACCGTCACCGTGGACGCTCCCGCCGACCTCCCCGCGCTGTGGGCGCTGCGGGACAAACTGGGCATCACCGGACCGAAGTACGGCTGCGGCATCGACGTCTGCAAGGCGTGCACCAGCCACATCGACGGCGAGGCGTTCAACCCCTGCGTCACCCCGGTGGCCGAGATCGCGGGGCGGGAGGTGACCACGATCGAGGGCCTCGCCGACGGCGACGTGCTCCACCCGGTGCAGCAGGCCTGGCTGGAGCAGGACGTCGCCCAGTGCGGCTACTGCCAGCCGGGCCAGATCATGGCCGCGGTGGCGCTGCTGCGGCGCACCCCGGACCCGACCGACGCCGAGATCGACGCGATCGAGAACGTGTGCCGCTGCGGGACGTACTTCCGCGTCCGGCAGGCGATCAAGCGCGCCGCCGAGTTGATGAGAAGCTGACGTCCGGCTGCCCGACCCCCGGTCCGGATGACAGGATCGGGGGGTGGGCACCCTTCTGGCCGTCAGCGACCTGCACATCACCTACGACGAGAACCGCGAGATCACCCGCGGTCTGCGCCCGGGGTCGGCCGAGGACTGGCTGATCGTCGCAGGCGACATCGCCGAGAAGACCTCGGACGTGCGCTGGGCCCTCGAACTGCTCGCGGGCCGCTTCGCGCGGGTCGTGTGGACGCCGGGCAACCACGAGTTGTGGACGACGCCCAACGACCCCGACCAGACCCGCGGCGTCGAGCGGTACGAGCGGCTGGTGGCGATCTGCCGGGAGCTGGGCGTGCTGACCCCGGAGGACCCGTACGCGGTCTGGGAGGGGGAGGACGGCCCGGTGCGGCTGGCCCCGCTGTTCGTCGGCTACGACTACACCTTCCGCGCCCCCGGCGCGTCGACGAAGGAGGAGTCGCTGTCGATCGCGCACGCGGCGGGGATCGTCTGCACCGACGAGTACTACCTGTTCCCCGACCCGTACGAGACCCGCGACGACTGGTGCCGGGCCAGGGCGGCGGAGACCGAGGCCCGCCTGGCCGGCTGCGACCCCGACGTGCCGCTGGTGCTGATCAACCACTACCCGACGGTCCGCGAGCCCACCGACATCCTGCGGTACCCGGAGTTCGCCCAGTGGTGCGGCACGACGCTGACGGCCGACTGGCACACCCGCTTCCGCACCGCCGCGATGATCTACGGGCACCTGCACGTCCCGCGCGTGACCCACCACGACGGGGTCCGCTTCCAGGAGGTCAGCCTCGGCTACCCCAGGGAGTGGAAGCGCCACGGGAACCCGCACGGCATCCTGCGCAAGGTCTTCCCGAGCCCGGCGCGCGTCTGACCTGGCGGCACTTCGCCCCGGCACAATCCGGGACCGGCGCCGCGCGGGCGGGTGACGCCTCTCCGGACGACCGCCCTCCGCGCGACCTGCCCGGATGCGCCGCACCGCCATCCGACTATGACCCTCTGTGACCGTTATCACCGTGAGGTTATGGGTTACTGGGATGAGTCGCGGGGGGCTTCACCGCCGATCCTTTAGATGAACGAGAGTCGGCGCCCGGCGGCCGCAATGGGGCGACATGCCGGACGGCGACGGTGGAGGGTGCCTCGCCATGACGGCGGCGAACATCGCGGCGTTGCACGCCGTGGACGGAGACGGAAGACCGGAGTCGGTCGCGTTCGAGGTGTCGGAGTACCGCTCGGTGCTGCACTGGCCCGTGGACGGCGACTCGCTCGGCGCGTACCTGGAGGTCGGCCCCGAGGTGGGCGCCCTGCGCATGCGCGCGGGACTGGGCGCGGAGGTGCAGTGGTGGCTGCGGCTGCGCATGCTGGCGGGCCCCGTCCTCGCGGTGCCCGGCAAGCGCACGGAGTGGACGTTCCTCACCCAGCCCGCGACCGATGACCAGCGGCGGCGCCCCTTGCCGCCGGGTGTGGAGCCGGTGACCGCCAGGGTCCTGCTGCCCACACCGGACACCGACCGGTCGGTGACGCACTGGGCCACCGCGCCCGACTTGGCGCACCCGTCGCTGCCGCTGTTCAGCTCCGTGGTCGGAGCGGTGCGCAGCGTGCTCTACGGGCACCGGTTCTAGGACCTCCCCCGGGCCGCCGCGCCACCCCGGTGGCGGGCGCGGCGGCCGACCGGGCACGATCGTGGGCACCATGACGCTCACCGCCCGCCTCCCCGGCTCCCCCGACCCCGACGCGCTGTTCGACGCCTTCGCGGGGTGGGCGGACGACCAGGGCCTGTCGCTGTACCCGGCGCAGGAAGAAGCGCTGATGGAGCTGGTCTCCGGCGCCAACGTCATCCTGAACACCCCCACCGGGTCCGGGAAGTCGCTCGTGGCGACGGGCGCGCACTTCGTGGCGCTCGCGCACAAGCAGCGCACCTTCTACACCGCGCCGATCAAGGCGCTGGTCTCGGAGAAGTTCTTCGCCCTCTGCGACATCTTCGGCGCGTCCGAGGTGGGCATGATGACCGGCGACTCCAGCGTCAACCCGGGCGCGCCGATCATCTGCTGCACGGCGGAGATCCTGGCCAACATCGCCCTGCGCGACGGCGCGGACGCCGACGTCGGCCAGGTCGTCATGGACGAGTTCCACTTCTACAGCGAGCCCGACCGGGGCTGGGCCTGGCAGGTGCCGCTGATCGAGCTGCCCAAGGCCCAGTTCCTGCTGATGTCGGCCACCCTCGGCGACGTCACCCGGTTCAAGGACGACCTGACCCGGCGCACCGGCCGCGACACCGCCGTGGTGGCCAGCGCCGAGCGGCCGGTCCCGCTGTTCTTCTCCTTCGGCATGACGCCCCTGCACGAGGCGCTGGAGGAGCTGCTCAGCACCAACCAGACCCCGGTCTACGTCGTGCACTTCACCCAGGCGGCGGCGCTCGAACGCGCGCAGTCGCTGATGAGCATCAACGTCTGCACCCGCCAGGAGAAGGACGAGATCGCCAAGCTGATCGGCGACTTCCGCTTCTCCCCCGGCTTCGGCAAGACGCTGAGCAGGCTCGTGCGCCACGGCATCGGCGTGCACCACGCGGGCATGCTGCCCAAGTACCGCAGGCTGGTGGAGCGGCTGGCCCAGGCCGGGCTGATGAAGATCGTCTGCGGCACGGACACGCTCGGCGTCGGGATCAACGTGCCGATCCGGACGGTGGTGTTCACCGCGCTGTCCAAGTACGACGGCGTCAGGACGCGGCTGCTCAAGGCGCGCGAGTTCCACCAGATCGCCGGACGGGCGGGCCGGGCCGGGTACGACACCGTCGGGACCGTGCTGGTGCAGGCGCCCGAGCACGTCATCGAGAACGAGAAGGCGCTGGCCAAGCTCGGCGACGACGTCAAGAAGAAGCGCAAGTTCGTCCGCAAGAAGCCGCCGGAGGGCATGGTCTCCTGGGGCAAGCCGACCTTCGAGCGGCTCGTCGAGGCCGAGCCCGAGCCGCTGACCTCCAGCTTCCAGGTCAGCCACGCGATGCTGCTCAACGTCATCGGCCGCCCGGGCGACGCGTTCGCCGCGATGCGCAAGCTGCTCACCGACAACCACGAGGACCGGCCCGCCCAGCGCCGCCACATCCGCAGGGCGATCGCCATCTACCGGGCGCTGCTGGCCGCTGGCGTGGTCCGCAAGCTGGACGAGCCCGACGAGCAGGGCCGCACGATCGCCCTCGCCGAGGACTTCCAGGTCGACTTCGCGCTCAACCAGCCGCTGTCGCCGTTCGCGCTGGCCGCGATCGAGCTGCTGGACCGCGAGTCGCCGTCCTACGCCCTGGACGTGGTCTCGGTCGTGGAGTCCATCCTGGACGATCCGCGCCAGGTGCTGTCGGCCCAGCAGCACAAGGCCAGGGGCGAGGCCGTCGCGGCGATGAAGGCCGAGGGCATGGACTACGACGAGCGCATGGCGCTGCTCGACGAGGTCACCTACCCCAAGCCGATGGCCGAGCTGCTGGACGCTGCCTTCACCACCTACCGGCGCGGGCACCCGTGGGTCGGCGACCACCGGCTGTCGCCGAAGTCGGTCGTGCGCGACATGTACGAGCGCGCGATGACCTTCGCCGAGCTGGTCTCCTTCTACGGCCTGGCCCGCTCGGAGGGCCTGGTCCTGCGCTACCTTGCCGACGCGTACAAGGCGCTGCGGCAGACGGTGCCGGACGAGGCCAAGACCGAGGAGCTGACCGACCTGGTCGAGTGGCTGGGCGAGCTGGTCCGCCAGGTCGACTCCAGCCTGCTGGACGAGTGGGAGAAGCTGACCAACCCCGCCGACGACGCCGAGGCCCCCGTCGACGAGGCCCCGCCCGCGGTCACCACCAACCCGCGCGCGTTCCGCGTGCTGGTGCGCAACGCGCTGTTCCACCGCGTGCAGCTGGCCGCCCGGCGCGACTGGCACGCGCTGGGCGAGCTCGACGGCGACAGCGGCTGGGACGCCGAGGCGTGGGCGGACGCGCTGGAGCCGTACTTCGACGTGCACGCCCAGATCGGCACCGGCCCGGACGCGCGCGGGCCCGCCCTGCTGATCCTGGAGCAGGGCGAGGACGTCTGGCACGCCCGGCAGATCTTCGACGACCCCAACGGCGACGGCGACTGGGGCTTCACCGCGGACGTGGATTTGCGCGCTTCGGATGAATCCGGGACCGCCGTTCTGGCGGTGCGGACAGTGGGCGAGTTCTGACGTTGATCGGTCCCGGTCGCCGTGGGATGTTCGGGTCCCACCGACCAGGAGCGGGTGATGCCCCGTGGCGGCCCTCCGCCCTCTGCTGACGGCCGCGGTCGCGGTGGTCCTCGGGGCCGCCGTGATCGCGGTCGTGGACGGGCCGTCGCCGTCGGGGGCGGCCGAGTGCGCGATCCCGGCGTACGCCGAGGGGACCCCGGCCGCGCCGTCTGCCGCCCCCGACGGCGGTGGGCTGCGGGTGGTGGAGCAGGGCTTCACGCAGAGCGCGGACGTGGTCAGCGTCGGCGCGGTCGTGGAGAACACGAGCGGTCACGCCGCGTACCGGACGCGGGTGCTGGTGCGGCTGTTCGACGCCAAGCGGATGTGGCTGCCCGAGGAGCGCGCGGGCGAGGTCCGGCGGGTGGTGGAGATCCCGGTGGTGCTGCCTGGGCAGCGCGTGGGTGTCGGCACCGACGCCCACCCCGCGCCGCTGTACGGCGGCGGAGCGGCGGTCGTGGCGTCGTTCGAGGTGGAGCTGACCACCACGACCTGGCTGGACGGGAACGCGCTCGGTCCCTTCCGGACGGTCACGGCGACCGGGGTCGCCACCGAGCACCCGAACCCGGCGGCGCCGGGCGTGGTCAGCCTGCGCTACCGGGAGGACTCGCCGAACTGCCGGGCGCTGACCAGCCGGGGCGCCGCCGCGGTGTACCGGGACGCCACGGGCGCGATCGTGGGCGGGGCGATCGAGCCCCCGGGCGCGCTGATCGTCTTCCGCGACGACGACGGCGCCGTTGTCGGCGGTGAGCCGGGACCGCCCGCGAGCCCGTCGTGCGCGCCCGGCGACCGGGAGATGTGGATCATCCCGCTGCACGCGGCGCCGCCGTCGGCCGACCACACGCGCACCGAGGTCCACCCCTACTGCGACCTTTCCCGCCCCGCGCACGCGACCGGAGCCCGCGAACCCCGCAACTGACCGCCTACGGTTGACCTCGGCGGAAGGGGACGGCGTGGGCAAGGGCGACGGCGACCGGGTGGTGCGGTGCGAGCGGGGCCACCTGCACTGGGGCCGCTACGGCGCGGCCGGGCTGCTGCCGGTCTCGGACGGGCACGTGCTGCTGCAGCACCGGGCCTGGTGGACGATGGGCGGCGGCACCTGGGGCACCTTCGGCGGCGCCCGGGACAGCCACGAGGACGCCGTCACCGCGGCGCTGCGGGAGACCGCGGAGGAGTCGACGCTGGACCCCGGGCTGGTCAGCCCGCTGGGCATCCTCCGGGAGGACCACGGCGGCTGGGCGTACGACACCGTGATCGCCACCGTCGAGCGGACGCCGCCCGTGGGGCCCGCGTCCGGGGAGACGGAGGACGCGGCGTGGGTGCCGGTCGGCGAGGTGCACCTGCGGCCGCTGTTCGGGCCGTTCGCCAAGGCGTGGCCGAGGGTGCGGGAGCACCTGCGCAGGCCGGTGCTGGTGGTCGACTGCGCCAACGTCATGGGCTCGCGCCCGGACGGCTGGTGGCGCGACCGGCGCGGCGCTGCGACCCGGCTGCGCGACGCGCTGGCCGGGTTGGGCGACGTGCCCGGCCTCGGCGGGTTCGACGTGGCGTTCCCTGAGGTCGTCCTGGTGGTCGAGGGCCAGGCCCGCGGGGTCGAGTCGGTCGCCGGGGTGCGCGTCGTCTCCGCCGAGGGCAGCGGCGACGACACCATCGCCGAGCTGGCCCGGGGCGGGGCGCGCACGGTCGTCACCGCGGACCGGGGGCTGCGGGCGCGCTGCCAGGAGGCGGGCGCGGAGGTGGTCGGCCCGCGCTGGCTGCTGGACCGCGTGGCCTACTGACGGCGCGCGGGGCTACCCTGGCCGTGTGCGACGTTCCGGATGGGTGCGGCACGCACGGGATCTCGACCTTCATGACCATGTGTGCTGGTGGTATTCCGATGCGGCGGAGTTCCGGCTCCGCGCGCGGGAGTTCCTGGTCGACGGCCTGGCCGCCGGGCAGCGGGTCCGCTATGTCGGCTCCGCCCCCGAGGCGGTCCTGACCAGGGAGCTCGACGGGGTGACGGAGTTGGCCGAGGCGTTGCGGGACGGGACCGCGCAGGTCCGATCCCTGGCCGAGGCGTACCCGGGCGGCTCCGTCGTCGACCCGGACGAGCAGGTGGCGGTATACGCGCGAGCGACCGAGGAGGCCGTTGCGGACGGGTTCACCGGGTTCCGGGTCGCCGCGGACGCGACCGCGCTGGTGCGCGCCCCCGACCAGCTGGCCGCCTTCCTGCGCTACGAGCACCTGATCGACCGGTACATGTCCGAGAACCCGATGTCGGCGATGTGCGGATACGACCGCTCCGAGCTGGGCGACCCCGCGGTGGCGCAGCTGGCGTGCCTGCACCCGCAGACGAACGTGCGGCTCGCCGGTTTCCGGCTGCACGCCGCCTCGGACCGCACGGTCGCGCTCGCCGGGGAGCTGGACATGACGAACCGGTCGCTGCTCGACTCGGCGCTCGACCGGGTCGACCTGGCCGCCGACGGCGGGGAGATGGTGGTGGACGCGCCGGAGCTGGCCTTCATCGATCACGCCTGCCTGCTGCGGCTGGCGGGCTACGCCGAGCGCCGGGGCGTGGCGCTGGTGCTGCGCACCGACTGGCCCGGCGCGAGCCGCATGGCGCAGGTGCTCGGACTGTCGAGGGTGCGCGTGGAGCGAGCGGCATGACGATCGACACGACACTCGACGGTTTCGTCCACCCGGCGCTGTTCTACCGGTCCGACGACGAGTACCTGGCAGCGCTGGTGCCGTTCGTCAGCGACGGCGTCGCGGCGGGGCAGCCGGTCGCCGTGGCGGTGCCCGGTCCCCGGCTGTCGGTGCTGCGCGCGGCGCTGTCCGGGGTCGCCGACCGGGTGACGATGATCGACATGGCCGAGGCGGGCCGCAATCCCGGCCGGATCATCGCCGGGGTCCTGCGCCGCTTCGCCGACGAGCACCCCGGGACCCACGTGCGCATCATCGGCGAGCCGATCTGGCCGGGGCGCACCGCCGACGAGTACCCGGCGTGCGCCCAGCACGAGGCGCTGATCAACGCGGCGTTCACCGGCCGCGATCTGACGATCGTGTGCCCGTATGACGTGGTTGGTCTCGATCCGCACGTGGTGGCCGACGCGCGGGTTACCCATCCGCTGGTGTGGGAGGCGGACAGCCGTTATCCCAGCGACGACTACGCCCCCGAGCGCGTCATCGCCCACTACAACCAGCCGCTCGACGGGCGGGCGGACGCGGTCGCCATGACGGTCACCGAGGTCAACCAGATCACCGAGGCCCGCCGGTTCACCACCGCCCACGCCCGCGCGCTCGGCCTGGCCGAGGAGCGGGTGGCCGACCTGGAGCTGATCGCGACCGAGCTGGTCACCAACAGCCTCATCCACGCCACCGGCTCCTGCGTCCTCCGCCTCTGGCGCCACGGCGACCACCTGGTGTGCGAGGTCCGCGACGCGGGCCACCTGTCCGACCCCCTGGCAGGCCGCCGCCCCGCCCCCGGCGACCAGCCGTTCGGCCGAGGCCTCCTCCTGGTCAACGAACTCGCCGACCTGGTCCGCGCCCACACCACCCCCACCGGCACCACCCTGCGCGCCCTGCTCCGCCTGGTCCGCTAACCGGTCGAGGTACCGGACCACGCCCGCTCCGGCAGGCTCACTGACCGGGCAGGCGGGAGAAGGCCATGAAGCGCGCCGCTCTGGCTCGATTCGATGACCAGCGGGAAAGGTCGCCCCGCTCTACCGGCCGGGGCGCGCCACCACGAGCCCGCACGACCTGCTTTCGCTCAGGAAGATCCACCGACCGATTCAGCGACTCTTGCCGGGCGAGCCCACACGCCCACTCCGGCCAAGCGGGTGGGCGCCGCCCGGGCCGGGGCTGCCTCCCCTGCCGCGCCCCAATCCGGCGCTGATCCCGCCTGCCGGGTGGCGGATCGCGCCCGAAACACCACCACCGCGCACACCGTCCCACGTGCCACACCGAAACCGTGCTGAGCAACCGCAAGCCACGCCCGAACCACCACCAGCACCCCGGGCAGAGCCGCGTGCCTTACCCGAATCGGGCACTGCTCCAGCCTGCGGCCCACGCCTGGAAACACCACACCCGCGGCGGTGCGGGTCAGCCTGCCGGGCGGTGGGCTGCGTCGGGGAACATCAGGAGGGCGCGGAGGGCGGTGCCGAGTTCGGTGACGTCGGCCGGGTCCGTCAGGGAGCGGCCCAGTTCGTCGGTGACGCGGCGGAGGCGGTGGCGGACGGTGTTCGGGTGGCAGTACAGGCGTTGGGCGGTCAGCCGGGTCGAGCCGCCGCAGGTGTACCAGGTGTGCAGGGTCGACAGCAGGACATCGCGGTCGTCGAGGGCCAGTACGGGGCCCAGGACCTGTCGGGCCAGTTGGGCTGAGGTCTCCGGCGCGCCCGCCACCAGGCCGGACAGCGGTGACTGGTCGAACTGGGCGACCTCCGCCGACCCCCTGGGCAGCGACGCCAGGGCCACCCTGGCGAAGTGCAGGGCCTGCGCGGTGTTCCCCAGGCCCGCGTACACCGGGCTCACCCCCACCCGCGCGGTCAGGTCGGCGCGCAGGACGTCCAGGACCGGGGTCAGGACGCCGTGCAGGGAGACCACGCCCACCTGCAGGTCGGGGGTCAGCCGCCAGGCCGAGGCCAGGTGCGCGTCGCGCAGCCGCGCCTCCACCCTGGGCAGCGGCTCCTGGCCGAGCCCGGTCACCTCGGCGGCGACGACGGCGAACGTCCCGTCCAGCGGCAGGTCGAGCAGCCGGGCGATGTCCCAGAGCGAGGCGTCGGTCCCGCCCGCGAACAGCGCCTCCACCAGCGCGGACCGCTGTTTGTGCCGGATCAGCGCCAGTTCGGCGTTGGCCTCGCGGTACTCGCTGGTCACCGCCTCGCTGAAGGCGTCGAACAGCCGCCAGGTGGTGCTCGCCGCGCCGACGACGGCGCGCAGGGCCTCCGGGTCGTCGCCTGCGAGTTCGACCAGCCGGTCCCAGATCAGCGTGAAGCCGATGCGGAACGCCCGCAGCACCTCCGGCAGCGGCGCGCCCTGGGCGGCCCGCTCGCGCGCGGTCACCCGGGCGGGGGGTCAGGTCGGTCGCCCCGCGCAGGCCGGTCAGGGCCGCGCGCAGGTTGGCCGCCACCGAGGCGTGCAGCCGCTCGACCGGGACCACCGCGCCGTACACGGCCATCTCGGCCTCGATCCGGGCGCAGGTGACCGCGGTGAGCGCGTCGACCTCCCGGTCCACCCGGTCGATCAGCTCGGCCACGCGGTCGACGCTGGACACCGGCGCCTCCTCAGTCGTCGTTGTCAGTACAACGACGACCGGGGGCGTCGGGTATCAGCCGAACCGCACGCAGCCCAGCCGGGCGCCCGCCGCGCCGCCCACGTGGGTGTGGTGCTCGTGCAGCACGATCGAGTCGGCCTGCCGGTCGCCGAAGGTCCACGCGACGCGGGAGACCGCGAGCGCGCTGCCGCGCCGGTTGGTGGTGAAGTCGAGCCAGACCTCGTTGCGCGGGTTCGCGTAGGCCGGGTCGGTCGAGGGCTGGTTGGGGTCGGGGACGTTCTGGAAGTGCGGTCCCGAGTCCGCCGGGTTCGGTCCGCACGGGCGGACGTGCACGTGGGCGCCGTACTCGGTGTTCGGCGGCAGGCCGGTCACGGCCAGCGCGACCACCGTCCGCCCGCCCAGGTCGTAGGAGAGCACCGAGGCCCGCGCGCCGACCGGGACCCGGTCCAGCGAGTAGGTGACGGCGTCGGCACCCGGCCGGTACTGCTCGAACACCGCCGTCCGCGCGTGTCCGCCCTCGGCCGACGCGGGCTGCGCCGCTGCCGACGCGGGCACCGCGCCCAAGGCACTCATGATCGTCGCAACAATTAGCGCTCGCACGAGTCGAGTGTTGTCACCCGGGGACAACCCGTCAACTCAGAGCGATGGACCTGCTGCACACAGTTAAACCGTCGTGTTTACGTCTCGTCCCGACTCTCGGGAATCACGATCACGGTCGGTTCCACCCGCTCGGCGGGGACCACGATCGAGTCGATGACGCCCGCCCGGCTCGCGGCCCTGCGCAGCAGCCGCTTGCGCACCAGCGCGCGGGTCGGCGGGAACAGCAGCGTCAGCGCCAGCACGTCGCTGATGAGCCCCGGGACGAACACCAGCACGCCCGCGGCGGCGATCAGCATGCCGTCGACGACCTCGCGGTCGGGCGCCCGGCGGGCGAACACCGCCTGTTGCAGCGCCCCCAGCGCCCGCGCGCCCTCGCGGCGCAGCAGCCAGCCGCCGAGCAGCGTCGCGGCGACCAGGAGCAGGATCGTCGGCAGCACGCCGACCAGGCCGCCGATCCACACCAGGACGGTGATCTCGACGGCCATCGCGAGCAGCAGCAGCACCAGGACCGGCACGGCGGGCCTCCTTCCACGTCTGTACCGGTTCAACGCGCGAACGGGCCCAAACATCCCCGCACCCGCGAAACCGCAGGTCAGGGGCGTTCTGGCGGCGCTGACCCCGTCAAGGGGCACGTGGCGATTTTCACGCGCGCCGTTCGGCCTATCCCGGATACGAACATTTCACACTATTGTCATGAGAACCCCGGAAGATCCCGGGGCGCCAGACGGCGACGGGACCGTGCCAGCGCAGTCCGCCCGACGCTCATAATCACGACATAGCGTCCGCACAGTGAAGTGCGTTGATGACTCGCGCCCGTCGCCAATGGGGTCCGACGGCCGCGCTCCGCACGACGAGGTGCGCTCAACCGCCCGATGCCCGGGCAGTCCAATGTCGCCGGAAGATTCCGGGGACGCCACCGGGCGCGGGGTCCCCGGTGCGCCGCCCTGGCCCCTGGTCCCCGCCTGCCCGCTCGCGTTCCCGCCATATGGGAGGGCCGCTAGCGTGACGACCCGCCAAGACCACCTGCGCGGTGGTCTCTACGACGAGCAGTACGAGCACGACGCGTGCGGTGTGGCCTTCGTGGCCGACCTCACCGGCCGCCGAGACCACGGCATCGTCGCCAAAGCTCTCGTCGCCCTGCGCAACCTGGAGCACCGCGGGGCCCGCGGCGCCGAGCCGGACACCGGCGACGGCGCGGGCATCCTGATCCAGGTGCCGGACGCGTTCTTCCGCGCGGTCGTGGACTTCGAGCTGCCCGCCGCGTACGCCGTCGGCACGGCGTTCCTGCCCGTGGACCCCGACGCCCGCGCCGCCGCCGTCTCAGCCGTTGAGACGATCGCCGCGGAGGAGGGCGCCGTCGTCCTCGGCTGGCGCGAGCTGCCGGTGCGGCGCGAGCACTGTGGAGCCACCGCCGCCTCCGTGATGCCGCACTTCGCGCAGCTGTTCATCGCCGCCGCCGACGGGGTCGACGGGATGGCGCTGGAGCGGCTGGCGTTCTGCGTGCGCAAGCGCGCCGAGCGGGCCGCCGACGTCTACTTCCCGAGCCTGTCCTCGCGGACCATCGTCTACAAGGGAATGCTCACCGAGCCGCAGGTCGCCCTGTTCTTCCCCGACCTGACCGACGAGCGGGTCACCAGCTCGATCGGCCTGGTGCACTCCCGCTTCTCGACCAACACGTTCCCGTCGTGGCCGCTGGCCCACCCCTACCGCTACGTCGCGCACAACGGCGAGATCAACACCCTGCGCGGCAACCGGAACTGGATGGACGCCCGCGAGGCGACCCTGGCCACCGACCTGATCCCCGGCGACCTGCGCCGGATCCTGCCGGTCATCACCCGGGGCGCCAGCGACTCGGCGTCCTTCGACGAGGTGCTGGAGCTGCTGCACCTCGGCGGCCGCCCGCTCCCCCACGCCGTGCTGATGATGATCCCCGAGGCGTGGGAGAACCACACCACGATGGACCCCGCGCGGCGGGCGTTCTACGAGTTCCACTCCACCCTGATGGAGGCGTGGGACGGCCCGGCGCTGGTGTCCTTCACCGACGGCACCCAGATCGGGGCGGTGCTCGACCGCAACGGCCTGCGCCCCGCCCGGTACTGGGTCACCGAGGACGGCCTGGTCGTGCTGGCCTCCGAGGTCGGCGTGCTGGACATCGACCCGACCGCGATCGTCCGCAAGGGACGGCTGGAGCCGGGCAGGATGTTCCTGGTCGACACCGCCCAGGGCCGGATCATCGACGACGAGGAGATCAAGGGCGAGCTGGCCGCCGCGCACCCCTACGGCGAGTGGGTCGAGCGGGGCCTGGTGCGGCTGGAGAGCCTGCCCGCGCGCGAGCGCGAGGTCCCGACGCACGACTCGCTGGTGCGCCGCCAGCAGGCCTTCGGCTACACCGAGGAGGAGCTGGCGCTGCTGCTGGAGCCGATGGCCCGCACCGGCGCCGAGCCGATCGGCTCGATGGGCAACGACGCCCCGCTCGCGCCGCTGTCGAGCGACCAGCGCCCGCTGTACGACTACTTCAGCCAGCTGTTCGCCCAGGTCACCAACCCGCCGCTGGACGCGATCCGGGAGGAGCTGGTCACCAGCCTCGGCACCCAGCTGGGCGCCGAGCCGAACCTGCTGGCCCCGGGCGCGGACTCCTGCCGCCGGATCACCCTGCCGTTCCCGGTGCTGGACAACGACGAGCTGGCCAAGATCGTCCACGTCAACGACGACGGGGACCTGCCGGAGTTCCAGTCCGTCACCATCCACGGCCGCTACGCCGTGCGCGGCGGCGGCGACGCGCTGCGCGAGCGGCTGGGCGAGATCCGCGCCGAGGTGTCGCTGGCGATCCGCGACGGCGCCCGGATCGTGGTGCTGTCCGACCGCGGCGTCGACGCCGACCTGGCGCCGATCCCGTCGCTGCTGCTGGTGGGCGCGGTCCACCAGCACCTGGTGCGGGAGAAGACGCGCTCGCAGGTGAGCCTGGTCGTGGAGACCGGCGACGCCCGCGAGGTGCACCACATCGCCCTGCTCGTCGGCTACGGCGCGTCCGCGGTCAACCCGTACCTGGCGATGGCCACGGTCGAGGAGATGGCCGAGCGCGGCCGGATCCCCGGCGTGGACGCCAGGCAGGCGACCCGCAACCTGATCAAGGCCCTCGGCAAGGGGCTGCGCAAGACCATGTCGAAGATGGGCGTGTCCACTGTGGCCTCCTACCACGGCGCGCAGATCTTCGAGGCGCTCGGCCTGGGCCCGGAGGTGATCGACGCCTGCTTCACCGGCACCACGTCGCGTCTGGGCGGCGTCGGCTTCGACGTCCTCGCCGAGGAGGTGGCGCGCAGGCACCGGGCGGCGTTCCCGGCCGACGGCGTGCGCGCCAGCCACCGCGAGCTGGCGGTGGGCGGCGACTACCAGTGGCGCCGCGAGGGCGAGCCGCACCTGTTCAACCCGCAGACGGTGTTCAAGCTGCAGCACTCCACGCGGACGGGCAAGTACGAGATCTTCAAGGAGTACACCCGGCTCGTGGACGACCAGTCGGCGTCGCTGAAGACGCTGCGCGGGCTGTTCGCGTTCAAGGAGGGCGTGCGCCCGCCGGTGCCGATCGAGGAGGTCGAGCCGGTCAGCTCGATCGTCAAGCGGTTCTCCACCGGCGCGATCTCCTACGGCTCGATCTCCCAGGAGATGCACGAGACGCTGGCGATCGCGATGAACCGGCTGGGCGCGAAGTCCAACACCGGCGAGGGCGGCGAGGACGCCGAGCGGCTCTACGACCCCGAGCGGCGCTCGGCGATCAAGCAGGTGGCCTCCGGCCGCTTCGGCGTCACCAGCGAGTACCTGGTCAACGCCGACGACATCCAGATCAAGATGGCCCAGGGCGCCAAGCCCGGCGAGGGCGGCCAGCTGCCGGGCACGAAGGTGTACCCGTGGATCGCGCGCACCCGGCACTCCACGCCCGGTGTCGGGCTGATCTCGCCGCCGCCGCACCACGACATCTACTCCATCGAGGACCTGGCGCAGCTCATCCACGACCTGAAGAACGCCAACCCGAGGGCGCGCGTCCACGTGAAGCTGGTGTCCGAGGTCGGCGTGGGCACGGTCGCGGCGGGGGTGTCCAAGGCGCACGCTGACGTCGTGCTGATCTCCGGGCATGACGGCGGCACTGGCGCGTCCCCGCTGTCGTCGATCAAGCACGCGGGCGGGCCGTGGGAGCTGGGCCTGGCCGAGACGCAGCAGACGCTGCTGGCCAACCGCCTGCGCGACCGGATCGTGGTGCAGACCGACGGTCAGCTCAAGACCGGCCGCGACGTCGTGGTGGCCGCGCTGCTCGGCGCCGAGGAGTTCGGCTTCGCGACCGCGCCGCTGGTGGTCTCCGGCTGCATCATGATGCGGGTGTGCCACCTCGACACCTGTCCGGTGGGCGTGGCCACGCAGAACCCGGTGCTGCGCGAGCGGTTCAGCGGCAAGGCCGAGCACGTGGTGAACTTCTTCGAGTTCATCGCCCAGGAGGTGCGCGAGCTGCTGGCCGCGCTGGGCTTCCGGACGCTGGCCGAGGCCGTGGGCCACGCCGAGCTGCTGGACACCCGGGCCGCCGTCGACCACTGGAAGGCCAGCGGGCTCGACCTCTCGCCGATCTTCCACGTGCCCGCGCTCGCCGAGGGCGCGGCCCGCCACCAGGTCGTCGCCCAGGACCACGGGCTGGAGCGGGCGCTGGACAACACGCTCATCCAGCTCGCCGAGGGCGCGCTGGAGTCCGGCGACAAGGTGCGGCTGGAACTGCCCGTGCGCAACGTCAACCGGACGGTGGGCACCATGCTCGGGTCCGAGGTGACCCGGCGCTGGGGCGGCGGCGGGCTGCCCGACGACACGATCGAGGTGACCTTCACCGGCACGGCGGGCCAGTCCTTCGGCGCGTTCCTGCCCGGCGGCGTGACGCTGCGGCTCATCGGCGACGCCAACGACTACGTGGGCAAGGGCCTCTCCGGCGGGCGCGTCATCGTGCGGCCGCACCCGGAGGCGCAGTTCGCCGCCGAGCAGCACGTCATCGCGGGCAACGTGATCGGCTACGGCGCCACCAGCGGCGAGATCTTCCTGCGCGGCAAGGTGGGCGAGCGGTTCTGCGTGCGCAACTCCGGCGCGCTGGCCGTCGTCGAGGGCGTGGGCGACCACGGCTGCGAGTACATGACCGGCGGGCGCGTCGTCGTGCTCGGGCCGACCGGGCGCAACTTCGCGGCGGGCATGTCCGGCGGCATCGCCTACGTGCTCGACCTCGACGCGGGCCGGGTCAACCCGGAGATGGTCGACCTCGACCCGCTCGACGCCGACGACCACGACTTCCTGCGCGAGACCGTGGTGTGCCACCAGGCCGAGACCGACTCGGCGGTGGCCCGATCGGTGCTGGCCGACTGGGACAGCGTCGTCAGCCGCTTCACCAAGGTGATGCCCAAGGACTACAAGCGCGTGCTGGCCGCGCGCGCCGCGGCCGAGGCCGAAGGCCGCGACATCGACCAGGCGATCATGGAGGCCGCTCATGGCTGACCCCAAGGGCTTTCTGACCA
Organism: Actinokineospora fastidiosa; assembly: GCF_014648415.1. Lineage (GTDB taxonomy): Bacteria > Actinomycetota > Actinomycetes > Mycobacteriales > Pseudonocardiaceae > Actinokineospora > Actinokineospora fastidiosa. The sequence continues at coordinate 1,577,310 of NZ_BMRB01000002.1, forward strand.
CCCCTCGGGAGAACGCCCCCTCCCGCCCGGTGTTCCTGCGCCTTCAGGACTGGCGCGAGGTGTACGACGAGTTCGGGAACGAGCGCGTGGCCAAGCAGGCCGGGCGCTGCATGGACTGCGGCATCCCGTTCTGCCACCAGGGCTGCCCGCTGGGCAACCTGGTGCCGGAGTGGAACACCCTGGTCTGGCGGGACGACTGGCGCGCGGCGGCCGAGCGGCTGCACGCGACCAACAACTTCCCGGAGTTCACCGGCACGCTGTGCCCCGCGCCCTGCGAGGCCGCGTGCGTGCTGGGGATCAACCAGGACCCGGTGAGCATCAAGCGGGTCGAGATCTCGATCGTGGACCGGGCGTGGGACGAGGGTTGGATCACCCCGGTCCGGCCGGTTGCCCGCACTGGCAAGACGGTCGCGGTCATCGGGTCCGGCCCCGCCGGGCTGGCCGCGGCGCAGCAGCTGACGCGGGCGGGCCACGACGTGGAGGTCCTGGAGCGCGCCGACGCCATCGGCGGGCTGCTGCGGTACGGGATCCCCGAGTTCAAGATGGAGAAGTCCCGGCTGGACCGGCGGCTGGAGCAGATGCGGGCCGAGGGGACGGTGTTCCGCACCAACATCAACGCGGGCGTGGACGTCACGGCCGCCGAGCTGCGCTCGTCCTACGACGCGGTGGTGCTCGCGGGCGGCGCGACGGCGTGGCGCGACCTGCCGATCCCCGGGCGCGGGCTGACCGGGGTGTACCAGGCCATGGAGTACCTGCCGCTGGCGAACAAGGTGGCGGCCGGGCTGCTGGACCGCTCCCCGATCGACGCGGCGGGCAAGCACGTCGTCGTCATCGGCGGCGGCGACACCGGCGCCGACTGCATGGGCACCGCCCATCGGCAGGGGGCGGCGTCGGTGACGCAGCTGGAGATCATGCCCAAGCCGCCGTCGTCCCGCCCGGAGTCCACCCCGTGGCCGACCTACCCGATGCTGTACCGGGTGTCGTCGGCCCACGAGGAGGGCGGCGAGCGGGTCTACTCGGTGTCCACGACGGAGTTCGTCGGGGAGGGCCACGTGCGGGCCCTGCGCCTGACCGACGTCCGCGCCGAGGGCGGCCGGTTCGTCCCGGTCCCCGGCACCGAGCGCGAGATCCCGGCCGACCTGGTCACCCTGGCGATGGGCTTCGTCGGCCCGGAGAAGTCCGCCCTCCTCGGCGACCTGGGCGTCGACCTCGACGACCGGGGCAACGTCGCCCGGGGCGCCGACTTCCAGACGTCGGTCCCCGGCGTCTTCACCGCGGGCGACATGGGCCGGGGCCAGTCCCTGATCGTCTGGGCCATCGCCGAGGGCCGCGCCGCCGCCGCGGGCGTCGACGCCTACCTCACCGGCCGCCGAGTCCTCCCCCGCCCCATCGCCCCCACGGACCGTCCGCTGGTCTAGGGGTTGTGTGACCGGACGGGCCCGCAGTCGACGATGCCTGCGGGCCCGTTCTCTATTCCGGGGCCAGGAATTGCCGCCACCTCGCGCTTAGCACGCGCCACGTGGGCGGGTCGACGGTTCGGACGCACGAGTGGTGGTCGGTCGCCCGACCGCCTGCTTGCTTGCCATCCAGTCCGCTAGGCAGGGGCCCGCCTGGGGCTGGTCCCCTGCCCAGTGGGCCCTCTAGCCCAGCGTCACCGGGAGGGTGGAGAGGCGCCAGGTGCCGGGGTCGGGGGTGCGGTGGGGGGTGCCTGCGAGGGCGAGGTTGGGGTGGTGGCGTAGGAGGGCGGAAAGGGCGAGTTCCGTTTGGACTCGGGCGAGGGGTGCGCCCAGGCAGTAGTGGGGACCGTGGGCGTAGGCCAGGTGTTGGGCTGGCGGGCGGGTGATGTCGAGGGTGGCGGGGAAGGCTCGGGGGTCGTGGTTGGCGGCGGCGATGGAGGCGGTGACGGGCTCATCCGCGGGGATCGTGGTGCCGAAGAAGTCGACGGGCTCGCGGGTGTAGCGGGGTGTGGTGAGGAGTTGGGGGCTGCACCAGCGGGTCAGTTCCTCGACGGCGGTTGGCATCAGGGTGGGGGTCTCGCGGAGCAGGGCGAGTTGGTCGGGGTGGGCGAGCAGGGTCTCGACGGCGTTGGCGATGAGGTTGGTCGGGGTCTGGCCCGCGAGGACCAGGTGCCAGACCAGGGTGACCAGTTCGGTGTCGGTGAGGCGGTCGTCGTCGTTGACCTGGATGAGGTCGGAGAGCACGTCGTCGGCGGGTTCGGCCCGGCGGCGGGCGACGGCGGACTTGGCGCCCTCGATGATCGCGGGGATGGCGGCCATGAACTGCGCGCCGAAGCCCGCCGCGACGGCGGCGCCGTGGGTGCGCCAGTCGGCGCGGTCGGCTTCGGGGATGCCGATGAGCTCGCAGATCACCTCCATCGGCAGCGGGCGGGCGAAGTCGGCGACCAGGTCCGCCGGGTCGGGCAGCTCCGCTGCCAGCCGCTCGACGATCCGCTCGACGCGCCCGCGCACGGCCTCGGCCCTGCGCGCGGAGAACGCGGGCGCGACCAGCCTCCGCAGCCTGGTGTGCTCCGGGCCGTCCTTCTCGGCCATCGTGTGCAGGTACGGCTCCACCTCCGGACCCAGCGGCGGCCGCTGGAAGCTGTCGGCACGCAGCTCGAACCGGGGGTCGCCCAGCATCGCCCGGACGCCCTCGTGCCGCGTCACCACCCACAGCGACCGCATCCCCGGGACCACCAGCCGGGCGAGCGGCCCGGCCTCCCGCGCCTCCCCGTACACCCCGAACGGGTCCCCCAGCACGCGCGGGTCGGTCGCGTCGATCTCCAGCACCGGCACCTCCAGATGATGAGAACATATGATGTGAACATCCGAATGATGCCATCATCTGGATGATGCCATCATATGATCTCAACATCTGGATGATGTGGTCATATGGTGACATCATCTGGGCTGCTATCTTGATCGGCGAAGCACGAGGCGCCAGGGAGGATCACGTGGCCAAGCAGACGAGGCTCGCCACCCGCGAGGGCAACCGGGCGAAACTGATGGCCGCCGCCCGCGCGGAGTTCGCCGAGCGCGGGTACCCGGCGACCAAGGTCGACGCCGTCGCCGCCCGCGCCGGCCTCACCCGGGGCGCGGTGTACTCGAACTTCCCCAGCAAGCGCGCCCTCTACTTCGCCGTCCTCGCCGAGGACGCCGAGGCAGCCGCCGCAGACGGCGGGCAGGCCAGGAAGAAGACCCAGAAGGACGCCCTCGGCGCCCTCGCCCGCGCGTTCGTCGCCCGCCTGCCGCTGGCCACCGCGCCCACCCACCTCGGCGCGCACCTGCTCTCCGAGGTCATGGCCGACGACCGCACCCGTCAGGCCTACACCCAGCTCATGAAGCTGTCGGCGCTGCAGATCGGTTTCGCGCTGGGCCACCTGGGCGGGACCCGCCCGCGCGTGCGCCAGGCCGAGGCCGCGCTGACGATCCTGGAGGGCGCGCGCCAGTTCGCCGCCGCCGCGCCCGGGCTGGTCGAGCCGTTCCACATCGTGCAGACCTGCGAGAACCTGCCCGACCTCGAGACCGCGTGGCGGTTCCCGGACCAGCTGCCGCCCACCAAGGTGCTCGACGACCCGTGGTCGCCCGGCGATGCGACCGACCTCGCGCACGACGCGCCCGCCGACCTGACGAGCACCGGCCTGGTCGCCATCCTGGGCGTGCACCGGCTCTCCGCCATCGAGGAGGCCATCCGCGAGATGCCGGACAACGAGGACATCACCCTCGTGGTGGTCTCCGCCGACCCCGGCGAGCTCGTCGGCCTGGTCCGGCTCACCGTCGCCGAGACGCGCGCGCACCTCCGCCAGGCGTTCCCGCCCGCGAGCGTGCCGCGCCTGCGCGTGGTCGTGGACCCCGACGGCACGATCGCCGCCGCGGCGGGCGTCACCGGTGTCTCCGACACGACCGAGGTCGCGCTCCGCATCGCGGGCGGTCGGATCAAGCTCCGGTCGGAGGGCTTCGCCGCCTGCGCCGCGAGCAGCCTCCACGACACCAAGGCGCCGCGGTAGCCGGGTGCCCGCCGCCGGGCGGACCTATCGTGGGTCCGCACGGAGGAGGCAGGCCATGTCCGTCGACGTACGCCCGGTGACCCTGATCCGCCGACCGCGCGCCGAGGTCGCCGCGTTCATGTTCGACCCGGCCAACGACCTGCGGTGGACCGGCGGCATCCGGTCGAGCAGGCCGGACCGGCCGGGCCCGCTCACCACCGGGATGACGGTCGAGCGCACGGCGCGTTTCCTCGGCCGCGACTTCACCTACGGCTACGTCGTCACCGCGCACGAGCCGGGCCGCATGGTGGAGCTGGACGTCGAGCGCCCGTTCCCCATGCGGATCCGGTACGAGCTGGCCGACGCCGAGGGCGGCACCGAGGTGGCCATCGACGCCAGCGGTTCGCCCGGCCGGTTCTTCGGCCTTCTCACGCCGCTGCTGCGCAAGCAGGTCCACCGCGCCATCAGCGCCGACCTCCGGCGGCTGCGCTCGTGCCTGGAGGAATCTCCGTAGAGTCGGGCGCATGCTCCTGTGGATCAACGGGCCGTTCGGCTGCGGGAAGACGCAGACTGCCCACGAGCTGCGCCGACGCCTGCCCGGCAGCGTCATCTGCGACCCGGAGATGGTCGGCTTCGGCCTGCACCGGATGATGCCCGCCCACCTGCGCGAGGACTTCCAGGACCTACCCGCGTGGCGACAGGGCGTCTACGAGGTCCTGTCGCTCACCCTGGCCAAGCACGACGTCATCGCGCCCATGACCCTGACGGAGCCCGCGTACTTCGACGAGATCGTCGGCAGGCTCCGCGACGACGGCCACGACGTGCGCCACTTCTCCCTGCTGGCGGATCGGGAGACGATCCTCAACCGCCTGCGCGAACGCGGCTTCGGCCACCTCCTCGCGTTCATGGCGGGCAAGGACGCCCCGCTACGCCGGGAGAGCTGGGCGGTGTCGAAGCTCGACCACTGCCTGGAGCGGCTGAGCGGCCCCGAGTTCGGTGAACACGTCTGGACGGACGAGCCGTCGGTGGCCGAGGTGGCCGACCACATCGCTGCCCGAGCGGGCCTGCACCTGACCCCGAACACCGACAGCCCCCTCCGCGGCGCCGTGCGGCGGGCTTGGGTCGGGGTGAAACACATCCGCCTGATCACTTAGCCGGGCGAACGAGCACCGACCGGTGGAGGCTGGCGGCGACGCGGAGCTGCCGAACCCGTGGGCGGCGAGTCGGCGCTGCTGGGGGCAGGTGGAGAGGTTGGCGGGAGCAGGACCGATTCGGCACGGGCGCAGCTGCGCGCTGGACCGCCGGACCAGGTGGGCGGACTCCGGCGGGAGCCGCTTCGGCACAGGCATCGCTATGCGCCAGCCTGCCGGGCTAGGCGACCCGGGTTCGCGGAAGTAGGGCCAGCACACGGCCGCCGCTGCGCGTCGGCTGTGCCGGACCAGGTGGGCGGGAATCGCGCGTCAGGCCCGGTTCGATACGGCTGGGGGCTGCGACGGCAGCCCGGCGACAGCAGCTCGCCGACGGCAGCCCGGCGGCGAGCTGCAACGGCTCGGCAGCTGCTGCAACGGCTCGGCGGCGGCTCGGCTGCTACTGCAGCGGCACCTCGGCTGCGACAGCTCGGCAGTTACCGCAGTGGCAGCTCGGCTGCGGCTCGACGGCTGCTGGAGCGGCAGCTCGGCGGCGGCGGCTGCGGCAGCTCGGCTGCTACTGCAGCGGCGGCTCCGCGGCTGCTGCGGCGGCAGCTCGACTGCTGCTGCGGCTCGACTGCTGCTGCGGCTCGCCAGCGGCTGCTCGCCAGCGGCTCGGTTGCTGCGGCGGCGGCCGGACCAGGTGGCCAGGCAGTTGCCGTCCAGCTGAATCGAGCCGGGGTGGGGAGGACTCGTCCACCTGGACCGGCAGACCGGTCAACAGTGCGACTTCCGCCCGAACACGCCGACACCACCCCGAACCGGCCGATCCCTGCGCGACCGCGCGGGCCGCGCTGGGCGACGAGCGGCTGGTCGGCACAGCGGTCGGCAGGCACCCGCCTCCCCAGCCGCCTAGTCCGACGGGCGGGCGATCACCGAGAACTCCGTGCCGAACGGGTCGAGCAGGACGGCGAAGCGGCCGTAGATCATGTCCTCGGTGTCGACCACTCGGCCGCCTGCCTTGATGGCCTTGGTGGCGGTGTCGTCGGTGTCGGCGACCTCGAAGGTGGTGGACCAGCGGGAGCGGTGGGCGGTCTGCGAGCCCATGATGCCGCCGATCTCGTGGCCGTCGGGGCGGCGGAGGAAGGTGAAGTCCATCGACGGGAGGTCGGGGTTGGTGTCGAGGGTGAAGTCGAAGACGGTGGCGTAGAACCGGCGGGCGGCAGCGGGGTCGGGGGTGGTGAGGTCGTTGCGCACCAGGGCGCCGGGTTCGTTGACCACCTCGCAGCCGACCATCTTCTTGCCCTGCCACAGGCTGAACGGGGCGCCGACGGCGTCGACGGCGGCGGCCATCACGCCGAGGTCGGCCATGGCGTCGGGCTCGTTGACGATCCGGCCGCCCGCCTCCCGCACCTTCTCCGCCGTCGCGGCGCAGTCGTCGGTGGCGAGGTAGACGTTCCACCAGTGGTCCGGGCCCTCGGCGTAGCCGGAGATGCCCGCGACCTTGCGGCCGTCGAGCAGGGCGACGCTGTAGCCCGACCAGTCCTCGAAGTCCCACCCGAAGACGGCCTGGTAGAACTCCTGGCCGCGGGCCAGGTCGGGGATGCCGAGGTCCACCCAGGTCGGGGTGCCGAGGGGCTGGTTCTCGCTGACGTGGCTCATGCCCCCACGCTAACCGGGGTCACCGACACTCGCGTGGGTTCGCCGCGCGCGGGGCCGGGTAGCCGGGTGGATGGCCGATTGCGCGATCACCTTCGTCGGCACCGCCACCACGCTGCTGCGGCTCGGCGGGTTCACCGTGCTCACCGACCCGAACTTCGTGCGGCGCGGCCAGTGGGTCCATATCGGACACGGCCTGGTCAGCAGGCGCAGGACCGATCCCGCGCTCACCATCGGCGAACTGCCGCCGCTGGACGGTGTCGTGCTGTCGCACCTGCACGGCGACCACTTCGACCGGGTCGCCCGCCGCGACCTGCACCGCGACCTGCCGGTGTTCACCACCGAGCACGCGGCGGGGAGGCTGCGCGGCAAGGGCTTCACCGAGGCCGTGCCGATGCGCACCTGGCAGGAGCGGGTCCTGGACAAGGACGGCGAGCGCCTGCGCGTCACCTCGCTGCCCGCCGTGCACACGCGGGGTCCGCTGGCCGGGCTGCTCCCGCCGGTCATGGGCACGCTGCTGGAGTACGAGCCGCCGGACCGCGCGCCGCTGCGCGTCTACCTCAGCGGCGACACGCTCCCCTTCCCCGGCATCGCGGGCATCGCCGAGCGCTACCCGCACATCGACGCCGCCGTGATCCACCTCGGCGGCACGAAGATCCTCGGCATGCTGCTGTCCATGGACGGCGAGCGCGGCGTCGACCTGCTGGACATGGTGCGTCCCAAGAAGGCCCTACCCGTGCACTACGACGACTACGGCCTCTTCCACTCGCCCCTGTCGGACTTCACCCACGAGGTGGAGCGCCGCAAGCCCAGCGCGACGATCGAATACCTGTACCGAGGTCAGACCAAGCCCCTCTAGATGCGCGCCAGGAAGTCCTGCAGACGCGCGCGCAGGTCGGCGATCTCGGCCACGGTGACGTCCGTGTCGCGGAACAGCCCGCCCGGGACCTCGGCGACGCGCCCGCGCAGGGCCGCGCCCTCGTCGGTCAGCTCGACCACGACGCTGCGCTCGTCGTCGGCGCTGCGGGTGCGGCGGAGCAGGCCCGCGGCGGCCATGCGCTTGAGCAGCGGCGAGAGCGTGCCGGAGTCCAGCCGCAGCTCCTCCCCCAGCTCCTTCACCGTCCGCCCGTCGCGCTCGTAAAGGGCGAGCAGGACCAGGTACTGCGGGTAGGTGAGCCCGAGTTCGTCGAGCAGGGGGCGGTACCGGGCCGTCATCGCCCGGGACGCGGAGTACAGCGCGAAGCACAGCTGTTGCTCCAGCGTCGGCGAGACGGCCACGGCTACCTCCGGATGCTCAGGCGACCACCAGGTCGACGTCGATGTTGCCACGGGTGGCCTTGGAGTAGGGGCACACCTGGTGGGCCTTGGCCACCAGGTCCTCCACAACGGACCGCTCGACGCCGGGCACCGTCACGGTCAGCCGCACGCCCAGGCCGAGGCCGTCGGCGGACTTGCCGATGTCGACGGACGCGGTGACCTGCGAGCCCTCGACGGACGCCCCCTCCTGCCGGGCGACGAGCTGCAGGGCGCCGTGGAAGCACGCCGAGTAGCCCGCGGCGAACAGCTGCTCGGGGTTGCTCGCCGCGCCGCCCGGGCCGCCGAGCCCGGTCGGCACCGCCAGGTCCTGATCGATGACGCCGTCGGACGAGCGCACGTGCCCGCCGCGACCCGCACCGGTGGCGGTCGCCTCTGCGGTGTAGAGCACCTTCATCGCTTGACTCCTTCGCGGTCGACTACCCACAAAGCTAGTCTGCAATTAAGTTGTGCACAACTCGAAGTGGCGGGGCTTACCCGGGGCGGACCCCGGGCAACTCCCCTACATGTTGATCATGTGACCGGCGAGGCCGTGGACGGCCTCCTTGACGGCCTCGCCCAGCGTCGGGTGCGCGTGGACGTTGCGGGCGACCTCGTGCACGGTGAGGTCCCACTGCTGGGCCAGGGTCAGCTGCGGCAGCAGCTCGGTGACCTCGGGCCCGATCAGGTGGCCGCCGAGCAGCTCGCCGTGCTTGGCGTCGCTGATCAGCTTGACGAAGCCCACCGGGTCGTTGAGGCCGTGCGCCTTGGCGTTGGCGGTGAAGGGGAACTTGGCCACCTTCACGTCGTAGCCGCGCTCGCGGGCCTGCGCCTCGGTGTAGCCGAAGCTGGCGATCTGCGGCTGGCAGTAGGTCGCCCTCGGGATCATGACGTAGTCCAGCTCCATGGTCTCCGCGCCCGCGATCGTCTCCGCGGCGATGACGCCCATGGCCTCGGCCGTGTGGGCCAGCATCAGCTTGGCGGTGACGTCGCCGATGGCGAAGATGTGTGGCACGGAGGTGCGGCAGAAGCCGTCGATGTCGATGGCCTTGCGCTCGGTCAGCCGGACGCCGGTCTTCTCCAGGCCGTAGCCCTCCACGCGCGGGGCGAAGCCGATCGCCTGGAGCACCTTGTCGGTCTCCAGCACCTGCTCCTGACCGCCCTTGGAGACGGTGACGCGCACCTTCTCGCCGCTGTCGTCGATGGACTCGACGCGGGTGCCGGTGAGGACCTCGATGCCCAGCTTCTTGTACCGGCGGGCCAGCTCCTTGGACACCTCCTCGTCCTCCAGCGGCACCATCCGGTCGAGGAACTCGACGATGGTGACCTTCACGCCGTAGTTGTGCATCACGTACGCGAACTCGACGCCGATGGCGCCCGCCCCCGCGATGACGATGCTCTCCGGGAGCGTGTCGCTGAGGATCTGCTCCTCGTAGGTGACGACGCGGTCGGACAGCTTCGTGCCGGGCAGCAGCCGGGTCGTCGCGCCCGCGGCGACGATGGCGTGGCCGAAGGTGACGGTCTCGGTGCCGCTGTCGGTCTTGACCTCGATGGTGTTCGGGTCGGTGAACGTGCCCCAGCCGAAGAACTGGGTGATCTTGTTCTTCTTCATCAGGTAGTGCACGCCCTTGACCCGGCCGTCGGCGACCGTGCGGCTGCGGGCGAACGCCTTGCCGTAGTCGAAGCGCAGCGAGCCCTCGACCTGGATGCCGAGCGTGTCGGCGTCGTGGGACAGGATGTGCGCCAGCTCCGCGTTGCGCAGCAGTGCCTTGGACGGGATGCAGCCCACGTTGAGGCAGACACCGCCCCAGTAGCGCTCCTCGATGATGGCAGTGCTCAGCCCGAGCTGCGCCGCCCGGATGGCGGCCACGTAGCCGCCCGGCCCGGCGCCGAGGACCACGACGTCGAAGTGTGTGCTCATACCGCCCACACTATTGCCCGCGCCGGTGTTGTCAGGTGCGTGCCCGTCCGAGTTCGGCGAGCACCGAGGCGACTACCTGCGGTGAGGAGAGGTCGCGGCCGGGCACCCGGGCCGTGTGCACCCCGGTGGTGGCCGGGAGGTCTCCCCCGCCGACCACCACCAGCGTGCGCACGATGTGGGAGAACTCGGCGAGCACGCCCGCGGCGAACTCCGCGAGTTCGGCGTCGGCCACGATGTGGGTGCGCACCCGTCGGTCGGCGAGGGTCTCCAGCACGTCCTCGACGGCCTCGGGGCCGGTCTCCGGCCCGGGCGTGGCGCACCAGGCGATCTGGAACGAGTCGGTCAGCGGGACCCAGGCGGCGGGGATGTCGTCCGGCCTGGACCCGGCGGCATCGAGCACGACGAGAGCGGGGCCGTACTCGAGTCCGCGCCACAATGGGCGCGGTGGGAGCCTGAGGGGTAGCAAAGCCGCCTCCGGAAGGTCGGGGGTTCGGCTGAGTAGTACCCATTAGCGTGAGTTTCAAACCCGAACCGGTCATGTTCTTTCAGTCAACGGCGTGGCGGCGGGCGGTGCGCGGGCCTACTGTTTGGCGTACAGGGAGAACTCGGGGAGGGTCCGTGGCACGACCGGTCTGGGCAGGCGCCATCAACTTCGGCCTGGTGACCGTGCCCGTGGAGCTGTACAGCGCGACGGAGGACCACACCATCAGCTTCCGCCAGTTCGAGCGGGGCACCTCCGACCGGATCCGCTACAAGCGGGTCAACGAGCGCACCGGCAAAGAGGTCGCGTACTCCGACATCGTCAAGGGCGCCGACCTCGGCGGCGGAGAGTACGTGATCCTGGAGCCCGACGAGCTCGACGCCATCGCCCCGGGGCGGTCGCGGACGATCGACATCAGCGCGTTCGTCGACCTCGACGAGATCGACCCGATCTACTTCCAGAAGACGTACTGGCTCAGTCCCACGAAAGAGGAGTACGGCCGCGCCTACAGCCTGCTCCTGCAGGCGATGCGGAAGACGAACAAGGCCGGGATCGCGTCGTTCGTCATGCGTGGCAAGGAGTACCTGACGGCGCTGCGGCCGGGTGATGAGCTGCTCATCCTGACGACCCTGCTGTTCCCCGAGGACATCAGGAACCCGGCGAAGGAACTGAAGTCCATGCCGGAGCTGGTCTCCGCGCGCGGCAAGGAACTGGACATGGCGGTCTCCCTGGTCGAGTCCATGGCCGAGGACTGGACGCCGGAGAACTACCACGACACCTACACCCAGCGCGTCGAGCAGCTCATCGAGGACAAGCGCCAGGGCCGCACGATCGTGGCCGAGGAGGAGCCCGCCGAGCCGACGAAGGTCGTGGACCTGTTCGAGGCCCTGAGCGCGAGCGTGGAGAGCCGCAAGAAGGGCAAGACACCCACCCCGAAGAAGGCGGAGCCGGAAGAGGACCTGTCCGAGCTGACCAAGGCCGAGCTGGAGAAGCTGGCCAAGGACCTCGACATCAAGGGCCGCTCGAAGATGACCCGCGAGGAACTGGAGAAGGCCATCGAGAAGGCAGGCACCAGGGCGGCGTCGTAGGCGGGTAGCGAGGCCGGTGCTGTAGAGGCGGCAGCGGGGCCACGGCGAGGGCCAGCAATGCGCCCTGCTGGCGGACGGCAAGGCCACGCCGAGGGCTGGCAACGGGGCCAGGTCGTAGGCAGGCAGCGAGACCACCGCAGACGGCCAGCGAGCCGCGCCGCTGGCGGACAGTGACGCCGAGGGCTGACAGCGAGACGAGGTTGTAGCAGGGCAGCGAGGCCAGCGAGGCGCGCCGCTGGCGGACCGCAACGCCACGCCGAGGACTGGCAGCGCGGCCATGCCGTCGTCGGCGGAGAGCGAGTCGGGGATTGGCAGCGAAAGCACGCTATCGGCGCGTGGCGAAGATGCGTCGCGGGCGGGCAGCGGGCCACCCGTTGGTGGGCGAAAGAGCGCGGCGGGGGCGAGCGGCGCGAGCACGCCTTCGGCGGGCAGCCAGACCACGCCGTCCAGCAGGCGGCGAGACCATACCACCGGCACCCGGCGAGACCACACCACCGGCACCCGGCGAGACCACACCACCGGCACCCGGCGAGACCACACCACCGGCACCCGGCGAGACCACGCCGTCCAGCAGGCGGCGAGACCACACCACCGGCACCCGGCGAGACCACACCACCGGCACCCGGCGAGACCACACCACCGGCACCCGGCGAGACCACGCCGTCCAGCAGGCGGCGAGACCATACCACCGGCACCCGACGAGACCACACCACCGGCACCCGGCGAGACCACGCCACCGGCACCCGGCGAGACCACGCCACCGGCATCCGGCGAAGCCCCGCCGCAGGCGGGCGGCGAGACCAACCGATGGTGGGCAGGGTGGGCGGTGGTGGCGTGGGCATGGCGGTCGGTGATGGTGCGTGGGTGGCTGCAACCGCTGGGTGCTTGTTGCGCGGAGGGCCGGTCAAAGCGGGACTGAGCAGGCGTGGGGAGCTGGTCAGGGGGTGGTCAGCCACTCCCTGTCGGTCGGTGGTTCTGTGGCTGGTGCGCCTCGGCGGGGTGGGTCAGGATGCATGGCGGTCGGCCGTTCTCGGTCCCACCGGGATGAGCCTGGGGTCCACGGTTCCGGCTAGCCAGGCGCGTAGGGCGTCGTTGAACAATGCGGTGTCCTCGATGTTCCAGATGTGGTGCATCCCCGGCGCGAGTCGGAGGATGGATTGGGGGGCGGCTTTGGCGATGTCGGTCAAGGACCGCCGGACGGCGGCTGACTCCTTCTGGCCTGCGATCGCGAGCAGGGGGCCGGTGTAGCGGCCCAGGTCCGCTGGCACGCCGCCCGCGCACACCTCGGCGTTCATCGCGGCCGCGGTCTCGCGGCGTACGGAGAGGCCGTGGGCGACGTACTGGGTGCGGGCGTCCGCCGGGATGCCGAACGCGGCGGCCTGGCCGCGCCAGAACCACGGCATCTGGCAGAAGGCCAGGTGGACCTGGCAGATCAGGCGCAGTCCGACGCCCGCGCGGGTGAGCGGCGCGCCCGTGAGGAACGCCGAGCGCACCCGGTCGGGGTGTCGGGCCAGCAGGCGCAACGCCGTCACCGCGCCCAGCGAGAGCCCGACTAGGTCGAACGGACCCTCGACGTGGGCGGCCACCCGGGCGACGACGTCGTCGGCCGCCGCGTCCAGGCCCGGCCAGTCCTCGCCGACCCGGGCGCCGAAGCCGGGCAGGTCCGGGGTGAGGACCATCCGGTCGGTGAGCGCGGGGAGCTGCGGCTCCCACATCCAGTTGCCGACGTTGCCGCCGTGGAGCATCACGACCGGGCGACCCGCCGCGGGGTGGTGCACCTCGGGAAAGCGGGTCATGCCAGCTCCTCCTCGACGGCGTCGAGCCAGGCGAGTTCGGTGCGCAGGTGGGCGATGCCGTTGTCCAGCGTGGCGAGGCGCAGCCGGGCCGCGCGGTCGGGCGCGTCGGCCTCGGCGCGCAGCCGCTCGAAGCCCGCCAGCCGCGCGCTGGTCGTCTCCCTGCGGCCCGCGATGAGCGCGCGGAAGCCGTCGTCGTCGAGGTCGGCGCCGAAGAACACCCTGGCGAGGAACGGGTCGCGCTCGACCTGGCGTTCCGGCGCGCTTTCCAGCCACGCGGCCAGCGCCGCCCGCCCGGCGGCGGTGATCCGGTGCTCCTGGCGGTCGGGCGCGCCCGCGCCCGCGACGGTCTCGACCTCCGCGAGGCCGTCGGCGACGAGTTGGGCGAGGGTCCGGTAGATCTGGGCCTTGTCGGCCGACCAGAAGTGCCCCACGGTCGAATCGAAGTGCCGCTTGAGGTCGTATCCGGTCATGGGCGCGATGGCGAGCAGCCCCAGGATGATGCGGGAGAGAACCACGCCACTAGTAGACAAGTCCCCTAGGAGATTTGTCAACTAGCAGCACCGCGGGCGGTGTCCTGGGACCTGGACACCGCCCGCGGCTTCAGCGGGTATTCAGTTGTCGACTACCCCCTACAGCGGCGGGTAGGCGTTCGCCATGAGCTCCTGGAACTGGGCGGAGAACCAGTGGCCCGACAGCGGCGCGTTCGGCAGGGCGCCCGACGGGTTGTTGCCGTTGCGGGGGTTGCCCTGGTAGGTCGGGTCGCACATGCGGTCGAAGCCCTTGCCCTCGTCGTTCGGGATCTCCTCGCTGGCGCCGTCGGACTCACCCGGGGGCTTGATCCAGACGTAGGCGTCGATGCCCGGCTCCGGGGCGGCCTTCGGCCGCTCGCCGAGGCCCGCGCCGGACTGGTTGCACCAGTTGCCCTTCTGGATGCGCCGGTCGATCCGCGACTCGTTGACGTAGGTGTCCGGGTTGGTGGACGTCGACTTCGCGGTCGGGCGGTTGGGGCCGCCCCAGCCGTTGCGGGAGGTGTCGATCAGCATGCCGATGGTCGACGGGAAGCCGTTCTTGATGAGTTCGGCGCGCATGCCGGTGGCGAAGCCGAGCTCACCGTTGAAGTCGTTCCAGTCGACCCACTTGGCCTGCTCCTTCACCGGGCGGCCGTTGACGATGTCGTCGACCGTCCAGTAGGGCTCGCGCAGGGCGGAGTAGTTCGCGGTGTTGGTGATGAAGCCGTGGACCATGTCCAGGCGCGCGCCCTCGCGGCCGTTGATCGAGGCGAACATCCGCGCCGAGGCGTGGAAGTTGTCGTACTCGGGGACGGGGTCGCCCCAGCCGATCCAGCCGTGGTGGCCCGCGTCGATGTAGTTGTAGACGTTCGGGATCGCGCCACCGAGGTTGGCCACCGCGTAGGCGACGCCGTTCTGGTAGTTCTCGTTCTGCTTCATCACGTCGCAGTTGGCAGTGGCCGTCGCCCTCGGCGTCACGTTGGTGACGATGTTGGGCAGCGAGTCGATCTCGATGACGGCGACGATGCGCAGCTCGGAGTACTGCGGCCGGGACAGGATGTCCGCGATCACGTCGATGTACTCGCTCTTGTAGCGCGGCAGCTCCGTCGGGCCGAGCTCGCCGTTGGAGGCCAGCGCGGCGCAGTCGCGGCCGGGCAGGTTGTAGATGACGACCTGGAAGACGAGCTCACCGGTGGGCGAGGCCGCCAGCTGGCGAACAGCCTCGTCCAGGTGGTCCTCAAGACCCATGGAGCCCGTGGTCGGCGAGTCGTTGCCGTGGATGGCGCTGATGCGGTCCATCCAGACACCGGTGGGCTGGTTGGCGATCCGCGAGCCGCCCGGCTCGGCCTGGGCGCGGGCCTTCCACTGCGGGTTGACGTACACGCTCGCGCCGACGTACGGGTTGTCCACCTTCTGCCCGGGCGGGTTGTCGCCCGTGGTGGTCGTGGTCGTCGTGGTGGTGGTCGTCGTGGTCGACGTCGTCGTGGTGGGCGGGACGTTGCCGGTGCAGACGGTCCCGTTGAGCCGGAACTGCGTCGGCGCCGGGTTGGACCCGGTCCACGAGCCGTTGAAGCCGGGGGTGACCGTCGCGCCGGTGGCCAGGGACGGGCTCCATCCGGGGTTGCGCACCGTCACGCGGTTGCCGGACTGGGTGAACTCGCCGTTCCAGCCCTGCTGGATCCGCTGCCCCGCCCCGAAGTCCCACTCCAGGGTCCAGCCGCCGCTGATCGCGTCACCGAGGTTGGTGACGGTCACGTTGGCCCCGAACCCGCCGGGCCACTGGCTCGACACGGCATAGTTGACCCGGCAGCCGGGCGCGGCGTTGGCGGTGGTGGTGCCCGCCACGACAAGCGTCGCGGACAGGGCGGCCACCGAGGTCACCGCCATCGCCGTGGCCAGCTTTCGGGATCGGCCAATCTTGCGCAGACTCATGCATCGCCTCCTTGCGAGCAGATCGCCGTTTGAGAGCGCTCCCACTAGAAGTGGATCGTTCCGACATCCGCCGCAAGACTGGGTGGTTGCAGGTTGGGAGCGCTCCCAGCAATGACCGTAACGCAGGACACACCACGGTGACAAGACCGTCACGAGAGGAAACTGGGAGCGCTCTCAGTTCTCGTCAGGCCGTGATCAGCACTCGATCACGTTCAGCGCGAGCCCGCCGCGCGCGGTCTCCTTGTACTTCGTGTGCATGTCGGCGCCGGTCTCGCGCATGGTCTTGATGACCTTGTCGAGGTGCACGACGTGTGTCCCGTCGCCCTGCAGCGCCATCCGGGAGGCGTGGATCGCCTTGGTGGAGCCGACCGCGTTGCGCTCGATGCACGGGATCTGGACCAGGCCGCCGACCGGGTCGCAGGTCAGCCCCAGGTGGTGCTCCAGCGCGATCTCGGCGGCGTTCTCGACCTGCGCGACGCTGCCGCCGCGCACGGCCGTCAGCCCGGCGGCGGCCATCGCGGCCGCCGAGCCGACCTCGCCCTGGCAGCCGACCTCGGCGCCGGAGATCGAGGCGGTCTCCTTCAGCACCACGCCGACCGCGGCCGCGGTGAGCAGGAAGTCGACGACGCCGTCGTCGGACGCGCCGGGGATGAACTTGGCGTAGTAGTGCAGGACCGCGGGGATGATGCCCGCCGCGCCGTTGGTCGGGGCGGTGACGACCCGGCCGCCCGCGGCGTTCTCCTCGTTGACCGCCAGCGCGAACAGGCTCACCCAGTCCATGACGTAGAGCGGGTCGTGCGCGCCGTCCTCGGAGAGCAGCTTCTCGTGCAGCGCCTTCGCCCGGCGCGGCACCCTCAGCCCGCCCGGCAGCACGCCCTCGGCCGCGCAGCCGCGCTCCACGCAGTCGCGCATGACCGCCCAGATGGCCAGCAGCCCGGAGCGGACCTCGGCCTCGGTGCGCCAGGACAGCTCGTTGGCCAGCATGACCCCGGCGACGGACAGCCCCGAGGACTCGCAGTGCGCCAGCAGTTCCGCGGCCGTGCGGAAGGGATAGGCGACCGGCGTGGTGTCCGCGGAGATCACCGGGCCGTCCGCGGAGGACTCGTCCTTCACGAAGCCGCCGCCCACGGAGTAGTAGGTGCGCGCGGCCAGTTCCGCGCCGGAGGCGTCGTAGGCGGCAAACGTCATGCCGTTGGGGTGCAGCGGAAGCGACTTGCGGCGGTGCAGCACGAGGTCGTCGTCGAAGGAGAAGGGGATCTCGTGGGCGCCCAGCAGGGAGATCCGCCCGGACGAGCGGATCGCCTCGACCCGGGCGGGGACGGACGCGGTGTCGACGTCCTCGGGCCGCTCCCCCTCCAGCCCCAGCAGCACGGCCTTGTCGCTGCCGTGCCCGTGCCCGGTCGCGCCGAGCGAGCCGAACAGCTCGCAGCGGACCCGGGCGACCCGGGGGAGATCGATGCCGGAGACGAACATCAGGGCGGCCCGCATGGGGCCGACGGTGTGCGAGCTCGACGGCCCGATACCGATGCTGAACAGATCGAAGACGCTGACGGCCACGACGTTGGGACCTTCCACACTACGCCGGGTGGGGCCGGGTCACGGCCCCACCCGGTCGGGCTCAGCCCAGCTCTGGATAGAGCGGGCGGCGCTTGACCAGCAGGTCCACGCGCTCGCGCAGGGTCTGCTTGGTCGCCTCGTCGAAGTCGGGACGAAGCGCGATGGCGATGATGTCGGCGACCTCGGCGAAGTCCTCGGCGTCGAACCCCCGGGTGGCCAGCGCGGGCGTGCCGATGCGCAGCCCGGAGGTGACCATCGGGGGGCGCGGGTCGAACGGGACCGCGTTGCGGTTGACCGTGATGCCGACCGAGTGCAGCCGGTCCTCGGCCTGCTGGCCGTCCAGCGACGACTCGACCAGGTCGACGAGCACCAGGTGCACGTCCGTGCCGCCCGAGGACAGCTTGACGCCGACCTCGCGGCAATCCGGCCGGGACAGCCGCTCGGCGAGGATCTTCGCCCCCTCCAGCACGCGGCGCTGGCGCTCGGCGAACTCCTCGGACGCGGCGATCTTGAACGAGACCGCCTTGGCCGCGATGACGTGCTCCAGCGGGCCGCCCTGCTGGCCGGGGAACACCGCGGAGTTGACCTTCTTGGCCAGCTCCTTGGTGCACATGACCACGCCGCCGCGGGGTCCGCCGAGGGTCTTGTGCGTGGTGGTGGTCACCAGGTGGGCGTGCGGGACCGGGCTGGGGTGCAGCCCGGCGGCGACGAGCCCGGCGAAGTGCGCCATGTCGACCATGAGCAGCGCCTCGACCGCGTCGGCGATCTCGCGGAACTTGGCGAAGTCGAGCTGGCGCGGGTAGGCCGACCAGCCCGCGATGATCAGCTTCGGCTTGTGCTCGGCGGCCAGCGCGGCGACCTCGTCCATGTCGACCAGGCCGGTGTCCTTGTCGACGTGGTAGGCGACCACGTTGTAGAGCTTGCCCGAGAAATTGATCTTCATGCCGTGCGTCAGGTGCCCGCCGTGGGCCAGGTCGAGGCCCAGGATGGTGTCGCCCGGCTTCAGCACCGCCATCATCGCCGCGGCGTTGGCCTGCGCGCCCGAGTGCGGCTGGACGTTGGCGTGCTCGGCGCCGAAGAGCGCCTTGACCCGCTCGATCGCCAGCGTCTCCACGACGTCGACGTGCTCGCAGCCGCCGTAGTAGCGGCGGCCCGGGTAGCCCTCGGCGTACTTGTTGGTCAGCACCGACCCCTGGGCCTCCAGCACGCCCAGCGGCGCGAAGTTCTCCGAGGCGATCATCTCCAGGGTGTTCTGCTGCCGACGCAGCTCGGCGTCGACCGCCGCGGCGACCTCGGGGTCGACCGTGGCGAGGTCGGCGGAGAAGGAGGTCATGTCTAGCCCTCTTCCTTGGTCAGCTCGGCGTAGCGCTCGGCGTCGAGCAGCTCCAGGTCGCCCGCGACGCGGAACCGGAACAGCCAGCCGTCGCCGAACGGGTCGGTGTTGACCAGCTCGGGGCTGTCGACGACGGCCTCGTTGATCTCGACGACCTCGCCGTCGGCGGGCGCGTACAGCTCGCTGACCGACTTGGTGGATTCGATCTCACCGCACGGCTGACCGGCCGTGAGGTTGTCGCCGACCGCGGGCAGCTGCACGTACACCACATCACCGAGCGCGTTGGCGGCGTATGCGGTGATGCCAACGGTAGCCGCCGCCGGGTCGGCGGCGTCGACCCACTCGTGCTCCTCCGTGTAGGACAGGTTCTGCGGGTTGCTCATGTCGGTGTCGACTCTCCTGGTCAGGCGGGACGCTGGTAGAAGGGCAGGGCCACGACCTCGACGGGGGCCTTCGCGCCCCGGATGTCGACGGTCAACGCCGTCCCCGGAGCGCTCAGCGCGGCGGGGACGTAGGCCATCGCGATCGGGTGCCCGAGGGTCGGCGAGAGCGCGCCGCTGGTGACAGTACCGACCTGGGCGGAATCGGCGTCGAGCACGGAGTACCCGTGTCGGGGGGCGCGCCTGCCCTCCCCGCGCAGGCCGACGAGCGCCCGGTCGGTCTCCTGGCGCTTCTCCAGCGCCGCGCGGCCGACGAACTCGGGCTTCTCGAACTTGACGACGCGGCCGAGACCGGCGTCGAACGGGGTCAGCTCGGCGGTGAGCTCGTTGCCGTAGAGCGGCATCCCGGCCTCGAGGCGCAGGGTGTCGCGGCAGGCCAGCCCGGCCGGGGTCGCGCCGCGCTCGGCGCAGGCTGCCCAGATCTCGGGCGCCTGCGCGGCCGTGGCGTAGATCTCGAAGCCGTCCTCGCCGGTGTAGCCGGTGCGGGCAAGCAGGACGTCGTGGCCCGCGGCGGTGGCGGGCATGCTCGCGTAGTACTTCAGCCCGTCCAGCGTGGCGCCGGTCACCGCGGCGACGATCTCCGCCGACGTCGGGCCCTGCACGGCGATGAGCGCGTACTCCGCGGAGCGGTCGGTGACGGTGGCGTCGAAGTCGGCCGCCCGCTCGGTCAGCGCGGCGACGACGGTGGCCGCGTTGGAGGCGTTGGCGACGACCATGTACTCCTCGTCGGCCAGCCGGTAGACGACCAGGTCGTCCAGCACGCCGCCGTCCTCCGCGCAGAGCATCGTGTAGCGGGCCCTGCCGGGCTTGACCTTGGACAGCGTGCCGACCAGGGCGAAGTCCAGCGCCGCGGCGGCCTGCGGGCCGGTGACGGCGATCTCGCCCATGTGGCTGAGGTCGAACAGCCCGGACGCGGTCCGCACGGCCTTGTGCTCGGCCAGCTCGCTGCCGTACCGCAGGGGCATGGACCAGCCTGCGAAGTCGGTGAACGACGCGCCCAGCGACTGGTGGACCTCGTGCAGCGGGGAGGGTGTGCTCATGGCCTGGCTGGCTCCTTCGGCGCGCGGGAATCGAGACGGCAGCGTGCCACGGTGGACAGGCTGCCGCTGGGTGATGGGAGACGCGGCGAAGGCGGGCGGACTTCGGGCACCAGAGCTCCTGCGGTTCGACGGGTCGGGAGGACCCGCTTCGGTGGCGGAACTCCCCCTCTGTCATCGGCACCTGAGAGCTTCGCCGTCGAGACGGCTTGCACCGTGGGTGAGGCGCTGACCGCGCGCCTGCTTTCCAGAGTGGCCTGGCCTGGGACGGTAGCTTTACCTGAGAGATTCCGGGGAGTTTGCTCCTTCGGTGCCCCGCTCGCTGGCGGAGGCTCTCCCGTCCTGGCTCGTTGCGGCCCTATATGCGGTTGTGCAGGGCAGACACTAGTCCAGGCGGAACCCGAACGGAAGTTCCAACCGGTGCGCGGCCAGCAGCTCGGTGTCGGCGAGCAGGTCGCGGGTGGGTCCGTCGGCCACGACGACGCCGTTGTCGATCAGGACCGAGCGCGGGCACAGCTGCAGGGCGTAGGGCAGGTCGTGGGTGACCATGAGCAGGGTGCGGTCCAAGCCGAGCAGCACCTCGGCGAGCTCGCGGCGGGCCACCGGCTCCAGGTTGGCGCTGGGCTCGTCGAGCACCAGGATCTCCGGGTCGCAGGCCAGGACCGTGGCGAGCGCCACGCGCCTGCGCTGGCCGCCGGAGAGGTGCAGCGGCGAGCGGTCGGCGTGCTCGGTCATCCCGACGGCCGCCAGCGCCTGGTCGACACGCTCGGGGGGCAGGCCGAAGTTGGCCGGGCCGAAGGCGACGTCCTCCCGGACGGTGGGCATGAACAGCTGGTCGTCGGGGTCCTGGAAGACGATGCCGACGCGGCGGCGGATCTCCTTGAGGTTCGGCTTGGCCACCGCCAGCCCGCCGACCTCGACGCGGCCCGCGCCGGGCGTGTGGACGCCGTTGAGGTGCAGGACCAGGGTCGTCTTGCCCGCGCCGTTGGGGCCGAGCAGGGCCACCCGCTCGCCCCGGTCGACGCGCAAGTTGACGCCGAAGAGCGCCTGGTGCCCGTCGGGGTAGGCGTAGGCGAGGCCGTCGACCAGCAGGGCCGGTGGTGTCACAGCGTGCCGACCAGGACGACGGCCGCGGTCGCGGCCGGGACCAGACCGGACAGCCAGGACAGCGGCCGGGCCGGACCGCCCGTGTCGGGCAGCGCGCCCGCGTAGCCGCGCGACACCATCGCCAGATGCACCCGTTCGCCCCTCTCGTAGCTGCTCAGGAACAGTGTGCCGATGCCGCGCGCGGTCGCGCCGACCTGCCACAGGAAGCGGGGGTCGTGGCCGCGGCTGATGCGGGCCAGCCGCATCCGGCGGGCCTCGGCGACGATGACCTCCAGGTACCGCAGCATGAGCGTGGCGATGGTCACGACCACCGACGGCGTGCGCAGCCGCTGCAGGCCGACGACCAGGTCGCGCGGGGTGGTCGTGGCCGCGAGGGTCAGCGAGGCGAGGACGCCGATCGTGCCCTTGGCCACGATGTTCCACCCCGCGAGCAGGCCGCTCACGGAGACCGAGACCCCCAGCACCTCGGTCTCCGGGCCGCCGCCGAGGAACGGCGCGGCCAGCGCGAGCACCACGAACGGCGTCTCGATCAGCGCGCGCTTCGCCATCCAGCCGGGCGGGATGGCCGCGACCACCCACACCGCGGCCAGCACGGCGAGGTACGCGCCGAACGCCCAGTACGCGGTGCGGTCGGTCGCGACGACGCACAGCACGAACGCCAGCGCGCCGACGATCTTCACCTGGGCCGGGAGCCGGTGGACCGGGCTGTCCCCGGGCCGGTGCAGCGGGTTCACCCCCGGGTCGGCGTCCGCCTGCGCAGCAGCCAGAACAGCCCGCCCGCGACGGCGACGGTGATCAGCACGCCGATCACGCCCGCCAGGCCGGTGGTCCCCTCTGCGCCGCTCACGGCGTAGTCGGCCAGCGGGCTCTCGGCGAGGTCGTGGTCGGTGGCGTTCTGCGCGACGCACTGGCCGGTCAGCCCGGCGTCGGTCTCCTCGCAGCCCTGCAGGGTGGCGTGGTCGAGGCCGTCCGGGCTGCTTGAGGCCAAATAGGACACCCCGCCAGCCAGCACCAGGGCGACGATCAGGAATCCGAAGAGGAACGTCCGGTTCTTCACGCCGACACCTCCAGCGGCCGCCGCTCGCCGCGCAGCAGGTAGACCAGGTCGGGCCGGACGGCGGCGATCGCGCCCACGGTCAGTGCGGTGATGATCCCCTCGCCGATGCCGATCAGGCAGTGCACGCCGACGACGGTGGTGGCGATGGTGCCGAGGTCGAACGCGGGGTCGCCGCCGATCGCGTACTCGGCCACGAACCCGAGCGAGGCGACGACCGTGCTGGCGAACGCGGCGACGAACGCGGTCGCCACGAGCCCGCCCCTGCCCTTGCGGACGAGCCCGCGCAGCCCGAGCGCGACCAGGAATCCGACGGCGGTGCCGATGAGCGCGAGGTTGGTCACGTTGGCGCCGAGCGCGCTCAACCCGCCGTCGGCGAACACCAACGCCTGCACGACGAGCACGATCGCGATGCACAGCGCCCCCACCCACGGCCCCACCAGGATCGCCGCGAGCGCCCCACCGAGCAGGTGGCCGCTGACCCCGGGGAGGACGGGGAAGTTGAGCATCTGCACCGCGAAGATGAACGCCGCCACCAACCCGGCCATCGGCGCGGTCCGATCATCCAGCGCGCCGCGCGCCCGCACGAGGGCGAGCAGAACACCGACCCCACCGATGACGAGAAACAACACCGACGCCGGGGCGTCGAGCAGCCCGTCGCTCATGTGCATGGCGAGGGTGGCGGGCATGGCACCTCCCAGTGGGTTTGGGGATCGCCCCAGCTTAGATGCCACGACCTCGCTACCGCCAACATCTGGCCGTAGCGATGTCCTTGCGATCACCCCAAGACTGGCTGGCTACCGTTCGTGGCCCTAGGACGAGCTCGGGATGCGCCGCACCAGGTCGCGGGCGTTCTCGCCCTCGACGGCCACTGTCCACAGCGCGTCGAGCATGCGGTGGTAGAGCGCCAGGTCGTCGGCGTCGTGGACGACCAGCTCGGTGTCGCTGGTCTCGACGATCGCCTGGTCGTCGATGATCCAGAAGCCGTGCAGCGGCACGACGGGAAGTCGCGTGCCGAGCGGGATGACGCCGATGCGGGCGGTGGAGACGTCCAGCAGCGTGGCCAGCCGGTCGAGTTGCCCGGCCATGACGTCGGCCGGGCAGAGCGGGTAGCGCAGTGCCGACTCGGTCATGACGATCTCGATCGTCTTGGCCCGGTCATAGAGCACGGCCTGTCGCCGCATCCGCACCGCCACCGCCTCCTCGACGTCCGTGGAGCGTCCGGCGATCTCGGCGTTGACCGTGAGCACGTGACGGGCGTAGTCGGCGGTCTGGAGAAGGCCCGGCACCAGCGCCGTCTCGAACGCGCGGATGAGGCTCGCCGCGGACTCGATCGTGACGGCGTGCTCCTGGCGGGCTTGGAGGCCTGTGCGTGCCTGCCGCTTCCAACTCGCCGCCGCCAAGCGCAGTTCCCGCGCCTCGGCCGCCAGCCCGGCCGCCTTGGCGCCGGACAGTCCGGTCGCCTCGATCCACGCGCCGATGTCGCTGTCGGTGGCGAGCTGTGCGCCCGTCTCGATGCGGGAGACCTTCGACTGCTGCCAGCCGAGGTGGCGGGCGAAGGCCGCTCCGGAAGCGTGCCCGGCGCGTTCGCGGAGCTGGCGCAGCCGCTCGCCGAAGTCGGCGCGGCGCTGGTCGAGATCGGTCACGGACTCCTCGCGAAGTGGCGGTCGCGGTACTGCGGGTAGGGCGTGGCGTGCTCCCAAGCGAGATCGCGCCACGCCCGGTGCCGGGCCACCGTATCCGTCTCGTTGATCAGCTCAGCACCGCGCCACCGGCCGTCGTCGCCGAAGTGCATCCGGGCGACCAGCCTCCCGTCGAAAAGCCAGAAGTCGTGCTCGGGCAGTCCGAGGGCGCGGGCCTGGCCCTCGGTGATCACGCGGATGTCCTCGCCCGCCTCGACGTTGGCCGGGGTGACGTGCTGCTGCCACCGCAGGTACTCCGTCGGCGGCACGGTGTAGAGCCGGACGCGCTCGAACCGCCGCCCCTCGGCCGCGGCGGCCCGGATGCCGTCGAGCCACCCGGCCATCCACGCCAGGTCGTCGGGCTCGCCCGCGCGCCACTTCCGTAACGGCTCGGCCTCGTAGTCCTCGCAGTAGGCGGGTCGGGCCTCCCACCGGAAGGCCGACCTGGTGAACGTGCGGAACAGCTCGGCGAAGCCGTCCCCGGTGACCAGCCCGGTCATGCGGGCCGGGGCGCGAAGTCGAGCAGGGCGGCCGGGATCTCCACGGCGGTCTCATGGTCGGGCAACCCGCGCTCGCGCAGCGCGGCCAGCGCCTCATCGTCGGTGATCTTGTAGCCCTGGACCACGTAGGTGCCCCGGTCGGTGGCGTAGAGGTTCGGGCACTGGCCCTGCGACGACGTGGTCCCCAGGTGCGTGAGCTTCACGGCAATCTCCACTCGGTCGGCACGAATCTCTCGCATCGTGGTCGCATAGTCCACGCATAGTCAACACCCATTGGAACGGAAAGGACCTGCTGGTTCACACACGCAGTGTGGTCTTCGTGGACCAAATGAGTGCTATGCAAAATCTATGCCAGCTATGCATTGTCAATGCGTGGCGCTTCGGTCACGCTCGCCAGTGTCAACCAACGCTCGCGTCCTAGGCCTCGTCGCCGCCGTCGCCGAGCGCGAACTTCCGCGTCGTCCGACGCGGTGACCTACTGGAGGACGATGTGACCGCTGTGGCAGAGATCGGAGCGGGGGTCGCCGCGCGCGATCCCCGCGAGTGCGTGACCGCCGAGGTCTGGGACCGGGAGGTCCGGTTGATCATGCGGGACCACGGCATGGACCGCGCCCTGGCCGAGCGCACCTTCGGGCAGGTGGTCGCCTACCTGGTGACGTCGGCGGAGAACCCGGACACGCCGATGGGGCCGACGCCGGAGGTCGACAAGGGCGTCCACTCGTTCGTGCTGGACACGCCCCGCTACTGGGACTTCTGCATGCGGCACGCGGGGCGCTACCTGCACCACGTGCCGCACCTGCCCGAGGAACGGGCCTGCCAGCCGAAGGTGCTGCACCAAACCATCCAGGGCATCCGCGCAGCCGGATTCGGCGTCGATGACGAACTCTGGGGCGCTGAGGCGGTGGACTGCCACCAGTGTCACGCGTGTTGCGCGGACAGCCCGACGAGGATGTAGATCGGTCGTACGCTCGCCTCGCGGCCGCACGGCGACGCGAGGCGAGCCCCCGAGGAGAAGGGCGACAGTGAACACACCCGTCGAAGCGTGGGAACGCTATGCCGCGAAGGCCAGCACCCGGCGAGCGGTCAACGCGGCTGGCGCCTCGACGTGGCTCAACTGGACCCAACACCCCGACCACGGACCGGACGAGTCGATCCTCGGCGAGGTCCGCGACAAGCGGGTCATCGAGCTGGGCTGCGGAGCAGGCGCGAACCTGGCGCACCTGGCCACCCTCGGCGCGCACTGCGTCGGCGTCGACATCGTCCCGGGCCGCGTCGCCACCGCCACCCAGACCTGGGGGCACCTGCCGAACCTGGAGTTCGTCGCCGCCGACGCCCTGGAGCACCTCGCCGCCCACCCCGGCCACTACGACATCGTCTACTCGATCTTCGGCGCGGTCTGGTTCACCCCACCGGACACCCTGCTTCCCCTGGCGTGGGCCGCCCTCGTTCCCGGCGGCCTGCTCGCCTTCTCCCACCTGCCCGCGAGCGGCCCGCCACGGGCCGACCGGGTGATCACGAAGTACGACCTGACCATCGATGAGTGGACGGCGACGCTCTCGGCACACGGCTTCGGGCGAACGACCTGCGAGATCATCGCCTCCCCGGAGGCCGCCGCGGACCGGCGCGGCACGCTGCTCGTCCGCGCCCGCCGGGCGTCCTAGGCCGCCGGCGCCTCGCCAACCAGCCAGTGGGAATGTCCTGGGCTGTTCGGGTGATTGAGGGGCGCCGGTGGTGGTTGTTGAGATGTTGCAGACCGCGTGGCAAGCACGTGAGCTTCTTACTCTCGCCGAGGAGCGCAGCAGATGGTCGATCGTCGGTTATGTAGGCGCACTTTCCTCTCCCTGACAGCCGCAACAGCCGCAACCGCCGCCGTCTCCGCTGTTGGCGGTGGTGGTGCAGCCCAAGCGTCCCCCGTGATCGACCGTGCCGCCGGGCCGGTGGGTGGGCGGGTGCTCGCCCTCAGCGGGGGCGCCTGGGTGCTGGCCGACGAGACCGGCGCCGTCCCGACCCGGGGGCTCGACGGGGCGGACGTCATCGCCGTTGCGGCGGGCTTCGTCGCCGTTGGTGCCCACGGTGGCAAGGCCGTCATCTGGGAGTCGGCCGACGGCCTTGACTGGGCCGCGGCCGGCAGGCGCAACGAGCCGCACGCGGTGTTCACCGCGGTCGGGGCGGGGCCGAGGGGGACGCTGGTCCTCGGCTCGCTGCTCTCCGAGGAGGGCACGCCCGTGCGGGCCGTAGCCGCCATCCGCACGCAGTCGCGGGACTGGCTGACGCTGCCGGTGCGGGGGCTCAGCGACGGGCTCGCCGTCACCGCGGTCACCGGGCACGCCGACGGCTGGACGGCCGCCGCCGTCGACCTGCACGGCTCCGTCGTCTTCCACTCCCCCGACGGCATCGCGTGGACCCAGGGCGCCACCGTGCCCGCGAGCGCGGTCCGCGAACTCGTCGGCGACCGCTGGACGGGCAACGCGCTGGATGACACCGCGCCCGTGCGGGGAACCCTCGCAGGCGACCGCGAGGTCGTCGCCGTCCCGCGCGACGCGCACGCCGTCGGCGGCGGCTTCTGGCTCACCCGCGGCACCCTGGTGAGGGAGCGATGATCACCTTCAGCCGCATCGACGGCACCCCCGTCTACTACTGGCGCTCCAACCGGGGCAACACCACCCTGCGCAACTGGCAGTGCACGCAGGCGTTCTACGACTCCCTGGTGCTCTGGATCCGCGACCTGCGCTCGCTGTCCAGCGGGTACGGCAGCATCACCTACCTGGTCTCCGCCGGGTTCTACGTGAACAAGCCCGGCCAGCACGGCGCGGGGACCGCCATGGACCTCGACCACGTGCGCTGGTCCGGCGGCCAGGTCAGCTCGCCGCTGGACCGCCACCACGCCTCCGGCACCCAGTCGCTGCGCCGCCGCTACCTGGCCGTGGACGCCGTCTGCCGCCGCCGCTTCCGCTACGCCCTCGACGGCTGGTACAACGCCGACCACGAGGACCACATCCACGCCGACTTCGCGGGCCTGCCGACCGTCTGCCAGAAGGGCTCCCGCAGCGACACCGTCTTCGTCCAGGCGATGTGCAACAACTTCATGGGCTCCGGCCTGTCCGTCGACGGCGACTGGGGCCCCCTGACCCAGAGCGCCTTCACCACCGCCAAGTCCCGCCTGGGCATCAGCGGCGACCCGCACACCAGCACCACGGCCTGGCGCGCCATGCTCTCCGGCATCGCCCGCCACGGCTTCGCCAACCAGGCCATCTGAACGACGGAGGGCCTGCCCGGGTGCTCACGCCGGGCAGGCCCTCCCCCATCCCAGAGCCCCGATAGCCCTGTCTACGGGATAACGAGCGTCCGCCCGCCACGACCCGCCCGCATCTCGGCGAAGGCGTTCTCGATTCCCGACAGGTCCGTGCGGGCCGTGATCAGCGAGGACGCGTCCAACTGGCCGGTGCGGACCCAGTCGAGCACGCGGGGGACGTCCACGTCGGGGTCGATCTCGCCGTAGACGCAGCCGCTGAGGGTGCGGCCGAACCAGTACAGCTCCAGCGCGCTGAACTCGACCTTGGCCTTCGCCGAGCCGACGCCGACGACCACGACGTGGCCGCCGCGCCTGCTGGCCGACCAGGCAGTGCGGATCGCGGCCGGGTGGCCGACGCACTCGATCACCACGTCCGCGCCGCGCCCGCCGGTCAGGGCGCGCACGGCCTTGCCCGCCTTCTCGTCGGACCGGACGAAGTCCGTGGCGCCGTGGGCCATGGCCAGCTCGGCCTTGTCCTGCACGTCCAGCGCGACGATCGGCCCGGCGCCCGCGATCCGGGCCGCCTGCAGCACGGACAGCCCGACGCCGCCGAGCCCGACGACCGCCACCGACTGGCCCGGCCGCACGCGCGCGGTGTTGAACACCGCGCCCGCGCCGGTCAGCACGGCGCAGCCCAGGACGGCGGCCTCGGCCAGCGGGATGTCGGACGGGATCTTGATCGCGCCGCCCTCTGGCACGATCGTCTCCTCGGCGAAGGCGCCCGCGCCCAGCCCGGGGTACAGCTCGGCGCCGTCGGGCAGGGTCGCGTGCGAGGTGTCCGACCAGTCGGCCCGCTCGCACAGGTGCGGTTCGCCGATTTCGCAGAACCAGCACTCACGGCAGGGCGGCGACCAGTTCAGCAGCACGTGGTCGCCGGGGGCGACGCTGGTCACCCCCTTCCCCACCGCCACGACCGTGCCCGCGCCCTCGTGGCCCAGCACCGCCGGGACGGGCTGGCGCAGCGTGCCGTTGGCCAGCGACAGGTCCGAGTGGCACACGCCCGCCGCCGCGACACGCACCTTCACCCGGCCCGGCCCCGGCTCGCCGACGACGATGTCGGTGACCTCCAGCTGCGTGCCCTGCTCCGCCAGCACCGCGGCCCTGACCATGTGCGCTCCTCCCTGCGTGTGCGTCACCCGAGTGTTCCCGACACCCGCGCGTGCCCCTTCAGCAGGTTGCGGGCGATCGTGCGGCGCTGGATCTCGTCGGTGCCCTCGTAGATGCGCAGCAGCCGCAGCTCCCGGTACCAGCGCTCGACGGGCAGCTCCCGGGTGTAGCCCATGCCGCCGTGGATCTGCAGGACCCGGTCGACGATCTCGTTGGCCTTCACGCCGCCGTACAGCTTGGCCATGGACTGCGCGTGCCGGGAGTCCGCGCCCCGGTCGACCAGCCACGCGGCGTGCAGGACCAGCCAGCGCAGCGCCTCGATCTCCACCGCGGAGTCGGCGATCATCCACTGGATGGCCTGCCGGTCGGCGATGGGCGCGCCGAAGGTCACCCGGGTGCGGGCGTGCTCCATGGCCATCTCGACCAGCCGCTCGCACGCGCCCAGCGCGCGGGCGGGCAGCAGGTAGCGGCCCCGGCCGATCCACTTCATCGCCAGGTCGAAGCCCTTGCCCACCTCGCCGAGCACGTTGGCGCCCGGCACCCGGACGTCCTCGAAGACCAGCGCCGCGGGTCCCCACTCGCCCATGGTGTCGATCGGCTCGGAGCGCCAGCCGTCGGCGCGGTCGGCCAGGAAGCAGGTGACGCCCTCGTCGGTGCGGGCGAACACCATCGCGAAGTCGGCCTCGTTGCCGCCGGTGATGAACGTCTTCTCGCCGTTGATGACCCAGTCGTCGCCGTCGCGGCGGGCCGTGGCGCGGATGGCGCGCGCGTCGGACCCGGCGCCCGGCTCGCTGATGGCGAAGCACGAGCGGCGCTCACCGGCGATCGTCGGCAGCAGGTAGCGCTCGCGCTGCTCGTCGTTGGCGTAGTAGAGGATGTTGTCGGCGTGGCCGCCGAAGCGGAACGGGACGAACGAGCGCCCCAGCTCCGCCTCGATGAGCGCGGTCAGCACCGCGCCCAGCCCCATCCCGCCGTACTCCTCGGGCGTCTGCACGCCCCAGAACCCGGACTCCCTGGCCTTGAGCTGCAGCTCGCGCAGCTCGTCGACGGCCAGGCCCGGCAGATGCGCGCGCTCGCGGCGCAGCACCTCCGGCTCGAGCGGGGCGATCTCCTTGCGCACGAAGGTGCGCACCCAGTCGCGGACCTGGGTCTCCTCGTCCGACAGCGCGAAATCCATGTGTCCGTCCTATGTGAACGCGTTCAGGCCGGTCAGCGCGCGGCCGATCAGCAGCTTCTGGATCTGGCTGGTGCCCTCGTAGAGGGTCATGACCCGGGCGTCGCGCAGGTACTTGGCGACCGGGTACTCGTCGAGGTAGCCGTAGCCGCCGAAGACCTGGATCGCCAGGTTGGCCGCGTTGACGGCGTTCTCGCTGGCGAACAGCTTCGCCATCGACGCGGCGGTGCCGAAGGGCTGCTCGCGCTCGACGAGGTCGGCCACGCGCCAGACGAGCAGGCGCGCGGCGTCGGTGTTGACGGCCATGTCGGCCAGCATCTGCTGCACGAGCTGGTAGGACGCGATCGGCTTGCCGAACTGCGTGCGCTCCTTGGCGTACTGCACGCTGGCGTTCAGCGCTCCCTGGGCGAGGCCGACGCAGCCGGACGCCACCGACATCCTGCCCTTGTCCAAAGCGGACATGGCGATCTTGAAGCCGACGCCCTCGTCGCCGAGCCGGTTCTCCACCGGGACCCGGACGCCGTCGAGCGCCAGCTCGCCGGTGGACTGCCCGCGCAGCCCGAGCTTGCCCTTGATCTCGGTGTGCGCGAAGCCCTCCGCCGCGGTCGGGACGAGGAACGCGCTGATCCCCTTGGGGCCGGGCCCGCCGGTGCGGGCGAAGATCAGCGCCACGTCGGCCCACGTGCCGTTCGTGATGAACATCTTCGAGCCGGTGATCACGTACTCGTCGCCGTCGCGGACCGCGCGGGTCGACAGCGACGCGGCGTCGGAGCCGGTGTCCGGCTCGGTCAGGCCGAAGCACGCCAGCGACTCCCCGGAACACAGCCCGGGCAGCCACCGCTGCTTCTGCTCGTGGGTTCCCCACGCGGCGATCGACTTGCCGACCAGGCCGAGGGAGACGCTGACGATCCCGCGGATCGCCGAGTCGCCTCGGCCCAGCTCCTCCATCATCAGGCAGTACGAGAGCGTGTCGCCGCCGGAGCCGCCGTACTCCTCGGGGATGGTCATGCCCAGGAACCCGACCGCGCCGAGCTTGCCGACGATCGCGCGGTCCACCTGCTCGCGGCGGTCCCACTCCCGGGTGTTGGGCACGACCTCCCGGTCGATGAAGTCCCGCGCCAGGTCCCACAGCGCCTGCTGCTCGTCGGTGAGCGAGAGGTCCATGCGTGCCGTCCCTCATAAACCGTACGGTGTTAGGTAACCTGAGGATAGGATCGCCGAGGACGCGCGGGCAACCGCGCCCGGACGTGACCTGGGAGACAGCGTGATCTGGGACCGGCAGTGCCCCGCCCGCCCGCACCGCTGCTGAGCCGCGAGCGCATCCGCTCGCGCGCGCTCGCTCTGGTGGATGCCGACGGCCTGACCGGACTGTCGATGCGCAGGCTGGCCGCGGAGCTGGGCGTGCAGGCGCCGTCGCTGTACTCGCACTACAAGACCAAGGACGAGCTGCTGCAGGACATCGCCGACGGGATCATGGAGGCGGTCGACACCAGCGCGTTCGCCCTTGACTGGCGCTCCGGCCTGCGCACCTGGGCGCGGTCCTACCGGGCGGCGCTGGCCGCGCACCCCAACATGGTCCCGGTGCTGGCCACCGGACCGGCCCGGCGCGAGGTCTCGCTGGCCCGCGCCGACGCCGTCCACGGCGGCCTCGTCGCCGCGGGCTGGCCGCCGCGCTACGCCACGATGATCGGCGCGTCCACCAAGTACCTGGTGCTGGGCGCGGCGATCAGCTCGTTCTCCCGCGGCTTCGAGGACGACGTGCAGGTCTACGTCGACCGCTACCCGCACCTCACCCAGGCCCACCGGCTGCGCGAGCACGCCGACCAGATCGACGCCGACTCCTTCGAGCTGGCCCTCGATGCCTTCCTCACCGGCCTCGACGCCCTGCGGGCCACCCTCGTGCCGTGAGGGTGGCCCGCCCGCGGGTCACATGTTCTTCCGCAGCACGTCCCACTCCGTGGAGCACAGCCCGCAGTCCGGCCCGACGAACTGGGCACGGCTGGCCGCCTCGCCCTTGAGCTGCCACTTCAGCCAGTGCCCGCCGACCCGGCCGAACTCGCCGCCGTTGGGCTCGGCGAAGGTGCCGTAGTGACCGACGTCCAGGTTGCCCATGAACGCGGGCAGGCCCGCGGGCAGCCGCCGCCAGTCGTCCATCGCGTTCCCGTGGGCGATGTCCTCGGGGCCGCCGATGAAGTAGGCGATCGGGGCGTGGAGCCCCTGGAGCAGGTGGTTCTGCGAGTCGCGCAGCAGGCCGCTGTTCCACAGCACCGTGGTGGTGATCCGCGGGTCGTCGGCGACCTCATAGGTCTCGATGCCGCCGCACGACTGGCCCATCACCGCGATCCTGGTGGTGTCGATGCGGCCGTAGTAGCGGCTGCGGACCCGGGAGTTCTCCGCCACCGCCCAGTCGATCGCCTCGACCAGCATGTCGGAGCTGGTGGAGCCCCAGCCGCCCGGCCTGCCGTTGGCGATGACCAGGAACCCGTGCGACGCCCATTCGGTCAGGACGTTCTCGAACCAGGTGCCGTCCGCGCGGCAGGCGCCGTTGCCCCACGCGACGATCGGCAGCCGCACGCCCGCGGGGAGCGTGTTCGGCCGGTAGATGGTGTGGTCCGGCAGGCGGTAGGTGGTCTCGTAACCGGCCGGGTAGGGGCCGCTTCCGCCCGCCACCGCGGGCGCCGCGCCGGTGATCAGTGCTGCCAGGACAAGGACGCTGAGAATCGCACCGCGCAATCGCATTGGCTTCTCCGTTGCCGTGGGTGAGTGCGACGTCGCGGGTGAACTCTCGCGGACACGGCGGGGTCACGGCCAGTGACGCGCTGCGACACTGGCCAAAGTGCCGATACCCGCTAGCCGAGCACCTCCAGGTCGAGCAGGGCCAGGCGGTCGGGGTCGGTGAGGATGTCCATCGCGGTGATGCGGCCGTCGGCGACGGTGAACGAGGCCACCGAGAAGACCTTGCCGTCGGCCAGGGCCACCGCGCCCGCGCCGCCGTTGACCAGGGCGGGGACGGTGTGCATGGCCAGGCGCGCGAAGGCCACCGCGCCGCGGGACACCGCGTCGACGCCGCGCAGGACCGAGGTGGGGCCGTGCTCGCCGCCGTCGGCGCGGATCACCACGTCCGGGTGCAGGACGGCGACCAGGGCGGCGAGGTCGCCGCCCCGGGAGGCGGCGAGGAAGGCGTCGACCACCGCGCGCTGCTCGGCCACCGGCGTCTCCGGCACGGGCGCGCCCTGCACGCGCCTGCGCGCGCGGCTGGCCAGCTGGCGGGTCGCCGCGGGCGACTTGTCCACGATCGGCGCGATCTCGTCGAAGGGCACGGCGAAGAGGTCGTGCAGCACGAAGGCCAGGCGTTCGGCGGGCGTCAGCGTCTCCAGCACGACCAGCAGGGCGATGCTCACCGAGTCGGCCATCAGCGCCGACTCCTCCGGCTGCGGGCCGTCCGCCGGGGCGACGACCGGGTCGGGGACGTACACCTCGCGCTTGCGCGCGCGCAGCATGTTCAGCGCGACGCGGGCGACCACCGTGGTCAGCCAGCCGCCGAGGTTGTGCACCTCGGTGTCCGAGCGGCTCACCCGCAGCCAGGTCTCCTGGACCGCGTCGTCGGCCTCGGCCAGGGAGCCCAGCATCCGGTGCGCCACCGAGCGCAGGTGCGGCCGGTACTGCTCGAACTGCGTCGCGTCCATCAATCCATCCTCCGTCGCCTCGTCACACCGCTGACACGCGGGGTGGGACGGATGTGACGGCGCGGGTCGGACGGGAAGGACGGAGCCGGGATCGGCCGGGTGACCGATCGCCAGGGAGTCAGCCGACCCCGGCTCCGTGGAGGGCCACCCAGCGGCGCATCGAGTACTCCACCATCGTGATGAGGGTGTTCTTCACCGACTCGCGCTCGCGGGCGTCGCAGGGCACGATCGGCACCTCGTGCGGGATGGCCAGGGCGTCCCTCACCTCCTCGACGTCGTGGTTCAGGTGACCGTCGAAGCAGTTCAGGCCGATGATGTAGGGCAGGTTCCGCTCCTCGAAGAAGTCGATCGGGGAGAACGAGTCGGCCAGGCGGCGGGTGTCGGCCAGCACCACCGCGCCGATGGCCCCGCGCACCAGGTCGTCCCACATGAACCAGAAGCGCTGCTGGCCGGGCGTGCCGAACAGGTAGAGCACCAGGTCGGAGTCCAGCGACACCCGGCCGAAGTCCATGGCCACCGTCGTCGTCGACTTGTTCGGCGTGGCGGCGATGTCGTCGATGCCCGCGCTGGCGCTGGTCATGACCGCTTCCGTCGTCAGCGGCATGATCTCCGAGACCGACCCGACGAAGGTGGTCTTGCCCGCGCCGAAGCCGCCTGCGACGACGATCTTCACCGAGGTCAGGGTCGGCGCGGGGTCAAAGTCGACGGAGTCCACTCAGTACCCTTTCCATCAACACCAGGTGCGCCCGGTTGGCGCCGCCGGTTGCGGTCTTGTGCACGGTGACCAACCCGAGCTGGGCCATGTCGCCCAGCAGCACCTTGGCCACACCCAGCGGCGCGCCGAGCAGCGTGGCCACCTCGGCCACCGACCGGGGTTCCCGGCACAGCTCGCCGATGGCCCGGTGCTCGGACTCGGCGAACGCGGACGCGTCGGCGGCGCGCGGGCTCGTCGACACCATGGTCTCCAGCCGCAGCTCGAAGTTGGAGCGGGTGCGGCCCCGCGTCCAGGCGTACGGCCGGACGATGGCGGCCTGCTCGGCCGCGTCCGGCAGGCGGACCATCGGCACCGACTCCGCGTCCGGCCACTGCGGCTCGACCGGTCGCGCGGGCCTGGGGTCCACATCGGACCGGCCCTTGGCGCGCTTGCGCGATCGGGTGAGCCCGTTCATCACGTCGGCGATGGTCGGCTCGTGCTCGCTGCTCATGTCGCGGTCATGCGGGCTGCCCCACCATCCTCCCGGCCGCGCCCTGCAGCGCCGCGCGCAGCTCCGGGGTCAGCAGCTGGCCGACCCGGTCGACCAGCAGGGTCATCTCGTAGGCGACCTGCCCGATGTCGCAGGTGGGGGCCGCGAGAACCGCTAAACACGACCCGTCCCCGATGGCCATCAGCAGCATGATGCCGCGCTCCATCTCGACCACCGTCTCGCGCACGGAGCCCGCCTCGAAGCAGCGGGCAGCGCCCTGGGTGAGGCTGATGATCCCGGAGGCGACCGCGGCCAACTGGTCGGCGCGGTCCACCGGCAGCCGGTTGGACGAGGTGAGCAGCAGACCGTCCGCGGACACCACAACGGCGTGCGCGACTCCGGTCACCCGCTCCGCGAAGTCGTTGACCAGCCAGCCGAACCGGCTTGGCTTGGACTGCGTGGACGTCATCGTGCTCCATTCGGTGGTGGGGCTGGGCGAGCGGGCGTCACGCATCGCCGTCGCCCTCGTGATCGACACGCCCGGACTGGCCTGCGCCGGAGGACGCCGACCCGGCGGGCACGCCCCGCTGCGCGAGGCTGTCGCGGCCGCGGTCGAGGCCCCGCTGGAACCCGGAGAGCCGGGAGCGCAGCGCCTCGGCGTCGCGTTCCACCCGGGGCCCGGACGCGGGGGCCGCGGTCTCCAGGCTGCCCGGGAGCAGCCGCTCGCGCGGCGTGCGCCGGGGCAGCCCGGTGGGCGTGGTGGCGGCCGGGACCGACCGGGCCACCGCGTCGGCGGCCTGCCAGCCCACGTCCGCGGCGAAGCGCCAGCGCGCGCCGCGCAGGTCGAGGCTGTCCGGCGTGCCGTGCGCGGGCCCGGTGTGGTGCACACCGCGGGCGCGGTGCACGCCGCGCTGGTAGCTCGACAGGCGGTCGCGCAGGTCGTGCGCGCTGCGCTGGGCGAACGAGGGGCGGTGGTGCACGCGCGTGTCCACGCTGCCCGGCACCAGGTTCCGCCGCGGGGTGCGCCGGGGCAGGCCGGAGTCGGTGTACTCCTCGGCCTCGGCGGACGAGACGGTCCGCGCGGTGCGGAACCCGGTGTCCGCGGCGAAGTCCCAGGCGTTGTCCGGGGCGTCGGAGACCGCGCGGAACCAGGCGGACACCATCTCGTCGAAGATCGGCGTGGTCTCGTGCACCGCGGGCGGCCGCTCGTGCACCACCGTGGTGTCCCACCAGCCGGTGTCGGTCGCCTTCGGCTCGGCCGGGCTGAACAGCGCGTCGCCGACGTCGTCCGGGGCGGTCTCCGGGAGGTTCTGCGTGACCTCGGCGTCCACCGGTTTGCGCGGCTGCCTGCGCGGCAGCGGCGCGGGCTCGGCGGTGTCCGGCTCGGACGGCGCGGGCGCCTCGCCGACGGTGTCGATCGGCTTGTCCGGCATGGACGCGCCGTCGCCCGGCGAGAGCAGTTCGAGAAGATCCGCTGTGGACGGTCCGTCGACGACGGTGGTCTCCACCGGGGTCCACGGGGCGAACGGGTCGACGCCGGGGACCGGGGAGCCGTTGGCGTGCCCGTTGGTGTGGCCGTTCGTGCGGCGGGGCAGCGCGTCCGGCTCGGCGGCGTGGCCGTGGGCGCGCCGGGGCTCGGGGCCGTGCCCGTTGGTCCCGTTCACCCCGCTGGTCCCGTTCACCCCGTTCACCGTGGTCTCCGGCGCGGGCGGGGCGGCGGGGGCGGGCAGGACGGGGACCCGGGCGGGCTCGGGGGGCGCGGTCAGGTCGGCGGGCACGGTGATGATGGCCCGCATGCCCTGCCCGATCGCCGGTTCCAGCCACACCCGCACGCCGAGCCGGGCGGCGAGCCTGCCGACGACGAACAGGCCCATCCGGCGCGAGGTGGACGCGTCGACAGCGCCCGCGTCGGCGAGCCGGGCGTTGGCCTCGGCCAGCTCGGTCGGGGTCAGGCCGATGCCGCGGTCGGCGATCTCCACCCGGATCGCGCCGCCGGGGCTGTGGTGGCTGGAGACCGTCACCTGGGTGGCGGGGGCGGAGAACGCGGTCGCGTTGTCCAGCAGCTCGGCGGTGAGGCGCACGATGTCGCCGACGGCGTAGCCGACGACGAGCACGTTCGCGGGCGGCTGGATGACGACGCGCTGGTACTGCTCGATCTCGGAGACCGCGGCGCGCAGCAGGTCGGCGAGCGGGGCGGGCAGGCTGGCCCTGCGGACCAGGTCGGCGCCGGAGAGCACCATCAGGTTCTCGTTGTTGCGGCGCATCCGGGTGGCCAGGTGGTCGAGCTGGAACAGCACGGCCAGCTGGTCGGCGTCCTCCTCGTCGCGCTCCAGCCGCTCCAGCAGGTGCAGCTGGCGCTGGACCAGGCCCTGGCTGCGGCGGGAGAGGTTGACGAAGACGTCGCTGTAGTTGGCCCGCAGGCCCGCCTGCTCGGTGGCCAGCTTGAGCGCCTGCCGGTGCACCGCGTCGAAGGCGCGGGCCACCTCGCCGACCTCGTCGCCGGTGGTGATGGGGACCGGGTCGATCTCGGGTTCGGCAGGCAGGTTCTTGCCGCCGCGGATGCGCTCGACGGCCGCGGGCAGCGACTCCTCGGCGACCCGGAACGCCTCGCGGCGCAACAGCCGCAGCGAGGTGAGCAGTTGGCGGCCGATGGTGATGATGACCGCCGCGGCGATCACCAGGGCGACGGTGAGCACCACCGACGCCAGGCCCGCACCGTCGCTGGCCGCGTCCCGCATGGCCTCCGAGCGGGTGATGATCTCCCGGCCGAGGGTGCCGCTGACGTTGCTGATGCGGCCGGAGGTCAGCTCGGAGGCGCCGTTCCAGTCGACCGAGGTGATCGGCAGCGGCACGCCGACCGGCGGCAGCGTCTCGGCCTCGCCGCCGACGACCAGCCGCAGCAGGCCGACCCGGGCGGCGACGCCGGGCACGTCGAGCATCCGGTCGAACTCGGCGCGCTGGGCGGGGGTGGCCACGGCGCGGAACTCGCGGACGTGCTCGTCGTAGCGGGCCTGCGAGCTGCGCAGCGCCTCCAGCTCGGCCGCGGACAG
This sequence comes from Actinokineospora fastidiosa, assembly GCF_014648415.1. Classification (GTDB taxonomy): domain Bacteria; phylum Actinomycetota; class Actinomycetes; order Mycobacteriales; family Pseudonocardiaceae; genus Actinokineospora; species Actinokineospora fastidiosa. Next base: position 1,615,301 of record NZ_BMRB01000002.1, read on the forward strand.
CCCGCCGCGGGCGATGCCCATGGCGACCAGGGCCTGCTGGTAGTAGACGGCCTCCTTGGCCGCCTCCAGGTGGTGCAGCGCGCCCGCGGTGCCGGACAGGCCCGGGTCGGCGATCTCCTCGGCGGCGGCGCGGTCGAAGGCCAGCAGCGACTCGATGACCGCGGTGTACCCGGCCAGCGCCGACGCGCCGTCGATCTCCCGCTCGGCGACGCGGGCGCGCAGCCCGTCCAGCTCGCCGAGGCGGGTGAGGGCGGCGGCGTGCCGGTCGGCGGTGGCGGGGTTGGCGAACTCCGCGCGCTCGACCGAGCGGACCAGGTTCGCGCGGGCGGCGTCGGCGCTGCGCTGCTCGGCGGTGAGCTCGGAGGTGATGTCCCGGGTGCCGCCGGTGAGCAGCGTCGCGGCCTTGGTGCGCTCGCGCTGCAGCCAGGTGAGGACTTTGCGCAGGTCGTCGTTGACCACGACCAGGCGGTCGACCCTGCGGAAGGAGTCGGCGGTGTCGATCTGCCCGCCGATGGTCAGCCCGCCGAGCACGATGGCGAACACGACGGGGACGAGGATGACGGCGCTGAGCTTGACCGGGAGGTTCCAGTCGCGCCACCGGGTGATGGTGGACCACCGAGTGGCTTCCCCACCCTCGGTGCTCTCGGTCTTGGACGCCATGTCGGTCACGCTCGGCCCCTTACGCATCGTCGGCCGTATCGGCTTCGCCGCGTCACGGGGAATAACAGCCTCACCGCACAGCTCCCTTCCGTGACAGATTCCAGGCAGCACTGATTTCCGACAGCGCCCGCGGTCCCCAGCGGCCGATCCGGCCGCGGACCGCTCGCCCTACTTCCCGGCGGCGACAACGTGGCAGAAGACTACCGGAATCGCCCACTCGGGAAAGCCTCTCGATCTCTCGCCTTTGACCTGGGAAAACGAGCCGTTAACCGGCGCAGGCGGCCCCGATCCGCCGGTCAAGATCGCGTCGCGGTCACCCTTCGCGGTTGTTTTGCCGACTTAATCGCTAGATCGGGTTACATCCGCAGGCGCGTCGTCCCTCGTCGGAGCCCAGGTCAGGCCCACATGCAACTCCCACGACGCAAGGTGACCGATCGATTCACCACTAAGTGTGAGATCGCCTGGGCCCGCGTATCCATACCAGACCGTCATCGTTCCGTGATCTCACGGCTCCGATATACGCAGGCAGGCCTATCCACGGCTCTTTAAAGAGCGCGCGTACACGCTTTGGATCGATAGTGGCCCATACGTCGGCGCATTAGGCGAACCAGCCCCTCGTGGTTACTATGACGCCCGCCCGATTCGGCATTCACCCCTTTCCCCGGAGGAACGCATGACCGAGGTCGTCCCCCCGCGGCCGCGGGTCGCGACGTTCGGCGGCATCGCGCCCGGCGCCGCCGCGCCCGCCCCGCCAGCAGGCCCGGACTTCGCCGCGATCCACGCCAGCCCGGCCTTCGTCGCGCTGCGCGGCCGGTTCCGCCGCTTCGTCTTCGGCATGACCGCGGTGTTCTTCGTCTGGTACCTGACCTACGTGCTGCTCGCGGCCTACGCCAAGGACTTCATGGCGACGCGGGTGACCGGGTCCGTCACGGTCGGGCTGATCCTCGGGCTGCTCCAGTTCGCCTCCACGATCGCCATCACCGCCTGCTACCTGCGCTGGGCGCGCTCGCGGATCGACCCCGACGTCGCCGCCATCCGCGCGGCGGCGCAGGGGGTGGCGCGGTGATCCTGGCCAGCGAGGGCGTCGGCAACCCGACGCTCAACACCGCGGTGTTCGCCGCGTTCGTCGTCGTGACGCTGTACGTGGTGTACCGCGTCAGCTCGCGCAACAGCTCGACCGCCGACTACTACGCCGCGGGCGGGGGCTTCTCCGGCGTGCAGAACGGCATCGCGCTCTCCGGGGACTTCCTCTCCGCGGCGTCGTTCCTCGGCATCGCGGGCGCCATCGCCATCAACGGCTACGACGGCTTCCTCTACTCGATCGGCTTCCTGGTGGCGTGGCTGGTGAACCTGCTGCTGGTCGCCGAGCTGGTGCGCAACACCGGCCGGTTCACCATGGGCGACGTCATCGCCTTCCGCATGCGCAAGCGCCCCGTGCGGGCCGCGGCGGCGACGTCCACCCTGGTCATCTCGTTCTTCTACATGCTGGCCCAGATGGCGGGCGCGGGCGCGGTCGTCGCGCTGCTGCTGGACGTGCAGAGCAAGGCGGGCCAGGCGCTCGTCATCGCCGTCGTCGGCCTGATCATGGTCCTCTACGTGCTGGTCGGCGGCATGAAGGGCACCACGTGGGTGCAGATCATCAAGGCGTCGATCCTGATCCTCTGCGTCGTGCTGATGACGGTGTTCCTGCTCGGCAAGTTCGGCTTCAGCATGACCGCGCTGCTGGAGGAGGCCGCGGCCAACAACAGCAAGGGCGAGGCCGTGCTGGAGCCGGGCGCGCAGTACGGCTCGTCGCCGCTGGACTTCATCTCGCTGTCGCTGGCGCTGATCCTGGGCGCCGCGGGCCTGCCGCACGTCCTCATGCGCTTCTACACCGTGCCCAACGCGACCGAGGCGCGGCGCTCGGTGGTGTGGGCGGTCGGCACGATGACGGTGTTCTACGTCTCGACCCTGGTCATCGGCTACGGCGCGTCCGCGCTGGTCGGCTCGGAGCGCATCCTGGACTCCACCGGCGGGGTCAACTCGGCCGCGCCGCTGCTGGCCTTCGAGATCGGCGGGACGGTCCTGCTGGGCATCGTCGCCGCGGTGGCGTTCGCGACGATCCTGGCCGTCGTGGCGGGCCTGACGATCACCGCGTCGGCGTCCTTCGCCCACGACGTGTACGCCGGGATCTTCCGCCACGGCCGGGCCGACGCGGCGAGCGAGGTGCGGGTGGCCCGCATCACCGCCGTCGTCATCGGCGCGCTGGCGATCATCGGCGGCATCCTGGCCAACGGCCAGAACGTCGCGTTCCTGGTGGCCCTGGCGTTCGCGTTCGCCGCGTCGGCGAACCTGTCGACGATCCTCTACTCGCTGTTCTGGAAGCGGTTCAACACCACCGGCACGCTCTGGGCGATGTACAGCGGTCTCGGGTCGTGCCTGCTGCTGGTGTTCTTCTCACCGGTGTTCTCCGGCTCCCCCAACTCGATCTTCAGCGGCGCGGACTTCGCGCTGTTCCCGCTGTCGAACCCGGGCATCGTCTCCATCCCGGTCTCGTTCGTCTGCGGGTACCTGGGCACCGTCCTGTCGTCGGACAAGGCCGACGAGGCGCTGCAGAAGGAGATGGAGGTCCGGTCGCTGACCGGCATCGGACGCTGACCGCGATCGACCTGGGGGCCGCTCGTCCGGGTGGCCCCCAGGTGTGAGCCGGTCGGCGTCCACCCTGCGCCCGATCCGGTACTAAAGTGCACGCCGTGTTGCACACTTCCCCCGCTCACGGTACGGAGGCCCGGCTGCGCGCGTTCCTCGACGAACACGCGCCCGAGACCCCGTGCCTGGTGATCGATCTGGCCGCCGTCCGGGCGAACTACCGGTCACTGCGGGACGAACTGCCCGAGGCGGGGGTGTTCTACGCCGTCAAGGCGAACCCCGCCCCGGAGATCGTCCGGGCGCTGGCGGTCGAGGGCTCGGCCTTCGACGTGGCCAGCGTCGGCGAGATCGACATGTGCCTGGCGCAGGGCGCGAGCCCGGAGTCGCTGTCCTACGGCAATCCGATCAAGAAGGCGCGCGACATCGCCTACGCGTACGCGCGCGGTGTGCGCCGGTTCACATTCGACTCCGACGACGACCTGGAGAAGCTGGCGGCCAACGCGCCGGGCGCGCAGGTCTGGTGCCGGTTCCTGGTCGACGCGCCGGAGTCGGGGACGCCCTTCGGCCGGAAATTCGGTTGCGCCCCGCAGATGGCGGCGCGACTGTTGGTCCGTGCTGCCGAACTGGGCATGGACGTGCGCGGGGCCTGCTTCCACGTCGGCTCCCAGCACACCGACCCCGCCGCGTGGGTGGCGGGGATCGCGCAGGCCGCGGCGATCGGGCGGGCGAGTGCCGCCCGCGGCGTCGTGCTGACCTCGCTCAACCTCGGCGGCGGGTTCCCGGCCAGCTACGTCACGGCCGCGCCCGCGCTGCGCGAGCACGCCTCGGCCATCCGGGCGGCCGTCGCCGAGCACTTCGACACCCCGCCCGAGCTGCTCATCGAGCCGGGGCGGGCGGTCGTGGCCACCGCCGGGATGATCCGCAGCGAAGTGGTGCTGGTCTCGCGCAAGTCCGACGCGGACGAGCACCGCTGGGTGTATCTGGACATCGGCCGTTACCAGGGGCTGGCGGAGACGGAGAACGAGTACATCGCCTACCGGCTGCGCACCGCGCACCCGGACACCCCGGACGGGCCCGTGGTCATCGCGGGCCCGACTTGCGACGGCGATGATGTGATTTACCAGCGGACCCCGTATCGTCTCCCCCTGGCTCTGCGCGCGGGCGATCATGTCGACATCCTCGACACGGGCGCCTACACGGCAAGCTACGCATCGGTGTCCTTCAATGGATTCCCGCCACTGCCGACACTGTTCGTCGGCTGACACACCCCCGTAGGAGGTTGGATAGATGGCGCACGACCTCACGCCCGCAGCGGGCGTAGGCTTCTTCGCCGGTCGTCACGTACTCGCCGAGTTCGAAGGTGTCGACGCCTCGAAGCTCGACGATCTGGCCTTCCTCCATACGACCCTGGAGGACGTGTTGCGGCAGGCGGGCGCCACGGTCTGCGACGTCATCTCGAAGCAGTTCGAGCCGCAAGGGGTGACGGTGCTGGCGCTGCTCTCGGAGTCCCACGCCTCGATCCACACGTACCCGGAGATCGGCTCGATGTTCGTCGACATCTTCACCTGCGGCGACACCGCCGACCCCGAGCTGGCCGCCGCGCTGCTGCGCGACCGCCTCGGCGCCCGCGAGGCGACCATCCAGACCGTCCACAGGGGACACAAGGTGCCCGCCGCCGGGGTGGTCGCGTGACCACCATCGTCGAGCCGCTGGGCGCCGGGATGACCAGGGTGTGGCAGATGCCCGAGGTCATCGTCGACACCCGCACGCAGTTCCAGCACCTGGTCATCGGCAGGACCGCGCAGGGCGTCAGCCTCTTCTGCGACGACGACCGGCAGAGCACCGAGTTCAGCCAGCTGACCTACCACGAGGCGCTGCTGGTGCCCGCGCTGCTGCTCGCGGCGAAGGTCGAGCGGGTGCTGGTGGTCGGCTCCAGCGAGGGTGTTGTGAGCCAGATCTCAGTGGCCGCCGGGGCCTCGGTCGTCGACCACGTCGACATCGACCGGCAGGCCGTCGAGCTGTGCGCGCAGCACCTGCCGTACGGCTACACGCCGGAGGAGCTGGAGCGCGCGGTCGCGGGCGACGGCCCGGTCCGCGTGCACTACGCCGACGGCTGGCAGTTCCTGGCCGAGACCACCGAGAAGTACGACATCGTGCTGGTGGACCTGCCGGACGAGCGGCCGGAGTTCGCCCAGCACAACCGCTTGTACGAGGAGGAGTTCCTCACCCGCTGCAAGTCCGTGCTCGCTCCCGGTGGCGTCGTGGTGTGCCAGGCGGGCTGCCAGACCATGTGGCGCAACGAGACGCTGCTGCGGTCGTGGCGCCGCTTCCACGAGGTCTTCGGCACGACGGTCTACTACGGCTCCGACGAGCACGAGTGGGCGTTCCTCTTCGGCATGGCCGAGGAGGTCCCGGACACGACCGAGCGCATGGTCGCCCGGTTGGAGACGCTGCCCTACCGCCCGGAGACGATTGACGCCGACGCCCTGCGCGGCTGCTCGGTGCCGCCGTACCGGGTGCGCAGGTCGCTCTAGGCCCGATCAGGGAACGGGGCCGTCTCGCAGCGCGCGGGGCGGCCCCTTCCGCATCCGCCGGAGGTGCTGGATGTACGTCCCCACCCATTTCGCCATGTCCGACGACGACGTCACCGCGATGCTCACCGGCGTCGGCGCCGCGGACCTGGTGACCGCGACGCCGGAGGGCCTGCGCGCCACCCTGCTCCCATTCGTCTATGCCGACGGGACGCTGCGCGGGCACCTGGCGCGGAACAACGACCAGTGGCGGCTGCCGGTGCTCGGCGAGGCGATGGTGATCGTCCGCGGCCCGGACGCCTACGTCTCGCCGTCCTGGTACGCGACCAAGGCCGAGCACGGCAGGGTCGTGCCGACCTGGAACTACGTGACCGCCCACGTCTACGGCGAGGTCACGTTCCACGACTCGGCGGAGTGGGTGGAGCGGGTCGTCCGGGACCTGACCGCCAAGCACGAGAACGGGCGGGCCCGGCCGTGGGCGGTGGACGACGCGCCGGAGCGCTTCATCGCCGGGCAGCTGCGCGCGATCGTCGGCGTCGAGGTGGCGGTGTCCCGCGTCGAGGCGAAGCGCAAGGCGAGCCAGAACCGGTCCGAAGCCGACCGGGCAGGCGTGGCGGCCGGGCTCGCGGCCGAAGGTGACGCGGCGATGGCGCGCGAGGTGTATCCATAAGTCATGTTGGACAACGCCATTCAACTCCCGGACGGCGCGTGGGTGCGCGGGCGGGGGCTGCGCAGGCCGGAGCCGGGCGGCGAGCCGCCGGAGTACGGGCTGTACCTCGGCAACGGCAAGCTGCGGCAGTACAAGCCGGATTGGGAGCACGCCTGGGTCGACTGGCCCGACTTCTTCGTCCCCCGCGACTTCCGGACCGCGGTCACCCTCATCCGGGACCTGCACGCCCGGGCGAAGGCGGGCGCGCGGGTCGAGGTGGCCTGCGGCGGCGGGGTCGGCCGGACCGGGACGGCGGTGTCCTGCCTGGCCGTCCTCGCGGGAGTGCCCGCACAGGACGCGGTGGCGTGGACGCGGGCGCACCTGCACCCGCGCGCCGTCGAGATGCCCTGGCAGCACCGCTGGATCAGGCGGTTCGCCAAGACGGTGTGACCCCGGTGGCGGGACGCGCCCGCCACCGGGGACCGGCTCAGGACTGCAGCGTCAGCCGCGCCCAGTCCAGGGTGCCGCTGTCAGTGCTGTCGTGGTCCCTCACCACCAGCGTCCAGACGCCGTTGACGCCTTCCTCGGTCAGGTCGACCGGGTAGACGGCGTGCAGGTTGTCCGACGAGTCGCCGGGGTTCGCCGCCTTGAGCGGGTAGACGCTGCCGTCGGGCGCCTTCAGGTCGATCGACAGGTCGCCGACGTAGGGGTGGGTGATGTGCACCTCGACGGTGCTGTTGGTGGCCGCGAGCACCCCGCAGTCCTCGACGCCGATCGGGACGTTGACGGTCTGCAGGTTGGGCAGCGGGTAGCTGATGGAGTTCGCCTCGCACACGACCGGCGGGGGCTCGACGACGGTCCAGGTGAACGACGTCTGGCTGATCGGGCCGGAGTTGTCGGTGGCCGACGCGTAGACGTTGTAGGTGCCCGCGGTGGTCGGGGTGCCGGAGATGACGCCGGTCGCCGTGTTGACCGACAGCCCCGGGGGCAGGTTGTGCGCGGCGTAGACGAGCGGGTCGTCGTTGCCGTCCCAGGCCTGCAGGCCCAGGTTCACCGTCTCGCCGACCTCCGACTGCCGGTTGCCCGGGAAGGCGATGCGCTCGGGCAGCTGCACGTCGGCGAGGTAGTGGTCGATCGCCGTGCGCAGGTTGGGCAGCGGGCCGATGTGGTCGAGACCGGACTGCGCGGTGCCGGTGGCGATCAGGATCTCCCTGGCCCTGGCCGGGCTCAGCGTCTCGCCGTTGGCCTCGGCCACGCTCAGCAGCGACGCCAGGGCGGAGGCCACGATCGGCGACGCGCTCGACGTGCCGCTGAAGTACGCGGTGTAGAGGTCGTTCGGCGTGGTGCCGTGCAGGCCGCCGTAGCCGGTGGTGGTGACGCACTCGCCCCAGCCCTGCAGGTCGACGCGGGTGCCGTAGTTGGAGAAGCCCAGCCGCGTCCGGACCGGGCTGGTGCAGCCGGGGGCCGCGCCCGCGCCGACCATGATCGCGCCGGAGTCGGGGCGGTCGTAGGGGAAGCGGGCCCCGAAGCAGGAGCTGTTGAGGTTCTGGTTGCCGTTGCCCGCGGCCTCGACGACGTGCCTGCCGGACTGGACCGCGGTCACGATCGCGTCGTAGACCGAGGGCCAGACCTCCATGGGCGCCCAGTTCCCGCAGTCGTAGACGTGCTGCTCGATGAGGAGCACGTCGCCGACGCCGACGCCCGCCGCGGCGGCCAGGATGCCGTTGGCCAGGTCGTAGCCGTTCTCCTGGCTGCTGACGTTGGTGTAGTGCAGACCGGCGTCGGGGACCAGGCCGGTGACGCCGAAGCCGTTGTCGTCGGCGCCGATCACGCCCATGACCGCGGTGCCGTGGTCGATGCTGCCCGGGTCGAAGCTCGGGGTGCCGTTGGGGATCAGCGCGCCGGGCAGGCGCAGCTTGGAGAGGTCCTCGTGCTGGGTGTTCCAGTTCTGCTCGAGGTCGACGACCTTGACGTTGCCGCCCCGGCCGCCGGGCTTGGTGTGGGCGTAGTCCGCGTCGATGCCGTTGCTGCTCGCCGCGTCGGCGTAGCCCTGCTGCGGGGAGAAGTCCGGGGTGACGGGGTTGCCCGCCTTCGGCTGCGGGTAGGCGACCTCGACGCCGGGCAGCGCGGTCAGCTCGCGCGCCGCGGCCTCGGCGTCCACCCCCGGCGCGAGCTCGACCCGGTGCCAGCGCGACAGTCCGGGCGCCGACGCCCTGCCGTTCCCCCGCAGGGTGGTCAGCCGCTCGTCCAGCCGGTCGAACAGCGGCTTCGCCTCGGCGATCTCGGGCGCGGCCAGCGCCTGCCGCAGCGCGCCGACGCCGTGGCCCGCGCTGAGCTTCACCTCGAGGACGGCGCCGGGTCCGCTCGGCGCGGCCGCCGCGGCGGGAGCGGGCAGCGCCACGGCCGCAGCGCTCACCATGAGCGCCGCGGCCAAGGTCGGTAACGATCTCCTTCGCACAGTCTTCCCCTTCGTCGATCACGCGTGGCGAGGGTGGACGGGGACGTGCGCCGTTGCATTCCGCGCATCGGCTTCGGCGCGGAATGTGGTCGAGTCCCCAGTGCCCCAGTGCTTTCACTTCAGCGCAGATCACCGCCGTTGTCCAGACCAATTGATCAAATGGGCCGATCGGCCCAAGGTCGCTTTGGGACGTTCGCGTGACCGCGCCGCCCTAAGCACACCGAGCGGGGTTCACACAAGGGTGTCTGCCGGATTCCCGGACGCCGCGCCGCTGCGCCACTCTGGAAGCCATGGGGGACAACAATGTCGTGCGCCTAGATTCCGTCAGCAAGTCCTACGGCCGTCTCGTCGCCATCGACGACCTGTCGATCGGGTTCGCGCGGGGGACGTTCACCGCGGTGATGGGGCCGTCCGGCTCGGGCAAGAGCACCTTCCTGCACTGCGCCGCCGGTCTGGACCGGCCGACATCGGGCCGGGTGGTGCTGGACGGGGTCGAGGTCGACGCGCTGGACGAGAAGGCGCGGACCGTGCTGCGGCGGGAGCGGGTCGGGTTCGTCTTCCAGGCGTTCAACCTGCTGCCCGCGCTGACGGTGGTCGAGAACGTCGCGCTGCCGCTGCGGCTCGCGGGCCGCGCGCCGCGGCGCGAGGAGGTCATGGCCGCGCTGGAGCGGGTCGGGCTCGCCGACCGGGCGCGGCACCGGCCGGCCGAGCTGTCGGGCGGGCAACAGCAGCGCGTGGCGATCGCCAGAGCGCTCATCGCCCGGCCCGCCGTCGTGTTCGGCGACGAGCCGACCGGCGCGCTGGACACCAGGACGGCACTGGAGGTGCTCGCCCTGCTCAGGGCGGTCGTCGACCGCGACGGCGGCACCGCGGTCATGGTCACCCACGACCCGGTCGCCGCCGCGCACGCCGACCGCGTGGTGTTCCTGGCCGACGGCCGGATCGCCGGGGAGCTGGCCGCGCCGACGGCCGCCGCGGTCGCCGAGCGGATGACCCACCTGGGCGCATGGGAGCGGGTGCGCTGATGTTCCGGCTGTCCCTGCGGGCGCTGCGCGTCCGTCCGGGGTCGTTCGCGGCCTCGTTCCTCGCCCTGCTCATCGGCGGCGCGGTCGTGCTGGCCTGCGGCGGGCTGCTGGAGACCGGCATCAGGACCGCCGTGCCCGCCGACCGGCTGGCTGGCGCCGCGGTCGTGGTGACCGGCGACCAGGACAACCCCGGCGAGTCCGAGCCGCTGGCCGAGCGGGTGCGGCTCGATTCCTCCATTATGGACACCTTGGGCGGGCTGCCCGGCGTGGTCGCCGTGCCGGACGTGTCGGTCCCCGCTGTGATCGACGGGACACCCGTGGTCGGCCACGGCTGGGGGTCGCTCGGGCTCGGGTCGGCCGAGCTGGTCGGCGGTCGCGCGCCGAGCGCGGACGACGAGGTCGTGCTCGACGCGGCGCTCGGCGACCGCGACCGCGTCCGCATGGCAGTCCGGGGCGAACCGGCGGAGTTCCGGGTCGTCGGTACCGTCCGCGCGGACGGCGCGTCGGTGTACTTCACCGACGCCGCCGCCATCCGGATGCTGGACGGCCGAGTCGACGCGGTGGCCCTGGTCGGCGACGGCGATCCGGAGGCCATCCGCGCCGCGGCGGAGAACGCGCTCGCCGGGCACCGCGCGGTCGCCCTGACCGGCGACGACCGGGGCCTGGCCGAGGTGTTCGACGCCCACGGCGCGAGCGCCCGGATCATCCCGGTGGCCGCGGTCTTCGGCGGCGTCGCGCTCATGGTCGCCGGGTTCGTCGTGGCGAGCACGCTCAGCCTCGCGATCCGCCAGCGCGACCGGGAGATGGCGCTGCTGCGGGCCGTCGGCGCGACGCCGGGTCAGCTGCGCCGGATGGTCATCGGCGAGACGCTGGTCGTCGCCGTGCTCGCCGGGGCGGCGGCGTGGCCGCCCGGGGACGCGCTCGGCGGCTGGCTGCTGGACCGGCTCGTCGACGCGGGCGTCGCCGTGCCGGAGATCGAGTTCCGCGCGGGCTGGCTGCCCGCCGTGGTCGCCGCCGGGTCGATCCTGCTCGCCGCCGTCGCCGCCGCGGCCGTGGCCGCCCGCGCGGCCACCCGGGCGCGGCCGACCGACGCGCTGGCCGAGTCCGCCCTGCCCCGCCGCTGGCTCTCCCCCGCCCGGCTCGTCATCGCGGTCCTGGCGCTGGCGGGCGCGCTCGCGCTGGCCATCGTCACGGCCACGGTCATGTCCGGGCCGGTCGCGGCGAGCACCGCGGGACCGTCGGCGCTGCTGTGGGCGGGCGGGCTCGCCCTGCTCGCCCCCGGCCTGACCCGCGTGCTGCTCGCCGTGCTCGGCGGTCCGCTGCGGGCCGTCACCGGCGCGCCGGGCAGGCTCGCCGTGCTCAACGCCCGGGCCCGGCGGGTGCGGGTCGCCGCCGCGGTCGCCCCGGTCATGCTGGCCACCGGGCTGGCCACCGCGCTGATCTACCTGCAGGTGACCCAGGCCGAGGTCGCCGAGCGGCTGTTCGCCGAGTCGCTGCGCGCCGACGCCGTGGTCACCGCGCCCGGGGGCCTGGCGCCCGACGCGGTGGCCGAGATCGCCTCGGCCCCGGGCGTCACCGCGGCCTCCGCGCTGGTGACCAGCCACGGCCACCTCGTCGAGTCGGACGAGGGGGAAGAAGAAGGAGAAGCGGACACCACCGCGCTCGCGCTGCGCGGGGTGACCCCGGCGGCCGCCGCCGAGGTCACCGCGGACACCCTCACCTCGGGGTCCTTCACCGCCCTTGGCGGCGACGCCGTGATCCTTCCCGACACCCTCGACCGCGCCGTGGGGGAGGAGATCCGCCTGCGCCTGGGGGACGGCGAGGAGATCACCGCGCGGGTGGTCGGGACGGTCGCGGCCACGCCCGGGTTCGAGAGCGCCTACGTCGCAGCCGACCTGCTCCTGCCGCACACGACGACCGGGCTGGTCCCGCAGGTGCTCGTCCGGGGCGACCCGGGCGCGCTCGCCGGGCCGGACCGCGTCGTCGCCGACCGCGCCCAGGTGCTGGCCCGCGCGGGCGACAACACCGGCGCCCTCGTGAACCACCTGCTGGTCGCGATCATCGTCGGCTACGCCGTGGTCGCCCTGGTCAACACCCTGATCGTGGCGACGACCGAGCGCCGCCGCGAGTTCGCGACGCAGCGGCTCGTCGGCGCGACCCGCGGCCAGGTCCTGCGGATGGTGACGGCCGAGGCCAGCCTGGTCGCGGTCTCCGGCATCGCGCTGGGCACCGCCGTCGCCGCGCTCACCCTGGGACCGTTCGGCATCGCGCTGACCGGCGACCCGGCGCCGTCCGGTCCACTGTGGATCTACCTGGCGATCGTCGGCGGGGCGGCGGCGCTGACCGCGCTGGCCACCCTGCTGCCCGCCGCCGCCGTCCTGCGCAAGGCCCCTACCGCTCAGCCTTGAGCGGGAGCAGGCCGCGCTTGGCGAAGACTTCCTTGGCGGTGTGCATGGCGTTGACCGTGCGGGGGAAGCCGACATAGGCCAGGCAGTGGTAGATGGTCTCCACGATCGTCTGCGGCTCCACCCCCACGTGCAGCGCGGCGCCGATGTGGAAGGACAGCTGCCGGTCCGTGCCGCCCAGCGCGATCAGCGTCGCGATGGTGAGCAGCTGGCGCTGCGGGGGTGCCAGCCCCGGCCTGCTGTAGAGGTCGCCGAAGGCGAACTCGGCGACGAAGCGGCTCAGGTCCGGGGCGACGTCCGCCATCGGCTCGAAGATCGCCTGGTAGCCGCCGCCGAGGCCGTCGATGGCGGCGACGCCGCGATCGAAGCGCTCGTTCATCACGCGGAGGCGGGCGCTTCGACCCGGCCGTGCAGGCGGGTGAAGTCGAGGATGCGCTGCCAGGCGTCGGAGCACGCGTCGGCCCACTGGCCGTAGGCGCGGTCGAAGAACGAGTGCGGCGCGCCGTCGTAGACGTACATCTCGTGGGTCTTGCCCGCGTCGGCCAGCTCGGCGGAGAACGCTGCGAAGTCCTCCTGCGTGGTGGCCACGTCCGCGCCCGCGATCAGCAGCAGCGCCGGGATCGCGAAGTCGGGCAGCTGGTCGCGCACGTTCTTGGGCTGGCCGTAGAAGCCGATGACGCCCGCGAGGTCGAGGTCGCCTGCGGAGAGCCGCCAGGACTCGCTGCCGCCGTAGCAGAAGCCGACGGTGAAGACCGGCCCCGGGTTGAGCTCGCGCACCCGCTCGACGGCGGCGGCCACGTCGGCGCGGATGTGGTCGGGGGTGACCTCGGGCAGGTACTTCTCCCAGTCGAAGTCGTCCCCGCGCACGCCGACGCCCGCGTTGCGGCCGTAGTAGTCGATGTTGATCGCGTGGAAGCCCGCCTCGGCGAACCGCTCGGACAGCGCCTGGTAGTACGGGTGCACGCCGCGCACGTCGGGCAGGATGACGACGTTCATCCCGTTCGGCGTCTGCGGAACGGCCTGGTAGGCGGAGAACACCGTGCCGTCGGCGGAGGTCAGCTCCAGCAGGGCGGTCTCGGCGACGGCGCCGTCGATCGGCGACGCGGGCGGCCTGCTGTCAGTGCTGTGGCACATGGTCGGGTTACCTTTCCGTTCCCTGGTCACGCCGTTCACGGCGCTCGGGATCGACGCTATTGCGCTCCCGGGTGGACAACCACGCCCGACTTTTCCCCGTATCAGGGTTCCTGGGTCTGCCAGTACCACCCCGTTGCCTGGTGGCCTCGGTACCAGTACAAATGACGGCAGGTAGTCGGCGGATACGCGGTGTTAGCGTCGGCGGCATGACCGAGCGAACTGACGTGCTCATCGTGGGGGCCGGGCCCGTCGGCCTGGTGCTGGCGTGCGAACTGCGCCACCAGGGCGTCGCGGTGCGCGTCGTCGACCGCAGGCGACGGGCGGCCGCGGTCGGCGGCACGCAGTCCCGCGCGATCCTGATCTGGCCGAGGATCCTGGAGCAGCTGCGGCGCATCGGGGTCAGCCACCGCATGGTCGAGCTGGGGCACCTGCTGCCCGCCGTCGACTACTTCTCGTCGGGCCGCCTGCGCGGCACCGTCCACATCGACCGGTTGCCGGACACGGCGTACCCGTTCATCCTCACGCTGGCCCAGAACGACACCGAGGCCGTGCTGCTCGACCGGCTGCGTGAGCTCGGCGGCGAGGTGGAGGGCGGCGTTGAGCTGACCGCCGTCCACGACCCCGAGGGCGACCTCGCCGCGGAGCTGCGCCACGACGACGGCACGACCGAGACCGTCCGCCCCGGCTGGCTGGTGGGCGCGGACGGCGCGGGCAGCACCACCCGCGGCCTGCTGGACATCACCTTCGCGGCCGACCCGATCGACATCACCTACGGCATCGGCGACTTCCCGATCGACGGGCCGGTGCCCAACACCGTGCAGTACTACTACTCCCGCACCGGCATCGGCGTGATCGTGCCGCTGAAGAACGGCATGTTCCGCATCGCGGGCAACATCCCGCACCGGGCCGAGGGCGAGCAGCGCCCGCCTGCCGAGATGTACCGGACGATGATCTCCCAGCGCACCGGCCTGGACATCCGGCTCGGCGATCCGCTGTGGACCAACTCCTTCCGGCCGCGCTGCGGCGTGGTCCAGCAGTACCGCCGGGGCCGCTGCTTCCTGGCGGGCGACGCCGCGCACGTGGTGAGCCCGGCGGGCGGGCAGGGCATGAACATCGGCCTGCAGGACGCGGTCGAGCTGGGCTGGAAGCTCGGCGGCGTGGTCGCCGGGCGCTTCGGCGAGTCCATCCTGGACTCCTACGAGCCCGAGCGCCGGTCCGCGGCGCGCCGGGTCGCCGACACCTCCGCGGCGCAGATCCGCTTCGGCGCGGCGCCGAGCCGGTGGAAGGCGCTGCAGCGGGACACCGTGTTCGCCGCGGCCGACCGGCTGGGCGTGCTGCAGCGCCGGTTCGCGCCGCTGCTGGCCCAGACCGACTTCACCTACGGCGACGAGCCCGGCGGCGCGCTGTTCCGCGGCGTGCGCGTGCCCGCCCAGGTCGGCGACCGGCTGCCGGTCTTCGCCCCACCCGCGGTGCTCCCCGGCCTGCCCGCCCTCGACCTGCACGACTTCACCGTGCTGCTGTGGCCGGGCGACACCGGGTCGCGGGACTGGCCCGCGCTCCGCGCCCAGGCCCATGCCGCCCTGGCGACCGAGCACACCGTGCACGACCTGGGGTCGCTCTTCGGCCGCGCGGCGGACAACCTGCGCCGCCTGCTGGGCGGCGCGCCCGCCGTCGTCGCCGTGCGGCCGGACGGGCACATCGCCGCCAAGGCCTCCCCCGCTGGGGCAGGCGCGGTGACCGACTTCCTGCGCTCGACGCGCGTGGGTCTCCCCGGCGGTACCGGTAACAAGCCGCCCTTGTTGCTGTCCTGACGCCGCTTTTGACTCTGACTAACCACTTCTGACTCCTTGGGGCGCCCATGTCCACTGTTTCCGTCAGCCCGGAGGCGACCGCGCCGGGCACCGGCAGGCGCGGGCAGCTGCTGCTCGCCGTCCTGCTGGTCGCCCAGTTCACCGTCGCCCTGGACTTCTCGATCCTCAACGTCGCCCTGCCGGACATCGGCGAGGGCCTGGGCATGTCGCTGTCCAACCTGCAGTGGGTGGTGACGGTCTTCGCGCTCACCTCCGCGGGCTTCACGCTGCTGTTCGGCAGGGTCGCCGACCTGGTGGGCCGCAGGCCCATGTTCCTCGGCGGGATCGTCCTGCTGGGCGGGTCGTCGCTGCTGGGCGGCCTGGCCGACGACGTCACCACGGTGCTGGTCGCGCGGGTCGGGCAGGGCCTGGCCACCGCCGTGCTCGCGCCGGTGGCGATGGCGCTGCTGACGACGTCGTTCCCCGAGGGGCCGCAGCGGCAGCGGGCGATCGGCCTCGGCGGCGCCATGCTGTCGGCGGGCTTCACCGTCGGCGCGGTCCTCGGCGGCGTGCTGACCGGGCTGCTGAGCTGGCGGTGGGCGTTCCTGATCAACGTGCCCCTGTGCGTGGTCGTCCTGCTCGCCGCGCCCGGGCTGATCCCCCGCCACCAGGAGCGCGAGCGCGCGCGGCTGGACATCGGCGGCACGCTCACCATCACGACCGGCCTGCTGGCCCTGGTGTACGGCGTCACGTCCGCAGGCCACAACGGGTGGGACAGCACGGGCACGCTGGTGTCGCTCGCCGCGGCCGTGGTGCTGCTGGCGGCGTTCTGGCTGATCGAGTCGCGCGTCGAGCAGCCGCTGGTGTCGCCGAGGGTGCTGCGGCGGCCCTCGGTGACCTGGGGCAACGCGGGCGGGCTGCTCACCTTCACCATGTTCAGCGCGGTGATCTTCCTGATGACGCTGTACCTGCAGCGGGTGCTCGGGTACTCCCCGCTGGTCACCGGCCTGGCGTTCGGCGTGCAGGGCGTCACGGCGTTCTTCGCCGGGGTGTTCGCGCCGAGGCTGATCGGCCGGTTCGGGTCCAGCCGGGCGACGCTGACCGGCGGGCTCGTCCTGCAGGCCGCCGCCACCGGCGCGCTCCTGCTGGCAGGCGACAGCCGCGACTCGCTGGCGCTGGTGGTCATCGCGACCGCGGTGGGCGGCTTCGCCCACGTGCTGAGCGTCGTGTCGTTCATGGTCACGGCGACGTCGGGGCTGTCGAACCAGGAGCAGGGCCTGGCCACCGGGATGACCTCGCTGACCCAGCAGGTCGGCATCACCATCGGCATCCCGATCATGAGCGCCGTGGCGACGGCCCGCATCGACTCGCTCTCGGCCACGTCCAGCCCGGCGGCCGCGGTGCTCGGCGGGACCAGCCACGCGCTGGCGATCGACGCCCTGATCGTGCTCGCCGGGGCGATCGTCATCGGCTTCTTCCTGCGGCGGGCCGCCCGCGTCTGATCGTCTTTCCCCTTGCAGCCCCCGGCCTTTCACGGCCGGGGGCTGTTTGGCTGGTACCAGCAGACCCAGGCTGGAACGGGCGAGGTGGGGCAGACTGGACGCATGGCCGACCAGAACGAGCTGGGCCGCTTCCTCAAGTCCCGGCGGTCCCGGCTGACCCCGGACCAGGCGGGCATCGACGTCCTGACCCGACGCCGCGTCAGCGGGCTCCGGCGGGAGGAGGTCGCCGCCCTGGCGGGCATCAGCGTGGAGTACTACGTGCGGCTGGAGCAGGGCAGGGCCAGCAAGCCCTCCGACGCCGTGCTGGACGCGCTGGCCCGCGCGCTGTTCCTCGACGAGGTCGAGCGCCGCTACCTGGACGACCTGGCCCGACCGAGGGCGGGCGCGCCCCGGGGCTCCCGCGCCGACCGGCCGAGGGCGGAGCTGGTGCAGCTGCTGTCGATGCTGGACCGGGTGCCCGCGCTGGTGCTGAACCACCGGATGGACGTGCTGGCGTGGAACCGGCTGTCCCCGCAGCTGTTCTTCGACTTCGCCGCGGCCGCCCCCCGCGACCGCAACCTGGCGCGCTTCGCCTTCCTGGACGAGGCGAGCAAGGAGCGCTTCCTGGACTGGAACGACGTCGCCAGGGCGACGGTCGGCCAACTCCGCCTGGCAGCGGGCCGCCACGCCGACGACGACGCCCTGGCGACGCTGCTGGGCGAGCTGACGATGAAGAGCCCGGTGTTCCGCACCCTGTGGGCGGGCCGCGACGTCAAACAGCGCACCCACGGCGTGAAACGCTTCCACCACCCGTTGATCGGCGAACTCCCCCTGCGCTTCGAGAACTTCGACGTGTGCGGCGAGAGCGGACAGCGGCTGGTGACGTTCAGCCCGGAGCCGGGAAGCCCGGCGCAGTCGGCCCTGGAACTCCTGGCCATGTGGACAGCGCCCGCCGCGGTGCGGGAGGAAGCGGCGGAGGTCCCGCGGGAGGTCTGAGGGGCACTGCGGCCGTCGGTTCCGGTTTCCTGCGGTGGGCTGGTCGGGGGCACCCGGAAAATCGGTGGACGGGTCGGGTGCGGCCTTGTTCGATCGCGGGATGTCTATCGTGGTGAGCACGCCGGGTGTCGGCGACCTGGACGATGTCGTGCGCGCGCTGGCGCAGTGGCGGCACGAGGGAGCCCCGATGCAGCTGCACCCGGGGGACATCGGGTTCTACTGGCAGTTCGGCCCGGAGGTGACCGCCGCGGCGGTGCGAACCTGGCGCCGCCAGGACCGGATCCTCGCGGTCGGCCTGATCGACGGCCCGGAACTGGTGCGGCTGGCCGTCGCGCCGGAAGCGCGGGAGGACGAAGCGCTCGCCCGGCGGATGGCTGAGGACGTCACCCGACCCGAACGCGGTGTGCTGACGGCAGACAAGGCCTGCGTCGAAGCGCTCTGGGAGGGCCGTTTCCGGGAGTTGCTGCAGGAGGACGGCTGGGAGCCGGATGCGCCGTGGATCCCGATGGCGCGTGACCTGGGCGAACCGGTGGCGGACAGCGGCCTGCGGGTCGAGGTGGTGGGCCCCGAACGGGTCGAGGACCGGGTCGCGGTCCACCGCGCGGCGTTCGCGGGGTCGAGGTTCAGCGTGGAGCGTTGGCAGGCTATGGCCGCCGGGACACCGTACGCCGATGCCCGCTGCCTGGTCGGGTACAACGACCAGGGCGCGGCGGTCGCGGCCACGACTGTGTGGTCAGCGGGCCCGGGGAAGCCCGGGTTGATCGAACCCCTCGGCGTGCACGGCGGCCATCAGGGACACGGTTACGGCAAGGCGATCGCGGTCGCCGCCGCCGCGGCCCTGCGGGACATGGGCGCATCCAGCGCGACCGTGTGCGCCGAAGGCGCCAACTCCGCGGCTGTCGCCACCTACCGTGCCAGCGGATACCGACCGCACCCCGAGGTGCGGGACCTGCGCCGGGTCGGCTGATCCCGCGGCGAGGGCGAGTCGCCTGCCCGCCACCGTTCACGCCCCGCTCAAGGCAACGCCTGTCCCCTGCCGACCGGCACAGCCGCCCGTCCGGAGGGACGGGCGGCTGTCTCCGTTCGAGGCCGGACCAGGGTCAGGGGGACGACTCGAACGGAAGCCCAGCGGCGATCCAGTCGCTCAGGCCTGGCCGGTAGCGGTGGACGTTGGTGTAGCCGAGGGATTCCAGGGCCTCCGCCACGCGCAGGCTGGCGGTGCAGCCGTGGTTGGAGCAGTACGTCACCACCATCCTCCCCCGGTCCGGCAGCAGTGACGAGACCACATCGGCGCGGACGTCGGACGGGGGCAGGTGCACCGCTCCCGGCAGCCTGCGGGCCGCCCAGCTCATCCGCGACAGCGTGTCCACAACGGACACCTCGCCGTCGTCGATGGCCGCGCGGAGGTCCTCTCGGTCGATCAGGCGCACCATCAGGACTCCCAGGCCAGGGCGGCTCGGTAGCTGTCCTCGAACATGTGGTACCGCGTGATCAGCCCGTCCGACACCCGGATGTGGAGGGCGAAGCGGCTGGCGAAGACCTTGCCGGTCGCCGTGACGCGGTGGGCGAATGCGCCGAGCACCACGCCGTCCTGGCCCAGGACGATGATCTGGTCGATGTCGAACTTCTCCGTCGCGATGTCCTCCAGGGCGATGCGGAGGAACTCGTCGATCGCCGCCGTGGTGGTGCGCTCGCCGGTCCAGGGGACCGTGGGGGCGCCGGGGACCGAGAAGTCCGCGTCGGGCGCGAACAGGTCCACCATGCCGGGGCGGTCGCCCGCGCCGAAGCGCGTGAAGAACTCGCTGATGGTGGTGGCGGTGTCGCGGATGGTCGTCGGGGTGGACATCGTTCTCCTTAGACGACGGACAAGACGATCTTGCCCAGGGTGCGGTTGGTCTCGCCGGCCTCGTGGGCCTTGGCCACGTCGGCGAGGGGGAACACGTGCTCGACGTGCACGCGCAGGGCGCCGTCCTGGACCAGGGCGGTCAGCTCGGCGAGCCCGGCGTGGTCCGGCTCGACCAGGAACGGCGTGACCCGCACGCCCAGGTCGGCGGCGCGGGCGGCGACCTGCGGGCTGACGACGCCGATCGGCTGGATCAGCAGGCCGCCGGGACGCAGGCAGGACAGCAGTTCGATCGTGGTGTCGCCGCCCAGCAGGTCCAGGACGACGTCCTGGTCGCGGACGGTCCGGCCGACATCGACCAGCGTGTAGTCGATCGCCTCGTCCACGCCGACATCGGCGAGGAACGCGTGCTTGGCCGTGCGGGCGGTCCCGGTCACGATCGCGCCGCGCGCCCGGGCGATCTGGGCGGCGAGATGCCCGACCCCGCCCGCGGCCGCGGTGATGAGGACGCGGTCGCCTGCGCCGATCCCGGCCACGTCGACCAGGGTCTGCCAGGCCGTCAGGCCCGCCATCGGCAGCGCGGCGGCCTCGACCATCGTCATCGCCTCGGGCTTGCGGACGAACTGGCGGGCGGGCGCGGTGACGTACTCGCCGTAGGCCCCGGCGCGCCGGGGGAACCACAGCAGGCCGAGCACCTCGTCGCCGGGCTGGAACCGGGTGACGCGGGGACCGGCGTCCACCACGCCCGCGACGTCCCAGCCCTGCACGAACGGGTGCGGCCCCAGCGCGCCGGGCGGGAAGACGCCCGCGCGGATCTTCCAGTCGACCGGGTTCACCCCGGCGGCGTGCACGCGGACGCCGACCTCGGTCGGCAGCGGCACCGGCTGGGGCACGGTGGCGGGGGCGAAGACCGCGCTCGCCTCGCCCGCCGCGGTGGTCATCATGACCTTCATCCGGATCTCCTCATCGTGTGGGTGACGGCACCCTGGCCCAGCCGTGCCGGTGGGCGTGGGCGGTCAGGACCAGGTCGTCGCCGACCACGACCGGGCTGCCGACGGCGGCGAGCGCGGCCAGGTCGGAGGCGTCGTCGCCGTAGGAGTGGCAGCCGGCAAGGTCGAGGCCATGGGCGACGGCGACGTCGTGGATCGCCTGCGCCTTGCGCGCGCCGACCATCGGCCGGTCGACCGCGCCCGTGTAGCGGCCGCCGACCTGCTCGGGCTCCGTGCACACCACGACGTCGGCGGCGACGTGCTCGGCGATCGGCGCGACGCACGGGGCGAACGAGCCCGACAGCAGCACGATCAGCTCGCCCGCCGCGGCGTGCGCGCGCAGCCGGGCCAGCACGTGCGGGTGGAACAGCCCGCCCGCGGCGTTCTCCTCGGCGAACCACCGCGCGCCCTCGGCGGCCAGCTCGGCGACCGGCCGGCCGCGGAAGGCCGCGTAGAACGCGCGGTTGGACTCCTCCCGGCCCGCGCCCGCCGCCTTCATCCGGGCCAGCGCGGCCATGACGTCGTCGTAGCGCCGCCGGGGCTCCCCGCGCGCGGCCATGTCGTGGGCGAGGAAGCGGAACAGGCTGGTCACGGTGATCAGCGTCCCGTCGACGTCGAAGAACGCCGCTCGGCGGGCCATGTCAGCGCGTCCGCGCGTCGAGGTAGTCCAGCGCCTCGCGCAGCGTCTGCTCGTGGTGCAGGTCGCCCTCGGGTATGGCGACGCCGTACTCCTTCTGGACCGCCAGCGCCACCTCCATCAGGTGCAGCGAGTCCAGTCCCAGCTCGTCGAAGGTCAGGCCGGGGTCGAGCTCGTCGACGGTCAGCTCCGCCTTCTCGGCGAAGAGCTCCAGGAATCTCGTGGTCGTTGCAGTGTCCATTGTGTCCTTCCGATCAGGCCGGGTCCGGCCACTCCAGGGTCACCGCGCCCCAACTGGCGCCGCCGCCGAACGCGGTGAGCAGCACCCGGTCGCCCGGGTTCACGAGGCCCGCGGCGACGGCGTCGTCGAGGGCGATGGGGATGGACGCCGCCGCGGTGTTGCCGAAGCGCTCGACGTTGACGAACGCCTTCTCCCGGGGCAGGCCCAGCTGGTCGGCCACCGCGCGCAGGATGCGCACGTTGGCCTGGTGCCCCACGAGCCAGTCGACCGCGTCGACCGGCCATCCGGTGCGGGCCAGCACGGTCCGCGACGACTCCGCCATGCGCAGCACCGCGTGCTTGAACACGGCCTGGCCCCGCATGGTGAAGAAGTGGTCGGACGGCGACGCGCCGGTCTTCATCCGCGAGCCGCCCGCGGGCACGATGATCAGGTCGGCCAGCGCGCCGTCGCTGCCGAGGTCGAAGCCGAGCAGCGCGCCGCGCTGGGACTGCTCCCCCGCGGCCAGCACGACCGCCCCCGCCCCGTCGCCGAAGATCGGCGCGGTGGCGCGGTCGTCCGGGTCGATGATCGTGCTGAACGCCTCGGCGGCGATCACCAGCACCCGCTCGGCCGTGCCGAGCGCGATCATCCCGGCCGCGCTCGCCAGCCCGTAGAGGAAGCCGGAGCAGACCGCGGCGACGTCGTAGGCGGCGACGGCGCCGAGGCCGAGCCTGCTCGCCACCGTCGGCGCGGTGGCCGGGCAGGGGTGGTCGGGGGTCGTGGTGGCCAGGACGACGGCGTCCACGTCGGCCACGCCCGCCGACTTCATCGCCCGGCTCCCGGCCAGCACGGCCAGGTCGCTGGTCGCCGTGCCGGGCTCGACCAGCCTGCGCTCGCGGATGCCGGTGCGCGAGCGGATCCACTCGTCGGAGGTGTCCATCCGGGCGGCGAACGCGTCGTTGGTGACGACCCGGTCCGGCACGGCGGACCCGATCCCGGTGAGGACGGCGGCACGGCCCATCAGGACGCCTTGTCCACGGCCCACGCGCGGTCGGACTCGATCGTCATGTCGACGGCCCGGTACTCCTCCTGCGCGCGTTCGATGGCGGTGTCGACGTCCATGACCGGCTGGAAGCCGAAGATCTCCACGATCCGCAGCAGCCGTTCGGTCAGCGTGCCGCCGACGACGTGGCGCGGGATGCCCAGCTCGTCGATGGCCTTGGCGATGCCCTCGTCGGCGAGCCTGCGGAAGCGCTCGTTGACCGGCCGGTGGCCGTCCTTGGCCAGCTCCAGCTCGTTGGGCAGGTGCACGAACGCGTCGTAGGTGGTGCGCACGTGCTCCTTGATGGCGACGCCGAGCTGGTCCATGACCTGCTCGAAGAACAGCATCTCCTGCGTCTTCGCCACGGTCTCCATGTCACCGAGGTGCACGGAGTCGTTGGGGTTGATGCCGACGATCACGCGCACCGAGCCGTAGAGCCACTCCTGCAGCGACGAGCCGTCGGAGACGAAGCCGTCGGTCAGGTGGCTCTCGTGCACGACCCGCTCGACGTGCCTGCGCACGATCAGCTGGATCAGCTCAGCGCCGGTGCACTGCTCCAGCGTCTTGCCGGGGACGGCGAAGGGCAGCAGTTCGCGCATGGTGCGGGCGCGGGTGCGCGGGATGCCGACGTAGTGCGCGAGCGCGTAGGAGGTCAGGGTCTTTCCGGACGAGTACGTGCCGGAGATGGCGAGCTTCATCGTTGTCCGTTTCAGTGGTCGGTCGGAAGGGCGTGGGCGACGGCGCAGGTGAAGGTGATGCCCGCGAGGTCGCAGTGGATCTGCGCGGTGCGCCAGCGGCCGCCGTCCATGTCGATCAGCGCCGGGTCGCGCAGCGTGGTGGTCAGCGGCAGCGCGTCGGCCATCGGGCGGTCGGGACGCGGGACGTCGAGCACGGTCGAGCGCATCCACAGCGTGTTGCTCTCGCTGCGGCGCATGGAGTCGTGCTCGTAGAGCAGGATCTGGGCGAGCTGCAGGCCGGTGGCGAAGGCGTCCACGGTCGTGGGCGCCGGGCTGTACGCGCCCTCGATGCCCTGGTCCGCGGTCGACTGGTCCAGCCGGACGACACCGGATGCCGTCAGGGTGGGCACGTCGACCGCCAACGCGTCGATGCGGTGGACGGCTGTGGCGAAACCGCTGCCGTAGTAGCGCTGGGAGGCCGGGCCGAGCAGCACGTCGGGGTGCGCGTACTCCGCGCGTCCGATGTGGACGTCGCCGCCCCCGTGCACGACCTCACAGCGCACCCGCATGGCGCCCACCTGGCCGTCCACAACGGAGACGCCGTCAGAAGTCCCGCGCAGCCGCGCGCCGAGGGGCAGCTCCCCCAGGTCCTCCTCGGGCGCGCGGCCCGCCCGGATCTTGATCCGGCGCACCCACATGGCCCGGTGCGCCGCCGGATCCGGGCGGAACGCCGAGACCAGGCAGAGCTCGGCGAGCTGGACGCCGAGCAGGATGGCGTCGATGGTGCTCAGGTGCGGCCGCAGGTCGGCCGACGCTGTCTTCTTCGACCAGTCGACCGGGTAGGCCAGGCCGACGGTCGTGGCCACCGTCGCGTCGTCCGCCGCCCGGACGGACACGGTGACCGGCCCGAAGGCGTAGTCCACGCGCCGGTATCCGGCGGAGAAGAAGCGCTTGGCGCCGTCGCCGAGGTAGTCGTCCACGGTCGCGCGCGCCAGGGTTTCGCGCGGCAGAGTCTGATGCGTCATCCAGCCGTCCAATCGCCGAGCACGGTTCGTAACACCGAGAAACAAGGGATGAGCGGGCCGGTCACCCATTCGGACCTCTATGGCCGCCGCTCACCCCGAAGCTATCACCGAGAGCGACGAGCGAGCCTGCGCTGCTTTGTACATGTACGGCCAAACAGGTACCGCGAACACCACGGTGATGTGGGCTACAAACGAATGCCGGGCCGCGCGCCCGCCCGTACACACTGGACCGACCCACCGATTCCCGCGAAGGGCCTGCCCGTGTCCACGAACCTCTTCCCCGTGCAGGTGAATGCCGACTACCAGGCTGAACAGCTCATCGCCAAGCTCGGCATCACGCTCGTCGAGTGCAGGCCGGGACTGGTCGTCGGCACGATGCCGGTGTCCGGGAACCGGCAACCCGTCGGCATCATGCACGGCGGCGCCAACGCGGCCCTCGCCGAGACGCTCGGCTCGTTCGCCGCGTGGCTGCACGCTGGCGACGGCGGCCAGGCCGTCGGCACCGACCTGTCGTGCACGCACCACCGCTGGGTCGCGTCCGGCATCGTCACCGGCGTCGCCACGCCGCTGCACGAGGGCCGCACCAGCGCAACGTACGAGATCGCCATCACCGACGACGCCGGGCGCCGCACCTGCTCGGCCCGGCTCACCTGCGCCATCAGTCGCCGCGTCCGCAGGCCGAGGTGATCATGCTCCACAGTCGACACCCAGCGCCTCGGCCGTCGCGGACGCGGTGATCCCCGGGCGCGGACCGCCAGCGAAGGTGAGCACCGCGCCGTCCACCGCCACGACACCGAGTCCGTGCCGAGGGTGCGGGGTCGGGGTGAGCGATGCCCACGTCCCGGTGTCCGCCGAGTAGGCCTCGACTTGGGCGAACGTCGACGCGCCCTCGCCGCCGATGGCCACCACCACGTCCGGGCACGGCGTCGCCGCGCCCAGACCGCTGCGGGGCGTGGGCAGCGGCTCACGCGTGGACCACTCGCCGCGCGCCGGGTCGTAGACCTCGTGCGCGGCCAGGTTTCCGCCCGCGCGGCCGCCGATCGTGTGCACGGTCCCGCCGATCGCCGCGCCCGCCAGGTGCTCGCGCGCGGTCGGCGGGCCGGGGGCGGTGGACCAGCTGTCGGCGGCGACGTCGTAAACCAGCATGTGCTCCGCCAGGCCGTCCGGGCCGATCCCGCCAGCGAGGTAGACCCGGCCGCCGACGGCGACCGCCACGCCAGCGGCCCGGGGCTCGGGCATCGGGGCGCGGGCGGTCCACGTCGTGCCGTCGAGGCGGTGGACGGCTGTCAGCGGGTCGCGGGCGGCGTCATAGCCGCCGAAGACGTGAACCGCACCGTCCACAGTGGCCGACATGGCATGATGCGCGGGGACCGGCAGCTCCGGGCCGGTCCGCCAGCGGTCGGCGGCGATGTCGTACACCTCGGTGAGCGCGAGCGGGGTCCAGTCGTCCACCAGGCCGCCGACCACGACGACCTCCCCGCCCGCGCGGGCGGCCGTCACCTCGGTCCGCTCGGACGGGGCCTGCGCGAGCGGTCGCCAACCCGCCTGCTCGGGCGTCGTCGTGGCGGTGGACGCGGATCGCGGGGGCACGGAAGGCGCGGGCGCGGGCCGCACCGGCGCGGTCGGCGCCGGAGCGGCGCAGGCCGCGGTCAGCAGCACGGCGGCGAGGGCGGCCAAGCGCATCGACGTCATCTCCCGGCGTTGTGGTCTCGCTACCCAGTGTGCTGAGGCGCGGCCGGAAGTGCCTGGTCCTGTTGTTACCAGTACCCGCCGACCGGGGGACGCCCGCTGCCTGGCCGCGCCCGGCGCGCTGCGGCACGCTGGTGGCACACCCGGGAGTGAGGGGGACCGTGGCCTCAGAGCGCGGCCCGGTTCGGCTGCCCGCCGACGCGGGCCTGTCCACCGGAATGGTGACCCTGTTCGCCGTCGCGGCGGGCATGGCGGTCGCCAACATCTACTACGCGCAACCGCTGCTCACCGCGATAGCGCGCGAGTTCGGCGTCGGCAGCGGCGCGGCGTCCCAGCTGGTGACGGTGACGACCGCCGGATACGCGCTCGGGCTCGTGCTGGTCGTGCCGCTGGCGGACATGCGCGACCGCAGGCGGCTGGTCGTCACGCTGCTGGGCATCGTCGCGGTGCTCCAGGCGCTGTCCGCGGCCGCGCCGACGCTCTGGGCGCTGACCGTCCTGTCCGGCCTGATGTCGGTGCCCGCGGTGGTCGCGCCCATCATGGTCGCCTTCGCCGCCACGCTGGCCGCGCCCGAGCAGCGCGGCAGGGCCACCGGCACGGTGATGAGCGGCGTGCTGGTGGGCGTGCTGCTGGCCAGGGCGGGCGGCGGGCTGGTCGCCGACTGGGCGGGCAGCTGGCGGGCCGTGCACCTCACGGCGGCTGCCCTGATGGTCGGGCTCGCGGTCGTCCTGCACCGACGTCTCCCGGACGCGCCCGTGGGCGAGCGCACGCGCTACCGCGCGCTGCTGCGGTCGGTCGCGACGATCGTGCGGGAGGAGCCGGTGCTGCGGCTGCGCTGCGTCTACGGCTTCCTCGGCTTCGCCGGGTTCAGCGCGTTCTGGGCGTCGTCGGCGTTCCTGCTCGGCGGCCCGCCGCACGACATGGGCGAGGCGCTGATCGGCGCGTTCGGCCTGCTGGGCGTCGTCGGCGCGATCGCGGCGCGGACGGCGGGGCGGTTCGTCGACCGGGGCAGGGAGAAGGCGACGACCGGCGTCCTGCTCGCCCTCGTGCTGGCCAGCTGGGGTGTGATGGCCGTCGACGGCGGTCACTGGCTCCCCGCCCTCGTCATCGGGGCGATCGCGCTCGACCTGGGGGTCCAGGGCGTGCAGGTGACGAACCTGAGCGTCATCTACCGGCTGCGGCCGCAGGCGCGGGCGCGCGTCACCATGGCCTACACCGGGACGTACTTCCTGGGCGGCGCGCTCGGGTCGGCGGCGTCCGGCATCGCCTACGCGGCGGGCGGGTGGCCCGCGGTGTGCCTGACGGGCGCGGTGCTGGCCGCGGCTGCGCTCGGCGTCTGGGTCAGGGTCGGCTAATCGGCGCCGATCATCGGATGCATTTCACGATTGTTTCCTATTCATCTACTCCGCTTCGCATTAGCGCCGGTCGACCGGCACGAACGGGCAGCCTCATACCATGACCGCTTGACATTTACCAGATGAGCGACGATGCTCGCTGACATGGGTAGATCAGGGGGCACAAGCCGTAAACGTGAAGAATTAGCCAACTTTCTGCGCACCAGAAGATCGCGTTTAAGACCGAGTGATTGCGGTTTGTCCGCTTCGCCCGGGCGCAGGCGCACTCCGGGCCTGCGCAGGGAGGAAGTCGCAGTCCTCGCCGGGATCGGCACGTCCTGGTACACGTGGCTGGAGCAGGGCAGGGACATCAACGTCTCGGAGTCGGTGGCGCGCGCGATCGGGTCGGCATTGCGGCTGAGCCCGTCGGAGATCCGCTACCTTTACCAGCTGCTCGATATCAACCCGCCGCCCTATCTGCGCGACGCGGCCGATCCGCGCGCCCTCGATCTGGGATCAATCGTCGACGAATGGATGCCGAGCCCGGCACTGGTGATCGACAGCCTTTGGAACCTGCTCGCATACAACACATCGGCGGCCGTGGTGTTCGGAATTGTCGAATCCGAACCCAATCTGCTGGTGAGCTTCTTCACAAATCCAGCCGTCCGCGCCCGTTACGTCGACCCGCCGCGCACCGGGCGGCTGGCCGTGGCGCAGTTCCGCACCGGCGCGGCCGCGCGCTACGACGACCCGGAGTTCGTCCGCCTGGTGAACGGCCTGCGCGAGCGCAGCCCGGAGTTCGCCGCCCTCTGGCACAGCCACGAGGTCGTCGACGCCTGCCTCAAGGTGAAGGAGCTCGACCACCCCGAGGTCGGGTCGCTCTGCTTCGACACGCAGTCGTGGCAGCTCGACGGGCCGGACATCCGGCTGTTCCTGCACCTGCCCCGGCGCCAGTCCGACACCCGGGCCAAGCTCGCCCACCTGCTGCGCGTGCGCGAGCCCGCGCTCGTCGCGGGGGTCTAGACCTTCTCCCCGGCGCGGACCTTGCGGGTCACGGAGCGCTCGACGATGAAGGACACGAAGGGGATCATCCCGGCGATGAGCACCCACAGCGTGCCCTTGACCGACCAGCGTGCCTTGAGGGCGAGGTCGAACGCCACCACGAGGTACACCGCGTAGAGGAAGCCGTGCGCCGGGCCGACGATCGCCACGAAGGAGGCGTTGTCGAAGGCGTACTTGAGCACCATCGCCGCAACCAGCGCCAACAGGCCGACACCGACGACGTAGGCCAGCACCCGGTAGCGGGCGAGGGCGCCGCGCACCCCGGGGGCGGACACCGCCTGGGCCGGGTTCTCCTCGTCGGTCATGGGGTCGCTCTGTGTCATCGGGGTTCCTGATTCTCGTGCAGCCTGGCCAGGTAGCGGTTGTACGCGGCGAGCTCGTCGTCGCCGGAGTCGTCGATCACCGGGCGCGGGGGCGGGGGCGGCGGCGCGGCGGCGACCGGGTCCTGCGGGCGGGTGCGCAGGCGGTGCCAGCGCCAGAACATGTACGCCGGGGCGAGGCCGAACAGCGGCCACTGCAGGACGTAGCCCAGGTTCTGGAAGGTGCCGTTGGCCTCGGTGAACCGGTCCCACTGCCACCAGGCGAGCGCGCACGCCGCGACCAGGGACAGCAGACTGACCCCGACGATCACGACTTTGCGCAGCACAACCCGATGCTAACCCCCGTGACCTGAGAGATCGCGCTCACGTCCGGCTCTCGCGAGCGTACCGCTCGGCAAGGCCGAACACCTTCTGCCCGTACTCGACGGAGTTGTTGTAGGAGAGCACGCCCGCCCACCAGCCCTCCGGCGTGCGCAGGTCGCGCCCGCCCGCGCAGAGGTACCGGCCCGCAGCGAGGGCGGCGTCGTCGATCTGCTGGGGGTCGCCGACGCCGTCGATGTCGGCGTCGGAGGACCAGCGGGCCCAGGTGGAGGGGATGAACTGCATGGGGCCGACGGCGCGGTCGACGGTGCGGTCGCCGTCCAGCGCGCCGCCGTCGGTGTCGGCGATGGCCTTCACCCCGGGCGAGCCGTCCAGCGGGACGCCGATGATGGGCGTCGACGGGCGGCCGTCGGCGCCGAGGGTGCGGCCCTGGTAGCGGCCGTGGTCGGACTCCACCCGGCCGATGCCCGCCAGGGTGGCCCAGGACAGGCCGCAGTCGGGATCGGTCGACCGCACGACCAGCTCGGCGTTGCCGTAGGCCATGAGCGCGCGGGCGGGGACGTCCGTCCGGGTGGCGACGTCGTCCGCCCAGGCCTTCAGCGGATCGGCCCCAGCCGCCCCCGCCTGCGGCGCGGGCGCCCCCACCCGCACGGGCGCGACGGCCCCCGGCTCCACGTCGACCGCGGGCACCTGCAGAGCAGGGATATCCGCCACCGGCCCGGCAACCGGCGCCGAGGTGACCCGCACAACCCACACAACACCAGCCGCGACGACCAGCACGGCGACCACGACCGCCAACCTCAGCAGTGCGCCCCGCACGTTCCGCCGCTCTCCCACCACACTCCCCTTCCCCCCAGCCCAACGACGGGGGCGAAGCGAACGTTACGCGGTAGTAGGTCTCCCCGCGTCCAGTGGGCGGGGGTGCTGGGCAGGACCGGCAGGCAGGAGCGCTGCCCTCATCGGCAGGTCAACCCGAAGGGGTCGGCGGCCTTTGCGGGGCACCAGCCCGGCGACCGTGCCTGTGGCTCCGCGTGCCGAGGACACCAGCGACGTGGGCGGGGAGGCCGGTACCTGGACGGCGGCCTCCGTGGCAGCTCAGACCAAGACCATGGCGATCCCGGTGGGCAGGGCGATCCCGGTGAGCAGGTTTGCCGAGGTCAGGACCCTCGCGGGAGGAAGGGCGGTGCCCCACGCCCCGCAGAGCGGCATGGTCGTACTTCGAGACCGACCCCGCCAAGCGGCGTCCGGGACTCAGCCACTCACCAGCAGGCAGGACGGTGCCTAGGCGGCCGCCGGTCGACGTAGAGCGCGCCTGGCGAGCAACCGCCCGCCGCGATTCCTCGGCGGCTGGCCTTGGGAGCGACAGGGCCAGCCCCAGCGAGTCCCTTTCGGAGTGGACCGTTGCGCTCGGGACCAGGCTGCACCTCCACCCGCCCGCAGACCGTTCCGGCCCCGAGCCAACCCCACGGCAGGCACGACTCACCCGGCGTGGCGCTGGTGGGGTTGACCCCGTCCTCGCGGCCAGACCGAGTCACCGGCCCACCCGCAAACGATCCCAGAGTTCCAGTTTGTCCCGATTGGGCTCGCCCTCGCAGCCAGGCCGGTTCGCCACCCGCCAGCGAAACGATTCCTGGAGTCAGGCCGCGCCCGGGCCACCACCCGCCGACGAGACAATTCCCGAGGTCAGGCCACCCTTTCGCCGGGCATAGCGGTATCCGGCGTGGGTCGGGTGTGATGGGCCTCGTGGTCAGCCTGGGGTGGGAGGCCGGGACGCGGGCAGGGCGGCATCCTGGTGGACGTCGCCGCCGCGCGTGTGGGGGTCAAGGGGCCCGAGGGGGCGCCTTGGGCCTGGTCAGGCGACGCCTTCGCGGCGTTGGCGGGCCAGGCGGGCTACGCACCAGGCGGGGGCGCTGCCCCTGCGGAGGTGTTCGAGGACGGTCAGGGGGCCGAGCCTGCGGCGCAGGTCGGAGGGGGCCAGGCCCGCCGCCCGGTAGTCGAGGGCTCGCTGGTCGAGGGGGCTGAGACCGGCGTCCCACCACTCCTCGGCCTCGGCGACGCCGCCGACCATCTGCCACCAGCCCGCCGCCTGGGCGAGCAGCTCGGCGGGGACGCCGGGCAGTCGCTTGCGCATGGCGTCCACGTAGCGCGGGTCGGTGGCCTCCACGTCGGCCCAGCGCTGCGCGGCGCCGCCGCGGGCCCGCTGGCCGGGGATTCCCGGCTGCGCGGGCACTGGGGCCTCGGCCAGCCACTCCGACGCGATCCGCCTCGCCTCTACCGCGTCGGCGTCCTGGGCGCGCTCTGCGGTCCACTGCCGGACCAGCGCGTCGACCCCGGATTCGTCGAGCATTCCGCCTCCCTGGAGGTCTCATGATCACTCGATGGCTGAAACCGTAGGGGCAGGCACCGACAGATCGCCAGACCCAATTTCCGCGCCGACCCCACCTACCGGTGGTTAACCCCCGAGATCCACCCGGACGGTCCAATTTGGATCTTATCCGGACACCGGAGATCACCCTGAGTGATCAGGCGAACAGGCTCCGCAGGAAGGTGATGATCGCCTCGGCGCCGTCGCGCAGCCACCCGAAGATCCCCTGGACCGCGTTCGCGGCCGAGTTGGGCTGCGAGATCACGTAGAACAGCACGATCGCAACGCCTGCCACGATCAAGATCTTCTTGACGTCCATCGCCCTCTCCCTGTCCGATCGACGCGCGGTAACCCGTCCGGCGCGCCTCCCGCTGACATGATCGCCCAACTTGTGCACCGGTGACCACGGTTCGCGAGACTCTCCGTGCACAACGGTACGGCAAGCCAGCCTTCGGATACGGGATGTCACCCAACGGGCGCAACCACACGATCACCGGCCGATGATCACTCCATGGAGTGATCTAGGCGATGATCCCATCGGCCCGGAGCTGCGCGATCTCCCCTTCGGTCAGTCCGAGGTCGATCAGCACGGCGGCGGTGTCGGCCCGCGCCTGGCTCGGCGGGCTCGGCGTGTCGGGGGCGGTGCGGCTGAACTTGGGCGCGGGCGCGGGTTGGACGCCGCCGCCAATGTCGACAAAGGTCCCCCGGGCGACGTTGTGCGGGTACGTCCTGGCCTCCTCCGGCGTCAGGACCGGCGACAGGCAGGCGTCGGTGCCCTCGGCGAGCTTCGCCCACTCGTCCCGGGTGCGGGTGCGGATCGTGTCGGCCAGGATCTCGCGGAGCGCGGTCCAGTTCGCGGGGTTGGTGTGCTCGGGCACGTCCTCCAGCCCCAGCACCTCGACCAGCGCCCGGAAGAACCGGTGCTCGATGGCCCCCACGGCCACGTACTTGCCGTCGGCGGTCTCGTAGGTGTCGTAGAACGGCGCGCCGCCGTCGAGCAGGTTCTGGCCGCGCGGCTGGTTGAACGCGCCCAGGTTGCGCAGCCCGTGCAGGTGCGTGGCCAGCAGCGCGGCCCCGTCGACCATGGACGCGTCGACGACCTGGCCGCGCCCGCTGGTCTGCCGCTCGACCAGCGCGGCCAGCACGCCCATGGCCAGCAGCATCCCGCCGCCGCCGAAGTCGCCGACCAGGTTCAGCGGCAGGGTCGGCTTGTGTCCGGCCTGGCCGATCGGGTCGAGCGTGCCGGACACGGCGATGTAGTTGATGTCGTGCCCGGCCGCCTGCGCCAGCGGCCCGTCCTGGCCCCAGCCGGTGACGCGGCCGTAGACCAGGCGGGGGTTGCGGGCGTGCAGGTCGTCCGGGCCGAGGCCCATCCGCTCGGCCACGCCCGGCCGGAAGCCCTCGATCAGCACGTCCGCGTCGTCGGCCATGCGCAGCACGATGTCGCGCCCGACGGGCGACTTGACGTCGACGCCGATCCAGCGCCGCCCGCGGGTGAGCGGGTCGTTGGGGAAGCTGAGCACGTCGAAGCCGGGCTGGGCCCGGTCGACGCGGATCACCTCGGCGCCGAGGTCGGCGAGCATGGTCGCGGCGAACGGGGCGGGCGCCAGGCCCGCCAGCTCGATCACCCGCAGGCCGGTGAGCGGTCCCACGTTCTTCCTCTCCCTCAGAGCGTGCGGGCGATGATTTCCTTCATGATCTCGTTCGTCCCGCCGTAGATCCGCTGCACGCGCAGGTCGGTGAACATGCGCGCGATCGGGTACTCGTTCATGTAGCCGTAGCCGCCGTGCAGCTGCAGGCAGTCGTCGACGACCTTCATCGCGCGGTCGCTGGTCCACCACTTGAGCATCGCCACGGTCGGGATGTCGAGTTCGCCGCGCAGGTGCTTGCTGATGCAGTCGTCGAGGAACACCCGGCACACGCGCGCCTCGGTGGCGACCTCGGCCAGGGTGAACTTGGTGTTCTGGAAGCCGAACACCGGGCGGCCGAACGCCTGGCGGTCCTTCGTGTACTGCAGGGTGACCTTGAGCGCCAGCTCCATGCCGACGACCGACGACACGCCGATGATCAGCCGCTCCTGCGGGAGCTGCTGCATCAGCTGGATGAAGCCCTGGCCCTCCTGCGGGCCGAGCAGGTTGGCCACCGGCACGCGCACGTCGTCGAAGAACATCTCGGCGGTGTCCTGGGCCTTGAGCCCGACCTTGTCCAGCACCCGGCCGCGGCGGTAACCCTCGCGCGCGGTCTCCACGCCGATCAGCGAGATGCCCTCCGCGCCCTTGGTCGGGTCGGTCTTGGCCACGACGATGACGAAGTCGGCCTGACCGCCGTTGGTGATGAACGTCTTCGCGCCGTTGAGCACGTACTCGTCGCCGTCGCGGACGGCCTTGGTCTTGACGTTCTGCAGGTCCGACCCGGTGCCGGGCTCGGTCATGGCGATGGCGCCGACCCACTCGCCGGAGGCCAGCTTGGGCAGCCAGGACCGCTTCTGCTCCTCGGACCCGTAGGCCAGCACGTAGTGCGCCACGATGCCGTTGTGCAGGGACACGCCCCAGCCGGAGTCGCCTGCGCGGGCCTGCTCCTCGATCAGCACGACCTCGTGGGCGAAGGTGCCGCCGCCCCCGCCGTACTCCTCGGGGATCGACAGGCACAGCAGGCCGACCTCACCGGCCTTGCGCCACAGGTCGCGGTCGACCTCCTTCTGCTCGATCCAGCGCTCGACGTTGGGCGTCAGCTCCTTCTCGCAGAACGTCCGCGCCAGGTCGCGGAAGGCGTCGAGGTCGTCATCCATCCACGGCGAGCGGTTCACCGGAGCCTCCACGGGGTGAAAAACAATCAGTCCGGAATGTATCTTCAGGAGCGAAGGTACCCGCCCGGTCGACGGCCCGTAAAGTCCCGCCGAGGACTTGGGAGGTTTCGGTGGCCACACGCACCCACCGCACGCAGCAGGAACGCAGCGAGCAGACCCGGGAGGCGCTGCTCGACGCGACGATCGAGTGCCTGGTCTCGCTGGGCTACGCGCGCACCACGGTGCAGGAGATCTGCGCGCGGGCGGGCGTGTCGCGCGGGGCGCAGCAGCACCACTTCACGACCAAGGCCGAGCTGATGACGGCTGCGCTGCAACACCTGTTCGGCAGGCTGATCACGCAGGTCACCGCGTCGGCGAAGGAGCTGCCGCCGGGCCCGGAGCGGATCAGCCACGGCATCGATCTGCTGTGGGAGGCCTACTCCGGGACGCTGTCGACGGCGGCGGTGGAGCTGTGGGTCGCCGCGCGGACCGACGCCGAACTGCGGGAATCGCTGCGCCCGGTGGACCGCGCGCTCGGCCACGCGACGCTGTCGCTGTACCGGGAGGCGGCAGGCGACCTCCCCGAGGCCGAGGTGGAGACGTTGCTGCTGCTCAGCGTCAACCTGGTCCGCGGCCTGGCGCTGGACGCGATGATGGGCGGCGACGAGGCCCGGCGGGTCCGGCTGCTGGAGGAGTGGAAGGCCACGGTGCTGGAGCGGTATCTCGCCTTCACCGGCTGAACAGCGGTGGCCCACCCGGCCCTCGCTCGGGTGGGCCACCGCTCATGTAGAGATGAGGGCGCAACTACCCGATAGTGACGTTCGCTTTCGCGAACACTTTCCATCCCGGGGTGATCGGTCCACCGGACAGGGGATGACCTGGCCTTAGTCCGCGTACTGCCACCATTCGTCCGACCAATAGGTGTCGGCGACCTCGAACGCGGTGATGCGGTCGGCCTCGCGCCAGGGGGACACCGCGTCGAGCTGGGCGAGGTCCACCCAGTCCGTCTCGTCGTACGCGGTGAGGTTCGGGCGCGGGTCGCCCGCGTCGAGGTCGAGTGTGGACTGGCTGGGCAGCTGGCAGCGCAGGACCCGCAGGACGGCCGGGTCGCCGGTGGACGTGGGCCAGGAGACCAGGGCGCGGTCGGACAGGATGCGGTCCACGCACCGCAGATCGATCGCGAACTCGACGGTGAACAGCTCCGCGAGCGCGCTGGCCTCCGAGCCGCCCTCCGGCACCTCGACGCCCGGCAGCTCCCAGTAGCCCGCCACCGGCTGCGGCCTGCAGCGGCGGGCCACGAACAGGCGTCCCGCGCGGACGATGGCGGCGCCGACGACAACGGTCTCCATGCCCGCCAGCCAATCCCGCCGCGGCGGTCCCGGCGTGGGCCCGGAGGGCGGCCGTCGGGGCGACCGCGTCCGCCCGAACGGGAACGGGCGACCGTGTTGGTCCAGCGATGGGCCACTGGGCGGGGAACGGAGCAGGCGCCACTGCTCCATCCGGGTGGCCGCGGCCGGGCTGACCAGGCGAGGGGACTGTCGCGGAAGCAGTACCGTGCGGGATGATCGCCGCGTGTCCGGTCGGCGGTCGGGTGCCATCGTCCTGTTGGTCTCCCTCGCACTGCTCGGCGCGGCCGGGTGGTGCCTGCTCTCCCGCGCGCTCGCGCCCGGCGACGGGGCGACGGTCAACCTCGGCGACGCCGCGCACTCCCCCGCGGGCGTCGTGGTCATCACCGCCGACGCCGGCAGTCCGCTGCGGCCTGGCGACCTCATCGAGTCCATCGACGGTCGGGAAGTACCTCACGCGGGCGGGTCTGCCGCGCAGGTGGGAGACGTCCTCGTCTACCAGATCGTGCGCGACGGTGTCGCGCAGTCGATCCCGGTCCCGCTGCGCCCCTACCCGCTGACCCGCGACCTGAACAACGGCTGGCCGACGCTGCTGGTCGCCGGGCTGCTCGCGGTCATCTCGATCACCATCTTCCGCGTGCGCCCCAGCGAACCGGCGGCGCGCGCCGCGCTGCTGGCGTCCGGGTTCGCGGTGCTGACCACGACCGGCGCCGCGGTCTTCGGGCTGCAGCCGCTCGACCTCGCCGCGGGCGACCAGTTCTGGCGGTGGTACGTCGGCGAGGCCGCGTTCGTCCTGCTGTGGGGCGCGATGCTGCACTTCGCGCTCGTGTTCACCGGGCCCCGCCCGCTGTGGCAGGTCGGGTCCGCCTACCTCGGCGGGCCGCTGCTGTACGGCGTCGTCTCGCTCATCTCCCCCACCTTCGCCACGACGGCCTCCCCCGCGATGCCCGCCCTGTTCGTCTACCCGATCCTCGTGCTGGGCGTGCTGATCCACACCTACGTCACCGACGTCGAGTCGCGCAGGCGCCTGCGGCTGCTGGCCATCGCGATGGGCGCGGGCGTGCTGACGTACCTGGCGGTGTGGGCGCTGCCGACCGCGCTGGTGGGCGCGCCGCTGCTGCCCGAGCGCTACCACACGCTGGCGTTCCTGCCGGTGCCGATCGCGGTGGCGACGGCGATCCTACGGCACCGGGCGCTGGACATCGAGGTCGCGATCAGCCGCTCGCTGGTCTACGGCGTGGTCAGCGCGGGCATGATCGGCGCCTACATCGGCGTGGTGACGGCGTTGTCGCTGCTGTTCCCGCCGATGGACCGGCTGTGGCAGCAGGCGCTGGCCGCGGCGACGCTGGCGGTGCTCGTGCAGCCCCTGCACGGCTGGGTCCGCGAGCGGGTCAACCGCAGGCTGTTCGGCCATCCGGACGACCCCTACCGGGTGGTGTCCATTCTGGCTGATCGGCTCGCGGGCACCCGCGCGCCCGGCGAGACCCTGCCCGACATCGTGGCCACGGTCGCGCGGGCGCTGCGCCTGCCGTACGTGGCCGTCGAGTTCGCGGGCCCCGCCGGGCCGGAGACGGCGGCCAGCACGGGCGAGCCGACGGCCGACACGCACCGCCTGCCGCTGACGTTCTCCGGCACGCCGGTCGGCACGCTGATCGCGGGCGGGACGGGCGTGCTGCGCCGCCGCGACCGGGTCGCCCTCGCCGACGTGGCCGCGCACCTCGGCGCCGCCGTGCACACCGCCCGGCTGACCCGCGACCTGCGGCGCAGCCGCGACCGGCTGGTCCGCGCCCGCGAGGAGGAGCGCAGGCGGCTGCTGCACGACCTGCACGACGGCGTCGGCCCGACGCTGGCCGCGATCGCGCTCGGCCTCGACGCCGCCCGACGCGGGGTGGACCCCGACTCGCCCACCGCGGCGCTGCTGTCGCGGCTGCGCGCCGAGCTCGCCGACGCCGTGGCCGAGATCCGCAGGCTCGCCCACGGCCTGCGGCCCCCGGTGCTGGACCAGATCGGGCTGGTCCAGGCGCTGCGCGCGTACGCGGGGGCGCTGGCCAGCCGCACCGCGCAGATCGGCGGGCACGAGGGCGTCACGATCATGGTCGAGGTGCCGACAGTCATGCCGAGGCTGCCCGCGTCCGTCGACGTGGCGGCCTACCGCATCGTGTGCGAGGCGCTGACCAACGTCACCCGGCACGCCGCCGCGCGGTCGTGCTCGGTGCGGCTGTGGGTGGACGACGAACTGCACATCGAGGTGGTCGACGACGGCATCGGCCTGTCGGAGGTGGCAACCGCGGGGGTCGGCCTGGCGTCTATGCGGGAGCGAGCGGCCGAGCTGGGCGGCGATTGCCTGGTGCGGTCGGACGACGGCGGCGGCACCCGCGTGCTGGCCACGCTGCCGCTGCCCAAGGAGGGGGTGCCGTGATGACGTCCAGCGCCGTGGCGACGACGCGCGTCCTGGTCGTGGACGACCATCCGCTGTTCCGGTTCGGACTGTGCACCGTGCTGGCGGGCGAGCCCACCGTGGACCTGGTGGGCGAGGCGGCCACCGGGGCGGAGGCGATCGCGGCGGCCGGGGCGTTCGGGCCGGACGTGGTGGTGATGGACGTCCACCTGCCCGACATGACCGGCATCGACGCCACCCGCGAGATCGTGGCGTCGCGCCCCGACACCGGCGTGCTGATGCTGACCATGTTCAACGACAGCGAGTCCGTCTTCGCCGCCATGCGCGCGGGCGCCCGGGGCTACCTGCTCAAGGGGTCGGGCCAGGAGGAGATCGTGCGCGCCGTGCACGCGGTCGCCCGCGGCGAGGCGATCTTCGGCCCGGACATCGCCAGCCGGGTCCTGGGCTTCTTCACGACCCCGCCCGCCGCGCCGGACGTGCCGTTCCCGGAGCTGACCTCGCGCGAGCGGGAGGTGCTGGCCCTGCTGGCCGACGGGGCGAGCAACGCGGCCATCGCCTCCCGGCTCACGCTGAGCCCGAAGACGGTGCGCAACCACGTGTCCAGCATCTTCGCCAAGCTGGCCGTCGCCGACCGCGCGCAGGCCATCGTCCGGGCGCGGCAGGCGGGCCTGGGCAGCGGCCGCTGATTCGGCCGGGTGTCCCCCGGGTACCCGGGGCGGCATGGACGACACCGACATCCACGACCGCATCAAGGGCCTCATCGACGAGGAGCACCGGCTGCGCGAGCGCGCCCAACAGGGCGACATCGAGCCCGACGACGAGGCGCGGCGGCTGCGCGCCGTCGAGGTCCAGCTGGACCAGTGCTGGGACCTGCTGCGGCAGCGGCGGGCGCTGCGCGGCGCGAGCGACGACCCGGACGCGGCGGCGCCGAGGGACGAGAGCACCGTCGAGAACTACCGGCAGTAGGCGGAAAGGGCACCAAGAAGGGTCCCAACCGGGACACCGGTCCCATGCGCCCGGGACGCCTGAAAGGGCAAGGTATCGGGCAGCCGAGCGAACAGGGGTGGGGACCATGTTGGAGCAGAACCGGACCGCCGTCGTCATCAGGGCAACGGACCCGATCTTGCGCAACGGGGTGCACATGGCGCTGCGGACCAGACCGGAGGTGTGGCTGGTCGACGACATCGCCGCGGCGGACGTCAAGGACGCGGTGGCCCTCGTCGTGGCCGACCGGTTCGACGACCGGGCCAACACGCTGCTGAAGTCGGTGCAGTGCCGGGGGTTCGGCCGGATCGTGCTCATCGCGGGCGAGCTGGAGGACACCGAGATCCTGACCGCCGTCGAGGGCGGGGTGTGCGCGGTGGCGCGGCGCAGCGAGACCACGCCGGACGTGCTCGTGCGGCTGGTCAAGGCCGCTGCCGCCGGGGAGGGCGCGCTGCCGCCGGACCTGCTGGGCAGGCTGCTCAGCCGGGTGTCCCGGCTGCAGCGGCACGTGCTGGAGCCGCGCGGGCTGCACCTGGCGGGCATCACCAACCGCGAGACCGAGGTGCTGCGGCTGGTCGCGTCCGGACTGTCCACAAAGGAGATCGCGGACAAGCTGTGCTACTCCCAGCGGACGGTCAAGTCGATCCTGCACGACGTGACCAACCGCTTCCAGCTGCGCAACCGCTCGCACGCGGTGGCCTACGCCCTGCGCGAGGGCCTGATCTGACAGCGTGCACAGGGAAACGGCGCGATCACCCGATCGCGCCGTTTCGCTGTTCCCCGATCAGCCCGCGAGCCTGCCGGAGAAGGACGCGGCGGGGGTGCAGGTGTCGGTGGCGGGGTCCTCGCAGCTGACCGCGAGCACCAACTGCTCGCCGGGGTCGAACGTCCACGGCTCCACCAGGTGGTAGTCCAGGTCGCGGAAGTTCGCCAGCCCGACCTCCAGCAGGACGATGTCGCCTCGGCGCAGTTGCAGCAGTCCGGCGTCGCCGCGCGGGTTCTGGAGCAGGATGTCGGTGATCACCAGCGTCTTGTCCGCCGCGGGGGCCGGGTCCGCGGTGAAGGTGGCGAAGTCGGTGGGGTTGGCCGCCGTCGGGGCGCTGGCGGTGATGCGGAAGTCCGTCGTGCTGCCCGCGGAGATGTCCACCCCGCCCGGGGAGACCACGGACGGCTTCGGCGGGGCGATCCCGCCGTCCTCGACCGCCTTCTGCGCCGCGTCCGCCTTCTGCTGGGCGTCGGCCGCCTGCGCGGCGGCGTTGTCGGCCTTCGCGGCGACCTCGGCCTGCTTCTCCTCGGCGGCCTCGACCGCGGCCTCCCGCGCCGCGGACTGCAGTGTCGGCTTCAGCACGGTGAACCACAGCGTCACCAGGGCGATGGCGATGACCAGCAGGGCGATCAGCGCGGGCAGCAGCCACTTCGGCAGCAGCTGCTGCTGCACGACCGTGCCGTTGGCGTGCACCGGCGGCGTCTCCGGGGCGACCGCGGTCACCTGGAACGGCAGCCTGCGGTCCTGCCCGCGCAGGAACCGGTCGTACGGGCGCACCTTCAGCTTGAGGAACGCCGAGGTGCCCGGCTCGACGGTCAGCGCGGCGTGGTCCAGGCTGAGCTTGAGCTGCTCCTCCGGGTCCGACGGGTGCAGCTCGACCGACAGCGGGTGGTTGCCCGCGTTGTCCACCACCAGCTGGTGGCGCGCCCGCCGCCTGCACGTCGACGTCTTGGGCACCAGCTCCAGCTGCAGGTCGGTGAACGGCGCGACCAGGACCGCGCCCTCCTCGACCCGCGACCCGGTCGGGTCCTCGCGCGAGGCGACCCGCACGCCGAACGGGACCGCGCCCGCGAGCACCTGCGACGAGCGCGGCGGGGCGAAGGCCACCTCGACCTCGGCCTCCTGGCCGGGCATGAGGTTGACCACCTGCGGGGTCACCG
This sequence comes from Actinokineospora fastidiosa, assembly GCF_014648415.1. Lineage (GTDB taxonomy): Bacteria > Actinomycetota > Actinomycetes > Mycobacteriales > Pseudonocardiaceae > Actinokineospora > Actinokineospora fastidiosa. The sequence continues at coordinate 1,656,021 of NZ_BMRB01000002.1, forward strand.
TCGTCCACTCGCGCGCCTCGCCGACGACGTCCACGCTGAACTGGTCGACCAGCGGGCCGGAGTTGTGCACGCGCACGGTGGTGACGACCGTCTCGCCCGGGGTGGCGGCCAGCTCGCGGCCCGCCAGCGTCGTGGTGGCTCCCATGCGGGGAAGTGTCTCGATCACCGCGGACGGCGGGGACGCCGCGCGGGGTGCCGGGCCGGGCAGCCCGCGCTGCCCCAACGGGCACCCCACGGCGACCGCTTCGCCACCCGCGCATCTGGTCATCTTCTCCCTCAGCGCGCCTAGGTTCGGCTGCGCAGTCCGCGATCAGGGGAGGTACCGGTGCGCGCAGCGCGATCGGCCGCGGTCCGCCGCGGCGCGCTCGGACTCGTCGTGGTGACGGCGGCGGCGCTGGTCGTCTGGGTCCCCGCGGGCACGGCGGCCGTCGCCCCCGGCGACACCGCGCTGGTGACCCGCTCGACCGAGGCGACGCTGCCGAACTCCGAGGCCGTGGAGACCGCGATCTCCGGCGACGCACGGCACGTCGTCTTCTCCTCCCGCGGCTCCTACACCGACCTGGACAACGACTTCTCGGTCAACGTCTTCGCCCGCGACCTGACCACGGGCGTCACCACCCAGGTCAGCGTCGCCTACTCCGAGGGCGAGGCGGTGTCGCCCAACGGGGACAGCGCCCAGCCCGCGATCTCGGCGGACGGCCGCTACGTCGCCTTCGTCACGACGTCGACCGACATCACCGGCGACGACTACCCGGCGGACGTCGTCGTCGCCGACCGCGACGGCGACGGCAACGGCACGCTCGACGACAGCCTCCTGGAGTTCCACCGGATCTCCGACTCCGACATCTACGAGGGCAGCCCGCGAACGCCGCGCATCTCCGCCGACGGCGGCCGGGTGCTGTGGACCGACGAGTCCATCGGCGACTCCGGCCGCCGGTGGGTGGTCCGCTACCGCGACCTCGACAGCGGCGCGCCGACCTCGCCGATCCGCACCGTCGGCGCCGACCCCGACCCCGACGACCTCCGGTTCGTCGTGGGCGCCTACGACGGCGCGCTGTCCGCCGACGGCACGCACGTCGCGATGACCGTCGACTTCGTCGAGTACACCGAGCCGGGCCTGCGCGGGCGGCCGCTGCTGCGGCTGGCCGGGCAGAGCGCCCCCGCCCCGGACTTCACCGCGATCGTGCTGGTCCGCCTGGCCGTCGGCGACGAGTCCGACGAGGTGTCCAGGGTGGACTTCGACGAGGACGGCGCGTTCCTGGGCACCAGCCGCGAGGTCGGGGTCCGGTTCCCGGCCCTGTCCGGGGACGGCTCGGTCGTGGCGTTCGAGGCCCAGGCCTACGACACCAACTCCGACGGGGCCTGGTTCCCCTTGGCCGACCAGCCCAACGTCTACGTGCACCTGCGCGGCGAGGAGCGGTCGTCGATCGTCTCCCGGAACAACGCGGGCGAGCTGCGCAACGGCGCCCGGCCCGCGCTGTCGGCCGACGGCCGGTACCTCGCGTTCGTCACCGACTCCCTGGACATGCACGACGGCATCGACTGGGGCCCCTACTCCAGCTCGTGCCTGCACGAGACCGACTCGGTGGCCGCCGTCCCGCCGCCGGACGCAGAGCGGGACCTGCGCACCTACTGCCAGGTCGTCGTGCGTGACCTCATCCTGGACGAGGCCCGCGAGACGGCGGGCGCGGACCGCCTGCCGGGCGTGCTCGCCTCCCCCGGGCTCGACCCGTTCTGCTCGGAGAACGTGCCCGATGGCGAGACCTGCGCCGGGAACCGCAGCAGCGGCCTGAGCCCCAGCCAGTGGATCCTCGACTTCGGCGACGGCGAGGGCGTGCCGAGCCTGAGCGCGGACGGCGGGCGGGTCGCCTTCGACTCCTTCTCCGAGGACCTGACCGCCGACGACCCGGCGCCCGAGGCGCGCGAGTGGGACGGCTTCGTCCGCACGTTCCTGCCCACCCTGGTGGCGGACCCGGTGGACTTCGGCGACACCGAGGTCGGCTCGACCCGCGACCGGACGGCGACGCTGCGCGTGGTCGGCGCAGGTCCGCTGACCATCGCCTCGATCACGGTGGACGGCGTCGACTTCGCCCCGGGCGCGGACACGTGCGTGGGCGTCCGCCTGCACCGCGAGGACTCCTGCCTGGCGGGGGTGCGGTTCTCGCCGACCGCGGCGGGCGGGAGGTCCGGTGTTCTGGTCGTGCGGCTGGCCGACGGCCGGGAGTTCGCCGTCGACCTGCGCGGCAGCGGGTCGGAGGTCCCGGTGGTCCCGGGCGGACCCGAGTTCGCCGCGGCGCCGAACCCGGTCGACTTCGGGGCGCGGCTGCTGCTGTCCACCGACCCGACCGCGACCGTGACGGTCACGAACACCGGCGGCTCCCCGATGACCTTCCCCGCGCCGCCGACGGCCGCCGGCGACTTCTCGGTGCGCTCGACCGACTGCGCCGTCCTCGCCCCGGGCGCGTCCTGCGGGGTGGTCGTGCAGTTCCGGCCGACCCGGCCGGGGGCGCGGACCGGGGTGCTGGTCATCGCCAGCGACGCGCCGGGCGCGCCGCACCTGGTGGCGCTGCGCGGGTCCGGCAGTCAGCCGGTGATCGTGGTGAACCCGGGCGTGAGCAGGCCGGGGCGGGTCATCTCGGTGAGCGGCACGGGGTTCCCGGCGAACGCGGCGGTGACGGTGGGCTACCAGGAGTCGATCGAGACCGCGATCGCGCAGTCGTCGAACGAGGGCGCGTTCCGCGTCTCGCTGCTGCTGTTCCCCAAGGCGGCGATCGGGACCCGGACGGTCACGGCCACCGTGGCCGGGGTGGCGCCGGAGCTCATCCAGCCGGGTCGGCTGCTGGTGGTGTACCCGTCGATGTCGCCGCCGGAGTTCCTGACCCGGGGCTGAGGTCGGCGCGCGGCGGGAGCGGCAGCGGCAGCGCGGGCAGGCCGTCCAGGCTCGCGCCGACGTGCGGCTTCTTGGCGCAGTACTCGGCGAACTCGGGATCGGACTTGCGTCCGAAGTGGTCCTCGTGCAGCGTGCGCTCGCCGCGGTACTCCATGAACGGGACGGCGAACCCGCAGGTGTCGCTGATGCGGTTCGCGGTGACGACGATCACGGCGCGGATCGCGGGCTTGTCGCCGTCGGGGAAGCGGGCCGCGAGCGCGGGGAACCGCTCGTCGTCGCGGAAGACGGGCTCGCCGGTCCCGTGCACGCGCACGATGTTCGGCGGGCCGTCGAAGGCGCACCACATGAGCGTGATGCGGCCGTTCTCGCGCAGGTGCGCGATGGTCTCCGCGCCGCTGCCGCCGAAGTCGAGGTAGGCGACGGTCCGCTCGTCGAGGACGGTGAGCGAGCCGGACCGCCCCTTCGGACTGACGTTCACGTGCCCGCCGTCGACCGGCGCGGTGGCGACGAAGAAGACAGGCTGCGCGTCGATGAAGTCGCGCAGCCTGCCGTCGATGCGGTCGTAGGTCTTCCCCATGGCGGGGAGTCTATCGTCGGATGAACATCTCAATCTCCGTGAAGGCCAGGTCGGTGCCCTTGACGGACTTGAAGACGTCGATCACGTGGATCTCCACGCTGCGCGCGCCCTGGCCGTTCTCGAAGCTGATCTCCTGCGGGTCCGGCTGGTCCTTGAGCTCGACGTCGGCGGTGCGGCCGGTGTCGAACACCAGGTGCAGCCTGCGGGGTCGGTGCATGCTCTGGAACCCGTCCTGGGCGCCTGCGCGCACGATGGCCTTCTCCAGGTCGACGGGGCGGTCGTAGGTGAGGATCAGGATGGGCTTGCTGTTGCCGGGGGCGGCCCAGTAGGACTTGGTGTTGCCGTCGACGGCGGCCTCACCGGGGTGGTCGGGCAACGCCGCGGTCGCCTTGACGGCGATCGGGGACACCGGGTCGTACTGCGGGAGGACGAGCTCCTCCACCCACTGCTTGGCGCCGAGCGCGCGTTCGTTGACCCAGCCGCGGAACTGGCTGGAGACCCCGTAGGCGATAGTGGCGATCAGCAGGAGGATGGAGACGACCCTGCGGGTGGCGCGGAAGACGGCGCCCGCGGTCTCGGCGAACTTGGACTGACCCTGGCGAGTCCCCTTGGGACGGTCGCCGGTCTTGCGGACCTTGGCGCCGCCCTTGGGAAGCAGCTTCCGCCACCACGGCGTCTTGACGACCTCGGCGTCGGCCAGGGAGGTGCCGCATCGGCTGCAGAACTTGCGGGTGGGCGCGTTGCCCTCGCCGCACTCGCCGCAGACCAGGTCACCGGGCTTGAGCTTGGCGGTGGGCGGCCGCTTGCGGGTGACGGGCGCCGCAGGCTTCGGCTGCTGCGGCAGCTCCCCCTTCCCGGTCTGCCCGACCCCGGCAACCGGCACCACCAACTTCTTGGCCGCGTCCCGCTCCTCGACAGTGGGCAACCGGGGCGGTTCGGGAGGAGTGCTGTCCATAGGACCGACCTTGTCCGCGGAGGGCTTGGGGGTGATCGCGGGGAGCGGGATCGAGCTAGCCGTCTGCCCGTTGGCGGCCTGCTCGGGCGGGCTTGCCGGTGGGGGAACCTGCGGGAGCGGAGGTGGGGGCGGCGGCAGGGATGGACTGTCGACCGATGCCTTCGGCACAGGTGGCGGCGGCAGCTTGAGCGCACTGCTGGCCGCAGGAGGCCCGGGAGGCGGCACGGCACCGACCGGCTTCGGCGGCGCAGGCGGCGGAGCCGTCGCGCCCGTACTCGCCGGAACCGGCGGCGGAGCCGCAGCGGCTGGCTTCGGCGGAGCAGGGGGCGGCACGGCGGCACCCGGCAATGGCTGGGCCGGGGGCGGTGGGGGCACGACGGCCGCCGGTTTCGTCGAAGCAGGCGGCGGGACCGCCGCACCCGGCACCGCCGGATCGGGTGATGGGGCCGCTGCGCCCGGGTCCGCCTGAGCGGGTGGGGGGCTCGCTGCGGCCGCTGTCGCGGGAGCGGGTGGCGGGACCGCCGCACCCGGGACCACCGGAACGGGTGACGGGGCCGCTGCGCCCGGCACCGCCGAAGCGGGTGGGGGGCTCCCTGCGCCTGGTGTCGCGGCAGCGGGGGGCGGGGCCCCCGCACCCGGGACCACCGGAACGGACGGCGGGGCCGCCGCACCCGGCACCGCCGGAACGGACGGCGGGGCCGCCCCACCCGGCACCACCGAGGCAGGTGGGGGGCTCCCTGCGCCTGGTGTCGCCGCAGCGGGGGGCGGGGCCGCCGCACCCGGCACCGCCGGAACGGACGGCGGGGCCGCCCCACCCGCCACCGCCGGAGCGGGTGGGGGGCTCGCGGCGCCTGGTGTCGCGGCAGCGGGGGGCGGGGCCGCCGCACCCGGGATCGCCGCAGCGGGTGGTGGGGCGGCTGCGGCTGGGGGCGGCGGAGCGGGTGGGGGTGGGGGTGCTGTGGTGCTGGGTTTGGGGGGCGGTGGTGGGGGGACCGCGCTGACTGGCTTTGGTGGGGCTGGGGGTGCGGGCGGTGCTGGGGGTGCGGGAGGCGCTGCGGCGGGGGTTTTTGGGGGAGGTGGGGGGACGGCGCTGGGCTTGGGGGGGACTGGGGGTTTGGGGGGTAGTGGCGGTTTGGGCGGAGGCGGCTTCGGCGGGGGTGGCTTGGGTGGGGGTGAGCCGGGCTTGGGCGGGGGGCTGGGGCGGGACGGGGCGGACGACGTGGAGGGGGTCGCTGAAGGGCCGCCGGGGCGGGGTGGGGCGGGACGGGTGGGGGTTGTGCCCGGGCGGGTGGGGGTTGTGCCCGGGCGGGTGGGGGTGGCGCCTGGGCGGGGGGTGGATTCGACGGGTGGGCGGTTGCCCACGTCCGCGTAGAGGACCGACTGCAGCCGCGACAGGAAGCCGCGCTTCGGGGCGGCCTCCTCCTCGTCCTCCTCCACCGGGGGCGGTGGAGGCGGTTGGACGCGCTCGCCCGTCCACTCCAGGAAAGCGCCGCATTGGCCGCAGAAGGTGTCCTTCTCGGAGTTGTGGTGGCCGCAGCCCTTGCAGACGATCACGTCGTCACCTCCACCCGGTGGACCACGTGGGCTGGTTTGCCCGCGGCCACCGCTTCCTCGACCACTTCCTGCGGGATCGGCGCCGCCGCGCGGACGCGGACGGCGAGGCGGGGGTGGGACTCGCCGGGCAGGGGCGCGCCCGGGTCGGTCGACCACGCGACGCCGCCGCTGTCGGCTATGTCCACGGTGCCGCCGGTCAGCACCTCCAGGTGCGCGCGCAGCCCCGCGACCGTCCCCCGCATCCGGTACATCTCCACCGCCGACGCCACCACAGCCCGTTTGCGCTCCACGGGCCACTCCGGGTCCAGGGCGATGCCCACCCAGCCCGACAGCCACGTCAGGAAGTCCTCCGGCGCCAGCATCGGGTCGACGTAGTTCACCAGGCAGTCCACTGTCGACAGAATGGGCGCCAGCACGTCGTCGAAGCCCGCCACGAACCGCTCGGTGAAGGGGTCCTCCTGGTACACCGCGGGCAGCATGTCCAGCAGCGGGGACGGGGAGGCCAGACCGGGGACCAGACCGCGCATCAGTGGTCCTCCACCTTCACGTGGTGGTCGTACCCGAACACCAGACTGTGCCGGTCCAACTCAAGCCGCTGCGTCTGCGCCCCGCGCTCGCCGGTCACCGGGTTCGCGCCGAACAGCCGGACGTCCTCGACCAGGTCGACGCCGCGCACCCGCTGCAGCAGCGCGTAGACGTCCCCGGCCTGCACCGGCCGCCCGAACGGCCAGCCCGTCCCGTCGGGCCCGCCGCTGATCGGGTTCAGGAACCCGTACAACGCCGCCAGGGCGTCCGTGCGCACCCGCGCCTGGTCCACCCGGGGCCGCGCGATCAGCCGGGCCACCACCGTCACCCCGCGATACCGCGGCGGCGACACCAGCACCCGCGTGCCGATCAGCCGCACCGAGTCCAGCCGGTCGGTGATGCGCGCGAGCATGTCCTCGCCCGGCACCAGGTCGGCGAACTCGACGCGCCCGTCGCGCTGCGCCGCCGCGGGGACGACCAGCACCCGCAGCGAGCCCGCGTCGGCCTCGTCGTCGCCCGCCGTGACGCACCGCACGCGCGCCACGTCCGGGGCGGCCTCGCGGGTGATTGCCTCGTAGTCCTCCGCGGTGACCGCCCGGCTGCGGGTCCGCAGCAGGATGGGCCCGCGCGCCTTGGCCTGCTCGACGGTCTCCCCGTCCACCCCGCCCGATGCCGCGTGCAGGTTCTCCACCGACGCGACGAACGGGATGGACGACTTCAGCGTCCGGATCGTGCCCCGCCCCACGTTGCCCAGCCGCCCGCCGCCCACGGCGTACCGCAGCCGGATCACCGCGGACGGCTCGGGCACGGCGCCGTGCACGCGGAACCCGCCGTCGGCCTCCCGGATGGACGGACCGAAGTAGACGGTCCCGCCCGCCGCGTCGAGCACGTAGTGCCGGTCCTGCGGCCCGCTGCCGACGAAGTGCTCGACCCGGGTCCACTCCTGCCACCCGGCGTCCGACGACACCTCCAGCACCACCCGGTCGGCCACCACGGGACCGCGCTCGATCGGGAACGACTGCCCGGGCACGCCCTCCGACACGCCCAGCACCTCGTCGTCCACCAGCTCGCAGTGCGCGGCCTCCACGGTGCCGCCCACGGTCCCCGCCGCGAGCGCGCCGATGATCGGCGACTCGTGGTAGGTCGGGAACTCCGCGCCGACCTCGACAACGCGGGCGCGCAACCACCCGGCCCGCTCCCCCGCGATCACGCTCACCTCGTGCGTCCCGGGCACGTGCACCAGCACCTCGCCCGCGGTGTTGAGCGCGCCCGTGCTGTCCTTGCTGACAACGCACTCCACCCATTCCGACCCGGTCCACGCCTCCCAGACCAGCGGCGGGTGGTCCGGGTGCACGCCGACGCCCTCGACCCGCGCCGAGACGTCCAACCGCACGACGCAGTGCGGGACGGCCGAGGTCAGCCCGACCAGCAGCAGGTCGCCGGGCGCGGGCACCGCCGAGAACGCCGGGAACGTCTCCCCCATGCGCAGCGCGTCGGTGTGGAAGGCGGGCTCGCCGTCGGTCACCGTCGCCACCGCGTGCACCGCGCAGGGGATGATCGACAGCGGGTGCGCGGTGGAGAACACGACCGACTCCTCCACGTCGGTCCGCACGGTCGCCACCTCGGTCCCGGCCGGGATCCCGACCGGCGCGATCGCCGGGGCCGAGAGCCAGAACGTCACCGGCACCCGCGCGGTCGCGGGCGGGATGAGCCGCAGCCCGATCATCTCCAGGAACTTCACGTACAGCCGGTCGGGCACCTGGTTGAGCCGGAACAGCAGCTGGTCGGTCATGTAGGCGAACGTCTCGATCAGCGTCACGCCCGGGTCGGACACGTTGTGGTCGGTCCACTCGGGACAGCGGCGCATCACCATGCGCTTGGCGTCGTCGACCAGGTCCTGGAAGCGGCGGTCGTCGAGGTTGGGGGCGGGCAGGGCCATCAGTAGTCACTCCCGTCCTCTGGGATGGTGTAGAACGGGAAGACCAGGTTGCGCCGGTCGTTGGTGTCCTTGATCCGGTACCGGATGTCGATGAACAGCGCGCCCTCCGTGTCCGGGTCGGGACGCACGTCCACGACCTCGATGTCCACCCTCGGCTCCCAGCGCAGCAGCGCCCGCCGCACCTCGTGCGCCAGCTCGGCGATCGTGGCCGGGTCGATGGAGCGGAAGACGTAGTCGCGGATGCGGCTGCCGAACTCCGGCCGCATCGGCCGCTCCCCCGGGTAGGTCGCCAGGATGAGGCGCATCGCCTGCTCCAGCTCCACCTCCCGGCGCACGAGCGCGATGCCGCCCTGGGCGCCGACCCCGAGCGGGAACGCCCAGCCAGCGCCCACGAAGTCTGCCGACACCGCGTCCTCCTTCAGTTCAGCTTGATGATCTTGCCCTTGATCTCGGTGGCGGTCTGCCCCTCGATCGCGACCGTCTTGCCCTTGAGCGTCAGCGGGCCGTCGGACTCCAGCTTCAGCCCGGCCAGGCCCGCCTTGATGGTGATCGAGCCCTGCCCGCCGCACTCGATGGTCAGCGCGCCCGGGACCTGGCTGACCGGCGGCGCGGGGTCGCACTTCAGCGAGACGGTCCCGGCGACCTGGTCGATGCGCAGCGAGAGCTTGTCGTCCTTGGTGCCCAGCACGATGTCCGAGCGCCGCGGCCGGGGCGCGGGCGGCACGACCTCGTCGCCGAACAGCAGCCGGTTGCCCGCAGGCGAGGCGATGCCGCGCTCGACGACCGCGCCCGAGCCGTTGACCGAGGTCTCCAGCGAGCCGAAGTCGGAGTTGCGGTTCACCAGCCCGCCGAGCACGTACGGGCGGCGCGGGTCGCCGAACTCGAAGCCCACCAGCACCTCGTCGCCGACCTCGGGCAGGAACAGCATCCCGCTGCGCCGCCCGGCCCCCACCTGCGCCACGCGCGCCCAGTCGGACTCGTAGTCCGGCGCCAGCCACGGCATCGCCACCTTGACCCTGCCGAGGTGGCGCGGGTCCTTGGCGTTGGTGACCACCGCGCACACCAGCCCGTCGGTCGGCGACTGGCGCGCCGACCCGGCGGCGGTGAGCCGCAGCAGCGACCGGTCCTGGCGTCCGCTGACGACGAACCGGGTGTGGTAGCCGCCCTCGGTCGGGTCGAAGACGTGCCGGGCGTTGGTCACCACCCAGTCGCCCTCGAACTGGGCGGGCACGCCCGCGATGGCGACGGTGGCCCCGGCCTGGATCGCCGGGTCGCCGTCGGCGTCCCCGTCGGCCTCGGCGAACGTGCTCGACACGTGGTCGGCGACGCTGCGCGCGACCCGGTCCGCCGCGCTCTGCGCGCTCGGCCCGCTGCCCACCGGGCGGTCGACCACGAGGTAGGCCGTCGCGCTGGGCGTCGGGCCCATGTCCAGCGCGGGCATCCCGGGCAGCGGCGGGGGCGCGGGGACCGGCACCGGCAGCGAGATCCCGCTGCCGAACGAGCGGGCAAGCGCTTGCGGGTCGTCGTCCACACTGGCCGAGCCGGTGGTCGAGTCCGAGCGGCCGACCACGACCTCGGCCGTCGTCGGGTCCCACACCCTGACCTCGACGTCGGGGGTCAGGTTGGCCGCGCTCGTGCGGGCCAGGAACGTGTGCAGGTTGCGCTTGAAGGTCAGCGTCGAGCCGAGCCCGGCCAGCGACGCCGCCGCGTCCACCAGGCCGCCGCCCCCGCCGGAGGCCGAGGAGGCCGCGCGGAAGAAGAACTCCCCGCCCGCGACGCCGGTCTCGTAGCCGATCTCGCGGGCGCGGGCGGTGAGGAAGTCCCAGTCGGTCTGGGCGATCTGGGCGATGTGCTCGTGCGTGCCGCGGGATGCCTCGATCGTCCCGACGCGCAGCCCGGCCTCGCGGGCGATCTTGCGCGCGATGTCGGAGTCGGTCATGTTGACGAACGTGCGGGTGCGCCGCGCCCGCTGCAGCCGGTGCGCCTTCTCGTAGCCGCGCACGACGGTGAGGATCATCGCGTCCTGGCAGACCGCCTCGATCGCGGTCACCTCGCCGGTGATGAGCTCGGTGTCCGACCCGCCCGCCTTGCGGCCCTTGACGGTGACCACCGCGCCGATGGCGAGCCCGGTGTCGGCCACGAGCGTGCCCGCCTCGTCGGTGAACGTCAGCTCGAACATGTCGGGCAGGTGCAGGTGGGTGTCCACGACGGCGCGGATCAGCTGTTGGGAATACATCGGCAGCATCGGCACGCCGACCGGGTGGCCGATCGACACCGCGGGCATGACCACCGCGGAGGCGTCGGAGAACAGGCCCGTCACGCCGTGCCCCCGGTCAGCTCGTGCGGGTTGGGCAGGTAGAGCGTGCGGCCGGGCCGGACCCTGCTCGGGTCGGTGATCCCGTTGACCTCGGCGATGCGCCGCCACAGCCCCGGCCTGCCGTAGCGGGCGGTGGCGATCGAGGTCAGCGTCTCGCCGTCGCCGACGGTGTGCGTGGCGCGGCCGGGCAGGCCGCCGGAGGTCGGGTTGGTGGGCAGGCTGGCCAGCGCGCTGGGCTGCTGGCGCAGCTTCAGGTCCACCTCGGCGCGCAGCGGGATGCCGGTCACGTCGAAGCGGACGAAGGTGATCGCGACGTTGAGCAGGCGCACCTCGTACATGAAGGCCACCATCGGCGGGCCCCACTGGAAGATCAGCTCCGGCAGCGTGGTCTCCAGCGTCGCGCCGCCGATGCCGGTCGCGCCCGGGCCGCTGAACGGGCTCATCCAGCGGATCAGCTGGTCGCAGCGCAGCTTCGCGGTCAGCCCCTCGAAGGTGACCTTGCTCAGCACGATCTCCGGGGCCATCACCTTGCGGGTGATGGTCGCCGTGCCGCCCGCGGGCTCCTGCAGGTCGTGCATGTTGGGGCGGGAGACGTAGCTGGCGCTGCGCCGGATGGAGATCTTCTCCGGGTTGAAGTCGAACGGCACCACGCCCGGGGTCTTCGGGTTGAGGCAGTACAGCACGGCGGGCACGCGCGCGCCCGCGACCACCGCCGCGCCGACCCCCGCGCCCACGACCGCCGACGCCGTGCTCTGCGCCATGTCCATCGGCGTGCTCACCGCGCTCGCGGCCTGGTCGACCGGGCCGCCGGACATCGCCACGCTGAAGTCGGTCACAGGAACCCCTCGTGCACCAGTGTCAACGATTCCATCGCCACGCCCAGCGACGTCGCGTCCAGGTCAGGGCCCTTCCAGCTGCTGGGGTAGACGTTGCGCAGGTGCCAGGAGGTGACCTCCTTGGCGTGCGCGTCGAACAGCGTGATGCGGGCGGTGCCGCCGGGGGCGCCGATCATCGACTGGACCCACGCCTGGGCGCGGTTGCGCAGCCACGCCTGCACCATGGCGGCGCTGGCCTTGTCCATCGCGCGCTCCAGCGTGACCTCGGGGTAGTCGATGTTGCCGGGCAGCACCGGCTGGTAGAGGTAGTTGCCGCCCTCCTTCACCTTGTGCGGGTTGAACTTCACCGCGAGTCCCTTGCAGCGGGCCCAGCCGCCGAGGTCCACGCCGTCGACCGACACGTGGAACCGCGTGGTGAGGGCCAGCATGGTCTTCATGGTCATGGCCACGGCGCACCTCCTCAGGTGGTCAGAACAGCATCCGCTCGTCCGGCAGGAATCCACTGTGGACGAGTTCGAGGGTCTCGACGGAGATCTGGCTCGCCCCGGCGTCGAAGCTGCTGATCGCCCACCGGGCGGGCATGACCTCGCGCAGGTCCCAGGTGGTGACGGGGTCGGCGTGCAGCGCGGTGTAGAGCTCGATCACGCCGTCGAAGACCTCGCAGTTGAACTGGTTCTTGTCGAGCCACTCCCGCACCTGCTTGGTCTCGTCCGACACCGCGCGGGAGAGCTTGACGTTGGTGTACTTGGTGTTGCCCGGGAAGTAGAACCGGTTGTTGCCCTGGTCGCCCGCGCGGTACTCGGCCACGTCGAAGGCCACGTCCAGGCCGTCGGCCTTGGTCCAGCTGCCCAGGTCGTAGACCTTCTTGCCGGACATGCGCACGACGAACCGGTTCGCCATGCCGATCTTGCTGCTGTCGCTCAGTGGCACGATTCGCCCCCTTTCTCTAGCGGAAGTCGGTCAGAAGCCCGGCGCGTTCGCGGTCGACCAGCAGCTCGAGGCGCAACCGCCCGCGCAGCCGCTCGTACAGGCGGGCGGTCAGCTCCTCGATGTCGACCCGGTCGAGGTCGATCGGCTCCTGCTCGCTGCCGTGGCCCGCGCGGTCGTGGCCGTCGTCCGGGCGGCGGATCGGGACGGTCTCGCTGAACTGCACGACGTCGCCGAACACGCCGTCGACCTCGTCCGCCCTGCGGCGGTCCCGGTGGTCGGAATAGCGGTGCGGCCTGTGCTCGTCCTCGTCGTCGGGCTCGACCGGTCGCGGTCTGTCCGGCGTCCGTCCCTGCCGCGCGGGCGCCGGAGCGGGCGCGCCTGCAGAGGGCATCGGCCGGGGCCTGCCGTCCGCGCCGACGACCTCGCTGAACTGGACCACGTCGCCGAACACGCCGTCCGGCGGCGGCGCCGACCACGAGCGGCGCGGGCTCGGCCGGAAGCCGGTGAACTCCTCCCGGTCGAGCCTGCGCTCCAGGCGTTCGAGGTCGGCCTGGTCGAGGTGCCCGACCGGGGGGAGGTTCTGGTAGTCGCGGTCGGTGTTGATCATGTCGAGCATCTCCGCCTCCAGCTCCTGGCGGCGGGCCTCGCGGTCGAACTCCGGCGCAGGCGCGGGCGCGGGGCCGCCGCCGAGCCGGGGGTGGCTCCACTGCTCGACCACGCGGTGGGCGGAGGTCTCGGCGATGTGCGCGATCTCCTCGCGTTCGGGCTGCTCGAAGTGCGACGACTGCACGGCCGTCGGCTGGACGGCGAGCTGGGCTGGTCCGCCGAGCGCCGGGGCGGGGGCAGGCCTCGGGTGGTGGAGTTCGGGGGCGGCGGCGCTGGTGGTCTCGTAGCGGCGTTCGACGGCGACGGCCTCGGCCTCCAGCCTGCGGCCCTGGTCCGGCACCCTGCCGAGCACGCGCTGCTGGGCGACGTGCACGAGTTCGTGGGCGACGAGCGCGCGCGCCTTGGGCGCGGTGAGGGGACCGGCGGCGTCGGGGAGGAACACGGCGCCTGCCCTGGCGAACGCCCGCGCGCCCCGCTCCCGCGCGGCGGCGTCGACGGCGGGGCCGCGGAAGACGGGGACGTCGGTGACGTCGGTGCCGGTCGTCCGGCTGACGTCGTCGGCGATGTCGGCGGGGGCGGTCACCTGCACGATCGGCTCCCCCGGGGCCGGGGGCCGGTCAAAAGGGCGCTCCGACCGGTCCTCCGACCCGGTCGGCGTGGCCTCGGGGTGCACGAGCGGAGGCTGTTCGGCGGTCGCCGCAAGCGCTTCGGGGTGCACGAGCGGGGGCTGCTCAGCGGTCGCCCCAAGCGCCTCGGGGTGCACAAGCGGGGGCTGCTCAGCAGTCGCGGCAAGCGCCTCGGCGAGCGACGGCGGCTGGTCGACCTTGCGCAGACCGTCCAGGGTGTACGGGAACCCGGTGCGAGCGGGCGTCTCCGGCGGGGCATCGGGCTCCACCCGCGAGACCGGCGCGCCGAGCCCGAGCCTGCGCGTCTGCCCCAAGGACCGTCGCCGCGGCGGCAGCGGCCTCGGCGGCGCGGGCGCGGTCCCCTGCTCGGCCACCCGGGCGGGCGGCTCGGGGGACGGTCGCGGCGCCGGATCGGCCTGCTGGGCAGGCGGTGGGGTGAGGGGCGGCAGGACAGCGGGGATGTTGGTGGGGATGGCCGTCGGGATTGACGTGGGGAAGTCCGCCGGGATGGTGCTGGGGATAGCGGGCGCGGCCTCGGGCTTCATCCACTCGGGAATGTGCCGGAGCCACCCGGGCGCCCGGTACGGCTCCGCGGGCTCCCGCGCCTCCCCGACGAACTCGTCGGTCGCCGCGGTCAACGGTTTGCTCTCACCAGCCAGCCCAGCCCGCACCCGCCGCGGCGCGGGCGGCGGCGGCAACGGCGCGGTCGGCCCGGCCACCACCTCAGGCACCGGCAACACCCGCGCCAACCCCTCCACCCGCCCGATCGCCTCCCGCTCCACCACGACGGAGGCTCGAGGATCGATCAACGGCGGCCGCACCGGAGCGTCCCCCACCACCAACGGCGCAACCCCCCGAACAGTGGGCGTCAACGGCGGCAAGGAGGCCCAGGACCGAGCAGACCCACGCCCAGCCCCCGCCCCACCCGCACCGCTCGCCTGGCCAGACCCGCCCGGCCCCGGCGCTCCGCCGCCCGTGGCCGAACCAGCCGAGTCACCAGCCGACCTGTGGCCCACCGGCACCTGACCTGCCGAACCTCCGGCCAGCGCCTGCCCCGCCGCGCCATTCGACGCCTGCCCGACAATGCCGCCAGCCGATGCTTGACCTGCCGCACCGCCCGACGCCTGCTCCCGCGCGCTGCCGCCCGGAAAGGCCGAACCAGCCGAGTCACCAGCAGTCCATTGCTCCACCGGGCCGCCTGCCGAGCCTGCACCGCCGGCAGGCCCCGTGCCGCCTGCGGTCGCACCGGTGGCCCACTGGGCATCCGGGCTTCCCGGCGATCCCGCACCAGCGGGACCGGCGCCCGGCGCTGGACCTGCCGCGCCGCCCGGCGCCGGATGCGTCGCGTCGTCGGGTGGGGCCTGGTCCGCTTTGGCCGTGCCCCAGAACCTCCACCGCATGGGCCCCTCCCTCCTACTGCTCGACTCTGGTGTGGATGCGGCCGATCTCGGTGATCAGCCGGGTGCGCACCGGGTGTTCGAGGTCGAGGATCGAGTCGAACTGCCAGTGCAGGTAGTAGGCGACGTACGCGACCTCCTCCCAGAGGCGGTCGGTCGCGTACGTCACGATCCCCCCGGCGCATCACCGGCGAGGTCCACCGCGAAGCCCTTGCCGCAGTGCGGGCAGTCCACCGCGACCTCGGTGTGCCCGTCTGCGTTGATGCGTCGGTACAGGTCCTGCAGGAACGCCATGTCGGAGGCGAACAGGTTCTCCACCACGAACGTGTCCACAGCGGGCAGGTCGCCCAGCGTGGTGACCGTGCGCTCCAGCAGCAGCACCGTCAGGTACGCCGGGTTGGCGCGCGCCCGCTGGTCGGACTGCGTCGTGATCTCGTCGCGGGCCGTGGCCAGGCGCATGACGCCGGAGCGGTGCACCTGGCCGTGCTCGTCGACGTACCCGCGGGGCAGCGTGAACGGGTACTCCGTGCGCAGCCCGGTCGAGGTGACCGCCGCCGTCACACCGACACGCGCTGGATGCGCTCGGACACGATCGTGACCGTCTCCATCAGCACCTCGCTGGAGCCCGCCTTCAGCGCGCCGATCTCCAGTTTGGACGGCCACGCGTGCTCGAGGTGGTACCGCGCCACCGGCTTGCCGTCCGTGCCGTACATGACCAGCGAGCACGACTTGCGCGCGGCGACGATGTCCCCGGCGAGCACGGCCTCGTGCCAGGCCCACAGTTCCATGCTGGAGTTCTTGCCGCGCTTGAGCACCAGCGTCGCGGGCTTGGTCTTGCCCGGCAGCTTCTTGAGGACGACCTCCTTGTCCGTCGACTCCATCAGCTCGACCGGCTCCACCTCGGTGGTGATGCCCTGCAGCTCGGAGAACGACGCGATCTCGTAGCCGTCGATGGTGATCGAGAACCGCGCCGCGGTCAGCGCGTCGTTCGGTTGGTTGGAACCCAGTCCACCCGCCATGACCTAACTCCTATTCCTCGAGACCGGCGCCCTCGGCGAACTGCGAGATGCGGAACACCACGAACTCGGCGGGCTTGACCGGCGCGATGCCGATCTCCACGGTGAGGATGCCCGCGTCCCGGTTCTCCGGGGGGTTGTTCTCCTCGTCGCACTTGACGAAGAACGCCTCGGCGGGCGACTTGCCGAACAGGGCGCCGTCGCGCCAGACCCGCCGCAGGAACATCGTCACCGTGCGCTTGACCGAGTCCCACAGCTTGGGGTCGTTGGGCTCGAACACCACCCAGTTCGTGCCCTGCAGGATGGACTTCTCCACGTAGTTGAACAGCCTGCGCACGTTGAGGTAGCGCCACTCGGGGTCGCTGGAGAGCGTGCGCGCGCCCCACACCCGGATGCCCTGGCCGCGGAAGGAGCGGATGCAGTTGACCGCGATGGGGTTCAGCAGGTCGTGCTCACCCTTGGTGATGTTCAGCTCCAGCGTCACCGCGCCGCGCACGACCTCGTTCGCGGGGGCCTTGTGCACGCCGCGCTGGGAGTCGTTGCGCGCCCAGATGCCCGCCATGTGGCCCGACGGCGGCACGAACACCTGCTTGCCCGCGACCGGGTCGGCAACCTTGATCCACGGCCAGTACAGCGCGGCGTACTTGGAGTCGTAGCCAGCGAAGTCCTGCCGCCACTCCTTGACCTGCTGCGCCTTGAGCCCGGGCGGGGCGTCCAGGATGGCCACCCGGTCGGCCATGAGCTCGCAGTGCGCGATCATCGCCAGCTGCACTGCCTTGACGTCCTCGCCGCTGAGCGCGCCCGCCTGGTGGGCGGCCATGAGGTCGGGGACGCAGAGCATGGTGATCTCGTCGATGGCCTCCAGCCCGGCGAAGCCGGTGCGGTCGGCGGCGTTGCCCACGTACTCGTTGGAGTCGATCCTGGCGGGCAGGTTGGCGTCCGCTGGCGGGACCAGCGCGGTCTCCCCGGCGTTCGGCACGGCCAGCGCCTTGCCCTTGACCTCCTCGACGGTGATCAGCTTGGACTGCTGCTGCACCACGGTGGCCACGTTGTTGGGGCCGCGCTTGGCGGTGACGTTGTCGAACGTCTCCACCGGCTGGCCCGCCTTCTTGACCACGAGCCGGAAGGTGTCCTCGCCGTCGGGCGTGACCTCGACGGCCAGGTCGGTGTCCATGGGCGAGCGGGCGGCCACGGTGAGGCCGGGGCGGCCCTCGGCGCCGGGCAGCTCGGCCCGCGCGGCGGGGGCGTGCCCGTTGCCCTGCGCGCCGCCGTCGGGCGCGGCGCCGACGCGCACCACGTAGGCGACGCCGCCGCCGTTCTGGAAGTAGCCGTAGACGGCGTGGGCCAGATAGCAGCCCGGCACGAAATCGCCGAAGGTCGTCTTGAACTGGGTCCAGTTCGTCACGAGGACCGGTTCGTGCAGGGGGCCGCGCTCGGCGAACCCGACGAACGCCGCGACCGCGGTGCCCACGGCCTCGATGGGCCGTGATCCGGAGGACACCTCCTCCATGTAGACGCCGGGCGCGAGGTAGCTGCTGGCCATGTCGACTTCTTCTCCCTCACATGCGAGCGGATCCGCCGGTTCCGAGCTTGGGGGGACGCGGCGATCAACCGCAGTCGCCGCGGGGCGGGGGCCGGGGCACCCGCGGCTGCACCTTCGGGCGAACCCGCCGCACCGGAAGGACGGGCGGCGGACCGTGTACAGGGCGTCCGGACCGGGCGAAGACTGGCGCGTGTGATCACCGAGGTGGACGACGCGCTGTGCGTGCTCATCGGCCGCGCCCTGCCCGAGGGCACGGCCGTGCGGCTGGACCCGCCGAAGCCCACCTGGCAGACCGAGCGCCCGTCCGCGGCGATCGATCTGTTCCTGTTCGGCCTGCACGACGACCCGCGCGGCCGCGAGTCGGGATGGGACGACATCCGCGACGAGCGCGGCGCGGTGCGCTCCCGCCGCGCCCCCGCCCGCCGCTGCGTGCTGTCCTACCTGGTCACCGCCCGCGCGGCGAAGGTCGGCGACGAGCACCGGCTGCTGGACCTGGCCCTGCGCGCGATCCTGTTCGCCGACGCCATCCCGCCGGACTGCTTCGAGTCCGACGCCGACGAGCCGGTGACCCTGGCGCTGTCCGGCGACGGCCCCGGCGACCTGTGGAGCAGCCTCGGCATGCCCGCCCGAGCCGCCTTCGTGTTCACGGCGTCGGCGGCCTACCTGCCCGCGTCCGACGAGGACATCGCCCCGCCCGCGGAGAAGCTGGCGTTGCGCTCCGGCCAGAACGTGCCCGGCGCGCTGAGCCCCTCCGCGCCGAAACGGTGGGTGCGCGCATGACATCCGCGGCGAAACAGGCACTGCGCCCGAGCCTGCCCGGTCCGCTCTCCCCGGAACGACGGGTGCGGGCATGAGCTTCGCGGCCAAGATGGGCGACAAGGTGGTCGGCACCGACACGCACGTCGTGCTGGTCCCCTCCCCCGGCGGTCCGGTCGCCACGCCGACGCCGTTGCCGTTCGCGGGCACCATCACCGGGGGGTGCAGCGCCGACGTGCTCATCGGCGGCCAGCCCGCAGCCGTGGTCGGCAGCACCGCGACCAACGCGCCGCCGCACATCGTCCCGCCGCCGTCGACGTTCCAGAATCCGCCGACCAATCAGGGCACGGTGGTCAAGGGCAGCTCGTCGGTCCTCATCAACAACAAGCCCGCCGCCCGCAACGGCGACAAGGTCAACACCTGCAACGACCCCGCCCCGGCCCCCACGGGCACGATCGTCGCCGCGGGCACGGTGATGATCGGCGGCTAGCGCCAGCCGCCGGTGCTCCGCAGGATCGGCGGGTGCAGCACGTCGGCGGTCCCCCTGCGGTACAGCGCGGCAGGCCTGCCGCCGTGCTTGGTCGTGTGGCCGCCGGTCGGGACCAGGAAGTCCGCCACGCCGGTGACCTTGCGGTGGAAGTTGCGCGGGTCGAGGGTCTCGCCCCACACGATCTCGTAGACGTTGCGCAAGTCGGCGACGGTGAACTGCGGCGGGCAGAACGCCGTGGCCAGTGCCGAGTACTCCAGCCTGCTCCTGGCCCGCTCGACCCCGTCGGACAGGATGCGCTGGTGGTCGAAGGCCAGCGTGGCGCGTCGGGTGAGCACCTGGGACACCGGAACCCACCGGGCCGAGCGCGCGTCGCCGCCCGCCGTCGGCTCCGGCAGGTCGGGCACGATGGCCAGGTACGCCACGGCGATGACGCGGCGCCGCGGGTCGCGGTTCGGCGCGCCGTAGGTCCGCAGCTGCTCCAGGTGCAGGTTCTCCGGTCGCAGGCCGGTCTCCTCGGCCAGCTCGCGCCCGGCCGCCGTGTCGACGTCCTCCCGCTCCGAGGCCAGGAACCCGCCGGGTAGCGCCAACTTCCCCGCGTAGGGCTCGATCCCGCGCTCGACGAGCAGGACCTGCAGCCGCGCCGACCGCACCGTGAGGACGACCAGGTCGACGGCGACGGCAACCGCGGGGATCTCCCAGTCGCTGGACATGGCGCAAGCCTAGTTCATGTCACCCGGACGACAAGTGAAACGAATGAAGACCTCCCGACGAGACGACAGGTACGAGGCGCCCGTAATCATCACCTTGACGAGAAGTGCCCGCCCGCCCTAGCGTGACGCCGCGACCGGACCGAACGGAGTCCCATGATCGTCATCCTCACCGCGCTCGACCTGGAGTGCGCGGCCGTCCGGGCGCACCTGACCGACCTGCGGGCGCACCACCACCCCGCGGGCACGGTGTTCGAGGTGGGCACGCTCGCGGGCAGGCCGGACTGCCCGGTCGCCCTCGCGGTCATCGGCATGGGCACCGTGAACGCCGCGGCGATCACCGAACGGGCGATCGCGGAGTTCCGCCCGGCGGCGGTGCTGTTCGTGGGCATCGCGGGCGGCCTGCGGCAGTGGATCGCGCTCGGCGACGTCGTGGTCGCCACCCGGGTGTACGCCTACCACGGCGGTCGGATCGACGGCGAGGAGTTCCTCGCCCGCCCGCAGGCGTGGGACACCTCCCACCGCCTGGTCCAGCTGGCCAAGCTCGTCGACCGGCGCAAGGCGTGGCCGGGCGCGGACGCCACCTCGGCCGAGGTGCACTTCGAGCCGGTCGCGGCGGGCGAGGTCGTGCTCAACTCCTCGACCGCGCCGGAGCGCGAGCGGCTGCGCTCGCACTACAACGACGCGGTCGCCGTCGAGATGGAGAGCTCCGGGGTCGCGCTGGCGGGCCACCTGCACGAGTCGACCCCCACGATCGCCGTCCGCGGCATCAGCGACCTGGCGGAAGGCCACAAGGAGGCCGCCGACTCCGCCGGATGGCAGGACATCGCGGTGCGCAACGCCGCGGCGTTCGCGGCGGGCCTGGTCGCGGCCATCGGCCCAACGGAGACGGCACGGCAGCGGACGGACGCCCCCGGTGGTCCGCTCGTCAGGACCACGCACAACACCGGCGGGAACAGCGTCGGCGACATCGTCTCCACCGGTCCGGTCACGATCGACCAGCGGATCCGGAACTTCGCGGGCGCCCGCCCGGTCACGACCGCGCTGGTGGCGGTGGCCCTCGCCGTCGTGCTCGGCCTGTCAGGCTGGGGCGCGTACCGGGTCGTGGCCGAGGTCGGCGGCCCCGCCACGACCGAGGGCGCCCCCACGACGCAGGCATCCGATCAA
This sequence comes from Actinokineospora fastidiosa, assembly GCF_014648415.1. Classification (GTDB taxonomy): domain Bacteria; phylum Actinomycetota; class Actinomycetes; order Mycobacteriales; family Pseudonocardiaceae; genus Actinokineospora; species Actinokineospora fastidiosa. The sequence continues at coordinate 1,676,852 of NZ_BMRB01000002.1, forward strand.
AGCACGCCGGAGAGGGCCGTCGCCGATTTCGCCGCCGCGCTCAACGCCAACGACGAGGCTGCCGCGGAGAGGCTCGTGTGCCCGGAGCGGTTCGACTGGCTGGAGACCAGGCTCGGGGTGGTGGACGAATACCGGTCCGGGACCGCAGAGGAGGGCGGCGTCAGCCTCGCAGGCGTCACCCTCACCGTCGTGGTCGTCTCCGTCGCCCCGGCCGACCGGCCGTTCACCGGCGGAAGCACCTACCAGGCCGAACTCGCCTGGACGCACGGCAACCTGCCGCAGGACCTGGACCCCGACCTCAGGCGGCGACTGGAGAAGCCGGACGACTGGAACTCCGGCGTGCGCCGGGAGCCGGACGGCCGCTGGGTCATGTGCGGCTGATCCACCCCGTTCCGAAACCAATTCACCCCGAGATTGGGACTCGCATGGACATGGAAACGGTAGTCGCCTTGCTGGCCGAGAGACCGGCCTCCGGCCCCGCGGTCCGGATCAGGGCGGTGGTCGCCGCGCGGCTCGGCGCCCACCCGGTGATCGAGCGGCTCCAGGCCGAGGCCGACAACGCGGCCGTGACACCGTCCACCCGGGACGAGGCCGCACGGGTGCTGCGGGCGGTGGCCGAGCAGGATCAGCACTTCGCGCGGGAGGTGCTCGCCCCCGTGCCGCCCGCTGGCCGCGTCGTGCACAACGTGGGCGGGAACCACATCGGGGACATCGTCGCGGGCGGCCCGGTCACGATCACCCAGCGCATCAGCAACTACGCGTCCGCACATCCCGCCCGGTTCGCCGCGATGGCCGTCGCCGCGGTGCTGGTGCTGGGTTCGGCGACGGTCGGCGGCATCGACCTCATCGGCCGGGCCACCGCGGACGAACCCGCGGCCTCGGACACGGCGCCCACCCGATCCAGCGTGCCGCGGACGATCAGCCCGACGATGGCGAAGACGTTCACCGTTCAGGGCGGCCTGGACGCGCTGGCGTTCAGCCCGGACGGCAAGCAACTCGCGGTCGGCGTCTACAGGGCGAGCGGGTCGGACGTGCCGGGTGTGGTGGTTCACTCGGTGGAGAGCGGCGCCGTCACCGCGACCCTGATGACCGAGGGCGGCGGTTCCTGGATCTCCTACGGCGCGGACGGCTCGTCGCTCGCGGTGAGCGGGAACGGCGGTGCGGGAGTATGGGCGGCCACCGGGAACCTGACCACGCGGCTGCTGGACGGCGCCACCACGGGCGGCACGGTGGCGAGCGCGTTCGTGCCGGGCGGCTCGACCGTCGCCACCCTCCGCGTCGGCGACGGCAGCTGCGCGCTGGAGTTCTGGGACGCGACGACCGGTTCGCGCGCGTCCACTCTGGACACCGGGGCCGAGGACTGCGCGGACCTGGCCGTCGACCCGGGCGGCAGCCTGATGGCCACCTTCGGCGGGGGATACGAGGTTGACATCTGGGATCTGCGCAGCCAGCGCGCGGTAGGCGGGTTCACGACCGACGGCGTCACGGCGCTGGCCTTCAGCCCCACCGCCCAGTTCGTCGCCACCGCGGGCGAGGAGGCCGTGGCCCTCTGGGCGCAGTCCTCCTGGCAGAAGGTCGCCGACCTGCGCGGGCACCGGGCGCTCATCACGTCGCTGGCCTTCAGCCCGGACGGGAACCTCCTCGCCACCGGCAGCAAGGACGGGACGGTGCGCGTCTGGGATCTGGTCACCCGGGAGTCGATCGCGACGCTGCCCGGGCACGACGAGGACGACGACGGGGTCATGGCGGTCGCGTTCAGCCCGGTCGAACCGCTCCTCGCCACCGCCGACGGCGACGGCGTCGTCCGGATCTGGTCGGTGCCGACCGGCTGATCACGAGGCCACCAGGCGGTCGGGGGCCACCGGGACGGCGGCGAGGACGACCATGCCGATGGCCGACACCTCCTGGTCGTGGCGCTGCATCCACGCGCGGGCGCCGTCCCACGCCGGGCGGCCGCCGTCGGTGCGGGGGCGGGCGGAGACGGCGAGCCGGTAGCGCAGGGTGCCCGCGACCGAGACGGCGGCGCGGGCGAAGTCGACCACGCACAGGCCCGCCGACACGGCGGTGTCGGGCACGCGGAAGGAGCGGGTCGTCTGGGTGAAGCGGTGGCCTGCGCCCGCGGTGATCCTGGGCCGGGGGCCGCTGACGCCGCCGACGCGCACGCCCGTCCCGAGTTCGCGCACGGCGGCCAGGCAGGGCGCGCGGTCCGGGCCCGCGACGGCCACCTCGCCGTCGAGGCTCAGCACGATCCGGACCTCCACGTGTCCTATGTCGACGGACGTGCTGGCCACCGGAGCGCGCGGCAGCCGGTACCGGAACCCGACCATGCCCCGACGGTAGGAACCGGGAGGGCCGAGGGGGAGGTCCCATCGGGCAGCCGTAGGTGCGAACCCGGTCACATCACAGAACGGAAACCCGCACGCCCCCGGCAGGCAATACCGGGCGGGCAGGCTGCTGGCATGGACACACCCACCACCTGGCGGCTGCGGGTGAGCCTCGACGACCGCCCCGGCGCGCTGGCGCGGGTCACCACCCGGCTGGCCGCGCGCGACTGCAACGTCCTGAGCCTGTCGGTGCTGCCGGTGCCCGGCGGCGTGGTGGACGAGATCGTGGTCAGCACCCCGCCCGGCCTGGCCCCGGCGGCGCTGATCGGCGACATCCGCGCCGAGGGCGGCCGGTGCGTGGGCATCACCCGCGCCGACGTGCGGCACCTCGTCGACCGCACCACCGCCGCCCTGCGCGCGACCGCGAGCGCCCTGCGCGACCCGCAGACCACCGCCGAGGCGGTGCGGGTCCTGCTGGGCGCGGACGCGGTCGGGACCGGCTCGCTGGGCGACCACGGGTGCGCCGTCGTCCGGCTCCCCGACGGGACCGAGCTGGCCGCGCGGCGCGGCTGGGCGCCGTTCACCGAGGTCGAGCTGGCCCGCGCGGGCGCGTTCGCCGAGGTGCTGGCCGCCGCCGGGGCCGTGCCCGGACCGTCCGCGGTCATCACGAGGACCGGCGCGGGCGTCGTGCTGCGCGAGGGCAGGGCCGACGACGCCGACGCCGTCACCGAGCTGCACGCGCGCTGCTCGACGCAGACCCTCTTCGCCCGCTATCACGCGGGCGTCCGCACGCTCCCGCGCCGCTGGCTGCACCGGCTGCTCCAGCCGCCGCGCGGGCGCACCCTGCTGGCGATGGCGGGCACGAGCGTGATCGGCATGGCGCAGGTGATCAGGACGACCGACCCGGCCGAGGCGGAGGTGTCCGTGCTCGTCGAGGACGCGTGGCAGCGCCAGGGCGTGGGCTCGGCGATGATCACCCGCCTGGGCGCGATCGCCAGGGCGGCCGGGCACACACGGCTGGTGGCCTGGTGCCTGCCGTCGGAGTCGGGGTTCGAGCGGGCGGCGGCCGCGGCCGGGCTGCCGATGTCCGTGCGCACCGAGGACGGCCTGGCGCGCATCGAGCTGACCGTCGCCCGGGTGACCCGCGCCACTACCCGGTAGCTATTACTCGGAAGTAACATGGTGGCCCCGAGCGAAGGAGCCGCCCCATGACCGCTACCGCCGCCTCCGTTGGCGCCGTCGCAGGCGCGCCGTCGGCCGAACGGGCCGCCGAGCTGGTCGGTCGGGCGGTCGGCGGGACGGCGCCCACCACGGTGGCGATGACCGCGCCGTTCACCGGGGAGCCGATCGCGGCGCTGCCGCAGATCGACGACCCGGACGTGCGGCAGGCGTTCGCCCGGGCCCGGGCGGCCCAGCGGGAGTGGGCGGCCCGGCCGGTAGCGGAGCGGGCGAAGGTCATGATGCGCCTGCACGACCTCGTGCTGGCCCGCCAGGACGAGGCGCTGGACCTGATGCAGGTGGAGACGGGCAAGTCGCGTCTGGACGCCTACGACGAGATCGCCGTGACGGCCATGACGGCCGCCTACTACGGCCGCAAGGCGCCCAGGCTGCTCGCGCCCAAGCGCAAGGCGGGCGCGCTGCCGGTGTTCACCCGCACCACCGAGGTCCGCCACCCCAAGGGCGTCGTGGCCATGATCTCGCCGTGGAACTACCCGCTCGCGCTCACCGGCATGGACGCCATCCCGGCGCTCGTCGCGGGCAACGCGCTGGTGCAGAAGCCGGACAACCAGACGGCGCTGACCGCGCTGTGGCTGCACGAGCTGGCCTCCGACGCCGGCCTGCCCGACCACGTCTGGCAGATCGTCCTCGGCCGCGGCTCCAAGATCGGCTCCGCGCTCATCGAGGAGGCCGACTACCTCGGCTTCACCGGGTCCACCGAGACCGGTCGCGGCCTGGCCGCCCAGGCGGCGGCGCTGCTGACGAGCTACTCCATGGAGCTGGGCGGCAAGAACCCGATGGTCGTGCTGCCCGACGCCGACATCGACCGCACGGCGACGGGCGCGGTCACCGCGTGCTTCTCCTCGGCCGGACAGCTGTGCGTGTCGGTCGAGCGGATCTACGTGCACGAGAGCATCCGGGCGTCGTTCGTGCAGGCGTTCGTCGACCGCACCAAGGCGCTCAAGCTCGGCGCTGGCCTGGACTACAGCTCCGACATGGGATCGCTGACCTCCGCCGAGCAGCTGGCGACGATCAGCGCGCACGTCGAGGACGCCCGGGCGAAGGGCGCCACCGTCCTGGCGGGCGGCAAGGCGCGCCCGGACCTCGGCCCGCTGTTCTACGAGCCGACGATCCTCACCGGCGTGCGCGAGGGCATGACCCTGCACAAGGAGGAGACGTTCGGCCCCGTCGTCTCGGTCTACGGCTACACCGATGTGGACGACGCCATCGCCCGCGCCAACGACACCCGTTACGGGCTCAACGCCAGCGTATGGACGCGCGACCGCCGAATGGGTGAGCGCGTCGCCGCGAACATTCACGCGGGCACCGTGAACGTGAACGACGGCTTCGGCGCCGCGTTCGGCAGCCTCGACGCGCCGATGGGCGGAATGGGTGACAGCGGCGTCGGCAGGCGCAACGGCGTCGAGGGTCTGCTGAAATACACCGAGGTCCAGACGATCGCCGCCCAGCGGGTCGTCCCGCTGCGCCCGACGCGGGCCGTGCCGTCCGCGCTCTGGACCAAGGGCCTCACGCTCGGACTGAAAGCCCTCAAGCGTCTGCCCCGTTAACTGGGAAGATTTCCTGTGTGAATGCGTCTTCCCATACATATCTCCCGCTGCATACGTTCGGGCTCCGTCCCCACCACGCCAGGGAGATAGCTGATGGGCCGATCCCGCACGTTCAAGGCGGCAGGCGTCGCGGCGTTGTCCGCCGTGGCGCTCGCCATCACCCCGTTCGCCCCGAGTTCGGCGCTGTCGGCGGCACCGGTGCTCGACTGCCTGAGTGAGACACCGACGTCGGCCGCGGCCCGCGGCGGCAGACCGCTCGACCACGAGCCGATGTCCGCCGCCGACGTCGCCGCGGTGGAGAAGAAGACCAAGGACCTGTTGGCGCGCAAGCGCGCCGAGGGCTACTACGTGCGCCAGGGCGCCCTCGCCGCGGCGACCGTGCCGGTGTACGTCCACGTCATGGCCGCGGCCAACGGCCGGGGCGACGTGACCGACCAGCAGATCGCCCAGCAGATCGCGGTGCTGAACGAGACGTTCGCGGGCCGGGAGTCCAGCCAGGCCGCGAACACCGGCTTCACCTTCCAACTCGCGGGCGTCGACCGCTTCTACAACGACCGCTGGCACCGGGACGAGCAGAGCAGCACCTACCGCGCGAAGACCCGCAAGGGCGGGATGAACGCGCTCAACATCTGGCTGGTCGAGTTCGACTACCTGGGCATCGCGACGTTCCCGTGGAGCGGCAACCAGCGCATCGACGGCATCCGCGTCCACTACGACTCCCTGCCCGGCGGCGGAATCGCGAACTACAACCTGGGCGAGACGACCACCCACGAGGCGGGCCACTGGTTCGGCCTGTACCACACCTTCCAGGGCGGCTGCACGACCAAGAACGACGAGGTCGCCGACACCCCGGCCCAGTCCAGCCCCACCGACGGCTGCCCCGAGGGCCGCGACTCCTGCTCGCTGCCGGGCGTCGACCCCATCCACAACTACATGGACTACTCGTACGACTCCTGCTACAACCAGTTCAGCCCCGGCCAGAGCCAGCGCATGAGTGACATGTGGACGGCGTACCGCGCCTGATCCACCCGGCCCAGCGGGCCTGCCCGGGGCGCCAGGGCAGGGCCGCTGGGCCTTTCCGTCCTATGCGGACTTCCGACCCGTGGGCAAGCCGAGCACCGCGCGTTCGACGAGGTCGATGTCGTGCGGCGCCTGGCCCCGCTGCTCGCACAGGCGTGACTCCCCGCTCAGCAGCCGAATCCGCCCACGTGTAGCGGTACGACACCGCCCTGCTGCCAGGGCAGGCGCCTACTCCGCTCTCTCCAACAACCCCCGGTCATAGGCCACCGCCACCGCCTCCGCCCGGCGGGTGGCGCCCAGCTTGGCCATGATGCGGCTCAAGTGGACACTCACCGTCTTCTCCGAGATGAACAGCTCGTCCCCCACCTGGCGGTTGGTGCGGCCCTGGGCCACCAGTGCCAGCACCGCCCGCTCCCGGGGCGTGAACAGGTCGATGCGCTCGCGGGGCGTCGCGTCCGGGTCCAGGGTGATGCGGGCGCGGCGGGCCATGCGGCGCAGAGCCTCGCGCAGGGGCTTGGCGCCCAGGGTCGTGGCCACCTCGTCCGCCAAGCGCAATGCCTCGGCCGCGCCCGCGCGGTCGTCGGTCAGCAGGCACGCCTCGGCCAGACGCCAGCGGCACAGGGCCTGCTCGTACACCGCGCCGTAGCCGAAGGCGTCCACCGCGCGGCGCCACAGGTCGGGATCGGCGCCCGTCAGGCGGGAGTGCTCGGCCTCGGCCCTGGCCAGCCACGCGCGGCCCTCCGGGCCCAGCACGCCCGTCCTCGGCACCACGGACCCGGCCGTCTTGCGCGCCAGGTCCAGCAGTTCCGCGGCCTCGGCAGCGATCGCCCCGGTCGCGTCGTCGTCGCGCCGGGTCGCGGCGGCGTGGGCCAGGTCGGCTGCCGAGGACAGGGCGAGGGCGGCCAGCCGGATCGACACCATCTCCCAGCTCACCGTCGCCCACGCCAGGGTCGCCCGCAGGTGCTCCAGCGCCCGCTCCGGCTTGCCGCGCCACTGCGCCAGCTCGGCGGCCACCATCCCGGCCACGATCGGCGTCGGGGTCGCGCGGTGGTCGTCGCTGCGGTAGTCCGCCAGCACCCGGTCCACCTCGGCGAAGCGGCCCCGGGCGACGCTGATCATCGCGCCCAGCATCGCCAGCCGCCCCCACACCACGTGCGACACCCGGTGCCCTGGCTCCGACGACGCCTCCGCGGCGTCCCAGTCGCCGTTGGTGTAGCGGGTGACCATCTGCAGCGCGCGCAGCTCAAGCCCGTACGTGCTCCACGTCAGCCCGACCTCGGACGCCCGCGCCACGCCCTCGTCCAACGTGCGCACCGCGTCCGCGAGGTCGCCGTGGTCGTACTGGTTCACCGCCAACGTGAACCGCGCCCGGATCTCCACCGTGGGCGCGCCCACCGAGTTCGCCAGCGCCATCGCCGTGCGCAGGCCCGCCCGCGACGCCTCCGTCTCACCGCGGCTCTCGTCCAGCATCGCCAAGGTGATCAGCGCGTCCGCCTCCGCGCCGCCGACCGACATCGCGCGCGCCTGGGTGACCGCCTCGCGCGCGTGCGCCGCCGCGTCCTCGGGCTGCCCCAGGCCGCGCAGGATCGTCGCGTACGCCGCGTGCACCCACGCCGTCACCGGCACGCCGGGGCGGTCGGCCACCAGCGCGAGCGCCTCCTCGATGACCGTCCTGGCCTCCTGCTCGCGCCCGTCGGTGGCGTAGAGCGCCTGCGCCAGCCGCCGCCGGACGTGCGCGGCCTGCTCGGGCTCGGCGACCGGGTCGATGGCGGCCACCGCCGCCTTCGCGTAGGCGATCGCCCGCTCCGGCTCCCCGGACGTGCCCGCCACGAACGACGCGCGCTCCAGCAGCCGACTGTTCGATTCGGACGGACGCTCGGCCACCGGCACCGCGGCCCAGATCTTCAGCGCCCGCTCCAGGTGCTCCAGCGCCTCGGCGGGCGCGCCCAGCCGCTCGGCCTCCGACGCCGCCTCCAACGACGCCCGCAGCGCCACGGTCAGCGCGTGGCTCTCCATGCTGTGGTGGGCCAGCGCCGCGGCCACCCCCGGCTCCCCCATCCGGCTCGACAGCTCCCTGGCGTACGCCGCGTGCAGCCGGACCCGCTCCCCCGGCAGCAGGTCGTGGTACACCGCCTCGCGCAGCAGCGCGTGCCGGAACGTGTAGACGTCGCCGTCCTCGGGCACCAGGACGTTGTGCTGGACGGCCTCCCGCAGCCCCGCGTCGAGCCCGGCGTCCATCTCGGCCACGGCCCGCAGCCGCGAGTCCGCCACCCGCCTGCCCCCGACCGAGGCCAGCCGCACGACGTTCTGCGCCTGCGGCCCCAGCCGCTCGATCCGGGCGAGCAGGACGTCCACCAGCGTCGCGGGCAGCGCGTCGGACTGCTCGGCGCAGTCGGAGTAGGCGGCCAGCAGCTCCTCGGCGAAGAAGGCGTTGCCGTCGGAGCGCTCGGCCAGCTCCCGCACGGCGGCGTCGGCCAGCCCGCCCTCCGACAGCGCGCTCACGAACGCCCGCGCGTCGGCCCGGCTGAACGGCGCCATGTCCAGCCGCTCGACGGCGGGCAGGCGCAGCAGCTCGGCCAGCAGGGGCCGCAGCGGGTGGCGGCGGTGCAGGTCGTCGGCGCGGTAGGTGCCGAGCACCAGCAGGGCCTGCGTGCGCAGCCTGCTCAGCAGGAACGACACCAGCCGCCGGGTCGACGCGTCGGCCCAGTGCAGGTCCTCCAGGATCAGCACGACCGGCCGCTCGCAGGCCAGCTCGGCCAGCAGCGCGTGCACGGCGTCGAACAGCTGCAGCTGGTTGAGGTCCTGCTCGGTGCGCGGCGCGCCGGTCGCCGCGGAGTCCAGGCCGGGGTCCGGCAGGCCCAGCTCCACCCAGTCGCCGAACAGCCGGGCGAGCGCTGCCCGGCTGCCCGCGCGCTCGCGGACCGGGCCCAGCGCCTCGACCACCGGCAGGTAGGGCAGTCCCGTCTCGCCGGAGTCCAGGCAGCGGCCGGTGAGCACGAGCGCGCCGTCCTCGCGGGCGATCCTGGCCAGTTCCTCGGTCATCCTGGTCTTGCCGACGCCCGCGTCCCCGGACAGCAGCACCGCGGCGGCCTGGCCACCGGCCGCCGCGGTGTAGGCGGCCCGCAGGGCGCGCAGTTCGCGTCCGCGGGCCACCAGGGGTATTCCGGAACCGAGGCGCGGCATGTGCGGCATGGTCGCACACATTCAGTCGGTGACCCGACCTCCCCGCGTCCGTGATCGCCACAGCCGCGTCCTGCGACCCCGCGCGGAACCCGCGCCGGTGCCCCGGGCGGTGTTGGCCACGCGGCGGTACTCGACCTCGGCCTTGATTCCCTCGATCGTCCAGTTCATCTCGCGACTCCCTCATCCGTGGTGATGACGATGAGATTGCCGCTGAGGCGCGGGCCCCGGCATCGGACGATCGCGTCGTGGACAGCGGACGACCCCTTACCCCCGGCCCCCTGAGGGGGCGCCGGACCCGGGTAAGGGGTCGTCCCTGGTCAGTGCTCGAGCAGATCCGCCTTGACCGCGCCTAGGAACCCGGCCCACGGGCCGCTGGGCAGCGCCAGGTGTCCGTGGTCGGTGTTCTTGGAGTCGCGGATGGCGGCGCCTGTGGTGTGGACCACCAGCTCCACACAGTCGTTGCCCGCTCCGCTGCGGCTGCTCTTGCGCCATTGGGCACGTGCCAGGTCTGCGGTCACGCCCCACTCCTTTCGGTTTCGGGTCGTTGGGCCAACCGGTCGGCGGCCCGCCGGATGAGGTCGACGGTGTCCTCCGGCCGCAGCGCCGCGGCCCGCAGGTGGTCGAACATCAGGGTGTAGCGGCGCACGTCGGAGGGCTGTTCCAGGTAGGTGCCGGTGCTCGTGCTCTCCACGTAGACCACATCCGGGTCGGCGGGCTCGGGAAAGCCCAGGATGAGGAACGGGGCCTCCATGCCCGCGTGCGCGCCGGTGCCGAACGGCACCACCTGCAGCGTCACGTGCGGCAGCGCGGCGGCATCGGCCATGCGCAGCAGCTGGGCGCGCATCACCTTCGGCCCGCCGACGACGCGGTGCAGGACGGCCTCGTCGATGACCGCCCAGTACTCGGGCGGGTGGGGATCGGTGAGCAGGCGCTGGCGGGCCAGCCTGCCGCGCACCCGCTTGTCGATCTCCGCGGCGCCCGCGTCCGGGCGGATCGCCTGGATCACCGCGCGGGTGTAGTCCTCGGTCTGCAGCAGGCCGGGGACGAGCAGCGCCTGGTGCGCCCGCAGCGAGGCGGCCTCGGCCTCCAGGCCGACGAACGCGCCGGTGAACACCTCGGTGTAGGCGTGCCACCAGCCCTTCTGGCGGGCCTCGCGGGCCAGCTGCACCAGGGCCTCGCGGCGGTCGGTGTCGATGCCGTACAGCTCGGACATGTCGCGGACGTCGCGCGGGGTCACCCCGACGTGCCCGGTCTCGATGCGGCTGATCTTGGAGGCCGAGCACTCCAGCTTCTCGCCGACCTCGTCGATGGTCAGGTTCGCCGCTTCCCGGAAGCGCCGCAGTTCGCTGGCCAGCCTGCGCCTGCGCACGGTGGGGCTGTGACCACGCGCCACGTTCGTCACCTCGTCTCTCCCCCGCCTTAACGACCCAGGCGCACCGAGGGGTGCGCGGCCAGTGTCTGCCGAGAGCCGAACGCACACAAGGGACGCGGTCCGGTGCTGGGCATATTCGGTGAAACGTTCACCACGGCGCCACCGCTGTCACCCGATCGAGTGGTGCAACTTGCACAAAGCGATCTGCGAGGCGCAGGCTGCTCACTGTTCCCCTCAGACGGAGACGTCCACCCCAGGGCCGGGCGACCCCGACCACCGAGTCATCGGCAGGTCGCGGTGTCCACTTGAGCCCTCCGGGATGGTCCGCAGTCCACACCGGGCACAGGAGGCGCCGTGCGCGAGTCGCTTTTCGGACACCTTGAAGCGTCACTGCACGGCTACCTCGACGACCTCGACCGCCGCTCCGGCACCGGAGACCCGGCACTGGCCAGGGTGGAGCTGCCGAGGGTGACCACCGCGCTGCGGGCCCTCCTCGACGACCACCGCCCCGACGCGGACGGTCGCTGCCCGACCTGCCGGACCAGGCTGTTCACCCGCGCGCCCGCCCCCTGCCGCGCGTACCTCACCGCCCACCTGTGCCTGCTGGTCACCGAGGACGTGGAGGACGGGATCGCCCAGCAGCACGACGCGTTCCACTGAAAGCCCGGGTAGCGCGGGCCTCTCCCACCCCTCCCGCCCGCGCCCCGCGTCGGACGACCGGACCACCCCAGGTCCACGCCCGACACGACGGCAGGGCCGGAAGCCACCCCGACGGCTTCCGGCCCTGCCGTCCATTCAGGACTCAGTCGATGACGCGCAGCATCCCCTCCTGCACGACGGTCGCGATCAGCCTGCCGTCGCGGGAGAAGAACCGGCCGGTCGCCAGCCCCCGCCCGCCGGACGCGCTGGGCGAGGCGCAGTCGTAGAGCACCCATTCGTCCGCCCGGAACGGACGGTGGAACCACATCGCGTGGTCCAGGCTGGCGCCGAGGACGTTGTCCACTCCCCAGTAGACGCCGTGCCGGGCGAGCACCGCGTCGAGCAGCGTCATGTCGGAGGCGTAGGCGAGCACGCAGACGTGGGTCAGCGGGTCGTCGGGCAGCACGCCGTCGGCGCGCATCCACACCTGGTTGCGGGCATCGCGCGGGCCCGTCTCGCGGGAGCGCCACGCGGGCTCGGACACGTAGCGCACGTCGATCGGGCGGGGCCGCTGCGCCCACGGGCCGAACTTCTCCCGCAGCTGCGGGCTCATCAGCTCCGAGTAGGTCGGCAGCGTCTCCGGGTCGGGCACGACCGGCATCTCCTCGGCGTGCTCGACCCCGGACTCGACCAGCTGGAAGGACGCCGAGAGCGAGAAGATCGGCTTGCCGTGCTGGACCGCCACGACGCGCCGGGTGGTGAACGAGCGCCCGTCGCGGATGCGGTCGACCTGGTAGACGATCGGCACCGCCGGGTCGCCACCGCGGATGAAGTACGCGTGCAGCGAGTGCACCGGCCGGTCGGCTGGCACGGTCCGCCCGGCGGCGACCAGCGCCTGCCCGGCCACCTGCCCGCCGAACACCCGCACCGGCGAGTGCTTGGGGCTCACGCCGCGGAAGATGTCCTCCTCGACGCGCTCCAGGTCCAGCAGCCTGACCAGCCGGTCCAGCACCGTCGGCTCGGCGACGTCCGTCATCTGCCCTCCACCGGCCCGTAGGTTAATCGCGATTAGCCTAACGGCCCGGCGCGCGATCACCACCCTGGCGCGGGGCCGGGGCGGTGTGACGCGTTACGCGTGGTCGTCCTCGCCGAGGCGGTGCACGCGGATGAGGTTGGTGGAGCCGACCGTGCCCGGCGGGGAGCCCGCGACGACCACCACGACGTCCCCGGGCTGGTAGCGGCCGATCGACAGCATCGAGGTGTCGACCTGGCGGACCATGGCGTCGGTCGAGTCGACCTGCGGCACCAGGAAGGTCTCGGTGCCCCAGGTCAGCGAGAGCTGGCTGCGCACGCTCGGCTCGGGGGTGAACGCCAGCAGCGGCAGGTGGGTGTGCAGGCGGGCCAGCCGCCGCACGGTGTCGCCGGACTGGGTGAAGGCGACCAGCGCCTTGGCGTTGAGCCGCTCGCCGATGTCGCGGGCGGCGTAGGAGATGACGCCGCGCTTGGTGCGCGGGACGTGGCTCAGCGGCGGCACGGCGAGCGTCTCGGACTCCACGGCCTCGACGATGCGGCTCATCGTGCGCACGGTCTCGATCGGGTAGCGCCCGACGCTGGTCTCGCCGGAGAGCATGACCGCGTCGGCGCCGTCGAGGACCGCGTTGGCGACGTCGGAGGCCTCGGCCCTGGTCGGGCGCGAGTTGCTGATCATCGAGTCGAGCATCTGGGTCGCCACGATGACCGGCTTGGCGTTCTCCCTGGCGATCTGGATGGCCCGCTTCTGCACCAGCGGCACCTGCTCGAGCGGCAGCTCGACGCCGAGGTCGCCGCGGGCGACCATGACGCCGTCGAAGGCCAGCACGATGGCCTCCAGGTTGGCCACCGCCTCGGGCTTCTCCAGCTTGGCGATGACCGGCAGCCTGCCCCGGCCGACCCGGTCCATCACCTGGTGCACCAGGTCGATGTCGGCGGGCGAGCGGACGAAGGACAGGGCGATGAAGTCCACGCCCAGGTGCAGGGCGAACTCCAGGTCCTCGATGTCCTTGTCGGACAGCGCCGGGACCGAGACGTCCATGCCGGGCAGGGACAGGCCCTTGTTGTTGGAGACCGGGCCGCCCTCGGTGACCTCGCAGACCACGTCCGGGCCCTCGACGCTCAGCACGGTCAGGCCGACCTTGCCGTCGTCGACCAGCAGCCGGTCGCCGGGCTTGGCGTCGTGCGCGAGGCCCTTGTAGGTGGTGGAGACCCGGTCGTGGGTGCCCGCGACGTCCTCGACGGTGATGCGCACGACGTCGCCGGTGCGCCACTCGACCGGGCCGTTGGCGAAGGTGCCCAGGCGGATCTTGGGGCCCTGCAGGTCGGCCAGGATGCCCACCGCGCGGCCGGAGTCGTCGGCCGCCCGGCGCACCAGGTCGTAGATCTGCTTGTGGTCGCCGTGGCTGCCGTGGCTGAAGTTCATCCTCGCCACGTCCATGCCTGCCGCGACCAGCTCCGCCACTCGCTCCGGAGTGCCGGTGGCGGGGCCCATCGTACAAACGATCTTCGCGCGTCGGCTCACGGTCCCAGAGCCTAATACGTCTTGCTTTAACGATCCCGAGATACCGGCCAGTAGGGCGAGTTTCGATTCAGAAAGTTCGACGGACGGTCACTTGCTGTCTGTATGCGCTCCCACACGGTGACGGGCCCAGTCGTTGAACGGCCGCAGCTGCTGCCACGCCTTGCGCACCCGGGTCAGCGCGCCCCGCTCGTGGAGCGTGTCGTCGGGCGGCCACACCCGGGTCGCGTAGACCGAGCGGTACTGGAGCAGGTCCAGGTGCGGGTGGTCCTTGGCGAACCCGCGCGGCGCGGTGCGCATGCGGTCGCCGTGCAGCTCGAAGCCCTGCCTGACGAGCTTGTCGAGGATCGCCCGCAGCTCGGCGCCGCCGGTGTCGACGGCCTGGCGGTACCGGGCCAGCTGGTCGGGGGCCAGGTGGAAGCAGCCGCCGCCGACGCGCAGGCCGTCCGGGCTCACCTCGACGTAGTACGCCCCGCCGCCGCGCCCGGCCTCCACGACGCCGCCGCAGTGGGTCTTGTAGGGCGACTTGTCCTTGGCGAAGCGGACGTCGCGGTACGGCCGGAAGATCTTGCCCGGGCCGAGGCCGGGGGCGAACTCCGGCTCCAGCTCGGCGAGCAGCGCCTGCATCGGCGCGCGGACGTCGGACTCGTAGGTGGCCTTGTTCGCCTCCCAGTACGACTTGGAGTTGTCGACGACCAGGCCGTCGTAGAAGTCGATCGCGTACTCGCCGAACCCCGCGAACCTCACACGCGCTCCTCGGGCACGAGGTCGTGGGCGCGGCGCAGGATGGACGCGGTCTCGTCGTCGACGGCGTACTCGACGTCATCGATGCGGGTGATGGGCCGCACGGGCGCGAGCGCGTTGGTGGCGAACGCCGACCGGAAGCCGGCCAGGTCGTCGAGGGTGACCGGGCGGGTCTCGTGCTTGTGGCCGAGCCGGGTGAGCCCGTTCTGGATCAGCGCGGCGGACACCCCGGGCAGCGCGGGCGCGCTCGGCCAGACGATGGTGCCCGCGTCGTCGCGGAAGCAGATGTTCCAGGTAGCGCCCTCGGAGACCTCGTCGTCGGGGGCGAAGAGGGCGTCGTCGAACCCGGCCATCCTGGCCAGCCTGCGCTGGTAGAAGATCCCGAACGTGCCGACGTGCTTGACCTGCGGCAGGTCCCGGCGGTAGCCGGCCGTGCGCACGGCCAGCGTCGCGCTCTCCTCGGGCGGCGGGAAGGTCTCCACGACGACCGACAGCTCCTCGGGCGTCCCCGGGTCGCGCGGGTTGAAGTCCGGCGCGACCACGGTGACCTTGGCGGCCACCCGCTCGTCGCCGATCGCGGCCCGGATGGCCGCGCGCACGTCCTCCTCGGGCAGGCCCCGCCCGAACACCACCCACGCGTCGCGGTCGAGCCGCTCCAGGTGCCGGGCCAGCCCGCGCACCCGGCCGCGCTCGACCAGCATCGCCGTGTAGTGGCCGTAGTTGACCAATGCTGCGCTCACCTCGCGGAGTCTCGCACGCTCAGAGGCAGTGGGAGGCGATGAGGTGCCCGAGCGCCCGGATGTCGGCCTTGCCCCTGAACTCCAGCCGCACCTTGCCCAGCCCGCTGAACCACAGCTCCAGCTCGGCGTCGAGGTCGAAGGTGCCCGCGGTCTCCACCGAGAACGCCTGGACCTTGGCGAACGGCAGCGAGGTGAAGTCCCGCTTCTTGCCGGTCATGCCCTGCACGTTGACGGCGATGAGCCGCTTGTTCGTGAACACGACGAAGTCCCGCACCGACTTGAACGCGTAGAGCATGTCCTCGCCGTTGACCAGCAGCGGCGCCACGGACCCGCCGATGTCCTTGGGGTCGCAGGGGGACAGCTTGAACACCGAAGCCTTGGAGAAGTCGATCATGCGGACAGCATAGGCCCGCGCACGCCACCCGGAGGACACGGCGCGTCCACCAGGCGATGCGCTTGGGGCTGGCTCCGGGTACCGCCCTCGGCGTTCAGCAGAGGTCGCCGCGGAGGTCGAGGGCGCCGTCGACGCACGGGACGTAGCCGGAGCGGCGCAGGATGTTCTTCGTGGCGTCGGTCTCCATGTGCTTGATGAGCGCGTCGACCAGGCCGCCGGGCTCGGGCGGGCCGTAGGTGTAGAAGTACTCGACCGTCCAGAAGGGATAGCCGGTGCGGACGACCGAGTCGATGTCGGGCTCCTTGCCGTCGAGGCGGACCCGGGCGACGTGGGGGTAGTCGGCGGTGGCGGTGGTCTCGGCGTAGCCGATCGCGCCGGGGATGCGGTCGACCTCGCCGAGCAGGGCCGAGGTCGAGTTGCGCTCGCAGCGCAGCACCGGCGCGGCGCCCGCGAGGGGCGAGCGGTTCGCGCAGTCGGTCGAGGAGACGGCGGGCTCCTGGGCGCCCAGCACCTTGGTCTCGAACGCCTGGCGGGTGCCGGAGCCGGAGTTGCGGCTGACGATGCTGATCGGCAGGTCGTGGCCGCCGAGCTGGCGCCAGTTGGTGAGCCGCCCGTCGAAGACGGCGCGCACCTGGTCGCGGCTGAGCTGGGTGACGCCGACGGTCTTGTTGACCACGACCGAGAACGCCACGACGCCGATGGGGTGCGCCTTGAGGTTGGGGAACCCGGCTACCGGGTCGTCGGACATGGCCATCCGCCGCTCCCGCTGGGCGGGGTCCTCCCGGCCGAGGGTGTCCAGCTCCCGGACGCCGTCGAGGCTGCCCCGGCCCTCGACCCGCACGCTCGCCTCCGGGCACTGCGCGGTGTAGGCGGTGATGATCTCGGTGGCCACCGGGGCGAACGCGCTGGACCCGGCGAGGACCACGTCCCCGTCCGCACAGGCGACCTGCGCGCCGGGCGACTTGCCGAGCGGGCTCAGCAGCAGCACCACGGACGCGCCGACGAGGGTGGACGCGATGCCGCCGAGCACCAGGCTGCGCCTGCTCGGCCCGTTGCCCCGGGTGGTGTCCCGCACGATCTTGCCGTCGGTGACGAAGCCGGTGCAGGTGACGCCGTCCTTCGTGCCCGCGGCCTCGGGCTTGCCGGAGAGCAGGACCAGCACCTTCATCCGGTCGCGCCGGTTGAGCGGGATCCTCGGCAGCGGCAGCTCCGCCCGCCCCACCGGCGGCCACTCGCCGTCGACCATCGCCCGCACCCCGTCGCCGACCTCGATGATCTGCGCGTCCACCACCGTCCGCCCGGCGAACCGCAACGTCAGCGGCGCGTCCCTGGGCACGTCGGTGACCTTGATGCTGGTGCTGCCGGTGTTCATGATCCGCACCAGCGCCAGACTGGGATCGACGACCGTCTCGTCGGCCTTCCGGTTGGTCAACCGCACATCGATCATGTCCGTCGCGTGCGGCGTCACCCCGATGGCGGTGTCCAGATGAACCCGATAACTCACCCGTTTGCGGCGCAGCCACAGCGACAGCAGATACCCGCCGAGGCTGAGCACCAGCGTGACCATGCCGACGAACGCTTCGAGGTTGTCACCAACCCATTTGGCTAACACACGGCCACGGTAAGGATCACCGGTATACCTCGATCACCCCTTCACCCGGCGTTCTCCTGATGTTCGCCCGAGCCCCGGAGTTGCCAACCGATGCCGAGTCTCGCCATCGGCGATCACACCACCGAAAGCGGCAGTGCGGTCGGGTGCACGGGGGCGGGGAGGTCGGACGAGCCCGTCAGGTACGCGTCCACCGCGTGTGCCACCGAGCGGCCCTCTGCGATGGCCCACACGACCAGGGACGCGCCTCGGTGGGCGTCGCCGCAGACGAAGACGCCTGGGGTGGTCGTCTGCCAGTCGGGGCCGCAGGAGAGGGTGCCTCGGGGGGTGCGGGTCAGGTTGAGGTCGTCGAGCAGGGGCATGGGCTGCACGCCGGTGAAGCCGATGGCGAGCAGGACCAGGTCGGCGGGGAGTTCGTGGGCGGTGTCGGAGGTCGGGACGACCTCGCGGACGCCGGTCACCGGGTCCTTGCGGACGCGGACCTCGCGGACGCGCACCGCCGACACCGCGTCCGTGCCTGCGAACTCCTCGACGGCGACGGCGAAGCGGCGTTCGCCGCCCTCCTCGTGCGCGGGGTAGGTGCGCAGCACCCACGGCCAGGTCGGCCACGGGGACCGCTCGTCGTCGCGGGTCTGCGGGGGACGCGGGTACTGGTCGAGCTGGGTCACCGACAGCGCGCCCTGGCGGACGGCGGTGCCGTAGCAGTCCGCTCCGGTGTCGCCGCCGCCGATGATGACCACGTGCTTGCCCCGCGCGTCGATGCGCGCCGGGCCGTCGCCCTCGCAGGCGCGGTTGGCGGTGACCAGGTGCTCCATCGCCAGGTGCACGCCCGGCAGCGACCGGCCCGGGATCTCCGGGGCGTCGCGGCCCTCCAGCGCGCCGACCGCCAGGACGACCGCGTCGTGGGCGGCGCGCAGCGCGGACACCGGCAGGGACGGGCCGCCGACCTCGCAGCCGGTCACGAACCGGGTGCCCTCGGCGCGCAGCTGCGCCAGGCGGCGGTCCAGCAGGCGCTTCTCCATCTTGAACTCGGGGATGCCGTAGCGCAGCAGGCCGCCGAGGCGGTCGTCGCGCTCGTAGACGGTCACCTCGTGCCCCGCGCGGGTCAGCTGCTGCGCGGCCGCGAGCCCGGCGGGTCCCGAGCCCACCACCGCGACCCGCCGCCCGGAGGACACAGTGGACACCCGGGCCGCCACGACGCCCTTCTCCCACGACATGTCCGCGATCGCGTTCTCCACGCGCTTGATCGCCACCGGCTCGCTGGAGATCGACAGCACGCAGGCCGCCTCGCACGGCGCGGGGCACAGCCTGCCGGTGAACTCGGGGAAGTTGTTGGTGGCGTGCAGGCGGTGGCTCGCCGCCTGCCAGTCGCCTCGGCGGACGAGGTCGTTCCACTCCGGGATGAGGTTGCCCAGCGGGCACCCGGCCGACCCGGAGTGGCAGAACGGGATGCCGCAGTCCATGCAGCGCGTCGCCTGCTCGCGCACCGCGTCCGCGTCGTCCGGCCGGTACACCTCGCGCCAGTCGGCGGCGCGCTCGGCCACCGGCCGCTTCGGGATGTCGGCCCTGGGGTAGCGCAGGAAGCCCTCGGGGTCAGCCACGGGACGCCTCCATGATCGCGGTGTCGATGTCGCGGCCCTCGGCCCGTGCCAGCCGCATCGCGGCCAGGACGCGCTGGTAGTCCCGCGGCATCACCTTGGTGAAGCCCGCCGCCCGCCGGGTCCAGTCGCCGAGCAGGGACGCCGCGACCGGGGAGCCGGTCAGCTCGCGGTGGCGGGCCACGACCTCCCGCAGCGCGCGCAGGTCGTCCGCGCCCGGCCGCTGCAGCTCCACCATGTCCGGGTTGACGTCGCGCGGGTCCAGGTCCAGCACGTACGCCACGCCGCCGGACATGCCCGCGGCCAGGTTGCGGCCGGTCGCGCCCAGCACGACGGCCACCCCGCCGGTCATGTACTCGAAGGCGTGGTCGCCCACCCCCTCGGCCACGATCGTCGCCCCGGAGTTGCGCACCCCGAACCGCTCCCCCACGCACCCGCGCAGGTACACCTCGCCGGACGTCGCGCCGTAGGCGATGACGTTGCCCGCGATCACCTGCCGCTCGGCGGCGAAGCGCGCGTCCGGGTGCGGGCGCACGACGACGCGGCCGCCGGAAAGGCCCTTGCCCACGTAGTCGTTGGCGTCGCCGACCAGGTCGATGGTGATGCCGCGCGGCAGGAACGCGCCCAGCGACTGCCCCGCCGAGCCGGTCAGCGTCACCCGGATGGTGTCGTCGGGCAGGCCGTCGCCGCCGTAGCGGCGGGTGACCTCGGCGCCCAGCAGCGTCCCGACGGTCCGGTTGACGTTGCGCACCGGCAGGTCGAGCCGCACCGGGTGGGCGTCCTCCAGCGCCGCCTCGGCCAGCTGCACCAGCGTGCGGTCCAGCGCCTCGGCCAGCCCGTGGTCCTGCGCGCGCACCCGCCGCCTGCTCGTCCCGTACGGCGCGGGCGGCACGGCGAAGACCGGCGCGAGGTCCAGTCCCGCGGCCTTCCAGTGCTCCACCGCGTCGTCGGTGTCCAGCAGCTCGGCGTGCCCGATGGCCTCGTCCAGCGTGCGCAGGCCCAGCGACGCCAGGATCTCGCGGACCTCCTCGGCGACGAACCGGAAGTAGTTGACCACGTGCTCGGCCTGCCCGGTGTAGCGCTTGCGCAGCTCCGGGTTCTGCGTGGCCACCCCGACCGGGCAGGTGTCCAGGTGGCACACCCGCATCATCACGCAGCCCGCGACGACCAGCGGCGCGGTCGCGAAGCCGTACTCCTCCGCGCCCAGCAGCGCGGCGACCACCACGTCCCGCCCGGTCTTCAGCGCGCCGTCGACCTGCACGGTGATGCGGTCGCGCAGGCCGTTGAGCACCAGCGTCTGCTGCGTCTCGGCGAGCCCGACCTCCCACGGCGTGCCCGCGTGCTTGAGCGAGTTCAGCGGGGAGGCGCCCGTGCCGCCGTCGTGCCCGGAGATCAGCACGACATCGGCGTGCGCCTTCGACACGCCCGCCGCGACCGTGCCCACGCCCAGCTCCGACACCAGCTTCACGTGGACGCGCGCATGCTCGTTGGCGTTCTTGAGGTCGTGGATGAGCTGCGCCAGGTCCTCGATGGAGTAGATGTCGTGGTGCGGCGGCGGCGAGATCAGCCCGACGCCCGCGGTGGAGTGCCGGGTCCTGGCGATCCACGGGTACACCTTGTTCGGCGGCAGCTGGCCGCCCTCGCCGGGCTTGGCCCCCTGCGCCATCTTGATCTGCAGGTCATCGGCGTTGACCAGGTACTCGCTCGTCACGCCGAAGCGGCCCGAGGCGACCTGCTTGATCGCCGAGCGCCGCTCGGGGTCGTAGAGCCGGTCGACGTCCTCGCCGCCCTCCCCGGTGTTGGAGCGCCCGCCGATCCGGTTCATCGCGATGGCCAGCGTCTCGTGCGCCTCGGCCGAGATCGAGCCGTAGGACATCGCCCCGGTGGTGAACCGCTTGAGGATCGCCTCGACCGGCTCGACCTCCTCCACCGGGATCGGCGGCCGGTCGGACGTCAGCCGGAACAGCCCGCGCAGCGCGCCGCCCTCGCGGTTGAGCCGCTCCACCTCGTCGACGTAGCGGCGGTAGACGTCCGCGCGGCCGGACTTCGAGGCGTGCTGGAGCAGGAACACCGTCTCCGGGGTGAACAGGTGCAGCTCGCCCTCGCGGCGGTAGGCGTACTCGCCGCCGGTGTCGAGCCTGCGGTGCTCGCGGTCGGTCGGGTTGTCCGGGTGCGCGCGCCGGTGCCTGGCCAGCGCCTCCCGGGCGACGACGTCCAGCCCGACGCCGTCCAGTTTGGACACCGTGCCGGTGAAGTACTCGTCCAGCACGTCCTGGGCCAGGCCGAACGCCTCGAACACCTGCGCTGCGGTGTAGGCGCCGACGGTCGAGATGCCCATCTTGCTCATGATCTTGAGCACGCCCTTGACCAGGGCGGTGACGTAGTTGCGGATCGCCACCCTCGGCTCGACGCCGGTGATCGCGCCCTGCGCGATGAGGTCCTCGATGGTCTCGAACGCCAGGTACGGGTTGACGGCGGCGGCGCCGTAGCCCAGCAGCAGCGCGATGTGGTGCACCTCGCGCGCGTCGCCGCTCTCCACCACCAGCGCGACACGCAGGCGCTCCTTGGTGCGCACCAGGTGGTGGTGCACAGCGGAGACCAGCAGCAGCGACGGGATCGGCGCCATCCGGTGGTCGGAGTCGCGGTCGGACAGGACCAGCGTGCGCGCCCCCGCCGCGATGGCCTCCGATGCCTCCCGGCGCACCCGCGCGACCGCGTCGGCGAGCGCCTGTCCGCCGCCGTCCACCTCGTACAGTCCGGAAAGGACGGTGCAGGCGAAGCCCGGGAGGTCGCCGTCGTCGTTGACGTGGATGAGCTTGGCCAGCTCGTCGTTGTCGATGACCGGGTAGGGCAGCTGGATGTGGCGGCAGGACGCCGGGCCCGGCTCCAGCAGGTTCTGCTCCGGGCCCATGATGCGCTGCACGCTGGTGACGATCTCCTCGCGGATGGCGTCCAGCGGCGGGTTGGTGACCTGGGCGAAGTTCTGCTTGAAGTAGTCGTAGAGCAGCCGGGGCCGCTGCGACAGCGCGGCGGGCGGGGTGTCGGTGCCCATGGAGCCGATCGGCTCGGACCCGCTGACCGCCATCGGGGTCAGCAGGATCTTCAGCTCCTCCTCGGTGTAGCCGAAGGTCTGCTGACGGCGCACCACGGACTCGTGCGTCTGCACGACGTGCTCGCGGTCGGGCAGGTCGGCGATGGTGAGCAGGCCCGCGTGCAGCCACTCCTCGTACGGCAGCTCGGCGGCCAGCCCGGCCTTGACCTCGTCGTCGTCGACGATCGCGCCCGCCGCGGTGTCGATGAGGAACATGCGGCCCGGCCGCAGCCTGCCCTTGGCCACGACCTGGTCGGGCGGCACGTCGAGCACGCCGGTCTCGCTGGCCAGCACCACCCGGTCGTCGACGAGGTGCCACCAGCGGGCCGGGCGCAGCCCGTTGCGGTCGAGCACGGCGCCGACGACCGTCCCGTCGGTGAAGGTGACGCAGGCCGGGCCGTCCCACGGCTCCATCAGGCTGGAGTGGAACTGGTAGAAGGCGCGGCGCGCGGGGTCCATCGTGGCGTGGTTCTCCCACGCCTCCGGGATCATCATCAGCACGGCGTGCGGCAGCGACCGGCCGCCGAGGTGCAGCAGCTCCAGCACCTCGTCGAAGGACGCCGAGTCCGACCCGTCGGGGTCCACGACCGGGAACAGCCGGGTCAGGTCGCCGGGGATGAGGTCGCTGGCCAGCAGCGCCTCGCGGGCGCGCATGCGGTTGCGGTTGCCGCGGATCGTGTTGATCTCGCCGTTGTGGGCGACGTAGCGGAACGGGTGCGCCAGCGGCCACGACGGGAACGTGTTGGTCGAGAACCGCGAGTGCACCAGGGCGATCGCGGTCACCAGGCGCGGGTCGACCAGGTCGCGGAAGAAGCGCGGCACCTGCGCGGTGGTCAGCATTCCCTTGTAGACCATGGTGCGGCTGGACAGCGACGGGAAGTACATGCCGCACCCGGCCGCCGCGCTCTCCCGCTCGGCGCGCTTGCGCAGGGCGAACACCCGCCGGTCCAGCTCGACGCCGTGCCCGTCGCCGGTGACGAACAGCATGGCGAAGTGCGGCATGACGCCGCGCGCGGTGGGCCCGATCCCGGCGCCGTCCGGGTCGACGGGCACGTCCCGCCAGCCGAGGACGGTCAGGCCCTCCTCGTCGGCGATGCGGTGCACGGTCTCCTTGGCCGCCGTCTGGTCGTCGGCGGGCAGGAAGGCGATGCCCGCCGCGTAGCGGCCGGGCGCGGGCAGGTCGAAGGGGACGTCCGCGCGCAGCAGCTCGTCGGGGAGCTGCACGAGGATGCCCGCGCCGTCGCCGCTGGTCGGCTCGGCGCCCGCGGCCCCTCGGTGCTCCAGGTTGGCCAGCGCGGTCAGCGCGTCCACCACGATCCCGTGCGACCGCCGTCCCCGCACGTCCGCCACCATGGCGACGCCGCAGGCGTCGTGCTCGGCGGCGGGGTCGTAGAGCCCCTGCGGGCGCGGCAGGGCGGAGAAGATCATCGCGTAGGGCCCCCTTGGCGTCTCGCGCTCAGGAACGTGATGGAGGACTTGTCACGGCTGGGCACGGGACTACGGCGGCCCGCGTGTCTACTGAGACTAACAGCCTGGAAACGTGCTCGACATCGGATGAACCGGCCTTCAGTGTAACCGATTCGTCGCTGAGCGCGATAAACCTAGGTTCGGGCCACCACGAGCGGGAACGCGAACGTGCGCCCGGCGTCGGCGTCGAGCATCTCCACGGTCTCGGTGGACATCCTGCGGACGAACTCCGTCTTGCCGTGCTCGGCGCACGCCAGCGACCAGGCGCGCCAGTTCTCGACGGCGTTCGGCGCCTCCCTGGCCGACAGGACCGTCACCTGCCCTGGGCGCGACCAGTGGGTCCGCCACCACTCGGCGGTGTGGAAGACGGCGAAGTCGTGCTCCCAGTACCGCTCCAGCCACGGCGGCGGGGTGACGACCTCCGTCCGCACGCCCGGCACGGCGACGCCGATGTAGCCGCCCTTGCGGACGAACGGGGCCAGGTACGGCAGGTAGAGGTCGTCGGTGCCGAAGTACTGGTAGGCGTCGACGCTGATGGCGGCGTCGAAGTAGCCCTTGGCGAACTTGAGGTCGTGCGCCTCGGCGTGGATGGGGAAGACCCGGTCGTCGACACCCGCCTCGGTGAACCGGCGCAGGTTGTCCGTCGGCTTGACCCACAGGTCGCAGGCGAAGACCTGCACGCCGTACTCGCGGGCCAGGAACACCGAGGTCAGGCCCTGGCCGCAGCCGAGGTCGAGCACGCGGTCGCCGGTGCGCAACGGCAGGTCGGCGAGCAGGTCCTCCAGCAGCCACAGCGGGTTGGGGCCCATGCAGCCCTCGATCATCCACATGGGGTCGTACGCGGCGGAGCGGGGGTAGGCGGGCAGGCGGAGTGAAGCGAGGTCGGTCATGGTCGGGGCAGGGCCGTCAGTCGCGCTTGTCCGCGGTCGCGGACGCCTCTTCGCCGTTGGGCTCGTCCTCGCGGTCGGCGCGCTCGCCGTCCTCGTCGGCCGCCCGCTCGCCGTCCGTCACGCGCTCCTCGTCGGTCACGGCCGTGCCGTCCGCGTGGGCCTCCCGGAGCGCGGCCAGGTCCTCCCGGG
Source organism: Actinokineospora fastidiosa (assembly GCF_014648415.1). Lineage (GTDB taxonomy): Bacteria > Actinomycetota > Actinomycetes > Mycobacteriales > Pseudonocardiaceae > Actinokineospora > Actinokineospora fastidiosa. The sequence continues at coordinate 1,701,449 of NZ_BMRB01000002.1, forward strand.
GGCCGCGCTTGCGGGCGATGACGAAGTACGCGACCGCGCCCAGGAACAGCAGGATCGAGGTCCAGACGTTGACCCGCACGCCGAACACCAGGGTGGCCTCGTCGGTGCGCATGAGCTCGATCCACGTGCGGCCGAGGGTGTAGCCGGCGACGTAGAGGGCGAACACCCGGCCGTGCCCGAGGCGGAAGCGCCGGTCGGCCCAGACGATGACCAGGGCCACGGCGACGTTCCACAGCAGCTCGTAGAGGAACGTCGGGTGCACCGGGCTGCCGTTGATGAGCGTGTGGTCGACGGCGACGCCGTTGAGCGGGTCCTCGACGCCGAACTCGTTGACCCTGCGGTACAGCTCCAGGCCCCAGGGCAGGTCGGTCGGGGCGCCGTAGAGCTCCTGGTTGAAGTAGTTGCCGAGGCGGCCGATGGCCTGCGCGACGACGATGCCGGGCGCGATGGCGTCGGCGAACGCGGGCAGCGGCACGCCGCGCCGCTTGCACCCGATCCAGGCGCCCACCGCGCCGAGCGCGATCGCGCCCCAGATGCCGAGCCCGCCCTCCCAGATCTTGAGGGCGTCGAGGGGGTTCTTCCCCTCCCCGAAGTACCGGTGGTAGTCGGTCGCCACGTGGTAGAGCCGCCCGCCGACCAGCCCGAACGGCACCGCGAACACGGCCACGTCCAACACGGTCCCCGCCGCCCCACCCCGCGCGACGAACCGCTTCTCCCCCCACCAGATGGCCACCACGATGCCCGCGATGATGCACAGCGCGTAGGCGCGCAGGGGGAAGCTGATGAACCCGAGGTCGACCTCCCACACCCCGCGGTCGGGGCTGGGGATGGACGCCAGGACCAGGCTTGAGGCGCTCGTCACGCGCCCACCGTAGCCACCGCGCGTTCGGTCCCGGTGAGGAGGTGCCCCTCAGTCGAGTTTGACGGTCACGGGGACGGGTTCGGTCAGCATGAGCACGCCCAGCATGGGCTCACCGACAGACTCATAGCGACCATGGTCGCCCAGCCGGAAGAGGTCCGTTCGCACGGGCGAGACCAGCGGATCGATGACGACGTAGTGCTGGATGCCCGCCTCCGCGTACAGCTTGCGTTTGCGGTTCCGATCGGTGGCCCGGGAGGAGGGGGACACGATCTCCACCACCATGAGCACGTCGCCCGCTTCGAAGAACAACGCGTCCCGTCCGCAGGCGTCGACCACCGCCAGGTCGGGGATCAGCATGGTGGACATGTTCAGAAGGACGTTGACGCCGGTGAACACCTCCATCGTCGGAGGCAGCGCGGCGTCGATGCCGACCAGGACCCGGCGCTCCACTCGCTGATGCGGGATCGAGGGCGCCGGGCTCACGAGGAGCGAGCCGTCGTCGAGTTCCACCCGCTCGCCCCGGTCCTCGGGGAGCATGAGGAACTCTCCCAGGGTCCACCTGCGCGGAGGTCGGTAGAACGGGTCGCTTGGCATGGCCACTCCGGGTCACCTCCGAGGTCAACCAGTGCCAGGCCAGTCTGGCACGCCGCATGCGGGAGCACGAACCACATGCGCGGAGTATCCGGACCGTGACCGACAGGAACCGGGGCCTTTCAGCGGTCCCGGTTCCGATTCACCCGATCGTGGAAGGGGTGCGGCGGACGCCCTGGGCCAGTTCCTCCGTCAGCGCCCGCACGCCCGCGACGCCGTCGGTGGTCGCGCTGGTGACGTAGGCCGAGCCGACGATCACGGCGTCGGCGAAGGCCGCCACCTCCGCGGCCTGGGCCCCCGACCGCACGCCCAGGCCCACGCCGATCGGCAGGGACGTGTGCTCGCGGGTGCGGGCCACCAGGCCCTCGGCCGCCGAGCCCACCTGGTCGCGCGCGCCGGTCACGCCCATGACCGCCGTGGCGTACACGAAGCCCGACGACGCCTCCACCGTGCGCGCGATGCGCTCGGGGGAGGACGACGGGGCCACGAGGAAGATGCGGTCCAACCCGTGCGCCGAGGAGGCGGCCATCCAGTCGTCGGCCTCGTCGGGGACCAGGTCGGGGGTGATGATGCCCAGCCCGCCCGCCGCGGCGAGGTCGCGGGCGAACGCGTCGATCCCGTACCGCAGGACCGGGTTCCAGTACGTCATCACCACGGCCCGCCCGCCCGCGGCGGAGACCTGCTCCACCACGGTGAACAGCGACTGGAGCCGGAAGCCCGCCGACAGCGCCGTCTCCGCGGCCGCCTGGATCGTGGGCCCGTCCATCACCGGATCGGAGTACGGGACGCCGACCTCGACGAGGTCGCAGCCCGCGTCGACCATGCCGCGCAGCAGGTCGACCGAGCCGTCGACGGTCGGGAAGCCCGCGGGCAGGTACCCCACCAGCGCGGCGCGGCCCTCGGCGCCCACCTCGGCGAACAGCGGCTCCAGGCCCATCACGACTCCCCAAACCCGAAGTACTTCGCCGCCGTGTCCATGTCCTTGTCGCCGCGGCCGGACAGGTTCACCAGCACCAGCCCCTCCGGCCCGAGCTCGCGGCCGAGCACGAGCGCGCCCGCCAGGGCGTGCGCGGACTCGATCGCCGGGATGATGCCCTCGGTCCGCGCCAGCAGCCGGAACGCGTCCATGGCCTCGGCGTCGGTCGCCACGCGGTACTCGGCGCGGCCGGTGTCCTTGAGGAACGAGTGCTCCGGCCCGACGCCGGGGTAGTCCAGGCCAGCCGAGATCGAGTACGCCTCGATGGTCTGCCCGTCGTCGTCCTGCAGCAGGTAGGACATCGCCCCGTGCAGCACGCCCGGGGTGCCCTCCGACAGCGTCGCCCCGTGCTCGCCGGACTCGATGCCGTGCCCGCCCGGCTCGATGCCGACCAGCCGGACGCCGGGGTCGTCGACGAACCCGTGGAAGATGCCGATCGCGTTCGACCCGCCGCCGACGCACGCGGTCACCACGTCGGGCAGGCGGCCCGCCTGGTCGAGGATCTGCGCGCGGGCCTCCGCGCCGATGACGCGGTGGAAGTTGCGCACCATCAGCGGGAACGGGTGCGCGCCAGCGGCGGTGCCCAGCAGGTAGTGCGTGGTGTCCACATTGGTCACCCAGTCGCGGAGCGCCTCGTTGATGGCGTCCTTGAGCGTGCGCGACCCGGACTTCACCGGGATCACCTCGGCGCCGAGCAGCCGCATCCTGGCCACGTTCAGCGCCTGCCGCTCGGTGTCGACCTCGCCCATGTAGACGACGCAGTCCAGGCCCAGCAGCGCGCACGCCGTCGCGGTGGCCACGCCGTGCTGGCCCGCCCCGGTCTCGGCGATGACTCGCTTCTTGCCCATCCGCTTGGTGAGCAGCGCCTGGCCCAGCACGTTGTTGATCTTGTGGGAGCCGGTGTGGTTGAGGTCCTCGCGCTTGAGGAACACCCGCGCGCCGCCCGCGTGCTCGGCGAAGCGCGGCGCCTCGGTCAGCAGCGACGGCCGACCGGCGTAGTCGCGCAGCAGCCGGTTGAACTCGTTGACGAACTCCGGGTCGAGCCGAGCCTTGTCGTACTCGGCGGCCAGCTCGTCCAGGGCGCCGATCAGCGCCTCCGGCATGTAGCGGCCGCCGAAGATGCCGAAGTGGCCGCGCTGATCCGGGTCGTGCGCGCTGTGCGCGTGCGCGTCGAAGTCGGGCTTGTCGTTCATCGGCTCGGCCTCGGGCAGGCGGGGTGCGATCCGGCGGTCACCAGTTGCTGGAGCGCCGCCTTGGGGTCACCGGAGGTGACCAGTCCTTCACCGACGAGCACGGCGTCGGCGCCCGCACCCGCGTACGTCATCAGGTCGCTCGGCCCGCGCACGCCCGACTCGGCGATCTTCACGGTCTCGAACGGCAACCCGGGCGCGAGGCGGCCGAACACGTCGCGGTCGACCTCCAGCGTGTGCAGGTTGCGGGCGTTGACGCCGATGACCGACGCGCCCGCCTCCAGCGCGCGGTCGGCCTCCTCCGCGGTGTGCACCTCGACCAGCGCGGTCATGCCCAGCGACTCGACGCGGTCGAGCAGGGAGGCCAGCACCGGCTGCTCCAGCGCGGCCACGATCAGCAGGACCATGTCCGCGCCGTGCGCCCGCGCCTCGTGCACCTGGTAGGGGGAGATAACGAAGTCCTTGCGCAGCAGGGGAACATCCACCATCGCGCGCACGGCGTCGAAGTCGGCCAGCGAGCCGCCGAAGCGGCGCTGCTCGGTCAGCACGCTGATGACGCGCGCGCCCGCGTCGGCGTAGTCCTTGGCCAGCGACGCGGGGTCGGCGATGGCTGCCAGGTCGCCCTTGGACGGGCTGGCCCGCTTGACCTCGGCGATGACCCCGACGTCCGAGCCGCGCAGGGCGGCGTGGGCGTCCCGGGCGGGCGGGGCCTTGGCGGCCAACTGCTTGATGGTCTCGAACGGGACCAGCGCCTCACGCGCGGCGAGGTCCTCCCGGACACCGTTGACGATGGACTCAAGGATGCTCATGCGGCACCCTCGATCGTTGTGTTGCTCGTGTAATCCCTCACAAGCACTGCCCCTTCCCGCCGGTTCGATGCTAACTCCGGGGCCGTTGGCCACTCCGAACCGGGTAGGCGCTTCACCGCTCCAAGTCGGTGGGATCATCACCATCGCTGAGCGACTGCCACAAGTCCGGCTGCGTCTTCCTGCCGCTTGCCGGCGCCGAGTAGCGCGATCCCATACGGGGCATCCGATGCCCGCTCACCGCGACGACCGCGCCCGCCACCGCCATCAGCGCACCGCCCGCGACGGCCGCCGCCGAGCCCCAGGACGACGATTCCGCGCCCAGGCCGACCCAAACGGGATACACCGCGGCGGCGACCACGACCGGGCCCAGCAGCCTGCGCCAGACGCCCGCGAGCGCCAGCAGTCCGGCGATGGCCGCCAGCGCCAGCAGCGCGACCGGGACGAGCGCGGGCGCGACCTCGGAACCGGGCGTGTCCACCACGATCGGCACGTCGCTGCCCGGCCGGGGCCGGGTGCGCCCGCCCCAGGCCAACGCCGATGCTGCCCAGAGCGCACCGGCGGCGAGCACCAGGGCCAGCAGCGCGGTCCAGAGTGGACGCTTAGCCATCCGTCGGCACGGCCGGGCGCATGGTCCCGGCGGTCGCGATGGCGGCCAGCACCGCGCCCGCCTTGTTGACGCACTCGGTGTCCTCCGAGCGGGGGTCGGAGTCGGCCACGATCCCGGCCCCGGCCTGCACGTACGCCACGCCGTCGCGGATCAGCGCGGTGCGGATGGCGATCGCGGTGTCGCCGTCGCCCGCGAAGTCCAGGTAGCCGACGACGCCGCCGTAGAGGCCGCGCCTGATCGGCTCCAGCTCCTCGATCAGCTCCATCGCCCTGGGCTTCGGCGCGCCGGAGAGCGTCCCGGCGGGGAAGCAGGCGGCGACGGCGTCGAAGGCCGTCTTGCCCGGGGCCAGCTCGCCGGTCACCGTCGAGACGATGTGCATGACGTGGCTGTAGCGCTCGACGCGGAAGAAGTCGACCACGTGCACGGTGCCCGGCGCGCACACCCGGCCCAGGTCGTTGCGGCCCAGGTCGACGAGCATGACGTGCTCGGCGCGCTCCTTCTCGTCGGCGAGCAGGTCCTTCTCCAGGATCTGGTCCTCGTCCGGGTCGACCCCGCGCCAGCGGGTGCCCGCGATCGGGTGCGTGGTCGCCCGGCCGTCGCGCACGGTGACCAGCGCCTCCGGGCTGGAGCCGACGATGTCGAAGCCGTCGAGCCGCAGCAGGTACATGTACGGGCTGGGGTTGGTGGTGCGCAGCACGCGGTAGACGTCGAGCGGGTCGGCGTCGGTCTCGACCTCGAAGCGCTGGGAGAGCACCACCTGGAACACCTCGCCCGCCCGGATGGCCTCCTTGGCGGTGCGCACGGCGTCCTGGAAGTCCTCGGGCGTGCGCCTGCGCCGGTAGACCGGCTGCGGGCGGGTGAAGACGGTGGCCGACGGCGGCGACGGGGTCTGGAGCGCGACGGTCATCCCGTCGAGGCGGGCGACGGCGTCGTCGTAGGCGGCGTCCACGCCCTCGGGCGCGTTGTCCCAGTTCACCGCGTTGGCGATGAGCGTGATGGTGCCCTCGTGGTGGTCGAGCGCGGCGAGGTCGGTGGCCAGCAGCATGACCATCTCCGGCAGCCGCAGGTCGTCCTCGGTCAGCTCGGGCAGCCGCTCCAGGCGGCGCACCGAGTCGTAGCCGATGAAGCCGACCATGCCGCCGGTCAGCGGGGGCAGGTCGGGCAGCGGGTCGGTGTGCAGGACCCGGACGGCCTCGCGCAGCGCCTCCATGGGGTCGCCGCCGGTGGGCAGCCCGACCGGCGGCGTGCCGGTCCAGCGGGCCTCGCCGCCGACGGAGGTGAGCGCCGCGGGGCTGTGCACGCCGACAAACGACCAGCGCGACCAGGAGCGGCCGTTCTCGGCCGACTCGAACAGGAACGTGCCGGGGCGGTCCCCGGCGAGCTTGCGGTAGACCCCCACGGGGGTCTCCGCGTCGGCCAGCACCCGGCGCACCACGGGGATCACCCTGCGGTCCGCGGCGAGGGCGTGGAACTCCTCGCGGGTGGGGCTCACCTCGCCCATGCCGGTGGAGACCGGGTAGCGCGGTTGCACACCGATTGCACTCACCATGCGCGTCATTCTGCCGTGTCGGGGGCGGCCAGCGGCCCCTGGCCTAATTCAACATGTGTTGAGCGCAGGATCGCGGTGGGTCATGATGGGACGGTGACCGCCGAGCCAGAACGCCGCCGCGGCCGCCGCCCCGGCGGGGCCGACACCCGTGCCGCCCTGCTGACCGCCGCCCGCGCGGTGTTCACCGAGAGCGGCTACGACGGCGCCACAGTACGCGCCATCGCCCGCCGGGCGGGCGTCGACCCCGCGATGGTCAACCACTGGTTCGGCGGCAAGGAGGCGCTGTTCGCCGAGGCGGTGCTGCACCTGCCGTTCAACCCCAAGGCGCTCATCGCCGAGATCCTCAAGGGCGACCGGGAGGTGCTGGGCGAGCGGATCATCCGCACCTTCCTGACCAACTGGGACGCCCAGGACGGCGGGGTGTTCGCGGCGATGATCCGCAGCGTGTCCGCCCACGAGCAGGTGGCCAACGCGCTGCGGGAGTTCTTCGTCCACCAGGTCTTCGGCCAGATCGTGAGCGCGATGCACGACGACGGCAGCGCGCTGCTGCGGGCCAACCTGGTGGCCAGCCAGATGATCGGCCTGGGCATGGTGCGCTACGTGGCGCGCTTCGACCCGGCCTCGACCGCGGACGTGGAGACGCTGGTGGCCGCCATCGGGCCGACCATCCAGCGGTACCTGACCGGGCCGATCGGCTAGAGCAGCGAGATCCCGTCGAAGCAGGTGCGGGTGCCGGTGTGGCAGGCAGGCCCCTCCTGGTCGACGACCAGCAGGACCGTGTCGCCGTCGCAGTCCAGCCGGACCTCGTGGACCCGCTGGGTGTGCCCGGAGGTCTCGCCCTTCTCCCAGAGCCTGCCCCGGCTGCGGGAGAAGTACGTGGCCCTGCGGGTCGTCAGGGTGCGGTGCAGCGCCTCGTCGTCCATCCAGGCGACCATCAGGACCTCGCCCGTGCCGCGCTGCTGGGCGACCGCGCACACCAGCCCGTCGGCGTTGCGCTTGAGCCGCCCGGCGACAGCCGGGTCGAGGTCACTCATGGGGCACTCCCTGCAGATGTTCGCGCGCGGGCTTGGTCAGCACCAGGATCGCGGCGTAGATATGGGCGGCGGCCAGGACCCCGGACAGCACGCGGAATCCCCAGTGCACGTCGCCCAGGGCGATCAACATGTGGGCCAGAGCGATGAGCCCGGCGGCGACAAAGGCGGCCATCCCCCCGGAGTGCCAGCGCGCGAGCAGCCCCGCGGCCGCCAGCAGCCCGATCACCGCGACGATGACGGGGAAGGTCAGCGCGGCCGCGTCGCGCAGCGCGCCCGCCCCGACGAACAGGACCGCGCCCGCGACGAAGACGGCGATCGCGACGCGGATCTCCAGCGGGCGGCTCACCGGACCTCCACGCCGGAGGCCCGCAGGGTGTCCTTGACCTCGGGGATGCGCAGCTCGCCGAAGTGGAAGACGCTGGCGGCCAGCACGGCGTCGGCCCCCTCGGCGACCGCGGGCGGGAAGTGCTCCAGCGCGCCCGCGCCGCCGCTGGCGATCAGCGGCACGTCGACCGCGGCCCGCACCAGGCGGATCAGCTCGAGGTCGAAGCCCGCCTTGGTGCCGTCGGCGTCCATGGAGTTGAGCAGGATCTCCCCGACGCCCAGTTCCTGGCCGCGCGCGGCCCACTCGACGGCGTCGATGCCGGTGCCGCGCCTGCCGCCGTGCGTGGTCACCTCGAAGCCGGACGGGGTCTCGGCGCGGCGGGCGTCCACCGAGAGCACGACGCACTGCGCGCCGTAGCGGTGCGAGGCCTCGCGCAGGAACTCCGGGCGGGCGATCGCGGCGGTGTTGATGCTGACCTTGTCCGCGCCCGCGCGCAGCAGCTTGTCGACGTCGTCGACCGTGCGCACGCCGCCGCCGACGGTCAGCGGGATGAACACCTGCTCGGCGGTGCGGCGCACGACGTCGTAGGTCGTCTCGCGCTCGCCGGATGACGCGGTGACATCGAGGAAGGTCAGCTCGTCGGCGCCCTCGGCGTCGTAGGCGGCCGCCAGCTCGACGGGGTCGCCCGCGTCGACGAGGTCGGTGAAGTTGACGCCCTTCACCACGCGTCCCGCGTCGACGTCCAGACATGGGATGACCCGCACTGCCACAGCCATGCCCCAAGCGTACGAGAACGGCCGCCGCGACCAGCGGGAAGGGCCGTCCGGTCCGATGTGGAGCGATCAGACCGGGCGGGTCTCCCTGCGCACCTGGTCGACCAGCGCGCGCAGGTCCTCCAGCAGGTGCTTGACGGCGACGCGCACCTCCTCCAGCTTGAGGTCGCGGTCCACTTGGGCCGCCTCCCTGCCCTGGGCCCCGCGCCACCGGCTCTGCGCGCGTCTGCCGAGCACGGCGGCCCTGCGCACGAGGGCGACGACGGGCCCGTTGGCCTTCACCAGTTCCCGGCGGACCTGCACGAGCCCGGCCTGCAGCCGGTGGTGGGTGGTGCCGACGCCGAGGCGCACCATCTCCTCGGCCATGCGCGTCTGCTTGAGCACGTCGTCGCCCACCGCGAACAGCCCGCTCACCTCGGCCAGCCGCGCCGAGCCGTCCCCACCCGCCTCGATCGCGGCCAGGGTGGCGTCCCAGGCGTCGATGGCCGCCTGGACGAGTTCGACGAAGCCGACGACAGCCGGGTCCGCGCGCAGCTGGCGGCGGTCTTCCCCTAGGCCGTCCAACAGTGTGGACAGTGCTGCAGCAGCGGACATCGCGACCTCTTCTCGATCAGGCGCGGCCCAAAATAGCGATCTCCGCCGGGGCGGGATACCTCTTCTCGGAGGAACTATCTGCCGCCGGAACCGCCCGCCGAGCTGTGACCGGACGGCGGTCCGCGTCGGCGGATCGGGGCACGTTCGCTTGATGATCATGAATCGCGGGCGGCGCGGAACCGACTCCACACGCGACACGGGTTGCAGCGGTCGCGGTTAGATCACCTTGCTGTTTCGGCAACAAAGTTTGTCAGGACGGCATCGGCTGGCGCACTGTCGTGTCATGACACGACAGCGGTACAACGTGGTGATCGTCGGCGGTGGCGCGGCGGGCCTGAGCGCGGCCCTCCTCCTCGGCCGGGCCCGCCGCTCGGTGCTGGTGGTGGACGGCGGCGAGCCCCGCAACGCCCCCGCGGCCCACATGCACGGCTTCCTGTCCCGCGACGGCCTGCCGCCGCGGGAGTTGTTGGCGATCGGACGGGAGGAGGTGCGGCGGTATGGGGTCGAGGTCCACCAGGGCCACGTCCTGTCGGTGTCCGAGGACCTCACCGTCGAGATCGACAACCGCCCACCCGTCCACGCCCGACGCGTGCTCCTGGCAACCGGCATGCGCGACGAACTGCCCCCCATCCCCGGCCTCCGGGACCGCTGGGGCCGAGACGTCCTGCACTGCCCGTACTGCCACGGCTGGGAAGTCCGGGACTCGGAGATCGCGGTACTGGCGACGGGGCCCGCGAGCATCCACCAGGCGTTGATGTTCCGGCAGTGGACGCCGAACCTCACCCTGCTGACCCACACCCACCCGCGCCCCACGGACGCGGACGCCGCAAAGCTGGCGGCAAGGGGGATCTCAGTGGTCCCCGGCGAGGTGACGGCCCTGGAAATTCGCGACGACGCCCTGACCGGAGTCCGCCTACACAACGGTGTCGTGCTCCCGGTGCGCGCGCTAGCGGTTGCCCCCCACTTCTCCCCCCGCCTGCCCGCGACCGCCCTAACCCCGACACCCCACCCGAACGGAATGGGCACCCACATCCCCACGGACGCCACCGGCCGCACCGCAATCCCCGGCCTGTGGGCCGCAGGCAACGTCACCGACCCCATGGCCACCGTCCCCGACGCCACAGCCGCAGGCGCCACAGCCGCCCGAGCCCTCAACACCGACCTGATCGCCGAGGACACCGACCTAGCCCTCCGCGCCGCCCCCCAAATGATCTGACCATCCGACCCACCCCAGATGCCCACACCATCCCAATCCCAGATGCCCACATCATCCGAATGACGTCACCATTTCAAACCCAGATGACCACACCATCCGGACGACAGAACCACCCCAACCCAGATGACCCCACCATCTGGATGACGTGACCATCTGAACGGCGCCATCATTCCAAGCCCCGGCAGCCGATCCAGATGGCGTGATCATCCGAAATTCAGATGATGCCACCATCGGAACCGCCTTCCCTCCGCGCCAGGCGGGCCAGCCAGCCACCAGGGCTCAGGGTGCAAGCCCGACCAGCCCACCGAGCCTGCACCCTGCCGGGCTTACCGGGCTGCCGGACCTACCGCTCCGCCTACCGCGCCTGCCGGGCTTGCCGCGCGCGACCTGCCAGGCGAGCCGGGCCACCTGCCAGGCCAGCCGGGCAGCCTGCCGCGCCTGCCCGACCGGCCGTGCCACCTGCCGGGCTGGCCGTTCAGATGGTGACATCATTTCGATCGTCGTTCGGATGATGTGGTCATCTGTGGGTCGAGCCTCTCGGCCAGTGAGATGGCAATGGTGAGGGCCGAATGGCGGTGCCTCGGCGGGGGTGGGCGTTCCTACCTTCGCAAGTGCCGCCGTCTTGGGGAGGTCCCGTGATCGCCGCTGCTGCCGCCGTGCTCGCCCTGTTGGCCCCCGCCGCGCCGGTCGCTGTGGCGGACGGGGCGGATGCCGCGCCCGCCGTGCTTTTTGGCGCGGCCGCCGGGCCGGTTGGTGAGGGCGCCGTTGGACCCTCCGCGCCCGTCGTCGGGGGTGATCCGTTCTACCTCGATGGGCGGCGGTGCGTCGTGGGGTTCAACGCCAAGACCTCTACTGGTGCGCATCGGCTCCTGGTCAGTGGGGCGTGCACCGGTTCCCCCCGGGCGATCGACGTCATCCTGCCGCCCAAGGGGTCCACCTCCACCCCGCTGGTGCGCGGCCCTGGCGGCACCATCACCGTGCGCGGGGTCAGGCAGGCGCCCGTGGGGGCCGCCGTGTGCGCCAGTGGGCCCACCACCGGATGGCGGTGCGGCACCATCCAGGCCAAGAACGTGACCATCACCTTCCCCGGCGGCACCCTCTACGGCCTCACCCGCACCTCCATCTGCTCCGAGCCCGGCGACCTCGGCAGGCCGGTGATGGCCGGGGATCAGGCGCAGGGGATCACGGTCGGGGGGAGCGGCAACTGCGCCTCCGGCGGCACTACCTACTTCATGCCGCTGCCCCCGACCCTGTCCGCCTACGACCTGACCCTGCACACCGCCTAGGAGCTGACCTTCTGCGTCCCGCTCAGCGTCGCCAGGGACTTGGCGTGGCGGACGCCCGAGGTGGGGCTGAGGCGGTCGGCCAGGTAGTACCAGTCGACCTGGACGCGGGCCCGGGACACGTCCACCACCGAGTACCCGTGCGAGTCCAGCTCGACGTACTTGAGGTGCCAGTTGCGCGCCGCCAGTGCGGCCTCCGCGACCGGCGACAGCGAGCGCGGCGGCACGTTCAGCAGGTCGTCGATGTTGTCGCTGGTCACCGACGGCGTGACGAACTCGACGGCGGCGCTGTTGCCGTTCCACCAGTAGCTCGACCGGTCCAGCGGCACGTCCGCGCCCCACGAGGTGTGGATGTCGCCGGTGAGGAAGACGGTGTTGCCGATCCGGTTGTCCTTCAGGTGCCCCAGGAGCTCCTGCCGGTCGGCGGTGTAGCCGTCCCACGCGTCGGCGTTGGCCGCGACGCTGCCGACCGGCAGGCCGAGCAGTTCGCCGAGGGCCTCCAGGAACCGGGACTCGATGTTGCTCAGCGAGATCGGGGTGACCATCACCGAGTTGCCGACGAGCTTCCACCGCGCGTCGGTCACCAGGCCGGACTTCAGCCACGCCATCTGCGGGTCGCCGGTGATCGTGCGCGCCGGGTCGTTCGGGTCGCCCTGCGATGGCGTCGTCTGCTTGGACCGGTAGCTGCGCAGGTCCAGCAGCGACAGCTCGGCCAGGCGCCCCCAGCGGAACCGGCGGTAGATCTCACCGTTCGGACCCTGCCGCACCGGCATCCACTCGAAGTACGCCTGGTGCGCCGCGGCTTTCCTGGCGCTCCAGGGGCCTTCGCCCGGCTGGTGGTTCTCCGCGCCGTCGGACCACGCGTCGTTGGCGTACTCGTGGTCGTCCCACGTGATGAACCACGGCTTGGCAGCGTGCAGCGCCTGCAGGTCGGGGTCGGACTTGTAGAGGGCGTGCCGCTGCCGGTAGTCGGCCAGCGTCAGCATCTCGTGCGCGGGCACGTGCGGGCGGATGGTGACGCCGCGCGCGCCGTACCCGCCGACCGGGTACTCGTAGAGGTAGTCGCCGACGTGCAGCACGCCGTCGAGGTCGGCGCGCGCCGCGAGGTGGCGGTAGCTGGAGAAGTAGCCCGCCTGCCAGTTGGAGCAGGAGACCAGGCCCAGCTTGAGCCCGTCGACGTCGGCGTCCGGGGCGGGCGCGGTGGCGGTCCGCCCGGTCGCGGACGCGACGCCGTCAAGCAGGAACCGGTAGTGGTACGCCGTCGCGGGCGCCAGCCCGCCCGCGTCGACCTTGACGGTGTGGTCGCGCTCGGGCCCGGTGGTGACCGCGCCCGAGGAGACGACGTCGGCGAACGCGGCGTCCAGCGCCACCTCCCAGCGCACCTCGACGCCGGGGCCGACGCCGGAGCCCGGCGTCGATTCGGGCGTGGGCGTCACCCGGGTCCACAGCAGGACCCGGTCGGGAAGCGGGTCGCCGGAGGCGACGCCGTGCGCGAACTGCGGCACGGCCGCGGCGGCGCGGGCGGCGAGCGCGGCGGGGACCAGCAGGGCGCCGCCTGCGACGGCCGACGTGCGGAGGAACGTGCGGCGAGTGGTGGGAGTCACGCCTGCCAGTGGTACACCGGCAAGGTTTCTGTCACACCCGCTACTCGGGTGAATTACCGCCGAACTCCCCGCGCCCCTACGGTGGACGCCATGACCCCACTGGCTCGCCTGGGCGCGGGCAAGTACGTGCTCGTCACCACCTACCGCCGCGACGGGCGCGCGGTGCCGACCCCGGTCTGGGTGGTGCGCGACGACGACGAGCTGCTGATCTGGACCGTGACCGATTCCGGCAAGGTCAAGCGCATCCGCAACAACCCGCGCGTCGAGCTCGCCGAGTGCGACTTCCGCGGGCGGCCGACGGGCGAGTCCGTGCCCGCGACCGCCCGCCTGCTCGACGCCGACGAGACCGAGCGCACCCGCAGGCTGATGCGCCGCAAGTACGGCATCACCGGGACCCTGACGATCCTGGGCAGCAAGCTGCGCCGGGGTGCGCGCGGCACCATCGGCGTCGCGCTGACCCTGGACTAACGAACGGCGGCGAGCGCGTCCGGCAGGGTGAAGTTGCCGTTGTAGAGCGCCTTGCCGATGATCGCGCCCTCGACGCCGTCGCCGGACAGCTTCGCCAGCTCGCGCAGGTCGTCGATGCTCGACACCCCGCCCGAGGCGATCACCGGGGCGTCGGTGCGGGCGCAGACCTGGCGGAGCAGGTCGGTGTTCGGGCCGGTGAGGGTGCCGTCGCGGCTGACGTCGGTGACGACGTAGCGGCTGCAGCCCTGGGCGTCGAGGCGGGCCAGGATCTCCCACAGGTCGCCGCCGTCGGTGGTCCAGCCGCGGCCCGCCACCCGGATGCCCGCGTCGCCGATGCGCACGTCGAGGCCGACGGCGATCCGGTCGCCGTACCGGTCGATCGCGGCGGCGCACCAGTCGGGGTTCTCGATCGCGGCGGTGCCCAGGTTGACCCGGGCGCAGCCGGTGGCGAGCGCGGCGGCGAGGGTGTCGTCGTCGCGCAGGCCGCCGGAGAGCTCCACGTCGATGTCGAGCCTGCCCACGACCTCGGCGATCAGCTCGCGGTTGTGGCCCCGGCCGAAGGCGGCGTCGAGGTCGACGAGATGCAGCCACCGCGCGCCGTCGGCCTGCCACGCGGCGGCCGCGTCCCAGGGGGTGCCGTACTCGGTCTCGGTGCCCGCCTCGCCCCGGGTGAGGCGGACGGCCTTGCCGTCGACCACGTCGACGGCGGGCAGCAGCTCAAACGTCACGGGTCACACTATGGCACGCCCGCCCAGGGCTCCCGCAGTGCGGAACACCCCGCTGGAACACCCCGCCTAGGCCACCGACACCAGCCAGTTGCGCAGGAGTTGGGCCCCGGCGTCGCCGGACTTCTCCGGGTGGAACTGGGTGGCCGACAGCGGCCCGTTCTCTGCGGCGGCGACGAACTGCCCGCCGTGGTCGGCCCAGGTCACCAGGGGCGCGATCATCGGCGGCTCCGGGTTGAGCTCCCAGGTGCGCGCGGCGTAGGAGTGCACGAAGTAGAAGCGGGCGTCGTCCAGGCCGTCGAACAGCACGGACTTCTCCGGCGCGCGGACGGTGTTCCAGCCCATGTGCGGCACGATCTCGGCGTCGAGCCGCTCGACCGTGCCGGGCCACTGCCCGCAGCCCTCGGTCTCCACGCCGTGCTCGATGCCGCGCTCGAACAGGATCTGCATGCCCACGCAGATGCCCAGCACGGGACGGCTGCCCGCGAGCCTGCGGCCGATGATCCGCTCGCCGCGCACGCTCCTGAGCCCCGCCATGCAGGCCGCGAACGCGCCCACACCGGGGACGACCAGGGCGTCGCACTCGACGGCGGCATGGAAGTCGGCGGTCACCTCGACGTCGGCGCCGACGCGGCGGAGCGCGCGTTCGGCCGAGCGGAGGTTGCCGGAGCCATAGTCGAGTACGACGACACGTGTCACCCCACCAGCCTAGTCGGCTTCCGTCGTGATGGAACCGTGACCTTCGGCGCGATTCGCTCGTCACCCGGCCGGGTACAAGAGCCAGCGGGTGGTGGTGGCGATGCGCGATCGGTTCACGCGGTGGGGACTGGCCTCTGTGCTGGTCGTCGCCGCGCTGCTGGACGGCTATCTCGCGGTCAGCGAGAACGTGCTGTGGCCGGTCGCGCTCGCCCTGCTGTGGGTGGGTCTCGCCGCGGCGCTGCTGACGGCGCGGACCCCGGAGCCCGCCGCGTTCCCCCAGGCGCGGCGGGCCCCGGAACCCCGGCCCGTCGAGGTCTGAGCCATCCGGGCGATCCTGACACTTTCGAGTAACACCGCCTACACGCACCGCGACGCTCCACGCGGGCGCCCTCCTTTCCATCCGCAAGCGGAAGGACGGCAAAATGCGTGTGCGGAAACATCGAAGACGCGGTATCGCGGCGTTGGCGTGCACGGCGATGGCGCTCCCGCTGATCGCCATCCCGGCGGCCGCGGCGCCCGTGCCCGGCACGGACGTGCTCTACACCCTCGACGAGGACTTCGACCAGGGTGTCCTGCAGGACGTCAACCACGACGCCCCCAACAACGACCAGCTCCAGCTCGACCGGACCACCACCTTCTTCCCGTACGTCAACGTCGCCGCCTCCGCGCGCGGCACGATGGTCCGCATCGACGTCGACACCGGCGAGATCGTCGGCGAGTGGCTCTCCGCGCCCGACGGCCGGGGCCGCAACCCCTCCCGGACCACAGTGGACAGACTGGGCAACACCTGGCTGTCCAACCGCAACGAGGCCGAGGGCGGCCGCGGCTCGGTGACCCGGGTCGGCGTCATCGTCGGCGGCACCCGCGTGGACGGCGCCGGGACGCCCGACCCGAACGGCGACTACCTCGCCGGGCCCTTCTCCTACAACACCTGCGTCGACCGCGACCTCGACGGCCTGATCGCCACCAGCCGCGGCCTCGGCGACATCCGGCCGTGGACCAACGCGGGCGGGGTGGACAACGACGGCGGCGTCGAGACCGCCGCTGACGAATGCCTCATCAACTACACGCGCGTGGCGGGGAACAACACGCGCACCGTCGCGGTCGACGCGCAGAACGACCTGTGGACTGGCGGGTCGGACACGCAGCACGAGAAGCTCGACGGCGAGACCGGCGACGTCATCCCCGGCACCCTGTTCTCCCTGGGCTGCGGCGGCTACGGCGGCCTGATCGACCCGGCAGGCACCCTGTGGTCGGCGCGCTACGGCGCCAACCTGCTGCGGTACGAGACCGGCACCGGCACGGGCGCGTGCCTCGACACCTCGCACGGCGACTACGGCCTCGGCCTCGACCCGAACACCGGCGAGATCTGGCACACCAACGTGGCGGGCAACCGCGTCGCGAAGCTCGCGCCGGACGGCACCGTCCTCGGCGCGTTCCAGCACGGCTTCTCCGGCGCCCAGGGCGTGGCCGTCGACGGCGACGGCAACGTGTGGGTCGCGCACTCGCTCAACGGCGGCACCACCGTCGGGCACCTGCGCACCGACGGCACCTTCGTGGGCAACGTGGCGCTGCCCGGCGGCAGCGGGCCGACCGGCGTGGCGGTCGACAGCAACGGCAAGGTGTGGGTCACCAACATCTACACCGACAACGCCCAGCGCATCGATCCGGCGGCGGGCCCGATCGGCGGCGGCGGCTTCCCGGTCGGCGCGGTGGACCTCACGGTCGACCTGGGCGCGGGCGCGGGGCCGTACAACTACTCGGACATGACCGGCTCGGTCCTCGGCGAGGTCACCGCGCCGGTCGGCACCTGGTCGGTGGTGCAGGACGGCGGGTACGCGAACCAGCTGTGGGGCACCGTCACCTGGAACACCGAGCCGCAGGGCAGCGTGCCCCCGGGGACGTCGATCACCGTCGAGGTCCGCACGGCGAACAGCGAGGCCGACCTGGCCGCGCAGCCGTTCACCGCGGTGGGCAACGACGTCCAGTTCACCGCGACCGGCCGCTACATCGAGGTCCGGGCGACCCTGCGGGCGAACTCCGCAGGCGACAGCCCGGTGCTGTCGGACCTGCGGATCCGCACGCGCGAGCGCTCGGGCGTGTTCTCCTGCCAGGCGACGGCGCTCAACCTGGCCGGGATCGTCGTCGCGCGGGCGAACCCGCCGGACGTGCCGTGCGTCGACGACCACGAGCAGGTGGCCAACGTGAACCTGAACGCGGGCATCCTCAACGTCCGGGCGAACGCGCTGACCGCCACGACGACGCAGACCCCGGACGACCCGCTGGTCCCGCCCGCGGCGGGCGACGCCTCGACCGGGTTCGCCAGGGTCGAGTACACCCGGATCGCCTCGCTGCTGGTGACCATCGAGGTCGGCGTCATCGAGGCCCGGGCGGCGGCGACCTGCGTGGACGGACCGGACGGGCTGCGGCCGGAGTTCACCGGCTCCTCGCAGATCGCCAGCCTGAAGATCAACGGCGTCGCGGTGACCGTGGGCAGCGCGCCGCTGACCATCCCGCTGGTGATCGGCACGCTGAGCCTGAACAGCCAGACGGTCTCCGGCGGCACGATCACCCAGCGCGCCTTGGCCCTCGACACCCTGCTGACCGACGTCGTGGTCGGCGAGGCGAAGGCCAACGTGGAGGGGAAGCCGGAGACGCCGTCCGGCAACCCGTGTAGGTAGCGCGGTGGCGGGGGCGGACCCGATCCGCCCCCGCTATTCGCTTGCCCCGGGGTGCTCTACTGGGGTCGCTATGGACGAGAAGACCATGATCCGGCACTCGAAGCGGCTGTCGAGGCTGCTGCGCCACGATCCCCGAGGGCTCACCATGGACGGCGCGGGCTGGGTGCCGGTCGCCGAGGTCCTCGCGGCGCTGCGGCTGTCCCGGGCGGGGCTGGACGAGGTCGTGGCCCGCAACAACAAGTCGCGCTTCGCGTACGACCCGAGCGGCGCGCTGATCCGGGCCAGCCAGGGCCACTCGCTGCCGGTCGACCTCGGGCTCACCCCGGCGGTCCCGCCGGACGTGCTCTACCACGGCACGGTGGCGTCGTCCCTGGACTCGATCAGGGCCGACGGACTGCGGCCGATGGGCCGCACCCACGTCCACCTGTCCCCGGACGTGGAAACGGCCACCCGCGTCGGCGCCCGCCACGGCCGTCCGGTGGTCCTGACGGTCGCGGCGGGCTCGATGCACGCCGATGGCCTACCGCTGTACGTGAGCGAGAACGGGGTCTGGCTCGCCGACCACGTCCCGCCCGCCTACCTTCAGTAGCGCGGCCGGTTCCGGGACGCGAGCCACTGCGCGCCGGAGCCGCCGAGCGCCATCGCCAGGCCGATGGCGGGCATGATCGCGAAGAACAGCGGGAAGATCGTCGCCAGCGCCTTCATGTCCTCGACGAACTCGAAGCCCCCGTCGTCCACGGCGAGGATGCTGATCAGGTAGTACAGGCAGATCGCCAGCTCCAGCCCGGCCCCGATGAGGTACGGGGTGCGGGTGACGCCGCCCGCGAGCTTCACGCCGCCGAGGATCAGCAGCACGCAGCCCGCGAGCTGGGCGAGGACGACGAGAACGCCGAGAACGACGCCCCCGTCGGCGTCGGAGGCCGCGCCGAGGCCCGCGATCAGGATGATCGAGGTGATCAGCGTGATACCGGCCTGCACGTAACCGAGCACGGCGGCCGTCATGATCGTGCCCGGCCGGGTCGGCGGGGCGTGCTCGGGCGGCGCGGCGGGCATCGAGCCGTAGGGCGGCACGCCGCCTGGTGGCGTCGTCGGGTAGCCCGGGGCCTGCGGATACTGCTGGTCGCCGGGCTGTTGGCCGTACGGCTGGGTCATGGAACTCTCCTCATCCCCACGTCAGGTGGGCCAGATACTGGCACAATCGCCGTGATCGCCTCAGCGGTTACGCGGAATCGGAAACCCGCGATCTACTTCGACCAAAGTCGAACCTTCGCCTAGCCTGGGCCGCGTGTCACCGACTCTGCCCGAGCAGCTCACCATCGGCGAGGTAGCCGACCGCAGCGGCATCCCGCACACGGCCCTGCGGTTCTACGAGGAGCGCGGCCTCATCACCGCCCACCGCAGCGCGGGCAACCAGCGCCGCTACCCCCGCGCCGTCCTCCGCCGCCTCGCCTTCATCCGCACCGCCCAACGCGTCGGCCTCTCCCTCGAGGAGATCCGCGACGCCCTGGCCACCCTCCCCGACGGCCGCACCCCGACGAAGGCCGACTGGGCCCGCCTGTCGAAGTCCTGGCAGGCCGAGATCGACACCCGCATCGACGCCCTCCAACGCCTCCGCGACAACCTCACCGACTGCATCGGCTGCGGCTGCCTGTCGCTGAAGTCGTGCACGCTGATCAACACGGAGGACCGCCTGGCGGCATATGGCCCGGGCGCGCCCCGGCTGAAGGCCTCGTCGGAGGGCGGGATCGGCTAGCCCCGGGTGTCGGACGGCAGCCCCAACGCCGCTGACACCTTCTCGTCGACGGTGTTGTAGTTGCCCAGCCCGGCGAGGCCGCATGGCTCTGTGCGCGCGTCCAGCGGGCTGAAGTGCTCATCCACGTACCGCTGAGTCACCGGATCGAGGAAGCAGTGGACGTCCAGCGTCTCCTCCGGGTGAAGCGCGAGGGTGCCTATGGTCTCGAAGTAGCCGCGCGACCACCCGAGCCGGTTGACGATCTCAGGCGGGATCAACAACGTCGGCGGCGAGAGCTCCGCGCGCGACGGCATTCGCTTGTCGGTTGACCGCAGGGCGTAGACGTAGACCATGATCGCCGGGTGTTCCGACCCCGCGCCCCATTGGGCGTCCAGCTTCACGACCCGGCCGTAGTAGTAGACGCCCTCTAGGGGCGACAGGACGAACACGTCGCCCACCTTGGGCGCGGCTCGGGACTTCTTGAGGACCCGCAGGTTCACTGCTGGGTCTGGACCAAGAGGACGGGACACTCACTCCCCCCGCAGGGATCGACGCCCGCTGCGCTCGCCGTCGAGCCGCGGAACTTCACAGGGACAGGTACCAGGCCACCGCGCCGCCCGCCGCCAACAGGGCCAGTACGCCCAGGACGACCGCTGCCGCCTTCGTCGTCTTCCACATCGTGTACGCGCCGCCGACCAGGATGCCTGCGAGGGCTACCAGGCCGATGCTGACCAGGGCGGACATCAGAGGACGCCCTTGGTCGACGGGATGCCGCCGATGCGGGGGTCGGGTTCGGCGGCGGCGCGGAGGGCCCTGGCGAAGGCCTTGTACTCCGCTTCCGTGATGTGGTGCGGGTCGCGGCCGTGGAGGACGCGGAGGTGGAGGGCGATCTGGGCGTGGAAGGCGATGGACTCGAAGACGTGTCGGTTGAGGACTGTCGGGTAGTTGCCGCCGACGGTGAAGCCGATCATCACGTCCGGCTCTCCGGTGTGGACGCAGTACGGGCGGCCCGAGACGTCGACCGCGGCGTGGGCCAGGGTCTCGTCCATCGGGATCCAGGCGTCGCCGAAGCGGCGGATGCCCGTCTTGTCGCCCAGCGCCGCGCGGAGGGCCTGGCCCAGGACGATGGCGACGTCCTCGACGGTGTGGTGGGCGTCGATGTGGGTGTCGCCGGTCGCCTGGACGGTGAGGTCGAAGGCGCCGTGCGCGCCGAAGGCGGTGAGCATGTGGTCGTAGAACGGGACGCCGGTGGCGATCTCGACCTTGCCGGAGCCGTCGAGGTCGATCTCGACGACGACGGAGGACTCCTTGGTCGCCCGCTCCACCCTGGCCGTGCGGTTGGTCATGGGATGATCTCCTTGCTGGCGGCCAGGAACGCGTCGTTCTCGGCCGGGGTGCCGATGGTGACGCGCAGGTGGCCGTCGATGCCGACGTCGCGGACCAGCACGCCAGCGTCCAAATAGGACTGCCAGGCGGCCGCCCGGTCCGCGAACGGTCCGAACAGGATGAAGTTGGCGTCGCTGGGCACCACGGACGCGCCCAGCCCGGACAGCGCCGCGGCGACCCGGTCGCGCTCGGACGACAGCAGCCGCACCGACGCCAGGGTCTCCTTCGCGTGCCGCAGGGCAGCCCGCGCGCCCGCCTGGGTCAGCGACGACAGGTGGTACGGCAGGCGCACCAGAAGCAGCGCGTCCACCACGGCCGGGGCCGCGGCGAGGTAGCCGAGCCGACCGCCCGCGAACGCGAACGCCTTGCTCATCGTCCGGCTGACGATCACCCGCGCGGGGAACTCGTCGATGAGCCGCACGGCGCTCTCCCGCGAGGAGAACTCCGCGTACGCCTCGTCGACCACCACCACGCCCGGCGCGGCCGCGATCAGCGCACGCAGGTCCGACAGCGGGATCGACTGCCCGGTCGGGTTGTTCGGGCTGGTCACGAACACCACGTCGGGCGCGCGCTCGGCGATCGCCTCGGCCGCGGCGGCGGCGTCGAGGGAGAAGTCCGCGCGCCGGGGCGCGGGGACCCACTCGGTGCGCGTGCCGGAGGCGATGATCGGGTGCATCGAGTACGACGGCTCGAACCCCATCGCCGTGCGCCCGGGACCGCCGAAGGCCTGCAGGATCTGCTGCAGGATCTCGTTGGACCCGTTGGCCGCCCACAGGTTCGCCACCGACAGCCGCACGCCGGTCGCGTCGGACAGGTACTCGGCGAGGTCGGTGCGCAGCGCGACGGCGTCGCGGTCGGGGTAGCGGTTCAGCGTCCCGGCGATCTCCCCGACGGCCGCGACGATCTCGGCGACCAGGCCGGGCGGCGGCGGGAACGGGTTCTCGTTCGTGTTGAGCCGCACGGGCACGTCCAGCTGCGGCGCCCCGTACGGGCTGCGGCCGCGCAGGTCTTCGCGCAGCGGCAGGTCGTCCAGCCGGACCCCGGCCCCCGGGGCGCTCACGAGCGGTCCTCGAAGCGGGCGGTGACGGCCTCGCCGTGCGCGGGCAGGTCCTCTGCGGTGGCCAGCGCGACGACGTGCCCGGCGACGGCGCGCAGCGCGTCCTCGGTGTACTCCACGACGTGGATGCCGCGCAGGAACGTCTGCACCGACAGCCCGGAGGAGTGCCGCGCGCAGCCGCCGGTCGGCAGCACGTGGTTGGACCCGGCGCAGTAGTCGCCCAGCGACACCGGCGACCACGGTCCGACGAAGACCGCGCCCGCGTTGCGCACCCTGGCCGCCACCGCCGCAGCGTCGGCGGTCTGGATCTCCAGGTGTTCGGCGGCGTAGGCGTCCACCACCCGGAGCCCGTCGTCCACAGAGGACACGAGCACGCAGCCCGACTGCGGGCCCGACAGCGCGGTCGCGATGCGCTCGCTGTGCTTGGTCGCCTTGACCCGCACGGCCAGCTCGGCGTCGACGGCGTCGGCCAGCTCGACGGAGTCGGTGACGAGCACGCTCGCCGCCAGCGGGTCGTGCTCGGCCTGGCTGATCAGGTCGGTGGCCACGTGCGCCGGGTCGGCGCCCGCGTCGGCGAGCACCGCGATCTCGGTCGGCCCGGCCTCGGAGTCGATCCCGATCAGCCCGCGCAGCAGGCGCTTGGCCGCGGTCACGTAGATGTTGCCCGGGCCGGTGACCATGTCGACCGGGTCCAGCGCGGCGCCGTCGGTGTCCGTGCCGCCGTAGGCGAGCAGCGCGACGCCGTGCGCCCCGCCGACCGCCCACACCTCGGTGACGCCCAGCAGCGCGGCGGCGGCCATGATCGCCGGGTGCGGCAGGCCGCCGAACTCCGCCTGCGCGGGCGAGCACACGACCAGCGACTCGACGCCCGCGGTCTGCGCGGGCACGACGTTCATGACCACGCTGGACGGGTACACCGCCAGCCCGCCGGGCACGTACAGCCCGACCCTGGCCACCGGCACCCACTTCTCCGTCACGGTCCCGCCGGGCACGACCCGGGTCGTGGTGTCGGTGCGCCGCTGGTCGGCGTGCACGCGGCGGGCGCGCTCGATCGACTCCTCCAGCGCCGCCCGCACTGCCGGGTCCAGCTCGGCCAGCGCCCGGTCCAGCTCGGCGGCGGGCACCCGCACGGCGGCCGGGCGCACCCCGTCGAACCGCTCGGTGTACTCCAGCGCCGCGTCGGCCCCGCGCTCGCGCACCGCGTCGACGATCGGCCGCACGTGATGCAGCACGGCGTCCACGTCGACCTGGGCCCGGGGCAGCGTCGTGCGCAGCTCGGCGGGCGTGGGGACGGCGGAGCGCAAGTCGATTCGGGTGAGCATGGTGTCCTTTCAGCCAGGCCCCCAGCGTAGTGCGCGCCGCCCGCGCGCCTGCGGACCGGTAGGCGCAGCTCACACCGTCCCAACCAGCTCCACCGCCCGATCGATCTGCTCGTCGCTGACGAAGTAGTGCGGCGAGGCGCGGACCATGCTCTCCAGCCCGCGCCGGGTCATGTCGAACCGGGTGGAGGAGCGCCTGCTCACCGTGACCGTCACGCCCGCCTGCCGCAGCCGGTCGCGCAGCTCGTCGGCGGCAGTGCCCACCTTGCTGAACGTGACGATGCCGCAGCGCTGTTTGCCCAGGTCGTGGACGGTGACGCCGGGCAGTTCGGCGAGCCCGGCCCGCAGCCGCTCTGCGCGGGCGGCCACCTCGGCGGCGACCACGTCGACGCCGAGGTCCAGCAGGTAGCGGGCGGCGGCGTAGAGGCCGAGCCGGTTCGCGACGGAGTTCTCCCACAGCTCGAAGACGCGGGCGTCCTCGCGGAGCTTGATCTGGTCGGTGTCGGTCCACTCGCCGCCGTGCAGGTCGGGCAGCCTCGGCCGCAGCCGGTCGCGGGCGGCGGCGCGCACCACGAGGAACCCGGTCCCGCGCGGGCCGCGCAGCCACTTGCGCCCGGCGCCGGTGATGACGTCGACCCCGGTCTCGGCCGCCGACACCGGCACCTGGCCGACCGACTGGCAGGCGTCGAGGAACACCAGCGCCCCGACCTCGTGCGCGGCGGCCACGACCTCGCGGACGGGGTTCACCAGGCCGCCGTTGGTGGGCACGTGCACCAGGGAGACCAGCTTGACCCGCTCGTCGAGCATCCCGCGCAGCGCGTCGACGTCGACCTCGCCGTCGGGCGTCGACGGCACGACCTCGATGCGCGCGCCCGCGTTGAGCAGCGGGATCGCGGTGCCGCCGTACTCGACCTCGGTGACCAGCACGCGGTCGTCGGGCCCGAGGTCGAGCCCGGCGAAGGCGGTCAGCCACGACCGGGTGGCGCCGTCGGTGAAGGCGACCTCGTCGGGCTCGCAGCCCAGCAGCTCGGCGAACAGCGGGTAGCCCTGGTCGAGGTCGGCGTCGTCGCCCGCGCGGTAGCCGCCGATCTCGGCCTCCCTGCGCAGGTGTCCGATGACGGCGTCCAGCACCGGCCGAGGCGGCAGCGAGGAGCCCGCGCTGTCGAGGAAGACCTGGTCGAGGCAGCCGGGGGTGTCGGCGCGGACGGCGGCGAGATCGAAGACCATGCCGTCAGCCAACCATCAGCGCGGCGTCCAGTCAGCAAGGTTCCACCACGCGCCCCACGTGTGGTCGGTGACGGGGGCGTCGGTGACCGCCGCGTGGCCTGCCCATGCGTCGCGGTGCACGTAGGCGTGGTTGGCCTGGACGAGGACGACGGCGGCGGGGCTGGTCCGGTTGGCCCGCTGCGCGGCGTGCAGCGCGACGGCGGCCTGGACCGGGTCGGTGGCGGCGCGGGCCTGGTCCAGCGCGGCCGCGGTGGAGCCGCCCGCGGCGTAGAGCAGGCCGCGCAGGGCCGCCTCGGGGTCGACCGGGTTGCCGACGGCCCGGTACTGGGCGCCGTTCTCGCCCCCGGCGCGCGGGGTCACCTCGATGCCGACCTGGGCCGCGGCCTGGGCGAATGCGGTGACCAGCTGCTCGGCCTCCGCGTCGCCCTCCGGGTAGCCGACGACGAACGACGCGCGCACGCCCTTGCGCACGCGGACACCGTCGTCGCCCGCGATCCAGTCGGCTGAGGTGAGCACGGTCGCCGCGGTCGCGGGCTCGAAGGCGAACGCGGCCGCGGGCTCGGCGAACTCGGCCTGCACGTCCGGCACCGGCAGCGAGGTCGGCACGCCGACGCCCGCGAGGACGGTGTCGAGCACGGCCTGCCGGTCGACGGCGAGGTTGAGGGCCAGCCGGACGGCGGGGTCGCCGGTCACCGCGTTGCCCGAGGGCAGGGTGATCGCGCGCAGGTCGGCGGCGCGGTGGGTGTGGGTGGTCATGCCGTCGGCACCGTCGAACTCGGCGGCCAGGGCGGCGGGCAGCGGCGCGCCGTCGACCGTCCCGTCGCGCAGGCGCGCGGCGCGCTCGGCCGGGTCGGGCACGAACTCGACGGTGACCTCGGTGATGGCGGGCCGGTCGCCGAAGTAGCCGGGGTTGGCGGTCAGCACCAGGCGCTTGCCCGGGTCCCACAGGGAGACGCGGTAGGGGCCGGTGCCGACGGTGCGGTCGGTGCCCGCGGACTCGCTGGGCTCGATGCCGAGGGTGAGCACCGAGGGCAGGTCCGGGTACGGCCTGCTCAACGCGAACTGGACGGTGGTGGCGTTGACCGGCTTGACCCGCTCGACCATCCAGAACCGGCCCTCGCCGACGAGCGGCTGGTAGCTGGCGGCGACGTCGGTGGCGTCCAGGCCGGTGCCGTCGTGGAAGGAGACGTCGGTGCGCAGCCGGACGGTCCAGGTGAGCCCGTCGGCCGAGGGCACGGGCGGGGCGGCGGCCAGCGCCGGGCGCGCTCCGGTGGGGCTGAGCTCGATGAGGCCGTCGTAGATCTGGGCCGCGCCGTAGGGGGCGTACCCGGCCTGCGGGTCGAGCGTCTCGGGGGCCGTGCCGACGGCGATCACCAGCGACGTTCCGTCCGGGTCGCCGGACGCGGGGGGCGGCGGATCGCCCGTGCACGCCGCGAGCAGGAGGACGGCGAGCACAATTGACAGCCTGGAGAGCACGGGACCGAATCTATAGGGAGCGACTGTGCGCGTTGCGCTGTGCCAGATCAGCAGCGGCGATGACCCGGCGGCCAACCTGGCGCTGGTCCGGGACTGGACCGCCCGCGCCGCGGCGGGCGGGGCGGCCGTCGTGGTGTTCCCGGAGGCCACCCAGTGCCGGTTCGGGGTGCCGCTCGGCCCGGTCGCCGAGCCGGTCGACGGCCCGTGGGCGACGGCGGTGCGGGCGGTCGCCGACGAGCACGGCGTGGTCGTCGTGGCCGGGATGTTCACCCCGGACCCGTCGGGGCGGGTGCGCAACACCCTGCTGGTGACCGGCCGGGGCCAGCACTTCGGGTACGACAAGATCCACCTCTTCGACGCCTTCGGCTTCACCGAGTCGAAGACCGTCGCCCCCGGTTCGGAGCCGACCACCTTCACCGTCGACGACGTCGTGTTCGGCTTGGCGACCTGCTACGACATCCGCTTCCCCGAACTGTTCCGGGCCCTCGCGGCGAAGGGCGCGACAGCCATGATCGTCGGCGCGTCGTGGGGGGCCGGTGAGGGGAAGCTGGAGCAGTGGGACCTGCTGTGCCGCGCCCGCGCCCTCGACTCGACGTCGTGGGTGCTGGCGTGCGGGCAGGCGTTCGCCGGGATCGAGGGCCCGGCGCCCACCGGCATCGGCCACAGCACGGTCGCCGGGCCGACCGGCGCGGTCGTGGCCCACGCGGGGGCGGACCCGGAACTGGTCGTGGTGGACATCGATCCGGGGGTGGTGGAGAGGGTGCGGGAGACCATCCCGGTCCTGGCCAACCGACGCCTGTAGCGCCGCACTCCGGAGTGCGGGCGCTCAGCGCCGGGCAATCACGCGCAGCCGGGGGCGACTCGGCGCGGAACCAGCGCCCCCCACTCACAGGCGCCCGGCGTGCGGCAGGCCACCTCATGCACGCGCCGCTCAGTGCCGCGGCGGCCCCTGCCGGTCGGGCGGTTCAGCGGCGGGTCAGGATCACCCGGGCGCCTCGCTCCGGGACCAGGGTGATGTTGCGGGAGCGGGCGTCCTCGCGGGGGCCGCCGGGGGTGATGGTGTAGCGCGTCAGGACCTCGCGGAGAACGGCGGCCGCCTCCTGGAGCGAGAAGCCTGCGCCGATGCAGCGGCGGACGCCGCCGCCGAAGGGGATCCAGGTGCCGGATTCCGGGGAGGCGCCGATGAAGCGTTCCGGGCGGAAGTCGGCGGGGGTGTCGTGGTGGTCGGGGTCGGCCTGCACCAGGCCGATGCTGGGGGTGACGATCGTGCCCGCCGGGAGCAGCCGTCCGGCGACCTCGGTGGGCTCGGTCAGCTTGCGGGCGACGCTGTAGATCACCGGGCGCAGGCGCATGGCCTCCTTCGCCACGGCCTGCAGGTACTCCTCGTCCCCGTCGTCGGCGGCGCGCCGGGCCCGGGCCTGGACGTCCTCGTGGCGGGCGAGTTCGTGGAACGCCCAGGCCAGCGCGGTCGCGGTGGTCTCGTGGCCTGCGAGCAGCAGGGTCATCATGTCGTCGCGCAGCTGCGCGTCGGGGGTGTCGGGGTCCGCGGACAGCAGCCGCGACAGGACGTCCTCCCGGTCCGCCAACTCCTGGCCCCGCCGCTCGGCGATCTCGGCGTACAGCAGCGCGTCGGCGGCGGCGAGGTTGTCCTGCATCGTGCGCCACGGCGGCACGCGCTGCAGCCGGGGGTAGGTCCACCCGAAGATCTGGATCGGCCCGACGTCGGTGACCTTGGCGATCCGCGGGCGCAGCCGCGCCAGCCGCTCGCCGTCGGCCATCCCGAACACGACCCGCAGGATGATCTCCAGCGTCACCCGGTTCATCGGCCCGTGGATGGCGAACGCGCGCCCCACCGGCAGCCGCTCCGCCGCGTCGGCGGCCAGCCTGCCCATCATCTCGGAGTAGCCGCGCAGCGCTGCCCCGTTGAACGCGGGCATCAACCGCTTGCGGGAGCGCAGATGCGCGTCCTCGTCGAGGATCAGCAGCGAGTTCTCGCCCATGACGGGCGCGAGGATGTCGTTGCCCTCCCCCGCGTGGAACACCGCAGGCGCGCCCGCGAACACCGCGCGGATGTCCTCAGGCCGGGTCAGCACCACGACCGTCCGCCCCAGCGCGAGCCGCAGCGTGAACACGGGCCCGTACTTCGCCCGCCAGCGCGGCGCGACCCGGTGCCGGGACCGCATGAACAACGCGGTCTGCACGACGCGCGGCAGACGTGGACCCGCGGGCAACCCCAGCACACTCACCGGCCGACCTCCACGTCGCTTGGCTACTCCCGAGTTTATACGCGCGTGTAGATCAGCCGGTCAACAACGGGACTCACCGGAGGTCGAGGCCGAGGTCCAACGCCGGGGACGAGTGCGTGAGCGCGCCGACGGACAGGTAGTCGACGCCGGTCTCGGCGTAGGACCTGGCCACGTCGAGGGTCAGGCCGCCGGAGGCTTCCAGGCGGGTGCCCGTGCCGCGCGCCCTGCGGACCGCCTCGGCGCACTGCGCCGGGGTGAAGTTGTCCAGCAGGACCAACTCCGCGCGCTCGGCCAGGGCCTCGTCCAACTGGTCGAGGCTGTCGACCTCCACCTCGCACGGCAGGTCGGGGGCGTGGGCCCGGGCCGCCGCCAGGGCCTTGGCGACCGAGCCCGCCGCGACGACGTGGTTGTCCTTGATCAGGACCGCGTCGCCGAGGCCGAGGCGGTGGTTGACGCCGCCGCCGCATCGGACGGCGTACTTCTCCAGCAGGCGCAGGCCGGGCAGCGTCTTGCGGGAGTCGCGGACCGCCGCGCCGGTGCCCGCCAGGGCCGCCACCCAGGCCGCGGTGGCCGTGGCGATGCCGGACAGGTGGCAGACCAGGTTCAGCGCCGTCCGCTCGGCGGTCAGCAGGGCCCGCGTGCTACCGCGGACGACCAGG
The DNA here is from genome assembly GCF_014648415.1 of Actinokineospora fastidiosa. Taxonomy (GTDB): domain Bacteria; phylum Actinomycetota; class Actinomycetes; order Mycobacteriales; family Pseudonocardiaceae; genus Actinokineospora; species Actinokineospora fastidiosa. Next base: position 1,730,537 of record NZ_BMRB01000002.1, read on the forward strand.
GCGGGCTGGCCGGGCACGGCAGGCGTGCCGTCCTCCACAGAGGACAGAACGGTCAGGTCGGGCACCACGCGCTCGAACACCGCGATGGCGACCGGGACACCCGCCAGCACGCCCGGCTTGCGGGGCGTCATCTCGGCCACGGCGACCGCGTCGGCGGGGACGGTGGCCTCCGTGGTGGCGTCGGGCCCGTAGCGCAGGTCCTCCTCCAGCGCCGTGGCGATGACGCGCTCCATGTCGGCGCGGTCGAGGGTCATGCGGCACCTCGCAGGGACAGCGGCCACGCCAGGACCGGCTGGCCGGACGGGGTGGTGCGGATGAACAGCCGCCGGGCGAGCTCATCGCGCGCCGGGAAGTCGGTGCGGACGTGGCAGCCGCGGGACTCGGTGCGCGCCGACGCCGAGGCGATGAGCGCGCGGGCCACCAGCGTCAGCGCCGCGTCCTCGACGAGCTCCCTCGTGGTCAGCTCGCGGTCCACAGAGGACACATCGAGCACCGAGCCGACGACGGCGAGGCCCTCGGCGTCGCGGCCGATCGCGGCGTAGCGGCTCATGACCCGCTGCAGGGAGTCCCGGGCGGCGACCGGGGCGACCGGCAGCGCGGCGTCCGTCGCGGGCCGGGCGAGCAGGCCTGCGGCGAGGTCGGCGGCGACCGCCTCGGCCGCCCGCCTGCCGACGACCAGCCCCTCCAGCAGGCTGTTGGACGCCAAGCGGTTCGCCCCGTGCAGGCCGGTGCTGGCCACCTCGCCCGCGGCGTAGAGCCCGGCCACCGGGGTGCGTCCGTCCACAGTGGCCACGACACCGCCGCAGGCGAAGTGCGCGGCGGGCGCGACCGGGATCGGCGACACCGCCGGGTCGATCCCCTCGGCGACGCACGCGGCGTGCACCGTCGGGAACCGCGCCGGGAAGGAGTCGATGCCGGTCGCGTCGAGGAACACGTGGTCGTCCACACCCCCCGGGGCGGACGCCGTGTGCCGGGTGATCGCCGCGGCGACGACGTCGCGCGGCGCGAGGTCGGCCAGCGGGTGCACGCCCGCCATCACCCGGTTCCCCAACGCGTCGACCAGCACGGCGCCCTCGCCGCGCACGGCCTCCGTCACCAGCGGGCAGCGCCCCCGCGCGCCTGCTCCGGTGTAGAGCACCGTCGGGTGGAACTGCACGAACTCGATGTCGGCCACCGGCGCCCCCGCCCGCAGCGCGAGCGCGACGCCGTCCCCCGTGGCGACCTCCGGGTTCGACGTCGCCTGGTACAGCTGCCCCAGTCCCCCCGTCGCCAGCAGCACCGCCTGCGCCCCCAGCACGCCCGGCACGCCGGAGCCGTCCAGCACCAGCAGCCCGGCCACCGCCCCCGACGCCGTCCGCACGGCGTCGACGGCGACATGTCCCTCCAGCACGGGAACGCGCCCGTCCCGCGTCGCCGCGAGCAGCGCGCGCTCGACCTCAGCGCCCGTGGCGTCCCCGCCCGCGTGCACGACGCGGAACGCGCTGTGCCCGCCCTCGCGGGTGCGCGCCAGCCGCCCGTCCGGGCCGCTGTCGAACACCGCGCCCAGGTACATCAGCCGCGACACCGCGTCCGGGCCGTCGGCCACGATCGCGCGCACGGCGTCCTCGTCGCACAGGCCCGCGCCCGCGGTGAGCGTGTCGGCGATGTGCCGCTCCACCGAGTCGCCCGGGTCGTGCTCGCCCGGCAGGACGACGGCCACGCCGCCCTGGGCGTACCGCGTGTTGCCGTCCTCGGCCTCGGCCTTGGTGACGACCAGGACCCGCAGGCCCAGCTCCCGCGCGCGCAGCGCCGCCGTCAGCCCGGCGACGCCGGTGCCGACCACGACGAGGTCGGCGCGGGCGGCCCAGCGGGCGGTCACTCGCCGCCGCCGGGGGTGCCGATCTCGATCATCCGCTGCACCGCGCCCCTGGCCTTGCGCGCGGTCTCGGGGTCGACGTGCACCTCGTCGGCGTTCTCCCGCAGCGCGCGCAGCACGGCGGCCGGGGTGATCATCTTCATGTACCGGCAGGACGCGCGGTCGTTGACCGCCTGGAAGTCCACGCCCGGGGCGGCCTTGCGCAGCTGGTGCAGCATGCCGACCTCGGTGGCCACGAGCACGGTCTTGGCCTTGCTCGCCTTGGCCTGGCCCACCATGTCCCCGGTGGACAGGATCTTGACCTGCTCGCTGGGCACGATGCCCTCGCCTGCCAGGTACAGCGCGGAGGTCGCGCAGCCGCACTCGGGGTGGATGTAGAGGTCGGCGTCGGGGTTGGCGGCGGCGCGCTCGGCCAGCTCGGGGCCGTTGATGCCCGCGTGCACGTGGCACTCGCCCGCCCAGATGTGCAGGTTCTCCCGGCCGGTGACCCGCTTGACGTGCGCGCCGAGGAACTGGTCGGGCAGGAACAGCACCTCGCGGTCGGCGGGGATCGACGCGACGACGTCCACCGCGTTCGACGACGTGCAGCAGATGTCGGTCTCGGCCTTCACCTCGGCGGTCGTGTTCACGTAGGACACGACGACCGCGCCGGGGTGCTCGGCCTTCCAGGCGCGCAGCTCGTCGGCGGTGATGGAGTCGGCGAGGGAGCAGCCCGCGCGCGCGTCCGGGATCAGGACGGTCTTGTCCGGGCTCAGGATCTTCGCGGTCTCGGCCATGAAGTGCACGCCGCAGAAGACGATCGTCGACGCCGACGAGTTCGCGGCGATGCGCGAGAGCGCCAGCGAGTCGCCGGTGTGGTCGGCGATGTCCTGGATCTCCGGCAGCTGGTAGTTGTGCGCGAGCAGCACCGCGTCGCGCTCGTCGGCGAGCCTGCGCACCTCGTCGCGCCAGGCGGCGTCCGCCACGACCCCGCCGTAGGGGGTCAGGTCGAGCAGTTCGGCGGTCATCGCGTCCTCCATCCGTTCGGCCGTTTCCGTTCCCGAGGTTTTCGCCTTAGGATCGAAAACATGGCTGATGCTATCACCCCACACAGCGCGCTGGCCCACGAAGTCCTAGCCGCTGTGCTCCAGGTGAGAGAGGGATCACTGCGGGTGCTGCTCTGGGAACGCGCACGGGAGCCGCACGCGCACCGCTGGTCACTGCCGGGCGGGCGGCTCGGCGCGGACGAGGACGTGGAGTCGTCGATCCTGCGCCAGCTCGCCGAGAAGGTCGACGTGCGCCAGGTGAGCCACGTCGAGCAGCTCGCGGTCTTCAGCGCGCCGGACCGGGTGCCCGGCCCCCGGGTGCTGGCGACGGCGTTCCTCTGCCTCGTCCCCTCGCACCTCGACCCGGAACTGCCGCCCGACACCGCGTGGCACGCGATCGACGCGCTGCCCAGGACCGCGTTCGACCACGGCGCGATCGTGCTGCGGGCACGCAACCGGCTGCGCGCGAAGATGTCGTACACCAACATCGGCTTCGCGCTCGCGCCCCCGGAGTTCACGATCTCGGCGCTGCGCGAGTTGTACTCGGCTGCTCTCGGCTATCGAGTTTCCGCCACTAACTTGCAACGCGTGCTCGCCCGCCGTGGCTTGCTGGAGCCGACCGGTCACACGACGAAACCGGGCCGCAGCGGCGGCCGACCCGCGGCGCAGTTCCGGTTCGCCGAGACAGCGATGGTGGTCACCGACCCGTTCGCCGTGCTGCGCCCGCCGTCGACCGGCAGAACCGGCTGAATACGGACGGCGGAGCGGTCCGCTTCGTCGTAGCGTGGTCGCGTGCCCGAGTCGCTACCGCTGTTCCCCCTGCAGGCGGTCCTGCTGCCGGGAGCGAGCCTGCCGCTGCACATCTTCGAGCCGCGCTACCGCCAGCTGACCGTCGACCTGGTCACCGGCGCGGTCCCCGGCCGCGAGTTCGGCGTGGTGGCGATGCGCCCGGCCAACGACCACGAGGTCACCGACGTGTCCCAGCTGCGCGAGATCGGCTGCACGGCGGCCCTGCGCCAGGCCAAGCGCCTCCCCGACGGCCGCTACGACATCATCACCACCGGCGGGCGCCGGTTCCGGCTGCTGGACCTGGACGCCAAGAGCGCGCCCTACCTGGTCGGGACGGTCGAGTGGCTGCCGGACTCGGCGCTGCCGGACAGCGCCCCCGGCTCGGTGGCCGCCCTCGCCGACGCCGCCCGAGCCGCCCACCGCCGCTACTGCGAGGCCGCCTGGCAGGACGACGACTGGTCCGAACCCGACCCCGACCTCGACGTCTGCGCACTGGCCCACGTGATCGCCGCGGACTGCCTGCTCACCCTGGAGGACCGCCAACACCTGCTGGAGGAAACCCGCCCCGTCCACCGCCTACGCCAGGTGGTGCGCCTCCTCAACCGCGAAACCGGCCTCCTCACCCGCCTGCGCGCCGTGCCCGCCCCGCCATCGGAGTTCACCACCCCGATCAGCCTGAACTAGCGCGAACCCTCGATCGACGCGCCTACCTGCGGGGCGGAACGAGCCGAGACGGCGGCCGGGACCGGGGCAGCTGGACCGCCCGACCCCCGCAGGCACCGCGAAGGCAGCGGAGGCGGCAACCGGGATCAGGCTGCCCGCCAGCTGAACCAACAACAGCCACGCCGACCGTCGCTAGCCGAGTCGGCAGCAGAGATAGCCGAGACTGCGGTTGCCCACCAGCTGACCAGCCCCCGCCCGACCTCCGCAACCACCGGAGAGCTAGCCCAAGCGGCGGCCGAGGTCCGGGTGGCCGTTCCAGGCGGCGGCCAGGCTGTAGGCGAGGGCGGTGCCCAGGGGCCAGGCCACGATCACCCACGGCGACTCCAGCCGGGGGGCCAGCGCGATCACGTCGCCGACCTGGGGGGCCGAGGTGATCGCGAAGCGGGACTGGGCCCAGGCCAGGCCGACCTGGGTGGCCAGCCAGGCCGCCAGCGCGGAGCCGCCGGTGGCCGCCAGGAGGACCACCGGGCCGCGGCGCTCCCGCAGCAGCCAGACCGCGGACCCGGTCACCAGGCCTGCGGCCAGGGTGAGCAGCAGGAACAGCACCAGGTCCTCGAACCGGTGGTAGCTCTCAGCCCGCAGCGGCACGTACTTGCCGCCGTCGACCACCGCGGAGAGCTGCTCGGGGGCCAGCCGCGACCACAGCCAGCCGATCGCCATGCCGAACAGCGCCACCGTCGACAGCACGGAGACCGCCGGGAGCAGATCGCGCTTCACCACGACGCGGGGGCGTTGCGGGGCAGGCCAGGGCAGGTAGGCCGGGGCGATCTCCGCCCGGGCGTGGCCCACATCCCGCTGCTGCGTCACGAAACCTCCGCACCCGTGGAAAGAGAAGTCAACGGTGCGAAGCGTAGTGCCTACGCCGTGGGATGCAGGTCAGCCCCGCTGGACAGCTCGCCGTGCCTGCTGCACCGGGCCGTCCACCCCACGGGCGTCACCTGGACGACCATGCGGCGGGCGCACTCGGCGCAGAAGCGGGGCGGCTCCAGGGCGGTGCGGGGGCTGTCGCAGCCGGTGTGCCCGCCCTCGGCCACCGGATTCCCGCAGTGCACGCAGAACACGGCTACAGGCTCTCGCTCAGCGCCTTGATCGGCATCTTCAGGTCGCTCAGCATGTCGAGGTCGCGCTGCGCGGGCCTGCCGAGGTTGGTCAGGTAGTTGCCCACGATGATCGCGTTGACGCCGCCCAGCATGCCCTGCTCCGCGCCGAGGTCGCCCAGGGTCAGCTCCCGGCCGCCCGCGAAGCGCAGCATCGTGCGGGGCAGGGCCAGCCGGAACGCAGCGACCACGCGCAGGGCGTCGCGGCCCTCGATCGGCTCGTAGTCGGCGTACGGGGTGCCCGGCTGCGGGATGAGGAAGTTCATCGGGACCTCGTCCGGCTCCAGCTCGGCGAGCTGGACGGCGAACTCGGCGCGCTGCTCGTCGGTCTCGCCCATGCCGATGATGCCGCCGGAGCAGACCTCCATGCCCGCGTCGCGCACCATGCGCAGGGTGTCCCAGCGCTCCTCCCAGGTGTGCGTGGTGACGACCTGGGGGAAGTGCGAGCGGGCGGTCTCCAGGTTGTGGTTGTAGCGGTGCACGCCCATCGCGACCAGCTCGTCGACCTGCTCCTGGGTGAGCATGCCCAGCGAGCAGGCGATCTGGATGTCGTTGCCGGACTCGCGGATGGCCTTGATGCCCTCGCGGACCTGGGAGAGCAGGCGGGCGTCGGGGCCGCGCACCGCGGCGACGATGCAGAACTCGGTCGCGCCCGTGGCGCGGGTCTGCTCGGCGGCCTTGACCAGGCCGGGGATGTCCAGCCACGCCGAGCGCACCGGGGTGGGGAAGCGGCCGGACTGCGAGCAGAAGTGGCAGTCCTCGGGGCAGCCGCCGGTCTTGAGCGAGATGATCCCCTCGACCTCGACCTCCGGGCCGCACCACTTCATGCGGACCTCGTGGGCCAGGCCCAGCAGCTCCTCCATGCGCTCGTCCGGCAGGCGCAGCACCTGGAGCACCTGGGCCTCGTCCAGCCCGACCCCGCGCTCCAGCACCTGCTCGCGGGCCACGACGAGCACGTCGGTGGTCGTGCGCTCGGCGGCTGCCGTCACGGTGGTCCTCCTTGATCCGGCTACGGCGTTCGACGGGTCAGTCTGCCGCATTCCGCTGACACCGACGCGCGATGTTTCTCACGCCGGATAGCGGCCCGCGAACTCCTTCGGGTCGAACTCCCCGCCCAGCGCAGGCGCCAGCGCGCGGCGCGCGACCAGGGCGAACTCGGCGGCGGGCAGCTCCCCCGCGCCCTCGGGCACGGCCCCGGCCAGCGGCGCGTTCGCCACGGACGGCAGGTCGTCGAGGTTGCAGCGGGAGGCCAGGTCCGGGTCGGCGGGCCAGGACCCGATGACCACGCCCGCGCAGGCGACGCCGCGCGTGCGCAGCGCCTCACCGGTCAGCGCGGCGGCGTTGAGCGTGCCGAGGCCCGCGCTCGCGACGACCAGCACGGGGGCGCCCAGCGACCAGGCGACGTCGGCCAGCGTGCCGCCGTCGGGGTCCAGCCGCACCAGCAGCCCGCCCGCGCCCTCGACGAGCACCAGGTCATGGGTGGCGGTCAGCTCGCCGACGGCGGAGGCGACCTCGGAGGGCCGCACCGGCGGCATCCCGACGCGGCGCGCGGCGGTGTCCGGGGCCAGCGGGTCGGGGAAGCGGCGCAGCTCGACGCCGGTGATCTCGCCCGCGAGCGCGCGGACCACGTCCACGTCGCCCGGCTCGTCCGTGGACACCCCGGTCTGGGCGGGTTTGAGCACCGCGACCCGCCTGCCAGCCGCCACCGCGATGGCGGCGACGGCTGCGGTCACGACGGTCTTGCCGACACCGGTCCCGGTCCCGCTGATCACCAGCACACTCACGTCAGGACAGGCTAGACCTGGCAATTGGTATGGACCTAAACAGGGCGGCGCGACGGCTAGGGTCTCGTCCGTGGAGAACGTGATCGTCTACGGCGCGGACTGGTGCGGCGACTGCCGCCGGGCCAAGGCCTGGCTGCGCCGCGCCGGTGTCGGGTTCACCGAGATCGACGTGGAGCACGACGAGCGGGCCCGTGCCGAGGCCGTCGACCTCGCCGGTGGCCGCAAGAACATCCCCGTGGTGGTGCTGCCCGGCGGCGCGGTGCTGGTCGAGCCCACGAACACCGAGCTGGAGCGCGCGCTCGGCTAGGCGGCGGCCGCCGCGAGGACCCCGGCGGCGATCGCGGCCACGTCCTCGGTGGTGCTGACGAACGGCGGCATGGTGTAGATCAGGTCGCGGAACGGGCGCAGCCAGACGCCAGCGTCCACGGCGGCCCTGGTCGCCGCGGCCATGTCGACCGGGCGGTCGAGCTGCACGACGCCGATCGCGCCCAGCACCCGGACGTCGCGGACGCCGGGCAGGTCGCGGGCGGGCTTGAGGCCCGTGGCCAGCTCGGCCTCGATGCGCTTGACCGTGCCCTGCCAGTCGCCCGCGAGCAGCAGGTCGATGGACGCCGACGCGACCGCCGTCGCCAGCGGGTTGCCCATGAACGTCGGGCCGTGGGCGAGCACGGGCAGCTCGCCCCGGGAGATGCCGTCGGCGATCCTCGGCGTGCACAGGGTGGCGGCGAGGCTGAGGTAACCGCCGGTCAGCGACTTGCCCAGGCACATCACGTCCGGGCTGACGCCCGCGTGGTCGGCGGCGAACAGCGCGCCGGTGCGGCCGAAGCCGGTGGCGATCTCGTCGAAGACCAGCAGGACGTCGTGGGCGAGGGTGAGCTCGCGCAGGACGTGCAGGTAGCGGGGGTCGTGGAAGCGCATGCCGCCCGCGCCCTGCACGACCGGCTCGACGATCACGGCCGCGAGCTCGTCGGCGTGCTCCTCGATGACGGCGGCGAGGTGGGCGACGTAGTCGTGGTCGAACTCGGCTGGTGGGGCGTCGGCGAAGACCTGGACCGGCAGGACGCCGCGCCACAGCGAGTGCATGCCGCCGTCGGGGTCGCAGACGCTCATCGGCTGGAAGGTGTCGCCGTGGTAGCCGCCGCGCCAGGTCAGCAGCCGGGACTTGGCCGGTCGGTCGACCGAGCGCCAGTACTGCAGGCACATCTTGACCGCGACCTCGACCGAGACCGAGCCGGAGTCGCAGAGGAAGACGTGCTGCAGCGGGTCCGGGGTGATCTCGACGAGCTTGGTGGCCAGCCGGACGGCGGGCTCGTGGGTGAGGCCGCCGAACATGACGTGGCTCATCCGGCCGAGCTGGTCGGTGACGGCGGCGTCGAGCACGGGGTTGCGGTAGCCGTGGATGGCCGCCCACCAGGAGGACATGCCGTCGACCAGCTCGCGGCCGTCGGCCAGCGTCAGCCGCACGCCGCTCGCCTCGCGGACGATCAGCGGGTCCTGCGTGCCCGGCATGGGCGAGTACGGGTGCCAGACGTGCGCGCGGTCGGCGGCCAGCAGCTCATCGGGGCTCACGGGCGCCGAGGCTAGTCGACCCCGGCCAGCGCCTTGCGCCTGGCGACCAGCCGGGCGATCTCGCGCCCGTGGTCGGTCGGCACTATCCACTCCCCCGGCGGCACGGTGATCCGCACGGCGGGCCCCGGGGTGACGGTCACCCGGACCTCCCCGACCCCCGGCACGGGCAGCGTGGCCCGCCGGGCGACCATGACCTGCTCGACGCTGCCGACCCCGGACAGCGCCACCGCGGGCCGCACGGTCTTGAACCGCCCGCCCGCCAACGAGATCCGGTCGGTGCCCACGACCAGCTCCAGCCCCCGCGCCCCGCGCGCCTGCCACGGCACCTCGACGGGCGAGTCGGCCAGCTCGGGGGTGTACGGCTCCAGGACGACGGCACGGGCCTTGTCGGCGACCCACCACCCAGCGGCCCCGAGCACCACCGCGGCGACCGGGCACACGACCCACGGCAGCACCGGCGCCCCCGCCGCGATCCCGGCGGCGGCCCCGAGCACAGCGGCCCGCAACGGCCAGCGCCGCGGCCGGAACCGGATCGCCCGGAACCACCCGACCCCGACGACGGCGATGAGCACGGGCACCGCCAGCAACGGCAACCACCCACCGAACCCAAGCACAGACGCGACGCCGAGCAGCGGTCCCAACAGGGTCACCAAAGCCAGGTGACCACGCACCCGCCGCAGCCGCGCCGCCACCACCCCGGAACCTTCGTCACGCCCCCGCACCAACCGAACGCTACCCGCCCACCCGAACGAACGCCGGGTGCCACACCGGATGTCAAGGGCCAATCGTGTCGCCGGTCGGTTCCGGGCAGGCGTCTCCCGCCGGGAAGGGCCGAGTGCACGGGCGAGGACGCCGAGAGCGTCCGTCGCACGTGTCAGAGCAGGGTCAGACCTTGTGCGGGCAGCCAATATCCCGCCAACGAACCGGCGGTGACCAGGATGTGCCACCGGCCGTTGATCGTGGCGCTGGTGCTGAACGGCGCGCTCGTCGTCCGGTCCGGCGTGATGGTCCTCGACGCGGTCGGCGTTCCGGCGGAATCGAACTGGTAGGCCGACCAGGTGCCCGCCGGGATCATCACCGTGCGGGGCAACGGATAGGTCAGGCTCAGCTTGATGCCCGCGAGCCCCGTCCGCGGGTAGTTCTCGGGAACCCAGTACCCCGCGAGCCCTCCTGCCGTGATGCGCAGCATGATGTCGCGTCCCTTGATCCGCTGGCGCAGGTCGGCCGGCGCGCTCGACGGCGCGTTGAGGTCGATCGTCTTGCTCGCCGTGATCTCCCCGCTCGCGGAGAACTTGTAGCCGGTGTGGCTGCCCGCGGCGAACTTGACCGTCCCGCCCACCGCGGGCGGCGGGTAGTCGGCGCGCAACAGGTCGGCGGACCGGCTCCACGCGGCGTCACCCGTGCCCGCGTGCAGCAAGAGCATCTGGTTCCAGTGGATCTCGTGGTACTTCGCCGACAGCACCCACGGGTGGGCAAGGCAGTAGTGGCTGATGTACTGCGGAGAGCGGAAGCCGTGGTCCAGGTACCACCGGGTGTGGGCGAGGGCGCCGTTCCACAGGTCGAGCGCGGTCTGGTCCCCGGTGAGGCGCTGGTAGTCGTAGAGCCCGAACACGGCGAACACGTGGCCGTTGAGCGCGCGGTCGGACGTGCTCATGGGCCAGCGCGGGTACTCCTCCAGCCACAGGTAGCCCGCCGCGTCCACATCGACCACAGAGGGCAGGCCCTCCACGGGCGCGTTGCGGAAACTGGCGAACGTGGCGTGGGCCGCGGCCAGCCACCGCTGCTCGCCGGTCACCTGGTGCAGCCTGGTGAACAGGCTCAGCGCCTGCCCCTGCGCCATGCCGCTGAACCACGGCGCGCGCATCACCTCCCGGCTGTCGCCGTGGAGGAGGAAATCGAACGGGTACGGGTAGTACCACGCGCCGTCGGAGAGAACCCGCCGGTCGATCAGGCGCTGCGCGTCGAGCACAGCCCGGTTCAGGTATCGGGCCTCACCGCTGAGGTGGTAGTCGCTCAGCGCCATGAGCGCGTCCTGCGCCTGCGCCACCGGATGGTCGTAGAGCACACCGTCGAGGAGGTACATCCGCACGCCCGACGCGTCGCGGGGGACGTCCTGGTCGTAGCCGTTGAGGGTGGAGGAGTTGTACGGCAGGCTCTCCCAGTCGAGCGGGCGCGGCGTGTAGCTCGTCTTGGCGTAGGTCCCCAACGGCGGCCGTGCCATGGCCTCGGACCGGGTCTCCATCTCCGATGTCCGCCGTGCGACACCACTGCGGCCCGCCGCGGGCGGGCGGGCGATCCCCACGTCCGGGTCTGTCCCCGGCCCCGTCCCGAAGGGGAGTTCCGCGACCCCCGCGACGGAGGGGGCGACTGCCTCTCGGCCACCAGCGGGTGTCGCGGCGGCCAACGAAGCCGCCAGCGACATCGCCACCGCCACGCTCATGACGAGACCGCTCGTCCTGGTCCGGAATCCGGACGTGCTCCGGCCACGCGACATGGTCACAACCTCGATCCCGTCCCACCGCCGCGGTGGAACCGTCGTCCGTTCCGCCCGTGGGCGTTCGCCCCAGCTTCTTGATCAAATCGCACCGCTCGCTCCCGAGCAATCCCCCAACCCGGCTGCGCGCGAACGGGGGCCGCGATATGTCGTCGCGGCCCCCGTCGGCGGTCGGCAGTGGTGAATCAGCGCAGGCGGACCGGGAGTTCCTCCAAGCCCCGGAGGATCGGGCTGGTGCGGTAGCGCAGGTCGGCCGGGTCCGCGGCCAGGGTCAGGTTCGGGAAGCGGCGGAGGAGTTCGCCCAGGGCTACCTCGCCCTCCATGCGGGCCAAGGGGGCGCCGACGCAGTAGTGGATGCCGTGGCCGAAGGCCAGGTGGGCGCTGGGGGCGCGGCGGACGGACAGGGTTTCCGCGTCCGGGAAGCGGGCCGGGTCGCGGTTGGCGGCGCTGAGGGAGAGGAAGACGAACTCGCCCTCGGGGATCGTCACCTCGTCGAGGGTGAGTGGGGTGGTGGTGTAGCGGAGGGTGGCGATGTTGACCGGGCCGTCGTAGCGGAGGAACTCCTCGATGGCGCCGGGCAGCAGGGTGGGGTCGGCCTGGAGGGCGGCCAGCTCCGACGGGTGGCGCAGCAGGCCGAGGGTGCCGTTGCCGATCAGGTTGACCGTGGTCTCGTGGCCCGCCACCAGCAGCAGGAACGCCATCGACACCAGCTCGGGCTCGCTGAGGCGGTCGTTGTCCTCCGTGGCGTGGCACAGGGCGGTCAACAGGTCCTCGCCGGGGTTGGCGCGTTTGGTGGCGATCAGGTTGAGCAGGTACTGCAGCATCGCCTGGGCCGCGGCGCCCATCTCCTCCGGGCCTGCCGCCGACAGCAGGACCGACGACCACCTGCGGAAATCGTCGCGGTCGTCGTCCGGGACGCCCAGCACCTCGCAGATCACCGTCATCGGCAGCGGGAACGCGAACGCCGACAGCAGGTCGACCTCGTCAGGGCCGCTCTCCATCGCGTCGAGCAGTTCCGTGGTGATCTCCAGGACCCTCGGGCGCAAGCCCTCGACACCGCGGACGGTGAACGCGCGGTTCACCAGTTTGCGCAGGCGGGTGTGGTCGGGCGGGTCGGTGTTGAGCATGTGCGCGGCCAGCTCGGCGGCGAAGGCGTTGGCCGCGCCCTCCTCGGCGTGGCGCTCCACGAGCTCGCCCACGCCCGCGAAGTCCTTGCTCAGCGTCGGGTCCGCCAGCGCGGCGCGGACGTCGGCGTAGCGGGTGACCAGCCAGCCGCGCAGGCCGCCGGGCAGCACGACGCGGCGGACCGGGGCGGCCTCGCGCAGCTCCCGGTAGAGGCTGTGCGGGTCCTGCACGAAGACCTCGTCCAGGCGCACGACAACATCGTCGTCCAAAATGGACACCTGATTACCCCCTCAGGGTCGAATCCCGCCGACCCCAGGGTACCGAAGATCAGGTGAGGCAGCCCGGTCCCAGCAACGCCTTCAAATCGCCCATAAGGGATGGCGAGGGCGTCACGCGCAGCGCCTCGTCCAGCTTGAGCAGCGTCTGCCGGTGCCCGTTGACCAGCTTGAGGTGCACCACCGTCCGCCCGGGATGGGCGGTGAGGACGTCCTTCAGCTGCGTCACCATCTGCGGCGTGCACTTCGTCGCGGCCATGCTGAGCCGGAACGGCGCGTCGGAGACCGTCAGGTCGGGCACGGCCAGGTCGTTGGCGATCAGCGAGATGCGGTCCTCCCGCTTGGCCACCCTGGCCTTGACCAGCACGATCGCGTCCTCCAGCACGCTCATGCCGACCACGGCGTAGGTCTTGGGGAAGAACAGCACCTCGATGCCGCCGTTGAGGTCCTCGACCTGGGCCGATGCCCACGGCTCGCCGTTCTTGTTCACCCTGCGGTTGACCGAGGCCAGGATGCCGCCGACGGTGACCTGCGCGCCGTCGGCGATGCCGCCCTCGAGGATCGCCGCGATCGGCGTGTCGGACTGGGCGGCCAGGATGTGCTCGACGCCGTCGAGCGGGTGGCCGGAGACGTAGAGGCCCAGCATCTCCCGCTCCAGCGCGAGCTGGTGCTTGGACTCCCACACGTCGTCGGGCACGCGCACGTCGAAGACGCTGGTGACGTCCTCGTCGCCGTCGCCGCCCGCGCCGAAGAGGTCGAACTGGCCGACGGCCTCGGCCTTCTTGGTCTCCATCACCGCGTCGATGGCGTCGGTGTGCACCAGGAACAGGCCCTTGCGCGGGTGCTTGAGCGAGTCGAACGCGCCCGCCTTGATCAGCGACTCGACGACCTTCTTGTTGCAGGCCGACGCGTCCACCTTGCGCAGGAAGTCGGAGAAGTCGGTGAACTCGCCCTTCTCCGTGCGCGCGCGGATGATGGACTCGACGACGTTCGCGCCGACGTTGCGGATCGCGCCGAGGCCGAAGCGGATGTCGGCGCCGACCGGGGCGAAGTCGCGGGCGGACTCGTTGACGTCCGGCGGCAGCACGGTGATGCCCATCTTGCGGCATTCCGCCAGATAGACGGCGGCCTTGTCCTTGTCGTCGCGGACGCTGGTGAGCAGCGCGGCCATGTACTCGGCGGGGTAGTTCGCCTTGAGGTAGGCCGTCCAGTAGGAGATGAGCCCGTACGCGGCCGAGTGCGCCTTGTTGAACGCGTAGTCGGCGAACGGGACCAGGATGTCCCAGAGGGTCTTGATCGCGTCCTCTGGGTAGCCGTTCTCCTTCATCCCGTTGGCGAAGTTGACGTACTCCGCGTCCAGGACTTCCTTCTTCTTCTTGCCCATGGCGCGGCGGAGCAGATCCGCTTGTCCGAGCGTGTACCCGGCGAGCTTCTGGGCGATGGCCATGACCTGCTCCTGATACACGATCAGGCCGTAGGTCGTGCCGAGGATGTCCTCCAGCGGCTCGGCGAGCGCCGGGTGGATCGGGGTGATCTCCTGCTGGCCGTTCTTGCGCAGCGCGTAGTTCGTGTGCGACTTCGCGCCCATCGGACCCGGCCGGTAGAGCGCGCCGACGGCGGAGATGTCCTCGAAGTTGTCGGGGCGCATGAGCCGCAGCAGGTCGCGCATGGGCCCGCCGTCGAGCTGGAACACCCCGAGCGTGTCGCCGCGGGACAGCAGCTCGTAGGTGGGCTTGTCGTTGAGGTCGAGCGTCTCCAGGTCCGGCACGGCCTTGCCGTTGCGCTCGATGTTGTGCAGCGCGTCGTCGATGACCGTGAGGTTGCGCAGGCCCAGGAAGTCCATCTTCAGCAGGCCGAGCGCTTCGCAGGTCGGGTAGTCGAACTGCGTGATGATCGCGCCGTCCTGCGGCCGCTTCCACAGCGGGATCGACTCCATCAGCGGCTCGGCCGAGAGGATGACCGCGCAGGCGTGCACGCCCGCGTTGCGGATCAGGCCCTCCAGCCCGCGCCCGGTGTCGATGATCTCCTTGACCTGCGGGTCGGAGTTGTAGAGCTCGCGGATCTCGGTGGCCTCGGCGTAGCGCTTGTGCTTCGGGTCGAAGAGGCTGTTGAGCGGGATGTCCTTGGCCATCACCGCGGGCGGGTACGCCTTGGAGATCCGGTCGGCGATGGCGTAGCCGGGCTGGCCGAACAGCACCCGCGCGGAGTCCTTGATCGCGGCCTTCGCCTTGATGGTGCCGAACGTGATGACCTGCGCGACCTTCTCCGCGCCCCACTTCTCGGTGGTGTAGCGGATGACGTCGCCGCGGCGGCGCTCGTCGAAGTCGATGTCGATGTCGGGGGGGCTGACGCGGTCGGGGTTGAGGAAGCGCTCGAAGATCAGCCCGTGGGCCAGCGGGTCGAGGTCGGTGATGCCCAGGGCGTAGGCGATCAGCGCGCCCGCCGCCGAGCCTCGGCCGGGGCCGACCCGGATGCCGTTGTTCTTGGCCCACTGGATGAGGTCGGCGACGACGAGGAAGTACGCCGGGAACCCCATCTGCAGGATGACGCCGATCTCGAACTCGACCTGCTTGGCGTGCTCGTCGTCGATGCCGTCCGGGAAGCGGCGGCGCATGCCCGCCCACACCTGCTCGCGGAAGAACTCGTCCTCGGTCTTGCCGTCCGGGATGGGGAAGCGCGGCATGAGGTTGCGGAACTCGAACATCCCCGCCGGGTCGACCTTCTCGGCGATCAGCAGGGTGTTGCGGCAGCCCTCCTGCCACGGCTCGGACGAGTCGACCGCGCGCATCTCGTCGGGCGACTTCAGGTAGTAGCCGTCTCCGTCGAAGCGGAAGCGCGTCGGGTCCTGCAGCGTGCTGGCGGTCTGCACGCACAGCAGCGCGTCATGGGCGTCGCGATCGCTGCGGTAGGTGTAGTGCGAGTCGTTGGTGACGACGAACGGGATGTCGAGCTTGCGGGCGATCTCGACCAGCCCGCCGCGGACCCGGCTCTCGATCTCGATGCCGTGGTCCATCAGCTCGACGTAGAAGTTGTCCTTGCCGTAGATGTCGCGCCACGCGGCCGCGGCCTCCAGCGCCTCGGCGTCGTGGCCGAGGCGCAGCCGGGTCTGCACCTCGCCGGACGGGCAGCCGGTGGTGGCCATCAGGCCCTCGGCGTGCTCGGCGATCAGCTCGCGGTCCATGCGCGGCCACTTGCCGAGCTGCCCCTCCAGCGACGCGCGGCTGGACAGCTTCATCAGGTTGGTCAGGCCCTTGGCGTCGCGCGCCCAGATCGTCTGGTGGGTGTAGGCGCCGGAGCCGGAGACGTCGTCGCCCTTCTGCGACGGGTCGCCCCAGCGGATCCGGTCCTTGTTGAAGCGCGACCCGGGCGCGAGGTAGGCCTCGATGCCGAGGATCGGCTTGATGCCCGCGGCGGTGGCCTGCTTGTAGAAGTCGTAGATGCCGTTGGTGTGGCCGTGGTCGGTGATCGCCACGGCGGACATCCCCAGCCGCTCGCACTCGGCGAACATGTCCTTGAGTTTGGCCGCTCCGTCGAGCATCGAATACTCGGTGTGAACATGCAGATGAGCGAAGGAGTCAGCGGCCACCCGGGCACCCTATTACTGACCGCTCGGGCCCACCGGCATTGGGGCCGGGGTGTCATCGAACTGTTCGGCGAGCAGGATGGCGACGTGCGGTTTTCCCCTACGACACAGGAGAAACTGGCCGACGAGGCGACGCAGTCGATCATTGTGGCCGGTCGCGGATCGTGGTCGCGCGCGCTGGTCGACGGGGCCCCGCCGACCGACCCGGGCAGGCTCGCCGACGCCATCGCCGAGCGGCTGCGGGTGCTGGGCAGGCCTGCCGTGCGGGTCCGCGCCGCCGACTTCCTGCGCCCCGCGTCGCTGCGGTTCGAGCGGGGCAGGGAGGACCCCGACGCCCGCTACGAAGCGTGGCTGGACGAGGGCGCGCTGCGCCGCGAGGTGCTCGACCCGCTCGGGCCGGGCGGCAGCGGCCGGGTGCTGCCATCGCTCTGGGACGCCGCCGCGGACCGGGCGACGCGGGCGGCGTACGTCTCACTGCCCGAGGGTGGGGTGGTGGTCGTCGACGGCGAGCTGCTGCTGGGGCGGGGGCTGCCGCACGAGGTGTCGGTGCACCTGTCGATGACGCCCGCGGCGCTGGCCCGGCGCACGGACGAGGCGTGGGCGCTGCCCGCCTACGCCCGGTACGACGCCGAGGTCGACCCGCTGGCCGTCGCCGACATCGCCGCCCGGGTGGACGACCCGCGCAGGCCCGCCCGGCGGCTCAGCGCGATCGGTTGATCACCGACCGGGGTTGGAGACGCGTTGTGGCTCGGCTTCCGGCGCGGGGGGTGAGGCGACCCGGTAGCGTGCGCTGCGTGACGGATGCTGTTGACGCGCGCCTGCTCGGTGTGGTCGCCGAGATGGGCAGGGCGGCCGTGCACGAGGTGGCCGCGCGCATGGGCATGGACCCGCGCGAGGTCGCCTCCCGGCTGGTCGCGCTCTCGGCGTCCGGGCTCCCGCTGCTGGTCGGCGTCGAGTGCGACGTCAACGGGCTCCGGGCCGCGCTGGCGCGGATGGCCCCGCAGCAGCAGCAACAGCCCGGATACGGCTACCCACCCGGCTACCAGCAGCCTTACGCGCAGTACGCGGCGCCCGGCCAGCCGCAGCACCACCCGGTCGCGCCGCCGAGCGGCGCCTACCCGGTCGGGCCGCCGAGCGGGCCACACCAGGTCGCGGGCAATCCTCACCAGGCCGGTCCCCATCAGGCAGGACCCCACCAGGCCGGACTCCACAGCGGACCCCATCAGGTCGCGCCTCCGAGCGGTCCGCACCAGGTCGCGCCCGCGCATCCGGCGGGGCAGTTCGCGGGGCCGCCGAGCCATCCGTTCCCGGCGCAGCAGCCGCCCCTCCCGCCGCCGGACCCGGGCGACCCGATCAACACCTGGGGTCCGCCGCAGACCTCGACCTGGGCGCGCGGCGACCAGCCGCCGAACAACAGCATGGACCGCACCCAGCCATCGCCGCGGCCCGGACGCCGGGACGGGCGGGCGGGCGAGACGCTGGAGACCGAGGGGCTGGAGGGCGAGCGGCTGTCGATCAAGCTGATCGAGGTCGTTGACCCGGCCGACTACCTGTTCACCGCCGCTGGCTACACCCTGCAGCCGGGCGAGCGCTCGGTCGTCGTGCACACCGAGCTGATCAACCGCGGCCCGGTGAAGTTCGCGGGCCTGCCCGACCTGTACCTGGTCCTCGTCGCCGCCGACGGCCAGGAGATCAGCAAGGCGCCGGTCTCGCTGTCCTCGCGTCCGGCCCACCGCATCGGCGTCGCGCCCGGGGAGACCGCGGGCGGGCACACCGTCTACGTGGTCCCCGAGGACACGGTCCTCACCTCGGTGCGCTGGACCCCGCGCCCCGACGAGGAGTCCCGCGCGCTGACCTGGAAGATCGAGGACTAGCGCCCGAAGAGCCTGCCGAAGAAGCCCGGCTTCCTCTCCTGCGCCTCGGGCTGCGCGGGGATGGGCCGGGTCGGCGGCTCACGGTCGTAGGCGGGCTCGTCGACCTCGTCGCCCGGCGACGCCCCGATGACGGGCGGGGCGACGCCGTCGTCCAGGAAGCCGCGGCCGCCGGGGGCGAACGGGTCGTCGTCGGGGGAGCCGTTGGGCGCGTTCATTGCCGACCTCCGCGGAGACTGGTTCACCCGTCAACCTAGCCGACGCGGGACCGGATGGTCAGGACCCGCGCCCTCAGGATTCGGCGGCCAGGATGTCGAGCGCGGTGGCCAGGTCGGTCGGGTACTCGCTGGTGAACTCGACCCAGCGGCCGTCGTCGGGGTGGTGGAAGCCCAGGGTGCGGGCGTGCAGCCACTGCCGGGGCAGGTTGAGCCGCTTGGCCAGCACCGGGTCGGCGCCGTAGGTCAGGTCGCCGACGCACGGGTGGCTCAGCGCGGAGAAGTGCACCCGGATCTGGTGGGTTCGGCCGGTCTCCAGCTTCACGTCCAGCAGCGACGCCGCCCGGAACGCCTCGATCGTCTCGTAGTGGGTGACGCTGGGCTTGCCGCCCGCGACGACGGCCCACTTGTAGTCGTGGCGCGGGTGCCGGTCGATCGGGGCGTCGATGGTGCCCACGCTCGGGTCGGGGTGGCCCTGCACCAGCGCGTGGTACCGCTTCTCGACCGTGCGCTCCTTGAACGCGCGCTTGAGCACGGTGTACGCGTGCTCGCTCTTCGCCACGACCATCACCCCGGTCGTGCCGACGTCCAGCCGGTGCACGACGCCCTGGCGCTCGGCCGCGCCCGAGGTCGACACCCGCACGCCCGCCGCGGCCAGGCCGCCGATCACGGTCGGCCCGGTCCAGCCGGGGCTGGGGTGGGCGGCCACGCCGACCGGCTTGTCCACCACGGCGATGTCGTCGTCCTCGTGCAGCAGGACGAGCCCGTCGACGGGGATGGCCTGCACCTCGACCGGGCGCTCCGGCTCGGGCAGGGTGACCTCCAGCCAGCTGCCCGCCACGAGCCGGTCGGACTTGCCCGCCGGGCGGCCGTCCACCAGCACGTCGCCCGCGTCGGTCAGCGTGGCGATGACCGTGCGGGAGAGGCCGAGCAGCTTGGCCAGTCCCGCGTCGACCCGCATGCCGTCCAGGCCGTCGGGGACCGGCAGGGTGCGCGCGTCCCTCACTTCTTGGCCACCTTGCCGTCGTAGTCGCGGCCGCGCAGCGTCAGCAGCACGATCAGGATGCCGCCGATGGTGATGCCGGAGTCGGCGACGTTGAACACCGGGAAGAAGTCGCCGTTCGGCGCGAACACCGAGACGAAGTCCACGACGTGGCCCTCGAAGACCCCGGGGGCGCGGAACAGCCGGTCGGTGAGGTTGCCCAGCGCGCCCGCCAGCACCAGGCCGAGGCCGACGGCCCAGCCGGTGGAGCGCAGCTTCGGCAGGATCCAGATGATCGCCACGACCACCCCGGCCGCGACCAGGGTCAGCAGCCAGGTCATGCCGGTGGCCATGGAGAACGCGGCCCCCGGGTTGCGCACGAGCTGCAGGTAGACCGCGCCGCCGAGCAGTTCGACCGGGGCCTGGCCCTCCAGCGTGGCGACCGCGATGACCTTGGTGACGACGTCGAGGGCGTACACCACGACGGCCGTCGCGATCAGCCACAGGCCGCGCCAGGGCCCCACGGGTTCGGCCGCCGGTTCGGGCGTGGTCTCGGTCGGGTGTTCGCTGCTCACCCGCCCATTGTCCAACGCGGCGGTCAGGCGGCCAGGAACCGGGGCAGCGGACGGGGGTCGGGCACCGGGCTCCACCGGCCGTCGACGACCTCGTAGTGGGCCCTCGGCCCGCGGGCCACGAGCAGCCGCAGCGCCCGGCCGAGCCGGTCGACGTGCTCGGGCGCGGTGCCCAGCCCGACGCTGGCGCGCACCGCCTGGGTGTCGCCGCGCGCCCGCCCGGCGAGCCTGCGCACGGCGATGTGGGCGCAGAACGCGCCGTCGCGCACGCCGATCCCGTGCTCGGCGGAGAGCACGGCCGCGGCCAGGCCCGCGTCGACGCCGTCCAGGGTGAAGCTGACGACGCCGACCCGGTCGTGGTCGGGCCCGAACAGCGCCAGCTCGGTGAGGCCGGGCACGTGCGCCAGCGCCGAGCGCAGCCGGGCCAGCAGCGTCTCCTCGTGCGCGACGACCTGCTCCCACGCCCCGGCGAGCGTCGTGCAGGCCACGGCCATGGCGTGCACGCCGACGACGTTGGGCGAGCCCGCCTCGTGCCGGTGCGGGGCGTCGGACCAGGTGACGGCGAACCCGTCGCCGACGACCTTGGTGGCCCCGCCGCCGACGAGGTACGGCTCGGCGGCCTGCAGCCAGTCGCCGGGGCCGACCAGCGCGCCCACGCCGAACGGCGCGTACAGCTTGTGGCCGGACAGCGCGACGTAGTCGACGCCGAGCGCGGTGATGTCCACCGGCCGGTGCGGGGCGAGCTGGGCGGCGTCGAGGACGACGCGCGCGCCGTGCCGGTGGGCGACCTCGGCGAGCGCGGCCACCGGCCAGACCTCGCCGGTGACGTTGGACGCGCCGGTCAGCACGACCAGGCAGGCAGGCCGCTCGGCGAGCGCGCGGTCGAGCACGTCGACGGCGTCCTCGGCGCGGTCGGGCGTGCGCAGGTGGCGGGCGCCGCGCCAGGGCAGCAGCGCGGCGTGGTGCTCGGTGTCGAACAGCACGACCGATGCGTCCGACGGCAGGGCGCGGGCCAGCAGGTTGAGGCTGTCGGTGGTGTTGCGGGTGAACACCACGGCCGCGTCCGGACCGGCGCCGACGAAGCGGCGCAGCGCGTCGCGGGCGTTCTCGTAGACCCGGGTGGAGACCCGCGACGGGAAGCCCGCGCCCCGGTGCACCCCGGCGTACCAGGGCAGCAGCTCGTCGACCGCCGCCCGCACCGCGGCCAGGCTGGGCGCGCTGGCGGCGTGGTCGAGGTTGGCGTAGTCGATCAGCCTGCCGTCGATCAGCGGCACGCGCTGGCCCGCGCCGACGACGGCGGGCGGGCCCTGATCGGGCAGGTGCGCGGCGAGCCCCATGGACTACCTCCTCGGGCATGACGTCCTACCGAAGGTAGCGAGGAGCGGGTCACCCGGCCTTATCCCAGAAGGCTCATGCGGTGCCGGTCTCGCCGCGCCAGCGCGCGTACCGGCCCGCGCGGTCGACCGCCCGCAGCCGCGCCTCGGCCGCGTCGCGCACCGCCTCGGTGGTGACGATGAGGACGTGGTCGTCCTCCTGGAGGCGGGTGGTCGGGCCGGGGGTGAACGCCCCGCCCGCGCGGGCGACCAGGCTGACCGTCGCCCCGGGCGGCAGGCGCAGCTCGCTGATGTAGACGCCGTGCAGCTTCGAGCCCTTGGGGATGGTGATCTGCAGCAGGTGCGCGTCCAACTCGTCGAGGGAGGCGACGTCGACCTGCACCTCGTGCGCCTGCGCCGCCGAGTCGAGGCCGAGCACCCGGGCCAGCGGTTTCAGCGTGGTGCCCTGCACGAGGGTGAGCACGACGACGAGCACGAACACGGCGTCGACGAGCAGTTCGGACCCGGGTCTGCCCTGCGACAGCGGGATCACCGCGAGCACGACGGGCACCGCGCCGCGCAGCCCGGCCCAGGACAGGAAGACCTGTTCTCGCCACGGCATGCCGAACCAGGTCGCCGACAGGGCGACGGAGAGCGGGCGGGCGATGAAGGTGACCACCGCGCCCGCGACCAGCCCCGGCACGATCGCGTCGAGCAGCCGTCCGGGGCTGGCGAACAGGCCGAGCAGCACGAACAGCCCGATCTGGGCCAGCCAGCCCAGCCCCTCGGCGAAGGAGAGCGTGTCGGAGCGGTGCGGCAGCTTGGCGTTGCCGAGCACCAGGCCGGACAGGTAGGCCGCGAGCAGCCCGGAGGCGTGCACGGCCTGTCCCCCGGCGAAGGCGAGCACGCAGACGGACACCGCGGCCAGCGGGTACAGGCCGGTCGCGGGCAGCGCGGCCCGGCGCAGCGCCTGCGCGCCCAGCCAGCCGAGCGCGCCGCCGATGAGCGCGCCGACGGCGAGTTCGTAGACCATCAGCAGCGCCGCGTCCCAGCCGATCGGCTCGGTGCCGACGAGCAGCACGACGGCGATGTAGCAGGGGGCGTCGTTGATGCCGGACTCCAGCTCCAGCGAGCCCGCGAGCCTGCGGGTGATCGGCAGCCTGCGCAGCACGCTGAACACCGCGGCGGCGTCGGTGGACGCCAGCACCGCGCCCCACAGCAGGGCTGTCCGCCAGTCAAGGCCGAGCACGTGGTGCAGGACCAGCCCGGCGACCCCGATGCTGATCAACACGCCCACAGTGGACAGCGCGAGCCCGGCGCCCACCGCGGGCCTGATGTCCGACCACCGCGTGGTCAGTCCACCCTCGACCAGGATCAGCACGAGGGCGGCGAGCCCGAGCGACTGGGTGAGTTCGGCGTCGGAGAACTGGATGCCGAGCCCGGACTCCCCGAGCAGCACCCCGATCCCCAGGTACAGCACGAGCGAGGGCAGTCCCAATCGGACGGACACCCGGACGGCCAACGCCGCCACGAGGATCACGGCCGCGCCCACACCCAGGGCCGCGGTCAGCTCGCTCACCCACACCTCCCTCAGCCCGGGTGTCGCCCCGGGACCCGGGTCGCGCCCACACGCGACCGGCGGGCCCCATTCTCCACGGTGGGCGGGCCAGCAGCCCGGCACGCGCCGCGGTCCCGCGCGGCGGCCGCGGCGTGATCACTTGCCCAGCAAGCGTTCCAGCGCCTCGGCGTGATCGCCGGAGATCTCGATCACCTTGTCCCGGCCGCGCTCGCCGACGGCGATCACCACGTCGCGGGCGCGGACGCCGAACGCGTCGGCGACGGCCCTGCGCACGGCCTCGTTCGCCTTGCCCTCCACGGCGGGCGCCTGCACCGCGACGACGAGCGCGTCGCCGTGGCGCCCGCCCACGGCGGTCCGGCGCGCGCCCGGCTTCACCCGGATGCCGAAACGCACACCCGCCATCCTGGCATTCGCCCGGTCGGCGCAGGTTTCTGCCCACTCGATCACCCGTCCGGACGCGGGCGGGCACCACGGAAAGTTGCAGTACGCAAGGGCCTGAACGGCGGTCTAGCATGGGCCGAACCGCCGCGCGAAGGAGGTCGTCCGGGCACCCCATGGCCACCGAACGCTGGAGTACCCGCCCCCACACCGTCGTCCTCCCCCGGCCCACGACCCCGCGCGCCACGCTGATCGCGCGCGGATCGCTGCTCGGCCTGGTGGGACTGGCCGCCGCGATCCGGGTCGCCGCGCTCGACGGGCCCGCGCAGCTCGGCGAGATCGGCCACGTCTTCCAGGTCCACACGCTGCGGAGCCTGGACACCGTTCCCAGCGGGGCGTCCACGCTGGCGCTGCTCCAACTCGCCGTCTACACCACGGCGACGGGCGCGTTCGGCAGGCACGACACCGGCCTGGCCGCCGTCCGCGAGCCGATGGTGCTCGCCGCGGTCGCGGTCGGCGTGGGGATCTGGTGGATGGCGCGCCGGATGGGGCTGTCCCGGTGGACGGCGGGCGCGGCGGTCGGGCTGGTGGCGGTGTCGCCGCTGGCGGTGGCCGCGCAACTCGGCGTGCGGCCGGAGAACCTGGCCGCGGCCTGGGCGGTCGCCGCGCTGGTGCTGTTCTGGACCCCGCACCGGCACCGCACCCTCGCCCCCGACCTGTGGGCGACCGCGTTCCTGGTCATCGCCGTGCTGACCGCGCCGGTCGCCATGGCGCTGGTCCCCACGGCGGCCTGGCTCATGTGGCGCAGGCGCAGGCGCAGGCTCTCGCTCATGGTCGGGTCGCTGTTCGCGCTCGGCGTGGGCATCGGCTGGCCGTCGACCAGCCTGCGCCCGACGCCCGGCCCCGACTGGCTCGCGCTCGACCCGGTGCTCGCCGCCGCCGGGGTGTTCGCCGCGGTCGCCGCCCTGTTCTCCTTCCGGCTGCGCCCGCTCGCCGTGGGCGTGCTCGGGCTGATGGCGGTGGGCGCGGCCGTGCTCGCCGTGCCGTTCGCCGCCATCCTGCTGGCGGGCACGATCGAACGCGGGCTCACCCACCAGGCCAGGACGGGCCGCCACACCCTGGTCCACCCGTACCGCACGCCGACGGCGGCGCTGGCGGGCACGGTTCTGCTGGCCGCCATGGGCGTCTGGGTCCTTTAGGTCCTAACTGATCAGTGGTCCTAGGCGACGGACGACGGCGCGTACGCGCTTGGTGCAGCCGGACCGCTGTTCGATCGGTGGCAGATCGCCAGAAGGGCGAACCAGACCAGGATCAGGATGCCCGCCGGGCGCAGGAACGATTCCGGGAGCACATTACCCACGAAGGAGTACCCGGCCAGCCAGAGACCCGTGACCACGCCGACCACCCGGACCGGCCAGGTCCTGCTGACCAGGGAACTCGACACGATCCAGACGCCTGCGAGGACGTGCCCGCCGAGCCGGACCGCCCAGGCGGTGTCGTAGGCGACGTCGTTGATCATCAGGATGCCCGCGAGCACGTCCAGCGCCACCCAGCCGTACCCAGCCGCCTTCGCCCACGGGGCCGCGTCCAGGCGCGAGACGAGGAAGAGGATGGAGAGGTGGAAGAAGACCCCCAGGTATTCGCCCCACGCCACGTGCGGTTCCACGAAGAAGGCGACCACGGCCGGGAGGAACAGCACGAGCGGGAGAAGCGCAAGAACGCGCAGGCTGGCGTAGTGCCGTCGGGCGTCGAGCATCGAGGAAGTCCTTAGGTGCGAGCTGCTTGTAGGGTCGAACGGCAGAAGGGAGGTGTTGACATGTCAACACCTGGTCCGGCCGAGTCGACGGAGCTGTGGCTGCTGTGGAAGCGCGCGCATGAGCTGGTCCGCGCCGCGGTCGTCGCCGACATGACCACGGCGTCCGGCCTCTCCGAGGCGGAGCTGAGTGTGTTGGTGTGCCTGCACGAATCGGGCGGTGTCCTGCGGCAGAACGCCATCGCCGCGGCCCTGGGCTGGGACCGGACCCGGCTCTCGCACCTGCTGACCAGGATGGAGAAACGCGACTACCTCGTGCGCGCGAAGGTCGCGAACGGGGTCGAGGTCACCCTGCGACCGGCGGGACGGCGCACGGTCGAGGCGTCGGTGCCGAGCCTGAACGACTCGACCCGCCGCCACCTGCTGGACCGCCTCGGCCCCGACGACGCGAAGGCGCTCAGGGACATCGTCGAGCGATTGCTCTCCGGCGAGGACGGCCGCTGACCGACCGACGCAGTCGCCCGCGAGCCGCGTAAGCACGCAGGCGATCCAGCTCAGGACCTGCTCGTCTAGAGCCCGCCGAGGAACCGGCCGACGGCCGTCACCGCGGGCCCGGATGTTCCCGCGCCCTCGACCAGCACCGCGAAGGCGACGTCGCCGCGGTACCCGGCGAACCAGCCGTGCGCGACGCGCCCGTCACCGAACTGCGCCGTCCCGGTCTTGCCCGCCACGGCCCCGTACCGCCCCAGCGCCGAGCCGGTGCCGGAGGTGACCACCGCGCGCATCATCGTCCGCAGTGCGGCGACGGTCCCGGGCGCTGGCGCCTCGTACCCGCGGTTGACCTGCGTCTCCAGCTCGTCGTAGAGGCGCGGGGTCACCGCGTCGCCGCGGGCGACGGTCGCGGCCATGAGCGCGAGCCCGAACGGGCTGGCCTGCACGGTGCCCTGCCCGATGGCGTTCTCCACCTGCTGGGGCGTGCCGTTCGCCGGGTCGACGCCGCCGGTCTGCGTGGTGATCCCCGGGATCTCGAAGTCGGCGGCGAGGCCGAACCGCGCGGCCGCCGCCGACAGCGAGTCGCCGGGCAGGTCGGCGGCCAGCGCCGCGAACGTCGTGTTGCACGAGCGGGCGAACGCCGTCGTCAGCGGCACGGCGCCCAGCTCGAAGCCGTCGTTGCGGATGCGGCGCGTGCCGATCGTGGCCTCGCCGGGGCAGGGCAGCACGGTGCCCGCGTCCGCCGCCCCCGCGGACAGCACGGCCGACGCCGTCACGATCTTGAACGTCGACCCCGGCGGGTACAGCCCGTTGAGCGCGTTCGTCCCCGTGGCCGCCGAGTTCTGCGCCACGGCGAGGATCCCGCCGTCGGAGGCGTCGATCGCCACCAGGTACGCGGGCGCCTTCACCGCGTCCACCGCGGCCTGGGCCGCCGCCTGCGCCTCGATGTCCACAGTGGACGTGATCGGTTTCGCCGAATCGCCCGCCAGCAGTTCCGCCTTCTCCTTGCCCGCGCCGTCGACGATGACGACCGCAGGACTCCCGGCCGACTCCCCGCCTGCCGCGCGGACCATGGCCGGTCCCAGGACCCGTCCGGCCGAGGGCACCGACGCCCCGCCGCGCACCAGCGGCCTGCCGTCGCGGTCGACCACGGCCACCTCCGGGGCGACGCGCAGGGCCAGCCGCGTGCCGTCGGCCAGCTTCGGGTGCACGACGCCCGGCGCCCAGCGCACCTTCCACTGCCCGTCCCGTCGGGCCAGGCCGAACTCGGTGGTGTAGCTCAGGGTGCGGTCGTCATCGAGCGTCCACCCCACCTCCGCGGTCGCCCGCGCGGACTCCCCGGACTCGGCGACCGGCCCGCTGAGGACCACGCTCAGCGTCCGCGGGCCCACCGCCTGCCGCGCGCTCGTCAGCGCCGCCCGCGCCACGTCCGGCCTGTCGGTCAGCGCGGCCGCGGCGGCGTGGTCGGCCCGCGCCCACGCCGCGGCGAAGTCCTCCCCCACCTCCTGCGCGGAGGCCACCGGCTTCTCCTCGGCCACCGGCGCAGGCGGCGGTGAGTCGTCGCCCAGCAGCACGAAGTACGCGAACAGCACGATGGCCACGCAGGCCACGCCGCCGATGGACAGGATCAAGCGTCTGGCGCCGTCGGACACGTCACGAACCCCCAAGCTCCCCAGGCAACGCCCCCACGATGCCAGAGGAGCGGCCCCCGGGACCCGGGAACCGCTCCTCAGCGCACAGAACCGTTACCGCTTCACCACATCCACGCGCACCGCGACGCCGTCGCCCACCGTGCCGGTCGACCCGCCGTCGACCGACCCGTGGGAGACCTCGTCAGCCAGGGTCTCCCCGGCGATGAACTCCCGGTGCGCCGCCGCGGCGTCGAGGACCTCGGCGGGCGCGTCGACCGTCAGCGCGATCCGGTCGGACACCGCGAGCCCGGCGTCGCGCCGCGCCTGCTGCACGACGCGCACCAGGTCACGCGCCATGCCCTCGGCGGCCAGCTCGGCGGTGACGGTCGTGTCCAGCACGACCAGCCCGCCGGGCAGCTCGGCCGTCGCGCCCGGGTCGACCGCGACGAGCCGCCGCTCGTACTCGCCCTCCAGCAGCGCGATCCCGGCCGCGACGACGGCGCCGGACTCGTCCGTCGACCACTCGCCCGCCTTGACGGCCTTGATCACCTTCTGCACGTCCTTGCCCAGCCGCGGCCCGCACGCCCGCGCGTTCACCGCGAGCTCGAACCGGCCGTGCGCGGCGACGTCGGTGGTCAGCTCGACCGCCTTGACGTTGACCTCGTCGCGGATCAGCTCGACGAACGGCTCCAGCACCGCCACGTCCTCGGCGGCGACCAGCAGCGAGGCCAGCGGCAGCCGCACGCGCAGCTTGTTGGCCTTGCGCAGGGCCAGCGCCGACGAGCACACCTGCCGCACCCGGTCCATGGCCGCGACCAGCGCGTCGTCGGCGGGCAGCGCGTCGTCGGCAGGCCAGTCGGCCAGGTGCACCGACCGCTCGCCGGTCAGCCCCCGCCAGACCACCTCGGTGGTCAGCGGCAGCAGCGGCGCGGCGACCCGGCAGACCGTCTCCAGCACGGTGTGCAGGGTGTCGATCGCGTCGGTGTCGCCGGACCAGAACCGGTCCCGCGAGCGGCGCACGTACCAGTTGGTCAGGACCTCGAGGAACTCGCGCACCGACTGGCACGCCCCGGAGATGTCGTAGGTGTCCATCGCCTCGGTGACGGACTCCACGAGCTGCCGGGTCTTGGCCAGCGCGTACCGGTCCAGCACGTGCTGGGAGTCGGTGCGCCACGCGCCTTCCTTGCCCTCGGCGTTGGCGTAGAGCGCGAGGAAGTAGTACGAGTTCCACAGCGGCAGCACGGCCTGGCGCACGGCGTCGCGGATGCCCCGCTCGGTGACGACGAGGTCGCCGCCGCGCAGGATGGGCGAGGCCATGAGGAACCAGCGCATCGCGTCCGAGCCGTCCCGGACGAACACCTCGTTGATGTCCGGGTAGTTGCGCAGCGACTTGGACATCTTCTGCCCGTCGTCGCCGAGCACGATCCCGTGCGCGATGCAGTTGGTGAACGCAGGCCGGTCGAACAGCGCCGTCGCCACCACGTGCATCGTGTAGAACCAGCCGCGCGTCTGGTTGTTGTACTCGACGATGAAGTCGCCCGGGTAGTGGTCCTCGAACCACTCGCGGTTCTCGAACGGGTAGTGCACCTGGGCGAAGGACATCGAGCCGGACTCGAACCAGCAGTCCAG
Organism: Actinokineospora fastidiosa; assembly: GCF_014648415.1. GTDB lineage: Bacteria > Actinomycetota > Actinomycetes > Mycobacteriales > Pseudonocardiaceae > Actinokineospora > Actinokineospora fastidiosa. The sequence goes on from NZ_BMRB01000002.1 coordinate 1,759,271, forward strand.
CACCTCCGGCACGCGCCGCATCATCGACTTGCCGGTCGGGTCGTCCGGGTTCGGGCGGACCAGCTCGTCGATCGCCGGGCGGTGCAGGTCGGTCGGGCGCACGCCGAAGTCGCGCTCCAGCTCGTCCAGCGACCCGTACACGTCCATGCGCGGGTACTCCGGGTCGTCCGACACCCACACCGGGATCGGCGAGCCCCAGAACCGGTTGCGCGAGACGTTCCAGTCGCGGGCGTTCTCCAGCCACTTGCCGAACTGGCCGTCGCGGACGTGCGCGGGCACCCAGTTGATCTGCTTGTTCAGCTCGACCATCCGGTCCTTGAACCGGGTGACCGCGATGAACCACGACGACACCGCGCGCTGGATGAGCGCGTTGCCGCAGCGCCAGCAGTGCGGGTACGGGTGGTCGTAGGTCTCGTGCCGCAGCAGCAGGCCCGCGTCCTTGAGGTCGCGGATGATCGGCTTGTTCGCCTCGAAGACCTGCAGCCCCTGGTAGGGCGCGACCTCGGCGGTGAACCGGCCGTGCGGGTCGACCGGGTTGACCACCTCGATGCCCGCGGCGTCGGTGACGACCTTGTCCTCCTCACCGAAGGCGGGCGCGATGTGCACGACGCCCGTGCCGTCCTCGGTGGTGACGTAGTCGGCGGCGAGCACCCGGTGGGCGTTCTCCCGGCCGGTGAAGAAGTCGAACGGCGGGTGGTAGCGGGTGCCGAGCAGGTCGGCGCCCTTGTACCGGGCCTCGACCCTGGGCTCGTCGCCCAGCTCGCGGGCGTAGGCCGACACCCGGGCCTCGGCCAGCAGGTAGCGCCGGTCCGGGTGGTCGAACGCCTCGACCACGACGTAGTCGACCTCGGGGTGCACCGCGGCGGCGAGGTTCGACGGCAGCGTCCACGGGGTCGTCGTCCAGACCAGGGCGTGCACGCCGTCGAGGTCGGTGCCGGGCGCGTCCAGCCGCAGCGACACCGTGACCGCCGGGTCCTGGCGGCTGCGGTAGGTGTCGTCCATCTTCGTCTCGGTGTTGGACAGCGGCGTCTCGCAGCGCCAGCAGTACCAGAGCACCCGGAAGCCCTCATACACCAGGCCCTTGTCCCACAAGGACTTGAACGCCCACATGACGCTTTCCATGTAGTCGAGGTCGAGCGTCTTGTAGTCGTTGTCGAAGTCCACCCAGCGGGCCTGGCGGGTCACGTAGTCGCGCCACTGGTCGGTGTAGCGCAGCACCGAGGTCCGGCAGGCCTCGTTGAACTTCTCGATGCCGAATTCCTCGATCTCGCTCTTGGCGCTGAACCCGAGCTGCTTCTCGGCCTCGACCTCGGCGGGCAGGCCGTGGGTGTCCCAGCCGAAGCGGCGCTCGACGTGGCGCCCGCGCATGGTCTGGTAGCGCGGCACGACGTCCTTGACGTAGCCGGTCAGCAGGTGGCCGTAGTGCGGCAGGCCGTTGGCGAAGGGCGGGCCGTCGTAGAAGACGAACTCGTTGTCCCCGTTCTCGCCAGCCGGGCGGGCGTCCACAGTGGCCTGGAAGGTGCGGTCGGCCGCCCAGAAGTCCAGGACGGACCGCTCCAGCTCGGGGAAGCTCGGCTGGGCGGGGACGTCGGCTGCGTCGCCGTGGTGTGCGCGGGGGTACATCGCGGTAGCTCCTCGTACGGATCGGTCGGACCCACACGGGGACGACGCTCGCGCGCCGCGGTACCACCCCGCTTGCCGCCGGGAACCCGGCGACCTCTCGCTGGTCGGCTGTGACGGGCCGTCCCGTCCGGTTCTACTGGGGCTCGCGCCTGTTCTTCCGGAGGCTCCCCGGTGATGGCCGGATCAGCGCCTTGTGTGACCAGGGTAGCCAATGCCCGCAACCTGGTTTGCGGACCGGTCGGCCGCGACCCGGATCACCAGGTACAGGACGGTGGCGTTGAGCACATGCCAGAGGAAGTGCGTGCCCAGCGGCAGCCATCCGCAGACGGACTCGTCGATCGTGCGCAGGGTCAGCGAGACCGCGAACAGCCCGGCGATGCCCAGGTAGGCCCGGGCGTAGCCGTACATGCGGCGGAAGGCGGCGATCCCGGACATGATCAGCAGGCCGAGCAGGGCTGGCGCGTAGCCGCCGAGGTCGACCAGGGCGTTCACCCCGATGGAGAAGACCACGAACACCGGCGCGGCCACCCACGCCCACCGCCACGGCGCGCCCATGAAGTGCCGGGCGAAGGCGACCACGTAGGCGAGCATGAACAGCAGGATCGGCGTGGTGTCGAGGGTGGCGGCCCAGCGCGTGGCCACGGTGTGGAAGGTGAAGCTGCCCACCCCGATGGCCGTGAGCAGGACCACCAGCGCGACCAGCGTCGGCGGCCGGGTCGACTGCCTCAGCAGGTGCCGGTAGGCGAGGACCGCGGCGATGAGGAACGCCACGTTGGTCAGCGCGTTGACCGGCTCCGACCAGAAGTCGGGGCCCGTCCGTTCGCAGTAGGCGTCAACCGGCATGGGGACATGCCTATCAGATGGCGAAAGCCGCCCTGCTGAACTTCCGCCAAACAACCGCGCTGAGCACGGCCATCGCGCCCGCGGCCACCCAGAACGGCCCGGTCACGCCCAGCCAGACGGCCAGCACGCCGCTCAGCGGCGCGCCCAGCGCCGCGCCGCCGATCACCAGCAGCCGGTAGACGCTGTCGACGCGTCCGCGCAGCTCGTCCGGCACGACCCGCTGGCGGACCGAGGTGGCCACCACGCCCCAGATGGCGCCGTGGCAGCCGAAGACGACGGTGATGGCCGCGGCGACCCAGGCGTCGGTGGCCAGGGCGAGCCCGACGTGGGTCAGCGTCTCCACGACGAGGCCCGCGCGCAGCAGGGTGTGCTCGCCGAACCGCCCGCGCAGCGGCGAGACCAGGGCCGTGCCGATGAGCCCGCCGACCGCGCCCGCGGTGATGAGCACGCCGAAGCCGATCTCGTCGAGGCCCAGGCGCTCCTTGGCGTAGAGCACGTAGATCGCGAACGCGGCCATGAGCAGGAGGTTCATCACGCCCAGGCACAGGCCCAGCGTGCGCAGCAGGCCGTGGCTCCACAGCCAGCGCACGCCCTCCCTGATCTCGCTGGTCAGCCGGGTCGTCGGGCGCTCGCGGGGCGCGGGCCGGTGCCGGATGGACAGCATGACGGCCGAGGCGAGCAGGAAGGCCACCGCGTTCACCCCGAACGGCAGCGCCGCCGCCACCGCGAACAGCGCCGCGCCGATGGGCGGGGCGGCGAACTGGTTGCCCACGTAGAGCACGGCCGTGAGCCGGGCGTTGGCCCTGGGCAGCGCCTCGGGGGCGACGAGCGCGGGCAGCAGCGCGCCCGCGGCGGTGTCGGCGAAGGTCTCGGCGATGCCGATCAGGAAGAACGCCAGGTAGACGACCCACACGGTGGCCAGCCCGCCCCACACCGCCACCGCGAGCCCGGCGACGACGACCGCCCGCAGGACGTCGACGACGGCGATCACCTTCCGCCGGTCCAGCCGGTCCACCCACGCGCCGCTGAACAGGGCGAACAGCAGCCACGGCAACTGCTGGGCGAACACCGCGCCCGCGACCAGCCGCGGGTCGTCGGTCAGCGAGGAGATGAGCAGCGGCCCGGCGGCGAGCGCGATCCCGTCGCCGATGTTGGTGGCGGCCGTCGCCGTCCAGAGCTTGCCGAATTCGCGCCCCAGCCTGGTGCCGCCCCCCATGCCGCACAACCTAGCTTGGTCCGCATGACCGTCTACGACACCATCGGCCGGACGTACACCAGCACGCGCAGGCCCGACCCCCGGGTGGCCGCCCGGATCACCGCCGCCCTCGGCGACGCGGCCACCGTGGTCGACGTCGGCGCGGGCGCGGGCTCCTACGAGCCGCCGACGACGGTGCTGGCCGTCGAGCCGAGCCCGACGATGATCGCCCAGCGCCCGCCGGGGGCGGCCCCGGCGGTGCGGGCGGTGGCCGAGGCGATCCCGCTTCCGGACAAGTCGGTCGACGCGGCGATGGCGGTGCTTACGATCCACCACTGGACGGACCTGGCCGCGGGCCTCGCGGAACTGCGCCGCGTCGCCCGCTCGCGGGTGGTGATCCTGACCTGGGACCAGACGGTGGCGCGGGAGTTCTGGCTCCTGCGCGAGTACCTCCCGGAGGCGATCGCCATCGACGACGCCCGCGCGGTCCCCATCGACCGCCTGGCGGACGCGCTGGACGCCAGGGTGGAGGCGGTGCCAGTCCCCCACGACTGCACGGACGGCTTCCTCGCGGCTTACTGGCGCCGCCCAGCCGCGTACCTCGACCCGGCGGTCCGGGCAGGCGCCTCCGGCTTGGCCCAAACCGGCGACACCCGCCTCCGCCCCGGCCTGGCCCGCCTGGAAGCCGACCTCACCTCCGGCACCTGGACGACCAACCACGCCGACCTACTGATGATGGACGAACTGGACGCTGGCTACCGCCTGCTAGTCGCCGACTTGCCCTGACTCAGATGATGGCATCATCTCGCCCCGACGCTGCGCATGTAACAAGATCGCCTGGATGTCCGACCTATGGGCGACCGACCGACGACCGCGCATCAGAAGGGGTTCCGGCGACTGAGTCATGGAGCTAGGCGTGACTGGCTTCGGCGTCTCGATATTCATGAGCTACCCGAAGCCGTACAACTCTCGGCAACGTCAGTTTGTCAGCGACGTCGTCTCCGACCTTCGCGGCCGCGGTCTGATGCCGCGCACGCTCGGCGTCACCGACTACGACACCGACGCTCCCCTGAAGGCGATCAGGCGGCTGATGTCGGAGTCCTACGGGCTTCTCACCATCGCCTTCCGCAGGGCGTATGTCGAACGGGGAACGGCCAATATCCGCACCGACCTTGAGAACATCCGCGAACAGTCCCTCGACGACACCTGGCTCACCACGCCCTGGGCGCACATCGAACCCGCGATGGCGTTCCAGATCGGTCTTCCGATTCTCATCCTGCGCGAACAGGGAGTCCGCGCGGACGGGGTGCTGGAGAAGGGTGTGGTCGGGCTCTACATGCCCGAGTTCGACCTGCACTCCCACGAGGAGAGCTACCTGAAGAGCCCGGAGTGGCAGCAGATACCCGGAAAGTGGGAGCGCCAGGTCAAGGCCGTCGCGGACCGAAGGAGCGAGCCGCCGGTTCTGTATTGAGGCGCACAACACGGGATAGACCACCGAGCACCGAGGCCCGGGTCTCGTGGGCCGCGACCGAATCCTGCGGCCAGTCAGATGATGCGACCATCCAGATGGTTTCGTCATCTCGATGATGACACCATCCCGATGATGACACCACCCAGATGGTGGCGTCATTCGGATGATGTCAGCATCTGGATCTCGTCGAAGTGGGTGGTAAAGCCGGGGCCGGTGGGGGCGGCGGTCATCACGCCTGCCAGGACGGGGGGATCGGGTGGGAAGTAGGCGAGGCGCAGCATCGTGGTGGGGGTGGCGGGGCCCAGGCCGTAGGTGATCGTCACCGTGTCGCCCGTGCGTTCGGCGGCGATGGTGACGCGGTCCACCTCGGTCACGCCCACGACCGACCAGTCGGAGAAGTCGCGGGTCACCACCGTGCTGATCTGGTAGGCGCCGTCCACGAGTTCGACCCCGGCCTTGATCCAGTTCCGCTCGTCGATGCGCAGCGCGATGCCCGCCTGGTCGTACTGGGCCCCGTAGTCGGCGGTGAACGACGCGCGGAGGGTGAAGTCGCCCACCAGGTGGGTGCCGAAGAGGTGGGCGGTGTCGCGGGCGTAGCCGTAGTGGGTGGTGCGCCAGAAGTCGGTGTCCGGGTCGGCGGTGATCGTCAGGCCGTCGCGGGTGGACCAGGATCGGGGCTCGTTCAGCCACCGCCAGTCGTCGAGGGGCGTCATCTCGGGAGCGCTCACCACCGACCGAAGTGGACGATCTCGTCGAGGTCGCGGCGCGGGATGCGGCGCGGGGAGGCGTCCTCGGACAGCTCCGGCTCGTCGGGGTGGCCGATGGCGATGACGCCGATGGGCTCGTGCGTGGCGGGCACGCCGAAGTCGGTGTGCAGGCGCTCGGCCCCCTCCGGGCCGATGCCGAAGAACACCGCGCCCAGGCCCTCGTCCACCGCCGTCTGCAGGATGAGCAGGGCGGCCATGCCCGTGTCGATGTGCCAGTACGGCACCGGCCAGTGCGACTCGGCGCGGTCGGTCCAGCCCTTGTCCTCGCGCGCGTAGCGCTCCAGGTACTGGTCCTTCACCGAGAACGGGACGATCACCGCGGGCGCGGTCCGCACCGAGTCGGACGTCCAGTCCGCGCCGAACTCCCAGAACTCCGCGAGATCGTCGCCCTGCAGGACCAGGAACGCCTGCCCCTGGGAGAACCCCGCGGACGGACCCCGGCGCGCGTTGCGCAGGATCCGGGACAGGCTTTCCGGGGACACCGGCTCGGAGCTGAACCTGCGCACCATCCGGCGACGGCGCACCACGTCCTGGAACTCCACGGTCCCCCCAGCTAGGTCGTCTGGTCGTGCCGGTGTCGAGCCGCGAGCACGGAGTCGGGCGTGCACACCGCGCATGGGGTGAAGCCGAGTTGGCGCGCCTCCGACACCGGCAGCGCCAGCGTCGGCCGCCCGGACAGCCACGAGCACCTGGCCAGGTGGTACCGGGGCCGCTCGTCCACCACCCGCACCTCGACCGACAGCCCGGCCACGACGAGCAGGTCCGACGCGTCGGTCTGCTCCTCGGCGGGCTCGTCCTCGGGCAGGTCGTCGGGCTCGGCGTCGACCACGGGCTCGTCGTCCGGCGAGTCCTCCGGCTCGGCCTCCGCCTCGTCGACCGCGCGGTCGGCGGCGGCCGCCCGGCGGCGGCGGTTGCCCAGCCAGTCCATGACCAGGACGGCGGCGCCAGCGAGGCTGATCGCGATCGACAGCCACGCCCACAGCGTGCTCGCCGTGGACAGCGCGACGACAAGCATGCCGAGCGCGGCCAGGACCAGCACCAAGACGATGTACAGCACCGTTGCGCCTCACCGACCGGGTCGCGTCAACGACCCGGTCGGCTTCGAGGATCAGCCCGCTTCGGCGCGGGGGCCGAAGGAGTAGCCGCTTTTCTGGCCTGCCGCCCGGCCGCCGTCGGCCGGGGCCGCGGGGCCGCGGTCGCTCAGCTCGCGCAGGCTGGACTCCAGCAGCGACTTCAACCGGGTGCGGTACTCGCGCTCGAACGTGCGCAGCTCGTCGATCTTCTTCTCCAGCGTGGTGCGCTCGGACTGCACCGCGCCGATGATCTCCGCGTGCTGGCGCTGGGCGTCGCGCTCCAGCGTGGTGGCCTTCTCGCGGGCCTGCCGCTCCAGCGTCTCGGCCCGGGTCCTGGCGTCGTTCAGCATGGTCTCCGCCCGCGTGCGGGCCTCGTTGACCATGGTGTCGGCCTTGGTCCGCGCCTCCGAGAGCAGCTGCTCGGACTTGGTGCGGGCCTCGGCGAGCATCCCGTCGGCCTCGGCCTTGGCCTCGCCGGTGAGCCGGTCGGCCATCTCCTGGGCCAGGCCCAGGACCTTGACGGCCTGCACGTGGTGGTCGCCGCCACCGGGGCTGGTCTGCTCCATCGGGCTCGGCGGGGGCACCGGCTGCAAGCGCCGGGACTCCTGCACCGGGGCGGCGCCGGAGCGGGCCTCGTCGAGGTCGGCGCGGGCGGATTCCAGCTGCGCGTCGAGCTGCTCGACCTGCGCGCGCAGGTCGTTGTTCTCCTCGATCAGGCGGGACAGCTCCACCTCGACCAGGTCGAGGAAGGCGTCCACCTCGTCCTCGTTGTAGCCCCGCTTGCCAATCGGAGGCTTGCTGAACGCCACATTGTGCACGTCAGCGGGGGTCAACGACATCTGATCACCTCACGCACTCCAGGGCTGCCAGCACCCGAGTTCCCCGTCACCCGGGATACGCCAGCCGCATCAGGATGAACACGACCAGCAGCAGCACCATAATCGATAGGTCCAGGCCCACGCCTCCGATTCGGACCGTCGGGATGATCCGACGGACCAACCGAACCGGAGGATCGGTCACTGTGTAGATGGTCTCCAGCGTCACCGCAACTCCACCCGCGGGCCGCCACTCGCGCGCGAAAGTGCGGACGAGCTCGACGACCACACGCGCGGTCAGCAACAGCCAGAAGGCGAAAAGCACCCAGTAGGCGATGAGCAGTACCGGTTCCACCCCACAACTGTGCCATCACTCAGCCGCGCCGGTCGAACCCGCCCTCGACGAGCCGCCGCTTGTCCTCCGCGGTGGGGTCGATGTTGGGCGGTGAGATCAAGAACACCTTGGCGGTGACCTTGTCGATCGAGCCGCGCAGCGCGAACGCCAGACCGGCGGCGAAGTCGACGAGGCGCTTGGCGTCGGCGTCGTCCATCTCGGTCAGGTTCATGATCACCGGACGGCCGTCGCGGTAGTGCTCGCCGATCGTGCGCGCCTCGTTGTAGCTGGTCGGGTGCAGCGTGATGACCCGGCCGAGCGGGTAGCCGCCGGGCGCGGGAGCGGTCTCGACCGGGCGCAGCCGGGGCGCGGGCTCGCGCCTGGGCTCCACGGCGAGCGCGCCGTGCGTCGCGGGCTCCGGCTGGGCCCAGGAGGGCCTGGCCGGGCGCTCGGCGTCGAAGTCGTCGCCGTACTCGCGCTGCGCGCCGAGCCAGCGGCGGCGGCCGGGCGGGTAGTCGTCGAACTCCTCGTCGAGGTACTCGGGTCGCCGGTAGCCGCCACGCCGGTCGTAGTCCTCCGACTCGTAGTCGTCGAACTCGTCGGCGGGGACCATGCCGAAGTAGGCCTTCAGCTTCTGCAGTGTGCTCATGGCGTTCCTCCGCGACTCCCCGAGCGTGGCCCGACATTCCCCGACCTGCGTCGATCTACCACGTTCCAGCCCGACTCAACCACTCCCCGGGGTTATGGCAACCGGAACCTCTTACGGGGAGGCTAGACCTCGGCCTCCCAGCAGGGCGGTTCCGACACGCACGCATGTCGACCCGTAGTCGATCGCTTCTTCCAGATCGTTACTCATGCCGCAGGACAGCTCACGGGCCGTGGGAAACTCGGTCCTCAGCTCTCCGGCGACACTTGCAAGACGATCAAAGGCGGCCCGGGGTTCCATCCCGAGCGGCGCCACGGCCATGATCCCGCGGAGGCGAAGATCACTCGATCGAATTACCCCGTGGGCCAACTCCGGGAGCCGGTCGAGCGGACAGCCGCCGCGCGCGGGGTCGCCGTCGATGCTGGCCTGGACGAGCACGTCGAGCGGCTCGGTCCGCTCCCCGGCGTCGCGGGCGGCGGCGACCGCTCTGGCCAGGGCCTCGGCGAGGCGGGGCGAGTCGACGGACTGCACCTCGTCGGCCCAGCGGACGACCGAGCGGGCCTTGTTGCGCTGGAGGCGGCCGACCATGTGCCAGCGGACGGGGGCGTCGACCTCGGCGGCCTTGGCTGCGGCCTCCTGGTCGCGGTTCTCGGCGAGGTCGCGGACGCCGAGCCCGGCCAGGATGGCGGCGTCGGAGGCCGGGAAGGTCTTGGTGACGGCGAGCAGCCGCACCTCCTCGGGGCTCCTGCCAGCGGCTTTGCACGCGGCCTCGATGCGGGCGCGCACGTCGGCGAGGTTGGCGGCGATCTCGGCGGCGCGGTCAGTCATGGTCGACCCAGGTGATCGCCGCCAATCGCCCAGTGGTGCCGTCCCTGCGGTGACTGAACAGCGTCCGGTCCTCGCGGGTGCACCTCGGGTCGACGCCGATGCGCGCCACGCCCGCGTCGGCGAGCTGGCGCCACAGGCCCGCGCGCAGGTCGACGCCGGGGGTGCCGGAGCGGGTCTTGCAGGCGCTGCCGGGCAGCCGGGCCTCCATGTCGTCGCGCATGGCGGCGGGGACCTCGTAGCACTCGCCGCAGATGGACGGACCGAGCAGCGCCTCGACGCGCTGCACGTCGGCGCCCGCCGAGGCCATGGCCGAGAGCGTCGCCGGGATGACGCCCACCCGCGCGCCGACGCGCCCGGCGTGCACGGCGGCGACGACGCCCGCCTCGGGATCGGCGAGCAGGACGGGCACGCAGTCGGCGACGAGCGCGACGAGCGCCAGCCTCGGCTCGGCGGTGACCAGCGCGTCGGTCGCCTCGACCGGCTCACCCTGCGGCCCGTCGACGACGGCCACCGTGCGCCCGTGCACCTGCTCCATCCAGACGACGCGCTCCTCGGGCAGACCGAGCTCGGCCGCCAACCGCGCCCGATTGGCCGCCACTGCCCCCGGCTCGTCCCCGACGTGATCGCCGAGGTTGAACGAGTCGTACGGGGCCTTGGACGCCCCACCCTCACGCGTGGTCACCACGCGACGAATCCGCACGTGGTGAACATTAGTGGGCGCTGGCGGCCCGGGTGGGGTGTCGCCCCCGGCCACGAGTGTCGGAGGTGGCAGGCCGCAGGTGGTCGAGGGGGCAGGGGTTCCTTCACCGGCCCCCGGGCCGCGCCCACGGAGCGGGTGTGGTGAGGGAGGAACGCCGGGCGAGTGGTCGGTTTCCGGGGACGTGGCTAGCGGCCCGGGGAAGGCGAAGCGTCCACCTCGCCTCGAACGGAACACCACGTCCCCGCAGCGCGGCGGCGACGCAGAAACGCCGGAGACGGCGGGCGTGGCTGATGGGCCGCCAACGGTGGGGCATCCGCCTACATACCGCCCTCCCCGGGGGCGCGGGATGACAGCGGATTCACCCGGTGCCGGACGGGAAGCGACACCGCCGAAGACCAAGCCGGTTCCCGGCGGACCTGGCTGATGGGCCGTCAAGGGTGAGGCGCCCGCCTGCAAACCGCCCTTCCCGCGGGCGTGGGATGACAGCGGGTTCACCAGGTGCCGGGCGGGAAGCGAAACCGCCGGAGACCTCGTCGGTTCCCGGCGAGCATGGCTGATGGGCCGTCAAGGGCCGGGGCGTCCACCTGCATACCGCCCTCCCCGGGGGGCGGGATGACAGCAGATTCACCCGGTGCCGAACGGGGAAGCGACACCGCAGAAGACCAAGCCGGTTCCCGGCGGACCTGGCTAATGGGCCGTCAAGGGTGGGACGCCCGCCTGCATACCGCCCTCCCCAAGCGCGGGGTGACAGCGGATTCACCCGGCACTGGGCGGGGAAGCGACACCGCCGGAGACCTTGGGGTCTCCGGCGGTCGCGGCTAGCGGCGCATGAAGGGGGGGACGTCCACCTCGTCGTCCGGGTCCTCGCCGACGGGGGTGGCTCGGCTGGGGAGGGTGCCGGGGGTGGTCGCGGGCCTGGTGACCGGCGGGTAGCTCGGCGTGACGGGGCGGGGTGGGTAGGTGGTGTTCTGGTAGCCGCCGGGGTAGCTCGGGGTGGTGGCGGTGGTGGGCTGCTCGGCCGGGGCAGGCGCTGGCGTCGGCGTCGGGGCCGGGGTCGGCTGGCTCACCGGGGGCGGGGTGGGTTCGGCGGGCTTCTGGACCTCGCCTGCGGTCGCCGTGGCGGTGGCCGTCGTGGGCTTGGCCGAGGACAGGGCCGTCGGGTCGAGCTTCTTGTGGGTCGGCGTGCCGCCGTCGAAGCCTGCGGCGATGACCGTGACGCGGACCTCGTCGCCGAGGGAGTCGTCGATGACCGTGCCGAAGATGATGTTGGCCTCGGGGTGCGCGGCCTCCTGGACCAGCGACGCGGACTCGTTGATCTCGAACAGGCCGAGGTCGGAGCCGCCCGCGATGGCCAGCAGGACGCCGTGGGCGCCGTCCATGCTGGCCTCCAGCAGCGGCGAGTTGATCGCCTTCTGCGCGGCCTGCACGGCGCGGCCCTCGCCGCGGGCGCTGCCGATGCCCATGAGCGCCGAGCCAGCGCCGGACATGACGGACTTGACGTCGGCGAAGTCCAGGTTGATCAGACCGGGCGTGGTGATCAGGTCGGTGATGCCCTGGACACCGGAGAGCAGCACCTCGTCGGCGGAGCGGAACGCGTCCATCAGGGAGACGCCCACGTCGCCGAGCTGGAGCAGCCGGTCGTTCGGGATGACGATCAGCGTGTCGCACTCGTTGCGCAGCGCCTGGATGCCGTCCTCGGCCTGCTTGGCCCGCCGCTTGCCCTCGAAGGAGAACGGCCGAGTGACCACGCCGATGGTCAGCGCGCCGAGCTTGCGCGCGATGGAGGCGACGACGGGCGCGCCGCCGGTGCCGGTGCCGCCGCCCTCGCCCGCGGTCACGAAGACCATGTCGGCCCCCTTGAGGACCTCCTCGATCTCCTCGCGGTGGTCCTCGGCGGCCTTGTGGCCGACCTCGGGGTTGGCGCCCGCGCCGAGGCCTCGGGTCAGCTCGCGGCCGATGTCGAGCTTGACGTCGGCGTCGGACATGAGCAGGGCCTGGGCGTCGGTGTTCACCGCGATGAACTCGACGCCCTTCAGCCCGACCTCGATCATGCGGTTGACGGCGTTCACGCCGCCGCCACCGATGCCGACGACCTTTATCACGGCGAGGTAGTTGTGCGGGGGCGTCATCGAGCCGCCTTCCTGTTCGCTGGACCTGCACTGCCGCCCGGCGAAACCCTCGACCTCAACCAGAGAGTCAGAGCTGTGTCAACCCCGGACCTACGCCAAGAAAGGTAGGCACACGATGACGCCCGATCCAGCCGCCACGCCGAACGGGCCGCCGGATGTTCGTCACCCGGTGTGAGCACACCCGGTGGTCATTCACCGGTGACGCCGTCGAGCAACTCCCGGATGATATCGAGGTGCCCGGCGTGCCGCCCGGTTTCCTCGATCATGTGCAGCACGACCCACCGCACGTTGACCTCGCCCTGGTTGCGGAACGGGACGGTGTCGGTGAGGCCCATACGGGCGGTGACCGCCCGGCTGTTGGCGCACTCGGCCTCGTACTCGGCGATCAGCTGGGCGGTGGGGATGTGGGCGGCGTCCTCGAACTCGGCGTCCGGCCGCTCCTTGGTGTAGGGCGCGGCGTCGGGCTCGCCGCACAGGACGGTCCGGAACCAGTACGCCTCGACCCACCGCAGGTGGGAGAGCAGCCCGGCCACGGTCATCAGCTTGGACGGCAGCACGGCGCGGTGGGCGTCGTCCTCGGAGAGTCCCCGCGCCTTCATCACGATGGTGGCGCGCAGGTAGTCCAGGAACCCCTCGGCCTGGGCGAGTTCGTCGCCCACGTAGGCGGGGTCGATGCGGGTATCGGCAGTCATGGGAGGGCAGTCTGGTCGAGTGCGCGGATCACGGGCCACCGGATTACGGCAGGTCCGGCTAGTGGCGGCCGTGGTGGAGCCCGGGAGAGGTCAAAGGTTCTGCAGGTGACCGCGAGCGCGGACGCATTGGCCAGCGTCACCTCGGCGGCTGCCATGGTCGGCGAGGCAGGAGGTCTCGGGGCCCGCTCGACTGCGGGCAGTGGGCACGCGGCAGCCACTCATGCGCACTCGACGATGGCGCTCACGTTGGCCGAGTTGGGTCGCGTTCACGAACTCGCCGCGAACGCGGCCTCGGCGATCGAGGAGTACCTGGCGGCCATCGCGGGCGCGCCGGGCTCCACGAGCGGATCCGTTGACCAGCGCGTCCATCGGAGACCTCCGCACGGACAAGCCGCCGAGGTCGACCGCGTCGAGCGTCTTCGCGCCGAGTTGCCGCGGCCGATCGACGGGAAGGGCACCGGGCGCAAGACCCACGGGCGGTGGTTCGTCGGAGAGCGATCGGCTCAACCGATCAGGAAGGCGACCACATCGCCGCCACGCCGGACGCGGTCGACGAAGCGCTGGACCACCTCGCCTCCCTCGTGCACGAAGGCGGGCTCGTCGCCGAGGTCACCCGGCAAGGCGACGACGTGACCACCCTTTACGTCGGCATCAACGGCGAGGTGGGCGCCCTTTGCTTCACCGACACCGACGCCGCTCACTACAGCCAGGGCACCCCGTCGGCAAGCGGCGAGGTGTTGAGCTACGCGATGCAGCAAAACGAGATGGAACTCCCCCCCGACGCGGAGCTACCGATCTCGGACGTACGAGCCGCGGTGCACGAGTACGCGAACACCGGAACTCGACCGGTCGGGATTCGGTGGCAGCGGTGGCGTGCGCCGGAAACGCCGGACAGCGCCGTCGCTGATCCGTCCGACACCTCCATCTGGGGATGACGCGCTAGCGGAGGTGGGTGAGGAGGGCTCGAAGGGCCGGGGTGGGGAGTTCGGTCTGGGGGTGCTTGCTGTCGCGGATCGCGGTCATGTCCCGGCGTAGCTCGACGCAGTCGCTTGCGCTGCCGGACCGGGACGACTTGCGCCAGTCCATCACTTCACCTGGCCGATGAGGCGGGTGATGGCGGTTCGGGAGACCTCCAGGACCGCGTCAGGGCGCTTGCTGTCGCGCAGCGCCGCTAGGTCTTGGCGCAGTTCCACGCAGTCGCCTTCGCTGCCGGACCGGGAAGACTTACGCCACTCCATGATCACAACCTTTCCAGCATCCATCCGATGAAGCGCCTGCTGTCCGCCGATGACATGGCCGACTGCTCGATCTTGGCACGGATGTCCTGGTATGGCTTCACCTCTTCGTCGTAAAGGAAGACGGCGCTGCGCATCAGCTCGACGTAGACGACCGGGCTGTCACGGCGGAACTCCATCAACATCCACGAATGCAGCAAGGCCGCCGGGTGCTGGCGGACGATGCGGACACCGATGCCGCGGTCGTAGACCGCGTACAGGTGCTCCAGTTGCTCCCTGAAAGCCTCACGACCGCCGAACGCCGACCGGAGGGCGTGCTCGTGGATGAAGGCGGTGTAGTCGATCTTCCGCAGCACCTCCTGCCGCTTCTGCCGCGCCGCCCACCTGACTTCGACCTGATCGCCCGCGAGGCCGTCCGCGCGCATGATGGCCTCGGAGTAGTGCCTGGTGTGGAGCAGACCCGGAATGACGCTGACCGCCCAGCTGGTGATCTGCCGGGCGTCGGACTCCTTGCTGATGAGGGTGTTGAGGTGCGGCATGCCGGGCAGGTCGCGGGCCCACCAGCCGGTCTGATCGCCCGTCCGGGCGTTGGCGACCATCTGCTCGCGCAGCGGACGGGGCACGCCGTAGATCGCCAGGACGGTGGCCATGTCCTCGGTGGTGATGTGCCGTTTGCCGTTCTCCACCCGGCTGAGTGTCGAGATCGACCAGCCGATCGCCTCGGCGGCTTGCTCCAGTGACAGGTTCGTCCGCTCGACGCGGACCGCTCGCAGTTGTGCCCCTAGGGCGCGATCCCGGCCCTGGGGTGGCTTCCGTTGACCTCCCATTTCGCGGAGAATGCCGTAACGGGCCGACAACTGAACGTGCTTTGCCGCAGTAGCAAGAGGTTTGGGCCGCGAAGATCACCCAATGGTGGGAAACTCGGGAGCGGCCACGTCGTAGACCTTTCCCTTCTGTGTCAACAAGGCCCCGATTACCGCCGCTTTATGCGCGGAATCCTCCACCCCGCCCCACTTGATGACGCGCCCGTCCTTCAACGTCAACCGCACGTCGTGCGCGGTTCGCGCGTCCACCACCCGCACCTGTGGGCGCAGTTTCGCCGGGAGCGCGTGCAATACCTGCACGCCCGCCTTCACCGCCGCCGGTTCCGGCGCCTTCAATGTGGGCAAACCGGCGGGCGCTTTCGCCTTGACCGCGTAATCCACGCCTTCCACGTCCACCAAATGGAACCCGTCCTCGGCGACGATCATCGCCACGGGGGTCCGCTCGGTCACCGTGATCTCCAGCGTGCCCGGCAGCGACCGGCCCACGTCCACGCCCGCGACGCGCGGCAGCTCCAGCACCTTCGCCGCCACCTCCGCCGTGTCGACGCGCGCCAACGGCGTGCCCGACTCGACCGCGGCGACCTTCCGCACCTCCTCGGCCGTCAGCTCCTTGATCCCGACGACCGAGACCTCGCGCACGCCGAGCACCGACGTGAACATCACGACATACACCACCGCCGTGATCACCAGCATCACGCCGATGACCGTCAACCGGCGGACCAGGAACCGCCGCCGGGCGCGCCGCGCCGCCGGGCGGCGGCGCGGCGCGGGCCTGGCGGACCTAGTCACCCGTGCGCCGATCCAGCTCGGCGAGCAGCTCAGGGCCCAGCGACGTCACGTCGCCGGCGCCCATCGTCATCACCAGGTCGCCGTCGCGCACCAGGTCCGCGACCTTCGTGATGACCTTGTCGAACGCGGGCTCGTAGTGCACCCTGCCCTCCGGCAGCGGCACCGCGTCGGCGATGAGCGCGCCCGACACCCCGGGCACCGGCTCCTCGCGCGCGCCGAACACGTCCAGCACGACCACCTCGTCCGCCAGCCCGAGGGCGGTGGCGAACTCGGCGGCGAACGCCTCGGTGCGCGAGTACATGTGCGGCTGGAACACCACCACGATCCGGCCCTCGCCCGCGGCGGGGCGGACCGCCCGCAGCTGGGCGTCGACCTCCGTCGGGTGGTGGGCGTAGTCGTCGTAGACGCGGACGCCGCCCGCGCGGCCCTTGAACTCGAACCGCCTGCGCACGCCGCCGAAGGACGCGATGCCCTCCAGCATCCCGGACCGGGGGGCGCCCAGCTCCTCCCCCGCCAGCAGCGCGGCCAGCGCGTTGCCTGCCATGTGCTCGCCGGGCACGGCCACGTCCAGGTCGAACTCGTCCGACCCGATCCGCACCCGCGCGACGCCGCCGCCGTCGACGGCCCGGTAGTCGAGCAGCACGGCGTCGTGCTCGCCGAAGGCGCGCCGCCCGTACCGGCGGACCCGGATGCTGTGCGCGGCCGCGCGCTCGGCCAGCGCGGCCGAACCCGGGTCGTCCGCGCACGCGATCAGCACGCCGCCGGGCTCGATGCGCTCGATGAACGAGTCGAACACCGCGACGTACGCCTCGACGGTGCCGTGGTGGTCGAGGTGATCGGCCTCCACATTGGTCACCACCGCGACCGACGGCGTGTAGACCAGGAACGATCCGTCCGACTCATCCGCCTCGGCGACGAAGATCCCGCCCGTGCCGTGGTGCGCGTTCGACCCCGACTCGTTCAGGTCGCCGCCGATGGCGAACGACGGGTCGAGGCGGCAGTGCTGCAGCGCCACCGTCAGCATCGACGTGGTCGACGTCTTGCCGTGCGTGCCCGCGATGCACGCCGACCGCTGTCCGACCATCAGCTCGGCCAGCGCCTGCGCGCGGTGCAGCACCGGCAGCCCGCGCCGCCGCGCCTCCGCCAGCTCGGGGTTGGTCTCCCTGATCGCCGTGGACACCACCACGGCCGACGGGCCGCCCGGCAGCAGGTCCAGGTTCTCCGCGGCCTGCCCGACCGCGATGCGGGCGCCCTGCGCGCGCAGCGACAGGAACGAGCGCGCCTCCTTGGCGTCGGAGCCCGACACCGCCATGCCGCGCGCGAGCAGGATGCGGGCGATGCCGCTCATCCCCGCGCCGCCGATGCCCACCAGGTGGGCGCGTTCCAGACTCACTTCCGGTCCTTGAGCGTGTCGAGCACCATGCGGGCGAGGACGTCGGCGGCCTCGCGGTGGCCGCTGCCCTGAGCGGCCGCCGACATCTGCCGCAGCCGGGTCGGGTCGGTCATCATGGGCACCACCAGGGAGGCGACCTTGTCCGCGGTCAGCTCGGCGTCCTGGACCATGAGCGCGGCCCCGGACTTCACCGACGGGCCCGCGTTGAGCGCCTGCTCGCCGTTGCCGTGCGGCAGCGGGACGTACACCGCGGGCAGGCCGACGGCCGACACCTCGGCCACCGTCATCGCCCCGCACCGGCACAGCACCGCGTCGGCGGCGGCGTAGGCCAGGTCCATGCGCTCCAGGTACGGCACCGACGCGTACCGGGGCGCGCCCGGGAACTCCTGCACGGCCAGGGTGTTCTTCGGCCCGTGCGCGTGCAGCACGCCGATCCCGGCGTCGGCGAACGCCTTCGCCGCGCCGGACACCGCGTTGTTGATCGACCGGGCGCCCTGCGAGCCGCCGAACACCAGCAGCGTCGGCGCGGTCGGGTGCAGGCCGAAGAACTCCCGCGCCTGCGCCCGCAGCGCCCGCCGGTCCAGCTTGACGATCGACTCGCGCAGCGGGATGCCCACGACCTCGGCGTTGGCCAGCCCGGTCCCGGGCATCGCGACGGCCACCCGGTCGGCGAACTTGGCGCCCACCTTGTTGGCCAGGCCGATGCGGGCGTTGGTGTCGTGGACGATGATCGGCATGCGGCCGCGGGCGGCCAGGTAGGCGGGCAGGGCGACGTAGCCGCCGAAGCCGACCAGCACGTCCGCGCCGACGCGGTCGAGCACCTCACGGGTCTGCTTGATGGCCGCGCGCACGCGCAGCGGCAGCTTCAGCAGGTCGACGTTCGGCTTCCTCGGCATGGGGACCGGCGGGATCATCTCCAGCGGGTAGCCGCGGGCGGGGACGATGGTCTTCTCCAGGCCGCGCTCGGTGCCCAGCGCGACGATCCGGGCGTCCGGCCGCAGCCTGCGGACCGCGTCGGCCAGCGCGAGCGCGGGCTCGATGTGCCCGGCCGTGCCGCCGCCGGCGACGACAACGCAGGGACCGGTACCTGAACTCAACGACGTCCTCCTTTGCTGGCGCGCGGGGTCGCGCGGCTTGCCTTCTGCCGGGCCTGCGGCACCCGCTTCGCGGTCACCCCGGTCGGCCGCCCCGAGCCGCGCGGGCGCGCGGTGGGCCGCGCGGGCCTGCGCTTCTTCGGCGGCTGGTACGGGTCCGGCGCGGGCAGGCGCATGATCCTGCCGAAGCGGCCCGGCCCCTGTGAGCGTAGCGCCGACACCGCCTCGGGCTCATTGCGCGCGCAGTTGGCGAGGATGCCGAACACCAGCATCGTCACGACCACGGACGTGCCGCCGGAGGAGATCATCGGCAGGGTGATGCCGGTGACCGGGAGCAGGCCGACGACGTAGCCGACGTTGATGGCCGCCTGCGCGACCAGCCACACCGTCAGCGTCCCGGCGACCATCCTGATCCACGGGTCGATGTTGCGGGTGGCGATGCGCAGGCCCACCACGGCCAGCATGGCGAACAGGCCGAGCACCAGCGTGCAGCCGAGCAGGCCCAGCTCGTCGCCGATCAGGGCGAAGATGAAGTCGTTGTAGACGTTGGGCAGGAAGCTCCACTTGGACGATCCCTGGCCGAGCCCGCTGCCGAACAGCCCGCCGTCGGCGAGCGCGAGCCGGGCCTGGTCGGCCTGGTAGTTGAGCCCCTCGGCGTCATCGCCGGGGTTGAGGAACCCGACGACGCGTTCGAGGCGGTAGTCGGTGCCCACGGCCAGCAGCAGCGCCCCGGCGACCGCACCCAGCAGGAGCGCGCCGAACAGCCGCATCGGCGCGCCCGCGAACCACAGCAGGGCCACGAGCACCACGCCCAGGGTGATGGTGCCGCCGAGGTCGGGCTGCAGCATGATCAGCGCGCACATCAGCAGGGCGACCGGCAGGACGGGGACCAGCAGGTGGCGGTAGCGGTGCAGGACGGCCTTCTTCACCACCAGCACGTGCGCGCCCCACAGCGCGAGCGCGACCTTGCCCACCTCGACCGGCTGGAACGACAGCGGGCCCAGCTTGAACCAGCTGTTGGTGCCGTTGATGTTGGCGCCGAGCGGGGTGATGACCAGGACCAGCAGCACGATGCTGACCACCATCGACGGCGCGCTCCACGACCGGATGCGCGCCAGCGGCAGCCGCACGCCGAGCCAGAACAGGCCCGAGCCGACGACCACGTAGATCAGCTGCTTGAGGAAGACGGTGTAGAGGCCCTTGCCGTCGTCGTAGGACTCCACCGACGACGCCGAGAGCACCATGACCAGACCGATCACGGTCAGCAGCGCGAACACCGCGAGCACCAGGTGGAACGACGCCAGCGGCCTGCCCAGCCACGCGGTCAGCGCGGTGCTCGCCGCGCCCAGCTTCCCGCCGACGCGCACCCCGCGCCCGGCGCGCTTGGGCCTCGGCTGCGCCTCGACGGCCATCACCGGGCCCCGGTGCCGCCGTGGTCCTCCCCGGTGAGCCGCCGGACGGCTTCGACGAACGCCTCGCCGCGGTGGGCGTAGTCGCGGAACATGTCGAGGGAGGCCGCGGCGGGGGCGAGCAGGACGACATCCCCCGGACGGGCCAGGGCGCGCGCCGCGCGGACCGCTGCGATCATGGGCTCATCGTCTCCCGACGGGACCCGCTCGACGGGGACATCCGGCGCGTGTCGCGCCACCGACCCCGCGATGACCTCGCCGTCCGCGCCCATGACGACCACGCCGCGCAGCCTGCCGGACACCTCGCGCGCGAGCCCGTCCACGGTCGCGCCCTTGAGCAGGCCGCCCGCGATCCACACGATCGAGTCGAACGCGCGCAGCGAGCCGCCCGCCGCGTGCGGGTTGGTCGCCTTGGAGTCGTTGACGTAGGTCAGGCCGCCCGCCTCGGCGACGACCTCCGCGCGGTGCCTGCCGGGGGTGAACGCCCGCAGCCCGTCGCGCACCGCGTCCGGGCCCACGCCGTAGGCGCGGGCGAGGGCGGCCGCGGCGAGCGCGTTGGCGACGTTGTGCGGGCCGGGCGGGCGGACGTCGGCGAGCGTGGCCAGCTCGGCGGCCTCGTTGACCGGGTCGTCGGTGAACGCGCGGTCGACCAGCAGGTCCTCGACCACGCCGAGGCCGCCGGGGCGCGGGGTGTCCAGGCCGAACCCGACGCGCTGGGTCTCGACCTCGTGCGCGAGGCGGGTGACCAGCTCGTCGGCGGTGTTGTGGACCGCGTACCGGGCTCCGGTGTAGACGCGGGCCTTGGCGCGGGCGTACTCCTCCAGCGAGCCGTGCCAGTCGATGTGGTCCTCGGCGATGTTGAGGATGGCGGCGGCGTGCGCGCGCATCGACGACTGCCAGTGCAGCTGGAAGCTCGACAGCTCCACGGCCAGCACGCGGTGCCCGGCGAGCACCGCGTCGACCACGGGCAGGCCGACGTTGCCGCAGGCCACGGCGTCCAGACCGGCGGCGAGCAGGATCGACTCCAGCATGCCGACGGTGGTGGTCTTGCCGTTGGTGCCGGTGATGGCCAGCCAGACCGGCGGCTCCGGCATCGTCTCGCCGATCCGCCAGGCCAGCTCGACGTCGCCGATGACCTCGACGGCGGCGTTGGCCAGCAGCGGGCTGTCCGGCCGCCAGCCGGGGCTGGTCACGACCAGCTCCGTCCCGGCGGGCGGCTCGGTGATGGCGTGCGCGGTGCGCACGTCCAGCTCCAGCGCGGCCAGGCGGGCCGCGTCGCCGTCGGCGACGGTGACCTCCGCGCCCAGCGACACCAGCGCCCGCGCGACTCCCGTCCCGGCGACCCCCGCGCCCGCGACCAGGACCCGCGTGCCCGCGTAGAGCGTCACCGGCCGCCGCCCAGGGCGAGCCAGTCGGCGTAGAACAGGCCGAGGCCGAACATCGCGCAGACACCCGCCAGCAGCCAGAATCTGATGATGACCGTGGTTTCGGCCCACCCGGCGAGCTCGAAGTGGTGGTGGAACGGGGCCATCCGGAACAGCCGCCGCCGGGTCGTGCGGAAGACCGCGATCTGCAGCACCACCGACATCATCTCGACCACGAACAGGCCGCCGATGACGATCATCAGCAGCTCGGTCCGCGTGGCGATGGACAGGCCCGCGACCAGGCCGCCGAGGGCCAGCGAGCCGGTGTCGCCCATGAAGATCTTGGCCGGGGCGGCGTTCCACCACAGGAAGCCGATGCACGCGCCCATGCCCGCCGCGGCGACCACGGCGAGGTCGAGCGGGTCGCGGGTGTCGAAGCAGGCCGCCTCCTGCACCCGGGCGCAGTCGTGGCTGAACTGCCAGAACGCGATGACGACATAGGTGCCCAGCACCATCGCCGACGAGCCGCCCGCGAGGCCGTCGAGGCCGTCGGTGAAGTTCACCGCGTTCGACCACGCCGACACGGCCAGGTAGCAGAAGACGATGAAGCCGATCGTGCCGAAGGAGACGATCGCGATGTCGCGGACGAACGACAGGTGGTCCGACGCGGGGGTCAGGCCGTTCTCGTCGGGATAGCGCAGCGCGAGGATGGCGAACACGATCGCCACGGCCAGCTGGCCGACCAGCTTCGCGGTCTTGTTCAGTCCGAGGTTGCGCTGCTTGCGGATTTTGATGAAGTCGTCGAGGAAGCCGACCATGCCCAGGCCGGTGGTCAGGAACAGCACCAGCAGGCCGGACGCGCTCGGCGAGTCGTTGCCCTCGCCGAAGGCGTTGAACGCGTGCGCGGCGCCGTAGCCGACCCACATCGCGATGATGATCGCGACGCCGCCCATGGTCGGGGTGCCGCGCTTGGACTTGTGGCCCTGCGGGCCCTCCTCGCGGATCTCCTGGCCGAAGCCCTGCCGGGAGAACACCCGGATCAGGTAGGGGGTCAGGAGGATGGACGCGACGAGCGCGAGCGCCGCCGCGATCAGGATGGACTTCACCGGGTCTCCCCCTGGGGCGACTCCAGCAGCGCGTCGGCCACCCGCCACAGGGCGGCCGACTTGGAGGCCTTCACCAGCACGACGTCACCGGGGGCCAGCTCGGCGCGCAGCAGCGCGACGGCGGCGTCGACATCCGGCACCAGCACCGACTCCTCTCCCCACGAGCCCTCCAGGCTCGCCCCCCGGTGCATGGGCGCGGCCTGCTCGCCGACCACCACCAGGCGGTTGATGTCCAATCTGACGGCCAGCCTGCCGATCTCGTCGTGCGCGGCCACCGACTCCGCGCCCAGCTCGGCCATCACTCCCAGGACGGCCCAGGACCGCCGCCGGTTGCCCATGCGGGCCATCGCGGCCAGGGTCTTGAGCGCGGCGCGCACCGACTCGGGGTTCGCGTTGTAGGAGTCGTTGACGATCGTCACGCCGTCGGGCCTGGTGATCACCTCCATGCGGCGCGCGGACACGCGGCGGGCGTCCGACAGCGCGCGGGCGGCCTGCTCCGGCGTCGCGCCCGCCTCCAGGGCGACGGCCGCGGCGGAGAGGGCGTTGCCGACGTGGTGCGCGCCGTGCAGGCCGAGGGCGACGTCGGCGGAGCCGTTGGGGGTGACCATGGTGAAGCTCGCCCGCGCCTGCTCGTCGAGGCGGATGTCGACGGCGCGGATGTGGGCGTTCATGGCCTCGCCGACCAGCACGACCCGCGCCCTCGTCCGCGACGCCATGGCCGCGACCAGCGGGTCGTCGGCGTTGAGCACGGCGACGCCGTCCTCGGGCAGCTTCTCGACCAGCTCGCCCTTGGTCTGGGCGATGCCCTCGCGGGAGCCGAACTCGCCCACGTGCGCGCTGCCGACGTTGAGCACCACGCCGATGCGCGGCGGCGCGACGTCGCAGAGCGCGGCGATGTGGCCGGGGCCGCGGGCGGACAGCTCCAGCACGAGGAACCGGGTGTCGGCGGTGGCGCGCAGGGCCGTCCACGGGTGGCCCAGCTCGTTGTTGAACGAGCCGGGCGGGGCGACCGTCGGGCCGAGCGGGGTCAGGACCTGGGAGATCAGGTCCTTGGTCGAGGTCTTGCCGGACGAGCCGGTGACGCCGACGACGGTCAGCCGGTCGAGCCGGTCGACGACGTGGCGGGCGAGCCTGGCCAGCCCGGCCAGGACCGCGGCGCCGGAGCCGTCGCGGTCGCCGGTGAGCGCCACCGAGCGGCGGTGCGCCTCGGTGACCGGCGGGACGATCACCGAGGGCGCGTCGACCTCGCGGGCGGCGAGCACCCCGACCGCGCCCTGCTCGACGGCCTGGGCGGCGAAGTCGTGGCCGTCGACCTTCTCGCCCGGCATGGCGATGAACAGCCCGCCGGGGGTGACCCGGCGGGAGTCGAACTCGACGGAGCCGGTGACGGTCTCGGAGCCGTCTGCGTTGTGGAGTCGGCCGCCGGTCGCCTCGGCGACCTCGGCCATGGTCAGCGGGATCATGCGGGCTCTCCCAGGCTGGCGCGGATCGCCGCCTCCAGCTCGTCGCGGTCGGAGAAGGGGTGGACGACGCCAGCGACCTCCTGGCCGGTCTCGTGGCCCTTGCCCGCGACGACGACGACGTCGCCGGGACGGGCGGCCGCGACCGCGACGCGGATGGCCTCGCGGCGGTCGCCGACCTCGACGATGTCGCCGCGGTCGGGGGCGCTCTCGGCGCCCGCGCGCATGGCGGCGCGGATGGCCGATGGCTCCTCCCCGCGCGGGTTGTCGTCGGTGATGACCAGCAGGTCGGCGCGGCGGGCAGCGGCCTCGCCCATCAGCGGGCGCTTGGCGGTGTCGCGGTCGCCGCCGCAGCCCAGCACGACGATGACGCGGCCCTCGGTGCGGGCGCGCACGGCGTCGAGGGCCAGGGCGACGGCCTCGGGCTTGTGCGAGTAGTCGACGACGGCGGTGAACTCCTGGCCGACGGCCACGCGCTCCATGCGCCCGGGCACGCCGACACCGGCCAGGCCCGCGGCGATGGCGTCGTGCTCGACGCCGACCGCGTCCAGGCAGGCGGCCGCGACCAGGGCGTTGGCGACGTTGAACAGGCCCGGCATGGGCAGCACGACGTCGATCGCGCGCTGGTCGGGGGTGTGGATGCGGAAGGACTGCTCGCCGGAGCGGGAGGTGCGCACCTCGCCCGCGGTCCAGTGCGCGTCGCCGGCGAGGGCGACGGTGACGGTGTCGGGGGTGACCAGGCGGCGACCCCACTCGCCGTCGACGCAGACGACCTCGGCCCGGGAGCGGCCGTCGAACAGCCGCGCCTTGGCCCGGAAGTAGTCCTCCATGTCGGCGTGGAAGTCCAGGTGGTCCTGGGACAGGTTGGTGAAGGCGCCCACGGCGAACGCCGTGCCGCCGACCCGCTCCAGCTCCAGCGCGTGGCTGGAGACCTCCATCGGCACGTGCGTGACGCCGCGCTCGCGCATGACGGCCAGCAGCGCCTGCAGGTCGGGCGCCTCGGGCGTGGTGAACGCGCTGGCCAGCCGCTGGCCCGCGATGCGGGTCTCGACCGTGCCGATCAGCCCGGTCGTGGCCCCGGCGGCGGCCAGGCCCGCGTCGATCATGTAGGTGGTCGTGGTCTTGCCGGACGTGCCGGTGACCCCGATGACCTTCAGCTCAAGCGACGGCTCGCCGTAGATGTAGGCGGCGAGCGGGCCGAGCGCGGCACGCGGATCGTCGTGCACGAGCACGGGCACGCCCGCGGCGCGCACGGCGGGCCGGGCGGCCCCGGCGGCGTCGGTGAGGACGGCGACCGCGCCCGCGCTCACCGCGTCCGCGGTGAAGTCGGCGCCGTGCGCACGCGCGCCGGGCAGCGCGGCGAAGACGTCGCCGGGCCGCACGTGCTGGGCGCGCAGCGTGGCGCCGGTGACGGCCACATCGGACACCGCGGGTGCGTCCGGGTCCGGGCGGGCGTTCGCGCGGGTGGCCAAATCGGCCAGCGCGACGGGCGGGATGCGAGTGGGGCGAGGCGGCGCTGTGACTGCCTTGCCGACGAGCTTGGCGGGCACGTCGGGGAGGCTACCCGCGCACGGAGGGCGACCATGCCACCCCTGGTTCCCCGCGCGGGTCCACCGATGAGGTACAACCCGCCGATCACGGCAGCACGAGCGGCACCACCGGGCTGGGCTCGGCCGACAGCGGGATGTTGTAGCGCTGGGCGAGGAACGAGGCCACGTCGTGGAAGAACGGCGCGGCGCTGTGTCCCTCCGGAGTGGAGTACACCGGCCGGTCGTAGACCATGCCCACCACGAACCGCGGGTCGTCGGCGGGCAGGATGCCCGCGAAGGTGACCCAGTACTTGGTGTCGCTGTAGCGGCCCAGCTCCTTGTCGTACTGCTGCGCCGTGCCGGTCTTGCCGGAGATCTGGTAGCCGGTCAGCGCCGCCTTGGGCGCGGTGCCGTCGTCGTAGCCGGGGCCGTCCTGCGCGACCGCGCGGAACATGTCGACGGTGGTGCGGGCGGTCTGCGGGGAGACCACGCGCACGCCCTCCGGGCGCGGCTCCTCGACGCGCGTGCCGTCCGGCTTGATCACCGCCTTGACGATGCGCGGCGGCACCCGGACCCCGTCGTTGGCGATGGTCTGGTACATCCCGGCCATCTGCAGGACGGTCATCGACAGGCCCTGGCCGATCGGCAGGTTGCCGAACGTGCTGCCCGACCACTGGCTCTGCGGGAGCAGCGAGCCGGGACTCTCGCCGGGCAGGCCGACGTTGGTGCGCTGGCCGATGCCCAGCTTGGCGAGCAGGTCGGCGAAGCGGTCAGGGCCGATCTTGTCGGCCAGGATCAGCGTGCCCACATTGGACGACTTGCCGAAGATGCCGGTCGTGGTCATGTTGATTTGGCCGTGCGACCAGGCGTCCCGGACGATCCGGTCGGCGACGCGGGTCTTGCCCGCGACGGAGTACACGTCGGTGGGCGTGGTGAGGCCGTACTCGATCGCGCCCATCGCGGTCACGACCTTGTTGACCGATCCGGGCTCGTACGGCGTGGTGACGGCGGGGTTCGTCATCAGCTCGGGGTCCCAGCCGGACTTGCTCGCGTCGAACGTCTTGTCGTTGGCCAGGCCGTAGACCTCGCCGGTCTTGGCGTCGAGCACGACCACGCTGACCGACTGCGCCCCGCTGCGCTTGGCGTACTCCTCGGCCTTCTGCTGCAGGAAGAACTGCAGGTCGGCGTCGATGGTCAGCTCCAGGTCGGCGCCGTCGACGGCGGGCTGGCGGTTGCGCTCGCTGCCGGGGATGACGACGTTGCCGCCCTCCTTGGTCTCCACGGTGACCGAGCCCGGATTGCCCGACAGCTCGTTGTCGCGCAGCAGTTCCAGCCCGACGAGCCCGTGCAGGTTGTGGTTGGCCTGCTCCGGGTCGTCCATGCGCCAGTTCGCGACGCCGACGATGTTGGCGGCCAGGCTGCCGCCCGGGTACTCCCTCACCGCCCGGTACTCCTCGTTGACCTGCGGGAACCGGTCGGTGATGAGCCGCGCTTTCGCGGGCTCGATGTTGTGGACGAGGTAGACGAAGGACTTGTCGGAGCGCAGCTTCTCCAGCAGGTCGGCCTCGGAGACCCGGCTGCCCAGCACCTCCACCATCAGCCGCGCGAGGTCGGCGGTCTGCTTGTCGTAGTCGAGCTTCTCGGCGCCGGGCTTCTTGTTGTGCTCGGCGATGACCTGACGCTGCGCGCGGGGCCGCCACGCCAGCGACCGCGCCTCCACGCTGAACGCCAACTCGACCCCGTTGCGGTCCACGATGGCCCCGCGCGCCGCCGGGATCGGGATGGTCTCCACGCGCTGCCGCTCCGCCCGCGCGGCGAGCGCCTCGGCCTCGAAGACCTGCACCTGCACCAGCTTCAGGCCCGCGGCCACCAGGGAGGCGATCAGCACGAACCGGGTCACCACGACCCGCACCCGGTGATCGACGCCGGACGCCCGGTTGCGCACCCGGCGGCCCGGGGGCCGCTGGCCCTTGCCCGCCACCCCGGGGCCGTGGGTGCTCGCGTACCCGTAGCCGGACTTGCCCGATGGGGCGGTGCGCCTGCTCGCGGGCCCGTGCGACCGACCACCGCCGCGCGCGGTCGGGTAACCGGACCTGCTGGCTGCGCCCTGCGGGTATCCCGCCCGACCCGCGCCCTGCCCACCCTGCTTGCCGACCGGCCCGTCCCCGCGCCCGTACCGCTGCTGGCCCGCCCCTTGACCGCCCGGCTTGCCGCCGCCACGCCTGCCTGCCTGCCCGTCGGCACGCCTACCCGACCCCTGGGCGGCAGGGTTGCCGTCGCCGCGGTTGCCTGTCTGGCCGTAGCCCTGCCCGTCGGCACGCCTGCCCGACGCGCCGGGCTTGCCGTCGCCGCGCCTGGCTGGCTGGCCGTGGCCCTGCTTGCCCGCGGGGGTTCCGCGCTTGGGCGGGGGCACGTCGCCCTGGTCTCGGGGGCCGCCGGTCGGGCCGCGGCCGTCCCAGCCGCTCCTCGGCCTGCCGTCGCCCGAGTCCCACCTGCTCACAACCAGCTCCCCTGCGCCTTCACCCGTGTGCCCGCCGTCGCGCCCGGCGGGGTCCGGTCTTCCGTTCTAAGCAGCTCACGGCGCCTCCGCGCCCGACGTGGGCGGCGGGGTGGGCACCGGCGTGGGCTCGCCGACCACCGACACCTTCCCGTCCGGGGAGACGACCAGCCACGCGGCGTCGCCCGCCGGGACCATGCCCAGCTCGCGGGCGCGCCGGGCCAGCTCGGGGGCCGACTCCAGCCGCGCGACCTCGCGCTGCAGGACGGCGACCTGCTCGGCCAGCCGGTCGGCGTCGGTCTTGGCCCGCTCCAGCCGGTAGGAGTCGACGATGGCCTGCGTGGACAGCCACAGCGTGGCCACGACGCCGACCACCAGCAGCGCCATGATCACCACGACGAACGACGCCCGCCCAGCGCCGACGTCCCCCGGGTCGGCGGCGCGCTGCCGGTCGGGCTTGGCGCGGCGCACGCGCTCGGCGGCGAAGGCCCGCGCCCGCCCCAGCCTGCCGGGCCGGTCGCCGCGCTCCAGCCGGGCCGGGGCCTCGGTGCGGGTGCCCGCGGAGCCGCGCGGCCTGCGCTTGGTGTCACCGCGACGCCCACGCGCGCGGCGCGGCCGGGTCGCGGGCTGGGCCTCCTCCACCACCCGCTCGACGGCCGCCGCACGCTGCGACCGCCGGACCGGGACGTCGGGCTCCTCCACCCGCTGCGACCGGCGCACCGGCACGGCGGGCTCACCGGACAGCCCCCGGCTCCCGACGGGCTCACCGGACCGACCGCGACTTCCGACGGCCTCGCCCGACCGACCGCGGCTCCCAGCGGCCTCGCCCGACCGGCCCCGACTTCCCGCGCCCTTGCCCGACCCGCCTCGGCCCTCGGCAAACGCGCCGGACCGGCCGCGGCCCCCCGCGGGCTCGCCCGACCGGCTGCGGCTTCCGGCGTCCTTGCCCGACCGGCCGCGCCCCTCGACAAACTCGCCAGATCGGCCGCGGCCCCCAGCGGCCTCGCCCGACCGGCCCCGGCTTCCCGCGCCCTTGCCCGACCGGCCGCGCCCGTCGGCAAACTCGCCAAACCGGTCGCCAGCGAACTCGCCGGACCGGCCACCAGCGGCCGCGCCGGCCCCGCCCCGGCTTCCGACGGCCTTGCCGGACCGGCCGCGATCCTCCACGGGCTCGTCGGACCGGTCGCGACCGTCGGTGGAGTCGATGGGCTCGCCGGGGGCCGTGCGGGGCTGGGCGGCGTGGGGGTCGTCCTCACGGGGACGCCTGCGGGAGCGGGTGGCCGCCCGTTCCTCCGGCGTGCGTCTGCCCCTGCGGGCGCGCTGACGCGCGGCGACCTCGCCGTCCGGGTCGCTCGGGCGGCGGGCGGGGGCGCTCATGTGTCCTCCCGGGTGCGTTCCGCGGCCCGGAGACGGACGGACTGGGCGCGCGGGTTGGCGGCGATCTCGGTGTCGTCGGCCTGTTCCGCGCCGCGGGTCAGCAGCCGGATGCGCGGGGCGTGCTCGGGCAGCTCGACCGGGAGGCCGGGCGGCGCGGTGGACTTCGCCAGCTCCGCGAGCGCGTGCTTGACGATGCGGTCCTCCAGCGACTGGTAGGACTCCACGACGATGCGCCCGCCCACCCGCAGCGCCGACAGCGCCGCCGGGATGGCCCGGCGCAGCACGTCGAGCTCGCTGTTGACCTCGATCCGCAGCGCCTGGAACGTGCGCTTGGCCGGGTGGCCGCCGGTGCGCCGCGCGGGGGCGGGCACCACGGCGTAGATCAGCTCCACCAGGCGTCCGCTGGTGGTGAACGGCTCCCGGGAGCGCTCGGCCACGACGGCGGCGGCGATGCGCGCGGCGAACTTCTCCTCCCCGTACACCCGCAGGATGCGCGTGAGGTCGCCGTGGCTGTAGGTGTTGAGCACGTCGGCGGCGGTGATCCCGGTCGTCTGGTCCATGCGCATGTCGAGCGGGGCGTCCTGGGAGTAGGCGAACCCGCGCTCGGCGACGTCCAACTGCATCGACGACACGCCGAGGTCGAACAGCACTCCGTCCACCCGCGACAGTCCCAGACCGGACAGCGCGTCGGGGAGTCCGTCGTAGACGGTGTGGACCAGGTGCACGCGCGACCCGTGGCGGGCCAGCCGTTCCCCCGCCAGCGCCAGCGCGTCGGGGTCGCGGTCGAGGCCGACCAGCGTCAGCTCGGGGAACGCGGTGAGCAGGGCGTCGGAGTGGCCGCCGAGGCCGAGGGTGGCGTCGACCAGCACCGCGGACGGCGCCGACAGGGCAGGGGTGAACAGCTCGATGATGCGGTCGAGCAGCACGGGCACATGCCGCGGCTCCGTCATCGCCACCCCCTTCTCCTCGCGAGGTCCGCACCGGGTGCCGCCAGGTCCCCGCCCGCTCGTCGGACCTGGCGCCGGGGAAGGTGCGCCAGGGCCGGAAGCGAGCGGACCGAGGCCTCGCGGCACCCGTTCCGTCGTGTTCGGCACGCTCAGAACACGCCGGGCAGGACCTCCTCCCGAGCCTGGGCGTAGCTCTCCTCGTGGTCGTCCAGGTAGGTCTGCCAGGACTGGGCGTCCCAGATCTCCAGCCTGGTGATCGCGCCGATGACCACGCACTCTTTCGACAGCCCGGCGTAACGCCGCAGCTCAGGGGCGATGGTGATGCGGCCCTGGCCGTCCGGCCGCTGCTCGTCGGTGCCCGCGAACAGGTAGCGCTGGTACGCCCGGACCGCCTCGTTGGTCAGCGGGGCCGCGGCGACCTTGCGCGCCATCTCCTCGAACTCCGCGCGCGGGAACACGTAAAGGCAGTGATCCTGACCCTTAGTGACCATGAGCCCACCCGCAAGCGCGTCCCGATACTTGGCGGGCAGTGTCAGCCGCCCCTTGTCGTCCAGCTTCGGGGTGTGGGTGCCCAGGAAC
This sequence comes from Actinokineospora fastidiosa, assembly GCF_014648415.1. Lineage (GTDB taxonomy): Bacteria > Actinomycetota > Actinomycetes > Mycobacteriales > Pseudonocardiaceae > Actinokineospora > Actinokineospora fastidiosa. The sequence goes on from NZ_BMRB01000002.1 coordinate 1,789,990, forward strand.
ATCAGCACTCACCTCCCTGCCGAACCTGACGGATCGGCCGCGGGGACCCCTGCTGCCCCACTGCGGGCCACACTACCCCACTTTTCACCACAGTCAACGCGAATCGCGCGGGTTCCACCCCGGCAAACTCCGCGTTTCCGCAGCTAGACGCCCAGGGGGCGAGGTGGGGGACGCGGTGGGGCACAACCGGGCCGGGTTACCCCGACGCCCCCGGAAACGGCCGTTGACGGCCCGAAACGGCCGCCGATCCGGCAGCCGGGGCGTCGAGTGGGGGACGGTGGGGAAACCCGGTGCGGGCGGATCGGGATCCGCCGGACGGCCTCGCCTGGACGGGTAGCACAGAGTAATCAGTTGACGACGGAGGCAAAGTCCGCTCGTCCGGGCCGGGAAATCCGCACGGACCGCGCGGTTTCCGTTGGGTACTTCGCCCCGGTTTGACACACTCCATGACAGGCTGTCGCGGCCACGGGCGTATCCGTCCGGCAAGCAGCACGGGTTGTGCCGCGGCGACGGCGGAGCCGGAACGAACCGCCGGTCTGCAACCAGGAGGTCGAGTGACGTCTAGTACCCCGCCCACCGCCCTGCCGGGCCACCCCTATGCAGGGCCGGGCCGTGAGGGGACGACCTCCCCGTACGCCACCGACGGGCACAGCCGCTCCGGACTGCAGGACCTGCACGCGACCGTGCAGCGCATCGCCGCCAACGTCGAGCGCGTGCTGGTGGGCAAGCCCGAGGTCATCCGGATCGCGCTGGTCACCCTGCTGGCCGAGGGGCACCTCCTGGTCGAGGACGTTCCCGGCGTGGGCAAGACGTCGTTGGCCAAGGCGCTGGCCCGGTCCATCGACTGCTCGGTCAGCCGCATCCAGTTCACCCCGGACCTGCTGCCCAGCGACGTCACCGGCGTCTCCATCTTCAACCGCCAGACCAGCGAGTTCGAGTTCCGGCCGGGGCCGGTGTTCGCCAACATCGTCGTCGGCGACGAGATCAACCGCGCCTCCCCCAAGACGCAGTCCGCGCTGCTGGAGTGCATGGAGGAGCACCAGGTCACCGCCGACGGGCAGACCTACCCGCTGCAGTCGCCGTTCATGGTGATCGCCACCCAGAACCCGATCGAGATGGAGGGCACCTACGCCCTCCCCGAGGCCCAGCGCGACCGGTTCACCGCCCGGGTGTCCATCGGCTACCCGGACCCGCAGGCCGAGCTGGCCATGGTCGACGAGCACGCGGGCCAGGACGTGCTGCGCACCCTGAAGCCGGTGTCGGACGCCGACCAGGTGCGCTCGCTGATGGAGACCGTCCGCGGCGTGCAGATGTCGCAGGAGGTGCGCCGCTACAGCGTCGAGCTGGTCAGCGCGACGCGCAGGCTCCCGGAGATCCGGCTCGGCGCGTCGCCGCGCTCCACGCTGCACCTGGTGCGCGCCGCGCGCGCCCAGGCCGCGCTGTCCGGGCGCGACTACGTGGTGCCCGACGACATCCACGCCGTGGCCATCCCGGTGCTCGCCCACCGGCTCGTGCTCACCCCGGAGGCGCAGGCGGCCCGCCGCTCCCCCGCCGAGCTCGTCCGCGGCCTGCTCCAGCGGGTTCCGGTGCCGCAGCCGAACCCGGACCGCGGCGGCGCGACCTGGTCCGCCGCCCACCGCTGAGGGGAACGGCATGAGGGGTGCGCTTTCAGGGCTGACCACGCGAGGGCGCTGCCTCTTGGCCGCGGGCGTGGCGGCCGGGCTGTGCTCGCTGGTGCTCAACGAGCGCGATCTGCTGCGGGTGGCGGCGTTCATCATCACGCTGCCGGTCCTGGTGGCCGTGGTGACCGCGGTCGCGCGGGTGGGGCTGCGCGCGCAGCGCCAGATCACGCCGTCGCGGGTGCAGGTCGGCGGCCGCGCCGAGGTGACGCTGCACCTGCAGAGCAGCGGCAGGCTCCCGACCGGCGGGCTGCTGGTCACCGACGGCGTCCCGTACGCGCTCGGCGGCAAGCCCCGGTTCGTGGTGGAGCACCTGCCCCGGCACGGCGGGGCGCAGCTCAAGTACGGACTGCAGCCGATGCTGCGCGGCATCCAGCAGATCGGGCCGCTCAAGGCGGTGGTGACCGACCCGTTCGGCCTCGCCGAGTTCGAGCGCGAGCTGGCCGGGTCGACCCGGCTGGTCGTGGTGCCCAGGGTGGTGCCGCTGCGCGGGGTGCCCGGCGGCTCCGGCCTCGGCTCCGGCGACGACGGCTCGGTGCGGCTCAACGCGGGCAAGGGCGAGGACGACGCCGTCGTCCGGCCCTATCGCCAGGGCGACGACCTGCGCAAGGTCCACTGGCGCTCGACGGCCAAGCGCGACGAGATGATGGTGCGCGTCGAGGAGAGCCCGTGGCGCGGCGGCACGACCGTGCTGCTGGACCGGCGCGTCGTGGGCCACCGCGGCGCGGGCGCGGCCTCCAGCCTGGAGTGGGCGGTCTCGATGGCGGCCAGCGTCTGCGTGCAGCTGCACCGGCACGGCCACCAGATCCGGCTGGTCACCGAGACCGGCGGCGTGCTGATCACCGACCACGGCGACGGCAGCCACAACGACGCGCTGCTGCTCGACGCGCTGGCCGCGCTGCAGCCGGTGCACCAGCGCGAGATCAACTGCCCGGCCGACCCCGGCCACGGCCAGGAGCTGATCGCCATCGTCGGCGCGGCCACCGCGGCGTCGCTGGCCCAGCTGATCCGCTACCGCACGCGCGGCGCGCGCAGCCTGGCCGTCCTGCTCGACGTCGACGCCTGGGGCCCCGGCGACGGCGAGAGCGACCCCGACGGCGCGGCCGCGCTGCTGACCGGGGCGGGCTGGGGCGTGGTCAAGGCCCGGCCGGAGGTCCCGATGACCCAGATCTGGGCCGACCTGTGCCGCACCGGCACCAAGCGCGTCTCGGGGGTCGGCACGTGAGCGGACCGTCGACCCCGCGCCGCCGCGAGCGGCGTCCCGAAGCCCGCGAGGAGGCGTCGTGAGCGAGCAGGAGACCCCGCAGGCGCAGTGGTCGGTGACCGTCACCCCGGTCATCGCGGCGCTGACGGCGCTGTGCGCGTCCACGGCGCTCGCGGGCGTCATCGAGGGCATGCGCTGGCTCGGATACGCGGGCATCGCGCTGATGGTCGTCACCGCGACCGGCCTCGGCCTGCGCGCCCTGCGGACGCCCACGCTCCTGGTCGCGCTCGCCCAGCTGTTCGCGCTGTTGTGCCTGCTCGTCGCGCTGTTCACCAGCAGCGGGATCCTGGGGCTGTTCCCCGGTCCGAAGTCGATCGGCGACCTCGGGACGGTGCTGGAGGCGTCCGTCGAGGCGGTGCGGGTCGGGGTGCCGCCGGTGCCCGCGACCACGCCGGTGCTGTGCCTGGTGGTCATCGCGATCGGCATGGTCGGCGTCCTGGTCGACACGCTCGCCGTCGCCGCGGGGACGCCTGCCGCGTGCGGACTCGTGCTGCTGTGCGTGTACGCGGTGCCCGCGTCGCTGGCCGACGAGATGCTGCCGTGGTGGTCGTTCGTGCTGGGCGCGAGCGCGTTCGCGGTGCTGCTGGCCGTCGACGGCGCGCACCGGCACCAGGTGTGGCGCAACCGCCCGGTCATGCCCGGCACCGGGCGCGGCTTCGGGTCGCCGTCGGCGCTGGTGTCCGCCGCGCTCGCCCTCGGCCTGCTGGTCGGCGCGACGGCGACCGCCGTCGGCACGGTCGGCAGCCTCCCTGGCGGCGGCGCGGGCGGTGGCGCGGCGGGCGGGCTGGCGCTCAAGCCGTTCACCGCGCTGCGCGGCATGCTGAGCCAGGGCGCCAACGTCGAGCTGTTCCGGGTGCGCGGCCTCGGGTCGGAGGGCCGCTACCTGCGCGCCCTCACCCTCCCCCGCTACGACGGCGCGGGCGGCTGGCAGGCGGCCGAGGCGCTGCCGGACAACGTGCCCGCCATCGGCGACCTCCCGCTCGGCCCCGGCGACGACGGCGGCGGGCTGGTCACCCCGATCGAGATCGAGCCGATCAACTCCGAGGACCTGTGGGCCCCGGTGTACGGCACGCCCCGGCAGCTGCGCGACCTGCCGCAGGGCATGTTCTACGACCCCAGCGGCGGGATGGTGTACTCCCGCAACGCGCGCAAGCTGCCGAAGTACGTCGAGGAGGCCGACCTCAGCCAGCCCGAGGCCGACGACCTGCGGACCACCGGCACCGACTACGGCGAGCTGGACCCGGCCTACCTGGTCAACGACGGCATCGACCCCGAGGTGGTCGCCCTCGCCGAGCGCCTGGTCGCGGGCAAGTCGACGGCGTTCGACCAGGCGGTGGCCATCCAGGAGTACTTCGCGCCGTCCAACGGGTTCCTGTACCGCACCGAGACCAGCCAGGCGACGGGCGTGGAGGCGCTGAAGGACTTCCTGTTCGGCGCCAAGATCGGCTACTGCGAGCAGTACGCCTCCGCGATGGCCATCCTCGCCCGGGCCGCGGGCCTGCCCAGCCGGGTCGCCATCGGCTACACGGCCGGCTACCAGGCGGGCGACTACCGCTCGATCACCACGCAGGACGCCCACGCGTGGGTCGAGATCTTCTTCCCCGGCGAGGGCTGGGTCACCTTCGACCCGACCCCCTTGTCCGACGGCCGCGGCTACCAACCGCCGTACGTCGACGACGGCACCAGCACGGACCCGTCGACCGGCGTGACGGAGGAGGAGATCCCGACGGGCGCCGACGAGCCCACGTCGTCCCCCCAGGACGAGGAGACCACCGACGACCCGGGCGCGGCCCCGCCGACCGAGGACACCGGCCTGACGATCCCGTGGACGGTGTGGGTGGGCCTCGGCCTGCTCATCGTCGCGGCCGCGGCCGCTGTGCCCGCCCGGCGCCAGCGGGCGCTGCTGTGGGTGGCGGTGCCGTTGGGGATCCTGGCGGTGTTCTTCCTGCTGGGCGCGCTGTCGTGGTGGCTGGCGGCGCTGTGGCTGGTCCTGTCGATCGCGGCGGTCCCGGCGGCGGTCCGGGGGTGGCAACGCCATACGAACCGCCATGCGCTCGCCGTGCCGGGTGTGGTGGACCCGGCGACGGCGGCGTGGCGGGAGCTGATCGCGGAGTCGGAGGACCGCGGGGTGGCGGTCCCTCCATCCGACACTGTCCGCCTGGCGGCGCGTCGGATGGCGAAGGAGCACAGCCTGGACGAGCCCGGCCGTCATGCGCTGCGGACGGTGGTGGATTCGGTGGAGCGGTCCTGGTATGCGGGGCGGACGGAGCCGGACCCGCGGTTGCGGGCGGCGTTCGATGAGGTGGTGGCGGGGCTGCGGCGGACGTCGCCGCTGGCCTTCAAGTCCCGCGTGATGCCTCGGTCGGTGGTGCGGCGGAGGCGAGGGACGGAGGAGTAGGCGCGAGGGCGGGTCGGGGACTTGCCACCCGACCTGCCTGTGGGCGACCTGCGGGCCTTGCGCGCCCGCTAGCGCACGACCCTACCTGCCGCAGCACGACCTGTTCGGCTCTAAAGAACGCGAGTTGCTTGGTGGGTGTCCGATGGGGTGAACCCGCATTCGCGGGGCCCCTAAGCGAAGCGGCGCGGCGCGGAAAGAAGGGCGGAGCGGCGAAGCCGTTCCGCGCCGGGCGAGGGTAGCACCGCTTCGCTCCCCACGAATGCGGGTCCACCCCATCGGACAGTTGTGTGGGGCGTGTTGCGTTTGTGGGTGGTTGCTGCTTCGACACCGCAATAGGTGGACTGTGCGCATGTAAAAGCGCCGGTCCGACTTTGTCGGACCGGCGACCTTGGTGCTTGTTAGCGCTCTTCGTCGAAGCGCTTGCGGAAGCGTTCTTCCATGCGCTGGGAGAAGCCGCTGCGGCCGGGTGGGGTGGGGCTCGACGGGGGGTCGCCGTCGCCTTCTGCGGCGGTCTTGTCGCCGCGGCGGAAGGACGTCCAGGCTAGTAGGGCGCCGCCGAACATGATCAGGAAGCCGAGCAGGCTCACTACCGGGACACCGGCCACCTTGGGGAGCATCACACCGGTGACGAGCAGCGCCGCGCCGAGTAGCAGCAGGGCGATGCCCTGGAGCTTGCGTCGTCGGGACGGCTTGCGTAGGCGTGCTCCTCGAACGGTGGAGGCGAACTTCGGGTCCTCTGCGTAGAGCGCGCGCTCGATCTGGTCGAGCAGTCGCTGCTCGTGCTCGGAGAGTGGCATCGTTCCTCCTCCGGCACTGCGGTCGCGGGCGCCGGGCGATCACGGGTTGCCGCCGGACCCGGCGGGCACCCCCGCCGGGGGGTGTCGTCCACCAGAATACGGCGCATTCCACGTCCCGACTACCCGATCCGGGATCACCGTGCCACAGCTTTGCGCGACTCCTCCCCCGAACGTGATCCCGTCATGGTCGCGCCACTTTGCGTGCCCTGACGATCACCGTGCGCGATCGGCGCGGTGATGAGGGCGTCCGGGATGGCGAAGGCGTCGACCAGGGTCCTGGCGTGCGGGCGCAGGGCGCGGCACAGGGCGTTGACCGCGCCGGTCACGGCCTTCGCGCGGGCCGTCGTGAAGCGGCCGTGGCCCAGGAACCAGTCCAGGTCGGCCTCCAGGTTCGCCAGCACGTACAGGTCGCACACCCGGTTGAGCAGCGGCGACGGGTTGCGGTCGAGGGCGGCGACGAACGCCTCCAGCACGATCCGGTCGACGTGGACCCTGGCCGCGCGCAAGACGTGGTCCTGGGCGCTGTTGAACACCTCGAAGGCGTCGGCGTCCGGGTCGGCCGCGCGGCGGAGCCTGCGGGCCAGGGTGTCCAGGACGTGCTTCTCCCGGTCCTCGAACACCTTCAGGTGCCACCCCCGGTCGAGCAGGTCGGTCTCCTCGTCGCGCGGGGTGACGGCGTTGACCAGGCGTTCGATGACCGACCGGGCCGCTGTGCGCTCGATCACGGTCGCCACGAACTGGTCGGCGATCACCCGCCCCATGCCGCGCTCGCCGATGTACTGCCGGTAGCCCGTCAGCAACCCCTTCGCAACAAGCTGCAGCAACACAGTGTTGTCGCCCTCGAAGGTGGTGAACACGTCCGTGTCCGCCTTCAGCCGAGGGAGCTGGTTCTCCATCAGGTACCCGGCCCCGCCGCACGCCTCCCGGCAGACCTGCACTGTCCGGGTCGTGTGCCAGGTGCCGATCGCCTTGAGCCCGGCCGCGCGGGACTCCAGCTCGCGGCGGTCGGCGTCCTCCGGCAGGTCGTGGAGGGTGCTGACCAGCTCCTCCTGCGCGAAGTGCAGCGCGTAGGTCGTGGCCAGGGCGGGCAGGAGCTTGCGCTGCTGGGCCAGGTAGTCCAGGACGACGACCTCGTCGCCGCTGTCCGGGTGCGGGAACTGGCGGCGGGTGTCCCCGTACCGGACGGCGATGGCCAGCGCCTTCTTCGCCGCGCTGCCCGCCGCGCCCGCCACGCTGATGCGGCCCCGGATGAGCGTGCCGAGCATGGTGAAGAACCGCTTGCCGTCCCCCTCGATCGGGCTGTGGTACGTGCCGTCCGCGTCGACCCGGCCGTACCGGTCCAGCAGGGCGTCGCGCGGCACCCGCACGTCGTCGAACCAGATGCGGCCGTTGTCGACCCCGTTGAGCCCGGCCTTGGGCCCGCAGTCCTCGATCCGCACGCCCGGCATGGGGTTGCCGTCCTCGTCACGGATCGGCACGACCAGGGCGTGCACGCCGTGGCTGACGTCACCGACCACCAGCTGGGCGAAGACGACGGCCAGCCTGCCGTCCCGGGCGGCGTTGCCGATGTAGTCCTTGCGGGCGGAGTCGTCGGGCGTGCGCACGACGAAGCCGTCGCCGTCGAAGGTCGCCGTGGTGCGCAGGCTCTGCACGTCGGAGCCGTGCCCGGTCTCGGTCATCGCGAAGCACCCGGCCACCTCCAGGTCCATCAGCGGCCGCAGGTACCGGTCGTGGTGGCGCTGGGTGCCCAGCGCCTCGATCGCGCCGCCGAACAGGCCCCACTGGACACCCGCCTTGACCATGACGGACAGGTCGCCGAAGCCCAGCATCTCGAACGCGGTCAGCGCGCCGCCGGGGTCGCCGCCCCCGCCGTGCTCGGGCGGGAACCCGATGCGCGGGTAGCCCGAATGCGCCAGCTCGCGCAGTTCGGTGAGGACGACGGCCCGGTAGTCCTCAGTGGTGAGGTCGGCGGTGTCGGGCAGCCCGCGCTCGGCCATCCGGGCCCTGGCCTCGGCGCGGACGTGCGCCCAGCGGCCGTCGAGCAGGCCGGTGAGCGCCTCGGCGGGGATGGCGGGAGTGTCCGGGATGTCCATGTCCCGACGCTAACGGCGCGCCGGACGCCCTGCTCGCTGGCGCAAGATCGCGTCCTGCGGTTGGGTTGTCGCCATGGACCCCGTCTCGGCGCTCAAGCAGATCGCGCTGTTCTTGGAACGGTCCGGCGCGCACACCCAGAAGGTGCGGGCCTTCCGCAGGGCCGCGCAGGTGATCGCCGACCTGCCGCCCGGCGAGGTGGCCACCCGTGCCGCCGCGGGCACGCTGACCGGCCTGCCCGGCATCGGCAACTCCACCGCGAAGGTGATCAGCGAGGCGGTGGCGGGCGGCGAGCCGGAGTACCTGACCGAGCTGCTGGCCAAGGCGGGCGGCCCGGTCGCGGGCGGCGACGAGCTGCGCAAGGCCCTGCGTGGCGATTGCCACACCCACTCCGACTGGTCCGACGGCGGCAGCCCGATCCGGGAGATGGCCGAGGCGGCGATCCGGCTCGGCCACGAGTGGATGGCGCTCACCGACCACTCGCCCCGGCTGCGGGTCGCACACGGCCTCAGCGCCGACCGGCTGCGCAGGCAGCTCGACGTCGTCGCCGAGCTGAACGCCGAGCTCGCGCCGTTCCGCATCCTGACCGGCATCGAGGTGGACATCCTCGACGACGGCGCCCTCGACCAGCAGCCGGAGCTGCTCGCCGAGCTGGACGTCGTGGTCGCCAGCGTCCACTCCCACCTGCGCATGCCGCGCCGGGCGATGACCAGGCGGATGGTGGCCGCGGTGTCGAACCCGCTGGTGGACGTGCTGGGCCACTGCACGGGCAGGCTGGTCACCGGCAAGGGCAGGCCGGAGTCGGAGTTCGACCCGGAGGAGGTCTTCGGCGCCTGCGTCGAGCACGGCGTCGCCGTGGAGATCAACTCCCGGCCGGAGCGGCTGGACCCGCCCCGGCGGCTGCTGCGCCTGGCCGCCGACCTGGGCTGCTTCTTCGCCATCGACAGCGACGCGCACGCGCCCGGCCAGCTCCACTGGCAGCCCTACGGCTGCCAGCGCGCCGAGGAGTGCGGCATCGGGCCGGACCGGGTGATCAACACCAGGACCGCTGACGACCTGCTCGCCGAGTTCTAGACGGGCACGCCCGCGTCGGCCACCGCGGTGAACTCGCGCAACCCGGTCAGCAGGGCCGCGCGGCCCTCGGCGCTCATCCCGGCCAGCACCCGCCCGAGGTCCGCCCGCCGGTCGCGGCGCAGCCGGGCCAGCAGGTCGCGGCCGGAGTCGGTGACCAGCAGCTCGACCTCCCGACGGTCGTGCGCGCCGGGTCGGCGGCTCAGCAGGCCCGCGCTCTGCAGCCGGTCGCACAGCCTGCTGGCGGACGACGGCAGCACGCCGAGCATGTCCGCCAGCCGGGTCAGCGTCAGCGGCTCCACGGTCTCCACGAAGTGCAGCGCGCGCAGTTGCAGCGCGGGCACCTTCGGGTAGACGGAGGTGTTCGCGCGGGTGAGGACCAGCCCCAGCGCCAGCGCGGCGCCCTCGATCTCGGCGACCTCGTCCGGGCCGGGAACCTCGGCTGCCATCCGCCAAGGGTGGCACATCGGGGCTAATCGGCGCAGAGCAAGGAGAACTCCGCCCACACGCACAGTCCACCGTCGTGGCCCCGGTGCCCCCACTTCGAGCTGACCGCGGCCACGATGGCCAGACCGCGACTTCGGGGGGTGCTCGGCGAGAGCGGCACCAGCGACGGGTGCGCCCCGAGGCCCTGGTCGGTGACCTGCACGCGCAGGCAGCGCCCGCCGAGGTTGATCAGCTCGAGCACGACCTCGCCGACCCCGTGCTCGACGGCGTTGGTGACCAGCTCCGACACCGCGAGCAGCACGTCCTGGACGAGGCGGTCGGCCACGCGCCACGACTCCAGCACCGCTGCGGTGAAGTAGCGCGCGGACGCGGCCGACTCCGGACGGGGACGCAACCTGATCAACGCGGTCCGGGCCTCGCGCCCCGCCGCGTCCCGGTTTCCGCCGGTCACCGCCGTCATGTGCGAAGAGTTACCCCATCCGGCGGAGGGTGAATCACCCCGCGTGTCACCAGGTGATGTGCGTCACTCATCGAGGCCGAACACCGGCGCGAGACCGGTGATCTCGATGATCCGGCGCACCCGTTCGTGCGGCGCGCGCAGCCGGAGCGTGCGGCCTGCGTCCTCGGCCTGCTTGCGGGCCGCCACCAGCACGCGCAGCCCGGCGGAGTCCATGAACTCCACCTGCGACAGGTCGACCTCGATCGTGGCCGCGGAGGAGCCAGCCATCGTCTCCGACAGCGTCCGCTCCAGGTCCGCGGCCGTGGCCAGGTCCACCTCGCCCGACACCGAGATGACAATCGGGTCGGCGCCCTCGGTCTTGGTTTCCACAGTCGTCCTTCCTCGGCGCGGGTTGCCCTGCTCGGCACACCCTAATCACCCCGCAACGCGAGCGGGTTACGACAACACCGTTTCACCCCTCATAGCGCCGGGTAAGTCGCAGGCGACCCCGCCGCACCCCAGCGGGGGGCACCCGAGGGAGGGATATGCCATGGCCGAGATCACCCGTCTGCCCAAGCCGGTCGCCGAGTCCTGGACCTGGCAGTTGCAGGGTTCCTGCCGGGGTGCGGACGCGATGATGTTCTTCCATCCCGACGCCGAGCGCGGCCCGGCCCGCCACGCCCGCGAGGAGCGCGCCAAGGCGATCTGCCGTGCCTGCCCGGTGCTGGAGCAGTGCCGTGAGCACGCGCTCTCCGTGCAGGAGCCGTACGGGATCTGGGGTGCGATGGGGGAAGGCGAGCGCCGGACGCTGATCGCGCAGCGCCGCCGGGCCCTGAAGGCCTCCTGACGTCCGTCCCGCTGGGGTACGCGTCGATGCGCACCGTCCACTTCGGGCGGTGCGCATCGCTGTGCCGCCCCTTCTCGCGGCGGCGCGCGTCGCTATCCCGCCATTGTGGAGTCCTCGCCGAGCCCGGCTCTCAGCTGGCGTAACGTCTTGGCCAGCAGCCGGGACACCTGCATCTGCGAGACCCCGACCCGCCGGGCGATGTCCGACTGGCTCATCCCGCGGAAGAATCTCAGCACGACGATCCGGCGCTCCCGCTCGGGCAGCGCGGCCAGCAGTGGGGCCAGCGCGCGGCGGTTGTCCACCTCGTCGAACTGCTCGTCCTCGTAGCCGAAGCGGTCCCCGGCGGGCTCGGCGAGCCGCGCGTCCAGCGACGCGCCCTGCTTGCTCGCGCCCGCTACCAGCACCTCGTAGACCTGCTCGCGGTCCAGTCCCAGGTGGTCGGCCAGCTCGGAGGGCTTGGGCGCGCGGCCCAGCGTCTGGCTCAGCTCCGCGCTCGCGGCCGCCACGGTGACGTGCAGCTCCTTGAGCTGGCGCGGCACGCGGACGGCCCACGCGGTGTCGCGGAAGTGGCGGCGCAGCTCGCCCATGATCGTCGGCACGGCGAAGGCGTAGAAGTTGCCGCGCTCGGTGTCGAAGCGGTCGACGGCCTTGATCAGCCCGATCGTCGCCACCTGCACCAGGTCCTCCAGCGCCTCGCCCCGGCGGTCGAACTTGCGGGCGAGGTTGCGGGCCAGGTCCAGGTGCGCGGCGACGATCTCCGAGCGCAGCGCGGCGCGCCGGGGATCGCCCTCGGCCAGGCTGGCGAGTTCGGCGAGCCGCGGGTCGACGTCGTCGGTCACCGGGCGTCCATGACGGTCGGGCGGGCCACCAGCTCCACCGTGACGCGGTGCACACCACCGCCTGCGGGCTCGACGCGCTCGGTCAGCGACTCGGCGAGCGCGGTGAGGATCTGCCAGGCCAGCGGGTCGGCCGACGGCGGCCGGTCGTCGACGGCGTCCACGGCGACGCGCACCCGCAGCGTCTGCGCCTCCGGCTCGAACGCGCAGTGCAGGCGGCTCTCGACCGCCGCCGCCCTGACCAGCAGCGAACACGCCTCGTCGACGGCCATGCGCAGGTCCTCGATCGCGTCGAGGTCGAAGTCCATCCGCATGGCGATGTCGGCGGCGAACGAGCGGACCAGGGGAACCTGGTCGGCGTCGGCCCCGACGAGGATGTCGACGTTCCTGACCCGTGCGGCTCTGGTCACCGTCTCGGTCTCCACCTCTGACACGCTGTTTCCCTCCGGTCCGGCTCCCAGCCCGCAAAAGTGTGGAGCGGGGTGGGATTCGCTGTCCGTCCTGCGGACGCCATTCTCCACCCCGCTCCACGGCGGCGAAGTCCGCCAGGTCTGTACCCAGCCGGTCGCCGGGTCAAACCTGGAATTCGTTGCGGGTGTAGACCTGGCTGAACGTGCCCTCACCGGCGAAGTACTGGGCCACGAGGTAGGCGGGGTCGGTGGCCAGCATGCCGCGAGGAATGTCACTGCCGTCGTTGCCGTCGTCCCAGCCCCAGGGGGCGTTCGCGGAGTTGGGCTTGCCGTTGTCGCCGCGGAACGTGCCGTAGCTGGCGAAGGTGGCGGCGCTGTGTCGCCGAGCCCACATTCCGCCCTCGGAGAACACGCTGACCAGGCGGTATCCGACCGAGCGGTCGTTGCCCGACGACGGGACCTCGGCCGTCCCCGGGTAGTAGACGACGCCGTCGCCGCCGGGGAACTCCGCGCCGTTCCAGGCGTAGAGGCCGTGCCCCTTGGCCTCCTGGCGGGTGGTGGGACGGCCGTCGCGCAGGATCAGGGCGCCGTCGACGTTCTCCCGGCCGGAGGTGAACGTGCTGCCGGAGGGGACGTAGGAGTAGAAGTCGCTGTGGGCGACGGTGACCATCGCCTCCAGCCGCCCGTGCTGGGAGCCGTCCCTGCGGACGGTCAGGACCGTGCCCTCCAGGTCGTTCTCGTGGGTGAACTGGCGGAACGGGTCGGGGAAGTCCTCCCAGTCGCGCGGGTGGTAGAAGGAGTAGCCGATGAACCAGTGCGTCGAGGTCTCGACGACGGAGTAGTAGGCGGTCCCGGTGAGGCGGGCCAGGCTGTCGTCCTGGTGCTCCCAGTTGTTGAGGGTGTCCCATTCGCCGTCGTAGTCCACGGCGGTGACGTAGTCGGCGTCGTAGTCGCTGGAGTCGGTGTCCTGGTAGTGGATCGGCGCCCAGCGCGTGGCCAGCTCCAGGTCGGTGACGGCGGCGGCGGTCGGGGCGAGCAGGGCGGTCATGGCCAGCGCCGCGAGCACGGCGCCGACCCGCAGGGGTGTGATCATCGACGGTTCCCTTCCGGAAGTCGGTGATCATGTGACTACCGGAGGTGATCGTCGCGGCGGTAGCGTCCGGCCGAACCTGAGCACAGCACCGGATGGCGGATCCCGGATTCGAACACGTGTGCTAACGTCCGTGCCCATGCGGGATGTCCTGGTGCTGGTCGACGTGCAACGGAACATGATCCGGCCGCCGACGCCGGTGCCCTCGGCCCCGGCCGTCGAGGCCGCGGTGGTCGACCTGCTCACCCGGGCCAGGATCGCGGGCGTGCCGGTGGTGCACGTGCGCAACAACGGCGGCACCGGCGACCCGGACGAGACGGGCACGCCGGGCTGGGAACTCGTCCACGACGTGGTCGGCGGCGAGCACGTCGTCGACAAGACCGAGCCGGACGCCTTCGCGGGCACCCTCCTGGCCGACCTCATCCCCTCCGGGTCCCGGGTGGTGATCGCGGGCATGCAGAGCGAGTACTGCGTCCGCGAGACGGCCCTGTCCGCGCTCCGGCGAGGCCACGAGGTGGTGCTCGCCGCCCACGCCACCTACGACGACGACACAGACGCGACGACGATCGCCCGACGCGTGGAGCGCGAACTGGCGGCGGCCGGAGTCAGCGTCGGAGGCGAGATCGCGTTCTGACGCTGGCCCGAGGAGCTGACACCGCCGCTCCCGCTGGGCTGGGGTCACCTGTCGGGCCGGGCCAGCGCTTCGGGCGCGGCTCCGCCGGCCCTGCCGGGGTGAGGTGGCCCTTACGGCTCCGGTCAGCGCTTTGGGCTCGGCTCCGTCACCCGCCGGAGGTCCCTTTTCGGCTCAATCAGCCTTTCGCGCGCCGCTCTGCCGCCACCGGGACGAGGTCGCCTTCCAGCCCGGTCAGCGCTTCGGGCGGGGCTCCGTCGCTCCTGCTCGGTCCGGGTGCTCCCCCAGCAGGGAGGCTGGGCGGATGGCGGCCCGGCCGTATTTGGACCTGGCCCTGTCGGCGGCCTGGTCGGCTTCGCGCCAGCCGTTCTCCGGGGCGTCGAGGGTGAGTTGGTCCTGGCCTGCCGGGCCCAGTTGTTCCATGCGCACCCCGATCAGGCGGACCGCGCCGGGTGGGGCGTGGTCGGTGAGGAGGCGGACCGCGGTGCGGTAGATCTCCTGGGTGACGTCGGTGGGGGTCGGCAGGGTGCGGGAGCGGCTGATCGTGGTGAAGTCGGAGTAGCGCACCTTGATCGACACCGTGCGCCCGCTGAGGCCGCGGGAGCGCAGGCTGGCTGCCGTCTTCTCGCTCAGCCGCAGCAGTTCGCGCGCGAGCAGGATGCGGTCGTAGTGGTCGACCTCGAAGGTCTCCTCCGCGCCGATCGACTTCTCCGCCGTCTCGGGGACGACGGCGCGGCCGTCGTGGCCGCGGGCCAGGGCGTGCAGGTGCTCGGCCTGCGCGGTCCCGATCGCGCGCCGCAGGCGGGGCAGCGGGGTCTCGGCGACGTCGGCGACGCGTTCCAGGCCGATCGCGGCCAGGCGCTCGGCCGTCGCCTTGCCCACGCCCCACAGCGCGGAGACCGGCAGCGGGCGCAGGAAGGCGTCGACCTCGTCGCGGGGGACGACCAGCATGCCGTCGGGCTTGCCCAGGCCGGAGGCCAGCTTGGCGACGAACTTCGTCGGGCCCACCCCCACCGAGCAGCTGATCCCGTGCTCGGCGCGCACCTGGCGGCGGATCTGCGCGCCGATCTCCGCGGGCGTGGCCCGCAGCCGCCGCAGCGCGCCCGCGACGTCGAGGAAGGCCTCGTCCAGGCTCAGCGGCTCGACCAGCGGCGTGATGTCGCGGAAGATCGCCAGCACCCCGGCGGAGACCTCCTGGTAGAGCTCGAAGGTCGGCGGCAGGAACACCGCGTGCGGGCACAGCCGCCGGGCGTGCGCGGTCGGCATGGCCGAGCGCACCCCGAACCCGCGGGCGATGTAGTTGGCCGACGACACCACCCCGCGCGGTCCCACTCCCCCGACCACGACCGGCCGCTCCGCCAGCTCCGGCCGCTCCCGGATCTCGACGGAGGCGTAGAAGGCGTCCATGTCGACGTGCAGGATCGGGCACCCGGCATCGTCCGGCCACGCGTCATCGCGCGCCCGGAACCGCTCGACCAACCCGCGCGGCAGATCCCCGCTCCGCCCCATGCCGCACAGCAAAGCACAGGGCGCCGACAGCCGGGCCGAGCGTCAGCGGCGGGCCAGGGCGTGCAGGCGGGTGGCGATGTCGCGCAGCGGGGCCATGGTGGCCGCCGTCGCCTCCAGGTCGGCGAGGGCCTCCGCGGCGGCGAGGTTGGACTCCAGCACCCCGCCGGGGACGAGGTCGGTCAGGACGCCGAGGCCCTGGACCAGGTGGACCGTCAGGCCCGCGTCGTCGAGCAGCGTGTGGAGGCCGACGGTGTCGAAGCGGCGGGGCTCGCCGGGGACGGCGGGGCCGTCGAGGAGCTGGCGGGCGTCGGTGAGCTTCCCGGAGATGGCCCGCTGGATCACCGCGGCGAAGCGGTTGGCGACCACCACGGACACCGCGCCGCCGGGCGCGACGGCGGCGGCGAGCGCGGCGACGGTGACCTTGGGGTCGTCCACGACCTCCAGGACGCCGTGCGCGATGACCAGGTCGAACCCGGGGCCGACCAGCTGGTCGAGGGCGTCGCTGTCGCCCTGGACGGCGGTGATGCGGTGGGCGACCCCGGCGTCCTCGGCGCGGCGGTCGAGGGTGGCCAGGGCGTTGGGGCTGGGCTCCACCACGGTCACCTCGGCGCCCGCCGCGGCCAGCGGGACGGCGAGCACCCCGCTGCCGCCGCCGACGTCGAGCAGCCGGGGCGGCTGCCCGCCACGGCGTTCCCGGGCGGCGGTCAGCTCGGCGTCCAGCACGCGGCGAACAGGATCGGGGCGCATGAACGGAAGCGTAGAGACCCTAAAGTGACGATGTGCAGACGGTGGCGGTGCTGAGCCTCAAGGGTGGCGTGGGGAAGACCACGGTGGTGCTCGGGCTGGCCTCGGCCGCGCTGCGCCGCGGGGCCCGCACGCTCGTCGTCGACCTCGACCCGCAGTGCAACGCCACGGCGACGCTGGACCCCGCCGAGACCGAGGCCACGCTGGCGGACGTGCTGGAGACCCCGCGCCCGTCGGTGATCCGCGACGCGATCGCGCCCAGCGCGTGGGGCGACGACGTCGACGTGCTGGTCGGGTCCGAGGAGGTCGAGACCCTCAACGACCCCGACCCCGGCGCGCGCAGGCTGGAGAAGCTGGGGCGGGCGCTGGCCGAGCTGAAGACGATGCTGGCCGAGGACGAGCTGCCCTACCAGCTGGTCCTGCTGGACTGCCCGCCGTCGCTGGGCAGGCTGACGCGGTCCGCGCTGGTCGCCGCCCAGGGCGCGCTGCTGGTGACCGAGCCGACGATGTACGCGGTGTCGGGGGCGCAGCGCGCGTTCGAGGCCGTGTCCGACACGCGTGACCAGCACAACCCCAACCTGATGGCGATCGGCGTCGTGGTCAACAAGGTGCGGTCGCACTCGTACGAGCACCAGTTCCGCATCGCCGAGCTGCGCGAGACGTTCGGGTCGCTGGTGATGCCGGTGGCGCTGCCGGACCGGTTGGCCGTGCAGCAGGCGCAGGGGGCGTGCCTGCCGATCCACCAGTGGCACACGCCGGGGGCGCGGGAGGTGTCGCTGGCGTTCAACCTGCTGCTCGCGCGCGTGCTGCGCAGCGGCCGCAGGGGGCGTCACCAGGCCATCGACTGGCCGGACGACGACGACGCCGAGGCCGCGGAGGCCTGAGGTGCCCGAGGGCGACACCGTCTTCCGCAGCGCGGCGGTCCTGGCCGAGGCGCTGGTCGGTCGTCGCCTGACCCGCGGCGAGCTGCGGCACCCCCGGCTGTCGACGGTCGACCTCGCCGGGCGCGAGGTGGTCGGCGTGCGGCCGGTGGGCAAGCACCTGTTCCTCCGCTTCGACGGCTCGCTGAGCTTCCGGTCCCATCTGCGGATGGACGGCGGGTGGCAGGTGGGCCCGGCGGGCGCGCGGTGGCGTCGGCCCGCGCACCAGGTGCGCGCGCTGCTGGTCACCGCCGACAAGCAGGCGGTGGGCTACCTGCTGCAGGAGATGGCGCTCGTGGACACGGCGGAGGAGGACCGGCTGGTGGCGCACCTGGGTCCGGATCTGCTGGACCCGGAGTGGGGGCCGGAGCTGGCCGCCGAGGCCGCGGCCCGGCTGCGCGCCTCGCCGGAGCGGGAGCTGGGTGTGGCGCTGCTGGACCAGCGGGTCATGGCAGGGCTGGGCAACGTCTACAAGTCCGAGGTCTGCGCTGTGCTGCGGGTGACGCCGTGGAGCCCGGTGTCCTCAGTGGACGCGGACCGGGTGGTGGAGGTCAGTCGGGATCTGCTCTACCGCAACCGTTTGCGCGTTTCCCGCAACACGACGGGCGATCCGCGACGGCCGGTGTGGGCGTATGACCGGACGCGGTATCCGTGTCCCCGCTGTGGCGGGCGGATCAGGCGTGCCGATCAGGACGACCGGCCGACGTACTACTGCCCGACGTGCCAGGCGGGGCCGCGTCCCTGATCAGGGACACCAGAGGATGCCGCAGGGCCTGCGCGTCGTCGTGGTGGTGGTCGTCGTGCGGCGGGTGGTGGTCGTCTCGGGGGGCGGGGGCGGCGGCTCGGCGGTGGTGGTCGTGGTGGTGACGACCGGGGGCGCGCTGGTCGTGGTCGTGGTGGTGGTGGTCGTCGAGGTGAGCGAGGTGGTCGTCGTGCTGGTGGTGGGCGACGCCGCGGAGGTGGCCGAGACCAGGGTCCCGGAGACGAAGGTGGCCTGGACGGTCGGCTCCGGCTCGGCGGACTGGTCGACGGTCGAGCCCTCCGGCACCGCCCGGAACCGCGCCCCCGAGTCCAACCCCTCGAAGAACAGGGCGGCAGCCGCCGCCCCCACCACCGCACCGATGGCGACCCGACCAGCAGCGGCCACCGGCACTCCTTCCACAGCACCTATGTGAACAGCTTTCACACACTCTGCGTATTCGGGTAAGCACCCTAGCATCACCCGTTCGGGTGGCGAGGAAAAGCTGTTGATCGGGGCAAGCCTCGCGTCTTAGCTTGTGCGTACACAAGAGAGGAGGTGGTCCAGAAGTGATTTCCCTTCGGACTCGTGAGGTGGCTGTCCGCTAAGGACCACCGCAGCGAATACCAGGCAGTCACCCGGCCCTCGGGCTCTCGGGGCGGAGTCCACCCCGAGCCCCACGCCACGCGTGGGGAAGCAGCCCGGGGGCTGTCCTATTTTCAGGGGCGGAAACCGCAGGCCAGCCAACGCACGGCTCGTGGAGGCGGGGGCGGGCGGGTCAGAGCTGTGGCCGAGCTTGGCCCGGGTCCGGGCGGAGGCAAGCCGGACTGTGTCGGGGCCGGAACCAATACCGGAGCCGGAGCGGACCGGCGCCAGGGGAAGCGGGCCTGGCCAAGACGAGCCCTAGGGCGAAGCCGGGCAGAGGCCAGAACGCAAGCCCGAACCAGGGCCGGAGCGAGAACCGGGGCTGGGCCAGGAGCGAGGCCGTGGCCGGGCGGAGTCAGGCCGGGGACCGGGCAGAGACCGGAGCCCGAGGCGGGTCGAGCCGAGGGCAGGCCGGGGCGGAGGTAGGCGCGGGCCGAAGCCAGCGGCGGAGCCGGACCGAGGCGGGACCGAGGCCGAGGCAGAACCGGGACCGAGGCGGAGCCGGGACCGAGGCCGGCCGAGTTGGGGACCAGAGCTGGAGCCGGGGCGGGCGGCGTGGAGCCGGGGTCGGCGGCGGTGTTGACAGCGGCTGCGGTGGGTGCAGGCGACGGCGGGTGCGCGGGTTGGGGTGCAAGTGCGGGGTCTATTCCTCCAGTTGTTGACGTCGTCGCCAGGCTGCTGCTGTGGCGCGTTCGGCTTCCTTTGCTGTTCGGCGGGCTAGTTGGAGGTCTCGGCGGGCGTCTAGTTCCGCGGCCTCGGCGGCGTCGAGTTGGGCGTTGAGGTCGCGGACGCGTTCCTCGGCCTTGGCTACCGCCTTCTCGGCGGCCGCTACCGCGCGTTCGGCTTTGGCTCGGTCGGCTTCGGCGGACTTGACCTCGGCTTTTGCCGCGGCGATGGCCGCGCGCTTGTCCTCGGGGGGTTTCTTCTGCTTCTTCTCCGGTTCGCGTTTGGGCTGGGGGGTTACCGCCAGGCCGGGCCAGGCGGGGGCGCCGGAGAGGTCGCGGACGGAGGCGATGCGGCCGGTGCGGAGGCGTTCTTCCGCCGACTCGTCCAGCAGAGCTGTCGTGAACATCTCCTCCAGCTCGCGGATGATCGGCTCGCTCAGGTCGTCGCCCTGGGCCGCGCGGGTGACGAGGGTGCGGAGGACCTCGGCGCGCTTGGGGGTCAGGTCGCGCAGGGCGGGGCCGTCGGCGGACTGGTGGGCCGCGCGCAGGGCGTCGCCCAGTTCGGTGAGTTCGGCCACGGCGTCGGGGGCCGAGCGGACCAGGCGGTTGACCAGCCAGGCCGCGGTGGTGGGCTTGGCCAGCTTGTCGATCTGGGCCGCCGCCTGCGGATCGCCGGAGTCGCGGACGCGTTTGGCCAGGGCCTTGCGGGCGGCGGTGAACTCCTCGCGGGGCAGCGCGTACAGCTCGTCGGCGTCACGGGTCACGCGCCCATCATCGCGTCCGGATGACACGATGGCCGCGTGGTGTACCAGCGACTGGTCCGGCGTGTCCTGTTCTCCCTCGGCAAGGGCGACCCCGAGGTCGCCCACGAGCGCACCGTGAAGGCGCTGGGGCGGCTCGCCCCGGCGATGCGCCCGCTGCGCGGCCTCTTCGGCCCGCACGCCGAGACCACCGCGTTCGGCCTGCGCTTCCCCGGCGTCGTCGGCCTGGCCGCGGGCATGGACAAGGACGGCCGCGCCCTGCGCGCCTGGCCCGGCCTGGGATTCGGCTTCGTCGAGGTCGGCACCGTCACCCGCCACCCGCAGCCGGGCAACCCGAAGCCGCGCATCTTCCGGCTGCCTGACGACCAGGCCGTGATCAACCGGATGGGCTTCAACAACGCGGGCGCGGACGCGCTCGCCGCCCGGCTGGCCGCCACCGGCCCGATCGGCGTGCCCATCGGGGTCAGCATCGGCAAGTCCAAGGTGACGCCGGTCGAGGACGCCGTCGACGACTACCTGCACTCGCTGCGCGTCCTCAAACCGCACGCCGACTACTTCGCCGTCAACGTCAGTTCGCCCAACACCCCCGGCCTGCGCGGCCTGCAGGACCGCGGCGCGCTCGACGAGCTCGTCGGCGCCCTGGCCGCCGAGGCCGACGGCACGCCGATCCTGGTCAAGATCGCCCCCGACCTCACCGACGACGCCATCGGCGAGGTCCTGCAGGTCTGCGCCGACCACGACGTCGACGGCCTCATCGCCACCAACACCACGCTCTCCCGCGAGGGCGCCACCGGCCCGCACCGGGACGAGGCGGGCGGCCTCAGCGGCCGTCCCCTCACCGAGCGCGCGCTGGAGGTCGTGGGGTTCGTCGCCAAGGAGAGCGACCTGCCGGTGATCGGCGTCGGCGGCATCATGACCGCCGACGACGCCCTGCGCATGCTCGACGCGGGCGCGCGGCTGGTGCAGCTCTACACCGGGTTCATCTACTCCGGACCCGCGCTCGTCCGGGCGATCAATCGCGCGACCGCAGCGCGCTGAGCTTGCGCAGCAGCGGGTACAGCACGACGACGATCAGCGAGCCCCAGGCGATGCCCTCCAGGCGCATCCCGCCGACGCTCAACGTCAGGTTGCCCACGCCCGCCACGACCGCGGCGGCGACGACCATCAGCGTCACCGGCTCGGTGAAGTCGACCCGGTTGGCCTGCCAGATCCGCACGCCCAGCAGGCCGATCATGCCGTAGAGCAGGATGGTCGCCCCGCCGAGCACGCCGTCGGGCACCGTGTTGATCAGCGCGCCGAACTTCGGCACCAGGGACAGCACGAGCGCCACGAGCGCGGCCACGGCGTAGGCGGCCGTCGAGTACACCCGGGTCGCGGCCATGACGCCGATGTTCTCCGCGTACGTCGTGGTGCCCGACCCGCCGCCCGCGCCCGCGAGCGAGGTCGCCAGGCCGTCGGCGATGAGCGCGTCGCCCACGCTGCCGTCAAGGTTGCGCCCGGTCACCGCGCCGACCGCCTTGACGTGCCCCACGTTCTCCGCGACCAGCACGATCACGACCGGGATCACCAGCAGGATCTCCGACGGCCGCAGCATCGGCGCGGTGAACTCCGGCAGCCCGAACCACGGCGCGGCGGCCAGCGCGTCGACCCGCTGGGCGTCCAGGCCGCCGGTCAGCGCCGCCACGACCCACCCGGCCAGCACGCCGACCAGGATGGACATCCGCGACAGCATCCCCCGGCCCACGACCGCGCAGACCAGCACGACGCCGAGCGTCAGCACCGCGATCAGCGGCTGCTTGGCGAACGACCCGGTCGCCACCGGGGCGAGGTTCAGTCCGATGAGGAGCACGACGGCCCCGGTGACCACGGGCGGCATGACCGAGTCCAGCAGCCGCACGCCCAGCGCCTTCACCGCGACGCCGACGCCGATGAGCAGCAGGCCCGCGGTCAGCACGATCCCCAACTGGACGGCCAGCCCGCTTTCCTTGGCGGCCAACAGCGGCGCGATGAACGCGAACGACGACCCGAGGTAGCTGGGCACCCGGTTGCGGGTGATGACCAGGAAGAGCAGTGTGCCCACCCCGGAGAACAGCAGCGTGGTGGTCACCGGGAAACCCGTGAGCGCGGGCACGAGCACCGTCGCGCTGAACATCGCGGCCACGTGCTGCAGCCCGAGTCCGATGGTCAGCGGCCAGCTCAGCCGCTCATGGGGCGCGACGACCTCGCCGTCCCGCACACGCCGACCGTCTCCGTGCACGGACCACAAAGTCAACGTCCACCCTCCACCGCGCCCGTCTGGTTCGCAGCATGGTGCCACAGCAAGTAGTCGCCAAGTCGATACGACACCGTGATGTTTACCTGAATGCCCTAGCGCGCTCCGCCGACAGCCCAGGACAGTGCCAGCGCGTAAGGGTCGTAGGTGTCCGATCGGCCCGCCGCGATCCACTCGACGGCCGCGTCGAGCAGCCGGGCGGCCCAGCCCCGGTCGATCCCGTTCGCCGTGATCGCCGCCCAGTACCGGTCCTCGTGCGCGGGCATCGCGGCCACACGGTCGCGCACAACCGGCCTCAACTCGGCTTCGGTGTACATGGGCGACGTCCTCTCCAAGGGGTCTATACAGAAAAGACGCCGCAACCCCGTGAAGGTGACGCGCGGGCGCGGTGTGAGCCGCGACCCTATCCGGTGTGCGGGGACAGCTCGCGCAGAGCCACGGCCAGGGCGGCGAGGTGGTCGGTGGCGTCGGCGAGGTCGTGGCGCGGCGCGGCGCCGGTCGACGCGGCCAGGACGCGGCCCGCGGCGGCGAGCAGGGCGCAGTAGCCCTCGACGCCCTCCTGCAGCTGCGTCCGCAGGCTGAGGACGCCCGCGGTGAGCGCGGCGCGGTCCGCGGCGGGCGCGTGGTCGCGGGCCCGCTCGACGGCCTGCAGCTGGGCCGAGACCGCGCGCAACGCCTCGGCGGCCTCCGCGCCGGTGCGGCGGGAGTGCTCGACGGACTCCGGCGGCACCAGCGCGCCCCGGCTGAGCTGGGCGAGCAACTCGCGCAGCGTGTCCTCGGCGTCGGCGAGCCTGCGCATGGGCTCGCGGGCCTGGGAGTCCGGCGGCGGCAGCGCCACCGGCACCCGGGCGGCCTCCGGCAGCGGCTCGCGGTGCAGCCGCCAGGTCCGCACGCCGGAGGCGATCGCGGCCACCCCGGACACCACGGCCGTTCCGATCAGGATCGGCACCGACGCGCCGGGGTTGGCGGCCGCGGCCTCCACGACCACCGCCCCGGTGCCGGTGGCCAGGCCGGTGCCCGTCCACGCCGTGGTGGTCCGCACCGCGCGGCGCCGCCTGCGCAGCGCCCGGGCGCGCGGGTCGCGCCACCGGGCGATGCGGGCCTGCACCTTGGTGACCGCGTCCACGTGCTTGGTGGCGAGGTCGGCGATGCGGATCAGCTCACGCTTGTAGCTCACTGCCGACCCCCTCCCCGGTGCGCGCTAGTCGGTCGAGTGCGTGCTAGTTGTTCGACTGCGGGTTGGCCTGCCGCTCCTGGGCGACCCGCTGGGCGATCTCGGCCTCGATGTTGCCCGGCGTGGGCTGGGCGGCCTGGCCGCCGGTGACCTGCGGGGCCTGCCCGCCGGACATCGACGCGCGGATCTGGTCGAGGCGCGAGCGGCCCGCCATCTCCGTCGTGCTGGCCTGGACCTCCATCATCCGGCCCTGCACGGAGTTCTGGGCCAGCTCGGCCGAGCCCAGCGCGGTGGCGTAGCGGCGCTCGATCTTCTCCCGGACCTCCTCCAGCGAGGGGGTGTTGCCCGGCGCGGCGAGCTCGCTCATCTGGTTCAGCGAGCGGGAGACCTGCTCCTGCATCTTGGCCTGCTCCAGCTGGCTGAGCAGCTTGGTGCGCTCGGCGAGCTTGTTCTGCAGGACCATCGCGTTGCGCTCGACGGCCTGCTTGGCCTGCGCCGCGGCCTGCAGCGCCTGGTCGTGCAGCGTCTTGAGGTCCTCGATGCCCTGCTCGGCGGTGACCAGCTGGGTGGCGAAGGACTGGGCGGCCGTCTCGAACTGGGTCGCCTTCTGCTCGTCGCCCTTGGCGCGGGCCTCGTCGGCCAGCACGAGCGCCTGGCGGGCCGATGCCTGCAGCTTCTCCACCTCGCCGAGCTGGCGGTTGAGCTTCATCTCCAGCTGGCGCTGGTTGCCGATGACGGCCGCGGCCTGCTGCGAGAGCGCTTGGTGCTGGCGCTGCGCGTCCTCGATGGCCTGCTGGATCTGCACCTTGGGGTCCGCGTGCTCGTCGATCTTCGACGAGAACGAGGCCATCAGGTACTTCCAGAACTTCACGAACGGGTTGGCCATCTCCTCCGCCTGCCTTCTCACGACTGTCGGTTCACTCGGATAAGTCGCCGCCTGACCTTCCGATGAAACGGCAACGTCCCGGCACCCTGGTGGGTTCCATCGTGTCAGGTGGGCCCAGGCCGTTCCACCGGACCCGGACAATTTCCGGGATCATCTCCGGGCTGCCCGGGACCGGGGTCCGGGACATCCCTGACCCCTCACCCACGGTAACCGGTGAACGGGCCGAACGCGGCGCGTCCGCCGAACCGGGGACGGTTCGGCGGACGCGAAGTGCGCACGGCGGGAGAACGGCTACGCGGCCACGAACGCCCGCGCGCCGCCGAGTGAGTCGATGGAGTGCAGGGCGGGCTGGAGCCGGAGATCGGCCAGGCTGTCGCCGACGACGGCGGGCACGAGCCTGCCGCCCTCGATGGCGGCGCGGGCGCCCGCGTCGCTGTGCTCGGGCGCGGAGCGCGCCTCGGCGGGGACCTGCTCCGGCACGCCGTGCTCGACCGAGGTGAGCGCGCCGATGTCGGAGGCGACATGCGACATCAGCTCGGCCAGCGGCAGGTCGAGCGCGTCGCAGATGGCGGCGAGCAGCTCGCTGGACGCCTCCTTGCGGCCGCGTTCGACCTCGGAGAGGTAACCGAGGCTGACCCGCGCCGACCGGGACACCTCCCGCAGGGTGCGGCGCTGGTTGGTCCGGGTGTGGCGCAGCCGATCACCGATGGCCTCGCGCAGCAGCACGGTCATCGCACACCTCCTTCCTCCGACAGTTACTCATCACGTTACCCAGAGGCACTGACATGTCGCACGGCCTTCCCACGGCGTACGCCAAGAGCGAACACCCCGGTCGACCTCGCTGTTCCCCACCCCCGGGCACCGAGAGTGACCCGAACCTCACTCGATGATCGCATCCAGGTCGTCCTCGATGAGGCCCAGCGCCGCCCGGACGGCGGCCGCCCTGACCTCGTCGCGGGTCCCGGTCGCCCGCAGCAGCGAGACCAGTCCGCCGCGCGGGGACTCCAGCGCAACGAACACCGTGCCCGCGGGCACGCCGTCCTGCGGCCCCGGCCCGGCCACGCCGGTCAGCCCGAGCCCGATGGTGGCCCCGCAGCGGGCCCTGGCGCCCGCGGCGAGCGCCGCGGCGACCTCGGAGTCGACCGGCCCGCGCTCGGCCAGCAGCCGGGGGTCCACGCCCGCCAGCGACGCCTTGAGGTCCGTCCCGTAGACCACGAGCCCGCCCCGCACGACCGCGCTGGACCCGGGCACGGTGGTCAGCACCGCGGTCAGCAGCCCCGCGGTCAGCGACTCGGCGGCGGCGACGGTCTCCCCGCGCTCGGCCAGCGTGCGCACCAGCGCGGCGACCTGCTCGGCCGGGACTCCCGGGATCACGCGACCGCGCGCTTCCCCCGGGCCCGCAGCCGCACGGCGCGCACGGCGTAGTCGACGCCGGTGACGACGGTGAGCGCGATCGCCGCGCCCATCACCACCCAGGCCACGACGTGCAGGAACCCCGGCAGCGGCACCAGGAACAGCCCGATGGCCACGACCTGGAGCAGCGTCTTGAGCTTGCCGCCGCGGCTGGCCGGGATCACCCCGTGCCGGATCACCCAGAACCGCAGCAGCGTCACCCCGACCTCGCGCACCGCGATGACGACCGTGACCCACCACGGCAGCTCGCCCAGGACGCTGAGCCCGATCAGCGCGGCGCCGGTGAGCGCCTTGTCCGCGATCGGGTCGGCGATCTTGCCGAAGTCGGTGATGAGCCCGTGGCGGCGCGCCAGCCTGCCGTCGACGTGGTCGGTGATCGACGCGACGGCGAAGACGAACGCGCTGGTCCAGCGCCAGAAGTCGCCGCCTGCGAACAGGGCGAGCAGGAACACCGGGACGAGCGCGAGCCTGCTCAGCGTGAGCAGGTTGGCGATGTTGAGCACCGGGACGTGCGTCGGCACCGGGGCGGGCACCGGGGGCGCTGGCCGGGTGGCCGCGTCCTCGCCCTCGGTGGGCACGGCGCTCACGTCCTCGGGACCAGCGCGCGGGCGCGCACGATCAGGTCGACGCCCTCGCTGTCGACGACCTCGCCGACCACGAGGTCGCCCACGGACAGGCCGGTGGCCGCGATGTCGCCGTCGACCAGCACGCACTCGCCGTCGACCTCGGGGGCCTGGTGGGCGGCGCGGCCCGCGCAGTCGTCCTCGTCGGACTCGGCGCGCTCGACCAGCACGACGACCTCGTCGCCGACGCGGTCCTCGGCGCGCTGGGCGGTCAGCTCCTCGGCCAGCTCGCTGATCCGGGCCACGCGCGCGGCGATGACGTCGGCGGGCAGCTTGCCGGGCAGGCCCTCGGCCTCGGTGCCGTCCTCGTCGGAGTAGCCAAACACGCCGACGGCGTCCAGGCGCGCCTCGGTGAGGAAGCGGGCCAGCTCGTCCACGTCGGCGTCGGTCTCGCCGGGGAAGCCGACGATGACGTTGCTGCGGATGCCCGCGTCCGGGGCGTGCTCGCGGATGCGCTTGACCAGGTCGAGGAAGGACTCGGTGTTGCCGAAGCGGCGCATGCGGCGCAGCACGGGCTCGCTGGCGTGCTGGAACGACATGTCGAAGTACGCGGCGACGCCCGGGGTGGTGGCGATGGCGGCGACCAGCGACGGCTTGGTCTCGGCGGGCTGCAGGTAGCTGACCCGGACGCGGTCGATCCCGGGGACGGCGCCCAGCCGGGCCAGCAGCGGCTCCAGCGCGCCGGACGGGCCGAGGTCCTTGCCGTAGGAGGTGGAGTTCTCGCTGACCAGGACCAGCTCGCGCACGCCCTGCTCGGCCAGCCACCGGGCCTCGGCGACGATCTCGTCGGGCCTGCGGGAGACGAACGAGCCGCGGAAGCTGGGGATCGCGCAGAACGAGCAGCGCCGGTCGCAGCCGGAGGCGATCTTCAGCGAGGCGACCGGCGAGTCGTCGAGGCGCTTGCGCAGCACGCGCGGGCCCCAGGCGTGGCCGGGCACGGCGACGTCGCTGTCCTGCCGCTCGACGGGGGTGATGGGCAGCAGGGTGCGCCGGTCGACCGGGGTGTGCGATGCCACGGCGTGGCCCGCGACCACGTCGCCGAGGCGTTCTGCGAGGTCGGGGTAGGCGTCGAAGCCCAGGACGGCGCTGGCCTCCGGCAGGCTCTCGGCCAGCTGGGCGCCGTAGCGCTCGGCCATGCAGCCCACGGCGACGACCTTCGCGCCGGTGTCGGCGGCGGCGAGCAGGGTGTCGATGGAGTCCTTCTTGGCCTGCTCGACGAAGCCGCAGGTGTTGACCACGATGACCTCGGCGCCGTCGTCGGCGTCGGTCAGCTCCCATCCGCCGTCGGCGAGCCTGCCCGCCAGTTCCTCGGAGTCGACCTCGTTTCGGGCACAACCGAGGGTGAGCAGGGCGACACGGCGCGACGCGGGCGGAGTGGACACGGCTCAAAGGGTAGCCGCGCTCCTTCGGCGCGGGCGTATCCGGCGGTCATAGGCACCCGATGACAAAGCCCCGGTGTCGGATTCGTCACCGGATTGCGGGGTTTTCCAGCGGGTCTGGGATCACGTCGCGCGATCGGGCAGGGTGCGCTTCATGGGCAAACACCGTCGCACCCGCACCCGGGCCCCGTTCGTCGCGATGCCGCTGGTGGCGGTGCCGGTCGCGGTCGCGCTGCTGGGCGCTGGCGAGGACGTCCCGGTGCCCGCGGCCGCCGCGCAGCCGATCGCCTACGGGGCCGACGGCACGCTCGCCGACGGGCACGGGCCCGCGGCGGTGGAGGTGGTGCCGGTGCCGCCGGGGACGTCCGCGATCCCGCCGGTGGCCCTTCGCGGGTACGCGAAGGCGGCGGAGCTGGTGGGCCGGACGCACCCGGAATGCGGCCTGACGTGGCCGCTGCTGGCCGCGATCGGCCAGGCCCAGACGGGCCACGCCGCGGCGACCGGGCTCGACGACGACGGCGACACGATCATCCCGTCCCTCGGCCCGGTGCTGGACGGCTCGGCGGGCCGCGCGCGGATCCCGGACACCGACGGCGGGGTGTGGGACGGCGACGCCCGCTGGGACCGCGCGGTGGGCCCGATGCGCCTGCTGCCGTCGGTGTGGTCCGAGCACGGCCGCGACGCCTCCGGGGACGGGGTGGCGATCCCCCACAACGTGGCCGACGCGGCGTTGGGGGTGGGGCGGTATCTGTGCGCCACCGGGGCGGACCTGAGCACGCCCGGGGATGTCGCGGACGCGGTGTACCGGTTCCACGGGACGTCGGAGTTCGTGGCGACGGTGTTGTCCTGGCGGAACGCCTTCGATCCCGGGCAGGCGATGACGACGTCCGCTGCCGCCGGACCGACGACGTCGGCGAAGCCCGCGGCCCCGAAGCCGCCCGCTGCCCAGGCCCCCGCGCCTCGGCCGCCAGCACCTCAGGCTCCCGCGCCGCAGGCCCCCGCCCCGCAGGCACCCGCCGCGAAGGCCCCGGCGCCGACGCAGCGCCCGCCTGCGCCCGCTCCCGCCCCTGCGCCCGCTCCCTCGGACGGCCAGCTGCCGGGCGAGGAGTGGTACGAGTGGGGCAAGTGGCTGCCCGGCCGATAGTCGGAGGGGTGCAGGCCGGAAGGCGCAGCGAGCAAGCCGCCTCCGGTCAGCGGGCGGGCGTCCGCTCGAAGATCGCGGCCAGGCCCTGGCCGCCGCCGATGCACATCGTCTCCAGCGCGTAGCGGGACTCGCGGCGGTCCAGCTCGCGCAGCAGGGTGGCCAGGATCCGGGCGCCGGTCGCGCCCAGGGGGTGGCCCAGGGAGATGCCGGAGCCGTTGACGTTGACGCGCGCCCAGTCGGCGTCGGTGAGGTTCCACTCGCGGGCGACGGCCAGGACCTGGGCGGCGAAGGCCTCGTTGAGCTCGATGAGGTCCATGTCCGCCAGGGTCAGGCCCGCGCGGTCGAGGGCGCGGGCGGTGGCGGGGACCGGGCCGATGCCCATGGTCGACG
This sequence comes from Actinokineospora fastidiosa, assembly GCF_014648415.1. Classification (GTDB taxonomy): domain Bacteria; phylum Actinomycetota; class Actinomycetes; order Mycobacteriales; family Pseudonocardiaceae; genus Actinokineospora; species Actinokineospora fastidiosa. Next base: position 1,819,254 of record NZ_BMRB01000002.1, read on the forward strand.
GCGGCGTGCCCGCGACCGCCCAGGAGACCAGGCGGGCCAGGGGGCGCAGGCCCAGCTCGGCGGCGCGCTCCGGCGTGGTGACGACGCAGGCGGCGGCGCCGTCGTTCTGGCCGCTGGCGTTGCCCGCGGTGACCGTCGCCTCCGGGTCGGTGCGGCCCATGATCGGCTTGAGCGCGGCCAGGGCGTCGAGGTCGGCGTCGGGGCGGGGGTGTTCGTCGCGGTCGACGACGGTGTCGCCCCGGCTGCCGTCGGGGCGCTTGGGGGCGCGCTTGGCGGGGACGGTCACCGGGACGATCTCGTCGGTGAAGCGGCCCGCCTCGATGGCGGCGACGGCGCGCTGGTGGGAGCGGAGGGCCAGCTCGTCCTGCTCGGCGCGGGGGATGCGGTACTCGCGGCGGAGGTTCTCGGCGGTCTCGACCATGCCGCCGGGGACCGGGTGGTTGACGCCGCCCGCGGTGACGCGGGCGCGGGCGAGGCGGTCGTGCAGCTCGACGCCCGTGCCCTTGACGCCCCAGCGCATGGCGGTCGAGTAGAACTCGACCTGGCTCATGTTCTCCGCGCCGCCGGCGATCAGCAGGTCGTTGGCGCCGGTCTGGACGCGCATGGCGGCGTCGATCACGGCCTGCAGTCCGGAGCCGCAGCGGCGGTCGACCTGCAGGCCGGGGACGGTGACCGGCAGGCCCGCGTCGAGGGCGGCGACCCGGCCGATGGCGGGCGCGTCGCCGTTGGGGTGGCACTGCCCGAAGACCACGTCCTCGACCAGCGCGGGATCGAGACCGGTGCGGTCCAGCAGCGCGCGCAGCACGGTGGCGGCCAGCTCGGTGACGCCGACGCCCGCGAACACGCCGCCGAAGCGGCCCACCGGGGTGCGGACCGGTTCGCAGATGACCGCCTCGCGCATGGCACTCCCTCACGTCCTCGTCGACTGCCGGTGATTAAACCGGCAGCGCGCGGACCCGGGTATTGACGATGACCGGGATCTCACCGAGGGCTATGTTCACCTCTCGTGAAACCGCTGGTACGCCGCGCGCGGACGGCAGACGTCCGGCCCGTGAAGGCCATAGTCGACCAGTACGTCGGCAAGGTGCTGCTCGCCAAGGAACTGGTGACGCTCTACGAGGACGTGCAGGAGTTCTGGGTCGCCGAGCTCGACGGGCGCATCGTCGGCTGCGGGGCGCTGCACGTGCTCTGGGAGGACATCGCCGAGATCCGCACGATCGCGGTCACCCCGGACGCGCTCGGCTCGGGGGTCGGGCACGCGCTGGTGGCCAAGCTGATCGAGGTGGCGCGCGAGCTGGGCCTGGCGCGGATCTTCGTGCTGACCTTCGAGACCGAGTTCTTCGGCAGGCACGGGTTCGTCGAGATCGACGGCACGCCGGTCACGCCGGAGGTGTACGAGGAGATGCGGCGGTCGGCGGACGAGGGCGTCGCGGAGTTCCTGGACCTGCCCTACGTCAAGCCGAACACCTTGGGCAACACCCGCATGCTGCTTGAGCTCTAGTCGGGAGTGGACGGGAGTTCACCGACATTTCGGGCACGCTGGCCCGAACGGTGGTGTTCCGGACGTGGCAGATGGTGCGTAATTGTCACACCGAGCCCCTCGACCCGGGCTCCCCTCACTCCTGGAGGAGTCGTGGCCACGTCAACCCTGCGTCGTGCCGCCCGCGGAGCGATCGCCTCCGTCACCGCCGCCACCGCGATCGTGATGGGCGCGGGCACCGCGTCCGCCGAGCTGAGCCCGACCCAGCTGCGCTCGACGACCGACAACTACCTGTTCTCGCAGTCGTTGAGCCAGTTCCAGCAGACCCGCGCGGCGCGGCCGTACGCGAGCCAGCTGGACTGGTCGTCGGACGGGTGCTCGAACTCGCCGGACAACCCGTTCGGGTTCAACTTCGTGCGCGCCTGCTACCGCCACGACTTCGGCTACCGCAACTACAAGCGGCAGGGCCGGTTCACCGAGTCCACCCGGCTCTCGATCGACAACAAGTTCAAGAGCGACCTCTACACGATCTGCGGCACGCACTGGGGCTGCAGGCGCACCGCGGACGTCTACTACTCCGCCGTCCGCCAGTTCGGCAACAGCTGACCGGGGACGACAAGGGGCCGCGGTCGACACCGCGGCCCCTTTCGCGTCACTGGTTGTACGGCGGCGGGTAGCCACCCTGCTGGGGATAGCCGCCCTGCTGCGGGTAGCCCTGCTGGGGGTAGCCGCCCTGCTGGGGATAGCCGGGCTGCTGGTAGCCGCCCTGGGGGTAACCGGCGGGCGCGTAGCCGGGCTGCTGGCCCGGGTAGCCGCCCTGGTGCTGGTGGAACGTCGGCGACGCGGCCGGGCCGACGTAGCGGGCGCTGCCGAAGCCCAGCATGAGGAACCCGATGTACGGGAACAGGATCAGCACGACGGCGAACCCGCCGCCCTTGCCGAAGCTCTTGGCCAGGTCGATGATCAGGATGATCGCGATCACGACGTTGACGAGCGGGATGAACAGCAGCAGCAGCCACCATCCCGGCCTGCCGGTGATCTTGAGCATGATGTAGGTGTTGTAGAACGGCACGATGGCCGCCCAGCCCGGCTGGCCCGCCTTGGTGAACGTCTTCCACACCGCGGCGATCATGATCACGGTGAGCAGCAGGCCGACGCCCGCCATCGCGATGATGAGGCCCCACGGCACGTCCGCCGCCGTGTAGGTGACCTGGTAGTCCACTCTTTCCTCCCCTGCGCGCGTGCGCACTCCGCACGCCGACCGGGGTATCAATCCGGAATGGACGCCGCCACGCCACCGGTTCGCGCAGGTCGTTAGCCGTTCGTGACTAACCGGACCTCAGTCCTGCGCCGCGGGCCCGCCCCGGATCGTCCACAGCACGTTCTCCAGCTCGTCGGGCTTGATCAGCACCTCGCGGGCCTTGGAGCCCTCGGACGGGCCGACGACGCCGCGGGTCTCCAGCAGGTCCATCAGCCGCCCTGCCTTGGCGAACCCGACGCGCAGCTTGCGCTGCAGCATCGACGTCGAGCCGAACTGCGAGGTGACGATCAGCTCGGTGGCCTGCAGCAGCAGGTCGAGGTCGTCGCCGATGTCGGGGTCGATCTCGCGGGCCTCGCCCTGCTTGGCCGCGGTGACGCCCTCGGTGTAGTCCGGCTGCGCCTGCTCCTTGGTGAACGCCACGATCGCGGCGATCTCCTCGTCGCTGACGAACGCGCCCTGGATGCGGATCGGCTTGGACGCGCCCATCGGCAGGTACAGCCCGTCGCCCATGCCGATCAGCTTCTCCGCGCCCGGCTGGTCGAGGATGACCCGCGAGTCGGTGAGCGAGGACGTGGCGAACGCCAGCCGCGACGGCACGTTCGTCTTGATCAGGCCGGTCACGACGTCGACCGAGGGCCGCTGCGTGGCGAGCACCAGGTGGATCCCGGCGGCGCGGGCCTTCTGCGTGATGCGCACGATCGCGTCCTCGACGTCGCGCGGCGCGGTCATCATCAGGTCGGCCAGCTCGTCGACGATGGCGAGGATGTAGGGGTACGGTCGGTACTCGCGCTCGCTGCCGGGCGGCGCGGTGATCTCGCCGGACTTGACCTTGCGGTTGAAGTCGTCGATGTGGCGGACCCGGTTGGCCTGCATGTCCTGGTAGCGCTGCTCCATCTCCTCGACCAGCCAGGTCAGCGCCGCCGCCGCCTTCTTCGGCTGGGTGATGATGGGCGTGATCAGGTGCGGGATGCCCTCGTACGGGGTCAGCTCGACCATCTTCGGGTCGATGAGGATCATTCTGACCTCGTCCGGCGTGGCCCTGGCCAGCAGCGACACCAGCATCGAGTTGACGAAGCTGGACTTGCCCGACCCGGTCGAGCCCGCGCACAGCAGGTGCGGCATCTTGGCCAGGTTCGCGGTGATCATGTGGCCCTCGATGTCCTTGCCGAGGCCGACCACCATGGGGTGGGTGTCGCTGACGGCGGTGGCCGAGCGCAGCACGTCGCCGAGGCGGACCATCTCGCGGTCGCTGTTGGGCACCTCGATGCCGACCGCGGACTTGCCCGGGATGGGCGCGAGCAGCCGGACGTTGTCGGTGGCCACGGCGTAGGCGATGTTCTTGGTCAGCGCGGTGATCTTCTCGACCTTGACGCCGGGGCCCAGCTCGACCTCGTAGCGGGTCACCGTCGGGCCGCGGGTGAACCCGGTGACCTGCGCGTCGATGGAGAACTGCTCCAGCACGCCGCTGATCGCCTCGATCATCGCGTCGTTGGCCCGGCTGCGCGCCTTGGGCGCGTCGCCGACCTTGAGGACCGTCGGGTCGGGCAGCGCGTAGTCGCCGTCGACGACCCGCGTGACCGTCATCTCGACGGGCTTCTCCCTGACCTGCGGGGTCTCCTTGACCTGCGGCCTCGGCTCGGCGCGCTTGGGCGGCTCGGGCTCGTCCAGCGGCAGTTCGGTCTGCTCGACGGCCTTGCGCGGGCGGCGCTTGCGCACCGGCTCCGGCTCCGGTTCCTGCTCGGCCAGCGGCTCGGGTTCGGCGACCGGCTCCATGCCCAGGTCGCGCAGCCGGTTCGGGATCTCCCGGATGGGCGTGCCGGTGAAGACGAGCACGCCGAAGCCCAGCAGCAGCACCAGGACCGGGATCGCGACCCACGAGGTGACGCCCTTGGCGAGCAGACCGCCGGACAGATAGCCCAGCACACCACCGGCGTACATGCGGCCCTCGTTGTCGGCGGGCAGGTCGCTGAACACGTGCAGGATGCCCAGCAGCGCCAACAGCATCAGCAGCGCCCCGACGACGAACCGGGGCCGCTTCTCCGGCGTCGGGTCCGAGCGCATCAGCCCGACGCCGATGACGAGCAGCACCAGCGGCAGCGCCGTGGTGAGCGCGCCGACGACCGTCCGCACGCCGATCTCCAGCCAGTTGCCGACCGGACCGGCGGCGTGCCACCACACGGCCGCGCCGAGCACGACGCCGACGGCGATCAGCGCGAAGCCGAGCCCGTCGCGGCGGTGCGCCGGGTCCAGCTCCTTGGTGCGGCCGACCGCGCGGGCGACCGAGCCGACGCCCTTGGACAGCAGACCCCACCCGCCCGCGAGCACGCCGGGCCGCTTGGCGACGGGCTTGCGCGCCGCCGGTTTGCGCGCCGCGGGCTTCCTCGGCGCGGGCTTGCGGGCCGCTGGCCTGCCCTGGCGCGCGCCGCCCTTGCTGGATGTCGTCTTCCCGGCCATACCGAACACGGTAGCCCGCCCGTCCCTCGCGCCCCACCAGCAACTCCGGCCCCGAACCCGGGGCGGACGCGCGCGGCGGGGCGTGCGATGCTCCGACCATGGTTGCGCTACATGGGGGTGCGGACGAGCCGACACGCCGCACGGCCGACGTTCCGCGGCTGTGGCGGGCGTTGACCAAGGTCGACCGGGGCGTGGTCCGGCTGCTCGGCAGGCTGGAGATCAGCGGCGAGTTCCCCGCGCACCTGCGCGGCAGGCCGGTGCTGGTGGCCGCCAACCACATCGGGATGTTCGACCCGTTCGTGCTGATCGCCGCGTGCGACCGGATCGGGCTGCCGCCGAAGTTCATGCTGACCGCGGGCCTGCTGGACGCCCCGGTGCTGGGCAACGCGCTGCGCGCCAGCGGGCACCTGCGGGTCGACCGGGGCAAGGCGAACGTCGCCGAGGCGTTCGACCGCGCGGTCGACGCGCTGCGCACGGCCCGCTCGCCGCTGCTGGTGTACCCGGAGGGCCGGGTGAGCCGGGAGCCGGGGCTGTGGCCGGAGCGCGGCAAGACGGGCGTGGCGCGGATGGCGCTGTCCGGGAACGTGCCGGTGGTGACGATCAGCCAGTGGGGCGCGCACGAGGCCGTGTACTGGGGCACCGAGGTCGTCTCGGGCTGGTCGGACGTCAAGCCGCTGCTGGTGTCCTCGCTGCGCTCGATCGTCTCGCCCCGGGTGTTCAAGGTGCACTTCGGCGGCGAGGTGGACCTGTCGGACCTCTCGGCGAGCAGGCCGGGCGACGCCATGCGGGCGCACACCCGGATCATGCGCGCGATCACCGCCGATCTGGTCACGCTGCGCGCCGACGAGCCCGACGTGCCGCGGTTCTACGACCCGACCCGACCGACCGACTCCAAGAGCCCCTGGCGGCCGGTGTCGTCTTGACCGCTTCAGAGTCCCGTGGTGGCATGGCGGGATGACCGGTTCCTGGTGGAAGTCCGCAGTCGTCTACCAGATCTACCCGCGCAGCTTCTCCGACTCCGACGGCGACGGGGTCGGCGACCTGCGCGGCATCGAGGAGCGGCTGGACTACCTGTCCGCGCTCGGCGTCGACGTGCTGTGGCTGTCGCCGGTGTACCCGTCGCCGCAGGACGACGCCGGGTACGACATCAGCGACTACCAGGACATCGATCCGGTGTTCGGCACGCTGGACGACTTCGACCGGCTCCTGTCTGGCGTGCACGCGCGCGGCATGAAGCTGATCATGGACCTGGTCGTCAACCACACCTCCGACGAGCACCCGTGGTTCCGCGCGAAGCGCGACTGGTACTGGTGGCGGCCCGCCCGCCCGGGCATGACCCCGGGCACGCCGGGCGCCGAGCCGACGAACTGGCGCTCGTTCTTCTCCGGCCCCGCGTGGGAGTACGACGAGGAGTCCGGCGAGTACTACCTGCACCTGTTCTCCCGCAAGCAGCCGGACCTGAACTGGGAGAACCCCGAGGTCCGCCAGGCCATCTACGCGATGATGCGCTGGTGGCTCGACCGCGGCGTCGACGGCTTCCGCATGGACGTCATCAACATGATCTCCAAGGACCCGGCCCTGCCCGACGGTCCCGGCGGCGACGGCTCGGCGTTCTACCTCTGCGGGCCGCGCATCCACGAGTTCCTGCAGGAGATGCACCGCGAGGTGTTCGCGGGCCGTGAGCGCGAGCTGCTGACCGTCGGCGAGATGCCGGGCGTCACCGTCGACCAGGCCGTGCTGTTCACCGACCCGGCCCGCGGCGAGGTCGACATGGTGTTCCAGTTCGAGCACGTGAACATCGACCACGGTCCGTCCAAATGGGACATCAAGCCGCTTGACCTGGTGGCGCTCAAGGCGACGATGAACCGCTGGCAGGCGGGGCTGGCCTCGGTCGGCTGGAACAGCCTGTACTGGAACAACCACGACCAGCCCCGCGTGGTGTCGCGCTACGGCGACGGCAGCCCGCTGGCGGCGAAGGCGCTGGGCACGGTCCTGCACCTGCACCGCGGCACGCCCTACATCTACCAGGGCGAGGAACTGGGCATGACCAACGCGCCCTTCGAGACCATCGCCGACTTCCGCGACATCGAGTCGATCAACCACTACGCCGAGGCGGGCCCGTCGGCGCTGCCCGCCCTGCGCGCGAGGGGCCGGGACAACGCGCGCACGCCGATGCAGTGGGACGCCTCCCCGCACGCCGGGTTCACCACGGGCACGCCGTGGATCGCGGCCAACCCCAACCACAAGGAGATCAACGCCGCCGATGCGGTGTCCGACCCCGATTCGGTGTTCCACCACTACCGCAGGCTGATCGACCTCCGGCACACCGAGCCGTGCGTGGTCCACGGCGACTTCACGCTCCTCCTGCCCGACGACCCGAGCGTCTACGCGTTCACGCGCTCGTACGAGGGCACTGAGCTGCTGGTCATGGCCAACCTGAGCGCCGAGCCCGCGCAGGCCGCGATCGATCCGGCCTGGCTGGACGCCGAACTCGTGCTCGCCACCCTGCCGGACGAGCGTTCGACGACGCTGCGCCCGTGGGAGGCACGCGTTTACCGTCGGTGAAGGAGTGGAACCGCTTCGTCAATCACCCGATCGGCGATGCCGCCGCCCCTAACCGGACGGGGTCGAGCCGCGACTTCACGGTCGTACCCGCGAACAGGGGGAGCGACTATGGACGCGGAGATCATCGAGGCCCTGCCGGACGACGTGCAGGCCTGGCTGGACGTGCGCGACGCCTACCGGCGGCGGGCGGGCGGCATGGAGTTCCTGGTCACCGACCTCGGGCGGTGGCCGCTGGGCGCGCCCGTGCGCGTCGCGTTCCTGGGCGGGGACACCGCCCTGCACCGGCAGATCGCGGCCGCCACCGAGCAGATCACCGACGCGTGCGGCATCACGCTCGACTTCGGCTGGGACGAGGGCAGCGGGCAGTACCGGCGGTGGACCGAGCAGGACACCGAGCACGCCGCCGAGATCCGGGTCGGGTTCGACCTGCCCGGCTACTTCTCGCTCGTCGGCTCCGACAGCGCCGACCCCGGGGTCGGCCCCGCCGTGGGCCGGGTCGGCGGCCGGGCGCACCAGCGCAGCCTGAACCTGGGCGGCTTCACCGAGCGGCTGCCCGAGAAGTGGGCCGGGACGGTCCGGCACGAGTTCCTGCACGCGCTCGGCTTCCACCACGCCCACCAGAACATGCGCGGCGAGTGCGAGGGCGACTTCCGCTGGGAGGACGACCCCGGCTACGTGCCGACGCAGAACGCCGACGGCGTGTTCGTCGCCGACCCGGCGGGCAACCGGCCGGGCATCTACACCTTCCTCGCGGGCGCGCCGAACTTCTGGCCGAGGGCCAAGGTCGACGTGAACCTGCGCACGGGCAACCCGTACGACGTCGTGGCGGGCCCGTTCGACGCGAAGTCGGTGATGCTGTACTCGTTCCCGGCGCTGTTCTACCGGACGGAGTCGAGCCCGTGCCGCCCGACCGGCAACGGGGTTGATCTGTCCGAAGAGGACAAGCGGGGGCTGCGGCTGCTGTACCCCTCGGTCGCCGTGGGGGCGCCATGACGTTCCAGTACCTGACCGACGAGGCCCTGCGCGAGGTGCAGCGCGCGGCCATCGACCTCGGTTTCGCCACGGACAAGGCGCTGGAGTCGCTGAGCGCGGGCATCTCCCCCCGCTTCGTGGGGATGTACCTCGACGGCGGGACGCCCATCGGCACGCTGGTCTCCTTCACCAACCGGATGAACCAGACCCGGGCGCTGGGCTCGGGCGAGGTGCCGCTGCTCAAGTGGCTGCACAACGCGATCACGATGGCCGCCGAACAGCCGGAGCAGCGGGTGTTCCAGCGGGCGCTGGAGATCGCCTCGGTCGACGGGGCCGCCGCGCACACCGAGCTGCCCAGCGCGGCGGCGGGCCCGATGGACGTGCAGGCCCTGCCGGGCTCCGACGGCGCGCTGGAGGTCGTCGTCGACGCCGACGACACCCTCGACGTCGGCTTCCTGCACCGCGGCGCGCAGGTGTCGCGCTCGGTGGCGAAGCTGGTGGTGCGCAGGCACTTCGACGGCGTGCCCGCCGAGCGCGGCGGGCGGCCGGACATCGGGGTCGGCACGGGGTGGGTCATCGCGCCGGGCCTGCTGATCACCAACCACCACGTGATCGCCGCCCGGCAGGTCACCGAGGCCAGGGCCGCCCCCGGCGACTTCGCGCTGCAGGGCGGGTCGGTGGAGGTCCAGTTCGACTTCTACCACGCGGACTCGGCCGTGCACGTCGTCCGGTCGTCCGGCTGCGTGGCGTTCGACGAGGGCCTGGACTACGCGGTGCTGCGCCTGACCGAGGGCGCGGCGCCGCGTGCGCCGCTGTGCCTGCGCCCGACCCACCTGCACAAGCCCAACTCGACGGCGCTGCGGGAGCGGGTCAACGTCCTGCAGCACCCCGACGGCGGCCCCATGCGCCTCGGCTTCCGCGACAACTTCGTCGTCACCGGCGACGAGAGCGTGCTGACCTACCTGACGGACACCTCAGGCGGCTCATCCGGCTCCCCGATCTGCGACGACCGCTGGTCGGTCGCCGCGCTGCACCGCGGCTTCCGCACCATCCCGTCGGGCCCGGTGACGGTCTGGGGCAAGGCGATCCACCAGGAGAACTACGGCACCCCGATCGGCCGCGTCCTCCAGCACCTCGCAGCCCACCACCCGGCGGTGCACGAGGAGGTGGTGGCGGGCCAGAAGCCCGCCATCCCGTCCCCTGCCGCCCCGGTGCTGGTCCCGACCGGCAGCCACACCTGAGCCGTCTGCCCCTCCACCTTGCTCGATGGAGGTCCTTTCGACACGCCCGACGCGTCGAGCGCGCTATTCGACGCGCCTCCCAGGAGCCGGGCGACAAGACCCGGCGGACCGAAAAGAGGCGAAGCGGCGATGGCGTCCTCGGTGGCGTGGTGCGGAAGGCGGGAGGTGAACGTCGAGATCCGCGGCACCGCGTCAGGCGTATCACCCATGCACGGCCGGATTCACCGCGTTTCCTACTGACCGCCCCTCCGCGCTCCCACCGGGTCTGGCCCAGCCAGGCCGACGAATCCTCGACCACCCGACGCACCCGGAGACCGACGGGCCGGGGGTCGGGCGGGCGGCGTGCTGCCCTGATCAGTGGCGTCCTACCATCGGACGACTACCGACAGGGGGACCCGTGACGACGCTCAGCCCGATCACTCGCCACCACGCCCGCGGGACCGTGTTCATCCTGTCGGCCTCGGTCGCGTTCGCCAGTTCCGGGCCGCTGGCCAAGCCCGCCATGCAGGCCGGGCTCAGCCCGATGCAGGTGGCCGCGCTGCGGGCGGCGCTGGCGGCGGCCGTGTTGCTGGCCGTGGTGTCGGCGACCATGCCGGGCGTGCTGCGGGTGCGCCGCGAGCAGTGGCCGCTGCTGGTGGCCTACGGGCTGACCGGGGTGGCGGCCGTGCAGGCGCTGTTCTTCATCGCGGTGTCGCGGCTGCCCGTCGGCGTGGCGATGCTGCTGGAGTACACCTCGCCCGTCCTCGTCGCGCTGTGGGTGCGGTTCGTGCGCAAGACGCGGCTGTCGGCGCTGTCGTGGGCGGGCACCGTCCTCGCGCTGGGCGGGCTGACGCTCGTCGCGCAGGTGTGGACCGGGCTGCGGCTGGACCTGCTCGGCCTGCTCGCCGGGATCGGCGCGGCGGTGACGTCTGCGGGCTACTACCTGCTCGGCGAGAAGGGCGCAGGCCGACATCACCCGATCGGGATGGTGACCTGGGGGATGGTGGTCGGCGCGGTCGGCCTGCTCGTGGTGGTGCCGCCGTGGTCGATGCCGGTGGCGGTGTTCGGCAAGACCGTCCCCTTCGGACCGTGGGAGTCGCCGGTCTGGGTGCTGCTGGTGGCCGTCGCGGTGCTCAGCACGGCATTGGCGTACTCGCTGAGCCTCAGTTCGCTGCGGCACCTGCCTTCCACCGTCGCCAGCGTCCTCGCGCTGACCGAACCCGTCGTGGCCACGCTCATCGCGTGGCTGATGCTCGGCGAAATCCTGACGCTGCCTCAGATCGCGGGCATGGCGGTGCTGCTGAGCGGCGCGGCGCTCGTGCAGATCGCCGCGCGCGGACCGGTTACGCCTGCCGAACCACTCCCGAACGACTGAGATCCACTCGATCGGGTGAAGCCTCGGGTCCTTGGCCCGTCACGGGAACCCCGCCTCCGTAAAGGAACGTTTACCCCGCAGACGCGACAGCACGTGTCCGATCGGTCACCATGTGCTTATCGCATCCGTTCTGCGACATCTGGAGGTTACCCATGGGTGGCTCACCCGCGACCGGCCCAGCCCACGCGCATTCCCCGCCACTGCGCCGATGGCTCGCCGAGAACGCCCGTCATGACATCCCCGCCTCGCTCATCGTCTTCCTCGTCGCGGTGCCCCTCTCGCTGGGCATCGCCGCCGCGTCCGGCGCCCCCGTCCTCGCCGGACTCATCGCCGCCGTGGTCGGCGGCGTCGTCGCCGGTCTCTTCGGCGGATCCCCCTTGCAGGTCAGCGGCCCGGCCGCGGGCCTGACCGTCGTGGTCGCCGATCTCATCGCCCGCTTCGGCTGGACCGTCACCTGCGCCATCACCGTCATCGCGGGCGTGCTCCAGGTCGTGCTCGGCGCCTGCCGCGTCGGCCGGGCCGCGCTGGCGGTCTCCCCCACGGTCGTGCACGCGATGCTGGCGGGCATCGGCGTCACCATCGTGCTGGGCCAGGCGCACGTGCTGCTCGGCGCCGACGCGCCCGGCTCGGCGTGGGCGAACCTCACCGCCCTGCCCGGGGGTGTGCTGTCCCCGGACCCGGCGTCGGCGCTGATCGGCGTGGGCGTCGTCGCGCTGCTGCTGGTCTGGCCGAGGCTGCCCGCGCGCGTGCGGGCGGTGCCCGGTCCACTGGTGGCCATCACGGCGGCGACGGCGCTGACGGCGGTCCTGGCGCTGCCCATCGCGCGGGTGTCGCTGCCGGACTCGCCGCTCTCGGCGCTGCACCTGCCCGAGCTGCCGGACGGCGAGTGGGCGGCGTTCGCGGTCGGCGTGCTGACGATGACGCTCATCGCGAGCGTGGAGAGCCTGCTCTCGGCCGTGGCGGTCGGGAAGATGCGCCCGGGCATCCGCACGGACTTCAACCGGGAGCTGCGGGGCCAGGGCCTGGCCAACATCACCTCCGGCATGATCGGCGGACTGCCGGTGACCGGGGTGATCGTGCGGAGCTCGACGAACGTGCGGGCCGGGGCGCGCACGCGTGCGTCCGCGGTGATGCACGGGTTGTGGGTGTTGCTGTTCTCCGTGGTGTTGGTGGGGTTGGTGGAGCAGATCCCGATGGCCGCGTTGGCAGGGCTGCTGGTGTTCGTGGGGTTGCGGTTGGTGGAGTGGGGCAACATCCGGTCGGCGAAGCGCCATGGCGAGCTGGCCGTGTACCTGGTGACGATCTCCTGCGTCGTGTTCCTCGACCTGTTGCAGGGCGTGCTGATCGGGCTGGCGTGCGCGCTGCTGGCCACGGTGCGGCGCATCGTGTGGGCCCGGGTGCGGGTCGAGCCCGCCGAGCCCGACGCCGAGGGCAGGCCCGCGTGCGCGGTGGTGGTCGAGGGCACGCTGAGCTTCCTGTCGGTGCCGCGGCTGTCGCGGATGCTGGCGCAGGTGCCCGAGGGCAGCGCGGTGCACCTGGAGTTGGTGGTCGACTACCTCGACCACGCCGCCCACGACCACATCACGGCGTGGCGGCACGCGCACGAGGGCACGGGCGGCAGCGTGGTCGTCGACGAGATCGGCGGGCCGGGTCTGTCGGCGCGCCGCAAGTCCGGTCCGGCGCCGCGGTGGCTCTCACCGTGGTCGCACTGGCAGCGCGTGCACCCGACGATCCCGCTGCAGGTCCGCGGGCACGAGGTGCTGCACCCGCTGGTGACCGGCGCGCGGGAGTACCACCGCAGGGGCGCGCCGATGCTGCGTCCGCACCTGCGCAGGCTGGCCAGTTCCCAGCAGCCGCACGCGATGTTCCTGACCTGCGCGGACTCGCGCATCGTGCCGAACGTCATCACCGCGTCCGGGCCGGGCGACCTGTTCACCGTGCGCAACATCGGCAACCTCGTGCCGGACCCGCGCGACTCCGGCGACCTGTCGGTGCACGCGGGCGTGCAGTACGCCGTCGACACCCTCGGCGTGCCCGTCGTGATGGTGTGCGGGCACTCCCGCTGCGGCGCGATGACCGCGCTGCTGGCCGACCCGTCCGACGACCCGATGGGCCAGTGGCTGCGCTGGGCGAACCCCAGCCTCGCCGCATGGCGGGACGGTCACCCGCTCGGCCTGCACGCCGCGGCCGACGGGTGGTCCGAAGTGGACCAACTGGCGATGGTGAACGTGGCCGTGCAGCTGGAGACCCTGCGCAGGCTGCCGGTGGTCGAGCGCAGCGGTGTCCGGCTGGTCGGGCTGTTCTTCGACATCCCGACCGGCACCCTGCTCATGCTCGACGAACTCACGCAGCGGTTCGAGCCGCTGCCGGGCCGCAGCGCGCTGCCCCGGCCCAGGGAGGCCACCCGGACGGCCGTCGCCGATTCCCCGGACGACCTCCCGACGGCGCGCTAGATTTGCGCGCATGCCCGCCGAGCGCACCCTCGACCGGTTCGTCCGCGACCACCTGGCCGACTCCGACCTGCCCGAAGCGGCCAGGAACCTGGTCATCGCGGCGCTGGACGGCGACGACGCGGTCGAGGGAGCGCTGGGCGGGGCGTCGACCGGGCCGGGCGCGGCGGTGGCCGCGCCCGGCCGATCGCCGGAGGTCTACCTCGCCGCGGTGCGGGTGCGCGGATTCCGCGGCGTCGGCGAGCAGGTCGAGCTGACCCTGCCGCCTCGGCCCGGGCTGACCCTGGTCACCGGGCGCAACGGCTCGGCGAAGTCGAGCATCGCCGAGGCGGTCGAGGTGGCGCTCACCCGGCGGAACTCCCGCTGGGCGGGCAAGGCCGACTCCGCGCGCAAGCTCTGGCAGGCGGGCTGGCGCAACCTGCACTCGCCGTCCACGGCCATCGAGGTCGAGACGGTGGCGGGCGGGGAGACGGCGGTCTTCCGCGCGTCGTGGCCGGACGGCGCGGCGTTCGAGAGTCCGGAGTGGACCGGCCGGGACTGGGACTTCGAGACGCACCGGCCGTTCCTGTCGTACACCGACCTGGGTCGGCTGGTCGACGGCAAGCCCGCGGAACTGCACGACGTGCTGCACCGCGCGCTCGGCCTGGAGCGGCTGGACGAGGCCCGCGCGCGGCTCGGCGCCCGCAGGCTGGAGCTCGACCGCGTGCGCAAGGCCGTCCGCGATGAGAAGAACGCGCTGGGCGAGGTCCTGCGCGGGATCGACGACGACCGCGCCCGCGAGGCCGTCGGGCTGCTGACGCCGACCCGGTCGGCGCTGGCCCGGCTCACCGCGCTCGCCGTCGGCGACGCCGAGGACGGGCTCCCGGTGGGGGCGCTGCGGTCGCTGGTCGCGCTGTCCCTGCCGTCGGCCGACGAGGTGGCCGCCGCGGTGGCGGAGGTGCGCGCCGCGGCCGACGCGGTGACCGCGGCCGTGTCGGCCCTGCCCCCCGACCTGGACGACCTGCTGGGCGCCGCGCTGGCCTACCACGACGGGCACGGCGACGGCGCGTGCCCGGTCTGCGGCGACGGCACGCTGGACGCGGGGTGGCGGGCCCGGGTCGAGCAGGCCCGCCGGTCCGCGAAGGCGCAGCGGGCGGCGCGGGCCGAGCACGCCGCGGCGGTGTCGCGGCTGCGTCGGCTGGTCGGCCCGCCGCCCGCCGTGCTCGACGCGATCCCGGAGGCGGCGTTCGCCAGGGCGGCGTGGGCGGACTGGGCGGACGCGGACGACGCCGTGGCCGCGCACGCCGCACTGGAGAACGCGCTGGCGAAGGCGCGGGAGTGGGCAGCGGCGGAGTTGGCCAGCATCAACGAGGTGTGGCGGCCGACCGCGCTGCGCCTGGCCGCGTGGGCCGAGCAGGCCGGGCGCGTGCTGGACGAGCACGAGCGCCACCGGCTGCTGTCCACGGCCGAGGACTGGCTCAAGGCGATGGCGGGCAGGCTGCGCGACGAGCGCATGCGCCCGTTCGCCGAGCAGACGGCCCGGCTGTGGGCGATCCTGCGCAAGGACAGCAACGTCTCCCTCGACGGCGTCGCCCTGGCTGGCGCGCACACCCGCCGGCGCACCGACCTCAACGCCAGCGTCGACGGCGCCGACGCGCCCGCGCTGGGCGTCCTCAGCCAGGGCGAGCTGCACGCGCTGGCGCTGGCCCTGTTCCTGCCCCGCACCCGCGTCGACGACAGCCCGTTCCGGTTCGTCCTGCTGGACGACCCGGTCCAGGCGCTGGACTCGGCCAAAGTGGACGGTCTGGCCGAGGTGCTTGCCGACGTGGCCGCGACCCGCCAGGTCGTCGTCTTCACCCACGACGACCGGCTGGCCCGCTCGGTGCGCGCCCAGGGCATCCCCGCGACGGTGTGGGAGGTCGTGCGCGGCGAGCGGTCGCGGGTGACCCTCAGAACACCTTGACCCACCCGACGAGCTGCGCGACGAGCAGCCCGACCACGGCCAGCGTGATGATCAGCACGATGACGAGCGTGGCGATCCCACCCGCGCGCGAGCGGTAGGTCTCCGGCTTCGACAACCCCTGCGTCGTGCTGCCCGAGTCCGGCGGCGTGTCCCCCGGCTGCACCCCACCACCCGGTTCGAGTCCGGGCGTGCGGTCCGGGTCCGGGTCTGGCGGCAATGCGGTCATATCGGGGGTTTACCGGCATCCGGTCGCCCGAAACCCGCGGGTTCCGCGTGATCTATCCGCCCCGGTGGCCCGGCTCCAGCTCCACCGTCACCACGTCGCCCTCGTGCAGGCCCTCGGACTTGCGGACCGCGGCCTTCAGGGCGAGGAAGCGGGTTCCGTCGCCCTTCGGCAGCAGGGAGGTGGCCCAGTGGGTCGCGCCGATCCGGGCCGCCACGCGGGTCATGCCGGGGGCGAAGTGGTCGGCGGTCTCGGGTGGGACGGGCACGTAGTGCCAGCCGCCCGGGCCCGGGAAGCGGTGGATCTCGGCGGTGAAGGTGGGCACGGGCGCGGAGTCTGCCCGGGCCCACCGACAGCGCTAGACCGGGATCACCGTCGGCACGATCATCGGGCGCCGCCGGTAGGTGTCGGCGACCCAGCGGCCCACCACGCGGCGGACGGCCTGGGCGATGCGGTGGGTGTCGGTGACGCCCTCCGCCTCCGTGTGCGCCAGCTCCTTCTCCACCAGCGCCACGACCTCGTCCAGGGCCTTCGGGTCGTCGGAGAAGCCGCGGCCGGAGATGGTCGGGGACGACATCGCCCGGCCGGTGGCCGAGTCGACCGCGACCGTGATCGCGATGAAGCCGCCCTCGCCCAGGACCAGGCGGTCGGACAGGGTCGACTCGCCGACGTCACCGACGGACAGGCCGTCGACGTACACGTGCCCGACCTCGACCCGGCCGGAGATGGCCGCGCGGCCGTCCACCAGGTCGACCACGACGCCGTCCTCGGCGATGACCACCCGATCCGACGGCACGCCCGTCTGCACGGCGAGGGCCGCGTTGGCCCGCAGGTGCCGCCACTCCCCGTGCACCGGCATCACGTTCGACGGGCGCACGGCGTTGTAGAGGAACAGCAGCTCCCCCGCCGCGGCGTGGCCCGACACGTGGACCTTCGCGTTGCCCTGGTGCACGACGTGCGCGCCGAGCCGCACGAGCCCGTTGACGACCCCGAACACCGCGGTCTCGTTGCCCGGGATCATCGAGCTGGCCAGGACCACCGTGTCGCCGGGGCGGATGGCGATCTGCCGGTGCTCGCCGCGGGCCATCCTGGACAGCGCGGACAGCGGCTCGCCCTGGGAGCCGGTGGAGACGAAGACGACCTCGTGCTCGGGCATGGCCATGGCCTCGTCGAGGTTGACCAGGAGCCCCGGCGGCACCGACAGCAGGCCGAGGTCGGCCGCGATGCCCATGTTGCGCACCATCGAGCGGCCCACCATCGCCACGCGGCGGCCGTGGGCCACGGCGACGTCGAGGATCTGCTGGACGCGGTGCACGTGGCTGGCGAAGCAGGCCACGATGACCCGCTGCTGGGCGCGCGCGATCACCCCGTCGATGACCGGGCCGATGTCGCGCTCCGGGGTGACGAACCCGGGCACCTCGGCGTTCGTGGAGTCCACCAGGAACAGGTCCACGCCCTCGTCGCCCAGGCGCGAGAAGCCCGCCAGGTCGGTCAGCCTGCCGTCGAGCGGCAGCTGGTCCAGCTTGATGTCGCCGGTGTGCAGCACCAGCCCGGCCTGCGTGCGGATCGCGACGGCCAGCGCGTCCGGGATGGAGTGGTTGACCGCGAAGAACTCGCACGAGAACTCGCCGTAGGCGACCCGGTCGCCCTCGGCGACCTCGCGCAGCACCGGGTCCAGCCGGTGCTCGCGGCACTTGGCCGCCAGCAGCGCCAGGGTGAACCGGGAGCCGACGACCGGCACGTCCGGCCGCAGCCGCAGCAGGAACGGCACCGCGCCGATGTGGTCCTCGTGCCCGTGGGTCAGCACGATGGCGTCGATGTCGCCGAGCCGGTCCTCGATGGCCCGGAAGTCGGGCAGGATCAGGTCGACGCCGGGCTGCTGGTCCTCCGGGAACAGCACGCCGCAGTCGACGATGAGCAGGCGGCCGCCGTACTCGAAGACCGTCATGTTGCGGCCGATCTCGCCGATGCCGCCCAGCGCGACCACGCGCAGGCCGCCCTCGGCGAGCGCGGGCGGGGGGTTGGTGGGCCAACCGCTCACTTGTGGACCGTCCCCGCGCTGGTGTGCGTCGTCGTGGCGATGTAGGCCGCGGCGGCGTCGGCGTGCGCGACCCTGGCCGCGGCCTGGTGCGTCGGGGGCGCCTCGGCCAGCGGGACGCCGCCCTCGGCGAGGTCGCCCGCGATCGCGGCGTACTCCTCCGGGGTCGCGGGGGGCAGCGGCAGCCGGGGGTCGCCCGCGCTCTCCCCGCGCAGCCGCAGCGCGGCCTTGCTGAAGATGACGCCGCCGACCCGGCTGAACGCGCGCAGCACGGGCAGGAGTCCGTTGTGGATTATCTGCGCCGACGACACGTCGCCGCGCTCGTAGGTGTCCATCATGGAGCGCAGCCGCCCGGCCACGACGTGCCCGATGACGCTGACGAACCCGACCCCGCCGATGGACAGCCACGGCAGGTTGAGCGCGTCGTCGCCGGAGTAGTAGGCCAGGTTCGTCGACGCGATGACCTCGCTGCCCGCGAGCAGGTCGCCCTTGGCGTCCTTGACGGCCTGGATGCGCGGGTGCTCGGCGAGCCTGCGCAGCGTGTCGACCGCGATGGGCACGACGGAGCGCGGCGGGATGTCGTAGAGCATCACCGGCAGCTCGGTGGCGTCGGCGACCTTGGTGAAGTGCGCCAGCAGCCCGGCCTGCGGGGGCCGCGAGTAGTACGGGGTGACGACGAGCAGGCCGTGCGCGCCCGCCTTCTCCGCCTCGCGCGCGAGGTGGACGCTGTGCGCGGTGTCGTACGTGCCGACCGAGCCGACGACGGTCGCGCGGTGTCCGACCGCCTCGACGACCGCGCGGAGCAGGTCGGACTTCTCCCGGTCGGTGGTCGTCGGGGACTCGCCGGTGGTGCCGCTGACCACCAGCCCGTCGTTGCCGAGGTCCACCAGGTGTTGAGCGAGGTGCTGAGCCCGGTCGAGGTCGAGCGCGCCGTCGGCGTCGAACGGGGTGACCATGGCGGTGAGCACCCGGCCGAACGGTCTGCCGGGCGCGGCGGTCGGACATGTGGTCATGGGTGGACGCTACCTCGTCATTGTTGCGGCGACTCGATGACCGTCCGCCGTGGCGCCATCTCGCCTGTGTATGGCGGTCTACAGTCCGCGCGCGAGGCCGCGCAGCGCGCCGATGGCCGCCTGCTCGCCCTCGAACCCGACCTCGGCCTGGTCCCGGCCGAAGGCGAAAAGCAGCAGCTCGCCGGGCTCGCCGAGCACCGTGACGGTGTTCGGACCGCGCTTGACGGCCACCTCGCGCCCGTCGGGCGTGCGCAGTGCCACACCGACGGGGCTGTTGCGGAACATCAGCCTGCCCGCGCGGCGCACCGCGGTCCACAGCGCCCGGTCGCGCCGCGGGTCGGCGGGCCGAGGGCTCCACTGCGGCTGGGCGCGGCGGACGTCCTCGTGGTGGATGAAGAACTCGGGGGTGTTGACCAGGTCGTCCAGCAGGTAGTGCGGGGAGTAGACCGGCGGGCCGGTGCGGATCAGCCGGAGCAGCTCGTTCCACGGCTTGGCCGCCACCTTGGCCTGCACCCGATCGAGGTACGGGGCCAGCGGCTTGACGAGGATGCCCGGCGCGGCGTCCATGCGCCGCTCGCGCACGACGAGGTGGGCGGCGAGGTCCCGCGTCGTCCAGCCAGCGCAGAGCGTGGGCTGGTCGGGACCGACCTCGGCCAGCAGGTCGCAGAGCCGGGCGCGCTCGTCCTTGGCGACACTCATGCCGCTACCGTACCGGCAGGTAGCCTCACTCCTGCTCGACCAGGTGGGACTCGGCGAGCATGGAGCCGTCCCGGCTGGTCAGCGCGCAGACCAGGGTGCGGGCCGGGCTGCCCTGCTCGCGGTCGGCCTCCCACGCCTGCTTGGCGGGCACCAGCACGATCACGGACAGCCTGCCCAGCTGGCCCGGCTCGACCTGCCCGGACCGGAACTGCCACAGGCAGTAGCTCTTGCCCAGGGCGGTCAGCTCGGTGGGGATGTAGTCCCAGTCGTCGTTCAGGGTGAGATAGCCGTAGACCTCGAAGGCGTGCGGCTCGTCGCACGGCTCGCCGCCGGGGAACGACGCGCCGTCCTGGATCACGCCGACGCCGCAGTAGCGGTTGGTGACCTCGAACTCGCGCACCTGCCCGCCCGCGCCGTAGGTGAAGGTGGTGATCGGGGTCGCCTGCTCGTCCTCGGCGGGCGCGTTCACCGCGTTGGCGAGCATGAACCCGAGGACACCGCCTGCCAGCGCGATGACGGACGCGAGCGCGAGGACGAGCTGCCAGCCCATGCGCCGCTTCCGCACCGGCTGCTGCTGTTGGGGCGGCTGGGCCACCATCGTCGGGTAGCCGCCCGGGTACATCGCGGTCGGCCCGGTGTGCGGGCCGGTCGGCGGGCCGGGCTGGACGTGGGTGAGCAGGCCGCGCACCTGGGCGGCGGTCAGCCGGGCCTGCGGGTGGGTGTTCAGCAGGCCGGAGATGACCGACGCGAGCGCGCCGGAGCCGCGGGTCAGGAACGGGACCTCGTTGAGGATCGCGTGCATCGTGGCCGCGGTGTTGGCGCGCTCGAACGGCGAGTAGCCCTCGATGGCGAAGAACAGCACCGCGCCCAGCGCCCACAGGTCCGACGCGGCGCTGGCGGACTCGCCGCGCAGCTGCTCGGGCGCGAGGTAGGCGGGCGAGCCGATCAGCAGGCCGCTGGTGGTCAGCCTCGGGTCGTCGACGGACTGGGCGATGCCGAAGTCGGTCAGCTTCGCGCGGCCGTTGGCGGCGAGCATGATGTTGCTGGGCTTGACGTCGCGGTGCACGATCCCGGCCTGGTGCGCCGACTCCAGCGCCGAGAGCAGCTGCTCGGCCAGGCGGGCGACCGCGTCGGACTTGAGCGGCCCGCGCTCGCGGACCACGTCGGCCAGCGTGGGCGCCTGGATCAGCTCCATGACGATGTAGGTCGCGCCGGACTCCTGCACGACGTCGTACACCGTCACGACGGCCGGGTCGTTCAGCCTGCCCGCGGTGCGCGCCTCGCGGAGCACCCGCTCCTCGAACACCAGCCGCTCGGCCGCGGGCACGCCGTCGGGCAGGTGCAGCTCCTTGATCGCCACATGCCGCCCGATGGTGGTGTCCTCGGCGAGCCAGACGACGCCCATGCCGCCGCGGCCCAGCTCGTTGAGCACCCGGTAGCGGCCTGCGATGACGCGCTGGCTTCCCGGCGCTACCAGGGGTCCTGGCTGTTGGGACACGTCCACCTCCTGCGGATGGCGGCCATCGTAGGTCAGCGGGGCCCGCCCGCAGACGCCGATCAGCCGATCTCGTGCCCCGCCTCGCGCAGCGCCCGGACCGCCCGGTCGAGGTCGACCGCCCGGACCAGCAGGTGGTCGGTGTCGAAGGTCGACAGCGCGAACAGCGGGACGCCCGCCTGGGCCAGCGCCCCGGCCAGCGCGGCCATGATGCCGGTCAGGGTGAACTCCAGCGGGCCGCGCACGGTGAGCAGGCGCCAGCCGGGCTCGGTCCGGCCGCCGTCGGGGGCGTGCTCGCTGGGCGTGACGACCGAGACCTCGGTCGCCGTCGCGGTCACCGAGACCAGACCGTCCCGGGTGAGGAGCTCGGCGGGCACGCCCGTGCCCGGGTCGAGCCGGGTGACGGTGTACTCGCCCGGCGCGACGTCGACCACCAGGCGGTTCATCCCTCGGCGACCAGCGGGCTCGAGGCGACCTCGGTGCCGTCGGGCAGCGCGGAGACGGTGAAGTCGGCGAACACGTTCGGCGCGACCTTCTGCAGCTCGCGCAGGCAGTCGATGGCCAGCGCGCGGATCTCGATGTCGGCCTGCTCGGTGGCGCGCATGGCGATGAAGTGCCGCCAGGCGCGGTAGTTGCCGGTGACCACGATGCGGGTCTCGGTGGCGTTGGGCAGGATCGCGCGGGCGGCCTGGCGGGCCTGCTTGCGGCGCAGGGTCGCGCTGGGCACGTCGGCGAACTTCGCCTCAAGGCCCTTCAGCAGCTCCTTGTAGGCGTCCAGGCTGGCCTGGGCGGCCTCCAGGAACTTCGCGTGCAGCTCGGGGTCCTCGGCGATGACGTCCGGCTCGACCATCGCGGCGTTGCGCTCGGGCACGTAGCGCTGGGACAGCTGCGAGTAGGAGAAGTGCCGGTGCCGGATCAGCTCGTGGGTCAGCGACCGGGAGATGCCGGTGATGTAGAAGCTGACCGAGCCGTGCTCCAGCACCGAGAGGTGGCCGACCTCGATGATGTGGTTGATGTAGCCCGCGTTGGTCGCGGTGGCCGGGTTGGGCTTGCTCCACGACTGGTAGCAGGCGCGCCCGGCGAACTCGGCGAGCGCCTGCCCGCCGTCGGTGTCGGTCGTCCACGGCACGTCCGCCGGGGGGAAGAACTCCGTCTTCGCGATGAGCTGCACCTTGGGCGACACCGTCTCGGCCACTGACCCGCTCCTTCTCCTGATTCCGGGCCAGCCTAGGCGCTGGCCCCCCGGCGCTGAAATCCGACAGGTGGCGGCGTGCACAGCGACACATCCGTCACCATGGCGCGGCAGACAGTGGCGTGATGTCAGATGTGGTGGCATGGTGGTGTCATGGACCTGACGCCGTACATCACCTCGCTGCGGGACGACCTCACCGCCGCCGCCGCCGTGGGCGACGAGACCACCCGGCGGGCCGCGGCCGCGCTGTCCGCCGCGCTGGAGCCCGCCGCCCGGCTGGCCATCATGAACGCCCTGGCCGACCTCGCCGCCGAGGTCACCGCGTCCCTGCCCGACCACGTGGTCGACGTCCGCCTCGACGGCCGCGACGTGCGCGTGGCGGTGTCGGGGGCGGCGCGCTCCGGGCCGGGCGAGGCGCCCCCGCCGCCGCCCCCGCACGACGGCGGCGAGATGAGCCGGATGACGTTGCGGCTGTTCGAGGAGCTGAAGGCCAAGGCGGAGCAGGCAGCGTCGGCGCAGGGCATGTCGCTGAACACGTTCGTCCAGCAGGCGGTCCAGGGGGCCGTGCACGGGGCGCTGCAGGGCAAGGGCTTCGGCGGCGGCAAGGGCTGGGGCGGATGGCCGGGCGAGCGCGGCTCGCGCGTGCAGGGCTGGTACGAGGGCTAGGGGACACCACGATGACGACGAGTGACACCATCCGGCGTCTCTCCTACGACGCCGACGGGCCGGTCGACATCACCGTCGGCATCGGCTCCGGCGCGGTGGAGGTCCACCTGCGCGACGAGCCGGGCGTGGACGTCGAGATCCGGCCCGCGGCCTCGGACAACCCGTGGGCCGAGGGCCTCACCGCGCTGATGTCCTGGGTGGGCAGCGCCATGGGCGACGACCGCGCCCTCGACCTGTCCGGCGAGGCCGTCGCCCAGGCCCGGGTCGACTTCGG
Organism: Actinokineospora fastidiosa; assembly: GCF_014648415.1. Taxonomy (GTDB): domain Bacteria; phylum Actinomycetota; class Actinomycetes; order Mycobacteriales; family Pseudonocardiaceae; genus Actinokineospora; species Actinokineospora fastidiosa. The sequence goes on from NZ_BMRB01000002.1 coordinate 1,842,573, forward strand.
CGGCCGGGCGCTGTCGGTGCGCTCGGCCAAGAGCGGGCACCTGCGGGCCGTGCCGGTCGCGGTCGTGGTCCGCGCGCCCGCCGGGTCGTCGGTGAACTGCCGCACGGGCGACGGCGCCGTCACCGTGTCCGGCCGCGCGGACCGGGTCGAGGTCGGCACCACGGGTGGGGAGATCAGCGTCGACGAGGCCACCGGGGCGGTCCGCCTGACGTCCGGGACCGGCCCGATCCGGCTCGGCCCCGCTCCCGGGGGCGGTCACCTGCGCTCGGGCAGCGGGACGATCGAGGTGGCCGCGCTCGGCGGCTCGTCCACCGTGGCCACCAGCAGCGGCGAGATCCGGCTCGGCCGGGTCACCGCCGACCTGCTCGTGCGGACCGGCACCGGCGACATCGCCATCAAGGAGGCGGTCTCCGGCACGGTCGAGCTGACCAGCGGCTCGGGCAGCTTCCGGGTCGGTGTGGCCGGTCCTGCGGAGTTCGACCTGGTCTCGACCTCGTCCGTGGCGCGCAGCGAGGTCCCGGTGACCCAGAAGCGCGTCGACGGGGTGCCGCTGCGGGTGAGCGGCCGCACCGGCTCCGGGACGATCCTCGTGCACAAGGCTGCGGTCTAGAGGCAGGCGGCGAGCGGGGCGACCAGGTCGCCGCGCTCGCCGACGGCCACCGCGTCCAGTTCCAGCCAATCGGCCATCTCGCGCAGTTCCCCGGCCAGCTCGGCGGCCACCCGCGCGGTGTCCACACCGGACTCGGCGAAGGCGCCGTTGACGCGCAGGGTCCCGGTGGCCCGGTCGGCCTTGAGGTCGACGCGGGCGACCAGGGCGCCGTCGAGCAGGAACGGGAAGACGTAGTAGCCGTACTGGCGCTTGGGCTCGGGGACGTAGATCTCGATGCGGTAGTGGAAGCCGAACAGCCGCTCGGTGCGGTCGCGTTCCCACACCAGCGGGTCGAACGGGCACAGCAGCGCCCGCCCTCGGACGGCGCGCGGGGTGCGGGCGTCGACGTGGCGGTAGGCGGTGTGGCGCCAGCCGGGGATCGTCGTGGGGACCAGCTCGCCCGCGTCGACCAGCTCCAGCAGCGCCGTGCGGGCCATGTCCGGGGGCAGGCGGTAGTAGTCGCGCAGGTCGAACTCGGTGCCGACGCCGTGGGCGACGGCGGCGGCGCGCATGAGCCGCCGGGCGCACTCGTCGTCGGGGACCTCGCGGGTGAGGACCTCGGCGGGCAGGACGCGCTCGGGGAGGTCGTAGAGGCGCTGGAAGCCGCGCCGGGTGCCGGTGGTGAGCGCGCCGACGGCGAAGAGGTACTCGCAGGTGTGCTTGACGTCCGACCGGTTCCACCAGCCGCCGCGCGGGCGGGGCGCGCCGCCGCCCAGCTCGGTCTCCAGCGCGCCTGCGCCGATCGGGCCGAGCTCCTTGACCGCGGTGAGGACGTCGTCGACGAGGCCGGTGATGTTGGCGTTGTCGCGGCGCAGGAAGTCGGCGTAGCGGGTCTCGTAGTAGCGCATGCGCCAGCGCAGCAGCGGCCAGTCCTCGACCGGGATCAGGCTGGCGACGTGCGCCCAGTACTCGACCAGCATGCGCGGCTTGCGGGCCGTCGGGTTCCAGGCGGCGTCGTCGACCAGCGCCGGGTCGTAGCCGCCGATGCGGGAGAAGACGGGCATGTAGTGCGCCCGGACGGCCACGTTGACCGAGTCCAGCTGCAGCAGCTGGACCCGGGAGAGCACCTTGGCCAGGTGCCTGCGCGTGGGCGCGCCCGCCGGGCGCGCCTCGGCGAAGCCCTGCGCGGCCAGCGCTGTCCGGCGCGCGGCGGCGGTGGTCATGGTCTCGGTCATCGGCGCACCTCGCTCATCTCCGGCATCGTGCCATCGGGGGCCGACACTTTCCGCCGTTCGGCGCGGACGACCAGGATGACGGCCACCAGCACGATCGCGCCGCCGATGAGCTGCCACGGCCCGAACACCTCGTCGGCGACGAGGTAGCCGAGGATCACGGCGATGAGCGGGTTCACGTAGGCGTAGGTCGCCACGGTCGAGACCGGCAGCCTGCCCAGCGCGAAGATGAACGAGCTGAAGGCGAACGCCCCGAACACCACGAGGTAGCCCCACGCCCACCACGCCGTCGCGGTGGTGGCGCCGAAGTCGAGACTCTCCCCCGTGACCCAGCCGCCCAGGAGCAGGGCGGCGCCGCCGACCAGCATCTCGGTCGCGGCCAGGGCGAACGGGTTGGCCGGGGTGGGCAGCCGGGTGCTCAGCACCGTGCCAACGGACCAGCCCAGCGCGGCGAGCAGGACCAGCCAGGGCCCGAACCACGCCGACCCGTGCGTGCCCGCCACCGGGCCGCCCAGCAGCAGCACCGCCAGCCCGGCCAGGCCGATGGCCACGCCGACGAGCGTCACCGCGGGCGGGCGCTCCCCCAGCATCCGGCGCAGGACGACGACGTAGAGCGGGATGGAGGCGACCAGGAGCGCGGCCAGGCCGGAGGCGACGTGCTGCTCGGCGACCACGACGAGCCCGTTGCCCCACGCGGGCAGCAGCAGCCCGACGAGGGCGGCCGTGCCGAACTGCGGCCACGTCATCCGCAAGGCCTTGACCCCGGCGACGAGCACCACGACGACGCCGAGCAGCAGGCCCGCGGCGACGAACCGCAGCCCGGCCGACAGCAGCGGCGGCATGGACTCCAGGGTGAGCCGGATCCCCAGATAGGTTGATCCCCAGACGACGTAGACGACGCCGAGCGCCGCCCATCCCAACCAGTTCCGCGTACCCATACCCGAAGCCTTGCATGAACCGCCGACGGTTGTTCACCGGTTATTCCGGCGGCCTGCGTCAACTTCCCGCCAAGGCGTCGGGACCGGTCCGATAGGTTCGCGGTCATGGCCGAAGCCGCCGTGCGCCCCGCCCTGCCGACGGATGTCGCCGAGATCGCCCGCATCCAGGTCTCGACCTGGCAGACGGGCTACGCCGACCTCCTCCCGCCCGACGTGCTCGCGGGCCTGGACGCCGAGGCCGCCGCCACCCAGTGGCTGCGGACGATCGAGCAGGGCCCGGCCAGCGTGCTCGTGGCGACCGAGGGCCGGTGGGTGGTCGGGTTCTGCAGCGCCGGGGCGTCGCCGGAGTCGGAGTCGGCCGCCGCCGACGGCACCCCCGCCCCGGACGCGGAGACGGTCGGCTTGATCGCGACCCTGCTGGTCGAGCCCCGCTGGGGCCGCCGAGGACACGGGACGCGCCTGCTCGCCGCGGCCGGTGACGCGCTGCGCGCGGCGGGCATGACCAGGGCGATCGCCTGGACGCCCGAGCAGAACACCGCGGGCAGGCGCTTCTACCGGCGCGCGGGCTGGACCCCGGACGGCGTGCTCCGGACCCTGGACGCGGGCGGACGCCCGCTGCGTGAAATCCGGTTCACCGGTCCGGTGGCTCTCCCGCTGGAGTGAGTAACGTTCGGCCGTCCAGTGGTGACTAGACGGAGTACCGGTCCGGTTCCGCTCCCCGGGTGGGGGACGGTCAGGTAACGTCTGGGTCACGGGGTAGCTGTCAGGGGGTCCGACACGTGTGGACGTGGCTGTGCGTCGCGCTCGCCGTCGCGGTCGGGTCCGCGCTGATCCCGTTCCTGAACCTCGAGCTGTTCGTGGTCGGCCTGGCGATGCAGCGCCCGGACATCCCGTGGGCGCTGATGGCGGCGGTGGTCGCGGTCGGCCACGTGACGGGCAAGCTGTTCTACTACTACGCCGCGCGCGGCTCGATCCACCTGCCGAGGTTCATGCACCGCCGGGAGAAGGTGATGACCGACCGGCGGCTCCGATGGCAGCTGAGGACGAAACGCATCCGCGGATGGGTGTCCTGGCTGCGCGAGAAGTGCGAGGCCCACCCGCACTGGATGTTCGGCACGTACAGCGTGAGCGCGGTGGCCGGACTGCCCCCGTTCATGGCGATGACCGTGCTGGCGGGGTTGGTGCGGATGAAGGTGACGGCGTTCCTCAGCGCGGGGATAGCCGGGCGGTTCGTCCGGTTCAGCCTCCTGGCCGCCTCACCGGCGATGTTCCACGGGTGGTTCCACTAGGAAGGCAGCCCAGGCGGACGGGGGGAAGTGCCCGGCGTTTGCCTCAGTCACCGTTGCCCGCCTCCAACTTGTCGTAGTAGTCGGCGTATTCGCTGAGGATGAAGCGCGAGTCGCGGGCGCTCAGCGCCTGCTCACCGAGCTTCCCCAGCACGAGCCGGTAGCTGGCGATGTCACCGGGCTGCTCCAGAAACAGGCAGCGGTTCTGGGTTTCCACGTAAACCACCGGGTCGTGGTCGGCGAACTGCATATAGGTGAACGGTCCGCCCATTCCCGCGTGTGGGCCGAGGGATTCGGGGATGACCCGCACGGCACAACCATCCTGCGAGGACGTGAGGAGGAGCTGCAACAGCTGTTCGTGCATCGCCGCTGGCCCACCGATGGGGAGCCGGAGCGCGTGTTCGTGGAGGTAGAAGACGAACGTCGGGGAATCCGGGCCGCGCACCAGCGATTGGCGCGCCAGCCTGCCCGCCACCCGGGGCTCGATCCCGTCCTCGGGAACCAGCCCGGTGCCCCGGATCATCGACCGCGCGTACTCCTCGGTCTGCAGGAGGCCCGGCACGCGGTTGATCTCCAGGCAGTAGATCAGGGTGGCGGTGGTCTCGTGCATGATGAGGGTGCGCAGCTGATCGGAAACCCGGTTGCTGGCTGGCTGCACCCAGGGGCCAGGCCGGTCGTCCTCGCACAGCCTGACGATGCGCTCGACCGTCTCCGGCTTGGCGCGGAGGTAGCCGAGCAGGATCGCGGCCTCGGTTCCCGTGCAGCGGTTCAGTCCGCGCTCGACGCGCGAGAGCTTGCTGTTCGACCAGCCCAGCATGGCGGCCAGCTTCATACCGCTGACGCCTGCGGCCTCCCGGGCAGTGCGCAGCTCATCACCGAGTTCCCGCCTGCGGGCGGACGTCTGAATGGCGGTCATGCGGGCACGCTAGCGGCCCTGACCTGCGCCAACCTCCCGATCCGGAGCTATTGCACCGGATCGGATCACTAGCTGGCTTCTTTTGTCCCGGGGGCAACGCGGGAGCCCTTGACGACCAGGCCCTCCAGCAGTTCCTCCGTGGCGGCCGCGATGGCGGCGACGGCGCGCTCGAAGACCTCCGCGTTGTGGGCTGCCGGGCGGTGGAAGCCGGAGATCTTGCGGACGTACTGCCGCGCTGCGGCCTCGACGTCCGCCACGCCGGGGTCTTCGGTGTATGGGGGCCTGAGCGTCTTGATACTGCGGCACATGCCCCCATACTGCCCCCTCACTCCCTGATCAGGTACGCAATCTCCGTCTCCCAGCGTGCCGGGTCGGGCTCGACCTGCGGGTCCGTGCGATACGACTCGTACCGGCACGCCCACCGGCCCTCGGTGACGTCCCAGCGGACGGCCTCGCGGGCCGCCCACGACTCCAGCACGCCGAACGACTCCGCGATCCGGTCCGGGTGGCCGCGGTGGACCAGCACGGCGTACCGGCCCGCGGGCAGCACACCGGCCCGCACCCGGTCCGACGCGGGCACGTCACCCGCGACCGGCCAGCCGACCTCCACCTCGATCGGCGTGGTCGCGTCCCCCGCGTAGTACCGGTACAGCGGCGGGCCTGCTGGCGCGATGCCGTGCCCCGTCAGCCACTCCAGCACCTCCGGCACCAGGGCGTTCACCCTGCCCCACTCCGCCAGCGTCGCCTTCTCCGTGATCCCGGCGTACGACACCGCCGGGCGGTCCTCGATCCTCGGTTCCATGGCTCTCCCTTCACCCACCACTACGAGTGGGCGCGGGAGAACTCATCGGCAGCCCGAACACCGCGAACAACTCCGGCATCAGCCAGGTCGTGGTGGCGGTCACCAGCCCGTCCGCCGCCTCGATGCCGACCACGGCGAACGGCCGCCCGGCGGCGTCGTACTGGCCGAACCCGCCCCGCACCGGCACCAGCGTGTGCCCGACGCACGCGTCGGCGTGGAAGAACGCCGTCCCGATGGCGTCGCGGCCGCGCAGCCACCAGGTGAACGGCGGCATCGACATCGTGGCGTCCTCGTGCAGTAGCGCGACGAGACCTTCCACGTCGTGGTTGAGGAACGCCGCGCAGTACGCCTCCAACAGCGCCGGATCGGGGTCCGACGACGGCGGCACGGCGGGCAGCGCGGCCCGGGCGCGCTGCAAGGCGCTGTTCACCGCGGCCACGCTCGTCGACAGCAGCCCGGCGACCTCCTCCGCCCGCCACGCCAGCACGTCCCGCAGGATCAGCACCGCGCGCTGCTTGGGCGGCAGCACCTGCAGGGCGGCGACGAACGCCAGCCGCACCGACTCCCGCTCCTCCACCGCCATCGCCGGGTCGACCGGCGCGGGCAGCACCCACGCCGTCTCCGGCAGGGGCGCGCCGATGTCGGGTCCCGTCGCGGGCGCGCCGACGAGCGGGCCGCGGCGGCGGGTCGCCGAACGCAACGCGTCCAGGCACACGTTGGTGGCGATGGTGAACAGCCACGCCCGCAGCGGTCGGGACGGGTCATAGCGGTCGCGGGAGCGCCAGGCGCGCAGGAAGGTCTCCTGCACGGCGTCCTCGGCGTCGAACGGGGAGCCGAGCATCCGGTAGCAGTAGGCGCTCAGCGCGCTCCGGTGCTGGTCGAGGTCCACGCGGGCGACGGTACCGGCGCCGGGGTGACCGGCGCCGGCGGCGCGTATCAGCCCGAGACGGTCAGGCTGTAACCCGCGATGCCGAGCTGGCAGTGGTACGAGGTGAACACGCCCGCGGCGACGCCGTTGGCGCCGGTCTGGTCGCAGGTCTCGACGGTGTTGAAGGCCGAGCCGAAGGTGTTGAGGTACACGCCGCTGACCGTCCCCGGCGCGGCGGTGACGAGGACGCTGTAGCCAGCGATCCCGAGCTGGCAGGTGTAGGACGAGAACACCCCGCCCGCCACGCCGCGGTCGCCGGTGTCCTCGCAGTGGCTCAGCGGCCCGACGTACAGGTAAGCGGTGTCATCGGCGTTGGCGGTGCCCGCGGACATCGCGAACGCGGCTGCGCCAGCGGCGAGCACGGCGGCGGCCTTGCGGATCAACATGCTGCCTCCCAGTCGAATGAGCGCCATGTGACGGCGCCACGGGGTGGAGGCTAACCAACAGTTGATTGTCCACAATGGATCGCTGGGCGACCGTGATAGCCAGTGGTGAGCCAGCATCGATCAAGCCGAACCGCCAGCCCGCCGTTATGCCGGATTCGCCGCGTTCATGATCACTGCGAGTTGATCATGTGATGTGGATCATGCGCCGCGCCCCGCGCCGGCATGCTGGTCACCACACGCCACCCCGAGGAGAGCCATGCGCGCCATCCGGCACAGCCCGACCGACGGCATCTACCCCGCCACCCCGGACTACGTCCACGCGATGGAGGTCCGCGGGGCCGAGCGCCTGCTGTTCATCGCGGGCACCATGGGCCTGGACCCGCAGGGCACGCCGGGGACGACGCTGGCGGCGCAGTTGGACCTGGTCTGGGCGAACATCCGCAGGATCCTGGCGGCGGCGGACATGACGGTGGCCAACGTCGTCCGCGTCACCAGCTACCTCCGCGACGCGTCCTACGCCGAGGCCAACGCCGCCGCCCGCACGGAGGCCCTGGAAGGCCGAGTGGTGCCGACAACGGCCATCGTCGCCCAGACCCTGTCCGAGGGCTGGCTGGTCGAGATCGAGGTGATCGCCGCGGGATGACGGCGCGCGGTCAGCCCGCCAGGTCGATGGCCCTGCGCATGGCCTGGCGGCCGCGGCCGCGGTCGCCTGCGATGTCGTAGGCGACTGCCAGGCGGTACCAGGCGCGCCAGTCGTCGGGGGTGGCCTCGACCTCGGCGCGGCGTTCGTCGAACCACGCGTCCGCGGCGGCGCGGTCTACTCGGCCGGAGGGGAGGCGGGGCAGGGTGGAGGTGTCGGGTAGGCCGTCTTCGGCCGCCAACCGGCGGCCGAGTTCCTGGGTGCGGATGCCGAAGCGCAGCGTCGACCACAGGACCCACGCGCCGACCAGCGGCAGCAGCAGGACGCCGACGCCGAAGACGACCGCCACCGGCCTGCCGTCGCGGAACAGTTCGAGCGCGCGGCCGCCGAGCAGCACGAAGTAGACCACGACCACCGCGGCCAGGACCCACGACACCGTGCGCGCGGACACCTACAGCTCCAGCACGTTCTCCAGGCCCACGACCAGGCCCGACAGGTCCAGCACCGCCCGCACGCCGTGCAGCACGCCGGGCATGAACGACGTGCGGTCCAGCGAGTCGTGGCGCAGGGTCAGCGTCTCCCCCGAGCCGCCGAACAGCACCTCCTGGTGGGCGACCAGGCCGCTCAGGCGCACCGAGTGCACCCGGACGTCATCGACCGACGCGCCGCGCGCACCATCCACTTCGGACGTCGTCGCGTCCGGGACCGGGCCGAGGCCCGCGGCGGCGCGCGCCTCGGAGACCAGCCGCGCGGTGTGCGCCGCCGTGCCCGAGGGCGCGTCCGCCTTGCGGTTGTGGTGCAGCTCGATGATCTCGACGGTGTCGTAGTAGCGCGCCGCGATCTGGGCGAACTTCATCGACAGCACCGCGCCGAGCGCGAAGTTGGGGGCGATCAGCACGCCCAGCCCCGGCTTGTCCGCCAGCCACCCGCGCAGCGTGGCGACCTTGTCGTCGCCGAAGCCCGAGGTGCCGACGACAGCGCGGATGCCGTGCTCGACGCAGAAGCGCAGGTTGTCCATCACCGCGTCCGGGTGGGTGAAGTCGACCACGACCTCGGCGCCCACCTCGGTGAGGTCGGACAGCTCGTCGCCAGCGTCGACCTTGGCCACGACCTCCATGTCCGGCGCGGCCTCGACCGCCCGGCACACCTCCGCGCCCATGCGGCCCCGGGCGCCCAGCACCCCCACCCGAATCGTCACCTGGTCACCTCATGCAGTTCGAGCGGCACGTCGTCGGTGTGAGCGTAGGGCCCGACCACGGCGGCGGCGAGGGGACGGGTCAGGATCTCGCGGGCGAGCCGCGCCACATCCTCCGGCGTCACCGCCGCGATGCGGTTCAGGGTCTCCTCGACGGAGAGGTAGTCGCCGTAGGCCAGCTCGCCCTTGCCGATGCGCGACATCCGCGAGCCGGTGTCCTCCATGCCCAGCACGAGCCCGCCGCGCAGCTGGCCCTTGCCGCGGGCCACCTCGGCGTCGGTCAGGCCCTCGCGGGCGACCTGGCCGAGCACCTCGCGCACGACCCCGGCGACCTCGCCGAGCCGGTCGGGCTGGCATCCGGTGTAGACGGACAGGTGGCCGGTGTCGGCGTACGACGCCACCGACGAGTACACCTGGTAGGCCAGCCCGCGCCGCTCCCGCACCTCCTGGAACAGCCGGGAGCTCATCCCGCCGCCCAGCGCCGCGTTGAGCACGCCCAGGGTGAACCGGCGCTCGTCGTGCCGGTCGAGCGCGCGCACGCCCAGCATGAGGTGCGCCTGCTCGGTGTCGTCGGTGTGCAGCACCAGCCGGGGCTGGTTGCCGACCCGCGCCCGGCCCGCGCGCGGCGCGACCGGGGTCTTGTCGCCCGCCAACCGGTCGCGCAAACCCTTGCGCACCAGCGAGAGCACCTGCCGGTGCTCGATGTTGCCCGCGACCGCCAGCACCATGCGCGGCATGGTGTAGCGGCGGCGGTAGAAGCCGTTGAGCGCGCCGCGGGTCATCGCGGTGATCGACTGCTCGGTGCCCAGGACCGGCCTGCCCAGCGGGTGGTCGGCCAGCAGCGCGCCGCAGAACGCGTCGTGCAGCAGGTCCTCGGGGTCGTCGTCGCGCATGGCGATCTCTTCCAGCACGACGCCGCGCTCGGTCTCCACATCGGACTCCGCGCACAGCGCGTCGAAGACCACGTCGGAGACCAGGTCCATCGCCAGCGGCAGGTCCTCGTCGAGGACGTGCGCGTAGTAGCAGGTGTGCTCCTTGGCGGTGAACGCGTTCAGCTCGCCGCCGACGGCGTCGATCTCCTCGGCGATCTGCGCCGCGGAGCGCTTGGCCGTGCCCTTGAACAGCAGGTGCTCCAGGTAGTGCGCCGCGCCCGCGACCGACAGCGGCTCGTCCCGCGAGCCGACGGCAACCCAGATGCCGATGGCCGCCGAGCGCACGCCGGGCATGCGCTCGGTGATCACCCGCATGCCGCCGGGCAGCAGGGTCCGCTTGACCTCGGAGCCCTCCGCGGTCCGGTCGAGCAGGACGGTGCTGCCGACGCGCTGCTTGTGGCCTGGCGTCGAGATCCCCACCGGACCTCGGGCGCCGGTGCTGCGTGGAGAACGGCCGCGGACACCGCCGGTGTCCGCGGCCGTCGACGTGCGCGATGTCACGACTGGGTGGTCGCCTCTGCTGAGTCGTCGGTGGTGGACCCGGCGGCCTCGGCGGACTCGGCGTTCTCCTCGTCCTTGACCAGCACCAGGCTGATCTTGCCGCGCTGGTCGATGTCGGCGATCTCCACGCGGAGCTTGTCGCCGACCTTGACCACGTCCTCGACCTTGTTGATCCGCTTGCCCCCGCCGAGCTTGGAGATGTGGATCAGGCCGTCCTTGCCGGGCAGCAGCGAGACGAACGCGCCGAACGCTGCCGTCTTCACCACGGTGCCGAGGAACCGCTCGCCGACCTTGGGCAGCTGCGGGTTCGCGATGGCGTTGATCAGGCCGATGGCCGCCTCGGCCGAGGGGCCGTCCGCCGCGCCGACGTAGATCGTGCCGTCGTCCTCGATGGAGATGTCGGCGCCGGTCTGCTCGGTGATCGAGTTGATCATCTTGCCCTTGGGGCCGATCACCTCGCCGATCTTGTCGACCGGGATCTTCACCGAGGTCACGCGCGGGGCGTAGGCGCTCATCTCGTCCGGGCGGTCGATGGCCTCGGCCATGACCTCCAGCAGCGTCAGCCGGGCGTCGCGGGCCTGGCCGAGCGCGCCTGCCAGCACCGCGGACGGGATACCGTCGAGCTTGGTGTCCAGCTGCAGCGCGGTGACGAACTCCTTGGTGCCCGCGACCTTGAAGTCCATGTCGCCGAAGGCATCCTCGGCGCCGAGGATGTCGGTCAGCGCGACGTACTCGGTCTTGCCGTCGACCTCGTCGGAGACCAGGCCCATGGCGATGCCCGAGACCATGGCCTTCAGCGGGACGCCGGCGTTGAGCAGCGACATCGTGGACGCGCAGACCGAGCCCATCGAGGTCGAGCCGTTGGAGCCCAGCGCCTCGGAGACCTGGCGGATGGCGTAGGGGAACTCGTCGCGCTTGGGCAGCACGGGGATGAGCGCCCGCTCGGCCAGCGCGCCGTGGCCGATCTCGCGCCGCTTGGGCGAGCCGACCCGGCCGGTCTCACCGGTGGAGTACGGCGGGAAGTTGTAGTGGTGCAGGTACCGCTTCGTCGTCTCCGGGGAGAGCGAGTCGATGGTCTGCTCCATGCGCAGCATGTTCAGCGTGGTGACGCCCATGATCTGGGTCTCGCCGCGCTCGAACAGCGCCGAGCCGTGCGCCCGGGGCACCACGGCCACCTCGGCGCCGAGCTGGCGGATGTCGGTCAGGCCGCGGCCGTCGATGCGGACCTTCTCGCGCAGGATGCGCTGGCGCACCAGCTTCTTGTTCAGCGCCCGGAACGCGGCGCCGATTTCCTTCTCCCGGCCGGAGAACGCGTCGTTCGTGGCCAGCTTCTCCAGGCACAGCGCCTTGACCTCGTCGAGGCGGCTCTCCCGCTCCTGCTTGCCCGCGATGGTCAGCGCCTGGGCCAGCTCGTCGCTGACGGCGGCGGCGACGGCCTCGAAGGCGTCGGGCTGGTAGGCGGGGAACACCGGGAACTCGGCGGTCTCCTTGGCGGCCAGGGAGGCCAGCTCGGCCTGGGCCTCGCACAGCACCTTGATGAACGGCTTGGCGGCCTCCAGACCGGCGGCCACGACCTCCTCGGTGGGCGCCTGCGCGCCCGCGCCGATCAGGTCGATCACGTTGTCGGTGGCCTCGGCCTCGACCATCATGATCGCCACGTCGTCGCCGACCACGCGCCCGGCGACGACCATGTCGAACACGGCCTTCTCGAGCTGCTCGTGGGTCGGGAACGCCACCCACTGGCCCTCGATCAGCGCGACGCGCACGCCGCCGACCGGGCCGGAGAACGGCAGGCCCGCGAGCTGGGTGGAGGCGGAGGCGGCGTTGATGGCCACCACGTCGTAGAGGTCCTGCGGGTGCAGGCTCATCACGGTGACGACGACCTGGATCTCGTTGCGCAGACCGTCGACGAAGGACGGGCGCAGCGGCCGGTCGATCAGGCGGCAGGCCAGGATCGCGTCGGTGGAGGGACGGCCCTCGCGGCGGAAGAACGCGCCGGGGATGCGGCCCGCGGCGTACATGCGCTCCTCGACGTCCACCGTCAGCGGGAAGAAGTCGAACTGCTCCTTCGGGTGCTTCGACGCGGTGGTCGCCGAGAGGAGCATGGTCTCCTCGTCGAGGTAGGCGACGACGCTGCCCGCGGCCTGGCGGGCCAGCCTGCCGGTCTCGAAGCGGACGGTGCGGGTGCCGTAGGCGCCGTTGTCGATGGTCGCCGTGGTCTCGTGCACGGTGGGTTCGGTCATGATTCTCCTCATCCTGTGGGCGCGCGGGGGCACATGCAGGTGCGCGGTTCGGACGAGGCCGGTCATCGATCGAAGCCACCGGGTTTCCCCACCCGGAAGCCACTACCGAGGACCGGCGAACCTGTCCTGAAGTGCGCGAGCCCGTTTTCTCGTTGTCGTTGTGGACGGGGGGAGCGACCGTGTCGGTCGCTCCCCCCTGATGGCCTAGCGGCGCAGGCCGAGCCGCTGGATCAGCGACCGGTAGCGCTCGATGTCCACCTTGGTCAGGTAGTTCAGCAGCCGCCGACGGCGGCCCACCAGCAGCAGCAGACCGCGCCGCGAGTGGTGGTCGTGCTTGTGCGTGCGCAGGTGCTCGGTGAGGTCGCGGATACGCTTCGTCAGCAGCGCGACCTGCGCCTCGGGGGATCCGGTGTCCGAGTCGTGCACGCCGTACTCGGTCAGGATCGACTTCTTCTCAGCGGTGGACAGCGCCACTCGTGTGCTCCTTGATCAGGTGTGCCGTGCGATTGGTACGTCGGTACCGGCCGCCACGGACCGCAGCCGGACCCAAAACGCAAGGTTAGCAGGTGGGGGCGGACCGGAGCCGCACGCCACCCACCCGGGTGTAGCGCCCCTGCTCACTGGAGTACAACACCACTTCGGGGGCGATCCATTCCGGGCCGCGGTAGTCGGCCAGGTCGGGCGCCCATTCTCCGGGGCGCGGCTGCCTGCCGATGGTGACATGCGGGACGTACGGGCGCGACTCCTTTTTCGCCGTCGCCGCCTCGGCGATGGCGTCGAGGTCGGCGTCCACGCCCATCCAGGTCACGCCGGGGAAGCCGCCGACGCCGCTCAGCCGCACGCGGGGCGCCGGGTGGTCATGAACACGCTCCGTGAGCCAGGTCAGGCGGGCGTCGGGGTCGTCGGGGCCGTAGTAGGCGAGGGTGATGTGCCAGTGGTGGCGGGGCTCGGGCCGGACCGCGGCGGGGAACGGCGGCAGGGCGGCCGCGAGGTGGTCGGCGACGGGGTCGGGCAGCGGGAACGCGGCGAAGTACCTCGTCACACGCGGTGCCTTCCGGCCCGGCGGAGCAGGTCGGCCAGCTCGGGGAAGCGCGGGTCCAGCAGGTCGGCGGCCTGGGTGAGGTCGTCGGCGGCGATGAGCCTGCGCAGGGCCATGATCGCGCTGCGGCCGACGTCGACCGGGAGGCTGTCGCGGGTCACGGCGGGCTTGGAGACGCGCACGTCCTCCAGGGCCTTCTGCAGGTGCTCCTTGGCGCCGGAGGCGACCTCCGGGGTGAGGATCTTGCGCTCCAGCATGATCAGCCTGGCCAGCACTGCCGGGTTGCCGATCTTGGCCCGGCGGCCGCTCATCACCTGGCTCAGCATCGGCGCGCTGATCCCCAGCACGTCGGCCAGGTTCGCCTGCGAGGTGTCGAAGGCCACCACCAGCCTGCGCACCCGATCGCCCAACGGCTCCCCATACCATTCGCGCTGCAGCGCGATGTTGCGCTGGACGATCTTGTGGTCCTCCACTTGATGGCCTCTCTCCCTACGACCCGGCCGTATCTTGCCAGGTCTTGGTCACCTTCCGTAGGGATTCGCCGCTATTCGGCGTCGAGGAGTTCGCGGGTGCGGGCCACGTCGCGGTGCATCTGCTCGACGAGCGCCTCGGTGGAGTCGAACTTCTCCATGGCGCGCAGGCGCTCGTGGAAGTCCAGGGCGACGCGCTGGCCGTAGAAGTCCTCGTCGACGTCGAGGACGAAGGCCTCCACGCGGCGCTCGCGGCCGGAGAAGGTGGGGTTGGTGCCCACCGAGACCGCAGCGGTCATCGGGGCGCGGTTGGGCAGGTGGAACTTGCAGGCGTAGACGCCGTCGGCGGGGATGGCGGTGTAGCGGGGGGTGGAGAGGTTGGCGGTCGGGAAGCCGAGCTGGTGGCCGCGCCGGTCCCCGCGCACGACGATGCCCTCGATCCGGTGCGGCCGCCCCAGCGCCGCCTCGGCGGCCCGCACGTCCCCGGCGTCGATGCAGGCGCGGATGTAGGTGGAGGAGAAGGTGATCTCCCCGCCCACCAGGCTCGCCCCCTCGGTGGCGAACCCGAACCGCTTGCCGTACTTGGTGAGCAGCTCGACGTTGCCCAGCGCGCGGTGGCCGAAGGTGAAGTTCTCGCCCACCACCACGGCGGCCACGTGCAGCCGCTCGACGAGGAACTCGTGCACGAACTCGTCAGCGGGCACTTTGGACAGCTCGGGGGTGAACGGCAGGACGCAGAACACGTCCACGCCCAACTGCTCGACCAACTCGGCCTTGCGCGCGAGCGTGGTCAACTGCGCAGGGTGACTACCCGGCCGCACGACCTCGGCCGGGTGCGGGTCGAACGTCACGACCACACTCGGCACGTTCTTCTCGGCGGCAAGCTTCACCGCCCTGCTGATCAGCGCCTGGTGCCCCCGGTGCACCCCGTCGAACACCCCGATGGTGGCGACACAGCGCCCCCACCCGCCGGGCAGGTCGTCAAGCCCACGCCATCGCTGCACGGGGTCGAGCCTAGTCCGCCCGCACGACCTCGGCGGGCAGGCGGCCTGCGAACGCTCACGGGCGCTTCCGGCAATACAGGGTGTGACGGGCACGAGGATGGTGGGCATGGCAGCCGATGACGTCCGGCCGGACCTCCTGGCCGAGGACGCGGCGACCGTGTTCGGCGATCTGTTCGACCGCTATGCGCGGTCGGTCCACCGCTATCTCGCCCGGCGGGTGGGCGAGGGGGCCGCGGACGACCTGCTGGCGGAGACCTTCGTGACCGCGTGGGCGGCGCGGCGCCGATACGACCCGGGGCGCGCCGCGGTGCGGGTCTGGCTGTTCGGGATCGCGACCAACCTGTGCCGCAAGCACCGGCGCGACGAGCTGCGCAATCTCGATCTCAGCGCACGGCTGAGCCGCCGTGAGGTGGGGACGGCGCTGCCGGAGAGCGAGGCCATCGACCGCGTCGACGCCGCGGCGCGGGTCGGCAGACTCGCGTCAGCCCTCATCGCCCTGCCCGCCGCGGACCGCGACGTGCTGCTGCTGACGGCGTGGGCCGGGTTGACCCCGGCGGAGGCGGGCGCCGCGCTCGGCATCCCGGCGGGCACGGCGCGCTCCCGGTTGCACCGCGCGCGGTCCGCCCTGAGGACAGCCGAGGCCCGGCTCGCGACAGCACCGACTCAGGACGGGGAGACCACATGAGCGACGGCGGACGACACTGGACCGAGCAGGAGCTTGACGACGCCCTCGACCGGCTCAACGCCGACGTGCGCGTCTCCGACGAGCGCTTGGGCGAGGCGAAGGACCGGATGCTCGCCGAGATCGACGGGGGCGGCCGCAGGCGCCCGCGGGTAGTGGGAGTGGCCGCGTCGATGCTGGTGGTCGTCGGGTTGGTCGTCGCCCTGCTGGTGGCCCAGACCGAGAACCCGCTGGGCCCGGCGTCGGCTGAGGCGGTGGCGACGTTGGAGTTGGCCGCGATCGAGGCCGAGGACACACCGGTGGGGCCGGGGCGGTTCCGCTACGTCGCCACGCACGCCTGGCATCTCAGGGAGATCGGGCGGACGGCGTATCTGGCCGAGACGGTGACCGAGGTCTGGGCGCCTGCGGAGTATGAGCGGGAATGGGAGATGCGCCGATCGGAGACCGGTCGACGGGTCTGGGTCCTGGGCTCGGAGGCCGAGGCGCTGGCCGCGGGCCTGACCGTCAACCCTCCGGGCCCGGCCGGGCTCCCGGTCAAGGCGAGGTGCGGCGACTTCGCGGCCGTGCTGACCGGCCAACCGCCGTGCACGACCCCTGGCCAGTGGCAGGCGCCCACCCGCGAGTTCATCGCCGGGCTGCCCCGAGAGCCCGGGCCGCTGCTCGACCGCCTTCGCGCGGACGCCCCCGACCACGGTCGCGGCGATTCCCAGCTGCTGATCTACGCCGCGGACGCCCTGCGGGGCGGGCTGCTCCCCGCGGACGTGCGGACCCCCCTGTTCCGCGCCCTCGCGATGCTCCAGGGCCTCCAGATCACCGACAACGCCGCCAACCTGGACGGACGGCGCGGAACCGCCGTCGGCATCGATGACGGCCGGGTCCGCCAGGAGATCATCATCGACCCGGTCACCGGCGTCTTCGTCGGCGAACGCCAGGTCCTGACCACCGAATCCGAGTCAGGGGTCCCGGCGGGGACGGTGACCGGTTTCACCGCAGTGGAGATAGCGGTCGTAGACGAGACGGGTGTCCGGCCGAACTAAATCGACCGTCACCGACGGACAACTTCGTTAGCCGCCACCTCAGCATTCGCAGCCTTCGCCTGAGACCAAGCGGAGGCACGAGAAGAGACCTCCTGGCGGTGTCGATGTTCGAGACACGACGAAAGGATGATGTATGCAGGGCGGTCAGCGTTAGCCATATTGGGGATGGCACTGGGGATGAAAACTGGCTGACCGCTCATCCTGACGCATACGCATCGAAGGGCAGCATGGTGACATTCGCACGCCGGGCATTCGCATGCCTTGCCGCAGTGGTGGTGGCGCTCACGCTCGCGACCTACGGCCACGCTCAGGCGGTGACGGCCCAAGGGACCGAGGTAATGCCTTACTGTTCGACGTTGATGGGCGACTCGCCCGACGGTGAGTCGTCGCGGGTCGTTGTGGAGCACTGCTCCAAGGTGTCGCGGGCCGACGCCGTGGCCGGGATGCGCGCCAAGGCACACACTCTCGGCTACGACACCCGGCAGAGCCAGGCGCTGATCATTCTGTACGAGCACGCCTATTACGGCGGCGCGTCCAACGTGGTGCACGGCGACGACGGGGTTTGCGACAAATCAGGGTACCGGCTCGATTTCAACGACTACTGGACCGAGAACCTGTCGTCGGTGCAGGGCATCGCGACCTGCGACCGCCTCTACCTGCTCCGCGGGGACGACTGGAGGATCAACAAGAGATTCCCCCTCGACGCGCCATTGCTCGGAAGCTTTGACAACAACATCAACTTCCGGGCACAGGTGTACTCCAGCTACCACGACGGCTGACCATCCTGCGGATCAGACCGCCAGGGCGACCAGGGCCTTGGCGGTCTTCCCCTCGTCCACCCCCAGCGCCAGCGCCTTGCCCGTGGGGTCGAACATGCCGTACGTGCCGGTGATGCCTGCCGCGGGGAGGCGTTTGCCGTGGGAGAGGGCCGCCGACTCGACGCGGTCGAGGTCGCGGCGGGGGAAGGCGGTGGCTACGGCGGCGTCGAGGTCCAGGGAGAGGCCGGGGGCGTCCTGGAGGGCCTCCAGCGTGCGGGCGACGCGCAGGTCGAAGGGGCCGACGCGGGTGCGGCGGAGTTCGGCGAGGTGACCGCCGGTGCCCAGGGCGATGCCGAGGTCGCGGGCCAGGGCGCGGACGTAGGTGCCCGATGAGCACTCGACCATGACGTCGAGGTCGATGGCCTTGTCGTCGCGGCGGGTGCCGAGGATGTCGAAGCGGTACACCGTGACCGGGCGGGCGGGGATGACGACGTCCTCGCCCGCTCGGACGCGGGCGTAGGCGCGCTTGCCGTCGATCTTGACGGCGCTGACGGAGCTGGGGACCTGCTCGATCGGGCCGGTCAGGGCGGCGACACCGGCGGCGATGGCCGCATCGGTGACCGCGGCCAGCACGGCGGGGTCGGGCTCGGAGAGGTGCTCGCCCTCGGCGTCGTCGGTCGTCGTGGCCGTGCCCAGGCGGATGGTGGCCAGGTAGACCTTGCGGTCGAGGGCCAGGTGGCCGAGGAGCTTGGTGGCGCGCTCGATCCCCAGGACGAGGACGCCGGTGGCCATCGGGTCCAGGGTTCCGGCGTGGCCGACCTTGCGGGTGCCGAGGATGCGGCGGACCCGGGCGACGACGTCGTGGGAGGTCATGCCGGGCGCCTTGTCGACGACGACAAGCCCCGGCGGCACAACAGGGCGAGAGGACACGACGGTGAATATTACGCCGCGCGGGTGATGTCCCAGGCACGGCGGCGGATCTGCACCGGCACGGTCTCCCCCGCCTCCACCTTGGCCAGCACGACGGCCCGGGCGCGCAGCCACCACACCGTCGTGCGCCATGCGCCCGCGACGAGCATGGCGAGCACGGCGGCGAAGGCGAGGCGGAAGTCGTCGGCGCCCGCCGCGGCGGCGTCCCCGCCGATGAGCACGCCGACGGCCAGCGAGGCGACCGTCGTCGCGCCGAAGCCGCCGACGTTGGCGATGCCGCTGGCCGTGCCGACCCTCCGCAGCGGGTTGTAGTCGCGGACCAGGGCGAACGCTATGCCCGACATCGGCCCGCCCGCGGCGAGCACGGCGATGGCGGTCACGGTGACCGGCGTGGGCAGCGAGCCGGACCACGCGACGATGACGGTCCAGATGACCGTCGCCATCCCGAGGTAGCCGAGCACGATGGGCATCCGCGCGGCCGGGTGGCGGCCGATGAGCTCGCCGACCGCGGGGCCGCAGACCATGGCGACGATGACCATCAGGCTCAGCACGACGCCCGCCTGCGGCTCGGTGAGGCCCTGCACCTGGACCAGGTACGGCAGGCCCCACAGCAGCCCGAGGACGTTCGGGGCGAAGCAGGTGGACATGTGCACCCAGAACCCGAGCCGGGTGCCGGGCACCCGCCAGGCCTGGCGGACCTGGTCGAGGGTCTGGCGCACGCCGACGGCGTCGCTGCGCTGCGGCTCCTCGCCGTGCGGCGCGTCGCGGACCCGCCACACGACGATCCCGGCGTAGGCGGCGGTGAGCAGGCCGACGACGGCGAACGCCGTGGTCCAGCCCGCGTCGGCGAGCAGGAGCGTCAGGGGGACGGTGGCGGCGAAGTTGCCGACGGACCCGAGCGCGGCCGTCGCGGCCGTCAGGGTCGGATAGCGCCGGGGCGAGTAGTGGGCGGCGACCAGCCGCAGGACGCTCACGAAGGCGAGCGCGTCGCCCAGGCCGAGCACGCCTCGGGCGAGGAGCGCGGGGACGTAGCTCTCGGCGTAGGCGAAGAGGAGCTGGCCCGATCCCATGAGGAGCGCGGCGCAGCTGAGCGTCACCCTCGGGCCGAACCGGTCGACGAGGAGCCCGGTGGGGATCTGCATCGCGGCGTAGACGCCGATCTGCAGCACGGTGAACCCGGCGAGCGCGGCCGCGCCGATGCCGAACCGCTGCGCGGCCTCCAGCCCGGCCACCCCGAGGGTCGTGCGGTGGAAGACGGCGAGCAGGTACACCATCACCGCCGTACCCCACACCGCCAGCGCACGACGCTGGGCGGGACTCACAGGGACCACTCCACTCCGCGACGGGGACTCACCTATTACAGCGGCCGAGCGCCGAGATAGTTAGCCATGCTCAGGGTGCGGTTGCTCACAGCGGTCACACACTGGCCCCGGTGACCGCCCAGGTCGAGGTGCGGGCGCGGATCAGGAGGGCGGCCAGGCGCAGGACCATGAACGCGGACAGGCCCGTCCAGATCCCGACGAGGCCCCAGCCGAGGACGTGGGAGATCCAGATCAGGGGGAGGAAGCCGACGATGGCGGACAGGAGCGTCGTGGTGCGCAGGTAGCGCGTGTCGCCCGCGCCGAGGAAGACGCCGTCCAGGGCGAAGACGACGCCCGCGACCGGTTGCAGCGCCACGAAGAACCACCAGGCGTTCGGGATCTCGGCGAGCACGGCGGGATCGGCGGTGAACACGCGCGGCAGCACCCCCGCGACGGCGGCGAACGCGACGCCCGAGACCACCCCGCACAGCAGGCCGTAGCCGGTCAGGCCCCGCGCCAGGACCCGGGCGCGCCGGGCGTCGCCCGCGCCGAGGGCCGCGCCGACCAGCGACTGGGCGGCGATGGCGAGCGAGTCCAGCACCATCGCCAGGAACGTCCACAGTTGCAGGACGACCTGGTGCGCCCCCGCCGCGGGGATCGAGTGGCGGGCGGCGACGGTGATCGCGGAGACGAAGCAGGCCTGGAAGGCCAGGCTGCGCAGGACGAGGTCGCGGCCGAGGACGATCTGCCCGCGCATGATGTCCCACCGGGGACGCAGCGGGGCCGTGCGGATCGCGCGCAGGAACAGGGCCGCGGCCACCGCCTGGCCGGCGACGTTGGCGTACGCCGAGCCGTTGAGGCCCCATCCGGCGCCGTGCACCAGGATCGGACAGAGCGCCGCGGAGACGCCGTTGCCCGCGAGCACGTACCGCAGGGGCGATCGGGTGTCCTGGACGCCGCGCATCCAGCCGTTGCCCGCCAGCGTGACCATGATCAGCGGGGCGCCGCAGATGGCGATGCGGACCCACGACGCGGCCGCGTCGGCCAGGTCGCCGGGGCCCGCCATGGCGCGGACGATGGGACCGGCAGTCAACTGTCCGATAAGGACGATCAGGAGGCCGAGCTTGAGCGCGAGCCAGGTGGCCTGGACGCCCTCGACGACGGCGTCCTCGCGGCGGCCCGCGCCGTACAGGCGGGCCGCGCGGGCGGTGGTGCCGTAGGACAGGAACGTGAACTGGGTCGACAGCTGCGCCAGGATGATCGCGCCGATGCCGAGCGCGCCGAGTTCGAGGCCGCCGAGCCTGCCGACGACGGCGGTGTCGACGAGCAGGTACAGCGGCTCGGCGGCCAGCACCGGCAGCGCGGGCACGGCCAGCGCGAGCACCTGACGCCGCACGGCGACCCCCGTAAGATACGAAAGACAACTTTGCCCCTTACCGTACGCGTAAGGACCGGGAATGGACAACGCCGATTACCTCGACGTCGCGCTCCGGCTCGCCAACGCCGACCTGACCGACCTCCCGGCCCTGCGCGCCGCCCTCCACGACGAGCCGTGGTGGGCCGACCGCACGACCGAGGCCGACCTGCTCGCGCTGCGCTCCGTCGCCGACGGCCTCCGCCACGCCCTGGACGCCGCCACCGACCGCGACGCCGACGCCGTGCTCGCGCGCGTCAACGCCCTGCTGAGCGCGCATCCGCCCCGCCCTCGGCTGTCCGGGCACACCGGCACCTGGCACGTCCACGTCGCCGACGTCGACGCCCCACCGGCCACCGAGGTCGCCGCCGCGGCGGCGTGGGGCCTGGCCCAGGCCATCGTCCGCCACGGCGTGGACCGCTGGGGCCGGTGTCCGTGCGGCAACCACTTCCTCGACGCCTCCACCAACCGCGCCAAGCGCTTCTGCTCCACCCGCTGCGCCAACCGCGCCAACGTCGCCGCCTTCCGCGCCCGCCGCACCCGCGCGTGAGAGCCGACGGGACGGCTTGAAGGGGCTAGGGCGCCGAGGTGGGCGGTGCCGGACAGGCGGGACCGCTGTGCGTGAGGCACCCCGACCTCGGAAGCAGGCGGAACCGGGGCACGCCGAGGTGCAGGGTCGGCGGTGCCGGACAGGCCGAACCGCTGTGTGTCTGAAGCACCGCGGCTGAGGCGGGCAGAACCGCCGCCCGCCGACGTGCACTCAGCGCGCCGCCCGGACCGACTCGCGGGGGCCGGAGGGATGGTCGTGCGCGAGGCCGAGCGCGCCGAGCGTCGCGGTGTGTGGGACCGATGTGCCTGAAGCAGCGCAGCCGAAAGCAGGCAGAACCACCGCCAGCCGCCGTGGCTCGGCGCGCCGCCAGACCGCCTTGCGGAGGCCGAGCGGATAGGGACCCGCGGAGCCAAGCGCCCACGCGTCGCCGTGTCGGAGGAGTAGGAGCGGTGTGGGTGGGGTACTGCGGGTCCCTGGCGGGCGGGATCGTGGCCGCTGTGTGGGCTCGGGGCGCTGTCGGGCCGACTGGCGGGGGTGCGGGGCCGCGCGCACGATGGGTGGGCAGCCGAGCGTGGAGGGGGCGTCAGCGTGCTGGTCGAGGTGTTGGCCGACGCGGCGACGCCGGGGGATCTGGTCGCGGCGCGGACGCAGATGGCGTTCTCCCTCGGGTGGCACATCATCATCGCCTGCTTCGGCGTCGGGATGCCGGGGCTCGTGGTGTTCATGGAGTGGCGGGCCCTGCGCACCGGCGACGCGGCGTTCGAGGTGCTGGCGAGGACCTGGGCGCGGGCCATGGGCGTGCTGTTCGCCGTCGGCGCGGTGTCCGGGACGATCCTCAGCTTCGAGATGGGGCTGCTGTGGCCGGGGCTGATGGGCAGCTACGGCGAGGTCATCGGGCTGCCCTTCACGCTGGAGGGCTTCGCGTTCTTCATCGAGGCGATCTTCGTGGGGATCTACCTCTACGCCTGGGACCGGCTGCCGCCGAGGACGCACCTGCTCACCGGGCTGCCGATCGTGGTGGCGGGGGTCGCCTCGGCGTTCTTCGTCGTCACCGCGAACGCCTGGATGAACCAGCCGCGCGGGTTCGACCTCGTCGACGGCGAGGTCACCGACGTGCGGCCGTGGGAGGCGATGTTCAACCCCGCCACCCCGCCGCAGACCGTGCACATGATCGTCGCGGCGTTCATGGTCGCCGGGTTCGGCATCGCCGCGGTGTACGCGGTGGGGATGCTGCGCGGCAGGCGGGACCGGCACCACCGGCTGGGTTTCCTGGTCCCCTTCACCGTCGCCGCCGTCCTGGCCCCGGTGCAGGTCGTGGTGGGCGACTGGGCGGCGCACTTCCTCGCCGACTACCAGCCGCTCAAGCTCGCCGCGATCGAGGGCCTCGCGGAGACGACCGCGGGCGCGCCGCTGTCCCTGGGCGGCGTCTACATCGACGGTGAGCTGCGGTACGCGCTGGAGATCCCGAACGCCCTGTCGCTGCTGGCCCACTGGGACCCCGACGCCGTCGTCCTGGGCCTGAACGAGGCGCCCGCGCACCTGCGGCCGCCG
This sequence comes from Actinokineospora fastidiosa, assembly GCF_014648415.1. Taxonomy (GTDB): domain Bacteria; phylum Actinomycetota; class Actinomycetes; order Mycobacteriales; family Pseudonocardiaceae; genus Actinokineospora; species Actinokineospora fastidiosa. The sequence goes on from NZ_BMRB01000002.1 coordinate 1,865,897, forward strand.
GTCAACGTCGTGCACCTGAGCTTCCAGCTGATGGTGGCCATCGGGTTCGGGCTCGTCGCCCTCGGCGGCTGGCTCGCCGTCGCCTGGCTGCGCCGCCGCGACCTGCCGCGCGCCCGCCTGTTCCTCTGGGCCGCCGCGCTCGCGGGCCCGGCCGCGGTCCTGGCGATGGAGGCCGGGTGGGTCGTCACCGAGGTCGGCCGCCAGCCCTGGATCGTCTACGGCCACATGCTGACCCGCGACGCTGTCAACCCGCAGCCGGGGCTGCTGGTCGGCCTGGGGATCGTGCTCGCGGTCTACGCCGTGCTGACCGTGGCCACCGTCTACGTCCTGCGGCTGCTGGCCCGCCGGGGCCCGGTGCGTGCCCCGCAGGAGGAGAGCCATGAGCGCTGACATCCTGCTCGCGGTGCTGTGGATCGGCCTGACCCTGTACGCGCTGTTCGGCGGCGCGGACTTCGGCGGTGGCCTGTGGGACCTGCTCGCGGGCGGCAGCGAGCGCGGACGCCCGCAGCGCGAGCTGATCGAGCACTCGATCGGCCCGGTCTGGGAGGCCAACCACGTCTGGCTGATCTTCGTGATCACCCTGTTCTGGACGGCGTTCCCGGCAGCGTTCGCGCCCTTCGCCGCCACGCTCTACATCCCGCTGACGCTGGCCGCCCTGGGGATCATCGCCCGCGGCGCGGCGTTCGCGTTCCGCAAGGTCAGCGACCGGTTGTGGCAGCGGCGGCTGTTCGGCGCGGCGTTCGCGTTCTCCTCGGTGGTCACGCCGTTCTTCCTCGGGGCCACGCTCGGCGCGGTGGCCTCCGGCCGGGTGCCGGTCGGGATCGACGCGGGGGACATCTGGACCAGCTGGTGGAACCCGACCTCGGTCACGACCGGGCTGATCGCGGTCGGCGCGTGCGCGTACTTGGCCGCGGTGTACCTGACCGCCGACGCCCGGCGCGCGGGCTCGACCGCGCTCGCGGAGGCGTTCCGCCTGCGGGCCCTGATCACCGGCCTGGCGCTGGGCGCGTTGACGCTGGCCGGTTTCCCGGTGCTGCGGGCCGACGCGCCCGCGCTGTTCGACGGTCTGGTGGGGACCGCGCTGCCGTTGGTGATCACCAGCGTCGCGGCGGGCGTGCTGTCGCTGGGCCTGCTCGTGGCGCGGCGGTACCTGCTGGTGCGGCTCACCGCCGCGATCGCGGTGACGGCGGTGCTGTGGGCATGGGGCGTGGCGCAGTATCCGGTGATGCTTCCGGGACTGACCGTGGACGGCGCCGCGGCGTCGCCCAGCGTGCTGACCCCGGTGCTGTGGGTGCTGGGGATCGGGTCGGTGCTGCTGGTCCCGTCGCTGGTGTACCTGTACTCGGTCTTCCAGCGGTCACCTCAACGGTAGGAACTGCGCCGCGGTCCGGGCGCGTCGAGGTCAGGCCAGGAACCGACTCAACGCCCCCAGCCACGCGCCCGGCTGGTCGATGTGGGCCATGTGGCCCGCCTCGTCGAGGATGACGGCGGTGGCCGACGGGTTGCGGGCGGCCGCCTGCTCGGCGAGGGCCGCCGGGAACGTCATGTCCTGGCGGCCGTGGAGCAGCAGGATCGGCACGCCCAGGGCGATCAGCCGGGCCTCGGCGTCCGGCACGCGGACCGGGGGCAGGGCACCTGCCTCCCAGGCGCGGCTCCAGTCGCCGGAGAAGGCGATCCGGGACAGGCGGTCGAGGTAGTCGGGCAGGGACTCGGCGCGCCACACGTTGCAGGTGGCGAAGGCGATCGCGCGGGCGCGGTTGGCCTCGGCGCCGGTCAGGTCGGGTGGGAGGGCGTCGGCCCCCTCCGCGAGTCTGCGGTCGCGCTCCGTCCAGCCCGCGAAGGCGTCCGGGGGAAGGGGGATGACGCTGCTCGACGCGACCACCAGCCGCCGGACGCGGTGGGGGGCCGTCAGGGTCAGGCGCTGGGCGATCAGGCCGCCGGTCGAGAAGCCGAGGACGTCCGCTCGGGGGACCTCCAGGGCGTCGAGCAAGGCCAGCAGGTCGGTCACTGCCTCGTCCCAGGTGTAGGACGGCAGGCCGCGGGTGGAGCGGCCGCAGCCGCGCAGGTCGGGCAGCAGGACGCGGCGGTCGAGGTCGTGGAGCGGGGTGCGCAGGTACGTGTGGTCCCAGTCGGGGCCGCCGTGGATGACCAGCAGGGGCGAGTGCCCAGGTTTGTCGGCGACGAACAGCTCGACGCCGTCGGACACCCGCGCCCGCCGGTCGGTCCACATCAGTCGGGCAGGCGGTCGCCCGTGGCGGCGTCGAAGAAGTGCACGGCGCCCGCCTGCGGGGTCAGGGCGAGCTTGTCGCCCCGGTGCCAGCCGGACATGCCGGGGGCGCGCACGGTGAACGCGTGCGGCGCCTCGCGCTCCTCGGCGCTCTCGGCCACCTCGACGTGCGGGATGTCGGCCGAGCAGTACAGGTACTGGTCGCTGCCCAGCTCCTCGACGACCTCCACCACGGCGGAGACGCCCGACGAGCCGATCGACCAGCCCTCCGGGCGGATGCCGACGACGACGCGGTCCGAGGTCAGCGCCGCGCGCTGGGCCGGGGTCAGCGGGATGGACATGCCGCCGACGGTCGCCGACTCCCCCGACACCGCCGCCGGGATCAGGTTCATGCCCGGCGAGCCGATGAACCCGGCCACGAACACGTTGGCGGGCCGGGAGAACAGGCCGATCGGGGTGTCGCACTGCTGCAGGATGCCGTCGCGCAGCACCGCGACCCGGTCGCCCATCGTCATCGCCTCGGTCTGGTCGTGGGTCACGTAGATCGTGGTCACGCCCAGCCGCCGCTGCAGCGACGCGATCTGCGTGCGGGTCTGCACCCGCAGCTTCGCGTCCAGGTTGGACAGCGGCTCGTCCATGCAGAACACCTGCGGGCGGCGCACGATCGCCCGGCCCATCGCCACCCGCTGGCGCTGGCCGCCGGACAGCTTCGCGGGCTTGCGCTCCAGGTACTGCTCCAGGTCCAGCAGCGCGGCCGCCTCGCGCACGCGCTTGACCCGCTCCTCCTTCGGCATCTTGGCGATCTTCAGGTGGAAGCCGATGTTGTCGGCCACCGTCATGTGCGGGTACAGCGCGTAGTTCTGGAACACCATCGCGATGTCCCGCTCCTTCGGCGGCAGGTTCGTCACGTCCCGCTCGCCGATGCGGATGGCGCCGCCGTCGATGCCCTCCAGGCCCGCCAGCATGCGCAGGGTGGTCGACTTGCCGCAGCCGGACGGGCCGACCAGCACCAGGAACTCGCCGTCGGCGACCTCGAGGTCGAGGGTGTCCACGGCCGGGGTCGGGTTGCCCGCGTAGTAGCGGGTGGTCCCGTCGAAGGTGACCGTTGCCATCAGTTCTCCCCTTCCGCCACGGTCACTTGCCCGCGCCGAGGGTCAGGCCGGTGATGATCCGGCGGGCCAGCAGGATGTACATGACCAGCATCGGGAGCACGACGATCGCCACGCCCGCGATCAGGCCGCCGTACTCGGACTGGTAGCTCGCCGCGCCGTAGAGCGTGAACAGCGCGCGGGCGAGGGTGAAGTTGGCGTTGTCGGTGAGGAACACGATCGCCAGCAGCGTCTCGTTCCACAGCCCGATCGCGTTGAGGATCAGTGCGGTGATCAGGCCGCCGCGGGCCAGCGGCAGCATCACCGTGAAGAACGTGCGGAACGGCGAGGCGCCGTCGATGGCGGCGGCCTCCTCCAGCTCGTCGGGCAGCGACTTGAAGAAGCCCGTCAGCAGGAACACGGTGAACGGCAGCGACAGCGCCACGTACACCAGGAACATGCCGAACAGGTTGTTCGTCAGCCCCAGGTCGGCCATCCCGATGAACAGCGGGATCACCAGCGTCTGGAACGGGATGCCCATGCCGATGGCGAAGAAGTTCGTCATCGGGTTGCTGCCGCGCACGCCCAGCCTGGTCAGCGCGTACGCCGCGGGCGCCGCCACCGCCACGATGACCACCGACGACACCGCCACCAGCGCCACCGTCACCAGGAACGCGTTGCCGAAGCCCGCGTTCTCCCAGGCGTAGCGCAGGTTGCGGAACGGGTCGCCCCGCTCGAACCAGGTGTAGGGCAGGTGGAACGGCTTGTTGAAGATCTCGATCGGCGTCTTGAACGCCGCCGTCACCAGCCAGTACAGGATCACCACGTTCAGCGCGGTGAACAGCCACACGAACGCCATGCCGACGATGCGCAGCGGGCTGAACCCGCGCGCGGTCGGGGCCGGGCGCGGCTTGCGCGGCGGTGTGCGGTGCTCCCGGCGGACCCGGGTCTCGGGCGCGGACTCCGGCGCGGACACGGTCATGTCCTCCCCCTTTAGAACTGGATGGTCTCGCGGCGCATGAGCCTGCGCAGCGCGACGACGAGGACGGACACCAACGCGATCATCATCACGGCCGCCGCGCACGCCATGCCGTACTCCGGCGAGCCCGCGGTGCCGAAGGACCGGTCGAACACGTAGAGGCCCAGCGTCCACGACTCGATCGGCGGCGAGTAGGTGCCCGGCCCGGCCAGGACGAACACCAGCTCGAAGATCTTGATCGCGCCGATCGTCCAGAGCACGCCTGCCACGCCGATGACGTCCCAGGTCAGCGGCAGGGTGACGTTGCGGAACTTCTGCCACGGCGTCGCGCCCGCGATGTCGGCGTCCTCGTAGAGGTACGGCGGGATGCGGTCGACCGCGGCCATCAGGATGGTGATGTAGAAGCCCGCGCTGGCCCAGATCAGGCAGCCGATCACGACCCAGGTCACGTTCTCCGGGGCCAGGAACTTCACCGCGTCGACGCCGATGCTCTCCAGCAGGTAGTTGACCAGGCCCTGCCGGTTCGGCCGGTAGATCATGATGATGCTGAAGAACATGCCCAGCGCGACCGGCGCGACGATGTTCGGGAAGAACAGGATCGCCCGCACGAGCTTCCCGCCGCGCATCTCGCGCAGCACCATCGTGAACAGGAACGCCAGCAGGAACGTGCCCACGCCCGCCACGAAGATGTAGAGCAGCGTGTTCAGGAACGAGTAGAGGAACGCGTCGGAGGCGAACAGCTCGGTGAAGTTGCCGACGCCGTTGAACTCCGGGGTGTCGCCCGCGCCCTGCCACGACGTGAAGCCCAGCACGACCGTCGCCACCGTGGGCACGACCATGAACAGCACGTACAGCCCGATCGCGGGCAGCAGGAACGGCCAGAACAACCGCTTCTTGCGGACCAGGTGCGCCCCGGCGGCGGACGTGACGTCCGCCTCCGGGGAGGTGACCGGCGCCGGACGTGACGTCTGCGGCGAAGCCGCCATCAGCCCGCTGCCTTCCAGAACTCGGCCTGCTTGGCGGCCAGGCCGTCGATGAACTGCTGGGCGCTGATGTTGCCCTTCAGCAGGTCGTTGTTGAGCGGGTAGAACACGTTGTCGACCCACTTGCCAGCGGCCAGGCCGTCGAGGCCGTCCATGAAGATCGCCCGTTCGGCGCTGTCGTCCTCCAGGGCGGCCTTGACGTCCTTGAGCGAGTCCGGGACCGCCAGGTCGGGGCGCGGGGTCAGGTTGTCGGCCACGGCCGGGATGCCGGAGAGGATGTCCTTGTTGAGCACGTAGGCGATGAACGCCTTGGCAGCCTCGGGGTGCGCTGCCTTCTTGGTGACCGAGAACCCGATGGGCAGCTGCTCGACGATCTTGTGCGGGGCGTCCGACGGCGTCGGGAACTGGAACGAGCCGTAGCTGATGCCCTTGTCGCCGCCCTGCTTGTTCAGGTACTCGCGGGTCTCGCTCGGACCCCACGAGCCGACGAACAGGAAGGCCGCCTCGCCGTCCGCCCAGCGCTGCTGGACCTGCGGGAACTTGGAGGCGTCCCAGCCGTCGATGAAGTAGCCGCCGTCGCCCATGCGCTCGACCAGCGCCGCGGCCTTGGCGAAGCCGGGCTCGGTCTTCCACGCCTGGCCGGTCTTGTCCTGCGCGGCCTCGGACAGGCCGCCGGGGCCGACGTAGCGGGCGGCGATCTGGGTGAAGAAGTAGGCGTTGTAGAAGTTGATGTCGCCGTCCTGGGCGATGGCGGCCATGCCGTCGGCCTTCGCCTTGTCGAACAGGGCGAACAGGTCGTCCATGGTCTGCGGCGGCTTCAGGTCCGGGAACAGGTCCTTGTTGTACCACCAGGCGTTGCCGAGGATCTCGTACGGCACCGAGAAGAGGGCGCCGTCGTCCTGCTTGGCCTGGGGCATGTCGTAGAAGCTCGCGGGCACGACGTCGCGGACGGTCTTGTCGCCCTCGCCGACCTTGTAGTCCAGCACGTCCTCCACCGACTGGGTCCCGCCCGCGGCGACGACGGCGGCGCGCACCTGGCTGATGTCCTGGTCGAACAGGTCGGGCACGGTGTCGGTGTTCAGCGACGGCGCCACGTTCTGGGTCAGCAGCTTGCGGCCGAGCCACTGGACGTTGACCTTGACGCCGGTCTTGTCCTGGAAGCAGCGGATCGCCTTGCTGAGGACCTTGCCCTGGGGCTCGTCCTCGGTCCACATCGACCAGTAGGTGAACTCCTTGTCGGTGGCGGGCTTGGTCCCGACCTCCGGACACGGGGCGTTGAGGTAGTCGTCGACACCGGGGAGGGTGAGCGGTGCTTCCCCGCCGCCGCCACCCGCATCGGACCCACCGCCGCATCCCGCGAGCGTCAGCACGGCTGCCGCCGCCATGACCGTCAACCTGGTCGAACGCATGATCACCACCTGATCGAGGATGCCAATCTGCGACCTGGGCCACACACCGGCTGCATGTTTTTGCGCAGTTTGGTCTCGTTTAGAGCATCTGTCAACACTCAAGCGCGCATCATTCGACACACGGGCGAGTAACGATTGGTTTATACCACTGCCGATCGCCCCGACCTAACCCCCGAATCGGTCGAGATACCCGACGAGGGTGGGAAAGTTCCGGACATGACGACAGGACGGCATCACCGAGATGATGCCGTCATTCAAGCGCGAACGCTCAGCAGCCGTCGACGGCGTCGGGGTGCAGGTAGGCGTCGATGAGCCAGCCCTCGGGGGCCGACAGCGCCTTCATCGCGCCGACGCCGCAGCCGCTCATCTCCACCACGGTCTCGCTGTCGCGGATCGTCGAGTCGGGCGCCTTCGCCGCGAACGCGGCCGGGTCGCCGACACCGCCCGCCGCCTCGGTCACCCCGAGGTCGCACTGGGCGACGCCCCACTCGTCCTGGAACGCGACCCGGCCGGACGGGGTGAACAGGGCGCACACGCCCGGGCCGTCGGCCCGCGCGAGCCGGGAGACGAACTCGCCGTAGAGGCGCTCGGGGGACTCCTGCGGCGCCGGGCCGTCCGCCTTCATCGGCGGCGCCTCCGGCGACGTGCACGCCGTCAGCGACAGCAGGAGCAGGGCGGCCAGGACGCGGGTCACAGGGAAGAACCTAGCCCCGCGGACCGTCTTGATCGATCCGTTGCCGGTTAACCGATGGACTTCCCGATGTGGCGGAGCACGTCGGGCATCACCGACGCCCAGTACTCCTCGGTGTGGCCCGCGCCCGGGGCGAAGAACGATTCGGCGTCCGTGCGGGCCGCCAGCGCGCGGGCGGCGTCGGCCAGCTCGTCGTCCTCGCCGCACCAGACGGCGATGGGGACGCTGGAGGTGCCCGTCAGCGGGTTGGTCTCGGCCCAGCGGACCTCGTCGCGCAGGCCGAAGTCGGAGGCGGCCGCCCAGTCGGGGAACACCGCGGGGCTCACCATCGCGACCACGGTGGGGCCGGGCTCCTGGGCGTAGGTGTAGGCGGCGACCGCGCCGGTGGAGATGCCCATGACGGCGAACGGCGTGGGCGCGAGCCCGGCCGCGACCAGCCAGCCCGGCAGCTCATCGACCAGCATCTTCTGGGCCTCCGCCGTCCACTCGCCGCCGTCGACGGCCACCACCGCGAACGGCGGCAGGCCCGCCCGGTCGGTGGCGGTGAGCAGCGGCGGCAGCCCCAGCTCGACGAACTGCCGGGCGTCCGCGCCGAAGCCGTGCAGCGCCAGGCACACCGGCAGCTCGCCCGCCACGTCACGCGGGCGCATGATCACCACCTGCACGTCGCCGATGGACGACCGGTACACCAATTCGCTCAGCGACGGGGTCGCCAGGGTCGGCGGGGTGACGGTGAGCTCGGCGGCCGGGGTGACCGGCGCCGCGGGCGCAGGCCGCTTGCCACACGCCGCCAGCAGTGCCAACGCGCCGAACCCGAGCAATCTTCGTCTGCTGAAGTCCACAATGGTCCTCTCACCTCGCCGACCGGGCGGCCGAGTATAGGTCTGGACCATTACGGTGCGGCACCGGTTCGATCACGCTCGCCGCATGCGCAGGAAGTCGGTCACGCCGAACAGCCGGTGGGCCCGCCGTTCGCCTGGGTCGAACAGGTCCTCGACCTCGGGTCCCGACACCAGCTCCGGCCGCGTGACCTGGAACGACTCGCCGTCGTGGTCGACGGTCGCACCGCCAGCGGCGAGCACGTTGCGCACCCAGTCGGCCCGAGGACCGTACGGGAGGGCGACCACGAGCCCCTGCCCGTGCGCCACCGCCACGACCGGCGTCCGGTAGGCGGCGCCGCTGGTCCGCCCGGTGTGGTGGACGACGGACGCGTAGGCGCCGACAGAGCCCGCCGTCCGCAGCTGGCGGGGGTTGAGCAGCCTACGGTTCATCCGGCGGACCAGGTCCTGGACAAGCCGGACCTTGGTCCGCATGGTCACCAGGAACGCCAGGCCGAGCACCGCCACCACGCCCACGACCCAGCCCGCGATCACCAGAACCGTCACCACTCACCCCTCCCCAACCACGACGAAACCCTGCCCCGCACCGCCACCCCAAGCGCCCCCACCGCGCCAAGGACCCAGACCCCAATCAGCAGGACCGTCACAGCTCAGCCCTCCTCAACCGCGACGACGACCTTGCCCCGTGCCGTCCCGCCCGCCAGGTGTGCCACGGCGGCCGGGGTGTCCGCCAACGGGAACACCCGGTCGACCGCGGGCCGGACGTGGCCGTCCTCGATCAGCCTCGTCAGCGCGTCGAGGTCGGCACCGCTCGGCTTCGCCACCAGCGGCGCCAGCCGCTGGTTCACCACCAGGTTGAGCGCCATCATCCGCAGCAGCCGCCCGAGCGGGCCGAGCCAGACGTCCTGGCGGCGGCCGAACGAGGCCAGGTACGTCGCCCCCGGCAGCAGCACCTGCCGCCACGCGCTCGGCGAGTGGTCGCCGCCGTTGTCGAGCACCAGGTGGAAGCCCGGCCGCAGGCGGGTCGCGTCCTCCGCGGCGCGGTCCACCACCTCGTCCGCGCCGAGCGAGCGGACCATCGCGACCTTGTCGCGCCCGCACACGCCCGTCACCCACGCTCCCCGCGCCTTGGCGATCTGCACGGCGAAGCTGCCCACCCCGCCAGCGGCCCCGTTCACCAGGACGCGCTGGCCCTCCCGCACGTCGCGCATCGCCTGCAGCGCGGTCGCCCCCGCCAGCGGGACGGCGGCCGCCTCCACGGCGGACAGCCCGGCGGGCCTCAACCGCACGGAGTCCGCGGAGACGCGCACATACTCGGCCACCGCCCCCATCGCGGGCAGGATCCCGCGCTGGTCCACCCGCCCGTAGACCTCGTCGCCCGGCTTGACCGCGGTCACCCCCCGCCCGACGGCCTCGACCTGGCCAGCGAAATCGCTGCCGACACCGCCCACCCGGGGCCGCATGCCCAACTGGAACGGCCGCATCACGTACGGCACGCCGTTGAGGATGTGCAGGTCCGCGGCGTTGAGGCCGGCCGCGCGCACCCGGACCAGCACCTCGCCCTCGTCCTCCCCCGGCACCGGCACCTCGGCTAATCGCAGCACCTCGGCCGCGCCGTACCGGTCGAATCTGATCGCTTTCATCGCTCCCCCTCCATCAGGCTTACGTCGTAAGGCTAATCTTACGCTGTAAGGCCGTCAATGGGCGCGCGGCGGCCCGGCGGGAGCGAAGCGGGAATCAGCCCTCGGCGCGCAGGCGCTCCAGGCCGGAGAGGATCAGGTCGAGGCCGAACTCGAACTCCGCCTGGTGGTCGCACCAGCCCAGCGCGCTGTCCGGGTCGTCGTGCGCGATCTCGGCCACCATCGCGGCCAGGTGCGGGAAGTGCTCGGCCAGCTCCTGCACCATCGCCTCGGCCTCGGCGTCGGCAGCCGGGTCGGAGAGGTCGAACAGCTCCTGGGAGAAGCCCAGCGCCCGGCTGCCCAGCGCGTGCAGCGCGCGGTGGGCCAGGTCGTAGGAGAAGCCGCCAGCGCGGAAGATCGCCAGGACCCCGTCGTAGTACGCGATCACCCCGGGACTGATCGACGTGCGGGTCTCCAGCACGCGCGCGGCCCAGGGGTGGCGCAGGAACACCTGGCGGGCGGTGAGGACGCGGGCGCGCATCGCCGCCTGCCAGTCCTCGACCACGGGCTCGCCCACCGCCTCGGCGATCTCGGCCATGACGACCTCGATGACGCCGTCGAGCAGGGCTTCCTTGTTCGCGACGTGGTGGTACAGCGACATCGCCTCGACACCCAGGTCCTGGGCGAGACGGCGCATGGTGAGGGCGGCGATGCCGTCCCGGTCGGCGATGGCGACGGCCGCGCCCAGCACGCGCGCGCGGCTCAGCGGGACGCGCTCGGCCGTCACTGGTCGTCTTCTGGCTCGGCTTCCCGCGGCGCCTTGTACGGGTCCGCCTCGCCCGCCGGGGTCGCGCCGGAGGCCAGGGCGGCCACCTCGGCGTCGGCCGCGCGGGCCTGGGCGAGCAGGTCGTCGATGCGGCGGGAGTCCTCGGGGATGGTGTCCGCGATGAACTGCAGGGTCGGGGTGAACCGCACGCCGGTCTGCTGGCCGACCTTGCTGCGCAGCACGCCGCGCGCGCTGTTCAGGGCGGCCGCCGCGCCCGCCATGTCCGGCTCGGTGTCGATGCGGTCGCCGAGGACGGTGTAGTAGACCGTCGCCTCGCGCAGGTCGGCGGTCACCCGGGCGTCGGTGATGGTGACCCGGGCCAGGCGCGGGTCCTTGACCTCGTGCTCCAGGGCCGAGGCCACGATCTGGGTGATGCGCTTCGCCAGTTTGCGAGCGCGCGGTGCGTCGGCCACGACAGCGTTCCTTCTAGTCGTCGTCCGGCCCGAGCAACCGGTGCCGGGCGGACAGGAGTTCCAATTCGGGGCGGCCCGCGACCAGGCGTTCGCACGCGTCCATGATGTCGCGGACGTGCCCGGCGTCCGCGGCCGCGACCGCCACGCCGATGAGGGCCCGCCGGTGCAGGTCCAGGTGGCCCGCCTCGGCGGCGGAGACCTCGAACCGGCGGCGCAGCTCGGCGATCACGGGCCGCACGGCGGACCGCTTCTGCTTCAGGGAGTGGACGTCGCCGAGCAACACGTCCAACTCAAGAGCACCTACATACATGGGTGAGGGTGTTGGTCGGACCGGGGGCGCTCCACGGGTGGAGCGCCCCCGGTCGGCTGACTACGACCGCGGCTTCTCGCGCATCTCGTAGGTCTCGATCACGTCGTCGACCCGCAGGTCGCCGTACGAGCCGAGGGTGAGACCGCACTCGAAGCCCTCGCGGACCTCGGTCACGTCGTCCTTGAACCGCCGCAGCGTGCCGACGGTCAGGTTCTCCTGGATGACGACGTTGTCGCGCAGCAGGCGGGCCTTGGAGTTGCGCCGGATCTCCCCGGACATCACCAGGCAGCCCGCGATCGTGCCGACCTTCGAGGACTTGAAGACCTCGCGGATCTCGGCGCGGCCGAGCGCGACCTCCTCGTAGATGGGCTTCAGCATGCCCTTGAGGGCCTGCTCGATCTCGTCGATCGCCTGGTAGATGACCGAGTAGTAGCGCACGTCGATGCCCTCGCGGTTGGCCAGCTCGGTGGCCTTCCCCTCGGCGCGGACGTTGAAGCCGATCACGATGACGTTGTCGGCGATCGCGAGGTTGATGTCGCCCTCGGTGATGCCGCCGACGCCGCGGTGGATGACCCGCAGCTCGACCTCGTCGCCCACGTCGATCTTGGTGAGCGCGTCCTCAAGGGCCTCGACCGTACCGGAGTTGTCGCCCTTGATGATCAGGTTGAGCTGGCTGGTCTCCTTCAGCGCGGAGTCCAGGTCCTCCAGGCTGATCCGCTTGCGCTTCTGCGCGTTCTGCGCCGCCCGGGTGCGGGCCGCGCGCCGCTCGGCGATCTGCCGGGCGATGCGGTCCTCCTCGACGACGAGGAACGTGTCGCCAGCGCCGGGCACCGACGTGAAGCCGATGACCTGGACCGGCCGCGACGGGTACGCCTCGGTGACGTCCTCGTTGTGCTCGTCGACCATGCGCCGGACGCGGCCGTAGGCGTCACCCGCCACGATCGAGTCGCCGACGCGCAGCGTGCCGCGCTGGACCAGCACCGTGGCCACCGGACCGCGACCGCGGTCGAGGTGGGCCTCGATCGCCACGCCCTGGGCCTCCATCTCCGGGTTGGCCCGCAGGTCGAGGGTGGCGTCGGCGGTCAGCAGGATCGCCTCGAGCAGACCGTCGATGTTGATCGCCTGCTTGGCCGAGATGTCGACGAACATCGTGTCGCCGCCGTACTCCTCGGCGATCAGGTTGTAGTCGGTCAGCTGCTGGCGGATCTTCTGCGGGCTCGCGCCCTCCTTGTCGATCTTGTTCACCGCGACCACGATCGGCACGTTCGCCGCCTGGGCGTGGTTGATCGCCTCCACCGTCTGCGGCATGACGCCGTCGTCGGCCGCCACCACGATGACCGCGATGTCGGTCGCCTTGGCGCCGCGGGCACGCATGGCGGTGAACGCCTCGTGACCCGGGGTGTCGATGAACGTGATCGCCCGCTCGTTGCCGTCGAGCTCGGTGACGACCTGGTAGGCGCCGATGTGCTGGGTGATGCCGCCCGCCTCGCGCTCGTGCACGTTGGAGGAGCGGATCGTGTCCAGCAGTCGGGTCTTGCCGTGGTCGACGTGGCCCATGACGGTCACGACCGGCGGCCGCGCCTGCAGGTCGTCCTCGTCACCGGCGTCCTCGCCGTAGGTGATGTCGAACGAGTCGAGCAGCTCGCGGTCCTCCTCCTCGGGGGAGACGACCTGCACGTTGTAGTTCATCTCGGAGCCGAGCAGCTCCAGGATCTCGTCGGAGACCGACTGCGTCGCGGTGACCATCTCGCCGAGGTGGAACAGCACCTGCACCAGCGACGCCGGGTTGGCGTTGATCTTGTCGGCGAAGTCGGTCAGCGAGGCGCCTCGGGCCAGCCGGATCGTCTCGCCGCTGCCCTTGGGCAGGCGGACGCCGCCGACGCTGGGCGCCTGCATGTTCTCCATGTACTCCTGGCGCTTCTGCCGCTTCGACTTGCGGCCGCGCTTGGAGGGTCCGCCGGGACGGCCGAAGGCGCCAGCCGCGCCGCCGCGGCCACCGGGGCCGCCACCGCCGGGACGGCCGCGGAACCCGCCGCCACCACCGGCCGGGGCGCCTGCGCCACCGCCGCCGCCACCGCCGCCACCGGGACGGAAGCCACCGCCGCCGCCACCGCCGGGACGGAAGCCGCCACCGCCGCCACCGCCGCCGCGGAAGCCGCCTCCACCGCCGCCGCCGGGGCCGCCACGGCCACCCGGGCCGCCACGACCGCCGCCGGGGCCGCCGCCAGGACCGCCGCGACCGGCGCCCGCGGGACGCGGGGGCCGGGGCGGCATCATGCCGGGGTTGGGCCGGGGCGGCATCATGCCCGGGTTCGGGCCGCCGGGACGCGGACCGGCGGGCCGGTCGCCGCGCGCGGCGGCCGGACGCTCGCCGCCGGGACGCGGGCCGCGCTCCTGCCGGTCGCCGCCACCCGGGCCAGCCGGGCCGGGACGGGGGCCGGAGGGACGCGGCGCGGGCGCACCGGCGCCGACGCCGAAGGGGTTGTTGCCGGGCCGCGGCGCGCGCGGACCGGGCTTGGGCGACTGCGGCCTCGGCGGCACGACGGCGCCGCCGGGACCGGTCTGCGCCGGGGGCTGCTGCTTCGGGCCGGGCCGGGGGCCGGGCGCCGGAGCGGGCTTGGTCGGGCTCGCCGGACCGGCGGCCGCGGCGGGCCGCTGCTCGCGGGCGGGCTCGCGGACCGGGGCCTGCTGCTGCGGCTCGGGCCGGGGACCGGGCTTGACCCCGGGCTTGGGGCCCTGGTTGGCCGGGCCCTGGCTCGCCGGACGCGGTCCGGGCGCGGGCGCGGGCTTGCTCGCCGCGGGCGCCGGGGCCGAGGCCGCTGCCTGCGGCTGCGGGGCCGGGGGCCGGGGGCCGGGCTTGACGCCCGGGCGGGGGCCGGGCTTCACGGCGGGCTTGGCCTCGCCGCTCGCGCCGCCCTTGTCGCCCTTGCCCTGGTAGGTGTCGCGCAGCCTGCGCGCGACGGGCGCCTCCACGGTGGAGGACGCCGACTTCACGAACTCGCCCATGTCCTTAAGACGGGCGAGAAGATCCTTGCTTGTGACGCCGAACTCCTTGGCGAGTTCGTGCACGCGGGCCTTGCCTGCCACTGCTCTCCTCATCTGGTGAGGTCGGCGGGCATGGGTCCCGTCGACCTCGTCCTAACGTCGCGCGTTCATGTCTTCAGCTTCACGGCTGACTCATGACGGGTCGACCTGCCTTCTGTCCTTCACAGCGGCGCGGGAAGATCCCGCGCCTGCACGGCCTGCGATCCGGTCGATCTCCGACCGGAGGCCCTCGACGCCGACCGCCCCCGGGGCCCGGAGGGCCCTGGGGAACGCGCGCCGCTTCTCGGCCTTGGCCAGACACTCGGGCTGGGGGTGTATCCACGCCCCCCGACCGGGCATCCGCCGCCGCGGGTCGGGGATGGCCTCCCCGTCCGCGAGCACCACTCGCAGCAGTTCCGTGTCCACCGCCCGGGTGCGGCATCCGACGCAGGTCCGCACCCGCTGGGCTGGACCGGGACGCGCGGAAACCGGTTCCGGACGATGAACCACGGGAAGTCTATCTCGTTTCGTTCAGTCAGCCGAACCGGATACCGGCCCGGCCTGGGCGCCCGCCGCCGCGTCGCTACGGATGTCGATGCGCCAGCCGGTCAGCCGGGCCGCCAGCCTGGCGTTCTGACCTTCTTTTCCGATGGCCAGGGACAGCTGGTAGTCCGGCACGACGACCCGCGCGGTCTTCGCGCGCTCGTCGACGACCGTGACAGAGACAACCTTCGCGGGCGACAGGGCATTCCCGACGAAGGTCGCCGGGTCGTCCGACCAGTCGATGATGTCGATCTTCTCACCGGCCAGCTCGCTCATGACGTTGCGCACGCGCGCGCCCATCGGGCCGATGCACGCGCCCTTGGCGTTGACGCCGGAGACCGTCGACCGCACGGCGATCTTCGAGCGGTGCCCGGCCTCGCGGGCGACCGCGGGGATCTCCACGGTGCCGTCGGCGATCTCGGGCACCTCCAGCGCGAACAGCCTGCGCACGAGGTTGGGGTGCGTGCGGGAGAGGGTGATCTGCGGGCCGCGCGCGGTGCGCGAGACGCCGACGACGTAGCACTTGAGCCGCGCGCCGTGGGTGTAGGACTCACCGGGGACCTGCTCGACGGCGGGCAGCACGCCCTCGGTGTCGCCGACCTGGACCACGACCATGCCGCGGGAGTTGGCCCGGGTGTCGCGCTGCACCACGCCCGCGACGATCTCGCCCTCCTTGGCAGCGAACTCGCCGTAGGTGCGCTCGTGCTCGGCGTCGCGCAGCCGCTGCAGGATGACCTGGCGGGCGGTGGTCGCGGCGATGCGGCCGAAGCCCTCGGGGGTGTCGTCCCACTCCTCGGCGACCTCGCCGTCGGGACCGGGGGTGAAGGCCAGCACCCGGACCACGCCGGTGCGCCGGTCGATGTCGATGCGGGCGTGCGGCTGGTGGCCGTCGGTGTGCTTGTACGCGGTGAGCAGGGCGGTCTCGATCGCCTCGATCACCGTCTCGAACGGGATGTCCTTGTCGCGCTCGATGGCCCGCAGCGCCGCGATGTCGACGTTCACCGCGCGTCCTCCTCCGTCCCGGACGCCCGACCCTCGAGCATCGCCATTTCCGCCACCGGCGGCTGTTTGAACTCCACCTCGACGACGGCCTTGGCCACGTCGGCGTAGCGCACCGCGCGCAGCGCGCCGTCGACCAGCATCTCGACCTCGTCCTCGCCCGCCGCGCCGACCCGCCCCACGAACTCGGGCCCCTCGTGCGGCCGGACCTTCACCAGGCGCAGCCGTGCGCGCCGCCAGTGGCGCGGCCTGGTGAGCGGGCGGTCGGTGCCGGGCGAGGTGACTTCCAGGGTGTACGGGCCGCCGAGCACCGCGTCGTGCTCGTCGAGCACGGCGGAGACCGCGCGGCTGACCTCGGCGACCTCGTCGAGGCCGACGCCGTCGTCGCCGTCCACCACGACCTTGACCAGCCGCCTGCGGCCCGCCTGCTGCACGTCGAGCTGCTCGAGCTCGAAACCGGCTGCGGCGACGGCCTGGGCGACTATCGGCTCCAAGTCGCGTTCTTGCTGGTTGCCCACGTGGACGGCGCCCCCTGTTTCTGGTCGGCCTTGCGGTTGTCGGCCGGTCGGCGGTACCGCACGCCGACCGTGGTCGCCTAGCGTATCTCGCCCGCGCGGAGAGGGCCGCCGCAGGCGATCAACTCGTCTCCGGCATGGTCGGACTCGGCGACCTGGCAGGATGACTTTCCGTGAGGATCAACTCCGGCGTACCCCGGCGGACTGTGCTAGTGGGCGTCGCGCTCGGCGCGGCCGCGGGCTGCACGGACCCCGGCCCGCCGCCCCCGCCCGACCCGCTGGCCGCCCTGGCCGACCGCGCCCGCGCCGACGCCGCGCTGGCCACCGCGATCGCCTCGGCCGTGCCGTCGCTGGCCGAGGGCGCCGGGGAGGTGGCCAGGGTGCGCGGCGAGCACGCGACCGCGTTGAAGGCCGAGGTGGAGCGCGAGCGGCCGCCGGTGTCGACGACCGCGTCCGCGCCGCCCACCACGCCGCCCGCGGCGCCCAAGGACGAGAAGGCCGCGCTGAAGGCGCTCACCGACGGGCTGACCGCGGCGCAGAAGGAGGCCGCAGGCCTGGTGCCCGCGCTGCCGAGGTACCGGGCCGGGCTGGTGGGATCGGTCACGGCGGCGTGCGCGAGTCTGCGGGAGGTGCTGTGAGCCAGCCGGGGATGCCTCAGGAGACGGTGGCGGCCGTGCAGGCCGCGCTGGGTGCCGAGCACGCGGCGTTGTGGGTGTACGGGCTAGTGAGCGCGTTCCTGCCCGCCGCGTACGACAAGGCGCTGCGCGAGGGGGTCGCCGAGCACCGCGAGCGGCGGGACGCCACGGCCGAACTGCTGGCCGCGGCCGGGATCACCCCCGCGCCCGCCGAGGCCGCCTACGTCCCCCCGGAGCCGGTGGAGGACGAGGCGTCGGCCGCGAAGCTGGTCGCCACGGCCGAGACGGACGCCACAGTCGCGTGGCGCGCCGTGCTGGAACGCTGCGACGACAAGGCGCTGCGCGAGTCCGCGCTGGCCGCCCTGACCCAGTCCGCGATCCGCGCGACCCGCTGGCGCCTGGCCGCCGGGAGCGACGCGGCGGTGCCGTCCTTTCCCGGTCAGCCCTGACCGGTGCTCAGATGGTTTCCCGCCATGAAGTGCAGCGGATAGTCCCGGAGAAGTCGGCGCAGGTCCGGACCGCACCGAGGCTGGGGCTCGCCAGCGAGTACTGACTGGTGCCCGACACCACCCACCGCTTCCCCAAAGGCCCCGACCAGCGCCCATTGGCGGCTTCGTCGAGCGAGGACGCCGTGTCGATCCAGACCGTGTCATTGAGACGAACACCGCTGATCCGGCCCCACCAGCACGAACCGGAGTAAGGGGTCGACAGCGGCTCGACGGATCGGAGCTGAAGGGTCCCGTAAGGAAGTCCAGAACCGGTCCGGTGGGTGTAGGCGGGCCCGAGGTCGTCGGATCCGAATCCCAGTCCCCAGGTTGAATGGCCTGGGGAAGATGATCATCTCTCGGGCCGGGGTGCGCAGCCACCAGGTGAGTGAGGCCAGGGGTGGCCTGAGTCACTTGTCAGCCGCTCGATGTGTACTGCTGCCCGTAACGGAGCGCGTCCTCGCTAACGGCTGTGAGGAACTCGTCTTGGGCTTTGGAGCGATCCCCGGTCGGCGCCCAGTCGGACTCGACGATGATCAAGTACTTGCCGATGAGCTGCGAGTGGTAGCCACCGTGGCCGAGGCCGTAGGTCAGATCGATGCCGGGCACGTCGACCATCCCCGCGATGATCGGGTCGGTGACGTTGCCCGTGTTGTCCGACTGGGCGATCTCATGGAGTTCCGCCGCCTGGTCGGAGGCGTTCATCTCCACCACCGCGACCCAGGTGTAGATCACCTCCTCCGAGCCGGACGGGACGACCCCCTCCTGCTCAGCAGGGCTGCTGGTGTAGAGGCTGCGGGTCAGCCTGACACACGGGTGCTCTTGGAAGAACTCCTTGACCTTGCCGCGGGAGTTGCCTGCGCAGTCGTCGTCGACTTTGGGCTCGCGCATGTCCGCGTGCGGGGTGAACGTGAAGCGGCCGTCGGGCACGCTCTGGACGCCGGTCTCACCCGCACCCGGGTCCGTGCCGCCGCCTCCCCCGCCGTCGCTCTGCAGGTAGGCCCAGAGGAAACCGGAGATAACGGACACCGCCACCAAGCCGGCGATACGCATTGCCCAGACGGCCGCGGGGTTGCTCGGGGGCGCGGGCGGCGCGTCCTCGAACGACACCGGCTCACTGCGACGCGGCTGCTGGTTCTGGACTCGCGGAATCCACTCGGTCTGACCGGGCCCGTGCTGAGCTGGCCCGTGAACCTGCTGGGGTCGCCAGGGGGGCGGAGGGCCGGGGCGCTGGGGGGCGGACACGGGCAACCACGGTAATCGGTGTCCCCCGACCGTGTCAGATCGACTCGGAGATTTGTCCGTTTCCCCTGGTCAGCGCGCTGATCGCGCGGTCGAGGTCGTTCTCGTCGGAGTACAGGTGGAAGGCCAGCCTGGCCCGGCCCGCCCGCGTGGCGCAGCGGATCCCGGCCTCGGCGAGGCGCTCCGCGACGCCCTCGCCCGCGATCGAGACGATGGCCGAGCCGCGCGGCGGCAGGCCGAGGGCGGCGAGCAGGGCGTCGGCGAGGCCGACGGCGTGGTCGCGGACGGCGGCCAGGTCCAGGCCCGCGATCCAGGGCAGCGCGGCGGCCGCGCCCGCCTGGGCCAGCCACGCGGGCGAGAGGTCGTAGGCGCGGGCGTCGGGGGCCAGGCGCAGCGGGAGGTCGTAGACGGTCTTCCACGGGTCGTCCCCGGCGTACCAGTTGGCCGCGACGGGCAGCGTCCAGTCGGCGGCCTCCGGGCGCACCGCCAGCCACGCCGAGCCGCGCGGGGCGAGCAGCCACTTGTAGCCCGCGCCGACCACCCAGTCCGCCCAGGCAAGGTCGTGCGGGAACCAGCCGAGGGACTGGGAGACGTCCAGCAGGACGCGGGCGCCGCTCGCGCGCAGGCCGTCGAGGTCCACCACCGCGCCGTCGGCGGACTGGACCACCGCGACGGCCACGAGGTCGAAGTCCGCGGCGCGCTCGGCAAGCCGGTCCAGCGGCGCGGCCGTGACCGTCACCCCACGCGCGGCCTGGGCGGCGAACGGGAAGGACACGCTGGTGAACTCGCCCTCGGCGACGAGCACCCTGGCGCCGTCCGGCACGCCCGCGGCGACCTGCGCGACCAGCGGCGAGACGCCCGACCCGCTGGCCACCCGCTCGACCGGGACGCCGATCAGCTCGGCGAAGGCCGTCCGGGCCTGGCGGACCGGGAGGTCGTAGTCGGGAGCGTCGGCCTGGCCCGCCGCCCACCTGCTGACGGACGCGGCGACGGCGTTGGCCGTGGTGAGGGTCGGGATGCCGAGGGAGGCGGTGTTGAGGTAGCCGGGCGGGACGTCGAACTTCTCTCCGAAGGCGGTGCGCACGCCACCCACCCTAGGCTGGGCGGCGTGCGAAGCGAGGAGATCGAGATCCGCACCGGCGCGGCCGAGGTGGTGCGCGACCTGACCGACGAGTGCGCCCGGTTCGTCGACGGCGAGGGCGACGGCCTGCTGCACGTCTGGGTGCCGCACGCCACCGCCGGTCTCGCGATCGTCGAGACCGGCGCGGGCAGCGACGACGACCTGCTGGCCGCCCTGCGCGACCTGCTGCCGAAGGACGACCGCTGGCGGCACCGGCACGGCTCGCCCGGACACGGCCGCGACCACGTGCTGCCCGCCTTCCTGCCGCCGTACGCGACGATCCCGGTGCTGGGCGGGCGGCTCGCGCTGGGCACCTGGCAGTCGGTGTGCCTGGTCGACACCAACGTCGACAACCCCGTGCGCAAGGTCCGGCTGAGCTACCTGGCGGGCTGACGCGCCGGGATCGCGAGCGCGGCGAGCCCGGCGACGGCGATGCCGCCGAGGACGAGCACGCCGTGGAGCACGTCCGGTGCGTCCGGCGTGCCCTGCAGGAGGCTGCGCAGCCCTTCGGTGGAGAACCGGAACGGCGTCCACGACCACAGCAGGGCGCGGTACACCGGGTCGAGCAGTTCGGGCACCGTGCCCGCGACCGCGGGCGCGATCAGGTAGAGCGGGCCGAGGACGCCCAGCGCCCGGATGCCCAGGAACTTGAGCAGCGCGCCCTGGACGGCGGCGAAGGCGACCCCGATCAGCAGCAGATAGCCCAGGACGTCCCAGCCGAGCGGCACCGTCGAGTCCCACAGCGCGGTCAGGCCGACGACCGCGCCCGAGGCGACGACGGCGACCCCGCCCACGAGCGCCATCCGGTGACCGGTCGTCGGCGCGACGCCTTCCCGCCTGCCCAGCAGGAACAGCCCGGCGGACGCGGCGAGCCCGCCGATCCACAGCAGCGCGCTCGCCGCCAGCGGGATCGTCCGGCCCGCGGCCGTGGCCGGGTGCAGCGTCTCGACGGTGAACGGCACGCCCGCCGCCTGGGCGACGCCGGTCATGACCTGCTGGGCGAGCTGCGCGCCCGCCGGGTTGACCGCGCCGGAGACGACGACCGTGGCGGGGTGGCCGAGTTCGAGGACGCCGTAGACCTCCTTGTCGAGCAGGAGCTCCCGGGCCTCCTCCGGGCCCGCTACCCGCCACCGGACCGCCTCCGCGCCGCGGGCCGCGATCTGCTCGGCGCCGGGCCCGGACACGGCCAGCGGCACGCCGTCGGGCCGGACGCTCGCCTGAGCGCCGAAGGTGAGCAGGCCCAACACGGTGGCGACGACGCCGCCGAGCAGGGCGACGGCCGCGACCAGGCGGCTTGGGGACATGGCATCCTCCCGTTGTTCATCAGTCGTTGAATTACGGTAGGCGGCCGGGACGGATAAATCAACAGGCGTTGAAAACGCAGTGCGGGCAGACGTCCGGTCATGCCACGATGGGCAGCGTGACCGATCCTCGTGTTCCCGGCCCCGACCTGCTCGTCCTGTGGGACATCGACCTGACCCTGGTCGACTACAGCGGCATCGGCCGCGACTGGTACGGCCAGGCGATGACCGCTGCCCACGGCCTGCCCATCCGGCACGTGCCGACGTTCCCCGGGCGCACCGAGCGCGCGATCACCGCCGAGCTGCTGGAGGCGCACGGGATCGCGGTGACCGAGGAGACCGTGCAGGCGCTGTTCGTCGAGCTGGTCGCCATCGCCGACGCCGCCCGCGCCGACATGCCGACCCTGGGCCGCGCGCTGCCCGGCGCCGCCGCCCTGCTCGCCGCGCTGGCCGAGCACCCGGGCGTCGTGCAGTCACTGGTGACCGGCAACCTGCCGGAGCTGGCGGTGTGCAAGCTGGAGGCGTTCGACCTGCACCACCACCTCGACTTCGAGGTCGGCGGCTACGGCGGCGTCTCGCCCGACCGGCACGAGCTGGTCAAGACCGCCATGGAGGCGGCGAGCGCGAAGTACGGCACCGACTTCGAGCCGGGCCGCGTCGTCGTCATCGGCGACACGCCCCACGACGTCGCCGCCGCCCTGCACCACGGCGCGATCGGCGTCGGCGTGGCGACCGGGCGCTCGTCGGTGTCCGAGCTGCGGGACAGCGGCGCGCACCTGGTCCTCGAGGACCTGTCCGACACCCCGGCGGTGCTGGCCGCGCTGGTGGGCGCGGCCAGCCGCACGGCCTAGCCGCGGACGAGGCCCAGCAGCGTCGGGACGACCTCGTCCACCGGGACGTCCTGGCGCTCGCCGGTGCGGCGGTCCTTGACCTCGATGACGCCGTTGGCCAGCCCGCGGCCGACGACCACGATGGTCGGCACGCCGATCAGCTCCGCGTCGGCGAACTTGACGCCGGGGGACGCGGCGCGGTCGTCGAAGAGGACGTCGAGGCCCGCGGCGGACAGCTCGGCGGCCAGCTTCTCCGCGGCGGCCTTCTGGGTCTCGTCCTTGCCCGCGACCGCCAGGTGCACGTCGTACGGCGAGACGTTGCGGGGCCAGATGATGCCGCGCTCGTCGTGGCTCTGCTCGGCGATCACCGCGACCAGGCGGGAGACGCCGATGCCGTAGGAGCCCATGGTGACGCGGACGGGCTTGCCGTCCTTGCCCAGGGCGTCGAGGGAGAACGCGTCGGCGTACTTGCGGCCGAGCTGGAAGATGTGGCCGATCTCGATGCCGCGCGCGGCCTCCAGGATGCCGGAGCCGTCGGGGGCGGGGTCGCCAGCGCGCACCTCGGCTGCCTCGATCGTGCCGTCCGGGGTGAAGTCGCGGCCCGCGACCAGGTCGATCACGTGGTGGTCGACCTTGTCCGCGCCGGTGACCCACGCGGTGCCCTCGACCACGCGCGGGTCGACGAGGTAGCGGACGCCGTTGTCGAGCAGCGCCTTGGGGCCGATGTAGCCCTTCACCAGGAACGGGTGCCGGGCGAAGTCGGACTCCTCCAGCATCGCGAACTCCGCGGGCGACAGCGCCGCCTCCAGCCGCTTCACGTCGACCTCGCGGTCGCCGGGCAGGCCGATGGCCAGCAGCTCCCACTCCGTCGCGCCCGGCATCCTGGTCTTGACCAGGACGTTCTTGAGCGTGTCGGCCGCGGTGAAGGTGCGGCCGAGCCCGGCGGCGTTGAGGAAGTCGACCAGGGTCTCGATGGTCGGGGTGTCGGGCGTGTGGTGCACCTGCGCCTCGGGCAGCCCGGCCAGCGGGATCGCCGGGGGCGCGGGCGTCACGACGGCCTCGACGTTGGCCGCGTAGTCCGACCCGGTGCTGCGCACGAAGGTGTCCTCGCCGGTCGGCGCCTCGGCGAGGAACTCCTCGGATGCCGAGCCGCCCATCGCGCCCGAGGTCGCCTTGACGACGACGTACTGGAGGCCGAGGCGGTCGAAGATCCGGATGTAGGCAGCGCGGTGGGCCTGGTAGCTGGCCTCCAGGCCCTCGTCGTCGAGGTCGAAGGAGTAGGAGTCCTTCATCAGGAACTCGCGGCCCCGGAGGATGCCCGCGCGCGGGCGCGCCTCGTCGCGGTACTTCGTCTGGATCTGGTACAGCGTGACCGGGTAGTCCTTGTACGAGGTGTACTCGCCCTTGACGGTGAGGGTGAACAGCTCCTCGTGCGTGGGCCCGAGCAGGTAGTCGCCGCCCTTGCGGTCCTTGAGGCGGAACAGGTTCGGGCCGTACTCCGTCCAGCGGTTCGTCGCCTCGTAGGGCTCGCGGGGCAGCAGCGCGGGGAACTGGATCTCCTGCGCGCCCATCGCGTCCATCTCCTCGCGGACGATGGCCTCGATGTTGCGCAGCACGCGCATGCCGAGCGGCAGCCAGGAGTACCCGCCCGGGGCGACGCGGCGGACGTACCCGGCGCGGACCAGCAGCTTGTGGCTGGGCACCTCGGCGTCCGCCGGGTCCTCGCGCAGGGTGCGCAGGAACAGCGACGACATCCTGGTGATCACGGCATGGCTCCTCGGCGGCAGCGGTTGTGCCTGGCAGCGTAGTGACACCGCCGCGGCCAGCGCATTCGGGTTAGAACACGCGCGCCTCGGTCACGATCGCGCTCACCAGGTCGCGCGGGGTGACGTCGAAGGCGTAGTTGAGCGCCCTTGTCCCCTCCGGCGCGACCCTGACCCCGGCGAACGCGGTCACCTCCGCGTCGGCGCGCACCTCGATCGGCACGTCCGCCCCCGTCGCCGTCGCCATGTCCACTGTGGACTCCGGGGCGGCGACCACGAACGGGATCCCGGCCCGGTGCGCGGCCAGCGCCAGCGGGTAGGTGCCCACCTTGTTGACCACGTCGCCGTTGGCGGCGATCCGGTCCGCGCCCACGACCACGGCGTGCACGAGCCCGTTGGCGATCACCGACGGTCCGGCGGAGTCGGCGACGAGCGTGTGCGCCGCGCCCATCTCGGCCAGCTCCCACACCGTCAGCCGCGCGCCCTGCAGCAGCGGGCGGGTCTCGTCGGCGTAGACGTGGCCGAGCGCGTCGCGCTCGTGGAGCGCGCGGACGACCCCGAGCGCGGTGCCCCACTCCACGCACGCCAGCGCGCCCGCGTTGCAATGCGTGTGGATGTTGAGCGGGCCGTCCACGCGCTCCAGCAGCCACTCCGCTCCCCTGGCGCCCAGCGCGCGGGAGGAGGCGATGTCGTCGTCGCGGATGCGCAGCGCGGCGGCGAGCATCGCGTCGGCGCCGCGGTGCTGGAGCACTTGATCGACGCCCCAGGCGAGGTTGACCGCCGTCGGTCGGGCGGCGCGCAGGCGCGCGGCCGCGGCGGGGACGTCGTCGGTCGTCCGCGCCGCCAGGGCGACGCCCAGCGCGCCCGCCACGCCCAGCGCGGGCGCGCCGCGCACCGCGAGCGTGCGGATGGCGTCGATCAGCTCGTCGACGGTCCGCAGGTCGAGCAGCACGACGTCGTGCGGGAGACGGGTCTGGTCCAGTGCCACGATCCGGTCGTCTACCCAGTCCAAGGTGCGCACGGGTCCATATTGTCGGTCCCCCTGGCTAGCGTCGACCGCATGAGCATCGAGTTGGGCGGCGTGACGATCGATTGCGCCAATCCGCGCAAGCTGGCGGAGTTCTGGACCGCCGCGCTGGACTTCGAGGTCGGCGCCGACTACGACGGCGAGTTCCTGTTCCTCACCCCCCGGGGCACCAAGCTCGGGGAGTTGACCGCCGTGGCGCTGCAGCGCGTCGACGAGCCCAAGTCGGGCAAGAACCGGGTCCACATGGACTTCCACGGGGAGGACCGCCGGGCCGAGGTCGACCGGCTGGTCGGACTGGGCGCGACGGTGCTGAACGAGCACACCGTTGAGGGCATGGCGTGGACGGTCCTGGCCGACCCGGAGGGCAACGAGTTCTGCGTCACGGCTGACCACTGACGGCTGAACCACCGGGCGGCTGAACCACTGGATGGCTCAGCCGCCCGGCTGGACCGTACGGCCGAACCGCCGCCCCGCTGGACCGGCGGTCAACAGGCCGCCGGTCGGCCGGATCGCCGGTCGGCCGGATCGCCGGTCGGCCGGATCGCCGGTCGGCCGGATCGCCGGTCGGGTGGATCGTTCGTCGGCTGAATTACGCTGTCCGGGTGCTCGTGCTGCTTCCCCCGT
Source organism: Actinokineospora fastidiosa (assembly GCF_014648415.1). Taxonomy (GTDB): domain Bacteria; phylum Actinomycetota; class Actinomycetes; order Mycobacteriales; family Pseudonocardiaceae; genus Actinokineospora; species Actinokineospora fastidiosa. The sequence continues at coordinate 1,891,389 of NZ_BMRB01000002.1, forward strand.
CGGAGACCAAGGCCGACGGCGGCTCCGGCGCGCCCCTGGACCTGGCCGCGCTGTCCTTCCCCGAGCTGAACCCGGTCCGCGACCGGCTGGCGACCGCGCTGGCCGGTCTCGACCCGGCGCCGGCGATGGCCGCGCTCGGCCTGTCCGAGCGCCAGGCCGACGAGGTCGAGCGCAACGCCCGGCTGCGGGAAACGCCGACCATGCCCGCGATCGAGCGCTATACCGGCGTGCTGTACGACGCGCTGGGCTACGGGTCCTTCACCCGGGCCCAGCGCGCGCGGGCCGGACGGCGGCTGGCGGTGGCGTCGGCGCTGTTCGGCGTGGTCCGCGCGGACGACCCGATCCCGGCCTACCGGCTCTCCGGCGGCACCGTGCTGCCCGGGGTCGGCGGCCTGCGCGGGGTGTGGCGGGCGGATCTGGAGAAGACGCTGTCCGCCGCGGACGAGCTGGTGATCGACCTGCGCTCGGGTCCGTACGCCGCGCTCGCGGCGATCCCGCACGCGATCACCGTCAAGGTGGTCACCGCGAGCGGCGCGGCGGTCAGCCACTTCAACAAGGCGCACAAGGGCAGGCTCGCGGCGGCCCTGGCGTGCGCGCCGCGCGAGCCGGGGACGGTCCGCGGCGTGGTGTCGATCGCCGCGGCGGCCGGGTTGCGGCTGGTCCAGGCCGGTCGGACGGCGCTGGAGCTGGTGGTCGGATAAATCGGTTGCCCGGGGTCTCGCCGCCCCGGCAGACTGCGCTCGTGTCCCAGCGGAGTGCTGGGTGGACCAGAGGAGGTGCCGTCATGGGTATTGCCGCCCGGGTGGTCGAGGCACCGGCCCTTCCACCAGCCTCGTCGCGCTGACCTCTTTCCCGGCACGCACAGCCCCGGCGGTCATGGACCGCCGAGGAGGCTGTTCGCCATCACAGCGCGGTGGGGCTCCCCAGACTCAGCTTGGAGAACCCACCAGTGCGAGAGCACGACTTCGCCTCTGCCCACGACGCAGAGGATTTCCCTGACACCCGCCGTCCCCAGCGCATGCGCAGGCGGCGCTTCGACGACGAGGTCCAGCCCACCCGCTCCGGCAGGCTGACCGAGGCCGAGAAGGAACGGCTCGCCCGGGTCCGCGAGGACACCGGCCCCGAGCTGCCCGACGGCGCCGACCGCTGGTCGACCTGGCTGGACGCCGACCAGGGGCCGCACCCCCGGCCGTCCTGGCTGGTGACCGACGGGGCCGCGGCCGACACCGACCTCGGCATCCTCAAGACCGGCAAGGAGGCCGACGTCTTCGTCGTCGAACGGGCAGTGCCCGGCGGCGCGGCCTGCCTCATGGCGGCCAAGCGGTACCGCAGCAGCGAGCACCGCATGTTCCACCGGGACGCCGGATACCTCGAGGGCAGGCGGATGCGCCGCTCCCGCGAGATGCGGGCGATGGCCAACCGCAGTTCCTTCGGCCGCAACCTGATCGCCGAGCAGTGGGCGGTCGCGGAGTTCGCCGCGCTGTCGCGGCTGTGGTCGGTCGGCGCCCCGGTGCCGTACCCGGTCCAGCGCGACGGCACCGAGCTGCTGCTGGAGTTCCTCGGCGACGCCGACGGCCAGGCCGCGCCCCGGCTGGCCCAGCTGCGCCCGGAGCCCGACGAGGCGCTGGACCTGTGGGAGCAGCTGGTCACCGCGATGGAGATCATGGCGGGCCAGGGCCTCACCCACGGCGACCTGTCGGCGTACAACCTGCTGGTGCACGACGGCCACCTCATGCTGATCGACCTGCCGCAGGTCGTCGACCTGGTGGCCAACCCGGCGGGCGCGGGGTACCTGACCCGGGATGTGACTTCCGTCGCAGCGTGGTTCCGCTCCCGCGGCGTGCCGGATTCCCTGGTCGACCCGCAGATCGTGAGCGAGCGGCTGCTCGCCGCCGCGGGACTGGGCTAGGGTGTGGGCGGCGCCCGCGGGTGGTCTGTCCGACCTGGTCGGGTAGGCTTGACCGAGCACCACGAGCGGCGGGCGCCGCTCCCTGCCCGGCCACACCGGCCGCGCAGCGAAAACCATCGCCGCGGATCGCGGCCCGACGACAGTGACCATTGGCGCGACGAATGCGCCGGGCCCGTCCGTGTTCTTTCCGAGGGTTTCATCCGCTCGGGAGTCCTGACGCGACGTGCCACGCGTCCCCGAGAGGACCCCGTGCTTAACCCTGAACTGACGTTCGCTTCCCTCGGCCTGCCCACCGAACTGGTGGACGCCCTCGCGACGGCGGGCATCGACAGCCCGTTCCCCGTGCAGGCCGTGACCATCCCCGACGCCCTCGCCGGGCGCGACGTGCTGGGCCGTGCCCGCACCGGCTCCGGCAAGACGCTGGCGTTCGGCCTTCCCCTGCTGACCCGGCTCGCCGAGGGCGGCCCCGTGCGGCCCAAGCGGCCCCGCGCCCTCGTGCTGGTGCCGACCCGCGAGCTGGCCCTGCAGGTCGTCGACGCGCTGACCCCGCTGGCCCGGCCGCTGGGCCTGTGGTGCCGCGCCGCCGTCGGCGGCATGTCCTTCGTCAAGCAGGTCGAGGCCCTGCGCCGCGGGGTCGACCTGCTGGTCGCCACCCCGGGCAGGCTTTCCGACCACGTCCGCCAGGGCACCTGCGAGCTCGGCGACATCGCGCACGTGGCCATCGACGAGGCCGACCAGATGGCCGACATGGGCTTCCTGCCGCAGGTCCGGGACATCCTGGACCTCGTCGACCGCTCCGCCCAGGTGCTGCTGTTCTCGGCGACCCTGGACGGCGATGTCGACACGCTGGTGAAGTCGTACCTGACCGACCCGGTGACCCACTCGGTCGTCTCCGACGACAGCGACGTCGCCGCGATGGAGCACCACCTGCTGTTCGTGTCCAAGCAGGACAAGCCCGACGTGGTGGCCGAGATGGCCGCCCGCGAGGGCCGCACGATCATGTTCGTCCGCACGAAGCACCACGTCGACCGGCTGGCCGACAAGCTCCGCTCGGTCGGGGTGTCCGCGGGCGCGCTGCACGGCGGCAAGACCCAGGGCGCGCGCAACCGCGTGCTGAGCCGCTTCCGCGACGGCGATCTGCCCGTGCTGGTGGCCACCGACGTGGCAGCGCGCGGCATCCACGTCGACGGCGTCGACCTGGTCGTGCACGTCGACCCGCCCGCGGACTCCAAGGACTACCTGCACCGCGCCGGGCGCACGGCCCGTGCGGGCGAGTCGGGCACGGTGGTGACCGTGGTGACCCACGACCAGCGCCGCACCGTCCTGCGGCTGACCGACCGCGCTGGCGTGTCCCCCAGCACCGCGAAGGTCCGCCCGGGCGACGACGAGCTGGTCCGCATCACCGGCGCGCGCACCCCGTCGGGTGTGCCGCTGGGCCCGGACATCGCCCCCGCCCCGGCGCGCTCCCGCCGCTCGGACGGCGACCGCCCGCGGCGTTTCGACGGCGACCGCCCGCGCCGCTTCGACGGCGGTGACCGTCCCCGCCGGTTCGAGGACCGCCCGCGACGCTTCGACGACCGCAACGGCGCCCCGCGCCGGTTCGAGGACGGCGACCGTCCCCGCCGGTTCGAGGACCGCCCGCGCTTCGAGGACCGGCCGCGCCGCGACGACCGCCCGCGCTTCGACGCCGACCGTCCGCGCCGCTTCGAGGACCGCACCACCACCCCGCGCCGCGCCGAGGACGGCGACCGCCCCCGCCGCTTCGACAGCGGTGACCGACCCCGTCGGTTCGAGGACGGCGACCGGCCGCGCCGCTTCGACGGCGACCGCCCCGCCCGCCGTTTCGAGGACAGCGACCGTCCCCGCCGGTTCGAGGACCGCAACGCGGCCCCGCGCCGGTTCGAGGACGGCGACCGTCCCCGCCGGTTCGAGGACCGCGCCGCCGCCCCGCGTCGGTTCGACGACCGCCCCCGCCGCGACGACCGGCCGCGCCTCGACGGCGACGACCGCCGGTTCGGCAACCGCCCGCAGAGCGGCCGGTTCGAGGACCGGGCCCGCCGCGACACCCCGCGTGAGGGCGGCTTCCACGCCAAGCCCTTCCGGGACGACCACCGCGTGGACGACCGCCCGCGCAAGCCGCGGCACAGCCAGGCCCGGCACGACCGCCCGGCCGACACCCAGCACAGCGACCGCCGCACCCCGCGCGGCTGGCGCGAGGGCGACCGCCGGTCGAAGACCAAGCGCTTCTGAGCCGACGTGACCGGAAGGGGCCTGCCGCAGCGACGGCAGGCCCCTTCCGGCGTCTCCGGGACGGCTAGGCCACCGTCTCGTTCGCGGCGTACGTGTCCCGACACCCCACAGCGCAGAAGCCCACGGTCTTCCCGTCGCGCTCCAAGGTGATCGCGCTCGGGCCCAACCGCACCCGCATGCCGCAGATCGGGTCCCGGACGACGCCGTCCGGCAGGTCCTCATCGGGCCGCTCGGCAGCGCGGTACTCCTCGGTCATGTAGTTGACGACATCCCGGGCGGTCGCGGGCGAGCCGTTCAGCCCGATGTCGCCGTCGGCGATCCCCACCACGGTGATCCACACGTCGCCACCCGCCCGGACGTGGCCCCGCGCCTCGTCATGGCGCCTGAGTGCCGCGCGGACGATGCCCATGCACGGGCGGGACACGTCGGCGCGCCAGGCCTCCGGGACGGTGATCGTCACCAGGTAGGGCGGCGGGTCGTCGACCGGACCGTCCCCGGTGGACCAGGACGCCGCCTCATGGAACAGCACATGGGTCATGCGACGCGCCCGGCGCAGGGTCTCCGGCGGGATCTCGTCGGTGCCCAGCAGGCCGGTGGCGATCCGCTCCGCGATCGCCGTGCGGGCCTCCGGTTCCAGTGCCCCCTGCGGGTAGGTGATTTCGATCAGGTTCACTCGACCACCTCCATTTACGTACACTTGTACCTAAATAGTAGCGTCCCCGCCGGTGGGACGACGAGCGAAGTTCAGCCGCGCCGAGATCGAGGACGCGGCCATCGCGGTGGTCGACGAGCACGGGCTCGGCGGCCTGACCATGCGCGCCGTCGCCACGCGCGTCGGCACCGGGCCGATGACGCTCTACAACTACGTCGACGACCGCACCGGGCTCGACGCCCTGGTGGTCGACGGCGTCCTCCGCGACATCACGATCCCCCCGGCCACCGACGACTGGCGCGCGGACCTGCGCGCCATCGCCACCGAGGTCTGGCAGGCCGTGCGCCGCCACCCCAACGCGATCCCCCTGGTCCTGGCCCGGCGCAGCCATTCGCCGGTCTTCCTGGACGTCGCCGAGGCGCTGGTGGCCGCGCTCGCCCGGTCCGGGCGGACGGGAGCGTCCCTGCTCGCCGCCTTCCGCGCCGTCACGACCCTGGCGACGGCCTTCGCCCAGACCGAGCTCGGCGCGGACAGGGACTCGACGATCGGCCGGTTCCGGGCGCTGCCCGCCGACCGCTACCCGCGCCTGCTGGATCTCGCTGGCGCCGCCCAGGCCAGCACCCCGGAGGCCGAGTTCGACGCGGCCGTGACCGCGCTACTCGACGGGCTGGGGCAGCTCTGAGGCCAGGCCCGCCACCGGGCCGATCACCGTGACGGCGGGCGGCCGGATGCCAGCCGTCACGACATCGTCGGCCACCTTGTCCAGAGTGGACCGCAGCACCCGCTCGGTGCGCATGGTGCCCTCCTGGATCACCGCGACCGGAGTGTCCGGCGACCGTCCATTGCGGACCAGGGTGGCGGCGAACAGTGGAAGCTTCTCCACGCCCATCATCAGCACGATCGTGCCGTGCAGCCGGGCCAGCGCGGACCAGTCGGTCAGCGACGCCGGGTCGTCGGGGGCCACGTGGCCGGACACGACGACCACCTCGTGGGCCACGCCGCGGTGGGTGACGGGCACGTCCGCCAGGGCGGGGACGGCGAAGGCCGAGGTCACGCCGGGCACCACCGTGACCGGGACGCCCGCCTCCGCCAGCGCGATCAGCTCCTCGAAGCCGCGGCCGAACACGTAGTTGTCGCCGCCCTTGAGCCGCACCACGAACTTCCCGGCGCGCGCGTGGGTGATCAGGGCGTCGTTGATCGCCCGCTGGGTCGCCGCGCGGCCGTAGGGGATCTTGGCCGCGTCGATCACCTCGACGTGCGGGGGCAGTTCGTCGAGCAGGTCGCGCGGTCCCAGCCGGTCGGCCACCACGACGTCGGCCTGGGCCAGCAGCCTGCGGCCGCGCACGGTGATCAGCTCCGGGTCGCCGGGTCCGCCGCCGACCAGCGCGACGCCCGCGGGCGGCGCGGCGGCGCGGTCGTCGATCGCGCCCGACCGCAGCGCCGTCAGCAGGCCGTCGCGCACCGCAGCCGAACGGGAGTGCTCCCCGCCCGCGAGCACCCCGACCAACAGGCCCTCGTACGACCCCGTCGCGGGCGTGACCGCCGAGCCCTCCGACCCGGCGTCCGCGCGCACGCAGAACACCCTGGCGCGGTCCGCGGCCGCGGCGACCTCGGCGTTGACCGCCGAATCCGAGGTGCAGGTCAGCACGTACCACGCGGCGTCGAGATCGCCGTCGGCGTAGCGCCGGGGCACCCAGGTGATCTCCCCCGCGTCCGCCATGGCCTGCACGGACGGGGTCACCGACGGCGAGATGACCTCGACCCGCGCGCCCGCGGCGATGAGCTTGGGCAGCCTGCGCTGCGCCACCGTGCCGCCGCCGACCACGACCACGCGCTTGCCCGCGAGGTCGAGCCCGACCAGGTAGTGCTGTTCAGCCATGCGGGTAAGCATGCCGGGTGAACGCGGAAAGACCGCAGCGCGACACCGGTCAGTGTGACGGAGCAGGCACCGCGAGCCGATAGCCGACGCCGCGCACCGACTCCACCCGGATGCCCGGCGTGCTCGCGCGCAGCGAGCGCCGCAAACGTTTGATCGCCGACACGACGGCCTGGCTGTCGCCCACGTACGTGCGGCCCCAGACGTGCTGGGTCAGCTCGGCGAAGGACCACACCCGGCCCGGCTCCCCCGCGAGGGTGACCAGCAGGTCGAAATCCCGGGCGGACAGCGGCAGCGGCGCGCCCGCCCAGGTGGCCTCGCGCAGCGCGGCGTCGAGCCGCAGCGCGCCGCACTCGACGATCCGGTTGATCCGGCCCTCGATGGCCGAGCGCAGCGCGTGCGCGTCCGGGACGTAGAGCAGGGCGACGCCGCCGCCCCCGGCGGCGGCGATGGCGGCGAGTTGGTCGGCGGAGGTGCCGACGCAGACCACCAGGGGTAACTCGGAGCCGTCCAGCGAGCGGAGAACCGTCACGCGCCACCCCCAGTGCCGACCGAACGTGAGTCCTTCACAACAACCGTCGCTCCCGCCGTCATTCCGTTACAAAGATCAGGGCCGTCCGACCGCGAATCGACCCGATACCGCCCCGGACGACACCTTCACCGCACCCGCGCTTTCCGGCAGCGTCGAGAGAACCGGCAGTCATCGCACGGCTACCGGAGGTAGACGCGCGCTACCCCCTGCAGCGCGCGGGATGGGAGCCACCCGCTTTGTCTCCACGACCCCACCGCGTCAGAGGGCGGACCTGGTTGGCCGCGGTTACCACCGCGCTCACCGCGTCCGCGCTGCTGACGACCCCGGCGCTCGCGGCGCCGACCGACGACAAGATCGAGCCCCAGCTGCTGCAGGCGCTCGACGCCAAGGACAGCACCGACTTCTGGGTGCTGTTCGGCGAGCAGGCCGACCTGGCGCCCGCCACCAAGATCACCGACTGGACCGCGCGCGGGCAGGCCGTGCTCGACGCCTTGCGCGGCACCGCCGACCGCGCGCAGGCGGCCGTGCGCGCCGACCTCGACGCGGGCAAGGTCGACTACGACTCGTACTTCATCGCCAACGCGCTCCACGTCAAGGGCGGGTCGCAGGCCCTGGCCGAGTCGCTGGCCAAGCGCGCCGAGGTCGCCGAGATCCTGGCCCCGCGCGCGTACTCGCTGCCCGAGCTGACGCCCGGCGAGGTCCAGGCGACCGTGGACGCTGTCGAATGGGGCGTCGCGGCCATCAACGCCGACGACGCCTGGGCCGACTTCGGCGCCCGGGGCGAGGGCATCGTCGTGGGCAACATCGACTCCGGGGTGCAGTTCGACCACCCCGCGCTGGTCGGGAAGTACCGCGGGAACAACGGCGGCGCGTTCGACCACCAGTACAACTGGTTCGACCCGAGCGAGGTGTGCCCGACCGCCGCGCCGTGCGACAACAACGGCCACGGCACGCACACCATGGGCACGATGGTGGGCGGCGACGGCGCCAACCAGATCGGCGTCGCGCCCGGGGCCAGGTGGATCGCGGCCAAGGGCTGCGAGAGCAACGGCTGCTCGGAGGCCGCGCTGCTGGCCTCCGGCCAGTGGATGCTGGCGCCGACCGACCTCGCGGGCCAGAACCCGCGGCCGGACCTGCGCCCGCACATCGTCAACAACTCCTGGGGCGCGTCCAACGGCTCCGCGGTGGACCCGTGGTACCGGGCGACCGTGCAGGCGTGGCGGGCGGCGGGCATCTTCCCGTCGTTCTCCAACGGCAACTCCGGCCCGAGCTGCAACACCTCCGGCTCCCCCGGCGACAACGTCGAGTCCTACGCGTCCGGCGCGTTCGACATCAACGGCGCGATCGCGTCGTTCTCCAGCCGGGGACCGGGCGAGAACGGCGACATCAAGCCGAACCTGGCCGCCCCGGGCGTCAACGTCCGCAGCGCCCTGCCCGGCGGGGCCTACGGCGCGAACAGCGGCACGTCGATGGCCGCGCCGCACACCTCGGCGACCGTCGCCCTGATGTGGTCGGCTGCCCCGACGCTGGTCGGCGACATCGCGCGCACCACCGAACTGCTCGACGACACCGCCGTCGACGTGGACGCCCTGACCTGCGGCGGAACCGTCGACGACAACCACGTCTTCGGCGAGGGCAAGCTGGATGCCCACGCCGCGGTCGACCGCTCCCCGCGCGGCCCGGTCGGCACGCTGGCGGGCACCGTGACCGACGCCGCGACCGGCACCCCGGTCTCCGGCGCGAGTGTCACCGTGACGGGCCCGAGCAACCGCACCCTGGCCACCGGGACCGACGGCGCGTACACCTCGACGCTCCCGGTGGGCGAGTACGCGGTGGCGGCCACGGCGTTCGGCTACGGCCAGGCGACCGGGACGGCCGCGGTCACCGAGGCGCAGACGGTCACCGTCGACCTCGCGCTGACCCCGGCCCCCCGCGACACCGTCTCCGGCGTGGTCCGCAACGCCCAGGGCGGCGTGGTGGCGAACGCGACCGTGCAGATCCTCGGCACGCCGCTGGCCGCGGTCACCACCAATGGCGAGGGCGCGTACTCCATCGCCGACGTCCCGCACGGCACCTACCAGATCCGGGCCACCGCGGGCGGCTGCAACGACCCGCGGCAGGTGGAGCTGGTGGTCGACGGCGCCGAGGCGCTGGACTTCGAGCTGCCCGCGCGCGGCGACTCGTTCGGCCACCACTGCGTGCTGGAGCCCTCGTCCTATGTGGAGGGCGACACGCCGCTGGCGCTGACCGGCGACGATCAGGCGACCGCGGTCGACCTGCCGTTCGGCTTCTTCTACTACGGGGCCACCTACCGGCAGGCGCACGTGGCGACCAACGGCCACGTGAACTTCCTGGCCCGCAGCACCTCCTTCGGCAACACCGGCATCCCGGGCACAGCCGCGCCGAACGCGGCGGTCTACCCGTTCTGGGACGACCTGCTCATCGACGCCCAGAGCCAGGTGCTGACCAAGACCGCGGGCACGGCGCCCAACCGGTCGTTCACGGTGGAATGGCGCAACGCCACCATCTACCAGCAGACGACGACCAGGCTGGACATCTCGCTGACGCTGTCGGAGAACGGCGAGATCGCGATGAGCTACCGCAACCTCGACGCGGCGAACCCGCGCGAGACCGGCAACTCCGCCACCGTCGGCATCGAGAACGCGACGGGAACGGTGGCGCTGCAGTACTCGCTCAACACGCCCACCCTGTCCAACGACACCACGGTCCGGTTCAAGCCCCCGGCGTCGGGCACGGTCGCGGGCGAGGTCACCGACGCCAACGACCGGGGCGCGATCGAGGGCGCCGCCGTCAAGATCCTCAGCGGCGGGGCTACCGTGGCGACGGCGACGACCGGGGCGGACGGCCGCTACTCGATGCGCCTGCTCGCGGGCGACTACACCGTGGAGGTGTCCAAGCAGCACTACGTCTCCGCCACGGAGACCGTCGCGGTCGACGGCGACGAGTCGGCCAACTTCGCGCTGCGGACCCCGGGCGCGGAGCTGACCGGCGGCCCGCTGACCTTCCTCGGCGAGGCGGGCCAGCTCCGCTCGTCGACGGTCAGCCTGGCCAGCACCAGCGACCTCACGCTGGACTACACGCTGTCCAACGGCGCGTCGTGGCTGTGGGCGGTGCCGGGGACGGCCGCGGTGAAGCCGGGCGGCACGCAGGCGATCACCGTGCGCGTGGACCCGGTCGGCCTGACCCCCGGCGTGCACGAGAGCACGCTGACCGTCACGACCAACGCGGGCCGCACCCCGACCATCACCATCCCGGTGAAGCTCGTGGTCCCGGCCTACCGCAAGGGCCTGGACGTGGGCGGCGGCGGGCTGACCGACCGCAACGCCGACGTCTGGGTCGGCGACCAGGCCTGGCAGCCGGGCGGCTTCGGCTACCTCAGCGGCGGCCCGGTGGTCAAGAGCGGGAAGGCCATCGCGGGCACCGAGGACGACACGCTGTTCCAGACCCAGCGGGAGAGCCCGGGCGGCTACCGGTTCGACGGCCTGCCCGCGGGCACCTACCAGGTCGAGCTGGGCTTCGCCGAGCTGCGGGCCGGTTTCGTCCCCGGCCGCCGCGTGTTCGACGTGTCGGTCAACGGGACGAAGGTGCTGCCGCGCTATGACATCGCGGCGAGCGTCGGCGTCCTGACCGCGGACACCCACGAGTTCTGGGTGACCGTGCCCGAGGGCGGATCGATCTCGGTGGAACTGGCCGCGCTGCGCGGCAAGTCCGTGCCGGTGATCAACACCCTGCGGGTGACGCACCGTCCGGATCGGACGAGCTGACCGACCGGCGGCCCCCGACCCTGACCCGGTCGGGGGCCGCCGTCACCCGGACGGGGGTGATCTTCGCTGGTACCGTCGATTCCGCGACCTTCCCCCGGCCCGTGGAGGACACATCCCGATGTTCAAGCGCATGCTCGCCGCCTTCGGGGTCGGCGGGCCCTCGGTCGACACCGTGCTCGACACGCCCTCGGTCATGCCGGGCCAGCCCGTCGCGGGCACGGTCCGCATCCAGGGCGGCAGCGCGGACGTCACCATCGACCAGGTGGCGCTGTCGCTGGTCACCCGCGCCGAGCTGGAGCACGGCGACCACGAAGCCACCGGGCGCGCCGAGTTCCACCGCGTCGTCGTCGGCGCGGACGTGCGGGTGAGCGCCGACCAGCCGCTGGACATCCCGTTCCGGTTCGACGTGCCGTGGGAGACCCCGATCACCGCCGTCGGCCCGACGCCGCTGCCCGGCATGGTGGTCGGCGTGCGCACCGACCTGGTGATCTCCGGCGCTCCCGACAAGGGCGACCTGGACGCGCTCACGGTGCACCCGCTGCCGTCGCAGGACGCGGTGCTGGACGCGTTCGGCAGGCTGGGCTTCCAGTTCCGCTCCGCCGACGTCGAGGTCGGCAGGCTGCGCGGCGTGCCGCAGGCGCTGCCGTTCTACCAGGAGATCGAGTTCTTCCCGCCCCCGGCGTACCACGGCAGGATCACCGAGGTCGAGCTGACGTTCGTGGCCACGCCGCACGAGCTGCACGTCGTCCTGGAGGCCGACAAGCGCGGCGGATTCCTGCGCGCGGCCACGGACGTGATCGGCAGCTTCCGCATGGCGCACCAGGAGTCCGAGCGCACGGACTGGACGCCGGTGATCGACCGCTGGCTCGCCCAGATCGCCGCGAGCGCGGCGAACCCGGCCTTCGGCGGGCACCACGACCCGCGCCACCACCGGCGCGGTCCCGGCATGGGCGCCGTCGTCGGCGGCGCGGCCGCAGGCCTGGTCGGCGGCATGATCCTCGGTGACATGCTGGGCGACATGGGCGAGGACGGCGGCGACTTCGAGGAGTGAGTCAGCCCGCGGTCCGCCACAGCCCGTCGATGCCCTCCACCCCGGAGCGGGCGTCGATGTAGAGCAGCGCGTGCAGGGCCATCGTCCACGGCGAGACGACGGTGGCCACCAGCACCGACCCCAGCGACTCGGCGAGCGCGGACCCGCCGCTGATCGCCTCGAACAGCATCAGCGTCGGCGCGCGCAGCGCGACCCCGGCGACGCTGGCGATGAGCGCGACGACGAACACCCGCCACCAGCCGCCGGTGCCCTCGTGCACGAGCGCCTGCGACCGGCGCAGCGCCGCGACCGGCGACACCCGCTCGACCACGGCCGCGGACGGCGCGAGCATCAGCGCCACGCTCAGATACAGCACGCCCACCAGCAGGGGGCAGGGCGAGCACGAGCCCCAGGGGGCCGAGCTTCGTCGTCAGCAGGCCGAGCGCGCCGAGGCCGCCGATCAGCAGGCCGGTCAGCACGGTCACGCCGACGAGCGCGGGCAGCGCGGACGCCCCGGTGCGCAGCGCGAGCCGCGCGCTGGTGGCGTGGCCGAAGACCGCGCGCGGGACCACCACGTTCACCACGGCCGCGAGGACGATGCCGACCAGGCCAGCGACGCCGAGCCGGACCAGGTTCTCCAGCAGGGGTGACGGTTCGGCGACGGCGAGCAGCGCCCAGGCCGCGAGCTCGGCGGACACCGCGACGCCGAAACCGACGCCCAGCAGCGCGCCCGGGTGGCGGCGCACCGCGTCGACCGATCCGCGCAGCAGGTCGGGGATGGTCAGCGGGCGCAGCGGGACGATGCCCAGGCGCACCTCGGTCATCTAGAGGTGCTCGCCGACGTACTTCAGCGCCTCGGGCAGTGCCTTCTTCCAGTACGCGGCGTTGTGGCCGCCCGGAGCCCAGTGGCCCTTGGCGCCGACCTTGCCCGCGAAGTCCTTGGCGGTGTCCAGGAACGCCTCGTCCTCGGTGCCGCACCAGACGGCGACCTTGAGGTTGGCGAACTCCCTCGGATGGCGCAGCGGCTCCTTGGCCTCCCACTGGGCGCGGCTCTCGAAGTCCTTGGACTGCTCGGCGAACGCCCAGCTCTCGTACAGCGTCGGGCTGATCGCGGCGACGACCTCGATGCCGGTGCTCTTGCGGCCGTGGTTGAGCGCGCCCACCGCGCCCTCGCCGATGCCGACGGCGGCGAACGGGGTGGTGGCCAGGTCGTGGTACTCCAGCCACTCGGGGAGGTCCTCCTCCAGCATCCGCATCGGCTCGTCGTCCTTGTCGCCGATCCAGTTGCCGCCGTCGGCAGCGGCGATCGCGAACGGCACGCTGCTGTAGCGCACCAGCTCGGTCAGCACGTCGGGCACGCCGAGGTCGAGGAAGGAGCGCGCGCCGCCGACCTTGTCGTGCAGCGCCACGCACACGGGGATGGGGCCCGGCGGGATGCCTGCGGGGCGGATCAGCACGATGTCGACGTCGCGGTAGCGGCCTGCTGCGATCTTGCGGTCGATCGTGACCGGCTGGGATGTCGAGGTCGGCGGCTTCGTCAGGGCCAGCTCGTTGCGCGGATCGACCTCCGGGGTCTTGGCCTGGCAGCCGGTCAGCAGACCCGCGCCGACGCCCAGCCCGCCCAGCAGGGCGGCCCGGCGGGACAGCCGAACATTTCGCACAGTGTTCACAAGTTCTCCGCTCGTCACGGACCCCTCGGGCGATCTTATGGGGCTACCGCCCGCCCCCGACCAGTACCACGGACAAACCTCACTAATCGGGAGCGCTCTCTCATCCGTCTGCCACAAGGAGCGCACATTACCTGCTCGCATAGCGAACAGAATGTGCCGTTTGGATCAATCGCGTACGTCATTCGGCGGCTTCCGGGTCGATTCGCGCGCCCCAGACCAGGAAGGAGGACTCCGCGGGGCGCACCATCGTTCCCCCATCCGGCCCATCCCCGAACCCGGCAGCGCTGAGCTGACACCCGTCGACGGCGTACCCGGCCCCGGCCAGCGTCGTGCGCACCATGCCCAAGTGGTCTAGTTCCGACACCATCACGACGACCCGGTCCGCACCCGCGCCCGCGCAGGCGCGCACGAGATCGGGGGTGGAGCGGGCGAGGAAGACGGCGTCCGGCTTGGGCAGCGCGCGCAGCGCCCGCGGCAGCTCACCGTCCTCCAGCCGGACGTCGACACCGTGCGCGTTGGCGTTGGCCACGATCCGCACACACAACGCGGCGTCCCGCTCGACCGCGACCACGGCGGCGCCGAGCATCCCGGCCTCGACGCCGAGCGCGCCCGAGCCCGCGCAGACATCCCACACGAGCACCCCGGGGCGCGGGGCGAGGCGGGCGAGCGCGAGGGCGCGGACGTGCTCGGGGATCCAGTGCCCCTCGCGGGTGGCGAACGCGGTCATCGGCAGCGCCCATCCCCTGCCGTCGCCGTTCGGCTCGCCGGCGATCCAGCGGTGGGTCTCGCGGGTTTCGAGAGAACTGAGGCAGAGCACGAGATTGGGCGTGCGCCAGGCTTTCCGCTCAGCCTCGGTGACGTCCACAATGGAGAGTTGCTCGGTCTCCCCGCCGACGTTCTCCAGCACCGCCAGATACCGGTGCCAGCCGACCAGCTCGCGCGCCAACTCCGCGGGCCCCGCCCCCGGCGCCGTCCGCACCATGACGGCAGACCGCGCCCGACAGACGTTGACCGCCCGCCGGAAGTCCCGCCCCTCGGCCTCCACGACGGTGATCTCAGCCCACGGCCGCTTGACCATCTCGGCCAACCTGGACATATCGGACACGGATCCCGCCATGGCCCATTCGACCACGCCACCCGCCCCCAGGGAAACCGGCCAATCCCCATTCCGAAACGATTGCGCCGATTTCCCCAGATGATGCCATCATCCCCGTGATCGCGTCATATGTTCAGATCATTCGAACGATCATTCAGATGACGAGATCATCCACTCCAGCCTCAGGACTTCTTAACTCCCCGCTTAGCCCCAGCCCGAGCAGTCCGCTTCCCCTGCCCCCGCACCGACTTGGCCCCCCGCGAGCCCGCGTCGCCCGCAGCCTCCCCGACCCCAACCTCGCCGACCCCAACCTCGGCCTTCCCAACCCCGACGCCACCGGCCCCGGCGTCTCCGATTCCGAGTCCACCAACCCCGGCCTCTCCAACCCCGCCCCCACCAACCACCCGCTCCTCCGCAGACGCGCCCGCGCCCTGCAGGTCGCCCTGCCGCCCAGAAGGCTTCTCCTCGGCGCCCTGCCCGGAGGACCGATCAGCCGCCCCACCCTGCGCACCCGCGCCACCCGCCGCCCCCTGAGCGGACACCCCACTTCGCCCGGACAAGCCCCCGCCCGAACCTCCTTGACCGGAACCGCCTCCCGCCGCTCCCGCGGCGGCCGAGCCCTCACCCTGGCCTGACACCCCCTCACCGGAACCACCCGGCGCGGACACCGTCCCAGCAGAGCCGTTCTGCGCCGACAGTCCCGCGCCAGAACCACCCTGAGCGGCCCACCTACCCCCAACCCCCTGGCCCGACGCCTTCCCAGCGCCCCCATTCCGCCCCGCCGAAGCACTCTGAGCGGCCGACCCACGCCCAAGCCCCTGTCCCGACGCCTTCCCAGCGCCCCCATTCCGCCCCGCCGAAGCACCCTGAGCGGCCGACCCACGCCCAAGCCCCTGCTCCGACGCCTTACCGGCAACGCCATTCCGCCCCGCCGACCCATCCCCAGCGGCAGGCTCCTGCTCCGAGGCGGTGCCAACAGCACCCGACCTCGACAATCCTGCACCCGAGTCGCCTTTCGCGGCCCACCTGCCCGCGCGGGTCTGCTCCGACGCCTTCCCAGCAGCACTGTCCCGTCCCGACAGCCGTCCCGCCGAGGCACCGTGGGCGGCCCACCCGGCCGCAGGTTCCTGCTCCGACGCCTCCCCGCCGCCATCCCGTCCCGAAGGCCGGGCGGCGGAGGCGCCTTGGGCGGTCCACCTGCCAGCCCGCACCTTCTCAGCAGCGCCGTTCCGCCCCGAAAACCGTGCCGTGGAAGCGGGCTCCGGCTCCTCCCGCACCGGCTCGGCGGCCTCGGCGCGGCGTTCGGCCCAGGTCTTGCGGGGTTCGTCGGTGGGCCTGCGCCAGGAGCGGGCGGTCCAGCGGGGGGCGGGGTCGTCGGTGCGGGGTTTGCCGGTGGTGCGCAGCGCGTCGCCGACGAGGAAGAGGGTGGTGCGCCACAGGTTGTGCTTCTTCACCTCGGCGACCAGGTCGGCGACGGTGGTGTGGATGATCGTCTCGTCCGGCCTGCTGACCTTGTCCGCCACCACCGCCGGAGTGTCGTCGGGGACGCCCGCCGCGGAGAGGGCTTCCACCAGGTCGGCGGTGCGGGCGGCGGGCGCGCGGACGGCGAGGGTCCGGTCGACCGCAGCCAGGGCGCGGATGGAGGCGAAGTCGGTTTCCACCGTCGTGATCGACACCGAGTCGATCGCGCCCGCCTCGAGCAGGGCGGTTCCCGTCGCCGAGATCGGGGAGACTCCGGGGACGACCTCGACGTCGAGGCCCAGTCGGGCGCACAGGTCCAGTTGCTCGCGCAGCCGAGGCGACAGCGCCGGGTCCCCGCTCACCAGCCGGACGGCAGCACCGCGCCTGCTGGCCAGTCGGCGGTAGTGCTCGGCGATCTCGTCAGGGCCGAGACGGGCGCAATCGATCAGTTCCGCGTCGGGTCCGGTGTGCTCGCGCAGCCAGGTGGGATCGGTCACCCCCGAGGCGTACAGCACGAGGTCCGCGTCGGCGATCCGCTTGGCCCCGCGCAGGGTCAGCAGGTCGGCAGCGCCCGGTCCGGCTCCCACGAAACTCACCGTGCCACGCATGCGCCGACCGTATCGTTCCGCGCGCGGCCGACCCGGACGCGGGTCCGGCCTCCCCGCGGTGCGAGACTCGCGGGCGTGAGCGACACCGTGTTCGACTGGCTCGACGCCCACGCCGAGGATCGGCGCAAGGCGGGTCTGGCCAGGCAGCTGCGCCCGCGCACGCCCGACAACGGCGTGCTCGACCTCGCGGGCAACGACTACCTCGGCCTCGCGCGCGACAAGCGCGTCACCGGCGCGGCGGCCGCGGCGGCGCTGCGCTGGGGCGCGGGATCGACCGGGTCGCGGCTGGTCACCGGCAGCACCGAGCTGCACGCGGAGCTGGAGTTCGAGCTGGCCCGCTTCTGCGGCACGCAGGCCGCGCTGGTGTTCTCCTCCGGCTTCGCCGCCAACCTCGGCGCGGTCACCGCGCTGTCCGGTCGCAACTGCTCGATCGTCACCGACTCTGCCATCCACGCGTCGCTGATCGACGGCTGCAGGCTCTCCCGCGCCGAGATCGCCGTCGTCGGCCACAAGGACCCGGCCGCAGCCGAGCGCGCCCTGGCCACCCGCCGCACCGAGCGCGCCGTCGTCGTGACCGACACCGTCTTCTCCGTCGACGGCGACCTCGCCCCGCTCCCGGACCTCATCACCGCCTGCCGCGCCCACAACGCCGCCCTGATCGCCGACGACGCCCACGGCCTCGGCGTCCTCGGCGACGGCGGCCGCGGCGCCGTGCACGCCGCGGGCCTGGCGGGCGCGCCGGACGTGGTCACCACGATCACCCTGTCGAAGTCCCTGGGCGCGCAGGGCGGCGCGGTCCTCGGCCCGCGCCGCGTGATCCGTCACCTGGTGGACAACGCCCGCAGCTTCATCTTCGACACCGGCCTCGCCCCCTCCAGCGCCGCCGCCGCGCTGACCGCGCTGTCGATCCTCAAGGAGGAACCAGACCGCGCAGAACGAGTGCGCACGGTCGCCGTCGACCTGGCCAACCGCCTCCGCGCCGCGGGCCTGCACGCCAGCGAACCGGAAGCCGCGGTCGTGTCGGTCCGCGCCCCCTCCCCGGAAGCCGCCCTGCGCTGGTCCGACGACTGCCGCGCCGCAGGCATCTGGGTCGGCTGCTTCCGCCCCCCGTCGGTCCCCGACCAGATCTCCCGCCTCCGCCTGACCGCCCGCGCCGACCTCACCGAATCCGACATCACCCGCGCGGTCCAGGTGATCACCGACCACGCCCCCCGCTGACACCACGCCCACCCAGCCGGCCATTGATGGCAGATACCGCCCGAATCCGCGCCCACGAGGTTGTCCACACCCGACCAATCGCAGCGGCACCCCCTCTCCCCCACCGGATAACCTGGCGGCGGGGGGCCGGACGTCACCTGCGGCGGCGCATGGCGATGTGCGGGATGCCGTCCTCCAGATAGGACTCGCCCTCGGGGGTGTAGCCGAAGCGGGCGTAGAGGCCCTGGGCCTGGACTTGGGCGCCCAGGACGCTTTCGCGGTCGCCGATCCGGTCGACGGCGGCGGCCATCAGTTTCGCGCCGACGCCGGTGCCGCGGGCGGACGCGGCCGTGCAGACCCTGCCGACCCGGACGACGTCGCCCTCGTCGAGGAGGCGCAGGCAGCCCAGGACGTCCGACTCGGGGCGCCACCACAGGTGGACGGTGCTCTCCAGCAGGTCGCGGCCGTCCAGTTCGGGGTAGGGGCACTCCTGCTCCACGACGAACACGTCGACCCGGAGGCGGAGCAGGTCGTAGAGGTCAACGGTCGTTAGCGACGTTCCGGACGCGGCGTACAGCACGCCCCCGGTCTATCACGGCGCGGGCGTTGTCGGCGGCGCGGGTTCGAGGGCGGCGGCGATGTCGGCGGCGTAGGTGGACACGCGGGTGTAGACGCCGGGGTTGCCCGGCTCCGCGCAGCCCTCGCCCCACGACGAGATGCCGACCAGGGTGTCGTCGACGACCAGCGGGCCGCCGGAGTCGCCCTGGCAGGTGTCGACGCCGCCCTCGGGCAGGCCCGCGCACACCATCGGCTCGGGGGCGAAGTCGGCGTAGGCGGCGGCGCAGTCGTCGTCGGCGTAGAGCGGGACCTCGGCCTTGAGCAGGAACTGCGAGGACTCGCCGCCCGCCGACGTCCGGCCCCAGCCGAGGATCGTCGCCATCTCGCCCGCGGCGTACAGCGGGTCGGAGTCGGCGCCCGCGATGGGCAGCAGGCGGTAGGGCAGCGGGTCGGCGAGGGTCAGGACGGCGACGTCGTAGCCCTCGGTCACGCTCCGGTACTCGGGGTGGACCCAGGCCTCCGTCACCGGGCGCACCTCGCCCGCGGTGGCCTCCTTGTCCTCCCGGCCGCCGACGACCTTGATGTCGGTGACGGCGAAGGGCGTGACGCAGTGCGCGGCGGTGACGACCTTGTCCGGCGCCACCAGGGTGCCGCCGCAGTACTGGCGACCGTCCGGGTCGGCGAGGAACACGACGTAGGGGTGCTTCGCGATGGAGGCGCGGGACCCGCCGACGATGTCCTCGCCGGCGTCGGCGACGAACTGCGCGAACATCGCGGCCAGCACGGCCAACGCGGCGGCGACGCCCAGGATGCGGCGGCTCTTTCCGCCCATGGCTGCTCTCCTGTCGGGGGATCGACAACGGTCCGTGCTTCTCGGGACACGCTATGTCAACCCGTCGGTCCGCTGGTAGCGACGCCATGTCGCTCGAACGGGTGGACCTTGGGCGGTGCGGCATGCTGGACCTGTGCGCTCCCACCGCCTAGCCGCGCTCGCTGTCGCGCTCATCGCGCTGGCAGGCTGCACGACGCCCGCCGAGCAGCGCGCCCAGCGCAGTTCGGCGTCTCCCACTTCCCCTTCGGCGGCTTCCACTTCGCGGCCCGCACCGGTCTCGACGTCCTCGTCAGCCGCGTCGACCTCGTCGCCGGTCCCCACGACGACCCGCCCGGTGTGGGTGGTCGGCGCCAAGCCCCTCCCCCTGCGCCCGGACGGCTTCGGCCAGATCCTGCCCACCCCGCCCGTCCTGGCCAACCGCGCCTTGCCCACCACCGACATCCTGCCCCCGCCCCGGGACGACAAGTACGCCTCGACGATCGCCGCCGTGCCGCCGGATGTGCTGGCCCGCAGCACCTGGCAGCCGGAGTGCCCGGTGGCGGCGGCGGACCTGCGCTACCTGACGATGACGTTCTGGGGCTTCGACGGCCGCCACCACACCGGCGAGATGATCGTCCACAAGCGCGTCGCCGAGGGCGTGACCCAGGCCTTCGCCCGCCTCCACGCCATCCGCTTCCCACTCGAGGAGATGCGCGTCACCACCCGCCCCGAACTAGACCTTTACCCGACGGGCGACGGCAACAACACCACGGCGTTCGTCTGCAGGCCCGCGGTCAACCTCAAAACCTGGTCGGCACACGCGTCCGGGCTGGCCATCGACGTCAATCCGTTCTGCAACCCCTACATCCGGGGCGACCTGGTCCTGCCGGAGCTGGCGTCGTCCTATGTGGATCGGGGATGGCGGCGGCCGGGCATGCTGTACGCCGGTGATGAGGCCGTGCGCGCCTTCACCGCAATCGGCTGGTCGTGGGGCGGAAACTGGACATCACCGGTAGACATCCAACACTTCACCGCCACCGGCCGCTGAACGTTCCGGAGCGCGGCTGCCGGTAGCGGCGGGCAGTCCGGCGGTTAACGGGCTGGGCGGACGTCCTCGTCGGAGACTCCGGCAGCTAACGCAAGTCGCTGGGGGATGAGGTTGACGGTCGGCGGTCGGACCCTGGGGTTGGGAGGATGGGGGTCTGGGCCGAGCGCTGGGGGTGGGTTGGCGGCTGACCGCTGGAGTGGATTGGCGGCCGAACGTTCGGGTCGAGAAGTCAGCGGACTGAGCACCAGAGTGGATCGACGGCCGGGCCACTGGCGCTGGTGGTGGCGCCAGCGGCCGAGCACCGGAGTTGCGGACGGGTCGGCGGACGAAGCACGAGTCGAGAAGTCAGCGGACTGAGCACCAGAGTGGGTCGGCGGCCGGGCACTGGCGCTACGGGGTGGGTCAGCAGTCGGACGCTGGGGTGGGTCAGCGGTGGGGCGCTGGAGTGGATCAGCGGTGGGGCGCTGGAGTGGATCAGCGGTCGGGCGGTGGAGTGGATCAGCGGTCGGGCGGTGGAGTTGGAGGGCTGGGTCAGCGGTCGGGGGCTGGGCTTGGGCGGCGGCCGAGCGCGGGCGTTGGGGTCGGGGTCGGCGGTCGGGCGTTGGGGTGGGGTTGGCGGTAAGGGTGGGTGGGGCGGTGGGGTGGAGTGAGCAGCGGGGCAAGGGCAAGGGTGCGGGAGGGTCGCGGCTGGCCGTTGGCGTTGGTGGGGTGGCACCGACGCCTGCGGCCCTGCCGCGACCCTGTAGGACGAGGGGCGCCTTGGGCGGGTGTGGCCGCTACCGCGGTGGCTCCGTCGTGGGTCGTTGAGGGTGGTTGTGGACAGGGCTCGGCCCGATGGGTGGGACATCGGGCCTGCGGTCTGCCGCATCCGTGCGGGGAGCTTGCTCCCCGAGCGGGTGGGTCAGGTGCCGTTGGAGTCCCGGGAGGTGCCGAACCTGCTGAAGACCTTGCCTGCGGCGTCGGTTACGGCGCCGCCTACGTCGCTGAGGATCTTCATGAGGGGGTCGGTGGAGTTGGCCATGGAGTCCTTGTAGGACTTGGCCGCCGAGCGGAGGTCGTCGGTGAAGTTGGCGGAGCCGCTGTCGTCGTCGCGGCGTTGGTAGGTGCCGGTGAGGATCTCGCGGTATTCCTCGCTCGCGGCCCAGCGCTGGAGTTGGGCGGCGCGGACGACGGCGAAGGGGTGGCCCATGGTCTCGACGTTGCGCAGCTTGTGGATGCTGTCGCGGACGTCGTCCACGTTCTCGTACTCGCTGGCCTGTTGCAGGAACGACGGGATGTCGATCTGCGACAGGTCGGTGCCGCCCGCCAGGTACACGTGGGTGCGCAGGGCCGCGGCCGGGTCCTGGCCGCAGAGCAGGCCCGCCCGGTCGCAGGTGAGCTCCGCCTTGCGGAACCACTCGCGCAGGGCGGCGATGACCGCGCGCAGGCCCAGCGCGCCCATGGGCACGAACGCCACCGTCTGCTGCAGGTTGAGCAGGCGGATCAGCAGCGTGCGCAGCACCGCATGGCCGGACAGCACGTGACCCATCTCGTGCCCGATGACGAACCGCAGGCTCTCGGTGTCCAGGGCCTCCACCAGGCCCGTGGTCAGCACGATGAACGGCTCGTCGATGCCGATCGTCATCGCGTTGGCCACCGGGTCGCGGGCGACGAAGACGTTGGGCACCCGCTCGATGTCCAGCGTCTCGGCGCACTCGACGCGCATCTGGTTGATCCTCGGGTACTGCTTCTCGCCCACCCGGATCGCCGAGGCCAGCGCCATCAGCCGCTCGCCGCGCTCGGGGAACAGGCCCGCCACGCCCTTGAGCACGTCGCCCACGCCCGGCACTGCCCGCAGCGTGGCCATGGCGCCGCGGTCGGCCGGGTGCTCGTAGGCCCTCGGGCTGATCCGCGGGAAGCGGACCCTGGTGGAGCGCGACACCTCGTCGGCGCCCTGGTTCTCGGTCATCGTTCCTCCTCGTCCTGAATCCCACAGTAGGCGGATTCGCCGGGACGGGTGGTCGTTTATCCACAACCCGGCCGGACGCCCTGGACGCTCGTAGATTGCGTTCCGTGAGCGATCCGGGCGTATCCGCACTGTTGGCGTTCATCGGCGGGACCGCGCTGGCCGCGCTGCTGGTCGTGCCCTACATCGCCTGGAGCTACCGCAAGCGCGGGCGATTCGGGCCCGGCCACGCGGTCCTTGCCTTCGGCATGCTGGTCTACGCGCTCGCCCTCTGGACCTACACGCTGCTGCCCGTGCCGGACACGACGCCCGAGTGGTGCGCCCGGAACGCGGTCCGGGTTCCGCAGCTGGACCCGCTGCGCTTCATCGCCGACTTCCAGGAGGAGCGCATCGGCAGCGGGCTGGGCGCGACCCTGCGAAACCCCGCTCTCCAGCAGGTGGTGTTCAACGTGGCGCTGTTCGTGCCGATGGGCATGTTCGGCAGGCACATGCTGCACCGCGGCCTGCCCACCGTCATCGCGATGGGCGCGCTGACCTCGCTGTTCATCGAGTTCACGCAGCTCACCGCCGTCTGGGGCCTGTTCGCCTGCCCATACCGGCTGTTCGATGTGGACGATCTGATCGCCAACACCGCGGGCGCGGCCATCGGCTACGCGCTGGCCCCGCTGCTGCGCGTCGTCCCCGGCCAGCGCGTCGAGGCTCCGCCGGGCGAGCCGCGCCCGGTCACCACCGGACGCCGCCTGCTCGGGATGGCCGTCGACGTCGTGTCGGTGACGTTGCTGGGCGGCCTGCTGTCGGTCGCTGCCAACGCGCTGTGGATCTACGGCTTCGGCGCCGTCACCGCACCACAGCACCTGCACTGGCTCCTCAACTACGCCCTGCCCGTCGGCCTGCTGCTCCTCGTCGTCCCGCTCGCGGGCAACGGCGCCACGTTCGGCCAGCGCGTCGTCCTGATCAACCCGGTCGGACCCGACGGCGGCAAGCCCGGGATCGGCCGGATGCTGGTCCGGTTCGCGGTCGGCTCCGGCGGCTACTTCACCCTCGACGCGCTCGGCCTCGGCCTCCCGGCCGTCGCACTGCTGCTGGTCAGCGCGGTCGCGGCAGGCTGGACGCGCGGGCACCGCGGCCTCTCCGGCGCGGCCGCGGGCCTGCGGCTGGTCGACACGCGGGCCGCGAACGCCCGGACTAGCCTGGTCGCCGAAGATCGCAGGCCAGCCCCGGAGGAATCCCCATGAGCCTCGACCGCCCGGTCGCGCCCGACCCGTACGCGCTGCTGCCGAAGGTCGGCACGTTCACCGTGACCTCGACCGACGTCCGCGACGGCGAGCTGACGGACCTGAAGCACGTGCACACCTCCGCGGGCGGGGAGAACGTGTCCCCGCAGCTGTCGTGGAGCGGCGCGCCGGAGGGCACTCGCAGCTATGTCGTCACCTGCTTCGACCCGGACGCGCCGATCCCGGGCGGGTTCTGGCACTGGATCGCGGTGAACCTGCCCGCCGACTGCACGGAGCTGCCCTCGGGCGCGGGCAAGGACGACGCCTCGCTGCCCGGCGACGCCTTCCACGTCCGCAACGACATGTCCTCCCGCGACTACGTCGGCGCCGCGCCGCCGCAAAACGACCAGGACCACCGCTACTACTTCGTCGTGCATGCCGTGGACGTGGACAAGCTCGACGTCGATGAGAACGCCAGCGCCGCCGTGGTGAGCTTCAACCTGGCGTTCCACACCCTGGCCCGGGCGATCATCACGCCGGTCTTCCGGCACTGACCCTCGGGAATGCCGGGGCCGGGCGCCGGGGTTGGATGGGGTTGTGCGCCACTTCGACCTGGTGATCGTCGGCACCGGCTCCGGCAACTCCCTGCTCGACTCCCGCTTCGCCGACTGGGAGGTCGCGCTCGTCGAGCGCGGGACCTTCGGCGGGACCTGCCTGAACGTCGGCTGCATCCCGACCAAGATGTACGTCCACGCCGCGGACCTGGCGGCCACGCCGGAGCACGCCGGACGCCTCGGCGTCGACCTGGCCCTGGACGGCGTGCGCTGGCCGGAGATCCGCGACCGGATCTTCGGCCGCATCGACCCCATCGCCGCCAACGGCGAGCGGTACCGCCGCGACCACCCCGACAACGCGCACGTCAGCGTCTACACCGGGACCGCGCGGTTCACCGGCGAGCGCAGGCTGGAGATCGACGGCGAGACGATCACCGCGGACCGGGTCGTGCTGGCCGCGGGCAGCAGGCCGATGGTCCCCGCCGTCCCCGGCCTGGCCGACGTCCCGTTCCACACCAGCGACACGATCATGCGCCTGGCTGCCCTGCCCCGGCGGCTGGCCATCCTCGGCGGCGGGTTCATCGCCGCGGAGTTCGCGCACGTCTTCTCGTCCTTCGGCGTCGAGGTGTCGCTGGTCGTGCGCTCGGACGGGCTGCTGCGGCGCGAGGACCGCGACATCAGCATGCAGTTCACCAAGCTGGCCGCCCAGCGCTGGGACGTGCGCCTCGGCCGCGAGCCCGAGCGCGTGGAGCGGCGCGGCGACGGCGTGCGGCTGCACCTCGACGACGGCGCGACCGTGGACGCCGACGCGCTGCTGGTCGCCATCGGCCGCACGCCCAACTCCGACCTGGTCAACGCCGCCGCTGGCGGGATCGAGCTGAGCCCGTACGGGTACGTGATGGTCGACGCCGAGCAGCGCACGACCGCCGAGGGCGTCTGGGCGCTGGGCGACATCAGCTCGCCCTGGCAGCTCAAGCACGTGGCCAACCACGAGGCGCGGGTCGTCCAGCACAACCTGCTGCACCCGGACGACCCGATCGAGTCCGACCACCGGTTCGTCCCGCACGCGGTGTTCACCGCGCCGCAGATCGCGTCGGTGGGGCTGACCGAGCAGGAGGCGCAGGAGCGCGGGGTGGCCTACGTGACGGCGACCCAGGCGTACTCGGGCATCGCCTACGGCTGGGCGATGGAGGACGGCACCGGCTTCGCCAAGCTCCTGGCCGACCCGCGGACCGGCCTGCTGCTGGGCGCGCACGTGATCGGCCCGCAGGCGGCGACGGTGATCCAGCCGGTCATCCAGGCGATGAGCTTCGGCCTGGACGCGCGCAGCATGGCGCGCGGGCAGTACTGGATCCACCCGGCCGTGCCGGAGGTGATCGAGAACGCCCTGCTGAACCTCCCACTGCCCTGACCTCGATCTTTGCCAACTCCCTGCTTGCGCCGGGACCGGGCATGGCACTCTGGACTCCCGCCACGTCCGCCGCGGCGGCGCCGGAGCCGCGGCAGCACGGACGTGGATGCCGTGTGGCGAACGCCTGAGTGAAGGGATTCTGACGTGCCGCTGGCCACTACCCGCCGGACCGGCCTGGTCGACCAGGTGATCGAGCAGATGCGGTCGGCCATCGCGACCGCGGAGTGGAAGGTCGGCGAGCGCATCCCGACCGAACCCGAACTGGTCACCGCCCTGGGCGTCGGCCGCAACACCGTCCGCGAGGCCGTGCGCGCCCTCGCCCACGCTGGCCTGCTGGAGGTCCGCCAGGGCGACGGGACGTTCGTCCGCGCCACGAGCGAGTTCTCCGGGGCCCTGCGCAGGCTCGTCGGCTCGGAGCTGCGCGAGGTCCTCCAGGTGCGCCGCATCCTGGAGGTCGAGGGCGCGCGCCTGGCCGCGGTGAACCGCACCGAGGAGGAGCTGCGCGAGCTGACCGAGGTGCTGAGCGCGCGCGAGAAGTCCATGGAGGCGCGCGACTACACCGTCGGCGTCGACAAGGACGCGGAGTTCCACGGCGCGGTCATGCGCTGCTCGCACAACACGCTCCTGACCGAGCTCTATCAGGGCCTCACCGAGGTAGTACGCGCCTCGGTGGCCACGACCGTGCGGGAGGCCCCGCACAAGGCGAACGTCGACCACCGCGGCCTGCTGCGCGCGATCACCGAACGCGACCCCGACCGCGCCGCCGCCGAGGCCGCGGGCTTCCTCGACGAACTCCTCGCCGAGCTGGCCGACTCGGACGCCTAGCCGCTCACGGACTCCCCGGAGGGAGGAACGGCAGGCCGGCGGGGGCGCCGTCGTCGATCAGGGCGCGGAGGGCCCGGGTGTCGAGATGGTCGGCGACCAGGTCAGCCAGCAGGTCCACCTGGGCGGCGCGCGTCTCGGCGAAGGACACCTCGCCCGGGGTGAACGACCGGCCCGCCAGGTCAGCGGCCCAGCGCAGGGCCTGCCGACGGACGGCGTCGTTCTCCAGCAGGCCATGCCAGTGCGTCCCCAGCACGGGGCCCGACACCGCGCCCTCACCCGTCCCGTCGGCCGTGGTCACCAGGGGCGATTCCGCGTTCCGGCGCACCCGGCCGTGATGGATCTCGTAGCCCGTCGCGGGGTGGCCGAAGGCGTGCCCGCTGGGACGGCCCAGGGTCTTCTCGGGGGCGAACTCCACCTCGACGTCCAACAGGCCCAGGCCGGGCGCCTCGCCCGAGCCGGACTCGACATCGTCGACGATCACCCGCCCCAGCATCTGGAAACCGCCGCAGATCCCCATGACCGGCCTGCCCCGGCGCGCGTGCGCCACGACCGCGTCCGCCAGGCCGCGCGAGCGCAGCCACGCCAGGTCCGCGACGGTCGACTTCGAGCCGGGCAGCACCACCAGGTCCGCGTCCGCCAGGCCCGCAGGCGAGGTCACGAACCGCACCGAGACGCCGGGCTCGCAGGCCAGCGCCTCGACGTCGGTGGCGTTGGAGATCCGGGGAAGGCGCACGACGGCCACCCGCAGCCACTCCGCGCCCACCGGCTCGCTCGGGCGGCCGACCACGCCGTCGGCGGCGTAGGACAGCGAGTCCTCCGCGTCCAGCCACAGCTCCTCCCGCCACGGCAGCACGCCGAGCACGTCGCGGCCCGTCAGGCCGCGCAGCTGGCGCAGCCCTGGCTCCAGCAGCGCCGGGTCACCGCGGAACTTGTTGATCACGAACCCGGAGATCAGCGCCTGGTCGGCCGCGTCCAGCAGCGCGACCGTGCCGAACAGGTGCGCGAAGACCCCGCCCCGGTCGATGTCGCCCACGACGATCACCGGAAGCCCGGCCGCACGCGCGAGGCCCATGTTCGCGATGTCCGTCGCCCGCAGGTTGATCTCCGTCGGCGACCCCGCCCCCTCGCACACCACCACGTCGTACTCCGAGCGCAGCGACGCCAGGGACGACAGCACCACGTCGAACAGCTCGGCCTTGCGCTCCCGGTACGACAGCGCCGAGACCGTGCCCACCGGCTTCCCCAGCACCACCACCTGCGACGACCGGTCCGACCCCGGCTTCAGCAGCACGGGGTTGAACCGCACCGACGGCTCCACCCCGCACGCGTGGGCCTGCAGCGCCTGCGCCCGCCCGATCTCGCCGCCGTCGAGGGTGACGAACGAGTTGTTGGACATGTTCTGCGCCTTGAACGGCGCCACCCGCACGCCCGAGCGCGCCAGCCAGCGGCACAGGCCCGCGACGAGCACGCTCTTGCCCGCGTCCGATGTCGTTCCCGCGACCAGCAGCGCCCCGGCCATCCGCTCCATCCTCTCCCCGGCTGTCGGCCGGGACTGCCATCATCGCCCCCATGCCCATCACCGCCGTCCTGGTGCACAGCCCGTTCCTCGGCCCGGCCAGCCTGCGCCCGCTGGCCGACGCGCTGGCCGCGCTCGGGCACCCGGCGGTGCTGCCCGACCTGCGCCCCAGCGTGGTCACCCCGCCGGTGCACCAGCGGCTCATCGGCGCGTTCGCCGACGTGATGTCCGACGCGCTCCCGCTGGGCCCGGTCGCCCTGGTCGGCCACAGCGGCGCTGGCCCGCTGCTGCCCGCCTTCGCCGAGGAGATCGACGACGCGGGCGGGCAGGTCCGCGGCCTGGTCTACCTCGACGCCGGGCTGCCGACGCCGGGCCGCAGCTGGCGCGACACCGTGCCCGCCGAGCTGTACGCGCGGTTCCGCTCCGTCAGCCCCGACGGCCTGCTCCCCCGCTGGCCCGACTGGTTCCCCGAGATCACCGTGGACCCCGCCATCGCCGAGGAGGCGCCGGAGGTCCCGATCGCCTTCCTCAAGGAGCCGCGCCCGTCGGTGGACTGGGAGGGCCCCTCCGGGTACGTCCTGCTCTCCCCCGCCTACGCCGACGACCTCGCCGACGCCCGCGCCCGCGGCTGGCCGACCCGGGCGCTGGACCTGCACCACCTGGCCGCCGCGACCGACCCGGAGCCGACCGCGGCCGCCGTCCTCGAGGTCCTGCTCGCTACGGCAGGGTGAGGATCTCCGCGCCGGTCTCGGTGACCACGATCGTGTGCTCGAACTGGGCGGTCCAGCTCTTGTCCTTGGTGGTGACCGTCCAGTCGTCGGCCCAGATGTCGTAGTCGATGCCGCCCAGGGTGATCATCGGCTCGATGGTGAAGGTCATCCCGACCTCCAGCTCGGTGGTGACGCTGGGCTCCTCGTAGTGCAGGATCACGAGTCCACTGTGGAAGGACTCGCCGATGCCGTGCCCGGTGAAGTCGCGCACCACGCCGTAGCCGAAGCGCTTGGCGTAGCTCTCGATGACCCGCCCGATGACGTTGAGCGCGCGGCCCGGCCGGACCGCCTTGATCGCGCGCATCGTCGCCTCGTGCGTGCGCTCGACCAGCAGCCGGGCCTCCTCCCGGACGTCGCCCGCGAGGAAGGTGGCGTTGGTGTCGCCGTGCACGCCGCCGATGAACGCGGTCACGTCGATGTTGACGATGTCGCCGTCCTCGATGACCGTCGAGTCCGGGATGCCGTGGCAGATGACCTCGTTGAGCGACACGCAGCACGACTTGGGGAACCGCCGGTAGCCCAGCGTCGAGGGGTAGGCGCCGTGGTCGAGCAGGAACTCGTGCACGACGGCGTCGATGTCGTCGGTGGTCGCGCCGGGCTTGACGGCCTCGCCGCCCGCGGCGAGCGCCTGCGCGGCGATCCGCCCGGCGACCCGCATCGCCTCGATGGTCTCCGGCGTCTGCACATACGAGCCGGTGTGGCGCTTGGGCGCGGGCTTGTCCACGTACTCCGGCCGCGGGATCGCGGGGGGCACGGGGCGGCGCGGCGACTGGACGCCGGGGGTCAACGGGGCACGAACGGACATGCCCTCCACCTTAATCAGCCCAGGCCGCCGAGGAATCGCCCACTGGCAGCGACCGCCGGGCCCGAGGTGCCCGCGTCGGTGACCAGGACCGCGAACGCCAGGTCGCCTCGGTAGCCGACGAACCACCCGTGCGAGTGGGTGCCGTCACCGAACTGGGCGGTCCCGGTCTTGCCGTGGGTGTCGGGGAAGCGGTTGAGCGCCGTCGCGGTGCCGCCGGTGACCACCTCGCGCATCATCTGCCGGATCGGGGTCAGTACGGCGGCGGGCAGCGGCTCGGGCGTCATGTTCGCCTGGGTGGTGGCGCCCTCCATCAGCGTCGGCGGCGTCAGCCGCCCGGACACCACGGTCGCGGTGACCACCGCCATGCCGAACGGGCTGGCCACGACCTTGCCCTGGCCGAAGCCGTCCTCGGCGCGCTCGACGATGTCGGTCGCGGGCGGCACCGACCCGGTGATGGTGGTGATGCCCGGGACCACGAAGTCCACGCCCAGGCCCAGCCGCGTGGCCATGTCGGTCAGCGTCGACGGCTGCATCTTCACCGCGAGGTCGGCGAAGGTCGTGTTGCAGGAGAACGCGAACGCCGAGTGCAGCGGCACCGTGCCCTTGTCGAAGCGGTCGCTGTTGGGCACCACGCGGCCGTTGATCGTCGTGGTCGGCGGGCAGGGCAGCGGGGTGTCGGCCTTGGCCAGGCCGCTCTCGATCGCCGCCGCGGCGGTCACGATCTTGAACGTGGACCCGGGCGGGTAGCGGCCCATCAGCGCGACCGGGCCCTCCTTGTCCGCCGCGGGGTTCTGCGCCACGGCCAGCACGTGCCCGGTCGACGGCTGGATGGCCACCAGCATCGCGGGTTTCTGCTCCGCCGCCAGCGCGCGCTCGGCCGCCCGCTGCGTCTTGGCGCTGAGCACGGTGCGCACGGCGTCGGCGGGCTCGGCGTCCTCGGCGAACAGCTCGGTCACCTCGGCGCCGTTGCTGTCGACGGTGTGCACCCGCCAGCCTGCCTTGCCCTCGACGACGGCCTCCACCTGGTCGCGGATCGCGGGCACCAGCGCGGGCGCGAAGGACTTGTCCGGGGCCAGCAGCCGGGTCTCGCTGGTGAAGCGCACACCGGGCAGCTCGTAGATCGCCGGGCGCACCTTCTGGTAGTCGGTCTCCCGCAGCACGACGACGGTGTAGGTCGCGGCCTCCGCCGCGCCGTCGAGGATCGACTGCTTGGTGATCGACCGGTCGATGCCCGACAGCGCGCGGGCCAGGCTCGCGGCCACCGCGTCCGGGTCGCCCGCCTTCGCCTTCTCGAACAGCACCGAGATCACCCGGATGGGCGACAGCACGGCCGTGCCGTCCCGGTCGAGCACGGGCGCCAGCGGGGACTCCAGCGTCTCCACGGCGAGCGACTGGCCCGCCGACAGCCTCGGGTGCAGCACGTTCGGCGCCCAGTGCACCTTCCACGCCTCGTCGCCCCGGCGCAGCTCGAAGGTCGAGTCGTAGGTCCAGAGCCTGCCTTTGCCCAGGTCCCACGTGATGGTGTACCGGGCGTCGCTCACCTCGCCGTCGCCCTCGGTCACCTCGACGACCGACGCGCGCACGGTCGACGGCTTGAGCTTGTCGCGGACCTGGTCCATCAGCGCCCTGGCCGACTCCGGGGAGTCGGTGTGCGCGGCCGCGGTGCCCGCGTCGCCGCCCGCGAAGGCGGCGAGGAACTGGGCGGCCACGTCCCTCGGCCCGGAATCCCCGCCGAAGAGGGTGCACGCGGTCAGCGGGAGCACGGCGATCAGGGCGGCGGCCAGCGCGGCGGGACGGCGGAGTGAGCGCACGTCCCGCAGTATGCCCGTTTCGCCGGGGGCGACGCGCCGCCGGACCGTCAGAACAACACGGTCGCGTACTGCCCGACCTGGACGAACCCGATCCGGCTGTAGACCGCCCGCGCGGGCGTGTTGTAGGAGTTGACGTACAGGCTCGCCGTCCGGCCCAGGCCCTCGACCAGCCTGCGGACCACCGCAGCGGTGCCCGTCGCGCCGTAACCGTGGCCGCGCTTGTCCGGGTGCACCCACACGCCCTGGATCTGGCCGACCGTGCGCGACATCGACCCGATCTCGGCCTTGTAGACGACCTCGCCGTTCTCGAACCGGGCGAACGCCCGGCCCGCGGCGATCAGCTCGGCCACCCGGGCGCGGTAGCCCGCGCCGCCGTCGCCGAGCCGGGGGTCGACGCCGACCTCCTCGATGAACATCGCGATCGCGGCGGGCAGGTAGCGCTCGATCTCGTCGGGCCGCACCGGGCGCACCTTGGGGTCCGGCTTGACCCTGGTCGGGCCGTTGATGGCCAGCAGCGGCTGGTCCTCGCGCACGTCGCGGGCCGGTCCCCACTCCGGGGCCAGCTCCGACCACATGCCCATGACCTGCTCGGCGGGCCCGACCAGCGACGAGCACAGCCTGCGCCTGCGGATCGCCCGCTCGGCGAAGGCGCGCACGGCAGACGGCCGCCCGGCCAGCGGCACCAGGTTGGGCCCGGCGAAGCACAGCGAGTCCAGCCTGCTGCCCGCCCGGATGCCGCAGCCCCACAGCTCGCCGCCGAGCCGCCACGGATCAACCCCCGCCGCCTCCACCCGGGAGGCGACCATGCAGGACGCGATGTGATCGGCGGCCAACACGGCCTTGACCGCCTGATTGTCCCGCTCGTCGAGCAGTCGAGCTCCCGCGAGGCGCAACATTCTTCAAGCGTGCCAGATTCACCCCGTTTGCGGGGAACGGCAATCGGGGAGAATCGATCAGGACACGGATACGGTAGGGGCCTCTCCCGGCTCCATGGTCTCCGCGAGGCGCATGGCCTCCTCGATCAGCGTTTCCACGATCTGGTGTTCGGGCACGGTCTTGAT
The DNA here is from genome assembly GCF_014648415.1 of Actinokineospora fastidiosa. Classification (GTDB taxonomy): domain Bacteria; phylum Actinomycetota; class Actinomycetes; order Mycobacteriales; family Pseudonocardiaceae; genus Actinokineospora; species Actinokineospora fastidiosa. The sequence continues at coordinate 1,923,784 of NZ_BMRB01000002.1, forward strand.
GACCTCGCCCTTGACGAAGATCTGGCCCTT
>NZ_BMRB01000003.1 GCF_014648415.1 Actinokineospora fastidiosa
TCCTTGAGGTGGCGGGCGGAGGTGGCCGCCTGCTTCGGGTCGCCGGACCCGGACGCCAGCCGCGCGCCGAGCAGTTCGACCTCGGTGCGGATGTCGTCGAAGCGGCGGGCGAAGTGGGCCAGGCCCTCGGCGGGCTCGCCCGCCTGCCACGAGCCGACCACGCGCTCGCCCTCGGCGGTGCGCACGTAGACGGTGCCCTCGTCGTCGACCCGACCCCACTTGCCCGGGTCGTCGGACGCGACGGCCACGGGCGGGACCTCGTCACCGGGGGTCGGCGCCGCGGGCGGGTGCGCGACGGCGGCCACGACGTCCGGCGCGGGCACGGGCTCGGCGGGCTGCTCGGCCGCGGGCTGCTCGGCGGCGGGCTGCGACGCGGGGGTGGGGTCGTCAGCCGGTGCGGGGGCGGGGTCCGCGGTCGCCGCGACGACGGCGGCCGGGCTGGCGGGCGCCTGGGCCTCCGTGGGCGCCACCGGGTCGGCGACGGTGGTCTGACCGCGCTCCGTCACGGCCTGGGCGTTGTCCTGCTCGTCGGTCATGTGGCCGGCTCCTCCCGCCTGCGTGCCCGCGGCTGTCGCGGGCGCCCCGCTCGCGCGGGGCCCAGCACTGTGCGTACGACCTTTTCGGGCCGATGTACCTGCGCGCATTCAAACAGGTCAACTGCCACCTGGGTATCCCGAGGGCCGCACTCGTAGCCATGGTGCCGCAAACTCCGCGCCGCGTGGGGTGGGAACGCCGAGAATGTGCGGCGGACGTACCCTCTGGCCGTGATCTCGCGCGTCGCGGTCCTGCCGCATCCGCCGCTGCTGGTGCCCGAACTGGTCGGCGGCGGCGACCGCGACGCCGACGCGGTCCGCGCCGCCTGCCTCGACGTGGCGCGCGAGCTGGCCGCCGCGTCGCCCCGCTGGACCGTCGTCGGCGTGGGCCAGGCGCCGGCCACCGGCGTGGGCACGTTCCGCGGCTACGGCGTCGACGTCCGCGTGACCCTCGGCGACGGCGACGGCGCCCCCGACGCCTTCTGGCCGCTGCCCGCCCTGATCGCGGGCTGGCTGCGCGAGCGGGCCGGGGCCGAGTCCGTCGACCTGCGCCTCGTCGACCCCGACCTCGACCCGGGTTCCTGCGCCGAGCTGGGCCGCGCCCTCGCGGGCGGATCGGGCGCGCTGCTGGTGCTGGGCGACGGGTCCCACCGCCACGGCGAGCGCGCCGTCGGCAAGCCCGACGACCGGGCGGGCGAGTTCGACGAGCGGGTGGCGCACGCCCTCGCCACCGTCGACACCGCCGCCCTGCGCGCGCTCGACCCCGCCCTGGCCGCCGAGCTGGGCGCGGTGGGGCGGGCGCCCTGGCAGGTCCTCGCGGGCGCGGTGGACGCCGACGGCCGCGCGTGGCAGGCCACCCGATCGACCACGCTCACGCCCTTCGGCGTCGCCTACCACCTGGCGATCTGGGAGCCCGCGTGATCGCCGTGGTCGGCCCGACCGCCACCGGCAAGTCCGACCTCGGCGTCGCGCTCGCCGAACGCCTCGACGGCGAGGTGGTCAACGCCGACGCCATGCAGCTCTACCGCGGGATGGACATCGGCACCGCGAAGATCACCCCTGCCGAGCGCCGCGGCGTCCCGCACCACCAGCTCGACGTCCTCGACGTCCGCGAGACCGCGTCCGTGGCCGCCTACCAGCGCCACGCCCGCGCCGCGATCGAGGACATCCGCGAGCGCGGCCGCACCCCGATCCTGGTCGGCGGCTCCGGGCTGTACGTCCAGGCCGTGCTCGACGACCTCGACTTCCCCGGCACCGACCCGGAGCTGCGGACCCGGCTGGAGGCCGAGCTGACCCAGGTGGGCGCCGCCGTCCTGCACGAGCGCCTCACCCGGCTCGACCCCGTCGCCGCCGGGGCGATCCTGCCCAGCAACGGCAGGCGGATCGTGCGCGCGCTGGAGGTCATCGAGCTCACCGGCCGCCCGTTCTCCGCGACCATGCCGCGCCCCGGCCCGCCCCGCTACGGCGCCGTGCTCATCGGCATCGACCGCGACCCCGAGGAACTGGACGCCCGGGTCGACACCCGGGTGGAGCGGATGTTCGCCGCGGGCCTGGTCGACGAGGTGCGCGCGCTGGAGGCCCACGGCCTGCGCGAGGGCCGCACCGCCTCCCGCGCGCTCGGCTACCAGCAGGTCCTCGCCGCGCTCGACACCGGGGACTTCGCGGCGGCCGCCGAGGAGACCGCGCGCGCCACCCGCCGGTTCGTCCGCCGCCAGCGCTCCTGGTTCCGCAGGGACAAGCGCGTCGTCTGGCTCGACGCCGCCCGCCCCGACCTGCTCGATGCCGCGCTGGCGGTCGTAGGCTGATGGCATGGCCATCCCGTTCCGCAAGGGCCACGGCACCCAGAACGACTTCGTGCTGCTGCCCGACCCCGACGGCGACCTCGACCTGACCGAGAGCCGGGTGCGCGCGCTCTGCGACCGCAGGCGGGGCCTCGGCGCGGACGGGGTGCTGCGCGTCGTGCGGACCAAGGCCGTCCCGGACGCCCCCGAGGGCATCGACGGCGACGTGTGGTTCATGGACTACCGCAACGCCGACGGGTCCATCGCCGAGATGTGCGGCAACGGCGTGCGCGTCTTCGCCCGCCACCTGGCCCAGCACGACCTGGTCGACGGCCCCGAGTTCCCCGTCGGCACGCGGGCGGGCCTGCGCACGGCGACGGTCCACCCCGACGGCGACGTCACCGTCGACATGGGCCCGGTGCGCCTCCTGGGCACGTCCACCGCCACGGTCGACGGCAGGACCATGACCGGCATCGGCGTCGACGTCGGCAACCCGCACCTGGCGTGCGTCACCGACGACCTCGACGGCCTCGACCTCACCACCCAGCCCGGGTTCGACAGCGCCGTCTTCCCGAACGGGGTGAACATCGAGTTCATCGTCCCGGCGGGCGACGCCGAGATCCGCATGCGGGTGCACGAGCGCGGCGTCGGCGAGACCCGCTCCTGCGGCACCGGGACCGTCGCCGCCGCGGCCGCCGCCCTGCGCGCGGCCGGACGCGCCGACGGCGAGGTGACCGTCCACATCCCCGGCGGAACGGTGCGGGTGGCGATCGCCGACGGCACGGCCACGCTCACCGGCCCGGCCGAGTTCGTCGCCGAGGGCACCCTCGGCCAGGAGTGGTGGTCAGGCCTGTAGCGGCCGCGACCACGCCGTCTTGAACCACAGCGTGGCGACCACGACGACGGCGATCTCGCTGATCACCAGGCCGATGCCCGGCCCGGGCGAGTCCAGCCCGGCCGACGACTGCCGCGTCCAGATCGCCAGCATCCCGTCGACGGAGGCGAACCAGCCGCCGAGCGCGCACACCCAGGTCAGCGCCCACAGCCGGGTGATCAGCGCGAGCGCGGAGGCGACCACGCCGAAGACCAGCGACGTCGCGGCGAACAGGCGAGGCACCATGCCCGCCTTGCCCGCGGCGTCGCCTGCGCCGAGCAGCACCTCCCAGCCCGCCGCCGTGCCCATCCACGGCAGGATGTAGCCGATCATCAGGGCGAACACCCCGACCGCCAGTACGACGGCCCGACCACCCAGCTCGACCCGGCGCGACGCCCGCCGCTCGACCTCGTCGACCTCCGCGCGCAGCGCCTGGTCGGTGGAGTCCATCGGTTCGTCGGTGCTCATCGGACAGCGCACCCCGTCTCGGCCGGTGCGGGCGGCGGCGCGCCGAAGCCGGGCAGGCCCAGCCCGACGCCGTTGGTCTTCGGCCGCAGACCGGCCTCGTGGTTGTCGCCCGCGCGCGTGCGTCGGTGCGACACCAGCGGCCCGTCGGCCACCAGGTGGTGCGGGGCGGCGTAGGTGACGACCGCCTCGACGATGTCGCCGGGCCGCACGCCCTCCGCCGGGGTGAAGTGCACGAGCCGGTTGTCGCGGGCGCGGCCGCTCATCCGCCGGGTGTCGGCGTCCTTGCGGCCCTCGCCGGTGGCGACCAGCAGCTCCACGGTCTTCCCCACGACCTGCTTGTTCAGCTCCCAGGAGATGGAGTCCTGCAGCTCGACCAGCCGCTCGTAGCGCTCCTGGACGACCTGCTTGGGCAGCTGGTCGGGCAGTTCGGCCGCGGGCGTGCCCGGCCGCTTGGAGTACTGGAAGGTGAACGCCCCGGAGAAGCGCGCCTGCCGCACGACGTCCAGCGTCGCCTCGAAGTCCGCGTCGGTCTCGCCGGGGAAGCCCACGATGATGTCGGTGGTGATCGCCGCGTCCGGCATGGCCTCGCGGACCTTGTCGAGGATCGACAGGTAGCGCGTGGACCGGTACGAGCGGCGCATGCGGCGCAGGACGTCGTCGGAGCCCGACTGCAGCGGCATGTGCAGCTGGTGGCACACGGCCGGGGTCTCGGCCATCGCGGCGATGACGTCGTCGGTGAAGTCCTTCGGGTGCGGGGAGGTGAACCGGACCCGCTCCAGGCCGTCGATGTCCCCGCACGCGCGCAGCAGCTTGCCGAAGGCGTAGCGGTCGCCGAACTCCACGCCGTAGGAGTTGACGTTCTGCCCGAGCAGCGTCACCTCCAGCACGCCCTCGGCCGCCAGCGCCTTGACCTCGGCCAGCACGTCGCCGGGGCGGCGGTCCTTCTCCCGCCCGCGCAGCGACGGGACGATGCAGAACGTGCAGGTGTTGTTGCAGCCCACGGAGATGGACACCCACCCCGCGTACGCCGAGTCGCGGCGGGCGGGCAGCGTGGAGGGGAAGGTCTCCAGCGACTCCAGGATCTCCACCTCGGCGCGGCGGTTGTGCCGGGCGCGCTCCAGCAGCACCGGCAGCGAGCCGATGTTGTGCGTGCCGAACACGACGTCGACCCAGGGGGCCCTGCGGACGATCTCGCCGCGGTCCTTCTGCGCCAGGCAGCCGCCGACGGCGATCTGCATCCCCGGGTTGGCGTTCTTCACCGGCGCCAGGTGCCCGAGGTTGCCGTACAGCTTGTTGTCGGCGTTCTCGCGCACGGCGCAGGTGTTGAACACGACGACGTCCGCGGCCTGGCCGGGACCGGCCGCCACGTATCCGGCGTCCTCCAGCAGCCCGGAGAGCCGCTCGGAGTCGTGGACGTTCATCTGACACCCGAAGGTGCGGACTTCATAGGTGCGCATCTCGGTGATTGAGGGTACGCGCAGGCGGACCGGGCCCCCAGAGCCACCCGCGTCTGGCACGATCGGCCGATGACCCGGGTTCGGCTGTGCGTGGTGTTGGTGGCGCTCGCGCTGCTGACCGCGTGCGACACCGGGTTCGAGGGCGTCCGGCTGCGCATCGCCGCGGGCTTCGACGGCGGCGTCTACCACGCGCTGTCGGCCCCGCTGGCCGACGCCTGCCGCGCCCGGCTGGGCATGGCCCGGCCGGAGGTCCTGCAGACCCGCGGCTCGCCGGACAACCTGAACAAGCTGGTGGGCGGCGAGGTCGACATCGCCTTCAGCGCCGCCGACGTGGCCGCCGAGCGCCGTCCCGGCCCGCGCAGGCCGATGGCCCTGGCCCGCCTCTACAACGACTACCTGCACCTGGTCGTCCGCGACGAGGACCCCATCGAGGCGGTGGCCGACCTCGCGGGCAGGCGGGTCTCGATCGGGGCGCCGGAGTCCGGGGTCGCGGTCATGGCCCGCCGCGTGCTGGAGGTGGCCGGGCTGACCGGCGGGCTGAAGACCCGCGACCTGGGTCTCGCCGCCTCCATCGACGCGTTCAACGCGGGCGACATCGACGCGTTCTTCTGGTCCGGCGGCCTGCCGACCGACCTCATCGAGGACCTGTCGGCGATCAGGCGCATCCGCCTGATCGACATGACCGACATCCTGCCCAACCTGATCAACCGCTACCCGGTCTACAACGCCGAGCTCATCCCGGCGTCGACCTACCACCTCGCCGGTCCCGCGGTGAACACCCTCTCGGTGCCGAACTACCTGCTGACCACCGACGCGATGCCTGCCGACCTGGCCATGGCGCTGGTGGAGACCCTGTTCGAGGCCCAGCCCGCGCTGGTGCGGGCCAACAAGGCGGCGACGGCGATCGACATCCACTCCGCGATCGAGACCGACCCGGTCCCGCTGCACCCGGGCGCGGTCCGCTACTACCGCGAGCAGAAGATCTAGACCGGCCGCGCGGGCAGCACCACCGTCACCCGCAGCCCGCCGCCGTCGGGCAGGTCCAGCCGCAGCTCCCCGCCCGCCTTGGCCACGATCCGGCTCACGATCGCCAGGCCGAGGCCGGACCCGGGCACGTTCTGGTGGGCGTGGCTGCGCCAGAACCGGTCGGTCGCCCGGTCCAGTTCGTCGGGGCGCAGCCCCGGGCCGTGGTCGCGCACGGCCAGCTCGACCCGGTTGTCGGTGCTCGCGACCGTCACCCGCACGCGCTCACCGGACGGGGTGAACTTCAGCGCGTTGTCCAGCAGCGCGTCGAGGATCCCGTCGACGCCGCGGGCGGGGGCCAGCACGACGACGTCGCCCGCGAGGCCCTCGATGTCGAGGTCGATGCCGCGCGCGGTGGCCACCACGTCCCAGTCGGCGACCCGCTCGGCCACGACCTGGTCGACGTCGACGGGCACCAGGTCGCCGCCCGCCCCCTCGGCGCGGGCCATGGCCAGCAGCTCGTCGAGGATGCGCTTGAGCCGGTCTGCCTCGGCGGCCGCGGCCACCCTGTGCACCTCGGCGGCCTCGTCGACGTGGCCTTCGAGGTTCGCCAGCCGCAGCTTGAGCGCGGTCAGCGGGTTGCGCAGCTGGTGGGAGGCGTCGGCGACGAACGCGCGCTGGGCGGCGAGGGTGTCGGCGACGCTGGCGGCCATCTGGTCGAAGGAGCGGCCGAGCTGGCGCAGCTCGGGCGGCCCGTGCGCGCTGCCGACCGGCTCGACGTCGCGCCCGCCGACGACAGACCCGACCAGTGCGCCGGTGGCCTCGTCCAGCCTGCGCACCGGCCGCAGGATCCACTGGATGACCGGCACCGCGACCAGCAGGGCCAGCGCGAACGCGGCCACCCCGCCCGCGCCGATGAGCAGCCACCACCACAGGACCCTGGTCCGGACGCGGTCGGTCGGCGACACGCTGACCACGGCCCCGCGCACGTCGGCGTCGACCAGGACCGGGGCGACCATGACCATCGGGCTGTCGTCCCAGGGCATCAGCAGCGACCCCGACTGCGGCCTGCGCCCGGCCAGCGCCTCGTTGAGCTGGGTCTGCACCAGCGGGTCGTCGAGGTCGATCTCGTTCTGGCCGAACCGGCCGGAGCCGACCTGCGCCCGCGAGTCGCGGTCGACCACGACGATGTCGATGCCGTACAGCTCGTGGTAGCGCCGCAGCTCGTCGCGCATCACGGCGGGCTGGCTCTCGATCAGCGGGCGCTGGGCCATGGAGGCGTAGTGGTTGATGTCGGTCAACCGGTCCAGGAACATGTTGCGCTGCTCGGTGCCCGCCACGGACAGCGCGAGCGGCACGCCCAGCCCGAACACGACCAGCGCGACGAGGAACCAGACCATGCCGAGCAACCGGGTACGCATCCCACCCCCGTCCGTCCAGAAGTCAAGGATGCCTCACTCCGCGCGGTCGGGTTTGCGCGCCAGCCGGTAGCCCACCCCCCGCACCGTCTCGATCAGCGCGGGACGGCCCAGCTTGGTGCGCAGGTTCGCCACGTGGACGTCGAGCGTGCGGTTCTCCGCCGCGCCCGCGCGGCCCCACACCTCCTCCAGGATGTGCTCGCGCGAGCACACCGCGCCGTCCGCGGCGACGATGAGGCCGAAGACCTGGAACTCCTTGCGCGACAGGGCCACGGCCGCACCGTCCACAGTGACCTCATGGCGGTCGAAGTCGATGTGCACGCCGTCGAGTTCGGCAGTGCCGGTGGCGCCCACCGCGGCCGGGGCCTTGCGCCTGCGCACCGCGTGCACGCGCGCCACCAGCTCGTCCACGTCGTAGGGCTTGACCAGGTAGTCGTCCGCGCCCGCGCGCAGCCCCAGGATGCGGTCGTCGACCTCGCCGCGCGCCGACACCACGATCACCGCCACGTCGCTGGCCGCCCGGATCTGTCGACACAGGACGACCCCGTCCACATCGGGCAGGCCCAGGTCGAGCAGCACGACGTCGACCTCGCCGACGGTGTCGAGCACCCCGGCGCCGGAGGCCAGCCTGCGCACCGCCAGACCCCGGCGGACCAGGGCGGGCATCAGCGCGTCGGCCACCCGGTCGTCGTCCTCCACGAGCAGCACTCGCAACGCGTGTCCCTCCGTACTCGGGTGTGACAGAGTTGAGACCCTAAGTGTTGCTCAAGCCTGGTGGACTTGGGCCGGTGCCGGAGTAGGTTTCGGCGAAACCCGGCCAGCTCACCGTCGACACGCGTTCGTGGAGGATCCCGCATGACCGGCTCGAACGCCGCTCCGCCCATGATCCGGATGGAGTCGGTGGACAAGTTCTTCGGCCCACTGCACGTCCTCAAGGACATCACCCTGGAGGTGCCGAAGGGCCAGGTGGTCGTCGTGCTGGGCCCCTCCGGCTCCGGCAAGTCCACCCTCTGCCGCGCCATCAACCGGCTGGAACCGATCAACTCCGGGACGATCGAGGTCGACGGCAGGCCGCTGCCCGCCGAGGGCAAGGAGCTGGCCCGGCTGCGCGCCGAGGTCGGCATGGTCTTCCAGAGCTTCAACCTCTTCGCCCACAAGACCATCCTGGACAACGTCACCCTCGGCCCGATCAAGGTGCGCAAGCAGCCCGCGGCCGAGGCGCGCAAGACGGCGCTCGAGCTGCTGGAGCGGGTCGGCATCGCCAACCAGGCGCAGAAGTACCCGGCCCAGCTCTCCGGCGGCCAGCAGCAGCGGGCGGCGATCGCCAGGGCGCTGGCGATGCGCCCGAAGGTGATGCTGTTCGACGAGCCGACCTCGGCCCTGGACCCGGAGATGGTCCAGGAGGTGCTCGACGTCATGACCACCCTGGCCAAGGAGGGCATGACCATGCTCGTGGTCACCCACGAGATGGGCTTCGCCCGGCAGGCAGCCGATCGGGTGATCTTCATGGCCGACGGCGAGGTCGTCGAGGACAGCACCCCCGACTCGTTCTTCAGCGCGCCCAAGTCCGGGCGGGCGAAGGACTTCCTTGGCAAGATCCTGACCCACTGAGGTGTCATTGCGGCGTGGAGCTCCACGCCCGAACGAATCAGGAGTGGAGATCGATGAAGCTTCGTAGCCTGGCGGCGGGTCTGCTCGTCAGCGCCCTCGCCCTCACCGGGTGCGGCAAGGAGGGCAGCCCGACCGGCGGCGGTCAGGCCCCCACCCAGGAGGCCGCCTCCGACGTCACCGTCGAGGGCTCGCCCACCTTCGACAAGATCAAGGCGCGCGGCAAGGTCGTGGTCGGGGTCAAGGAAGACCAGCCGGGTCTGGGCTACAAGGACCCGACGACCGGCGAGTTCTCCGGCTTCGACATCGAGATCGCCCGCCTGGTGGCGGCCAAGCTCGGCTTCGACGCCACCAAGATCGAGTACAAGGCCATCCCGTCGGCCGGTCGCGAGCAGGCGATCATCAACGGCGACGTGGACTACTACGTCGGCACCTACACGATCAACGACAAGCGCAAGGAGCAGATCTCCTTCGCCGGTCCGTACTTCGTCGCAGGCCAGGACCTGCTGGTCCGCAAGGACGACACCTCGATCACCGGCCCGGAGACCCTCAAGGGCAAGAAGGTGTGCTCGGTGACCGGCTCCACCCCGATCCAGCGGGTGCGCGACCAGGGCCTGACCGAGGCGGGCAACATCGTCGAGCTGCAGACCTACTCGCAGTGCGTCACCCAGCTCGACCAGGGCCAGGTGGACGCCGTCACCACCGACGACGCCATCCTGAAGGGCTACGCCGCCCAGGAGCCCGACAAGTTCAAGGTGATCGGCAAGACCTTCTCCGAGGAGCCCTACGGCATCGGCCTGCCCAAGGACGACAAGGCCCTGCGCGACAAGGTCAACGACATCCTGCAGACCGCCCTTGACGACGGCACCTGGCAGTCGATCTACGACGCCACCCTCGGCAAGTCCGGCGCGACGGCCGAGAAGCCCACGCTCGACCGCTACTGATCACCCGCTGACCGGCGCCCGCCTCCCACGCGGGCGCCGGTCCGTTATCTGGACCGGGGAGTCCGATGGACGTATTGCTGGACAACACCGACATCTTCGTGCGCGGCTTCCGCAACACGCTGCTCCTGTTCGTCTTCTCCGCCGCCGCGTCGCTGGTCCTCGGCACCGTTCTGGCGATGCTGCGGGTCAGCCCGGTCCCGGTGTTCCGCGCCGCGGGCACGGCGTATGTCACCATCGTCCGCAACACGCCGTTGACGCTGGTGTTCTTCTTCTTCGTCTTCGCGTTCCCGCTGCTCAAGATCATCAGCCAGGACGACTACACCCCGTTCATCGGCGCGGTGATCGCCCTGTCGCTCTACACCGCGGCGTTCGTGTGCGAGGTCATCCGGTCCGGCATCAACACGGTGTCCCCCGGCCAGATGGAGGCCGCCCGCGCGGTCGGCCTCACCTTCGGGCAGACCCTGGGCAGCGTCGTGCTCCCCCAGGCCGCCCGCTCCGTCGTCCCGCCCATGATCAGCACCATGATCGCGCTGCTGAAGAACACCACGGTCGCCGCGGGCTTCTCCGTGGTCGAGGCGGGCGCCATCCGCGACTACCTGTCCGAGCGCGGTGAGAGCGTGCTGGTCGGGCTGCTCTGGGTCGCGTTCATCTTCGTCATCCTGGTCATCCCGCTGACGCTGCTGCAGCGGGCACTCGAGAAGCGGTGGAGCGTGGCCCGGTGAGCGTCAACACGGCCCTGTTCGACTTCCCCGGCCCCAAGGCGCGGATCCGCCACCGGATCTACGCCGCCGTCGGCGTCATCGCCATCGCGGCGCTGCTGGGCTTCGTCATCTGGCGCTTCGCCGACTCCGGCCAGTTCGACGCCCGCCGGTGGGAGTGGATCCAGTACGAGTACGTCCAGGTCGCCCTGGTCGACGCGCTCGTCAACACGCTGCGGGCGTTCGCGGCGGGCGCGGTCCTCGCCCTGGCCTTCGGCGCGATCCTCGCCGCCGGCAGGCTCTCCGACCACGCGATCCTGCGGGTCCCTGCGGCGGCGATCGTGGAGTTCTTCCGCGCCGTCCCGCTGGTCATCCTGATCTTCGTGTTCCACTACGGCTTCAGCCTGGGCAGCCCGTTCTACTCGGTGGTGCTCGGCCTGATGCTCTACAACGGCGCGGTCTTCGCCGAGATCTTCCGCGCGGGCGTGCTGTCGCTGCCCCGCGGCCAGAGCGAGGCGGCCTACGCGATCGGCATGCGCAAGACCCAGGTGATGAACCTGATCCTGCTGCCGCAGGCGCTGCGGGCGATGCTGCCGGTGATCGTCAGCCAGATGGTCGTCCTGCTCAAGGACACCGCGCTCGGCTTCCTCATCACCTACAAGGAGCTGCTGGACTACGCCCGCTACCTCGGCGGCATCGCCGAGTTCGGCAGGCCGCTGATCCCGCTCACCATCGTGGTGGCCGCGCTCTACATCGCGATGTGCCTGCTGCTCACCTGGCTCGCCAACTACCTCGGCAGGCGCGAGCGCCGCAGCGAGAAGCACGTCGAGCACGACGACCGGCTGGAGAAGCAGGTCGAGGCGGTCTGAGCCGCAACGCGAAGGGGCCCCGGTCGTGGTGACCGGGGCCCCTTTTCGTCGCGGCTAGCGCCGGAACAGCTTGTTGCCCAACCACACGATCGGGTCGTACTTGCGGTCGGCGACGCGCTCCTTCATGGGGATGAGCGCGTTGTCGGTGATCTTGATGTGCTCGGGGCAGACCTCGGTGCAGCACTTGGTGATGTTGCAGAAGCCCAGCCCGTGCTCGTCCTGGGCGGGCCGCACGCGGTCGGCGGTGTCCAGGGGGTGCATCTCCAGCTCGGCGATGCGCATGAGGTAGCGGGGGCCCGCGAAGGCCTCCTTGTTCTCCTCGTGGTCGCGCACCACGTGGCAGGTGTTCTGGCACAGGAAGCACTCGATGCACTTGCGGAACTCCTGCGAGCGCTCGACGTCCACCTGCTGCATCCGGTACTCGCCCGGCTGCAGGTCCTTCGGCGGCGTGAACGACGGGATCTCCCGCGCCTTGGTGTAGTTGAACGACACGTCCGTCACCAGGTCCCGGATGACCGGGAACGTGCGCATCGGGGTGACGGTGACGACCTCGTCCTCGGTGAACGTCGACATGCGCGTCATGCAGAGCAGCCTCGGCCTGCCGTTGATCTCCGCCGAGCACGAGCCGCACTTGCCCGCCTTGCAGTTCCAGCGGACGGCCAGGTCGGGGGCCTGGGTGGCCTGCAGCCGGTGGATGATGTCGAGGACGACCTCGCCCTCGTTCACCTCGACGTCGAAGTCGTGCAGCCCCCCGGACTCCGCGTCCCCGCGCCAGACCTTGAACTTCGCGGTGTAGGCCACGTCAGGACGTCCTTCCCGGGTGCGCCGCCAGCTCGGCGTCGGTGTAGTACTTCTCCAGCTCCGGCAGCTCGAACAGCTCCAGGAGGTCCTGCCGCATCGGCTCCTGCTCCTTGGGCTCCACCCTGACCTCGGGCACCAGGCCGTCGCCGCTGGCCGAGCAGACCAGCAGCGTGTTGCGCCACTGGGAGTCCATCTGCGGGAAGTCGTCGCGGGTGTGCCCGCCCCGACTCTCGGTGCGCAGCAGCGCGGCGCGGGCGACGCACTCGCTGACCAGCAGCATGTTGCGCAGGTCGAGGGCCAGGTGCCAGCCGGGGTTGAACTGGCGGTGCCCCTCGACGGTGACCTCGTTGATCCGGACGCGCAGCGCCTGGAGCTTGTCGATGGCCTGCTCGATCTCCTCGGCCTTGCGGATGATGCCGACCAGGTCGTTCATCGCCTGCTGCAGCTCGTTGTGCAGCGTGTAGGGGTTCTCCGCGGTGTCGGTCGGGTTGAACGGCGCCAGCGCCGACTGCGCCGCGGCGTCCACATCGGACTGGGCGACGCTGGGCCGGTCGGACAGCGACTGGACGTAGTCCGCCGCGCCCAGGCCCGCGCGCCTGCCGAAGACCAGCAGGTCCGACAGCGAGTTGCCGCCGAGGCGGTTGGAGCCGTGCATGCCGCCGGAGCACTCGCCCGCGGCGAACAGGCCGGGCACGCTCGCCGCCGCGGTGTCCGGGTCGACCTCGATGCCGCCCATCACGTAGTGGCAGGTCGGGCCGACCTCCATCGGCTCCGCGGTGATGTCGACGTCGGCCAGCTCCTTGAACTGGTGGTACATCGACGGCAGCCTGCGCTTGATCTCCTCGGCGGGCAGCCTGCTGGCGATGTCGAGGAACACCCCGCCGTGCGGTGAGCCGCGGCCCGCCTTCACCTCGGAGTTGATCGCGCGCGCGACCTCGTCGCGGGGCAGCAGGTCGGGGGTGCGGCGGTTGTTCTCCTGGTCGGTGTACCAGCGGTCGGCCTCCTCGGGCGCGTCCGCGTACTGTCCCTTGAAGACGTCCGGGATGTACTCGAACATGAAACGCTTGCCGTCGGAGTTCTTGAGCACCCCGCCGTCGCCGCGCACGCCCTCGGTGACCAGGATGCCCTTCACGCTGGGCGGCCAGACCATGCCGGTGGGGTGGAACTGGACGAACTCCATGTTGATCAGCGTCGCGCCCGCGCGCAGGGCCAGCGCGTGGCCGTCGCCGGTGTACTCCCAGGAGTTCGACGTGACCTTGAAGCTCTTGCCGATGCCGCCGGTCGCCAGCACCACCGCGGGCGCCTCGAACAGCACGAACCGGCCGGACTCGCGCCAGTAGCCGAACGCGCCCGCGATCCGGTCGCCGTCCTTGATCAGCTCGGTGACGGTGCACTCGGCGAAGACCTTGATCCGGTGCTCGTAGTCGCCGAACTCGGCGTGGTCCTCCTGCTGCAGCGACACGATCTTCTGCTGCATCGTGCGGATCAGCTCAAGGCCCGTGCGGTCGCCGACGTGGGCGAGGCGGGGGTAGGTGTGCCCGCCGAAGTTGCGCTGGCTGATCCGGCCGTCGGGGGTGCGGTCGAACAGGGCGCCGTAGGTCTCCAGCTCCCAGACGCGGTCCGGGGCCTCCTTGGCGTGCAGTTCGGCCATGCGCCAGTTGTTGAGGAACTTGCCGCCGCGCATGGTGTCGCGGAAGTGCACCTGCCAGTTGTCGTTGGCGTTCGCGTTGCCCATCGACGCGGCGCACCCGCCCTCGGCCATCACCGTGTGCGCCTTGCCGAACAGCGACTTGCACACCACCGCGACGCGCAGGCCGCGCTCGCGGGCCTCGATCACCGCTCGCAGTCCCGCTCCACCGGCACCGATCACTACAACGTCGTACGGGTGCCGCTCGACCTCGGTCATGCTGTTGTTTTCCCTCTATCTGGTGGGGGGTGGGCGTCAGGAGATGATGCGCAGGTCGCTGATCACGCCGCTGGCCACGAGCATCACGTAGAGGTCGGTGATGACGAGGGTGGCGAGCGTCGTCCAGGCCAGCTGCATGTGGCGGACGTTGAGCTTGGAGATCAGCGTCCACAGGCGGTAACGCACCGGGTGCTTGGAGAAGTGCTTGAGCCGCCCGCCCGCGATGTGCCTGCACGAGTGGCAGGACAGCGTGTACGCCCACAGGAGCGTCACGTTCACCAGCAGGATGATCCCGCCGAGCCCGAGGCCGTGGGTCAGCGCCAGGATCGCGTCGTAGGTGTTGATGATCGAGATGAGGAACGCGACGTAGAAGAAGTAGCGGTGGGCGTTCTGGATGATCAGCGGGAACCGCGTCTCGCCGGTGTACCGGTCGTGCGGCTCGGCCACGGCGCACGCGGTGGGCGACTGCCAGACCGACCGGTAGTAGGCCTTGCGGTAGTAGTAGCAGGTCAGGCGGAAGCCGAGCAGGAACGGCAGGGCCAGGAAGCCCAGCGGGATCCAGCCGGGCAGCTCCGGGAGCGGAGTGCCGAAGTGGCTGGATCCCGGCAGGCAGGACTCGCTGAGGCACGGCGAGTAGAAGGGCGTCAGGTAGCCGTGCTCGGGCACCCAGTACGCCGAACCCCAGAACGACCGGATGGTCGCGTAGACGACGAAGGCCGCCAAGCCCAGGTTGGTCAGCAGCGGTGGCAACCACCACCGGTCCGTCCGCAGGGTCTTATCCGGGATGCGGGCCCTGGTGGGGGCGCCGACGCCTGACTTCATGCGCGTCCTCGTCGTGTCAGTGGTGGGGGGAGGGGAGCTATCGCTGGTAGCCCCCGACGCCCTCGTCGTCGGCGCCCTGCCAGAGCGCCGGGTCGTAGGGCGTGTCCGGCACCACCACGACGTCCTCCGCCTGACGCGGAGCCGGGGTGTGGGCGGGCTGCACCAGCTCGCCCGCATCGATGTCGAGTCGATCGATGTCGTTGGCGATCCGGCGCACGGCCGGGACATCGCCGTACCGCGCGCGTAGCGCGCCGACGCATTGCCGCAGCTGACCTATCGTCCGCTGCAGCTCGGTGTACTCCGTGCTCGACATGTCCGCACCTCCGTAGGCCGGTCGGTTCGTGGCCGCCGCGCCCGGGTAGCTCCCGGGCCCGACATCCCCTCGCCGCCGACTCTGCCGTGCCGATGCCAGGTGTGACAAGTACCACAGGGTGCGCGCCGCAGCGTCACCGAACCGCTACGAAGGTGCCGCAGACGCCTGTGATATCACTCACAAACCCCCGTTATCCTGGGGAAATGAGGTGTGGTCGTGATCACTCGCCAAGCTCGTCGAGCCCCTCGGCCCCGAGTTCGGCGCGAACCACCCGATAGGCCAGTCCCTGCCCGTACCCCTTGCGCGTGAGCATGCCGACGAGCCGCCGGATCTTGGCCTGCTCGTCCACACCGGACATGGCCCGCAACCGCTTACGCACCAGCGCCGCGGCCCGCTCCTCTTCGGCCTCGTCATCCACCGCCCCCACGGCGTCGGCCACCACCGAACTGTCGACCCCCCGCCGCTTGAGCTCCACGGCGAGCGCCCGCCGCCCCAACCCCTGATGCTCATGCCGCGACCGCACCCACATCTCGGCGAACGCGGCGTCGTCGATCAACCCGGCGGCATCGAACTTGCCCAACACACTCTCGGCGACGTCATCGGGAATCTCCCGCTTCCGCAACGCCTGCGCCAACTCCGTCCGGGTGTGGGGACGCATGGTCAGCAGCCGGTAGCAGATGTCCTTCGCCTTGGCAGCAGGGTCGACGTCCTCCCCCCGCCGCCGACGCCCCTGACGCCCTTCCCCCTCACCCCGCCAGCCCGTTTCCCCCTCACCCCGACGGCCCGCGGTTTCCCCGTCACCCTGACAGCCCCCGGTTTCCCCTGCACCCCGCCAAGGCCTGGCTTCCCCCTCGCCCCGCCGAGCCCCCGCTTTCCTCGCACCGTGCCGAGCCGTGCTTTCCCCTTCGCCCCGGCGAACCCCGGCAGCGCGTCCAGCCCCCGCATCCAGCCCAGCTCCAGCACTGTGCTCACCCGCAGCGTCCGGCCCGGACTCAACCTGGGCCCGCCCAGCCGGAGTCCTCACGGCCCCGCTCTGACGTCCGAGCGCCCCACCCGCACCTTCTGCCCGAGCCGCGCGGGAAGGGTCCTCGCCGGACGTCGGAGCCACCCCAGCCTCTTCCCGGTCGACCGCCCGAGACGCGCGCGACCTCTCCTCCTCGCGCGCCTCCCCCACCTCACGCGCACCGGCAGATCCGGCCCCCACGCCCCCACGCCCGCGAACCGACTCAAGCCACGCCTGAGCATCCGCGACAGCATCCGCTTCCGCCGCACCAGCCCGCACCGAACCCGACCGACGACCACCCGCAGGCCCCCGCCCCCACCGCGAGTCCTCCTGCTGGTCCGACTCCGCCCGCGAGGTCGACCGCGCCTGGGCCGACGGCGCCACTCCCTGCGCAGCCCCCGATGCTCCCCCCAGAGCCTCACCGCGCTCCGCAGCCCCATCGCGCCCGGCAGCCTCGATCGGCCCAGCAGGCTCGCTGCGCCCCGCAGGCTCGTCCCGCTCTGCGACCGTGGCGTGCCGCTCGGCCTCGGGCTCAGGAGCCTCGTCCCACCGCGCGAACTCGACCGGTCCAGCGGCGGGCCCCGCCCCTTCCCCGGAGGCGTGGTCCGGTCGCCCGGGCTGCGGGCTTCCCCGCGGGGCCTGGTCCTGTCGTCCTGCCTGCTCGTTTCCTGTCCGCTTGTCCCCTGTCTGTCCTTCCCCTCCCCCCGCACGGGGTGGTTCGGTGTCGTCCCAGCCCGCCAGGACGTCCGGGGGCCGGGCCGGAGTGACCACCCAGTCGTCGGGCCACTCCGACCGCCCCGACATCAGAAGTCGACCGGCGCCGGGGCGGTCGTCTCCTCGGCGTCGAGCTTGGGCCCGATGCCCAGCTTCTCCTTGATGCGCTTCTCGATCTCGTTGGCCACGTCCGGGTTCTCCAGCAGGAACTTGCGGGCGTTCTCCTTGCCCTGCCCCAGCTGGTCGCCCTCGTAGGTGTACCAAGCACCCGACTTGCGCAGGATGCCCTGCTCGACACCCATGTCGATCAGCGAGCCCTCGCGGCTGACGCCCTTGCCGTACAGGATGTCGAACTCGGCCTGCTTGAACGGCGGGGCGACCTTGTTCTTCACGACCTTGACCCGGGTGCGGTTGCCGACCGGCTCGCCGCCGTCCTTGAGGGTCTCGATCCGCCGGACGTCCAGCCGGACCGAGGCGTAGAACTTCAGCGCCTTGCCACCGGTCGTCGTCTCCGGCGAGCCGAACATGACGCCGACCTTCTCGCGCAGCTGGTTGATGAAGATCGCGGTCGTGCCCGAGTTGCTGAGCGCGCCGGTGATCTTGCGCAGCGCCTGGCTCATCAGCCGGGCCTGCAGACCGACGTGGCTGTCGCCCATCTCGCCCTCGATCTCCGCGCGCGGCACCAGGGCGGCCACGGAGTCGATGACCAGGATGTCGAGCGCGCCGGAGCGGATCAGCATGTCTGCGATCTCCAGCACCAGCAGGGCGTCGGTGTCCACGCCGAGGTTCTTGGCGTAGTCGGGGTCCAGGGCGTGCTCCGCGTCGATGAACGCGGCGATCCCGCCTGCGCGCTGGGCGTTGGCCACCGCGTGCAGGGCGACGGTGGTCTTACCGGAGGACTCCGGGCCGTAGATCTCCACGACCCGTCCGCGCGGCAGGCCACCGATGCCGAGTGCGACATCGAGGGCGATGGAGCCGGTCGGGATGACTTGGATCGGCGCCCGGGTCTCCTCGCCCAGGCGCATCACCGAGCCCTTCCCGAAGTTCTTGTCGATCTGGGCCAAGGCCAGTTCGAGGGCCTTGTCCCGATCCGGGGCTGCTGGCATCGTCGTTCCACCTTTTCGAGACTGCTTCGTGCTCACGCCGTTGACGCTACGGGCTGGGGCCGACGATTTTCCGCAGACATCGCCGTCCTGTGGACAACCGGTCCCGCTGTGGATGGATCGTAGCGAACAGGTGTTCGAGGGTGTATAACGACACGCCGTCACCGGCGCACTGAAACATGCTCACACCGTCACCGGCGCACTGAAACATGCTCGCGCCGCTACCGGCGCTCGGTCGGCACCTCGAACACTTCGCAGACGGCCCGCCAGATGTCCTTCGTCGACAGCCCGGCGTCCAGCGCCTGGTCGACCGTGCGGCCGCCCAGAGCGGCGAAGACGTGGTCGCGGGCGATCGTGTCGGCGCGGAGCGGGCCGAACTCCTCGGCCAACCGCGCGCGGAAAGCGGTAATACGCATCAGCGCCAGTCTAGGGTCCGTAGACTGGCGCCGTGCTCACGCAGTTCTCGCCGCCGTCGGAGACCGAGTCCATGCTCCTGGACATCGGGATCATCGCCGTCCTGGTCGCCGCGATCATCACCGGCCTGCTGTACTACCGCAACCGGCGCTGACTCAGCCCGACACGCTCGGCTTGATGTTCTTCTCGAAGTAGTCGGTCAGGTCGACGGGCCCGTCGCCCGGGGTCAGCTTCGCGACCGACCCCATGATCGGGGTGTCGTCCACGCTGAACAGCAGGATGGCCGCGCCCTCGAGGATCTCCACCTCGTAGTAGGTCCCGCTGAGCTTGCCGCCGTTCCAGGCGCCGGTCTGGGCGTCGGACTTGTTCTTGCCCATCCCCGCGATCACCGCGTCGATGTTCTGGTCGACCAGGTCGGCCGAGTCGAAGTGGTAGTAGAGCGCGATGTAGCCGTCGTCGAGCGTGCAGGTGGCCGACTTCGCGCCCGGGGTCGGGATCGAGCGGGTGCCGAGGTTGATGCCGGACTCGCAGTCCCCGGTGGTGAGGACATCGCCCGCGACCTCCCGCATGCACGGGGTGAAGCCCGAGGCGTCGGTGTTCTGGTCGCTGCAGTCCGCGGCCAGGTCGCCCGAGCCGCCGCCCGACGTGGCGATGATGACGCTGACCACGCCGACCACCACGACCGCGACGATCGCCGTGGCCAGGTACCACATCTTGTTGCTGTTGGCCTTCTGCGGCGGACGCGGCGCCGGGTAGTGCGGCAGCGGGTTGGGCTGCGACGGCGGGCCGGGCGTGCCCACGGGGATCGGCGCCGACGGCGGCCCCTGCGCGGGCACCGGCGTGGACGGCGGCCCGGGCCGCTGCGCCGGGACACGGGGCGGGAACGGCTGGGCCGGGGTCTGCGGCTGCGCCGTGAATCCGCCGGTGCGCGGCACCATCGCCTGCGTGCGCTGGGCGTTCTCGATGGCCCCGCTCATGTCGCCGGTGCGCATCGTGACGCCCTCCTGGGGCACGTGGTGCGCGCCCAGGGCGACGGCGGTCTCCGGCTGGTCGAGGCTGGTCGGCACAACCCGCAGCTGCTCGGCGATCAGGGTCGCGATCAGCGGGATGCGGCTGGAGCCGCCGACGAGGTAGATGCCCGCGAGCCGGTCCGGGCTCATGCCGGTGGAGCGGATGGTCGCCGCCAGCAGCTCGACGCTGCGCAGCAGGCCCGGGCGGATCAGCGCCTCCAGTTCGACCCGCGTGACCAGCACGTCCTCGAACGGCTCCGGCAGCGGCACCTCCGTCTGCGGGTGCCTCGACAGCGCCTCCTTGGCCGCCTTGACGTCCTCGCGCAGCGCGCGCTGCGCGCGGCGGTCACCGGTGGACTCCGGCCGCAGCAGCCGCTGCCAGCCCGCGGGGTCGCGGTGGGAGACCTGCCTGCCGACGTGCTCCAGGAGCGCCTGGTCGACGTCGAGTCCGCCCAGGTCGGGCAGGCCCGCCTCGGCGAGCACGACGAAGCCCTTCTGCGTCGCGCCGACGACGGCGACGTCGAAGGTGCCCGCGCCCAGGTCGTAGACGGCGAGGGCCTGGCCGGGGGCCAGCTTCTGGCCGGGGAAGGACGCGAAGTGCGCGGCGGCGGCGACCGGCTCGGGGACCAGCACGATGTTGGACCCCATGCCCGCCTGCCGGGCCGCGGAGAGCAGGACGTTGCGGCGCACCGGGCCCCACTGGGCGGGGTGGGTCAGCCGGACCTCGTCCGGCTTCTTGCCCGCGAGCTGCCGGGAGGTCTCGTCGGCGACCCGCCGCAGCACGCCCGCCAGCGCGTCGGTGACCGGGACGACGACGTCGCCGAGCAGCAGGGTGCCCTCGTCGACGCGGCGCTTGGGGTTGGGTTCGAACCGGGAGGGGTCGAGCCGGGCCCGCCGCTCGGCGTCGCGGCCGACGACCAGCCCGCCGTCCTCGGCGGCGAACACCGCCGACGGCATCATCGACGACCCGTCGACGTCCACCACCCGCGGCGGACGACCGTGCGCGGCCAGCACGGCGACGGTGTTCGACGTGCCGAGATCCACGGACAGGACGTTCACTGCTCTCCCCTCGTCAAGCAACCCCCAGCCGCGCTCGCCGCGGCCACCCCCGGGATGTCGGGTGTGATGCTGCCATGCCCGGTCGCGTCCATGGTCGCGGTCCTGGCAAGTGGCGGTCGTGTCAAGGGCGACCCGGCAGGCTGTGGACAGCCGGGGCCTGTGGACAACTTCCGACGGCCGTCGGTGGGCTGGGTGAAGATGGCCGGGTGAGCAGCGACGTTCTCGACGTGTTCAGCCCGGCCACCAGGCAGTGGTTCACCGGGGCCTTCGCCGCGCCCACCGCCGCGCAGGCGGGGGCGTGGCAGGCGGCCGCGGCGGGCGAGCACGCGTTAGTCGTCGCCCCCACGGGCTCCGGCAAGACGCTGGCGGCGTTCCTGTGGGCGCTGGACCGGCTGGCAACCGAGGGCCCGCCCGCCGAGGTCAAGCACCGGTGCCGGGTGCTCTACGTGTCCCCGCTGAAGGCGCTGGCGGTGGACGTGCAGCGCAACCTGCGGGCGCCGCTGGCGGGCATCCGCCAGGCCGCGCACCGGCTCGGCCTGCCCGAGCCGGACATCACGGTGGGCATGCGCACGGGCGACACCCCTGCCGACGAGCGGCGCGCGTTCGCCCGGACCCCGCCCGACGTGCTGGTCACGACGCCGGAATCGCTGTTCCTGATCCTCACGTCCGCGGCCAGGGAGTCGCTGCGCGGGGTCCGGACGGTGATCGTCGACGAGGTCCACGCCGTCGCGGGCGCCAAGCGCGGCGCGCACCTGGCCCTGTCGCTGGAGCGGCTCGACGCCCTGCTGGAGTCCCCGGCCCAGCGGATCGGGCTGTCGGCGACGGTGCGGCCGGTTGAGGAGGTGAGCGCGTTCCTGTGCGGCGGGCGGCCGGTGACGGTGGTGCGGCCCGCGTCGGCCAAGACGATCGAGGTGCGGGTGGAGGTGCCGGTCGAGGACATGTCCCGGCTTGACGAGCAGCCGCCCATGAGCGAGGAGGACGGCATCCGGCCGCCGCCGAGGAACTCGATCTGGCCGTCGGTGGAGCGGCGCGTGCTGGAGCTGGTCCGCGGGCACCGGTCGACGATCGTGTTCGCCAACTCGCGGCGGCTGGCGGAGCGGATGACCGCGCGGCTCAACGAGCTGGCCGAGGAGGAGGTGCCCGACCTGGACCGCTTCCCCGCGGAGGCCATCGGGCAGTCGGGGCTGGCGCGGACGACCACGCCCGTGGTGGCGCGGGCCCACCACGGGTCCATGTCGCGCGAGCAGCGGACGATGGTGGAGGAGGACCTGAAGGCGGGGCGGCTGCCGTGCGTGGTGGCGACCTCGTCGCTGGAGCTGGGCATCGACATGGGCGCGGTCGACCTGGTGGTGCAGGTCGAGTCGCCGCCGACGGTGGCGGCCGGGCTGCAGCGGGTGGGCCGGGCCGGGCACCAGGTGGGCGCGGTGTCGCGCGGGGTGATGTACCCGAAGTTCCGCGGCGACCTCGTCTCCTGCGCGGTGGTCGCCGAGCGGATGTCGGCGGGCGCGATCGAGGCCGTGCGCTACCCCCGCAACCCGCTCGACGTGCTGGCCCAGCACATCGTGGCGATGACGGCGGTGGAGCCGTGGACGGTGGACGAGCTGGCGTCGGTCGTGCGGCGGGCGGCCCCGTACGCGGCGCTGCCCGACTCGGCGCTGTACGCGGTGCTGGACATGCTCGCGGGGCGGTACCCGTCGGAGGAGTTCGGCGAGCTGCGTCCGCGCGTCACCTGGGACCGGATCTCCGGGGAGCTGCGCGGTCGACCGGGCGCCCAGCGGCTGGCGGTGACCTCCGGCGGCACGATCCCCGACCGCGGGCTGTTCGCCGTCATGACCCCGGGCGACGAGGGGCGGCCCGGGTCGCGGGTCGGCGAGCTGGACGAGGAGATGGTGTACGAGTCGCGGGTGGGCGACACGTTCCTCCTGGGCACGTCCGCGTGGCGGGTCGAGGACATCACCCACGACCGGGTGATCGTCACGCCCGCCCCGGGCGAGCCCGCGCGGATGCCGTTCTGGAAGGGCGACTCCCCGGGTCGGCCGCTGGAACTGGGCCGCGCGCAGGGCGCGTTCCTGCGGGAGCTGGCCGCCGCCGAGCCCGCGGCGGCCCGGGAGCGGGCGGCCGCGGCCGGGCTCGACGCGTGGGCGACCGACAACCTGCTGGCGTACCTGGCCGAGCAGCGGGAGGCCACCCGGCACATCCCCGACGACCGCACGCTGCTGGTCGAGCGGTTCCGCGACGAGCTGGGCGACTGGCGGCTGGTGGTGCATTCGCCGTTCGGCGCGCAGGTCAACGCGCCGTGGGCGCTGGCCATCGGCGCCCGGCTGCGCGAGTCGCGCGGGGTCGAGGCGCAGATCGCGCACTCCGACGACGGCATCGTCGTCCGGCTGCCCGACACGGTCGACGACTCCGGGCGGGAGCTGGTCGCGGGCGCCGAGGACGTGATCCTCGCGCCCGAGGAGGTCGAGCAGATCATCGTCGCCGAGGTGGGCGGCTCCGCGCTGTTCGCCTCCCGGTTCCGGGAGTGCGCGGCCCGCTCGCTGCTCCTGCCCCGGCGGGACCCGCGCCGTCGGACCCCGCTGTGGCAGCAGCGGCAGCGATCGGCGCAGCTGTTGTCGGTGGCGTCGAAGTACGAGCAGTTCCCGGTCGTGCTAGAGGCGATGCGCGAGTGCCTGCAGGACGTGTACGACGTCGCGGGCCTGCGTGAGCTGATGACGGACGTGCGGGCGCGGCGCGTGCGGGTGGTAGAGGTCCAGACGCAGTCGGCGTCGCCGTTCGCCCGTAGCCTGCTGTTCGGCTACATCGGGATGTTCCTCTACGGCGAGGACGTCCCCCTGGCCGAACGCCGCGCGGCCGCGTTGTCCCTGGACAGCGCGCTGCTGGCCGAGTTGTTGGGGTCGGAGGCCATCCGGGAGCTGCTCGACCCGGAGATCGTGGCTGAGGTCGAGCGCTCGCTGCAGCGGCTCACGCCGGAGCGGCACGCCCGGCACGCCGAGGACGCCGCCGACCTGCTGCGCTTCCTGGGCGACCTCAGCGAGGCCGAGGCGGCCGAGCGGGGCGTGCGGCCGGAGTGGCTGGCCGAGCTGCAGCAGGCCCGGCGCGCGCTGCGGGTGCGCATCGGCGGCGAGGAGCGGTTCATCGCCATCGAGGACGCGGGCCGGGTCCGGGACGCGCTGGGCACCGCGTTGCCGGTCGGTGTGCCGGAGGTGTTCACCGAGCCGGTTCCCGACCCGCTCGGCGACCTGCTGTCGCGTTATGCCCGCACGCACGGGCCGTTCCCGGCGGCGGAGGCCGCCGAGCGGTTCGGGCTGGGGGTGTCGGTGGTGACGGGCGTGCTGGAACGGCTGGCGGGGTCCGGCAGGCTGGTGCGCGGCGAACTGCGGCCCGGCGGCACGCACACCGAGTTCTGCGACGCCGACGTGCTGCGACGGCTGCGGCGCGCGTCGCTGGCCCGGCTGCGCGCCGAGGTCGAGCCGGTCGAACCGGCCGCGCTGGGGCGGTTCCTGCCGGGGTGGCACGGCGTGGGCCGCAAGCAGCGCGGGCTGCCGACCGCTGACGATGTGCTGTCGGTGATCGAGCAGTTGGCGGGGGCCCCGCTGCCCGCGAGCGCGGTGGAATCGCTGGTGCTGCCCGCCCGGTTGCCGGGCTACAGCCCCGCCCTCCTCGACGAGTTGACCGCGACGGGGGAGGTGACGTGGTGCGGCACGGGGTCGCTTGCGGGCGGCGACGGCTGGCTCGCGCTGGCCCCGTCCGACGTCGCCGACCTGCTGCTGCCCGATGTCGAGGAGGCGGTGCCCGACACCCCGCTGCACGGCGCGGTGCTGTCCGCTTTGGACGGTGGCGCGCTGTTCTTCCGCCAGTTGGCCGAGCGTGCCAGTGCCGTACTGCTCGACGGAGGCGCCGAGGCGCCCGGTGACGCGGACGTGATCGCCGCCCTGTGGGACCTCGTGTGGGGCGGTCTGGTCACCAACGACACCTTGGCGCCCCTGCGGGCGGTGCTGTCCGGCGGCGGTGCCCATCGGCCGCGTCGGTCGGCGCCCCGCGGCCGCTACGCCCGGATGCGCGCGGCGCGCCCGAGCATGCCGAGCCGGACGGGCCCGCCGACGGTGGCGGGCAGGTGGTCGCTGGTCCCCGACCGCGAGACGGAGACCACCCGGCGGGCGCACGCCCGGGCCGAGGCGTTCCTGGAACGCCACGGCGTCCTGACCAGGGGCGCGCTGGACACCGAGCGCGTGACGGGCGGGTTCAGCGGGGTCTACAAGGTGCTGCGGGCGATGGAGGAGTCCGGGCAGATCATCCGCGGCTATGTCGTGGAAGGGCTGGGCGCGGCGCAGTTCGCCAGTCGTGGCGCGGTGGACCGGCTGCGCGCGTTGTCCCGCTCGGATGACGCGGTGGCTGACGCGGAAGCGGTGGTCCTGGCCGCGGCCGACCCGGCCCAGCCGTACGGGGCCGCCCTGCCGTGGCCGGACCCGGTCGGCGCTGGTGGCCACCGTCCGGCCCGCAAGGCGGGAGCTTTAGCCGTGCTCGTGGACGGCACGCCCGCGCTGTACGTGGAGCGGGGTGGTCGGACGCTGCTGTCGTTCACCGAGGCCGAGGCCACCCTCCGCTCCGCCGCGGAGGGCCTGTCCCGGGCGGTGCGCGACGGCTGGTTAGGCGAGCTGTCGGTCCAGCGCGCCGATGGCGAGGTGGCGCTCACGTCGTCGCTGGCGGATGTCTTACGCGAGGCGGGCTTCCGCGCGACGCCGAAGGGCTTACGCCTGCGCGGCTAGGCGTCGAACGTGTGCGGGAAGTGGGCGATGGCCGCCCGGTAGTACGCCGGGTTGTCGGTCTCGATCCCGTACGCGGCGTCCTCGATGAGGGTGCAGCGGGCGTAGAACACCGTGCGGTCGAAGTCGGCCGCGCCGTAGGGACCGCGGTAGTGGCTGAGGACGGCGTCGTGCACCGCCGGTCCGAGGTCGAGGAACAGCCGCGCGAAGTCCTGGGCGCGATCGGTGACGGCGGCGTCAGTCCAGTCGATGACGCCGGTGAGCACGCCGGTCTCGGTGTCGACGAGCAGATGCTCAGCACCGAGATCGTTGTGCGAGAAGACAAGCGGCCCGGCCATGGCGGGCGGCTCACTATCCAGGAAGGACTCGACAGCCCGGCGTTGCGCCGCTGTCAGAAAGGAGGAGATGGACCGATACGACTCGACGGCCTCGGCCAGCCAGACCCCGGTCGACTCGTCGTCCACCCCCGCGAGCACACCGAACTCCGCCACGGGCGCGTTGTGGAGCACGGTGAGCAGATCGGCGAGCGGACCCGCCAACGCGGCATCGTCCACCCGCCTCAGCTCGGGTTCGATGTCGATGTCCCCGAAGCGGACATCGAGAAGCTGCTTACCCGGCAGCTCGCGGTAGACGAGGACACCAGCCTCGGCGTCCACCACCAGCGGCACAGGCACGGCAACCGCGACCCCGCCCGCGGCAAGCAACGCGCCAACAGCCGTAAGCAAGTCCGCATCCCGCTTGGTGGCGGCAGCACGAGCAGCCAGACCAGCCTGCTCGACACCGAGGCCGGACAAACCACCCTGCCCGACACCGCGGTCAGGCAAGCCAGTTTGCCCGGCAACGTGACCGGGCAAGCCACCCTGCCCGACAACGTGACGAGGCAAACCGCTCTGCCCGGCAACGTGACCAGGCAAGCCAACCTGCCCGACAACGTGATCAGGCAAGCCACCCTGCTCGACAACGTGACCGGGCAGGCCGCTCTGCCGGGCAACGCCGTCGCGCAAGGCGCCCTGCGCAGCGACGCGGCCGGGCGAAGCGCCCTGGGCAGCGACGCGGCTGGGTGAGTCGGGCAGGCTGGGTGAGTTGGACAGGAGGGCTTGGCCAGGAGCGACACCGGCTTCGTCGCCGACAGCTTCGGGTCGGCGTTCGTGGAGTCCGACTGCGGGGCTGCGTAAGTCAGGCTGCCCACCATCGCCGTCGGGCGGG
The DNA here is from genome assembly GCF_014648415.1 of Actinokineospora fastidiosa. Classification (GTDB taxonomy): domain Bacteria; phylum Actinomycetota; class Actinomycetes; order Mycobacteriales; family Pseudonocardiaceae; genus Actinokineospora; species Actinokineospora fastidiosa. The sequence goes on from NZ_BMRB01000003.1 coordinate 26,728, forward strand.
TAAGCATGCCCGGCAGCGCGGCTAGGCGCGTCGGCGTGTGTGGAGTCGCGGCTGGAGGAGGCGGCTTGGGTGGTGGCGTGGGCGTGCGGCGGCGGGGCTGGGTCGGCAGGTGGGGCAGGCTGCTTGGCTACGCGGACGATGTAGTTGTCGGCCTTGTAGGCGATGTTGTCCTGGCCTTCGCCCAGGTAGGTCACAGTGGTGACGGGGAGGCGGTGGCGAGCGAGCAGGGCGCGGAGGGCGGGCTCGTCGGGGGTGGTGGGGGGCACGGGGGATCAGCGGGGGCTGAGGATGCAGAACTCGCTACCCTGGGGGTCGGCCAGGACTTTCCAGGGGACGTTGCCTTGGCCGATGTCGGTCTCGGTGGCGCCCAGGGCGAGGAGGCGGTGGGCTTCGGCGTCCAGGGTGTCGTCGGGGTAGGGGGCCACGTCGAGGTGTAGGCGGTTCTTCACCGTCTTCGGGGCGGCGGGCAGGAACTCGAGCCAGGGGCCGCGGGTCTCGGGGTGGCGCAGTGCTGCCGTTCCGTCGGTCTGGCGAAGGAGGTTCCAGCCGCTCGCGGCCTGCCAGAAGGTGGCGGAGGCGGCGACGTCGGTGGTGTCCACGACGATCGCGGCTAGGGCGCCGGTGTCGGCGTACTCGGGGCGGGGGTCGAGGACGCAGAACTCGTTGTCCTCCGGATCGGCCATGACCACCCACGGCACTGCGCCCTGGCCGATGTCGATCCGGCGGGCGCCGAGCTCCTCGGCGCGGGCGACTGCGGCCAGCTGCGCCTCGGGGGTAGCGGAGGCGAGGTCGAGGTGGAGCCGGTTCTTGGCGACCTTCGGCTCGGCGACCGGGACGAACACCAACTCCAGCGGGCACCCGTCCCCGGCCGCGGGCTCGACATCGACCTCCTCGTGGTCGGCGAAGGTCAGCGGCCAGTCGAGCAGGGCCGCCCAGAACTCGGCCTGCCCGCGCATGTCGGCCGCGTCGACAACCACGCTCACCAAACGAGTCGCCATGGCGGCACCGTAGTCGACCCCGAGGACGCCGTCGCGCCAATTTCCGGCGTGACGGGGCGGTCGGGTGCTGCGGCCCGGATGGGATGAGGCGGCGTGATCGGGGGCTACGGAGTCGAGAGAAGGCTCGCAAGAAACGAAGGGGGTGCTGCGCTGGAGAAGGGGTGAGACCAGGCAGGTGGGGAGGACACGGTGGCTCGTGTCCTCCCCAGACGGGATGCCGGTCGGTGTCTACTTGGTGGCCAGGCGGAGCAGTGCCCAGAACTGCGCTATCGCGTCGAAGTCGCCGGATTGCGTTATCGCTCGGTCGTAGACGGCGCGGCGGCCCCAGAGCCACAGGTACAGCTCGGTCGGATCTCCGGTGATCACCGCGTCGGCGGGGGTTGTGGGCGACACCTCGGCCGTTGACGTGCCTGTCGCGTCCATTGTGGCCAGCCAGGTCCGGTGGGCCGAGCGGACCGCCACCGTGGCCGGGCGGGTGCCCGCCACCCCCTTCTCCGCCAGGCGGTGGGTGAACCAGAGGGTCATGACCTCGTCGATGCCGTCCAGAGCGACCTCGTCCGGTATCGGGCTCAGGTCGCGGGATTGGGCGGCTTCGATGTCCGTGCGGTGGATCGTCGACTCGTGCGCCATGCGCCTGCGCCAGAAGGCGTAGGTGCGGTCGTCGGGGTGCCAGGTGGCGCACGGGGTGTTCGGCGGATGCGCGGCCAGTTCGCCCAGCAGGGCGCGGAGGCCGTCGCGGAGGTAGTTCTCCACCGTCTCGCCGTCGGCGGGTTCTCGGTGCCAGATGGCCGGGCGCGTGCCGGTGCGGATCCAGGTCACGACCATGCGGTAGACGCTGCCGAGGTGGCGGGCGGTCTCCCCGACCGTCAGGCCGGGGCAGCCGGGCACGGGGCGGTCGTGGTCGGCGCCCTCGGCGGCCATGGCCGCGCGGGTGCCCTCCCGTTCCACCACGTCGAGCAGGTCGTCCTGGGTGAGGGCGCGGGTCACCGCCGGGAGCCGTGGACGGCGCGGTGCACCAGGGCGACGAACAGCCCGGCCTGGCGGGCCAGGTCGTCCGCGGCGCGCGGGCCCACCCGGTCGACCAGACCGGCCTGCACGGCGGCCCGCGTGCCCGAGCAGGAGGCGAAGAACGCCGCCCACTCGCGCATCTCCGGGGCCACCGACGACAGCAGCGTCCAGACGCTGGTGGGCTTGGCCCGCCCCCGGTGCGGCCGCCCGCGCACGGCGAGCAGCGCCGCGGCGGCGCGCAGGGCGCACAGGTACGCGTCGGCGAAGCGGTAGGCGGGGTGGGACTGGCGGGCGGCTTCGGTCAGGCCGTCCTCGGCCTGGCGCAGCAAGGCCACCGCGGTGGGCGGCACGGCCGGGGTGACGGGGAAGTCCAGGGTGCTGGTCACGGGGGACTCCTCTCCTCGACTGGACCGCTGGTGGGCCGCCGAGGGGAGCCGGCGGGGCTCGGCGGCGAGGCGCTTCCCCCGCCGCACCGCCGAGCCGTATCGAACTTGTGTTCGATAGTACCACCGTAACCGCAGGAAGGGGGCCTATCAACCGCCGCATCCGGAAGGTGATGTGATGGAGCGGTGACCACACTCGACCACCCCGCGGTGCTGACGATCGCCGCGGAGTTGCGGGCCAAGGGCATGGCCGGGGCCGCAGCCGGGATCCGGATGCTCGACGACGACGTGCGCACCGCGGCCGCGGCCGCCGCCGCGCTGGGGATCGAGGTCGGCGCGATCGCCAACAGCCTGGTGTTCGCCGCCCACCACGGCGCGGAGAAGCGGCCGCTGCTCGTGCTCACCTCGGGCAGGCACCGCGCCGATCCGGCCAGGCTGGCCGCGCTCACCGGGGCGGACGCCATCAGCCGCGCCGAGCCTGCGTTCGTGCGCCTGCACACCGGGCACGCCATCGGCGGCGTCGGCCCCGTCGGCCACCCCGCGCCCGTGCCGACCCTGGTGGACACCGCTCTGGCCGACTACCCGGTGGTGTGGGCCGCGGCCGGGCACCCGAAGTCGGTGTTCCCCACCACCTACGCCGATCTGGTGATCCTGACCGGGGGCACCGCTGCGGTCGTGGCCGTGGGAGAGGATGATCCCATTCCGTGACCGCCGCCCCGTCCCCCCACGTGCAACGGTTCGTCGAACTGCGGGTCGACGAGCTGCGCGCGCGGCTGCGCGAGGCCCTCGACCTCTACGTCACCGCGATGCGCTACCCCCAGGGCACGGCCGAGCAGCGGGCCCCGATGTGGCTGGCGCACATGATGCGCGAGGGCTGGCGCTGCGTGGCCGCCCTCGACGACCGCGGCCGCCTGGCCGGGATCGCCTACGGCTACCGCGGCGCACCCGGCCAGTGGTGGCACGAGCAGGTGCGCCGCGGGGTCACCGAGCAGAGCGGCGCCGCGGTCGCCGACCTGTGGATGTCGGACTACTTCGAGCTGACCGAGCTGCACGTGCGCCCGGAGATCCAGGGCCGGGGCACCGGCGCGGAGCTGGTGGCCCGGCTGGTGGACGGCGTCCCCAGCGCGCACGTGCTGCTGTCGACGCCGGAGGGCCCGTCGCGCGCGTGGCGGCTGTACCGCAGGCTCGGCTTCACCGACGTCCTGCGGCACTACCGCTTCGCGGGCGACCCGCGCCCCTTCGGCGTCCTCGGCCGGGTGCTGCCCCTAGAGGAGCGCTAGCCGCTCGCGCAGGGTGTCCAGGCCCATGCCGCCCATCTCCAGCGCGCGCTGGTGGAACTCCTTGAGGTCGAACGCCGACCCCTTGCGCGCCTTGACCTCGTCGCGCGCGGCCAGCCACAGCCGCTCGCCGAGCTTGTACGCAGGCGCCTGCCCCGCCCAGCCCAGGTAGCGGTCGACCTCGTCGGCGATGCAGTCCGGGTCGGTGATCGTGCGGGTGCGCAGGAACTCCAGGGCCAGCTCGGCGTTCCACCGCTCGCCCTCGTGGAAGCCGGTGCCGCGCGGGATCTCCAGGTCGAGGTGCACGCCGAGGTCGATCACCACGCGGGCGGCGCGGAAGAGGTGGGCGTCGAGCATGCCCAGCAGGTTGCCGTCGTCGTCGAGGTAGCCGAACTCGCGCATGAGCCGCTCGGCGTAGAGCGCCCAGCCCTCGCCGTGCCCGGACACCCACGCCATCGAGCGCTGGAACCGGTTGAGGCTGTCGCCCTGGAACACCGCAGTGGCGATCTGCAGGTGGTGGCCCGGCGCGCCCTCGTGGTAGACGGTCGTGACCTCGCGCCAGGTGGAGTAGTCGGTCTTGCCGTCGGGCACCGACCACCACATGCGGCCGGGCCTGCTGAAGTCCTCGGTCGGGCCGGTGTAGTACGCGCCGACGACGCCGCCGGGCGGGGCGATCAGGCACTCCAGGGCCATGAGCCGGTCCGGGATGTCGAAGTGGACGCCGCGCAGGTCGGCGAGCGCCTGGTCGGACAGGCCCTGCATCCAGTCCTGGAACGCCTGCTTGCCCGCGATGCGGTAGCGCGGGTCGGCGTCGAGGGCCGCCGCGGCGCCCGCGATGCCAGCGCCGGGCGCGATCCGCTCGGCGACCTGCTTGATCTCCGCCTCGACCCGGCTGAACTCCGCCCAGCCCCACTCGTAGGCCTCGTGCAGGTCGATCCTCGCGCCGAGGAAGTTGCGGGACCACAGCTGGTAGCGCCGCTCGCCCACCGCGTCCTCCCGGGGGGCGCGCGCTGCCAGCTCGCCGGTCAGGAACTCGGCCAGCTCGCCGTACGCCGCGGCCGCCTTGCCAGCGGCGGCGTCGAGGTCGGCGCGCAGGGCGTCGCTGGTCACGGACGCGCCAGCGACGAGTCCGGTGAAGTGGCCGTCGGCGGCGACGCGGCACTGCTCCGCGGTCTTGACGACCTGGCGCAGCGCGGGGGCCTGCCCGGCGTCGGCGGCGGCCAGCAGCGCTGCCCGGTAGCCCGCGAGCGCGTCCGGCACGCCCGCGAGGCGCTTGGCGATGACCGCCCAGTCGTCTGCCGTCTCGGTGGCCATCAGGTCGAACACCTGGCGGATGTCCTGCGGCGCCGAGGCGATGACGTTCAGCGGCGCGGTCAGCTCGCCCGCGTCGTAGAGGTCGGCGACGACCCCGACCCGCTCGGTGAAGACCGCCTTGGCGTCGGCCTCGGACTTGTCGGCGGGCTCGGCGGCGGCCATCGCCGCCAGCGCCCTGCGCGCCAGCTCCGCCCTGGCCGCCACCCCGTCCGGGGAGAGGTCGGGCATGCGGTCGTCGTAGCCGACGATGCCCTCGTACGTGGCCAGGATGGGGTCCAGCGCCGCGAGGTCGTCGACGTAGGAATCGCTGATCTTGTGCACACCGTCATGTGGGGACGCCATGCCCGGCACGCTACCTGTCGGGTGACCGCCCACGGCACCGCATCACCTCCCCCGCTGAACGGTCCGGGCAGGTACGGCAGGATGACACGGGTGCACTCCCGCGAAACCGACAGCCGTCCCCGTTTCCGCAGGCAGGCCCTACTGGCCGTGCTCGCAGTCGTGGCCACGCTCGCGCTGTCGGGCTGCGTGCGCGTGCAGGCGGCCCTCGCGGTGTCCGACCGCGACACCGTGTCCGGCCAGCTGGTGATCGCCTCGGTCCTGCTGCGCAAGGAGGACACGGGCCCGGAGCTGACCGTGCCGCCGGAGCTCATGGCGAAGGTCAAGACCGAGCCGTACACCGCCGACGGCTACGTCGGGACCACGGTCAGCTTCCAGGAGCTGACCTTCGCCGAGGTCGGCCTGCTCACCCAGACGCTCACCCCGGGCAGGCAGTACCGGCTGAGCTTCCGCCGCTCCGGCAACCTGGTCACCATGGCGGGCTCCGCCGACCTGAGCGAGCTGCCCGCCGACCGGGCGGACGTGCGGCTGCGGGTCGCCTTCCCGGGCACGGTGATCCAGACCAACGGGGTGAACGAGGACGGCACGGTGAGCTGGACGCCGAAGCCGGGCGCGGTCACCGAGTTCCTGGCCACGATCGAGTACAGCGACCGCTCCGGCGTGTCCTGGACGAAGTGGGTGGCGATCGTCGGCGCTGGCGCCGTGGGCGTCGCGCTGCTGGTCGTGGTGCTCGCCCTGGCCACGCACCGGCGCGACCGCAGGCCCGAGGTCCAGCGGCACTAGGCCCTGGCGGGCACCAGCCCCAGCCGGGCCACCACCTCGCGCGTCGCCTTCGAGCGGTTGAACGTGTAGAAGTGCAGCACGTCCACGCCCTCGGCCAGCAGCCGCTGGCAGGTCTCGGTGACGATGTCGACGCCCTCGGCGCGGAAGGCCTTGGCGTCGTCGACGAGCGGGTCGAGGCGGGCGGCGATGCGCGCGGGCACGTCGGAGCCGGACAGCTCGATGGTCTTGGCGAGCACCTTCGGCGTGGTCATCGGCATCACGCCCGGCAGGATCGCCGCGTCGCAGCCGCGGGCGGCGACCCGGTCGCGCAGGCGCAGGAAGTCCTCGGGCTCGAAGAACAGCTGGGCGATGGCGAAGTCGGCGCCCGCGTTGAGCTTGCGCACCAGGTGGTCGGTGTCGGTGTCGAGGTCGGCCGAGCGCGGGTGGCCGTAGGGGAAGGCGGCTACGCCGACGCAGAAGTCGCCGAGGTCGCGGACCATGCGCACGAGGTCCTCGGCGTAGGCAAGGCCCTGCGGGTGCTGGACCCACTCGCCCATCACGTCGCCGGGCGGGTCGCCGCGCAGGGCCAGCACGTTGCGGATGCCCTGCTCGGCGAACCAGCCGATGACGTTGCGCAGCTCGGCCACGGAGTGGTTGACGGCGGTGAGGTGTGCCATCGAGCACAGGTCGGTCTCCCGCGCGAGCCTGCCGGTGGTGCGCAGGGTGCGGTCGCGGCTGGAGCCGCCCGCGCCGTAGGTGACGGACACGAAGGCCGGGTCCAGGCCCTCCAGCTCGCGGATCGCCCGCCACAGCCGCTGCTCGTCGGCCTCGTCGCGGGGCGGCATGAACTCGACGGAGAAGACCGGACGGCCTGATCTGATGCGCTCCACCACCGTGGTCATGGTTTAAAGGGTATCCAGCCACCGGGACAGCGCCCATCTCGTGGACTGCTGGTTCCACCAATCGGAACAACGGTGCGAGCCGGGACACCCCGGCGCGACCGGGAGCACGGTCACAGCGGACGATAGCGGGGTGCAGCAGGCGCTCCGACCCCATCCCGAGGCACCCATCGACGACGCGGTGGCCGCGCACGTCGAGCGGGCGCTGACCGACTACCTGGTGACGCGGCACGCGGACATGGCCGAGGCCGCGCCGTCGTTCGGCACGGCGGTGGCGTCGCTGGCCGGGTTCGTGCTCGGCGGCGGCAAGCGGCTGCGGCCCACGTTCGCCTGGTGGGGCTGGCGCGGCGCGGGCGGCGCGGGCGCGGGCGTGGACGCGCGCGCGGTGCTGCGCGGGGTCAGCGCGCTGGAGCTGATCCAGGCGTGCGCGCTGGTGCACGACGACCTGATGGACGCCTCCGCGATGCGCCGGGGCAAGCCCACCGTGCACATGGACTTCGCCGCCCGGCACCGCGAGGCGGGCTGGCTCGGCGAGCCGGACCGCTTCGGCGCCGCGACCGCGATCCTGCTCGGCGACCTGGCCCTGGCCTGGGCCGACGACATGTTCGCCACCTCGGGCCTCGACGCGGGCCGCCTGGCCGCCGCGCTGCCGCCGTGGCAGGCCATGCGCGCGGAGATGCTGGCCGGGCAGTACCTCGACGTGCTCACCCAGGCCCGAGGCGACGAGTCCGAGGCGACGGCGCTGAGCGTGGCCAGGATGAAGACCGCCGCCTACACCGTCGAGCGCCCGCTGCACCTGGGCGCGGCGCTGGCGGGCGCGCCCGCGCCGACGGTGGCCGCGCTGCGCGCCTTCGGCGCCGACATCGGCCTGGCCTTCCAGCTGCGCGACGACCTGCTCGGCATGTACGGCGACACCGAGGTCACCGGCAAGCCCGCGGGCGACGACCTGCGCGAGGGCAAGCGCACGCTGCTCATGGCCCTGGGCATGGCGATGGCCGGGGACCGCGCCGCCGTCCTGCGCGCCGCCCTCGGCGCCGACGACCTGTCCCCCACGACCCTCGCCGACGTGCGCGGCATCCTGGTGGAGGTGGGCGCGGTCGCCGAGGTGGAACGGCGCATCGACGCCCTCACCGCGACCGCGCTGGCCGCGCTCGACCGCGCCGACCTGGCCGGACCCGCCGACCGGGTGCTGGCCGAGCTGGCGGTGGCCGCGGGGCGGAGGACGAGCTGACCATGCGGACCATCACCGGCCGGACCGATCACGTGGTCGTGGTCGGCGCGGGGCTCTCCGGGCTCTCGGCCGCGCTGCACCTGGCGGGCGCGGGCCGCGAGGTGACCGTCCTGGAGGCCGCGGCCGCGCCCGGCGGCCGGGCCGGGCAGGAGGTCATCGCCGGGCACCGGGTCGACACGGGCGCGACCGTGCTCACCATGCCGGAGCTGATCGACGAGGCGCTGAGCGCGGTCGGGGCGTCCGTGGCCGAGCTGGACCTGGTCCGCCTCGACCCCGCGTACCGCGCGCACTTCGCCGACGGCAGCACCGTCGCCGTGCACACCGACGCGGCGGCGATGGAGGCCGAGGTCCGGCGGGTCGCGGGGCCCCGCGAGGCGGCGGGCTACCGCAGCCTGCGCGCCTGGCTGACGCGGCTGTACCAGGTGGAGCGGGACCGGTTCATCGGCGCGAACTTCGACTCCCCCGCCGACCTCGCCCGGCCCGAGCTGGCCCGGCTCGCCGCGCTCGGCGGGTTCGGCAGGCTCGGCCCCGCCGTGGCCCGGCACCTGTCCGACGAGCGCCTGCGCAGGCTGTTCTCCTTCCAGTCGCTGTACGCAGGCGTCGCCCCGAGCCGGGCGCTCGCGGCCTACGCGGTGATCGCGTACATGGACACCGTCGCGGGCGTGTACTACCCGCGCGGCGGCATGGGCGCGGTGGCCGAGACGATGGCCGCCGCCGCGGGGCGCGCGGGGGTGCGCTTCCGCTACGGCACGGCGGCCGCCTGGCTGGAGCGCATCGGCAGCCGCGTGCACGCCGTGCGCACGACCTCGGGCGAGCGGGTGCCCTGCGACGCCGTCGTGCTGACCGCCGACCTCGCCGCGAGCTACCGGCTGCTGGGCATCACCCCGCGCAGGCCGCTGCGGCTGCGCTACTCGCCGTCCGCGGTCGTGCTGCACACCAGCTCGCCGAGGTCCTGGCCGGAGCTGGACCACCACACGATCTTCTTCGGCCGCGAGTGGGAGCGGACCTTCAGCGAGATCACCCGGCGCGGGCGCCTGATGCGCGACCCGTCCCTGCTGGTGACCCGCCCGACGAAGACCGACCCCGGCCTGGCCCCGGACGGCCGGGAGCTGGTGTCGGTGCTCGCGCCCTGCCCGAACCTGGCGGTCGGCCCGGTGGACTGGCGGCGGATCGGCCCGGTCTACCGCGACGAGCTGGCCGCCGAGCTCGACCGGCGCGGGCTCACCGGGTTCGGTGCGGACACCACGGACCTGCGCCTGGTGACCCCGGCGGACTGGGCGGCGGCCGGATTGGCCGAGGGCACGCCGTTCTCCGTGGCGCACACCTTCGCCCAGACCGGCCCGTTCCGCCCGCGCAACCTGGTGCCGGGGGCCGACAACGTGGTGCTCGCGGGCAGCGGGACCACGCCCGGCGTCGGCATCCCGCCGGTGGTGATCTCCGGACGGCTGGCCGCGCAGCGCGTGACCGGAACCGGCCAGTCGGCGGGCCGCTCGCGCGGGCGCGGGGAATCTGTAAGCGGAATGTGAGTTTTCGGGCGCGCCCCAGGGGAATCCGGCGGAGATAATGCCGGGGGCGCGGGCGGACGGCGAGTAGGAGCGGCGGATGCGGATGCGGGGACGGCGGCGCGGCGGGGCGGTGGTCGCCCTCGGGGCCGTGCTCACCCTGGGGGCCGCGTGCACGTCGGCGGTCGGGGGCGTCCCGCAGGCCGCCGGGGTCATGCCCGCCACGGCGGGCCAGACGGCAGCGCAGTCCCTGCTGGACCTCGCCGAGTCCGGCGCCGTCCACTACGTCGGCACGATGACCGCGTCGAACGAGAAGGTCGACTTCGACCTCGTCGCCGCCCGCACGGGCGAGATCCAGGGCAAGGTCGTCATCGGCGGCCAGCCCGCCTCGGTGCTGGTCGTCAACGACACGATCTACCTCAAGGGCGCGGCGGCCTTCTGGAACGAGATCTCCGGCATCGGCGGCACCGGCCGCAGCGCGGCGATCGCGGGCCGCTGGGTGCAGACCCCGAGCGGGCTGCTCGGCCTGGAGTTCAGCGGGGTGTTCGCGCCGGAGGCGCTGAGCAACCAGCTCGCGCGCGGCGCCGAGGCCGCTGGCGACGAGCCGTTCACCGAGGCCGGGACGGAATCGGTGGCGGGCGTGGACGCGGTGAAGGTCACCACCGAGGGCGGCACGCTCTACCTGGCCGAGGAGGCCCCGCACGGGCTGCTCAAGGTCGAGGCGCCCCGGCTCGGCCGCGCGGACCCGACCAGCGTCGAGGACCTGACCGCCGAGATCAAGGACGCCTCCGCCGAGCTGACCGCCTTCTACGCCGAGTTCGCCAAGAACGCCGACGCCCTGGCCGCCCCGGTCGACGCGCTCACCACCGTGACCGAGGGCGAGCACAACTTCGACGGCTGCGGCGCCGACAGCTGCTCGATCGTGGTGCGGTTCACCAACTCCAGCAAGCTCGCGGTGACGGTGTCCGTGCGCGGGACCTGGCAGGGCGACGGCGCCCCGCTGGGCACCTGCGACACCAAGGCGGGGCCGGTCGCCCCGGGCCAGCAGGGCGAGGCGCGCTGCACGCTCAACACCCCGCAGTGGAAGCAGTTCTACCAGCGCGCGAACTCCGTGGCGGGCAACCACCCGTACAGCGTTGAGTGGTCGACGCTCGTGCTGGCCGACGCGCCGGACCTGACGCAGCTGCAGGAGCGGGCCGCGGTGGAGCCCGCGACGGCGTCGGACCGGACCGAGGGCAGCCACTTCGTCTACGCCCTGGCCTACGGCGACGGCCAGGTGTGGAAGTACGGGGTCGCCGCGGGCGACTCGTGGCAGGAGCACGCTGGCCGCCAGCTCTCCGCCTGCCTCGCCGCGACCAAGGCACTGTGCGATGTGGACCTCGTCACGGCGACCGACAGCGCGGTGGCCGGGTACCGGCTCATGGGCGACCTGGTCGCCGAGGAATGCCCGGCAGGCCAGTGGGCTGCCTGTAAGCGCTGACACAACGGCGACGGGCCGCGACAGGCCCTATGCGAGGATGCGCAGGCCATGCGCGCCGACCCCGACCTGGCGACGGCCTACGCGGCCTGCCGCCTCATCAACGCCGAGCACGGCCGCACCTACTTCCTCGCGACCCGGCTCCTCCCGCCGCACCGGCGGCCCGCCGTGCACGCGCTGTACGGGTTCGCCCGGCTCGCGGACGAGATCGTCGACTCCCCCGGCCCCGACCCGGCCGCCGCCCTGGACGCGCTGGAGAACGACCTCCACGCGGCGTTCCTCGGCGCCTACGCCCACCCCGTGCTCGCCGCGCTGGCCGACACCGTCGACCGGTTCGCCATAGACCCCGGCCTGTTCGACGTGTTCCTCAAGTCGATGCGTATGGACCTGACCGTGACCGACTACCCGGACCTGGACGCGCTCGCCGAGTACACGCACGGCTCGGCCGGGGTGATCGGGCTGATGATGCTGCCCGTGCTGGGCACCGTCGGCCCGCGCGCGGACGCCGAACCGGCAGCGGCCGCGCTGGGCGAGGCGTTCCAGCTCACCAACTTCCTGCGCGACGTCGGCGAGGACCTCGACCGCGGCCGGGTGTACCTGCCCGCCGACCACCTGGCCGCCTTCGGCGTCGACCGGGAGCGGCTGGCGGCCACCCGCGCGGTCGGCGGCGACCGGAGGGTGCGCAGGGCCATCGCGCACCTGGTGGCGCACACGCGCGCGGTGTACCGCCGGGCCGTCCCCGGGATCGCGCTGCTGGACCCGGTGGCGCGCCCGTGCGTGGACACCGCGGCGCGGCTGTACGCGGGCATCCTCGACGAGATCGCCAGCGCCGACTACGACGTGCTGACCCGCCGCGCGGTGGTGTCCCGGCGCAGGCGGCTGGCGGTCGCCGCGCCGGGACTGGCGCGGTGCCTGCTCGCCCGGGTCAGAACGCCAGGGCCTGGGCCCGGCGCTTGACCTCGCGGCCGCGGTTGCCGCGCAGCGCGTCGATCGGGCGGCCGGGCAGCGACTCGTCGGCGGTGAACAGCCAGCGCAGCATCTCGTCGGGGGTGAACCCGGCGTCGTGCAGCACGGTGATCGTGCCGGGCAGGCCCTTGACCACCTCGGCGTCGACGAGGAAGTCGGCGGGCACGGCCAGCACGCCACCGCGGCGCAGGGCCAGCAGGTGGTGGTCGCGCAGCGCCTGGTGGACCCGGGTGACCGGCTGGTCGAGGCGGGCGGCGACGTCCGGCAGCGGCAGGACCTCCACCTCGGGGTCGAGCACGTCGGCGGCGGCGGGAATCGAACTCACGGTTGTCCACTGTGCCACAACCGGACATGTGAGGCAGCCGTGAAAATCCCGGCCTTCGCCACGGCGCGGCGCGCGCGTCCGTACGATCGACCACTGTGCGGGAGACGGGTCTGATCGGGGCGCTGCTGGAGCAGCGCTACCGAGTCGACGCTCCGCTGGCGCGCGGCGGCATGTCAGCGGTCTACCGGGGTGTCGACACCCGGCTCGACCGCCCGGTCGCCATCAAGGTCATGGACCAGCGCTTCGCCGCCGACCCCAGCTTCGTCGAGCGCTTCGAGCGCGAGGCCCGCTCCGCGGCGCGCATCCACCACCCGAACGTCGTCGCCGTGCACGACCAGGGCCTCGACGGCGACCACGTGTACCTGGTGATGGAGCTGGTCGACGGCGGCACGCTGCGCGACCTGCTCATCGAGCGGGGCGCGCTGCCGCCGCCGCTGGCCGTGTCGATCCTGGAGCCGGTGCTGGCCGCGCTGGCCGCCGCGCACGCCGCCGACCTCGTGCACCGGGACGTGAAGCCGGAGAACGTGCTCATCGGCGCGAACGGCGTGGTCAAGGTCGCCGACTTCGGGCTGGTGCGGGCGCTGTCGAGCCCGGGGACGACCAAGAGCAGCGTGATCCTGGGCACCGTCTCCTACCTGTCACCCGAGCAGGTGACGACCGGAACGGCCACGCCGCGCGGGGACGTCTACTCCGCGGCCATCGTGCTGTACGAGATGCTGACGGGCGCCCCGCCGTACGTGGGCGACAACCCGCTCTCGGTGGCCTACCGCCACGCCAACGACGACGTGCCGCAGGCAGGCGCCCTCGTCCGCGGCCTGCCGCCCGCCCTCGACGAGCTGGTCACCCGGGCCACCCGCCGCGACCCGGCAGCCCGGCCCGCCGACGGCGCGGCGTTCCTCGCCGAGCTGCAGCAGGTGCGCGCGACCTCGGCGCTGCCGAGGATGCGCATCCCGGTGCCGACGCCGAGCCCGCTGCCGCCCGCGCCGCCGGTCGAGGTCCCCGTCGTCCAGGAACCGGACCCGGGGCCGGAGGCCCCGGCCCCCGAGGAGCCCGACGAGGACAGGACCGTCACCACCGATCCCGCCGACGCGCCGACCGAGCGCGCGGTGGCCCCGGTGCACGACCCCGAGGCCACGGTCCGGGTCAGCACCGGCGCGCTCGCCGCGGCGGGCATCGGCCAGGCGACGGTGATGCGGCCGCCGCAGGGGTTCAGCGCGGCAGGCCCGCAGGGCACCAGGGCCATGCTGCGCTCGGACCTGGAGAAGGTCATCGAGGCGGCCCAGCAGCCGCCCCCGCCGACCGGCCCGCAGCCGCTGCCCGGTCCCCCGCCGCCCCCGCCGCCGCCGCGGTCGGCGACCCGCCGGTATGTGCTGATGGGCATCGCCGGTGTGCTCGTCCTGGCCCTGCTCGGCACGCTGACCTGGTGGTTCTCCTCCGGCCGCTACACCGTCGTCCCGTCGTTGGCGGGCGAGGAGGTCAGCGCGGCCGAGGCGGCCGTGCGCGAGGCCGGGCTGACCCCGTCGGTGGACCGCCAGCGGCACAACCAGGTCCCGCAGGGCGTGGTCATCAGCACCGATCCCGGCGGGGGCGCCGAGCTGCTGCGCGGCGACCCGGTCACGCTGGTGGTGTCCGCGGGCAGGCCGGTGGTGCCCGACGTCGCCCCCGGAGCCGACCCGGCGGCCGCCGAGGCTGCGATCCGCGAACACGGCCTGCAGCCGCAGCGCGACGACGCCGTCAACATCTACGACGAGCAGGTCCCCGAGGGCCGGGTCGTGCGGCTGAACCCGCCTGCCGGGTCGTCGCTGGACATCGGCACCCGGGTCGTCATCATCCTCAGCCGGGGCCCCGCGCCCAAGCAGGTCCCCGACCTGCGCGGCAAGACCCGCGACGAGGCGTTCGCCGAGCTGACCGCCAACGGCTTCCAGCCCGTCGACGGACCGGCCGAGTTCTCCCCGGACGTCGAGGGCGGCCGCGTCATCCGCACCGACCCGCCCGCGGGCACGACCATCGACGCCAAGGGCAACAAGCAGGTCACCGTCGTCGTCTCCGACGCGGTGATGGTGCCCGACCTGAGCGGGCTGACCGTGCCCGAGGCGCAGGCGAAGCTGGCCGAGCAGGGGCTGTCGATCGAGTTGCAGCCGTTCTCCAACGGCAACGGCCGGGTGATCACCCAGTCGCCCGGTCCGGGCACCCGGGTGCAGCGCGGCGGCAAGGTCCAGGTGTTCGCGTTCTGACGTCCGCTGTGGACGCCCTCTACGGCAGCCACAGCGCGTTGGGCCTCATCACCAGGTTCGGCGCGCCCGGCTCGCCGGGGGCGGGCAGGGCGATGAGGTCCCGGACGATCTCGGTCAGGTCGGAGCCGTCCCTGAGCCACACGACGCCGCCGCCGTCGCCCTCCAGCAGCCGGACACCGACGACATGGAAGCGGTCGAACACGTAGAGGGCGTCGGTGTGCAGTCTGTGGCAGCGGCAGCCCGCGATGCACAGCAGCCCGCCCCGGTCGTCGGCCAGCGGCCGGAACCGCCACCCCGCCGTCCGCAGGGCCGCGAGCTGGGCCAACTCGGGAAACCGCGCTACCGCGCTCGCCTCAGTGATCGGCGCAAATGCCATCGAAGCCGCACCCTTCGTCGGTTAGCGCGAACGCTAGAGGCAACGGAAGGTGACCAGCCGGGCGAGATGTGTGACATCACCTGAGTAGGCAAGGCAGAAAACACTATCGGGGAATCACAACGAGAAACCCCGCGCCGAGAGGGCGCGGGGTTTCTTGCGTTATTAACTATTGCGCGAGAAACCAATCAGGAGCGCAGCATCTCCGCGACCAGGAAGGCAAGTTCCAGCGACTGCTGCGTGTTCAGCCGGGGGTCGCACGCGGTCTCGTAACGGCCGGACAGGTCGGCGTCGGAGATCTCCTGCGCGCCGCCGAGGCACTCGGTGACGTCCTCGCCGGTCAGTTCCACGTGGATGCCGCCCGGGTGCGTGCCCAGTCGCCTGTGGACCTCGAAGAAGCCCTGCACCTCGTCGACGATGCGGTCGAAGTGGCGGGTCTTGTAGCCGGTCGACGACTCGTGCGTGTTGCCGTGCATCGGGTCGCACTGCCAGATGACCTTGTGGCCGGACGCCTCGACCTTCTCCACGATCGCGGGCAGCACGTCGCGGACCTTGGCGTTGCCCATGCGGCTGATCAGGGTCAGCCTGCCGGGCTGGTTGCGCGGGTCGAGGCGCTCGACGTACTCCACCGCCATCTCCGGGGAGGTGGTGGGGCCGATCTTGAGGCCGATCGGGTTCGACAGCAGCTCGGCGAAGGCGATGTGCGCGCCGTCGAGCTGGCGGGTGCGCTCGCCGATCCACAGGAAGTGCGAGGAGAGGTCGTAGAGCTTGGGCTCCTCGCCGCCGCTGTCCAGGCGCAGCATCGCGCGCTCGTAGTCCAGCAGCAGCGCCTCGTGGCTGGAGTACACCTCGGCGGTGTGCAGGGAGGTGTCCTCGACGCCGCAGGCGCGCATGAAGCGCAGGCCGCGGTCGATCTCGGTGGCCAGCGCCTCGTACCGCTCGCCAGCGGGCGAGGTGCGGACGAAGTCGCGGTTCCAGTCGTGGACCTGGGCCAGGTCGGCCATGCCCGCGCCGGTCAGCGCGCGGACGAGGTTCATCGCGGCGCTGGAGTTGGCGTAGGCGCGGATCATCCGCGACGGGTCCGGCACCCGGGCCTCGGGCGTGGCGACCAGCGAGTTGACGATGTCGCCGCGGTAGACCGGCAGGCCGAGCGCGTCGGTGGCCGCCGAGCGGGGCTTGGCGTACTGGCCCGCGATGCGGCCGACCTTGACGACCGGCAGGCTGGCGCCGTAGGTGAGCACGACGGCCATCTGCAGCAGGGTGCGGATGTTGCCGCGCAGGTGCGGCTCGGTGTTGTCGGCGAAGGTCTCGGCGCAGTCCCCGCCCTGGAGCAGGAACGCGCGGCCCTGCGCGACCTCGGCCAGCCGGCGGTGCAGCCGGTCGATCTCGGCGGGCACGGTGATGGGCGGCACGCTCTCCAGCACGGTGCGCACCTGGCGCACCTGCTCGGCGTCGGGCCACTCCGGCTGCTGGGCGGCCGGGCGGGCGAGGGCCTCGTCGAGACGGGCGCGCAGGTCAGGCGGGAGCGGTGGGAGCTCGGGAAGCGTGTCCACCGGCACGTCCACGGTCCAGTTCACGGTGTCCAGAGTAGGAGGTCGCCGGAATCGCCCGCACACCGGGACACCTGTCCCATTAAGTGGACGCAACCGCTTGCAGGTTGGTACACCACTGGTCCGCGTCCACGGTCGCCCGGAAACATGGCCGTGGTGACCCCGGACCTGGATTCGGCCACCGCCGAACGCCTTCTCGCCACCGCCGTCGCCAACATCCGCAGGGACTACCCCGTCCACTGGATGCACCTGATCGACTCACCGGACGACCTGAAGACGCAACGGGAGTTGCACCCGGTGTTCGCAGGCTCCTACGACTGGCACTCGTGCGTCCACCAGACCTGGCTGATCGTCCGGCTGCTGCGCGTCTTACCCGGGCTGACCGGCGCGGACGCCGCCCGCGCCGCGCTCGACGAGCTGGTCACCCCCGACGGCGCGCGGACCGAGGCCGACTTCTTCGCCAGCCCGGAGGGCGCGTTCTGGGAGCGGCCGTACGGCTGGGCGTGGCTGCTGACGCTGGACGCCGAGCTGCGGGCCTGGCCGGAAGGCGAGCGGTGGTCCACCGCGCTGGCCCCGCTGACCGACGTGCTCCGGTCCCGCTGGCTCGACTGGCTCAAGGGCGCCCGCCTGCCCATCCGCGTCGGCACGCACACCAACAGCGCGTTCGCCATCGGCCTCGCCCTGGACGCCGCCCGGTCCACCGGGGACACCGAGCTGGCCGAGGCGTGCGTCGACGCCGCCGAGCGGTTCTACGGCGCCGACCAGGGCTACGGCGGCTTCGAGCCCAGCGCCGCCGACTTCCTCTCCCCCGCCCTCGTCGAGGCCGACCTGCTGCGCCGCGTCCGCGCGCCGGAGGCGTTCGCCGAGTGGCTGGCCGCGTTCATCCCCGACCTGGACGGCCCCCGCTGGGCGGCCCTGCGCGTCCCGGTCGAGGTGGACGACCCGGCCGACCCGTACGGCTCCCACCTGTCCGGCCTGGCGCTGTCCCGGGCGTGGTGCTGGCGCGGCATCGCCGAGGCGCTGCCCGACGGCCACCGGCACGCCGACCTCGCCCGCGACGCCGCCGCGGCGCACCGGGAGGCGGGCCTGCGCTACGTCTTCGGCTACGGCTACGCCGCCGAGCACTGGCTCGGCACCTTCGCCGCCTACCTGGACCTGGGCGCGCTGCGGGCGTAGTCCATCAGCTCGTCGGTCGGCCCGCCCTTGCGGAAGGCGCCGATCGCCACCACGGCGGCCACCGCCCGGCACCAGCCGTCCAGCCGGTCCGGGCGCAGGTCCGACACCGCCAACAGCGCGTCCCGGCGGTTTTCGATCGCGGGGCCGTCGAGGACGTAGTCGACGGCGTCGAACTCCGGCTCGCCGAGGGTGCCGAAGGGGTCGATGACGACCGGGCGCGCGCCGATCAGCAGGTTGTCCCGGTGCAGGTCGCCGTGCAGGAGCACGGCGCGGTCGACGGTCGCGGCCATCGCCGCGCACGCGGTCCGGGCAGCGGCCAGGTCGTCGGCGGTGACCGGGCCTTCCGGGCGGGCCCGGCCCAGGAACCCGGTCGTCCCGGCCACCAGGTCCGGGCGGTCGATCGGCGCGACCGCGTGCAGGTCGGCCAGCAGGGCGGCGAACTCGGCGGGCTCCGGCCAGCCGGGGACGCCGTCGACGTGCGCCATGAGCAGCGCGCCGTCCTCGGCGGCCAGCAGCCTCGGCACGCGTCCGCTCGGCCCGAACGCGCGCAATACCTCGGCCTGCCCCCGCGCGGCGGTCGCCTGCTCCGGGAACACCTTGAGCACCACCGGCACGCCGTCGCGCCACGCGCGCACCGTCGCCCCGGAGTTGCCGCCGCCGAACGGCTCGCCCAGCACGAGCCCCCAGTCGGCGGCCACGCGGTCGAGCAGCGCGGGCAGACGGGCGAGCCAGTCGGCGATCCCGGCGCCGTACCGGCGGGTCATCCGCCACTCGACCTCGGCCAGGTTCACAGCGCGGGCCGCCGGTCGGTCCACGGGTGGGCGCGCTCGTACTGGCCCGACAGCGACAGCAGCAGGTGCTCGCTGCCCATCGGCCCGATCACCTGCACGCCGATCGGCACGCCCCCGTCGTCCAGCCCCACCGGCAGCGCGGCCACCGGGTAGCCCAGGACGTTCCAGGTCGGGAAGTACGGGATGAGCGCGCCGACGGCGGCGAGGGTCATCGATGCCCCGCTGCCGTGGTAGCGCCCGACGCGCGGCGGCCTGCGCACCCAGCCCGGCTGCAGGATCAGGTCGTGCTCGGTGAAGAAGCCCACCATCCGCGCCTGCAGGCCCGCCTCCGCGGTGCGCGCCCAGGCCAGGGCGCGGTCGGGCAGGCGGGCGCCCGCGCGGGCCAGCATGCGCGTGCGCGGCTCCAGCCACTCCGGGTGCGGCAGCCCGGCCACGTCGTCGGCGACGCCGCGCAGGTAGCGGACCATGAACTGCGGGCCGGGCCGGGCGCCCAGCGGCACGTCCGCCTCGGTCACCCGGTGGCCGAGGTCGCGCAGCCGGTCGGCGGTGTCGGCCACCGCCCTGCGGTACTCCGCCGACATCGGCGGACGGCCGACCGGCGTGTTCCAGGCCAGCGCGATCCGCAGCGGCGCTGGCGGCTTGTCCACCGCGGCCCGGTAGCCGGGCTCCCCGGCCAGCACCTCGATCATCGCGGCCGCGTCCGCCACGCCCCGGCCGAGCGCGCCGAGGCCTGCCAGCCCGTGCCAGATCTCGCCGAGCGGGGCCAGCGGGATCAGCCCGCGGCTCGTCTTGAGGCCGAACACCCCGGAGGCGCAGGACGGCATCCGGACCGAGCCGCCGCCGTCGGACCCGGTCGCCACGCCGACGATCCCGGCGGCGACGGCCGCCGCGCTCCCGCCGGACGAGCCGCCCGGCGTGTGGTCGAGGTGCCACGGGTTGCGCGTCGAGCCGTAGGTCAGGCTCTCGGTGAACGGCCACAGGCAGCGGTCCGGCGTCAGGGTCCGGCCGACAATCACCGCGCCCGCTGCGCGCAACCGGGCCACCGCGGCGCTGTCGGCCGTCGCCGGGGGGAACTGCGGCCGCCCGCCTGCGGCGGTCACGTCGCCCGCGACGTCGATGTCGTCCTTGACCGCGATCGGCACGCCCAGCAGCGGCGTGGACTCCCCCGCGTCCAGCCGCGCCTGGGCCGCCTCCGCCGCCGCCCGCGCCGACTCGTCGACCGCGCGGAAGGCGTTGATCACCGGATCGACCTCGCGCAGCCGCGCCAGCACCGCGTCGAGCAGCTCCGGCGCGCGCACCGATCCCGCCCGCAGCGCCCGCGCCTGCGCGTCCGCCCCCGCCCAGAGCAGTTCCATGGGCGCAGACACTAGTGCGCCCGCCCCCAGGTGATCACGGAGGCGGGCGCGCGAGCACGTTCGATCAGCCGAAGAAGACCTCGGCCTCGGCGTAGCGCTCCAGCGGCACGGTCTTCAGCTCCGCGGTCGCCTCGGCGAGCTTGACCCGGACGATGTCGGTGCCGCGCAGGGCGACCATGACGCCGAAGTCGCCGTCGGCGACCGCGTCCACCGCGTGCAGGCCGAAGCGGGTGGCCAGCACCCGGTCGTACGCGGTCGGCGTGCCGCCGCGCTGGGTGTGGCCCAGCACGACCGCGCGCGACTCCTTGCCGGTGCGCTCGGCGATCTCCTCGGCCAGCCAGGTGCCGATGCCGCCGAGCCGGACGTGGCCGAAGGCGTCCTTCTCGCCGGTCAGCAGCACCTCGTCGCCGCCCTCGGGCAGCGCGCCCTCGGCCACGACGATGATCGGGGCGTACTCGCGCTCGAAGCGCCGCTCGACCCACTCGACGACCTTGTCGACGCTGAAGGGCCGCTCGGGCACCAGGATCACGTTCGCGCCGCCCGCCAGGCCCGAGTGCAGCGCGATCCAGCCCGCGTGGCGGCCCATGACCTCGACCACGAGCGCGCGGTGGTGCGACTCGGCGGTCGTGCGCAGCCGGTCGATCGACTCGGTGGCGATGTGCACCGCGGTGTCGAAGCCGAAGGTGTAGTCGGTGGCGCCGAGGTCGTTGTCGATGGTCTTCGGCACGCCGACGACGCCCACACCGTCGTCGGTCAGCTTCTTGGCCACGCCGAGGGTGTCCTCGCCGCCGATGGCGATCAGCGCGTCCACGCCCTGGTCGGCGAGCACGGCCTTGATCTTGTCGACGCCGCCGTCGACCTTGTAGGGGTTGGTGCGCGACGAGCCGAGGATCGTGCCGCCCCTGGTGAGGATGTCCTCGACGTCGTCGAGGCCGATGGGCTTGCTGATCCCCTCCACCGGTCCCCGCCAGCCGTTGCGGAACCCGACGACCTCCCAGCCGTGGGCCTCGATGCCCTTGCGCACCACAGCCCGGATGACCGCGTTGAGACCGGGACAGTCACCGCCACCGGTGAGCACGCCGACCCGCATGGGGAATCCCTCCGATTGCAATTCGATTCAGTGACAGCCGTCACCGGCTAGCCTGCCATCGACTGAATCGGTATAGCAACCAGGGGGTCCACGGGGTGGACCTCAGCGGGCGGTGCGCCGCCGCCAGTGCTCGTCGATGACCCGCCACCGCACGAGGTTGTGCCGGGCGTCGGCCAGCGCGTCGTGGGCGTCGGCTGGCGGGGCGGGCAGCGTGGGCTTGCCCGCGTCCTCCCAGCGCTGGCGCAGTTCCCTGGTGAAGCGCGGCAGTTCCCTCGGCATGGCGGGCATCGCGCCCCACAGCTGGCCGAGGGCGACGTGGTCGTAGGCGCCGAACCACGCCCACAGCTCGACCCGCCCCTTGCCCGCGGTCAGGAACGCCATCAGGTCACGGCGGATCGCCGCCCGGTCCCGCCACGCCTTGTCGCTGGGGGGCGGGAGCTTGTCGAGCACGTTGTCGCGCACCCACGGCCCGGCCTTGTCCGGGTCGAACTCCGTGGAGACCGCGTAGAACTCCCTGCCCTGCTCGTCGACGACACCGATCGACACCAGGTCGATGGTCGTTCCGTCCTCGATGAACTCGCAATCGTAAAAGAAGCGCACTCTATGGTTCTCCTAGGATGGCGGCATGGACGCCGTGTCTATCTGCGCGACCGACCGGTGTGATCAGCCGGTCACTAACGTCAAAAACAAACTGTGCCGGAAGCACTACCTAGCCCATCTCGATCAACAGCGTCCCGCCTGTTCCGTCACGGGCTGCGCCCGACCCGGCCAGCGCAGGTCGGCATCTGCAAACCGCACTTGGTCCAGATGCGCAGATGGGGATCGATCGAAGCCGCTCCCGGCCGTGGCGCACCCGGGCGGCCCCGGAAGAACGGCCACGCAGGACGACGTGCGCATTCCCGCGGGTATTGGATGATTCGCCTGGACGACGGCCGGTGGGTACTCGAGCACCGCCACGTCATGGAGAAGACCCTCGGACGGCCCCTGGTCTCCGACGAGAATGTTCACCACAGGAACGGTGATCGAATGGACAACC
Organism: Actinokineospora fastidiosa; assembly: GCF_014648415.1. GTDB lineage: Bacteria > Actinomycetota > Actinomycetes > Mycobacteriales > Pseudonocardiaceae > Actinokineospora > Actinokineospora fastidiosa. Next base: position 48,814 of record NZ_BMRB01000003.1, read on the forward strand.
GGCCCGAGAACCTCGAACTCTGGGTCACCCGACAACCCCGCGGACAACGCGTGGAGGATGCCCTCGCCTGGGCTCATGAGATCATCGCCCGATACGGATCGGGGTCGTGGAAGGACCGCACGTCGAGACTCTAGGTCAGCTCGCTTTCGCGTCGGGGAGGCGGTCCGGGACGGCCTCCTTCGCCTTCGCGGCGTACATGTCGACGTACTCCTGGCCGGACAGCTCCATCAGCGCGTACATGATCTCGTCGGTGATGGAGCGCTCGATGAAGCGGTCGCCGTCCAAGCCCTCGTAGCGGGAGAAGTCCAGCGGCTTGCCCACCTTGATCCGGATCGGGTACGGCCGCCACATCTTCGAGCCGATGGGGTTCGCCTTGTCGGTGCCGAACATCGCGACCGGGATCACCGGGACGCCCGCCTGCAGGGCGATGCGGGCCACGCCGGTCTTGCCGCGGTAGAGGCGGCCGTCCGGGGAGCGGGTGCCCTCCGGGTAGATGCCCATCAGCTTGCCCTCGCGCAGCAACCGGACCGCGGTGTCGAGGGCGGCCTGGGCGGCGCTCGCCCCGGAGCGGTCGATGGGGATCTGGCCGACGCCGGTGAAGAACCACTTCTTGAACCGGCCCTTGATCCCCGGCTCGGTGAAGTACTCGATCTTGGCGGGGAAGGTCACCCTGCGGTCGACCATGAGCGGGAGGAAGAACGAGTCGGAGACGGCGAGGTGATTGCTGGCCAGCAGCGCACCCCCCGCGGCGGGGATGTTCTCCGCGCCCTCGATCTTCGGGCGGAAGAACAGCCGCAGCAGCGGGCCGAGCAGGATGTGCTTCATCAGCCAGTACACGCGGGCCTCCGTCCTCAGCAGCGATCAAGGGTACTGCGTCGGGTAACGCGGGTCCGCATCGCGGAGATGGTCCGGTCAACCCCAGCATTGTTCGTGCGACCATGACATGTCCGACGACGTGTCGAAGGTGAGGACGGGTGCCAGGCATCGCAGGCGCGGAGCGGTTCGCGCACGACGGGTCCACCGAGATCGGCGTGCTGCTCAGCCACGGGTTCACCGGCTCGCCGTTCAGCCTGCGGCCGTGGGCCGACCGGCTGGTGGCCGAGGGCTTCAGCGTGCGGCTGCCGCTGCTGCCCGGGCACGGCACCCGCTGGCAGGACATGAACCGCACCACCTGGCCGCAGTGGTACGGCGAGGTCGAGTCGTCGTTCCTCGAGCTGCGCGAGCGGTGCGCGGCGGTGTTCGCCTTCGGCCTGTCGATGGGCGGGACGCTGTGCCTGCGGCTGGCGCAGACGCACGGGTCCGACGTGGCGGGCCTGGTGCTGGTGAACCCGTCGGTGCTGTCGCTGCGCCGCGATATCCGGCTGGTGTCCGCGCTCGCGCGGCTGGTGCCGTCGGTGCGCCCGATCAGCGACGACATCGCCAAGCCGGGCGTGACCGAGCACGCATACCCCCGCACCCCATTGCGCGCGCTGGCCAGCCTGACCAAGCTGTGGGCTACGGTCCGCGCCGACCTGCCCGCGGTGACGCAGCCCTTGCTGCTGCTGCACTCGGCGGTGGACAACGTGGTGGAGCCGGAGAACTCGAAGGTGGTGTTGGCCGAGGTGAGCAGTACCGACGTCACCGAGGTCGTGCTGGAGAACAGCCGCCACGTCGCCACACTCGACCACGACGCCGACCTGATCTTCGACCGCAGCATCGCCTTCGCGCGGCGCCTGGGGGCGGGTGACCGGGTGTGAGCCTGCCGACGCGCCACGAGCGGCGGCCCGGAGCCTGCGAGGAGGGGCCGTGAGCGGACGACTGGGGGACGGCCGGGGCGACAGCCCCGAGGACATCGACGCGGCGTTCGCCCAGATCGTCGCCGACCTCGAACGCGAGGGCGTCGGCCGCGCCCTCCCCGACGACCCGCCCGCGCCCGAGCCGGAGCCCGAGCCCGCACCCGCCGTGCCGGTGAGCCCCGGCGAGTCGTGGCGCGGATACCAGGACGAGTACGACGCCTTCGACGACAACGTCGACGAGCACTACGAGCCGCCCGAGCCCCCGCCGCTGCCCCGCCTGCGCTGGCCGACCCTGGTGGCGATCGGGATGCTGGTGGTGGGCGTGGTCCTGCTGCTCCTGCCCGTGATCACCGCCATGGACGGCCGCTTCGCCACCCCCGTCGGCCTGGTCTGCTTGGGCGCTGGAATCGGCCTGCTCCTCCTCCGCGCCCGCCCCACCTCCCGCCTAGACCCCGGCGACAACGGCGCAGAGGTCTGACCCACGCGTCCGCCCAGATGATGCGATCATCTGCAATCCCCGGCGGCCACCCCCTCAGATGTTCTGACCATCCGAAAGACCGTGCCGTCCAGATGTTCTGAGCATCTCAAATAGCTTGACCACTCAGATGATCAGACCATTTTGAGCGCAGATGATCTGACCATCCCGAATTTTGGAATGGTCACGTCATCTGCATTTCCGATGATGTCGTCATCTCGGTTTCACCTGGGCGCATCATCCCTGCGCGCGCCCTCAGCATTCAGATGGTCGCGCCATCTGATCGAGATGGTCGGATCATCTCGGCGGCTCGGATGATCTCATCATCCGAGTTTGAGATGATGAGATCATCTGGGTCAGGCGGAGCGGTGGGATTCCGTTGCGAGGGCGGCTGCGCCGACCAGGCCCGCGTCGTCGCCCAGTTGGGCGGGGCGGATGCGGGCCAGGGGGCGGTGGCCCGCGCCGGTGAGGGCGCGGGTGTAGTGGGCGCGGGCGTCGTCGAGGAAGAGTTCGGCGGATTCGGAGACGCCGCCGCCGATGACGATCACTTCCGGGTCGTACACGTCGGCGGCCAGGGCCAGGCCCTCGCCCAGCCAGTGCGCGAGATCGGCGACGGCGCGCTGGGCGACCGGGTCGCCTTCGCGGGCGGCGGCCGCCACCTTGCGGCCGGTGAGGGCGCCGGGGTCGGCGGCGACCTCGCGGGCCAGGAGCGGGGCGGCGGAGGGGTCGGCGGCGAGGAGGTCGAGGGCGGTGGCTGCCAGTGCCGTGCCGCTGCAGTAGCGCTCCCAGCACCCGGACTTGCCGCACCCGCACGCTCTGCCGTCCGGGACCAGGCGCAGGTGGCCCAGCTCGGGGGCGACGCCGTGCGCGCCGCGGAAGACGGCGCCGTCGAGGAGGAGGGCGCCGCCGATGCCGGTGCCCAGCGCGACCAGCAGGCCGACCCGGGCGCCGCGCAGGGCGCCGTAGCGGTGTTCGCCGACGGCGGCGGCGTTGGCGTCGTGCTCCAGCACCACCGGCAGGCCCAGGCGGGCGGCCACCCGGTCGGCGACGGGCGCGGCGCGCCAGGGCAGGTGCGGGGCGAACAGCACCGTCGCCCGGTCCGCGCCGACGAACCCGGCGACGGCGAGGCCGACCGCGCTGACGTCGTGGCGTTCCACAAGCGTGCCGACCACTGTGCAGATGACGTCCTCGAGCGCGCGCTCCCCCGGCGGCGTCTGCCCACGCGCGGTGTCGATGATCTGCCCGGTGGAGTCGACCACGCCCGCGCGCACGCTGGTGCCGCCGACGTCGACCCCGACCGTCCTCACGTGCGCCGCACGGGAATGCGCTGAACCCGCCCCGACTCCGGCGGCGGCTTGGGCGGCGGCGTGAATCCCGGCATGTGCGGCCCCTCCTCCGGCGCCCACCGGTCGGCCAGCACGGCGCGGAACAGGGCGACGAGATCGGCCATCCGCTCCAGACTCTGCGCCGCCAACACCGACGGCTCACCCCGCATTAGCGCGATCACCCCGCACAGCGGACACCAGTCACACGCCGCCGGTTCATGCTCGCTCGCGGCCACCCGATCCAGCCACGGCCCCGCCTGCTCGGCGACGGCGGCGAACAACAGCGACAACTCCTCGGCCAACCTACTGCCGGGGTCAGACGACACGCGCACTCCTCCCCGACCTCACCGGAACCCGCCCATCCTGCCCCACGCACCCCATCCCCGCGCACCCGCGTCCGTTCACAGGGAGGCCACCCACCGCAGCCAGAGGCCAACACCTGAACCGACCCGACCATTGCGCCACCGCCGGGGCGGTCCATAACCGAAGTGGATGGTGGCGCGGCGGCGGATGGCGCGGGGCAGGTAGCGCCTGGCGGCGCATGGTGGCGCGGCGGGGGTGGATGGCGCGGGCGCGTAGCGCCCTGGGGCGCAGGGTGGCGCGGCGGGTAATGGCGGCGGCGGGTGGTGCCGTGGGTGCCGCTTGGGCGGGGCCATGGGCACTGCCGGTTAGGGCGGTGCGCCTTTGATCAGCGCAGGATGGACCGCTGGCTGTCGGCGGCGGTCAAGGGCGTGCCAGGGACCATCGACCACGGTCGACTGGGTCAGGGACAGGCGTGATCCGTCGGAGGTGAGTAGCAGCGCAGGCTCCCCCAGCCCTCGGCTTCTGGACACCGTCGGCGGCGGTTAGGCGGTCGGTGGGGTGAAGCGTAGGACCAGGCCTGTCGCGCTTGCTGTGGCGTCGGTGACGGTGTGGTGGCGGAGGATCAGGGGCAGGGCGATGAGTTTGCGCACGCCGTCGACCGTGATGGAGAGGTCGTCGTCGATTCGGGCGAGGGTGAGGGTGGCGTCGTCGGTTATGGGGAACGCGATGGTCAGGAGGTGGTCTTCGCCATCGGTTGTGATGGACAGGAGGCGGTCGGCGGCGGGGCCGGTGTCCAGGGGGTCCGCCGGGCCGTAGAGCTCGTCGGCCAGGGAGCGCAGGGCGGGGACGCCGACGGGCTCCGCCGCGCGGTGTTCGACCACGCTGACCGGCAGTGCCGAGTCCAAAGCGGACAGCACCGCGTCCTGTTCGGACCGGCGGGTGCGCAGCCAGGCCGCCGCCGGGCCGGGCCAGTGGCGCGCCCGGGGCACCAGGCGGTTGACGATCAACGCGTCCACGCGGATGCCGCGCAGCGCCAGGGCCGTCATGGTGCGGCGGGTCTCGGCGACCACCAGGCGTTCCGGGGTCAGGACCAGGCGGACGCCGGTCGCGGTCGGGTCGGCGAGGATGGAGCGCAGGCGGGCCAGTTCGGCCGCCAGCTTGCGCAGCTCCCCGAACCGGGCGAGGAAGCCGGACGCGGCCTCCGGCAGGGCGAGCAGGCGCAGGGTCTCCGCCGTCGGCCCGCAGTCGACCACGACCGCCTTCCACGGGCCCGCCGACGCCAGCCGGACGACCTCGGACAACGCCAGCAGGTCGTCCACGCCCGGCAGGACCGCCAGCTCCTCCGCGTCGACCGCGTCCAGCCCGAGCCGGGCGAACAGCGACCGCGCCTGGGACCGCAGGCCGGACCACTGCCGGTCGGCCAGCGCCCGCGCGTCGACGTGCGCCGCCCACAGCTGCTTGTCCACTTCGGACGGCTCGCCGCCGAGCCTGACCCCGAAGGCGTCGGCGAGGGAATGCGCGGGGTCGGTGGAGACCACGAGTACCTTGTCGCCGGAGTCGGCGACCCGGACGGCCGTCGCCGCGGCCAGGGTGGTCTTGCCCACCCCGCCCTTCCCGGTGAACAGCAGGAGGCGCATCAGTCCTGTTCGGCCCGGCGCTTGAGCTCCTTGAGCGCGATGTCCATGATCATCTTCTCGGCCTTGCGCCGGAACAGCCCGATCATCGGCACGGCCAGCTGCACCGACAGGGTGTAGGTGACCTCGGTGCGCCCGTCCCGCTCGACGAGCCGGTAGCGGCCGTGCTGGGACCGCTGCATCTGGCCCTTGACCAGCTCCCAGTCCACCGAGAGCCCGTCTTCGGCCCAGGTGTATGCCAGCGTGTAGACGTCCTTGAACACGCCCGCGTCCAGGGTGAACGTGACCTGCTCGGCCCGGCCGTCGGCGTCGGTCGACAGCACCTCGGTCGACTTCACCGCGTTCGCCCACTCCGGATACGCCGGGAAGTCCGCGATCACCGCCATGATCCGCGCCGCGGGCGCGTCGACGACGATGGACTGGGTGGACTCGTCGGCCATGAGGCCAGAGGCTACCCGGTCACCAGCGCAGCACGTACGGGGTCTCGGCGCGCTTGAAGTGCCCGACGTTGGCGCACTCGGTCGCCGCGAACCGCAGCCTGCGGCACAGCGGCTGGTGGACGTGCCCGAACAGCGCCCACCTCGGCCGGTCGGCCAGGATCCGCGCGACCAGGCCCGCCGAGCCGTGCTCGACCCGCCGGGCGACGACGTCGTAGGTCAGCTCCGGCAGGTCCGGCGGCGCGTGGCTGCACAGCACGTCCACCGGCGGCAGCGCGGCCACCGCGGCGTCGTACTCCTCGGGCTCGCGCAGGTAGGCGCGGAACACGGCGGTGCGCGGGGGCGGCCGCATCCCGGGAGGCAGCACCGCGCCGCCGACGAAGCCGAACCGCAGCCCGCCGATCTCGGCGACCCCGCCGTCGAGCACCTGGACGCCGTCGCCTGCGAACTCCGGCCACAGCGCGGGCAGGTCGACGTTGCCCGGCGTGGCGTAGGTGGGCGCGGGCAGCGCGGCGAACAGGGCCGCGTACTGCTCGCGCACGGCCTCCTCGACCGTCACGCGCGCGTCGGACAGCCCGGACCACAGCGTCCGCGCGTAGGCGCCCGCCTCACCGGGCTTGCCGTCGCGGCGCAGCCGGGCGAACACGCCCACCGCGTCCGGGCCGAACACGCGCCCGAAGATCCCCGCCCCGTGGTCGTGGTAGTCGACGAAATCGATCAGGTCACCCAGCACGACCAGCGCGTCCGCGCCGTCGCCCGCCCGTTTGAGTGCCTCGACGTTGCCGTGCACGTCGGAGACGACATGAACCCGCACAGATCGAGTTTACGGTGCGCAGCCGGGCGCCCGGCCGTCCTCCAAGATCGTCTTGAGCCGGAACGCCAGGGCCTTGGCGGCGAGCTGGCGGCGGGTCTTCTCCCGGTGCAGCCTGCGCGGCGACGGCGAGCCGGGCAGGTCGGCGCGGAGGAAGTAGTGCAGGAGGGTGCCGTCGAGCACGGGCTCCAGCCAGACCTCCATCGTGCCGGTCAGCGCCCCGGTCACGGTCCAGCGCATGCCCTCGTCGCCGCGGTCGGCGTAGACCTTCGGCCGCAGGTCGGGCCAGAACCCCCGCCAGGCGGCGGGGTCGGCGAAGACGGCGGCCACCGCGCCCGGCGGGGCCACCACGAACGTCTCGTCAACCACATCCACTTGCGGCACGGGGTGCAGGATGCCAGACCGCCGCGCACCGGCCGCACACCCCGGACTACCTTGCTTGGGTAACTCACCGAATCCACGGAGGGGTCCCGTGCGCGAATACGGCGTGCCCGCGATCAGCACCGTCGCGCCCGACGAGAGCCTGACCGACATGGTGTGGGCCAACGCCGAGCGCTTCGCCGACGCCGTCGCCTTCCGCAGGCGGGTCGACGGCACCTGGATCGACGTCACCACCCGCGAGTTCGCCGCCGAGGTGCTGGCCGTCGCCAAGGGCCTGATCGCGGCGGGCGTGCGGCCCGGCGACCGGGTCGCCCTGATGTCGCGCACCCGCTACGAGTGGACGCTGGTCGACTTCGCGGTGTGGGCCGCGGGCGGGGTGACAGTGCCGGTGTACGAGACGTCGTCGGCCGAGCAGGTGGCCTGGATCCTCGCCGACTCCGGGGCGCGCGCGGTCGTCGTGGAGGACGACACGCACCGGCGGACCGTCGAGAGCGTCGTCGACCGGCTGGGCGAGGTCGTGCGGATCTGGCAGATCGAGCCGGGGCACGACTGCGCGATCGAGGAGCTGACCGCGCTCGGCGCGGACCTCCCCGACGAGGACGCGCACCGCCGCCGCCGGGCCGTCGGCTCGGCCGACCTGGCCACCCTGGTCTACACCTCCGGCACCACCGGGCGGCCCAAGGGCGTCGAGCTGACCCACGCCAACCTGCTGGCCGAGATCCGCGCCGACATCGCCGCGTTCCCGCACCTGCTGCGGCCGGGCAACTCGATGCTGGTGTTCCTGCCGCTGGCGCACGTCTTCGCCCGCGCGATCGCGCTCTGCTGCGTGTACGCGCGCACCACGCTCGGCCACCTGCCGGACGTGAAGACGCTGGTCGCGGACCTGTCGACGTTCCGGCCGACGTTCGTGGTCGCGGTGCCGAGGGTTTTCGAGAAGGTCTACAACAGCGCCCGGCAGAGCGCGCGCGCCGCGGGCCGCGAGCAGGTCTTCGACATCGCCGAGGCGCTGGCCGTGGAGTACAGCCAGGCCGTCGACAAGGGCCCGGTCCCGCTGGGCCTGCGGATCAGGCACGCGCTCGCGGGCAGGCTGGTGTACTCCCGGCTGCGCGCGGTCCTCGGCGGCCGCTGCGTCGCGGCGATCTCCGGCAGCGCGCCGCTGGGCGAGCACCTCGCCCACTTCTTCCGCGGCGTCGGCGTGCCGGTGTACGAGGGCTACGGCCTCACCGAGACGGCAGCGGCGGTGTGCGTCAACACCCAGGCCGCGTTCCGCGTGGGCACGGTCGGCCGCCCGGTCGCGGGCGCGCGGGTGGCGATCGCGGAGGACGGCGAGATCCTGCTGCGCGGCCCGATGGTCTCCGCGGGCTACTGGCGCGGCGACCGCACCGGAGAGTGGTTCGCCACCGGCGACCTCGGCGACCTCGACGCCGACGGCTACCTGCGCATCACCGGCCGCAAGAAGGAGCTCATCGTGACCGCGGGCGGCAAGAACGTCGCCCCCGCGGTGCTGGAGGACCGGGTCCGCAGGCACCCGCTGGTCAGCCAGTGCCTGGTGGTGGGCGACCGCAGGCCGTTCATCGCCGCCCTGGTCACCCTGGACCCCGACTTCACCACCGCGTGGGCGGCCGAGCGCGGCAAGTCCCCCGACGCGCTGGCCGAGGACGCCGAGCTGCGCGCGGAGATCCAGACCGCGGTCGACGAGGCCAACAAGGCGGTCTCGCAGGCGGAGTCCATCCGGGCTTTCGTGGTCCTGCCCCGCGACTTCACCGAGGAGGCGGGCGAGGTCACCCCCAGCCTCAAGCTCCGCCGCGACACCATCCTGAAGACCTACGGCGACACCATTTCCGCCATCTACGAGCGCCGGTAGACCGTCTCCCCCGACAGCAACCGCTCCAGGCGGACGGTGCGGTCGCGCCACGACCACGCCCTGCGCATCCACTCGCGGCCCGCCGCGCCCATGGACCGCGCGCGGACGGGGTCGGCGAGCAGCGCGCCCACCCGGTCGGCCACGTCGGCGACGGACCGGCCGTCGACCACGTGCCCGGTGTGGCCGTCGTCGACGGTCTCCGGGGCGCCGCCGGAGTCGCCTGCGACGACCGGGAGGCCCGTCGCGGCGGCCTCGAGGAAGACGATGCCCAGTCCCTCGACGTCCAGGCCCCGGCCGTGCGTGCGGCAGGGCATGGCGAACACGTCGCCCGCCGCGTAGTGCGCGGGCAGCTCCGACCACGGGACCGAGCCGGTGAACACGACGTGGTCGGACACGCCCTCCTGGGCCGCCAGCGACACCAGCGACGAGCGGTACGGGCCGCCGCCGACCAGCAGCAGGGCCGCGTCGCGGACCCGCTCCCGGATGCGCGGGAGCGCGCGGATCAGCACGTCCTGGCCCTTGCGCGGCATCAGCCGGGACACGCACACCACCACCGGCCGGTCGCCGAGGCCGTGCCGGGCCCTGATCTCCGCGCGCGCCGCGTCGTCGGGCTTGTAGAGGTCCGTGTCGACACCCGACGGCAGCAGCTCCAGCGCCGCGCGCGGGCCGAACGCGGCGGCGAAGCGGCTTCGGGTGTACTGGCTGACGTAGGTGATCACGTCGGTCGTCGAGCCGATCCGGCGCAGCGCCTGCCGGGCGACGGGCAGCATCGACCAGCCGACCTCGTGCCCGTGCGTGCTGGCCACCGTCCGCTCCGCGCCCAGCGGCCCCAGCAGGGCCAGCGGGGCCGCCGCGCCGTACCAGACGGTCCCGCAGCCCTCGGCCCGGACGATCTCGCGGGCCCGCCGCGCGACCGACGGGGTGGGCAGCATCAGCGAGCCGGGGTGGCGCACGACCGGGAACGGCTGGCGGGCGTCGAACTCGGCAGCGCCCTCCCACGCCGGGGCGTACACCACCAGATCGGACAGGCGGGTCGCGAACGAGTGCAGATAGGCCTGGATGCCGCCCGGTCGGGGCGGGAAGTCGTTGGTCACCAGCAGGGTCCGACGCATCAGCCCAAACTAGCCCAGCACCTCTTTGAGGTGGCCGCGCCACTCGTCCAGCAGGGCGGCCCGGTCCAGGCCGACGGCCGCCAGCAGCAGCGAGTCGGTCTCGGCCGCGGAGACCGGGCCCGCGCCCGCCACCGACCGGTACAGCTCGACCAGCTCGCGCTCGCCGAAGCGCTCGGCGAGGAACCGGGCGATCGACCAGGCCTGCTGGTAGGCCAGGTCCAGCTCCTTGTCCCGGGCGCGGAAGGACCGGTCGTCGGGCAGGCCGGGCGGCGCGCCCGTGTCGCGGACCAGCGCGGCCAGGTCGGGCGCGCCCTGGGCCAGGGTGAGGCCGCTGTCGCGGTAGCCGACGTAGTCGGCGAAGCCCTCCAGCAGCCACATCGGCGAGCCGTCCACCGTGCGCCCGCGCGCGGCGACGTGGGTGATCTCGTGCCGCAGGACGACCTTGAGCGAGGCGACGGACAGCGCCCGCGCGCCCACCGGGCTGAGCACGACGCGCTGGCCGACGGCCAGGTTCGCCGCGGTGTCCACCCGGTCCGCGGTGGCCACGGCGACCACCGACTCCACCGGGAAGTCGGGGCCGACCAGCGCGCGCATCTCCGCCGGGCTGTCCGGCAGGATCAGCGCGACCTTGCCCGACCAGTCAGCGCCCCACACGTCGGCGACCGCGCGCACGGCCGGGTCCAGCTCGCGGACCAGCCGGTCGACCATCGGCTGGCTGCCCGGGTGCGCCAGCACCAGGCCCGCGTCGGTGGCCACGACCTGGCAGGGCGCGAAGTCCCACGGCCCGCGCCACGTGCGCCTGCCCAGCTCGGACAGCGCGGTGTCGGAGTGCAGGTACCAGGCGTCGCCGCGGCGGGCGAAGAGGTAGCCCATGTCGCGGGCGGTGGGCACGGTGTCGACCCCGCGCAGGGCGTAGTGCAGCTCGACGCCGGGCGCCCACAGCTCGGTGGCGGTCCGGTCGGCGTCGGGCAGGCCCGCCAGGTCGAGCACGTCGGCCGGGTCGACGGCGTAGGACCAGTGGGCGAGCGGGACGCCGTCGAGGTTGTCGAACAGGTCCTGCTGCGCCTCGCGGAACCACGGCTCGGCCTGCGGGTCGACGGTGGCGAGGAAGGCCTGCCGGTCGCGGTCGCGCACTGCCGACGCGCGGCGCTCCAGCAGGGCGGACACGGCGTCGCCGCGCAGGACGTCGACGGCGGAGGGCTCGGCGGGCGGCACCGCGCCCATCGGCCGACCCTGGCCGGACTGGCCGAGCGGGCCCGGCTCGTCCCCGGGCAGCGACACCAGGGCGACACCGGCGGCGGCGATCACCGCCACGATCGCGCCTAGCCACGCGCGTACCCGTGCCCTGGAGGCCATTCGGGAATCGTAGGGGAACACGACGACGGGCCCGTAGCCAACCGGCTACGGGCCCGTGATCGCGCTTGTCAGCCCGCGACCCGGCGCGCGCCGAAGTAGTCGCTGCCGCCGCCGTCGATCGTGTCGGTCTTCACCGGCACGCCGAAGGTCGACGCGTGGACGATCCGGCCGCCGCCGATGTACATGGCGACGTGGTGGATGCTGCCCGCGCTGCTGCCGTAGAAGACCAGGTCGCCCGCCTTGAGCTCGCTGCGGGAGACGGGCACGCCGACGCCGAACTGGGCGCGGCTGGACCGCGGCAGGGACACGCCCGCCTCGCGGTAGGCGTACACCATCAGGCCGGAGCAGTCGAAGGTGTTCGGGCCCTCGGCGCCCCACTCGTACATGTCGCCGCGCTGGGCGAGGGCGGTGTTCATCGCGATGCCCGCCGCGCCGGGCGGGGCGATGTAGACGCCGGTGTCCGCGGGGCCGCGCAGCTCGGCGTTCTCCTCGGCGGTCAGCCGCTGGCGGGCGGCGTCGACCTCCTCGATCTGCTTCTGCAGCTCGTCGCGCTTCTTGGTGATGTCCGCGGTGAGCTTCTCGGCGTCGGCCTTGGCCTTGGCGGCGCGCTTCTGGCCGTCCTCGGCCTGCCTGCGGGCCTCCTCTGCGGTGGTGACCGCGGAGGTGTAGGCCGAGAGGGCCTGCTCGCTGTCGGCGGCGAGCACCGAGAGCGCGGAGGCGCGCTCCAGGAAGTCGTCGGGCGAGTCGCCGGTCAGCAGGGCGGAGATCTTGTTGAACCGGGCGCCCTGGAACGAGGCGCTGGCGAGGTCGTCGACCTGGCCGCGGAAGGCCTCCTCCTGGGCGCGCGCCTTCTTCTCCAGCTCCTTGGCGGCGGCGACGTCCTTGGTGGCCTTGTCGTAGTCGGCCTTCCTGGCCTTGAGGTCGTCCTGGGCCTTGAGCAGGTCCTCGTTGACGGTCGCGGCCTGCTCGCTGAGCTTCTTGTACTGCTCGACGGCCTCGGATGCGGTTGTGGGGGGCTGTGCCATGGCCGGTGAGGGGGAGAAGCTCACCACCGCGACGACAGCCGTGACGCCCATGGCGCCCTTCAGGGCTCTCTTGAGTCGATGCGACGCCACGTCGCGCGTACTCCTTCGTCCTCTGACCGCCACGCCGGCTGGCGCCGACCGCGGGGGACCGGTCCGACCCTCGTGGGGTCGAGCGGGGCGGCGATTCCGCGTCGTCGCCTCGGGGTTGGTGACGGGAAGCCGCGAAATCTCGGACAGGTTACGAAACGTGAGCCATGGCGTCCACCGACCGTGCCGTGAACGCCGGGAGATTCGCGCCGAACCCCCATCAGAGCAGTGCCGACTCCACACTGTGATGAGCGCAACAGCCCTGTTCACCCGATCGGTGAACCGCTCACCGATCGACCACGACCGCTCGGCGCGGCGTGGAATTCACCCGGGCGTGTCGGGATTCAGGCGGACTTCTCCACCAGCGCCAGCCGCAGCCGGGGGATCATGCCCGCGGCCGCCAACGCCGCGATCGCCGCGCGCTCGGCCTGATCGAATTCGACGCTGGGCGGAACGCCCAGCAACACGCTGACCACGCAGTCGCCGCACGCGTCCTCGACGCGGGCGACGCACCGATCACAGTCGATGATCACGATTACACCCCTTTCCCGCTCGTCGAAGATCACGCTAGAGCGGACCACCGACAATTCAGCCGGTGTATTCCCAGTGCCAGGGCTCCTCGCGGCCGCCGCCCGGCCGCGCCCACGCCGGATTCGACCAGCCGAAGCGGGGGCCGTTGGCGGCGAGCCAGCGGTATTCCGGCGAGGTGAAGGACTGGATTCCGCCGCAGAGATCGACCGCGAGTCCCCAGCCGTGATTACTGGTCCCCGGCACGGCGGCGAGCGCGGGTTTCTCGCCGTAGAGACGCACTTGCGCGGCAAAAGTGCGATAGGAGTCGGTGATGCACAGCGGCCTGCCGAAGGCGGCGGAGAACGCCTCGGCCATGGCCCGGTAGGACATCGCCGCGTCGCACCGCAGCGCGTGCGCGCCCACCCCGATCCGACACAGCGCGGCGGGCGGGATCAGCCCGTTCGGGTAGCCGCCCCACGCGCCCGCGGCCTCCCCCGGACCGCGCGGCGGGAGCTGGACGCTGCCGCAGCGCCAGGCGAGCCCGCCGGGCTCGGCCGAGGGCACCGGCCGGGCCGGACGCGGCCCGAGCGCGGGCCGGGCCACGCCCACGACGGTGTCCGGGCCGGGCAGGTCGGTGACCACGACCCCGGCGAGGCGCGCGTCCGCGGCGAGCATCGTGCGCCCGTCCAGCACGACGCCGACGGACTGGACGCCGAGCCGGGTCGGCCCGATGAACACGACGTCGCCGGGCTGGGCGTCGGCGGCGGGCACCGGGGCGAGGGTGGCGAACTGCTCGCCGATCGCCGAGGGCACCGACCCGAACGCCGCCTTGACGAGCCCGTCGCAGGAGTAGGCGACCGGCCCCTCCCCCTTGGCGGGCACGTACGGCTTGCCGAGCGCGCCGATCGCGGTGTCCACGGCGGCGATCGTCTCCGCGGGCAGCACGAGCAGCCGCTCACCGCCGGTCAGCACCGCCTCGGCGACTCCCGCCTGCGGTCCGTCCCGACCCGGCAGCGCGCGCAGGCCGGGCGGCAGCCGGGCGGGGTCGCGCAGCGCGGCGGCGGGCGGCGGCGTGATGCCCGCCTCGGCGAGCCGGGCGGTGTAGGCGCGCCAGTTCGCCGCGGTGCGCTCGTTGCGCTCCCGCTGTGCGCGCTGCGCGGCGACCACGGCGGCGTCGGTCTCGGCGATGCGCCCGCGCATCTCGCTCGACACCGCGGCCGCCCGGTTGGTGGCGTCGGCCGTGCGTCGGTCCAGGTCGGCCTTGCGCTGGGCGGCGGTGTCCTGGGCGTCGGCAGCGGCGCGCTCGGCGGCGGCCGCCGCCTCCTGGCGGTCGAGCGCCGCGGTGAGCGTGGCGTCGGTGTCCGCGCGCATCCGCTCGACCATGGCGCTGCCCTGCAGGAAGTCGGCGGGCCCGTCGACGGTCAGCAGCACGTGCAGCCCGCCGGGGCGCGCCTGCGTGGCCAGCAGGGCGGCGGCGAACTCGTCGACCTCGGCCTGCCGGGCGGCCACGACCTCGTCGGCCGCGGCGCGCTCGGCGCGGGCGGCGTCGGCGGCCCGCGTCGCCGTGCCCAGCTCGACCGCGGCCGCCTCGACCAGCCCGGACAGGTCGGCGAGCTCGCGCTGCACGTCCGTCGCGGTGCGCTGGAGGGCGGCCACTGCCGGGTCGGCGAACGCCTCGCCCGGGCGCGGGTCGGGCACCGGCGCGCCCGGCCCGGTCCCGGCTTCCGGGCGCGGCGGCTCGCTCTGCTGAGCGGCCGCCACCGGCTGAGTCAGCAACGACGACACCGCGACCAGCGCGGCCAGCACCCGGAACAGCATCGACCTGGACAACGACGGGGTCCGCCGCTCAGATGCGGCCGAGCCGGGCCAGCAGCACCGCGGACGGCACCGGATGGGCGCCGCGCCTGCGCACCGAGTCCGCCACCGCGCGGTCGGACGTGGCGACCACGACCGGGCGGCCCTCCGGCTCCGCGGTGACCAGCGCGCGGATCACGTCGTCGGCGAGCACGCCGGGATCGCTGAACAGCACCCGCACGCCCCGGGGCGCCGCGACCGGGACGGCGACCACGCCCGCGCCGTCGAAGACCAGCGTCACCTCGGCGGACGTGCGCGCGGCCAGCGCGGCGAGCTGGCGCACGAGCCGGTCGCGCTGGTCGGCGAGGGACAGCTCGGGATAGCCGGTCTTGGTGACGTTGTAGCCGTCGACGACCAGGTGCACCGACGGCAGCGCCAGCAGCCGGTCCAGCGCGGCCGGGTCCTCCACCCGCCCGGCGACGCCCTGCGCCGCCGTCGCGCCGCGCACGAGGTCGGCCGGGCGCGGGCCGCCGCCGCCCAGGGCCAGCTCGCGGCGCAGGCCGGTGACGGCCCCGTCGAGGGTGTCGACCAGCAGCGCCAGCCGCACCTCGTCGGCCTGGCGGGCCTCGCGCGCGGACTGCCGGGCGATCTCGGCGTCGGCCTCGGCGCGCTCGGCGCGGGCGCGCTCGTGCTCGACCCGCTCGCGCTCGCGGTCGCGCTGCTCGACCACGGCGGCCAGCTCGGCGTCGACCCGGGCGCGCAGCCGCGCCATCTCGGCATCGGCGGCCGCGGCGGCGTCCTTGGCCTCGCGCAGCTTGACGCCCTGCTCGCGCAGGCGCTTGCGCAGCCGCTCCAGCTCGGCCTCGCTCTCGGCCCTGACCCGGTCGGCCGCCCCGGCCGAGTCGTCGAGCAGCGCCTGCACGCGGGCCAGCTCGGCCTCGGCCTTGCGCAGCTTCGCCACGGCCGCGTCGCGCTCGGTGCGCAGGGCGGAGTCGGTGACGCGGCGGCCGATCAGCTCGACGTAGTGCACCGCGGAGTCCTCGCCGAGCAGCACGGCGGCCGCCGCCGCGGCCACCGGGTCGGCGCCGCCGACGTCGAGCGCGGCGGGCCGGTGCTCCCTGGCCCAGTTGACCACCGCCGTGCGGAAGGCGGGCAGGTCGCGCAGGGCGGCGATGAGCGCGCCCGCGCCCAGCCGGGCCCGCTTGGCGGGCGCGAACCGGGCCACCGCGCGCAGCGACTGCGGGACGTCCACGGCGGGCAGCGCGCCGACCGCCTCCGCGGCGATCTCGGCCAGCCTGCCCCTGACCGGCTCCGGCAGCCCGGTCCAGTCCACAGTGGAGCCGCGGACCCCGGCGTCGGGGTCCGCGCTGGCCTGCGGGTCGGCGGGCGGAGCCATTTCTCCAGATTAGTCTGGGCCGGTAACGACGCAGTGTGCGCACCATGCCGTTTCTGTCAGTGCCGTGATCTAGCTTCGAGCCGATGACTGGGCAGCTGACCTTCGACGAGCTGGGCACGCCGCTGCGCGAGACCACGTTCGTGGTGTTCGACCTGGAGACCACCGGCGGCAGCCACGAGACCGACGCCATCACCGAGTTCGGCGCGGTCAAGGTCCGCGGCGGCGAGGTGCTCGGCGAGTTCGCCACCCTGGTCGATCCCGAGCGCGGCATCCCGCCGGAGGTCGTCGCGCTGACCGGCATCACCGAGGTCATGGTCTCCTCGGCGCCCCGGCTCGACACGGTGCTGCCCGCGTTCCTGGAGTTCGCCGCCGGGTCGGTCCTGGTCGCGCACAACGCGGGGTTCGACGTGGGCTTCGTCAAGGCCGCGTGCGCCCGCCTCGGCTACCCGTGGCCCAAGCCGACCGTGGTGTGCACGGTGAAGCTCGGCAGGCGGGTGCTGAGCCGGGAGGAGGCGCCGAGCTGCAGGCTGTCCGCCCTGGCCACGCTGTTCCGGGCCGAGACCGTCCCGATCCACCGCGCCCTCGCCGACGCGCGCGCGACCGTCGACGTCCTGCACGGCCTGCTGGAGCGGGTCGGGTCGCTGGGCGTGCAGTCGCTGGAGGAGCTGCTGGGCTACCTGCCGGAGGTCACCGACGCCCAGCGCCGCAAGCGCACGCTGGCCGAGGACCTGCCGCACGAGCCCGGCGTGTACCTGTTCCGCGGTCCCTCGGAGGAGGTGCTGTACGTCGGCACGGCCGTCGACCTGCGGCGTCGCGTCCGGCAGTACTTCACCGCGGGCGAGACGCGCCGCCGCCTGCGCGAGATGGTGGCCCTCGCGGTCCGGGTGGACCACGTGACGTGCGCGCACTCGCTGGAGGCCGAGGTGCGCGAGCTGCGGCTGATCTCCGCGCACAAGCCCGCGTACAACCGCCGCTCCAAGAACCCCCACAACGGCTGGTGGGTCGCGCTGACCGACGAGCCGTTCCCCCGGCTGTCCCTGGTCCGCGGGCCCCGGGACGGCGCGCTGGGGCCCCTGCGCAGCCGCGCGCTGGCCGAGGACGCCATGCACGCCCTGCAGCAGGCCACCGGCATCCGCCCCTGCACGGTCCGCATCCCGGCCCGCTCCCCCTCGGCGACCCCGTGCGCGCTGGCCGAGCTCGGCCGCTGCGGCGCGCCCTGCTCAGGCGCGCAGACCGCCGCCCAGTACGCCCCGGCCGTCGCGGGCGTCACCGGCCTGGTCGCGGGCGCGCTCACCGACCCGCTGCGGCTGCTGGAGACCCGCCTGCTCGACCTCTCGGCCGCCCAGCGCTACGAGGAGGCGCGCACCGACCGCGACCGCATGAGCACACTCATCCGCGCCCTGGACCGCGGCCAGCGCCTGGCGGCCCTGGCGCGGATCGCCGAGCTGGTCGCCGCCCGCCCGGACGGCGCGGGCGGCTGGGAGTTCGCGGTCGTCCGCCACGGCCGACTGGCCTCAGCGGGCGTCGCCCAGCGCGGGGTTCCGCCGATGCCCGTGGTCGAGCAGCTGGTGGCCAGCGCCGAGACGGTCTTCACCGGAGACGGCCCCCTGCACGGCGCGCCCCCCGAGGAGGTCGCGGTGATCCTGCGCTGGCTGGACCGCCCGGGCACCCGCCTGGTCCGCACCTCCACCCCGTGGTCGGAACCCGCTTACGCCGCCGCGAGCTGGCGGCACTGGCTGGAACGCGCCGACCACGCCCGCTCCCGGCTCGGCCACTGGGGGAAGTGAGCGGCGGCTAGTCGTCGCCGATGGCGAAGGCGGCCTCGGTGTCGCGGCTGGAGTACGAGCGGAAGGCGATGTGGGTGTCGGTGTCGAGCACGCCCTGCACCCGCCCGATCCGGCCCGGCACCAGCTCGGCCAGGGTCTCGTGGTCCCTGACGCGGACCATGGCGATCAGGTCGACGTCGCCTGCGCAGGAGTAGACCTCGGTCACCCCGTCGATGTCGGCGATCGCCTGGGCCGTCTCGGGGATGCGGTCCGTGGCGGCGTAGATGAGCACGATCGCCGTGATCATGGGCTCGGTCCTCCAAAGTCTCGGTCCGACAACCCTAAACCCCGCTACCCTGTGCGCGTGCAGACCCCGGACGAGTGGCTCGCCGACTTCGAGCGCAAGGTCGCCGACCTCCAGCAGAAGGCCACCGAGTTCAAGCGGGACCTGGAGTCCGCGGGCAGCACGCAGACCTCCGAGGACCGCACCGTCACCGTCACCGTCGCCCCCAACGGCGCGCTGCTGGACCTGCGGCTCGACGACGCCGCGACCGCCAGGCCCGCCGCCGAGCTGGCCGCGGAGATCCTGCGCACCGCGCGCAAGGCCCGCCAGGCCGCCGCGACGACCGTCGCCGAGGCCTTCGTCCCGCTGGGCGGGGACCGCGCCATCGTGCAGCGCGTGGACGACGAGCCCGAGGAGAAACCGCCCGCCGCCCCGAAGGGGCCGGAGTCCGAGGACTACAGCGAGACCACCCGCGTCTTCGACGAGGACAAGTGGTGATCGGCGACCGGCGGTGAGCTAGAACCGACCGGCGAACAGCAGCCGCGCCACCTCGGACGTCGTCTCCCGGCCCTCGTCGTAGCCGCCCTCGCCGCGCAGGTCGTTGAGGATCACGACGGTGTAGCGCTCGGCGGGCCCGACGAAGCCGATGCTGTTCATCACCCAGCCGGTGTCCTCCTCGGCCCAGCCGTTCTTGGCCCCCGGCCGCGCGCCCGGGCCCGCGGCCCACACGCCCCACTGCTGGTTGGGCGCCACCGTGCGCATCCGGTCGACCAGGTACGCCCGGTCCTCCGCCGCCAGCCCGCCCAGGACGTGCGCCAGCAGCCGGTCGAGGTCATCGGCGGTGCACTTCTGGAAGCCCCAGTACGGGAACACCCGCCCGTACCCCGGCTGCGGCCGCAGCGTCACCAGCCCCAGGCCGGGGAAGTGGGCGTTGAACAGCCTGTGGTCGTCCCCGGAGTACCGCATCCACAGGTCCGTGGCGGCCTTGTCGTCGGAGTCGAACAGCATGGCGTCCATGTCGGCCCGGTCGCCGGCGGTGAGCTCGATCTCCCCGGACCGGTGCCGGACCAGCAGGTCGGCCGCCATCGCCAGCTTGATCGTCGACGCCGTCCAGACCATGTCGCCCGCGTGCTCGTTGCGCCACACGACGTCCCGCTCGCGGTCGCGCACCACCAGCGCCGTCGCGCCCGGCCGGTCGGCGGCGTAGCGCCTGGCCTGGTCGAAGCGCCGCTGGAAGTCGCAGTCGAACCCCGACTCGGGGTACGGACAGGCCTCTGCGCTCTGCACTGCGGGAGCCTCCACGGGGGTCGACGGGGTGGTTCCACAGGCGGTCAGCAGCACCAGCGCCGCCGCCCAGGCCCGTCTCATCACGCCGGACACGCTATCGCGGCGAGGGGCGGCACCCGGGTCGGGTGCCGCCCCTCGTGGCGATCAGAGTTCCTTGCTCGGGTCCCTGGTCGGCGCGGTGTGCCTGCCGGTCTCCGTCGAGCCCGCCTCCAGCTCGCCGGAGGCGCCGTGGCCCAGCTGGGCCGCGCGGGCCCTGGCCAGGGCCGCGGTCTCCTCCGGCGGGTCCGGGGTGAGCCACGAGCCCTGCACCGGCTCGCCAGCCGAGCCCAGCTTGTTCATCTTCTTGGGCACCGGGGCGCCCTGGTACTCCAGCGGGATCGGGTGGCCGTGGTCGTCCACCGGGCCGAGCGGCTGGTGCACCTCGATGAACTCGCCGTGCGGGAGGCGCTTGATGATGCCGGTCTCCACGCCGTGCTCCAGCACCTCGCGGTCCGAGCGCTGCAGGCCCAGGCAGATGCGGTAGGTGATGTAGTACGCCAGCGGCGGCAGCACCAGCAGGCCGATGCGGCCCATCCAGGTGGTCGCGTTCAGCGAGATGAAGAACTTCTCCGCCAGCACGTCGTTGGCCGCCGACAGCAGCGACACCATGAAGTAGGTGATCGCCATGACGCCGAGGCTCGTGCGGACGGGGACGTCACGCGGGCGCTGCAGCAGGTTGTGGTGCGCGTAGTCCTTGGTGAACCTGCGCTCGATCCACGGGTAGACCGCCGCGACACCGGTCAGCAGGGGCAGGCCCAGCATGAACGGGAAGAACGACGCCGGGATCGTGTAGTTCCCGAGGTAGACCTCCCACGCTGGCCAGAGCCGGATGAGGCCGTCCGTCCAGCCCATGTACCAGTCGGGCACGGTGCCCGCGGAGATGTGCGCGGCGTTGAACGGGCCGAAGTTCCAGATGGGGTTGATCTGGAACAGCCCGCCCAGCAGCGCGCAGACCGCGACGACGACGGCGAAGAAGCCACCGGCCTTGACCGCGAACACCGGCATGATCCGCACGCCGACGACGTTGGTCTCCTTGCGGCCCACGCCCGGGAACTGCGTGTGCTTCTGGTACCAGACCAGCGCCAGGTGCACACCGATCAGCGCCAGGATGATGCCCGGCAGCAGCAGGATGTGCAGCGTGTAGAGGCGCGGGACGATCTCGGTGCCCGGGAACTCCGAGCCGAACAGCAGCCAGTGCGTCCAGGTGCCGATGACCGGGATGGTCAGGATCAGGCCGGACATGATCCGCAGACCGGCGCCGGAGAGCAGGTCGTCGGGCAGCGAGTAGCCGGAGAAGCCCTCCAGCGCGCCGAGCATGAACAGCAGGACGCCGATGACCCAGTTGACCTCGCGCGGGCGCCGGAACGCGCCGGTGAAGAACACCCGGAACATGTGCGTGACCAGCGCGGCCATGAACAGCAGGGCCGCCCAGTGGTGCATTTGGCGGGCGAACAGGCCGCCGCGCACCTCGAAGGTGATCTGCAGCGCTGACTCGTACGCCCGCGACATCTCCAGGCCGCGCAGCGGGACGAACTCGCCCTGGTAGACGACCTCGACCATGGACGGGTCGAAGAACAGCGCCAGGTAGGTGCCCGTCAGCAGCAGCACGATGAAGCTGTAGAGCGCGATCTCGCCGAGCAGGAAGGACCAGTGCGTCGGGAAGACCTTGTTCATCTGGCGGCGCAGGCCGCCCGCCATGTGGTACCGGTCGTCGGCCCACTTGGCTGCCCCGCCCGCGGCGCGGGCGGCCATCGACCGGGGCTTCGTGGGAGTTGTGATCGCACTCATGACTTCCGCTCCCAGAACGCGGGCCCGATGGGCTCGATGAAATCGCTCTTGGCGTAAAGGTAGCCCGTCTCCTCATCGAGGGCGATGGGCAGCTGCGCCAGCTTGCGGGTGGCCGGGCCGAAGATCGGCTTGGCGTACTGCAGCGCGTCGAACTGCGACTGGTGGCACGGGCACAGGATGCGGTTGGTGCGCTGCTCGTAGAGCGACGTCGGGCATCCCAGGTGGCTGCAGATCTTCGAGTAGGCGTAGAAGTCGCCGTAGTTGAAGTCCTCCTGGCCCTTGTGCTTGACCACCTTGGCCGCGTCCTCGGGCCGCAGGCGGATCAGCATGACCGGGTTGTCCGAGCGCTTGAGCGCCATGGACAGCGCGTGGTGGTCGTCGCGCTCGGACTCGCGGAACGGGAAGACCGTCTCCATCGCGCCAGCGTCGAGGTCACCGGGCTGCACCAGGACGACCTCGTGCGGGTTGCCGGTGGCGCGGCGCAGGTAGACCCGCTCGCCGTTGGTCTCCTGCCAGCCGGTGTGCCACAGCGACTCCTTGCCGTCGCTGTCGGCCCACGGGTCGCGGACCAGGCCGCCGATGGCGAACACGCCGAGGCCGAGGCCCATGACCCCGGCGCCTGCGCCGAGCGTCGCCTTGATCATCGGGCGGCGGGTGATGGTGCTGCGGTTCCCGGCGTCGGCCAGCTCGGCCACGATCGTGGCCTTGTCCAGCTCGGACGAGCCGCCGTCGTGGCGCTGCTGCACCGCGAGCTCGTGCGGGATGAACTTCTTGGTGTACATCAGCACGCCCACGCCGATGCCCAGGATGCACAGGCCCAGGGTGGCGCCCAGCATCGGCGTGTAGAGCAGGTACATCGTGTGGCCGGGCTCGTTGTACGCGGCGTACTCGGCGGGCCAGAAGAGGTACACGGCGACGAAGGCCAGGCCCGCGAGCGCGGCGATGCCGAACCAGAGCGCGACCAGCCGCTCGGCCCGCTTCTCCGCGCGGGTGCCCTTGACCGGCCACGGGTCCGGGTACTCGACGAGCTCGACGCCGTCGAGCTTGGCGCCGAGGCGGACCAGGTCGTCGCGGGACATCTCGGCGAGGTCGGCCTCGGAAGGCAGCTCGTCGGGGTTCTTGGCGCTCATGCTTTCGCCCCAATCCACAGGGTGATGCCCACCAGCGCGGCGATGCCCACGATGAACGCGATCAGACCCTCGGACTGGGGGCCAAGACCGCCGAGCGCGTTGCCGCCGGGGTTGTTGTTGCCGTCGGTGACCGACTTGACGAAGGCGATGATGTCCTTCTTCTCCTCGGGCGAGAGCTGCCGGTCGGAGAACTTGGGCATGTTCTGCGGGCCGGTCAGCATGGCCGCGTAGATCTGCTCCTCGGTGACGCCGTCCAGCGTCGGGGCGTACTTGCCCGAGGACAGCGCGCCGCCGCGGCCGGTGAAGTTGTGACAGGAGGCGCAGTTCAGCCGGAACAGGTCGCCGCCGCGCGCGGGGTTGTCGCCGACCAGCTGGGCGCCGACGCCCTCGGGCATGACGACCCCGCCGCCCTTGGACTGCACGAACGCCATCAGCGCGTCGATCTCGTCCGGCGACAGCTTCGGGGGCTTGCGCTCGGCCTGGGCCTCCTGGCGCACCATCGGCATGCGGCCGGTGGAGGTCTGGAAGTACACCGCCGCCTCGCCGATGCCGATCAGCGCGGGACCGCGGTCCTCGACGCCCTCGAGGTTCGCGCCGTGGCAGGAGATGCAGGTGCGGTTGTAGATCAGCTCGCCCTTGCGCAGCAGCGCGGGGTCCGCCTGCGCCTGCGCGACCGGGGGCTCGGGCGCCAGCGCGGTGTAGAGCAGCCCGACCGACAACAGGGCGAAGGACAGGGCGAGGAAGCCCGCCACCCGCCTGTGCAGCTTCGTCCGGCTGCGGAGTTTGTTGATCATTTAGCGGCAACCCTTGCTGTCAGTTCGGCGAAGCTGTGGTGGGAGCGCGGGGTCATCACGGCACCAGGTAGATGACCGCGAACAGACCGATCCAGACGATGTCGACGAAGTGCCAGTAGTACGACACGACGATCGCCGAGGTGGCCTGCGCGGGGGTGAACTTGCTCAGCCGCGTGCGGATGAGCAGGTACACGAACGCGACGAGCCCGCCGATCACGTGCAGACCGTGGAAGCCGGTGGTCAGGTAGAAGACCGTGCCGTAGGCCCCGGACGGGATCGTCACGCCCTCCTGCACCAGCTGCACGTACTCGTACGCCTGCCCGCCGACGAAGATCGCCCCCATGACCAGCGTCAGGATGTACCACCGGCGCAGGCCGAACACGTCGCCCCGCTCGGCGGCGAACACGCCGAGCTGGCAGGTGAACGACGACGCGACCAGGATGATCGTGAACGGCAGCGCGTACGGCAGGTTCAGGTGGATCGGCTCGCCGGTCGACTCCAGGATCGGCGGCCACACACCGCTGGTGTTCTGCGCCTTGACCGTGAAGAACATCGCGAACAGTCCGGCGAAGAACATCAGCTCGCTCGACAGCCACACGATGGTGCCGACGCTGACCATGTTTGGCCGGTTCAGCGAGTGGATGCGCTGTCCGATGGAGGGGGCTGCTGCTGTCACGCGACGCATTATGTCCTGCGGGTAGGTACTGCGCCCGGTCGGGTCGTGCGTGCATCCGGTCACACTGCTGTTGATCACCTAATGGGTGCCGAACTGGGGATTCCCGACCGCTTGGCCGAGTGGTTAATAAGCACGGAATGAGGGGCGGGAGGGCTTGGTTCGGGTCATGGTGAGCCCGATAACATCGGCACGCCCGACCTGCCAAGTGGAGGACGCCATGACCGCGCAGCCCCTGAAGATCCTGGTGTTCAGCCACCGTCCCGAGGTGCGCGAGACGATCGTCACAGCCGTCGGGCGCCGTCCGGCCGCCGACATCGGCCGGGTGGTGTACGTCGAGGTCGGCACGGTCGCCGAGGTCCTGATGGCGATGGACTCCGGCGAGATCGACCTGGCCATCCTCGACGGGGAGGCCCAGCCCACCGGCGGCATCGGCCTGTCCCGCCAGCTCAAGAACGAGATCACCGACTGCCCGCCGATCGTCATCGCGGTGCGCCGCAAGGACGACCGCTGGCTGGCCACCTGGTCGCAGGCCGACGCGGTCGTGGTGCACCCGCTCGACCCGCTGACCGCCGCCGAGACCGTCGCCGACGTCCTGCGCACCAAGCGCCTGCCCGCCCTGCGGGGGTGAGCCCGGTGACCAGGACCTGGCCCGGCCTGCTCGGCCGCCTGATCGACCGGGAGGACCTCGCCGCGGAGGACACGACCTGGGCGATGGACCAGATCATGTCCGGGGAGGCCACCCCCTCGCAGATCGCGGGCTTCGCCGTGGCGCTGCGCGCCAAGGGCGAGACGCCCGCCGAGATCGCGGGCATGGCCGAGGGCATGCTCGCCCACGCGCGCCGGGTGGAGGACGTGCCCGACGCCGTCGACGTGGTCGGCACGGGTGGCGATCAAGCCCACACTGTGAACATCTCCACGATGAGCGCCCTGGTCACGGCCGCCGCCGGGGTCCCGGTGGTCAAGCACGGCAACCGGGCGGCCTCGTCCAAGTGCGGCACAGCGGACGTCCTGGAGACGCTGGGCGTGGCGATCGAGCTGAGCCCGGCCGCGGTGTCGGAATGCGTGCGCGAGGTCGGCATCGGCTTCTGCTTCGCCGCCGCCTTCCACCCCGCCCTGCGCTTCGCCGGTCCGACCCGGGCCCAGCTCGGCATCCCCACGGCGTTCAACATCCTGGGCCCGCTGACCAACCCAGCCCAGCCCCGCGCGGGCCTCATCGGCTGCGCCAACGCCCGCCTGGCCCCCGTCATCGCGGGCGTCTTCGCCGGGCGCGGCGCGAGCGTGCTCGTGGTCCGCGGCGACGACAACCTCGACGAGATCACCACCACGACCACCACGAAGGTGTGGGCCGTCTCGGGCGGGACGGTCCGCGAGGACGTCATCGACCCGGCCCGCCTGGCCATCACCCCGGCCGCGCCGGAGGACCTGCGCGGCGGCGACGCGGAGTTCAACGCCGCGGTCGTCCGCGACCTGGTGGCGGGCAAGCCGGGCCCGGTGCGCGAGGCCGTGGTGCTCAACGCCGCGGGCGCCATCGCGGCGTTCACCGGCCTGTCGGACGACCTGCACGCCGACCTCACGGCGGCGCACGGGCGCGCGGCCGAGGCCATCGACACCGGCGCGGCGGCTGCCCTCCTGGACCGCTGGATCAGCGTGTCCCGGCGGTTGGCCGCATAGCCGACCGGGGGCGTCCGATGGGGTGTCGACCCCATCGGACGCCGCCCGCCGGTCAGGTGACTCACGCGACCCGCTGCCGGCTGATCTGTCGATGGCCGGTGTCTGGTAGGGGCTGACTGTCGGGATCAGCCCGCTGGTGGCCGGCAGCGGCAGCCAGCACGATCGGCGGTCCGCGGTCCTTCCCGACGACCTCACCGGCAGCGCCACCCGCCGCCGCGCGGCGACGACCGGACAGGTCAGTCGGCCTGGGGTTCTGCCACCAGGCAATTGACCCGGTGTCGCAGCCGTGGCCGCCCAGCGCGCATCGCCAGCATCCGGGCGCGCATGTCTGCCAAGCACCGCCGCGCGCCCGCTGAGCAATCCGGCGGGCGCGCGGCCGGGGCAGGCTGTGCGGGTCCGGCCCCGGGCCGGTCGCCGGTCAGCCGGTGAAGGCCTCCGGGTTGAGCAGGTTGCGCGGCCGGGAGCCTGCCAGTCCTGCGGCCAGGTTCTGCACGGCCAGCAGGCCCATCGCCTCGCGGGTGCCCACGGTCGCGCTGCCCAGGTGCGGCAGGAGCGTGACCGAGTCCAGGTCGAGCAGTTCGGCCTCGACCTCGGGCTCCCGCTCGAACACGTCGAGCCCGGCGGCGAAGATCTCCCCCGCCCGCAGCGCCTGGGCCAGCGCGAGCTCGTCCACGACCGGACCCCGCGAGGTGTTCACCAGCACCGCGGAGGACTTCATGCGGGCGAACGCCTCGGCCCCGAAGAGGTGGCGGGTGTCGGGCGTGAGCGGGCAGTGCACCGAGACGACGTCGGACTCGGCGAGCAGGTCGTCGAACGACCGCCAAGTGGCGCCCAGGGGCTCGGCGACCTCCGGCGGCAGCGGGCGCGAGTTGTGGTAGACGACCCGCATCCCGAACCCCAGCGCCCGCCGCGCGGTCGCCTGGCCGATCCGGCCGCAGCCGACGATGCCCAGGACGCGCCCGTGCAGGTCGTGCCCGAGCATCATGCGCGGGTCCCAGATCCACGGCGTCTTGGCGCGCAGGAACCGGTCGCCCTCGGCCACCCGCCGCACGCAGGCCAGGATCAGCGCCCAGGCCAGGTCGGCGGTGGCCTCGGTCAGCACGTCCGGCGTGTTCGTCACCAGCACGCCCCGCCGGGTGCACTCGGGGATGTCGATGTTGTCGACGCCGACCGCGTGGTTCGCGACGATCCGCAGGTCAGGCCCTGCGGCGTCCAGCAGTTCGGCGTCGATCCGCTCGGTGAGCACGGTCAGCAGGCCCCGCACACCGGCGACCCGGGTCAGCAGCTCCGCGCGCGGCATCGCCGTCGGCGGGCCGGTGTAGACCTCGACGGTCCCCAGGCCGTCGAGCGCGGCCATCGCCGCGTCCACCATCCGGCGCGTCACCAGCACGTCAGGCACGGGTCACCTCCGCGGCCAGGTCGGCGAACGCGCCGAGCGCGGCCTTGATGTTGTCGGTCGAGTTGGCGTAGGAGAACCGAAGATAGCCCTTGCCGTACTCGCCGAACGCCGTCCCGGGCAGCACCGCGACCCCGGCCTCGTTCAGCAGCCGGTCCGCCAGCTCCCCCTCCGGCAGCCCCAGCCCGGTGACGTTGGGGAACGCGTAGAACGCCCCGCCCGGCCGCACGCACGACACGCCGGGGATCGCGTTCAGCCCGTCCACCACGACCTCGGCCCGCTCAGCGAACGCCGCCCGCATCCGGTCGACGTCGTCGGTCGGGCCCGTCAACGCCGCGATCGCCGCATACTGGCTGAACGCCGAGGTGCACGACACCGAGTTGATGACCAGCCTGCTCACCGGCTCCACCAGCTCGGTCGGGAAGACGCCGTAGCCGAGCCGCCACCCGGTCATGGCGTAGGTCTTCGACCAGCCGTCGAGCAGGATCGTCCGCTCCGCCATGCCCGGCACGTCCAGCACGCTGTGGTGGTCGCCGCCGTAGCGCAGCGCCCAGTACACCTCGTCGGACAGCACCGTCAGGTCGTGCCGGATCGCGATCTCGGCGATGGCCTCCACCTGGGCCCGGTCCAGCGCGCTGCCGCACGGGTTGTGCGGCGAGTTCAGGATCAGCAGCTTGGTGCGCGGCGTGACCAGCGCGGCCAGCTCGTCCGGGTCGACGGTGAACCCGTTCGACTCGCGCAGCGGCACCGGCACCGGCCGCGCGCCCGCGAACGCGGCGATGGAGGCGTACATCGGGAAGCCCGGGTCCGGGTACAGCACCTCGTCGCCCTCCTCGCACAGCGCGAGGATCGCGAAGAACATGATCGGCTTGGCGCCCGGCGTCACGATCACCCGGTCCGGCGACGCGGTCATCCGCCCGTCGCGCTCCAGCGCGGCGCTGACGGCCGCGCGCAGCTCCGGGATGCCCGGCGCGGGCACGTAGTGGGTCATCCCCCGGTCCAGCGCCTCGCGCGCGGCCCGCGCGATGTGCGCGGGGGTGTCGAAGTCCGGTTCGCCGATCTCCAGGTGGATCACCGGCGCGCCGGTCGCCTCCAGCGCCCTGGCCTTGGCCAGCACCTCGAACGCGGACTCGGTGCCGAGGCGGTCCATGCGACTGGCGAGCTTCACGAGCGGCTCCCTCTTCGTCTGGCCGCGCGGGATCGCCGGGCGGCCGTGGTCCGGGTACCCGCGATCGTGCCGCTCCCGCGGTCGTCCCGGGGTCGGCCGGGAACACCGCCGCCGCGGACCGCGCGGGCACGGAAGTCCTTCCGCCCATCGAGCCTTGCACGAAAAGATCGCTGGTCAAAGCCGCGAATAAAGTGAAAAGACCGCCGCCTCGCAGTCGAGGCGGCGGTCTTCGTCGGAAGAATCGGGTCAGTCGTGGTCGGGCCGGGTGTGGTACTCGAACACCAGCCCGCCGACGGCCATCAGCACCAGGACGCCCGCGATCACCATCAGCCACACCTGCCAGAACGCCATGGCGAAGCCCATCAGCGCCGCGGAGGCGGCCAGGCCGACCGGCCAGTAGCTGCCCGGGCTGAAGAAGCCCAGCTCGCCCGCGCCGTCGCTGATCTCGGCGTCCGGGTTGTCCTCGGGGCGCTGCTTGAGCCGCCGGGCGATGAAGTGGAAGTACGAGCCGATGATCAGCGACAGACCACCGGTCAGGATCAGCGCGACCGTGCCGACCGGCTCCTGCGCCCACAGCCCGTAGACGATGGCCGAGAGGAAGAAGAAGCCCGTGGTGACGTCGAACAGCCTGGCTTCGACCTTCATAGCTGCAGTCCTTTGGGTGAGAGCTTAGGAACCCGACGCTTCACGCGCGGTGCGGTCGGTGTCGAACGGCTTGGTGGTCACCGCGTGCGGGGTGCACAGGTCGCCGCAGTCGATCTCGGCGAGCGCCTCGGCCGCGGTGTAGCCCTTGCCGGTGGCCGGGTTGACCGTGGTGCGCAGGTCCATGTACTGGTCGAAGATCTCGGGGGTGACGACGCGGACCTCGAAGTTCATCACCGCGTGGTAGGTGCCGCACAGCTCGGCGCAGCGGCCGACGAACGAGCCGGTCTGGTCGATCCGGTTCTGGAAGTCCCAGTCCTGGTTGTTCTTGTCCGGGTGCGGGAAGACGTCCCGCTTGAACAGGAAGTCCGGCACGAAGAACGAGTGGATGACGTCGGTGGAGCGCAGCCGGTACTCGATCACCCGGTCGTTGGGCAGCACCAGCAGCGGGATCTCGGCCGACGAGCCGATCGTGCGCACGGTGTCGTCGCCGGGAGCGGCGGGCTCCTGCTCGACGCCCGCGGTGTCCTTGTAGGAGACGTAGTCGAACTCCCAGTTCCACTGGAAGGCGACGACGTCGACCACCACGTCGGGGTCGTCGGTCTCGGCCTGAACGTAGTTCTGGGTGGTCGCGGTGAAGTAGAACAGCACCACCACGATGATCACCGGGAGACCGGTGTAGATGATCTCCAGGAAGTGGTTGTACTGGAACTGCTTCGGCAGCCTGTCCCCGCGCTTGCGGTGGGCGACCACCGGCCACAGGATCAGCGCCCAGGTGATGACGCCGATGATGAGCGCGGCGACGACCGACCATGTCCAGAACACGCGCATCGAGTCGGCCTGCGGCGTGATGCCCTCGGGCCAGCCGAAGCGCAGGACCTCGTTGGCCGAGCAGCCGGTGGCCAGGACAGCGACCACGGCGACCAGGCAGGCCAGCCTCGCCGCCCGTGCCGTGCGGTTCCCGGGCCGATCGGCCCCGGTGGCCTGGGGTGTGCCCACTGCGCGATCCTCCTCGACACGATGAATCCTCGCTTCCCGGCGCGCGGCGGAACACGGGCCTGGGAGCACCCGGAGCCTAGCCCAGCGACAGGGGCCACACCCGGGGAGGGTGATCGGAGCTACTTCCCAGTCTGGCCTGGTGACCTGGGCCACGCGCGGTGGGCGCGGGCGGTCGGCGGGCGGCCCGGGCGCGACCGGCATACTGGCCTCTCCCCCGCTGACACACGAGAGGTGCGCGAGTAGCCGTGTGCGGTCTCCTTGGCCTGATCTGTCCCTCCGACATGGACGCCGCAGCGGCCCGGTCGGCCGTCGGCGCGGCCATGCGGTGCCAGCGGCACCGGGGCCCGGACGAGAGCGGCACCTGGACCGGCGGTGAGGCCGTGTTCGGCTTCAACCGGCTGTCGATGATCGACATCGAGCACTCCCACCAGCCGCTGCTGTGGGGCCCGCCGGAGACGCCGCAGCGCTACACGCTGCTGTTCAACGGCGAGATCTACAACTACCTCGAGCTGCGCGCCGAGCTGACCGCCAAGTTCGGCGCGGTCTTCCACACCGACGGCGACTCCGAGACGATCGTCGCGGCCTACCACTACCTCGGCGAGGCCGCGGTGTCCCGGCTGCGCGGCATGTTCGCGTTCCTGATCTGGGACAACCACCGCCAGGTCCTCTTCGGCGCGCGCGACCCGTTCGGCATCAAGCCGCTGTTCTACGCCGTGGGCCCGGGCGGCGCGGCCTTCGCCAGCGAGAAGAAGTCGCTGCTGGAGCTGGCCCCCGTGCTGGGCGTCAAGCTGGAGATGGACAAGCGGGCCCTGCAGCACTACCTGACGCTGCAGTACGTGCCCGAGCCCGCGACCCTGCACAGCGCGGTGCACCGCATCGAGTCGGGGACGTCGTTCACGCTCACGCCGGGTGAGGAGCCGAAGAAGCGCCGCTACTTCACCCCGCGCTTCGCCCCGCGCCCGGTCGGCGGCCCGGCCGACGCGGAGAAGCTGTACCAGCGCATCGCCGACGTGATGAGCGACTCGGTCCGCATGCACATGCGCGCGGACGTGACGGTCGGCTCGTTCCTCTCCGGCGGCATCGACTCCACCGCGATCGCCGCGCTGGCCAAGCAGCACAACCCGGACCTGATCACCTTCACCACCGGCTTCGAGCGCCAGGGCTACTCCGAGGTCGACGTGGCCGCCGAGTCCGCCGCGGCGCTCGGCGTCAAGCACGTGGTCCGGACGGTCTCCGCGCCGGAGATGATGGAGGCCCTCCCGCTGATCGTCTGGTACCTCGACGACCCGGTGGCCGACCCGGCGCTGGTGCCGCTGTGGTTCATCGCCCGGGAGGCCCGCAAGCACGTCAAGGTCGTGCTGTCCGGCGAGGGCGCCGACGAGCTGTTCGGCGGCTACACGATCTACCGCGAGCCGCTGTCGCTCGCCCCGTTCGAGCGGGTCCCCGGCTCGCTGCGCAAGCTGATGGGGAAGGTCTCGGCGAAGATCCCCGAGGGCACCCGGGGCAAGGACCTGCTGCGCCGCGGCTCGCTGTCGCTGGAGGACCGCTACTACGGCAACGCCCGCATCTTCCGCGACGACCAGCTCGCCCCGGTGCTGCGCACGTTCGACCCGGCGATCGGCCACCGCGACCTCACCGCGGGCCCGTACCGCGAGTCGGCGGGCTGGGACCCGGTGACCCGCATGCAGCACGTGGACCTCTACACGTGGCTGCGGGGCGACATCCTGGTCAAGGCCGACAAGATGACCATGGCCAACTCCCTGGAGCTGCGCGTCCCGTTCCTGGACCCGGAGGTCTTCGCCGTCGCCGCGCAGGTCCCGCTCGACCAGAAGATCACCCGCGAGACGACGAAGTTCGCCCTGCGCCAGGCCCTGCGCCGCGTGGTGCCCGCGCACGTGCTCAACCGCCGCAAGCTCGGCTTCCCCGTCCCGATCCGGCTGTGGCTGCGCGACGAGATGTACGACTGGGCGCGCACCATCATCCTGGACTCCGAGACCGACGCCCTGCTCGACAAGAACGCCGTCATGCGGCTGCTGGAGGAGCACCGCACGGGCAACCTCGACCACAGCCGCCGCATCTGGGCGCTGCTGGTCTTCATGCTCTGGCACGGCATCTTCATCGAGCGCCGCATCCGCCCGGTGGTGCCGGAGCCGCACTACCCGGTCAAGATCTGATCCCGGCGCTAGCCCGAGAACAGGTCCGCCGTACGCGACTTCGGCGGTCTGCGTGCCTGAGCACGCATGCCGCCGACCTCGTGTCCCGAGGGAGCTACCCGGTCAGGATCTGATCGGCGACGAGGGCGTCGAGGGAGATGCCGAGAGCGCCTGCCAGGGCGGCCACGGTGAAGAACGCCGGGGTGGGGACGCGGCCGCTCTCGATCTTGCGGAGCGTCTCCACCGGCACCCTCGCCTCGGCGGCGACCTCGGTCATGCTGCGCGGGCCCCGGGCCTCGCGGAGCATGCGGCCGAGGCGTTCGCCGCGCTCGCGCTCTTGGGCCGTCAGCGGTGGTCGCACCATGACCGTCGATTGTACGGCCGGTTGACCGGGATAGGAATACCGGTATTGTTATCCCTATGATCGAGCTGAAGACCCCGGCGGAGATCTCCGCCATGCGCGCGGCGGGCGCGGTCGTGGCGGCAGCGCTGGCCGCTGTGCGCGCCGCCGCCACCGTGGGCACGACCCTGCTGGAACTCGACGACGTGGCCAGGGGCGTGCTGGCGGCGCACGGGGCGGGCTCGTCGTTCCTGGGCTACCGGCCGCAGTTCGCGCCGACGCCGTTCCCCGCGGTGCTGTGCACCTCGCTCAACGACGCCATCGTGCACGGCATCCCGGACAGGACCCGGCTGAGCGACGGCGACCTGCTCAGCATCGACTTCGGCGCGCACGTCGACGGCTGGCACGGCGACGCGGCGATGTCCTTCGTCGTCGGCACGCCCGACCCGACCGACACCGCCCTGGTCGAGGCGTCGGAGCGGGCGCTGGCCGCCGGGATCGCCGCGGCCGTGCCCGGCAACCGCATGGGCGACATCGCCCACGCCATCGGCGTCGTCGCCCGCGAGGCCGGCTACGGCATCCCGCCGGACTTCGGCGGCCACGGCATCGGCCGCGCCATGCACGAGTCCCCGTCCGTGCCCAACGAGGGCGACCCGGGACGCGGCATGCGGCTGCGGGAAGGGCTCGTGCTCGCGATCGAGCCGATGGTCCACAAAGGCGGGAGGGACCCGTACTACGTCGACGACGACGGCTGGACCCTGCGCACCCGCGACGGCAGCCGCGCCGCCCACTCCGAGCACACCGTCGCCATCACCGCAGACGGCCCGGTGATCCTCACCGCGTGAGCCCGGACGATCGCGTCCGTGCGGGTGGAGCCGACGGCGCGGTAGTACGGCAGCACCGCCGTCAGGGTGTCCTCCGCGTCCCGCCGCGCCCCGGCCCTGGCCTGGGCGCCGAGGAGCGCGGCGAGGTGCAGGTAGCGGCGGCGCACCTGGTCGGCGGGCACCAGCTCGGCGGCGGCGTGGAACAGGTCGGCCGCGCGCGCCCAGTCGCCCGCGTGCCCGTGGACCATCGCCTCGTGCCAGGCCAGCTCGGGGTCGTCGATCCACCACGTCCACGCCGGGTCGTCGTCCCGGACGCCGTCGAGGTAGCGGGACCGCACCCGGGCGAACAGCCGGGGCGCGTCCCGGTCGCCCGCCAGCGCCCGCGCGCGGGCCTCGCGGAGCCGGAACAACGCCTCCAGCCGCGGTGAGAGCGGGCCGGAGAGCACCTGTCCGATGATGTCCAGCGCCGCGCGCGGCCTGCCGACATACCCGGCGTGCAGGGCCATGTTCTGCAGGGTGAGCAGTTCGACAGCGCGGTCACCGGCCCGCCGCGACAGCCGCAGCGCCGCCCGGTTGACCCGCTCGGCCAGCCGGTGCCTGCCCGCGTCGAACAGCAGCCACCCGGTCACCTCGCCCAGCTCGCCCGCCGCAGCCATGGCGTCGCGGCCGTGGACGGGGGCGGACCGGAACGCGCGCAGCGCCCGGGCGGCGGTGCGGTCGCCCCCGACTCGGGCGTCGAGGGCGACCAGCGCGCGGATGGTCTCGCGGACCTCCACCTAGCCCGGCAGGATCGGCGCGATCTCGTCGGCCGCGTCCTGGCCGTACGCGCCCGCGATGCGGGTCAGCGCGGTGGCCTTGTCGAAGGTCCACTCCTGGGTGCCGACAGTCTCCAGCACCAGCACGGCGATCAGCGAGCCCAGCTGCGCGGACCGCTCCAGGCCGAGACCCTGGGTGACGCCTGCGATGAAGCCCGCGCGGAAGCCGTCGCCGACGCCCGTCGGGTCGGCCTTGGCCGTCTCCGGGACCGCGCCGACGTGGATGCTGGTGCCGTCGGCGGAGACGATCTCCACGCCCTTCTCGCCCAGCGTCGTGATCCGCAGGCCGACCCGGGACATGACGTCGGACTCGGTCCAGCCGGTCTTCTGGCGCAGCAGCTCCCACTCGTAGTCGTTGCTGAACAGGTAGTCGGCACCGTCGACGAACGAGCGGATCGCGGCTCCGTCCATGCGGGCCATCTGCTGCGAGGGGTCCACCGCGAAGCGGTAGCCGCGCTGGCGGCACTCCTCGGCGTGGCGGACCATGCCCTCCGGGTCGTCCGGGCTGATCAGCACCAGGTCGAGCCCGCCTGCGTGGTCGGCGACCGGGGCCAGCTCGATATTGCGCGACTCGGCCATCGCGCCGGCGTAGAACGAGGCGATCTGGCACATGTCGTCGTCGGTGGTGCAGACGAAGCGCGCGGTGTGGGCGACCTCGGAGACGTGCACGCCCGCGCAGTCGACGCCGTGGCGCTCCAGCCAGGCGCGGTAGTCGGCGAAGTCGGCGCCCACCGCCCCGACCAGCACCGGCGCGCACCCCAGCACGCCCATGCCGAAGGCGATGTTGGCGCCGATCCCGCCACGGCGGACCACGAGGTCGTCGACCAGGAAGCTCAGCGACACCCGGTGCAGCTGCTCGGCGACCAACTGGTCGGCGAACCTGCCGGGGAAGTGCATGAGGTGGTCGGTTGCGATGCTTCCGCTGACGGCAACGGGCACGAGGCGCTCCCTGTCTCGGGCTGGTCGTCTGCTGGGGCGACCACCCGCCGGGGTGGCCTTCGATCACTGTTCGACACTACCGGGGCGTACGCCTATCACCAGCCGTGCGAACGTGCTTAGTGTGCCGGAATGAGCACTCTGGAACCGGAGAACATCGGCGAGTTGATCGCCGACTGCGCGGCCATCCCCGCAGCCCTCACCGAGGCAGGCGTCGCCGAGGCGGCCGGGCCGCACGCGCCGTGGGCGGTCGACGAGCGGTGCGCGGCCCAGGTCGAGGGCATGGAGTCCTACATCTGAGCACGCGAGAAGGGCCGTGACGTGGCGTCACGGCCCTTCTCGGTCGGGGTCAGTTGAAGGAGTCCCCGCAGGCGCAGGAGCCGGTGGCCTGCGGGTTGTCGATCGTGAAGCCCTGCTTCTCGATCGTGTCGACGAAGTCGATGACCGCGCCCTGGACGTACGGCGCGCTCATGCGGTCGACGGCCACCTTCAGGCCGCCGAAGTCCTTCATCAGGTCGCCGTCCAGCGTGCGCTCGTCGAAGAAGAGCTGGTAGCGCAGACCCGCGCACCCGCCGGGCTGCACCGCGATGCGCAGGTGCATGTCGTCGCGGCCCTCCTGGTCGAGCAGGGCCTTGGCCTTGGTGGCGGCGGCGTCGGTCAGCTCGACACCGTGGGTGGCGTCCTCGGTGCTGTTCTGCTGAGCGGTCGTCATCGTTCTCCCTCGGACAGGTCCGGTACACCCGTCTTAACAGCGTACGCGCAGGCTTTGTTCCCCATGGTGACACAGCCATGCGGCTGCCGGGCAAGTGCGCATCGCCACTCACCGCCACTGACGGGCGACGTGTTCGGCCAGGTCGGCGAGGGTTCCGGCGGGGTCGGCCATGGCGGCGGCCACGGATCCGGCGTGCTCGGCCACGGCGTGCACCTCGGAGATGCCCACGGCCGCTGCCCTGGTGCGGCCGACGCTGGCCTGGCCGGCCAGGGCCAGGCACGGCACCCCGCGCTCGGCGGCGGCCTCGGCCACGCCGGTCACCAGCTTGCCGCGCAGGGACTGCCAGTCGAGGCTGCCCTCCCCGGTGATCACCAGCCCGGCCCCGGCCACGGCGGCGTCCAGGCCGGTCGCGCTGCGGACCAGCCCGGCGCCGGACGCGCGGGCCCCGCCGAGAGCCAGGATGGCCGCGCCGAGGCCGCCCGCGGCGCCCGCGCCGTCCTCGTCGGCGACCGGTTCGCGCCAGGCGGCCAGGACGTCAGCCCATCGGGCGAGGCCCGCCTCCAGCCGTTCGACCGCGGCTGGATCGGCGCCCTTCTGCGGCCCGAAGGTCGCGGCGGCGCCGTGCTGCCCGAGCAGGGGGTTGGTGACGTCCGTTGCGGCGATGATCTCGGGAAGGCCGTCCACGCCGCCGTCGATGCGCGCGCAGCGGGCCAGCGCGGTCCCGCCGGGGGGCAGCGGCGTGCCGTCCTCGGCGACGGCGACCGCGCCCAGGGCGGCCAGCATCCCCGCGCCGCCGTCGGTGGTGGCCGAGCCGCCCAGGCCGATGACCGCCCTGCGGTGGCCGCGCGCGGCGGCCAGCAGCTCGCCGACGCCGCGGGTGGTCACGGTCTCGCAGACAAGCGGACGCCGGTCCTTGGGCACCAGGTGCAGCCCGCACGCCTCGGCGGACTCGATGTAGGCGATGTCGTCGTGGCTCAGCCAGGTGGCGGTGACCGGTTCGCCCAGCGGCCCGGTGACGGTCTCGGTGCGCAGGGTCCCGCCGAGCGCGGTGTGCAGCACCTCGACGAACCCGGGGCCGCCGTCGGCCAGCGGGCGCAGGACCAGGTCGTGGTCGGGAGCGCCGCGGCGCCATCCGTCCGCGATCGCCGACGCGGCCTCGGCCGCGGTCAGCGTGCCGCCGAAGCAGTCGGGGGCTATGACGACTCGCACAAGCCGGAGCATAGCGATCAACGCGGTTGTCTTACCCTTGTCGTCGTGAGGTTCCTTCGCCGCAACTCGACGACCGACTCCGCCGACCAGGCCGAGGAGTCGGCCGTCACCGTCGGCGAGGACCCGTTGCCCAAGGGCTACACCCCCGGCAAGGGCCGCGCCACGCCCAAGCGCAACGAGACCGTGCGCAAGCGCGGCCCGGTCGCGCCCCCGCCGAAGACGACCCGCGAGGCCATCAAGCGCTCGCGCGGGTCGAAGGACCAGCGCAAGGAGCTGGCGGCCAAGCGCCGCGAGCAGCGCCTGCAGCAGCGCGAGCGCATGATGGCTGGCGACGACAAGTACCTGATGCCGCGCGACCGCGGCCCGGTCAAGGCCTACATCCGCGACCTCGTGGACTCCCGCCGCAACCTGCTGGGCCTGTTCATGCCGCTGGCGGTCGTGGTGTTCGTGGCGCTGCTGTTCCCGTCGCCGCTCGTGCAGTACTACGCGACCCTGGTCTGCCTGCTGATGCTCGTGGCGATGATCGGCGAGGCGATCCTGAACGGGCGGCGGGTCACCAAGCAGGTCCGGGCGAAGTTCCCCAAGGAGCACGTGCGCGGCTTCGGCGTCGGCTGGTACGCCTTCGTGCGCGCCACGCAGCTGCGCAGGCTGCGCGTCCCCAAGCCCCGGGTGCGCCCGGGCGACGCGGTGCGCTGACCGAACCCCCTGGTCACACTGTTCGTTAGCAGGACGAACTATGCTGGGCGCATGGAGTTTCGTCGCCTTGGCCGCAGCGGCCTGAACGTCAGTGAGATCTCGTACGGCAACTGGCTCACCCACGGCTCCCAGGTCGAGGAGGATGCCGCGCACGCCTGCGTGAAGGCGGCGCTGGACGCGGGCATCACGACCTTCGACACCGCCGACGTCTACGCCAACACCAAGGCCGAGGCCGTCCTCGGCCGGGCGCTGAAGGGGCAGCGCCGGGAGAGCCTGGAGATCTTCACCAAGGTCTTCTGGCCCACCGGCCCCGGCGGCCCGAACGACCGGGGGCTGGGCCGCAAGCACATCATGGAGTCCGCGCACGCCTCGCTGCGCAGGCTCGACACCGACTACGTCGACCTCTACCAGGCGCACCGGTTCGACCGGACCGTGCCGCTGGAGGAGACGATGCTCGCCTTCGCCGACCTCGTGCGGCAGGGCAAGGTCCTCTACGTCGGCGTCTCGGAGTGGAACGCCGAGCAGATCACCCGCGGCGCCGCGCTGGCCCGCGAGCTGAACGTGCCGCTGATCTCCAGCCAGCCGCAGTACTCGATGCTGTGGCGGGTCATCGAGTCCCAGGTCGTGCCCACCTGCGAGCGCGAGGGCATCTCGCAGATCGTCTGGTCGCCGATCGCCCAGGGCGTGCTGACCGGCAAGTACCAGCCGGGCGCCGAGCCGCCGGCGGGCTCCCGCGCCACCGACGAGGCAGGCGGCAAGAACATGATCTCCCGCTGGCTGCGCGACGACGTGCTGACCGCGGTGCAGAACCTGCGCCCGCTGGCCGACGAGGCCGGGCTGTCGCTGGCCCAGCTGGCCATCGCCTGGGTCCTGCAGAACCCGAACGTCGCCTCCGCCATCATCGGCGCGTCGCGGCCGGAGCAGGTCACCGAGAACGTCAAGGCCGCGGGCGTCAAGCTCGACGCCGACCTGATGGCCAAGATCGACGAGGTCCTCGCGGGCGTCGTCGAGACCGACCCGATGCTGACCGTCACGCCCTGACGCCGGACGCCGCGATGCCCCGCCGCCCCCTGGACGGCGGGGCATTTCGTTCTCTTGCGGATAATCCCGCGCTGGACCGGTAACTAGACTGGGGCCATGTCCGCACTGGCCCCCGCGCGCGCCGAATCCGACCTGTCCTTCCTCCTGGACCACACCGGGCACGTGCTGCGCACCCGGATGGCGGCGGCGCTCGCCGAGATCGGCCTGACCGCCCGCATGCACTGCGTGCTGGTCCACGCCCTGGAGCAGGAGCGCACCCAGATCCAGCTGGCCGAGATCGGCGACATGGACAAGACGACGATGGTCGTCACCGTCGACGCGCTGGAGAAGGCGGGGCTGGCCGAGCGCAGGCCGTCGAGCACGGACCGGCGCGCGCGGATCATCGCGGTCACCGAGAAGGGCGCCGAGCTGGCCAAGCGGAGCCAGGCCATCGTCGACGGCGTGCACCGGGCCGCCCTGGAGTCGCTGCCCACCAAGGACCGCCAAGCCCTGCTGCACGCACTGAACCTGCTGGTCAGCGGCCATCTGGCCGAGCCGGTCCCGGCTCCGGGCACGGCCCGGAGGGCGCGGGAGAGCACGAAGTAAGTCCGCGAGAGATTGTCTGTAACGGAACTATCCGCTACGGTCGCTCCTGTCGTTCCCGGAACAGGAGAGACCCATGACGTCCTCGCTCGACACCCCGCTGGGCACGCCCCGCGCCAACCGCTGGTCCGCGCTGGTCGTGCTGTCCTCGGCGGTGCTGATGACCATCCTCGACGGCAGCATCGTCACCGTCGCCATGCCCGCCATCCAGCGTGACCTCGGCTTCTCCCCCGCGGGCCTGAGCTGGACGGTCAACGCCTACCTGATCGCGTTCGGCGGGCTGCTGCTGCTGGCCGGGCGGATCGGCGACCTGGTCGGCCGCAAGACGATGTTCCTGGCCGGGAACGCCGTGTTCACCGCGGCGTCGCTGGTGGCTGGCGCGGCCGCCACGCCCGGCATGCTGATCGCCGCGCGGTTCCTCCAGGGCGCGGGCAGCGCGATGGCGTCCGCGGTGGTGCTCGGCATCCTGGTCACGCTGTTCACCGATCCGAGGGAGCGCGCGAAGGCGATCGGCGTCTTCAGCTTCACCGGGGCGGCGGGCGCGTCCATCGGCCAGGTGCTGGGCGGCGTCCTCACCGACGCGCTGAGCTGGCACTGGATCTTCCTCATCAACCTGCCGATCGGCGTGGCCACGGTCCTGCTGGCGGTCCGGGTGCTGCCGACCGACCGGGGCGCGGGCTGGTCGGCGGGCGCTGACGTGCTCGGCGCCGCGCTCGTCACCAGCGGCCTGATGCTCGGCATCTACACCGTGGTCAAGATCGAGCAGCACGGCCCGGCGGCGGCGCACACGCTCGGCCTCGGCGCGCTGTCGGTGGCGTTGCTGGCCGCGTTCGCCGTCCGTCAGGCGCGGGCCAGGACGCCGTTGATGCCGCTGCGGATCCTGCGGTCGCGCACGGTGGCGGGGGCGAACCTGGTGCAGGTCCTCACCCTGGCGGCGATGTTCGCGTTCCAGATCATCGTCGCGCTCTACCTGCAGAAGGTGCTGGGCTACGGCGCGCTGGCCACCGGGCTGGCGATGCTGCCCGCGGCGGTCGCGATCGGCGGCGTGTCGCTGTTCGCCTCCGCCCGCCTGACCGCCCGGTTCGGCGAACGCGCCGTGCTGCTGGCCGGGTTGGCGCTGCTGGCGGGCGCGATGGTCAAGCTCGTCTCGGTCCCGGTGGACGCCGACTACGTCGCCGACCTGCTTCCGGTCATGCTGCTGATCGCGGGCGGCGGCCTGGTC
The DNA here is from genome assembly GCF_014648415.1 of Actinokineospora fastidiosa. Taxonomy (GTDB): domain Bacteria; phylum Actinomycetota; class Actinomycetes; order Mycobacteriales; family Pseudonocardiaceae; genus Actinokineospora; species Actinokineospora fastidiosa. The sequence goes on from NZ_BMRB01000003.1 coordinate 89,268, forward strand.
CTGCCCGCGCTGGCCGCCCTGGGCATGTCCGACGCGAAGCCGGACGACGCGGGCCTGGTGTCCGGGCTGTTCAACACCACCCAGCAGGTCGGCATGGCCGTGGGAGTCGCGGTGCTGTCCACTGTGGCCGCCGCCCGCACCGAGCGGGACCTGGCCGCAGGCCTCCCCGAGCCCGTCGCGCTCACCGCCGGCTACCAGGTGGCGTTCACGCTCGCCGCTGCCCTCCTCGCCGCCGCGTTCGTGGTCACGCTGACCGTCCTGCGCAAGTCCCCGCGCCCAACCGCCTGACGCCGTCGCGTGTGTCCACTGTGCTCCCCCGTCAGGGGGCGTGCAGGCTCATCGGGCCGTAGACGGTCTCCGTGTCGTCCATGAGGGTCACCTCGTCGACGCCCTGGTCGGCGAGGTCGCGCCAGTGCGCGGACAGCCACTCCTCGGCCGCGCCCTGGCCATCGAAGTTGTCGGAGGCGTCGCCCGAGGGGTGGTACCGCCAGAAGTAGGTCACGGTGGTCAACGGTAGCCTCCGCGGCCGTGACCAGGACGGTGGCGCCGAAGACGTTGGTACTGGGCGGAGCGCGGTCGGGGAAGTCGGCGCACGCCGAGGGGCTGGTGGGGGACGTGGCGCTCTACCTCGCCACCGCGCGGCGCATCGACGGGGACGGCGACTGGGACGCGCGGATCGCCGCACACGTCGCGCGCAGGCCCGCGACCTGGCGGACCGAGGAGACGCCGGACACCGACTCGCTGATCGGCCACCTCGACGCCGCCACCACCCCCGTCCTCGTCGACGACATCGCCACCTGGCTCGCCAACGCCATGGACGACGCGAACGCCTGGGACGGCGGGGTCGACATGACCTCCGCGCGGACCACCCTCGTGCACGCCGTCGAGCGCTGTGCGATGCCGGTCACTCTCGTCTCCGCCGAGGTCGGGTTGGGTGTCGTCCCGGCCACCCGCTCTGGCAGGCTTTTCCGGGACGAGCTCGGCGCGGTCAACGCGTCCCTGGCCGAGGTGTGCACCGACGTGCTGCTGCTGGTCGCGGGCCTGCCGCTGCGCCTGAAGTGATGGAGGCGACCTCAAGGTGAGCACCGAATTCCCCCGCGTCGACACCCCCAGCCGCGCGGCCGAGGACGCCGCTCTGCGGCGGCACGCGCGGCTCACCAAGCCGCTCGGGTCGCTGGGCAGGCTGGAGGCGCTGGGCGCGTGGGTAGCGGCCTGCCAGGACCGGTGCCCGCCGACGCCGTTCGCACGGGCACGGGTCGTGGTGTTCGCCGGAGACCACGGGATCGCCGCGTCCGGCGTGTCGGCCTACCCCAGCGAGGTCACCGGCCAGATGGTGGCGAACTTCGTCGCGGGCGGCGCGGCGATCAACGTCCTGGCCGCCGCGGCGGGCGCGACCGTCCGCGTGGTCGACATGGCCGTGAACGCCGACACCCCCGTGGGCGACCACAAGATCCGCCGCTCCTGCGGCTCGATCGACCGCGAGGACGCCCTCACCGACGAGGAGACCCGCGCGGCCATCGCCACCGGACGGGCGATCGCCGACGAGGAGGTCGACGGCGGCGCGGACCTGCTGATCGCGGGCGACATGGGCATCGGCAACACGACCCCGGCCGCGGTGCTGATCGCGGCGCTGACCGGGGCCGAGCCGGTGGCCGTCGTGGGCCGCGGCACCGGCATCGACGACCAGACCTGGATGCGCAAGGCCGTCGCCATCCGCGACGCGCTGCGCCGCGCGCGGGCCGCGGGCGGGGACCCCGTGGCGCTGCTGCGCACCTCGGCGGGCGCGGACCTGGCAGCGATGGCCGGGTTCCTGGCCCAAGCCGCCGTGCGCAAGACCCCGGTGATCCTCGACGGCGTCGTGGTGAGCGCGGCGGCGCTCGTGGCCGAGGACCTGGCCCCGGGCGCGAGCAAGTGGTGGGTTGCCGGGCACCGCTCCGTCGAGCCCGCGCACGCGCTGGTGCTGGAGCAGTTGGAGCTGGAGCCGATCGTGGACCTGGGGATGCGGCTCGGCGAGGGCTCCGGCGCCGCGGTGGCGCTGCCGGTGCTGACCGCGGCCGTGCGGGTCCTGGCGGAGATGGCGACCTTCGACGAGGCGGGGGTCAGCACGGCGGCCGGGGACTAGTGCGCCTCGCCTTCTCCTGGCTGACCGTCCTCCCGCTCCACGTGTCCTCGGTGGACAGGAAGCGGGCGGCGCGGGCGATCGCCGTGGCGCCGGTCGTCGGCATCGCGCTCGGCGGCGTCGTCGCGGGTCTACTGTGGACGGCTCAGTTCGTCGGCATGCCGCCGCTGCTGGCCGGTTTCCTCGCCGTGGCCTTCCTCGCGGCGACCACTCGCGGAATGCACATCGACGGGCTGGCCGACACCGCGGACGGCCTGGGCTGCTACGGCCCGCCCGAGCGCGCCCTCGCCGTCATGCGCGACGGCGGCGCGGGGCCGTTCGCCGTGGCCGCGCTGATCGTCGTCATGGGCGGGCAGGCCGCCGCGTTCGCCGCGCTGGAGCCCGATCGGCTCGGCGTCGCCGTGCTGGCCGTCGCGGCGGGCCGGATCGCCTTCACCGCCTGCTGCCTGCGCGGCGTCCCGGCCGCCCGGCCCGAGGGCCTGGGCGCGCTCGTGGCCGGGACGCAGCCGTGGCCCGTCCCCGCCGCCTGGCTGCTGGCAGCCATCGGCGCGGCGATCCTCGCCAGCCCGTGGGCGTGGACCGGCGTCGCGCTGGCCGCGGTGGTGGTCGCCGTCCTGGTCCGGCATGTGCGCCGCCGCATCGAGGGCGTCACGGGGGACGTCCTCGGCGCGGCGTGCGAGCTGGCCACGCTGGCCGTGCTCGTCCCGGGCGCCCTGTGACGCGGACGCCCGGGAGGCGTCACACGAGCCTGGTCATCCAGCCGTGCGTGTCGGCCACGCCGCCGCGCTGGATGCTGACGAGGCTTTCCCGCAGCTGGCTGCTCACCGGGCCGGTGCCGCCGTCGGCGATGTCGAACTCCCCGCCCGCGTGCTTCACGTGGCCGACCGGGGTGATGACCGCTGCCGTGCCGCAGGCGAAGACCTCGGTCAGCTCGCCGGACTCGGCCTTCTTCTCCCACTCGTCGGTGGAGATCCGCCGCTCCTCGACGCCGTAGCCGAGGTCCTTGGCCAGGGTCAGCAGCGAGTTGCGGGTGACGCCCGGCAGCAGCGAGCCGGACAGCTCGGGGGTGACCACCCGGGCGTTGGCGCCGGAGCCGAGGACGAAGAACAGGTTCATCCCGCCCATCTCCTCCACCCAGCGGCGCTCCACGGCGTCCAGCCAGACGACCTGGTCGCAGCCCTGCGACGCGGCCTCGGCCTGGGCGGCCAGCGACGCGGCGTAGTTGCCAGCGAACTTGGCCGCGCCCGTGCCGCCGGGGGCGGCGCGCACGTACTCGGCGGACAGCCACACCGTCACCGGCTTGAGGCCGCCGGCGAAGTAGGAGCCCGCGGGCGAGGCGATGCACACGTACAGGTACTCGGAGGAGGGCCGCACACCGAGCCCGGCCTCCGTGGAGATCATGAACGGCCGCAGGTAGAGCGATGCCTCGCCCTCCGACGGGACCCAGCGCTGGTCGATGGACACCAGCTCGCGCAGCGACTGCATGAACAGCTCGTCCGGCAGCTCCGGCATCGCGATGCGGCGCGCGGAGTCGCGGAAGCGGCTGGCGTTGGCCTCGGGGCGGAACGAGGCGATGGAGCCGTCGGGCTGGCGGTAGGCCTTGAGGCCCTCGAAGATGGCCTGCCCGTAGTGCAGCACCATCGCGGACGGGTCCAGCGAGATCGGGGCGAAGGGCTCGACGCGGGCGTCGTGCCAACCCTGGGCGGTGTCGTGGCGGATCGTCACCATGTGGTCGGTGAAGTACGCGCCGAACCCCGGCTTCGCCAATACCTCCGCGACCCGCTCCGGGGTCGCCGGCTTGGGGTTGGGAGTGATGGTGAATGGCGTCATGCGAGCACGGTATCCCCCCGCCCCGCCTGGGGAAATCGGTGTCCCGAGGATCGGACGTCCAACTATCGAACAATCACTCGATGTGACGATGAGATGACGCCCAGCACGCGATCCCGCCGATCGCCAGCACCCCCGCGCCGACCAGCAGCGCGGGCACGGAGACGTTCACCGAGAGCACCACGCACAGCGCCAGCCCGCAGCACCCCGACCGCACCCATGACGACCGCTCGGACCGCACGAGCAGCCGCGCCGCGGAGTTGACCATCGCGTAGTAGGCCAGCAGCAGCGTCACCGCGAGCGTCACCGCGAACGCGGGCGGCAGCAGCAGCGCCGCCAGCGCGGCGGCGGCCACGACCGCGACGGCCGCCCGGGACGGCAGCTCCGGCATCTCGTCGACGACCCGCGCCGCGTCGGCCAGCAGCGGGCGGACGGCGAGCACGGCCAGCGCGGCGACCCCGACCACCAGCAGCGGCGTCAGCGCCGCGCCGTCGGCCGCGGCCAGCGCGTCGCGCAGCGGCGCGGGCGAGACCGCCATCCTCGGCCCGCCGAGCTGGCGGAACAGCGCGAACACCACGACGCCCACCACGGCGACGCCGCAGGCGACCGCGCCGAGCGCGCGGCCCATGCCGCCACCGGACACCCGCTCGACCCCGGCCAGCCCGAGGAACAGCACGCCCGCCGCGGCGGCGGTGCCGCGCCAGTCGTCGGCCCCGGCCACGTCGACGGTTGCTCCGCCGGGCACAACCGGCACGATCAGAAGGCAGGTCGCGACCACAAGTCCGACTGTGACGATCACCACATACAGTGCCCACGCGGGCGGCCGCACGCGCGCGATGACGAGCGCGCCCGCGAGCACCACGATCACCACCGAGACCACCCGCGGCGCCGACGGCAGCACCGCCGGGCCCGCGAAGGCGGCCAGCGCGCCCGCCGCGACGATCCGCCCCGCGACGCCGAGCACGCCGGTGAACCGCGCCGCCCAGGCTCCCCGGGTGGCGTTGACGTGGGCGTATCCGCTCATCGGCCCGTTGATGGCGGTGAGGTCGACCAGGGAGGCCGCGGTGAGGCCCGCGGCGAGGGCGGTGATGGCGAGCCCGGCGAGCGCCCATCCGCCCGCCTCGGCCACCGCGCCGGAGGCGGCGAGCGTCGCCGCCGCCAGAGCGCCGAGCAGGAAACCTGGCACCATAACCGAGGTGGTGCCCGTCGCCTGTCCCAGATCTGTCACGGGCACAACCGTGCCAGACACCCGGGTGTTTCTCCAGCCGACTTCCGGTTGAAAGGTCAACGCAAGTCGTTAGCATGCGTCCACATCTCGCCCGGACCCACGAGGCCGAGGCGGACAGCGAAACCCGAGGAGCTCATTCAGTGACCGCCCCCAAGCTGGCCCTGGCCACCGCGTCCGCCGCGGAGGCCGCCGTCGACGCGCTCGTCATCGGCACCGTCCGCACGGAAGACGGCGTGGCCCTGCAGCCCGGCGCCGAGGCCGTCGACGCCGCCTTCGGGGGCGCCCTCGTCGAGACGCTGACCGCGCTGGGCGCGACCGGCAAGGCCGACGAGGTCGTCAAGCTCCCCGCCCTGGGCAAGATCAAGGCCACCGTCCTCGTCGCATCGGGCCTCGGCTCCGCCGACGAGGGCATCAGCGGCGAGCAGGTCCGCCGGGCCGCGGGCGCGGCGGCGCGCTCGCTCGTCGGCACCGCGCGCATCGCCAGCCTGCTGTCCACTCTGGACCTCCAGGCCGCCGTCGAGGGCGCCGTGCTGGGCGCGTACACCTTCACCGCGTACAAGTCCGAGCCGGAGAAGAAGAACCCGACCGTCAAGGTCGACTTCATCGCGCCGGAGGACGGCTCCGCCAAGGAGCACAAGGCCACGCTGAAGGCAGCGACCGCCATCGCCGAGGCCGTGACGACCACCCGCGACTTCATCAACACCCCGCCGAACGACCTCTACCCCGGCTCCTTCGCCGACAAGGCCGCCGCGCTGGGCCGCGCCGCGGGCCTGACCGTCGAGGTGCTCGACGAGAAGGCGCTGCGCAAGAACGGCTACGGCGGCATCATCGGCGTCGGCGGCGGCTCCGCCCGCCCGCCCCGGCTGGTCCGGCTGACCTGGAAGGGCGCGCGGGCCAAGGCCAAGGTCGCGCTGATCGGCAAGGGCATCACCTTCGACACCGGCGGCATCTCGATCAAGCCCGCGGCGTCCATGGACCAGATGACCTCGGACATGAGCGGCGCCGCAGCGGTCGTGGCCACCGTCGTGCTGGCCGCGAAGCTGAAGTACCCGCTGGAGGTCACCGCGACCGTCCCGATGGCGGAGAACATGCCCTCCGGCGACGCCTACCGCCCCGGCGACGTGCTCACCATGTACGGCGGCAAGACCGTCGAGGTGCTCAACACCGACGCCGAGGGCCGCCTGATCCTGGCCGACGCGATCGTGCGCGCCTGCGAGGACGCCCCGGACTACCTGATCGAGACCTCCACCCTGACCGGCGCGCAGGTCGTCGCCCTCGGCAAGCGCACGGCGGGCGTCATGGGCGAGCCCGCGTTCCGCGACCGCGTCGCCGAGCTGGGCCGCGCGGTCGGCGAGAACGCCTGGGCCATGCCGCTGCCCGAGGAGCTGCGCGCCGACCTGGACTCGCGCCTGGCCGACCTGGCCAACGTCGCGGGCCACCGCTGGGGCGGCATGCTGGCCGCTGGCGTGTTCCTCCGCGAGTTCGTCGCCGAGGGCGTGCCGTGGGCGCACATCGACATCGCAGGCCCGTCGTTCAACGACGGCGGCCCGTGGGGCTACACCAGCCGAGGCGGCACCGGCGTCCCGGTGCGCACCCTGGCCGCCGTGCTGGCGGACATCGCCGAGAACGGCTGATCCGACGCGCAGGGCCGGGGCTGACTCAGCCCCGGCCCTCCTTCTTCTGCCGCGCCATGTACTCGCGCATGCGCTTGGGATAGCCCACCCTGGCGACCTCGTAGACCGGGATCTGGCGCTTGCGGCCGAACTCCAGCGCCGCGTCGAAGTCGGCGATCCGCCGCCGCGTCCACTCCCCGTCGTGCGCGACCAGCACGACCGTGGTGTCGGTGACGTTCGTGCGCGGCTCGACGTAGGCCTCGACGCCCGTGCGGCTCGCCGCCCACTCCTCCAGGTGCGAGGTGTCCTGCTTGCTGGCCTGGCGCAGGGTGCCGGGCTTGCCCTTGCCGCGCTTGGGGCGCAGCTTGTCGAAAAGGCCCACGTCGCTCCCCCTCCGGGTTCGTGGTGCTTTCGTCCCATTGTTCCAGCGGTACCGACGGGTAACTCGATCGTGGCCCGAGACACCATGGCCACCTCGCAGCCCACCCCCGCGAAGTGGAAAGATAGCGCTGGTGGCTCGCCCGTTGACCACGCTGGGCGGCCTGGACCACGTAGTCGCTCGTCGAGGAGAACCCGTGACTGACACCCCCGCCACAGCCGACCTGGTGATCCTCGGTGGCGGCTCGGGCGGCTACGCGTGCGCCTTCCGCGCCGCCGAGCTCGGCCTTTCGGTGATCCTGGTGGAGAAGGACAAGGTCGGCGGCACCTGCCTGCACCGGGGGTGCATCCCGACCAAGGCGCTGCTGCACGCCGCCGAGGTCGCCGACCTCGCCCGCGAGGGCGACCAGTTCGGCGTGAAGTCCTCGCTGGAGGGCATCGACATCAACGGCGTGAACTCCTACAAGGACAAGATCGTCGCCGGTCTCTACAAGGGACTGCAGGGCCTGGTCAAGGCCAACAAGGTGACCTTCGTCGAGGGCGCGGGCACCTTCGTCGCGCCGAACGCCGTCGAGGTCGACGGCAAGCGCTACACCGGCAAGAACGTCGTGCTGGCCACCGGCTCGTACGCGCGCACGCTGCCCGGCCTGGAGATCGGCGGCCGGATCATCACCAGCGACCAGGCGCTCAACCTCGACTACATCCCGGAGAAGGTCGTCGTGCTCGGCGGCGGCGTCATCGGTGTGGAGTTCGCCAGCGTGTGGCGCTCCTTCGGCGCCGAGGTGACCGTGGTCGAGGCGCTGCCCAGGCTGGTGCCCGCCGAGGACGAGTGGGCCTCCAAGCAGCTCGAGCGCGCCTTCCGCAAGCGCAAGATCGGCTTCAAGACCGGCGTGCGGTTCACCGGGGCCACCCAGAGCGAGACCGGTGTCAGCGTCTCGTTGGAGTCCGGTGAGACGCTGGAGGCCGACCTGCTGCTGGTCGCCGTCGGCCGCGGCCCCAACAGCGCGGGCCACGGGTACGAGGAGGCCGGGGTGGCGATGGAGCGCGGCTTCGTCGTGACCGACGAGCGCCTGCGCACCAACCTGCCCAACGTCTACGCGGTCGGCGACTTGGTCCCCGGGCTGCAGCTGGCCCACCGCGGCTTCCAGCAGGGCATCTTCGTCGCCGAGGAGATCGCGGGCCAGAACCCGAAGGTGATCGACGAGGCGGGCATCCCCAGGGTGACCTACTGCAACCCGGAGGTCGCCTCCGTCGGCCTGACCGAGGCGCAGGCCAAGGAGAAGTTCGGCGGCGCGGAGACCCTGGTGTACGCCCTGTCCGGCAACGGCAAGAGCCAGATCCTCAAGACCTCCGGCGGGGTGAAGCTGGTCCGCGAGCCGAACGGGCCGGTCGTCGGGATCACCATGGTCGGCGAGCGGGTCGGCGAGCTGATCGGCGAGGCCCAGCTGATCTACAACTGGGAGGCCTTCCCGGAGGACGTGGCCCCGCTGGTGCATGCCCACCCGACGCAGAACGAGGCCCTGGGCGAGGCGTTCCTCGCCCTCGCTGGCAAGCCACTGCACGTGCACGGCTGACCGCAGGTCAGTCCCCAACCGACCCGTCAGCCCCAGCAAGTCCGAGGAGTCCTGGAAACCATGGCGTTCTCCGTAGAGATGCCCGCGCTTGGCGAGAGCGTGACCGAAGGCACCGTCACGCGGTGGCTCAAGCAGGAGGGCGACACCGTCGCCGTCGACGAGCCGCTGCTGGAGGTGTCCACCGACAAGGTCGACACCGAGATCCCCTCTCCCGCGGCCGGGGTGCTGCAGAAGATCGTGGCGCAGGAGGACGAGACCGTGGCCGTGGGCGGGCAGCTCGCGGTCATCGGTGATGGTTCCGGGGATTCCGCGCCGCAGTCCGGCGGTGACGTCGAATCCTCGTCCGGCCCGCAGGAGGCGACCGGGCAGCAGCCGTCGGAGCTGGCCGACGAGCCCGCGCCCGCGCCGCAGCCCTCCGCCGACGCGCCCAAGGGCGGCGGCCGGGGCGCCGACGTGACCATGCCCGCGCTGGGCGAGAGCGTCACCGAGGGCACCGTGACCCGCTGGCTCAAGCAGGTCGGCGACTCCGTCGAGGTCGACGAGCCGCTGCTGGAGGTGTCCACCGACAAGGTGGACACCGAGATCCCGTCGCCGGTGGCAGGCACGCTGCTGGAGATCACCGCGGGCGAGGACGCCACCGTCGAGGTCGGCGGCAAGCTCGGCGTGATCGGCGACAGCGCCGCCGCCCCGCAGGCCGCCGCTCCCGCTCCCCAGCCGGAGGCCCCGAAGCAGGAGGCGCCCAAGCCGGAGCCGAAGCCCGCCCCGCAGCCGGAGGCCCCCAAGCAGGAAGCCCCCAAGCAGGAGGCCCCGAAGGCGGAGGCGCCCAAGCCGGAGGCTCCCCAGCAGGACGAGGCCCCGCGCGACAGCTCGCCCTACGTGACGCCGCTGGTGCGCAAGCTGGCCGCCGAGCACGGCGTGGACCTGGCCACGGTCCGCGGCTCCGGCATCGGCGGGCGCATCCGCAAGCAGGACGTGCTGGCCGCAGCCGAGGCGGCGAAGGCCCCCAAGCCCGAGCCGACCGCCCCCGCCGCGGCGCGCACCCCGGCGGCCCCGAGCCGCCCGGTGCAGGTCGACACCACGCTGCGCGGCACCACGCAGAAGATGTCGCGGCTGCGCCAGACGGTGTCGCGCCGCATGGTCGAGTCGCTGCAGACGGCCGCGCAGCTCACCCAGGTCGTCGAGGTGGACATCACCAAGGTGGCCAAGCTGCGGGCGCGGTCCAAGGCGGCGTTCGAGCAGCGCGAGGGCGTCAAGCTGACGTTCCTGCCGTTCTTCGCCAAGGCCGCCGTCGAGGCGCTCAAGCAGCACCCGAAGCTGAACGCCTCGATCGACGACGAGACCAAAGAGGTCACCTACCACGCCGCCGAGCACCTGGGCATCGCCGTGGACACCGAGCGCGGCCTGCTCACCCCGGCGCTGCACAACGCCGGTGAGCTGAACCTGGCCGGGCTGGCGCACAAGATCGCCGACCTCGCCGAGCGCACCCGGGCCAACAAGGTGACCCCGGACGAGCTGTTCGGCGCCACGTTCACGCTGACCAACCTGGGCAGCCAGGGCGCGCTGTTCGACACGCCGATCATCCCGGTGCCGCAGGTCGGCATCCTGGGCGTCGGACTGGTCGTCAAGCGCCCGGTCGTGGTGACCGACGAGAACGGCGACGACACCATCGCCATCCGCTCGATGGTCTACCTGGCGCTGACCTACGACCACCGCCTCGTCGACGGCGCCGACGCGGGCCGGTTCCTCACCACGGTGAAGAACCGCCTGGAAGAGGGCGCGTTCGAGGCCGACCTGGGGCTGTAGAGCACCGTCCGTCGAACGGGCCGTCCCTCCTGGCGAGGGGCGGCCCGTCTCACATCCGCCCGGTCCTGCGCGCGTGCCTCGGGTCAGGGACGATCACCGTATGCGCGTAGTGGTCGCCGGAGCGTCCGGCTTCATCGGCACCGCCCTGGTCGCGCGGCTGCGCCGCGACGGCCACGACGTGGCGCGGCTGGTGCGCCGCGCCCCGATGGCTGGCGACGAGCGGGGCTGGGACCCGCCAGCCGGGAAGATCGACCCCGGCGCGCTCGACGGCGCGGACGCCGTGGTCAACCTGTGCGGGGCGCCGATGTGGACGCGGCGCTGGACCGGCGCGCGCAAGCAGGCGCTGGTCGACAGCCGGGTCGAGCCGACCGAGGTGCTGGCGGCCGCCGTCGCCGAGCACGGCGTCCCCGTCCTGCTGAACCAGTCGGCCACCGGCTACTACGGCGACACCTCCGGCACGGTGGACGAGTCCGGGCCTCAGGGCGCGGGTTTCACCGCCGAGCTGTGCGCGCGGTGGGAGCACGCGACAGCGGGCGCGGGCGACGCGCGCGTGGTCCGCATGCGCACCGGGCCCGTCTTGGCCGACCACGGCGGGATGCTGGGGCCGATCCGCCCATTCTTCGCCCTGGGGCTGGGCGGGCGGCTGGGCAGCGGCCGCCAGCACATGCCGTGGATCCACCTCGACGACGCCATCGCCGCGATGCTCTTCCTGCTGCGCGCGGACATCGCCGGTCCGGTCAACCTGGTCGGGCCGACCCCGGCGACCAACACCGAGTTCACCCGGGCCTTCGCCGAGACGCGCCGCCGCCCGGCCCCGTTCTTCGTGCCGAAGGCGGCGATGCGCCTGGCGATGGGCGAGCTGGCCGACGACGCCCTGCGCGACCAGCGCGTCCTGCCGAAGGTCCTGCTGGACAACGGCTTCCGGTTCACCTACCCGACCGTGCGGGACGCCCTGGCGGCCACCGAGGGCCGATGACCGTCGTCGGCGCGGGCGGGCTGCTGCTGATCGCGTTCCTGGTGCTCGGCGTGACCGTCGCGGACACGACGCCCACCGTGGACCGGATCGCCGCGGAGTCGCTGGGCGGCGGCTGGCAGCACACCGCGGGCGACATCGCGTTCGTGGGGAGTGCGGTGCTGGGCCCGGTCCTGCCGGTGCTCCTCGGGCTCGGGCTGCTGATCGGGGCCTGGACGCGCCGCCACGACGCCCGGCTGCGCGGCCTGCTGCTGCGCGCCGCCGTGCTGCTGGCGGTGTGCCGGACGGTGTCGCTGGCCAAGCCGCTGTTCGAGCGGGCGCGACCGCGCGAGTACCCCGACTTCAGCTTCCCGAGCGGGCACGTCGTGTCGGTGGCGTCGGTCGCGTTCACCGTGGTCGTGCTGTGCGCGTGGCTGGCCGTGCGGCGGCTGCGCGCGGTGGTGTGGTGGTCGGTCGCGGCGGTCGCGGCCGCCGCGCTGTGCCGGATGGTGCTGGACGTGCACTGGCTGACCGACGTCCTCGGCGCGACGCTGGGCGTGGTCGGGCTCGGCCTGCTCACCGCGACCGGGCTCGGCCTGCTGCCGGTGCGGTCGAGGAGCGTAGGGTCGCGGTCGTGAGCGCGCACATCTCCGCCCGCGCCGCCACCGAGCCGGTGGCCGTGCGCGAACTGGGCGTCATCGAGTACCTGCCCGCCTGGGACCTCCAGCGCGAGCTGGCCACCGCCCGCGCCGACGATCTCGGCCCGGACACCCTCCTGCTGCTGGAGCACCCGTCGGTCTACACCGCGGGCAAGCGCACCGAGCCCGCCGACCGCCCGACGGACGGCACCCCCGTCATCGACGTCGACCGCGGCGGCAAGATCACCTGGCACGGGCCGGGCCAGCTGGTCGGCTACCCGATCGTCAAGCTGTCCGACCCGATCGACGTGGTGCAGTACGTGCGCCGCATCGAGGAGGCCATGATCAGCGTGTGCGCGTCGTTCGGCCTGGAGACCGGCCGGGTCGACGGCCGCAGCGGCGTGTGGCTGGCCGGGGACGCCACCCGTCCGGAGCGCAAGATCGCCGCCATCGGCATCCGCGTCCAGCGCGGCGTCACGCTGCACGGCTTCGAGATCAACTGCGACGCCGACCTGACCGCCTTCGACCGCATCGTGCCGTGCGGCATCCGGGACGCGGGCGTCACCTCGCTGACCGCCGAACTGGGGCGCCGGGTGACCGTCGCGGAGGTCCTGCCCCTGGCGCGGGCGGCGGTGCTGGACGCGCTGGAGGGCGTGCTGCCGGTGCGCGAGCACGTGATCGAGCGCGCGCAGCCGACCAGCCCGGGCGTCACCTTCGCCCTGAGCTGACCCCTGGGCCGCATACCCGCCATCCGGCGCGCGCCGGATGGCGGGCAGGACGGGCCCGGCCACGCACCCGACCGGTCCTGGCCACCACCTCGCGCGCGCCGGTCGAGCACGAGGTAGACCGCACCTCCGAGCGGCAGGACGACACCAGCCGGTCCCCCTGTCACAACGGGCGGAACCGGACGGCGGCGGCCAGCGGAGCGTGGGGAAAGCCCGCGGCCAGCACGCGCCCCGGCTCCGGGGTCCCCGCCACCCAGAAGCCACCGGTCTCCCACACCGCGCCGAGGAAGTCGGCGGGCGCGGCGGGGAGCTTGACCACCAGCCGGGTGCCGTCGGCCAGCGTCGCCTTCCCGGAGGCCCTGGTCGGCGCGTCCGTGTGCGCCTTCCACGGGTCCATCACCGCGGACACCCACGTCCACGGCCCCGACGCCGGCCGGGCCACGGCGCGCCACGCGGGCAGGGCCACCATCAGCAGGGGCGCCATCCAGATCAGCACGAGCGGCGTGGCCGTGAGCACGAGCGCGTACCAGGGCCTGCCGATCTCCCACCAGATGAGGACGTAAGCCGCCGACCACGACGCCGCCACCGAGACGAGTAGCGCCGTGCTCCGGCGCATCGCCCGTGCCGCCAGGACGGCGGGGGTGAACGGGTCAGCGTCGACCGGCTCCACCGCCGCCGCCGCGACCAACTCCGTCGCGTTAGCGGCGAACACCCGGTGCGACCCGTCCGCCCTGACCATGAGCACCCGCGGTCCGGCGACCAGCCACGCGCGGCCGGTGCGGACCACGGCCTCCTCGTGCCCGGCGGGCAAGCGCACCGCCACCGGTCGCCCGAGGCCCACGTCGAGCACGGTGCGCCGCAACCCGGTCGCCCGCCGGAGGACCACCGCGGCGACCGGCTGCCACGGCTCGACGGCGAGCCGCCCCCTGCCCCGGGTCCAGCGCAGCGTGACCACTTTCCCGACGCACCAGGCCACCAGGTAGCAGGCCAGGACCGTCAGGATCAGCGCGTTCGCGAACGGGAGTTCGCCCGCGGCGACCCTCAGCCAGGCCGAGATGACCACAAACGGTACGACCGCGGGCAAGAGGAGCGACCACCGCCGCATATACACCGCGCGGGCGACCATGAGCGCGGTCGTGGGATCGGACAACGCGGGACCGGGCAGGACCGGAGCAGGGATCACACCGGTGACACCGCGAGCACGACGTCCCGTGTTACGACGCCGTGCGGCGCATGCCTTCCAGGACCCGCACGACCGTCGTCGACACCTCCGACACCGCGCGTTCCGGGTCGTGGGCGTCGGCGATGATCGCCGCGCCCATCGACAGGGCGCCGAACAGGATGCGCGACGTGGTCTCGATCGGCAGCTCGTCGATCTCGCCCGCGGCGATGAGCGATTCCAGGACCGCGCGCACCAGGCCGAAGCTGAAGTGCTCCTCGGCGGCGCGCCAGCGTTCCCAGCCCATCACGACCGGGCCCTCGTGGATGACGATCCGCTGGTAGGCGGGCTCCAGGCACACCCGGACGTACGCCTTCACGCCCCTGATCGCCCGGTCCCACACGCCCTCGGGGCCGCCCGCCACGACTTGGCCGAGCCGGGTCATCACGGCGACCTCGACGGCGTCGAACGCGGCCTCGAACAGCGCCTGTTTGCCGCTGAAGTGGTGGTAGAGCGCGCCCTTGGTCACCCGCGCGCGGCGGGCGACGGCGTCGAGGGACGTCGCGGCGTAACCGCCCTCGGTGAACAGCGAGACAGCGGAGTCGACCAGCGCCTGCCGGGTCGATTCGCTGTAGTCCGCTTTTCGCGACTGCGCTGTCACCACGTTCACAAGATTACGACATACCACGGGTACGTACTCGTGGTAGGTTGGCACCGTACCGACGGTATGCCGCAAACCCACGGTATGGCGCAGGTCACGCAGAGGGGACGAGACCATGAGCTGGACGGACTATTACCGCAGGCGAGACGCCCTGGACGCGGTGCTCGAACTGGCTCGGCACGACCTGGAGGGGCCGCTGCCCTTTCCGGAGCAGGCCGCCGCGGAATTCGCCGATCGGGGCGAGTTGCTGCTGGCGTTGCATTACCGGTGGTCGGTCCGCCTCACCGGCCGGGTGGGGCTGGCCCAGGCCGAGGCGGAGAAGGACGCCACCATCGATCCGGTCGAGGCCGTCGCGCAGGCGTGGCGGGCCACGGCCGCCGAGCACCCGGTGCTGCGCCGCGTGCTCGACGCCAACACCGACACCCACGGCGGCGTGCTCAGGCCCGCGATCGAGGGCGAGCAGCGGATGCTGGCCATCGCCTCCGGCCTGGCCGAGCACACCGAGCCCGCCGAGGAGATCGCCCGGGTCGGCGCGGCCTACCTCGCGCTGATCCGCAGCACGCCGAGCCGTGAGCGGCACCGGGGCAACCGGGTCGAGCAGTTCCTGCGCAGGCTGGTCGCCAGCGCCTGAGGCCCTTCTCATGGTGATCCCTCTAGCATGGGGGCGTACTCACCAGTAGGAAGGCGAGCCGATGGCGTGGTCCGAAGCCGACATCCCCGACCAGACCGGCCGGACGGTGCTGGTCACCGGCGCGAACTCCGGGCTGGGCCTGCGCAGCGCGCAGGTGCTCGCCGCGAAGGGCGCGCACGTGATCATGGCCTGCCGCTCGCCGGAGAAGGGCAAGGCCGCGCTGGCGACCATCGACGGCGCGGCCGAACTGCTCCAGCTCGACCTGGCCGACCTCGCCTCCGTGCGCAAGGCGGCCGAGGAGGTCCGCGAGCGCACCGGCGACCGGCTGGACGTGCTCATGAACAACGCCGGGATCATGGGCCCGCCCAAGGGCGCCACCGTCGACGGGTTCGAGCTGCAGATCGGCACCAACCACCTCGGCCACGCCGCGCTCACCTGGCTGCTGCTGCCCGCGGTCATCGGCCGCGTCGTCACCCTCTCCAGCCTCGCCCACCGCGGCCCCGGCCTCGACGTCGACGACCTGAACTGGGAGCGCCGCCGCTACCGCGCGGTCGGGGCGTACAGCGCCTCGAAGCTGGCCAACCTGATCTTCGCCATCGAGCTGGACCGGCGGCTGCGCGCTGCCGGGTCCGAGGTCGTCAGCGTCGCCGCGCACCCCGGCCTGACCGACACCGAGCTGGCCGCCAACTCCGCCCGCACCCGAGGCTCCGGCCGCTTCGGCCAGGCAGCGACCTCGATCGTCTCTTTCGGCAACCGACTCATCACCCAGTCCCTCCAGCGCGGCGCGCTGCCCCAGCTCTACGCGGCGACCGCCCCGGACGTCGCCGGCGGCGAGTACTTCGGGCCGCAGGGCATCGGCGAGGTCGCGGGCAGCCCCAAACGCGCCCGCGCGCGCTCCGCGGCCCGCAACGCCGACCTGGGACGACGCCTCTGGGAGCGCACCGCCGAGCTGACCGGGATCGCGCCCGCGCCCGAGTGACGCGCGTGATACCGGTCACCTCGGGGCGCGGCGTAGCCTGGCTGGCGTGACGGTGACGCCTGAGGGTCGGAAGCTGCTGCGACTGGAAGTGCGCAACAGCGAGACGCCCATCGAGAAGAAGCCCTCGTGGATCAAGACCCGGGCCAAGATGGGCCCGGAGTACCGCGAACTCAAGGGCCTCGTCCGACGCGAGGGCCTGCACACCGTGTGCGAGGAAGCGGGCTGTCCCAACATCTACGAGTGCTGGGAGGACCGCGAGGCGACCTTCCTCATCGGCGGCGACCAGTGCACGCGCCGCTGCGACTTCTGCCAGATCGACACCGGCAAGCCCGCCGAGTTCGACCGCGAGGAGCCGCGCCGGGTCGCCGAGTCCGTCCAGGCGATGGGCCTACGCTACTCGACGGTGACCGGCGTCGCCCGCGACGACCTGCCCGACGGCGGCGCGTGGCTGTACGCCGAGACGGTGCGCCAGATCCACGCGCTCAACCCCGGCACGGGCGTCGAGCTGCTGATCCCGGACTTCAACGCCGAGCCCGACCAGCTCGCCGAGGTGTTCTCGTCGCGCCCCGAGGTGCTCGCGCACAACGTCGAGACGGTGCCGCGCATCTTCAAGCGCATCCGCCCGGCGTTCCGGTACGAGCGCTCGCTGGAGGTCATCACCCGGGCCCGCGCCGAGGGCCTGGTCACCAAGTCCAACCTGATCCTGGGCATGGGCGAGACCCCCGACGAGGTCACCGCCGCGCTGCGCGACCTGCACGCCGCGGGCTGCGAGATCATCACGATCACCCAGTACCTGCGCCCGAGCGTGCGCCACCACCCCGTGGAGCGCTGGGTCAAGCCCGAGGAGTTCCTGGAGCACAAGGAGGCCGCGGAGGCGATCGGGTTCGCAGGCGTCATGGCCGGTCCGCTGGTGCGCTCGTCCTACCGCGCGGGCAGGCTCTACACGCAGGCGGTCGCGCACCGCGGCGACACCGTCCCGGAGAACCTGCGGCACCTCGCCGAGGCGGGCGACGCCCGTCAGGAGATCACGGCCCTACTCCGGAAGTGAGACCTCAGGGTCATCTCCTGGTCTGATTCAGGGTGGAACCCGGTTATGCCACGCTCCCTCTGAACGAGAGACTGCACGGGCGGCGCCAGAGGGGGGCCGCGGTTCTTGAGGGGGTTACGTGGCTCTGCTGACCGACGTCCTGGAATGGCTCCAGGCGCTGCCGCAGCCCGCGCTGGTCGCCGCCACCGGCGGGCTGGTGCTGGCCGAGTGCACCGTGGGGCTGGGGTTCATCGCGCCCGGTGAGGGCGGTCTGCTCATCGCCGCGACGACGGTGGACACCCCCGCGCGCTTCCTGGTGCTGTGGGCGGTGGTCACCGTCTGCGCGGGCATCGGCGACTCCATCGGCTACGGCATCGGCAGGCGGTTCGGCCCCAGGCTGCGGGAGACCAAGCTCATCCAGAAGTACGGCGTGGACGGTTGGGACAAGGCCACCGGGATCCTGCGCAGGCGCGGGGCGTGGGCGGTGTTCTTCGCCCGGTTCCTGCCGGTCGTGCGCACGCTGACCCCGGCGGCCGCGGGCACGTCCGGCCTGCCGTACCGCAAGTTTCTGCCCGCCGTGGTCGCGGGGGCGGCGTGCTGGTCGGCCGTCCACATCGCCATCGGCGCGGCGTTGGGCGAGGCGGCCAAGGAGATCGAGAAGCACATGGGCCGAGGCGGCGCCTTCATCGTCGGCGGCGCGGTGCTGATCTTCGTGATCGTCCACATCCTCCGCAAGCGGAAGAAGAACGCCACCGCCCCCGCGACCGCCCTGGCCGCCGAGTCGGCCGACCCGGACGAGGACCTCGAGCCCGCCCGCTAGAACGCCTTGCCGACTAGTCGGCGAACGCGGCACAGAGTTCGGCCTCCCAGCGCGGCGGCACCAGCGCTGGGACGGCCAACTCCTGCAGGTAGCTCCGCCTGCGCACGGCGGTGACCGTCTCCTTCCACCGCTGCAGCACCCAGGCGGTGACAGCGCACCGCAGCAGTGCTTCCGCGGCCACTTCGCGGTCCGCCCGCGGCCTCGGAAGCCGTGCCAACTCCTGGAAGCCCCGCAGATCCGTCGGAGCCTCTTCCGGCAAATCCACCGGCCACTCCACCGCCTTGGCCTGCTTGCGCTCCGCGACCGCCTCAGCACAGGCCGCCCGGATTCCCACGATCTCGCGGTAACCATCCACAAGCGACACAACCCGCGGCGCGGCCCCCTCGACCCCCGCCGCCTTCCGCAACTCGCCCAGGATCTCCACCCCACCGGCCGGGTCGACGTCAATCAACGCCCGCTGAGCACAACACCCGACCATCCACGAGGCGGCATCCCCCAACGCCTCCTCCACCGGCACAACCCAAGCACCGGTAGCCAACCCATCCGCGCTGACCTGCCACAACGCCACGAAGTCGTCATCCCGACACAGCACGACGTGCCCGATCATGGTCCGCCCGTCAGCGGCTCTGGTCGTGATAGTCCGGGCAACCGGCGCGATCTCCTCGACCACCTGACCTCCTCGTGATCACTGTTCCCGGTGACGATATGCCCCGAGCAGTCGCCCGAGAGCCAGGACAACCCGGACGCCCGATTGCCCGGCTATGCGGGCATCGCCGATCGTAGGCTGATGATCTCCTCGGCCACCCTCGTCGACCTCGGCTTCACCGTCGTGGAGGCGGACGTGCTCGCCGCGTGGGGCCAGGTCGCGGGGGCGATGGCCACGGTCGCCGCGGTCGTGGTCGCCTTCTGGATCGCCCTGCGCGACAGCAGGCACCGCGACGCCGAACGCCGCGACAGCGAGTCCGCCCACGCCCGCCTGCTCTCCGCGGCCCGCGCCGAGAACCCGCCCGCCCTGCGCATCTCCTACACCAACTTCGGCGCCTTCCCGATCACCAGCGTCCGCCTAACCGCCCTGTACGGCCGCTGCGGCGACATCAAGACCACCACGTGGCACATCGACGGCACAGCAGCCCCCTACGTCCTCGGCGCGGTAGCCCCAGGCAAGACGGTGACCACCCCACCCATCACCGTCACCTGGCCCGAGGAAGCCGACCCGGTCGCCGCCCTCTACTACCCCACAATCGTCTTCCACGACGCCAACGGCCGCTGGTGGGAGCGCACCGCCCACGAACAACCCAAACGCCTCCTCGAAACCCCACCCCTCATCGCCCGCCTACCGACGGCCGATTAACCGGAAACACACCGCCCAACGTCAAGCGACAGATTTATCGGCGAGCATCCGACCGCACCAGCCCCGCGGCTGTTCGCCTGGCAACGCGCTCCGCGACTTCTGTTCGGAGCGTGGTTTGAATGATCTACGTTCTGGTGGGCGCAGCAGGATTTGAACCTGCGACCGCTCGGGTGTAAACCGAGTGCTCTTCCGCTGAGCTATACGCCCGCAAGGCCCCACGGGGGCGAACCCGCGGAACCCCACAAACACTAGGCCAGTTCGGCCACTGCCTTCTTCCAGGCGGCCTGGTCGCGGGCCTCGCCGGGGGCGTTGACCTCGGTGTAGCGGACGGTGCCGGTCTTGTCGATCAGGAAGGTGCCGCGCAGGGCCAGGCCCGCGTCCTCGTGGAAGACGCCGTAGGTCTTGGCGACCTCGCCATGCGGCCAGAAGTCCGAGAGCAGGGGGAAGGTGTAGCCCTGCTGGTCGGCCCACGCCTTGAGGCTGAAGGGGGTGTCCACGGACACGCCGATGACCTGGACGTTCTTGTCGGAGTACTCCGACAGCTCGTCGCGGACCTGGCAGAGCTCGCCCTGGCAGATGCCGCTGAACGCGAACGGGTAGAACACCAGCAGCACGTTCTTCTCGCCCTGGAACGAGGACAGCGTGACGGGCTGCTTGTTGTAGTCGTTGAGCGTGAAGTCCGGGGCCTTGGAGCCGACCTCGATCGCCATCGTGCGGAGTCCTCCGATTACTCAAGGGCCTGGTACAGCGCCCAAGCCTAGGGCACCCGGACGGACCGCCGCCCGGGTGTTCGTCCGGTGGGACTCAGCGTTTGGTCTTCACCGACTTCGGCGAGACCAGCCGGGTGCCGATCCAGTCGTCGCCCACGCTGATGCTGGAGGTCTGCGCGAGGCCAGCGGTCGGCGCCGCCTCGGCGATCTCGCTCGGCTCGACGTGGGCCGGACGGCCGGTCTTGGGAGTCAGGACCCAGATCACCCCGCTGTCGGCCAGCGGCCCGATGGCGTCCATGAGCGCGTCGACGAGGTCGCCGTCTCCCTCCCGCCACCAGAGCAGGACGACGTCGACGACTTCGTCGGCGTCCTCGTCGAGCAACTCGCTGCCGATGCGCTCCTCGACAGCTGCGCGGATCTCATCGTCGACGTCCTCGTCCCAGCCGATCTCCTGGACGACGTCGTCTTCTGTGATCCCCAGTTTGTCGGCGACGCCTGCGTACCCGGCGTCTCCCGCGGCCACCACGGTGTCTTTCCTCCAGTCCCGCTCACACGTCCCGCCGGGCGTTCTCGTCCCGTCCGAGGAGCGTAATGCCTGTTCGGTTAGGCGATAGCGAACACTGACAGTGCCCACCTGCGCAACCGTCTGCTTCCCGACACGCCGCGATGGTGTACGCGGGGCCGCGCCCGGGCACCCCTACTGACCAGTAACGATGACGTCAATCTCGATTCAGCGGAACATGGCAGAGTGGTTCCTACACGCGCGCGCACACGCGCGCGCGTGACTTGTCCCAACGACCCAGTCTGGAGTTCCTCTTGGCCTCCCAGAACAGCCCGGGAACCCCCGAGCGCGTACGCGTGATCCGCGACGGCCTCGCGGCGTACCTCCCCGACATCGACCCGGAGGAGACGTCGGAATGGCTGGAGTCGTTCGATGCCGCGCTCGCCTCGGGGGGCCAGCAGCGCGCCCGCTACCTGATGCTGCGCCTGCTGGAGCGCGCCCGTGAGAGCCACGTCGGGGTGCCCGCGCTGACCAGCACGGACTACGTCAACACCATCCCGACCGAGAAGGAGCCGTGGTTCCCCGGCGACGAGGAGGTCGAGCGCCGCTACCGGGCCTGGATCCGCTGGAACGCGGCCATGACCGTGCACCGCGCGCAGCGGCCGGGCGTCGGCGTCGGCGGGCACATCTCGACCTACGCCTCCTCGGCAGCCCTCTACGAGGTCGGCTTCAACTGGTTCTTCCGGGGCAAGGACCACCCGGGCGGCGGCGAC
This sequence comes from Actinokineospora fastidiosa, assembly GCF_014648415.1. Taxonomy (GTDB): domain Bacteria; phylum Actinomycetota; class Actinomycetes; order Mycobacteriales; family Pseudonocardiaceae; genus Actinokineospora; species Actinokineospora fastidiosa. The sequence continues at coordinate 110,738 of NZ_BMRB01000003.1, forward strand.
CAGATCTTCGTGCAGGGCCACGCCTCCCCCGGCATCTACGCCCGCGCGTTCCTCGAGGGCCGCATCTCGGCCGACCAGCTCGACGGGTTCCGCCAGGAACTCTCCCACGCCGGGCCCGGCGGCGGCCTGCCGTCCTACCCGCACCCCCGGCTGATGCCGGACTTCTGGGAGTTCCCGACCGTCTCCATGGGCCTCGGCCCGATGAACGCGATCTACCAGGCGCGGTTCAACCGCTACCTGCACGCCCGCGGCATCAAGGACACCTCCCAGCAGCACGTGTGGGCCTTCCTCGGCGACGGCGAGATGGACGAGCCGGAGTCGCGCGGGCTGATCCACGTCGCGGCCAACGAGCAGCTCGACAACCTGACCTTCGTCATCAACTGCAACCTGCAGCGCCTCGACGGCCCGGTCCGCGGCAACGGCAAGATCATCCAGGAGCTGGAGTCCTACTTCCGCGGCGCGGGCTGGAACGTCATCAAGGTCATCTGGGGCCGGGAGTGGGACGCCCTGCTGCACGCCGACCGCGACGGCGCGCTGGTCAACCTGATGAACCAGACGCCCGACGGCGACTACCAGACCTACAAGGCCAACGACGGCGCCTTCGTCCGCGAGCACTTCTTCGGCCGCGACCCGCGCACCAAGGCCCTGGTCGAGCCGATGTCCGACCAGGAGATCTGGAACCTCAAGCGCGGCGGCCACGACTACCGCAAGGTGTACGCGGCCTACCAGGCGGCGATGGACCACGTCGGCCAGCCCACGGTGATCCTGGCCAAGACGATCAAGGGCTACAACCTCGGCCCGCACTTCGAGGCCCGCAACGCCACGCACCAGATGAAGAAGATGGCGCTGAAGGACCTCAAGCTGTTCCGCGACACGCTGCGCATCCCGATCGAGGACGCGGAGCTGGAGCACGACCCGTACCTGCCGCCGTACTACCACCCGGGCACCGACGCCCCGGAGATCCAGTACATGCAGGAGCGCCGCCGCCAGCTCGGCGGGTACCTGCCGGAGCGCCGCGGCAAGGCCAAGGCCCTGGTGCTGCCCGGCGACAAGGTCTACGACGTGGTGCGCCGCGGCTCCGGCAAGCAGGAGGTCGCCACCACGATGGCGTTCGTCCGGCTGGTCCGCGACCTGGCCAAGGACCCGGAGATCGGCCCGCGCCTGGTGCCGATCATCCCGGACGAGGCGCGCACGTTCGGCATGGACTCGATGTTCCCGACGCAGAAGATCTACAACCCGCTCGGCCAGCTCTACACCTCGGTCGACGCCTCGCTCATGCTCAGCTACAAGGAGAGCGAGCAGGGCCAGATCCTGCACGAGGGCATCAACGAGGCGGGCTCGACGGCGTCGTTCACCGCGGCGGGCACGTCCTACGCCACGCACGGCGAGCCGATGATCCCGGTCTACATCTTCTACTCGATGTTCGGCTTCCAGCGCACCGGCGACGGCCTGTGGGCCGCGGCCGACCAGATGGCGCGCGGCTTCGTGCTCGGCGCCACCGCGGGCCGCACGACGCTGACCGGCGAGGGCCTGCAGCACAACGACGGGCACTCGCTGCTGCTGGCGGCGACCAACCCGGCCGTGGTGGCCTACGACGCGGCGTGGGGCTACGAGCTGGCCCACATCGTCAAGGACGGCCTGCGCCGCATGTACGGGGAGCAGGCGGAGGACATCTACTACTACCTCACCGTCTACAACGACCCGTACGTGCAGCCCGCCGAGCCGGAGGACCTGGACGTCGAGGGCCTGCTGCGCGGGCTCTACCGGTACAAGCGCGCCGAGGGCGACGGCCCCCGCGCGCAGGTGCTGGCCTCCGGTGTGGCGCTGCCCTGGGCGCTGCGGGCCCAGGAGCTGCTGGCCGAGGAGTGGGGCGTGCGCGCCGACATCTGGTCGGCGACGTCGTGGACCGAGCTGCGCCGCGACGGCGTGGACACCGAGCGGCGCAACCTGCTGCACCCTGGCGCCGAGCCGCGCGTGCCGTACGTCACCACGGCGCTGTCCGGCCAGCCCGGCCCGGTCGTGGCGGTGTCGGACTGGATGAGCGCGGTGCCGGACCTGATCCGGCCGTGGGTGCCCACCGACATGGTCACCCTGGGCACCGACGGGTTCGGCTTCTCCGACACCCGCCCGGCCGCCCGCAGGCACTTCATGGTCGACGCCGAGTCGATCACCGTCGGCGTGCTGACCGCGCTGGCCCGCCGGGGCGAGATCGACACCGCGAAGGCGGAGGAGGCGGCCCGGCGCTACCGGATCGACGACGTCACCGCGGCGGGCCCGCAGACGTCCGACCCGGGCGTGGCGTAGTCCGGCGGCCCGGCTCGCCCTCACACGGGGGCGAGCTGGGCCCGCGCGGACCGGAACCAGCTCATCCAGCCGTGGACGACCAATCCGGCGAAGACCAGGTAGACCACGGCGCTGAACCACAGCCCCGACGCGATCTGCAGCGGCACGCCGACGGCGTCCACCACCAGCCAGACCAGCCAGAACTCCACGACGCCCCGGGCCTGCATGGCGAAGGCGATGACCGTCCCGACGAAGATCGCCGCGTCCGGCCACGGCGCCCATGACGCCTCCAGCGCGGTCAGGACCAGCGCGAACGCGACCGTCCCCGCGACGTAGACGGCGCCGACCACGCCGAGTTCCACCGGCGTCGCCCGCCGCACGGCGACCCCGAAGACCGGGTCGCGGCGGCGCGTCCACGCCCACCAGCCGTAGACGGCGATGAGGCCGACGACGACCTGCCGGATCGCCAGCCCGCCGAGGTGCGCGCTGACGTAGACGGCGAACAACAGGCCCACCGAGACCAGCTGCACCGGCCACGTCCACAGCGTGCGCCGCTGCGCCAGGAACACCACGGCCAGCGCGAACACCTGCCCGATGAGCTCGGCCCAGGTGATCGGCTGCCCGAGCACGGTGAAGCCGGATTCCATCAGCACGTGCATGCGTCCTCCCCCGTTCGCGGGTGCTGATGTCGATCCTCCCCCCGAACGCGTTGAGGGGCGTCGGGAATGTGCCCGACGCCCCTCGACGTGCCCGCTACCGCGGCCGCTGCTCGAACCCCGTCGGCGGCGTAGGCGTGTCGGTCGGGGTGGCCCCATGCCGGGCGCCCGTCGCGGTCGACGCGGTGGACGTGGCCGAGGCGGTCTGCATGCCGGGAGCGTGCTCGGTGCGCGGCGTCGGCGCGCCGCGGCCGCTGCTCATCTCCGACTGCGCCCGCTCCAGCCAGCCGCCCCAGCGGTCCTGCATGGGCTTGATCAGGCCGCCGCCCAGGCCGATGGCGAGGATGGCGCCGATGGTCGCCAGGACGGTGATCAGCACCGGCATGGTGACGGTCGTGGCGATGTTGACCTGGTTGAGCGCCGCGATGACGCCCAGCGCGAGGATGAAGACGAACGCGCCGGTCCCGATCATGCGCGCGTAGGGCCGGTTCCCGAGCGCACTGGTCACCAGATCCCGCACGACCCGCGCGACGGCGGCGGCCACGATCAGCAGCACGATCGCCACCAGGATGCGCGGCAGGAAGGCGATCACCTGGTTCAACAGCTGGCTCACCGGGTTCGACTGCCCGAACACCCCGAACGCCAACTGCAGCGCGATCAGCAGAATGAAGTAGTAGACGAGTTTGACGATGATGTTGCCGGGATCGATACCGGAGTTCCGGGTCAGGTTGTGCATCCCGGTCCTCTCCATGAGGCGACCGAAGCCGATCTTCCCCATCAGCATCGACAACCCCTTGGCCACCGCTTTCGCGATCAGCCACCCGATGAACAGGATGACCAGGAAAGCGAGCAACTTCGGCACGAACGTGGCCACCATCGACCACGCCGCCCCGAGCCCTTGGCGGAGCTCTTCACCCATCACGAACCTCCCAACGACCCCCGACGGTCACAACTGTCCTGTGTGATCCTTTCCCCCCGGTCATGGACCGGCAACCGCAACCGGTGCCACGAATGGGGGAAATCCCTTGTCCCGCCTGGCACCCCGATCACCAGCCCTCCATAGTGGAATCACCGGTGGGGACCGGGGAGATGGCCGCCCGGCATCGAGCGCACCGACATGCCGGGCGGCCGGCCCGGACCGGGCCGGCCTACTCGCGCTTTCGCGCTTCGCTTAGGGCCGGGCCGCTGTGATGCCTGGGGGCCGAGCCCCCAGACCCCCACGGTGCGGTGGGTTCCTGACCCAGCGGGTGCCAGTTCGGGGAAGTGGGCTGACGGCGGTCGACTGACGGCAGGCAACTGGCGACTGCGACTGGCAACTGGCGATCAAATGATCTGGAGTGGCGGGCTGGCAGTTGCGGGAATGCAAACCAGCCACACCATGGCGAGTTCGCTGTTCTTTTTTGGGTAGATACCCAGTCGTTGGAGCCTCAATCATCTTGTGGGTGAAGGGTGAGGACACTCAGCCGCCCCACCCCCCAAAGCAGGGCTTGCCTGCCATCCCGTCGACCTGGCGCAGCCTTACCACAGCCAGGGTGGGGGCGCGGCCCTCGACGAAACAGGACTTGCCAGGTTAGGGCCCCCAGGGCCCTAACCCGCGAAAACGCAAGCTCCGCGCCCCCACCCTGGCTGTGGTAACCCTCCGGGAGGTCGACGGGATGGCAGGCAAGCCCGACCATCCTGGAGACCTGCCCGTCCGGCGAGGACGCTTGTGACCACGAGCAACGCCGGGAACCGGCGAGCCGATCCAAGAACAGAACAACGTCACCAAGCACCCCGCAAAGCCCCCACCGAAAGACCCGCAACAAGGGACAGCGCCGATGTGGGAGTCTGATCGGGTGAACGGGCGGCGGTTGTCGGCGGAGACCCTGGGCGCGGTGGAGCGTGCGTCCGGCAAGTTGGCCTCCGCCGCCGTCGCGGCCATGGACCGGGAGTTTCCCTGGTTCGGCCGCATGCCCGCCGACCAGCGGGCCAGCGTCTCGCTCGTCGCCCAGAGCGGCGTCGCCGGGTTCACCGCCTGGTTGAAGGACCCCCGGGAGGCCCTGCGCCTCACCACCGACACCTTCCGGGGCGCGCCGCGCGAGCTGTCGCGGTGGGTGAGCCTCCGCCAGACCGTCGAGATGGTGCGGGTCTCCCTCCAGGTCTTCGAGGAGATGGTCCCCGACCTCGCCGCCGACGACGACGAGCGGGCCGTCTTATCCGAGGCCGTCCTGCGGTACGGGCGGGAGGTGGCCTTCGCCTCCGCCATGTCCTACGCCTCCGCAGCCGAGGCCAGGGGCGCGTGGGACGCCCGGCTGGAGGCGCTGGTCGTCGACGGCATCGTCCGGGGCGACGCCGAGGAGTCGCTGCTGTCCCGGGCCGCCGCCCTGGGCTGGGACCCGGCCGCCGAGGCGACGGTGCTGGTCGGCAACCCGCCGTCCGACGACCCGCCCACCGTGGTCTACGAGGTGCGCAGCCGGGCAGCCCGGGCGGGCAGGGCGGTGCTGCTGGGCGTGCAGGGGTCGCGGCTCGTCGTCGTGCTGGCCGGGCCGACCGACAGCGCGGCCGACATGGAGATGCTCAAGCGCATGGCCAACGCCTTCGGCGACGGCGCCGTGGTCGCCGGTCCGACGGTCGCCAGCCTGGCCGAGGGGCACCGCAGCGCCGCGGACGCGCTGTCCGGGCTGCGGGCGGTCGTGGCCTGGCCGGAGGCGCCCCGGCCCGTGCGCTCGGCCGACCTGCTGCCCGAGCGGGCCCTCGCCGGGGACCCCGAGGCCGAGTGGCAGCTCATCGACCGGGTCGCGCGGCCGCTGGAGGAGGCGGGCGGGGCGCTCCTGGAGACCGTCGAGGCCTACCTGGGCGCGGGCGGGGTCCTGGAGACCTGCGCCCGCCAGCTGTTCGTCCACCCGAACACCGTCCGCTACCGGCTGCGCAAGGCCGCCGAGCTCACCGGACGCAACGCTGCCGATCCCCGGGACGGGCTGGTGCTGCGGGTGGCGCTCGCCGTCGGCAGGCTCTCCCGGGCGCGCGGGCTGTGGTGAGGCTCACCCCACCATTCTGCACAACGCAGCGACGCCCACGGGGTTCATCCACCGGTAACCTTTGGAGGGTTCCTACAATCCAGGCGCGCCGACTTCGTCAGCCACGGCATGCGCGCCCGGCCCCCCGACAGTGTTCAGTGGACGCGTGATCGCTCTCCTCGCCCCCGGACAGGGCTCCCAGACCCCAGGCATGCTGTCATCCTGGCTCGAACTCCCCGGCGCCGCCGCGCGCCTGGCGGAGTTCTCCGAGGTCACGGGCCTGGACCTGGCGCGATTGGGCACCACGGCCGACGCCGAGGAGATCAAGGACACCGCGATCACCCAGCCGCTGATCGTCGCGGCCACCCTGCTGGCCCACGAGGCCCTGGCCGAGCGCGTGGCGATCCCGGCGGACGTCCTCATCGCGGGCCACTCGATCGGCGAGTTCGCCGCCGCGGCCATGGCGGGCGTGCTCACCAAGACCGACGCCCTCGCCCTTGCCGCCGTGCGCGGCCGGGAGATGGCCGCGGCCTGCGAGCTGGAGCCCACCGGCATGGCAGCGCTGGTCCGCGGCACCGAGGAGGACATCCTCGCCCGCCTCGCCGAGCTGGACCTCGTCCCGGCGAACCGCAACGGCGCGGGCCAGATCGTCGCCGCCGGGTCGCTGCAGGCGCTCAAGGAGCTGGCCGCCGAGCCGCCGAAGGACGCCAAGGCGATCACCCTCAAGGTCGCGGGCGCCTTCCACACCCGCTACATGGCCCCCGCCCAAGAGGCGCTGGCCGCCCACGCCGCGACGCTGACCACCCCGGCCGACCCGGCCGCCACCCTGCTGTCGAACCGCGACGGCGCCGTCGTCACCACCGGGGCCGACGTGCTGTCCCGCCTCGTCGAGCAGGTCACCAACCCCGTGCGGTGGGACCTGTGCATGGCGACCATGCGGGCCAGGGACGTCTCCGCGATCGTCGAGTTCCCGCCTGCGGGCGCGCTCGTCGGCCTCGCCAAGCGCGAGCTGAAGGGCGTCCCCACCGTGGCCCTCAAGACCTCCGCCGACCTCGACACGGTGGCCGAGCTGATCGGGAGCACCACCGCATGACCGCACTGCGCATCACCCAGGGCGCGGCCGCCACCCGCCTGCTGGGCGTCGGCAGCCACCAGCCGGAGCGGGTCGTCACCAACGACGACCTGTCCAAGATCATGGACACCACCGACGAGTGGATCCGCGAGCGCGTCGGCATCCGGGAGCGCCGGTTCGCCGCCAAGGACGAGCTGCTGGTCGACATGGCCGTCATCGCCGGGTCCAAGGCACTGGCCGACGCCGGGCTCGCGCCGTCCGATGTGGACACCGTGATCCTGGCGAACTGCACCATGCCCACGCCCATCCCCAACGGCGCGGCCCAGGTCGCCGACCGGATCGGGGTCAAGGCGGCTGGCGCGTTCGACCTCAACGCCGCCTGCGCGGGCTTCTGCTACGCCCTCAACACCGCCTCCGACCTGGTCAGGGCGGGCTCGGCGCGGCGGGTGCTGGTCATCGGCGCGGAGAAGCTGACCGACTGGGTCGAGCCGACCGACCGGGCCAACGCGATCATCTTCGCCGACGGCGCAGGCGCGGCGGTGGTCGGCCCGGCCGAGACCCCGGGCATCGGCCCGGTGGTCTGGGGCAGCGCAGGCGACCTCGTCGACATGATCTACATGCGGGACGACCGCTGGATCTACCAGGAGGGCCAGTCGGTCTTCCGCTGGGCGACCACCCAGATCGCGCCGATCGCGCTGCGCGCGCTGGAGGTCGCGGGCCTGCAGCCGTCCGATGTGGACGTGCTCATCCCGCACCAGGCGAACCTGCGCATCGTCGAGGCGATCGCCAAGCGCCTGCGGGCCAAGGGCGCGCGCGAGGACATGGTCGTCGCCGACGACATCGTGCACTCGGGCAACACCTCCTCGGCGTCGATCCCGATGGCGATGGACCACATGCGCGCCGCGGGCCGGGTCAAGCCCGGCGACGTGGCGCTGCTGATCGGCTTCGGCGCGGGCCTGTCCTACGCCGGGCAAGCGGTGATCTGCCCCTAACCCCCATTCTCCGGGCGGTGCGGTACCGGCCCGGTCGGCACAACAGGAAGGACGTCAGCGATGGCGGACAAGCCCAGCGATGAGAAGATCCTCGAAGGCCTCGCCGAGATCGTCGAGGAGGTCGCGGGCGTCTCTCCCGACGACGTGACCCCGGAGAAGTCCTTCGTGGACGACCTGGACATCGACTCGCTGTCGATGGTCGAGATCGCCGTGCAGGCCGAGGACAAGTTCGGCGTGAAGATCCCCGACGACGAGCTGGCGAACCTCAAGACGGTCGGCGACGCGGTCAAGTACGTCTCCGCCCACGTCTGATCCATCCCTCAGGCACTCCCCGGGCCACACCCGCTTGCGAAGGAATACCCATGAGCAACGTTGACGTCGTCATCACCGGCATCGGCGCGACCACGCCGCTCGGTGGGACCGTGTCCGCCACTTGGGAAGCACTGCTGGCGGGCGCGAACGGCATCCGCGCCAATGACGCGGACTGGGTCGAGCGCTACGACCTGCCCGCGCGGCTGTCGGCACCGCTGGCGGTCGACCCCAGCGACGTGCTGCCGCGCGTGCAGGCCCGCAGGCTCGACCGGTGCGAGCAGATCGCGCTGATCGCGGCCCGGGAGGCCTGGGCGGACGCGGGCTTCGAGCTCCCGTCCGACGAGCACACCTCGGTCGACCCCGAGCGGCTCGGGGTCAGCATCGGCACCGGGATCGGCGGCCCCGTGACCCTGCTCGACCAGGACGACATCCTGGAGACGCAGGGCCTGCGGAAGGTCTCGCCGCTGACGGTGCCGATGCTGATGCCCAACGGCCCGGCCGCTCACGTGGGCATCGAGCTGCGCGCCCGCGCTGGCGTGCACTCCCCCGCGTCGGCGTGCGCGTCGGGCGCGGAGGGGCTGGCCAGCGCCTACCAGATGATCCAGAACGGCAGGGCCGACGTGGTCGTCGCCGGGGGCGCGGAGGCGTGCATCCACCCGATCACCGTGGCCGGGTTCGCGCAGTCGCGCACGCTCTCCACCCGCAACGACGAGCCGGACCGCGCCTCGCGCCCGTTCGACACCGACCGCGACGGGTTCGTGCTCGGCGAGGGCGCAGGCGTGCTGGTGCTGGAGCGCGCCGACCACGCCGCCGCGCGCGGCGCCCGGGTGTACGGGCGGCTGGCGGGCTACGGCATGACCTCCGACGCCCACCACATCACCGGCAACCACCCGGACGGGATCGGCCAGATCAAGGCCATCGAGCACGCCGTGGCGATGGCCGGGCTGACCCCGGCCGACATCGGCCACGTCAACGCGCACGCCACCTCGACGGTGGTCGGCGACGTGGGCGAGGCCGCGGCGATCCGCAAGGCGCTGGGCGAGCACGTGGTGCTCACCGCGCCGAAGTCGTCGCTGGGCCACCTGGTCGGCGGGGCGGGCGCGGTGGAGAGCATCTTCACCGTGCTGTCGATCTACTACGGGATCATCCCCGCGACCCGCAACCTCGAGCAGCTCGACCCCCGGGTCGCGCTGGACGTGGTGTCCGGCCAGCCGCGCAAGGTGGAGCTGCAGGCCGCGATCAACGACTCGTTCGGCTTCGGCGGCCACAACGTGGCGCTCGCGTTCACCGCGTAGGCCCGCAAGATCTCCCGGACGCCCCGCTCCTGGTCAGGAGCGGGGCGTCCGGTCGTCTCAGCAGGCCTCGTGCTGGGGGCTGGCCCCGGTGGCGCCCGCGTCGATGCGCCATGCGCCGTTCTCCACGGCCAGCGCGTAGATGACGTGCCACTGGATGCACTCCTCGGGCAGCTCCGGCGGCGCGTCGGCGACGTCCTGGGTGCTGACGAAGCCCAGCATGACCCGGGCCTGGTCCGGCGGCCCGCTCTCGATCCGGTACACCACGACGCTGCCGTCCTGGGTGGACCGGTAGGCGGCGCGCCAGTCGGGCTCGGGGCGGCTCTTGATGTGCGCGGAGGTGACCGTGGTCATCCAGCGCTCGTAGTTGCGGCCGTTGATGGCGTCGAAGTGCGTCTGCAGGAGCTGGCGGACCGTCTCGTACATGGGGTGGCGGACGGCGTCCTCGGTGCCCTCGACGGCGCGCGAGCCGGGCTGCTCCGAGCGCGGCACCGGGGTCTCGCTCGGCACGACCGGCTGCTGGACGATCGGCGTCGACTCGGCGTAGAGGTCGCGGGCGAGCAGACCGCCCGCCGCGGTGACCATCACCGCGAGCAGGACGGCAGGGAGCAGCCAGGACTGCCGTTCAGAGCGCACGCTCCAACGCTAACCCACCTGGTGGAGCCAGGTGATGGGCGCGCCGTCACCCGCCCTGCGGTAGGGCTCCAGCGCCTCGTCCCAGGACGCGCCGAGCAGTTCGTCGACGCCGAAGGCGAAGGACTCCCCCGCGCGGGCGCCCGCGGCCAGCGCGCGCAGCTGGTCCTCGCCGACGACGATGTCGCCGTTGGCGCTCGTGCGGGCGTGCCAGAGGCCGAGCGCGGGCGCGTAGCACCAGCGCTCGCCGTCCACGCCGGGGCTGGGGTCCTCGGTGACCTCGAAGCGGATCATCGGCCAGGCGCGCAGCGCCGCGGCCAGCTTGCCGCCGCTGCCGGGCGCGCCGGTCCAGGCGTACTCGGCGCGCAGCTGGCCGGGTGCGGCGGGCTGCGGTGTCCAGCGCAGCTCGGCGCGTGCCTCCAGCGTGCCGGAGATCGCCCACTCGACGTGCGGGCAAACCGCAGTCGGCGACGAGTGGACGTACACCACGCCACGGGTGTTGCCACGGGTGCTCACTGCTGACCTCCGGTGCTCGACGAGGATCGTCTTCCCCTACGTCCCCGACGCTCCGGCTGCCCGCTGGCACGTGCGCGGTGTTACCCGGATGCCATTGTGCCCGCAACCGAACACTTTGGCCACACGAACCACGAAGACCACGCCCGCCCCACGCCCACCCGGACAGGTGAACCGCACGCCCGCTAGCGTGTTGATCCGATACTGACCGGGAATCACGCCGATCGGGAGGTGTGACGTGCGGCTGGTGCGCATCGGGGAACCCGCCTCGCAGGTGGGGGCCGACGTCCGGGCCGCGCTCGCCTCGTGGGGGCCGGGCGGTTCCGTGCTCGGCGGGGTCGCGCTGGTGGGGGTCCGCCCGGCGCGCGGCCAGCGGCCGATCGACGCGGTGATCCTGCTGCCGCGCGGCGTGATCGTCGTCTCCGGCGTCGACCTTCCCGATCCCGCCATCCGGCTCGACGCCCCGCTGAACAGCGGGTGGAAGACCGACGGCTGGCCGCTGGTGCGCCACGACGGCGCGACGAACCCGGGCGCCGAGGCGCTGGCCGCGGGCAGCGCGGTGACGGCCCTGCTGCAGGGCGCGCGGGTCGAGCCGCTGCCGGTGGGCGTGGTGATCGCCGTCGGGCCGTACGTCAAGCAGGTGTCGCAGCCGACCGCCGATCTCGTGCGCGGGGTGCGCATCCTGCACCCGGAGCCGCTGACGCTGCTGTCCGCGGCGCGCGAGCTGGCGACCCACGACCACGCGTGCGCGGCGCCGCAGGCCGTGCGGATCCTGGAGGCGCTGCACCCGAACTCGGGTTTGAGCCAGGCGGACCTGGTCGCCGAGGGCTTCCCGGAGTCCGCGCCCGCCGTGGCCACCACGTTCATCCCCAAGTCGGCGGTCGCCCCCAAGGCCGCCGCCCCCGCCCAGCCGCCGTCCGCGCAGCGGTCGCGGCGCGGGCCGCGCTGGCTGCCGGTCGCCGCCGCGGCGCTGGTCGTGCTGCTGCTGATCATCGGGGTGGTGCTGGCGCTCGGCTCGGGCGACTCCGCCTCGCAGGAGCCGCAGCCCGAGCGGCCCGCTGCCCCGGTCGGCGTCGACGGTGTGGCGTTCACCGCCCACGGCGCCGCGTCCGGCCCCGACTGCGCGGCGGTGACGTACGGCGACGTCAAGGCGTGGCTGGAGCGCAACGGGTGCGACGAGGTTGTCCGCGCCCGCTACGCCGCCACGGCCGACGGCAGGCAGGCGGCGGTCCTGGTCTCGGTGCTGCGGTTCGCCGCGAGCGCCACCGCGACCGAGCTGCGGGCGGTCGCCGAGGAGCCGGGCACCGGCGGCGTCCGCGACCTCGACGGCGCGTGGCCGGGCGGGCTCGCCCCGACGTTCGACTCCGCGGCCTTCGTCACCGGCCACGAGGGCAACAGCGTGAAAGTGGCGCAGGCCGTCTGGCTGGACAAGCCGTCCGACCCGGCCGACCCGGACCTGCTCGGCATCGCCGAACGCGCGCTGCGGCTGGCGGTCACCGGCTAGCGAAATGCCTTGTGCGAGAGCCACCGACAATTGAAGATGAAGATTGTTCCGCAGCGGTTTCGGCGCGGCCCGATGTCAACCGGCGGGGCGGGCAGATAAGCTCATGACCATCGGCAGGGGGATATTCCGGCAAGCCGATTCCAGACTGGCACACACAACGCGGAGGAAACCGTGGCACAGAAGACCGTTGTCGAGTTGGTGGATGATCTCGACGGTGGCAAGGCCGACGAGACCGTCGCCTTCGCCCTCGACGGCACGGACTTCCTGATCGATCTGTCCGCGGAGAACGCCGCCCGCCTGCGCGAGTCGCTGGCGGAGTTCGTCGGGCACGCCCGCAAGACCGGGGGCAAGCGCGGGAAGGGCGCGGTCCGCAAGGCGGCGAGCGCGGACAAGCCGGACAACCAGGCCATCCGGGAATGGGCCCGCAGCCAGGGCGAGGCCATCGCCGAGCGCGGCCGCATCCCGCAGGCGCTGGTCATGCGATTCCAGGAAGCGCACAGCTAGTCGACGCCGGTGGCAGGCACCCGCGCGCGGGTGTCTGCTCAATCGGTCATAGCCGGGGAAGTCGCCTGGGGGACGGCGCGGCCCACTCGCCGAGCCTGCGGACCGCGCCCACCTGTGCCGGTTCGACGTCCCCGGCGATGCGGAAACCGCCGGGGACGGCCAGCGCCGCGGCGCGGAAGGCGCGCAGTGCCAGCGTCGACACCCTTTCCGGATAGCCCCCGCCGCCGTACATCCGGCGGGCCCATCCCGGCAACAGCGAATACGACAGCCGCCCGATCGCGAGCCGGTATAGCGGCAGCCCGGCGGCCAGCCTGCCTTTCACCGGCGGGGAGTGCAGAAAGTCGTTGATCACCTCGGCGTCCGGGGTGTTCCGCAGAGTGGGACGCACGCGGCGGAAGTACGCGCGCAGGTGCTCGACCGAGCCGGGCACCTCCTCCGGGTCCAGTCCCACCAGGCCCGCGCTGGTGCGCTGCTCGTACAGGTAACGATCGGCGAGCGCCTTCGTGAGCGGGAAGCCCGCGCGGCGGGTGACCGACAGGAACGACCCCACCTCGGCGCAGTGCACCCACAGCAGCAGGTCCGGCTCGTCGACGCGGAAGCGCTCGCCGGTGTCGGGGTCGGTCGCGCGCAGCGTGCGGTGCAGTGCGCGCACCCGGGCCGCGGCGGCCTGGGCCTCGTCGACGGTGCCGTAGGTGGTCGTGCCGATGTAGGTGGCGGTGCGCATCAGCCGCCCGAGGGGATCGCCGCGGAAGTCGGAGTTCTGCACGACGCCCGCGACCGTGCGCGGGTGCAGGGCCTGCAGGAACAGCCCGCGCACGCCCGCCAGCCACATCGCGGGGTCGCTGTGCAGCTGCCAGGTCACCGAGTCGGGGCCGAACAGGCCGAGTTCCGCGCTGTCCATGACCGCGGGCTGGCTCATGGGCCCAGTCTCCACCCGCGCGGGCGGCCCCGGCTACAGGTTCTTCAGCTCCTCGGTGACGTCCGACACCGACGCCTTCGCGTCGCCGAACAGCATCGCCGTCCTGGGGTCGAAGTACAGGGCGTTGTCCACGCCCGCGAACCCGGTAGCCATGCCGCGCTTGAGGACTATCACCGAGCGGCTCTCGTCGACGTTGAGGATCGGCATGCCGTAGATCGGCGAGGACGGGTCGGTGCGGGCCGCGGGGTTGGTGACGTCGTTGGCCCCGATCACGATGGCCACGTCCGTGCGGGCGAACTCGCCGTTGATCTCGTCCATCTCCTTGAGCCGGTCGTAGGGCACGTCGGCCTCGGCGAGCAGGACGTTCATGTGCCCGGGCATGCGGCCCGCGACCGGGTGGATGGCGTAGTAGACCGCGACGCCGCGGGCCTCGAGCAGGTCGGCCATCTCGCGCACGGCGTGCTGGGCCTGCGCGACGGCCATGCCGTAGCCGGGGACGACGATGACCTGGTTGGCGTAGGCCATCTGGACCGCGGCGTCGGCGGCGCTGGTGCGCCGGACGGTGCGGTCGCCGTCGACCTCGGCCGCCGGTCCGCCGCCGCCGCCGAAGCCGCCCGCCACGATGGCCGGGATCGAGCGGTTCATGGCCTTGGCCATGAGGTTGGTCAGGATCGTGCCGGACGCGCCGACGATCATGCCCGCGACGATCAGCGCGGTGTTGTCCAGCGCGAGGCCCATCGCCGCGGCGCTGAGGCCGGTGAGGGCGTTGAGCAGCGAGATGACCACCGGCATGTCCGCGCCGCCGATCGGCAGGACCACCAGCACGCCCAGCGCGGCCGACAGCACCAGCAGCCCGATGACCAGCAGTTCCGCCGACGCGCCCGCGACGATCGCGATCCCGCACGCGAGGCCGCCCGCCAGCAGGAGCAGGTTGATCGGCTGCTGGAGCCGCCCCGCGCCGATCGGGCGGCCGGGCAGGATCTCCTGCAGCTTGCCGAAGGCGATCAGCGAGCCCCAGAACGACACCGAGCCGACCAGCGCGGCGAACAGGCTCGCGACGGCGACGTAGGCGGCCTCGTGGGCGAAGCCGTCGCTCTGGCGGAACTCGACCCACGCGATCAGCGCGACCGCGCCGCCGCCGACGCCGTTGAACAGCGCGACCATCTGCGGCATCGCCGTCATCTTCACCCGGCGCGCGGACGGCACGCCGACGGCGGCGCCGATGGCCAGGCCGAGCAGGATCAGCCACCAGTTGCCCATGCCGGGGATCATCAGCGTGGCGATCACGGCCACGCCCATGCCCGCCGCGGCGATCCAGTTGCCGCGCACGGCAGTCCGGGGACCGGTCAAGCCCATGAGGCCGTAGACGAAGAGGGCGAAGGCGACGATGTAGAGGATCTGGACGGCGGTCATCGCTTGGCGTCCTTGTCGGAGCGGCCCTTGAACATGCCGAGCATCCGGTCGGTGACCAGGAAGCCGCCGACGACGTTGATGGTGCCGAAGGCGATGGCGATGACCAGCAGGATCTTGTCGAGCGTGCCCTCGGCGCCGAGGCCGAGGACGATGAGCCCGCCGAGCAGCACGATGCCGTGGATGGCGTTGGTGCCCGACATCAGCGGGGTGTGCAGGGTGTTGGGCACCTTGGAGATCACCAGGAAGCCGACGAAGCCCGCGAGCACGAGCACCGCCAGGTTCTGCAGCAGCATCTACTCCCCCTCCCGCGTCACGCACGCGCCGCGCACGATCTCGTCGGCGAAGTCGGGCGCGAGCGCGCCGTCGTCGGTGATGAGCAGCTCGATCAGCGCGAGCACGTTGCGGGCGTACAGCTCGCTGGCGTGCTCGGGCATGGTGGCGGGCAGGTTCAGCGGGGCGGTGACGGTGACGTCGTGGGCGACGACAGTGCCGCCGGGCTCGCTCAGCTCGCAGTTGCCGCCGGACTCCCCCGCGAGGTCGACCACCACGGCGCCGGGCCGCATCCCGCGCACGGCCTCGGCGGTGACCAGCCGGGGAGCTGGCCTTCCGGGGACCTGCGCGGTCGTGATCACCACGTCGAACCCGCCGATCGCCTTGCCGAGCTGGCGCTGCTGCTCCTCGCGCTCGGCGTCGGTGAGGGCGCGGGCGTACCCGCCGCTGCCGGTGGCCTCGATGCCCAGGTCGAGCCACTGCGCGCCGACCGAGCGGACCTGCTCGGCGACCTCGGGGCGCACGTCGTAGCCGGTGGTGTGCGCGCCGAGCCTGCGGGCGGTGGCCAGGGCCTGCAGCCCGGCGACGCCCGCGCCGAGGACGAGCACCTTGGCGGGCGGCACCGTGCCCGCCGCGGTGGTGAGCATCGGGAAGAACCGGGTCAGGTGCTCGGCGGCCAGCAGCGCGGCGCGGTAACCGGCCACGTTCGCCTGGGAGGACAGCGCGTCCATGGACTGGGCGCGGGAGATGCGCGGGATCGACTCCATCGCGAACCCGGTGACCCCGGCGTTGCGCAGCGTCTCGATCCCGGCCGGGTCGGTGAGCGGGGCGAGGAAGCCGATCACCGTGGCCCCGGGTTTCAGCCGTGCCGCCTCCTCGGCGGTGGGAGCGGCGACCTTGACCACCAGATCGGCCTGCCACGGGTCGCCGAGCACGGCGCCCGCCGCCGTGTAGGCCTCGTCGGGGATGAGCGCGGCGGTGGCGGCTCCCGGCTCGACGACGACGTCGATGCCGCGGGATCGGAGCCGTTCGACGACTTTGGGCACGAGCGCCACCCGCCGCTCACCCGGAGCGGACTCCTTCGGGACGCCTACGCGAGTGTTGGCCGTCACACCGGATGGTTTACCACCTCATGGGTGCTCTCCGGCAGGGCGTGCCAGTTGCCGTTCACCGACAATCATGGGCTGACCTGGGAAAACACCCGAAAAATAACAGTCCGTACGTTCGGCTTGCCAGCGCTAGCGCGGGCTCCGCCAGTGCGCCGTGCCCAGGGCGATGATCCGGAGCTGGCGCTCGCCCACCCGGGTCGCCTCGGCGACGTGGTCGGGGTCGCGGGGGCGGTCGAGCAGGGCGGTCACGATGCCGAGCATCGCCGAGACCATCAGGTCGGCGACCATCCGCAGGTCTTCGGTGTCCCAAGCGGACAGCCCCGGGAACCGGGCCAGGTCGGTGGCCAGCTCGCTGCCGATGAACCGCAACTCGGTGGCGATGGCCCTGCGCACGTCCGGGACGCCGCCGTGGCGCTCGCGGATGAGGAAGCGGAAGTGGTTCTCGTGCGCGAGCACCTGCTCGGCGATGATGCGGACCGAGCCGCGGATCGCGTCGTCCACTCTGGTGCGGCGGGCGTCGCGGAGCATGTCGCGCAGGGTGCGCATGCTCTCCTCGACCAGGGCGACGCCGAGCTCGTCCATCGAGGCGAAGTGGCGGTAGAAGGCCGTCGGGACGATGCCCACCTCGCGGGTGACCTCGCGCAGGCTCAGGCCCGCGAGGCTGCTGCGGTCCAGCAGGCGCAGGGCGGCGTCCAGCAGCGCCTGCCGCGTGCGCCGTTTGCGTTCCTGCCGAATCCCCAGGGCCACTTCGCTCACCTGCGTGAGCGTACGCGCGTGATCCACCCGGTATCCGCCCACCTTGTTGCGGTTTTCACAGCTTTCCACGTTGACACCCGACCTCGTCCCGCGCTCCACTTTTCAGTGTACGCACGTTCACTATGGCCGGAGGCCATGATGGCGGTCACCGCTGGGCTCCGCCTGCTCGAAGCCCTCGCCACCCCGCATGGCCTGGACAGATATCTCGAACTGGTCCACCCGATGCTGACCGTTCGCGAGCTGCGCGGTCAGGTGACAAGCGTGCACCGAACCACCTCGGACACGGTCACGCTGACCATCCGGCCCACCCGACGGTGGCGCGGGTTCCGATCTGGGCAATTCGTCCGGTTGTCGGTCGTCATCGACGGCATTCGGCGGACCCGCTGCTACTCCCCTTCGACCTCCGAGCACCGCCCCGGCTCGTTCGACCTGACGATCAAGGCGCACGACGGCGGGCTGGTCTCCCGCTGGCTGCACGCCAACGCCCGGACCGGGCTCGTGGTGCACCTGTCGCAGGCCGAGGGCGAGTTCACCCTGGACACCGCCCGACCGCGCCGGGTGCTGCTCGTCAGCGGCGGCAGCGGCATCACGCCCGTGCTGTCGATGCTGCGCACCCTGACCGACGAGGGCCACGACGGCGAGATCGTGTTCCTGCACTACGCCTACCGCCGGTCCGATGTGCCGCACCTGGCGGACCTGCGGGCGCTGGCCGACCGGCGCCCGAACGTCCGGCTCGTGCTCGGCTACACCGACGCGGCCGACGGCGACCTCCAGGGGTTCTGCACGGAGGAGCACCTGCGCGCCGCCGCCCCGTGGTTCACCGAGGCGCCCGCGTACCTGTGCGGTCCGCCCGGACTCATGGCCGCCGTCCGCGCCGTCTACGACGGGCTCGGCATCGGCGGGCTGCTGCGCACCGAGGAGTTCGCGCCCGCCCCCGTCGCCGTGGACACGGCGGAGGCCACGGGCACGGTCACCTTCGCCCGCAGCGGACGCCGCGCCCCCAACAGCGGCCGGACGCTGCTGGAGCAGGCCGAGGCCGCCGGGCTCACGCCGGAGCACGGCTGCCGCATGGGCATCTGCTTCTCCTGCACCAGCGTCAAGACCGCGGGCCGCGTGCGGGACGTGCGCAGCGGCGAGACCTCCACCGACCCGGACGAGGAGATCCAGCTCTGCGTCCGCGTCCCCGTCGGCGACGTCACCCTCGACCTGTAGAGGACACCATGGCTCCCCAGCTCACCCCCGACCAGTACGCGGCGCTCGGCCGCGACCTCGACGCGCTCCGCCAGCGGGTGCTCGCCGACCTCGGCGAGGCCGACCGCGCGTACATCCTCGACATCGTCAAGATCCAGCGTGCCCTGGAGGTGGCGGGCCGCGGGCTGCTGTTCCTCGGCTTCCTGCCGCCCGCCTGGCTGGCCGGGGTCGGCGCGCTGTCGCTGTCGAAGATCCTCGACAACATGGAGATCGGCCACAACGTCATGCACGGCCAGTACGACTGGATGCGCGACCCGGCCCTGAACTCCCGGATGTTCGAGTGGGACACCGTCGCGCCCGCGGAGAACTGGAAGCACTCGCACAACTACGTCCACCACACCTACACCAACATCATCGGCAAGGACCGCGACATCGGCTACGGCGTCCTGCGGATCGACCCCGCGCAGAAGTGGAACCCGTACTACCTGGGCAACCCGGTGTACGCGGCGCTGCTGGCGGTGTTCTTCCAGTGGGGCGTGATGCTGCACGACCTGGAGGCGGAGAAGCTGGCGTCCGGGGAGAAGAAGTGGTCGGAGACGGCCGCGGAGCGCAGGCGCATGTGGCACAAGGGGGTCAAGCAGGTCCTCAAGGACTACGCGCTGTTCCCGGCGTTGAGCGGCCCGCTGTTCCTGCCGACCCTGCTGGGCAACATGACCGCGAACCTGGCGCGCAACCTGTGGGCGTTCGCCATCATCTTCTGTGGACACTTCCCCACCGGGGTCGAGTCGTTCACCGAGGAGGAGACGGCCGACGAGACCCGGGGGCAGTGGTACTACCGGCAGATGCTCGGCTCGGCCAACATCACCGGGAGCCCGCTGTTCCACATCCTGTCGGGGAACCTCTCGCACCAGATCGAGCACCACCTGTTCCCCGACATCCCGGCGCGGCGCTATCCGATGATCGCCCCGGAGGTGCGCGCGATCTGCGCGAAGTACGGCCTGCCGTACAACACCGGCGGGCTGGCGAAGCAGCTCGGATCGGTGTTCGGCAAGATCGTCCGGCTGGCGCTGCCGGACCGGCTGACGCGGGCGTGGAGCGGTACCGTCGAGACCGACCGCGCACGGCGCGCGGCGTGAGGGTTGGGGAGCAGCCGATGGTCAGCGAGTTCGAGACGCGCAAGGACACCATCCAGGAGCTGACGGAGTCCGCGGCCGACCACGTCGGGCGCATCGCGCAGATCATCACCGCGGCGGTGCGCGACGTGGCCAGGGAGATCGGCGACTGGGCCACCGACGTGATCGAGATGAACGAGGCCAGCCGCCGCGCCCGGGCCGACGAGCGGCGCGCGCCGTCGGCCGACCGGGAGGCGCCGGGCCCGGTGGTGGTTGACGAGTCACCTTGATGTCCCCGATCGGGTACACCCGGTTGTTGGGTTTAGACCGCCGCGGACCGGTGTGGTAGTCGCGGTCGGTGCGTGCGCCGGGCGGATGGCGCGGATCGGGGACGGACAGGTCCACTCGACCGATGAATGTCCAGTGTGGTCTCCACGTGCGAGAGTCGAGATGACCGTATCGTCCGTCCAGCTAGGAGTGACTTGATGCGCACCACGGCAAGGCGAATCGGCTCCATCATCGGCGCGGCGGTCTTCGCGTGCGGCATGACCGCGACCGCCGCGTCCGCCACCGTCCCCTACGACGACCCGGTGGAGACCGATTTCGTGACCATCGATCCCCACCACCAGTACGACGGCCCCGGCGAATGCGGGGACGACTGGGAGTCCTGGGGCTTCTGGTTCACCCACGCCGAGACCGACGGTGTCTCCTGGACCCAGTTCGAGGAGTGGGTCGAGTACGACGAGGACGATGAGGACGAGGAAGTGTCGATGGACCTGCGGTAACCCCAGACCTCGCGGCGGCGTGGCGCCCCCATTCCCGACCGGGCGGGATGGGGGCGCCCGCAACTGTCAGATCAGCGAGGGCACCATGGCCTCGATCAGGTGCGGGCCCGGCTCGGCCAGCGCCCGCTCGAACTGCTCGGCCAGTTCCTCCGCCGTGCGCGCCCGGGTCGCCGGGACGCCCATGCCGGTGGCGATCGCGACGAAGTCCATGTCCGGGGTGGACAGGTCCAGCAGCGAGTTCGCCTTCGGGCCAGCGCCTTCCGCGCCCACCCTGGTCAGCTCGACGCGCAGGATGGCGTAGGCGCGGTTGTTGAGCAGGATCGTGGTGACGTTGAGGTTCTCCCGCGCCATCGTCCACAGCGCCGAGATCGTGTACATCGCCGAGCCGTCGGACTGCAGGCAGACGACCGGGCGGTCCGGGCAGGCCACGGCCGCGCCGACGGCCACCGGCAGGCCCTGGCCGATCGCGCCGCCGGTCAGGGTGAGCACGTCGTGGCGGGGCGCGCCCGCGGTGGCCATCGGGATCATGAGCCCGGAGGTGTTGGCCTCGTCGGAGATGATCGCGCCCTCGGGCAGCAGCGCGCCGACGACCTCGGCCCAGTTCTGCGGGGTGAGGTCGCCGCTGGGCAGCGCGGGCCGGGACTCGGCCTGCAGGACGGGCTCGACGCCCTCGGCCACCGCGTCGGCGAGCCGGTCGAGCGCGTCGGCGGTGTCCTCGCCCACCTCGGCCAGCGTGTGCACGGCGCAGCCCTCGGGCGTCAGCTCGCTGGCCTTGCCCGGGTAGGCGAAGAACGAGACGGGCGCCTTCGCGCCGACCAGCACCAGGTGGGTGACGCCGGTGAGCTGCCACTGGACCTGCTCGGCCAGGTAGCCGAGCCGGTCGACGGCGGGCAGGCCCGCGCCGCGCTCGATGCGCGCGGGGAAGGTCTCGGCGAACAGCCTGGCCCCGGTCGCCGCGGCGATCCGGCTCGCGGCGCGCAGGCCGCGCTCGCGGGTGGCGCCCGCGCCCAGCAGGACCACAGTGGACTCGCCCAGCACCCCGGCGATCTCGGCGATCCGGTCGGCGGCGACGGTCGCGCGCGCGGGCGGGACCACCTCGGCGGCGGGCTCGCCGCCCTCGCCCCAGGAGACGTCGGCGGGCAGGACCAGGTTGGCGACGCGGCCCTCGCGCGCGGCGGCCACCGCCTCCGCGGCGTCCTTGCCGACCGACGCGGTGTCCGTCGAGGTGCGGCTCCAGCCGTGCGTCCAGCCGGTGAGCGCGTCGATGTCGGACTCCAGGGGCGCGTCGAAGCCCTTGTGGGTCAGCGCGTGGTCGCCGATGACGTTGACGATCGGGGTGTGCGCGCGGCGGGCGTTGTGCAGGTTCGCCATGCCGTTGACCATGCCCGGGCCCAGGTGCAGCAGCGTCGCCGCGGGCTTGTCGGCCATCCGGCCGTAGCCGTCGGCCGCGCCGGTGACCACGCCCTCGGCCAGCGCCAGCACCCCGCGCATCCTCGGCACGGTGTCCAGCGCGGCGACGAAGTGCATCTCCGAGGTGCCGGGGTTGGCGAAGCACACCTCCACGCCGGAGTCGACGAGGGTGCGGATGAGCGATTGTGCCCCGTTCATGTGATCCATTCCGTCAGTCGAAGAGGACGCCGGGGTTGAGCACCCCCGTGGGGTCGAACGCCTGCTTGATCCGCTTCATCAGCGCGATCTTCGCCGGGTCTTCCAGGTCGAGGAAGTAGGCCTTCTTCGCGTGGCCGATCCCGTGCTCGCCGGAGATCGCCCCGCCCAGCTCCATGCTCGCGGCGAACAGCTCGCGCAGCGCCTTGGCGCGCTTGTCGGCGTCCTTCTGGAACACCGCGAGGTGGACGTTGCCGTCGCCCGCGTGCCCGCAGCCGACGACGAAGGTCTCGCTGGCCTGCGCGATCCCCTGCACGCGGGCCATGAACTCCGGCAGCGCGGCGCGCGGCAGCACGGTGTCGATCACGTCGTCGGCGCCCGCGCCCTTGGCGGTGTAGAAGGCCTGCTCGCGGGCCTCGATCAGGCGGCGCGCGGACGGGCCGGGCAGCACGTAGGCGTCGACGGCGCCGAGGGCCGTCAGCAGTTCGCCGGTGGCGGCCACGTCGTCGTCGAGGCGCTCGGCGTCGCGGTTCTCCAGCATGACCACGAGGTAGGCCTGGGAGGTGTCGCGGACCTGGTCGGGGATGCCGAGCTGCAGGTCGTGGGTGTAGGTGATCGCGCCCATGGTCATGGCGTCGATGTACTCGAGGATCAGCGGCCCGATGCCGCTGGCGACCACCTTGGGCACGGCCCTGACCACGGCGGTGAGGTCGCCGAACGGCGCGAGCACGGTGGCCTGGTGGGCCAAGCGCGGCTGGAGCTTGAGCGTGGCCTCGGTGACCAGGGCCAGCGTGCCCTCCGAGCCGACGATGAGCTGGGTGAGGTCGTAGCCGGTGCTGGCCTTGACGTACTTGCCGCCGCAGCGGATGACCTCGCCCGTGGCGAGCACGGCCTCGACGCCGAGCACGTGGTGGCGGGTGACGCCGTAGCGGACCGCGCGCATGCCGCCCGCGTTGGTGGCGACGTTGCCGCCCAGGCTGCCGCTCAGCTCGCCGGGGTACACGGGGTAGACCAGGCCGTGCTCGGCGGTCTTCTCCTCCAGCTCCCGCAGCGTGACGCCGGGCTGGACGACGGCGACGTGGTTCTCGGTGTCGATCTCCAGCACGCGGTTCATCCGCTCGAAGGACACCAGGATCGCGTCCGCCCTCGGCACGGCGGCGCCGGAGAGGCCGGTGCCGGAGCCGCGCGCGGTGACCGGGGTGCCGGTCTCGGCTGCGGCCTTGAGGATCTCGGCGGTCTCGCCAGCGTCGCCGGGGGCGACCACGAACGCGGGCCGGGTGGCGACGCTGGTCAGGCCCTCGTCGCGGGCGTAGTCCTCGGCGGCGTCCGCCCCGTCCCGCACGTTGGCCGCGCCGACGATGTCGGCGAGCCGCGACCGCATGTCCGTCATTGGACTCCCTCCGCCCTTACTGGCGCGTAACAGTAGTCAGGGGAACCGATCGGGGGAAAGCGCGGCGGCGAGGCCGTCCCCCGGGTCGTCCCCGGCGATGATCGCCGCGCCGGTGGCGGCCAGCGCGGGGGCCAGCTGGATGCCGTGGCCGCCCTGACCGGCGAAGAACGCGAACCCGGGATGGCCGTCGCGGACCCCGACGACGGGATCGCGGTCGGGGGCGAAGGTGCGCAGCCCGGCCCACGCGGTGCGGACGGTGCGCAGGCCGAGCGTGGTGACCGCGTTGACCCGCTCGACGGCCAGCGCGACGTCGAGGTCGTCGGGCTTGGCGTCAACCGGCTCGCTGGGCGTCTCGTCGGCCGGGGAGACCAGCAGCGCGCCGGACTCGGGGCGGAAGTAGAAGCGGTCTGCGGTGTCGACGACCAGCGGCCAGTCGGGCTCGACGGGCCGACCGGCGGCGATGGCGATGGTCCTGTGCAGCGGCCGCAGGCCCAGGGGCGGCACCCCGGCCAGCGCGGCCACGCGGTCGGTCCACGCGCCCGCGGCCGCCACGACCAGGCCCGCGCGCACCTCGTCCGCGCCGACAGCGGCCCGCCAGCCCGCGCCGTCCCTGCGCAGCGCGGTGACCGGCGCGCCGCGGCGGATCTCGCCGCCGTGGGCGCGCAGCGCGCGGACGTAGTGCTGGTGCAGGCCCATCGCGTCGATGTCGGCGGTGCGCTCGTCGAGGTCGGCGGCGGCGATCGCCCCGGGCCGCAGCGCCGGGCAGACCTCGCGGGCCTGCTCGAGGCTGATCGGCCGGGCGCCGGGGCGGCCGGGGGACGGGCCGTCGGTGGTCACCCAGAGCATGGCGCGCGGGGTGAGCAGCCCATCCGGGAAGCGGGAGGCGGCGGTCAGCGCGCGGACGAGCGGGCCGCCGTAGGAGGGGACGCAGATCGCCGCGGACCGGCCGGTGGTGTGCCTGGCCAGCTCCGGCTCGGCCTCGGCGAGCAGCACCGACCCCCGGGCGGCCAGCTCGGCGGCGACGGACACCCCGGCGATCCCGCCGCCGACCACCAGCACATCCCATGCCATGCGCGCGAGACTACGGCCTCCAGCCGGGGTCGCGGCCGCTGAGCGCGAGCGCCCTGTCCAGCGCGGGCGCGTCGGCGGGAACGCCCACCTCCGGGCCGAACGCGCCCCACTGGCGCGCCATGTCCGCCATGCTCTCGACGGTGCGCAGCAAATCCGCGGCGACGTCGTCGGGGAGGGTGTACGCCTGGCCGGTGGCGGCGGCGAGGTCCCAGCCGTGCAGGGCGAGCTCGGCGGTCATCATGGTGCCGATCGTCCGCGCGGGCATCGGGCTCGACGCCATCACCGTCTCGCCCTCCCACGCGCCCGGCTCGGCCCACGCGGCGATGGAGCGGTCCACGTGGGTGGCGAAGAAGTCGGGCCAGTCCGGCTTGGCGGCGTAGTCGGTGCTCTCGTCCTCCGAGCCGTCGGTCGGCGGGGGCAGCTTGCGGGCCGTGCGCTCCAGGACGATGGCCGACCAGTGGGTGAAGTGGTTGATCAGCGCGCGCACGTCGTACTCGGCGCACGGGGTGGGCAGGTCGTACTGGCTGGGCTTGATGTTGCGGGCGATGTCCACGGCGGCGGAGGCCACCTTCGCCATCAGGTCCTGTTCCATGCCATCGACGGTAGCCGGCCCGTCTTGAACAAACGCGACAGTGTCGGCCGGTCCGATTACCGTGGGGTCCGTGCAGGTGGACCAGGTGAGCCCGGGCGTGCTGGACCCGACGACGGCGCGCACGAAGTTCGACCTGCGCAAGATCCCGCCCGCCCCGGCGCTGGCGCCGTTCGTGGAGTACTACTGGCAGGTCTCCTGGGACCTGGCCGAGGAGTTCACCCAGCGGGTCGTGCCGCATCCCAACGTGCACCTGGTGGTCGAGCCGGACGGGACGTGGGTGTACGGGGTCCTGCACGGGCTGTTCCGGCGGACGCTGGTCGGGCGCGGCCACGTGCTGGGCGTGCGGTTCCACGCGGGCGGCTTCCGGCCGTGGCTGGGCAGGCGGGTGTCGGTCCTGACCGACGAGCGCTTCGCCGCGGCCGACCTGGTGCCCGGGCTCGCCCCGGACGTCGCGCCGGAGGTCGACGCGCTGGAGGCCGCGCTGCTGCCGCTGTGCCCGCCGGTCGACCCGGTGGTGGCCGAGGTCAGGGCCATGGTCGCGGCCATCGGCGACGACCGGGGCCTGACCAGGGTCGACGACCTCGCCGACCGGTTCGGCCGGACAGTGCGGTCGGTGCAGCGGCTGTTCAACGAATACGTCGGCGTCGGCCCGAAGTGGGTCATCCGCAGGTACCGGATGCACGAGGCCGCGGCCCGCGCCGACGAGGGCGGCGCCGTCGACTGGGCGCGGCTGGCCGCCGACCTCGGCTTCAGCGACCAGGCGCACTTCAGCCGCGAGTTCCGGTCCGCCGTGGGAATCTCCCCCGCCCGCTACGCCGCGGGCAGGTAGGTTCGCGCACGTGTACGAGTTGGACGATGATCCCGGCCGCATCGACGCCGACGCCGTGTGGGCGTACCTGTCCACCGACGCCTACTGGGGCCGCTGGCGCACCCGCGCGCAGTTCGACGCCCAGCTGCGCGGCGCGTGGCGGGTCGTGGGCGTGTACGAGTCGGCGACCGGCGCCCAGGTCGGATTCGCCCGCGCGGTGTCCGACGGGGTGGCCCTGGCCTACCTCGCCGACGTGTTCGTGCTGGAGCACGCGCGCGGGCGGGGCCTGGGCAAGGCGCTGGTGCGGCGCATGATCGACGACGGGCCGGGCGCGCGGTTCCGCTGGCTGCTGCACACCAACGACGCCCACGGCCTCTACAAGGGCTTCGGCTTCACCGGCCCGGACGACACCTACCTCGAGCGCCCGGGCATGCCGACGACGTCCTGAGCGTTGACCAGGGTGTGGAAACCGATGTGGTGGTGATCGGCGCGGGGCAGGCGGGGCTGTCCAGCGCCTACTTCCTGCGCAGGCACGGCGTGGACTTCGTCGTCCTCGACGCGAACGCCACCCCTGGCGGCGCGTGGCGGCACCGCAGGCCGGGGTTGGTCATGGAGCACGTTCACGGGTTCCACGCCCTGCCTGGCCTCGCCCTGCCCGACGCGGACCCGGACGAGCCCGCGTCGGCGGCCATCACCGCCTACTTCGCCCGCTACGAGGCCGAGTTCGACCTGCCCGTCCTGCGGCCCGTCCGGGTGACGGCGGTGACCGAGGCAGGCGACGGGCGCCTGGTGGTCGCCACCGACTCCGGGGAGTGGACGACCCGGGCCGTGGTCAACGCCACCGGCACCTGGGACAAGCCGTTCTGGCCCCGCTACCCCGGCCAGGACGCCTTCCTCGGCCGCCAGCTGCACAGCGCCGACTACCGCTCGCCCGAGGACTTCCGGGGCGAGCGGGTGGTCGTGGTCGGCGGCGGCACGGCGGCCGTCGAGGCGCTGCTGGAGATCGGGCCGGTGGCCGCCGAGACGACCTGGGCGACCCGGCGCCCGCCGGTCTTCCGGGACGAGCCGTTCACCCCCGAGTGGGGCCGCGCGGCCGTCGCGAAGGTCGCCGAGCGGGTGGCCGCGGGACTGCCGCCCGCCAGCGTCGTCAGCGTCACCGACCTCGCGCTCACGCCGCGGATCAGGGCCGCCATCGCCGACGGACCGCTGCGCCGCAGGCCAATGTTCACCGAGATCACCCCGACCGGCGTGCGCTGGCCCGACGGCGCGGAGACGGAGGCCGACACGATCCTGTGGGCCACCGGCTTCCGCGCCGCGCTGGACCACCTGGCCCCGCTGCGCCTGCGCGCCCCGGGCGGCGGCATCCCGATGACCGGCACCCGGGTCACCGCGGACCCCCGCGTCCACCTGGTCGGCTACGGCCCGTCGGCGAGCACCATCGGCGCCAACCGCGCGGGCCGCGCCGCCGTCGCCGAGCTGCGGGCCTATCTGGCCGCGCCCGCCACCGCTACGGCCTGACCGGCGTCAGCTCCGGCCGCTTCGGCGCGCGGCCGTCGCCGGACGAGCGACCGGTCAGCCTGCGGCCGATCCACGGGAGCGCGTGCGTCCTCGCCCAGCGGAGTTCGGCCTTGGCGCGCTCGCGCCAGGGCAGGGGCGGCGGGGGCGGCACCGGGGCGTCCCACTCGAACTCGGGCTCGAGGCCCAGCGCGCACAGGACGGCCTCTGCGGTCCTGCGGTGGCCCTCGGCGTTGAGGTGGATGCGGTCCTCCGCCCACAGCGCGGGCGAGTCGAACACCCGCGCGGAGAACAGGTCGACGACCACCGCGTCGTGCCGCTCGGCCGCGGCGTCGACGGCGTCCAGGAGGCGGGTGATGCGCGGCAGCAGCCGGGCCGCGCCGCGCATCCTGCGGGTCGGGTCGATCACCCGGAACAGCAGGAGCCTGCCCGACGCCTCGGCGAGGCGGTCGGCGGCCTCGGTGACCCGCCGCAGCACCAGGTCGATGTCGCAGCCGGGGCGCATGACGTCGTTCATGCCCCCGGCGAAGCTGACCAGGTCCGGGCGCATCGCCGCGGCGAGGCCGACCTGCTCGTCGACGATCTGCCCGACCAGCTTCCCGCGCACGGCGAGGTTGGCGTACCGGAAGCCAGCGGTGTCCTCGGCCAGCCGCGCGGCGACCAGGTCGGCCCAGCCCCGGCAGGTGCCGTCGGGCAGGTCGTCGGACATGCCCTCGGTGAACGAGTCGCCCACGGCGACGAAGGTGGTGTGTCTGCTCATGACGAACCGGAAGCCTACTTGTCGGTAGCAGCGGCTTCGCCGGGGCCGTAGTCCAGGAACTGGCCCAGCACACCGGGAACGGCGTCGTCGGCGAAGGCAAGCCCGGCGGCGTCCACGTCCGGGATCTCGTAGGCGCCGGAGTTCGCTGACGTCACCGCGACCAGGTTCAGCAGGCCCACCCGCCGCTGGAACGGCGAGCTGACCACGCGCCACCCGATCACCCCGCTCCGGCGCAGCGCGACCGTGCGCCTGCGCACCGCCCCGGACCGGGCGACCAGGTACTCCCCGCGCAGCCCGTGCCCGAGATTGCGGTACGCGTCCATGCCGAGCGCGACGGCGAGCGGCACCGCGATCACCGCGACGACCCCGGCGATCACGAGCAGCACGTCGGTCAGCAGCACGCCGAGCAGCGCGAGCACGGCCACCGGGGCCAACGCCCCCGAGACGGCCCAGACCAGCCGCCGCCTGCGCGCGGCGACCGGGTGCGCGGTCAGCCCGGCGGCCTCGGTCGGCGGCGGCGACTCCCCCAGGATCGACGCGGCCAGGGCCTGCGCCTTCGCCTTGGGCATCGCCGGGGCCAACGAGCGCGGGACGCTGTGTCCCTTCTCGTCCTTGACCCGCAGGCCGGTGGCCACCGCGTCGAGCCGGGCCGCGCCCGCCAGCCGCGCGCCGAGCGGCTCGACGAACTCCAGCCCGCGCACCCGCCGCTCCTCCAACGTCAGCGACCGCGTCGTCACCAGGCCGCGGCGCATGACGAGGGCGCCGGACTCCCTGGTCAGCCGGTAGTTCCACCACATCTCGACGAACAGGCCGAGCGAGCCCACGACACCCACCACGAGCCCGATCACCACGAGTACCGCCACCAGCTCCACAACCGACAGGCTCGCGAAGAACCCGCCCACCGCGCGCACCACGTCGGCCTGCACGCCGAACCACTCGGCGACCTGCATGACCGCGCCGAACGCCGCCGCGCCCAGGATCGGCGTGGACACCGAGAGCGGCGCGTACCGCAGCCACGCCCAGTCCAGCCGGGCCAATTCGCCGGGGACGGCCGTCGCGGGCTCGGTCGTCGTGCGGCGCAGCAGGTCGCCGCGCAGCCGTTCGGCGAGCGCGCGGTCCAGCGGGTCGAAGGTGATCACCTCGCCCGCCTTGTCCTGCTGCCCGGTGCCGATGCGCACCTTCACCACGCCGAACAGCCGGTGCACGGGCCCGGCGTCGATGTCCACGCTGCGCACGCGCTCGCGCGGGATCGACTTCACCGTGTGCACCACGAAGTCGTGCCGCACCTCCACCCGCGAGTCCGTGACCCGGTACCGCGTGTGCCGCCATCGCAGCCAGTCGATGCCGACGCCGCCGAGCACGAGCAGCACCGCGCCCACGGGCACGATCACCAGCAACGGGAGTCCGGTGCCGAGCAGGCCGACGGTGGTCGGGACGCCCGCGACGACCGCGACGCCGAGCATGGTCACCAGGGTGACCCGCAGCGTGCGCGGGTCCAGGCGCCGCCAGTCGGCCGTCACGTGGCATCACCGGGCGTCGCCTGGGTGATCGCGGTGAGGGTCTGGACCAGGTCGTCGGCCATCCGGTGGTCGAGGCCGGGGATCTTGATCGCGCCGTGCGCCGACGCGGTGGTGACGGTCACCGTCGACAGGCCGAAGCGCTGCTCCAGCGGCCCGCGCTTGGTGTCGACGGTCTGGATGCGCGACATCGGCGCGACCCGCCACTCCTGCATGAACCAACCGGTCCTGGCGTAGACGGCGTCGTCGGTCACTTCCCAGCGGTGGACCCGGAACCGCACCCGCGAGACCACGAGCGCGTCGACCAGGCACACGACCGCAGTGACGGCCGCGGCGAGCAGCAGCCAGAACCGGGCGGGCCCGATGACGGCCGCGGCGACGGCGAGCACGACGACGATCCCGCCCCACCAGAGCGCCGCCTGCGTCGCCCACCAGGTGACGGCGCGGCGCTCGACCGGGTTCCTCGGCGGGCGCAGCCGAGGGGACGCGTGCGAATCCTGCATGTCCACAGTCGATCATCCGGTCCGGTCACCGTGCGTCATCCGCAGGTCTGATATCGCCGAACCCTGTCCGCTGCGCGTCCGGTCGACTACGGTGCGCGGGCATGAGGCGATCCTTGATCATGGCCGCGCTGGTCGCGGTCGCGCTCGGCGGGGCACCGGCGGCGGGGGCGGCGACCCCGGCCCGCCACCCGGACCTGACCTGGCGGCTTTCGGTCACCGGCACGGACGCGCAGCTGCGCGGGCTCGCGGCGGTGAGTTCCCGCGTGGCGTGGGCGAGCGGGGCCAGGGGCACCGTCCTGCGAACCGTCGACAGTGGACGGACGTGGCAGCGGAGCACGCCGCCCGGCAGCGAGGCGCTCGACCTGCGCGACATCGAGGCGTTCGACGCGCGCACGGCGGTGACGATGTCGATCGGACCCGGCGACCAGTCGCGCATCTACCGCACCACCGACGGCGGCGCCACGTGGACCGAGACCTTCCGCAGCGCCGAGCCCGCCGCGTTCTACGACTGCATGGCGTTCTTCGACCGCAGGCACGGACTCGCCATGAGCGACCCGGTCGACGGGAAGTTCCGCGTGCTGAGCACCGACGACGGCGGCGCGAGCTGGCAGGTCGTGCCGGACGCCGGGATGCCGCCCGCGCTGGCGGGCGAGTTCGGGTTCGCCGCGAGCGGGCAGTGCCTGACCGTCGCAGGCGGCAGGCACGCCTGGATCGCCACCGGCGGCGGCGCGACGGCGCGGGTGCTGCACTCCGCCGACCGGGGCCGCACCTGGACCGCCCACGACACCGTGCTGGCCAGCGGGCCGAGCGCGGGCGTGTACGCCACCGCGTTCCGGGACCGCTCGCGCGGCATCGCCGTCGGCGGGGACTACACGGACCCGACCGGCGGGGTCGACGCGCTCGGCGTCACCCGCGACGGCGGGCGCACGTGGAGCAGGCCCGCGGTCGCGCCGCAGGGCTACCGCTCCGGCGTCGCGTGGCACCCGTTCCTGCCGACGGTGGCGATCGCCGTGGGTCCGACCGGCAGCGACGTGACCGTCGACGGCGGCCTGCGGTGGCACTCGTTCGACGCGGGCAGCTTCGACACCGTCGACTGCGCCCGCGACGGCGCGTGCTGGGCGTCTGGCGCTCGCGGCCGGGTGGGCAAGCTCGGCTGGAGCTGAAACCGGTTTGACGGGGCGGGGCCGATCCGGGAACGGTTCGGCCCATGACGAGCACAATCCAGAACATCGTGATCGACTGCGCCGACGCCTACGGGCTCGCCGTCTTCTGGTCGAAGGTCGTGGGCTACCCGCTCGCCGACGACGACCAGCCCGGCGACCCGGAGGCGGTCGTCGTGCTCCCCGGCGGCACCGCCCTGTTCTTCGCCCAGGTCCCCGAGCCCAAGTCGGGGAAGAACCGCCTGCACCTGTGCCTGAAGCCGGAGACCAACCGCGAGGACGAGGTGGAGCGCCTGCTGGGCATCGGCGCCACCATGCTCGTCGACCGCCGCAAGCCCGACGGCCTGGGCTGGGCCGTCCTGGCCGACCCGGAGGGCAACGAGTTCTGCGTGCTGCGCGGACCGGGCAACACCCCGCCCAACCACGGGTGGAACCCCGCGCCGGAAGCGGTTCCGGACCCGGCGTGACGAGTCAATTGGTCTAGACCCATTATGGTGGGGTGCGCACACCACTGCTGGAGATCATCGCCCTGACGACCGAGGACGCCCGCGCCGCGGAGCGGGGCGGCGCCGACCGCCTCGAGGTCGTCGCCGACATGTCCCGGGACGGGACCACGCCAGACGCGGCCCTGGTCGCCGAGATGCGGGCGGCTGTGAGCATCCCGCTGCGGGTCATGCTCCGCGGCGGGGCGGGGTTCACCGCGGACGAGGCCGAGGTGGAGCGCATGGTCGAGGCCGCGCGCGCCCTGCGGGCGGCGGGCGCGGAGGAGTTCGTGTTCGGGTTCCTCACCCCGGACGGCGAGGTCGACCTCGCCGCGACGTCGGCGGTGGTGGACGCGGTCGACGGCTGCCCGTGGACGTTCCACCGGGCGGTCGACCACGCGGGCGACGCGCGCAAGGCGTGGGCGGACGTGGCCGGGCTGCCCGGGCTCGACACCGTGCTCACCGCGGGGTCGGCCAGCGGCCTCTGCGACGGCCTGCCCGTCCTGGCCGCCCGCACCGACTGGCCGGTGGCCGGGCCCCGGCTGCTCGCGGGCGGCGGGCTGCGCCACGACCACGTCCCCGCGCTGCGGGCCATCGGCGTCACCGCGATCCACGCAGGCGGGCTGGTGCGCAGGAGCTGGGACCACCCGGTGGAGGCCGACCGCGTCCGCGTCCTGCGGTCCCTGCTCGACGCCTGACCGATTACGATGCGCCGGGGAGAAGCGGGGGCGTGGCGTGCAGGACGACCTGTCGGCGGAGGAGATGCGGGCGTGGGCCCCGCGACCGGGGCCTGCCGCCGCACCGGACCTGCGGCTCCCCGGCTACAGCGGCTTCCGGCTCATCGCCCAGGGCGGCGAGGGGGCGGTGTACCGGGCCCGTCAGGACGGGCTGGGGCGCGATGTCGCCATCAAGGCCCTGCAGGCCGTCGACCCGGCGACCCAGGCCCGTTTCCGGCGGGAACTGGAGATCACCGTCCGGCTGGGGCGTCAGCACCCGCACATCGTGACCGTCCTCGACACCGGCACCCTGCCGGACGGGCGGCCGTGCATCGTGATGGAGTACTACGACCTGGGCTCCCTCCACGACCGCCTGACCACGCACGGCCCCCTGCCGGTGTCGGAGGTCGTCGCCGCGGGCGTCGCGGTCGCGGACGCCCTGGCCTTCGCCCACGCCCAGGGCATCCTGCACCGCGACGTCAAGCCGCAGAACGTGCTGGTCCTGCCCACGTCGTACGTGCTGGCCGACTTCGGGATCGCCCGGGGAGCGGACGCGGGCCACTCGGCGTCGCTGCAGCTGGTCAGCTACCGCCACGCCGCGCCCCAGATGCTCGACGGGACCGCCCCCGCGGCGGCGGATGACGTGTGGTCCCTGGGCTCGACCCTGCACACCCTGCTCATGGGCGTCCCCCCGTTCGCGGGCGACAACCCCAACGAGGACACGGTCCTCTCCTACCTCGACCGAGTCCGTTCGGCCGACCCCCGCCCCCTCACCCGCCCCGACGTCCCCGAGGCCCTGGCCGGGGTCATCGACCGCTGCCTGCGCAAGAACCGCGAGGACCGCTACCCCGACTCCACCACCCTCCGCGACGCCCTCGCCGCCGTGGCCACCGACCTCCGCCGCTGGCAGCCTCCTGGCGCGCCCAGCCGCGGCACCCCTCCCCCGCTCGCTATGCCAGGTGGCTCGGGAGAGGGCGCAGGCGATTCGGCGACCGCCGTCAGCGGACCGGGCGCGCCTGCCACCGACACCCCGCACTCCGCCTCACCCGATTCCGTGCATGAGCCGGAACCGGCCTCCTCCGCGAGCCCAGGCATTCCCGCCGACACCGCGCATACGGCTATGCAGGTGGACGACAGTCGGAGCGCTGAAGCCACGGCCATCGCGCCTGGGGGCCTTGGCGACGACGTGACGCAGTTGCCTGACTTCGGGCCCGCTCCGAGTCCGCCCGCGCCCGTCGAGCCCGCTCCTGTGCCCGCACCGCCGGTGGAGTCGCGCGGGACCATGACGGGGCGGCTGGCGGATCTCACCGTCCGGCATGGGGAGCCGGTAGGGCCGGAGTTCGGTCCTGGGGTGGGCGGACCCCTGGATGCGGAGAGCGCGGTCGGGTTCGATCACGAGTACCGCGGTCCTTGGGGTGGCGACACCGCTGCCCAGACAGGAGCACTCCCGGGCTCTCCCGGCGTTTCCGCGGGGCGGGACGAGTTGCCCACCGTGCCGAAGCTGTCGCCCGCGCAGGTTCCGGGGTTCCCCGCGATGCCCGAACCCCGGGACGACGAGGAAGCGCCTCGGCGGCGGTTGCGGGGGTTCGTGATCGCGGGGGCCGTGGCGGCCGTCATCGGCGTGGGAATCGGGTTCCTCGCCAATCGAGAGGGTGTGCCCGCCAGCGCGCCGACCACGACTCCGCCGCCACCCGCGACCTCCTCCACCGCGCCGATCCCACCGGGCGGCGATCCCGCCATCGCGCCGGTGCTGACCGAAGTGGACGATCAGGGGAACGCTGCCGAGTTGGTGTGGGAGGACCCGACGGGCGGCCGGGCGCAGTTCGTGCTCTACGACGTCACCGCGCCGGACGGGCCGCCGGTCCCGATCACCAGCGTGGCCGCGGGGCTGACCAGCTTCGTCGTCGACCTCGACCCCGCCGCGCCCGAATACTGCTTCCAGGTCGTGGCGATCGGCCTCGACGACCCCGCCACGCAGCGGGGCGCCTCCGGGCGGGTGTGCGTCAGGCGTTAGCGGCGGCGCAACGGCCGCGGGTCGATCGGCCACCACACCCTGCGGTACCACGGCACTCCCCGGGACACCGCGCGCCGGACCTGACGGGCCAGGAGCCACGGCTCGGCGCCTGCCACGTCGCCTTCCGGGCTGAACGCGGCGCGGTCGGCGAGGTCCGCCAGGCGTGGCGCGGGCGCGGGGAGCGACGACGCGACCTCGGGCGCGGCCAGCCGAGGGGCGGGTGCGCGGCCGGACACCACGAGCAGGTCGAGGACGTGCCGCCACGCCCCCGCCGCGCCCGCGCGGCGCAGCCGCGAGCGGCGGATCCCGCGCAGCGCCAACAACAGGACCACCGGCAGCACCGGCACCACCGCCAGGACTACCGGCCACCGCGACGGCTCGGCCGCCACGGGCGGCTCCACGACCGGCGCGGGCGGCTGGACCAGCGGCGGGGCGTCGGTGGGCGGCGTGGTCGGGGACGCGGTGATCGACGCGAGCCGGTCCAGCACCTCCCGCTTCGCCGCCGCGCTCGGGCCGCTGTCGGTGCCGGACACCGGGTCGAACGGGATCCAGCCCCAGCCGTCGAAGTACACCTCCGGCCAGGCCGTCGCGTCGATGCCGCGCACCACCCGGTACCCGTCCGGCCCCTCGGGCACGGGCGGGAAGCCGACCACCACACGGGTGGGCAGGCCGACGGCCCGCGCCAGCACGGCGTACGCGGTGGCGAACTGCTCGGCGGTGCCCTTGCCCGCCCCCGTGCTGCCGGGCGCGCCGAAGAGGAACTGCGAGATCCGCGCGTACGACGATCCGGTCGGCGCCTCCGCGTCGGGCACGCGGTCGAGGCGGACCACCTGTTCCAGGGCGACCGCCTGCTCATAGGGCGTGCGCGCGGACTCCACGCCGCGCCGGGCGTACTCGGCGAGTTCGGTGGGCAGATTGGGCAGCGCGAGGTACCGGCGGACAGCGGGCCCGCCGGGCACGCCTGCCGCGGCCAGCGCCTCGTCCGTCGGCTGGTCGACGACGCCGCGCACCGTGTACCGCAGCCCCGGCGCCAGCCCGCGCGGCAGCACGAGCGCGCCGGAGTCGGCGTCGACCAGCGCGTCACCGATGCTGGTCGAGACCGTCCGGCCGACCCCGGGCAGCCAGGTCCCGTCGAGCGCGCCGACGACGAACTCGACCGACGCCTCCTCGACCCGTTGCCCCGGAGGCAGGTCCGGCGCGTCGACCGCGCCCAGCGGCCCGTACAGCGCCGACGCGCGCCAGCTCGCGCCGGTGTAGTCGGCGAGCACGGCCAGCCGCACGGGCAGCTGCGGCCCGCGCAGCCGGAACAGCTCGGTCTCCGGCGCGGCCGCCCACGCCGCCAGCCTCGGCAGCGGGTTGGCCACCTGGACGTCGGCCACCGGCGGGCGCACCAGCTCGCGCGGCTCGAAGGCGTTCGCCCCCGGCAGCACGACGGCCACCAGCGCGACCACCGCGCCGAGGATCAGCGGCGCCTCGGCGACGCGCACCCACCCGGCCAGCGCCACCGCCACGACCCCGACCGCCACCAGGCCGTACGGGTCCGCCTGCCCGCCGGTGAGCAGCGCGCCCGCGGCGTACAGCGCCACCGCGGCCAGCGGCGGCCCCAGCAGGCGCGCGCCCCGCAGCGACACCGCGGCCAGCACGGCGACGCAGAACACCAGGACCGCGCCGGGCATCAGCAGGTCGACCGACGGCGGCGCCGGTCTGGCCGCCGTCAGCAGCCGGGGAACGCTGTCCCGCAGCACCTCCAGCGGCCCGCCCGGGATGGCGCCCCGCGCGGCGAAGTACCCGCCGAACAGCCCGACCGGCAGCAACACGGACAGCACCGTCCCGCCGCCGAACCGCGACCCCGCGGCCGCCACCAGCGCGTGCGCGACCACGATCGCCGCGGCGAACACCGGGTACGCCACGGCCCCGGACCAGCCCTGCGCCAACGGCACCGCCGCCACCGCCAGCAGCACCGCGGACCACCCGAACCGCTTCACAGGACCACCGCGTCCCACGCGCGCAGCAGCGCCTCGGCGGACGAGCCGCGCAACACGATGACCGCGCCGCCCGCGCTCACCGAATCCTCCGACCCCACCGACAACACTACGCCGTACGCGCCCCGGCCTGCAGCCAGAATCAGTTCGTCCACAGCGAACGAACCGATGGCCGCCACGACATCGAGATCGCGGACCGGCACCGGCCGGACATCCTGCGCCGCAACGGGAACTACGTCCGCCAGCGCCGACAGCGCCTCCGCCGCGTCCGGCTCCAGCACCTCCACGTCCACCGAGCCCGACGCCGACAACAGCCGGACCGGGTGGCCGTCCGCCGCCGCCGAGGCCACCAGCGACGCCGCGACCTCCACAGCCTCCTCAAAGGACTCCGCCGTGTGCGCGGACTCCCGGTCGTCCAGCAGGACAGCCAGGTGCGGACGCGCGGGATCGGCGTCCTCGCGGATCATCAGCGTGCCCGTGCGCGCGCTGGTCGCCCAGTGCAGCCGCCGCAGATCGTCGCCGGGGACGTACTCCCGCAACCCCACCAGGTCCGTGCCGCCGCGCTCGACCCGCTCGTCCGCGCCCACCTGCCCGCGCCGCGCGCCCGCGGGCAACCCGCGCACCGGCAGCACCCTCGGCACGACCCGCACCGTCACCTCACCCGCGGCGACGCGCGACGACACCGCCAGCACCGCGGGCCCGTACCGGCGCACGGTCAACGGCCCCACGGCGACCACGCCCCGGCGCTGTGTCGGCACCGGATACGACACCCGCCCGGATTCCGGGATGTCCAGCGCGACCGGCGACCCCGCCACCGTGTCGACCACCTCGACCGGGAGCCTGCCCGTCCCGCTCACCACGACCGACGCGGTGCACGCCGCCAACCGGGGAACGGTCCTCGGCCGCACCTCCCGGACCGCGTCGACCGGCGAGGCCACCAGCACGACCACAAAG
Organism: Actinokineospora fastidiosa; assembly: GCF_014648415.1. Lineage (GTDB taxonomy): Bacteria > Actinomycetota > Actinomycetes > Mycobacteriales > Pseudonocardiaceae > Actinokineospora > Actinokineospora fastidiosa. The sequence goes on from NZ_BMRB01000003.1 coordinate 148,119, forward strand.
GACAGCACGACCACCGCGACCAACGCGAGGCCGAGCGCCGTCAGCCCCGGATACCGCCACCACAGCCCGCATCCCGCGCACAGCGCGCCCGCTGCCAGGACAGCCGCGCCCCGGACGGTCATCGCGCCGTCGGCCGGGGCACCTCGACCCGGTCGAGCACATCGGCCAGCACGTCCTCGGTGGACGCGCCCGCCAGCTGCGCCTCGCGGGTGAGCACGAGCCGGTGGGCCAGCACCGGGACGAGCAGCCGCTGGACGTCGGTGGGCACCGCGAAGTGGCGGCCGTGCGCGGCGGCGTGCACCTGGACGCAGCGCACCAGCGCGCGCAGGCCCCGGGTGGACGCGCCGAGCCGCAGCCGGTCGTCGGCGCGGGTGGCCGCGCCGAGGTCGGTGATGTAGCGCAGGATCGGGTCGGCCACGTGCAGCAGGGCCAGCCGCCGGGAGCAGTCGGCCACCTCGGCGGGGCTGGTCACGGTCGGCACCGAGCCGACCGCGCCCGCGCCGCTGCCGGGCCGCAGGACGGCCAGCTCGTGGTCGCTCTCCGGGTAGCCGATCGCGGTGCGCAGCATGAACCGGTCGAGCTGGGCCTCGGGCAGCCGGTAGGTGCCGTCGAGGTCGATCGGGTTCTGCGTGGCCACCACGAGGAACGGGTCGGGCACGGCGTGGGCGACGCCGTCGACGGTGACCGTGCGCTCCTCCATGACCTCCAGCAGCGCCGACTGCGTCTTCGCGGCGGCGCGGTTGATCTCGTCGGCCAGCACGACGTTGGCGAACACCGGGCCGGGCCGGAACCGGATCTGCCCGGTCTGCGGGTCGTACACCGACGTGCCCGTCACGTCCGAGGGCAGCAGGTCGGGGGTGAACTGCACCCGGCGCGACATCCCGCCCAGCGCGCCTGCGACCGCGCGGGCGAGCGTCGTCTTCCCCGTGCCGGGCACGTCCTCCAACAGCACGTGCCCACCGGCGAACAACGACACCAGCACCAGGTCGATCACCGGGCGCTTGCCGCGCAGCGCGGTCTCCACGGCGTCGCCGACGCGGGCGTGCAGCGTGCGGAACGCGGCGATCTCGGCCTCGCCGACCTGGACGGTCGCGGTCACCCGTGCTCTCCCCTGCGGCGCACGCGCAGCAGCGCGGACGTGATCAGCAGCCCGATCCCCGCCGCGACCATCACCCCGGTGCCCGCGGTCTCCTCCGCGGGCGCGGACGCGACCCTCGGCCGCTCGCAGATCCGGGTGCCGGGCCTGCAGGTCGGCTCGTCGATGCGCTTGAAGACCGCGCGGGCGGCCGAGTCCACCGACCGGCTGCCGTCGCGGGCGTGCGCCCGGACGACGATGGAGTTCGAGCCCTCCTCGATGGAGATGACCGCGGACGTGGCCGAGCACGCGATCGGCGTGGTGTACCCGTAGGTGCGGTTCACGACCTCGCACGTGCCGTCGTGGTTCGCCCAGTCGGCGGGCGGGGCCATGGCGAGGGTCCGCTGGTAGTTGACGCCCGACACGCCGGTGATGACGGTCGCGCCCGCCGTGGGCACGCTCGCGGGCGGCGGCGCCTGGGTCGTGGTCGTCGTGGTCGTCGTCGGCGGAGGCGGCGGTTGCGTGGTGGTCGGCGGCGGGGGCGGCGGGGTGGTGGTCGTCGGGCGCGGCGGCGGCGCGGCCGTGGTCGTCGGGGGCGCCGACCGGGCGGGCAGGTTCCACGTCGTGACGCCGGGCGTGCCGACGGCCGACCCGGTGTACGCGGCGACCTGGATCTCGATCGGCCCGCCCGCGGCGCACAGCGCCTTGCAGTCCAGCGTCAGCTCGTCGCTGGTCCCCGCGGACTGCTTGGTGGCGCTGTCCCCCGCGGCGGTGGCGGTGATCGTGTACCCGGCGATGCCGTCCTCGGCGGGGGCGCTCCAGCCGATCCGCAGCGTGACCTGGGTGTCGGTCCGGTTCGCCAGCGACACCGTGATGCCAGCGGGCTGGCCGGGCGCCGCGGCGACGCCGGACACCGACGGCGTGGTGGTCGGCGAGCCGGGGCGCGGCGCGTCCACCGACGGCGGCCCGCTCGGCTGACGCGGCGGCGGCTGGTTGGGCCGGGTGCGGGTGGGCTCGTCCGGGTCCGGCTTCGGCGGCGACGGCACGGTCGGCGGCGGGTCGCGCTCCGGGTCGGTCACCGGGAGCTCGGGGTCGCGGACGCGGACCGCGCGGGTGTCGCCGTCGGGGTCGACGACCACGCCGGTCTCCGCGCCCGGGGTCTGGATGAACAGCCGGTCGTCGTCGAACACCAGCCTCGGGTCGCCCGCGCCGGTGTGCACGTCGTCGCCGCCGCGCTGGCCGTCGCGGTTGAGCACGATGACCTTGCCCGAGCCCAGGCACGGCACGTACACGCGGTCGTGGAACACCGCGGGCTGACCGGGGCGGGGACAGCCGAGCGCGCCGACGTCGACGGTCAGCACCCGGTCGCCGACCAGGATCACCACGATCCCGGACGCGGGCACGGCCGCGGGGACGAGGTCGTGCGGGCTGGTCTGCGCGGCGAGCACGTCGCCCGCCTGGGGCGCGGTCGTGGCGCGGTGGTCGCTCCCGGTCCCGTCCTGCAGGACGACGCCGCCCTCCAGGCCCAGCAGCGTGACGCCCTTCCGGTGCGGCACGAGCACGGTCCTCGGCCCCGCGCCCGGCACGGCCCGGCTACCCCGCTCGACGAACCGGGTCTGCGCGTCCGACCACTCCAGGCTGTGCAGCACGCCGCCCGCGTCCACGGCCCAGAGCAGGCCGTCCTCGTCGGCGGCCGCGTCGGCCAGCGGTCCGCCCGCCGCCCACGGCTCGCCGACGTCGGCGAGGGTGACCGGGTCGACGTGGGCGATGGTGCCGCCCGCTCGGTCGACGATGAACAGCCTGCCCTCGGCCAGAAGCACCTTGCTCGCCGCGCCCGCCGGGGCCTGCCTGCGCCCGCTGGCCAGCAGCGTGGCCAGGTCGATGACGGTGATCTGCCCGGTGCGCCGGTCCAGCACCACGAGCATCCCGTCGCGCTGGATGATGTCGAGCCGCGCGTCGCCGCCCGCGACCGCCAGCCGCGTCTCCGGCCGCCCGGACGCCGGGTTGACCTGCACGACCTCGCCGCGCTGGTCGTCGCCGAGCCACGTCAGCCCGTCGGACACGGCCACCGCCGTGCGGGCGATGCCGGTGCCCAGCGCCGCGCCCGCGAGCAGCAGCACTCCCAGCACCGCAGCGCCGATGCTGGCGGACTGGCGCCTGGACGTCGTTCGCGCACTCATGGTCATGACACACTCCCCTGGCCGCCGGGATGGTAGCCCGCCCGGCCCGACCATTTTCGTCGGAACCGACTATGTTCCGGTAGGAGTCGCGCGGATGCCGTTCTGCACTGCCTGTGGACGTCCGGTCGCCCCCGAGTGGCCGCGCCGGTGCGGCTGCGGCCACACGGCCTACCGCAATCCGACGCCCGTCGCCGTGCTGCTCCTTCCGGTCCACGACGGGCTGCTGGTCGTCCGCCGCGCCATCAATCCCGGGCGCGGACTGCCCGCGCTGCCAGGCGGTTTCATCGAATACGGCGAGACGTGGCAGCAGGCCGCCGCGCGGGAGTGCGCCGAGGAGGCGGGCGTGCCGGTCGATCCGGCCGGGATCGCCCTGTTCGACACCGTGAGCGCTCCCGACGGCACGCTGCTCGTCTTCGGCATCGCCCCGCGCGTCGACGACCCGCCGCCGTCGCGGCCGACCCAGGAATCCACCGGCTGGGAAGTGCTCCGCGCCCCCGCCCCGCTGGCGTTCCCCCTGCACACCGCCGCCGTCCGCCGGTACTTCGACTCGACCAAAGTGGACGCCCGTTAGGGGTCGGGGTCCGGCTTCGGGAGGACGCGGGAATCGTGCGCGCGCAGGACGCCCCGCGCCCGCCCGCGCCGTAGCGTCGTCCCCATGGACGCGGAACACCGCGACCGACTGGGGACAAAAGGGGATATCGCCATGTTCGGCAAGACCTGGATCACCGCCGCCATGACCGCCGCGCTCGCCCTGCCGACCTCGGTGTCCGCCATCGCCGATGCCGAGCCGAGCGCGCAACCGCGGCGGCTCATGTGCGACACGTTCTACGGGAGCTACTGGACGCGGCAGGACTGCGAGACCGTCGGCTACTCGGGCCTCGGCACCAGTTGGTGGGCGTATCAATGCGAGGAGGACTGGGCGGGCTGGAGCCTCTACGTCTGCTACTGACGGTCACCGCCCCCGCCGGAACGGGGGGTTCCGGCGGGGGCTTACCCTTCGGCCGTGCTGATTCCGGTCGTCGTGGTGGCGGGCTTCCTCGGCTCGGGCAAGACATCCCTGCTCAACCATCTGCTGCGCACCGCGGGCGGGCGGCGCATCGGGGTGATCGTCAACGACTTCGGGCGGATCAACGTCGACGCGATGGCCGTCGCCGCCCAGGTCGACTCGATGGTCACGCTCGGCAACGGCTGCCTCTGCTGCGCGGTGGACGCCTCGGACCTGGCGGACATGCTCGCCCGGCTGGCCGACGCCGACGTCGACGCCATCGTCATCGAGGCCAGCGGCCTGGCCGAGCCGCCCGCGATGGCCCGGATGGTGCTGGCCTGCCCGGGCGTGGAGTTCGCCGGACTGGTCGAGGTGGTCGACGCCGCGGAGTTCGCCGCCACCCGCGAGCGGCACCCGCAGATCGACAAGCACCTGCGCTACGCCGACCTGGTGGTGCTCAACAAGATCGACCGCGCGACCGACCCCGGGCTCGCCGGGCTGGTGCGCGAACTGGCGGGCGGCGCGCCCGTGGTGCCGACCGAGCACGGCCGCATCGATCCCGACCTGCTGTTCGACCCGGTCGAGCGGCCCGCTGCCGAACAGCTGTCGTTCTTCGACCTGGAGGACCACAGCGCGCACATCCACGCGGGCTACGACACCGTCGACTTCACCTGCGCCGATCCGCTGGACCCGGTCCGCCTGGCCGCCGTGCTCACCGATCGGCACACGGGTGTGTACCGGGCCAAGGGCTATGTCGACTTCGGACTCGACGAGCGGTTCGCCGTGCAGGTCGTCGGCGGTTCGGTGCGGGTCGCCAGGGAACCCGGGGCCGGGACCGCGCTGGTGTTCATCGGCAAGGACATGGACCCCGACGCCCTGCGCGAACGGCTGCGCGCCACTGTGGCCGCCGGTCCGGCCGACCCGGTGGCGATGCTGTCCATCACCCGGTACGAGCGCGGCTGAGCTGCCCGTTGGCTTGCCCGTTCGGACATTGGCGCACGTCGGGCCGCTGGCCACGATCGGGGGCATGGACGAGCAGATCCGGGTCGAGTTCGAGAGCGAGATCGACGCCGAGGAACGCGTCGAGCTCACCGCCGAGTGGGTCGCCTGGCTGGAGGACCAGCCCGTTCCGTCCTGCGTCGACGGGGTGGACGGGTCGCTGCGCCACGGCTCCGGCGACACGGCGCTGGCCTGAGGAGGGCGACATGGGCAACCCCGAACTGCGCCAGGACAGCGACCAGGAAGACTGGGTGAAGTACCTGCAGGGCCTGCTCGCCGACCGGCTCGCCGCCGAGGCCGAGGCAGGCGAGGTCCGGCTCAGCCGGGTCGACGGGAAGTTCGGCCCCGTCACCAGGGCCTCGGTGGAGTTCTTCCAGCGCCGCGAGGGCCTGCCCGCGACCGGCGTTGTCGACGACGCGACCTGGGAGGCGCTGGAGCGCGAGCCCGTCCAGCCGCCCGCGAGCACCCGCCTGCAGCCGCTGAACCTGCGCATCCCGTTCCACCTGTGGCTGCGGTGGGAGGAGACGACGATCGAGCGGATGCTCGACGACTTCCGCGACTTCGACCTGACCACCCACCCGGGCGCGCAGCTGCGGCTGAACGGGAGCGGGGTCGGCCCGCTGGCGGGCAACGGCAGCGTCGAGCTGCTCAACCGGGAGATCCGGCTGTGGCCGAACTGGTTCCTGCGGCACACCCACCAGTTCACCCTGGACTGGTCGCGCGCCCACGGCTTCGAGCTCGGCCTGGACAACGAGGCCGACTTCGGCGTCCGCCCGATGCGCAACTTCGAGATCACCCTGCACGGGGAGTTCAACCTGCAGTGGACGCCGAGGGAGAACCGCGGCGACTTCGACTGGTACGTCGGCCCCCGGCTGAAGTGGGAATTCGAGCTGGTGCGCTAACCAACCGTCGGCCTAGTGTGTCAAACATGGTCGACACCGCCGTTCGGCACCGGCTGCCGGTGCGCAAGCTGGTCGCCGCGAGCGTGGGCAACGCGCTGGAGTGGTTCGACTGGACCATCTACGCCACGTTCAGCATCTACTTCGCCACCGCGTTCTTCCCCTCGGGCAACGACACGCTCGCCCAGATCAACACCTTCGCCACCTACGCGCTGGCGTTCTTCTTCCGGCCGCTGGGCGGGATCATCCTGGGCCGCTTCGCCGACGTGCGCGGGCGCAAACCGGCGATGGTGCTGACCATCGTCATGATGGCGGGCGGGTCGGTGCTGATCGGGGTGCTGCCGACGTTCGAGCAGGCTGGCTGGCTCGCCCCGATCGGGCTGCTGCTGGCCCGCATCGTGCAGGGCCTGTCGCTGGGCGGCGAGGTGTCGAACGCCTCGGCGTACCTGGGCGAGATCGCGCCGAAGGAGCGGCGCGGCCGCTACTCGGCGTTCTTCTACATCTCCACCGGCAGCGCGGTGCTGTGCGCGTCCGTCCTCGGTTTCACCCTGGCGCGCGTACTGAGCGAGGACGCGATGCAGTCCTGGGGCTGGCGCCTGCCGTTCCTCCTCGGCGGGGCGCTGGGCCTGATCGGGCTGTGGCTGCGCCGCAGCCTGGCCGAGACCGAGCTGTTCGAGGCGCACAAGGCCAACCGCGTGCCCCACCCGCTGCGCACGACCCTGCGGGAGCACCCGAAGGCGGTCGGCCAGCTCGTCGGCTTCACCATGCTGTCGACGCTGTGCTATTACACCTTCTTCAGCGCGCTGACCCCGTTCGCGGTGAAGACGCGCGGCGCCGACGCCGTCGACGTGTTCCTGGCGTTGTCCATCGCCACGGCGGTGTTCGTCGTGCTGCAGTACCCCATGGGCGCGCTGGCCGACCGCTTCGGCCGCAAACCCCAGCTGCTGGCCTGGTCGGGGGCGACGGCGGTGCTCATCGTCCCGTTGTCCACTTTGGTCAAACCAGGGCTGGGCAACCTGCTGGTGGTGTTCACCGTCGGCCTGGCCCTCTACACGGCGATGACGTCGATCGCGCCCGCGCTGATGAGCGAGCTGTTCCCCACCGAGCTGCGCGGACTCGGCATCGGCGCCTGGTACAACCTGACCGTCGCCGTCTTCGGCGGCACGGCCCCGCTGCTGATCAGCGCCCTGTCCGGGGCGGGCATGGCGACGGCGTTCTTCTGGTACGTGGCGGCGGGCTCGGCCATCGCGTTCGTCGTGATCCTGACGCTGCCGGAGACCAGGGGCACGCCGCTACGGTGAGGCGTGGCCGACGAGAAGACCATTCCGCTGCTGCCCTGCCCGTCGATCGACGAGACCGAGGACTTCTACCGCGCGCTCGGTTTCACCCGGACCTACCGGCAGACGAAGCCCAACCCCTACCTGTGCGTGCGCCGGGAAGACCTGGAGCTGCACTTCTTCGGCATGGACCCGTTCGACCCCGCCGACTCCTACGGCTCCTGCCTGGTGATCGTCCCCGACACCGGGGCGCTGTTCGCCGAGTTCGCCGCGGGGCTGAGGGAGCGCTACGGCAAGCTGCCGCTCGCGGGCATCCCGCGGATCACCCGGCCCCGCAAGCGCAAGAACCAGGACAACCTCAGCGGCTTCACCGTGGTGGACCCGGGCGGCAACTGGCTGCGGATCTTCCCGGCCAAGCCCGAGCCCGCTGGCGCGGAGGCGAGCAGCCCGCTGGCCAAGGCCCTCGCCAACGCCGTCGTCCAGGGCGAGAGCCGAGGCGAGACGGCCCAGGCGATCCGCATCCTCGACACGAACCTGGCCAAGGCGGGCCCGGACGACGACCGCGCCGAAGCGCTGCTGTACCGCGCGGAACTGGCGCTGCGCGTGCAGGACCACGACCGGGCGCGGGAGATCGTCGCCGAGCTGACCGGCATGGGCGTCGAGATCCCCGAGGAACTGGCCGAGGCCTGTCGCTAGGACATGACCGCGTACTGCCCGACGTCCACGGAGACGATCATCGCGCTCAGGTCGTCGCCGGGGCCGTCGCCGCGGAAGCCCGCCAGCGCCTCCACCGACTCCCACCGCTCGTAGACGACCACCCGGTCGTCGTCCACCGGGTCGGCCGTGACCACGAACTCCAGGCAGCCGACGGTCGCCCTGGCCTGGACGACGGCGGGCCGGGACGCGGCGACGAACTCGTCCCGCCGCCCCTGCGCGATCCGGAGGGAACCAGCGACGATCACCATGACCGCAAGGCTAGCCGGTCTTGCCCTGGTCGCTGCTCAGCCACTTCTCCGGGCGCATCCGGACCAGCACCGACGACTCCCCCAGCGCCGAGTCGACGTAGCCGTCGGCCTCCTCCGGCGAGAGGTAGCGGCCCGCGATGGCCACGGCCTGCTCCCGGGTCGGCGGGGCGTCGGCGGCCACGACCGGCCCCTCGACCGAGACGTACCGGTACGGCAGCTCCTCGCTCTGCGCCACCAGCGTGAACCGGCCCGCCTTGCGGAGCACCTTGTCCTTGACGGAATCGCGCTCGATCCACACCTGGACCTCGCCGTCGGCGTAGCGGTACCAGACGGGCACCGCCAGCGGACCCCGGTCGGCCCGCCCGACGGCGATCACCCCGACCCGGCGCTCGTTCAGGAACGCCTCGCGCTCCTCGACCGTCATCACCTGCGTCATCGTTCGTCTCCCCTCGCTCGGTCAGGACAACCGCGCGGAGCGGACCCGCATTCCCGGCGCAGGCAGGTTCCGGTCACCCCATTGGATCAAGGAGCCGGACCCGGTTGACTGGGCGGATGGAAGAGAAGCTGCCGAAGGCCCTGCGCCCCACCCGCGTGCTGATGTACGTGCAGGGCGGGCTGGGCATCCTGGGCAACCTGCTGATCCTCGTGCTGCTGGCCGCGGTCGACGACGAGGGCGCGGGCCTGCTCATCGCCCTCACGGTGGTGGGCGTCGTGCTGGCCGCGGTCATCCTCGTCGCCGCGGCGATGATGCACCGCAGACCACCGTGGGTGCGCCCGACCGTGCTCACGGTCGAGGCGATCGTGGTGGCCAACGGCGTCATCAACCTCATCGCGGGCCTGTCCGCTGGCGCGTTCTCGCCGATGATGCTGCTCCCGCTGGTGTTCGGCGTGCTGGTCATCCAGGCGCTCACCCGGCAGGAGGCCAGGGACTGGTTCGCGGGCCAGCCCGTCTAGAAGGCGGTGTCCCGGGCGACCTTCTCCCAGGCGCCGATCTCGGCGCGCACGCCGTCCAGGTGCCCCACGATCGCGTCAACGGCGTCCGCGCCCAGCGGCAGCCGCAACGGCGTGTCGTCCGCGTCCAGGGCGGCGATGATGGCCGCGGCCGCCTTGGCCGGGTCGCCCGGCTGGGCGCCGTCCGCTGTGGACACCATCCGCCCTCCAGGGCGAACTTCGTGGCGCTGTAGGCGCCGAACCCTGCGAACGACAGCTGCCCGCCCATGCTGCTGAGCTGCACGATCGCGCCGGACCGCCGGGCGCGCATGTGCGGGAAGCACGGCCCGGACCAGCGCGGCGGGGCCGAACACGTGCACGTCGAACAGCGACCGCAGTTCGGCGTCGGTGGTCTCCTCGACCGCCCCGACGTGCGTGCGGCCCGCGTTGTTGACCAGCACGTCGATCCGCCCGTGCTCGGCGACGACCTCGGCGACGGCAGCGGCGACGGTGACGTCGAGCCGCTTCGCGACCACCTGTGATCCACTCTGCCGGGACGCCGGGCCTCTGTCACCGAACGGCGGACAGGATGTGCTGCTCGCCCCACCTGGCCAGCGGGGCGAGGGCGTCGTTGAGCGAGACGCCGAGCGGGGTCAGGGAGTACTCCACGTGCGGCGGCACCGTCGGCAGGGCCTCGCGGCGAACGATGCCGTCCTGCTCCAGCTCACGCAGGTGCGAGGCGAGCACCTTCTCGGTCACGCCGGGCAGCATCCGCCGCAGCTCGCCGAAGCGCCGGACGCCCTCGCCGAGCGCCCACAGGATGCCCACCTTCCACTTGCCGTCGATGATGTCCATCGCCGCCTCGGTTCCACAGTGGTACGCGCCGGGCCGCTTCGCCATGTCTCCCCCTGTCTCGGTACGCACTTCAGGGTAACCACCCACTTCGAAGTGCGTACTTGATCAAGCCTCGGCGCGGACCGAAGGTAGGGGCATGACCGACCTGACCCTTCTCGGCCTCGGCGACATGGGCGCCGCCCTGGCCCGCACCTGGCTCGCCGCAGGCCGCTCCCTGACCGTGTGGAACCGCACCCCGGCCCGCGCCGAGCCCTTCGGCGACGCCGCCGTCGCGACCGCGGCGGAGGCCGTCGCCGCGAGCCGCCTCATCGTCGTGTGCCTTCTCGACGACGCCAGCGTCGGCGCGGCCCTGGCCGACGTCGACCTCACCGGCAAGGACGTGGTTAACCTGACCACCTCCACGCCTGCCCAGGCCCGCGCGCGGGCGGAATGGGCCCGCGAGCGCGGCGCCCGCTTCCTCGACGGCGGCATCATGGCAGTCCCGCCGATGATCGGCGGCCCGGAGGCGTACATCTTCTACAGCGGCTCCCGCGAGCTGTTCGACCTGCACGCCGACGTCCTCGCGGTGCCCGCCGGGACGAAGTACGTCGGCGAGGACCCCGGCTACGCCGCCCTCCACGACGTGGCCCTGCTGTGCGCGATGAACGGCATGTTCGGCGGAGTGGCGCACGCCTTCGCGCTGATCCGCAACGAGGACATCGCCCCCACCGCCTTCGCACCCCTGCTCGCCGACTGGCTCAAGGCGATGGCGGACGTGGCGCACCTGCACGCCGACCAGTTGGAGAGCGGCGACTACCGCAAGGGCGTCGTCTCCAACCTGGCGATGCAGGTCGCGGGCATCCCCACACTGCTGGACACGACGAAGGACCAGGGCGTCAGCCCGGAACTGCTGACCCCATACCTGTCCCTCATGCGCCGCCGCCTGTCGGAAGGCCACGGCGACGAGGACACGGTCGGCATCGTCGACCTGCTCACTCAGCCCAAGGTGCCCGCGTAGGCGAGAACGCCAAGCCCCAGCGCCGCGACGAGGATCGTCCTACGGGTCGGTTTCAGCGCGCGGCGCAGGGCCTGGGCGCCTGGGCCCGCAGTTCTGCGGGCAACCTGGTAGCAGGAAGCCTAGAACGCTCTTACAACAACCACGACGCACTGCCGCTCGGCTAATGAGCGAAGTTCCCGACGTCCGGCCGCGCTGGTCTCGATGACCCGCAATCGGCCCCGGTTTGCCGCGCAGCGTGGTAATGGAGGGAAATCAACTCGCCTAGCGGTACCGCTTTTCGCGACACCCGCGACAAATCGTGTCTCTCCACGCTCCACGGCGGTGGCCAGGTGTGGAGGCCGTGATCCGGGGCGATCGCGGCGACCTCTGGTTGCCATCCCGGCCACCGGAGGGATCGGTAGAACTCGTCCAGCGCGCCGTTGAGCATCGCTTCCAGCCAGTCCGCGTAACCGAGTTCTAGGTCGACCCAACTGAGGTCATCCGGCCCGAAGTAGTGCACCGTCGGTCGGCCCTCGCTGTTAGGCATCCAGGCGAACTGTCCGCCCAGCACGTCATAGGCGATAGTCGAACCGTCAGAGAACACGTCCGGCAACGCCTCGGTCCCGCTCCCCAGGACCCGCAGCCACCCGTGGTCGACAAGCAGACCGCCAGTCTCGGCCACCACCGCGCCGAGCCAGGACTTGGCCGTGATGGACAACTTGCTCAAACACCTCCGCGCACGGGCAGGATCGGCAGGCAGCACGGAAATGCCGTACGGCGACCCCTCGATCGCCGCCACCACTTCGTCCCACGCGCTCGTCATCCGGCCTTCCCGTCTCGTCTACTTCACCACATGAAAGTCCGGGTGCGCGTTCCATGCGGCCATCGCGGGCCCGTCGAGGTAGACGGCCCCGTCGACTCGGATCAAGCGGCCAGCGGTCTCCAGGCAGTGAAGGAGATCAGCAGAAGGAGGAGTGCGGAACTCAACGAAAACCCAACCCCCGGCCCGCTCCGCAACTCGCTGGGCCATCCGCCCCAGAGCAGGCCGACCCGCGATGTCACTGGTGAAGATGTGCAGCAGGATTTCGGAGCGCATGCCGGTTCCTGCCGTCCGCTCGACGGCCCGCAGATCAAACTCCTCATGCGGGAAGTCAAGGGAGTAGCCGTAGGGCAATCCGTCGGCCGAGTACCAGTACTCGGAATCAGGCGCACACCGGGTCAAGCCTTCGGCGATCATCTCCTCCACCACGACCGCCTCAGCCCGCTCAGCGGTGAACGGATTCAAGACAGCCAACGTCGTTCCACCCATGGCGGGGAGTAGACACTTCCCACCAGGCTGCTGCCAACCTCATTCAATCGCGGATATCGTCGCGATCGTGGACAGCTGGTCGGAGTATGTGGCAGCGTTCCAAGCGCTTGCGCGGGCCAGGACGTCCGTGCGGCAAGCATCCCAGCGAGTGGAGTGGCTGAGTGCTGCCCTGACAGGTCGCGCATGGGAGCGCGCAGCCGCCTTGGAGTTCCTCGCCGCCTTCTCCGACGATGTGCCCACCCTCCTGGACCGCGTGTTCGCGGCGTCCGTGTCCCACAAGACCGGCCCGGCCGCCTGGGAGGTGCTCCGCCGCGCCGACGAACGCGGACTTGTCGACGGAGAGAGGCTGGCCAAGCTGATGTGGGCTGAACTGGACGCCGAAGGCGCCACCGAATTCGAGTACGGCTGCGTGATCAGCCTTCTCCGAGCCCTCAACGCGACAGACCTACTGACCGCCGTCCGTGAGCGCGCCCTCGCGAGTCCCGACCCTGCCGTCCGGAGGATGGGCGGGTGAGCGCTGGTTGTGGGGCGGGTGGGGCTCGAACCCACGGCCAAGGGATTATGAGTCCCCTGCTCTGACCAACTGAGCTACCGCCCCGTCCCTGGGGATCCTACCCGGCGACCGGGCCGAACATGATCCACTACCCAGGCAAAGAAATAGCCCAGGTCAGCGGACCTGGGCTAGAAGCTCCTCCAGCTGGACTCGAACCAGCAACCCTTCGATTAACAGTCGAATGCTCTGCCAATTGAGCTATGGAGGAAGGGCCTCCGTCGGGCGCGCCCGACGGGAGGTAACTCTAGCGCATGCTTCGGGGCCGCTTCGCGGGGGTACCTCCCCGACCGTGCGCGGGGGGCACGGAGGATGGAGCAAGTTGCTGTCGAGGGCCGGGAGGCGAGCGCTGTGGTGGGGTTCTTGCTCGGAGCTGCGGTCGGGTACGTCCTTGGCGCCAAGGCGGGGCGGGGGCGGTACGACCAGCTGGTGCGGACGTACCGGCGGCTGAGCGACAACCCCGCGGTGCAGGGCGCCGCCGGGATCGCGCGGGCCAAGCTGGGGTTCGACAAGCGCCGCGGCTAGGGCGTCCTGGCGACGACGAACACCCGGCGGAACGGGAACCACGTGGTGCCGTCCGGGCGGGGTGGGTATTCGGCGCGCAGCAGGGGCGCGAGGGTGGCGCGGAACTGCTCCCACTCGGCGTCGTCCAGGGCGGCGCGGACGGGGCGCAGGGCCGTGCCGGTGATCCACTCGAGGACGGGGTCCTCGCCGTCCAGGCAGTGCAGGTACGTGGTCTCCCAGGCGTCGACCTCGCAGCCGGTGAACAGGTCCGCGTACTCCGCGGGGGTCAGGACGGCGTCCTCGTCGCGCAGCGGGCCGATGCGGTCGCGCCAGATCGGGTCGGCGGCGAGTTCGCGGGTCAGGACGTGGGACGGGGCGGCGAAGTTGCCCGGGACCTGCACGGCGATCCACGCGTGCGACGGCAGCGCCGACGCCCAGGCGCGCAGGAGGTCGGCGTGGTCGGGGACCCACTGCAAGGCGGCGTTGCTGATCACCACGTCGGTGTCGGCGGCGGGTTCCCAGGTCCGCAGGTCCCCCTCGCGGACGTCGACACCGCGGGCCTTGGCGGCCGCGACCATCTCCGGCGACGAGTCGATGCCCGCAATCCGGGCACCTGGCCAGCGGTGCGAGAGGGTCGCGGTGAGCGTGCCGGGGCCGCAACCCAGGTCGACGACGGACCGCGGGTGCGCGGCGGCGACCCGGGCGACCAGGTCGTAGAACGGACGGCCGCGCTGGTCACCGAACGCGAGGTAGTCGGCGGGGTTCCACATGACGCCTCCCTGAGCATGTAAACCGTACGTACGGTTTACCAGATCAGTCGGGGTCGCGGGCAGCCTCGATCTTGGCCGCGACTTCCGCGGCGACCGCCCGGACCGCCTCGACGTCGACGCCCTCGTCCGGCCGGACCTGCAGGACCACGCCGTCGCGCCCGGGCACCTTGCGCTGGACGAACCACGCGCCGCCCCCGGGCAGTTCCTGCCGGTGGCGGGACCGGATGGACCCGGTGACCCGCTGGTGGACGGCCTGCGGCAGCTTGCCCGGCTGCTCGACGGCGATCCGGCGCGGGGCGAGGTCGCGCAGCAGGACGGCGCTGCCCGCCGCACCCGCCTCCTCGGCCTCTGTGATGGTGAACACACCGGCCGCCCACGCCGCCTTCGACACCAGGTGCCAGCCGATGCGCCGCGTGCCCTCGCCCTCGGGCACCCACAGGCCCAGCGACGTCGCCACCAGGTGACCGCCACCGCGGACCGGCGCGGACGCGGCCACGGCCTCGTCGCGGTCGAGCTGACCGGGGAAGCCCGAGGGGAGCCCGCCGCCGAAGATCCGGGAGAAGAGGCTCATTCGAACTCACCCGCCGCCTGCTTGCCCAATGCCTTGTACCACTCCTCCATCGCCACGATGTCCCCCCAGAGCGCGCGTGCCTCGTCCGGTTCCTCGACCGGGGACACGCGCTGCAGCCGCGACTTCAGGTCCGCGATCTGCCGGGCGACCAGCTCGCGCTGCACCGCGGCGAGGATCGCGGCGGCGTAGCGCTCGGCGGCGGCGTTCTTGTTCGGCAGCGGCATCGGCTCCACGGCCAGCTCGCTGGCCAGGGTGCGCAGGACCTGCGTGGCGCAGTTCTTGCTGACCGCCTCCAGCAGGTCGGCGCCCGCCAGCCCGCAGGACGCGCCCCCGGCGTCGAGGATCGCGCGGTGCAGGGCGTCGTAGGCGGGGTGGGTGAACACCTCGGCGGGCAGCGCGTCGTACATCGGGCCCGCGAGGGCGGGCTCCTGGAGCGCCAGCTTGATCACTTCCCGCTGCGCGCGCAGCTTGTGGTCGCGGGGGTCCGGGCGCGAGGGGCCGCTGACGTCGACGGCGAGCGCGCCCTGGTTGGGGTCGACCGGCTTGGCCTTCTTCGGCTGGGTCGCCGTCCCGCCCGCGGTCTCGCGGACCCGGCGCACGACGGTGGCCATGTCGTCCCAGCCGACCCAGCCCGCGAGCTGGCGGGCGTAGTCGTCGCGCAGGGAGTGGTCCTTGATCCCGGCGACCATGGGGACGGTGCGCCGCAACGCCTCGACGCGGCCCTCGGCGGTGTCCAGGTCGTGCTCGGCGAGCACGGCGCGGATGGCGAAGGCGAACAGCGGCTGCCTGCGCGCGACCAGGTCGCGCACGGCGACCTCGCCCTTGTGCTGGCGCAGCTCGCAGGGGTCCATGCCGTCGGGGGCGATGGCGATGAACGTCTTGGCGGCGAACTGCTGGTCACCCTCGTCGAAGGCCTTGCGCGCCGCCTTCTGTCCCGCCTCGTCGCCGTCGAAGGTGAAGATGACCTCGCCGCGGAAGGCGTCGTCGTCCATCAGCAGCCTGCGCAGCACGCCGATGTGCTCCTTGCCGAACGCCGTCCCGCAGGACGCGACCGCGGTGGGCACCTCGGCGGCGTGCATGGCCATGACGTCGGTGTACCCCTCGACGACGACGACCTGGTGCCGCTTGGCGATCTCGCGCTTGGCCAGGTCGAGGCCGAACAGCACGTGCGACTTCTTGTAGATCGCCGTCTCGTTGGTGTTGAGGTACTTCGCCTGGATCTGGTCGTCGTCGTAGAGCCTGCGCGCGCCGAAGCCGACGACGTCGCCGCTGATGTCCTTGATCGGCCAGAGCAGCCTGCGGTGGAAGCGGTCGATCGGCCCCTGCCTGCCCTCGCGGGAGAGCCCGGCCTTGATCAGCTCGGCGACCTCGAACCCGCGCCCGAGCAGGTGCTTGGTGAGCCGGTCCCAGCCCGCGGGGGCGTAGCCGCAGCCGAACCTGGTCCAGATCGCCTCGTCGAAGCCGCGCTCGGCGAGGAAGTCGCGGCCCTTGACGGCCTCGGGCGAGCGCAGTTGCTCGGCGTAGAACTCGGCGGCGGCCTTGTGCGCGTCGACGAGCCGGGCGCGCGTGCCCCGGTCACGCTGAACGCTGGTGCCGCCGCCCTCGTAGGTGAGCTGCACCCCGCAGCGCTCGGCCAGCCGCTCGACCGACTCGACGAACGAGAGGTGGTCGATCTTCATGATGAAGGCGATGACGTCGCCGCCCTCGCCGCAGCCGAAGCAGTGGAAGGTGCCGTGCGTGGCCCGCACGTTGAACGACGGCGTCTTCTCGTCGTGGAACGGGCACAGCCCCTTCAGCGCGCCGCCGCCCGCCCTGCGCAGCGCCACGTACTCGCCGATGACGTCGTCGATGCGACTGCGCTCGCGTACGAGCGCGATGTCGCTCTCCCGGATGCGCCCCGCCACAGCCGTCGAGTCTATGCGCGCCGATCAGCCGGACTACGATGGGCCTCGTGACCGTTGGGAACGCCGTGCTCGCCGAGCGCTTCACCGAGCACCGCGGGCACCTGCTGGGGGTGGCCTACCGGCTGACCGGCACGATCGCCGACGCCGAGGACGCCGTCCAGGACGCCTGGCTGCGTCTGTCCACTGTGGACAACCCGTCGGACATCCGCGACCTGCGCGGCTGGCTGACCACCGTCGTCGGCAGGCTCTGCCTCGACCGCCTGCGCTCGGCCGCCGTCCGCCGCGAGCGCTACATCGGCCCGTGGCTGCCCGAACCCGTGGTCACCCCGCTCGACGGCGCCCCCGGCGAGAACCCCCTGGACGTGGTCGTCCGCGACGACGGCGTGCGCATGGCCGCACTCGTCGTCCTCGACCGCCTCACCCCCGAGCAGCGCGTCGCCTTCGTCCTGCACGACGCCTTCGGCATCCCGTACGCCGAGATCGCCTCGACGCTGGGCTGCACGGAGGTCACCGCCCGCCAGCACGCCTCCCGGGGCAGGCGCATCGCCGCCGACGCCGACCCGCCGCCCCGCCAGGCCCTGTCCGAGCAGCAGGAGGTCCTCGGCCGCTTCCTGGCCGCCCTCGCCACCGGCGACGTCCGGTCCGTCGTCGAGCTGCTGCACCCGGACGCCGTCTTCGTCGGCGACAGCGACGGCAAGGCCCGCACGGCCCGCCACCGCATCGAGGGCACGGACAAGATCTCCCGCTTCCTCATCGGCCTGCTGCGCCAGTACGGCGTGGACCGCCTCGGCGAACTACGCCCCGTCCTGGTCAACGGCGACATGGGCATGGCCCTGCCGGACGTCCCCGGCCCCCGCCCCATCGCCCGCCGCGTCACCGCCTTCGCCATCCGCGACGGCCTCGTCGTCGGCATCTACGACGTGGTCAACCCGGACAAGCTCACCCGGCTGCCGGAGTAGCCGCGCCCCATTCGACCGTTGATCGAAGGGTTGCTGGTCCGAGTCGCCGCTCCTTCCGGAGCACTCGAGCGACCCCGCACCGCCACGGCCCGACGACCAACCGGCCCGACAACCAACCGGTCCGGCACAGGCCTCCGGTGACCGCAGCCACCGCCTCCCGACGACCGCTCACCGCCAGCACCCGACGACCGCTCAACACCGTTCCCGGTGCCCGTTCAACCCGGGACCCGGTGACCGTCGCGCAGGACAGCTGTCAGATCCGGCAGCGGTCTCCCGGTGACCGTCGCGCAGGACACCTGTGAGGGTCCGGCACCGGTCTCCCGGTGGCCTTCCCGGCGCTGGCTCCCCTGAGCGGCGATGCCAGGTCCCGACGCCCGTGGCAGGCGCCTGCCGACGCGGGACCGTGCGGGCATCACCCCTTGCGGCGCCAGTCCGCAAGGCCGTCAGGGCGTGGGGATCCGGCACGCGTCGCCGGTGCTGAAGCCCTGGTCGACGATGCCGAGGGCGCTGTTCACGCGAGCGCGCATGTTCTCCAATCCGATGTGGTACGTCAGCTCGATTACTCCCTTCTCGCCGAAGGTGGCGGTGAGTTCCGCGACCTGGGCGTCGGTGACGGTGACCTGGTCGCCGGTCATCGCGTCCGCATAGGCGATGGCCAGGCGCTCCTCGGCCGTGTAGGCGGGGTGTTCTGCGTAGGCGTCGATGTGCTTCAGGCGCTCGAGGTCGAGGCCCTCCAGCCGCTGGAGCATGGCGCCGAAGTCGACGCACCACGAGCACCCCAGGACCTGGGCGACCCGGTAGACCGCCAGTTCCCGGACGTTCGCGGGCAGCGTCTTGGACGCCTTCTCCACGGCCATCTCGTGCTTGCCGCCCGCCACCATCAGCTTCGGGTGGTGGGCCGTCACCGCGAACGGCTCGGGCACCGCGCCGAAACGACGGCGGGCGAACCAGTACAGGGCACGCACGATCGGGCCTGCGTCCTTCTTCGAGACCGCGGGGATGCGGGGCATCGCTGACCTCCCAGGTGTCGGTGGCTGACACAAGGAGGACGAGACGCCGCGCGGACCCGTGACAGCCCCGGATCAGGACGGGTCGGTGACACGCGCCACGAAGTACACCACCCCCGTCTCCTTGTGCCGCACGACGAACAGGAACGGGCGGTCGGCGGTGACCACGACCGGCTCCGGCGGCAGCGACATCAGCCGCAGCATCACCGCGGTCGCGGCCGCGCCCTCGAAGCCCTGCTCGTCGACCTTGAGCACCGACTCGTGGATGACCGACTGCACGGCCAGCCAGTCCGGGCTGATGCCGCCGAGGTCGGCCTCGCGGGTGAACACCGTGCGCACGCCCAGCGCCTGCAGGGCGTCGCTCAGCTCGGCCTGGGTCTTGACCTTCATCCGCGGCAGGGACAGCTGGACCTGGGTCGGGTCCGGCGCGTCCAGCAGCGTGCCGAGGGACTGCCCGGTCAGGGCGGCTTCGGCGTCGGCGAGCTCACCGTCGGGCAGCAGGACGACGGCCTCGACGCCGCCCTTGCCCGGCAGGGACACCACCTGCCAGCCGTCGCGGGCGGCGTAGCCCACCCGCTCGTTCAGCATCATCATCGGCACGTCCACCGGCCCCCCGGCGGTGGTGAAGGGCCGTTCCGACGTGCCGCCCTCCTCGAACGGATACCGCCACGCGCTCTTCAGGTACAGCGCGTTGACCAGCGAGGACACGGTGTCCCTGCGGATCGTGCCCGGCGCCAGCAGCTCGGGGATCAGCTGCCGGGTCGTCTCGGCGACGTCCTCGTTGATCATGTCGCGGGCCTTCTCCGGCTCCGTGCGGAACGGCGCGCTGCGCACGGAGCCGTCCGACCAGCCCGCGAGCAGCTCGGCGAAGGAGCGGTGGATGGTGATGGTGTCGTCCGCCCAGAGCGTGTTGGACACCGCCAGCACCGGGGCGTCCTCGTCGTCCGACGGAGCCAGCCGGGACGCGCCCGCTATGGCCGAGGTCAGCGCGTCGAGGTCGCCGAGCACGGCGGTGAGCTCGTCCTGGCTGGGGCCGCGCGCGCCGAGGGCGAGCAGGCCGAGCGCGCTTGCCACCGAGAACGGCGACCAGCAGACCTGCTCTCCCGGATCCGGCGCGACGGCCCGGTGCAGGCTGAGGGTGAAGTCCAGCACGGCAGTTCTCCCGACTTGTGGTGGGGTCTCGGATGCCGAGTCTGCCGGCTGGGTCAGCGGGTGCCGGGGAAGTTATCCACAGGGCTGGAGTTGTCCACAAGGGCGAGGTGCCAGGTGGCGGCCTGGGCGTCGGTCAGGGATGCTGTCTGGTCGATCACGACGCGCAGCCGCTCGGCATCGTCCGAAGCAGCCGCCCAGGCGGGCTGGAACGCTGGTTCTAGAGCATCGGGAGCACGGTCGCACAGCGTCGCGACCAGCTCGGTCAGCATGGCCCGCTGCCTGGCCTGCACTGCCAGCCGGTCGGGATCGCTCATGACGTAGTGCAGCGCCATCGCCTTGAGCAGCGCCACCTCGCACTGCACCTGTTCGGGGACCACCAGGTCGACCGCATAGCGGGTGAGCGGGCCGTCGCCGTGCGCTCGCCGGGTCGCGGTGACCACCGCCGAGGCGAATCGACCGACGAGTTCGCTGGTCAGACGCTTGAGCGCGACCTGAGCGCCGAGGGTGCCGTCGTAGTCGTGGTCGGCGAGTTCGGCCACGACCGGCAGCCGGAGCAGGACCGTCGCGGCTTCCTCGATGTCGGTCACGGCGTGGTCGGAGAAGTGCTTCGCGGCCAGCGCGGCCAGCACCGCCCGTTCCTGACCGTCGGCCAGCGACCGCACGCGGATGCGTCCCGCGCGGACCCCGTCCTCCACGTCGTGCACGGAATACGCGACATCGTCCGACCAGTCCATGACCTGGGCCTCGACGCAGCGGCGGCCGTCGGGAGCACCCCTGCGGACCCACTCGAAGATCGGCAGGTCGTCGGCGTACGCGCCGAACTTGACGGTGTCGGGGCGACGCGGCCACGGGTACTTGGTCGACGCGTCCAAGGCGGCACGGGTGAGGTTCATGCCGTAGCCGAGGACCTTGGGCTCCAGTCGGGTGAGGATGCGCAGGGTCTGGGCGTTGCCCTCGAAGCCGCCGCACGCCCGGGCCGCCTGGTCGAGGGCGCGTTCGCCGTTGTGGCCGAACGGCGGGTGGCCGATGTCGTGGGCGAGGCCCGCGGTGTCGACGATGTCGGGATCGCAGCCCAGCTCCTCGGCGATGCCCCGGCCGATCTGAGCGACCTCCAGCGAGTGGGTGAGCCGGGTGCGCGGGACGCCGTGCGCCTCCGAGCCCTCGTGCGGGCCCACGACCTGCGTCTTCCCGGCGAGCCTGCGCAGGGCGGCGGAGTGCAGCACGCGCGCGCGGTCGCGGCTGAACGGCGTGCGGACGGCGGGCCACGCGTCCGGCAGGTCCGCGCTCTTGGGCGGCTCGACGTGCGCGCGTTCCCAGTCGGCCTCGGTGTAGCCGGAGATCACCGCAGCAGCGTACTCAGCCGACTTCCTGATCGATGGCGATCTGGTCAGCGCTCGCGTTCGTGGCGCGGTAGTAGAGCAGTGCCGCGGTCTCGCGCATGATGTATTTCAGCTGCGTCTCGCGGGTCTGCACGATGGGTCCGGTGTGCGTGGGCGACGTCCAGGCGTCCAGACCGGCGTCGCCTGCCATTGTGCGGGCGCGCAGGGAGTGCCAGGGGTCGCTGACGATGACCGCGGTGGACCAGCCGCGCTTCTTGACCTCGGCGGCGACGGCCCGCAGGCTGCCGAGCGTGTCGTTGCCCTCGCCGACGCCGATGATCCGGTCGGCGGGCACGCCCCGCTTCATCAGCCAGTTCCGGCCCGCCTCGGCCTCGGTGTACTGGTCGCCCTCACGCCTTCCACCTGCGGTGACGACGTAGTCGGCGACGTTCTGCTCGTAGAGCGCCTTGGCTTGGCGCAGGCGAGCCTCCAACACCTTGGACGGCTTGCCCGCGTACTGCGCGGCCCCGAGGACGATCACCACGTCGGCGCGGTCGCGGTCGTCGATGCGGGCGACCTGCCACACCCGGAACGCGGTCCCGCCGACCAACAGGAGCCCCATCAGGACTAAGCCGATCAGGAGTCTGCGCAGGAAACGGCGGAACGGGTGTGGTGGGGACGACACCCGACACATTCTTCCAGAGGTGACGGCCCGCGCGCCGGGCCGGGGAACTTAGCAGAGGGGAACGACAACCCAGGAGTGTGGAACCGGATCCATCCACAGGGCAACTAACTGTCCACAGACCGTGAAGTTGTCCTGGCGGCCTCCGGGCCACCCGCGATTGGCTGGAAGCATGACGACGAACCAAGCTCTCGTGGACCTCGACCGACTGCCGTCCGTGTTCCCGCACGGCGTCGCCCGCGCGGCCGAACTGGCCGCCCTCGGCTTCTCCGGCGCGGAGATCGAACGGTGTTGCGGCCCGGCCGGGCCCTGGCAGCAGCTCGACGACGGCGTCGTGCTGATGCACCAGAGCAAACCCGCCCGCGAACACCGACTACAGGCGGCGCTGGGCGTCGCCGCGCCCGGCGCCGTCATCACCGGACGGGAGGCGATGTGGCTGCACGGGCTCCCGGTGTTTCCGCTGGGCGCGATCCATCTGCTGGTGGCGGGCAGAGCCGCGGAGCGCAACGACGGGTCGGTGGTGGTGGAGCGGGTGGCGCGGTTGCCGGATACTCAGCTCCGGCACCGGTTCCCGGTGGCGCCGCTCGTCCGGGCCACTGTGGACGCTTGCCTGCGCACGCGGTCCATCGGCGAGATCAAGGTCTTGTTGTTGGAGGCCACGCAACGCGGCGGACTGGCGATCGGTGACGTCTATGGGGAACTCCAGCGGGAACGACGCAAGGGGACGTCCATCCTGCGCGCGGTCCTCGCCGACATGCGCAAGATGGAGCACCGGCTGCACGAGAGGCTGGCGAAGGAGGTCGTGAAGCTCGCCGGACTGCCCGCGCCGACCTGGCGAACACGGCTGTCCACAGGAGACAACGTCCATCTCGGCACCGTCGACGCCTGGTGGCCGGACGTGGGCCTGGCCTGGGACGCCGACATCGACCGCCCGGGCGACCCCTGCGACGACGGCACGGCCGCCACCCGGCTGTCGCGGTACTTGGCGGCGGGGGTGATCGCGGCGCACACGGTGCCCACCCGCTTGCGCGAACACACCGAGGCCGTCGCGGGCGAGCTGCGGGCGTTGTACCAGCTGGCGTCGGCCACCCCGATGCCGAACGTGCGGGCGTATTGGTAGGTGCCGGGGACAGGAAGGCGGCTTGTGCACGCGGTCGAGTAGCGGACAGCGCGGACAGCGCGGCCCGGCGCGGGCGGAGGAAGGGAGACAGGCAGGGAGACAAGGCGGGGAGGGATCAGGGGGCGGCGGCTGGGCTGGGGTCCGGGCAGGGGCGTCACGGGGGGTGCCAGCTGGTGGCCAGGGCAGCTCTCGCGTGGGCATTGGGCCGCAGCACGCGACCTCGCTGGTGCCCCGCGTCGCCGCCGCGGATCTGAGCGTGCAACCAGCGCTCGCGATCGTGCCCCGGGTCGGTGGGCTGGTTGATCAGACAGTCGAGGTCAGCCCGTCGGCGACCGTGGATCAGCTGAGTTAGCGGCCAGCGGCGGAAGCTGAGCTGGCGATTGAGCACTGAGGCCGTAGCAACCAACGAGGAGGTGGAGCCAAACCACAACTGAATACGCCGCTGCCCCGCCACTCGGGGCGGGGCAGCGGGAGCGGAGGGGTCAGCAGCCGATCAGCTGCGCGGCCAGGTACGACTCCAGGTTGTCCAGGGAGATGCGTTCCTGCGACATCGTGTCGCGCTCGCGGACCGTCACCGCGTGGTCGGTGAGGGTGTCGAAGTCGATGGTGACGCAGAACGGGGTGCCGATCTCGTCCTGCCTGCGGTAGCGCCTGCCGATGGCGCCTGCGTCGTCGAAGTCGATGTTCCAGTGCTTGCGGAGGGCGGCGGCGACGTCGCGGGCCTTCGGGGAGAGGTCGGCGTTGCGGGACAGCGGGAGGACCGCGACCTTGACCGGGGCCAGCCTGCGGTCCAGGCGCAGGACGATGCGCTTGTCCACACCGCCCTTGGCGTTGGGGGCCTCGTCCTCGGTGTAGGCCTCGACCAGGAAGGCCATCATCGGGCGGCCGACGCCCGCTGCCGGTTCGATGACGAACGGGCGGTAGCGGGAGTTGGTGGCCTGGTCGAAGTACGACAGGTCCACGCCGGAGTGGTTGGAGTGGGTCGTCAGGTCGAAGTCGGTGCGGTTGGCGATGCCCTCCAGCTCACCCCACTCCGAACCGGAGAAGCCGAAGCGGTACTCGATGTCGACCGTGCGCTTCGAGTAGTGGGACAGCTTCTCCTTCGGGTGCTCGTAGACCCGCAGGTTGTCCTTGTCGATGCCCAGGTCGGTGTACCAGCGCGTGCGCTCGTCGATCCAGTACTGGTGCCATTCCTCGTCCGTGCCCGGCTCGACGAAGAACTCCATCTCCATCTGCTCGAACTCGCGGGTGCGGAAGATGAAGTTGCCCGGCGTGATCTCGTTGCGGAACGACTTGCCGATCTGGCCGATGCCGAACGGCGGCTTGCGCCGCGACGTGGTCTGCACGTTGAGGAAGTTCACGAAGATGCCCTGCGCGGTCTCCGGGCGCAGGTAGTGCAGGCCCTCCTCGGACTCGACCGGGCCGAGGTGTGTCTTGAGCATCATGTTGAACTCGCGCGGCTCGGTGTACTGGCCGCGGACGCCGCAGTTGGGGCAGGGGACGTCGGAGAGGTTGTCCTCCGAGACCTCCTTGCCGGTGCGCGACGAGTGCTCCTCGGCGAGGGTGTCCGCGCGGAAGCGCTTGTGGCAGTTGGTGCACTCCACCAGCGGGTCGTGGAAGGCGCCGACGTGGCCGGACGCGACCCAGACCTGGCGCGGCAGGATCACCGACGAGTCGAGGCCGACGACGTCCTCGCGGCCCTGCACCATGGTCTTCCACCACTGGCGCTTGATGTTGTCCTTGAGCTCCACGCCCAGCGGGCCGTAGTCCCACGCGGACCGCGTCCCGCCGTAGATCTCCCCGCACGGGTAAACGAAGCCTCGGCGCTTGCAGAGACTGACCACGGTGTCGATCCGGTCGGCTGCCACTGACCCTCCAGCGGGAGAACTACGAGCAAGGACGCAAGGGTAGCCATGCGGCCAGCGGACCCGACCGGGGGATTCGTCCCGGCGTCCGCTCGCCTCGGCCAGCCCCGGTAAACGGTAACGCCTGGACAGCGGGTGACCGGAAGCGGATTACCGCGCGGACGCCGGACCACCCGCCTCGCCGAGCCGGACGGTGCCCGCGTCGGCGGCCAGCAGGCTGGTGTGCTCGCGCACACCGTCGCCGTCGGCCTCCAGCACGACCTCGTAGGCCGCGGGCTCGGCGCTGTCCGCGCGAGCCAGGAACGGGATGACGTGCGTGCGGACGTCGAACGGCGACATCGCGCGGCGGTAGGCGGCGATGGACTCGAACTCGACGGTCAGCACCCACGTGTCCGTCTCGGTGGAGCGCACGAACAGGCCGCGGCGGCAGCCCGGCTGGGCCAGCAGCAGCGACAGGGCGCGCTTGGCGTCGGCGACCAGGGCCTCCGCCTCGGTGAACCGGGCGATGAGCAGCACGCGGGGCCTTCCTGGGAACGGGGTGTCGCTAACCTAGCGGCTTCACCAGCGGTCCAGCACGAGGAGGACGCCGTGGCCAGGAACCGGTCGATGCGGACACCGCTGCTGCCAGGGCGCGGCCCGCTGGCCAAGGTGCCGCCGATCGCGGCGTTCCTGCTGGTCATCGGGCTGTTCGCGGCCGGGGTGTTGATCAAGGGGCCGCTGGGAGCGGCCCTGCTGCTCACCCTCGCGGTCGCCGTCGCGGCGCTGCTCGCCGCGACGTGGGGAGTGCTCGGTCCTGCGCAGCGGGCCGGGCGTGTCCTGGTCGTCGGCGTGGTGGTGGCGATCGCGATCTCCGTGCTGTGACGGCGCGGCGGGGCGACCGGCAATTGTCCGAGACGCCTAGAATGGTGAATACGGAAACCATCACACCCGGCGGCTCGGGCTGTCGTCGGAGGCGAGGGAGGACGATGTCGACCGTGACCCCGGACGCCGCCCCGGACGAGTTGCGCTCCACCGAGCACTCGCCGGACCGACCTGCGGTGCACCGGGTGACCCGGCGACCAGCGACCACCCTGGCCGCCGCGGGTGACCTGCTGCGCGCGCTGGCCGCGCCGGTGCGCATCGCCATCGTGCTCGAACTGCGCGAGGCCGACCGCTGCGTGCACGAGCTGGTCGAGGCCCTCGGGGTCGCGCAGCCGCTCATCAGCCAGCACCTGCGGGTGCTGAAGTCCGCTGGGGTCGTGCACGGCGAGCGACACGGCCGCGAGGTCGTCTACCGCCTGGTCGACGAGCACCTGTCGCACATCGTGGTGGACGCCGTCGCGCACGTGGAGGAGGAGTGACCGACGACCGCTCCGCGGCGACCGTGCCGGGCAAGCGCTCCACCCGCCAGCGCACCGCCGTCGCCCGCCTGCTCGACCAGCTCGACGACTTCCGCTCGGCGCAGGAGCTGCACGAGGAGCTGCGCAAGCGCGGCGAGGGCATCGGCCTGACCACGGTCTACCGCACGCTGCAGTCGCTGGCCGACGCAGGCGAGATCGACGTGCTGCGCACCGACTCCGGCGAGGCCATCTACCGCCGCTGCTCCAGCCACCACCACCATCACCTGGTGTGCCGCTCGTGCGGGCACACCGTCGAGGTCGAGGGGCCCGCGGTCGAGCGGTGGGCCGAGCGGGTCGCCGCCGAGAACGGCTTCTCCGACGTCAGCCACACCGTCGAGATCTTCGGCACCTGCGAGCGCTGCGCGGCCTGAGTATCCGGCCCCCCGCCGCCAGGTTATCGAGCCCGGTGAGTGCCCGGCCACGGGTTGGTGGGCGCTGTGGATGGACAGCGACGGGACTGCCCGGCAGGGGGTGGCCGAGGCGGTCAGTGGGCCGAAGGCCGGGTCAGGCCTCGTAGGGGTTCTCGGGTTGGGGGATCTGGGACAGGCCCGTGACCGTGAGGGTGGGGACGTAGTCGGTTTCCTTGGTGGCGGTGCCCATCTGGACCTGGCCGACGGCCTCGACCCACATGTCGTTCTCCAGGGCGGAGGTGCCCTCGCCGTCCAGTTTGACCTTGACGGGGAAGGCGTCGGCCGCGCAGCAGGCGATGGACAGGCGGGCCAGGTAGACGGCGTCCTCCTGGGCGACGATGAAGCCGGTGAGGCGGACGGTGCGGTCCTTGAGGGAGTCGCCGGAGTCCCATGCGGCGCGGGCGGCGAAGTCGCTCATGGCGACGGAGATGACCTCGCCCTGGGGCAGGGGTGGGAACAGGGAGCGGCCGTCGGTGCCGGAGGCGCGGCTGGCGGCGGCGGAGTTGTCGGTGCGCATGACCGAGTCGGCGCCGAGGGCGGGCGGGGCGATGAGGAAGATCGCCAGGACCGGCAGGAGCAGGAGCCAGGCGCTGCGGGCGGAGTGGTTGTGCTCGCCCTCGTGGTCGGCGCCGTGGTCGTGGCCGGCATGGGAGGGGTCGGCCGTCACTGCGGCGTCGGCCTGGTCGACGGGGGTGTCGATGCGCTCGTGCGTGCCGTCGGGGGTCTCGGCGCGCTCGGGGCGGGGGCCGATCAGGTCGCGGCCGATGGAGATGACCGCGAGGGCCACCATCACCAGGCCGCCGCCGACCAGCCACGGGAGGTGGGCGGGCTTGACGTACTGCAGGTAGGCGCCCGTGAAGCTGATCTTGAGCAGGGCGCCGCCCGCCAGGATCAGCAGGATGTTCTGGGTCTCGCGCCTCATCCGATGCCTCCGAGGAACACCAGGCCCGCCACGACCGCGCAGGCCACCGCGACGACGAAGGTCGCCGGGGCGAAGCGCATCGCGAAGGAGCGGCCGAACGTGCCGGTCTGCAGGGCGAACAGCTTGACGTCGATGGCCGGGCCGACGACGAGGAACACCAGCTTGGGCAGCAGCGGCATGCCCGAGATCGACGCGGCCACGAAGGCGTCGGCCTCGCTGCACAGCGCCAGCAGCACGGCCAGGACCGCCATGACGATGACGCCGAGCACGATCTGCTCGCCCAGGGTGTCCACCCAGGACCTCGGGATCGCCACGTTGAGCACCGCCGCGGTCAGGCCGCCGATGACCAGGAACCCGCCCGCGTCGACCAGGTCGGCGCGGGAGGTCTCGAAGAACAGCTTCCAGCGGGTGCGGCCCTGCGGCTCGGGCAGCCGCCGCAGCGCCCGCTCGATGATCCACTCGGCCTTGCCGAAGCGCGCCCACAGCCAGCCCATGATGATCGCCGTCGCCAGCGAGCCGACCAGGCGGGCGGCCACCATCTCCGGGTTGTTCGGGAACGCCACGTTGGTCGCGACCAGCACGACCGGGTTCACCGCGGGCGCGGCCAGCAGGAACGCCAGCGCCACCGACGTCGGCACGCCCTGCTGCATCAGCCGCCTGGCCACCGGGACCGCGGCGCACTCGCAGGTCGGCAGCGCCACCCCGGCCACGCCCGCGACCGGCACCGCGGCCGCCTGCTTCTTCGGCAGCAGCCGGTTGAGCGCCGTGGCGGGCACGAACGCCGCGATCGCGCCGCTGATCAGCACGCCGAGCACCAGGAACGGCAGGGCCTGGACGCACACCGCGACGAAGATCGTCGCCCCGGTCTGGATGGAGCCGACGTCCAGCCAGGACGTCAGCCAGCTCTGTCCGAGCAGCGCCACGACCAGCAGCACGCACAGGACTTCCAGCGACGTGATCCGGCGCGTCGGCTTGTCCTCGGTGGCCCGCGGCTCTGCGGTGCTGACGTCCGTCATCGGCACTCCATCGCGGTATGCGGATATGTCACTCGGCGCATGATGCCGTAAGACGTGTCAGTCGCGGGAGCGCTGGACGACGGGTTTGCCCGATCCGGTGGTTCCCAGAAGATCCCCGCGCAACTGGGAAGCCGTCGACACCACCAGCAGCAGCAGCGTGCCGAGGGGCGCGGTGTCGAGGCCGTGGGCGGGGAAGGCGTACCGCAGGGTCACGTCCATGCCCCGCTCGGTGTGCACGACGCCGAGCGTGCCGAACAGGCCCTGGCCCGCGCGCTCGGCGGCGGACACGGCCAGCGCCGGGTCGTCGGGCAGGTCCCAGGCGACGACACAGGTCAGGCTGACGACCACCAGGCCCTCGGACAGCTCCATGGCCTGCACCGCGCACGGCACCTCGCCGTGCAGGAAGGTCAGCGAGCCGTCGTCGTCGACGGTGACGTCGTGGTAGAGCTCAAGGGCCTCGCGGGTGCGCTCGAGCAGCTCGGCCTCGGGCTTCATGCGGTGTCTCCGGTCTGCAGTTGGGCGGCGACCTCGTCGGAGTCCCGGGCCGCGCCGAAGCGGCGGTCGCGGCGGGCGTACTCGGTGACGGCGGCCCACAGGTGGGTGCGGTCGAAATCGGGCCAGAGGACGTCCTGGAACACCAGCTCGGCGTAGGCGGACTGCCAGAGCATGAAGTTCGACGTGCGCCGCTCCCCCGACGGCCGGATGAACAGGTCCACGTCGGGCATGTCCGGCTGGTACAGGTACTTCGCGACGGTGCGCTCGTCCACCTTGTCGGGGTTGATCTTCCCCTCGGCGGCGAGCTGGGCGATGCGGCGCGCGGCGTCGCCGATCTCGGCCCGGCCGCCGTAGTTGATGCACATCGCCAGGTGGAGCTTGTCGTTGGGCAGCGTGCGCTCCTCGGCGACCTCCAGCTCCCTGATGACGCTGCGCCACAGCCGCGGCCGCCGCCCTGCCCAGTGCATGCGCACGCCCATTTCGTCGAGCTCGTCGGTGCGGTGGCGGATCACGTCGCGGGAGAACCCCATGATGAACCGCACCTCCTCGGCGCTGCGCCGCCAGTTCTCGGTGGAGAAGGCGTACAGCGACAGCCACTTCACGCCGAGTTCGAGGCAGCCGATCGCGGCCTCGACGACCCGCGCCTCGCCGCGCTTGTGCCCCTCGACGCGGGTCAGCCCGCGCTGGTTGGCCCACCGCCCGTTGCCGTCCATCACGATGGCGACGTGCCGGGGTACCAGCTCGGCGGGGATGGCGGGCGGACGGGCGCCGGATGGGTGGGGCGCGGGCGGCCGTACCGGCCTGCCCGCCTCGCTCCGGCTGGGCGGGCGCCGTCGCAGCACCGCGGTACCTCCGAGTTCAGGGGGAGAAGACGTCCGGGCGCCGATCGTACCGAGCTAGGTGCGCTTGCGTTCCACCAGCGGCAGCGACCGCAGCTGCCGCTCCAGGTGCCACTGCAGCAGCGCGGCCACCAGCCCGGAGGTCTCCCTGCGCACCGGCTCGACGCTGGCCTCGGCGACGTCCCACGAGCCGTGCGCGAGCGCGTCCATCAGGGTGAGCACATCCCGGGACGGGCTGGCCGAGCCCGCCGGACGGCAGCGCGGGCAGACCGAGCCGCCCGCGGGCACGCTGAACGCCGGGTGCGGGCCGGGCTCACCGCACCGCGCGCACTCGCCGATGGCGGGCGCCCAGCCCGCGAACGCCAGCGCGCGCAGCAGGAACGCGTCGAGCACCAGGGACGCGTCCCTGGTGCCGTCGGCAAGGGCCCGCAGCGCGCCCGCGACCAGCAGGTACAGCCGCAGGACCGGCTCGCCCTCCTCGGCGGAGAGCCGGTCGGCGGTCTCCAGGACCGCGCAGCCCGCGGTGTAGCGGCGGTAGTCGGCGGCGATGGGCGCGCCGAAGGCGTCCAGCGTCTGCACCTGGGTGATCACGTCGAGCGTGCGTCCGGTGTAGAACTGCACGTCGACGTGGGCGAACGGCTCGACCCGCGCGCCGATGCGCGAGGTCATCCTGCGCACGCCCTTCGCCACGGCGCGCACCTTGCCGTGCTTCTGGGTGAGCAGGGTGATGATCCGGTCCGCCTCGCCGAGCTTCTGCACGCGGAGCACCACCCCGGTGTCGCGGTAGAGGCTCACCCGACGAGCTTAGATCGAGGCGAGCACCACGATGAGCCAGATGATGCCGAACACGCAGCCGAGACCGCCGATGATGGTGCCGATCAGGCAGATCGTCTTGGTCGTGTTCGACGCCGAGAGCGCCATCTGGTAGTCGCCGCGCATCTTGTGCTGGCCGACCTCGTTCGACTTCATCAGCGCGAGGATGCCGAACAGGATGCCGCCGATGAAGAAGCTGGCGATCGCCCAGCCCTTGTAGTCCGGGATGGCGTTGATGTCGCCGTAGGGCTGACCGTAACCGGGCTGGCCGTAGGGCTGCCCGTACGGCTGGCCGTAGCCCGGCTGGCCGTACGGCTGGGGCGGCTGCCCATAGGGCTGCTGGCCATACGGCGGCTGGCCGTAGGGCGGCTGCTGCCCGTACGGCTGCTGCGGCTGACCATAGGGATTGGTCACGAAAGTCCCCCTGGGAAACCCGGAAACGGTGTCGACTTCGCGGAAGGATAACCGGTGCCACCGACCGCCGTGTGGCGGATTCACACGTAAAGCGCGGAGAACGGCGCGAAGGGCAGGTTGCGGACCGCGAACCACACGATGAGCAGCGGGATCACCACGTGCGGGGTGTACTTCCAGTGCAGCCAGGAGCGCACGTGCCGCCCCCGAACCCGGCTGACCGTCCACGCCGCGACGGCCCAGGCGAACAGTCCGAGGAAGACGAACGACACCGCGTTGTAGCGCAAAGCCGCGCCGATATCGCCGTGCAGCAGGCTGTAAAGCATCCGCAGGCCGCCGCAGCCGGGGCAGCACACCCCGGCGAGCGCCTTGGTCGGGCAGGTCGGCAGCCAGCCGCCGGGGGTCGTCGGATCGGCCAGCAGCACGGCCGCGCACCCGCCTGCGGCGAGCGCGCCGATGGCCAGCGGCGGCGCCAGCGCCGCGGGCAGCGACCGCCGCGGCATGATCACCACGGTCAGAAGCCCAGCCTGCGCAGCTGGCGCGGGTCGCGCTGCCAGTCCTTGGCGACCTTGACGTGCAGGTCCAGGTACACCCGGGTGCCCAGCAGCGCCTCGATCTGCTGCCGCGCGACCGTGCCCACCTGCTTGAGCCGCTCGCCGCGGTGGCCGAGGATGATCCCCTTCTGGCTCGGCCGCTCGACGAACACGAACGCGTGCACGTCCAGCAGGTCGTCGCGGCCCTCGCGGGGAACCATCTCCTCGACGGTGACCGCGATCGAGTGCGGCAGCTCGTCGCGCACGCCCTCCAGCGCCGCCTCCCGGATCAGCTCGCCGACCAGCACGGCCTCCGGCTCGTCGGTCAGCTCGCCACCGGGGTAGAGCGCCGGGCCCTCGGGCAGCCGGGCGACCAGCAGGTCGGCCAGCGTGCCCACCTGGTAACCGTCCTTCGCGGACACCGGAACGAGCTCGGCGAAGTCGAAGGCCTCCTGCAGGGCGAGCAGCTGCGCGGCCACCTGCTCCGGCGGCACCAGGTCGGTCTTGGTCACCACGCCGATCACCGGCGTCTTGCGGGCCACCTTGACCAGCTCGCCGAGGATGAACTTGTCGCCGGGGCCGACCTTCTGGTCGGCGGGCGCGCAGAACCCGACGACGTCCACTTCGGACCAGGTCTGCCGGACGACGTCGTTGAGCCGCTCGCCGAGGAGCGTGCGCGGACGGTGCAGGCCGGGGGTGTCGACGATGACCAGCTGCGCGTCCGGCCGGTGCACGATCCCGCGGATGGCGTGGCGCGTGGTCTGCGGCTTGCTGGAGGTGATGGCGACCTTGCCGCCCACGAGCGCGTTGGTCAGGGTCGACTTGCCCGCGTTGGGCCGCCCCACGAAACAGGCGAACCCGGAACGGTGCGTGTCACTCACCGGCCCATTGTGCCTTCCGCAGTCCGGGCGCGGTGACTCGGTGCAGGTCGAGGATGTCCGGCAGCGGCCC
Source organism: Actinokineospora fastidiosa (assembly GCF_014648415.1). GTDB lineage: Bacteria > Actinomycetota > Actinomycetes > Mycobacteriales > Pseudonocardiaceae > Actinokineospora > Actinokineospora fastidiosa. Next base: position 180,741 of record NZ_BMRB01000003.1, read on the forward strand.
ACCCGAGGTCAGCCAGGCTTCCACGTCGGTGAGGACGTCGGCGCCGAAAACCCACCCGAGCCAGACCGGCGGCTCGCCCGGGCGCTGCACGACCAGGACGTTGGCGGTGTCGCAGGCGTCCAGGCAGTCGACCAGCCGCACGCTCGCCCCGACCCGGGCCGCGACCGCCCGCAGGCGCTCCAGCCCGGCGGCGCGGTCGGCGTCCTCGGCGTAGCAGTCGCCGCAGACGGTGAGCCTCACCGGACGACGTCGACGACGGCGCCCGACGCGTCCGCCCGCAGCACGGGGGCCTGCGGCGCGAGGTCGCGCACGGCGGCCACGGACGCGGCGTCCACGGCGTCGGCCGCGGTGACGACGGCGGCGGCCTCCAGGCCGGGCGCGCCGCTGGACACCGCCGCGGCCACGGCGGCCTGCAGGGCGGTGAGCTTGAGCGAGGGGAGGTCAACGCTCGCGGCGGCGTAGGTGCGGCCGTCGGTGTCGCGGACCGCGGCGCCCTCGGCCGCGCCGGTGCGCGCCCGGCTCGACCGCGCCAGCGTCACGATCTTGGCGTCCTCCGGGTCAAGCTCAGCCACGGTCGGCGCTCCTCTCCCCCGCGATCTGCTCGATCGCCTCGTCGGTCTCGGCACGGCGGACGACGACCGAGGTGATGCGCACTCGGCCGCGGCTGTCCTTGCCGCCCTCGGCACGGAACCGTAGCCCGGTGATCTCCGCCTCCGCCCCGGGAAGTGGCACACGTCCCAGCCGCTGGGCCAGCAGCCCGCCGACGGTCTCCACGTCCGGGTCCTCCAGCACCAGGCCGAACAGCGCGCCGAGGTCCTCGACGGGCAGCCGGGAGCTGACCCGCACCGCGCCGTCCTCCAGGTGCTCGACCGGGGGCCGGTCGTCGGTGTCGGACTCGTCGGTGATCTCGCCGACGATCTCCTCCAGGATGTCCTCGATGGTCAGCAGCCCGGCCGTGCCGCCGTACTCGTCAACGGCGATGGCGAGGTGGTTCTTCGACAGCTGCATCTCGCGCAGCAGGTCGTCCACGCGCTTGGTGTCGGGCACGAACACCGCGGCGCTCATCAGCTCGGCGACCGTGCGGTTCTCCGCCCCGGGCTCCATCCATGCGCGGACCAGGCCCTTGAGGTTCACCAGGCCGACGATGTCGTCGACGCTCTCGCCGATGACCGGGAGCCTGCTGTAGCCGGTGCGCAGCGACAGGGCCAGCGCCTGCCGCACCGACTTCGTCTGCTCGATCCACACCATCTCGGTGCGCGGGACCATCACCTCGCGGGCGATGGTGTCGCGCAGCTCGAACACCGAGTGGATCATCTCCCGCTCGCCCGCGTCCACGACGCCGCGCTCCTGGGCCATGTCGACCAGCTCGCGCAGCTCGACCTCGGAGGAGAACGGGCCCTCGCGGAAGCCCTTGCCCGGGGTGATCGCGTTGCCGACCAGGATCAGGAACCGCGACAGCGGCCCGAGGAGCGTCCCCAGCACGCGCACCGGACCGGCGACCAGCAGGCCGACGCCGTAGGGGTGCTGGCGGCCGATCGTGCGCGGCCCGACGCCGACGAGCACGTACGACACCACGATCATGCCGATCGCGGCGATGAGGCCGGCCAGCACGCCCGGGTCGATGTGGCGCAGGCAGACGGCGGCGACCAGCACCGTGGCGGCCAGCTCGCAGCTCAGCCGCAGCAGGAGCAGCAGGTTGATGTGCCGGGGCCGCTCGGCCAGCACGGCGAGCAGCTGCTTGGCGCCCGCCCTGCCCTGCCGGACCAGGCCGTCCACCCTGGCCTGGGAGACCGTGGACAGCGCGGCGTCCGCGGCGGCGAACACGCCCGCGGCGAGCACGAGCAGAACGGCGATGACGAGCAGGCCTGCCGAGTCCGCGGACACGCTCACCCCCGCTCGGTGGGATCGGGCTCGGCGAGCCCGACCGCGCCGAGGAGCTTGTCGTCCTCGACCCGCTGCGCCGCCCGCCGCTTGGCGTCGGCCGTGGCGGCCTTGAAGTCGGCAAGGATGCGCTTCTGGAGCGTGAACATCTCGCGCTCCTCGGCGGGCTCGGCGTGGTCGTAGCCGAGCAGGTGCAGCACGCCGTGCACGGTGAGCAGGTGCAGCTCGTCGCCGAGGGTGTGCCCGGCCTTGCGCGCCTGGTCCTTGGCGAACTCCGGGCACAGCACGATGTCGCCGAGCAGGGCGGGCCCCAGGTCGGAGGCGTCGGGCCTGCGGGCGTTGTCCAGCTCGTCCATCGGGAACGCCATGACGTCGGTCGGGCCCGGCAGGTCCATCCAGCGCTCGTGCAGGTCGGACATGACGTCCAGCTCGACGAGCAGGACCGACAGCTCGGCCAGCGCGCTGACGTTCATGCGGTCCAGGGCGAACCGGGCGGCGGCCACGATCGACGCCTCGTCGACCGCCACTCCCGACTCGTTGGCAATCTCGATGCTCACCCGGCCATTGTCCCCGGTCTAGCGACCCGGCCTGCGCCCACCCGCGCGCACCCTCGGCGCGGGCTCGTCGTCGTCCTGGTCGTTCTGCCACCGCTCGTAGGCGTCGACGATGTCGCCGACCAGTCGGTGGCGGACGACGTCGCCGCTGGTGAGGGTCGCGAAGTGGACGTCGTCGATGCCCTCGAGGATCTCCTTGACCACCCGAAGACCGCTGCGCTGCCCGCCCGGCAGGTCCACCTGGGTGACGTCGCCGGTGACCACGATCTTCGAGCCGAAGCCCAACCGGGTCAGGAACATCTTCATCTGCTCAGGCGTGGTGTTCTGCGCCTCGTCGAGGATGATGAAGGCGTCATTCAGCGTGTTGTGCGTCAGCAGGTAGTCCTCGGTGACGTACAGCGAGTCCTGTGCCGCGACCTGGATGCACACCGCTTCGGCGCGACCCGCGGGCTCGATGCTGTCGATGAACCGCATCGGCCTGCCGCCGCCTGCGGCGCGATACCTGTCCAGTTTGCGCTGGAGGCGGAAGGGCTCGACGCCCGCAGGCAGCCGGATGTCGACGACGTGGCTGTCGTGGCAGTAGCGGACCACGCGTCCCTTGGCGAGCCCAGGCTTGCGGCCTTCGACCTTTCGGGTGCGCGTGTACGCGACGCCGCCGAGGGAGCGGACAAGCTCCATCACGCCGTCCCTGAGCATCGGCGAGGTCGTGCCGTACTGGACCCGGCACGTCCGTCCCCGCTGACTGACCGGGCGACCGTCGGCGTCGAGCAGGCCCTGCAGGAGTGCGAGCCGGACCTCGGCGCTGTTGCGGAGGTAGACCTCCGGGATGAACTTCGTGTGGGAGCGGGTTCCCAGCAGGTCCAGCGCTCGCAGAGCGCCGGTGACCGGGTTCTCCAGCGTGATGACCTCTCCCGGCTGGCGAACGCGGTTGAGCGTGTAGTCGACCCCGCTCGTCCGGCGGACCGCGACACCGGGCAGCGCAGCGCCGAGGGCGACAGCGAGCTCGCTGTCGTCCGTGGCGAACGACGGGGTCGTCGAGCCGGTCATGCACCCGTCGCCGAGGAGCAGACCCAGCGCGTACGGGTCCATCGGGACGGGCTGCTCGGGGTGGCAGACCGGCGCGGTCAGCAGCGGCAACTCGAACCGGCGGGCGTGGGCCGCGCGCAGCTTCCCGATCATCTCCGTGGTCTGCAGCACCCGCCACGGCTTGTTCCGGCGCACGTCGGCGCGGGTGCGGACGGTCCAGAGGTGCTCGCCGCAGCAGAGCGTGGAGGCCCCGTCCTGCGCGGTGACGCGGTAGATGTCCTTCTCACCCTGCGGGTAGACCCCGAGCACGGGCGTCGGCTCGCCGTTCGAGCCGATCACGAGGTCGCCGACCCGCAGCTCGCCGATCGGGCGGAAGCCGTCCGGGGTCAGCACCTTGGTGAAGACCGGCTGAGCGCGACCGCGCATGTATGCCAGGGGGGCGACCTCGATGGTGCCCGCGGTCATCAGGCGCGGGATGGAGTCGGGGTCGACCATGTCGTGGAGGGCGTCGTAGAGGGGGCGCAGGTAGGGGTCGATCTTCTCGTAGAGGGTGCCGGGCAGGAAGCCGAGGCGCTCGCCAGCCTCGACGGCCGGGCGGGTCAGGATGATGCGGTTGACCTGCTTGGCCTGCAGCGCCTGCACGGCCTTGGCCATCGCCAGGTACGTCTTGCCGGTACCGGCCGGGCCGATGCCGAACACGACGGTGTTGGCGTCGATGGCGTCGACGTAGCGCTTCTGGTTCAGCGTCTTCGGGCGGATGGTGCGGCCGCGGCGGGACAGGATGTCCAGGCTCAGCACCTCGGCCGGGGACTCGGCAGCGTCCGAGGACAGCATGGCGATCGTGCGGCGGACGGTGTTCAGGTCGACCTGCTGGCCGCGGGCGGCCAGCGTGGCGAGTTCGGTGAACACCCGCTCGGCGAAGGCGACGTCCGCCGGGGCGCCGGAGAGGGTCACCTCGTTGCCCCGAACGTGCACATCGGCGTCGAGCAGGTCTTCGGCGAGCCGCAGGTTCTCGTCGCGGGAACCGAGCAGGGCCAGGACGGCCCCTTCGGGGATCGCGAACCGGGACTGGGCGTCGCGGGCGTCGTCCTGGGGGGAGGCGCCCTGTGCGCTACCGGTCGTCACGTGCTCTCGGTCCTGCCTTCTGCGCCCGCGCGCTGCTTTCGGTCTGGCCTCCTCGATGCTAGCCGGGGGAACCGACCGCGCGCACCGGAGAAACCGGCCTACCTGCCGAACCCGGCCAGCTGCTCGCCGCCGAGGACGTGCATGTGGGCGTGGAAGACGGTGCGGCAGGCGTCGTCGCCGGTGTTGAAGACGAACCGGTAGCCGGACTCGGCGACGCCCTCGATGCCCGCGACCTCGGCGCCCGCGGCGACGACGTCGGCGAGCAGCTCGGGGTGCCCGGCGAGCGCGGCGGCGTCCTCGTGGTGGGCCTTGGGCACGACCAGGACGTGCACCTTGGCCTGCGGGCTGATGTCGCGGAAGGCGTACACCGTCTCCGTCTCGTGGACCTTGGTCGACGGGATCTCGCCTGCGATGATGCGGCAGAACAGGCAGTCGGCGCTCATGGGCGAACGATAGCGACGACGGCCGCGTCCGCGTGACGGGGAGAGGAAGACCCGCGCGGGCGGAGAGACCTGGGGGTCGCCCCTCCGCCCTGCGCGGTACCGCCGGACCGAGGGGGGAGGTGTCCGGCGGCCGTCGTGGAACGGCTCGACTGGTTCCTTTGGCCGAAGCCGTGGGAGAAGCGTAGCCCGACCGACGGGGGTTCCGCCACCGCGAGATGAGGGGTTTGTCGTCAGTGCCAGCGCGGCGTCAGCACGCCCAGCGCGCCGAGCGCGACGGCGGCCGCGGTGGAGGTCCGCAGGACGGTCGGGCCGAGGCGGACGGGGGTGGCGCCCGCGCTGGTCAGGGCGTCGAGTTCGGCCGGATCGATGCCGCCCTCCGGCCCGACGACCAGGAGGATGTCGCCCTCGGCAGGCAGCGGGACGGCGCTGAGCCGGGTGGCCTCCCCCGCCTCCAGGACGAGCGCGCGGGCGCTCTCTCCCACCCGATGGGACAACGCCCGCAGGTCCATCGGGGCGGTCACCTCGGGCAGCCACGCGCGGCGGGACTGCTTGGCCGCCTCGCGCGCGGTGGCGCGCCATTTCGCGAGGGCCTTGTCGCCCCGGGGACCGTCGTCCCACTTGGCGACGCTGCGCCGGGCGCGCCACGGGATGATCACGTCGGCGCCCGCCTCGGTGGCCAGTTCGACGGCGAGTTCGCCGCGGTCGCCCTTCGCCAGGGCCTGGGCGACGACGACGCGGGGCGCGGGCGCGGGCTCGGTCCACCGGTCCAGCACGGCGAGGTCGAGCGTGTCCTTGCCCGCGGCCGTGACCGCGCACCGGGCGAGTGTGCCCCGGCCGTCGGAGACGAGCAGTTCCTCGCCCGCGCGCAGCCGCCGGACGGCCGCGGCGTGGCGGCCCTCCGGGCCGTCGAGGGTGAAGTCCCCGGCGGGGACCGTCTCGACCAGGAACAGCGCCAGGGTCACCGCGGGTGCCGGGAGCGCAGCCGGGAGAACAGCCCGCCGCCTCGGCCGTTGGTGCCCGCCAGCGTGCCCTCCTCCTCGCCGCGCAGGCCCGCGAGCTCGCGCAGCAGCTCGACCTGGCGGGCGTCGAGCTTGGTCGGCACCTCGACCTCGATGTGCACGTGCAGGTCGCCGCGGCCGTCGACCCGGCCGGTGGAGCGCAGCCGGGGCAGGCCGCGGCCTGCGATGACCCGCTCGGTCCCGGCCTGGGTGCCCGGGGAGACCTCCAGCTCGACCTGGCCGTCGAGGGTCTCCAGCTTCAGCGTGGCGCCGAGGGCGGCGGTGGTCATCGGGACGCGCAGGGTGCAGTGCAGGTCGGCGCCCGCGCGCTCGAAGGTGTGGTGGGGCAGCTCCTGGACCTCGACGTAGAGGTCGCCTGCCGGGCCGCCGCCCGGCCCGACCTCGCCCTGGCCGGACAGCCGCACCCGCATGCCGTCGGCCACGCCCGGCGGGATCTTGGCGGTGATGGTGCGCCGGGAGCGGACCCGGCCCTCGCCGACGCACTGCGCGCACGGCTCGGGGATGACCTCGCCGAAGCCGCGGCAGACCGGGCAGGCGCGGGCGGTGACGACCTGGCCGAGGAACGAGCGCTGCACCGACTGGACTTCGCCGCGCCCGTGGCAGGTGTCGCAGGTGGTCGGGCTGGTGCCCGCGGCGCAGCCGGTGCCCCGGCAGGTCTCGCAGAGGATGGCCGTGTCGACGGTGATGTCGCGGCTGACGCCGGTGTTGCACTCCTCCAGCGTCAGCTCGATGCGCAGCAGGGCGTCCGAGCCGGGCTGCACGCGGCTGCGCGGGCCACGCCCGCCCCCGCCGCCCGCGGCCGCGCCGAAGAAGGCGTCCATGATGTCGCCGAGGCCGAACCCGCCGAACGGGTCGCGCCCGCCGCCACCGCCGCCGTTGGACAGCGGGTCGCCGCCCATGTCGACGATCTTGCGCTTCTGCGGGTCGGACAGGACCTCGTAGCACGCGGTCACCTCGCGGAACCGCTGCTGGGCGGCCTCGTCGGGGTTGACGTCCGGGTGCAGCTCGCGCGCGAGCTTGCGGTAGGCGCGCTTGATCTCGTCGGCGCTCGCGTCCGGCCGAACACCCAGGGTGCCGTAGTAGTCCCTAGCCACGTGTTCCTCCTGCTCTGGTCGGCCCAGAGCTCCCTCGATGACTTCCCCCCGCCTACTGGCTGAGGATCTCTCCCACGTAATTGGCCACCGCGCGCACGGCGGCGATGTTCGTCGGGTAGTCCATGCGCGTGGGTCCCACCACGCCCAGACCGCCCAGGTGGCCGCCGCCGAGCCTGCCGTAGCCGATGGACACCACGGACGTGCTGCGCATCTCCTCGGCCTCGTTCTCCTCGCCGATGCGCACCGTGATGGTGCGCGAGTCGCCCGCCGCCGCCAGCAGCTTGAGCACCACGACCTGCTCCTCCAGCGCCTCGAGCACCTGGCGCAGCGAGTTGGGGAAGTCGGTGGCGTTGCGGGTGAGGTTGGCGGTGCCGCCGAGGACCAGCCGCTCCTCCGGGTGCTCGACCAGCGACTCGACCAGCACGGTGCTGATCTTGATCACGTGGTCGCGCAGCTCGGTGGGCGCGGACTCGGGCAGCTCGGCGACCTTGGCGGCGGCGTCGGCGAGGCGCCTGCCGGTCAGCGCGGTGTTGAGCATGGTCCGCAGCCGGGCGACGGACTCCTCGGTGACGACGTCGCCGAGGTCGACCATGCGCTGGTCGACGCGGCCGGTGTCGGTGATCAGCACGAGCATCAGCCGGGCCGGGGTGATGCCGACGACCTCGACGTGGCGGACGGTGGACGTCGTCAGCGTCGGGTACTGGATGACGGCGACCTGGCGGGTGAGCTGGGCGAGCAGCCGCACGCTGCGGCGCATCACGTCGTCGAGGTCGATGGCGCCCGCGAGGAAGCTGCGGATCGCCCGGCGCTCGGCGACGGAGAGCGGCTTGACCTCGCTGAGCCGGTCGACGAAGAGCCGGTAGCCCTTGTCGGTGGGGATGCGGCCCGCGCTGGTGTGGGGCTGGGTGATGTAGCCCTCCTCCTCCAGCGCGGCCATGTCGTTGCGGACCGTGGCGCTGGAGACGCCCAGGTTGTGCCGCTCGACGATGGCCTTGGAGGCGACCGGCTCGTTGTCCCGCACATAGTCGGCGACGATGGCGCGCAACACCTCGAACCGGCGCTCGTCCGCGCTGCTCACGGCCACCTCCTCGGCTCAAACCTGCTGGTCTCGACTCAAGTTTACGGAGCGTCGGGCGGTTGGTGGTTGCTCGGTGCCGGATCACGGTTGGGAAATGGCCCCTGACGGCCTCTTGCGCGGCTCGTCGCCCTTGTCCGAATCTTCAGACCCCCTCGGTGAAGGAGCCGCCATGGAAGCCTCGTCCACGCTGACCACGGTCTTCCTGCCGATCGCGCTGGCGATCGTCATGTTCGGCCTCGGACTGCACCTGACCGTGGCGGACTTCACGCGGGTGGCGAAGGTGCCCAAGGCGGCGCTGCTCGCCCTGGGCACCCAGATCCTGGTGCTGCCCGCGGTGTGCCTCGGCCTGGTGCTGGCCTTCGACCTCGACCCGGTGCTGGCGGTGGGCATGATGCTGCTGGCCGCGTCGCCGGGCGGGACGACGGCGAACATCTTCAGCCACCTCGCGGGCGGGGACGTCGCGCTGAACATCACGCTGACGGCGATCAACTCCGTGCTCGCGGTGGTGACGCTGCCGGTCGTGGTGAACCTCTCCATCGCCGGGTTCCTCGACGCCGACACCGCCATCGGGCTGCAGCCTGCCAAGATGCTGCAGGTGTTCGCGATCGTGCTGGTGCCGGTGGCGATCGGCATGGTCGTCCGCAGGCGGTGGCCGGAGTTCGCCGAGCGGATGACCAGGCCGGTGAAGATCGCCTCGGTCGTGGTGCTGGCCGCGGTCATCGTCGGCGCGATGGTCGCCGAGCGGGAGAACCTCCTCGACTACCTGCGGTCGGTCGGCCTGGTGTCGCTGCTGCTGGTGGTGTGCAGCCTGGGCCTGGGGTACGCGGTGCCCCGGCTCGCGCGGGTCGAGCCGAGGCAGGCGATCGCGTCGTCGTTCGAGGTGGGCATCCACAACTCGACGTTGGCCATCACCATCGCGCTGTCCCCGGCGCTGCTGGACAACGCCACGATGGCCGTGCCCGCCGCGGTCTACGGGGTGGTCATGTTCATCCCGGCCGCGATCGTGGCCTACTGGGTGGGCGGCAGGAGGCGCGCGGCGGTGTCGCGCACGTAGTCCTCCGGGTCCTCCTCGGCCGCCCGCCGCACCCTGGCGGTGAGCGCGGGCGAGTCGGCGGCGGCGACCGAGCCGATGGCGACCTTGCGCACGCCGGGGTCCTCGTCGTCGAGGAGGGTCTCGCCGACGCGCTCGAAGTCGTCGACGGCGAGGTTGCGCAGCGCGGCCGCCGCGGCGACGCGCAGGACCGGGTCGCCGCGCCCGGCAGCGGCGGAGACGATCGCGGCCGAGCCGTCCCCGCCGATGACGCTGGCCAGGTAGACGGCCTTGGACGCGAGCATGGTGTCCGCGCCCGCGGCGAGTTCGGCCAGGTGGGGCAGTGCGTCCGGGCCGAGTTCGGCAGCCTCGGCGTAGTCGACCTCCTCGGCGTCGAGGCGGCGCCGAACATCCCGCATGGTGACCATGTCGTGCTCCTTATTCGGCGTGGGTGAGGGTGCTGTCCTTCATCTCGATGACTTCCATCGGGATGAGGTCGGGCGGCGGGTTGGTGATGTTGGCCGTGCCGCCGCCGGTCATGAGGCGGTTGCTGTCGGCGACGTGGCCGAGGCCGAGCACGTGGCCGACCTCGTGGGCCAGCGTCCACTGGGTGGCGCCCTGGGCGACGACGGCGCTGGGCCTGCCCGGCGGGTGGGCCGCGCAGCCGTTGGTCGGCGGGACGGTGGAGCGCACGAAGTAGACGACCACGTCGCCGGGCGCGACGCCGACGCGGTTGCCGAACAGCGCGTTCTGCTCGGCGGTGGTCTCCCCGCGCACGCAGCGGCCGATGTCGAGGTCGTCGAGCGCGGGCGCGGTGAGCCGTTCGGTGCTGACCCGGTGCACGCGGATGCCGACGGCCTCGTAGACCTGCTGCATCGCGGTCAGCATCCGGTCGATGGGCACGGTGGGGTCGGTGAGCACCTTGACGTGCACGCGGATCACCTCGGTGCCGATGCCGACGTGGTTCGCCCCGGTGTGGAGCAGCCAGCCGCCGAGCCGGGTGCCGTTGGCGGCGAGGGTCAGCGCGGTGCAGGTGGCGCCCGTCTGCTTGAGCACGCCGATGCCCCACGGGCTGGTGACGACGATCTCGGCCTTCCCGTCGCGGTCGAGGTCGCCGACCATGTCGAAGCGGTTGTCCTCGGTGTTGAGCAGCCAGCCGCCGAAGCGGGTCCCGTTCGGCGCCATGACGGGCGCGGTCAGCGTGCCGCCGCTCAGTTCGAGCATGCCGACGCCCCACGGGCTGGCCACGAGGATCTCGGGCCTGCCGTCGCCGTCGAAGTCGGCGACCGGGCCGAACCGGTTGTCGGCGGTGTTCAGCAGCCACCCGCCGAAGCGGGTCCCGTTGGGGGCCATCATCTTCGGGGCGAGGGTGCTGCCCGCGCGGGCCAGGATGCCGATGCCCCACGGGCTGGTGACCATGACCTCGGGCCGCCCGTCGCCGTCGAAGTCGCCGACGTTGGCGAAGTGGTTGTCCGCGGTGTTGAGCAGCCAGCCGCCGAAGCGGGTCCCGTTCGGCGCCATGACGGGCGCGGTCAGCGTGCCGCCGCTCAGTTCGACGACGCCCAGGCCCCAGGGGCTGGTGACGAGGAGTTCGTCCCTGCCCCCGCCGCCGAAGTCGCCGACCGGGCCGAAGCGGTTGTCGGCGGTGTTCAGCAGCCACCCGCCGAAGCGGGTCCCGTTGGGAGCCATCATGAGGACGGAGAACGTGCCGCCGGTGAGTTTGAGGATGCCGATCCCCCACGGGCTGGTGATCAGCACCTCCGCCCGGCCGTCGCCGTCGAAGTCGCCGACCGGGCCGAACCGGTTGTCGGCCGTGTTCAGCAGCCACCCGCCGAAGCGGGTTCCGTTGGGGGCCATGAGGATCGAGGTAAAGGTGGCGCCGTCGCGCTTGAGCACGCCGATGCCCCACGGGCTGGAAACCAGGATCTCCTGCCTGCCGTCGCCGTCGAGGTCGGCCTGGACCTCGAAGCGGTTGTCGGCGGTGTTGAGCAGCCAGCCGCCGAACCTGGTGCCGTTCGCGGCCATGACGGGGGAGGTGAGCGTGCCGCCGGTCAGTTCGAGCACGCCGAGACCCCAGGGGCTGGTGATGGGGATCTCGGCTCTGCCGTCCCCGGTGAAGTCGCCGTTCATGCGGGTACCGCCTCTCGCTGGGATGACAACCAAGAGGCGGCCGCGGCGGCGGCGGATACGGCGAGGGGCGGATAGGGGCCATTGGTCCCTACCCGCCCTTCGTGCCTAGACGGAGACGGGGACGCGCGCGGCGCCGCGCAGGTTGATGCGGCCGTTCCACTCGATCTCGCCCGCCTGGGCCAGGTTCGGGCAGCGGGCGACCAGCCGCCCGATGGCGACCTGGGCCTCCATGCGGGCCAGCGCCGCGCCGAGGCAGTGGTGCGGGCCCGCGCCGAAGGAGACGTGCAGGCGGGCGTCGCGGCGGTCGAGGCGCAGCGTGTCGGCGTCGGGTCCCCAGAAGCGCTCGTCGCGGTTGGCCGACGCCTGGCCGAGCAGGACGAAGCTGCCAGCGGGGATCTCCCGGTCCGCGACGGTCACCGGCCGGGTGGTGACGCGCCTGCCGGACTGCACCGGGCTGTCGTAGCGCAGGAACTCCTCGACGGCGTTGCCGATCAGCTCCGGCGTCTCGCGCAGCGCGCGCAGCTGGTCCGGGTGGCGCAGCAGCGCGACGACGCCGTTGGAGATCAGGTTGACCGTGGTCTCGTGGCCTGCGACGTAGAGCAGGACGACCTGGGCGACGAGTTCGTCGTCGTCGAGGACGTCGCCGTCCTCCTCGGCGCGGACGAGGGCGGTGAGCAGGTCGTCGGCGGGCTCCGCGCGCTTGGCGGCGATGGCCTCGCGGCACAGCGCGGACAGCTCGGCGTCGGCGTCGCGGATGCGGCTGACGAGGTCGGGGTCGGCGATGGGCTCCAGGGAGCGCACGAGGGTGCCGGTGAGGTCGCGGACCCGCTCGGCGTCGGCCAGCGGCATGCCCAGCATCTCGTTGATCACCGCGAACGGCAGCGGGAAGGCGAGCTCGGCGACGACGTCTCCGCCGCCGGAGAGCCGGTCGACGGCCTCGTCGACGAGCTCGGTGATGCGCGGGCGCAGGCCCTCGATCGCCCTCGGGGTGAACACTTTGGACACCAGCCTGCGCAGCCGGGTGTGGTCGGGCGGGTCGCGGTCGAGCATGGACAGCCCGCCGCCGCGCAGGCTCGCCTCGCCCTCGCCGCGGATCGAGTCGCGGACCGGGTGCGGGGCGAGGTGGCGCTGCTCGACGGAGAGGTTGGCCCGCAGCAGGTCGGCGACCTCGTCGTGGCGGGAGACGAACCAGAAGCCCATGGGGTGCTCCTGGACCGGGTCGGCGTCGCGCAACTCCCGGTAGTGCGGGTAGGGATCGTCGGTGAACCCGGGCATGAACGGGTTGAAGAGCAGCATCTCAGTCATATCCACCTACCCCACGTCGGTTACATACGCTGTGTATGTGGCTACCGTACACCGCATGCCCGCCATCAGGAGCCGCCGCGAGCAGTACTCCGAGGCGACCCGGGCCGCGATCCTGGACGCGGCCACCCGGCGGTTCGCCACCTCGGGGTTCGCCGCCACCGGCCTCGAGGACGTCGCCGCCGACATCCAGGCCACGCGGGGGGCGGTCTACCACCACTTCGCCAGCAAGAAGGCGCTGTTCGAGGCCGTGCTGGAGGAGCAGGAGGTCATCGGCTTCCGCTGGATCGAGCGCGCGCGGGCGGCCGCGTCGGACCCGTGGCAGGGCGCGATGGCGGCGATGGAGGCCTTCCTCGACCAGTGCCTCGACCCGGTCTACAGCCGCATCGTCTGGCAGGAGGGCCCGATCGCGCTGGGCTGGCAGGCGTGGCAGGAGTCGGAGAAGAAGTACGCCTACGCCCACATCGCCGAGATCCTCGCCGAGCTGGTCGGGGCGGGCCTGCTGAGCCCGCTGCCCGAGGAGACCGCCACGCACGTCTGCTTCACGATGCTGGGCTCGGCAGGCATGGCCCTGGCCCAGGCCGACCCGGCGGACCAGCCCCGCCTCCGCGCGGAGTACGGCGACGTGTTCCGCCGGATGCTCGCGGGCCTGCGCGCCACCGGCTAGCAGGCCGCCAAGGCCGGACCGGCGCATCCGTGACGGGGACTTCGCCGCGAAGGGCGCGCCGAGCGTGGCCGGTCCTAGGTCAGCCGCCGGACGACGGCGTCGGCGAGGAGACGGCCTGCGTCGGTCAGGACGCAGCGGCCCTCGGCCAGGGCGGCGGCGTCGAGGAGGCCGTCGAGCGCGGCCTGATCGGCCTCGGCTCGGCCCGAGCGGTCCAGGACGCCGGCGGGGAGGCCGTCGGCGAGGCGGAGTTCCAGCAGGATCCGCTCGATCCGCTGGTCGTCGGGCGAGAGGGTCTCGCGCGCCGCGGCCGGGGAGACGCCGTCGGCCAGGGCGGCGGCGTAGCGGGCGGGGTGCTTGACGTTCCACCAGCGGACGCCGCCCACGTGGCTGTGCGCGCCCGGGCCGACGCCCCACCAGTTGTCGCCGCGCCAGTACAGGAGGTTGTGGTGGCACCGGGCCTCCGGCGACGACGCCCAGTTGGAGACCTCGTACCACGTCAGCCCCGCCGCGGTCAGCGCCGCGTCGACCTGCTCGTAGCGGTCGGCCAGCACGTCGTCGTCGGGCATGGGCAGTTCGCCTCGGCGGACGCGGCGGGCCAGGGCGGTGCCGTCCTCGACGATCAGCGCGTAGGCCGACACGTGGTCCACGCCCGCGGCCAGCACGGCGTCGAGGGAGAGCGCGAGGTCGGCGGCCGACTCCCCCGGCGTGCCGTAGATCAGGTCCAGGTTGACGTGCTCGAAGCCCGCCGCCCGCGCCTCACGGGCCGCGGTGACCGCGCGGCCGGGGGTGTGGTTGCGGTCGAGCACCTTCAACACGTGCGGGGCCGCCGACTGCATGCCCAGCGAGACGCGGGTGTAGCCCGCGGCGCGCAGGTCGGCGAAGAACCCCGGCGACGTCGACTCCGGGTTGGCCTCTGTCGTCACCTCCGCGCCGTCGGCCAGGCCGACCGTCGAGCGCACGAGGTCCAGAACGGACGCCAGACCGGCCGCGCCGAGCAGCGACGGCGTGCCCCCGCCGACGAACACCGTGGACGCGCGCGGGGCGTCCGGGAGGACCCGGGCGGCCAGCTCCAGCTCCCGCCCCACGGCCGTCAGCCAGGACGACGGCGACGCCGAGCCGCCCAACTCCCCCGGCGTGTAGGTGTTGAAATCGCAGTACCCGCAGCGGGTGGCGCAGAACGGGACATGGACATAAATCCCGAATGACCGCGTCACCGCCGATGTGAGCGCGCTAACAGGCAGCGCCCCGTCTGCGGGCGCCGGATCACCGTCGGGAAGGACTGAGGGCACCCATTTATGGTCTCATCCGGCAAAGGACCGTACATTCCCACCCACCCTGACCGGAGAGAAATGTACGGTCAATACGCCGGAAACCATGATCTGCCAGTCGGCCTGCGGAAACGCAAGCCGGACCAGGGGCGTCCCAGCATGCGGATGACGGTGGACCACACCCTGGACGCGTGGCAGTCTGATGACCATGTCAGCAGCGACCGAAGTCCGCCTCGTGGCCCGCCGCCACGTGGATTTCCGTCGTGTCGCCAGCGCGATGTGCCGTCACTGACCTATTTCCCCTGTCTCGCATTCAGCAGGCGTGGGCGCGCTGGTTAACTGTGACAATCCCCACCGGATGTCCGCAGGTCCCTGCCGCGTGAGCGCCCCGACCCGGAGGACTAACCGGTGTCTCCCACCACCACCCCCTCGCCCGCAAAGCGCGCGCGCCGTGGCGAGGGCCAATGGGCGCTCGGCTACCGCGAGCCGCTGAATCCGAACGAGCGGTCCAAGAAGGACGACAACCCGCTCAACGTCCGCGCGCGCATCGAGAACATCTACGCCCACGGCGGCTTCGACAGCATCGACCCCGGCGACCTGCGCGGCCGGTTCCGCTGGTACGGCCTCTACACCCAGCGCAGGCCCGGCATCGACGGCGGCCGCACCGCGACCCTGGAGCCCGAGGAGCTCGACGACGAGTTCTTCATGCTGCGCGTGCGCCTCGACGGCGGCGCGGTGAGCACCGAGCAGCTGCGGGTCATCGGCGAGCTGTCCAAGACCTACGCCCGCGACACCGCCGACATCACCGACCGGCAGAACATCCAGTACCACTGGATCCGCATCGAGGACATGCCCGCGATCTGGCAGCGCCTGGAGGGCGCGGGCATGACCACGATGGAGGCCTGCGGGGACTCCCCGCGCGTCATCCTCGGCTCGCCGGTCGCCGGGATCGCCCAGGACGAGATCGTCGACGGCACCCCGGCCATCGACGCGATCCGCGAGCGGTTCATCGGCAACCCGGACTTCGCCAACCTGCCGCGCAAGTTCAAGACCGCGATCTCCGGCCTGCCCGACGTCGCCCACGAGATCCACGACGTGGCCTTCGTCGGCGTGGTGCACCCCGAGCACGGCCCGGGCTTCGACGTGTGGGTCGGGGGCGGCCTGTCGACCAACCCGATGCTCGGCCAGCGCCTCGGCGCGTGGGTGCCGCTGGACGAGGTGCCGGACGTCTTCGGCGCGGTGATCAGCGTCTTCCGCGACTACGGCTACCGCCGCCTGCGCAACCGCGCCCGCATCAAGTTCCTGGTCAAGGACTGGGGCGCGGCGCGGTTCCGCGAGGTCATGGAGGAGAAGTACCTGGGCCGCAAGCTGGTCGACGGCCCGGCGCCGGAGATCCCCGCGATCCCGGTCGACCACGTCGGCGTGCACCGGCAGAAGGACGGCCGCTACTACGTCGGCGCCGCCCCCATCGCGGGCCGGGTGTCCGGCTCCATCCTGGTCGAGGTCGCCGAGGCCGCCGAGCGCGCCGGGTCGCGGCGGGTGCGGTTCACCCCGCAGCAGAAGCTGGTCGTGCTGGACGTGCCCGAGGCCGAGGTCGACGGCCTGCGCGCCGATCTGGCCGCCCTGGGCCTGCAGGTGGACCCCTCGCCGTGGCGGCGGGGCGTGATGGCCTGCACCGGCATCGAGTTCTGCAAGCTGGCCATCGTCGAGACCAAGGCCCGCGCGCACGACCTGGTGGCCGACCTGGAGCACCGGCTCAAGGACATCACCGACGGCATCACCGCGCCGATCTCGGTGCACATCAACGGCTGCCCGAACTCCTGCGCCCGCATCCAGACCGCCGACATCGGGCTCAAGGGCCAGATCGTCACCGACGACGCGGGCAACCAGGTCGAGGGCTTCCAGGTGCACCTGGGCGGCGGCCTCGGCCTGGACGCGGGCTTCGGCAAGAAGCTGCGCGGGCACAAGGTGGTCGCCAGCGAGCTGTCGGCCTACGTCGAGCGGGTGGTGCGCAACTTCGTCGCCGAGCGCACCGCGGACGAGCGCTTCGCCCAGTGGGTGGCGCGCACCGACGAGGCGAATCTGCGATGAGCGAGCGGGCTGTTCCCTACCACTGCCCGTTCTGCGGGGAGGAGGACCTGCGGCCGCACGACGAGCCGCACGCCTCCTGGGCCTGCATGGGGTGCAGGCGGGTGTTCACGGTGAAGTTCGCCGGTCTGCTGATCGGCGACACGACTGCGGGGGTGAACGCATGACCGATGCGCGGGTGCTGGCCGAGAAGGCCGAGCGGGAACTGGCGGACGCCACGGCGGCCGAGGCGCTGGCCTGGACGGCGGAGACCTTCGGCGACAGCTTCATCGTCGCCTCCAACATGCAGGACGCGGTGCTGATCGACCTGGCCTACCGGGTCAAGAAGGACATCGACATCCTGTTCCTGGAGACCGGCTACCACTTCGCCGAGACGATCGGCGTGCGCGACGCGGTGGACCTGGTCTACCCGGAGGCGCGGATCGTCACCGCGGAGGCCGAGCAGTCGGTCGCCGAGCAGGAGGCCGAGTTCGGGCTGCTCAACAAGACCGACCCGACCAAGTGCTGCTTCCTGCGCAAGGTCGTGCCGCTGCAGCGGACGCTGAAGAACTACGACGCCTGGGTCACCGGCGTGCGCCGGGTCGACGCGCCGACGCGGGCGAACACCCCGATCGTGCAGTGGGACGAGCGCAACGGGCTGGTGAAGGTCAACCCGATCGCGCCGTGGACCGACGAGGAGTTCAGCGCCTACATCGCCGAGCACGGGATCCTGGAGAACCCGCTGGTCGGCGAGGGTTACCTGTCCATCGGCTGCGCGCCGTGCACCAGCAAGCCGCTGCCGGGGCAGGACGCGCGCAGCGGCCGCTGGGCGGGCCAGGCCAAGACCGAGTGCGGACTGCACGGGTAGGGAGACATGACACTCACCGACATCCGCTTGGACGCCCTTGACCGGCTGGAATCCGAGGCGGTGCACATCTTCCGCGAGGTCGCGGGCGAGTTCGACCGCCCGGTGATCCTGTTCTCCGGCGGCAAGGACTCCACCGTCCTGCTGCACCTGGCGGTCAAGGCGTTCTGGCCCGCGCCCGTGCCGTTCCCGCTGCTGCACGTCGACACCGGCCACAACCTGGACGAGGTCATCGAGTTCCGCGACCGCACCGTCGAGCGCTACGGGCTGCGGCTGCATGTGGCCAGCGTGCAGGACTACATCGACGACGGCCGCCTCGCCGAGCGCGCCGACGGCACCCGCAACCCGCTGCAGACCGTGCCGCTGCTGGACGCGATCACGAACAACAAGTTCGACGCCGTCTTCGGCGGCGGTCGGCGCGACGAGGAGCGCGCGCGGGCCAAGGAGCGGATCTTCAGCCTGCGCAACGCCTTCGGCCAGTGGGAGCCGCGCCGCCAGCGCCCGGAGCTGTGGAACCTCTACAACGGCCGCCACAAGCCCGGCGAGCACGTGCGGGTGTTCCCGCTGTCGAACTGGACCGAGCTGGACGTCTGGCGCTACATCGAGCGCGAGCGCATCGACCTGCCGCAGATCTACTACGCCCACCAGCGGCAGGTGTTCAAGCGCGACGGCATGTGGCTCACCCCCGGCCCCTGGTTCGGCCCGGCCGACGGCGAGGAGCTGGTGACCAAGACCGTCCGGTACCGCACGGTCGGCGACGGCTCGTGCACCGGCGCGGTGGAGTCCGACGCGGCCGACATCGCCGCCGTGATCGCCGAGGTGTCGGCCAGCAGGCTCACCGAGCGCGGCGCGACCCGCGCCGACGACCGGCTGTCCGAGGCCGCCATGGAAGACCGCAAGCGGGAGGGCTACTTCTAAGATGAGCGGGCTTGCGAGTGACTCAACCACCCAGCGCGACCTGCTGAGGCTCGCCACGGCGGGCAGCGTCGACGACGGCAAGTCGACGCTGGTCGGACGGCTGCTCTACGACACCAAGTCGGTCCTGGCCGACCAGCTCGACGCCGTGCACCGGGCCAGCGTCGACAAGGGACTGTCCACCCCGGACCTGTCGCTGCTGGTCGACGGGCTGCGCTCCGAGCGCGAGCAGGGCATCACCATCGACGTCGCCTACCGCTACTTCGCCACGCCCGCGCGGACGTTCGTGCTCGCCGACACCCCCGGCCACGTGCAGTACACCCGCAACACGGTGACCGGCGCGTCCACGGCGCAGCTGGCGATCCTGCTGGTCGACGCGCGCAAGGGCGTCGTCGAGCAGACCCGCCGCCACGCCGCCGTGCTGGCCCTGCTGGGCGTGCCCCGGCTGGTGCTGGCGGTCAACAAGATCGACCTGGTGGACTACGACGAGGCGGCCTTCGCCGTCATCGCCAAGGAGTTCGAGGCGCACGCCCAGGCCCTGGGCTACTCCCCGGACGCGGTCCGCACGATCCCCGTCTCCGCGCTCGTGGGCGACAACGTCGTGGACCGCTCGGCGAACACGCCCTGGTACTCCGGCCCGACGCTGCTGGAGCACCTGGAGACCGTGCCGGTCGAGCCCGACCCGCACGACGCGGCGTTCCGGTTCCCCGTGCAGTACGTCGTCCGCACGAACACCGCCGAGCACCCCGACTACCGCGGCTACGCTGGCCAGGTCGCGGCGGGCACCATCCGCCCCGGCGACGAGGTCGTCGTGCTGCCGTCGGGCCGCACGAGCACGGTCAGCCGGATCGACACCCCCGACGGCGAGCTGTCCGAGGCGGTGGCGGGCCAGTCGGTCACGCTGCTGCTGGCCGACGACATCGACATCACCCGCGGCGACCTCATCGCGCCCGTCGCGGCGGCCCCCGCGGTGTCCGACGAGTTCGACGCGACGCTGGCCTGGCTCGGCGACAAGCCGCTGCGCCCCGGCGCGCGGGTGCTGGTCAAGCACGGCACGCGGACCGTGCAGGCGCTCATCGGCGAGCTGGCCGCCCGCTTCGACGAGCAGACGCTGGCCACGGTGGACGGTCCGGAGTCGCTGGAGCTGAACGAGATCGGCCGGGTGCGGGTGCGCACGGCGGAGCCGCTGCCGCTCGACGACTACACCGCCGTCCGCCGCACGGGCGCGTTCCTGGTGATCGACGCCGCCGACGGCACGACGCTGGCCGCGGGCCTGGTCGGCGCGAGCCTGGTCTCGTCGGGGCCGTGATGCGGACGCTGGCCGCCTTCCTCGCCCTGGTGCTGCTGGTCTCCGGATGCACCCGGGTCCAGCGCACCGAGGCGTGGGAGCGCGGGCCGGTGCCCGACCGGGGTCCGGCCGCCGAGCTGCGGCTGGGCTTCTTCCCCAACGTCACCCACGCCTCGGCGCTCATCGGGCTGGAGAAGGGTTTCTTCGCCGACGAGCTGGGCGCGACGACGCTGGTGCCGACGAAGTTCACCGACGGCGCGACCGAGGTCTCGGCGTTCCTCGGCGGGTCGCTGGACGCGGGCTTCATCGGCTCCGGCCCGGCGCTGAACGCCTTCGCCAAGTCCGACGGCCGGGCCGTGCGGCTGGTGGCGGGGGCGACATCGGGCGGCGCGCAGCTGGTGACCACCCCCGACATCGACTCCCCCGACGACCTCGCCGGGCGCGTCGTCGTCACCCCGGCGCTGGGCAACACGCAGGACATCGCGCTGAAGACGTGGCTGGCCGAGACCGGGCTCGACGGCCGGGTCGAGGTGACCAACCGCGACCCGGCGCAGACGTTCGCCGCCTTCACCAAGGGCGAGGTGCAGGCCGCGTGGCTGCCCGAGCCCTGGGCGTCGCGGCTGGTGCTGGACGCGGGCGCGCGGGTGCTGCTCGACGAGGCCGCGCTGTGGCCGGGCGGGCGGTTCCCCACGACCGTGCTGCTGGTCCGCGCGCAGTTCCTCGCCGAGCACCCGCAGACCGTGCGCGCGCTGCTGCGCGGCCTGCTCGCCGCCGAGTCCTGGGCCGCCGAGCACCCGGCCGAGGCGCGGACCGCGGTGAACGACCAGCTCGCCGAGCTGACCGGCAAGCCGCTGAGTAGGCCGGTGATCGAGCGGGCCTTCGCCGGGATCCAGCTCAGCCACGACCCGATCGTCACCGCCTTCCCCGAACTGGCCAGGGACGCCGTGACCGCGGGCATCGCCCTGCGGCCGGTGGACCTGGCCGGGTTCGCCGACCTGACCGCACTGAACACCGAACTCGCCGCGCTCGGCCGCCCGGCCGTGCGCGACGCACTGAACTAGCCAGCCGGAACTAGGAACCTGGAGCACCGATGACCGCCACGCTCGCGGCCACCTCCGCGGCCACCGAGACCGACGCCGTTGTCCGCATGAGCGGGGTCCGCAAGGTCTTCGGGCACGGTCCGCGCGCGGTCACCGCGCTGGACGGGATCGACCTGGCGGTGGCGCCCGGGGAGTTCGTCTGCCTGCTCGGCGCCTCCGGCTGCGGCAAGACGACCGTGCTGAACATGATCGCGGGCCTCGACCGGCCCAGCAGCGGCGACATCGAGCTGACCACGACCCGTCCCGCCGTCATGTTCCAGGAGGCCGCGCTCATGCCGTGGCTGACGGCCGCGCGCAACGTGGAGCTGCCGCTGCGGCTGGCAGGCGTGAAGCGGACCGAGCGGCGGGCGCGGACGCTGGAGCTGCTGGACCTGGTGCGGCTGGGCGGCGCTGGCGACAAGCGCCCGCACGAGCTCTCCGGCGGCATGCGGCAGCGCGTGGCGCTGGCGCGCGCGCTGGCGTCGGCGTTGCAGGGCAACAACGGCGAGGCGTCGTCGCTGCTGCTCATGGACGAGCCGTTCTCCGCGCTGGACGCCATCACCCGCGACGTCCTGCAGGGCGAGCTGCTGCGCGTGTGGGAGGCGACCGGGACCGCGGTCGTGTTCGTGACCCACGACGTGCGCGAAGCCGTCCGCCTGGGGCAGCGCGTGGTGCTGCTGTCGTCGAAGCCCGGGCGGGTCGTGCAGCAGTGGTCCGTCGCCGACGCGCCGGAGGCCGAGCTCACCGAGGAGATCAACGGCCGCCTGCGCGAGGTGATCAGCAGCCATGCCGCGGCCTGACACCGTCGCCGCCCCTGCCGATTCCGTCGGCGCGGGCCTCGACGCCCTGGACACCCCCGTCGCCGCAGGCCGCCAGCGCAGGCTGCTGCGCGCCGTGGTCGCCCCGGTGATCGCCCTGACGCTGGTCGTGGCGGTCTGGCAGTTCCTGTGGTCGCGGGCGTACTGGCCGGAGTACCAGCTGCCCGCTCCGCTGGACGTCTGGCGGCAGATCACCCGGATCGTCGGCACCGGCGAGGTGTGGGAGTTCCTCTGGGTGTCGGTGCACCGGGCGGTGATCGGGTTCCTGATCTCGCTGGCCGTCGCCACCCCGCTCGGCCTGCTGCTGGCGAAGGTCCCGCTGGTCAGGGCCGCCATCGGGCCGCTGATCTCGGGCCTGCAGTCGCTGCCGTCGGTGGCCTGGGTGCCCGCGGCGGTGCTGTGGTTCGGGCTGAACGACGCCGCGATCTACACCGTCGTGCTGCTGGGCGCGGTGCCGTCCATCGCCAACGGGCTGGTGGCGGGCATCGACCAGATCCCGCCGATCCTGCCGAGGGTCGGGAAGGTGCTGGGGGCAGGCCGGTTCGACACCGCCCGGCACATCCTGCTGCCCGCGGCGCTGCCGGGGTACCTGGCCGGGCTCAAGCAGGGGTGGGCGTTCTCGTGGCGCTCGCTGATGGCCGCCGAGCTGATCGCGACCTCGCCTGCGCTGGGCTTCGGGCTGGGCCAGTACCTGCACAACGCGATGGCGCTGTCGGACATGTCGATGGTCATCGCGGGCATCCTGCTGATCTTCTTCGTCGGGGTGGGGATCGAGCTGCTGGTGTTCCGGCCGCTGGAGCGGGCCGTGCTGCGCTCGCGCGGGCTGGGGGCGCTGTGATCCCGCTCGTGGCCGTCGCGCACGGCAGCCGTGATCCCCGCTCGGCAGCGACCGTGGCCGACCTGCTGGACGTCGTGCGCGAGCGCGCGCCGGGGCTGGACGTGCGGGGCGCGTTCCTCGACCTGTCGGCCCCCCGGCTGATCGACGTCCTGGGCGCGCTGGCCGACGAGGGCCACCACCGGGTCGTGGTGGCGCCGCTGCTGCTCGGCCGGGCGTTCCACGCCCGGGTCGACCTGCCCGCGCTGCTGGCCGAGGCCGCCGAGGCGCACCCGGGCCTTGCGGTGTCGGTCGCCGACGTGCTCGGGCCGTCCGCCCTGCTGGAGGCCGCGGCGCTGCGGCGGCTGGCCGACGCGGGCGTCGAGCCCGGCGACCCGGGGCTGGGCGTCGTGCTGGCCGCCATCGGGTCGTCGCACGCGCCCGCCAACGCGCGGGTGGCGGAGGTCGCCCGGCGCTGGGCGCGGACGCACGGCTGGGCCGGGGTGGCGCCCGCGTTCGCGTCGGCGACCACGCCGGACGTGCCGACGGCGATCGCCCGGCTGCGGGCCAGGGGGGCGCGCCGGATCGCGGTGGCGTCGTGGTTCCTGGCGCCGGGGCTGCTGCCGGACAAGGTGGCCGCGCAGGCGCGCGCTGTCGACCCGAGCGCGCGGATCGCGCCGCCGATGGGCAACGCCGTCGAGGTGGCCGACCTGGTCGTGGAGCGCTACACGGCGGCGTGGGAGTTCGCCAGGACCGCGTGAGCGTTGGGGTAAACGGGGGTAACACATAACCACCCACCCGGAGCCGCGGCCGACGCCCTGGGTCGATCGGACTGGGCCTGTCGGGGGACGGGCATGTCGGTCCATTCGGTGGCCGATCACCGACGTGGCCCAAACGGGGCATGATCAAAGAAGCGGACGGTCCGCGGCGGGCGGGCGCCGCGATCTTGTCACGGATGGCCAATTCTTGACCTGACGTCTACTCGCAAGTAACTATCGGTCTGCCGCGGCGCTCCAACCCTTGTCCCCCAAGCGATCCGAGGTAACCCTGATGAAACCTGTCCCCCGTCGCACCCTGTCCGCCCTCGCCATGGCGGCGGCGGCGCTGGTCGCCTTCGCCCCGACCGCCGTCGCCGTGCCGCACACGGCCAACTTCGCCTGCGAGGGCGACAGCCCGATGGGCGCCCAGCACTTCGACTTCGCGCAGGACGCCGAGGTCACCGCGCCCGCCACCGTCTCCCCCGGCGCCGGGTTCACCATCGTCATCGACCCCGCCCCCAACACCATCCCGTCGTCGGTCAACGGCTACACCGTGCGCCGGGTGCAGAACCTCGCGCTGAAGGTGCCGATCCCGGCCAACTCGACCTACGTCTCCGCCACGCTGTCCGGCGGGTCCAATGTGGGCACTACCAACATCAGCGTCAGCAACGGGATCGCCACCATCACCGCGAGCGGCCCGATCAACGGCGGGGCGACGTTCGAGCTGCCGACGGTGACCGCCCGGCTCACGGCCGGGAGCTCCGGGACGATCGAGACGAAGCTGTACGGCACCAGCTACAGCAACCCGGGCCTGACCTTCACCGCGGTCGTCGCGACGTTCCTCGGCAACGTCAACGTCCCGACCAGGTGCTACCCCAACCCCAACCCGGTGATCACCACGACCACCATCGCCTGACCGAAGGAGACTGGTCCCGCGCGGGCAGCCCGGTGCCCGCGCGGGACCACCCGCGTCAGATCCCCGCAGTGCCTGACACCCCACCGCCCGACAGCTGCTGGTGACCAGGTCGCCCGCCGCGTTCACGGCGGCGGGATTCTCCCGAGGGGACACCGGTTCGACGACCTCCGCACGGCCCCGGTCACGCTCGAACCTAGGCGAACTCGGCGAACGCCCGCAGCAACCGGTTGCGCATGGTCGGGCTGGCCGAGTGGCCCGAGTCCGCGATGACCTCCAGGGTCGCGTCCGGCCAGGCCTGGGCCAGATCCCACGCCGTGTCGAGCGGGCTGCTCAGGTCGTGCCTGCCGTGGATCAGCACGCCGGGGATGCCTGCCAGCTTCCCCGCCTCCCGCAGCAGGATCCCCTCCTCCAGGAACGCGCCCCGGGAGAAGTAGTGGGCGCACAGGCGGGCGAAGCACAGCTCCGCGGCGTCCAGCGGGTGCTCGACCAGATCCGCGTGCGGCTCCAGGGAGATGACCGTGTCCTCCCACCGCAACCACTCCGCCGCGGCCGAGCGCTGGGTCGCCGGGTCGGCGAGCAAGCGGTCGTATGTGGACAGCACCTCCCCGATCGGCGCGCCCGGCGCCACCGCGCAGAACCGTTGGCGCGCCTCGGGGAAGTAACGGCCGACCCCGTGGTAGAGCCACTCGATCTCCCGGCGGCGCGTCGTCGTCACGTCGATGATCACCAGCTCGGTGACGCGGGACGGGTGCGCCTGGGCGTAGGCCAGGGCCAGGGTCGAGCCCCACGAGCCGCCGCTGACCAGCCAGCGGTCGATGCCCAGGTGCTCGCGCAGCCGTTCCATGTCGGCGACGAGGTTCTGGGTGGTGTTCGCGGACAGGTCCACGCCCGGGTCGGCCGCGTGCGGGGTGCTGCGGCCGCAGTTGCGCTGGTCGAACAACACGGCCCGGTACTTGGCCGGGTCGAACCACCGGCGGTGCTTCTCCGTGCAGCCGCCGCCGGGGCCGCCGTGGGCGAAGACCGCGGGCTTACCCTCCGGGTCGCCCACCACCTCCCAGTAGACCCGGTCGCCGTCGCCGACGTCGAGCATGCCGCTGTCGTGCGGCTCGATGGGCGGGAACATCACGCGAAGTCCCGGTACGCGCGCAGGAACGCGTCGCGGGCTGCCGGGCTGCCGGTGTGGCCCGCGTCCTCGATGACCTCCAGCCGCGCGTCCGGCCACGCCTGGGCGAGGTCCCACGCCACCTCCAGCGGGCCGCCCAGGTCGTGCCTGCCGTGGATGAGCACGGCCGGGATGCCCGCGAGCCTGCCCGCCTCCCGCAGCAGGACGCCCTCGTCGAGGAACGCGCCGTTGCCGAAGTAGTGCGCGCAGATCCGCACGAAGCAGACCTGGCGCTGGTCGAACCGGTTGCTGTAGGCGCCCGGGGTCCCGTGGGGCTCCAGGGAGATGACCGTGTCCTCCCAGCGCAGCCACTCCGCGGCCGCGTGCTCGCGGACGGCCTGGTCCGGGTCGGCGGTCAGGGCGCCGTAGGCGTTCAGGATGTCCTCGATGGGCGCGTCCTCGGGCACGTGCGACACCACCGAGTGGAACCGCCGCCACTCACCCGGGAAGAACCGCCGCACGCCCCGGTAGAGCCAGTCGGTGTCCGAGCGCCGGGTGACCGTCACCGCGATGATCACCATCTCGGTGACCCGCTGGGGGTGCGCCTGGGCGTAGGCCAGCGCCAGGGTGGACCCCCAGGACGCGCCGCTGACCAGCCAGCGGTCGACGCCCAGGTGCTCGCGCAGCTTCTCGATGTCGGCGATCAGGTTCTGCGTCGTGTTGGTCGACAGGTCGACGGCCGGGTCCACCGCGTTGGGCGTGCTGCGGCCGCAGTTGCGCTGGTCGAACAGGATCGCCCGGTACTTCTGCGGGTCGAACCAGCGGCGCTGGTTGATCGAGCAGCCCGAGCCGGGCCCGCCGTGCAGGTACACCAGCGGCTTGCCGTCGGGGTTTCCGACGGCCTCCCAGTAGATGTGGTTCCCGTCCCCGACGTCGAGCATCCCGCTGTCGTGGGGCTCGATGGGCGGGTGCAACTCCAGCAGCATGGGTCCTCCCAGATCTGTAAGGGCTGTTATATTAGCACTGTGACATCTCCGGAGTTCCTGGGCACCCGGCTGCGCCATCTACTGGAGCGCCTGGAGGGCGCGGTCGCCGAGGTCTACGACGACCTCGGCCTCAGCTGGTTCCGACCGCGCTTCACGGCCTACATCAGGGAGCTGAGCGCGAACCCGCGCTCGATCAAGGAGCTGGCCGAGGCCGTCGGCGTGACGCACTCGGCGGCCAGCCAGACGGTGGCGCAGCTGGTGAAGGACGAGTTGGCCACGCTGGAACCGGGGCGCGACGCCCGGCAGCGGATCGTGCGGCTCACCCCGGCCGCCGAGCGGCTGCTGCCCGTCCTGCACGCGGAGTGGGCGGCGACCGCCCGGGCGGCGCGCGAGGTGGAGGGCGAGTTGTCCGCGCCGCTGAGCGCGGTGGTCGAGGAGATGATCGCGGCACTGGACCGCAGATCGATGCGGGAGCGGATCGGCGCGGCCGACCCGGAGCTGATCAGTCGGTGGGGACCCAGCGCGCGGGACGCTTCTGGGCGAACGCGCTGATGCCCTCCTGCCCCTCCTCGCTGGCGAAGTACCGCGCCGACAGCGCGAGCATCTCGGCGAAGTCGGAGGACATGTCCGACGGGCGCTCGCGTCGCAGGATCGCCTTGGTGGCCGACAGCGCGTTCGGCCCGCCGAGGGCGAGCATCCCGGTGTAGCGGTCCACCTCGGCGTCCAGCCGCTCGGCGGGCACGGCCGAGTTGATCAGGCCGATCTGCACGGCCCGCTCGGCGTCGAACTTCTCCCCGGTCAGGAACAGCTCGTGCGCCGCGCGCGGCAGCAGGCGCGGCAGCACGGTCACCGAGATGATCGCGGGCACCACGCCGATGCGGACCTCGGTGAAGGCGAAGGTGGCGTCGGCGGCGGCCACGGCGATGTCGGCGGCGGCGACGATGCCCACCCCGCCCGCGCGGGCCGGTCCGGCCAGCTTGGCCACGACCGGCTTCGGGCTGGTCCAGATCTGCTCCAGGATCGCCGGGAACTCGTTGACGCCCTGGTCGGCGGCCGACGCGCCGCCCGCCTCCTTGAGGTCCATGCCCGCGCAGAACACCGGGCCGGTGTGGTCGAGCACGATCACCCGCACCGACTCGTCCTCGACCGCGGCGCCCAGGTGCGCCCGCAGCTCCCGGCGCAGCTGCGCGGAGAGCGCGTTGCGGTTGTGCGGGGAGTCCAGCGTGATCCGGGCCACGCCGCGGGCGATCTCGTAGTGCACCAACTCATCAGCCATGGTCCGCACCCTAACCACCGCGCGTTCGACGAGGCGACCGCGCGGCTAGGGCTCGACGAGCACCACGGAGAAGGCGCGCGCGACGTCGGTGAAGTCGGCGACCGCGTCGGCCAGGACCGCCTGGATGGCGCGGTAGCCCGCGGGGTCGGCCTCGGCGAGGACCTCGGGGTGCGTCCAGACCAGCACGTGGTCGCCCTCGGGCAGCCAGGACAGGTCGGTCAGGCAGTCGTAGAGGGCGTCGAGGTTGTGGCCGAACCAGTCGGGGAACCGCAGGACCTCGGCCACCGCATCGTAGAAGTCCAGTTTGGTGCGGACGTCCGCGCCGTCCAGGACGTGGTCGGTCATCGCGCGGTGTCCACGGAGACGAAGGACTCGTAGTGGTCGTCGGTGTAGTACAGCTCCTCGGCCGATCCGGTCACCAGTCGGCGGGCGCCGCGGTCGGGGCTTCCGGGGGTGGGCACGGTGTACTCCTTGTAGTAGCCGCGTTCCCGCTCGGGCAGCAGGCCCTCGCGGTTGCCGAACGTCGAGCCGTCGCGGTCCGGGTGCGGGAACGGGCCGCCGCGCCGGATCAGCTCCCAGGTCTCGGCCGCCTCGGCGGGCAGCGCGGACAGCGCCACGACGGGCAGCCCGGACTCCGGCGCCGGGGTGTCTGCGCCGGTGCTGAGATCGCGCACCAGCCAGCCGCCGACGACCAGCGCGACGAGCGCGACCAGGGCAAGGGTGATACGCCTGCGGGAACCCACTACCTACTCCGCGTCGATCGGCGGCTCGTGCCGGGAGCCGAACCGGGCCGAGGTGTAGTCGACCGCGCGGTCGATCAGCCACGCCAGGCCCAGGCACAGCGGCAGCAGCACGGCCATGACCAGGGTGAACTGCAGGGCGAACGGGATCGTCGCCAGCCACAGCTCGACGTCGTCCCACCAGTCGGTCAACCCCTGCACATACCCGAGAGTAGACCTCGGCCACTTCCATGGGGCGGCCGGACTCCGGCCTGGCTATGTTGCTCGTCATGTTCGCCGTGTATGCCGCAGAGCCCAACCCGGACGACCCGCTGGCCGCGCTGACCGTGGGCGAGCGCCCCGACCCGGTCGCCCCCGACGGGTGGGTCGAGGTGGACGTGCGGGCCGCCAGCCTCAACATGCACGACCTGTGGACGCTCAAGGGCGTCGGCATCAAGGCCGAGCGGTTCCCGATGATCCTGGGCTGCGACGGCGCGGGCACCCTCGCCGACGGCACCGAGGTCGTCATCCACTCCGTCATCGGCGACCCGGCGTGGACCGGCGAGGAGACGCTGGACCCGAAGCGGACCCTGCTGACCGAGCTGCACCAGGGCACGTTCGCCGACAAGGTCGTGGTGCCCGCGCGCAACGTGCTGCCCAAGCCCGCCGACCTGTCGTTCAGCGAGGCGGCGTGCATGGGGACGGCGTGGCTGACCGCCTACCGGATGCTGTTCGTGAAGTCCGGCCTGCGCCCCGGCCAGACGATGCTGGTGCAGGGCGCGTCCGGCGGCGTCTCCACGGCGCTGATCGAGCTGGGCCGGGCCGCGGGCCTGCGGGTGTGGGTCACCGGCCGCACCGAGGAGAAGCGCGCCCTGGCCACCGAGCTCGGCGCGCACGCGGTGTTCGAGTCCGGCGCCCGCCTGCCGGAGAAGGTCGACGGCGTGTTCGAGACCGTCGGCAAGGCCACCTGGTCGCACTCCATGCGCGCGTTGCGGCCCGGCGGCGTCATCGTGGTGTCCGGCTCGACGAGCGGCCCCGACCCGAGCGCCGACCTGCAGCGCCTGTTCTTTCTTCAGCTCAGCGTCATCGGCTCGACGATGGGCACCCGCGACGAACTGGCCGACCTGATGTCCTTCTGCGCCACCGCGGGCATCCGGCCGCGCATCGGCTCCGAGCTGCCGATGGCCGATGCGCGCGCCGGGTTCGAGGCGATGCAGGCGGGCGAGACCGCCGGGAAGATCGTCTTCACCCGTTGAGGTGCCGGTCGATCAGCGGCCAGGTCTCGTGCCTGGCCGCCCGACCGGTCAGCACGCCGAGGTGGCCGCCCTTGGCCGTCACGAACTCGACCTCGGCGTCGGGCAGGACCTTCACCAGGTGCCCGACCGCGCGCCGGGGCGCGATGGTGTCGGCGCGGCCCGCGATGAGCAGGGTCCGCTGCTTGGCCGCGGCCAGGTCGATGCGGGTGCCGCCGACCTCGATGGCCCCGCGCGCCAGGGCGTTGGCGCGGTAGAACTGGTGGTAGATCTGCCCGACGGTGCGACCGGGGTAGGCGACCATGTTCGCCGTGAACCGCTCGACGGCCTCGATCTGGGCGAGGTAGTCGCGGTCGTGCAGGTGCGTGGCGACGGCGATCGGCTTGGTCAGGTGGCGGTCCAGCGCGGACACCTGGAACGCGGCGCGGACCAGCGGCGCCGGGATCGTGCCCATCGCCCGGTAGACGGGGGTGAACGCGTGCCCGCCGGTGGCCGCGACGATCGGCCGGAACGGCATCAGCAGCGGCATCTTGGTGAAGTCGAACGGGCTGGCCACCACGGTCAGCGTGGCGATCGCGTCGATGCCGAGGCGGGCGGCGGCCAGCACGGACAGGATGCCGCCGAAGCACCAGCCGATGAGGTGCGGCGCGCGTCCGGTGCGCTCGCGGACGGTCCCGATGGCGGCGGGCAGGACCTCGTCGACCCAGTGTTCGAGGCCGAGGTCGCGGTCCCGGAAGCCGATGGGGCCGTAGTCCAGCAGGTAGGTCGGCCGCCTCCGCGCCAGGTGCTCGACCAGGCTGCAGCCCCGGCGCAGGTCGAACGGGGTGTCCGGGACGGCCAGCGGCGGCACCAGCAGGACCGGGTCGCCGGAGTCCGCGGAGTCGTAGTGGTAGACGAACCGCGCCCTGCCCTGGTCGACCAGGGTGCGCGGCATCGGGGTGAAGTCGGCGAACCCGCCGCCGAGCACCCGGTGCGCCATGTTCCCCGCGGCGGCGAGCACGCCGTCCAGCACTGCCATCGAGCCTCCCTACTTGTTAGTAGGTTAACCGCCGCCCACGACTCCCGGGTGCGGTTCTGTGCCGAACCGCACAACTGCCCGCGATGTCTACTTTAGACGCTGGGTGAGGGAGTCCGCCGCGGTGCGGGCCTCGCCCAGCAGCCGGGCGATGACCTCGGCCACCGGCTCGTCGCGGCCCAGCGGGTACGCCTGCCCGGCCCAGAGCGACATGACCTCGGCGTCGCCCGCCGCGCGCATCGGCCGGGTGAGGTTGTTGACCTGCGGGTACGCCGAGGGCGCGCTCGGGTTCTCGCGCAGGAACCGGTTGACCAGCCCGCGTGCGGGACGGCCGCTGAACGCCCTGGTCAGGGCCGTCTCCCGGCCGCCTGCGGCCAGCGCGTCGCGGTAGGCCCGCGCGGTCCCGGCCTCCGGGCAGCGCAGGAACGCCGTGCCCAGCTGGGCCGCGACAGCGCCCGCCGCCAGGACGGCGGCCACATCGGCGCCGTGCATGAGCCCGCCAGCGGCGACGAGCGGCAGGTCGAGACCGGACAGCAGGCGCAGCGCGGGCAGCAGGTCGTAGAGCGAGGTGCCGCCGGGCTCGGTCGGGTCGTCGGTGAAGGTCCCCCGGTGCCCGCCCGCCGCCGCGCCCTGCACGCACAGCGCGTCGACACCCGCCTCGGCGGCCCGTTCGCCCTCTTCCGGCGTGGTCACGGTGGCGATGAGGTAGCTGCCGACATCGCGGAGGCGGGCCAGGACGTCGGCGTCGGGCAGCCCGAAGGTGAAGGAGATCGCGGGCACCGGGGTCCGGACCAGCAGGTCCACCTTGTCGGCGAACCGGTCGTCGTCCCAGCTCGCCTTGCCCGGCTCGACCCCCAGCCGCGCCGACTCGGTCGCCACCGCGGCGGCGTGCGCGCCCACCAGCGCCTCGGTCCGAGGACCGGGCACGAACAGGTTCACCCCGAACGGCCCGTCGGTGCCCGCCCGCACGCTCTCGATCCGCCCGGCCAGCGCGGCCGGGGCGAGGTACCCGCCCGGCAGGAACGCGGTCGCGCCCGCCTCGACAGCGGCGACGACCAGTTCGGGAGTGCTGACCCCGCCCGCCATGGGCGCGACGACGATGGGAACCGCCAGCTCGCTGAACACGGACCTCAGCCTACGGCTGATCAGCCGCAGCCCCCGCAGCCGCCGCATCCGCCGCCGCCACACGATCCGCCGTCCCCGCCGGAACCGCCGTCACCGCCGCCGGATGACGACGCGGACTCCTGGAACGCGCCGCTCACCTCGTGGTCCGGATAGGCGGTCAGGCCGAGGAGGGCGACCGTCAGCAGGACGGCCCCGCCCCCGGCGAGCGCGTCCGACCGGGCGCGCGCGAGCGCCGCGCGACCGCGCGCGGTCGGCCCGTCGCGCCAACTCCGGCGCACGGCCGCGGTGATGAAGCCGGTGGCGATGAGCGAGAGGACCAGCAGGATGACCGGCTTGTCCTCGCTGATGCCGTCGGCGAGTCGGACCAGGCCGAGGACGATGATCAGGGCGAACAGCCACTCGACCTTGCGGGCGCGCCTGACGCGCTCCGGCGGCAGCAGGTATCCGGCCTCGACCATCCGGCGGCGCAGGTCGCGCGCGACCGCGCTCTCGGACAGGCCGCGGACGTTCGGGATCCTCCGCAGGTCGCGCAGGGCGGCGGCCTCGTGCTCGTCAGCGGGCTCGGCGCCGTCGACCGGGGTGACGCCGCCGGAACGGCTCACACGCACCTCGCCGCGCGAGACCAGACCCGCCACCGCGGTGTGCGCGACGCGGGTGGGGCCGCCGGAGAGCATGGCGATGCCGTAGGCGTCGAGACCCGGGTCCCCCGCGGTGCGGTGTGCCCGCACCCAGCGGTGGGCCGCGACGCCCACGAGCATCGCCACGCCGACGGCGGTCCAGTGCGCTGCCAAGTACTCCGGACCGGTCATCTCCCACATGGCGGCCTCCTCGCGGATTCCGATACTGCGCCACCGATGCACACCGGCTGTCCGTTCCGACCCCTGCGGTGATCCGCTCCGGCTCCAGTTCGGCCGTGGCCCTGTGGGTGGCCAGTGCGGAGCGCGAGGTCGGGCGCCCGTCCGGACGGGCACCTGCTCAGACGCGCGGTGATCGCCCGCGGTTCCCCCGCGCGTCCAACTCGGCGAGAAGCCGTTTCGGCGCGACCGTGCGGTAGGCCTCCTCGACGATCTCGGCGACCTCGTCCCAGTCGACGGCCACGTCGAGGTGCACCCCGAGCCACCCGCGGTGCCCGACGTACGGCGGCCGGTAGAACCGCGCGGGGTCCTCGGCCACCATCTCCTCCTGCACCCCCGGCGGCGCGGCGCACCAGAACCCCGGCCGCGAGTCCTGGCGCTCGCCGACGTAGGTGACGAAAACCTTCCGCACGAACCACGTCGGCGAGCCGTGGCTGACCTTCTCGGTCGCCTCCGGCATCGCCAGGCACAGCGCGCGCAACCGCGGCAACGGATCCTCCATGACGACCTCCCCGCGCACTTCCTACCGCAGGGGACCGACAGGATTACTTCTTCTTCTTGTCCGCGGTCGGCTCGTCGGTGGAGAGCGCGGCGACGAAGGCCTCCTGGGGGACCTCGACGCGGCCCACCATCTTCATCCGCTTCTTGCCTTCCTTCTGCTTCTCCAGCAGCTTGCGCTTCCGGGTGATGTCACCGCCGTAGCACTTGGCGAGGACGTCCTTGCGGATGGCGCGGATCGTCTCGCGGGCGATCACCCGGGAGCCGATGGCGGCCTGGATGGGCACCTCGAACTGCTGGCGCGGGATCAGCTCGCGCAGCTTGGTGGCCATGCGGGTGCCGTAGCCGTAGGCGGCCTCGCGGTGCACGATCGCGCTGAAGGCGTCCACCGGCTCGCCCTGCAGCAGGATGTCGACCTTGACCAGCTCCGACTCCTGCTCGCCCGACTCCTCGTAGTCCAGCGAGGCGTAGCCGCGGGTGCGCGACTTCAGCGCGTCGAAGAAGTCGAAGATGATCTCGCCGAGGGGCATGGTGTAGCGCAGCTCGACGCGGTCCTCGGACAGGTAGTCCATGCCCAGCAGCTGGCCGCGCTTGCCCTGGCACAGCTCCATGATCGCGCCGATGTACTCCCCGGGGGAGATGATCGTGCACCGGGTGACCGGCTCGAACACGCTGGCGATCTTGCCCACCGGCCAGTCCGAGGGGTTGGTGACCGTCAGCTCCTTGCCGTCGTCGGTGATCACCCGGTAGACGACGTTCGGCGCGGTGGAGATCAGGTCGAGACCGAACTCGCGCTCGAGCCGGTCGCGGGTGATCTCCAGGTGCAGCAGGCCGAGGAAGCCGCAGCGGAAGCCGAAACCCAGCGCGGCGGAGGTCTCCGGCTCGAAGGTCAGCGCGGCGTCGTTGAGCTGCAGCTTGTCCAGCGCCTCGCGCAGGTCCGGGTAGTCCGACCCGTCGACCGGGTACAGGCCCGAGTAGACCATCGGGCGCGGCTCGCGGTAGCCCGCCAGCGCCTCGGTCGCACCCTTGCGCTCGGAGGTCACGGTGTCGCCGACCCGGGACTGGCGGACGTCCTTCACGCCGGTGATCAGGTAGCCCACCTCGCCGACGCCCAGGCCCTTGCACGGCTTGGGCTCGGGAGAGATGATCCCGACCTCCAGCAGCTCGTGCGTCGCGCCGGTCGACATCATCCTGATCCGCTCGCGCGGGGTGATCTTGCCGTCGACCACGCGGATGTAGGTGACCACGCCGCGGTAGGTGTCGTAGACCGAGTCGAAGATCATCGCGCGGGCGGGCGCGTCCGCCTGGCCGACCGGGGCCGGGACCTGGCGGACGACCTCGTCCAGGAGCTCCTTGACGCCCACCCCGGTCTTGGCCGACACGCGCAGCACGTCCGTCGGCTCGCAGCCGATGATGTTCGCCAGCTCGGCGGCGTACTTCTCCGGGTCGGCGGCGGGCAGGTCGATCTTGTTCAGGACCGGGATGATGTGCAGGTCGCGGTCCATCGCCAGGTACAGGTTGGCCAGCGTCTGCGCCTCGATGCCCTGGGCGGCGTCGACCAGCAGGATCGCGCCCTCGCAGGCGTCCAGCGCGCGGGAGACCTCGTAGGTGAAGTCGACGTGCCCGGGGGTGTCGATCATGTGCAGCACGTGCTCGCCGCCGTCGACGACCCAGGGCAGCCGCACGTTCTGCGCCTTGATGGTGATGCCGCGCTCGCGCTCGATGTCCATGCGGTCGAGGTACTGGGCCCGCATGGCGCGTTCCTCGACCACGCCGGTGATCTGCAACATGCGGTCGGCCAGGGTCGACTTCCCGTGGTCGATGTGGGCGATGATGCAGAAGTTGCGGATCTGCTCCGGCGCCGTGAAGGTCGTGTCCGCGAACGTAGCCACTCAGGTCCCTCGCATGGTCAATGGGTCGTCCCTATCGTCCCATGCGCGGTGCGGTCAGCCCTTATCCGGCACCGACCGCCGTTTGGCGCGCCGCAGGGCGATCAGACCGACACCCAGGGTGAGCGCGACGGCGAACGGCCACGGCCCCGCCGCGTCGACCCACTCGGCCAGCGTGGCCTGCACGTTCCCGGCCGCGGCGATGATCGGGTCGTCCGGGTCGGCGTCGGCGTGGGCCACGCGCAGTTCGTGCACGCCGTAGTAGGCCACGTACAGGCCGGCGAGCACCAGCAGGCCGCCCACGACCCGGTTGACGTACGGGAGCACGCGCCGCACCCCGGTGTTGACCGAGAACGCCGCCGCGACGGCCAGCACGGCCACGACCAGGCCCATCCCGAGCGCGTAGGTGACGAACGAGACCAGCCCGTCGAGCACGTCGCCCTGGCGCAGGGACACGCCCGCGACCGCCAGGAACGGCCCGATCGTGCAGGACAGCGACGCGACCGCGTAGGCCACGCCGTAGCCGAGCATGGAGCCGACCCGGGCCGTGGGCGCGCCGCGCTTGAGCTTCGGCAGCAGCAGCGTGGGCTCGCGGCCGGTCAGCAGCACCGCCCCGAGCACGACCAGGGCGGCGCCGATGACCACGGTCAGCACGGGCAGCCACTGCTGCAGCAGCGACAGCAGCGGCACGCTGAGCAGCCCGAACACGCCGAAGACCAGCACGAACCCGGCGGTCATCGTGCCAGCGGCGGCCAGCGCCCTGCCCAGCCGGACACCGCGGTCCTGTCCGGAGACGACCAGCGCGAGGTAGCCCGGCAGCATGGCGAACCCGCACGGGTTGACCGTGGCGAGCATGCCCGCGAGCAGGGCCACGCCGAGTTCGGTCATGTGAGCCCGGCGACCTTCGCCATCAGCTCCTGCTCGGTGAGCTGGGCGGTGACGACCTCGACCTCGCCTGCGGAGCTGATGAAGGCGTAGGCGGGCTGGGCCGCGACGCCGAAGTGCGCCCAGACCTCGGCCTGCTCGTCGGCCAGGTGCGGGAAGCCGCCGACGCCGCGCTCGTCGATGAACCGGCGCATCTCGTCCTCGGTGTCGTTGGCCGCGACGCCGACGAAGGCCACCTCGGACCGCTCCGCCGCGGCCGCGATGCCGGGCGCCTCCCGCTGGCACTTGGGGCACCAGGGCGCCCAGAACCACAGGACGGCGGGCTTGCCTGCCAGGCTCGCCCCCTCGAACGTGCCGCCGCCGACGGTCTTGGCGCTGAACCGCAGCTTCTCGGGCACGACCGGATCGCTCGCGGCGGTGGTCCCGCTCGGCGCGGCCGTGGCGGTGGTCGTGGTGGTGCCGGTGGTCGGGCCGGGCTGGGCCGCGTTGTCCGGCGACTGCCCGCATGCGGTGGTCACGAGCACGATCGCGGCGGCCCCCAGGGCGCGCTTCATCCACATGCGGACAATCATGGTCCCGCTCCGGCCCGTCCGGTCATTACGGACCGCTGACGGTTCAGGGCTTGCGGCTGTCCAGGCGCATCGGGTGCTCGGGCGGCACCTCGACCAGCACGATCCGGATGCCGTCCGGGTCGGCCAGCCACGACTCGCGCAGGCCCCACGGCTCCAGCCTCGGCTCCCTGACGATGGGCACGCCCTTCTCGCGCAATTCGGCCACCGCGGCGGCGAGGTCGCGCACCTGCAGCCAGATCGCCAGGTCGGGGCTCGGCGGGCCGTGGCCCCGGCCGGAGACCTCCAGGTGGCCGTTGCCGGTGAAGAACACCGTGCCGCCGGGGAACTCCCGGAACACGGCCAGGCCGAGGGTGTCCCGGTAGAAGGCGAGCGACCGCTGCCGGTCGACCGGGCGGATGATCAGTCTGCTGCTCAGGAACTCCATGTCTATCGTCCTACCGGAGTCCGCGCGGCAGTACTGTCCGACGCCATGCTGACTTCCGACGACCCGCGCCCGGCGCGCGGCGCGGTCTGGCAGGTGCCGACCGCCGACCGTCCCGAGTCCCTGGAGTACGCCCCGGCGCTGGACGGCGACGCCGACCCGGGCGAGGTCGTCTGGGCGTGGGTGCCCTACGAGGACGACCCCGCGCGCGGCAAGGACCGGCCGCTGCTGGTCGTCGGCCGGGCCGGGCGGACCCTGCGCGCCCTGCAGCTCACGAGCAAGGCGCCGCGCCGCTTCGACCTCGACGACTGGCTGGAACTGGGCTCGGGCGCGTGGGACCGGGACGGGCGGGTGTCGTGGGTCCGGCTGGACCGCCTCTTCGAGCTGGGCGAGGACGACATCAGGCGGGAGGGCGCCGTGCTGGCCAGGGACCGCTTCGACCTGGTCGCCGCCGCGCTGCGGGAGCGGTACGGCTGGCGCTGACTCCAGAAAATGTGATATCACTTTGCTAGACATCAGCTAGCAGAGGGGGTCTCTCATGGCCATCACCGAGTCGGTTCCGGTCCTGCCGCCGCCGCACGTGCGCGAGAAGGTCGCGATGACCACGGCCGGTCTGCCCATGGCGGGCGTCGGCGTCGTGCTCTGCCTGGGCGGGCTCGCGCTCGTCGGCACGGGCATCGCCGGGTTCGCGGGCGGCATCGGGATGGGCACCGGGATGGCGACCGCGACGGTCGCGCTCGGCGCGCTGGCGGTCATCGCGGCCGCGGTGGCGTTCGGCGGGCTCACCATGGTCAACCCGAACGAGGCCCGCGTGCTGCAGTTCCTCGGCCGCTACACCGGCACGCTGCGGCTCGACGGCCTGCGCTGGGTGAACCCGTTCACCACGCGCAAGCGGGTCTCCACGCGCATCCGCAACCACGAGACCGCGGTCATGAAGGTCAACGACGCCGAGGGCAACCCGATCGAGATCGCCGCGGTCGTGGTGTGGCAGGTCGAGGACACCGCGCGGGCGGTGTTCGAGGTGGACGACTTCATCGAGTTCGTCGGCATCCAGACCGAGACCGCGGTGCGGCACATCGCCACCTCGTACCCGTACGACGAGCACAGCGACATCAACCGGCTCTCCCTGCGGGAGAACGCCGACGAGATCACCCAGAAGCTGTCGGCCGAGGTCGCCGCCCGGGTCGAGGCAGCGGGCGTGCGCATCATCGAGTCGCGGATCACGCACCTGGCCTACGCCCCGGAGATCGCCATGGCGATGCTGCGCCGCCAGCAGGCGGGCGCGGTGGTCGCGGCCAGGGCGCGGATCGTGGAGGGCGCGGTCGGGATGGTGCAGCTGGCCCTGGACGAGCTGGCCGCGCACGACGTCGTCGAGCTGGACGAGGAGCGCAAGGCGGCGATGGTGTCCAACCTGCTGGTGGTGCTGTGCAGCGACCACGACGCCCAGCCTGTGGTGAACACGGGGTCGCTCTACACCTGATGGCCGAGCGCAAGAAGATCCTCCTCCGCCTGGACCCCGCCATCCACGACGCGGTGGCCAGGTGGGCCGGGGACGAGCTGCGCAGCGTCAACGCCCAGATCGAGTTCCTGCTGCGCCGGGCGCTGGCCGAGGCCGGGCGGCTGCCCTCGGACGCGGGCGGGCCCGCCCGGCGGGGCAGGCCACCCAAGTCCTCCGACGAGGGGTGAGCCTGTTAACCTGGCTCGTCGCGCCGTACGGCACTCCGCTGTGGAGGAGAACCGGGTCCGCCCGGAGCCGACCGAAGTGCGTCGCGACACACCACACCGCGTAGGAAGGGCTGAGCCATGGCCAACATCAAGTCCCAGATGAAGCGCATCAAGACCAACGAGAAGCGCCGTCAGCGCAACAAGGCCGTGAAGTCCTCGGTCAAGACCGCGGTGCGCAAGTTCCGCGAGGCCGCGGAGGCGGGCGAGAAGGCCCAGGCCGAGACCCTGCTGCGCGAGGCTGGCCGGGCCCTGGACAAGGCCGCCAGCAAGGGCGTCATCCACGCCAACCAGGCCGCGAACAAGAAGTCGGCGATGGCGCTGCGCTTCAACAAGCTGGGCTGACACTCCCTCCTCGGCGCCGCACCCGCATCCCGGGTGCGGCGCCGTCGTGTATCCCCTGGGGGATCCCGTGCCCGACCTCATCGCGCCCACCGCGCGGCTGCGCGCCGCCTGGCTCGACGCGCACGCCGAGTGGGGTCCGGGCGTCCACGAGGACGGCTTCGGGCTGCTGCCCTCCGACGATCCCCACTCCCCCTCGGGCTTCGCCGCCTGGGTGGCGCGGCTCGCCCAGCCCAGGTGCACTTATCGCTGGATCGTCGACGGCGACCGGGTGCTCGGCGGCATCGCGCTGCGGCACGAGTTCGACGAGTTCGTCCGGCGCGCGGGCCACATCGGCTACGGCGTCCGACCGTCCGCGCGGGGCCGGGGGCTGGCCACCTGGGCGCTGGGCCGGATGCTCGACCGGGCGCGGGCTCTGGGACTCGATCGGGTGCTGCTCGTCTGCGAGGTCGACAACCTCGCCTCCGCGCGGACCATCGAGCACCACGGCGGCGTCCTGGAGGGCTCGCCCGACGAGATGCGGCGCTACTGGATCGGGTTGGCCCGGCGCTGATGGGGCAGACTCGCGGGCATGGAGCCCAAACCCCCGTCGGCGGCGCGAACATCGCTGTCGCACATCATGACCGCGGTGGACACCAACCTGCTCGGCACCGTCCACGGTGGCGTGGTCATGAAGCTGGTCGATGACGTCGCGGGCGCGGTGGCGCAGCGCCACTCCGGCGGTCCCGCCGTGACCGCGGCGATGGACGGCATGACGTTCCTGCACCCCGTCCGGGTCGGCGATCTCGTGCACGCCCACGCGCAGGTCAACTGGGCGGGCCGCTCGTCGATGGAGGTGGGCGTGCGGGTGCTGGCCGAGCCGTGGGACCGGGCGGGCGTGCCGCCGGTCCGGGTGGCGACGGCCTACCTGGTGTTCGTCGCCGTCGACGCCGACGGCCAGCCCCGAGCGGTGCCACCGCTGCTGCCGGAGACCGAGGAGGACCACCGGCGGCTGCGGGAGGCCGAGATCCGGCGCAAGCACCGGCTGACCCGCCGCGACGAGATCATGGCCAGCCGGGAGGAACCGCGCTGACCCGGCCCGCCGCCGCGCCTGCGAGGATCCGGTCCCATGGGGATGCTCGGGGGACCGGCCGGTCGGGCGCTCGCGGCGGCCGGGGTGGGCGGCGCGGTGGTCCTGGCCTGGTGGGCCGTGCTGTCGGCCTGGCCGTCAGCGGTGTTCACGCTTGTCGGCGCGGACGACGTCAGCTGCGCGGACGCGCCGGGGTGGGGCTGCGCGATCGGGGCGGCGTTCGTCGGCTTCCTGCTGGGCGTCACGATCGTGCTGGTCAGCGGGATCGGGCTGGCGGCGTGGGGGCTGCGGCTGGTCGGCGTGCTGCCCGCGGCGCCGGTGGCCGCGCTCGGGCCGGTCTTCGCGTTCCTGCTGCTCTGGCTGGGCGGCGAGGTGCTGGACGACTGGGGTTCCCTGGCCTCCGCGGTGGTGCCGGTGAGCCTGGGGTACGCCCTGGCCGCGCTGATCACGACGCCGCGGGCGAGAGGGTGACGCTGACGGTGTTGCCGGGGCCGGCCGCGAAGTGGTTGACGAGGTCGGTGAGCCTGCCGCAGCCGGTGAGCGGCGGCAGGGTGTAGCCGCCGGTCAGGACACCGCCCGCGGCCGGGTCGAACGGGGCGCTCACCGCCAGGTCGACGATCGTGCCGCAGGCCGGGTGCAGGGCGATCGGGAAGCCGAGGACGGTCAGCCCGGGCACGGTCACCCCGACCGACGTCCGGGTTGTGAGCGTTCCGTCGGCGAGACCGCCTGCGCTGGTGGCGGGCATGAAGACGACGTTCGCCTCGACCGGGAGGACGCCCAGGACGGTGAGCCTCGCGGTGGTCGGGTCGAGGGTGACGTCCGCGGTGTAGGTGTCGGCGGCGCCCAGGGTGGCGTCGACGCGTCCGGTCAGGGGGACGGTGGCGCGCGACGCCTTGATGGTCGTCTCGCCGCTGAGGGTGTAGGCGATCTCGGCTTTCCTTGTCCGGGCGGTGATCTGGGCGGGCTCGGACGCGTTGCCCGCGGCGTCGAGGGAGACGACCCGGATGGTGTGGTCGGTGTCCGGCGCCAGGCCGCGGACGATAGCCTCGGTATCCTCCACATCGGACACCTGATCGCCCGTGGACACGCGGTAGCCCGCGACTTCCGGCCCGGCTGGCGGCTTCCACGCGAGGTGCACGCTGTCGTGGGTCGTGGCCACGACGGTCAGGTCGACGGGCGGCCCGACCTCGCCCGGGGTGACCACCTCGGCCAGGAGCGGGTCCTGACCGGGGACGATCCGGCACGTGACGGGCACGGTCTCCGGCGGGTCCGGGCTCGGGTTCACGCTGCGCAGTCGCATGTGGATGGTCGAGTCGGCGAGGACGAACCGGTTGACGCCCGCGTCGGTGAAGGTCACCGGCGGGTGCCAGCCCGTGCCCTCGACGGTGAACCGGCCG
Organism: Actinokineospora fastidiosa; assembly: GCF_014648415.1. Taxonomy (GTDB): domain Bacteria; phylum Actinomycetota; class Actinomycetes; order Mycobacteriales; family Pseudonocardiaceae; genus Actinokineospora; species Actinokineospora fastidiosa. The sequence continues at coordinate 222,003 of NZ_BMRB01000003.1, forward strand.
CTCTCCGGGATGGCCGTCTCCACGAACCGGATGGCGGCGGTCGTCCGCCGCACTCCTGCCGGGGTCTGGATGTCCACGGCCATGTCCGCCGTGCCGCGGAACCAGCCCGCGCCGATCAGCCGGAACGCCTGGGTCGCCTGCTCGGTGAACTCGACCCGCACGGTGAACGGCAGCGGGCCGATCGGCTCGCCGCGCGGGGCGGTGTCGGGGATCTCCACCGCGACCGTGATCGCGAGCCGCTGGTTGCCGATCAGCGGCAGCGCGCAGTCGTGGTCGAGCGTCCGCGTGACCGGGGCAGCGGGCGTCGGCGCGCGAACCGTGCCGAGCAGCGTGTCGGCGGGCTCGGCCGTGCAGGCGGAGTCGTACCCCTCGCCGCCCTTGCGGACCCGCAGGACGAGGTCGGCCGAGCGCACGTGGAACCGGATCTCGCCGGGCGCGGTGACGGTGACGGCGGGCAGGCGCACGGAGTCGTGGATCGTGAACCCGCCGCTCTGGGGCACGTCCCGGTCGGCGAGGTCGACCGGGAGGGTGACCACGTGGTCCCCGTCCGGCTTGTCGATCGTCACCTCGAGCCGGGCGGTGCCGCCGATCGTGTCGGGGCGGTGGAATCCCAGGTCCTCCTCTGTGAACCGGACGCCGACGCCCACATACGTCTCCACGGTGTCGCCGATCGCCGCGTACGCCGGGATGTCGCCGCTGACGATCACCGGCACGGTCCGCTCGCCGATCAGCGGGAAGGCGCAGCGGTGGTTCTGGGTGAGCGAGACGGGTTCCGCGGCCGCTGGACCGATGGCGGCGAACACCATGAGCAAGGCGAGAAGCGTGGCTGTTCCACGGCGATTCATCGGCGCGATCCCCCATCGGAGACGACGTGATCACGCCTATCCGAGCCCACGTCCTGACTGCGGCACAAGGCATCCGGGCGAACTTGTCACCGTCTTCATCCCGCGGCCGCCGCCGATGCGAACGACCGCACAAGCCTCACAGGCCGCGGGCGCGGGCCAGCCGGAGGACGGCGCGCTCCAGCGCGTAGTCGGCGTCCACGGCCGCGCCCTTGACGTCGGCGTTGACCTCCGCGGCGATCTGCATGGCCGTCACCAGGCCCTCGGCGCGCCAGCCGCGCGACTGGGCGACGGCCTTCTTGACCTTCCACGGCGGCATGCCGAGCTGCTGGGCCAGCCGGAACGGGTCGGCGCGCCCGGCGCCTGCGACCCGGGCGATCGTGCGGACGGCGTCGGCCAGCGCGTCGGCGACCAGGACGTGGGCGACGCCCAGCTGCAGGGCCCAGCGCAGCGCCTCCAGCGCGCCCCCGACGTCGCCGGTGACGGCCTTCTCCGCGACGGCGAAGCCGGTGACGTCGGCGCGGCCGCGGTGGTAGCGGCGCACGGCCTCCTCGGTGACCGTCCCGCCGGTGTCGGCGACCAGCTGGGCCGCCGCGGCGGCCAGCTCGCGCAGGTCTGACCCGACCGAGTCGATCAGGGCGGCGACGGCCGCGCCGTCGACGCGCCCGCCCGCTCCGCGGACCTCCTCGCGGACGAAGGCCTCGCGCTCGGCTGGCTTGGTGATCTTCGCGCACTCGGTGACGACCGCTCCGAGCTTGCGCAGTGCGGCGACGAGGTCCTTGCCCGCCTTGCGGCCGCCGCCGTTGTGGGCGACGACGAGGACGATGCCCTCCGCGGGTGCCTTGGCGTAGCTCGCGACGGCGGCGGCGATGTCCTGGGTGATCTCCTGCGCGGCGTCGAGCACCACGACGCGCCCCTCGGCGAACAGCGACGGCGAGACGAGTTCGGCCAGCTCGGGGGGTGTGAGGTCGGCCACCCGCACCCGGGTCAGGTCGGCGGCCGGGTCGGCCAGCCGGGCGGCGTCGAGCGCGGCGCGGACGGCGCGCTCGACCAGCAGTTCCTCCTCGCCCAGCACGAGCTGCAAGGGGGCGGGGGCGGCCGCGGGGGACTTCACACCGGCATCCTGCCATGCCACGCCGACACCGGCGGGTAGCGCAAGGGCTCTCGCATGATGGACATCCTGTTGGTCACCCGGCCCCGGGTTGTCGTAGCGTGTCGGGCGAGGCCCGAACCGGGCCCGCACAACTGAATACCGCTCATCCAGAGGGGCAGAGGGAACGGCCCGAAGAAGCCCCGGCAACCGGCGTGAGTGTCACCTCCATGTGCGAGGGCGGCCACGACCACGGTGCCAATTCCGACCCGCGGACGCGGGAGAGATGAGGAGATACCTCGCGATGACTGCTGTGGACACCACGCCCGCCCTCGACCTCGGTCCCGCGCGCGCCCTCTCGTGCCGCGAGTGCGGTCACCAGATCCCCCTCGCCCCGGAATTCGCCTGTGCTGAGTGTTTCGGCCCCCTCGAGGTGGCCTACGACTTCGGCTCGGTCACCCGGGCCGACATCGAGTCGGGCCCCAAGTCGATCTGGCGCTACCGCCGCCTGCTGCCCGTCCCGCCGGACGTGGAGTCCCACCCCAACACCGACCCCGGCTTCACCCGGCTGGTGAAGGCCGACCGCCTCGCCGCCGCCCTGGGCGTCAAGTCGCTGTGGGTCAAGGACGACACCGGCAACCCGACCCACTCGTTCAAGGACCGGGTCGTCGCCGTCGCCCTCGCCGCGGCCCGCAAGCTCGGCTTCAAGGTGCTCGCCTGCCCGTCCACGGGCAACCTGGCCAACGCCGTGGCCGCCGCGGCCGCCCGCGCTGGCTGGGATTCGGTTGTGCTGATCCCCTCCTCTCTCGAACGCGCCAAGATCCTCACCTCCGCGGTGTACGACGGCTCGCTGATCGCCGTCGACGGCAACTACGACGACGTCAACCGCCTGGCCACCGAGCTCGCCGCGGAGAACGAGGACTGGGCGTTCGTCAACGTCAATGTGCGCCCGTACTACGCGGAGGGCTCGAAGACCCTCGGCTACGAGGTCGCCGAGCAGCTCGGCTGGCGCCTGCCCGGCCAGGTGGTCATCCCGGTCGCCTCCGGCTCCCAGCTCACCAAGGTGGACAAGGCCTTCCGCGAGCTGGCCATCCTCGGCCTGGTCGAGGACACCCCGTACCGCGTCTTCGGCGCGCAGGCCACGGGCTGCTCGCCGGTGTCGGCGGCGTACAAGGCCGACCAGGACGTGGTCGTCCCGGTGAAGCCCAACACCATCGCCCGCTCGCTGGCCATCGGCGCCCCCGCCGACGGCCCCTACGTCCTCGACACCGTCCGCCGCACGGGTGGCGCGGTGGAGGACGTCACGGACGAGGAGGTCGTCGAGGGCATCCGCCTGCTGGCCCGGACCGAGGGCATCTTCGCCGAGACCGCGGGCGGCGTCACCGTCGCCACGGCGAAGAAGCTCATCGAGACCGGCCAGCTCGACCCGGACGCGGACACGGTGCTGCTCATCACCGGGGACGGCCTCAAGACCCTCGACGCGGTCGAGAACCACATCGGCCCCAAGGCCGTCGTCCCCCCGAACACCGCAGCCGTCCGCGCCGCCCTGGACAGCTGAGTCCACATCGGACTCCCAAGACGGCCCCCTGGGCCCCGGCTCAGGGCGGCTCTCCGGACACCGCCTCTCAGGGCTGCCCTCTGGGCACCGCTCTGAGGGCGGCCCTGGACACCACCTCTCAGAGCGGCCTCTGAGCACCAGCCCTCTGGACACCGCCCTCGGGGCGGCCCCCTGAACACCGCCTCCCAGGGCGGCTCCTGGCACCAGCCCACCGGCCAGCACCCCGGGCACCGCCTCTCAGGGCGGCTCCTGGCACCAGCCCACCGGCCAGCACCCTGGGCACCAGCCTCAGGGCCGCCCCCGGGCACCAGCCCACGGCGACACCCTGGGCACCAGCCTCAGGGCGGTCCCCGGGACACCACGACGGGTCCGGGCAGCACGGCGACGTCTCCCCCGGCGTCGGTGCGCGCGGTGCGCGCGCCGATCCGGGCGAGCGCGGCGAGCGTGCCCGGGTTCGGGTGGCCGTAGCGGTTGCGCGCCCCGACGCTGACCACCGCCAGCCTCGGCCGGACGGCGGCCATGAACGCCGGGTCGCTGAACCGGCTGCCGTGGTGCGGCACCTTCACCACCTCGGCGGCCAGGTCGGCCCCGGAGGCCACCAGGTCGGCCTGGGCGGTGAGCTCGATGTCGCCGGTCAGCAGGACCCGGCCAGCGCCCGTGCGGGCGAGCAGAACGAGCGAGGCGTTGTTGATCGCGCTGCCGTCGGCGTCCTCCGTTTCGGCATCCCCTCCTTTCGGGTGTAGTACGTCGATGGTCAGTCCGGGCCAGGCGAGCCTGCGCCCGGCGGTCAGCTCCACCACGGGCGTGCCCTCGGCGGTGTCGCGCACGCGGTCCCACGCCCAGCCGGGCTGTCTGCCGGGCCCGACCACGACCGCGCCCGGCGGCCACCGGGCCAGCACGGCGGGCAGGCCGCCGATGTGGTCGGCGTGCAGGTGGCTGAGCACGACCGCGGCCACCCGCGTGACGTCGAGCCGGTCGAGGCACTCGACGAGCGGTCCGGGCTCGGGCCCGGTGTCGACCACCACGACCGTCCCCGGCTCGGCCGTGGCGAGCACCGCGCCGTCGCCCTGCCCGACGTCGCAGAACACGGCGGCCCACCCATCCGGCGGCCATCCCGGCAGCACCACCCGCACCGGGATGACCACCAGCAGCGCGCCGACGAGCCCCAACGCCACCAGCGCCCGCGTCCTGGGCAGGCGGACCGCCAAGACGAGCACGCAGGCGGCCACGGCCGCCGCCAACCCGCCCCACCAGCCGTCCGGCCACGGCACGGCCGCACCCGGCACCGCCGCGGCGTGGTCGGCGACGGCGATCAGCCACTCCGTCTCCGGCCCCGCGGCCGCGACCAGGACCTCGGCCGCACCCGACCACACCGGCACCACGAGCGCGGCGACCACGCCCAATACCGTCGCGGGCGCGACAACCGGCGCGGCCACCAGATTGGCCACCACCGCGACCAGGCTCACCTGACCGCTCATCCCCGCCACCACCGGCGCGGTGACCAGGTGCGCGGCCGCCGGGACGGCCAGCGCCTCGGCGATGCCCGGCGGCACCCGCCTCCGCTGCAACGCCACCGCCCACCGTGGCGCGATCAGCACCAAGCCGGTGGTGGCGAGCACGGACAGGACGAACCCGAAGGACACCGCCATCGCGGGGTCGACCGCGACGAGGCCCACCACCGCCACCGCGAGCGCGGGCAGCGTCGACTTCTCCCTGCCGAGCGCCAGCGCCAGCAGCCCGATGACCCCCATGACGGCGGCCCGCAGCACGCTCGGCTCCGGCCCGGCCAACACGACGAACCCGACCATCGCCGCCGCGGCGCCACCCGACGCCGTCCACGGTCCCGCCCGCAGGAGGCGGAGCAGGAACAGGGCGAAGAAGCCGACGATCGCGAGATTCGCCCCGCTGACGGCAAGCAGATGCGTCATGCCCGCGGTGTCGAAGTCCGCGCGGACGCCCGGCGGGAGCCCGTCGGTGTCGCCGACGACCAGGGCGGGCAGCAACCCCGCCGCCTCCGGCCCGAGCACCGCCGCCGCCGTCTCCCGCAACCCGGCCCGAAGCTCACCCGCGATCCGCTGCGCGGCGTCGGGTTCGTCCACATCGGAGGGAGGACCGCGCACGTTCACCGTGGCCACCGTCAGATCGCCGGACGGAGCCGGAGCCAACCGCGCCTGCGCGGTCGCCTGCTGCCCCGGGAGGAGCCGCCCCCACCGCTCAGCCGGGGCGAAGACGACGACCACCCCGCCACTGGGTACGGCGGGAGTGGGGACGGCACGCGCGGCGATGACCACGCTGCGGACCCCCGCTGGCGTACCGGCGTATCCAGCGGACCGGATGGGCCGAGGCCGCTCGGCCACCTCGATCCGGATGACGACGTCGACCTCGGCGGCCGCCATGGCTCGAAGCGGGTCCCCACCCGCGCCCCGGACGCGCTCGGCGACGGGAACGACGGCAAGCACCCCGGCCGCCAACAACGGCCACGCCGCATAGACCCCGCCCCGCGCCCGCGCGATGACCGTCGCCGCCACCCCCACAGCCACCACCCCGACCGCCGCCGCGGCCGCCCAGTGGACGAGGAGCCCGAGAAACGCCGCCCCCCAAACGACCCCGGCGGCAGGGACGAGCCGCCAGTCGTGGCTGGCCGGGACCATGCTGATTCCTCCTTGACCCGAGCAGCGCCCTGGCGCTGCCCGAGAGCCGAGCGACAACAAACCCCAGGCGGGGCAAACGGACTGACGAACCGACAGGGGACGCCGGTGCAGGGCGGGGAGAGAAGCGGACACCAGGAGATCGATGGGGAGGAGCTCGGCGGGGAGGAGATGGACGCGGCCGGGCGCCGGTCCGCTGGAAGCGGCGGAACCAACCGAAGCTTCGGCCGGGCGGTGCGGGGTGTCGTGCCATGACCAGCTACCGGGTTGGCGGCCGCCGAGTCGGTTGCGGGGTCGGCGGCCGCTTGGTCGGCTGCGGGATCGGGGGTGCCTAGCGGGTTGGCGACCGCTGGTTCGGATGAGGAATCAAAGACTCCTGACAGGTTGACGCCCGCCGGGTCGGATGCGGAATCATGGGCTCCTAGCAGGTTGGCGGCCGCTGGGTCGACTGCCGGATCGGGGGTGCCTAGCACGTTGGCGGCCGCCGGGTCGGCTACGGGATGGAGGGTGCCCGGCGGGGTGGCGGCCGTTGGGTTGGCTGCGAGGTCAGGGACTCCTGGTGGGTTGGGGTCCCCAGCCGGGTTGGGGCTGGCATCGGCAGGCGGTTGCGGCGCAGCGGGCAGGAACCACGGGGCGGCGTGGAGCGCGCAGCAGGGATGGGTGCAGGTTGGAGTGGTGAGCGTGCAAGGGATGCACGCTTGCGCTGCACTGCAGGGGCCAGAGTGCCGGTGGGTCGAGAGTGCGGAGGCGCGCCCGGGCGAGCGGTGACCAGGCGAGGCGGGACGGTCTCGCGTGGTTGCCTGGTGAACGCATGGGTCCGGACGGAGGGCTGCTCGGGACATGAGTGACCAATCTGGACGTGGACGAAGAGGGCGAATGATGCGGTGCTGGGGACCGGGGTGGCTCAGGAGTTGCGACGGGCCGATGGATGGCCGCGCACCGCTCACGGGCTGGTTGCGCAGCAGATACCGGGCCGCTCGAAGCGGTGACCCGTCGGCGAGGTGGCGTGGCGCGGGTAGTGGTCAGCTGACGGTGACCAGGTCTTTGAGTTTGTCGTAGCGGGCTGGGCCGATTCCTTCGATCTGGCGGAGTTGGCTGATCTCGGTGAAGCCGCCGTGGGCGTTGCGGTACTCGACTATGCGTTGGGCGGTGACGATTCCCACGCCGGGCAGGGCGTCCAGTTGGTAGACCTGGGCTGTGTTGAGGTTGGTGAGCGGTGGTTTGGCCGGGTCGGCGACGGCGGGTGGGGTGACGCCGACGTGGATCTGCTCGCCGTCGATGAGGCGGCGGGCGAGGTTGAGGGTGCTGGTGTCGGTTCCGGGGAGGGGGCCGCCGCTGGCCGTGATGGCGTCGATGACCCGGGAGCCGGTGGGGAGTTCACGGACGCCGGGGGACTTGACCTTGCCTTGGATGTCGACGGTGACGGCCGTTTTGGGTTGGTCTACGGGCAGGGCGGCGGTCGGGGGTGCCGCCGCTGGTGCTTCCGGGGTGCTGGGCAGTGCGATCAGTCCCGCGAGGAGGGCGCCTACCGCCACGGCGATGACGGCGGCGGCACGGGACAGGCGACGGCGACGACGCTGGGGTGGTTCGGGGTCGAGGACGGAATCAGGGTCGAGGTCGTCGGGATCGAGGTCCGGTTCGGTGAGGGCGGGGTCGATCGGCTGGTAGTGGTCGGTCCTGGTGGGTGTGTGGGGTGCGGGAAGGTCCGGCTCGGCGTACGGGGGCATGGCCGAGCCGGGACCCGCGGGAGTCCGGCGGCTTGGGGATGGGGTGGACTCGGGGAGGTCTGGCTGACCTGCGTGGGAAGACAGGCTGGCCGACGCGGCCAAGACTTCATTCGGTGCCGAGGGCCGGTCAGATGACAGGTAGTCGGAGGCACGGCGGAAGGGACCCTGAGCCGCGCGAAGTGCCGAAGGCGCGTCAGCCGACAGGTTGTCGGAGGCACGGCGGGAGGAACCCGAAGCCGCGCCAAGCGCCGAACGCTCGTCAGCCGACAGGTTGTCGGAGGCACGGCGGGAGGAACCCGAAGCCGCGCCAAGCGCCGAACGCTCGTCAGCCGACAGGTTGTCGGAGGCACGGCTGAAGGAGCCCGAAGCCGCGCGAAGTGTCGAAGATTCGTCAGTCGACAGGTTGTCGGGGGTGCGTCGGAGTGAGTTCAGGGTGGTGCGGAGGGGTTGGTGGGTGTGGGGTGGGTGGTCGGGGTCTTCGGTTGGGTACGCGGGGAGGGTGCCGGTGAAGGCGCCTGAGGGTTTGGTCCAGCGGTTGAAGAAGCGGGTCATGGGGTGGTGTTGGTCCGCATAGGACGGTAGGGAGCCGTTGTCCCAGGGGCGGTCGATGGCGCGGCTGAGGCGGGCGAGGGCTTCGTCCACAGAGGCTTTCGTCTTCATGCCATCGACGGTAGGAGCCGCGCTCACCCCGCGGCCACCCCCGCCCCGCCGCCTGTGGATAACTCAGGTGCAGATCGCGATCCCCAAGACGCCGGGGCCGGTGTGGGCGCCGATGACCGCGCCTACCTCGCTGACGAAACAGCCCGCTGATGCCGGGAGGCGTTCGTCCACTCGGGCCGCCAGGTCGGCGGCTCGTTCTGGTGCCCCCAGGTGGTGCACGGCCATGCGGACCTCGCCCGAGGGGAGTTCTGCGACGGCCGCCGAGGCCAGGTCGACCAGGCGGGACAGGGCTCGGGTTGTCGTGCGGACCTTCTCAAGGGGCTGGATGCGGCCGTCTGCCACGTGAAGGACCGGCTTCACCGACAGGGCCGTGCCGAAGAGGGCGGCCGCCGCGCCTATCCGGCCGCCTCGGCGGAGGTACTCCAAGGTCTCCACGACGAACAGGCAGCGGGTGCGGGCCGCCGCGGCCACCGCGGCGGCCTCGACCTCCGCGCCGGCGCCTCCCGCCGCGGCCACCGAGGCCGCGCGGAGGGCCGCGAAACCCAAGCCCATCGCGATCGTCCGGGAGTCGACCACGTGGATGCGCGTCGGGTCGACCTCGTCGGCCGCAAGGCGGGCTGATTCCCACGTGCCGGACAGGTCCCGCGAGAGGTGCACCGAGACCACACCCTCGTACCCCGACGCCAGGAGGGCGCGGTAGCGGACGGCGAAGGCCTCCGGGTTCGGGCGGGACGTCGTGACCGTGCGGTGGTCGCGGAGGGCTCGGGCCAGTTCGTCCGGGCCGATGTCGACGCCGTCCCGGCCGGACTCGTCGTCGATGTGGACGGTCAGGGGAACCACGTGGACGGCGTGCCGGTCGGCGAACCCCTCGGGGAGGTACGCGGTCGAGTCGGTGACTACGGCGAACGGCACGGTGCGTGAGCCTAACCGGCGGCCGTCAGTCGAGCAGCGGGCCGATCAGCTCGGCGAACGCCTTGCCGACCTGCTCGTGCGCCTGCCAACCCCAGTGGATGCCGTCGGGATTGCCCTGCCCGCTCAGCACGTGGTCGCCCACGATGTCGGCCAGATCCAGTAGCGGCACCCCGTTCGACGCCGCCCACGATGTGATCGCGCGCACAGCAGCCGCCCGACCATGGTGTACCCCCGCGTACCCCTCCGACCGGTGCACGGACGGCAACACGGCGACAGCGGGCAGCGACGGGCGCAAAGCCCGGATCGCGCCCAGCGTCCGGTCCAGGTACCGCACCGACAGCGCGGGCGGCAGCGCCACGCGCCGGGACACGCGGGACAAGTACGGCATCGACCTCAGGTACGCCGAGCGCACACACCGCCGGACGCGGTCGGAGTGCAGGTAGCGGATGCCCTCCCGCAGGTACGTCGGCACGGGCGACGGCAGCGTGTCCATCCCGCCCACGCCCAGGACCAGCACCGACGCCTTCGGCAGCACGGGCCACACGCGCGGGTCGCCGACCAGCGACCAGTACGCGTCGCGGGCGGTCCAGCCGAAGCCCGCGAACAGCTCCGCCGAGCCACCGAGCGCGGCCGCTGCCAGGTTCGGCCAGAGCCGGGGATCGTCGGCGGGATGCGGCCCGTCCGGCCCGTGGAAGGCCAGCGAGTCGCCGAACACGAGCAGGGTGGTCACCCGGTGATGCCCGCGTTGTAGGCGATCAGCCGCCAGGCCATGCCGCTGGTCTCGCGGCGGGCGAGCACGGTCCAGTGGCAGTTGCCGATGCCCGCGAGCAGGGGCCAGCTCTCCAGCGGCAGGTTCAGCAGGTGCGCGGTCAGCGCGGTGATCAGGCCGCCGTGCGCGCACAGCAGGGCGGTCTCGGCGTCGCCGTCGTCGAGGTCGGCGACCACCTCGGCGGCCCGGGCGGCCACCTCGACGCGCGGCTCGCCGCCGGGCGGGGCCCAGGTCGGGTCGGTCTGCCAGATCTTGCGGGCGCCCGGGTACTCCGCGTCCACCTCGGTCAGGGTCTTGCCCTGCCACAGCCCCAGGTGGGTCTCGCGCAAACGCTTGTCAATGCGCAGGGGGACGCCGCTCGCGGAGCTGAACACGGTCGCGGTGTCGGTGGCGCGGCGCAGGTCGGAGGTGACGACGACGTCCGGGGCGAACCGCACCAGCGCGGGCACGGCGAAGCGGGCCTGGTTCCACCCGATCTCGGTCAGGTTGGAATCGATGTGGCCCTGCATGCGACCCGTGGCGTTGTAGTCCGTCTCCCCGTGCCGCCACATCACGACCCTGCGCAGCGTCACGTGGCGTCGTCCTCCTCCGCGGGCGGACCGGCCTCGAACGGGACGCGCGGGCAGTCCTTCCACAGCCGCTCCAGGCTGTAGAAGGAGCGCTCCTCGGCGTGCTGGATGTGCACGACGACGTCGACGAAGTCCAGCAGGACCCAGCGGCCCTCGCGGGCGCCCTCGCGGCGGACCGGCTTGGTCCCCGCGGCGCGCATCTTCTCCTCGACGTTGTCGACGATGGCCCCGACCTGCCGCTCGTTGGCCGCCGACGCGATGACGAAGCAGTCCGTGATGACGAGCTGGTCGGAGACGTCGAGCACGACCACCTCGGTCGCCTTCTTGTCGGCGGCCGCCGCCGCGGCGACGAGGGCCAACTCGCGGGCTTGCTCCGTGGCTGCCACGGCACTCCTTGGGGTATTCGCTGACACAACCCGTCGAGGGTACCCGCCGCCTCAGCGTTCGCCGACGTAGAGCCGCCGTTTGGAGATGTACTGCACGACGCCGTCGGGCACGAGGTACCAGACCGGCTCCCCCTTGGCGACCCGCTCCCGGCAGGCTGTGGACGAGATCGCCATGGCCGGCACCTCGACCAGGCTCACCGACCCGGTGGGCAGGTGCGTGTCCGCAAGGTCGTAGCCCGGACGGGTGACGCCGACGAAGTGGGCGAGGGTGAACAGCTCGGCGGCGTCGCGCCAGGACAGGATCTGGGCCAGCGCGTCGGCGCCGGTGATGAAGAACAGCTGCGCGTCCGGGTTGAGCCCGCGCAGGTCGCGCAGGGTGTCGACGGTGTAGGTGGCGCCCTCGCGGTCGATGTCGACCCGGCTGACGGAGAAGCGCGGGTTGGACGCGGTGGCCACGACCGTCATCAGGTAGCGGTCCTCGGCGGCGCTGACCCGGCGGTCGCCCTTCTGCCACGGGTGGCCGGTGGGCACGAACACGACCTCGTCGAGGTCGAAGCGCGCCTGCACCTCGCTGGCCGCGACGAGGTGCCCGTGGTGGATCGGGTCGAAGGTGCCGCCCATGATCCCGATACGGCGTTCCGCCATGGCGGTAACGGTACCCGCGCCCGTTCGGATCATGTCGCGTAGACCTATGACTACCTGGTATGAGGTACGGCCGCGGTTTGCTTGTAACACTCCTGCCATGGCTTGGGAACCGATCCACGATCAGCCCTACACGCCCGTTCCGTACAACCCGGTGCGGATGAGCGTGGAGGACTCGCTGCGCGCGTCCGCGGAACTGCGCGCCAAGATGGACCAGCGCCGCACAGTGCGCGCCTTCTCCACCGATCCGGTGCCGGAACAGGCGGTGCTCGACGCGATCGCCGTCGCTTCCACCGCGCCGTCGGGGGCCCATCAGCAGCCGTGGACGTTCGTGCTCGTGCAGGACCCCGAGGTGCGCGCGAAGATCCGCGAGGCCGCCGAGCGGGAGGAGCAGATCTCCTACGCAGGCCGCCTCGGCGAGGAGTGGCTCTCCGCGCTGCGCCCGCTGGGCACGGACCAGAACAAGCCGCACCTGACCGACGCGCCCTACCTGATCGTCGTCTTCGAGCAGCGGTACTACCTGGACGGCGACGAGCAGCACAAGCACTACTACGTCGACGAGTCGGTCGGGATCGCCGTCGGCATGCTGATCACCGCGCTGCACCTGGCGGGCCTCGCGGCGCTGACGCACACGCCCAGCCCGATGAAGTTCCTGTCCGAGGTGCTCAACCGCCCGCGCAACGAGAAGGCGTTCGCGGTGATCCCGGTGGGCTACCCCGCGCCGGACGCCACCGTGCCCGACCTCGTGCGCAAGGACCTGGAGCAGGTGCTCGTCCGCGTCTGAGGTATCAAGGGAGGCGTGGACGAGCAGGCACTGCGCGCATCGGCGGAACGCCGGCTGCGCGCCCTGGCCGGTGAGGGCGCCCGGCTGCGCGAGGACCAGTGGACCGCGATCCGGACGCTGGTCGCCGAGCGCGGCCGGGCGCTGGTCGTGCAGCGCACCGGGTGGGGCAAGTCGGCGGTGTACTTCGTGGCCACGGCCCTGCTGCGGGAGCTGGGCGAGGGCCCGACGGTGATCGTCTCGCCGCTGCTGGCGCTGATGCGCAACCAGGTGGCCGCCGCAGCGAAGGCGGGCGTGCACGCGGCGACGATCAACTCGGCGAACCCGGGCGAGTGGACCGCGGTGCAGGAGCAGGTGACCGCGGGCGAGGTCGATGTGCTGCTCGTCTCACCGGAACGGCTGAACAATCCCGATTTCCGGGACACTGTGCTGCCGTCGCTGACCGCGTCGGCCGGGATGCTGGTGGTCGACGAGGCGCACTGCATCTCCGACTGGGGGCACGACTTCCGGCCGGACTACCGGCGGCTGCGCACCCTGCTGACCGACCTTCCCGCGGGCGTGCCCGTGCTGGCCACGACGGCGACCGCCAACGACCGGGTGGTGCGCGACGTCTCCGCGCAGCTGGGGTCGTCGTCGGTGCTGCGGGGGCCGTTGGACCGGGAGAGCCTGCACCTGGCGGTGCTGCGGCTGCCGACGGCGCAGGCGCGCCTGGCCTGGCTGGCGGAGAACCTGCCGCGGTTCACCGGATCGGGGATCATCTACACGCTGACGGTGGCCGCCGCCGAGGAGTTGGCGGGCTTCCTGCGCGACCGCGGGTTCCCCGTCGCCGCCTACACCGGGCGCACCGACCCCGAGGAGCGGCTGCGGGCCGAGGAGGACCTGCTGGCCAACCGGGTCAAGGCGCTGGTGGCGACCTCGGCGCTGGGCATGGGCTTCGACAAGCCCGACCTGGGCTTCGTGGTGCACGTGGGCGCCCCGCAGTCGCCGATCGCGTACTACCAGCAGATCGGGCGCGCGGGCCGTGGCGTCGAGCGGGCGGACGTGGTGCTGCTGCCCGGCGTCGAGGACAAGGACATCTGGTCGTACTTCGCCTCGCTGGCGTTCCCGCCCGAGCAGGTGGTGCGGCAGGTGCTGGACGCGTTGACCGACAAGCCGATCTCGACGCCCGCGCTGGAGCCGCTGGTCGAGCTGTCGCGCAACCGGCTGGAGATGGTGCTCAAGGTCCTCGACGTGGACGGGGCCGTGCGGCGGGTCCGGGGCGGCTGGACGGCGACGGGCGAGCCGTGGGAGTACGACGCCGCGCGGTACGGCCGCATCGCCGAGGCCCGCGACGCCGAGCAGCGGGCGATCCTGGACTACCAGTCGACCGACGGCTGCCGCATGGAGTTCCTGCTGCGCACCCTGGACGACCCGCACGCCGCGCCGTGCGGCCGCTGCGACAACTGCACCGGCCGCCGCTGGAGCGCGGAGGTGTCCGCCTCGGGCGTGGACGCCGCGCGCGAGCGGCTGCGCAGGCCGGGCGTGGAGATCCCGCCGAAGAAGCTGTGGCCGACGGGCATGTCCGCGCTGGGCGTGCCGCTGTCGGGGAAGATCAAGCGGCCGCTGGAGCCGGGACGGGCGCTGGGGCGGCTGACGGACATCGGGTGGGGCAACCGCCTGCGTGAACTGTTCGCCGGACCCGACGGCCCGGTGCCGGACGACGTCGTGGACGGGTGCGTGAAGGTGCTCGCCGCGTGGGACTGGGCGGCCCGGCCGGTGGGCGTGGTGACGGTGGCGTCCGGGTCGCGGCTGGCGCGGGACCTGGGCGAGCGGATCGCGGGCATCGGGCGGCTGCCGCTGCTGGGCGAGGTGTCCGTGGGCCACGGGGCGCGGGCCAACAGCGCGCAGCGGCTGGCGGGGCTGTGGGCCGGGCTGCGGTTCGACGGGACCGTCGCCGGTCCGGTCCTGCTGGTGGACGACCGGGTGGACACGGGGTGGACGATGACCGTGGCGGGCACGGCGCTGCTGGACGCGGGCGCGGAGGCGGTGCTGCCGTTCGCCCTGGCGACGACGACCTGACTGGGGACCACATGTGGGCAGACCTGCTGACCGAGCGCGCCGAGGAACTGGCGCGCACCGCGATCGACTCCATCCGCCGCGAGTTCCCGTACCACCTGCGGCACATGATGCAGGGGCCCGGCGACCATCCCGCGCATCCGAGGGACGTGCACCCGAGCTTCCACGGCAGCTTCGACTGGCACTCCTGCCTGGAGATGCACTGGGTCCTGGTCCGGCTGCACCAGTCCGATCTGGACGTTCCCAGGGGTGGCATCGAGGCGCTGCTGGACGAGCGGCTGGCGCCCGAGGCGGTCGCTGTCGAGGCGGCGTACTGCGCGGAGAATCCCCACCACAGCAGGCCGTACGGGCAGGCGTGGGCGCTGTGGCTCGCGCACGACGCGGCGGGCTCGCGGTGGGCGGACGCGCTCGCCCCGCTGGCGCGGACGGCCGCCGCGAACTTCACCGCGTGGCTGCCCAAGCTGACCTACCCGGTGCGACAGGGCATGCACGGCAACACGGCGTTCGCGCTGTCGCGCATCCTGCCGTACGCGGAGGCCAACGACCCGGCGCTGCGCCAACTGGTCGTCGACACGGCGCTGCGGATGTTCGCCTCGGACAAGGCCTACCCGGCCGACTACGAGCCCAGCGGGTTCGACTTCCTCTCCCCCGCGCTCTGCGAGGCCGAGCTGATGGCGTCGGTCCTGCCGGACTTCCCGGCGTGGCTGGCGGAGTTCCTGCCGGAGGCGGCGTTCACCCCGGCGCACGTGTCCGACTCCACCGACGGCCTGATCGCGCATCTCCACGGGCTGAACCTGAGCCGCGCGTGGGGGCTGCGGCGGATCGCGAGCGCGCTGCCGCCGGACGACGCGCGCGTCGAACCGCTGCTGGAGTCGGCGAAGCGGCACGCGGAAGCCGCGCTGTCCGAGGTCAGCGGCTCGGACTTCGCCGTCGAGCACTGGCTGGCCGTGTACGCGCTGCTGCTGTTGGACGTCCGATGACCGCCTATCTCGACCGGATCGAGTCGATGCCCGGGATGGCCGAGGCCCGCGCGCGGGTCATGGCCATGCTGGCGCTGCCGCCGCGCTCCACGGTGGTCGACGTCGGCTGCGGCGCGGGCCACGCCGCCGCGGAACTGGCCGCGGCGGGGCACCGGGTGATCGGCGTCGACCTCGCCGAGGACGCGATCGCCCTGGCCCGCTCGCGGCATCCGGCCATCGAGTTCCACGTCGGCGACGCGGCCGCGCTGCCGCTGGCGGACGGGTCTGTCCAGGGCTACCGCGCCTCGCGGGTCCTGCACAAGGTCCCGGACGCGGCACTGGCCCTGGCGGAAGCGCACCGCGTGCTGACGCCGGGCGGGCGCGCGGTGCTGGTGGGGCAGGACTACGGGATGGTCGTGGTGGACGGGCCTGAGGACATCATCCAGGCGGCGCGGACGGTGTTGAACAGGAAGCACGCGGGCCGCCGCTTCCGCGCCCTGCTGCTGGACGCGGGCTTCCATGACGTCACGGTCGAGGTGCACACGACGGTCAACACCGACCACGCGATGATGACCCCGTCCCTGATGGTCCTGGCGAACGGCGCGGTGGACTCAGGTCGAGTGACACGCGCGGAGGCCGACGCGTGGCTGGCGGACCAGGCCGCCCGCGGGGAACGCGACCGCTTCCTGAGCGCCTGGCCGATGTTCTACGTCTCAGCCGTGCGCTAGCGCGACCAGGTCGTCGGCGTGGACGACCTCGCGGCGGTGCTCGGCCGGGAGGTCGCGGGTGGATTGGCCGATGAGGTCGGGCAGCTCGGTGGAGTCGTAGGCCACCAGGCCGCGGGCCACGACGCGGCCGCTGGGGTCGGTCAGGTCCACGACGTCGCCTGCCTGGAAGTCGCCGGAGACGGCGGTGATTCCCGCGGCCAGCAGGGAGCGGCGGCGGGCGACCACGGCGGCGACGGCGCCCTCGTCGAGGGTCAGGATGCCGGTGGAGTCGGCGGCGTAGGCGAGCCAGAAGCGGCGGGCGGTGAGCCTGCGGCCGGAGGCGGTGAAGGCGGTGCCGACGTCGGCGGAGGTCAGGGCGCGGTCCGCCGCTGCGGCGGAGGCCAGCAGGACCGGGACGCCCGCGACGGAGGCCAGGCGGGCGGCGGCGAGTTTCGAGGCCATGCCGCCGGTGCCCAGGCCGGAGCCGGACGCGCCCGCGTCGACGTCGGCGACGTCGGCGGCGTCGGTGACCTCCTCGATGGGCCGCGCCGCGCCGAGCCGGGGGTCGCCGTCGTAGAGTGCGTCCACATCGGACAGCAGGACCAGGGCCTCGGCGCCGATGAGGTGGGCGACCAGGGCGGCCAGGCGGTCGTTGTCGCCGAAGCGGATCTCGTCGGTGGCGACGGTGTCGTTCTCGTTGACCACTGGGACCACGCCCAGCGCCAGCAGGCGGGACAGGGTCCGCTGGGCGTTGCGGTAGTGCGCGCGGCGCACCACGTCGTCCGCGGTCAGCAGCACCTGGCCGACGCGCAGGCCGTGGCGGGCGAAGGACTCGACATAGGCGTGGCCGAGCGCCAGCTGGCCCACGCTCGCCGCCGCCTGCTGGGTGGCCAGGTCGCGCGGTCGGCGGGCCAGGCCGAGCGGCGCGAGGCCCGCGGCGATGGCGCCGGAGGACACCAGCACGACCGACGACGTCGCCCGCCGCGCCGCCAGGGCGTCGACCAGGGCGTGCAGGCGGTCCGGGTCGAGGCCGCCCGCGGCGGTGGTCAGCGACGACGAGCCGACCTTGACCACCACGAGGCGGGCGGCGGCGACCGCGGCGCGGGTCGCCGAGCGCAGACCGGTCATTCCGCCTCGTCCGGCTTCTCCAAGCCGCGGCGGACCCTGCGGGCGTGCTTGCGCTCGGCGGCGCTGATGCGGTCGTCCTGCTCCAGGCGGGGGTCGCTGCCCCGGGAGAACATGGTCATCGCGATGCCCGCGGGCGTCGACGGCTCCCAGTCGAAGGTCATGTCGCCGATGGTGACCGGGCAGCCGGGCCGCGCGCCCGCCTTGGCCAGCGCCTCCTCGACGCCCAGCCGCGCCAGCCGGTCGGCCAGGTAGCCGATGGCCTCGGCGTTGTCGAAGTTCGTCTGCCGCACCCAGCGCTCCGGGCGCTCGCCGCGGACGATGAACGCGCCCTCCTCGGCCGGGTTGGCCTCGATGGTGAAGCCGCTGTCGTCGACGGCCCTCGGCCGCAGGACGATCCGGGTCGGCTCGACGATCGGCCGCGCCGCCCGGTCCTCCTCCACGATCCTGGCCAGGGCGAACGTCAGCTCGCGCAGCCCCTCGCGGGTGGCGGTCGAGACCTCGAACACGGGCAGGCCGCGGGCCTCGATGTCCGGGCGCACCAGCTCGGCCAGCTCCCGCGCCTCGGGCACGTCCATCTTGTTCAGCACGACCATCCTCGGCCGGTCGGCCAGCGTGCCGCCCAGCGCCGGGGTGTAGCGGGCCAGTTCGGCCTCCAGCGCGTCAATGTCCGAGAGCGGGTCGCGGCCGGGCTCGTCGGTCGCGCAGTCGACGACGTGCACCAGTACTGAGCAGCGCTCGATGTGGCGCAGGAAGTCCAGGCCCAGGCCCTTGCCCTCGGACGCCCCCGGGATCAGCCCGGGCACGTCGGCCATGGTGAACACCGTCTCCCCCGCGGTGATCACGCCCAGGTTCGGCACCAGCGTGGTGAACGGGTAGTCCGCGATCTTCGGCTTGGCCGCCGACAGCACCGCGATCAGCGACGACTTGCCCGCCGACGGGAACCCGACCAGCCCGGCGTCGGCCATCGAGCGCAGCTCGAGCACCAGGTCCCGGGTGTCGCCGGGCTCGCCGAGCAGCGCGAACCCGGGCGCCCTGCGGGCCTTGGACGCCAGCGCCGCGTTGCCCAGCCCGCCGCGCCCGCCCTGGGCAGCGACGAAGCGGGTGCCGTGGCCGACGAGGTCGGCCAGGATCTCCCCGTCCTGGGACATCACGACGGTGCCCTCGGGCACCTTGAGCTCCAGGTCCTGCCCGTTCGCGCCGTCGCGGTTGGAGCCCTGCCCCTGCTTGCCGTGCGTGGCGACCGCGTGCGGGCGGAAGTGGAAGTCGAGCAGCGTGTGCACGTTGGCGTCGACGACGAGCACGACGTCGCCGCCGTTGCCGCCGTTGCCGCCGTCGGGGCCGCCCAGAGGCTTGAACTTCTCCCGGTGGACCGACGCGCACCCGTTGCCGCCGTTGCCGCCGGAGACGTGGATGACCACCCGGTCGACGAATCGGGACATGACTTCCTCTCAGACACGACAAAGGGCGGGCCAAGGCAGGCCCGCCCTCGTCATAGGGGTCTCGCGGTCGGGCCTCAGGCCTCGACCGGGACGATGTTGACGGTCTTGCGACCGCGCCGCGTGCCGAACTGGACGGCGCCCGCGGCCAGCGCGAACAGCGTGTCGTCCTTGCCTCGGCCGACGTTGACGCCCGGGTGGAACTTGGTGCCGCGCTGGCGGATCAGGATCTCACCGGACTTGACGACCTGGCCGCCGAACCGCTTCACGCCCAGGTACTGGGGGTTCGAGTCGCGCCCGTTGCGGGAGCTGGAAGCACCCTTTTTGTGTGCCATGGCTGCTCAGGTCCTCACTTCACCGTGATGCCGGTGACCTCGACGCGGGTCAGCTTCTGCCGGTGACCCTGGCGCTTGTGGTAGCCGGTCTTGTTCTTGAACTTGTGGATCCGGATCTTCGGGCCCTTGGTGTGCTCGACGACCTTGCCGGTCACCGCAACCTTCGCCAGGGCGTCCGCGTCCGTGGTGACGTCGGTGCCGTCGACGACCAGCACCGCGGCAAGGCTGAGTTCGGTGCCCGGCACGCCCTCGAGCTTCTCGACCTCGACGACGTCGCCGACAGCCACCTTGTACTGCTTGCCGCCGGTCTTGACGATCGCGTACATCGGACGGAAGTCTCCTGCTGCTAGACAGTGGGGGTCATGCTCTCCAGGGTCACGCTGAGGCGGACCAGGCTTGGTGCACGACACGGCCCACCAGTGAGGCGGGCCGTGCTACAGCGTACGTGCCGCCGGAAACCAGGGTCAAACCGGGTCCCGGGTCAGCCCTCGGCGTCCACCCCGACCGGCGGTCCGGCCGGGCGGGACGCGGCCCTGCGGCGCCTGCGCGGGGCCGCGGGGGCCAGCGCGGCCTCCGGCACCCTGCCGTTGCCGTTGCGGGCCTGCTCGGGCACCTCGGGGCCCGCGGCGTCCGGGTCGTCGTCGCCCGCGCGGACCGTGGACCGCGCGATCTGGGCGACGGCGGCCTTGGCCGCCTCCCGCTCCGGCTCCGGGGCGACCGGCTCCTCCTTGGGCGCCTCGACGGCCTCCTTCTCCTTGGCCGCCGCCCGGTCCTCGCCGCGGTTGCGGGAGCGCTTGGACTCCTTCTGCCCGCCGCCGCTCTGGCCGCCCTGGCCGCTCTGACCGTTCTGCTGGCCGTTGGCCGACTTCACGATCGGCTCGGTCGAGACGTTCACGCCGCGGCCCTTGCAGTGCTCGCACGTGGTGCTGAACGCCTCGAGCAGGCCGGTGCCGACCCGCTTGCGGGTCATCTGGACCAGGCCGAGCGAGGTGACCTCCGCCACCTGGTGGCGGGTGCGGTCGCGGCCGAGGCACTCGGTGAGCCGCCGCAGCACGAGGTCGCGGTTGGACTCCAGCACCATGTCGATGAAGTCGATGACGATGATGCCGCCCACGTCGCGCAGCCGCAGCTGGCGGACGATCTCCTCGGCGGCCTCCAGGTTGTTGCGGGTGACCGTCTCCTCCAGGTTTCCACCCGACCCGGTGAACTTGCCGGTGTTGACGTCGATGACGGTCATCGCCTCGGTGCGGTCGATCACCAGGTAGCCGCCGGAGGGCAGCCACACCTTGCGGTCGAGCGCCTTGAGCAGCTGCTCCTCGATGCGGTGGGTGGTGAAGGCGTCCTTGGGCCCGCTGTGCCTGCGCACGCGGTCGGCCAGCTCGGGCGCGACGTGGCGGACGTAGGCGTCGATGGTCTCCCAGGCGGTGTCGCCCTGGACGATCAGCGCGCTGAAGTCCTCGGTGAACAGGTCGCGGACGACCTTCACCAGCAGGTCGGGCTCCTCGTAGAGCAGCGTGGGGGCCGAGCTCTTGGCCGAGCCGCCCTTGCCCGAGCCCTTGCGGCCGGTGCCCGCGTCCGCCTTCTCCTTGATGACCTGCCACTGCGCCTGCAGACGGCGCACGTCGCGGCCCAGCTCCTCCTCGCTGATGCCCTCCGACGCGGTGCGGATGATCACGCCCGCGTCCTCGGGGACCACGCGCTTGAGCACGTCCTTGAGCCTGCGGCGCTCGTTCTCCGGCAGCTTGCGGGAGATGCCGGTGGCCCCGCCGCCGGGCACGTAGACCAGGAACCGGCCGGGCAGCGAGATCTGGGTGGTCAGCCGGGCGCCCTTGTGGCCGACCGGGTCCTTGGTGACCTGCACCAGCACGCTGTCGCCGGTGGACAGCGCCTGCTCGATCTTGCGGGCCTTGCCCTCCAGCCCGGCGGCGTCCCAGTCGACCTCGCCCGCGTAGAGCACGGCGTTGCGGCCGCGGCCGATGTCGACGAAGGCGGCCTCCATGCTGGGCAGCACGTTCTGCACGCGGCCCAGGTACACGTTGCCGACCAGCGAGCCGCTGCCGGACGAGGTCACGAAGTGCTCGACGAGCACCCCGTCCTCCAGCACGCCGATCTGGGTGCGGTCGCTGTACTCGCGGACGACCATCGTGCGGTCGACGGCCTCGCGGCGGGCCAGGAACTCGGCCTCGGAGAGGATCGGCGCGCGCCTGCGCCCGGCCTCGCGGCCGTCGCGGCGGCGCTGGCGCTTGGCCTCCAGCCGGGTCGAGCCGCGCACGCTGCGCACCTCGTCGCGGGCGGCGTCGCGCTCGGCGCGGTCGTCGCGGACGTCCCGCGACTCGCGGACGTGGGTGACGGTGTTCGGCGGGTCGTCGGCCTCGGCGGCGTCGGCGTCCTCGCCGCCCTTGCGGCGGCGACGGCGGCGGCGGCGCTTGCTGCCCCCGTCCTCGTCGGCCTCGGGCTGCTCGGCCGCCTCGGGCTGCTCGGCCTCGGCGGACTCGGTCTCGTCGGCGTCGGCGGCGTCGTCGGCCCCGCGACCCCGGCCGCGGCCTCGGCGGCCCCGGCGGCGGCGCCTGCCCGCGCCCTCGTCGCCATCGGCGTCGGCGTCGGCCGCGTCGGCGGCCTCGTCGACCTGCTCGTCGGGCTCGGGCTCCGGTTCGGGCTCGGGCTTGGCCTTGCGGCGCGACGGGGCCGCGGCCGGGTCCGGCGCCTGGAACAGCGGCGACGCCGAGGCGAACACCGGCAGCGCGGGCACCCGGGCGGCGACCGCCCTGGGCTCCTCGACTTCCTCGACCGCCTCATCGACGACCTCGTCAACGCTGTCGGCGCTGTCCGGGCTGTCGGGGCTGTCGGGGCTCTCGGCCTGCTCCCCCGCCAGCGCGGCGGCGACCCGCAGCGCCAGGTCCTTGGCCACGCTCGACTGCGCGCCGCGGGCGGGTTCGCCCAGCTCCTCCAGCGCGCCGAGCACCTCGCGGCTGCTCACGCCGAGCAGCTTGGCCAACGCGTGCACGCGCACCTTGGCGGGCAGGTCGGCCAGCGCGGGTGTGGTGGCGGCCCCGCCGGTCTCTCCGGCAGGGTTCGACATATCCGACATGTAGCTCCTCCGCCCCCGGGCGCGCTGGGTGCGCGGCCGCTCAGGGGCCCTAGTTGTCCAATCCGCCGCGTGGGAGCGGCGGGAATCCTCGCCTCCGCCGGACCGCTCCGCATGGCACGGCGGGCGGGCGCGACGTCAGGTCACGCGACGACAGCGTGGCGCGATCCGGGCTCGGCGACCGCGCTATCCGGCCGACGCGGCCCTGTCCGGGGCCAGCGGGTCGGACAGCGCACCGACATCGTCCAGCCGCCCCTGCGCCAATCGGGTCGCCTTCGCGGGCACCGGCTGGTCGAGGGCGGCGACGACACGGAGCGCGCTCAGTACGTCGTCGGGCCGAACGGCCGGTGTTGTCTGCCGGACGACCATACGCAGTATCCCACACGGACCGTCCCCGGCGGGCATGTCGATGCCCACAGCGGGTCGCCCGTCGGCGGGATCGGCCACCTCCGCGCGGATCACCGCTGGTCGCACGTCGATCTCGCGCGTGCCGTCCTTGGTGCGGCGGGAGACCATGACGTGCTCCTCGGCGAGCAGCCGGTCGACGGCGGCGCGCAGTGTGTCCGACGACACGCCCGGCATCTCGACCAGCCACTCGGCGGCGTCGACCCGGTCGGCCAGCGAGCCCGGCCCGGCCGCCACCACGTCGAGCACGTCGAGCCCGGGCGGCAGGGCCTCGTCGAGGGCGCGCGCGAGGGCCGAGGGGTCGACCGCGGCCACGAGCTGGACCTCGACGTACTCGGCCTCGCTCGCCACGCCGGTGGGCGCAGCGCCGATCCAGGAGATCTTCGGGTGCGGGCTGAAGCCCTGCGAGTAGGCCATCGGCACGCCCGCGCGGCGCAGCGCCCGCTCGAAGGCGCGCGCGACGTCGCGGTGGGAGGTGAAGCGGAGCCTGCCCCGCTTGGCGTACCGCACGCGCAGCTTCTGCACCGGCGGCGCCGAGGGGTTGGGCTGGTCCTTCCGGCTCAGGGGTTGCTCCTTCTGGTGGCACTGGCACTGCTCCCCTGGTGAGCAATGCGCGTGCCTGGCACCGTACCCTCAGCGCCAAATACGCCGACGCGCTTGTTTCCCGAAGGCGTCGTGGCTACCGTCCGCGATGCAGTGGACAGCAGACGCCGTAGCAACCGGCGGACCCAGCACTGGAGGTCGCCCGTGCCTCTGCTGCGCCGGACCTTGGCGGCAGCGGTCAGCGTCGCGCTCGTCGCGACGACCCAGGTCACCCTCGCCGTCGACGCCGCGGCCGAGCCGCGCTCGGGCTGTTCGACCAGCGGGCCGACCCTGCGTTACGTGGTCCTCTTCGACGCGGGCACGGCCGCTGAGGACGCCAAGCTGGACACCACCGTCGCCTGCGGGTCGCTGACGGGCTACTACGCGCAGATCGCCGTGGGCATCGCCGTCTCGGCCGACCCCGCCTTCGCCGACCGGATGGGCCGCGACCGGGCCTTCAGCGCCCGGTCGGTCACCGCGGGTGAGCGGGGCAACCCGCCGCTGAGCTCGGGCGGCCCGGTCGCCCCCGCCGACCGCACGGGCGAGCAGTGGAACATGACCATGATCGGCGCTGACCGCGAGCGCGCGGTCAGCGCGGACGTGCTGGTCGGCGTGCTGGACTCCGGCATCGACGCCACCCACCCCGACCTCGTCGCCGCCGTCGACCCGACGGTGTCGGCGGGCTGCCTGACCGGCGTGGCCGACCCGAGGCCCGCCGCGTGGGCGCCGACGACCTCGCCGCACGGCACGCACGTCGCGGGCCTGATCGCGGCGGCCGACGACGGCAGAGGCATCACCGGGGTGGCCCCCGGCGTGCGGCTGGCCTCGGTGAAGGTCGTCGACGACGCCGGGTACGTCTACCCGGAGGCCGTGATCTGCGGGCTGATGTGGGCCGCGGCCAAGCGGATGACCGTGACGAACAACTCCTACTTCGTCGACCCGTGGCTGCTGACCTGCGACCGCGAGGCCGAGCACGTCGTCTTCGAGGCGGTCCGGCGCGCGGTCGACTACGCCTCGATCCGCGGTGTGCTGACGGTCGCGGCGGCGTCCAACGAGAACACCGACCTGGCCGCGCCCAGCGGCGAGACGGCCGACAGCCGGGGCAGGCGGACGCTGGACGGCAGCTGCAAGCTCCTGCCGGGCGGCCTGCGCGGCGTGGTCGCGGTGTCGGCGGTCGGCCCCGATCAGGTGAAGTCCGGCTACAGCGCCTACGGCCTCGGCGTGGTGGACGTCACAGCGCCCGGCGGCGAGGAGGGCGACTGCGTGCTCTCCACGGTGCCGGGCGGCTACGGGACGGCCTGCGGGACCTCGATGGCCGCGCCGCACGTGACCGGTGTCGCGGCCCTGCTGGCCGGACAGCAGCCCTACGCGACGCCGCAGCGGCTGGCGCGGGCGCTCACCGGGCAGGCGCGGTCACTGCCCTGCCCCGCCGACTACGACCTCGACGGCGTGGCGGGACAGGACGCCTACTGCACCGGCTACGCCCGCTACAACAGCTTCTACGGGCACGGGCTGGTGCGGGTCCCCTAGCTACTGGGTCAACGCCGGGTTGCGCACCGGAGTGCCCTGGCCGACCGGGCTGATCGGCAGCAGCTTGCGGCCGGTGGGGCCGATCTCGATGTCGGTGCCCATCGCCGGGCAGACGCCGCAGTCGAAGCACGGCGTCCAGCGGCAGTCGTCCTGCTCGCGCTCGTCGATGGCGTCCTGCCAGTCGTCCCACAGCCACTGCTTGTCCAGGCCGGAGTCGAGGTGGTCCCAGGGCAGCACCTCGTCCTCGGTGCGCTCGCGGGTGGTGTACCAGGCCAGCGAGACGCCCAGCGGGGTCAGCTCGGCGTCGCAGGCGGCCACCCAGCGCTCGTAGGAGAAGTGCTCGCTCCAGCCGTCGAAGCGGCCGCCGTCGCGCCAGACCCGCTCGATGACCCGGCCGACCCTGCGGTCGCCCCGGGACAGCAGGCCCTCGATGTGGCTGGGCTTGCCGTCGTGGTAGCGCATGCCGATGCTGCGGCCGATGCGGCGGTCGGAGTTGACCGCCTCGCGCAGCTTGCGCAGCCGGGCGTCCACAGTGTCCGGGTCGGTCTGCGCGGCCCACTGGAACGGGGTGTGCGGCTTGGGCACGAACCCGCCGATGGAGATCGTGCAGCGGATGTCCTTCTGGCCGCTGGCCTCCCGGCCCGCGCGGATGACGTTGCGCGCCATCTCGGCGATCTGCAGGACGTCGTCGTCGGTCTCGGTCGGCAGCCCGCACATGAAGTACAGCTTCACCTGCCGCCAGCCGTTGGCGTAGGCAGTGCTGACGGTCTTGATGAGGTCCTCTTCGGACACCATCTTGTTGATGACGCGGCGGATGCGCTCGCTGCCGCCCTCGGGGGCGAAGGTGAGCCCGGAGCGGCGGCCGTTGCGGGACAGCTCGTTGGCCAGGTCGATGTTGAACGCGTCGACCCGGGTGCTCGGCAGCGACAGGCCGGTGTTGGTGCCGGTGTAGCGGTCGGCGAGCTGCTTGGTGATCTCGCCGATCTCGGAGTGGTCGGCGCTGGACAGCGACAGCAGGCCGACCTCCTCGAAGCCGCTGGCCGCCAGGCCCTGCTGCACCATCGCGCCGATGCCGTCGATGCTGCGCTCGCGCACCGGGCGGGTGATCATGCCTGCCTGGCAGAAGCGGCAGCCCCGGGTGCAGCCGCGGAAGATCTCCACGCTCATCCGCTCGTGCACGGACTCGGCGAGCGGGACCAGCGGCTGCTTCGGGTAGGGCCACGCGTCGAGGTCCATGGTCGTGCGCTTGGCGACGACCTCGGGGACGCGCTCGCGGTTGGGCGTGACGCTGGCGATGCGCCCGTCCTCGGCGTAGGCGACGTCGTAGAAGCGCGGGATGTAGACGGTGCCGGTCTCGGCGAGGCGGGTCAGCAGCTCGTCGCGGCCGCCCGGGCGGCCGTCGGCCTTCCAGGCGCGGATGATGTCGGTGATCTGGCCGACCGCCTCCTCGCCGTCGCCGAGCACGGCGGCGTCGATGAAGTCGGCGATGGGCTCGGGGTTGAACGCGGCGTGCCCGCCCGCCAGGACGACCGGGTCGTCGGTGGTGCGGTCGGCGGCGTGCAGGGGGATGCCCGCCAGGTCGAGCGCGTTGAGCAGGTTGGTGTAGCCCAGCTCGGTGGCGAAGCTGACGCCCAGCACGTCGAACGCCTTGACCGGCCGGTGCCCGTCGACGGTGAACTGGGGGACGCCGTGCTCGCGCATCAGCTTCTCCAGGTCCGACCAGACCGCGTAGGTCCGCTCGGCGAGCACGTCGGGCAGCTCGTTGAGGATCTCGTAGAGGATCATGACGCCCTGGTTGGGCAGCCCCACCTCGTAGGCGTCGGGGTACATCAGCGCCCAGCGGACGTTCGCCTGCTCCCAGGGCTTCACGGTGGCGTTCAGCTCGCCGCCGACGTACTGGACCGGCTTGGACACCCTCGGCAGCAGGGGCTCCAACTGGGGGAAGACCGACTCGACGCTCATAGTGCGTCCAGGGTAGCCCGTGCTTCGACCGGGTGATTACCGTAGCAACTCGTAGCGCATTGGTCGTATCCTGGGGCTATGACCAGGTACATCACCCAGCGGGAGATGCGCAACGACAGCGCCGCCATCTTCCGCGCGGTGGAGAACGGGGAGCACTTCATCCTCACCCGCAACGGTACTCCCATCGCCGAGGTGACCCCCATCCAGCGGCGCGCCTTCGTCCCGGTGGAAGAGCTGCAGCGGCTGGCCGCCCAGCTGCCCAGGATCGACTTCGACCAGTTCCGCGCCGATCTCGACGAGTACGTCGACCCCTACCTCGGCGACGACCCGTGGGAGCGGCAGGCGGCCCGCGATGACGCCTGAGCACGAGCGGGGCCTGCTCGACACCTCGGTACTGGTCGACCTGCCGTCCCTGCGCCTGCAGGACATCATCGGGAGCGCCGCGATCAGCGCGGTCACGCTCGCCGAACTCACCGCCGGGCCGTCCGCCACGAAGGACCCCGTCGTGCGCGCCAAGCGCCAGCAGTACGTCCAGTGGGTGGAAAACACCCTCGACGTGCTGCCGGTGGACGCATCAGCCGCCCGGTACTACGGCTACCTGTGCTCCTTGGTCTACGCGCAGGGTCGACAGCCGAGGGGGCGGATAGCCGACCTCCTGATCGCATCGACCGCGGCCGCGCGACAGCTCCCCCTGCTGACCCGCAACCCGAAGGACTTCGTCGGCCTCGAACCCGCGGTCACCGTGATCGCCGTCTAGGACAGCAACAGCTTGCCCAGCCGCCGCGAGGCCACGACCGTGCCGATGCCGATCATCACCGCGAAGTACGACAGGTGGCCCAGGATCG
Source organism: Actinokineospora fastidiosa (assembly GCF_014648415.1). Taxonomy (GTDB): domain Bacteria; phylum Actinomycetota; class Actinomycetes; order Mycobacteriales; family Pseudonocardiaceae; genus Actinokineospora; species Actinokineospora fastidiosa. The sequence continues at coordinate 249,616 of NZ_BMRB01000003.1, forward strand.
ACATGTCGACAAAGCCGCCGCACAGGGCCCGCATGACCTCGATCGCGTGGTACAGCGGGAAGCACTTCACGATGAACTGCAGGAAGCCCGGGTAGACGGTGATCGGGAAGAACGTGGTGGAGAACAGGAACATCGGCAGCAGCGCCAGCTGCACGAGGTCGAAGTCCTGCCAGGAGCGCATGTAGGTCGTGCAGGCCATGCCGACCGCGGCGAAGGCGAACGCGATGAAGATGGCGGCGGGCAGCGCGAGCAGCGCCCATGGCGAGGTCAGCAGGCCCATGCCGAGCATGACCGCCAGGAAGCCGCCCGCGTACAGCGCGCCCCGGATCAGCGCCCAGGTGATCTCGCCGATGGCGACGTCGAGCGGGCCCAGCGGCGTGGCCAGCATCGCGTCGTAGAGCTTGGCGTACTTGAACTTGAAGAAGATGTTGAACGTGGCGTCGTAGACCGCGCCGTTCATGGCCGAGGCGGCCAGCAGGGCGGGGGCGACGAAGGCGACGTAGGACATCGGCTCGCCGGTGGGGCCGGTGACCTCGCCGACCAGCCGGCCGAAGCCGTAGCCGAGGCCGAACAGGTAGAACAGCGGCTCGAAGAAGCCCGACGCGATGGCCAGCCAGGCCTTGCGCTGGGTCATCACCGAGCGCTCGATGAGCACGCGGGCGCGGCCCGCGTACGTGCCCGCGGGCAGCAGGCGCAGCAGGAAGCCGGTGCGCGGCGGGATCGGCGGCGGCTCGGCGGAGCGGACCGTGGTGTCGGTGGACATCTAGACCGCCAGCCTCCGGGTGAACGTGCGCGTGCAGAGGTAGGCGCCCGCGGCGAACAGGGCGAGCAGGTACGCCGTGTGGCCGAGGGCGGCGAGCGGGTCGACGCCACCGAAGGACAGCCCGCGGGCCAGCTCCGTGCCGTGCCAGAGCGGGGTCGCCCAGACGACCGGCTGCGCCCATCCGGGGAGCTGCTCGACCGGGAAGAACGTGCCGGAGAACATCATCATCGGCATCACGATGAACCGGAAGATGGCGTTGAACTGCTGGCCCTCGGTCTCGATGGTCGACGAGTACGCCACGATCGGGGCCGCCATCGCCATCCCGGTCAGGATCGACACGGGCAGCGCCAGCAGGGCCGCGGGGCCGGTCAGCGCGCCGAGCAGGGCGGCGACGGCCATGAAGACCGCCCCGGACACCGCAAGCCGCACCGCGATCCACGCCAGCACGCCGCCGACCAGCGCCTTCGGGCCGATCGGCGTGGCGGTGACGGCGATGTAGTTGCGCTGCCACTTGAACGACGACAGCACCGGGAACGTCGACTCGAACGCCGCGGTCTGCATCGCTGCCGCGCACACCAGCGCAGGCGCGAGGTACTGCACGTACGGCAGGCCGAGCGTGGCGTCGCCCGCCCTGACCTGGGAGCCGAAGCCGAGGCCGAGGGCGATCAGGAACAGCAGCGGCGACAGGATGCTGGAGACCGCCGACGAGCGCCAGTTGCGCTTGTACCAGGTCCAGAACGCCTCGATGACCATCAGCGCCGAGCGCGCTGGGCCGATGGCGGTGCCGGTCGATGTGCGCATCAGTCCACCAGCGTCCGGCCGGTCAGGCGGAGGAAGACGTCCTCCAGCGAGCTGCGGCGCACCAGGCTGGACAGCGGGTGCACGCCGCGGTTGTGGGCCGCCTTGAGCGCGGCCTCGCCGTCGTCGGCGTAGAGCAGCAGCCGGTCGGGCAGCACCTCGACCCGGTCGGCGAGGTCGGCGACGTCGGGCACGGCGTCGGCCTGGGTGCCGGGGGCGAAGCGCAGTTCGAGGACCTCGCGGGTGGAGTACTGGGCGATCAGGCCCGCCGGGCTGCCCTCGGCGACGATCTTGCCGCCGTCCATCACCACCAGGCGGTCGCAGAGCTGCTCGGCCTCGTCCATGTAGTGCGTGGTGATGATGAGGGTGACGCCCTCCTGCTTGAGCCGGAAGAGGCGGTCCCAGAGCAGGTGGCGGGCCTGCGGGTCCAGGCCGGTGGTGGGCTCGTCGAGCAGCAGGAGCTCGGGGTCGTTGATCAGCGACCGGGCGATGGTCAGCCGCCGCTTCATGCCGCCGGAGAGCGGCTCCACCTCGTCGTCGGCGCGCTCGGCGAGCTGGGCGAAGTCGAGCAGCTCGACGGCCTTCGCGCGGACCTGCGCGCGGGAGAGGCCGAAGTAGCGGCCGTAGATGTGCAGGTTCTGCCGGACGGTCAGCTCGTTGTCGAGGTTGTCCAGCTGCGGGCAGACGCCGATGCGCGCCCGGATCTGCGGGCCGTCGCGGTTGGGGTCCATGCCCAGCACGGAGAGCTCGCCCCCGGTGCGCGGCGAGACGCACGCGATCATCCGCATCGTGGAGGACTTACCCGCGCCGTTGGGCCCGAGGAAGCCGAACGCCTCCCCGCGCTCGACTCTCAGGTCGATGCCGTTGACCGCCGCGAAATCCCCAAAGCGCTTGGTCAGCCCGTCGGCGTGGACCAGCGCGTCCCCGTTGTGCGCCACGTCGGGCACCCTAGACGGGGCCACCGACAATCCCCACCGGATTTCGGCGGGCCGCCCGGTCGCGGCCCGCCGCACCGGATCAGAGCTCGGGGAACCAGATCTTGATCTCGCGCTCGGCGGACTCGGTGGAGTCCGAGCCGTGCACCAGGTTGTACTGGACCTCGAGGCCGAAGTCCCCGCGGATGGTGCCCGGCGTCGCCTTCTCCACCGGGTCGGTCCCGCCTGCGAGCTGCCGGAACGCGGTCACCGCGCGCGGGCCCTCGACCACGGCGGCCAGCACCGGCCCCGAGGTGATGAAGTCGAGCAGGTCGCCGAAGAAGCTCCGCTCGGCGTGCTCGGCGTAGTGCTGCTCGGCCACCGACCGCTCGACGTTCCGCAGCTCCAGCGCGACGAGCTTCAGGCCCTTGCGCTCGATGCGGGAGATGACCTCCCCGACCAGCCCCCGGCTGACGCCGTCGGGCTTGACCAGGACCAGGGTGCGCTCACTCACGGCTTTCGGTACTCCTTCTGGACAGCTGTTGTGTGAGCAGGGTAACCGGACGCGGTTCCCCGCTTCGCCGAGGTGCTGGCTCAACCACGCGCGGACGGGCGCAGGGTCTTCGACCACAGCGCCGTGCCCTGACCGTCGCGCAGGTGGACGGTGAGCTCGCCGGTGGCACCGTCGATGTCGACCTCGCCGAAGTGCTGGAAGCCCTCCAGCGGGGACAGGTTGGCCCGCGGCGGGGCGTGGACGAACACCGCCTCCGGGCCGAACGTGGGGTCCAGGGCGTTCGGGCCGAACGCGCCCGCGTGCAGGGGGCCGGAGACGAACTCCCAGAACGGGTCGAAGTCGGTGAAGGCGGCGCGGTCCGGGGAGTAGTGGTGGGCGGCGGTGTAGTGGACGTCGGCGGTCAGCCAGACGACGTCGCGGACGCCGCGGCGGGAGAGGGTGCGCAGGACGCCCGCGAGTTCGTGCTCGCGGCCGCCGGGCGCGCCGGGCCTGCCGTTGGCGATGCCCTCGATGTCGGCGCCGTCCGGGACGGTCAGGCCGATGGGGAGGTCGGCGGCGACGATCTTCCAGGTGGCGCGGCTGCGGGTGAGCCCGTCGACCAGCCAGCGGGCCTGCCGCTCCCCGAGCACCACGCCGCGGCCGTCGCGCGGGGCGGTGTTGGCGTCCTTGTAGGAGCGCATGTCCACGACGAACACCTCGACGTGGCGGCCGTAGGTGAAGCTGCGGTAGACCCGGCCGTCGACAGCGCGCCGGGCGTCGATCGGCTGCCACTCGTGGAAGGCCTGGAAGGCGCGGGCGGCCAGGACGTCCACGCGCTTCTCGGTGTACTGCGGCAGGGTCAGGATCTCGCCCGGGTACCAGTTGTTGACCACCTCGTGGTCGTCCCACTGGGCGATGGTCGGGACCCGGGCGGCGAAGGCGCGGACGTTGTCGTCCAGCAGGTTGTAGGCGAACTGGCCGCGGTACTCGTCGAGGGTCTCGGCGACCTTGGCCTTCGCGGGCGTGACCAGGTTCCGCCACACGCGCCCGTCGGGGAGGGTCACGGTCTCCTGCAGCGGGTTGTCGGCGTAGACCGTGTCGCCGCTGTTGATGAAGAAGTGCGGGTCGCGGTCGAGCATCGCCCGGTAGGCGGTCATGCCGCCGGTGTCCGGGTTGATGCCCCAGCCCTGGCCCGCCACGTCGCCGGACCAGGTGAACCGCACGTCCGCGCGGCCGACCGGCGCGGTGCGGAACGAGCCGGTCAGCGCCGCGCTGCGGACGCGGCCGTCGAGGTCCTCGGCGACGACCCGGTAGTGCACCTCGCAGCCGGGCGGCAGGTGATCGAGGCGCAGCTTGCCGGTGCCGTCGGTGTCCGGGGTCAGCACGGGGCCGCGCAGGCGGCGGGCGTGCCGGAAGGACGGGTCGCGGGCGATCTCGACCAGCATGCGCGCGGGCCGGTCGCTGCGGGTCCACAGCACGGCGCCGTGCTGGGTGACGTCCCCGGTCTGGACGCCGTGGGTGAGGGTGGGCCTGCTCGATGCGAAGGCCACTCCGGGCAGGGCTAAGCCGGCGGTGGCCATACCGGCGGTGAGCAGGGTGCGGCGGGTCACGTCAGTCATGGCGTGGTTCTAACCCGCCGAGTTGGCCGAGGAGTGTCTAGCGCAAGACCATCTGGGTCTGCGTGGTCTGCGCCACGCGCTTGCCGTCGGCGTAGAGGTCGGTCTGGACGACGATCGTGGTGGAGCCGATGTGCAGGGGTCGGGCGACAGCCTCCACGTCGGAGCGGGCCGCGCGGAACAGGTTGGTCTTGGTCTCGATCGTGGAGGTGCCCTTGGCGCCCTCGGGGAGGTTGAGGAACGCGCACACCGCCCCCGTGGAGTCGGCGAGGGTGACGAGCGCGCCCCCGTGCAGCGTGCCGCCCACGGTGCAGCGGTCCTCCTGCCAGGCCATGCTCGCGCGCACCTCCTCGGGGGACGCTGCGGTGATCGCGACACCTGCGGTGCGCGCGAAGGGCATGGACTCCGTCAGCTGCTCCGGGGTGAACATGATCGGAAGGCTACTGCGCCTTCGGCTGGTTGAGCCGGATCATGTTGCCCGCCGGGTCGCGGAAGGCGCAGTCGCGGACGCCGTAGGGCTGGTCCATGGGCTCCTGGAGCACCTCGGCCCCGGTCGCCTGGATCTGCTCGAACGCGGCGTCGACGTCGTCTGTGGTGAGGGTGACGCCGCGCAGCAGGCCCTTGGCCAGCAGTTCCCTGATGGTCTGCCGGTCGGCCTCCGATGTGCTCGGGTCGGCGGCGGGAGACTCCAGCACGATCTCCAGGTCCGGCTGGGACGGTGGGCTCAGCGTCAGCCAGCGCATGCCCTCGAAACTGACGTCGGTGCGCACTTCCCAGCCCAGGGCGTCCCGGTAGAACCCCAGCGCCTTCTCGTGGTCGTCGACGATGATGAAGGTGTGTGCGAGCTTGATGTCCATGGCGCACACGCTAGGTGCGCCGGATGGACTTCGCTTCTCCATTCCTGACCGGTCGCGTGAGGATCTTGGCGACGCACGGCGGGATGTCCGCGCCCTCGTCGTGGGCGCGGGCGCGGTAGGCGCTGGGCGTCTCCCCCACCAGTTCGGTGAACCGGGTGCTGAACGAGCCCAACGAGGAACAGCCGACCGCCATGCACACGTCGGTGACCGACAGGTCCCCGCGCCGCAACAGCGCCTTGGCCCGCTCGATGCGGCGGGTCATCAGGTAGGAGTACGGCGTCTCCCCGTACGCGGCGCGGAAGCTGCGCGAGAAGTGGCCCGGCGACATGAGCGCGGCCTTGGCGAGCGCGGGCACGTCGAGGGGCTGCGCGTAGTCGCGGTCCATGGTGTCCCGTGCTCTGCGCAGCCGGACCAGGTCGTCGAGTTCCACCCGGCCAGACTACTGCTGACCAGGCAGCCTGCCTTCCGCCATGCGCTTGAGGACGTCCTGGCGCATCCACGTCACCCAGCCCCACGCCAGGGAGAACAGCACGCCGATGATGCCGATGGCCGGGGTGATGAGGAAGCCGAGCACCAGCAGGCCCTGCATGCCGAGCGCGGCGCCCAGCGCCCACGGCTGCCGCACGAACGCGCACAGCGCCACCATCGCCAGGCCGAGGACGCCGACCGCCCAGACCTCGCCCTGGCCGATGTCGTCGCGCTTGGCCAGCAGCAGCACGGCCAGCAGCAGGACGATGGCCTCCAGCAGGAGCATCGCGGACATGACGCCGCGGAAGCCCTTCATCGGATCCTTCACGCGGGCTCCTTGCCGAACAGGGTGCGGGCCTCGCCCGCGGTCACCACCGATCCGGTGATGACGACACCGCCGCCGGAGACCGGCTCGTTCGGGTCGTCGGTCTCCTCGGCGATGCCGACGGCGGTCTCCACCGCGTCGTCCAGCCGGGGGGCCACGGTGACCCGCTCGTCGCCGAAGACGTCGACGGCCAGGCCCGCGAGCAGGTCGGGGTCCATCGCCCTCGGCGAGCTGTTCGTGGTGACGACCAGGTCGGAGAACACCGGCTCCAGCGCGGTCAGGATGCCCGCGACGTCCTTGTCCGCCATAACCCCGACCACGCCGACCAGCGTGCGGAACTCGAACTCGGCGTCGAGGGCAGCGGCGAGCGCGGCGGCGCCGTGCGGGTTGTGCGCGGCGTCGATGAACACGCTCGGCGCGGTCCGCATCCGCTCCATCCGGCCGGGGACCACCACGGTCGCGAACGCCTCGCGCACGGCATCGATGTCGAGCCTGCGGTCGGCGCCCGCGCCGAAGAACGCCTCCACCGCGGCGAGCGCGCGGGCGGCGTTGTCGGCCTGGTGGGCGCCGTGCAGGGGCAGGAAGATCTCGTCGTAGACCCCGCCGAGGCCCTGGATGGCGATCATCTGCCCGCCGACGGCGACGTCGCGGTGGTGCACGCCGAACTCCATGCCCTGCCGGGCCACGGTGGCGTCCATCTCGGCGCAGCGCTCCAGCAGCACCCGGGCGACGCCGGGGTCCTGCTCGGCGAGCACGGCGATGGACCCGGGCTTGATGATCCCGGCCTTCTCCCTGGCGATGCTGAGCAGGTCGGGGCCGAGGTACTCGACGTGGTCGATGCCGACCGGCCCGACGACGGCCACCCGGGGCTCGACGATGGACGTGGCGTCCCACGAGCCGCCCAGCCCGGTCTCCACCACGGCGACGTCCACCGGGGCGTCGGCGAAGGCGGAGTACGCCATCGCGGTCAGCACCTCGAACTTGGTCAGCGGCACCTCGGACTTGCCGTCGACCATCGCCAGCAGCGGCTCGACGTCGCGGTAGACCTCGACGTAGCGGACCGGGTCGATGGGCGCGCCGTCCAGGCCGATGCGCTCGGTGACCAGCTGCAGGTGCGGGCTGGTGTAGCGGCCGGTGCGCAGGCCGAGGCGGGTGAACAGCGCGTCGATCATCCGGGTGGTGGACGACTTGCCGTTGGTGCCCGCGATCTGCACCACCGGGTAGGTGCGCTGGGGGTCGCCCAGCAGGTGGGCCAGCGCGCTGATCCGGGCCAGCGACGGTTCGATCTTGGTTTCCGGCCAGCGGGTGTCCAGTTCGGATTCGACCTGCCGCAGTTCGTCGAGCACTCGACGAGTCTACGAGGGTCAGCCCGCCACGGGCGTCTCGGCGTAGGGCAGGGCCGCCGCGCGCACCCCGGGCGGCACCAGGACCTCCTCGGTCCCGACCACGCACGCGACCCGCTGACGCCCGCGCGCGACCAGGCAGGCGTCTGAGGTGCGCACGTAATCGAAGGTGAACTGCAGCTGCGTCGGCGTCAGCTCCTCCAGGCGCATCCGCACCGACAGCTCGTCGTCCACCGTCGCCAGGGTGAAGAACTCGCACTCGGCCTTATCGATGCGCAGCCGCATCTCCGGCGGCGACACCTTGCGCAAAAGCCGGTCGCGACAGGTGCTCTGCCAGCGCAGATAGGTGCTGAAGTGGACGTTGGTGACCTGCACCTCGTCGAACTCGATCGTGTGCAGGTACTCGAAGTAGCCGGTCACGACAGCGGGTCCCGGGCCCGCTTCACCTCGCTGAACTCGCGCACGCCGCTGAGCAGGCGCAATCCCTCGAAGGCCTGGTCGGCGTCGGCGTCGGCGGGCACCGAGGACAGCACCGGGCCGAAGAACGCCGGGTGGTCGTCGAAGGCGACCACGGGGCTGCCGCTGGGCGTGCCGACGCGCTGCTGGCCCGCGTCGTGGCTCTCCCGCACGACGGCGTCGAGCGAGGCGTCGTCGGCGGCGTCGATCAGCTCGGCGGGCAGCCCGGCCTCGGCCAGCGACTCGACGAGGACGTCCCGGTCGAGGTAGCGGTCGGCCGGGCCGTGCACGCGCTCGCCGATCGCGGAGTAGAGCCGGTCGACCGCGTCCTGCCCGTGCCGCCCGTCGACCGCGGCGAGCACGCGCAGCGCGGCCAGCGCGCGCTGGTGGGACAGCCGGTAGCGCTCGGGGACGTCGTCGTTGCCCTCGTTGAGCACGGCCAGGCTCAGGAACCGCCAGACCACCTTCTCGTCGCGGCGGCCCGCAGCCGCGCGCAGCCACCGCGAAGTCCGCCAGGTGTACGGGCAACTCGGGTCGAACCAGATGGTGACGCTCACGAAACGCTCCCTTCCGCGAATGTGCCGGACCATACCGCCGTACCCGCCCGGGCCTGTCTCCGAACGTGCTCATCCGGTGTGGCATTCCCGAAGATGCGACCCGGCGAAAGCGGGGAACAAGATGCGGAAAAGAGCAATTCCGCAGACCACCCCCTGCTGAGGAGAAGAAGGATGGCCGAATCACGCGCCCCCGACCGGGACGTCGAACTGCTGGCCATCGGCGCGGGGCCTGCGAACCTCGCCCTCGCCGCCGCCGTCGACGAGGCCGGGCCTGCCGACCTCGCCGCCAACTCCCTCGTCATCGAGCAGGCCGACCGGGTCGTGTGGCAGCGCGGCATGCTGCTGCCCGGCGCGCAGAGCCAGGTCTCGTTCCTCAAGGACCTCGCCACGCTGCGCGACCCGCGCAGCCGGTTTTCCTTTCTCAACTACCTGCACTCCGTCGGGCGGCTGAACGAGTTCGTGAACCTCGGGACTTTCCAGCCCTATCGCACGGAGGTTTCCGACTACTTCCAGTGGGCCGCCGACTCGATGGCGAATGTGTCCGTCGAATACCGCAGGCGCTGTGTCGGCATCGACGCCGAGCGCGGCCCCAGCGGCGAGCCGGTCGCCTGGGTGACCCGGCTGGCCGACGGCTCGGCGATCCGCAGCCGCTACCTCGTCGTCGGCGCGGGACGCGACCCGTACGTGCCCGCCGAGTACGCCACGCTCCCCCGCGAGCGGGTCGTCCACAGCACCGAGTACGTGCAGCGGATCGCCGAGCTGCCCAGGGACCGGGCGTACCGGGTCGCGGTCATCGGCGGGGCGCAGAGCGCGGCGGAGATGTTCGACGCCGTCGCCACCGACCTCCCGGTGACCACGCGGACGCTGGTCATGCGCTCGATCGCGCCGAAGACCTACGAGAACGGCAAGTTCAGCAACGAGTACTTCTACCCCTCGGCGGTCGACGAGTTCTTCACCGCCCGCCCCGAGGCCCGCGAGCAGATCCTGCGGGAGATGCACACCACCAACTACTCCGGCCTCGCCCCCGACCTGATGGACCGGCTCTACCGGCAGCGCTACGTCGACCGGCTCGGCGGCGCGGACCGCATGCGCGTGGCCACCATGACCGACGTCACCGCGGCCTACGAGGACGGCGGCGACGTGGTGCTGGAGCTGACCGACCGGCGCACCGGCCGGACCGAGGAGCTGCGCTGCGACCTGGTGCTGCTCGGGACCGGGTTCGTGCGCGGGATGCCCGCGCTCGTCCGCGGGCTGGCGGGCGCGCTCGGCCTGCCCAGGGTGGAGGTCACCCGCGACTACCGGCTGCGCGTCGGCCCCGCCGCCTGCTACCTGCAGGGCGTCAACGAGGCCACGCACGGCATCAGCGATTCCCTGCTGAGCGTCATGTCCGTGCGCGCCGCGGACATCCTCGCCGACATCACCGCAGACCGCGCCGGCCACGGAAACCGGCGGACCACCGAGAAGGAGACGTCGTGGAGATCCGCAGACTGGACCGGGATCGACTGGGCCCCGACAACAACCACTCGCAGCGGTTGATGCCCTGGAACGCGGTCAACGCGCCGTTCGAGGGCGCGTGGTGCGTGATCAAGCCCGGCGCCTCGTCGGAGCGGCACGCCCACCACGAGTACGAGATCTTCATCGCGGTCAACGGCACCGCGGTCCTGGAGTCCAACGGCGAGCGGCGCAGCTTCAGCGCGGGCGACATCGTCCACTTCCCGCCGTTCACCGAGCACCAAGTGATCAACGAGACCGACACCGACTTCGAGATGTACACGGTGTGGTGGGACGAGGCGATGACCGAGTCGTTCGCCGCCCGCCACCGGGAGGGCTGAACCCCATGAACCGCCCCGCCCTGATCATCGACACCCCGCCGACCCCCAACGGCGACCTGCACGTCGGCCACATCGCGGGCCCGTTCATGGCCGCCGACGTGCACGCCCGCTACCTGCGCGCCACCGGCCGCCCCGTGGTGTTCTCCACCGGAACCGACGAGAGCCAGACCTATGTGCTGGCCAGCGCTCGGCGCAAAGGGCTGACACCGCAGGAGTTAGGCCAGCGGTCCTGGCACGAGATCCGCGCGACGCTCGCGGCGATGGGCGTCTCGCTGGACGGATTCGCGCCGTTCGACGACCGCTATCGCGCCGCTGTGCTGGACTTCCTCACCCCGCTGCACGCGGCGGGCAAGTTCCGCACCCGCACGGTCCCGCTGCCCTACAACGAGCGCACCGGCGAGTTCCTGGTCGAGGGCCTGGTGAGCGGGGACTGCCCGCTGTGCCTGGTGTTCAGCCGGGGTGGCCTGTGCGAGGCGTGCGGCCACCCGAACAACTTCGACGAGCTGCTCGACCCGCGCTCCACGATGGACACCGACGACCCGGTGACCGTCCGCGACGCGGAGATCCTGGTGCTGCCCATGGAGGAGTACCGCGAGCAGCTGACCGAGTTCTACCGCGCGCGTGAGCACAGGATGCGCCCGCACACCGTGCAGCTCGTCCGCGAGCTGCTCGCCCGGCCGCTGCCGGACTTCCCGGTGACCTACCCGGTCGGCTGGGGCATCCCGGCGCCGTTCCCGGAGACGCCCGGCCAGACGATCAACGCGTGGGCCGAGGGCATCCCCGCCGTCATGTACTGCACCGCCTACGCCGCCGAGCAGATCGGCCAGCCGGTGGCCGCCGACGACGAGCACTGGCGGGCCGAGCGCGACGCCGAGGTCGTCTACTTCATCGGCTTCGACAACATCTACTTCTGGGGCTTCACCCACGTCGCGCTGCTCATGGCGCACGAGGGCGAGTACGTGCTCCCGGACGCGATCATCTCCAACGAGTTCTACGAGCTGGAGAACTCGAAGTTCTCCACCAGCCTCGGCAACGTCGTCTACCCGCGCGACCTGCTGGAGGAGGTGCCGCGCGACCTGATCCGGTTCTACCTGGCGCTGAGCGCGCCCGAGCACCAGCAGACCAACTTCGGCCGGGAAGCGCTGGAGAAGGTCACCGGCTCGCGGCTGGTCGAGCCGTGGAACCGGCTGGCGGGCCTGCTGGGCAAGGCGGTCGCCGAGGCGGGCGCGGACGGCATCGAGCAGCCGGTCCCCGACGCCGCGCGGCAGCGCGCCTCGGCCATGCTGGACCGCTTCCGCGCCTGCTACGAACTCGACGGCTACAGCCTCAACCGGGCGGCGGCCTACATCGCCGACCAGCTCCCCCGGCTGGTGCGCGCCGCGGAGTCCGGCGCGGACCTGGGCGGGCTGTTCTTCGAGGTGCGCGCGCTGCTGCGCGGCGCGGCCCCGATCCTGGTCGACCTCGGGGAGTCCGCAGGCCCGTTCGAGGCGGGCGAGGAGACGGCCGTCCTGCCGTTCGCGCTGCCCCTGCTGGCGAAGGCGGGTCAGCGATGACGACCACGACGGGCGCGGTGCAGACCGCCGCGCTGGACGCGAGCGAGGTGCTGCGCCTCGCGCTGGACCTGTGCTTCTGGGGCGACGAGCAGGTGGACGACCCGGGCTGGGTGACCGCGGCGCGGGAGGCGGGCGCGGAGCTGCCCGCCGCGCTGCGCAGGCCGCTGCGGGCGTTCCGCCGCGACCCGGGCGACGCAGGCACCCTGCTGCTGCGCGGGCTGCCGATCGACGCGGAGTCCCTGCCGCCGACGCCGACCGTGGACGGCTCGGTGCAGCGGATGGTCACCGTGCCCGCCGCCGTGCTGATGATGATCGCCTGCGAGCTCGGCGAGCCGACGGCCTTCCGCGCGGAGAAGACCGGGGCGCTGGTGCAGGACGTGGTGCCGGTGCCCGGCAAGGAGACGTTCCAGGGCAACGCCGGGTCGGTGCTGCTGACCTTCCACAACGAGAACGCCTTCCACCGGCACCGCCCGGACTACGTGCTCCTGCTGTGCCTGCGCCCCGACCACGACCGGATCGCGGGCCTGCGCACGGTGTGCGTGCGCGAGGTGCTGCCGCTGCTGACGCCCGACACCCGCGCCGCGCTGGCCAGCCCGGAGTTCCTGACCGCGCCGCCCCCGTCGTTCGGCGGCGACGGCGCGTCGGTGCCGCACGCGGTGCTGCACGGCGCGGCCGACGACCCGGACCTGCGGGTGGACCTGGCCGCGACCACCCCGCTGACCCCGCGCGCCGAGGTGGCGCTCGGCGAGCTGGGGCGGGCCTTCGAGCAGGCCACCCGCACGGTCCGGCTCACCCCGGGCGATCTGGCCATCGTGGACAACCGGGTGACGGTGCACGGGCGCACCGACTTCACCCCGCGCTACGACGGCGAGGACCGCTGGCTGCAGCGGACGTTCGTCACCGCGGACTTCCGCCGCTCCCGCGACCACCGGCCGCACGACGGCCACGTCCTCGAAGGGTGAGCCGTGGCTGAGCCGCTGGTGGTGGTCATCGTGGGCGCCGGGCCGCGCGGCACCGGCATCCTGGAGCGGCTGCTGGCCAACGTCGGCGACCTGCTGCCCGGCACGCCGCTGCGGGTCGAGCTCGTCGACCCGTTCCCGCCCGGGGGCGGCCGGGTGTGGCGGCTGGAGCAGTCGTCGCTGATGTGGATGAACGCCCTCGCGGGCAACATCACGATGTTCACCGACGAGAGCGTCACCTGCGACGGGCCGATCCGCCCCGGCCCGTCGCTGAGCGAGTGGGCCGCCGCCGACGGCACCCACTGGGACGTGCTCGGCATGAGCTTCGCCAGCAGGCAGGTGCAGAGCCGGTACCTGAGCTGGGTGTTCGACCACCTGGTCGCGCAGCGGCCCGAGGGCGTGGACGTGGTCGTGCACGCCACGTCGGCGACGGGGCTGACCGAGGAGCCCGGCGGCCGCCAGGTGGTGTGGCTGGCCGACCGGGCCGAGCCGCTGGCCGCCGACCTGGTGGTGCTGGCGATGGGCCACCAGGAGGCCGAGCCGACGGCGGAGGACGTGCGGATGAGCGCGTTCGCCGCCCAGCACGGCCTGCGCCACCTGCCCAGCGCCTACACCGCCGACGCCGACCTGTCCGGGTTCCGCCCGGGCGAGAAGGTGGTGCTGCGCGGGTTCGGCGCGGCCTTCATCGACGTCATGGCGCTGCTCACCGAGGGCCGCGGCGGCGCGTACACCACGGAGGCGGGCAGGCTGCGGTACCTGCCGTGCGGGCGGGAGCCGGTGCTGCACGTCGGCTCGCGCCGCGGCGTGCCGTACCGGGCCAAGATCGCCTACCGGCTGGTCGGGCGGCCCGCGCCGCTGCCGAGGTTCTTCGCGGCCGCCGACCTGGACCGCCGCTTCGCCGGGGCGGACCGGATCGACTTCCACGCCGACCTGTGGCCGCTGATGGCCAAGGAGATCGGCTGGGGCTACTACCACGAGCTGTTCACCGCCCACCCCACGCGCGTGATGTGCGGGTGGGACCGGTTCGCCGCCGAATACGCGCGGCTGCCGTGGGAGCGGATACCCGACCTGGTGGCGGAGACGGTGCCCGAGGCGGCCGACCGGCTCGACCTCGCCGCCATCGACCAGCCGCTGCGCGGCCTGACCTTCCCCAGCCTCGCCGAGCTGCAGCCGCACCTGCGCGCGCACATCGCCGCGGACCTGCGGCGGCGCGGCGAGTTCATCCACAGCCCGGACCTCGGCGCGACGCGCGCGATCCTGTCGGTCAACCGCGAGCTGCGCGCGTCCTCGGTCACCGGGAAGCTCTCGGCCCGCTCGCTCGTGCGCGACGTGCACGGCTGGTGGCAGGGGTTCCTGGAGTACTACACCAGCGGCCCGCCCGCCCAGCGCAACCGCCAGCTGCTGGCGCTCGCCGAGGCCGGCGTCGTGCGGTTCCTCGGCGCGGGCGTCTGGGTCGAGCCGGACCCCGAGCGCGGGGTGTTCCGCGCGGGCGGGACCAGCGCGCCGGGCTCGGTCGAGGCGACCGCGCTGGTGGAGGCCCGGCTGCCCCAGGGCCGCTCCACCGACCCGCTGCTGCACGGCCTCTACGAGCGCGGGGAAGCCGTGGACGACGAGCTCGCCGACGGCGACTTCCGGCACAGCTCCGGACTGCTCCGGGTGTCCGAAGAGGACTTCCGGGTCATCGACGGGGACGGCCGCGCGCACCCGCGCCGCTTCGCCATCGGCCCGTTCACCACCGTGCGGCACTTCGCCACGTTCGCCACCCCGCGCACCAACGCCGTGTCGTTCCGGCAGAACGACACCATCGCCCGCACCGCACTGGGAATCCTCGCCCGCACACCCCACACAAAGGATCTCGTCTCATGAACACCCGCCCGCCCGCCATCCTGTTCATGGGTGACCTGGTCATCGTCGCGCGGCAGCTCCGCCTCATCACCGAGGCCCACCGCCGCGGGTACGCGCCGCTGCTCGTCGTCACCCCGCACACCGACCCCGCCCGGCTCGCCGAGCTGCGCGCCGACCCCGAGCACCCGCTGTCGCTGCTCGCCGACGTCGTCGAGGTCGCCGACGCCAAGGTGGACTACGTCGTCCCGGGCATCCAGCCCTTGCTGCGCCGCTACGACGTGCGCGCCGTGCTGTGCGTCGGGGACTTCTTCGTCGAGCCGGTCGGCGTCGTCGGCGACCTGCTCGGCGTGCCCGGCGCGGGCATGGCCGCCAGCCGGATCAGCCGCAACAAGCTGCTGCAGCGCACCGCGATGGCCGACCTGTCGCCCGCCTTCGAGGTGGTCACGCCCGCCGACCGCACCGGGCCCGTCGGCGAGGGGCTGTCGTTCCCCGTCGTGGTCAAGCCGGTCGCGCGCTTCTCCAGCCTGGGCGTGCGCCAGGTGAAGGCCCGCGAGGACCTGCCCTCGGTGCTGGCGACCTACCCCGACGACGAGACCGTGCTGGTGGAGAGCCGGGTCGTCGGCCCGGAGTTCTCCGTGGAGGCGCTGACCCAGAACGGCGAGGTGCTGTGGTCGGGGGTGACGGCCAAGCAGACCAACGAGTCCGGCGGGATCTTCTTCACCGAGATGGGCCACACCTCGCCCGCCCCGATCCCGGACGCCGACCGCGCCGCGCTCATCGCGGCCAACACCACCGCGCTCAAGCGCATCGGGTTCCGCGACGGCATCAGCCACGCCGAGTTCCGGCTCTCGGAGAACGGCCCGGTGCTGATGGAGATCGCCACCCGGCTGCCCGGCGACGCCATCACGTTCCTCTGGCACCTGGCCACCGGCGAGCCGCTGGAGCCGGTGATGATCGACCTGGCGCTGGGCGAGCCCACCTCCTACCCCGAGCCGCGCCGCCGGGCCGCGCAGGTCTACCTGGAGCACCCGTACGGCACGCTGCGCGACGTGACCAGCACCGGCAGCCCGGTGTCGTGGGTGAGCCGGGACGAGATCTGGCCCGTGTTCACCCCGCAGGCCGCCGACGCCGCGCCCGCCGACCACGCGGTCCTGGTGACGGTCGTGCCGGGCGACGTGCTGGGCCCGCAGACGGACTCCGAGGCGCGCTCGGCGTCGGTAGTCTTCGACCTGCCGCTGGACGAGGCCGTCGAGCCGCTGGCCAAGCAGTACGCCGACACGGTGACGATCACGGTTGAGGGCGGCGGGTCGTGAGGGGCGCGCTGCGCGAGCGGTTCGGGGGGCTGCCGCGCTCGTACTGGGTGCTGTGGGGCGGCACGCTGATCAACCGGCTGGGCACGATGGTGCAGCCGTTCTTCGCGTTCTACCTCACCGGGTCGCGCGGGCTGTCGCTGGCGCAGGTGGGCGCGGTGCTGACGGTGTTCGGCGCGGGCGCGTTCTTCTCCCAGCTGCTGTCCGGGCACCTGGCCGACCGCTACGGCCGCCGGATCACGCTGACCGGCGGCATGCTGGCCACCGCGGTCATCATGCTGGTGCTGGCCTACAGCCAGAACATCGCGGTGATCGTGGCGTGCATGTTCCTGCTGGGCGTGGCGATGGAGATCTACCGGCCCGCGTCCAGCGCGCTGGTCGGCGACATCATCCCGACCAAGGACCGCACGCGCGCGTTCGCGCTGCTGTTCTGGGCGGTGAACCTCGGCTTCACCGGCGGCGTGCTGACCGGCGGCCTGCTCGCCGAGTCGGCGATCCTGTGGCTGTTCTGGATCGACGCGGTGTCCTGCGTGGTCTTCGGTCTGCTGGTGTGGTTCCTGGTGCCCGCCTCCCAGGAGGCGCCGCGCGCGGACGTCCCCGGCTCGTTCCGGGACGTGGCGCGCGATCGGGTGATGATGGTCTTCGTGGCGATCACCCTGGCCTACGCGGTGGTCTACCACCAGTCGATGATCACCCTGCCGCTGGCGATGCGGGCCGACGGCCTCGACCCCACGGCGTACGGCATCGCGCTGGCAGCCAACGGCGTGGTGATCGTGCTGGTCCAGCCGCTGGTGGTCAACTGGCTGGGCAAGTTCGACCACAGCACCGTCGCCGCGGTCGGCATGGCGGTGGTGGGCCTCGGCTTCGGGCTGACCATGTTCGTCTCGTCCACCGCGGGCTACACCGCGACCGTCGTGGTGTGGTCGATCGGCGAGATCGTGGTGACCGGGGTCAGCGCGGCGATCGCGACGAACCTCGCCCCGCCGCACCTGCGCGGGCGCTACATGGGCGTGTACGGGTTCGCGTTCTCGCTGAGCAACCTGATCTCGCCCGTGTTCGGCACGTGGCTGCTCGGCATCGGGCAGGCGGTGCTGTGGTCGACGCTGGCCGTGCTGTCGGTGGTGGCGACCGTGGCGCAGCTGTGGATCGCGCCAGCCATCCGGGAGCGGACGCTGGTCAGCGTGGCCTGATGAACTCCTGGATGCGCGCCGCGGCGGCGAGCGCGTCCGGGTCGCCGGTGCGGGCGTGCACCTCCGCGGCCGTGTCGGTGAACTTGATGACGTGCTCGTCGCCGTTCTCGGCCGCCCGGTCGAGGACGGCGGCGGCGCTCTCGGGCGCGTCGGGGAGCACTTCCCGGGGTGCGGCCTCGCGCGGGGCGTAGGTGGCGATGAGCGCCGCGCTGGCCGCCCACGCGGCGGTCAGGCTCGGCGCCCACTGCTCCTCGGGGAGCGCGGGCAACGCGTGCAGGACGGCGTTGGGCGCTGTCGCGGTGTGCACGAGCAGGATGGGGCTGCCGTGGCCGTGGGTGAGGTAGGTGAGGGTGGCGGCGTCGACCAGTTCGGTGAGCCGCCGCCGGGCCTCCTCGGGCGTGTCGGCGGGCTTGAGCGCGGCGAGGGCGCTGGGGAAGCTGTGCAGTTCGGCGAGCTGCCCGAACCGGTTGGCGAGTTGCCCGTCCTGGCTGGGGATGCGCGGCACGGCGTCGAAGGCCGCCTTGGTGGCCAGCCCGCCCCGGGGCTCTGCGGTGTTGGGGATGACCGTCGACCGGGCCGCCCACCAGGCAAGCCCGTGCACCAACTCGGCGACGGCCTGCGGACTCTCATCCCCGGCCAGCAACACGCGCAGGGCGTGGCTGACCCGGATGACGCTGTGCGTCGCGCCCGCGGCGATGCCGGGGATCAGCCGCGGCCACCAGATGGCGAGCACGTCCCGCCAGGGCCGCTCCTGGGTCTCGTTGTGGAAGTACCCGACCCAGTCGCCGAGCCGGGAGAAGTCCCCCAGCGCGTCCTGCCAGTCAGTGATGACCCCGGTGGGCGCGGGAAGCTCGTCGAGCCGGTTGAGGTAGCGGTCGACCCAGCGGGGGACGAGGTCGGCATGCCCCCGGCGCACCAGCACCTCGACGGCCATCGGCCCGTGGTTGGACAACTCGTCACCCCACTCCGGCCCAGTGGGGTGCAGCCGGGCGTAGGCCTCGTCCAGGATCTCGCTCACACACATACGGTAGCCGGACGCGCCGACATTCGTGACCGCGACATTCGTGACCGCGGCGGGGTTCTCACCTGAACCTGTGCCACTCCACCGAAGGCGGGCGGTCCCCATCCGACTCGAGGAATCGGGCACCGTCCCGCCGGGCACCGAGCGGTGGCGCGGTGGCTTGTCCGGATCAGTCCGGCCTGGCTTCGATCCGGACCGGCTGACCCAACGCCGGTCCGGATCGAGGGGCTAACCCGCGGGCAGCGCCGCCAACCGGGCCTTGATGCGCTCGATGTCGGCTGCTGCCGTGTCGCGGCGGGTGCGGACCTTGGCGACGACGTCGTCCGGGGCCTTGTCGGTGAACTTGGGGTTGCCGAGCTTGGCCTCGCACTGGGCGAGTTCCTTCTCGGCGGCCGTCAGGTCCTTCGTGAGGCGCTTGCGCTCCGCGCCGACGTCCACGGTGCCGGAGAGGTCCAGTTCGACCACGACCGTCCCGCCGGGCAGGGCGACCTCCAGGGACGCGCTCGCGGCGAACTCCGCGGCGGGCGACTGCAGGCGGGCCAGGGCCGCGATCGCCGCGGCGTGGTCGGACAGGTCCGCGTCGTCCACTCCGGACAGTCGGGCGGTCACCCGCTGGCCGGGCTTGACGCCCTGGTCCGCGCGGAACCGGCGGATCTCGGTCACCAGCTTCTGCACGCCCTCGATCCGCGTCCGCGCCGACGAGTCCGCCGACGACCCCGACGCCGACGGCCAGGTGGCGATCACGACCGACTCCCCGCCCGTCACCGCCTTCCACAGGACCTCGGTGATGAACGGGATCACCGGGTGCAGCAGGCGCAGCAGCACATCCAGCACGTGGCCCAGCACGGCCCGGGTGGCGTCGGCGCGCGCGCCGCCCGCGGCGATCTGGACCTTGGCCAGCTCCAGGTACCAGTCGCAGAACTCGTCCCACGTGTAGTGGTACAGCGCGTCGCAGAGCTTGGCGAACTGGAAGCCGTCGAACAGCTCATCCACTTCGGACACGAGGGCGTCGAGGCCGTCGAGGATCCAGCGGTCGGCGTCGGTCAGCTCGGCGCGGTCGGGCACGGGCGTCGCCGTGGTGGCGCCGTTCATCAACGCGAAGCGGGTGGCGTTCCACAGCTTGGTGTTGAAGTTGCGGGAACCCGCCGCCCACTCCTCGGCCAGGGCCATGTCGCTGCCGGGGTTGGCGCCGCGGGCCAGGGTGAAGCGGCAGGCGTCGGCGCCGTAGCGGTCCAGCCAGTCCAGCGGGTCGATGACGTTGCCGCGCGACTTCGACATCTTCTTGCCCTGCGCGTCCCGGATGAGGCCGTGCAGGTACACGTGGTCGAACGGTTGGACGCCGTCCATCGCGTACAGCCCGAACATCATCATCCGGGCGACCCAGAAGAACAGGATGTCGTAGCCGGTGGACAGCACCGAGGTCGGGTAGAACCGGCCGAGGTCGGCGGTCTTCTCCGGCCAGCCCAGGGTGGAGAACGGCCACAGCGCCGAGGAGAACCAGGTGTCGAGGACGTCCGGGTCCTGCGTCCAGCCCGCGGGCGGCTGCTCGTCCGGGCCGACGCAGACCGTCTCGCCGTCCGGGCCGTACCAGACCGGGATGCGGTGGCCCCACCACAGCTGGCGGCTGATGGTCCAGTCGTGCATGTTGTCGACCCAGTCGAAGTAGCGCTTGGCCAGCTCCGGCGGGTGGACCTTGGTGCGGCCGTCGCGCACGGCGTCGCCAGCGGCGCGGGCCAGCGGCTCGACCTTGACCCACCACTGCAGCGACAGCCGGGGCTCGACGACGGTGTCGCAGCGCGAGCAGTGGCCCACGGCGTGCACGTACGGCCGCTTCTCCGCCACGATCCGGCCCTCGGCGCGCAGCGCGGCGACGACGGCGGGCCGGGCCTCGAAGCGGTCCAGGCCCTCGAACGGGCCGTGCGCGGTGATCACGCCGGTCTCGTCCATGACCGTGATCGCGGGCAGGTCGTGCCTGCGGCCGATCTCGAAGTCGTTGGGGTCGTGCGCCGGGGTGACCTTGACCGCGCCGGTGCCGAACTCGGGGTCGACGTGGGCGTCGGCGACGATCGGGATGCGGCGGCCGGTCAGCGGCAGCTCGACCTCGGTGCCGATCAGGTGCCGGTAGCGCTCGTCGTCGGGGTGCACGGCGACCGCGGTGTCGCCCAGCATCGTCTCCGCGCGGGTGGTGGCCACGACGATGGAGTCCGCGCCCGATCCGTACCGGATGGACACCAGCTCGCCGTCGTCGTCGGAGTGCTCGACCTCGATGTCCGACAGCGCGGTGCGGCAGCGCGGGCACCAGTTGATGATCCGCTCGGCCCGGTAGATCAGGCCGTCGTCGTAGAGCTTCTTGAAGATCGTCTGGACGGCCCGGGAGAGGCCGTCGTCCATCGTGAACCGCTCGCGCGTCCAGTCGATGCCGTCGCCGAGGCGCCGCATCTGGTCGAGGATCCTGCCGCCGTACTCGGCCTTCCACTCCCAGACCCGGGCGATGAACTTCTCCCGGCCGAGGTCGTGCCGGGACAGCCCCTCGGAGGCGAGCTGGCGCTCCACGACGTTCTGCGTGGCGATGCCCGCGTGGTCCATCCCGGGCAGCCACAGCGCCTCGTGCCCCTGCATCCGGCGACGCCGGGTGAGCGCGTCCATCACCGTGTGGTTGAGGGCGTGTCCCATGTGCAGGCTGCCGGTGACGTTCGGCGGCGGCAGCACGATGCAGAAGGGCGGCTTGTCGCTGTCCGGGTCGGCGGTGAAGTACCCGGCGTCTACCCAGCCCTGGTACAGCTCCGCCTCTACCGCGGCGGGCTCCCAGGCCTGCGGAAGGTCGGTGGTCTGCTGAGCGGGGGTCTCGGTCACGGTCGATGAGTCTACGAAGGCCCAGGAAAACCGGTGGAGGCGGGCACGGCCGGACGACTACCGTCTGTGCATGGAGCGACCTTCCCTCGACGGACTCGACCGGATCTGGGCGCGACGCTGGGCCGAGTCCGGCGTCTACCGCTTCCGCGGCGACGGACCCCGCGAGTCGGTCTTCTCCATCGACACCCCGCCGCCGACGGTGAGCGGCAGGCTGCACGTGGGGCACGTGTTCTCCTACACGCACACCGATGTGGTCGCCCGCTTCCAGCGGATGCGCGGCATGGACGTGTTCTACCCGATGGGATGGGACGACAACGGCCTGCCGACCGAGCGGCGCGTGCAGCTGCACTACGGCGTGCGGTGCGACCCGTCGCTGCCGTACGAGCCGGGCCTGGAGCCGGTGAAGGGGAAGCGGACCCGCCCGGTGTCCCGGCGCAACTTCGTGGAGCTGTGCGAGCGCCTGACCGGGGAGGACGAGAAGGCCTACGAGGCGCTGTGGCGGCGGCTCGGCCTGTCGGTGGACTGGTCCCGCACGTACACCACGATCGGCGCGAAGGCCCGCGAGCTGTCGCAGGCGTCGTTCCTGCGGCTGCTCAAGGCCGGTCATGCCTACCAGGCCGAGGCCCCGACGCTGTGGGACACCACCTTCGGCACCGCCGTGGCGCAGGCCGAGCTGGTCGACCGGGACACGCCCGGCGCGTGGCACACCCTCCACTTCGACACCGCCGACGGCCCGGCCGCGGTGGAGACGACCCGCCCCGAGCTGCTGCCCGCCTGCGTGGCCCTGATCGCCCATCCCGACGACGACCGGCACCGGGCGCTGATCGGGACCACCGCCCGCACCCCGCTGTTCGGCGCGGAGGTGCCCGTGCTCGCCCACCCGGCCGCCGATCCCGGGCGCGGCAGCGGCCTGGTGATGTGCTGCACCTTCGGCGACCTGACCGACGTCACCTGGTGGCGTGAACTCGGCCTGCCCGCGCACACCGTGGTCGGCCGCGACGGGCGGCTGCGCCCCGATCCCCCGCCCGGCGTGGCGCCGGGGCCGTACGCCGAGCTGGCCGGGCTGACCGTGGGCAAGGCGCGTGAGCGGGTCGTGGAGCTGCTGGGCCTGGAGCCCCGGCCGGTGACGCGCCCGGTGAAGCACTACGAGAAGGGCGACCGCCCGCTGGAGATCGTGTCCAGCAGGCAGTGGTTCATCCGGTCGACCGAGCACCGGGAGACGCTGCTGGCCCGCGGCCGGGAGCTGCGCTGGCAGCCGGAGTCCATGCGGGTCCGCTACGAGAACTGGGTGTCGGGCCTGGCGGGCGACTGGCTGATCAGCAGGCAGCGCTTCTTCGGCGTGCCGTTCCCGCTGTGGTACCCGCTCGACGACGCGGGCGAGCCCGACTACGAGCACCCGCTGACCCCCGAGGCGCTCCCGTGCGACCCGGCGAGCGAGACGCCGCCCGGCTACCGCGACGACCAGCGCGACGTGCCCGGCGGGTTCACCGCGGACCCGGACGTGATGGACACCTGGGCGACCTCGTCGCTCTCGCCGCTGCTGGTGTGCGGGTACGGCACGGACCTGTTCGCCAAGACCTATCCCATGGACCTGCGCCCCCAGGCGCACGAGATCATCCGCACCTGGCTGTTCAGCACGATCCTGCGGGCCGAGCTGGAGACCGGCGCGCTGCCCTGGCGCACGGCGGCCATCTCCGGCTGGGTGCTCGACCCGCAGCGGCAGAAGATGGGCAAGAGCTCCGGCAACGGGCTCGGCCCCGACGAGCTGCTGGACCGCTACGGGGCCGACGCCGTGCGCTACTGGGCGGCGGGCGGGCGCCCGGGCACGGACACCGCCGTGGACGAGGGGCGGATGCGCGTGGGCCGCAGGCTCGCCACGAAGCTGCTCAACGCCAGCCGGTTCGTGCTCGGCTTCCCCGCCGCGGACGGGCCGGTCACCGAGCCGCTGGACACGGCGATGCTCGGCGCGCTCGATGAGGTGGTGGCCGAGGCGACCGCCGCCCTGGCCGACTACCGCCACACCGACGCGCTGGAGCGCGTCGAGCGGTTCTTCTGGACCTGGTGCGACGACTACCTGGAGCTGGTGAAGGACCGCGCGTACGGGGACCTGCCGGGGGCGGAGTCGGCGCGGGCGGCGCTGCGGTCCGCGCTGGACGTGCTGCAACGGCTGTTCGCGCCGTTCCTGCCGTTCGCCGCGGAGGAGACGTGGTCGTGGTGGCGGTCCGGCTCCGTGCACACCGCGGCCTGGCCGACCCCCGGCGGGCGGCGCGACTCCGGGGCGCTGGCGGCCGCGGGCGCGGTGCTCGCGGAGGTGCGCGGGGCGAAGACGCGGGCGAAGGTGTCGATGCGCGCGCCCGTGGCCCGGCTCGCCGTGACCGGTCCGGCCGACTTCATCGCCGCGCTCTCGCCCGCGGTCGCCGACCTGCGCGCCGCGGCCGGATCCGCCGAGGTCACGCTGCGGGAAGGGCCTGCCACCCTGGTGGACGTGGCGCTACCGCCGGACGGGGGACGCGGCGGCCCCACCGTCGACTGAGGCCGAACGGCCCAGCGGGATAGGGCCGCGCGGTCGTCGCCGATCTCGACAAGCGGGCCCGGGTGACCGTTGGTCCGGGCAAGCCTGCCGCTCGTCGCACGATCGGCGGTGTCCCCCGGATGATCTGTTAACACCGAGGTCGGCAGCATCGATGTCGTGGACACCAGAGCAGGAACGACATCGAGCGGGCGGTGAAGACCGCCCGGCGCCCTTGGGGGGCTCGTGGACCATCGGGACTACGGCGACCACGCCGCGCTGCAGGACGCCGAGTGGCGCAGCCGCGTGCGGGAGGCCGCACGGGCCGACGTCCGCGCGATGGTGCGCGCCACCCGCCGCCGCAGGGCCGAGCGGTGGCTGGTCACCGCGACCGTGCTCGTGGCCATCGTGGCGGTGCTCATGCTGCTGGTCGGCGTCGGCATGTTCGACAGCGAGCGGCCCGGGGCCGAGCGCCCGTCCACCGGGCCCAGCGGCGCCGTCGCGCAGACCCTCGACCCGACGGCCCCGTTCGCCGGGACCCCGGCGGCGGCGTGGACCGACGGGGCCGACGGGGTCACCGTGCCCGATGCGATGCAGGTGGGCGAGTTCTCCGCCGAGGAGGTGGCCGAGGCGACCGCCCTGGTCCGCCGCGCCATCATCGCCAGCCGCATCGACCGCGCCATGCTCGTCGGCCACGACCCCAGCGGCTACCTCACCCTGCTGGCCGAGGACGCCCGCAAGCAGCTCGCCCCGCTGTTCGGCACCGGGCAGGAGCCGCAGGCGCAGGCGCTGGTCAGCCTGATCGCCCCGGACACCCCGCTGCTCGCCGTCGCCCCCAAGGTCACCGGCGCCATGACCGTCTCCGCGGGCGGCACCGGCGAGCTGGTGATCCACACGAACTACCTGTTCGCCTACGCCTTCGAGTCCGACGAGCCGACGGCCGACCCGATGGACGCGATCGTCCTGGTGCGGGCCGAGGTGGACTACATCATGCGCAAGGGCCCGCGGTGGAGCGAGGGCAGCAAGGGCCTCTGGTACGGCCACGTCGGCGGGTTCGGCTACTCGATCGCCTGCGACTGGTACAAGAAGGGCTTCCTCGCCCCCGCCTTCCGCGACACGTCGGTCACCCGGCTGCCCGGCGCGCGCCAGGACCGCGGCTCCTACTTCGACCCGTCGGCCGACATCCCGGCCGAGAGCGGCTGCCCGGCCTGATCGTCGGGCAGCACCACGGCCTGCAGGTGCGGGAAGCCGAGCGCGCCGCGCAGGTCGCCGTCGAGGAAGGCCCGGTCGGGGACGACGACCGTGCGCCCGGCCGACGGCTCGAACACCAGGACGGAGCCGTCGTGGTGGCCGACGACCAGCACGTAGTGCCGGGGCACGACCGCGCCCACCAGCACCGGCACCGGGTCGCCAGCGTCGACGGCGGCGAGCACGTCCCGCAGGGCGCGGGACACGTCGCGGGCGTCGGTGTCGTCCACGGCGCGCCAGCGGTGGCGCACGCCGAGGTGGCGGGTCAGCCAGCGGGCCATGCCGTGCGGTGAGGTGCCCGCGAACCGCGGGTACCAGCGGTTCGTCTCGGCGTGGACGGCGGCGCGGGCCGCCCGGAACGCGGTGGCGAACTCGGCCGAGGTGAGGGCCAGGGCGTAGCGCGGGTCCCACTCGGCGCGGGCGACGATCAGGCAGGTCGTCCCGCACGTCGTCGGCTCGTGCTGGCGGACCGCGGCGCCCAGCCGCGACTGCGTCCCGGGCGCGTGCCGGTCGACCAGGGTCAGCCGCTCGGCCAGCCAGTCCGCCGGACGGCCCCGGATGGCCTCGGCGAACTCCGCCAGGCCCGCATCGCCCGCGGCCATGGCCTTGACCAGCCACGCGCGTTCGAGATCGGACGCGGCGCGGTCGAGCAGCGCCCTGGCCTCGGCGGACCCGGCCAGGCGCTCCCCTGCCAAGCGCAAGTGCCGCAGGCCGAGCACGCCGGAGTCGTACCCGCGGGCGGCCGCCGATGCCAGCTCGGCGGCCTCCGCCACCGGCAGCCCGGCCTCGACCCCCACCGCGATCCGCGCCCGCCCCGCCAGGTCCCCGCACCGCCGCGCGAACAGATCGGCCGCCCCGGAGGCGGCGGTGTGGGCCTGGACGCACCCCCTGACCAGCCGACCGACCGCGCCGACCCGGAGGAGCGGGGGAACGGCGCGGAACGCCGCCCGCAGCCCCGCGTGCTCGGCCTGGGCGGCGGCGAGCACGGCCGCGTACTCCTCCAGCCCCGCGGCCGCCCGCCGGAACACCGCCCCGCCGAGCTCGTCGGCCCGCCGGTACGCCTGCGCCATGGCCACGATGCGCGCGGGATCACCCGCGGGCGCGGACCGCACCTCGCCCACGACCCCACGCAACCGCCGGAACCACCGCAGCGCCGTGACCTGCGTCAACGCTCCTCCAGCTCAGCGCGCGCCGCCAGTTCGACAGCCCAGAGGCGCTGCATTCGCTCATACGCCTCGGCGGCCGGTCCCAGCGCGCTGCCGTCGGCGGTCGCGGCCGCCCACTCCTCCAGCGCGTCCGACATGGGGTCCCTCCTCGCATCCGGGCCTGCGGTGGCGCAGGATGGGGCAATGGCACGCGAGGCTCCCCACACCGATGTCACCGAGGACGAGCTGGCCACCGGCGAGCCCAAGACCTTCGCCGCGGGCATCCCCGGCGTGGCGGCCACGCTCAGGCACAGCATGGCGCAGATGGGGGTCGCGCGCACGGCGCGGACGCTGCGGGTGATCAACCAGCGGGACGGGTTCGACTGCCCGGGGTGCGCGTGGCCGGAAGGGCGGGGCGAGCACCGCAAGGCCGTCGAGTTCTGCGAGAACGGCGCCAAGGCCGTCGCCGAGGAGGCGACGCTGCGCCGGGTCGGGCGCGAGTTCTTCGCCAGCCATTCCGTCGCCGAGCTGGCCGAGCGCACCGACTACTGGCTCGGGCAGCAGGGCAGGCTCACCGAGCCGATGGTGCTCAGGGGCACGCACTACGAGCCGATCGGGTGGGACGCGGCGTTCGCGCTCATCGCCGAGCACCTGCGCGCTCTGTCCACTCCGGACGAGGCCGTCTTCTACACCTCCGGCCGCACCAGCAACGAGGCCGCGTTCCTCTACCAGCTGCTCGTGCGCTCCTACGGCACGAACAACCTGCCCGACTGCAGCAACATGTGCCACGAGTCCTCCGGGGCCGCGCTCGCCCAGACCACCGGCATCGGCAAGGGCTCGGTGACGCTGGCCGACCTCGAACAGGCCGACCTGATCGTGGTCGTCGGGCAGAACCCGGGCACCAACCACCCGCGCATGCTCTCCGCGCTGGAGGCGGCCAAGGGCAACGGCGCGAAGATCGTGGCGGTGAACCCGCTGCCGGAGGCCGGGCTGCTGCGGTTCAAGAACCCGCAGAACGTCCGCGGCGTCGTCGGCCGGGGCACGCCGCTGGCCGACCAGTTCCTGCAGATCCGCCTCGCGGGCGACCAGGCGCTGTTCCAGGCCGTCGGCAACCTGCTGCTGCGCTGGGAGGACGCGCGCCCCGGCACGGTCGTCGACCGGGCGTTCGTCGAGCGCAGCACCGTCGACTTCGACCGCTACGCCGAGCACGTGCGCGCGCTCGACTGGGAGGCGGTCTTCGCCGCCACCGGGCTCACCCACGGCGAGATCGAGAAGTTCGCCCGCACGGTCGCCGACTCCAAGCGCATGATCGTGTGCTGGGCGATGGGCCTGACCCAGCACCGGCACGCCGTGGCGACCATCCGTGAGATCGCCAACGTCGTGCTGGTCCGCGGCATGATCGGCAAGCCGGGCGCGGGCCTGTGCCCGGTGCGCGGGCACTCCAACGTGCAGGGCGACCGGACCATGGGCATCTGGGAGAAGATGCCCGAGGCGTTCCTGTCCGCGCTGGAGTCGGAGTTCGGCGTGCCCGTGCCCCGCAAGCACGGCTACGACACCGTCGAGGCCATCCGGGCGATGCGGGACGGCAAGGCCAAGGTGTTCATGGCCGTCGGCGGCAACTTCGCCGCCGCCACCCCCGACACCGAGGTCACCGAGGCGGCCCTGCGCCAGTGCGAACTGACCGTGCAGGTGTCGACGAAGCTGAACCGCTCGCACGTCGTTCCCGGCCGCACCGCGCTGATCCTGCCGACCCTGGGCCGCACGGAGCGCGACAAGCAGGCCAGCGGCGAGCAGTTCGTCACCGTCGAGGACTCGATGTCGGTGGTCCACCGCTCCCGCGGCAGGCTCGACCCCGCGAGCCCCCACCTGCGCTCGGAGGTGGCCATCATCTGCGGGCTCGCGCAGGCCCTGTTCGGTCCCGACCACCCGGTGCCGTGGGCGCGGTTCGTCGAGGACTACGACCGCGTCCGCGACCACATCGCCAACGTCGTGCCCGGCTGCGCGGACTACAACACCCGAGTCCGGACCCCCGACGGCTTCGTCCTGCCGCACGCGCCCCGCGACGCCCGCGAGTTCCGCGGGACCGAGAGCGGCAAGGCGCTGTTCACGGCGAACGAGCTGACCGTGCTGGAGGTGCCGCCCGGCAGGCTGCTGCTGCAGACCCTCCGCAGCCACGACCAGTACAACACCACGATCTACGGCATGGACGACCGCTACCGCGGCGTCAAGGACGGCAGGCGCGTCGTGTTCGTCAACCCCGACGACCTCGCCGCCCTGTCGATCGACGACGGCGCACTGGTCGACCTGGTCAGCGAGTACGCCGACCGCGAGCGCCGGGCCGAGCGGTTCCGGGTGGTGGCGTACCCGACCGCCCGCGGCTGCGCCGCCACGTACTTCCCCGAGGCCAACAACCTGGTCCCGCTGGACTCGACCGCCGAGGTCTCGAACACGCCGACGTCGAAGTCCCTGGTCGTCCGCCTGGAGCCGCGCCCGTAGCGGCCGGGTCTCTCGTCCCGTGCGCTGTGACCGGCAGCGCACGCCGCCCGGGCATCTTCGCGCCCTGGTATGCGTTGATAGCGATACCAAGACCCCACTGGAGGAGCCCTCGATGACCGCGCCCACCACGCTGACCATGTACTCGACCACCTGGTGCGGCTACTGCCGCAGGCTCAAGACGCTGCTGGAGCGCGAGGGCATCGAGTACGTCGAGGTCGACATCGAGCGCGACCCGTCGGCGGCCGACTTCGTGATGAGCGTGAACGGCGGCAACCAGACCGTTCCCACGCTGCACTTCCCCAACGGCAAGGCGCTCACCAACCCGAGCCTGGCCGACGTCAAGGCCGCGCTCGCCGCGTGACCCGGACGGCAGGCGCCGCGCCCCGGCGCCTGCCGCTATCTCCTGCCGAACGCGCGGATCACCGCGTACAGCAGCCCGGCCTGCACCAGCGCGACCACGACGAGCAGCAGGAACTCCCCGACCACGCCGATGTCCGGCAGCGCGCCCACGACCAGCGACCCGGGCAGGGCCGCGGCGATCGCCCACACCGCCGCCAGCGACGCGTCGGGCCCGCTGTGCGTGGCGTGGATGATGGCCACGACCGCCACGACCACGCACACCACCACGAAGTAGCCGAGGGCGATCCGGGCCGCGACGCTCATCCGGCCAACACCGCCATCGCGGCGTTGTGGCCGCCGATGCCGCTCACCCCGCCGCCGCGCCGCGCCCCGCTGCCGCAGACGAGCAGGTTCGCCGTGTCGGTCTCCACGCCCCATTCCGCGCCGTCGCCCCAGTCCTCGCCGTAGGGCCAGGAGAGGTCGCCGTGGAAGATGTTGCCGCCGGGCATGGCCAGGTCGGCCTCGATGTCCAGCGGCGTGCGGGCCTCGACGCAGGGCGCGCCGTCGGCGTCGCGGGCCACGCAGTCCAGCAGCGGCTCGGCCAGGTGCCGGTCGAAGCCCTCGGCGAAGCGGTCGACCAGTTCCCCGCACACCCCGCGGTTGTCCTCGGTGAACAGCGCCGTCGGCAGGTGCAGGCCGAACAGGGTCAGCGTGTGCCGATCGCCGTCCACAATGGATGGATCGGTCAGCGTGTGGCAGTACGTCTCCCCCGGCGGCCGCCGGGGCAGCGCGCCCGCGGCCGCCGTCCAGAACGCGCTTTCCAGCTCCTCCAACGACTCGTCCAGGTGGAACGTGCCCGCGAACGCCACCCGGGGGTCAGCGCCGGAGCGCAGCCGGGGCAGCCGGTCGAGCAGGACGTTGACCTTGAGCTGCGCGCCGACCGGCGCGGCGGACTCGCGGCCGCGCAGCCGGTCGAGCACCGCGGGCGCGACGTTGGCCAGCACGTGCCCGGCCCCGACGACGTGCTCGGCGTCCCCGTGCCGGTACTCGACCTCGGCGCGCACGCCGTCCGCGTCCACCCGCACCACTTCGGCGTCGGTCAGCACCTCCGCGCCCGCCTCGCGCGCGGCGCGCAGCAGCTCGGCGGTCACCGCGCCCATGCCGCCGACCGGGACCCGCCACTCGCCGGTGCCGTTTCCGATCACGTGGTACAGGAAACACCGGTTGGCGGCCAGACCGCCATCGAACAATGACGTGAATGTGCCGATGAGCCCGTCGGTGGCGACCACGCCGCGCACGAGGTCGTCGGTGAAGGCCTCGGTGACGATGTCGCCGAGGGGCTGCTCGAAGAACCGCGACCAGGTCCGGTCGCCGACCCGGTCGCGCAGCCGCGCCCGGGAGGGCAGCGGGCCCAGCAGCGTGGGGGCAAGCGCTTTCGCCAGCCCGTCGACCTCGGCGTAGAAGTCACACCACCGGGTGTACTCCGCGTGGGAGCCGGTCAGCTCGTGGAACGACGCCTCGGTGGCGGGACCGGGCTCGCGCTCGACCAACAGCCCGCCGAAACGGCCGTCGCGCTCGTAGGG
Source organism: Actinokineospora fastidiosa (assembly GCF_014648415.1). Taxonomy (GTDB): domain Bacteria; phylum Actinomycetota; class Actinomycetes; order Mycobacteriales; family Pseudonocardiaceae; genus Actinokineospora; species Actinokineospora fastidiosa. The sequence continues at coordinate 280,089 of NZ_BMRB01000003.1, forward strand.
GGTGTAGGACGCCACTGGGCGGGACCGCAGGTCCAGGCGCAGGCCGAGGTCGGCGACGATCCGGTCGGGCAGCAGGCTGACCAGGTAGGAGTACCGCGACAGCCGGACCCCGGGGAAGGGGCTCGCGCTGACCGCGGCCCCGCCGGGATGCGGGAGCCGTTCGAGCACCAGCACCGACCGCCCGGCCCTGGCGAGGTACGCGGCGGCCACCAGGCCGTTGTGGCCGCCGCCGACCACGATCACGTCATAGCGCACAAATCAGACCCTAGTGCTATGTCCGCAGGTACGACGCCCCGTTGAGGTCCAGGATCGCGCCCGATGCCCACATAGCCTCGCGCGATGCCAGGTAGACCACCGCGGCGGCGACCTCGCTGGGCTGGGCGACCCGCTCGAACGGGCTCTGCGCGGCGATCGCCAGCCCGGCCTCGCCGCGCAGCCGGTGCTCCACCCGGTCGGTGCGCACGAAACCGGGCGCGACCGTCGTCACCGCGATCCGGTGCGGGGCCAGCGCGACCGCCAGCGACTGGCCCATCGCGTGCAGCGCCGCCTTGCTCGCGCCGTAGGCCGGGTGGTCGGGCTCGCCGCGGAACGCGCCGCGCGAGCCGACGTTGACGATCCGCCCGCCCGCGCCCTGCTCGATCATCCTGGCCGCGACCCGGTGCGTCAGGTTCGCCGCGCCGAAGACGTTGACCTCGAAGGTCTCCCGCCACGCGCTCTGCCAGTCCGCAAAGGACACCGACGGCGGGTGCGGCCCGCCCTGGAAGGCGGCGTTGTTGACCAGCACGTCGACACCGCCGAGGGCGGCGACCGTCTCCTCGACGATGACGTCGGGGTCGGCCAGGTCCGCGCCGACGAGCGCGTGGCCGTCACCGGGCAGTTCGTCGTAGACCATTCGTGCTTTGTCGAGGGCGGTGTTGTAGTGCACGGCGACCCGGTCGCCGAGCCCGGCGAAGGCGTGCGCGATGGCCGCGCCGATGCCGCCGGACGCGCCGGTGACCAGGACGCGGCGGCGGGGAACGACGCCGCCGGGAGCGGGGGTGTTGTCCATGCATAGCACCTTGCCATGATCGGCGGTATGACCTGATTGGTATGTACCAATATGGGGGATCCGCCTCCTACCGTCAGAGCCGATTCCACCCTGCACGCCCTCGAGGAGAGAGCGGATAATGAATCGTAAGATCATCGCCGCCGCTACGGCGGCCATCACGGCGGCGGGGCTGGCCACAGCCATCGCCCTGACGCCGACAGCGACCGCGGGGCAGACCGCCCCCACGGTCGAGGACACCCAGTCCGCGATCCTGGCCGCCATGTCCCGCGACCTGAGGATCAGCCCGGAGCAGGCCAAGCGCAGGCTCGCCACCGAGGAGGCGGCGGCCACCACCGACGCCACCCTCAAGACCCTGCTGGGCTCGGGCTACGCGGGCTCGTGGATGGACGCGACCGGCTCGACCCTGACCGTCGCGGTCACCGACGGCAAGCACGCCGAGAAGGTGCGCGCCCTCGGCGCTGTCCCCAAGACCGTCGCCCGCAGCGCCGCCCAGCTCGACGCGGCCAAGGCCAAGCTGGACGCCAAGGCGACCAGCGCGCCGAAGACCGTTCCCGGCTGGTACGTCGACGTCACCACCAACGAGGTCGTCGTGCTCAGCCACAAGGGCGGCGAGGCCGCCGCCAAGGCGTGGGCGGCCAAGGCGGGCCTCAGCGCGGCCCGGATCAGGACCAGCGCCGAGAACCCGCGTCCGTTCATCGACGTCATCGGCGGCAACAGCTACAGCTTCGGCGGCAGCCGCTGCTCGGTCGGCTTCTCCGTCCAGGGCGGCTTCGTCACCGCGGGCCACTGCGGCGGCACCGGCACCCGCACGTCCAACCCCAGCGGCGTGGTCGCGGGCTCCAGCTTCCCGGGCAACGACTACGGCTGGGTCCGCGTCGACGCGGGCAACACCCCGCGTCCGCTGGTCAACCGCTACCCCGGCACCGTCCCGGTGGCCGGTTCGCAGGAGGCCCCGGTCGGCGCGGCGGTCTGCCGTTCCGGTGCGACCACGGGCTGGCGCTGCGGCACCATCCAGCAGAAGAACGCCACGGTGAACTACCCGCAGGGCTCGGTGTCCGGCCTGACCCGCACCAGCGCGTGCGCGCAGCCCGGCGACTCCGGCGGTTCGTGGCTGGCGGGCGACCAGGCCCAGGGCGTCACCTCCGGCGGTTCGGGCAACTGCACCTCCGGCGGCACGTTCTACTTCCAGCCGCTGCTGGAGATCCTTTCCGTCTACAACCTGCGGTTGCTGACCTCGGGTGACAACAACCCGCCGACGACCACCACGACGACGACCAGCGGCGACAACAACCCGCCCGGCGGGACCTGGGCGCCGTACACCAGCTACTCGATCGGGTCGCAGGTGACCTACGGCGGCGCTTCGTACCGGGCCCTGCAGGCCCACACCTCGCTGCCCGGCTGGGAGCCGCCGAACGTCCCGGCGCTCTGGCAGCGCGTCTAGCCGCCCATCCGGTCCGGACACCGCGCAGGGGTGCCCGGGCCCCGCAGCCCCCGACGAGACGCAGGCGTCGGGGGCTGCGGCCTTGCTATGCCCTATTGGTATGTACCAATCCGGCCGAATGCCCGCTTACCGTCGTTGCCACCTCACCCTGCAACGAGGAGAGCGGACATGAACCGCAGATTGATCGCCGCCGTGACAACGGCGGTAACGGCATCGGGGCTCGTCACCGCGATCGCCCTCGGCTCCAGCGCGAACGCGGCGGACACGACCGACCCGGCGATGGTGACCGCCATGGCGCGCGACCTGGGCATCACCGAGGAGCAAGCCGTGGACCGGATGGCCGCGGAGAAGGTCGCCGGACAGACCGACATCACCCTCAAGTCGCGCCTGGGCTCGGCCTACGCCGGATCCTGGTTGGACAGCACCGGGCACACGCTCACCGTCGCGGTCACCGACGCCGCGCTCGCCGACGCGGTCCGGGCGCACGGCGCGGTCCCCGCCACCGTCCGGCACAGCGCGTCCACTTTGGAGTCGGCGAAGACCAAGCTCGACGTCGCCGCCGCGAAGGCGCCCGCCAAGGTGCCCGGCTGGTACGTCGACGTGAAGGCCAACCGGGTCGTCGTGCTCGCCAACCCCGGCGGCGAGGCCGCGGCTAAGGCGTGGGCGGCCAAGGCGGGCCTGGGCAGCTCGATCCTGGCCTTCGAGACCAGCACCGAGGACCCGAAGCCGATGATCGACGTCATCGGCGGCAACGCGTACTACTTCGGCCAGGGCCGCTGCTCGGTCGGCTTCTCCGTCGAGGGCGGATTCGTCACCGCGGGCCACTGCGGCCGGACGGGCACCCGCACCACCAGCCCGAACGGGTCGGTGCAGGGCTCCAGCTTCCCGGGCAACGACTACGCCTGGGTGCGCGTCGACGCGGGCAACACCCCGCGCGCGCTGGTCAACCGCTACCCCGGCACCGTCCCGGTCGCCGGTTCCCAGGAGGCCCCGGTCGGCGCGTCCGTCTGCCGCTCCGGCTCCACCACCGGCTGGCGCTGCGGCACCATCCAGCAGAAGAACGCCTCCGTCACCTACCCCGAGGGCACCATCTACGGTCTGACCCGCACGAACGCCTGCGCCGAGCCCGGCGACTCCGGCGGCTCGTGGCTGACCGGCGACCAGGCCCAGGGCGTCACCTCCGGCGGCTCCGGCAACTGCCAGACCGGCGGCACGATCTACTTCCAGCCCCTCACCGAGATCCTGCAGGTCTACAACCTGCGCCTGGTGACGACGGGCAACAACCCGCCCACCACGACCACCACCCGCCCGACCAGCCCGCCGACCAGCACCACCACGACCGTCCCGCCGGGCGGCACGTGGGCGCCGTACACCTACTACGGCAGCGGCGCGCAGGTCACCTACGGCGGCGCGTCCTACCGGGTCATCCAGCCGCACACGTCGATGCCCGGCTGGGAGCCGCCCAACACGCCCGCCCTCTGGGAGCAGATCTAGCGCTCCCCGCCGCCGCCCCCGGTCCGCCGGGGGCGGCGGTCCGTAGGCTGGACGGCATGGGACGGGTGACGGTGCGCAGGCCGGTGCTGCGCGTGGACGCGTCCGGGCGCACCCGCGTGCCGGACGCGCTGGCCGCCGAGGAGCCGCTGGAGCTGCGCGTGGGCGGCAGGCCGCTGGCGGTCACGATGCGCACGCCGGGGCAGGACGTCGAGCTCGCGCACGGGTTCCTGCTCACCGAGGGCGTCGTGGCCGACCGGGGCGACGTCGCGCTGGCCCGCTACTGCGACGGCGTCGACGACGAGGGTCGCAACACCTACAACGTCCTGGACATCGCCCTGGCTCCGGGCGTCGCGCCGCCGGACCCGGGGGTCGAGCGCAACTTCTACACGACGTCGTCCTGCGGGGTGTGCGGGAAGGCCGCGCTCGACGCGGTGCGGCTGCGCACCCGCCACTCCCCCGCCGACGACCCGGCCGCCGTGCCCGTGTCCGTCCTGACGGGCCTGCCGGACGCGCTGCGGGCGGGCCAGAAGGTGTTCGCCGCGACCGGCGGCCTGCACGCCGCGGGCCTGTTCACCGCGACCGGCGAGGCGTTGGCCGTGCGGGAGGACGTGGGCAGGCACAACGCCGTCGACAAGGTGCTCGGCTGGGCGCTGCTGCGCGACCTGGTGCCGCTGGCGGGGACGGTGCTGATGGTGTCCGGGCGCGCGTCGTTCGAGCTGGTCCAGAAGGCGGCGATGGCGGGCGTCCCGGTGCTGGCGGCGGTGTCGGCGCCGTCGTCGCTGGCGGTGGAGTTGGCCGAGGAGCAGGGGATCACGCTCATCGGCTTCCTGCGCGGCTCGTCGATGAACGTCTACACGCGACCGGAGCGGGTAGCGTGAGGCCGCTGGACGGGGTGCTGGTGGTGAGCCTCGAACAGGCCGTCGCCGTGCCGTACGCGACCCGGCTGCTGGCCGACCTCGGCGCGCGGGTGATCAAAGTGGAGCGTCCCGACGGCGGCGACTTCGCCCGCCACTACGACCCCGCGTGCGGCGAGGTGTCGAGCTACTTCGCGTGGACGAACGTGGGCAAGGAGTCGCTGGCGCTGGACCTCAAGGACCCGGCGGGCAAGGCGGTGATCGCCGACCTGGTGGCGCGCGCGGACGTGGTGACGTGCAACCTGTCCCCGGGCGCGGCCCGCAGGCTGGGGCTGGACGCGGAGACGTTGCGCGCGCGGCACCCGGGGCTCGTGGTGGCGGAGCTGTCGTCGTATGGGGAGGGTGGTCCCTACCGCGACCGCAAGGCGTTCGACGCCCTGATCCAGTCGGAGACGGGCCTCATCGCGGCGACCGGCACGGGCCCGGAGACGGCGCGGGCGGGGATCTCGGTGGCCGACATCGCCGCCGGGGTGCAACTGCACGCGGCGATCCTGGCTGCCCTGCTCAGACGCGGCCGCACCGGCGAGGGCGCCACGCTGCGGCTGACCCTGATGGAGGCCTTGGCGGAGTGGATGCACCAGCCGGTCCTGTACGCGCTGGGCATGGGGCGGTCCCCCGTGCGGGCGGGCGCGCACCATCCCACCATCGCCCCGTACGGCCCTTTCCCGTGCCGCGACGGGTCGGTCCATCTGGCGGTCCAGAACGACGGCCAGTGGCGCCGGTTGTGCGCGGTGGTAGGCCGTCCGGACCTTGCCGACCACCCGACGTACCGCACGGTCGCCGACCGGGTGGCGCACCGGGAGTCCCTGCACGCCGAACTCCAACCGTACTTCGACACGGTGTCCGCGGACGCCCTGCTGGAGGCGCTGGACGCCGCCGATGTCCCGGCTGCCCGCACCCGCGACGTCGCCGACCTGCCTGAGCACCCCCAACTCCAGGCCCGCGCCCGCTGGACGACCATCCCGGTCCCCGGCGGCGAGGTCCCCATGCTCCGCCCTCCGGTCGACGCCGACGCCTGGGACTGGACCCCCCAGCCCGTCCCCGCCCCCGGCGCCCACACCGACGCGATCCTCGCCTGGCTAGGCCACTCCCCCCACTCCCCCACCCAAACCCCCGCCTAGCCCCCACCCCTGCCCCTCCCTGGGCCCCGCCGCAGATGGCGAGATCATATGATCGCGGCATCTGAATGATGCGACCATCTGAACCCGCGCTCAGATGCCCACATCATCCCACTGCGGCCTGGCCAGATCTGCCCAAATGCCGTGACCATCTGAAACAACCACCACGCAACCCCGATGCGTCTGACATGGACACCCAGGCAAAGCACACAAGCCTGAGGTACACCGGAAACAGACACACATGTCGGGGAGGCCCCATGAGCCAGCAGCTTGATGGACAGCCCCACACCCCACGACCCCACCAAGCCCCCACCGCCCCGTCCCCGACCCAGGGCGGCGGACGTGGATGACCAGGGGCTCCCCCAGCGAGCCCTACCCCCACCCCCGCCCACCACGGCCGAGCCTCACCACGCACACCCTCCGACCACGCCCACCACAGCCCAACCCCACCACACACACCCACCGACCACGCCCACCACGACCCAACCCCACCCCGCGCAGCCGGCCACCACGTCCATCACGACCGAACCCCACTACGCGCATCCACCGGCCACGCCCACCACAGCCCAACCCCACCCCACGCACCCTCCGACCACGCCCACCACGACCGAACGCCACCCCGCGCAGCCGGCCACCACGTCCATCACGACCGAACCCCACTACGCGCATCCACCGGCCACGCCCACCACAGCCCAACCCCACCACACACACCCACCGACCACGCCCACCACAGCCGAATGCCACCGCACGCATCCGTCGATTGCGTCCATTGGCCAGCCGCGCGGGCTGCCCGTCGTCTCGGGAGGTCCGTCCCTGCAACAGGCTGACTGGCCCGCCCCGCCGAGCAGCCGGGCTGCGCAGCGGAACAGCGAGCCGGGATCAGGCGTGAGCCCTTCCCCACGGTGGCCATCCCACGGGCTCAGTCGTCGGGCTGCTCTGCTCGGTGGGGTTGCGGTGGCCGTGGGAGGTATTGCCGGGGTGGCCACAGGAGTGATGCCCTTGGCGCGGACCGTGGGGGCGGCGGGGCAGCGGGTGCCGGAGCCGATCGTGCGGCGGGAGTGGGTCTACTCGGCGGCGCGGGGGCGGGTGGTGGGGATGGTGACTGTGTTGCCGACGGAGTTGTTGGTCCAGGATCTGCCGGTTTGTCTGTTTCTCCACGGGCGGGGCGGGACCGCCGCGACGGCGTTTCCGGGGCGGTTGGCTCGGTGGCTTGTTCGGCAGGTGGCGTATGACAAGGCGCCGCCCTTTGCCTTCGTCGCGGTGGATGGGGGTGATGGGTACTGGCACGAGATGGGCGGGGACGATCCGATGGGGATGCTGCTCAGGGAGGTGCCCGGGTGGCTGGCGGAGCGCAGGCTGGGGCGGGTGTTCGCGGTCGCGGGCATCTCGATGGGCGGGTTCGGGGCGCTGCTCTACGCGCGGCGGCGGGCTGAGGCGGGAGCCCCGGTGCGAGCGGCCGCGGCCATCTCGCCCGCCCTCATCACCACCTGGGACGAGATGCGCAAGCGCGGCGCCTTCCGCAGCGAGGAGGAGTGGCTCGCGCTGGACCCGAGGCACAACGTGCCCCGAGACACCCCGATCGCGGTGTGGTGCGGCGCCCAGGACCCGTTCGCGCGGGGGACGCGGGAGTTCATCGAGCGGGCGGACCCCGAGGTGGGCTACCTCGGCCCCGGCGGCCACGACGGCCGCTTCTACGACCGAGTCGTCCCCGACCTGGTCACCTTCCTGGCCGCTCACCGCTAACACCGCCGGACAGCGCACCCACGATCCACGCCAGCCACACTCCGCGAAGGCCGGCCAGCGGACCACCGCCCACCTCGGCCAGCGCGCCGTGTTGGGCCAGCGGTGACCGCCCAGGCCACGCTGCGCACTCCGTGAAGGTCGATCAGTGACACACCCGCGGTTCGCCGTTAGGGCTAACGCACCACCATGTGGCGCGCAGCCGTGACGTTGAGCACACGCCAGCAGGGGACACGCGGATGAGGAGCCAACTCGCCGTGAAGGCGGCTAACGGCACCCCCGAGACCGGCCCACGGCGCACCAGGGCGGGTTGCCGCCGCAAAGTGCGCCGATAGGGCCTGGCGTCGGCTAGGCCGACTTCTCTCGGCGCTCGCGGCGGGTGGGAGCGCGGGAGACGATGGTGGGGTTCACGTTCTCCCGGACCGTCTGCTCGGTGATGACGACCTTCGCCACGTCGGTGCGGGAGGGGATGTCGTACATCACCGACTGGAGGACCTCCTCCATGATGGCGCGCAGGCCGCGCGCGCCGGTGCCGCGGAGGATGGCCTGGTCGGCGACGGCCTCCATGGCGGTGTCGGTGAACTCCAGTTCGACGCCGTCCATCTCGAACAGCTTCTTGTACTGCTTGACCAGCGCGTTGCGCGGCTCGGTCAGGATGCGGACCAGGGAGGTCTTGTCCAGGTTCGTCACGCTGGCCACGACCGGCAGCCGCCCGATGAACTCCGGGATGAGCCCGAACTTGATCAGGTCCTCCGGCATGGTCTCGGCGAAGATCTCCGCGGCGTCGGTCTCGACCTTCGAGCGGATCTCGGCGCCGAAGCCCAGGCCGCGCTTGCCCACCCGGTCCTGGATGATCTTCTCGAGCCCGGCGAACGCGCCCGCCACGATGAACAGCACGTTCGTCGTGTCGATCTGGATGAACTCCTGGTGCGGGTGCTTGCGCCCGCCCTGCGGCGGCACCGACGCCGTCGTGCCCTCGAGGATCTTCAGCAGGGCCTGCTGCACGCCCTCGCCGGACACGTCGCGGGTGATCGACGGGTTCTCGCTCTTGCGGGCGATCTTGTCGACCTCGTCGATGTAGATGATGCCGGTCTCGGCGCGCTTGACGTCGTAATCGGCGGCCTGGATCAGCTTGAGGAGGATGTTCTCCACGTCCTCGCCGACGTACCCGGCCTCGGTCAGCGCCGTGGCGTCGGCGATGGCGAAGGGCACGTTGAGCAGCTTGGCCAGCGTCTGGGCCAGGTAGGTCTTGCCGCAGCCCGTGGGGCCGAGCATGAGGATGTTGGACTTGGCGAGTTCGACGGTCTCCTCGCCACGGCCCTCGCGGCCCTCGGGCCGGGCCCGCTCACCGGCCTGGATGCGCTTGTAGTGGTTGTAGACCGCGACGGCCAGGGAGCGCTTGGCGTCGTTCTGCCCGATGACGTACTGGTCGAGGAACTCGTGGATCTCCAGCGGCTTGGGCAGCTCGTCGAGCTTGACGTCGCCCGCCTCGGCCAGCTCCTCCTCGATGATCTCGTTGCAGAGATCGATGCATTCATCGCAGATGTAGACGCCTGGCCCGGCGATGAGCTTCTTCACCTGCTTCTGACTCTTCCCGCAGAAAGAGCATTTGAGCAGGTCTCCGCCATCACCGATACGTGCCATGGTCGCTGACCTCTGTCCCCTCCGGTGCGCCGGAGCGCACCTGGCTGTCCGACCGTCCGCACCGCCCCGGTGGCACCCGGCCGGTCGCGTCCGTTGCCTTCGACGGTACCTGTCTACCCCCGAGTTGCGGGAGAACCCGCACCCCGACGCGGCCGAATTGTCCTGACCCCACACGATAGGCCCTCCACGCCGGGCGTGTCGGTCGCTTTCGTGCGGTATGGCCGCGCCGGGTGCCGGTGGTCTACCGGGCCGAGAGCTTGCGGTACGGCAGCACCTCGTCGATGATGCCGTACTCCACCGCCTCGGCGGCGGTGAGGATCTTGTCGCGCTCGATGTCGTTGCGGATCTGCTCCTCGCCGCGGCCGGTGTGCCTGGCCAGGATGGTCTCCATCTGGCGGCGCACCCGCTGGATCTCGGCAGCCTGGATCTCCAGGTCGGAGACCTGGCCGTAGGTGCCCTCGGTGGCGGGCTGGTGGATCAGCACGCGCGCGTTGGGCAGGGCCATGCGCTTGCCCGGGGTGCCCGCGGAGAGCAGCACCGCGGCGGCGGAGGCCGCCTGGCCGAGGCAGAACGTCTGGATGTCGGGCCGGACGTACTGCATCGTGTCGTAGATGGCCATCAACGAGGTGAACGAGCCACCCGGGGAGTTGATGTACATCGTGATGTCGCGGTCGGGGTCGGCCGACTCCAGGTAGATCAGCTGCGCCATCACGTCGTTGGCGGAGGCGTCGTCGATCTGGACGCCGACGAAGATGATGCGCTCCTCGAACAGCTTGTTGTACGGGTTCGACTCCTTGACCCCGTAGCTGGTCCGCTCCACGAACGAGGGGAGCACGTAGCGGGACTGAAGGTTGCTCACGGCTGAGGCTCCTGTTCCTCGGTCAGCTGGCCTGGCGCCCGACACGGGACACCACGTGGTCGATGAAGCCGTACTCCTTGGCCTCCTCGGCGGTGAACCAGCGGTCGCGGTCGGCGTCGGCGGTCACCTTCTCCACGGTCTGCCCGGTCTGCTCGGCGGTGATGACGGCCATCTCGTGCTTCCACTTGGCGTAGACCTCGGCGCGGATGGCGATGTCCGAGGCCGTGCCGCCGATGCCCGCCGACGGCTGGTGCATCATCACGCGGGTGTGCGGCAGCGCGTAGCGCTTGCCGGGCGTGCCGGAGGCCAGCAGGAACTGCCCCATGGACGCGGCGAGGCCGAGGCCCCACGTGGCCACGTCCGGCTCGATGAGCTGCATCGTGTCGTAGATGGCCATGCCCGCGGTGACCGAGCCGCCGGGGGAGTTGATGTAGAAGGTGATGTCCTTCTCGGGGTCCTCGGCGGCCAGCAGCAGCAGCTGCGCGGTGATCCGGTTGGCGATGTCGTCATCGACCTCGGAGCCGAGGAAGACGATGCGCTCGCGGAGCAGCCGCTCGTAGACCGAGTCGTTGAGGTTGAGCCCCGCGGTCGCCGACCGCAGGTGGGGCGTGGGGTGCTGCGTCACGTCTGCCTGCCTTCTCCCAAGTCTTGAAGTCGATCCAGAGATCTCTCGCTCGACATTAACGAAGGCGGGCGGCGTCGACTGCCCGACACCGCCCACTTTCGCTCACAGCGTTAGAACCCGAGTGCGTCGAAGACGCTCCCAGTCACTCGGCCGCTGCCTCATCCGCCTGCTTGCCGAAAAGCTCCGACAGGTCGACGTCCGTGCCGTCCTCGGTGGTCACCTTGGCCTCGCGGACGACGGCGGCCAGCGCCTTGCCCCGGCGCACGTCGGCGAAGATGGCGCCGAGCTGGCCGGACTGCTGCGCGCGCTGGACGTACTCGTCCGGGCTCACGCCGAAGCGCTGGGCCTGGTAGATGATCCGCTCGGTCAGCTCCGCGTCGTTGACCTGGACCTGCTCGGACTCGGCGATCGCGTCGAGCACCAGCTGGGTCTTGACCGACTTCTCCGCGTCGCCGCGCAGCTCGGTGTCGAACTCCTCGCGGCTGCGGCCCTGGGACTCCAGGAACTCGGTCAGCTTGGCGTCGTCGTGGTCGAAGGAGTGCACGGCGTCGTGGTGGCGGTTCTCCACCTCGGCCTGCACGACCTTCTCCGGCAGCGGCACGTCGACCGACTCGAGCAGGGCCTCCAGGACCTTGTCGCGTGCCTGCACGCCCTGCTGCATCTTCTTGACCCGGCCGAGCCGCTCGCGCAGGTCGGCGCGCAGCTCGTCGATGGTGTCGAACTCGCTGGCGAGCTGGGCGAACTCGTCGTCGGGCTCGGGCAGCTCGCGCACCTTGACCGTCTGCACGGTCACGGTGACCTCGGCGTCCTTGCCCGCGTGCTCGCCCGCGACCAGCTTCGTGGTGAAGGTCGCCGACTCGCCTGCCGACAGGCCGACGAGCGCGTCGTCGATGCCCTCGATGAGCTGGCCGGAGCCGACCTCGTAGCTCAGGCCGGAGGTCTTGGCGTCATCGACCTCGACGCCGTCGACGGTGGCCGCGAGGTCGATGGAGACGAAGTCGCCGGTCTCGACCGGGCGGTCAGCGCCGGTCAGCGTGCCGAAGCGAGCGCGCAGCTCGTCGAGCTGCTCGTCGACCTCGGCGTCGGTGACCTCGACGTCGTCGACGGTCACCGCGAAGCCGTCGTAGGCCGGGACGGTGATCTCGGGGCGCACGTCCACCTCGGCGGTGAACTCCAGGCTGGCGCCGTCCTCGAGCTTGGTCAGCTCGATGTCGGGCTGGCCGAGGGCCTTGATCTGGCCCGCGGTCAGCGCCTCCATGTACTTGGCCGGGATGGCCTCGTTGACGACCTCGTCCAGGATCGGCGCGCGGCCGACCCGCGACTCGATGACCCGCGCCGGGGCCTTGCCCGGGCGGAAGCCGGGGATGCGGATCTGGCCCGCGAGCTTGCGGTACGCGCGGTCGAAGTTCGGCTTGAGCTCGTCGAACGGCACCTCGACGTTGATGCGTACCCGCGTCGGGCTCAGCTGCTCGACGGTGCTCTTCAACGTGGTCTCCTTGGTACTGACTGGGGGTACTGCCCCGCGACGCAGCGGGCCGCCGGGGATCGACGTCCGAGTCTAGGCGAGCTTGCCCAGGTCGGACGCGGCGGGTGGCAGGACGCCGGAGCGGCGCAACACGCCGAGGGCGGCGACGGTGCGCTGGGTGTGCCCGGGGTCGCCGGTCGCCTCGACCATGGCGATGACCCGGCCGATGCCGGACCGGGACAGTCGGGCGGCGCAGTAGTCCAGGTCGCCCACGGGATGCAGGTCGCAGAGCAGCCGGGCGTAGGCGTACGGGTCGCGGGAGGGCCCGCGGCCCCCGTCGACCGGGACGTGGGCCGCCAGGCCCGCGCACAGCCAGCCCGGGGCGGTGTCCATGACCTGCGCCACAGCCTCGGCCCGGCTGTCGGCGACGTGCGCGACGACGGCGGAGACGTGCGGGGCGTCGGCGGGCCCGCCCGCGGCCCGGTAGTGGGCGACCATGGCGAGCTTGTCGTCGTCGTCGACGTGCATGCCGAGCAGCAGCGGCAGGCCGCGGGCGGCGGCCAGGGCGACGGTGTCCTTGGACGTGGCGGCCACCGCGACCGGCGGGCGCGGCAGGCTCGCCGGGGCGGGCACGACCGGCACCTCGCGGAACGGGAACCGGGCGCTGCCCGTGACGGTCGGGCCGGTCAGCGCCCGCAGCAGCAGGTCGAGGGCGTCGGGGAAGCCGCTGCGGTAGCGCTCCAGGCCGGTGCCGAAGACCTCCAGGTCGACCCACGGGCCGCCGCGGCCGACGCCGAGGTGGAAGCGGCCGCCGGAGACGTTGTCCAGCAGCAGCGCGCGCTCGGCGAGGGCGACGGGGTGGGTGGTGCTGAGCACGCTGACCGCGGTGCCGACGGCGATGCGGCGGGTGCGGCCCAGCGCGTAGGCGGCGAAGGCGGCAGCGTCCGGGCACACGCCGTAGGGCATGAAGTGGTGCTCGGCGATCCACGCCTCGTCCAACCCCGCCCGCTCGGCGGCGTCGAGGGCAGCGCAGGCCCGGTCCAGGGCGTCGCGGTCGGTCTGTCCGGGGAAGCGGGGGGCGAGCAGGAAGGCTCCGAGGGGCACAAGGGCGACCTACCGGCGGACGGGGTCGCGGCGCAACTGTTCGGGATGGTTTTCGACCATTCCGGTGGTCAGGGTTGATCACCGTTCAACGCGCCCGGTAGGCAGGGAGGCGACCGAGCTACTGGAGGTTGCGATGTCTCTCGATGTGCCCGCCGACCTGCTCGCCCGCGCCGAGCGCGGCCCGGTGGAGGACGCCGACTTCGTCGACTGCGTGCGCGCGTCGCTGCCGTACGCCTGGGAGGTCGTCTCCCGGGTTGCCACCGCGGCCCCTGACCGCCCGGACGGCTTCGCCGACCACGAGGTGCCCCCGCCGAGCGAGGCCGAGCGCGGCCAACTGCTCCGCGCTCTGGCCTCCGACGCGATCCGCGGCGGCCTCGAGCGCCACTTCGGCGTGAAGCTGGCCTTCCAGAACTGCCACCGGGTGGCGGCGTTCGCGCCCTCGGCCGTGGACAGCGACCGCTACCGGGCGTTCATCAGCCCCCGGGGCCAGCTGCTGAACCAGTCGCCGGAGCTGCGCGACTGCTGACGGGCCGTGGCGCCCTCCCCGGGAGGGCGCCTACCCGGCCAGCGCGTGCTCGATCCGCTCCCGGGTCTGCGGCCGGACCGGCAGCACGGGCAGCTCCTCCGGCTCCACCCACTCGGCGTGCCCGTTGAGGTCGCCCGCGGCGGGCCGCGCCGTGAAGCACACCCCGAACCCGGGTCCGCCGGTCAGGCCGATCAGGTCGCGGACCTCGATGGCCACCCCGGTCGCCGCGGCCACCACCCTGGCCACCCCGGCGGCGGCGTCCTCCCCGACGAGCAGCGGGCCGGAGGGCAGCTCCAGCCGGTCCCCGCTGCGCACCATCAGGACCAGCCCGGCGTCGTCGACCACGACGGCGCTCAGCACCACGGCCTGCATGACATCCAGCACTGCGTTGCGCGACATGGCACCGGTCTACCGAAACCGACCGCCGCGCACCACGGCGTTCACTGTCAAGACGGCGACTCTTAAAGTGTTTCACCCGCCTGGCTGTGGTGAGCGACACTCACGAGCACCCTAACGGCCGGTTCAGCTCACCCCCCTCGCGCCATTGACCTCGACCAATGTCGAGCTCCTACCGTCGGGTCATCCGAAGGCGAGAGCGAGGAATTCCCCATGGCTGACCGGAACACGATCCTGGTGACCGGCGCGACCGGCCGCGTCGGCGGGTCCGCGGTGGCCCGGCTGGCGGGCACGGGCGCCGCCGTCCGCGCCCTCACCAGGAACCCGGGCGCCGCCCGGCTGCCCGCCGAGGTCGTGGGCGGCGACCTGGCCGACCCGGACTCCCTCGACGCCGCGCTCGACGGCGTGGGCGCGGTGCTGCTGGTCTTCCCCACCCTGGCGGCCGACCACGCCGCCGACGCCCTGATCGCCAAGCTCGCCGAGCAGGGCCGCCGGATCGTCTACCTCTCCGCGGCGGGGGTGGAGGAGGCCACCGACGGCATCCTCGCCTCGCACGCGCGCGTGGAGGCGCTCCTGGAGCGGTCGGGGGCCGAGTGGACGTTCCTGCGCGCGGGCGGGTTCGCCGCGAACACGCTGATGTGGGCCGACCAGATCCGCGCGGGCGACGTCGTCCGCGGCTTCCACGGCGCGGCGTCGCGGGCGCTGATCCACGAGGACGACATCGCCGCCGTCGCCGTGCGGGCGCTGATCGACGACGGGCACGCGGGCGGCAAGTACCACCTGACCGGGCCCGCCCGGCTCACCCAGGTGGAGCAGGTCGAGGCGATCGGCGCGGCGCTGGGCCGGGAGCTGCGGTTCGAGGAGCTGCCGCCGGAGGTGGCGGTGCGGGAGCTGTTCCCCGGCTTCGACGAGGAGATCGCTCGGGGCATCGTCGACGCCCACGCGGCGATGGTCGAGCACCCCGAGCCGATCACCACGACCGTCGAGCGGATCACCGGAGCCCCGGCCAGGACGTTCCAGCGGTGGGCGGTCGACCACGCCGGGGACTTCCGGTGAACCACCAGGTGGAGCGGGCGACGGGAATCGAACCCGCGTAGCTAGTTTGGAAGACTAGGGCTCTACCATTGAGCTACGCCCGCGTGCGCCGGTCCGCGGACCGGCACGGGAAACAGCTTAGCGTGTGCCGGTAGGCTGATCGGGCAGACCCCGGGCTGTGGCGCAGCTTGGTAGCGCATTCGCTTTGGGAGCGAAGGGTCGCAGGTTCAAATCCTGTCAGCCCGACCGGGCGGCGTGCTCGAGCGAGCACGCCGCCCGCTCACTTATTCGGTGGCGTGCCCGGCACCAGCGGGCGTAGACACCTTCCATGCATCCCATGCGCGTGTTGACCGACGAGGACATGTCCGCTTACGTCGACCTGGTCATCTCGGCGTTCCTGTCGACCGACAGCGCCGAGGACATCGGCGCGCGGATGCGGATCGTGTTGGCCGACTCGCGCCAGGTCGGGGTGTTCGACGACGACCGGCTCGTCGGCGCGATGTCGGTCGGCGAGCGGCGGCTGACGCTGCCCGAGGGGACGGCCGTGCCGTTCGCCGCGGTGACCTATGTGGTCGTCGCGGCCGATCAGCGGCGGCGGGGCGTGCTGACCGGCATGATGCGCGCCCAGCTGGCCGAGATCCACGACGCGGGCGGGCCCGCCGTCGCGGCGCTGTGGGCGTCCGAGGCGGGGATCTACCAGCGATTCGGGTTCGGCCCGGCGACCTCGCAGATCGAGTACGCGATCACCGCCAAGACGGCGTTCCGCCCGGGCATCGATCTCGGGGCCGACCGCGTGCGCGAGCTGCCCGCCGAGCAGGCGCTCCCGCACGTGCGGGCGCTCTACGACGAGTACGCCGCCCAGCGCGCGGGCGCGCTCAGCCGCGACGACGCCATCTGGCAGGACTGGCTGCACGACCCGGAGGCGATGCGGCGCGGGCAGTCGAGGCTGCGGTGGGCCGTGCACCCGCGCGGGTACGCGCTGTTCCGGGCCAAGCCGCGCTACAACGACCGCGGGGCCGCGGGGGAGATCACGGTGGAGGAGCTGACCGCGCTCACCCCCCAGGCGCACGCGGCGCTGCTGCGGTACGCGCTGGACATGGACCTCGCCGGGGAGATCAGCCTCTCGGCGGGCATGGACGACCCGCTGCCCCTGATGCTCGCCGACGCCCGCGCCGCGGTGGGGAAGGTGCAGGACGGCCTCTACATCCGGCTCGTGGACGTCGACCGGGCGCTCGCGCAGCGCCGCTACAGCGCGCCCGTGGACGTGGTGATCGAGGTCACCGACGACCTCTGCCCGTGGAACGCGGGCCGCGTGCGGCTCGCCGTGGACGACCAGGGCGTGCCGACGGTCACCCGCACGGGCGACCCGGCCGACCTGGCCGCCAGCAGCACCGAGCTGGGCGCGGCCTACCTCGGCGGCACCCGGCTGACCCGCCTCGCCGACGCCGGGCGCGTCGTCGAGCGCTCCCCCGGCGCGGTGTCGGCGCTGTCGACGGCGCTGTCCGCCGACCGTGAGCCGCGCTGCCTCGAGGTCTTCTAGGGAACCAACCGGGTGAGGTCCCTCGTTGTCCGGGTAACCCCCGGTTGAGGAGGTCACCTCATGGAGATCCTGCTGGTCCTGGTCGTCGCGCTGGTCGTGGTCGGCGTGATCGCGGCGCGCAGCGGCGCGGGCAGGCGCCGGGCGGAGCTGGAGAACGCCCAGGCGGAGGCCCGCCGCTGGGTCGAGCGGCTCGGCGGCCAGGTGATGAACCTGACCGGCACGACCAAGGCCGCCCAGCAGGCCATGGCCGACGCCTCCGAGCGCTACACGGCGGCCGGGTCGCAGATGGACCAGGCCACGACGGTCGAGCAGTGCCGCCTGGTGACCAAGACCGCGCTGGAGGGCCTGTACTACGTCCGCGCCGCGCGGGTCGCCATGGACATGGACCCCGGCCCGGAGCTGCCGGTCGACCCGGAGGCGGCCCGCGCGGGCGCGGTCACCGAGCACCGCAGGGTCGCGGTCGAGGGCCACCACTACGCCGCGTCGCCGGACGCCTCGCAGGGCACGCCGTACTACTACCCCGGCGGGCGCGTGGCGGGCCGCTCGGTCCCGCGCGGCTGGTACAGCGAGCCCTGGTGGCGGCCCGCCCTCGTCGCGGGCGCCTGGGGCGTGGGCTCGATGCTGCTGTTCAGCACGATGTTCGCGGGCATGGCGGGCATCGCCTCAGCCGACGCCTGGGCGGCGGGCTACGACGCGGGCGCTGCCGACGCGGGCGGCGACATGGGCGGCGACGCAGGCGACGGCGGCGACATCGGCGACCCCGGCGGCGACATGGGCGGCGACCCCGGCGCCGACCCGGGCGGAGACTTCGGCGGAGACTTCGGGGGCGGCTTCGGCGGGGACTTCGGCGGCGGCGACTTCTTCTAGCCGCGCCCCGGCTGACAGGCCGGGCACCAGAAGAGGTTGCGCGCGACGAGTTCCGCCTGCGCCACGGGCGTCCCGCAGACCAGGCACGGCTCGCCGGTGCGGCGGTAGACGTAGACCTCGCCGCCGTGCCGGTCGACGCGGGGCGCGCGGCCCATCGCCTTGGGCAGGTGCTCGTCGCGGACGGTGTCGATGCGGCCGCGGCGCACGCCCAGCCGCATGAGGCCGACCAGGTCGGCCCACATCGCCTCCCACTCGGCCCGGTCGAGGTCGCGGCCGGGCAGCAGCGGGTGCACGTTGTGGCGGAAGAGGACCTCGGCGCGGTAGACGTTGCCGACGCCCGCGATCACCGCTTGGTCCATCAGCAGCGCCCCGATGGCGGTGCGCGAGCGGCTGATGCGGGCCCAGGCGCGCTCGGGGTCGGCGTCGCGGCGCAGCGGGTCGGGGCCCAGCCGGGCGCGCAGCGCCCGCGCCTCGGCGGCGGTCAGGATCTCGCAGGCGTTCGGGCCGCGCAGGTCGGTGTAGTGCGACGGCCCGATCAGGCGCATGCGGACCTGGCCGACCGGGGCGGGCGCGGGCAGCGGGGACTCGGTGAACGTCCCGTACAGTCCCAAGTGGACGTGCACGACCGCGTCCGGCCCGTAGGAGTGGAACAGGTGCTTGCCGTGGGCCTCGGCCTTGCGCAGCACCCGACCGTCCACAAGCGAGGCGGAGAAGCGGCCCTGCGGGCTGGACACGGCGACCGGCCCGCCCGCGAACCACTTGGTGTGGATGCGGGCGAGCCGGTGCAGGGTGTGGCCTTCGGGCATGTCAGGGCAGCGCGGGGGGCTCGCCGGTGCGCTCGTACTCGGAGATCAGCGCGATCCGGCGGGCGTGGCGCTCGTCGGCGGAGAACGGGGTCGCGAGGAACGCCTCGACGATGGCCAGCGCCTCGTCGGCGCTGTGCATCCGCGCGCCGATGCCGATGACCTGGGCGTTGTTGTGCTCGCGGGCCAGGGTCGCGGTCTCGGCGCTCCAGGCGAGCGCGGCGCGGCAGCCGGGCACCTTGTTGGCCGCGATCTGCTCGCCGTTGCCGGAGCCGCCGATGACGACGCCCAGGCTGCCGTCGTCGGCGACGACGCGGCGGGCGGTCTCGATGCAGAACGGCGGGTAGTCGTCCTGCGCGTCGTACTCGGCGGGACCGACGTCGGTGACGTCGTGCCCCGCGGCGGCGAGGTGCTTGGCGAGGTGGGCCTTCAGCTCGTACCCCGCGTGGTCGGAACCCAGATAGACACGCACGCGCGCAGTGTGCCATCCGAACCCGCCGAACGCCCCATCAGCGGGGGCGCGACGATGGTCGACGTGACCAACAACCCATACGACCAGTCCGGCTTCACCGTCCGGCTGGAGTGGGGCCCCGACGGGGTGGCCGCCCTCGCCGACTGCCCGGTCGTCGTGATCGTGGACGTCCTCTCGTTCAGCACGTCGGTGGACATCGCGGTGTCCCACGGCGCCCGGGTCCTCCCGCTGCCCTGGCGCGACGAGCGCGCCGCCGTCGCCGCGCGCGAGGCGGGCGCGGTGCTCGCGGGCGAGGACCGGTGGACGCTGCGGCCCGCGTCGCTCACCGACATCCCGTCCGGCACCTTCCTCGCCCTGCCCTCCCCCAATGGCGCGACGCTGACCACCCTGGCGTCGGGCACCGTCTTCGCGGGCTGCCTGCGCAACGCCCCCGCCGTCGCGAAGGCGGCCGGAGCGGCGGGCGGGCCGGTCGGCGTGATCGCGGCGGGCGAGCGCTGGACGCACAACGACGCGCTGCGCCCCTCGGTCGAGGACCTGCTCGGCGCGGGCGCGATCGCCCACCACCTCGGCGGCGCCCTCTCCCCCGAGGCCCGCGCGGCCGAGGCCGCGTTCCTGGCCCACCGCGACGACCTGCCCGCCGTGCTCGCCGCGTGCTCCTCCGGCCGGGAGCTCGCCGAGTGGGGCCACGCCGCCGATGTCGCCCTCGCCGCGGCCTACGGTGCGAGCACCACCGTTCCGCGCCTGACCGACGGGGTGTACCGGTGAGCCGCTGGATCGAGATCGCCGACGGTGTCCACGCCCGCCGCCACGCCGAACTGGACCAGACCCTCGGCCTGGTCGTCGGCCACAGCCGCGCGCTGGTGATCGACACCGGCACCGACGAGGCCCACGGCGCCGAGTTCGCCGCCGCGATCCGCGAGCTGACAGACCTGCCGTGGACGGTCGTGATCACGCACGCCCACTTCGACCACTTCCTCGGCACGGCCGCCTTCGGCGACGTCCCGGTCTACGCCCACCCGCGCTGCGGCCCGGCGATGACCGCGGTCGACCACCGCGGCACGTGGGCGAGGCGGTACCGGGAGGAGGGCAAGCCCGAGCTGGCCGAGCGCGTCGAGCGGGCCCGGATCGTGCTGCCCACGCACGAGGTGGACGACCGGGTCGACCTCGACCTCGGCGGCCGTCGGGTCACCCTGCTGCACCCCGGCCTGGCGCACACCGACCACGACGTCGCCGTGCACGTGCCCGACGCGCACGTGGTGTTCGCGGGCGACATGGTCGAGGAGGGCGCGCCGCCGTCGATCGGCGACGACGCGCACCCGGCCCGGTGGCCGGGCGCGCTCGACGTCCTGCTCGCGCTGCGCCCGACGACCGTCGTCCCCGGTCACGGCGAGCCGGTCGACCCGGGGTTCGTCGCGGCCCAGCGCGACGCGATCAGCGCTGGATCGACTTGATCTCGGTGAACTCCTCCAGGCCGTAGCGGCCCAGTTCGCGGCCGTTGCCGGACTGCTTGTAGCCGCCGAAGGGCGCCAGCGGGTTGAACGCGCCGCCGTTGATGTCGACCTGCCCGGTCCGCATCCGGCGGGCCACCGCCAGCGCCCGCTCGGTGTCGGCGGAGAACACCGACCCGGCGAGGCCGTACTGGGAGTCGTTGGCGATCGCCACGGCCTCGTCGTCGTCGGCGTAGGGCAGGATCGACAGCACCGGGCCGAAGATCTCCTCTTGGGCGATCCGCATGTCCGGGCGGACCCCGGCGAAGATCGTGGGCGGCACGTACGCGCCCGTGGACGGCACCTCCGACCCGCCGTAGACGAGCTGGGCGCCCTCGTCCTGGCCGACGCGGATGTACTCCAGCACGCGGTCGCGCTGGGCGGCGGAGGACATGGGGCCGATCCGGGTGGCCGCGTCGGTCGGGTCGCCCACGGTGTACTTCGCGGCGGCGGCGCACGCCAGCTCGACGGCCTCGTCGTGGCGGGCGGCGGGCACCAGCATCCTGGTCCACGCCGTGCAGGTCTGCCCGCCGTTGATGAAGGTGTTGGCCAGGCCGATCTTCACCGCGAGACCGAGGTCGGCGTCGTCGAGGATGACGTTGGCCGACTTGCCGCCCAGTTCGAGGGCAACGCGCTTGATCGTCTCGGCGGCCACCGCCGAGACCCGGCGCCCGGCCGCGGTGGAGCCGGTGAACGAGACCATGTCGACGCCGGGGTGGGCCGCCAGCGCCTCGCCGACGACCGGGCCGGTGCCGTGCACCAGGTTCACCACGCCGTCGGGGATGCCCGCCGCGGCCAGGATCTCCAGGAACAGGTTCGCGTTGAGCGGCGCGACCTCGCTGGGCTTGAGCACCACGGTGTTGCCCGCGACCAGCGCGGGGGCGACCTTGGCGACGATCTGGTGCAGCGGGTAGTTCCACGGGGTGATCGCGCCGACCACGCCGACCGGCTCGCGCACGACCAGCGAGTTGCCGATCTCCTCGGTGAAGGAGTAGCCGTCGGCCACCAGACCGGCGACCCCGGCGGAGGTCGCCGCGGGCAGCGCGGCCTGCACCTTGGTGGAGAACGTGATCGGCGAGCCCATCTCGGCGGTGATCGTCGCGGCGAGCTCGTCCCGGCGGGCGGCGATGCCCTCGGACACGCGCTTCACCGCCGCCGCGCGCTCCTGGGGCACCAGCGACGACCAGCCGCGGAAGGCTGCCGTCGCGGCGGCGACGGCGGCGTCGACGTCCTCGGCCGTCCCGGCGGGCACGGTCGCGATGACCTGCTCGGTCGCCGGGTTCACCACCTCGATCCGCTCGCTCCCGGTGTCGATCAGCTCGCCGCCGACGACGTGACCGGTGCGGGTGGTGACGGGTGCGGCCATGGGCCCTCCAACCGGATGTGACACCTACGGACGGGTACGCCCGTCAGCGTGTCACATCCGGTGCGCGGGCCGCACGGCGCGCCACGTCACATCAGTCGAACTTCAGCTCGCCGGTGCGGGTGCGCTTCAGCTCGAAGAAGTCCGGGTAGGCGGCCAGCGCGCGGGCGCCGTCGAAGATCCGCACCGCGTCATCGCCGCGCGGGATCGAGGTCAGCACCGGGCCGAAGAAGGCGACGCCGTCGATGTGGATGGTCGGCGTGCCGACGTCCATGCCGACCGGGTCCATGCCCTCGTGGTGGGACTTGCGCAGCGCGTCGTCGTAGTCGCTGGAGTCGGCGGCGGCCGCCAGGGACTCGGGCAGGCCGACCTCGGCGAGCGCCTCCTTGATCACCGCCGGGTAGTCGTCGTTCTTGCCGTTGTGGATGCGGGTGCCCAGCGCCGTGTAGAGGTCGCGCAGCACCTCCTCGCCGTGCTCCTGGGCCGCGGCGATGGCCACCCGGACGGGGCCCCACGCGCGGTCGAGCAGGTCGCGGTAGTCCTGCGGCAGGTCACGGCCGTCGTTGAGGACCGACAGGCTCATCACCCGGAACCGCAGCTCGATGTCGCGGTGCTTCTCGACCTCCAGGATCCAGCGCGAGGTGATCCAGGCGAACGGGCAGACGGGGTCGAAGTAGAAGTCGACGCGGGGCTTGTCGGCGGTCATGCGCGATGTCTCCATGCTCGAGGTCCGTTCGGCGGCGTCGCGCCGCCCGTCCTGTGCAACATCCAACCCGCGCGGAAACCTTCCCGCCCGCCGCCCACCCCGAACGTGATTGGATGCGATTGTCAGTACCGTCCCGCGAGGAGTCCCCGCCTCGCCGTTCCCCGAGGTGTCCCGTGGCCGCGCCCAACCTGACCCGTGACCAAGCCCGCCAGCGGGCCGCTCTGCTGGAGGTGGAGTCCTACACCGTCGAGCTGGATCTCACCGACGGTCTCGGCCAGCCCGGCGAGGCGACATTCGGCTCCCGCACCACGGTGCGCTTCACCAGCCGCGAACCCGGCGCGTCCACCTTCATCGACATCGTCGCCCGCTCGGTCGAGTCGGCCGTGCTCAACGGCGTCGAGCTCGACGTCTCCGGCTACACCCAGGAAGCGGGCGTCGCGCTGCCGGACCTGGCCGCGACCAACGAGCTGACGATCACCGCCACCTGCGAGTACATGAACACCGGCGAGGGCCTGCACCGCTTCGTCGACCCGGTCGACAAGGGCGTGTACCTGTACTCGCAGTTCGAGACCGCCGACGCCAAGCGGATGTTCGCCTGCTTCGACCAGCCCGACCTCAAGGCCGCGTACACGCTGACCGTGCTCGCGCCCGCGGACTGGAAGGTCATCTCCAACGCCGCCGCGCCGGTCCAGACCGAGCTGGCCGCAGGCGACAACCGCGTCGTGCGGCACGAGTTCACCACCACCGAGCGCATGTCGACCTACCTCGTCGCGCTCGTCGCCGGCCCGTACGCCGAGTGGCGCGACGAGTACACCGACGAGCACGGCACCATCCCGCTGGGCATCTACTGCCGGGCATCGCTGGCCGAGCACATGGACGCCGAGCGGCTGTTCACCGAGACCAAGCAGGGCTTCGGG
The DNA here is from genome assembly GCF_014648415.1 of Actinokineospora fastidiosa. Classification (GTDB taxonomy): domain Bacteria; phylum Actinomycetota; class Actinomycetes; order Mycobacteriales; family Pseudonocardiaceae; genus Actinokineospora; species Actinokineospora fastidiosa. The sequence continues at coordinate 303,653 of NZ_BMRB01000003.1, forward strand.
TTCTTCCACCGCAACTTCGGCGTGCCCTACCCGTTCGGCAAGTACGACCAGTGCTTCGTGCCGGAGTTCAACGCGGGCGCGATGGAGAACGCGGGCTGCGTGACCTTCCTGGAGGACTACGTCTTCCGCAGCAGGGTCACCCGCTACGCCTACGAGCGCCGCTGCGAGACCGTGCTGCACGAGATGGCGCACATGTGGTTCGGCGACCTGGTGACCATGCGCTGGTGGGACGACCTGTGGCTCAACGAGTCCTTCGCCACCTGGGCGTCGGTGCTGGCGCAGGCCGAGGCCACCGAGTACGAGCACGCGTGGACCAGCTTCGCCAACATCGAGAAGTCGTGGGCGTACCGGCAGGACCAGCTGCCGTCGACGCACCCGGTCGCCGCCGACATCCCGGACGTCGAGGCGGTCGAGGTCAACTTCGACGGCATCACCTACGCCAAGGGCGCCAGCGTCCTCAAGCAGCTGGTGGCCTACGTCGGGCTGGAGAACTTCCTGTCCGGCCTGCGGGTGTACTTCGCCAAGCACGCCTGGGACAACGCCACGCTGGCCGACCTGCTCGCCGCGCTGGAGGAGGCGTCCGGCCGCGACCTGTCGTGGTGGAGCGCGCAGTGGCTGGAGACCACGGGGCTGAACTCGCTGCGGCCGCGGTTCGAGGTGGAGGACGGCAAGTTCACCTCGTTCGCCGTGCTGCAGGGCGGGGCCAAGCCGGGCGCGGGCGAGCTGCGCACGCACCGCGTCGCCATCGGCGTGTACGACGACGTCGACGGCAAGCTGGTGCGCACGCACCGGGTGGAGGTCGACGTCGACGGCGACGTGACCAGCGTGCCGGAGCTGATCGGCGTGCCGCGCGGGCAGCTCGTGCTGGTCAACGACGACGACCTGACCTACTGCACCATGCGCCTCGACCCGGGCTCGCTGACCACGCTGGTCGACCGCATCGGCGACATCACCGAGCCGCTGCCGCGCACGCTGTGCTGGTCGGCGGCGTGGGAGATGACCCGCGAGGCCGAGCTGAAGGCCCGCGACTTCGTCTCGCTGGTCTGCCACGGCCTGTCCGCCGAGAGCGAGGTGGGCGTCGTGCAGCGGCTGCTGCTGCAGGCCCAGACCGCCCTGGCCTCCTACGCCGACCCGGCGTACTCGCCCAAGGGCTGGGCGCTGTTCACCGACCGGGTGCTGGAGCTGGCCCGGACCGCGGAGCCGGGCTCGGACCACCAACTGGCGTACGTCAACTCGCTGACCGGCTCGGTGCTGGACGAGGCCAAGGTCGCCGTGCTGCGCGGCTGGCTGGACGGCTCGGCCCCGCTGCCCGGCCTGTCCGTGGACACCGACCTGCGCTGGCGCCTGCTGCACGCCCTGGTCGCCCACGGCGCCGCCGACGAGGCCGAGATCGACGCCGAGCTGCGCGCCGACTCCACGGCCACCGGCAACCGCCACGCCGAGCGCGCCCGCGCCCTGGTCCCCACCATCGCCGCCAAGGCCGAGGCCTGGCGCCGAGCCGTCCACGACGACGAACTGCCCAACGCGGTGAACGAGGCCATCATCAACGGCTTCTCCCACCCGGCCCAGCGCGAACTGCTGGCCCCCTACGCCGCGAAGTACTTCGAGGACGTCGCGGGCGTCTGGCAGCGCCGCTCCAGCGAGCGGGCCCAGTCGATGGTGCTGGGCCTCTACCCGGCCTGGGCGGTCACCCACGCCACGGTCGAGGCGTCCGACCAGTGGCTCGCCGCCGACCACCCACCCGCCCTCCGCAGGCTCGTCTCGGAGGGCCGAGCAGGCATCCTCCGCGCCCTGGCCGCCCGCGAGTTCGACGGCTCCTGACAACGACAGCGGCCCGGCCCTTCTGTGTGGCCGGGCCGCTCGCCGTTCTCCCCGCTGCCGAGCGATCGGACCGCCGCGTGCGGGGCCCGCACTCGTTGCCTCCTGCAGATGCTTTCGAGCGGCCCGGATCTCGCGTGCCGCAGCCTGCCCACCGCGCCCGGAGATCAGGTCGGCACTGCCGCGCTCGTGGACCACGCAGCAGCGTGCTCTCCGGAGACCGTGCCCCCAACGTGGCAGCGGCCCGGCCCCTTCCGGGTCCGGGCCGCTGCCAGGAAATTCGCTTGACCACTCGAACACGTGGTCGATAGCTTCCACGTATCGGTGGGCTGTCCCCCGAGGTGGGCGGGGTTGTGTGTGGGGCTACCGGCGGGGGGCGTTGCCTGCCTGGTCGGCGAGCATGCGGAGGGCGCTCACCAGGCCGCCGGTGAGGTCGCCTTCCTTGAAGGACGCCACCATCGCCATGACGGCCAGGTTGCAGCCGCGGTCGGGGAGGCGGCGGGCCGCCTCGGCGCCGGTGACGATCTCGACCTTGCGCTGACCGGGGGAAACCGCTATGAGGACGGCCTCGGCGGAGGCCGCGCCGATCTCGGCGTGCAGTTCCTCGGCGCGGTCGCGGGTGTCCGGACCGAGGTCGCCGAGGTAGATGCTGAACAGCAGGCCGGTCGAGCGCGACGACAGGGTCAGCGCCTCGTCCAGGCGGGTCAGCTGGACGGTGGAGAACGGCAGGCCGGGCTCCGGGGCGGTCTTGGCGCGGGCGACCGAGAGCCTGCCGCTCGCGGTGATCGCCGAGCCGTAGCCGTGCTCGGGGTCCTCGACTACCTGGTCCTCATGGCGGACGAGCTCACCAGCTGCCACGGGCACCTCCCTTGGCCGTGCGCACAGGCGCGCTCTCGGTGGCGGCGACGGCGGTGTGGCCCGCGTCCAGCCCGGCGGGGTTGGCCGTCCACCAGACCGGGGGGTGGTCCCAGTCCTGGCCCGGGCGATAGCGCGGGTTCTTCGCGAACCGGTCGCGCAAGGTCACCAGCGCGACCACTGCGTAGATCGCCAACGGGATGACGGCGAACACGAGAAAGGTCTCGACGATCGTCACGGGCGCTACGGTAGCCCACAATAGGCCGGACACCCCGCGCCGCCCTGGCTGCGCTCACCCGGGCGTCACGCAAAGTAAACGGTTGGTGCTCTCCTGGTAAGGCCGATCACCCGTCCGCCGCTGCGGCGGGTAGCTCAAAGGGCCTATCGGCAAGAGGCGAACGGCCCTAAGTGGGCAGGCGAACGACCTTGTGGTGGGTTGACGTCTTGTCGGTTACCCACCAGGGTCATAGCTTTCACCTATACGGCCCTTGCGAACCAGCTCTCCCCTTGATCGATGCGTGACAGCTCCCGGGAGGACACGCCATGTACATCATCGCTTCCCTCGACGAGGCCAGGCTCTTCACCCAGACGGGCGAGTACGCGGACGAGCTGATTGGCGGAACTCGCGTCACCCGGGGTACCCGCGTCACGCGGGGCACGAGGGTCACTGCCGTGCATCCTGGCACCCCGACGACCGACCGCACCAGGGTTTCGGCCAACACGGAGGGAAATATCGTCATGGGCACGCGCGTCACCCGAGGCACCCGAGTCACCCGAGGCACGAGGGTCACCGCCGAGCTGGCCTGGATGGGCACCCGCGTCACGCGCGGCACCAGGGTCACCCGGGGCACCCGCGTCACCAGCGCGGGCCACATCGACTTCGGCACCCGCGTGACCAGGGGGACCAGGGTCACCAACGCCGCTGAGTTCGGCACGCGCGTGACCAGGGGCACCCGGGTCACCAACGGCACCCGCGTGACCCGAGGCACCCGGGTGACCAGCGCGGCCGAGTTCGGCACCCGGGTCACCGCCGTCGACTTCGGCACCCGCGTCACCAGGGGAACCCGCGTCACGAACGGCACCCGCGTGACCGGCGCGGCCCCCGTCGAGTTCGGCACCAGGGTCACCCGAGGCACCCGCGTCACCAACGGCACCCGCGTGACCGCGCTCGAGTCCGGCGGCGCCGTGCTGGCCGTCGACTTCGGCACGCGCGTCACCCGAGGCACCAGGGTGACCGGCGGCACCCGCGTGACCAGGGGAACCCGGGTCACCCGCGGCACGCGGGTCACCGGTGGGACCCGTGTCACCGCGGCCTGACGTCATAACCCGCAGTTTAGCGATCGGCCCCGACAATTGTCCGGTAGTCGATCAAGCCGCCGGTTCCCCCAGGTAGGGCAGCCAGAGCGGATCGGCGTCCACGACCCCGGCCAGCAACCGCCAGTGCGGTCCGCGCGGCGCCGACGGAACGACCCGCAGCCGCCAGCCCAGCTCCGACAGCAGCTTGTCGGCCTTGCGGTGATTGCACTTCGCGCAGCACGCCACGCAGTTCTGCCACGTGTGCTGGCCCCCGCGGCTGCGCGGCACCACGTGGTCTATCGTCTCCGCCCGACCCCCGCAGTAAGCGCAGCGGTAGCGGTCGCGCAGCATGAGCCCGGCCCGCGTCAGCGGCACCCGGCCGCGATAGGGGACGCGCACGTAGGTGGCCAGCCGGATCACCGACGGCACCTCCAGGCTCGACGTCGCCGAGTGCACGACCATGCCGGTCGGATCGCCGTGGACGACCTCGGCCTTGCCGCAGACCAACAGGACCACCGCGCGCCGCATCGGCAGCGCGGTCAACGGCTCGTACGTGGCGTTGAGGAGGAGTACCCGACGCCGGCTCCAGGGTGTCCGTGCCGGGGGGCCACCGCCGGGATCCGGCGTCTGCGGCGGTTCGGGGCACAAGACGGCCATCGGCGCCTGCCCGTGGGCAGCGCCGATGGGAGTCGGTTGTCGGTCTGGCACTCGACCACCTCCACCGGTGCGTGCCTAAGTCGACCACAAATCCGGCCCCTAACGCACGCGTGTTGTGTGACGTGTCCCGCATCCCGACCGGAACGCCTGGTGAACACCGCCCACCCGGAGCAGTGTCTTAGACGCGGGTGAGCACCGCCGGCTATCGTCGGCGCCGATGAGTGCCAACCTCCCCCTCTCCCTGGAACCGCCCAAGTGCGTCGGCGAGGCCGACTCCTGGTGCACCCAGGTGTTCGAGCTGACCGGCAGCGCCTGGCTCGCCGCGTCCGCCGACTGGCTGATCGCCAAGCCGCTGACGATCCTGCTGATCCTGGTCGTCGCGGTCATCGTGCGGCTGCTCGCCCGCAAGGCCATCGACCGGCTCACCAACGGCGACGGCAAGACCCCCAAGCTGCTGCGGCCGCTGAAGGAGCGGGCCCCGCAGGCCCTGGGCTCCATCCTCAGCGAGCGCCGGGCCCAGCGGGCCAAGACGATCGGCTCGGTGCTCAAGTCCATCGTCACCGCCGTCGTGTTCGGGCTGGCGTTCATGCTGGTCCTGGGCGAGCTGGGGGTGAACCTGGCGCCGATCATCGCCTCGGCGGGCATCGTCGGCGTCGCGCTCGGCTTCGGCGCGCAGAACCTGGTCCGCGACTTCCTGTCCGGCATCTTCATGCTGCTGGAGGACCAGTACGGCGTCGGCGACATCGTCGACCTCGGCGAGGCCACCGGCACCATCGAGGGCGTCGGCCTGCGCGTCACCACGCTGCGCGACCTCAACGGCACGGTCTGGTACGTCCGCAACGGCGAGATCCTGCGGGTCGGCAACTTCAGCCAGGGCTTCGCCGTGGCCGTCGTCGACCTGCCCGTCGGCTACAGCGCCGACGCCGAGCAGGTGACCTCGATCCTGCGCCGGGTGAGCGGCGAGCTGACCGAGGACAGCGACCACGCCACCGATGTGATCGAGCCGCCCGAGGTCCTGGGTGTGGAGAAGGTCACACCCGAGGGCATGACGTTCCGGGTCACGGTGAAGGTGCGTCCGGGCAGGCAGTGGGCGGTGCAGCGGGCCCTGCGGGCGCGCGCGATGGCCGCGCTGGAGGAGGCGGACATCCAGCCGCCGCTCGGCAGGCTGTTCCCACCGGCCCCGCAGCCGTAGCCAATGGGGGACGATGCGACCCGTGGGGGATGATGACGCAGTGGGCACACCCGAGAACTTCTACGATGCGGTCGGCGGCGAGGAGACGTTCCGCCGGATCGTGCACCGCTTCTACGTCGAGGTCGCCGAGGACGAGGTGCTGCGCCCCATGTACCCCGAGCCGGACCTCGGCCCTGCGGAGGACCGGCTGCGGCTGTTCCTGATGCAGTACTGGGGTGGCCCGCACACGTACTCCGACCAGCGCGGGCACCCCCGGCTGCGGATGCGGCACCACCCGTTCACCATCGGTCCGATCGAGCGCGACGCCTGGCTGCGCTGCATGCGCGTGGCCGTCGACGAGGCAGGCCTGGACGAGCGCCACCGGGCCCAGCTGTGGCAGTACCTGGAGACCGCCGCCAACAGCCTCATGAACAGCTGGGTCTGATCCGATCCGAGGACTTCGGGGAGTCCGATCTCTCGCGAGCGAGGAGAACGTGCGACGAAGCGCGCGGCCCGATGGCGCCACCGCATGGTGGCAGGACGCGGTGTTCTACCAGGTGTACGTGCGGTCCTTCGCCGATTCCGACGGCGACGGCATCGGCGACCTGGAGGGCATCCGCTCCCGCCTGGGCTATCTGGAACTGCTCGGCGTCGACGCCCTGTGGCTGACGCCGTTCTTCCGCTCCCCCATGGCCGACCACGGCTACGACGTCGCCGACCCGCGCGACGTCGACCCGCTCTTCGGCGACCTGGCCGCCTTCGACCGGCTGGTCGAGGACGCCCACAAGCACGGTCTCAAGGTCACCATCGACCTGGTGCCCAACCACACCAGCGACCAGCACCCCTGGTTCCAGGCCGCGCTGGCGGCGGCGCCGGGCAGCCCGGAGCGGGCCCGGTACTACTTCCGCGACGGGCGCGGTGACGACCCGCCGAACAACTGGACCAGCATCTTCGGCGGGCCCGCGTGGACCCGCGTCCCGGACGGGCAGTGGTACCTGCACCTGTTCGCCCCCCAGCAGCCGGATCTGAACTGGGACTCCTCCGACGTGCGGGTCGACCTGGTGCAGACCCTGCGGTTCTGGCTGGACCGCGGGGTGGACGGCTTCCGCATCGACGTCGCGCACGGCATGGCCAAGCCCGACGGCCTGCCGGACATGGACCCGGCCGTCGTCGCGGTCATGGCGGGCGCCCAGACCCCGCACGCCACCGACCCGCGCTTCGACAACGAGGCCGTGCACGACGTGCACCGGCTCATCCGCCGCGTGCTGGACGAGCACCCGGGGACAATGGCCGTCGGCGAGATCTGGGTGGACAGCGACGAGCGCTTCGCCCGGTACGTGCGGCCGGACGAGCTGCACCTGGGGTTCAACTTCAAGCTCGCCCAGGCCGACTTCGACGCCGACGCCGTGCGCCGGGCCATCGACCGGTCGATGGCCGCGGCGGGCTCGGCGCCGCCCACCTGGACGCTGTCCAACCACGACGTCGTGCGGCACGTCTCCCGGTACGGCGACGGGGCGGCGGGCACGCGCCGGGCCAGGGCGATGGCGCTGGTGGAGCTGGCGCTGCCCGGGGTCGCCTACCTCTACAACGGGGAGGAGCTGGGCCTGCCCAACGTCGACGTCCCCGACTGGGCGCGCCAGGACCCGATCCACCACCGCTCCGGCGGCGCGGAGGAGGGCCGCGACGGGTGTCGCGTGCCGATGCCGTGGGAGGGCACGGAAGCGCCGTTCGGGTTCACCACCGGCGAGTCGACGTGGCTGCCGATCCCCGACGACTGGGGCCCGCTGACCGTGGAGGCGCAGCTGGAGGACCCGGCGTCGATGCTGTCGCTGTACCGCCAGGCGGTGGAGATCCGCAAGACGCACGCGTCGTTCAGCGGCACCGAGCTGGAGTGGTACGGCGCTCCCCCGGGCTGCTTCGCGTTCCGCCGCAAGGGCGGCGGGCTGATCTGCGCCCTGAACACGTCCGCGGCTCCGGTCCCGCTGCCGCCGGGCGAGGTACTGCTGTCGAGCGCGCCGCTGGAGGGCGGCCTGCTCCCCCCGGACGCGGCCGTCTGGCTGGCTTGACCCTCACGTAGCGGGAGGTCCTGGCTCTTTGGGGCCATGACCGACGATGGAGTGTGGGGGCGCTGGCGAAGGCCACCGGGCTGACCGGTCCTGGTGCTGCGCCAGCTGGGCCTGCCGCTGGAGGAGATCGACGCGGCGCTGGCGCGGCTGCACCGACGTCAGCCTTCTAATCAAATCCTTTACGATCCGATCTACGCAGATGGATAGGTAGCAATAGTAACACGAACTAGCGTTCCAGTAGCCAATCGACAGGTAATACTTTGAGATGTTTCGTACAATAGGAGGAGATTGAGGCGGTAATAAAGAGCCGCGCTTCCGCGTGGTCGGTAGTGCCTGATGACATCTGAATTTTGATTACCTCCTCCACGCCAAGGCCGCCCTCCAGTAGGTCGCAAGTCGCCTTGGCCAACCGAATCCCCGAGTCCACCGCACCCGGCGGAATGGGGTAGCCATTGGCCGACATGTATTCGAGGAAGAACTCATCAGGGGTCAGAGGCCTGCCGTATACGTCCGGGTCGTACCGATCGTCTGACGTCCGCATATTTTCGGTATGGGTGGGAAGACCTGGTGAGGACGAGTGGTTTGTTGAGGTTGCTGCGGGGTTTGACTGCCTGCCTATGAGCACGCCTGTCATGACGGCTGCGCTTACAAGCCCTACGAGTCCGATGGCAAGGGCGAGGCTGCTCAATGAGAGGGGGCTGCGAGCTCTTCGTCGTGGGTTTGACTCAGGGCCGAGCTCGTCGTCGATGATCATGGTTGCCCTCCGGGCCGCGACTGTTCGCCTCTCTCATCGCGCTGAGTCGGACATCGTTTCTGGCGCTAGCGTCGCTGCGGGACGGCTGGGCATGACTCTGGCCATGAACGGCGGTCCGACATAGCAACCTCATGTCCGAGATGACAGCGCTGTGCCGCAATCTGCCCTGCGTGATCCCTCGCTCCTGTTCAGCACCGACGGGTACTGGAAGCAGCGCTACACCCGGTCCTGGTCAGCGATGCCCGCCACCGGCTGCCGCACGATCGGCCCGCTTGCGCCTTCCCGCTCCCAACCGGCAGTGCATGACGCAGTGGCGCGGTTCTTCGATCGCCACCACGGGTGATGCGTCGCGGGTCAGACGAGCAGTGGCAGGAGGGCGTGCCTGCGGCGGACGACGGCGCCGTAGCGGGCGTCGAGGCGCATCCAGGCGTCGGTGGCGGTGACGCGGATGTGGGAGTCGTCGTCGGTCAGGAAGCCCATGCCGGACAGGGCGAACAGGCAGCGTAGGGGGATCTTGACCGCCAGGCCCTCCCCCTCGACCGTCAGCACCGTCTGGTCGAGCAGGGACGCGGGCGGGGTGCCCTGCGGGCCGACGTTCTCGCGAGCCACCGCAAGGCCCCGGTCGGCGAGGTCGGCGACCTCGCGGGACGGGATGCGGTCGACGACCTTCCAGTGCTTGCCCGGTGGCAGCGGGGAGCGCCACTGCAGGTCGCGGGGGTGGCCGGGGTCGATGCGGTCGTCGCGGACCACGGCGAGGCCGGCGAGCAACTCGTTGCCGGAGACCGTCACGTCCGACGGTGTCAGGGTGCCCCGCGCCGAGCGGGTGGCCAGGACGTCGAACGGGGTGGCGACCCAGGCGTCGAGCAGGCCGTCCTCGCGGCCGCGCAGGCGGACCACGGCCTGCTGGTCCAACCGGACCGCGCGGGCGACGAACGCGCCCAGGTTGTCCCGCTCGGCGGGGTCGGGGAAGCGCAGCTCAGCCACGGCCGCCCCCGTTGTGCCACGCGGCGAGGAAGTCGCGCTCGGCGTCGGTGATCCGGCGGGGTTTGCCCGCGTCCAGGTCGAACGGCGCCAGCGTCGTGCGGGCCGTCACCGCCACCTGGTCGGCCTCCGACGGTCCATTGTGGATCACGTAGTCCAGCACGAAGTACGCCGCCCTGATCTCGCGCACCGACACGGCGACCCGCACCGCGCGGCCCGTCGCGTACAGCGGGGCGAGGTAGTCCACCGTCAGGTTGGCCACCACCACGCCGCGCGCGAGGTCCTCGGCGCCGCGGAGCGCGGCCTCGTGGAAGAGCAGGTCGACGCGGGCCTCCTCCAGGAGGGTCACGGTGCTGGCGTGGTTGACGTGGCCGTAGGAGTCCATGTCCGACCAGCGCGGCCGCACCTCGGTGACGAATACGCCCAACGCACCTGTTCCTTCCGCAGAAAATCGGCCCCGTGGAGACTTTATAAGCCGGTGGCCGCCCGCCAGGGAGCGGGCGGCCACCGGTCGGATCAGCGGACCATGCTCCGCATCTGGCGCGCCGCCACGGACAGCGTCGCCAGGTCGAGCCTGCCGGACTCCTGGATGTCCGCCAGCGCCGCGCGGGCGCGGGCCAGCCGGGAGCTGTTGGCGTGCTCCCAGCCCGCGATCTTGTCCGCGGCGGGCGTGCCCGGGTCGCTCTGGCGCATCACGTCGAGCGTGATCGCGCGCAGCGAGCCGTACAGGTCGTCGCGGAGGGCCAGGCGGGCCAGGGCGTGCCAGCGGTTGCCGCGCTCCAGCTCGCCGACCGCGTCGAGCATCTGGTCGAAGCCCAGGTGGTCGGCCAGCGCGTAGTACACCTCGGCGGTCTCCCACGGCGAGCGCTCCGAGTCCAGCCCGGCGTCGCGCTCGGACAGCTCGGCCACCTCGGTGACGTCGAGCAGGCCGTAGGAATCGATCAGCGCGGCGACCCGCCTGGCCAGTTCGACGGGCACGCCCACGGCGACGAGCCGCTCGGTCTCCGCCTCGGCCTGCTCCCTGGCCCGGCCGCGCAGGAAGTCCCCGACCGCGGGCGCGAGCTGGGCGGCGACCTCGTGGAACCGGGAGATCTCCGCGCCGACCGCCAGCGGCTGCGGGCGGTTGGTGAGCAGCCAGCGGCACGCCCGGTCGAGCAGCCGCCGGGTCTGCAGCACCATCGCGTCGGCGACGTCGGTGGGCACGATGTTGTCGAGCGCGTCGATGTCGCGCCAGATCGCGTGCAGGTCGTACACCCGGGTGACCACGGCGAACGCGCGCACGGCGTCGGTGGCCGACGCGCTGGTCTCCTCGGCCAGCCGGAAGGCGAAGGAGATGCCCGCGCCGTCGACGACCTCGTTGACCAGCAGCGTCGTGGTGATCTGGCGGCGCAGCGGGTGCGCCGAGATCGCCTTGGCGAACCGCTCGCGCAGCTGGGTCGGGAAGTACTCCGGCAGCCTGCGCGCGAACACGTCGAGGTCCGGCAGGTCGGCGGCCAGGACGTCGTCCTTGAGCGCCAGCTTGACGTGCGCGAGCAGCACGCACAGCTCCGGGGAGGTGAGCTGCTCGCCCGCCTTGTCCATCGCCTTGAACTGCGCCCTGGTCGGCAGCGCCTCCAGCTCGCGGTCCAGGCCCCGGCTCTCCAGGCTGTCCACGAGCCGCTGGTGCACCGACAGCATCGGCTTGGCGTGGGCGCGGCTGACGCCCATGACCGCGTTCTGCCGGTAGTTGTCGGCCAGCACCAGGTCGGCGACCTCGTCGGTCATCTCGGCCAGCAGGTCGTCGCGCTGCTCGGGGTCCAGCTCGCCGGAGCGGACCAGGTGGTCGAGCAGGATCTTGATGTTGACCTCGTGGTCGGAGCAGTCCACGCCCGCGGAGTTGTCCAGCGCGTCGGTGTTGACCTTGCCGCCCGCGCGGGCGAACTCGATGCGGCCGCGCTGGGTCAGGCCCAGGTTGCCGCCCTCGCCGACCACCTTGACCCGCAGGTCGGCGCCGTCGACGCGGAGCGCGTCGTTGGCCTTGTCGCCGACGTCGGCGTGGGTCTCGGTGCTGGCCTTGACGTAGGTGCCGATGCCGCCGTTCCACAGCAGGTCGACCTCGGCGAGCAGGATCGCCTTCATCAGCTCCGGGGGCGAGAGCTTCTGCGTGCCCTCGGGCAGACCGAGCGCGCGCACCGCCTCCGGGCTGAGCGGGATCGACTTGAGCGTGCGCGGCCAGACCCCGCCGCCCGCGCTGATTTTGGCGCGGTCGTAGTCGTCCCAGGACGAGCGCGGCAGCGCGAACAGGCGCTGGCGCTCGGCGAACGAGCTCGCCGGGTCCGGGTCGGGGTCGATGAAGATGTGCCGGTGGTCGAACGCGGCCACCAGGCGGATCTGGTCGGACAGCAGCATGCCGTTGCCGAACACGTCGCCGGACATGTCGCCGATGCCGACGACGGTGAACGGCTCGGTCTGGGTGTCCACGCCCAGCTCGCGGAAGTGCCGCTTGACGCTCTCCCACGCGCCGCGGGCGGTGATGCCCATGGCCTTGTGGTCGTAGCCGACCGAGCCGCCGGAGGCGAAGGCGTCGCCGAGCCAGAACCCGTACTGGCGCGCCACGTCGTTGGCGATGTCGGAGAACGTGGCGGTGCCCTTGTCCGCGGCGACGACGAGGTAGGTGTCGTCCTCGTCGTAGCGCACGACGTCCTTGGCGGGCACGACCTCGGTGCCGTCGAGGTTGTCGGTCAGGTCGAGCAGGCCGGAGATGAACATGCGGTAGCACGCCACGCCCTCGGCCATGAACGCCTCGCGGTCCAGCGCGGCGTCACCGACCGGCGCTGGCGGGCGCTTGACGACGAAGCCGCCCTTCGCGCCGACCGGCACGATCACGGCGTTCTTCACCGCCTGCGCCTTGACCAGGCCCAGCACCTCGGTGCGGAAGTCCTCCCTGCGGTCGGACCAGCGCAGGCCGCCGCGGGCGACCGGGCCGAACCGCAGGTGCACGCCCTCCACCCGGGGGGAGTAGACGAAGATCTCGAACCGCGGCCTCGGCTCGGGCAGCTCGGGGATCGCGCCCGGCTCCAGCTTGATCGCCAGGTACGGGCGCGGGTTGCCCTCGGCGTCGCGCACGTAGTAGTTCGTGCGCAGCGTCGCCCGGATGACGGTCAGCAGGCTGCGCAGGATGCGGTCCTCGTCGAGGCTGGTGACCCCGTCGATCATCCCGGAGATCTCGTCGATCTGCGCCTTGGCGTGCGCGGAGCGGGTGTCCGCGGACAGCGTGGGGTCGAAGCAGGTCTCGAACAGCTGGATCAGCGCGGTCGCCACGTGCGTGTGGGCGAGCACGGCGTCCTCGATGTACTCCTGGCTGTACGGCGTGCCCGCCTGGCGCAGGTACCGCGAGTACGCGCGCAGGATCGCCGCCTGCCGCCACGTGACGCCGCCGCGCAGCACCAGCGCGTTGAACCGGTCGACCTCGGCCTCGCCGCGCCACGACGCGCTGAACGCGTCCTCGAACTCGGCGGGCAGCCGGTCGAGGTCGTCGGTGCGCGCCTCCAGCACGGCCGGATCGATGCGCAGGCCGAAGTCGTAGACCCACCACGGCTCGCGGTCGTCGCGCTCGAGCTCGTACGGGCGCTCGTCCAGCACCTCGACGCCCATCGCCTGCAGCACCGGCAGCACCTGGGAGAGCGTCACCTTGCCGCCCGCGAGGAACAGCTTGAGCCGCCGCTCCCCCGCCTCCGCGCCCTCGGGCACGTAGAACTGGACGGCCATGTCGTCCTTGCCCAGCGCCATGATCCGGCGCAGGTCGGCCAGGCCCTCGGGGGCGTCGAAGTCCTCTTTGTACGCCTCGGGGAACGCGTTGGCGAAGCGCTGGCCCAGCTCGGTGGCCGACTCGCTGTTGGCGCCGTTGGCCCGCTCGGTGAGCAGGGCCTCGACCATGCGGTCGTCCCAGGTCCGCACGGCCTGGGTGAGCCGCTCCTGGATGCGCAGCACGTCCGGGTCGGTGATCGTCGCCGGGTCGGTGCGGACGATGAAGTACACCTGCGCCAGCGGCGACTCGCCGAGGCGGGTGCTGAACTCCAGGTTGGTGCCGCCCAACTCCTCGAGCAGCACCTCCTGCATGGCGATGCGGGAGGTGGTGGTGTAGCGGTCGCGCGGGAGGAACACCAGGCAGGTGAAGAACCGGCCGTAGGGGTCCCTGCGCAGGAACAGCCGCAGCCTGCGCCGGTCGGCCAGCGCGATCACGCCGGTCGCGGTCGTGTAGATGGACTCGGCGGTGGCGGAGAACAGCTCGGCGCGCGGCCAGTTCTGGATGACCTCCAGCATGCGCTGCCCGGAGTAGGACTCCATCGGGAAGCCCGCGCGGTGGATCACGTCGCGGACGCGGCGGCGCACCACGGGGATGTCGAGCACGTCCTCGTGCAGCGCGGAGGTGGTGAAGATGCCTAGGAAGCGGTGCTCGCCGGTGGCGCGGCCGTCGCTGTCGAAGGTCTTGACGCCCACGTAGTACGGGTAGGCGGCGCGGGCCACGGTGGACGGCGCGCTCGCCTCGGTGAGGACCAGCAGCTCGGGCGCGAGGGCGTGGCGCACGGCGTCCGGCCCGGCGGTGAGGCTGCGGGCGGCCAGGCTGTCCTGGCGCAGCACGCCGAGGCCGCTGGCGAGGATGGCGCGCAGGGCGGGCTCGCCGTCGCCGTCGACCAGCTCGTAGTTGCGGTAGCCGAGGAAGGTGAAGTGGCCGTCGGCCAGCCAGCGCAGCAGTTCGGCGCCGTCGGCGAGGTGCTCGGCGTCCAGCGGCGGCGGGTTCTGCTCCAGCTGGTCGGCCAGGCTGATCGCCGTGCCGATCATCCGGTCGGTGTCCTCGACGACCTCGCGCACGTCGGTCAGCACCGAGTGCAGCACGGTCTCGATCTCGCGGGCCCGCTCGCCGTCGGTGACCCGGTCCACCTCGATGGACATCCAGCTCTCGGGGAACGCCTCCGCGGGCGGGGCCTCGGCGTCGGCGGTCGGCAGGATCTCCTGAAGGTTGCCAGCGACATCCCGCCGGACGACCACGATGGGGTGAATGACCCGCTGGACGTGCGCGCCCGTGCGGGCGAGCGCGGCGGTGACGGACTCGACGAGGTAGGGCATGTCGTCGGTGACGAGCTGGATGACCGAGCACGGGGAGGACCACTCGTCGGTCCTGGTCTCCGGGTTCAGCATCCGCACGGCGGGGCGGCCGCGCACGCGGCGCTCGGCGAGCTGGGTGTGCGAGTGGACGGCGCCGAGGAGGTCGCGCGGGTCGTCGTCGAGGACTTCCTCAGGGGGGATGTAGCGGTAGTACAGCCGGATCAGGTCGGCTATGTCGGGGTCCAGCTCCGCGGCCCGCGCGATGAGCTCGTCCCGGGTCTGCTCGGGACTGCGCGCGGGTGAGCCGTCGACGCTGGCGGCTCTCTCGGTGCGGGACGGGGTACCAGTCGAGGTCATCTTCAGGTCGGCTCCACAGTCGATGTGCCACGTCGGTGTGTCACACCCTCAGGGTAGTGCCGGGCCCCGGGGCGGCATGCCGCGCCTGGACTGTTCACCGCACGGTGACCGGGCATTAACAGAGCCGGGAAATCGGGTCCTGCCAGGCAGAACTCAGCCGCCGTCCACGTCGGCGGGCGCCCATCCCGACGACCGGTGCCTGCCCCCCTCGTCCGGCCGCCACGAGAAGGTCCGCGCGGGCGGCGGCGAGTCGGGGTCGGCGGCCCGGGCGTCGGCAACCCACCGCTCCTCGCGGGCGCGTCGGGCGGCCCGCCTGCCGGACGCCTGGCCGACGTCGGTGGGCTCGTGGTCGTCCGGGGCCCGGCGGCGACCGCCTTCGTTGGGCCGCACGGGCCCGGGCAGCGGCCTGCGGGCGGCCAGGGCGGCGTCGAGGGGGCTGGGGCGCTCGGGCTCGTCGGCCCAGTCCTGGGCGGGGTGGGTCTCCTGGAAGGCGGCCAGTGCCTCGGTGAGGAGGTTGGCGAGGTCGCTGGAGGAGCGCTCGCGCCTGCGGGGGCGGGATTGGGTCGGGTCGGCCGGGGCGCCGTTCACCGGCGGTGGGGGCTCGGCTGCCGCCGTTTCGCTGGGGGTCGCTGGGGCCTGGGTGGCGGGTGCCGGGTCAGGGGCGGGTGGCGCAGGGTCGGGGGAGGCGGGTGTCGGGTCGTCGGCCTGGTCCGCCGCGGGCAGGTCGTCGTCGGGGAGGGGGCGGCCCGCCCGGCGCAGCCACTCGGCCATCGCGGGGCTGGGCCGGGGGATGACGGCGGAGTCCGCACGGCGCACGGGGGCGGCCGGGGGCTCGGCGGGGTCCGATGCGGCCTGCTCGCTGACGGAGTCCTTCTCCCCGGAGGCTGTTTTGCCCGGGGTGCCCGGCGTGGGCAGATCCGGGAGCTGATTTCGCCGGTCCCCGGACACGGCTCTGCCGGCACGGGCCGCGGAGTCGCTGGCAGCCCGCTTGCCCGTGCGGCCGATCGAGCCGGGGGCGGACTCTCCGGACGCAAGCCTGCCCAGCCGATTGATGACGTCCGGCGCGGGCTCCCCGGACGCCCGTCTTCCCAACCGATCCGCGGCTTCCGGCGCAGCGGCGCGCCTGCCCGGGCGGTCGGCGGCGGACTCGCCGGAGGCCAGCTTGCTCAGGCGGTCGAGGAGGCTCGCGGCGGAGGGCTTCTCGTCGGGGATCTCACTGGGGTTCGGGCGAACCGGCGGAACCTCGTTGGGGGCGGGCTCGACCGGGGGGATGCCGCCGGGATCGGGCCGGACGGGGACCTGGTCGGGGCCGGGTTCGATCGGGGGGATCTCCTCGGGCGCGGGCTCGACCGGGGGAACCTCGTCGGGCTCGGGATCGGCGGGCCTGGCGGCCTGGGCGGGGATGGCGGCCCCGACGGTGAGGTACGGGTCGAGGTCGTCGTCGGGGGCACGCCTGCGGCCACCACCCGCCGCGGTGATGCCGAACCGGCTGAGGACCTCGTGGGCATCCGACGGCGCCGCAGCACGCCGCTCGCGGCGGGACGGGCGGGGGATGGCGGGGCTGTCACCGGCCGCGGACTCACTGTGGCGGTTGGTCGGCGTCGCGGATGGCGTGCTGCCGGTGGTGGGAGGGGCGCTGGTCGCGGACTCGCCACGAAGGCCGGTCCGCGCCGCGGTGGCCCCAGGCTCGTCGCCGACGACCGGCGGGGTCGACTCGCCGCGGACGCTGGTCGGCGTGGCGGCGGACCCCGGCGCGTTGCCGAGAACCGTCGGCGTCGGCCCGCCACGGCGGCCGGTCCGCGTGACGGCGGACCCCGACTCGTCGCCGAGAAACGTCGGCGTCGACTCGCCACGGCGGCCGGTCCGCGTGACGGCGGACCCCGACTCGTCGCCGAAGACCGTCGGCGTCGACTCGCCGCGGAGGTCGGTCGGCGTGGCGGCGGACTCGTCGCCGAAGGCGGTGGGGGTGGCGGGCGTTGGCTCGCTGTGGGGGGTGGCGGCAGGCGCTGACTCGTCGCGGAGGGCCGTCGGCGTGCCTGTGGGGGCCGACTCGCTGCTGAGGAGGGTGGACGAGGGTTCGCCGTGAAGGCCTGCGGCGGGGGTGGGTTCGCCGCGGAGGGTGGCACGGGCGACGGTGAGAAGGCTGTCCAGGCCCCGGGCCACGCCTGCGGCCGCGTGGTTGGCGACGGCGGTGCGGACCGTGACGGGCCTGCCGACGACGTCGGCCAGCCAGGGACCTCGGCCTGCCTGCTTGCGGATGATCGAGGCGAACTGCTCGGCGATGACGGTCGGGGTGCGCGGGAGCAGCACGGCGAACTCGCCGCGGTCGCAACGGACCAGGTCGGTCCCGGTGGGGGCCAGGTCGCGGACCCGGGAGGCCAGGGCGTTGATCATGGCGTCGTCGCCGACCGGCAGGGCGGGCTCCTCCGGCTCGATGGCGTCCGGGTGGCCGATCGGCTCGGCCCTGACCAGGATCAGGGTGAAGCCGGGATCCTCGTCCCGCAGGTCCGGCGTGTCCGCCGACGCCGACGGATCACGGCCGTTGTCCGGTGCCTCATGCCGACCCACGGGTGACGTCTCCTTCTCCGGCTCACGCCCGGCGACACCCGGCTGGGCGCCTTCGACCGGGACGTGTCGACTCTCGACACGCGGCCCCACCACGCCCGCGTCCCGGTGGAACCCGAAGCGGGAGGCGACGCTGTCCTGCCCCGGTCGCGGGTGCTCCTCCGGCTCCCGCGGGTGCGGCTCCCCGTCCCGCCACCGGGACCCGGGGCGCGCGGCGTCCGTCCTGCCCGCCTCCGGGACAACGATCTCATTCTGCGGCC
This sequence comes from Actinokineospora fastidiosa, assembly GCF_014648415.1. Lineage (GTDB taxonomy): Bacteria > Actinomycetota > Actinomycetes > Mycobacteriales > Pseudonocardiaceae > Actinokineospora > Actinokineospora fastidiosa. The sequence continues at coordinate 321,518 of NZ_BMRB01000003.1, forward strand.
TCTGCCTATGATCCACCGGACTCGGGTTGCCGGTCGTTGAGAGGGAATCGGCCGCGAGCGGTGACATCTCGGGCACGGGCGAACCCGGATCCGGCGGATTGGCGTGCCGTGACCGGCGGGTCGGGGTTTCGCCGGAGTCGTGGGACGGGCTTGGTGTCGGTGCGCCCTGGTCGGCTTCACTGGTTGTCCGCGCGGATTGCCCCGCCGGGCCCGGGCTGTCGGTGGTGGAGGTCCAGGCGCCGGACAAAGGCATCCCCGCCGGGTCCGATGGTGCGGTTCGGGGCGGCGGGGGTTCGGGGTGGGGCGCTGCGGTGGTCGGTTGTCGGCCGTCGGAAGGCTGTGTCGGGGTATGGCGGCGGTGCTGGGCGGGGAGCGGGATGGTCGGGGCGTGGGGCTGGACGACCGTGTTCAGCAGGGTGGCGCCGCGGGTGGGGTCGCGTTCGGGGGCGAACTCGGCGGTGAGGATGCGGCGGGCCCGGCTGGCGGCGCGGTGGTGCCGGTGCTCGGCGGCGCGGGCCGAGCGGAGGGCGTGGAGGGCTTCGACTGGGCGGGCGGTGTTCTCCTCGGTGTTGGCGAGGAAGGTCCAGGCGTCGGCGAGGATGCTGTCGAGCCCGTGGCGCTGGGCGGTGTCGACGGTGTCCAGCAGCAGGGTGCGGCCGAGGTCGGTGCGGCCCGCCGGGATGTGGACGCGGGTGGCGATGGCCATGCGCAGACGGGCGACCGGCGGCGCGGTGGTCGCACGCACCGGCTCGGCGAGCAGGGGGGCGCAGGCGGTCACGGCGTCGTTGAGCGCGCCGTCGTCGAGCAGGGCGAGGGCCAGCTCGTAGACGAGGGACGCCCGCACGGCCGACTGGTCGGGGTCGGTGCCGTCCGGGTGGCGGAGGATGGCGAGCCCTTCGTGCGCGGCGTCGGCGGCGGCCTCGGTGTCGCCGTAGCGGCGGTGGTAGGCGGCGGTGTTGGCACAGACCAACGCGCGCTCCACGCGGCGGCGGGCTGGAGAGAGGCCCTCGTCGGCCGCGAGCAGCCGGTCGGCCTCGGCGAACGCATCCTCAACGTCATCCCGCCCGGCGACGTGGGACAGACACGCGGCAAGCTCGGCCATCGCCCGCGCGGAGACGGCAGGCGACATCCCCTCGGCGCTCACCACGGGCCGCAGGATCTCCGACCCCGCCAGCGGATCCCCGAGCGCGCGAGCACAGGCCGCCAACGCCGTCCGCAACACAACGCCGTCCTCGCCCCGACCAGCGGCGACCACCGACCGCAGCGCGGCCACACCCGGCTCCACCGCCTCCGCGGGCCGCCCCAGCCCAACCAGCCCGACGGCGAGCAGGATCTGGGCATGGGTGCGCAACTCGCCCCACGCCTGCTGGCCAGCCGCCGCGCCCATCCCGGAGCGATCGGCGGGGACGTGGTGGGCGAAGGTGCCGGAATGGACACCGGGGACGCTGGGTTCGACCAGACGGTCCGGCTCAGCCAGACGACCGGGTTCGGCTAAGCGACCGGGCTCGGGCAGGAGACCGGTGGGGTCGGTTAAGGCACCTGGGCGGTTGAGTGAGGTGCCGGGCTCCCCGGCACCGAACCCGGGCTGAGGTGCCGGGGCGCCGGGGCGGTTGGAAGCGCCGGATTCACCGGTGGCGGCCCCAGGCTGAGATGTCGAGTTGCCGGGACCGTGGAGTGACGTCCCGGGCTCACCGATCCCCGAAGCGGCCTGCGGTGCCAGGGCACTGGGCCGGTAGAGCCAAGTCCCGGAATCACCGATGCCGGAGCCAGCCTGCGGTGCCAGGACGCCCGGGTGGCGGAACGAAGGATCGGGCTCGCCGATGCCGGAGCCAGCCTGCGGTGCCAGGACGCCCGGGTGGCGGAACGAAGGTTCGGACTCACCGATGCCGGAGCTGGCCTGGGCGGCCAGGACGCCTGGGTAGTGGAGCGAAAGGCCGGGCTCGCCGGGGGTGGAGACGGGTTGGGGTGCCAGGAGTTGGAAACCCAGGGCACCGGGGTGGACGGCGGGTTGGGATCCCGGGGCACCGGGGTGGTCGGCCGTGGTGGGGGCGACCGCCCCGGTGCCTTGGGGGGTTGCTCGGGTGAGGGCTTGGGCGGCTAGGTGGACTGCCAGTTCCGGGGTGCTCCAGCGGAGTCGGGCGGCGATGGCCAGGAGGGCCGCGCCGTCCGCCGCAGGGTCGTCGGTCCAGGCCGCCACGGTTGCCTGCCCGTCAGCCTCGGGTGAGCTTGCGGTAGGTGACCCGGTGGGGGCGGGCGGCCTCGGCGCCCATGCGGTCGATCTTGTTCTTCTCGTAGCCCTCGAAGTTGCCCTCGAACCAGAACCACTTCGCCGGGTTCTCCTCGGTGCCCTCCCACGCCAGGATGTGGGTGGCGACGCGGTCGAGGAACCAGCGGTCGTGGGAGATGACGACGGCGCAGCCGGGGAACTGCTCCAGGGCGTTCTCCAGCGAGCCGAGGGTCTCCACGTCCAGGTCGTTGGTGGGCTCGTCCAGCAGGATCAGGTTGCCGCCCTGCTTGAGCGTCAGCGCCAGGTTGAGCCGGTTGCGCTCGCCGCCGGACAGCACGCCCGCGGGCTTCTGCTGGTCCGGGCCCTTAAAGCCGAACGCGCTGACGTAGGCGCGCGAGGGCATCTCGACCTGGCCGACCTCGATGTAGTCCAGCCCGCCGGAGACGACCTCGAAGACGGTCTTCTTCGGGTCGATGCCCGCGCGGTTCTGGTCGACGTAGGAGAGCTTGACCGTCTCGCCGATCCGGACATCGCCAGCGTCCGGCTTCTCCAGCCCGACGATGGTCTTGAACAGCGTCGTCTTGCCGACGCCGTTGGGACCGATCACGCCGATGATGCCGTTGCGGGGCAGGCTGAACGACAGGTCGTCGATCAGCACCCGGTCGCCGAAGCCCTTGCGCAGGTGGTCGACCTCGACCACCACGCTGCCCAGGCGCGGGCCCGGCGGGATCTGGATCTCCTCGAAGTCGAGCTTGCGCGTGCGCTCGGCCTCGGCGGCCATCTCCTCGTACCGGTCGAGGCGGGCGCGGGACTTGGTCTGGCGGGCCTTGGCGTTGGACCGCACCCACTCCAACTCGTCGCGCAGCCGCTTGGCCAGCTTGGCGTCCTTCTTGCCCTGGACCTCCAGCCGCTCGCGCTTCTTCTCCAGGTAGGTGGAGTAGTTGCCCTCGTAGGGGTAGAGCCTGCCTCGGTCGATCTCCAGGATCCACTCGGCCAGGTTGTCGAGGAAGTACCGGTCGTGGGTCACGGCCAGCACGGCGCCCGCGTACTGCGCCAGGTGCTGCTCCAGCCAGAGCACGCTCTCGGCGTCGAGGTGGTTGGTGGGCTCGTCGAGCAGGAGCAGGTCGGGCTTGGACAGCAGCAGCTTGCACAGCGCCACCCGGCGGCGCTCACCGCCGGAGAGCTTGCTGACCTCGGCGTCCGGCGGCGGGCACCGCAGTGCGTCCATCGCCTGCTCCAGCTGGGAGTCCAGGTCCCACGCGTCGGCGTGGTCCAGCTCTTCCTGGAGCTTGCCCATCTCCTCCATCAGCTCGTCGGAGTAGTCGGTGGCCATCTGCTCGGCGATCTGGTTGAACCGGTCGAGCTTCTGCTTGGTCTCCCCGACGGCCTCCTCGACGTTGCCGAGGACCGTCTTCTCCTCGTTGAGCGGCGGCTCCTGCTGCAGGATGCCGACGGTGTAGCCAGGAGCCAGGAACGCATCGCCGTTGCCCGGTTGGTCGAGCCCCGCCATGATCTTGAGCACGCTGGACTTACCGGCGCCGTTGGGGCCGACGACCCCGATCTTCGCGCCGGGCAGGAAGGACAGGCTGACGTCATCAAGGATGACCTTGTCCCCGTGCGCCTTGCGCACCTTCCGCATGGTGTAGATGAACTCGGCCATGCCCGCGATCGTAGAGCGACGGGGCGGACGGCCTGACCGCGGCAGGGTGCTTTGCGCCGCCGAACGACTTCTGCGGACACCCGCACAACCATGGCGATCACCCGTTCAGGCGACCGCGGCGAGCGCGGCGTGCTCGGTCGCGGCCGATCGGACCACGTCATCGCACCTGCTCAGGTCCAGACCCAGGTGGTAGGCGTCGATCTGGACGTCGCGGTTGTCGGCGAGTTCGGTGGTCTGCCCGTAGATGCGCATCCGCCCGTGCACGATCACCGGGTCGTTGCGTTTGAGCGTGCTCAGCGCGTTCCTGCCGACCGTGCGCCAGCAGTGCACCGACACGAACATCACGTTGCCGTCGACCCAGTCGGCGATCTCCGCGTCGTACCGGCGTTCGGTGCTCACCAGCCGGAACCGTGCCCAGACCGTGCCGTCGCCGGTGCGGCGCTGCACCGGGTCGTCCACCAGCCTGCCCGCCATGGTCACCAACGTCTCGAACATCTGCCTCTCCCAGTCGTCGCCGGGCCCGCGTCGGGCCCGCTGAGACCAGGTTGGCCGGGCGGCGATCCCGCTCGCCACCGCGATCCGCGACCTGTGGATAACTACGGCTTCCGGTCCGCCATCTTCTTCAGCATCGCGTTGTACGCCTCGAGTTCGTCCGAATCGCCGGAATCGACGCGGCGGTCCGACCGCCGGGCCTCGCGGTCGTCGGCCCGCGCCCACTGCACGAGCAGCGCGATCAGCACGACCAGCAGGGGGATCTCCCCCGACGCCCACGCGATGCCGCCGCCGAGGCGCTGATCCGCCAGCAGGTCGGAGTTCCACGGCAGCGCGAGCCCCCGGTAGAACGCCTCCCCGATCACCGTCTGCATGCCCATGAGGACCACGCCGAAGAACGCGTGGAACGGCAGCGACGCGAACACCAGACCGAGCCTGCCCAGGTGCGGCAGCCTGCGCGGCGCCGGATCGACGCCGATCACCGGCCAGTAGAAGAGATAGCCGACGATCAGGAAGTGCGCGTTCATCGCCAGGTGCGCCCAGTGCTGCGGCAGCGCGGAGTCGAACAGCCCCGACAGGTACAGCCCGTAGAACGAGCCGATGAACAGCACCAGCGCCACCACGGGGTTGGTCAGCGCGCGCGAGACCGGCGAGTGGACCAGCGCGAGCAGCCACTCCCGGGGCCCGGGCGGGGCGTCGGAGCCCGCTGCCGGGAGGGCGCGCAGCGCCAGCGTCATCGGCGCGCCCAGGACCAGCAGGATCGGGGCCAGCATCGACAGCATCATGTGCGTCTGCATGTGGACGCTGAACATCGCGGGCGCGTACTTGCCGAAGCCCGACGACGTGGCGAACAGGATCACCAGGCAGCCCGCGAGCCAGGCGACCGTCCGCCCGACCGGCCACGCCACCCCCCGCGCCCGCAGCTTGCGCAGGCCGAGCAGGTACAGCCCGGCGAGGGCGAGCGTTAGCGTGCCGAAGATCAGGTCGAAGCGCCAGTCGAACAGCAGGGTGCTCACCGTCGGCGGCTCGCTGAGCGGGAAGCCGAGGGCCAGCTCGACGCGGTCGGGCACGACGATGGCCGACTCCGGCGGCGGCGTGCGGGCGAGCCCGGCGGCCAGGCCGAAGGTGACCAGCATCAGCAGGACCTCGCCAGCGGCCAGCCGCATCAGCGGTCCGCCCGCGCCCTTCTCGACGACGGCCTTCACGCCGCGTTCGCGCTGGAAGTAGCCGAACACGCCCAGCACGAGCAGCGCCGCGCCCTTCGCCACGACCAGCAGCCCGTACGTGCTGGTGAACAGGTCCGCCAGGGGCAGCCGGACCAGCGCGTTGATCACCCCGGACCCGGCCATGACGATCCAGCAGACCAGGGCGATCCTGGAGAACCGGGTCGCGGCGAGCGGCAGGTTCGCGCCCGCGCGCCTGCCGTGGGCCAGCAGCGCGATCAGCCCGCCGACCCACAGCGCGGCCGAGACCAGGTGCAGCAGCAGGCTGTTGGTGGCCATGTCGTGCGACCCGCCGCTCGACGAGTGCCCGGTGACCGCGACGGGCGTCATCCCGATCAGGGCGACGCCGAACAGCACGGTCGTCCAGCCCCAGGTCAGCACGAACCGGGTGCCCACGAAGACGAGCAGCGCGATGGCGGCCGTCAGCAGCCACGCCTGGGCCTGCGACAGCGCGCCGACCAGGGAGAGCAGGGTGTCCGCGGACAGGATGTCGAGGACGGGGCGGCCGACGGCGTCGGCGGCCAGGAACGGCGCGGACAGCAGCGCGCCGACGAACCACAGCAGCGCGCCGCCGCCCGCCCAGCGCAGCGCCCCGTAGCCGCCGACGTCGAGCACGCCGGACTTCTGCGGAGGCACGAGGAACGCGGCGAACAGCAGCGAGCCGATGGTGATCACGCTGCCGACCTCGGCGAGCACCCGGACGACGGTCAGGCCGTGCCGGGTGAAGGCGTCGGGGGTGGGCAGGCCGAGCAGGTCGTAGAGGCCGTCGCCGGAGAGCGAGACCAGGAGCGCGGCCAGGGTGGCGGCGAGCCCGATCCCGACGGCGATGAGTCCGACGACGCCGGTCGCACGCTGGGGCTTGTCCACTCTTGGCAGAGTAGTGCGCCGGTGATCGCGAGCCGAGAGCACGTGTTTCACACAGTGACGGCTTCCCGCTTGGCCGCCGCCCGCGCGGCGATCGCCGTGGGGGCGATGGCGCAGGCGATCATGCCCGCAACGCCGAGGGCGACGGCCAGGTCCGACAGGTGCGCGATGCCGCCGACCAACGGTGGTCCGGCCAGGAACCCGCTGTAGGCGATGGTGGTGACGAAGCCCAGCTCGCGCTCGCCGCCGGTGCCGTCGGCGCGGCGCCCGGCGGCCGCGGCGAGGTCGAGCGCGACCGGGAACATGTACGCCAGACCGACGCCCGCCAGGGCGAATCCGGCGAAGGTCACCACGGCCGACGGCGCGAGCGCGGTCAGGATCAGCCCGCCGCCACCGACCAGCGCGCCGAAGACGAGCAGCCGCTCGGGCCCGAAGCGGCGCTGGGCCCGCTCGCCGAACAGCCGGGTGACGGCCATGGCGATGGAGAAGACGCCGTAGACGATCGCCGCGGACGCCTCGCTCATCCCCCGGTACTCGGCGGCGAACAGGGCAGACCAGTCGGCGCTGGCGCCCTCGGCGACCGCGGAGAACAGGGCGACGCCTGCAAGCAGCCAGAGCACCGGCCTGCGGAACGCGGCGGGCCCGGTGGAGGTGGTCACCGCCTCGGCGGGGCGGACCTCGTCGGACACCTGGCGCACGAAGACCGCGAGCGCGACCACGACCAGCCCGCTGACGATCAGCAGGTGCTGGAAGGGCGGGAGGCCCGCGAACGCGGCCACCGCCGCGCCGCTCGCGCCGAGCAGGCCGCCGAAGCTGAACGACGCGTGGAAGATCGGCATCATCGGGCGCTCGGTGGCCCGGATGACGGTCACCGCGGCGACGTTCATCGCCACGTCGAAGGTGCCGACGCAGGCGCCGAGCAGGACCAGCGCCAGGCCGAGGGCCAGCGGCGACGGGGCGAGCCCGAGCAGCGGGAGCGCGGCGGCGCTGGCCAGCGTCGAGAGGCCGAGCACCCGGCGCGCGCCGAAGGACGCCGTCAGCCTGCCGGTGACCGACGCGGCCGCGATCATGCCGACGCTGGCGCCGAGCAGCGAGAGCCCGAGCGCGCCCTCCTGGGCGCCGATCTGGGCGGCGAGCGCGGGCACGCGTGAGGCCCACGAGCCGAACACGACACCGTTCAGGGCGAAGAAGACGAGGACAGCGACCACGCGGCCATGCTAACTGAAGCGCTTCAGAGCGGTCGCGTGATTTAGCCGACCGTTAGGCTTGGGGGGTGGGACGGGAACGACGGCCGACCCTGGACACGGTGGCTCGCGAAGTGGGTGTGTCCAGGGCGACGGTGTCGAACGCCTACAACCGCCCTGATCAGCTCTCGGCGTCGCTGCGCGAGCGCATCATCATGACGGCGGCGGCGCTGGGGTACGCGGGGCCGGACCCGGTCGCGCGCAGCCTGGCCACGCGCAGCGGCGGCTCGGTGGCGGTGATGCTCGGCTCGCGGCTGTCCGCGGCGTTCTCCGACCCGGCGCTGTCGATCGTGCTGGACAGCCTCGCCGACACCCTGGACGTCGAGCGCTCCATGCTGCTGATGCCCGGCGTCGAGGGCGGCCCCCGACGCGAGAGCGTCGCGCGGGCGCACGCCGACGTCGCCGTCGCGTACTCCCTGCCGGACGACTGCGCGGCCCTCGTCGAGGTCGAGCGGCGGGGGCTGCCGCTGGTGGTCATCGACCAGCCGGTGCTGCCCGGGTCCGCGATGGTGGACGTCGCCGACCGCGCGGGCGCCGCGCTGGCGGCGTCCCACGTGGTCGGGCTGGGCCACCGCGACGTGGGCGTGCTGGCGTTCGCCCTGCACGCGGACGGCGTGAGCGGCCCCCCGTCCGCCGAGCGCGTGGCGACCTCGCGGTACCGGGTGACGCGGGAGCGGATGGCGGGGTACGTGTCGGTGCTGGACGCGCCGCCGGTGTGGGAGACGCCCGGCTGCCTGCGCGACCACGGGCGCGAGGGCGCCCACTGGCTGCTGCGGCAGGTCCCGCGGCCCACGGCGCTGCTGTGCATGTCCGACGAACTGGCGCTGGGGGCGTTGCGCGCCGCACACGACCTGGGACTGCGCGTGCCCGAGGACCTCACCCTCGTGGGCTTCGACGACACCCCCGCCGCCCAGTGGGCCGATCCGCCGCTCACGACCGTCAGACAGGATCTTGTCGACAAGGGGCGCATAGCCGCTGAGCTGGCCATATCCCTGCTCGACGGCGCAAGACCCGGCCCCAGCCGGACCCTTCCGACCACGCTGGTGGAGCGGGCCTCGACCGCCCCCAGATGACGGTTTCGTCACCCAACCGGCTCGACGGAGAAACGGACGGGCCGCTTCCGGCGATCACACCCTTCGAGACGGCTACCCTCCAGCGACGGGGCAGTCGTCCCACGCCCCTGTAGCTCAGCGGATAGAGCAGGAGCCTTCTAAGCTCTTGGCCGCAGGTTCGAGTCCTGCCGGGGGCACCACACTCTCCGTGGCCCGCCTTCACCTCGTCGCCGGGGCCGAGCTTCCCTTGGTCATTCAGCGTGTTCGTCGTTGGGTATGCGGACGCGGTCTTTAGGGCGGGCGGTGGGTGGTGGATGGGTGCCCGAAAGTCCGGATGAACGGGCGTCCGTTCGCGTGGGGGGGGCGTCGTAGCTTGGCTGGGGCCAGGTGTTCGACTCTCCGATCGCGGATGGGTGGGGACCGATGGACGACGTGGTGGCTGGGGCGGTCCGGGTGGTGGGGATCGCGGACGCGGATGGGGCTCGGCGGTGGTTCGAGGTCCTGTGCGCCGAGCCGGTGGGGGACGACTGGGACGCGTTTCGCAACGGGTTGCGGGAGCGGGCTGTCGGTGAGTCGGTTGACGAGTACGCGGTGGAGCGGTTCGTCGAGTACGTCACCTATGCAGGCGATCCCGGGTGGGTCGTGGCGCGGGTTCAGGAGTACGGGGACTCGCTGACGGACCTCTACCTCGAACTGGCGCGGGCGTCCGAGCGCGAGTGGGCGGACTTCCTCGCCGAGTGCGGGCCGGTCTGGAGTGGGCGCGAGGAGGACTGGGCGCAGTTCCGGGACTGGTTCCTGCACGAGGCGGGCGCGCGTGGGGTGGCGGAGCGGGCCGAGGCGTTCGTGGCGGAGGCCGAGGGCTCGGCGGACAAGGCCGAGGTGTTCCGGCGGCACGGGGTCGACGTCGCTGCCGACCCGGAGACCTTCCCTGAGGTGCGGCTCGGGGACAGCGGCGAGTGGGTGGAATACCTCGACCGGCAGCTCAGGGCCCACGGGTACTAGGAGGACGCGATGGCGGAGATGTCACCGGAGCTGCAGGCCCGGCTCGCGGCCTTCCAGCTGGACAAGGGGCTGTCGGGGGACGGCGTGGCCGGGCCGAAGACGTGGGAGCTGCTGGCCAAGCCCGCGCCCCAGCAGGCTGAGGAGACGGTGGTGATCGACTTCGACGAGCACCCGGTGCTGCGCGACCTGCTCGTCCTCGACGGCACGGAGGACAGCGCGAAGGAGTTCCTCAAGCTCTACGGCATCGACGTGGACGGCTACCTCGCCGACCACGACGCGGTGATCGCCGCCTTGACGCCGCCGGAAACCGCCTGACCAGGAGGCCATGATGGGCAGCCCGTTGTCGAGTCCCGAAGGTTCGGCGATCGAGTCCCCGGGCCGCGGGGAAGAAGCGGCAGTCGGCGGAGCACCAGCGGTCGGAGGCGGCGGAGCCGTCCCGGCACCAGTCGACGGGGCAGCCGGAGCGGGAGGCGGCGGAGCACCGGCGGCGGGGGTCGGCGGAGCCGATGGAGGCCCGGCAGGCGGAGCTGGCGGAGACCCGGCAGGCGGAGCCGGTGGAGGGCCAGCGGGCGGAGTTGGCGGAGGCCCAGCGGGCGGAGCCGGCGGAGGGCCTGCAGGCGGGGTGGTGGGAGCTGCTGGCGGCGGGGGTGGCCTGGACGCCGGGGAGCGGGCTCAGTTGGAGTATGACGTGCTGAAGGCCGTTCGGACGCAGAAGAAGGCGGCCGCGGTTGCGCTGGCGTCGGCGCTGGCGGCCGCGCTCCCGCTGGGTGGGGTGATCTACGCCTTCCGCGACGGGTTGCCGGAGACGCCGGTCGGGGCGGTTGCGGTGGGGCTGTTGGGGGTGGCGGCGCTGGCGCCCTGCACGGCGGCGTTCGTGGCGGGGGTTCTGGACTTCGAGCAGGCGTTGGTGCAGGAAGAGGCGGCGTGGGACAAGCTCGCCCTGGCCGCTGAGCGCGCCGGGGATGACGCGTGGACGCAGTACGCCAGGGCGTGTCAGGCGCGGACGGAGGTGATGCGGCGTCGGCTCGGGAAGCTGACCTGGCTGCTGCGGGTGCTGAACGACTTCCTCAAGGCCTGCCTCGCGTGCGCGCGGACGCCTGCGCGTCCGGCGGTGGGGCCGGACGCCGTCTAGAAACGCGCGGACACGCCGTCACGCCAGCTTGGTGATCCGCTCCGCGGGCCCGGATGGGATACACTGGCGATCGGGTTGGCTGCGCGTACGAACAGCGCGTTCTCAACCGAATCCCCCTCAACGGGAGCCACGGCGCCGATCACCCATCGGCATAGCCACTCATCGCGGTCTGTTCATGGTTTCGGCCGCTTTCGTGACAACCCCGGGAGCCGCGGGCACGCGGCGAGGCCGGGGAAGGACCAGCACATGACACAGACCGCGCAGGCAAGCGCACACGCACACGCTCTGGCCCAAGCACTCGCCGATTATGTCCGAGCGGTCGCCGACACGGTCGGCGTTCCCGCCGACGGGGTGAACTGGGAGGTCACGGACACGGTCACCGCGTATGTGGCGCTGAACTGCCGGTCGGCCGGGCATCCCGGCCGGGACGTCATGCTGGCCTGGGAGGAGTCCCAGGGGTGGGTGGTCTCGGTCGAGACCGCGCCCGCCGAGGCCCCGATCGTGCTGTCCCGGATGGGCGGCGACTCGGTGCCCGCGCCGGAGGCCGTCGCCCGGTTCGTCGCCGAATCCCTGGGGAAGGCGGCAGGCGACGCTGAGGCCGGGCCAGGGGCCATCCCCGCAGCCCGGACGGACCGCGGCGACCTCGCCGCGCGCCTGCACCGCCGCACCCGCTGACAGTCCATTGCGCATCAACGACGAAGAGGAATCCATGACAGCCGAGAAGAACCCCGTGCCGCCCGTCGTGTTCAGCCACCTGGCGACGGAGAGCACCACGCAGCAGGCGGCCAAGCCCGAGGCCACCCCGGTCCCCTGCTTCAAGCACGCGGCCAGCCGTTGACCACCGGGTACCCGCCGGTCGTGTTCCGCGCCTGGCGCGCGGAGGACGCGGCCGCCGCGCTGGCCGTCTACGGCGTCGACCACAGCCCCGAACTGGAGCGCGTGGCCGACATCGCGGGCATGCGCGCGCTGCTGCGGCAGTGGGAGTCCGAGGAGCGGCCGCCGCCCACCGGCCGCTGGGCGATCCAGCGCGACGGCCGCGTCGTCGGCGGCGCCGTCGTGCTGCCCCTGCCGCCGGGCAACGAGGACCTGGAGATCGGCTGGCACCCGCACCCGGACGTCCGCGGCGACGACGAGCTCGCTGGCGAGGTGACCTTCGCCCTCGCGACGTGGGCGTTCCGCCACGACATCGACGAGGTGTTCACCGTGGTCCGTCCCGAGGACGGCCGGGAAGCCCCGGCCATCCGCGGCAACGGCATGTCCTGGGTCGGCGAGACGCGCAAGTACTTCGACCGGGACCTTCGCGTGTTCCGGCTGCGCGCCGCCGACCTCGACCGCCTCGCCCCCGAGGGGCAGCGGCCCCCGGCCTAGCCGGGGCTCAGAGGACGCGCACGCCCATGGCCTGCGGCCCCTTGCGGCCCGTGCCGACCTCGAACTCCACCGCCTGGTCGTCCGGGAGGCCCTGGAAGTCGTAGCCCTCGATCTGGGAGTGGTGCACGAACAGGTCCTCCCCGCCCTCGGCCGGGGAGATGAACCCGAAGCCCTTGCTGCCGCTGAACCACTTCACGGTTCCCTGAGTCATCGGCTGTGTCCTCCTGTGGTGCGGAATGGATCGATCAGGCCCAGCATGCGCAGCAGTTCGTCGCAGTCGCCCGCATCGAGGGAATGGCCCGCCACGGTCTTGGCGGCCTGGGCGCGAACGCCCGCCTCGGCCTGGCAGGCGGCTGCCCGCGCCTCGGCGAAGGCGAGCGGAGCGGTGCCCCGGGACAGGGCGGACCGCTTGACGCGGCTCACGGGACTCTCCGCCGCGCAGCGGCGGTGGAAGGGGGCTGATCGTGGGAAAGCGGGCTATGGTCCGGCGACAAGCCGGTGCTCCCGTCCCCGGCCGGAGAACCACCTGGCCGGACTGGATTGGGACACCGCGCAGGCCGGGTGCCGAGAGCTGATGTCCCAACCCGGCCGACTGTACCCCAAGGGCGGGGCCCGCGGTCGGGCGCGACGCGATCAGGCGGGCCGGGCGACGACGAAGCCGCCGAAGTCCCAGATGGGGACCGGCCGCTCGCCGAGGTGCCGGGCGCGGGCCTCGGGGATGGTCAGGTCCTCGGCCACGCGCAGCCCGAGGCGGGCCAGGTACTCGGCGGTGCGGCCCTCGGGGATGCCGGAGCGCCACGGCTCGCCCCTGGTGGCGACCCAGCGGGCGACGGTGAGCGCGTTCTCGTTGGTCGAGGTGCCGTCCAGCACTTCCTGCCAGCAGTAGTCGAACACGATGGCGCTGTCCCGGTTCTGCGTCGCCATCCAGCGAAGCGTGAGTTCGACGCCTTCCGGCGTCAGGTACGGCGCGACACCGGACCAGATGACCACCGTGCGGACCGTCGGCGAGAAACCCTTGTCCGCCAACGCCTCAGCGAGATCCTGGTGGTTGAGGTCGACGGTCACGAAGCGCACGTTGGCGGGGATCTCGGCGACCACGGCGCGCAGGCGTTCGCGCTTGCGCGCGGACGTGTCCGGGTGGTCGACCTCGTAGACCGTTGTCGCCGCAAGGGTTTCCGCCATGCGGTACGCGCGGGAGTCGAAACCCGCACCGAGGATGACCACCTGCGTCGCGCCGTCGGCCACCTCGTCGCGCAGCACCTGGTCCATGTGCCGGGTGCGCACGACCTCGAACCACAGCGCGCCCGGCCACGCCCTGCGGAGGGCGCGGACCAGCAGCGAGCGGACGACGGGCACCTTGACCAGCGCGCCCGCCCGCGCCGACCACGGGATGAACCGGGCGGCCATGGTGTCCGGGCCGCGCAGCCCCCGATCGGGGACGAGGGCGCCAGCGGCGCGCAGCAGCGTCGCCGCCTCGGCGGTGGAGTCGGCAACGTGACCGGCCATGGTCCCCCCTCAGGCAGGCACTTCACCCGGTGCGCGGATGCCGAGATCAGTGTAGAGATCACGGGCGGCATCGGCGTGGCGGCGCTCCTCGTCGGCGTAGCGCAGCGCGCGGTACACGCCCGCGAGGCCCTGGTGCGCGCGGGCCTGCTCGAAGCGGTCGCCGACGGTCTCGGCCAGCGCCAGCGCGCGGCGGTGGTAGCCGATGGCCTGGTCGTACCCGGTGGTCGGGAGTTCGCCGAGCCCGTTCAGCGCGCGGATCTCGACGTTGCGGTTGCCGGTCTGCTTGGCCGTGGTGAGTGCGCGGCGCTGGTAGTCGGCGGCCGTGGCGTGGTCGCCGATGCGGCGGTGGACGTCGCCGAGGCCGTTGAGCGCGAAGCCCTCCGCGCTGCGGTTCCCGGTCTCCTCCGCCAGGCTCAGCGCCTTGCCCAGCCAGGACAGCGCCTGCCCGTGCTCGCCGAGTCTATTGTGGACGTCGCCGAGACCGCGCAGCGCGTACGCCTCCAGGATCCGGTCGCCGCTGTCGAGGGCGACGGTCATCATCCTGGTGAACACCGCGTGCGCCTCGGCGTGCTGTTCGAGCCTGCAGTGCACGAGCCCCAGCGCGTGCAGCGCGCGTCCTTCCAGGGCCAGGTTGCCGGTCTCCCTGGCGACCGCCACGGCGGCGCGGCAGTGCGTGATGGCCTCCCGGTAGCGGCCCAGCCACCAGCCGACGTAGCCGAGGCTGGCCAGGGTCTCGGCCTCCAGCAGGCGGTCACCGGCAGCGCGGGCGGCGGTGAGGGCGTGGGCGTGCAGCGCCAGCGCGTCGTTCTGCTTGCCGGAGACGTGGAAGTAGCGCCACAGGGTGGACGAGAGGTGGCAGGCGTGCCGGTGCCAGCCGTCGGCGGCCGCGGCGTCGGCGACGGCCACCAGGTTCGCGTTCTCCGCGCGCAGCCAGCGCAGGGCGGCCTGGTACTCGGTCAGCGCCGGGCGCGGGGTGTCGTACGGGGGCAGGCTGGGCCGGTGCGGCTTCTCGGTGGGCGCCAGGGTGTCCATGGCCGCGGACGCGGTGTGCAGGTAGAAGTCGAACAGCCTGGTCAGGGCGCCGCGGCGGTCGTCGCCCGCGGCGGACTCCGCGGCGTAGGAGCGCAGCAGGTCGTGGAACCGGAACCGGCCGACCAGCGGCTCCTGCAGCAGGTGGGCGTCGACCAGCTCGTCCAGGACCGCCGTGGTCTCCTCGGGCCGGTGCCCGGCGAGCGCGGCGGCGGCGTAGAGGTCGATGTCGGGGCCGGGGATGAGGCCGAGCAGCCGGAACAGCCGCTGCGCGCGCTGGCTCAGGTGCCGGTAGGACAGGGCGAACGCGGCGGCGACGCCGGTCGGTAACTCGCCGAGCCGGGCGGCCAGGTGCGCCACGGTCCAGGAGGGGCGGTGCCGCAGGCGGGACGCGGCGATGCGGATCGCCAGCGGCAGGTACCCGCAGCGGCGCAGGACCTCGTCGACGGCGTCGGGCTCCGCGCCCACCCGCTCGTGGCCGACGACGCCCGCGAACAGCGCGCGGGCGTCCTGGGGCGGGAGCACGTCGAGCGACACCAGGCACACGTTGTCGAGGCTGGTGAGCCGCTGCCTGCTGGTGACCAGGGCGAGGCTGGCCGAGCGCCCCGGTAGCAGCGAGCGGATCTGCTCGGCGTCGGCGGCGTTGTCCAGCACGATGACGGCCCGCAGCCGGGCCAGCTCCGCCCGCCACAGCGCGGCGCGGTCCTCCACGTCGTCGGGGACGCGCTCGCCGGGCACGCCGATGGCCCGCAGCAGCTTGTCCAGCGCCACCTGCGGCGGGAGCGGGTCGCGGCCCGGGGTGTGCGCGTGCAGGTCGATGAACAGCTGGGCGTCCGGGTAGCGGTCCATCAGGCGGTACGCGGTGTGCACGGCCAGTGCCGTCTTGCCGACGCCCGCCATGCCGTCGATCGCCGAGATCGCGACCGCGCCGCCGCCGCCCGCCGCGTCGAGCAGCCGCCGGAGCTCCGCCTCGCGGCCGGTGAAGTGCGTGGCGTCGGCGGGCAGGTCGCAGCGGGCGGGCACGGGCGCTGGCCGGTCGTCGGCCAGGATCCGGGCGTGCAGGCCGCGCAGCCGGGGGCCGGGATCGATGCCCAGCTCCTCGGCCAGCGCCCTGCGGACGGTCTCGTAGACGGTCAGCGCCTCGGCGTGGGCGCCGTCGCGCAGGTGGGCGGTCATGAGCTGGGCGGCGAAGCGCTCCCGCAGCGGGTGCTCGGCCACCAGCGCGGTCAGCTCCCGGACCAGGCCGGGCGCGCCCAGCGCCAGCTCCAGCTCGACGCACTCCTCCATGGCGACCAGCCGCTGCTCGGTCAGCCCGGCGACCTGCGCGGCGAGCGCGGGCACGGCGACGTCGGCCAGCGCGGGCCCCCGCCACTGCGCCAGCGCCGCGCGGTACTCCCCCGCCGCGTCGGCGTCGCGGCCCTCGGCGGCGTGCGCGCGGGCGCGGGCCAGGTGCTCGGCGAACGCGCCGACGTCGGTCTCCACGGCCAGCCGGTACCCGGTCGGCGTGGGCGGGACCGCAGCGGTCGCGGCGAGCAGTCGGCGCAGGTCGGAGACGGTGTTGCGGATCTGCTTGGCGGCCGTCGCAGGCGGGTCGGCCTGCCACACCGCGTCGATGAGCCGGTCGAGCGAGACGGGCTGCCCGGCCGCCAGCGCGAGCGCGGCCAGCACCTTGCGCGAGCGCGCCGCGCTGACCGGAACCTCCCGCTCGCCCGCCACCACCTGCAGCGGTCCGAGGACGCGGACCCGCACCTGGAGCCTCCCCCGCGTTCGACGCCGTGGAAACGATCAGCGTACCGCCGGGACGGGGACCGGGCAGGGACGATCCGAGGACGGCCCCTGCCACGCTGGCACGCGCCCGTCCAGCGGGTTTTGGGGGTCTCGCTGGCCGGGCCCCCGCTCAGTCGAGTTCGCCGTAGCGGGCCAGGACGGCGGCGCGCAGCTCCTGGTCCGTGCGGGGCACGGGCTCGATGAACACCTCGGCGACGGCCGGGTGCGCGGCGCGCAGCTCGGTGGCCATGCGCACGCAGGCGCGCTCCAGCTCCGCCGCGCCCAGCGCGTCGTCGAAGTCGACGCGGGCGCAGACGAGGACGCGGTCGGTGCCGATGAGCATCGTCTGCAGGTCGACGACGGCGTCGACCTCCCGCGCGGCGGCCAGGGCGGCGCGCAGGGCGTGGACGAGGTCGGGCGCTGCCTGCCTGCCGATGAGCAGGCCCGCGTTGGTGCGTCCGAGCAGGTAGGCCACGAACGCCAGCAGGACGCCGATGGCCACGGACGCGACGCCGTCCCACACCGACGAGCCGGTCAGCTGGTGCATGCCGACGCCCGCGAACGCCAGCAGCAGTCCCGCCAGGGCAGCGCTGTCCTCGTAGAGCACGGTCTTCGACGTGGGGTCCTCGCTCTGTCGCAAGTGGACGAAGAAGGTGCGGTGGGCGGCCGCGGCCTCCCGGCTGACCTGGCGGCGCGCCTGCAGCCACGACACCGACTCCAGGGCGAAGGCGATCGCGAGCACGACGTAGGCCACGTGCGGCGACGTCTGCTCCTCCGGCTCGCCGAAGACCGTCGAGAACCCCTCGTACAGCGCGAACACCGCGCCCGACACGAAGATCGAGACCGCGGCGAGCAGGGACCAGAAGTAGCGCGCCTTGCCGTACCCGAACGGGTGACGACGATCGGCGGGGCGGCCGGAGACCCGCAGCGCGGTCAGCAGCAGGAGTTCGGTCAGCGTGTCCGCCACCGAGTGGCCAGCCTCGGCCAGCATGGCCGCCGATCCGGTGACCAGGCCCGCGATCAGCTTCAACACCGCGATCGCCAGGTTCATGGCGCCCGCCAGCACCACCGTCAGCGTGCTCCCGCTCTTGGCCATGGCCCGATGGTAGTCGACCACAATGGACAGAGCGGCCGGGCCGACCGCCCGCCCTCGGGTGATGGCACGGACTGGATAGCCGCCGATCGGGTGACAGCGAGTGAACTCCGCCACCTGGGTGGAGGCATATGGTAGGTCTCTGGGTGCACGGGTTCCCGCGCGGGAAGGTGTCCTCGACGTTGAGCACCGACGAGCACAAACCGGAGCGGTCCCAGCTGGGCTGGGTCGCGCTGATGATGCTCGGCGAGATCCTGATGGCCCTGTCCGCCAACTCCCTGACCTCGCTGCGCGCGTGGCTGCAGTTCATCGGCGGGGCCGTGCTGGTGGCCGCGGGCGGCTCCCAGCTGCGCGCGCCCGTGCTGTCGAAGCTGCGCAGATGGGTGAGCGGCCGCTCGCGCAGGCTCTGGACGCGCATGGTCGCCTGGACCGCCGGGGTGGCGGCGGCCGCCGCGGTGGTCTGGATCGGCACCCCACCTGCCGTCGCTTATGGACGGTTCCTCATCTACGGCTGCGAACATCCGATCGAGCTGCGGGTGGCCACCCCGCCGGACGACGTGGAGCTGTACCGGGAGGTAGCCGACGCCTACGAGCGGCACACCGCCGAGGAGTCGCTGGGCTGCCCGACCACGCACGTCGCCGTCTACCCCGTTGCGCCCGAGCGGGCAGTGAAGGGCCTCGGGGTCGGGTGGACCGCCGACTACGTGCGCGAGTACGGGCCCCATCCGGACGTGCTCATCACCACCGCGCCGAGCGACCTGGCCCGGCTGCGGCAGACCCTGGCCGACACCGACCGCCGCCACCCCGTCGTCGACGGCGATCGGGAGATCGGCTGGTCGCCGCTGGTGCTCGGGGTGCCGGTGGGCGCGGTGGACCGGCTGGGCGGCATCGACCCCAACGCCGCCACCTGGCACGACCTGCTGCGGGCCGCGGAGGCGGGCGGGCTGGGCGTCGTGCGGCCCTACCCGACGACCACGGGCATCGGGCTGCTGGCCACCGACGCCCTGCTGAGCACCGCCGACCGAGGGCTGCTGCCCGCCGCGCAGGCACGGGTCCGCGAGCGCTGGGTCGGCCGCTCGGCGGACCGCGACGGGTTCCCGCTGGCGCCGGGCCCGCTCCTGCTGCAGACCCACCGCGCCCGCGACAAGCCGTCCACCGCCCTGATCGTGGCCGAACAGGCGCTCGTCCGGTCGAACGCGCTCACCCGGACCGACGCCCGGGTGACGCTGCCGAACTGCGCGAGCGCCGAGGCTCCCCCCGGCTGCCTGATCGCCTACTACCCGAGCGACACCTTCCGCGTCCGGCACACCTTCGCCGCGATCGGGTGGAACGGCGACTCGCCCGCGGCGCGCGCCGCGCGGGCCTTCGGCGACTGGCTCGGCACCCCGCAGGGCCAGGCGGCGCTGAACGACACCGGGCTGCGCACGAACGACGCCGAGGCGGGCGAACTGCTCAGCAGGCACTACGGCGCGCTCACCGGCCCCCACGTGGCCGCGATGCGCGACGAGCCCGACGCCGCGCGCGAGGCCGCCGTCCGCGCCCTGCACGACAACGCGCAGCGCCCCGGGCGGGTCCTGCTCGCGCTGGACACCTCCGAGCGGATGGGCACGCCGGAGGCGGGCGGGCGGACCCGGCTGTCGGCCGCGTCCGGCGGCGTCATGGCGGCGTTGGACCTGCTCGGCCCGGACGACGTGGTCGGGCTGTGGACGTACTCCGGCGACGGGGTGCGCCCGCTCGTCCCGTTCGGGCCGCGCGACGCCGTGGCCGAGGCGGCGGACGAGCGCCTGCCCGACCTGTCCGCCGCCGGGACGACGCCGCTGCACCGGGCCGTCGCCGAGGGCGTCGCGGCGGTCGGGCCCGGCGACGAGCGCCGCATCGGCGCGCTGGTCGTGCTCGCGGGCGGCGACGACACCGCGGGCGGGATGACCGCCGCGCAACTGCTCGACGCCGTCCGCGGCCAGGACGTACGGGTATTCGTGATCGCGATGGGGGAAGCCGCATGCGCATCGACGTTCGCCGCGCTCACCCGCGCCACCGACGGCGCGTGCCTGCACGCCGGTCCGGGCTCGGTCGACCGGGCGCTGACCGATTTGTTCCGGCAGCTGTGGGGGTGAACGGGATGCGGCTCGTCATCGGGTTCGTCATCGGCGTGCTGGTGACCATGGTCGCCACCCAGTACGTCGTGCCCGCGCTCGCGGGCGGCGACGGCGCGGAGGACGGCGAGCTGGTGATCCTCAGCGGCCTCGACCAGAGCGAGGGCGGGCAGCGGCAGGCGCTGGTGGACCAGTGGAACGACATCCGGCCCGCCAACCCCGCCCGGATCGTCGAGCTGCCCGCCAACGCCGACCAGGCGCACAGCGAGATGGTGGCCCACGCGCAGTCCGGCGCCGAGCAGGTCGACATCTACAACCTCGACGTCACCTGGATGGCCGAGTTCGCCGACGCGGGCTTCATCCGGCCGCTGGAGGACGCGGACACGACCGGCTTCCTGGAGAAGCCGCTGCGCACCTGCCGCTATGAC
Source organism: Actinokineospora fastidiosa (assembly GCF_014648415.1). Lineage (GTDB taxonomy): Bacteria > Actinomycetota > Actinomycetes > Mycobacteriales > Pseudonocardiaceae > Actinokineospora > Actinokineospora fastidiosa. The sequence continues at coordinate 341,698 of NZ_BMRB01000003.1, forward strand.
GGCAAGCTCTGGGGACTGCCGTTCAATACCGACGCGGGCCTGCTGTACTACCGGCGCGACATCGTGGACGTGCCGCCTGAGACCGCGTCCGAGATGCGCGAGACCATCGAGGAGGCCAAGCCCGACGGCATGCGCGCCGGGCTGACCACGCAGCTAGCCGACTATGAGGGCCTGACGGTCGCGGTGCACGAGGCCGTGTGGGCCGCGGGCGGGGAGGTCGTCGGCGCCGACGGTCGGGTGGCCCTGGACTCCGACGAGGCCCAAGCGGCGCTGCGCAGGCTCGCCGACGACGTCCGCGACGCCGACGTCAACCTCCAGGCGTCCCTGGAATTCGACGAGCTGGCCAGCACGCACGCCTTCGGCGCGGGGCAGGCGCTGTTCATGCGCAACTGGCCCGTCGCCTACCGCACGCTCGGCGACTCGGTCGAGTTCGGCGTCACGCCGCTGCCCGGCGGCAGCGTCCTGGGCGGGCAGAACCTGGCCGTGGCGGCCAAGTCCGAGCGCCCGCGCGCGGCCCAGGAGCTGATCGAGTTCCTGACCGATCCGCGCAGCCAGCAGATCCTCTTCGAGCGCGGCGGGCTGGCCGCGACCCGCGACATCATCTACCTCGACTCGGCCGTGACCTCCCGCTATCCGTACGCGAAGACGCTGGAGACGGCGATCCAGAACGCGCGACTGCGCCCGGTCACCCCGCACTACACCGCGTTCAGCGAGTGCCTGCGCGGCGTCGTCCGCGAGCTGCTGGTGACGGGATCCCTGCCACCGGACGCGGTGGACCGGCTCGCCCGCTGTCTGGAGGGCAGATAGCGGGCGGATGTGCGGAGAGGGCAGGATTCGAACCTGCGCGGGCCGAGGCCCTTCCTGCGAGCAGGAACCCGATAAGCCGCTCCGGGCACCTCTCCCTTTCGCCTTGCTGGAACCCAGTCTGCCGGGGGCCGCTGACCAGGGGCTGATCGACGGCTGACCGCCCCCGGCCGTCATCGGGTATTCACATATCCGACTGATCGGGCTACCCTTGAGCTGCTTCTGGGAGCGCTCCCAAACTCCCGCACCGACACAACGAGGTATCGCGAAAGGGACAACGGTGAGGATGCGACGGAAGCTTGCGCTCTTCAGCGCCGCGGCGGCGGTGGCCACCGCCGTCGGGCTGGTCGTGGCGGTCAGCCCGGCATCGGCGCACGGCGCGATGATGGCGCCCGGCGCCAGGTCGTACCTGTGCTGGCAGGACGGCCTGAGCCCGCAGGGCAACATCGTGCCGATCAACCCGGCCTGCAAGGCGGCGGTCGACGCGGGCGGCACGAACGCGCTCTACAACTGGTTCGGGTCGCTGCGCTCGGACGGCGCGGGCCGCACCCGCGGGTTCATCCCCGACGGGAAGCTGTGCAGCGCCAACAACCCGACCTTCGCGGGCTTCGACATCGCCCGCGCCGACTACCCGGTGACCCACCTGACCGCGGGCGCCAACTTCAACTGGCGCTACAGCAACTGGGCCCACCACCCCGGCACCTTCTCCATGTACGTCACGAAGGACAGCTGGAGCCCCACCCGGCCGCTGAGCTGGGCCGACATCGAGGAGCAGCCGTTCCTGCGGGTCACCAACCCGCCGCAGCGGGGCGCCGTGGGCACCAACGACGGGCACTACTACTGGAGCGGCAACCTGCCCACGGGCAAGTCCGGCCGCCACATCATCTACTCGGTGTGGTCGCGCTCGGACAGCACGGAGACCTTCTACAACTGCTCCGACGTCGTCTTCGACGGCGGCAACGGCGAGGTGACCGGCGTCGGCCGCGACGGCGACCCGACCACCCCGCCGAGCAGCACGACCCCGCCGACCACCACCACCCCGCCGCCGACCGGCGGGGCGTGCACCGCGGAGCACAAGGTCACCAACTCCTGGGGCGGCGGCTACCAGGGCGAGGTCGTCGTGCGGGCGGGAGCGTCCACAGTGAACGGCTGGACGGTGAGCTGGACGCTCGCCAGCGGCCAGACGATCAGCCAGGTGTGGAACGGCTCGCTGACCACGAGCGGGTCGACGGTGCAAGTGAAGAACGCGTCCTACAACGGGACCATCGCCGCGGGCGGCTCCACGTCGTTCGGCTTCACCGCGGGCGGGACGAGCGGTGCGGCCACGCTCACCTGTACCAGCCCCTGATCAGGGCTGACCGGTCCGGTCCGGCGGGCGACGCGGCCCGCCGGGCCGGACCCCTGCGTCCGATCGGGTGAGGGGGTTACATCGCGACCCGTCTGTGCCGATATATCCGTTATCGGCTTCTTCAGGTCGGGAGGCGGCCATGAGCCCCATACACGACAACCTCGTCCACTCCTATCTCTACCTGCGCCGGGCGATCGGCCTCATCGGCATGGCCCTGCCGGTGGTCCTGGTCCTCGGGCAGTACCTGATCGACGGGCGGCTGTTGCACTCGATCAGCGGCTACTACTACAGCGACCTGCGTGACGTGTACGTCGGCAGCATGTGCGCGATCGGCGTGTTCCTGTTGTCCTACCGCGGTTACGCACCCGTCGACGACCTCGTGAGCAACATCGCCGCCGTGGCCGCCATCGGGGTCGCGCTGTTCCCGACCGCACCGCCGAGCGGCGCGACCGCGTCCGACGAGGTGTTCGCCGTGCTGCACCTGGCGTTCGCGGGCGTGTTCTTCCTGTCGCTGGCGTACTTCTGCCTGGTGCTGTTCCGCCGCTCCACGGGCGAGGACCCGACGACCGAGCGCAAGGTCAAGCGCAACGGGGTGTACGTGCTCTCCGGCGTGGTGATCCTGGCGTCCCTGGCCCTGATGGTGATCCTCGGCCTGTTCTTCCAGGAGCAGACCGAGGCCCTGCGCCCCGCGCTGTGGCTGGAGTTCGCCGCGACCTTCGCCTTCGGCACCGCCTGGCTCACCAAGGGCGAGCTGATCCTCCCGGACACCGGCGGCGACCGCAGCACGGCGGTGGGGCAACCGGCGGTCTGATCCACTGTGGACACGCCCTCGGCTTCCCGCCGAGGGCGTTGTCATGTCGAAGGCGTTGGGCTGCGCTGGAAACGGAGGTGTTCGGCTCCGCCGCTATCCGGCCTTCGCCCGGCGGGTCTCCGCCACCCAGGCCGCGATCTGGGTGCGATTGCTGAAGCCCAGCTTGGAGCGGATGTGCTCGACGTGGGTGTCCGCCGTGCGGGGGGCGATGACGAGCTGGGTGGCGATCTCGCGGTTCGTCAGGCCCTGGGCCACCAGCTCGGCGATCTGCATCTCGCGGGCGGTCAGCGGGTTGGGCATGGGCTCCGGCTCGGGCTCCTCCTCGGGGGATTCGCCGAGGGCGTAGGCGAGGGCGTCGTCGATGGACAGCGCCGTGCCCGCGATGAACTCCTCGGCAGCGGCCTGCGGGCCGATCTCCCCGGTGACGACCCCGATGTCGCGCTGCATCGGCTCGACGAAGGCCACGTAGTTGGCCGGGGACGCGCCCAGCGCCTGCCACAGCGTGCTCGCCGCGCCCAGCAGGCGGGCCGCGCGGACCGGCTCGCGCTGGTGGGTGGCGCAGCCTGCCAGCACGGTGAACGTGAACGCCATGACCACGCGGTCGTCGACCGTGCGCTGCAGGCGCAACACGTCCAGCCCGGCCTGGCGGGCCACCTCCATGTCGCCGTGCAGGTACTCCGCCGCGCTGCGCGACCACAGGGCCCACGAGCGCCAGAACACCTCACCTCGGTCGGTGTAGCGGACGATGGCGTCGTCCAGCACCTCCCGGCCGCGCGCCAGGTCGCCGATGCGGCCGATCGCCAGGCCGTAGTTGAACGTCGCCCACAGCTCGCCCGCCTCGTCGCCGAGCACGCGGAAGCGGTCGGCGGCCTGCGCGAACTGCTCCGCGGCCAGCTCGCTCTCGTCGCCCATGAGCGCGGCGTACGCGCGGATGTGCAGGGCGTAGGCCTGGGCGCTCTCGTCGCCGCGGACGTCGGCCAGCTTGGCGGCGTCGTCCAAGGCGGACTCGTAGGCGGGGCGGTCGCCCTGGATCAGCGCGAGGAAGCCGTAGAACACCAGCGCGTGCGCGCGGGCGGGCGCGTCGGCCGCCGCCATGTCCAGCAGCGCGCTCGCCCACAGCCGCGCCTCGGTGTTGTGCCCGCTGAGCAGCCAGTACTCCCGCAGGTCCACGAAGATCCGCAGACCGATGGCGGCCTCGTCGGGATCGGTGGTGCAGCAGTCCAGGGCGGCGCGCAGGTTCGCGTGCTCGGCGATGAACAGGCCCAGCCACGCCGTCTGGTCGTGGCCGAAGGACTCCTCGGCGAAGCGCGCGGTGAGCCTGCGGTACCAGTCGCGGTGGCGCAGCCGCTGACGGGTGAGGTGGCCGCTGGCGCGCAGCCGGTCCTCGCCGTACTGGCGCACCGTCTCCAGCATCCGGTACCTGGCGACGCCGTCGTGCTCCTCGCGCAGCAGGATCGACTTGTCCAGCAACGCGTCGAGCAGGTCGAGCACGGCGCCGCGGTCGAGGCCGCCGCCGGAGCAGACGTGCTCGGCGGCGTCGAGGTCGAAGGAGCCGGTGAACACCGCCGCGCGCGCCCAGAGCAGCCGTTCCTGCTCGTCGCACAGCTCGTAGCTCCAGTCGATGAGCGCGCGCAGCGTCTCGTGTCTGCTCGGCGCGCCCCTGCTGCCCCGGGTGAGCAGGGTGAAGCGCTTGTCGAGGCGGTCGGCGAGCTGGCGCACCGACAGCGAGCGCAGCCGGACGGCGGCCAGCTCGATGGCCAGCGGCAGCCCGTCGAGCGCCTTGCACAGCCGGATGACGTCGCGCGCGTTGTCCTCGTCGATCTCGAACGACGGCACCACTGCCGTCGCCCGCTCGGTGAACAGCTGCACCGCGTCGTAGGACGCCAGGGCGGCGGCGTTCTCGCCGGGCTCGGGCACCGCCAGCGGCGACACCGGCACCACGCGTTCGGCGGCAACGCCGAGCGACTGGCGGCTCGTGGCCAGCACGACCAGGTGCGGGCACTCGGCCAGCAGCGCGTCCACGAACACCGCGCACGCCTCGACGATGTGCTCGCAGTTGTCCAGCACCAGCAGCAGCCGCTGGTCGCGGAACTGGTCGACGATGCGGTCCAGCGGCGCCTTGGTGGAGCGGTCGCCCATGCCGAGGCGTTCGGCGACGGTGCTGGCCAGCAGCCGTTCCTCGCGCAGGTCGGCCAGACCGACGAACACGACGCGCTCGCCGAAGGACGCGCGCGCCGAATCGGCAACGCGCACGGCCAACCGGGTCTTCCCGACGCCGCCCGGCCCGGTGAGGGTGATCAGCGGTCCGGCCCCGAGCAGGCGCTTGACCTCGGCGATCTCCTGTCGTCTGCCGACATAGGTCGTCGCCTCGGCAGGCAGCGGCCCCGCCCCGTACCGCCGCACCCCAGCACCTGACACTCGCGCACCACCCGCCCGTCCGTCGGACAAGCATTCTGACGGATGGGCCATAGGTTCGCGCAATCACTCTCCCAAGGGGAGGGATAACACCTCTATATAGGAGCGGCGGCCCACAGGGTTAGGCCGCCGCTCCATACCGGTGGTCAGGAAGCGCTCGCGGCGCCGATCTCGGTGTCCGTACCCTCCCCGGGCTGCTTGAGGACGGCCGCCCGCACGGCGAGCTCGAGCTCGAACCGGCCGCGCGGGTCGGCGAGCTGGTCGCCGAAGAGCTCTTCGAGGCGGTGGATGCGGTAGCGCACGGTCTGCGGGTGCACGCCCATCCTGGCCGCCATCTCGGTGACCCTGCCCTGGCTGGCCAGCCACTCGTGCAGGGTGCGCAGCATGCGGTCCTGCCTGCGCGCGGTCAGGTCGCGCAGCGGGGCCAGCCGCCGCTCGGCGAGTTCGGCGATGAGGTACTCGTCGGCGAACAGCGCCAGCGTGAGCCGGTGCTCCGCGCAGTCGACCACGCCGCCGTCGGCGGGGATCAGCTCGCGCGCGGCCAGGTCCAGCGCCCGGGTGGCCACCCGCAGCGACGAGCGCACCTCCGACAGGGCGGCCGACGGGCCGATCGCCGCGGTCCAGCCGGGCAGCGCCGTGCGCAGGGTGACGGCGAGGCCGCGGACGTCGACGGTGTCGGCGACCAGCAGGCAGGGCTCGGCGCTCTCGGTGTCGACCAGGTGCTCGCGCAGCAGGTCGGCGGGAACGCCCTGGTCGCCGGTGGCCGGGCGGCGCAGGGCCACCACGCGCAGCGCGGCGGGCAGCGCCCAGCCCGCCTCGCGGGCGGCCTCGGTGAGCTGCCCCGGCGCGGGCGCCGGGTCGGCCATGATCAGCCGGACGAGCCTGCGCCGGGCCGCCGCGCCCGAGACCGGCCGCGCCTGGGTCGCGCCGGTCAGGCCGGACAGCTCGCCGAGGTAGGCGAAGATGACCTCCGCGCCGCGGGCGACCGCGGCGGCCGGGATGCGCCGGGTGCGCGCGTAGTGCGACGCGTGCCGCCACGCCACCTGGCCACCGATGCGGTAGGCCCAGACCAGCAGGTCGGGACGGCAGCTCTTGACCAGCTCGCGGCGGCGGGCGCGGAACACCGCCGACCAGTCGTCGCCTGCCAGGCCGCGCGGGTTCGTCATGGTGTCCAGGCAGCACAGGATCGTGGTGCGGATGGTCTCGACGAGCGGGTCGACCACGCTGGCCAGCTCACCGGACTCCGCTGGCATCGCCTGGCCGAGTTCGCCGACCACCTCGCGGCGCAGGCGCTCGGCGAAGGACTGGTCCGGAGTCGGACCGCGGTGCTCCAGGACGGGTGTCGCGCTCATCCTCTGCCTCCGGTCATTGCGGGCGGCTCGGCTTCACCGCCATGGGGCAACCGTGCCGCACCGGTGACGCGGCGCACATCCGTACTTGTACGTACGCACTACCGAGATTGCGACGTATGGCCCAGTGCCCGGGTAACACGAAACGGGGCCCCACCGGTGTCCGGTGGGGCCCCGCTCGCTGATCAGGTCACTGCTTGATGGTGAGGTCCATGTCGATCGTGTGGCCGTTGCCCTGGACGAAGGGGCTGATGAAGTCGTTCAGCCCGCCGCAGCCCTGCACGGCCGAGAGGCCGTAGGTGCCCGCGATCTTGCCGCCCTTGAGGACGTCGAAGTTGCCGACGGACTTCAGGCTGATGTCGGACGGGGTGACGGTCTGGCAGGTCGGCTCCTGGCTGATCGGGATGCCGAAGAGGGAGACCTTGGGCAGCTTCACGGTCAGCTTGCCGTTGAACGTGATGGCGCCGGTGGCGACGGTGCCGCTGGCCTGACCGACCGGCACGAACTCGATGTCGGCCTTGGACTCCAGGAACCCGAAGATCTTGAAGGTGCCGGAGGTCCTGTTCAGCTTCAGGTCACCGGTGTAGACGCCCTTGGCCAGGTCGGCGTTGGCGTCGAAGGTGCCCGACAGCGGGACCGGGCCGGTGAGCATGCCCTTGAGGTTCGACACGCCCTTGAGGTCGTACGACACCCGCACGCCGTTGTTGGGCGGGGTCGTGGTCGTCGTGGGGGGCTGCTGCGTCGTGGTCGTCGTGGTGGTGGTCGTCGGGGGGACCGTCGTGGTCGTGCTGGTCGGCGGGTTGCTGTCGCCGGGCAGGATCTCGATGGTGGCCAGCTCGTTGTTCTGGCCCGGGGCCAGGGTGCAGACCGAGTCGAAGGTGCCCAGGCCGGTCTCCGAGCCGTCCGCGGTGCGCGGGGTCAGGGTCAGCTTGAGGCCGTTGACGGTGATCTTGGCCGGGCCCGCCTTGCTGAAGGTCAGCGGCGGGGTCTGGCCGGTGGCCCGCACGTCGAAGGCGCCGGAGGCGGGGATCGGGGTCTTCTCCACCGTGATCGGCACGTTGACCGGCAGGGTCGCCTCGGGGGCGGCGACCTCGGCCGACGACACCGCGCTGCCCTCGACGGTCTTGGCGCCGACCAGGGTCAGGCCCTGGGTGGCGGTCTCCGGGACCGTCGTGATGGCCTCGATGTCGAACGCGGGGTTCTGCTGCCCGACCTTGGTCGTCTTGGGGATGTCGGTGTTGATGACGACCTTGATCGGCTGGGTGCCGATCAGCGGGAAGGGACAGTTGTAGTTCAGCGTCAGCGAGACCGGGTCTGCCGCACTCGTGCCGGAGCCGAGCGCGATACCGGCGGCGACGAGACCGGCGGCGGCGAAGGCCGCCCCGCCTGCCACCAGCCTCCTGGTCACATTCCGTGAAGTCACGATGATCAGTCCTCAGGTATCAGCGATGATACGAACGCAAACAATCGACGAGTCCGCTCCCGAAAAGGGCCGACCTCGATTTCACGACGGGTTTTCCCGCCCTATCGGATACTGTCCGGACCGACGGTAACGGACACCAATGCGACCGGGCAAGGATTCTCCAAAAGCTCGTTCCCCAGGTCAACCAAGACTTGTTGGGACCTGATAATAATGTGAGCTTCGAAGCGAAAACCGCTGGTCAGCAAGTCATCAACCACGTGCTAATCCGCACGTGGACAGTTGTAGCACAAACCCAATTCCGCAGACAGGGGTTGTCTTGGGATTCCAATCACGACGGCGGCGCCACCACCCGAGCCGAGTCGGGCGATGGCGCCGCCGTGGGACGCGCGCGGGGGCCTAGTCCGGGTCGTAGGCCAGGTTCGGGCGCAGCCAGCGCTCCACCTCGGGCACCGGGAGGCCGCGCCGGATCGCGTAGTCCTTCACCTGGTCGCGGCCGAGCCTGCCGACGGTGAAGTAGCGCGAGGCCGGGTGCGCGAAGATCAGGCCGCTGACGCTGGCCGCCGGGGTCATCGCGAACGAGTCGGTCAGGCCCATGCCGATGGCCGCGGAGTCCAGCAGGTCGAACAGGTCGCGCTTGAGGCTGTGGTCCGGCGAGGCCGGGTAGCCCAGCGCCGGGCGGATGCCGCGGAAGCGCTCGGCGTGCAGGTCCTCGATCGCCGGGTCGGCGTCCGGCTCGAACCACTCCCGGCGGGCCCGCAGGTGCAGGTGCTCGGCGAACGCCTCGGCCAGCCGGTCGGCCAGCGCCTTGACCATGATGGCGCGGTAGTCGTCGTGCTGGGCCTCGTAGTGCGCGGCCAGGTCCTCCGCCCCGTGGATGGCCACGGCGAAGCCGCCGAGGTGGTCGCCGTCGGGGGCGATGTAGTCGGCGAGGCAGCGGTTCGGGCGGCCTTCCGGCTTCTGCGTCTGCTGGCGCAGCATGGGGAAGGCGGGGCCGCCGTCGAGCAGGATGTCGTCGCCGTCGGAGCGCGCGGGCCAGAAGCCGTACGCGCCGCGCGCGGTGAACGAGCCGTTGGCGATGATCTCGTCCAGCAGGGTGTTCGCGTCGTCGAACAGCTCGCGGGCGACCGGCTGCTCCAGGATCGCCGGGTACTTGCCGCGCAGCTCCCACGCCAGGAACAGGAACTGCCAGTCGATCATCTCGCGCAGTTCGGCGATCGACGGGCTCACCTGCCGGACGCCGGTGAACGCGGGCACCGGCAGGTCGTCGAAGTCGACCCGCTCCGGGTTGGCCCTGGCCTTCTCCAGCGACAGCATCGGGCTGCGCTCGCGGGCCTCGTGCTGCTCGCGCAGCCGCGCCTGCTCGGTGCGGGTGGCCTCGGCCAGCGCGGCGGCGCGGTCGGGGTCGAGCAGGTCGGAGACGACGCCGACCACGCGGGAGGCGTCGAGCACATGCACCGTCGTGCTGTCGTACGCGGGCGCGATGCGGACCGCGGTGTGCTGGCGGGACGTCGTCGCGCCGCCGATCAGCAGCGGCAGCTTGAGGCCGCGGCGCTGCATCTCGGTGGCCACGGCCACCATCTCGTCCAGCGACGGCGTGATCAGCCCGGACAGGCCGATGGCGTCGGCGCCCTCGGCGACCGCCGTGTCCAGGATCTTCGCCGCGGGCACCATCACGCCGAGGTCGATGACGTCGTAGTTGTTGCAGCCCAGCACGACGCCGACGATGTTCTTGCCGATGTCGTGGACGTCGCCCTTCACCGTGGCCAGCACGACCTTGCCGTTGCCCCGCGACGCCGTGCCCGCCTCGGCGAGCCTGGCCTTCTCGGCCTCCATGAACGGCTCCAGGTAGGCCACCGACCGCTTCATCACGCGGGCGCTCTTGACCACCTGCGGGAGGAACATCTTGCCCGAGCCGAACAGGTCGCCGACGATCTTCATGCCGTCCATCAGCGGACCCTCGATGACGTCGAGCGGCCGGGCTGCGACCGCGCGCGCCTCCTCGGTGTCCTCCTCGATGAAGTCGACGATGCCGTGCACGAGCGCGTGCGCCAGCCGCTCGGCGACCGGGGCCTCGCGCCAGGACAGGTCGACCTCGCGCTTCTTGCTCTTGCCGTTGAAGGTCTCGGCGAAGGCGACAAGGCGGTCGGTCGCGTCGGGCCTGCGGGCGAAGAGGACGTCCTCGACCAGCTCCAGCAGGTCGGCGGGGATGTCCTGGTAGACCGCGAGCTGGCCCGCGTTGACGATGCCCATGTCCAGGCCCAGCCGCACGGCGTGGAACAGGAACGCCGAGTGCATGGCCTCGCGGACGACGTCGTTGCCGCGGAAGGAGAACGACAGGTTGGAGATGCCGCCGCTGGTGCGCGCGCCCGGACAGCGCTCCTTGATCCGGGGCAGCGCGTCGAGGAACTCCTTGGCGTAGTTGTCGTGCTCGCTGATGCCGGTGGCCACGGCGAGCACGTTCGGGTCGAAGATGATGTCTTCCGGCGGGAAGCCCGCCTTGCGGGTCAGCAGGTCGTAGGCGCGGCCGCAGATCTCGACCTTGCGGTCGGCGGTGTCGGCCTGGCCCTGCTCGTCGAAGGCCATGACGACCACGCCCGCGCCGAAGTCGCGGATGCGGCGGGCCTGCTCCAGGAACGGGCCCTCGCCCTCCTTGAGGCTGATCGAGTTGACCACGCCCTTGCCCTGCACGCACTTGAGCCCGGCCTCCAGCACGCTCCAGCGCGAGCTGTCGATGACGATCGGGATGCGCGCCACCTCGGGCTCGGTGGCGATCAGGTTCAGGAAGGTGGTCATCGCCTGCTCGCTGTCGAGCAGGTCGGCGTCCATGTTGACGTCGAGCAGGTTCGCCCCGCCGCGCACCTGGTCGAGCGCGACGTCGACGGCGGCCTGGTAGTCCTTGGCCTCGATGAGCCTGCGGAACTTGGCCGAGCCGGTGACGTTGGTGCGCTCGCCGATCATGACGAAGCCGGTGTCCGCGCCGATGCCGAAGGGCTCGAGCCCGCTGAACCGGGTGGCGGCGGGCGGCGCGGGCACGTGCCGGGGCGCGACGCCCTCGACAGCGGCGGCGATCTTGGCGATGTGCTCGGGCGTGGTGCCGCAGCAGCCGCCGACGATGTTGACCATGCCCTCGGCGGCGAACCCGCCGAGCAGCCGGGCGGTCTCGTCGGCGGTCTGGTCGTAGCCGCCGAAGGCGTTCGGCAGGCCCGCGTTGGGGTGGCAGGCGGTGTAGGTGCCCGCCAGACGCGCCATCTCGGCGGCGTGCGGGCGCATCTCCTCGGCGCCCAGCGCGCAGTTCAGGCCCACGACCAGCGGGTTCGCGTGCTCGATCGAGCTCCAGAACGCCTCGACAGTCTGCCCGGACAGGGTGCGGCCGGACAGGTCGACGATGGTGACCGACACCCACAGCGGCAGGTGCGGGGCGACCTCGCGCGCGGCGGCCACCGCGGCCTTGGCGTTGAGCGTGTCGAAGACGGTCTCGATGAGCAGCAGGTCGACCCCGCCCTCGGCGAGCGCGGCGATCTGCTCGGCGTAGGCCTCCGCGACCTCGTCGAACCCGACGGCCCGGTAGGCGGGGTCGTCGACCTTCGGCGACAGCGACAGGGTGACGTTGAGGGGGCCGATGGACCCGGCGACGAACCGCCCGCCGAACTCGTCGGCGGCCTGGCGGGCCAGCTGGGCGCCGCGCAGGTTCATCTCGCGCACCAGCGGCTGCAGCTGGTAGTCGGCCTGGCCGATGCTGGTGGCGGTGAACGTGTTGGTGGTGGTGATGTCCGCGCCCGCGCGCAGGTACTGGCGGTGGATGTCGAGGATGACGTCCGGGCGGGTCAGGTTGAGCAGGTCCGGGTCACCGGTGACGTCGCACGGGTGGTCGCCGATGAGGTCCCCGCGGTAGTCCCGCGGGGTGAGCTTGGCGCCCTGGAGCATGGTTCCCCATGCTCCGTCCAGGACCGCGATCCGCTGGTCCAGCAGCTCCGTCAGCGTTGTGCGCACCCGTCACCTCCCGTTTGTCGTGGGAGGCGCCCTTGCTTCGCGGTGGACCCGGCCGAGCGTGGCGGACCGTAGTCCGTTGCAGCGCCTCTCGGCCACGGACGAAATTACCTCACCGCCGAAAATGATGCCATCGGTCAGCGCCCCGGTACCAGGCTCCCCGGACCGACGAACGCGGCGGCCCCGGCCAGCAGGTAACCCAGCGCGGGACCATACGCGCCAGCGCTCAGTTCGCCGAAACCGTTGGCACTGACAAGATCCACGACCGCGCTGATGTGCACACCGGACAGTCCCAAGAGGACCAGACCGGCGATCCGCCGGAACATCCCCACGGCCGACTTGAGCACGAACAGCACCACAACGATGCCCGCGAGCGCCGCGGCGGCCACGCCGATCTCAACAAGTGAGAAGCCGCTCTCCTCGCCGAACAATCCGGTAAGGGGCCCGATGCCGTAGCGGAAGGCGACGTACCCGAGGCCGAGCACCGTCAGCGCGACCCAGATCACCTTCATCGCCACCGATTCGAGCACGGCGGCGAATGACAGCAGGATGCCGAGCGCGACCAGCGGATACCCGGCGACGAGGACGTACCAGTCGCCGAAGCCCATGTCCTGGACCCCGGTCACCCTGTCCCAGAGGCCCGCGAGCGAGACGCCGCCGTCGACCCAGGGCAGGAGCGTGACGCTGACCAGCAGGACGAGCGCGCCGAGGATGGCGAGGGTCAGGCCGAGGCCGAGGACGCGCCTGCCCCGGGAGCGGGAGGGCTGGGGCTGGCGGGGCTGCTGGGGCGGACGGCTCGGCTGGGACGCACGCTGCTCGCGGTGCTCGGGATAGGCAGAGCGCTGGTCGCCGTAGCGCTCTGCCTGGTAGCCGGAACGGTGGTCGCCGTAGCGCTCGTCCTGGTAACTCGAACGCTGGTCGCCGTAGCGCTCGTCCTGGTAGGCGGAGTGCTGATCGGCGGTCGGGTACGGGTGTTGGCCCGCCGGGTAGGCGCCGTCCGGGTAGGCCGAGCGCCGGTCGTCCCGGTAGGGGGAGTCCGGATAGCCGGGCTCCCTCGGGTAACCACGCTGCTGGGCGTCGCCTTGCCGCTGCCCGTGGCCGGGCTGCCTCGGGTAACCGCCGGGACGCTGCTGGTACGGGTCGCGTGGAGGCTGTGACACGCCCCGCACCGTACCCGCGCGCCGCCCGGGGAGATAGATCTCGGCGCGGGGCCTGGCCCCACCCCGTCGGTCACCAGATCGAGGCGTCCGACTCGGTCTCCTCGGTGTCGGCGATCTCGGCGACGACGAAGCGGCGGCCCGAGGGGTGGTGGACGGTGACGGTGCGGGCGGTGGGTTCGCCGTCGGCGTCGTCGTCGAGGTGGATGGAGAGGAGGAGCAGTTCGGACATCGGGTCTCCCTCAGCCGGTCAGCAGGCCGTCCAGGAACTCGGCGAGCTGGGCGGCCGTCGGGTGGTCGAAGGCCACGGCGGCGGGCAGGGGGACGGCGAAGGCGGCCTCCAGCGCGTTCTTCAGCTCGACGGCCACCAGCGAGTCCAGGCCGAGTCGGGCGAACTTCGTGCGGGGCCCCACCTCGTCGGCGTCGGGGAAGCGCAGGACCTCGGCGACCTTGACGCGGATGAAGTCCTCGACGGCCGCCCGGCGCTCGTCGGGCGGGAGGGACAGCAGGGCGGCCCGGTCGATCTGGGCGCCGGTCGCCCCGCCGTCGGCCTTGGCGAGGGCCTCGAACAGCGGCTCGGCGGTCCAGTCGCCCGCCCCCGCCGTGACCGACACGTCGGGCGTGCCCAGCAGGGCGGCGAAGGTGCGCATGGCCTTGGCCGGGGTGACGGCGTGCAGCCCGTCCCGCGCCTCGCCGAGCGGGCCCCAGGCGATGTTGAGCGCGGGGAGCCCGGCGTTGGCCCTGCGGTGCGCGAGGTGGTCGAGCGCCTCGTCCTCGGGCCGGTGCTCGATGCCGACCAGGGCGGCCAGCCGCGAGTAGGTGACGAAGAAGTCCAGGTCGGGGAAAGCGGCCTCGTGCAGGGCCCACGCCAGCCCCGGGTCCTCGGCGGCGTGCACGACCCCGCCGACCGGCGGGCGGCCGGTCAGACCGGCCAGGTCGTCCGCGTGGGTGACCAGCGCCAGGTGGGTGGCGCCCATGGCGGTCAGCTTGGCCTCGGTGAGCCTGCCCAGTTCCGTGTCCGCGCCGGTGATGACGTACGTGCGGTCCGGGCGGACGGCGACCGGGCGGGGCGCGGGCTGGTCGAAGGCCAGGACCAGTTTGCCGACGTTGGCGCCCCGGCTGAGGACGCCGAAGGCCTCCTCCACCTCGTCGAGGGTGTAGGCCGTCGTGGTGACCGGGTCGAGGTCGCCTCGGGCCAGGCGGGTGGCCACGTCGGTCATGATCTCGCGGTTGATGCGGGTCACCTCGTCGGCGGGCAGCTCGCTGAAGTCGAAGTTGTGGTACTCGACGTGCGGGTACTCGGCGGCCACCTGCTCCGGCGCCCACACGCCCACCTTGCCCAGCTCGATGAACCGGCCGCCGTCGGCGAGGGTGCGCAGGCCCGCCGGGATGAACTCCTTGTTCAGGCTGTTCAGCACGATGTCGACGCCGCCGGGGATCTGGTCGGCGAAGTCGAGGGTGCGCGAGTTCATCAGGTGCTCGACGCCCTGCGCGGCGAGGACGGGCCACTTGTGCGGGCTCGCCGTCGCGTACACCTCCGCGCCCGCCGCCTTCGCCAGCTGGACCGCGGCCTGCCCGACGCCGCCCGCGGCGGCGTGGATCAGCACGCGGTCGCCCGCCTTCATGCGGGCCAGGTGGTGCAGGGCGTAGTGCGCCGTCACGTACGCCGACGCCTGCCCGGCCGCCTCCGCCCAGGTCAGGCGGGCGGGCTTGGCGACAGCCGTCACCGACGGGACGGTCACCCGCCGCCGCATCAGGCCGGAGTAGTTGACGATGACCTCGTCCCCCGGCGCGAACGACGCGGTCGGGCCCGCCGCCAGGACGGTGCCCGCGCACTCGAACCCGAGCGGCTGCGCCGCGTACTCCGCGCCCGTGCTCTCCGCGTGCTGCTTGAGCATGCCCAGGGCGTTGAGGACGTCCTTGAAGTTCAGCCCCGCCGCGTGCACGCGCACCTGGATGTCGGACCCGGACGGCAGCTCGTCGGGCGCAGGCAGCGGCTTGATGTCGGCGAAGCGGCCGTGCTCGGTGATGGTCAGCGCGATGTTCTCGTCGCTCGGCTTGGCGGCGGGCAGCAGCCTGCGCACGTACCGGTGGCCGTCGCGGTAGGCCAGGCGGGGCTCCACGGTGTCGCGGACCCACTCCTGGGCGAACGCCGGATCGCCGCCCGGCGGCAGGTCGACCAGGATGCCCGGCGCGTCCGCTCCCCAGACGGCCGCGGGTGTCGACCCGGTGTCGCCGGGCAGCCACTGCGCCCGCTCGGTGACGACCCACAGCCGCTTCCCCGGGCAGGCGGGCGCCTCGGCGTCCGGCCGCCAGAACCAGCACACGTCGGTGACCCCGTCGAGCGGCTCGTCGCCGGTGGAGAGCTGCACGCCCAGTTCCTTGGCGCGCTCGGCGTAGACGGCGGCGTCGCCGCCGATGAACTGCACGTGGCGGGGCTCGTCCCCGGCGGGCGGCAGCTGCGAGCGCTTCACCCAGACCCGGCGGTGCAGGAAGCCGGGACCGGCCGCCAGCCGCTTGAAGCCCAGGCCGCGCACCTCGACCACCGGCTCGTCGTCCTCCAGCACCAGCAGGTCGGCGGTGCGGTCGTCCTCGCCGTCGGTCAGCCGCAGCAGGACCCGCAGGTCGTCGGACTTGGGCTTCTTGAACAGCCGCACCTCGCCGAAGCGCACCGGCAGGTAGTTGTGGCCGTCGTCGATCAGCGGGGCGATGGTGTGCAGCGCGCCGTCGAGCACCGGCGGCGGCAGGAACTCCATCCCGGCGGTGCGCTCGCCGCGCAGGTCGCCCACCGCGAAGTCGGCGCCGAACTGGAAGGCCGCGCGGATGCGCTGGAACGCGGGCCCGTAGCCCATGCCGACGGCGGCGAAGTCCGGGTACAGCTCCTCGGTCTCGCGCACGTCGTCGGCCCGCCCCGCGCCCGAGGCCCGCGCCCGCAGGTCGCGCCCGGGCGGGCCGGGGTCGGCGTGGTGGCGCGCCCCGCCGAGCATCGCGGTGGCGTGCACGCGCTCGACGCCGCCGTCCACCACGCTGAGGATCTCCGCGGCGCCCGCGTGGCAGACCCGCGTGCGCAGCTCGGTGTGCTCGGTGACGAACAGCGGCTCGCGGATGCGGACCTCGGTGAGCGTGCGGCCCGCGTCGCCGAAGACGGCGTCCTGCAGGGCCAGCAGGATCTCCACGTAGCCCGCGCCGGGGAACACGACCTGGCCGCCGACGACGTGGTCGGCGAGGTAGGCCGGGTGGTCGGGGCTGATGACCGCGCGGAACTCCCGTCCCTGCGGCCAGTCGGCCTCGACGCCCAGCAGGGGGTGGTGCTGGGCGTCGAGGCGGGGCGCGGGGGCGGGCAGCCAGAAGCGCTTGCGGTCGAAGGCGTAGGTGGGCAGCACGGCCTTGGCGCGCTCGCGGCCTCGGTAGAAACCGGCCCACCGCACGGCGACGCCCTGCCGGTACAGCTCGGCCAGCGCGCGCAGGTGCGCGTCGTCGCCGCCGAGGCTGGGCAGCCTGCCGGGCTCGCCGGTCGGCGGGCCGAGTTCGAGCAGGACGTGCGCGCCGCGGCGCTCGACCGCGCCCAGGGCGGCGGCGAAGTCGGGGGTCTCGGCGGCCTGCCGGACCCAGTAGTCCGGCTTGGTGATCTCGCCCCGGCGGGCGACCTTGCCGGAGAGCGCGGCGACGAAGGCCAGCGTGGTCTCGCCGAACCGGACGCCGTCGAGGCCGCCAGCCACGACCTTCGCCGCGTCGGCCACGGTGAACAGGCCGGACACCGTGGCGGCGACGATCTCGCCGGTCCCGCGCCCGACCATGATCCCCGGCTTGACGCCCCACGACAGCCACAGCTGCGCGAGCGCGTACTGGGTGGTGAACAGCTTCCCGTGACCGGCGTGCTCGCACTCCTCGGCGGCGGCGCGGTAGATGGGGAACGCGCGCAGGGCGGTGTCATCGTGCTGAACGTGATTGTCGTCGAAGAGGAACGCGACCTTCGGCGTCTCCTCCGGCCCGTCGTCGGGCTCCTGGTCGAGCAGGGCGCGCAGGTCGGCGTCCGTGCGCACCACGCCAGCGACGCGCAGCTTGAAGTGGGCGCGGCCGACGGCGGCGGTGTAGCAGAGGTCGGCGAGATCGCCCTGGTGGTCGCGGTAGCGCTCGATCTGCGCGCGCAGCGCCCTGCGGTTCTTGGCCGAGAGGGTGAACACGTGGGCGCCGTCGTCCTCGGCGGGCTCCGGCGGCGCGGGCGGCTGCTCGACGACCGCAACCGCGATGGCGCCGCCGAAGCCGAAGCTGTTGACCACCGCGCACCGGCGCTCGACGGCCCAGTCCCGGGACTCCGTCGGCACGGTGATCGGGTAGCGGTCCCACGGGATGCGCGCCGACGGCGTCTCGAAGTTCAGGTGCGCGAAGACGCGCCCGGTCTGGATCTGCAGCACGGCCTTGATCAGGCCGACCAGGCCGGCCGCCGGTTCGAGGTGCCCGACGTTGGTCTTCACCGACCCGACCGCGACCTCGCTGGTGAAGACGTCGGCGATCGCGCCCAGCTCGATCGGGTCGCCCAGCGGCGTGCCGAGGCCGTGCGCCTCGACGTAGGAGACCTCGTCGGGCTCGATCCGGGCGTCGTCGAGCGCGGCCCGGATGACCCGCTCCTGGGCGGCGCCGTTGGGCACCGAGATCCCCGGCCCGTCGCCGTCCTGCCCGACGGCGGTGCCGCGCACGACCGCGAGGACGCGGTCGCCGTCGCGCTTGGCGTCGGTCAGGCGCTTGAGGACGATGGCCGCTGCGCCCTCGGCGCGGACGTAGCCGTCTGCGGCGTCGTCGAACGCCTTGACCCGGCCCTCGCTCGACAGCACGTTCGCGGCCTTGAGGATGGCGTGCGGGCGCGGGTTGTGCAGCGTGTTGGCCGCGGCGCACAGCGCGATCTCGCACTCGCGCCGCCGCAGCCCGACGATCGCCTGGTGCAGCGCGGTCAGCGAGGACGCGCCCGCGGCGTCGACGGTCATGCTGGGGCCGCGCCAGTCGAGGAAGTACGACAGCCGCCCGGACAGCGCGAACGGCGTGATGCCCGCCGCGAGCGCGCCGTCGAGGTCCTCGTCGCGGAGCCGGTCGATCTCCAACGCGTAGTCGGAGGTGCCCGCGCCGACGTAGACGCCGCCGTTGCCGCCCCGGGTCCCGGTCGGGTCGATGGCGGCGTTCTCCAGCGCCTCCCACACCGTCTCCAGCAGCAGCCGGTGGGTGGGGTCGGTGTACTGGGCCTCGACCGGCGTCAAGCCGAAGAAGGCCGCGTCGAACTCGTCGATGCGGTCGAGGTACCCGCCCGCCTGGCCGTCCCTGGTCCCGATTCCGCTGCCGCCCCCGGCGAGGAACTCGGCGAACTCCTCCGGTGTCCGGCTGCCGCCGGGCGTCCGCAGTCCGATCCCCACGATGGCCACGGGCTCGTGCGCTGCCGCCATGATGCTGTCCTTCCGGCTCGCTCGCAGACACCCAAGCAGCCGCGTCTGACAGAACTCTGACACCGCACGCACATTGCGTGAAGCAACCCGCTCACCCGGCGAGCATTTCTCAGGCGACGATCTCCATCGTCGCCATCATGCCGAGGGACGAGTGCTTCAGGAAGTGGCAGTGGTACAGGTACCGGCCCAGGTGCTCGGTGCCGAAGTGGGCCTTGACCTGGACCGTCTCCCCCGGCGCGAGCATGACGGTGTCCTTGCGGCCGAGGTCGTCCGGTCCGGGCGGGCCGCCGTTGCGCGAGAGCACGCTGAACTGCACCAGGTGCAGGTGGAAGTTGTGCGGGACGGCGGGCTCGACGTCGGCGTTGTGGACGTTCCACACCTCGGTGGTCCCGCGCCTGACCTGGAAGTCGACGCGGTGCGGGTCGAAGACCTTGCCGTTTACCACGCCGAGCGCGGAGCCGGTGGTGCGGTCGAAGGCCAGCACGACGTCGCGGGTCACGGTCGCGGCGGGCAGCACGGGCAGTTCCCGCAGCGTGGCGGGCACGCGGCTGCGGTCGGCAGCGGTGTGGGTGACGTCGAAGCGCAGGACCGGGCCGGTCGCGTCGTACAGGACGACCTGGCTGCCCACCGGGTAGCGGGCGAAGTCGACCACGACCTCCACGCGTTCGCCCGAGCTGATGGCCACCTCGGTGCGCGCGACCGGCGCGGGCAGCAGGCCGCCGTCGGAGGCGATCTGGATC
Source organism: Actinokineospora fastidiosa (assembly GCF_014648415.1). Taxonomy (GTDB): domain Bacteria; phylum Actinomycetota; class Actinomycetes; order Mycobacteriales; family Pseudonocardiaceae; genus Actinokineospora; species Actinokineospora fastidiosa. Next base: position 361,164 of record NZ_BMRB01000003.1, read on the forward strand.
ATCTCGTCGCCGCCGCCCAGGCTGAGGGTGAACGAGCGCTCGGTCGCGGCGTTGACCAGCCGCAGCCGGTACTTGCGGGCGGCGACCGGGAAGTGCGGGACGGGCACGCCGTTGGCCAGGATGACGTCCCGGTCGCGCGGGTTGCCGCTGAAGACCAGGTTGCCGCTGGTGTCGAACAGCGCGTCGCGCAGGCTGATCGGCACGTCGTACTCGCCGGAGGGCAGGTTGAGGCCGACCTCGGCGGGGTCGTCGATGATGTAGACGCCGTGCAGTCCTTTGTAGACGTGCTCGGCCTCGGTGTGGTGGCTGTGGTCGTGGTACCACAGCGTCGCGCCCTGCTGGGTGTTCGGGTAGAAGTACCCCCGGGTCGCCGCGGGCGCGATGGTGTCCAGCGGGTGCCCGTCGTGCTCCGGCGCGACGTGGCCGCCGTGCAGGTGCACGTTGGCCGGTGACGCGGCCTGGTTCTCCACGGCGACGACGACCCGCCTGCCCGCCCTCGCCCGGATCGTGGGCCCGGGGAAGCTGCCGCCGAAGGTCAGCACCGGCGTCGGCAGGCCGGGCAGGATCTCGATGTTCCTCGGCACTACCGGCAGGTGGTAGAGGTCCGATGTGGACGTCCGGGCGACCGGCGCCAGCTCGGGCACGACCGGCATCCGGGCGGCGAACAGTGCGAACGGCGGCGACGACAGCACCACCGGTCCGCTGGTGTGATCGTGGGTCTCCGGGCCGGGCGGCGCGGCCATCAGCGATGAGCGCCAGCCGTACGAGACCAGCAGAGCGGCGCCGGCCGCCCCTCCGACGGCCAGCATCTTCCTGCGGTTGAGCATCGACTCCCCCAGTGCGTCGAGATCCTCCCCACCGCACATCCTCCACCGCCCGCGCGCGGGATTCCTCTTCCGGCATGCGGTTTCCCGCCCAACCCCGCACACCCGAAGGTGCCTCACGAGAGGCCCCGGTGCGACCGTACGGAAGGGATTCCCTAGTGCGCGTAGGAGGAAAGGCGAATGACGACCGAGGTTCCGCCGCGAGAGGAACTTGTCCAACGCGCCGCGAAGTTGGCGCCCCTGCTGCAGAAGCACGCGAACTGGTCCGAGGAGAACCGCCGCCTGCACGACGAGGTCGTCGAGGCGATGGCCGACGCCGAGCTGTTCAAGCTGCGCAGGCCCAAGCGCTACGGCGGGTTCGAGGCCGACACCCGCACCCTGGTCGACGTGGCCGCCGAGCTCGCCAGGGGCGACGCGTCGGCGTCCTGGGTGTCGTCGGTCTACACGATCCCGGGCTGGATGGCCTGCCTGTTCCCCGACGAGGTGCAGGACGAGGTCTTCGCCACGCCCGACACCCGCATCTGCGGCACGCTGAGCCCCTCGGCGATGGCCGCCCCCGCCGACGGCGGCGTGGTGGTCACCGGCAAGTGGCAGTTCATCAGCGGCGCGCACCACGCGCACTGGCAGGAGGTCATCGCGATCTTCATGCCGCCGGAGGGCGAGCCGTACCCGATCATGGCGCTGGTCCCGATCTCGGACCTGCTGATCGTCGACGACTGGTACACCTCGGGCCTCAAGGGCACCGGCAGCGTGAGCACCGTGGCCAAGGACCTGTTCATCCCGCAGCAGCGCGTCGTGCCGCTGCCCGCGGTGCTGCAGGGCCAGTCGGCGTCGCGGGGCAACGCGGGGTCGGCCATCTACAACGCCCCGCTGCTGCCGGTGGCCGCCGCGTCGTCGGTCGGCACCGCGCTGGGCATGGGCCGCGCCGCCCGCGACGTGTTCCTGCGCAGGCTGCCGAACCGCAAGATCACCTACACCGCCTACGAGAGCCAGCGCGAGGCGCCGCTGACCCACCTGCAGGTGGCCGAGGCGACGATGAAGCTGGACCAGGCCGAGTTCCACGCCCACCGGCTGACCGACCTCGTCGACGGCAAGTGCGTCGACGGGACGGAGTGGAAGCTGGAGGAGCGCGCTCGCGCCCGCGCCGACCTCGGCGCCGTGGTCCGGCTGTCGAAGGAGGCGGTGGACATCTTTGCCTCGGCCAGCGGCGGGTCGTCGATCTACTCCGACATCCCGATCCAGCGGATCGCCCGCGATGTCGCCGCGGTCAACCTGCACGCGCTGATGCACCCCAACACCAACGCCGAGCTGTACGGCCGGGTCCTGTGCGGCCTGGAGCCCAACACGCTCTACATCTGAGGGAGAACCATGACCACGCTCTCCGACGGCGACAAGGTCGCCATCGCCTCGCTGACCCAGAAAGTCCTCGCCTCCTGGGCCTACCACGACGCGGAGACCTTCGCGAGCGTGTTCACCGAGGACGGCACCATGACGCTGCCCGGCGTGCACCTCAAGGGCCGGGCGCAGGTCCAGGAGTACCTGGTGGCCGCGTTCAAGGGCGTCTACAAGGGCACCCAGGTCGCGGGCAAGCCGATCGACCTGCGCCCGCTGGGCCCGGACGCCGCCGTGCTGATCTCCCTGGGCGGCATCCTGGAGTCCGGTGAGTCCGAGGTGGCCCACCACTCCGAGGTCCGCGCCGCGTGGATCGTCGCGCGCGACAACGGCCAGTGGAAGGTCGCGGCGTACATGAACACGCCGCTGCACGCCGAGGGCTTCATCGCCAAGACCGAGCCCTGGGCCGCCTGACACCGATCGCGGAACGCCGGAGCACCGACCACGGTGCTCCGGCGTTCGCCGTTGTGCGCCAACGGATTCCGGCGCGGTGACGAATTCACTCCGGACCGCTTCCCGGTTCACTTACCGGTGGCCCGCCGGACTCCTATCCTTGTGATAGATGGTCGCCCCCCGGCAAACACCGCCCGCCGCGGACGACAGTCGCGGCGGGCGGTGTTCACCAGGGAGCGGGCATGCGGCCTACCCGGCCAACCGCTCGAAGCGCTGGTCCCGGCCCATCACCGAGGAGAACACCGCGACCGCGCGGGAGAGCTCGACGAGGTCGGCGCCGACGAGGGCCTGCGGGCCGTCGCACAGCGCCGTCTCCGGGTGCGGGTGGACGTCGACGATCAGCCCGTCGGCGCCCGCGGCCAGGCCCGCGCGGCTGAGCGGGATGACCAGGTCGCGGCGGCCGCCGGAGTGCGAAGGATCGACGATCACCGGGAGGTGCGACAGGTGCTGCACGACCGGCACGGCGGCGACGTCGAGCGTGTTGCGCGTCGCGGTCTCGTAGGTGCGGATCCCGCGCTCGCACAGCACGATGTCGAGGTTGCCCCGCTGGGCGATGTACTCGGCGGCGAGCAGCCACTCCTCGATGGTCGCGGTCATGCCGCGCTTGAGCATCACCGGCTTGCCCGCGTCGCCGACGGCCTGCAGCAGTTGGAAGTTCTGCATGTTCCGGGTGCCGACCTGGAGCATGTCGGCGTGCTCGGCGACGACGTCGACGTCACGGGCGGCGACGACCTCGGTCACCACCGGCAGGCCGGTCTCGGCCCGCACGTCGGCCAGGATGCGCAGCCCCTCGACGCCCAGGCCCTGGAAGGCGTAGGGGGACGTGCGGGGCTTGTAGGCCCCGCCGCGCAGCAGCGTGGCGCCCGCGACCCTGGCCATCCGCGCCGCGGCGAGCGTCTGCTCGGGCGTCTCCACCGCGCACGGGCCGGCGATGAGGGTGATGCTGTCGGGTCCGATGGGGACACCGCCGACCTCGACGACCGACCTCGCGGTGTGGTTCTCCCGGCTGACCAGCATGTACCCCGAGTTGACCCGCTTCACCCTGGCGACCCCGGGGAGCGCGGCCAGGTTGAGGGAGGCCACGCGTTCCACCTCGCCGACGACTCCGATGATGACCCGGGCGACACCGCGGCTGACGAACGCCTGTCCGCCCTCGGCCTCCACCCGGCGCACGACCTCGGCGACCTGGGCCGGGGTGGCCTCCGACGACATCACGATGACCATGAGCGCGATTCCTTTCCTCGTCCGCGGTCCTGGCGAGGCAGGCCGCGCGATCGGGGCGGAGCGCGGCGGCGCCCCGCTGGTGCACGTGCCCGACCCCGGCTCTGGCGGGGTCGGTGCGGCTGTGGGCGGGTCGGAGCGCGGCGGCGGCTGGCCCGCCGACGTCCGAGACCGTGCTGGGCAGGGTGCTGATCGTCTCCTCACCGGCCGGGTCGGGCCCGCGGCGGCGTCGCGGGCGTACGGCACCGCCCGGCCGCGCGGCTGCGCGCGGTCGGGACGGCGGCTGGAAGCGCTACAGCGGGATGTTCCCGTGCTTGCGCCGGGGCGCCTGCCTGCGCTTGTGGCGCAGCATCGCCAGCCCGCGCGCCACCGCGGCGCGCGTGCGCACCGGATCGATGACGTCGTCGACCAAGCCGCGCTCTGCGGCGTAGAGCGGGTACATGAGGGTCTCGCGGTACTCCTGGATGAGTTCGGCGCGCAGGTCGTCCGGGTCGGGCGCCTCGGCGAGGCGCTTGCGGTGCAGGACGTTGACCGCGCCCTCCGCGCCCATGACGGCGATCTCGTTGGTGGGCCACGCCAGCGACAGGTCGGTGCCGACGCTGCGCGAGTCCATCACGATGTACGCGCCGCCGTAGGCCTTGCGCACGATCACCTGCACCCTGGGCACGGACGCCTCGCAGTAGGCGTACAGCAGTTTGGCGCCGTGGCGGATGATGCCGCCGTACTCCTGCTCGGTGCCGGGCAGGAAGCCGGGCACGTCGACCAGCGTCACCAGCGGGATGTTGAACGCGTCGCAGAACCGGACGAACCGGGCGGCCTTCTGCGCGCCGGGGCTGTCCAGCACGCCCGCGAACACCATCGGCTGGTTGCCGACGACGCCCACGACCTCGCCATCGATGCGGCCGAGCGCGCAGACGACGTTGCCCGCCCAGTGCTCGTGGATCTCGATGTACTCGCCGTCGTCGACCAGCTCGGCCAGCACGGCGCGCATGTCGTAGGGCTGGTTGGGCTCGGTGGGCACGATCTCGGCCAGGCGGGGCCGCTCGTCGCTCTGCGCCCCGCAGGCCGGTTCGGCTGGCGGGGACTCCAGGTTGTTCGACGGCAGCAGCGATACCAGGTAGCGCACGTCGTGCAGGCAGCTCTCCTCGTCGTCGTGGACGAAGGTGGCCACGCCCGAGCGGGTGCCGTGGACGTCCGCGCCGCCGAGTTCCTCGTGGGTGACGTCCTCGCCGGTGACGGTCTTCACCACGTCCGGCCCGGTCAGGTACATCTGCGCGGTGTCGCGGACCATGAAGGTGAAGTCGGCCAGCGCGGGCGAGTAGGCGGCGCCGCCCGCGCACGGGCCGAGGATCACGCTGATCTGCGGGATGACCCCGGACGCCTCGACGTGGCGGCGGAAGATGCCGCCGTAGCCGTCCAGGGACAGCGCGCCCTCCTGGATGCGCGCGCCGCCGCTGTCGTTGAGCCCGATCAGCGGCGCGCCCGCGGCCAGCGCGAGGTCCATCACCTTGTGGATCTTCGCGGCGTGCGCGGCGCCCAGCGAGCCGCCGAACAGGGTGAAGTCCTGGGCGTAGACGAACACCCTGCGGCCGTCGATCGTGCCCGACCCGGCGACCACGCCGTCGGAGTGCGGGCGGTTCCCGTCGATGCCGAACCCCCGGGCCTGGTGCGTGCGGTAGATCTCCAGCTCGACGAAGGAGTCCTCGTCGAGCAGCAGGTCGATCCGCTCGCGCGCGGTGCGCTTGCCCAGCGCGTGCTGGCGCTCCACGGCCGCGGCCCTGCCCGCCTCGACCTCGTCGCGCAGCTCGGCGAGCTGGGAGCGCAGCAGCCACATCGGCCGCGGCCGGGCGGCCTTGCGCTCCTTGGCGGTGCGCGCCCGCACCCGCGGGTACTCCGACTCGGCGGCCGTCATGTGCTACCTCCCCAACGTCCCGATCAACCCTCACACAGCGTGGTGTGGCGCTCATCCTTCGGATTGCCGTGCACCCGATGAGCGCACGGATGTCGAAACGGCGGCGGCGGCTCCGACCGGGGGGTGACCGACCTGATAGGGAGACACCATGAAGTTCCTGCTCATGCTGCACATGAACCCCTCCGCCTGGGAGGCGCTGACCGAGGACGAGCGCCAGGCGGTGATGAACGCCCACGAGGGGTTCATGGCCGCGATCAGGGAGTCCGGCGAGTTCATCAACACCCAGGCGCTGGCCGACCCGTCCACGGCGCGGGTCGTGCGCGTGCGCGACGGCGTGCCCGTGGTCAGCGACGGGCCGTACATCGAGACCAAGGAGTTCCTGGCCGGGTACTACCTGGTCGACTGCGAGAGCCAGGCGCGGGCGCTGGAGCTGGCCGCGATGATCCCGGACGCGGCGGTGCCCGGGATGGGCGTGGAGGTCCGGCAGATCATGTTCGACGCGGGCATGGAGATGTGAGCGGCTTCGAGGCGGACCTGCGGGCGCTGGCCCCGCAGGTCCTCGGGACCCTCGTGCGCAGGCACGGGCAGTTCGACGCGTGCGAGGACGCCGTGCAGGAGGCGCTGCTGGCGGCCGTCACCCAGTGGCCCTCGGGGATGCCGGACGACCCGCGCGCGTGGCTGCTGACGGTGGCCACGCGCAGGCTGACCGACATGTGGCGCAGCGAGTCGGCCCGCCGCCGCCGCGAGGAGGCCGACGCGCTGCGGACCGTCCCGTCGGAGCCGTCGGCGGTGGACGACACGCTGCGGCTGCTGTTCCTGTGCTGCCATCCGGACCTGTCGCCGTCGTCGCAGGTGGCGTTGACGCTGCGCGCGGTGGGCGGGCTGACGACGGCGCAGATCGCCCGGGCGTTCCTGGTGCCGGAGGCGACGATGGCCCAGCGCATCAGCCGCGCGAAGGCCCGGGTGCGGGGCGGGTTCACCGAGCACGATGGCGCGCTGCCCGCCGTGCTCCAGGTGCTGTACCTGATCTTCAACGAGGGCTACACGGCGGGCGCGGGCGCGGACCTGCTGAACACCGACCTGACCGCCGAGGCCATCCGCCTCACCCGCCTGGCCCGCGCGGCGCTGCCCGACGAGCCGGAGGTGACGGCCCTGCTGGCGCTGATGCTCCTCACCGACGCCCGCCGCCCGGCCCGCACCGCCCCCGACGGCGGTCTGGTGCCCCTGGAGGAGCAGGACCGGACGCTGTGGAACCGCGACCAGATCACGGAGGGCGTGCGCCTGGCGTCCTCGGCGATGTCGACGGGTGGACTGGGGCCGTACCGCCTGCAGGCGGCGATCGCGGCGGTGCACGCGGAGGCGCCGTCGGCGGCGGAGACGGACTGGCGGCAGATCGCGGTCCTGTACCGCATCCTGTCGCGGATCGCGCCGAACCCGATGGTCACCCTGAGCCACGCGGTGGCGGTGGCGATGGTGGAGGGGCCGTCGGCGGGCCTGGCCCTGCTGGACACCCTGGACGACGACAGCCGGGTGGCCCACCACCACCGCCTGGCGGCCGTCCGCGCCCACCTGCTGGAGATGACCGGCGACCCCACCGCCGCCCGCGCCGCCTACCTGGCCGCCGCCCGAGCCACCGCCAGCGCCCCCGAACAGCGCTACCTGACCACCCGAGCCGACCGTCTCCGTGCCGATCCCCCCGCCCCTCCCCAGATGACCACATCATCTGAGTAAGCCAGATCGTCACATCGTCCACGCGACCGCACACCTTCAGCGCCCAGATGACGAGATCATCCGAACCGCCGGGGATCGACAAGCTCAGATGATGCGACCATCCGAATGATCAGACCATCTGAACGATCGGGCCCATCTGAATGAACAGACCACCTGGATGCCGAGACCATCCGGATGGTCGGGCCATCCGGATGGTCGGGCCATCCGGGATTCGGGCCGCCCTGAATGCTAAGTCCGCCTGGATGATCAGGCCATCTGAGTGGGGAGCACCCGGATGATCAGGTCATCTGGTGCGGAGCTACCTGGATGATCAGGTCATCTGGGTGCAGAGCCGCCTGGATGATCAGACCCTTCGGATGATGGAGCCATCTGGATGATCAGGTCATTCGGATGATCAGGACATCCGGAAGGTCGGGCCATTCGGAGGTTCGGACCCTTCGGATCGGGCGAGCATCCGGTTCGGCGCGCTTCAAATGATCTGATCATCTGAATGGCCAGGTTGCTCAGCGTTGCACTCATTCAGATGGTCTCATCATCCACATGGTCTGATCATTTAGATGATGTTGTCATCTGGATGGTGGGATCATCTGGGGTGATCACCCTGCTGGCGTGAGGGTCACGGTTCTGCCGGTGGCAGCCAGGAGGAGGTCTCCCAAGGGAGCGTGGCGGTCCTCGCCGGTGCCGGAGGTCCAGTCGGCGTCGGTGGCTACCAGGCGGATGGTGCGGAAGCGTTTGCGGGCGCCGTAGAACCGGCTGGCCAGGACGTGTTCCAGGGCGGCCACCGTCTGCTCCTCCGGCATCTCCCGCACCCGTCCCAGGGCGCGGGCCACGTCCTGGCCGTGGACCAAGGCGTCCACCAGGGGGTCGAGGAGGCCCGACCCGGGAGCGCGGCGGGGTGAGCCCGCCGTCTCCCGCAGTTGGGCGACCAGCTCCACCCGGTCGAACCGGGCGGCCCGTTCCGTCGCCGCGCGGGCGACCATTCGGTTGAAGTCGCCGCGGGCGCGGATCGCCCCCACGATGCACTCGCGCCAGCCTGTCCGGGTCGACAAGGTCATGTGAGCGGCCACGTCGTGGACCGTCCAGCCGGGACACAGCGACGGGGCGCGCCACTCGGCGTCGGTCAGGGCGTCCAGGAAGTCCGCCAGGCTCAGCCGCTCGGCGCGGGTCCAGTCAGGAATCACCGATCTCCTCCAGTCGTCGGCGCGCGTGGGCGCGTTCGGGTTCCGTTCCGGCCAGCTCCAGCGCCTGCCGGTAGGCCGCAGCGGCGTCGGCCGCCCTGCCCAGCCGGGTCAGCAGGTCTCCCCGCGCCGACGCGTAGGGGTGGTAGGCGCGCAGCCGCGGCTCGTCCGCCAGCTCGTCCAGCAGCGCCAGCCCCGCCTCCGCACCGTCCCGCATCGCGACGGCCGCGGCGCGGTTGACGGCGACCACCGGGGACGGCGTCATGGCCAGCAGCACGTCGTACAGCGCCACGATCTGCGGCCAGTCGGTCGACTCCACCGACGCGGCCTCGTCGTGCAGGGCCGCGATCGCCGCCTGCACGCCGTACGGGCCGGGCGCACCCCCGGTCAGCGCGGTCTCCACCAGCGCCCGGCCCTCGTCGATCATCGGACGGTCCCAGCGGGACCGGTCCTGGTCCTCCAGCAGCACCAGCTCCCCCGAGGGGCCGGTGCGGGCGTCGCGGCGGGCGAAGACCAGCAGCATCAGCGCCAGCAGGCCCGCGACCTCCCGCTCGCCCGGCAGCAGGCGGCGCAGGATGCGCGCCAGCCGAATGGCCTCCGCCGCCAGGTCGAGCCGCTGGAGGGCGTCACCGGAGCTGGCCGCGTAGCCCTCGGTGAACACCGAGTACACGACCTGCAGCACCCCGGGCAGCCGCGACGGCAGCTCGTCGGCGCCCGGCACGCGGAACGGGATGCGGGCCTCGCGGATCTTGTTCTTCGCCCGCACGATCCGCTTGCTCATCGTCGCGGTCGGGACCAGGAACGCGCGGGCCACCTCGGCGGTGGTCAGCCCGGCCAGGCAGCGCAGCGTCAGCGCCACGCGGTCCTCGGCGGGCAGCGCCGGGTGGGCGCAGGTGAAGAACAGCTGCAGCCGCTCGTCGGGCAGGTCGGCGGTCGCGTCCGCCGGTGGCGCCGGGTCGGCGCGGTCCGCCTCGACCTGCAGGATCGCCAGCCGCGCCGCGTACGTCCGGTCGCGGCGCAGGCGGTCGACCGCCCGGCGCCGGGCCGTGGTCAGCAGCCAGGCGCCGGGCCGGTCCGGGACGCCGTCGACCGGCCAGCGCACCAGTGCCGCCTCGATCGCCTCGGAGGCGACGTCCTCGGCCAGGTCGAGGTCGCCGAAGCGGCGCACGAGGGCGGCGAGCAGCCTGCCCCGCTCCTCGCGGAAGACGGCGGAGTCCACCTCAGAACTCGGCGACCGGCCGGACGACGACCGCCCCGTCCCGCGCCCCCGGGCACCGCCGCGCCCAGTCCAGCGCCACGTCGAGGTCCGGCACGTCGATGATGTAGTAGCCGCCCAGGACCTCGCGCGTCTCCGCGTACGGCCCGTCGGTCACGGTGGCCTCCCCCGCCGCGTCCACCTGGACGGTCGTGGCGGTGGTGAGGTCCTTGAGGGTGTGCCCGGAGACGAACACGCCCGCGTCCTTGACGGTCTTGTCGTAGGCCACCCAGTCCTCGAACGTGCACTGCGCCTCGTCCGCCGAGCCCGCGTAGATCATGAGCATGTACTTCACTGTCCGTCTCCCATCGTCGTCCTACACCTATACGACGAACGAGAGACGGCGGCACGGACCGAGGCGCCGAGAAAGTTCTCAGGGCGCCGCCGGGGTCGACACCGCGTCCCCGATCACCGGACCGCTGACCTCCGGCTGGTCGATCACCGGCTCCTCGATGACCGGGTCCTCGATCGCGGGCTCCTCGACCACCGGGTCCTCGATCACCGGCGCCTCGGCAGCGGGCTCGCCGACCACCGGGTCAGGCCCCCACACCGGCACCGGTCCCCACAGGGGCACCGGTCCCCACATGGGCACGGGCTCCCACACCGGCACCGGGTGATGCACCACGACCGGCTCGCCCATCTCCTGCAGGTACGCCTCGATCACGCTGAGCAGCGAGTTGACCAGCGTGGCCACCGCCGTCGGCGGCCGGTACGGGTCCCACGGCCAGGAGTCCCGGATCTGCGCCGCCAGCGCGTCGGCCTCGTCGAGCAGTCCGAACGCCCGCTCCGACCGCGCCACCTCGTAGGCGGCGGCGATCGCGGGCGGCAGGTCGGTGACGGCCTCGATCAGGGCGAAGGAGTCGCCCGCCGTCACGGCGGTCGCGATGCGCTCGTGCAGTGCCGTCAGGTCGGACTCGACGGTCCGGGGCTCGCTCTCGGCGACCACCGGGGTCGTCGCGATGGCGAGGCCCGTGGCCGCCGTGGACATCACGCCCACGGCCATGACAGCGGCCGCGATCCGCCCGAGGTGTCGATTCATCGAAGTTCCTCTCCGGTTTGGTCCACTGCCCCCTTTCAACCGCTACCAGGCGCAATCAAAGGACACCATATGATCACCCATTGTGATCACCCCGGCTTCACCCGGTCCGGATACGGCGGTCGCGGTACGGGCGACCACCATCGGGGCCGGAATGGGACATTCCGTCACGGACGGCCAGAATTGCTCCACGCCGGATAACTCGATCAGGCATCATCGCGTGCCGTCGGATCAATAACGCGTGTCGCGCCCGTTTACCACCGCGAGGCGACCAGCGGCCGCAGCGCGGCGTCGAGGTCCGGGCAGATCGAGACGATCTCGTGGACGCCGGTCAGGTGCAGCGTGCGCAGCACCGGCCCCGGCCGGGCCGCGACGCGCAGCCGCCGTCCCCGGTGCAGGCAGTGGTAATGCGCCCTGATCAGCAGGGGCGCGGTGCCGACGCTGAGGTATCCCACCTCGGTCAGGTCCACCACGACGAGCATCTTCGCGGAGTTCTCCCCGCAGGCCTCCTCGACCTGCTGGCGCCACGGCTCCTCGCCCGCAAGGTCGATGCGCCCCCGCGCGGCGACCACGACGGCGGAGCGCGTCCGCCGGGTGGTCACGACCAAGGGCGTCACGAAACTCCTCCAGCCACACAAGGGGGATTGCCCGGTCACACCAGGCCCACGGACTATAACGGAGCGATCACCGCCGCGGACCCGACCACCCGTTCGCCGACCCGAATGCCACTCAAATCACACTCCAATCGCTGAATTACGCGAGCATCACACGCGTTCGGTCACGGCCCGGGGTTATGTTCACCCACATGCGCCCCACGTCCCGGCTCTGGTTCGGCCTCACGGCCCTGGTCGCGCTGGCCGGGCTCGCCGTGCAGACCACGGTCTCGATCACGGCGACCAGCGGTCAGTTCGAGACCGCCGCAGGCCGCGTCTTCAACATGCTCTGCTACTTCACGATCCAGTCGAACCTGATCGTCTGCGCCACGCACGCCCTGCTCGCACGCGATCCGAACCGCACGGGACCGGTGTTCGCGGCGTTCCGCCTGGCGGGCCTCATCGGCATCACCGTGACCGGCGTCGTCTACCACACGGTCCTGCGCTCGCTCTATGACCTGACCGGCCTCGCGCACATCGCGGACCTGCTGCTGCACACCGCGACCCCGATCCTGACGGTCGTCGGCTGGCTGCTGTTCGGCCCGCGCGCCCGGATCGGGCTCCGGACGGCGCTGCACGCGCTGCTGTTCCCCGCGCTGTACCTGGTGTTCACGCTGATCCGCGGCCCGATCGCGGAGTTCTACCCGTACCCGTTCCTGGACGTGGCGCTGAACGGCTACGGCAGCGTCCTGCTGAACAGCCTGGCCGTCGCCGTGCTGTTCCTGCTCCTGGCCTTCGGCGCGCTCGCGCTGGACCGCGTGCTCACGCGGGCGCCAGCCGAGGCGGGAAGCCCCCGGTAGCGATCGGCCCCCACCGCTGGATCTCCACCCGGATCAGGCATTTGCCCTGGCGCACCATCGCGGCGCGGTAGTCGTCCCAGTCGGGGTGCTCGCCGGAGATCGACCGGTAGTACTCGACCAGCGGCTCCAGCGCGTCCGGCAGGTCGAGCACCTCGGCCCGGCCGTCGACCTGCACGTACGGCCCGTTCCAGTCGTCGGAGAGCACGCACGCCGAGACCGAGGGGGTGCGCCGGATGTTGCGCGCCTTCGCCCGCTCGGGATAGGTGGACACGACCAGCCTGCCCGCCGCGTCGACGCCCGCCGAGACCGGCGACAGCTGCGGCGTCCCGTCCGCCCTGGTCGTGACCAGCACGCACCGCGAGCGGCCCCGCAGGAAAGAGATCAACTCATCGCGCTCGGGATGCTCAGCGGTGGCGATTCTGGGCGACATGCCACTCGACACTACGGCAGGTCGAAGAACGCCACCGCGCGTTCCTCCAGGCTGCCCAGGTACACCCGGCCGTCGTGCTCCCGGACCCCGGTGACCATGTGGTAGCCGACACCGGCGCCGTAGAAGTCGTGCAGCACCTGGCCGGTGCCGCCGTCGATCGCCCGTACCCACACGGTCTTCTTCTCCGCGGGCTGCAACCGCTCCGGAAGCCGCCACAGCGCCTTGCGCAGCGCGGGCGGGGTCCGCAGCAGCAGGTCGAGGCGCGGGTCGCGCGGGTTGGCGAAGGCGATCCAGATGTGCCCGTCGCTGCCGGTGGAGATGTTGTCGGGGAAGCCGGGCAGGTTGTCGGCGATGACGTCGAACTCGCCCGCCCGCGCGCCGGAGAGCCACAGCCGGATCAGCCGGTACTCCCACATCTCGGCGAAGACCACGAAGGACTCGTCCGGGGCGAGCGCGACGCCGTTGGGGAACTGCAGGCCGCTGCGCAGGACGTCGACCGTGCCGTCCGGGGTGCGGCGCAGGAACCGGCCGGTCCCGGTGTGCTCGAGCAGGTCAGCCTTCCAGTGGGTCAGCTCGAACCGCTGGGTGGAGTCGGTGAAGTAGATCGTGCCGTCCGCGGTGACGGCGGCGTTGTTGCACAGGTGCAGCTGCGGGCTCCTGGGCACCAGCGTCTCCACCGCGCCCGTCACCCGGTCGACGGCCAGCAGGCCGCGCTTGGCGTCGCACACCAGGAGTCGACCATCGGGCAGGTGTTCCAGCCCCAACGGGCGGCCCCCGGTGTCGGCGATCGTGTCCAGCCGCCGCCCGTCGGAGGTGAGCCGCAGGACGCGGCCGTCGTCGACGCCGGTGTAGACGTTGCCCTTGTCGTCGACCAGGACGTCCTCGGCCCCGCTGCCGTTGACGTGCCAGACGGTCAGCGGCGGCAGCGACGGCGGGGGCCTGCGGCCGGCGCGGGGCGCCTTCCAGACGACGGGCTCGATCGCGGGCCTGCGCATCATCGGCTCCTTCTGGTCGGCGTCTCCCCCATCCTGACGAGCGGGACCGGATGCCACCACCGCAGGTAGCATCCGCGCTGCTCCCGACGATGCAGTTCACCCACGCCCTTTCAAGGTTCAGGGAGCAGGCCGTGCACTTCACCAGGGAGCACGTCGACCAGGCCATCGACCATGTGATCCAGACCAATGGCGCGCTGACGAACTACTCGCAGCTGTTCAGCGCGGCCGGTCTGCCCTCGGCCGACCCGCAAGTGATCGACGAGTTCATGACCCAGTTCCACCAACGCTGCGCCGAGCGCGGCCTGCCGCCGCTGGACGCCCTGGTGGTGCACGCCGCAGGCCCCAGACGCGACTTCCCCGACGCCGCCTACTTCCGGCTCAACAACCAGCCCGACCCGCTGATCGTCACCGCCACCATCGCCGACAAGCGCGACGCGACCACTTTCTGGCTGCACCAGATCCAGACGTGCAAGCTGTGGTCCACGCGCACGAGCCGCCAATAGTCAAGGCACGATGACGACTTTGCCCCTACCATGCCCGGCCTCGACGTCGCGGTGCGCGGCGGCCGCGTCGGCGAGCGGGTACGTCGCGCGGACGTGGACACGCGGGTGCGCCGCGATCAGCGCGGCGAGCCGGTCGCCCGACCGCCTGCTGAACAACGCCCGCACCCCGAGTTCGTCGACCAGGTCGAACGCCACGAGCGTCCCGATCCGCGACCGGTCGGCCACCAACTCGACCGACGCCCGCAACGCCTCCGCCCCCGCCCCGTCGAGCGCCGCGTCTACACCGTTCGACGCGACCGCCCGGACGCGTTCGACGAGCCCTGGGCCGTAGGTGACGGGGATGGCACCCAGCTCGCGCAGGTACTCGTGGTTCGCCTCGCTGGCCGTGCCGATCACGGTCGCGCCCCGTTGTTTGGCAAGCTGCACAGCCACCGTCCCGACCCCGCCCGCTGCGGCGTGCACGAGCAGCGTGTCACCCGCGCCCACGCCCAGGTCTTCGAGCGCGGTGTGGGCGGCCTGGCCACTGCCGGACAACCCACCCGCCTGCTCGAAGGACATGGCCGCAGGCTTGACCACGACCTGATCGACGTTGACGACGACGTATTCGGCGTAGCAGGCGAGAACCGCGAACCCGACGACGGCGTCCCCCGGGGCGAAGGCGGTGACGTCCGGGCCGAGCAGGTCGACCACGCCCGCGAACTCGTTGCCCAACAGCTGGGGATGCCGGATCTCGATCCCCCTGGGCGCCCACCCCTGCCGAACACCGATGTCAAACGGCTGCACACCAGCCGCTTTGACCCGCACGCGGATCTGGCCGGGACCGGGCAGGGGGTCGGGTAGGTCGACCAGTTCGAGGACATCGGGACCACCGGCAGCGGTGGCGACAACGGCCTTCACGACTGCACGCCGTTCAGTTGGTTCATGACGGCGATCGTGCAACCTCCACTATGGAAGAGGTCAAGTGCCCAGACGCCATCGCATGTAGCGCTGGGCGAGCGCAGCACGCGTGGCGGTACAGCGGCCCTGCCGCACCCAGCTTGTCCACATCCCAGCGAGGTAGACGGCCCACGGGGTCAGCGCGGCTTCCGCGGCGGCCGACCAGGTTCCCCGGCTCCGCGCCCATGATTCGGCCTCGGCAGGGAAGTGTCCGCGCTCGATGAGCCGCACGATCAGGTAGGCGGTGTCCACCCAGGCCGCGCCCCTGCCCGGCATCCCCCAGTCGATCACGCGGGCGGAAGGACCGCACAGCAGGAACTGGTCCCCGTGCAGGTCGGTGTGAACAAGCCGATCCCCGTCGACCAATGCGGGCAGCTCGGTGGAGAGCGCGTCCAGTCGGGCGGGGTCGAGGCCGTGCACGGCTTCCGGTTGCGCGACGGCGAGGTCACGCCACCAGTGCGTCTCCGGCCAGCGCATGGTCAACGGACGCAGGTCCGGCGCCCTGACCTCGGCGATCCGCTCGACGACCTGGGCGACCGGGTCGAGATCGGGCGACCCTGGCGAGAGGTCCGCGGGTCGACCCGACACGTGCTCGAAGCCCACCACCAGCCAGTCGTCACCATCGACCGCGACATCCTCGGAGAACAGGACTTCGGGGGCGATGCCGACAACATGCCGAGCGGCGGCTGTCTCGTTGCGCAACCACCGCATCGCGGGACGGCGACCTCGGACGCCCTTGAGGAAGACCCGACGCGAGTCACCGAGGTGCAGCACGCAGGTGATGTCGCTGCTCTGCCCGACCACGACCCGTTCGACGACGGAGATCGGGTCCGCGTGCCGCTCCACCGACAGACGAACAGCGCCCGGCAGGTCGTCCCAGGACAGCTTCGCGGGCATCAGGCCTCCTACCGGGCCGCGTCGCCCTTGTGCAGCCGGGAGTCACCCTAGCGCCGCAGCGAACTTCCTGCGCGTGTCGGAGTTCTCGTTCCCGTCGCCACCTGAGGCGTTGCAGTTGCCGTCCTCGTGGCAGGGGCCGCAGGACGCAGAGCTCGGCCACAACTCGGCGTCCACGAAGAAACCCGCCTGCCGGATCGCATCGACTGTGTCCGCCCGCGCCTGCCCCGGTGCGCCACCATCGTGGTCGATGTGGTGGATGTACCGGCCGCAGACACGCTCGCAGAATTCGTGGTAGGCACGGGTGTCGAGCCAGATGAAGGTGTGCCACCCGATGTCAACCTGCCTGCTGGGCGACAACGGAGCGACATCCCGCCCTGTGCTGCCGCAGGTGGCCACGAACGCCACAGCCTGGTCCACGATCCGCTCCGCCAGCTCCCGATCCACTCCGTGATCGCAGGCGATCCTCGCGGACAACCGGCGCACCAGCGATTCGGAGACCAGGGACCTGCCGTAGCGAACGGTGGGAAGATTCGCGGAAGACATGGGGCGTCCCTCCTCGGCTATCCGCATTCATGGCGTACCAGTAATGGCAGATCAGTCGCCCTGCAGTCAGCCGCCAGCCGAGGGAGCGGAGACACCTGAAGGTGTGGTGCCTAGTTCACCGCACGTGGGCGATGAGGTTCCGGATCGCGGTGGGGGTGAGGGGGAGGGTGGCGTTCGGGTTCTTGCTGTCGCGGGCGGCGCTCAGGTCTTGTCGCAGCTCGACGCAGTTGCTCTCGTTGCCGGAACGCGACGACTTTCGCCAGGTCATGGGCTCACCCTCTCTATCAGCCGCTCGATCATACTGCGGCTTTCCGAGGCCGAAAGGGCGATCTTGCTCAGGTGTGAACGCAACTCCAGATAGACTTCGACCTCTTCGTCATGCAGATCCACAGTGCTGCGCTGTAGCTCGACGTGGACGACCGGTGGGCAGATCGGGGACTCGATCAGCAACCAGGAGTGCATTGCCGCGTGCGGCTCGCATCGAACAATGCGGACTCCGACTCCCCTGGTGCCCACGTCGTGCAGGTGGCGAAGTTGCTCGACCAGCGCCTCCCTTCCGCCGTACGGGATGTGGAGCACAGGCTCGAAGATGAACGCCGTGTAGTCGACGGTAGGAAGAATTTGCTGCCTGCGCATTCGAGCCTGCCACCGAACCTCCGCCTCCGCGCTCGAAGCACCGTCGGTGGTCATGAAACCCACCGCGTACGCGGAGGTCTGCAACAAGCCCGGCACCAGGGTGTTCGACCAGTCCGTCAGCACGTTCGCCGTGGACTCATAGCCAACCAAGGTCGTCACGCCGTCTCGTAGCCCGACGTGCGCCCGCGACCACCAGCCCGACAGGTTGGGTGCCCTGACGGTCGCGCAGATGCTCTCCCGCTCCGCATACGGGACCTTGTACACCGTCAGCAGGCTGGCCACGTCCTCGACGGTGATGTGGCGTTTGCCGTTCTCGGTCCTGCTGAGTGTGGGGGTGGAGATCCCCACGGCAGCGGCGGCCTGTTCGAGGGACAGGTCGGTCCGCTCGGTGCGGATGGTGCGGAGCAGGGCGCCGATGGCGCGATCCCTTGCCTGCGACGGTTTTCGAGCGCCTCCCATTGTGCCGACCCTTTCTCAGCTCGCAATCGCGTGTCAGGTCGGCAAACTATCTTGATCGGGAGGCGTCCGGCTTGGCCTTTCAGGTACCACGGATGAGTGATCTATCTGTATGTCAGCAACTCGCGATTAGGGCCCTCGAAGTGCCCGTGGTCATTGAACGACACCAGGGACGAACCGGAGCGGCCGACCACGATCTTGGTGATGGCGGCATTGACCACGACCCTGTTCAACGCCACCAGACCCGCTGGTCCCAAGCCCAGCAGGCCCGCGCACAAGGCCGCGATCACGCCGCCGGAGGTGAAGACCAGGGCGGTTCCCGCACGTGAAACCTCGGCGAGGGCGGCGGTGCCCGCGGCGGCGAAGTCCGCAAATGAACCTGCTGCGCCCGCGACCCTGCCTTCGGTAACCCACGTGTGCAGCGCGCGATCCAGCGCCGACTGGTAATCGCGGGGATCGGTCGGCAGCGGGTCGACGAAGGCCGCCACCAGGCCCAGGTGGTCGTACTCGTTCCAGCGCGCGTCCGCCACGCACGGCACCGACAGGCCCGCGGCGGCCGAGGCGATCTCGGCGGTGGCCTTCTGCCGCGACAGCGTCCCCGACAGCACCGACACCGGCCGCACGCCCCGCGACGCCAGTTCCGCGCCGACGATCTTCGCCTGGCGCTCGCCCGTCGGGGACAGCACGTCGTAGTCCGCCTGGCCGAAGGACGCCTGGCCGTGGCGGACGAGGTAGACGACGCTCACCGGCCCGCCACCTCCCGGCAGCGCCACTCCAGGTAGCCCACGAACATCCAGAAGTCCTTGAACCGCTCGTTGTGCGTCTGCCCGTGGTGGTACCGGTAGTAGATCTGCTGCATGATCACCGCGAGCCGGAACAGGCCGAACACCTCGTAGAACGCCCAGTTGGCCGGGCGCAGGCCGGAGGCGGCGCAGTAGTGGTCGACCAGTTCCGCGCGGGTCAGCATGCCGGGCACGTGGGTGGGCTGGCGGCGGGCCTGCTGGAAGACGGCGTCGTCGCCGGGCTCGATCCAGTACGCGACCGCGCCGCCGAGGTCCATCAGCGGGTCGCCGAGGGTGGACATCTCCCAGTCGAGGACGCCGACGATGTCCAGGGCGTCGTCGAGCACGACGTTGTCGAAGCGCCAGTCGTTGTGGATGACGACCGTGGCCACGTCGTCGGGCTGGTGCTCGGCGAGCCAGGCCATGACCGACTCGAAGTCGGGCACGTTCTCCGTGCGGGCGGCGCGGTAGCGCGTGGACCAGCCGCTCACCTGCCTGCCGACGTAGCCCGCGCCTTTGCCCAGGTCGGCAAGGCCCGCCGCGGCCGGGTCGACCCGGTGCAGGTCCACCAGCCGGTCGAACAGGGCCGTCGACAGCTTCCGCGCCCCGGCCTCGTCCAACGCCATCCCCGGCGGCAGCTCGCCGCGCAGGATCGTGCCCGGGATGCGCTCCATGACGTAGAAGTCCGAGCCCAGGACGGCGTGGTCGTCGCAGAACCCGATCACCGTCGGCACGTACGGGTACACCGGCTTGAGCCCACGCTGCACGCGGTACTCGCGGCGCATGTCGTGCGCCGACGCGGCCTTGCGGCCCACCGGCGGGCGGCGCAGGATCAGCTCCCGGCCGGGATAGGTCAGCAGGTACGTCAGGTTCGACGCCCCGCCGGGGAACTGCCGCACCGACGGCGTCCCGTCCAGCTCCACAATGGACTTCAACCAGCTGTCGACCGCGGCGACGTCGAAGCTGTCCTCGCCGCGGACCGAACCGGGCTCGTCCCTCACGACATCCTCGCCACGACGCCCAGCGGCAGGTGCCGCATCGCGAAGCCCAGCACGCTCCACGGCCACCGGGGCACGCACGCGCTGCCGGTCTCGCTCTCGATCGCCTTCACCATCGCGGTCACGCCGGTCCTGGTGTCGACCATGAGCGGGGTCTTGGCCACGCGCTCGTTCATCTCCGAGCGGATGTAGCCGGGGTGGATGGTGGTGACCTTGATCGGCGTGCGGGCCACGTCGGCGCGGATGCCCTCGGCGAGCGCGGAGACGCCCGCCTTGGTTGCCGCGTAGGTCGTCAGGTTGCGCGGCATGCCCCGCATGGCGCTCATCGACGAGATCATCACCAGGTGGCCCGCGTTCTGCGCGCGCAGGATCTCCATGGCGGCCTCGCATTGGGCGAGCGCGGCGACGAAGTTGGTCTCGGCGGTCTGCTTGTTGGCCGCGAAGTAGCCCGTGCCGATCGGCTGGCCCTTGCCCAGTCCGGCGTTCACGATCACCCGGTCGAGCGAGCCGAGGTCGTCGCGGAACTCGCCGAACACCTTGAACACCGCGTCGTGGTCGTTGACGTCCAGCGCGCGCACGCTGACCGTGATGCCGGGGTTCGCCGCGGTGATCTCGGCCTTGAGCCCGTCGAGGTTCTCCACCCGGCGCGCCGCGAGCGCGAGGTTGCGGCCGCGCGCGGCGAACTGGCGGGCCATCTCCGCGCCGAGGCCGGAGCTGGCTCCCGTGATCAGGATGTTCTTGCGCGTCATCACTTCTCCATGGCGGGCCGGATGCGGGCCCAGTACTTGGCGACTTGGCGGTCGACGACCCCGGGCAGCAGCCGCTTGAGCCGGTGGGCGCGGCGGCCGTCGCGGTGGGTGTGCACCAGGAACCGGCGGGCGGCGACGCCCGCGATCACCCGCGCGGCCACGTCGTCTGCGGTGACCGTGGCCGAGGCCATCAGCTTCCGGCTGAGCCTGAGCGCGGCCGGGTCCGGGGTGCGCAGCCGGTCGTTGAGGTTGGTCTGGAAGAAACCCGGGCACACGACGGTGGTCGTGATCCCGTACGGGCGCAGCTCGTGGCGCAGGGTCTCCGAGAGCGCGAGCACGCCCGCCTTGGTGACGTTGTAGGACGCCATGCCGGGCAGGTTCATGATGGCCGCGAGCGAGGCGATGTTGACCAGGTGGCCCGCGCCCGCCTCCTTGAACACCGGGATGAACTCGGCGCAGCCGCGGACGACGCCGCGCACGTTGATGTCCCAGATCCAGTCCCAGTCGGCGAGCGGGATGCGCTCCATGCGCCCGCCCGACCCGACGCCCGCGTTGTTGACCAGCACGTCGAGCCCGCCCCAGTGCTCGGCGCACCACTCGCGGGCGGCGGCCCAGTCGTCGGTGGTGACGTCGAGGGCGCGGTGCTCGGCAACGATCCCGTCCGCGACCGCCTTCGCCGCGTCACCGTCCACATCGGTCACCAGGACCTGATCGCCCCGGGCGGCGAACCCGCGGGCCAGCGCCGCGCCGAGGCCGGAGCCCGCGCCGGTGACCAGGACCCGGCTCACGACAGGTGCTTCTTCAGCTCAAGGCGGGCGATCACACCCAGGTGGACCTCGTCGGGACCGTCGGCCAGGCGCAGCGACCGCGCGCCGGAGTAGGCGGCGGCCAGCGGGAAGTCGTCGGTCATGCCCGCGCCGCCGTGCAGCTGGATGGCCATGTCGATCACGCCGAGGGCCATGTTCGGCACCGCGACCTTGATCTGGGAGATCTCCGAGCGGGCGGCCATCGCGCCCACGGTGTCGATCTTCCACGCGGCGTGCAGCACCAGCAGCCTGGCCTGCTCGATGGCGATGCGGGCCTGCGCGATGCGCTCGCGGTTGCCGCCGAGGTTGACCAGCGGCTTGCCGAACGCGGTGCGCGTGCTGGCGCGCTTGCAGGCCAAATCGAGCGACTTCTCGGCCAGGCCGATGAGCCGCATGCAGTGGTGGATGCGGCCGGGTCCGAGGCGGCCCTGGGCGATCTCGAAGCCGCGGCCGGGCCCGGCGATGATCGCGCTCGCGGGCAGCCGCACGTCGGTGAAGCTCACCTCGCCGTGGCCGAACGGCTCGTCGTGGCGGCCGAAGACCGGCAGCATCCGCTCGATCGCGACGCCCGGGGTGTCCAGCGGGACCAGGACCATCGAGTGCTGGAGGTACTTGTGCGCGTCCGGGTCGGTCAGGCCCATGAAGATGAGGACCTTGCAGTTGGGGTGGCCGATGCCGGTGGAGAACCACTTGCGGCCGTTGAGCACCACCTCATCGCCCTTGACGACCGCGGTGGCGGCCATGTTGGTGGCGTCGGAGGAGGCGACGTCCGGCTCGGTCATGCAGAACGCGGAGCGGATCTCGCCGTCGAGCAGCGGGGTGAGCCAGCGCTCCTGCTGTTCCGGGGAGCCGTAGAGGTGCAGGACCTCCATGTTGCCGGTGTCGGGGGCGTTGCAGTTGAAGACCTCGGGCGCGATGGCCGAGCGGCCCATGGCCTCGGCCAGCGGGGCGTACTCGACGTTCGTCAGGCCGGAGACCGACGGGAGGAACAGGTTCCACAGCCCGCGCTCGCGGGCCTTGGCCTTCAGCTCGGGGATGACCGGCAGCACCGTCCACGGGTCGTCCAGCCGCGCCAGCTCGCGGTGGTACTCGGGCTCGACCGGCTCGATCTCGGTGGCGATGAACTCGGTGACGCGCGCCAGGTACTCGGCGGCTTTGGCGGAGTGGGCGAAGTCCACGGCGGCCTCCCGACCGGACGACTGCTATTGAACACTGCTCGACAAGGTACCCTCCTTATCGAGCAGCGCTCAACAGCAGGAGGACCATGGACCAGGTGACGCGGCCCACCCGGACCCGGCGCACCGCCGAGGACCGCCGCCGCCAGCTGATCGGCATCGGCCTGCGCATGCTGACCACCCGGCCGATCCACGACATCACCGTCGACGACGTGGCGGCGCAGGCCGGGATCGCGCGCAGCCTGCTGTTCCACTACTTCCCCACCAAGCAGGACTTCTACGTCGAGGTCGTGCGCGCGGCGGGCCGCCGCATGCTGCGCGCGACCCGGGTCGACCCGGACGCGCCCGGTCCGCAGCGGCTGCGCGCGATCGTGGAGGGCTACATCGCCTTCCTGACCCGGCGGCGCTCGCAGTACGTGGGCCTGTTCCGCGCGGGCGGCCAGGGCGACTGGGTGCGCGCGGTGCACGACGAGACCCAGACGGCCCTGACCGAGCGCACCCTGGACGCGCTGGGCCTCGCCGAGCCGGACGAGGTCACCGAACTCGCGGTGCGCGCCTGGTGGGCGTTCACCGAGGAGCTGACCATCGAGTGGACCGGCCGCGGCCGCACCGACCACGACGCGCTGGTGGAGCTGCTGTTGTCCACTCTGGATGGCCTCGTCCGCCGCTGACCGCTTAACCGTCCGTCGGCGGCTTCGCGGCTCAGCCGAGTTCGGTGAGCTGCTTGCGCATGAGCTTTCCGGTGGCGTTGCGGGGGAGTTCGTCGAGGAAGACGACGTCGCGGGGGACCTTGAAGCGGGCCAGGTTGGCCTTGACGTGCTCGCGCAGGTCGTCGGCGGTGACCGTGGCGGGGTTGTCCACGACGACGTAGGCCTTGAGGCGTTGGCCGAACTGCTCGTCGGTGACGCCGAGGACGGCCGCCTCGACCACGCCGGGGTACTCGACCAGCAGGTTCTCGATCTCGGCCGGGAAGACGTTCTCGCCGCCGGAGACGATCATGTCGTCGTCGCGGCCGTCGATGAACAGCCTGCCCTCGGCGTCGAAGTGGCCGATGTCGCCGCTGGAGAGCAGGCCGTCGATCATGTCCTTGGTGCGGCCGTCGGTGTACCCGGCGAAGCTGAGGCCGCTGCCGACGAACACCCGGCCGGTGACGTGCGGCTCGCTGATCGGCTTGCCGTCGTTGTCGTAGAGCACGACCCGGCAGCCCACGGGCGGCTTGCCCACGGTGCCCGGGGCGGCCTTCCAGTCCTCCGGCGTGGCCACGGTGGCGACGGCGACCTCGGTGGACCCGTACAGGTTGTGGATGACGTCGCCGAACGCCTTCGTGGCGCGGTTGCCCAGCTCGGGGGAGAGCGCCGAGCCCGCGGTGAAGAGGATGCGCAGCGAGGACGTGTCGTACTTGGCCAGGACCTCCGGGCCGAGGTCGAGGACGCGCTGCAGCATCGTCGGGACCAGCACGACGGCGGTGGCCCTGTTGGCGGCGATGTCGGCCAGCATCGTCTCCGGGTCGAACTTGCGCCGCAGCACGACGCAGGACCCGAGGGCGAACGACAGGATGAACTGCGACAGCCCGGTCGCGTGGAACAGCGGCGCGCCGAGGACCGTGCACTCCCCCGCGCGCAGCGGCACCCGGTCGAGGAACTGGGCGGCGGCCAGCGGGGAGCGGACCTGGCGGGGCGCGCCCTTGGGGGTGCCGGTGGTCCCGCTGGTCAGCAGCACCATGCCGCCGGGCTCGGCGGGCGCGGGCAGCGGCTTGTCGTCGGCCTCGGCGATCAGCTGCTCCAGCGTCGTGCCGCCCTCGCCCCAGGACAGGAACCGCGGAACGGACACCGCCTCGGCGAGGTCGGCGAACTCCTCGTCGTGCACGAAGACGGTCACGCCCTCGCGCTCGGCCACGTCGATCAGCTGCGGGCGGGCGAAGCCGGTGTTCATGAGCAGCAGCCGGGCGCCGATCTTGCCCGCGGCCAGCATGGTCTCGACGGCCCCTCGGTGATCGCGCGCGAGCAGGGCGACCACGGACTTGTCGGTGACACCCCGCTGCTGGAGCGCGCGGGCGAGCGCGTTGGAGCGGGTGTCGAGCTCGTGGAAGGTCAGCGGGCCGCGCTCGTCGACCAGCCCGACGGCGGTCTTGTCCCTGGTCGCGGCCACCTGCGCGGCCCCGGCGATCGGCCCGAGCCTGCGCACGGCGAGCGCGGACTTGAGCACGTGGTCAGGACGCGACAGCGGCACGAGCCCGGCCCTGCGCATCACGTCGACGCTGCGCACCGCCACCTTGGCCTTGGTGAGGATCTCGGACACCACGCCTCCCCGGCTGTTACTGATGGGTAACACCGTGCCCCAGGCCCCTCGGCCCCGTCAACCACGCGTCCGGGAACTCGTCGCGGGGGGCGCAAAACGGGACGCACGGGACACTGGGGGAGAGCAAGATCCGGCCCGTGCGGGGAGACGGCGCCGGGTCCCGCTGACCGAAAGTGAGGCAGGCTGTCGGTCCCCGGCGGCAGAATCACCTCGTGCTGGTCGCGGTGGTACCCACGGGGGACGGTCGGGGCAGGGCCCGCGTGCTGGGCTCCGCCACGACCGTCGAGACCGACGACCTCGCCGGGTGGATGGCAGGCATGGAGGCCGAGGGGCCGCGGTGGATCGTGCCCTCGGCCGAGGAGCTGTACCCGGCGCTGCTCGAGCGCGGGGTCCGGCTGGGCCGGTGCCACGACCTCGGGCTGGTCGAGGCGCTGCTGCTCGCCTTCGCCGAGACGCCGAGGCGGCCGAGGAACCTGGCGGCGGCGTGGGCCCGGCTGCGGGGCGGGCCGGAGCCCGCCGACCCCCGGCCGATCGCCAAGGGCGAGCAGCCGACGCTGTTCGAGCCCGACCGAGGGACCACGCCCGCCGGGGTCGACGTGCTGGACGCCATCGAGGCCGTCCACACCGACCAGGAGCGGCGCATCGCCGCGACCGCGCATCCCGAGCGGCTGCGGCTGCTGGCGGCAGCGGAGTCCGCCGGGGCGCTGGCCGCTGCCGAGATGACCCACCACGGGCTGCCCTGGCGGGCCGACATCCACGCCGAGCTGCTGGTCACCGCGTTGGGCCCGCGGCCATCGCCCGGGGGGCGGCCCGCGAAGCTGGCGGCGCTGGCCGACCGGATCACCGCGGCGTTCCACGGCCGGGCGGTCAACCCGGACGCGCCCGCGAGCATCGTGGCCGCGTTCGCCAGGGAGGGCATCGAGATCCCGTCGGCGCGGGCGTGGGTGCTGCGGGAGGTCGACCACCCGGCCGTCGAGCCGCTGCTGGAGTACAAGGAGCTGGCGCGGCTGTACGTCGCGCACGGGTGGTCGTGGCTGGAGAGCTGGGTCGACGGCGGGCGGTTCCGCCCGGAGTACGTCGTCGGCGGCGTGGTCTCCGGGCGGTGGGCGACGCGCGGCGGAGCGGCATTGCAACTGCCCAAGCTGCTGCGGACGGCCGTGCGCGCCGATCCCGGCTGGTCGCTGGTGGTCGCCGACGCCGCCCAGCTGGAGCCGCGCGTGCTCGGCGCGCTGGCCGAGGACCAGCGGTTCGCCGAGGTGTCGGCGTCGGTCGACCTCTACACCAGCCTCGCCGCGGACGCCTTCGGCGGCGACCGGGGCCGGGCGAAGATCGCCATGCTCTCGGCGATGTACGGCGGCACCAGCGGCGAGGCCGGACCGCTGCTCGCCGTGCTGCGCAAACGCTTCCCGCGCGCGGTCGACTACGTCGAGCACGCTGCCCGCGCCGGGGAGCAGGGCCGGGTCGTGCGCTCGCGCCTGGGCCGCACCAGCCCGCCGCCGAGCGAGGCGTGGCGCGAGCTGACGTCCACCGACGAGACCGCGGGCCGCAGGGCCGCCCGCGACTGGGGGCGGTTCACCCGCAACTTCGTCGTGCAGGCCAGCGCGGCGGACTGGGCGCTGACGATGCTCGCCGCGCTGCGCCGCCGTCTGGCCGCGAGCGAGGCGGCGATCGTCTTCTTCCAGCACGACGAGGTCATCGTGCACTGCCCGGCCGCCGACGCCCCCGCCGTCGCCGCCGAGTTCGACGCGGCCGCCGCCGAGGCCACCGGCCTGGTCTTCGGGCAGACACCCGTGCGCTTCCCGCTCCAGGCAACCATCGTGGACTGCTACGCCGACGCCAAGTGATGGCACGATTGATCAATGACGGGCAAGGTCCGGAACTCCACCAGCGTCGGCGGCAACGCCTCGGGCATCTTCACCCAGGCGGGTGGCAACGTCCGCATCTCCTTCGGCAGCCCGTGGCTGCCGTACGCGGTGGTGATCGCCGTGATCGCCCTCGGCGCGGCGCTGGTGCTCGCCCTGGTCGGCGACGAGCCCGCCGCGCCCGCGGGGCAGTCCCAGCCGCCGCCCGTCCCGGCCACCGCCGCGCCGACGACCACCGCGGCTGCCGTCGAGCCCACCACGACGGCAGCCGACCCGCGGCCCACCACCGAGACCACCGCCGCCGAACCGGCCACCGGGTTCCGGCGCGTGTACTCGCAGGTCTGGGCCGTGCAGCAGGTGAACGTCGATGTCATCCCGCCGAGTCCGGGCAGCGGGTCGGCGGTCTTCACCCTCGACTACCTCCCCGGCGTCGGCGGCGCCCCCACCCGCGCGGACCTCTACGCGGGCTCGAACATGTACCAGCGGCAGCGGACGCTGGCGGAGTGGCGCGGCGCGGGTGTGCCCGACGGCGAGCAGTGCCAGGACGCGATCCGGCGGTTCGGCACCGCGCGGCTGTCCCTGGCCGAGGGCGGCGTCTACTGCGCGGAGAGCCCGCGCGGCCGGATCGTGGTGCTCAGCGACGTCGAGTTCCACGAGAGGGACGCGTTCGCCCTGCTCACCGTCTGGGCCCGGAACTAGCGCACAAACCTTCAAGACCGCGCCCGCTCCGCTGAGTACAACGCCGGGTGTGGAGACTGTGGGATTCATCGGACTGGGTGTCATGGGCTCGCCCATGGCCGTCAACCTCGCGCGATCCGGCACCCCGGTGGTCGTGTGGAACCGCACCCCCGCCAAGTGCGCACCCGCGCTGGCGGCGGGCGCCGAGCAGGGCGAGAGCGTGGCCGCGGTGTTCGACCGCGCCGAGATCGTGTTCCTGATGCTGGCCGACGAGGCCGCCGTCGACGCCGTGCTCGACCGCGGCGGCCCGGCGTTCGGGCCGAGGGTGCGCGGGCGGGTCGTCGTGCAGATGGGGACGCTCGCGGCCACCTACTCGCAGGCGCTCGAAGCCGACATCGCCGCGGCGGGCGGGGACTACGTGGAGGCGCCGGTCTCCGGGTCCAAGGGGCCCGCCGAGAGCGCGACGCTGGTGGGCATGGTCGCAGGCAGCGCGGCGGAGCGGGTGCGGCCGCTGATGGCGGCGATGTGCTCGCGGGTGGTCGACTGCGGCGCCGTCCCGGGCGCTCTGCTGATGAAGTTCGCGGTCAACCTGCACCTGATCACGCTGGCCACCGGGCTCGCCGAGGCGTTCCACTTCGCCGAGGAGCACGGCCTGGACACCGTGCGGCTGGCGGAGATCCTCGACAACGGGCCGATGTCGTCGGCGCTGTCGCGGGCCAAGACCGCCAAGCTGGTCGCCGGGGACCTCGCCGTGCAGGCCGCGTGCGCGGACGTCCTCAAGAACAACCAGCTCATCGCGGGCGCCGCCCGCGCCAACGGCACGGCGTCACCGCTGCTGGACGCCTGCCACGCGCTGTTCACCGAGACCGTGGCGCTCGGCCACGGCAAGTCCGACATGATCGCGGTGATCCACGCCCTGCGCGAGCGAACCGGATGACCGCCACGCCGCCGGGGTGAGGCCGAAGGCGCCCTTGAACATGCGCGTCAGGTGCGCCTGGTCGGCGAACCCGGCGGCCACCGCCACCTCGCTCAGCGGCCGTCCCGCGCGGATCAGCCCGCGGGCGATGTCGAGCCTGCGCAGCGTCCGGAACCGGGTGGGGCTGGTGCCGAACGCGGCCCGGAACTGGCGGGCCATCGACCACCGGTCGCACCCGGCGACCCGCTCCAGCTCGGCGACGCTGTGCGGGACGGTCGGGTCGTCGATCAGCAGCGACCGCACGCGGGTCATCGCGGCGATGTCGATGGCGGCGCGGCCGCGGCGGGGCGCGGCGTGCGCGCGGAGCAGGTCGGCGATCGCCGTGGTCAGCTCGACGGCGGCGAGGTCGTCGAGCGGGTCGTCGATGTCGGCGAGGCGGGCGGTCATGATCGGGTCGGCGCGGCTGACCACCGGGTCGGCCACGAACGGCAACGGCGCGCCGCCGAGCGCGGACTGCACCAGGGCGGGGTCGAGGTAGAAGATCCGGTAGCGGAAGCCCGCGTCGGTCCCGGCAGCGCCGTCGTGCGGCTCGTCGGGGTGCAGGATGTGCCACTCCCCCGGCAGGCACTGCCGCCGCTCGCCGCGGAAGCGGAAGGTCTGCACGCCCGAGAGCGTCATCCCGATGGCGTAGGTGTCGTGGCGGTGGGTGGAGAAGGCTGCGCCCAGCAGGGACGCCTCGAACCGCTCGATGCCCTCGGCCCCGCCGCCGAAGCGGAGCCTGAACCCGGCCTCCATCAGGCGCTCCGCACGAGGCTGGAGTCCACTTCGGACACGCTACGCCTGCCGCACAGGCCCAGCGTCAGGTCGAGGTCGGCGAGCAGGCCGCGCAGCACGTGCCGGACGCCGTCCTCGCCGCCGAGGCCGAGGCCGTAGACGTAGGGGCGGCCGAGCAGGACCGCGTCGGCGCCGAGGGCGAGCGCCTTGAGCACGTCCGCGCCCGTGCGGACGCCGGAGTCGAACAGCACCGACATGCGCGAGCCGACGGCCGAGGCGATCTCCGGCAGCATCTCCAGCGCGCCGACCGCGCCGTCGACCTGCCTGCCGCCGTGGTTGGACACCACGATGCCGTCCATGCCCGCGTCGGCGGCGCGGCGGGCGTCGTCGGGGTGTTGGATTCCCTTGAGGACGATCGGGCCGTCCCAGTGCTCGCGCAGGAACGGCAGGCGGTCCCAGCTCTTGTCCTGCCCGGTGAACAGCGACACCCAGCGCAGCACGGCCATCGCCTGGTCGTCGGCGGGGGACTTGGCCAGCCCGGCGAGGAACGCGGGGTCAGTGAAGGCGTTCGCCACGCCGGTCGCGCGCAGGAACGGCAGGTAGGCCTGGTCGAGGTCCTGCGGGCGCCAGGCGAGGGTCCAGGTGTCGAGGGTGACCACCAGCACCTCGTACCCGGCGCGCTTGGCGCGCTGCAGCAGGCTCGCGCACACCTCGGGCTCGTTGGGCCAGTACAGCTGGAACCAGCGCGGCCCCGCGGCCTCGGCGACCTCCTCGAGGGCGTAGGAGGACGCGGTGGAGAGCACGATCGGCACGCCCAGCGCCTTGGCCGCGCGGGCGGTGGCGAGCTCGCCGTCGGGGTGCACGATCGACTGCACGCCGATGGGGGCGAGCAGCACGGGCGCGGGCATGGCGGTGCCGAGGACGGTGGTGTCGAGGGTCCGCTCGGTGGCGTCGGCCAGCATCCGGGGCACGATCCGCCACCGGTCGAAGGCGTCGCGGTTGGCGCGCATGGTCGCGCCCGAGCCCGCGCCGCCCGCGACGTAGCCGAAGGGTCCGGGCGCGAACGCCTCGGCGGCGACGGCCTCGAGCCGGGTCGCGTCGGTGGTGAACGGCGGGGTCTTCTCGGCCAGCCCCTGCAGGTAGATCTCGTTCTGGTAGCCGGAGTGCTGGCCCATCGCGCGTCCTCACCGTCGGGGGTCGGGTCCGCGAGAGTCTGTCACCGGCGGATGCGCATCCGCCACAGTCCGAGCGTGCCGACGGCGAAGGCCAGCAGGCCGAGGATGACCACCGGGGTCAGCAGGGCCATGCCGGTGGCGCCCAGCCCGAGGGCCGCTGTCCAGACGGCGAGCAGGCCGAGCCCGAGCGCCAGGACGGCGGCGCAGACGGCCATGAGCCGGTCCTGCCCCCAGAGGTAGCCCGGCGTCACCCGGATGTCGGCGGGGAGCCGGAACACCGCCACCCCCACGACCCCCGCGACCAGCACGAGCAACGCCACCCCGAACCACACCAGCAACCGGCTCGGCGAGGGCATGCCCGCGATCATCAGCACGAGCCCCCCGGCCAGCAACCACCCGGCCCCCCGCCGCAACGCCAACCACAACCCGATCCGCTGCGCCCGCCCGAACCGCCGATCCCGCAGCGGCCGCGCCTCCCGAGCCCCACCCGCACCGACGGTCCGCCCTTGCTGCCCCACCGCGGCCCGCCCCCCACCGCCCCGCACACGCCCACCCCGCACGAACAGATCAGGCTCCTGCTCCCCCGCACGCCGCCCCGTCCCCCGCGCGAACAGCTCAGCCTTGCGATCCCCCTTGCCCCAGCCCGACCCAACACCGCCACCAGAACCCCCACCCCCAAACCGATCCGCCTCGCGCTCGGCTCCCGCAGAGCCACCGCGCGCGAACCGACCCGGCTCGAACCGATCATCGCCTGTGGAGTCCTCGCGGGCGAACCGATTTGCCTCGGCCCCATCCCGCTCGGCTCCCACGGAACCACCACGCGCGAACTGACCGGGGCCGTCATGATCACCCTCGACCTCCACAGAGCCACCCTCCGCGAACGGATCGGGTTCGGGCCGGTCATCGGCTGTGGAGTCGCCGCGGGCGGGGCGGGTGGGCTTGGTCCAATCGCGGGTGGTTCCTGCCGCGCCCGCGTGGGGGAAGCGGGCGGGCTTGGACCCATCGTCCTCGGCATGGGTCGCGGCGCTGGTTGCGAACGGGGCGGGCGTTGAGCCGCGAGTGGGCCTGGGGCGGCGGGGCCGGGGCTCCTCGGTGAGGCCTGCGAACAAGTCGGGCTTGGGGGCGGGGCGGGGGTGGCGGGACCGGATTCGGGCGAAGAGGCCTGGCTTTCGGCGCTCGCCCTCGGTCGGGAACAGGTCGGGGCGGGCGGTGGCGGGCTCTCGGTCCTCGGTTGGGTCGGGGTTGGGGCCTGCGGTTGTGCGATCGCCGTTTGGACGGTCGCCGTCGTCTTGCGGGGCTTGTTTGGGGCGGGGGGTCCAGGCAGTGCCGTCGGGGTGGGTGGACTCGGCGTCGGGGCGGGTGGGGTCGGCGTCGAGATCATCGGCGGGTGGGTGGTGGAGGTGGTCGGACAGGTCCACCGGGGCCGCGTGCGCGTGGACGGCCGCGTCGTCGAGGTCCGGGGCCAGGCGGACGGCTCGGGCGGCGGCGGGGCGTTTGGGGCCGCGGGGGGACTTCGGCGCGCGGGCCGGGTCGGCGTCGACCAGGGTCCAGTCGGGATCCTCCGCCTCATGCCACGCCGTCGAGCGTTCCCAGGGGACGTCGCCGAAGCGGCCCGTGGTGCGGCGGAGGCGGGAGAGGGCGGCCTGGGCGTCGGGGTTCGTCGGGTCCAGGCGCAGGGACTCCTGGTACGCCGCCCGCGCCCCGTCGAGGTCGCCCGCGCGCTCGGCGGTGTTGCCCAGGACCTCGTGGGTGCGGGGCTCCTCCGGGGCGATCGCCACCGCGCGGCGGGCGGCGGTGAGGGCGTCGGCCGGGGTGGTGGGGGCCAGGGCCTCCGCGAGCGCCACCTGGCCGCGCCAGTCGTCGGGGTCGCGGCGGGCCGACTCGCGGGCGGAGATCACCGCCTCCTCGTGCCTGCCCAGCTCGGTCAGCGCGAGGCTGGCCAGGCGGTGCGCCCACGCGGGCTCGCCGAGGGTGATCGCGCGCTTGGCGGCGTCGAGGCAGTGCAGCGGCTCGCCGACGTCCAGGAACGCCGCCGCGAGACCGCACCACGCGCCGGGGTGGTCGGGATGGTCGGCGAGCACGGGCCGCAGGACCTCGATGGCGGCGCGCGGCCTGCCCGCGGCGGTGAGGCGCGCCGCGTCGGCGAGGACCGCATCGATCGGCTGGGACATGGCTCCCCTCCCGCGCTCTGGACGCACAGTCTGTCAAGGGACCGATCCGGTGCCCAGTCGACCCGCCCGGGTGTCCACCGGGTGATCAGCGATGACGGACAGACGTACCAAGCCAGTGTGGACCAGACAGGCGACGGCGGGTAAGCCTCGTTTGTCATAGGACATAGACTGATCGGGTGAGCAGACCATCGCCGTGGGCGAGAGCGCGGCTCGCGCTACTCCTCGGCGGGATCTCCGCCTTCGGTCCCCTGTCCATCGACATGTACCTCCCGGCGTTCCCGGAGATCGCCGACGGCCTGGACACCGGCCAGGCGCAGGTCCAACTCACCCTGACCGCGTTCATGATCGGGATGGCGGTGGGCCAGGCGGTCGTCGGTCCGCTTTCGGACACCCTCGGCAGGCGCCTTCCGCTGCTCGCGGGCCTGACCGCCTACACGATGGCGTCGCTGGCCTGCGCGATCTCCCCGTCGGTGTTCACGCTCGTCGGACTGCGGTTCGCGCAGGGCGTCGCCGCCGCGGCCGGGGTGGTGATCGCCCGCGCCGCCGTGCGCGACATCTTCACCGGGCCCGCGATGGCGCGGTTCTTCTCCATGCTGATGCTGGTGTCCGGGCTCGCCCCGATCCTGGCCCCGCTGATCGGCGCGCAGGTGCTGCGGTGGACGAACTGGCAGGGCGTGTTCGTCGTGCTGGCCTACTTCGGCGTCCTGCTGCTCATCGCGGCGACGGTCTGCCTGCGGGAGACGCTGCCGCCGCCCAAGCGCCGCCCGGCGAACCCGCGCCAGATCATGCGCACCTATCTGCGCGTCGCCACCGACCGGACGTTCGTCGCCTACGCGACCTCGATCGGCTTCGTCACCGCCGCGATGTTCGCCTACATCGCCGGGTCGCCGTTCGTCCTGCAGGAGCTGCACGGGCTCAGCCCCCAGACCTACAGCCTGGTCTTCGGCGCCAACGCGCTGGGCCTGATGCTGTTCACCCAGGTCAACGGCATCCTGCTGCGCTGGCTCAGCCCCCGCGTCCTGCTGACGGTCGGCCTGGCGCTGTCCGCGCTGGCCGGGGCCGGGGTCTACACCGCGGTGGCCATGGAGCTGGAGCTGGTGTACCTGCTGGCGGCGCTGTTCCTCGTGGTGGCGAGCCTGGGCATCGTCAGCCCGAACGCGACCGCGCTCGCGCTGGCCGACCACGGCAACCGGGCGGGCACGGCGTCCGCGCTGCTGGGCGTGATCCAGTTCCTCATCGGCGGCCTGGCAGCGCCGCTGGTCGGGCTCGGCGCGGAGCGGTCGGCGACGCCGATGGCCACGGTGATCGCGGGCATGTCGGCGGCCGGGCTGATCGCGTTCGCGCTGCTGCGGCCCACCCGGCGCCGCCCCGGCCGCTACGCCGCCTTCCGCCAGGCCGACACCATCCCGTTCCGGCCGGTCGGGTCGCCGCGGGGGCATGTGTAGAGAAATCCCCGGATTGGCGTCACCTTGTCCCGTCACGGCTCGTTACCGTCCGCGTCGCATAAGCGCCAGCACATGGTTTCAAGAGAGGGTGGGACACGGTGAGCAGCCACCGGGAGTGGACGGTCAGCTGCCGCGACATAGCGGGTCGGCGGCGGGACGTCACGATCTTCGTCCGGCAGGGCAGGGTGGTGCTCGTGGCCCCGCCGGGGGAGACGGCCGTCTTCTCCCCGCTGGACGTGGGCCGCCTGCGGGCCGCCCTGCGGGACGCGGTCGTGGACGCCTCGGTGGAGGCCGATCGCTGACCACACTTCCTACTTGTGAGTAGGTAGTGGCAGAATCCTGTCCGAGGAGGCACGGGATGGCTACCTACTTCGTCACGGGCGCGACAGGATTCCTCGGCCGCAGGCTGGTGGACCGGCTGTTGGCGCGGCCCGACTGCGGCACGATCCACGTCCTGGTGCGCGCGCGGTCACTGCGCAAGCTGCCCGCGTGGGACGAGCGCGTCGTGCCGGTCGTCGGCGACCTGTGCGAGCCCGGCCTCGGCCTCGACCTGCTGCCGCCGGTCGACCACGTCGTCCACCTCGGCGCGGTCTACGACTTCACCGCCCCGGGCGCCGACAACGAGACGGTCAACGTCGTCGGCACCGCGAACGTGGTCAACTTCGCCGCCGCGGCGGGCGCGCGGCTGTTCCACCACGTCTCGTCGGTGGCCGTCGCTGGCGATCACCGGGGCCGGTTCACCGAGGCGGACTTCGACCTCGGCCAGCGCCACCACGCGCCGTACCACGCGACCAAGTTCGCCGCCGAGAAGCTGGTCCGCGAGCAGGACCGAGTCCCGTACCGGATCTACCGCCCGGCGGCGGTCGTCGGCGACTCGCGCACGGGCGAGATGGACAAGGTCGACGGCCCGTACTACTTCCTGCCGACCATCGCCCGGCTGGCCCGCCTGCCCAGGGCGCTCCCGCTGGTGCTGCCCGACCTCGGCGCGACCAACGTCGTCCCGGTCGACTACGTCGTCGACGCGATGGCCCACCTGATGCACATCGACGCGCCCTCGGGCAGCACCTACCACCTGACGCACAACGGCAGGCAGCCCAACACCGAGATCTACAACGCCTTCGCCGACGCGCTCGGCGCCCCGCGGATCGCCGCGACGCTGCCGGTCCGCCTGCCGCGCCTGCGCCCGGGCCCGGCCGCCTGCGCGGCGCTGGCCGAGGCGGGCATCCCCGCCGAGGTCGTCCCGCACCTGGACATGCCGACGGTGTTCGACTCGACCCGCACCGAGGAGGCGCTGGCCGGCGCGGTCACCCTGCCGCCGTTCGCCTCGTACGCGGGTCGGCTGGTGCGGTACTGGGCCGAGCACCTCGACCCGGACCGCGGCGACCACGGCCTGCGCGGCAAGCGGATCGTGGTGACCGGGGCGTCCTCGGGGATCGGCAAGGCGACGGCGCTGGCGCTCGGACGGCGCGGCGCGCACGTCCTGCTGGTCGCCCGCCGCACCGAGGAGCTGGCCGCGGTGGCCGACCTCGTCGCCGACGCGGGCGGGACGGCGTCGGCCCACCCCTGCGACCTCACCGACGCCGACGCGGTCGACGCGCTGGTCAAGGATCTCGGCCAGGTCGACATGCTGGTCAACAACGCGGGCCGCTCCATCCGCCGCTCAGTGCGGCTGTCGACGGACCGCCTGCACGACTACGAGCGCACGATGGCGCTGAACTACTTCGCCCCGCTGCGCCTCACCCTGGGCCTGCTGCCCGGCATGCGCGCCGCCGGTCGCGGCCGGATCGTCAACGTGACCACCATGGGCCTGCAGTCGGACACCCCGCGCTTCGCCGCCTACCTGGCGTCGAAGGGCGCACTGGAGCACTTCGGCCGCGCGGCGGGCCGCGAGCTGCTGGCCGACGGCGTGACGTTCTGCTCGGTCCGCATGCCCCTGGTGCGGACGCCGATGATCACCGCGACCGACGCCTACCGCGGCGTGCCCGCGTTCTCCCCGGACACGGCGGCGCGGATGATCGTCTCCGCGCTGGAGGGGACCGCGGAGGTGGTGCAGCGGCCGGAGGGCCTGGCGCTGGAACTGCTGCGGGTGCTCGCGCCGACGGTGCACCGGCAGGCGCTCAACCTGACCCACCGGATGACCCCGGAGTCCGCCCCGGAGGCCCGCGACCGCGGCGAGCACCCGGCGGCGGTGCTGGCGAGCGCGCTCGTCCGGCCTATCTGGCGACGCCTGCGTCGACCGTCGGGCTGACGGTCGCCGGGTCGCTTTCGCCCGGCACGTAGGCGAACCAGAAGATCCCGTGGCCGCCGATGACCGCCAGCCGCTCGTCGGTCAGCCACGCGCAGCCGGTGACCTCGCCGTCGAGCCGGATCTCGGTCAGCGGGGACCAGTCCCCGGCGTCGCGGATCCGCAGCACCCGCTCGGACACGCTCGCGACGAGCCTGCCGTTCGGCGACCACCGGTCGTCCATCACCTTCGACGGAAAGCGCGGCGGCGCTTCGCTTTCGGTCCACGTGCGGGTGTCCCACCAACGGTCGCCGTCGGGTCCCGTCAGCAGAAGGTGGGCGCCGTCGGGGGTGACGTCCATGGCGTCGACCTCGTGATCGACGCGGATCGCGGCGAGGGGCGCCCAATCGCCCGGCGCGAGCACGTGAACCGTCCTGGCCCGGCGCACCGCCAGCCACTCGCCGTGCGGCGAGATCGCGGCCTCGGCCGAGTTGTCCTGCTTCGGCGTGCGCCCCGCGACGCGGCGGAGCCGGTTGGCCAGCTGGTCGGTCCTGTCCGCCCACTCCCGGTGGACGCGCACCCCGGACTCGGTGGCCTCCAGGAACACCGGCGGCGTCCAGGTCGTCGTGTCCCACACCACGACCCAGCCCTGGGTGTCGACCCCGCAGACCAGAGCGCCGCCGACCCCCAGGGGGTACCGCAGCAGGTCAGCGGGGTGCAGCAGCGGCCGGGCGCTGCGCCAGTCGTCCGTCCGGCACAGCAGGAAGCGGTCGAAGTCCTGGATCAGCAGCAGGTCGGCGCCGACCGGGGTGAGGTCGAAGAGGCGACCGGGATAGCGGATCCTCTCCCGGACCCCGCCGCCGGCCGGGTCGTGGATCTCGACGACGTCGCCCGTGCCCACGGCGAACCAGCTCCCGTCCGGCGCGGCCGCGCACTCGCCCAGGGCGTCGGGGACCTCGCGGTGCTCCACATCCACGCGCGCCCGGCCCGGGTTCCACAGCCGGACCGTGCGGTCCTTCGCCGTCGAGGCCAGCACCGAGCCGTCCGGGGCGAAGGCGAGGTCCGTCACCTCCGCCCCGTGCGCGGCGATGGCGCCCGCCTGACGCCACGCGACGGTGTCCCAGAGCACGATCAGCCCGTTCTCCCCGCCGACGGCGAGGGTCCCGCCGTCAGGGGAGAACACCGCGACCGTGAGGTCGCGGTGGTGGTGGAGCATCCGTGGGGGCTCCCCCATCGCGGTCAGGTCCCAGATCAGCACCCCGACGTCCCCGGGAGCCGCGGCCCACCGGCCGTCGGGGCTGACCGCCACGGCCTCACAGGTGAAGCCGCTCGGCAGCGGCATCGCGGCGCCGACCGCGGCGCGCGGGTCCCACACCTTCACGCCGTCGCCGTCGACGGCCAGCAGCCGCCCGTCCGGCAGTGCCGCGCAGGACTCCACCGCCGGGTCGGTCTTGATCACCCGGATCAGCCCGCCGGTGGCGACGTCCCACAGCCGGGCCTGCCGGTAGTAGTCCGCGGTCAGCAGGGTCGTGCCGTCGGCGGAGAAGCAGCAGCAGTTCAGCGGCGTCCGGTGCCCGGTGAGCGTGTACCGCAGCCGCCAGGTGCTCGTGTCCCACACGTCGACGGTGTGCGCATCAGCCGCGCAGGCGAGAAGGCGGCCGTCGGGCGACAGCGCGAAGCCCTCCTCCAGCAGGTCCCGCGCGCTGCCCTCCAGGATGCGCAGGAGCCTGCCGGTCTCCGGGTCCCAGACGCGCACCCCGTCGGCGGCGACGGTCGCCAGCCAGCTTCCGTCCGGGGCGTAGACGCAGCCCTCGACGATGTCCTCGTGTCCGACCAGCACGCGGTTCAGGGCGGGGTCCGGCAGGTCCGGCAGCGCGCGCTGCGGCACAAGGCGCGGCACGCCGTCGACCGCGGCCAGGGCGGCTCTCCGCAGTTTGTCGAGCGCGGGAGAGGCGGGAAGGCGCTGGGCGAGGGCGTTCACCACGGCGTGGTCGGGCTCTGTCGGCACCAGCAGGTGGCCGAGCTGGTCGAGGAACCGGCCCAGCTCCACCGCGCTCTCGGTGTCCACGAACGCCAGGTCCTCGGCCACCGCGACCGGGCCGAAGCGGCGCAGCTTGGTGATGACCCACGGCGGCGCGGTCGCCAGCGCCGCCAGTTCCTCCGCGCGGCCCGCGCTGTCCAGGTGGTAGGCGAGCGAGCGCCACAGGTAGTCGGCCGAGCGCGGCAGGCACCACCACGGCACCTGGCCGGACACCGGGTCGGGCAGGGTGGACGCCACCTCGGTCAACAGGCTCTCGTTCAGCCGCGCGAGCCGCAGACCGCCGCACTCGTGCCGCAGGTACGTGCGGATGACGTCGTGCAGGCGCAGACGGGGGCCGTGCTGGGTCACCAGCGACAGCTCGACCAGCTCGCGGCACAGCCGGTCGCTCTCGTCCCGCGCCAGGTCGGCGGTCGCCTTCCAGAGGTGGGCGACGAGGTCCTGCGGGACCTCGACGTCCTCGGGGAAGATCGCCAGCTCCAGCGCGCGGTCCCGGTTGGCCCCCAGCACGCTCAGCGAGGACTCCAGGGTCGCGGCGACCGTCCGCTCGCGGCGGGCGGTGTCGGTGACGTCCAGCGCCGCCGGGCCCAGCTCGCCCAGGCGGCGCAGCAGGCGTTCGGCGGCCTCGGCGATGTCGCCGCCGTCGCGGGCGGTGCGGCGCAGCGCGGCGTTCGCCAGCCGCAGGGCAAGGGGCCATCGGCCGGTGATGTCCAGCAGCCGCTCGCCGACGTGCGCGGGGAGCCCGCCGAGGCCGCTGCCGAGCAGTTCGGTCGCCTGCACCCGGCTCATCTGGTCGACCCGGATGGTCGCGGTGTCGGCGGAGTCCGGGAGCAGGTCCGGGATCCTGGTGGTGACCATGAGGGTGCAGCCGCGTCCGGCGTTGAGGAACGGCCGCAGCTGCTCCGCGGTCCAGACGTCGTCGACGACCAGCAGGGACGGCCCCCGCTCGGCCAGCAGCTCGCCCAGTTGGAGCCCGGCCTGCTCCGGGCTGGTGAGGCCCGACCGCCGCCGCGCGA
The DNA here is from genome assembly GCF_014648415.1 of Actinokineospora fastidiosa. Lineage (GTDB taxonomy): Bacteria > Actinomycetota > Actinomycetes > Mycobacteriales > Pseudonocardiaceae > Actinokineospora > Actinokineospora fastidiosa. Next base: position 400,122 of record NZ_BMRB01000003.1, read on the forward strand.
CCCGCTCGATGACGTCGTTGACCGTGTCGGCCAGGGCCGCGCCCCGCACCTCCTGGCCCACCGTCACCCAGTAGATCGACGGGAACGCCGCCTTGATCTCCGGCAGCTCGCAGACCTGGGCCGCCAACGTGGTCTTGCCGAACCCTCCGGCGCCCGCGAGCGCGGTGGTGATCCCGACCTTGCGCCGCCCGCCCGCGAGCAGCGCGCGGACGATCCCGCCGGTCAGCTCCGGCCGGGGCACGAACCCGTCCACGGCGGCCACCTCGGCGGGCGCGCCCAGCGCCGTGCGGGACTCCCGCCCCGGCGTCGACCGCCAGACCTCCAGGCCGACCCAGGCCAGCGACAGCGCGGCCAGCCCCAGGAAGATCAGCCAGCTCCACCCCGAGGTCAGCAGGTTGACCATGACGGCGACGAGGACGCTCACCGTGGTGGCCGCCGCCGCGGCGACCGCCTGCCTCCGTGCCGTCATCGAGCGCGCCCCCTCGGCAAGATCGTCGGAACACCGGCAGCGTAGTGCGTGCGCAGGGCCACGCCCCGGTCGTCGCCGCGTCCCCCTCCGGGCTGACGGCGGCGCACGGACGCGGGAGGCAGACTGGCGGGGTGGACGACGGTGAGTGGCGGTTGCGTGCGCCGGTGAACCTGGTCAGCAAGCGCGCGGTGGTGCAGTGGACGGTGCGGGCGGCGATCGGCTGGATCGTGGTGCTCGGCGGGCTCGGCGTCTGGCACGCGCTGGGCGGCCCGGACTGGGTGGGGCACGTGCTCGCCGGGCTCGCGGTCGCCGCCGTCGTGCACGTGGCGGTGATGCCGACGTGGCGGTACCGGGTGCACCGGTGGGAGACGACCCCGGCGGCGGTGTTCACCCGCAGCGGGTGGATCAACCAGGAGTGGCGGCTGGCGCCCGTCTCGCGCATCCAGACCGTCGACACCGGGCGCGGGCCGCTGCAGCAGCTGCTCAAGCTGGCGACCGTCACCATCACCACCGCGTCCGCGGCGGGGCCGCTCAAGATCGAGGGGCTGGACGAGAGCGTCGCCGCCCGCATCGTCGACGAGTTGGCCACCACCACGCAGGCCGTGCCCGGGGACGCGACGTGACCGCGTTCCCCGCCGCGCCGCCGGTCGCCGAGCCCGTGCCCGAATGGGGCAGGCTCGACCCGAGGATGATCGTGGTCAAGCCGCTCAACGAGCTGATCGGCCTGCTGCCCCTCCTGTTCGCCCTGGTGTTCCTCGGCAACGTCGAGACGTGGCGGATCGTGGTCGGGGTCGGGACCGTTGCGCTGATCATCCTCTACGGCCTCTTCGCCTGGCTGACGACGAAGTACCGGATCACCGACGCGCAGGTCGAGCTGCACACCGGGGTCGTGTTCCGGCAGCGCAGGGCCATCCCGCGCGACCGCATCCGCACGGTCGACCTCACCGCCAAGCTCGGCCACCGGCTGTTCGGGCTGTCCGCTGTCCGGGTCGGCACCGGGCAGCAGGAGCGGCAGGCGGGCGAGGGCGTCGTGCTCGACGCCGTCACCACCGCCGAGGCCGAACGCCTGCGCCAGGTCTTCCTGCACCGCCCGACCACCGCCGCGGCCTCGACGGACGGCGCGGAGGAACCGGCCGCCGTCGAGATCACCCGGCTGGACCGGCGCTGGTACCGCTACGCCCCGCTGTCGCTGTCGGGTCTGCTCGGCATCGCGATCGCGGTGGGGTTCGGGATGAACCTCGCGGGCGAGCTCAACCTGCGGTTCTCCGAGGTCGACGTGATCCGCGGCCTGTTCGGCTGGCTCAGCGGCCAGTCGCCCGCGCTGGTGGTGCTGATCGCCGCCGTGGTGGTCGTCCTGCTGTCCACTGTGGCCTCACTGCTGACGTATCTGCTCCAGAACCACGATTTCCGCCTCACCCGGCACGCCGACGCCACCGTCCGCGTGCGCCGGGGGCTGCTGACCACGCGCTCGGTCTCCATCGAGGAGCAGCGCCTGCGCGGCGTCGCGCTGCACGAGCCCCTGCTGCTGCGCGCGGCGCGCGGCGCCCGGCTCAACGCGGTGACCACCGGCCTCGGCCTGCGCCAGGCCGCCAGCAGCCTGCTGGTCCCGCCCGCCCCGCGCGCGGAGTCGCACCGGGTCGCCGCGGCGGTCATCGGCGAGAACCCCACGAGCGCGCCCTTGACCCGCCACCCGGTCGCCGCGCGCCGCAGGCGGCTGGTCAGGGCGGTCGCCGTCCCGGTCGTGCTCACCGCGGCGCTGGCCCTGCTCAGCGCCTTCGCCGACTGGCCTGCCGGGCTGTGGATCGGGGCGGCCGCGCTGATCCCGCTGTCCGTCCTCATCGGACTCGACCGCTACCGCACCCTCGGCCACGCGCTCACCGGGCGCTACCTGGTCAGCCGTTCCGGCTCGTTCACCCGCCGCACGGTCGCCCTGCAGCGCACCGGCATCATCGGCTGGCGCGTCGAGCAGTCGCCGTTCCAGCGGCGCGCGCGGCTGGTCACCCTGACCGCCACGACGGCGGCCGGGCACGGCCAGTACGCGGTGACCGACATCGGCGAGTCCGACGGCGTCCGGCTCGCCGACGCCGCCGTCCCCGACCTGCTGACGCCGTTCCTGATCAGGGAGTAGGCCACTCGTGCACGGGCCGGTTGGCGTGCATCAGCTCCAGGTAGCGGCGGGTCATCTCGGCCAGCGCCTCGTCGCGGTCCAGCGATGACCCCTCCTCCAGCGCGCGGACGGTGCTCACCTGCCAGGTGGCGCCGTTGCGGCCGGTGAGGCAGCGCTGCTCGATCACGCCGAGCAGGCGGTCCCGGTCCTCGGCGGCCACGCCCCAGGCGTCCAGCCCGTCGTGGGCCATCGGCAGCAGCCGCCGGAGCACCAGCTCGGTCAGCGGCACCTCGCCGACCCCCGGCCAGTACACCCGGCAGTCGATGCCGTTGCGCGCGGCGGCGTGGAAGTTGTCCTCCGCCGCCGAGAAGCTCATCCGCGACCACACCGGGCGGTCCTGGTCGGCGAGCGCGCGCACCAGGCCGAAGTAGAACGCGCCGTTGGCCATCACGTCGATCACCGTCGGCCCGGCGGGCAGCACGCGGTTCTCCACGCGCACGTGCGGGCGGCCGCGCACCACGTCGTAGATCGGGCGGTTCCAGCGGTAGACGGTGCCGTTGTGCAGGCGCAGCTCCTCCAGCCGGGGCACGTCGCCGCGCTCCAGCACCTCCGTCGGGTCCTCGTCGGAGCACATCGGCAGCAGGGCGGGGAAGTACTGCACGTTCTCCTCGAACAGGTCGAAGATCGAGGTGATCCACCGGTCCCCGAACCACACCCTCGGCCGCACGCCCTGCGCCTTCAGCTCGTCCGGGCGGGTGTCGGTGGCCTGCTCGAACAGCGCGATCCGCGTCTCGGCCCACAGCTGCTTGCCGAACAGGTACGGCGCGTTCGCCCCCAGCGCCACCTGCGGCCCGGCGATGACCTGGCTGGCGTTCCAGAACCGGGCGAAGTCGTCCGGGGCCACCTGCAGGTGGAACTGCACGCTCGTGCACGCCGCCTCGGGCCCGATCGACTCGGCCTGGGTGGCCAGCCGCTCCGCGCCGGTGATCGCGATGGCCATGTCCTCCCCGCGCGCGGCGAACACCTGCTGGTCCAGCATCCGGTAGCGCGGGTTCTCCGACAGCGCCTCCGGGGCGGTGTGCTCGCGCCGCAGCGTCGGCAGGATGCCGACCATCGCGATGTGCGCGCCGATGCGCGCGGCCCTGGCCTCGGCCGCGTTGAGGTCGTCGCGGACCTTCTTCTCGAACGCGGTCAGCCCGACGGGGTCGAGCCGCTGCGGCGGCACGTTGATCTCGATGTTGAACTGCCCGAGCTCGGGGACGAACGCGGGGTCATCGATCTCGTCCAGCACCTCGGCGTTGCGCAGGGACGGCCTGCCCTCGGGGTCGACGAGGTTCAGCTCGACCTCCATGCCCGCCATCGGCCGGTCGGCGTCGAACCGCGACTCGGCCAGCATGCGCGCGAACACGTCCAGGCACTGGCGCACCTTCTGCCGGAACCGCTGGCGGTCGGCCCGGGTGAACTCGGTCTGCTCGACGTCCTTGCCCATGCCGCCAAGCGTGATTCATCCGTGACCATCCCGCCACACCGGTCACCCGCCGTGGCCTACCGCCTCCGGCGCGTGCCGAACACGCCGCGGGCGATCTCCCGGCCCAGCGCGCTCGCGGCGGAGCGCAGGAACGACTTCACCGCGCTGTTGCCCATCACCTGCTCGACGAAGCCCGGCTCCGGCCGCGCGGCCTCCTCCGGCGGGGGCGCCTCCTGCGGGGGCGCGACCTTGGCGGCCATGCGCTCGTAGGCCGACTCGCGGTCCACCGTCTCGGCGTACTTGGCGTGCAGCGGCGAGGCCGCGGCGGCCTGCCGGATCCCGTCGTCGCCGATGGTGTCCATGAGCGACCGAGGGGCGCGCAGCCGCGTCCACGCCACCGGGGTCGGCGCGCCCTTCTCCGACAGCACCGTGACGATCGCCTCACCGATCCCGAGCGAGGTGAGCGCTTTGTCCAGTTCGTAGTGCTCGGTGGTGGGGTACGTCTTCACCGTCTTGGCGAGCGCCTTCTGGTCGTCCGGGGTGAACGCGCGCAACGCGTGCTGCACGCGCGCGCCCAGTTGGGACAGCACCGCGGTGGGCACGTCCGTGGGCAGCTGTGTGCAGAAGAACACCCCGACGCCCTTGGACCGGATCAGCTTCACCGTCTGCTCGATGCGCTCCAGGAACGCCTTCGACGCGTCGGCGAAGAGGAGGTGCGCCTCGTCGAAGAAGAACACCAGCTTGGGTCGGTCGAGATCGCCCTCCTCGGGCAACTCCTCGAACAGCTCGGCCAGCAGCCACATGAGGAAGGTGGAGAACAGGGCCGGGTCGGCCTGCAGGTTCGCCAGCTCCAGCAGGCTGATCACGCCCCGCCCGCCGTCGACGCGCATCAGGTCGGCGATGTCGAGCTCGGGCTCGCCGAAGAACTCGTCCCCGCCGCGCGCCTCCAGGTTCGCCAGCGCGCGCAGGATCACCCCGGCGGTGGCCGACGACACCCCGCCGATGCCCTTGAGGTCGGCCTTGCCCTCGTCGCCGGTGAGGTGCGTGATCACCGCCCGCAGGTCCTTGATGTCCAGCAGCGGCAGGCCGCGCCGGTCGGCCCAGTGGAAGATCAGGCCGAGGGTGGACTCCTGCGTGTCGTTGAGACCGAGCACCTTGGACAGCAGCAGCGGGCCGAAGCCGGTGACCGTCGCGCGGACGGGGACGCCCGCGCCGGAGGCGCCCAGGGAGAGGAACTGCACGGGGAACGCCGTGGGCGCCCAGTCGTCGCCGGTGTCCGCCGCGCGCTGGGCGATCCTGTCGTCGGCCTCGCCCGGCCGGGACAGCCCGGACAGGTCGCCCTTGATGTCGGCCATGACGACCGGGACGCCGTGCGCGGACAGCTGCTCGGCGATCCCCTGCAGCGTCTTGGTCTTGCCGGTCCCGGTGGCCCCGGCGACGAGCCCGTGCCGGTTCATCATCGACAGCGGCACGCGCACAGCGGCCGCCGGGTGCGCGGTCCCCGCGATGACGACGCTGCCCAACTCGACCGCGGCCCCGTCGGTGGCGTAACCCTCGGCGATGTCCTCGGCGCTGCTCATCGTGCCTCCTCCGCCCGGTGCCGGATCAGCGGGAGCGTAGAACCGGCGCGGCGCGGCCGCAGCCCGGGATCCGCGCCGGGCCGTGCGGCTAAGCTACGTCGGGTGACGGACCGCTTGGTATGGATCGACTGCGAGATGACCGGCCTCGACCTCGGCCGCGACGCCCTGATCGAGATCGCCGCCCTGGTCACCGACTCCGAGCTGAACGTCCTCGGCGACGGCGTCGACCTGGTCATCCACGCCTCCGACGAGGCGCTCGCGGGGATGCCGGAGGTCGTCGCCGAGATGCACGCGCGCTCCGGGCTCACCGAGGAGGTCCGCGCCTCGACGCTCACCCTGGCCGACGCCGAGCGCGCGGTGCTGGACTACGTGCGCCAGCACGTCCCCGAGGTCCGCTCCGCGCCGCTGTGCGGCAACTCCATCGCCACCGACCGCGGCTTCATCAGCCGGGACATGCCATCGCTGGACGCGCACCTGCACTACCGCATGGTGGACGTGTCGTCGATCAAGGAGCTGGCCCGCCGCTGGTACCCGAGGGTGTACTACGCGCAGCCGGACAAGGGCCTGGCCCACCGCGCCCTGGCCGACATCCAGGAGTCGATCCGGGAGCTGCGCTACTACCGCGGCACGGTCTTCGTCCCGCAGCCGGGACCGACCACGGACGAGGCCAAGGCAGTGGCCGGGACCCTGCTGGTCAACCCCCAGGCATAACCGCTTCCCGGGACGCGCTACGATGTCTCCGCACGGCGCGCCCGTGCGCGATGGTGGGTGTAGCTCAGCTGGTAGAGCACCTGGTTGTGGTCCAGGATGTCGCGGGTTCAAGTCCCGTCACTCACCCCACCCGGGCCCGTTCAGGGACCTGTTCAAGAAGGGTCGTCCTCTCGGACGGCCCTTCTTGCGTCTGTGGACCTCCGCCCGAGTTCGCCCCTCTTCCCCGCGACGCTCGCCTGATGGGCCCCGGCCGTTCCCAGGGAATCCGCTCGCTAGCTGGTCACCGGCCGTTCCCACTCCCGGTGAATCACCGACTGGCAACGACCCCCTCCGGTCGACGGGTGCCGGGTGTGACCCGGCTCTCCTAGCGTGACCAATCATCGCCGGGTCGAGGGCCCCGGCGGTGGAAGGAGAGTCGCGACAATGAAGGTTCGCACCCTGCTGGTGGGCATGATCGCCGCCGCTGCCGCCGTGGTGGCGCCCACCGCGGCCGCGGCCGCGCCGCCCACCGGCGACGGCGAGATGGGCACGTTGATCGTCGGGGGGCACAACGCCACCCAGACCTACAGCTTCATGGTGTCGCTGCAGTCCACCTCCGGCGGGCACTTCTGCGGAGGTTCGCTCATCAAGGCCAACTGGGTGGTGACCGCCGCGCACTGCGTCCAGGGCCGCTCCCCGAGCAGCACCATCGCGCGCATCGGCACCACCAACCGCACCAGCGGCGGGACGGTGGCGCGGGCCTCGCGCATCATCATCCACCCGTCCTACCGCGGCCCGTACGACATCGCGCTCGTGCAGCTGAGCACCAGCGTCAGCCAGGCGCCGGTGCGCATCGCGGCGTCGTCCGGTCCGGTCGGCACCCAGACGCGCATCATCGGCTGGGGCCAGACCTGCCCGGTCCGCGGGGCCTGCGGCGCGCCCATCACGCTGCAGGAGCTCGACACCTCGATCGTCAACGACTACGAGTGCTCCGGCATCTCGGGCTCGATCGAGATCTGCACCGACAACCCCGGCAACCGCGCGGGCGCCTGCTACGGCGACTCCGGCGGCCCGCAGATCAAGGCCGTCAACGGCCAGTGGGAGCTGATCGGGGCGACCAGCCGTTCCGGCGGCGGCTCGCAGTGCGCCGTCGCGCCGTCGATCTACACCGACGTCCCGGCGTTCCGCAACTGGATCCAGCAGTACACCGGCGCCCTGTCCTAGGCCGGTACCGGTAAGGAACGGGCCCCCGGCAGTCCCGCCGGGGGCCCGTTTTTCAGCGGTTGCCCTTCTTCCAGGTCTCCCACGGCACCTGCCAGACGCCGAGGCCGTCCCAGGACTGCAGCTTGGCCCCACCGGAGTTCACCACGGTGATGACGTCGCCCTTCTGCGAGATCCGCTGCAGCCAGCGCGCGTTCTCCGTGGAGACGTTGATGCACCCGTGGCTGACGTTGCGCCTGCCCTGGTCCCCCACCGACCACGGCGCGGAGTGGTAGAAGATCCCGCTGTTGGACATCCGGGTGGCCACCTCGACCGTCGTGCGGTAGCCCTCGGCGGCGTCCGTGGGCACGCCGTAGGTGGAGGAGTCCATTGTGTAGTTCACGTGCTCGCTCATGACCACGTAGGTGCCGACCGGGGTCTCGTACCCCTTCTTGCCCATCGAGATCGGCATGGTCTTGGCGACCTTGCCGTTGATCGTCACCGTCATCTGGTGGGTCTTGCCGTCGGCCTTCATCACCACGGCGTCGCCGATGGTCACCGAGGCCTTGCGGTCCTCGCGGCCGTAGGTGCCGTTGCCGAAGTGCTTGCCGTAGATCCGCGCGTCGACGGTCACCTTCGTGCCGGGCTTCCAGTACTCCTTGGGCCGCCAGTGCACAGTGCTGTCGTCGTACCAGTAGAACGCGCCCTCGGTCTCCGGCGACGTGGTGATCCTGATGGCCTTCTCGGCGGCGGCCTTGTCGCGGATGTTGGTGCTGAAGTAGAAGGAGAACGGCTGCCCGACCCCGACCGTCTGCCCGTCGAGGGGGTTCATCGACAGCGCCGTCTGCCGCGCGGGCTTGGCCGTGGTGAAGGTCGCGGTGGAGGTCGTCGGCTTGCCCTCGGCGTCCTTGCCGGTCGCGGTCATGGTGTAGGTCTTGCCGTAGCCGAGCCCGCCCGCGTAGGTCCACGTGCGACCGTCGTCGGACAGCTTCCCCTCGACCGCCTTGCCCGCGTCGTTCTTGAGCACGACCTCGCTGAGCATCCCCCCGGCGACCTGCACCGTCACCGGCTGCCCCGGCTCCACGTCCTTGGCCTTGTCGGCCGGGGTGAGCGTCAGCCGCAACGGCTCCGCGGGCGGCGCCGTGGTGGTCGTCACACCCGGCGTCTCCCCCGCGGGCGCCGACGGCTCGGGGGCGGCCGTGCACGCCCCCAGACCCACCAGAACCGCGACGAGCACGCCAACCCGTCCCCGCATCGTCCCCCACTTTCCTCACGCTGACCTGTGGGAACCCAGTGTGCCCCACGAATGGGTGACGCCTGAACGGGACGTCCGGTTGCCTGGCGTCGACCCCCCGATTTCTTCGCCGGGCGGGGGCTGTGCTAACTTTTTCCCCGTCAGCAACGAGCGCCGCTAGCTCAACTGGCAGAGCAGCTGGCTCTTAACCAGCGGGTTCGGGGTTCGAGTCCCTGGCGGCGCACTTCCAACAGGACCAGGTCATCGACCTGGTCCTGTTGGCATTTCCGATCTTGGTAGGGTCGCCGCCATGGCTGAGGTGACCACGGCCGAGGGGACCTGGGGGTTCGACGGGGCCGCCCTGCGGATCACGCCGGGTACCGATCGCAAGGTGCACAAGCTCAGGAAGGCGCTCGGGGAGCTGGTCGTGCCCGCGGCGGCGATCGCGGGCATCAGCTACGAGCCGGGCAAGAAGGGCGGGGCGCTGCGGGCGCGGCTGCGTGAGGGGGCCGACCCGCTGAGCCAGGTGGTCGGCGGCCACCTGCCCGAGCAGGCCAACCCCTACCGGCTGGCGGTCGACCCCGCGCAGGTCGTCAACGCCGACTACCTGGTCGAGGCGTTCCGGTTCACCCCGCGCGCGGAGGGGGACGGGCCGGTCGGGCGGTTCCTGCTGCCCGGGCCCGCGCTGCCGGTCAGCGCGACGGTGTCCGAGGCGGTCGTGTCGTTCGACGGCAGCCGGGTGCTGCTGGAGTGGAGCTGGCAGGCGCCGGACGTCAAGCGCAGGTCGGGCACGCAGGAGCTGCCGATCGACAAGGTGACCGCCGTCGTGTGGCGGCCGTCCAGCGGGCTCACCGACGGCGTGCTGCGGTTCATCGTCCGCGACGCCAGTCCGAACGTCGCCCCGACGAGCGACCTGCACGCGGTGCGGCTCACCTGGGGCACCGAGAACGAGCTGCTGACCGCGTTGGTCGCCGCCGCCGTCGTCGCGCGGATCCCCCGCTCGCGCCCCGACGCCCCGGCCGCGGCCCCGCCCGATGTGGACGTGCTCATGCGCAGGCTTCGCGAACTCGGCGACCTGCGCGACAGCGGCGTCCTGACCGAAGACGAGTTCACCGCTGCCAAGCGGGCCGTGTTACGCAGCATGTCGGCCGAGGAGTGGCCACCGCCACAAGACGGGTAGCGTGCCCCGCCATGGGGTGGTTGCGCAGGAGTCCGGCTCGCACGGTCACCAGAGGACGGAGCTGGCGGGACCCGATCCTGGACGCCGCGCTCGCCGAGGCCGAGGAGGGCAGGCTCGGCGCCGCGCGCACCGTGCTCGGGGAGTGCCGCGACCAACCGGAGATCCGGGTGTTCCGGGTCGGCGAGCTCGCCGAGGCGCTGATCGGGTTCGGCGACGAGATCGCGACCATCGCCGGGGCCGGTGACGCCGACCTGTTGTTGCTCAGCGGCGCGGTGTTCGTGCGCGAGGCGTGGGCCGTGCGCGGCGCGGGGCGGGCGGAGACGGTCGGCGCGCCGCGGTTCCGCATCTTCCACAACCACCTCGCGCAGGCGGTCGCCCCGCTGCGCGCCGCGGCCGGGCTGCTGCCCGGCGACCCGGTGCCGTGGAGCGAGATGGACCCCGTCGCGCGCGGGCTGGAGTTCGACCGCGGCGAGCAGGACGCGCTCTGGGCCGAGATCGCCAGCCGCTGCCCCACCATGACCGTCGCCGTGCGGCGCAGGCTGCAGTCCCTGGCGCCCAAGTGGGGCGGCGACGAGACGGCCATGATCGAGTTCGCCAGGGCGTCGGTGGCCGCCGCGCCGCCGGGGCACCCGGTCGCGGCCGTCATCGCCGAGGCCCAGTTCGAGGGCGCGGCGCACCGGTCCGTCCCGGTGGCCCGCTACGCCAGGGCCGCCCGCGCCGAACTCGTGGCCGCGTCGACGAAGCTGCTCACCACCCCGCTGTCGCTGCCGCAGACCTGCTGGGCGCACAACGCGTTCGCCGCCGTGTTCTCCGCCCTGGACGACGCCGCGCACGCCGTCCCGCACCTGCGCGCCATGAACGACCACCTCAACGACGCCGCGTGGGCCTTCGTCGGCGGCGAGGCCGCCTACCAGCGCGCCGCGGCGAAGTACCTGTGAGGGCAGATGGACCACGCCTGGGACGACACCGCGCTGGACGCGGCCATCGCCGAGTTGGAGGAGCACCGGATCAGCCCCGCGCGGACGATCCTGGCCGAGGCGCGGACCCAGCCTGAGACGCGGTCGCTGCGCGTCGAGGTGCTGGCGGGCAGGCTGGTGGGGCTGGGCGGGCAGGTGCTGTCGCTGGCGATGGACAGCGTGGACCCCGAGCTGTCGCTGCTGGCCGGCGCGGTGGCGATCGCCGAGGCGCAGGTGATCGCCGACGGCGCGACCGACTCCAACGCGGCACGGGTCGCGCACGCCTACCTGCGCCGCGCGCTCGGCCCGCTGAACCAGGCCGCCGAACTCGTCGACACCGACCCGGTCCCGCACGACCTGCTGCAGACCGTCACCTCGGCGACGAACCGCGCGGAGTGCGACAAGGCGTGGGAGCGCGCGGTGAAGCGCGGCCCCACGCTGTTCTCGGCCCACCGCGCGCGGGTCGAGATCCTCGATCCGGTCAAGGCGCTGGCCTTCGCCAGGGCGACCGCGCGCTCGGCGGGCTCGGGCGACCCGAGGATCGCCCTGGTGGTGCTCGCGCACTTCCGGGTGCACGCGGGGCTGGAGGCGGCCTTCCGGGCATCCGGGAAGGCGGCGGACCGGCGGGCGATGTGGGACTACTTCGGCGGCGCGGTCCGCGACGAGGTGGCCGCGCTGTCCCAGCGGTTCCTCGCCGCGGCCCGGCCGCACCCCCGCACCGTGGAGGCGCACAACCTGTTCGCCGCGGCGTTCACGCGGATGTACGAGTACAGCCTCGCCGAGCCGCACCTGGCCGCGGTGGCGGGCAGGCCGTCGGGGTGGGCGTGGTCGTTCGTCGGCGGCGCGAAGGCCTACGACCGGGCGGTCCGCAGGCACGTCCGGAACGTGCCCGCGGACCGGCCCCGGCCCTAGCCGGTCACCTCGACCGCGGCGCTCGCCGTGCGCTCGCCCTGCACCGCGGTGATCGTCCGCGCCCCGGTCGGGGTCGTCGCGGGGATGACGCCGTGGCGCTGGAACCGGCCCTCGCCGTCGGCGCGGACGGTGTAGACCGTGACGCCGTCGATGCGGATGTCGACGTACCCGGGCTCGAACCCGGTGAGGGTCAGCGGCACCCACGTGCCCGCGCGCACCGTGTCGTCGACCGTCAGCGTCGGGGCCTGCCGGTCGGCGCGGTCGTCACCACCGCGGGCCACGCGGACGCGGACGCTCACCGGGTCGCCTGCCGACGGGGTGAGCACGCACGTGGTGTCGCGGGTGAAGCCCGCCTCGACGCCCGCGGTGTAGACACCCGCGCCGTGCAGGGCGTCCCTGGGCTGGGCCTGGGTGAACGTCACCGGGAGGACGACGCCCGCGCAGGTCGCCGTCGCGGTCAGCGGGCCGCGCAGCGCGCTGCCCGACGCCGGGTCGCCGTCGGTGTCGACGGTGTCCGGGGTGATCGCGCGGCCGTCGGTCTTGGTGCCGGGCGCGGCGACGAGCCCGAGGCCGTGCCGGGCGGCGACGCCCCGGCGGGCCGTGACGTCCGTGCCCGCGAGCGAGGCCGCCCACGCCGCGGCCGGGCTCTCGTAGAAGTTGACGCCGGACACCGCGAAGCGGGCGCCGAGCCGCGCCAGCCGGGCGGTGAAGCCGGTGACGTCCTTGCGGGCGGCGGGCGTCCACCCGGTCTCCAGGATCGACGCGGCCCTGGGGAGGGCGAGGAACTGCGCCTGGTCGCCGCCGCGGATCGTCTCCGACCACAGTGGACCCTCGACGCCGAGCACGGCGTCCTCCGGGATGCCGCCGGAGACGGTGGTGGTCGGGTCCCAGTTGTAGTACTTCGGGAAGTCGCAGTCGGTCCGGCAGGCCCAGCTGAGCCCGATCGGGGTGGTGGGGCCGTACTTCTGGTCGAGGTAGGCGCCGTCCGCCTTCGACACGACGGCCTTGCCACCCTTGGCCACGAAGTCGCGCACCCAGTCGCCGGAGCCGATCCAGTACTGCACGACCGAGCCGTCCCAGTAGCCCGGGCCCTGCGCCAGCCCGGCCTCGGCGTACTCGGTCCAGCCCATCGTGCCGACCCCGGTCGCGGCCTGCACCCTCGGCACGGCGCGGGTGATGAAGTCGACGTAGCGGGTGTGGCCCATCGCGTGCGACTCGTCGCCGCCGATGTGGACGTACGGGCCGCCGGTCAGCTCGGCGAGCTGGCGGAAGACGTGCTCCACGAAGGTGTAGGTCAGCTCGTGGCGCTCGTCGAGGGCGGAGTAGCCGACGTTCGCGGTGCCGTTCCACGGGACGACGCCGGTCCCCGCGTCGCGCGCGGGCAGCGAGCGGTCGGTGTTGAGCTGCGGGATCGCGTGCAGGACGGCGTTGGTGTGGCCGGGCACGTCGACCTCGGGGACGACGGTGACGAACCGCTCGCGCGCGTACGCGACGATGTCGCGGTACTGGGCCTGGGTATAGTAGCCGGTGCGGCCCAACTCCTGGCGGTGTCCGCGCTCGTTCATCGCGGTGGCGCCGGAGACGCGGGTGAGGGCGGTGTAGTCGATGGGATCGCCCTCGGCCTTGCCGTCGTTGGTGATCTCGATGCGCCATCCCTGGTCGTCGGCCAGGTGCAGGTGCAGGACGCTCATCTTCAGCGCGGACAGGACGTCGATGTGCCGCTTGACCTCGTCGACGTCCTGGAACGACCGGGCGACGTCGAGCATGATGCCTCGATAGGCGAAGCGCGGCGCGTCCTCGATGTGGACGGCCCGGACGGTCCAGTCGTGCTTGACGGGCGTCGGCGACGCCGCCCACGCCGGAAGGAGCTGGCGGAACGTCTGCACCCCGTTGAACGCGCCGTGCGGGGTGCGGGCGGTGATGGCGACGCCGCGGTGGCTCACGTCGAGGGTGTAGGACTCGGCGGTGGGGGCGGCGCCGTCGACGGTGTAGCGGGCCGTGGGGTCGACGGTGATCCGGATGCCGTGGCCGCGGGGACGCACGGGGACGCGGTAGCCGGTCGCGGCGCGCAGCTCGTCGGCCAGCAGCTCCGCGACGGGGGCGGCGGCGCCTGGCGCGACGATCGAGACATCCGGCCGGATGACGTAGGGCCGCGCCCGCGTGTCCTCCTCGACCAGCACCGGAAGCGGGACGAGCCCGGCGGTCGCCGTGGCGGCCGCCTGCGGGGTGGCCGATGCGGCCGGGACGACGCCGACCACCAGGGCGAGCGCGGCGGTGACGGCGGCGAGCTTGCGTGGACTGGGCCTCGCCGACCTGCTAGATTGGACTAGACCATAGCTGGTGCGCATGGGACTCCCTCGCCTGGTTGCAGGGTAGTGCGAGATTATCCCACTTTTCACTCATCTTCGATCACGCGAATGCAGTAATTGGCAGATCTGTCTCCTGTGGACGCGTCGGTGGATCGTCACGCGCCTGGGGATGGCCCGCGAGTCGATCAGGTCCGCGCGGGCTTCGCCGAACGACGTGGACGAGTGCCGTCTGGGCGTTACGTTGGGGCGCATGCGGACCAACTGGGCGGGGATCGTGGTCGGGGCGGGCGTGGTCGTGCTCGCGTTCGTGGGGGCGCCGATGTCGGTGGACGCCCTGATGTGGGCCGGTGTCGACCGGCCGGAGGTGATCGGGTTCCAGGCGGCGGTCGCGGTCGGCGGCGCGCTGGGGATGGCGGGCGCGCTGGTGGCGGCCCGGTGGTGGCGGTGGGTCGTCGCGGCGGGAGTCGTGGGGGTCGGGGTGGTGCTGGCGGTGAGCGGGCCGCCCGGGGGCGGGTTGTCCCTGCGGGTGCGGACGGCCGGGGAGTCCACGGTGGAGCTTCCGGTCGACCCGTTCTGGGGTGTGGTGCTGGCGGCGGCGTCCGGGGCGCTGCTGATCGGGGTCGTGTCCGGGGCGCGGCGGGTGGGCGCGGCGTGGGTTGTCGGGGTGACGGCGGGCGCGGGGTACTTCGGGGTGTCGTTGACCGGCGCGTTGCAGAGCCATCCGGCGCGGGTGGGGATCGTGGGTGCCGCGGCGCTGGTGGTGGTCGTCGCGGCCGTGTTGAGCGCGGAGCGGTCCTCTGAGTCGCGGCAGGTGCACTGGATCGCCGCAGGCGTTGTGCTGTCGACGGCGGTTCCCACGCTTGTCGTCGCGGTCTTGGGGAAGCCGGTCCTCGGGAGTCTCGTCGGCGCGCTGATCGGGGTCGCGCTTGTCGGCGCCGCGCTGGCCGCGGCGGGACGGGAGTGGTGGGCCGTCGGCGGGCTGGGGCTGGTGCTCGCGGCGCCGTTCACGAGCTTGGTGCTGCTGCATTCCGTTGTGGCGGGCGAGATCTGGTACGGGTGGCCGGCCGCCGCGGCCGGGGTGGTCGCGGGGAGTCTGGCGGGCAGGGCGGCGCCGTGGGTGGTCGGTCTCTGTGTGATACCCGCTCTGTTGTTGGGGCTCGGGTGGATGGACAGCCCGCTCGTGGTGTGGGTCTTCCTCGCGCTGGTCATGGCCGCGGTGGCGGGGTGCGCGGCGACAGCGGTGCGCACTGAATCCGTAGGCGCGCTAGGCGTGACGGCGGCGGTGGGGTTCGGGCATGTGCTCACGGCAATCCACGGCACGGGGAGCGTCGAAGGGATCGTCGGGCGTGGCGGGCAGGTCGCGGCGGCGGTGGCGTTCGTGGTCGCGGTGGCACTGCTCCATTTGGGTACTCGTGGTAAAGGGGCGTCCGGTTTTGTCGGGGGTGTGTGATTTCCTCGGACGCGTCGTGACCAAGAACACCTGGGGGATGTCATGGCACTGTTCCGTTTCCGCGCGCGCGGGGCCCGGCTGGCGATAGTCCCGCTGCTGGCGGCCACGCTGGCGGCAGGCGTCACCACGCCCGCGGCCGCGCAGCCCGTCGCGCCCACGCCGCCCAGCTCCGAAACCTCGGCGTCCCACCAGACAACGCCGCCCACATCGGCGTCCGGTGCGACGGCGACATCTCCGCCAGAAGGAACCACCGCAGGCCGACCGCAAGGCGAAACCTCAGCGAACCAACCGGCTCCCGGTGACACCTCCGCGCGCCAGGCGACCGTCACTGAGGCGCAGGACGCCGCCGCGGCCAGCGCGGACCCGCCCGCGCCGCCCGGTCAGCTCGGGCCGATCGACCCCGGGCCCGACGGCTCGCCGGACATCGGCCGGGGCCCGTCGGCCGCCCAGCCCATCGCGCCGCTGCCCGCGCTCGACCCCGGCCCGGACGGCCGCGTGCCGGTCGAGCGGGTGCCGATCGCGCCCAACCCGCCGGTCACGCCGTCGCCGCTGGACCTGCCCCGACGCCCCGGGCAGGAGCTGGTCGACGCGACCGCGGCCGAGGCGCTGGCCACCCTGGCCGCGGCGGGCCGCACCACGCCGCAGGGGCAGCCCGACCTCGACGCCGAGGACCTGCAGCCGCAGGTGCGCTCCGCCCAGTTCATCGATCCCACCCGACCGGCCACCCTCCGCGAGCTGCTGGAGGCCCTGACCTCGGGCAACATCCCGCCGCCGCTGCCGGTCGACCCGCTGGCGCTGCTGGAGGCCCTGCCCGACGGCATCCCGCGCCTGACGTACCGCATCTGCTCGGAGTCGCGCACCAAAGAGGTCTCCTGCACGCTGACCCTCCCGCTGGCCGTGCCCGCGATCGTCGACGTCACCGGCGACGGCACCCCCGACGTGCTCTCCGACCTGGTGCCGCTGGCCGCTCCGGGCGACATCATCGCCGTCGCCCGGGAGATCCTCGACCTCGAGGCCGAGATCGCGGCCGTGACCAACCGGCTCAACGTGGTCCTCGAACTGCTCAGCGACCCGCTCAACGTCATCCTCCACCCCGAGCTCCTGGTGGAAAAGCTGCAGCTGGAGAACCTGCTCGCCGACCTCGGCGCCGCGCTCACCGCCAAGGTCGAGGCCCTGCTCAACCTCGTCCACCTCGGACTCGGCCTGGTCAACCTGCGGCTGCCCACCAGCGAGTTCGCGGGCGAGGACCTGCCCGCGCACGTGTGGGCGGTCTACGACTTCCCCACGCACAAGCGGATCTCCGTCGGCTTCGACGGCCTGCGCCGCGGCGCGGGCCTGCCCACGGCCGCCGTCGGCGTCTACACGTTCGCGCCGCTGCAGGTCCTGCGCGGGATCTTCGACATCAAGGCGCGGCTGATCACCGTCGGCGCGGCGGACTCGCTCGCGATCACCGCGGGTCTGGCCAACGTCACCGACGACGACGCCGGGCACCCGTACGACCCGACGGTCGCGAGCGCGCAGTTCTCGCCCGTGCCGACCTTCTTCGACGTGCACGCCTTCATCGACCCGGGCGCGCCCGACCGCGACCAGAAGGCGACCGTCGACGCGAACAGCACGACGGAGACCCGGCTGGACGTCCAGGTGCTGTCCAACAACCGCACCGCCGACCCGCCGACGGACCGCTTCGACCAGCTCGTCGTGGACGTGCTCCCGACCTCGGTGTCGGCGGCGCTCATCCGGCCAGCAGGCGGCGGCGACGCGACCGTGGACTACACCGCGAGCGACACGATCGACACCATCCTGTTCGCCGACTACGTCTACTCAGGACAACAGCTCACCCGGGCCACGCGGGCATCGGCGCAGGCCGTCCCGGCCACCTGGCGCGGCGTGCTGGCGACCGCGCCGGAGAGCGCGCGACTGGACTACACGGCGTCCTCCGCGCTCGCCGCGCTCGACATCGCCTTCTACGACCGCGAGCCCGCGATAGTCCTGCGCGGCAGGCTCCGCGAGCTGCCGACGGCGGTGGTGGTCAACGCCGACCTGCCCGCCCGGCACGTCCAGTTCACCGCCGACAACCCGCTCGGCTCGGCCGAGGTGGCGCTGTCGAAGGGGCTGGGCGACTACGCCCCGCTGGACGGCGAGCACGGGACCGCGATCATCGACGGCGACCGGCTCGGCGTCAGCGTCCGGGTGACCGGGCTGCGCGGCATCGACGTCTACTTCGACGACCACCCGCGCGGCGGGACCGAGTTCACCCCGGGCGGCCAGCGGTTCGTCGCGGCGGGCGTGATCGACGGCAGGCAGAAGGCGCGCCTCGACGTGTCGAACCTGCCCGCGTCGCTGGCGTTCGACCTCGACACCGTCGCCCGCAGGGTGCTGTTCACCGCCAGTTCGGTGGTGAACCGCGTGCAGGCGGCCTATGTGGACACCGCGGCCGGGCCGAGCGCGCTGGCCGCGATCGAGGGCCTGCCGGAGCGCGTCGAGGTGACCTACGACCTCGGCGAGCGGCCCCGCCTGGCCTACCGGGCCAGCAGCGCCGTGCCGCGCGCGGAGCTGTTCGTCAGCCCGCAGGGCGTCGAGCGGCTCGACCCGACCGGCAACCACTACCTGTCAGCGGCGCTGACGGCGTTGCCGACCGAGGTCGACGTGCTGGTGGACCTGCCTGCCCGCCACCTCGACGGCACGATGTCGGCCCCGCTGGGCGGGATCACCGCGGTGGCCCGCACGCCGGTCGCGGGCCGCGACTACCTGGCCATCGGCGAGCTGACGGGCGTGCCCGCGCGGTTCGACGCCGACTTCGCCGACGGCCTCATGCGCTTCCGCGGCCTCACCGGCCCGCTGGGCGCGGCGCGGTTCTCGGTGACCAACCACGCGGGCGCGACGATGCCTGCCGGGCAGCACGTGTCCGCGCACTACCGGCAGGTCACCGGCGACTTCGACGGCAGCGTGTCGATCCGCAACCTGACCCTGGCCGAGTACGCGCGCGGTCCGGCAAGCCAGGTCGCCAACCTGCAACTGGACACCGACGGGCAGCCGGTGTTCGTCGACGCCGACGTGCTGCTGGCCGCGAACGGCGTGGACGACACCCGGCTGGCCGTGACGGCGCGCATCGACAACCTGCCGACCGACCTGACGCTCACCGTCGACCTGGCCGACGGCAAGATCACCTACACCGGCGACCGGTCGATCGGGCTGACCGCCGACGTGCACATCGGCAAGGTCGCCGCGCTCGCCGGGCTCGGCGCGCCGCTGTTCGACAACGGCGTCGCGGTGCGGGCCCGAGGCTGTGACGCGGGCGCTGGCTGCGCGCCCGACGACACGCCGATCTGCACGCTGTTCGAGCGCTGCCTCGGCGTGGCCGGGACGATCCGGCTGCCCGGCCTGCCGACCGCGCTGTCGGTCGACCTGGCCGGCCGGGAGATCGAGATCACCGGCTACACCCAGCCGCCGGGCGCGCCGCTGACGGCGTACCTGGAGGTCATCGGGCTGCTGCCGGGCCTGCCCCGGCTGGAGGGGCAGGTCGAGCTGGCCGGGCTGCCGTCGAACGTGGACCTGGCAGTCGGGCCCATCACCGTCGAGGACGCGCCGTCGCGGGTCGACGTCGGGTACCGGGCGTCGGCGCCGCTGGGCACGCTGCGGATCGCCGCGGAGGCCGACACGCCGACCACGCTGCGGGCGCGGGCGTCGATCGACCGGCTGCCCGCGACGGCGCGGGTCACCGGGACGTTCGACGCGGTGACCCGGCTCGGGGTGCACAACTCCGCGCCGATCGACGAGGTGAGCGCGTCGCTGTCCACTGTGGACGCCGGGCTGCTGTCGGCGTCCGCGCAGGGGATCCCGGCGGACCTCGACGTCCTGGTGGACGCCCCGGCGTCGCACTTCGAGTCGGTGGCGTCGGCCGAGCTGGGGCGGATCACGTTCCGCGCGGCGCGGGTGCCGTTCCAGGGCAGGCAGTACCAGGTGTTCGCCGAGGCCCGGGGCATCCCGGCGCGGATGGAGGCCGACTGGGCAGGCGGGGCGTTCGCCTTCCGCGGCGTCTCAGGCGCGATTGACGCCGCGGCGTTCGCGGTGACCAACCACCCCGGCGCCACGGCCCCCACCGGCCAGCACGTCGCCGCGCACTACCGGCAGGCCAGCGGCGACCTCGACGCCAGCGCGGCGGTGTTCGGGCTGTCGGAGGTCTCGGCGCGGCCGAGGGACAACGGCGTCGCCTTCGACCTGCGCACCGGCAACGGCGCGGTCAACTTCGACGGCGACTTCGTGCTCGCCGCCGACGTCCGCTACGCCGCGCTGGGCCGGGTGACGCTGCCGAGCACGCTGGACGTCACCTACGGCGACGGCAAGCTGAGCTACCTCACCGACCGGCCGGTGGGCCTGCTCGCCGAGGCCCGGGTCGGCAAGACCGCCGCGATCGACGCCATCGACCGCGTGCCGCTGTACGCGCACGGGATCGCGGTCGAGGCGCGCGCGTGCTCGGGCGCGGGCTGCGCCCCGGACGAGAGCCCGCTGTGCGGCCTGCTGGGCAAGTGCTTCGGCGCGGTCGGCACGGTGTCGCTGCCCGGCCTGCCCACCAGGGTCGACGTCGACATGGCGGCCACCAAGATCGGCATTGTCGGGTACCGCCCGCCCGCGGGCGTCGACCTGATCGCCTACGCGCGGTTCGACGGCCTGTTCGACGTCGCGCCGCGCACGGCGGCCATGGCCAGGCTGCGCGGGCTGCCGTCGCCGTTCGACCTGCACATCGGCCCGTTCGGCTTCGACAAGACCGACGCGGCGCGGGCCAACGACCTCAGCGTGGAGTACACCGCCTCCGGCGGCGTCGACGAACTCCAACTGCGCGCCGAGGCTGACACGACCACCCCCTACGGCACGCTGCGCGGCGCGGCGGACGTCCAGGGCGTGCCATCGTCGCTGAAGGTCACCGGCGACTTCGGCGCGAACAGCCGCGTGCGGGTGGCGTCCAACGCGCCGATCCGCATGGTCAACGCGCACGTCGGCGGCACCTACGACGGCGCACCGGCCGGGGCGCGGGCGCGGCTGACCGACATCCCGGCCTGCGACGCCGGGCCGAACGCGCCGTGCGTGGACGTCACGGTGACCGGCACCGACAAGGAGGGCACGCCGCTGAAGGTCCCGGTGATCGACATCGTGTCGGCCGAACCGGGCCTGGACGCCGAGGCGTACGTGCAGGGCCGCTTCGCCCTCGCCGGCGACCCGATCGGCCTGCAGGTCAACGACGTGTTCGCCGCGCTGGTCGACCTGGGCGAGAAGGTGACGGTCACCGTCGCGCCGAACGACCTGGGCACGTTCGACACGCGGCTGCAGTCCAGCCCGGGCAAGACCGGGTCGCTGCTGGTGGGCGGGTCGTTCGAGCTGCGGCAGAACGAGCCGCTGGTCATCGAGGAGTTCGAGCAGGACATCGTCGCCTGCGTCGGCATCCCGATCCTGACCCTGCACGTGGACCGCGGCCACATCCAGGCGCCGGAGGTGGTCATCGACGACATCCACCTGGTCGTCGACGGCTTCAGCGACATGACGCTCACCCCCGGCAAGGGCTACGTCGCCTTCGGCGTGCAGGGGACCTACGACCGGTTCAGCATGGTCGCCCCGGACGTGCGGGCGAAGCTGGACCTGGACCTGAGCCTGCAGATCCAGAAGTTCGACCAGCCGCTGTTCCCGCTCTACGAGTTCGACCTGAATTTGAGCCCGCAGGACAACCACACCGGCCTGCGGTTCCACGTGTTCGACATGAAGAAGCGGGTCAACGCCGAGTTCCAGGTCCAGTTGGGCCCGGTGCCGATCACGGTCTACCCGGTCGAGTCCAGCCCCGGCTTCCTGGAAGAGCAGATCCCGGCGGACCCGTCCCTGTCCGGCATCACCGTCCTGCCGCCCCAGTCGGGCGTCGGCGACGCGGACAACCGCAAGTTCGTCTTCACGTTCATGGACCCGGGCAAGGTGGTGAACGGTCAGATGCAGTACCTGAGCGGCGAGGCCGCCCAGTTGCTCGACATCGCCGTCTCCAATAGCTTCAGCCCGTTCCCCCCGGAAGGCGACAGCGGCGGCGGCCCTTGCTGAACCTGACCCGACCCGCGATGGCGGCGCTGGCCCTGGTGCTGGCGTCGCCCGCGGGCGTGTCCGCCTGCGGCCTCGGCTGCTCCGCCGAACTGTCCCTACCCCCCGCCCACGTCGAGGGCCACGGCCAACCCCTGGTCGACCTCACCCTCACCGCCACCCTCACCAACAACGACAAGCCGGTCTCAGGCGTCGACGTGGAGTTCCTGGCCCTGGGCCCCGACGGCATCCTCCTCGGCTCCGCCACCACCGGCCCCGACGGCACCGCCCGCCTAACCGCCGACAACGCCTTGGGCCCCGACTCCATCCGCGGCCACAAAGCCACTTCCTGGACCACCTACGCCGCCCGCGTCGCGGTCATCCAGTCCTCAGAACAGGCCGCCGACACCATCTGCGCAGAACAGGCCACCGCCCCGTTCGAGTTCGTCCCCTGACCCTGACGGGACCTCGCTCTGTTCCCGCCCTACTGGGCCGCCCGGACCGTCGCCAAGACGGCCGGGGCGATCCGAGCCACCAGACCGCAGGCGCCTGCATCCGGACGCGCGGCCTGATCGCGGCACCAGACATGGACGGTGGTCGTATCGGAGAGGCCGATCACGGCACGAGTGCCTTTCAGTTCGCCGTCGAGCACGACACCCGGATAACCGTCGAAATCCCTCGGCCCCCACCGCCGGTAGACGCCCGCGGCGTTGGCTTCGTACTCGTCGACCAGCCCGGTCTTGGCGAACCAAATGTCCACCAGGTGGTCACCGTCTTCGCCCACCACGGCGTAGGTGCATTCCGCGCCGGGCCGACGAGCCTCCGGATGCCCTTCCGTCAGACCGAGCTCGCTTCGCTGCTCCGGAGTCAAGGCGAGGCAGGATTCGTTGTAGAACGCAGTGAAGTCCAGCGGCGCCGCGACCACTGGGGCGCCATGAGGAAGCAGGCGCGAGGTCGGCGGGGTCACCGGCAGCGGCGTTACGTCACCGCCACAACCACTGAGCACGACAAGCGAGGCGAGGACCACCGCCGCAGCGACCACCGCGCGCTTCCCGACCACGGTCCCCTCCAGCACGACAACCCTCTTACCGTCAACGCTATCTGGTGACGAGCGGCGGGGCGGACGGCTCGGCGCCACCCGTAGGCGCGCAAGGACGAGATCCATCTCTAACCGTAAGAAGGGACCAACGGAACGTCAGCCTCCGCTGGAGACTGCGCTGACCAGCGATATCATTATTATCGCCGAGTAATAAGTGAGTAATCCTCGTGAATGACCGCGGAACCCGACGCCAGTTGGAAACCCCTTTCCTCTTGACGGAGTACCTCCTCAGACTGACATTCGATGCAACCAGTTAGGACATCCGGCTACGGTCAGCTGGCCGGGGCTGGCGGCAAGGGGTGCCCATGATCGACGACGTCCGCGCCGAACCGGCCGCTCTGCGGGCGGAGGACATCGCTCCCTTCTTTTCCTTCACCCTGCTTGAATACACGAGCGATGACCCTGGCACCGCCTTCGCCAAACTCCGCGACTTCGTGCGGACGTCGGCGGGTCGGACCCGGGTCCGACGAACCGCGCGCGCCGTTGGTGAGTTGTACGGCGATTCCGATCGCGCAGAGTCGATCAGGCTCCGCGAGGCGACCGGGATCGATGAAGTGTTCGGCATCGTTCGGGAGCAAACCAAGGCGCCGAGTTGGGCGATGGGGGATTCACCATTCACCGACCTCGTCCACGATCTGGTGGTCATCGCCCGGAGGGGACGCTTCGTCGCGTTGCACGGCGGTGAGATCATCAGCGATCGGGCATTAGACAAGTGGGTTGACCGCCCTGGCGTGCCCTTCCGCCGCCTCCCACACCCCGTCCTGGCCGGGTTGTTCCCGGGTGACGTGCGAATGGCATGGATGAAGGGCACTCATCGGCCGCGCACAACGAAGGCCGACACGATCGCCAAGGGCGGTCTACGCCTACAGGAGGAGAGCAAGCCGCTGGAGGCGGCGTCCTACGCGCTTCGGGCGGCCAAGACCGATTTCGATCCGCAGGACGCCACGGCCCTCCTGCGCGGCTCGGTGATCGTCTCGCCGGACAAGTCGAGGGTCTCCTGGGCAAATCGGACCGATCTGATCACGACACTGCGGGCACTGGTCGAGACCTTCGAGTCCGTCGACAAGGCGCTGGTCGCCGAGAAGCCGCCGGATCCCATCCTGCCGGATCTCGCCGTGCGGGAGGCTGACCTGGCCACTGTGCGATGCGCCATCGATATCAGCGTGGCCACGACCTTCGACCACCCGCTGGAGGACTACACCGAGGAGCACCTCGACCGCATCGGCCTGCTCCAAGGCGCGCTCATGGACGTCACGGGCAAGGACCGGTCGGCGGAGTTCATCGTAGACGTTGGGCGCGATGGCTCGGTGTGCGGCCAGCTGCTGATGAAGCCGATCCGTCGAGGGCACGGCTACATGCTCGACGTCCGGCTGCACGGCACGCCCTCCGCGGAGGCAGTGGTCCGGGAGATCAGGCACGCCATCGGCGACGGCGACCTGCTGACCGTGCACTTCGAGTCCGGTCACGCGTTCATCGGCAACCAGATCTACCGGCAGAACCCGACGGGTTCACCGTTCCGCGGGTACGAGTTCGCCGACTTCACCGGCTTCACCATCACCAGGGAGAAGCCGAACGTCGCAGGTGATCAAAACATCCATGAGGCGATCGCCGTCGGCACCGACAGCTTCCTGTTCACCTGGGTCGCGCGGAGGTATTCGACCGGCGAGCTGATCTGCGACGACGGCGCAGGCGAGATCGCCGACTTCCTGCATCTGGACAACGACGGCACGCTGACCGCTATTCACGTCAAGGCCGCGGACAGTGCTTCCGCGGCCCGCCAGGTCAGCCTGACCCGGTACGAACAGGTGGCGAGCCAGGCCGTGAAGAACATCCGGGCACTCGCCAACGATGAACTGATCAGCCGCCTGTCGAGCCCGCGTGTCGGTGCGCCCGCGTCGTGGTCGGACGGGAACCGCGTGCCCGACCGCAGCCGCTTCATCGAGGGACTTCGCGCTCGCGTCGACAGCGACGAGACGTACGTCGTGATCGTTCAACCGCACCTGCTCCAATCCGTGCACGATCGTGCCCGAGAGGCTATGGCAGCCGGGGCACCTTCAGCGGCGTCTCGCAGGCTGCAACTCCTCGACGACCTCCTCAACGGGGTGCGGGCCAGCGTTGTCGGCCAGTGCGACGATCTCATCGTGATCGGCAGCGCCGACTATTAACCACGAGACGCAACCTCGACATTCGGCTCGCTCAACCGTTCAGGTGTGCTTGCCGCGAGTGTGGGTGCTGGCGGGTGGAACGGCTCTCGTGAAGCCTGAGCCGACCGATGTGCCGGTGGAGGTGACCGCGACCTTCGATGGCGACCTACAGGAGCGCTGAGCGGGCCAAGATCTTGGTGACGCCTCTTCGGAATCGCCGTGTCGGAACTCCTCCGAAGGACGGCCAGGACCGTCCTGGTCCCGGGAGAATCGCCGCCTCTGGGAGATCCAACACCTCCGTGTCATCGCCCGTACCTCGACGGCGTCAACAGGACCGAGCAGGACACCGCCGAGGCGACCCGCCAAATCGCGACAGTCTCCGGACCGAGGTGGAGCGACTCCGCGAGGAGCGGCGATACGAACCCACGGAGGTCAATCCATCGGAACTGTCGACCGTGCCGCACATCCGCGACTACAAGTGATAAGCCTGCTATCCCGCCGCCCGGACAGTCGCTAGGACTTCAGTGGCGATTCCGGCGGCGGAGACGCACTGCTCCTCGGCCGAACGCGTGCCCTCATCCTCCAGGAAGATGTCCGCGGTCGTCTGGTCTGACAGGCCCACCACGACGTGGCATCCCCGTTCCTTGGGCAGCAGCCGGACGGCCGGGTAACCATCGATCTCGAACGGCTCCCAGCCGCGGTAACTGCCGCTGGCATTGGCGCGGTAGAGACGCGCCAGCCCACTCGCCGCGAAGTCGATGTATCCCTCGATCTTGGCGCTCCCGCCGCGCACCGTGAACGGGCACATCGACTTCACCTGGCTGTCCGGGTTCACTTCGAGGTTCAGCGCGTCTCGCTGGTCAGGAGCGAGGCTCAGACACGCGTCCTCGCGGAACCGCGCGGCATCCAGGGGCAAGGCGACGGGCGGGGCGCCGTATCTCAGCGTGGTCGAAGTCGGATTCGTGGTGGTCGTGCCGGTCGGCGGAGGTTCGACGGGCGGGCTGTCACACCCGGTGAGGATGATTAGCGCGGCAGCCGCCGCCATCGTCTGCCGCACGCGCTGTCCGGGCACGGAACTCCTTCACCGCGACGTGACCTACTGTCACGCCGAGGGTATTCGTCAGTCCGTCGCCGCATGCGGGGTTCGGCTAAACCCACCCGATCGGCGGGGCTGGCTAGTCCACCACCTCAACTATCGCCGATACTCCGCGTTCGGCGTTGGGGCCGTAGCGTTCCCAGACCTCGTTCAGGCGGATTCGGCCGTCTGGGAGGTACTCCGGGGTGTTGACGCTGTGGCCGGAGATCACGCGGCCGTCCGTCATCACCATGGTGTAGGCGAACGACACGACTCCCTCGGCGGAGCACAGGCCGGTCAGGGAGCCGCGGCGGATTGATCCGCCTGCGCCGAAATCGGCCCACACCAGGTCGTCTTTCTGGCGGTAGGTGGACACGGGGGCGTCGGGGCTTTCCGGCTTGCGGAAGCGGCGGCCGTCATAGTTGATCATCGGTGGGGCTCCACAGATCGTCGTCGGTGAGGTCGGTGAGGGTGTATTTGCCCAGGGCGCTCAGGAGTAGGCGGAGTTCGAGGTCAAGGCAGGCGATCAGGCGGATCAGGCCGTCGGACGGGTCCTCGGCGGCCGCGATCAGGGCGGCTCGGCCCAGGCCTACGGCGGTGGCGCCGCGGGCCAGGCACTTGAGCGCCCGTGCGCCTTCCCAGATGCGCCCGGACACCAGCAGGTCCCCGTCGTGCTTTCCGATGCGCGCCAGGCATTCCGCCAGGGGCAGGCCCACGTGGTCCAGGAACACCGTGGGCGCCCAGCCGGTGCCGCCCTCGGCCCCGTCCACCGTGACCGCGTCCGCGCCCGCGCACCACGCCACCCGGACGGCGTGGGCGATGTCGCGGCCGGGGTGCAGTTTCACCCAGACGCGGGCCCTCGGGTAGTTGTTGCGCATCAGGCGGAGCTGCTGGCGCAGGATCTCCTCGGTGAACGTGCCGGGGCTGCTGGAGCGCAGCACGACATCGCCCAGCGAGTCGTCCAGGGCGTAGCGGTCGGCCACCGCCGCGGCGACGGACGGGGACAGGACGGTCATGCCGCCCAGGCCCGGTTTCGCGCCCTGGCCCACCTTGAGCTCGAACGCCAGCCGCCCGGTCTCCAGCAGGCGGGTGGCGTCCGGGTCGCTGTAGACGAGGTTCCAGACCTCGGCGTCGGCGTCCTCCGTGCTCTGCTGGACCACCACCCCGCCGAGGCCGTCGGGCACGGCGCGGGCGTACGCGCGGATGCGGGCCAGCAGGCCGTCCTCCACCGCGTCCACCCGGCCGTACCCGTGCATGGGCACGACGTTCTCGCCGATCACCATCGGCACGCCCAGCCTGCCCGCCTGCTCGCTGACGGCGACCCCGAGGCCGGTCCCGACCTGGGTGGACCCGAACGCGCACAGGAACACCGGCAGCGGCGCGGTGAACCCGCCCACCGACCGCCCCAGCTCGACGTCGCTGTAGAGCGGCTCGCGGCCCAGCTCGTACATCTTCTCCAGCCGGTGCGGGACGAACACCGGGGGAACGAGCCGCACCCGGTCGAGGTCGTCGCCCTCGGGCGCTGCCGCGCCGAAGACCGCCCCGCCGTAGCCGTCCGCGTCGGGGAAGACGGCCGAGGGGCCGCCGCGGGCGCGGGCCCGGACGGCGGCCTCGGGGAAACCGGCGGCCCGGATCATGGCGACGCGATCCCGGGCAGCTTGGGGTAGGCGTTGGCCTGCCACACGAAGTCCAGCCCGCACAGGTAGCGGGTCAGCCGCTCCAGGCCGAGGCCGAAGCCCGCGCTGGCGGGCAGCCCGTCGCGGGCGAGGTCGAGGTACCAGGCGTACTTGGCCGGGTTCTCCCCCGTCTCGCGCATGCGCTCGATCAGCCTGCGGTACTCGTGCGTGCGCTCGCCGCCGCTGGCCAGCTCGCCGAAGCCCGCGGGCGCGATGAGGTCGAAGTTGCGCAGGATCCCCGGCTCCGCGGCGGACTCGCCGTCGGTGAAGCCGCGCGAGCCCTTCGGGTAGTCGACGATGTAGAACGGGCGGTCGGTCTGCTCGGAGATCAGCTTCTCCCCCGCCCAGTCGATCTCGGCGTCGGCGCTCTGCCCGTGCGCCAGGCCGCGCAGCTGCGCTACGGCGGCGCGGTGGGTCATGCGCTCGAAGTCCTCGCGCAGCAGGGCCTCGAAGGCGGCCGGGTCTCGGCCGAGGAGGTCGAGGTCGGCGCGGCGCTCGCGGAGCACGTGCGTGACGATGTGGCGCACCAGGCCCTGCAGCAGTTCCAGCACGTCCTCCCGGGAGGCGTCGCGGACCTCGACGTCGATCTGGGTGAACTCGGCCAGGTGCCTGCCGGTGTCGGCGGTCTCCAGCGGTTCGAGCCGCACGTTCGGCGCGACGTAGAAGATCTTGTCGAAGGCCAGCAGCGACGCCTGCTTGTAGAGGATCACGCTGGTCATCAGCTTGTACCGGTGCCCGTAGAAGTCGACGTCGACCTGCTTGGAGCCGCGGATGCCGGGGTCGGTCACCGGGCCGATCAGCGGCGGCATCAGCTCCTGGAAGCCGTGCGCGCCCAGGTAGTCGCGGGCGCCGGTGGTGATGGCGTTCTGCACGCGCAGCGCGGCCTGGGTCACCGGGGAGAGCAGGTGCTCCCGGGTGCCGGGGGGCAGCGTGGTCAGGGTGTCGGTCATGGGCCACTCCATTCCAGGGAGGTCGAGTCGAAGCGGCGCTCGACGAAGCGCAGGGCGTCGAGCAGGCCCGCTGCGGTGATGCGGTCGGGGCCGGGCGGGCCCGCGGCGATCGGCATGGCGCCGACCCGCTGCCAGCGCAGCCTGCCCTCGGCGTCGAGGTAGCCGCGGGCGCGCCCGGCGTTGTCCGGGTGCAGGCAGAAGGGCACGTCCAGCTGTCCGGTGGCGAACGCCTTGACCAGGGCCGTGCCCAGGTCGTCGTCGAGGGACAGCACGTTGTCGATCAGGTCGGTCGCCTCGGCGAGCACGCCGGTGTCCGCTGTGGACGAGCGCCGGTGCGCGCTCCTGGCCGCGGCGGCGGCGTACTCCAGGGCGGCCACGTTCTCGGCCACCGTGGGCAGCCGGTGGGCCTCGGCGGTGGTCTTGACGATCAGCCGTCCGGCCCCGGCCCGCACGGCCAGCCGGGCGGACTCGGCGAGCAGCCCGAGCGCGCCGCCGGGCGTGCGCGGGTACACGCCCATGTACGTGTAGACCACCATGTGCGCGCGGGCGTGCGGCACGTACCGGCCGATCAGCGTCCGCAGCGCGGCCAGGGCCTCCTCGTCCTGGCCGGGATGGGTCTGCTGGGCGTAGGAGAACGAGATGCAGCGGATGCCGTGCTCCCAGAAGAACATCCCCTCCAGCACGCTGAGCGCCACCAGCAGCGACGGCGGGCACAGCTGGCCCATCATGCAGCCGCCGAAGGTCTCCAGGTGCGCGTCGGGGTGCGCGGCCAGCAGCGCGCACGCCTGCCGCCAGTGCTCGACGGCGGTGGCCAGCGGCGTGCGGCTGTAGGGCAGGCAGTACGACACCGGGCCGCCCTCGGTGGCGTGCAGGCCGTGGTCCAGCAGGGCCAGCACGATCCGGCGCGGGTCGGCCGAGCCGTGCCGGACCTGCACCGGGAACCCCAGGCCCGCCAGCATCGCCGCGGTCACGTCGTGGTCGTGGTCGACCAGCGGGTAGCCGTTGAGGTCCGCGCCCGCAGCCAGGGCCTGCCGGACGGCGCCGTGGTCGCCGACGCGGGTGTAGCTGTCCAGCGTGACGGTGCCGATCGTGGCCGCGCGCGCCGCGCCCGTCGCCAGCAGGCCCGCGCGCATCGCGGCCGGGTCGGCGAAGCCCATCCTGGGCTGCACGACCAGCTCGCCCCGGGCCTGGCAGGCGGCCACGAGCGCGCCGAACGGCGCCGCCACCGGCGGCGCGAGCAGGCTCACCGCGTCCCGATCGGCAGGCCCGCGCGCCCGGCGAGGGTCCGCACGAACGAGCGGAACGGCAGCAGCCCCGCGGTGTCGTCGAAGACCGCGTCGAACCCCGCCGACAGCAGCCGCGCCGAGTTGTCCGACGCGGCCACGTCGAGCTTGCCGCCGATGACCACCGGGGTGGCCACCAGCGCGGGTTCGGCGCGCAGCGCGCCGATCAGCCGCACGCCGTCGCGGCAGCCGTGCCCGTTGAGGCTGCTGACCACGACCAGGTCCGGCCGACGCTCGGCGCACTCCCCGACGATCACCTCGTCGGGCACGCACGCGCCGAGGTTGGCCACCCGCACGCCCAGCTCCTCCAGCACCAGCTGCAGGTACACCAGGTTCCACGTGTGCGCGTCCGACGACAGGCTCGTCACGATGGCCGACAGCCCGGCGACCTCGATGCTCATGGTGGGTCCGTTCATGGGGAGGCCAACGGCCGCACGTCGATCTCGATCAGCGCGACGGCCGCCTCGGCGCGGCGCAGCGCCTCGGCCGGGGTGTCCGCGGTGACCATCACGTCGCCGACCCGGTCCCACGAGCTGCGCAGCCCGGTGAACGTGTCGCCCTTCTCGACGCTGACATCGCACAGGAACACGCCCTCGGCGCGCGTGGCCTCCTCGACGCCGCGCACGTCCTGCACCACGCCGGTCTCCACCGACAGGAACCGCACCGCCGCCGCGCCCGCCGCGCGCCGGGGCATGACCTCCGGCAGCGGTTCGCCGCGCATCACGGCGAAATAGCAGCGGTTCAGCTCCACCGGGTAGGCCCGCTGGATCAGCTCGATGATGCCGTCCCCCGCGAAGCGGCCAGCGCACTCGACCAGGTGCGGCACGCCGTCGGCGACGATCCACTCGCAGTGCACGATGCCGTCCTGGAAGCCGACGGCGTCGATCACCTTGAGCGTCTGCGCGGTCAGCAGCGCGGTCAGCGCGTCGTCGATGTCGGCGGGCACGACGTGCACGAGCTCGACCGGCCGAGGGCCGGGGAACAGCTGCTTGCCGGTGACGTTGGCGAACAGCGACTCGCCGTCGCGCACCAGCATCTCGACGCTGTACTCGTGCCCGGAGACGAAGCGCTCGACCAGCATCCGCAGGTCCATCGGCCGGTCGGGGACGAACACGCCCTCGTCCTGCACGACGCACTCCGCCCACGCCCGGGCCGCGTCGGCCGGGTCGGCGAGCACCTGGGTGCCCACGGACGCCTGCCGGTTGGCGGGCTTGAGCACGACCGGGCCGGGGCAGCCGCGCATGAACGCGACCACGTCGGCCGGGCTCGACACCGCCACGCTCTGCGGGTTGGCGATGCCCGCCGCCGCGCTGACCTGGCGCAGCAGCGCCTTGTCGCGCAGGATCAGCGCGGCCCCGTACCCGGCGCCGGGCAGCTCGTAGCGCTCGGCCAGGCGAGCGGCGAACGGCGTGGCGTACTCGGTCAGCGGGACGATCGCGGCCGGGTCGAGGTCGCGGTGGGCGTTGTAGAACTCGTCCGCCTTGCCCGGCAGGTGGAACTCCCACTCGATCAGCTCGCGGACCAGGGCCGACTCGGCGACCTTGGGGCGCACGTCGCGCTTGCGCACGACGTCGGGCTCCTCGACGAAGACCACGGAGTCCTCGCCGAGCACGGGCAGCAGCGCGGTCAGCGCCACGCCCACGAACCCGACCAGCAGCACGGGTCTGGTCATGGCGTGTCCTCGACGTAGTACCAGTTCTCGGGGTTGATCAGGCCGTACGGGTTGAACGGGGTCACCCCGCGCAGGTCGGCGCCGATCTCGAACAGCCGCCTCGGGAACGTCGGCGTGAAGATGACCGGCACCTGCTCGCTGATGTACTCCTGGTACTCGTACAGCGCTTCCAGGTCGTCGGTGGTGACCGTCCTGGCGATCAGCTCGTCGGCGCGGGCGTCGGCGTAGTTGCTGAAGTTGCAGGCGGCGTTGCTCTGGAACAGGTTCTCGCCGGTCGGGTAGTTGTAGACCCAGCCGCCGCCCCAGCAGGACAGCTCCCACAGCTTCGGGTTCTCCGGGGTGTGCGGGCCGGGGCCGTCCTCGGCGACGAGCACCGAGCCGACGACCTCCGAGAGCCGCAGCTCGATCCCGGCCTTGGCCGCGTCGGCCTCGAACTGCTCCATGACGCGGGTCAGCGCGGGCCTGCCCGCCCAGTAGCGCAGCGACAGGCTGAGCCTTGTACCCGCCGGGATGCCCGCGCCCGCCTCGCCCGGCCCGGTCCCGGGCCGCACGCACACCGCGGGGGTGACGCTGGTGTCCCAGCCGTTGTCGGCCAGCAGCTCCCTGGCCCGCTCGATGTCGAACGGCCAGGTCCCCCGGCCGTCGGCCAGCTTGGGCGAGACCAGGTCGCTGCGCGGGTGCATGGGGATCGGGCCGCTCTGCGTCCAGCCGTAGCCCTGGTAGACCTCGCGGGCGCCGTAGTCCTGGTCCAGGCAGCTCTGCAGCGCCTGGCGCAGGTACGGCTGGCGGATGAGGTGGCCCGCGACCGTGGGGTTGACGAAGTTCAGCGCGATGAAGTTGACGTTGAACATCACCTGCGGGGCGAGGGTGTGGGTGGCCGCCAGCGGGTTCGGCCCGCCCACGGTCGGGTCGTCGCCGGGCTGCACGCCGTAGCTCAGCGGCAGGAACCCGGCCTGCACCTGCTCGGGGTGCTCGCGCAGCAGCCGGTACTGGTGCTCGTCGGACTCGGTCTGGATCTGGCGGAACTCGTCGAGGCGGGCGGGGTTCGGGCCGCTGTAGTGCTCGTTCGGCACGAACGTGACCACGCCGTCCTCGGTGAAGCCCTTGAGCCGCCACGGCCCGTTGACCACGCTCCACACCGGGCTGTCCGCCCAGCGGGTCCGGTGGGTGTTGTCCTCGGTCACCGGGTCGCCGTTCTCGGCCATCAGGAAGTCGTAGACGGCGTCGACCTGGTCGGGGTCGTGGGTGGCGTCGGCGGGCCCGTCCTCGGTGCGGTCCCACGCCTTCGGCATGGGCGTGATCATCGTGAGCTGGTTCATCAGCACCCAGTTCCGCGAGTACACGCGGTCGAAGGTGAAGCTGACCGCGTCCTCGGCGACCTTGGCGTAGGAGACCAGGTTGTCGGGGAAGTAGCCCTCGGTGTAGGCGCCGTACTTCGGTCCCTTCCGAACGAGCATGTTCATCCAGAACATCACGTTGTCCGCGGTGACCGTCTCGCCGTTGGACCAGCGCCACGGCTTGATCCGGACGGTGCAGGTGCGCCCGTCCTCGGTCCACTCCGGCGGCTCGCCGATGCTGAGGTCGTAGTCGATGCCCGGCTTGCCGTCGCACCCCAGCCAGTACAGCGGGCGGTACATGAGCAGCTGGAACTCGTACAGGCTGCGGATGCCGAAGCGCTCGGCCGGGGTGAAGGGGAAGATCACCGCTGGCGGGAACCCGGGCAGGCACGCCCAGGTCGCCACGCCGCCGCGGATCGCGGTCTCGCCCATGGATGGACCCTTTCTCACGCGGGGGCGGGTGCGGGGACGGGTTCCGGGGCGGCGACCGGCCGCTCCAGCGCGCGCATCGGCTTGACCAGGCTCAGGTACGTGCCGATCGCCAGGCCGCCGATGATGGTCACCAGGCCCCAGAAGGCCCACGGCACCGACGTGGCGTCGGCGAGCGCGGAGAGGCCGACCGTGGCCGCGACGCCCATCGCCAGGCCCATGGCCTGGGCGAAGCCGAAGATCCGGCCCACCCGGTCCTCCGGGCTGGACTGCATCAGCAGCGTGCGGGCGGCGATGCGGCCCTGGGCGAAGGAGAACGCCGCGAACGGGATGACCACCATCAGCACGATGTGGTGCAGCGGTTCGAGGGCGACCATCGCCATGCAGCCGAGCGTGCCGAGCAGCGCGAGGTGCAGTCCCTTGATCCGGGAGCTGACCCAGCCGTAGCAGGCCGCGCCGAGGATGAATCCGGCGCCCGCGAGCGCGTCGACCACGCCGATCATCCACGCGCCCTGCTGGAAGGTCTGCAGGATCAGCGTCGTGAGGATGGTGTTGCTGACCATCAGGTTGATGTTGCCGGTGGTGAACAGCAGCGCCAGGCGCCGCACCGGCGGGTTCGCCGGGGCCGTGGTCGCCACGGCGGTGGGCTCGTCGTCCGCAATGTCCTCAGTGGACTTGGCGACGACGTGCTTGTGGCCGATGGCGTAGATCAGCACGGCCGACCCGACGAAGGTCAGCGAGTTGATGACGAACAGCGGGGTCGCGCCGAACCAGGTGACCAGGAAGCCGGCGAGCGCCGAGGCCAGCAGCATGCCGGTGTTGGTGGCCATCTCGAAGCGGGCGTTGAACTTGCCCAGCCGCTCATCGAGCACGCGTTCCTTCACCAGCGCGTTGCTGGCGGGCATGAACATCGCCGCCGTGCAGGCCAGCAGGAAGTTCGCCGCGTAGGAGCCGAGACTGGCCTCCCCGCCGAACCACAGCCAGGCGGGCAGCGCGAACGCGGTGAGCGCGCCGACCAGGTCGGCGATCACGCACAGCGTGCGGCGGTCGAGCCGGTCGGCGAGGCGGCCGAAGGTCATCGCGAGCGCGACCTGCGGGATGGACACCGCGATGAACAGCCACCCGACCGACAGGGTGGTCTCCTCGGCCCGGAAGACCAGGATGGCGGCGGCGGTGATCTGGAAGGCGTTGCCCGCGGTGGTGATGAAGCCCGCGGGCACGAGCAGCCGCTCGGCGCGCTTGGAGCGGCGGACGGCCAGGTCGGTAGTCAGCGGTGCGGTGGGCATCAGGAGACCTCGGCCAGGGTCGGGGTCGGCTGGACGCGGGTGTCCAGGCCGGGGACGGGGAACGCGGTGGTGCTCGCGACGGCGTAGGCCGCCGCCGACAGCGACGGGGTGAAGCCCCCGGCCTCGGCGGCGCGGGCGGTCATGTCGATGAGGATCGGCGACGCGCCGCTGATCAGCGCCCGCAGCTGGAGGAACAGGTCGCCCAGTTCGACCGGCTCGCCGTCGAGCGCCCGGGCCGCGTGCGCGCGCAGCCGCTCGACGTGCTGCACGATCAGGTCGGCCGCCCGGTTGAGGCTGAAGCTCGACAGCTCGAAGCACAGGCCGAAGCGGTCGGCGATGGCCGCGGCGCGGGCCGGGCCCTCCGGGGAGACCGGGAGCGTCTCGCCCGCCGTGGTCAGCTTGCCGAGCGTGGCCGCCAGCTCGTTCCACGGGCCGACCAGCCGCTCGCCGACGATCTTGTCCAGCGCCGCGCGGCTGAAGTTCGTGCGGGCGTGCTCGGGGGCGGTCAGGTTGAGGTAGAAGCGGACGAGGTCGCGGGGCACCTCGGCCACCAGGTCGCGCGCCCACACCACGTGGCCCTTGCTGGTGGAGAACTTCTCGTTCTCCAGCTCGTAGAACTCGTTGCACAGGATGGTGTCGGGCAGGATGTAGCGGCCCTCGTGCGCGATCAGCTCGGCGATGTGCACCGCCGCCCAGATGTAGAGGTTGTCGAAGCCGACGAAGAAGACCAGCTCGGCGTCGTGTTCCGCGCGCCACGCGTCGTCGCCGGACGGCGGGGTCGTCCCCTGCTCGCGCTGGGCGAAGTTGTGGCAGTACATCGAGGCGGGCATGCCCTCCAGCCAGGCGTTGAGCGTCTGGCCGGGGGTCTCGGCGAACGGCGCGGGCATGCCCCAGGAGACCGGGTAGGTGATCGGGAAGTCCGGCAGCGGCCGCGACAGCAGCTCGCGGATGAACTGCACCGCGTGCGGGCGCCACCGGTCGGCCCGCGCCTCGTGGTAGGCCAGCAGCTGCTCTCGGTACTCCTCCAGCGGGAAGACCAGGATCTCCGCCTCGCGGTAGGTCACCGGGTCGCTGGGGTCCATGATCGAGTACGGCTCGATGAGCGCGTCGAAGTCGACCGGGTGCCCGCACGCCTCGCAGATGCCGCCCCGGCTGTCGGCCAGGCAGGTCGGGCAGTCGCCGCCGACGAGCCCTTCCACCAGGTACATGCCCTTGGCCTCGCTGTAGGGGAGGCGGACCGTGCGCAGGCGGAACTTGCCGAGGTCGTAGAGGCGCTGGACGTAGTCGTAGACGTTGCGGCGGTACCCGTCGTCGGTGGGCGCGAAGCCGTCGACGTGGATGCCCATGGCGTCCCAGGTGGTCTTGATCTGCGCCCAGGACTTGTCGGCAAGCGCTTGCGGGGTGGTCCCGAGCCGCGCGGCGGTCGTGTAGACGTAGGTCTGGCTGTCGTCGCCGCCGGAGGCGAACAGCACCTCGCGGCCCGCGGCGCGCAGATAGCGGACGTGGGTGTCGGCGGCGACGTACGGCCCGGCCACGTGGCCGATGTGCATGTCCCCGTTCGTGGTCGGCGGGCCGCCGATCACCAGGACCGGGCGGCTCACGACGCGGTCCCGTGGCGCTCGACGAAGCGCTCGGACATCTCCGCGTCCCACCAGACGCAGTACATCTGGAAGGGCTCGGCGCCGTCGTTGACCACCCGGTGGGCGGTGTTCGGCGGGAAGTGCACGATGTCGCCCGCGCGGAACGGGCGGCGCTCGCCCTCGGAGTCCAGCTCGGCCTCGCCGGAGAGCGCGATGAAGATCTCGTACTCGTGGTGGGCGTGCATGCCGGTCGCGTCGCCGGGGTGCACCACGCACCACGCGCCCTCGAACGGCGCGTTGAGCGCGGGCCACGGCACCAGCCGCTGGGCGTCCGCGCCGTTCTCCCGGTTCATCTGCTCGCGCAGCAGGGGTCGGATTTCCATGATCTGGCCTTTCTTCTCGTGCCGTCAGCCCGCGGCCGCGACCGGGAGCGGGGCGCGCAGCGCGCCGCGGTGGGTGAGGATGTCCTGGACGATGTCGTTGGCCCGCGGGGCGAGCACGCTCAGCAGCGAGTCGGCGATGCCGTGGGTGGCCTCGTTGACGCCCTGCAGGTAGCAGGCCGCGCTGCTCGGCCGGTCGATCACCAGCCGGTAGTCGCGGGTGACGCGGATGTCGTCGAGCCCGATGGCGTCGGCGACGTGGCGCACCATCCTGGGCATCTCCGGGGAGAAGCCGGTGCCCAGCAGCACCAGGTCGGTGCGCACCTCCTGGACCGCCCCGGTGCGCCAGTCGGTCAGCTCGACGACCACCTCGTCGCCCTCCTCGCGGGCGGCGGTGATGTCGTGCATCGGCACGACCCGCAGCCGAGAGCGCCCGGAGAGCCGGTCGAGGTAGAGCTGCCGGTACAGCGACTCCATCATCCCGGGCGCCAGGCCCGCGTAGTTGGTGTGGCGCATCTCGGCGAGCATCTGCCTGCGCGCCTCCGGGCGGGAGGCGTAGAAGGTGTCGATGAACGAGCCGAAGAACAGCTCGTTGTTGAACTTGCTGGTCTCGTAGCAGTTGAGCCCGATGCTGCGCATCACCATAGTGGGGCGGCACTCCGGCAGGTCCTGCTGCACCGCCGAGAACAGCTCGGCCGCGCTCTGGCCCGCGCCGACCACGAGGACGCGGTACGGCAGGTCCTTGCGCAGCGTGGCCACCCTCGGCAGGTACTCGGTGCTGTGGATGACGCGCTCGCGGGCGATGGCGGCGAACTGGTCGGGGATGCGCGCGTCGCGGCCCGCGCCGATGACCAGGTACCGGCTGCGGACCGTGCGGCCGTCGGTGAGGTGGGCCTCCCAGCCGGTGATCTCCTCGCGGGTCCAGACCGGGGCGATCCGCGCGCACTCCGACTTCGTCCGGATGTCCACCATGGACAGCGACTCGGCCGTCCACTTCAGGTAGCCCGCGAGCTCGACGCGGTAGGGCACGAAGCTGCCCATGTTGATGAACTCGTCGAGCCTGCCGGTGGCGTGCAGGTAGTTCAGGAAGGAGAACCGGCTGCGCGGGTTGCGCAGGGTCACCAGGTCCTTGAGGAACGAGACCTGCGACAGCGCCTCGGGCAGCAGCATCCCGCGTTGCCAGGAGACCTCCTCGTCGCGCTCGATGATGAGGGTGTCCTGGGCGATGTCGGGGGCCATCTCCTCCAGGGCCACCGCGAGGGCGAGGTTCGACGGGCCCGCGCCGACTGCCAGCAACTCAACGTCCATGTTCGCTCCGTTCATGCCGTGCTCAGGTGGACTTCGGACAGCGCCTTGTCCAGCAGTGCCGCGCACTCGTCGGGGTCGGCCGCCGCGCAGACGACGTAGGCGTGGCGGGAGATGAACGCCGCGGGCGGCAGCCGCATCTCCGTGCCGGGCTCGACCAGCGCGGCCGCGGCGACGACCCCGTCGTCGGGCACGTGGACGGCCGCGACGACGCAGTCCGCAACGGGGTAGGCGAAGCGCACGCCCACGCTGCGGGGCTCGCGCGTCTCGGGGACCACCGGGGCGCGGCCCATGGCCACGTCCACCGCGACCGCGCCGGGCTCGACGCCGGTGGCGTGGCGGGCCAGCAGCGGGATCAGGTCGCCGCCGAGCCGTCCGTTGATCTCGACGATGACCGGCCCGCGCGGGGTCAGCTTCAGCTCGGTGTGGGTGACCCCGTGGTCGAACTCGATCGCCTTGTGCGCCGCGGCCAGCGTGGCCCGCAGGCCGGGGTCGTCCAGCAGGTCGTCGTCGGCGCTGACGACGTGGCCCAGCTCCTCGAAGTAGGGGTGCATGCCGATCGTCTTGCGGGCGACGAACAGCGGGGTGTACGCGCCCGCGACGACCGCGCCGTCCACGCTGATCTCCGGCCCGGTGAGGTACTCCTCGACCAGCGCGCCGCCCTGGTAGGCCTTGGCGCCGATCAGGCTGGACTCCTCGGCGGCGTGGAACGCCCTGGCGACGGCGTCGGCGTCCTCGGCGAGGACGACGCCGATGCTGGCGCCCAGGCCGCGCGGCTTGACGATCACCGGGTAGCCGATCGCGTCCGCTGCCGCGACCGCGTGCGCCTCGTCCCGGACGAACGCGAACCTCGGCTGGTCGACGCCCGCGGCGGTGAGGACCTCGCGGCTGTGGAACTTGTCCCGGCAGCCCTCGATCGCGCCGGTCCCCGCGCCGGGCAGGCCGAGGTCGGCGGCGACGTGCGCGGTGGTCACGATCAGCGCCTCGTCCCAGGACAGCACCCCGACGACCGGGACAGCGGCGGCCAGCTCCCGCGCGGCGGCCAGCACGGCGTCGCGGTCCATCAGGTCGACGACGGTGGCGCCCGCGAGGTAGCCGGACTGCCAGGTCGGCTCGTCGGCGGTGAACATCCACAGTGGATGCCTTTTCGCCGCGGACGCGAGCAGGTACTCGCGGTAGGGGCGCATCCCGCAGCCGATCACGAGGACGACGCCGTCTGGTTCGCTCATCTTCTCCCCATCTCGTCGCGGCCAATGACAACGGCAGGCGCGGTTGACCGGAAGGCCCGCGCGGCCAGAACAATCAACAGGCGTCCAGGCGCGCGGCCGGGACGGCGGCGCCGCGGACCCGGCGCGGCAGTCGGAACACAGCGCCGTCGGCGGCGGACGGCCGGTCCAGCCACATGCTGGCGCTCGTGACGTACACAGTGGACTCGGTGAAGCAGACGCTCGTCGGTCGGGTGGCGGGCACGGGGATCGCCTCGATGAGCGAGCCGTCGGGGCGGTAGCGGTGGACCGCTCCCCCGCCCCAGACGGCGCTCCAGACCGTGCCGTCGGCCTCCACGGCCATCCCGTCCGGCCAGTGCTCCTCGATCTCGGCGAACAGCCGCGGTACGCCGACCGTGCCGGTCGCGACGTCGTAGGGGTAGGCGTCGATGCGGTTGCGCGAGCTGTCGGCGAGGTACATGACCGTCCCGTCCGGTGAGAACACCGGACCGTTCGGGATGGCCAGGCCGTCGACGATCGTGCGGACCGTGCCGTCGGGGTCGACGGCGTGCAGTCGTCCCGCGCCCGGCTGCTCGTCGGCGGCGTAGGCCATGCTGCCCGCGATGAACCGGCCCGCCGGGTCGACGGTGGCGTCGTTCATGCGCTGCCGCACGCCTTCCTCTGCGGGCCGGGCCAGCCAGGTCAGCGGGTCCGGCGCGGCCGGGTCCAGCACGGCGATCCCGGTGCCCGCGGCGGCCACCCAGCGGCCGGGGCGGCCAGCCAGCGGGGCGACGGCGCCCAGGGGGACGCCCAGCTCGACCAGGGTGACGTCCGCGCCGCCGCGGCGGACGAGCAGCCGCCCGGTGAGGATGTCCACCCAGTGCAGCTCGCCGTCCACCCAGCGGGCGCCCTCGCCCAGTTCGTAGCGGCCGGTGGAGACGGGTTCAGTGCACTCTGCGTTCACCCGACACGCCCCGGTAGCGGATCGCCCAGAGGCTGCGGCGCAGGTAGGTGCGCTGCAGCCAGCGGTCCCGGCCGTCGTGGCGGGCCAGGAACTGCGACCGCGCGTGCAGGCCCTTGCGGTTGTTGATCAGCAGCGCGGTGCCGGGCTCCAGGTAGACCTGGTGGGCGACCTCCCGGCAGACCCGCTGCAACACGTGCAGCGCCGCCTCGGCCTCGTCGGTCAGCCCGCGCACGCCGTTGGCGGAGACGGAGATCTCCGGCGACTCGGCTGGCCCGGAGATCACCGCGACCGGGTCGGACAGCACCTCGGCGCCGCCCGCGAACTCGCGCACGTAGCTGCCGGGCGCGTTGAGCCGGAACAGCGGCGCGCGCAGCGTGTCGAGGACGTCCGGGTCGAGCGCGCGGGAGATGTCGCGGGCGTCGGCGTAGTAGGTGACGGCCTCCTTGCCGGGGTCCTGGCGCAGGCAGTGCAGCACCAGGAAGTCCGGGTTGGACACGTCGTAGCGGCCGACCTCGTCGTGGACGATGTCGTTGTGGAAGTTGAGGAACACCCCGGAGCTCTGGTTGGTCTGGGTGGCCGCGCCCGCGGAGACCGGGACGACGTCGTGGACCAGCCTGCCCGCCTTCTCCGTGGTGAAGCCGACCGGCTCGCCGAGCAGCTGGCTCAGGCCGAGCAGGACGCCCTCGGCGACGAACGTGCGCTTGTCCGGGCTCGGGTTGCCGTCGACGGGGGTGGCGGGAAGCTCCGGGTCGACCGGCAGGTTGCGCACCAGCGCGACACCGGGCGTGTCGACGTGCCTGCCGAAGTCGAGCACGGCCTGCAACGCGCCCAGCGGCAGGCGGGCGAAGACGGCGTGCAGGCGGGCCAAGGCGCGGTCGATGTCCAGGACGGGATCGGCCAGCGGCAGCAGTTCCGCGCCGATGGCGTCGCGGGCGGAGTCGGGCAGGGTGATCTCGGCGAAGGTCGCCGGGGCGAGGGTCGTCGTCATGTCTTTCCTCTACAGTCGTGCGGGGATACGGTCGATCGCGGTGAGGGCGGGCGCGGTGGCGATCGTGGAGACCAGCGTCATGACCACCAGGATCGCGAACACGGTCGGGCTGATCACGCCCATGCGCAGCCCGATGGTGAGCACGACGAGCTCGGTCAGGCCGCGGCAGTTCATCAGCGCGCCCAGGGAGAGCGACTCCCGCCAGCCGAGGCCGGTGAGCCGGGCGGTGGCGGTCGTCCCGCCCCACTTGGCCAGCACGGAGATCGCGGTGACGGCGGCGCACACCGCCCAGAGGGCGGCCGAGTCGAGCAGGCCGAAGGTCGTCTGCAGTCCGGTGTGGACGAAGAACAGCGGGAGCAGCAGCGTCACGGTGATGCTCTCCATCCGCGCGCCCGCCCGCTCGATGACCGGCGTGCGCGGGACGACCACGCCGAACAGGAACGCGCCGAAGATGGGGTGCACGCCGATGCGGTCGGTGGCCAGCGCGCAGAGCATCAGCCCGCCGAGCAGGATCGGCAGCACGGCGGCGTCGGACACCGCGGCGATCACCCGGGCGAGCACCGGCCGCAGCGCGAACAGCGCCCCGACGAACGCCGCGGTGAGCCCGACGGTCACCAGCACCCCGCCGATGGACCCACCGACCCCGACCGCGACGGCCAGCGCGAGCAGACACCACACGACGACGTCGCCGACGGCCGCACAGGTCAACGCGAGCGCCCCGAGCGGCGTGTCGGAGATACCGCGGTCGGTGAGGACCCTGGCCAGCACGGGGAACGCGGTCGCGCTCATGGCGACCCCGAGGAACAGCGCGAACCCGGCAAAGCTCACGTCGCCGCCGAAGCGCGGGTACAGCCAGAACGCGAGCAGGACCCCGGTCAGGATCGGCACGACGAGGTTGACCTGCACCACCATCGTCGCCGTGAGCCCCCGCCCCCGCAACGCCGTCGGATTGATCTCGGCGCCGACCAGGAACATGAAGAACACCAGCCCGAGCTGGGCGATCGTGTTGATGGTCCCGACCACGTGCTCGGGGAACAACCACCCGAACCCGGTAGGCCACACCGCCCCCAGCAACGACGGACCGAGCAACACCCCAGCCACGATCTCCCCGATCACCGCAGGCTGCCCGATGCGGCGGAACAACGCACCCACGAGGTAACAGGCGGCCAGGATGACCGGGAGGGCGAGCAACAACCGGGGATACGGATCCAGCGCCGCCTGCGCAGACGAGGGCGAAAGACCCGCCACGGCCACCACAGCACTCACGACCGGGCCGCCTTCCCCAACTCAGCCACAACGGCACCAGCACTGGCCACACCAACGCCGACCCCAGCCCCACAGCCACCGGCAGCGACTCCACCCCCCGATGCACCGGAAGCGATGCGAGCCCCCGGCGCACCGACAACGGCCCCAGCCCCCGACGCACCGAAGCCACCCCTGGACGCACCGACAGCGGCGCCAACCCCTGACACGCCGGCAGCGACTCCGGCCGCCGGCTCAGCTACAGCGACGGCAATCCCCGACCCACCGAGGCCAGTCCCGGCCTCCGACCCACCGACAGCGGTTCCAGCCCGACGCACACTGTCGCCAGCCTTCACCCCGGGCACGCCGACAGCGGCCCGAGCCCCCGGCCCACCGGCAGGCACTCCGGCCGCCAGCTCACCTACAGCGACCCCCGCCCCCAACCCACCGACACCGGCCACCGCAGCACTGGGACCGGACCCAAGCCGCATCGCACGAACAGCGGTCCCAGCCCCCGACGAACCGGCGGCTTCAGGGCGGTGGGCTGTGGGGCCGGTCCCCTGGGGCGTTGCCCACGGGACCGGCCGATCGGCCTGCGGAAAGGGACGCATGGCGGGTCAGGTCCGCAGTTCCAGCGTGCAGCACTTGACGCTGCCGCCTGCCTTGAGTAGTTCGGACAGGTCGGCGGGGATGGGGTCGTAGTCGTGGTCGCGGAGTTGAGCGATCAGGGTCGTCGCGGCCTGGGGCAGGATCACGTGGCGGCCGTCGGAGACGGCGTTGAGGCCGAAGGCGGCGGCGTCCTCCGCGGAGGCCAGGATGGCGTCCGGGTACAGGTCCTCCAGCACCCGGCGGCTCTCGTCGGAGAACGCGGGTGGGTAGTACATGATCATCTCCTCGTCCAGCACGGCCAGCGCGGTGTCGAGGTGGTAGAAGCGCGGGTCGACCAGGGTCAGGCTGACCACCGGCACGCCGAAGTAGTCCGCCGCCTCCGCGTGGGCGCGCGGGCTGGTGCGAAACCCCGTTCCCGCGAGCAGCCGGGACCCGGCGACGAGGTAGTCGCCCTCGCCCTCGTTCACCCACTGCGCCTGGCGCACCGACTCGTAGCCGCGCGACCGGAACCACGACAGGTACGCCCCCGCCTCCGCCGAGCGCTGGGTGTGGCGGAACCGGGCGACCAGCACGCGCCCGTCGAGCACGGTGGCGCCGTTGGCCGCGAACACCATGTCGGGCAGGCCGGGCCGGGGGTCGAGCTGCTCGACGCGGTGCCCGAGTTCGCCGAACAGGTCGCGCAGCCACTCCCACTGGGTGACGGCCAGCTGGGCGAAGGTCGGCTTGCCGGGGTCCATCCACGGGTTGATGGAGTACTCGACGTCGAAGTGGGTCGGTCTGACCATCAGGTAGTGCCGGGGGGTCGCTGTGCGCGCCACGCGTGCCTCCGTTCAGAAGTCCGATCAGGACAGCTTGACTTCGATCCGGTCCGCCAGGTCGGTGGCGGCGCGCATGGCGTCGTCGAACGACGTCCCGGTGGCCCCGATGCCGCCCAGGATGCTGTTGCCGTGCGGGGGCCTGCGGATCACGTCGCCGGGGCGGGCGGAGACCTTGAGGTAGAACAGCTCCTCGGCGTCGGTCACCTCCGCGGGCACACCGATCGACTCGACC
Source organism: Actinokineospora fastidiosa (assembly GCF_014648415.1). Classification (GTDB taxonomy): domain Bacteria; phylum Actinomycetota; class Actinomycetes; order Mycobacteriales; family Pseudonocardiaceae; genus Actinokineospora; species Actinokineospora fastidiosa. The sequence goes on from NZ_BMRB01000003.1 coordinate 444,002, forward strand.
GTGCCGCTGTCGCAGATCAGGCACATGGCGAACGTGTGCACGGCGGTCGGGGTGAAGTGCCGGACGTCCGGGCGCACGCCGCGGGCGACGTCCATCACCGCGCGGATCGGGTCGTACCCGGCCGAGATGCGCGCCATGTGGTCCAACCCGCCCCCGCCGGGCCGCACGGCGATCTCCAGCAGATGCGGTTCGCCCCCGTGGAAGCGGACCTCGGCGTGCAGCGCGCTGTTGGTCAGGCCCTGCGCCCGCACGCCCGCCGCGACCAGCGCGTGCACCTCGGCGACCTGCTCGGGGCGCAGCGACGTGGGCGCGTGGTGGACGTCGTCGTCGAAGGTGTCGCCCTCGATGGTCACGCGGTCCACAATGGAGCCGAGGAACACCTCGCCCTCCCACACCAGGGCCTCGATCAGGTGCTCGTGGCCGTCGAGGAACGACTCCAGCAGCAGGCCGTGCGGACCGAGGTCGACGCCGCCCGCCTCCATGGCGTACCAGGACATCTCGTCGATGCCCGCACTCGCCTGGGCGTACCGCTCGCGCAGCTGGTCGGCGTCGTCGACGCGGAAGACGAAGTTGCTCGCCGCCCCGAGCGTCGGCTTGAGGATCACCGGGTAGCCGAACTCCTCGGCGGCCGACAGCGCCGACTCGACCGTCTCGACGAACGCGAAGCGCGGGTGCGCCGCCCCGCCGCGCTCGTGGGCCTGGCGCATGATGAGCTTGTTGCGGCTGGTCAGGGCCGCGTCGACGCCGATGCCGGGCAGGCCGAGCGCGGCGGCCACCGCGGCGACGGCGACCACGCCGGACTCGGAGAAGGTGAGCACGCCGTCGAAGTCCTCCTCGGCGTGCCACGCCTTGGCGTGGGCGATGAGGTCGGCGATGTGGGTGCTGTCCGCGCGGCGGTAGCGGTCGGCGGGCCACAGGTCGTCGGTGCCGACGCCGTTGAGCACGTACAGCTCCGCGCCGAAGTCGGCGATCTGCTGGTAGCGGCTCTGGTAGTAGTAGCCGTTCTGGCGGGCTTCCAGGGCGAGCAGCTTCATGAGACACCTCGGGTCAGTGAGGGGCGGACCACGCGGTCGAGCGACGCGATCCCGGTCGGCTCCGGGTCGGCGCCGGTCAGCCGCTGGGCGAGGGAGCGGGCGATGAGCGGGGCGAACTTGAACGACGTGCCGCCGCAGGCCGCGTGCGACAGGACCCGGTCGCCCAGCGCGGCGACCATCGCGCCCTTTGTGGACTCGCGGGACAGGTAGTAGCAGTCGCGCGCGTCGATGACGTGGTCGCGGCGCACGCCGGGCACGATGTCGGCGAACACCTCGATGAGGTGGTCGCGCCAATGCGGCGGTGTGGTGTTGTCGCCGACCTCGTCGACCACGCGGCAGGCGCTGTCCGCGCTGAGCTTGAGCGCGGCGCCCGCGATCGGCGGCACCAGCCACGCGCCCTCGGTCGGGCCGAGGGAGCGGATGGTCGGCACTCCCGCCCACGCCGCCGGGTCGGGAACATCGCAGTAGATCATGCTTTGCCTGCGCAGCACCAGTTCCCCGGCGATGGCCGGGTCGAGCAGGTCGCGCGACCACGGTCCGATCGCCACCAGCACGGCGTCCCCCGCCAGCTCGCCGCCGTCGGCGAAGCGCACGGTGGCGCGGTCGGCGTCGACGGCGACGACCCGCCGGTGCGGGCGCAGCTCGGCGCGCGGGTGCCAGCGCAGCCATCCCGCGCAGGCCGCGAGCACGCGGTCGGCGAGCAGGATTCCCGCGTGGGACTCGTGAAGCGCCGTCGCGCCGTCGGGGAAGGCGACGGTCGGATACGCGGCCAGTTCGTCCGGACCGACGACCCGCGCACCCGGTATCCGGTCTGTCGCGTTCATCGTGAGCGAGCCGATCCGCTCGTAGATACGCGTGGACAGCAGGCTTTCCAGCTCGATCCACCGGTAATGGGCGCGCACCGCCGCGACCCTGGCGTCCGGGTCGTCGGTGTGCTGCGCCCGGATGACCCGGTTGCGATCGAAGGAAGTCGCCCCGGTGAACGGGATGTCACCCTGGTCGAGCAGGATGACGTCGTGTCCGGCGGAGACGCAGTCCATGGCGGTCAGCAGCGCGATGACGCCTCCGCCGACCATCACGATCCGCATCGCACGCCTCCCGGACGCGCGCCATCACCGTTGCGGCACAACACGATCGGCCTCCCTGTCACCGGCGGTGAGGCGGGGCCCCACTCGCACGAGGACAGTCAAGCCGCCCGCCGGATTGACCGGAAGGACCGGCGTCAGCGAACAATCAACGCTAATCCAGGCCGCGTCGCGCGCGTCGCTCGACGAGCAACGGGGTGCGCTGTCCGGCGTCGCGTTCGGCGTCGGAGGCGAACACGCCGACCAGCGGGGAGACGCGATAGCGGCTGGCGACCCCGGACCGGGTCAGCAGTCCCGCGTCGACCAGCGATTCCAGCAGGTCGTCCGCGTCGCGCACGGACACCGTCATCGCCGAGGCCAGGCCGATCGCGGTCGTCCACCCGGCCCCGTCGCGGCCGATCAGGTAGAGCGCCTGGCGGGCGGCGGGCGAGAGCTGCCGGAAGGCCGATGCCAACCGGTCGCGCACGCTGACGTCGCCGACCTCCAGGGTGTCCATCAGCCGCTCGTGGTCGGCCAGCAGCTCGGCGGTGTGCGCGATCGACCACTCCGGACGCGCGGCGATCATCCGGCCGACGATGTTGACCGCGAGCGGCAGGCCGTCGCACAGCTCGGCGAGCGCCTCGGTGGCCTCGTACTCCGCCTGCACCCGCTCGGCCCCGGCGAGCCTGCCGATGAGCGCCATGGACTCGGCGCGGGCGAAGGTGGCCAGCTCGACGCGGCGGGCGCCGTCGAGGCCGAGCAGCCGGGCCCGGCTGGTCACCACGACCTGGCTGCGCGCCGACCGGCCCAGCAGCGGGCGGACCTGGCGCTCGTCGCGCGCGTTGTCGAGCAGCACGAACAGCTTGCGTTGGGCGAGCAGCGACCGGTAGAGGCCGAGCCGCTGGGTGGAGTCGTCGGGCACCTGCTGCGCCGGGACGCCGAGCACCCGCAGGAAGTCGCGCACGATCGAGTCCGGGCCGTCGGAGACGCCGAGGTCGGCGTAGAGCTGGCCGTCGGGGAAGGCGGCGGCGAGGTCGTCGGCCATGCGCAGGGCGAACGCGGTCTTGCCGACGCCGACCGGCCCGGTGACCACCAGCGGCGTGCGGCCCGCGCCGAGCAGCTTGCCCGCCGCGGTCAGCGCCTGCCCCCGGCCCAGGAAGACAGCGGGGCCCATGGGCAGCTGCGCCGGGCGGGCGGGCCCGGCTGGCTCGCCGTCGTCGCGGATGTCCATCGGCGCGCCGACGTCCTCGGCGACCTGCCGCCACCGCCGCTCCCACTCGGCGCGGTCACCGCCGCAGGCCGCGGCGAACGCCAGCGTGACGGCCAGCGTGGGCAGCTTGTGCCCGCTCGCCGCGCTGGACAGCACCGACGGCGCGAACAGCGCGGTGCGCGCCAGCTCGCGGTAGCTCGGGTTGCCCGCCTGATGGCGCAGCGCGCGCAGGTCTTGCGCGAAAGCGACGATCGGACCGCTGGTCCCGTCCAGCGGTCTCTCGGGTCTGCCCATGCGTTGTCTCCCCTGATGGCACAGCTCGCTCCATATCCCCCAACGGCCAACCACGCCCAACCCTAGGAACGTGATTAGTTCGCCGAAAGTGACCAAACGCAATAAGACGAATGGTCCGAACGGTAGGCACCGTCACTCGGTCGGCCTAAAAAAGTGCCTATCAACGTCCGGTCCCGTAACAGACCGCGCCCACTACTGTTTCGCCTGTGCTACCTGACCCGCCCACCCTGGCCGCGCTGCGCCGGACTTCGGCGATTTTCAACGACTACAGCGGCGTCGACAAGTCCTGGCTGCGGCTGGCCGGGACCGCGCTCGACCTCGCCGACGCCGAGCACCGCGCCCTGCTGCTGCGGTTCCTGAACTCCTGGGGCTGCCGCATCCGCTACCCGGGCGACGGCGACCCCTTCGACGCCGACCTCGCGGCCTGGTGGGAGTCGTGGGGGGCCGCGCTGCCCGCCGGCGCGCTGGCGGAGCTGTCCGACGTCGAGATCGACGCGCTGGGGCGGGCGTACGCGGAGCTGGCCGCGGTCGCGGTGTCGTCCCGCAGGACGCTGGGCGCCACGGCGGCGTCGAAGGCCCTGTACGCGCTGCGGCCGCGCGCGGTGATGCCGTGGGACGCCGCGATCGCGACCCGCGTGCACGGCACGCGCGACGGCGCCGCGTTCGCCGCCCACCTGCGGCTCGGGCGCACGTGGGCCAACGCCGTGCTGGCGGAGTCGGCCCAGGAGGAGCAGGCTCTGTGCGCGATGCTCGCCCGTCCCGTCTCGCTGGCCAAGATTCTGGACGAGTACCTCTACGTCACCATCACGGCCGCGAACTGAGGAGGCCCCGTGGTCACCGCCGACGACGTCCGGGCGATCGCCCTGTCCCTGCCCCGCGCCTACGAGGCCCTGGTCCGCGACCGCGTCAAGTTCCGCGTCGGCCGGATCGTGTTCCTCTCCCTGTCCCCGGACGAGACGGTCCTGGGCTTCGGCTACCCGAAGGAGGAGCGCGCCGCGCTGATCGAGGCCGAGCCGGACAAGTTCTTCCTGCCCATCCCGTCGGACATGCGCTACAACTGGATGCGCGTGCGCCTGGCCGCGATCGACCACGCGGAGCTGGAGGAGCTCGTCATCGATTCGTGGCGGATGACGGTCCCGAAGAAGGTCTGGACCGAATACCTGGCCTCCCGCGAGTCCTAAAGGATGATCACGGCAAGCGGGGCGCGGTCCGCTTCCGGAGCCCGTCGGCCGTCCGGGGTCCAGCGGACCCGAGGGGAAGGGTAGGGACAACCCCCGCCCCGAATCGGGAGTGTTCCGGATGTGACCGCGCGCCGGTTTCGGCGACCGTTGTCGTGTGAGCATTCATGGGGAGATCGCGGCGCCGGAGAGCGTGCGCGCACGGGGCTTGGCACTGGGATTCGTCGGCCTGGCGCTGTCGGCGGTGTTCATGGTGGGGGTGCACGTCGTCGGGAGTGGACAGATCAATCCCGTCGACTCGACGCTGTCCACGCTCGTCTTCGTCGACGGGTACGGCTGGATGTTCGGGGTGAGCGTGCTGGCGATGGCCATGGCCGCCGTGGGCCTGCTGCTCACCGTCCCGAGGACCGACCGGCTGCTGCGGGCCGCCCTCGGCCTGGCGGCCCTGTCCTGCCTTCTGGTCGCGGTGTTCCCGACGAACAGGAGCGGCCCGCTGACGGTCTCCGCGGAGATCCACCGCTATGCCGCCGGGGTGGCGTTCTTCTGCGTCCCCATCGCCGCCGTGCTGGTCGCGGCCCGCCTGCGCCGCTCGACGACCCGCCGCTGGCTCCTCCACAGCGCGACGGCCACCGCGGTCCTGCTGCTGGTGTTCCTGGTCAGCCACTTCGGTCTGGTCCCCACGGAGATCCAGGAAATGCGCGGCCTGTTCCAGCGCATGATGTTCGTCCTCCAGCTGGCGATCCTCGCCCAACTCCTCCGGGCCCGGCAGCCCGCGCCCGTGCTTCGGCCCGCGCTCGTGCTCGCCGCATGACGGGAATGTCCGTTCACGGTATGCATATATGGCAATTTCACCCCACAGTCGGCCCCTACTGAGTGAACAAGCCGTACGCGACCATCCAGCGGGTTGTCCCCCTTTACCCTGCTGGAGGCAGCAACCATGTCCCGTTATCCCCTCGTGCCCATCGCGGTCGGGGTGGCGCTGACCGGCGCGCTTCTCGTGGCGCCGCTGGCCACCGCCGCGCAGACGGCGCCCAACATCCCGGTCGCCAACGTCCAGGCCCACCTCGACCAGTTCCAGACGATCGCGACCAACAACGGCGGCAACCGGGCGCACGGCAGGCCCGGGTACCAGGCCTCGGTCAACTACGTCAAAGGCAAGCTCGACGCCGCGGGCTGGACGACATCGGTCAAGTCGTTCACCTACAACGGCGCCACCGGCTACAACCTCATCGCCGACTGGCCGGGCGGGAACCCGGACGCGATCATCATGGCCGGGGCGCACCTCGACTCGGTGACCGCCGGGCCCGGCATCAACGACAACGGCACCGGGTCCGCGGGCCTGCTGGAGGTCGCGCTGGCGATCTCCGCAGCCGACCTCGCCCCGGAGAAGCACATCCGGTTCGGCTGGTGGGGCGCGGAGGAGCTCGGCCTGATCGGCTCGACGAACTACGTCAACAGCCTGCCCTCCACCGAGAAGGCGAAGATCGACGCCTACCTCAACTTCGACATGATCGGCTCGCCGAACCCCGGCTACTTCGTCTACAGCGCCTCGGGCCAGCCCGCGGGCTCGCTGGAGCTGCAGCAGGTGCTTGAGGGCTACTTCCGCTCGATCAACGTGCCGACCGAGCTGACCAGCGTCGGCGGCCGCTCCGACCACGCCGCCTTCGCCCGCGCGGGCATCCCCGTCGGCGGCACCTTCACCGGCGCCGAGGGCACCAAGACCAGCGCCCAGGCCCAGAAGTGGGGCGGCACGGCCGGCCAGGCCTACGACGCCTGCTACCACCGCTCCTGCGACCGGACCGGCAACGTCAACACCGCGGCGCTGGACCGCAACACCGACGCGATCGCGCACGCCGTCTGGACGCTGGCGGGCGAGGGCGGCGGCGGCCCCGACCCCGACCCGCGCTTCGAGAACGGCACCGACGTGGCCATCCCCGACCTGACCACGGTCGAGAGCCCGATCACGGTGTCCGGCGTCAGCGGCAACGCCCCGTCCGACCTGGCGGTCCAGGTGAGCATCCTGCACACCTACCGCGGCGACGTCGTGGTCGACCTGGTGGCCCCGGACGGCACGGCGTACCGGCTGAAGAACTCCTCCAGCTCGGACTCCGCGGACAACGTCATCGCCACCTACACCGTCGACGCGTCGAGCGAGACGGCCAACGGCACCTGGAAGCTGCGCGTCGGCGACGTGGCGCGCTACGACACGGGCCGGATCGACAGCTGGGCGCTCCAGTTCTGATCCGCACCCCGTGACGCGGGCCGCCCCGGACGGGGGGCGGCCCGCGTTCCCGGTTTCAGCTCACGCCCTAGTTCACGCAGGGCGGGCCCTGCCGGGCCCCGTTGAGGGCCAGCAGCGGGTCCGCGGCCAGCGACTGCCCGCCGGACTCGTAGTCCGCGCCCAGGAACACCTTGACCTGGCCGGGCCCGAGGTTCGCGTCCGGCTCCACGGTGTAGTCCCCGCCCAGGGCCGATGCCACCCCGCGCGCGCCCGCCTCCTCGCCGGTGGCGTGGCGGATGACCGTGTTCGAGCGCGCGGCCGAGTTGCCCGGCTCCCCGGTCTGGTAGCCGGCGCCCTGCAGCTTCTCGGTCACCTCGCCCGCCAGGCCCCGGCGGCCGGTCGCGTTCAGCACCGTGACCGTCGGCTTGGTCTCGCGGGTCTCCTCGCCCGGGGCGGACGGGCCGCCGCGCAGCAGGCTGTCCACGAACTCCTGGACCTGCAGCGGGTCGATCTCCACCGCCGAGCCGTCGTACGGGGTCGGCAGGTCGATGCGGCCGTGCGGGATGGTCAGGAACTCCAGGTTCCCGCCGGTGAAGTTCACCATCTGCTGGGCGAACTGGATGATGTTCCAGCCCTCGTCCAGCACGACCGACTTCTTGATGGCCTCCTGCAGCGCGGTCAGCTTCTCCGAGCCGGGCAGGATCATGTCCTGGGAGAACACCTTGCGCGCCATCGCCGTCATGAACGTCTGCTGGCGCACGATGCGGTCGAGGTCGCCGTTGGGCAGGCCGTGCCGCTGCCGCACGAACGCCAGCGCCTGCACGCCCTTGAGCGTCTGCACGCCCGCCGGGAAGTTCGCCCCGGAGTACCGGTCCCTGACCGGCTCCTTCAGGCAGACCTCGATGCCGCCGACGGCGTTGGTGATGTCGTAGAAGCCGAGCAGGTTGACCTCGGCGTAGTGGTCGATCGTCGCCCCGGTCAGCTCCTGGACGGTGGCGATCAGGCTCTTGGCGCCCTCGCGCCGCCCGACCCGCTCCAGCTCGCGCTCGTCGGTGACGCCCTCGGCCTGCTGGTCCTTCCTGGACTGGATCTTCGCCCTGGCATAGGCGGAGTTCACCTTGTGCTTGCCGTACCCCGGGATGTCCACATAGGAATCGCGGGGGATGGAGACGCCGTAGGCCTGCTTCCCGTCGTTGGGGATGCGGATCATGATGATCGTGTCGGTGTTCTGCTCGCCGTCGGCGACGCCCGCGCTGAGCATGCGCAGCTGCTCCTCCGACAGCGGGTTGCCCTGCGCGTCGGTGCGGCTGTCCATGCCGACCATGAGGATGTCGATGGCGCCGTCGGCGGGCCGCTCGGTGGGGCCCATGGCGATGACGTCCGTGGTGGCCAGCCCGTCGGAGAAGTCGTCGGCGACCTGCCAGTAGTAGCCGGTGGCGGCCAGCACGACGGCCGACAGCGCGCCCGCGGCCGCCTTGCCCGCCATCAGCCCGGGCCTGCGCGGGGGCGCGGCGACCGGACGGGGCGCCGGCCGCTTGGGCGCGATGCGCTCGGTGCGCAGGTCGGCCAGCCGCGGCCGACGCGAGGGCGGCGCGCCGCCCTCGGCGGCGGGCACGGCCCGACGGCGCTCGGCCGCGGCCCGGCGCCGCTCCGCCGACCCGTCCGGGGCACGGCGGTCCACAGCGGCCCCGCGCTCCGCGGCCAGCTCACTACGACGATCGACCCCGCCAGCGTCACGCCGACGGTCCACACCGGCCCCACGGCGCCGGTCGACGGCGCCGCGCTCGGCGGCCGTCCCGCGCTCGTCCGCGGGCCTGCGGGCCCGGCCCGACGCGGTCCCCCGCTCAGCCCCGGCGGCGCGCCCGGCCCTGCGCCGGTCGGCCGCGTCGCCCCCGCGGTCGGGAGGGAGGTCGCGGCGGCGCTCCGGCGGCAAATCCCGGCGGTGCGCCTCGCGGTGGCGGTCCGGCGGCGGGACCGAGCGGCGCGCGCCGTCGCGACTGCCAGACCTCGGCCGCTGGTGCTCCACTCAATCCCTCCCTGACCCGTGCAGATAGAGACGTCCTCGGACGCCCTCGGGTTGCCCGCTAGCCTGACACACCACGGGTTCTCCCCGGTCAGCCGCCTGCCCGCTGCGACGAGCGCCACACGCGACGGCCGCGACGCCCGCCAGCGCGACCGTCGCGCCGTGCAGGACGAGGCCCGCGACGCTCGGTTTGGCCAGCAGCGCGGGCCCGCAGGCCAGCGCCGCCAGCAGCCACGGCCCGGGCAGCGCGCTGGTTCCCACCCGGACCGCGTGCAGCAGGTACCAGCCGAGCAGCAGGTGGATGATCCCCGCCATGGGGTCCAGCGGGAGTCCCAGCACCGCCGTCCCCGGTCCCGCGGCGAATCCGAGTACCCCCAGCGCGGCGTAGGCAACCCCGAGCACGGCGGCGACGCCGTCCCAGCGGGACAGCCCGTCGGCGAAGCCGTCCTCCGGCGCGGTCCGCCACTCGAACAGCAGGAACCCGACCAGGCCCGGCACCGCGACCAGGCCGAGCGCGAGCAGCGTCGACGGCCTGGCCAGCCACTCCGCGGGGAAGGCAGGCCGCGCGCTCAGCGCGGTCACCAGGCCCGTCACCAGCAGCGCGAGGCACAGATAGGCCAGGTACACGGTCATCGGCGCGGTCCGCACGATCCCCACGACCTGGGCGACGGCGGGCGCTGGCCGCGGCCTGCGCGGCAGCGCGACCACCGCGACCTGGGCGACGCCGAGCAGCAGCACCCCGGCCGCGGACGGCACGAAGCTCGCCGTGCCCGCGGGTTCGGCGATCAGCAGCGGGTCCACCCAGCCCAGCGCCGTCGACAGCACGAGCACGCCGACCGCGGCGGGCCCGGCCACCCCCAGCGCGGCGCGCGGCAGCGTGCCCGCCGCGTAGGCGTGCGCGAGCTGGGCGAACAGCAGCGCCAGCGCGATCCCCGCGCCGTAGTCGGCGAAGGTGCCCGGACCGGCGATCTCCAGGGCGAGCATGACGACCAGCCACAGCCCCGCCGCGCCGACGCCCATGGCCCGGTGCAGCAGGCTCAGCACGGGCGCGACGGCCACGACCAGCAGGGACAGCCCGAGCAGCCACAGCGGCTGGACCACGAGGCGGGTGAAGGCGGTGGCGACCTCGGGCGGGGCGGCGAACAGCTCCAACGACAGCGGCACCGCCAGCCAGGCGGTGACCAGGGCGAGCACGGGGCGGATCAGCCAGCAGAGGCGCCCGGCCAGGTAGGCGCCATAGCCGCGGCCCGCGCGCCAGGCCAGCAGGCTGGTGTGGCCGCAGGCGAAGAAGAACAGCGGGACGAGCTGGAGCACCCAGGTCAGCGGCCACAGCGCGGCGGCGGGCACGGCGGCGAGCGGGGCGAAGGCCAGCGCGGTCTCGGCCAGCACGACCGCCCCGAGGGCCAGCACGCCGACGAGCGAGACGTACCCGGCCCGGTCGGGGTCGTCGACCGAGGGGGGCGGCCGGGGCAGCGGCCGGGGCGCCCTGCGGAAGGCGGGCAGCCGCGCGGCCAGCAGCACGACGACCATCACCAGCACGACGGCCCACACCCCGACGGGTTCGGCCGCGGGCGGACCCCAGTTCTGGTGCCAGGAGTTGACGACGAGGCCGACGGAGAACAGCGAGGCCACCATCCGGCAGAGCCCGGCGGAGTCGCGCGGGTTGATCCGGCACTGGGCGTGCATGTCGAGGGAGAGCCGCTCGTCCAGGGCGCGCCTGCGCTCGCCGTCGACCGGCAGGCCGGTCGCCGCGGCGTAGCGCAGCAGGTCGTAGCCCAGGTCGTGGGCCATGCAGCCGACCGAGTAGTCCCAGCGGGTGGCGGTGTCGCCCCACGGCGCCGAGCAGCCGCCCGCCAGGTTGACCGCGCGCATCGTGCCGTCCGGGGCGCGCATGAGGCCGTGGCGGACGCCGGTGACGGCGGCGAAGTCCGGCGGCAGCAGGCGGGCGGGATCGGTGTCCGGACGCGGGTCCAGCAACGCGTCGACGGCGACGGTGACCCGGTTCGGCGGCACCCGCTCCGGCGGGCGCGGCCCGCGCGAGGCGACGACCGCGTAACCGCCCGCGGCCAGCACGATCAACAGCAGCCAGCCGATGCGCAGGCGCAGGGACACGCGCCGCCCGGACGCCCCCATCTCCACCGTGGCTCCCCCCACGACCGGCAGGTTAGTGGATGGACCGGCAGGAGGAGGGCGAACGCGGGCGGCGCACCCCCAGGACGCCGCCCGCGTGACTAGGCTACGGGGCTCGGTTGGCAACGGACCTGTACCCGCTACAGCACGTGCATACGTTTAGCGGTGGGCCCGCTACCTGCGCGGATGGCAGAATTCGATGTCCTAGAATGATCTGACCGGCAACTTTTCCTGCAGGCCGGGCGGCAAGAAGGGGTGAGGCCATGGGCGGGCAGGCCGCCGGGTCGTTCGGCGAGGTCCTGCGCGCGCACCGGCTGCGGGCCCGGCTGACCCAGCAGGAGCTGGCCGAGCGCTCCGGCATCAGCGTCCGGGCCCTGCGCTACATCGAGCGCGGGTCCGTCGGACACCCCCGTCCGGACTCGGTGCGCAGGCTGGCCGCCGCGGTCGGGGTGGCCCCGGAGGAGCTGACCCGGCGCGGAGGCGACGCCGCACAGCCGCACACCGCCCGGCTGGCGCTGGGGGTGCTCGGCGCGTTCAGCGTGACACAGGGCGGCCGTCCGGTCGAGGTGGGCGCGCACAAACAGCGGTCCCTGCTCGCCCTTCTGGCAGTGCGGGCCAACCAGCCGGTCCGCCGCGACGAGATCATCGATGTGCTGTGGGGCGACCGTCCGCCGGACACCTGCCTCGGCCTGGTGCACACCTACATCTCCCGGCTGCGGCGGGCGCTGGGCGGGGTGAGCAGGCGCAACCGCAACGCCATCGCGTCGGTGCCCGGCGGGTACAAGCTGAGCGCGCGCGTGGAGCAGGTCGACGCGCTGGTGTTCGAGGACCTGCTGACCCGCGCCGAGGCCCGCGCGCACACCGATCCCGGCGCCGCGCTCGACCTCTACGACCGCGCGCTCGCCTGCTGGCGCGGGCCCGCGCTGGTCGACATGGGCAGCAGGCTGCGCGGCCATCCCACCGCGGTCGGGCTGACCGTGCGCAGGCGCCAGGCCGCCCTCGCCCACGCCGACCTGGCGATGGCGCTGGGGCGGCCCGCCCTCGCCGTCGAGCGGCTGCAGCCGCTGGCCCACGAGGAGCCGCTGCACGAGGGCCTGCACGCCCGGCTGATCCTGGCCCTGGCTGGCACCGGGGAGCAGGCCGCCGCGCTGCGCGTGTTCGCCGACATCCGCGCCCGCCTCGGCGACGAGCTCGGCGTGGAGCCCGGCGCGGAGATCCGGGCGGCGCACCTGCGGGTGCTGCGCGCCCCCGACGCCGAGCCCGGCCCGCAGCGCACGCCCGCGCAGCTCCCGCCGGACCCGCCGGGGTTCGTCGGCCGGGCCGCCGCGCTGTCCCGGCTCGACGCGCTGCTGCCCTCCCCGGACCGGCAGGCCAGCGCCGTGGTGGCCGTGGTCTCCGGGGCGGCGGGCGTGGGCAAGACGGCGCTGGCCGTGCACTGGGCGCACCGGGTGCGCGACCGGTTCCCCGACGGCCAGCTCAGCGTCGACCTGCGCGGGTACGCCGCGCGCAGGCCGCCGTCGACCCACGAGGTGCTGGTCCGGTTCCTGCACGCGCTCGGCGTGCCGCCGGAGCGGGTGCCGGTCGACGTCGACGAGGCCATCGGGCTGTACCGGACGATGCTGGCGGGCAGGCGGGTGCTGGTGCTGCTGGACAACGCCGCCTCGGCCGAGCAGGTGCGCCCGCTGCTGCCCGGCGCCGCGGGCTGCTTCGTCGTGGTGACCAGCCGCGACCGGCTCACCGGGCTGACCGCCCGCGACGGCGCGCAGTCGGTGCACCTGGACGTGCTGGCCCCGGCGGAGTCGGTGGACCTGCTCGGCGGGCTGCTGGGCTCGGTCCGGGCGCGCCGGGAGGCGCGGGCCGCGGCCGAACTGGCCGACACCTGCGGCCACCTGCCGCTGGCGCTGCGGATCGCGGGCGCGAACCTGGCAGTGCGGCCCGGGGACAGCGTCGCCGACCACACCCGGGAGCTGCGCGCGCGTGGGCGGCTGAGCGGGCTGGCGGTGGCGGGCGACGAGTCCGCGGCGGTGCGCGCGGCCTTCGACCTGTCCTACGACAAGCTGCTGCCCTCGGCCCGGCGGCTGTTCCGGCTGCTGGGCCTGGTGCCCGGCGCCGACGTCGACCTGGCAGCCACGACCGCGCTGGCGGGCATGGCCCCGGCCGCGACGACCCGGCTGCTGACGGTGCTGGTGCAGGGCAACCTGATCCGCGAGTCCGGCCCCGGCCGCTACGCCTTCCACGACCTGCTGCGCGAGTACGCCCGCAACCGCGCCGAGCACGAGGACACCGCCGCCGACCGGGTCAACGCCCTGGGCAGGCTGTTCGACCACTACATCGACTCGATCCGCGCGCACAGCGCGGTGCTGTGGCAGATCGGCGCGCCCGCGGCGGCCCCGCCCGGCGCGGAGGCGGCCGCGGTGGCGTGGCTGGACGAGGAGCGCGCGAACCTGGTCGCCTCGACCATCGCCGCGCCGGAGGTGGGCCTGCCCGCGCACTCGTGGCGCTTCGCCGAGGCGCTGCGCGGCTATTTCGTCAACCGGGGCGGCGGATCGGACGCGGTCATGGCGGCGACGGCGGCGCTGGGCGCTGCCCGCTCGGCGGGCGACGTCGACGCCGAGGCGTCGGTGCACGACCTGCTGGGGCTGGTGCACTGCAACCTGTCGGACTACAGCGCGGCCGTCGAGCACCACCGCTGGGCGCTGGAGCTGAGCCGCGGCACGGGCAACCGCGTGGTCGAGGCGACGGCGCTGCACAACCTGGGGCGGGCGTACTCGCAGCTGGGCCAGCCCGCGCAGGCCGAGGCGTTCTACGAGGAAGCCCTGGTGATCAACCGGGCGATCGGCAACCGCAGGGGTGAGGCCGCCGCGCTGCACTACACGGGCGCGGTCGCGCTGTCGCTGGGCAAGCCGGAGGTGGCGATCGAGCGCCACACCGAGGCGTTGGAGCTGTCGACGCGCATCGATCACCGGCAGGTGCAGGGGGCGGCGGCGCAGGGGCTCGGGCTGGCGTACTGGGCGCTGGGCGACCTGCGGCGGGCCGCGGAGTGCTACGAGCGGGCGCTGGCGGTGTGCCGCCGGTACGGCTACCGGCACGGCGAGGTCGCGATGCTGATCTGCCTCGCCGAGACGGGCCTGGACGCCGGGGAGTTCACCGAGAGCGCCGCCGGGGTGCGCGGGGCGCTGGAGCTGGCCAGGCAGTTGGGCGAGCGCAGGCACGAGGTGTCCGCTTTGGACGTGCTGGCGACCATTCAGCAGCGGACGGGCGAGTGGTCGGCCGCTGCCGAGCACTACCAGGCCGCGCTGGAGCTGGCCAGGGAGATCCGCTTCGGCTACGGCGAGGCGTCCGTGCTGACCGGCCTGTGCGCGCTGGCCCGCCGCACCGGCGACCTGGAGTCGGCGATCCGGCACGGGATGGCGGCGCTGGCGCTGATGCGCGACACCGGGATGCGGCTGCTGGAGGGCCGCGCCCTGACCGAGCTGGCGCACGCCTTCCTGGACGCGGGCGAGACGAGCACGGCGGCCGACTTCGCCGAGCAGAGCCTGACCGTGTCCGAGCGCGCGGGCCAGCGCCTTGCCCGCGGCCGGGCCCGCCACGTGCGCGCCCTGGTGCGGCAGGTGTCCGGCGACATCCCCGGCGCGGTGGACGACTGGCGGGCCGCGCTGAAGATCTTCGCCGAGCTGTCGGTGCCGGAGGAGGCGCACGTGCGGGCCCTCCTGGCGGCCTTCGCCCGGGACGTGTGAGGCGGACCCCGGCGGTGTGACCGAGGAGCGGGACGCGCTCATCGCCGAGTTGGTGGCCCCCGCGCGCGGCGAGGGCGCGCCGGGGCATCAGCTCCTCCGGCGCGTTCTGGTGCGGGAGCTCACCGTCTCCGGGCTTCCCGTGCTGGCGGCGGACCTCGCCGCGCTGCCCGCGCTTATTCGGCTCGACTTGTCCGCGGCGGTTGTGGAGGATGTCGAGGCGCTGGCCGACCTCGACGTGCGGGTGCTGGTCCTCAACGCGGGGCGGGGGGACCGGCTGCGCGTCGCGGACCGCCTGCCCGGCTCGTGGCGGCGCAGCGCGCGGGCGACGGCCTGCTGGCCGACGCCCTCGACTGGTCCACCTGGCTTGGGGGAGAACGATGAACGTCGATCAGGGCAACACCGCGCAGCTGGAAGCCTGGAACGGCCCGAGGGGTGCGTTCTGGGCCGACAACCTCGCCCGGTTCGAGCGGTGCGTCGCGCGCTACCTCGACCACCTGATGGCCGCGGCCGCGATCACGCCGACCGAGCACGTGCTCGACATCGGCTGCGGCGGCGGGCAGACGACCAGGGAGGCCGCCCGTCGCGGCGCGAGCGCGCTCGGCGTCGACCTGTCCGAGCCGATGCTGGCCATGGCCCGCCGCGCTGGCGGCGACAACGTCGAGTTCGTCCGCGCCGACGCCCAGATCCACCCGTTCCCCGAGCGGCGCTTCGACGTCGCGATCAGCAGGCACGGGACGATGTTCTTCGGTGACCCGGTCGCGGCGTTCGCCAACATCGCGTCCGCGCTCACGGACGGCGGCAGGCTCGCGCTGATCACCTGGCAGCCGTTGGAGCGCAACGAGTTCCTCACCGCCTTCCGGGCCGCGCTGGCGGGCGGGCGCGACCTGCCCGCGCCGCCGGACGACGCGCCCAGCCCCTTCGCGCTCAGCAGGCCCGAGCGCGTCCGCCACATCCTGGGCGCGGCCGGGTTCGTCGATGTGGAGATGACGGCCCTCAGCGAACCGATGGACTTCGGCGACGCCGACGCGTACGACTTCATCGCCGACCACTACGGCGACATCGCCGACGGCCTCGACGACGACGCCAAGGCCCGCGCGTTCGCCGCCCTGCGGGAGAGCGTCGAGGCCCACCGCACCGAGAACGGCGTCCGGTACGGCTCCGCCGCCTGGCTGATCACCGCACGTCGCCGAGCTTCCTGACCAGCTCGACGGTCTCCACCCGGCACAACTCCGCCAACCGTTCGAGCGCGGCGGGGTCGAGCTGCACGATCGGCGGCTCCGGCCCGACGTGGCAGGCCAGCCTGCCCGCGGCCCACCGCCGCAGCGGCGACAACTCGGGCCGGTCATCCCGGACAACCCGCCGCAGGTCGACCCGGACCCGGCCCATGGTCGTGCCCGCGAACACCCGGTCGTGCACCCGCGACATGAGCTCGTGCGGCATCTCCTCCAGCGCCAGACACAACTCCACGAACCGCACGATGGTGCACTGGCGGGTGCCGAGCTCGTAGGTGGCCAGCGTCTGCAGGGAGATGCCGGTCTGCAGCCTGCTGGTCAACTCCTTCCGCGTCCACCCCCGCTGTTTGCGCGCCTTGCGCAACTCGTCCCCAAGGACCCGCTGGTAGACGGCCGCCTCGATGCGCACGCCTGCTCCTTCCGCCGGACATGAACGAAAGGGACGAAGACGCCCGCCATTACGCGAACCCGCCGAAATTAGTCCAAACGAGTGATCACCATTCCCACACAACCCACCCCCGGTGCGGAATCGGCCCAACGGCTGGGGCCGGCTCAGCCAGGGGGACGAGCAAGGTCGCACGCACAGGCGCACCAACCCCACCGCCCTCCGCCCCCGCCGACCCGTCACTTTCGGGGGTAGCCGCGGAACCGGCGGATCCATCGGCAACCGAAACAGCTGCCGACCCACCAACACCCCAGACGCCCACCAAACCGGCCGAGCCATCGGCGACCGACCCGGCCGACCCGCCACTACCCCAGGCACCCCCAGAACCCGCCGAACCACCGGCAACCGAACCCGCCGACCCGCCACCACCCCAGGGACTCACCGAACCGGGCGAACCACCGGCAACCCCACCAACCCCCGACCCGCGGGCAACCCGGCCACCCACCGAACCTGCCGAATCGTCAGCAATCAGGCCACCCGCAGGCCCGACCGAGCCATCCGCCGGAGCAGCGCACGCCGGTGCACACATCGAGTCCGCCGAGCCGTCGCCCCCGATACTGCCAACCGGCTCGCCCGAACCGGCCACAGCGCTGCCGACCCCGGCACCCGCCGGAACACCACCCACCCCCACACTCACCCGGGCGTGCACCGGATCAGCCGAGCCGTTGGCGACGGCGACGCGGAGGCGGCCGTTGACCAAGGCTGCGTGCGGGATCAGGTGCGGACCGCCGGTCACCAACGGGATGTCCGGGGCCAACGCGGCGATCGCGGCGTGCAGGCGGGCCTGGCGTTCGTCGGAGCGCGGCAGGTCCTCGGGGGACGTCGCGGCCAGGACGATCGCCCGGCCGCCATGGCCGGTGGTCGTCACCACCATCCCATCGCCCCAGTACGACCCGTCCGGTGTGCGGATTGTGGTCAACGCCCGACCGCCAGCGCCAACGGTCAGGCGGGCCAGCGCGGGCTGTTGGTTCACCGACTCGCCATCCTCGACCGCGTACAGCGCCGACTCCCGGTCCGCGATCTCGTGCACCACGACCCCGAGATCCGCGCCCCGCTCGGTCAGGATCGACGCGGCCACACCGTCGAGGAGGAGGCCGCCCGCGAGGAGGCGGGGCAGGTCGGCGTCGGGGATCGCCCGGGCGAGTTGGCCGAAGACGGCGGTGAGCGGCGCGTAACCCGCCCGGATCGGGACGCCGTAGCCCAGCAGATACCTGGCCGCGCGGGTCGGGTCGACGGTGAGGGAGTCCAGGTCGCCCGTGCCGTGGACGTGCAGCGCCGTGTCGTCGTACCACGGGATCCCGACGCCCAGCGAATCCACAGTGGACGACGCGAAGTCCAGCGCTGGCCGCGAAGCGCTCAGCATCGCGCCGACGGCGGGGAAGCGGTCAGGCGAGCCCGCGGTGAACGGGACGACGTCCAGCAGCAGCCCGTCCGCCCCGGACAGCGCGCACGCCACCATCTCCGACCACGTCTGCGTGTCCGACTTCGCCCACGACGTGAACGGGTAGTTCTCCACCTCCGGCGCGACCTCCACCCCCGCGGGCCGCAGCGGACGCTGCAACTCCAACATCGCCACCGACCACGCCAACTCACTGCCGACCGCGTCGGTGTACGGCGCATAGTGCGGACGGTGGACCGCCCCCGGCCCCAGCGCCGCGAGCAGCCGCCGCCACTCCCGCCCCTCCACCGACGCCACCCCGAGCGTCGAGCTCATCAGCCCGAGAGCGGCCCGCCCCGCGACCGCCGCACGGACCGCCTCGACGGCCTCCAGCTGGGCCTCGAACCACGTGCGCGCCAGCAGCGCCCGCCACGGGTGCGGCGGGCCGGTGATCGCGGCCACCAGCTCCGCCCGCGTCACCGGCTCCCCGGCCAGGTCGGCGAACCGCGCCAGCATCTCCGGCTCGAAGCCGCCGCCCCAGGTCAGCGGCGCGTGGTTGTGGTAGCGGAAGTCGTCCTCCAGCCAGAGGACGCGCAGGCCGAGCCCGGCGAACCGGCCGTAGTGCGTGGCCAGCCACGCCCGCCAACGCGGGCACGCGAACGACGCCTGCGCCGTCGCCACCTCGCCGTACGGGGAGACCATCGGCGCGAACCCGAGCCGCGACACCCGCCCGCGGTCGGCGTGCCCGACGGTCACCCAGGGGTTGAGGCTGACCTCGAGTCCGGCGGCGCGCAGCACCGGGGCCGCGGTGGCGACGGTGTCGAATCAGACGTCCTCGTCGGCCTGCGCGGTCCAGACCTCCTCGCCGCCGGTGATCAGCACGACCTCGCCGATCCCGTGGTCACCGCAGAACTCCGCCACCCGCGCCGCCGTGCCTGCGACGTCCGGACCGGGCAGCACCTGGAACCGCAGGGCGTAGTACACCGCCACCTCCTTGTTCAAAGGTGCACAATAATCACCATTTTCGCTCAGCAACAGTCATTAGCCGCGCGAAGCCTCAACCTGATCACGGGCGGCGCGGGGACTTGGCGTGCTGGAGGAACCGGCTTAGCGTTGCACCATGGAGTTGGAGCTGCGCCACTTCAAAATCATCTGCGCCGTGGCCGAGGCAGGCAGCATCACCAAGGCCGCGTCGACGCTGGGGCTCGCCCAACCCGCGCTGACCGCCCAGCTCCACCGGATCGAGCGCGCGCTCGGCGGCCCGCTGTTCGAACGCGACCGTCGCGGCGCGCGGCCCACCCCGCTGGGCGAGCTGGTGCTGGCCAGGGCCAAGCTGCTGCTGCCCGCGGTGTCCGGCCTGCGCGAGGAGGCCGCCCGCTTCGCCAACAACGCCGCGCTGCCCGGCGACACCCCGGCCCGGCTGCGGCTGGGCTCGGCCACCGGCCCGGTGCTCGGCGGGCTGGTGCACCAGCTCAACGCCGTGCACCCGGAGCTGGAGGTGACCACGCACGTGTCATGGTCGTCGGAGGAGCTGGCGGGCATGCTCGCCGACGGCCGCGTCGACTACGCCCTGGTCGGCGTGTGCGGCGACGCCCCGCCGCCCGCCCAGCCGGGGCTGATCTGGCGGACCCTGGCCACCGACCCGGTGTTCGTGCTGCTGTCCACCGACCACCCGGAGGCGGGCAAGGCCGAGGTCGAGCTGTCCGCGCTCGCGGGCGAGCAGTGGGGCGCCACGCCCGGCGACGGCTGCTTCGCCGAATGCTTCGCCGCGGCCTGCGCGCGGGCGGGCTTCACGCCGAGGACCCTGTACGAGACCGACGTGGTGACCTGCATCGACATGGTCGAGGCCGGGGACGCCGTCGTGCTGTGCCAGCCGATGTTCCGGGAGATGCCCGGCGTCGTGCCCGTGCCGATCGCGGGCAATCCGCTGCGCTGGCGCAACCTGGTCGGCTGGCACCCCGACAGCGCCACCGCGTCCTTCGCCGACCAGCTGGTCAAACTCGCGGGCGCGGCATACCAGGACGTGATCGCGCGCAGGCCGAGGTACTCCCGGTTCCTGGAGCGCTACCCCATGTACGGGGTCGAGGGAGACCGCGCGGCGCTATGACCAAGTGCTATTACCACTGACCGATTTCTCCCGATTACCGTCTCCTGCACCTGCCTACCCGGGTGGCAGCCATCCGTTTGCACTCGCCCTGCGTTCAGAGGAGAAACGGCATGGCCAGGAAAGTCACAGCCGTGCTCGGCGCCGCCATCATGGCGGCGGGCACGTTCGTGGCCTTAGCGCCCACCGTATCCGCAGCCCCTGTCGACACCATGCACACCGCGCTCCAGCGCGACCTCGGCCTCACCTCGGCCGAGGCCACCGTCCGGCTCGCCGACGAGGCCACCGCCTCGCGGGCCGACCGCACGATCCGCAAGCGTCTCGGCCACCGCTTCGGCGGCAGCTGGTACGACGCCGCCACCGGCTCCCTCGTCGTCGGCGCCACCGACCCGGCATCGGCGCGGACGGCACGCGCCGCAGGCGCCGAGGTCCGGATGGTCACCCGCAGCGAGGCCACGCTGGACAGGCTGAAGGCCAGGCTCGACGCCAACCGCGCCGCCGTCCCGGCGTCGGTGATCGGCTGGCACGTCGACGTCACCACCAACTCCATCGTCGTCTCCGTCCGCCCGAACGCGCTGGCCGACGCCCACCGGTTCGCCAAGGCCAGCGGCGTCCCGATGCAGGCCGTGCGCGTCCAGGCGTCCACGGAGGCCCCGCGCCCGCTGATCGACGTGGTCGGCGGCAACGCGTACTACATCGGCAGCGGGACCCGCTGCTCGATCGGCTTCTCGGTCAACGGCGGCTTCATCACCGCGGGCCACTGTGGACGGCGGGGAGCGACGACCAGCCAGCCCAGCGGCACGTTCTCCGGGTCCAGCTTCCCGGGCGACGACATGGCCTACGTGGCGGTGTCCTCGGGCAACACGATGATCGCCGCGGTCAACAACTACAACGGCGGCCGCGTGGCCGTCGCGGGCTCCCAGGACGCCCCGGTCGGCTCGTCGATCTGCCGCTCCGGCTCGACCACGGGGTGGCACTGCGGCACCATCCAGGCCCGCAACTCGACCGTCAACTACCCCGAGGGATCGGTGTACGGGCTGATCCGCACGACGGTGTGCGCCGAGCCCGGCGACTCCGGCGGCTCGGCGATCTCGGGCAACCAGGCCCAGGGCGTCACCTCCGGCGGCTCCGGCAACTGCCGCACCGGCGGGACGACGTACTTCCAGCCGGTGAACGAGATCCTGCAGACCTACGGCCGCACCCTCCTCACCTCCGGCGGCGGCGGGAACCCGCCCGACCCGGCGGACTGCGACGGCGCGAGCGCCACCTACACCGGCTCCCTGTCCAGCGGCGGCCAGCAGGCCCAGCCCAACGGCAGCTACTACTACTCGTCGGCCTCCGGCGGCCACCTCGGCTGCCTGACCGGCCCCTCCGGCACCGACTTCGACCTGTACCTGCAGAAGTGGAACGGCTCGACCTGGCAGACGGTCGCGAGCGGCACCACTCCGGCGGCATCGGAACGGGTCACGTACACCGGAACAGCGGGCTACTACCGCTGGATCGTCCACGCGTACAGCGGCTCCGGCAGCTACTCCCTGGCCGCAGGCCGCCCGTGAGGTGAGACGAGGGCGCCCGCACCCCACGCGGGCGCCCTCGCTCGCTCGATCACACCGCCAGCGACTGTCCGCACCGTGAGGAGCGGGTGGGAGCCGCTGGGTTCAGCGCCCCGCACACCGACCAGCGAACGCACTCCTGGCACCAAACCCAGTCCTGCCCGGACCGACAGTGGCCCAACCCCCACCAGCCCTCCAAGCACGCCCCTCGCCAAACCAACTCCCACCCGGACCAACAGCGCCGGAACACAGCCACCAGCGCACACCACCCCGCAACAACTAGCCAACCCACGCTCAGCACCGCGCCAAGTCCCATCCGGATCGACAGCGGCCTAACACCCCCATCGGTGCCACCGCCCCGCGCTCAGTCAGCCGCCCACGCTCAGCGCCGAGCCGACTCCCACCCGAACCGACAGCGGTTCAACACCAGCCCTCGCACACCAGCCGGGCGCCCTCACGTCCGATACCGGGCCACCAACTCCCCACCGATCCTCGCCAGTTCCGTCTGGACCGACGGTGGGTCCACCACCTCCACCAGCCCGCCCCACCCCGCCAACTGGCGGGCGATGTCGAGTGGGGTTGGGGCGCCGACCCGGACGAGGTCGCCGTCGACGTGGCAGTGGCGTCCGAAGTGGTCGCGGAGGATGGGGATGTACCGGGCCTCGATCCGCAGGGTCGCCCAGGTTCGGGAGCGGCGGTCCTCCACCTCGCCCACCACCTGGTCCCACGCCTCCGTCAGGTCGAAGTCGGCAGGGCGGTCCGCGGGCTCGTCGGTGGGCTCGGCGGCGACGACGCGGTCCAAGCGGAATGTGCGTCTGCCGCGCGGTGTGCCCGCGATGAGGTACCAGACCTCGTCCTTGTCCACCAACCCCCACGGGTCCACCAGGCGGACCGTCTCCTCGCGAGCCCGGTTGACGTAGGTCAGGTGGACCTTCCTGCGGCGGACCACGGCCGCCTGGAGCAGGTCGACCAGCTCCGGGCGGCCCCTCGGCCGGTCTCCCCAGCGGGTCGGGTCGATCATGGTCGCGGTGGCGGCGGCCTCGGCGTCGGCGCGGAACGGGGTGGGCAGGGCCCGGACCAGCTTGCGCAGGGCGGCCTTCGCCTCCGGAGAGACCGCGGCGGCCGGGCCGACGAGCAGGAACAGCGCCTGCGCCTCGGTCGCCGACAGCCCCGTGAGGTCCGTGCGCGCCCCGCCGACCAGCGACCAGCCGCCGCCCCGACCCGGCTGCGGGTACACCGGGACGCCCGCCGCCGACAACGCCTCCAGATCACGCCGGGCCGTGGCGACGGACACCTCCAGCTCCTCGGCCAGCTCGGCGGCGGTGACGCGGCCGCGGGCCTGCATGAGCAGCAGGGCGGCGACGAGACGGTCGGCGCGCATGGGTTCTCCAAAGTGCTCAGTTGGTGAGCACTTTAGGCGCGATGCTGGTCCCATGCTTCGAGGACTCACCACCGTCAACTACTTCGCCGACGACGTCAGCGCCGCCGCCGACTGGTACGCCACCGTGCTCGGCGTCGAGCCGTACTTCTCCCGCGACGTGGACGGCTCGCCCGCCTACATCGAGTTCCGCATCGGCGACTACCAGCACGAACTCGGCATCCTCTCGCGCCGGTTCGCCTCCCCGCCGCCGGGCGGGGCGATGATCTACTGGGCCGTCGACGACGTCCACGCCGCCTTCGAGCGGCTGCTGTCGCTGGGCGCCACCCAGCACCTGCCCCCGACCGAGCACGGCCCCGGTTTCGTCACCGCGTCGGTGACGGACCCGTTCGGGAACGTCCTCGGCGTCATGTTCAACAAGCACTACCTGGAGGTGCTGGGCGCGTGAACGTCACCGAATGGCGCACCTGGCTGGCCGAGCACGGCGAGTCGGAAACCGAGGTGTGGCTGGACATCCACCCCGGCCTCCCGTACGCGGTGGCCGTCGAGCACGCCCTGTGCTTCGGCTGGATCGACAGCCAGGCCGCGGGCTCCCGGCTCCGCTTCACCCCCCGCAACCCCGACAGCGGCTGGAGCAGGCTCAATCGCGACCGCGCCGAGCGCATGACCGCCGCGGGCCTGATGACCCCGCGCGGCCAGGCCCTCATCGACACGGCCAAGGCGACCGGCATGTGGGAGGTCGGCGAGATCGTCCCCGACGACCTGCGCGCACTCCTCGACCGCAACACCACCGCCCGCGCCAACTTCGACCGCTTCCCCCCGTCGTCCAAGCGCCTGATCCTGGAATGGATCGCCACCGCCAAACGCCCCGAGACCCGCAGGCGCAGACTGATTCAGACGGTCGACCTGGCCGAGGAGAACATCCGCGCCAACCACCCGAGGTCCCGATCGACCGCAACCCGATAACCGCCACGGCGGGCCGCAGACGCAGAGGGCAGGTGCGCCCGGACCCGCACGACTTCCAGAGCCGCGAGGACTAACCGGCCACCCGAATACGGTCGCGCCCCTGCTGCTTCGCCTCGTACAACGCCGCGTCCGCCGCCCTCAACAACGCGTCCAAATCCGTCGCCGGCCCTGACCCCGCGGCGATCCCGATGGAGGTCGTGCGGCCGCCGATGGTGACCGGTCTGCCGCGCTTGTCGGTCGCCGGGACGTGCAGGTCGGCGATGCCGCGCCGCACGCGTTCGGCGACGGACATGGCGGCGGCGGCGTCGGTGTCGGGGAGCAGGAGCACGAACTCCTCGCCGCCGAAGCGGCCCACCAGGTCGCCGTGGCGGGTCGTCTCGCGCAGGACCGCGCCGACCGCGCGCAGCACAGCGTCCCCGGCCGGGTGGCCCCAGGTGTCGTTGACCTGCTTGAAGTGGTCGAGGTCGATCACCGCGACGGCGAGCGGGCCGGAGAGCCTGCGGGCCCGGTCGACCTCGCGGCCCGCCTCCTCGTGCCAGCCGAGGCTGTTGAGCAGCTGGGTCTTGTGGTCGGTCCGGGCGTCGCCCCGGGCAGTCTCGATCTGCAGCGCGCCCCAGTCCAGGGCGGCCAGCAGGGGAACGAGGATCAGCGGGGCCAGCCACGCGTGCGCGGTGGCCAGGGCCGCGATGACGGCCAGGCACACCATCACCGCGCCGCCCAGGTTGTCGCGCCTGCTGCCCGCGATCGCCTCCCACGTCGCGTGCGCGCTCGACAGCGCGATCACCCCCGCGATGGCGAAGGCGTTCACCAGGAAGTACGCCACCCCAGCGCCCGCGAGGAACAGCCCGTCGCCGACGCCGATCGCGTTGTCCACGGACACGCCCGCCAGTCGCATCACCGCCATGGACGCCAGCGCGGCCAGCAGGATCCCCGCCGTGCCGAAGGTGTACCGGTAGAGCGGGCGGCGGGCCACCGGGTACAGCTGCACGCGCAACAGGATCAGCGCGGCCACCGCCATCCACGCGGGCAGCAGGACCATGCCCGGCAGGATCCACACGACGCTGGTGTCCATGTGCGGTCCGCCCGCCGCCTGGTCGCGGCGGGTCTCCTCGGTGCGCCGCGACAGCCAGCGGTGCGCGGCGCCCGCCGCGACCAGCACGGCGAAGCGGTACCAGTCCAGCGTGACCGGCGGGGCGTCGGTGAGCATCGCCCACGCCGCCGTCGCCACGGTGATCGCCTCGAAAGCGAGCACGTACGCGCGTGCCGACGGCGGCAGGTCCGTCAAGCTGGGCTTACGCGGGTCGGCCACACTGGATCCGGCTGGAGGTGAGCCCGATGAGCCGCGACTGGTGACCCCGACGGAGGTCGGGTCGTTGTCCTGTCCAGACGTGTCCTGAGCAACCGGTGAGGAAGGAGACTCCGATGAGCCGCGACTGGTGAGACCCACTTCGGTCCCGTTCCCCATCCCACCTCCCTGGTCGCGTGATAGGACGCGGGAGCCGTGACCGGGTTCCGCTCCGGTGAGACCGCGCCGCGTCCGGCGACCGCGTCGCCCGTGCGGAGCGTAGCCCTCTCGGCACGCGCCGTTCAGACGATGCTCGCGTGCATGATCGCCTACGGCAAGGTGGGCGGACTCACGCGGGTACCCACTCGCGCAGGGGCGGCGGCTGACGGCGCTCCAGCCCGTAGGGCTCCAGCGCGCCGCCGAGCACCTCGGCGAAGGCCCGCTCGACCGAGGCGAGATCCCATTCGTCGCGCTGCAGCACGGGCGCCTTGAAGTACGGGTGGCCCACCAGGTGCAACTGCGTGCCGGTGCAGCGCACCACCTGGCCGGTGATCCCGGCCGCGCGGTCGGAGAGCAGGAACCGCACCAGCGGCGCGATGCGGTCCGGCGTCTCGGTCGGCTTCGACAGCTCAGCGCGCCGCGGCGAGTCCCACACCATCCTGGTGTACGCCTTGGGGCACAGCGCGTTGACGCGGATGCCCTCGTCCTCGAGGTCCAGCGCCCACGACCAGGTCAGCGACGCCACCGCGCCCTTGCTCGCCGCGTACACGCCCAGCCCGCGCTGGCCCATCAGCGCCCCGGACGAGACGTTGACGATCGAGCCGCCACCGGTCTCGCGCATCCGCCGGACCGCGGCCAGCCCGACGTTGATCACGCCGAGCACGTTGACCTCGACGAGTTCCCGCGCCCGCGCCGGGTCGTCGTCCCACGGCTTGGCCGTGTAGTTCAGGCCCGCGTTGTTCACCAGCCCGTGCAGGACGCCGAACTCGCGCACCGCGGTGTCGACGATGCGCTCGGCCTCCTCCGGGTCGGCGACCGAGGCCACGCACGGCACCGCCGCGCCGCCCGCGGTCCGGATCCGGCCCGCCACCTCGGCGACCACGTCGGCGTCGACGTCGTTGACCACGACCCCCGCGCCGGAGGCGGCCAGGTACTCGGCGAACGCCGCGCCCAGGCCGCGACCGGCGCCGGTGACCACGATCGCCTTGCCGTCCATCGTGCTGTCCATGTGACTCCTCCCCAACCAACCGGCCCCGACTGAAATCCACCGGCTGCGAGCCAGTGTCCGGGGCGGGAAGGGGTCGTGGCCTGTCCAGACGGCGAACGGGCGAATCCGGCGGTGAAGCCGGTGAATCGGTTCGGCTGGGCTGAACTACCGGGCTGAACTGCCCGCCCCCACCGTGTCCCGCCGCCGGGCGACGACCTCGTACGCCGACGGGTCCACGCGCCGGGTCTGCAGCCAGTAACGCCAGGTGAAGCCGGGCCAGATGGTCCGGTTGACGCCCTGGGAGTCCAGGTACCAGCTGGTGCAGCCGCCCTGCGTCCACACGCCGTCGGCGAGCTTGCGCTGGATCTCGGCGTTGAACCGCTCCTGCGCGCCGCGGCGGACCTCGATGGAGTCGCCGCCGTGCCGCTCGACCAGGCGCATCGCGTCGGCCACGTAGCGGATCTGGGACTCGATCATGAAGACCACCGAGTTGTGGCCGAGGCCGGTGTTCGGGCCGAGCAGGAAGAACAGGTTGGGGAAGCCGTTGACGGTGATCCCCTTGTAGGTGTTGATCCCGTGCTCGCGCCAGGTCTTGGCCAGGTCCCGCCCGTCGCGGCCGGTGATGTCGAGGTAGTCGAAGGCGTCGGTGACGTGGAAGCCGGTGCCGTAGATGATCGTGTCGACCTCGATCTCGCGGCCGTCCTTGGTCACGATCGAGTTGGCCCGCACCTCGGCGACGCCGGAGGTGTCGAGGTCGACGTTGGGGCGGTTGAACGTCGGGTAGTAGTCGTTGGAGATGAGCACGCGCTTGCAGCCCAGCACGTAGTCCGGGGTGAGCTTGCGGACCATCTCCGGGTCCTTCACCGAGCGCTTGATGTTCCAGGCCGCGAGCTTGGAGGCGGCCTTGAGCAGGCCGAGGTTGCCGTTGAAGCCGACGGCGCGGACCTCGTTGAGCCAGTACAGGAACGCCCGGTACGCGCGCTGCGTGCCGGGGATGCTGGCGAACGCCTTCTGCGTCCACGCGGGCATGGCGTGGTCGGGCTTGGGCATGACCCAGGGAGCGGTCCGCTGGAACAGCGTCAGGTGCTCGACCTGCTTGGCGATCCGCGGGACGAACTGGATCGCGCTGGCCCCGGTGCCGATGACGGCGACGCGCCTGCCGGTCAGGTCGTGGTCGTGGTCCCAGTCGGCGGAGTGGAACGCCTTGCCCTGGAAGTTCTCGATCCCGGGCAGCTCGGGCACCGACGGGATGTGCAGTGCGCCGACGCCCGCGACGACGTACTGGGCGACGTAGGTGTCGCCGGTCTTGGTGGCCACGTGCCAGCGCGCCTCGTCGGCGTCCCACCGGGCGCCCGCGACCTCGCAGTGGAAGCGGGTGTGGCGGCGCAGGCCCCACTTGTCGGCGACCTCGCGCATGTACGCCCAGATCTCCGGCTGCGGGGCGAAGGAGCGCGACCAGTCGGACTTCTGCTCGAAGGAGAAGGAGTACATGTGCGACTGGATGTCGCAGGCGCAGCCGGGGTAGGTGTTGTCCCGCCAGGTGCCGCCGAAGTCGGCAGCCTTCTCCAGCACGACGAAGTCGTCGCGGCCCTCGCGGCGGAGCTGGATCGCCATGCCCATGCCGGAGAACCCGGTCCCGACGACCACCACACCGGTGTGGATGACCTTGCCCATGCGCCGATCCTCCCTCGCTGACTGTTACTCGCGGTCCAGCTTACTGGAAGTAGGTTACTTCGGGTAGAGTCAATCTCGTGACCACCACCGACCAGCCCCGCAAGCGCATGCCGCGCGCCGAGCGCGAGCGGCAGATGATGGCGGTCGCCGAGGAGATCTTCAGCGAGCGCGGCTACCTGGCGACCTCGGTCGACGAGATCGCCGAGCGGTGCGGGGTGTCCAAGCCGATGATCTACGAGTACTTCGGCTCCAAGGAGGGCCTGCTCGTCGCCTGCATCCGGGCAGCGCGCGAGGAGCTGGCGCAGGCCACGACCGCGGCGGTGGTCGGCGCGACCACGCCCGAGGAGGCGCTGCGCCGCGGCGTCGGGGCCTTCTTCGCCTTCGCCGACTCCCACCGCAGGGCCTGGTCGCTCATGCTCAGCGGCGACACCGCGGCCGCCGGTCCGGTCGCCGCCGCCGAGATCGAGGCCGGGCGGCAGGAGCAGGCCGCGATCGACGTGGCGCTGTTCCGCGCGTTCGTGCCCGACGCGCCGCAGACGATGCTGGAGGCCGCCGCGCAGGTGGTCGTGGGCGCGTGCGAGCGGCTGTCGCTGTGGTACGTCGCACAGGACGAGGTGGGCGCCGAGGAGGCCGCCGACTACCTGATGACGTCCCTTTGGCACGGTTTGCGTGGCCTGATCGAGCGCGCTCACCCGGCTGAGTGAGGCCCGGAACCGATTCCGGGCGAGGAAGTTGCGCAGTTCAGCGGGCGCGCTTGTAGCCGATTGGGTTAAGTGCGTCTTAGGACGCGAGATTCGAGGTGCGCGATGTTCGAGCCCATCCTGGCCAACTACACCCCCGACGGCGACGATTGGACCGTCGAGGTCACCGCGGCGGGCGAGTCCCGGACCGCCACCGCCCCCGGCCTCATCGCCGCGCGGGACGCGGCCGACCAGCTGGTCGAGGAACTGGTCCCCGGCGACGACGTCCGGACCGTGGTCCACACGCTGGAGGGCGACGCCTACCAGTTCACCTCGGCCTACCTGGCCGCGCGGCTGGGCAGGCCGGATGCCGATCCGGAGCCCGCGGCGGGCCCGAAGCCCGCCGACCCCGCCCCACGCCCGCGCGCCGCCGCGCCCGTTCGGGAGGCCGCGACCGGCTCCTAGCGGAACAGCCCGCGGACCACCAGCAGCCCGACCACCACACCGACCCCGATGAGCGCGTAACGGACCTTGGGGTCGTCGAGCGTGGACCGGGCGCTGGCCTTGGCGTTGTCCACCAGCCGCTTCGGGCTGGCCTTCTCGCCCAGCCGGTCAAGGGTGACCGCGAGCGCGTCGCGCGCCTGCTCGATCTCGCGCTGGATGGTCTCGGGATCGCGGGCCACGTTTCCTCCTCGCCGGGGTACCGGTGACCCCGGATGGACACACGGTAGATCACCCGGTGCCGTCTCTTCCGCATGGGCCAGGCAAGTAGGCTGTCCGGGCTACCACTCGGGGCCGTAGCCCAATTGGCAGAGGCACACGGTTTAGGTCCGTGCCAGTGAGAGTTCGAGTCTCTCCGGCCCCACAACTCCGCCAGCGTGAGAACCCGACCGACTCGGGCGTGGCCCGCTCCTCACCGTGAGGCGCTCCCGTCGTGGAGCGCTAGGGTGCGCCGTGCTCGACGTTCGGCGATTCAAGGCCGTCTGCTATCGGGTCGCCCGCAGCACCGGGGGCTCGATGCAGGAGTTCCGACTGACCGACGATGTCACGCCCAGCTTCCACCAGGGCGTGATCACCTTCGGTGACAGGTCGGTCGCCGTGGTCGGCGACCGCCGCCAGCCACTCGTCGCGGTCGCCGAGCCCGGGCGATCACGTTCACGGCCGTGGCTAGGACCGCTCGTCTTCATCGACCTGCCTGAACTGGTGTCCGCCCTCCGCGAAGAGCCAGCGATGCGGGTGTTCTCCAAGGCTGAACTCGACGCGCCGTTTCGGCACGCCGATTGGCCCCACGTGACGGAGTACGACGTTCGGTACTGGCGCCCGGCCACCTTGGGCGAAGCCCTCTTCAACTACTGGGACTGGACCCCTGCACTGCGGAGGCCGAGACCGTGGGCCGCCGTGGCAGGCACCGACGGGCTGGATGACGCTCTCCGACCCGCCTCACGAGGCGAACCGCCCCCGCTTCGGCGCCACGAACCACTCAGCGGCCCGGCGGGCGAGGTCATCGATCGAGGACTCCCCCGCCGGGTGGACCAGGGAGTCGGGGGCGGACATCTCGATCAGGGCGTCCTCGGCCCGCATCCCGTCGTCCCAGTTGAGGCAGGCCGGGCTCCATCCGCCGCGTATGCCGCGCTCGTCGAAGTCCAGGCGCAGGGTGTCCCGGATGGAGTCGCCCTCGACGATGTCCAGGGAGACCAGGAGCCAGGGCGTGCCGTCGTCGTCGGCGTGCAGCCAGTAGTCAAGGCCCGGCACCAGCGCGGCCAACGCCGTCATGAAGGCCAGTTCGGCGGCCGTCGGGTCGCCGCCGCGCTGGCCGCCCCAGTCGAGTTCGTCAACCGTCACCGGCTCACCCTAGGCCGCCGGACCAGGAGCAGGACGGCCGCGATCAGGAGCAGTAGCAGGGGTGAGGGGCCGGAGAGGACTGCGCCGACGGTCGTCCACGCCGCGAGGCCCCACGCGATGAACCCCGGGGGTGTGATGCCCCGGACGCCCATCCACAGGACGATCGCGCCGACCAGGAGGAGCGGCAGGCCGAAGCTGTAGAACGTGTACCAGAACGCGCCCGTGGTGGGGGTCATCGCGACGGGGTCGGTGTTCGGGGTGGCCCACAGTGCCCAGTCGAGCCAGCTCGCGGCGTGGTGTGGGGCCGTCTGCACCAAGGCGCCCACCGAGTGCCCCAGTCCGCACAGCGCGATCAGCCCACCGGCCCACTTCACCATCGCGGAACTCCCCTGTTATACGGTTACGTATAACCCGAGCATATACGCACCCGTACAACACCGGAGGGCACATGGGAGCGCTGCGGACGCCGCGGGAGAAGTGGGTCGAGGCGGGGTTGCGGGCGCTGGCCGCTGGCGGGGTGGACGCCGTGCGCGTGGAGGCGCTGGCCAAAGCGCTCGGGGTGACCAAGGGCGGGTTCTACGGCTACTTCGCCGACCGCGGCGAGCTGCTGACCGAGATGCTGGACACCTGGGAGCGCGAGAGCGTCGACGACGTCATCGCCCGCGTCGAGCGGGAGAGCGACGACCCGATGGACCGGGTCCGCCTCGCCGGGCGGCTCACCTTCTCCGGCGACCGCCTGCTCCCCATCGACCTCGCCGTCCGCGACTGGGCGCGCCGCGACCACCAGGTCGCCGAACGCCTGCGCCGGGTGGACAACCGGCGCATGGGGCTCCTCCGCGACGCGATCAGCGCCTTCTGCGCCGACCCGGAGGAGGTGGAGGCCCGCAGCCTGCTCGCGTTCTGCATGGCGATCGGCAGCCACTTCCTCGCCGCCGACCACCCCGCCCACACCCGCGACCAGGTCAAGGCCCGCGCCGCAGCACTCCTCCTCAGCCCGGACCGCTGACCTCGGACCGCAGCGTCGCCTCGGTCGGCTTCTCGATCGTGCGCGACCCGTACACCTCCGAATGGCCGAGGTCGACGATGCTCACCCGCACGCGGTCCGCGGTCGCCTCCTGGATGACGCACGCGTACCACTCGCCGTCGGCGTCGCGGAACCACCAGCGGTCGGCCAGGCACGCCAGTCCGCGCCGCTCGACGGTCTCCCACGCCTCGTGGAAGTCGGCGTCCGGGCCCAGCGGATGGCCGAACACGGTGCGCGGGGACCAGGTGTCCTCGCCTGCCTGCCGGACGTAGCCGAGCAGGGCGTTGTCGGAGTCGCGGATGACCTCGTGGCCGTGGCTCATGGCCGATCACGGTCGCCCACCCCCGGTCCCCGCCTCAACCGAATATCGCGAAAGGGGGCCCACCCGGCAGGTGAGCCCCCTTCCGTGTCGACGATTACGAGCAGAACACCTCGGCGAGGACGTCGGTGAGCCCGTCCGCCGCGCCGGGCGTCGGCGCGGAGGTCACCGACATGATCATGCGGGTGCTCGTGTCGGCCGTGCTCATGGTGACCGTCACGTACCCGGGGATGCCGCCGTCGTGGCCCCAGGCCACCGTGCCGCAGGGCAGCTCGCTGCGGCCCAGGCCGAGGCCGTAGTCGTCGACCGTGGTCCGCATCTGCGCCAGCAGGGACGCGGGCAGCAGCTCACCGGACAGCAGCGCGTCCAGGAAGCGGTCGAGGTCGGCCGTGGTGGAGATCATCGCGCCCGCCGCGCCCGCGACCGAGGAGTTCATCGCGGTGACGTCGACCGGCTTGCCCCATGCGGTCATGTACCCGTGGGCGTGCGGGCCCTGCGGGACGATGCCGCCGGTGCGGGTGTCGCGCAGGCCCAGCGGCCGCAGGATCCGGCGCTCGACCGCGCGCTCCCACGACTGCCCGCTGACCTCCTCGATCAGCATGCCCGCCAGGATGTAGTTGGTGTTGGAGTACGACCAGTCCGTCCCCGGCTCGAAGTCCAGCGGCCGGG
This sequence comes from Actinokineospora fastidiosa, assembly GCF_014648415.1. Taxonomy (GTDB): domain Bacteria; phylum Actinomycetota; class Actinomycetes; order Mycobacteriales; family Pseudonocardiaceae; genus Actinokineospora; species Actinokineospora fastidiosa. The sequence goes on from NZ_BMRB01000003.1 coordinate 476,649, forward strand.
AGGTGCCGATCTCCAGCAGCTGCTCGGCCGAGTAGTGGCGGAACCGCTCGCGCACGAAACTCTCCGGGTCCCGCAGCAGCGCGTTCGTGTAGTTGAACAGGCCGCTGGTGTGCTGGAGCATCATCCGCACGGTGATCCGGTCGTCCACCAGGCCCGGCAGGTAGCGCGTCACCGGCTCGTCCAGGCCCACCTTGCCCTCGTCGACGAGCTGCAGCACGACCGTCGAGACGAACGTCTTGGTCACGCTGCCCACCCGGAACCGCCCGTCGAGCGGCACCGGCCGCCGGCTGTTCAGCCGCGCCGTCCCGCTGCGCAGCACCAGGGTCTCCCCGTCGTCGACGATGCGCACCTGCACGCCCTGGACGCCGTCCTTGGCCATCCGGTCCAGCGCCGCCTGCACCACCGCCGGGTCGACGTCGCCGCCGGTGTCGGCCGACGCCGTGGTCACCGTCGCGGTGAGCCCCATGACCACGGCCGTGCCGAGCACGGCCAGTCTTCTGATCCCCATGTCCATCCCCTCGGGTCGGTGTCCCGCCAGAGGCCAGTCTGGCCTGGGCCGGGTCCGCCCGCGTCGATCTTGAGGCGGACGGGCCCGTCATCCCGGGGTACGACCCGCGCCGTGGGACCATCGGCCCATGCGCAGGCCGAGGCCGCTGAAAGCGCTCCTCCGACTGGTGGACCGGTTCGAGGAGCGCGGGGTGTACGTGCCGGGCGAGGACAACCAGGCCATCTCGCCGTGGCGGGACTTCGGCTGGCTGATCGCGCTGTGGCTGGCCGCGGTGGGCGTCATCGTGCTGTTCTTCGCCATGGCCGCCTGAGACCCTCGTCACTGTTGGTGCCCCTCCGGTCACGGCCAGGCCACAGCCTGGCTCCAGGTCCGACTCAACCGGCCGCTGGGATGGGCGTTCGGAACCCCCAGCCGACATCGTGGACGGGTACCCGCCCGTCGACCGAGGAAGTGGACCGTGCAGACCGCCAGGCGCGCCGCAGCCGCCTGCGCCCTCCTGGCAGCGCTCGCCGGGTGCGGCGCGGCGCAATCGAGCACGCCGCCCCCCGAGCAGCTGGCGCCCTCGGTCGAACGCGCCGAGCCGCCCGGCTCCACGACCCAGGGCGGCGCGCTGACCGCGCTGGGGCGGGGTCTGTCGATCGCGGTGTCCGCCCCCAAGTCCTTCGTCCCCACCTCGTCGGCATCCCCGGCGGCGGCGCGCGCGGTCGGGTTCGAGATGACGGTCCGCAACGACGGCGACACCCCGTACCGCCCGACCCTGCTGGCGCTGACCGCGCACGTGGACTCGCAGGCGGTCAAGCAGGTCGTCGACTCCACCCAGGGCTACAGCGGCCTGGTGGGCACCGAGGAGATCGCGCCCGGGCAGAGCATGCGGTTCTCGGTGGCCTTCGCCGTGCCGCCGGAGAAGGCGGACGTGCGCGTGGTGGCCAAGCCGGACCCGGCGGCCGCCGTCGCGGTCACCGTCTTCGACGGCGAGGTGTGAGCGGGCTATAGCGTCTGCCCCATGACTGAGCGCTTGAGCGTGGGCGACCCCGCCCCCGACTTCACCCTGCCCGACAGCACCGGCAGGCCGGTGTCGCTGTCCGACTTCCGCGGCCGATCGGTGATCGTCTACTTCTACCCGGCCGCGGCAACCCCCGGCTGCGCGAAGCAGGCCTGCGACTTCCGCGACAACCTGGGCGAGCTGGCCTCGGCCGGGTACGCCGTGCTCGGCATCTCCCCCGACAGCCAGGCGAAGCTGGCCAAGTGGGTCGCGGCGGAGTCGCTGACGTTCCCGATGCTGTCCGACAGCGAGCGCACCGTGATGAAGCAGTGGGGCGCGTTCGGCGAGAAGCAGATGTACGGCAAGACGGTGACGGGCGTCATCCGGTCGACGTTCGTCGTCGATCCCGAGGGTGTGATCTCGCTGGCGCAGTACAACGTGAAGGCCACCGGGCACGTGGCGAAGCTGCGCCGCGACCTCGGGGTCTGACCCCCGCTACGGGGCACGGCGCGGAAAAGTTGCCCGGGTAGCCGGGCAACATTCCGCTGGGACGGCGGCGTGTTCAGGGCATGCGCTGTCTCGCACTGCTTGCCCTGCTGCTGCTTTCCGCGTGCGCCCAGCCGATTCCCCTTGCCGCGCCGCCGGTTCCGATCGCCCTGCCGCTGACGCAGGCGTCGGCCACGCCTGAGGCCGACCTGGACGTGGCCGCCGAGGTGACCGCGGCCGTGCGCCGGGAGTCCAGACCGGACACCGAGGTGGGCGTGCTGGTCGTGGATCTGCGGGAGCACACCGCCCTCGTCTCGGCCAACGCCGACCGGCCGTTCCGGTCGGCGTCACTGTCCAAACTGCTCATGGCCCTGGAGGCGTTGCGCGGCGGCACGGTTGACCGCGCGTCCGTCTGGAGAATGCTGAGCCACTCCGACGACCAGGTGGCCAACGCCTTGTGGGTGCGGCTGGGCGGCTCGGCCATGATCACGGCGTCGGCGCAGCGGTTGCGCCTCACCGGAACCCGCCCACCCGCGCTGCCGAACCGTTGGGGTGACGTGATGATGACGCCCAGCGACCTCGTGCGGATCTACGACCACGTGCTCACCCTGCCCGCCGCCGACCGCTCCCTCGTCCTGGACGCCCTGGCCTCCGCGCCCCGCCTGGCGGCGGACGGGTTCGACCAGCACTTCGGCATCCCCGACGGGATCTCCGCGCGGTGGGCGGTGAAACAGGGCTGGTCCGACAGTCCCGACGACCTGTCCCTGCACTCGACGGGCCTGGTGAACGGCCGCTACGCGGTGATCCTGCTGACCGAGCACCCCCGCCCCATCCGCCTGCGCACCGCGGCGGACTCGGTGACCGCGGGGGCGCGGGTGCTGAACGGGATTCTCACCTGATTCTCAGCGTCGCGGGCGCATGATGTGGGCATGTCGGGATTGCGGACCGCGTTGGCCGCCACGGTGGTCGCGGTCTTGGTGCTGACGGTGACCACGGCGGCACTCCCGGAGACGTGCTCGGCGCAGACGTCCGTCGGGGCCCCGGCGGCGCCGCCACAGGCCGCGCCCGAGGCGGCCGCGCTGCCCGCCGACACCGCGGCCGGGGTCGTCTCGGCGGTGCGCGCGGTGTCGCCGGGGGCCGATGTCGGGCTGCTGGTGTGGGACAGCGCGACGGAGAGCAGGATGGTCGCGGTCGAGCCGTCGACCCGGTACCAGTCGGCGTCGCTGGTGAAGCTGCTGGTGGGCATCGCGGCCACCCGGGCGGGAACGGCCCCGGCTCGCGTCACGCGGATGCTGCGGGACAGCGACGACCGCGTCGCCAGCCTGCTGTGGGGCGAACTGGGCGGCGACGCCCTGCCGGGACGGGTGGCCGCGTCGCTGGGGATCGCGGGGGTCGGCCCACCGGACATCTGGGGCCGGTGGGGCAACGTCCTGCTCAGCGCGGAGGACCTGGTGACGGTGTACCGGTACCTGCTGACCGACATGCCCACCCTCCTCACCCCACTCCTGAACGCCCCGCGCACGGCGGCGGACGGGTTCGACCAGCACTTCGGCATCCCGTCCGCGTTCCCCGGCCCGTGGGCGGTGAAGCAGGCGTGGGGTACGTCCGCCCAGGCGACCACGGCCCACACCACAGGCATCGTGGCCGACCGCTACGTGGTCGTCCTACTCACCTCACACCCGCCGGGCACGTCGTTCCACACCGCCACAACCGCCGCGACCGCAGGCGCCACCGCCCTCGCCCCCCACCTGCCCTGACACACTCAGATGATCAGATCATCTGACTTGCCTTCATGATCTGAACATATGATCTGATCATCCGAGTCGAGCGCGCGCCGCGACTTTCAGATGACGTCTTCATCTGGAGCAATCACCCTGCTGACCTGGCGAGGACCGGCGGAACGATGGCCCACCGGGCTCGGCAACCCCTACGGGCGGGCCTGACCTTCCCGGTCGCCAGCGCGCCGACCGGGTCTTCGCGGTGCACCCGCGAGGTTACGCCGCCGATTCGGATGATCTCATCATCCAGAACTCCAGATGATGCCATCATGCGCGATTTCACATGATGGCATCATATGATCAGATCATCTGGGACTTCCTGATCGTGGGGTCCGGGCCGAACGGGGCGAGCCTGCATCACGAGGTGTCGGACCGGGTGACCGAGGCCGGGGACATGGTGGTGGATCAGAGGTCGCGCAGGTGGGGGACCAGGAGGGCGAGGGCGAGGCCGCGGTGGGAGCGGGCGTCCTTCTCCTCCGGGGTCAGTTCCGCCGAGGTCCGGGTGTCGCCGTCGGGGACGAAGATGGGGTCGTAGCCGAAGCCGTTGGCGCCGCGGGGCTCCCGGGTCAGGGTGCCGTGCCATTCGCCGCGGACCACCTTCTCCGGGCCGTCGGGGATCACGAAGGCGATCGTGCACACGAAAGCCGCTCCCCTGCGCTCATCCGGCACATCCGAGAGCTGGCCCAGGAGCAGGTCCAGGTTCGCCTGATCATCCCCGTGCTTGCCCGACCACCGCGCCGACAGCACGCCCGGCATGCCGTTGAGGGCGTCGACCGCGATGCCGGAGTCGTCGGCGATCGACGGCAGGCCGGTGGCCGCGACCGCGTCGCGGGCCTTGGCAAGGGCGTTCTCCTCGAACGTCGCGCCCGTCTCCGGAGCGTCGGGGAACGGTGGGAGGTCGTCGAGACCGACGACCTCCAGGCCGTCGAGACCGGCCGCGGCCACGATCCGGCGCAGTTCGCCGAGCTTCTTGGCGTTGCGGGACGCCAGCAGGACGCGGGTCATCACTTGCCCTTCGGTTCCGGCAGCTCGCCCGGGTACGGCAGGGCCAGCGCCTCGGCCTGCAGCCGGGTGATCTCGGCGCAGCCCTCCATCGCGACGTCGAGCATGCGGTCCAGGGTCGAGCGGGCGAAGGTGGCGCCCTCGCCGGTGCCCTGCACCTCGATCAGCGTGCCCGCGTCCGTGGCGACGACGTTCATGTCCACCTCGGCGCGCACGTCCTCCTCGTACGGCAGGTCCAGCCGCACGCGCCCGCCGACCACGCCGACGCTCACCGCGGCGACCGAGCAGCTCAGCGGCTGCGGGTCCTTCAACAGGTTGGCCGCGTTGAGCCAGGTCACCGCGTCGGCCAGCGCGACGTACGCCCCGGTGATGGCCGCAGTGCGGGTCCCGCCGTCGGCCTGGATGACGTCGCAGTCGAGCTGGATGGTGTTCTCACCGATGGCCTGCAGGTCGATGCACGCCCGCAGCGACCGGCCGATCAGCCTGCTGATCTCGTGCGTGCGCCCACCGATGCGCCCCTTGACCGACTCGCGGTCGCCGCGGGTGTTGGTGGCCGAGGGCAGCATCGCGTACTCGGCGGTCAGCCAGCCCAGGCCCGACCCCTTGCGCCAGCGCGGCACCCCCTCGCTGACGCTGGCCGCGCAGAGCACCCGGGTCCGCCCGAACTCGACCAGCACCGAGCCCGCGGGCCAGTCCTGGTAGCCGCGGGTCAGCTTGATGTCGCGGAGCTGGTCGTCTTTCCTGCCATCGCTACGAGCCACGCGGGCCAGCCTAGCTATCGGCCGCGGGCCCCGACCGGACGGCTCAGATCGTGTAGGTCACGCCTTGCTCCACCCGCTCCGCAGGCCCGTCGTAGGCGGCGTGGACCTCCGCCATCACCGCGTCCGCGTCGGTCCACGGCGGGATGTGGGTCACCAGGACCCGGCCGATGCCCGCCGCCGTCGCGAGTTCACCCGCCTGGGTGCCCGACAGGTGCAGGTCGGCGGGGCGGTCGTCGGCGTGGGTCCAGGACGCCTCGGTGAGCAGGACGTCCACACCGGCCACGAGCGCGGAGAGCGCCGGGTTCGGCCCCGTGTCCCCGGTGTACGCCAGGGTCCGCCCGTCGTGGGTGATCGCCAGGCTGTACGACTCGCACGGGTGCGCCGCAGGCGCGACGGCGACGGAGAACGGCCCGATCTCGACCACGCCGGGCCGCAGGGCGTGGAACTCGAAGACGTCGGACAGGTCCGTCTCGGCCAGTTCCTCGTCCGAGGTCGCGTACGCCATGGCGAGGCGGCGCGGCGCGGTGGACGGCGCGAACACGGGAAGCCGGAACGCGCGCGGGTCGCGGCTCGGGGCCGGGTGGTAGCGGCGCAGCACGGCCAGGGACGCGAAGTCCGAGCAGTGGTCGGCGTGCAGGTGCGAGAACGCCAGCGCGTCCAGCTGGAACGGGTCGCGGCGCGACTGCAGTTCGGCGAGGGTGCCGGGGCCGAGTTCGATGCCGAGCAGGAAGCCCTCGGCCTCCACCAGGTAGCCGGACGCCGGGGCGTCGGGGCCGGGCAGGGAGCCGGAGCAGCCGAGGACGGTGAGCAGCACGGGGTCAGACTGTCACACCGGGCCGCCGCTCCGGACGGTGTGCAGGATCACGCCAGGGCGAAGCTGGCCAGTTCCGGGCCGAGGAAGCGGCGGGCCAGGCGGTGGAACGGCTCGGCCGCGCCGGTGGCCACGAACTCGTGCGCGGGCTCGCCGTCGAACGGGGTCAGCAGGTCGCGTTCGGTCAGCACGCCGAAGACGTCCTTGGCGCACTCCTCCGCGCTCGACACCAGCGTCACCGACGGCCCCATGACCACCTGCACCAACCCGCTGAGCAGCGGGTAGTGCGTGCACCCGAGCACCACGGTGTCCACTTCGGCCTGTTGCAGCGGTTCGAGGTAGGTCTGGGCGAGCCCGAGCACCTGGCGCCCGGAGGTCACGCCGCGCTCGACGAAGTCGACGAAGCGCGGGCACGCGGCCGAGGTGAGGGTCACGCCGGGCGCGGCGGCGAAGGCGTCGTCGTACGCGCGCGAGCGGATCGTGCCCTCGGTGCCGATCACGCCGATCCGGCCGGTGCGCGTGGCCGCGACCGCCCGCCGCACGGCGGGCACGACGACCTCGACCACAGGGATGTCGTAGCGCTCGCGGGCGTCCCGCAGGCACGCCGCCGACGCGGTGTTGCACGCGATCACCAGCATCTTGACGCCGCTGGCCACGAGGTCGTCGGCGATGCCCAGGGCCAGCTCGCGCACCCGGGCGATCGGCAGCGGGCCGTACGGGCCGTTCGCGGTGTCGCCGACGTAGCGCAGGCGCTCGTGCGGGAGCTGGTCGAGGATGGCGCGGGCGACGGTCATGCCGCCGACGCCGGAGTCGAACACGCCGATCGGAGCGCTGGGGTCCACGATCACGAGCGTACGGCCACCTGCCGGTTGGCGACCGACACCAGCCACGCGGCCAGCACGCCGCCGAGCGCGCCGAACAGGTGCCCCTGCCAGGAGATGCGCGGGTCGCCCGGCAGCACGCCGAACAGCATCGTGCCCCAGTACGCCAGCAGCGCCACGGCCACGAGCAGTTGCCGGAAGCTGCGCGCGAAGACGCCTCGGACCAGCAGGAACAGCATCCAGCCGAAGACGATCCCGGACGCGCCGACGTGCACCGAGCCCGCCGCCCCGGTCAGCCACACGCCCACGCCGCTGGTGAACCAGATGGTGCCGGTGACGGCCGCCCACTGGCCGAGCCCGCCCGCCATCACCAGGAACCCGAGCACGGCGAACGGGAGCGTGTTGCTGATCAGGTGGCCCCAGCCGCCGTGCAGGAACGGCATCCAGATGATGCCGTCGAGCCCGGCGAGCGCGCGCGGGATGATCCCGTTCAGGTCGAGGTCGGCGGGCAGGGCGACGTCGACGAGCTCGATCAGCCAGAGCAGGAGGGTGAGCGACCCGACCACGATCGCGGCCTGCCGGGGGTTGGGCGGCAGGACGCGACCGGGGTCGGGCTTGGCCGGTGTGGTCGTCACCTGGTCGAGCGTACGGGTTTCAGCAGCCCACGCGGGTGGGCGCGAGCACGATGTCGTCGAAGACCAGGGTGTCGGTGTCGCCGCCGTAGCTCTCCCAGCCGATCCGGAAGTCGGTCAGGTTCGGCCGCCACGACGGCTTGCCGCGCAACCACTGGCCGTCGACGTCGTGGGTCTGCACCCCGTCGGCGACCAGGCCGGTGACCAGCGTCCCGTCGACCCAGGTCCGGATGTCGCCGCCCTCGACGGCGAACTCGACGCACGTCCACCGGTCGACCGGCAGCGGGCGGCTGAGCGCGACGCCGCTCGGGCTCTGCTCCGGCAGCGTGGCGTCGTCGGACTCGCGGTTCCACTGCATGGCCGCGTTCTGGCCGCCCATCCGCAGGTCCTTGCCCTCCACGGCGTCGCGCATCGCCATGAAGGTGACGTGGGCCGCGGGGAGCGCGGTGTCGTGGCGGACGTAGAAGCGGCCGTGCGTCATGCCGTCGAGCGCGGTGCCGACGAAGACGTGGTTGCAGTATCCGCCACCGCCGTCGATCCGGACCGCCTTGCCGCCGCCGCGTCCAGCGGCCGGGTCGATGGCAGCGGTGCCGGTGCCCTGGCAGTTGGGGTAGGTGACGGCCCACCGGCCGCCGGGCGTGCCGCTTTGCGCTTCCCAGTCCTCGCAAAGTGAGCCCGCGGGGCAGCCGGGGGGCGGGGTGGTCGTCGTGGTCGTTGTTGTTGTTGTCGGGGTGGTGGGCGTCGTGGTCGTGGGCGGGCTGTCCTGACAGGACTGCCCGTTGAGCGCGAAGTCCACCGGCGCGGGGTTGGCCCCGCTGAACGTCCCCTGGATGCCGAACCGCACCGTGCCGCCGACGCCCACGGACCCGTTGTACGCCGCGTTCGCCGCGGTGACGGCGTTCCCGGCCTGGGTGAGCGCGGTGTTCCAGCTCCCGGTGATCCGCTGGCCGCCGTCGAACGTCCACGTCAGCCGCCACGACGACAGCGCGGCGCCGGTGGCGTTGGTGACGGCGACCTCCGCGGTGAACCCGCCGGGCCACTGGTTCACCCGGTAGTCGACGGAACAGGCCGGAGCGGCGGCGGGTGCGGCGGTGACGGCGACGACACCGGTCAGCACCGTGGCGGCCCCCGCCAGCGCCGCTGCCAGGACAACTCGTTGAGACACCGTAGTCCCTTCCCTGGGAGCGCTCCCAGTTCAACGAACCACGGTCCGGCCCTCGGTGTCAAGGACCGGTCAGTCCAGCGCCCTCGGCAGGCGCGCCAGCGACTCCTCCATCCGCGCGGTGATCGACCGCGCGCCCATCCGGATGGCCAGCCCGTGCAGGAACGACACGGGCTCCTGCAGCAGCCGCAGCGTGACCAGCGTCGAGTCCCCCGCCGCGGCCAACTCGACCCGGAACACCGCCGACGCGGCGAACTTCGGCGCGTCCTTGCCGTCGACCCGCTCCGCGGTGTGCTTCCAGGCGATCACCTCGCCGGGCACGAACTCGACGACCTCCTGGTCGATCTCCGACCGCTTGCCGTCCCAGCGCCCGTGCTGCCGCCGCCGCTCGCCCTTCCCCGACCCCGACACCACGTCGGTGCGCTCGGCGAAGCTGAACCAGTCGGGAGCACGGCGCGCGTCGGCCACCACGGCCCAGACCTGCATGGGCGGCGCGGGCACCTCGGCGGAGCGGGCCAGTTCAATCACCCCGGCAACCTACCTCCGGCCGCGTTCGGCAACCCCGCGCGGCCCCGGCGCGAAGTAAGATCACCCACCGCAACGACAGCGCCACGAGGGAGCCCGGTGGAACCCGACCGCACCGTCGCCAACCACATCGACGGCGCGATCCACGGCCCCATCGTCCAAGCCAGGGACATCCACGGCGACGTGCACTTCCACTACGCCGAGCCCGCGGCTCCGGTCGCGCACACCCCACCCGAGGACTGGTGCGCGCTTCCGCCGCCGCCCGACGAGGTGCGGTCCCTGCTGCAGGCGCAGGTGTCGGCGGCCCAAGAAATGCCCTACCGCCTGCCCGGCGCGCGGCGGCCCAGCCTGGACACGGTCTACGTCCGCCAGGACCTCGGCCACGGCTCGGAGGAGAAGTCCACCCACCAGCACCGCCCCGAGCCCATCCTCGACGCCCGCGGCCACCTCACCGAGTCACCCAGGACCCCCGTCATCCGCCTCACGGTCCGCCCACCGGCCCGCACGGTCCGCAAGGCGCTGGACGATGACGACAACCTCATCGTCACCGGCGGCCCCGGCCAGGGAAAGTCGACGCTGTCCCTGCGGCTGGCAGCGGACATCGCCGCGCGCTGGCTGGCGTCGTCCGACGAGGAGCCGCTGACCGAGCCGGTCGTGCCCCTGCGCCTGACGGCCCGCGAGCTGGCCACCCGACTCACCCTGCCGTTCTCCGAGGCCCTGGCCGAGAGCGCCCGAGCCGAGTACGGCGCTCTCCTGGCCTGCCACCCGACCGCGGCCACCCTGGGCGACCGCGTCGTGGGCTGCCGATGGCTGCTGCTCGTGGACGGCCTGGACGAGGTCGCCGACGCCACCGAACGAGACCACCTGGTCCGCGTCCTGGCAGGCTGGGCGACCCCGGACTCCCCGTACCGCCTGGTCCTGACCACCCGCCCCATCGAGGGCGCCTCCCTCGCCCCCGTCCAACGCATCGGCGCCGCCCGCTACGAGTTGCAGCCCTTCGACGAGGAGGCCCTGCGCCGCTTCGCGATCAACTGGTTCACCGACGACCCCGCCGCCTCACGCTTCCTCCGCCAGGTCCGAGCCGCCCACCTCGACGAGCTGGTCCGGGTCCCCCTGCTGGCCACCATCGCCGCGATCGTCTTCGAGCGAACCGACAACCGCCCTCTCCCAGACAATCAGTACGAGCTCTACGAGAGCTACCTGAAGTTCCTCCGCTCCGGCCACACCGTCCGATCGGCGTTCCAGCCCTTCTGCGACCCGCTGCTGGAACACCTGGGCCGAGTGCGGCTGGAGGCCGACACCTCGCTGACGACAGCCGCGCAGGAGTGGGTGCGCGAGCACGTCCCCGACCTGCCCGCCGACTGGACCGAGGAGCTGTCGACCTACCTGACCGCCGCAGGCCCACTCGTCCGCCGAGCAGGCGACCTGCGCTTCCTCCACCACAGCTTCGCCGAACACCTCGCCGCGACCGCGGAAGCCCGGCTGCTGCCCGACCACTTCGACGCCGACCACCCCGCCTTCGCCCGCCTCCTGCACGTCGCACGTGTCCCGGAACGCGGCCGCCACGCCCGCGCGGTCCTGCTGCACCACACCCACCTGCACCCGACCGAGGCGGACCGGCTGGTCGGGTGGCTGCACAGCGGCTGGGCGGAGGAGCACCTGCTCGCCGCCCGGCTCCTGGCCTGGCACATCCCCGCCAGCGCCGAGGCGATGACCGCGTTCCTGGCGACCGTGCGCGACTGGGCGATGACGACCCAGCACCAGGCAGGCGACATCCTCGCCGAGGCAAGCCGCGCCGCCCACCACCCCGGCCTGGCGGCCTGGCTGCTCGCCCTGATGCGCGACGACGCCGCGCCGTGGCGGTCCCGGGTGGAGGCGGCGGCAGCACTGGCGACCCGGTTGCGCGCCGAAGCCGCGGAAGCGTTGTCCCTACTGCGTTCGGTGACAACGGACACCACGATCGCGGTCGCCGACCGGCTCGCCGCCGCAGAGGCACTGTCGGAATGCGGCGGCGACGAGCAGGAGGTCGCCGAGCGCGGGTTGCTGTCAGTCCTCGACGATCCGAGGGCGACCGCCGCCACGAGCAGGCCAGCCGCCGTCGTCCTGTCCGGACTAAGTCCGAACGGCCGCGCCCACGCCGTCGCCGCCCTCGAGACAATCATCGACGACCCCTGGTCCCCCGACGACTGGTGCGTCGAGGCCGCCACGGGCCTGATCGAGATCGGCGTGGAGCACCAGGAGCGAGCGATCGCGGTGTTCCGCCGCGTCCTGACCACGCGCACCACCATGCAGGCAGGCATCCGCGAAGCGGCCGTCGCCCTGGCATCCCTCGGACCACTCCATACCGAGGAAGCCGTCAACGCCCTCACCGAACTAGCCGACAACCGGCGAGTGGACTACTGGGCTCGGATCGCCGCCTGCGATGCCCTCGCCGAACTGGGCCCCGGCCCACGATCCGCTGCCATTGACCGTCTTCTGGCGTTGTCCCGGGAGTTCGACCCACGCCCGGTCGACCGCTACCGATGCGCGCGATCCCTAGCCGCCCTCGGACTCCATGCGCAGGCGTTGGAGTTGCTCAGGATCACGGCCTCGGCCAAGAGCGTGCACGTGTTCTCGGATCTCTACTGGGTGATCTCGATCATCGCTGAGTTGAGCCCGGAACACCAAGCCGAGGTCAACGACCTGATCGACCAACTGTTGGACGACCAGCAGTTCCAGTTGGCCACCCCATCGGCGTGGGGATCGCTCGCCGCTCTCGGCGGGCCACGCGGGCAGCAGTCCGTCGACCTGCTGACCCGGTTGCTCGCCGATCGGTCGGCCCGGACAAGCGACCGTTTGTCGGCGGCGAGCGCGTTGGCCGATCTCGGGCCCGAGTTCCACGCCGAGGTGTCCCAGCACCTGCTGGAGATCGCCGAATCCGGGCGCTCCCCAGGAAACCGGTGGACCGCATGGCAGAGGCTGCGGGAGCTGAGACCGGAACTCCGTGGCAGAGCGTCCGCCGAACTGCTCGCGCTGTTGGGGCCGCACGAGGTGGATTCTTGGGAGTCCTCCGGCCAGGATCACACCTACCACCGTTACGACAGCGGCGCCATGGCCAAAGCCGCCTTGCGTGATCTAGACAGCTTGAATCGCTGTACCAACGCCAGGTTCAACGCCTTTCAACGGCTCGTCCACCGAGGACCGAGGTTCCATCAGGCGGCAGTCGACGGTATGTACGAACTCCTGGTTTTCCTGGTCTTTCCGATCCGGAATCTGACGCTCCTGTCGAGCACGTCCGACGGTCTGGGACCAGCGGCGCGGGGGAAGCTGGCCGACGCCCTGCTCCAAGTCGCGCGGCGCCCGGAGGTGACAGAGCGCGAGATGCACCTGCTGGCCGCCGCGCTGGCGGAACTCGACATCCTGTCGAACGATGACCAAGCCCAGTTGGTGCCGGAGCTGGATCTCGCGGTCAGCGCCCACCTTTCCGACTACTGGTGGGAAGAACGGGTGCGGGAGCGCGTCCGCCTCGACGCGGGAACGTTGCCGGTCATCCGTGCGCTCATTGCGGACACCGACCTTCCTCGTCGCGCTCGCGAGGTCTGCGCGACGATCGTGGCGGAGGCTTGTCCCGACCAGTGCCGCGAGGCGATCAGCGAGCTGACCGACCAGGCCGACGACGAGTTCCTGTGGTTCACCTGGCGGATCGAGGCGATCATCCGCCTGGTGACCCTCGATTCCGGCGGCATGGACCATGTGTGGGCCGTGATGACGGATGAACGCCAGGCCATCGCGGACCGGGCGGAGGCCGCGTCCCGGGTGGGACGGCTCGCCCCCGAGTCCCGTGACACCGCGGTCGCCATCCTGCGCCGCTTGATCCAGGACCCGGCGCACACCGGAGCCGAACGACAACGCGCCCTGCGCTGGCTGAGCGTCCTCCACGCCTTCGATCGCGTCGATCTGACGCAGATGAAGGTGGCGCTGTTGCGCGATCCCACCGTCCCGGCGGAGAACCGGAGTCTGCTGGCCCGTTCGCTCAGCGGGATCGAGGAGTTCGAGGCTCACCGCGCGTTGCTGGCCGATTCCACCGCTCCGCTGCGGTCGCGGGTGGCTGGGGTGAGTGAGTGGCGGAACCGCAGGCTGGCGGTGGAAGCCGAACAGGTGCTGCGGGAGGCGTTGGTCGCGCCGGAAACGTTGCCGTCCGAGCGGGTCGAGGCCGCCACGCTGCTCTCCGAGCTGTCGCCTCGCTTCGCTGAGGACGCTGCGGCCGTGCTGACGGGCCCGCGTGCGCGAATCGCTCGGGCCGGGCTCGGGCGGGGCTACCGGCAAGGCGTGCTGACCGAACTCCACCAGATCGTCACCGAGCCCGCGTGGCGTCCTCGCATTACGGCGGTGCGCCAGCTGTTGGAGATCTCCCCGATCCCCGCCGACGAGGTCACGGACAGTCTGCGGGAGCTGTGTGCGAACCCGCGCCTCTCGGACCGGGACCTGGTCGGCATCCGCTACGCGCTGCGGGCCCGGGACGGGCTCGCACCCGTGCGGAAGTTGCTCGACCGGCCCCGAGCGGCCACGCGGGTGGCCGCCGCGAAGGTGCTCGCCGATCACTCGGGGCCGGACCGGGCGGTTGGCGCGCGGGTGTTGGACGCCGTCGCCACCGATCGCGCGGGCCTGCCCGCCCTGCGCTGGTGGGCCGCCGACGATCTGATGCGCTTCGGTGAGCGGGGCAGGGAATGGGGAGCGGCGGCGCTTCGCGCGCTCATCGACGACGAGGACGTGCCGATGGGGACGCGGGTGAAGGCGGCGCGGTCGCTCGCCCGGCATCGGCCGGACCTGCGGGGCGGTCTGGTGCGCTGGCTTCGCCGGATCAGGACCGACAACCCGCTGCTGCGCGTCCAGGTGCTCGCGTGCGTCGCGTTGTTCGAGCCCTACGAAGGCGCGATTGCCTTGCAGGACATGGCTCGTGACGCGGCCCTGCCGCCCGGTGTTCGATTGCGGGCGGCCACGGCGATGGTGGACGCGCACCGCGACTACCGGGAGCAGGCGGCCGTCGTCGCCCGGGATGTGGCGCGGGACAGCGCTGTCCCGCGCCACATCCGGGTCAAGGCTGCTCGGGCGCTCGCGCGGTGGAGTGCGGTGGGGCGGGACGAGGCGCGGGCGTTGCTGGTTGAGCTAAATCAGTGACGGGTTGAGTCGGGCGAAGCCTTCCTGGCGCTGGTAAGGGAAGTACGGGTAGGGCGCGGTCCGCGCGCTGGCTTTGTCCAGGTGGGCAAGCTGGTCCGGCGTCAGCTGCCAGCCGACGGCGCCGAGGTTGTCGCGGAGTTGGGCCTCGGTGCGGGCGCCGATGATGACCGAGGACACCGTGGGACGGGTCAGGAGCCAGTTGATGGCGATCTGCGGGATCGTCTTGCCGGTCTCCGCCGCGATCTCGGTCAGGGCGTCGACCACGTCGTACAGGAGGGCGTCGTCGACCGGTGGGCCGAAGTCGGCGGTGTCGTGGAGGCGGCTGGTGGCGGGGAGGGGCTGGTCGCGGCGGACCCTGCCGGTGAGGCGGCCCCAGCCGAGGGGGCTCCAGACCAGCGCTCCGACGCCCTGGTCGTGGCCGAGCGGCATCAGTTCCCACTCGTAGTCGCGGCCGATCAGGGAGTAGTAGACCTGGTGGGCGACATAACGCGGGTGGTGGTGCTTCTCGGCCAGGGACAACGACTTCATGAGCTGCCAGCCTGCGAAGTTGGACACGCCCAGGTAGCGGATTTTGCCCGCGCGGACGAGGTCGTGGAGGGTGTCGAGGACTTCCTCGACGGGGGTGCCCGCGTCGAAGGCATGGAGTTGGAAGAGGTCGAGGTAGTCGGTGTCCAGGCGGCGCAGGGCGGCTTCGGTGGCCTTGATCAGGCGCGAGCGGGACGAGCCCGCGTCGGCCGGGCCGTCGCCGGTGGGGAGGGTTGCCTTGGTGGACAACAGGACGCGGTCGCGACGGCCCTTGACCGCAGCGCCGAGGACCTCCTCGGACGCGCCGTCGGAGTAGACGTCGGCGGTGTCGAACATGGTGACGCCCGCGTCCAAGCACAGGTCCACGAGGTTGCGCGCCTCGTCGACCCCGGTGTCGCCCCACGCGCCGAACAGGGGGCCGCGCCCGCCGAACGTGCCCGCGCCGAGGCTCAGCGCGGGGACCAGCAGGCCGGACGCGCCCAATCGACGATGCTCCATGATTCCTCCCCAGTTAACGGTACTGTGGTGCCGTTAAGGTAGCACACTTAAAGGAACTGGAGTCCCGTTATGACGCGCCCAGGCGGTCGGACCGCACGCGTCCGCGCACAGGTCCTCCGGGCGACGGGCGACGCGCTGGCCGAACAGGGCTTTGCCCACCTCGACCTCGCCGACATCGCCCGTCGTGCCGATGTGGGCAAGACGACCGTCTACCGGCGCTGGGGCAGCGTGACCGCGTTGGTGGCCGATCTGCTGATCGACATGGCGGAGGAGTCGTCACCCCGCAGCGACACGGGAAGTCTGCTCGGCGACCTGCGGGCGAACGCCGACCTCGTGCTGCGCACGCTGACCGACCCCCGGCAGGGCAGGCTGTTCACGTCGATCATCGCGGCGGCGACGTGCGACGTGCAGGCAGCGGAGGCCTTGCACGGCTTCTACGCCACCCGGGTCGCCGAGTGGGCCCCCTGCGTCGAGCGGGCGATCGAGCGGGGCGAGGCGCCCGAGGGCACCGACGCGCAGGCGGTGATCCGGGCGGTGTCGGCGCCGCTGTACTACCACTTGCTGACGACGGGGCGCATCGATCCGTCGGTCGCCGACCAGGCCGCCACTGCCGCGGCAGTGGCCGCGCGGGCGGGGGTGTTCGTCTGCCAGGATTGATCTCGGGGGGATCACATGGAGATGCTGTGGCGGCTGTTCGGCGACGTGCTGCCGCTGACATTGTTCGCGTTGCCGGTGGTGATCGTGCTCGCGTGCGCGCTGGCGGCACTGCGGAGACGCCGGGGAGCGTGGCGGCTCATCGTGGCGGACGTGCTGGTGATGATGGCCGCGCTACCGGTGGCATACCTGGTGTTCGTCCCGGTGGGCGGCGGCGAGCGCACGTCGGTGAGCCTGATCCCGGGCGCGGACCTGTTCGGCGCCTACGACGAGATCACGGTCTGGCGCTTGGTGGGCAACCTGTTCCTGCTGATGCCGCTGGGGATGATCGCCCCACTGCGATGGCGGTGGTTGCGCTCGATGAAGCGAGTAGCCCTGTCAAGCGCGTGCGTGGCGGTGGGGATAGAGCTGGGGCAGTGGTTGCTACCGGTGGGCCGCGTCGTCGCGTTCGACGACGCACTGCTCAACTTCACGGGCGCAACACTGGGCGCGGCGGTGACGTGGGCGTGGTGGCGCGACCGCGCCCCGGCTCGTCACATGGAGGTTTGAGTCCGACGAGCCTTGTCGATCAACGACTCGGCAGCGCGCCCCGCGCGTTTGAACTCGTCCGGGGTGGCCGGAGTGTGGCCGTATCCCGACTTCGTCTTCAGCCGCAGGAGGGCGCCGAGGTGCCTGCTCGCCTCACGGTCGACCTTGGACAGCAGGCTGACCGCGTCATTGTGGCTCTCGCCTTGGGCGTGTTCGCCCAAGGCAGCGCAGCAGAGGACATCAGCCGCTGCGATGCCCGCGTGGACGCACAGTGTCACGTACGCGTCTGCGATGTCGTCGTGCTGATCGGCTAGATCGGCGATCAGACTGGCCGCAGCGTAGAACTGTTCTGCCTTGCGCCGTCGGCCTTGCCGCATACGGGCGTCGCACGGGGTAGTGCGCACGCGGTCAACCTGTCCTTCCTTGTACGTGCTTAACGAGCCAGGCCGAATTTCCAGCCACGGTCAGGCCGTGGTCGAGGACGTCCCGCAGGACCGGTTCGTCAGCCCCGCGGCTGACGACGTCGGCGACGGTGAACGTCAGCGCGCGGGCGTCATTGCCGGTCCACCGGGTCACCTCGTCCTCCAGAGCGCCGACTCGCTCCTCCCAGGGCGCGCCGTCTTCCGGCAGCACCAGAAGCAGATCGATGTCGCTGTCAGGGGTCATCGAGCCGCGAGCGGCTGAGCCGAACACGGCGGCGTACACCGGCGGAGTCGGCCAACTGGCGAGGCGGTTCGACAGGCGCTCCAGGAAGGTCTGCTGGATGTGGGCAAGCGCGAGAACGGGCTCGGCGGCGAGGTGGTCGCGGTTGAGCCGGTAGCTGTAGACGTTGCCTACCTGCTCTGTCAGCACGGTTCCCTGATCGGTGAGCCGCCGGAGCACCTTGCGCAGCCCTTCCGCGGAGCGCTGGGGAAGCACTCGGCGCAACTGACCGACGGTGAGGGCGGTTTCGGTCCTGGCCAGCAGGAAGAGCACATCCCCGTCGAGAGTGGGGGTCACGGTCGCCAGCGGTCGTCCCAGCTCCACGAGACCTCCAATGCCAACTATAGTGTGCGAACACCCACTATAGTTGCCGCGCTAGCGCGGCGCACGGAAGCGCGGTCGCCTCACAGCCCGGATCAACGCTCTGACGTCCGAGCGAAGCACCGGCCCCTCAGGGTTCTTCGAGTCGCGGATGGCGTCGAGGGTGTTGGACAGTTCGACGCAGCTTGCGCCGTTCACGCTATGGGTCGACTTGCGCCAATCGGTCACCACGGGCCTCCGTTCGCTGCACCAGAGCGGCGACCAGACGCAGCGAGTCGTCCATGCTCAGGGCAGCTCGGAGGCTGGCTTCCGCCGCCTGCCGGTAGGCGTTCACGTCTTCCGGCCTGTGCAGCCAGACCATGGAGCGTCCGGTCTCGATGAACACGCTCTTGATCAGGTTAACACCGGAGATCACGTGGAAGGAGCCGTCCAACCCGGGGTACCAATCGGCGTCGAAGGGCAGGATCCGCAGCTCGATGTTGGCGCGCCTGCCCAGCGTGAGCAGGTAGCGGAGCTGGTTGTGGAGGACCTTGGCTCCGCCGATCCGCTGGTACAGCGCGGCTTGGCCGATCAGGGCCGTGTAGTGGGCCGGAATCGGCCGGAGGATCACCTCCTTGCGGCGGTTCCGGAGCGCTACTCGGGCCTCGACCTCCGCCGCGGAGAGTCCTGCGCGCACCATCATCGCCCGCGCGTATTCCGTGGTTTGCAGGAGACCGGGGATCATTGTGGGCAAAAGTTCGAGAAGGGTGGCCGCGTTCTGCTCGTATTCGACGAAAGCGGCTAGTTGCTGTCGGCGTTCCGGGAGGGTCGTGGCGATCCACTGGTCGGCCGGACTGGCCTGGACGAGGGTCATGATGTCCTGGTACTGCTCGCCGACGACGCCCAGGGTTGCCAGGATGCGGGCTACCTGGTCCGGCCTCGGTGTGCGGTAGCCGGTCTCCCAGCGGGACAGCATCGCCGGGTCGACGCCCATCTGCCCCGCGAAGTCCCGCAGGGTGATGTCATTGTTCTGCCGGGCAGCGCGCAGGGCGCTGCCGAGCGCGAAGGTCTTGGGGGATTTCGGCACTCATCCACGCTAGCCAACGCGCTCGGCGGCTTCCCGCTCAAACAAAGAGAATCACCGACAAGAAGCGTTTCCTACCGGCAACGGGCTAATGCGGTTACGCCCAGAGGTGGCCGTCGAGCCGTTCCGAGGCCTCGTCCAGCGAGCCCGAGTACGCCCCGGTCGACAGGTACTTCCAGCCCGCGTCCGCGACGATGAACACCACGTCGGCCGACTCGCCCGTCCCGGCGACCTTCTCGGCCACCGCCAGCGCCGCGTGCAGGATGGCGCCGGTGGAGATGCCCGCGAAGATGCCCTCCACCTCCAGCAGTTGCCGCGTCCGCCGCAATGCGTCGTACGAGCCCACCGAATAGCGGCCGGTCAGCACATCCGGGTCGTACAGCTCCGGCACGAAGCCCTCGTCCAGGTTGCGCAGGCCGTAGACCAGCTCGCCGTAACGGGGCTCGGCGGCGATGATCTGCACGTCCGGCTTGTGCTCGCGCAGGTACCGGCCCACGCCCACCAGCGTCCCCGTGGTCCCCAGGCCCGCCACGAAGTGCGTCACCGACGGCAGGTCGCGCAGGATCTCCGGGCCGGTGGACCGGTAGTGCGCCATCGCGTTGTCCGGGTTGCCGTACTGGTACAGCATCACCCAGTCCGGGTGCTCCTCGGCCAGCGCCTTCGCGCGGCGGACCGCCTCGTTCGAGCCACCGGCCGCGGGCGAGTACACGATCCGCGCGCCGTAGGCCTGGAGCAGTTGCTTGCGCTCCTCGGAGGTGTTCTCCGGCATCACGCAGACCAGCCCGTAGCCCTTGAGCTTCGCGGCCATCGCCAGGGCGATGCCGGTGTTGCCCGAGGTCGGCTCCAGGATCGTGCAGCCGGGCGCCAGCCGACCGTCGCGCTCGGCGGCCTCGATCATGGCCAGCGCCGGACGGTCCTTGATCGACCCCGTCGGGTTGCGGTCCTCCAGCTTGGCCCACAGCCGCACGCCCTCGGCGGGCGCCAGCCGGGGCAGGCCGACCAGCGGCGTGTCGCCGAGCGCGTGCAGCAGTGAGTCGTACCTGGCCATGGGGAATCAGCCGCCCGCGACGGCCGGGAGGATGGTCACGTTGTCGCCGTCGGCCACCTTGGCCTCCAGGCCACCGGCGAAGCGCACGTCCTCGTCGTTGACGTAGACGTTCACGAAGCGGTGCAGGGTGCCGTCCTTGACCAGCCTGGCCTTGAGGCCGCCGTGGTTGGCCTCCAGGTTGTCGATCACCTCGGCCAGGGTGGCGCCCGCCGCGGAGACGGTCTTCTCGCCGCCGGTGTGGGTGCGCAGGATGGTCGGGATCGAGACGGTCACGGCCATGGGGGAACCTCCGGTTGGATAACGCTGATTCGATAAGGAAAAACGCCCGCGGAACGGCGGGTATTCCTAGCCGCGCTCGGGCACGTCGTCAGGACCGGTGTGGGCGAACCGGTAGGACTCGACGACCTCGACGGGCTCCTCGGTGACGACGCCGTCGACGATGCGGTACGACCGCAGCTCGTGGACCTCGGGGTCGCGGGTGGAGACCAGCACGTAGTGCGCGTCGGGTTCGGAGGCGTAGGAGATGTCCGTGCGCGACGGGTAGGCCTCGGTGGCGGTGTGCGAGTGGTAGATGACCACCGGCACCTCGTCACGGGAGTCCATGTCGCGGTAGAGGCGCAGCAGATCGGTCGAGTCGAACTCGTAGAACGTGGGCGAACGCGCGGCGTTGAGCATCGGGATGAACCGCTCGGGGCGGTCGGAGCCCTCCGGACCGGCGATCACGCCGCATGCCTCGTCCGGGTGGTCGCGGCGGGCGTGGGCCACCATCGCGTCCACGAGGTCTCGGCGGATCTGCAGCACGACGCCCATCCTACTGCGCGGATGGGGTGCTCCCAGTCCGTGGGAGAGGGCACGTCAGGGCCACGCGTCGCGGTATGCGCGCAGGTCACCCACGGTGGACGCGGCCAGGACGCCGTGGCCGACCGCGCGGGCCACCGCGTCGGCCGCCGCCGCGCAGAGCCCGTCGAAGCCCGCCGCGTCGGGCGCCGGGCGCACGCCCGTGGCGGCGGCGAAGAGGGTGTCGCCGTCGAACAGCGAGTGCGCCGGGCGCAGGGCGCGGGCCAGGCCGTCGTGCCCGGAGATGGCCAGCCTGCGGCACTGCGCCTTGGTCAGGGCCGCGTCGGTGGCGATGACGCCGATGACCGTGTTCAGGTCCGACGCGGCGGGCGCGGACAGCGCCCCCGGCCTGCCGGGCGCCTCCGGGAACTCCCCGGGCGCGACCGACGCCGCGTACAGCTCCCCGGTCATGGGGTCGGCGGCCTCGCCCCGGGCATTGACGGCCAGCAGCGCGGCCACTGTGATCTCACCCACCCGGACCGACGCCGTGCCGACGCCGCCCTTCAGCGAGCCCGTGCGCGCCCCCGCCCCGGCGCCCACCGAGCCCTGCTCGACCGGGCCCTCCGCGGCCGCCTCGCAGGCCAGGTAGCCGAACGCGGCGTCCGGGCGGTTGCCCCAGTCCGAGCGGGGCAGGTCGAACAGCACCGCGGCGGGCACGATCGGCACCACCTCGTGCGGCTCGGCGCCCACCCGGAAGCCCTGGCCGCGCTCCCCCAGCCACCGCATGACGCCGTCGGCGGCGGCCAGGCCGTATGCGCTGCCGCCCGACAGGCAGACCGCGTCGACGCGCTCGACCAGGTTCTCCGGGGCCAGCAGGTCGGTCTCCCGGGTGCCGGGCGCGCCGCCGCGCTGGTCGACCCCGCCGACGGTCCCCTCGGGGAACAGCACGACCGTCGTCCCGGTGGCCCAGCCGTCGCCGATGCGGTGGTGGTGGCCCACCCGGACGCCGCCGATCACGCCGACAGGGCCTGGACCAGCGACTCCTGCACCCAGGTCAGCCAGTGGTAGACGGCCATGTTGGGCGCGCGGGGGTCGTCGTCGGGCAGCTCGTCCGGGGTGTCCTCGCTGACCTCGAGGGCCGTGCCGAGGGCGATGCGGACGTCGTTGAGCGCGGCCAGCCAGGCGTCGGCCTGCTCGTCGCTGAGCCGCACCTCGCCGCCGTACATCGGGCAGGTGTCCATCACGACCGCGGCGACGCCGATCTTGCGGTCGAGCAGCTCGGGTTCGTGCAGCGAGCGCAGCGCGGCCGCGGAGTCGATGTCCTCGCGGGTCGGGTTGTCGGGGTCGAGCTTGTGGAAGTCCGGCAGCAGCCGGGACAGGATCGGGTCGTCCGGGGAGGTCGTCGGGCCGGTGCGGATGCCGGTCAGCTCGGCCAGCTCGTCCTGCGGGGAGTCCTCCTGGCGGGCCTTGAGCATGTCGTCGATCTGCGACACCAGCCCGCGCAGCACGGCCGCCTCCTGGCGGTCGATGACGGCCACCACCAGCTTGCCCTTGCGCGTCCACTGCTTCACGAGGCGTGTTCCATCGTCGCCCAGAGACCGGCGGCGTGGAGGCGGGCCACGTCGCCCTCGACCTTCTCCTTGGTCCCCGACGACACCACGGCCTTGCCCTCGTGGTGCACGTCGAGCATGAGCTTGGTCGCCTTGTCCCGGCTGTAGCCGAACAGCTTCTGGAAGACGTAGGTCACGTACGA
Source organism: Actinokineospora fastidiosa (assembly GCF_014648415.1). GTDB lineage: Bacteria > Actinomycetota > Actinomycetes > Mycobacteriales > Pseudonocardiaceae > Actinokineospora > Actinokineospora fastidiosa. The sequence continues at coordinate 499,143 of NZ_BMRB01000003.1, forward strand.
CATGAGGTTGACCGGGTCGTTCCAGACGACCGTCTGCCACGGTCTGTCCTCGGACACCACCTCGGAACCGACGGGACTGCTCTGCGTCTGCTCCATGTCGACGGGCGCGGTCATACCCCTAATGGTGGCATGCCCGCTTTGACTCGGTCCGAGGGATCTTCCCTCGAATGGCGTACCCGTAGGCTTCGACCATGACCACGGCTCTGCTGACCGACCACTACGAGCTGACGATGCTCGCCGCGGCGCTGCGCGACGGCACCGCGGCGCGGCAGTGCGTGTTCGAGGTCTTCGCCCGGCGGCTGCCCAACGGTCGGCGCTACGGGGTCGTGGGCGGGACCGGGCGGGTCGTGGACGCGATCGCCGACTTCCGCTTCGGCGAGGCCGAGCTGGCGCACCTGCGCGACACCGGGGTCGTCGGCGACGAGGCGCTGGCCTGGCTGGCCGACTACCGCTTCGGCGGCGACGTCGACGGCTACGCCGAGGGCGAGCTGTACTTCCCCGGCTCGCCGATCATGACGGTCACCGGGACGTTCGCCGACGCGGTGCTGCTGGAGACCGTCGTGCTGTCGATCCTGAACCACGACAGCGCCATCGTCTCGGCGGCGGCGCGCATGGTGAGCGCGGCCAACGGGCGGCCGATCATCGAGATGGGCGGGCGGCGCACGCACGAGCTGGCGGCCGTGGCCTCGGCCAGGGCCGCCTACCTCGCCGGGTTCGCCACGACGTCGAACCTGGCGGCGGGCCGGGCCTACGGCATCCCGACCGCGGGGACGTGCGCGCACGCGTTCACCCTGCTCCACGACAGCGAGCGCGACGCGTTCGCCGCGCAGGTGGACGCGCTGGGGACGGACACCACGCTGCTGGTCGACACCTACGACATCACCCGGGGCATCGACACCGCCATCGAGGTCGCGGGCACCGGGCTGGGCGCGGTGCGCATCGACTCCGGCGACGTGGGCGTGCTGGCCAGGCAGGCCCGCGAGCAGCTGGACCGGCTGGGGGCGACGCGGACGCGGATCGTGGTCTCCGGCGACCTCGACGAGTACGCGATCGCCGCCCTGCGCGCCGAGCCGGTGGACGCCTACGGGGTCGGGACGTCGCTGGTCACCGGCTCGGGCGCGCCGACGGCCGGGATGGTCTACAAGCTGGTGGAGGTCGACGGGCGGCCGGTGGCCAAGCGCAGCTCGTCGAAGGAGTCGCTGGGCGGGCGCAAGGTGGCGCTGCGGCGGCACAAGGCCACGGGGACCGCGCTGGAGGAGGTCGTGTTCCTGGCGTCGGGCCCCGCGCCCGACGCCGACGAGCACGACCGGTACCTGCAGATCCCCCTTTTGCGTGGTGGACAGCCTGCGCCCGGACTGCCCACGCTGGAGGATGGCAGGCAACGGGTCCGCACCGGCCTGGTGAGCCTGCCGTGGGAGGGCCTGAAGCTCTCCGCGGGCGAGCCCGCCATCCCGACCGTCCACCTCACCGGGGAGCAGTGATGCACGACAAGACGGCGCTGATCGTCGTGGACGTCCAGAACGACTTCTGCGAGGGCGGCTCGCTCGCCGTCGCGGGCGGGTCCGAGGTCGCGGCGGCGATCAGCGACTACATCGCCGAGACCGACTACGACTTCGTCGTCGCCACCCGCGACCACCACATCGACCCGGGCGACCACTTCAGCGAGACCCCGGACTACGTCCACTCGTGGCCGCGGCACTGCGTCGCCGAGACCACCGGCAGCGAGTTCCACGCGAACCTGGACACCTCCCGCATCCACGAGGTGTTCCGCAAGGGCGACTATGCCGCGGCGTACTCCGGCTTCGAGGGCACCGCCGACGGCACCCCGCTGGCGGACTGGCTCCGGGAGCGGGGCGTGGGCCGGGTGGACGTCGTGGGCATCGCCACCGACCACTGCGTCCGGGCGACGGCCGTCGACGCCGCCGAGGCGGGCTTCACCACGCGCGTGCTGCTGGACATGACCGCGGGCGTGGCCGCGCCGACCGTCGAGTCCGCGCTGAACCGCATGACCGAGGCGGGCGTGACCCTGGTGGGCGTGCCGAAGCTGGCGCCTGCGGGCTGAGCTCCTTGACCTCCAGCGCGCTGGAGGTCGCAGGATCGCCGCATGACGAGTGGGACACGCGTCGCGGTGATCGGGACCGGGGCCATCGGCACGGCGGTCGCGCGGCGGCTGGCGGGCAGCGGCCGCGAGGTCGTGGTGTGGAACCGGACGCCGGAGCGGGCGGTCGGGACCGGCGCGCGGGTCGCCGGGTCGCTCGCGGAGGCCGTCGAGGGCGGCGACCTGGTGTTGCTGACCCTCAAGGACCACGCGGCGGTGCGCGACTGCCTGGCCCGGCTGCCCGACCTCACCGGGCGCACCGTCGTCGCGCTGACCACCGGCACGGCGGAGGACGCGCGGGCGGCCGAGCGGACCGTCACCGCCGCTGGTGGGTCGTACCTCGACGCGGGCGTGCAGACCCCGCCCGAGGCGATCGGGACCGACGCCGCCACGTTCCTCTACAGCGGACCGCGGGCGGTGTTCGAGCGGCACGCGTCCACTCTGGCCCTGCTGGGCACGCCGCGGTTCGTCGGCGAGCGGGCCGACGCCGCGGCGGTGTGGGACCTGGCGCTCTTCGGCGTCTGGTACGACGCCCAACTCGGCCTGCTGCGCGCGCTCGACGGGGTGCGCCGGGCGGGCATCGACGTCGCCGCGTTCGCCGAGACGGCAGCACCCCAGATCGGCCACGTCGTCACCGGAGCTACCGCGACCGCTACGGAACTGACCTGCGGCGAGTACCCGGCAGGCCCCGCCGACCTCACCGAACACCTGACGGTCATCCGACACCTGATCGACCTGCGCAGGACAGGCCCACTGGGCGACGGCGGCCTGCACGCGGTGGCCGACCGCGTCGAGTCCCTGATCGCGGGCGGCCGTGGCGGCGAAGGGCTCACCGCGACTGTCGACGGGTGAGGCCATGGGTCGCACGGGACGAGCCCGGGGTCACCGAGCGGCAGGCGTTCCCTGTCGGCACTGCCATGGGCGGTCCGTGCTGCGTGCCGGAGCCTGCCCCCAGCTACCCCTCCCGCCGCACGGCGTCGAGCCACTCGGCGGGATTCCACAGCACCGGCGCCGCCCCGACCGGCTCGAAGCTGAGGTCCGGATCGCTGCTGTGGACCAGACACAGCAGCCGCCGCCCCATCAGCGCGGCGACTCGCGAATGCTCCGCCATGAGATCAAGCATGGCCCACGCCAGATCGGGCCAGGACGCGGCGAATGCGTCGTAATGGGTGAGGACCACGGCCAGACCCGCCGTGCCCGGCGCCCAGCCGTGGTCGACCATGGCGTAGGCAGTACCCACGGGGCGCTAAACCAGGCGACCGTCTCGTCCACCACCCCGCGGCCGCCGGAACAGCATCACCGGGCTGTTGACCAGCAGGTCACGGGCGCAGACCCTCTGGACCTTGTGGGCACCGCGATTGTCGGCGGGTGGGTTCATACTCCCGCCATGGCGTACGACCGGGTGTTGGCCGAGCGGGTGCGGGAACTGCTCGCGGGCGTGGACGGCATCACCGAGCAGCCGATGTTCGGGGGGTTGGCGTTCCTGGTCAACGGGAACATGGCGGTGGCCGCCAGTGGGCAGGGCGGGTTGCTCGTCCGCGTTCCGCGCGACGAGACCGGCGGGCTCCTCGGTGAGCACGTCGAGGTGATGGTGATGGGCGGGCGGGAGATGGTCGGCTGGCTGCACGTCGACGGCGCGGGTCTCGGTGATCGGCTGGCGGAGTGGGTCGGCCGCGGGGTCGGCTGCGCGCGATCGCTTCCGGCCAAGGCGGGGAAGGCCGCGGTCAGGAGGCGCTGACCAGCACCGGGGCCCCGATCAAGAAGCGTTGACCAGCACCGGGGCCGCGACGAGCCGCCGTAACGCGGCCACCACCCGTTCGGCGGCGTGCCCGTCGCCGAAGGGGTTGGCGCCGGTGGGGATGCGGAGGTTCGCGGCCAGGGTCTGGTCGGCGGCCTCCAGCACCCGGGCGCGGTCGGTGCCGACCAGGCGGGCGCAGCCCGCGCCGAGGGCCTCCAGCCGCTCGGTGACGTCGCGGGCCACCAGGACCGGCACGCCGAAGGTCGGGGCCTCCTCCTGGATGCCGCCGGAGTCGGTGATCACCAGGGCGGCTCGCCGCAGGGCCCTGACCAGGTCGGGGTAGCCCAGCGGCTCGGTGACGACGGCGCGGGGCGTGTCGCCCAGCGCGGCCCGCACCTGGGCGCGCACGGCCGGGTTCGGGTGCGCGGGCAGCAGCACCCGCACGTCCTCATGGCGTTCCACCAGCGCCCGGACGGCGGACAACACTCCGTCCAGCGGCGCGCCCCACGACTCGCGGCGGTGGACGGTCACCAGGACCAGACGCGCGCCCGCGTCCAGCTCCGGCTCCAGCGCCGCGAAGGACGGGTCGACAGCGGGCCGGTCGGTGGACGCGATCAGCCTGACCGCGTCCACCACCGTGTTGCCCGTGACCACGATGTCGGGCACCGGGACCGACTCCGCCCGCAGCGCCCCGGCCGCGGCCGCGGTCGGGGCGAGGTGCAGCGCGCACAGTCGGGCGACGGCCTGCCGGTTGCCCTCCTCGGGGAAGGGCGCGGCGAGGTCGCCGGTGCGCAGCCCGGCCTCCAGGTGCGCCACCGGGACCCCGCGCCAGAACGCCGCGAGCGCGCCCGCCAGCGTCGTCGTCGTGTCGCCTTGGACGACGACGGCGGCGGGCCCGCGCCGGGCCAGCACGGCGTCCAGCGCGGGCAGCAGGGCGGACATGAGCTCCGCCTGCCCGCCGCCCGGCCTGCGCACCGGAAGGCGCTCGTCGGGGACGAGGCCGAACGGCGCGAGCGCCTGGTCGACCACGCGCCCGTGCTGTCCGGTGTGGACGATCACGGGGGCGAGGCCGGACCCGGCCATGGCCAGGGCGACGGGCGCCGCCTTGACCGCCTCGGGGCGGGTGCCGACGATGATCAGGACTTCCGGGTGCACCGCAGCGCCTTTCCACTGGGACCGGTCAACTGAGCCTGCGCCGCCGGGCGTGCAGCAGCAGGATTCCGGTGATCAGCAGGGCGATGCCCAGCGCGATCCACCAGCCGATGTCGGCGCCGGTGAGCGCGAGGCCCGCGCCGCCGCCGACCGCGCCTCCGGTCGGAGCCTTGTACACCGCACCTCCCTCAGTCGGTCGGGCGCTTGCGCAGCACCGCGATCCAGAACGGGACGGCCGCAGCGGCCACCCCGAGGCCGAGCCACAGGCCCGCGCCGGAGGCCAGCGGGATGGGCGGGGCGGCCGGGCCGCAGCGGGCCTGGGAGATGACGATGTCGCCGGTGGCGACCAGCAGGTCGGCCTTGACGTGCACGGCGTTCACCGTGAGGCTGCCGTCCTTGTTGCGGATCTGCTCGTTGAAGATGATCGTGACCAGGTCGGTCAGCCCGAGGTCCACCTCGACCACGGTGTTGGGGCCGGGTTCGGCCGCGACCTCGACCCCGGCGAGCCGGACGTCGGCGAGCACAGTGGACCCCTGCACGCCGGATTGCGTGGCGTCGCAGAACGCCTGGACCAGCCCGATCGAGCCCAGCCTGGCCAGCAGGAGTTCCACGTCGGCGGTGGCCGCCTCGGCGTGCACGACGCCGGTCTCCTCGTCCAGCTCGGCCGCGCTGGTCAGCAGGCCGGTGGTGAGCACGCCGGGGATCTCCGCGGTCGCCACCGAGGCCTGTCTGGGGCCGTCGGTGTGACTGGGCGAGATCGGTCCGACGCGCACGACGCCGGTCCCGGCCAGGGTGAGCTCCGCGTCGAGCGCGAAGGCCGACCCGTCGCCGGGGGCGGCGGCCGCGGGCGCGGCGCCTGCGATGAGCGCGGCGGCGACGGCCAGGCCGAGCAGACCGGCCCGTCGCGCCATTCGGTTGTGCATCCATTCCTCCATCGGGGACCTGCGACGCTCACGTCGCGAAGGGACACCGGCGTAAACGAGGCAGACTCGGGAGTTGACACGCACCACAACCCGATCGTGTGGCAGCCCGGATCGAACCCCCGGCCGATCACCCGATTTCTCACCGCGAGTATCGATCCATCGAGCGAATCATCACCCGATCCAGCGATGGGCAGACGCACGCACCGGAACGATGATGAGGCGGTCCCCCGACCTAGGAGATCGCGTGGCGCTGGCGCTCCCCCGAAGACCCGCACCGCACGCCCGGCTCGCCGTCGTCGTCCTCGGCGCGCTCGCTGCGGCGCTCGTCATCGGCAACCGGTTCTACCGCACCGCGGAAATGGTGCTGGCGAGCGGAATCCTGCGACTGGTATCCGGTGACGGCGTGCATCTGGCCGCCCACCGTCAGACCATCTACTTCGGACTGGGCTCGGACACCGCCTTCGGGCTGCGGATGAGCCCGGAGTGCACGTCGGCCTTCCTGGTGCTGCCGCTGCTGGTCGTCGGCGCGGTGATGATCGCGCTGCGGCCCGCCATCACCCGGCGCGTCGTCGTCGCGCTCGCCGTCGCGGCCGCCGCCGTGATCGCGGTCAACCAGCTGCGCGTCCTGACGCTCGTCGGCCTGATCGACTGGCTGGGCACCGACCGCGGCTACCACTGGGGCCACACGCTGCTGGGCTCGATGGTCAGCGTCATCGGCGGCGCCGCGGCGCTGGTGCTGTTCGTGTGGCTGTCGACGCGGCGGGCGCGGTCGTGAACCTCGCGCTGCTGCTGGGCTTCACCCAGGCCCTCGCCCTGACCATGAGCGTGGCGTTCGTGACCTACGTCTGCCTGATCGTCGTCCCGTACCTGCGGCACAAGCGCCAGCCGAGCGGTGACGGCTCCCGGCTGGAGTGGCACTTCTTCGTGCCGTGCCGCGACGAGGAGTCCGTCATCGGCGACACGGTCCGGTACCTGCGCAAGACCTTCCCGCACGCGCACGTCTGGGTCATCGACGACGACTCCGACGACGCCACCGCCGACGTCGTCGGCGCCCTGCGCGGCCCCAAGCGCGGCGGCGACCGGAACCTGCACCTGGTGCGCCGCTTCCGCCCGCACGCGCGGACCGGCAAGGGTCACGCGCTCAACAGCGCGTACCGCGAACTCAAGGCGTGGATGGGGAAGCACGCCGACACCGACCGCGCGATCGTCGTCGTGGTGGACGCCGACGGCCGCCCCGCGCCGGACTGCCTCGACGTCTGCGCCGCCGACCACCTCTTCGGCGACCCGGCGATCGGCGCGGTGCAGGTGGACGTGCGGATGAGCAACCGAGGCGTCCCGCAGCGCCACGGCGGCCCGCTGCGCGGGCGGCTCGGCTCGGCCCTGGTCCGCATGCAGGACCTGGAGTTCCGCAGCGCGATCGCGGCCATCCAGCTGTCCCGAGGGCGCACCGGGACGATCTCCATGGGCGGCAACGGCCAGTTCACCCGGCTCTCCGCGCTCGACGCGATCGCCGACCACGCCGGGCCGTGGCGCGGCGCGCTGCTGGAGGACTTCGAACTCGGCGTGCACCTGCTCACTGCGGGCTGGAAGACCGGCTTCACCGTCGACACCCACGTCGACCAGGAAGCGCTCTACAGCATGCGCCGCTTCCTGGCCCAGCGGACGCGGTGGGGCCAGGGCACGATGCAATGCGGCCGCTATGTGCGCCGCATCTGGGATTCCCCGCACCTGAGCACCCTCGGCGCCGCGGAAATGCTGTATTACCTCGCCCAGCCGTGGCTGCAACTGCTCGGCACGCTCGTCTACCCGATCCCGTTCATCCTGCTCGGAATCCGCGCTGTGGAAAACCCCGGCGAGGTCTGGCAGTGGTTCAGCGGCGGCGCATGGGTGCTGTTCGCCACCTACGGCTCGTTCGGCCTGCTCCCGTTCCTGATCTGGGGACCGATCTACCGACGCAAATGCGAACCGTCGGTAAGCCTGCCGCACGCGATCGGCTACGGATTCCTCTATGCGCTTTACATTTACACCTTCTACATCACCTCGTGGCGCGCCTTCGCCCGACTGGTCCGCGGCGACAACCGGTGGACCAAGACCCGCCGCAACGCCGAACAGCCGAGCCGGGTCGTCGCGCTGGAGCACTGACCGGGCCGGGTACGGTCTACGGTCATGCCCGCCCTGCCTCCCGTCCGCGCCCTGTTGGAGACCGCCGTGGGAGCGGTGGGCGGCGCGGAGCGGCCGGGCCAGGTCGAGATGGCCGAGGCCGTCGGCCGGGCCATCCGCACCGGCGACCACCTGGCCGTGCAGGCCGGGACGGGCACCGGCAAGTCCCTGGCCTACCTGGTCCCCGCGATCCGGCACGCGGTCGAGAAGGGCACCACCGTGGTGGTGTCGACGGCGACGATCGCGCTGCAGCGCCAGCTCGTCGACCGCGACCTGCCCAGGCTGGCCAAGGCGCTGGCCAAGGACCTCAGGCGCACGCCCACGTTCGCCATCCTCAAGGGCAGGCGCAACTACCTGTGCCTGCACCGGCTCGACGCCCCCGAGGAGCCGGAGGACCAGGGCCTGTTCGACCCGTTCGCGGTGTCCCGGCTCGGCCGCGAGGTCACCCGGCTGCGCGAGTGGGCATCCGACACCGAGACCGGCGACCGCGACGAGCTGGTCCCGGGCGTGTCCGACCAGGGCTGGCGGCAGGTGTCGGTGTCGGCGCGCGAGTGCCTGGGCGTGTCCAAGTGCCCGATCGGCTCCGACTGCTTCGCCGAGCGCGCGCGGGCCGAGGCGGGCAAGGCCGACATCGTCGTCACCAACCACGCCCTGCTGGCCATCGACGCCCTGCAGGGCTACCAGGTGCTGCCCGAGCACGACGTGGTCGTCGTGGACGAGGCCCACGAGCTGGTCGACCGGGTCACCTCGGTGGCCACCGGCGAGCTGTCCGCCGCGAGCGTGGGCATCGCGGCCCGGCGCGTCGGGCGCCTGGTCGAGGAGGGGCTGGCCGACCGGCTCGCCGAGGCGGGCGAGGGCCTGGGCATGCTGCTGGAGGACGTCCCGGCCGCCCGCATGGACGCCATCCCCGACCCGGTCCGCACCACCGTGGCCGTGATCCGCGATGCCGCGCACGCGTGCGTCACCGCGCTCGGGCCGGAGAAGAAGGACGACGTCGAGACGGCCACGGCGCGCAAGCTCGCGCTGTCGGTGCTCGACGAGGTGCACGACACCGCCGAGCGGATCCTGGAGTCCTTCGACCCGCCGGAGCCCGACCGCCGCGACGTGGTGTGGGTGAGCCGGGAGAACGACCGTCCCGCGGTCATGCGGATCGCGCCGCTGAGCGTGGCCGGGTTGCTGCGCGAGCGGCTGTTCGGCGAGACCACCACCGTGCTCACCAGCGCGACCCTGACCCTCGGCGGCAGCTTCGACGCGCTCGCCCGGCAGTGGGGCCTGCCGCCGGAGCAGCGGCAGGGCAGGCAGGCGGACGGCGCGGCCACCGCCAAGGAGGCCCCACACGACAAGAGCGACATCCGGTGGAGCGGGCTGGACGTCGGCTCGCCGTTCGACCACGCCAAGAGCGGCATCCTCTACCTGGCCAAGCACCTGCCGCCGCCGGGCCGCGACGGCCTGCCCGACGCCGTGCTGGACGAGCTCGCCGAGCTGGTCGAGGCCGCGGGCGGGCGCACTCTCGGGCTGTTCTCCTCGATGCGCGCGGCCAAGCACGCCACCCAGGCGCTGCGCGACCGGCTCGGCACCGACATCCTCTGCCAGGGCGAGGACTCCACCTCCCTGCTGGTCAAGAAGTTCGCCGAGGACCCGGCCACCAGCCTGTTCGGCACGCTGTCGCTGTGGCAGGGGGTGGACGTGCCGGGGCCGTCACTTTCGCTGGTCGTGATCGACCGCATCCCGTTCCCCCGCCCGGACGACCCGCTGGCCTCGGCGCGGCAGCGGTCGGTCGAGGCGCACGGCGGCAACGGGTTCCTCACCGTGGCCGCGACGCACGCCGCGCTGCTGCTCGCGCAGGGCGCGGGCAGGCTGCTGCGCTCGACGTCGGACCGCGGCGTGATCGCCGTGCTGGACCCGCGGATCTCCACCGCCCGGTACGGGGGATTCCTGCGCAATTCGCTGCCGCCGTTCTGGACAACGACGAATCCTCAGGTTGTCCGGGGCGCACTCACCCGTCTGGCGGCCCAGGGCTGACTCGACGTTTCGACCGAGTGACGCCCATTACTGTGCGCAGGACCGACACTGTGCCGAATGGGGCGCGTCGGTGAACACCTTCGTGCGACTATCCGGTGACGCAGGCCGCTGCTAGCTTCGGGACCCGGTGATCACCACCGCGATTTGTCCTGTGATCGACGACGACAATTCCCGAATTGGCGGTGCGGCGTAGTGACTGTGACCGAGCCCGTAGAGCCCCGGATTGACCCCGACAACCCGTATCCATCAACCCTGGGCACTGCGGCGGCCCGGAACCTGGCGACGACCACCAAGTCCGTGCCGCAGATGCAGGCGATCACCTCGCGCTGGCTGCTGCGCGTGCTGCCGTGGATCGAGGCCAAGGGCGGCACCTTCCGGGTGAACCGCAGGATGAGCTACGCCGTCGGCGACGGCCGGGTCACCTTCTCCAACATCGGCGACCGCGCCCAGGTCGTGCCGCCGGAGCTGTGCGAGCTGCCGCTGCTGCGCGGGTTCGACGACATCGAGGTGCTCACCGCGCTGGCCGAGCGCTTCGAGCAGCGCGAGTACCAGCCCGGCGACGTGATCGTCGAGTTCGGCAACCCCTCCGACCACGCCTTCCTCATCGTGCACGGCCGGGTGAAGAAGATCGGCACCAGCCAGTACGGCGAGCCGACCGACCTCGGCGTGCTCGCCGACGGCGACCACTTCGGCGACGAGACCCTGGCCGACCCGCAGAGCATGTGGGAGTACACGGTCAAGGCCGCCACCACCTGCACCGTGCTCGTGCTGCAGCAGGCGGGCTTCGACGAGGTGCTGCGCCAGTCCGACGCGCTGCGCGCCCACCTGCACGACTTCCAGGCGCGGCAGGCCCGCAACCGCAACGAGCACGGCGAAGCCAAGATCGAGATGTCCGCCGGGCACGAGGGCGAGGCCGAGCTGCCCGGCACCTACGTCGACTACGAGCTCTCCCCGCGCGAGTACTCGCTCAGTGTCGCCCAGACGGTCCTGCGCGTGCACACCCGCGTCGCCGACCTCTACAACGAGCCGATGGACCAGGTCGAGCAGCAGCTGCGGCTGACCATCGAGGCGCTGCGCGAGCGCCAAGAGCACGAAATGATCAACAACCGCGAGATCGGCCTGCTGCACAACGCCGACTACGCCAACCGCATCCAGACCCGCACCGGCCCGCCGACCCCCGACGACCTCGACGAGCTGCTGTCGGTGGTGTGGAAGGAGCCGACCGCGTTCCTCGCCCACCCGCGCACGATCGCGGCCATCGGCCGGGAGTGGAACAAGCGCGGCATCTACCCCGACCCGATCGAGTTCACCGGCCACAAGATCCCGGCGTGGCGCGGCGTGCCGATCCTGCCGTGCAACAAGATCCCGGTCAGCGAGACGCAGACCAGCAAGATCATCCTGCTGCGCGCGGGCATGGAGAACCAGGGCGTGATCGGCCTGCACCAGACCGGCCTGCCCGACGAGTACAAGCCCGGCCTGTCCGTGCGGTTCATGAACATCAACGAGAAGGCCGTCATCTCCTACCTCGTCAGCGCCTACTACTCCGCCGCGGTGCTGATCCCCGACGCGCTCGGGGTCCTGGAGAACGTCGAGATCGGCCGGGAGGGCTGAGGCCGTGGTCGCCCAGCTCGTCGCCGAATGGCGCATGAGCCTCAGCACCACGGCCGCCCGCAACCTCGCCACGACGACCAAGACCCGGCCGCAGTCGCAGGAGATCACCGACCGGTGGCTGCTGCGCGTGCTGCCGTGGGTGGAGGCCAGGGGCGGCGCCTACCGGGTCAACCGCAGGCGCGTCCCGGTGGCGGGCGACGGGCTGGTGGGCTGCACCGCCATCGGCTCGCTCTACCGGGTGATCCCGAGCGAACTGGCCGAGGTCCTGGCCGGGTTCGCCGACGAGGACGTGCTCTCGGCGCTGTCGGACCGGTTCGAGCAGCGCGAGTTCGCCGCGGGCGACACGCTGCCCGCCGACGGCGTCACCGTGGTCGCGCACGGCAAGGTGAGCAAGCTCGGCCGCGGCGAGTACGGCGACACCGTCGTGATCGACGTGCTGGGCGAGGGCGGCTGCGTCGGGCAGGAGGTGTTCCGCGGCGGTGAGCCGAACTACCGCGTGGAGGCCGTCACCGACGTCACCGCGCTCACCCTGCCGCGCTCCGCCGTCGCCGCGGTGCTGGACGCCGCGCCGCACCTGCGCGAGCACCTGTCCCGTCGGCCGCCCGCGGTCAACAAGCGGGGCGAGGCGGAGATCGCGGTCGCGTCCGGGCACGACGGCGAGGTGACGCTGCCCGGCACCTACGCCGACTACGAGCTCCACCCGCGCGAGTACGAGCTGAGCGTCGCGCAGGCCGTGCTCCGGATCCACACGCGGGTGTCCGACCTCTACAGCGCGCCGATGAACCAGGCCGAGGAACAGCTGCGGCTGACCATCGAGGCGCTGCGCGAGCGCCAGGAGCGCGAGATGGTCACCAACCGCGACTTCGGGCTGCTGCACAACGTCGACCCGAGCCAGCGGATTCGCACGCGCACCGGCCCGCCGACCCCGGACGACATGGACAACCTGTTGTCCCGCAGGCGCAAGACGCAGGTGCTCCTGGCGCACCCGCGCACGATCGCGGCGTTCGGGCGGGAGTGCAGCAGGCGCGGGCTCAACCCGCCGAGCGTGTCGGTCGAGGGCACGGAGCAGGCGTCGTGGCGCGGCGTCCCGCTGCTGCCGTGCGACAAGATCCCGATCGGCCAGGGCGGCACCAGCGCCGTCATCGCGATGCGCATGGGCGAGGAGAACCAGGGCGTCGTCGGGCTGTACCAGACGGGCCTGCCCGAGGAGCACCAGCCGGGGCTCAGCGTGCGGTTCATGGGCATCGACGAGAAGGCGATCGCCTCGTACCTGGTCACCACGTACTACTCGGCGGCGGTCCTGGTCCCGGACGCGCTCGGCGTGCTGGACGGCGTCCAGCTTTGAGCTCCGGCCGTTGAGGAGGCACCATGGCTGTGCTGTCCCGGGTCTTCGCACCCGCGACGGAGTCGGAACTGGCTGCTGGCTGCTGCAACGACGCGACCGGCAGCGGCTCCAAGGCATCGCAGGCCAACGGTCTGGCACCGAGCACCGTGGTCGACGTGGCCCCACAGACGATCCCGCACTGGGGCTGCGCGAGCGGTCCTTTGTGGTCACTGGCGTGGAGAAGTCCTTCCTCCAGGCCTACCGCGAGGGCAGCTTCCACTACCTGCTGATCGCCGCCGACAAGGTCGGCCACTGATCCGGACCGGGTGGGCGGCCACTGCTCCCGCCCACCCGGTTCTCCTTTTCTGTCGGTGCGGCCCGATACGGTGTCCGCGATGAAGGGGCTCCCTGGGGGCGCCCGAGTGACGACAGGTGGGAGATCCGATGAAGTACGCCCTGATCTACCAGTACGACCCAGCCCAGGCGACCCCGGGCGGCATGGCGGAGATCGAGGAGTGGATGGCCCTCGACCAGGAGGTCAAGGACGCAGGCGCCCACGTCTACTCCGCAGGCTTCCACTCGGCGGCCGACGCCCACACGGTCACGGCAGCCAGCCCTGACACAGTCAAGGGCACCGAGGGCGTCACCATCGCAGGCTTCATGGTGGTCGAAGTCCCCGACCTGGAGACGGCGTTGACCTGGGCCCGCAAAATCCCCACCGCCCGTTACGGCTCGGTCCAGGTCCGAGCCTTGGTGGAGTTCGAAGCCTAGGCAGAGATCGAGGGCAGCGGACCGACCCCCTTAGCGCGTGCGCGCGATGCGTAGCGCGCGACCGGTGCGGAGCGTGCGCTCGGCGGGTGTGGCCCGTGCGCTCGGCCGGAACGGAGTGCACGTGCGGCGGGGTGGTGGTGCGGGCGGTGTGGCGCGTGCGCGCGACCGGTGCAGAGCACACGTGCGGCGGGGTGCTGGTGCGGGCGGTATGGCGCGTGCGCGCGACCGGTGCAGAGCACACGTGCGGCGGGGTGCTGGTGCGGGCGGTATGGCGCGTGCCCGCGACCGGTGCAGAGCGCTGGTGCGCGCGGCGGAGTGCGGTGGTGTCCGGTGCGGCGCGGTACAGCACCCCCCGTCACCTCACCAAGCAGTCGACCCTTCCACCCCCTTCCCCTCGTCCTGGCCGTCTTTAACCCTGGGAGGGCGGTGTCAAGGGCAGGCGAAGCCTGTCGCGCAGCGACGCCGAAGGCGCCCTTTACTCCGCCATCCCAGGGTTAAACAATCGAGGCCGAGGGGAGAACACGCATCCAGAGCACGTGTGCAACATAGAACTCTGTCAACAGAACCAACCCATCGACCAGACCTCAGCCCCACTGGGCAACCACGGTCACCGTCCCCGGCTCCACCTCAGTGAACCCCGCATCCCGCACCGCCACCGCTCGGTCCCTCTCCCATGAGACGTCGGGGTTCCACTCGCCAGGGCGAGACAGCCGAACCGCGCAGTGGCAGTCCCACTTGGACAGGTCCACCCCGTCCGCCTCGGCCATGGCGGCCAGCAGCATCGACCCGTGTCCCACCTGGGCCGCCAGCTTCCCCACCGTCATCTCCACCGTCGGGTTCACCCACAGCACCGGAACCCCGTCCGCGACGGGTCCAGGCTCGTCCATCGGCAGCTCCGTGCCGCTGATCTGCAGCCTGCTGACCGTCTTCGGCGTCTCGTCCACCGGCCACGGCAGCAACGCCCGCGCCGAGGCCCCGTCGACCGACACCGTCACCCCGGGGAGGTCCTGCACCGCGTGCCAGTGCGCCCCCCGCGCCCGACGGGAGACCTTGCGGATGCGCCCGTCGATCCACGCCGACACCAGCGGATGCCACTCCCCGCCCTCCTGCGCGCGTTCGTCCAGGCACACCGCCACGGCCGCGGCCGCTGCGGCCTCCAGCAGCGGCGTACGACCCGGAAGGTCCCGCTCCACGCGCAGGATCACCGGCATGGCGCGCACCACGCTGGGCTCGGCGCCATCCCGGTCGAACAGCCCCGACAGAACGCTCACAGCCGCGACGGGGTCAGGCCGTCCGCGAGGTCGGCGGCTTCCACCTCTGCCCGCGTCACGCCCAGCATGAACAGGACCGCGTCCAGGTAGGGGCTGGACACCGCCGTGTCGGCGATCTCGCGCAGAGCGGGCTTGGCGTTGAACGCGACACCCAGACCCGCCGTCGAGAGCATGTCGATGTCGTTGGCGCCGTCTCCCACCGCCACGCACTGGGCGAGGGGGATGTCGTACTGGTCGGCGAAGCGGCGCAGGGCCACGGCCTTGCCCGGGCGGTCGACGATCTCGCCGACGACCTTGCCGGTCAGCCTGCCGTCGACGACCTCCAGCTCGTTGGCGGCGGCGAAGTCCAGCCCGAGGTCGTCCACCAGGCGGTCGATGATGGTGGTGAAGCCGCCGGACACGACGCCGCAGCGGAAGCCGAGGCGCTTGAGCGTGCGGATCGTGGTGCGGGCGCCGGGCGTCAGCTCCAGGTCAGCGGCGACCTCGTCCAGCACCGACTCCGGCAGGCCAGCCAGGGTCGCCACCCGGCGGCGCAGGGACTCGGCGAAGTCCAGCTCGCCGCGCATGGCGGCCTCGGTGACCTCGCGGACCTCGGCCTCGCAGCCCGCCTTGGCCGCGAGCATCTCGATGACCTCGCCCTGGATGAGCGTGGAGTCGACGTCGAAGACGATCAGGCGCTTGGCCCGCCGGGCCAGCAGGTCGCGCTCGACGGAGATGTCCAGGCCGACCCGGGTGGCCACCTCGACCAGCGCCGAGCGCAGCGCGGCGTCGCCCGCCTCGGTGTCGTCGTCGACCGAGACGCGCAGTTCGAGCCCGGTCACCGGGTAGTCGGCCACCCTGCGGATCGCGTCGATGTTGGTGCCCAGGGCGGCCAGCCTGCGGGCCACCTCGGTGAACGCCCGCGCCGTCATCGGCGCCCCCAGCACCACCACGACGTGCGACGAGCCGATCCGCGCCCGCGAGCCCGGGTCGACCCCGATCTCGACGTCCACGCGCATCGCCACCGACGCCATCGCCTGCTCGACGGACTCCTGCAGCCCCTCGGCGTCGTGCCCGGCCGCGACGAGCACCCCGAGCACGAGCTGCCCCCGGATGACGACCTGCTCGACGTCGAGGATGTCCACCCCGTGGCGGGTGAGCACGGCGAACAGCACCGAGGACACACCCGGCTTGTCGGGGCCGGTGACGGTGATCAGGACAGGTGTGGATGCCACTGGAGAACCGTTCCTTTTCAGTGGTGAGGGGTGGGCTCGAGCCCTGGTCCTGGCACTGCGCGCGTCCCGAACGGTGGTGGGTGCGCTGGTCGCCCGCGGTCCCTGGTCGGTCCCCGTCCGGCCGGGCGCATCGTGTGCGCGGACCGCGACGGGGCTGCGGGCTCCTGCCCGCCCTCCGGCACCGGCCTGGTCGGTCCGTGCCCGAGGGCGGCGCCGCCTTCCGCCGCCGATACGGCGTCATGGCGGTTCTCACTGGTCACTGGACGGCGCAGGCGACCCCGCGCGTCGCCGACGAGCCGCTCGGCCGCGCCCAGCGCGGCGAACGGCCGACGCCGGTCCCGCCGCGGAGTCACGTCCACGCTCCAACCGTACCCACGCCGTCCCACCGACACAGTCAAACAGCAGCCGCTGACGCGACGAGGCCCCGCACTGGGCGGGGCCTCGACGGTCTAGTTCGGCAGCGTGGGATCGCCCTTGGAGATCTCGTCCGGGTTCATCTTCTCGGCGACGATCTCCGACGGGGCAGGCCGGTGCTTGGCCGAGCCGACGCCCACGTACTTGTCGTGGTGGGACTGTTCGATCATGTGCGGGTAGTGCAGATCGAACGCCGGGCGCTCGGAGCGGATCCGGGGCAGCTCGGTGAAGTTGTGGCGCGGCGGCGGCGAGCTGGTGGCCCACTCCAGGGAGTTGCCGTAGCCCCACGGGTCGTCGGCGGTGGTGATCTCGCCGTAGCGGTAGCTCTTGAACACGTTCCAGATGAACGGCAGCGTCGACGCGCCCAGGATGTACGCCCCGATCGTGGAGATCATGTTGAGCGTGGTGAACCCGTCGGTGGCCAGGTAGTCGGCGTAGCGGCGCGGGAAGCCCTCGTTGCCCAGCCAGTGCTGGACGAGGAACGTGCCGTGGAAGCCGATGAACGTGGTCCAGAAGTGCAGCTTGCCCAGCGGCTCGTCGAGGAACCGGCCGGTGATCTTCGGGAACCAGAAGTAGATGCCCGCGAAGGTCGCGAACACGATGGTGCCGTAGAGCACGTAGTGGAAGTGCGCGACGACGAAGTACGTGTCCGAGACGTGGAAGTCGATGGCCGGGGCGGCCAGCAGCACGCCGGTCAGGCCGCCGAAGAGGAACGTCACCAGGAAGCCGACGCTGAACAGCATCGGGGTCTCGAAGGTGAGCTGGCCCTTCCACATCGTGCCGATCCAGTTGAAGAACTTCACACCGGTCGGGACGGCGATGAGGAACGTCATGAACGCGAAGAACGGCAGCAGCACCGCGCCGGTGGCGTACATGTGGTGGGCCCACACGGTCATCGACAGGGCCGCGATGCCCAGGGTGGCGTAGATCAGACCGCGGTAGCCGAACAGCGGCTTGCGGCTGAACACCGGGATGATCTCCGAGACGATGCCGAAGAACGGGAGCGCGACGATGTAGACCTCGGGGTGGCCGAAGAACCAGAACAGGTGCTGCCAGAGGATGACGCCGCCGTTCTCCGGGTCGAAGACGTGCGCGCCGAGCTGGCGGTCGGCCAGCAGGCCGAACAGCGCCGCGGTCAGGATCGGGAACGCCAGCAGCACCAGGATGCTGGTGATCATGATGTTCCAGGTGAAGATCGGCATCCGGAACATGGTCATGCCGGGGGCGCGCAGGCAGACGATCGTGGTCAGCATGTTGACCGCGCCCAGGATGGTGCCGAGACCGCCGACGGCCAGACCGGTGATCCACAGGTCGGCGCCGACGCCGGGTGAGTGGATCTTGTCCGACAGCGGGGTGTAGGCGAACCAGCCGAAGTCGGCGGCGCCGCCCGGGGTGAGGAAGCCCGCCATCACGATCAGGCCGCCGAAGAGGTACAGCCAGTACGAGAAGGCGTTGAGCCTCGGGAAGGCGACGTCCGGGGAGCCGATCTGCAGCGGCAGGACGAAGTTGGCGAAGCCGAAGAGGATCGGCGTCGCGTACAGCAGCAGCATCACGGTGCCGTGCATG
This sequence comes from Actinokineospora fastidiosa, assembly GCF_014648415.1. Taxonomy (GTDB): domain Bacteria; phylum Actinomycetota; class Actinomycetes; order Mycobacteriales; family Pseudonocardiaceae; genus Actinokineospora; species Actinokineospora fastidiosa. The sequence continues at coordinate 517,407 of NZ_BMRB01000003.1, forward strand.
GTGAACAGCTGGTTGTACTGCTCCTGGGACAGGAACTGCTGTCCCGGCACGGCCAGCTCGCTGCGGATCAGCATGGCCATCGCGCCGCCCACCATGAAGAAGGCGAACGACGTGACCAGGTACATGATGCCGATCTGCTTGTGGTCCGTCGTGCGGAACAGCCGCAGCAGGTACGAACCCTTGGCCTTCGCGCTGGCCGGGTACGGCCGCGTGGCGATCGGCTTGGGGGCTACTGCAGTCACTCCTGCCTCCTGCACTGCCTTGTGGTGGGACTACTCGCGGGTACCCGACGAGCACCCGGGAGGATCGTAGCCCTCCGGGTGGGGCCGAGCGCGGCTGGGCTCTGACCGGTTTCGGTCCAGTTGCCCAGGTCACACCACATCACGCCGCGCCGCCTCCCGGCCGTACCGCGTACTGGCGCAACACCAGGTCGGTGAAGGTGACCGGGCCGCGGGGCCCGGGGACGCGGTCGAGGTTGATGCCGGTCTCGGGCACCCCGAGCAGCTTGAACCCGTCGAGCAGGCGGGTCGGGGCGTTCCAGAACACCCCGGTGCCGGTGTAGGCGGCGAAGAACGCCTCCGCCGCCTTCTCGTCGGTGGTGACGATGCCCGCTGCCAGGCCGGACGTGTCCTCGTTGGCCACGCGCACCGCGTGCTGGAGGTCGTCGACCGGGGCGATGGTGACGGTCGCCTCGTTGTCGCCGTCGAGCGCCCACTCGTAGCCGATGGGGTGCTCGTGCGGCGGCAGCGACGCCCGCACGCCCGCCTTCTCCAGGGCGGCGGTGATGCCCGGGAGGGCGGCGTCGTAGACGGCCTTGTGGACGAGCAGCAGGTTCAGGCGGTTGCAGACGCCGAGCCGGTCGAGGCTGCGGGTGATGAGGTCGGCGGCGAAGTCGGGGTCGGCCTCGGCGTCGTAGTAGAGGACGCCGCCGCCGTCGGCGTGCGCGAGCGTGCGGACGCCGTGCTGGGCGGCCCTGCGGTCGAGCTCGCGGGTGGTCTCGCCGCTGCCGCGCACGATGACCAGCGGGATCAGGTCGGGCAGCTCGACCAGCGCGCCCGCCGCGGCCCGGTCGGGGGTGGGGACGAGCTGGATGACGTCTTCATCGATGCCGACGTCGGACAGGCCGGGGGCGATGACCCGGTCGAGGAGCGCCTGGGCGCTCCTGAGCGCGGCCGACCCGGTGCGCAGCACCCCGGCGTTTCGGGACTTGACCAGCTGGGAGGCGACATCGATGGTGACGTTGGGCCGGGCCTCGTAGTTGGCCCCGATCACCCCGACCGGCTTGCGGACCTCGATCAGGTCGAACCCGCCGTCGAGCGTGCCCACCTTGCGGCTCGCGGCCGGGTGCGGGACGGACGCGAGCAGGCGCAGCTGCTCGGCCATGCCGTCGAGGCGCTCCTCGGTGATGCGCAGCCGGTCGAGCAGGCCGCCGCTCATGCCCGCCGCCTCGGCAGCCGCGACGTCCTCGGCGTTGGCGGCGAGGACCGCGCCGCGGGCCGACGACAGCCGGGCGGCCATCTCGCCGATCGCCGCGTCGATCGCCTCGTCGGTGGCGGCGGCCAGCGCCGGGGCTGCCCCCTTCGCCTTGGTCGCGCAGCTTCTGACGAGGTCGAGGATCTCGGTCACGCGGGCTTCCCTCTCGTCCGTGCTGGTCAGGAGGCCAATTGTGCCGTGCCGCTAGGTCGGCTGGCGGTCCGGGGCGGCCAGCAGGGCGCGCAGGGTGTCGGTCAGCACGCGGACGGGGATGCCCGGGTCGATGACCCGCTGGATGCCCAGGCCGATGCCGAGGCTGAGCAGCGCGGTGGCCAGGTCGGCCGGGGGCAGGCCCGCCGGGCCGGTGCGCTCGGCCCAGTCCCTGGCCAGGGCCTCGATGGCGCCGCGCACCGCCTTGTCGCGGGCGGCCAGCTCGGCGCGGAGCCCGGGGTCGCGGTGGGCGTGGACGGCGAACTCGACCTCCAGCATCGTCCAGCCCTCGTCGCCGACCATCCGCTCGGCCCACTCTGCGAGGGCGGTGACGGCCTCGTCGGGGGTCTTGCCGACGACGAGGGCGGCGATCTCCTCGATGTGGCCAGCGTGGATGTCGTCGAGGACGGCCAGGCACAGCTCGTCCTTGTTGCGGAAGTTGGAGTAGACCGCGCCCTTGGAGAAGCCCGCGGTGTCGGCGACCTTGTCCAGTGACGTCGCGTGGTACCCGTCGTGCAGGAACATCTGCCGGGCGGTGGCGACCAGCCGCTCGCGGGTGCGGGCCTGGCTCTGCGCCCTGGTCAGTCGTGCCATACCGGCAGCGTAATCAGGGCACGAGCAGCCAGGCCGCGGCGACGGCGAGCGCGCCGGTGTTGATGACGGCGAACATCCCGACCCAGAACAGCCCGGGCGCGCCGGTGAGCCGGTGCAGCTGGTCGGCGTCGGAGTCGCGGGCGCGGCCGCGGCGGCGCTTGCGCTGCAGCTCGAACACCGGGCGCACGCCGCCGACGAGCAGGAACCAGGTGATGAGGTAGGCGAACGCGGCCTTGACCTCCTCGGTGGCCAGCCACGACACGGCGAAGAGGACGCCGCCGGTCACCAGGACGGACAGCACGCCGTAGAGGTTGCGGATCATCACCAGGACCCCGAGGAGCAGCACCGCGCAGGTCACCAGCACCACGCCGACGCGCTCGGACAGCAGCAGCCCGGCGAACGCGAGCCCGAGCACCGACGGCGCGAGGTAGCCCGCGAGCGCGGTGCACACCATCCCGGGGCCGTCGGTGCGGCCCCGGGAGACGGTGACGCCGGAGGTGTCCGAGTGCAGGCGGATGGACGACAGCCGCCTGCCCGCCAGCAGCGCGACCAGCGCGTGGCCCGCCTCGTGCACGATCGTGACGACGTTGCGCGCGGGCCGCCACAGCGCGTCCCACAGCACGACGAGCAGGGCGGCGGCCGCGGTGATGAGCACCATCGCCGCGGGCGGCTGGAACTGCTCGCCGAAGATGTCGGAGATCACGCAGGCGATTGTCCCGGAGCGGTCCATCCGGCGACCGACTGCAGCTGCCTGCGCATCACGATCGGGGGCGTGGCGCGCACCACGAGGTTGCGCAGCGCCTGGCCCCTGCGGCGGTGCACCATCGCCCCGACCTGCCGCGACCGCTTGACGATGCCCTGCGCGCGGGGTCGGCGCACGGCGTCGTACCGGGCCAGGCCGTCGGGCTCGTGGGCGTGGGCGGCCAGGGTCACCGCGTCCTCCAGGGCCTGGCAGGCGCCCTGGCCCAGGTTCGGGGTCATGGCGTGCGCGGCGTCGCCGACCAGGGCGACCGGTCCGCGCGCGAAGGACGGCAGGTCCGGCTGGTAGTAGAGGTCGTGGCGGAGCACGGCGCCCGGGTCCGCGGCGGCGAGGACGGCGGGGATCGGGTCCGGCCAGCCCGCGAACCGGCGGCGCAGGAGGGCCAGCTCGTCGTCGACGGGCGCTGTCTGGGCGGAGGACGCGTAGCAGTAGACGGTGTCCTCCCCCATCGGGAAGACGCCGAAGACGAGCCCGTCGCCCCAGGTCTCGCTGCCGTCGAAGGCGGGGATGCCCGCGTGCGGGACCACCATCCGCCACGCGGTGTACCCGGCCGGGCGCGGGGCCGGGGCGTCCGGCCAGAAGACGGCGCGGACCCGGCTGCGGATGCCGTCGGCGCCGACCAGCAGGTCCACGGGCGTCGAGTCGACCACCGGCCTGCCGTCCTCGACGCGCGGGTCGTCGATCCGCGTGCCGGGGACCAGGCACTCGGCGGGGACGGCGGCGCGCAGGATCGCCAGCAGGTCGGCGCGGTGCAGCATCACGACCTCGTCGTCGGAGCCCGTCCCGCGGACCAGCCACCGGCCCGCGCGGTCGCGGAAGCCGCCCTTGCCCGGGTGGCCGCCCGCCGCCCTGACCTGGTCGCCCACGCCGAGGGAGTCCAGGGCGGACAGCGCGTTGGACCACAGGGAGATGCCCGCGCCCACCTCGCCGAACTCCGGGGACTGCTCGTAGACCCGCACGTCCCAGCCGCGCCGGACCAGGGCCGCCGCGGTGGCCAGGCCGCCGATGCCGCCGCCGACGATCGCCGCCGTTCGCATAGCCATCCTCCCTCTACAGGTGTAGAGCAACTCTACACTCGTAGAGTGACTCGACGGGACCAGGTGACCGACGCCGCGATCGCCACCCTCGCCAGGGACGGCCTGCGCGGGCTCACGCACCGGGCCGTCGACCGGGCCGCCGGACTGCCCGAAGGGTCGTGTTCGTACTACTTCCGCACCCGCCACGCGCTTCTCGTCGGCACCGTGACGCGCATGGCCGACCTGGACACGGTCGACCTGGTCCCCGCCGATCTGCCGCCGATGGACGTCGACCACCTCGCCGCGCTCGTCGCCGACCTTGTCGAGCAGGCCTCGACAACGCACCGGGACCGGATGCTCGCGCGGTACGAGCTGTCCATTGAGGCCACGCGGAGGCCGGAACTGCGGGCAGCGCTGACCGCCGTCGGCGAGCGGTACCGCCAGTTGGCCATGCGGATCGTGGCCGCGACCGGGGCAGGCGACGCCGAGCGGAAGGGCCGCGCGCTGGTCGCCTTCCTCGACGGGCTGATCTACGACCGGATCGCCGGGGCGGGCGCGCGGGCGCTTGCCACCGAGGAGATCCGGCAGTCGGTGCGGGAGTCCCTGACCGGCATCCTGGGCCACCCGTCCGGGTCATGAACCCGCGCTCGATCCTCGCCATGCCCCCGGCGCTGTGGTTGACTGGCCGTGGTCGCTCGCTTCGCCGCCGTGTTCGCCCGGCATCGAAACCCGCGTCCGCCGACACATGTACGGCCGCCCCCGCGGCCACAGCAGGACAGCTAGGAGACAGGCATGGCCCAGGGCACCGTGAAGTGGTTCAACTCGGAGAAGGGCTACGGATTCATCCAGCCGGAGGATGGCAGCTCGGACGTCTTCGTCCACTACTCGGAGATCCAGTCGAGCGGCTTCCGCACCCTCGAGGAGAACCAGAAGGTGCGCTACGAGATCGGCCAGGGCACGAAGGGCCCCCAGGCAACCGGCGTGACCGTGATCAGCTGACAACCGTTCCACGAGATACTTCCGATCGGGCTCCACGTGCCGTGTGGGGCCCGATCGTTTCGTTCGCCAGTCCTTTCGCCGAAAGAAACCACCATGACAGTGCAGAGCATCACCGGTCGGATCGCCGAGCAGCTCGGGGTGCGGGAAGGACAGGTCGTCGCGGCCGTCGACCTGCTCGACGGCGGGGCGACCGTGCCGTTCATCGCCCGGTACCGCAAGGAGGTCACCGGCGCGCTGGACGACGAGCAGCTGCGCACCCTGGAGGAGCGCCTGCGCTACCTGCGCGAGCTGGAGGAACGGCGGACGGCGATCCTGGAGTCCATCCGGGAACAGGGCAAACTGGACGACGCGCTGACCGCCCAGATCATGGCGGCGGACTCCAAGGCCCGGCTTGAGGACATCTACCTGCCCTACAAGCCCAAGCGGCGCACGAAGGCCCAGATCGCCCGCGAGAACGGGCTCGAGCCGCTGGCCGACGCGCTGCTGGGCGACCCGACGCTGGACCCGCCCGCCACGGCCGCGGCGTACCTCGGCGAGAACGTCGCCGACGAGGCCGCCGCGCTGGAGGGCGCGCGGGCCATCCTGGTCGAGCGCTTCGGCGAGGACGCCGACCTGATCGGCGAGCTGCGCGAGCGCATGTGGACCCGCGGCGCGATGGTGTCGAAGGTGCGCGAGGGCAAGGAGACCGACGGCGCCAAGTTCGCCGACTACTTCGACTTCAGCGAGCCGCTGGCCAAGCTGCCCTCGCACCGCGTGCTCGCGCTGTACCGCGGGGAGAAGGAGGAGGTGCTCGACCTCACCCTCGACCCCGACCCGGACGCGGACCCGTTGGCCCGCAGCGACTACGAGGTGCGCATCGCCGCCCGGTTCGGCGTGGCCGACCAGGGCCGCGCGGCCGACAAGTGGCTGATGGACACGGTGCGCTGGGCGTGGCGCACGCGCATCCTGGTGCACTTGGGCATCGACCTGCGCGGGCGGCTGCGGCAGGAGGCCGAGGACGAGGCCGTGCGCGTCTTCGCCGCGAACCTGCGCGACCTGCTGCTCGCCGCGCCCGCCGGGACCCGCGCCACGCTCGGCCTCGACCCCGGCTTCCGCACCGGCGTCAAGGTCGCCGTCGTCGACGCGACCGGCAAGGTGGTCGACACGGCCACGATCTACCCGCACGTGCCGCAGCAGCGCTGGGACGAGTCGCTGGCGGTGCTGGCGAAGCTCTGCGCCAAGCACCGCGTTGAGCTGCTGGCCATCGGCAACGGCACGGCGTCGCGGGAGACCGACAAGCTGGCGGGCGACCTGATCAAGCGGTTCCCCGAGCTGCGGCTGACGAAGGTGATGGTGTCGGAGGCGGGCGCGTCGGTGTACTCGGCGTCGGCCTACGCCACCCAGGAGCTGCCCGACCTCGACGTGTCGCTGCGCGGCGCGGTGTCCATCGCGCGGCGGCTGCAGGACCCGCTGGCGGAGCTGGTGAAGATCGACCCGAAGTCGATCGGCGTCGGGCAGTACCAGCACGACATCTCCGAGGTGAAGCTGTCGCGCTCGCTGGACGCGGTGGTCGAGGACTGCGTGAACGGCGTCGGCGTCGACGTCAACACCGCGTCAGTCCCGCTGCTGACCCGGGTGTCGGGCATCGGGGCGTCGCTGGCGGAGAACATCGTCGCCCACCGCGACGCCAACGGGCCGTTCCGCTCGCGCACGGGCTTGAAGGAGGTGCCTCGGCTGGGCGCGAAGGCGTTCGAGCTGTGCGCGGGCTTCCTCCGCATCCGCGGCGGCGACGACCCGCTGGACGCCTCCAGCGTCCACCCGGAGTCCTACCCGGTGGTCCGCCGCATCCTGGCCTCCACCGGCGGTGACCTGACGGGCCTGATCGGCAACACGGCGACCCTGCGCTCGCTGAAGCCGTCGTCGTTCGTGGACGAGACCTTCGGCCTGCCGACGGTCACCGACATCCTCGCCGAACTCGAGAAGCCCGGCCGCGACCCCCGCCCGGCCTTCACCACCGCGACCTTCGCCGAAGGCGTCGAAACCCTGGCCGACCTGCGCCCCGGCATGACCCTGGAAGGCGTGGTCACCAATGTGGCCGCCTTCGGCGCCTTTGTGGACATCGGCGTTCACCAGGATGGTCTGGTCCACGTGTCGGCCCTGTCGAAGACGTTCGTGAAGGACCCGCGCGACGTGGTGAAGTCCGGGGACGTGGTCAAGGTGAAGGTGCTGGACGTGGACATCCCACGCAAGCGCATCTCCCTGACCCTGCGCCTGGATGACGAGGTGCAGCCCGGTGGCGCGAACGGCTCCGGCCAGCGCGGCCGCGGCCAGGGCTCCCAGCCCGACCGAGGCCGACGCGGCCAGGGCGACCGAACCCAGCGCGGCCAGGGCGGCGCCGGCGGCCAGGGCAACGCTGGCGGCCAGGGCAACGCTGGCGGCCAGAGCAGCGGCGGCCGCGGCGGCCAGGGCAGCAGCGGCGCCCACGGCAGCCCGGGCGACCGCGGTCAAGGCCAAGGCGACCGAGCCAACCGCGGCCAGAACCGAAACGGCGACGGCCACCGCACCGGCCAGCGCGGCACCAAACCCAACCGCGACCGCCGCGACGCCCCCGCCCCCTCCGGCGCCATGGCCGAAGCCCTCCGCCGAGCCGGCTACAAGGGCTAACCCCAAGCCCGCACCGCCTGCTCGACCGGACCGATGCCGGTCGGGCCCCAAGCCCCCACCACCCTGCCCGACCCGACCGATGCCCGTCAGACCCCAAGCCCCCACCGCCCAGCCCGACCCGACCGATGCCCGTCAGACCCCAAGCCCCCCACCGCCCAGCCCGACCCGACCGATGCCCGTCAGACCCCAAGCCCCCACCGCCCAGCCCGACCCGACCGATGCCCGTCAGACCCCAAGCCCCCACCGCCCAGCCCGACCCGACCGGTGCCGGTCGGCCCCCCGCTCGCACCACCCTGCCCGACCCGATCGTTGCCTGTCGGACTCCAAGTCCACTGGCTGCCCGCCCGCAAACGGCGGCCGGTCGACCGTGCCCGCGTGACCACCATGCGCCGGTCGACCGGCTCCGGGCCGCGCCTTCCACCGCAAGCCAAGCTCGGTGCCCCGCACCACGAGTCGCCACCTCGTCCGCGGGTCCTCATAGGCACCAACCTTGCCGTCCCACGACTCAGATGACGCGATCATATGACGTGATCATCCAGATGTCGCCATCATCCAGATGACCTCATCATCCGTATGATGCCGTCATCTGAAGCTGGGATGGCCTTGTCATCCGAGTGATCGGATCATCTGGATTTCGGATGGTCTCGCCATCTGGATGATCGCGTCATCTGACGTGGTCAGTCGTCGACCAGTTCGAGGTCGGACATGGTGCCTATGGTGAGCATCGTGTTCATGCCGGTCACCTGGAGCACTCGGGCGGCGGCTGGGGAGAGGTCGGTCAGCAGGAGCCAGCCGCCCATGCGGTGGAGGCGGGCCTGCACCGCCAGGAGGGCGTTGACGCCCGCGCACCCCATGAACTCGGTGTCCGAAAGGTCCACCACCAGCCCCGGCTCGGGCACCCGCCGGTCGGCCACCGCGCCCAAGAGGAAGCGTTCGAGGACTCCGGCGGCCACCAGGTCGATCTCTCCACCCACAGCGACCTGGACCACCCCGTACGCGGGTGAATCGTCCAAACGCAGTTCCACGGGCCACCCCCTGGATCGGGTCGGAAGTACGACGCTACCCGCTGTCCGCCCGGCGTTACGACCCACGAACGAGTGAGAAACCTACTCCGGCTCGCTCCTCAACATGCGGATCAGTTCCAGGACCGGCAACCCGCAAAGTGCCGATAGCGACTCCAGCGCCGCGTAGTCCAACTCGCGCACGGCCGTCGCGTGGCGGCCGACCTCGGCGGCGGCCCAGCGGCGGGCGGGCACCAGTTCGGGCCGGTCGTCGGCGGCCAGCCGGTGCAGGTCGACCCGCAGGGTGGCCGGGAACTCCTCGTTCATGAGCCGCCGGTGGACCCGCTCCAGCAGGTCGTGCGGCGACGCGTCGAGCGCGCCGCACAGTTCGACGAAGCGCACGACCGTGCAGGAGCGCGTGCCCGTCTCATAGGACGCCAGGGCCTGCGCCGACAGTTCGCCGGGCAGGCGCTGCACCAGCTGCGCCCGTGTCCACTTGCGCCGCAGGCGCAGCCTGCGCAGCTCCCGCCCTAGCGCGCGCTGATATGCCGCACCGTCCATGTCCCCTGCCCGGCCTGCCAAGGCGACGCCGTCCCCGACAGCAGTCTGACCTGCAATTTTCCGACGAGGGAAACGCTACGGCCTTCGTCGCCCAACCGAGCCGCGACAAGCGAACTCTCGCACTATCGAGTGAGGACCGAGCACGGTCAGTGGGAACCCCGTCACCTGTCCGATTACCGGCCAGTAGACCTGGACGCGCGGCCGGGCGCGGCAGATACTGCCTGGGCACCGTGCCTTCGCACCCCCGCATCGAGGCCCGCCGCAACCCTCCTCGGCGGGGCGGGGGCAGCGACCGCCGTGCGCGCCCCGGGCCGGTCCGTGCCGTACCGGTTCCGGGGCGCTCTTTCAGCGGAGCAGCAGCGCCACCGCGGCGACCAGCCCGGGCAGCACCGCGCACACCACCGCCACCCGACCGTCCATCACGGACCGATACCGCCGCCGCGCCCCGATGACGCCGAACGCGGCCGCGCACGCCAACACCACCCCGGCGAGCACGAACCCGAGCGGCCCACGAGCCCCGTGCACGATGAGCGCCCCCACCCCCGCGCAGGCCAACGCCGTCCGGTTCCACGCGAGCCGCGTCCGCTCGGCCTGCAGCCCGCTCACGACACCAACACCAGGACGAGCACGACAACCCCCACCAACGCCACCCCGTACGCGATGACCGCCAACTCCGGCGCCGACGGCAGCGCCCGCCCCGCCCGGATCGCCTCCTGCGCCCGCCGCCACCGCCGATGGCTGAGCCCGGCCACCCCCGCCCCGAACAGGACGAGCACCACCCCGAGCACCGTCCGCACGACCGGCGGCCCCAGATCGGGCAAGTACTGCGCCACCGCGACCCCCGCGGCCACCAACGCCAACGCCGTCCGCACCCACGCGAGGAACGTCCGCTCGTTGGCCAGCGTGAATCGGTAGTCCGGCTCGGTCATGCCACTCCCCTGTCCCCGAGATCGTATGGCGACACCCGCCCCCCGGCGCACCGAGACACCCGCGCACCGAGGCCGCTGGGAGCAGGCGCTGAGGGGGGTCGGCGTGCCTAGCGTTGCGCAGGGGCGGCCGTGGGGATGGTGATGGGGGGCTGGGTCAGGGGGTGGGGTATTCGGTGATCTCGACCTCGACCCCGGCCAGCACGTCTTCGTCGATGGTGCCTGCCACCGGGGCCGCTACTGCGGCTGCCGACCAGGAGACGGCGGTGCGGAGGCGGTCGGGCCAGGGAGTGGCGCGGGACAGGCCGTCGGCCAGGGCGGCGACGGCGGCGTCGCCCGCGCCGGTGGGGTTGCCGTCGATGCGGGGGCCTACGGCGCGCCAGGTGGCGGTGGGGGTGGCGAGGATCGAGCCGTCCGCGCCCAGGGAGACGACGACGGCGGAGGCGCCCAGGGCGAGCAGTTCGCGGGCGCCCGTCAACGGGTCGTCGACGCCTACCGCGGAGCGGAGTTCCTCGGCGTTCGGCTTGAGGATGTCGGCGCCCGCGGCCGCCGCGGCGCGGAGGGCGGGGCCGCCGACGTCGACCACGGAGGGGACGCCGAAGTCCTTCGCCAGCTTGACGAAGCCCGCGTAGGCGTCCTCGGGTGCGTCCGGCGGCAGGCTGCCCGAGCAGACCAGCACGGACGCGCGGCGCAGGTGCTTGGCGATCAGGTCGCGCAGCCTCGCCCAGTCCATTTCGGACATCGGGCCGCCGGGCTCGTTGAACATCGTGGCGTCCGGCGGGTCGGCGGCGACGACGGCGACGGTCATGCGGGTGGCCGCGGTGACCGGGAGGAGTTCGTGCGGCAGGCCGGACTCGATCAGGTCGGCGCGCAGCGAGTCGCCGAGGATGCCGCCGACCGGGCCGACGGCCAGCGTGGGCACGCCCATCTGGGTCAGCACGCGGCTGACGTTGAAGCCCTTCCCGCCCGCCCGCTCCAGCACCGACCGGATGCGGTGCGTCGTGCCCGGCACGACGCGGTCCACCTGGTAGCTGACATCCAGCGCCGGGTTGGGCGTGCAGGTCAGGATCACCGCGCGTTCACCTCCGCGCCCAGCACGCCGAGCAGCCGGGCGACCTCGGCGGCCACGGCGTCGCGCGCCGGGCCGAAGTACTTTCGAGTGTCCACAAGAGACTCGCTTGATCCTAGTGCCGCGCGCACCGTCGAGGTGAAGACCTTGTTGAGGTGTGTGGCGATGTTCACCTTCGTGATGCCCGCCCGCACGGCCGCGGCCAGCGTCTCGTCGGGGACGCCGGAGGAGCCGTGCAGCACGAGCGGGACCCCGACCGCGGCGCGCAGCGCGGCGATGAGCTCCAGGTCGAGCACGGCGTCGCGGGTGGTCATGGCGTGCGAGGTGCCGACCGCGACGGCCAGCGCGTCCACGCCCGTGGCCTCGACGAACGCCGCCGCCTCCGCCGGGTCGGTGCGGGCGCCGGGCGCGTGCACGCCGTCCTTGCCACCGATCTCCCCCAGCTCAGCCTCGACGAAAACGCTTGCGGCGTGGCACTGCCGCACCACGTCCCGGGTCGCGGCCACGTTCTCGGCGTACGGCAGGCGGGACGCGTCGAACATGACCGAGCCGACGCCCAGAGCGATGCCCTCCCCCACCAGGTCCGTGGACTCGATGTGGTCGAGGTGCACGGCGACGGGCACGTCGGCGGACCGCGCCACCGCCATGCACGCCAGCGCGATCGGCTCCAGCGAGCCGTGGTAGCGCACGCAGTTCTGGCTGATCTGCAGGATCACCGGCGCGCCGACCCGGGACGCGCCCTCCACCAGCGCGTAGGCGTGCTCGAGCTGGATGACGTTGAACGCGCCGACGCCGCGACCGGCGGCCAGGATCGACGCCATGGGCACCATCGGCATCAGGCGCCCGCCAGGATGACCGAGCGGCTGAGGCTGCGCGGGCGGTCCGGGTCGAGGCCGCGCCGGGCGGCCATCGCCACCGCGACCCGCTGGGCGAGCACCAGGTGCGCCATCGGGTCGACGTCGCTGGTGACGAACAGCGCGCCGGTCGCGGCGACCTCGGCGGCCAGCCCCTCCGGCGCCGCGCCGAACATCCAGATCGCCCGGCCCGGCTCGGCGATGCTGATCGGGCCGTGCCGGTACTCCATCGCCGGGTACGCCTCGGTCCAGGCGTTCGCGGCCTCGCGCAGCTTCAGCGCGGCCTCCATGGCCAGCCCGACGGTCCAGCCCCGGCCGAGGAAGGTGATCTGCTCGGCCGAGGCCAGCTCGTCCACGGGCAGGTCGAGCACCGTCTCGGCGTCGGCGGCCGCGGCGCTGACGTCCTCGCCGAGCGAGGCGCGCAGCAGCGCCAGCGTCGAGGTGGCGAACCTGGTCTGCACCACCGAGCGCTCGTCGGCGAAGTCCAGCACGATGGTGCGGTCGGCGATCTCGGTGACGGGCGTGCCCGCCACGCCGGTGATCACGACCGTGGGCACCCGCCCGGCGAAGGCCCTGAGCACGGCCACGACCTCGGTCGTGGTGCCCGAGCGGGAGATCGCCACGACGCGGTCGTAGTCGCGCGAGACCGGGATCTCCGACGCGGCGAACGCGTCGGTGCGGCCCTGGCCAGCGGCTTCCCGCAGGGCCGCGTAGGCCATCGCCATGAACCAGGACGTGCCGCAGCCGACGACGGCGACGCTCTCCCCCGCCGCCACGCCGAGGCCTGCCGCCCCGATTTCGGCGGCCCGTCGCCAGCACTGCGGCTGGCTGACGATCTCGGCGGCCACGAACGACTCGGACATCCGGACTCCCCTGCTCGATAGTGCTCACTTCTGCGCGTCATCATGCAGTTCCGAGCACATTCTGACAAGGGCTGCTTGTCTGGACCACCCGATCGCGATCAACAGGCGCAGGCCATGCCCGCCGGGGCGACCAGCAGGTCGACCGCGCCTCGGGCCACGCCGTCCGCGCGCTCGACCGGCAGGCCCTCGCGCGCCCAGTACTCGAAGCCGCCGATCATCTCCTTGACCCGGTACCCCCGCTTCGCGAACTCATGCGCGGCACGGGTGGCGCCGTTGCAGCCGGGACCCCAGCAGTAGGTGACGACGACCGACGAGAGCGGCACCTCCGCGCCCGCCCGCGCGGCGATCTCGGCGGTCGGCAGGTGCAGCGCGCCGGGCACGTGCCCCTGGTCCCAGCTCTCCCGGGAGCGGGAGTCGACGACGACCAGGTCGGGGACGCCCGCCTCCAGGTCGGTGTGCACGTCGCTGACGTCGGTCTCGAAGGCCAGGCGGGCGGCGAAGTGGGCGACGGCGTCGGCGGGGTCGGCGGGCTGAACACGGTTCACAGCGGTCATGCTGGCCATCCTGGCCGGCGACCGTCGGGGTGCAGAAGTGGCAGATATGTCCTCTACGGACGAGATCCCGCCAATCAGGTCAGCTCGACCAGGCGCGGGTCGGTGAGCTGGTAGCCGACCCCGCGCACCGTCCTGATCAGCTCCTCGCCGGGGGCGAGTTTGCCGCGCAGCCTGCGCACGTGCACGTCGACGGTCCGCTCGCCGATGTAGGCGGTGTGCCAGACCTCGCGCATCAGCGTGCGGCGGCGGTGCACCTGGTGCGGCGCGGACGCCAAGTGGTGCAGCAGGTCGAACTCCAGCCGGGTCAGGGTGATCTCCGCGCCGTGCCAGAACGCCCGCCGGGCGGCCGCGTCCAGCCGCAGCGGCGCGGGGCGCGGCACGGCGACGACCCGGTCGGCGTCGGGTTCGTCGGCGACGGCGCCCAGGGCGCGCAGTGCGTGCACGAGTCCGGCGACCTGGTCGGAGTCGGCCGTGATGTGCAGGGTCAGGTTGACCCGGTTGGACGAGGGCTCGATCAGGAGCGGCGCTGCCATGTCTGTCATTCCCAGTCGTGTACCGAAGGTGATGGTGGGAGCGATGCGGTGCCGGAGCTTGGTCAGCGTCGACATCGCCTTAGAGTCACCACATCGGGACGCACAGTGTCTACTCGACCACTGGATCACAGACGCGTCAACGTCATCCCGGTCACTGGGAACAGGGAGAGGACCTTCGCCCTCACTCCAACGGCTGCTCGACAGCGAGGTAGGGGTGCAGTACCCCGTGCCCGCGCGGGAGGAACCACTCGTCGAAGTCCAAACCGGGCGTCCCCAACAGATCGATGTCGTCCTCACCGGCCTCGCTGGGCAGCTCGTAGAGCCGCTCGTGGTCCATGTCGGCGAAGGCGTGCCGGTCGAACGCGGCCAGGATCTCCTTCATCGGCAGCTCGTCGAGCAGGTTCGCCAGGTGCAGCTGGACGCCCGCCTCGGACTTGAGCACGTGCAGCGCCAGCGCCTCGGCGGTGCACAGCGGCGGCGTCCAGGTCGGCTGGGCCAGCCGGTGGCCCAGGATCGCGCTCACCACGAGGAACTGCTTGGCGAACAGCGGGCCGTAGTGGTCGGCGTAGCGCTGCGGGAGCTGGTTGAGCACGCTCAGCGCCTCGACCTCGCTGGCCGATGCCTCGGCGTCGTCGAGCTCCTGCACGTCGGCGAACAGCTCGTCGGTCAGGATCTCCATGCCCTGCACGAACGCGCCCGCGACCAGCGCGGCGGCCTCGGCGGACACCGGGCAGTCCGGGTCGTCGGCGCGGTGGCCGAACGCCTCGGGGCCGAACGCGGCCAGCGTCGGGGCCGAGCGCAGCAGCTCGGCGCGCAGGGCCTCGATCTCCTCGTCGGTCAGCTCGCCCGGGTCGACGTCCTCGTCGTCGGCGTCGTCGGCGGGCGCGCCGAGCGCGGCCTCGAGGTCGTCGTCGCTGGCGATGACCTCGCAGCGGCCGACGGTCCAGCCGGGCAGCAGCTCGGTCTGCTCCAGCATCTCGCCCAGCACGTGCCGGGCAGCGTCCTCGGCGAAGCTCAGCGCGGGCGCGTCCACCAGCCACGTGATCACGGCGCCGCCCGGGTGCACCGCCACCCGGTGGTCCAGGGGCTCGACCTCGACGCCGTCGGGGCCCTCGATGCCCGCGAGCAGGTCGAGGCGCTCGTCGAGCAGGGCGGCGACCCCGTGCCGCTGCAGCGGGTCGAGGTCGGGCGTGCCGTCGGCGGGGATCAGGTCGGCGGTGAGCTGGTATTCCACGCGCGCAGTCTAGGAGCGTCCCGGCCGGGGGCCGACGGCAGGCGGGCAGGGGGACAGGCAGTGATCGTCTTCACTCGGTCGGGTCGGATTGTGCGTCCGGACGAGTCAAACCGGTTGGCAGGGTGTGCCGGTCGGCGCGGTATTGGCGCATTGTGCACCCGACGGTTCTCGTCGGAAGGCAAGCATGAACATCTATCTGTCCGGTCTGCTCTGGGTGCTCGGGGCGGCGGCGGTCGCGGGCGTAGCGGCGTACGCCGTGCGCCGCATCGGTGAGACCGACGGCATCGTGGAGAACAACGAGGCCGCCGGACAGGTGTTCACCATCGTCGGCGGCCTGCACGCGGTGCTGCTCGCGTTCGTGCTGATCTCGCTGTTCGACTCGGTCGGCGCGGCGGAGGACGGTGCTTTCCGGGAGGCGGACGGCCTGGTCGGGGCGTACTGGGCCACCGAGTCGCTCGGCGAGCCGGTGCGCAGCCAGATGCACGACCTCGCGATGTCCTACGCGACGCGCGTCGTCGACGAGGAGTGGCCCGCCATGCAGGCCGACAGCGCCGACGTCAGTGACGCGGGCTGGGCGGAGCTGGAGCGCATGCGCTCGCTGGTGGCCGCGGCCCCGGTCGCCGAGCTGTGGCAGAACGACCAGAAGGCCGAGGCCACGAGCAAGCTGTGGACCGTCTACGAGGCCCGCCAGGCCCGGCTGGACGCGGCGGGCAGCGCGGGCGTCAGCACGGTCGTGTGGTTCGCCCTGATCGCGGGCAGCATCATGTCGATCTCGCTGCCGCTGGTGTTCGGCGGGCCGCGCCCGCGCGTGCACATCTTCATCGTGTCGGTGCTGGCGGGCACGCTGGCGCTGCTGCTGTTCGCCACGCAACAGATGGAGAACCCCTACGGCGGCGGCCCGGCGCTGGAGCCCGAGGCCTTCGAGGCCGCGATCGCCCGGTTGCGATGAGAGTCCGGCTCGCCGCGCTCGGGCTCGCCGTGGCGGGCCTGGTGGGCGCAGGCGTGCTGGCGGTCGGCTCCGGCGCCGGCGAGGCGGCCCCGGCGGCGTACCCGACGTGCTCGGTGCTGCGGGTGGCCGCGACCGGCGGGGGATCGTCCACTCTGTACGAAGTCGATCTCGCCAGCGGCGCGATGAGCCGCGTCCGCGCGCTGGACCGGCGGGTGGACGCGATCGGGTACCACAAGGGCCAGGGCCTGGTCTACGGCGTGTCGGGCTCGCACGTGGTGTCGCTGACGCGCGAGGGGACGCTGCTGGACCTGGGCCGGGTGCCGCAGGTGCACGGCGCGTCCGGGGGCGCCGTCCTCGGCGATCTGCTGGTGGTGCGCGTCGGCCGCCACCTGCGCAGCGTGTCGATCGACCCGGACAGCCCCCGGTTCCTGACCGTGGTGGCGTCGGTGCGGCTGTGGCCCGCGGCCCTGCCGCGCACCGTGGACGACTTCGACGCGCGCGGCGGCCTGCTCTACGGCGTCTCGACCCACACCCGCTACTACGGGCACGTCGTGACCATCGACCCGCGCTCCGGCCGGGTCAAGCACGTGCACACGCGCAGGCTGCCCGGCGGCTGGACGTACGGCTCCGCCGCGCTCGGGCCGGACGGCGCGCTGTTCGCCGCGAGCAACCGGACGCACGCGTGGACCGGCGGGCCCGCGCGGAGCAGGCTGATCCGGGTCGAGCCCCGCCGCGGCGCGGTCTCCGTGGAGATCGCGGCGTGGCCGGTAGCGACGCACACCGACATGACCGGCTGCCTGGCCCCCCGGCCGCCGGACCCGCCGACCACGACCACGCCGCCGCCGACCACCCCGCCGCCGACCACGACCACGCCGCCGCCGAGCAGCCCGCCCGCGACCACCTCGCCCGGACCGACCCCGCCGGCGCCGACGACGGTGCCGACGAGCGTGCCCGGGGTTCCCCCCACGACCACGCCGCCGCAGGCGCTGCCCGTCCTGCCGCCGCTGCCGCCGGGGCTCGTCCCGCCGGGCACCCTCCCGCCGGGCGCGCCGCCGCCGGGGCCACCGCCGAGGGTGCCCCCGCCCGCGCCGGAGCCCGCGCCCGCGCTGCTCACCCGGGGCCTGAAGCGCCCGCCGGAGGCGGAGGTGACCGGCCCGCTGACCACCGCGGAGAAGCGGCGCTGGGGCCTGGCCACGATGATCCTCATCCTCGGCGCAGGCGCGGTCGCGAGCGCCGCCCACCGGCGCAGGCACTGACCCCGTCCGCCGGTCATAAGCAGGCCGTCAGCGGGGGCGCGCATGCTCCGATCGAGACGGAACACGCGCGGAGAGTGAGCTGCTGAATCGATTTTGACATCCCGCGTCACACCTCAGTACGGTTGAAATCGCAACCGGCCGGTGGATCGCCAGCGCTGTCGTCTCCCGGATCTGCCCACCCGTCGCACGCGGAGATGACGGACATGCCGAACCCCCTGCACCCGGTCGTCGCCGAGGTCACCGCCCGGATCGCCGAACGCAGCGCCGCGGGCCGCGGCGCGTACCTCGCCCGGATGGCCGAGGCCGCCTCCAGCACCCCCACCCGAGCCGGGCTCGGGTGCAGCAACCTCGCCCACGGCTTCGCCGCCTGCTCGGGCCCCGACCGGCTCGCCGTGCGCGGCGTGACCAAGCCCGGCGTGGCGATCGTGTCGGCGTACAACGACATGCTGTCGGCGCACCAGCCGTTCCAGGAGTACCCGGACTGGATCAAGGCCGCCGTGCGCGACGCGGGCGGCGTGGCGCAGTTCGCGGGCGGCGTGCCCGCCATGTGCGACGGCATCACCCAGGGCCGCGCGGGCATGGAGCTGTCGCTGTTCAGCCGCGAGGTCATCGCGATGGCCACGGCAGTCGCGCTCTCCCACGACATGTTCGACTCGACGCTGCTGCTCGGGGTCTGCGACAAGATCGTCCCCGGGCTGCTGATCGGCGCGCTCGCCTTCGGGCACCTGCCCGCGATCCTGGTGCCCGCCGGGCCGATGGCCTCCGGGCTGCCCAACGGCGAGAAGGCCCGCGTGCGCCAGGCCTACGCCGAGGGCAAGGCGACCCGCGACGACCTGCTGGCCGCCGAGTCCGCCGCCTACCACTCGCCCGGCACCTGCACCTTCTACGGCACGGCGAACTCCAACCAGCTCGTCGTCGAGGTGATGGGCCTGCACCTGCCGGGCACCACGTTCGTCGCGCCGGGCACCCCGCTGCGCCGCGCGCTCACCGACGCCGCCGCCCGGCGCGCGGTCGAGATCTCCGCGCAGGGCCCGGAGTACACGCCGCTGTCGCAGGTCGTCGACGAGCGCTCGATCGTCAACGGCGTGGTCGCGCTGCTGGCCACCGGCGGGTCGACCAACCACACGCTGCACCTGGTGGCGATCGCGGCCGCCGCGGGCATCCGGCTCACCTGGGACGACTTCGCCGACCTGTCCGCCGTGGTCCCGCTGATGGCGCGGGTGTACCCGAACGGGCCCGCCGACATCAACCACTTCGCGGCAGCGGGCGGCGTCCAGTTCCTCGTCGGCGAGCTGCTCGACGCGGGCATGCTGCACGGCGATGTGTCCACTGTGGCCGGTCCGGGGCTGGACCGCTACCGCCAGGAGCCCTTCCTGGACGACGGCGTGCTGACCTGGCGACCCGGCGCGCGGGTCTCCGGCGACCGCGACGTGCTGCGGCCGGTCGCCGAGCCGTTCTCCGCCGACGGCGGCCTGCGGATGCTGGCGGGCAACCTCGGCCGCGCGGTGATCAAGGTGTCGGCCGTGGCCCCCGAGCACCGGGTCGTCGAGGCGCCCGCGCGGGTGTTCACCGACCAGCACGCCGTCGGCGCGGCGTTCCAGGCCGGTGAGCTGAACCGCGACGTCGTCATCGTGCTGCGCCAGCAGGGTCCGCGCGCCAACGGCATGCCCGAACTGCACGCGCTCACCCCCGCGCTGAGCGCGCTCATGGCCCGCGGCCACCGCGTCGCGCTGGTCACCGACGGGCGCATGTCGGGCGCGTCCGGGAAAATCCCGACCGCCATCCACTGCACGCCGGAGGCGGCGGCGGGCGGTCCGATCGGCCTGGTGCGCGACGGCGACCCGGTGCGGCTGGACGCCGATGCGGGCACGCTGTCGCTGCTGGTCGAGTCGGACGTGCTCGCCGCGCGCCGCCCGGTCGACGCCCCGCGCGACGACGCGGGCTGGACCGGCACCGGCCGGGAGCTGTTCGCCGCGTTCCGGCACGCGGTCGGCCCGGCCGACCACGGCGCCACGGTGTTCGGCCCGACCTTCGCCGACGCCGACCTCGACGAGCTGGAGTACTCGGTATGAGCCTGCTGGACATCTCGCCGGTCGTGCCGGTCGTGGTGATCGACGACGCCGACGCTGCCGTCCCCCTGGCCCAGGCGCTGCTGCGCGGCGGGATCGGGATCATCGAGGTCACCCTGCGCACGCCCGCCGCGCTCGGCGCCATCGAGCGGATCGCCGCCGAGGTGCCGGAGACCGTGGTGGGCGCGGGCACGGTGACCACGCCGGAGCTGGCGGCCGAGGCCGCGAAGGCGGGCGCGCGCTTCCTGGTCACGCCCGGCGCCACCGACCGCGTGCTCGACGCCGTCGCCGACACCGGGCTGCCCTCGCTGCCCGGCGCGGCGACGGTGTCGGAGGCGATGCGGCTGGCCGAGCGCGGCTTCACCGAGCTGAAGTTCTTCCCCGCCGAGGCCGCGGGCGGCGCGCCGTACCTGAAGTCGATCGCCGGGCCGCTGCCGGGCCTGCGGTTCTGCCCGACCGGCGGCATCACCGCGGCCACCGCGCCGAAGTACCTCGCCCTGCCGAACGTCGGCTGCGTCGGCGGGAGCTGGCTGACCTCCGGCGACGTGGAGACCCTCGCCAAGGAGGCGGCCGCGCTGCGCTGAGTGTCGGTGCCCGGCCGTAACCTGGACGGCATGACCGGGCACACGCTGTTCGACACCGCCATCGGCGAATGCGGCCTGGCGTGGGGCCCGCGCGGCATCACCGCGGTGCGGCTGCCAGGGCCCATGCGGTTCCAGCCCGCGCCCGCCGAGCCGCCGCCCGCCGTGCGCGCGGCGATCACCCGCGTCCAGGCGCTGCTCAGCGGGGTGAAGGACGACTTGGCCGACATCGAGCTCGACCCGACCGGCGTGCCCGAGTTCAACCTGCGGGTCTACGCGGTCACCCGGGCCATCCCGCCCGGCGAGGTGCTCACCTACGGCACGGTGGCCCAGCGCATCGGCGCGCCCGGGTCGGCGCAGGCCGTCGGGCGGGCGCTGGGCCGCAACCCGTACCCGATCATCGTGCCCTGCCACCGGGTGATGGGGGCCGACGGGCGGATGGTCGGGTTCTCCGCGCCCGGCGGCACCACCACCAAGCTGCGCATGCTGGCCATCGAGGGCGCCGCCGACCCCAACGGGCAGGAAGCGCTGTTCTAGTCCGCTTTGGTCGGCACGGCGATCGCGGTCACGGCCAGTCCGTTGTCGACGACCCAGCGGCCGCTGAATCCGGTGATCTCCACGCCCTCCACCACCGGTCCCGGCACGAGCAGCGTGGCGCGGAACGTTCCGGCCGGATCGAACTCGACGCGCGCGTCGGAGAAGCCCAGCCACTTGCGCGCCAGGGGGAACCACGCCTTGTAGACGCTCTCCTTGGCGGCGAACAGCAGCTTGTCCCAGTGCACATCGGACCCGAGCGCGGCCAGGTGCGCGCGCTCCTCGGGCAGGGACACCGCCGCCAGGACGCCCTCCGGCAGCGGCACGTGCGGTTCGGCGTCGATGCCGACGGTGTGCAGGTCGGTGTCGAGGGCCAGCACCGCGGCCCGGTAGCCCGCGCAGTGCGTCATGCTGCCGACGATCCCGTCCGGCCACTGCGGGGCGCCCTTGTCCCCGGGCAGGATCGGGGTCGCCGGGCGGCCGAGCCGGGCCAGCGCCCGGCGGGCGCAGTGCCGCACGGTGGTGAACTCGCGGCGGCGCTTGTCGACCGCCTTGGCGATGACCGGTTCCTCCTCCGGGAGCAGCACCGCCTCCGGCGGATCGTCGTAGACCTCGACCGCGACGACGGCGGCCGGGAGGATGCTCTCGATCACGTCCTGAAACCCTATCGCTCGACACCCGTGCGCCGATGATGCCCGAACCCCGGCCCGGCCGACAGCGGGGCCGACCGGGCTGTCAGGCGCATCTCAGCGCTGGTTGCGCGCCACGACGTACACCATCGGCAGCCGCAGCGGGGACCCGTCGGGCAGCCGGTCGGTGCCGTGCAGGGGGACCTCGCCTCGGGCGACGACCGCCATCCCGGCGCCGTCGAGCACGGCGTCCAGTTTGCCCTCGTCCCAGGCCGCCGGGGTGAGGCCGTACCTGAACACCCGTTGAAGTTTCGGCACGGCGTCCGGGCTCTGGCCGAGCGCGGTCTTCATGGACGCCGACGCCGAGGGCGCCAGCTCCACGGCGAAGGCGTGGCCGGAGTCGCCGAGCAGCACCGAGAGCGCGGCGGCGGCTCGGGGGCGGTCCTCGTCGGGCATCTGGTGGAGGACCCCGCGCAGGTAGACGTTGACGTCGCCGAGTTCGTCGTGGACGGCGCGCGCGGCGTCGGCGTCGGTCAGGTCGAAGGTGCGGAAGGTGGCCGCCGTGCCCGCCTGGAGCGTTCGGGCGTGCTCGATGGCGGACTGGGCGAAGTCCATCCCGATCACCCGGGGGAAGTGCTCGGCCAGCGCGGCGGTCTGGGTGCCGTTGCCGCAGCCGATGTCGAGCACCGGGAGGGCGGCGTCGAAATAGGGCCGGAACACCGGGAGCTGCGCGGTCGCGGTGACCGCGCCGTCGCTGTCCCACACCGGCAGGCCGCGCTCCCTCGGGAGATCACGCCAGTAACTCTCCCAGTTGTCGTTGACCGTCTTGTCCATGTCGTCCTCCGGTTGGGGGTAGCCCAGAAGCGTGTACGGTCTACGTCCCAGCGACATGATCTTGCAAGAGGTCGGCTCACTTTTGATCTTTTAGGGTGAATCGCGGTAACTCGATAGTCGACACAGGGTGAGTCGCGATCACCCTCAGTGGTCCATTAAGGACCAGCGACGGGCACCCGGGCGCCGTTGATGGCCGAGGCGTCCTCGCCGCAGAGGAAGCGCACGGTCGCGGCGATCCGCTCGGGCGAGACCCAGTCGGCGCGGTCGGAGTCGGGCATCGCCGCGCGGTTGCCCGGGGTGTCGATCACGCCGGGCAGGATCGCGTTGGCGCGCACGCCGTCGCGGCCGTACTCGGCGGCGAGGGCGGCGACGAGGCCCAGCACGGCCGTCTTCGCGGTGATGTAGGCCGACGCGCCGGGGAACGGCCGCTCGACGGCGCGGGCCGACACGCAGACGACCGCCCCGCCGCCGCCCGCGATCAGGTGCGGCAGGGCGGCGTGGGTGGCCAGGTAGGTCGGGCGCAGGTTGAGCCGCAGCAGCCGCTCGAACTCCGCGACCGGCGTCTCGTGCAGGCGTCCGCCCATGGCGAAGCCGCCGACCAGGTTGACCACCGCGCCCAGCGGCGCGTTCGGGTCGCCCGAGGCCAGCGCGGCGCAGGCGGCGGCGTCGTCCTCGCTGAACAGGTCGGCGCGGTGGGCGACGAGGTGGTCGTGCTCGGGGAGGCGGGCCAGCTCGGCCTCGGCGATCCACGGCACGACGACCCGCCAGCCGTCGTCGAGCAGGGCCGCGGTGACGGCGCTGCCGAGGCCGCCGGTCCCGCCGGTCACCAGTGCGGTCTTCATCCTTCGCTCAGCTCCGGGGGGAGGTCGTCGCCCTTGGGCTGCTCGCGGACCAGGACGGCGTGCACGATCATGCGCTGGGCGTTGGAGAACTTGGGGTGGCAGGTGGTCAGGGTCATCATGCGCTTGAGCTGGTCCTTCGGCACCTGGGCGTCGGCGTTGCCGGGGACGGGGAGGACCACCTCGCCCTTGTCCGGGGTGACGATCCGGCGGCCGACGGCGGCGGCGTACTCGCCCTCCTGCGCCTCCACGCCCTTGCAGCGCGGGTCGGCCGGGTCCACCGGCTGGTCGGAGGTGGGCAACATCCGGTAGACGAACCAGTCGGTCTGCGTCTCGATGACGATGGCGTCGCAGGGGTTGAGCAGGTCGAGGTCGTTGAACGGCGCGCCCTTGCCCACCCGGTGCCCCGCGACGGCGAAGTTCCCCGGCTGCCCCGGCGGCGCGGACTTGGTGTAGTGCCCCGGGCCGACCTCCAGGTTGGCCGCGGACGTGCCCTCGACGACGGTGAAGTGGTAGTCGGGGCCGAACACGGGGATGTAGAGCTTGGCGATGCCCTCGCCGTCGGCGTACTCGAACTTCTGCTCCCGCTCGGGATCGTCGGCGACCTCCCACTGCCGGTCGAGGTCGGCGGTGACATCGGCCTGCTTCTGGGCGGACATCAGGTCGGTGATCCAGACCTCGTAGACGACGAACAGGAGGATGACGAGGCCAGCGGTGACCATGAGCTCACCGATGGAGCGGACGACGACTGCGCCCGTGGTCGGCTTGGGGGGCGGGGGGTCGTCGTAGTCGTCGTCGGCGTAGTCGTCCTCGTCGTCGGGGTAGTCGTCGTACTCGGGCTCGACGAACTCGGTGGGCGGATCGACGGGGGCCGGGCGGCGCGGGGGCAGGACGGGCCGGATGACCTCGGTGGGGGCGTCCTGGGGGGTGAGGGGCCGGATGACCTCGGTAGGCGCCTCAGCAGGGTGCGGCCGCAGGGCAGCGGGGCGCGGACGCGACGGCACCCCGGTGGGCTGGGGACGACGCTCGGTCGGCTGCGGACGCTGCGGCACCCCGGCGGGCTGGGGGCGGGGCGGAAGGTCGGCCGGGTGCTGAGGAGCGCCAACCGGGTGTGGACGCGGCGCAGCCTCAGGCGAGCTCGGGCGCGGCGGAGCCTCGGCCGGGTGCTGAGGAGCGCCAACCGGGTGTGGACGCGGCGCAGCCTCAGGCGAGCTCGGGCGCGGCGGAGCCTCGGCCGGATAGGAGTGCCGCGACACCTCCGAGGGATCGGCGTGCGGCGCGGCGTCGGGGACGTCGAGGGTGCCGCCGAAGCGGGCGGCGGGCTGCGGCGCCTGGGCGCCGTTCCGGCGGGGGCCGCTGCCCGCGCCGGGCACGCCGTTCGGGCGGGGGCCGGGGGCGCCATTGACACCCGCCCCACCCATCGGCGGCCGGGCGCCATTGACGCCCGCCGAGCCGTTCGGCTGGGGAGCGCCATTGAGACGCGAAGGCCCGCCAGCACCCCCATGGCCATTCGACCTCGGGCCGCCGTTCTTCTCCAAGGCGCCGCTGACGTGCGGCGTCCCGTGGGCAGCCGCACGCCCATTCGAGGTCGGAGCGCCGCCAACAGGGGTCCCGTTGGGGCGCGCTCCCCTGCCTATCGGTCCCGAAGGGCCGCCTGCGTAGGGCACGCCGATACCGCGTGCTTCCCCATCGCCCGGCCGGGAAGGTTCGCTGCCGTAAGGGGCGCCATTTGCCCGTGCTCCACCTCCACTCGGCCCGGTGGGCTCGCTGGCGAAGGGGGCGCCATTACCGCGTGCTCCACCTGGCCCGGAAGGCTCGGGGGCGTAGGGCACGCCGTTGCCCCGCGCTCCCCCCGCGCTCGGTCCCGGAAGGTCGGCCGGGAGGGCGGTGTCGTCGTGGGGGTGTCCCGCGGGGCCGCTCTGCCGGTCCGCACCGGCTGAGGGGTGGTCCGGGGGCGCGGCGTGCCTGGGGCGGTCCGGCACACCGGGGTGGTGCCTGCCCGCGCCCGCGGGGCGGGGGTGGCCGTTCGGCGGGGGCCGGTGGTCGGGGGGCGGGGTCGGCAGGCGGGCGTGGCGGGCGGGCGGCTGGTCCACCGCGTCACCCCCTCGCTCGCTGATCCGACCCCGCCAAGATAGGGCACCGTGGGGTTCGGGCGCTGTTAGCGGGGCCTCAGGTCAGGAATCCGCGCAGCAGTGTGGCCGTTCCTGCCAAATGTTCGGCCATCTCCGCGCGCGCTGCCTGCGGGTCGCCGTCGAGGATGGCGTCGATCACAGCTCGGTGTTGGTGGTCGGAGTGCTCGATGTTGGCGCCGATCGGGGGGATGGCGTCGAGGAGGGCGTCCAGGCGGGCGCGGAGGTCGGCCACCGCCGCGGTGAGGGACGGGGCGGCGGCCGCGGCGGCGACGGCCAGGTGCAGGCGGGCGTCGCGGCGGCGGTAGTCCGCCACGCCCGCCCCCGTGCACTCGGCGAGCCGGGTGCGCAGGTGGCGGCGGGTGGTGGGGTCCAGCGACCGGGACGCGGCGGCCTCGGCGGCGCCGGTCTCCAGGACGTGGCGCAGGGTGATCACGTCCTCCACGTCCGCGGCGAACGCCGGGGCGGGCGGGGTCGGGTGGGTCGGGCGCAGGGACCGGACGAACGTGCCGCCGTAGCGCCCGCGCCTGCTCTCGACGTACCCCGCCTCCTGCAGGGCGTGCAGGGCCTCGCGCAGCGTCACCCGGCTCACCCCCAGCCGGGCGGCCAGGTCGCGTTCCGGGGGCAGCCGCTCGCCCGGGGCCGCCAGGCCGAGCCGGATGGCCTGCAGCAGCCTGGCCAGCGTCTCCTCGAAGGCGTTGCCCGCCCGGACGGGCCGCAGGAGCGCGTCGGCGAGCGGGTCGGGGTCAGAGCGGAGTGACATAGGCGCCGGAGATGCCACCGTCGACCATGAAGGACGACGCGGTGATGAACGACGAGTCGTCCGAGGCCAGGAAGGCGACCGCGGCGGCGATCTCCTCCGGCTCGGCGAAGCGCCCCAGCGGGATGTGCACCAGCCGCCGCGCGGCCCGCTCGGGGTCCTTGGCGAACAGCTCCTGCAAAAGCGGCGTGTTCACCGGCCCCGGGCACAGCGCGTTGACCCGGATGCCCTCGCGCGCGAACTGCACGCCCAGCTCGCGACTCATGGCCAGCACCCCGCCCTTGGACGCGGTGTAGGAGATCTGCGAGGTCGCCGCGCCCATCACCGCCACGAACGACGCCGTGTTGATCACCGACCCGCGCCCCCGCGCCCGCATGTGCCCGATGGCGTGCTTGCAGCACAGGTACACCGACGTGAGGTTGACCTGCTGGACCCGGTGCCAGGCGTCCGGCCCGGTCTCCAGGATCGAGTCGTCCTCCGGCGGGGAGATACCCGCGTTGTTGAACGCCACGTCCAGGCCGCCGAAGCGGTCGACCGCGGTCTGGAACAGCGCGACGACCTCCGCCTCCTCGGTGACGTCCGTGCGCACGAACAGCCCGTCGACCTCCGCGGCGGCCGCCCCGCCGCCGTCGACGTCCACATCGCCGACGACGACCCGCGCGCCCTCGGCCGCCAGCCTGCGCACCGAGGCCAGCCCGATGCCGCTCGCCCCGCCGGTGACGACCGCGACCCGGCCATCCAGCCTGCCCATTCAGCCCTCCGAACTGAGAAACACCGTCTTGACATCGGTGAACGCGGCGAGCGCGTCCGGTCCCAGCTCGCGGCCGAGCCCGGACTGCTTGAACCCGCCGAACGGCGTCCAGTAGCGCACCGACGAGTGCGAGTTGACCGACAGGTTGCCCGCGTCGATCCCGCGCGCCACGCGCAGCGCCCGGCCGACGTCGCGGGTCCAGATCGAGCCGGACAGCCCGTACTCGGTGTCGTTGGCCTGCCGGACGGCGTCGTCCTCGTCGTCGAACGGGAGCACGGCGACGACCGGCCCGAACACCTCGTCGGTGACCGCGCGGTGATCCGCGGGAAGTCCGGAGAGGACGGTCGGCGGGAACCAGTACCCGCGCCCGTCCGGCGCACTGCCCCGGAACGCGATCGGCGCGTCGTCCACATAGGACCGCACGCGCGCCCGGTGCTCGGCGGTGATCAGCGGCCCCATCTGGGTGGCCTCGTCGGCAGGCGGCCCGACGACGACCGCGCGCACCGCGGGCTCCAGCAGCTCCATGAACCGGTCGTACACCGACCGCTGCACGAGGATCCGGGAACGCGCGCAGCAGTCCTGGCCTGCGTTGTCGAACACCGCCATAGGCGCGGACGCCGCGGCCCGCTCCAGGTCCGCGTCGGCGAACACCACGTTGGCACTGTTGCCGCCCAGCTCCAGCGTCACCCGCTTGACCTGGTCGGCGCACCCGGCCATCACCTGTTTGCCCACCTCGGTGGACCCGGTGAACACCACCTTGCGTACCAGCGGGTTGGTGACGAACCGCTGGCCGACGACCTGACCGGCGCCGGGGAGCACCTGGAACACGGCATCGGGGATGCCCGCAGCCCTGGCCAGCTCCGCCAGCCGCAGCGCGGTCAGCGGGGTCGCCTCGGCGGGCTTGAGCACGACGGTGTTCCCGGCCGCCAGCGCGGGCGCGAACCCCCACGCGGCGATCGGCATGGGGAAGTTCCACGGCGCGATCACCCCGACCACGCCCAGCGGCTCGTGGAAGGTCACCGCGAGCCCGCCGGGCGCCGGGATCTGCTGTCCGGCGAGCCGTTCGGGGGCGGCGGCGTAGTAGTGCAGCACGTCGCGGACGTTGCCCGCCTCCCAGCGCGCGTTGCCGATGGTGTGGCCCGCGTTGCGGACCTCCAGGCCCGCCAGGTGCTCCAGGTCGGCGTCGACGGCGTCGGCGAAGCGGCGCAGCAGCCGGGCCCGGTCGGCGGGGGCGAGCGCGCGCCAGGCCGGGAACGCCGCGTGCGCGCGGGCGATGGCGGCGTCCGCGTCGTCGACGGAGGCCAGCTCGACGGTGGCGATGACCTCCTCGGTGGCCGGGTCGCGCACGGCGTGTGCGGTCAGCGCTCTGCCCTCCTGCGGTCGGCCGCCTTGACCAGCGCGGCGAACAGCCGGGTGTCGTCGGCGTTCTGCTCGGGGTGCGACTGCACGCCCACGGCGAAGCGGGACGCGGGCAGCTCGATGCCCTCGACGGTCCCGTCCGCCGCGGTCGCCGTCACCGCGATGCCCGCGCCCACGCGGTCCAGCGACTGGTGGTGGTGGCAGGCGACCTGCACGCGCTTGCCCAGGATCGACTCCAGCCTGCTGCCCGGGGCCAGCGCGACCTCGGTCTTGCCGTACATCGCCACCTCGGGCTGGTGGTCGTTGGTGCCGGTGCGCTCGGGGGTGTGCTGGTGCAGCGTGCCGCCGAGCACGACGTTGAGCACCTGCATCCCCCGGCACACCGCCAGCAGCGGCAGGTCGATGGCCAGCGCGGCCTCGGTCAGGGCGAACTCGGCGTCGTCGCGCATCGGCTGCGGCGTTCCGGTGGTCGGGTGCGGGATCTGGCCGTAGCGGGCCGGGTCGATGTCGGCGCCGCCGGAGAGGACCAGGCCGTCGAGCCAGTCCACGGTCTCGGCCCGCCAGTCGCCGATCGGCGGCAGCAGCACGGCGTTGCCGCCGACCGCGCGCACGGACTCGACGTAGGCGCGGTGCAGCACGGCCGCCTCGGTCTCCCAGATCCCGAACGTCGAGTGCTCCAGGTAGGTCGTGATCCCGATGACCGGGGGCTTAGAGTCGCTCGAAGCCACGCGCCAGCTCCCAGTCGGTCACCACGGTGTCGAACGCGGCCAGCTCGACCCGCGCGGCGTTGAGGTAGTGCTCGACGACGTCGTCGCCGAAGGCGGCGCGGGCGATCGCACTGCCCTCCAGCGCGTCGGCGGCGGCGCGCAGGGTGGCGGGCACGCGCGGTTTGTCGGAGGCGTAGGCGTTGCCGTGGAACTCGTCCTCCAGCTCGACGCCGGTGTCGATGCCGTGCAGGCCCGCGGCGATCATCGCGGCCACGGCGAGGTAGGGGTTGACGTCGCCGCCGGGCACCCGGTTCTCCACCCGCCGCGACGCGCCGTGCCCGACGACCCGCAGCGCGCACGTGCGGTTGTCGGTCCCCCAGGCGATCGCGGTCGGGGCGAACGAGCCGGGGGCGTAGCGCTTGTAGGAGTTGATGTTGGGCGCGTAGAAGGCGGTGAACTCGCGCAGGCAGGCCAGCTGGCCCGCGAGGAACATCCGGAACTCGGCGTCGGGGACCGGCTTGTCGTCGCGGCGCAGGCTCATGTGGATGTGGCAGGAGTTGCCCTCCCGCTCGTTGATCTTGGCCATGAAGGTCAGGCTGCGGCCGTGCTTGGCGGCGATCTCCTTGGCGCCGGTCTTGTAGACGGCGTGGTTGTCGCAGGTGGTCAACGCGTCGGTGTAGCGGAAGGCGATCTCGTGCTGCCCGGGGTTGCACTCGCCCTTGGCCGACTCGACGTACATCCCGGCGCCGGTCATGCCGTTGCGGATCGCGCGCAGCACGGGCTCGACGCGGCCGGTGCCGAGGAGCGAGTAGTCGACGTTGTACTGGTTGGCGGGGGTGAGGTGCTTGTACCCGAGGCGGGCGGCGTCCTCGTAGGTGTCGTCGAAGAGGATGAACTCCAGCTCGGTGCCGACGTAGGCGGCCAGCCCGCGCTCGGCGAGGCGGTCGAGCTGGCGCCGCAGCACCTGCCGCGGCGACGGCGCGACCGGGGTGCCGTCGAGGTTGAGCACGTCGGCCTGCACCATCGCGGTGGCGTCGTGCCAGGGGACCATCCGGAGGGTGGCCGGGTCGGGGCGGAGGAGGAAGTCGCCGTAGCCGCGGTCCCACGACGAGGTGGCGTAGCCGGAGACCGGATTCATCTCGACGTCCACGGCCATCAGGTAGTCGCACGCCTCGGTGCCGTGCGCCAGCACCTCCTCCAGGAAGTACCGGGCGCCGCAGCGTTTGCCCTGCAGCCGCCCCTGCATGTCGGTGAGCGCGACGAGGACGGTGTCGACCCGTCCGGCGTCCACCAGCTCCCGCAGCCGGTCGACGGATAGCTCACGCATGCGGGTACCCCTCCCCAAAGGATCAGCACGAGCCCATTGGCAGATCGCGTCAGAGCATCGTGGCAGTGATCACACCACCGGGGCAACCGCTGCCTCCCGCGCAATGGCCCGACCAGCTCCCATTGCACCGTACGACCAGCCCAGACGGCCAAGTGTGAACGATCTGTTCAAAACTCCGCCTTGCCCGGTTCACGGCCGTTAACAAATACTGGCGATCATCGCGCTGGACCTGTGTCCGCGGCCCGATCGAGGGCTTGGGCCCGGACTCCCTGCCAGTTCCAGCGGGGCTCACGGCGGTGGCCGCCACGCGGCCACCGCCTTCAGCTTCCGTCAGGCGGCCAGGTCGGCCACGGCGGCTATCGCCTCGTCGATTTCCTCCTCGGTGTTGTAGTAGTGCGGGGAGAGGCGCAGACACCAGTCGACGTCCTTCTCGGTGAAGTCGAATTGGGCGAATTCGCGGTGGCTGAGGGCCGAGTTGATGCCGCGGGCGTCCATGGCCGCCTTGAACGGCTCGGGGCGCCAGCCCGCGATCGCGAAGGTGACCAGCGCGCCGAGTTCCGCGCCCCGGTCGAGCACCCGGACGCCGGGGAGCCCGGCCAGGCCGGACCGGAGGCGGGCGGCCAGGGCGGGGGTGCGTTCGGCGATCGCCGCGAGGCCCACCTGCTGGGCGTAGCGGGCGGCGGCAGCGCAGCCGAGGAGGGTGGCGTAGGGGAACTCCCACTCCTCGAACCGCGCCGCCGTCGGAGCGGGCTCGTAGCGGTCGGGGGCGGTCCAGCGGGCGCCGTGCATGTCGACGAACAGGGGCTCGTAGCCCTCGGCGAGCACGCGGTCGGAGACGTAGAGGAAGCCCGAGCCCCGGGGGCCGCGCAGGAACTTGCGGCAGGTGGCGGTGAGCATGTCCGCCCCTATCCGCTGGACGTCGACCGGGTACTGGCCCACCGACTGGCAGGCGTCCACCAGGTAGAGCGCGTCCGCGTCCCGGCACAGGTCGCCGATCGCGGCTACCGGCTGCACGAGGCCGGAGTTGGTCGGGATGTGCGTCGCGCTGACCAGCCGGGGGCGGTGCTCGCGGATCAGGGCGGCCATGGCGTCGAGGTCGACGCCGCCCTCGGGCAGGTCCGGGGCGTGCACCACGCGCACGCCCATGCGCTTGCGCAGCGACAGGAACGCGATCTGGTTGGACACGAAGTCGTTGCGGGTCGTCAGGATGACCTCGCCCGGCTCGAACGGGATCGACGACAGCGCGGTCGCGTACGCGTGGGTCGCGCTGCCCGAGAAGGCGATGTTCTCCGGCCTGGCGTTGATCAGCGCGGCGATCTGGGCATAGAAGCCGCGCACCTCCTCCGCGCGGGCGGCGGCGGCCTCGTAGCCGCCGATCGCGGCCTCCAGGTTGAGGTGATCAAGCACGGCCGACAGCACCGGCGTGGCCATCAGGCCGCAGCCCGCGTTGTTGAGGTGGTTCACGTTCACACAGCCGGGCGTGTCCGCCCGCAGGGCCGGGACGTCCAGGAGCGATATCCGCTCAGCGTCAGTAGCGCTATCGTGGGCACTCATGTCGGACGATAGCACTTCGGATCTCCTCGCCACCAGGATGCGCGCCCTGGTCGGCAGGCTGGCCCCGGGCGACAAACTGCCCTCCAGCCGTGAACTGGTCCGCGAGCACCAGGTCAGCCCGGTGACGGTCGCGCGGGTGATCGCCCAGCTCGCCGCCGAGGGCGTCGTCATCACCCGGCCGGGCAGCGGCACCTACGTGGCCAGCCCGCCCCGGTCCGCGCCGCCCGCCGACACCGGCTGGCAGACCGTCGCCCTTGCCGACCGCGCCGTCGACACCGGGTCCCTCGCCGACGCGCTCGGCCCGCCCGCCGAGGGCACGATCCGGCTCGACGGCGGCTATCCGCACCGCGCGCTGCAGCCGGTGCGCCCGCTGAGCGCGGCCCTCGCCCGCGCGGCCCGCAGGCCGGACGCCTGGGACCGCGCGCCCGCCGCGGGCCTGCTCGCGCTGCGGACCGCGTTCGCCGCCGCGGCCGCCGCCGACGTCGGCCCGGACGACGTGCTGATCACTGCGGGCGGGCAGAGCGCGCTGTCAGTAGCGTTCCGGGCCATCGCCGCGCCCGGCAGCCCGGTGCTCGTCGAGTCGCCCACCTACCCGGGCGCGCTCGCCGCCGCCCGCGCCGCTGGCCTGCGCCCGGTCCCGGTCCCGACGGACGCCGACGGCCTGCGCCCCGACCTGCTGGCCGACACCTTCGCCATGACCGGGGCCCGGTTGCTGTACTGCCAGCCCGCGCACCAGAACCCCACCGGGGCGGTGCTCGCCGCCGAGCGCCGCGGTGCGGTGCTGGCCGCCGCCCGCGCCGCGGGCGCGTTCGTGCTGGAGGACGACGTGGCCCGCCACCTCGGCCACGGCACGCCCACGCCCCGCCCGCTGCTGGCCGACGACCGCGACGGCGCCGTCGTGCACCTGACCTCGCTGACCAAGCCCGCCGCGCCGAGCATGCGCATCGGCGCGCTCATCGCCCGCGGCCCGGTGATGGCCAGGATGCGCGCCGCCCGCCTGGTCGACGACTTCTTCGTGGCCCGCCCGCTGCAGGAGGCCGCGCTGGAGCTGCTCAGCTCGCCCGGCTGGGACCGGCACCTGCGCGCGCTGGCCGCCGCCCTCCGCGAGCGCTGCTCGGCGCTGGTCGCGTCGGTGCGCGAGCACTGTCCGGAATGGACGATCGAGCGGGTGCCGTCCGGCGGCCTGCACCTGTGGGTCCGGCTCGGTCCCGGGCAGGACGCGCAGGCCGTCGCCGCGGCGGCCCGCCAGCGCGGGGTGGCCGTCAACGCGGGCACCCGCTTCTTCGCCGCCGAGCCGCCCGGCGACCACCTGCGGCTGACCTTCGCCGCGGCCGCCGACGTCGGCGAACTGGTCGAGGGTGTCCGGCGGCTGCGAAGCGCTACTCGTCCCTAGCGCCGAAGCCAGTAGCGCGCGTGGGCATGATCACCGGATGGGTGGACCGGCGCGCGATGGCCTTGCCTGGGTGCGGGGGGTGGGGCAGGGTGGGCCTGGTGAGCGAGGAAGTCGTGCTGCTGGATGAGTCCGGGGCCGCGGTCGGGACCGCGCCCAAGGCGGAGGTCCACCACCGGGAGACGCCGTTGCACCTGGCGTTCTCCAGTTACGTGTTCAACCAGCGCGGCGAGTTCCTGCTGACCCAGCGGGCCGCGCACAAGAAGACGTGGCCCGCGGTGTGGACCAACTCCTGCTGCGGGCACCCGGCGCCCGGGGAGCCGCCCGCCACGGCGGTCGCGCGGCGGCTGGCCGACGAGCTCGGGCTGATCGGCAGCACCAAGATCGATCTCGTGCTCCCCCGCTTCCGCTACCGCGCCGAGATGGACAACGGCGTGGTCGAGAACGAGATCTGCCCGGTGTTCCGGGTCGTCACCGACGGCATGGTGGCGCCGAACGCCGAGGAGGTGGACGCCGTGGAGTGGGTGCCGTGGCAGCCCTTCGCCGAGGCCGTGCTGGCGGGCACGCGGCCGATCTCGCCGTGGTGCGCGCTGCAGGTCCGCGAGCTGGCCGCGCTCGGCCCTGACCCGCTGGCCTGGCCCGCGGGCGACGAGGCCGAGCTGCCGCCCGCGCTGCGGTGACCCACCGGGACGCCTTCAACGCCGCGCTGGCGCACCTGGTGCCGCAGGCCCACCGGATGGGCGTGCGCGCGGTCGAGCTGGAGCCGGGGCGCATCGCGTGCCGGGTTCCGTTGGACGGCAACGGGAACCACATCGGCACGATGTACGCCGGGGTGCTGTTCACCGTGGCCGAGGTGCTCGGCGGCGGGATCTGCCTCCCGTCGTTCGACCTCACCCGCTACTACCCGGTGGTGCGGTCCGTCCGGATCGACTTCACCAAGCCCGCGCGCACGGACGTCGTCGCGGAGGCGGCGCTGGACGGCATCGAGGCGATCAGGACCGAGGTCCAGGCGCACGGCCGGGCCGATTTCACCCTGAACGCCACATTGCGGGACACCACCGGAATCGTTGTGGCGTCAACGGAAGGGGCGTACCAGCTGCGCGCGCGGTGAGTCATGGGCGCGAGCTGATCAACATCCCTACTGTGGACGTCGTGCATGTTCTCTTCTCATCGCTGTCCGCGTACGGACACACCTATCCCCTACTGCCCCTCGCCCGCGCGATGGCCGCCCGCGGCGACCGCGTCACCTTCGCCACCGGGCCGGAGTTCACCGCGCTGCTGACCAAACTCGGGTTCGGCACCGCCGAGGTCGGCCTGGACATCGGCGCGGCGTTCGGCCAGGCCGTCGCCGAGGAGGGCGCCGAGGTCGACTTCCGCAACCCGGAGGACCCCGCAGCGGCGCGGGCGATCGGCCGGGTCTTCGGCAGCCTGATGCCGAGGAAGTTCGCCGAGGACCTCGGCCCGGTGCTCGACCGGGACACCCCCGACCTCGTCGTCTACGAGGTCGCCAACCCGGGCGCGGCGATCGCGGCCAAGGCCCGGGGCATCCGGGCCGTCGGCCACGGCATCAGCCGGGGCGACTTCGGCGAGCTGCTTCCCGAGCTGCCGGGGCTGCTGAGCGCCGTCGCCGCGGACTTCGGCGTCGACCTGTCGACGGACGCGCTGCTGGAAGACGACCTCTACCTCGACATCTATCCGGCGTCGCTGCAGGACTCGCTGCGCCCGAACCGGCAGCCGCTGCGCCCGGTCGCCTTCGCCGAGCCCGGCGACCTGCCCGCGTGGGTCACCGCCCACGAGAAGCCGCTGGTGTACCTGACGCTGGGCACCGCGTTCGGCAAGCTGGAGGTGCTGCGCACCGCCATCGACGGCCTGGCGAGGCTGCCGGTGAACGTGCTGGTCGCCGCCGGTCCCGCGGTGGACGCCGAGGAGCTGCGCGACCTGCCCGCGGCGGTGACGGTGCTGCCGTGGGTGCCGCAGGCCGACCTGCTCCCGCACACCGACCTGGTCGTGCACCACGGCGGGTCCGGCACGACGCTCGGCGCGCTCGCCGCGGGCCTGCCGCAGCTGTTCCTGCCGCAGGGCGCCGACCAGTTCGTCAACGCCGATGCGGTGACGGCGGCGGGCATCTCCCGGACGCTGAAGGGCGACGCGGCGACCGCCGACGCCCTCGCGGAGGCGGCGGGCGCGCTGCTGTCGGACACCGAGGCACGGGCGGCGGTGGCGCGGGTCGCGGCCGAGATCGCGGCGATGCCGGGGCCGGACGAGGTCGCGGAATCGCTCGCGCGCTGAACCTACCCGCGAGTTGGTAATACTGCTAGTCTCCGGAACCTGCCGGTATCCTAGGAGGCTGCATGCGCAGGGGTCTGGTCATCGGCTGCGGCGGCACCCTGGGGGCCGCGTGGACACTGGGGACACTGATCGCCGTCGAGCAGGCGCTCGACTGGGACGTCCGCGACGCCGACGTGCTGGTGGGCACGTCGGCGGGCGCGGAGTTCGTCACCGCGCTGGCCTGCGGGCTCGGCACCGCCGACCTGCTCGACGCCTGGCTCGGCCGCCCCGGCGCGCACCCGGCGCTGGTCGCGCACCTGGCCGAGGCGCCGCCGCCGCTCCCGCCGCTGCCCGCGCCCCGGCTCACCGCCCCGGGGCTGGCCCGGCGGCGCGACCTGCCGTGGCCGACGCGGCTGAGCGGACTCGCGCCCGTCGGACGCGGTGACGCCCGGCGCTTCGACACGCTGGCCGCCCGGCTCTGCCCGGGCGGCTGGCTGCCGCACCCGGCCGCCTGGCTGGTCGCGGTGGACGCCACGGCCGGGGAGCGGGTCGCGTTCGGCTCCCCCGGCGCGCCCGAGGCCACGGTCGGCGAGGCGCTGCGGGCGTCGTGGGCGATCCCCGGCTGGATGCCGCCGGTCGACCTGCGCGGCAGGCGCTACCTCGACGGCGGCGCGTACTCGCCGACCTCGGCCGACCTGGTGTCCACTGCGGACCTCGACCACGTGGTCGTGCTCGCCCCCATGGCCGCGGGCCGGGACCCGCTGCGCCGGTACATGGCCGCCCGGCTGGACCGCGAGGAGGACGCGCTGCGCGCTCGCGGGGTGTCCGTGCTGAGGCTCGCGCCGAGCCCGGAGGACCTCGCCGCGATCGGCCCCAACCCGATGGCGCGCCGCCGCGCGCTGACCGTGCTGGAGACGGCGCTGCGCACCGGCCGCCGCGCGCTCCCCCTGTCCGCCAAGGAGTCCGTGTGACCGACCACGACGTGGTGATCATCGGCGCTGGCGCGTCCGGGATCGGGGCCGCGGTCAAGCTGCTGGGCCAGGGCGTGCGCGACTTCGTGGTCCTGGAGAAGGCCGACGGCGTCGGCGGGACCTGGCGGGCCAACACCTATCCCGGCTGCGCCTGCGACGTGCCGTCGGCGCTGTACTCGTTCTCGTTCGCGCCGAACCCGGCGTGGACGCGCGCCTTCGCCGGGCAGCCGGAGATCCTGGACTACCTGCGCGACGTGGCGACCCGGTACGGGGTCACGCCGCACGTGCGCTTCGGCACGGAGCTGACCAGGGCGCAGTGGGACGACACGGCGCGGCGGTGGGTGCTGGAGACCACCCGGGGCCGGTTCACCGCGCGGCTGGTGATCGCCGGGGCCGGGCCGTGGAACGAGCCGCTGATCCCCGACCTGCCCGGGCTGCTGGACTTCCCGGGCGAGGTGTTCCACTCGGCGTGGTGGAACCACGACTACGACCTGCGCGGCAAGCGGGTCGCGGTGGTGGGCAGCGGCGCGTCGGCGGTGCAGTTCGTGCCGCGCATCCAGCCGCACGTGGCGTCGTTGCACCTGTTCCAGCGGACCGCGCAGTGGGTGCTGCCGAAGCCGGACCACCACGTGCCGCGCGTGGAGCGGTATCTGCTGCGGCGTTTCCCGGCCCTGCAGCGCGCGCTGCGGTCGGCGGAGTACCTGGGGATGGAGGCGCTGGGCGTCGGGTTCCGGCACCCGGCCGTCCTGCGCGCGGTCCAGGCGGTCGGCCGGGCGCACCTGCTGGCGACCGTCCGTGACCCGGCGCTGCGCCGCGCGCTGACCCCGGACTACACGTTGGGGTGCAAGCGTTTGCTGTTCTCCAACGAGTACTACCCGGCGCTGACCCGGCCCAACGTGCGGGTGCACCCGCACGCGGTGCGGTCGGTCGAGGGCTCCACCGTGGTCGGGACGGACGGGTCCCGCTCCGAGGTGGACTGCGTCATCCTGGGCACCGGCTTCCGCATCCTGGACATGCCGGTGGCCGAGCGGGTCTTCGACGCCGATGGCCGCTCGCTCGCCGACCACTGGCGCGGCAGCCCGAGCGCCTACCTGGGGACGACGGTGAGCGGCTTCCCGAACGCGTTCCTGCTGCTGGGGCCGAACCTGGGCACCGGGCACTCCTCGGCGTTCATGATCCTGGAGGCGCAGCTGGCGTACGTGATGGACGCCGTGCGCACCATCCGCGCCGCTGGGTGGTCCAGTGTGGACGTCCGGCCCGAGGTGCAGGCGGCCTACGACGCTGAGGTGCAGGCCGCGCTGCCGAGCACGGTCTACAACGCGGGCGGCTGCTCCAGCTACTACCTCGACGTCAACGGGCGCAACAGCTTCAGCTGGCCGTGGTCGACCGGCCGGATGCGCGAGCGCATCCGCGTGTTCGACCCGGCCGCCTACACCGTGCGCGCCGAGTCAGACCACAGCGATCGTCCCCTGGGCGACCGCGCATAGCGTTTCGGTCCCCGCGTCGTCGACCGTCGAGATGTCGCAGCGGCACACCACCCGGGTCCGACCGGCGCGGACGACCCGGGCGTGCGCGCGCAGCGTCCGCCCGGTGGCCGGGCGCAGGTAGTCGATGGACAACCCCGACGTGACCAGGTTCGCGCCCGCAGCGGCGCCCGCGGCGAAGGTGAGCGCGTTGTCCGCCAGGTAGCTCAGCACCCCGCCGTGCACGAAGCCGTGCTGCTGGCGCAGGTCGTCGCGGACGTCCAACTCCAGGACGGCCTCGCCGTCGCCGAAGGACACCATGCGTGCGCCGAGCAGCCTGCTGAACGGCTGCGCCGCCAGGACGTCCTGGGCCAAGGACAGGTCGAGCGTCTGCATCCCCACCTCACTTCGATAGTGAAGTGAGAATGGCGCGCGGGCCCGGCTGCTGTCAACATCACGGGGTGGCCGAACCAGACCAGCGCCTGTTCTTCCTGCTCCAGCGCGCCGCCCACACCCTGCGCGTCGCCGCGGACCGCCGGTGCGTCGCGGCGGCGGGCGTCACCACCGCCCAGGTCGGGGCGCTGTTCGCGGTCCGGGAGCGGCCGGGGATCACCCAGCGGGAGCTGGCGGGCGCGCTCGGGCTGCGCGAGTCGGCGGTCACCGCGCTCGTCGGCCGGATCAGCGCGGCCGGGCTCGTCACCCGCGCCGCCCACCCGCGCGAGCACCGCGCGGTGGTGCTGGAGCTGTCCGAGAAGGGCGTCGCCGCGCTCGACGCCGTCCGCCCCGAGATCGACCGCTTCAACGCCGACCTGCGCGCCCTGCTGGGCGAGCGCGGGTTCAGCCAGACCGCGGACGCGCTCCATCGGCTGGCGCACTGGCAGGGGTGAGCTTGCTGGCGGTCACCACGAAGTAGTCCAGCAGCCCGTCACGCCACGCCGTGAGGTACCGGCGCGGCCAGGTGCCCTCGGGTTGGCCGAGCTGGGCGACCCAGGCGTCCAGGCCGGGCCAGACGTGCTCGCCGATGGACTCCGCCGCGATGTCGGCGAACCCGGCGGCGGCCAGGTCGTCGAGGAACGCGGGCAGCGGGTGCTCGCGGTCGACGCCCTCGGCGAAGGGCTCCAGCAGCCTCGGCAGCGAACCGACGGTGGCCGCGTCCGGGACGAAGAACGTCGCCACCTTGAGCACGCCGCCGTCGACCAGCACCCGGTGGGCCTCGCGGGCGAAGCCCGCGAGGTCGTCGAAGTGCTGCGCGGCCTCGACGGAGACCACCGCGTCCACGGCCGCGTCCGGGAACGGCAGCGCGTCGGCCGCGCCCTGGCGGAAGGTGAACCGGCCGCCCGCCGCCGCGATAGCCGCGGCGTTGCGTTCGGCGCAGCGCTGGACCTGCTCGGGGTGCAGGTCGACGCCGTGCAGCTCGGCCGGCCCGCACTCGGCGAAGGCCCAGCCGGGGCCGACACCCGTGCCCGGACCGACCTCCAGCACCCTGCGGCCCGCTAGGTCGGCGTAGACCAGCCGGTAGAGCGCCAGCTGGCTCCTGACGCGGTCCGCCTCGCTGATCGGCCGGTCGACCGGGATGCCGCGCCAGTAGCCGTAGTTGATGAACCCCCCGGCGAAGACGGGGACCGAGCTGAGGTCGTCCTCGCCGTACATCCTCGCCCGCAATGCCCGCGCGTCCTCCACCCCGCCCAGGCTAGCTTCTGCGCATGGGCAGCGTCGTGGGCTTGTTCACCTATCCGATCAAGGGCTGCGCCCCGGTGGCGTTGGACGACGGCGAGCTGACGCCCGCGGGGCTGCGCCACGACCGGGAGTTCATGGTCACCGGGCCGGACGGGGTGTTCCGCAGCCAGCGGCGGGACCCCCGGCTCGCGCTGATCCGGCCCGAGGTGCGCGGCGACGAGCTGCGGCTGCGGGCGCCGGGGATCGAGCCGGTGGCCGTCCCCGTGGACACCGTGGGGCCACGGCGGTCCGTGCGGCTGTTCTCCGCGGACTTCCTGGGCATCGACCAGGGCGCGGAGGCCGCGGAGTGGCTGTCGACGGTGTTGGGCGTGCCGAGCAGGCTGGTGCGGGTGCCGCCGGAGCACGACCGGGTCGTCAGCGGCGCGACGCCCGGCACGTCCGGCTGGGCGGACAGCGCCGCGCTGCACGTGCTGGCCGAGTCGTCGCTGGCCGATCTCAACGCCAGGCTGGCCGAGCCGCTGCCCATGGCGCGGTTCCGGCCGAACATCGTCGTCGACGACGTCGCGGGCCCCCACGGCGAGGACCGCGTGCTCGCCGCGGAGGTGGGCACGGCGGCGGTCGCGTTCTGCAAGCCCGCCATCCGGTGCGTGGTCACCGTCGTGGACCAGGAGACCGGGGTGAAGACCGGCAAGGAGCCCTTGCGCACACTGGCGGGATACCGCCGCCACGAGAGCGGCGGGGTCGCGTTCGGCGCCAAGTTCTCGGTGACGCGCCCCGGGACGCTGGCCGTGGGCGACGCCTTCACCGTCACCGCCTGGGCATGACGAGGGGCGCCCCCGTGCGGGGGCGCCCCTGAAGTCCGTCGAAGAACCCTGGTCAGTCGGTGACGGTGACGCCCATCGAGCGGGCGGTGCCAGCGACGACCTTGAGGGCGGCCTCGATGGTGGTGGCGTTCAGGTCGGGCATCTTGCGCTCGGCGATCTCGCGCGCCTGCGCGGCGGTCAGCGTGCCGCCGGACTTGTGGCCGGGGGTGGCCGAGCCGGACTTGGCGCCCAGGGCCTTGCGGATCAGGAAGGAGGTCGGCGGGGTCTTCAGCCGCAGCTTGTGGCTGCGGTCCTCGAAGACGGTCACCACGACCGGGACGATGTCGCCGCGCTGGGCGGCGGTGGCCTCGTCGTACTCCAGCTTGATCGCACGCGTGTTGGCGCCGGTCGGGCCGAGCATCTTGCCCAGGTCGACCATGGCGGCGTTGCCCGCTTCGAGTTCGAGCGTCGCCTCGAACGTCTTCTTCTGCTTCGGTGGCATTTCCCGATATCTTCTCTCTACGACGGACCCAACCGGTCAAGGGTACCCTGCCGCCCATCAGCGCCCGCGCAGCACCTCCCGCGGGACGTCCGCCAGCAGCCGGAACTGCCTGGGCGC
The DNA here is from genome assembly GCF_014648415.1 of Actinokineospora fastidiosa. GTDB lineage: Bacteria > Actinomycetota > Actinomycetes > Mycobacteriales > Pseudonocardiaceae > Actinokineospora > Actinokineospora fastidiosa. Next base: position 558,166 of record NZ_BMRB01000003.1, read on the forward strand.
GGTGAACCGCAGCGCCACCAGGTAACCGGTCAGCGTGATCAGCCCCACAACCGCGACCACCAGGGTATCGCCCGCCCCGGCCAGCAGCGCGCGGGTCCCCGCGGCCAGCGCCGCGGCCGCGAGACCCGCCGCGAGCACCCCGCCCAGCGTCCCCGGCACCGACGGCACGGCCTGATGCCTGCCTGCCAGGCCGTGCACCGCGACCACCGTCCCGACCACGCCGCTGGCCACCGTCGCCGCCGCGATGCCGGTCACGCCGAACGCCGGGGCCAGCGCGAGGTCGCCAGCCACGTTGACCGCCATCGCCGCGAGCGCCGAGCGCACGGCGATCCGGCCGTCGCCCAACGCGTACGCGGTGCGCGCCGCGACCTCGCGCACGGCCAGGACCGGCAGCCCGACGGCGAGCACCGCGGCCACCGAGCCCGTCGTCGCGACCGCGGCGGCGTCGAACTCGCCCCGGCCGAACACCAGCGACACGACCTCGGTCGACACCACCGAGAGCACCACAGCGACCGGCACCAGCACGGCCGTCAGCGCGCCCATGCCGCGTTCCACGAGCCCGCGCAACTCGGCGCGCCGCTCCGCCGACACCGCGGCCGACAGCCTCGGGTACAGCGCGGCCAGCAGGGTCGCCACCACCAGCATGTCCACAGTGGCCACCAGCCGGGCGGCGAAGTTGACCGCGGCGATCGCGCCGTCGGAGACCGTCGAGGCCACCGCGCGGTCGACCAGGGAGTTGACGTTGGCCGCGGCGCTGCCGACCAGCAGCGCGGGCAGCAGCCGGAGCATCTCGCGCAGTCCGGGATCGCGCAGGCGCAGGGTCGGCCACGGCCGGGCCACGACCCCCCGCACCGCGGGGATCTGGATCACCAGCCGCACTGCGGACCCCAGGACGAACCCCCACGCCAGCGCGGTCACGCCGAACACCGGCCCGGCGAGCCCGGCGGCGGCGATCATCACGACGTTGAACCCCAGGCCCTGCACGGCGGCGGGCGCGAACCGGCCCAGCGCCTGCCCGGCCCCGGCCAGCAGGTTGGTCGCGCTGATCAACACGGTGGCGACGAGCACGACCCGGGTCAGGTCCACCGCGACCGCCGCCGTGCCCGCGTCGAACCCGGGCGCGAGGACCGCCACGACCGCGGGCGCGCCGATCCACATGGCCACACCGCCGAGCAGCAGCACCACCCCGGAGAGCCCCAGCGCCGCCCGCACGCTCGCCACGCCGTCGGCCGCGCGGCCCGCGGCCGCCGCCCGGGCGACCACCGGGATCGCCGCCTTGGCCAGCGCGCCCGCGACCAGGCCGAGCACGAGGTTCATGAGGCCCTGCGCGACCAGGAACGCGTCGACCGCGGGCCCGGCGCCGAACACGGCGGCGATGACCACGTCCCGGACCAGGCCGAGCGCCGAGCCTGCCAGCGTCAGCCCCGCGGTCAGCAGCGCCGCGCGCCGAACCCCCACGCCGCCACCCTATTGCGGCCGCCCATAACGCTGTCCGATACCCGACATTGTCGTCTTTCGCCCTGGTCGGAGCCCATTTCACCGGATTAGCGTCCCGCCACCGCCGACGGCGTTGCCCCTGCGACATCCCGCCGTCGGCGACCGGACGACGCGAGGGCGCGCGTCCTGACCCCTGCAGTCAGGAAGGACTCCAGCACGTGGAAGCCAAGCGGAAGAAGGTGCTCGCGGCACTCGCCGCCTGCGCCTCGGTGACGACCGGGGTGGTGGTCGCCCAGTCGGCGATCGCGGCCCCGCCCGCCCCGGCGCAAGCGGGCCAGCAGCAGGCCACCCGGATCATCGTCGGCTACAAGGCGGGCGCGGCCGAGGCCACCTCGTTCAGCGCCGCCGCGGCCGACGCCGACGCCAAGACCGACGGCAGGCTCGTGCGCAGGCTGGGCACCGGCGCGTCGCTGGTCGACCTCGGCGCGGGCGCGGACCTCGACGCCGCCCTGGCCGCGTTCCGGGCCGACCCGTCGGTCGCCTACGCCGAGCCGGACCTGATGGTGCAGCGCCAGGCCGAGCCGAACGACCCCGAGTACGCCAAGCAGTGGGACCTGTTCGAGGCCAAGGCGGGCATGAACGTGCCGGGCGCGTGGGCGCAGTCCACCGGCGCGGGCGTCACCGTCGCCGTCATCGACACCGGGTACGTGCGCCACTCCGACCTGGCCGCGCAGATGGTCCCGGGCTACGACTTCATCTCCAACACCTCCGTGGCCAACGACGGCGACGGGCGCGACAGCGACCCCGCCGACCCGGGCGACTGGCTGACCCGCGGCGAGTGCGGCACCGACAACCTCGGCAGGCCGGTCCCGCCCGCCGACACCAACAGCTCCTGGCACGGCACCCACGTGGCGGGCACCATCGCCGCGCAGACCGGCAACGGCAAGGGCGTGGCGGGCATCGCCTACGACGCCAAGATCCAGCCGATCCGCGTGCTCGGCAAGTGCGGCGGCATGACCTCCGACATCGCCGACGCCATCACCTGGGCCTCCGGCGGCGCCGTGCCGGGCGTCCCGGCCAACCAGAACCCGGCGAAGGTGCTGAACCTGAGCCTGGGCGGGCAGTCGGCGTGCCTGTCGACCTACCAGAACGCCATCAACGGCGCGGTCCGGCGCGGCAGCACGGTGGTCATCGCCGCGGGCAACTCCAACATGGACGTCTCCGGCTTCACCCCGGCCAACTGCGACAACGTCGTCGCGGTCGCGTCGAGCAACCGCGTGGGCGACCGGGCGTTCTACTCCAACTACGGCGCCAAGATCGACGTGGCCGCCCCGGGCGGCGAGGTGCGCCGCGCGAGCGACCCGCCGGGCAGCATCACCACCCCGGAGAACGGCATCTGGTCGACGCTGAACACCGGCGACCGCGCGCCCGGCTCGGAGAACTACGAGCCGTACATGGGCACGAGCATGGCCGCCCCGCACGTGGCGGGCGTCGCCGCGCTGATGGTGGCGAGGAACGCGGAGCTGACCCCGGCGCAGGTGGAGACCCTGCTCAAGGAGAACACCCGCCCGCTGCCCGGGACGTGCTCCGGCGGCTGCGGCACCGGCCTGGTGGACACCGTCAAGACCGTGGCGGCCGTCGACGGCGGCGAGGAGCCCCCGGCGGGCGAGGTCGAGGTCGTCAACCCGGGCAACCAGTCCGGCAAGGTCGGCGTCGCGGTGTCGCTGCAGGTCAAGGCCACCGCCAGCACGCCGGAAGCGACCCTGTCGCACGCGGCGTCCGGCCTGCCCGCCGGGCTGTCCGTCAACTCCGCCAGCGGCCTGATCTCCGGCACGCCGACCGCGGCGGGCACGTCGAACGTGACCGTCACCGTCACCGACAGCGCGGGCAAGCGCGGCACGGCCCAGTTCACCTGGACCGTCACCGCGGCCAACGGCGGCGGCACGGTCACCGTGGCCGACCCGGGCTACCAGCTGGACTTCCGCGGCTGGTTCACCGCGCTGCGGATCCAGGCGTCGTCGTCGGACGGCTCCGCGCTGACCTACCAGGCAGCGGGCCTGCCGCCGGGTCTGTCCGTCAACTCCTCGACCGGGGTCATCAGCGGCGTCCCGTCGCGCTCCGGCGTGTACTCGGTGACCGTCACCGCGACCAACGCGGGCGGCGCGTCGGGCAAGACGACCTTCACCTGGTACGTCTTCTAGAACCCCGCGGTGGGGGGACACGAGGCCGGGCGGGCGCAGCCGCCCGGCCTCGCCGTGTCCTCAGAGCCAGCCTCGGCGGGCGGCCAGCACGCCCGCCTGGAACCGGGTCTCCGCGCCGAGCAGGCGCATCAGCTCGGTGACCCGCCTGCCGACGGTCCGGTCGGTGATCCCCATGGCCCTGGCGATCGTGCGGTCCTTCATGCCCGAGGACAGCAGCGCCAGCAGCTCGCGGTCGCGGTCGGACACCTCGGCGGCGGGCGCGCTGATCGGCACCGCCCGCGCCCACTGCGACTCGAAGCAGGCGACGACCGCGTCCAGCAGCGCGGAGGGCCGCACGAGCCAGCGTCTGCTCGGGTCGGGGTGGCTGTAGGAGCAGGGCAGGATCGCCATCGACCGGTCGGCGATGGCCATCTTCATGGCGCCGTCGGCCAGCACCCTGGCCTGTTCCCCGGCCTCGGCGCAGCGGCGCATGTGGTCGGCGTCCTCCGCGGTGGCCAGCGCCTCCGGGGCGTAGACGACCCGGTAGCGGATGCCCGAGGCGAGCTGGGCCAGCTCGGCGATGTTGGGGCTGCACGCCCCGCCCAGGTACGGCGGGGCGTCGACGACCAGCACCTCGGACTTGGCGGCGAACTGCAGCCTGCTGATGCCGGTGAGCACCGCGTCGTCGCCGTCGAGCAGCTCCACGCAGCCGCCGCCGTCGACCGGGCCGCGCGGGCGCAGCCTGGCCAGGTCGTCGATGCGCTCCTGCAGCCGGGCGAGGTCGCTCTTGCGGCGGCGGACCAGGGCGGCCACCGACACCTCCGGCGAGACCGCCATGTACTCGGCGGGGCCGACCCGGTTCACCAGGCCGGTGGCGCTCAGCCGGGCGAGCGTGGCCAGCACCGCGGGTCCGCTGCCGCCCACCCGGGCGGCGAGTTCGTCCACAGTCGCCCGGTGGGCGTCGAGCAGGGCGAGGTAGACGTCGTTCTCGGCGCGGCCGAGACCGACGGGCTCCAACAGGAACATGGCGCACCTCCTGCCAGTGACGAGGCCGCGCGGGCCCGTTTGACACGCTCGCCTCCCCGGAGGGGGTGAGCGGGGCGCGGCTAAACTCGCGGGTCCGGGCGGTTTCGGCGAGGAGGGTGTGTGGCCGTCGACACAGATGTGCTTGCGACCGCGGGACGGCGGCGCACCTTCGCGGTGATCAGCCATCCCGACGCAGGCAAGTCCACGCTCACCGAGGCGCTGGCCCTGCACGCGAAGGTCATCTCCGAGGCGGGCGCGGTGCACGGCAAGGCGGGCCGCCGGGGCGTGGTGTCCGACTGGATGGAGATGGAGCAGGCCCGCGGCATCTCGATCACCTCGGCCGCGCTGCAGTTCGGCTACCGCGACTGCGTGGTGAACCTGCTCGACACCCCCGGCCACGCCGACTTCTCCGAGGACACCTACCGCGTCCTCACCGCCGTCGACAGCGCGGTCATGCTGCTCGACGCCGCCAAGGGCCTGGAGCCGCAGACGCTCAAGCTCTTCGAGGTCTGCCGCCACCGCGACATCCCGGTCATCACCTTCATCAACAAGTGGGACCGCCCCGGCCGCGACGCGCTCGCGCTGTGCGACGAGCTGGTGGAACGCATCGGCCTGCAGCCCATGCCGCTGACCTGGCCGGTCGGCGAGGCCGGGCACTTCCGCGGCGTGGTCGACCTGGTCACCGGCGAGTTCGTCCGCTACGAGCGCACGGCGGGCGGGGCGACCGCAGCCGCCGAGGAGCACCTGGACGCCGAGCGGGCGCTGGCCGAGGTCGGTCCGGAGTGGACGCGCGCGGTCGAGGAGGCCGAGCTGCTGGCCATGTCCGGCGGCGAGTTCGACCGCGAGCGCTACCTCAAGGCGAGCGCGACGCCGGTGCTGTTCGGCGCCGCCGTGCTCAACTTCGGCGTCCGGCACCTGCTGGACCTGCTGGTGTCGCTGGCCCCGCCGCCGTCGGCGCGGCCGGACGCCGCTGGCGACGAGCGCCCCGTCGACGCGCCGTTCTCCGGGTTCGTGTTCAAGGTCCAGACCGGCATGGACCGCGCGCACCGCGACCAGGTCGCCTTCGCGCGGGTGTGCTCCGGGGTGTTCGAGCGGGGCATGGTCGTCACCAACGCCACCACCGGGCGGCCGTTCGCCACCAAGTACACCCAGCAGATGTTCGGCCGCGAACGCTCCACGGTGGACACCGCGTACCCCGGCGACGTCATCGGCCTGGTCAACGCGACCGCGCTGCGGGTGGGCGACACGCTGTACGCGGGCAAGCCCGCGGTGCGGTACCCGAGGCTGCCGACCTTCACCCCGACGGCGTTCGCCGTGGCCCGGCCGACGGACCTGGGCAAGGCCAAGCAGTTCCGCAGGGGCGTCGAGCAGCTCGGCGCCGAGGGCGTGGTGCAGGTGCTGACCTCCGACCGCAGGGGCGACGCCGCGCCGGTGTTCGCCGCCGTCGGCCCGATGCAGTTCGAGGTCGCCGCGCACCGGATGGACGCGGAGTTCAACTCCCCGATCCGGCTGGACCACCTGCCGTACCGCACCGTCCGGCGGCTGCTGGACCCGGCGCAGGCGCCGATCCTGAACACCGGCACCCGCAGCGAGGTCCTGGTCCGCGCCGACGGCACGCTGCTGGCGCTGTTCCTCGACGAGATCTCCCTCGGCATGGCGCGCAGGCTCAACCCGGACCTCGCCCTCGACGACAGCCTGGTGGACAACGCCGACGACCAAGCGTGACGATCACGGGACCCGCAGCGACCACCCTGCTACCGTTGGATCACCAGCACACCGTCGCGGGGAGCCCTCCATGGACCCGATCCTGGTCGATGTCGCCGCCGCCCTCGCGGCCCGCTCGGCCACCTCGCTCTACGACACGGTCAAGGCCTGGTTCACCCGCGGCGGCCGCCAGGCCGACGTGCTGGAGGCCGCCGAGGGCGCCGCGCCCGACTCCCCCGAGGTGGCGGCCCTGGCCGAGGAGCTGGCCAGGGCCGAGGCCGACGACCCGGAGTTCGCCGACGCCCTGCGCGCGGAGTGGGAGGCCGCCCGGGACGACCCGGCCGCAGGCGGCGGCGTGTCCAACCGGATCACCGGCACCGTGACCGGGAACGTCCTGCAGATGAAGGACAACAACGGCACCATCAGCTTCGGCTCGTGATCAGCGCGGGCCCGCCTCCGGCGGCCGCGCGCCCCGGCCCGCGAACGCCAGGGCGGCCGTCGACCCGGCGATGACGAGGACCGCGATCCCGGTGACCACGTCGGCGTCGCCGCGGTAGCCGAACACCGACGGCGCGGCGATCAGCCAGAGCGCGAGCAGGGCTTGCGCGACGCCGGTCCACGGCGTCGACGCGGGCCGCAGCACGCGGGGCACGGCCGTGGCCACCAGCAGCAGGCCCACCACCACGTCGTTCCACGGCGGGTAGTCGAGCACGAAGGGCGCCGCGAGCAGCCAGAGCCCGGCCAGCAGCACCAGGGCGTTGGCCGCCCGCGCGCCCCAGCCGGGCGCGTGCCTGCGCTGGGACAGCAGCGCCCGGTCGACCAGCGGGGCGTCGGCCGACGCCCACGGGGTCGTCGGGGTGCGGTCTGCGGTGCGGGCGGGGTCCAGGGTCTCCCCGGCCGCGTCGCGGCGGGGGTCGTCGTCGGGGATCACGGCCGCAGCAGCACCTTCACCGCGCCGTCGCGCTTCTTCTGGAACATCTCGTAGGCCGCGGGCGCCTCCGACAGCGGCAGGTGGTGGGTGGCGAAGTCGTCCACGCCGAGCGGGTCGTCGTCGGTGAGCAGCGGGAGGATGTCCGGGACCCAGCGCAGGACGTTGGCCTGGCCCATGCGCAGCTGGATCTGCTTGTCGAACAGGGTGAGCATCGGCAGCGGGTCGGCCATGCCGCCGTACACCCCGACCACGGAGATCGTGCCGCCGCGGCGGACGACGTCGATCGCCAGGCGCAGCGCGTGCAGGCGGTCCACGCCCGCGGTCTTCATGAACCCCGCCGCCATCCGGTCGGGCAGCAGGCCGGTGGCCTTCTGCGCCAGCTCGGCGACCGGGGAGCCGTGCGCCTCCATGCCGACGGCGTCGATCACCGCGTCCGGTCCGCGCCCTCCGGTGCGCGAGCGGATCTCGTCGGCGATGCCGGAGCCGAGGGCGCGCAGGTTGAGCGTGTCCACGCCGCGCGCTGCCGCCCGCTCCAGCCGCTCGGGCACCAGGTCCACCCCGATCACGGTCTCCACGCCGCGGTGGCGGGCGATCCGGGCGCACATGTCGCCGATCGGGCCGAGGCCGAGCACGACGAGGCTGCCGCCCGGCGGGACGGCGGCGTACTCCACGGCCTGCCACGACGTGGGCAGCACGTCGGAGAGGTAGACGAAGCGGTCGTCCGGCGGACCGTCCGGGACCTTGATCGGCAGGGTGTTGCCGAAGGGGACCCGCAGGTACTCGGCCTGGCCGCCGGGGACCTGGCCGTACAGCTTGGTGTAGCCGAACAGCGCGGCGCCGCTGCCCTGCGAGCGCACCTGCGTGGTCTCGCACTGCGACTGCAGGCCCTGCCCGCACATCGCGCAGGTCCCGCAGGAGACGTTGAACGGCACCACGACCCGGTCGCCGACCGAGAGCGCGGTGACCGCGGAGCCCACCTCCTCGACCACGCCCATCGGCTCGTGGCCGAGGATGTCGCCTTCGTCGAGGAACGGGCCGAGGACCTCGTACAGGTGCAGGTCCGAACCGCAGAGCCCGGTCGAGGTGACCCGCACGATGACATCGGTCGGCTCGGTGATGACGGGATCGGGGACGGTGTCCACGCGGACGTCGCGGCGGCCGTGCCAGGTGAGTGCCTTCATAGTCGGTCGGATTGCCTGACCGCCATGCGGGGAAACCAGGTTTTGCCGCCCCCACCCGGGGGCATTACCGGGATGTCTCTCGCATTCCCCACCGAGGAGTGGTCACCGTGTCCGCCGATTTCGACCCCGATGGCGTGCCATCGGCAGGCGCCATCGTCACCTTCGTGCGTCGCGGTTCCCCCGTCCCCGAGCCCATCGGGTCGGGCGTCGTCGTCGGGCCGGTGTACCCGGACCTCGACACCGGCCGCTGGTGGGTCGGCGTGCGCCTGCCCGCCGACCGTCCCGGCCAGGCGCCCGGGGTGGACCTCATCGACGCCGAGTCCATCGTGGACAGCATCCCGCCGAGGTGGGAGAAGCCGGTCTGGTAGCGCCGGGCCCGCCAGCGGCGCCGGGGACGTCCCCGGCGCCGCTCACACACGCGCGTCCAGCCGTCCGTATCAGTCGTCGAGGTGGTCGCCGGTGAGCCTGCGGTAGCCCTTCGCGCCCGCCCGGTCGACCGCCGCCTTCACCACGCCGAACAGCGCGCCCTGCAGCATCGCCGCGACGAGGACCTGTTTGGTGCTGTGGTCGGGCGAGGTCGCCTCGGGCGCCTCCTCCTGGCCCGACACCACCTTCCACAGCCGTTTGAACAGCACGCCTGCCAGCAGGCCGCCGAGCACGCCGGAGAGCAGGCTGAGCGGCCGGTACAAGAGCTTCACCATGCCCTCCTACTACCCAGGCCGCGCTCTCCGCGAAACCGAGCCCCTTGTGATCACGCTGTCGGCGGAGCATGCTGATGCCGCTTGGGAGCGCTCCCAAGCGACCGATGAGGAGCATGCCCGTGAGACGACAGCAATGGCTGGCCGCCGTGACCGCGGCCCTGGCACTCGGCGCGGTGGTGACGGCCGGGAGCGCGCAGGCCGCCCCGCCGCACCTGCCCAGGGGCACGCAGTTCTACGTCGAGCCGGACAGCAACGCCGCCCGCCAGGCCGAGGTGTACCTGGCCGAGGGCCGCACGGCCGACGCGGAGCTGATGGCGGCGATGGCCGCGCAGCCGCAGGCCATCTGGTTCACCACCGCGGGCGCGGACAAGGTGCGCGCCGACGTCCGCGCCGTGGTCGAGGCCGCCCGCGCGCAGCACCAGGTGCCCGTGCTGGTGGCGTACTTCGTGCCCTACCGCGACTGCTCGCAGTGGTCAGCGGGCGGCGCGCGCAGCGAGCAGGAGTACAAGGAGTGGATCGACGCCTTCGCCGAGGGGATCGGCGACCACAAGGCCGTCGTGATCGTCGAGCCGGACGGCCTCGCGCTGCTGACCAGCGAGCCGTGGTGCACGATCGGCCCCGATGACGAGCTGGTCCCGCAGCGGTTCCGGGAGATCAGCCACGCGGTGACCGCGCTCAAGCGCGGCAAGCACACCAAGGTCTACCTCGATGCGGGCCACAGCGCCTGGCAGGCGCTCAACGACTACGACGCTGGCTACGGCGAGCCCCGCCAGCAGCTGGGCATCGTCAACCGCCTGCGCCTCGGCAACATCGCCGAGGCCGACGGGTTCGCGCTCAACACGTCGAACTACCGGTTCACCGAGGACCTGGTGCAGTACGGCACGCGCGTGTCCAAGTGCCTCTACCTGCGCGAACGCGGCGCGGAGTCGTGCCCGTCCGCCGAGGAGCTCGACGCGACGCGGGTGCACCCCGTCCGCATGAAGCACTTCGTCCTCGACACCTCCCGCAACGGCCGGGGCCACTACACCCCGGGCGATGGCGAGACCGACTGGTGCAACCCGCCGGGCCGCGGCCTGGGCGAGCGGCCGACGGCGAACACCGGCATCCCGCTGGTGGACGCGTTCGTCTGGACCAAGCGCCCCGGCGAGTCCGACGGCGAGTGCCAGGGCGGGCCGCCCGCCGGGCGCTGGTGGCCGGAGCAGGCCCTGGAGCTGGCCAGGCTGGCCGAGCCGCCACTGCGCTGAGGTCACCCGATCGGCGGCGACGGATGTAGTACACCTGCTATCGTCCGCAGCATGAGAACTACCGATGTCGCCGCCGACCGGGTGCGGCAGGGGGAACCGGTAGCAGGCGTCGCGGTGCGGGTGCGTGGGCTGCGCATGCGCTACGGCACCAAAGACGTGCTGCACGGTGTGGACTTCGACGTCCGCACCGGCGAGCTGGTCGCCCTGCTGGGCCCGAACGGCGCGGGGAAGAGCACGACCATCGAGATCCTGGAGGGCTTCCGGACCCGCTCCGGCGGCGACGTCGAGGTGCTGGGGAAGGACCCCGCGCACGGCGACGAGCGCTGGCGCGGCCAACTGGGGGTGGTGCTCCAGTCCTGGCGCGACCACGCCAAATGGCGGGTCCGCGAGCTGCTGGGGCACCTGGGCCGGTACTACCCGGACCCGTTCGACGTCGACGAGCTGCTCGCCCTGGTCGGGCTGACCGAGCAGGGCGGGCAGCGCGTCGGCACGCTGTCCGGCGGGCAGCGGCGCAGGCTGGACGTGGCGATCGGCATCGTCGGCAGGCCGAGGCTGCTGTTCCTGGACGAGCCCACCGCCGGCTTCGACCCGCAGGCCCGCCGCGAGTTCCACGACCTGGTGCACCGGCTGGTCGACGTGGAGAACACCACGGTCCTGCTGACCACGCACGACCTGGCCGAGGCCGAGAAGCTGGCCGACCGCATCCTGATCCTCGCCGACGGGCGCATCCTGGCCGACGGCAGCGCCGACGAGCTGGCCCGCTCGGTGGAGGGCAAGGCCGAGGTCCGCTGGACCCGGGCGGGCGAGCGGTTCGTCCACACCACCGACGACGCGACGGCGTACGTCCGGGACCTGCTGAACGAACCCGGCGAGCCGGTGGCGGACCTGGAGGTCCGGCGGACCTCGCTGGAGGACACGTACATGGCGATGGTGCAGCGCCAGGAGGGGGAGCGGTGAACGCGAACGCGATCGCACTGGGCGTCAACCGGGGCTGGATCACCTGGCGCAGCACGAACTCCAGCCGGGAGGGGCTGTTCAACCTCTTCTTCTACAACGCCATCCCGTTGGTCTTCCTCATCGTCTCGCGCGACTCGACGCTGCCGGGGACGGACATCGCGCTGGGCGCCAAGCTCCTGCCGGGCATGCTCGCGCTGATGGTCGTGTTCTCGGTGATGGGCACGGCGTACTACCTGTCGACCGAGCGCGAGGACGGGACGCTGCTGCGCGCGAAGGCGGTGCCGCGCGGGATGTCGGCCTACGTCGTCGGCCTGGCGTTCGTCGCGGTGATGGACGTGCTGGTGTCGCTGGCGATCGTGCTGGTGCCGGGCATGTTCATCGTGCCGGGCGTGCCGGTGGGTGACCTGGGGATGTGGATCGGCCTGATCGGGTACGTCGTGCTCGGCCTGATCGCCTGCCTGCCGCTGGGCGTGCTCATCGGGTCGGCGATCCAGAGCCCGAGGGTGATCGGCGGCTTCGGCTTCCTGATCACGATGGGGCTGGCCATGGTGTCCGGGCTGTTCTTCCCCATGCAGGACCTGTGGGGCTGGGTGCAGGTGCTGGTGCAGGCACTTCCGCTGTACTGGCTCGGGCTGGGGATGCGCTCGGTGTTCCTGCCGGACGCGGCGGCGGCCTACGAGCTGACGGAGTCGTGGCGGACGCTGGAGACGCTCGGCGTGCTGGGGGCGTGGGCGGCGCTGGGTCTCATCGCGGGCCCGATCCTGCTCCGCCGCACCGCCCGCCGGGAGTCCGGAGCGGCCATGGAGGCCCGCCGCGCCCAGGCGATGCAGCGCACGTGAGCCGAGGACCGAGAATCAGCCCATGAGCGACACCGTCCACAACCGCATAGCCGTCCTGCGCGCCGAGCGCCAGGTCTCCCGCCGCCAACTCGCGGAGGCGCTCGGCGTGCACTACCAGACGGTCGGCTACCTGGAGCGCGGCGAGTTCAGCCCCAGCCTCCACCTGGCCTTGCGGATCGCGGAGTACTTCGAGGTCCCGGTCGAGCTGGTGTTCTCCACGAAGCCCTTCCCCCGGATCGGCGGGGAGTTGACCTCGACCAAGGTGGAGGATGCAGGCTGATCGCATGGAGCACGAGATCGAGGCGATCAAGCAGGTTGTCGCGGCCATCGAACAGGCACAGCGAACGGAATCGGTGGAGGATTTCGTCTCCCTCTTCCGCGAAGACGCGATCTGGACGACGGGCCACGGGAAGTTCCTGAAGGGCCGGGAGGAGATCGCCGCCTTCACCGCAAAGGTCCTCCCGGGCGCGATGAAGGAGTCGACAGCGACATACGAGGTGACCCACGTCCTGTTCATCCGACCGGACGTGGCCGCGGTGAAGGTGCGCCAACGCCAAACCACCCACGACGGCACCCCGCTACCCGACGCACCCGAGGGCTCACCGATGTACGTCATGTCCAAGGAGGACGGCCACTGGCGCCTGACGGCAAACCAGAACACGGTAGTCGTGGCCTGAGGCGCCCATGAGGAGGTCGGTGACCGCCAGCCAGAAGAACCCGGCGGTCACCGACACCATTACGGCGAGGCAAGGCCCGGGCCAGACGTCTGCGAGGCGACGAACCCCTCTCCTGGTCCCCACGCTCGCTTCCTCTGCCACACCAACTCCCCCATTGCCACTTTCGCTCCCTCCCACTGGCACCTCCGCTCACTGGCGCCTGCGCTCCCCAGCGGGCAGTTGTTGAGGTTGCGCAGCTCCTCGAGGCGTTTCCGCTCCCTCCCCTGGCACCTCCGCTCCCCTGGCACCTCCGCTCCCCCTGCCGCCCCCGTTCTCCCACCCTGGCTCCCTCTCCCACGCCAGCTCTCCCACCCCCTCCGCTTCTCCCTTTTTGGCTTCTCCTCCACGCCAGCTTCCCCACCGCCCTCCGCTTCTCCCACTTTCGCTTCCCTCCCGCTCTTCCTCGCCCTCTGCGCTCCTGCTCCCTCGCTGCCACTTCCTCCCTGCCGCTGCCTCTCCTGCCGTCGCGCCACCGCATATTTCCGGCTCTGTCGCTGCCGCCGCCTGCCTGCCGCCGCCTGTCTACCGCTGCCTCTCCCGCTCCCCCGCAGTCGCCACTCGCTGCCGCCACCTCGCTGCCGTCTCTCCGCCGCGCCTGCCTGCCTCCCCGCCGGGCCCGCCTGCCTGCTGGCCGCCTCTCCGCCGCCGCCCTGCCTCCCGCCGCCTCTCCCGCTCCCTCGTTGCCGCCGCCTGCCTGCCGCCGCCTCGGTGCGCCTCCCCGCCGTGCCAGCCTGCCTCCCGCCGCCTCTCCCACTCCCTCACTGCCGCCACCTCGCTGCTGCCTCCCCGCCGTGCCAGCCTGCCTCCCGCCGCCCCTCCCACTCCCTCACTGCCGCCACCTCGCCTGCCTGCCTGCCGCTCTCCGCCGCCGCCTGCCTCCCGCAGCCTCTTCCCACTCCCTCGCTGCCGCCACCTCGCCTGCCTGCCTGCCGCTCTCCGCCGCCGCCTGCCTCCCGCAGCCTCTTCCCACTCCCTCGCTGCCGCCATCTCGCTGCCGTCTCTCCGCTGCGCCTGCCTGCCTCCCGCTGCCTCGCTGCTGCCTCCCTGCCGCGCCTGTCTGCCGCTGCCTCTCCCCCATTCCTTCCCTGCCACCGCCTGCCTCCCGCCGCATCTCCGCCACCTGCCGCCGGGTCTGCCGCTCCCTCTCTCCCGCCACCTCCCTGCTGGCTCCCCCCGGCTTCCCCGCAGGCTCCCTCCCGGCTCCCCCGCTTCCCCCTTCCCCTCCCCTCACCCCTCACAAAGCCACCGGGGACGCGCCGCTCGGCCTGACCTCCCTCCACACCAGATCCGGACTCGGGCGTGAATTTCCGGCGGGGCGGGGTACTCATTCAGCAGAGGTTGAATGGAGCGCCGTCATGCATGCAGAGACCATGGCCCTGGAGCGGGGCACGCCGCTTCCTCTGGAGCGTGAGCGGGTTCTGGCCGCCATGCTCGGCATTCCCGCGCTGATCCGCCACCCCGTGTGGCGGCGCGCCGACCCCGAGCAGGGGCGGGGGCGGGGTGTGGTGCTGATACCCGGCTTCGGTGTCGGCGGCAGCAGTCTCGCGCTCGTGCACTCCTGGCTGGCCGCACGCGGTTACAAACCCGCTGGGGCGCGCATCGGGCTGAACGTCGGCTGCACCACCGACCTCGTGAAGCGGCTCGAGCGGCGGGTCAAGGAGATGGCCGACCGCACCGGACGGCGGGTCGTCCTCCTGGGGCAGAGTCGCGGCGGTTGGCTCGGCAGGCTGGTCGCCGTGCGCAGGCCGGAGTTGGTGCGGGGGCTGGTGATGGCAGGCAGCCCCGTCCTCGACCCGCTCGGCGCGCACAGCAAGGTCGTCCGTGTCGCCCGGTTCCTGGCCCGGTTGTCGGCGATGGGCGTCCCGGGGCTGCTGAACGCCGCCTGCCTCTCCGGAGACTGCATGCGCACCCACCGCGCCGCGCTTGGGGCCGCGTTGCCGGTGCCCGCGTTGGCCGTGTACTCCCGCCAGGACGCCATCGTCCCCTGGGAGCTGTGCCTCGACCCGTGCGCGGAATGCGTCGAGGTGTCCAGCAGTCACACCGGGATGGCGCTGGACCCCGCCTTCTTCGCCGCCGTGCAGCCCAAGCTCGCCGAATGGGCCTGAGTCACACCGCGTGCGGGTAGCTCTCCGGCAGTTCCCCGGCCTCCCACCGGGCCGTGCGCTCCAGGGGTTGCAGGGCGCGGGTCTCGTCGACGTGGATCACCGCGTCGAACTGGCGGGGCAGACGCGTGCGGAAGTAGTGGCTCTGCCGCTCCGTGCCCGGCCGGTAGATGACGCCGATCGCGCGTTCCAGCCGCGCTGACTCCAGGATGCCCGCCGCCCGCCCCGGCTTGGTGAAGTCCAGCATGAACTCCACCAGCCCCGTGTCGTGGAACAGCCGCTCGACGCTGTCGTCCAACGCGGGCCGGACCCGCTTGCGGTCAGCCGGACCGCCCCAATCGTCGGCGGCGGTAACCGTGCCGGTATACGTCGTGAACCCGATCAGCCTGCAGTCGTCCGGATGCCGCTCACGCACCAACTGCCCGAGGTTGAACTCCCCCCGCAGCGACATCTCCGTCGCACGAGCGTCACCCAGATGCGAGTTGTGCGCCCAGACCACGATCTTCGCTGGCTCGCCCGCGGTGGCCCCGATGTGCTCGGCGAGCGCGTCGAGGGTGTCGCCCATGTGCTCGTCGCGCAGGTTCCACGACGACACGCGCCCGCCGAACATGGTGCGGTAGTAGCGTTCCGCCGACTGGACGACATGCGCGTTGCGCTCGGCGTGGAAGCGTTCGTCCTCGGCGAGCAGGCCGTCGCGGTCCGCGTGCCGCTGGAGGTCCAGCAGTTGGTCGAGGATGCGGCCCTCGCAGTCCTCCCCGGCGCCGAACGCCGCGGCGAGGCCGAAGCCCTGGCCGTCGTCGCTGTGGTCCAGGCACGAGTACCGGTCGCGGGCGCGGGCCGCTGCCTCGGGGTCGACGCCCTCGAGGTAGGCGATCACCTGCTCGGCGGAGCGGTGCAGGCTGTAGAGGTCCAGGCCGTAGAAGCCGACCTGGTCCCGGCGCTCGTTGTGCCCGCGCAGCCAGGTGAGGAACTCGACCACCTCGGTGTTGCGCCACATCCACGCCGGGAAGCGCTCGAACCCGCCCAGCGCCTCCACCGCGTCGCGGTCCTCGCCGTGGCCGCGCACCCACCGGTTGACCCGGTACGCGTCCGGCCAGTCGGCCTCGACCGCGACGGCGTGGAAGCCGCGCTCCTCGATGAGCCGCCGGGTCATGCGGGCCCGCGCGCCGTAGAACTCGCGCGTGCCGTGGGACGCCTCGCCGATCAGCACGAACCGCGCGTCGCCGACCAGGTCGAACAGCACGTCATCGGCCGGGACGCCGCCCTCGACCGGGATGGCGCAGGCCCGGACGACGTCCGCGTCGGTCTCGTCGCGGACGGTCGGGGCGGGCGCGGCCCGCAGCAGGTCGGTCACCTCGCGGTCGTCGGTCTGCGCGAAGTCCCAATAGGACTGACCGACCGCGTGGAACGGCGACGGCGTGGTGGCGCAGATCACCTCATCGACCTCGCGTCCGAACTCCTCGCACGTCGACGCTGACGCGGTCGGCACGGCCACGACCAGCCTGCCCGGCCCGAGTTCCCGCAGGGCGCGCACGGCGGCCCGCATGCTCGCGCCGGTGGCCAGGCCGTCGTCGACCAGGATCACCGTGCGGCCCTCGACCCGCAGGGGCGGCCGGTCGCCGCGGTAGGCGCGCTCGCGGCGGCGCAGCTCGCGGGACTCCTCGTCGGCGACCCGCCGGACCACGTCGGCGGGCACCCGGTAGCCGCGCACCACGTCGTCGTTGAGCACCATCACCCCGCCGCTGGCCAGCGCGCCCATCGCCAGTTCCCGGTGCTGGGGAAGACCGAGCTTGCGCACGAGGAACACGTCGAGCGGCGCGCCCAGCGCGGTGGCCACCTCGTAGGCCACGGGGACGCCGCCGCGGGGCAGGCCGAGCACGAGGACGTCGCCGCGGTCGCGGTAGTGCGCGAGCAGGCCCGCCAGGACCCGCCCGGCGTCCTGGCGGTCGCGGAAGAGTCGGTCCGCCATGTCCGATCGGCTACCCGAGCGGGCCGGGCGGAAAACCCCACCAGGTGTCGAAGTCCCGGCGACGGGTTACCCACCCCCGTGACCTCACGTGCGGAACCCCCGGAGCGCGACGGCGAGCACACCCTCGTCAACCAGTACCTGCGGCAGATCGCGGCGACGCCGCTGCTGACCGCCGACGAGGAGGTGTCGATCGCCAAGCGGATCGAAGCGGGCGTCTACGCCGAGCAGCTGCTGCGCGGCGAACCGCCCGTGCCGAAGTCGGAGCTGACCAGGATCGCCCGCGACGGGCAGCGGGCCAAGGACCACATGGTGCGGGCCAACCTGCGGCTGGTCGTGTCGATCGCGAAGAAGCACCTGCACCGCGGGCTGCCGCTGCTCGACCTGATCCAGGAGGGCAACCTCGGCCTGATCCACGCGGTGGAGAAGTTCGACTACGCCAAGGGCTTCAAGTTCTCCACCTACGCCACGTGGTGGATCAGGCAGGCGGTGGAGCGCGGCATCACCACGCAGAGCCGCACGGTCCGCCTGCCCGTGCACGTCGTGGAGGAGCTGTCCAAGCTCGGCCGGGTCGAGCGCAAGCTCCAGCTGACCCTCGGCAGGCCGCCGACCGTCGACGAGGTGGCCGCCGAGCTGGGAGCCAAGCCCGAGCGCGTCATCGAGCTGCGCCGGGTGGACCGGACGGCGATCAGCCTCGACACGCCCGTGGCCGCCGACACCGACATGACCGTGGGCGACCTGATCGAGGACAGCGAGATCATGGACGCCTCCGACATCGTCGCCTACCAGGGCCTGGCGCGGGAGCTGCGGGCGCTCGTCGACGCCCTGCCCCCGCGCGAGGCGATGATCATCACCCTGCGGTTCGGCCTCAACGGCGGCGAGCCGTGCACGCTGCAGCAGGTCGCCGACCGGCTCGGGCTCACCAGGGAACGCATCCGGCAGCTGGAGAAGATCGCCCTCGCCAAGCTGCGCGACCCGGACACCCCGCTGCTGTCCTGGGCGGGATGAGGGAGGTTGCCGTGTTCATCGACGAGGAAGTGCGGATACCGGTCGACGGGGTCGGGCTGCCCGCCCACGTCGCCCTGCCCCGGCGCACCAGCGGCGCCATCGTCTTCGCCCACGGCAGCGGCAGCAGCCGCCACAGTCCGCGCAACCAGCGGGTCGCCGCCGCCCTGCGGGACGCTGGCCACGGCACCGTCCTGACCGACCTGCTGACACCGGAGGAGGAGGACCTGCGCTTCGACATCCCGCTGCTCGCCAGCCGCCTCGCGGGCGTCGTCGACTGGCTGGCTGACCGGCTGCCCGACACGCCGATCGGGCTGTTCGGGGCGAGCACGGGCGCGGCCGCGGCCCTCGTCACCGCTGCCGAGCGCCCCGCCGCCGTGCGGGCGGTCGTCTCCCGGGGCGGGCGCCCGGACCTGGCGGGCGACGCGCTCGGCCGGGTGCTGGCCCCGACCCTGCTGATCGTCGGCGGCCTCGACCACCCGGTCATCCCGCTCAACCGCCAGGCCGCCGAGCACCTCCGCGCGATGGCGCGGGTGGAGATCGTCGCGGGCGCGACGCACCTGTTCGAGGAGCCCGGCACGCTGGACCGGGTCGCCTCCTTGGCGGCGGAGTGGTTCACCACCAACGTCGGCACCGCGCCCGCACAGCCCTACCCGTCCTGACCGGGCTCAGCCGAGCGCGGCGATGGCGACCTCGGCCGCCTCGGCGACGAGGGCGTCGCGGTACTCGGCGTCCGGGGTGGGGCGGGTCGTCATGACAGCCATGACGATCGGCGCGCGGTCCGGCGGCCAGAGGACGGCGATGTCGTTGCGGGTGCCGTAGGCGCCCGCGCCGGTCTTGTCGCCGACGATCCAGCCCTCAGGTGTCCCGGCGCGGATCAGCTTCGCGCCGGTGGTGTTGCCGCGCAGCATCTCGACCAGGATCGCGCGCCTGTCTTCGGGCAGCGCGTCGCCGAGGGTGAACGCGCGCAGGGTGGTCGCGAGCGCGCGCGGGGTGCTGGTGTCGCGGTCGTCGCCGGGGACGGCGGTGTTGAGCTCGATCTCGTAGCGGTCGGCGCGCAGCGTGCGGTCGCCGACGGCGCGCATCGCCTCGGTGAAGCCGCTCGGGCCGCCGAGTTCGGTGAGCAGCAGGTTGGCTGCGGTGTTGTCGCTGAAGCGGATGGCCGCGTCGCACAGGGCGCGCACGGTCATCTCGGTGTGCTCGCCGGTGATCGGCGAGTTCGGGACCAGGTCGTCCCGGTCGTAGCGGATCACCCGGTCCAGGTCCGTGCCCGCGCGCAGGATCGCGCCGACGGCGAGGGCCTTGAAGGTGGAGGCGTAGGCGAAGCGGTCGTCGGCGCGGAAGGCGACCTCGCGGCCGCTCCCGGTGTCGATCGCGTACACGCCGAGCCGGGCGTCGAACCGCTGCTCCAGGGCGGCGAACTCGCCGTCGCGGGAGACCGGGGCGGCGGTCGTCGTGACCGGTGTGGTCGTCGCTGTCGTCGACGGCGTTGGTTCGGCGGTCGTCGTGCAGCCGGTCGCCAGGGCCAGCGCCGCCGTCGCCGCCGCCAGCCCTCGCTTGATGTTCCCCATGGAAGATCCCCTTTCGGTCCACGCCAGTCTCGCGAGCGCGATTGATGCTGTCCAAGACGGAAGCGCGCACTTCCATGCCGGAATCGCATAGGATCGCGGCGTGGACCTGATCGGCGCGTATCGCGCGTTCGCGCACGTCGCCGAGCGCGGCAGCTTCACCCTGGGCGCGGCGGCGGCGGGCATCCCGCAGTCGGTGGCCAGCAGGCGCGTGGCCGCGCTGGAGGAGCACCTCGGCGGGCGGCTGTTCGACCGCTCGACGCGGCGGGCCGCGCTCACCCCGTTCGGCCGCGACCTGCTGCCGTCGGCGAAACGGCTGGTGCGGCTGGCCGAGTCGGTCGAGCACGAGGCCAGGCGGGCGAAGCGCAGGCCGGTCCGGATGGCCGTCCCGGACACCTGCGCCACCCTCGACCTGGCCTGGCTCGACGCCGACGCGCGGGCCCACGACGTCGTCATCGACTTCCACCGCGCCCCGCCCGCCGAGCGCGCCGACCTCGTGCGGGCCAGGGAGGTGCCCATGGCGCTGCTCGCGGTCCCGCCGGACGAGGGCGACTGGGCGGTCCCGCTCGGGGTGGCGGGCGTGGCCCCGGCCCGCCCCGGCGCGGTGCACCTGGAGTCGCTGCGCATGGACCGCACCACGACCACCCGCCGCCGCGTGCTCATCCAGCCCGAGGACGACGTGCCGCACGTCCGCGACCGGCTCCAGCAGGTCCGCGACGCGGTGGGGCTGCGGCCGTCCCAGGTGGCCGTGGCCGACTCGCTGGTGGCCGCCGTCGCCGAGGTCCTGGGCTCGACGGACCTGCTGCTGTGCTCCCGGGCGCAGGCCCGCGAGTTCGGCCTGCACTGGCGGCCGCTCGGCGAGCTCCGGCTCGCCCGGGGCTACGACCTGGTCGACCCCACCGGGACCGTCCACACGCACCTGTCCGACGCCATCGCGCGCTGCCTCGGCGCGGAGGGGGCCCAGTGATCGACGACCTGCGCGCCGAACTCGACGACGCGGGCCTGCGCGGCTCGTTCCTGGTGCGCGACCTGCGCTCCGGCGAGGAGATCGGCATCGAGCCCGACCGGGAGCTGCCCTCGGCGTCCCTGGTCAAGGTGCCGCTGGCGATCGCCACCCTCGAGCGCGTCCACGCGGGCGAACTCGACGGCGCGGCGCAGCTGCTCGTGCGGCCGGGGCGGGACCGCACGCCCGGTCTCAGCCAGTTCCGGCACCCCGCCCGCATCGCCGTCGACGACCTGGTCTACCTGTGCGTCGCCATCAGCGACGGCACCGCCGCCGACGCGCTGTTCGAGCTCACCCCGCCCGAGCGGGTGACCGGGCTGCTGCGTGAGCGCGGCCTGCGCGGCATCACCGTGCGGCATCCGATCCAGGAGCTGAGCGAGACCCCGGCCGACCGGCTGCCCGGCCCGCTGGCGCACTCGCTGGCGATCGGCGCGGGCACCGCGGGCGGCGGCCACCCCGTCCCCCAGCTCGACGTGACCAGGGGCAGTTCGGGGACGGCCCGCGCGTTCGTGGACCTGTTGGCGGCGCTGTGGACGCCCTCACGCGTCACACCGGAGGTCGCCGCGCGCGTGCGCGAGCTGATGGGCGCGAACGTGCTGCGGCACCGGCTGGCCCCGGACTTCACCTCCGACGCCACGACGTGGTCGTCCAAGACGGGCACGCTGCTGAACCTGCGCCACGAGATCGGCGTGGTCGAGCACGCCGACGGCCAGGCGTTCGCGGTGGCGGCGCTGACCGAGTCCCGGGTGCCCGCGGCCGCGCAGCCGGGCGCGGACGCGGTCATGGCCCGCGTCGCCCGGGCGCTGCGCGACCACCTGCGGTTCTAGACTGCCGCGCATGGCACCACGCCGAGCCAGGGTGGCGGACGTGCACCGCGTCGCCGCTGCCATGCCGCACGTCACCGTGACCCACGCGGCGAACGGCAAGGCCGTCTACCAGGTCGGCAGGAAGTCGTTCGTCTTCTTCCGCAACCCCCGCCCGGACGCGGTCGACCCCGACACCGGCGAGCGGTACCCGGACGTGATCGTCTTCTGGGTGGCGTCCGAGCACGAGAAGCAGGCGCTCGTGCAGGACGAGTCCAGCCCGTTCTTCACCACCCCGCACTTCGACGGCCACCGCTCGGTCCTGCTGCGCGAGAGCCGCATCGGCGAGCTGACGGTGGACGAGCTGACGGAGGTCGTCCAGGACGCGTGGCTGTCCCAGGCTTCCCCGGCGCGGGCTCGTGCCTGGTTGGCGGGCAGCAACCGGCCATCGGCGGCCGACTGACCCGCCGGGCTGCCACCGTGGGTTCGTGAACCTCCCCCAAGCCCCCGAACTGGACGAATACCACTACCCACCCCGCTGCCTGCGCGCCGCGGGCGCGCTGTGGATCGCCAGCGGCGTCCTCCTGATCCTCATCGGCCTGGCCCTGTTCTCCCAGCGGATCTGGGCGGGCCTGCTATTCGAGCTCGTGCTCCCCGTCCTGCTGGCCTCCGCCGGGGTCTACCTCTGGCGCCGCGGCCTCTGGCTAGGTCGCGGCGCCGACGCCCGCACGGGCCTGCTCGTGGTCGGCCTGCTCGGCTACATCACCGTGTGGCCCGCGCTCCTAGTGGCGACCGCGGTAGTCCTACAGACCCGCCCCGCCGCCGACCGCTGGTTCACCCACTGACCCCCACCCCGCCGCCGACCGCTAACTCACCCACTGACCTCCACCCCGCCCCGCCTACCGCCAACCCCCCGATGGACCCGCCCCCGACCACTCAGCCACCGCTCCGCGCGCGGCATCGCCACCACGACGACCCGCCCACCATCACCCCCTGCCGGTCACCGACCACCGACCCACCACCCCAGCCACCGCACCACACGCGGCACCAACTCCAGAGCGACCCGCCCGCATCACCCGCCAGCCCTGCCGACCACCCCCCGCCTCAGCTACCGCACCCACGCGGCATCGCTACGACCGCAACCCGCCGGCCCTGCCGATCACACCGACCCAGTCACCGCACCGCTCGCGACATCAGCTCCACCGCAACCCATCCACCCCCTACCCCAACCCTGCCGACCACACCCACCCGCCGACCCAGCCCTCGCACCACACGCAGCACCGGCTCCGCCGCGACCAACCCGCCGCCACCACCCCAGCCCAGCCGACCACACCCGCCCTCCACCCCAGCCCTACCCCCCAACGCCTCCTGACCTACCGCCTCGGCCGTTGGATCGTGTGCCGGGTGGGCTCGGCGGCGGTCGGGTCCTCCGGCCAGCGGTGGCGGGGGTAGCGGCCGCGGAGTTCGGCGCGGACCTGTCGGTAGCCCGTGCGCCAGAATCCGGCCAGGTCCCCGGTCACCGCGGCGGGCCTGCCCGCGGGGGACAGCAGGTGCAGGACGACCGGCACCCGACCGTCGGCCACCGTGGGGCTCGCGGTCCAGCCGAACACCTCCTGGATCTTCACCGGCAGCGCGGGCGGGTCGGCGGTGTAGTCGACGCGGACGCGGGAGCCGGACGGCACGGTGATCCGCTCGGGCGCCAGCTCGTCGAACCGGCCCGCCTCCGGCCACGGGACCAGCGAGCGCAGGGCCGAGGCCATGTCCAGGCCGCGCAGGTCGGCCGCGTTGCGGGCGCCCGCCGCCCAGGTCTCGGCCGCCGCGAGCACGGCGGCGTCGTCCATCGCGGGCCATGGGTCGCCGAGGACGCGGTGCAGCAGCGCCAGGCGGGCCCGCACCGACTTCGCCTGGTCGCTCATCCGCACCAGGGCAAGACCCTCCTTGGCCAGCCCATCCCGCACCGCCGCCCGCACCGCCGCCGACGGCGGGTCCGCCAGCGGCCGCTCCCGCAGCACGATCGCGCCCAGCCGCCGCACCCGCCGGGCGACCACGTCGCCGTCGGCCCAGCGCACCTCGTCCTCCTCGACGAGCAGCGCGGGCGCGGCCCGGACCGCGGTCTCCTCGTCGGCTGCGGCCGCCAGCCGCACGACCCCGACCCGCCCGGTCCAGTCCGCCGACGCCACCGCGAGCCATTCCGGCTCGCCGAGCCCGTCCGGCAGGTCCACGGCCGTGCCGCCCGCCATCAGGTACGACCGCGACCCGACCGCCCGCCGCCGCGCCAACCGCTCCGGGAACGCCAGCCCGGTCACCAGCGCCGGGTCGACGTCCCTGCCGCTCTCCCTCCCGCCCAGGCGCCGGACCTCGCGGCGCCAGCGCTGGGTGTTGGGCGACCCGCGCCGCAGGGCGCGCAGGGCGGCGGCCAAGTCGATGCCGGCGGCGAGGGTGTCGTCGTCCAGGACCGCGACCACCTCCGCCGAGCCCGGACAGTCCACCAGCGCGCGGGCCAGGCGGGGGTGCACGCCGAGGCGGGACATCTCCCGACCGCGCGCGGTCACCTCGCCGTCGCGGAGGGCCCCGAGCGCGGTGAGGGTGGCCCGGGCGGCGGCCAGCGGACCCGGCGGCGGCGCGTCCCACCAGCGCAGGGCGGCGCCGTCCGGGGTGCCCCAGCAGGCCAGTTCGAGCGCGAGGCCGGTCAGGTCGGCCGTGCGGATCTCCGGCTCGGGGTAGCGCGGCAGCGTCGACTGCTCGTGCTCCGGCCAGCACCGGTACACCCGGCCCGGCGCCTCCCGGCCCGCGCGGCCCGCGCGCTGCTCGGCCACCGCGGCCGACACCCGGACCGTCACCAGGCCGGACAGGCCGCGCCCGTGGTCGACCCTCGGCACCCGCGCCTGGCCCGCGTCCACCACCGCCCGCACCCCGGGCACCGTCAGGCTGGACTCGGCGACCGCCGTCGCCAGCACCACGCGCCGCCGCGCGCCGGGCCGCAGCGCGGCGTCCTGTTCGCCCGATGGCAGCCGCCCGTGCAGCACGACCACGTCGGCGTCCACGTCCAGCGCGGCACCCACCCACCGGATCTCCTTAGCGCCGGGCAGGAAGACCAGCACGTCACCGTCCCCTTCGGACAACGCGCGGCGCACCGCCCGTGTCACAACGCCGTCCAGCCGCTCCCCTCGCACCGGCGGGACATAGGCGACCGACACCGGGTGCGCGACGCCCGGCACCTGGATCACCGGGGCGTCGCCGAGCAGCACGGCCAGGCGGTCCGCGGCGACGGTCGCGCTGGTCGCCAGGATGCGCAGGTCGGGCCGCAGGCCGTCGCGGGCGTCGAGCAGCAGCGCCAGCAGCAGGTCGGCGTCGAGATGGCGCTCGTGGCACTCGTCCAGCACGACGGTGTCCACTCCGGACAGTTCCGGATCGGACTGCAGGCGGCGCACCAGCAGCCCGGAGGTGACCACCTCGATCCGGGTGTCCTTCGACACCTTCCGGTCGCCGCGCACCGCGTACCCGACGCTCGCGCCGACCGGCTCCCCCGCCAGCGCCGCCATCCGCGCCGCCGCGGCCCGCGCGGCGATCCGGCGCGGCTCGGCGACCACGACCCGGCCGGGCAGCGCGGGCGGCACCAGCGTCGTCTTGCCCGTGCCGGGCGGGGCGACGAGCACCGCCGTGCCGTGCGCGGCCAGCGCGGCGGCGATCTCCGGGAGGGCGGCGCTGACGGGCAGGTCGGACATGCGCACCAGCCTCTCAGGTGGCGGCCGGTAGCCTCGAAGCGGACGAAAGGGAAGAACACGTGGGTGGAGCCGAGCGGAACCAGCGCAAGCGCAGGCAGGCACAGCAGGCCGCGCCGCCGCCGGTCGCGACCGCGCGCAAGGCGCCGGTCGACGGCAAGCGCATCGCCATCGCGGTCGCCGTGGTCATCGCGGTCGGCGCGATCATCGCGGGCTTCGTCTACAGCGACAGCGTGAAGAACGCCACGGAGGGCGAGTCCATCGCCGTGGTGCCGTCCACGCTGGATGTCCCGGTCTCCCGCGACGGCGCGGTCGTCACCGTCGGGCGGGACGACGCCCGGGTGACCATCGACGTCTACGAGGACTTCCTCTGCCCCGCGTGCCGCTCCTTCGAGGAGGAGCACGGCGACGACATCGAGCGCGCCGTGGCCGATGGCGACGCCCGGGTCCGCTACCACCTGATCAACCTGCTCGCCGAGCGCTCCGACCCGCCCGGCTACTCCACCGACGCGGCTACCGCCGCCCTGCTGGCCGCCGACGCGGGCGTGTTCCCGGCGTTCCACAAGAGCCTCTTCGCCGCGCAGCCCGACGAGGACGCCCGCGGCTGGGACCGCGAGCAGCTCATCGCCCTGGGCGCCGCGCTCGGCACCACCGACCCCGCCTTCGCCGACGGTGTGCGGTCCGGCGCGCTCGGCGACGTCGTGGCCGCGGAGTACGAGCGCGCCCGCACCACCGACTCCCTGCTGCGCGACCGCGGCGGCGAGCGCCTCTTCGCCACCCCCACGGTCGCCGCCGGCGGTGTCCTCGTCGACACCGCCGACGACGCCTGGCTGGCGAAGCTGCTCGGCTAGAAGCCCGGCAGCGGCGCGGGCCCCTCGGTCCAGCGCACCACGCGCCTGGCCTTGCCCGCCTCCGTGCGCGGCACGCTGCCCGGGGGCAGCACCCGCACGTCGCAGCCGACCCCGAGCCGCTCGTGCAGCGCGTGCGCGAGGTCGTCGCCCAGACCGGCAGCCTCGACGACCGCCTCGACCGCCACCCGCAGCTCGGTGCGCGCGGCGCGGCGGTCCTCGATGATCAGGTAGTGCGGGCCGACCCGGTCGTCGCCGAGCACCACGGCCTCGATCTCGGTCGGGTAGACGTTGACGCCGCGCACGATCAGCATGTCGTCGGTGCGGCCGAGCACCTTCGACATCCGCCGCATCGTCCTCGGCGAGCCCGGCACGGCGTCGGCCAGCGTGGCGACGTCGCCGGTGCGGTAGCGCAGCAGCGGCATGCCGGTCTTCGTGAGCGTGGTGAACACCAGCTCGCCCGGCGTCCCGTCGGGCACCGGGTTGCCGTCGGCGTCGACGCACTCCGGGTAGAAGTGGTCCTCGGCGATGGTGAGCATCCCGCCGGAGTCGGCCGACTCGCAGGCGACGCCGGGGCCGATGATCTCGGAGAGCCCGTAGATGTCGTAGGCCCTGATCCCCAGCAGGCGCTCGATCTGCCCCTTGAGCTCCGCGGTCCACGGCTCGGCGCCGTGCACCCCCACCTTGAGGCTGGTCGGCTCCACCCCCGCCGCCGCGCACGCCTCACCGAGGTGGACGGCGTAGGACGGGGTGCAGGTCAGCACGTCCGGACGCAGATCCCTGATCAGCGCTACCTGCCGTTCGGTCATCCCGCCGGACAGCGGCACGACGGTCGCGCCCAGCCGGATCGCCCCGTGGTGCACCCCGAGCCCGCCGGTGAACAGCCCGTACCCGTAGGCGTTGTGCACGACACTGCGCGCCGTCGCCCCGGCCGCCGCCAGCGCCCGCGCCATCACCTCGGCCCAGATCTCCAGGTCACGGGCGGTGTAGGGCACCAACGTGGGCCGCCCACCGGTCCCGGAGGACCCGTGGACGCACACGACCTCCTCGGCGTCGACCGCCCTGAGCCCGTGCGGGTAGTGCTCCCAGAGGTCGAACTTGCGCACCATCGGCAACCGGTGGATGTCCTCCAACGAGACGTCGAGGCCCGACCGCACCCCACAGTCCCGCAGCCGCGCCGCCTGCAGCCCACCAGCCGCGAGCAGCCGGTCCACCAGCCCCCGCAACCGCCCCTCCTGCACCCCCCGCCGCCGCTCGGGTGCCATCCCCTCGACCTCAGGGGACACCATCAACGCCTCGTCGCAGTGTGTGGTCACGGTCACTTGGTCTAGCACCCCGATGACCAGCGAGGGAAGCCCCCGACCCCCCGATTTCACCCCCACCCACCCCGTCGTGTAGCGTATGCGCAGCACGCCGGGGAGCACTCCAGCGTGACTGACCCGGGGCTGTGGCGCAGCTGGTAGCGCATCACACTGGCAGTGTGAGGGTCAGGGGTTCGAGTCCCCTCAGCTCCACTCCAGGTCAGAGGCCCATTCCGCAGTGTCGGGATGGGCCTCTGACGTTGCGTACAGCAGCGAAGTACAGCAGCTAGCCGAGGCTGCCGCCCAACCGCTTGAGCGCGTCCCGGGTCTTCTTGGACGACGCTTGCGCGTAGATCTCTATCGTGACGGAGAACTGGGCGTGCCGAAGGATTCGCCTCACCAGGCGCGGGTGGACGTCGAGGTCGACCAGCAGCGTGCCGCAGGTCCGCCGCCCGTCATGCACGGTGATCTTCCGGACGCCCGCTTTCCTGACCCGCGCGTCCCAGGCCCGGTTGAAGTTCCGCGGCTCGATCGGCGTACCGAGCAGGGTCGTGAAGACCAGCCCTGCGGCGTTCTGCCACGCGGGCCCGGCGCCCGACTTCGCGGTCTCTTGCTCTTGCTGACGTTCGCGCAGGCCCGACAGGCACGGTTCTACCAGCGGAAGGCCGTCCTCGGACGCGTCAGTCTTGACGTCGCGGTGCAGCAGCTCCCGTTGCGCCCGTTGGAGTTGCTGCGCGACGAGTAACTCCCCCTGGTCGAGGTCGACGCTCTCCCACGTCAGCCCGAGTGCCTCACCCTTGCGGAGGCCCATCACCAGGATGAGCAGGTAGGCCGCGTACAGCGGATCACGGTCGACCTTGGCCGACTCCAGGAATGCGCGTGCCTCCTCGCTCGTCCACGCCTTGCGCATGGGCCTGCGGACCGCGGGCAGTGTGACCAAAGCAGCTACGTTGCGGCTGATCAGCTCGTCCTTGGTCGCGTGGTTGAGGGCGTTGCGCAGGCAATCGCGGATGTCCTTGACCGTGCGGGCGGACGGCGATTGCCCACAGCAGCGGCCCTTGGCGCAGCAGCGCTGACGTTGCGGCGGGCGTCGGGCGTCCTTGCCCTGCTTGCAGCACTGGCACAGCGTCGGCAGTGAATTGATCCACTTCTGGACCTGCGAGCGCTGAAGCTTGTCCAACCGGGTGTTACCAAGGCCGGGCTCGATGTATAGCCGCACGAACAGTTCGTAGTTGACGTACGTCAGCGGAGCGCGATTCGGCTTGATGACCTCCGCCAGCCACTCAAGCAGGTACTCGCCCAATTTCGGCACCGTGGTCGCGACCGGCCCCGCCGCGGCCGCCTGGTGCAGCTTGAGCCACTTAGCGTGCACGATGTCGCGGTTTGTGCCGTAGACGTACTTGCGGGTCCGTTTGCCGGTCGGGGTGGTGACCCAGACGTAGGCGGCGTAGCCGTTGCGGTGCGGGTAGATCGAGCCTTCCCCGTTGCCGCGTGCTTTGCCCGCCATCAGGACGCCTCCGCCACGCGGGCGGCGATGTACTCGTCCACCCACACGGGCAGGATGCGGCGGTTGTGGCCGTCCTTGATCGAGCGCAGCGCGCCGCTGGCGACCAGGCTCTTGGTGCGGGGGAAGCCCTCGGGTAGTCCGGTCACCGTCGCTCACCGCCCGACCGGTCGAGCACGCGCGAAGACGCCCCGTACCGGAGCGCGGCGAGGTAGTCGTGGCCACGGCCGGTCAGCCAGCAGTGGACCACGCCGTCCTCGTGCCCGAACCTGATCTCGTCGGCGATCAGGACCTGATCGCGCGCCCACGATGCCGCCTCCTGCTCCGCGGCGGGCAGCAACAGCAGAGCCATTGGATGGTTGCCACCTGCACCAGCCACGACACCGCCCGGTTCAGCAGCGGCGCGGTACCGGACAGATCGTGTGCTCTCGCGATATTGTGGTCCGTCGATGGGTGGACACGAGGGAGCGGCTGGCGGTGATCGAACGGGCTAAGCGACAGTGCCGGGTGCCGGTCGGCTGGTTGCCGCCGGAGTCGCTGGGCGCTCGCTCGCGGAGTGGACATGACGGTCATTGAAGGCAGTACCGTGCGGGACTTCGTGCTGGGTCTGCTGTCCGACCACGGGGACTGGCCGACTGCCCGTGGTGCGGACTTGGGGCGAGCCGACCTCGATGTGTTACTTGAGGACGACGTTCGGAACGCGTTGGTGCGGTTGAATCCGGCGATCGTCGAGGAGCCGAGTCGTGCTGACGAGGTGTTGTACCGGCTTCGAGGTATCACGCTTTCGGCACGTAGCACAGGTCTGATCTCGGCCAACGAGGAGTTCCGCGCCTGGCTGTTGGGCGAGAAGGCCATGCCCTACGGCCAGGGACACCAGCACGTCCCGGTGACACTGATCGACTTCGACAACCTGTCACGGAACACATACCGGGTGGCTACCGACGTCACGTTTCGACACGGGAGGGTTACCCGGCGGTTCGAACTCGTGCTGTACGTCAACGGCGTTCCACTGGTGGTCGGTGTGGCCACGACCCCGCCGCGACCGGCCGTGACCTGGGCAGATGGCGCCTTCCAGGTTAAGGAAGACGAACGGGACGTGGCCGCGTTCTTCGTGCCCAACGTGTTCTCGTTCGCCACGGACGGCCGGGAGTTGCGTTTCGGCTCGGTGCTGATGCCGCTAAATCTCTGGAGTACCTGGCGGACGGGCGAGCGCACGGAGCCTCCCGGGCCGCTCCTGGTCGAGCAGGGCGTTCGTGGCCTGCTCACGCCCCGGACGGTTCTCGATGTCCTGCACGACTTCACCGTCTTCGCCACTGACGACCAGCATCGCAAGATCAAAATCATCTGCCGGTATCAGCAGTACGAGGCCGTCAACAACATCGTTGAGCGGGTCCGGGACGGCGTTGTCCATAAGGGACTGATCTGGCATTTCCAGGGTTCTGGTAAGTCGCTGCTCATGGTGTTCGCCGCGCAGAAACTGCGCAGGCATCCCCGGCTCGGCTCGCCGACCGTGCTGATCGTGGTTGACCGGATCGACCTCGACACCCAGATCACCGCAACGTTCAACGCCGCGGACATACCGAATCTGGTCTCCACCGAGTCAGGTGACGAGTTGATCGAACTGCTCCGTACCGAGCAGCGGAAGATCATTATCACCACAATCCAGAAGTTCCGCGACGCCCGAGCCGAGGTGTCGGTGCGGCGGAACATCATTTGTCTGGTCGATGAGGCACACCGCACTCAGGAAGGTGACCTTGGCCAGCGGATGCGTGACGCGCTGCCGAACGCGTTCCTGTTCGGCCTCACCGGGACGCCGATCAACGACCGGGAACGCAACACGTTCCGGACGTTCGGCGCCGACGAGGACCCTGGCCGCTATCTGTCCCGCTACACCCAGGCGGACTCGCTGCGCGACGGCACCACCTTGCCGCTGCATTTCGAGCCAAGACCCACCGAGTTCCGCATCGACCGGACCGTGCTTGACGCCGAGTTCAACCAATTGACTGACGACTTGTCCGAGGAGGAGCGGGAGGCCGTTGCCGATCGAGCAGGTCGTATGGCGATGCTGATCAAGGCGGATCGGCGGATCAAGCGGGTGTGTGCTGACATCGCAAGGCACTACACGGAGAAGGTCGAGCCGAACGGCTTCAAGGCGCAGGTCGTCACGTTCGACAAGGAGTCCTGTGCCCGGTACAAGGACGAGCTGGATACGCTGCTCGGCCCGGACGCGTCGGCGGTGGTCATCTCGACCGGCTCCGGCACGCCCAAGTGGCTCAACGAGCGTTTCGCCCGCACGAAGGACGCGGAGGAACGATTGCTCAACCGGTTCCGCGACCCGGACGACCCGCTGAAGATCCTCATCGTCACCGGCCGCCTGCTCACCGGGTTTGACGCACCCATCCTGCAGGCGATGTACCTGGACAAGGTGATCAAGAACCACAACCTGCTGCAGGCGGTCTGCCGCACCAACCGGCCCTTCGAGCACGGCGGGCGAACCAAGACCCACGGCCTGGTGGTCGACTACCTCGGGGTGTTCGATCACTTGGCCAAGGCGCTCCAGTTCGACGAGCAGGCCATGCAGCAGGTCGTCACGAATATCAGCCGACTGGCTGACGAGTTGCCAGCTGCCATGGCCAAGTGTATGGCCTTCTTCCCCGCCTATCTGGATCGTTCCCTCGACGGTCACGAAGGGTTGTTCGCCGCTCAGCAGTACCTGCCGGACGATGCCACGCGGGACAGGTTCGCGGCGGCCTACCGCCGGCTCGCCGAGTTGTGGGAGGCGTTGTCTCCCGATCCGGCGCTGACCGAGTACCGCGCCGACTACGTCTGGCTCACCCAGGTGTACCGCTCAGTCCAGCCGGGCGGCAGCACCGGCCGGCTGCTGTGGCGAATGCTTGGCGCCAAGACGATGGAGATCATCAACGCGAACGTGCATGTCGACGTGCGCGCCGACGACCTTGACACGCTCGTCCTCGACGCGGAGATGGTGGAGGCATTGGAGCAGACGCCGGAGATAAGTTCTCGGCGGGTGGCGGGGCAGCTCGCCGAGCGGTTACGGCCACACCGGGACGACCCACGGTTCCTGTCGCTGGCTGAGCGGCTTGAGCAGCTTCGCCAGCAACACCAGCTTGGTCAGCTCAGCAGTCTGCTGTACCTCAAGGCGCTGCTCGGCCTGGCTCGGGACTTCGTCGCGTTGGAGCTGGAAACCGCGGCGGTCGGCGAGACCGGAGTGGCAGGCGGTCGAGCGGCGCTGACGAGGCTGTTCCAGCAGACCCGTAACGGCAACACGGCGGTCGCCGTCGAACGAATAGTGTCGGACATCGACGATATCGTGCGGAAGATCCGGTTTCCCGGCTGGCAGCACACCATCGGCGGCGCCCGAGAGGTTAAGCAGGCACTGCGCCGCACGTTGTTGAAGTACAAGTTGCACCGCGACGAAGATTTGTTCACCAAGGCATACGACTACATCCGCCAGTACTACTGAGCGGTCGGCGACAGGCGAAAGGGCGGCGATGGCGACACCGAGGGCGCTGCGCGGCGTGGCACGGCCACGCGTGCAGACCGTCGGCGAGCTACTCGCCGAGCTCGACGACGGCAATCTGCGCATCGAGCTGGACCGGACAGGTGCCGCAGAATGGTCGGAGCACCGCAAACATCTGCTGCTCGACTCCATCCTGCGTGGCTGGCCGATCGGTCCGCTGTATGCCCTGGTCGCCGAGGACGGCCGACGCACAGTGGTCGATGGTGGTCGACGGCTTGGGACGCTGCGCGAGTTCACCGCGAACGAGCTTGACGTGGACGGCCGGCTGACACCACACAGCGATTCGCTTTCCGATATAGACAGCAAGACATATCAAGATTTGTCAAGCGGTCTGCGGAGTGCGTTCAATGACTATCCTGTCGTGGTTATCGAATTTGATGGGATAGCTCAGGAAGATATCCGTCCGGCGCTTTTCCGGATCAATGATGTTGACCGAATGTCCGCTGCGCAGCGTCGCATGGTGGAAGCTGGCAAATTCGGCGAGCAGATCCGCGAATTGACCAGTAGCGCCGCGGACTGGGGTCTCACTACCGAACGAATTGGTTTCTCCAACGTCTCGCTGTTCTACGAGGACGTGCTTGGCAGGGTGATCGTCGCGGTGGAGCAGCGCGATCTCAGGGTGGCAGGCAGCGACTCGGCGCCGTTGGCCGCGCGGCTCAGAGCCGGTCATCCCGCGCCGCCAGATGTGTACGCCGCGGTGTCCGATGCCCTTAAGAGCCTGGTCGCCAGGCCGGAGTTGGCGGAGCCCGCCGTCCGGTTCAGCAAGGCCACGCTCGCGTCCTGGCTGTTGCTGATGGTCTATGCACAACGCCAGTTCGGTCCCGGCGTCGAACACTATGTTGGCTACCTGATGGAATGGCTGGAACCGCAACGCCGCAGGCTCGCGGCCGGCCTGGACCTCGACTCCGAGCCTCCGTTTCGCGGCGAGCCTATGGCCGACCTGCCCGCCGCCGACCTGCTCGTGGTGTTCAACGACCGGGCCGCGGTGGAGACGATGACCAGCGAGTCGTTGTGCATTCGGGACGCCGTGCTGTGGATGTTCCTGGTTGCCGTCGGCGGTGTCCCGACGCTTGACCGCCCGCCCGTCCCGCAACTACTCGTCCTGCACGACCAGATACGGAACTCCGCCGACCTGGAGTCGGTCGCCGCCGCCGTGCACGCTGTGGAGTGGGGGCGCTGGGCTTGAGGCGGAGCAACGTTCAACGCAACTACGAGACGCTCTCCAGTGCCGATCACCCGTATCCGCTGCGTGCCGTCACGATCGACGGGCATGTTCACCTGGGCACGGTGACCGCGTTGCTCGAGTCGGGGGTCACGGTCTTCTGCGGCGTCAACGGGGTCGGCAAGACGCAGTTCCTGAAAACCCTCTCGGCCCACCTGGACGGCGGCGACACCGGCGACGCAACCGTCGAAGTCGACGTGCATGCCATAGCGAAAGCGGTGAAGTGTGTGCATGTCGACACCGGATGGGAATGCTTCGACACGGTTAACCAGGTGTCCCGCACGCCTAGCCTCGACGAAAAGCGCGCGGCCAGCGACCAACCACCTATGGACAAGCAGACGGCTGCCCTGCTCGGCTTCATCCTGAACCGAGACTACGACTCCGCGTCCGCGCAGGAGCTCGATCGGGACGACACCGACGGTGCCGGTACGTCCACCTGGCACTACTACGAACTCACCTACCGGGGGGCGACCTACGGACCACGGGAAATGAGCCTCGGCGAGCTGGCTGCGTCCATCGTGCTCCGCGCGCTGCGAACCGCACGGTACGGCAGCGTGCTGCTCCTCGACGAACCGGAAAACTTCCTGTCACCGCAGGCACGGCGACGCTTGCTCGACGTCATCGTGTCGCACGCGGTCGACCGGAAACTGTCCGTCGTGATCGCCTCGCATTCCATCGAGATGGCCCGTCGTCTGCCGGCAACCTCGTTGCGGACGATCGAACGAGATCTGCGGGGGACCGGCGTCGCCATCGATCGCATGAGGTTCCCGTCACAAGTGGCCCACGCGATCGGCATCGAGGAGCGACCAGACGTGCTGCTGCTGGTCGAGGACTCCTTCGCGCGCTTGCTGCTCAAGGCGATATTGACCAGGCAGTTCCCGGAGTGGCGGATGGAGCTAGGCATTGTCGAGGCCGGCCGGGAACACGGCAGCCTCAGTGGCGGCGAAGGAGCGGTCGCCCAAGCGGCCAAGGCGCTTTCGGACAACGACATCGGTATTCGGGTGCTTGGCGTACTGGACGGCGACGCGCGGCAGAAGGAAAGCTTTTGCGACAAGCCGTATCTCGCCTTCTTGCCTGGCCTGGCCGCTCCGGAAAGCGTCGTACTTGACGCGGTCGCGGCATCGCCGTCCTCGGCGGCGACCGTCCTCGACGTGCCGGAGGAAGCGATCGCAAAAGGCTTGCGAGTCGTCGAAGGCGTTGACAGCCACGACCGGCCAGCAACGTTATGTCAGGCCGTCGGTGTCGAGGTCACCGAGATCGTCGGCTACGCGGCACGCTGGCTCGCCACATCTCCAGACCACGCGCAGCACGTGCAGGAACTGATGGAAAAGATCAATACGACGTTGTACCTAGGCCACGGAGAGTCAACGGAGGTGGACGTCCACTAATCTCCGCGAGGCAATCCATGTCACTTGAACCGAGGAGCAGTACCGCACCGTGCGAGCCCGTGTCCGAGCCGACAATAACGCGGCGCTACCGCTGCCGCTGAGCCTCGCCGAGGTCGAGCAGTACCTCGCCAAGGCGGCAGATCTGTTGCGCGGCAGCATCGACCAAGCCGACTTCAAGGCTTACATCTTCCCGTTGATGTTCTTCAAACGGATCAGCGACGTTTACGACGAGGAGTACCAGGCCGCGCTGGACGACTCGGACGGCGACCGCACGTACGCCTCGCTCCCCGAATTCCACCGCTTCAGCCTGCCGGAAGGCCACCGGTGGGAGGACGTTCGG
This sequence comes from Actinokineospora fastidiosa, assembly GCF_014648415.1. Lineage (GTDB taxonomy): Bacteria > Actinomycetota > Actinomycetes > Mycobacteriales > Pseudonocardiaceae > Actinokineospora > Actinokineospora fastidiosa. The sequence continues at coordinate 593,395 of NZ_BMRB01000003.1, forward strand.
GAGCGCACGCAGAACATCGGCGAGGCGCTGCGCACCGCGTTCCGGGAGATCGAGAACGCCAACCAGGACGTGCTGTACGGGATCTTCGGCACCGCGAGCTGGACCAACAAGGACAAGCTGCCCGACGCCCGGCTGAAGGACCTTATTGAGCACTTCTCCACCAAGAACCTGTCCAACGCGTCGGTGTCGCCGGACGTGTTCGGCCAAGCGTACGAGTACTTGATCAAACGGTTCGCTGACCTGTCGAACAAGAAGGCGGGTGAGTACTACACCCCGCGCTCAGTGGTGGCCTTGATGGTCAACATCCTCGACCCGAAGGAGGGCGAGACGGTGTACGACCCGGCCTGCGGCACCGGCGGCATGCTGATCGAGGTCATCGAGCACGTCAAGGCAGCAGGCGGTCGGCCCGAAACGTTGTGGGGCAAGCTCTACGGCCAAGAGAGAGTGCTTACCACCTCAGCAATCGCCAGGATGAACCTGCTGTTGCACGGCGTCCAGGACTTCGAGATCGTCCGTGACGACACACTGCGCTCGCCCAGGTTCCACGACACCCACGGCGGGCTAGCCAGGTTCGACTGCGTGATCGCCAACCCACCGTTCTCGCTGAAGAAGTGGGGTCATGAGGAATGGGCGTCCGATCCATGGGGGCGCGTTGAGCTGGGCGGCGTGCCACCGAAGGGCTACGCCGACTGGGCGTGGGTGCAGCACATGGTCGCCTCCACACTGCCAGGTCGTCGTGGCCGGGTAGCCGTGGTGCTGCCGCAGGGAGCGCTGTTCCGGCAGGGCGCAGAGGGCCGCATCCGCGAATACATGCTGGAGGCCGACCTGATCGAGGCAGTCATCGGACTGGCACCGAACCTGTTCTACGGCGCAGGTCTCGCCGCCTCGGTAATGATCCTGCGCAAGCACAAGGACAAGGACCGCAAGAGAAAGGTCCTGTTCATCAACGGCGAGAAACTGTTCAAACGCGGCCGCAACCAGAACACCCTCGAACGCGAACACGCCGAGACATTGCTGAAGACCTACCAGGCATACGCCGACGAGCCCGGCCTGGCCACCGTCGCCACTCTCGACGACATTGCTGCCAACGGACACAACCTCAACATCCCCCTCTACGTCGAGCCAGTCGACATCGGCGAGCGGATCACTTTGGACCAGGCGCTGTCGGACCTTGAAGCGGCACGCGCCGCCGCCCGGGCGACCAGGGCGACGTTGGAAGCGGAACTGGCGAAGTGGGGGTTGTGAGACCAGTGGCCAGGCACATAACCCAGAGCGAGTTGGAAAGCTACCTGTGGGGCGCGGCGGAACTGCTCCGTGGGCAGATCGATGCGGGCGACTACAAGCAGTTCATCTTCCCGCTGGTGTTCCTCAAACGCCTCTCCGACGTCTACGACGAGGAGCACGCCGCCGGCCTGGACACCTATCACGACGAGGAACTCGCCGACCTCCCGGAGAACCATCGCTTCGACATCCCCGACGGTGCCCACTGGTCCGACATCCGCGCGGTCACCACCAACGTCGGCACCGCGATCCGCAAAGCGATGAACGCCATCGAGAAAGCCAACCCGGAAACCTTGCCCGGCGTGTTCGGCGACGGCGACTGGGGCAACAAGGACCTGCTCCCGGACTCCACCCTGACCGGCCTGATCGAGCACTTCTCCACCAAGACCCTGTCCGTGGCCAATCTGCCCGAGGACGAACTCGGCCAAGGCTACGAGTACCTGATCAAGAAGTTCGCCGATGACTCCGGCCACACCGCCCAGGAGTTCTACACCAACCGCACCCTGGTCCACCTGATGACCATGATGCTCAAACCCGAACCAGGCGAGAGCGTCTACGACCCCACCTGCGGCACCGGCGGCATGCTCATCTCGACCGCCGCCGAACTCCGCCGCCAAGGCCGAGAATGGCGCAACCTCAAGCTCTACGGCCAGGAACTCAACTACGGAACCTCCGCCATCGCTAGAATGAACCTGTTCCTACACGGCATCGAGGACGGCCACATCGAACACGGCGACACCCTTACCAAACCCGCCTTCCTCGACCACCACGGCCGCCTCCGCACCTTCGACGTGGTCCTCGCCAACCCGCCCTACTCCATCAAAAACTGGAACCGCGCCGCCTTCACCAAAGACCCCCATGGCCGAAACATGTGGGGCATCCCCCCACAGAACGCCGCCGATTACGCATTTGTTCAGCACATCGCGAGGAGCCTAGATCCCGAGTCGGGTCGAGCGGCCATCCTCCTTCCGCATGGCATCTTGACCCGCGTCTCGGAATCCGCCGTGCGCCGCGCGATGGTGGAGTCGGACCTTGTCGAAGCGGTGATCGGTCTGGCTGCTGGCCTGTTCTATAACTCAACGATGGAAGCAATCGTTCTCGTGCTCAGGACCCGAAAACCCGCAAATCGTCGTGGCCGGGTGCTGTTCGTCAACGCTGTTAATGAGTTCGCCCGCGAACAATCGCAGTCATTCTTGCGCAAACAACATCAACAGAAAATTCTGGTTGCATACGAAAATTTCGCGAACGACGACGGGTTCGCCGCAGTCGTCACTCGCGAACAGATTGCAGAAAAGAATTTTAATCTCGCAATCCCAATGCACGTAAAGGCAGTCAGCGGCCGTCGAGTCACCGAGGATAGCATCGACAGTATGGTCACGACATGGCGCAGCGCGGCCACGCAGGCTGACACGGCCGTTGCGGACGTACTCGCACTTCTCGGTCACCAGGTGGAGAAATGAGCCTCAACCTCGACAAATCCACTTGGAAACGAGTCCGCTTGGGGGATGTGATTTGTCGATCACGGAAGCAGGTTGACCCGGTGGCCAGTGGCGTCGAACGCTATGTGGCGGGTGGACACGTCGACACCGAAGGTGTCACGATCAATCGATGGGGCCAGGTCGGCGACGGCCAAATGGGTTCCACATTCCGGTACGTATTTGAGCCTGGTCAAGTGCTTTTCGTCTCGGCTCGACCATACCTGCGCAAGGTTGGCGTCCCCGACTTCAGTGGCGTCGTCGCCGATAAGACCTACGTTCTCGATGCGGTCCCCGAAAACGGACTGCTGCACGAGTTCCTCCCCTTCGTGCTCTCGTCGGACAGATTCATCGAGTATGCAACCGCGGAAGCAACTGGTTCCATGAACCCGCGGCTCCTCTGGGGTCAGATGCAACGGTACGAATTCGACCTCCCGCCCCTTGACGAACAAATGCGCCTCGCCGACCTACTTCGAGCTATCGAGCGTCATCGGCGTGAATTGGTCTCGGGAAATGCAACGCTTCACGCTTTCAGAAGCCTTTTCGTTGATCAAAACTTGCCATTGGGTGCAGGAATGACTTCACTGGGAGAAGTCGCAAGTATATCTTCCGGGATCACGCTCGGACCGGCTCGTCGTGCGATGATACGCACTGCTCCTTATCTTCGCGTCGCCAACGTCCAACGCGGAAAGCTTGACCTGTCTGAAATTAAGGATATCGGAGCAACTGAAGCTGAAGTCCAAACAAAAAGCCTCGAATTTGGCGACATTCTTGTAGTGGAGGGGCATGCCTCCATAGAGGATATCGGGCGTGCGGCGATTTGGGATCGTGACGATTCTCCGCTTTATCAGAATCATTTGTTCCGGGTGCGGGCCAATCAGAGCTATCGTCCAATGTTTCTGCTGGAGTGGATCAACAGTGCCAGAGGTCGCGCCTACATTCGTACAGTCGCAAAGAGCACTAGCGGATTGAACACGATCAATAGTACCGCTCTTAAAGAAATGCCAATACCTATTGTCACGCTTGAGAAACAAGACAGGTTGTTGCGCGATCTTAGTGTGATCGATAACGGATTGTCGGCGCTCTCTAGTGAGTTGGCGAGCATTATGAGGCTTCGCTTGTCGAATTCCGCTGACATCTTTGGAGGTACTCCGTGACTTTCAATGAAGCCAACACTGTTCGGGACTTCGTCCGTGATCTGGTCGCCTCCAACGACATCCAATTCATTCCCGGCAACTCTCTCCCGCGTCGCACCGATGACGTCCTGTTGGAAGGCGAGGCTGTAGCCGCTCTTGCTCGGCTGAACCCGGAGATAGCCGCCGATCGGCGTCTGGCTGATGAAGTCATCTACCAGCTTCGGGCAATCATTCTGTCCGCGCGCGGGTCGCCGCATCCGGTCGTGGCTAACGAGGAGTTCGCCGCCTGGTTGACCGGACAGAAGTCGATGCCGTTTGGGCCTAACGGCGAGCATACGACGGTTCGGCTGATCGACTTTGAGAACGGGGCGGACCCGAGTGCCAACCAATGGACTGTCTCAACCGAGGTGACCTACGGGATTGGGCGGTTGGAGCGGCGGTTCGATTTTGTGTTGTGGTGTAACGGGTTTCCGCTCGTGGTTGGGGAGGTCAAGTCGCCGGTGCGGCCGGCGTACTCGTGGATTGACGCGGCGGCGCAGATCAGCGAGGACTACGAGGTCAACGTGCCGGCGTTCTTCGTGCCGACCGTGTTGAGCTTCGCTACTGAGGGGAAAGACTTCCGATACGGGTCGGTCGGCATGCCGGTGGCGCTGTGGGGGCCATGGCGTGATGAGTCTGCGCCAGCGTCCGCCGAGTTGGCGACGGTGCGCGAGGCCGTCGACGGGGTGCTCAACCCGGGGGCGGTGCTAGAGTTCTTGCGGTACTTCACCGTGTTCGCCACCGACAAGAACCATCGCAAGATCAAGATTATTGCCCGGTTCCAGCAGTTCCAAGCGACCAACCTGATCGTCGAGCGGGTGCTGCACGGCCGGGTCAAGCAGGGACTGATCTGGCATTTCCAGGGCTCCGGAAAGTCGCTGCTGATGGTGTTCACCGCGTTGAAGCTGCGGGCGACCGCCGGGCTGACCAACCCGACTGTGCTGATCGTGGTCGACCGGATTGACCTGGACACCCAGATCACCGCCACGTTCAACGCCTCCGACGTGCCCAACCTCGTCTCTACCGATAGCCGCAAGGAACTGCAGGAACTGCTCCGCGTCGGCGCCCGCAAGGTGATCATCACGACCGTGCACAAGTTCGGCGAGGCGCCCGGCGTGCTCGACGCCCGGGACAACATAATCCTGATGGTGGACGAGGCGCACCGCTCCCAGGAAGGCGACTTCGGCCGCAAGATGCGGGCCGCGCTGCCCAACGCGTTCCTGTTCGGGCTCACCGGCACGCCGATCAACCGGCGCGACCGCAACACGTTCCTCTGGTTCGGCTCCGACTCCGACGACGGTGGCTACCTGTCCCGCTATACGTTCTCCGACTCCATCCGCGACGGCGCGACGCTGCCGCTGCACTTCGAGCCGCGGCTGTCCGAGATCCACCTCGACGAGGACGCGATCAACGCAGCGTTCGCTGAGTTGGCCGACCGGCATGAGCTCACCGAGTCCGACAAGATCACGCTGTCGCGCAGGGCCGCCTCCATCGAGACTCTGATCAAAACCGACTCGCGGATCGGCAAGATCGCCGCCGACATCGCGGAACATTTCCGTGCCAAGGTTGAGCCGCAGGGGCTCAAGGCGCAGGTCGTCGTGTACGACAAACCGACCTGCGTTGCCTACAAGAAAGAGCTGGACAAGCTGCTCGGCCCAGACGCCTCGACCGTGGTGATGAGCCGCGACGCCCGCGACCCACAGGAATGGCGGGAGAAATACACCCCGGACCGCGACCAGCTCGAACGGATCACCGCCCGGTTCAACGACCCGGCTGACCCACTCAAGATCCTCATCGTCACGGCCAAGCTGCTCACCGGGTTCGACGCGCCGATCCTGTACGCGCAGTACCTCGACAAACCGCTCAGGCAGCACAACCTGCTGCAGGCGATCACCCGCACCAACCGGGTCTACCCGCCGCACAAGACGCACGGCCTGATCGTCGACTACCTCGGCATCTTCGACGACGTGGCCAAGGCGATCGCGTTCGACGACAAGAGCGTGCAGCAGGTCATTAGCAACATCGCCGTGCTCCGCGCCCAACTGGAACCGGCGATCGAGGCGGCGCTAGCGTTCTTCCCTGGCGTCGACCGTACTGTCGGCGGCTACGAGGGCCTCATCCAGGCGCAGACCGCGATAACCGACGACGAGGCCAAGGACGCCTTCGCCGCCGCGTACAGCGTCGTCGCGCAACTGTGGGAGACGCTCAGCCCTGATTCGATACTGCGTGACCACGAGGACGACTACCGCTGGCTCACCAGCGTCTACGAGTCCGTCCGTCCGACCGACGTCACCGGCCGCCTGGTCTGGCACGCCCTCGGCGCCAAGACCTTGGAACTGATCAACGAGCACGTCACTGTCGAGGTCCCCCGCACCGACCTGGACATCATCGTCCTCGATGCGACGATCATCGAAGACCTGATGACCGGCAGGCGAACCGACGTCGACCCGGTCGAGGTGGAGAAGTGGATAACCGCTCGGATTGCCAAACACGTCGGCAACCCGGTCTTCGTCGAACTCGGCAAACGCCTCAACGCGCTCCGCGAGAAATACGCTCACGCCCAACAGGCAAGCCTCGAATTCCTCAAGGAACTCTTCCAACTCGCCCGTGACACCGTTGCTGCGGAAAAGGCAGCCGCCGAGATTCCCCGCGAGGAACAAGGCAAGGCCGCCCTCACCGACCTGTTCGAGTCCCTCAAAGGCGACGACACCCCGATCATCGTCGAGAACGTCGTCAACGAGGTCGACAACATCGTGCGCACCGTCCGCTTCGCCGGATGGCAGGACACCCGCGACGGCCGCCGCCTGGTCCAGCAGGCCCTCCGCAAAACTCTGTACGTCAAGTTTAAGATCCGCGACAACGACGTCTTCGAACGCGCCCTCGCCTACATCCGCGAGTACTACTGACCCCGAGGGCGCGACATCGTGCCCGATGACCTCATCTGTGCATCGTCAGCGACACAGTGCCGGACATTCGGTCACCAAGCCTGGCCGATCAGGACTATCGGAGATTTGGATGCGCCGCTGGACTACATCGCCAAGGAGACCGCCGATCACCGCGTACGTCCCAGTCGAGGTCGGTCTCTACGACAGCGTGGCCGGGCCCGCGCTATTCATCGGTGTCGGATCCGACTGGAGCTATGCCGCTTACCACAGCCCGCAAGGACTCTCCCTGCCAGAGCATGGGTGCCGCACCTCCGTGCGAATACCTGACCTCGACGTTCCCGCCGAAGCACTCATTCCTAACTCGGCCGCCCGCGAGGCGATGCGCCCGGTATGGATCAGGCCGACCGTCGCCGTCGACAGCCGACCATCTTGCTCTCCAACCAATCAGCCGGAGCGGGGCAGGCGCTTGGACCCGCTCGTAATCACCGGACGATCCTTCCACGGCCGAAGTGACCGTCCATGCCTATGAAAGCTCGCCGGTCACGTCACGCCACCAAGGTCGTCGGGACACCCCTCGCCGCATCCCCGGTATCGGCGTCGACCGGATCCCGTGCGGCCTCGGCTTGGTGTTCCTCGCGCACGGCCTTGACAAGCCGTCGCGCCCGAGTCGCGCCAATCCCAAGCCGTGCGCTGAGCGTGTCCGCTGAGATCGGTTTCTGCTGAACAGCACGGTGAGCCGCGTCCTCCTGCCTCGCCTGTTCCAGGAGCCGCTCCGGTGCGTGCTGCTGAGGTGTGCCCTTCGGCGGCTCTGTGTCAATGCAACCTGCGGCTGGACTGGTCCATTGGCGCCATCAACACCGATCCCAGCCTTCGAGGCTGCTTGGCCGGCATCGGACGAATCCTGGTTCTCCGTCCTAATGGTGGTCGCGCTGATCGCCTGCAAGAGGCCAGGGCCGTCTTCAGCCCAGCCGATCAGGAGAAGAGGGACCTACCGCGTCGAACGCCGCCGTGCCAAGCTCGCCTGCCCCGATCGGGTCGGCCACGTTCAGCGCGAGGGTGACCGCCCTCGCGAAGATCAGCAGTCGGCGAGCGGGTCGCAGCACGTCCGGGGACGCCGTTGAGCGCCAGGTGCCGCGTGCCGAGCGGAAGCCCAAGAATCGAAAGATCAACCGCAGGAGCGACCAGCGGCGCGAGCAAAGCGGCACGCCGAGCCGGAGCGCGAGATTGAGGACGTTGCCGAAGCCGAACAGGAAGGTGAGACTGACGACGCCCGAGATCATCGTGACGGCCTGAACAACAGCAGTCCCGTCCGAACCTGATCGAGTTGACATTGCTGCCGGCCGGGTCATCGAGGACCGCTTGCTTCGACGCGTGGACGTCCGTGGGTGTCTCGGGTGGGGATGCCACGTTCGCTGAGCTTGTTCAGCACGGTGGTGTGGTTGACACCCAGGTGGTCGCCGACTCGCGCCAGCGACCAGCCGAGGTTGTAGAGGTGGATGGCGTCGTCGACCTGCTCGGGGGAGAGTCCGCGGCGGCGCATCGGTACGCCGTGCCGGTGGAGGATGTTGCTGACCGTTCGGCGTTCGATGCCGAACCGGTCACCGAGTTCGTACACTGTCGCACCGGCCTGGTAGCCCGCGATCAACTCTTCGACTTGCTCGGCACGGAGTTGCCGAGCGCGCCGGGGCCGGTCGCGCTTGATCGACGACGGCTCGGGTGTATCGAGGCTGGGAAGCTTCTCACGGAGCTCTTCCAGGGACCTGACCTGGTCTTTTATGTTCGAGTAAGCTCCCTTAACCTCCACAAGTGGATCGCCCGTCTGGACATGCAGGTTCTGCTGTTCAGGCGGGTTTCTGCGTTTGACGGTCCAGGCTGCCTTGGCTGACGTGGCTGGGATGTCAGCCCGGGTTCGGATCGGTCGCGACCGCGCCTGCTGAGCGCAGTGAGCGCCCTAGATTTCCGGTGAGGATGCGTGGGTGACGCCGCCACCACCACAGGTCGAGGCCGGGTAACCGGTGGAAGTGCTCCAGCGCCTGGCCGTCGTCGTAGACAGTCGCGTTCTTGTACCGGTTGTCGAGGTCTTTGACCTGCGGACTCCAGAGCTGCACGAGATGGTCGTCCAGCAACAGCCACGCCTCATGCAGCCAGTTCCGGCAGTAGAGGTCGTTGGTGTACTCGACGACCTCGTCTTGGTAGCCGCGCTCGACCGCGGTGATCAGCGCCGCCCAGGCACCCACCCTTTCCGAGATGGTGAACACCGTCCGCCAACCGCGCTGGTGCAGCAACTCCCCTACCGCTCGTTCCGTGGCCACAAGCCACAGACTCACACGTCCTCCGCCCACCTGACATGCTCCAGCGGCCGCGGTGGTGAGTCTGTTTGTGCGGAGCGACGTCAGGGGGCTTTCCTCGGAGACCAGCGTTTGCGTACGGCTGTCACGGCCTTGGCGATCTGGGCGTTGAAGGCGGTGAGTTGTTCGGTCTCGGCCGCGCTGGGGACGAACGCGTGGGGGGGCGCAGGGGGTGCCTGCGCGCCAGATCCGCGTGATCTCGCGGGTTGCGGAGATGTCGGCCAAGGGGTCTCCGGAGAGGAGGATCAGGTCCGCGCGGTGGCCGGCGGCGATGCGTCCTCGGTCGGGGAGGGCGAACACTCGGGCCGGATTGGTTGTGGCGGCGGACAGGGCCTGTGCCGGGGTGATGCCGCAGCGGACAAGGAGTTCCAGTTCGCGGTGCAGGCTCGCTCCGAACACCGTTCCCGGGTTCGGGGCGTCGGTGCCTGCCAGGAGGGTGACGCCAGCGTCGGCCAGGCGGCGCACGTTGGCCTCGGCGCACGAGTAGGGCCGGGCCGAGGTCCAGCCGTTTCCGAGGGTGCTCTCGATGGTGACCAGCGTCGGGCCGACCGCGATTCCGGCGTCGGCGATGCGGTCGACCAGGGTCCTGTCCAGTTCGGCATCGACGGGGACGTGGGCCACGACGTCGACGCAGGCGGACACGGCCTCCTCGACGCCTGCGGTCGAGCTCACGTGGGCGACGACGATCAAGCCGCGGGCGTGTGCGGCTGTGACCAGCGCCTTGATCGTCCCGGGGGCCAGCGACGGCCAGAGGCCCCCGACACCGGAGATGATCTTCAGGTAGTCCGAGCCCTCCGCGACGCGGTCCGCGACGAACTGCTCGGCCTGGTCGGCGGAGGTCAAAGTCGGGATCGGGGCGTAGAGCATCGACGGATGGCCGCCGGGGGCGGTGGCGCCGATGCCCGAGGAGCGCACGTCGGCCACGTCCGAGCGGGAGCCCGCTTGCTCCTTGGCCGTGGCCACCATGTCGGGCTTACTGAACATGTCGAGGACGGTGGTGACACCGAAGGCCAGCGCTTGCCCGAGAGCGCCGGGAAGGAGGTGCACGTGCGTGTCGATCAGACCGGGAAGCACAGTCCCGCCACCCGCGTCGACCACCACGTCGCCTTCTCGGGCGGTGGAGGTCGCCGAGCACTCGGTGATCAGCCCTTCGGCGAACCGGATCGAGGTCCAGTCCCGCAGCTTCGTCCCGTCGAACACCGTAGCGTTCACGATCGTTGTTGCCACGACGTCCTTCCCTAACGACGCCGGTTCGCGGCGGTCCCTGAGGACGATCGCCAACGAGCGGTGGTCAGGGCGATCCTTGCTCGCCCGGGAGCAAAATCCAATAGGCATTTCGCTGCGCTAGGTAATCGATTTCCCCGGACGTGAGGGTGACTGAGGAGATGGCGTCGGACTCGATGACGATGTCGTACCCGAGATCGTCGTCGTAGCCGCAATTCGGGCAGGGCGCGCCGAGGCCTTCGACCCCAACGCGGGCGTGGCCGGGTGTCCCCTCGTCGAAATCGGTGGGGGAAATGGGGTCGCCCACCTCCCATAGCCACACCATTCGCCGACAAAGCGGATATCACTCGATGAACCAGACTCGGGTGATCTTGTCCTCATGGACCTCGTACATGGCCGCTGCGGCGCGGGTTTCAGAGTTGTTGAAGCCGGTGACCAGTTCCTGGTCGATGACGATGCGGCCGTGGGCCACTCGCGACAGGAGTTCGGCGTGGAGGTTGGGGCTGGAGGCGAAGAGCGCCTCGTACCGCTCGCGGAAACGGGGGCCGGAGCGGTCGGTCAGTTCCACGCCCGACGGGAACGCGTGGACCGGGACGTCCTCGATGTAGCAGGACAGGAAGCGGTCGAGGTCGCGGGCGTTGTAGGCGGCCAGTTGCTCGGCCACGACATCCTCGGGGGACACGGTGCTCCTCGGTCTCAGGGTCGACCGACAGTACCGCCGGAAAGGCTCGCGGCCAGCAGGGACCGCGAGCCCCGGCAACGGGGCACTCACGCGGCCAGGGCGCGGCGGAGGGTGGTGACGAGTTCGGTTACCTGGCGCTGGGAGATCTCGGCGGTTGGGATGGCCTGGGAGCCGTGGAAGGTGCCTGGCCACTGGTGGAGTTCGACCGGCACGCCCGCCTGCAGCAGGCGTAGGGCGTAGGTGATGCCCTCGTCGCGCAGGGGGTCGAATTCCGCGGTGGCGATGTAGGCGGGTGGGAGGCCGGACAGGTCCTCCGCGCGGGCCGGGGCGGCGTACGGCGAGGCGGGGGTGTCCGCCAGGTAGTGGCGCCAGGCGCTGGTGATCTTGTCGCGGGTCATCCAGGGGGTGTCGGTGAAGGTCCTGGCCGACCAGGTGTCCTGGCGGTCGTCCAACTGGGGTTGGTTGAGCAGTTGGTGGCGGATCGGCGGGCCCTGCTCGTCGCGGGCGCGCAGGGCGACGGCGGCCGCGAGCCCGGCGCCCGCGCTGTGCCCGCCGACGGCGATGCGGTCCGGGGCGACACCGAGGTCCTCGGTGTGCTCGGCGGTCCAGACCAGTGCGGCGTAGGCGTCGTCGAGGGCGGCGGGGAAGCGGTTCTCGGGCGCCCTGCGGTAGTCCACCGAGACCACGACCGCGCCTGCCGCCGCGGCGAGCCGCGCGGTCCAGGGGTGCTCGGTGTCAAGGTCGCCCATGACGAACCCGCCGCCGTGCATCCAGACGATGACGCCCTGGGCCTCATGCGGGCGGTACACGCGCACCGGCACGTCGCCCGCCATCCGGTCCTCGACATCGATGCCCGTCAGGTCCGGCGCGGGCGCGGAGGCCGACAGCGCGGCGAGGCTGGCGCGGGCGCCGACCGGGTCGTTCAGATCGACGTGGGGGAACAGCGGGACGAACGCTTCGAGTTCGGGATCCATGGCGACCATCCTCGCCACCGCCCGCCCCGCGTTCACCCGCCGTCCGTCGCGGGTCCCGAGCCGGTCACGCACCGGTCGGCGCGCCTATCCTCCAGGCATGGAGGCACTGGTCGAACGGCTGTCGCAGTTGGACTCGCACGCCGAGGGCGCGATCCGCCTCGTGATGTTCTACGACACCCTGATGCGCAGGCGGGTCGACCTCCCCGCCCTCGCCCGGGCGTCGGCGGGCCTGGCCGAGTGCGTGGTCGGCATCCGACTGCACGGCACAGGCCGGACCGTCCGGTTCTCCCCCGACGGCAGCGCGGCGACCACCCCACCCTCCCCGGCGACGACCACGCCGATCACCCTCGACGACGAGGAGATCGGCACCGTGTGGCTGGAGCGCCCGCGCGGCCCGCTCGACGACCTGCTGCTCGACCGTCTCGCCATCGCCGCCGCCGCGGTCGTGGAGCGCTACGGCCCCGCCCGCACCACCATGGCCGACCCGGCTCTCGTCGAACTCGCGATCAGCGCCGACGACGACGCCGCCCGAGTCCGCGCGCTGCGGCTGCTGGGGTTCCCCGCCGACCTGCCGGTCCGCGTGGTGGCCCTGCGGTCGCCCGTCCCCCTCGACCGGGTCGGCGGCCTGATCTGCCCCGCCCGCCCGGTGAAGGCCGCGCCGCTGGGCGACGTGGGCGTCATCCTCGCCGCCACCGTCGACCCGGACGCGTTCCCTGCTGGCGTCCGCGCGGGCATCGGCGCCGCCGACCGTCCCGACCGGTCCTGGGCGCAGGCCCGCACCGCACTGCGCTTCAGCACCGCGCGCCAGCCCGTCGTCCACCACGACGACCTCGGCGCGCTGGCCCTGCTCGCCGACATCCCCCGCGACACCGCGCGGGCCAATCCCGATGTCGCCGCGATCGCCGGGCTGGCCCGCGACGACCTGGACACCTTGGACGCCTACTGCGCCGAGGGCTCGGCGCGCCGGGCCGCGGACGTCCTCCACCTGCACCACAGCAGCGTCGTCCGCAGGCTCGACCAGCTCGGGCGGACCGTCGGCATCCCCCTCACCGACCCGGCGGGCCTCCTGCGCGCCAGGATCGCCCTCGCCACCTGGCGCCTGCTCGACCAATAGCGTCCACAGTGGACCAGCCGCATCCAGCAAATGCGGCGTCGAGCAAAACCGTTGAGCTTAATAGCCTCCCGTGGCGCGCGTCTACTGCCCGAAAGTCGCATGGAGCCGGGTTCGGGAACGGGGCAAGACTGGAGAAACCCCCGGCAATCCTGCCGAACCGCCGGACAAGCGGCGGGGCGGCGCGACACCACGAGGAGAGTGCATGTCCGAGGACAAGAGCCCCGAGACCCCCCAGACCGAGGAGAACGCCGAGGACGTCGAGGTCGTCGCGCACGGCGCGGACGCCGAGGACTGGTGCGTCGTCAACAACAGCCAGGCGCTCTGACGCCAGGCGTCGCGCAGGGCGTCCGGCTCCCGCGAGGGGGCCGGATGCCCGCCATTCCTATGCACACGGAGGTCGCGGTGAGCCTGGGCCAGATCAGTCGGGCGGGTGGGGAGCGGGTCCTCAGGGGCGAGCGGAACTGGTGGTTCCTCGGCCCCGGCGGGATCGCCCGGCTGCGTGAGCGGCACATCGCCGAGGACGGCACGGTGCGGCCGGAGGCGCTGCGGCGGCTCGACGAGAGCGGCCTGATGACCGCCAGAGCCGACAACTCCTACTCGCTCACCGTGCTGACCAGCACCGACTGCAACCTCGGGTGCGGGTACTGCTTCCAGAACACCAGCCAGGACACCGGCGGCGGCAGCAGGCCTCCGCGCATCGCCCACGCCCGGCTGACCTCCGACACGATCACCTCGATCCTGGCGTTCACCGATCGCCAGATGGCCGCGAGCGGCCTGGACGACCTGCGGATCCTGCTGTTCGGCGGCGAGCCGCTGCTCAACCCCAGGGGCTGCATCGAATTGCTGGCCAGGGCCGCCGACCACGGGCTGACCTCGGCGCGGATGGTCTCCAACCTGACGCTGCTCTCGCCCCAGCTGGCCGCCCAGCTCGCGGAGTTGCGGCTCAAGCACATCCAGGTCACCTTCGACGGCGACCGCGCCGAGCACGACCGCATCCGCGTGCGCCGCTCCACCGGCGGCACGTTCGACACCATCGTGCGCAACATCGTGCGGGCGACCGAGGTCACCGACATCCGGTGGACGCTGCGGGTCAACGTCTCCCACCACAACCACCACGGCATCGACGCGATGATCGACCGGCTGGCCGACGCCGTCGACACCGCCCGCTGCTCGATCTACTTCGCGCAGGTCGGCGACATCGGGATCGGATACGACAACCAGCTGACCCACACCGACGAGCTCATCGCCCGGTTCGTCCGCTGGCAGCGCGCCGCCCTCGACCGCGGGTTCGCGGTGAACCGGCCCGGCCCCAAGGCGCTGTGCGCGACCTGCGGCCCGGGCGACGGCAGCCGCGGCGGCGTGGTCAACGCCGACGGGACCCTCGCCAGCTGCTGGGAGACGGCCGGGAAGCCGGGCTGGGAGGTCGGCACCGTCGACGCGGGCTACCTGCCCGCCGAGCAGACCCGGGACCGCTGGATCGGCTGCGGCGACTCCTACCGGCAGACCGACGGCGCGGACGTGCTGGCCGCCTTCCGCGACGGCGTCGACTCCGCGCTGCTGGACTACCTCGACGCGACCGGCAGGCTGTGAACGTCCTGCTGTGCCCGCTGAGCGACGCGGGCTACCTGTACCCGGCCATCGCGCTCGGCCGCGAGCTGGTCCGCCGGGGCCACACCGCGCACGTGCTGGGCCGCGCCGCGGCCGCCCCGGTCGCCGCGCACGCCGGGCTGCCGTTCCTGGCCGCGGAGGAACGCGGCGGCGCGGGCGGGTTCTCGGTCGTGCGGTGGCGCGACGGCGGCGCGGCGCAGGTCGAGGCGACCCGCGAGGCCGCCCGCGAGGTCGGCGCCGACGTGCTCGTCACCTCGGTGCTGTGCCACGGCGCCCTGCTGGCGGGCGAGATCCTCGACCTCCCGGTCTTCGTGCTCGGCCTGACCACGTACCTGTGGAACTACCGCTCGGGCGGCGACGACGAGCCGCAGCCCGCGACCACCCGGGCCGCGCGGACCCGCGACACCCTCCGGATCTACGACGACCTGCGCGCCCACACCGGGCTCCCGGCCCGCAGACGCCCGCTGTCGGCGGACCCGCTGCACGGCACGGCCCTGCTGCTGCGCGGCCACCCGTCGCTGGAGTACCCCGGCACGGTCCTGCCCGACCGCGTGCGGCACGTCGGCCCGCTGGCCTGGGAGCCGACGCCGGGCCGGGGCGCCGACGCCGAGCTCGCCCGGCTGGACGAGGTGGGCAAGCCGGTCGTCTACGTGCACCTCGGCCGCTTCTTCGGCGGGCGGACGCAGTGGCCCCGGCTCAACGCAGCGTTCACCGGCGGCCCGTTCCAGGCCGTGGTCGAGCAGGGCCGCTCCACCAACCCCGATCCCGTGCCCGGGGCGGACATCCTGCTGGTGCGCAAGCCGTGGATGCGCCCGTTCCTCGACCGCGCCGGGCTCGTGCTGACCAGCGGCACGTCCGCGCCGGTGCTGGCCGCCCTGCTGGCCGGGAAGCCGCTGGGCCTGTCCCCCAACGGCTCGGAGCAGCCGGTGCTCAGCGCGGCCTGCGTCCGCGCGGGCGTCGGGACCCCGCTGCTCACCGACGACGACCCGGCCGCCGCCCTGCGCGCGGCCTGGGACGACCCCGGCCCGCGCGACCGGGCGGCGCGGCTGGGCAGCGTGCTGGCCGCGGCCGACAGCGCCGCCCGCGCGGCCGACGTCGTCGAGCGCTCGGGCGTGTTGCTTCCGGCACTGAACTAGCGACCCGACAAGGAGCCGACGATGGACGACGCATCCCCGCACCCCACGGCCGTCATGAGCGCCGACGGCGCCGCGGCGGCGTTCCTCGGCATGGAGCGGCTGTCCTCGGGCGCGCGCCGCTGGATGAGCGCCAACGTGGGCTACCTGCGCCCGTCGGCCGCCGACCTGCCGGTGACGCCGAGGGCCAAGGCGTGCATGGAGATCGGGCTGCTGAACCGGCTGTGGAGCCGGGTCCGCCCGGACGACCCCGAGTTAGCCGCTGTCCGCGACGCCGTCGCCGAGATCTGGCGCGACCCGGACTTTCCCGAGCAGTTCGCCGACAATCCCGCCTACACGCGCGGTTTCGCGCTCATCTACAGCGCGCTCGCCCCGGCCGGGCTGACCGGCTCGACGCACCCGGCGACGCTCGCGCGGCTGGCGCCGGACGGGCACGTCGACATCGCCAAGAAGTCGCCGTCCGGCCGCCTCGAACTGCGCTACTACGCCGAACTGGCCGGACTGGACCACGACGTCGAGCCGTACGACCGGCTCTACGCCGACAGCATCCTCGCCAACCTGACCGACGTCCTGCCGATGGACATCGAGACGGCCTACCGGATCACCCACACCGTCTTCCACATCACCGACTTCGGCGTGCGCGACATGGGCGTGCCGCCGGAGGAGCTGATGCGCATCCGCGACGTCGCCGAGCAGCTGACGCACCACTTCATCGCAATCGAGTACTGGGACCTCATCGCCGAGTTCATCCTCACCCAGTCCTGCCTGGGCCTCGACCCCCGGCACACCGCGTCCGGCCAGGCCGCCATCGATGCCCTGCTGAACGTGCAGAAGCCCGACGGCGCCATCCCCGCGCGCTTCGCCGCGCAGCGCCCGCCGGACACGGCCACCCCGGTCGAGCTGTTCCGCAAGGCCTACCACACCACGCTCGTCACGGCGCTGGCGTCGATGATCCCGCCGTCCACCGCCTGCGGCGGATAGCCCCGTGGCCACGGCGCGGCGCCGGTTCCTGATCAACCGCACCTACTCCCGGCTGTGGTTCGGGCAGGCCACCTCGACCCTGGGCGACTTCGTGTTCAGCACGACCCTGGTGCTCTGGGTGGCCACCGACCTGGCCGAGGGCCGGTCGTGGGCGCCCGCCGCCGTGGGGGGCATCCAGCTGTCGGTGGGCGCGGCCGTGCTGGTGTTCGGGCCGCTGGCCGGGGTGTTCGTCGACCGCTGGGACCCGCTGCGCACGATGCTCGGCACCGAGGTTGTGCGCGGTGGGCTGGTGGCGCTGCTGACGGCGGTGTCCCTGCTGCCCAGGGACGCGTTGCCGGTCTGGGCGTGGCTCGCGCTGCTCTACGTCGTCGTGTTCGGGCTCACCGCCACCGGCCAGTTCTTCGCGCCCGCGCGGTTCGCCACCATCCGGGAGACCGTGCCCGGGGAGGCGGACCGCGCGCGGGCGGCCGGGATCGCCCAAGCGACCGCGGCGACGGTGACGATCGCCGGGCCGCCGCTGGCCGCGCCGCTGATGTTCGGCATCGGGTTCCAGTGGGCGCTGGTCCTCAACGCGGTGTCCTACGCCGTTTCCTACGCCGCGATCCGCTCGGTGCGCCACGAGGTCGTCGTCGATCGGGCCGCCCGGGCAGCGCGGCCGGGCCTGCGCGCGGAGTTCGCCGCGGGCCTGAAGGTGTTCGCGGGCAGCCCGTTCCTGGTGGCGCTGCTGGCCATCGCGGTGATCGGCCAGCTGGGCGTGGGCGCGGTGAACACGCTGAACCTGTTCTTCCTGACCGGGAACCTGGGCTCGCCCGCGGGCCTCTACGGCTTCCTCGGCGCGACCCTGGGCATCGGCGGGATCGTCGGCGCGCTGTGCGCGGGCCGGGTCGTGCAGTGGATCGGCGCGCGCACCACGACCTGGGTCGGGCTCATCATCGGCGGCGTCCTGCTGTTCGTCTACTCCAGACAGACGGGGTTCGCCTTCGGCGTCGTCGCGCTGTTCGCCACGATCCTGCCGATCACGATCCTCAACACCGCGATGTCGCCGCTGCTGCTGGCCGCGGCCCCGCAGGAGTACACCGGGCGGGTGTTCGCGGTGTTCTACCCGGTCACCCGGCTCGCGTCGGTCGTCGCGGCGACGGCGGCGGGCTGGTTCGCCAGCGTGGTGCCGGTCGACTTCAGCGCGTCCGTCGCGGGCGTGCGGTTCGGGCAGATCGACACGGTGTTCGCCGTGTCCGCGGTCCTGCTGGTGCTCGCCGGGCTCTACGCGCGCGTGCGCCTGCCGCACGGCGAGCCCGCCGCCATGCCGACGGCAAACCGATCCGCAACCGCCGGAAGTAGCCTGCGGGAACGGGATCAGCCGTCCCCGGACCGGGAGCAGCCGCGATGACCTGTGCATCCTGCGCCGCCGACCTCGCCGCCGACGCCCGGTTCTGCTCGCGTTGCGGGACCGCGGTCGTGGTCCGCCCGAAGGGGGCGGAGGAGCGCAAGGTGGTGTCGGTCGTCTTCTGCGACCTCGCCGGGTCCACCGAGATGTCCGGGGCGCTCGACCCGGAGCTGCTGCGGACGGTCCTGCTGCGCTACTACGAGCTGATGTCCGGCGTGATCGCCGCCAACGGCGGGGTCGTGGAGAAGTTCATCGGCGACGCGGTGATGGCGGTCTTCGGCCTCACCGAGACCCGCGAGGACGACGCCCGCCGCGCTCTCGTCGCCGCGCTGGGCATGACCGAGGCGGCGGCCGGGTTCGACGCCGAGCTGCGCCGGGACCACGGCGTGCGGCTGCGGGTCCGGATCGGCGTGCACACCGGGGAGGTCGTGGCGCTGCCGGACCCGGGCGAGCGCCAGGCGTTCGTCTCCGGGGAGGTGGTGAACATCGCCGCGCGGCTGGAGCAGGCGGCCGGGCCGGGCGAGGTGCTGGTCAGCGCGGCGGCGCGCTCGGCGGCGGGCGCGGTCACCGTGGCCGACCCGCGCAGGGTGTCGCTCAAGGGCGTCGCCGAGCCGGTCGAGGTGTTCCGGCTGGTCGACGTGCCGCCCGCCGACCCAGAGCGCACGCGCCGCTTCGACGTGCCGTTCATCGGCCGGGAGGCCGACCTCGCCGCGCTGGACGCCGCGTGGCGCCGGGTGGTGGACGAGGGCGCCGCGCGGCTGCTGACCCTGGTGGGCGAGCCGGGGATCGGCAAGACGCGGCTGGTCGCCGAGTGGCTGCGCCGCGACACCGGATCGGTGGTGATCGGCCGGTGCAGGCCGGTCGGCGACGGCGGCACCCTCACCGCGCTGGCCGAGTGCGTCGCGCCGCTGGTGTACGAGGTGGAGCGCGTCGCGTCCGTCGAGCCCGCGCTCGCGCTGCTGCGCCGCGGCCTGCTGCGCGACGGGACGCCCGCGCCGTCGCTCGACGCGACCGCGGCCGCCGTGGCGCGGCTGCTCGCCGCGGTCGCCGGGACCCGGCCCGTGCTGCTGGTGATCGACGACTGCCAGTGGGCCCAGCCCTCCCTGGTCGCCGTGCTGGACCGGCTGCTCGCCGGGCTGGGCGCGCTGCCGGTCCTGCTGGTGTGCGTGGCCCGCCCGGACCTGCTCGACGCCTTCCCCGACTGGGAGACCACCTGGCCCAGCGCGGAGACGGCCGTCGTCGGCAGGCTGTCCGCGCCGGACTCCGCCCGGCTGGCCGCGCACTTCGCCGACGTCAGCACGCACGACACCGCGACCACCGAGTGGATCGTGGCCCAGGCGGGCGGCAACCCGCTGTACCTCGAACAGCTCGTGGCCGCGGTCGAGCACGACGACGCGACCGCGGGCGGGCTCCCGCTCAGCCTGCAGGCGCTGGTCGCCGCCCGCATCGACCGGCTCGGCGACGCCGAGCGCTCGACCCTGCGCCTCGGCGCGGTGGTCGACCCCGACGGCGACGGTTTCGCCGCGGCCGACCTCGCCGCGCTGGCCGACGGCGGCGACCACGACCGGGCGCTGCGCGAGCTGGTGCGGCGCAAGCTGGTCGAGCCCGTGGCCGACGGCCGCTACCGCATCGCCAACGGCATCACCAGCCAGGTCGCCTACCGCGGGCTGACCAAGCGGCGCAGGGGCGAGCTGCATGAGCGGTACGCCGAGCACCTGGCGGCGCGCGCCGCGTCGGACGCGCTCATCGGCACCCATCTCGCCCAAGCGCACCGCTACCAGTCCGCTGTCGGTCTCCCGGCCGACACGTTGCGCTCGCGGGCGTTCGGCCACCTCGACCGGGCGGGCGCGGAGGCCCTGCGCCGGGTCGACCTGCCGTGGGCGCTCACCCTCCTGGAACAGGCCGCCGACCTCACCACCGCGGGCGACCCGGGCAGGCCGGAGTGCCTGCAGCGGCTGGGCGAGGTCCACCTGACCCTCGGCAGGCACGAGCAGGCGCGGGAGGCGTTCACCACCGCGGCCGCCGAGGCCGACCGGCCCGTCACCGCCGCGCACGCCCGCCTGCACCTGGCCATGCTCCGCCAGGACATGGCCGAGCTGGACCGGGTCGCGGCCGAGGAGTTCGACGTCTTCCACGCCCACGGCGACGACCTCGGGCTGTCGCGCGTGCGCTGCGTCCTGGCCCGCTCCCACCAGCGGCGGGGCGAGCAGGGCCGGGCGCTGAACGTCCTGGAGCCCGCGCTGCGGCACGCGCTCGCCGCAGCGGCGGACCGCGAGGTGGCCAACGCGCTCGGCGCGATCGGGCTGTCGCTGTGGCACGGCCCGCTGCCCGCGGCACGGGCCACCGAGCAGTGCCGCGCGCTGCTGGCCGCCCACCGCGACCGCGGTGCCGTGCAGGCCACGCTCGGGTTCGCGCTGACCATGCTGCACGCCATCCAGGCCAGGACGGCGGAGACGGCCGCGGCGCTGGCCGACGCCCAGGAGGCCATGGCGGCGATGTCGTACGCCGAGTCGCGGTTCTTCCGGCCGCTGCTCGGCGCGCTGGTGGCCGCCCACGGCGACGACTGGGACCAGGCGCGCTGGCAGCTGCGGGAAGCGCTGAGCGCGGCGAGCGCGGTGCGCGCCGACTCGCTCGTCCGGCAGACCCGGCTGGAACTCGCCCGGGTCCACCTGGCCGATGACGACACCCGCGCCGCCGCCGAGCTGGTGCGGGGGCTGGCCGTCGACGACTGCGCCGACCTGGCCAACCTGCTCGGCGTCGCCGCGCGCGTCGAGCCGGACCCCGGACGCGCCACCGAGTTGGCCCGCCGGGCCGTGGCGACCGCCCGGCGCACCGACTCCCCCGCCGACCACGGGCGCGCCCTGCTCGACCTCGCCCACACCCACGCCCGGCTGGGCAGGCCGGTCCCGGCGCTGTCGGCCGCCCGCGCCGCCGAACGCCGCTTCGCCGCCAAGGGCCACGCGGTCGGGTCGGCGCGGGCCCGGCGGATGATCAGCGAACTCGGGGGGCGCCCGCGATGACCGGACTGACCTGGCGGCTGCTCGACCCCGACGAGAGCGCCATCGAGGTCGACCTCGGCGAGCCGAGCCTGATCACCCCGGAGTGGGCGTGGGGCGGCGCGACCGGCGATGGCGTCGACGTGTGCGTGGTGGACGGCGGGATCGAGCCGGGGCACCCGCTGGTCGGGCCGGTGGCCAGCTCGCACGCGGTGGTGAAGCGCGACGGGAAGCACGAGGTGGAGGAGGTCGAGGCCGCCGACTCCTTCGGCCACGGCACCGCGTGCGCTGGCATCGTCCGCCAGATCGCGCCCGCCTGCCGGATCCACAGCGTGCGGGTGCTCGGCGAGCGCGGCGGCGGCACCGGCCGGGCGCTGCTCGCCGGGCTCGAATGGGCCATCCGCCAACGCTTCAAAGTGATCAACATGAGCCTGTCGACGGCCCGCCCGGAGTTCAATCAGGCGCTGCGCGAACTCGTCGACGAGGCGTACTTCGCCGGGTCGGTGATCGTGGCCTCGGCGCACAACTCGCAGATCGAGAGCTTCCCGTGGCGGTTCTCCTCGGTGATCTCGGTGGGCAGCCACACCAGCGCCGACCCGGACCGGATCCTCTACAACCCGAACCCGCCGGTGGAGTTCTTCGCCCGCGGCCAGGCGGTCCCGGTGGCGGGCCTGCGCGGCAGCGTGAGCCGCAACTCCGGCAACAGCTTCGCCACACCGCACGTCGCGGGCCGGTGCGCGCTGATCGTCGGCAAGCACCCAGGACTGACGGTGTTCCAGCTCAAGACGGTCCTTTACCTGACGGCAGCCAACGTGCGAGGAGGGCGAACCGATGAGTCACACCACGGATCCGACGGCGAGCGGGGCGGCGGTCTCGAACGCCTTGGCCGAGGCGGCCACTGAGGACAGCGAGCTGCTCACCTCGATCGTGCGGGTGGCCCGGTCGATCTTCGGCGCGGCGGCCAGCTCGGTGTTCCTGTTCGACGCCGAGGCCGACGAGCTGGTCTTCGAGGCAGTGTCCGGCGAGGGCGAGGGCTTCCTGGTCGGCACCCGGTTCCCGGCGGACCGGGGCATCGCGGGCTGGGTCATCACCACCGGGCAGGCCATGTCGGCCACCGAGCTGACCACGAGCCAGGTGTTCGCCAGGGACCTGGCGGAGAGCACCGGCTACGTCCCCGACTCGATCATGGCCGCGCCGATCGTGCACCGGATGGCGCCCATCGGCGTGCTGCAGGTCCTCGACCCGCACCCGCAGTCCCGCTACAGCGTCGCCGACCTCGACCTGCTCGCGATGTTCGCCAACCAGGCCGCGCTGTCGCTGCACATCCTGCTGCGCAACCGCGCCGCGCGCGCGGGTCTGCGCCGCGAGGGGGCCGAGTACGACACCCTGGCCAAGATCGCCGCCCTGCTGGCCGACATGGACGACGAGCAGCGCGGCCGGGGCGTCGCGCTGATCGAGTCGCTGCACGGGATGCTGGCGGGGATGGCGCGCTGATCAGCGCGCCAGGTCGGCCGCGAAGTGCCGCACGAGCGCGGGGACCGCGTAGTGGGCGGCGTCGGGCGCGCCGACGATGTTGGCCTCGACCAGCCGGTCGATGATGCGCGTCGCGGGCTCGGGCAGCGCGGCGAACGCCTCGGCGAGTTCGGCGGCGCCGACCGGCCCGCCCGGCAGCCCGCCCAGGGCGCGCACCGCCTGCCGCTGCGGCGGCGCGAGGTCGGAGTACACCCGGGCCACCCGCTCGCGCACCGGCGTGCCGCCCGCGACGAGTTCATAGAGGACGGACTGCGCCGACTCCAGCCGGTCCGCGTAGTCCACCATGGACAGATGCCGCAGCGAGTCGAGCTTCGCCGCCACCGCCCTGACCACCAGCGGGGTGCTGCCGCACCGGCCGATGATGCGGCGCAGCGCCGAGCCCAGCACGCGGCCGGGTCCGACCGCGCGGCCCACCAGCTCGCCCGCCTCCTCCTCGGAGATCTCCCCGACCTCGACGCGGTGCACCGACTCCAGCCCGCTGAGCCGGTGCGAGCTGGTCACCACCGTCCGGTTGCGGCCCTTCCCCGGGAGGAGCCCCCTGACCTGCCGTTCGCTCACCGCGTTGTCCAGGATGACGAGGAAGGCGCGGTCGGCGATCCACGACCGCCACACCGCCAGCGCCTCGCCGTCGTCGCGCGGCACGGGGACGTCGAGGCCGGTGGCGCGCATCAGCTCGGTGACGACGTCGCGCGTGGCCTTGGGGCGTCCGTCCGGGACGCGCAGCGACACGAAGACCTGGCCGTCCTCGAACGCCTCGGCCACCCGGTGCCCCACGCGGACGGCGAGCGCGGTCTTGCCGGTGCCGACCGCGCCGGTGATGACGGCGACGTCGGAGCTCTCCGGGCCGGTCAGCGCGCCGACGAGGTCGTCGACCTGGTCCGCCCGGCCGACGAGATCGGGCACGTCGCGCGGCAGCTGCGCGGGCCGCACGCGTCCCCGGCCCGCGGGGGCGAGCGCCAGGGAGCGGTTCGACGCGTCGGCCAGCATCGACTGGTAGAGCTGTTGGAGGACCAGGCTGGGCGCGATGCCGAGTTCCCTGGCGATCAGCTGGCGGTGCACCTCGTAGGTGGCCAGCGCCTCGCGCCGTCGTCCGGCCCGGTAGAGCGCGGTGATCGTGGCCGCGGTCAGGCGCTCGCGGAACGGGTGCCTGCGGGCCAACCGGGCGAGCGGCCCGAGGACCGCGAGGTGGCGGCCCGCGTCGATCTCCAGGTCCACCCAGTCCTCGTAGACGGCCAGGTAGCGCTGCCCGAGCTGGTCGGCCTCCGCGGCGATGACGGGGTTGCCCGCGAGGTCGGCCAGCACCTCGTCGCGCCACAGGGCGACGGCCTCCCCGAGCAGCTTCCGCGTCTCGTGCAGGTTCCCGGAGTGGTAGGCGGCGTAACCGGAATTGGCCAGGGTGTCGAACCGCAGCGCGTCCACCTCGTCGGGCACGGCGTCGAGCACGTACCCGTAGGACGCGTGGTGGATGCGGTCACCGATGATCTTGCGCAGGGCGGAGACGTAGACCTGCAGGTTCTTGCGCGCGGTCCGCGGCAGGCCCTCCGGCCAGACGGCCTGCACGAGCTGGTCGACGGGCACGACCATGTTGGCCCGCAGGAGAAGCACGCCGAGCAGCACGCGTTGCTTGTACGGCCCCGGATCCACCGCCCCGGCCCCGTCCCGCACGTCGAGCGGCCCCAGCACACCGAACCTCAGGCCCGAGCTCGCCCCGTCACCCACGGACTGCCCTCCGTACCCACCACCCGACCCCGACCGGCCCGGGAACCCGCATAGCTGAGCATTGTTCCCGAAACCGCCGAGGTCACCGCGGGGGAAGGAGGCATTGGACCGGCAGAAATGCCGGTTTCGCGCCGTTCGGGCGCGCCCCCTGCGCCCCTTCAGCTCAACCGAAACACCCGACACACCAGGGCGTCCCGGGTTCAGCGTGCGCGACAACCTCGGTCTCGTCCTCATCCTCAGGCGTCTCGAGCTCGTCTTCCGGTCGAGTCTCCGACATAGCGACCTCCCCGCTGGCAGTGTCCGGCCAGGGTAGGCGCGCCCGGTTTGAATGCGGTATGCCACTCACTTGTCAACGATGACCACCAGATATTCATGCGCGACCCGGAACCCGTCCGGCCCGGTGTAGCGGGAGGCCAGATCAAGGAACTCCCGCCGGAACGCCTCGACTCCGTCCGGCGCAAGCATGCGCACCACCTGCCGCACATGCCGCCGCTCCCGCACCGAGAAGTCCCAAAACGCCTCAACTGACGCGTGTTCTTCGTGCACCACGATCGAGCGTGTCCTGACCTCGCCAGGCCATAGCGCCTGCAACGCCGACGGATCGGCCCACTGCCGCACGCCCTCCGGGACCACGGCCGGAACTCCCATGTGCGCGTTGACCAAGGCAGCCGCCCTCATGCCAAACCCATGCGCCACATGCGCACTGAACGCCAAGCGCCCGCCTGGCGCGAGCACGCGCCAGATCTCGCGCAGGACCAACTGCGGGGCGGGTGAGTAGATCACTCCCAGGTTGGACACCGCATGCCTGAACACCCCATCCCGGAAGGGAAGCCCCTCCACGTCCCCCACCACCCACTGCACCGCCGGAACGGTCACCTGTCCCGCCCGAGCCTGCACCACCGGAACGGTCGCCTGTCCCAGCCGAGCCTGCGCCGCCGGAACGGACGCCTCCCCCGGCCGAACCTGCGCCGCCGGAACGGCCACCTCCCCCACCCGAACCTGCACCGCCGGAACAGCCGCCCTTCCCGCTCGAACCTGCGCCTCCGAGAAGTCGAGGGCGACCGCGTGCCCGCCCTGCGCCGCCACCAACCCCGCCGCCACTCCGGTTCCCGCCCCCAGGTCCAACACCCGATCCCCCGCCTGAACCCCCAATTCCCGCACCAACGCCTGCGCCACCGGCCAATGCGCCCGAACCACCCACCCGGGTTCAGCAACCGCATAGTTGGCGGCAACCTGCCACTTCCACCCACCCACCAAGCCCCACCCCTCAGATGATGCGATCACATGCTCTGATCATCCAAATCTCAAATGCCCCGACCATCCGAACCCCCACCAGATGCCCCGACCATCTGAACCGCGGATCAGATGGCGCGATCATCTGAACCGTCGAGCAGATGGCGCGATCATTCGAAAAAGAGTCAGATGATCAGATCATCTACCATCCCAGATGGCCTGATCATCCGAAGCGCGCTCGATGCCGAGACCATGTGATCCCATCGGTCGGATGGTCTCGTCATTCGGCTGGGGCGGCAGTTCAGATGATCGGGACATCTGGGGTTGTTTCAGATGGTGTGGGCATTTGGACGGGTCAGGCGTGGGGGTCGACGGGGCGGTCCTCGAGCCAGGTGGGAGCCGAGTCGGTTTGGGTGGTCAGGTTCATGGCCATGGCTGCCAGGCCTGCCTGCAGGCGGGACTCCAGGCCCAACTTCTCCAGGATGGCGGTCACGTGCCGCTTTGCCGTTCGTTCGCTGATGGAGAGGTGGCGGGCTATCGAGCGGTTGTCGAACCCGAGGCCCAGCAGCTTGAACGCGGCCAACTCCCGTGCGGTCAGTGACGGGGCCAGTGGGAGTGCCGCGGCGATCGGCCGGGGTAGGGGCACCCGCGCACCGCTCAGCCGGGCGCTTCGGGAGGGGCACGACACGCAAGCCCGGACGGCTCCCTGACTACGGTCGGTAGCCGGAACCGTTGGTGCACCAGGATGAACGACCATGCTGAAATGCTGCGTCCGCGCGGTATCCCACCGGTTTGATCGCGGTGCGATTCCGGTACATCGGGGCACGAACGGCGTACCCACCACCCCAAACACCCGCCCACCCCGCCCGAAGCAACCGCACCCGGCCAACCGGCACTGTCACCGGCACAGTACCTCCGAACGAGTGACCGACACTCCACTATGGACAATCGGAGCGGGACACCACCAGGGTGGTCGAGGAACTCCGTCAAGCAGCGCAAGGGCTATAACCGGAGCGATCGCCGACACGGCGAAGTCCCGCCAGCACAGACCCAGAACCCGAGGCCCATTCCCGAATTCACCATATGTCAAGCAAATCCACCAAACCGAGCACGCTCGAAGAAAGCGCACCGAATCGCAGGGTGGACAATAAGCGGCAAGCGGAAAAGCGGTTGCGCCCGGGGAACCGCCAGGCACTGGAGGAGAAGCTGTGCGGCACATCAAGTTGCGGGATCTGGACGTCTCCCGGATCGGCCTGGGGGCCATGGGGATGACGTTCGGGTACACCGGCGCGGGCAGCGACGACGACGAGTCCATCCGGGCGATCCACCGGGCGATGGAGTTGGGCGTGACGCTCATCGACACCGCCGAGGTCTACGGCCCGTACGCCAACGAGGAGCTGATCGGGCGGGCGATCAAGGGCAGGCGCGACGAGGTCGTGCTCGCCACCAAGGTCGGCATGATCTCCCACGCCACCGACGGCATCGGCGTGCCCGACAGCAGCCCGGCGAACATCCGCACCGCCGTCGAGGGCTCGCTGGTGCGCCTCGGCTCCGACCACATCGACCTGTGCTACCAGCACCGCGTCGACCCGAACACGCCGATCGAGGAGACCGTCGGCGCGCTCGCGGAGCTGGTCGACGAGGGCAAGATCCGCCACATCGGCCTGTCCGAGGCGGGCGTGAACACCATCCGCCGCGCCAACGCCGTGCACCCGATCACCGCGCTGCAGTCGGAGTATTCCCTGTGGACGCGCGACTTGGAGGCCGAGGTGCTCCCGCTGCTGCGCGAGCTGGGCATCGGCTTCGTCCCCTACTCGCCGCTGGGCCGCGGGTTCCTCACCGGCACCGTCCGCTCGACCGACCAGTTCGACGCGGGCGACTTCCGCGCGTTCAACCCGCGCTTCACCGACGAGAACATCCGGCAGAACCTGCGCATCGCCGACGAGGTGGCCGCCGTCGCCGCCGAGGTCGGCGCGACGCCCGCCCAGGTGGCGCTGGCCTGGCTGCTGGCCAAGGGCGACGACGTGGCCCCGATCCCCGGCACCCGGCGGGTCGCCAGGGTGGTCGAGAACGCGGGCGCCGACGACGTCGAGCTGTCCGCCGAGCAGATCGCCCGGCTCGACAGCCTGCCGCCCGCCGCGGGCGAGCACATCGACGAGCACCAGAAGCAGCTCATCGAGCGGTAAGCCGTTTGCATCGCGAACGATTTCGTCGTTGAATCGGCGGCATGCGGATCAGGGCTGGTGGACCGGCGGACGCGCCGACGGTGTTGGGCTTCCTCGACGAGGCCGTGGCATGGATGGTCGAACGCGGGCAGACCGGCCAGTGGGGAACCCAGCCCTGGTCCGAGCAGCCGAAGCGGGTGGAGCGGATCACCAAGCTGGTCGAGAACGGCCTGTGGATCGCCGAGCTGGACGGTGAGCCCGCCGGGGCGATGGTCGTCGCCGCCGAGCCGGACGAGTGGATCCCCCGGGTCGACGAGCCGGAGCTCTACGTGCGGCTGCTGGTGACCTCCCGCCGGTTCGCCGGGCGGAAGGTCGGCAGCGGCCTGCTCGACTTCGCGAAGGAGAGCAGTCGGGGCAAACTGCTGCGCGTGGACTGCTGGGCGGGCAACAATGGCCGCCTGGTGGATTACTACGTGAGCCAGGGCTTCACCCCGTCCGTCACCTTCACCGTCAAGGACTGGCCGGGGCAGGTGCTGGAAATGCGACCGTAGGGGGCGGCGATGGTCTTGCGGCTGGCGGCCACGCTCAAGGGCGTCGACGGCGCCGGACAGCTCCTCGCCGCGCTCCTGCTCGCCGTCGTGCCGCCCGCGGCGCTCACCGGCCTCGCCAACGCCGTGCTCACCCGCGACCTCCTCGGCGACCTCGACGGCGGCATCGCCCACCGGCTCACCCAGCACTTCGCCACCGGCCGCGGCTTCGCCGTCGCCTATCTGCTCGCGCACGGCGCGGTCAAGATCGCACTCGCCTTCGCCCTGCTGCGCGGCAGGCTCGCGGTGTACCCGGTCGCGTGCGTGGTGCTGGCGGCGTTCATCGTGTTCGAGGCCGCCCGCGCGGTCCGCACGGGGTCGGTGGCGCTGGCCGTGCTGGCCGTGATCGATGTCGTCGTGGTGGTCGCCGTCGCGCGCGAGCTCGTCCGGCGACCCGACTTTCGTCAGGGGTAGCCGCTTCCCATCGGCAGACGAGACGGCCGCCCCGGCGGCCATACCGTCGCCGACATGATCGAACTGCGGAACCTCACCAAGCGGTACAAACACACGGTGGCGGTCGACGGCGTCGACTGCACCGTCCACTCCGGACTCGTCACCGGCTTCCTCGGCCCCAACGGCGCGGGCAAGTCCACCACCATGCGGATGATCCTCGGCCTCGACGAGCCCACGAGCGGGACCGCCACGATCAACGGGGTCCGCTACGACCGCATCCGGCACCCGCTGCGCACCGTCGGCGCCCTGCTCGACGCCCGCGCTGGCCACCCCGGCCGCTCCGCCCGCGCCCACCTCACCGCGCTGGCCCGGGCCACCGGGCTGCCCGTCCGCACCGTCGACGCCGTGCTGGACCGCGTCGGCCTCACCGACGTCGCGGGCAAGCGCGCGGGCACGTTCTCCCTCGGCATGGCGCAGCGGCTCGGCATCGCCGCCGCGCTGCTGGGCGACCCCGCCGTGCTGATCCTCGACGAGCCGGTCAACGGCCTCGACGTCGACGGCGTCCGCTGGATCAGGGCGCTGCTGCGCGGCCTGGCCGACGAGGGTCGCACGGTGTTCATCTCCAGCCACCTGATGAGCGAGCTGGAGCTGATCGCCGACCGCCTGCTGGTGATCGGCCGGGGCAGGCTGATCGCCGACGCGTCGATGGCCGAGGTCATCGCCCGCTCCGGCGCGGCCGTGCTGGTCCGCACCCCCGATGCGGCCGCCCTGCACGCGGCGCTGGCCGGGGCGGGCGCGGACGTCCGCAGGACAGGGCCGCACGAGCTGGCGGTCACCGGCGTGTCCGCCGAGCGGGTCGGCGACATCGCCCACGCCACCGGCGTCCGCGTCCACGGCCTCACCACCGAGCAGGCCTCACTGGAACAGGCCTACCTCGACCTCACCACCGACAGTGTCGAATTCGGAGTGACCCGATGAAGAACGCGATCGCCGCCGAGTGGACCAAGCTGTGGTCCGTGCGCGCCACCACGTGGTGCCTGATCGCCGCCGCAGGCCTGATGGCGGCGATGGTCGCCGCCAACGGCATCGCCATCAACGGCCAGCACGACGACAACCTGCCCGGCCTGACGCCGACCGCCGCGACCGAGATGCCGGTGGAGGCCACGATCTACCTCGTCCAGTTCGCGATGGCCGCCATCGCCGCGCTCGCCGTCACCGGGGAGTACGCCCACCGCGGCATCCTGCCGACCCTGCAGGCCGTCCCGGTCCGCTGGCGGGTGCCCGCGGCGAAGGCCGTCGTCACGGCGGCGGCCCTGTTCGCCTGCGGCGTCCTGCTCGCCGCGCCCGCGATCTGGCTGGCCGACGTCACCCTGGCCGAGCACGGCGCGCCCTACACCGGCGGCGATGTCGTCCACACCCTGCTGACCGTGGGCCTCTACCTGGCGCTGGTCGGCGTGCTCACCATCGGGATCGCCACCGCGCTGCGGCACATCGCCGCGACGCTGCTGGTCCTGTTCACGCTGCTGATGGTGCTGCCCGTGGTCATGCAGATCAGCCAGACCTTCCGCGACCTGTCGCACTACGTGCCCGGCATCGCGGGCATCGACCTGATGGAGGGCACGCACGTCCTCCGCGGCGCGCTGGTCCTCATCGCGTGGGCGGCCGCGGCGATGATCACGGGCATGGTCGTCCTGCGCAAGCGGGACGCCTAGACCAGCCCGGCCTCATAGGCGACGATCGCCGCCTGCACCCGGTTGCGCACCTCAAGCCGTCCGAGGATGGTGCTCACGTGGGCCTTCACGGTGCCCTCGACCAGGTGCAGGCGGCGGCCGATCTCGGCGTTGGCCAGCCCGGCGCCCACCAGCGCCAGCACCTCGCGCTCGCGCCCGGTCAGCGCGGCCACCCGCTCCCTGGCCCGCGTCCTGCGGCCCAGCAGCCCGCTCGGCCCGTCCGCCAGCTCGGCGATCACCCGGGAGGCCACCTTCGGCGAGAGGTACGCCGCGCCGTCGGCCACCGCCCGGATCCCGGCCAGCAGCTCGCGCGGGTCGCCGGACTTGAGCAGGAACCCGCCCGCGCCGTCGCCGAGCGCGCGGGCGATGTACTCGTCCTCGGCGAACGTCGTCAGCATCACGACCCCGGTCCCCGGGACCGTCCTGCGGATCTCCGCGCCCGCGGCCAGGCCGTCCAGCCGGGGCATC
This sequence comes from Actinokineospora fastidiosa, assembly GCF_014648415.1. Lineage (GTDB taxonomy): Bacteria > Actinomycetota > Actinomycetes > Mycobacteriales > Pseudonocardiaceae > Actinokineospora > Actinokineospora fastidiosa. The sequence continues at coordinate 624,483 of NZ_BMRB01000003.1, forward strand.
CGGATGTCGAGCAGCGCCACGTCCGGCCGGTGCGCCTGGGCCATGGCGACGGCCTCGCGCCCGTCGGCGGCCTCGGCGACCACGTCGATGCCGGGGTCGGCGGCCAGGATCGCGCCGACCCCGGCGCGCACCATCGCCTCGTCGTCGGCCAGCAGCACCCGGATCACCCGGTCACGTCCTTGGGCACCAAGTCCTTCGCCACCAATCGCTCCTCGTCGAAACACACCCGGAACACCGGCACGCGGAAGTCGAACAGCTCCGCGTTGCCCCGGTAGTACCGGCACCCCGCGCCCGGCGGGTTCGGCAGGCGCGGCGCGTCCATCATCTCCATGTCCGGCAGCAGCGCCTCGACCTCGGCCTTGGGCTGCCCGACGCGCAGTTCGCCGTAGAGCCGGGGATCGAGCACGGAGTTGGTCACCGAGAAGGCGTAGAAGCCGACCATGATGGCGATCAGCCCGGCCGCGAGGGCAGCGGGCACGAGCACCGCGGCGACCATCCCGCGCCGCGCGCTGCGCCGGGCGGCGGCGTACTCGTCGGCCGCGGTCACGACGGGGACACCGGCGTGCGGGAGCCGCGCGGTGACGGCGAACCCGCCGTCGGCGGGACCCGCGGCCAGCGTGCCGCCCGCCAGCCGGACCCGCTCCCGCAGCCCGATCAGGCCCGTTCCGCCGCCGACCGCCTCGGCAGGCTCCGACGGCGGCCCGTTGACCACCGCGACCGTCGTCTCGTCGCCGTCGGTCGTGATCCGGACGGACACCGCCGCGCCCGGCGCGTGCTTGGCCGCGTTGGTCAGCGCCTCCTGCACCACCCGGTAGGCCGGGCGTTCCACGGCGTCGGGCACCGCGCCCTCCAGGGTCACCGCCATGCCGGACGCGGCGGCCCGCGCGACCAGGTCCTCCACCGCGTCGCGCCCCGGCGTCGTCGGCGCGGGCCTGCCGTCCTCGCGGAGCAGGCCGATGATGTCGCGCAGCCGCTCGGTGGCCGCGCCCGCCAGCTCGCGCAGCTCGCCCGCTGCCCGCCGCTGGTCATCGCCGAGCTGCGCGGACACCTCCAGCCCGGCGGCCCGCAGCGCGATCAGGGTCAGCTCGTGGCCGAGCGAGTCGTGCATGTCCTCGGCGATGCGCGCCCGCTCCCGCAGCCGCTCCCGCTCGGCGACGATGCGCTGCTCGCGTTCGAGCTGCTCGGCCCGCTGCCAGCCCGCGGCCACCAGCTCGGCCCGCTGCCGCAGGTGCCTGCCGCCGAACCAGGGGAAGACCACCAGGAACAGCAGCGCGAGCACCGCCCAGAACCACTGCATCAGCTGGTGGTCGACGCGCCCCTGGGACACCGACATCGCCAGCGCGTACACCAGGCCCGCCGCGGCGAAGCCTGCGAAGGCGAGCACCGCGGGCCGCACGGCCGCCAGCCGCCTGCCCGCGAGGAACGCGGTGACCATCGTCGCCACGAGGTACACGGTGGACACCAGCCCGATCAGCGCCAGCCCGGCCGTCCCGGCCGCCGTGACGACCAGCCCGGCCAGCGGCCACCGCCGGGAGACCACGCCGACGAGCGCCAGCGACGCGACGAACGGCACCGCGTACCACGCGAACACCATGTCGCCGCGCAGATTGCCCAGCGCCTCGGCCCCGTACGCGGCCGCGAGGACAACACCCAGGGCGACATCCAGCGCCCACCTGCCGCGATCCCGCACGCGGCCGACGGTACAAGCCGTCAGTACGCCGCCGACACTGACGAAAGTAAGGGCCGGGGCACCGCGCCCGCGGCTCTCGGCGCGGCCACCATCAGGGACCCGACGACCAGGAGCACGACCAACAACCGGGTGAGCACATGCCACCTCCCGGGGGTATGGAATGGGCACACAGTAGAGAGCCAGCCCAGCCAGATCAACCGTTCGGGGGAATCTTGCGCTCGCGATCGAGATTGCCGGGCGACCTTTCGTACACCCATGCGCTTTGTCTCGGACACCGAAGCGACCTAGGCTGCGGCGGATTTCTGTGGAAAGCCGTTGGAGGCATGATCAATGCGCAACAGCAGCAGCGCCAGACTCGTCGCGGGGGTCGCCGTCATGGCCACCGCGGCGGCGGTGGGCGTGGTCCCGGCGTTAGCCGACCCGACCGGACCCTCGATCAGTGAGATCCACTACGACAACGCTGGCACCGACACCGGCGAGGCCATCGAGATCGACGCCCCACCGGGCTTCGACCTCGCGGGCTGGCAGATCGTCCTCTACAACGGCAGCGGCGGCGCGGCCTACGACACGCGCGCGCTGACCGGGACCGTCCCCGCCGCGGGCGTGGTCGTCGAGACCTACCCGGCCAACGGCGTGCAGAACGGCTCCCCCGACGGCGTCGCCCTGGTCCGCCCGGACGGCACGGTCGCGGAGTTCCTGACCTACGAGGGCTCGTTCACCGCCAGCGGCGGCCCCGCAAACGGCATGGCCGGCACCGACATCGGCGTCGCCGAGACCGCGGACACCCCGGTGGGCCACTCGCTGCAGAAGGTCGACGGCGCCTGGCAGGCCCCGGCCGCGCACACCTTCGGCGCGCGCAACGGCGGCGGCTCGCCCGACCCCGACCCGGACCCGGTCGGCTGCGACGTCCCCGTCGACCGCACGATCGCCGAGGTGCAGGGCACCGGCGCGGCGTCGCCGCTGGTCGGCACCACGGTCACCGTCGAGGGCGTCGTCACCGCGGACCACCGCACCGGCGGCTACAACGGCATCTACGTGCAGACCGAGGGCTCCGGCGACCGCGCCCCCTCGGCTGGCACCGCCTCCGACGGCCTGTTCGTGTTCCTGACCAGCAACCCGGCCAACCACCCCGACGTCGCCATCGGCGACCGGGTGCGGGTGCGCGGCGGCGTCAGCGAGTACTTCGGCCTGACCCAGATCACCAGCACGTCCGTGCAGGTGTGCGCGCACGACGCGCCGCTGCCCGCCGCCGTGCCGCTGAGCCTGCCGCTGGACGCGGCGGCCCGGGAGTCGGCCGAGTCGATGCTGGTGGCCCCGCTCGGCGCGTTCACCGTGTCCGAGGTCTACAACACCAACCGCTTCGGCGAGGTCGTGCTGGCCGCCGGTGACCAGGCCGCGCGCATCCCGACCGACCTGCACCGCCCGGGCACCCCGGAGGCGCAGGCGCTGGCCGCTGCCAACAAGGCCGGGCGCCTGCTGGTCGACGACGGCTCCAGCCGGAACCTGGCCAACGCGGGCGTCGCGCCGCCGTACGTCTACCCCGACGCCCCGCTGCGCGTCGGCGACGCGGTCGAGGCGTTCGCGCCCAGCGTGCTGTCCTACGGCTTCGACGAGTGGCGCCTGCAGCCGACCCGCCCGGTCGACGCGAGCACCCCGGCCATCGGCCGCACCACCTTCAAGCAGGCCAACCCGCGCACCCCGGCGCCGGAGGCGGTCGGCGGCGACATCCAGGTCGCGGCGTTCAACGTGCTGAACTACTTCGTCCACTTCGGTGGCGAGGCCCGCGGCGCCGAGGACGAGGCCGGGCTGGCCAGGCAGGAGGCGAAGATCGTCTCGGCGATCACCGCGCTGGGCGCGGAGGTCGTGGCGCTGCAGGAGATCGAGAACTCGGTGCGCTTCGACGCGGCCGACCCGCAGAAGGCGCTCAAGCGCCTGGTCGCCGCGCTGAACGCGGCCGAGGGCGCGGGCACGTGGGACTACGTGCGCACGCCCGCCGAGCTGCCCGCCCCCGAGCAGCAGGACGTCATCACCACGGCGATCATCTTCAAGCCCGGCGCGGTCACCCCGGTCGGCGCGGCGAAGTCGGTCAACGACGAGTCGGTGTGGTTCAACGCGCGCGAGCCGATCGCGCAGACGTTCCGCTCGGACGCGCTGACGTTCACCGTCGTGGCCAACCACCTCAAGTCCAAGAGCGCGGGCGGCGCGACCGGCGACAACGTCGACGCCGGTGACGGCCAGGGCGCCTACAACGGCGACCGCACCCGTCAGGCGCGGGCGCTGGTGCAGTTCGCGTCCGGCCTGGAGAACCCGATCCTGCTCGGCGACTTCAACTCCTACACCGCCGAAGACCCGATGCAGGTCTTCTACGAGGCCGGCTACACCGACCTCAACGCGGACAGCGAGGCCACCTACGTCTTCGGCGGCGAGTCCGGCTCGCTCGACCACGGCCTGGCCGGGTCCGGCCTGCGCGAGGTCGTGACCGGCGTCGACGTCTGGCAGATCAACTCGCACGAGTCCTACGCGTTCCAGTACGACGGCCTCGCCGAGTTCTACGCGCCGGACCCGTACCGGGCCAGCGACCACAACCCGATCGTGCTGGGTCTGGAGACCTCGGGCACCGTCGAGCTTCAGCTGCTGTCCATCAACGACTTCCACGGCAGGCTGGAGTCGCCGGGCAAGACCGCCGACGGCAAGCCCATCGGCGGCGCGGCGCAGCTCGCCGGGCTGGTCGACACGCTGCGCGCGCAGAACCCGAACACGCTGTTCCTCTCCGCGGGCGACAACATCGGCGCGTCGACGTTCGTCTCGGCGATCGACAACGACAACCCGACGATCGACGCGCTCAACCTGATGGGCCTCGACGCCTCCGCGGTCGGCAACCACGAGTTCGACAAGGGCATGGCCGACCTGACCGGCCGTGTCGTGCCGCGCGCTGAGTTCCCGCTGCTGGGCGCTAACGTCTACCGCGGCGACGAGCGTGCGCTGCCCGCCTACGAGGTCAAGGACGTCTCCGGCGTCAAGGTCGGCATCGTCGGCGTGGTGACCGAGCAGACCGCGTCGCTGGTCAGCCCGGACGGCATCGCGGGCCTGACCTTCCGCGACCCGGCGGCCGAGGCCGCCGCGGTGGCCGGTCAGCTCAAGGACGGCGACGCCGCCAACGGCGAGGCCGACGTGGTGGTGCTGCTCGCGCACGAGGGCGCGGCCACGGAGAACATCGGCTCCATCGATGAGCTCAAGTCCGACGAGGTGTTCAAGGACTTCATGAACCTCGGCGGCGACGTGGACGTGATCTTCAGCGGCCACACCCACCAGCCGTACGCCTTCGTCGACGGGCAGCGCCCGGTCGTGCAGGCGGGCGACTACGGCAAGCTGGTCGGCCGCGCCACGCTGACCGTCGACCTGGCGTCGAAGGACATCGTGGGCGCGGGGTCGAACCTGGTGGACGTCGTCGGCGCGCCGGAGGACGCCGCCGTCGCGCAGCTCGTCGCCGACGCCAAGAAGCGCGCCGAGGAGCTGGGCAAGCAGCCGCTGGGCTCGATCACCGCCGACATCAAGCGGGCCTACACCGAGAGCGGCAACGAGGACCGGGGCAAGGAGTCGGTGCTCGGCAACTTCATCGCCGACGTCCAGCTCGCGGGCACCGCCGAGCCGGGTCGCGGCGGCGCGCAGATCGCGTTCATGAACCCGGGCGGCCTGCGCTCCGACCTGATCCACGCCCCGGACGGCGTGGTGACGTACGCGGAGGCGTTCGCGGTCCAGCCGTTCGCCAACGACGTGGTCACCAAGACCTACACGGGCGCGGAGATCAAGCAGGTGCTGGAGGAGCAGTGGCAGCCAGCGGGCGCGTCCCGTCCGGTGCTGTGGCTGGGCGTGTCGAAGGGCTTCCGGTACCTGTACCTGCCGGAGAACCCGCAGGGCTCGCGGATCACCGGCATGTGGCTCAACGACCAGCCGGTCGACCCGGCGGGCACGTACCGGGTCACGGTGAACTCGTTCCTGGCCTCCGGCGGTGACAACTTCCGCACGCTGGCTGGCGGCACCGACCGGGCGACGACCGGCAACAACGACCTGACGATGCTGGTCGACTACTTCGCCGCGAACTCGCCGATCACCGCGGACACCGCCCCGCGCTCGGCCGTGGGCGTCCCGGCGCCGGTCTGCGACGAGACGATCACCGGGCGGCGCACCGGCCCGCTGGTGGTCTCCTCCGGCCTGACCTGCCTCGACGGCGCCGAGATCCTCGGCCCGGTCGTGGTGCGGCCGGGCGCGTCGCTGGTGGCGACCGGCGGGCGGATCGCGGGCCCGGTCGCGGCCGTGCGGCCGGAGTCGTTCGTCCTGGACGGCACCCGGGTCGCGGGCACGGTCTCGGTCAGCGGCGCCACCGGCGCGGTCTCGATCGAGGACGCGCACGTGTCCGGCCCGGTCGCGCTGACCGGCAACACCGGCGGCGTGGTCGTCGCCGGGAACACGGTCAACGGTCCGCTGGCCTGCTCGGGCAACACGCCGGCGCCGGTGAACGAGGACCGCCCGAACACCGTCCGCGGCCCGGCCGCCGGACAGTGCCGCGACCTGTAACCGGTCGATAGTGAGGCCCGCTCGGTTATAACGACCGAGCGGGCCTCACCCGTTCGGCGGATAACGCCGCGCGCCCCCGCCCGATGAAGGGGCGTGCTCGAGAACTCGCCCGCCGGCCTCTACCTGCTGGACTCCGTCGTCTCGGTGACCGTCACCGGCGAGGAGCACCACCAGCACACCCTGGCCCGCTACCCCGCCACCCCCGGCCTCTCCCGCCGCGTCGCGGTCGAACTGGGCTGGTGCACGATCCGGTCCGGCAAGCACCGAGGCGACCGCGCCATCGAGGTCCTCCTCGACGGCGACCGCGTCGGCGAACTGACCCACACCATGTCCGAGCGCTACGCGCCCATGGTCGACACGGTCATCGCCACCGGCCAGCGCCCCGGCTGCGAAGCCACCATCACCAGCGGCGACCGCGGCCTGCAGATCCAACTCCACCTCCCGCGCGCGGGCACCCCGCCGCTCGTCGCGAGCCCACCGCCGTACGTCCCCCAGCCGACGACGTACGCGCCCCTCCCGGCCACGAAACCCAAGCGCTCCCGCGTCCCCATCGCCTTCGCGGGCGCCGTGGTCGGCATGGTCGGCCTGATCTCCGCCATCGCCAGCACCGGCGAGGAGACGCCCACCGCCAACAGCACCGACCTCACGATCACCTCCACCTACACCCCGCCCCCCACCACCCTCCCCCCAACCACAACGACTACGACCACCACCACGACAACAACGACCACCACCACCCCACGCCCCACGACCACAACCCCCCGCCCCACCACCACCCGCCCAAAGCCCACCACGACGACGACCCGCCCCAAGCCCCCCGCGCAACCCGCCCCCAAACCCGAGCCCGCCCCCGCCTGCGACCCCAACTACTCCGGCTGCGTCCCCATCGCCAGCGACGTCGACTGCGCAGGCGGCAGCGGCAACGGCCCCGCCTACGTCCGAGGCCCCATCCGCGTCATCGGCACCGACATCTACGACCTCGACCGCGACAGCGACGGCATCGCCTGCGAATGAAGTCAGCCCCGCCCATAAGGCGAGCGGGCGCAGACAAGCGTCACAGGATGAACAGCTATCGGAAGCCATGCGATCTAGCCGCGACGCTCGGGCCCTCCCGGGCGTCCTGGCTCGGGTCGGTCATCTCCGCTCAGGCATTGAGAGGACTCGCATGGCCGCCCACGACCCGACAGCCCGAGCCGCCATCCAGTGCGGGACATCGAGCGAATCGAGATACCCCGGCCGTCACGCAACGGCGAACTGGTCGCGTTGCGCATCGAGGCCGGTGACCTCGATCGACTGAGGTCGCTCGATTGGCCCTAGCCCACCCCTGGCGGGTGTCAGCAGGACCGGGGGATAAACGCGGGACCCACCCCAAGCAGGAACCACCCCGCCAACGCAAGATCCCGCACCGTGGGGGTGTGGAGGCTCGGCCCCCACGCAAAATGCCGAAACGACCCGGTCCGCGCTCTCCGCGGACACGGGTCGCCTCGAGTGGAGGTGCCGGGAATCGAACCCGGGTCCTCTGTCGCCTTGACAAGGCTTCTCCGTGCGCAGTTCGCTGTGTCTCTGCTTGGCCCTACCGATCACGCGAACTAGTCGGTATGACGGGCCCAGTCACTGTGGGTTTCCCGATCAGGCCCCGTGACCGGGCCTGGCGGTAAGCCTCCTAGCTGATGCCGGCGAGCCAGGGCGGAGGCACCCCTGGGCCGACAGACCCGATACTCGCTTAGGCAGCGAGTTCGTAGTCAGCGCGACTGTTAGTCTTGGCGCTTATTTTTTTGCGTTCGACGCTTGAGGTGGTCGTACGCCTGCACCTGCACGCTTCCCTTGACTCAACGTCCAGAGTCGAAACCGTTCACCCCCTTGTTGGGTACCTGCACCCAGTCTAACGCGCGACGCCGCCCGGATCATCCCGGTTGCCGGGGAAGGGTGGGGACAGCCCTACCTCGGGCTCGGAGGTTTCCCGGATGTGCCCGCGACCTGCGGCGCGGCATGCTGGTCCCAGCACTACGACAGGGGACGACATGACTACGGCTATCCAGCCTGACCAGGGCTTCCAGCACGACGGCACCACGCCGCGGCCGCCGTTGACCGGGTCGGTGGTGTACCTGGTGATGAACCTCGGGGTGGGCATCGCGGGGTTCGTGACGCTGGTGACGCTGTTCGCCGTCGGGCTGGGCACGGCGATCATCTGGGTCGGGCTGCCCGTGCTCGCGCTGGCCGTGCTCCTCTGCCGGGGCGGCGCGCAGGTGGAGCGGGCCAGGGTCTACGCCCTGCTCGACACCTACATCGCGGCGCCGCACTCGCCGCTGCCGGAGACGGGGCGGTGGAAGGCGCGGTTCCGGGATGGCGGCACCTGGCGGTCCCTGGCGTACTTCCTGCTGCTCCTGCCCATCGGCATCGTCGAGTTCACGATGATGGTGGCGCTCTGGGCCAGCTCGCTCGGCCTGCTGTTCCTGCCCGTCTACTTCCGGTTCCTGCCCACGGGCAGCTACCGGCTGTGGGACTGGGACCGCCCGGTGCTCGTCATCGACTCGACCGTGGAGGCGCTGCCGTTCACCGCGCTGGGCGTGCTGGTGCTGGCCGTCACCCTGGTGACGACCCGCTGGCTGGCCCGGGTGCACGCCCGGTTCGCCCGCGCCCTGCTCGGCCCGGTGCTGACCACGGCGGTGGGCAGGTGAACCGGCGGTACCCGCACCCGGCCAAGGCGATCCTGTACCTGCTCGGCGGGTTCCCCCTGGCCCTGGTCACCTTCGTCATCGGCGTCATCGGCTGGCTCGTCGGCTTCGCCACCGTGGTCGTCTGGATCGGCGTGCCGATCCTGGTGGGCAGCATCATCGCCACCCGGGCCCTGGGCAACGCGCACGTGGCCTGGACCCGGCTGATCTGCCCGGACCTGCCGAGCAGGCCGGTGCTGGAGCCGACTGACCAGAGCGGGCTGCGGCAGTGGCCGGTGCTGTTCACCGCCCGGCGGACCTGGCGGGACCTGGCCTTCGTCCTGCTGAACTTCCCGCTGGCCGTGCTCGGCTTCGCCCTCGGCGTGGTCAGCGTCCCGCTGGTGCCGCTGGCCCTGTGGGTGGCGCCCCGGTTCGCCTGGCTGCAGGCGCAGCTGGCGGTGGCCCTGCTCAGCAAGGACCCCACGGCGGCGCTGACCGAGCGCGCCCAGCGGCTGCAGGCCTCGCGGGCCCGGGGCGTGGACGCCGCCGAGGCCGAGCGCCGCCGCATCGAGCGCGACCTGCACGACGGCGCCCAGCAGCGGCTCGTCGCCGTGGCGATGGGCCTGGGCCGGGCCAAGACCAAGCTCGACGCCGACCCGGTCGCCGCCCGCGCCCTGCTGGACGAGGCGCACGCCGACGCCAAGCTGGCCGTCGCCGAGCTGCGCGACCTCGCCCGCGGCATCTACCCGGCGGTCCTGGCCGACCGCGGCCTGGACGCGGCGCTGTCGTCGCTGGCGGCGCGGTGCCCGGTGCCGGTCGAGGTGCACGTGGACGTCGACCCGCGCCCGCCCGCCGCGGTGGAGAGCACCGCGTACTTCATCGTCAGCGAGACCCTCACCAACCTCGCCAAGCACGCCCAGGCGAACAACGCCCTAATCCGCGCGTGGCGCGAGGACGACCGCGTGGTCGTCGAGGTGACCGACGACGGCGTCGGCGGCGCGCAGGTGCGCCCCGGGGGCGGCCTGTCCGGCCTGGCCGACCGGGCTGCGACGATCGACGGCGTGATGACCGTGGTGAGCCCGCTCGGCGGGCCGACTGTGATCCGGGCGGACCTGCCGTGCGAGTGGTGATCGCCGAGGACTCCGTCCTGCTGCGCATGGGCGTCCTCCGGCTGCTGGCCGACGAGGGCATCGAGACGGCCGCGGCCGTGGAGAACGGCGACGACCTGCTGGGCGCGGTCACCGAGCACCGGCCCGACCTGGCGATCGTCGACGTGCGGATGCCGCCGACGTTCACCGACGAGGGGCTGCGCGCTGCGCTGGCCGCCCGCGCCGCCGTGCCGGACCTGCCGGTGCTGGTGCTCTCCCAGTACGTCGAGGAGCGCTATGCCGCCGACCTGCTGGCCGACGGCCGGGGCGGCGTCGGCTACCTGCTGAAGGAGCGGGTGGCCGACGTGGCCGAGTTCATCGACGCCGTCCACCGGGTCGCCCGGGGTGGCACGTGCATTGACCAGGAGGTGATCGCGCAGCTCATGGCCCGGAAGCGGAGGAACCCGGTGGACGCGCTCACCCCGCGCGAGCGGGAGGTGCTCGGGCTGATGGCCCAGGGCCTGTCGAACGTGGCGATCGCCCGGTCGCTGGTGGTCTCCGACGGCGCGGTCGAGAAGCACATCGGCAACATCTTCACCAAGCTGGGGCTGGAGCCCAGCGGCGAGGAGCACCGCCGGGTGCGGGCCGTGCTGGCGTACCTGGAGCGGTGACGAGTGCGGCCCGACCCCGTCGCCGGGGCCGGGCCGCCTCACCCACCTATCCCCCGTCAGCTCGCCGTGAGGGCGAGGTCATCGAGGACGAAGGACGTCTGCAGGCTGGCGTCCTCCACGCCGGTGAACTTGACCGTCACCGTCTGGCCCGCGAACTGCGACACGTCGACGGTGTGCAGTCGGTAGCCGTTGGCGGCGTCCAGGTTCGAGAACGTCTTCACGGTGGTCGTGCCGACCTGGACGGTCAGCTTGTCGTAGGCCACCGAGGACGTGTACTCGTCGGTGTCGATGTGCAGGTGGAACGACAGGCTGGCCGAGCAGCCCGCCGGGATCGCCACCGACTGGGCCAGCGAGTCGGTGCGGGTGCGGCCCCAGCCGTTGAGCCAGGCGTTCCACGAGCCGGTGCGCGGCGGCTGGCCGTAGGAGCCGTGCTGGCCGATCACGTTGGTCGTGGCCGTCCAGCTCGCCGAGCCGGACTCGAAGCCGGGGTTGGCCAGCTTCTGCCCGCCGGGGCAGCCCGAGCCGGGGGTGACCGTCCAGCGGAAGGTCGCGCTGCCGCTGGCGCCCGCCGAGTCCCGCGCGGTGATGGTCACCGTGTGGTTGCCCACCGCGGTCAGGGTGCCGGTGATCCGGTTGCCGGACAGCTGCGCGCCCGGGGGCAGGCCGGTGGCCGCGAAGGTGTACGGCGCGGTGCCGCCGGAGGCGGTCAGCGTCAGGTCCACCGCGTCGCCGACCTCGTTGGTCTGGTCGCCGGGGCTGGGCACGACGACGTCGGAGCCGCCGCCGATGACCCAGTCGAACGAGGTCGTCGCCGAGCCGCCCTCGGCGGCGGTGACCGTGACGGTGACGCGGTAGGCGCCGCCCGCCGTCGGGACGCCGACCAGCGTCACGGTGTCGGTGTCGCTGTCCAGCGCGGAGATGCCCGGGGGCAGACCGGTCGCCGTCCAGCCGTACGGGCCGGTGCCGCCGGAGACGACCAGCTTCAGCGCGGCCTCCTGGCCGACGGTCCCGCTCTGCTGACCCGGGTTCGGCAGCGTCAGGTCGCCGCCGCCGTCCTCGGTCACCGTCCACGGGATCGACAGCCGCGCGGAGCCGTCGGCGGCGTCGGAGACGGACACGTGGGCCTCGAAGGAGCCCGCGGTCGTCGGCGTTCCGGAGATCACGCCCGTGGAAGCGTTGACGGACAGGCCCGGCGGGAGGTCCACAGCGGACCACTGGTACGGCGGGGTGCCGCCGGTCGCGGTCAGCCGCAGGGTCACCGCGGCGCCGACCGCGCTCGTCTGCGCGCCCGGGTCCTGGACCTCGACCGGCGTGGACACCGCCTGCTCGACGTACAGCAGCTTGTTCGGCGAGCCCGCGCCCGGGTTGGTGATCTTGTCCGGAGTGGACGCCGCGAGCAGCGCGTCGCCGACCTGGCTCGGCGTCTCGTTCGGGTGCGCCGAGAGCCGCAGCGCGGCGACGCCCGCGACGTGCGGCGCGGCCATCGAGGTTCCGCTGATGGTGTTGGTCGCCGAGTCGCTGGTGTACCAGGGCGCGGTGATGCTGACGCCCGGGGCGAAGATGTCGGTGCAGCGGCCGAAGTTGGAGAACGAGGCGCGCGCGTCGTTGCGGTCGGACGCGTTGACCGTGATCCCCTCGGCCACCCGGGCGGGCGAGGTGTTGCAGGCGTCGCGGTTGTCGTTGGCCGAGGCCAGCGAGTAGACGACGCCGGAGCTGATCGAGTTGCGCACGGCGGTGTCCACAGAGGTGTTCGCGCCGCCGCCCAGGCTCATGTTGGCCACGGCGGGCTTGCGCGCGTTCTGCGTCACCCACTCGATGCCGCTGATCACCCCGGCGAAGCTGCCGGAGCCGTCACAGCCCAGCACCTTCACCGCGACGAGCTTGACGTCCTTGGCGACGCCGTACGCGGTGCCGCCGACCGTGCCCGCCACGTGCGTGCCGTGGCCGTTGCAGTCGGTGTTGTTGCCGTCCCCGGCGGTGTTGGTGCCCCACGTCGCGCGACCGCCGAAGTCGTTGTGCGTGGTGCGGATGCCGGTGTCGATGATGTACGCCGTCACATTGGACGCCGTGTTGGGATAGGTGTAGCTGTTGTCCAGCGGCAGGTTGCGCTGGTCGATGCGGTCCAGGCCCCAGGACGGCGGGTTGGGCTGGGTTCCGGCCACCCGCACCACACCGTCCTGCTCGACGTAGGCCACGGCGGGGTCGGCGGCCAGCTTGCGCGCCTGGCGCTCGGTCATCCGGGCGGCGAACCCGTTGACCGCCCGGCTCCAGGTCGCCTTGACGGTCGCGCCGTGCTTGGCGGCCAGCGAGTTCGCCGACTGCGCCGCCACGACGCCGTTCTCCAGGACGACGATGTAGCTGCCGTCGATCGCTCCCGGGGCGCCTGCCCCGAGGATGGCGCCCTCGGCTGCGGCGGCCGGGGTCGCAGTGGCCATCACCAGGGACAAGGTGACGGCGGCCGCGGCGACGGGTGCGGTCAGCACCCGAGCCACGCGGACGTGTCTCATCGCGGTCAATCTCCCTCAACGCAGGGTGAATGCAGGGACGTCCGCGCGAACGTAGGTCCGAGATAAGCCGACATTCGCCCCACCGCGCCAGGGCTGAACCGGAGGTTCGGCTGAACAGGGGAGGAGCTATGGCCCGGGGGCCGCTCGCGCTATGCGGTGAAGCGCGGACGGCCCCCGGTCGCCATAGTGGACATAAGAGACAGTCATAAGGTCAAGCGGCCACCGCGCCCGCGACCTCCGGGGCCAGCGCGACCGCCAGCACCTCGCGGACATCGCCGACCAGGTGCACGGTCAGCGCCGAGCGCACCGACTCGGGCACGTCGTCGAGGTCGGGCTCGTTGCGGCTGGGCAGCAGCACGGTCGTGATGCCCGCCCGGTGCGCGGCCAGCAGCTTCTGCTTGACCCCGCCGATCGGCAGCACCCGCCCGGTCAGCGACACCTCGCCGGTCATCGCCACGTCGGAGCGCACCGGCCGCCCGGACAGCAGCGACGCCAGCGCCGTGGTCATGGTGACGCCCGCGCTCGGCCCGTCCTTGGGCACCGCGCCCGCGGGCACGTGGATGTGCACGCCGCGCTCGCCGAGCGAGCCGATCGGCAGCCCGAGCCCGGGGCCGTGCGACCGCAGGTAGGACAACGCGATCTGCGCCGACTCCTTCATCACCTCGCCCAGCTGCCCGGTGAGCGTCACGCCGGACGAGCCGGTGTCCTTGTCCGCCAGGGACGCCTCGACGAACAGCACGTCGCCGCCCGCCCCGGTCACCGCGAGACCGGTGGCCACGCCGGGAGCCGACGTCCGCTCGGCCGACTCCGGCGTGTGCCTCGGCCGACCGAGGTAGCCGCGCAGGTCCCCGGCGCCGACCCGGACCGGGAGGGCGTCGTCGCCGAGCGCCACGCGCGCGGTGACCTTCCGCAGCACGCGCGCGATCGAGCGCTCCAGCTCCCGCACACCGGCTTCCCGCGTGTACTCCCCGGCCAGCGCCCGCAGGGCGTCGTCGGAGATCACGGCCTCGTCAGCGGACAGCCCGGCCCGGTCGAGCTGCCTCGGCAGCAGGTGGTCACGCGCGATGGTGACCTTCTCGTCCTCGGTGTAGCCGTCGAGGCGCACCAGCTCCATGCGGTCCAGCAGCGGCCCGGGGATGGCGTCGACGACGTTGGCCGTGGCCAGGAACACCACGTCCGACAGGTCCAGCTCCACCTCGAGGTAGTGGTCGCGGAACGTGTGGTTCTGCGCCGGGTCCAGCACCTCCAGCAGCGCCGCCGTCGGGTCGCCCCGGTAGTCGGCGCCCACCTTGTCGATCTCGTCGAGCAGCACGACCGGGTTCATCGACCCGGCCTCCTTGACCGCCCGCACGATCCGACCCGGCAGCGCGCCGACGTACGTGCGCCGGTGCCCGCGGATCTCCGCCTCGTCGCGCACGCCGCCCAGCGCGACCCGGACGAACTTGCGCCCCATGGCCCGCGCCACCGACTCGCCCAGCGACGTCTTGCCCACCCCGGGCGGCCCGGCCAGGGCCAGCACGGCGCCGCTGCGCCTGCCCTCGACGACGCCGAGCCCCCGGTCCGCCCGCCGCTTGCGCACGGCCAGGTACTCGACGATGCGCTCCTTGACGTCGTCGAGCCCGGCGTGGTCGGCGTCGAGCACGGCCCGCGCGCCCGCGATGTCGTAGGCGTCCTCGGTGCGCTCGGTCCACGGCAGCTCCAGCACCGTGTCCAGCCACGTGCGGATCCAGCCCACCTCCGGCGACGACTCGCTGGCCCGCTCCAGCTTGTCCACTTCGGACAACGCGGCCGCGCGCACCTTCTCCGGCAGGTCGGCCGCCTCCACGCGGGCGCGGTAGTCCTGCTCGTCGGAGGCGGGCTTGCCCTCCAGCTCGGCCAGCTCCTTGCGGATGGCGGAGAGCTGCTGGCGCAGCAAGAACTCCCGCTGCTGCTTCTCCACGCCCTCCTGCACGTCCTTGCGGATGGTCTCGGCGACGTCCAGCTCGGCCAGGTGCTCGCGGGCCCACTCGACCAGCTTCTCCAGCCGCTCGGCCACGTCCGTGGTCTCCAGCAGCCACACCTTGCGCTCGTCGGACAGGTACGGCGCGTACCCGGCGAGGTCGGCGAGCGCGGACGGGTCGTCCAGCGCGGTCACCGCGTCGACCGTCTGCCAGGCGTTGCGCTGCTGGAGGATGGTCACGACCAGGCGCTTGTACTCCCTGGCCAGCTCGACGGCGCGCTCGGGCACGGTCTCGTCGACGACGTCGACGTGCACCCACAGCGCCGCGCCCGGCCCGGTGGTCCCCGCGCCCAGCCGGACCCGGCCGGTGCCGCGCACCACCGCGGCCAGCTCGCCGCCGGGCAGCCGCCCGACCTGCTCGACCACGGCGACGGTGCCCACCGAGGCGTACTTGCCGTCCAGCCTGGGGACCAGGGCCACCCGGTCCTGCTTCTCCCCCAGCGCGCGGGCCGCCTCGACCGCCGCGCGGGCCTCGCTGGTCAGCGACACGGGCACGACCATGCCGGGCAGCAGGACCGTGTCGTCCAGCGGCAGCACCGGCAGCGTCAGAGCCTCCGACATGGGATCACCCCTCGTGAAGTTGAGTCTGACCAACTCAACCTCCCTGAGCCGGGGTTTGTTTCCCCCGACCGTTCGCCCAGGGTGAACTACAGCCGGAGCAGCCGGGCGGGCGTGTCGTGCAGCACCGCGCGCAGGAAGGGCTCACCCAGCCTGCGGTCCTGCGCCCAGGACGCGACCGCGGCGACCTGCTCGGCGTAGGCGTACGGGATCGATGGGAAGTCCGTGCCGAACGCGACCCGGTCCGGGTAGGCCGCCAGCCGGTCGAGCCAGTCGGTCGGCAGCGGCGACATCCGGGTCGTGAACCCGACACCCACCATGGTCGTGTCGATATGGACGTTCGGGTACGCCGCCACCAGGTCCAACGCCTGCGAGATCTCCGGCATGCCCGCGTGCGCGAGCACCGCCGTCAGCCGGGGGTGGCGCACCAGCACCTCGTTGAACACGTCCAGCCCGGTGTGCTCGCCGCGCAGCGGGCCGTGGCCACAATGGACCACCACCGGCACCCCGGCGTCGGCCAGCATGCCCCACGCCGCGTCGAGCAGCTCCGAGCGCGGGTCGTACGCGCCCACCTGCACGTGCGCCTTCACGCACCGGATGCCCGTGCGCAGCGCCGCGTCGAGGTAGGACGTGACCGACGGTTCCGGGTAGAGGGTCGCCGTCGGCACGGCGCCCGGGGTGTCGGCGGCGAAGTCGCGCACCCAGTCGGTCAACCACTCGGCCATGCCGGGCTTGTGCGGGTAGACCAGCGGTGCGAACGCCACCACGCCGAGCGACCGCAGGACCTCGACCCGCTCGGCTGCCGGCAGCCGGTACTGGATCGGCCACTCGGTGCCGTAGTTGGCCCCGGCCTGGTCGAAGTACGCCCAGACCTTGCGCTGGACGGCGTCGGGCAGGAAGTGCACGTGGATGTCGACCAGGCCGGGCACGCCGAGGCCGCGCACCCAGGCCGCGACGTCAGCGTCGCGCACCGGCGCCTCTCTTCGCCGCCCGGCCCATCACCTTCTGGATCTCCCGCTCGGCGTCGCGCTTGGCCAGCGACTGGCGCTTGTCGTGCGCCTTCTTGCCCCGGGCCAGGGCCAGCTCGACCTTGACCTTGCCGTCCTTGAAGTACATCGACAGCGGCACCAGCGAGGTCCCGGACTCCTTGGTCTTGCCGATCAGCCGCAGGATCTCCTTCTTGTGGAGCAGCAGCTTGCGGGTGCGGCGCGGCTCGTGGTTGGTCCAGGTGCCGTGGCTGTACTCCGGGATGTGCAGGCCGCGCAGCCAGATCTCCCCGTCGTCGACCGTGGCGAAGGAGTCCACCAGCGACGCCCGCCCCGCGCGCAGGCTCTTGACCTCGGTGCCCATGAGCGCGATCCCGGCCTCGTAGGTGTCCAGGATCGTGTAGTCGTGCCGCGCCTTGCGGTTCGACGCGATGACCTTCTGGCCGGTTTCCTTCGCCATGAGAACCAACTCTACGGAGGCCGACAAGCGGGTTACGTGCGCACGTACAGCCGCAGCGTCACATACCCGGTGATGCCGGAGATGACCAGCGCGGTGAGCAGCAGGATCGGCGCGACCAGCAGGATGTCCACGCCGTCGACCGAGCTGACCACGCCGGATTGGATCGACCCGCCGAGCACGTCGTCGATGAAGGTCACCTTGAGCACCACCAGCAGCCCGATCGCCACCAGGGCGCCGACAATGCCGGTGACCACCGCCTCCAGGAGGAACGGCAGCTGGGTATACCAGCGGGTCGCGCCGACCAGGCGCATGATGCCGACTTCCACGCGCCTGGTGAACGCCGAGAGCTGCACGGTGTTGGAGATCAGCAGCAGCGCCGCGATGGCCATGACGAGCGCGACGAAGAAGGTGCCGTTGCGCAGGCTGTTCAGCACGCCGAAGAACCGGTCGAGGAACTCGCCCTGGTCGGCGATCGACTCCACGCCGGGGCGCCCGCCGTAGGTCTGGTCGATCACCTCGGGCCGCTCGGGGTCGACCAGCTTGATCCGGAACGACGCGGGCAGCGCCTCCGGCCGGGCCAGCTTCACCAGCTCCGGCTGCGCCTCGAAGATGCGCTTGAACCGCTCGTAGGCCTCGTCGCGGCTCTCGTGGTCGACCTGCTCGACGGCCGGGTCGGCCTCCAGCGCCGCGCGCAGCCCCGCGCACGGCTCGGCCGCGCACTCCGGGTCCGTCTCGGAGACGTCGTTGGTCAGGTAGACGCTGACCTCGACCTTGTCCTGGTAGAGCGTCTGCGTCTTGTCGATCATCCGCACGACCAGCAGGCCGCCGCCGAGCAGGGCCAGCGAGATGGCGGTGGTGATGATCATGGCGATGGTCATCGTGATGTTCCGGCGCAGGCCGGTGACGACCTCGCTGAACACAAAACTCGCGCGCATCGTTCCTCAGGCTCTCGGGGTGGTCAGCGGCCGACGCCGTACACGCCGCGGGCGTCGTCGCGGACCACGCGGCCGAGGTCCAGCTCGACGACCCTGCGGCGCATGGAGTCCACGATGGAGTGGTCGTGGGTGGCCATCAGCACGGTCGTGCCGGTGCGGTTGATCCGCTCCAGCAGCAGCATGATGTCCTGGCTGGTGTCCGGGTCCAGGTTCCCGGTCGGCTCGTCGGCCAGCAGCATGAGCGGCCGGTTGACGAACGCGCGGGCGATGGCCACGCGCTGCTGCTCGCCGCCGGAGAGCTCGTTGGGCATGCGCTCGGCCTTGCCCTCCAGGCCGACCAGCTCCAGCACCTCGGGCACGACCTTGCGGATGGTGTGCCGGGGCTTGCCGATCACCTCGAGGGCGAAGGCCACGTTCTCGGCGACGGTCTTGTTGTGCAGCAGGCGGAAGTCCTGGAACACGCAGCCGATGGACTGGCGCAGCCGGGGCACCCGGCGCCTGGCCATCCTGGCGACGTCGAAGTTGGCGACGTAGACCCGGCCCTTGGTGGGCACTTCCTCGCGCAGCAGCAGCCGGAGGAAGGTCGACTTCCCGGAGCCGGACGCACCGATCAGGAAGACGAACTCACCCTTGTCCACCTCGACGGACACGTTCTCCAGCGCGGGTCGCGTGGAGGTCTTGTAGACCTTGGAAACCTGTTCGAGCCGGATCACGGTGCGCGAGTCTACCCCCGGGCGTTATCGACCCGTTGCCTCGCCCGGTCATCCGATTTATCCAGTTCACCCTATGTGCGCCAGCCCCACCCGAGCGTGACTACTGGGTGCGCCGCCAGCGGATGCCCGCCTCGAGGAACCCGTCGATCTCGCCGTCGAGCACCGCGCTCGGCGTGCCGACCTCGTGCTCGGTGCGCAGGTCCTTGACCATCTGGTACGGGTGCAGGACGTAGGAGCGCATCTGGTTGCCCCACGACCCGGACGAGGAGTCCTTCAGCGAGTCCAGCCGCGCCTGCTCCTCCTGCCTGCGCCGCTCCAGCAGCTTGGACTGCAGCACGGCCATCGCGGTGGCCTTGTTCTGCAGCTGCGAGCGCTCGTTCTGGCAGGAGACGACGATGCCGGTCGGCAGGTGCGTGATGCGCACCGCGGAGTCGGTGGTGTTGACGCCCTGGCCGCCGGGGCCCGACGAGCGGTAGACGTCGACGCGCAGGTCCTTCTCATCGATATCGATGTGGTCGGTCTGCTCGGTGACCGGAACGACCTCGACCGCGGCGAAGGAGGTCTGCCTGCGGCCCTGGTTGTCGAACGGCGAGATGCGCACCAGCCGGTGCGTGCCCTGCTCGACCGAGAGGGTGCCGTAGGCGTAGGGGGCCTCGACCTTGAAGGTGGCGGACTTGATGCCCGCCTCCTCGGCGTAGGAGGTGTCGTAGACCTGGGTCGGGTAGCCGTGGCGCTCGGCCCAGCGCAGGTACATGCGCATGAGCATCTCGGCGAAGTCGGCGGCGTCGACGCCGCCCGCCTCGGCCCGGATGGTGACCAGCGCCTCGCGCTCGTCGTACTCGCCCGACAGCAGCGTGCGGACCTCCATCGCGGCGATGTCGGCGCGCAGCTTCTCCCGCTCGGCGTCGGCCTCGGCGCGGGCGTCCTCGTCCTCGCCCTCCTCGGCCAGCTCGTAGAGCACGCCGAGGTCGTCCACCCGCGACCGCAGGCTCTCGATCCGGCGCAGCTCGCCCTGGCGGTGCGCCAGCTGGCTGGTCACCTTCTGGGCGGCCTCCGGGTCGTCCCACAGGTCCGGCCGGGCCGCCTGCTCCTCCAGCGCCGCGACCTGGTTGCGCAGGCTGTCGAGGTCGATCACGGCCTCGACGTTGGCCAGCGTGGCGGAGAGGTCCTTGAGGTCGGTCACGACGTCGGGGTTCACGTCGTACAAGGTTACGCGGACCTCACGCCCGGCGTGCAGGCGGACGGCCGCGATGGTCGCACGCCCCATCGCGGCCGGGTCGGCCTAGGCCTTCGGGACGGCGTCCAGCAGCTTGAGCACCGCCTTCGCGCGGGCGACCCCGAACTCGGCGATCGCCTTCGCGTAGGGGTCCTCGGCGGACTTCGACGCGGCCTTGGCCACGTCCAGCTCGCCCGCGTAGGCCACCTTCGCCTGATCGATCAGGTTCGTCCGCTGCTTGGCGGTCAGCGTGTCGGCGTGCACCAGGCGCAGGATGAGCGGGCTGCGCAGGTGGTCGGGGCCAGGCTCGGCGGCCAGCCACGACTTGAACGCCTTCTTGCCCGCCGCGGTCAGGACGTACTGCTGACTGGAGCGCGGCCCCTGCTTGCCCAGCCGGACGAGTCCGGCGTCGGCCAGCGCGGGCAGCTCCCGGTACACCTGGCTGCGCGTGACACTGAAGAACGAGCCGAAGCGCTCGCGGGCCGCCGCGACGAGCTGCCCGCCGGTCTGCGGACCGTCGTGCAGCAAGCCGAGCAGTGCCGCTGCGGTTGCATTCAAATCAGACACATGTCCACGGTGCCACGTTCCGCGCACGCTGTCCACAATGGCCGGCCTGCCCAGTCCACAATGGCTGATCACAGCCGGGCTCCGCCGACTCGTTCGGACGCGACCGAACAGCCCAAGCCACCCCGCCCGTCCGGCGCAAACCGCGACGGTCCCCTTGGGACCGCCGCCCGGCGCTCACCCAATGGAGTGGATCACTGACCGCCGCGGCTACCCGATCGGCCCAGTCGGGACCGGTTCGACGTAGTCACCCGAATGGCGCTGCGACCTGCACGGCCCTGTGGCCGGAATCACCTATAGCAACCACCCATACGGGGCTAGCCGCCTCCGTCTCCGAGCTGTAACCGGATTCCCTACTAAAGTAGGTTCCTCGCCAGACCTCCACGGCCGAACATCCCATCTTCGTGACTGTCGCGTGCAGGCCCCGACCGGGCCGTACCGGAAGGCCCTTTCTGACGTGATCGGATTCCTCGTCCGACGCCTGGCGAACTACATCGTGTTGTGCCTGGTGGCGACGTTCCTGGCGTTCGCCCTCGCCTCGCTGACGTTCGACCCCATCGGCATCCTCATGCAGCGGAACCCGCCGCCGCCGGACGCCGTCATCCAGGCCAAACGCGTCGACCTGATGCTCGACCAGCCGATCCCCCAGCGGTTCCTCAGCTGGCTCGGCGGCGTCGTCCAGGGCGACTTCGGCCAGACCGTGGCCGGACACCCCATCACCGACGAGCTGGGCAGGAGGATCGGGGTCAGCCTGCGGCTGTTCCTGCTGGGCGTCACCATCGGCGTCATCTGCGGCGTCGTGCTGGGCGTGGTCAGCGCCATCCGCCAGTACAAGCTGACCGACCACGTGGCGACGCTGTTCTCCTTCGTCATCCTGTCCATTCCGGTCTTCGTGCTCGGCACGCTGCTCAAGCAGCCCGCCCAGGCGTTCAACGACCTCATCGGCAGCAACTACCTGCAGACCCTCGGCGAGGCCACACCGGGCTTCCAGGGCACCTGGTTCGAGTCCCTGGGCGACCGGCTGCGCTACCTGATCGTGCCGACGCTCACCATCGCCCTCGGCCAGATCGCCTTCTACAGCCGCTACCAGCGCAGCGCCATGCTCGACGTGCTCGGCAGCGACTTCCTGCGCACCGCCCAGGCCAAGGGCCTCACCCGGCGCCGCGCGCTGTTCAAGCACGGCCTGCGGACCGCGCTCATCCCGATGGCGACCCTGTTCGCGTTCGGGTTCGGCCTGCTCATCACCGGCGGCACGTTCACCGAGCGCATCTTCGGCTGGTACGGCATGGGCGACTGGCTCATCAGCGGCGTGACCGCCCAGGACACCAACGTCGTGGCCACCGTCACGCTGTTCATCGCGGTCCTGGTGCTCATCTCCGGCTGGCTGTCCGATGTGCTCTACGCCGCGCTCGACCCGCGAGTCCGGGTCTAGGGGGGACTGGAAATGGCGACTATCACCAGTGACGCGGCCGCCCCCGGCGCCAGCCCGGTCGACGGCGGGGCGCCCAAGCGCGAGCGGTCGGCG
Source organism: Actinokineospora fastidiosa (assembly GCF_014648415.1). Lineage (GTDB taxonomy): Bacteria > Actinomycetota > Actinomycetes > Mycobacteriales > Pseudonocardiaceae > Actinokineospora > Actinokineospora fastidiosa. The sequence continues at coordinate 646,624 of NZ_BMRB01000003.1, forward strand.
ACGCGGTCGCGGCTCGTCCTGCGGCGGTTCCTGCGCCGCAAGGGCGCGGTGTTCGGCCTGATCGTGGTCGTGCTGCTGTACCTGATGGCCTTCCTCGGCCCGCTGATCTCCCCGTGGGGCTACGCGGAGCCGGACTACACCGCGTTCCTGCAGCCGCCGAGCGCCGAGCACTGGTTCGGCACCACCAAGATCGGCGAGGACGTGTTCGCGCAGGTCATGCGCGGTCTGCAGAAGTCGCTCACGATCGGTCTGCTGGTCGGGGTGATCTCCACGAGCGTGGCCGCGCTGGTCGGCGCGCTGGCAGGCTACTTCGGCGGCTGGGTGGACCGGACGCTGATGTGGGTGGTCGACCTGCTGCTCGTGCTGCCGTCGTTCCTGATCATCGCGGTGCTCAGCCCGGCGTTCAAGGGCGAGAGCTGGCTGCTGTTCGTGGCCCTGCTGGCCGCGTTCAGCTGGATGATCACCGCGCGGATCGTGCGCGGCATGACGCTGACCCTGCGCGAGCGCGAGTACGTCAAGGCCGCGCGGTTCATGGGCCAGTCCCCGCTGCGGATCATCTTCAAGCACATCGTGCCGAACATGGCCTCGCTGCTGATCATCGACGCGACCATCACCATCGGCGCGGCGGTCCTGTCGGAGACCGGCCTGAGCTTCTTCGGCTTCGGCGTGCAGCCCCCGGACGTCTCCCTGGGCACGCTCATCGCCACCGGGACCGACTCGGTGATCACCTACCCCTGGCTGTTCTACCTGCCCGCGGGCTTCCTCGTGCTGTTCGTGCTCGCGGTGAACCTGTTCGGCGACGGCCTGCGCGACGCGCTCGACCCGAGCTCCACGAGGGCTCGGAAGCGCGCAACCAAGAGCGAGGAGGAGTCGGAGTGACCGCCGCCGACCTGATGTTCGACGGGCCCACGCCGGAGGTGGACGGCCCGGTGCTGAAGGTGGACGACCTGCGGGTGTCCTTCCCCAGCGAGAGCGGCCGCGTGCGCGCGGTGCGCGGGCTGAGCTACGAGGTCGCGCCCGGCGAGGTGCTCGGCATCGTGGGCGAGTCCGGGTCGGGCAAGTCGGTGTCCTCGCTGGCCGTGATGGGGCTGCTGCCCGCCCAGGCGCGGGTGTCGGGGTCGATCCGGTTCCGCGGCAAGGAGCTGCTCGGCCTCGGCGACACCGAGCTCTCGCGCATCCGCGGCCGCCGGATCTCGATGGTGTTCCAGGACCCGCTGTCCGCGCTGACCCCGGTCTACACCGTGGGCGACCAGATCGCCGAGGCGCTGCTGACCCACGGCAAGGGCAGGGTCAGCAAGCAGCAGGCGAACAACCGCGCGGTGGAGCTGCTGGACCTCGTCGGCATCCCGAACGCGGCCCAGCGCGCCAAGGCGTTCCCGCACGAGTTCTCCGGCGGCATGCGCCAGCGCGCGGTCATCGCCATCGCGATCGCCAACGACCCCGACCTGATCATCGCCGACGAGCCGACGACCGCGCTGGACGTCACCGTGCAGGCGCAGGTGCTGGAGGTGCTCAAGACCGCCCAGGAGGTCACCGGCGCGGGCATCGTGATCATCACCCACGACCTCGGCGTGGTCGCCGGGTTCGCCGACCGGCTGATGGTCATGTACGCCGGGCGCGCGGTGGAGACCGGCCCGGTTGACGAGGTGTACCCGCACCCGCGCATGCCGTACACGCTGGGCCTGCTCGGCTCCATCCCGCGGCTGGACGCCGACGAGAAGCAGCCGCTGGTCCCGATCGAGGGCCAGCCGCCGTCGCTGGTGGAGCTGCCGCCGGGCTGCCCGTTCGCCCCGCGCTGCCCCATGGCGGTCGAGGCGTGCACCACCGCGGAGCCGCCGCTGGCCGAGGTCGCGCCCGGGCACCACGCGGCGTGCATCCGCAGCGACGAGATCGCCGGGACCGACGCCGACGCGGCCGAGGTGTACGGCGTGGACGTCGTCGAGGAGCCCCCGATCGCCGCGGTGCCCCGCGAGCAGCGGGAGACCGTGCTGGAGGTCCAGGACCTGGTCAAGGCGTACCCGCTGACCAAGGGCTCGGTGTTCAAGCGCACCATCGGCAGCGTCCGCGCCGTCGACGGCATCAGCTTCGACATCCGCACCGGCGAGACGCTCGGCCTGGTCGGCGAGTCCGGCTGCGGCAAGACCACCACGCTCATGGAGATCCTGGGCCTGGAGAAGCTGCAGTCCGGCCGCATCGCCGTGCTCGGCAAGGAGACCACCGCGCTCGACCGGACCGCCCGCAAGGCGATCCGGCGGGACATGCAGGTCGTGTTCCAGGACCCGATGGCCGCGCTCGACCCGAGGATGCCCATCAGCGACATCCTCGCCGAGCCCATGCAGGTGCACGGGTATTCGCAGGCGCAGATCGACGCCCGGGTGCCCGAACTGCTCGACCTGGTCGGCCTGCGGCGCGAGCACGCCGACCGCTACCCCGCCGAGTTCTCCGGCGGGCAGCGCCAGCGCATCGGCATCGCCCGCGCGCTGGCCCTGGAGCCCCGGCTCATCGTGCTCGACGAGCCGGTGTCCGCATTGGACGTCTCGATCCAGGCGGGCGTGATCAACCTGTTGGACGAGCTGAAGGCGAAGCTCGGCCTGTCCTACCTGTTCGTCGCCCACGACCTGTCGGTGGTGCGCCACATCGCCGACCGGGTCGCGGTGATGTACCTGGGCAAGATCATCGAGATCGGGTCGGTGGAGAAGGTGTTCGGCGCGCCCGAGCACCCCTACACCCAGGCCCTGCTCTCGGCGATCCCGATCCCGGACCCGGTCGTCGAGCGGCGCCGGGAGCGGATCATCCTCACCGGCGACCTGCCCAGCCCGGCCAATCCGCCGCAGGGGTGTCGGTTCCACACCCGCTGCTTCAAGTTCGCCGCCCTGCCGGAAGCGCAGCGGGCGTTGTGCCTCGACCAGGAACCGGACCTCGACGGCGCGGGGGACCACCGTGCCGCGTGTCACTATGCCGAGTCCCGCGCAGTCGTATAGCGGGCAAGAAGGAGGGTTACCCCCGTGAATCGCAGAAAGTGGACCGGTGTCGCCGCGTCCGTCACCGCGGCGGCCTTGGTGCTGACCGCGTGCGGCGGCGGCGACAACGACCAGGCAGGCGGCGGTCTGCAAGGGACCGACCAGGCCGCGCAGGGCTCGTGGGCCATCAACGAGCAGCCCTACGACCAGGTCAAGCAGGGCGGCGAGCTGAAGTGGCCGCTGGACGCGCTGCCGGACAACTGGAACTACAACCAGTTGAACGGCCCGCTGGTCGACCACGACTACATCCTCAGCGCGCTGATCCCGAAGCTGCACGTCGCGGACAAGGCCGGGAAGATCGTCGTCAACCCGGACTACCTGGAGTCGGCCACGCTGACCTCCCCGGACCCGCAGGTCGTCACCTACAAGCTGAACCCGAACGCCAAGTGGAGTGACGGCACGCCGATCGGCTGGGAGGACTTCGACGCCCAGTTCAAGGCGCTGAACGGCACCAACGAGGAGTTCTCGGTCGCGGGAACCACCGGCTACGAGGACATCGAGAAGGTGGAGAAGGGCGCGGCCGACAACGAGGTCGTCGTCACCTTCAAGAAGAAGTTCGCGGAGTGGACCTCGCTGTTCAGCCCGCTCTACCCGAAGTCGCTGAACGCCGACCCGAAGACCTTCAACGAGGGCTGGATCGACGGCCCGAAGGCGACCGCGGGCCCGTTCAAGATCGAGACCATCGACCAGACCGCCAAGCTGGTCAGCGTGGTCCCGGACCCGAACTGGTGGGGCCGCAAGCCCAAGCTGGACAAGATCACCTTCCGGGTGGTCGAGCGCGCCGCGCTGGCCGACTCGCTGGCCTCCGACGCCATCGACTGGTACAAGATCGGCTCCAGTGTGGACAACTTCCAGCGGGCCAAGGCCATGCAGGGCGTCGAGGTCCGCGAGGCCCCCGGCAAGTCCTACAACCACATCACCTTCAACGGCGCCGAGACCTCGATCCTGGCCGACCAGAAGCTGCGTGTGGCGGTCATGAAGGCCATGGACCCGAACGTCTACGCCAAGGGCATCCTCGGCCCGATCGTGGCCGACCCGAAGGCGCTGGGCAACCACTTCTTCCTGCAGGGCACCGCGAACTACGTGGACAACTCCGCCCCGATCAAGGCCGACAAGGAGGCCGCCAAGGCCGACCTCGAGGCCCTGGGCTGGAAGATGGACGGCGAGTTCCGCAAGAAGGACGGCAAGCAGCTGGACATCCGCATCGTGTCCACCGCGGGCAACCCGATCTCCGAGCAGATCTCCAAGCTGACCCAGGCGCAGCTCAAGGAGGTCGGCGTCAACGTCATCATCGACGCGCAGCCCTCGGCGACGTTCTTCAGCGACTTCGTCAACACCGGCAACTTCGACATGGTCGGCTTCGGCTGGTCGCAGACGCCTTGGCCGATCAGCTCGTCCAAGGGCATCTACTACCTCGACCCGAACAGCGTGAACCAGAACTTCGGCCGGATCGGCTCCGAGGAGATCAACAAGCTCCTCGACCAGGCCAACGCCGAGCTGGACGACGCCAAGCGCGTCGAGCTGACCAACCAGGCCGACAAGCTCATCTGGGAGGCGGGCCACCACCTGCCGCTGTACCAGGTGCCGGGCGCGGTCGCCGTGGACGCCAAGCTGGTCAACTTCGGCGCCTTCGGCGTCGCTGACCCGGACTACACCGCCATGGGCTTCGCAGCCTGACGATGGTCGAGTCCACCGGGCCGCGCGCATCCTCCTGGGTGCGCGCGGCCCGTCACGTTCTCCTGGCCACCGCGCTCGTCGTGCTGGTCTGCGGCCTGGTCGGCGGGATGTCGCTGGCCACCTACCGCGCCCTCGACGCCTCGCTGGCGGGGCTGTCGGAGGTCGTCACGGGCACCGTGACGCCGCTGGGCGGGTCCGTGGTCCGCGCCGAGTGGACATCGCCGGACGGCCTCGCGCACTCGGCGGACATCCCGCTGGCGGTGACCCCGCCGCCCGCCGAGGCGCCCGCCACGATCGCCTACGACCCGCGCGCCCCGCACCGCGCCGTCGTCCCGGGCGCCGAAATCTTCGCTGACGCCGACCGCGCGCTGGGCGGGGTGGTGTTCACGGCCCTGGTGACCGTCCTGACGGCCGCGCACGTCGTTTGGCTGGCCGTGAGCCGGACCCTGCTGCTGCGGCGCTCACCGACGCGTCTGGCGGTGCGCAGGCTCCGCGTGCAGCGCGGGCTGCTGACCCGGTCGTACCTGGAGACCGAGTCGGGACCGCGGCGCTGGGTCCCGGTCTACTTCGACCCCGCCCTGCCTACCCTGCCGACGCCGACCGTGGTCGAGGCCTACGGCGACCCCCGACGCAACCGTTTCGTCGCGTTCCGGGTGAACGGCGTCACCCTGTTCCCGTCCGGCCGGGTCCGCGCGACAGAGCCGCCCGGGCGCCGCACGGACAACGCCGCCGTCCCGGACGCCCCCGAGTCGGTGCCCGGCATGGCCCGGCAGTTCCGCGTGGACGCGCCCGCCGCGCTGTCGGCGCCCCTGGTGGGCCTGTTCTGGGCGTACATCGACAGCAGCGGCTTCCCGGGCTGGCTCGCCGCCACCGCGCTCACCGCGGCGCTGGCCTTCTGGGTGTGGGCCGTCCGCGGCTCCGACCCGTCCTAGGTGTAGCCGCCGGAACGCCAGTACACCCCGGCTTCGCGGCTGAGCAGCCCGGCGTCCACCAGGTACCGCCGCACGGTGACGAAGTCGACCCCGCCGCCCTCGCACCAGGCCCGCAGCACCACGTCGACCTCCTTCTCCCCGTACCGCACCCCGGGCTCGAAGGCCTGCACGACGTGCTCCAACACCACCTGCCGCTTGGCCGCCTGCGCGGGCATCCCCACGAGCCGCCCGTCGCGCACGAAGGCCCGCACCACGCCCTCGACCCGCTGGTCGGCGTACCCGAACGACTCCGGCTCCTCGGCCGCACCCCGCGCCGCCGCCTTGACGACCTCGGCACGCACGGCCATGCCGGACACCAGCCCGCCGTCGCGCAACTTCAGCAACGCGCGCCCCACCTGCCGCGCCGACAACCCGGTGACCCGCTCAACCTCGCCGGTGTCGGCCGCGCCGAGCACCAGGGCCGCGAACACCCGCAGCCGCTCCTCCTCGGCCAACAGCCCGACCACGTCCCGCGCCGAAAGCTCACCCATGGCCCACAGCCAACCAAACCGGGCGCCGGGCCCAAACCCAATAACGCGCGAAAGGCCCGATCTGGTGTGGATCGGGCCTTTCGCGGTGGTAGCGGGGACAGGATTCGAACCTGCGACCTCTGGGTTATGAGCCCAGCGAGCTACCGAGCTGCTCCACCCCGCGTCGGTAAGTACAACTATACACACCCTCGGGGTCGGCTTTCACGGGGGTCTTCTTGGGGGTCGATCGGGCGGTCTTCTGGGTGGTGGAGCGCGTTTTTGCGGTGTTCGAGGGATTGCTGCGGCCGTGCTTGCCCCCGCTGGGCTTCGCTGTGCCGTTTCTGCGGCCGCAGCTGATTTGCTCGGCGCTCGGGGTGGTTGCCCCGGCACTCGCGGCTGAGTCCTCTTGTGCCCCGGGCTGGCGGTCGCGTGGGTGGTTCGCGAGTTGCTTCTTGGTGTCCGATGGGGCGAACTCGCATTCGCGGGGCCCCTAAGCGAGACGGCGCGGCGCGGAAAGAAGGGCGGAGCGGCGAAGCCGTTCCGCGCCGAGCGAGGGTAGCACCGTCTCGCTCCCCACGAATGCGAGTCCACCCCATCGGACAGTTACCAGGGGCGCGTCCCGTTCCCCAGTGATCCCGCTGCTCCCCCGCGTTCCGCCCCAAAGCCTCATCCCTTCACCCCTCACCTCTCCGCCCCCTCACTCCTCCGCCCCTTCGCTCCTCCGCCCCTTCACCTCTCCACCCCTTCACTCCTCCACCCCTTCACCACTCCGCCCCCTCACCACTCCGCCCAATCAGTCCTCCGCCCCTTCGCCTCTCCACCCCTTCAACCGTCGGCCCCAAGCTCGGCCACTCCACTCCAACCAACCGCTCCCGGCCCGGCCCTTCCAGCGGGCTACTCCACGCCCCAACGACTTCCACCTCCCCTTACACCCCAACCACTTCCACCCTCACCACTCACCCCATCCCCCACGCCACCACATCTCGCCCACACCGCTCCCCACCCACACCACTCCCCGCACCCACCACTCCCCCACACCCACCACAACGACTGCTCCCCCTACCCACCACAACGGACCACCCCAAACCCGCCCACCCACCCTCGCGGGATACCGCACCGTGGGGGTCTGGGGGCTCGGCCCCCAGGCAAAATGCGAAAGAGCCCCATCCGCGCTTTCCGCGGATAGGGCTCTCCCAACTCTGTAGCGGGGACAGGATTCGAACCTGCGACCTCTGGGTTATGAGCCCAGCGAGCTACCGAGCTGCTCCACCCCGCGTCGGTAAGGGGAACTCTACGTTACGGGGAAGTCCGGATGCAAATCGGCCCCGGGGCTGCGGGCCCCGGGGCCGATTTCGATCAGCCGCCGCCGTTGGGGGACGGGGTGGGTGACGGGGACGGGCCGGGGGGTGAGCCGCCGGTCTGTTCCTGCTTGGCCTTCGCCTCGTTGTACTGGTCGGCGGCGGCTTCCAGTTCCGCCAGGGCCTCGCCCTGGGCGGCGAAGTCGCCGGACTGCTGGGCGGCCTTGAGCTTGGCCAGGGCGGCGTCCAGCGCCTGCACCGCGGCGGCCACGTCGGCGTTGGCGTCTCCGCCGTTGCCGGGGCCGGTGGGCGGCGGGGTGGTGGGCGTGGTCGGCGGCGGGTCGTCGCCCTCCTCGCCGGGCGGGGTGGCCGGTTGGCCGGTGCCCGCGCCGATGGCCTTCTCCAGGGCCTCGGAGACCGTGGCCGCGAAGCCGACGCGGTTGTTGAACGACACCAGCACGCGGGCCAGCTGCGGGAAGGCGTCGTCGTCCTTGCGCTGGATGTAGATCGGTTCGACGAACAGCAGGCCCTCGGCCAGTGGCAGGGTCAGCAGGTTGCCGAACTTGACGTCGACCGTCGGGTTCTGGATCAGCGTCCGGTTCTCGGTGACCTCAGGGGTCGTCAGGAACCGGTTCTGCACCTGCCCGGGGCCCTCGATCTGGCTCGTTCCCGCGCTCGGCAGTCTCAGGACGCTGATCTGCCCGTAGTTCTCCGGGTCCGACGACACCGACACCCACGAGGCCAGGAACGCGCGGTTGAGGAACGTCAGCGCGCTGGTGATCTGGAAGGTGGCGTCCTCCTGGCCGGGGATCTGCGCGAGCACGTAGTACGGCGGCTGCTTGGCGCCGGTGGTGCCGGTGTTGGTGCCGCCGCCCTCGGTCGGGTCGACCGGGACGTTCCAGAAGCTCTTCTGGGAGAAGAACTCGTTGGCGTCCTGCACGTGGTACTTCGACAGCAGTTCGCGCTGGACCTTGAACAGGTCCTCCGGGTAGCGGAAGTGCGAGCGCAGGTCGTCGGACACCGCGCTGCTGGGCAGCACCGTGCCGGGGAAGACGCCCATCCACGCCTTGAGGACCGGGTCCTCCTCGTCGATCGCGTACAGCTTCACGCTGCCGTCGAAGGCGTCGACGGTGGCCTTCACCGAGTTGCGGATGTAGCTGATGGTGCGGTTCTCCTGGCGCACCACGCCCGCCAGGGAGTCGCTCGTGGCCTCGCCGAGTGGGGTGCGCTGGGAGTACGGGTAGTTCTCCAGCGTGGTGTAGCCGTCGATGATCCACTGGATGCGGCCGTCGATCACCGCGGGGTACGGGTCGCCGTCGAGGGTCAGCCAGGGCGCGACCTTGGCCACGCGGTCGCGCGGGTTGCGGTTGTACATGATCCGCGTGCCGTCGACGATCTGGCTGGAGAACAGGATGTTCCGCTCGCCGTAGTGCAGCGTGAACGCCAGCTTGTTCATCAGCCCGTCGATGGGCACGCCGCCCTTGCCCGCGTAGGAGTAGGTCTGCGAGGCGGTGTCGTACTCCATGGGCGCGCCGTCGTTGCGGCCGCCGACGATGGCGTAGGTGTCGGTGGACAGCTCGCCGTAGTAGATGCGCGGCTCCGTCAGGCCGAACGGGCCCTCGCGGGTCAGGTCGCTGATCTTGAAGACCGGGAAGCCGCCCTCGCCGCCCGCGTCCTGCAGCGCGGAGTTGATCGTGTTCGCGGGCGCGGCGACGAAGCCGTTGCCGTGCGTGTAGATCATGTGCCGGTTGATCCAGGTGCCCTGGGTCTCGGTCAGCCCGCTGGTCTTGATCTCGCGCGCGGCGACGATGTAGTCCTGCGTCTTGCCGTCGATGGTGTACCGGTCGACGTCGAGCTTGGTCGGGAAGCCGTAGAAGTTCTCCGCGCCCGCGCGCTGGGTGAACGTCGGGGCCAGGATGTTCGGGTCCAGCAGCCGGATGTTGGAGATGGTGTTGACGCTGGCTTCCTGCTGGCGGATCTGGGCGGGCGTCGCGGTGCTCACGCCCGGGTAGTCGAGGGTGCTCACCTTGTCGTCGGTGATGCCGAAGCCGAGCTTGGTCGCGGCGATGTTGCGTTGGATGGACTCGGCCTCCTTGGCGTTCTCGTTCGGCCGGACCGAGAACTGCTGCACGATCGCCGGGTAGGCGACGCCGATGAGGATGCCGGAGAGCACCAGCAGCGCGGTGGCGATCGCGGGCAGCTGCAGGTTGCGCAGGAACGCGCCGACGAAGAACGCCACGGCGCAGAAGCCCGCGATGAACATCAGGATCAGCTTGGCGGGCAGCACCGCGTTGAGGTCGGTGTACGTCGCGCCGCTGAAGAGCGGGTTGCGCTCGGAGAACAGCAGCTCGTAGCGCTCGAAGAAGTAGTCGACCGCGTACACCAGCACGAACACGCCAGCGGTGATCGACAGCTGCATGCGCGCGGGCCCGGCGAGCTGCCCGCCCTTACCCGCCAGCCGGATGCCGCCGAAGATGTAGTGGGTGATCAGCGCGCCGAAGAACGCCAGGGCGACGGCGACGAACAGCCAGCTGATGATCCAGGTGATGAACGGCAGCGTGAACGCGTAGAACCCGATGTCGATCTGGTACTCCGGGTCCAGCGTGCCGAACGAGGTGGCGTTGAACGCCAGCTGCACGCGCTGCCAGTCGCCCTGGGCGGCGGACCCGGCGATCAGGCCCACGACGGCCGGGATGCCGATGCCGAACAGCCGGACCCGCTGCACGATGGTCGAGCGGTACCGGGCGAGCGGATCGTCGGCGCTGCCGACCGGCACGAACACCGGGCGGGTGCGGTAGGCGATCCACAGGCTCAGCGCGAGCACGCCGCCGACGAACGCGCCGACGATGAAGAACAGCGCGATCCGCGTGATGATCATGGTGGTGAACACCGAGCGGAACCCGACCTCACCGAACCACAGCCAGTCCACATACGTCCCCAGCAGCCGGGAGCCCAGCAACAGGATCAGCAGGACGGCGGCGCCGAGGATGAGCAGGATGCGGCTGCGCCGGGACAGCTTCGGCAGGCCGATCGGGGGCCGAGTGGCCACTGGACACACTCCAGGGTCGCTTGCTTGTCGTCTGGCCGGGCCAGGTCGTGACTGGCCCTGACCGTTCAACTCTACGAGGGCCGGTTCAGGTTCCCACGGCGGTGTCCGAATGGTGCGGAATTCGGCTGTGGATCGCCGGGGGTGCGAGGATGACCGGCGTGAGCGAGCCCAGTTCCGCCCTGCCGTCGGTCGCCCGCGAGGTCGAGGAGTTCGTCCATTCCGGGGGCTGGGACCAGCGCCCCCAGCTGTTCGCCCTGGTGCCCACCGAGCACCTGCTGCGCGAGCAGCCGGACCTGGCTGGCCAGGTCGACCCGGAGTCCCCGCTGACCCCCATCGCCCAGGACAGCCTCCCCGACGGCGACCTCGGCGCGGCGCTGGCCGGGATCATGTGGCCGGAGGCGGTCGCGGGCTGTGCGCTCGTGCAGGAGATCGTCATGCTGCCCCCGGACGCCGAGGCGGACCTGCCCGACGCCGAGGACGCCATGGCCCGGGTCGCCGCGTCGCACCCGATGGCCAGGGAGGCCCGGCTGGTGGCCGCGGTGCTGCGCGAGGGCGCGACGGCGTGCGTCGTCCGCGTCCGCGACATCGACGAACTGGTCGAGAACCCGCAGCTGGCGCCGAACCTGACCCGCGCCCTGCTGGCGACCTTCGACTAACCGGGCGCCGACTAACCGGCCGCCGACTAACCTGCCGTGCAGAGCGGCACCTGGCGGCCCGCCTCCAGGTCCTTCAGCGACTGCACCGCGCCCTCCAGGGTCTCCACGCGGACCAGCCGCAGGCCCTCGGGCGCGTTGTCCACGGCCTCGGCGCAGTTGGCAGCGGGCACCAGGAACGTCGTCGCCCCGGCCTCGGCGGCCGCGGTCATCTTGAACGCGATGCCGCCGATCGGGCCGACCACGCCCTGGGTGGTGATCTCGCCGGTCCCGGCGATGATCTGCCCGTCGGCCAGGTCGCCCTCGGTCAGCCGGTCCACGATGGCCAGGGAGAACATCAGCCCGGCCGACGGCCCGCCCACGTCCTCCAGGGTGATCGTCGTGGTGAAGTCGACCTCGGGCTGGTCGACGACGCCGAGCCCGATGAAGCCCTCCTCGCGGGCGTCTGCCCCGAAGGCCGCCGCGTCGCCGAGGGTGATGGTCGCGGTCTCGGTGACGCCGCCGCGCACGTAGGTGATCGGCACCGCGTCGCCGGGGCGGGTGCCCGCCAGCGCGGCGCGCACGTCGTCGGCCTGGGCGATCTTCCTGCCGTTGACCTCGGCGATCTCGTCGCCGGGAGCGAGCACCTTGTCGGCGGGCGCGCCGGTGGTGATCTGCTGGGCGATGACCTTCATCGGGTAGTCGAGGTGGCGCAGGGCGGCGGTCTCGGCGTTGCTCTGGGAGTCCTCGAACAGCTTGGTGTTCTGCTGCTCGATCTGCTCCTCGGTCTCCCCCGGCGGGAAGTACTCCTCGCGCGGGGCCAGCGCGAAGCGGCCGCTCACCCACAGCGCGAGCGCGCCGAACAGGGTGATGTCATCATTCACCGAGACGGTCGTCATGCGCAGCTGGCCGGTGGTCTCGTACGTCTGCTCGCCCTCGACCTGCACGATCGCCACGCCGTCGACGGAGCCGAGGGTGTCGTAGGTCGGGCCGGGGCCCAGCGAGACGTACGGGATGGGCACGGTCGCGCCGAGCACCGCGAACACCAAGGCCAGGACGAACCCGACGAGCACGGTCCAGCCGCGCCGGGACAGCCCGCGCTGGGAGTCGGGCGGGGCGGGAACCGGGTCCTGGGCGGCGACGGTGCTCACGAGCACACAGGGTACGTGCGTTCGCCATGGCGGATCACCTGACGTACCGGAGGCGGGCGTGCCGCGTACCGTGGACCTATGAACGAGTTCAAGTTCGGCTTCAGCCTGCCGGACCCCGACGACCGGGACAAGAACGAGAACCCGGACCAGGCCGGGCAGCAACCGAACCCGTTCGACGCGTTCGGGCAGCTCGGCCAGATGCTCAGCCAGCTGGGTCAGATGATGAGCCAGGCGAGCACGTCGAGCGGCCCGGTGAACTACGACCTGGCCAAGCAGATAGCCGTGCAGAAGCTGGGCGCCAGGCCCGGCTTCGCCGCCGACTCGGGCAAGGCGGTCACCGACGCGGTCCACCTCGCCGAGATGTGGCTCGACCCGGTCACCACGCTGCCCGCGGGCGCGGCCACCACCAGGGCGTGGACGGCGCGCGACTGGGTGGACGCCACGCTGCCCACCTGGCGGCGGCTGTGCGACCCGGTGGCCCAGCGCATGTCCGGCGCCTGGGTCGAGGCCCTCCCGGCGGAGGCCAAGCAGCAGGCGGGCCCGCTGCTGGCGATGGTCGGCCAGATGGGCGGCATGGCCTTCGGCTCGCAGCTGGGCCAGGCGCTGGCGCAGCTGGCCGCCGAGGTGCAGACCTCCTCCGACATCGGCCTGCCGCTGGGCCCGGAGGGCACGGCCGCGCTGCTGCCGGAGAACATCGAGGCGTTCACCAAGGGCCTGGAGCGGCCCTCCAGCGAGGTCATGGTGTTCCTGGCCGCGCGCGAGGCCGCCCACCAGCGGCTGTTCGCGCACGTGCCGTGGCTGCGCCAGCGGATGCTGGCCTCGGTCGAGGAGTTCGCGGGCGGCATCAAGGTCGACACCAGCGCGCTGGAGCAGCTCGCGGGCCAGTTCGACCCGATGAACCCCGAGTCGATCGAGCGGGCCATGCAGTCCGGCGTGCTCGAGCCGCAGACCACGCCGGAGCAGAAGGCGGCGCTGGCCCGCCTGGAGACCCTGCTCGCCCTGGTCGAGGGCTGGGTGGACGTCGTCGTCGGCGACGCGGTCGGCGACCGGCTGCCCGGCGCGGACGCGCTGCGCGAGACGCTGCGGCGCCGCCGCGCCTCCGGTGGCCCGGCCGAGCAGACCTTCGCCACCCTGGTCGGGCTGGAGCTGCGTCCGCGCAGGCTGCGCGCCGCCGCCGCGCTGTGGCGGCTGGTGACCGACCAGCACGGCATGGAGGTCCGCGACGGCCTCTGGGCCCACCCCGACCTGCTGCCCACCGCCGACGACCTCGACGACCCGATGGAGTTCGCCGACCGCCTCGGCCACGCCGACGTCGACCCGATCGCCGAGCTCAGGAAGACCGAGGGGACCGAGGAGTGAGGGCCCGGCTCGACCAGCTCGTCATCGACTGCCTCGAGCCCGCCGTCCTGGCCCGCTTCTGGGCCGGGCTGCTCGGCGGCGACGTGGTCGACCGCGCGTCCGGCTGGTCGCACACCGACCCGCCCGGCTTCCCCCGGCTGGCCTTCCAGCCGGTGCCGGACCCGCGCACGACCAAGAACCGGCTGCACCTCGACGTCGAGGTCGACGACATCCGCGCCGCCGCCGAGACCGCGGTCGGCCTCGGCGCGCAGCGGATGGGCGGGCTCATGTCCGACGCCAAGGGGTCCTTCCAGGTCATGCGCGACCCGGAGGGCAACGAGTTCTGCTTCGTCAGTCCTCCGTGAGCCCCCAGCCCGCCGCGGCGGAGAGGCCCTCCAGGTAGCCGACGGCGCGGTCGGTCCTGGGGTACTGGCGCACCAGCGCCCAGAACCGCGGGCCGTGCCCGGGTTCGAGCAGGTGGGCGAGCTCGTGCACGAGCACGTAGTCGAGCACCCAGGCCGGGACCCGGCGCAGCCGCTCGCTGATCCGGATCGTGCGGTCGATGGGCGTGCAGGAGGCCCAGCGGGTCCGCATGGGCGGGACCCAGCGGACCGACGCCGGGTCGCACTGGCCGCCGAAGTACTTCGCGGACAGCTCCTGGCAGCGCGCCAGCAGCGTGGCGTCCGACGACCGCGCGGGCGGACGCGCCGGGGCCTCGCTGCGCAGCAGCCTGCGCTGCATCTCGGCGACCCAGTGGGCCTCCTCTTTCTTGGACAGTCGGGCAGGGATCTGGACGATCAGGGTGTCACCGTCTCGATACGCGGTGACGGTGCGGGTGCGACGCTTGCTCCTGCGCACCTCGACGCGGGGTTCGGCCACGGCACAACGGTAAGGGTCCCCACCGACATCCCGGGAGCGGCATTTCGACCTGTGGACAACCGGCTCGGCCGTTCGGCCCAGCCGGGCAGACTGGACGCGTGACCACACCGACCCGCGCTCCCCCTTCCGTTGCAGCACAGGGCCTCCGGCGACATCGGCACCGCTGTCGACCGGCCGGTTCCGCGCGTGACCGACGCCACGGCCTGCCACCGGCCGCGGCCATCGGCCGAACGGCTCCCCCGACCACCACCGTCGGCCCACGACCCCTCACGCACCGGCGCCAGCGCGCCCGCCGCGGGCGGGATGTCCCGGGTATCACGCACGAACTGGCTGCGTGGGGCGGCCCGGGCAGGGAACAATCGGGTCGTGACCGAGATGCCACGCAAGACTGTCGCGCGGACGGCGCGGCTCGCCAGCATCCCGCTCGGGGTGGCGGGCCGGGCGGTCGGCGGCTGGGGGAAGCGGCTGGCCGGGCAGAGCGCGGACAAGGTCAGCGCCGAGCTGTCCGCGCGGACGGCCGAGCAGGTGTTCGCCGTGCTCGGGCAGCTCAAGGGCGGGGCGATGAAGTTCGGCCAGGCGCTGTCGGTGTTCGAGGCCGCGGTGCCCGACGAGCTGGCGGAGCCGTACCGGGAGGCGCTGACCCGGCTGCAGTCGGCCGCGCCGCCGATGAGCGCGTCCACCATGCACCGGGTGCTGGCCCAGCAGCTGGGCAGCGGCTGGCGCAAGCGCTTCACCGAGTTCGACGACCAGCCCGCGGCGGCGGCCAGCATCGGGCAGGTGCACCGGGCGGTGTGGCACGACGGGCGCGAGGTGGCCGTCAAGGTGCAGTACCCGGGCGCGGACGAGGCGCTGCTGTCGGACCTGCGGCAGCTCCAGCGGTTCAGCAAGCTGTTCCAGCCGCTGGTGCCGGGCATGGAGATCAAGCCGCTGCTGCGCGAGCTCGCCGACCGGATGGTCGAGGAGCTCGACTACCGCGCCGAGGCGGAGAACCAGCGCACGTTCGCCAAGGCGTTCGCAGGCGACCCGCACGTGCTGGTCCCGCGCGTCGTGGCCAGCGCGCCCAAGGTCACGGTCACCGAGTGGGTGGCGGGCAAGCCGCTGTCGGAGATCATCCGCGCTGGCGGCCGCGCCGAACGCGACGGCGCGGGGAAGCTGCTGTGCGAGTTCCACTTCTCCTCACCGGCCCGGGTGGGGCTCCTCCACTCGGACCCGCACCCGGGCAACTTCATGATCACGCCGGACGGCAGGCTCTGCGTGATCGACTTCGGCGCCGTGGCCCGCCTCCCGGAGGGCCTGCCGAGGCCGCTGGGCGTGATGACCCGGCTGTCCATCGAGGGCCGCTCGGCCGACCTGCTCCGCCTCATGCGCGACGAGGGCTTCGTCCGCGCGGGCATGGAGCTCGACGCCGAGGACGTCCTGGCCTACCTGGCGCCGTTCGCCGAGCCCGCAGCGGTCGAGACCTTCCACTTCAGCCGCCGCTGGATGCAGCGCCAGGCCGAGCGCGTGGGCGGCGGCCAGGACTTCAAGACCGGCCGCTCGCTCAACCTGCCGCCGCAGTACCTGCTGATCCAGCGGGTGACGGCGGGCGCGACCGGCATCCTGTGCCAGCTCGACGCCCACTTCTCGATGCGCCCGATCATCTCCCGCTGGCAGCCCGGCTTCGCCGACGAGGCCGCCTGACCGCTCGGCTCACCACCAGTCCGAGGTCAGCTTGGCCTCGATGCTGCGCAGGTGCTCGCGGGCGCACTCCGGGCAGTACCACCGCGTGCCGCGCTCGTCGGTGTCGCGGACCCAGGCCAGCCGGGCCGCCGGGTCCGCGTCGTCGCGGGGGCGGCCGCAGCGGGCGCAGCGCTCGGTCATTTCGTGCCCAGGTGCACGGTCGACGCGGCCAGGACGAACACGTCGTCGCGGGCGCCGACCCAGTCCGGGCCGTTCTCGTCCAGGAGGCGGGCGACGGTCTCCCGGTCCGACTCCGACAGCCACTCCTCCCCCACACCGGACAGCCACGCCAGCCAGTCGGCGACGAAGCGGCGGACGGGTTCCGCGCCGGGGGCGGGCAGGTCGACGAGGTAGCTGAACGCCCGGACGTCGCTCAGGCCCGCGTCGGCGAGCAGCCGGTTCCAGCCGACCCCGGTGCGCACCACGCCCTCCATGCCCGCGCGCATCCTGGTGAACCACTCCGCGCGGGCGGCGTGCAGGCGGTCCTCAAGGCCGGGCTCGCCCACGCCCAGGTCCCACGGCAGGCATCGCTTGGTCAGCCCGCCCTCGACCAGGGCCAGCGTCCCGCCCGGCCGGACGATCCCGGCCAGCCGCGCGACCCCGGCCCGCTCGTCGGGCAGGTGGTGCACGACCCGCGACGCCCACACCAGGTCGCCCGCGGGGACCGCGGCGGCGAGCCCGTCGTCGGCCGCGTCGAACTCGACCGGCACGATCTCGATCCGGTCCCCCGCGGCCGCCCGGACGGCGTCGATCGCGGCCGCCTGCAGCTCGGGAACCGCGTCGACCAGCACGATGCGGCCGCCGCCGCGCACCGCCAGCGCGGCGGCGAAGGCCGCGGCCATCCCGCCGGAGCCGGATCCGACGTCGACGACCGTGGCGCCCGGGGGCAGCGGGTCCACGAGCCGGTGGGCGACCAGGCCGTTGACCTCGGCCTCCAACGCGTCGGTCCGCCGCATCTCGGCGATCCGCTCGGTCCAGTCGATTCGGTCATGCGTGTGCGCCATGTCAGCAGAAACTAGTGCTCACAGTCGGCGAAGTCCCGTGAGCACCCGGTTCAACATCGTCAGGTCGGGCACCCCGTCCGGCGTCGCGTGCACGCGGACGACCCCGGCCGCGGCCAGGTCCGCGATCAGCACCCGGGCCACGCCCAGCGGCACCGACAGCAGCGCGGCGACCTCGGCGACCGACCGCGGCGTCCGGCACAGCTCGGTGATCGCCCGCGACGACCACGACGTCCGCGCGTCCAGCCGGACGGTGTGCACGAGGGCCTCGATCGCCAGGTCCCCTCGGGCCCGGGTGCGGCCGCGGGTCCACGCGTACGGCCGCACCAGCGCGTGCGACTCCGGGCGGGTCAGCCAGTCGGCGTACTCGTCGGTCCAGTGGTCCTCCCCCGTCTCGACCGGGGTGTCGGCGTCCCACCAGGCGTCGGCGACCGGGGCCGGGTCCGCTTTCCGCGCCTCGCGCTTGCGTTTGCGGCCCGTCCGGCCGAATCGCGCCCCGGTCAGGCCGATCGGCGAGTCCGCGGCGGGCGGTTCCGCCAGGACGGGATCGACCTCGGCGGCGGGCAGCGGCCCCTGCGGGCCGAACCGGGCACCGGTGTTGCCGACTTCGGGATTCCCTCGCGCCCGCTGGGTGCTGCGGGCGACCACGGTCTTCTGTACCAACGCCTGCCCCAAGGCTTCCGTCTGACAGAGCGCCCCACGCTAGCGGCGGGACCGGCCACCGAGGTGTCCCGCGCGTTTATTTCGTGTTTCTCCACTCGAACGGCGCAAGGCCTGCCGTCAGACGGTGAGCAGGACCTTGACCGCCCGGCGCTCGTCCATCGCCCGGTAGGCCTCGGCGGCCTCCTCCAGCGGAAGCGTGCGGTCGAAGACCCGGCCGGGATCGGTCTTCCGCTCCCAGATGAGCCGGATCAGCTCCGGCAGGAACCGGCGCCTGCATCGTCGACTCCTGCATGCCGCCGGCCTCGACCACGCTGTGCGCGCCCAACCCGCCGGTCGGCCCAGGACCGCCATGAGGCCGACCGCCCCGTCCCCGACGACGGCGAAGGGGATGCGGGCGCGTTCGGCCTGGGTGCCGATCTGCGACACGAAGGAGGCGTTCACGCACTTGGGCTGGTAGCCGGGGCGGCAGATCTCGCAGGTGTTGTCGGAGATGACGAACGACCCACGACGAAGTCGCCGACCGCGACGGTCCGCACGTCCGCGCCGACCTCCTCGACCACCCCGACGTACTCGTGGCCCATCACCTGGTGGTCGGCGGGCTCGACGCCGCGGTAGGGCCACAGGTCGGACCCGCAGACGCGGGTGGCCGTCACCCGGATGACCGCGTCCGTCGGCTCGACGATCCTCGGCTCCTCGCGGTCGGTCACCCGCACATCGCCTGCTGCCCGCATGACCACTCCGCGCATGTCCGCCTCCTCGGCCCCCTACTCCCGCAGGACCCACCGGAGTCGGCGGACGCGCTGGCTGAACGCGGACAACCCCGCCACCGGGTGGTGGCGGGGTTGTCCGATCGTCGGTTCACTCCGGGAGCGTGGCGCTCTCCGCGCGCTGGGCGGCCCAATGCGAGACCCGCTCCCAGCGCCTGGCTCGGAGGAGGCCGCGGACCAGGCGGTGCTTGCGCGCCGCCTGCTCCGCCTCCCGCATTCGGGATCTGGCGAGATGTTCGTAGATCAGCATTTGCGTGCTTCCCTCAGGGGTGTAGTCGTACGGCTTCGGGGTGATCAGGTGCGTGTTCATGCGGCGACCTCGTTTCGGGCGCGGGCCGCGCGCTCGGCGGCGTCGCGGGCGGCGTCCTCCTTGCGCGGGCGGCCGCGGGGCCGCTTGCGCGGGATGACCACGCCCCGCTCGAAGATCTCGCCGCCCCAGACGCCCCACGGCTCGTGCCGGGCCAGCGCGGCGGCCAGGCAGGCCGCGCGGACCGGGCAGTCCTCGCAGAGGGTCTTGGCGCGCTCGAGCTCGGCGGGCGCGTCGGCGAACCACAGGTCGGGGTTGTCGGACGACCGGCAGGGCAGGTCAAGCCCGGCGTGCGGAGCCGCGTCGAGCAGCTCGCTCACACCGGTGCTGGACATGTCCAGCAGGTCGGGGAGCACTCCGGCGGTGCGCGGAGCAGTGGCGGTTGACATCTGGTGTCGCTCCAGGTCGAAGTTTTGGGCAAAGAAAAAGGCCGCGGATTCCGGTATCGGAGTCCGCGGCCTCGGGAGCCTGGGTGAGTTGACGTGGCGTCAAGTCACCCATCCCGAGGTGGCGGACGGGAGAGTGGCGGTGAAATCGATGCGCTCGGCGCGCTGCCGTGCCGAAACGACGCTCGCGGAGGCGCCGACGCGCTCGCGGACGTGCTTCGGGCAGACCCCAGCCCCAGACACAGCTCCGCCCATGGGCAGCGCGAGGTAGCCTGGGGTCATCTGGATCATGATGTTCTCCACGATGGCCACCTCCTCACTCGCTGTCGTTTGGGCGGAACTCCCGGGCAGTTCGATCCCGGTGATTGCAGGTTATTGGCCCCACGGCGGGGGCCGCAACCGATTTTCCACTTCTCGGCGTGACGCCGGTCACACTCGTTTGGCCGAGTCGCCGCCGGAGACCAGCGACAGCACCTCGGCGCCGAACTTCTCCAGCTTCTGGGCCCCGATGCCGGAGATCGCCACGAGCGCGGCCCGATCCACCGGACGTTGTTCGGCGATGGCCATCAGCGTCGCGTCAGTGAAAATCACGTAGGCGGGCACCTTCAGCGCCCGGGACCGCTCGTGCCGCCACTCCCGCAGCCGGTCGAGCAGCGGCTCGTCCACCTCGGCCGGGCAGTCCTCGCAGCGGCCCAGCTTGACCGCGAGCGCCCCGACCAGCCGCGCCTCGCACACCCGGCAGAACTTCTCGGTGAACCGCTGCCGGACCGTCGACTCCCGCTTGACCGGCAGCCGCGCCGCGGGGTGGTTGTCCGGGATGAGCCCGTAGAGGAACCGGCTGCGCCTGCGGTAGCGCCCGCCGCCCTCGGTCCGCGCCAGCGACCACGACAGCGACAGGTGCTCGCGGGCGCGCGTCACCCCGACGTACAGCAGCCGCCGCTCCTCCTCGACAGCGGCGGCGTCGCCGTCGGCGTGCTGGATCGGCAGCGTCCCCTCGACCAGGCCGACGAGGAACACCGCGTCCCACTCCAGGCCCTTGGCCGCGTGCAGCGACGCCAGCGTCACGCCGTCGACCGAGGGCGGGTGCTGGGCCTGCGCGCGCTGCTCCAGCTCGTGGCAGAACCGCCGCAGGTCGGCGTCGGCCACCGCGGCCGCCAGCTCCTCGGCCACCTCGACCAGCGCCAGCAGCGACTCCCACCGCTCCCGCGCCGAGCCGCCCGCGGGCGGTTCGGCCGTCAGCCCGACCGCCTCCAGCACCGACCGCACCTGCCCGGGCAGATCGCCGGTGGGCGGGTTGACGGCGGCCGTGCGCAGCGCCGCCACCGCCTGCCGGATCTCCTGGCGGGCGAAGAACCGCTCGCCACCGCGCACCAGGTAGGGGATGCCCGCCTCGGCCAGCGCCTGCTCGTAGACCTCCGACTGCGCGTTGATGCGGAACAGCACCGCTATCTCGCGCAGCGGCGTGCCCGCCTCGGCCAGCTCCTTGACCCGCGCGACCACCGCGGCGGCCTCGGCGGGCTCGTCGTCGAACTCGGCGAACACCGGCTGCGGCCCCGACGGCCGCTGCCCGACCAGCCGCAGCCGCGACCCGGCCGGGCGGTCGCGCGCGGCCGAGATGACCCGGTTGGCCAGCGACACGACCTCCGGCGTCGAGCGGTAGTCCCGCTCCAGCCGCACCACCACCGCGTCCGGGTAGCGCCTGCTGAAATCCAGCAGCGGCCGCGGCGAGGCTCCCGCGAACGAGTAGATGGTCTGGTTGGCGTCCCCGACCACCGTGATGTCGTCGCGCTTGCCCAGCCACGCGTCCAGCACCCGCTGCTGCAGCGGGGTCACGTCCTGGTACTCGTCCACCACGAAGCACCGGTACCGGTCGCGGAACTCCTCGGCCACCGCCGAGTGCTCCTCCAGCGCCGCCGCCGTGTGCAGCAGGAGGTCGTCGAAGTCCAGCAGCCGGGCCCGGTTCTTCAGCGCCTCGTAGCCCGCGTACACCGCCGCCACCAGGTCGGCGGACACGGGCGTGGACCGGTGCGCCCTGGCGACCGCCGCCGGGTAGTCCTCCGGCCCGATCAGCGTCGCCTTGGCCCACTCGATCTCGGCCGCGAGGTCCCGCAGCGACTCCCGCTCGGTCGCCGCGCCCGCGCGGTGAGCCGCCTGACCCACCAAACGCAGCTTGCCGTCGATCAGTTCCCACGGTTCGTCGCCGACCACGCGCGGCCAGAAGTACCGCAGCTGGCGCAGCGCGGCGGAGTGGAACGTGCGGGCCTGCGCCGCGTGGATGTCCATCGCCCGAAGCCGGGTCCGCAGCTCCCCCGCCGCCCGGGTCGTGAACGTGACGGCGAGCACCTGACCTGCGGCGACGTGCCCGTCGTGGACCAGAGCGGCGATGCGGCTGACGATCGTCCTCGTCTTGCCCGTCCCGGCGCCCGCGAGCACGCACACCGGCCCCCTCGGGGCCCGCACGGCGGCCAGCTGGTCCGGATCGAGCCCCTCTGAGAATCCCCGCGCGCCGGCCATGCCCAGCATCTTGACAGAGCGCACCGGTGGAGAGCGCGAGCCCGCCCCGTATCCTGGGGAACATGGCGGACAAGCAGGACAAGGCGGCTGCCAAGGCAGCGGCCAAGGAGGCCAAGGCGGCCCGCAAGGCCGAGTCGAAGGCCAAGCGCGGGCAGATCTTCCAGGCGTTCAAGATGCAGCGCAAGGAGGACAAGGGCCTCATCCCGTGGATGCTCGGCGCGTTCCTGCTGGTCGTGGCCGTGGTCTTCGGCATCGGCTGGCTGCTGGGCATCGAGTGGTTCCTGCTGCCGGTCGGCATCGCCTTCGGCCTGCTCGCCGCGGTCATCGTCTTCGGCCGCCGCGTCCAGAAGACGGTGTACGGGAAGGCCGAGGGCCAGCCCGGCGCCGCGGCGTGGGCACTGGAGAACCTGCGCGGCCGCTGGCGCGTCACCCCGACCGTCGCGGGCACGACCCAGCTGGACGCCGTGCACCGGGTCATCGGCCGCCCCGGCGTCATCCTGGTCGCGGAGGGTTCCCCGCACCGGGTCAAGACCCTGCTCGGCCAGGAGAAGAAGCGCATCTCCCGGCTCGTGGGCGACACCCCGATCTACGACGTGATCGTGGGCAACGAGGACGGCCAGGTCCCGCTCCGCGGCCTGCAGAAGCACCTGATGAAGCTGCCCAACAACCTGCGCCCGAACGACATCGACACCGTCGAGAAGCGCCTCGCCGCCCTGGCCAGCCGCGGCGCCGCGCTCCCCAAGGGCCCCATGCCCCAGGGCGTCAAGATGCGCAGCGTCCAGCGCACCATCCGGCGGCGCTAGCTAGCGGATCCGCAGCTCGATCGTCCCGGTCAGCCGGTCGTGGAAGCCGCGGCCGTCGCGGTCCCAGATCGCGGCCGGGATGACCAGGCCCGCCAGGACCGTCCTCGGCACGGACCGCAGCGGGCCCACCATCGCCCCGCCGTCCATCCGCACCACGCGCAGGCCCAGCAGCAGCTTGCCCGGCGTGAAGCCCGCCAGCCCGACGCCGACCGCGGTGATGACCAGCCACACGCCCACCGCGACGAGGTTGAACGTCCACTGCGAGGCCAGGTCGTCGAGGTCGCGGTCGACGAAGAGCGACGTCACCAGCGACGCCAGCACCAGGTCGACCAGGAACGCGACCAGCCGCGCGCCCGTCCCCGCCACCGAGCCCGGCCCGCGCTCGGGCAGGCCGAGCCGGTCGCCGCGCCAGCGCGCGTCACCCTCCCGGGGCTCCAGCGCCGCGCCCGCCCCCGACAGCCAGGTGCCACTCCATCTGCTCACCCCACCAGCGTAGGACGAGGTGCCGCGCGTGCCCGTCACTGGCATGCTTCGGGCGAAACCGGCCGTCGTTAACACCGACGAAACATCGGGGTGACTGCCGGGCAACACCGCCCTCATAGCGTCATCACGCAGAGCGGGGAAGCCAGCCTGCCCGTCAAGCAGAGCTAGGAGTAAGGAGCCAATCAGCGTGTTCAACTCTTCCGACGAGGTCCTGCGCTTCATCGCCGACGAGGACGTGAAGTTCGTCGACGTCCGGTTCTGCGACCTGCCCGGCGTCATGCAGCACTTCACCGTCCCGGCGTCCGCCTTCGACGAGGACGCCTTCACCGAGGGCCTGGCCTTCGACGGCTCCTCCGTGCGCGGATTCCAGTCGATCCACGAGTCGGACATGCTGCTGCTGCCCGACCCGTACACCGCGCGGCTGGACCCCTTCCGCATCGAGAAGACGCTGATCCTCAACTTCTTCGTGCACGACCCGTTCACCCAGGAGCCCTACAGCCGCGACCCGCGCAACATCGCGCGCAAGGCCGAGCTGTACATCGCCGAGTCCGGCATCGCCGACACCGCGTACTTCGGCCCCGAGGCGGAGTTCTACACCTTCGACTCGGTGCGCTTCGACTACACCGAGAACGGCTCCTTCCACGAGCTCGACTCCGTCGAGGGCTGGTGGAACACCGGCGCCGACGAGAACGGCAACAACAAGGGTTACAAGACCCGCTTCAAGGGCGGCTACTTCCCCGTCCCGCCGGTCGACCACTTCGCCGACATGCGCGACAAGATGGTCATGAACCTGGCCAACGCGGGCTTCACCGTCGAGCGCGCCCACCACGAGGTCGGCACCGGCGGCCAGGCCGAGATCAACTACCGGTTCAACACGCTGCTGCACGCCGCGGACGACCTGCAGCTGTTCAAGTACATCATCAAGAACACGGCCTGGCAGGAGGGCAAGTCCGCCACCTTCATGCCCAAGCCCCTCTTCGGCGACAACGGCTCCGGCATGCACTGCCACCAGTCGCTGTGGAAGGACGGCGTGCCGCTGTTCCACGACGAGTCGGGCTACGCGGGCCTGTCGGACACCGCCCGCCACTACATCGGCGGCCTGCTGGCGCACGCCCCGTCGCTGCTGGCCTTCACCAACCCGACGGTGAACTCCTACCACCGCCTGGTTCCCGGCTACGAGGCCCCGGTCAGCCTGGTGTACTCGCAGCGCAACCGCTCCGCCTGCGTGCGCATCCCGATCACCGGCAACAACGCCAAGGCCAAGCGCGTCGAGTTCCGCTGCCCGGACTCCTCCGGCAACCCGTACCTGGCCTTCGCCGCCATGGTCATGGCCGGTCTCGACGGCGTGAAGAACAAGATCGAGCCCCCGGCTCCGATCGACAAGGACCTCTACGAGCTGCCGCCCGAGGAGGCCAAGGAGGTCGCGCAGGTCCCGGCGTCGCTGGACCAGGTGCTCGACGCGCTGGAGGCCGACCACGACTACCTGCTCGAGGGCGGCGTGTTCACCCCCGACGTCATCGAGACCTGGGTGGCGTTCAAGCGCGAGCACGAGATCGACCCGCTGCGGCTTCGCCCGCACCCGTACGAGTTCGGCCTGTACTACGACTGCTGATCAGTAGCGGGCCACGGGGCGGCGACCAGGGGTCGTCGCCCCGTTTCCATATACCCGAAAGAGTGGGTTTCCCGAACCGATACCCGCTGTGGCATTCCCTTGACAGCACGGAAAGCCGTACGCTCCCGCGCACACCAGTCCGTCCGGCTCTCGGGCGGGCGCATCTTTCCCAGCGATCGTCGAGGACCCGCCATGTTCGCAACCCTAGATCCAGCGCGCCTAGACCGGCTGAAGACGGCCTACGCGGTGCGCAATCTCGATCGGGAAGCCTCGTTCACCCTCGTCCACCACGCCGATCACCAGCCGACCCACGGCGACGTCGTCCTGGCGGAGATCACCAAGGTCGGCTACCACCAGCTGCTGGAACTCACCGACGGCCGCAAGGCGCGGCTGTACGTGGGCGACGAGGTGCTGGTCGCCTATGGCGCCCGCTACGCCCCCGACCACTTCGAGGCCGAGCTGCCCGACGACCTCGGCGCGTGCGACCTCGTCGCGGCGGGCGGGGTGCTGGGCAAGGTCCGCAGCCGCAACGCCGCGGTCTCCGCGCCGACGACCGTCCGCCCGCTGGGGCTGCTGGGCGACGCGAGCGGCCGGATCATCAACGTCTCCGACCTGGCGCTGGGCACGCCGGTGTCGGCTCTGCGCGTTCCGCCCACGTTCGTCGTCGTGGGCACGTCCATGAACTCGGGCAAGACGACGACCGTCGCGTCCCTCGTGCACGGCCTGACCCGGGCCGGGCTGCGGGTCGGCGCGGCGAAGGTCACCGGCACCGCCGCGGGCGGGGATCCCTGGCTGTTCCGCGACTCCGGCGCGGTCATCGCACTCGACTTCACCGACGCGGGCATGGCGACCACGTTCCGCATCCCCCTGGACCGCCTGGTCGACGGCGCCCTCCTGCTGCACGGCCACCTGATGGCCCGCGGCGTGGACGCCATCGTCCTCGAGGTCGCCGACGGCCTGCTGCAGCCGGAGACCGCGCAGCTGATGGACCGCCCGGAGATCCGCCGGATCACCAGCGGGGTCCTCTTCGCCGCCGCGGACTCCTCCGGCGCCCTCTACGGCGTGCAGCGGCTGCGCGCGGGCAACCACCCGGTGCTGGCGGTCAGCGGCCTGCTCACCACGTCGCCGCTGGCCGTCCGCGAGGCGCAGGCGGGCCTGGACGTCCCGGTCTACGGCGCGCTCGACCTGCAGTCCCCCGCGCTCGCGGGCGAACTGCTGCGCCGCGCCACGGCCGAGGTGCTGATGGACGAGGTCGGCGAGGTCATGGCCTAGTCGAGTTTCCCGAGGTCGAACCCGTGCGCCTCCAGAGCGGCGCGCGGGTCGGCCACCAGCTTGCGCCTGGCGAGGTCCATGACCCCGATGACGCAGGTGATCTCGGCGGACACCGTGCCGTCGAGCTTGGTGATCGTGGAGTCGGCGCGGAACGTCTTGCCCGCGCCGAACTTCACCTCGCAGGTCACGTCGACCGACTCGCCCGCGCGGATCTCCCTGCGGTAGTCGATGGTGGCCGACAGCAGCACCGGCGCGGTCCCGGCCTCGATCAGGCTCGACCAGTGGCAGCCCGCGGCCGCGAAGCCCTCCACCCGGGCGACCTCCGCGTACTGGTGGTACACGGCTTGGTTGAGGTGCCCGAGCGCGTCCAGCTCGTAGCTGCGCACGGGGATGCGGATGCTCCAGGCCATACCCGCACTCTAAGCCGAACGGCCGACGATCCGGCCGCGCGCGTGACCAGTCCCTCAGTCCTCGTAGAACAGCCGCTCGACCACGCCCCGCGCCCGGCGCGTCGTGCGCAGGTAGGCGTCGACGAACGCGCCGGGGTCGGCGCCGGTGTGGCCGACGGCGGCGGCGGTCGCGGCCAGCTCGCGACCGGACCCGGGCAGCTGGTCGGTCGACTTGCCCCGCACGAGCGTGGCGGCGTTGCGCACGTGGGTGGCCAGCAGCCAGGACTCGCGCAGCGCGGCCGCGTCGGCGTCGTCGACGAGCCCGGCCTCCGCCGCGGCGCGCAGGCCGTCCAGTGTGGACGTGGTCCGCAGCGCGGGATGGGCGTGCGCGTGCCGCAGCTGGATCAGCTGGAGGGTCCACTCGACGTCGGCCAGCCCGCCGCGCCCCAGTTTGGTGTGGGTGTTCGGGTTGGCCCCGCGCGGCAGCCGCTCGGTGTCCACCCTGGCCTTGATGCGCCGGATCTCGCGGATCTGGGCGGTGTCGAGCCCATCGCGGGGATACCGGATCGGCTCGATCATCTCGATGAACCGCGCGCCGAGGTCCTCGTCCCCCGCGATGGGGCTCGCGCGCAGCAGCGCCTGTGCCTCCCAGACCTCCGCCCATTGGGTGTAGTACGCGCGATAGGACTCCAGCGTCCGCACCAGCGGGCCGTTCTTGCCCTCCGGGCGCAGATCGACGTCCACGTGCAGCGGCGGGTCGCCGCTGGGTGAGCCGAGCAGCTTGCGCAGGCTCTGCGCGACCCGTCCCGCGTAGCGCACGGCGTCCTGGTCGGACACGCCGTCGGCGGGCTCGCAGACGAACAGGACGTCGGCGTCGGACCCGTAGCCGAGTTCGGCGCCGCCGAGCCTGCCCATGCCGATGACGGCGATGCGGGCCAGGTGGCCGCCGTCCGCCGCCGCCTCGGCCCGGTCGACGGCGGCCAGCGCGGCCTGCAGCACCGCACCCCAGACGCTCGACAGCGCCGCGCAGACGGACTCGACGTCCAGGAACCCCAGGAGGTCGCCGCACGCCACCCGGAGGATCTCGTGGCGCCGCAGCGAGCGCGCGGCGGCCACCGCGTTCCCCAGGTACCCGTGCCGCTTGACGGCGCTGCGCAGCGAGGCGGCGACGTCCGCGGGGTCGCGGTGGGTCAGCTCGCGCGGGTCGGCCAACAGGCGCAGCACCTCGGGCGCGCGGACGATGAGGTCGGGCACCAGCTTCGAGGTGCCCAGCAGCGTCGCCAGCCGCTCGGCGACGGCCCCCTCGTCCCGCAAGACCCGCAGGTACCAGGGTGTGGCGGCCAGCGCCTCGGACACCTTGCGGTAGGCCAGCAGCCCGCCGTCGGGGTCGGGCGTGTTGCCGAGGAGGTCGAGCAGGACGGGCAGCAGCGCGGTCTGGATGGCCGCGCGCCGGGAGACCCCCGACGTGAGGGCCTTGATGTGCTGCAGGGCCCCGTCGGGCGCGGTGTAGCCGAGGGCGGCGAGCCGGGCCTGCGCCTGGCCCGCCGTCAGCCGCAGCGCGTCGGTCGGCACCCGGGAGACGGCGGCGAGCAGCGGTCGGTAGAACAGCTTCTCGTGCAGCCTGCGGATGTGGTTGGCCTGCTTGCGGAACTCCGCCTGCAACGCCTGCGCAGCCGATCGCCCACCCTCGGGCCCGATGCCCATGGACCGGGCGAGCCTGCGCAGCTCAACCGTGTCCTCCTCGGCGGGGAACAGGTGCGTGCGCCGCAGCCGCTGCAACTGCAACCGGTGTTCGAGTGTGCGCATGAACCGGTAGGACTCAGTCAGCTCTGCGGCGTCGGTGCGCCCGACATAGCCGCCCGCGCCGAGCGCGGCCAGCGCGTCCACAGTGGAGGAGAGCCGCAGTGTCTCGTCCGCGCGGCCGTGCACGAGTTGTAGGAGCTGCACGGCGAACTCGACATCGCGGAGCCCGCCTCGGCCGAGCTTGAGGTCCCGCTCGATCAGCTCGGAAGGCACATGGTTCTCCACGCGCCTGCGCATCTCCTGCACGTCGGCGACGAAGTTCTCCCGGTCAGCCGCCGACCACACCATGGGCCGCACGACGCCCATGTACTCCTCGCCCAGCTCCCGGTCCCCCGCGATCGGACGGGCCTTCAGCAGCGCCTGGAACTCCCAGGTGCGCGCCCAGCGCTTGTAGTAGGAGGCGTGCCCGTCCACCGTGCGCACGAGCGCGCCCGCTTTGCCCTCCGGGCGCAGAGCGGCGTCGACCTCGAAACAGGCCTCGCCCGCGACCCGCATCATCGTGCTGGCGACCCGGGCGGCCACGGCGAGGTCGTCCTCGGCGACGAACACGATGTCGACGTCGCTGACGTAGTTGAGCTCGTGCCCGCCGCACTTGCCCATGGCGATGACGGTCAGGCGGGCCTGGTCCTGCGCGCCCTCCTGGTCCGCCCACGCGACGGCGAGCGCGGCCCGCAACGCGGCCTCGGCGAGATCGGTCAGCTGGGCGGTGACCGCGACGTAGTCGGCCGGCGGGACACTCGACTCGACGACGTGGCCGAGGTCGTCCCCCGCGACCTCCATCAGCAGTCCGCGATAAGCGAACCTCAGCGCGCGTACCGCCTTGCGACCGCGCAGCCGGGCGACCGGCCCCTGCGGCCCGTCTCCCTCGGCCCCGACCGCGGCGAGCAGCGCGTCGGTGTAGCCGTCGACGGGAGTGCGGGCGCTGGTGAGCCTGCGCCACTCGCTCGGCCGCACCGCGAGGTGGTCGGCCATCGCCGTCGAGGATCCCAGGACCGCGATGAGCCTGCCGCGGAGCTGCCGGTCCTCGACCAGCGCGGCCCGCAGCTCCGGCCAGCCGTCCGGGTCGGCTTCCCGCACCCGGTCGAGGCCGCGCAGCGCGACGTCCGGCTCCGGGGCACGGGACAACGAGGTCAGGATCGGCTCGTAGTCCGACAGCGGGCCGGAGTCGTCCCAGAGACCGGCGGCGCGCAGTTCGCGCTCCGCCTGGTCGCCGGTGAGGCCGAACCGGGCGGTCGACGGGACGGAGCGGGCGGGATCGGCCATCGGCTAGATCATCGGCAGGGTCGGTCGGGCTGTTTCCGCCGGGGCGAGATCGCCGCGGGCCAAGGCGACGAATCGCTCGGTGAACGGCCGCCAGCACGCCTCGACGTCCTCGTGCAGCTCCGCGAGCCGCGCGGGCGCCAGCTCACCGGGCTTGGCGGAGGCGGCCACATCCGGGTTGCCCGCCGCCCAGCGGAGCACGGTGTCCGGCGAGGTCTCGATGTGGAACTGCACGCCGTAGGCGACCCTGCCGACCCGGAACGCCTGGTTCGGGTAGCGCGCCGCGGCGGCGAGCAGGACGGCCGAGTCGGGCAGCCGCGTCACGACGTCGGAGTGGAACTGCACGACGTCGGGCATCAGCGGCAGGTCGGCGAACAACGGGTCGGTCCACCCGAGGTCGCGCTTGGCGATCAGCCCCGCGCCCGCCTCGGCCCCCTTGTCGCCGACCTCGACCCGCCCGCCCGTGGCGACGGCGAGGAGCTGCGCGCCCAGGCAGATCGCAAGCAGCGGCACACCCTTGGACACGCAGGACGACAGAAACGCGCGGACATCGGCCAGGCGCTCGTCGTTGGCGTTCATCGCGCCACCGAGGCAGACGACGGCCTGATGGTCGCCGAGTTCCAGGGGATCACGACCGTGGCGGACGACGTGCGGCTCCGCGCCTGCGTCGATGAGCCAGTCGGTCAGCCTGCCGGGCGGGTCGTCGTCGTCCAGCTGCAGGACCAGGGTGCGTACGGTCACACGTCGAGGGTATTCGCGACCGGCAGGCGGTGTTCGACGGCCTCCAGCACCGGCCGATACCCGATGCGGCGGTAGATGGCGTTCGACACGGGGTTCGTGACGTCGGTGAACAGCAGCACCTCTCGCGCCCCCTGGTCGAGCGCCGCCTGGGTCACCGCGGCGGTCACCGCGCTGCCGTATCCGCGCCCCCGCTGGTCCTTGGCCGTGTAGACCGGCCCGATCCGGGACATCCCGTGCAGAGGCGGACTGACACCCGCCATCGCCACGGCCGTCCCGTCCGGGTCGCACCACATCCCGAACCTGCGTACGCCGCTAGCGAACGAGCGCCGCACCATCACCTCACCCGCGTCGCCCAAGCCACCCCCGACGTGCGACTCGACGTCGAACTCATCCCACCAGAGCCCCAACAGGGGGATGTCGTCCTCGACCGCCCAGCGGAACGCGCCGGGCACGTCCGGCGGCGTGAACTCCACCAGCCGGTGCAGCCGCAGCGCGAGGGAGTGCAACGCCACTTCGCCCGTAGCGTCTGTCCACAGTGCCATCAACGAGTCCGCGGCATCCCGCGGCCCGGAGAAGCCGCCGCACTCGATCCCCTCCCGCACAAGGTGTTCCACCACGGCTGCATGAGTGCGCGGAGGTAGCCCGGAGACGATGAACGGCCACGGCGGCGTGCGGAACGCGGCGCCGACCGTCCGACCATCCTCCTGGACGGTGATCATCACGACATCCGGGTCATCGTTGTTGAGCGCGCCGGTGAGCACGGTCAACGCCATCGTGTTGCGGACCGGGTCGACCTGGAGCAACGGCAACGCGTGCTCGGCGAACTCGCGCACCTCGGCGTGCATGACCACATCCATGCCCTGCATGGTGCGTCGCCCCGCGGCAAGCGCGCAAACGATTAAAAGCCTGAAGGCCCGTTCTTGTAACAGTCCGAGAAAACTCTCGGAGCCGTTACAAGAACGGGCCTTCAGGTAAAGAAGTCCGGCGGTGTCCTACTCTCCCACACCCTCACGAGTGCAGTACCATCGGCGCTGATGGGCTTAGCTTCCGGGTTCGGAATGGGACCGGGCGTTTCCCCACCGCTAAAACCACCGAAACACTATGAAACAAACAACCCCCACAACTCCCGCACACCGAGTCTCCTCGGGTGCTGGGGGGTGGTTGGTGTCTCAGACACCACACAGTGGATGCGTAACATGTTCGTGGCAAGCCCTCGGCCTATTAGTACCGGTCAACTCCACACCTCACAGTGCTTCCATCTCCGGCCTATCAACCCAGTCGTCTACTGGGGACCTTAACCCTCAAAGGGGTGGGAGACCTCATCTTGGAACAGGCTTCCCGCTTAGATGCCTTCAGCGGTTATCCCTT
>NZ_BMRB01000004.1 GCF_014648415.1 Actinokineospora fastidiosa
GGCATCGGCTGAGCCCGCCGACGCCCGCACCCGGCGTTGCCCTCGCCGCCGCCGACACCCTGACTTCTCCTGCGGCCCCGCCGGAGCCTCCTCGAACCCGCCCTGCCGAGCGGCCCTTCCCGTCGGTCAGGCAGGCTTGGCGGCCACGGTCACGGCCTGGACGCCGGGCACGGACTCGGCCAGGACGCGGGCCACGTGTCGGTCGGCGGGGTCGTCGTGCTCGTCCAGGACGGTCACCGCGCCGTCGGCCACGGTCACGGTCCAGCGGCGGCCGCCGCCGTAGGCGGCCAGCTTGCGGCGGAGCTCGGCGAGGATGTCGAGGTCGTCGCGGGCCAGCACGCGCAGCAGGTCGCGGCGGGTCAGCATCCCGACCAGCCTGCCGTTGTCGGTCACCGGGACCGAGCGCAGGCCGCGGTCCAGCATCAGCTTGGCCACGCGGGCCACGTCCGCGTTCGGGGCGACCCGGCAGGGATGGGCGGTCATCACCTCGCCGACGGTCCACTTGGGATCACGCGGGCAGTCGTGCGGGGTCCGGGCGTCGGGGAGCACCCGCCCGCGCAGCAGGTCGGCCTCGGTGACCAGGCCGACCAGCCGGTCGCCGTCCTCGACGACCGGCAGCGCGGTGAACCCGTGCGCGGCCAGCAGCGCGATCGCGGCCTTGGCGGGCGTGGCCGGGGTGACGGTGACCGCCGGGCTGGACATCAGGTCGTCGGCGCGCATGTCGGGTTTCCTTCCGTGACGGGGACGATGAGGTCGGAGAGCGGCTTGCGGGGGGTCACCCGCGCGGGCGGGCCGTAGCCCACGCGCAGGATCGCCTGGGGGGTGAGGCGGTTCCCGAGGAAGCGGCGCAGCTCGCCGCGCACCTCGGCCACCTCGATGGGCTGGGACAGCAGCGACGCCGAGAGCCCGAGCGAGGTCACGGCCAGCAGCACCCGCTGCAGCGCCTGCCCCGCCTGCACCTGCTCAGCCGGACCGTCCGAATAGGACTGGAGCACCATGATCAGCGGGGCGGGCTCGAAGTCCTTGCCCGGCACGCGCTCGCGGGCGTGTCCGGCGCCGAAGTCGCGCAGCACCCACTCGTCCTGCGGCTCCGGCGCGGGCCCGCTGGCGGTGCGCGGGACGCCGTCCGCCCGTCCGCCGTCATGCCCGGTCCACGCCGCCAGCTCGCGGGCGACGGCCGGGTCGGCGGCGTGGACGCGGTGGGCCCGCGTCACCAGCTCCCGCAGCCGGGCGCGGTCCTGCGGCTCGTCGACACTGTGCAGCCAGCAGCGCTCGTCGCTCGCGGCGCGGACCAGCCTGCCGCGGTGGGTCGCGGGCACGGCGGCGTCGTGGAAGGGCGCGCGGACGGTC
This sequence comes from Actinokineospora fastidiosa, assembly GCF_014648415.1. Taxonomy (GTDB): domain Bacteria; phylum Actinomycetota; class Actinomycetes; order Mycobacteriales; family Pseudonocardiaceae; genus Actinokineospora; species Actinokineospora fastidiosa. Next base: position 1,351 of record NZ_BMRB01000004.1, read on the forward strand.
CTGCGGTCCGGGATGGCCCGCGCCAGGGCCGCGGTCGGCGGGAGCACGCGCGAACGCCCGCCGTGGCGCACGACCGCGAGCGGCCGGTCCGGGTCGTCGCCGGGCCACGCCCAGTAGGTGAGGGTCACCAGCGGCCGCACGCCCTGCAGCTCCAGCGCCAGCCGGAGGTTGAGCAGGGCGGCGCCGCAGCCCAGGCGCAGCTCGCGGTCGTCGGGGTCGGTGGCGGGCAGGCGGGCGGCGGGGTCGGCGCGCAGCTCGATCCGGTCGGGCAGCACGGCGAAGCGCCACGGCTGGATGTTGTGCAGCGAGGGCGCCATCCCCGCGGCGGTGAGGACGGCGCTGACCTGCTCTGCGGTCAGGCCCAGCGCCGGTGGCACGGTGGTCATTGCGGTACTACCCATCGTCGGTCGTGCTCTGACACCCTCCACGATCCGATTCGGATGAAGGCGGGCAAACAGTCGAAGGTCCCGTTCGGCTCGGGACAGGTGTCGTCATGTCGGGTTGGCGTGCGTCCGTGTCGCCGTGAGAATGGCGGGAGCGGCGAAGGGATGCGTGGGATGTCCGACATGGGCGAGACGACCGGTTTGGGCGGGCTTCGCCTGGACGAGTTGTTGGCGGAGGTGCAGGAGCGGCTCAGTGAGATCGGCCGTACGCGGGATCGTATGCATGGCCTGTTGGAGGCCGTGATGGCGGTCGGTGCGGGGTTGGAGTTGGATTCGACGTTGCAGCGGATCGTGCAGGCCGCGGTGGATCTGGTCGATGCCCGCTATGGGGCTTTGGGTGTTCTGGGGGGTCGGGAGGGTCTGCTGCAGGAGTTCGTCTATGTGGGCATCAGCCCGGAGGAGCGGGCGCGGATGGGGCATCTGCCGGAGGGGCGGGGTCTGCTCGGGCTGCTCATCACGCATCCGAAGGTGATCCGGGTGCCGGAGTTGGGGGCGCATCCGGCGTCGGTGGGTTTCCCGTCGAACCATCCGCCGATGAGCAGTTTCCTGGGTGCGCCGGTGCGGGTGCGTGAGGAGATCTTCGGCAATCTGTATCTGACGGAGAAGCGGGGGGCGAGGGAGTTCAGCGCCGAGGACGAGGTCGTGTTGCGGGCGCTGGCGGCGGCGGCGGGGGTGGCGATCGAGAACGCGCGGCTGTTCGAGCAGGGCCGCAGGCGGCAGCGGTGGTTGGAGGCGTCCTCGGAGGTCCGCGCCGAGCTGCTCGCGGGGGCCAGCACGGACGACGCGTTGGAGTTGGTGGTGCGGCGGGCGTTGGAGTTGACCGAGGCCGACTGCGTGCTGGTGTTGCTGGCCGATGAGGAGGTGTTGCGGGTGCGCACGGGCACCGGTGAGCGGGGTCGGGCGCTGGTGGGGGCGCCGATCCCGCCGGAGACCCCGGTGCTGGCGGGTGTTCTGGAGGCGGGTGCGGCCGATCTGGTGCCGGACCTGGCCGCCGCGCTGGGCGATGTCCTCGGTGCGGACGCGCTCGGTTTCGGTCCGGCGTTGGTGGTGCCGTTGCGGACCACCGACCGGGTGAGTGGGGTGCTGTTGGCCGCGCGGGACAAGGGGGCGGCGCTGTTCGATCCGGACCTGGTGCCGGTGCTGGACTCCTTCGCCGACCAGGCGGGTCTGGCCCTGCAGGCCGCGCAGGCCCAGCGCGACCGGCGGCTGCTCGACGTGCTGGCCGACCGGGACCGCATCGCCCATGACCTGCACGACCATGTCATTCAGCGGCTCTATGCCTCGGGCATGACCCTGCAGGGCACCCTCCACCGGGTGAGCGGCCCGGAGGTGCGGGCCCGCATCATGCGGGTGGTCGAACAGCTGGACGAGACCGTCCGCGAGATCCGCACCAGCATCTTCGACCTGCACACCGCCGGACAGGAGTCCCCGGGCAGCGCGCGCAGGCGGTTGATGGACGCCATCACCCAGACCGCCGCCGACAGCGGCATCACACCCACGGTGCGCATGTCCGGGCCGGTGGACACCCTGGTGCCGCCCACGGTGGCCGAGCACGCGGAGGCGGTGGTGCGCGAGGCCGTCAGCAACGCCATTCGCCACGCCGCCCCGACCTCGGTCATCGTGACCATCGAGGCGGGCGATGACCTGGTGGTCGACGTGGTCGACGACGGCACCGGCCTGCCCGAACACTTCGCCCGCAGCGGCCTGGCCAACCTCCAACACCGCGCCACCACCTGCGAGGGCACCCTCACCCTCGCCCCTGCCTCCCCCCAGGGCACCCGGCTGACCTGGCGCGTCCCGCTGCCGTAGCGGACAGCTTCGCCGGGACAGCGGCGGGCGGGGCGGTTATGGTCGGGCGCGAACCCAGGCTGGAGGGATCGGAATGGCCAAGCGCACGTGGCGTGATCTCAGCTCGGGCAGGCGCCGGACCGTGATCGCCTTGGGGGCGGTGCAGGTCGCGATGGCCGCCGCGGCGTGGGCCGACCTCGCGAAGCGGGCGCCGTCCGAGGTCACCGCGAGCAAACCCGTGTGGGCGGCGATCATCGCTGTCAACTTCGTCGGCCCCCTCGCCTACCTGCGGTGGGGGCGGCGTGAGCGGGACATGGCGCGGCCGTAGACCGTGTCCGGCGGGGTCCGACGCTGCCACGGGGTGGGCGTCCGCGACGACGATCGACTCAGTCGCCCCACAGCGTCTCGCCCTGCTGGACGACGTGCTCGGAGTACACCCGGTAGTCGGGGACGATCTTGGGTCCGTAGACGACGGGGACGATGACCTTGTCGAGCTCGGCGCCGTCGTCGGGGGAGGTGTGGAAGACCTCGACGAACAGTCGGTCGAGGGTGAAGGCCGCGCCCGCGACGTCGACGGTGATCTGGAACTAGCCGTGGCCGCCGATGCCGTCGCCCGCCATGAAGTGCCCGGTCACCTCGTCGTGGGCAGGAAGACCTGCGCGGCGTCGGCCGATCGTCAGTGGCCGAGCCGCGGACCACACGGCGCGGGCAGCAGGGGCGTTTCAGCTCACTTGTGTCCGCCTGACGACGACGTTGTCGATCGCGACGGGGGTGTTCGGGGGTGCTCGGTGAGTGGGCCTCTTGCCTGCTCGCGTTTGCGGGCGGCGGATGCGGCGAGGGCGGCGGGGGCGATCAGCATCGCGATGAGCCCGACGAAGCCGACCGCGAACGACAGGTCTGTCAGCTCGGCGACGCCTCCCAGCATCGGGGGGCCGATGAGGAAGCCGGAGTACGCGATGCTCGTGACGAAACCGACTTCCCGCGCTCCGCCGTTGCCGTCGTCCCGTTGACCCGCCGCGCCCGCGAGTTCGATCACGAGGGGGAACACGAACGCGACACCGGCGCCCGCCACCACGTACCCGACGTAGGTGAGCCAGGCGACCGGCACGATCGCGGCCGTCAGCAGGCCGGTCCCGGCGAGCAGTGACCCGACGGCCAGGATGCGGACGGCGTCGAAGCGGCGTTGGACCGGTTCGCCGAGCAGCCGCACCACGGCCATCGCGCCTGCGAAGACCGAGTACATGAGCGCCCCCGCCGCCTCGGACATGCCGCGCTCGTGGACTGCGAACAGCGCCGACCAGTCGGCGTTCGAGCCCTCGACGATGGCGGAGACGAACGCGATGCCGCCGAGCAGCCACAGCACCGGGCGGCGCATCAGGCCGCGGTCGAGTCCGCTGCTCCCTCGGGTGTCGGCGGCGGGCTCCTCCCGGGGCACGAACCGGATCACCCCGGCGATGACGATCACCGAGGCGACCATGACCGTCGTGAAGTACGGGAGCAGCTCGACGCGATAACCGGCGGCCAACGCCGCGCTCAGCGAGCCCGCCAGCCCGCCGAAGCTGAACCCGGCGTGGAAGACCGGCATCAGCGGGCGCTCCACCCGGCGGATGACGGTCAGGGCGGCGACGTTCATCGACACGTCGAACACGCCGAAGGCAGCACCCAGCACCACCAGGGCGATGCCGAGCTGCACCGCTGTCGTGACGACGGCGAGGACGGGCAACATCCCCGCGGCGGCGAGGGCGGACGCGAACACGACGACCCGGGCGCCGAACCGGGCGCACAACCGGCCCGCGAACGACGCGGACACCGCCAGGCCGATGCTGGCGCCGAGCAGCACCAGGCCGAGCACGCCCGGGCTCGCGCCGATCTTCTCGGCCAGCGTCGGTATGCGCGGCGCCCACGAACCCGCGATGACACCGTTGAGCACGAACACGATGAACACCGACACCCGTTCGGAGCGCACCCGTCTTCCCCTCGCCTGCTCGCTCTGACTACCCGACACCTGATGCCGAACGGATCGACTCGGCCACCCATGCCGCGAGCGCGACCGTGCTGAGATGGGTGTTGGCCCGCGGGATCACCGGCATCAGCGAGGCGTCCCCGACGTATACATTGGACAGACCGTGCACTCTGCCGTGCGCGCCCGCGACCGCAGCCGGGTCGTCGGCGGGACCCATGGCACAGGTGCCGACCGGATGCCAGTACCCGCCCGCCGTCCTGCCGATCGCCGCTCTGCGCTCGGGCGACCACGGGGTCAGGGTGGCCAGCTCGCGCACCGGGGCGGTCGCGGCCAGGTCGTGGGCCACATCGACGCCGTCCAGCGCCACCTGCCGGTCGTGGCCGTCCGGGTCGCTGAAGTAGCGGGGATCGATCGACGGCGCGGCCATCGGGTCGAGGGAGCGAGCCCGCACCACGCCGCGGGACCGGGGCGCGAGCACGAACACGTACAGCGAGACCGCCAGCGGACCGATATAGCGGCCGCGCTCGTCCTCCTCCGGTCCTGCGGTCGGCACGATGTGCAGGTCCCAGTGGTCGTCGGCCATGCTCGACCGCACCTTGAGCAGCGCCTGGGGCACGTACACGCGGTCCGGCAGGACGAGCGCCGCCGTCGGGTCCAGCGCGAGGTGGACCTTGGAGTGGTCGATGAGGTTCTCCCCGACGCCTGCCAGGGGCAACACCGTCGTCGCGCCCAGGTCGCGCAGCACCGGTTCGGGCCCGATTCCGCTGCGCATCAGCAATGGCGGGTTGCCGTACGCGCCCGCGGCGAGCACCACCGCGCCCGCGGCGATCGTCTGGGACCGCCCGTTCCGCACGATCTCCACCCCGGTCGCGCGCTCGTCCCGCACCAGCAGCCGCACGGCCAGCGCGTCGGGCACCACGTGGAGGTTCGGCCTGTCCCGGGCCGGGTCGAGGTAGGCGAACGCGGCGTTCCAGCGGGTGTGGCCGACGGCGTTCAGCGGCACCCACCCCGCGCCCTCGGCGGCGTCGGTCCCGTTGACGTCGGCCAGGGCGGGCAGGCCGATCCGCGTCGCCCCGGCCACCACGGCGCGGTGCCAGGCGCCGCGATCGGCTTCCGGGACCGCGCGGACCCGCAGCTCGCGCAGCGCGTCGGCCAGGTAGGGGGCGAACGCGGCATAGTCCAGCGCGCCTGCGGAGTAGGCGCTCCAGGCGTCGTAGTCGGCAGGCGCGCCGATCGTGGTCCAGCACGCGTTGCTGACGGAGGAACCGCCGATCACCCGCGCTCGCGAGCAGTACGCGGGCCCGTCGGGGTCCCAGTCGTGGCTGCGCGCGGGCAACCGGCAGTCGAGCAGATCGGCGGGCCACCGGCCCGCGTGGTACGGCCCGTAGTCCGGCCCGGCTTCGAGCAACAGGACCGAGCACCGGTCGTCCTCGCTGAGTCGGGCGGCCAGCACGCATCCGGCGGCGCCGCCGCCGACCACGACGATGTCGGCGCGCAGGTCCTCGGACAACGCCTCTTCCTCCACTTCGCGCCGAGCAGGCACGCGAAATCCCCCTGACGTCACGGCGGTAGCCTTGCTGTGCACCGGAATTCGCCGAGCGGTCACCCGTCAGTGTGACCGCGGCACGGCAGCACGATGTGGGCTGCGGACAGATCAGACCATGCGGTTGCCCGACGACGGCGCGAGCCTGCCGAGCGCGCGGTGTCCAGCATCCCCAGATCCCCCCGGTGGACTGCGCGAAGACGACTGTACCTTGTCGGGTTCCTTCAGTCGAGTGTACTTGTCTTTCATGGAGTCGACCACAAATATGCAGCGTCACCGTCGAAGACATCCGTTCGGCCTAACGGGCGTCCGAAGGTTCACTCCTCCGGGGCATCGGAGGGCTGACCGGGGTGGGATTCTGTCTCATGTGGACGATAGCGCCCACATGGTTAGTGAGGGTCACTCGTCCTTTTGCGACAAACAGCGGCCATACCTGGCTCCCTCAGCGGGAATGCGGATCGCTTGTCGTGTTGACATTCGACGTCGTCCCGCTGCTAGGCTCGATCCAACTCGGTAGCTGCCGTGTGCAACGGCTTTCTGCGTCCATCGATCTGAAGAGGCACGGTAAATGCTGGCACCGGTGTGGGAAGTCGAACCCAGGGCGGACCGGCCGCTGATCGTCCACGTGAACTCGACGGCGACCGGCGGCGGCGTGTCCGAACTGCTCCGCGGGCTCCTGCGTCACCAGGACGCGGGCTGGGCCGTGATCGCGGGCACCGCGGACTTCTACGCGGTGACCAAGTACCTGCATCACCTGCTGCACGGGAACGCCGACCCCGCCCGGCTCGACGATCCGGCGATGCTGCGGACCTACCGCTCGACGATCGCGCCGCAGGCCGACTGGTTCGGGGAGCGGGTGAAGCCGGGCGATGTCGTCATCTTGCACGACCCGCAGACGCTCGGCCTGGCCCCCGCGATCAAGGCCGCGGGCGCTCGGGTGGCGTGGCATTGCCACATCGGCGGCGTCGTCGCGCCCGAACGCGGGCCCGGCGCGGTGTGGCGGGCGTTCGATGCCGAGCTCGGCGCGCTGGACGCCGTGGTCACCACGCTGCCCGAGTTCGCCCCGCCGAACGTGCGCGAGCTGTTCGTGATCCCGCCCGCGATCGATCCGCTCGCGCCGAAGAACCGCGAGCTCGACCCCGACGAGGTCGCCGCGCTGCTGGCCGAGATCGGCCTCACCGCCGACCGGGTCTCGGCAGGGGTGACGGTCACGCAGAGCGCGCCGCTGCCGCTGGACGCGCGCGTCGTGCTCCAGGTGTCGCGGTGGGACCCGCTCAAGGACATGCCCGGCGTCGTCCGGTCCGTCGTCGGCCTGCCCGAGGACGTGCACCTCGTGCTCGCGGGGACCGATCCCACGGAGATCCCCGACGACCCCGAAGGGCTGGAGGTCCTCGGCGCGGTGCGCGCGCTGCTGGCCGAGATGTCGGAGGGGGATCGCGCCCGCGTGCACCTGCTGAACATCTCGATGAAGCAGCCGGAGTACAACGCGCTCGTGGTGAACGCTTTGCAGCGCAGGGCCGACGTGGTGGTGCAGAAGAGCCTGCAGGAGGGTTTCGGGCTCACCGTGACCGAGGCGATGGTCAAGGGCCGCGCGGTGGTCGCGTCCGACGTCGGCGGCCTGTCTCAGCAGATCACGCACGGGCACAACGGCCTGCTCGTCGATCCGGCCGACATCACGGGCCTGCGTGCCGCCCTCGTCCGGCTGCTCGATGATCCCGGGTCGCGGCGGACGCTCGGCGAGCGTGCGCGGGCCAGCGTGCTGGAGCGGTACACGATGCGGCGATTGGCCGGGGACTACCTGCGGGTGATCGCGGGAGGTCCCTGAGCCGGGGACAGGTTCGGCGGTCTGGGGGAAGGCTGTGCTGATTACGGTTCTGGATGTCGGTGGCACCCATGTGCGCTGGGCGCGGTGGTCACCGGAGCAGGGGCTCGGCGAGGTCAGGCGTGTGCCGTCACCGAGTTTCCTGCGCTGCGCCGACACACCCGTCGAAGAGTTGCAGGCCAGATTGGTGCGCACCATGGCCGACGCGGTGCCGCCCGAAGGCGTCGCGGGCGTGTCGTTCGGGGCGGCGCTCGACCACCGCACGGGGACGGTCTACGCGTCCGCCCCGCTGTGGGGAGCGCATGCCGCGCCGTTCGACCTGCTCGAAGCGCTGAGCGCCGCCAGGCCGGACGTGCGCTGGCACGTCCTCAACGACGTCACCGCGGCACTGCTGCACCTGGCGAGCACACCGCGGGCCCGACACCTGCGCAAGGTGCTGCTCGTGACGATCAGCACCGGCATCGCCTGCCGCACGATCGACCAGCGCACCGGCGAGATCCCCCTCGACGGCTGCGGCCTGCAGGGCGAGATCGGCCACCTGCCCGCGACCGTGACCATCGACAACGCGGCGGTGGACCTGTCGTGCGCCTGCGGACGGCCGAGGCACGTGGCCGCGTACTCCTCAGGACCAGGCATCCGGCGGCTCGGCGAGGTCCTGCGGCAGCGCCGTGGCCCGGTCTGGGACAACTCCGCCCTTGGCCGTGCGCTGGCGCGGGGCGCGGCCTTCGAGTCGGCCCTGCCGGCCGCGCTGCACCGCGGTGACGCGGTGGCCGGGGAACTGCTCGACGCCGCGACGAAGCCGATCGCCGATGTCGTGCGCACGGCGCTCTGCCTGGACCCGGAGATCGACCTCGTCGCGCTCACCGGCGGGGTCGCGGTGGGTCTCGGCGAGCATTACCGCGGTGCGCTGCTCGCCCACCTGAGCCGTGATGGTCTGTACCTCACCAGCGAGCGCGCGCCGGAGTGGGTGCGGGACCGGGTGGTCGTCTCCGAGGCGAACGGGCTCGTCGGGGCCGGGATGGCCGCAGCGACCCGCGAGTCGGCGTGAACCGCGCTATCGTGCGCGCGCACGGCACGGTGTCCGTGGCGCGGCTGCCGATCGCCGCCCCGGGGCGGGGCGAGCTGAGCGTCGCGACCGAGTACGCCGGACTGTGCGGCACGGATATCCAGATGCTGCGCGGACTACGGGACGATCCCGCGCGGGTGATCGGACACGAGGGCGTCGCGCGCGTGGTGGCGGCAGGCGCGGGCGTGCCCGCGCGACTCGCCCCGGGCACGTTGGTCGCGATCAACCCGACGCACCCCACGGACCCCGACTTCCTCCTCGGGCACAATGTGGACGGCCTGTTGCAGGAGCGCACGCTGGTACCCGCGACCGCGGTCTCCTGCGGCCTGGTGCTCCCGTTGCCGGAAACGACCGATGCCGCGGTGGCGGGCCCGCTGCTGGAACCGCTGGCTGTGGTCCGGTACGCGTTGGCCGAACTGGGCGCGTTCGCCCCCGCGACGCTGCTCGTCATCGGCGACGGGATCGTCGGGCACCTCGCCGTGCGGGCCGCGGGCCGGTGGCTCGGTCCGGGCATGCGAGTGGCGTTGGCGCACCACACCGGTCCCGGCCTGGCGTTCAGCGCGTCCCGCCCCTACCGGGCCGACCTGCTGCTGGACACCGTGTTCGAGGTGAAGCTGGACGGCCCGGTCGCCGCGCTGATCGCGACGCCGCGCGATGCCACGGTGGCGGCGCTGGAGTCGGCGCTCGGGGTCGGGGCGGAGGTCGTCGACATCGTCGGCGGACTGCCGCCCGGCGCCACGACCCCCTTGCTGCCAGGGGTGGACCTGACCGCCGTGCGCGCGGCCAATCGCGGCGGGCTGCCCGACCCGGTCCGCGTGACCACGGCGCGGCTGGGGACGGGCAGACCGGTTCGGCTGTTCGGCCACCGGGGGGTCGGGAACCGGCATCTGCTGGACGCCGCGGCCGAACTCGCCCGCGATCCCGGCCGCTACCGCGACCTGATCACCCATGAGACCGACCTCGACGGCGCGGCCCGCGTGATGCGGGCGCTGGCCCGCTCGCGCGAACGCACGATCGACGGCCGTCGGCTGATCAAGCTCTCGGTCCGAACCGCGGAGGACACTCGATGACATCGCTGGCCGGGCGACGCATGATCGTGGTGGGCGGCACGACCGGGATCGGCCGCGGCATCGCCGACGCCTGGGCGGCGGCGGGCGCCGACGTCGTGGTGTGCGGCCGCAGCAGGCCTGCCGACCCCGGGCGGCTGCGGTGGGAGCGGGTGGACCTCACCGAGCCTGATCACGCCCGCGACCGGCTGGCCGCGCTCGGCGCAGGCCCCGTGCACGCCGTGTGCTTTTCCTCGGTCTACTACGGCGAGGGGCGGGCCGACTTCCGCGATGTGTCGATCGGGGAGTGGCGTGCCCAGCTGGCGGTCAACGTGACCGGGCTGTGGATCACCCTGCAGGCCTTCCTGCCCGCGCTGCGGGACGCAGGGCCGGGTCTGGTCGTCGGCGTCTCGTCGGAGGTCGCGTTCAACGCCGGGCCGGGAAGGTCGGGCTACGCCGCCTCCAAAGCTGCGGCGAAGACGCTGTTGGACTCCATCGCCCAGGAGGAGGACGAGGTGCGCGTGGTGCAGGTGCTGCCCGCGGGCATGGTGGACACTCCGGGCATCCGCAGGCGCAGGCCCGTGGGCTTCGACTACAGCTCCTACATGACCCCGTCCTGCTTCGCTCGGGTGGCGACCGAGCTGGCGGCGACCTCGGGGGAAGGCCGCCACGGGGACAGCCTCGTGGTCGACGGCGACGGCGGCTGGTGGTCGGCCTACGACCGCCCGCCGGTGTCGCAGAGCCGGAGGCCGGTGTGACCTGCCTGGTGGGGCTCGCCGAGTGGCGGCTGCCGGTGTCCGGCGTCGAGGCCGTGCGGCTGGCGGCGGCTGTGGGCGCCGACGGCGTGCAACTCGACCTCGGCGGACCAGGCCGGGGTCACTGGGTCGACGCGCCGGGCCGCGTGGACGCGCTGCTTGCCGCGGCGCACGCCCAGGGAGTGCGGCTGCTCGCGCTTGCGGGCAACCGGTTCAACGATGTCGGCCTGACCTCCGACGCCGCGACCGTCCGGCCGTTGCTCGAGCGGTTGCTGGACGCGGCGGTGGCGTTGGGCGTGCCGCTGGCGTTCGTGCCGAGCTTCCGCCGCGGCGCGATCGACGGCCCGGACGCGTTCGCGCGCACCGCCGAGGCGCTGCGCTGGGGCGCGGCCGAGGCGGCCGCGCGTGGCCTGGTGCTGGCCAACGAGAACGTGCTCGCCCGCGATCAGGCCCGGGCCCTCGTCGACCGGGTCGGCTCGACCGCCTTCCGGCTGGTGCTGGACACGTTCAACCCCGTGACGGCGGGGCTGCGCGCGGACGCCCTGGTCGCGTCGCTGGGCGACGTGGTGGCCGATCAGGTCCACCTCAAGGACGGCCCTTCCGACGGCGGCTCCTCCCCGTTGCTCGGCGCCGGGGAGGGGAGGCTCGACGACGCCGTGCAAGCGCTGCACGCCCACTCGGTGGCGGTGCGCGCGCTCGTGGTGGAGAACGACTACCGCGACGGAGATCTCGCGCGGATGTCCACCGACCTCGCCTGGGCGCGGCGCCGTGCCCGGCGTTTCACTCCGACAGAGGCAGGGAGATGACCGATACCCAGCTGCCGATCACCGTCGAGGTGTCGGCGTTGCTGTTCGACATGGACGGCACGCTCGTCGACTCGACGGCCGTCGTCGAGCGCACTTGGCGCTCGTTCGCCGCCAGGCACCGCCTGGACCCCGAGCGGATCCTCGCGGTCTCGCACGGGCGCCGCACCGAGGAGACCGTCGCCGAGTTCGCGCCCGCGGGCGTCGATGTCCGCGCCGAGGCGCTGCGGGTGATCGCCAGCGAGGTCGGCGACACCGACGGGATCATCCCGGTGCCCGGCGCGCCCGAGCTGCTGGCCGCGCTGCCCTCGGCGGGCTGGGCCGTGGTGACCTCGGCGGGCCGCGCGCTCGCCGAGGCCAGGATGGCCGCGGCCGGGCTGCCCATGCCCGCCGTCGTGATCAGCGCGGATGACGTGCGGGCAGGCAAGCCGAGCCCGGAGGGCTACCTGGCCGCCGCCGACCGGCTCGGCGCCGCGCCGGAGGACGCGATCGTCTTCGAGGACGCCGAGGCGGGAGTGCGGGCCGCGCGGGCGTCCGGCGCCCGCACCGTGGTGGTCGGCGCGTGTGCCGCGCCCTCCACCGAAGGGCTCGACCGGGTCGCGGATCTGCGCGGCGTCCGGGTCGAGCAGGCGGCCGGACGGCTGCGGGTGTCGTACCCGAGTATCCGAATATGGGGGATGGGGAATGACTGAGACGACCGGACTGCACGTCGACGGGGCCGGGTCGTGGCTCGTCCGCGCCCGGAAGGAGGTCAGCTATGAGGTGCGGGTCCGCGACAACCTGTTCCGGCCCGACCGGTCCGACCTGGTGGAGATCGGCTCGGACTCCCCGGGTGGTCGCCGCCGGGTCGTCGTGATCGACGGCAACGTCGATCTGCTGCACGGCGAGCGGATCCGCGCCTACTTCGACCACCACGCCGTGGACTGCGCGATGGTGGTGGTCAAAGCGGATGAAACGGTGAAAGACCTCGCGACCGCCGCACGGGTCGCCGAGGAGCTCGACCGGTTCGGCATCGCGCGCAGGCGGGAGCCGGTCATCGTCATCGGCGGCGGCGTGCTCATGGATGTCGTGGGCCTGATCGCGAGCCTCTACCGGCGCGGGACGCCGTTCGTGCGGGTGCCGACCACGCTCATCGGACTCGTCGACGCCGGTCTCGGCGCCAAGACCGGGGTGAACTTCAACGGCCACAAGAACAGGCTCGGCTCCTACGCGCCCGCGGAGCTCACCCTGCTCGACCGGTCGTTCCTGTCGACTGTGGACCGCAGGCACATCAGCAACGGGCTCGCGGAGATACTGAAGCTCGCGTTGATCAAGGACCGGGCGCTGTTCGAGCTGCTGGCCGAACACGGACAGGTGCTCCTGCGCGAGAAGTTCCAGGGCCGCACGCCGATCGGCGACACCGCCGCGGTCGCTGTCCTGCACGCGGCCACGCAGGGGATGCTGGAGGAACTGCAGCCGAACCTCTGGGAGTCCGAGCTGGAGCGCTGCCTGGATTACGGGCACACGTTCAGCCCCACGATCGAGATGCGTGCGCTGCCCGCGCTGCTGCACGGCGAGGCGGTCTGCGTGGACATGGCCCTGACCACCGTTCTCGCCTATCGGCGGGGATTGCTGAGCGAGGACGAGCGCGACCGCGTCCTGACGGTCATGGCGGCGCTGGAACTGCCGACCTGGCATCCCCTGGTCGCGCCCGACGTCCTGCTGCAGGCGCTTGCGGACACGGTGCGGCATCGCGACGGACAGCAGCGGCTGCCGCTGCCCGTCGGGATCGGCGACGTCACCTTCGTGAACGACGTCAGCGCGCAGGAGCTCGAGGCGGCGGCAGTCCTGCAGCGAGAACTGAGCGAAACGCGTTTTCGTCGCATCGCCGCAGGTAAATGCGTATAACCGAATAGCGCTCAAGCGGGGAGTCGGGCAGTCCGCCGGTGAGTCGTCTGTCTTGACGGTCAATACGGGATAGTCTAGTTTTGTAGTGGGGGGTACAGTTTAGGTCGCGCCAGTGCGGCGGCCCACTCCTCTGTCCAGAGTAAGCACTCCGCTGTTCGTCCTTTCTCCTGTTCATGTCTGACAACAACCTGGGGGTTGTCTAGATGTCGACAAGGCTTGCCCTGCTCGCCGACACCGCGGTCAAAGTCCCGGTGAAGACCCTGCTGGACGCGGATTCTCCGAGGTTGGCGGGCATCGATGAATCCCACGCGCAATTGCTTGCCGCACTGCACACTTCTTTGCCTCCTATCATCGCCCACCGCGACACCATGCGGGTCATCGACGGTATGCACCGCCTGCGCGCCGCCATAATCCGCGGCGACGACGCGATCGAGGCGCGCTTCTTCGAGGGGAGCGAAAAGGACGCTTTCGTCGTCGCCGTCGAGGCCAACGTCGGGCACGGGCTCCCGCTGACGATGTCCGACCGCATGGCGGCGGCCAAGCGCATCGTCCGCACCCATCCGGAGTGGTCGGACCGGGCGATCGCGACCGCGAGCGGGGTCGCGGCGAAGGTGGTCGCCGCGATGCGGTGTGCAAGTGCGGATATTCCGCATTTGCACACCAGGATCGGCCGGGACGGCCGAGTCCGTCCACTCGACTCCGCCGCGGGCCGCAGGCTCGCTGGCGACCTGTTGCGGGAGAACCCGCAGGCCTCGCTCCGCGAGATCGTCCGCGCGGCCAACATCTCCCTCGGCACCGCGCGGGACGTGCGGGAACGGTTGCGGCGGGGCGAGGACCCGGTCCTGCCGAGGCAGCGCGACGCGCGCGACAGGCGGCGGCGGCCCGCCCCTGAGCCCAAGGTGATCGGCAGCGTGAACGACGGGGACCGCGGACGCGTGGCGGGGGACATGGTCTCGGTCCTGCGCAGGCTCCGCACCGACCCGTCGCTGCGCTTCAGCGAGGACGGCCGGTTCCTGCTCCGCCTCCTGGATGTCCACGCCATCGACGCGGACACCTGGAAGCGGCTGACCGACAACACCCCGCCGCACTGCCTGCGGACGGTCGCGGAGTTGGCCGAGGGCTGCGCCGACGTGTGGCGGCGGTTCGCGGACCAACTCAAGCAGTACCAGCGCGAGTCGGCCTAGTCGCCGAGGATGACCGCAACGGCACCGGGCGCCGCGCCCACATCGCCAACCGAGCAGCAGCCGCCGTTCCTCGGCGCGTCATCCCGTCGCAGGCGGGCAGCGCTGGTGGTGCTCGCGGTCTCGGCGTTCGTCGTCGTGACCACCGAGATGCTCCCCGTGGGGCTGATGGCGCTCATCAGCGAAGACCTCGATGTCACGCCCGCGAACGTCGGACTGCTGATGACCGGCTACGCGTTCACCGTGGGCCTGTCGGCGAGCCCGCTGACGGCGTGGACCTCCCGATGGCCTCGCCGCAGCCTGTTCCTGGTCGTCTGCGCTGTCTTCGCGAGCGGAACGGTGCTGGCCGGACTGGCGACGAGCTATCCCATGCTGTTGGCCGCCCGGCTGCTGTGCGGGGCGGCGCACGGGGTGTTCTTCTCGATCGTCAACGGGTACGCCGCGGCGCTCGCGGGTCCCGCGCGCGCGGGACGGGCGGTGGCGGTGATCGTCGCGGGGAACCTGGTGGCCATCGTGCTCGGGATGCCGCTGGGCAGCGCGTTGGCCTCCGTCGCGGGGTGGCGGGTCGCGTTCGCCATCGTCGCCGCCGTGTGCGTGGCGATGCTGGTCGCCGCCTTCTCCATCCTCCCCGCGGTGCCCGCGCAGCCGACCGTGCGGCTGGTCGACCTGCCGCGGGTGGCGCGCACGCCAGGTCTGCGCTCGATCGTGGTGGTCACCGCGCTCGTGTGCCTGGCGCACTTCACCGTCTACACGTACGCGACACCGCTGCTGCACAACGCGGGCATGTCCAGCGGAGCGACCAGCGGGGCGTTGCTGCTGTACGGGTTGGCGGGGCTGGCCAGCACCTGGCTCGTCGGCGTCGTCGCCGACCGGCGCATGCGACTGTGCCTGTTCGTCGCGATCGGGGCGCACGTGAGCGCGCTGGTCGCGCTCGCACTGGGCGCCGAGGTCGGGCTCGTGACGGTCGTGGCCTTCGCCGCCCTGAGCGCCGCGTTCACCGCGCTGACCATCGGCCTGCAGGCCGTGCTGCTCACCATCGCCGACGGCCACGTCGACGCGGCCAGCTCGCTGTACGTGGCCACGTTCAATATCGGCATCGGCGGCGGCGCCTTTATCGGCGGACTCGTCGTCGATCGCGCGGGTGTCCATTCGCTGCCCTCTGTGGCAATCTTGTTCGTAACCGCTGCGGCTGTGGTCATGTGGAGAATTCGCGACCCCCGAGCGTGACTTCTGGCAATCCGTGGACAAGCAGAGATACGGAGATCTCCTTGAGTGCACAGCGTCACCCCGTGCCCGCCGGGGGCACCGCGGACAATAAGAGCTGGTTCAAGAGCGCGGTCTTCTACCAGCTCCACGTGCGCGCGTTCCACGACTCGAACGGTGATGGGGTAGGTGACCTGGAAGGGCTTCGGCAGAAGCTCGACTACCTGGAATGGCTCGGCGTGACCTGCATCTGGTTGCTGCCGATCTACGAGTCGCCGCTCGGCGACGGCGGATATGACGTGTCCGACTACGAGACGATTCAGCCGAAGCTCGGCACCACGGCGGAATTCCGGCGGCTCGTCGCCGACGTGCACCGGCGCGGAATGCATATCATCACCGATTTCGTCCTGAACCACACGAGCGTCGAGCACGCCTGGTTCCAGGCGTCGCGCTCCGACCCGGACGGGCCGTACGGGGACTTCTACGTCTGGTCCGACACGAACACCGGGTACCCGGACGCGCGCATCATCTTCAACGACAGCGAGCACTCGAACTGGGCCTACGACCCGGTGCGGAAGCAGTACTACTGGCACAGGTTCTACACGCACCAGGCCGACCTGAACTTCGAGAACGAGCGGGTGCAGCAGGCGCTTCTCGACGTGATGCGGTTCTGGCTGGACCTGGGGGTGGACGGGTTCCGCCTGGACGCCGTGCCCTTCCTGTTCGAGAGCGAGGGAACCAACTGCGAGAACCTTCCCGGGACGCACCAGTACCTGAAGCGGCTGCGCGCCGAGATGGACCGCCTCTACCCCGGGCGACTGCTGCTCGCCGAGGCCGACGAGTGGCCGAACGACGTGCTGGAGTACTTCGGTGATCCGGCGGTGGGCGGCGACGAGTGCGACATGGCCTTCCACTTTCCGCTGACCCCCCGCGTGTTCATCGCGCTGCGCCGGGAGGAGCGCTACCCGATCTCGGAGATCCTGGCCGAGGTGCCCAAGATCCCGGACAACTGCCAGTGGGCGATATTCCTCCGGAACCATGACGAGCTCGCGCTGAGCATGGTGTCGGAGGAGGAGTACGAGTACATGCATTCGCAGTACGCGCCCGAGCCGAGGATGCGCGTCAACACCGGTATCCGACGCCGAATGGCGCCGCTACTCGACAACGACCAGGACAAGCTCCGGCTGGTCACCGCCTTGCTGTTCAGCTTCCCCGGCTCGCCGGTCCTCTACTACGGCGACGAGATCGGTATGGGCGACAATATCTGGCTGCCCGACAGGGACGGCTTGCGCACGCCGATGCAGTGGTCGGCTGAGGCGAACGCCGGATTCTCCGAATGCGCCGCCGATGAGCTCTACCTGCCGGTGGTGTCGGACCCGGAGTACGCCTGCGACGTGGTGAACGTCGCCGACCAGCGGAACCGGGAGGGGTCGCTGCTGCGGTTCGTGCGCTCGATGATCGCCATCCGCAAGGCGCACCCCGAGTTCGGTCTGGGGTCGTACGAGGAGCTGGACACCGGAAATCCGGCGATCCTAGCGTTTGTCAGGAGGCACCAGGGTTCGTTCGTGCTGTGTGTGAACAATCTGTCCTCGGTCGAACAGTCGGTGAGGCTGGACATCGAGCGGTACGGCGTGGCGAGCCTGACTGATTGTCAGGACCACCAGACAGTCGTGAGGACCGACGATGGCGCCTACGAGCTGGTTCTTCCCCGGTTCGGATTCCGCTGGCTGCAAAATCAAACCCTGACCAAGGCCTTCATCGACGATTTCACGTCGGTCAGCGCGCTGACGGCAGGAGATGGTGAGAACATAGCGGCCGTGAGTTGACGAGTTCCGGTGAGCCGCGACACGCCCAACCCCGGCGTGGAGTCGGAAGGGATTACCGTTCATGCGCTTGCTGACGTGTAGTAATAGCGGGCCGATCGCATCGTCATCGGGAAGTCGGGGAGGTGCGGGCACGCCACCGCCGGGCGGTCTCGTGCCCATGCTCTCCGCGCTCCTCGACGACTTGGGCGGTGCGTGGTTCTTCTCGGCGACGGGGGACCAGCGACCGTCCCAGCCGACCCGGAACGACGTCACCTGGTTTCCGGTGACGGTGTCCGGCCAGGAAACGTCCATGCGCAGCAGGGCCGCCGCCATCAAGCTTTTCCTGTGGACGTTCCACTACCTCCACGACACCTCGGTGGAGCCCGCGTTCGATGCGCGGATGCTGGCCGATTGGCGGGCATACCAGGAGGTGAACGCCCAGTTCGGCGATGCGCTGGCGAGGGGCGGCGATGACTCGGCCGACGAGGTGGTGCTGGTGCACGACTTCCACCTGATGCTGGTGCCGGGACTGTTCCGCTCGCGCCTCGGTCGGCGGAACAGCACGCTCGTCTACTTCCACCACGTTCCCTGGTGCGACCCCGGCTACTTCGGCCTGCTGCCGGATGAGGTGCGCGGCGCTGTCCTTCGCAGCCTGCTGAGTTGCGACGTCGTCGGGTTCCACAGCTCGCTGTGGGCACAGAACTTCATGAGGTGCTGCGAGCGGTATCTGCCCGGGGTCCAGGTCGACGGCCACGTCGTGGCCTATCGGGACAACGCCACCAAGGTCGTCGCGGCACCGGGGCCGATCGATGTCGACAGCGTCCGGTCGTTGGCCGACGGTGCGCTGGTCCAGCAGTGGCGTGAGACCTTGACGGCACAGGCGGGGAACCGGAGGATTGTCGCGAGGGTCGACAGGGTGGATCTCTGGAAGAACATCGTCCGGGGTTTCGACGCCTATGAGCTCGTGCTGGACCGCACACCGTCGATCGCCGACGAGCACTGGTTCTGCGCCATAGTCAGCCCGCCTCGGTTTCCCAATGCCAGGCACGCGGAATACGAGGCACGGTGCCGTGCCGCCGAAAGTCGCATCAACGCTCGATTCGGCAGCGCCGGGGACGCGGTGACCATGGTGTACCCGACCGGTTCGGAGAACCACCGGGCGCGCGCGATCGCGGCGCTGTCGCTGGCCGACGCCGTGCTCGTGAACCCCACGTTCGACGGCCTGAACATGGTGGCGAAGGAGTCCCTTGTGGTCAATCCGCAGGCGCCCTTGCTGCTGTCGCGCAACGCGGGGGCCTTCGACCAACTCGCGCCCGCCGCGATCGCGGTGGATCCCTTCGACGTCCTGTCGACAGCCGACCTGGTGGAAACCGCGCTGCGGACGCCGCCGCGCCCGCGCGACGCCACCCACCGCGCCTGCCTCGACGACCTGGCGGCCGAGACCGCCCGCGCGTGGTTCGACCGGCTCTTGTCCGGGTGACCCCGTCGTGTCCCTGAGCAGGAAACCGCAGCAGTAAGAGCAGGTAATCCCGAATGGGGGTCAGGTGACCGAGATCGTCAAACCGCCCGTGGTGCCGTCACGACTCGGGGTCGGCCCGATGTCGCGGCACGTGGTCGAGGCCGTCGTCCGCGCGGCCTACCGCCACGACCAGCGCCTCATGCTCGTCGCGAGCCGCGGGCAGATCGACGCCGAGGAGCTCGGCGGCGGCTACGTCGGGAACTGGTACACGGAGGCCTATACGCGTTTCGTGAGGTCCATCGACCCGGAGGGCCGTGTCGTGCTCTGCCGGGATCACGGCGGGCCGTGGCAGCGGCAAGTCGAGGTCGACAAGTCCTACAGCGAGGCCGAGGCGATGGCGGCCAGCCTGGCGTCGTTCCGGTGCGACATCGACAGCGGCATGACGTTGCTGCACATCGATGTCTCCAAGGACGCCGCCGGTCCCGCCGAGTTCGAGACGGCCCTCAAGCGCCTGGTGACGCTGTACGCGGAGTGCCATGAGCACGCCAAGGGCCGCGGCCGCGAGGTCGCGTTCGAGGTCGGACTCGAACAGCAGGAACCCTCGATCGACGACCCGGCGAACTTCGCGGACGGACTCGCCGACATCATGCGGGAACTCGGCGGCGCGGCCCTGCCGCGTCCGGTGTTCGTGGTGGCGCAGACCGGGACCAAGGTCGTCGGGAAGGACAACACCGGCGATTTCGAGGGGCACGGGAAGCAGGTCCACGACGTGCGGGCCATGGCGCGCACGTGCTGGTCGTACGGCGCCGCCTTGAAGGTGCACAACGCGGACTACCTCAGCCACGCGCGGTTCAGCCAGCTGGTCTCGGCGGACATCGGCGCCGTGAACGTCGCCCCGGAGTTCGGTGTCCTGGAGACACAGGCGATCCTCACCTGGCTCAGGGCGACGGGGCTGCGCTCGGCGGAGGAGCAGTTCCTGGAGTTGGCGCTCGCGTCCGACGCCTGGGGCAAGTGGTTCCCGGACGGCAGCGGCACCGACCACGACAAGGCAGTGGTCGCGGGTCACTACGTCTTCAGCACCCCGGAGTTCCGGGAACTGAAGGGCAGGCTGGACCGGGCGGCCCACGGCGAGGCCGGCCTCGACCATGCCATCAGAACGACGCTCGACGCACACCTCGACCGGTACATCACGTGGTTGCGGCCGCGCTGAACTTGGAGGAACCGTGGTGGAGTTGGATGTCCTGCTAGGTCTCACCGACGGCGCCGAGCGGCCGGTCGAGAGCTCGGCGCCTGCCGGATTGCGGCGGCTGGCCTCGTCCAAGCGCATCGTCAAGCCGTGGGGCGAGGAGCGCTGGCTGGTTCCGGAGGGCAGCCCGTTCGGGTTCAAGGCGATCCTGGTGCGGGCGGGCGCGCGCACCAGCCTCCAGTACCACGAGGTGAAGGAGGAGGCGAACCTGGTCCTCCGAGGCCGCGGGCGGTTGACGTTCGCGAGCACGACCGAGGCGGCCCGCACGGAACACGAGTTGGCGCCGGGGGACATCGTGCACGTCGCTCCCGGCGAGGTGCACCGCATCGAGGCGCTTTCCGACCTCGTGCTCCTCGAGGTGTCCACACCGGAGCTGGACGACGTGATCCGGATCGAGGACGACGCGGCTCGGGGCAACGGCCGGATCCCCCAGGAGCACCGTGGCTGACCGGGCGGCCGACCACTGGCGAATCGGTGTCCTGTCCGGCACCGGTACCGCGCTGAAGCGAACGATCCCTGCGCTGCGGGAGTCCGAACTCTGCCGGGTGTCGGTCGTTCACGGACGGAACCCCGACCGCCTGCGGGCGGCCGCCCAGCACGCTCCCCACGCGAAGCTGGTCACCGACGAGCGGGAGTTCGAGGAACTCGCCGCCCACTACGATGTCGTCTTCATCGGATCCCCGCCGTTCCTGCACCCGCGGCACATCGCCCTCGCGGTCCGGCTCGGCAAGCCGATCCTGTGCGAGAAGCCGCTCGTGTCACGCCCGGACGACCTGGCCGCGGTGGTCGACACCCTGTCGGGTCACGACATCCCCTTCATGCTGGCGCACCAGCTGCGGCACCAGGAAGCGGTGCGGCACATCTCCTCGCTGGTCACCGGCGGCGAACTGGGCGTGCCGGTCGCGGCCACGCTCCAGTGGTGCTTCCGGATGAACCATGACGCGCCCAACGCCCGCTGGAAGGCGGACCCGGCCCGCGGGGGCGCCAGCGCACTGACCGACTGCGGCGTGCACTGCCTTGATCTCGCCGCGGCGTTGTTCGGCCATCCCGAGTCGGTGGCGGCCTCGGCGCACTCCGTCAAGAGCGCCTCGACGATGGACACGGTCGTGGTTCTCCTGTCGTGCGGCGGACTGCCGGTGATGGTCGTCGCCTCCCAGCAGGGCCACCCCGGAGCCAACGACCTGACCATCACGTTCTCCGATGGCCTGGTCCAGGCGAAGGGGATGCTGGGCGAGGCGGCGCTTCCCGCTGTCACCTGGACGCAGGGCTCGGCGACGACCACCCGCTCGTTCGACCCGGTCAACCTGTACCGAGCGGAGGTGGAGGACTTCTGCCGGTCGTTGTCGAACGGGCACAGCGTGGGGACCACGTTGGCGGACGCGGTCGCCGTCTGCGCGACCGTGTTCGCGGCGGAGGAGTCGGCCCGTCGCGGTGAAACCGTGACGATCAAACGCTAAGCCCGCACGCGGACCGGCGGCTCGGCGATGGCGCCGCCGTCGATCAACCGAGCAGCTCCGCCAGTTCCACGCGGTGCTCGGCCAGCCAGCCGTAGGCGGCGGCGATCCTGGCCGGTGTTCCGTTGTCGCGCAGTCTGACCATCGCCGGGTCGCCCGCCGCGGCGCCGGTTTCGATGCCGCGGCGGCTGCGGTCCTGCCACCAGAGGATGGTGTCGACCACGTCGCCGTGGTCGATCGCCCCGTAGCCGTCGCAGATGGTGCGGATGAGTCGGGCGGCCTCGGTCACGTCGATGACGGCGTGGCCGAGGTCCAGGTACTGCCAGCAGATGTGGGCGATGTCGTGGACGCGTTCGCCGGGTGCGGCGAGGTCCCAGTCGACGAAGGCGAAGGGCTCAAGCCCACCCGCGGCATTCCGATAGACGGTGTTCCTCGGCGACAGATCGTTGTGGCAGACCACTGCCGCGCCGTGGGCAAGTGGGGTGCCCTCGGTGAGATCGTGCAGTTCGCGGGCCAGGGCCGCGACCCTCGCCAGGCTCGCTCCGGTCCGGACGACCGCCTGGTGTTCGGGGCGCCAGACCGCTTGGCCGGGAAGGTAGGTCAGGATCTCGCGGTTCTCGCTGTCGACGCCGAGGAACCGGGGCGCGCCGGACCAGCCTTGGGCCGCCAGGTGCTCAAGCAATCGGTGCACGTATGCGGAACGCGGTTGCTGCGGCCTGCGAACGGTATCGCCGACGCGGGTCACCGCGTTGATCCAGCCGCCAGGCAAAGACTCCGACACCCGCCCATAGTGCCCCAGCGGGCATGGATTTGCCGACCTGTGTCGAAGGTCTTGACGCTGCGCGACATCCGGTTTCGCGCTGAATGCGCTCACTGCGGAAGCGTGGATGTCGGCAGTCGCGGTCACCACCGACAGTCTCGACAGATGTCGTCTCTTTGCGTGATGATGTCGATAGGTTGCAGATCGTCGCCTCGCTGCTGACGACGACTCCCTCCGGGACCCCTCCCGCCGCAGCCCGATCCACGTTCGCCCTGCCCGCGCCGCGGACTCATCGCCGCAGAGTCGGCGTGATCCGGTCCGTTCCCGCCCGCGTGCGCCGTACGACCAGGACCGCGCGCCGACCCCAGGATTCCGAAGGAGCTGCACGATGGCGCTCAGAATCACCGTGATCGGCGCCGGGTACCTCGGCATCACCCACGCGGCCGCCATGGCCGAGCTCGGCTTCGAGGTGCTCGGCCTCGACATCGACCTGGACAGGGTGCGGGCGCTCGGCGAAGGGCGCCTTCCGATCTACGAGCCAGGACTCGCCGACCTGGTCCACCGGCATCTCGCCGGTGGCCGGGACAGCACGGGAAGACTGCGGTTCACGAGCGAGTACGAGGAGGCGGCCGAGTTCGGCGACCTCCACTTCATCTGCGTCGACACACCGCAGGAGCGGACCGGCTTCGCCACCGACATGTCCAAGGTGGACCGGGTCGTGGACACGCTGGGTCCGCTGCTGCGCAGGCCCGCACTGGTCGTCGGGAAGTCGACGGTCCCGGTCGGGAGCGCGGGCAGGCTGGCCGCCCGGCTGGCCGGGCTGTCCCCGGTCGGGGCCGACGCCGAGCTGGCCTGGAACCCCGAGTTCCTGCGCGAGGGCTTCGCCGTCGCCGACACCCTGCGGCCGGACCGCATCGTCATCGGCGTCGCGGGCGACCAGGCCGAGAAGCTGCTGCGCGAGGTGTACGC
The DNA here is from genome assembly GCF_014648415.1 of Actinokineospora fastidiosa. GTDB lineage: Bacteria > Actinomycetota > Actinomycetes > Mycobacteriales > Pseudonocardiaceae > Actinokineospora > Actinokineospora fastidiosa. The sequence goes on from NZ_BMRB01000004.1 coordinate 24,544, forward strand.
GGTGCCGATCGCGAACGGCGTGCCGTTGCTCGTCACCGACCTCGCGACCGCGGAGCTGGCCAAGACCGCCGCGAACGCCTTCCTGGCCACCAAGATCTCCTTCATCAACGCCATGGCCGAGATCTGCGAGGCCGCGGGCGGCGACGTCGTCCAGCTCGCCGACTCGCTCGGCCACGACGAGCGGATCGGCAGGCGATTCCTGCAGGCGGGCATCGGCTTCGGCGGCGGCTGCCTGCCGAAGGACATCCGGGGGTTCCTGGCCCGCGCCGACGAGTTGGGCGCGGCGTCGGCCTTGGGCTTCCTGCGGGAGATCGACTCGATCAACATGCGCCGTCGCACCCACATGACCGAGCTGGCCCGCGCCGCCGTGGGCGGAAGTCTCCTCGGCAGGCGGGTCGCCGTCCTCGGCGCCGCATTCAAGCCCGACTCCGACGACGTGCGCGACTCGCCCGCGCTCAACATCGCAGGCCAGCTCCACCTGCAGGGCGCGCAGGTCACCGTGTTCGACCCCAAGGGGATGGACAACGCCCGCGCCGCGTTCCCGACCCTCGCCTATGCCTTGAGCGCCACCGAGGCGGTGACCGGCGCGGACGTCGTGCTGCACCTGACGGAGTGGTCGGAGTTCCAGGAGCTGGATCCGCTGCGGCTCGGCCGGGTCGCGGGCGCCCGCCGGATCATCGACGGCCGCAACACCCTCGATCCCGAAGCCTGGCGGGAGGCGGGGTGGTGGTTCCGGGCGATGGGCAGGCCGACCCTCTGACCAGAAAAGAGCCGAAACATGCGTCCAGACAAGCGGGTTCTCGTCACCGGCGGCTGCGGCCTCATCGGATCGCACCTGTGCGAGCGGCTGCTCGCCGACGGCTGCGAGGTGATCTGCCTCGACAACTTCAGCACCGGCACCGCGAGGAACGTCCGACCACTCGTCGATGATCCCGCGTTCCACCTCGTCGAGGCCGACGTCACCGCGGGCATCGGGCTCGACGGCCCCCTCGACGCCGTCCTGCACCTCGCCAGTCCCGCCTCCCCGTACGACTACCTCCGACTGCCGCTGGAGACCATGAAGGCGGGTTCGCTCGGAACGCTGCACGCACTCGACCTCGCCGCGGCCAAGGGCGCGACGTTCCTGCTCACCTCGACCAGCGAGGTCTACGGCGACCCGCTGGTCCACCCGCAGCCCGAGTCGTACTGGGGGAACGTGAACCCGGTCGGGCCGAGGGCCGTCTACGACGAGGCCAAGCGGTTCAGCGAGGCCCTGGCCGTCGCCTTCCAGGACGCCAAGCAGGTGGCGACGAAGATCGTGCGGGTCTTCAACACCTTCGGCCCCCGGATGCGGGCCGACGACGGCCGGATGATCCCGACGTTCATCTGCCAGGCCATCGACGGCAGGGCGCTGACGGTCACCGGGGACGGCAGCCAGACCCGCTCGCTGTGCTACGTCAGCGACACCGTCGAGGGCATCGTCAGGACCTTGTGGTCCGACGACGAGCACGGGCCGGTCAACATCGGCGGTGGGCTGGAGATGTCCGTGTTGGACACCGCCCGGCTGATCCTCGCGCTCACCGGTTCCCGCTCGCCCATCGAGTTCGTCGACCGGCCGCAGGACGATCCCGCGGTCCGGCGGCCGGACCTCACCCGTGCTGCCACCTCGCTGGGCTGGCGGCCGGTCGTGGACGTCGAGACCGGGTTGCGGCGGACCGTCGACTGGTTCCTCGCCACCAGGACGGTCAGCACGCTCGCGGGCTGACCACCCCCGGCCGATCGAAAGGTTTCTCCCAGTGCCCCCTCTGACAGAGCCCTCGGGCATCTCGGTGGTCATCCCCACCCGCGGCGACCCGGCTTCGGTGGCCAGGCTGCTCGCCTCGCTCGCGCGCTCGGCGAAGGAACTGCCGCCGCAGGTGGACCACGAGGTCATCGTCGTCGACGACACCCCGCAGCCGGAGCTGCGGGAGATCAGGCAGGTCTGCGCCGACCACGGCGCCCGGTACCTCGCGGGCCCGCGCCGGGTCGGCGCGAAGCGCAACGCCGGGGTCAGCCGCTCTCGGCATCCGCTGATCCTGTTCATCGATTCGGACTGCGTCGCCACGCCCGACCTGCTGCGCCACCACCTCGACGCGCACCGCGCCGAGGTCGCGCCGTCCGGGCGGCCGGTCGGCGCGGTGGCCGGTCCGACCCTGGTGGTGGAGCCGGACGAGAGCCCGGCCTGGCGGACGGTCAAGCACTCCGTCGTGGTCAATTCGCCCTGGCTGTGGCCACAGCGGTTCGCGGAGGTGTGGTGGGCGGCCACGTCGAACCTGTCGGTGCGCCGCGACGCCTTCGAGGCGATCGGCGGGTTCGACCCCGACACCTACACGGTGGTCGGGGGCGAGGATGTCGACCTGGGGGTGCGGCTGCACGCGTCGGGCTACGCCACGGTCTGCAGGCCGGAGGCCGTGGTCGGGCATGCGACCGACGGGATAACCAGTATCCGCCAGTTCCAGCGCAAGATGCTGTTGTACGGGCGCGCCTGCGTCTACAACTGCGCGCGGCAGCCGGAGCACGCGCGCTGGTCGGCGAACCCGGTCTCGTTGCTCGGCCTGCTCTGGGCGGTGAGCCTGCCGGTCCGCCGCGGCGCGCTGGTGGGGGCGCTGGGCACGGCGGCGGCCCTCGCCTGGTTCGGCGCGCAGGCCGCCCGCAGCGCGGGCGATCACGGCACGAGTCTGATCGAGGGCGTGCGCGCCACCTCCGTCGACTGGTGCTTCCACCTCGGTATCACCAGGGAAGCCCTGGCCAGGAAGCGCCCGGCGCTGGCGTTCCGCCGCTTCGACTACTTCCGGGCAGGCAACTTCATCCCGCTGCCAGCGGACGCCGAGACGACGGGAAAGGACACCGACGAATGACGCCCATGCTCGTCGTGCAGACGGGGATATACGGCTACGGCATCTTCGGAAGCCGGGCCGAGGAGAACCTGGAGGCGGCGCTCGACCTGGTCCGCGCGACCGGGTACGACGGGATCGAGGTGATGACCTCGCTGACCGGCGATCCCGGCCGCCTTGTGGCGGCCTGCGCCGACCGGGGTCTGGTGATCGCGGGTTTCCACGTGTTCTGGCACGAACTCGACGACTGCTGGGAGGCCGCGCGGCGGATCGGGGCGCCCCGGCTCATCCTGTCGGGGATGCCCGCGGACAGCGAGGAGAACGTCAGGGCGGCGCTCCCCGCGCTGCGCTCCACCGCCGCCAAGGCTCGTGAGCACGGGTTGCGCCTGCTCGTGCACAACCACGCCGAGGAGGCCCGCCCACTGGCGAGCGGGCGCTCCACGCTGGAACTCCTCGCTGATGAGCTGCCTGCGGAGGACCTCGGCTTCGTCGTGGACCTGCATTGGGCGTCGGTGGCGGGCGACCTGGCCAGGACGATCGCGGCCACGGCCGGACGCTGCGACTACTACCACGTCAAGGACGGCCTCATCGCCGAGCCGGAGAACAGCCGTTCCTTCGACCTCGGCGCCGGGGAGGTCGATCTGGCCGAGGGCTGGCGGCTGGCCACGGCTGCCGGTCCGATCGCCGTGGCCGTCGTCGAGCGCGGCATGCCCGCAGAGCCCCTGGAACCCGCGCTCCGGCACGACGCCGCGTTCGTACGCGGGCTCTTCGACCAGCGGCCGCGGGTGGCGCCCCGATGAGCGGGGAACGGGTCCGGATCGGGCTGGTCGGGTGCGGGGCGATCAGCGAACTCGGCCACGCCGCCGCCTTCCGCGCGCTCGAAGCGGACTGCCGGGTCGTCGGCGTCGCCGACATCGTCGCCGATCGCCGGGCCCGGCTCGGCGACCTGCTGGACGTGCCCGAGGCCCACCGGTACCCGGATGCCACGGCGCTGCTGTCCGATGGCCCGACGACCGACCTGGTGGTGGTGGCGTTGCCTCCCGCGCAGAGCGCGGAGGCGGTCACCGAGACGCTGGCTGCGGGAGCCCGGGTCCTGACGGAGAAGCCGATGGCCGCGAAACCCGCCGAGGCGTGGGCACTCGCGCGCAGCGCGCCCCGCAACCGGCTGGGCGTCGTCCACAACTACCGCTACCGCAGCGATGTCCGGCAGGCCATGGCGCACCTGCGCGCCGGGCGCATCGGCGCACCGCGGTTCCTCCGGCTCGAACGACCGGATCCCGGTCACTTCGCGGGCGCGGGCGCGGAACCGGACTGGCGGCGGACCGGTTCGGTGTCGGGATGCCTGCTCGACAACGCCTACCACTGGATCTACCTGGCCGAGGAGCTGGCGGGCTCCGCGATCGTGGAGGTCGGCGCCGTGCTGGCGCCCGACGACGGGACCGCGAACGATCTGGCCCTGCTGACGCTGACCCACGCCCGCGGCGCGCTGACGTCCGTGCAGGCGGCCTGGTGCGCGGCCGACGCCGCGCCCGTGATCGAGGTGCACGGCTCCCGCGGCTCGCTGCGGCTCACCGGGGACTGCGGCGAGTGCTTGAGCAGCGTGCCCGCGCCCGCCGCCGAATCCGACCGGGAGCCCGCCTACCTGGCCATGTACCGCGACGTGCTGGCCGCGGTGCGGGCGGACCTTCCGTTCGGCGCGCCCGCGGCGAGGTGCGCCGAGGTGCTGGAAGTGCTCGACGCGGCGGTCCTGGCCGCGAGGACGCGGCGCGCCGTGCCGCTGACCGCGCGGACGGGGTCGGCGGCGAACGACATGGACGAGCAGACAGGGAGTGCATAGATGGCGGACCCCGTTCTCCACGAACCGACCCTCCCCGACGAGGACCAGCTGACCGTCGCGATGTGTTCGGTGGGCAGACCGGCGCTGTCGCGTACGCTCACCGAACTGCGCGCCGGGGACATCGGCCAGATCCGGGAAGTCCTCATCGTCGACAACACCCCCGGCGGGACCCTCGACGGTCCGCGGCTGCGGGAGATCCTCGACCCCCTGCCGCTGCGCCTGCTGCGCAGCAGCGGGCCCGCCTCGATCGGGCGCAACGCGGCGCTCGCCGCCGCGACGACCGATGTCGTGCTGTTCATCGACGACGACTGCCTGCCCACCAGCACCTGGGCGAAGGCGATGGCCGCGTACCTGGCGGCCGAGCCGTCCGTCGCCGCGGCCTTCGGCGCTGTCGAACCGGTGCCCGTGCCGGGCGGGCACCTGGAGTGGACCGAGATCCCGAAGCTGGGCACGGTGGCGTGGGGGACGGCCTACACCGAGGGCAGGCAGCTGTGGTGCCCCGCTGTCTCGGCGCCGCCGTGGAAGGGCGGGATCACGCGCGGCGAGCCGACCGTTCCGTGGTGCGTCGTCGGCTCGTCCAACAACCTCGCGCTGCGTCGGAGCCGCCTGCTGCCCGACCGGCCCGCTTTCCTCACCCATCTCGGCCCCGGCACCGGGGCGGGCTCGGGGGAGGACACCGAACTCGGCTACGCGCTGATGGCGAGCGGGCGCGATGTCGCCTACCTGCCCGAGTCGGCCGTGTACCACGACTCCTGGCTTGAGATGCACCACGCCGAGCGGGCCCACCGCTGCTACTTCCGGGGCAACACCGAGGCGTTGGGGCACCACGCCCTGGCGGGCGACCCCCGGGCGGTGGAGCTCCTGATGGCCTACTGCACCCACTTCCTCGCCAACAACGCCTTCGGGCTTCGCGACCTCGGCGCGCTGATGGAGTGGGCGTACGGCGATCTGCGGGCGGGCGCGACCCGTCCGCCGCTGCGGAAGTCGGACCTCAAATGACGGCCGCGGAGCGGCCCCTGCGCTGGGGTGTGCTGGGCGCGGCGCGGATCGCCGAGGGATACGTGCTGCCCGCGCTGCACCGGTCGACGGGTTCGGTCCCGGTGGCGGTCGCCAGCAGCAGGCCGCAGGCAGGCAAGCGGCTGGTGGACACGTTCGCCTTGGAACGCGCCTACGACGACTATGGCGCGTTGCTGGCCGACCCGGACGTCGAGGCCGTGTACCTGGCCCTGCCGAACGCGTCGCACGCGCGGTGGACCGTCGCCGCGCTCAAGGCGGGCAAGCACGTGCTCTGCGAGAAGCCGCTCGCTGTCTCGGTGGAGCAGGTGGACGCCATCGCCGAGGCCGCAGGAGCCGCGGACCGGGTCGTGGTCGAGGCGTTCATGTACCGGTGTCACCCCCAGTTCCGGCACCTGCTCGAGCTGCTGGGCGCCGGTGTCATCGGCCAGGTGCGCGCGATGCACGGCGCGCTGTCGTTCGTGCTCGACGATCCCGGCGACATCCGGATGGCCGCCGACCTCGGCGGCGGCGCGCTGCTGGATCTCGGCTGTTACGTCGTCGACGCCGCGGTCGCGGTGTACGGCGAGGCTCCGCGGGGCGGGCTCGGCGTGCTGACGCCGGGTCCCACGGGAGTCGACACCCACTCCGGCGGGGTGCTGGACTTCGGCGACGGGCGCACCGCCGTGGTCGAGGTGAGCTTCCGGTTGCCGTGGCTGGGTTCCCGGCTGGAGGTCCGCGGCGAGCGCGGCAGCCTGGTGCTGCCGCAGGCGTTCAACCCCGGCACCGCGCCGACCGAGCTGCTGGTCGTCGACCAGCACGGCGCGCGCGACCGGATCGAGTTCCCGGGCGTGGACATGTACCAGCTCATGGTCGAGGAGTTCACCGCCGTCGTCCGCGGCGGCGGGCGACCGTTCCACCGCATCGGCGACTCGCGAGCTGTCCAACTCGGACTCGACTACCTGCGTACGGCAGTGCGCTGACCAGAAGGAGACCAGATGCGGTCCGACAGCGAACTCCTGGACATCCCGGTCGCACCCTTTGAGCTGACCGAGCGTCGGCGGCGCAACCAGGAACTCAACATCGCCGAGTACCGCGACCGGGCGGTGCGACTGGAGAGCCGTCCACTCGCGCTTTTCGTCGAGCTCACCCAGAACTGCAACCTGAGCTGCCCGATGTGCCGGTTCGGCGAGAAGTACCAGAAAGAGTGGAACATGACGGAGGAGCTCTACGAACGGCTGGCCGACGAGCTCTTCCCCTCCGTGCACCTGGTCGACATCCGCGGCTGGGGGGAAAGCACCATGCTCCCCCTGTTCGGCAGGCATGTCGCCCGCGCGCTGTCCTACCGGGTCAAACTCCGCCTGGTGACGAACGGGCAGATCAACCGGCCGCCGGTCTGGGACATGATGATGCGCGCCCACGGCCTGGTCACGATCTCGGTCGACGCCGCGGACCCGGAGCTGTTCACCAAGCTGCGCGGCGGCGGCACGATCCCGAGACTGGAGCGGACCCTCGCCGAACTCGTGTCCGCGCGGGACCGGCACGGCGTCCCGCGCGACCACCTCAGCTTCAACACCGTCGCCAGCCTGGACAACCTGCACGACCTGGCCAACGTCGTCTCGCTGGCGGCGCGGATGGACGTGCCGACCGTGGTCATCCATCCGATGGTCGCCTCCCTCGACGACCCGTCGCACCTGCGGCACGACCTGGACCGGACGCAGGAGGCCTACGCCGCCGCCGCGGAACGCGGCAGGCGGGAGGGCGTGGTGGTGCAGCTCGGCGCCGCGCCGGACCCGTCGCTCGCCATCCCGGAGATGGTGCGCCGACCAGCGTGCATGCACCCCTGGAGCTACGCCTACGTCCGCTACGACGGTTCGGTCGGGTTCTGCGACCACCTGCTCGGCTCGGACGACTACACGCTGGGCAACCTGCGCGACAGCACCTTCGAGGAGATCTGGAACGGCGAGCGCTGGCAGCGCCTGCGCCAGGCGCACACCACCGGGGACATCCCGGACCAGTTCGCGCCGTGCCGCTACACGTACGCGCAGCGGTACATCGACTTCGAGTACCTGGTGCATCCGGACCGGGAGGCGGGCCTGGTCAGCAACCAGACCCACCGGGAGGTGACCTTCCGCCGTGATCCCCGCGAGGCGCCGTCCGTGCCGTGGGTCCCGGCGGCCGACGGTCCGGAGGCGCTGATCCCGCTGGACGCGGTGACCGGGCGGATGCGGGAGGCGCGGGACTGAGCGGCATGGCGGGGAGGAACAAGCCGACGACACGCCGGGACCCATCCCGCGTCGCGCGGTGGGACACGGGCGTACCGGACGCCCGTTCGCCTGCCCGCTACCTGCTGTGGATCGCTCGCGGTCAACTCGGCGCGATAGCGGGTGCGACCGTGTTCGGCACCGTGTGGATGGTGACGCTCGCGCTGATGCCTGCGCTGGTGGGCGAGACGATCAACCGCGCCTTCGCGCGCGGGGATGAGCCGGACCTGGGCGCGGCGGGGCTCGGCTGCGCGGGCATCCTCGCGCTCGGTGTCGTGCACCATCTGTCGGGGACCCTCCGACACCGGTTCTCCGAGTCGAGCGCCCGGACCGCGGGCATCCGCACGATCCTGGTGCTGACCAGGAAGATCGCCGCTCTCGGCTCCGCCCTGCCCGCGCACGCCGACACGAGCGCGGTGGTGAGCGTCGTGACCGCCGACATCGTCCCGATCGGCGACTTCGTGCGGATGGCGGGCCGGGCGGTCGGCGCCCTGGTCTCCTTCGTCACGGTCGGCGGCCTGCTGCTCGGCACCTCCCTGCCGCTGGGGATCATCGTGCTGGTCGGCATGCCCGCGCTGACGCTGTCCGTCGGGCCGCTGCTGCGCCCTCTCCACCGACGGCAGGACGCCCACCGGGCCGTGTTGAGCGACCTCGGCAAGCACACGGTGGATCTGGCGTACGGGCTTCGGGTGCTGCGCGGCATCGGGGCCGAGCGGGTCTTCGCGCGCCGCTACCGGGAGCACTCGCAGCGGGCACGGGCGGCGGGGGAGCGGCTGGCGCGCGTGGAGACCCTGGCAGACCTGGCGCAGGTCCTGCTCCCGGGCCTGTTCACGGTGCTGACGCTGTGGCTGGCCGCCAGGCTGGCGTTCGCCGGGACGATCGCCCCCGGTGACCTCGTCACCCTGTACGGCCTGGCGGGCTTCCTGGTGCTGCCGATCCAGACCGCTACCGAACTGGTCGACAAGACGGCGAAGGGACTCGTGGCGGCGCGCCGTGTGGTCGACCTGCTGGCGGCCCCGCCCGGCGGTCCGGCCGAGGGCCTGCCGGTCCCCGGGCGACCGTCCGCGGGCGGGGTCGAGTTGGCGGACCCCGCGTCCGGGCTGGTGGCGCGGTCCGGCGAGATGACGGTGGTGCGCGTCGACGACACGGAGGCGGGCGCGGACCTGGCGGACCGGATCGGCGGCTACACCGAGTCGGCGGTGACCCTGCGCGGGGTTCCGGTCACCCGGCTCGCGACGCCCGCGCTGCGTCGGACCGTGCTCGTGGTGGACAGCAGAACGGAGCTGTTCGCGGGCGTGCTCAGGGACGAGCTCGATCCCGGGGGCAGGCACGACGACGCCCGGATCCGCGCAGTGCTCGACGCGGTGTGCGCCACGGACATCATCGACGCGCTGCCGGAAGGGGTGAACAGTCGGATAGGCCCGCGCGGGTACGCCTTCTCCGGCGGCCAGCGGCACCGCCTCGTCCTGGCCCGGGCGCTCCTGACCGACGTGGACGTCCTGGTCCTCGTGGAGCCGACCTGCGCGGTCGACGCGCACACGGAGGCGGAGATGGCACGGCGCCTGTCCCAGGTGCGGGGCGGGGCAACGGTGGTGGTGGTGACCAGCGGCCGGGCCTTCGACACCTTCGCGGACGCCGTGCTCAGGCAGTCAGACGGCACGGGGATGGAGGCGGACCGATGAGCCGTGGCCTTCCGGTCGCCTCCCGTCAGCTGGTCAGGGCGTATCTCCGGGGCGTGGTCGCCCGGCACCGGCGCGAGGTCTTCGGGATCCTCTTCTGGCTCGCGCTGTCCGTGACAGCGGGTCTGGCACTCCCGCCGTTGCTCGGGCACCTGGTGGACGCGGCCGTGACGGGACGGGAGCCCGCGCCGCTGGAGGCGGTCATCCTGCTCGGCGCGACGCTGCTCGTCGTCCAGGTCGTGTTGGCCCGACGGGCGCGGCTGCGCACCCGCGACCTCGGCGAACGGCTGCTGGCCGAACTCCGGGAGGATTTCGTCGACCGGGCGCTCGCCCTGCCGATGGCCGAGATCGAGCAGGCGGGAACCGGTGACCTGCTCACCCGCACCACCCGCGACGTCGCCGCCCTGTCCCGGAGCATCCGGCTCACGTGCCTGGAGATCCTCTCGTCGCTGCTGATAATCGTGCTCGTGGTCGCGGCGATCACCGTGGTCGACCCGCTCTTCCTCGGTCCGGTGCTGGTGTCCCTGCCCGCGGTCTGGCTGGTGACGCGGTGGTACCTGCGCAGAGCACCCGCCGCGTACCTGAGGCAAAGCGCGGCTTACACCGCGCTCAACGAGGGGTTGACCGAGACGGCGCACAACGCGCGCACGGTCGAGGCGCTCGACCGGGCCGAGGCTCGGGTCCGCCGGACGACGACCGATGTGGAGGAGGTGTACCGCACCACCCAGCACACCCTGAACCTGCGCACCGTGTGGCTGCCCGGAGCGGGCCTGGCGAGCCTGGTGCCGTTCCCGGTCATCCTGCTCATCGGGGTGTGGCTCTACGCCAAGGGCTGGGCGAGCGTGGCACAGGTGACGACCGCGACCCTCTACGCGCAGCAACTCGCCGAGCCGATGAATCGGATCTCCTACTACATCGACGACCTGCACCTGGGCCAGGCGGCGCTGACCAGGCTGCTCGGCCTGCCCGCTCCCGCGCCGCCACCGGAAGGCCACCGGGCGCCCACCTCCGGTTCGCTCGTGGCCTCCGGCATACGGTTCGGCTACGGGAACGGCCGCGAGGTCCTGCACGGCATCGGCATCACCGTGCGCCCCGGAGAACGGATCGCCGTGGTCGGGCCGAGCGGGGCGGGGAAGTCGACCTTCGGGCGGATCCTGGCCGGGCTGCACTCTCCGACCCACGGGTCGGTGCTGGTCGGTGGGGTGCCACTGCTGGAATTGTCGCCGCGGCAGTTGCGCGAACAGATCGCGATGGTCACCCAGGAGCACCACGTCTTCGCGGGCTCCATCCGCGACAACCTGCTCCTCACCGATCCCGATGCCGACGAGGGCGCGTTGTGGGCTGCTTTGCGGGCGGTCGGCGCGGAGCCCTGGGTTCGTGGTCTGCCGGACGGTCTGGACACCGCGGTCGGCCTCGGCGAGCCCGAGCCTGCTCTCAGCCGGGTGCAGCAGATCTCGATGGCGAGAATCCTGCTCGCGGACCCCCGTGTCCTGGTGCTGGACGAGGCCACCGCGGCACTCGACCCCGGTGCCGCGCGGGACCTGGAACGGGCGGTCGCCGCGGTGGCGGCGGGCCGCACGGTCATCGCCATCGCGCACCGCCTGCACACGGCGCGCGACGCCGATCGCGTGGCGGTCATGCACGAGGGGAGGCTGACCGAGCTGGGCACGCACGAGGAACTGCTCGCCGCGGGCGGCGCTTATGCCCGATTGTGGGAGACCTGGACGGCGGACGTGCGGCGGTGAGACCGGTCGATCTCCCGGCGCGAATGAAAGTCTGCGCAAGCGCCGTGTAAGTCCTGTCATACACTTGCGATCATGAAGAAGAGGCTTGCCGAGGTCGCGAGCAAGGTGGGGGTGAGCGAGGCGACCGTGAGCAGGGTGCTCAACGGGAAGCCGGGCGTGTCGTCGAGCACGCGCACCGCGGTGCTCACCGCGTTGGACGTGCTGGGTTACGAGCGGCCGACCCAGCTCCGCGGGGAGCGGGCGCGGCTGGTCGGCCTGGTCCTGCCCGAGCTGCAGAACCCGATCTTCCCGGCCCTGGGCGAGATCATCGGCAACGGGCTCGCGCAACAGGGGTTCACGCCCGTGCTGTGCACGCGGACCGCGGGCGGCGTGTCCGAGGCCGATTACGTGGACCTCCTGCTCCAGCAGCACGTGTCCGGCGTGGTGTTCGCCGGCGGCCTCTACGCGTTATCCGGAGGTCACCACGCGCAGGCCGACGCGGGCCATGACCACTACCGGCGGCTGAGCGAACGGAAGCTGCCGACGGTGCTGATGAACGCGGCGGTGGAGAACCTCGGCTTCCCGCGGGCCTCATGCGATGACGCCGTGGCGGCCGAGCAGGCGCTGGCGCACCTGGCCTCGCTGGGCCACGAACGGGTGGGCATGGTGCTGGGCCCGCAGGACCACGTGCCGTCGCAGCGCAAACAGGCAGCGTTCGCGGCGGCGGCCCGCGCTTGCGGGCTCGATCTGCCGCCCGAGGCGTTCGAGCACGCCATGTTCTCGCTGGAAGGCGGGCAGGCGGCGGCCGCTCGGCTGGTGAAGCGGGGGATCACCGGCGTCTTCTGCGCGAGCGACCCGCAGGCGCTCGGCGCGGTCCGCGCCGTCCGCAGGCAAGGCCTGTCGGTCCCGCACGACGTCTCGATCATCGGGTACGACGACTCGGCGTTCATGAAGTGCGTCGATCCGCCGCTGACCACCATCCGGCAGCCCATCGAGGCGATGGGCCGGGCCGCCGTCGACCTGCTGACCATGCAGATCAACGGTATCGCGGTGACCGATGAGGAGCTGCTGTTCGAGCCGGAACTGGTGGTGCGCGCGTCGACCGCGCCCGCGCGACGCTGAAGTCCGCTCGTCACCCATGTTGCTGTAGCCGCAGATCTCTTGCAACCCCAAGGACTTTCGATACCGCGATCACGTCGCCTAACATCGCGGAAGTTCGTGGCGAGACGTGGTGTTCCGGCCCCGCTTTCCGCTGAGCGGGTGGTTCCACGGTGTCTTCCGTGCCGTCGTCCCTCGGTTCGCAAAGGTGAGTGATATGCGGAACGACAAGGTCCAAGTGGTGTTCGCCGTCAACGACCTCTATTGCTTGCCGCTGCTGGTGACGTTGCAGTCGCTGCGGGAGAGCAATCCGGACATCGCGGAACACGCGCACGTCACCGTCCTTCACCAGAACCTGAGACCAGAGTCGGCGGAGCGGATCGGGGTGCGCTGCGACCGGCTCGGCCTGTCGGTGGAGCTGCGTGCGGCCCCGCTGCCGGACCTGCCCTACAACCTGTGTTTCGGCGCGACCCTGACGCACTACCTCCGCTTCGCGATCCCGGAACTGCTGGCCGGGCACGACCGGGTCCTCTACCTCGACGCGGACCTCGTCATCAAGGACGACCTGCGCCCCCTGCTCACCGCGAACCTGCACGGGCTGCCGTTCGGCGCGGTTCGCGATCCGAACAACCCCTTGTACCGATACGGCCGCGCCGCGCCGGGCTGGAGAGCCCTCGGCATCCCAGACGATCGTGAATACTTCAACAGCGGTGTGATGCTCCTGGATTTCTCGGCAGGCGCAGGGGAGGTCTTCGACCGCGCCTTGCGCGTGATCGAAGACCACTCGGAGATGCTGCGGCTGCACGACCAGGATGCTCTCAACATCGCCGCCGCCGACCGGTGGTGCAGGCTTCCCCGCAGGTGGAACGCGTTCCCGTTCTCGGCGCTCCTCCGCACGGAGTGGATCCAGTACGGCGCCGAGGACCTCGTGCCGATGGCCGACCTGCTCGCCGAGGAGCCGGACGCGGCCATCCTGCACTACGTCACCCCGTCCAAACCATGGCTCGGCCTGCTCCCTGATGGTCCGGCCAACGACCTCTACCAGGCCCATCTCACCACTGTCCTCAATGCTGAGTCGGAGCTGTCGATCGGCTGACTCAGCCCACCTGCCACGCACGAGGTCCTTGTGTCCCACGGGCATCACCCTTTAGGTGGAAGAGATCAAGCCGGGCCATCCGAAAACGGGTAGCGGGTCATCCGTCTCCGTCAGACCGCTCGGTGGAGATGAACCCGGAAGCGACGGGCCCCTGTTCCAGGCGAGCAGTTCACAGGCGCCGGACGCGCAGCACGCAGGTCAGCATCGGGAGGGTGAACTCGCCGTCCGCGGTTTTTGGTTCGCTCGCAAGGAAAGCGCGGATCCGGCCGAGCGTGGTCTCTTGTTCCTGTTCCGGCATGACGAGCATGCCCGCCCGCGTCGCCAGTGTCGCAACGAGAGAGTCGGCGGTGCGGCGCTGCCCGTGCGGGAACTCGGCCTGCTCCGGCGCGCCGAACCGGGCGGCCCCGCCCGTCTTGGGCAGATGCACGTCGGCTGTCTCGGTGCGCCAGCCGGTGGGCGTGTCACGCGGGCCGATGGCCGCGCTTCCGCTGACTCGCGCCAGCCCGGCGACCCAGTCGACTCGGTCGTCCAGGACGTTCCACAGGCCTGCCAGGATGCCGCCCGGCGCCACGACCCTGGCGATCTCGGGTCCCGCGAGGGCCATGTCGAACCAGTGCATGGCGTTGCCTGCCAGCACGGCGTCGACGGAGGCATCCGGCAGCGGTATCGCTTCAGCGCTGCCCGGCAGGGCGCGGACATCCGGTAGCGCGCGGCGCAGCTCGGTCAGCATGGCTGGGTCGGGCTCGACGGCAGTCACGTCCGCGCCCACCGCGACCAGCGTGGCGGTCAGCTTGCCGGTTCCGGCGCCGAGGTCGAGCACCCGCAGGCCGGACGCGGGCTCGAGCGCCCAGCGGACCGCGGCCTGCGCGTAGTCCGGGCGGTGCTCGGCATACGCGGACGCCGCCACGCCGAACGACGAGGCGTGACGGAGCCGCTGGGCCTCCTCCACGCGATCACCTATCGGCGCTCGGGTGCCAGGGCTGGCGGCGAAGCCGGGGGCGTCAGCGGGTGGCGCGGCGGTAGCGGGCGGTGAGGGCTTCGGCGATGCCGATGAGCAGGACGGAGGCGACGACGGCGATGATGAAGCCGAGGACGTTGAGTTCGAAGATGTCGCCGGTGTCGAGCAGGTTGGCGATGGTGCCGCCGATGACCGAGCCCGCGAGGCCGAGCAGCAGGGTGGCGAGGATGCCGAGGTTCTGCCTGCCGGGTTTGATGAGTCGGGCGAGCGCGCCGATGATGAGTCCGGCGACGATGAAGCCGATCATGTGTGCCTCCTGGTGGAGTGCGGTCAGGGCAGGAACAGGTCGGGCGGGATGTGCAGGGCGAGGTTGATCAGGCTGTGGACGCGGGCGGTGATGGCCGCCAGCAGGCCGTGGGCCTCGGGGGCGACGGTGTCGGCCGCGGCTTGGAGTGCGCGCAGGTCGTGGGCGACGCGGTCGAGGGCGGCGGGCAGGTTCGCGCCGGGTGCGGTGAGGGCCGCTGCGATGTCGTCGAGGCTCACGCCGTGGGCCTCGAGTTCGCGGATGAGGGCTATCCGGTCGACGTCGGCGGGGCGGTAGAGGCGGTAGTTGCCGCCGCTGCGCTCGGCGGGGACGAGGAGGCCGATGCGGGTGTAGTGGTCGACGGTGCGGGTGGTGACGTCGGCTCGCGCGGCGAGTTCACCGATGCGCAGCAGCTCGCCGGGCATGGGCCTCCTCCTTTCGCGGCGGTCGTTCGACGGTTCCCGGCAACCATACAGTGCGACGTGCTAGTGTCGGTTTTATGCAGTTCGGCGACGCTGAGGCATGTAGTAGTCGGCCGGGTTCGGCCCGGCAGTACAGAGGGCGTCTGCCCCGCGAGGGCGCGACGCCATGTTGATCGTGTGGGGCTTGCTGGCCATCACGGTGTTGACCGTGGCCACCGGCTATTTCGTGGCCCAGGAGTTCGCGTACCTGGCGGTGGACCGGGGCCGGTTGCGGCAGCACGCCGAGGACGGCGACAAGGCCGCCGAGCGCGCCTACCGGGTGGCTGGCCGGCTGTCGTTCATGCTGTCCGGCGCCCAGTTCGGGATCACCGTCACCGCCCTGTTGGCGGGCTATGTTGCGGAGCCGCTGCTGGGTGAGGGCCTGGCCGCGGTGCTGGGGTCGGCGGGGGTGCCGGAGGCGGTGTCGCTGTCGGTCTCGGTGGTGCTGGCGTTGGGGTTCGCCACCGTCGTGCAGATGGTGCTGGGGGAATTGTTCCCGAAGAACCTGGCCATCGCCGAGCCCGAGCGGCTGGCCCGCGCGCTGAGCCGCTCCACCTTGGCCTACCTGGCGGTGGCCGGTCCGCTGATCCGCCTGTTCGACGCATCGGCCAACAAGCTGCTGCGCATGGTGGGCATCGAGCCGGTGGAGGAACTGCCGCAGGGGGTGACCCCGGAGGACCTGCAGCGCATCATCGACGACTCCGAGGCTGGCGGGCTCCTGGACCCCGAGCTGTCGCGGCTGCTCGACCGCGGCCTGGACTTCCGGGCGTTGACCGCCGGGCAGGCGATGACCCCGAGGGTGGCGGTGCACACGGTGCGCGCCGACGACCCGGCGGCCGAGGTGGTGCGGATGATCGACACCGGGCACTCCCGGTTCCCGGTCGTCGGGTCCGATGTGGACGACCTGGTCGGCGTGGTGGGACTGGCCGAGGTGCTGGCCGTGGAGCCCGGGCGGCGGGAGGCCACGAGGGTGCGGGAGATCGCGGGCCCCGCGCTGCTGGTGCCGGACTCGCTGCCGCTGCCCGCGGTGCTGGAGCGGCTGCGGGCCGAGCGCAGGCAGCTGGCCGTCGTGCTGGACGAGTTCGGCGGGTTCGCCGGGGTGATCTCGCTGGAGGACCTGGCCGAGGAGCTGGTCGGGGAGATCCACGACGAGGACGACGGCGTCGAGCCCGCCATCGTGCGCGAGCCGGACGGTTCCTGGGTGGTTGCGGGACGGATGCGCATCGACGAGATCGCCGATGCCACCGGCCTTCCGCTGTCCGGTGACGACGTCTACGAGACGGTGTCGGGGCTGGTGTTGCACGAGTTGGGCCGGGTCACCCATGTCGGCGACACCGTGCGCGTCGAACTCCCCGCGGTCCTCGGCGAGTCCGATGAGGACGAGCCGCGGCCGGGCCGGGTCGTGCTGATCGAGGTGACCGCCGTGTCCCGGCACGTGCCGCAGACCGTGCGGCTGTCCGTGGCCGATGCCGCGGAGGTGGAGCGATGAGCGTCGGCTGGGCCCTTGCCGTCTCCCTGCTGTTGTTGGTGGGCAACGCGTTCTTCGTCGCCGCGGAGTTCGCGCTCACCGCGGCCAAGCGCTACCGGCTGGAGGACGACGCCGCCGCGGGCAGCCGCGCCGCCCGGGCCGCCATCGCGGGCATCGACGAGCTGTCGGTGATGCTCGCAGGCGCCCAGCTCGGAATCACGCTGTGCACGCTGGGATTGGGCGCGCTGGCCAAGCCCGCGGTCGCGGAGCTGACCGACCCGCTGCTCCAGGCCGTGGGGCTGCCCACCGGGCTCAGCTACGGCATCGCGTTCGCCCTGAGCCTGGTCATCGTGGTGTTCCTGCACATGGTCGTCGGCGAGATGGCGCCCAAGTCCTGGGCGATCGCGCACCCGGAGACCTCCGCGCGGATGCTCGCCCTGCCGTTCCGCTGGTTCACCAGGTCGGTGCGGTGGCTGCTCTCCGGCCTCAACCACACCGCCAACGCGATGCTGCGGCTGGTCAAGGTCAACCCGAGGGACGCCCTCGCCCACAGCTACGGCGCGGAGGACCTGCGGATGCTGGTGCGCCAGTCCGGCGAGCACGGCACCATCCCCGAGGGCCAGCAGCGCCTGCTGACCCGCATGCTCGCGCTGCAGAACACCACCCTCGCCCAGGTCATGATTCCCCGGGACAAGACCGTCACCGTCACCGAGGACCACACCGCCCGCGAGGTCGAGAAGCTCAGCCACCTCTCCGGTCGCTCCCGGTTTCCGGTCATGGACGCGGGCGGCCGGGTCACCGGGCTGATCCACGTCCGGGAGGCCATGCGCGCCACCGCGGCGGGGGTCGAGGTCCCCGCCCGCGACCTCATGGGCGACGTGCTCCTGCTGCCCGCCACCGAACCCGTCGCCGCCGCCGTCACGACCATGCGCGCCCACCGCGCGCAACTGGCCCTCGTCACCGCCGACGACGGCGCCGTCGTCGGCATCGCCGCCCTGGAGGACCTGCTCGAGGAGCTGATCGGCGAGTTCGACGACGAGACCGACACCCCCACCCGCTCCTGACCCACACCCTCGGTCCGACCGGGCCGAGCCCTACCCGCATGAGAGGACGCTCCGTGTTCAAACGAATGCTCTCCGCCTTCGGCGTCGGCGGACCCACCGTCGACACCGTGCTCGACAGCCCGACGGCGATGCCCGGGCAGACCGTCACTGGACGGGTCAGCATCCAAGGCGGCAGCGCCGAGGCGGCCATCGACCAGATCGTGCTGTCCCTGGTCACCCGCGCCGAGGCCGAGCACGGCGGCCACGAGGCCCACGGCGTCGCCGAGTTCCACCGGGTGGTGGTCCAGCAGGGAGTGCGGGTCGCCCCGAACCAGCGCCTGGACATCCCCTTCCAGCTCCCGCTGCCCTGGGAGACCCCGATCACCGCGGTCGGCCCCACCCAGCTGCCCGGCATGACCGTGGGCGTGCGCACCGAGCTGGTCATCTCCGCCGCCCCCGACAAGGGCGACCTCGACCCGCTCACGATCACCCCGCTGCCCTCCCAGAACGCGGTGCTGGACGCCTTCGGCCAGCTGGGCTTCACCTTCCGCTCGGCCGATGTCGAGATCGGCCGCATCCACGGCATCCCCCAGCAGCTCGGCTTCTACCAGGAGATCGAGTTCTTCCCGCCCGCCCACGCCGCGGGCCGGGTCACCGAGGTCGAGCTGACCTTCGTGGCCACCCCCGGCGGCGTGTGGGTCGTGCTGGAGGCCGACCGCCGCCGCGGCTTCCTCCAGCCCGGCGGCGACGCCTTCGGCCGCTTCCACATCGCCCACGCCGAGGCCGAGACCACCGACTGGGCAGCGCTCATCGGTGACTGGCTCACCCAGGTCGCCGACCGGGGCCCCGCCTTCGGCGGCGGGATGAACCCGGCCTTCGGCGGCGGACACGCCCCCAACCCCGCCTTCGGGCACCCGCAGCAGCACGGCCACTACGACCCCCACCACCACGGCCACGAACGCCGTGGCCCCGGGATGGGCGGCGTCATCGCCGGAGCCGCCGCGGGCGCCATCGGCGGCATGATCATCGGCGACATGATCGGCGACGCCTTCGAAGGCGACGACGGCGGCGACGATTTCGCCGAGGAGTGACCGGCTAACCTCTTCATCAAGATCAACTCCCCACCGGAAAGGACACCCGTGAGCATCTCCGCCGACCTGGCCAAGCAGCTCGACAAGGCCTACGAGGACCTGCCCCTGGCCGACCTGCTCGACGCCCCCGTGGCCGCGCTCGCCGGGGTCAGCGAGGGCGACGCCGAGAAGTTGGCCGCCGCGTTCGGCATCAAGACCGTGCGCGACCTCGGCGCCAACAAGCACTTCCGCCTCGCGGCCGCCCTGGCCGACCTCGACGCCAGCACCCGCTAGAACCGCTGACCCGAAGACCCGCCCCGCCGAGACCGGGGCGGGTCTTCGCCGTCTTCACGGAGGATCGAGCGCCGGGCCCGCCACCGGGCTCGGATGACGGGTCAGGGTTCGACCAGGCCGGTGCGGATGGCGTAGCGGGCGATGTCGAGGCGGTCGCGGAGGCCGAGCTTCTGCAGGATGTTGGCGCGGTGGCGGTCCACCGTCTTGACGCTGATCACCAGGTGTTCGGCGATGTCCTTGGCCGAGTGCCCCTCGGCGATGAGTTTGACGATCTCCTCCTCGCGCGGGGTCAGGATGGTCTCGGGCAGGCCGGGGCGGTCGCCGCGCAGGTACTGGCGGATCAGCGTGGCCACCGCGCCCGGGTAGAGGAACGGCTCGCCGCGCATGGCGGCCCGGCAGGCCTCGATGAGGTCGCGGTCGGCCACGGACTTGAGCACGTAGCCGGACGCGCCCGCCTTCAGCGCTTCGAACAGGTACTGCTCGTTGTCGTACATCGACAGGATCAGCACGCGGATGCCCGGGGCCCTGCGGGCGATCTCGCGGGTGGCCTGCAGCCCGGTCATCCTCGGCATGGCGATGTCGAGCACGACGAGGTCGACGTCGTCGGGCTTGGCCGCGGCCACCGCCTCGGCGCCGTCCGCTGCCTCGGCGACCACGCGCAGGTCGGCCTCGGCGTCGAGGATGAGCCGCAGGCCCTGGCGGACCAGGGCGTGGTCGTCGGCGAGCAGGATGCGGGTCTGGGTCACGAGGGGCCCTCCAGGTCCAGGCGGACGGTGGTGCCTCCGCCGGGGGGTGAGTCGATGGTCAGCCGGGCGCCGATGAGCAGGGCGCGTTCGCGCATGCCGCGGATGCCCGCCCCGGCGGTCGTCGCGCCGCCCCTGCCGTTGTCGGCGATGCGCAGCGCGGACTCGGTCAGGGTCACCTCGACGCGGGTCGCGTCCGCGTGCCGGGCGACGTTGGTCAGGCTCTCCTGCGCGATCCGGTAGACGACGAGGTCGGTGTCGGCGCCCCGCTCGGGCACCGGGCCGATGGCCGTGGTCACGACGATGCCGCTGGCCTCGGCGAACTCCCCGCACAGCGCCTTCATCGCGCTGCGCAGCCCGAGGTCGGCGAGCACCCCGGGGCGCAGCCTGCGCGCGACCTCGCGCACTTCGTCCAGGCTGGCGCGCACGGTCTCCTGCACCGCGTGCAGGTCGTCGAGCAGGTCGGCGGGGGCGCGGTCGACGGCGCGCTTGAGGCCCAGCAGGACCACCGTGAGGCTCTGCCCGATCTCGTCGTGCAGTTCGCGGGCGATGCGCTCGCGCTCGGCTTCCTGCGCGGCCAGGGCGTGGGCGCTGCTGGCGCTGCGCTCGGCGGCCAGCCGGTCGAGCATGGCGTTGAACGTGTCCACGAGGTGGCCGAGGTCGCCGTGGCCGCGGTCGGGGAACCGGGTGACCGGGGAGAGCAGGTCGACCCGCTGCATGAGCTGGGTCAGGCCGTTGAGCGGGGCGAGGCTGCGCCGCACGAGCAGGGCGTTGATGGCCAGGATGCCCGCGAGGCCCACGGCCAGGACGACGATCTCGGTCTGCAGGACCGTGCGGGAGACCGTCGCGGGGGAGAGGGCGAGGGCGAGGGTGCCCGCGGTGAACACCAGGCCGTTGATCAGCGACAGCCTGCGGAACAGGGACCGGGTGGGCATCGGCGGTGCTGCGCCCATCCGTCGAGTGTGGCCACTGCCGCCATCGGCGTCCATGGGTGCCCTCCCCCAACGTCAGGTCGGTCGCGGGCCGCTGACCCGCGGAAATGGGTGTCAGACCCCATAGTGCCGAACGCGCGCGCGACGGACACTGGAGCGGCGGACGGAAGGAGGACGACATGCAGGTCAGCCACACCACGGTGCCCGGCACCGGGAAGGTCCACCACTTCCTCGCCCGCGGTGGGCGCCGCCTCGCCGTCGTCACCGGGCCCGGCGCCCGTCGGAGCCTGGTGGTCTACGACCGAGGGGACGAGCCCGCGCTCACCGTGGACCTGGAGGCCGACGAGGCCGACCAGGTCGCCGACACGCTGCGCAGCAAGCCGCTGGTCGACCGGGTGGCCGCGCTCGAGCGGCGGCTCGCGGCCCTGGAGGGCACGCCGTGACCGCCGCGGCGCGAAGGGGTGTGGACATGCGAGCCGCCGACATCGCCGTGACCGTCCCGACGATCACCAGGATGGACCCGGTCGCGAAGGCCCTGCGGGTGATGGCGGTGAGCAGGCTGCCCGGCCTGGTGGTGGTCGACGAGCGGTCGCGGCCGAGCATCGTGCTGCCCGGCACCCAGGTCCTGCGCCTGGCCGTCCCCGACACCTTCCGCGACGACCCGGCGCTGGCCAGGGCCATCGACGAGGCGCACGCGGACACCTTCTGGGAGGAGTTGGCCGGCCTGACCGTCGGCGACTGCCTGCCGGACAAGCCCGCGAAGCCCGTCACCGTGGCCGCGGACGCGACGCTGTTGGAGATCGCCGCGCTCATGGGCAGGCACCGCAGCCCGCTGGTGGCGGTGGTCGGCCCGGACGGCGCGCTCGTCGGCGCCATCACCCTGGAACGCCTGCTCACGAGCCTGGCCGTGTTCGGCTCCGGCGAGTAGTCCCACCCGCTCCCAGCCCGCCCGCGACCGCTGGCGGGCGGTTCCGCCGTGCCCGGAGGTCGCCGATGGAGTCCGAATCGTGAGTGGGCCGCTGGCGCTCGGGATCTTCCTGGTGGCCTTCTTCTTCATCGCCACGGAGAAGGCCGACAAGGTCAAGGTCGTGCTCATCGCCGCAGGGCTGATGGCGGTGCTGGGCCTGGTGCCCGGGTCGGAGGTGTTCTTCTCCGAGCACGAGGGCATCGACTGGAACGTCATCTTCCTGCTGTTCGGGATGATGGTGATCGTCGGGGTGGTCCGGCAGACGGGCGTGTTCGACTACCTGGGCATCTGGGCGGCGAAGAAGTCGCGGGGAAAGCCGTACCGGCTGATGGTGCTGCTGATGGCCATCACCGCCATCGCCTCGCCCCTGCTGGACAACGTCACCATCATCATGCTCGTCGTGCCCGTGACGGTGGTGGTCTGCAACCGGCTGCGCATTCCGGCCCAGCCCTACATCATCGCCGAGGTCCTGGCGTCCAACATCGGCGGCGCCGCCACGCTGATCGGCGACCCGCCCAACATCATCATCGGCAGCCGGGCCGGGCTGTCCTTCACCGACTTCCTGGTCCACATGGCGCCGCCGGTGGTCGTCATCTTCGTGGTGTTCACCCTGTTCACCAAGATCCTGTTCCGCAAGGAGTTCCGGTACAACCCCGAGCACGTCGCCGCGGTCATGGCCCTGCAGGAGCGGCGGGCGATCACCGACCCCCGGCTGTTCGTGCGCTGCATGCTGGTGCTCGCCGGGGTCGTCGTCGCCTTCGGGCTGCACGCCGTGGTGCACATCGAGCCGTCCGTCGTCGCGCTGGTCGGCGCGGGCGTCATGCTGGTGGTGTCCAAGGTGGATGCGGCCGAGGTGCTCGCAGGCATC
This sequence comes from Actinokineospora fastidiosa, assembly GCF_014648415.1. Lineage (GTDB taxonomy): Bacteria > Actinomycetota > Actinomycetes > Mycobacteriales > Pseudonocardiaceae > Actinokineospora > Actinokineospora fastidiosa. Next base: position 47,195 of record NZ_BMRB01000004.1, read on the forward strand.
GAGTGGCCGACGCTGGTGTTCTTCATGGGCCTGTTCGTCATGGTCGCCGGTCTGGTGCACACCGGCGTGATCGCCGCCATCGGGGACTGGGCGATAGCCGCGGTGGGCGACGACTTCCTCGCCGCCGCCACCGCGCTGCTGTTCGGCTCCAGCGTGCTGGGCGCCTTCTTCGACAACATCCCGTACGTCGCCACCATGGCGCCCGTCGTGGAGGGCCTCGTCGCCGAGGCGCCCGACCCGGCCACCGGCCAGGCGCTGTGGTGGGCCTTCGCCCTCGGCGCGGACTTCGGCGGCAACGGGACCGCCGTCGCCGCCAGCGCCAACGTCGTGGCCATCGGCATCGCCGCGCGCACCGGCCACCGCATCAGCTTCTGGCGGTTCACCAGGTACGGCATCGTGGTGACCCTGCTCAGCACCGCGCTGGCCTGGGTGTACGTGTGGCTCCGCTATTTCTGACCCACGGCAGCGCTTCTTCTCGCCATGCAATCGGATTGGCTTTGGCTTCTCTGCCTGATTCGCAGGGTGGCTATTGCGGTGAGTTACTTACCTGAGTAATGCCGGAGCAGGTGCAAGGGTTCGGGCCTGTCCGCGGAGGTCTATCGGTCGGTTCGCGGGAGAGGTCCGACATCGGAGTGGCGGCCGGGGCGGAGCGCGGCGTGCTGTTGACCGGGGCCGGGGCCGTTCCGCGCGGCCAGCGCGTCGGCGACCGCTCCGGTGGCGAAGGCGTACACGCACTTGTGCAGCAGATCCACTGCCAGTTCCGCGCGCGGCCAGGTCTGCGGGGGCGCGCCGACGCCGGTGGCGTTCTCGACGATCTGGTCGTTGGTCAACCGCACCACCGCGAACATCCCCGAGGCGACCGGGCCCCGCAGACCGGCGTTGGCCATCAGCGCCCGAACGACACCCAGCAACGCGCCCTGGCCGAAGTGCATCGAGAGGTTGCGCGCCCGCGAGCGCCGCTCCGGCCGATCGGTCAGCCGCGCCACCACCGTGCCGGGCACGTGGGAGTCGGGCCTGCCGGTCACCCGCTGCTCAACCTTCTCGGCGACCGTCATCACCGCCACCCCGACCAGCCCGGCGAGCACACCCTGACCCAGCGAACGCTTCAGCATGTCCTCGGGATACCCGCCGGGCGGGAGTCCATGTCAGGCGAGGGCCGACGACACCGCGCCCCATCGGCTCGCCCGGACGGTGATCGGGGGGCTGGTCATCCTCCCTGGCCATGCCCGGGAGACGGCACCCACGGCGAGGCGGATCGGGCTCACTCGCGTCACGGCCAAGGCGTGCTTCAGGCGCGGTGACCGCCGTGCGTGAAGTCAGCAGGCCCGGCACGGGCATCAGCCGTGGACCACGGCACGGAATCACCCGATCGAGGAGCGTGGGCGGGATCAAGAAGCGTAGGTGTCGCTGGTTCGGGTAGCTGACACTGTGGCCAGGAACAGCGCCAAGCAGTCCAGCGCGGAACGGTCGGGGACGCCGTTGTGGCTGTGGCCGGGTGTCGGCGGCGTGGTGGGTTTCGTGTGCGCGCTGGTGTCGGTGCCCGTGCGGCTGGACCGGCAGCACCCGCTCGGGTGGCCCGGCGGCCTGGACTCCGCGACGGCCTTCCTGCAATCGCTTGCCACGTCGGTGATCACCGTCACCGGCTTGACGTTCACGCTGATCATCGTCGCCCTGCAGTTGGCCTCCCAGCAGTTCTCGCCGCGCCTGCTGCGGGAGTTCATGCGCGATCGGGTGATCAAAGCGGTGTTGGCCGTCCTGGTGAGCACTTTCGTGTTCGCCGTGACGGCGCTGCGGTACGTCGGGCACGAGGAGTCGGTGCCCGACCTGACGCTGTTGATCGCGTCCGCGGGGAGTCTGGCGGTGCTGACCGCGATCCTGGTCTTCATCACCCACATCGCGCGGGTGCTGCGGGTCGACACCATGATGCGGGCCGTCCACGACGAGACCGACCGGGCGATCAGGAAGTTCTACCCCGAGTACGGCGACCCTCGGCCCCGATCGCCTGCCGAGCTGGACGTCGACGGCGTCGGCGAACCGGTTCACGCCGAGTCCAGCGGCTTCGTCAGGTTCGTCGACATCGGGCAGCTTCTCCGCACCGCCGCGGCGTCGGACGCCCTGATCGAACTGGAAGTGCGCCCCGGCGACCACGTCGTGCGCGGCACGCCGCTCGCGTCCGCGTGGAGCCGCCGGGCCGAGCCCCTCGATCTCCCGGCGGTGGAGGCCGGTGTGCGGAAGGGCGTCGTGCTCGACTACGAGCGCACGGTGGAACAGGACGCGGCGTTCGGGTTCCGCCAGCTGACCGACATCGCGGTCAAGGCGCTGTCGCCCGGCGTCAACGATCCCGTCACCGCGATCCACGCCGTCGGGCACATGTCCGACCTGCTGGTGAAGACCACCGGCCGACGGCTCGGCGGCACCCTCCACGAGGACGACCGGGGCGTGGGACGGGTCGTGGTCCCGGACCGGGACCTCACCTACTACCTCGATCTGGCGTGCGGCCAGATCCGCCGCTACGGCCGCCGCGAACCCACCGTGCTCAACGCCCTGCTCCGGATGCTGCGCGACGTCGCAGCCGCCGCGCGCGACGACGACCAGCGGGCAGCCGTCGCCGTCCAGGTCGACCTCATCACCGACGAGGTCGACCCGTCACTCAGCCGGTACGACGTCGACGGGGTCGAGGACATGGCCCGCCGCGTCCGGCTGGCCCTGACCGGCGACCTCCGCGCCGCCTACCGCGACCGCAGCGGGGAGACCCGCTCCAGTTGAGCGCCACCCGATGCCGCGGACGAGTGATCGTCCCGAAAGGGGGACGGGGAGCCCGCTCTGGTCGGGCTCCCCGTGTCGTGCGCGGGGGGTCAGGGCCCCGCGGCGGCCTGGGCCTTGGCGTTGCGTTCGAAGACCGACCAGAAGGCGGAGGTGCAGTAGGCGCAGTCGGGGCCGAAGTACAGGCCGCGGGCTTGGTCGTCGTGCATGAGGTGGAGGCGGAACCAGGAGGTGATGGCGCCGTGCAGGGCGGGGATGCCGTAGTGGTCGGCGCCGCGCTGCTCGGCGAAGATCGCCGGGACCTGGGTGGCCTGGTTGTAGGGGGTGCGGACGACGATGGGCACGATGATGGTGTCGTTCTGGCCTGCGATGAACAGCGCGGGACCGCGCACCAGGCTGCCGCTGGTGGTGGCGAGCGGGTAGATCGGGGCGATGGCGTCCACGCGGGGGTCGGCTCCGGCGTCGATCGCGGCGCCGCCGCCGAAGGAGTGGCCGGTCGCGCCGACGTTGGCCAGGTCGACCTTGCCATGCAGCGGGCTGCCCGCGCGGTTGTTCTCGCTGGTCAGGTAGTCCAGGCCCTGCAGCATGGGCGCGCCGTTGCCCGCGTTGCCCTCGGCCGCGGCGACGATGAAGCCGTGGGAGGCGAGGTGGTTGAGCAACGGCATGTACCGGTCGAGCTTCGAGCGGGCTCCGTTGTTCCACAGCACGACCGGGTGCGTGGTGCAGCCCAGCGTGCCCGGTGCGACCGGTCGGACGACGGTGGTGCCACGGCCGTTGGAGGCGGAGGTCACCGCGAAGGGGCCGGTGGCGTCCCACTGGCCGTTGACCGACTTGCAGGGTGAGGTCGGCGGGACGGTGGTCGTGGTGGGGCCGCTCGTGGTGGTGGTCGGTGTGGTGGTGGTCGTGGGGTTCTGGGTCTCGTGGTCGATGATGATGTTCTTGATCTGGGTGAACACGCCGGTGTCGCTGGGGAAGCTGCCGTGGCCGATGCAGGTCGGCGTCTGGAGGTTGGTGGCTCCGGCTAGCTCGGCGGACGTGCTCGGGTTGACGTTCCAGTCGCAGGTGGAGCGCTGGGTGGTGTAGCGGACCGCGGGAGAGCCGGGGACCTCGGTGCCCGCGTTCAGCGCGGCCAGCCAGGGCGAGCCGATGGCGAACTGCTTGCACGAGACGTAGGTGTACTGGCACATGGAGGCGGTGGTGGTGCCGTGGTGCGGGCCCGCCATCGAGAAGTACAGCGACACCTTGTCCTGCGCGCCGGGGACGTTCTTCAGGTAGGACCGGGCCGCCAGGGTGGAGGCCGACCAGGTCACCAGCACGACCTTGCGGGCGCCGGTCCGGGCCAGCACGCTGTCGACCTTCTGCCCGATCTCCTGCCCGGCCCGGGTGAGGTCGCCGGTCATGCTGGTGCTGTCGGTCCAGGTCTCGACTCGGTCCGACCGCCACCCCGCGGCGACGAACTTGGTCCTCATCGGCTCCATGTGCTGCGTCGTGCCGGTCATGCCCGGGATGATGATCACCGGATCGTGCTCCGCCGCCGTGGTGGCGGCCAGGTCCGCGGTTGCCTGGGGCGACAGCCCGACCAGCGTCAGCGCGGTGGCGGCCACCGCTGTCAGCGCGGCGAGCAGCGCCGCACCGCGGCCGCGGACTTGAGTTGTGGACATCGGACAACCTCCTGAACAGGAAGTGGTGCAGGGAAAAACAGGAGACCGGGATCACCCTGTTTCGTCGATGTTATGAACAGGAAAACAGCCTGACCATGTGTCCGCGCACATTCTTGGCGCCCTTCTGCATGTGGCGAGCCACATCCCGTGGCCAAGGCACAACCGGGCGCGACCGCGTGTGTGGCTACGGACATGGTCGGTGCCGACACGGTCCGTTAGTTTCGGGAAATCGGGTTGGCGATTTCCTGCAATGCGGCCCGGTATTCCCCTTCGTCTTTTCCCCGGAGGACGACCTCGTCCAATCGTCGAGTCGGCCCAGACGCGGTCGCCAGTGGATGGTGCAGGCGTGGAGCAGGTGGGCGGTGTCCTCGGGCAGGTGACGCTGTTGTCGGGAGACAGGGTCGCCCTGGTCGAAGGGCGGGACGGTCAGCTCTCCCCGTTGGTGCGCCGCGCCGAGGGGCGGGAACGGATGTCGTTCGCGATCCAGCGCACGCGGGACGAGCTGTTCGTCGTGCCGCGGGACGCGGCGGCCGATGTCGGGTCCGGCAGGCTGGACCGCAGGCTGTTCGACGTGAAGGCGCTGCTGTCCTACGGCTATGACGACGCCCGCCGCGGTGACCTGCCGTTGATCGTGCAGGGCGGCGCCAGCTCAGGCACAGACCATCATCAGGGCGTACGGCCTGAAGTAGGTCTGTCCTCATCGGACACAGTGGCCTCCGTCGCACGGCGGAGGCCACCGCTTTCCGGAGACCGGCTGCTGCGCGGCGTTCCGCGTGCTGGGGTCGGGTCGCTGCGCGGCCAATCCCGCTCCCCGTGGTCAGGCGCGGACCGCCTGGACCAGCAGGCGGGGGAGGAGTCCCTCAGGAGGAAATCGCACACGCTGGTGTGGAGCGCCCGGGGACGTACTCGTCGAGGTCGCAGGTCGTCGCGATGAACGACCGTTGAGCAGGGCGAACAGCAGGGCGATGGGGAGCGAGTCTACGGCGTCGGTCATGAAGAATCCTTGAATCCCACCATTTCTCCTGATCACTGTGCTGTCAGCGGCTCTCGGCGGCTGGTAGCCTTCCCCCGCGAGGAGGCGGCCGGTGGGGGCGATCAGGTTCAGCCTGCTGGGGCAGATCGAGGCGTGGCTGGGTTCGGACGTCGTGGACCTGGGACACCAGAAGCAGCGGCACGTGCTCGCGGCGCTGCTCGTCGACGCGGACCGGGTCGTGCCGGTGGCGCGGGTCCTGGAGCGGGTCTGGGGCGAGGACCCGCCGCGCAGTGCGCAAACCACCCTCTACAGCTACCTTTCGCGGCTGCGCAGGGCGTTGCCCTCGGAGTCGGAATGCTCGCTGATCGAGCGGCATCCGGGCGGCTACGTGGCGCGGATCGATCCCGACCTCGTCGACCTGCACCGCTTCCGCAGGCTGGTCGCGCAGGCCAAGGCGACCCCGCGCCCAGCCGCGGCCGCCGAGGTGTTGGAGCAGGCGCTGGGCCTGTGGCGGGGCGAGCCGTTCGACGGAACCGACAGCGCCTGGTTCACGGCGCAGCGGACCACCCTGCACCGTGAGCACGCCGTCGCCCGGCTCGACCTGGGCGACCTGCTGCTGCGCTGCGGCCGCGACGCCGACGCGCTCGCCGTCGCGTCGGCGTGCGCGGCCGACGATCCGCTCGACGAGCGGGCCGCCGGTCACCTGGCGCTGGCCCTGCACCGCCTGGGCCGCAAGGCCGACGCGCTCGCCTGCCTCGACCGGACCCGCAGGCTGCTGGCCGACGAGCTGGGGGTCGACCCCGGGGCCGCCCTGGTCGAGTTGCGCGCGCGGGTGCTGGCGGACGACCCGGAGCTGCTGCGGATCGACTCCGGGGGCGGCGGCGCCGAGCCGTCGGCGGCCATCACCTGGTCCGCGCCCGCCACGCTGCCGCCGGACGTGCTCGACTTCACCGACCGGGCGGGGCAGCCCGCGCGGCTGGTCGAGCAGTCGATCACCGGCGGGCGCGTCGTCGCGGTCGTCGGCATGGGCGGGGTCGGCAAGACCTCGCTCGTGCGGCACGTCGCCAACCGGGTCGCCGACCGGTTCCCGGACGGGCAGCTCTGGGTGGACCTCGGCGACGCGAAGCCCGGTGACGTCCTCGCCCGGCTGCTGCGGGTGCTCGGCGTCCCGGACCGCGCCATCCCCGCCGACCCCGCCGAGCGGGGCGACGTCTTCCGCACGCTGCTGCGCGGCCGGACGGTGCTGATCGTGCTCGACAACGCGATGTCGGCCCAGCAGGTCTATCCGCTGCTGCCCGGAACGGGCACGTGCGCTGTCCTGATCACCAGCCGCGCTAAGCCGACCGGTGCCGAGGGCGTCGAGTGCGTCGAGTTGGACGTCTTCACCCCGGACGAGGGCGTGGCGCTGCTGACGAAGCTGGTGGGCGCCCAGCGCGTCGCGGCCGAGCCCGCCGCTGCCGAGCGGATCGTCGCGCTGTGCGGCGGGCTGCCGCTCGCCGTGCGGATCGCCGGGGCGCGGCTGGCCGCCCGGCGCACCTGGCGGCTGGAGCACATGGTGGCGCAGCTGCGCGACGAGTGCCGCAGGCTCGACCAGCTCGCGGTCGGCGATCTGGAGGTGCGCGCCTCCCTGGCGTTGAGCTACGCGGACCTGGCGGCGCCCGCCCGGCGGCTGTTGCGCCTGCTCGGGCTGATCGCCGTGCCGGACTTCCCGCCGTGGGTGGTCGCGGTACTGCTCGAACTGCCGCTGGACGAGGCGGTCGGGCACGCCGAGGCGCTGGTCGACGCGCACCTGCTGACCGTGTCCGAGGCCGACCCTGTCGGGCAGTACCGGTACCGCTGCCACGACCTCGTCCGGCTGTTCGCGGCCGAGCGTGCCGCGGAGGAGGAGACCCCCGACGAGCGCGCCCACGCGGTCGAGCGGGCGTTGGGCGGATGGCTGGCGATCGCCGAGCGGATGGCCGAGTTCGTGCCCGGCCCCTGTTACGCGCGCATCAGCGGCTCCGCGCACCGCCCGCCGATCGACGGGCTGGTTCCCGACCTGCCGCGCGAGTGGTCGGACGCCTGGTTCGACGCGGAGCGCCCGGCGTTGCTCGCCGCGGTGCGCCAGGCGTGCCGGTCCGGGCTGGTCGACCTCGCGTTCGACCTCGCAGGCTGCCTGGAGAAGTACTTCGACCTGCGCGGCATGTACTCGGACTGGCGCGCGCTCAACAGCGAGGTGCTCGACGTGTGCGTCGCACACGGCCACCGGCTCGGCGAGGCGGTGATGCGGCGTGGGCTGCTCGATGTCACGACCTGGATCGCAGGCGGGTCGGGCGAGGCGATGGGCGAGCTGCGGATGGCCGCGGTCGCGCTGTGGGAGCTGTTCACCGAGCTCGGCCACGATGCGGGCGCGGCGGACGTCGCCGTGATGCACTCGTGGTCGTCGACCGCCGCGGGCAGGCACGCCGAGGCCGTGGCCACCGCCGAGGCGGCGCTGGCCATGGCCGAGCGGGCCTGCCACGTGGGCGGGCGGGCCAGAGCCGAACTGGCGCTGGCCGTCGCGCACCACGACAGCGGCGAGTTCACGGCGGGCATCCGGCACGCCGAACGCGCGCTGGTGCACGCGCGCGAGCTGGGCAACCCGCGCTGGGAGGCCACGGCGCTGCAGTTCGCGGGCATCGGGTACCGGGAGGCGGGCGAGTTCGAGGTCAGCGGCCGCCTGCTGGACCAGTCGCTGTCCATCGCGCGCGCCCACCGCGACTGCTACACCGAGGTGCTGACCCTGCTCGCGTCCGCGCGCCTGCACCTGCGGGGCGACCGCGACCGGGCGTGCGGCGACGCCGAGCGCGCATTGGCGCTGAGCCGCCGCTACCGGATGACCCACCACACGGCCGAGGGGCTGGAGCTGCTGGGCCTGCTGGCGTTGGCGGAGAACCGGCCGCACGACGCCGTGACGCACCTGGAGGAGTCCGTCGCGCTGTGGCGCACCCGGGGATGGCACTCCTACCACGCCGCCGCCCTGGAGTCGCTCGGCCGGGCCTACGAGCAGGTCGACCCGGCGGCGGCGCGCCGGGCCTTCGCCGAGGCGCGCGCGGTCCGCGGCGGCGCCGGGCACGTGACCGGCGCGTTCCAGGATCGTCCATAGGTCGTTCAAGCAGGCTCCCCGACCGTTGTCGGTGTTGGTCGACGACGACCAGCCGACAGGAAGGGGATGGAGCAGCGATGTCGAGGATCACCAAGGTGCTGACGCTCGTCGCGGCGCTGTTCGCGCTCAGCACGAGCGCGTCGACCGCAGCGGTGCAGGGGCAGACGGCGGGCACGGGCCAGACGCAGGCGGTGAGCGCCGCGGTCCAGGCGGAGGCGTCCCTGCGGAGCAAGATCGTCTCGATCGCTAAGAGCGAGCTGGCGAACAAGTCCCGCAACCGCGAGAAGGGCGCTAAGAACTGCAACTACTACAGCGGGAAGGTCGGGGGCGGCTCGACGAAGGGCTGCCCGAAGGGGTGGAAGTCCGAGGCGTGGTGCGCGGACTTCCTGAAGTACGTGTGGAAGCAGGCGGGCGCGTCGACCTCGGGCATCACCCCGGCGGCGGCGAGCCTCTACAAGTACGGCAAGACGAAGAAGACCTGGAACCCCGGCAAGAGCATCAAGGGCGTCAAGGTCGGTGACGCGATCGTCTACAACCTGAACAGCAGCGGCACGTGGGCCAGCCACGTCGGCATCGTGACCAAGGTCAACACCAAGACCGGCAAGATCACGGTGATCTCCGGCAACAGCGGCAAGAACTCGATGTACGTCGCCGAGCGCACGTTCACCCCGGACGGCACCGTCTCGGGCTACGCGTCGCCCAAGGGCTGAGGCCTCGGTGGATCGGCGTCACGACCTGCCTGGTCGTGACGCCGATTTCGCTTGCGCGGTCGCTGCATCCCGCGACTGCGGGGGGCAGGCGCGTTGGCTAGCGCAGGTTCTCGAAGTAGGGCTTCATGGCCGGGTAGTAGTCGTCAAAGGACGGTTGCGGCGTGCCCTCGCGGGAGGCGACGAGGAGGTCGAGGTAGTACTCCCAGCCGGGGCCGACCTCGCCGACGGAGTCGACGTTCTCCAGGTGGTGGACCAGCTTCAGCTCCGTCGTGCCGCCGGTCTCGGTGAGCAGCACCTCCAGGTGCCAGCTGCCTGCTTCGTCGGTCATGGACAGTGCGAGCCTGGTGGGCGCCGCGCACTCCTCGATCTGGGCTTCGCACCAGGGCGCGCCGTCCTCGAAGCCGAGTTGGACCTTGATGGTGGCGCCCGGTCGGGCCTCGCCCTCCCATGCGCCGAACCAGCGGGCCGTGCGCTCGGGTTCGGTGACGCTGGCCCACACGTCCTCGGCGGGGGCGCGGAAGGTGCGGGTGAGCACCAGATCGGTGCCGAACAACCTGCCGGTGGGGGTCATGCCGTGTTCTCCTCGGGAAGCTCTGGGCTGGCGCGCCGGTCCCGGCGCGTGCGGTGGACCTCGGTCTCCAGCGCGTCGAGCCGCCGCTCCCACTCCGGCGGCGTGCCGAACCGCGCGATCCACTCGGCGATGTCGGCCAGCGGCGCGGCGTCGAGGGCGTAGACGCGCTGCCTGCCGACGGCGTCGTCGCGCACCAGCCCGCTCTCCCTGAGCACCCGCAGATGCCGCGACACCGCGGGCCTGCTGATCGCGAAGCGCTCGGCGATCGCGCCCGCGGGCATGGGGCCGTGCCGCAACATCTCCAGGATGTCCCGGCGCACGGGGTCGGCGATCGCGCTGGCCACGAGGTCCACGACAGAAGCGTAACCTACTGGTTACGCGTCATCAAGGTGCCACTGCGCGGTCGTGGCATTAGGCGCCATCAACGGGCGGCGATAGCGGGGAGTCCCGTGCGCGGACAGGTCCCCGCCCCGCAGGTCGGCCCGGGAGAAGCCGCGCAGTGCAGCCACGCGTCGGCCAGGTCGACCCGGTGCAGGGTGGCGCCCGCATGTCGACCACGCTCCCGAGGAGCGCGGTCTGCGTGTCGTGCCACGACTTGGCGGTGTCGAATTCCTGTGCCCCGCCCTTTCCCAGGCCCCAGACCGCGATTGTCGGGCCTCAGAACAGGGTGGCGGGTTCGACCGGCTCTGGTTCGGGCAGTGCGGCGAGGGCGGGCACCAGCGCTCGGACGTCGTCGTGGAAGCGGCGGGCGAGTGCGGGGGCGTCGTCGTTGTCGGGGGTGTGGAGGAAGATCGTCGGGGAACGGCCCTCGCGCAGCCATTCGGCGACCACCTCGGTCCACGGCTGCCACCCGTCGGCGGTGACCTCGGCGCAATCACGGCCCAGGTAGCGGACGATGGGGCGGTCGGTCAGTGCGCGGGTGCGCCTCGGCAGCCGGGGTTTCTTGGTCCAGGCATCCTGCTCGGCCTCGCTGGTCGGCGGGTTCTGGAAGAAGACGGTGGTGTCGAACGGAACCCATTCGGCGTTCGCGTGGGCGAGGACCTTCTCCAGCAGCGATGTCGAGTCAGCGTCAGTGAAGAACCTGGGGTGGCGCACTTCCACGGCGCGCTGGCGGTCGGCCGGGAGCCTGCGCAGGAAGCGGCCGAGGGTGTCGACGTCCGGTGGGCCGAACGAGCCCGGCAGTTGGGTCCACAGGACCGCCCGGTCGCCCAGGGGCTCGATCGCGTCCAGGAACGCCCGCATCTCGACCTCGACCCCGGCGAGCCTGCGCTCGTGGGTGACGACCTTGGGCAGCTTGAGCACGAACCGGAACTCCGGACCGGTCTGCTGCGCCCACGTCGCGACGGTGGTCCGGGAGGGAGTCGCGTAGAACGTGGTGTTGCCTTCCACGGCGTTGCACCAGCCCGCGTAGGCCCGCAAACGCTCCTTGGCAGGCGTCGACTGCGGCATGAACCGCCCGGGCCACGCCTTGTGGGTCCACATCGCGCAACCGACGTTGAGACGTGCCACTTCTCACCTCCCATCGAACGTGATCAGCTTACTGCGGCCCAGGTCCGGCGGCAGAAGCGAACGTCGCCGCCCTCCCCGCTCGCAGGCGACGAGCCGGAGGGGACGAGGCGCGGTCGCGTCCTCGTCCCCTCGTCGGCTCGCTACCTCCACTGCTCCGCCGGGGCGACACCGGGCAGCGGCTTGCCGATCAGGGCCAGCGGGATGAAGAAGCCGACCTGCCCGATCGCCATGGCGAGCGTGGCGAGCGCCTTGTCGTCGTAGTGCTCGGACGCCTTCGCGTAGAGGGCGTCGGGGACGCGCTCGCCGTCCGGGTTCGGGGTCAGGACGGCCTCGACGAGTTCCAGCGCGACCCGCTCGGCCTCGGTGAAGTAGGGGGCGTCCCGCCAGGACGCCACGGCGGTGACGCGCTCGTCGGTCTCGCCCGCCTTGCGCAGGTTGCCGGTGTGCAGGACGGTCAGATAGGTGTTTCCGACGATCTGCCCCGCGCGCAGCTGCACCAGGCTGACAGTGGTTCGAGGGATCGAGCCGTTGCCGGTGGCCTCGAACAGCGCGCCCGCGACCTTCCCCAGCTCCGGGACGAGCTTGGCGGGATTGGGGAGACGGGACTCGGTCATGGGAGTTTCCTTTCCTGGTTTCGGTGTTCTCACTGCACTGACGGTTGGGGCGCCGCGGATGTGACCGGTGTGGGGGACTGGGTTCGCGGCCGGAGCAGGACCACGGCGGCGACGATCGCGACCAGGTAGAACCCGCCCGCGCCGAGCAGACCGGTCGTGTAGCCGTCGGTCATGGCGTCCCTTGTGGCCGCGCCCGCGGCGCCTGCGATGCCCGCCAGGACCGCCAGGCCCAGCGCGCCGCCGATCTGCTGGCTGGTGTTGACGAGCCCCGACGCGATGCCGGAGTCCTGGGCGGCGACGCCCTGCACGCCGCTGATCGTGGCCGCGACGAAGCCGATGCCCAGGCCGATCCCGGCGACCAGTTGGGCGGGCAGCAGGGTGGCCAGGGCGTTCTGGTCCGGGGTGAGCAGGCTGAACCAGCCCATCGCGACGGCCGCCACCGCCAGGCCGGACGCCAGGGTGGTCCGGGCGGAGGTCCGGGCCCGCAGCCGGGGCCCGACCATGCCGGAGCCGATCCCGATGCCGATCGCGAACGGCAGGTACGCCAACCCGGTGATCATGGGCGGGTAGCCCTTGATCGACTGCATGTAGAGCGTGAGGAAGTAGAACGTGGCCAGCTGGCCCGCGCCCATGAGCAGCATGACCAGGTTCGCGCCGAGCCTGCCCGGGTCGGCGAGCAATCCCGCGGGCAGCATCGGGTCGCGGCCGCGGCGCTGGATGACGGTGAACGCGACGGCCAGCGCCACGCCCGCCGCGCCGAAGGCCAGGGTCTGCCCGTCGAGGCCGTCGGACCCGGCCCGGTTGATCGCGTAGACCAGCGAGCCGAGCGCGAGGGTCGCGGTGACCGCGCCCAGCAGGTCGATGCCCCCGCGCTGCCGGGTGCCCGGGACCACCACGAGGGTGCCGACGAGCAGCAGGACGGCGAAGGGGACGTTGACGAACATGATCCACCGCCAGCCCAGGTACTCGGTCAGCGCGCCGCCGAGCAGCAGGCCGACCACCGCGCCCAGGCCGCCCATCGCGCCGTACACGCCCAGCGCCCGGTTGCGCGCCGGTCCGGCGGGGAAGGTGTCGGCGAGCAGGGACAGCGCGGCCGGGGCGATGAGGGCGCCGCCGATGCCCTGCAGCACGCGCGCGGCGATCATCATGCCGCCGTTCTGCGCCACGCCGCCCAGCACGGAGGCGGCCAGGAACACCACCAGTCCGACGCGGAACAGCCTGCGGCGGCCGAGCAGGTCGCCCGCGCGCCCGCCCGCGAGCAGCAGGCCGCCGAACGCCAGCGCGTACGCGGTCAGGATCCAGTCCAGATCGGTCTCGGCCATGCCCAGGCCCGTCCCGATGGCGGGCAGGCCGACGGTCACGATCGTGCCGTCCATCACGATCAGCAGCTGCGCGGCGGCGATCACCAGCAGCGCCAGGCTGGGACGGGGTTGTGCGGTCATGGTGGACCTCCTCATGCCGCGCAGGCGGCGCGGTGGACCGCGGCGACGAGCCGGCCGTGTTCGGGGTAGGACCAGTCGAAGGAGAAACGGCGGCGGGTGTAGCCGAAGGCGATGCCGCCCAGCGGGTCGGCGAACGACTCCGCGCCAGCGGATCCGTTGTGCCCGAACGCGTTCGCGCTCAGCATCGGGTAGCGCAGGCCCTTGGCCTGGAAGCCCAGTGCGTACTGGCCCGCGTCGCCGGTGACCAGGTCGCGGCCGGTGGAGTGGAGCATGGCGAACTCGCCGAGGGTGTCGGGCTTGAGCAGCGGGGACTGGCCGTCCAGCCCGAAGACGGCGGCGGTGTACAGCGCGGCCAGCGCCCGGGCGTTGCCCACACCACCGGCGGAGGCCTGGCCGAGCGCGCGCACGCGCCGGGTGTTGATGAAGGCCACCTGGTCCAGCGGCGGGGTGGAGTTGAGGCCGTAGCCGACCCCGGTGACGCTGTTCGGGCCCGGGACGTCCGCCCAGAACGCCGCGAGCTCCTCCGGGCTCGCCAGCCCCGGCAGCACCTCCCGGTACCGGTCCTCCAGCGCCTCCGGCAGCCCGAGGTACAGGTCAAGCCCGTGCGGCGCGCGCACCCGCTCCTCGAAATGCTCCTGGAGCGACCGGCCGGTCGCCCTGCGGACCACCTCGCCGACCATCGCGAAGGTCACGAACGCGCCGTAGCCGTAGGCCGAGCCGGGCCGCCAGTACGGCCGCTGCCCGGCCAACCGCCGCGCGATCACCCGGTCGTCGGCCAGTTCCGCGGCGGTCAGTCCGCCGTCGACGCCGATCACGCCGGAACGGTGGGTGAGGACGTCCCGCAGCGTGATCCGGTCCTTGCCCGCGGTGGCAAACTCCGGCCACCAGTGGGCGACGGGCTGGTCCAGGTCCACCGCGCCGTCCTGCACCAGGAGTGCCACGACCAGGGTCGCGGCGCCCTTTGTCGCGGAGTAGACCCCGGTCAGCGTGTCGCCGGTCACCCCGTCGCCCGCCCACAGGTCGACCACCCTGCGGCCTCCCGCGTACACCGCCAACTGGGCGCCGGACTCCCAGTCGACCGCGGCGGCGAATTCCTCGCGCACCGGCTCGAATCCGTCGGCCACCGTGCCCTGAACCTCGCTGATGTCCATGCTTTTGCGCTGCTTCCGATCGTCGTGTTACCGATTTGTCGGAGGCATGACGCATGGGCCGCCGAGAGTGTGACCACCGCGCGGCGGTCACATCGGGGACCTTCCGTTCGTCATGGGTACGACCGTCGAGACGAAGGACGACCATGAACGAACACGACTTCCTGGCCCAGCGGTTCGAGGAGCACCGCGCCCACCTGCGCGCGGTGGCCTACCGGATGCTCGGCTCCCTGGCCGAGGCCGACGACGCCGTGCAGGACGCCTGGCTGCGCCTGGCGCGGTCCGAGGCCGAGGACATCGACAACCTCGGCGGCTGGCTGACCACCGTCGTCGGCCGCGTCTGCCTGGACATGCTGCGCTCCCGCCGACTCCGCCGGGAGGACCCGCTGGAGGCCCGCCTGCCGGACCCGGTCGTCACCGACGACGATCCCGAGCAGCAGGCGCTGATCGCCGACTCGGTCGGCCTGGCCCTGCTGGTGGTGCTGGAGTCGCTGAACCCGGCCGAACGGCTGGCCTTCGTCCTGCACGACCTGTTCGGCATGCCGTTCGAGCAGATCGCCCCGATCATGAACCGCACCCCGGTCGCGGCCAGGAAGCTCGCCAGCCGCGCCCGCCAGCGCGTCCAGGGCGCGACCCCCACCCCGGACCCCGACCCGGCCACCCAGCGCCGCGTCGTCGACGCCTTCCTCACCGCGGCCCGCGGCGGCGACCTCACCGCCCTCATGGCCGTCCTCGACCCCGACGTCACGCTGCGCGCCGACGGCGGCAAGGCCCTCCCCGGCGGCATGCGCGTCCTGCACGGCGCCGAGGCCGTGGCGGGACAGCTGGCCACCTTCCAGCGCATGGCCACCATCTCGACCGTCCGCCCCGCACTCGTCAACGGCGCCGCGGGCCTGGTCAACACCATCGACGGCGACCTCATCTCGATCATGAGCTTCACGGTCGCCGACGGCCGGATCGCCGCGATCGACATCCTCTCCGACCCGGACCGCCTCGCTCAGCTCGACCTCAGCGACCTGGAGGTCTGACGGGCTTGGCGGGTGCGGCGCGATGGTCTTCGTGTTCGAGGCCTAGTCCAGAACGGGCGGTTGGTTGACGCCGCGTCCGCTACCTTCTGTTCGTGGCTGTCGCTCGGCCTGGTCCTGGAGGTTCGTGTGCGGTTGATCGTCGACGCCGATCCGGGGATCGATGACGCGCTCGCCCTGCTCTACCTCGCGGCGCAGGGTGGGGTGGAGATCGTGGCGGTGGGCAGTGTTCACGGCAATGGTCCTGCGGCGCAGACCGCGGCGAACGCCCGGCATGTGCTCGGGTTGGGCGGGCTGCCGGAGGTGCCGGTGGCGGTGGGCGCGTGGCGGCCGCTGGCGCAGCCGTTGGAGACCGCCGAGTTCGTCCACGGCCCGGACGCGCTGGGCGGGCACGGCGTTCCGATCAGCGGGGATGTCCGGGGCGAGTCCGCCGCCGAGCAGGTGGTCCGGTTGGCCAGGGCGAATCCGGGCGAGCTGACCCTCCTCGCGTTGGGTCCGCTGACCAACGTCGCCCTGGCCCTGCTGTTGGAACCCGATCTGCCGCGCCTCCTGCGGGCCGTCGTGGTCCTGGGCGGGGCGATCGGGGTGCCGGGCAACCTGACCGCGCACGCGGACGCGAACTTCTACCACGACCCGGAAGCCGCCGACCTGGTCCTCGGCGCCGGGTTCACCCTGACCCTGATCGGGCTCAACGTCACCGAGGCCGCTCGCGCCGACGGGGCCTGGCTGGACGCGCTCAGCACCTCCGACAACCCCCGCGCCCGGTTCGCGACCGCGGTGCTGGCCCACTACGCCGCCTTCTACACGAACATGTTCGGCGTCCGCGTCGCCACGCTGCACGACCCGCTCGCCGCCGCCATGGCCCTCGACCCCGGCCTGGGGACCTACGAGCAGATGGTGGTCGGCGTCGAACTCGCCGGGACGCACACCCGGGGGCAGACCTTGACCGACCTGCGACGGCTGTCCAGCGACGTCCACATCGCCAGCAGCCTCGCCGGGGGCAGGCCGCCGGTGTCCGTCGCCATGACCGTCGACGCGCAGGCGTTCCTCGACCGGCTCTTCGCCGCCCTGACCCGCCCTCTCCAGCCCTAGCCCGACTCCTTCGCGGGGCGGACGTGGCGCAGCATGACGGAGACCAGGGCCGCGGTCGCGAGCAGCACGACGGCGCTGATCGCCGCGATCAGGTGCAGCCCTTCGGTGAAGGCCGTGCGGGCGGCGGTGAGCAGCAGATCGCCGACCGGGGCAGGCAGCCGCTCAGCGGCCGAGACCGCGCCGCCCAGGGTCTCCTCGGCAGACCGCACGGCGTCCTCCGGCAGCCCGAGCGGGACGGTGCTCGTCACCTCGGAGCGGTAGACGGCGACGCCGATGGTGCCGAGGATCGCGATGCCCAGCGCGCCGCCCAGCTCCGGCGCCGTCTCCGACAGCGCGGACGCCTCGCCCGCCCGTTCCGGCGGCGCGGAGCCGACGACGAGGTCGGTGGTCAGGGTCATCATGGGGCCGAGGCCGAGCGAGATGACGGTGGAGCCGAGCACCAGCAGGGGCAGCCCGGAACCCGGCGTCACCGGGATCAGCATGCCGAACCCGGCGGCGGAGAGCGCCAGACCGGCCCCGACCACGAACCCCGGCCGCGCCCTGCGCGTGAGCATCGGCGCGAGGGTGGAGCCCACGATGACGCCGCACGCCGACGGGACGGTCCACAGACCGGCGTGCAGCGGGGAGAGCCCGAACACCAACTGCAGGTACTGCGCGAGGAAGAAGTTGGCTCCGAAGAGGACGAAGACCCCGAACAGCAGCGTGCCCAGCGACACGCTGAAGGCGGGGGAGCGGAAGAGCCGGAGGTCGATCAGCGGGTCGCTGCGGTGCTGCCGCCGGACGAACCAGGCGCCGATGAGCAGACCGGTCACGATGGCCGCGATCGACACGATGTCCAACCCGTTTACGGCCATGTGCTTGAGGCCGTAGATCAGGACGAGGACGGCGGCCAGGGACAGTCCGGCGCTCACCACGTCCATCCGGCCGAGGGCCTCCTCGCGGTGCTCCGGCAGCAGGAGCGGGGCCAGGGCGATGACGAGCACGCTCACCGGCGCGGCGATGAGGAACACCGCGCCCCACCAGAAGTGCTGGAGGAACCACCCGCCGATCAGCGGTCCGATCGCGGTGCCGCCCGCCACGCTGGCGATGACGACGCTGATTGCGACTGTTCGCTGCCGCGCGTCGCGGAACAGAGTGGCGGCGAGCGACAGCGCGGCGGGCATCAGCGTCGCCCCGGCGACACCGAGCAGCGCCCGGGTCGCGATCAGCATCTCGGCGCTGGTCGAGTACGCGGCGAGCACGGACGCGACGCCGAACACCGCCGATCCGACCATGAGCAGCCGACGCCGCCCGATGCGGTCGCCGAGCGTGCCCATGGTGATCAGCGAACCGGCGAGGAGGAATCCGTAGATGTCGATGATCCACAGCGACTGCGCGCTGCTGAGCGAGAGGTCCTGGGAGATCGCGGGCAGGGCGAGGTTCGGGATGGTCAGTTCCAGCGACGCCAGCAACGTGGGCAGGGCGAGCATGGCGAGCCCGGCCCATTCGCGCCTCCCGGCACGAGAGGCACCGATCGTGTTCATGCGCCGACGCTAGAACCTTGACAAAAGTAGAGGTCAAGGATCACGCCGGGGAGGTCAGACCAGTCCGCGCCGGTTGGCCTGGATCCCGGCCTGGAAGCGGGTGGTGGCACCGAGTTCGTCGAGCAGGGCGGACATCCGCCGGGTCATGGTGCGTTGGGTGATGCCGAGGGATCGCATGATCGCCGCGTCCTTCATGCCCGAGGCGAGCAGGGTCAGCAGCTCGCGGTCGCGGTGTCCGGAGCGCAGGGCGGGGCCGATCGGGGTGGCGCGCTCCCACAGCATGTCGAAGCAGGCGATCAGCGCGTCGAGGAGGGGCGAGCGGTGCACCAGGATCCGCGAGCCGGTCTCCGAGATCTCGAAGCTGAGCGGGATCAGCGCCATCCTGCGGTCGGCGATCATCATCTTCATCTGCACGTCGGGCAGGGTGCGGGCGTCCTCGCCCGCCTCGGTGTAGGCCGTGATCTCGGCCAGCCGCGCCCGGTCGTCGGGCGCGGGGGTCTGGTAGATCGTGCGGTAGACCACGCCGCGCCGCAGCCCCTGCAGTTCCTCCACGTTGTGCTCCGGGGCGCCGCCCAGGTACGGCGGGCAGTCGATGAGCAGCACCTCCTGCCGGGCGGCCAGCTGGATCTGGGCGATGTGGTGGCGCACCGCGGGCCCGCCCTCGATCAGCTCGACGAGGTCGCCCGGCTCGCCGCGCGGCGCGTCCTCGTACATCGCGGCGAGATCGCGGGTGACCCCGCGCAGGCGGTCCAGTTGCTCGGCTCGGCGCGTGGTGAGCGCGTCCAGGGCCACCTGCGGCGGCGCGGGCACGTAGCGGGCCGGACGTCCGGGCAGGCGGGTCGCCAGGCCCGCCTCGATCAGGTTCCCCATCGCCCGCGACAGACCGCCCGAGGACACCCCCAGCGCGGCGGCGAGCTCGCTGGCCTCGGCCCGGGGCCTGCGCAGGAGCCGCAGGTAGAGTGCGCCCTCGGCGACGCCGAGGCCGATCGGCTCGAGGAACCCGGGGTCGAACTCGTCCATCGCCCCACCCTAGCCTGGCCAGATCTGGCCATTGGCCACCTTTGCCCTTCTCGGCAGGGCGCTTCGCTGTATACGGTCCCCCTTCCGAGCGATGAGGACCGAACCGGGGGCGTCATGAACCGGGAACTGAGGCAATTGCTGCGCACCGGCCCGTTCGAGGTGGCGCTCGACGCCGCCATCGAGGCCTCCGGGCTGACACTGGAACGGCTGCGCAGCAGGCTGGCGGACAGCGGCGTGACCGTCAGCCGCACGGCGATCTCCTACTGGCGCACCGGCCGCAGCCGACCGGAACGGGCCGAGTCGCTGGTGGCGCTCAGCAGGCTGGAGCAGGTCCTGGGGCTGCCGTCGGCGTCGCTTGTCGCTCTGCTCGGCGGGCGGCGCCCGCGCGGGCGGACGCCGGGACGCCCACCCGGCACGCTGTCCCGGCGATCGCTGTGGCCGTCCTGCGGCAGCCTGCTGGCCGGGCTCGAGACCACACCCGAGGGGGAACTGGACTTCCTCAGCATCACCGACTCGATCAACGTCAACGAGAACACCGGTGAACGCAGGCAGCGGACCCGGCTGGTGCTGCGGGCCGCCGCCGACCGGGTGGACCGGTACGTCGTGTGCCACGAGGTCGACGACCCGGCGTACCCCGCGCCGGAGTTGGTCGGGGTGGCCTACGCCCGCGTCGGGCGCGTGCGCGCCGACGCGGCCAGCCGGGCGCTGGTGGCGGAGTTCCTGTTCGACCGGCCGCTCGGCCGCGGCGAGCACACCGTGATCGAGTACGAGGTGCGCCTGCCGGACCGGCAGCCGCTGGACCACTGCTACCGCCGGTTCCCTCGGCCGGTCGGGCTCTACACCGTCATGCTGCGCTTCGGCGGTCCGCCCCCGGGCAGGCTCCGCCGCTATGACCGACCCGGGCTGCACGGTCCGGAGAAACACGTCGAGGATCTGTGGCTGGGGGCCGCGGGCACGACAGCGCTCGTCGCCCCGTCAGTGCGTCCCGGCACGATCGGCGTGCGCTGGGAGTCCTGACGCAAATGGGGAAATCTGTTCCGCGAAGCCAGCCCTGACCTGCGATCTCCTCTGTGAACAACGTGCTGGCACCGGCCGTAAACAGATCACTTCTGATCCTGGACGGGCCCGACTAATTTCCGGCATTGCAAGCTCCGTGAATTAAGGAGTAGTTCAATGCCCTGCAAATCGAAAACACTGCTGGCGCTCGCGCTGGCAGCGGTCACGGCAGGCGGGCTCGCCTCGCCTGCCCACGCCGAGGAACCCGAGGGTGAGGTCCTGGGCGGGGCCAAGAACCCGGTCCCCGGCAACTACGTCGTCAAGCTCAAGGAATCGGCGGTCCGCGCGGCGGGTGTCGCCGGAACCGTCGACTCCCTGGTGGACAGGTTCGGCGGCAAGGCGACGCACGTGCTCACCCGGGTCATGCGCGGCTACGTGGTGGACAACCTCAGCGAGCAGCAGGCGCGGCGTCTGGCGGCGCACCCGGCCGTCGAGTCCGTCATGCAGTCGGGCACCTCCCGCGCGGGCGACACCCAGGACAACCCGGCGAACTGGGGTCTGGACCGCATCGACCAGCGCGACCGTCCGCTGGACAAGAAGTACACCTACCCCAGCCACGGCGGCCAGGGCGTCAACGTGTACATCGTGGACACCGGAATCCGCTACTCCCACCAGGAGTTCGACGGCCGGGCGAAGTTCGCCGCGGACTTCATGGTCCCGGCCGACAACGGCAACGACTGCAACGGGCACGGCACGCACGTCGCGGGCATCGCGGGCGGCGAGACGCGCGGTGTGGCGAAGAAGGTCACGCTGCACTCGGTGCGCATCCTCGACTGCAACGGGCGCGGCAAGGACAGCGACGTCGTCGTCGCCGCCGACTGGCTCGCCCGCAACGCGATCAAGCCCGCCGTGGCGAACCTGAGCGTCTACACGGACAACCCGTCCATCGGCGTCGACGCGATCAAGGGCTCGATCGCCGCGGGCGTGCAGTGGGCGCTGATCACCGGCAACAACGGCGGCGACTCCTGCAACTACGGCCCCGGCCCCCGGGTCGAGACCGGCGTCCGCACCGGCAACGCGACGAGCAGCGACTCCCGCGCTGGCGATTCCAACGACGGCGCGTGCATGGACCTGTTCGCGCCGGGCAGCAGCATCAACTCGTCCTTCCACCAGTCGGACTCCTCGTACGGGCAGCTGTCCGGCACCTCGATGGCCGCCCCGCACGTGGCAGGCGCCCTGGCGCTGCGGCTGGCCGAGGCGCCGTCCTCGACGCCAGCCGACCTGAAGAAGTGGGTCGTCGACAACGCCACGACCGGCAAGATGACCAACATCCGGGCGGGCACCCCCAACCGGCTGCTGTACCTGCCCGCGGGCAACCCCCAGCCGGGTAACGACTTCTCCATCTCGGCCAACCCCGCGTCGGTCAGCGCCGACCCGGGCCAGGCGGTCAGCACCACGATCTCGACGGCCGTCACGCAGGGGTCGGCGCAGAGCGTGCGGCTGTCGGCGAGCGGGCTGCCCTCGGGCGTGACCCCGTCGTTCGACCCGTCCTCGGTGACCGCGGGCGGCTCGTCCAGGCTGTCGCTGGCCGTGGGCGCCTCGGTCACGCCGGGCACGTACAACGTCACCGTCACGGGCACCGGCACGGACGCCACCCGCACGGTGAACGTGTCGCTGAAGGTCAACGGCGAGGTCCCGCCGGGCAGCTTCACCCTGACGGCCAGCCCGACCAGCGGCTCGGTCGCGCAGGGTTCGTCGGTGACGACGAGGATCAGCGCCGACAGCGCGTTCCAGGCGGACGGCCAGTCCGGCGTCGGGGTGGTCGGTGGCACGCCCACCACGGTGGCGAAGTACCCGTTCATCATCTCGCAGCACCGCACCGGCGGCGTGCGGCCGCAGGAGCAGTCCTGCACCGGTTCCGTCGTGGCGCCGAGGAAGGTCCTCATCGCCGCGCACTGCAAGTTCTCCCAGGGCGAGCCGAAGTACCTGATCTACGGGCGCGACGACCTCGCGAACACCAGCACCGGCACCCGGATCGAGATCACCGAGTACAAGACCCACCCGAGCTACAACCCGGCCGACGGCTGGCGGACCGGCTTCGACGTCGCGGTCATCACCACGGCGAGCGACATCCCCACCCCGGCGGGCATGGCCTACCCGCGGATCGCCAGGTCCACCGACTCGCTGCCGATCGGCACGCGCGGCACCGCGGTCGGCTACGGCAAGTCGGACGTGAACGACGCGAACCGCAACACCCAGCTGTACGAGGCGGTCCTGCCGGTGGTGGAGGACCAGAAGTGCCGTGACATCGCGGGTCACTTCGACGCCCGGTACATGTTCTGCAACGGGTACGGCAGCGGCGGCCCGTCGCTGTGCCAGGGCGACTCCGGCGGCCCGTACCTGCACAACGGCGTGATCTACGGCGTCTTCTCCTGGCTGCGCACCGACTGCGCCTACTACCAGGCGCACGCGAAGATGCACGGGGTGCTCGGCGACTGGGCCAACCAGGAGATCGGCTCCACCAACCCGCCGACCGGGGACATCACCCTCTCCGCCAGCGGCCTGCCCACCGGAGCCACCGCGTCGTTCAACCCGGCCAAGATCGGCGTGGGCAGCGCCTCGACGCTGACGATCAGCACCACGTCGTCCACCCCGGCAGGCACCTACGAGATCACCGTCACCGGCACCAAGGACAGTGAGTCCCGGACGGTCAAGTACAGCCTGACGGTCACCACGGGTGGCCCTGGCCCGACAGAGCTGTCGCTGACCAACCCGGGCACGCAAACCAGCGTCAAGGGCCGCGCGGTGACCCTGCAACTCGTCGCGAGCGGCGGCAGCGGCGGCTACCGCTTCACGGCGACGGGTCTGCCCGCCGGGTTGAGCCTCAACTCGTCGACCGGCCTGATCAGCGGCACCCCGACCACGTGGGCCAACTACCACCCACGGGTCACGGTCACCGACAGCGCGGGGGCGAGCGTGAGCCAGTCGTTCTACTGGTTCATCTTCCCGTACTGATCGGAGCGATTGACGGCGAACCCGGGCGGAGGGGCCACCCTCCGCCCGGGTTCGCTCAGGTAGAGACGCACGTTTGGACGGCGACCGGTCTGTCGGCGCGACGGACGGCGGGGAAGGCCATCAACACCAGAGTGGCGACGACGATCATCGCCGATGCTCCATAGAGGACTATCTGATGGCCGATGACCGTCGCGAGCTGACCTGCGATGAGGTAACCGAAGGGCACCACGATCAGCTCGCCGAAGGTCATGTACGAGCTGACCCGCCCGAGGAGTTCCGCGGGCAGTCGCCGCTGGACGAAGGTGCTCCAGGCGATGATCGAGAGGTCCATGCCCACCCCGGTCACGAGCGCCGCCGCGACCACGAGCCAGATCGGCGCTTGGCCGGCCATCGCCAGGGCCGGGAGCGCCATGGGAAAGCTCGCGGCGATGCACACCAGCAGTGGGCGCGACGGCTGCCACCTCAACGCGCCGAGCGACCCGACCACCAGACCCGCCGCGAAGGCGCCTTGGACCACGCCCCAGGCGGGGCCACCTCCGTAGGAACTCGCGGCCGCGATCGGGCCGAGGAACTGGAAGCCCGCCATCCACGCCATGACGACGACGCTGCCGTGGAGGACGAAGCCCCACAGCCAGGGGCGCTGGCGGACCTCCTTCCAGCCTTCGGCCAGATCCTGCCGGAACCTGGCCTGCTTCTTCGGCACGCGAGCGACCCTCAACCGGGAGAACAGCGCCGCTGAGATGAAGAAGGTGGCGGCATCCCATGCCAGCGCCCACTCGGGGCTCGCCACGGTGATGAGGATGCCGACCAGGACCGGGCCGCCGACCTTGAAGGCGTTGACGGGCAGGCGGATCAGGGCGTTTGCCTGCTGGAGGTCTTCGGGAGGCACCAGCTGCGGCACGATGCCCTGCATCGCGGGGAGGGTGAACGCGGAGGCGGCGCCGCTGGTGGCCGCCAAGGCGGTCAGCCAGGGCAACGGCGCCTTATCCGTGAACAGCAGCACGGCGACGGTGGCCTGGGCTGCGCCCGCGACGCAGTTGCCGGTCGCGAGGATCGTCCGTCGCGGGAAGCGGTCGGCGGACACCCCGCCGATGAGGGACAGGATTGCCTGGGGGGTGATGGTGGCTGCCAGCACCAAGGCCAGCGCGCTCGGCTCGGCGTGGCGGTCGATCACGGCGAAGGCGAGGGCGATCGGCGCCATCGCGCTTCCGGCCACCGAGATGACGCGGGCGAGGAGGAAGGTCCGGAAGGCGCGGTGGGCGAGAGGCCCCTGAATCAAGGAACCCTCGCAGAACGATCGACGATTGCCGGTAGGTGGGAGACATGGTCCAGGACCGGCTGGAGTTCGCGCCGGACCAGCCTGCGGATGGTCCCGACATGGCGCAGGCGGGGAACCGCCGTGGGGAAGCGAGTGAACCGCGCGCTCCGGTCGATGGTGAAATGGAGTATCCCGGTCAGCGGGAAGTCCCACCGCAAACCCTTGTCGTGCTGTTCCGGCGGGGGGATGTTCGGCAAGGACGGCGGTGACGGCCATACCTTGCCCTCCTCGGTGGTGGATCTGTCGACGATCTTCCGGCCGGCCGCGTCCCGGAAGGCGTAGTAGGCGGGCTCCTCATAGACCAGCAGCAGGAGCCTGGTGGGCTCGGAAACGCGGATCGCCTCGGTGAACTCCCAGACGGTTCCCGGGCCGGGAGACGCGGTCATGATGACGGTGTGGGCGCCCCGGATCAGGCTGCTGACCGTGTCCTTCCAGTCGTCGACCGGCAGGTAGCCGCGCTCCGCGCCGAGTGCGGGCAGGCGTTCGCCCGGTTCGCCGATCGCGATGACGCGGCCGAGGTCGCGGAACTGGCGCAGCACGAAGGCCTCCTGCGTCAACCCCGGCAGCTCGAACGGCGAGCGGGTGTGCCAGCCCGGCGCCTCGGGGGACGCGGCCAACGCCGCGTCGACGGAGAAGGGGCGCAGGTAGAGCAGGTAGCGCTGGCCGTCGAGGGCGTCGAACGAGACGGTTCGGCGCAGGTGTCGCCTTCCCCGCTTCACCGCCGCGCGGCCCGCGCCTGCGAGGAGGCCGCCGGAGGCGATGACGCCGACCAACACCGCCAAGCGGACCGAGACCGGCCTTTCCGCCATCTCGCGGCTTGCCTCGAGGAAGAGGAACTTGATCAGGAAGGTGCCGCTGAAGGCCAGGAGAAGGCCAATCCCGCCTGCTGTCCACCCCAGGCCGACCAGCAGCCGTCCCACGCCGCGGCGCTGGGCGGTGGATGCGGCGGGTCCGGTCACGGGTGATCGCTCGGCTCTCCTCGTCGGCGCAGGGAGCTGTTTCCCGGCCGGTCCTTCGTCCTCGCCGCGCATGAGTCCGTTCAGCGCTCCTAGCGCGACAAGCACCCAGGGGATGGTTTGTCCGGCCGCGAGCGCGCCGGACAGGTGGGTCACCAGCACGGGCACGATCACCGCGATCGCCAGGACGTGCCCCGCTCTCACCAGGGCGTCCATCCGGGCGACCGCGAGCGCCGCGAGGCTCGCCGCAGTTGCCCACGGGCCGAGGAACGGGATGGCCAGCTCTCCCGCGAAGACGAACAAGCGCACCGGCAACGCGTCGACCTGGGGAACGTGGATGACCGCGTCGCCCAGCCTCACCGGCGCGTAGGCGAAGTTCCGGGCCGCCAGCCACGCCATGCAGAACGCCGAGATCAGGAAACTCGACTTCAGCGGCGCCGGGAGCGCCGGAGTCCGGGGAGCCGCCCGGTGGCCGCGGAACAGGACCACGCCGGCGACGTGGATCAGGACGACCACGGTCAGGACCCAGGTGACGGCCTCGGGACTCCACGACACCGGTCGATCATCTCGCCCGGCGAGCGCACCTGCCCCGAACCGCGAGAAGACGACACCCTGCGGGCCCGCCTCTCACCCGGATGGACCAGGCGAGTGAGCACCGAGACCGTCGGACGCGCGGTGATAGCGTGCCCGCGTGACCGACGACGTGGGCAGCAGACTGTGGAACGCAGGCGTGACCCCTGCCGCCTATGACGCGGCGAGCGAGAAGTACCAGAACGCCATCTTGGAGCAGTACAAGATCTATGTCGAGATGGCCGACCGGATCAGCGCGCGGCGGGCGCTCACCAACACGTTCTTCCTGACCCTCAACACGTCGGTCTTCTCCGTGATCGGGATCTTCTGGTCCGTCAAGCCCGTGGTCACGTCGTGGTGGCTCCTCGTCCCCCTGCTCGCCCTGTTGGCCGAGTGCGCCGCCTGGTTCTACCTGGTCCGCTCCTACCGGCAGCTGAACACCGCCAAGTACCAGGTGGTCGGGGCGCTGGAGGAACGGCTCCCCGCCTCGCCGTACTGGCGGGCGGAGTGGGTCGCGCTCGGTGAAGGGCGGGACCGCTCCCGGTACTGGCCGCTCACCCACCTCGAACAGTGGATACCGATCACGTTCGCGGCCATCTACCTCCTGGGCGCGGTGGTCGCCGTCTTCGCGTGACGCGTGTCCACCCTCAGGTTGCGCGACCCGTTGCCGCCCAACGTTTAGCAGCGCCACCACGGCGCCGATCCGGGTGTCGTAGGATCTCGGGGTGGAGACGCCGCTGATCGGGACGACGACCTCGACGGGCATCTTCATCAGCCACAGCGCCCGCGTCCGTGTCGGCGCCGAACTGCGGCTGCGCGACGGCGAGACCGAAGGCCGCTACCTGGCGCGCAAGAATTTCGTGGACCAGGTGCTCGACGCGCTCGTGCCCGCCTTCGCCGACCGCGGCCGCGGCGTCTGGCTCGACCGCAGGGAGATCGCGCCGGGCGAGGTGTTCGACCGGGCCGTGTGCCTGGCGGTGATCCGCAGCAGCGGCGCCGTCGTCGTGGTCGACCACGACGCCCTGACGTCCGGGTGGATGCGGGAGGAGGCGGCGCTGCTGGGCCTGATGCGCCAGCTGGTCCCCGACTACCCGGTCAAGATCGTGCTGGTCGGCGGGGTGTCGGAGAAGCAGTTCGCGTGCAGCCTCCTCGGCCGTACCGGCGGCCTGAACACGCTCAGCAGCCTGCGCTGGCCCGATCGGCGCAAGGGCTCCCGGAACCGGGAGGCCGCCGAGAAGCTCGCCAAGGAGATCGCCGAGTGGTTTCCGCCGGTGCCGGTGGAGCCCGCCCAGGCCCGCTGGGTCAACGACGTCGCGTTCTTCATCCGCGAGGCGCCGACCCACATCCTCGACGAGGCGGCGCAGGCGCTGCACGTCTCGACCACCGCCCCGGTGCTGCCGCAGGACAAACCGGCGCTGGTCGCCGCCGCGCTGCTGGGCAGCACACTGCAGGAGGCGTTCGAGGCCGTCCAGGTGCTGGCCGAGTTCGTGGGTCCCCGGCTGCCCTCGGTCAAGGACCGGATCACGCCGCTGTGGGTCGACCTGGACGACGCCCGCCGGGTGATGGACGTGTCCCGGGACAAGCCGGACCGCCGGATAGTCCACCTCGCCGCCGGGAACCTCCCCGCGCACCACGCCGTGCAGCGCGGCCGGGCCCAGCGCGACGGTGTGCGCGTGACCAGGTTCAGCGGCATCGGCGGCGAGGACCTGCGCGAGCAGTTGCTGGAGCGCTGCGACACCGGGCTGCGCGCCGCGCTCAACATGAAGCCGGACGAGACCGCGGAGGACGTCTCGCGCCACCTGAGCCGGGCCCGCCGCGTGGTGTTCGCGATGCTGGGCTGCGACGACGTCGACCCGAGGGTGCTGCAGTGGGTGCTGCGCGAGCTCACGGCCCGGTTCCGCGGGGTGGTCTTCGCCCTGGTCACCCAGCGTCCGGTGACCGCGCTGGAACGGCTGAGCAGCGCGACCGTGCAGCTCAGTAACGGCGGGCAGCACGAGCGCGACACAATGGCACTGCTGGAAGACATCGAGGAACTGGGCGACGTTCCCGACCTGGTCGATTACTGATGTCCGGACCATTCACGAGGCGATCGAGGGCATGACCGACGTGACCGACCGAACCGGCGACCTGGATTCGGCCACCAGCACCGACCTCGACGGGACCGGGTCCGAACCGGCGGACGTCCGGTTGCTGCGGCACCTGGAGCCGCTGCTGCGGATACCCGTCGGCGAGCACGGGGACAGCCGCCACGGGGACTCCCGCGCGGGGGACGTCTACATCCTCACCCCCGAGATCGAGACCGCGGTGAAGGTGGCGGTGCTGACCGGCCGCCCGCTGCTGCTCGGCGGCCCCCCTGGGTGCGGGAAGTCCAGCCTGGCCAGTTTCCTGGCCCGCAGGCTCGGCGTCCGGTACCACGAGTTCGTGGCCACCGAGGACTCCCGGCCGTCGGACCTCATCTGGCGGCTCGACGCCGTTCGCAGGCTCGGTGATGCGAACGCCAACGCCTTGTCCGGCCGCACCGGCCGGGACTCGACCGCCCCCTACATCGAACCCGGCCCGCTGTGGTGGGCGCTGGACCCGGAGTCGGCCCGGGCCCGCGGCTCCGACGGCCTGGCCGAGGAGGACCAGGCAGCGCCGCCGGAACTGCTGGCCGACCACACGCCCGACCGGCCGGGGGCCGTGCTGCTGATCGACGAGATCGACAAGGCCGACGCCGCCTTCTGCAACGGCCTGCTGGTGCCCCTGGGCAGCCGCCAGGCGTTCGTCGGCCCGCTGGACTTCACCGTGCGGGTGCCGACGGGCGCCCCCGCGTGGAGCCCCCTCACCGTCATCACCACCAACAACGAGCGCGACCTGCCCGAGGCCTTCCTGAGGCGCTGTCTGGTCCTGCGCCTGCCCGCGCCGGACGCCACCCGGCTGGTCGAGATCGTCGGCGAGCACTTCGGCAGGCTGCCCGCGCCGATCGAGCAGCTCGTGCGGGATCTCGCCGAGGAGGTGACCCGCCCGCACACCGGGCGGCCGGTCAGCACCGCGGAGTTCCTCGACCTGGTGAAGGTGCTGCGGCACCTCGACCAGGCCGAGGACAGCCTCGACGACGGCATGCTGGACATGCTCAAGCGGATCACGCTGGACAAGCACGCCCTCTACGGCGCGGACGAACGGTCCTGGTTGCGGTGAGCCTGCGCGACGCTGCCCTGATCCTCGCGCGGCGAGAGCTGTTCGAGGACCTGGACGCCGCGCTGGCCCTGGTCGGCGCGGCGCTCGGGGCGCCGGTGGAGGACAGCGGGCCGGCCTGGCAGGCCGATTCCGCCGCCCTCGACTCGGGCGACCAGCTCGACGAGCAGGACTGGCCGGTCGTGGGGAACGACGGCTGGAGCGATGCCGAACTGGCGGACGACGACGAGCCAGACGCCGACGGCCGGGGGACGGGCGACGGCCGAGGGACAGGCGACGGGCAGGGGACAGGCGACGGGGAGGGCTCCGGCGACGGTTCCGGCACGGGCGACGGAACCGATGGCAAACCGGCCCGCACGCCCAACCCACGGCCACCCGGTCCCGGTGTCATCGCCCGGGTCCTCGACGCCGAGCCGGAGGACGCAATGCCCTCCGGCGGGCACACGCCCCGCTCCTACACCTCCGTGCCGCTGCCGATCCGGCTGACCCAGGAGGCCGATGAGGAGCGGAGCGCCTTCCGGATGCGCACCCTGCCGCTCACCCTGCAGAGCATGATCCGCGTGCCGCTGCGCGGGCACGAGCTCGACATCCCCGCCGTGGTGGAGCGGCTGGCGCTGGCCGAGCCGCTGACCGACGTCCCGGTGCGGATCAGGCTCGGCCAGCCCGCCCAGGTCCGGGTCCTGTGCGAACTCGGGCTGCGGAGCGGCCCCTACGCCGAGGACACCCGGATCCTGCTCCGCGTGCTGCACCGGCTCTGCGGCGCGGAACGCATCGACCTCCGCTGGTTCGAGCACTCCCCGGCGCTCGGCTGCGGCAGCGGTCCGGTGTGGACCTGGCAGCGCTACGAGACGCCGGGCGCGACCGAGGCCACCGTGCTCGTCGCGCAGGGGGTCCCCGATCGCCGGTCCGATCCCGACGCGGTCCACGAGTTCGCCGCCGGGCTCGCCGAGCACGGCGCGGCGGTCTGCGCGGTGCTGCTCGGCCCCGGCCCCCGGGTGCCCCGGTTCCGGCGCTATCCGCAGCTGTTGGTCGACGACTGACGGGAGCAGGCGACCGTGGTGACGGAGTGGGCGGAGTCCCTGGGCGGTATCGCCGACCGGCGGCTGGTCTGGCTGGCCGCCATGGTGAGCCTGCCGCCGCTGGCGCCGTTCCCGCTGGTGCGCCAGGTCCGGCGGGCCAGCCTGGGCCGCGGCACCCTGCACCTGGAGGCGGAGCTGTGCGAGACGCCCATGGTCACGGCGGTCGCCGCCGACGGGATCGAGCTGCACCCCGACTTCCGCGCCCAGGCCCGGCGCGTCCTGCGCGACCGGGTCCTGGAGGGCGGTCTCGACGCCGAGGAGCTGCGCCAGGTCACCCGGATCGACACCATGGGCCTGAGCCCGTTGCTGGAGCTGGAGGAGAACCTGGTCTGGGCCTACGTCAGCCAGCTGAACCCCGGCCAGACCGCGGACCGGCTGCTGACCGACTGCCTGCTCAGCGTCGTCCGGGAGACCCGGCACCGCATCCTGGACTGGGCCGCGGGCGCGCTCGGCAGGCTCCCCCAACCCATCCTGCGGACGCCCGCGGCATGGCTGTTGAGCGAGCTCTGCGTGGCGACGCGGCGCCCCGCGGTCCGGCTCCCGGCCCCCGACCTCGACCAGGTGGACGGTGACCTGCTCGGCGAGGTCGCCCGGCTGCTCCCCACGGCGCTGGTCGGCATGGCCCGCGACGGCGACGTCCTCTCGTTCGGGCCGATCGCGCGCAACCGGCGGGTCGCGTTCCCGGTGCCCGCGATCGTGCACAAACCGGTCACGGTGTCCTGGTCCGGTCCGGACGGGCCTCAGCAGACCACCGTCGACCTGGGCGGCCACGGCGTCGTCCGGCTGCCGGTCGGCAGGGGAGAAGTGCGCCTGCGCACCGTCGCGGGCCGGGTGTTCACGCTGCGGCCGATCCCGCCGGGCGAACCCGCGCCGGAGATCGCCGACCTCGACGCCAAGCTGGACGTCATCGACGAGGCGTGGCGCGCGTCGCGGACGATCCGCGCCCACGTGACCCGGATGATCTCGACCCGGACGGCCATCGTGGCGCTGGAGGGAGCCGAGGGCCTCGGCGCGCTGCTGCGGAGCGAGCCGGCCGACGAGCGCGAGGGCCGGGCCACGGGCATCAGCCTGGGCATGACGCTGGGCGTGCGGATCAGCAACTTCGACCGGGTCAGGCAGCGGGTCGTCTGCCGCCCGGCGCCACCGGAGCCGTGGACGGGCGGCGATCTCGCGGTCGGCGCCGAGCTCGAGGGCCGGTACGAGTCGAGCGTCAACTTCGGGATCTTCGTCTCGCTGCCGACCTCGCCGCGGGGGTGGGCTGGCCCGGTGGTCTCCGGTCTGGTGCACACCAGCGAGTTCCCGCCCAGCTGGCGCTGGGTGCCGCCGGACCTGGCCCCGGGCGACCCGGTGCGGGTCCGGATCCTGAGCATCGACCCCGCCCGGCGGCGGGTCGCCCTGACCGCCCTGGACGACCGGCCCGACCCGCTGCTGGTCCATCCGGTCGGCGACGTGGTCACCGGGACCCTGGTGAAGATCGTGCCCTTCGGCGTCTTCGTCCGGCTGCCTTCCGGCGTCGAGGCGCTGTTGCACCGCAGCGAGATCGCCGCGGGCACCCGGCTGGAGCTCGGGCTCGCGATGCGCGTGCGGATCCAGGCCGTCCACGAGGATCTCGGGCGCGTCAACCTGGTCACCGAACCCCGGCTGCCGCAGGGCGCACCGGCCATCGAGGTCATGCCGCCCACCCAGCCCTCGGGCAAGTCCACCCCGCGTCAGCGCGCGCGTGCGGTCCCGCCTCCGCCTTCGCGCCCGGGGCAGCTCGACCCCGCCGAGGTTGCCGAGTTCCTGCGGGCGAAGCTCCGCGAGCCGGGCGTGGTGCACGCCGCCACCCTGGCGCAGCAGGTCATCGAGAGGTTCGAGCCGCGGCTGCACGGTGACCGGGGGAAGTGGCTCGGCATGGGCAGCTTCACCCTCATGCTGCGGTCCCTGGTCCCCGGGGTCAGGCTGTTCGGGAACCGGGTGCTGCCGCCTCCGGAGTGAGAGTGTCGAGTTCCGGCGGCGAACACCCGGGATCACTAAGGAGGCGAGGGCACGACCGGGCGCTCCTCGTAGACGATGTCCGCCGCACAGCGGAAGCCGACCGCCTCGCTCTTGTAGTCGATGGCCGCCGAGATCTGCATGGACGCCGCGCCGTACACGGCCACCGGATCACTCCACGCGCCGCCGCAGATGGCCCTGGTCTCGGCGTCGCGGCCCTTGGACTGGGTGTCGCGGCTGTGCGAGATCCACTCGCCGACGTTCCCCGCCATGTCCGCGACGCCGAACGGCGACCTGCCGTCGGACTCGCCGCGGGTGAACGCGGTCACGGGGCTGGTGGCCCGGAAGGTCGTCGACGGGTACCGGTTGTGGTTGCAGCGGTTCTCCTGCCAGACGTCGCCCCACGGGTAGGTCCGGTCGTCCTTGTCGCCGCGCGCCGCCTTCTCCCACTCGAGCGGACGGGGAAGGCGCTTGCCCGCCCACAGCGCGTAGCACAGCGCGTCCCGCCACGACACGTGCACGACCGGGTGATCCGGCTGGGTCGCGCAAGCGGCCAGCAGGTCCTTCGGCGCGGGGTAGTTGGTCGCCTCGACGAACGCCGCGTACTCCTGGTTCGTCACCAGCGTGATGTCGATGTCGAAGCCGGGCACGAACACCTTGCGCTGCGGGTCGTCCGGGGAGACCAGCGCCTTGAGGTTCTGCGGGTCCGAGCCGACCCCCGCGGCCATCAGCGCCTGGCGCGCCTGGTCCTCGGTCAGGCCGTGGATGAAGACGCCGGGCGGGACCCGGACCATGCCGGGGCGCGGCGGGTGGGCGTACCGCTCGTACATCGCGTGCCCGCACACCGGGCAGTCCGCGGACTCGCGCTCGCCCGCCACGAACTCGCACGACGGGCAGAACGCCCGCTCCACCTCGCGGGCGGCGACGTCGGCCTGCAGGTCGGGCGCGGTGAGCACGGCGCACACCTGCGCCGCTGTCGGTCGCGCCTGCGGCGGGACGGCCAGCATCCGGCAGACCAAGTCGAGCACGTGCTCGGGGGCGGTCGGCCGGGCGGCGGCGAGGTCGGCGCGCAGTTCGGCGGTGTGGAGCGAAGCGCGCGGGTACCGCCCGGTGAGGCATTCGTGCAGGATGACGCCCAGCGCGTAGACGTCGTCGTCCGGCTCGTCCAGCGTCGGGTCGGCCCGGCGCTGCGGGGACCAGTAGTCCAGCACGCCCGCGGTGAGGTGGCTGATCTCCTGCGCGTTGGCCAGCCCCCAGTCGATGAGCTGGATCTCGTTGTCCGTGGTGAGCAGGACGTTGCCCGGCTTGAGGTCGCGGTGGCGCAGCGCCCGCTCGTGGGCGTAGGCGAGCGCGGACGCGGTCTGGGCGCCCATCCGCACGGTCTGGCTCAGCGACTGCCGCCCGCTCCGCAGGAGCGTCCCCAGCTGCGGGCCGTCTACATAGGACACGAACAGCACGGGGCCGAGGCCGTCGAGGTCGCGCAGGGCGTACTGGGCGGGCGCGACGTGGGCGTTCTTGGGGGGATTCCGGAGTTGGTGCACCCACACCTTGCACTCGCGGAAGAACGCCTCGATCACCTCTTGGCCCGCCGACGCGAGCACGTCGTCCTTGATGCGCTTGACGACCCGCTTGCCGTTGAAGCCGTCGTCGAGCACCCCCACCTCGGCGAAGCCGCCGTGGCGCACCTCGATGACGGTGTCGCCTGTGGACAGCTCCATTCCCATCGACAGACCCATGGTCACCACCCCCGCCGAAGCTTGCCGCGCCTGCCGGGGACGACCGTCTCCGGGCGGCCCATCAGGTACTCCCAGGTGAGGATGCCGAAGGTCAGGATGAGGAGCAGATAGCCCAACCAGGTGACGATGGTCTTGAACCAGTTCAGGACGCGCCAGAAGAGCGACTCGGGGGCCTCCTGCACGATGAGGCGGACCTCCTGGTGCGCCGTCGTCCCGGTCGCGTCGGTCAGGGCGACCGTGAACGTCGTGGCGCCCGCGTGGGCGGGCCGCCCGGCGAGGGCGCCGTCCGGCGCGAGGCTGAGCCCCTCGGGGAGCGCGTCGACGGACCAGGTGTAGGGCGGCAGCCCCGAGTCCGCCCCGAACCGGTGGAGGTAGTCGCTGCCCGCCACGGCGTCGTCGAGCAGGCTGACCGCGCTGGTGACCCGCAGCGGGGCCTGCTCGACCCCGCTCACGCTCGACGGCCGGACGGTCAGGCCCAGCTCCCGCGGTTCCGATGAGCGGCCCGCGCCGTCGCGCACCCGGACGCTGACGACGCTCGTCTCCTCCTTGGCCGGGACGCCCTCGATCACGCCGTCGGCCCGCAGCCGCAGTCCCTCGGGCAGCGCCCCCGCCGCGGTCTCCCAGGTGAAGTCGCCGTCGCCGCCCGTCACCGCGAGGGTGAGCTGGTACTGCAGCCCGACGAGCGCCGAGGGCGCCGAGCGCGTGGCGATCCGCGGCGCGGTGTCGGGCCGCCC
Organism: Actinokineospora fastidiosa; assembly: GCF_014648415.1. Taxonomy (GTDB): domain Bacteria; phylum Actinomycetota; class Actinomycetes; order Mycobacteriales; family Pseudonocardiaceae; genus Actinokineospora; species Actinokineospora fastidiosa. Next base: position 81,922 of record NZ_BMRB01000004.1, read on the forward strand.
GCTCCCGGTGAACGCGCTCACCACGCTCAGCACGATGGTCACGAACATCAGCGTGGCGATGATGACGAGCAGCATGTCGATGAACCGCAGCTCGACGGGGTGCTCGGCGGCCAACGCCCGCCGCCGGACGAATACCGGGGTCAGCGCCATGGTCAGCCCCGGTTCTCGAGCGAGCCGAGCCGGGTGAGGACCAGGTCGCGCTGCAACTCGGCGTGGATCTGCCCGAGCCGCTGGTCGACCGACCGCAGCAGGGCGGGCAGCTGCCCGAGCTGCTGCAGGTCGGCGAGGCCGCGGAGGTCGAGCTGCGCCACCTGGCTCGCCGACGTCGTCATCGCGGTCCTGGTCATGGACAGTTCCCGGGACAGCATCGTGAGTTCCCCGTTCAGCGTCGCCGCGCTCGCGGGCGCGGGCCGCTGGCCGCCGGTCGCCAGGAGTTCCAGCGTGGCCTCCTCGACGTCCAGCAGGATGCGCTGCTCCCGCGCCGACACCCACGTCAGCACCAGATGGCAGAGCACGCTGGCGCCCAGGGCGAACAGCGTGACGCCGAACGCGTCGGCCAGCGGCGGGATGACGTTGCCGACGAGCGCGTTGCGCAGGTCGGCATAGCTGGTGGTCTGGCCGACGCTGGTGCCCAGGCCGCCGACGGCCCGCGACATCTCCGCGGCGGTGCCCAGGAACCCGAGCGCGGGCAGCGCCCACACCACGGCCCGCGCGGGCACGAAGGACACCTCGCTGAGCGCGTGATCCAGCTCCGAGCGGGCGGCCAGCGCCGTGACCGCGTCCTCGGACCCGGAGCCCGGGCGGGTGGCCCAGGCGCTGATCCGCCTGCCCACCACCGAGTTCTCCGCGCGCACCGTGCGCAGCCGCGTCCAGAGCGCGCCCGCGAGGTGCTGCGGGTCCCCGCCCGCTCTCCACTCCCGCAGGGTCGCGCGGAGCTGGGCGATCGCGCGGTGCTCCATCGAGCCAGCCGCCCGCCGTGCCAGGGCGAACAGCATGATCCACAGCGTGGCGGCGAGTATCAGCGTCGCGATGAAGCTCACCAGCCCGTCGCGCTCCACCAGCGGTCCGATGACCGGGATCCAGTCGAAGAGCCCGAGCGGCGCGCAGAGAGCGGTCAGCGCCGCGGCGAGGACGCCGGTGATCAGGAACGGGCGGACGTTCTTCGTGGTGGTGTGCGCCCCCGGGCCACTCGGCAGTGCGGTCATCTGTCGTCTCCCCGATTGGTGGTGGTTTCCTGAGGATCGGTGAACACGAGTCGCCAGCGCCTGGCCTGGCCGGATGCGGACAGCCGGGCGTCGATCAGGACGGCGTCGCCGTCCTTGAGCCGGATGCGGTCGTCGACGCGCTCGGCGTCGGCGTGGCCGCGGCGCAGCACCGAGGGGGCGTTCTTGCCCAGCGGGATGAACCACCACTCGCCCTCGGCGTGTTCGATCGCGGCGTGCCGCCTGCTGACCGGGCTCGGCGCGCCGGAGTCCAGCACGATGTCCGGCGGCGGGTCGTGGGGCACGAGACGGCCCAGGCTCACCGTGGCGCGCGGCGCCCGACCGTCTCGCAGCCGGAAGACCGACTCCTCACCGTCGGGATCGGTGATGCGCAGGTGCTCGCAGTCGGGTGCGGCGGTGGCCGCCGACGCGGTCCGGACGAGCGGCACGGTGACCGCGGCGCAGACCGGCAGGCACTCCCGCCACAGCTCCGGCCGCACGGCGACGACGAGGGACGAGCCGTGCTCGGCCAGCCTGCCCGCGTGGACCAGGAGGTCCTCGGCGAACGCGGCCGAGGGCCGGTCGCGGAGCGGGTCGTCGAGGGTGAGCAGGTAGCCGCGCGGTGGGGCGGCGGGCGGGAGCAGCGCCACCGCGGGCTCGCGCCACCGCTTGACGACCTCCAGCACCGGCAGGTCGGGGCCCAGCTCCCCGAGCAGGCGCAGCGCGGTCGCCCGGCACAGCGCGGGATCGCCCACCAGGACCGCGAGGTGCTGTTCGGCCAAGGCCGTGACGGCCTCCTGCGGGACGGTCAGGTCGCGGGCGGCCCACAGCTCGGCGCGGGGCACGTCGATCACGCTCGCCCCGGTCTGCTTGGGCGCGGGCGTGCGCTCCTCCTCGGCCACCCGCAGCCGGTCGTCGTCGCGGAGCACGAGGAGGTGCAGGTCGGCCAACGGCCGCGGCACATCGAGGCCCAGCTCGGCGAGCGCGTCGCGGTGCTCGTCGTAGGTGCGCAAGGCCTCGGCCTGCCTGCCCGCCAGGTGCAGCGCGCGGATGGCCAACTCCGCGACCGCGGAGTCGTCTGGCCGTTCCCCGAACAACCGCACCAGGTCGGCGATGCGGTCCCGGTGCCGCCCCAGCCGGAGCTCCACGCTGAGGAACCGCAGTTCCGCGGCGCGGCGCTCCTCGTTCACGGCGTGCCGCTGGTTCTGCACGCGCTGCCCGGCCAGGCTGCCGAACGGCTCGCCGCGGGCGATGTCCAGCGCCGTCCCCAGCAGTTCGGCGGCCTGGTGGTCGTCCGCGACGCGGGCTTGGGCGACCAGGGCGCGGAAGCGGTGCAGGTCCACCGCGTCAGCGGGGACGTCAAGCCTGCACAGCCCGTCCTTGTTGACCAGCGCCGTCCCGAGGCCGATGGTCCGCAGCCGCTTGCGGATCTCGGTCATGAGCCGGTTGAGGTCGTCGAAGGCGCTCCGGGGCGCCTTGTCCCAGATCCAGTCCGGCAGGTCGTGGCGCGCCACCGGCTGCCCCTTGGCCAACAGCAGCGCGGCGAGCAGCGCCCGCTCCCGCTCACCGCCCAGGTCGACGCGCCGACCGCCCGCGTGGGCCTCGATCGCGCCGAACAGGTGGAACCTCGGCTCCACGCCCGTCTCGCCCATCCGATCCCCTCCTGGTGACGGCGGCCGCAGTGCGCCACCCAGTCGTCCACCCCGCGGATCACCCAGTCGATCGCCCTGCGCCGCCGCGCACCGTGGTCCCCGCACGGCGCGAAGGCCGTCGATGACAGGAGGAATCATGGACAACGAGATCGTCAACTGGATCCGGCTCGACGGGGTGTCGTTCCGCAAGAGCTCGTTCAGCGAGGGCGGTGGGGACTGCGTGGAGGTGGCCAAGGTCGAGGGCGTGGCCCTGCGCGACTCGAAGGACCCCGACGGCCCGACCCTGTGGTTCACCCTGCAGGAGTGGGCCGCCTTCGCCCTCGGCGTCCTGGCCGGCGAGTTCGACTTCTGAGGCGGGACCAGGCTCCGGCGCGCCGCGACCCGCGGTCTCGGCGCGCCGGGTCTGTCGCCGCGGCGGGCCGGGTGCGCGGGGGTCGCGGCGCGCTCAGCCATCGGACAGCGCCCGCAGGTCCGCGGCGATGCGGTCGAGGAACGCGAGGGCGTCGTCGCCCCGGATCGCCATCCGGTCGAGCAGGGACCATCGGGCGCGGTAGAGCTCGACGTCGGAGGGGTCCCGTACGGTGATGTTGGCGTGGATCGTCTCGACCGACACCGAAGGGCCCTCGCCGTCGTAGATGACGAAGCCGTGGGACAGGAAGGTGACGGCTTCGCGGTCCTGGGGGATCAGCCCGATCGAGACGTTGTCCAGGGTGCTGATGGACGCGATCCGGTGAAGTTGCGCGAGGAGCAGCCGGGCGTCGCCGGGCCGCCACCGGAGCGCGGCCTCGGTGATGAGGAAGGCGAACCGCCGCCCGCCCTCGTACAGCGCCGCCTGCCGCTCCAGCCGCCCCGCGACGGCGGCGGCCAGGTCCTTGTCGGAGTAGGGGAGCTGGAACAGGGAGAAGACGCGACGGGCGTACTCCGCGGTCTGCAGCAGGCCGGGCACCACGGACGGCTGGAACACGCGCACGTCCTGGGAGACCGCTTCCTGCTCCCGGATGTCGCCCTGGAGGTGTCCGCGGCGCCCGAACGCCGTCCGCCACGTGTTCACCTCGGTGTAGGTGGCCTCGACCAGGGCCGCCAACCGCTCCCTGGTCTCCTCGGAGGCGCCGACCTCCTGGGCCCAGGCCTCGACCACGGGCAGGCTGGGCACCGTCCGTCCCGCCTCGATCCGGGACACGGTCGGCTGGCTGATCCCGACGCGCTGCGCCAGGTCCCGCCCCGACACCCCGGCCAGCTCGCGCAACTGCCGCAACCGCGCCGCGAGCTGCTGCCGGGCAGGCAGCCCGTCCGCCCCCGTCATCGGCTTCCGCCACCTCCGCCCCTGCCGCCGCGGAGATGCACCGCCAGCGATCCACGATGATTCGATCTGATTCACGGTGATTCTTTCGCGCGGGGGCGGTCATGGTCAAGGTCGAAACCGACGGCCCCGTGTCGAGTTGTCAGGGCAACGGACGAGACTGGCTTCGTCGGAGGGGGCCTGGGAGGGTGATGCGCGCGTGGAGGCAGTCGTCGGTGACCTGTCGCGGCTGGATGCTCATAGGGCCGTCTCCGCGGCGCTGAGCGCGTGTAGCGATCGTGAATTGTGTGATCTCGTGGACGCGGCTCGGCCGTTGGGGGCCGGGATCGGCGGGACGTCGGCGTTGGTGGACGTCGGCGGGACACCGGTCTTCGTCAAGCGGGTGCCGTTGACGGATCTGGAGCGGCAGCCGGAGAACGTCGGGTCCACGGCGAACCTCTTCGCGCTTCCGGACTTCTGCCATTACGGCGTCGGGCTCATCGGAGGGCCGGGTTTCGGCGCATGGCGGGAGCTGGCCGTGCACACCATGACGACGGACTGGGTGCTGACGCAGGACTACGAGGGCTTCCCCTTGATGTACCACTGGCGGGTGCTGCCGCACGCCGGGCAGGCGCTTCCCGAGGAACTGGCCGACGTGGAGAAGGCCGTCGACTACTGGGGAGGCGGGGCGGGGATACGCGCCCGCATCGAGGCCCTACGGGACGCCTCGGCGAGCATCGCGCTGTTCCTCGAGTACATCCCGCACAACCTCCACGACTGGTTGCGCGCTCAGGTCAAAGCAGGCGACGAGCGCGCCTGCGCGATGGTCCTGCGGGAACTGACGGCCGGGACCTCCTTCATGAACGCCCACGGCCTCCTGCACTTCGACGCCCACTTCCAGAACATCCTCACGGACGGCCAGCGCCTGTACTTCGCGGACTACGGCCTCGCCATCTCCTCCCGATTCACCCTGTCCGACGAAGAGACCGCCTTCTTCACCCGACACCAGACCTACGACCGTTGCTACGCCCTCACCCACCTGGTCACCTGGCTCATCGTCGAGCTGTACGGGTACAAAGGGGACGATCGCAGGGCGTTCCTGCGCGCCTGCGCCCGAGGCGAGCGCCCCACGGGCATCCCGCCACAGCTCGCGGAGATCCTCACCCGCCATGCCCCGCTCGCGGCGGTGATGACGGAGTTCTACCGCAGGTTCCAGCTGGAGAGCAGGCAGGTTCCCTACCCGGCAGAGGAGATCGACGGATTGTTCCGCTCGTCCGTCGTTTGACCGCAGATCCGTGCTCCGGCAGATGGAGCGCGGCGGCGGCGCGTCGACCACCCTGGCCCAGCTCAGCCGCAATCGGGGCATCAGCCAGGTGGTGCGCGCGATCTGGCCCGCCGTCGACCCGGCCCGGCTCGTCTTCGACCTGCTCACCGACGCCGAGCAGTTGGCCGCCGCCGCCGACGGCATCCTCTCCGCGGACGAGCAGCGGGCCGTGCTGCTGCCCACCCGGCCCCGAGGCGTCAAGTCGATGCGTTGGTCCACAGTGGACCTGGCCATGCTCGACGAGGTGGCGGGCCTGGTCGCCACGCCCGCGAGGATGGGCCACATCGTGGTCGACGAGTCCCAGGACCTGAGCCCCCTGCACTTCCGCGCGATCGCCCGCCGGGTCGCGGGCGCCTGCACGGTGCTCGGCGACCTGGCGCAGGCCACCAGCCCGTTCGCGGTGCGGGACTGGTCGGAGGTCCTGACCCATCTCGACCGGCCCAAGGGCGCCGTCGAGGTGCTCAACCGCGGCTACCGCGTCCCGGCCGAGATCATCGATTACGCCGCCCGCCTCCTGCCGAGCATCGCCCCCGACCTCACCGGCCCGCAGTCCTTCCGCCACACCGAGGGCGCCCTCCACGTCACCCGGACCCCGGCGTCCGACCAGCTCGACCTCCTGATCACCACGCTCGAGGACGCCCTGCGGCGCGAGGGTTCCGTCGGCGTCATCGCCGCGGACAAGGACATCCCCACGCTCCAAGCGGCCCTGTCGACCCACGGCCTGTCCCACACCGTCCTAGGCGAGGAAGACACCCCCGAACGACTCACCCTGGCCCCGGTCACCCTCACCAAGGGCCTGGAGTACGACACTGTCGTCGTCATCGAACCCACCCACATCGTCGACGCGGAACCCCGAGGCCTGCAACGCCTCTACGTAGCCCTCACCCGCGCGGTGAGCACCCTCCACGTCATCCACAGCGAAGACCTCCCCTCCGCCCTCACCCCGGAACTGGCCCTCGCTGGGTGATCCGTGAGCAGACGTCCGTAATGCGTTAGCGGTGTGGGCGCGGACCTGTTAGACCGGTGCGATGGAAGACCGATCCGGACCACTGCGTCGGCTGCTCGCCGGACCGGGCGGCGCGGCCGCCGATCTGTTGGCCGGGCTGCCTGGCGCGGACCTGACGACACTGCAACTGGAAGTGGCCCGCCGCAGGGCGGCGCGGTTGCGCGGGCCGGATGTGTTGCGCCGCTACCGCGCCGACCGGTTCACCGGTGTGGCGCCGCTGCCGTTCGCCGTGCTCCGGCGGGTTGAGGACGTCCTGCTGGACACCCTGCCCGCGGAGTTCGAGCGGGTCACCCTCTCGCCGCTGGCCCCGCTCGGCACGCATTCCGCGGTCGCCGGGCTCTCCCAGCACCGCGTGGTGAGCACCGCCCGCGGCACCGAGGTGGCCGCGGACCCGACGAACGGGCTCGCCCTCGAGGCCGCCGTCCGCCGGTCCGGACGGACACCGGTCCGCCTCGCCGCCGTCCAGCGTGTCGTGCGGGCGCAGCGGATCGAGGGCGCGGGGATGTTCGCGCACTTCGGTCTGCTGGGCATGGTCTCGGCGGGCCGCGACGCGGGCGGCCTCGGTTTCGAGAAGACGCACCTGGTCGAGCACGCGCGCTATGCCGTCGCCGCCCTGCGCGCGCTGGGAGCGGGTGAGATCGAGTTCCGCACGACGGTCCTCGACCCGGCCTTCGCCGACCTGGTGCACGAGCTGAAGGACATCGCCGCCGTGCGGGACTACCCCGAGCGCGACGGCGGGCGCTCCTACTACGAGGGTCTGTGCTTCAAGATCTGCGCCTCGTTCGGCGCCGGGCTCGAGGACGTCGGCGACGGCGGGTTCACGCCGTGGACCCGGACCCTGCTCGGCAACGCCAAGGAACGGCTTCTCACCTCCGGCCTGGGCATCGACCGGCTCGCCGGACTCATCGCGCCCTGAACACCCGTCAGCTGATCGGCTCGGTGGTGCGGGAGCGGGCAAGGGCTCGCCAGGACAGGGTTGCGGCGGTCAGGCCCAGGGCCAGGGCTATGGCGCCGCCCGCCACTCCGTTGCCGGTGCCGAGGCCGCCGTCGGCCACTGCCAGGTTCACGGCGCCGTTGACGGCGGCGACCGTGCCTGCCACCAGGGCGGCGATGGCGGCCTTCCGGCCGATCCTGCGGGGTCGGGCGAGTGCCAGCCAGGCGGTGGCCACGCTGGCGAGTGCCACCAGGGCGGCGACGCTGGCCCAGATTCGCGCGGGGGTCCCGACGAAGGTGTCGACACCCTGGGACGCGCACTCGGCCTGCGTCGTGCAGACCTGTGCGACGAACGCGACGGACATGGGATTCTCCTCATTCCTCCGACTGAATGCGGCTGATCATGTCCGGCCGAGCCCGCGCCGGTCGTCGTGCGGCTGTGGGCACTTGGGGGTGCCGTTGGTGCGGTAGTCGGCTGCTGCCGACGCGGTCGGATACTGCGTTCGCAGTAGGCGGTTGATCGTCCCTCTGTGGGAGTTCACCGCGCCGCTGCCCGGTTAGGGTTCAGGCGTGAGGATCGGGGTCGGGGACTGGGTGATCGCCGTCGGCGTGGCGGTGAGTCTGCTGGTCGCCGGGCTGTCCGGGCAGCACCCCGCCACGGACCTCGAACCGCTCGGTTACGCGCTGTTGGCGGCAGGCGGCCTGGCGCTGGCCGCGCGGCGTCGGGCGCCGGTCGTCGTGTTGGCGGTGACCGGGGTGTGCGGTCTGGGGCACCAGGCCATCGGGTTCGATGTTCCGGTCGTCGCGTATCTGTTCGCGGTGTACGCCACCATGCGGGCCGGGCATCGGGTCGTCACGGTGGTGGGGTCGGTGGTCATGTTGGCCGCGCTCCCGCTGGCGATCCTGGTCTCCCCGCACGACTGGCTGGTGGGGGAGGCGTTAACGCGGTCCCGGAACGTCCTCGAGATCGCGTGGCTGATCGCCGCAGGCGCGGCGGGGGAGGCGCTGCGGCAGGCCGAGCGGCGGGCGGACGAGGCCGAGCGCACCCGGGAGGAGACCGCGCGGCGGCGGGCCGACGAGGAGCGGCTGCACATCGCCCGGGAGCTGCACGACTCGCTCACCCACCAGATCTCCGTGATCAAGCTGCAGGCCGAGGTCGCCGTCCACCTCGCCCACAAGCGCGGCGAGCAGGTGCCGGACGCCCTGCTGGCCATCCGGGACGCCGGGCGGGAGGCGGCCCGGGAACTGCGGGCGACCCTGGAGGCCCTGCGCGACGACGACAAGAGCCCGCCGCACGGCCTCGACCACGTGCCGGAGCTCGTGCGGCGGGCCAGGACGACCGGCCTCGACGCGACCCTGACCGTCGAGGGCCGTCGCGACGCCGTGCCCGCCGCGGTGGGCCGGACCGCCTACCGGATCGTCCAGGAGTCGCTGACCAACATCGCCCGCCACGCCGCCGCGGCCACCGCGTCGGTCCGGATCGACCACCGCCCCGACGCCCTGGTCGTCCGGGTCGACGACGACGGCAGGGCCACGCCGGACGCGGTGCCCGTGCCCGGCGTCGGGCTGCTCGGGATGCGCGAGCGGGTCGCCGCGCTCGGGGGCAGCCTGAGCGCGGCGCCGCGCAGCGAGGGCGGGTTCAGCGTCCATGCCGAGCTCCCCGTGGACCGGACGCCGTGATCCGGGTCCTGCTGGTCGACGACCAGCCGCTCATCCGCAGCGGGTTCCGCGCGCTGCTCGACGTCGAGGACGACATCGAGGTGGTGGCCGAGGCCGCCGACGGGGGCGAGGGCGTGGCGCTGGCCAGGCAGCACCTGCCCGACATCGCGCTCATCGACATCCAGATGCCGGTCGTCGACGGCATCGAGGCGACCCGGCGCATCGCCGCCGACCCGGCCATGGCCTCGGTGCACGTCGTCATCCTGACCAACTACGGCTTGGACGAGTACGTCTTCCACGCCCTGCGCGCGGGCGCGGCCGGGTTCCTCGTCAAGGACATCCACCCGGAGGACTTCCTGCACGCAGTGCGCGTCGCGGCCCGAGGCGACGCCCTGCTCGCGCCGTCGATCACCCGCAGGCTGATCACCCGCTTCGTCGCCCAACCCCTCCGCACCGCCACCGACGCCGCGCTGGCGGACCTGACCAACCGCGAACGCGAGGCCGTGACCCTGGCCGCCCACGGTCTGACCAACGACGAGATCGCCGCCCGCATGGTGATCAGCCCGCTGACCGCGAAGACCCACATCAACCGCGCCATGGTCAAACTCCACGCCCGGGACCGCGCCCAACTCGTCGTCTTCGCCTACGAATCCGGCCTGGTGACCCCGCGCACGGCGGATGGGTTGTAACCCTGGGCGGGCTCGCCCGATACCCCAGCAAGCCCATCCCCTACCGGAAGGACATCCGTGGCCGTCTCCGCAGACCTCGCCAAGCAGCTCGACAAGGCCTACGAGGACCTCACCGTCGGCGAGGTGCTCGACGCCCCCGTCGCCGCCCTGTCCGGCGTGAGCGAGGCCGACGCCGACAAGCTCGCCGCCGCGTTCGGGATCAAGACCGTGCGCGACCTCGGCGCCAACAAGTACTTCCGCCTCGCCGCCGCCCTCGTCGACCTCGACGCCCGCACGTAACACCCCGGCGGGAAGCGGGCGGGGTCCCCCGGCGCGTGGGCGCGCACCGGCCCTGCGTGGAACCCCGCCCGCGCCTGATCCGCTACCGTTCCGCCAGGTAGCGCTCCGCGATCCCGCGCAGGTGCGAGTGGATCCCGTCGTAGGCCGTGGCGTGGCCCAGGATGCTCTTGGGCAGCTTGGCCAGCATCGTGTACGTCGTGTCCACGACGTTGCCCGCCGGGGCCAGGCCCGCCTGGCTGACCAGTTGGTAGGCGTCAAGGGCGTCCAGGCCCAGCAGGCTGGCCGTCCAGCCCACCAGGTCGTGCTGGCTGATGCGGAAGGCGTCCTCCAGCGGCCGGGCCGACCCGGTCGACATGAGGTGGTCCGCGCTCTCCAACCGGGGCCAGGCCGGGGCGGCGCCCTTGATCAGGTCCACGACGACCACAGTGGACATCGCCGCCTCGACCGCGGTGCCGCAGACCTCGCCCTCGCCCTGGCGGCAGTGGCCGTCGCCGATGGAGATCATCGCGCCGGGCACGTTGACCGGGAAGTACGCCGTCGTGCCCGCGCGCAGCTCGGGGGTGTCCATGTTCCCGCCGTGCGCGCCGGGGCTGATGCTCATCAGCACCTCGCCCGCCGCTGGCGCGACGCCGACCGTGCCGTGCATCGGGTCCAGGGGCAGCTCCACCTCGAACTCGCTGCCCCGCGCCTGGAACCGGCACACGCCCCCGGGCACGTCCACCTCGTAGAGCCACACCCGCTCGGGCAGGGCGTCGTGCAGCATGGCCGTGGTGTGGGTCGCGGTCAGCGCCCCGAAGTGCGGGAAGGTGCTGGACACGGCCCAGTCGCGCACCGGCCGGATGTCGGCGAAGTGCACCGCCACCGCGTCGCCCGGCTCGGCCCCCTCGACGGCGATGGGGCCGGTCACCGGGTTGAGGTAGGGGAAGGCGCAGACCTGGCTGGGCAGGTCGTCCACTGTGCGCACCGCCCCGCCGAAACAGTCCTCAGTGGTCAGCTCGACCACGGTGCCCGGCAGCACGGTCAGCAGCGGCTCCCGCCCGCCGAAGGCGTAGGCCAGCTGCTCCCGCGCGGGGTCAAGGCGCACGACCTCGATGCTCACTTCTCCTCCTCCGTCCCACCGATACCGGACAGCCGCAGCCCGCGACCCGCCAGCAGCAGGGCGATCATCAGCACCACCCCGGCCCCGAGCCACACCAGCCCGCTGGTCTGCGCGGCCAGCTTGGCGTTGACCACGACATAGGCGAGGATCGCGAACCCGATGGCCGGGGCGATCAGGTGCTTCCCCCACTCGCGGCTGCGGTTGCGGATCACGTAGTGCACCACGACGGCCACGTGCAGGACCAGGAACGCGGTCATCGCGCCGAAGTTCACCAGCGAGCTGAGCAGCGTGATGCCGTCGTCACGGGACTGCATGTAGAGACCGAGCGCCAGCGAGACCGCGGCGACCAGCAGCGTGGCGTTGACCGGCACCCGCCTGGTCGGGTGCACCTTGGACAGGAACCTGGGCAGGCTGCGGTCCCGGGACATGGCGTACAGCAGCCGCGAGGTCGCCGCCTGCGCCACGAGCGAGTTCGCGAAGCCCCACGCCACCGCCGTCGCCGCGGCCGTCAGGATCGCCAGCCACTCGCCACCGGCCACGCGCGCCGCGTCGTAGAACGCCGTGCCGCCGGGGTCGCCGTCGGTGAGCAGGGCCTGGGTGTCGGGCACCAGCATCGCCGCCACCCACGTCTGCACCACGAACAGCACGCCGACCAGCAGCAGCGCGGCCACCATCGACCGGCCGATCGCGCGGGCGGACTCCCGGTTCTCCTCGGCCAGCGTGGAGATGCCGTCGAAGCCGAGGAAGCTGAGCACCGCGATGGACACCGCGCCGAAGACCAGCGGCCAGGAGAACGTCTCGCTGGTGAAGAAGGCGTCGAAGCTGAAGCCCTGCCCCTTGCCCTGCGCCACCGCGACCACGCCGATGCCGATGAAGACCGCGAGCACGATCAGCTCGGCCACCAGCATGATCCGGTTGACCCGCGCGGTCATCTCGATGCCGAGGTAGTTGACCGCGGTGTTGAGCAGCACGAACGCCACCAGCCACAGCCACAGCGGGACGGCGGGCACCAGCGAGTTCATCGCCACGCTGGCGATCAGGTAGAGCAGGCCGGGCACCAGGACGTAGTCGAGCAGGATCATCCACCCGGCCAGGAAGCCGACCGGCGCGCCGATGCCCCGGCCCGCGTAGGTGTAGACCGAGCCCGCGAGCGGGAACGCCTTGGACATCTGGGCGTAGGAGTTGGCGGTGAACAGCATGGCCACCATGCCGATGGCGTAGGTCAGGGCGACCATCCCGCCGGAGCCCTGGAACACGCCGCCGAAGATGCCGAACGGGGCGATCGGCACCATGAAGATCAATCCGTAGATCAACAGGTCCCGAAAGCCGAGCGAGCGCCGCAGCTCCTGCTTGTAGCCGTAGCGCCCCAGGTCCGTGTCCTGGCTCATGCCGTCCTCCTCGCCGTGACAGTGCGGCGAAGCCTAGACACAATCCTTCCGATTGAAAAGATTTCAGACGGAAGGATCTTTGTCGGCGCGGTCAGAAGCCCGTGATGACGGTGAGCTCCAGGCCGTCGGCGCGGGCGAGGAACCCGCCCGGGCGAGGCGGGCCCAGCGACGCTGCCGACCACCTGCCGCCCGTGGGGTCGGCGAGGAGCCGGACGGCCCCGACCCGCGCCGCGGACGCGGTCAGCTCGCCCGCCGCGGCCAGCGCCGCCGCAAGGTGCACGCCGTCGTAGCAGCCCTCGGCGTAGGCGTCGAGTACCGGCGCGCTGCCGCCGAACAGCCCGCGGTAGCGCTCGGCCAGCGCGATCCGCCGGTCGTCGCCCTGGCCCGCGAACGACCGCATCGCCGCGTACAGCTCCCCGGTCTCGTCACCGCCCGCGGCCAGCAGCACGTTCTCCTCCAGCGACCCCGACAGCCGCACCACGCGCCCGGCCAGCGCGGACGCGGCGAACACGCGGTTGAACAGGGCGAGGTCGCGGCCGACCAGGCTGACCAGCACCGCCTGCGCCCGCACCCGGGCAAGGGCGCCCACGATCTCCTCGGCGTCGATGCCCGGCTCCGGGAACGGCACGAGCCGCCGCCAGACCACCTCCGCGCCCACCCCGCGCACGATCGCCGAGGCGGCGCGGTGCACCGCGCGCGGCCAGATGTAGTCGCTGCCCACCAGCGCCCAGCGGCGCAGCCCGCGATGGGCCGCCAGCCAGCGCACGGCGGGCGCGAGCTGGCGCGCGGGGGAGTCCCCGAGCAGCACGACGCCCGGCAGCCGCGTCCCGCCCTCGTGCGGCGGGGTGAACACGTACGGCGCCCGCCCGCCCAGGGCCGCCTCCAGCGCGCGGTGGACGTCGCTGGTGTGGAACCCCACAAACGCGTCGACCAGCCCGATCATCGACGCGGCCGCCACGGCCACCTCGTGCGGCATCCGACCGGCGTCGAGCAGCACCAGCTCCACCCGCCGCCCGCGCACCCCGCCCGCCGCGTTCAGCTCGGTGGCCGCCAGGGAGGCGGCCGACAGGCCGGACGGGCCGGTCAACCCCAGCGCGCCGGACAGCGGCAGCAGCAGGCCGATGCGCAGCGCGCCCGCGTCCGGCCCGGCCACCGCGACCTCGACCGGATCGCGCACGACCGCGCGCACGACCGCTGTGGAGTCCATGGACGGACAGTATGCTCGGTGTCCAACCCCCCGGCGAAGGGCATGTCATGGCTGGTCACCGCGCCTCCCGGCTCGTCGGTGGGGACCTGGTCGACCTGCTGACCCGCGCCCAGCGCGCCCTGGTCCGCGACCTCGGCACGGTGCTGGAGGAGGAGGGGTTCACCGTCGACCAGTGGCGGGTCCTGCGCGCCCTGGCCGCCCAGGAGCGCTCGATGGGCGAACTCGCCGCCGCCGTCGAGATCCCGCACCCCACCCTGACCCGCATGGTCGACGCGCTGGTCGACTCGGCCCTGCTGTACCGCTCGCAGTCCGAGGAGGACCGCCGCCGCGTCTCGGTGCACGTCTCCGCCCTCGGCCGGGCCAAACTCGACCGCCTGGAATCCCTCACCGCCGCCCACGAACGCACCCTGGCCGCGCGTGTCGGCACGGACACCGTCACCCAACTCACCCATCTCCTGCGCGAGCTGGCCTAATCCGCCCGAGGACAGCCCGCGCCTCGACCTGCCTCGCGACGACGAGCGGCGGCGGTCCGGGTGCATCCGCCGCGGTGGAACCGGCCGCTCGACCGGTCCGGTCAAACCCCGGCCGGGGTGACCAGGCGATCGGACGCCAACTCCGTTAAAACCAGTGCCGCCCGCGAAAACACCTAGGTGTCCACGGATTGCAACGGTTTCGTCGCTGCCCGCAGAATCGCTCTGTCCCCAGCGTGGCCCGGCGGTGCCGGGTCGCGCGATGTTTCGCGCACACCCTGCTACGCGAAAAGAAAGCGATCCCATGAAACTGCTCAAGTCCCTGGTGACGGTCGTCCTGGCAGCGGCGTCCATGACCATGATGGCGCAGGCGGCCGCGGCCAAGCCCGCGCCGCCGTCCGGCACGCCCGACGCGGGCATCCAGATCATCGACGGCGGCTACTACAACCAGAACGCGCCCTGGGCCGCCCGGCTTTTCCTCAACGGCACCGAGAACTGCAGCGCGACCATCATCGCGCCGCGGTACATCCTGACCGCGCGGCACTGCGTCGGCGGCGGGATGTCGTTCCGGATCGGCAGCCTCGACCAGTACTCCGGCGGCACCGTCGCCTACGCCTCGCGCACGACCGTGCACTCCAGCGCGGACCTCGCCATCGTGCAGCTCGACCGGTCGGTCAACACCACCTACTCGCCGCTGGGCACCACCTCGGACGTCTGGGTCGGACAGACCACGACCATCCTCGGCTGGGGCGCGACGGGCCGGTGCAACCCCGAGCTCTCGTGCCAGTCCCGCTACCTGAAGTACGCCAACGTCGAGGTCGCCACCGTGAACGGCCGCGACTACCACGGCGGCGTCGGCATCGGCGCGTACTACGGCAACGGCATCGCGGCGGGCGGCGACTCCGGCGGCCCGATGTTCGGCAACGGCCGCCAGGTGGGCGTCGCGTCCACCAGCAACCGCAGCGACTACAACACCTACACCAACATCACCCGCTACCGGTCCTGGATCAGGTCCATCGCGGGCGTCTGAGCCGCTGAGGCCTGATGGGGTGGCGGGCCCGGCCCGCCACCCCATCAACGGCGTTTGGCGGGTATGAATCGAAGGCATGGCTGTTGCTCCGCCCCGGCGTCGGGTACGAATGGGGGTCCCCGACGAAGGAGGAGCCCCATGTCAGCGCACGATCACCCGGTCCGCTCCTTCGCCGGGGCGCTCGACACCGCGATCGCCGCGCACGGGCTCACCCTCGACCGGCTCCGCCGCCACCTGGCCGACCACGGCGTGGCGGTCAGCAACGCCACGCTGAGCTACTGGCGGCGCGGCCTGCGCCAGCCGGAGAACGAGCGGTCCCGCCGGGCGGTCGCCGTCCTCGAACAGGTCCTCGACCTGCCCCCGGCCACGCTCACCAGCCGCATCGGCCCGCCGCGCCCGCGCGGGCGCTGGGTGGACCGGGCCGAGCAGATGCCGATCGGCGACCTGATCGCCCAGCTCGCCACCCCGGGCGAGGGCCGCCGGTCGCTGGTGTCGGTCCACGACGTGTACACCGTGACCGAGCACGGCACCGAGCGCGGTGTCCGCACCCGCATCGTGCTCCGCGGCCTCGGCGGGCGGGTCACCCGCTACGTCGTCGGCTACCAGTCCGACCATCCGGGGATCGTCCCCGTTCTGGCCGATGTGGACTATGCGAGCGTCGGGCGGGTCCTCACCGACCCCGGCGCCGGGTACCTGGTCGCCGAGCTGGTCCTCGACCGCCCGATCCGCGGCGGCGAGTACGCGGTGCTGGAGTACGAGATCGGCGGCCACGCCACCCCGCCCATCGCGCACTACTTCCGCAACCTGCGCAGGCCCGTCAGCGAGTACACCCAGCTGATCCGCTTCGAGGGCCGCCCGCCCGCGTTCTGCACGAGCTACTGGCAGGCGAACGCGTCGGCTCCCGTCCATGCTGTCAAGTCCGTCCGGATGGGCAAGTCCCGCGACGTCTGCTTCGTGGTCAGGGACGGCCGCGTCGGGATCATCGGCACCGACTGGCGGTGGTGAGCGGGCTCAGCGCGCGGCCCGCAGCAGGTCGTAGTGCGGGCTGTGCTCGCGGACGAAGGACCAGTAGGCGTCCCTGGCGAAGTCGACCAGCGTCGGCAGCCGCTTGGCCAGCGTGCCGTCGCGCGGGCAGAGCATGACGTGCCGCTGCCACAGCGGATTGCCCGCGAGCGGCCGCACGACCACGTCCTCGCTGCCGAAGTACACCGGCTGGCACGGCGCCACCGCGCGCCCCGCCGCGACGAGCGTGCGCACGGTGTCCGCGTTGGGCGTGGTGTAGGGGACCTCGGGGGTGAAACCGTGCTGGGCGCAGGCGATGTGGAAGCAGTCCGGCCATCCGGCGCCGTTCGGCGGGCTGACCGCCCAGTTGTGGTCGGCGAGGTCGCCGAGGGCGATCTCGTCCTGCGCGGCCAGCGGGTCCGAGCCGGGAACGGCGACGAACACCGGCTCCTCGGCCAGGACCTCGCAGTGCAGCGCCTGGTGCGACGGCATCTCGAAGCCCGGGTAGTCCACTGTCGTCACCAGGTCGAGCCTGCCCGCGGCGAGCAGATCGCGCAGCAGCAGCGGTGAGTACTCCATGGTGAGCCGCACGTCGGCGTCGGGCAGCTCCGCGCCCATCCGCTCGGCCAGCCCCAACAGCACCGAGCCTGCCGACCCGCCCACGGTGATGACCGGTTTGGCCCGCTCCACGAACCGGGCCGCGCCGCTGCGCAGCTCGGACATCGCGGCGAGGATGGACCGGGCGCGCAGGAGCACGTACTCGCCGACCGCGGTCAGCTCGACACCCGCGGGACTGCGGGTGAACAGCGGCGCGCCGATCTCCTCCTCCATGCGCCGGAGGCGGACGGAGAGCGCGGGCTGGGACAGGCCGAGCAGGACCGCCGCGCGGGTCAGGCTGCCGGTCTCGGCGATCACCGCGACCGTGCGCAGGTGCCGCACCTCCAGTTCCATCCCGGCAGTCTAGGTCGGCAGCGGCGGTCGTACCGGGGTCGGACGTCCACGGTACGGACGCCTGCACCTAGTGAACGTTCACGCCTTGTGTGAAAAGCGGGCGGGCCCCGGCGCGACACGGCGGGCCGACCGCCCTGTTCAGCCTGCGTCGACGGCGTTCCCGGACGAATTCTGCGTATCCGATTCTGTGAAAATACGTATGACCCGCGCGTCCTGGATACGGGCAGCACCGCCTTGCCCGCCGACCGTAGACCGTTTCATCCTTGCCGTCATGTCGGTTGCTCCCTAACAGGACGGGGATGGCCTCGGCCACCCGCCCGGTCAGGTTCCCCGGGGCCGCGACCGCGCCCCGATTCCCGGTTAGGCGAAGAACACATGTCACCACGTGATCCGGTCCCCACCGCGCTGGTCGGCCGGGAGGACGAGTTGAGCAGGCTGCGGTCGGCAGTCCGGCGCACCCCCGCGTTCGTTCAGGTCGAGGGGGAGGCCGGGGTCGGCAAGAGCCGGTTGGTCCGGGAGCTGATCGGCTCGGTGGACGCGGGCGGCCCGACCGTGCTGGTCGGGCACTGCCAGCACCTGCGCGAGCCGTTCATCCTCGGCGCCGTCCTGGAGGCGCTGCGCAGGGCGCGCGGCAGGCTGGCGCGGTGCGGGGCGCTGAACCCGGTCACCTCCGTCCTGCGCACGGCCGTGCCGGAGCTGGCGGACGTGCTGCCGCCGCTGCCGAGGGAGATCGGCGACCCGGTGTTCGACCGGCACCTGCTGTTCCGGGCGATCCGGGAGGTCCTGGTGGCCGTCGGGCCCGCCCTGCTGGTCATCGAGGACCTGCACTGGGCCGACGACGGCACGCTGCAGCTGCTGCGGTTCCTGATGGCCGACCCGCCGCCCACGCTGGCGGTGCTGGTGACCTACCGGCGCGAGGACGTGCCGTGGGGGATGCCGCTGGGCGCGGCGTACCGGCCGGGGGCGGGCGTGACCGCGGAGATCCTGCCGCTGAAGCCGCTGGACACCGCCCAGGTGCGGATCCTCGCCGCGGTGGTCCTGGGCGTGGAGACGGTGAGCGCGGAGTTCGCCGCCGTGCTGCACGAGCACACCGCCGGGCTGCCGTTCGTGGTCGAGGAGGTGCTGCGCTCGGTGCGGCCGGGCCAGGCGGCGATCGACGGGGTGGACGTGCGGTGGTGGTCCGAGCGCGGCGAGGTGCCGGTGCTGCTGCGCGAGTCGGTCGCCGAGCGGCTGGCCGGGCTGTCCGAGGACGCGGGCTGCCTGGCCCGCGCCGCCGCCGCGTTCGCGATCCCGGCCTCGATCGAGGTGCTCGGCGAGGTCGCCGGGCTCTCCGGCGACCGGCTCAAGGCCGCGGTCGACGAGGTGCTGGCGTGCGCGCTCCTGCACGACGCGGGCGACGGGACGTGCGCGTTCCGCCACGCCCTGGCGCGGCAGGCCGTCTACGGGACGATGAGCTCGATCGAGCGCAAGGACCTGCACCGGCGCGCGGTGCGCCTGCTGGCCGCGATCGACCCGCCGCCGCTGGTCCAGCTCGCCGAGCACAGCAGGCTGGCCCACCAGCGCGCCGACTGGCTGGCCTACGGTGAGGCCGCCGCCGACCAGGCGCTGGCGGTCTCGGACGCGATGACCGCGTCGCCGCTGCTGCGGCTCCTGCTCGCCGAGCCCGCCCTGTCCGGGGCGGACGTCGACCGGCTCGGCGTCAAGCTGGGGGAGGCCGCCCTGCTCGGCCTGGACGTGCCCAGCTCGGCGTCCGTGCTCAAGCGGCTGCTGATCGACGACCGGCTCTCCGCAGGCGCCCGCGGCCAGGTCAGGATGCAGCTCGGGCTGCTGTTGGCGCGGTACTCCGACGCGCTGGTCGAGGGCCGCGCGCAGCTCGAACTGGCCGTGGACGAGCTCGGCGGTCGGCCCGACCTCGCTGCCAAGTGCATGAGCGCCCTGGCCGTGCCGTTCAGCGGTGACGTCCCGCTGTCGTCGCTGGCGCCGTGGATGCGCAAGGCGGACGCGGCCATCGACCAGTGCGCCGACCAGGAGCAGCGGATCTCGCTGATCGCCAACGTCGTCGGGGGGCTGGTGGCCATCGGCGACCCGGACACCGACGAGCGCCTGGCCACGCTGCCCGCCCTCGGGCGGACCCTGGGCGAGCAGCGGCAGATCGCGCGGGCGCACTGCAACCTCGGCGACTCGCTGACCCTGATCGGCCGGTTCGACGCCGCGGACGAGTACCTGCGGTTCGGGGTGAAGGCGGCCGAGGAGAGCGGCGCGCTCTACGTGCTGAGCACCGCGCGCAGCACGCGCATCCGCCTGGACTGGTTCACCGGCGCGTGGGAGGGGCTGGCCGAGCGGGCGGCGTCCCTACTGGCCGAGTACCGCGAGCTGACCGCGGTGGCCGCCGAGCTGAACCTGGTGCTCGGCCAGTTGGCCCTCGCGCGCGGGGAGTGGGAGGCGGCGCGCACGCACCTGCTGGAGACGGGCGTGCGCACGCCGCGCGCGGCGATCACGCCCATCGCGCTCGGCGGCAGCGCGGGCCTGACCCGGCTGGCGCTGCGCGACGACGACGTCGTGCTGGCCGTCGTCGAGGCGGACGCGGGCGTGGCGTTGTTGCGGCGCAAGGAGGTGTGGGCCTGGGCGGGCGAGCTGGCGCCCGCCGCCGTCGACGCCTATCTCGCCGCGGGGCGGGTGCTGGACGCGGAGGAGCTGGTGCGCTCGGCGACCGAGGGGATCAGCGGGCTCATCGCCCCGATGGCCGCCGCCGCCCTGCACACGTGCCGGGGGGCGCTCGAACAGCACGCGGGCGGGACGGGCGCGGAGCACCACGCCGCGGCCGCCCGCGCGTACCAGGGGATGGGCGCGCCCTACCTGGCGGCCCTGGCGTGGGAGCGGGCCGAGGCCCACCGGCTGAGCACGGGCGGCGACGCCGCCATCACGGCCTATACGCAGTGCGCCGAGCGTTATCAGGCGCTGGGCGCCGTCCACGACGCCGCCCGCTGCAGGCACCTGCTGCGCTCCCTCGGGATCACCACGCCGTCGCGTCAGGGCAGGCGCGGATACGGCGACAGCCTCTCGCCCCGGGAGCGCGAGGTGGCCCGCCTGCTGGCCGCGGGGCACACCAACAACGAGATCGCCGAGACCCTGTTCCTGTCATCGCGGACGGTCGAGCAGCACACCTCCCGCGTGCTGCGGAAGCTGCGCCTCAGTTCGCGACGGGAGATCCGCACCGCCGACCTGCGCTGGTGAACGGGCCCGTCGAGGCCGGTCGTCGACCGAGGTCGGCGGCCGGCCATCCGGCATGACCGGGCGTCGGTGACCAGGAGTGGTTCCGCGCTCGATTAGGTGCCGCCACCTAGCGAATCTCCGATTGAATGCGTCACCCGCACGGCTGATGCTGAGTCCTATGTGACTGCCAGTGATCATCCCTGCCCGGCAGTCACGCCTCCGGGCGTCGCCCGGTGGAAGGAAACGGAGAACTGTCCCATGCGATCTCATCGCACCACCACGGTGACGGGCGCGGCGGTCGCCGCCCTGCTCGCCGCTGCCGGGATGGCACTGCCCGCAGCGGCTGCCGAAGGCGCCATCCAGCGCGCCGACCAGCCGGACTCGGTGCCCGGCGCCTACCTCGTGATGTTCAAGGACGCATCGGTCTCCTCGGCGCAGACGGCGTCGAAGGCCGGTGAGCTGGCCAGGAAGTTCGCAGGCCGCATCACCTACACCTACCCGGCGCTGAACGGCTTCGCGGTCGACATGAGCGAGGCCCAGGCCAGGAAGCTGGCCGCCGACCCGGCTGTGGCCTACGTCGAGCAGGACCGCAAGGTCCGCGCCCTCGACACCCAGACGAACCCGGTCTGGGGCCTGGACCGGATCGACCAGCCGAACCTGCCGCTGGACCGCTCCTACACCTACCCCGCGTCGGGCGGTCAGGGCGTCAACGTCTACGTGATCGACACCGGCATCCTCACCACGCACAACCAGTTCGCCGGACGGGCCAAGCACGGCTACGACGCCATCGACGGCGACTCCAACGCCACCGACTGCAACGGCCACGGCACCCACGTCGCGGGCACCATCGCGGGCTCGACCTACGGTGTGGCGAAGAAGGCGACCGTGCACGCGGTCCGCGTGCTGAAGTGCGACGGCTGGAGCCAGGGCAACTCGGTCGCCGCGGGCATGGACTGGGTCGCCCGCAACGCCGTGCTTCCCGCGGTCGTCAACATGAGCCTGGGCGGTGGCGCGTCGCCCACCAACGACGACGCCGCCCGGCGGCTGCTGCAGCGGGGCATCACCACCGTGGTCGCCGCGGGCAACGAGGGCCAGGACGCCTGCAACGTCTCGCCCGCCCGCGTCCCCGAGGTGCTGACCGTCGCCGCGTCCGACAGCTCCGACCGCCGCTCGATCTGGCCCAACAACAGGTCGTCGAACTACGGCACCTGCGTCGACCTGTTCGCGCCGGGCACGGACATCACCTCCGCCTGGCACACCGGGAACTCCGCCACCAACACCATCTACGGCACGTCGATGGCGACCCCGCACGTCGCGGGCGCGGCCGCGCTGTACCTGGGCATGTCCGGCAACTCCGGCAAGACGCCCGCCGAGGTCAACCGCGCGCTGCTGGACAACACCGTGACGAACAAGATCAGCGACGTCAAGGGCTCGCCGAACAAGCTGCTGCAGATCGGGTTCCTCAACGGCGGCGGCCCCGACCCGGACCCGGACCCGGACCCGGGCAACTGCTCGGAGGAGACCTTCACCGGCTCCCTGAACGCGGGCGGCTCGGCCTACCAGCCCAACAACAGCTACTACCAGTCCACCACCTCCGGTGTGCACCGCGGCTGCCTGACCGGTCCCTCGGGCGCGGACTTCGACCTGTACCTGCAGAAGTGGAACGGCTACGGCTGGACCACCGTCGCCGAGGGCACCACCCCGGCGGCCAATGAGGAGGTCGAGTACACCGGCACCGCCGGCTACTACACCTGGCGCATCCACGCCTACAGCGGCTCCGGCAGCTACACCCTCAAGACCGACAAGCCCTGACCGATGCACAGCGGCCCCTCGCGGATCACTCCGCGAGGGGCTGTTGCGCGCCTGCCCGGGCACCTTTCCGTCCGAACGCCCGCGGTGGGCGTTTTCGGTCAGGCGACCGGCTGATCGGTCCGTCGGCGGTTGAGGGTGAGGGCGGTGATGGCCGCGCCCGCGACCGCGATGCCCGCGGCGGCGAGGAAGGCGGTGGACAGGCCGTCGGTCAGGGCGACCCGGTCGGCGATCTCGGCCGCGCCCGCGGTGGCCGCGACGGCGGTGATGGCGGCGAGGCCGAGGGCGGAGCCGATCTGGTAGCTGGTGTTGACGATGCCCGAGGCGAGCCCGCCCTCCTCCGGCCGGGCGCTGGAGATGGCGGTGCCCAGCGAGGGGATGAACGCCAGTCCCATGCCGACCGCGGCGACCAGTGACGCGGGCAGGACGTCGGCGGGGAAGGTCCCGTCCGGACCGACCTGGGCCAGCCAGAACAGGCCCGCGCCGAGCACGACCAGCCCGGTGACAGTCATCGCCTTGGCGCCGAAGCGGCCGGTCAGGCGGGGTGCGACGGCGATCATCATCAGCATGATCATGGCGGTCATGGGCAGCAGCGCGGCGCCGCTGGCGAAGGCGCCCAGGCCGAGCACCTGCTGCAGGTAGAGGTTGAGGAAGAACCACATCGGGATCCACGCCGCGCCCAGCAGCAGCTGGGCGACGTTGGCCGCGCCGAGGTCGGGCGTGCGGAAGATGCCGAGCCGGACCAGCGGCTCGCCCCGACGGGCCTGGATCGCCAGGAACGCTCCCAGCAGGACGATCGCGCCGACCAGGCCGAGCACGGTCGTGGCCGAGCCCCAGCCTGCCTCGGGCGCGCGCACCACGGAGTACACGGCAAGGCCGAGTCCGGCGGTGACGGTGACCGCGCCGAGGACGTCGATGCCGCCGCGCTTCACCTGGGCCCGCGGCATGAGCGCAGGCACGGCGATCAGCACCGCGACGGCGATGGGCACGTTGATGTAGAAGACCCAGGGCCAGCTGATGTACTCGGTGATGACCCCGCCGAGGAACACGCCCGCGGTGCCGCCCGCGGGCGCGGCGGCGCCGTAGAGCGCCAGCGCCTTGCCCAGTTCGCGCGGGTTGCCGCCGAACAGCGTCATCAGCAGCGTCAGCGCGGACGGCGCGATCAGCGCCGCGCCCACGCCCTGCACGGCGCGGCCCGCCAACTCGACCCACACCGCCTCGGCCGCGCCCGCCAGCACCGAGCCGACCAGCAGCACCGCCCATCCCGCCGCGAACACCCGCCGCGCGCCGAGCAGGTCCGACAGCCGCCCGCCGAGCAGCAGCAGACCGCCGAAGGCGACCACGTAGGCGTTGAAGACCCAGGACAGGGACTCCTGGGTGAACCCTAGATCCGTCTGCATCCGCGGCAGGGCGACACCGATGATCGAGGTGTCCATGATCACGATGAACTGGGCGAGCGCGATGAGGCCGAGCGCCCACCAGCGTCGATCCACCCGAACGGCCGTCGTGGACATTGGTACTCCATAGGGGTACGGGGTATATGTCGACGGCGAAGCTAGCAGCGGTCGATCACCGCGGCAAGGGGGTGTGCGGCCGGGGTGGCCTAGTCCACAGGTGAAGCCGCCGACGACCGCTCGGGGTACGGTAGGGGGGTATGATCCCGACGAGCTGAAGGTGGCCCCGTGCGCGAACTGCTCCGGCTGAGCACGAAGACGACAACCCGCGGCTGGCGCCTCGCCGCCAAGGCCATCCTCGCGCTGTGCTGCGACACCCCGACGCCCACCGCCCACCTCACCGCAACCCGCCAAGGCCGCGCCGGTTCCCTGAACCTGACGCTGTCCCTCACCCGAACCCCACCCTGCGGCCGCTAGGAGCAGGGGTAACGGCAGATGCCTGACACGACCAACTCGCTACCCGACTTCTTCGACGCCTTCGAGGCACGTATCGAGGAATGGTCCTCTGGAGCGCGCGTCGGACTTTCGCACACGGAGATCGAGGAAGTGGCCACGGACCAAGGCGGGCAGACCCTGCCCGCCGCTTACGTCGAGTTTCTGCGGAGATTGGGAAGGAACGGCGGCTCCTTCCTTGTCGGACCGCTGGTCTCGTCGAGCGCGGCCGCCGAGCCCGCCTTCTCCGCGGGCGCGGACGCCATGATCAGGCCAACCCGTGCCCGCCGGTGATCCACAGTTGCTCGGTGCTGCTCGCGCCCAGGTCGGCCGCCGTCTGGGGCAGGGCGAGGAGCAGCACGTGCACGTCGATGGAGACCAGGAGCGCGGGCGGGCTGAGCACGGCGAGCGCGATCCACTCCCGCCGCCCGGCCGCCGCCGGGAGCAGATCGGTCATCGCGGGGTCCTTCCGAGGTCGATTGCGGATGTCGGCCCCTGGTCGGAGCGGGCACCCGGGTCTCGCCATCCCGGAAGGACGGCGGCAGACCGCGCGCTACGGCGTCAGGATCTCGATGAACCCGTCGGTCCCGTTCACCCGGATCCGCTGTCCATCCCGGATCGCCCGGGTTGCCCGCTCGACGCCGACGACCGCGGGCAGGCCGTACTCCCGGGCGATCACCGCGCCGTGGGTCATCAGGCCGCCGACCTCGGTCACCAGGCCCGCGATCGCGACGAACAGGGGAGACCAGCTGGGATCGGTGTACGCGGTGACCAGGATGTCGCCCGGTTCGACGTCGGCGGTCGCCAGGTCGAGGATGACCCGCGCCCGCCCCTCGACCGTCCCGGCGGACACCGGCAGGCCGACCAGGGCGCCGTCGGGCAGGTCGTCGCGGCGGTAGGACCCGGAGACGGCCTCGCCGTCCGAGGTGAGCACCCGGGGCGGCGTGAGCGCCGCGTAGGACCGGAACACCTCCTTGCGCCGCCGGATGAGCTCGCCGTCCACCCGGTTCGTCCGCACGACCTCGCGGAGTTCCCGCAGCCGCAGGAAGAACACGTCGTCGCGCTCGCCGAGCACGCCCGCCCGGACCAGGCGCTCGGCCTCGGCCAGCAGAGCCTGCTTGTAGACGAAGTAGCGGCTGACCATGCCGTACTTCGGGTACTCCCGATACCCGGTGTACGTCCGGACGAGATCGATCCTCCGCTTGGTCTCCTCGGCCTTGCGCTCGCCGTCCGGCAGCGCCCGCAACCGCGCCAGCAGGTCCTGCTCCTTCGCCGACGCCTCCTGCCGCCCCTGCTCGAAGCGCCGCTCGCCCGCGCCCGGCTCGAAGTTCCTGACGTGGGACAGGATCATGGGCAGGAGCATGGCGGGCCGCTCGCTCCACCTCGGCCTGGTGATGTCGATCTCGCCGACGCAGCGCATGCCGTACTTGTCGAGATAGGCCACGATGGCGTCGCGCGCTTCCCGGCCACCGTCGATTTCGGCCAGGTCGTCGAGGAAGTCGTCGTGATCGACCTCCTGCAGGAAGGCGACGACCTCCGGGTGCGGGCGGATCGCGTCGGCGACGTCGAGCAGCGCCAGCCCCATCTCCGAGGTGACGTTGTGCGGGACGGACTGGGTCAGCGTGTCGGCCGGGTTCTTCTCGCCCAGCCACTCCGACAGCCGCTCGTTGAGCCACCACGTCGCCTGCATCGCCGCCATGATCACCTGGTGGCCCCGGGGGTCGAACAGGATCCGGCGCAGTTCCTGGAAGTCCGCCAGGATGAAGTCGATCAGCTCGACTCCCGACCGCGTCCGGATCTCCCGCCTCACCGCGGCGATGGAGGTCTCGCACTGCTCGATCAGCCCGGTGACGAGAGCGGGGTCGGTCTCCACCGTGACCGGGGCGACGCCGGGGATCGGCGGCGGCTCCTCGCCGCTCGGCGGCGGGATGAAGCCGTCGCGGTCGACGACGGTCCGCAACGCGTCCTCGATCAGCGGGTCGGACTTCCCCAGCACCTCCATGAAGCCCGCCCGGTTCGTCGGCGACGCCAGCTGCGGGGTGACGTCGACGAACAGCCGCCCGCCCGCCTCGGCCATGGGCCGGGGAGTGGTCAGCTGCCACACGGACAGGCCCAGGGGCGTCATCGGGTCGGTCATCATCTGCTGGTGGCCGACGGAGACGTAGACGTGGTTCTCGCCGTCGTCGGTCTCGGGGATCGGGAACAGCGTGGTGATCGGCCTGCTCTGGACGATGGGGAAGTCGTCGTCGACCAGGCACCACTCGATGTCCTGCGGACGGCCGAAGTGCGCCTCGATCGCCCGTCCCAGCCGGGCGAGCCGCACGACCTGCTCGTCCGTCAGCGCGGGCCGTTCCTGCTGTGCCGGCTCGATAAGCCGCTCCTGCGTTCCGCCGCCCGGCACGGCGTGGACGGCCCGCTGCTTGACGGCGATCGACCTGGCGACGATCTCGCCGTCGCGGACCTTGAAGCTGTCGGCGTTCACCAGGCCGGAGACGAGCGCCTCGCCGAGTCCGAATCCCGCCTCCACGGACACGACCTTCCGGTCGGACGTGACGGGGTCCGCGGTGAACAGCACGCCCGCGGCCTCCGGGAAGACCATCCGCTGCACGACCACGCCCATGTGGACCTTCCGGTGGTCGAAGCCGTTGCGCAGCCGGTAAGCCACGGCGCGCTCGGTGAACAGCGACGCCCAGCACCGGCTGACGTGCCGGAGGACCGCGGCGGAACCCACGACGTTGAGGTAGGTGTCCTGCTGGCCCGCGAAGGAGGCCCCCGGCAGGTCCTCCGCCGTCGCGCTGGACCGGACAGCGCAGGCGACGTCCGCACCGAGCCCGGCGACCGCCCCGGTGATCGCCGCCGCCAGGTCGTCCGGCATGGCGATGTCCTCGATGACCCGTCGGATCTCGGCGCTGCGCGCGCGAATCCCCTCCCGGTCGTCCGGGCCGAGTCCCGCCAAGTGCTCCACCTGCTCGCCGATCGACGGCGTGTCCGCCATGACCCGCCGGAAAGCGTCCGTCGTCACGCAGAATCCCGCTGGCACGCGGACACCCTCGATCCGCGAAAGCTCGCCCAGGTGCGCCCCTTTGCCACCCACGACCGAGACCTGTGTCCGGTCGATCTCCTGGAGACCGAGCACGTAGCTGCTCATCCGTCTACCTTCCCCCGTCGGTCCCTTGCTCTCGGCCGCCACCGCCTGCCCCGGCCGTCATTGTTCTCGTCGGCACCTGTTTTCGCAGGTCGCGGCAACGGGTGCAGATTCTGCGGCACGACCCGGGTCTTGCCGCAAGACCCCCGGTGCGCTATATGTTGAAGTGGGCAGGGAGGGGATTGCCCACTCGAAGGGTCTACCCGGCGGTCGAGGATCGGGTCGCCGCTGCCGTCGCCGCGATCAGCGCGACCGTGAACAGCAGGTAGGACGCGAGCATCCCGCCCGTGGTTGCGGTCGAGCTCAGGGCGCCGCCGACGGCCCGGCCCAGCAGTTGGCCGACGCACTCGGCGGTGATGACCGCCGTGGCCAGCTCCGCGGCCGTGAAGCCGCTCGCGCTCGCGGTGGTCGCTCTGATGTAGAGGCCGGGATACGCCAGGCCCACGCCGATCCCGCCCACCGCCCACGCGGCGAGCACGATGGCGAACGACCCGCCGACGGCGAGTTCGACCACCAGGACGGCCGTGCCCAGGGCGGTCAGGCCCAAGCCAACCGCGGGGAAGTGCTTCTTGGCCCGCTCGGAGGCGAACTGGGTGGTCAGCAGGCTCGTTACCGCCCACCCCAGCGGGGCGGCGCTCAGGACGATCGCGGCCTGGCCGATGCTCATCCGGAAGCCGCTCGTGATCAGCACGGTGATCAGGCTGTCGGCGCCGAAGTAGCCGATCGCGAACAGCACCATCGCGCCGAGCGCGGCGGGGGCGCCCGGCCGCAGCCGCGCGGTCCCGGCGGGCAGGATCGCCACCATGCCCGCCACGGCGACCACCGCTCCGATGACCGCCAGCGGCCACCATCCCGTGCTCAGCACGACGCCCGCCGCCCCCACCGGCACCAGCAGGGTCCGGCCCAGCGGGCGCGGCGTGTCCTCTGAGGACGGATCGTCGCCTGCGGCGCGCACGATCAGCAAGCGTCCGAAGAGGACGAACGGAACCGGGGCCAGCAGGGTCCACCGCCACCCCACGAGGTGTTCCAGCCCCAGCGTCGCGGCCGGACCGACCAGCGCGGGCAGGATCCACATCGCCGACGACGCCGCGACGACCTTGATGCGCACCCGGTCGTCGAGGTGGCGGATCGCGGAGCTGATGCCGAACACCGCGAGCAGGCCGCTGGCGAGGCCGGTGGCGAACTGGCCCACCGCGAACATCCACGCGGCCTGGGCGGAGGCGGCCACGGCGAGGCCGCCGAGGTAGGCGGCCATGCCGACGGCCAGGGTCCCGCGCGCGCCCAGCCGCAGCAGCACCCGGCTCGCCAGGGGGAGCGCGACGAACAACCCGAGCGACGAGCCCGCGATCAGCAGCCCGATCTCGTCCCGGGCGCTCAGCTCGCCCGCGACGACGGGCAGCAGCGTGGAGGCGACGAAGCCGGTGACGGCCGCGGCGAACTCGAGCGCGACGATGCCGACCGCGAGGACCAGCGGGCCCGTCGTCCGGGTGGCGCTCATCGGCTCAGGTGTAGAGCTGCCGGTCGTACAGGTTGATCTGCACCCACACGCCGTCGGGGTCCTGGACGCGCAGCGAGTGCCCGTGGTTCTCGTCGATCACCGGTCCGGGCGCGAAGCCCGCCGCGCGCAGGCGCGCCGCGACGTCCTCAAGGGGCTCGTCGGCCTCGAAGGCCAGCTCGCACCGGCCCGCCTCCTCGTCGGCGCCCCGGTGGATGGCCAGCAGGCCGCCCGCCGCGGGCAGCTCGACCCAGCCGCCGGGGCGCGACACCGCCCCGACCGCCAGCCCGAGCGCCTCGTAGAACCGCGTCATGCCCGCGACATCCGAGCTGTAGCGGATCGGCATCACCCGCATCACGAACGCTCCTCATCGGTGGTGCCGCTTCGCCGCAGGTAGTCCTCGAGCACGCGCTCGACGAACGCCGAGAGCGACTCCTCGGCCTCGACGGAGGCGTGCTTGACCCGTTTCACGAGGTCAGGCGGCAGATAAACGCTGAACTGACGCTTGGCGGCCGACGTCATGCTCCGATGCTAGAATGCACACCTGCTTAGGAGCATGCTAGTAAGCTTGTGGGGCGCGGCCCCTCGATCGGGGCAGTGGGCGGCTCATCGGCGCATCCTCGGGTCGTGCGTGGGGTCGGGGTACAGGGGCGGGCAGCCGCCCTCGACGGCCTCCGGGCGCAGTTCGTAGTGCCAGGGCTCGTTGCGGTAGATCTGGCACAGCCCGTACCGGGCTCCGTTCCGGGACAGCCAGAGCCGGGCGTCGGGAGGTCCGATGTCGACAGCGTCCCCGGACACGTGGGCCGACGTCTCCGCGGTGGCCACCCATCGGGCCGCCTCCGCTGCGGAGCCGTGCCGCACGACCGCCTCATGCAGGAGGTGTTCCTGGTATTCCGGGGACCGCCAGCCGCCGTGGACGCGGAAGGCGATCCCGTCGGCCGCGGCGTCGGTGGCGGCCCGGCGCAGGGCGTCGAGCAGGTCGGGGTCGAGGTTGGCCACGGCCGGGGCCTCGTCGTCGAAGACCGGCACCGGGACGGGGACAGCGCCGTGGGCCGTGCCGAGAGCGCGCCGGACGGCGGATTCGCTGGAAGGCATGGTGTCGAGTCAAGGCGGCGTCGCGTTGCCAGCGCGTATGCGGTTCTCGATATGCCGGGGATATGCGCCGACTCGTAGCATCGGAGCATGCGTGTGCTGGTCGTGGAGGACGAGCCCTACATGGCGGAGGCCATCCGCGACGGGCTGCGGCTGGAGGCGATCGCCGCCGACATCGCCGGTGACGGCGACACCGCGCTGGAACTGCTGAGCGTCAACGCCTACGACATCGCCGTCCTCGACCGCGACATCCCCGGCCCGTCCGGGGACGAGATCGCCGAGCACATCGTCGCCTCCGGCGCAGGCACGCCGATCATCATGCTCACCGCGGCCGACCGGCTCGACGACAAGGCCACCGGGTTCGGGATCGGCGCCGACGACTACCTCACCAAGCCGTTCGAGATGCGGGAGCTCGTGCTCCGGCTCAGGGCGCTCGACCGCAGGCGCGCGCACAGCAGGCCGCCGGTGCGGGAGATCGCGGGCCTGCGCGTCGATCCGTTCCGCCGCGAGGTCTACCGCGACGGCCGCTATGTCGCGCTGACCAGGAAGCAGTTCGCCGTGCTCGAGGTGCTCGTCGCCGCCGAGGGCGGGGTGATCAGCGCCGAGGAGCTGCTGGAGCGGGCGTGGGACGAGAACACCGACCCGTTCACCAACGCCGTGCGCATCACGGTCTCGGCGCTGCGCAAGCGGCTCGGCGAGCCCTGGCTGATCGCCACGGTGCCCGGGGTCGGCTACCGCATCGACACCGGGGACGGGCGTGGATAGGCCGCCCGGCCTGAGCGTCCGCCTCAAACTCACCCTCAGCTACGCCGGGTTCCTCATGGTGGCGGGCGGTCTGCTGCTCGCGGTCGTGTGGGTGTTCCTGCTGCGGTACGTGCCCGACGCCGGGCCCAGGGTGCGGGCTCCCGGGAGCGGGCCGGACCGCTCCGACCTGCTGCGGGCCTTCGCCCCGGCGGCGACGTGGGCGGTGGTGTTCCTGCTGGTGTTCGGCCTGCTGGGCGGCTGGATCCTCGCGGGCCGCATGCTCGCCCCGTTGAGCCGGATCACCGACGCCACGCGCATGGCCGCGAACGGGTCGCTGTCCCACCGCATCCGGCTGGAGGGCCGGGAGGACGAGTTCCGCGAGCTGGCCGACGTCTTCGATGCCATGCTCGCCCGGCACGAGGCGCACATCGCCGAGCAGCAGCGGTTCGCGGCCAACGCCTCCCACGAGCTGCGCACCCCGCTGGCGATCATGCAGGCCCTGCTCGACGTCGCCCGCACCGACCCGAACGGCAACACCGCCGAGCTCGTCGACCGCCTCCACACCGTCAACGCCCGGGCGATCGAGCTCACCCAGGCGCTGCTCCTGCTCAGCCGCGCCGACCAGGGAATCATGACGCGGGAGCAGGTCGACCTGTCCCTCACCGCGGAAGAGGCGACCGAGACCCTGCTTCCGCTCGCGGAGAAGCACGGCGTCACCATCGAGACGAGCGGCGATATGGCCCCCACCAGCGGTTCCCCAGCGCTCCTGCTGCAGATGACCATGAACCTCCTGCACAACGCCATCGTCCACAATCTCCCCGAGCGCGGCACGGTCCAGGTGAGCACCGCCGTCCGTCCCGGTTTCGTCATGCTCACCGTCGAGAACACCGGCGACAAGCTCAGCCCGCAGCTGGTCGCGACGCTCACCGAGCCGTTCCAGCGCGGAACCGAACGCGTCCGCACCGACCACGCGGGTGTCGGCCTCGGGCTGGCGATCGTCAACCGGATCGTGCAGGCCCACGACGGAGCCCTCACCCTGGCTCCGCGTGCCGCAGGGGGTCTCCGCGTCATGGTGCGGCTACCGCGGGCCTGACCTCCGGCGCTCGGTGATCGCGGCGAGCACGTGCCGGGCGAGGACGACGCCCGCGTCGACCGAGCGGGCCGCCGCGGCGCGGGCCGACATCGCCGCGACCCGGTCGGGGTCGGTGAGCACCGGGAGCAGGGTGGTCTCGATCCAGGCCGGGTCGAGGTCGGCGTCGTCGACCAGCAGCGCCCCGCCCGCCGCGACGACCGGCTCGGCGTTCAGCCGCTGCTCCCCGCCGCGCAGCGGCAGCGGCACGTACGCGGCGGGCAGGCCGACCGCGGCCAGCTCCGCGCACGTCATCGCCCCCGAGCGGCAGAGCGCGAAGTCGGCCGCCGCGTAGGCGTGGTGCATCTCGTCGACGTACGGGACGACGATGTAGGGCGGATCGCCGTCCGGCACGTCGACCACGTGGCGCGGCCCGGTGATGTGCAGCACCTGCACGCCGCACGCGCGCAGCGCCCGCGCCGCGCCGGACACCGCCGCGTTGATCGTCCGGGCGCCCTGCGAGCCGCCGGTGACCATGAGGACCGGGCCGTCGGGGCGCAGGCCGAACCGCCGCCGGGCGGCGGCGCGCAGCGCGGGCCGGTCGAGCGTGGTGATCGCCCGCCGCAGCGGGATGCCGATGGCGGTGGCGTGCGCGAGCCGGACGCCCGGCGACGCGGTGAACACGTGCGTCGTCATCCGCGCCGCGAGCCGGTTGGCCACGCCGGGCCGGGCGTTCGCCTCGTGGACGACGATCGGCAGGCCCCGCCCGCGGGCGGCGAGGTAGGCGGGCAGGGCGACGTATCCGCCGAAGCCCACCACGGCCTCGGCCCGCACGCGGTCGAGCACCGACCCGGCCGCAAGCACGGCGTCGCGCAGCCTGCCGGGCGTCTGCAGCAGTGCCCGGTTCAGCCTGCGCGGCAACGGCGCGGGCGGGATGAGTTCGAGCGGGTAGCCGCGGGCCGGGATGAGCCGGGTGTCCAGGCCGCGGACGGTGCCGAGGGCGGTGATCCGCGCCGTGGGCGCCAGGCCGCGCAGCGCGTCGGCGAAGTTCATCGTGGGCTCGATGTGCCCGGCCGAGTGGCCGCCTGCGACGACGACGCACGGTGCGGTCACGCGGTCCTCCAGTCAGATAGCGGTGATGGGGAAATCGAAGTAGGTGTCCGGATAGGGCTCGTGTTCCAGGGTGTAGTGCCACCACTCGCAGTCGTACCGCGCGAAACCGCAGTCCTCCATGATGGAGCAGAGGTGCTGGCGGTTCTGCGCTTCCACCGCCGTGATGCCGCTGGCGCCGTGGTGGGAGACCGGGTCCATGAGGTCGTGGCCGCCGCCCATGGGGGCGAGTTCTCCCGTGGCCAGGTCGTAGAGCGTCAGGTCCACTGTGCTGCCTCGGCTGTGGCCCGACCTGGCGGCGACGTAGCCCTGCTCGAACATCGCGGCTCTGTCGAGGTTCGGGTAGTGCCGTTGCTTCGTGCGGCCGTCCTCCGGCTGCCTCGACCAGCGGACAAAGCAGTCCACGGCGCGCTGCGGGCGGTAGCCGTCCCAGAGGAGCAGGCCGAAGCCGAGGGACTCGGCCTTCTCCTGGGCGTCCCCGAGGGCCGCGCACAGCGCCTTCGTGCCGACGATGCGGTTGGCGAGGTAGCCGTCCACCGGTCTGCCGGTGAAGTTGTCCCAAGTGGCGTACTTGGCGTCCCAGCGTATCCCGGGCACCAGTTCGTCCACGAAGGCGAAGTCGTCCCTCACTGGGGTTTCCCCGCCAGGGCCGACGAGATCAGCCGGTCGATCACCTCGGCGAGCGGCAGGCCCGCGGCCGCCATCATCCTGGGATAGCGGCTGTAGGAGGTCAGGCCCGGCAGGGTGTTCACCTCGTTGAGGACCACCTGTCCGTCGGCCTTGAGGAACAGGTCGACCCGCGCGATGCCCCGGCACCCGAGAGCGCGGTAGACGGCCTTCGCCGTCTCCTGCACGTACGCGCGCGACTCCGCCGGGATGTCGGCGGGGACGATGAACGTCGAGTTCTCCGAGCCGGTCTCCGGCGCGCTCTCCTGGTGGATCCGGAAGAACCCGTGGGAGAGCGCGACCCGGTCCACCTCGCCCACGATCAGCCCGTCGCCGTCGCCGAGGATGGCGCAGCCCACCTCGCTGCCGTCGACGGCCTCCTCGATCACCACCTTCGAGTCGTACTGCCGGGCGTCCTCGACCGCGGGCGCCAGCTCCTCCTCGCGGGCCACCTTGGTGACGCCGAAGGAGGAGCCGGACCGGGCGGGCTTCACGAAGACGGGGTAGGCGAGCTGGTCGGGATCGGGCTTCTCGTCCGCGCCGACGGTCCAGAACCGCGGCGTCGCGATCCCCGCGCCCCTGACGACGAGGTACGTGAGGACCTTGTCCATGCACAGGGCGGAACTCTGGACATCGCAGCCCACGTAGGGGATGCCGGAGAGCTCCAGTAGGCCCTGCATGGCCCCGTCCTCGCCCAGCCTGCCGTGCAGGACGGGCACCACGATGTCGAGCCTGATCGTCTCGTGTCGACCCTGATCCAGGACGAGCAGGCCGTGAACGCCTGCGTCGGGGGAGAGCACGGCGGGACGGCCGCCGGTCTCCCAGTCCGCGTCCGGGCCGTCGCAGAGCCGCCAGGCGCCGCTCCTGGTGATCCCGATGTAGTACGGCTCGTACTTCGCGGTGTCGAGGCTCTTCGCGACCTCGCGCGCGGATTTGACGGAGACGGGGTGTTCCTCGGAACGTCCCCCGAAGAGGATCCCGACCTTCAACCTATCCATGGTGATTCCGGCTCTCAGACTTCAGGCAGTTGATGATGGAGTTCTCCACGGCGTCGCGCAGGGCGTGGTCCGTGTAGTAGGCGGTGTGCGGGCTGATGAGCACGTTCGGCAGGCTTTGCAGCCGCAGCAGCGACTCGCTCTCGATGGGCCTGTCCCTGTGGTCGGCGTAGAAGATCCCCTCTTCGCCTTCGAGGACGTCCAAGGCCGCGCCGCCCAGGCTGCCGTTCTCGAGCGCCGCGAGAAGGGCAGCGGTGTCGACGAGCGGGCCGCGGCCGGTGTTGATGACGTACGCGCCCCGCTTCATCCGCTCGATGCGCCGCCGGTCGAGGAGGTGGTGGGTATCGGCGTACAGCGGCGCGTGGAGCGTGACGACGTCGCTGAGCTGGAGCAGGTCGTCAAGGGGGAGGTACCTGGCGGAGGCGCCGGGGCGGAGGTCGTGGGCCAGCACGCGGCAGCCGAACCCCCGCAGCCGGTCGATGACCGCCGCGCCGATGCGCCCTGTCCCGACCACGCCGACGGTCAGGTCGCGCAGCTCTCTCCCGGGCACGTCGTTGAGCCGGTAGTCGTGGACATCCGTGCGCCGGATGGTGGTCTTCGCGTCCCGGACCGCCATCAGCATCAGCATCAGCGTGTAGTCGGCGACACTGTCGGGCGAGTAGGCGACGTTCTCGACGCGGATACCGACGCTCTCCGCGTGCTTCACGTCGATGTGGTTGTAACCGATGCTCCGCGTGGAGATGTACGCGACCCCGGCCCGTGCGAGCGCGTCAAGCGTGCTGTTCCCGATGCGGACCTTGTGGCCGACGCTGACACACCGGTTCCCGGCCACGAGGTCGACGTTGCCCTCGGACACCGGCTCGTCGGTGAGCGTCGCCAGGACGCCGAACCGCGGCGCCAGCCGCCGGAACAGGACGGCCTCGTCCTGCCCGCACCCGTAAACCGTGATCCCCGTGGCCGAGGGCGATCGACCGGGGAACGCCGCCACTCGTGCCGGTTCGCTGTAGGCCATGCCGCCCAGTCAAGGCGATCGCGTGTTGCCAGCCCGTATCCGCTTTCCGATACGGCGACGATAAGTTACCGATCGGTAGGCGCAACGGGCCTCGGCGCGGTCGCCCTGCCTGCCCGACAGCCCCCGACGCCGCTCACCGGAACTCGTGCACGACCTCGATCGGCCCGACCAGGTGCGCGTTGAACTCGTCCAGTTCCTCGGCCGGGACCCACAGCTCCAGGATGGTCTCGCCCCCGGCTTGCTGGACCGGGTACCGCCGCAGGAACTCGGACTCGACGCGGAAGCGGGTCACGTATCCCACCCCGTGATGCGGGACGTTCCACTCCTTGGCGATCTTGACCGCGTACTCCTCGTTGAGCACGGGGTAGAAGATGGGCTGCTCGGGCAGCCGGGGCGGCCAAGAGCGCCAGCCGGACCGCCGGACGAGCTCCAACTCCTCCGGCCCGGTCGGCCGCCACAGCACAGTGGTCGGGGCCTGCTCGTTCTGCACCACTGTGGACCTTCCGTTCTCGCTGATCGTGCGGGGCCTCGGAGCGTAGACAGCCGCCCGCGTCCGCGCCATGCGATTTCGGTCGGCCCGCCGCCGTCTCAGACCTCGACGGGGTCCGCGTCCGGCCAGTAGCGGCGGCGCCAGTTCTCGCGGTCGGACCGGCTCTCGCGCCAGATGCCGTGGAGGGCGAAGTTCTGGTACATGTCCTCGGCCATGGTCTCCAGGACGCCCAGGTGGGCCAGGGACGTGACCCAGGGGAGGCCCGCGATGCCGTGGCGGGCGCCCAGCAGAGCGCCGGTGATGGCGGCGGTCAACGGGCGGTTGCCGGAGTGGGTCACCGACGCCAGGAGGGCTGTCGTCGGGTCGTAGTCGCGCTTGGCTGCGGCGAGGAGGGCGCGGGACAGGACCGAGTCGGGGGAGTGGCCGTCGCCGAGGGAGTCCAGTTGGTCCTCGTCGTCCGCGCCGCGGTCGGCGCGCAGGTCCAGGATCGGTTGGGCCAGCGGGAAATCCTCGCCCGCGAGGTCGCGCAACGGGATGCAGGCGGGCCAGCGGAACTCGTGGTCCAGCATCTTGTGGAGCACCCGGACCAGCAGGTCGATGCTCGGGCCCGCGCCCTCGTCGACGACGGGGCCGCACAGCGACCTGGCCACCGCGACGCCGAAGTCCGGGGACTGGTGGACCCGGCCGTTGGCCGCGGCCGTGGCGGGCAGCGCCGTGGTGAGCAGGTCGGCGATCCCGGACAGCGGCGGCAGTTCCGCGCCGAGCACGGCCGTCAGCCAGCTCGGCTCCCCCTCGACGGGAAGCGTCGCGGGGATCGCGGTGACGCCGTCGGAGAAGTTGCGGATCACCGCCACCGACTGGGCCAGCAGGTGACGCGTCAGGACGCCCCACCGCAACGGGACACCGTCGGGATGCCGCCCGGCCTCCGCGAGCAGCCCGACCGCCTCGCCGAGCGCGAAGCCGACATACGCGCCGGACAGCGCGAAGGCGGAGAAGACGCTGTTCGGCACCTGCTCGCCGAACTTGCCGAAGTTCCACGGCCGCGGCCGCGCCACGCCGTCCGCGTCGTACCGCTCGATCAGCCCCGCTGACCGCAGGTCGTCCGGCCAGCTCTCCGGCTGACCCGCCCGGCGCCGCTCCAGGTTGTCCCGCCAGACCCGCGCCGCCTTGCCGAAAACGCGCGCCTCGGCCACCGAGAAGCCCCGGCCGCCCGCGCGGGCCTTCTCCGCGGCCCGGTTCAGATCGGCGCAGGCCACGCCGGGCTCCAACTCGGGGAGCACCAGTTCGGCGGGCTCGACCTCCGGGGTGTCCGACTCCGGGGTCTCGAACAGCTCCGCGGAGCTGATCGGCCAGTTGAACGGCTTGCCGCCCAGCTCGATCACCGCGGAGTGGCGCCGATCGGCCGTGCGGCGCCACACCTTGAGCTGCGTGCGCACGACCTTGGGGTAGAGCCTGGGCACCCTGTCCAGCGAACCGGCCACCGGGACGGTCACCGGGCCTCGCGCGGAGTCGATCTCCGCGGGCAGGTACACCTCGCAGTCCAGGACGTGCCGCAGGAAGGTCTCGCGGGTGATCCACTGCCTGCGCAGGTAGCCGACGAGCAGTTCCAGCCGGTTCGCCGGGGCCGGGAACCCGATCCAGCGGTAGCCGTCCACGTAGTCGGGGTTCGGCCGGGCGGGGCCGTTGGGCAGCCACCGGGCGTCGACCGGCACCTGCTCCCAGCGCAGGATCGCGCGGACCGGGGTGGGCTCGCCGGGCAGCGCCTGCCCGTCCCACTCGGTGTCGACGACGGGGAGCTCCCCGTACACGATGTCGGGCATGGTCACTCCAGGTCACCCACGGGGATACCGCAGCAGCCAGTCGTCCGACCGGGTGAGCGGCGGGGGCGTGCGGTCGAACTGACAGACGGCGTCGGTGGCGAGGTTCTCGATCAGCGCGCGGAACTCCAGCGGCCGGCGCAGCTCAGCGGGCAGGCCGGGCAGCCCGGTGCGGGCGCCGAGGAAGGCGCCGACGAGCGCCCCGGTCAGCGCGCTGCGCCCGGAGTGGTTCACCGCGCGCCGCAGCGCGATCGCGGGCCGGTTCTCGAACCCGGTGATCGCGGCGAACGCCCGGCCGAGCACCGACAGCGCCGAGCGGCCGTCCCCGATCTGCTCCGGGTCCCGGTAGTCCGCCTGCCCGGCCCGGAAGTCCGGCATCGACTCGGCCACCATCGCGGCGATCCCGTCGGACTCCGGGCCCAGCACCTCGCGGCCGATCACCCAGGCGGGCGCGCTGTAGGTCTCCTTGGTCAGCATCCCCTGAAACACCGTCGCCAGGTATGCCACGGCGTCCAGGTCCGTCTCGTCGCGGTACAGCACGCCAGCGGCCAGTCGAGCCGCCCTGGCCGCCGACCCGGTCTCCGAGCCCGCCAGCGTCAGCGCCGCGGGCAGCGCGGCCACGAGCACGCCCGCGCCCCGGATGGACGGCTGCGGCGTGCCCAGCACCAGCGCGCGGGCGGCGGCGAACTCCGCCGGGTCCGGGTCGCGGGAGGCGCGCAGCTCGAAGATGGCCGACAGCAGGCCGTCGGCCTTCGGCCACGGGACGCCCTGCGTGTTCACCCAGCGGCACCACGCGTGCTGGACGGCCCGGCGCAGGGACAGCTCCTCGGACGGCTCGCCGCGGTACGGGCTGCGGATCACGCCCTCGGTGAGGAACAGCAGCTGCTGCGTCAGCGGCCCGATCCGGCCCGGCCTGCCGTACGGGTCGCCGTACCCGTTGAGGCCGCCCGGCCCGTGCTCCTCGTGGATCCGCTCCAGCGTCAGGCCGTCCACGGCGGAGCCGAGCGCCTCACCGATCGCGAACCCGACGTAGGCGCCGACGACGCGGTGCCAGCCGTAGCGGACCTCCTCGATGGGCTCCAGCTGGTACTTCCCGAACGTGTCGACCACCGGGTACGTGCTGCCGTCGGCGCGGTACCGGTTGGTGCGCGCGATCTGCTGGGACGGCGGCGCCACGTCGGGATCGGGCAGCTTGAGCCAGTTGACGGCCCGGACCGTGTCGCAGCACTCCTGGAAGGTCAGCTCATAGCCGCGGCGCCGGGCGTCCGGCCCCGCCTGCGGCGGCATCCGCTCCGGCTCGGGCAGCCCCGCCTCCGCCGCGGTGCGCGCCGCCAGCTCCTCCAGCTCGGGCGTCAGCTCCTCCACCATGCCGGTCTCGTGGACCCTCGGCGCGCGGCGGGGGAGCACCGCCAGGGTCTGCGCCAGTTCGCGCCTGGGGACGGGGACCTCGGTCCAGCCGATGTTGAGGAGATAGGTGGTGTCGGGGTCGGGCGTGTGCTCGAACAGGGTGGCCATGTCGTACCGGAGGGACGCCCGCGCGTCCGGCGGCAGATGCCTGCTGGCGGCGAAGACCCGCAGCTCCCTGCGGGTCTGGTCGAACTGCCGCAGGTCCAGCTCGTGCGGGGCGCTGGCCTCCAGGAACACCTCGGACTCGACCAGCCCGGCGAGGAGCATGTCGCGGTCGATCCAGCCCTGCTGCGCGAACAGCACGAGCGTCTCGACCTGGTTCTCCGGCGCCGGGAAGCCGCGCTGCAGCGGGCCGGGGCGGTAGTCGGGGTTGAGCCGGTAGCCGATCTGGTTGCCCGCGGCGTCCAGCCGCCGCCAGCCGAGGACGACCGTGCGCGGCACGCCCAGCCGCCCGAGTCCGGACTCGGCGTAGTACGGGTCGACGTCCTCCTGCTCGAACGGCTGCCCCGGCAGGCGGACCGGGCTGCTGACGCCACCGGCGTACGGGTGCGCGAAACGCAGCTCACCGTCC
Organism: Actinokineospora fastidiosa; assembly: GCF_014648415.1. Classification (GTDB taxonomy): domain Bacteria; phylum Actinomycetota; class Actinomycetes; order Mycobacteriales; family Pseudonocardiaceae; genus Actinokineospora; species Actinokineospora fastidiosa. The sequence goes on from NZ_BMRB01000004.1 coordinate 121,613, forward strand.
GGTTCCCGGACGATGATCGCCGGGGGCGGGAAGATCTGCCGCCCGGCCTGCCCGTCGTCCAGGAAGGCGATCGAGTTGTACGGCACGTACCACCCTTCCGGGTTGCGCACCACCGCACCCGGGTCGACCCGCACCGGATTGCCCGGTGCCGCCCGGTTCAACTCGCCGAGCCACGCCTCGACCCTGGCGACCGCATCAGCCGCGTCCACTCCCTGATCCTTCCCCCTTGTCCGGACCGCTCCGGCTTCCGGTGATCTCGTGTGCCTACCGCTCGGGGCGGGGGCCGAACCGCGGCCTGCCGGGGAATTCCTCTTCCTCGTCGATGGTGGTCCGCGGTCCCACCTGGCCGAGCCAGTCGTCGAACGCGGCGACCCCCTTCATCTCCGCCGCGCGGTCCTCCGCGGTGGGCGCGTACCACCGGAGTCCGGTGCGAATGGTCAGGAGGTCGACGATGTAGGCGCTGATGTCGACGTCGTCGTACTCGACATCGTCGCTGCCGTCCGGGGCGAACAGGAAGCCCTTCTCGGCGATCGAACTCACCAGCTTGGCCACTTTCCTGCCGCCGATTCCGTGCACGGGCACCAGCGAGAGCTTGAGGCCGAACACCTCGGCGACCTCGGCGTACCACTTGTTGTATTCGCCTTCGGCGAACGTGCAGCCGAGGGCCTGCCCGACGCGTTCGGCCACCTGCGTCATCTCGTCATCCGTGTCCGCACGCACGTTGAGGCTGATCTCCTGCCGCCTATGCACTCGCTTCTCCTTCACGTGGCGGAACGCGCCGCGGGTATCCTAGTCGGCTCACCACGGCTCCACAGCGCGGATGGCGATCACCGAATCCTCGATTCCGTTGACATGCGGGAAGGCGTCCTTGAGCGCTTCGCCGATTCTGATTCCCAGGCGGGCGATATCCCTCGGCCTGCGGCCGTCCGGCATGATCTTGTCGTCGTCGATGTCGAGGGTCGGGTTCTGCCGGGCGAGCTCGTCGAAGGTCTCCCGGTCGACCACCACGTACAGGTCGACGTCGAAGTCATTGGGGTCGAAGCGGGTCTTGCCCTTGTGCGCTCCCCGCCAGCCCGTCTGCATGCTGCCGATGTACCCGATCTTGTTGCCCCGGTAGTCGAAGTCCTCCAGCACCCGGTCGATCGTGGCCTGGACCTCCCGGAACGATTCCCGCCATGCCTCGGTGCCCTCGCGGTCGATCGTGCCTTCCGCCCTGCCTTCGGCCAGTTCCGGCACTCCCGTGCTGTTCGCGAACGCGGCCAGGTCCCGCAGCAGCCGATTCGATTCCTCGGTGAAACCGTCGATGACGCCCTCGGCCATGGCCGCGCCTTCCGGCGTGAGCGAGTACTCGTCGGACTTGCTGCGGAAAAGACCCTTCCACAGCTTCTTGAACTCCGCGGTCTGCTCCGATTGCAGGCTGGCGATGCGGTCGGCGAATTCGGCCTGGAATCGCTCCCGCACCTCCGGGCTCGCCGTGCGCTCCATGTAGCTGCGGAAGTTGTCGATCGCCACCCAGGACCGGCGGAACTCCGGCGTGCCGGGCAGTTCGCCCGCGAAGCCGTTGGCGACCTCGTCGGCCGTCGTGGTGTCCAGGCCCAGCGCGTCCTCAAGGGCGGAGGCCGCCGCGCCGATGTCGGGCTGCCTGCGCGGCTCCGGGCGGTTCTCGAAGCGCTCGACGGAGCGGACCAGGCGGTGCAGGGCCGCGCGGGCGTCGAACATCGCGCGCACGTGCGGCGGCGTGGTGGGGCCGCCGTTGTTGGCGTACGTCTCCGCGAACGCGGTGCGCAGCTGGTTGATCTCGCTCCTCGACAGGCCGAACTCGTGGCCGAAGTGGCCGATGCGCTGGTCGAACAGCGCCACGTCGCGCGCCGATGAGCCGGTGGGCGCGCCCGTGGAGTCCATCGACTGGTGCATGGTCGGCGCGTCGATGACGCTCGTGCCCTCGGTCGGGTCCCACAGGAAGTTGCCGAGGTGGGCGTCGCCGTGGGCGAGGCTCGCCGGGCCAGGGTCGGCAGCGGCGGCGTCGAGCGTGTCGTTCATCGCCGTGCGGATGGCGTCGACGTCGATGCCGAGCCGGTCCAGGATCGGGCGCCGGGCCTCCAGCCGGTCGAGGTGCTCGCGGATCGCGTCGGCGTGCGGGGCCAGGTAGTCCGGGGACGCCGTGCGGTCGTCGCCGCGGTGCAGCTCGGCCATGCCGCGGGCGACCCCGGTGACCGCGTCGCGCAGGTCGGACATCGCGCCGTCGCGGTCCCAGGACAGCGGGACCCTGCGCAGCATCGTGTCGACGGACTCGCCGGGCGCCAGCGAGGAGAACAGCACGCCGCGCCGGTCCCCGTCCTGCCCGGGCACCGAGGCGACCGCCATCACGTCCGGCACGGTGAAGCCGGTGAGGTCGGCGTTGGTGAGCCGTTCGGCGGACGACAGCTCGGCGGCGAACTCGGCGCTGTCGGGGACGATCTTGACGACGCCGACCGGCTCGCCGTCCACGAGCACCCGGTACACCGGGCGCTCGGTGCGGACGCGGCCGTCGCGGCCGCCGATCGGCTCCAGCGTCACGTCCCCGCTGAACACCGACCCGGCCAGCGCGCGGATCGAGGCCTCCGACCCGTCCGGCAGGCTCGGCAGGCTGTTGATCAGCGCGGCCGCGGCCTCGGTGTCGACCTCGCCGGTGTCGGTGCGGGTCTGCGCCGCGGCCTGCATCGCCGCGTCGACCGACTCCGGCCTGCTCCGGTCGGATCCGGTCTGGGGCGTGTCGGGCGCGGAACCGTAGCCGGGCGTCCGGTCCTGCTGGGGAGCGGAGCCGTGGCGGTCGGCCGGGTCGGACCTGGTGTCGCCGGTGTTCCGGTCGGGGGTGCCCTGGTCAGGGGTCTTCTGGTCGGGCGTCCTCTGGTCGGGTGTGGTGCTGGGCGTCTGCGCGGCCTGGGTCCCGGTGTCGGCGCGCTCGGCGACCTGCGACAGGTCGACCGGCAGCAGGTCCAGCCGCTGGGGCGGGTGCGGCAGGGTCATCAGGCCGCCGGTCTGCGGGTCGACGAACGCCACGCCGTGCTCGGTGTTGGTGACGATCGCGACGTGGCCGCGGGTCTCCCCGGACGGGTCGGTGTACTGCACGGCGACGACGGCGTGGCTGCCCGGCGGGGTGTCCCGCATCGTGCGGATCACGCTGTCGTAGTCGCTGTGCTGCTCGAACCTGCCGCCCAGCGCGTCCTGGACGCGGTCCAGGGTGCCCAGCTCGTGCAGGCGGTCCGGCGGGATCGGGTCGGCGGTGGCGTCGATGCCCGCCATGCGCTGCATGTGGGCGACGACGCTGTTGGTGCAGTTGGTCTGGTAGCCGTTCTCCCGCGCGTCCTGGTCGTGGTAGTGCGGGTTGACGCCCGCGAGTTCCGGGTGGCGCTCGGCGATGTACCGGGCGTCCTGCTCCGGGTTGGCCGTGCCCGCGTGGATCGCGGGCTCGCTCGGCGGGTTCGTCGCCTGGGCCAGCGGCGACCAGTCGTGGCGGCCCGGGGACTGCTCGTCGAACCGGGCGGTGGACTGGCCGGGGCTGTCCGGGGCGTGGTGGCCCCCGGGCTCCGCGGCGCCCGCGTAGCCGGTCGGGTCCTCCTTGCCGCCGAGGCGGTCGCCGATCGAGGCGGAGGGCGCCTGCGCGGGCGGCCGGGGGTCGTCGGACCGGGCAGGGCCGCCGAGCGCCTGTTCGATGGCGGACGGGCCGCTCTCCGCGCGGGCGGCCCGGCTGTCGGGGTGCACCGGGCCGTCGCCGGTGTGGTACGGCAGCGACTGGACCGACGAGGTCTGGTTGGGGACCGTGGCGAGCCGGTTGCTCGCCGGGTCGATCAGCGCGACGCCGTGCTCGGTGCTGAGCGCGAGCAGCATCGAGTGCTTCTGGGACGGCGGCGGGCCCGGGTCGACGTGTTCGACCGACAGCGCGGTGCGGGAACCGACCGGGAGGTCGCGCGCGCTGTCGACCGCGTCGGCGAGGGAGTTGTGGCCGGTCCACTCGCCGCCGAGCTGGTTCCGCAGGGTGTCGCGCTGCACGGCGGGGTCGTGCATCGGGTGGCCGTCCGGACGCGGGTCGGCGGCCGCCTGGGAGTCGTGCGCCATCCGGTTCTCGTAGGCCAGCAGCGACTCGGTGTCGTTGGACCGGTACGCCGGGTCGGACTCGAAGAACTTCGGGTTGACGCCCTCCAGCTGGGGGGCGATCTCGTCCAGCAGGCGGCGCTGGCGCTGCGGGCTGCCGTCGGACTCCTCCGTGGCGACGGTGTCGTGGTGCAGCGCCGGGGTCGGCAGTGTGTCGGTTGGACGGTCGAGCGAGCCCCAGCCGTCGTCAGGCTTGTAGAGCTCGGGCTGCTGGTGGACGGGGGTGTCCTGTGTGGACTCGACCGCCTTGTCCTTGTGCAGGCCGAGCGGGTCGAGGGCGTCGGCGAGGTAGTTGCCCCGCGCGTCCTCGGCCGCCCTCGTCTGGGCGCGCTGGTCCTCGATGCGCTGGTCGACCTCGTTCGGGGAGAGCCACTGCGGGTGGTCCGGGGTGATCTCCTCGGCGTGGATGACCCACTTGCTCTGCCCCTTGGTGACCGACCCGTCGGGGTTGACGGTGTCCGGCGTGGTGACGAGTTCCTTGCTGGTGACCAGGAGCTGCGTGCGCGGCTTGGACAGCACCTCACGCTCGTGCGGCTTGGAGGACAGCCCCTCGATGTCGCGGCCCGTGCGCGTCGTGAGGCGCAGCTCGACGGGGGCGGAGTCCGTCAGCGCCTTCTGCTGGCTGGCGGTCACCTTCGACGAGCTCATGAACCCGGGCTCGACGTAGACCTTGCCGACCGGGAACTGGTCGGCCAGCATCCTGGCGCCGTCCGGCCCCTCGCCGACCCCCATGAACCGCACGGTCGGCCCGACGTGCGGCGGCAGCTCGTTCAGCCCGGAGACCAGCGTCTTGGCGTAACCGAGCTGCTGGTCGAGATCCTCCCCGGTGCGCAGCGCCCGATTGAGCTCCGCGAACCCCTCGTTGTGCGTATAGGTCCGCACGGCGACGGCGCCGAGGTCGGACATGTGCGCGAAGTCGGGATTGGCGTCCCGGGCGTTGAGCGCCTCCCTGCGAATCTGGTCGTACCGCAACTCGCCGTTCTCGCGGACGACGCTGTTGAGCAGCGTGTCCCGCATCTGGCGGAAGTTCTCGGGATCGTCGGTCCGGTAGTCGGGATCCTTCAGGAACGACTCGTCGGGCCGCTGGTCCGCCTCGGCGTCTCGGCGCTGGTCCGGGTCACCGGTGGGCTGGTCGGCCTCCGCATCCTGACGCTGCTCCGGGTCGTCCTGACGCTGCCCTGGGCCGTCGGCGGCCCGGTCCGGGTCGGTGTCGGGGGTCTGGTCCCGGTCGTCGTCGGCTCGCTGGTCCGGCTCGACGTCGTCGCGCCGGTCGGGCTCGTCGGCGGGCTCGTCCGACCGCTGCTCCGGCTCCGTGTCGGCGCGCTGGTCGGCGTCGCGGGTCTGGTCCGGGCGGTCGCCGGGCCGCTCGTCGGTCTCGGACTCCGAGTCCCGCCCTGGGTCGGTGCCAGCGGTTGGGTCCGAGTCGGTGCCAGGGGTTTGGTCCGGCTGGTTGTCCGGGCGCTGGTCGGCCTGGATGTCCGACGGGGACTGGTCCGGCTCCTCGTCCTGGCGCTGGTCGGGCTCGTCCGTCGGGCGCTGGGCCGACGGGTCGCTGGGCTGGACTTGCTGGTCGTCGGTGCGCTGGGCCGACTGGTTGTCGGAGGAGCCTCCTGGCTGGTTGTCGGTGCGCTGGTCCTGGTCGGTGTCCGGGCGCTGGGTCGGGTCGGCTGGCTGGTCGGCGGGCGGCTTGGGGTTGGTGGCGTCCGGAGCGGTCGGGCGGGGGCGGGTGTCCTGCCACGGGGTGTCGGCGGGACGGGGGGTGCCTGCCGGGGGCGGGGTGGACGGGCGGGCGTCCCCCTGCCGGAGAGCGTCCGCGAGGCGCGACGGGGTGGCGATGTCGCGGTCGACGGGGGTCGACTGCTCGGGGCGGGACGGCGGGGCGGTCGGCTGAGCCGAGGGCTGGCCGGGCTGCGGCTGGACCGAGGGCTGACCGGCTTGCGGCTGGACCGGGGCCTGACCGGCCTGCGGCTGGACCGAGGGCTGACCGGGCTGCGACTGGGCCGGGGCCTGACCGGGCTGCTGCGGCTGGGCGGAGGGCTGACCGGGCTGCTGCTGGACCGGGGGCTGGCCGGGGTGCGGCTGGCCCGGGTTGTAGCCCTGGCGCGGCGGCTCGTGCGGCGGCATGCCGGGGGGCGTCTGGCGGCCGAGTGGCTGGTTGGGAGGGAAACCCTGCCCGTTCCCCTGAGGCGGCGGGTAACCGCCCGGGCCCACAGGACCGCGCGGGGGCGTGCCCATCGGCGGGTGGCCACCCTGCTGTCCATTGTGGAACGGCGCGTTCTGGGGCTGCTGGGTGTATCCGGGCGGCATCGGGCGGCCGGGCTGCGGCGGGTTGGCGGGCGGCCGGTGCTGTCCGGTCTGCCCCGGGGGCGGAGCGCCCCGGAACACCATGTTCCCCGGCGGCATCCCCCGGCCGCCCGGCTGCTGCCCGGGGAAGGGCCCCGCGGGCGGACGCTGCTGACCGGCAGGCGGATACCCCGGCGGCGGGCCAGCCGGACGACCACCCGGCGCCCCTGCGCCCGGCTGGTTCACGGCCGGGCCAGGACGCCCGCCACCAGGCTGGTGGTTCGCGGCAGGCGGAACGTTCGAGCGAGGCGGAACACCGCCCGGGTTGGGCGGTGCACCCGCCGGACGTGACGGGCCTTGACCAGGCGTCAGACCAGCAGGCGGCCGCCCAGGGCCGGGCGCGCCGAATCCCGGCCCCCCAGCCCGGGGCGCACCACCCTGCTGCGCCGGGTTCCCGGGGTTCGGGGCCCCAGGCTGCCCAGCGTGAGGCCCAACCACACCCGGCCCCGCCGTCGCACTGGGCCGGGACGTCGACGGCATCCCGTTGGCCGGATTCGCAGGCGAACCGGGGTTGCTCGCGCTCGGAGGCGTCCCCCCGATCGGATTCGCCGTCGTGCCCGGACGCGAGGTGCTGGTAGCGCTGATGGGCGTCCCGCTGGCCGGATTCGCCGTGGCGGCGGGGCGTGCGGGGTTAGCGGGTGTCCCGCTAGCCGGATTCGCGCCGGGGTGAGAGGGGTTGCTCGGCGTCCCCCCGGCCGGGTTCGGCGTTCCGCTAGGGCGTGCGGGGTTGTTCGGCGTTCCGCCGGTGGGGTTCGGCGTTCCGCTGGGGCGTGCGGGGTTGCTCGGTGTGCCGTTGGTGGGGTTTGCCGTCGCCCCCGGTCGTGCGGTGGGGGTTGCGCTGGTGGGGGTCGCCTGGGCGCCGGGGCGTGCGGTGTTGTTCGGCGTTCCGCCCGTGGGGTTTGCAGGCGTGCCGGGGCGTGCGGTGTTGGTTGCGCTGGCTGGGGTTCCGCTGGTGGGCGTCGCCTGCGCGCCGGGGCGCGGGGTGCTCGGCGCTCCTCCGGTCGGGCTGGGCGGGGTGCCGCCGGGCCTGGCCGTGTTGGGTGCGCTCGCCGTGGTGCTGGGGGGTGTTCCGCCGGGCCTGGAGCCGCCGGTCGGGTTCGCTGGTGTGCCCGGGCGGGCGTTGGTGGGGCTTGTCGGCGTTCCGCCGGGGCGGTTGGACGACGGGCCGGAGGTGGGCGGGCCGGGGCGGGACGGGTTCGTGGGGGTCGTCGTGCCGCCGCTGGGGCGCGAAGTCCCGGTCGGGCCCGCTGTGGGGCCTGGCCGCGAGGTGTTGGTCGGGCCGGTGGTGCCGCCGCTGGGCTTGGACGTGCTGCTCGGGCCTGCCGTCGGGCCGGGGCGGGAGGTGCTGGTCGGGCCCGTCGTCCCCCCGGTGGGGCGGGAGGTGGTGGTCGGGCCGGTCGACGGGCCGGGCCGCGATGAGCTGGTGGGGCCGGACGTGCCTCCGGTCGGGCGGGACGTGCCGCTCGGGCTGGCCGTGCCGCCCGACGAGCTGGTGCGGGCGGGACCGCTGCCGCCGCTGGCCTGGGGGGCCGAGTTGCCCAGGCCGTTACCGGACTGACGGACCCGGCTCGCATTCGACTGGTCCGTGTCGCGGGCCGCCTGGGCGGACTGCTTGACCTTCTGGCCGCTGGACTCCGCCGCCACCGCCGCGCGTTCGGCGCCCTGGCGGGCCGTCTTGATTGCCTCGTCGGCCTTCACCATGGCGACCTGGCCGAACACGCCCGCGCTGTTCGCCGACGCGCCGAGGTTCAGCCTGGACGCGATGCCGTTGCTGATCTGGTTGCCACGGTCGGTGATCCGGCTGCCGACGGAGTCGACGGCGTCGGGATCCATCTTGGAGCCCTGGCCGGACGCCATTCCCGGCGAACCGGACCCCGATGACCCGCCCCCGGGCGAGGACCCGCCCGATGACGACCCGTTGTGGCTCCCGCTGGACGAACCCCCCGAGGAACCGCCGTGCCTACGCGACATCAGCCACGATCCACCGGCGCGCGGGACCGAAGCCCGCCTCACCCGACCAGGACGCGCCCGCCCACCGCACCGCGGCGCGGTCGACCCGCGCCTCGGTCGCCATGGTCCCGGACTCCCGCGTCCCCTCGTCGGGCGTCATCACGTGCTACCCCTGTATCCGTCTGGGTGATTGACAGCCACAGGATGGCACAAGTGATCTGCCCCCACGGCGAGAACAGCCGAGATAGTCGCCGACGCCCAGTGACCTCGCGCACGACCAGGGCCATCGCGCCGCGTCCCGGGTGGTGGAGGGCTTGGCTGCTACCCTTCGACCAGCCGAGTGACCGGGTAAAGGTGAACGACCGCAGTGAATCCTTCGGAAGCGACTGACGACGAGCGGCCCGCGAGGATCACGCCGAGGAGCAGGCGGGGGATCCGGACCAAGCAGGCGCTTATCGCGGCGGCGCGTGAGGTTTTCGAGCGGGACGGGTATGTCGAGGCCCGGATCACCGATATCACGAAGGCCGCGGGCGTCGCTTCCGGGTCGTTCTACACCTATTTCAATGACAAGGAAGAGATCTTCGCCGCGCTGGTCGAGGTGGTGCAGGAGGAGATGTTGCACCCCCACCTGCGCGAGCGCACCGGGGAGAGCGATCCTCGGGCGCTCATCGACGCGGCCAACCGGGATTATCTCCAGGCATACAAGCGCAACTCGCGGCTGATGGCCTTGTTCGAGCAGGTCGCCCAGATCAACGAGAAGTTCTCCGAACTCCGCAGGGAACGCGCGGTCGCCTTCGGCAAGCGCAACGCGAAGATGATCAGCGATTTGCAGGAACAGGGCAACGCCGACCCCGAGTTGGATCCCTTCGTGACCGCGCTCGCCCTTTCGGCGATGGTCAGCCGCATGGCGTATATCGTTTATGTCGCCAAAATCCCGATCGGGTTCGAGAAGCTCGTCGGCACTGTGAACCGGATCTGGTTCAACGCGCTCCGCATCGACTCCTGATCCCACGCGCGCCGGTCGGGTGACCGCGCTGTTCGCACCGTAATCAGAGCGCACGCCGCCGCACGCGCTCGTCGGTGTTCGCGAATGCAACTTTCTGAACTTGACGTCAAGCTCAAGTATTGAGTCGTCCGCCGCCGGGCGGTTGCATGGGGTGCCTGCGGTCCCGCGGCCGACGAGCTGGGCGTCGCGTCGGGTGGACCGGGCGAACCCTGCAGAGCGCAAAGGAGCGCACATGAAACACGCGAACAAGGCCCGGATGGTGATCGCCTGCTTGACGGCCGCCTTGCTGCCCGTGACCGGACTCGCCGCCGCCGAGGCGCAGTCAGTAGCGGGAAGGCCAGGAGGCGCAGGAAACCCGGGAGAGATCGTGAGCGCCGAGCCGTCGGCGTTCCGGCTCCCGCCGGGCATCCCGACCGCGACGGCGGCGTGGAAGATCCACTACCGCTCCACGGGCGCGGGCGGGAAGGCGGACATCGTCTCCGGCACCGTGATCGTCCCGCTGGACGGCCGCGACGGCGTCCGCCCGCTGCTCACCTACGCGTTCGGCACGGTGGGCATGGGCGATCAGTGCGCCCCCTCGGCGAAGCTGGCCGACGGCAGCAGCTTCGAGGCGGTGGTCCTCAACGGCGCGCTGGAGCGCGGATGGGCCGTCGTGGTCACCGACTACCAGGGCCTCGGCACGCCCGGCGACCACACCTACATGATCGGGCGGGCCGAGGGCGCCGCCGTGCTCGACGCCGCCCGCGCCGCCCAGCGGCTGCCGGAGGCGCGGCGGGCGGGGGTGGACGCCACGTCGCCCGTCGCGGTCATGGGCTACTCGCAGGGCGGCCAGGCCAGCGGCTGGGCCGCCGAACTCGCCCGCTCCTATGCCCCCGAGCTGCGCGTCAAGGGCGTCGTGAGCGGCGGCGTCCCGGCCGACCTGCTGCGGTTCGCCTCGTCCAGCACGGACAGCAACCTGGCGCTGTCGCTGATGACGGCCATCGGCCACGACGCGGGCTATCCCGAACTCGACCTCGACAGCTACCTCAACGATGACGGCCGCGCGCTCGTCGAGAGCATGCGCAACGGCTGCGTGGTCGAGAACGCGCTCGCCGCGGAGGGCAAGTCCATCGACGAGCTGACCGTGCGCAACCCGCTGGAGGCGCCCGACTGGCGCAGGCGCCTCGGCGACAACCGCCTGGGCGAGCGGGCCGCGGCCGCGCCCGTCTACGTCTACCACGGCACCAACGACACGATCGTCCCGTACGCCATCGGCGAGCAACTGCGCGCCGACTGGTGCGCCCGCGGCGGCGTCGTGCAGTGGCGATCGATCCCCATGGCCGACCACCACACCGCCTACCTGTTCGGCGTGTCGCCTGCGCTGGACTGGCTCGCCGCGCGCTTCGCCGGGTCGCCGACGCGGGGCAACTGCGCCTGACCTGCCGGGCCGGGAACTGAGGAGAGAGATGAGTACCAAGTTGGACGCCACGTCGGCGCGCGAACGGGTGCGCGCCTTCGTGGCCGCCCATCGCGACGTCACCGATCGGGTCGGGTTCCTGCGGGCGCGGTTCGACGCCGGGCTCGCCTGGGTCCACTTCCCCGAGGGTCTCGGCGGCCTCGGCGCCTCCCGCGACCTGCAGGAGGTGGTCGACGCCGAGTTCGCGGGCACGCCGCAGCCGGATCTCGGCAAGCAGGGGGTCGGGCTCGGCATGGCCGCGCCGACGATCCTCGCCTGCGGGACCGACGCGCAGCGCAGGCGCTTCCTCCGGCCACTGTGGACGGGGGAGGAGATCTGGTGCCAGCTGTTCAGCGAGCCCGGCGCGGGGTCGGACCTCGCCGCGGTGGCCACCCGCGCCGTCCGGGACGGTGACGAGTGGGTCGTCGACGGGCAGAAGGTCTGGACCTCCGGCGCGCACCACGCGCGGTGGGGGATCCTGATCGCCAGGACGGACCCGGACGTGCCCAAGCACGCGGGCATGACGTACTTCGTGTGCGACATGGCCGCGCCCGGCGTCGAGGTGCGGCCGCTGCGCCAGATCACCGGCGAGGCCGAGTTCAACGAGGTGTTCCTCAGTTCCGTCCGGCTCGCCGACGACCTGCGCGTCGGCGGGGTGGGGGAGGGGTGGCGGGTCGCCCAGACCACGCTGATGAACGAGCGGGTCGCCATCGGCGGTGAGCCGGTCGAGCCGGGCGGCGGGCCGATCGGGCCGGTGCTTGAGACCTGGCGGACGCGCCCGGACCTGCGCACGCACGACCTCCACCGCCGCCTGCTCGCCCTCTGGGTCGACGCGGAGGCCACCCGGCTGGCGGCGGCGCGCTTCCGCGAGCAGCTCGCCGCCGGGCTGCCCGGGCCGGAGGGGTCGGCGGCCAAGCTGGCCTTCTCGACGCTGAACCAGCGCCTGTCCGGCCTCGACGTCGAGCTGAACCGGGAGGCCGGGCTGCGCTACGACGACTGGACGTTCCGCCGCTCCGACGACGTCGACATGTTCGGCCGCGACGCGGGCTACCGCTACCTGCGGGCGAAGGGCAACTCCATCGAGGGCGGCACGTCGGAGATCCTGCGCACCGTCATCGCCGAACGGGTGCTGGGCCTGCCGCCGGAGCCCAGGACCGACAAGAACGTCCCCTGGAAGGGGCTGCCGCGATGAGCCTGCTCTACACCGAACAGGAACAGGACCTGCGCGACGCCGTGCGCGCGGTGCTTGCCGACCGGTGCTCGGCCAACACCGTCCTCGCGCGCGTCGAGGGCGATCTGCCGTACGACGGGGACCTCTGGCGGGTGCTGGCGCGCGACGTCGGCGTCGCGGGCCTGCTGGTGCCCGAATCGCTCGGCGGCGCGGGGGCGTCGTCGCGGGAGGCGGCCGTGGTGCTGGAGGAGCTGGGCAGGGCCGTCGCGCCGGTCCCGTTCCTCACCAGCGCGGTGCTCGCGACCACGGTGCTGTTGCGCGCTGGAACGAGCGAGGCCGGGAAGATCCTCGGCGACCTGGCGGCGGGCGCCACGACGGCCGCGGTGGCCGTCTCCCTGGCGGCGGACCCGTTCCGGCCCGGGGGGAACGACGTCGTGGCCGAGGACGGCGGGCTCACCGGCGTCGTCCCCTGCGTCGCGGGCGCCGAGGTCGCCGACGTCCTGCTCGTGCCGGTCGGCGACGCCGTTCACGCGGTCACCGAGTTCACTGTGGACACCGACGTGTCGCTGGACCTGACCCGGCCGGTCGCGACGGTCACCCTGCGCGCGGCGCAGTCGGTGCGCGTCGCGGACTCCTCCGACGCGGTCCCGTACGCGCTGGCGTACACGGCGGGCCTGCTCGCCTCCGAGCAGCTCGGCGTCGCGGAGTGGTGTCTGGACACGACCGTGGCCTACGCCAAGGAGCGCACGCAGTTCGCCCGGCCGATCGGGTCGTTCCAGGCGGTCAAGCACCGGCTGGCGGACCTGTGGCTGGACGTCGTGCGCGCCCGTGCGGTCGCCAGGAACGCCGCCGACCAGCTCACCGGCGGCCTGACCGACGCCGCGCGGACGGCGGTGGCGACGGCCCAGGCGTGGTGCTCCCCGGTGGCGGTGCACGCCGCCGAGGAGTGCGTCCAGCTGCACGGCGGCATCGGCATGACGTGGGAGCACCCGGCCCACCTCTACCTCAAGCGCGCCAAGGCGGACTCGATCGCCCTCGGCGCGGCGGGCGACCACCGCGACGCCCTGGCCGGACTGGCAGGCGTTCCCGCGCCTGCCTGACCGCCCGGTGCTCCCTTCCCGCTTGACCCTGCGAGCGGGAAGGGAGCACGCCGTCATCCCGCCGTCGGCGGGGACTCGACAACGCGGGCGATCGCCTCGGCCACGACGATCGGCTTGGCCGCGCCCTCGCGCTCGAAGGTCTGCCGGACCCTGACCTGGATGCCGCCGGGGACCTCGGTGACGGCCAGGATCGTCGAGCGCATCCGGATGCGCGAGCCGACCGGCACGGGGGCGGGGAAGCGCACCGTGTCGTAGCCGTAGTTGAGCGAGTGCGCGAAGCCCTCGAACGAAAGCAGCGCATAGGACATCGCCGGGCCGAGCGAGAGGCTGTAGAGGCCGTGGGCGATCGTGCCGCCGAGCGGGCTCGCGGCCGCCCGTTCGGCGTCGACGTGGATCCACTGCCGGTCGCCGGTCAGCTCGGCGAAGGCGTCGATCCGCTCCTGCGTCACCTCGTGCCAGTCCGTCGGCCCGATCTCGGCTCCGACGAGGCCGCGCAGCTCGGCCAGCGACGACGGCCGCACGGGAAGCGCGCTCGTGTCGATCATCAGTGGTTCTCCTGACTCTTGAAATCGGCCTGCGCGTCCAGTAATACTTGAACTTGACGTCAACCTCAAGTGAGTGGAGGGGTCGCGTGGACCCGTTTCCCGTGTCCGACGCCGCGAAGCGGTACCGGGCCGACCTGCTGGACTTCATGGACGAGTGGGTGTATCCCGCCGAGGCGGTCTACGAGCGGCAGATGCTGGAGTCCGCCGACCCGCACCACCACCCGGCGGTCATGGAGGAGCTGAAGGCCGAGGCGCGCCGCCGCGGGCTGTGGAACCTGTTCCACCCGCACCCGGAGTGGGGCCCGGGACTGACCAACCTGGAGTACGCCCCGCTGGCCGAGATCATGGGCCGCAGCGTCCACTTGGCGCCGGAGGCCTGCAACTGCTCGGCGCCCGACACCGGCAACATGGAAGTGCTCACGCTGTTCGGCACCGACGAGCACAAGGAGAAGTACCTCCGGCCGCTGCTGGACGGGACGATCCGCTCCGCGTTCGCCATGACCGAGCCGGACGTGGCCAGCTCCGACGCCACCAACATCCAGCTGCGCATGGACCGCGACGGCGACGAGTACGTGCTCAACGGCCGAAAGTGGTTCGCCTCCAACGCGATGCACAAGAACTGCGCCGTGCTGATCGTGATGGGCAAAACCGATCCCGACGCCCCCGCGCACCGCCAGCAGTCGATGATGGTCGTCCCGATCGACGCGCCGGGGATCAGCCTCGTCCGCAACCTGCCGGTGTTCGGCTACACCGACCGGGAGGGCCACGCCGAGATCGAGTTCACCGACGTGCGCGTGCCCGCGCGGGACCTGCTCAAGGGCGAGGGCGAGGGCTTCGCCATCAGCCAGGCGCGCCTCGGACCGGGGCGCATTCACCACTGCATGCGCGCGATCGGCATGGCGGAGCGCGCGTTGGAGATGCTGTGCCAGCGCGCGGACTCCCGGGTGACCTTCGGCGCGCCGCTGAGCGAGCGGGCCAACATCCAGGACTGGATCGCCGAGGCCCGCATCGAGATCGAGATGACCAGGCTGCTGACCCTCAAGGCCGCGTGGATGATGGACACGGTCGGCAACAAGGAGGCGCGGACCGAGATCGCCGCCATCAAGATCGCCGCGCCGAGGATGGCGCTGGAGATCGTGGACCGGGCGATCCAGGTGCACGGCGGCGGCGGGGTCACCGACGACTTCCCGCTCGCCAGCGCGTGGGCCCACCTCCGCACGCTGCGCCTGGCCGACGGCCCCGACGAGGTGCACAAGCGCGCGATCGCGCTGTGGGAGCTGCGCAAGCACCGCGAGCCCGGCATGACGAGCGCGTGGACGGGGTCGCGCCCGTGACCGTGCAGGACTTCACCGGCCGCACGGCGGTGGTGACGGGCGGCTCCCGCGGCATCGGGCTCGCCGTGGCGCGCAGGCTCGCCGACGCCGGGGCGAACGTCGTGGTGACCTCCCGCAAGCCGGAGGCGGCCGAGGCCGCCGCCGCGCAGGTGGGCGCGACCGCGGTGGGCTTCGCCGCGCACGCGGCCGACGAGGACGCCGCGCGGCGCTGCGTGGAGTTCGCGGTCGAGCGCTTCGGCGGGCTCGACGTCCTGGTCAACAACGCGGGCACCAACCCGGCGCACGGGCCGCTGGTCGACCAGGACCACGCCCGCTTCGCCAAGACGGTCGACGTCAACCTGTGGGGGCCGCTGCTGTGGACGGCGACCGCGGTGCGGGCGTGGATGGGCGAGCACGGCGGCTCGGTCGTGAACGTCGCCTCCGTCGGCGGCATGACGGTCGAGCCGGGCCTGGGCGTCTACAACGCCACGAAGGCCGCGCTGATCCACCTGACCAGGCAGCTGGCGCTGGAGCTGTCGCCGCGCGTGCGGGTCAACGCGGTAGCGCCCGCGGTCGTCAGGACGCGGCTGGCCGAGGAGCTGTGGCGCGACCACGAGGACCGGCTCAGCGCCGTGTTCGCGCTCGGGCGCATCGGCGAGCCCGACGACGTGGCAGCGTCGGTCGCGTTCCTGGCCTCGGACGCGGCCTCCTGGATCACCGGGGAGACGCTGGTGGTCGACGGCGGCGCGCTGCTCGGCGACGCCACCGCCATGAAGGCGCGGACGGCGGGCGATGGCTGAGGGCGGCTTCGGCATCGACCCCGCCGCGCTCGCGCCGTGGCTGGCCGACATCGGCGTCGAGTTCTCCGGCGAGCTGCGGGTGGAGCGGATCGGGCTCGGCCAGTCGAACCTGACGTTCCGGCTCACGGACGGGGCAGGGCGGCGGTGGGTGCTGCGCAAGCCGCCGCTGGGGCGCTTGCTGTCCTCGGCCCACGACGTCGTCCGCGAGGCGCGCATCCTGACGGCGCTGGAGGACACCGACGTCCCGACGCCCCGGGTGCTCGGCGTGTTCCTCGACGCCGGGGCGCCGCTGGTGCTCATGGAGTTCGTCGACGGCGTCGTGGTCGACGGCCCGGCGGTCGCCGAGGGGCTGAGCCTCCACCGGCGTCGCGCGATCGGGCTGTCCCTCGGCGAGACGCTTGCCCGCGTCCACGCCGTCGACCTCGACCGGGCGGGCCTGGCCGACCTGGCGAGCCGCCGCCCGTACGCCGAGCGCCAGCTCGCGCGGTGGTCGAGGCAGTGGGAGAGGTCCAGGACACGGGAGCTGCCCGCGCTGGAGGCGTTGACCGAGCGGCTTCGCGCCGCGATCCCGGCGCAGCGCGAGACCACGCTCGTCCACGGGGATTTCCACCTGCGCAACGTGATCACGGGGACCGACGGCGAGGTGACGGCGGTCCTGGACTGGGAGCTGTGCACGCTGGGCGACCCGCTGGCCGATCTCGGCACCCTGCTGGCCTACTGGCCGGAGCCCGGCGACGCCGTCGGCGGTGAGCTGTCGGCCTCCGTGCTGCCCGGGTTCCCGCACCGCGACGAGATCGCCAGCGGCTACCTCGACCACACCGGCCGGGACCCGGCGGCCCTCGGGTTCTGGCACGCGCTCGGCCTCTGGAAGGTCGCCATCATCGGCGAGGGCGTCCTGCGCCGCGCCATCGACGACCCCAGGAACCGCGCCGCTGCCGGGACCGCGACCGCCGAGCAGATCACTGCCCTGATCGACTCGGCCACCGAGGTCGCCGACGCCGCCTGCGTCTGACATTTCCACCATTTCGCACGAGGAGTCATTGTGGGACAAGGGAAGACCACTGCGATCGTGACCGGGGGAGCGCGCGGCATCGGCGCGGCGATCGCCCGGCGGCTCGCCTGCGACGGCATGGCCGTCGGCGTCGTCGACCTGACCAAGGAGGCCTGCGCCGCCACCGTCGCGGCCATCACCGGGGCGGGCGGCAGCGCGGTCGCGGTGGGCGCGGACGTCGCGGACGAGGCAGCGGTGGCCAGGGCCGTCGGGACGGTGACCGAGGTGCTCGGCCCGCCGACGGTGCTGGTCAACAACGCGGGCATCATCCGGGACAACCTGCTGTTCAAAATGGACGTCGCGGACTGGGACGCGGTCGTGGCCGTGCACCTGCGCGGGGCGTTCCTGATGTCCAAGGCCGTCCAGGGGCACATGGTCGACGCGCGCTTCGGCCGGATCGTGAACCTGTCGAGCACGTCGGCCCTGGGCAACCGCGGCCAGGCGAACTACGCCGCGGCCAAGGCTGGCCTGCAGGGCTTCACCAAGACGCTGGCCATCGAGCTGGGCCGCTACGGCGTCACCGTGAACGCGATCGCGCCCGGGTTCATCGAGACCGACATGACCGCCGCGACCGCGGAGCGCATGGGCGTCGACTTCGACGAGCTCAAGAAGCTCGCCGTGGAGCGGATCCCGGTCGGTCGCGCGGGCCAGCCGGAGGACATCGCCCACGCCGCGGCGTTCCTGGCCAGCCCTGGAGCCGGGTTCGTGTCCGGGCAGGTCATCTACGTCGCAGGCGGCCCCGCCGCCTGACGGCGGGCCGACGAGGAAGGGAACACCCATGAGGGAAGCGGTCATCGTCTCGACCGCCCGCACGCCGATCGGCCGGGCCTACCGCGGCGCGTTCAACGACACCCAGGCCCAGCACCTTGCCGCGCACGCGATCGCGCACGCGGTGGAGCGGGCGGGGCTCGACGGCGCCGAGATCGAGGACCTGGTCCTCGGCTGCGCGCTGCAACAGGGGTCGTCGGGGCCGAACGTCGCCCGCCAGGCGGCGCTGCGCGCGGGGCTGCCCGCGACCGTCCCGGGGATGACGATCGACCGCCAGTGCTCGTCCGGGCTGATGGCGATCGCGACCGCGGCCAAGCAGGTCGTCCACGACGGCATGGACGTCGTCGTCGCCGGGGGAGTGGAGTCGATCTCGCTGGTGCAGAACGAGCACCTCAACCTCCACCGCGCGTCCGACCCGTGGCTGGTGGCCAACAAACCGGCGATCTACCTGCCGATGCTGCACACCGCCGAGATCGTCGCCGAGCGCTACGGCGTCAGCCGGGAGAGCCAGGACGAGTTCGCCGCGTTCTCCCAGCGGCGCACCGCCGAGGCGCAGGCGGCGGGCCGGTTCGACGAGGAGATCGCGCCGCTGACCGCCGTCCGGTCCGTGGTCGACAAGGAGACCGGCGAGGTCGCCAAGGAGCAGGTGGTCCTCACCCGGGACGAGGGCAACCGGCCGTCGACCACCGTCGAGACCCTGGCCGCCCTGCGCACGGTCCTCCCCGACGGCGAGGTCACGGCCAGGTCGACGGTGACGGCGGGGAACTCCTCGCAGCTCTCCGACGGCGCGTCGGCCGTGGTGCTCATGGAGGCGGGCCAGGCGCAGCGGCGGGGGCTGCGGCCGCTCGGCGTCTACCGGGGCATGGCGGTGGCCGGGTGCGAGCCCGACGAGATGGGCGTGGGGCCGGTGTTCGCGGTGCCGCGGCTGCTCAAGGAGCACGGGCTGACCGTCGACGACATCGGCCTCTGGGAGCTCAACGAGGCGTTCGCCTCCCAGGCGGTGCACTGCCGCGACCAGCTGGGCATCGACCCCGAACGGCTCAACGTCAACGGCGGCGCCATCTCGGTCGGCCACCCGTACGGCATGACCGGGTCGCGGCTCGTCGCCCACGCGCTCATCGAGGGCAGGCGCAGGGGAGCCCGCCACGTCGTGATCACCATGTGCGTCGGGGGCGGCATGGGCGCGGCGGGCCTGTTCGACGTCGCGTGACCGGTACTTGAACTTGACGCAGAATTCAAGTAAGACGGGCATCACCCCGGCGCTGTCCGCCAGGACCTCCGAAGGAGCGGTCATGACCTCACCGCCAACGCAGTCGACGAGAGAGCAAGCGGGCAAGCGCACGCCGGGACAGCGCAGGATGCTGTTCGCGGGCCTGATCGGCAGCTCGATCGAGTGGTACGACTTCTTCATCTACGGGACGGCCGCCGCGCTGGTCTTCCCCGCCGTGTTCTTCCCGCAGGCGTCGGCGATGACCGGCGTGCTGCTGTCGTTCAGCACGTTCTGGGCCGGTTTCGTGGCCCGCCCGCTCGGCGGCGTGATCGCCGGGCACCTCGGCGACCGCCACGGGCGCAAGAAGGTCGTGGTCGCGTCCCTGGTCGCGATGGGGCTCGGCACGTTCCTCATCGGCTGCCTGCCCGGCGCGGGCACGATCGGGGTGCTCGCGCCGATCCTGCTGGTGGCCCTGCGCTTCGTGCAGGGCGTGGCGTGCGGGGCGCAGTGGGGCGGCATCGTCCTGCTGCTCACCGAGTCCGCATCGCCCAAGCGCAAGGGCTTCGCGGGCACCTTCGGGCAGATGGGCGTCTCGTTCGGCGTCTTCATCGGCAACGCCGCGTTCCTGGTGGTGGCCCGGACCATGTCGGAGTCCGCGTTCCTCAGCTGGGGCTGGCGCGTCCCGTTCCTGGCCAGCGCGCTGATGTTCCCGGTCGCGCTCTACATCCAGGCCAAGGTCGAGGACTCGCGGGAGTTCCGCGAGCTGGCCGCGGCCAGGAAGTCCCAGGACGACGTAGTCCGGGCGCCGGTGTCGGAGGCGATCAGGAACCACTGGCGCACGATCCTGCTGGCCGCGGGCCTGCTCGCGGGCACCAACGCGCTGTTCTACATCGGCATCGCGGGCGTGGTCAGCTACGCCACGACGGCGCTGCACCTGAGCCGCGACGCCATCCTGTCGATCTCGCTGCCGATCGCGCTGGTGAGCGCCGTGGTGGTGCTGTGGGCGGGCAGGCTGTCCGACCGCTTCGGCCGCAGGCCGGTGGTGCTGGCGGGCGCCGCGCTGATCGTGGTGTGGGCGTTCCCGTACTTCTGGCTGGTCGACACCGGCTCCCTGACGGCCATCGCCGTCGCCGTGGCCGTCGGGTCGCTCGGCCAGTCGCTGACGTACGGCCCGCTGGCCGCCTACATCGGCGAACTGCTGGCGCCCGGCATCCGCTACTCCGGGGTGTCGCTGGCCTACCAGCTGGCGTCGGTCACCGTCAGCGGCGGCACCCCGTTCATCATGACCGCGATCATCTCCGAGACCGGCTCGACGGCCCTCGTCTCGGCGTACATCGCGGCCATGGGGCTCATCACCCTCGTCTGCGCCTGGGTGCTGGCCGAGACCAACCCCGCCGCCGTGCGCGCCGACCCGCACGCGGTCCCCGGTCCACCCGCCCGTCCCGGCGTCCGCACGGTCTGATCAGAGAGGCATCACCCCCATGAAGCAGGAAACCAAGCAGGGCGAGACCGTGCTGGCGGTCCGCCGCGGCCCGGTGCTCGTGCTGACGCTGAACCGGCCCGACCGGCTCAACGCCTGGAACGACGAGCTCGAACGGCGCTACTTCGCGCTCCTCGACGAGGCCGAGGCCGACCCCGGGGTCCGCGCGATCGTGGTGACCGGGGCGGGCCGGGGCTTCTGCGCGGGCGCGGACATGGCGGACCTCCAGCGGATCGGCGCCGACGAGATCGACTCGGTCGAGCGGCCCCGGCCGAGGACCTTCCCGATGACCGTGCGCAAGCCGCTGATCGCCGCGATCAACGGCGCGGCCGCCGGGCTCGGGCTGGTGGAGGCCCTGTACTGCGACATCCGGTTCGCCACGCCCACGGCGAAGCTGACCACCGCGTTCGTCCGGCGCGGCCTGATCGCCGAGTACGGGATGGCCTGGCTGCTGCCCCGGCTCGTCGGCACCAGCACGGCGCTCGACCTGCTGATGTCCGGTCGCGTGGTCACCGGCGAGGAGGCGCGCGCGCTCGGCCTGGTCGACCGCGTGGTCGAGCCGGACGCGCTGCTCGACGCCGCCGTGGACTACGCGACCGAGCTGGCGACGCTGTGCTCGCCGGAGTCGATGCGGATCATCAAGGAGCAGGTCCGCGCCGCGCTGGACTCGGAGTTCGCCGACGCGGTCGCCGAGGCCGACCGGCTGATGGTCGAGTCGTTCCGGCACCCGGACGCGGCCGAGGGCGTGGCGAGCTACCTGGCGAACCGGCCGCCCGCGTTCCGGCCGCTGGCCCCCCGGTGACGGGATGCCGAACACAGCCGAAGCCCTCTGGCGGCACGCGAGCGCCACACCCGACCGCGTCGCGCTCCTCGGGGGCGGCGACGTGTGGACCTACCGGGAGCTGCGCGACCGCGTCGCCGCCGTCGCGGGCCACCTGCGCGAGGTCGGCGTGCGGCCGGGCGATCGCGTGCTGCTGGTGGCACCGTCCGTGCCCGAGTTCGTCGGCGCGTACTACGGCGTCCACGCCGTGGGAGCCATCGCCGTCACGGCGAACACGATGTCGACCGGGCCCGAGCTGGAGCACATCGGCACGGACGCGGGCGTGGTGTTCGTCCTGAGCTGGGACGGGGTCGGGCAGGCGCCGGGGAGGGCGGCCGAGGCGCTGGGCGTCCCGTGCCTGCCGCTCGTCCCCGGCCTGGTCGGCTTCGACCGCGGCGGCGCGGTCGAGACGCCGCCCGCGACCCCGGCGGACGCCACGGCCGCAATCCTCTACACCTCGGGCACGACCGGACGTCCGAAGGGCGCCCAGCTGACCCACGGCAACCTGGAGGCGTCCGGCGCGATCCTGCGCGCGAGCCACGGCATCACCGCCGCCGACCGGGGCGCGACCGCGCTGCCGCTGTTCCACGTGTACGGGCAGGCGTGCGTCATGAACGTCGCGATGCAGGCCGGGGCGAGCCTGGCGCTGCTGGCGCGGTTCGAGCCCTCGGCCATGCTGTCGCTGCTGCGGGAGACGGAACCGACCTTCCTCGCGGGGGTGCCGACCATGTGGAACGCGCTCCTGCACGCCGCGGGGGCGGGCGGGGCCGGGGAGTTCGCCGGACTGCGCCACGCCTCGTCCGGCGGGGCCTCCCTGCCCGCGGAGGTCATGCGCGCCTTCGAGGAGCGGTTCGGGTGCGCGATCCTGGAGGCGTACGGGCTGACGGAGACGTGCGGGGCGGCGACCTATCAGG
Organism: Actinokineospora fastidiosa; assembly: GCF_014648415.1. Lineage (GTDB taxonomy): Bacteria > Actinomycetota > Actinomycetes > Mycobacteriales > Pseudonocardiaceae > Actinokineospora > Actinokineospora fastidiosa. Next base: position 143,650 of record NZ_BMRB01000004.1, read on the forward strand.
ACCCCGGCAGGCCCTATAAGCCCGGACATGTGGGCATTCCGCTGCCTGGGTGCGCCATCGCCATCCGGGACGAGGGCGGGGCCGACCTCCCGGCTGGCGAGGTCGGCGAGGTCCACATCAGCGGGCCGGTCGTGATGAAGGGGTACTGGAACCGCCCCGACGCCACGGCCGAGGTCCTGCGCGACGGCTGGCTCCGCACGGGCGACCTCGGGACCCTGGACGCCGACGGCGACCTGCGGATCGTCGACCGCAAGAAGGACATGATGATTCGGGGCGGCTACAACGTCTATCCAAGCGAGGTCGAGGAGGTCCTGTACGGGCATCCGGACATCGTGGAGGCCGCGGTGGTCAGCGTGCCTGATGACCACTACGGGGAGGAGGTGGCCGCGGTCATCACCCTGCGGCCGGGCGCCGAACTCGCCACCGAGGACCTGCGCGCGTGGGCGAAGGAACGGCTGTCGGCCTACAAGGTCCCGCACCTGGTGGCCGTGGTCGACGAACTCCCCAAGGGGCCGACGGGCAAGATCCTCAAACGGGCGATCGACCGGACCGTGTTCAGCCGCTGACCCGGGGGTCGCGCCTGGTGCGGGCGCGGATGTGGATGCGCTCACCCTGCTTGCCGAAGAGGCTGAGCACCTCCACGTCCGCCCGCCCGGCGGCGCCGAACCAGTGCGGCGTCCGGCAGTCGAACTCGGCGGCCTCGCCGGGACCCAGCACCACGTCCTGGTCGCCCAGCATGACCCGGAGACGACCGCGCAGCACGTAGAGCCATTCGTACCCGGCGTGCGTGCGCAGCCGAGGCTCGGCGTCCTCGGGCGGGATGATCATCTTGTAGGCGCGCGGCTCGCTCTGCTGCCGGGTCAGCGGGATCAGCACCCGACCGTCCACCCGCGCCGACGTCTGCGGCACCCGAGGATCCACGACCCGGGGCGCGGACACGATCTCGTCGAGCCGCAGCCCGAGCGCGGCGGTGATCGGCAACAGCAACTCAAGACTGGGACGGCGCTGCCCGGACTCCAACCGCGACAGGGTGCTGGTGGAGATACCGGTGGTGCGGCTGAGTTCGGCCAGCGTCACCCCCTTCTTTTCCCGAGCACGCCGCAGACGGGGCGCGATCTGGTCGATCGCCGCGGCGACGGTGGGCTGGTCCTCCATGGGCCCCAGTCCACCACCCTGTCCCGATTTCGGCAAGAACGTTTGCCGGAACCGCCCGACACTGCGGATGCTGCGGGCGGAGGTGATGACCATGGATTCCCCATGGGACAGGGACGTTCCGGGCGCGGCCGCCGTCTCCAGGCGCGCGGCCGGAGCCGGGACAGCGCCAGCCCGCACCGCGCGGAGCGGCTCGCCCGGACCATCGCTGCGCCCGGCGAGGACCGACGCCACCGGCAGGGCAGGAGAAGCCAGGGTGCGCGTGGTCCACGCGCCGAACGTCCGCTCGGTGGCCTGCTCATCGAGCAGGCGGGGCGAAGGCGAGTGTGGTCGGCGTGGCGGGCCGATGCTCGTATGGCGAAGGAGCCAGCCGATGAGCGCGGTCGTCGGCGAGGTGCAGGCCGCCGGGCGGTGGCCGGTTGGGGTGTATCTGTTGTCCTACAACCTGTTTGCGGTGGGCAGTGCCGGGTTCTTGATGGTGGGTGTCTTCCCGGTGGGCGCTGCTCGTCGGGCAGGTGAGGTGAGGGGGTGTGTGGTCGGTGTCGGCGGGTCGTCGTTGGGGTGGCGAAGGAGCCGGTGGGTGAGCGCGGTCGTCGGGGAGGTGCGGGTTGGCGACCGGTTGTCCGTTGGGTTGCACCTGTTGTCGTTCGGTCTGTTTGCGGTGGGCAGTGCCGGGTTCTTGATTGCGGGTGTCTTCCCGGTGGGCGCTGCTCGTCGGGCAGGTGGGGCGGAGGGGTGTGTGGTTGGTGTTGGCGGGTCGTCGTTGGGGTGGCGAAGGAGCCGGTGGGTGAGCGTGGTCGTCGGCGAGGTGTGGGTTGGCAATCGGTTGCCGGTGGGGGTGTATCTGTTGCCCCTCGGTCTGTTTGCGGTGGGTAGCGCCGAGTTTCTGATGGCGGGCGTCCGCTCGGGGTGCGGCGTTGCTCTCCCGGCAGGTGGGGCGAAGGTGCGTGTGGTCGGCGTCGCGGGTCGTTGCTCGGATGGGGAAGGGGTCGGTCGGTGAGTGCGGTTGTCGGTGGGGTGCGGGTTGGCGGGCGGTTGCCGGTGGGGGTGTATCTGTTGTCGTTCAGCCTGTTCGCGATGGGTTCGGCTGAGTTCCTGATGGCGGGAGTCCTCCCCGCGGTGGCCAGCGATCTTGGTGTTTCGCTGTCCTCGGCGGGCTGGCTGATCACCGCGTTCGCGCTGGGGGGTCGTCGTCGGGGGGCCGCCGTTCGCTGTGCTTAGTCTGGGGTGGCCTCGGCGTACGACGCTGCTGGTCACGCAGCTCGTCTTCGCCGTTGCCGTGGCGGTTGGGCTGGTTGCTGATCACTGGGTGTTGCTGGTCACCCGGTTCGTGGCCGGGCTCGCCTACGCCGGGTTCTTCGCCGTGGCCGCGGTGACCGCCATCGGGCTGGTCACGCCGGACCGCAACGCCCGTGCCTCAGGGGTGGTCGTCAGCGGGCTCAGCGTCGCCATGGTCGCGGGCGGCCCGGCGGGCACGCTGCTCAGCCACCTCACGGACTGGCGGGGCGGGTTCTGGGGCGTGGTCGTCCTGACCCTCGCGGGCGCGGTCGCCTGCGCGGTCGGGTTGCCCGCCACGCGACCCGCGGCCGCGCCGAGCCTTGCCGGGGAACTGGCCACGATGCGGAAGCCGCGCCTGTGGGGCGTCTACGCGACCACCATCCTGAGCACGGCCGCGTACATGATCTCCTTCAACTACCTCGCGGCGGTCCTCGCCGACGTCACCGGCATCGCGGAGGCGTGGGTCCCGGGCGTGCTCGCGCTGTTCGGGGTCGGCGCGTTCGTCGGCCTGTCGGTCGGCGGGCGGGTCGCCGACCGGCGGCCGCACCACGCGCTCGTCGGCGGTGCGGTCGGCGTCGCGGTCCTCTCCGCGCTCCTCGCGGTGCTCGCCGAGCACCCGGTGGTCGTCGTGCCGGTCGTCTTCCTGCTCGGGATCGCGGCCTTCGTGCTCAATCCCGCCCTCTACGGGCGGGTGTTCGCCATCGCCGCGGCCGCGCCGACCCTCGCGGGCGCCACCACCGTCTCCGCGTTCCAGCTCGGCATCAGCCTCACCCCGGTCTTCGCCGCCACGGCGCTCGACCTGGGCGCCCCGGTGACCGCCGTGTCGTGGATCGGCGGAATCCTGGCCTTGGCCACGATCCCGCTCATCCTCATCGACCGGACGGCCCGGCCGTGACCTCAGCCGCCCCGCAGCAGAGTCTCGAACGACGGCGTGCCGCCGAAGGGCCCGTCGAGCCCCTTGTCCGGGGCCGCCTGCCGACGCCCGGCCATGAGGTCGGCCAGCTCGCCCGCCGCCCGGTCGATCCGGGTGGCCAGCGCCCGGTCGACGCCGCCGTCGCCGCCCCAGTCCTCCGGGGCCGCGAAGACCCCGGTGGGGACGGCGATGGCGCGCAGGTAGGCGAACAGCGGCCGCATGGCGTGCTCGACCACCAGCGAGTGCCGGGCCGTGCCCGCGGTCGCGGCCAGCAGGACGGGCTTGCCGACCAGCGTCTCCTTGTCCAGCACGTCGAAGAAGGTCTTGAACAGGCCGCTGTAGGAGGCGGAGAACACCGGGGTGACGGCGATGACGCCGTCGGCCCCGGCGACCGCGTCGATCGCGCCCCGCAGCGACTCGGTGGCGAAACCCGTCACCAGGTTGTCGGCGAGGGCGCGGGCGTGGTCGCGCAGCTCGACGACCTCGACGGCCGGGTCGCCGCCCCGCTCGCGCAGGGCGGCGGCCGTCGCGGCGGCGAGCCGGTCGGCCAGCAGCCGGGTGGACGAGGGCACGCTCAGCCCGGCGCTGACGACGGCGAGGGTGCTCATCGGACCTCGACCTCCTCGGTGACCTGCCCGGTGACGCCGTCCGCCGCCGCGTACACGGTGGCGTCCTTCGCCCCGCCCTTGGCCGCGACGCGCGCGGCGTGCGTGGGGGCGTCGGGGACGTGCGCGGGCCTGCGCGCGGCGAACTCCTTGCGCAGCACCGGCACGACCTCCTCGCCCAGCAGGTCCAGCTGTTCGAGCACCGTCTTCAGCGGCAGCCCGGCGTGGTCGATGAGGAACAGCTGGCGCTGGTAGTCGCCGACGTAGTCGCGGAAGCCCAGCGTCCGCTCGATGACCTGCTGCGGGCTCCCGACGGTCAGCGGCGTCTCCCGGCTGAACTCCTCCAGCGACGGGCCGTGGCCGTAGACCGGCGCGTTGTCGAAGTACGGCCGGAACTCCCGCACGGCGTCCTGGCTGTTCTTGCGCAGGAACACCTGTCCGCCCAGGCCGACGATGGCCTGGTCGGCCGAGCCGTGGCCGTAGTGCTCGAACCGGCGGCGGTAGAACTCCACCATCCGCTGGGTGTGCTCCGGGGGCCAGAAGATGTGGTTGTGGAAGAAGCCGTCGCCGTAGTACGCGGCCTGCTCGGCGATCTCCGGGGACCGGATCGAGCCGTGCCACACGAACGGCGCGACGCCGTCCAGCGGCCGCGGCGTCGAGGTGAAGCTCTGCAGCGGCGTGCGGAACTTGCCGGACCAGTCGACGACGTCCTCGTCCCACAGCTTGCGCAGCAGCGCGTAGTTCTCGATCGCCAGCGGGATGCCGTTGCGGATGTCCTGGCCGAACCAGGGGTAGACCGGGCCGGTGTTGCCCCGGCCCAGCATCAGGTCCACTCGGCCGTCGGCCAGGTGCTGCAGCATCGCGTAGTCCTCGGCGATCTTCACCGGGTCGTTGGTGGTGATCAGCGTCGTCGCCGTCGACAGGCGCAGGCGCGAGGTCCGCGCGGCGATGTAGGCCAGCGTCGTGGTCGGGGAGGACGAGAAGAACGGCGGGTTGTGGTGCTCGCCCAGGGCGAAGACGTCCAGCCCGACCTCCTCGGTCTTGCGCGCGATCGCCAGGACCGCCTTGATCCGCTCCGCCTCCGACGGCGTGCGGCCCGTCGTGGGGTCGGTGGTGATGTCACTGACCGAGAAGACACCGAACTCCATCTCATCCTCCAAGTAGATGACGTGTCAACTACATCGGGATCAACCTACCTGACACGTCAACTATTCCCAGGGCATAGGCGCGGACGATGGTCTGGTCGACAGCGTTGCCCCTGGTGTCCTTGGCCTGGGCCCGGAGGGAGACGAACCGGGCGTCCGCCGGGTGGGTCAGCGCCGCGTGCCAGCGGTCACCCACCCTGACCAGCGGCGTCGGCGCCCAGGTGAGGCGCTCGTCGTAGGACGTGGACCGCGAGTCCAGCTGGCCCCGTGGTTCTCGGCAGGGCTGGGCCGAAGACCGCGACGTTCCACCTGCGGACCCCCGGCTGGGAGACCGGCGGCGGGGGCGCCGTCGGCTAGCAGTGACCCGCCCGCCATGGCGTCGACGAACCCGGCGCCCGGTCCGTGGCCGACCGTTTGCGTCCTGATCAGATCGCTGTCCGGGAAGTGTCTGGTCAGCGTGGCAGGCATGCGGCCGTCGTCGGTCCAGCGGAGGTTGTACCTGGACGGCGCAGTAGGGGAGGGACGGCGCCGCCGCGCCGCCCCTCCCGGGTGGATCAGCCCCTGCGCCACTTCTGGTTCGCGCCGCCGGTGCACTCCCACTGCTGGAGCGGTGTGCCGCTGCCGCCCCACGCGGTCACGTCGACGCACTTGTTCGCCTGCGGGTTGACCAGGTCGCCCGCCGCGCTGAGGACGAACTGCTGGGCCGGGTTGCCCGAGCAGCGGGCCAGCTGGATCGCCGCGCCGTTGTCGCGGGAGCCCCACGCGACGTCCATGCAGAGGCCGAACGCGCGGACCGTGCCGTCGCCGGGGAAGGTCCAGTTCTGCGCCGCGGTGCCGTTGCAGTCCCAGATCTGGAGCCGCTGGCCGTCGACGGCGTTGCTGTTGGGCACGTCGATGCACTTGTCCTGCCAGCCGATGATCCGGCTCGTGCTCCCTCCGCCCACTGTGGTCAGTTGCAGGCCGTACACGCCCAGGATCTCGTTGAGCGGCTGGAAAAGCGTCGTGCCGCCCGTGGAGCAGTTGCCCGACCCGCCCGAGGTGACGCCCTGGGCCTGGGTCCCGGCCAGCCACGCCCCGCCCGAGTCGCCGCCCTCCGCGCACGCCGTCGTCGACGTCAGGCCGTGCACGAGCCTGCCGGAGTAGTTCACGGTGACGTTCTTGGCCTGGATGGTGCCGCAGCGCCACCCGGTGGTGCGCCCGGAGCGGCACACCGACGCCCCGACGGCGGCCTCCTGGGAGCCGGTGACCGCCGCGCTGCCGCCGGAGTAGTTGTTGACGTACGGGGTCGGGGTCCAGTTGCCGTTCGTGCGCACCCAGCCGTAGTCGTTCTCCGGGAAGGACGACCCGGCGAACGTCCCCTGGCCGACGTTGTTGTACCCGAGCGTGGGGCTGCCGACGCCGCCGCAGTGGCCCGCGGTGACGAAGCCGCCGTTGTTGACGGAGAACCCGACCGAGCACAGGGTGTTGCCGTTGATGACGTACTGGTCGCCGCCCCGGATGTCGTACAGCGGCCGGGGCCGCTGCCCGACGACCGCGCGGGCGGGCACCCCGGCCGCGCGGGCGAACGCCGCGGCGGCGCTCGCGGTGCCGCCCTCGACCACGACCGAGTTCGTCGCCGGGTCGGCGTACCAGGCGTAGACGTCCGGGCCGGGGGAGTGCCGGTCCAGTCGCGCCTTGTCGGCGATCAGCGCCCGCTCTGACCTGGCCACCGGCACCGGCTGCGCGCCCGCGGCCCGCACCGCGGCGGCGTCCGCGCGGTCGAGCACGCCGACCTTGAGGCCGCCGTCGTACCAGGCGCCGCCGAAGCGCTCGCCCAGCCGCTGCCGTAACGCCTGTTCCACCGGCACGGCCGCGGTCTCGGCGGCCTGGCGCACGGCGGCCTCGGCCGGGCGCCAGCCCAGGTCGCGGGCCAGGGCAGCGTGCAGCCCGTCGGGGGACGCGACGGGCTCGGCCTGGGCCGCCACCGGGGCACTGACCAGCGCGGCGGCCGTCAGGGCACAGCTCAACGTTATCCGCGTTCTCACTACAGCTCCTTACGCAGGGAGGAGACGTGATGAGAGCTCTCTTCCGGAGCTTCGCAGGTGGTCTGGACCTCGTCAAGAGAGCGGTTACACGGACACTCGGAAATCTGACGATCAGTCCTGAGTGGAGGACGCGATGGCCGCGGCGATTCCTTGTCGGTCGTAGCTGCCCGTGGGGAGGGTGGCGCCGTGGGCGTGGCGGACGATGCCGTGGCGGTCGATGAGGACGCTGCCGGACTGCTGCATCGCGCCGAAGATCCTCCTGGTCAGCCCGATCAGCTCGTGCGGGCTCCTGTCGCGGCCGGTGAGGACGGGGAACGGGATCGCGTGCCGCGCCTTCCACCGTGCCGCCCGCTCGCGGTCCTCCGGGACCGCGATAAGGACGCGGACGTTGTCGGCCTCCAGTTCGCCCCGGCGGGCGACGAGGTCGCGCACGTGCCGGGTGCAGACCGGGCACGACGTCGACCGGACGAAGAAGAGCAGGACCGCGTGGTCGCCCTGGTGATCGGACACGCGGACGGTCTGTCCGTCGGTGTCCTCCAGCACCATCTCGGGCGCGGGTGAGCCGGTTGTGAGCATGGCGAGGTTCCCTTCGGTGGGGGAGTGTCAGGCGCTCAGGCCCGCGCGGAGCGCGGCCCTCGCCCGGTGCAGGTGGGACTTCATCGCCGGGGTGCTCAGGCCGAGCGCCTCGGCGACCGCGCGTCCCGGGTGGCCCAGCACGTCGCGCATGACCAGCACGCGGCGCTGGATGTCGGGCAGCGCCCGGATGGCCGCCGCGACGCGCTCGGCCTCCAGGCGCCGGATGGCCTCGTCCTCGGCCGACGCCACCGGGTCGGCGTCGGTCCCGTCGTGGCGGTCGACCAGCCGCCGGGCGCGGCGCAGGCACTCGTGCCGGACGATCCGGAACATCCAGGAGGCGAGCGCCGCCGTGGCGCGCAGGGAACCGATCTTGCGGTAGAGGATGATCAGCGCCTCCTGCGCCGCGTCCTCGGCGTCCTGCGGGGACGCGCACAGGTGGTCGGCGAAGCGCCGCACGTGCGGGTGCGCCCCGTGCACCACCGCGGCGAGCGATTCGAGGTCGCCGCCCTGCGCGGCCGCGATGAGCTGCTCGCTCGCCCAACCCCGGTCGACCACGTCCACCCCCGCGGCACGCGGCGATCCCGTCGCCCGTGTCCCTCGTAACGTATCCATCGGCCATAAGAGGGCCGGGGGCGCGGAAAGGATTCACCGCCGCCGGTTGGTCGTTCCCGAGGTAGCTCAGTGTTTCGTTGATGTTTCGGTGCGTGACGTATACGCTGAGAACCGCTCTGGGAGCGCTCCCGATCGTGACCGCTCACCCAACCGGAGAATGGAGGCCCATCCATGCGTCTGCGCGGAACCTCGGGGTCCGTCACCAGACGGCGGGGCATCATCGCACTGGCCATCAGCGTGCTGGCCTGCATGTTCGTCTGGACCACGCCCGCATCGGCGCACGGGACGATCGTCAGTCCCGCCACCCGCGCCTACCAGTGCTGGCAGACCTGGGGAAGTCAGCACACGAACCCGGCCATGCAGCAGCAGGACCCCATGTGCTGGCAGGCCTTCCAGGCCAACGCCGACACCATGTGGAACTGGATGAGCGCGCTGCGGGACGGACTTCGGGGCAACTTCCAGGGGTCGACCCCCGACGGACAGCTCTGCAGCAACGCCCTCTCCCGCAACAACGCCCTGAACACCCCCGGCCGGTGGAAGACCACCAACGTCGGCAGCAGCTTCTCGATGCGGCTGTACGACCAGGCCAGCCACGGCGCGGACTACTTCAGGGTCTACATCAGCAAGAACGGCTTCAACCCCGCCACCCAGCGGCTCGGCTGGGGCAACCTGGACTTCATCACCCAGACCGGCAGGTTCGCCCCCGCCCAGAACATCTCGTTCACCGTCAACACCAACGGCTCCTACCGCGGCCACCACATCGTCTTCACGATCTGGCAGGCCTCGCACCTGGACCAGACGTACATGTGGTGCAGTGACGTGAACTTCGGCTAGCCGCCCTGCCCAGCCCGGCATCCGTCGATGCCGGGCTGGGTCCGGCCTAGGTCCGCTTGGGGCTGTCGGCGAGCTTGAGCCACACGACGCCCGCGATGATCACGGCGAGCCAGAACGCCTTGGCGGGCGTCAGGGTCTCGTCGAGGAGGACGGGGCCGAGCAGCGCCGCGCCGACGGCCCCGATGCCCGCCCAGACGGCGTAGCCGATGCCCACATCGATGGTGCGCAGGGCGAGGCTCAGGGCGAAGAGGGTCAGCAGGAAGAAGACGACCGCGACGAGCGACCAGGAGAGCACGGTGAATCCCCGGCTGCCGCCGACGGCGAGGGCGTAGCCGACCTCGAACGCTCCGGCGAGGAACAGGACGAGCCACGCTCGGGCGCGGTGGGTGCGGTTGGACATGGGGGTTCCTTCGGTCGGGGTTCTCATACCGCGCCGCTGAGCTGGAGGCCGACGACGCCGACGATGACGGCGGCGATGCCGACGAGCTTGCGCCAGCCGAGGCGCTGGTTCAGCAGGACGGCGCCCAGGACGACGATCCCGACGCCCGCGCCGGAGGTCCAGATCGCGTAGCCGACGCCGACGTCGAAGGTCAGGAGCGCCAGGCTGAGCAGGTAGGTGGCGATGCCGCCGCTGACGAGCGTGGCCGCGGTCCAGGCGGGCCGGGTGAAGCCCCGGGCCTTGCCCGCGGAGACGGCGACGGCGATCTCGAAGACGACGGCGATGCCGAGGTAGAGCCAGTGCATGGCGTGGGTGTCCTTCATCGACGGGAGCCCTCGGGTGGCGGAGGGCGCTGCGGTCGATGGTGGAACCTCACACCGGTGTCAACTGCAAGAATGGAGTCCGCGGAGAGCTTGTGGGAGGTGTCATGCGCATCGGTGAGCTGGCGGAGGCCAGCGGCGTCAGCACCCGGTCCCTGCGGTACTACGAGGAGCACGGCCTCATCCGCTCCACCCGCACCCCCGGCGGGTGGCGCGACTTCGACGGCTCCATGGTCGAGCGGGTCGTCATGATCCAGCACCTGTTCGCCGCGGGGCTGCGCAGCGCCACCATCGCCGAGCTGCTGCCCTGCCTGGACGCCCCGCCGGCGGAGCGCACGGGCGTCATGGAGCGGCTGCTGGCCCAGGAGATCGCCCGCCTGCAGGCCAAGCGCCGCGACATCGACCGCGAACTCGACACCCTGCGGGCCCTCCGCGAGGAAACGGCCCTGTCCGGCGAGGTCGGCACGGGGGCTGCGGCGCAGCCTGCGCGCTGATGCCCTCCTGACCTGGGCGAACGCCGTCAGGACAGCTCCGGTGGACGTTTCTCGGAAAAATCTTGGGCGGGGATGTCGAGAAGCCGGTCGCGGCTTCGTCCCGGGGGTGAAGAGGCCAGAATGGGCCTCACCACACCGAGGAGTACACGATGGCCAAGTACCTGCTGCTCAAGCACTACCGGGGCGCGCCCGCGGCGGTCAACGACGTGCCGATGGACCAGTGGACGCCGGAGGAGGTCACCGCGCACATGCAGTACATGCGCGACTTCGCCGCCCGGCTGGAGGAGAGCGGGGAGTTCGTCGACGGCCAGGCGCTCTCGCCGGAGGGGACGTTCGTCCGCTACGACGGCGAGGGGCGCCCGCCGGTCACCGACGGCCCGTTCGCCGAGACCAAGGACCTGATCGCGGGCTGGATGGTGATCGACGTCGACTCCTACGAGCGCGCGGTCGAGCTGGCAGGCGAGCTGTCCGCGGCCCCGGGCGCGGGCGGGAAGCCGATCCACGAGTGGCTCGAGCTGCGGCCGTTCCTGACCGAGCCCCCGACCATCACGGAGTGACCGGAGTGGACGAGGCCCTGCTGCGGACCCTCACCCCCACCGTGATCGGCGTCCTCGTCCGCCGCGGAGCAGACTTCGCGGCGGCCGAGGACGCCGTGCAGGACGCGCTGGTGGAGGCCCTGCGCACGTGGGCGGACGACCCGCCGCGCGACCCCAAGGGCTGGCTGGTCACCGTGGCGTGGCGCAAGTTCCTCGACGCCGCCCGGGCCGACACGTCCCGGCGGCACCGGGAGGTCCGCGTCGACGCCGAGCCCGCGCCCGGCCCGGGCGAGGCGGTGGACGACACGCTGCAGCTGTACTTCCTGTGCGCGCACCCGTCGTTGACGCCCGCGTCGGCCGTCGCGCTGACGCTGCGCGCGGTGGGCGGGCTGACGACGCGGCAGATCGCGCAGGCGTACCTCGTGCCCGAGGCGACCATGGCCCAGCGGATCAGCCGGGCCAAGCGGACCGTCTCCGGCGTCCGGTTCACCCGGCCCGGCGACGTCGCCACGGTGCTGCGCGTGCTGTACCTGGTCTTCAACGAGGGCTACTCCGGCGACGTCGACCTCGCCGCCGAGGCCATCCGCCTCACCCGCGAGCTGGCGGCCAGGATCGACCACGAGGAGGTAGCGGGCCTGCTGGCGCTCATGCTGCTCCACCACGCCCGCCGCCCGGCCCGGACCGCCGCGGACGGCAGCCTGGTGCCCCTCGCCGAACAGGACCGAGGGCTCTGGGACACCCGCATGATCGCCGAGGGCGTGGACGTGCTCCAGGCCGCGCTCGCGCGCGACCGGCTGGGCGAGTTCCAGGCCCAGGCCGCCATCGCCGCCCTCCACGCCGACGCCCGGACAGCCGAGGAGACCGACTGGGTCCAGATCGTCGAGTGGTACGACGAGTTGGTGCGCATCACCGACAGCCCGGTAGCCCGCCTCAACCGCGCGGTAGCCGTCGGCGAGGCCGACGGCCCCCGAGCGGGCCTGGCCGCCCTGTCGGCCCTGGACCCCACCCTCCCCCGCTACACCGCCGTCGCCGCCTACCTCCACGAACGCGACGGCGACCCGACAACCGCCGCCCGCCTCTACGCCGAAGCCGCCCGGGCAGCGACCAACCTCCCGGAGTGCGGCCACCTCACCCGCCAGGCGGCCCGACTCAACGCGCAATTGCGTGGGTGAGGTTTGAGGGCCCCGGGGGGAGGGTGCTCTGCGCGCGGCCGGGGGTTCTGCCGACGGCAGCGTGTCTGACTGCGGTCACCCCTGTCGCCGGGCGGGCCGACTCAATGCGCGGTTGGGTGGGTGAGGTTGGTGGCGGCGCGGCTCAACGTGCGGCTGCGTGGGGGAGTTTGCCGCAGAGCGACCGCTTCCTCGGCAGGACGCGCGGCTGCGTGAGACCGCAGGGCACACCACTGTGGCCCGGGGCGGGAGGTCATGCGGCCGCTGGGGCTTGATCACCTCGCTCGGCGGGCGCGGCTGCGACTGAAGTCCGCTCTGCGCTCGGGCGACGTCACGCGGATGAGTGGTCGGCCGAGCGCCATGACCTCATCCGGTGGGCCACCCGGCTGTCTGGTCAGGACGCGACCAGCCTGGCCGAGTGTGGTCACCTCACCCGGCAACGGGTGCGGGCCGCGGGGTTGTCCGGCCCCGCGGCCCGCATCGTTCACTCGCGTCCGGTGGTCAGACTCCGAACGCTGGTGGGTAGTGGACCGTGCCCCTGGTGAGGGGGCGGTCGCACAGGGCCATCGCCATCATGGCCTCGTCGGGCACCTCGAACGGGGCCTTGATCCCGAACCCGGATGCGGGGGTGAAGCCGAACCTCGGGTAGTACTCGGGGTGGCCCAGGACGACAACCGCGTTCTCGTCCAGGTTCCGGGCGGCGGTCAGGGCTGCTCGGATGGCGGCCGAGCCCGCGCCGGTGCGTTGTGCCGTGGGGGTCACCGCGCATGGGGCCAGGGCGAGGGCCGGTTCGGCACCGATGTGGCATCGCGTGAGCAGCGCGTAGCCCACCGGGACGTCCGCCGCGTCCGTGGAGACGATGGACAGGCCATCGATCCACGCCTCCGCGTCGGCGCGCAGGGCGTCGACGATGCCCGCTTCCAGGGCGGTGGGGAAGGCGGCGACGAGGATGGCGCGGATGGCCGCGATGTCCTCGGGCGTCTCGGCACGGGTGTGCCAGGTATTGCGGTCGTGAGACAACGTGGATCCCTTGGTTCAGGGGACCCCGGCGATCGCGAAGCGGTGCCCGACAACCGTCATGGCTGGGGCGGAGGTGTCAGACCGGGGTCCGGGACGTGAGGAAGGTCCGATCGCCGTCGCGCGCGGCGACGGCCTTGGCGGCACTCATCAACTCACCCATTCGGCATCAGATCCGGTCCTGCACGCCGAGATTATCACGGCCGGTGACGCCGGTAATAGCGCGCCACCCGCGTGCGGTTGCCGCAGCGGGTCGGCGAGCACCAGCGCCTGCGGGGATGCGCGGGCAGGAAGACCATCACGCAGTCGTCGGCCTCGCATCGCTTGAGGCGGCTGACCGCCGGGTCGGTGAGCAGGTCGACCGCCGCTTCGGCGAGGCGGGCGGCCAGCCTGACGCCGAGCCTGCCGTCCCGTCGGGACGTCGCGGTGACGCCCGCGCCGTCCCACGCCAGCTCCCGCACGGCGGGCGCGGCGCGCTGCGCCTCGGTCAGGCCGCGCAGGGCGGCTTTCGGCGGGCGGACGCCGTTCAGCAGCGCATGGACGACGGCGTCGATGTGCTCCCGCACGGCGTGCACGGGGCCGAGATCGGCGGCCGTGGGGGCGGCGTTGCCCACATCCGCCTGGAGCGCGGGCTCCCTGGCCAGCCAGGCGGCCAGCCGGTCCGGGGTGGCGAGCAGGTCGGCGCGGCCGTCCTCGGTGACCGGGCGGGTGTTGACCAGATCCAGCGCCAGGCCCTCGCCGGTGAGCGGGTCACTCATGGCGCTAATGCTATCAGGACCGTTTGACCCGTTAGATCATGTCGCGGTAGAACTAATGCGTCATCGAGCCAAGGAGGCATGTGACATGATCGCTCGCGTCGCCCATCGCCGGGTTGCCGTGGACGGGGTCGAGGTCTTCTACCGGGAGTCCCTTCCGGACAGACCCGACGCGCCGATCCTGCTGCTGCTGCACGGTTTCCCGTCGGCATCGCACCAGTTCCGCCGCCTCATCGACGCCCTCGGCGCGCGATACCGGCTCGTCGCGCCCGACTACCCCGGGTTCGGCCACACGAAGGCCCCCGACGGGTTCACCTACTCCTTCGACCGCCTCGCCGACATCGTCGAGGGCTTCGCGGACCGGGTGCTGCCCGGGCGCTTCGCCGCGTACCTGTTCGACTTCGGCGCGCCCGTCGGCTTCCGGCTCGCGCTGCGCCGACCCGAGCGGATCGCGGGCCTGGTCGTGCAGAACGGCAACGCCTACACCGAGGGCCTGTCGCCCGCGGCCCGCGACTTCATCGCCCTCACCCCCGACACCCCCGGCGCCGAGCGGACGATCCTGGACCTGTTCACCCTCGAGGCCACCCGCGCCCAATACGAGGGCGGCACCGCCGATCCCGAGCTGATCGCGCCGGAGGGGTGGCTGCTCGACCAGTTCTTCCTGGACCAGCCGGGCCGCAAGCAGGCCCAGCTCGCCCTGGCCTACGACTACCACCGCAACGTCGCCGCCTACCCGGACTGGCAGGCGTGGCTGCGCGAGCACCGCCCGCCGACCCTGATCACCTGGGGCGTCAACGACCCGTTCTTCACCGAGGCGGGCGCCAAGGCCTACCTGCGCGACGTCCCGGACAGCGCGCTCCACCTGTTCGACACCGGCCACTTCGCCCTGGAGGACCACCTGCCCCGGATCGCCCCGCTGATCGCCGACTTCCTGGACGACAACCTGTGATCGCCGCTGGTCAAACGGAGTCGACGAAATCGCGCAGGAGCGCGCCGGTCGGGTCGGGGGCCTCGATCATCGGCGTGTGGCCGACGCCTGCGAGGAGTTCGAGGCGTACTTGGGGGACCTGCCGGTAGTCCTCGGCGGACGACGGCTGCCACCGACGGTCCTCGGCCCCGAAGATCACCAGCGTGGGGAGGGCCACGCGGGTCAGGCGGTCGGGGATGGGGCTCTCGGCCAGGAAGGCGTCGACGCCCTCGCCGGTCTCGGTGAGGCCGCGGTAGGTCACCCGGCGGACGTCGGCGACGAGCCGGTCCGGGATCGGCACCTCGCGGGTGAACGCGGTGCTCAGCGCGTCGCGGATCGTGCTGTCGGTGCGGAAGCGCCAGAGGAGTTCGCCCGCCACGGGGGTGGTCAGCAGGCGGGCGGCGACGCTCTCGCCGAGGAACGCGTCCGCCCGGGGACCGGTGTTGACCAGGGCGATCGCGGACACCAGATCACGCCGCCGCTCGGCCAGCGACGTGGCGACGGCGCCTCCGGTGGAGTGCCCGACGACGGTCGCGCGGCGCACCCCGAGCCGGTCGAGCGCCATCCCGACCCGGTGGGCCTGCTGCGCGATGCCGTAGCCGTCGGTCGGTTTGGCCGATCCGCCGTGGCCGAGCAGGTCGAGCCGCACCACGCGGAGGCCGCGCAACGCGGGCAGCACCGGGTCCCACCACGCTGTCGAGCCGCCAAGGCCGTGCAGGAGCACCACCGTCGGCGCGTCAGCCTGCCCGTCCTCCACGACGTGGATGTCCCCGCCGTCCAGGCGGACGATGTGCTCGCCCTCGGCCTCGGCGGTCTCCGCGCGCACGGCGATCGTGTTCCACGCGAGGAGGACGGCCAGCCCGCCGACGCTCAGCAGGACGATCCGCCGTCGTTTGGTCGCTTTCCCCATGGCTCCTCTCTCGGTTCGGGTGCGGTCACCCTTCCGGGACGGAGGCGTCGGGGTCTTGGAGAAATGTCCGCTCGTACAGTCGGGGTGTGCGACCAGGTGACTCCACAGCCGACTGGGAGATCGCGCGCCCGCCGCGGGCGACGCCCGGCGTCGCCATGGCCGGGTTCCGCATCCGCGGGGACCGCCCGGTCGAGCTGCGGGCCATCCCGCATCCGGCCGTCACCCTGGCCGTCGAGTTCGGCGACCGCCCGTTCGACGTCCACGGCACGCCGATCCGCTCCGGTGGTCTCGCCGCGGGCCTGGGCTTCTCCGCGTTCCCGGTGCGCGCCGATGGGGTGGAGTGCGTGCAGGTACGGCTGTCGCCGGTGGTCGCGCGCCCCGTGCTCGGGGAACTGGGCGACGGCGTCATCACGCTCGACGACCTGTGGGGCCGCGACACGCCCCGCCTGCGCGAGCGGCTGCACCACGCCCGGACCTGGGCGGAGCGGTTCGCGTTGCTCGACGCCGAACTGCGGGCCCGGCTTCACGCGGGCAGGCCGGTCGACCCCGAGGTGGCCTGGGCGTGGCGGCGGATCGTGGCGAGCCGGGGGCGGGTCCGGGTGGGC
This sequence comes from Actinokineospora fastidiosa, assembly GCF_014648415.1. GTDB lineage: Bacteria > Actinomycetota > Actinomycetes > Mycobacteriales > Pseudonocardiaceae > Actinokineospora > Actinokineospora fastidiosa. The sequence continues at coordinate 160,001 of NZ_BMRB01000004.1, forward strand.
GATCTCGCGGCGGGGGTGGGGTGGAGCCGTCAGCGCCTGTGGTCGCGGTTCGGCGCGCAGATCGGGCTGACGCCCAAGCGCGCGGCCATGCTGGTCCGCTTCGACGACGCCGTCCACCGGCTGGTCCGGGGGCACAGTCCTGCGCGGGTGGCGGCCGATGGTGGCTATGTCGACCAGTCCCACCTGTACCACGACGTCCGCGCGTTCACCGGGGCGACTCCCGCGGTGGCCGCGGGTGAGCCCTGGCTGGCCGCTGACGCCAGGGCGTGGCCGGAGCGCGTGGTCGAATGACCGCATCGGTCCGCGACGGTCGGGCGCGGGCGGGGGCGCGTCGGTCAGGGTTGGTGTCGAAGGGAGGCACGATGATCTCGGCACTCAACCGGCTCGTCGACGTCGTCGAGGACGCCGACGAGGTGGACGTGAGCGCGCTGGCCAGGGAGTTCGGCACGACCGAGTACCACTTGCGCCGGATGTTCTCGTCGCTGGCGGGCATGCCGCTGTCGGAGTACGTGCGCAGGCGGCGGATGACCCTCGCCGCCGCCGACGTCGTCCGCGGCGTGGACGACCTGCTGAGCATCGCCGTCCGGCACGGGTACGGCTCGACCGAGGCGTTCGGTCGCGCGTTCCGGGGCGTCCACGGGGCCAACCCCGGCGACGTCCGTCGCGACGGCGGCCCCCTTCGCACACAACCACGGCTCAGGTTCCGCCTGAGCGTCGAAGGGAGCATCCCCATGGACACCCGCATCGTCGACCGCCCCGCCTTCCGCCTGGTCGGCCACGCCACCCGCGTCCCGCTCATCCACCACGGCGTCAACCCGCACATCCAGGAGCACATCGCCGGGCTGCCTGCGGAGGAGCACGAGCGGCTGAAGGCCATCGGCGACACCGAGCCGCCGGGCCTGCTGCAGGTCTGCGACGACCTCGACCCCGACAGCGCCGAGGGCAGCGAACTGACCTACCTGCACGGCGTCGCCGTCACCCGGGACACGGCCACCCCTGACGACCTCGACGCCATCGAGGTCCCGGCGGGCCGCTGGGCGGTCTTCCGCACGGACGGCCCCTACCCGCAGACCCTGCAGACGACCTGGGCCGCCACCGCCACCGACTGGTTCCCCTCCAACCCCTGGCGCCTCCGCCCCGGCCCGTCGATGGTCGCCATCCTCCACCGAACCCCCGACTTCACCACGGCGACGTGTGAGCTGTGGCTGCCGGTCGAGCCCGCGTGACCTGAGGGCCGCCTACCGCGGCCGTGGACGATTCCACGGCCGCGGTAGGTGGGGTGGGTGGGTCGGGACCTGGTCGCGGATGTGGGGTGGGTGCGTGCGGGCTGGTCGCGGGTGGTGTGTGTGGCGGGTCGCGGGTGTGGGGTGGGTGCGTGAGGGTCTGGTCGCGGGGGTGGATAGGTGCATGGGGTGGGGTGATCTGGCCGCAGAGTGAGTGGGCATGGGACGGCTGAGCGCCGGTGGCGCAGTGGACTACGGGTGGTGAGGTGCGGTTGGCGACGTGCGCTGCGTGGTGGGGTGGTGAGCGCGCGGCACGGTGGGCTAGCTGTGGCGTGGCGTGGCGTGGTGGCGAGCGCGGCTTGGTGGAAGGGCTGCGGGTGCGCGGCGCGGGTGGGGTGGTGTCCGTGCGGATGGTGGATGAGTGCGGGCAGGTCGATGCGGCAGGCAGTTGGCGCGATCCCGAAGGTGGGGCTGCGGGGTGCAGTGCAGGAGTGGGACTTTGCGTTCGGCCCAGGAGGTGGTGGCTGTGGGCTCGCCCTAGCGCCGCCCGGCAGGAGGCTGGCGCGGCCCGGTTGGGGATGGCTGGGGTGGGGCGATCGGACTGTGGGGGGCTGACCGGCGTGATCGGGGGTCGGTTGGCTGGGGTTGGGGTTGGGGTCGGGCGTGGGGGCTGGGGTTGGGTGGCCAGGGTGCCCGGTTCCGGCGTGCCGGTGAGGTAACCGGCGTGCTGATGGGTAACCGGTGTGCTGCTGGCATGACTGGTGTGCCCATGGGGGGACTGGCATCCCCGTGAGGTATCCGGCGTGCCGGTGTGACTGGGGGTGCTGGTGGGGTGACTTGGCGGGACCTGGGAGGGGATGTGGGCTGGCAGGAGGGTGGCTGCGAGTGGGGCGGCGGCGGGGGCTGGTGCGGTCCTGCTGCTCCGTTCCGCCCGCGAGCTGGAAGCCGCCTGGTAGGGCTGCGGGTGTTGTGGCCGGGCGTGGTGGGGGTGGGTCGGTAGGGTTCGGGGGCGGGGAGGTGGTTGTCGTGGAGCGGGGTCAGGCCGGGCAGGTGTTGGCGGCCAATCTGCGGGCGTTGCGGGAGCGGGCCGGGTTGTCGCTTTCTGAGTTGGCTCGGCGGTCGGATATCGCCAAGGGGACGTTGTCGCAACTGGAGAGTGGGAACGGGAATCCGACGATCGAGACGGTGTTCAGTTTATCGAACGCGTTTGGGGTTCCGGTGTCCACGTTGCTCACCGAGCGGGTGGAGCCGGAGGTTGTGTTGGTGCGGTCGGCGGGGGTTGATGTGCTCAGCAGCAATGCGGTTGACCTGCGGATGTTGCGGCGGATGGACGTCACCGACACCGTGTTCGAGTTGTACGACCAGCGCGTGCGGCCGGGGGAGGTGCAGCGGTCCGCGGGCCATCCGGGGCGCGAGCACGTCGTGGTGATCTCCGGGGTCCTGCGGGTGGGCCCGCCCGAGGCGCCGTATGAGCTGGGGCCGGGGGATTACGTCTGCTTCCCCGCCCAGGGGCCGCACGTGTACGAGACGGTGGGAGGCCCGGTGGCGTCCGTCCTGCTGCTGGAGTACCCCTCCGACACCCCCGCCGCCGCGTGCGTCGTTCGGGGTTGACCCTCCCGCGCGTCGCGGGCTAGCCTCACTGGCGTTCATTCTATTGAACGGTGGTGCGGGATGGTCGACGTCACGGTGGTCGGCGCGGGCGTCATCGGCGCGGCGTGCGCCGAGGCGTTGAGCGCGGCGGGGCTGCGGGTCCTCGTCGTCGACCGGGCCGACCCGGCCTGCGGGACGACGGCGGCGGGCGAGGGCAACGTGCTCCTGTCGGACAAGCCCCCCGGGCCGGAACTGGAGCTGGCGCGGGTCTCCCGCGCGCTGTGGCCGGAGTTGCTGGCACACCTCGGAGCGTCCGCCGAGTGGGAGCCCAAGGGCGGCATCGTCGTCGCCACGACCGACGCCGGGGCCGCCGCCCTGGCCGCGACCGCGAGCGGCCAGCGGGAGTCCGGTGTGGACGCCGTCGCGCTGACGCCCGACCAGGTCGCCGACATGGAACCCCTGCTGACCAAGCACATCACCGCCGCCATGCACTACCCCGAGGACGCCCAACTACAGCCAGTCCTGGCCACCGTCGCCTTGCTGACCGCGGTCCGCCAGCGCGGGGGAGAGGTGCGCTCGGGCGAGGCCGCCGTCGGCGTGGTCACCAAGGGCGGCGCCGTTGCGGGCGTCCGCACCGAGCGGGAGACCGTGCCCTGCCGCATCGTGGTCAACGCCTGCGGGCCGTGGTCGGCGGCGTTCGCCCGGGCCGCGGGCGCGCCCATCGACGTGCTGCCCCGCCGCGGCATGATCCTGGTGACCGCGCCCCTGCCGCAATCCGTGCGGCACAAGGTGTATGACGCGGACTACGTCGGCGCTGTCGCCAGCGGCGACGCCGACCTCCAGACGTCCACAGTGGTCGAGTCGACGCAAGCGGGCACGGTGCTGATCGGGTCGAGCAGACAGCGCGTCGGCTTCGACGACACCATCCGGGTCGACGTCGTGACCGAGCTGGCGCGCAAGGCCGTCGCGCTGTTCCCGTTCCTGGCCGATGTCCCCGTGATGCGCGCCTACGGCGGCTTCCGCCCGTATTCCCCCGACCACCTGCCGGTGATCGGCGAGGACCCCCGCCTGCCGGGCCTCTGGCACGCCACCGGCCACGAGGGCGCGGGCATCGGCCTGGCCCCGGCGACCGGCCGCCTGCTGGCCGACCTCGTCCTGTCCCGCCCGCCCTCGGTGGACCCGCGCCCGTTCCGCGTCGACCGGCCCGCGGTGATCGCGGCATGAGGGTCGAACTGGACGGGGAGTGGGTGACGGCCGTGCCGGGCCAGACCGTCGCGGGCCTGCTGCTGGCGCGCGGCCGGGTCAGCTGGCGCACGACCAGGGCAGGCGGCGCGCCGCGCGGCGTCTTCTGCGGGATCGGGGTCTGCCACGACTGCCTCGTGGTGGTGAACGGCGTGCCCGACGTGCGCGCCTGCCAGCGGCTCCTCGCCGACGGCGACCGCGTCCGCTGCCAGGACGGCGCGGAGCTGCCGTCATGAGCAGCGTCGTGGTCGTGGGGGCCGGACCCGCCGGACTGGCGGCCGCCGCTGCCGCCGCCCGGGCAGGCCGCGACGTCCTCCTGATCGACGCCGAGAGCAGGCGCGGTGGCCAGTACCACCGGCAGGACCTGCTCGACACCACCGAACGCTTCCCGCTGCCACCCGGCGTCGAGCACCTTGCGGAGACCGTCGTGTGGGCGGTCGAGCCGGGCAGGCGGCTGCACCTGCTCACCGGCCCGGCCGACGGGCCGGGCAGGCGGCGCCGCACGGTGGACGCCGCCGCGCTGGTCATCGCGCCGGGCGCGCACGACCGGGTCCTGCCGTTCCCCGGCTGGACCCTCCCCGGCGTCTACACCGCGGGCGCGGCCCAGGCCATGGCCAAGGGCCAGCGGGTGGCGGTCGGCCGCCGGGTGCTGGTCGCGGGCACCGGCCCGTTCCTGCTGCCCGTCGCGCGGGCCGTGCTGGGCGCGGGCGCGGAGGTGGCGGCCGTCCTGGAGGCCAACCGGCCCCGCTGGCACACCGAGCCGCGCGGCCTGGCCGCGGGCCTGGCCAAGGCGCCGGAGCTGCTCGGATACCTCCGCACGCTCGCCAAGCACCGCGTCCCCTACCGGACGCGGACCGCGGTCATCGCCGCCCACGGCGCGGACCGGCTCGAATCGGTCACCACGGCCAGGCTGGACGAGCGGTGGCGGGTGCGCCCCGGCACCGAACGGGAGCTCGAGGTCGACGCCCTCTGCGTGGGCCACGGCTTCACCCCGCGCCTCGAACTCGCCGTCGCCGCCGGATGCGCGCTCAGCGGCGGCTTCGTCTCCGTCGACCCCGCCCAGCGCACCTCGGTCCCCGGCGTCTACGCAGCGGGCGAGGTCACCGGGATCGGCGGGGCCGACCTGGCCGCCGCCGAGGGCGCGGTCGCCGGCCTGGCCGCGGCGGGCGCGCCGGTCCCGCCCCGCCTGCTGCGCCGCGTCCGGTCCCTGCGCCGCTTCGCCGCCGCGCTCGACCGCGTCCACCCCGTCGGCGACGGCTGGCGCGAGTGGCTGACCGACGACACCCTGATCTGCCGCTGCGAGGAGGTGCCCTACCGGGCGCTGCGCGCGGCGGCCCCCGGCGCCCGCGCGCTCCGGCTGACCTCCCGCGCGGGGCTCGGCCTGTGCCAGGGCCGCACGTGCGGGGCGGCCGTCGCCGACCTGTGCGGCCTGCCCGGCGACGCGTTCGCCCGCAGGCCGATCGCCGCGCCGGTCCGGCTCGGCGAGCTCATCGACGAGGAGAACGAATGACGGAGAGGCTCGACGGCGTCATCGTCGCCACCGCCCTGCCCTACGCCGAGGACCCGGCAGCGCCCGCGGGCCTGCGCGTCGACCTCGACCGCTACGCCGAGCACTGCCGGTGGCTGGTCGGCAGCGGCTGCCGGGGCGTCGGCCCCAACGGCTCGCTCGGGGAGTACTCGTCGCTGACCGACGCCGAGCGCAGGGCCGTCGCCCGGGCCGCCGTCGACGCGGTGGGCGATGACGGGGTCGTCGTGGTCGGGGTGCACGGACCCGGCTGGCACCAGGCGAAGGCGTGGGCGGAGCAGGCCGCGGAGGACGGCGCGCACGGCGTGCTCTGCCTCCCGCCGACGATGTACCGTGCGAACACCGCCGAGGTCGTCCGGCACTTCGCCGAGGTCGCCTCGGTCGGCCTCCCGGTCATGGTCTACAACAACCCCATCGACACCAAAGTGGACCTCACGCCCGACCTGATCGCCGAGCTCGCCCTGATCGACAACGTCGTCGCCGTCAAGGAGTTCTCCGGCGACGTCCGGCGCGTCCTGGAGATCCGCGAGCGCGCGCCCGGTCTGACCGTGGTCGCGGGCGCGGACGACGTGGCGCTGGAGTCGCTGCTGATGGGCGCGACCGGGTGGTTCGCAGGCTTCCCGAACGTCTTCCCCGCCGAGTCCGTCCGGCTGTTCGAGCTGGCGCTCAGCGGCGACCTCAAGGCGGCGCGGGCGCTGTACGAGCCGATGGTCGCCGCGTTCCGGTGGGACTCGCGCACCGAGTTCGTCCAGGCCATCAAGCGCGCGATGGACCTGGTGGGCCGCTACGGCGGGCCGTGCCGCCCGCCCCGGGGTCCGCTCACCGACGACCAGCTCGCGGCGCTGGACGCCGACATGCGCCGCGCGATGGGCGGCCTCTGACATGCGCGCCGCCCGCTACTTCGCCGCCGTCGACTCGCACACCGAGGGGATGCCGACCCGGGTGGTCACCGGCGGGCTCGGCGTCATCCCCGGCGCGACCATGGCCGAACGGCGGCTGCACTTCATCGAGCACCTCGACCACATCCGCGAGCTGCTGATGAACGAGCCGCGCGGCCACTCCGCGATGAGCGGCGCGATCCTGCAGGCCCCGACCCGGCCCGACGCCGACTGGGGCGTGCTCTACATCGAGGTGTCCGGGTGCCTGCCGATGTGCGGGCACGGCACGATCGGGGTGGCGACCGTGCTGGTCGAGACCGGCATGGTCGAGGTCGTCGAGCCGGTGACGACCGTGCGGCTGGACACCCCGGCCGGGCTGGTCGTCGCCGAGGTCGCCGTGTCCGGCGGGCGGGCGGAGTCGGTCACCATCCGCAACGTGCCGTCGTTCGCCTGCAGGCTGGACGCCTCGGTGCGGGTGCCTGGCCTGGGCGAGGTCCGGTACGACCTGGCGTACGGCGGGAACTTCTACGCCATCCTCCCGGTCGCCGACCTCGGGCTGACCTTCGACGACAAGGACGCCATGCTCGCCGCGGGCCTGGCCATCATGGCCGCGATCAACGAGCAGGACGAGCCCAGGCACCCCGAGGCGGACGGCATCGCGGGCTGCCACCACGTGCAGCTGGTCGGGCCGGGCGCGCCGGGCAGCGACTCGCGCAACGCCATGGTCATCCACCCCGGCTGGTTCGACCGCTCGCCCTGCGGCACCGGCACCGCCGCCCGCATGGCCCAGCTGCACGCGCGCGGCGCGCTCGAACTGGGCGCCGACTTCGTCAACGAGTCGCTGTTGGGCACCCGGTTCATCGGCAGGCTGGTGGCGGAGACCGCGGTGGGCGGCCTGCCCGCCGTGGTGCCGACCATCTCCGGACGCGCCTGGATCACCGGGATGGGCCAGTACCTGCTCGATCCGACCGACCCGTTCCCCAGGGGGTTCGTGCTGTGAACCGTGTGCAGTCGACGTCACCGCAGCGTCCGTCGGACGTGGTGGTGGACGTCCCGCTTTGTGATCCGTCCGATGTGGTCAGTGCCGTGGAGACGGCCCGTGCCGCGCAGCGGGAGTGGGCTCGCGGTGGGCCCGCGGTCCGGGCGGCCGCGCTGACGGCGTGTGCCGACGCGGTGGCGGCGCGGACCGATGAGCTGGCCGCGCTGGTGGTCCGCGAGGTCGGCAAGCCGGTGCTGGAGGCCCGGGGCGAGGTGGCGCGCGCGGCCGCCATCCTGCGGTACTACGCCCAGCAGTGCTTCGACCCGATCGGGGAGACCTACCCCGGGGCCGGACTGGACTTCACGGTGCGCAGGCCGCGCGGGGTGGCGGGGCTGATCACGCCGTGGAACTTCCCGCTGGCGATCCCGGTGTGGAAGGCGGCGCCCGCCCTGGCGTACGGCAACGCGGCCGTGGTCAAACCCGCGCCGGAGGCCACCGCCTGCGCGCTCCGCCTCGCGGAGCTGTTCGCGCCTCACCTGCCTTCGGGGCTGCTGTCTGTCCATCCGGGACACGGTGAGACGGGTGCGGCTCTGGTCGATGCCGCCGACGTGGTGTCGTTCACCGGTTCGACCGGGGTCGGCAGGCGCGTCGCCGCGGCGGGGGCGGCGCGGGGGATCCCGGTGCAGTGCGAGATGGGCGGGCTGTCCGCGGCGATCGTCCTCCCGGACGCCGACCTCGGCCGCGCGGCCACCCACGTCGCGGGCGCCGCGATGGGCTTCGCGGGGCAGAAGTGCACCGCCACCAAGCGGATCCTCGTGGTCGGCGACCCGGCGCCGTTCACCGAGGCCCTGCGGGCCGCGGTCGACGCCCTGCGCGTCGGCGACCCGGCCGACGACGGCGTCGCGGTCGGGCCGGTGATCACCGAGGCCGCCCGCGACCGCGTCCGCGACGCCCGTGCTGGCCGCGTCGTGGTCAGCCGCGACGTGCCGGACGAGGGCTGGTTCGCCGCGCCCACCGTCGTCACCGACCTGCCCCCGGACGCCCCGCTCAACACCACCGAGACGTTCGGCCCGATCTGCACCCTCGCCGCGGCGCCGGACGTCGCCTCGGCGCTCGCCCTGGCCAACGGGACCGCGTACGGCCTGGTGACCGCGCTCTACACCAACGACCTGGCCGCGGCGATGGCGTACGTCGCCGAATGCCAGTCGGGCATGGTCAAGGTCAACGCCCCGACCGCGGGCGTCGACTTCCACCTCCCCTTCGGCGGCGAGAAGGACTCCGGCTACGGCGGCCGCGAACAGGGCAAGGAGGCCCAACGCTTCTACACCAGCCCCCGCACGGTCCAGTTCGGCTAGCTGCCTTCGGGCCGATCCGTCGAGGAGCCGGGCGGCTGACCGGCTGCTACCTCGACGCGGGGCCGCGGGCCGGGGTTCCGGGCAGGGCGGTGGTCCACTCGATGACCGCTCGGTGGTACTCCGGGGCGTGCGGGGAGAAGTTGAGGGAGTGGCCGTAGCCGGGGACGACGTGGGTGTGCAGCCCGGCCTCCGGGGCGTAGAACGGGCCCTCCGAGGCGCGCAGGGCCTCGGCCGACGAGCAGTCGGCGCCGAGTGGGGGGCCGCAGAAGTTCGCGTCGCCCGCGCCCATGACCACCATGACCGGCACCTTGATCTGCCGTGACAGGGGGATCAGCGTGCTGATCAGCACCGTGTCCACCGTCTCCGTCGGGGTGACGACGTCCTTGGTGGCCTCATCGAAGGCGAGCGCGGCCGGGTCCGGGGCGCCGGGGGTGTGGAACGACCGGTAGCGGGAGCCGGGCGTGGTCGTCAGGTAGCCGAGGTCCAGGCCGTAATCCCGCAGGCGCGCGTCGAGGACGGCGGGGACGAGGGTGGTGAACACCGGCACGGCGCCCGGGAGGTTGATCCGGTGGGTGAGCCCGGTGATCACCACGCCGTCCACGTCGCGGTGGCGGGCCGCCTCGATCGTGGCCACCGCGGAGCCGACCGAGTGGCCGACGACGACCACCCTGGCGAAGCGCGGCCGCAGCGTCTGGATCACCCGGTGCACGGCGTCGGCCTGGCTGCGCGCGTCGAGGAACAGGCTCGCGGGCCGCGAGCTGCGGCCGCTGCCGAGCCGGTCGACGGCGATTGTCGCGATCCCGGCCCGGTTCATCGCCAGCCGGTACGACAGCGTCTCCGGCGCGTGGCCGATGTCCCAGTACGCGCTGGTGTAGGTGCCTCCGGGGATCAGCACCTGGACCGTCGACGCGCCCTGCGGCACGCACAGCCTCCCGTGCATCGACTGCGCAGTGAGTCCTGCCCGCACCGGTACGGTCACGTCCTCGCAGGTGATCTGCGCCGCGCCCGCCGTTCCGGGCGTCATGCAGACCGCGGCGGCGAGCAGGGCCACGACGCCCAGACGGCGGTATCGCACCACAACCTCCAGATCAGTGCCGCGGGATCGCGGTCATCAGCAGGCCGCTCGGGTAGGCGGCGGACGTGAACGTGACGCGGACCGGCTTGCCGGGCACGGGAACCAGCCGCCACCGCGCGGCGACCGTGGCCACCGCGATCGCGATCTCGGTCTGCGCGAACAGGTTCCCGACGCACTGCCGCCCGCCCGCGCCGAACGGCACGAACGCGCCCTTGGGGACGCGCGACGCCCGCTCGGGCGACCAGCGGTCGGGGTCGAAGCGGTGCGGCTCGGCGAACGAGGCCGGGTCGTGGTGCAGGGCGTGCGGGCTGAAGATCACCTCGGTGCCCTCGGCGAACGGCACGCCGCCCAACTGCACCGGCGCGAGGGTGCGCCGCATCAGGAACCAGACCGGGTACATCCGCAGCACCTCGTTGACGACCCGGTTGAGGTACACCAGCTTCTCGACGTCGGCGAAGGTCGGCGGCCGCCCGCTCAGCACCTCGTCGACCTCGGCGTGGACGCGGCGCTCGACATCGGGGTGCCGGGCGAGTTCGTGGAAGGTCCAGGCCAATGCCAGCGCCGTCGTCTCGATGCCGCCGACGAGCAGCGTCATGACCTCGTCGTGGACCTGCTGGTCGGACATGCCCGCGCCGGTCTCGTCGTCCTGGGCCAGCAGCAGCATCGACAGCAGGTCGCCGTGGTCGGCGCCGTCCTCCCGCCAGCTGCGCACGACGTCGAGCACGATCGCGCGCATGCGGGCGATGGCGGCGTCGAACTCGCGGTTGGCGCGCAGGGGCAGCCGCTCGACGAACGACGGCGACAACGCGCGGACCATGCCCTGCTTGAGGACCAGGAAGATGGACCGGCGGATCTCCTCGATCGCGCGCTTGCCCATCTCGGTGGAGAACAGCGCCTCGCCCACGATCGTGACCGCCAGGGACTGGGCGTCGGCCTCGACGGCGCGCACCTGGCCGGGCCGCCAGGAGGCGGTGAGGTCGGCAGCGGCGCGCGCCATCGTCTCGGCGTAGCGGGCGATGCGGTCGCGGTGGAAAGCGGGTTGCACCATCCGCCGCTGACGGCGGTGGTCAGCGCCGTTCGAGGTGGCCAGGCCGTTGCCGAAGAACGGCCGGAACTTGTCGAACAATGCTCCCTTTCGGAATAGCGCACCCTTGGTGACCAGCAGTTCGTGGACAAGGCGAGGATTCGTCAGGAAATACGTCGGCATGGTCCCCAGATCGATGCGCACGATGTCGCCGTACTCCCGCAGCGACGCGGTGAACCGGTGGCGTTCGCGCAGCATGGGCAGGGTGTGGCCGAGCAAGGGGAGTCGACCCGGGGCCACCGGGACCGCCATGTCCGCTCCTCGCCGAGTTGGGGATGGATCGTGGGGAAGGATCGTGGGGATGGATCACAGTAAAGCCGTTCGGGTGGCGCCGACAGTGCCCGATCGGGCGATCGCGAGCCACCCCGATGGCCCAATGGAGCGCCCTTCCCGGATGGATAGGATGTTGCCTTTCTAGCAAAGGGGTGTTCGCAGTGGCGCAAGGGGAATGGATTCCGCCGAGTGTCGACGTCTCGGTCCCGAGCATGGCGCGCACCTACGACTTCCTGCTCGGCGGCGCCCACAACTTCGCGGTGGACCGGGAACTGGCCGCCCACGTCGAGCGGGTCATGCCCGACGCGCGGTCGGCTGCCCGGGTGAGCCGGGCGTTCCTCGGCCGGACCGTGCAGTACATGGTGGGGCAGGGGATCCGCCAGTTCCTCGACATCGGCTCGGGCATCCCGACCGTGGCCAACGTGCACGAGGTCGCGCAGGCGGCGGACCCGGAGTGCCGGGTGGTGTACGTGGACAAGGACCCGATCGCGGTGGCCCACAGCGAGTTGATGCTGGTGGACAACGACCGCGCGGCCATCGTGCACGCCGACATGCGCGACCCGGACTCGATCCTGGACCACCCGCAGACCCGGCGGCTGCTCGACTTCGACCAGCCCGTCGGCCTGCTCGTGCTGATGATGCTGCATTGGCTGCCCGACGAGGCCGACCCGTGGGCGCTGATGGCGCGCTACCGCGACCCGCTGGCCCCCGGCAGCCACCTCGCGATCACCCACGTCACCGCGGACAACCAGGACGAGCGGCTGACCGAGGTGACGGACCTGATCAAGGAGAGCCGCAGCGCCGACCAGCTCACCGAGCGCCCGCACGATCAGGTGGTGGCGCTGTTCGGCGACTTCGAGCTCGTCGAGCCCGGCCTGGTCGGGTGCGCGGCGTGGCGGCCCGCCGGTCGGGGCGACATCGCCGACGCCGCCGAGATGAACATGGTGATCTACGGCGGGGTCGCCAGGAAACCCTGATGCCGAGGCAGGACTGAGGATGTCGCAGCCCGGATCCAGGCCGGACCCGCGCCCGGACGGCGGACGCGCGCGGGAACTCCTCGCGCGCAAGTGGGCGTACCTGCTGAGCGGCGTCGCCGTGATCCCGCTCGCGGTCGAGGAGCTGGAACACGAGCTGCGCGAGCAGATCGACGCCCTGTGCGCGGCCGCGGCCTGCGACCCGGTCGACACGGCGGCGGCCGAGCGCGTCGGCGACCACGTCGTCGGGCTCGGCTACGTCGGCGAGGACGGGCTGCGGCGGACCGTCGAGGTGCTCGGCAAGGGACTGCCCGCGCTGCCCGGGTTCCAGCGCGCGGAGCAGGCCGCGCTCGTGATCGGCGCGCTGGCCGCCGGATTCCTCGTCGCGAACCGGCGGGTGGTGTTCGAGCAGCAGGAGCGGATGCAGTTGTCGCTGCTCAAGGCCGTGCGCGACGCCAAGTGGCACCTCAAGGAGAGCGAGGCGCGCTTCGACTCGGTGGTCACCTCGTCGGCCAGCGGCATCATGATCGTCGGCCTGGACGGGCGGCTGGTGCGGACCAACGCCGCGGTCGCCGAGATCCTCGGCCGCACCCCGGCCGAGCTGACCGGCGCGACCCTGTTCGACCTCGTCCACCCCGACACCGTCGGGATGCTCCGCGAGGCGATGCGGGCCGTGGCCGAGGGCGGCCAGGACCGCGTGCGCCAGTCACAGCGGCTGCTGCGCAAGGACGGCGACGTCGCGCGGATCTCGCTGACCGCGTCGCTGCTGCGCGACCCGGACGGGGCGCCGAGCCACTTCGTCGCCGTCGTCGAGGACGGCACCGAGCTGATGCTGCTGCAGAGCGAGCTGCACCGGCAGGCGCTGCACGACGTGCTCACCGGCCTGCCCAACCGCCAGTTCTTCGGCACCCACCTGGAGAGCGCGGTGCGGCGGGCCGACCCGGTCCACGGCGTGACGCTGCTGCACCTCGACCTCGACGGGTTCGGCATGGTCTGCGACAGCCTGGGCTGGCTCGCGGGGGAGCGGCTGCTGGTGCACGTGGCCCAGCAGCTGAAATCCGTGCTGGCGCGGGAGAAGGCGATGGTCGCCCGGTTCGACGGCGACGAGTTCGGCATCCTCGTGGAGAACACCGCGACCACGCCGAACACCGCCGCGCTCGCGGCCGCGATCAACCGGGCGCTGGCTGAACCGGTGTACGTCGACGGGCACGGCCTGGCGGTGTCGGCGTCGATGGGCGTGGTGCGCGGCGTGTCGCGGAACCAGGAGCCCGCCGAGCTGCTGCGGGCGGCCGACCAGGCGCTGCGGCGGGCCAGACGGGGACGCCGCGGGCAGTGGGAGCTGTTCGACCCGGGCCGGGACACCGCGGACCGCTCGGCCCTCGCGCGGGCAGTCGCCATGCCGGGCGCGTGGGAGCAGGGCGAGTTCACCGTCCGGTACCGGCCCGTGGTGCGGCTGGCCGACGGCGGCGTCGCGGGCGCGGAGGCGGTGCTGCGCTGGGACCGGCGGGACGGGCGGCTGCCGCACGAGCGGTGCGTGGCGCTGGCCGAGCGGACGGGCTTCATCCTGCCGCTCGGCGAGTGGCTGCTCACCATCGCCGCCGGTCAGGTCCGCTGGTGGCAGCGAGACGCCTCGGCGGTGCCGCTGTCGGTCGCCCTCACCGCGCACCAGGCGACCGACGCCGACCTGGTGTCCCGCGTCGTCCGGGTCCTGGACGCGACCGGGTTGCCCGCGAACCGGTTGGCGGTCGCCGTGCCCTCCGCCGCGGTGACCGCGCCCGACGTCGCCGACAACCTCGGCGTGCTGGCCGAGATGGGCGTGCGGACGGCCCTGCGCGATCTCGCCCTCGGCCCCGACGACGTGGCCGCCGTGCGCGACCTCGGCATCCACTCGGTGCGCGTGGCCGCGCGGCTGGTGGAGCTGCAGAGCAGGGCGGACGCCGCGTACGTCGGCGCCCTGCTCCCCGCACTGGTCGAGACCGGCGCCGTCATCGGTGTCGACGGCGTCGTCACCGAGGAGCAGGCGGCCTGGTGGCGGGAGGCGGGCGCGGAGCTGGGCACCGGGCCGCTGTTCGGGCCCGACCACTCCGCCGCGGGCTTCCACGCCCGCCTGCGCCGATAGCGTCAGCCCGCGGCCTTCTTGACCAGGGCGGTGATGCGCTCCTCCACCTCGGGGGTCACCCCGGTGAGCGCGAAGGCGGTCGCCCACATCGCGCCCTCGTCCAGCTCCGCGGTGTCGTTGAACCCGAGCGTGGCGTAGCGGGCCTTGAACTTGTCCGCGCTCTGGAAGAAGCAGACGACCTTGCCGTCCAGCGCGTAGGCGGGCATCCCGTACCAGAGCTTGGGCGCGAGCGCCGGGGCGTTGGTTTTGACGATGGCGTGCACGCGCTCGGCCATGACCCGGTCGGACTCGGGCATCTCGGCGATCTTGGCGAGCACGTCGCGCTCGGCCTCGGCGGCCTTGTCCGCGCGCGATCCTCGGCGCGACTGCTTCTTCAGCTCCTGGGCGTGCTCCTTCATCGCGGCGCGCTCCTCGGCCGTGAACCCGTCGTACGCCTTGGTCGCCTTGGTGCCCATCGTCGATCCCTTCCCGGAGTGGTTCCTGCTGATGGGAACGCTAGGTGGTGGTCCAGCGGTCCGCTTCTCCATTCCTGACCGGTCCGCCACCGCAGGTCAGCGGCCTTTTCGGGTGAACTGTCGGGGAACGCGTCCGCGCTCGGCTCTGGCTCATCAGCCCATGGGGTACTGTCGGTGACGACGCCATGTCACTTCGCGGGGACCTTCTTCGCGGGCGCCGCTCGCCCCGTCGGGTGCACCCCGAGCTGCCTGTTTCAACCCGTCTTCAGCCGGGAAAACCCCGGCCAACCGGCTTCTGCCTCCTGGCGGATCGGTGCTACCCGTCAGATCGACCTCCGGAGGCCCGTGTTGTCCCTCTCCTCTCCCGTTTCCCTGGGCAAAACCGGGGACTTCACGGAGCTGGTCGGCCTCGTCCGGCAGTCCGGGTTGCTGGACCGCCGCCACCGGTACTACGCGGTGCGGATCGTGCTGAACCTGGTCGTGTTCGCCGCGGGCTGGGTGGTGTTCGCCCTGGTGGGCGACTCGTGGTGGCAGCTGCTCACGGCAGTGTTCTTCGCGGTGATGTTCACCCAGCTGGCGTTCATCGGCCACGACGCCGGGCACAAGCAGATCTTCCGCTCCCGCCGCGCCAACGACGCGGTCGGCTACGCCCACGGGGCGCTCGTCGGGATCAGCTACGAGTGGTGGGTGAACAAGCACATCCGCCACCACGCCAACCCGAACCACGAGGAGGACGACCCCGACCTGGACATCCCGCTGCTGGCGTTCAGCCGCGCGCAGACGCACAGCAAGCGCGGGTTCCTGCGGTGGACGACGAAGTACCAGGCGTTCCTGTTCTTCCCGCTGCTGTTGCTGGAGGGCCTGAACCTGCACTGGGCGGGCGTGCGGGCGGTGATGACCGGCGAGGTCAAGTCCCGGGGCCGCGAGTCCGTGCTGCTGCTGGTGCACGTCGCGGTCTACCTGACGGCGGTGTTCGTGGTGCTGTCCCCGCCGATCGCGCTGGCGTTCATCGCGGTCCACCAGGGGCTCTGGGGCGTCTACATGGGGTGCTCGTTCGCGCCCAACCACAAGGGGATGCCCACCATCGCGCCGGGCACGAAGCTGGACTTCTTCCGCAAGCAGGTCATGACCAGCCGCAACGTCAGCGGCGGCCGGTGGGTCGACTGGCTGCTGGGCGGGCTGAACTATCAGATCGAGCACCACCTGTTCCCGAACATGCCGCGGCCGAACCTGCGGCGGGCACAGGTGCTCGTGAGCGAGTTCTGCACGCGCCACGGCGTCCATTACGCCCAATGTGGACTGATGACGTCCCTCGCGCACGTCCTGCGCCATCTGCACGAGGTCGGAGCGCCCTTGCGGGCTCGGAGCCGACCGGCGAACTAGCCGCCGGGCAGCCGGAGCACCAGCGTCGCTGGTGCTCCGCCCTGATCAGCCTGCCCGACGGGCGCCGCCGCCCGACTTCGCCCGCCGCGGCGGGCCACCCCTGCGGGACGACCGGCGCCTGTCCTGCGCGGCGGCGACCGGCGCGGCGCCCGGGGCGGTGTAGGAGCGCTCGCCGGGGGCGAGTTCGGCCAGCAGCGGGTGGCCGGGGCCGAGCTTCGTCGTGGTCGGCTTGATCTTCGCCTTGCGGACCAGGTCGCGCACGTCGGACACCTGGTCGTCGGTCATCAGGGTGACGACCGTGCCGCCCGCGCCCGCCCTGGCCGTGCGGCCGGAGCGGTGCAGGTACGCCTTGTGCTCGACCGGCGGGTCGGCGTGGACCACGCGCACCACGTCGTCGACGTGGATGCCGCGCGCGGCGATGTCGGTGGCCACCAGGATCTTGGCGGCGCCGGAGGCGAACGCGGTCAGGTTGCGCGTGCGCGCGCCCTGGGCCAGGTTGCCGTGCATCTCCACCGCGGGCACGCCCGCGGCGTTGAGGTGGCGGGTCAGCGCCCGCGCGCGGCTCTTGGTCCGGGTGAACACCAGCGTGCTGCCCGGCGCGGCGACGAGGTCGACCAGCACGGGGATCCGCTCGGCAGCCCGCACGTGCAGGATGTGGTGGACCATTGTGGACACCGGCGACTGGGCGGAGTCCACGCTGTGGGTCACCGGGTCGGTGAGGAAGCGCCGCACGAGCACGTCCACGCCGGAGTCCAGCGTCGCCGAGAACAGCAGGCGCTGCCCGGTGCGCGGGGTCTCGTCGAGCAGCCTGCGGACCGCGGGCAGGAACCCGAGGTCGGCCATGTGGTCGGCCTCGTCGAGGACGGTGATCTCCACCGCGTCGAGTCGGGCGTCGCGGGTGTCGATGAGGTCGCGCAGCCGTCCCGGGCAGGCGACGAGCACGTCGACGCCCTGGCGCAGGGCCTTGACCTGCCCGCCGCGGTTGACGCCGCCGAAGACGGTGGCGGTGCGCAGCGACAGGGCGGCCGCCAGCGGGGCGGTGCTCGCCTCGATCTGGGTGGCCAGCTCCCTGGTCGGGGCCAGGATCAGCGCCCTGGGCCGCCGGGGCGTCCTCGGCGCCGCGCTCTCGGCGAGGCGGGCGAGCACGGGCAGCACGAACGCGAACGTCTTGCCGGAGCCGGTCTGGCCCCGGCCGAGCACGTCACGCCCGGCGAGCGAGTGCGGCAGCGTCGCTTCCTGGATGGGGAACGGTGCGGTGATGCCCTGCTTGGCGAGCACCCTGGTCAGCTCGGCGGGCACGCCGAGCTCGTCGAAAGTCGTGTGGGGGCGGCGGACCGCCATGAATTCTCCGAACGCTGAAGGATCGTCCTGCCCGGCGCGAACTCGACGGTCGCGGCGCATGGGGGTCGATGTGGAAACGTGGCCCGAGGCAGAACAGAGCGGGCCACGCCCCGAGCGTACCTCATGTCCGGGATTCCGCTGGGAGCGGAAGCGCTGCCCGCGCCGACGGGATCGGTGCCAGGATGTCCCCATGGCGGACGTGGTCCAGTTTCCCCCCAACCGCACCCCCGCTCCGGACGGCGACCCGGAGCCCCTCTGGCGCGCCGCCCTGGGCCGCAACCTGCGGGCGATGCGGGAGCGCCAGGGCGGCCGCCTGGTCGACGTCGCCGAGCGGGCGGGCATCTCCCCGCAGTACCTGTCGGAGATCGAACGCGGCCGCAAGGAACCCTCCAGCGAGATGATCGCCGCGGTCACCGGCGCCCTCGGCGTGGAGCTGGCCGACCTGCTGATCGACATCTCCTGGGACGTCCGCCGCCACCGCGGCCCCGGCCCGATCCCCCGCCGCCGCCCGAGCGGCCCGGTGCTGATGGCGGCCTGAGGCCTCCGGCTGCCGGGTCGGGTGGCGGGATCCGTCGGGTCGGGTGGGGGGAGATCCGTCGGGTCGGGTGGTGGGGAGATGGAGGTCGGCGAGGCGACCCGCCCCGGTCAGGTGCCGACGGCCGCGTGAGGTCGAGAGGTCTGCGCGCCACGGCCGAGGCGCGGGGGCCGCAGGTCGGCGACGTCGCGCGGCGGGTTGTCGCGCGGCGGGTTGTCGGGTGGCGGGTTGTCGCGCGGCGGGTTGTCGCGCGGCGTTGTCGCGCGGCGGGTTGTCGGGTGGCGGGTCGGCCGTGTGGCTTCCTGGCCTGCGGAGGTGACCACGGGAACCTCTGGCCCAGCTCGGTGCGCTGGGCCGTCGTCGGGGAAATGCGGAATCTCCTCTCCGGTCGGATGAGGCGTCGGCTGGCTGGTCGGGCGCTGCGGTGTGGGTCGTGGGCTTTGCGGGCCCGCCGCTGGAGCGGTTCGTCTGGTTGTCTGCCCGGTAGGCCCGGTGCTCCAGGGGGGCGAGGCTGCGGCCCGCCCCCGCCTCGGGGATCAGGCCCTGTGTTCGAGGACCTGGTCGGCCAGGCCGTAGGCGACTGCGCCGGGGGCGTCGAAGACTCGGTCTCGGTCGGTGTCCTCGCGGAGGCGGGCTATGTCCTTGCCGGTGTGGGCGGAGAGGACCTCCTCCAGCTGGGTGCGGACCCGCACCACCTCGTCGGCCTGGAGGATGAGGTCGGGGATGGTGCCTCGGCCCTGGGCGGCGGGTTGGTGGAGCACCACGCGGGCGTGGCGGAGGACTGCTCGGCGGCCTGCCTCGCCCGCGGCCAGGAGGACCGCGCCCGCGGCCACGGCCTGGCCGACGCAGGTCGTCACCACCGGGGCCTTGATGAAGCGCATGGTGTCGTAGAGGGCGAGCATCGCCGACGGGTCGCCGCCCTCGCAGTTGATGTAGAGGTTGATCTCCTGCTCGGGGTTGTCCGACTCCAGGAACAGCAGCTGCGCGATCAGCGCGTTGGCCACGCCGGAGTCGATCGGGGTGCCGAGGTAGACGATGCGCTCGGAGAGCAGGTGGGAGTAGACGTCCATGATCCGCTCGCCGCCCGCCACGCGGGTGATGACGTTGGGGATGGTGTACGTGCTCATGCTGTCGCTCCCGTCTCCGCGCGCAGCCCCAGCCGTTGGGTGCGCACGGGCAGCACCTGGTCGAAGGCGTCGACGATCTGGTCGATGAAGCCGTACTCCCGCGCCTGCTCGGCGGTGAACCAGCGGTCGTGCAGGGAGTCGGCGAAGATGCGCTCGATCGGCTGACCGGTGTCGGCCGCGATGATCCCCAGCACGGTGTCCCGGGTGTGCCGCAGGTCGTCGGCCTGCACCTCGACCTCGACCGCCGAGCCGCCGATGCCCGCCGAGCCCTGGTGCATCAGGACCCGCGCGTGCGGCAGGGCGAAGCGCTTGCCGGGCGTGCCCGCCGACAGCAGGAACTGGCCCGCGCTGCACGCCAGCCCCAGCGCGAGCGTCGTCACGTCGCACGGCACGAGCCGCATGACGTCGCGGATCGCCAGCATCGATGGCACCGAGCCGCCGGGCGAGTGGATCCACAGCGCGATGTCCTTGTCCGGGTCCTCGGCCGCCAGCGCGAGCATCTGGGTGGCGAGGACCGTCCCGTTGTCGTCGTCGAGCACGCCGTCGAGGACCAACACCCGCCTGCTGAGGAACCGTTCGCGGAGCCGGTGGTCGAACAGCGGCTGTTTCTCGTTCGTCATGCCCCGACAATGCCGCCGCGCCGCCCCCGTCCGCCGCTCTCGCTGCCGTGAGCAGATCCGCCCACGGCAGGCGCATCCACGCGGTGTCGGGATGTGGGAAGCTCCAAGCAGACCGGGAGGCTGGATGGCGGACGACCACGCGCGGAGCCCGCGACGGCGCGGACCTGCGCGGACTGGCGCACGTCATCCGCGACTGGGCTCGCAGCGACCCGCAGCCACAACCCCGTTCGACGCCTACCGCGAGTGGGCGTCCGGACACGCCCCCGCGACGCTCCGCCGCACCCTGTCCTTCTCGACCCGGCTGCACGCCGTGGTCTCCCTGGACCTCGCCGGCCACTTCACCGGCCTGCTGATCACCGAGGAACTGCACGGCCGATCGATGACCCGCGCGGCGCCGGCATGGTGAGCCACGCCGACCTCTGCGGGTTCACCACCGAGACCGGCCAGGTCATGGTCGCCGTCGGATGGCTCGATCCGCGCGGCGGGTTCCCGGTGGGCGCGGCCGACCCTCGGCTGCTGCCCGCGTTGACCCGGTTGTGCTACACGCACGAGCAGAACCTGACCCGGGCCTGCTACCAGTGCCCGTACTGCCTCGCGCACCACGTGTTCAGGGACGTGCCGGAGATCCCCGGCGCCCGGCCCGTGCTGCTGGGCAACGCCGAGATCCACATCGTCGGCCCCGACGGCGTCGCCTACGCCGCGCCCACGCTGGTCGTGCACTACGTCGAGGAGCACGGTTACCTGCCGCCGCGACCGTTCGTCGAGGCGGCGCTGTGGGTGGACGCCCGGACGCCGCGGGAGTTGCAGGAGTGGAACCGGTGAGCCCACCCGGCCTCCAGCACCGCGGGGCACGGAATACCATGGTCGACCGCTAGATCGGGACCTAAGTGCGGAAAGGACGGCCGTGGAAACCCTCGAGTTCCAGTCCGAGGCGCGTCAGCTGCTCCAGTTGATGATCCACTCGGTGTACTCGAACAAGGACACCTTCCTGCGCGAGCTGGTGTCCAACGCCTCCGACGCCCTGGACAAGCTGCGGCTGGAGGCCTTCCGGGACAAGGACCTCGACGCCGACACCGCCGACCCGCGGATCACCATCGAGGTCGACCGGGCCGAGCGGACGCTGACCGTGCGGGACAACGGCATCGGGATGACCCGCGACGACGTCGTCGCGCTCATCGGCACCATCGCCAAGTCCGGCACCGCGGAGTTCCTGCGGGCGCTCAAGGAGCGCGACGGGTCGTCGTCGGACGAGCTGATCGGGCAGTTCGGCATCGGCTTCTACTCCACCTTCATGGTCGCCGACCGGGTGACGCTGGTGACGAAGCACCCGAGGTCGGCGGAGGGGGTGCGCTGGGAGTCCGACGGCGGGGGCACCTACACCATCGAGCCCGTCGCCGACGCCCAGCAGGGCACGGCGGTGACGCTGCGGCTCAAGCCCGCCGACGACGATGACCACCTGCCCGACTACACCGACCCCGCCAGGCTGCGCCAGATCGTCAAGCGCTACGCCGACTTCATCACCTGGCCGATCACCCTCGCGGGCGAGGACGGTGCGGAGCCGGAGGTCGTCAACTCCCGCAAGGCGCTGTGGGCGCGGCCGCAGAGCGAGGTCACCGAGGAGGAGTACGCCGAGTTCTACCGGCACGTCAGCCACGACTGGAACAAGCCGCTGGAGACCATCAGCCTCAAGGCCGAGGGCACGTTCGAGTACCAGGCGCTGCTGTTCATCCCCTCGCAGGCGCCGCTGGACCTGTTCATGCGCGAGCGCAAGCGCGGTGTGCAGCTCTACGTCAAGCGCGTCTTCATCATGGACGACTGCGAGGAGCTGATGCCGGAGTACCTGCGGTTCGTCAAGGGGGTCGTGGACGCCCAGGACCTCTCGCTCAACGTCTCCCGGGAGATCCTGCAGCAGGACCGGCAGATCCAGCTGATGCGCAGGCGCCTGGTCAAGAAGGTGCTGGCCACCTTCAAGACCATGATGTCCGACCGGCCGGAGAACTACGCGGTGCTCTGGCGCGAGTTCGGCGCCGTGCTCAAGGAGGGCCTGCTCTCCGACCCGGACAACCGCGACGCGATCCTCGCCGTCTGCTCCTTCGCCTCCACCCGCGACGCGGAGGCCACGACGACCCTGGCCGACTACGTCGAGCGCATGCGCGACGGCCAGGAGGAGATCTACTACATGACCGGCGACTCGCGCGCCGCCGTGGAGAACTCCCCGCACCTGGAGGCGCTGCTGGCCAAGGGGTACGAGGTGCTGATCCTCACCGACCCGGTGGACGAGATGTGGGTCGGCGCCGTGCCGGAGTTCCAGGGCAAGCGGTTCCAGTCGGTGGCCAAGGGCGAGGTGGACCTCGGCTCGGACGAGGACCGGTCCCAGGCCGAGCAGGACTTCGCCGACCTCACGTCCTGGCTGACCGAGACGCTGTCCGAGCAGGTCAAGGAGGTCCGCCTGTCCAGCAGGCTGACGACGTCGCCAGCGTGCGTGGTCGGCGACTCCCACGACCTGACCCCGACCCTGGAGAAGATGTACCGGGCGATGGGCCAGGAACTGCCCCGGGTCAAGCGCATCCTGGAGCTGAACCCGGCCCACCCGCTGGTCGAGGGCCTGCGCGCGGCCCTCGCCGACGGCCGCGACCGCGCCGAACTCGCCCCCGTGGCCGAACTCCTGCACGGCTCCGCCCTGCTCGCCGAGGGCGGCGACCTGCCCGACCCGGCCCGCTTCGCCCGCGTCCTCGCCGACCACCTCCAGCGGGGGCTCTGATCTCCGGACGGGCGGCGTCGCTCCGGGGTCGCCGCCCGTCTCACTCGTCGTGGGTGTGGTCGGTGGGTACTGCTGTGGCGAGGGTGAGGGCGGTGAGCTTCCGTGTCCCGGCTCGCTTTGCCCGCGTTCTCGTCGGTCACCTCCGGCGGGTGGCCTTTTGATCTGTGGACGGGCAGCGCTGCCGTGGGGCGTCGCCCGTCTCACACGTCACGGGTAGTGGGGCGGAGGCGCGGCTGCGGCGGTCGTTGCGAGGGTGAGGAGTTCTGACCTCCGGACGGGCGGTGTTGCTGCGGGGCGTCGCTCGTCTCATGCGTCTCGGGTGTGGAGGGCGGCGTGGGAGGCGGTGGAGATCGCTGCGGCGGCTGCGGCGAGGATGGCGAGGCCGAGCCACGGGGTGAGGGCCCCGTCGGTCGGGACGACCGTGTAGACGGCCTGGCCCGCCGTGATCGGCCAGTGCCGGGCGAGCCAGTCGCCGAGGGGGGCGGGTAGGCCGGGGGCCAGGGCGGGGACCAGGAGCAGGGCGCCGACGAGCACGGCGAGGCTGCTGGTGGTCGACCGGGTGAGCGCGCCGACGGCGACCCCGATGAGGGCGATGATCGTCAGGTAGAGCGTGCCCCCGACCAGCGCGCGCGGCACGCCGGGATCGCTGAGGGTCGCCGGGGGAAGGCCCGCCACGTCGAGCATGAGCTGCACCGCCGCGAAGCTGACGAGCGTGGTGGCCAGGCCGGTGGCGACGGCAATGGCCGCCACGACAGCCGCCTTCGCGGCCAGCAGGCGGGACCGGGCGGGCACGGCGGCCAGGCTGGTGCCGATCGTGCCGGTCGCGTACTCCGGGGTCACGCTGAGCGCGCCGAGCATCCCGATGACGAGTTGGGCGAAGAGGAAGCCCTTCAGGCTGGCGGCGGTCGGGTCCCAGTCCTCGGGCGGCGCGGTGAGGTCGGCCGCGCCGAGCACGCCGAGGGCCGCGCCGGACCCGACGGTGCTCGCGGCCGTGATCCAGGTGCTCCGCAGGCCGCGGAGTTTCGTCCACTCCGAACGGATGGTCCTCATGCCGCCCGGCTCCCGTGGTCGGCGACCGCGCCGGTGATCCGGAGGAAGAGGTCCTCAAGGGACTCCCGGACCCTGGTCAGCTCGTCGAGGGCGATCCCCTCGGCAGCGGCGATCCGGCCGACCGAGGACGGGTCGGCCCCGGTGACGACGAGGCCGCCGTCCTGGCCGCGCTCGACGGTCATGCCCGCCCGGGTCAGTGCGCGCGCGAGGTCGTCCAGCGCCTGGGCGCGGACCGTGACGGCCTGGGTGGTGTGGGCCAGCACGAACTCCTGCAGCGTGGACTCCGCGATGAGCCGACCACGCCCGATGACGACGACGTTGTCCGCGGTCAACTCCATCTCCGACATCAGGTGGCTGGAGAACAGCACGGTGCGGCCCTCGGTTGCCAGGTCGCGCATGAGGACGCGCATCCACCGGATGCCCTCGGGGTCGAGGCCGTTGAGCGGTTCGTCGAACACCAGCACGCCGGGGTCGCCCAGCAGGGCCGTCGCGATGCCCAGCCGCTGGTGCATGCCCAGCGAGAACTCACCGGCCCTGCGGCGCGCCGCGTCCGCCAGCCCGACGAGGTCCAGCACCTCGTCGACCCGCCGCCTGCCGAGGCCCGCGGTCTGCGCGACGGCGAGGAGGTGGTCGGCCGCGGTGCGGCGGGGGTGGACCGCGCGGGCGTCGAGCAGCGCGCCGACCGCGCGTACCGGGTCGGTGAGGTCGGTGATGTGCCTGCCGCCGATGGTGATGTCGCCGCGCGTGGGCCTGACCAGGCCGAGGAGCATCCGCAGCGTCGTGCTCTTGCCCGCTCCGTTGGGTCCGAGGAACCCGGTCACGGCCCCGGGTTCGGCGGTGAAGGACAGCTCGTCGACCGCGGTCCTGGTCCGGTACCGCTTGGTCAGGCCCCGCGCCCGGATGGGGAGGCCGCGCTTCTGCTGTGGCACTGGTGCTCCTCGACTCGAAAACTACACTGCACAGTGTGGTGTAGTTTCGCTGAGGATACGCTGAGACCGTGGTGCGGGCCGAGGAACAGACGCCGGGACGCCAGCGGCGGACCGAGCACAAGCGCGCGGTGATCCTGGACGCCGCCGAGGCGCTGTTCGTGTCCGCGGGCTACGAGCTCACCGGGGTCGACGCCATCGCGGCCAGGGCCGGGGTTTCCAAGCGCACCGTCTACGACCACTTCGGCGACAAGCAGTCCCTGTTCCACGCTGTCCTGGTGCGGGTCAACGAAGCCCTCGCCACGGCCGTGCGCGCGGCGATCGACGAGGAGATCACCGACGGCCGCGACCTCCGCGCCGCCCTGACGGCCTTCGCGCTGCGGGTGGCCACGCGGACGTTCCCGTCCTCGGAGTACGCCGCGTTCCGCCGACTGACCACCCACGACCGGACAGCGCCCCGCCTGGCCGTCCCCGACTACCCGGAACGGATGCTGGAGGAGCGCTTCACCCGACTCGCCGCCGACGGCGCGATGGCCGAGGCCAACCCGCGCCGCGCCGTGCAGCACTTCACCGCCCTGACCCTGCTCCTCGCCCTCGACGCGGCCAAGGACGACCCGGGTGAGCCGGAGATCCGGGCGATCATCGCCGACGGCGTCGACGTGTTCCTCCGCGCGTACGGCCCGAGGCGGCGGTGAACTCAGCCGTTCTCGCCCAGACCCGCTGAGGCGATGCCGGACAGGACCGCGACGCTCTCCACGTCGTAGACGGACTCGCAGGCCCGGCTGACGACGTGGCAGAGGACGTAGCGGTCGGCGAGGGACAGGCCGATGCTGTGCAGGGTCAGGTACAGCAGGCTGGTCAGCAGCCGGGTGGCCAGGAAGCCGGGGTCGCCGCCCAGGTAGTCCTGCAGGTCGGCGGACGCGCCCGCGATCTGGTGGAAGCGGCTGCCCGCGAAGTCGTCGCGCTCGCGCAGGTGGTCGCCCGCGTACTCGGTGTGCGCCCGGATCCCGCCCGCCCGGAAGAGCTCGGTGATCCCCGGCTTGGCCGCCTTGGCCACGTCGTGCCAGCGGCGGGCGCCCGCCGGGACCTCCCCGTCCCGCAGGATGCCCGCCACGCGCGCCTCGACGGTGTCGCGGACCGCGGCGTAGCGGGAGTCCAGGGCGTGGCGGGCGGCGGCGGGGTCGCGGCTGGTGACGACGAAGGCCTCGGCGTGCGAGCGGTAGCTGAGGAAGCTCAGCGGCGGGCCGCCCTGGGCGCCGGGGCGGGAGACGGCGGGCAGGTGGGCGGTCATGAGGTCCAGCGCGAGCGCGGTCAGCCCCGCCCGGTCGGCGGGCAGGTCGAGCAGCGCCGGGGTGACGCCCGCCAGGACCTGGCGGGTCGCCGGGCCCAGCTCCGGGCCGGAGAACACCGGCCCGGCCAGCGGGACCGTGGTCGCCGGGGCGCGCGGGGCGGGGGCGGCGAGGTGGTCGGCGCCGCGCGCCTGCACGACCAGCCGCCCCTCCGCGCGCAGGAACAGCCCGTCGCCGCCCGCGTCGATGGCGGCGCGCAGGAACGCCGTCGCGGCGGGCAGCGCGTCGGCGGGCAGCGCGAACTCCGCCCAGGTCATCCCAGCTCCGGCTGCGACATCGCCATCTCGAAGGCCAGCTCGATCAGGGTGAGCCCGGCGACCCTGCGGTCCAGCCGGATGCCGCGCTCGTCCTCCACCAGCCCGCGCCCGCGCAGGAACTCCGCCAGCGGGGCGATGGACGGGCGGGTCAGCACCTCGTCGAGGTCGGTGCCGGTGGACACCCGCCACTCCTCGCGCAGGATGCCGTCGAACATCGCCAGACCGGCCTGCAGGAACGACACCAGCGCGCGGTCCTGGCCTGCGGGCACGGCGATGTCGAACCCGAGCGGGTCGGCGATGTACTGGTGCAGCCTGCCCTTGCTGTGGGAGAGGAACCGCTGGTCCACCAGCGAGATCGCGCCGGAGCCGAAGCCGACGGTGTCGGCGCGCAGCTGGAAGTACATCGCCGCGAACGGCGAGACCCGTCCGAAGTAGCCGGAGGCGTACTCGGTCAGGCCCGCGTCCTCGATCATCTTGCGGGCCTCGGTGAACAGGACCTGCTGGCGGCGCAGGTAGGCGCGCTTGTCGTCGCCCTGCATCTTCTTGCGCATGAACGTGCCCGGCGTCGGCCGGAACGAGTACAGCGACAGGTGCGTCAGCGGCAGCGCCACCGCCTGCTCGACGGTGTCGCGCAGCTCGTCCATCTCCTGGTCGGGGAACCCCGACATGATGTCGATGGACACCTCGTCGAACCCGGCCTCGCGGGCGGCGTGCACGATCCGGCCCGCCTGGTCGGCGGTGTGGCGCCTGCCGAGCGCGCGCAGGCGGGTGTCGCTGAAGGACTGCACGCCGCTGGACACCCGGTTGAAGCCCAGCTCCCGGAAGAACTCCAGCTTCTCCCGGTCGACGGTGTCCGGGCTGCACTCGATGGTCGCCTCGGCCACCCCGTCGAAGTCGAACGCCGAGCGCAGCGCCGACATCACCTGCGTTGCCTCGTCGCGGTCGAGGCTGCTGGCCGTGCCGCCGCCCCAGTAGACGACGTACGGCTGCCCGGACAGCGCCGCCCCGCGCGCCTCGATCTCGGTGCACAGCGCCCGGATGTAGTTGCGCCGCACCGAGTCCTCGGGCTTGCGCAGCAGGTCCTTGGTCGGGATCGCCTGCACCCAGTCGCAGAAGGTGCACTTGGAATGGCAGAACGGCACATGCACGTACAGCATCAGCATGTGCCGTTCGTCGGTGCTGGAGGGCAGTGCCGACAGCGCCGCCTCGGCGGCGGCGGTCGCGGTGGGCGGCATCGGCGGTCCTTTCGTCGTGGGGTGGTCGCGCCCGGGAAGGCGGCTCCCGCGGTGGGCGCCGGGTCCCGCGGAAGCCGCCTTCTCAGGTGTTACGCGTCGAACCCGCCGCGGCGCGCGCGGCGGAGCCGAGTCAGGACGAGCAGCTGCAGGAGCACTCGCAGGTGGTGCAGGAGGCCGACATGACCTTGGCCACGACCTCGCTGTCCTCCAGCCTGCTGTCGTCCAGGAACTCCGAGATCTCCAGGGAGTCGATGTTCAGCGCCGACAGGTCTGCTGCCATTGCGCACCTCTTTCACGTGTTGTTCCGGCAATTCCGGCCCCGCAACCGAAGTTATGGATCCGGCGCCGGGGGTGTCAAGGAATCCGGCTCGTGCGGCGACGGTTTCCGGAGCGGTTTCTACTACCGCTATAGGAGCGCTGTAAGCAACGTCGAAGTGGTCTGTAAACCACTTGGAGTGGCGGTGTTCCGCTACTCGTCTTCGCAGGTCAGGCCGTTTTGGAAGGGATTAGAGGTGGTTGCCGGGCCACGCTGGCGGGTTGTAGGACTTGGTGTGGGCGCCATCGAAAGGAACCCAATGAGCGTTTATCCGGAGGCGGGAATGCGCGACTTCGTACTGCCCGACATGGCGGCCATTCGGGCCGAGGCCGCGACCGTCGACACCCGCGCGGTGCTCGGCGCTGGCGTCGACGACGTGGGCGCCTCGCGCGCCGCTGTCGCCCTCGCCCTGTGGTCCGACCGCTCGATCGGCACCGCCGAACTGCAGGCGCTGGCCGAGGAGCGGTGCGCGGCGCGGGAGCCGCGGCTGCACACGTTCGTGCCGCTCTACACGACCAACCACTGCGACTCCGAGTGCAAGATGTGCTCGATGCGCAAGGGGAACGCCCGCATGGAGCGGAAGTTCTCCGGCCGCAACGAGATCATCGAGCAGATGGAGATCCTGTACCGCCACGAGGGCGTGCGCGGAATCGGCTTCCTCACCGGAGAGTACGAGGACAAGTACACCCGGCTCAGCACCGCGTTCCGCATCGGCTGGGCCATGCGCACGGCGCTGGACATGGGATTCGAGCGCATCTACTTCAACATCGGCAGCATGGAGCCCGACGAGATCGCGGTGCTCGGCGAGTGGATCCAGCGCGACGAGCCGGTGACCATGTGCGTGTTCCAGGAGACCTACGACCGCGAGTCCTACCGGCGGTTCATGGGCAAGACGTCGGTTGGCGTGCCGAAGGCGGACTACGACCGCCGCGTCGTCTCCTTCGACCGCTGGCTGGACGCGGGCTACCGCTACGTCAACCCCGGCGTCCTGGTCGGCCTGCACGACGACCTCGACGCCGAGCTGGTCGCGCTGGTCGCGCACGGCGACCACCTGCGTGCAAGGGGCGCTGTCGTGGACCTGTCGGTGCCGCGCATGCGCCCGGCGATGAGCTCGCGGGACAGCACGCGGGTCAACGACGACGACTACCTGCGGATGATGGCCGTGATCGCCTTCGTCTGCCCCGAGCAGCGGCTGGTGCTCACCACCCGCGAGCCGCAGGAGTTCCAGGACCGCGCCATCGGCATGGCGGGCGTGATCAGCCCCGGCAGCCCCGACGTCGCGCCGTACCGGGCGGACTCGCAGGCGCGCAACGAGGAGACGACGTCGCAGTTCCTCGTCGCCGACCTGCGCAGGCCCCGGCACATCCTGGGCCGGATCGAGGCGGGCGGCACGCCGGTCGGGCACTTCGCCAACCCGTCGGTCGGCGCAGCGGTCATCCCGATCGGCTGAGCATGGCCACCGTCTACGTCCTGCACGGGCTGCTCGGCACGGCGTACGGCCACTTCGGCCACCAGATCACCGCGTGGCGGGACCGCCACCGCGTGGTTCCCGTCGACCTGCCCGGCCACGGCCGCTGCCCGCTCGACGCTGCGGAGGACTACCTCGACCAGGCGTACGGGTACGTGCGGGCGCTGGTGTCGCGGTTCGGGCCGGGCCGGGTGGTGGCCGCGTCGTACCTGGGCGGGCCGGTCGCGGTGCGGCTCGCCGCCGAGCACCCGGAGCTGGTGTCGTCGCTCGCGCTGACCGGCTTCGCCCCCGACCTGGACCGGGAGACCTTCCTGCGGCTGCTGGAGGGCTTCCCGCGTCTGGTGGAGGCCAGCCCGGAGCTCGCCGCCGAGTACGACCGCCTGCACACGCCCCGCTGGCGCCGCACGCTCGCGGTGTTCGGCGCGGCGGCGGCGCCCGCCGAGCTGGTCACCGGCGCCCGGCTCGGGGCGCTGGCCGCCGACGTGCTGCTGGTCAACGGCTCGCACAAGTCGGTGGAGCGGGAGGCGGCCGAGCGCGCGGGCGCGTTCGGCCCCCGGGTGCGCGGGCAGGTGCTCGACGGCGCGGGCCACATCGCCAGCCACGACGCGCCGGAGGCGTTCACCCGGGCCGTCGAGGCGTTCTGGCTGCGGTCGGACCTCGGGAACCTGCTGCAGGAGCGCGACGCGGGGCGGGCGCTGGACTCGCTGGAGACCGTGACGGTCGTGACCTACCTCAGGGGCATGGGCCTCGCGCCCGACGAGGCCATGCCGGACCGTCCCACGACGATCGAAGGATGGGGAGCATGGGCCGCCCAGCGTTCACTCGTTTCCTAGCCCCGGGCGGGGACCGCGGCGTGCGGTGGGGGACGGAGTTCGCCACGTGGGACGCGCTGCTGCGCACGGGCCGGGACCGGTCGCGGCTGGTCGAGCCGGGCTCGGCGTACGCGGTGGACCCCGCGGGCGGGCTGGACGCGATCGCGTCCCTGCTGGCCGTGGCCACCGTCCCCGACACCGTCCTGGTGTGGGCGTCGGGCATGAAGGGCAGGGAGCTGCTGCCCGGGCTGTCCGCCGTGGAGTGCCCGGTGCGCGAGGATCGTCCTCTGTGGGCAGTCGCGACCTCGGGCAGCTCGGGCGTCCCCAAGCTGGCCGTCGGGCACGCCGACTCCTGGGAGCTGGTAGCCCTGCACTACGAGCAGGCCATGTTCCCCGGCGGTCTGCCGCCCGTGCTGGCGACCTGCCTGCCGCTGCAGTTCTCGGCGGCGTTCTTCATGACGCTGCTGCCGAGCCTGCTGCTGCGCAGGGATCTCGTGGTCTTCCCGGCGCAGGACTGGGAGCCGGTGGTCGCCGCTGCCGCCCGGGACGAGGTGTTCGTCCTGGGCGTGCCCGCGCTCGCCGCGGCGGCGTGCCTGGGCATGACCGCGCCGGTGGACATGCGCCGCGCCCGGCTGTTCCTCGGTGGCGGCCACCTCAGCGCCACCCGGGTCGACCTGATCCGGTCGCGCTTCGCCGGGGCCGAGGTGGCCAACCTGTACGGGACCGCGGAGACCGGCGCCATCGCGGTCGACCACGACCCCGGCCACAACCGGCACGTCGGACCGCCGATCCCGGGCAAGGCCGTCTGGCTCGCCGACGCCGACGAGCACGGGGTGGGCGCGGTCGCCGTGGCCGGTCCCGACTGCTGCCGGTACGTCTGGCGGCCGGGGGAGGGCGTGACCCCCAACCCCGGCTACGTGACCGGCACCGACTACGCGCGCTTCGACGCCGACGGGAACCTGTGCCTGGAGGGCAGGGTCGACGGCGGGGAGAAGCTGCGGGGCGTGCTGGTGTACCCGCGCGCCATCGAGCGGCACCTGCTGGCCCTCGACGGCGTCGCGGACGTCCGCGTGCTGGTCCAGCGGCCGGACAACGGCCTCGAACACCTGGTGGCCAAGGTGGTCGGCCGGGTCGGGGAGGCCGAGGTCCGCGCCCACTGCGCCGCCCTGCCCGAGCCCGAACGCCCGACCCGCGTCGAGTGCGTGCCCGAGTCCGCGGCCCTGGCCGCCTACAGCGCCAACGGGAAGCTGTGATG
This sequence comes from Actinokineospora fastidiosa, assembly GCF_014648415.1. Lineage (GTDB taxonomy): Bacteria > Actinomycetota > Actinomycetes > Mycobacteriales > Pseudonocardiaceae > Actinokineospora > Actinokineospora fastidiosa. The sequence goes on from NZ_BMRB01000004.1 coordinate 191,208, forward strand.
ATCGACGAACGACGGTTCTCCGTCCGCGCCGACGCCTTCTACGTCCGCCACGACGACGGCGTCTGGCTGCGCAACAACATCGGCTCGTTCTCCATCCGGGGCGCGAGCGCCTACGAGCTGGTGGGCGCGGTCTTCGCCAACCTCGATGGCAGGCGCACGGTCGCCGACATCTGCGCCGGGCTGCCGGAGAACGCCCGCACCTCGGTGTCCCGGCTGGTCGACACGCTGGCGGGCAACGGCTTCCTCCGCGAGGTCCGGCACGACCCCGAGCCGGTGCCCGCCTGGATGTCCGAGCGCTACGCGGCGCACCTGGCGTTCCTCGACCACCACGCCGACCGCCCCGTGGCCCGGTTCCTCAAGGCCCGCTCGGCGCTGATCGGGTGCGTGGGCGACGGCGTCGCCCTGCGCGGCCTGCTGAGCGCGCTCGCGGAGTTCGGCCTGGCCCGCGTGCGGGTGGAGTCGGCCGACGCGGACGCGCCGGACCTGGTCGCCGAACTGGGCGCGACCGACCCGGGCTTCCGCTGGGAACTCGGCACGGTCGCCGACGCCGACGTCGTACTGGTGGCGACGGACAAGGACAGTCCCGCGGCCGCCGACGTGCCGGTCACGGCCCCGGTCGGCGTGCTGGGCCGGTGCGGCGAGTACGTCGTCGCCGTCCCGCCTGGCGTGGGCCGCGACTGGTGCTGGGAGTGCGTGCACCGTTCGATCGCCGTCCCGGTCGCGGTCTCGGCCGCGGACCACCCGCCCGCCGCCGCTCCCGCCACGATCGGCGCGCTGCACCTGGCGCAGCACACGTTCGCCAGGCTCGCGGACATCACCCTGCCGACCGCGGACACGGTGACCTCGGTCGAACCGGTGGCCCCCGCGGTGCGCAGCCACACCGGCCGCAGGCACCCCCTGTGCGGCAGGCACCCCCGGCCCGCCGACCACGCCGCGCGGCCGACGCGGGTGGAGGCGGTGCGGCCGGATATCGCGGCGTCGACCGACTCGGCCGAGTCGATCGCGGTGTCCGACCGGATCGTGGCCGTGACGACCGCGTGGACCGACCAGGTGGCCGGGCCGCTGCACTCGCTCGGCGAGGGCGGCCTGGAGCAGGTGCCGGTGTCGGCCAGCAGCTGCCTGGTGGCCGATCCGGCGAGCACCGCGTCCGCGCCCGACACCCGGCTGGTCGTCTGCCGGGCGCTCGCCGCCCGGGAGGCGCGCAACCAGGCCGTCCTGTTCGCCGTCGAGTGGCTTGTCCGGCGCACCGCCGAGGTGCTGGGGGAGCCGGTCGACGGGTTCGCCGTCGGGGCCGGGTGGACGTGGGACGAGGCGGTCTACCGGGCTCGGCTGACCGCTGCCGCCGCCCTGCCGCCCACGTCGCTGTCCTGGCGGCCCGCCGCGGACACCGATCACCCGGTCGGGGACTTCCTCGCCGAGACCCTGCGCGCCGAGGGGCGGCCGTGGTGCGCCACCTCGGTCGAGCCGCTGGCCGGGGGACTGGTGCGCGCCCGGGTCCGCACCACCGACTTCGAGGTCGCCACCGCCATCGGCGTCGACGACGACCACGCCGTCCGCAGCGCCCTGCTGCACGCGGTGACCGCGGGCTCCGACGGGCACACCGCCCACCTCGCCCCGCCCGAGTGGCTGACCGGCGACGTCGAGCCGGTCGACCTGGCCCGGCTCGTCCCGTTCCTGGGCGCGGACGCCGCCGTCGTGGGCGTCCGGCTGCCGGGGGTGGGCCGGTGACCGCCCAGCTGACGCCCACCACCGTCATCGGCGACGGCTTCCTGGCCGCGCACCTGGCCGCCCGCCTCCGCGACGTGCCCGCGCTGGTCCTGGTCGCCGAGCTGGACCGGCTCGCCGAGCACAACGACACCATCGTCGAGTGCCTGGGCACCGGCAGGCCGCTGCTGTTCGTCGGGACCTGGCGCTCGTTCGTCTACATCGGACCGTACTGGCGCCCCGGCACGGCGGGCTGCCCGCACTGCCTGGTCACCCGCACGGCCAACTCGCCGTTCGGCCCGGACTTCGCAGGCGACGCGCTCGCCGAGGCCGTGCCGAGGGACATCGACGTCTGCGTGCTCGGCCCCGCCGTGCTCGGCATGGTCGAGGCCTACGTCCGCGCCGCCACCGACGACGGGTCCGTCATCGTCGTCGACGGCCAGAACGGGACCGCGGAGCGCCGCAATCTGCTCGCCGACTCCACCTGCCCCAGCTGCGGCGTGACCACCTCGGACACCGTGCCCGCGTTCACCGACGCGCCGCTGACCAAGCTCGCCCCCACCACCCTGCGCACGGCCGAGCTGGACGCCGAGACCGTGGAGCGGGAGTACCTGTTCAGCGGGCTGGGCCTGTTCACCGAGGTCCGCCAGGACCTGCAGAGCCCGATCGGCGCCTGCTCGGTCGAGCTGTCCACCCGGTGGGGCAGGCGCGAACCGGCCATCGGACGCGGCCGCACGTACCGGGGCAGCCGCACCATCGCCGTCCTCGAAGGGCTCGAACGCTACGCCGGGCTGCACCGCGGCGGCAGGCGCGCGCCGGTCCGCGCGGCCTACCGCGAGGTCGCCGACACCGCCGTGCACCCGCTCGACCTGGGCACGCACCCGCGCGAGTCCTACCGCCTGCCCGGCTTCCGCTACCGCGAGTTCCACCCCGACACCGTGGTCGACTGGGTGTGGGCGTACTCCTTCCGCAGGCGCGACCGGGTGCTCGTCCCGGAGCGGGCCGCCTTCTGGGGGCCGCGCCACGACGGCGAGACCGCCTTCGTCTACGACACCTCCAACGGCTGCGCCCTGGGCAACTCCGTCGAGGAGGCCGTCCTGCACGGCCTGCGGGAGGTCGCCGAGCGCGACTCCTTCCTGCTCACCTGGTACCGCCGCCTCACCCTGCCCGAGGTCGACCTGGCCACCGCGCCGGAGTCCGTTCAGGCGCTGGTGCGCAAGGCGCGGCTGTTCACCGGGTTCGGCTTCCGCGCGTTTCAGTCCACGATGGAATACGGGATGCCGACGTTCTGGCTGGTCGCGGAGAACACCGCCGACGACGGGCCGAGGGTGCTCGCAGGCGCTGGCGCTCACCCCGACCCCGCACAGGCCATCGCGGGCGGGCTGCACGAGCTGATCGGCAGCGTCATGGCCACCCAGCACAGCTACCCGCGCAGACGCCCCGACGGCCTCGCGATGCTCGCCGACCCGGGGCTGATCACCCGCATGGAGGACCACTCCCTGGTCGGCGCCCTGCCCGAGGCCCGCGAGCGGTACGCGTTCCTGCTCGACGGCGACCACGACCGCGTCGCGCTGGCCGACGTGCCCGCCTTGGTCACCACCGGGGACGACCTGCGCGCCGACCTCGACCTCGCGGTGTCCGGGGTGCTCGCGGCGGGCCTCGACGTGCTGGTGGTCGACCAGACGATGCCCGAGCTGCGCCGCACCGGCCTGGCCTGTGTGCGGGTGCTGGTGCCCGGCGCGGTGCCGATGACGTTCGGCCACCGCAACCGCCGCACCGTCGGGCTGCCGAGGCTGACCGAGGGCACGGGCGTGCCGTACCGCTCCGGGCTCGCCGACGGGGAGGAGGTCGGATGCGTTCCCCATCCGTTCCCGTGATCGACGGCTTCACCGCCGCGCTGCGCGAGACGCCGAAGGACGTCAACCCGGCGGACTGGCGCGTCGACTGGGACCGCGCGCCGTGGCCGGTCAAGGTCTACGCCGACGCCGACCGGGTCCCGCTGGGCACGGCCGACCCGCTCGGGCGGCTGCTCTGGCTCGGCTTCGGCGTCACCCGGGTGCGGTTCGACCCGGCGGGCGGGCGGCCGCCGACCCCGCGCGACCCGGCGCCCGCCGCGCCGCGCTACCTCACCCGCCGCCCGATCCCCTCCGGCGGCGGCATGTACCCGACCGAGGTGTACGTGCTGCGCGACCAGCGCGCCTACCACTACGACCCGTACCGGCACGACCTCGTCGACCTGCACCGGCCCGTGCCAGCTGGCACCGCTTCGGTGGCGCTGGTGCTGGCCAACCGGCCGGGCAAGAACTACTTCAAGTACGGCGACTTCGCCGCCCGCCTCGGCGCGGTCGACGCGGGCGTCGCCGTCGGCCGCGCCGTGCGCCTCGGCCAGGCCGCCTTCGGCCACACCGAGCTGTGCCTGGACTTCGCCGACGAGCGGCTGAACGCCCTGCTCGGCCTGGACGGCGCGGAGGAGACCGCGCTGGCCGTCCTCGGCCTGGGCCGGGCCACCTGCGCCGAGCCCGTCCCGCGACCGGCGTGCGATCCGCCGACCACGGTGGACCGCAGGCTCCCGGTGCCGGTCTCCGACCGCTTCGACGCCCTGCGCCGGGCCGCCTACCAGCACACACCGCCGCTGCCCGTGCCGGACCGCAGGGGACCGGCCCCGGCCGTCCCGCCGGTGGACGCCGCCGCGCTGCTGCGCCGGACCTCCAACGGCAGGCTGTTCACCGGGCGGGCGGTCGCCAGGGCGGCGCTGACCCGGGTGCTCGACGAGGCCACCGCCGCGCTCGACCTGCTCAGGTGGAGCGGCCACGGCCTGCTCGGCCAGGACGTGGACGTGCGCTGCGCCGTGCACAACGTGGACGGCGTCGAACCCGGCTGGTACGGCCGCGACCTCGTCGGCGTCCCCGGCGACACCGGCCGGGTCCTGCAGGCGGCACTGTTCGCCGAGACCTACAACGTCGACCTCGCCGCGTTCACCGTGCACGTCGTGGCCGCCACCGACCACCGCGCGGCCGGGCGGGGCGAGCGCGGCTACCGGGAGCAGCAGCTGGCCGTCGGCGCGGCGGTCGACGCGGTCGTCTCGGCCGCAGCGGCGCTGGGTCTGGGCAGCCACCCCGTCCTGGGCTTCGACACCCCGGCGGTGGACCGCGCCTACGGCCTCACCGGCACCGGCCGCGGCGCCCACGCCCAGATCTCCGTCGGCGCCGCGCGCCCGGCGCCGTACGTGGAGGTGACGGTGATGCCGCGATGAGCTTCAGCCCCTACGTCCTGTTCCGGCGGGGCACGCTGGGCCCCGCCGCGCTGTCCGGCGTCGTCCCGGAGCGCACCTGGGCCCTGCTCGCGGAGACCGCCGAGCCCGACGACCTGCGCGAGCGCCTGTCCGACGCGCTGCACGCCCTCATCCCCGCGCTGCCCGCCGACCGCCGCCGCGCCTGGCTGAAGGTCCGGCGCGACGTCCACAACGGACGCGTGCCCAGCCCGCCCGACGACCCGCTGCCCCCCGGCACCGCCGCGCTGCTGCGCGAGTGGACCGCGCGGCAGGCCGAGTCGCTGCGGCACGCCGACGCCGTCGCCGCCGCCTACGCCGAGGACCTCGACGCCGCCCGCAAGACGCTGGCCGACGTCGCGCTCGGCGAGGACTTCCAGCGCGGCGTGCAGCTGTCCGGCGAGGACGTCCACCGCGAGGTGCGCGCCTACGCCGCCGACCCGTTCGACACCTCGCGCAAGCCGAGCAGGCGGCGCAGGGCCGAGAGCACGATCACCAGCTTCGCCTACCGGGTGGCGTTCAAACCGTCGCCGTTCGGCTCGTTCACCGAGATCGGCGCGCACCCGTTCGCCCCGGGCGAGGGCCGGGGCGAACGGGTCGCCATGACCCGGCTGAGCGTGGGCCTGCTCGCCTGGATGGCCCACCAGCTGCACCGCCTCGACTGCGCGGACGACGTGCTCCGCGTGCGCATCAACAACTCCCTGCTGATCGACGGCGACCAGGCGGTGTTCGCCCGCAGGCCGCTGGAGGGCGCCGACGACGGCTTCACCCCCGACCGGATCGTCACCGCGCGCAACTCCGCCCTGGTCGGCCTCCTGCGGACGCTGCTCGGCGAGCACGACCGCACCGTGCGCGACCTCCGTGATCGCCTCATCGAGGCGGGTCTCGACCGCGAAGGCGCGCAGAACACGATCGACCAGCTCGTCAAGCTCGGCCTCTGCCACCGCGGCCTCGGCTTCCCCGACCAGCTGACCACCCAGGCCGACGCCGCCGCCCGCGTGCTCCGCGCCGCGGGCACGGAGCAGGCCGTGCGCTGCGCGGAGGTGTACGAGGGCCTGCGCGACATCGAGGACCGCTACGCCGACGCCGACGCCGAGCGGCGCACCGGGCTGCTCGCCGACCTGCGCGCCCTCGTCCAGCGCTTCGTCGACATCCTCGGCTGCCCGCCGCCCGCCAGGGAGGCGATGCGCGCGGCGATGTACGAGGACGTCGGCACCCGGGCAGCGGCGGCCACCTGGCGGCCCGCGCTCCTGACGGCCAACCGCGAGCACTTCGCCCTGTTCCAGCGCATCGTGCCCGTGCTCGACGACGCCACCATCGAGAAGCTGGGCCTCTACGCGTTCTTCGCCCGCCACTACGGCGAGGACCACGCGGGCGTGCCGCTGCTGGAGCTGTACCGCGCCTTCTCCGCGCTCACGCCGAAGGAGGCCAGCGCGGTCATGTGCGGGGTCGGCGACCCGGCGTCCGACCGGGTCCGCGACCTGCGCGCGGAGTTCTTCACCTTCCTCCGCGAGCAGCCCGAGGACCTGCGCATCGACCCGGCCGCGCTGGCGGCCTACGCCGACGCGCTGCCCGCGACCGTCGTCCCATGGCGCTCGGCGGCCTACCGGGTCCAGATCGGCGACAAGGTGGTCGTCAACGGGGTCACCACCGGGCACGGCGTGTTCTTCTCCCGCTACTGCGACCTCCTGGAGACCGGCGACGGCTGGAACATGCGGACCGCGCTGCGCGAGCACATCGCGGCCACCGCGCCCCGCCAGACCGACATCACCGCGGCGCTGGGCCTCAACTTCAACCTCCACCCCCGCCTCAGCCCGCACGAGCTGGTCTACCCGGGGTCGGTGCCGCTGCCGGGCGCCGAGCACACGCTGACCCTGGCTGACCTGGTCGTCACCGCCGACCGCGCGACCCGCCGCCTCACCCTGATCTCCACAAAGGACGGACAGCCGATCGACCTGGTGCCGCTGAACTTCCTCTACCCGGCCGCCGCGCCCATGCTGTACCGGTTCCTCTGCGCCTTCGCCCCGACCCGCACCTACCGGGGCGGGCTGTGGGACCAGCTCGACCGGGTGCGCCCGTCGACCGGGCACCGGCCCCGGGTCCTGCTCGGCGACCTCGTGCTGGACCGCCGCTCCTGGCGGTTCCGCGCCGCCGACCTGCCCGACCGCGACGGCCTGGAGCGCCAGGACCTCGGCGCGGTCACCGCGTTCGACCGCTGGCGGCGCGAGCACGGCCTGCCCAGGCACACGTTCTTCCGCGTGCACGCGCCCCGGCCGGTCGCCGACGGCGAGCGGGACTTCCTCGCCGAGACCCGCCAGTGGGCGCTGGAGGCCCGCAGCGCGCGCCTGCACAAGCCGCACTACCTCGACAGCCGCAACCCGTTCCTGCTGCACGTGCTCGCCAAGCAGGCCAGGGACGGCGACGTCGTGTTCCACGAGTGCCTGCCCGAGCCCGCCGAGCACCCCGCCGAGGAGTTCTTCGTGGAGTACAACCTGGAGGGAGACGCCCATGTCGGCTGAGCCGTGGCGCAGCGTGCACATCCACCGGTACGGGCTGCAGGACGAGTTCCTGGTCGAGGCCGTCGCCCCGGTGCTGGCCGACCTCCGCGACGCCGTCCCCGCCTGGTTCTTCCTGCGCTACTGGCAGGGCGGCCACCACATCCGGCTGCGCATGCGCACCGACGCCGACACCCTCGACGCGGTCACCGGCAAGCTCGCCGCCTACCTCGCCGAGCACCCCAGCGGCGCGGACTTCGACGCCGACGAGTTCCGCGCCGCCCAGCCGACCATGGCCGCGCTGGAGGACGAGCGGGTCGACGACGTCCTGCCCGCCGACACCATCCGCCCGGCCCGGTACACCCCCGAACTGCACAAGTACGGCGGGGAGCGCGGGGTGCGCGCCGCCGAGCGGTTCTTCCACGCCAGCAGCGAGGTCGTCCTCGGCACGCTGAGCGCCGCGGCGGGCAACTCCGGCAGGCGGCTGGGCGCGGGCTTCTCCATGATGCTGCGCGGGCTGCTCGCCGCGGGCCGCACGCCTGCGCAGATGGCGGCGTTCTTCCGGCACTACTGCCTGCTCTGGGCGCCGTACACCTTCGACCAGTTCCTCGACGCCTGGCCCGCCCTGCTCGAGGCCCGCGCCCCCGTGATGCGCGCGCACGCCGAGAGCGTGCTGGAGGCCCGGCTCGACGGCGACCCGTTCCACGACGCCGTGCGCGACACGTGGGCCGCGGTCGACGACGACGTGCTCGACGCGGTGACCCTCGCGGGCGCCGACGCCCCGCGCGAGCGGCGCGAGCAGGTGCTGCTCGTCAGCTACCTGCACACCCACAACAACCGGCTCGGCCTGATCCCCGAGCACGAGTCCTTCCTCGGCTTCCTCGGCCACCACGTGCTGAGCGAGTGCGCGGGCGCCACCCCGGCCGACGACCTGCCGGGCGCTGTGCGGGAACACCGGGAGCAGCGGCTCGGCGCGAGCTGAGCCGACCGACGTAGGAGACGCGAGTGGACCTGACAAGCAAGACGTACCCGTTCGAGCGCAAGTGCCCGTTCGCCATGCCCGAGGAGTTCGCCTGGATCAGGGCGAACCAGCCGGTGGCCAGGGTCAAGCTGGCCAGCGGCGACCCCGCCTGGCTGGTGACCAGGTACGACGACGTGCGCGCCGCGCTCACCGACGCCCGCTTCAGCCGGTCGATCAACCAGGAGGGCGCGGCCAGGGTCGACACCGGCTTCGCCGCCGACCGCTCCAGCCCGGTGTTCACCTTCGGCGGCTCCATCTCCATGCCGCCCGGCCACACCCGCTGGCGGCGCATCGTCAACAAGGCGTTCACCCAGCGGCAGGCCGACGCCATGCGCCCGCGCATCGCCCAGCACACCGAGGACGTGCTCGACGAGATCCAGGCCAGGGGCGGCGGCTTCGACCTGATGGCCGACTTCGCCTACCAGCTGCCGATCCGGGTGATCGCCGAGCTGCTGGGCATCGACGAGAGCGGCCGCCCGGAGTTCACCGAGCTGGCCGCCAAGCTGACCCGCAGGGACATGCAGTCCGGCTTCGCCGCGTTCGGCGAGGCGCTGCAGGGCATCGGCCGCTACGCGATCGGGCTCATCGTCCGCAAGCGCAAGGACCTCGGCGACGACCTGCTGAGCACGCTGATCGGCCTGCACGACGACGATGACACCCAGCTGTCCAACGAGGAGCTGGTGTCCACGGTCATCCTGCTGCTGATGGCGGGCTACGAGAGCACCGCCGTGCAGTTCGGCAACGGCTTCTACGCCCTGTTCCGCAACCCCGAGCAGCTGGCCAGGCTCAAGGCGAACCCCGCGCTGATCGGCACCGCGGTCGAGGAGATCCTGCGCTGGGCGCAGATGGGCACCGGGTTCGCCGTGGCCAAGTTCGCCACCGAGGACATCGAGCTGGGCGGCGTCACGATCCCGTCGGGGTCGACGGTGTTCGTCTCCCTCGGCTCGGGCAACCGGGACGAGGCCGTGTTCGGCGCGGACTCCGAGGACTTCGACATCGCCCGCGCGCAGGCGGCCCGCCAGCTCGCCTTCGGCAGCGGCCCGCACTACTGCCTGGGCGCGGCGCTGGCCAGGGCCGAGATGCAGGAGGGCTTCCAGCGGCTGTTCGCCCGCTTCCCCGACCTGCGCTTCGACGGCGACCTGGACGACGTCGTGCTGAGCAGCAACCTGTTCACCTTCTACCCGCGCGCGCTGCCGGTGCTGCCGTGAACGCGCCGACCATGCCGCCGGGCCTGCGCTGGGACGACACCCGGTCGCGGCTCAAGGTGCTCACCCCGGAGCTGGCCGACATCGCGCTGCGCGACCCGCACATCATCACCGGGGTCGACCGCAGCAAGGAGTCCATGGCCCGGCTGATGCCCGCCGAGGACGGCGCGCCGACGATCGTGCAGTTCTTCGAGCTGTGGTACACGGTCAACGACAACTACACGCCGTTCAACACCGAGCTGCGCAAGGTCTTCACCGCCCGCTCCGCCGCGGAGTGCGCCGACCGGTTCACCGCGCTGGCCGCCCGGCACGCCGCGGCGCTGCCCGCGCGCGGCGACCTCGCCAGGGACTACTTCGGCCCGTACCTGACCACCAGCACGTTCGCCATGCTCGGCGTCCCCGAGGGCGACTGGCCGAACCTGACCAAGGTCGCCAAGCTCGTCATCCACCTGTTCAAGCAGCAGCTGCTGGGCGTCACCGAGCACAGCGCCGCCGAGGTGCGCGCGTTCGAGACGGTGATGCGGTACCTGAAGTCGCTGACCGACCGGCTGCTCGCCGACGGCAGCTCCCCGTTCCTCGACGCCGCCCGAACGCTGTCCACGATGGACACCGGGACCTGGCCGATCGCCGCGCTCGTCGGCCAGCTGCTCATGGCGGGCATCGAGCCGATGATCACCGCGTCGGCCGTCGCGGTCCGGGAGATCTGGCGCGACCCGGCGCTGCCCGGGCGGCTGCGCGACGGCGACGCCGACGCCGGGCAGGTCGCCGAGGAGGTGATGCGCCAGCAGCCGCCGTTCGGCAACATCTTCCGGTTCGTCCGCGAACCCTGCGACTGCCTGGGCGTGCGGCTCGACCCCGGCACCGTCGTGGCGATCGACACCGCGGCGGTCAACCTCGCCGAGGCGCCCGCAGCCGACCCCGCGCACGGCTGCCCGGTGCGGCCCAGCGCGGTGCTGACCTTCGGCCGGGGCACGCACTACTGCCTGGGCGCCAACAGCGCCCGGCTCCAGGTGGCGACCGGGCTGCGCGAGCTGGTCCGGCGGCCGGTGGCGCTCGACCCCTCGGCCGTGCGGATCGACACGCACAACAACCTCAAGGAAGTCCGCGCCGTGCCATACACCCTCCAGGAGGAATCGTGACGACCCACGCCAACCACCCCAGCCACGAGGCCGCCCCCGAGGGCGTCGGCTTCGACGACATCCCCGACATGCCCAACTTCGCCGTGCTGCTCGTCAGCGACCTGGAGAAGTCGCTGCAGTGGTACACCGAGGGACTGGGGTTCTGGGTGGAGAAGCAGCTCACCGGCCCGGACGGCCAGCTCGCCGTCATCCACCTGCGCCGCGCCCAGTACCGCGACATGCTGCTGCGCCCGGCCCGCGAGCCGCTGACCGGCCCGCTCGGCAAGGGCGTGCGGCTCAGCTTCACCGTCAACGCCGAGACCGAGGCCACCATGCGCGAGATCGCCGACCGCCTCGCCGCGCTGCCGCAGGGCACGGTGAACGGCCCGCTCTCCACCCCCTGGAACACCATCGACGTCGAGGCCACCGACCCCGACGGCTACGTCGTCGTGCTCACCACGGTGGCCGACCGCGCCCGCACGTGGACCGAGCTGAAGGACAGCGTCCGCTCCGACGACCGGCCGGTGCGGCTCTGATGCCCAAGCCACCCCAGTCGTCGAAGCTGGTGTCCAAGTCGTACAACCTGGCCTACAAGGTCGGCTACACGCCCTGGGACGCCGAGCCCGTGATGCCCGAGCTGGTCGAGCTCATCGAGGGCCCCGACCGGCTGACCCCCGGCCGCGCGATCGACCTCGGCTGCGGCACCGGCACCAAGTCGCTCTACCTCGCCCAGCACGGGTGGACCGTCACCGGCGTGGACATCGCAGCGGAGGCGGTGAAGAAGGCCCGCAGGAAGGCGGCGGAGCAGGGCGCGGACGTCGACTTCGTGCAGTGCGACCTGCTCGACATCCCGGTGGGCGCGCTGCCCGGCGGTTACGACTTCCTGCTGGACTTCGGCTGCGCGCACAGCCTGCGCGACGAGGCCAAGGCCCGCTACGCCGCCGCCGTCGCCGGACTGGCAGCGCCGGGCGCGACGCTGGTCCTGTACGCCTTCACCAAGGGCCCGCTGAGCGTCCGGCAGTGGGAGATCGACACCGCCTTCAGCCCCCACTGGGACCTGGTGTCGGCCACCCCCGGCAGCGTCCGCCGCACGCCGGACGCCGGTCCGACCTGGTACCGGCTGGTCCGGCGATGACCACGGCGGGGACCGAGCCGCTCGACCTGGCGGGCCTGCTGCCCGACCCGTACCCGGCGTACGCGCGGCTGCGGGCCGACGGCGGCGTGCACCGGTCCGAGCGCTGGGACGCCTGGTTCGTCACCACCTACGAGCAGTGCCACGCGGTGTTCTCCGACGCGGCCCGCTTCGACGCGGTCGGCCAGCCGTTCCTGCGGATGCTCCAGGCCGAGGTCCTGCGCGGCGCGACGTCGTGGCGGACACCGCAGGCGCCGCCAGCGGGCGACGACCCGGCGCGGGCCGCGGGCAGGCGGACCACCGGCCGCGCCCTGGGCACGCCGTTCGTCGACTCGCTGTGGCCCCGGTTCGAGCGGGACTGCCGGGAGACCGCGGCGGCCCTGCCCGCCGCCGCCGACCTGGTCGCCGACTTCGCGATCCCGCTGACCACCCGGCTGCTCGCCGACCTGATGGCGGTCACCCCGGCCGACCTGCCGGTGTTCGCCGCGTGGGCGGAGAGCGGCTACACCGGCGGGCCGTCGCGGACGGCGGTGCGCGACGTCCGCCATCTGCTGGCCCAGCAGGCGGTCAGCCGCGTCGCCGAGCCGGTGGACGACTTCGTCGGCAACCTGGTCGCCCACCCCGGCGCTGACCTGCGCGCGCACCTGGAACTGGTGCTCGGGACCGGGCTGATGATCTCGATGGTCACCCACCAGGGCCTGGTGCTGAGCTTCAGCACGCTGCTCAACGCCCTGATGGCCGCGCCGGACCAGTACGCCCTGCTGCGCGCGGACCCCGGGCTGATCCCCAACGCGGTCGAGGAGGGCCTGCGGTTCGACTCATCGACGCAGGCGCTCGGCAGGCTCAGCCGGGTCGACGCCGAGCTCGGCGGGACGCGCGTCCCGGCGGGCAGCCTGCTGGTCTGCCTCACCGGCTCGGCCAACCGGGACGGCGCGCAGTTCCCCGACCCGGACCGCTTCGACGTCACCCGGCCCGTGCGCTCCAGCGGCCGTCACCTGTCCTTCGGGCACGGGGCGACGTCCTGCCTGGGCGCGGCCATGTCGCGGCGGGCGCTGGGGCACATGCTGTCCGCGATCGTGGCCAGGGCGGACCGGGTGCTGCCCTCGGCCGAGCCCCGGCTGTTCGAGGAGTTCATGACCAGGGGCTTCGTGTCGCTGCCCACGGAGATGAGGTGACCATGCAGACGCTGCCGCACGGTCTGGAGCGGCGGGCGGACACCGGCCAGTGGGTCGTCCGCAGCCAGGAGCTGGCCGACATCGCGCTGCGCGATCCGCACATCGGCATGGCGATCGACCCCGACCGCGTCGGCGTCGGGCTGCCCGGACCGGACGACGTGCCGACCGTGGCGCAGTTCTTCGAGCTCTGGTACCACCGGGGCGCGAACCACCCGGTGTTCGGCAGGCAGCTGCGCGGCGTGTACAGCGCGGCGGCGATCGCGCCGTTCGAGCCGGTCTTCGCGCGCATCGCCGAGGGGCTGGCGGGCAGGCTGCCGGACAGCGGGGACCTGGTCCCGGCGTTCGTCGCTCCCTACTGCCTGGACAGCACCTTCGCGCTCATGGGCTTCCCCGAGGCCGAATGGCCCCGGCTCGCCAAGGCCTACCACGTGGTCATGCACGTGATCAGGCAGCGCTTCCTCGGAGTGCTCGACCTGCCAGCACGCACGGCCGCCGCGTTCGACGCGACGATGCGCTACCTGCGGTCGGTGATGACCCAACCGCTGGCCGACACGCCCCTGATGCGCGCCTTCGCCGCGTACGAGGGCGCGTCGGTGTGGTCGGACGTGGCGACCATCGGGCAGCTGCTCGCCGCGGGCGTGCCGCAGGTGACCACCGGGCTGGGGGTGTCCGCCCACGCGCTCTTCGGCCAGGACGACGTGCTGCGCGCGGTGCGCGCCGACGAGGTCGGGGTCGCGCAGGTCGCCGAGGAGGCCATGCGGCTCGCCCCGCCGTTCCTCGTCATCGCGGGGTGGACGAACGAGGTGTGCGAGTGCCTCGGCGTGCGGCTGGAGCCGAGGACGCCCGTGCTGGTCGACATCGTCGCGGTCAACCGGGACACCGAGCGGCCCGCCGAGTTCTGCCCCGTGCGCGGCCGCAACACCGCCATCACCTTCGGCAAGGGCGCGCACTACTGCCTCGGCGCGACCAGCGCGCGCAAGCAGATCGCCGCCGCGCTCGCCGTGCTGGCCGAGCGCGACCTGCGGGTCGACCCGCCCACCCTCGACGACGACGGCTTCTCGCAGGTGCTGCGGGCGCTGCCGTACCGGGCGGACGACCACAGTGGACGGTCCGGGGCGGGCGGGTGACCGTGCCGGAGCCGCTGCGGATCGGACTGCTCGGCGGCGCCGCCGTCGCCCGTCGCAGGACGCTGCCCGCGATCGCCGCCTGTCCGGACACCCGGCTGGTCGCCGTGGCCTGCCGCGACGGCGACCGGGCGCGGGAGTGGGCCGGGGCGTTCGGCTGCGCGGCCGAGCCCGGCTACGACAGCCTGCTCGCCCGCGACGACGTCGACGCCGTCTATGTCCCCCTGCCCGCGGGCCTGCACGCCGAGTGGTCCGCCAAGGCGCTCGCCGCAGGCAAGCACGTGCTGGTGGAGAAGCCCATGGCGACCACCGCCCGGCAGGCCCGCGAGCTGGCGGACCTGGCCGCCGAGCGGTCGCTGGTGCTGATGGAGAACCGCATGTTCGCCATGCACCCCCAGCACGCCGCCGTGCGGACCCTGGTCGACGCGGGCGCCATCGGCGAACTCCGGGTCGTCACCGCGGCCATGGCGATCCCCGCGCTGCCCGCCGACGACATCCGCTACGCCGCGCACCTCGCGGGCGGCGCCCTGCTCGACGTCGGGTTCTACCCCGTGCAGGCGGCGCTGATGTACCTCGGGGAGCAGGTGGAGGTGTGCGGGGCGCACCTGCGGGTGGACCCCGGGCGCGGCGTGGACGTCGGCGGCGCGGCGCTGCTGCGGGACCGCGCCGGGGTGTGCGCGCAGCTCACCTTCGGCTTCGAGCACGCCTACCGGGCGAGCTACGAGCTGTGGGGGAGCACCGGGCGGATCCGGCTGGAGCGGGCGTTCACGCCGCCGTCGACCCTGCCCACCGTGCTGCGGATCGAGCGGCAGGACCACGTCGAGGAGCGCACCCTGCCCGCCGCCGACCAGTTCGCCGCGCTGGTCGCCCGCTTCGCCTCGGCCGTGCGCGGCGAGACCGACTGGCGTCCCGACCTGCGCGCTGGCCTGCTTGGTCTGTCCATCTTGGACGACATCCGAGCCGGGGGCGGGGCGCATGCGGTCGAGGACGGGGCGCGGCCGCGGCCCACCTTGTGGAGTAATTCTCCGAGTAACGCTTCGCGTCCCACCGAATTGATGATAGGGCGCCACTCTTCTCGGTGACCCGGTCACTGTACGGGTTGACACGGTGTAACCGAATGGTCTAAGCAGGGCAATCGAGTAAGGGCCGCGTTAACCAACCACGAGTCCGTGACTTTGTGGCAGACTCGGGAAAGCCGGGCCGCCGCCGAGGCAGGCCGGACCGTCGTGAGGGACATTGGGGGCGCTTTGGAGATCAAAATTTTAGGTCCGCTAGAAGTGCGCCATTCCGGCGTGGCGATCGTGCCGTCAGCGGCCAAGCCGCGCACCGTTCTCGCTCTGTTGGCCGTACACGCGAATACGGTTGTGCCCGTCGACGCGATGGTCGCCGAACTCTGGGGGAAGGACCGGCCGCGCAGCGCCAAGACGGTGATCCAGACCTACATCATGCACCTGCGCAAGCTGGTCGACTCGCTGCTGCCCGGCGGCGTCGGCAAGCAGATCGTGGCCACCCGGCCCGGCGGCTACATGCTCGACGCCGAGGGCACCAGCCTGGACATGCGCCACTTCGACCAGTCGGCCGCGGCGGGCCACCGGGCCAGGGAGGCGGGTGAGCTGACCGAGGCCTCCCAGCACTTCGCGGAGGCGCTGAGCTGGTGGCAGGGCCGCCCGCTGCTGGACATCCAGCTCGGCGAGACGCTCACCTACCAGGTGAAACGGCTGGAAGAGGCCTGGTTGAACGTGCTCGACCGCAAGATCGAGGTCGACCTGCGGCTGGGCCGCCACCACGAGCTGCTGGGCGAGCTGACCGCCATGGTGGCCCGCCACCCCACGCACGAGGGGCTCTGCGCGCACCTCATGCTCGCGCTGTACCGCTCGGGGAGGCGGCCGGAGGCGCTCGACGTCTACCGGCAGCTGCACACGCGGATGGTGGAGCAGCAGGCGCTGGAGCCCTCGCCCGCCCTGCGGCGGCTGCACCGGTCGATGCTGGTCTCCGACCGGGGCTCGGCCGACCTGACCGACCTGTGGCAGGGCGCGGCCGTGCAGGGGCGGCCCTCGGTTCCCGCCGCCCGCTCGGGCGCCATATCGCCGGAACTGGCCGCGATCCCGTGGAACGCGCATCCGGAGGAGCGGTCTCCGTCATCGGCGGGGGCCTGGCGTTCCTGACGCCGAATCGGACGTAGGGCCTGATCCCGCTATAAAGCAGATATAATCGCACTTGATTTCCGCTATTGCCAGCTCTCGATCGCGACGTGCCGGTCGCCCGTTTGCTGGTTTTGTCGAAGAAGCAATTGGCGGTAAACGCCATTCTTGATCTTCGGGGAAAACGCCGACCGCGGGCACACCGAAACGGTGTGCCCGCGGTGGGAAATGAAACTCTTCCGGGTTACCAGCCGACCGGGAGGGTGCGCGGGTAGCGGGTGAACCGGTTGGCGGTCATCTCCGGGGCGTCGACGGCGAACGCCGGGCGCAGCCCGGGGAACCGGCGCACCGTCCGGCCCAGCGCCTCCTGCAGCTCCACCCGCGCCAGCGGCGCGCCCATGCAGAAGTGCGCTCCGAAGCCGAAGCTGAGGTGGTGGCGGGCGGCGCCGCGGGCGAGGTCGAAGCGGTCCGGGTCGGACACCTGGTCCGCGTCGCGGCCCGCGGAGTCGATGGAGATGAACACCGCGTCCCCGGCCGGGATGGTGGTGTCGCCGATGGTCACATCCGACGTCGGATAGGTCAGCCCGGCGAACCCGGTGCCCGCCTGGGCGTAGCGCAGGATCTCCTCGACCGCAGGCTCGACGCCGACCTCGCCCGCGCGCAGCCGGTCCCACTGCCCGGGGTGCTGGAACAGCGCGAGGAACCCGTTGCCGAGCTGGGTGGCCACCGTCTCGTACCCGGCGACGGTCATCAGCATCATCGTGGACACGGCCAGCTCGGGCGAGCACGGTTCGCCGTCGTCGTGCTTGGCGGCGAGCAGGTCGCCGACGATGCCCCGGCCGCGGGCGACCAGTTCGCGCACGGAGGCGTGCAGCGCGTTCATCGCCTCGGCGAACGCGGTCATGGACGCCCCGGAGGCGCGCAGCGCCGTCGCCCACTCCAGGAACCCGCCGCGCAGGTCGTCGGGGACGTCGAACAGCGCGAGCAGCACCCGCAGCGGGAGCGGGAACGCCAGGGCGTCCATGAGGTCGGGGTGGTCGGCGGCCGCGAGGTCGTCGAGCAGGTCGTCCACGATCGCGGCCACCCTCGGCCGCATCGCCTCCGCCTGGCGGACGTTGAACACCTGCGCGGTCAGCCGCCGCCACCGGGCGTGCTGCTCCGGCTCGGCGATCGAGGCGCCGAAGTCGAACGCGGGCGCGGGCCCGCGCTGCCTGCCCACCGCCGCGTCGCGCACCGGCCGCCTGCTGAAGCGCTCGTCGGCCAGCACGGTCCGCACGTCGGCGAACCGGGTCACCAGCCACCCCTCGCCGCCGCGGGCCAGGGTGACGGGGGCGACCGGGGCGTTGGCGCGCCGCCAGGCGAACTCCTCGTGCGGCTGGAACGGGCAGCGGGCCGGGAACGGGTAGGTGGCGGCCTCCCGGGAGGTGGTCATGAATGCTCCTCGCCAGCCGGTCTGACAATTCTCCATCGTATTCGAGCATGGGTGTGGGCCGCGGTGGTGTCAAGGTGTGGCCGACCATTCTGTTGGAACGCTCTAGGGGCTCTATAAAGTCGCTATCGAGCCCTTCTAGCGGTGGTGCACGAATCCCGCACTGACCGCTCTGACCTGCGGTTATGCTTTGTTCTGCGATGATCGGACGCCTTGCGTGGCCTTTGCTGGCTGTGGCAGCATCGCCGCGAGACCGACATTAATTCCGCAATTGCCCCGATTTTCGAAAGCGGGCGCCGACTTGTGGGGATGGGCCAGCCGTGACCAGTGACCATTCGGCAGTCGTGATAGGCGGTGCCGGATTCATCGGCGCCCGCCTGTGCGCGACGCTGACCGACCTCGGTGTCGCGGTGCTGCCGGTCACCCGGGGCGACCCGCTGCCCACCACCGCCGAGCTGCGCGCCGCGGGCACCGTGTTCATGGTCGCGGGCAGCGTCACCCCGCTGACCGCGCAGCAGGACCCCGGCCGGTGCGCTGAGGACCTGGCGGGCCTGCGCCGCCTGCTCGACCGCGTCGGCGACCCCGACGGCGCGCCGCACGTGGTGCTGACCAGCTCGGGCGGCACGTGCTACGACCCGGACAGTCCGCCGCCGTACCGGGAGACCGACCCGGTGCGCGCGACCACCGCCTACGCGGCCCTCAAGCTCGACCAGGAGCGGCTCGTCGCCGAGTCCGGCCTGCCCGCCACCGTGTTGCGGCTGGCCAACCTCTACGGCAGAGGCCAGCGCGCGGGCACCGGCCAGGGGGTCATCGCGCACTGGCTGGACGCGGTCGGGCGGGGCGAACCGCTGCCGGTCTACGGCAGCCTCGACACCGTCCGGGACTACCTCTACCTCGACGACCTGATGGACCTGCTGGTGCGGCTGCACCGCAGCGGCCCGGTCGCCCCGGTGCTCAACGTGGGCAGCGGCGCGCCGACCGCCCTGCGGGACGTGGCCCGGCTCATCACCGCGGCGACCGGGTGCGCGGAGCCCGCGCTGGACCACGCCGCCGCCCGCCCGGTGGACCGCCAGCGGTTCTGGCTGGACGTCGGGCTGGCCAGGGCGGCGCTCGGCTGGCTGCCGATGACCCCGCTGGCCCAGGGAATCCGACTCACCTGCACCGCGCTCGCGCGGCCTTGACAACTCAGGAGGACGGCATGGCCGACAGCGGCGCCGAGATGTACCTCGACCTGCTCAAGCGCGCGGTGGTCAACACCCTCTACCAGGACCCGCCGATCCCCACGCCGTGGCGGACCGAGGACACCTTCGACCGCGCGGCGCGGGAGCTGGGCAGGGACTGGCCGAGCCAGGCGCACTCGATGATCGGCTTCCGCAGGCTGGAGAACCTGCGCGCGCTGCTGGAGGGCGTGCTCGCCGACGGCGTCCCCGGCGACGTCCTGGAGGCGGGCGTGGCCCGCGGCGGCGCGATGGTCTACGCCCGGGGCGTGCTGCGCGCCCACGGCGTCACCGACCGGACGGTGTGGCTCGCCGACTCCTTCCAGGGCTTCCCCGAGCCCGACGAGCACCAGGCGCCGGACACGTTCCACCCGGAGATGGCCGAGGACCTGCTGAGGTTCCAGGAGGTCATGGCCGAGCGCGCGGTCAGCGCGGACGAGTTGTACGGCCAGTTCCTCGTCGGGACGTCCGAGGCCGAGGTGCGCGACACCTTCGACCGCTACGGGCTGCTCGACGACCAGGTCCGGTTCATCGCCGGGTGGTTCGCCGACACGCTGCCCGCCGCGCCGGTCGAGCGGCTGGCGGTCCTGCGGGTCGACGCCGACCTCTACGACTCGACGCAGATCGCGCTGGAGTCCCTGTACCCCAAGGTCTCCCCGGGCGGCTACGTGATCATCGACGACTACCAGTCGGTCGACCAGTGCCGCAGGGCGGTGCACGACTACCTCAAGAGCGTCGAGGAGGACCCCAGGCTGGTCACCGTCGACGAGGACGCCGTCTACTGGCGCAAGGAGCGGGCATGAGGCTGCTGTTCGTCACCTCGCCGCTGGTCGGGCACGTGTTCCCGCTGGTGTCGACGGCCTGGGCGGCCGCGGCGGCGGGGCACGACGTGGTCGTGGCCACCGCGGGCGACGCGGTCGGCGCGGCCCGCGGCGCCGGGCTGGCCGTGGTCGACCTGACCGGCGGGCAGAACCCGATGGCCCGCTTCCGCGCGCAGGCCCCCGCGCCGCCGCCGGTGACCGGCGAGGGCACCGCCGAGGCGATGGTCGCGCACCTCTTCGGCACGTGCAGCGTCGACATGGCCGCCGCGGCGGTCGCGCTGGCCGCGGACTGGCGGCCCGACTGCATCGTGCACTCGGCCCTCGACGGCGCGGGCCCGATGGCCGCGCGGACGCACAAGATCCCGCTGGTGCGGCACACCTTCGCGATGGGCGAGACGGCCCCGGCCATGATCGACGGCGTGTGGCGGATGCTGGAGCCGCTGCGCCGCGAGCACGGCGTCGACGACGATTCCGTCGAGCCGCTGGCCGTGGTGGACCCCGGGCCGAGGAGCCTGCGCGAGTCCACACCGGACCGCGTCGCCGCGTGCCGGTTCGTGCCGTTCAACGGCGGCGGCGAGCTGCCCGACTGGCTGTATCGGGGCAGCGGGCCGCGACTGTGCGTGACGCTGGGCACCGTCGTGCCGTGGACCTCCGGCGCCGACACCTTCCGCACGCTGCTCGACGCCGCGGCCGGGCTGGACGCGGAGGTCGTGGTGGCCAACGGGCACGCCGACCTCTCCGCGCTCGGCGCCCTGCCGCCCAACGTCCGCGTCGCGGGCTACGTCCCGCTGTCCGCGCTGCTGCCGACGTGCGCCGCGGTCGTGCACCACGGCGGTCCCGGCTCGGCGGCCAACGCGCTCGCCGTGGGCATCCCGCAGCTCGCGCTGCCGCACATGGCCGACCAGTTCGACATCTCCGCCGCCCTGGACCGGCGGGGGATCGGCCTGGTCCAGCACCCGCAACAGGCCACTGTGGACAGCCTGCGCCGGGACATGGCGCTGCTGCTCGACGACCCGGGACTGCGGGAGCGGGCCGGGGAGGTCGCCGAGGAGAACGCGGCCCTGCCCCCGGTCGCGGACATGGTGGCGGGCCTCGTGGGCAGGGTGGCCGCCCGATGACCACCGCGGCCGAGTACGCCGATTCCGTCGCCGCCTTCGCCCACGACGACGTGCCGGGCTGGTTCTTCCCCGCCGACGCGCTGCTGTTCCGGGCGGTCGACGAGCTGCAGGGCGCGCGCGGGATCACCGGCGACCTCCTGGAGATCGGTGTCTACCAGGGCAAGAGCGCCATCCTCATCGGCTGCTTCCCGCGCGCGGGCGAGCGGTTCGCCGTGTGCGACGTCTTCGGCGACCTCGACGCGCTGAGCGCCGAGAACCGCGACGAGAGCACCACCTACTACCCGGGGTACGAGCGCGCCGCCTTCGAGCGCAACTACCTGCGGTTCCACGCCGAGCTGCCGGACGTGCACGCGGTGGCGTCCGCGCGCCTGCCCGACCTGCTGCCCGCCGGGTCGTTCCGCTTCGCCCACATCGACGGCGGTCACTCCTACGACGTGGTGCGCCAGGACATCGAGACCGTCCGGCGGCTGCTCGGCCCGGGCGGCGTCGTGGTGCTCGACGACTGGTCGACGTCGCACGCGCCGGGCGTCGGGCGGGCGCTGTGGGCGGCCTTCGCCGACGGCGGGCTCATCCCGCTCGCCTTCACCCCGGGCAAGTTCTACGCCACCTGGGACGCCGACGGCCTCACCGGAGCGGACTTCGCCGGGTGGGCGGCGGGGCACGCCGAGCTGGAGAGCACCTACGAGCACCGCTTCGGCGAGCACACCGCACGGCACTACACGATGGGCGCGCCGTTCTGGCAGCGGTTCGCCCCGGGCACGCCGGTCCCGGCGGAAGAGGAGTAGCGGTGCTTCCCGAGCCGTACACCCCCGAGTTCTACCGCGACCCGCACCCGACGCTGGCCGCGCTGCGGCGCACCGAGCCGGTCAAGCGCTTCCGGCTGTTCGGGTTCGTCGACGCCTGGCTGGTGACCCGCTACGCGGACGCGCGCACGGTCTTCGGCGACCCGCGCTTCCAGATGTCGCTGCCCGGCGAGCGCGGCCCGTTCGAGCCGCCGCTCGACGACATCAACGCGCCGACCACGCTGGCCAACGCGAGCCCGGAGGACCACGCCCGGCTCAAGGGCGTGATGATGCGCGGCTTCACCCCGCGCGGCCTGGCCGCCGTGGAGGCCCGCGTCCAGACCATGGTGGACAAGCTGCTGGCCGAGCTGGCCGGGCGCGCGGAGTTCGACGTGGTGTCCGAGTTCGCGCGGCCGGTCGCGTTCGGCGTCATCGGCGAACTGCTCGGCGTGCCCGAGCACGAGCGCCCCGGCCTGCCGGACAGGATCATGGGCAAGCCCGCCCGGCACATGTCCGGCGAGGAGCTGAAGCGCCGCAACCAGGAGACCATGCGCCGCGCCCACGCCTACCTCGCCGACCTGATCGCCGAGAAGCGGGCGAACCCCGGCGACGACGTCACCACCGCGATGATCGGCGCGGCCGACGACGGCGGCCCGATCACCCCGGACGAGCTGCGCGCGGCGCTGATGTCGCTGCTCATCGCGGGGTTCGTCACCTCGCTGAACATGGTCGCCAGCGGCATCGGCGAGCTGATCGCCCTGCCGGAGGCGCGGGAGCGGGTGGCCGACGACCCCGACGCGGCGCGCTGGGCGGTCGAGGAGGCGTGCCGGTTCCACAGCCCGTTCCTCTCCGCGTCCCGGGTGGCCGTGGCGGACCTGGAGCTCGGCGGGCGGACCGTGCGCAGGGGCGACATCGTGATGGTGTCGCTGAACTCGGTCAACCGCGACGGCGACCAGTTCGCCGACGCCGACCGGTTCGACATCGACCGCAGGCCCAACCCGCACCTGGCCTTCGGCCACGGCGCGCACCACTGCATCGGCGCGGCCGTGGCGCGGCTGGAGGGCCGGATCGCGTTCCGGTCGTTCTTCCGGCAGCTGCCCGGCGTGCGCGCGGTGAGCGACGAGCGGGCGTGGCGCTCGGACGGGATCATCCGAGGGCTGGCCGAGCTGCGGGTGACGCGATGAGCGCGCGGGTGCTGTTCCTGGCCGCGGACGGGCTGGGCCACGTGTTCCCGATGGTGCCGCTGGCCTGGGCGATGCGCGCCGCCGGCCACGAGGTGCTGGTGGCCACCACCGGCTTCGGCCTGGCCGCGGCGGAGGCGGGCCTGCCGGTGGCCGACTACGCCCCGGACACCCCGCAGGGCGCGGAGTGGCACGCCGGGCTGGCCGCCACGCCCCGGCTGCTCGCCGACACCTACGGCGTGCCCGACCTCGCCGAGCGGATGCGCGAGGGCGCGGAGCCCGTCGACATCCGGATGTCCTCGGCGATGCTGGCGGGCTTCGCCGAGGCGATCGTCGACAACGCCGTGGCGATCGCCCTCGGGTTCCGCCCCGACCTGGTGATCCACGAGTCCATGTGCCCCGCGGGCGTGGTGGTGGCCGCGGCGCTCGGCGTGCCCGCGGTCCGCCTGGAGCTCAACCCGGCGCGGACGACGGAGCTGAGCGAGCACATGCTGCGCCACCTCGCGCCCACCTTCGCCCGGTTCGGCGCCACCCCGGCCCCGGACGCCGCCGTCCTGGACAGGACGCCGCCGAGCATGGTGGTCGAGCCGGGCGGCGTGCCGCTGCGGTTCGTCCCCTACACCGGCGGCACCGTCGATCCGCCGACCGGTCCGCCGCCGTCGGAGCGCAGGCGGGTGCTCGTCACCATCGGCACCACGCTGCCGGAGGTGACCGACGCGGGGAGCCTGGTCGGACGGCTGGCCGCGGCGATGGCCGACCTCGACGCCGAGGTCCTGCTCGCCGTCGGCGGCGCGGACCCGGCCGCGCTCGGCCCGCTCCCGCCCGGCATGAGCACCGTCGGCTGGGCGCCGCTGGAGTCGCTGGTGCGCGGCGTGTCCGCCGTCGTCCACCACGGCGGCGCGGGGACCACGTTCGAGTGCCTGCGGGCCGGTGTCCCGCAGGTGGTCCTCCCGCACAGCCGGGACACCCCGGTCAACGCGGGCGCGGTGGCGGCCAGGGGCGCCGGGCTCGCGGTCGACCCGGCCGACTTCACCGCCGCGCACGTGGCCGCGGTGCTCGACGACCCCCGGTACGCGGCCGCGGCCGCCGAGGTGCGCCGGGAGATGGCGGCCATGCCCGCTCCGTCCGAAGTGGTCCCGACGTTGACCGGCCCGGCCGTCGCCGGGGACCGGCGAGAGAATGCGCAGGTGGCGGTGTGATTGATCCGTGGGGGCCGGTCGAGGCCCTGTTGCTGGCCGTCGGCGGGCGCGACGAGCACCTGCTCGCCGCCGTCGACGAGGTCGGTCTGCGCGCCACGATGGACGTGGTGCGCGACGAACTGCTGATCCGGTGCGCCGTCCCCGAGGTCGTGGACAAGGTCGCCGTCCAGCTCGTGGTCGTCCACGGGGACCAGCGCGCCGGGCTCGCGTTCACCTTCGCCGACGGCTCGGTCGACGCCGAGCACGGCTTCCACGACGGTGAACAGCCGACCGTGACCTACACCGTGGTCGACATCCTGCGCGGCCTCTTCGGCGCCGACGACGCGGTCACCCCGAGCCGCAACGTCCAGATGTGCATGCCGAAGACGGACTCGTTCGCGGGCGGGTTCGACTGGGCGCTGCGCCAGATCCGCACGACCTCGGCGCTGGTGGCCGCGATCTCCGACCGACCGGCCGACCTCGGCAGGCTGTCCATGGCCAACGGCTCGGACAAGTGGGGCGGCTGGCACTTCTACACCCCGCACTACGAGCGGCACTTCGCCCGGCTGCGCGACCAGCCGGTGCGGCTGCTGGAGATCGGCATCGGCGGCTACGACGACCCCAACCTCGGCGGCGCGTCGCTGCGCATGTGGCGGGACTACTTTCGCAGGGGCCTCGTCGTCGGGATGGACATCCATCCCAAGCCGGGCGTGCAGGGGCCGCGCATCCGCACGGTGCGGGGCGACCAGACCGACCGGGAGCTGATGACCGCCCTCGGCGCGGAGGCGGGCCCGTTCGACATCGTCGTCGACGACGGCAGCCACATCAGCGCGCACGTCATCGCGACCTTCGGGATGCTGTTCCCGCACGTGCGCCCCGGCGGCTTCTACGTGATCGAGGACCTGCAGACCTCCTACTGGCCGGAGTTCGGCGGCTCGACCACGGAGTTCACCAGCCCGACGACGACCGTGGGGTTCCTCAAGACCCTGCTCGACGGGCTGCACCACCCGGAGATCGACGGCGCCGAGCCCGACTACGCCGCGTTGAACATCGCGGGCCTGCACTTCTACCGCAACCTCGTGTTCATCGAGAAGGGCGCCAACGCCGTCGAGGGCCTGCCCGTGATGCGCACCCAACCCAAAGCGCGTCCGTAGAAAGGAATCCAGGCCGTGCGCGTCCTGTTCGTCACCACCCCGGTGATCGCCCACACCTACCCGCTCGTGACCACCGCCTGGGCGCTGCGCGCTGCCGGGCACGACGTCCTCGTCGCGACCTGCGGCGCCACCGCGCCTCGGGTCGCGCGCGCGGGCCTCGCGGTCACCGACACCGCCCCCGGACTGGAACTCGGCGACGTCTTCCGGGAGCTGGCGCCCGGCGCCAACCCGTTCGCGGTGCTGGCCGAGCGGATGCTGCCCGGCGTGCTCGCCGCGGGCCGTCCGGACGCCGTCGTGTTCACCCCGCACGCCTACGCCGGGCCGCGCGCCGCCGCCGAGCACGGGGTCCCCGCCGTGGTGCACGGGCTCGGCCTCGGGCCGGGGCTGGACCAGATCCGGGAGACCTACGCGGGCGCGGGCGTCGCCGCGGACTTCGCCGCGGGCATCGACGTGGCGCCCGACAGCATGCGCGTCGGGGAGCGGCTGGGCTGGTCGGCGCGCTACGTGCCGTTCAACGAGGGCAGCGTGCTGCCCGCCTGGGTGCGCGAGCCCGCGCCGCGCCGCCGGGTGCTGGTCACCCTCGGCACCACGGTCCCGTCGATGGTGGGCCTGGCCCGGCTCACACCGCTGTGGAAGACCATCGACGCGGCCGCCGACGTCGACGCCGAGTTCGTCATCGCCCTCGGCGACATCGACACCACCGAACTGGGGGAGCTGCCGCCGAACGTGCGCGTCGTGCCGGGCTGGCTGCCGCTGATCGCCCTGCTGCGCACCTGCGACGCCGCGGTCCACCACGGCGGCTCCGGCACGCTCATGGCCGTGCTGGACGCGGGCCTGCCGCAGCTCGTCCTGCCGCAGGGGGCCGACCAGTTCGCCAACGCCGAGGCGGTGCGCAAGCGCGGGGTCGGCCTGGTCCGCACCCCGGACGGGCTGTCAGCGGCGGCGATCACCGAACTCCTCGGCGACGGGGACCTGCGGGCCGCTGCCGCCGAGGTGCGCGCGGAACTGCGCGCGCTGCCCGCGCCGAGCGCGCTCGTCGACCGGCTGACCGGACTGGTTTAGGAGGCACCATGCGCGTCTTGTTCGCCACCCTGCCCGCGGTGGGCCACCTCTACCCGATGGTGCCGCTGGCATGGGCGCTGCGGGCCGCGGGCCACGACGTGCTGGTCGCGGTGCCGGACGACTTCACCGCCGAGGTCACCGCCGCGGGCCTGCCCGCGGCGTCGACCAGCGCCACCCTGCGATCGCAGTCTACAGTGGATCAGCTGCGCACCGGCGTGGTCGGCCGCGAGGTCGGCGCGGAGGGCGGGCTCGTCGACGTCACCGAGGCCACTGTGGACGCCACTGTCGCGCTCGTGCGGAACTGGCGGCCGGACGTCGTGGTGATCGAGCCGACCGCGCGCGCGGGCCAGCTCGCCGCCGCGCACGCCGGGGTGCCGGTGGTGCTGCTGCCGTGGGGGATGCTCATCCCGCCGGAGTTCAGCGCCGGGGGAGCGGGCGTGCGGTGGAACGAGCCCGGCCCGCTGGAGCGCCGCCTCGGGCTGACCGAGGTCCCGCCGCCGGTGCTCGCCCTGGAGGTGTGCCCGCCCGGCTACCAGTACCCGAACCCGTTCCCGGTGCGGCACATGCGCTACGTCCCGTATAACGGGCGCATGGTCCGGCCGGACTGGCTCGACGAGGACCGCCGCCGCGCCTGCGTGACCGTCAGCTCGCCGTCGGAGCCGATGGCCGCCGTCGTGCGCGAGCTGGCCGCCGCCGGGCTCGACGTGCACATCGGGGTCGCCGACCGGCACCGCGAGCAGGTGCTCGCGCTGGTGGGCGACGTCGCGGGCGTGCGGTCGGTCGGGATGCTGCCGCTGGGCGTCGTGCTGCCGTCCTGCGCCGTCGCCGCGCACGACGGCAGCGCGGGCAAGGCGCTGACCGCGCTGGCCCACGGGGTGCCGCAGCTCGTGCTGCCGCTGGAGGCCGACCAGTTCCTCCACGCCGACCGCGTCCAGGAGGTCGGGGTCGGCCTGCGCGCCGACGCCGACCCGGCCGCCGCGGTGCGCGCGGTGCTGGACAGCCAGGAGATCGCCAAGCAGGCCCGCGTGCTGGCCGAGGAGATCGCCGCCCAGCCGAGCCCGGCCGACATCGCCGCGCGGTTCGGGGAGCTGGTCTGACATGGCGCGCTCCCTGCTCTACCCCGACAGCCCGGCCACGGCGGTCCGGCTGGCCGAGTCCGTCTGGACGCCGGACAGCCCCCGGCTGCCCAGCGCGCAGTTCCCCGCCTGGCTGGCCGAGCGCGCCGCGGCCACCGAGTTCGCCGTCGCCCCGATCCCGTTCGAGCGCGCGCGGGGCTGGGGGTTCGACGAGCGCACCGGCGACCTGCGGCATGCCAGCGGGCGGTTCTTCGCCGTCGAGGGCCTGGCCGTCGCGTCGGCGCAGGGCGACTGGGAGCAGCCGATCATCGTCCAGCCCGAGATCGGCATCCTGGGCATCGTCGTCAAGGAGTTCGACGGCGTCCTGCACTGCCTGATGCAGGCCAAGGTCGAGCCCGGCAACGTCAACGGGGTGCAGCTGTCCCCGACGGTCCAGGCCACGCACAGCAACTACACGCGGGTGCACCAGGGCAGGGAGATCCCCTACCTTGAGCTCTTCACCCGGCGCGCGAACGCCCGCGTGCTGGTGGACGTGCTGCAGTCTGAGCAGGGCTCGTGGTTCCTGCACAAGCGCAACCGCAACATGGTCGTCGAGGTGACCGAGGACATCCCGACGCTCGACGACTTCTGCTGGCTGACCCTGGGCCAGCTGCAGGCGATGCTGCGGGTGGACAACCTGGTCAACATGGACGCCCGCACGGTGCTGTCGTGCCTGCCGTTCGCCCGCCCCGGCGCGCCCGCCGACGCCGACCCGTTCGTCACGGCGCTGACCCGCTCGCTGGACCCCGCGCTCGGCGCCCGCCACCGCGACGCGGACGTGCGCAGCTGGTTCACCGAGGCCAAGACCCGCAGCGAGCTGACCGTGCGGCGGCGCCCGCTGGACGGCGTGGCGGGCTGGTCGCGCGACGGCGAGCGGATCGGCCGCGCCGACGGCAGGCACTTCCAGATCATCGCCGTGGACGTGACCGCGGGCAGCCGCGAGGTCAGCCGCTGGTCCCAGCCGCTGCTGGCGCCCGCCGAGCGCGGCGTGGTCGCCTTCCTCGCCCGGCGGTTCGACGGCGTGCTTCACTTCCTGGTGCACGCCCGCGTCCAGCACGGCTACCTGGACCGCGTCGAGATGGCGCCCACGGTGCAGTGCCTGCCCGGCAGCCACCCCGACCCCGCGGTCCGGCCGCGCTTCCTGGACTACCTGCTCGGCATCGATCCGGCGCGCATCCGGTACGACGTGCTGCAGTCCGAGGAGGGCGGGCGCTTCCACCACGCGGTCAACCGCTACGTCGTGGCCGAGGTGGACGCGGACTTCCCCACCGAGGTCCCGCCCGACTACCTCTGGGTCGCGCTGCACCAGCTGATCGAGCTGCTGCGGCACAGCCACTACCTCAACGTCGAGGCGCGCAGCCTCGTGACCTGCCTGCACAGCCTGTGGTGACCCGGCAGCGCGCCCTCGTCGTCGGCGGCACCGGCTTCCTCGGTCGCCACATCGCCGCCGCGCTCGCCGAGGACTACGAGGTCACCGTGACCACCCGCGACCCGGCAGTGCCCGGGCGCACCGTCGTGCTCGACCCGACGCGCGGCTACCGCGAGCAGTTCGCCGCCGCGCTGCGCGAGCTGGCCCCCGCGGTCGTGGTGAACGCCGCGGGGGAGACGTGGCGGCCCGACCCGGCCGCCCGCAGGCGGGCCAACATCGAGCTGCCCCGCCTGCTCGCCGAGGCCATGGCCGACTGCCCGGCGCGGTTCATCCACCTGGGGTCGTCGCTGGAGTACGGCCCCGTCGACCCGCCCGCCGCGATCGGCGAGGACACCGCGGCCGAGCCGATGAGCGACTACGGGAGGACCAAACTGGACGGCACGGCCGCCGTGCTGCGCCTGCGCGGGGACGCGGTGGTGCTGCGGGTGTTCAACGCGATCGGCGCGGGCATGTCCCCGGCGTCGGTGCTCGGGTCGACCGTGGCCACGCTGCGCGCGGCCCGCGCGGAGCGGCGCCCCGCCGTGATCGAGCTGCTCGACCTGCCGCAGTCCCGCGACTTCGTGGACGCCCGCGACGTGGCCGCCGCCGTGGCCGCGGCGGCCACCCGCGGCTCCGGGGTGGTCAACATCGGCTCCGGCACCGCCCGCGCCGCCGAGGACGTGGTCCGCGCGCTGGCCGAGGTCAGCGGCGTCGGCTACCGGATCGTCAAGCGCCGGGCCCCGCGCGGGCACACCCGCGCCGTGGGCAGCGACTGGCAGCTGGCCGACATCCGGCGCGCGGGCGCCGACCTCGGCTGGGCGCCGAGGCACGGGCTGGCGGACACCCTGCACCACATCTGGAACTTCGGCCCGGCTGGAAGGCGAGCGAGATGAGCGGCGACCGCAAAGCGGAGATCATGGAGCTGGTCCGCGAGTACCACGGCAGCGCCGAGACCGCGGGGTTCGTGCCCGGCAGCACCCCGATCCTGTCCTCCGGCGCGGTCCTGACCGCCGAGGACCGGATGGCGCTGGTGGAGGCCGCGCTGGAGCTGCGAATCGCGTCCGGGGTGTACTCGGTGCGCTTCGAGCGGGCCTTCGCCCGGCACTTCGGCCTGCGCAAGGCCCACCTGACGAACTCGGGGTCGTCGGCCAACCTGCTGGCCCTGTCCGCCCTCGGCGCGCGCGAGCTGGGTGACGAGCGGCTGCGCCCCGGCGATGAGGTGATCACCGTGGCCGCGGGCTTCCCCACCACGGTCAACCCGATCATCCAGAACGGCCTCGTGCCGGTCTTCGTCGACATCGAGCTGGGCACCTACAACACCACCGCGGACCGCGTCGCCGAGGCCATCGGGCCGCGGACCCGGGCCATCATGATCGCGCACGCGCTGGGCAACCCGTTCGAGGCGGCCGAGATCGCCGAACTGGCCCGCGAGCACGGCCTGTGGCTGGTGGAGGACAACTGCGACGCCGTCGGCTCCCTCTACAACGGCAGGCTGACCGGCACGTTCGGCCACCTGAGCACGGTGAGCTTCTACCCGGCCCACCACATCACCATGGGGGAGGGCGGCTGCGTGCTCACCGACCGGCTGGACCTGGCCCACCTCGTGGAGTCCTACCGCGACTGGGGTCGCGACTGCTGGTGCGAGCCCGGCGAGGACGACCGCTGCCACAAGCGCTTCGGCTGGCAGCTGGGCACCCTGCCGGAGGGCTACGACCACAAGTACACCTTCTCCCACATCGGCTACAACCTGAAGTCCACCGACCTGCAGGCCGCCCTGGGGCTGCGCCAGCTCGACCAGCTCACCGAGTTCGGCGACGCGCGGCGGCGGAACTGGAAGCGCCTGCACGGCGAGCTGGCCGACGTCCCCGGCCTCCTGCTGCCCCGCCCGACCCCGGGCAGCGACCCGAGCTGGTTCGGCTTCGTCATCACCGTCCGGCCGGACGCGGGCTTCACGCGCAAGGACCTCCAGCTGCACCTGGAGTCCCGCCAGATCAGGACGCGCCTGCTGTTCAGCGGCAACCTGACCCGCCACCCGGCCTACCAGGACGTCGCCTACCGCGTGGCGGGCGACCTGGCGAACAGCGACATCGTCGTGGACAACACGTTCTGGATCGGGGTGTACCCGGGCATCACCGACGAGATGATCGATTACGTCGGCCGCGTCATCCGGGACTTCGCGGCCACGCGGACGGGGTGAGCGCGTGTTCGTGTCGTTGGTGCTCTGGGACCTCTCGCTGTCCATCCAGACGGTGGCCTCGCTGCGGTCCCACTTGCGCGACTACGCCGTGGAGGCCTACTCGACGGTGCCCGGCCTGCACCAGAAGATCTGGGTCGCCTCCACCGGGCCCGAGGGCGAGACGTGGGGGGCGCTGTACCTCTGGGACACCTGGGACCTGGCGTACGGCAGGCCGCCGGGGGTGTCCAAGGTGGTCGAGCTGATCGGCTACCCGCCCACCAGCCGCACCTACTTCGGCGTCGAGGCGGCCACCGGGGGCCTCTCCGCCGTCGCCGTGCTGGCCCGGGGCGTCGGCCTCGCCTACGACCCCGACTCGCCCCCGCCGCCGACCCGGCCCGCGGAGTACGTCCCGCCGGGCACCCCGGTCATCTGGCGCAACCGCGACAGGGCGGCCGACCCGCCCTCGTAAGAGAGCCGGGCAGGTCTGGCCGGTCTCGACAGCGGCGCCCCGCCCGGTCAGGTCAGGTGCTCGACGGTCACGTCGTCCCAGCGCTCGGCCAGGTACTCGGCGACCAGGCGCCGGTGGCACTGGTGCGGCTTGTCCTCGCTGCACAGCAGCACTGCGTTGTCGAGCAGGCCGGTCGGCAGCGTGTGCTCGATCCGGCGCTGCCGGATCAGCTCCAGGAAGCGCTCCTCGTAGGCCGCCCACCCGGAGCCGTTCTTCTTGTAGGCGTCGAGCATGTCCTGGGTCGGCGCCAGGTCGGGACGGTGCGCGTAGGCCATGCCGCAGAGTTCGGCGAGGAAGAACCTGAGGTCGTCGCGCTTGGCGAAGCCCGCCAGTTGCGACACGTTGTTGAGCCGGACGTCGACCAGCGTGTCCGCGCGGGCGGCGCGGAGCAGGCCGAAGAACCGCTCCGCCGACTTCTTGGTGAAGCCGATGGTGTAGATCCTCATGGCAGGTCCGCCCGCTCCGCGCGCAGGGTCTCGTCCACGTACGCGATGCGCTCCTCCTGGCGGCGCAGCGCTTCGTCCATGCGTTCCCCGCGGGTGCGGAACAGGTCCGGCTCCGCCAGGCCGAACCTCGCCATCAGGCGCTCCATCGCCGCGTCGTGGGGCTCGATCCACCCGTCGCCGTGGACATGGTCGACCGGCACGTCGAGATCGGTGAGCACCCGGGCCACCAGAACGGTGCGGTGGCAGTCCAACGGCTCGGCCTCGGCGCACATGACGGCGATGCGTTCGGTGCTCGCGCCCTTCCTGAGCCGGTCGATCCCGTTCGTGAAAGCGCCGCTCGCGGCGAGACGCGCGTAGTGGACCCGGCCGTCCTCGTAACACGCGGCGTCCTCGGATCGGGCCCCGAGTTCCTTTCCCAGGAAAACGTACTTGATGCCCGATTCGCTCAGGCTCTGCTCGATCTGCCCGCGGTTGAACTGGGGGGTGAACCGGCTGAATGGCGTCGAGCGCACATCCGCGACTGCCGTGATCCCGTGTTTGCGCAGCAATGCGACGAAGGTCTCGACGCGGTGTGTCGAGTGTCCGATGGTCAGTATTGCTGCGTCGCTCATGCGGGGCTGTTCCTCAGCTAGGCGGTGGCCGCTCGATGATAGCCGCTACCAGCTTGTAGAACCGGTCGTCGAACTCCTCGGCCAGGCTGACCGTCAGGATCGACTCGCGGAGCGGGTAGGACCCGGTTCCCCGAGCGCGGTACCGCTCCTCCTGCACGGGGTCCGTCAGCTTCAGGGCGTAGGCATGGCCCGCGTGCTCGAACCGCGCGCGGACGACCGGGCGCCGGTCGCTGGCGAACCGGTGCGCGGGACTGACCTTGACGGCCACCTGATCAGCGCGGATCAACGCTCGTCTTGTGCCCGTTGATCCACAAAGGCCCGGCGTCGCGGGTGAACCGGAGCAGGTCGTCCCACGTCATCCGGCCCGCCCGCCGCCAGCGCTTGCCGCTGTCCAACAGCCAGTTCTCCCGGTGCACCTCGGCGGGCCGATGCCCGATGAGCGGCACGTCGAGGACGTCCAGCGGCGCCGGTTCCGAGCCGTCCTCGTATTGGCGTTCCGACGCCGAGAGCTCGTGTCCCGGGCGCTTGCTGATGGGGCGGATCCACCGGCCGGAATCCAGGTCGATCCCCGCCACGCAGCGGCCCTGGTGTTTGCGCGAGTTGGCCAGGCAGACAATTCGCTTCGTCACTGCCACGCGTCGGACCTTTCGCGGAGCCCACCGATCACCGAAGATGATCTTAGTGGGCGCCCCGAGCGCGTGTCACGCTTTTGCGCATTCCGCGGCGGAAGCCCAGGAAACAGCGGTGTGGTGACAATTGCTCGATTTCGTCGTCACCGGGTGTTCGCCGCGACCTGCCCTTCTCTGACGCCCAGCGGTCGGACGGCCAGGTCGAGTGCCGCGACGACCTCGGACACGCGGGGCTCCAGGTCCTCCGCGTCATCGGCGGTGACCACGACCCAGCCGAGTTTGCGGCCCGCTTCGGTGAACGGTTGGACGATGTCGCCCGGTGCGACGAACAGCTCCACCGACGTCACGTCCGGCATCGCCGCCACCTCGGCCAGGCCGCGGGCCGCGACGAACTCGCCTGCGTCGGGCAGGGGGGAGGTGAGCACGTGCAGGCGGGTCGGGCGCAGGTGGGTCGGCGTCAGGTCGACCGGCTCGCCGGTGGCCAGGGAGACCAGCGCGGCCACGCAGTCCACCCCGGCCAGGGCGGACACCAGGCGGGGGAAGCCGTTGCCGGACATGCGGGCGCCCACCTCGAGGGTGTACCGCGTGCCGTCCGGGCGGACGACCACGTCGAAGTTCGCCGGGCCGTCGTGGAGGGCGAAGGCGCGGCAGAGGTCGCGCGCCTCCCTGGTCATCGCCGCCTCGACCGAGGGCGACAGGCGGGCGGGGGCGGTGTGGCCGCCGATGAGGAACCCGGGGCCGGGCAGGATGGCCTTCTCGGTGATGACGCTCAGCGCCACCTCGCCGCCGGACATGAACACGTTCACCGTGTAGTTCACGCCCTCGACGAACTCCTCGACGATGACCTGCCCGCGCGGCGAGTGGACTGCCGCGTGCTTCAGCGCCGCGTCCAGCTCGCCCGGGTCCGGCACGCCGGTCACGCCGCGGCCGCCGGAGGCGTCGGTCGGCTTCACCACCACGGGGAACCGGAAGCCGCGCGCGGCGTCGGCCAACTCCACCAGGTCGTCGGACTGCGCCCAGCGGTAGGTGGGCACCCCGGCCGCGCCCGCGATCCGGTGGAACGCCGACTTGTCCATCGACGCCGCGGCCGCCTCCGCCGGGTACACCCAGGGCGTTCCGAAGTGGACGGACAGGTGGTGCCAGGACTCCAGGCAGGTGTCCGCCGCGGTCGACACGACCCCGGCCAGCCGTCTGCCGCGCAGGGCGTCGGCGATCGCCGCGTGGTCCATCGTGGAGATCTTCAGGAACTCGTCGGCCAGCGGGATGCCGGGCCGGTCCGCGCGCATGTCCACGGCGATGGTCCGCAGCCCGCGCCTGCACGCCTCCTGGTACAGCACGACCTGTTCCTCGCCAGCGCCGAGGACCAGCAGCTCCCCGGCGCTCACCTCGGGGCCGTCCGCGCCTCGGCCTGCCGCGGCGGCGGCGGGGCTGGCGCGCCCCGGTCCAGCCGGTCCTCGTCGGACACCGGGAAGTTCGCCTCCCGCACGTAGTAGATCCGCCGGGGCCGCACGTCCATCATCCGCCGGTACAGGTACCGCCCCACGACGGCCACGCCCGCGGCGGTGGCCGCCGACACCAGCAGCGAGGCCACCAGCAGCGCGGTGCCGCCCACGACGCCCGCCACCCCGAGGACCGACAGCACGACCGCGGCGACGGCGGCGAGCGCGGCCAGCAGGTACACCGCGTTCAGCGGCCGCCAGGAGAACCCGAACCACAGCTCGAACGCGTCCCCGGCCAACCGTCCGAGCCGGAACTTCGACGTGCCCGCAGCGCGTTCGCGGTGGGCGACGGGCACGGTGGCGCACCGGGCGCCGATCTGCGGGGCCTTCGCGACGAAGTGCGAGTTGCCGGTGGGCAGGTTCACGATGGTGCGGCCGACCTCGGTGCGCACCACCCGGAACGACGTGGCGCCGTGCGGCACCTCGACGCGCAGCCAGCGGCGCGCCACCCAGTGCGCGCCCGCCGCGCCCATCCGCCGCAGCACGGAGTCCTTGCGGTCCGCGCGGATGCCGAACACGACGTCGTACCCGTCGCCAGCGGCGTCCAGCAGCCGCCACGTCTCCGCGGCCGGGAACTGCATGTCGGCGTCGAGCTGCACCGCCCACGGCCTGCTCGCGTACCGGAACCCGGCGGTGACCGCGGCGGGCAGGCCGAAGTTGCGGGCGAAGGACACGTACCGCACGCGCGGATCGGTCTCGGCGATGCGCTTGATCCGCTCCAGGGTGTCGTCGCGGCTGCCGTCGTCGACGAACAGCACCTCCAGGTCGTCGATCGTGCCGAGCGCGGCGCACACCTCCTGGTAGGCGACGTCGACCTGGGCGCCCTCGTTGTAGCAGGGCACGATCGCGGTCAGGCCGCTCACATCAGCCGCCGGGTCCAGGTCGCCGGGGTCAGCTCGGTGACGATCTCCAGGTCGAGGTTGTAGTCGAACTCCCTCGGCCCCTGCGCGGAGATCCACTCGACCATCTCGGTCAGACCCTCGCGCAGGCCCACCTGCGTGCGGTAGCCGAGGAGCCTGCGCGCCTTGTCCGAGCTGCAGGTGGCGTGGTGCACCTCCAGCGGACGCGCGGGCATGAAGATCGGGTCGCAGTCCACGCCGATGATGTCGCAGATCGTCTGCGCCAGTTCGAGCACCGTGACGGTGCCCTCGTCCGGCCCGACGTTCACGACCTCGCCGACGATGTCCGGGTCGATGGCCAGTTTGGTCAGACACGACACGACGTCGGAGACGAAGCTGAAGCAGCGCAGCTGGCTGCCGTCGCCGTAAATCACCGGCCGCAGCCCGCGCAGCACCCGGTTGATCATGATCGCGGCGACGTTGCGGTACGGGTCGTCGAAGCGCTGGCGCGCGCCGATGATGTTGTGCGGCACCGCGATGTTGTGCTCCATGCCGTGCACGCCCGCGATCGCCGCCACCTGCAGGTCCGCTGCGTACTTCGCGATCCCGTACGGGGTCAGCGGCTCCGGGCGCATGTCCTCGGTGAACGGCGGGACGAGCGCGCCGTAGCGCGACATGGACGAGCAGTGCACGAACCTCCGCACGCCGCAGCGCACCGATGCCGCCAGCATCGCCACGGTCGCCCCGGTGGTGTGTTCGTTCACCATGTAGGGCGCGAACACGGACAGGCCCTCGTAGGGCGCGGCCGCGCAGTGGAAGACGATCTCCACGCCGTCGAGCATGTCCTCGTACTCGGCGGCGTTGCGGCAGTCGGCGACCCGGAAGTCGACGCCGTCGGGAACGTTTTCCTTGAAACCATCCATCATGTTGTCGATGCCGCGGACCCGGTAGCCGTTGGTGAGCAACCAATCCGCCACGTGGCTGCCGAGGAACCCGGCAACCCCGGTGATGAGAACGCTATCTGCCATCTTGCGTCGCCCTTTCCCCACGGCGCGAAGTGCCCGGACTGTAACAATCGGCTCGGTGTCGGGAAAGAGCGTTATCCACCCGAAATGCCGGTAATCGGGAACTACTCCGAACGGAGGACGGTGCACTGGTCGTGGATGAGCAACCAGCGGCTGTCCTGCCGGGTGAACGTCAGGCCCATGACGAACCGGGACGGCTCCGCGCCCGGGTGGTCGACGTAGGTCACCTCGACCACGCGCACCGCGGAGACCGCCGTGGTGACGCTGTGCCTGGTGACCGTCCGGTAGGTCCACGCGGTCTCGGCGAACCACTCCGCGTGGAAGGCCGCGACCTCGGCGGCCCCGGTCATGACCCGCCCGCTGGGGACGACCACCGTGACGTCCGGGTGCAGGGTCGCCGAGTACGCGGCGAGATCGCGCTCGACGATCGCGGTCAGATGCGCCTCGATGGCCGCCTGCGGGTCGGATTCGGCGCCCACCGCCACGTCCCTTCGATTTTTCGACGAATTCGCGCCCGGGGTCGGGCGTGCGGACGCTACCCGCCATTTCGCTCGTTATCAACGCGTCGATCGGGCCAGTTTTCGCCGGATTTCGCCGCGACCGCTGGGAACCGCCGCCGAACGGACGTGGCCATTAGGCCGGTTCGCCGAACCCCCTTCCCATCCCGACGCCGGTGGCTACGATGCCCCGACACGGATGGGCAGAGGATTCTGGAGCGTTCATGACCGTCGAGCAGTCCGGCTTGCGGACACATCGG
This sequence comes from Actinokineospora fastidiosa, assembly GCF_014648415.1. GTDB lineage: Bacteria > Actinomycetota > Actinomycetes > Mycobacteriales > Pseudonocardiaceae > Actinokineospora > Actinokineospora fastidiosa. The sequence continues at coordinate 228,546 of NZ_BMRB01000004.1, forward strand.
ACCTTCGTCGTCCTGACGGTGGCGGCGTTCGCCGCCGCGGCGGCGGTCTACTTCGGCTTCCCCCACGAGAAGGAGATCCCCAACGTCTGGGTGCTCCTGGTCAAGCTCCTCCCGTTCGTGCTCGCCGTCGAGGCGATCGCCGCGATGAACCTGAGCGCGGCCGTGCGCAGGGGCATCGCGCTGGCCGCGGTCCCGGTGTGCTTCCTGGTGTACTTCACCTACTTCGTGCCGAAGATCTTCTTCGGCGAGGGCGTCTACTACCTGGTCCTCATGCTGACGCCGTTCCTGATCCTGGCCTTCGTGCTGGCCTTCCGCCTCGGCGGCGGCTCGGGCGGGACGGCGCGGCGGCTCGGCTACGCCTGCATCCTGCTGCAGCTGTCCGGCCTGGAGGACCTGGCGTACCTGACGATCAACCCGCACACCGACCCGAAGTGGACGCCGATCCCGGAGGTGTGGTCGTGGGCCGACCACATGACCGTCCGGGTCGGACACGAGCTGACCAAGAACGAGGCGTTCGTCTTCATCGGCGTGCACGTCGTCCTGGCGGTCCTGGTGCTGACGCTGCCGGACCGGTTCTGGCGCAGGCTGGTCGGGCGGCGCGCCCCGGCCGCGCCCGAGCGCGCCGAGCCGGAGCCGGTCAAGGCGGGCGGCTGACCCCCGCCGTGCGGCCGTGACCGCGCGCTCGACCCTCGGCGGCGCCCTGCGGGTCATCGCGGGGCGCGGGACCGCGCGGGCGTGCATCTCGCTGTCCGCGGTCGTGCTGCTCCCGGCGTGGGGCGCCGAGCGGTTCGGCCAGTACGTCGCCGCCACCGGGACCTTCGTGTTCCTGGTGTTCCTGGTGATGGGCGCGGAGAAGACGCTGCTCACCTCGGTCCCGAGGACGACGCGGCTGGCGCACCAGTCGACCCGCGCGCTGCTGGCGCGCGCCGCCGCTCCCGTCGCGGTGTGCGTCGTGGTCGCCGCCGCCCTGGCCCCGGTCGGCGGTCAGCCTGCCCTCTACGGGCTGGGCGCGGTCTACCTGTCCGGCCAGGGTCTGCTGTCCGCGCTGGCCTCGACGCACCGCCTGCTCGGGTACCCGGCCCGCGACGGCTTGGCGTTCACCGTTCTGGCAGGCCATGTCCTCCTCGCCACGGCCTTGGCGGTCGCGGGGTATCTGGAGCCGTACGCCTATCTGCTCGTGCTGGTGGCCGGGGTGCTCGCGGTGTGCGGGGTGCTCGCCGCGCTGGTGCCCGCCGTCCGGGTCCGCCCGGCGCGGCCGAGGGCCGGTCTGGGCCGGTTGCTCACCCGCAGGGCCCTGCTCGCCTCGGTGACCGACGTGGCCGACTCCGCGTCCATCTCGGTGACCTATGTGGCGCTCGCCGCGCTGGTCGCCCCGGCCGAGGTGGCGATGGTCTACCTGGCGCTGCTGGCCTCCGCGACGCTCGGCGGGCTCGCGCTGCTGGTGCTGCGGATCGCGCAGCCCGCCACGTCCCTGCGCCTGCGCGGCACGGCGGGCCGCACCGGCCGGGCCCGGGCCCGCAGGATCAGCGGGGCGGCCGTCGCGGTCACGGCGGTCGCGCTCGGCGTCGTCCTGGGCGTCGCGGCGCTGGCGTGGGCGGACGGTGGTGTCGCCGCGGTGCGCGCGCTCGGCGCGGACCCGTTCGTCCTGGCCGGGGTGACGCTGGTGGAGATGACGGTGTTCTGCGCCGTGGTCTACGCGGTGTACCTGCTGGAGAACACGACGGGGGCGGCGTTGCGGACCACCGGGTCGGCCGCGGTCGCCGGGCTCGCCGCGACGGCGGTGACGGCGGTGGCCTTGGTGCCCGTGCTCGGCGCGGTCGGGGCGATGACGGCGCTGGTGGTCGGCTTGGCGACCAAGGCGGCGTGGCTGCGCGCCCGGCTGCGCGGCCCGGCGCCCGTGGCCGCGCCGGTGCCGGTCTGAGGCTCAGGCCAGCAGGGCGGCGTACTGCTCGGTCGCGGTGGCCCCCACGGACGACTTCAACCGGCCCTTCCCCTTGCCCAGCACCAGCGTGGCGCGGCGGTTGGCGGTCACCCACTCGATGAGCCGGGTGATGTGCAGGAAATACAGGTCCCGCACGCCGCCGTCGTCGACCGGGACCATCGCCCAGGTCCGCCACACCGGGGTTTTGGGGTGGTCCAGCGCGATCCCCACGCCGACGAGCCTGCCGGTGTCCGGGTCGGTGTACCGGAACGTCACGGTGTCCGGCTGCGCCGTCAGCTCCTCGATGTAGCCGGTGAGCTGCGGCACCGGGTTGTGCATCGGGCCCTTGTACTTGGCGTTGTTGCCGCGCAGCAGCTCGGTCACCTCCGCCGCCTGGCTGACGGCCTCGCCGGAGGTGATGGTGACCGTGACGCGGTCGGCGAGCTTGCGACCGATCACCCGGAGGTTGCTGCGGCGCTTCTTGTCCAACCGGCGCAGCCAGTCGTCCACACCGGACATCCCGGCGGTGTCGACCGACCAGATCGGCTCGGTCAGCCGGGACAGCAGGACCCGCCCGCCGAGCGCGGACAGCTCGGCGGGGACGGCCTGGCGCAGCACCGTGGCCAGGCAGCCGGGGCCGAGCCGGGCGCGCATCGCCCGCTGGTACCCGATCAGCGCCCGGGTCCCGCCCGCCATCCACCAGCCGGGTACGGCGCTGCTGCCCGGGCCGCGCACGTGCAGCGCGCCGAACCGCGGCCGCGCGCCGACCGGGAGGAAGCTCGTCCAGCGGCCGGGCAGCCCGACCCAGCCCGCGTTCACGACCCCGACCGGCCCGTCGGCGTCGTGCATGACGGTCACCAGGTGCGGGCACCGGCCGCTCCACGCCTGCGCCCGCAGCACCGGCCACGCCCAGTCCGCGCGCAGTCCGGCGCGGGCCCGCAGCGCGGCCCAGTAGGACGGCTCGGGGTCGGTGCGCGGGTCCAGCACCTCGGCTGTGGGGGTCATCGGCGGCCTACCGAGGGACGGGGAACGGCGACGGTGTGCAGCTCGCGGGCGCGGAACCCCAGGGACGCCTTGACGTCCATGAGCCCTCGGCCGGAGGTCAGCTCGGCGCGTCCGGCCGAGACCAGGTGCCGGACGCAGCGCAGGTAGCAGTCGAAGTACAGGTTGTGCCTGCCGCCCTCGGCTGGCGGGCGGGCGGCCCAGTGCTGCAGCACGGTGCTGGTCGGGTGGTCCAGCAGCGTGTTCACCGCGAGCAGCGTGCCGTCGGCGTCGCGGTAGGTCAGCAGGCGCACGTCCGGCCTGCGCAGGAACTCGGCCAGGAACACCCCGGCCACCTCGGTCCTCGGGTCCGTGCGCGGGCGGCCGAGGCGGGCGCGGTGGCTGTTGATCAGCGCGGCGACCTCGTACGGGTCGGTGTCCGTGCGGCCCCAGCCCTCCCGGACCTCCAGGGTGGGGTCGCGGTCGATCTTGCGGGCGTAGCGCCGGATGCTGGTGCGCCGCTCCTTGCTCAGCCCGGCGAGCCAGCCGTCCTCATTCGGCCACTCGTTCGGCAGGACCGAGGTGGGGTCGTTCCGCCAGGTTCGGCGCAGCGGACCGGTCATCGAGGACACCATGTCGCGGTAGACGGCCCGGTACGCGATCCCCAGCAGGCCGGGGCCGACGTGGCGCAGCACGGCCCGCTCGAACTCCCGGACGGCCGCCCTTCTGCCCTCGCCGGTCAGGTCGGGGTCGAACACCACGGCCGGGTAGCCGGAGAGCCAGGGCGTGTAGACCTCCGCCCACCGGGGACGCAGGCGGGCCTTCCGCCGGGTGGGGGCGTCGGCGTACCGCGCCCGGCGCGGGCGGCAGATGAGGACGGTGGCCGCGGCGGCGATGCGGTCGCCGTCGCGGACGACGCCGAGCACGGCCGGGTTGCGCGACATCCACGCCTCCAGGCGCATCAGCCCGTAGTCCCAGACCGCGTGCAGCTTGCACCGGGCGGTGAAGTCGGCCCAGCCATCGGGCTCGGGGTCCGCGCGCGGGTCGTGGATGGCGGCGGTGAGGGTCATGGCTCGACCACCGGGGTGCCGTGCCTCGGGCACCAGCCCGGACGGCCGTGCCCGGCGAGGACGTCCACCAGGCGCGGCGACCGCTGGCGCAGCAGGGTGTACGCCGGGCCCGCCGGGGTGGCGCGCAGGTAGACCCGGGGGTGGTCGATGTGCCAGCGCCCGCACCCGCCCAGCCCGCCGAGCACGCCGAGCAGCGGGTGGGCGATCAGCGCGTGCGGCCCGACTGGCGCGGCCAGGTCGTCGGGGTCCCGGACGGGCACGCGGGTGACCAGGTGCGCCAGCGTCTCCGGCAGCGCGGCGGCGAGCTGGTCGAGGTCCTTGTCCCCGCCGACGGCGACGACCCGCGCGCCGCGCCGCAGGTGGTCGGTCACGTCGTCCAGCACGCCCGCGTAGGGACCGGCCAGTCCGGACGGGTCGAGGACGCACGACCGGACCCCGGCCGGGAGGTCCACCGGCGGCCTGGGCGTGCCCGGGTCGACCACGGCGACCAGCGTCCCGGCCGTGACGGCCAGGTGCTCGGCGAGGACGGGCCCGAGCCCTCGCAGCGGGTCGATCTCGGTGGGGCCGCCCGCGAGCGGAACCAGGTCGCCCACCCGCCCGGCGAGCGCCGCCGCCCGGACCGCGCCGCCGTCCACCCCGGTCCGCCCCGGAACCACCTCCGGCTCGGTGCGCCCGCTCAGCGCCCACAGCTCGCGGTAGAAGGGGACAGTGGCGAACGACGACCGCACCACCCGCAGGTAGCCGCGCCGCCACCGCATCGCCATGACCCGATTCCACACGCGGCGGAGTGTGCCACCCGCGTCCGCCGGAGGTCACTGCCTCCGCTGCCGAAAGGGCCACTCGGCGTAACGTGCTGCGCCCGGCGGGGGATCAGCCTCCTCGCCTGCGGGGTGGCCCGCCCAGGCCACCCCGCAGGGTCCTAGGAGGACATCACCACCAGGTGGCCGTGCATCCGCCCTTCGCGGACGCGTTGCCCTCGCAGAGCTTGAAGTCGATCGACGTGCTCGCGTCCACGGTCACGTACGCGGCCGTGCCGCGCGGGACCCCGGCGGGCGGGATGTAGCGGACGCCCGCCGGGGTGCGGGCGGCCAGCACCGACGAGTAGAACGGGCTGCCGGAGTTGGTCACGATCTTGGCCTTGGCGGTCCACCGCCCGTCCGGGAGCTGGTACTTGGTGACGTACGCCGTCGCCCCGCTGCGCGCGGTCCTGACCTCCCTGGTGCCCGTGTAGACCGGTGCCCCTGGTCCGCTCGCGGTGAGGAACTGGCTGTTGGCGACGTTCCAGTGGCCCGCGAGGTAGGTGCCCGCGGCGGGCGCGGTGCTGAAGTAGTCGTCGTTGTTGCAGTCGATGATGTCCCCGAACGCCTTCGGGCACTCCTCCTTCAGCCCGCCCGGCGGGAGGCCGCCGTCGTCGTAGCACATGATGTCCTGGTCGTCCCAGCAGTGCCCGCCGGTCGTGGCGTGCGGGGCGCTGCCCTGGACCGCGCCCAGGCTGTGCAGCAGCTCGTGGGCGGCGACGTTCCACGCCCAGCAGCCCTCGTCGACGGTGGCCCAGCCGGGACCGGAGTTCAGCGGGTTGTCCGAGCCGGGGCGGTCGTCGCCGCCTGGCTCGTTCCAGCCGAGGCCGCAGGCGTGCGTCCCCTGGTAGAACACCAGGTACTTGCGGTCGGTGCGGTTGTGCCCCAGCCGTTTGAGCGCCTCGGCCACCTTCACCCCGTCGTTGATCTCCGACGCCGGGACGGTCGCGTTGACCACCGTCGGACGGCAGTTCGCGTGGTGGACGAAGCGGACGTGGCGCACGCCGCCGGTGCGCTGCGCGGCCTCCAGCACCGCGCCGTCGATCTGGTCGGCCCACGCCTGGATCCTCGGCTGCATCTCGGCGAACCGGTCGGTGTCGCCTGCCGCCCTGGCGTAGACCAATTGCACCCGCTTGCCGCTGACCCCGTCCCCCGAGCAGATCGCGGTGTTCGCCGCGATGCCGTCGGGCGCCTGCGCCGCCGCGGCGGCGGGCACGAGGGTGGACAGGCCGAGCACCAGGCAGAACGCCGTGCTCGCGCTTCGGAATCTCACACGTCTCCCCTTCCATGCTGCGATCGTGGTGATCCTGCCGATGGCGCGCACAGATGCCGCACAGGTCGTTGGACAGGCCTGTGCGGCCGTGCCACGATCGAGGGGGAGGCGTTCGATTGGCTGGGGACGGCGGGGTGCGGTTCCGGGTGTTGGGGCCGGTCGAGATCCAGCACGGCGAGCAGGTCGTGACGGTGGCCGGTCCCCGGCAGCGGGCCGTGCTCGCCGCGCTGGTCGTCCACGCCGGAGCGGCGGTCACCGTGGCGCGGCTGGTCGACGCGGTCTGGGACGTCCCGCCGTCGGCGCCGGAGTCCAACGTCCGGACCTACGTCGCCGGGCTGCGCAGGCGGCTGCTGGCCATCGGCGTCGACCGGCTGGACAGCGGCCCCGGCGGGTACCGGCTGCGGATCTCGCAGGCGGAGTCCGATGTCGGCGAGTTCGCCGCGCTCGGCCAAGCGGCGGCAACGGCGCTGCGCGAAGGGGAGTACACCGACGCGCTCGCGTTGGCGCTGCGCGCATCGGCGCTGTGGCGGGGCGATCCGCTCAACGGCGGCGTCGTGGGACAGTCGCTGCAGGCCGAGATCGGCCGGTGGCAGGACATGCGGCTGGCGGTCGCCGAGACCGCCGCGCACGCGCGGATCCGGCTGGGGGACGCCGAGACCGCGGTCGCCGACCTGCGCGGGCTCGTCGCGGAGTTCCCGCTGCGCGAGGAGCTGTGGCTGTGGCTCATCCGGGCGCTGCACCGGTCCGGGCGGCAGGCCGACGCCCTGGCCGCCTACGCCGACGTGCGCCGCCTGCTGGACGAGGAGCTCGGCGTCGAGCCCGGGCCCGCGCTGCGCCAGGTCCACCGCGACGTGCTCGCGGCGGTGGAACCGCAGGGCGCGGCCGACTGCGAGGCGGGCGCGTGGCGGCAGCTGCCCATGGACATCGCGGAATTCACCGGCCGCGAGGCGCAGTTGCGCGCGCTTGCCGACGCGGTCGACGCCGAAAGGCGGCGGACGCCGGTCATCGCGGTCATCGAGGGAATGGGCGGGGTCGGGAAGACCCGCCTGGCCGTGCATTTCGCGCACCTTGTCAGCGACCGGTTCGACGAGGTGCAGCTGTGGTCGGACCTGCACGGGTTCGGCGGCGACCAGCCGCCTGCCGATCCCGCCGCCGTGCTGGAGAACTTCCTGCGGCTGCTGGGCGTCCCCGGCGATCAGGTGCCGCACGACCTGCAGTCCCGTGCCGTGCTCTACCGCGATCGGCTGGCGGGCAGGCGCGCGGTGGTCCTGCTGGACAACGCCGCGACCGAGGAGCAGGTCCGCCCGCTGCTGCCGGGCACGCCCGAATCGCTCGTGCTGGTCACCACGCGGCGCAGCTTCACCAAACTCGACGGTGCCCGCAGCGTCCACTTGGATGTGTTGACCGCCGAGGAATCGCGGACCGTGCTGTCGCTGGTGGTCGACGACGGCCGGATCGACAGCGACCCGGACGCCGCGGCCCGCATCGCCGCGCTCTGCGGGCACCTGCCGCTCGCCGTCACGCTCGTGGCCCGGCGGCTGCGGCGCAGGCCCCGGTGGTCGGCGGGCACGCTGGTCGACCGGCTCGAACGCAGCCGCGCCCGCCTGGACGACCTCTTCGGCGACCCGCCGCCGCTGCGCACCGCCTTCGACCTGTCCTACCGGACGCTGTCGCCCGCACAGCAGGGGATGTTCCGGATGGCGGGCCTGCACCCCGGCGAGGAGTTCACCGCGCAGAGCGCGGCCGCGCTGTGCGGCGTCACCGTCCGCGAGGCCGAGGAACTGCTCGAAGGCCTGCTCGACGAGCACCTGCTCCAGCAGACGACCGCCGAGCGCTACCGCTTCCACGACCTGATCGGTGACTACGCCCGCGCCCGGGGCGAGGCCGATGAGCAGGCCGCCGACCGGGAAGCGGCTCGGCGGCGGGTGCTGGTCTGGTACCTCCACGCCGCGGAGGCCGCGCGGACCGTCCTCGACCCCCACCGCATACGCCTCATGGAGCTGCCCGCACTGCCCGGCGACTGCGCCGTCCCGTGGTTCGCCGACCACGCGCAGGCACTGCGGTGGTTCGAGGCCGAGCGGGCGACGCTGCTCGCCGCGGTCCGGGCCGCGCACGACCACGGGCCGCCCGAGGTGGCCTGGCAGCTGCCGTGGGTGCTGCTCAGCTTCTACTACCGCCGCAGCCATTGGGACGACTGGGTCGCCGCCTACCGGCTCGGCCTGGCGGCGGCCCGGGCGGCGGGCGCGCGCCGCGAGGAGGGGATCATGTTCCGGGGGCTGGGCGTGGCCTACAGCGACCTGCGCCGGTTCGCGGCCTCGGTGGACTGCCATCAGCGCGCCCAGGAGGCCCTGGTCGAGGTGGGCGACCTGCACGGCCAGGCGTGGAACCTCAACAGCCTCGGCGTGGTGCACGTCGACCTCGGCAGGCTGCCCGAGGCGGCCGACTGCTTCCGGCGGGCGCTCCCGCTGTTCCGGCGGACCGGGGACCCCCAGGGCGAGGGCTTCTGCCTGAACAACCTGGGCGACACCTGGCGGCGGCTGGGGGAGCACGCCCGCGCCGTCGCCTGCCTCGAGGAGGCGCTGGCCCTGCAGCGCGGCGCCGACGACCGGATCGGCCTGCAGTTCACCCTCGCCACCCTCGGGGACATCCACCGCGACCGGGGCGACTACGCCATGGCCGTGCCGCACTACCGGGAAGCCCTGGCCATCAGCCGCGCGCTCGGCGACCAGCGGAGCCTCGCGCGGACCCTGGCGGGCCTCGCCGACACCCTGACCCGCGCGGGCGAGCCCGCGGCCGCGCTGCCGCACTGGCGCGAGGCGCACGCCATCTTCACCGCGCTCGGCGACCCCCAGGCCCGGGCGATCCACCGCAGGCTCCCGGGCGACTGACGCCTGTGCGCGATCTGTGCGCGGCCGCTGCGAGGGTGGCCAGCGCTCACATCGCCGACCCGGGCAGGCCTGTCCGGAGGGGGAAACCATGAGACGTGTCAGAACAGCGGTCCTGACGGCCGCGATCACCGTGGGATCCGTGGTGACCGGCACGGGCACGGCGACGGCCGCCCATCCCGTGGAGAAGACCTACCGCGCCGACGGCTGGACCGCGGGGCCCGCGAGCCGCGTCTACGGCCGCGGCTTCTACCAGGGCATCGTCAACATGCCCGGCAACACGATGGAGATCGACGCCTGCGACCTGGCCGCCGACGGCATGCGGGTGGTCGTCTGGGTCTACAACTCCTCGCGCAGCTACAAGGTCCAGGACGTCAACGGGGCGGGCAACGCCTGCGAGCGGCTCGACGACGTGCCGCACCTGATCGTCGGCACCATCAAGGTCTGCCGCCAGGACGGCAGCGCGGGCACGCCCCGGGACTGCGGGTACTCGTCGTTCGACTACAGCGCTTACTGGGAGGCGTGATGACAGGCATCGGGTCAGCACGGGACGGACGGCGCTCCGGGCGGTGGTTCGCGCTCGTGGCCGTGTTCGTCGCCTTGGTGGTGGGCGCGTCGATGGTGGTCGCCGCGCCGCCCGCGAGCGCCGCGGAGCCCAGGGGCAACCGGATCAGCCGCGCGGAGATCATCTCCCGGGCGCAGGACTGGTGGCAGCGGCAGATCCCGTACAGCATGACCGGCGCCGCGACGGATGTGCAGGGCGTCAGCTACCGCACGGACTGCTCCGGGTTCATCTCCATGGCCTGGCGCCTGCCGACGAGCCGCACCACCGACACGCTGGACGACGTCTCGACCAAGCTCGGCAGCGTCCGGGACCTGCAGCCCGGCGACATCCTGATGTGGGACGGCCCGGGCAACGAGGGGCACGTCGTGCTGTTCCAGAAGTGGGAGGACAAGGCCGCCGGGAAGTTCTGGCTGTACGAGCAGTCGGGGACCGCCGACGACATGCGCCACCGCGTCGCCGACCTCGACGACTATCCGCAGCCGAAGTGGTCGGCGTACAAGTACGGCGACGGCGACGGCGATTTCGACGCGCGTTATGAGTCGTTCACCGAGGTGGACGGCACCGAGTTCACCGACTTCAGCACCTCGTCGACGTACTGCAACACCAGCGATCTGCCGCTGTTCCGGCTCACCGGCTTCCGCAACGTCGAGGCGCGGATCTACTCCTGTGCGCGCTACGAGTCCTCGGACAACACGATCCGGGGGTGGATGGCGGTGAAATGGTGGCCGTACGCCGGAACGGACGACGACAGCACCGACACGGTGGGCACCAAGTTCGACGGCTTCGGCCTGCATCCCCAGCTGCAGGTCGGCACGGTCACCCGGCGCGAGGCCGTCTGCTGGATGGGCGGGGACATCAACGCCGCCGCGTCCGGCCTGCGCGGCTGCTACTTCGCCATGCCCGCCACCAGCGGCGACTGGTCCCTCGACGGCTGGGTGAACTGGGACGAGAACAACGACGGCGAGCCGCCGTTCGGTCCGCGTTACACCTACGGCAGCCCGATCATCAACCGATGACCGAGCGGAGGGGGAGCGCCATGTCGTTCACGCGTCGGCTTGTCCTGCTCGTCGCCGTCCTGCTCACGATGGGCACGACGAGCGCGACCGCTTCCGTCGAGTGGGAGGTGAACTACGCCCTGCCGGGCACTCCGCCGGACTCCGTGTCGTGCACCAGCGACAGCTTCTACGCCGGTGTCGTGTGCTGGGAGGCGCACGGGGACATCGTCTGGGTGTACTCCGGTTACACGCACGTCACTGCCTGGTGGTGGAACTACTATCCGTCCGACAGTGTCCTGCACCGCCAGGGGAAGTGCGTCTCCAACAGGTCCGGTTGGGCGTACTGCAACAAGAACATGCACGAACGGAGCCTGATCGCCCTGCGGGCCTGTGACTCGCCCGACCAGGACGACCGGCTGTGCTCGTCGATCATCCGGCCGCGGGCCTGATCAGGTCGTCGGGAGGATGGTCAGTGTCGTCGGCCTGGTGAGGGTGGTGATGCCCGAGCCCGCGCACTGGACGACGTCCGGTGTCGCCAGCGTGGTGAGCTGCACCGCGCTGCCGGGGGCGAACCGCCCGCTCGTGATCAGCCCGGTGTTGGTGATCACGGCCTGTCCACCGGCGACGCTGACCGTCCAGTTGTAGGTGAAGGTGCTGGGCGCGGCCGCCGGGTTGCCCCAGTGGTAGGTGCGGGACGCGGCCCCTGCGGTGAGCAGGGTCGTGCAGGAGACCGTGTCGGTGAACGACTGGGTGTAGTGCCCGTTGAACGCCACCAGGTCGGTGCAGAGCGGGAAGACCCCGGTGAGGGTCGCGGACACCAGTTGGGGGGTGTTGGTGATGGGCGGGTCGTAGGTGACCGCCCAGGTGCCGACGCATTCCTGCCCGACCACGGCCTGGGCGGGACCCGCGCCCGCCACGCTGCCGCTGGCGGCCAGCACGACGGCCAGGCACCCGGCCAACGATCGCTTCATGTCGAACCACCCTTCGCGTGACGTCTGCCTGCGACATCGCGCTCACGCGGGGCCTGTTTCCGGACCCGGGACGGAGACACCCGATCGGCCGAGCCGACCACTCGCGCGGGCGACGGCCGTCTGGGCCAGCACGATCCCGGCCAGCATCGCCGCCGAGCCCAGCCACTGCGCGACGGTCAGCCGCTCGCCCAGCACCATGGCGGCCAGCGCCGCGCCGACGATGATCTCCAAGGCGGCGATGAGGCTGGCCGAGGTGGCGGGGATGGCGCGCTGGGCGAGCACGCCGAGCAGGATCGCGCCCGCCATGCCGATCAGTCCGGTGTGGAGCGCGAGCAGCCAGACCGGGCCGCCGTGCGTGGTTCCCAGGGCGTGCCAGGGGAAGGGGGCGAACGCGCCCGCGGCGACCAGGGCGACCGCCGCCGAACAGGCGCCCCAGGCCGCCATCACCAGCGGGTCGTGGGTGCGCAGCCCGCGCTCGGCGAGCAGGAACCGGGCGGCGAGGGTCAGCGCGGCCATCAGCCCGAAGAGCACGCCCACGATGTCCAGCGCCGCGGCCGTCCACACCTGGGTCACGACCGCGAGACCGGCCAGCAGCACGGCGATGCCTATCCACAGTAGACGGCTGAGGCGCCGCCGCTGCACGAACCGCACCCACAGGGCGACGAGCACGGGGGACAGGTATTCCAACAGCAGCGCCACCCCGACCGGGAGCCGCGTGATGGCGACGGTGTAGACGATCTGGTTGACGGCGATGGTGAGCACCCCGTACACGGCGACGAGCCACCAGTCCGCCCGCCGGACGGCCATCCGGCCGCGCCGCAGGAGCAGGGCGGCGGCCAGGAGCGCGACCGCGCCGATGACGATCCGCGCCTGGATGACGTTGACGGGCGACAACTCGGTCGCCGCGAGCAGCTTGAGCGCGGGCGCGGCGCTGCCCATCGCGACCGCGCCGAGGGCGCCGAGCGCGAGTCCGCGCAGGTAGTGGGGAGGCGCGCTGGTTCGCGACGAGATCATGCGGGTGGCTTTCGGTGAAGGAATCGAACTCTGGATTCACCGTATCCCGCACGGCGCGGGGCGCGATTGAGAGTTCGGCGGCGTGCGCGCAATAATCTTGCGTGCCCAAGACGCTGGACGACATCGACCACCGCCTGCTCGCCCTGCTCCAGCAGGACAGCGGCCGCACGCTCGCCGCCTTGGGCGACCTCGTGGGCCTGTCGCCGAGCGCCGTGCAGCGGCGCATCGACCGCTACCGCGAGACCGGGTTGCTGCGGCGGGAGATCGCGGTGGTCGACCCGTCGTCCGCGCTGCTGGCCGTGTGCCTGGTCACCCTGGACCGCGAATCCCCGGAGTCGCACCGGAGCTTCCGCGAGTGGGTCCAAGCCGCGCCCGAGGTCCAGCAGTTCTACAACGTTTCCGGCGATCACGATTACGTCGTCATCCTGGCGACCTCGGGTATGGCGCACCACCGGGAAACCGCGGAGCGGGTCATCAAGAACGCCCCCAACCTCCGCCGCTACTCCACGATGTTCGTCCTGGACCCCATCCGCACGACACTCACCGTGCCGACGCGGTAAAGACTGTGGTCGGGCCTGCCGCGGTCTTGGTAGCGTTGGCCCGGCTCGGTCGCGCATGGACATGGGGGTTTGATGACTATGGCTGTCACCAGCCGACTTCGTCATGCCCTCAACCGGTCCGACTGATCGCGGGCTGGATCGTTCATCCGACCAGGAGTAGTTCAGTGTCTTCTGTCAGAGATCTGTTTACCGAGCGGCTGGTGCTGCGCGCGTGGACCCTAGATGAGGCCGCCGCCGTCGTGGGCGGGGCGCGGTCGCCCGACTGGGCCGAGGACTTCCCCGCCGAGGGCGACCGGGTCATCGCGGGCCTGCTCGCCGACCGTCCGGAGTGGTTGGGGGAGCACGGCCACCGGCTGATCGTCGAGCGGGACGGCGGCCTGGTGGTCGGCTCGCTGGGCCTGTTCTGGCCGCCCGCCGACGGCGTTGTCGAGATCGGGTACGGCGTCGTCCCATCCCGTCGCGGCCGGGGCTATGCCGCCGAGGCCACCCGCGCTCTCACCGAGTTCGCCTTGACAGCACCGGGCGTCCACACGGTGCGCGCCGACGTGGAGCCGTCGAACCCGGCTTCGGTGCGGGTGCTGGAGAAGGCGGGCTTCGAGCTGGACCACGCCGAGCCGGGAATCCTCCGGTACCGCACGGCCCGCCCCTGACGCGACCGGGACCGGCGGCCCCGTCACCTGAGTGATCTCTCAGGACCTCAGCGATGTCTCAGGATCAGTGGGGGAGGCTGGTGCGTGACGGGCCGCGAGCACGGCGGCCACCGGACCGGGGGACCCGCAGATGAACACCGTTGGCGAAGCAGCGCTCGCAGACTCCCGCGCGCCCAGCCGACTGCGCGTGGCGGTGTGCTGGGCGACGATCGTGTCCTGTGTGCCCTATCTCTCGCTGAAGCTGTTGTGGCTGGCCGGATTCTCCTCCGGCGCCGCCACCGCCGCAGGCGCCGCGGAGCTGGGGGACGTGCGGCACACGATCGGCAACGTGGTGACGGTCGGCATGGAGTTGGCCGCCGTGGCGCTGGTCCTGGCCCTGACCTACCCGTGGGGCCACCGCGTCCCCGCCGCCCTGCTGGCCGCCCCGATCTGGGTGGCGGGCGGCCTGCTGGCCCCGATCGTCATCGGCCTGCCATTGGGCCTGCTGGCCCAGGCATTCACGGGCGGCTCGGCGGCCCCCGCGGGCAACGGCCTGGAGAGCTGGGTCTACGTGCTCGTCTACGGCGGCTTCATCATGCAGGCCGTGGGCCTGGTGACGGCCTTCGTGGCCCACGCCCGCGCCCGCTGGCCGAACGTGTTCCGGATGCCTGCGGCCGAGCTGCCCGAGCCCACGCCCGCCCACCGCCGCCTCTCCGTGCTCAGCGCCGGGGCCGCCACCGGTTATGCCGTTATCCTGGCCGTGTGGTCGGTGGCGGCACCTGCCTGGGGCGCACCGGCGGGCCTCGTCACCGTCACCCAGCGCAGCGCCCTGCTCGCCACCGGCCTGCTCGTCCTGGCGGGTGCCGTCGCCGTCCTGTCCCTCTTACACCGGCGAGGACAGCGGCGCGTCATCTGGCCGCTGGTCCTCGCCTGGATCGGGAGCGCGGTCACCGTCACGGCAGGGCCCACCCATCTCGTGCTCAGCAACAACGGCAACGTCAGCACGCCCCAGGTCGTGGTCTCCCTCGCCGCAACCCTCGCAGGCCTGGCCCTCACCGCGTCCGCGTGGCGTGCGTTCCCACGGCGGGCTGCTGTGTAAGCCCGCTTGCAGGAGCTTGCTCGGGGCATCGATCCCGTGGTGCGACGTGGGCGAGGTCGCGTGACGAAGCCGTTGTGGGACGCGGGTCGTCTTTGCTCGGGGATGGTGATGGGCGATGATCGCCGGGTGCGTCTGGGCTCCGGTGATCCTGACCGCGCGACCGTGAACAGTGTGCGGGTGGCCGGTGTGGTCAGCGGTGTGCTGGCGCAGGGCGAGCGGGTGTCGGTGACGATCGGCGACGTCGGTGGTGGGACAGCGGAGTCGGCGGGCAGGCCGGTGGCGGCCCAAGTGCGGGTGTTGGGGCCGCAGGCCGCGGAGGCCGCCGAGTTGTTCAGCGGCCGGAGTGCCGAGGTCGGCCGGTTGCTGGGGTGGCTCGACCCTGCCGGGGCGAGCGGGTCGGTCGTCGTGTCGGCGGTCGCCGGGATGGGCGGGGTCGGCAAGACGGCGCTCGCGCGGCACTGCGCGGTGTCCGCCGCGCGGGCCGGGTGGTTTCCCGGCGGCGTGTTCCTGGCGGACATGCGGGGGTACGACGCCGCACCGGTGGCCGCCGCCGCGGTGTTCTCGCCGCTGTTGCGGCACCTGGGGGTGCCCGCCGACCAGATCCCCGCCGACCCGGGCGAGGCGCGCGTGGTCTACGACCAGACGCTGGGCGGGTTGGCGGCGCGGGGGATGCGGGTGCTGCTCGTCGTGGACAACGCGTGCGACGGCGATCAGGTCGCGCCGCTCGTGCCTGCCCGCGGTGGGCACGTGGTGGTGGTGACCACCCGCGACACCCTTGACCTGGTGGGCGCGCGGCACTTAGCCGTCGACGTGCTCGCCGAAGGGCCCGCCACCGCCCTGCTCACCGACGCGCTGTCGGTCCTCGACCCCGACGACCGGCGGTTGACCGCCGACGCCTCGGGCACGCGGGCGCTGGCGGCGGCGTGCGGTGGTTTGCCGCTGGCCCTGCGCGTCGCCGCGGGCCTGCTCGCCGACGAACCGGAGTTGACCGCCGGAGACCTCGTCGCGCAATTGCCGGAAGCGCCCGGGGCGGAGGGGTTCACCCGAGGGGAGATGGCGGTGACCGCGGCCCTCGACCGGTCCTGGCAGCGATTGGCGCGACTGCGCCCGGCCCAGGCGCGCATGCTGCGGCTGCTCTGTTTGGCGCCCGGACCGGATGTGTCCACGGACGCCGCGGCCGCGTTGGCCGATGTATCCGTCGGGGCCGTCCGCGCGCTGCTGCGCGGCCTGCGCCAAGCCCACCTCGTCGTCGCCGCGGGCCGCGACCGGTGGAGCCTGCACGATCTGGTGCGCGCCCATACCGCGACCCGCGAAGTGCTCGGGGTCGACCGCGCTGAGCAGCGGGCCGCGCTGCACCGCCTGCTGAACCACTACACGAACACCACCGATCGCGCCGCCCAGCACCTACGCGCCCTTCCGGGGCAGCCCGTTCCCGACCGGTTCACCGGGCGGCAGGAGGCGCTGCGGTGGCTCGACGAGGAACGGCCCGCGCTCGTCGCGGCGGTCGCCCTGGCCACGGCTGAGGGCAACCACGCCCATGCGGCCTGGTTGGCGATCGCATTGTCCCGATACCTGCAGTGGCGCCGCTATACCGCCGACTGGCTGACCACGGCCGAGCACGCCCGGGCCAGTGCGGCCCACCTGCCACCGCACCACCAGGCCGCCACCGCCGCGCTGCACGGCAACGCCCTGCACCAGTTAGGGCGGTACGGCGAGGCCGTGTCCGCCCATCGGCAGGCGTTGCGCCGCTACCGCGACGTGGGCGACCGTTACGGCGAGGCGACGGTGCTGGCCAACCTCGGCTTGTCGCTGTCGGCGGAGGGGCGCCTCGACGACGCGATCGACGCCCACCACCAGGCCCTCGCTCTGTACCGCGCCATGGGGAACTGGCACGGCGAGGCGATGGTGTGGACGAACCTCGGCACGACGCTGCAGCGGATCGGGCGGGCGGAGGAGGCCATCCTCGCCCACCGCAGGTCCGGGGACCTGCACCGCGAGCGCGGCGACAGCCTGGGCGAGGCCATCGTCTGGACCAACCTGGGCGCCGCGCTGCAGGTGATCCGGCGCTACGACGACGCGGTCGCCGCCCACGGGCGGGCTGCCGAACGGTTCGGCGAGGTGGATGACCAGCACGGGGAAGCGATGGCCCTGACCAACCTCGGCCTGGCGCTGGCGGGCGCGGGCCGCGTCGACGAGGCGCTGGCCGCCTACCGCCGGGCCTTGGACCTCCACCGCGATCTGGACGACCGCCATGGCCACGCGATGGCGCTGACCAACCTCGGAATCGCCCTGCATCGGGCTGACCGCCCCGACGGGGCCGTCGCCGCGCACCACGCCGCCCGGCGCCGCTTTCGGGAACTGGGGGACCGGCAGGGCGAGGCGATGGCGTGGAACAACCTCGGCGCGACCCTGCGCGCGGACCGCCGCTTCGACGAGGCCGCCGTCGCCTACCAGCACGCCCTGGCCCGGCATCGGGACCTGGCAAACCCCGAAGGCCAGGCGAAGGCGCTCAACAACGTCGGCACCGCCCTCCGGCGCGACGGACGATTCGACCCGGCGATCACGGCCTTCGGGCAGGCTGCCGAGCTGTACCGCGGGACCGGGGACACCAACCGCGAATGCAAGGCGCTGACCAACCTGGGCGCCGCACTGCACCGCACCCAGCGCTATTCGCAGGCCCGTGACTGTTGGACAAGGGCGTATGACGGCTACCGCGCCATCGGTGACACCACGTCCGCGAACCGGATCGCCGGGCTGCTGAAGGCGCTGCCCGCCGACACGTGAGCGGGGTCACGGCCGTGGGTGTCACAGGACGGCACGAGCGGGCGTCCTGTGGCGTGAGGACGAGGAGCGGGAGCATGCGATGCGGAAGGCCGTGGAGGGTATGAGCGAGGACCGGCGTCCGGACCCGGCGACGGAGGCGTTCGTCGTCCATCGCAGTCTGTTGTTCACAGTCGCCTACGAGATGCTCGGGTCGGCGGCGGATGCGGAGGACGTGTTGCAGGAGACGTGGATGCGCTGGGTGGGCGTCGACCTCGACACCGTGCGGGAGCCGCGGGCGTACCTGGTGCGGATCACCACCCGGCAGGCGCTCACGCGGTTGCGCACGCTCGGCAGGCGCAAGGAGTCCTACGTCGGCCCGTGGCTGCCCGAGCCGCTGCTGACCGCGCCGGACGTCGCCGAGGACGTCGAGTTGGCCGACAGCCTCTCGATGGCGATGATGCTGGTGCTGGAGATGCTGGCGCCCACCGAGCGGGCGGTGTTCGTGCTGCGCGAGGTGTTCGACCTCGGGTACGACGAGATCGCCGAGGCCGTCGACAAGACGCCCGCCGCCGTCCGCCAGATCGCGCACCGGGCGCGGGCCCATGTCGCCGCGCGCAGGCCGAGGGACGTCGTGTCCCCGGCCGAGAGCCGGGCAGCGCTCGCGGCATTCCAGCGGGCGATCGAGACCGGCGACCTGCAGGGCCTGCTCGACATCCTCGCCCCGGACGTCGTCGTCATGAGCGACGGCGGCGGGGTCAGGCAGGCCGTGCCCCGGCCGATCGTCGGGGTCGACAAGGTGGCGCGCCTGCTGCGCGCGGGCCTGGAGAAGGTGGGCGACGCGGTCACGTTCGAGCCGGTGCAGGTCAACGGCTACCCGGGGCTGATCATGCGGCTCGACGGCGAGGTCGACGGCGTCCTGGCCGTCCGGGTCGAGGGCGGTCTCGTCAGCGGTCTCTACTACGTGCGCAACCCGGAGAAGCTGTCGCGGGTGGCGCGGGAGACCGCGGTGGCCCGCTGACAGTCACTCCCGCAGCGCGCCGATGAGCTTGCGGAGCACCGCGCGGGCGGCCAGCAGCTCGTCGGCGGTCACGCCCGCCCGGCCCAGCACCTCGGCCCGGGCCTCCGCGGACCGCGCGAAGAGTTCGTCGACCGTGTCGCGGCCGAGGTCGGTCAGCCGCATGAGCGGGGACTGTGCGTGGTCGGGGTTGTCCACCGCCTCCAGGTGACCGCTGGCGAGCAGGTCGTTCACCACCCGCTGAACGCTCTGCGCCGCCAGTCCCAACCGCCGCGCGGTGGCGGGCACGGTGTGCGGGCCGCCGGACAGCACGCTCATCACGTGCCACCGCGCCGTCGTCTGGCCCAGCGGCCGGGCCAGGTTCTCGCTGGTCCGCCGGGACAGCCCGGCCACCTCGTACACGTCGGCGACCAGCAGCCGGTACGCCTCCACCGCATCGCTCATTCCAACAGTGTACTGTTGAACCAACAGCATGCTGTCAGAGGAGCGCGGATGATCATTCGAGCCTGGAACGGGTGGGCCGACACCAGGAGGCCGCGGCGGCCTACGCCGAACTCCTGAACGGCACGATCGCGCCCGGCATCCTCGACCGCGGCATCCCCGGCCTGCGCGAGCTGGCGGTGCTGCGCCGCAGGCCCGAGGAGCACCCGGGCCACTTCGCGACCCTGATGACCTTCGACGACTGGGCCGCGGTCGAGGAGTTCGCGGGCCCCGGCGGCACCGGGTCGGTCGTGCCGCCCGCCGCCCGCGCGCTGCTGTCCCGGTTCGACGAGCACTCGGCGCACTTCGAGCTCCTCGGCAGCCACGTTCGGCGTTCCGATCGCACCGCGGCGCCGTGACGGTGCGGGCAGGCACGACGCGCCTGGGGGCCGCGTCGTCGAAGGTGACCGTGCCGCCGCACCCGCGCGGCGGCACGGTCACCGGGATGGACCGCCGATCGCCCGGTCGCCTAGCATTGCCGTGCACGACTGGCGTCGGGTGGGCGACCACCGGGGAGTGCGCGTAGAGAAGGCATCGTCCGCCTGGGTGCCCCTCATTCGACTCGAGTGAGGAGCACGGATGCCCGCGCGGATCATGGACGGCACCTCGGTCGCCGCGTCGCTGCTGGCCGAGACGGCCCAGCGGGTCAAGGACTTCGTCGCCAGGACGGGCCGCACCCCGCTGCTGGCCACGGCCCTGGTCGGCGACGACCCGGCTTCCCACACGTACGTGCGGATGAAGAGCGCCCGCTGCGCCCGCGTCGGCATCGCCTCCCGCCGCGTCGCACTGCCCGCCGAGACCACGACGGACGACCTGGTCGCCCGCATCGCCGAACTGTCCGCCGACCCGGCGGTGGACGGCATCCTCCTGCAGCACCCCGTGCCCGCCCACATCGACGAGCGCGCCGCCTTCGAGGCCATCGCCCCGGACAAGGATGTCGACGGCGTGACGATGCACAGCTTCGCCGCGATGGCGTTCGGCGAGCCCGGCTTCCACTCCTGCACACCCGGCGGCATCCTCCGCCTGCTCGACGCCTACGACGTCCCCCTCACCGGTCGACGCGCGGTGGTCATCGGCCGCAGCCCGATCCTGGGAAAGCCGGTCGGCATGCTCCTGCTCGCCCGCGACGCCACAGTCACCTACTGCCACTCCAAGACGACGGACCTGGCGGCCACCGTCGCCGAGGCCGACATCGTGATCGCCGCCGTAGGCCGCCCGGAACTGGTCCGCGGCGCCTGGCTCAAACCAGGCGCGGTCGTCGTCGACGCTGGCTACAACCCGGGCAACATCGGCGACGTCGAGTACGCCGCCGCGGAACACCGGGCCAGCCTCATCACCCCGGTCCCCGGCGGCGTGGGACCGATGACCATCGCCGTCCTCTTGGCACAGACCGTCCAGGCCGCGGAGACCCGCGGGTAGCCCCACTCGACACCGGGCGACCGGACGGGCCGCGTGCCCACGGCCCGCGGATAATAGGTTTCGTCAGCGGGTCAGGGCGTGATGCCCGCGCGGGTGCCCGCTCTTTGTCCACTTTCCCGTCCAGTCGGCGGGAATCGTCCATTATCTTGTCTTTTATCGGGCCGAGATCGTTCTCTATCATCGGTCGCGTGTCCGGCTACAAGTACGATGTGTTCATCAGCTACTGCCGCCATGGAAGTGTGCAGAAATGGCTGATGAACCATTTCCATCCGAAGCTCCGCGACTGTCTCGCCGACCAGGTCGCGCCCGCTCCCAAGGTGTACGTCGACCGGACGATGCGGCGCGGCGTGCACTGGCCCTCCGACCTGCGCCATGCCGTGCGGCACAGCAAGATCATGGTCCAGCTGCTCACCCCCGGCTACTTCCAGTCGCCGTGGTGCATGGCCGAGTGGCGCAGCATGCAGGAGCGGCAGAAGGTGCTGGGCCTGGCCAACCTGGACTTTCCGCAGGGGTTGGTGTACCCGATTCTCTACTCCGACTCCGACAACTTCCCCGATGAGGGCAGGCAGCTCTCGTGGTGGGATTTCAAGGAGTTCGGCTATCCGGAGCTGGTGTACCAGGAGAGCCGCGATTTCATCCATTTCCACCGGAAGGTGGCCGAGCTGGCCGCGGACCTCGCCGCGCTGCTGCGGCAGGTGCCCGAGTGGCAGCCCGACTGGCCGATCGTGGAGGCGCCCGACCCGGTGATCATCCCGCCGCCGCCGATGCCGAGGTTCGACCCATGACCGGGACCGTCATCACGTTCTACTCCTACAAGGGCGGTGTCGGGCGCAGCTTCACCCTGGCCAACATCGCCGTGCTGCTGGCTCGGTGGGGGTACCGCGTCCTCGCTATCGACTGGGACCTGGAAGCGCCGGGCCTGCACCACTACTTCGGGCCCGTGCTGTCCGGCGCCCCCGAGGGCGGCGTGATCGACCTCGCCTACGACTTCCTCGCCGGCGCCAAGTCGCCCCGACCGCACGCCGTCCGGCTCGACGTCGAGGGCAACACCCTCGCCCTGCTGGCCGCGGGCAGGCGCGACGACGACTCCTACACCCGCCGCATGCAGGCCATCGACTGGGAGGACCTGTATCTGCGCGGATTCGCCACCTTCCTGGAGCAGTGCCGGGAGGAGTGGACGGCCGAGTACGACTTCGTGCTGATCGACAGCCGGACCGGCATCTCCGACATCGCGGGCATCTGCACCGCCCACCTCCCTGACCGCCTGGCCGTCGTGTTCACCGCGAACGACCAGAACCTCGTCGACGCCATGGGCGTCGTGCGGCTCGCCGACACGGCTCGCGACCGCCTGCCCTACGACCGGCCCCGGCACATGGTGCTGCCGATCCTGTCCCGGTTGGACAACCGGGTGGAGTACGAGCGGGCCGAGACCTGGCAGCGCCGGTGCGCCGAGGTCGTCGCGCCGCTGTTCCGCGCCTGGCTGGCCAAGAGCGTGCCCGAGGACCTGATGCTGCGGCACCTGACCCTGCCCTACGTCTCCTACTGGAGCTTCGGCGAGCAGTTGCCGGTGCAGGAGGAGCGGACCCCGTCGGCGGACCAGATCTCGTTCGCGCTGGAGACCGTGGCCGCGGTGATCGCCCAGGAGTTCGACCGCACCGACCTGCTGGCCGACAACCGGGACGCCTACGTGGCCGCCGCCCGTGCACGCCATCGCACGTTCGACCTGGACCTGCTGGTGTCCAGCCCGCGTTCGGCGCTGGCCACCGCGACCGCGCTGATCGACGAGCTGCGCGCGCTCGGCCTGCGCGTCGACCGGTCGCTGTCCGGGGACGCGGAGATCCTCGACCAGAGCCGCGAGCCCGCCAAGCACCTGTGCCTGGTGGTGGACGGCGACGTGAGCCGGTGGCAGATCACCGAGGCGGAGCGGTTCCTGCGGCACGCGCTCGACCCCGACGGCGACCAGCGCCAGCTGTTCTGCGTGCTGACCCGGGGCACAGACCGCGAGCGGCTGCCCGGCTTCCTGCGCAATCTGCGGCACCTGGAGTTCGCCCCGGACACCCGGCCCGTGCGGGTCGCGCAGGAACTGCACGGGTACATCTCCGGCGCTGCCCCGGGCGGGGCCGACCCCGACCACGACGCCCTGCGGGACGCGGCCGCCGCGCTGCGCGGAGTCAGCGAGGTCCCCTATGCCGCGCGGTTGGCGCTCGTGGCGCAGACCGTGCGGACGATGGGCCAGGCACTGGACGACGGGGACCTCGCGCTGCTGCGGGACCTCTCCGTCGACCTTGACCTGCTGGGCCGGTCCCACGGGAACGGCGAGCGGCTCGCCCCGCCCGATGACCTGCGCACCGAGGTCGGCGCCCTGCTCGACCGCATCGATCGTCGAATCCACTCAGCCACCAACTGAAAGGCGTGCTATGCCGGAGAAGTTCGGGTCCCACGAGAAAGCGGCGATGTTCCTCCTGCTGCGCGAGAACCGGGCGGTCCCCAACACCGAGCTGACCAGGATCGGGATCGACCTGCGGCCCGCCGGGCGCGACCGGCTGAACAGGGCCGGTCTGCTCAAGACGACGAAGGACACCAGGCCGTACATCCACCAGATCACCGATGACGGCATCGCCTGGTGCGAACAGGAGATGACCGCGGTCGAGCCGCCGGTGCGATCGGGCCCGCTGGTGGTCCTCGGCTTCGAGATGCTGCGCTGCGTCGCCGCGCACCTGCGCCGGGGCGGGGTGAGCCTCGCCGAGGTGATCTCGCCCCGCGACCTGGAGACGCTCATCCGCACGGCCTACCTGGAGCTGTCGGTCAAGCCGCAGGACTGGGTCCGGCTGGCCAAGCTCCGCCCCAAGCTGGGCGCGGCCGAGAAGGGCGACGTGGACGAGGTGCTGCTGCGCATGTACCGGGCCCGCGAGGCCAACCTGGTCCCGGACTCCAACCGCAAGGTGCTGACCGACGCCGACCACGCCGCCGCGATCCGCATCGGCGGCGAGGACAAGCACCTCATGGCGATCGAGGAATCATGAGCGAGCATCTACGCAAGGCCCTCGCCGCGGTCCGCTTCAACTCCGCCGAGACGCCGGATGACGTGTGGCACACCTCCCCGTCGCATGTGGACGGCCTGCACTTCGCGGTGGAGCAGCGGATCCAGGCGGGCATCGCCGACGCGAAGGCGAGCACCGGCGCCAGTCCGGTCGGGCTGGTGCTGCAGGGGCAGAAGGGCGTCGGCAAGACCCACCTGCTGGGTTCGGCGCGGCGCGCGGTGCAACGCGAGGGCGGGTACTTCTTCCTGGTCGAGCTCACGGCGGGCAAGGTGTTCTGGGACGATGTCGCCGACGCCATGCGCAGCGAGCTGCGCAGGCCCGACGACAACGGCCGACTTCAGCTCACCGTGCTGCTCAGGCAGCTGTGCGCCACGGCGGACGTGCCGGAGCCCGTGGCCAGGGCGGTGCTGGACGAGGCGCCGCTGACCCCGGACGACCTGCGCGCCTTCGTGAACCACCTGCGCAAGATCGACAGCCGGATCGCCGTCGAGTGCGCCGACGCGATCCGGGCGCTGGTGCTCTACGGCTCCGAGCACGCCGACATCGCCATGGCGTACCTGCAGGGCCTCCCTGACGCGGGGGACGATCTGCGGCGGTGGGGCATCCAGGCCCCGTCGAAGTCATCCCGGTTCCTGGTGCGCGACCTCTCGCGCGTCCTCGCGCTGACCGGTCCGTGCGTCATCGCCATCGACCAGCTCGACACCCTGGTCAACCGGGGCCAGGACGCCGTCGACGAGGGCGTGACGAACGCCGAGCTGGCCCAGGAGATCGCGCTCATCGCCGATGGTCTGATGCAGCTGCGCGAGACGACCCGGCGGACGCTGTCCATCGTGGCGTGCCTCCCGAACACCTGGAAGCAGCTGCACTCGATCGCCAGCGACACCGTGTTCGACCGGTTCACCGAGACCCCGGTCCTGTGGGCCATCGTGGATCCCCAGGTCGCCAGGACGCTGGTCGAGCGGTGGCTCGGGGTGATCTACCGGCGCGACGGGTTCGACCCGCCGCACCCGACCTGGCCCGTGGCGCCCTCCGCGTTCGGCGAACCGTGGAACCCGCGCACGCCGAGGGAACTGCTCAAACGCATCCACGCGCACGCCGAATCGTGTCTGCACGGCGAGGTCCGCGAGCTGACCTCCTTCGACGAACAGCGCGTCGAGGCCACCCCCGTGCCCAGCGGGCCGGAACCGGACTACTTCACCGAGTTCGACGCCCGGTTCGCGCAGTTGCGCGACAAGGCGGACATCTCGGCCGCCGAGCTCAAGCAGCACAACGAGGACGCGGTGATGCCCGGGCTGCTGCTGGCCGGGCTGAAGTCGTGGATCAACGAGGTCGGCAACGACGACATGACCTGGGCGGCCGAGCCCGCCGACGGCGGCAGCGGCTCGCTGCACGCTGGCCTGAAGCGGACCCTGAACGAGGAGCTGGACACCGTCGAGAGCTGGGCCTTCCGGCTCATCGCCAGCAGCCACGGCAACCGCGTGTTGAGCAGGCTGCGCAGCGCCCGCACGGCGGCGGGGATCAGGGCGGGCGGGCGCGGCAGGCACCTGGTCCTGATCCGCAACGGCAGCCAGGGCTGGACCGGCCGCACGACCAAGGCCGAGGTCGCCGAGCTGGAGCAGGCGGGCGGCGCGTGGGTGAAGATCTCCGACGACGACCTGCGGACGTTCAGCGCGCTCAAGGAGATGCTGCCCATGCAGAACCACCAGCTGCTGGCGTGGCTGGTGGCGCGCAAACCCGCCAGCCGCACGACGTTCCTGCGGGAGATCCTGCCCGACCCGGGACGGGCAGCGGGAAGCCACCAGGAGACCCGGCCACCGCCGTCGCCTGCGGAGATCGCGCTCGGGATGGACGGCGAGATCCGCGTCGAGCTGGAGTCGCTGCGCAAGCACGTGATGATCTTCGCCGGTTCCGGGAGCGGGAAGACCGTGCTGCTGCGGCGCATCGTCGAGGAGTGCGCGCTGCGCGGGGTCTCGGCGATCGTGTTCGACCCGAACAACGACCTAGCCCGGCTCGGCGACCCGTGGCCGGAGCCGCCTGCCGACTGGCGCGCGGGCGACGCCGACAGCGCCGCCGAGTACATCGCCAACACGGAGGTGGTGGTGTGGACACCGGCCAGGGCCGGTGGCAGGCCGCTCAGCTTCCACCCGCTGCCGGACTTCGCCCGCGTCCGCGAGGACGCCGACGAGTTCGCCGCGTCGGTCGAGGCAGCGGTCGCGCGCCTGGTCCCGCACGCCGGGGTGACCGGCGGCGCGAAGGGCGCGGTCCGCGGCCGGGCCGTGCTGCGGGAGGCGCTGGCGCACTACGCGCGCACCGGGAAACGCGACCTCGCGGGCTTCGTCGACGTGCTCGCCGAACTGCCCGACGGGGTGAGCAAGCTGAGCACCGCGCCCACCATGGCCGCCGACCTGGCGGAGACGCTGCGGGCGGCGATGGTGAACGACCCGCTGCTCGGCGGTCCGGGAGAGCCGACCGATCCGGCGATGCTGCTCACCCCGACCCCGGGCAAGCGGGCGCGGATCTCGGTGATCAGCTTCGTCGGGCTGCCGAACGACGAGCAGCGGCAGGGCTTCGTCAGCCAGCTCCAGCTGGAGGTGTTCGCCTGGATCAAGCGCCATCCCGCGGTCGACCGGCCGCTCGGCGGGCTGCTGGTGATGGACGAGGCGCAGACGATCGCGCCGTCCGTCGGCTGGACGGCGAGCACCCAGAGCACCATCCTGCTCGCCTCGCAGGCGCGCAAGTACGGCCTGGGGCTCGTGCTCGCCACCCAGGCGCCGAAGGGCGTGCACAACCAGGTCATCGGCAACGCCACGACGCAGTTCTTCGGCAGGCTCAACAGCCCGGCGCACATCGCCGCCGCGACCGAGATGGCCAGGGCGAAGGGCAGCGCGATCGCCGACATCTCGAAGCTGGACCGCGGGCAGTTCTACGTCACCGGCGAGACCTTCGGGTTCCGCAGGATGCGCGCCCCGCTGTGCCTGAGCCACCACCCGCCCAGCCCGCTGCGGCTGGAGGAGGTCCTCGACCGGGCCCGTGACGGCCGCCCGGACTGACGACGGGAAGCGCCCCTCACCCGGCCTGGTGAGGGGCGCTTCCCGTCGCGGGCTCAGCGGAGGGTCGACGCGAGCACCGCGGTGATCCGCTCCCAGAGCGCGGTGAACAGCTCTTCCCTGCTGTAGGTGCGCGGTTCGGCGGCGCGCCCGAGCAGCGACAGGTCGTGCAGCTCGAACCCGGTGGCGCCGGTGGCGGTGTCGTGGACGGGCCGGGCCCAGCCGTTGCTGCAGGCGCTGCCCGGGTCGTGCCTGCCGACGACGAAGTTGACCGTCTCGTCGCCGCCGATGCCGCCGCGCTGGATGTCCAGCGCGTACACCGTGTCCCCGGCCCGCTCGACCCGCACGGCGATCCGCGAGTCCCCGATGTGGGCGGTGCCGACGAGCCCCCGCCCGGCCAGTCCGGGCAGCGCCGCGGCGAACTGCTCGCCCAGGTAGCGCAGGGCCGCGTCCTGCTCGGCGTAGCGGCTGAAGGTGGCGGGAACGGAGGGCGCCGGAGCCGCCGCCCGCGCGGTCGTCACCACCTCGGCGACCGGCGCCCGGTCCCGCCCGGCCGCCTCCGCCGCCTCGACCCGGCCGCTCACCGCGTCGGTGAGGCGGTCGGGGGTGCTGGCACGCAGGTAGTCCACGTGCGGGTGCAGCAACTCCTCCGGCACGGCGACAGGGCCCACCAGCACCGGCAGCACGTGCTGGTCCCCGGCCTTCACCGCGCGCAGCATCGCCGCGGTGAACTCGTCCACAGCGGACACGAACGGCAGGAAGAACCGCACCCGGGCGACGGGCAGGTCGCCGCGGTCCTTGCGCGCCCACCAGTCGTGGATCTGGTCGGGGCCGTGCAGCACCGTCAGCCCGCGCTGCCGGAACGCCTCGACCACCTCGTCGACGGCCTCGCGCTGCTCCTCGGCGAACGACACGGCGACGTCGTACGTCGCGACCTCGGTCACAATAGAACCTCCCTGTTCTCGCCGGACCGCGCCGGCTGCTCGTGTGTGCCCGCACAGCATCGGGACCGGGTGTCGATCGGGAGTGGATAGCGGGTGGATGCCCTGGTGTCCCGGTGACCACGGTCCCGGGAAACAGTCACCTCCTTGTTGGCGGGGACGGCGTGACGAATCCTCGTTGGTGGGCGGCGGAAATCACCGGTTCCGCCCCACTTCAGCACAATTCCCGTGGAGGATTCGCCATGTCCAAAACCCTTTCCGCTTTCCTGGCGGCGTTCGCGTCGTCGCTGGTCGCGCTCTGCGTCGTCGGCGCTGGCACCGGCTCGGCGACATCGTCGGACGACGGCGACCCGGCCGCCCCGCCGACCACCACGACGACGGCCACCACCGAGGGCAATCCCTGGCACGGCTGATTCCCGGGAATGCGCGCCTGGCCGCCCTGGGGGTTTCCAGGGCGGCCAAGGCAATTGCGCGCCCACGGTGGAACTGGTGTACTCGATCTTCGGAAAGACAACGGGAGGCGTCGGTGGCCGAGTCATTTGGTGCGCTACTGCGGGAACTCCGCGCCACGGCGGGAATGTCGATGGGCGAGCTGGCCAGGCGCGTGAACTACAGCAAGAGCTATCTGAGCAAGGTCGAGAACGACGTCAAGCCGCCGCAGGAGACCATGGCCCGACTCTGCGACGGCGCGCTGAACGCGGGCGGCAGGCTCATCGACGCCGCCCGGCTGGCGCGCGACCGCGGCGCGGCCGAGCCCACGCTGGACCGCCGCCAGGTGCTGGCGGCGGGGACGGTCCTCGGCATCGCCCTCGCGGGCGGGCCCCGGCCGGTGCCCGATGACCGGGTGATCGCGGGCATGCGGACGTCGTTCGAGCACCTGCGGGTCCTCGGCGCGCAGACGAGCCCGGCGGTCGTCATCGATCCGCTGATCGCCCAGGTGCGCACCGCGCACGGCCTGGCGGGGGAGAACCCCGAGCCGGTCCGCTCGCGACTGCTGCAGCTCGCCGCGCGGATCGCCGAGTACACCGGCTGGATGAACCAGGAGGCAGGCGACGAGCGGGCCGCGCTGTGGTGGACCCGGCACGCCGCCGAACTGGGCAGGGCGGGCGGCGACCGGGAGATCGCGGGCTACGCCTTCGTCCGGGAGGCCGGGCTCGCCCTCTACCGGCAGGACCCGATCACCACGATCGACCTCGCGCGGCGGGCTCAACGCGCCGAGCGGGCCAGCGCGCGGACCGTCGCCCTGGCGGCGCGCCGGGAGGCGCAGGGACACGCCCTCGCCGGGGACCGGGACGCGTGCGAACGGGCGCTCGACCGGGCGACCGAACTGCTGCATACGTCCGATGCGGACGCCCGGCCGTATCCCGTGCTCGGCTCGACCGCGCTGGAGCCGATCGAGCTGGCCAGGGGCTGGGCGCTCTGCGATCTCGGCCGCGTGCGCGAGGCGGCGGACGTCCTGGACCGCGAGGTGCCCCGGCTGACCGCCACCTCCCGCCGCACGCGCGCCCGGTTCGGCGCCCGCCGAGCCCTGGCCCACGCCCTGTCGGGCGAGATCGACCAGAGCTGCGTGACGCTGACCGAGGTCCTCGACGACGCCGCCCACGTCGACTCGGCGACCATCCGGCTGGACCTGCGCGAACTGGCCAGGACCCTCAGCCGCCGCCGCGACCACGCCCCGGTCCGGGCGGTCTACCCGGAGCTGACCCGAGTGCTCCGGCAGTACTGACCCGCCAGGGGCGACTCACGACGCGCCCCGGGGGCGCGGTTACCCGATGTGCCGCACCGTGATGCCGTGGACGGCCGAGCCGTCCACGGCATCACTGCTGTTCGCCCTAGTGCCTGCCGAGCGGGTTATCGGCAGGCGCAGGTCATCGCCGCGCGTTCGGCGCGGATCTCCTCGGCCTCCGGCTGGCCGAGTTCGGCGAACCCCGTCTCCGCCGCCTGCCAGTGCGCAACGGCATCGGGATGGTTGCCCAGCGCGTGGAGCGTGTGGGCGATGCCGCGGTTGGCGTAGGCCTGGTGGGTGCGGTTGCCGGTGCTGGACGCCAGGTCCAGTGCTGCGTGATAGGCGCGGAAGGCGTCGGCGTGATCGCCCCCGGCCGCCGCGGTCGCGCCCCGGTCGCGGTAGAGCTGGGTGCGCAGGTCGGCGTCGGACAGCTCGGCCGCCGCCTCCCTGGCCCGGTCGTGGTGCAGCTTCGCGTCGGTCAACCTCCCCAGCTGGCGGTAGACGTTGCCGATGTAGTTCAACGCGTACGCCGCCACACAGTCGTCGCCGACCTCGCGGGCGCGCTCGTAGGCCTCGGTGTGGCTGGCGAGCGCTTCGGTGTGGAGCCCGAGACGCTGCTGGACGGACCCGAGGTTGTTCAGCGCGTGCGCCAGGCCCTGGACGTGGTCGACCTCGCGGAGCATCGGCACGGCCGACTCGTGCTGGCGCAGCGCGACGGCGAGGTTGCCGCGCAGTTCGTTGAGGTTGCCGAGCATGCTGAGCGCGTGCGCCTGTCCGCGCAGGTCGCCGATCTGCTCGTACTTCGCCAGCGCCGCGGCGAAGTGGCCGATGGCGTCATCGTGGTCGCCGAGTTCCATCATGGGGACGCCCAGCGCGCACAGCGTCGCGGCCTCGCCCACCACGTCGCCGATCCGCGTCCACCGGGGCAGGGCCTGCTCGGCCAGCCCCCGCGCCTCGGCGAGCCGCCCGAGCCGGTTGTGCGCGGTGGCCAGCCGCAGCAGCACGTGCGCCTGGCCGCAGTCGTCGCCGGGGTCCGAGGACACGATGTCCCGGGCGAGTTCCATCGTCGTGGTCCAGTCCTCCAACTGGCTGGTGGTGTTGAAGTGACGCCAGACCAGCACCGCCAGCCGCCACGCGTGCTGCGGCAGGCCGTGCGCGGCGGCGTGGTGGATGGCGGCCACCAGGTTGTCCCGCTCGGCGGCGATCCACGCCAGCGCGCCGTCCGCGCTCTCGAACACCGGGGCCACCGGGCAGGACCGACCCGACACGGGCTGGAGCGCGCGGTCGAACGGGTAGCCCGTGCCGACCGCCCGCTCCAGCGTCACGAGGTAGTAGTCGGACAGGCGGCGCAGCGCGTCCGCGCGCTCGGTCGGGGACGCGGGCAGCGGCTGCGCGGCGGCGAACTCCTTGAGCGGATCCAGCATCTGGTACCGGTCCGTCGCGATCTCCTCCAGCAGGCACACCTCGTGCAGATCGTCCAGGACCGCGCGCGCCCACGCGACGTCGCGGCCCGCGAGCGCCGCCGCGCCCGCCACGTCGACATCGCGGCCCGGCAGGTGCCCGAACAGCCGGAACAGCTCCCGCTGCGGGTCCGCGAGCTGCTGGTAGGACACCCGCACCGCGGCAGCGCCGTCCTCGTCGCCGCCCGCGCGCCACGGCCCGCTCTCCTCCAGCAGCCGGAGCAGGTGGTCCACCGACCACCGGATGTGCCTGCGGAACAGTGCCGCCGCCACCTTGATCGGCATCGGCAGATACCCGCACCGCTTGACCACGCCCGCAACCTCGTCGCCCCGGCCACGGACGCGGTGGGGCTCGTTCAACCCGGTGAACAGGGCGATCGCGTCGTCCGGCGGCAGCGGGGAGAGGCGCAGGTGCTCGCCGGTGTCCGGGTCGCCCATCCGCCTGCTGGTGACGATCGCGAGGCAGCCAGCCGTCTCGGGCAGCAGCGGTCGGACCTGGTCGGGAGAGCGGGCGTTGTCCAGCACCACGAGCGTCCTGGTGCCGAACAACGTCGACTGGTACAGCGCGGCTTTGCGGCCGTCCGTCGCCGGGATCTGCTCGGGCGGCACGCCCAACTCGGTCAGGAGCTGGGTGAGCGCGTCCGCGACCGTCGTCGCGGGCACGTTCGGGGTGTACCCGTTGAGCCGCACGAGGAACTGCCCGTCCGGGAACCGGGCGCGCAGCCGGTGTGCCGCCTCGATCGCCAGCCCCGTCTTCCCGACGCCCGGCGCCCCGCTCACCCACACCGCGCGGCGCTCGCCCGCGGCCGCCGCGTCGATCACCGCGAACTCCGCGTCCCGGCCGGTGAACCCGCCGGGCCGGGACGGCAGCCTGCTCGCCGGTTCGCCGCGCTCGGCCAGGGCCGCGAGCTTGCGCAGCTGCGGCCCGGGCTCGACGCCCCATTCGGCGAGCGCGGCCGCGGCGCTCTGGAAGACCCGGATCGCCCCCACCTGGTCGCCGCAGGCGAGCAGCGCGCGCATGAGCAGCGTGGCGTGCCGCTGCTTGTCGGGATGCGCCGACACCACGCGCCGCAGTCGGTCGCGCGCGGACCGGTGGTCGCCCGCGGTCAGCTCCAGTTCGGCCAGGTCCCCGACCGCGTCGAGGTAGGTCTCGCGGGGTGAGTACACCTCGGTGCCGCCCACCCGGTCGGTGTCGATGTCCTCCAGGAAGCCCCCGCGCCACAGGTCGACCGCCTCGCGCAACAGCGCGATCGCCCGGCGCGGGTCGTCCGCCTCCGCCGCCTCCGCGCGCAGGCGGTCGAACCGGTGGATGTCCAGGAGATCCTCGTCGACGCACAGCGTGTAACCCGAGGGCGTCGTCTCGATCGAGACGTCCGCCGCCTCGCGCAGGGCCTTTCGCAGCCGGTTGATGTAGCTGCGGACGAGGCCGCGCCGGTCAGGATCGCCCCAGACGATCTCGGTCAGCCGTTCGGTGGACACCGGCCGGTTGGCGTGCAGCAGGAGCACCACCAGTACCAACCGCTGCTGCGGGTCCCCCAAGTGCACTTGACCGCCCTGGTGCCACGCCTCCAGCGGGCCCAGCATCCGAAACTCCACTCCGCCTCCCCGGATCGCGAGCTTGGTGTCTGTGTCGAACGTCGCGCAAGGGGCCATTGGTGTGTCGAAAAAAATCAGCGATCCGTCCACGTTCGGTCGACATGGGCCCGCAACCCTGCGCTCCGCATCGACCGAAACGAAGGAGCAGTCGCATGAATCCCAGCGTGTTGCCGTGCTACGTGGCCGTGGACGAGTCGTTCTCGATGAGCGACCATCTGGACGAGGTGAACGCGGGGCTGCGCGAGTTCCGCGGCGCCGTGCACGCCGATCCCGCGGTCGCCGCGCTGGTCCGGGTGTGCGTGGTCGGGTTCGCCGACGAGCCGAGGGTGCTGCGGCCGCTGGGTCCGGCCGCCGACCTCGCCGACCTGTCCGCGGCGAGCCCGCGCGCGGGCACCAACTTCGGGCCGCTGTTCGCCTTCCTGCACGCGGCCATCGACCGCGACGTGCGCGGGTTGAAGGCGCGCCGGTTACCGGTCAGGCGGCCGATCGTGTTCCTCACCTCCGACGGCCGGGCGACCGACCGGCACGACTGGCCCGCGGTGTTCGCCGCCTTCACCGACCCGGACCGGCCGGTGTGCCCGAACGTGGTCGTCTTCGGCGTCGGGGCGACCGACCAGCACACCCTCGGCCGGATCGGCACCTTCCGCGTCTACAACGGCCGCGACGGTGTCCGCATGGGCACGGCGCTGACCGCCTCGGTCGCGGCGGCGGCGTCCCGGTCGGACCAGGTCTAGGCCATCCACGATGTGTCCACTTCCGGTCCACTCCGCCGTCCCATCCTGTCCGCGGGAAGGACCGCGCTCGGCAGGGGAGGCGAGCCGATGAGTCGGCATCTGGAACTGGTCCGCGAGCTGAAGGCGCTCCGCAAGGGACGGGGGCTCTTCGCGGGCCGCATCTACGACCGGGTCGGGCCCGCGTTGCGCGCGACGTGCGAGATCACCGACTGCGACGGGCCCGCGGTGATCCGCCGCAAGCTCGCCGACCGGCTCGGCGAGCTGATCGCGCGCCTGCCTGCGGACCTCGGCCAGGTCAGCCTCGCGGCGTTCGCCATCGAGTCCGACGCCCGGTTCCCGCTCTACCAGGACCGGGTGCACTGGGCGGCGGTCCGGCTGGACCGGGACCCGCGCACGGTGCGCCGCCGGGTCGAC
This sequence comes from Actinokineospora fastidiosa, assembly GCF_014648415.1. Lineage (GTDB taxonomy): Bacteria > Actinomycetota > Actinomycetes > Mycobacteriales > Pseudonocardiaceae > Actinokineospora > Actinokineospora fastidiosa. Next base: position 261,942 of record NZ_BMRB01000004.1, read on the forward strand.
GAGGCGATCAACCAGCTGGCCGAGCTGGCCGCCGACGCGCCCGTGCGGCGCGCGTGCGGCTGGCGCACGACGGAACTGCGGGTCGCCGTGGCGCTGGACCGGGAGCAGCCCGAGGTGCTCGTGCAGCGGCGGGTCGTCGCCGACGAGGACGGCGTGCGCGAGCTGGGGATCACCGCCCCGATCCAGGTGACCGGGCCCAGGCCGGACATCCGGGTGTTCTACGGCGGCACGCTCGTCCGCCAGGATCTGGCTGCGGACGGGTGCGCCTTCGCGCTCGCCCTGCCCACGTCGCTGGCCAAGGGCGCGTCGCACGACATCGCGGTCAGGTTCCGGTTGCCGGACGAGCGCGCGTTGCGGCCGCACCTGGTGTGTGTGCCTCCGCACCCGTGTGAGCTGTTCGACCTGCGGGTCCGGTTCGGGAGTGATCGGGTGCCGCCGCGGGTGTGGCCGTTGTCCGGGGCCTATGGCGTCGATGGGGGTGAGCAGGGCTGTCAGGACAGGCAGCTTCCGGTGGACCGGGCGGGGGAGGTGCACCTGCGTTTCCGGCAGCTCGTCCCCGGCCTGGCGTACGGGGCGCGGTGGGAGAGTGGGGCGGGGAGCTAATCGTGGTATACCAACTCCGTCGAGTGGAGATGGGGTGCCATGGCGGGCTTCGAGGCGGAGTCGGAGCGGGTCGTTCGGTTGTTGCGGGACCAGATCATCGACGGGGTGCGGGTGCCGGGGAGTCGGTTGGTCGAGCGGGACGTGGCGGCTGAGTTGGGGGTCAGTCGGGTGCCCGTGCGGGACGCGCTTCGGGTGTTGGTCGCGGAGGGGTTGGTGGTGGCTCGGCCGCGGACCTGGGCCGTGGTCCGGGAGTTCAGCGCCTCCGATGTCTCCGATCTGCACGAGGTGCGGGCGGCGATCGAGCCGCTGGTGTTCCGGTTGGCGGCGCAGCGCAGGACCCGGGATGGGCTGGTGCGGCTCAAGGCGGCGGTGGACGCGGAGTCGGCGGCGGCCCGGGCGGGCGACGCGGTGGCGGCCCGGCGGGCGGCGGCGGACTTCCACGAGGTGGTGACCGACCTGGCCGCCAACGAGCTGCTCAACGAGCTGCAGCGCCCGCTGCGCAGCCGGATGCGGTGGCTGCTGGGCCAGCACGACGACCTGGTCGCCGTCGCCCGCCAGCACGAGGGCCTCTACGCCGCGATCGCCGACCGGGACGTGGCGCGGGTCGAGCGGCTGGTGGCCGAGCACCTCGACACCGGGCGCGGGATGGCCGAGGAGCGGGCCCGCTGATTTGGTATACCATCGCCGCATGCTGACCTTGACCAACGTGCGCCCGTGGGGCGGCGACCCGGTGGACGTGGTGATCTCCGACGGCCTCATCGCCGAGGTCGTGCCCGCGGGCTCGGCAGCGCCGGGGGAGCGGGTCGACGGGCGCGGCCTGCTCGCGCTGCCCGGCCTCATCAACGCGCACGCGCACGTGGACAAGAGCTGGTGGGGCCAGCCGTGGGTGTCCGCGGGCGGCGAGGGCACCACGCAGGGGCGGATCGCGCACGAGCGCGCCGAGCGCGACAAGTACGGCATCCCGAACGTCGACAGCACGGTCGCGGTGCTGCGCGAGTTCCTGCGCCACGGGACCACGGCGACCCGCACGCACGTCGACGTCGACCTCGGGGTCGGCCTGCGCGGCATCGAGACGGTCCGGGCGGCCGCGGCCGCGCTCGGCGGCGCGGTGGAGGTCGAGATCGTGGCGTTCCCGCAGGACGGCGTGGTCCGCAGGCCCGGCGTGCTCAAGCTGCTCGACGACGCCGCGGCAGCGGGCGCGACCCACGTCGGCGGCATCGACCCGGCGTCCATCGACCGCGACCCGGTCGCCCAGCTCGACGGGCTGTTCGAGATCGCCGAGCGGCGCGGGGTCGGCCTGGACATCCACCTGCACGACGGCGGCGAGCTGGGCGCGTTCCAGTACGAGCTGATCATCGACCGCACGCGCCGGACCGGCCTCCACGGCAAGGTGACCGTCTCCCACGGCTTCGCCCTGGGCGAGGTGACCGGCTCCCGCCAGGCCGACCTGCTGGACCAGCTGCGCGAGCTGGGCATCACCTGGGCGACGGTCGCGCCCGTCCGCTACGCCCCGCTGCCCTGGCGCGGCATGCGCGAGCGCGGCATCGGGATCGGCCTGGGCACCGACGGCATCCGCGACCTGTGGTCCCCCTACGGCGACGGCGACGTCCTCCGCATCGCCCTGGGTTTCGCCCGCCTGCACGGCCTGCGCGACGACGAGGACCTCATCTGGGCCGTCGAGCTGGCGACCACGTCCGCCGCCGGCTTCGTGCACCGCGACACGCACGGCATCGTCGCGGGCGCGCGGGCGGACATCGTCCTGGTCGACGCCGAGAACGTGCCGGACGCGCTCGTCCGCGCCCCCCGGCGGCTGCTGGTCGTCGCGGGCGGCCGCGTGGTGGTGCGCGACGGCGAACTGGTGATTTAACGGCGCTTGCGGGGCTTCCCGCGCTGCGGGGGCTTCGGCTGCGGGGGCTTCGCGCGGCGCGGGGCGGCGGCGGGTTCGGGCTGCCGCCCCCGCGTGCTGTTGGGCGTGCGGCCGCGCACGATCCCGATGAACCGCTCGATCGGGTCCGTGGTCTCGTCCTCCAACCAGGACAGGGCCACCCGGGACTGCGGCGCGTCGGGGATGGGGCGCGACGTGAGGTCCTTGCGGAAGTGCAGCCGGAACAGCGACTGCGGGACGACCAGCAGGCCGAGGCCCGCGGCCACCAGCTTCATGGCGTCCGCGGTGGACTCGGGCCGGTCGTCGGACACCCGGCCCGGCGCGTCCGTCCACTCGATCACGTCGTCGAGGGGGCGCAGCAGCACCTCGTCGGCGAGGTCGGCGGCGGACAGCTCGTCGGACGCGGTCACCAGGTGGTCCTTCGGGGCGACCACCACCGTCGTCTCGGTGTAGAGGGGGATGGCGTGCAGGCCGGTCCGGTCGCCGCCGAGGCGCAGGAGCGCGGCGTCCACCGCGCGGTCGCGGACCATGCCCGCGGCGTCGGCGGCCGCGGCCTGGACGAGCACGAGGGGCAGGTCCGGGCTCCGCTCGTCCCAGACCCGCACCCACTTGTCGGGGGTCACCCCGGGCACGTGCGCGAGCCGGAAGGACGGGGAGGTCACGCGGGCAGATTACCGCCCGTGACCGGCGCCCCGTTACCCTGGACGCCATGACCTCGCGCAAGACACCCCAGACGATGAAGCCCGCGACCGCGGCCAAGAAGCTGGGCGTGTACCTCGACGCCACCCCCGAGGACTTCCGCGAGGGCGTCGTCTCCCGCGACGAGCTGAACGAGTTGCAGGCCAACCCGCCGGAGTGGCTGCGCGACCTGCGCCGCAACGGCCCGCACCCGCGCTCTGTCATCGCCGCGAAGCTGCGGATCTCCATCGGCGGCCTGGCCCGCGCCGGGATCACCGAGGCGCTCACCACCGCGCAGATCGAGGAGCTGAAGGCGGACAACCCCGAGTGGCTGCAGCGCGAGCGCGCCACCCAGGTCGAGGTCCGCAAGGAAGCCGAGCGCCTCGCGGCGAAGAAGACGACCGCGCGCGGCTAGTGGACGCGGTCGAGGAGGGCTGGCGGACCCGGTTCACCGAGGCGTTCGCGCGTCCCGCGTCCTCGGTGCAGGCCCGGGTGTGGGCCGAGGTGTACGGCGCGGAGTACCCGGCCGAGGTGGCCCCCTTCAGCTACATCTCCGTGAGCGAGTTGACCCGGTTCGTCGCCGAGGTCGGCCTGCGCCCGGGGGACACGCTCGCCGACGTCGGCTGCGGCCAGGGCGGCCCCGGCCTCTGGGTCGCCGCCCGCGCCGACACCCGGTTGGTGGGAGTGGACATCGCCCCCACGGCGGTCGCCGCCGCCCGGTCCCGAGCCGACGCCCTCGGCCTGGCCGACCGGACGGCCTTCCAGGTGGGGACCTTCGCCGAGACCGGCCTGCCCGCGTCGAGCGTCCAGGCGGTCATGAGCGTCGACGCGCTCCTGTTCGCCCCGGACAAGGCGGCCGCCTTCACCGAGTTCGCCCGCGTCCTCACCCCCGGCGGCCGCCTGGTCCTGACGACGTGGGACTACCACACCCAACCCGTCGGCCGCCCCCCACAACTCCCCGACCACCGCCCAGCCCTGGCTGACGCGGGCTTCACCGTGCACGCCTACGAGGAGACCGACCACTGGCGCTCCCGCGTGACCCGCGTGAACGACCTTCTGCTGGCCGCGGTCGACGACCTGGCGGCCGAAACCGGCGCCGACCCGGGCGACCTCAAAGCCTCCCTGCGAGAAATGCAGGCCACAGTGGACTGCATGACCCGCCGCGTCCTGATCGTCGCCGAACGCCCCTGACCGTCCTAAGCGGACTCAGAGGTCTTCGAGGCGCACCAGGCCGTCCTGGATCGCCCGGGCGACGAGCGCGGCCTTCGTCGGCGCCGGGCGGCCCGCGTTCGCGTACCTGATCCGCACCCGGTCGATGTAGCTGTTGACCGTCCGGACGGACAGGTTCAGCTTGCGGGCGACCATCTCCTTGGACTCGCAGGCGAACCAGTTGACCAGGACGTCGACCTCGCGCGGGGTCGGGCGGGGCCGCTCGGGCCGGGTGTCGGCGCAGATCGCCCGCGCCATGGCGGGCGCGGTGTAGGGCTGGTGCCCGTGCGCGGCGCGGATGGCGGCGACGAGGTGGGCGGGCCCCTCGGTCTTGGCCAGGTGGGCGAACGCGCCGATGTCCAGGCAGGTGAGGATCGTGTCCCGGTCCTCGCGCATGGTGTAGACGACGACCTGGCGGCCCGCGTCGACCAGGCGGCGCAGGTCGCCGTAGGCGGGGGTGGGGCCGGACAGCATGAGGTCGAACACCACCACGTCCGCGCCGAGCCCCGCGCCGGTCCACGCCACCGCGGGCGTCGAACCGGAGTCCGCGATCCGCACGGCCGGGTCGGCCGCGGCGCACCACGACTCGACGCCCGCGATGATCGCGGGGTGGTCGTCGACGATCACGGCCGTGGTCACCTCCGCCATGCGGCCTCCACCCACACCCTCGTCCCGTCCACCATCCGCGTCACGGCGACCGGGGCCTCCGCCTGCGGCGCGAGGTCGGCGGGCGCGTCCGCGACGACGCTGACCGTGACGCCCTCGGCGGAGCCGATCACCGTCACCCTGGCCGCCGTCGCGGCCGATGCCGCCCACACCACCGGCTCGATCAGCGCCCGCCGCACGGCCAGCGGCGGCGTCACCCACTCACCGCAGGTGCCGAGGTACACCGCGATCCCCCTGCGCTGGGCCAGGTCCACGCACGCCTCCAGTTCGTGGAGCAGCGGGTCGGGCACGTCGTCGTTCTCGGCGAACAGCCTGCGCAGCTTCGCGGCCTCGGCGGTGTAGTCCGCGCGGACCCGGGCGTCGGACAGGTCGGCCGAGCCGTCGGTCAGCCGTTCCAGCAGCGGGACGGTGGTGCCCGCGAGGTCGGCGTACCGGGCGAGCCTGCTCTCGTGCAGGCGCTCCGCCACCGCCTCGGCGGTGCGCACCTCCTCCCGCGCGCGCCGGGCGGCGGCCACGTCGTCGGCGATCCGGCGCAGCGCCAGGGCCCCGGCGAGCACAGGCGACTGGCAGCCGAGCACGATCGCGGCCACCACGACCATCCCGACCACGTCCTGTCCCAGCAGCGCCGCCTGGGCGAAGCTGACGACCGTGTGCGCGACCAGGAACGCCGCCGCCGCGCGGCCGCGGTCCAGCAGCAGGACCATGGCGAACCAGCCGATGACGCCGTAGGACCACTCCGCCTCGGCCGTCAGGTGGTCGGCGCGGATGCCGGTGGTGGCCAGCCCGGACGCCGCCGCCACCGCGGCCAGCAGCACCCACCTCGCCCACCCCGCCAGCCGGTCGACGGCGATCAGGCACCCGGCGACGAGGGCGACCGCGGTCAGCAGGCAGAACGCCCACACCTGCCGGGGGAGGCTGGTGTAGACGGCGGTGTTGGCCATCAACAGGGGGAGGGCCAGCCCGTAGAGCGTGCCCATCGCGATCAGCAGACTGGCGAAGCGCAGCCACCGCAGCAGTTTCGCGGCGACGATCAGCGGAGGGCCCGCCGCGCCGGCCTCACGGTCGCTCGGCGCCACGGTCGCGAGCGCGGTCACGGCGACCACTCCAGCCGCACCCGCGTGCCCGCGCCCGGCGCGGTCTCCACCGCCGCCCGGCCGCCCACGTGGTCTATCCGCCGCACGATGGACGAGGCCACGCCGCGGCGGTGGGGTGAGACCAGGTCCGGCCGGAAGCCGCGGCCCGCGTCGGCGATCTCGACCGCGACCCGACCGTCCGCGTGGTCCACCGTCAGCACCGCGGTGTCGACCCCGGCGTGTCGGGCGACGTTGGCCAGCGCCTCCCGCACCGCGCCGCGGATCGCGGTCGCCACCTCAGCGGGGAGGGGAACGCTCGCGGGCGCCCGCGTCTCGACGTCGACCGGGCTCTGCCGCACGACCGGGGCGAGGAGTTCGACCAGGTCGGCCACCGCGGCCACGGGGGCGGGCCGGTCCCGCAGGACCGCGAGGTCCTGCCCGGCCCGTTCCCGCAGCCACGGCGCGTCGGCCGCGCCCATCCCGACCGCCAGCAGCGTCGAGGCCGCGGTGTCGTGCAGCAGGGCAAGGTGCTCGCGCTCGTCGGCCCGCCGCGCAGCGGCGACGGCGGCGTCGCGGCGGGCCCGCTCGCTGACCGCCAACTCCTGGTCGGCGGCCTGCGCGCCCGCGCGCAGCAGCAGGAACAGCCCGCGCGACAGCCCGGCCTCGCCCAGCGTCCACAGGGCCAGCGGCGCCGAGACAGGCAGGACGGCCGGATCGGCCAGGAAGTTGCCCGCGAGATAGGCCGCGAGCACCACGCCGGTCACCGCGGCGCCCGCCGCCGTGCCGGTGTACCACTGGTGGGCGACCGCGGTGATCGAGACGACCGCCAACACCCAGTTCGTGCTGTCGCTCAGCGCCTCCGGCGGCACCGTCCACCGCTGCGCCAGACACAGCGCCACGACGACCCCGGTGTCCACCGCGACCACCCAGGCCCGCGGCCCGATGACCAGGAACACCGCGCTCCACCCGATCAGCGCGACGGCCACGCCGACCACCAGGGGGACGGGCGTCTGGTAGACCGCCACCGCCGCGGCGCAGGCCAGGACGACGGTCCGCACGGTCACCGCGTAGCGGCGCCCCCGGCGGCGCACCTCGACCTCGGTGGCGTCACCCGCGTCGGCGTGTCCCATCACGGTCAGTGTCTCAGCTTGATCGGCTCCGGGGGAGGCCCGGGGCCCTCGATTGTGGGTCGAACGACCGTCACGCCGCGCCCGCGTCGGCCCTAGCGTCGGTCCCGGACCCAGACAACTCCGGGGGAGAACGCCGACATGAACCAGTACTCGGGGGCGCGGGCCGTCGCGGTGGACGGGGCGGCGGCCGACGAGGCGATCCGGCACCTCGACGACGTCGTCGAGGTGGCGTTCCGCCGCCACGAGGTGTTCGCCGAGGCCCACCGGCGCATCGACGCGATCACCGTCACCCACCGCTCGCCGGACGGCGCCGTGGAGGTCACCGTCGGCTCCAGCGGCAACCTGCTGGACGTCCGCTGCGCGGAACCGCTCCGCGCGTTGCCGCCGCAGCGCGTCGCGGCCACCGTGCTGGCCTGCGTGCAGGCCGCGCAGGCGGGGGTCGCGGCCCGGGTCGAGGAGATCCTGCGCGGCGCGGCGCCGGGCGACCCGCTCACCGACGAGCTGGTCGCGAACGCGCGCAAGTCCTTTCCCGCGCCGACGGCAGCCATGCCGGTGTCCGGACCGGGGGGTTCGGGACCACGGCACCTGGCGATCGGCGGCATCGAGGACGACCGGCGGCCCGCGCCGCGCACCCCGCCGCGGCGCAGGCCGATCCGACCGGACGACGACCAGGATGACTGGGCCGGGCGTTCCATCCTCTCCTGATCGACGAGACCACCGGGAAGACCGCCATGGCGCCACCAAAAGGCTATACGATCAACCCCGACGAGCTGTTCTCGCACGCGCGGGCCGTCGCGCAGATGCAGCAGCCGTTGGACCGCGTCGTCGGGGCCGCGAAAGAGGCCTGCCCCGACGGCATCAACGTCGCCTACGGGCTGTACTGCCAGTTCTTCGCGATGACGCTCTCGCCGGTCCAGGAGTACGCCGAGGACGGCATCGGCAAGATCGCCCGAGCGGTGGACTCCGCCGCGAACCAGCTGATCAAGGCCGTCGAGGCCTATGTGGACTCCGACGAGAACAACGCGGGCCAACTGCGCACGATCGGCGCGAACCTGCCGGAGAACGCGGGCAACGGGCTGATCGCCAAGGGAACCGGGTGGGACTGGAAGAACTACAACCCGGTCGACGGCGGCCCGCTGACCAACATGGACGCCCAGAACGGCGGGAAGGGCGCGGGCCTGGTCGGCAACACCTGGGACCTCGTCGTCGAGGCCAGCGACTCGGGCAAGCGGAACTACGGCGTGATGGCGGGCCACATCGCCTCGATGGGCGCCGACGGGGCCGCGCTCGCGGGCGACCCGCTGGGCACCGCCGTCAGCTGGGCCGCGGGCTGGGTCATGGAGCACGTCAAGCCGTTCCGGCTGATCCTCGACGGCCTCGCAGGCAACCCGGAGATGATCAAGGGCGCCAGCCTCACCTGGAAGAACATGAGCGCGGAACTGACGCGCCTTGCGAACCACTACGCCTCGGTCAAGGACAAGACGGGCGGCTGGCAGGGCGAGGCCGGGGAGTCCTACCGGGACAACGTGGCCGCCACGATCATCAACGCGATGAAGGCCGCGGCCAACCTGGCGACCGTCATGAGCATCGTCGTCGGGGTGACCGGCGACCTCGTCAACCTCGTGCGGTCCGCGGTGCGCGACATCACCGCCCAGGCGCTCGGCCAACTCGTCAGCGCCGCGGCGAAGCGGTTCTACAAGCCGCCGTTCGAGGAGCTGTCGAACGTGGCGTTCCACCTGAAGAACGCCAAGGCCCTGGTCACCTTCCTGATCGTCTTCGTCAACCACTTCGCCCGGCAGATCCCCCTCATCCTGGAAGCCTGCAAGACCCTCGCCAACATCGTCCCCAAGCTGGACGGCGTCTGACCGCGCAGCGCGTCGACAACCGCTCCGCTGTGCGCCGCCATCGGCGATCGTGAGACTTCTTCGATCGGTGACGTGCGGCGGTGGGTGAGCAGCGGTCCGATCGCCATGGGGCCGCCATTATGGCCAGCCGGCTCCGCCGACGACCACCCGTCGCCGACAAGATTCCGGCGCGTTCGGGCGGACGGGTCGCCGACCGTCCCACCCGGACACTCCCGGCCGACGACGCGGTCACGCACCGGAACCGGCAGGCAGCGGCAACTTCCTACTCCGCATGCCGCTCTCGGGCGCGCGGATGGCCGGTCGTCCGCCGGGAAGCGGCGCCGCGCCGGTCGGTCCCGGCGGGGCGATTGGCCATTCAGGCGCATCGTCGGCAACGCCGTTCAGCGTAGAGTGGCCCGATCACTCGATCGGCCCCTACCTGGTGCGGATCGCCCGTCCGTACGTTTCTGCGACGGGCGGGACCGGTCGACGCCGGACCGCGTGTCCGAGTCGAGGGAGACAGGGTGACACTGGCCGATCGATTACGCGGCGGTATCGACCACGGCGCCAGCGCGGGCGGGCTGCGCTTCAACGTATTGGGATTCCTGGAAATCCTGCGCGACGGCAGGCCGTGCCCGCCGATGCCGCCGAAACAGCGCGCGCTGGTGGCGATCCTGCTGCTGCACGCCAACCAGGTGCTGACCACCGACGTCATCATCGATCTGCTGTGGTCGACCCGGCCGCCGCGGTCGGCGGCCGCGGCGCTGCAGATGCACGTCAGCGGCGCGCGGCGGGCGCTGACCGGCGCGTCCGCCGACCCGCGCAGGCATCCGGTGCTGCGCACCGAGTCCCACGGCTACGCCATCCGCCTCGGCCGGGGGCAGCTCGACCTCAGCGAGTTCCGGTCGCTGGCGCGCGCGGGGAACGAGCGGCTGGCCGAGGGCCGGTGCGCGGAGGCGGGCGCGGCGTTCGACAGCGCGCTCGGCCTCTGGCGCGGCCGGGCCGTGGCTGACATCGCAGGCGTGCTGGACAGCTACACCGTCCACCTGGACGAGCAGCGGCTCACCGTGCTCCAGCAGCGCGTCAGCGTCGGCCTGTGCCAGGGCCGGGTCCTCTCGATCCTCGACGAACTGGTCGAACTGTGCGCGCGGCATCCCCTGCGCGAAGACCTCCACCAGCAGCTCATGGTCGCCTTCGCCCGGCTCGGCCGGACCGCGGACGCGCTGCGCGCCTACACCCGCCTGCGCCGGACCATGATCGCCGAGGCCGGGCTCGAACCCGGCCCGGCCGTCCGCGCCGCCCATGACGCGGTCCTGCGCGGCGCGCACCCCGCCGACCCCGTGCACACCTGCGTGGCGCGCGGGTTCGACGCGGCGCGGCGGGACACCCCGATCGGCGGGGCGCGCCGCTAGGCCGGTCCCCGCAGCCGCCAGTCGTAGCGCCTGCCGAAGTAGACCAGCGGGTCCCCCCGGCCCACCCGCGCCGCGGCGACCTCCCCGATGACCACGGCGTGGTCCCCGTGCGCGAACACCATGGCCAGCGCGCACCGCAGGTACACCGGGACCCCGCGCAGCCGGGGGACCCCGTCGTCCCACTCCCACGCCAGGCCCGCGAACTTGTCCGCGCCCCGGCGGGCGAACCGGTCCGCGACCGCGGCCTGCGTGTCGGCCAGCAGGTGCACGCCGAACTCCGCGCCCTCGGTGAGCGGCCGGTACGACCGCGACCCCCGGTCGATCGTGAGCAGCACCGAGGGCGGGGCGACGCTGTAGGAGCACAGGGACGACACCAGCAGGCCCCTCGGCGCCTCCGCGTCGCGGGTGGTGACCACGGCCAGACCGGCGGCGAGCCGGGCCATGGCGTCGGGGAACACCGACGCCACGGCCTGCTCGGCGAGCACCCGCGCGGTCATCGGGCCGCGGTCTCGGCGATGACCCGCCTGCAGCTGTCCAGCCGGGCGCGCGCGTCCTCGTCGTCGGTCACCGCGAGGACCGCCTCGTAGTCGCTGATCGCCTGGCCGAGCACCCCGGCGTGCTCGTAGGCGACGGCCCGGTTGAACCGGATCTGCGGGGAGTCGGCCAGCTCGGCGGCCCGGTCGAGGTGCGCGATGGCGGCGGCGACGTCGCCCGCGTCGAAGTCCAGCGAGCCGAGCAGCGCCCAGGCCGCGGCCAGCCCCGGGTCGGCGGCGAGCGCGGCCCCCAGCGCGGTCCGCGCCCCCTCCGCGTCGCCGAGTTCGGCCAGCACGCGCCCGCGCACGCACAGCAGGTGCGGGTGCTCCGGCGCCAGGGCCAGGCCCGCGGTGACCTCGCCCATGGCCTCGTCGAGCCGGTCGAGGTCGCACAGCGCGCCCGCCAGGTTCGCCCGCGCGTCGGCGTGGTCGGGGTCGAGCTCCAGGACCCTGCGGTAGTCGGCGACCGCGCCGTCGACGTCGCCGAGGTCCATCCGCGCGTCCGCGCAGTTGTAGTAGACCTCGGGGAACGGCGGCGACAGGCGGATGACGGCCTCGTAGTCGGCCACGGCCTCGGCGGTGCGCCCGAGCCTGACCAGGATCGCCGCGCGGTTGAAGTGGTGGTCGGCGAACCCCTCGTCGATCTCCATCACCGCGGTGTACTCGGCCAGCGCCTCGTGGAGGTTGCCCAGCATCGAGTGGATGCGGGCGCGGTTGTAGCGCAGGCCCGCCCGGTGCATGGCCCGCTCGCCCGGGTCGAGCTCGCGGTCCATTCGGGCCATGCCGTCGTTGAGCAGCCGCATCGCCTCGTCCGGCCTGCCCTGGCGGATGGCGACGAGGGCGAGGCCGTTGCCGTTGAACACGGTGAAGTAGGTGCGGTCCTTGGGGTCCTCCAGCCCGGCGGCCAGCGCGATCGCCAGGTTCAGCCAGGCCCGCGCCACCTGGTAGTCGTGGCGCTCGGTGGGGTGATGGCGGGCGTAGAGCATCGCCAGGCCGTAGGCGACCTTCATGTGCGTCGCGGGGTCCGTCGAACTGGCCCGCACCTCGTGGTAGACGGTCTCGGCTTCGTCGGAGCGGCCCGCGGAGGACAGCGCGGTCGTCATGCCGCCGGTGAACTCCCACCACAGGTCCGGCTGCTCGGCGCGGTCCACCACGGCCCTACCTCGGGCGCCGAGGTCGGCCGCCGCGTGGTACATGCCGAGGTTGCGGCAGTGGACCTGGGCGCGGCGCAGAGCCGCCGCGCCCGTGTGGGTCGGGTCGCCGCCGTGCTCTGCGTGGTAGGGGATCGCGCCCAGGGACAGCGAGAACTCGCCGCTGGCCGTCAGCTCGGCGGCGCGGGCGTCGTGCAGGCGTGCGCGCTCCTCGGGCGGCAAGGCCGCGTAGGCGGCGAGCACCCGCGGATCGTCCGAGGTGCCGTCGCTGTCCACATACGCCTGTCCGTCCACAAAGGACTCGTCGGATGCGAGCGCGGGCGCGGTGTGGATCTCGGTGTAGGCGTCAAGCGCTTGCGGGAGGGACGCGGCGACCGGGCCGGGCGGGTCAGCGACCGGGCCGGTGCCCGTGCAGACCACGACCCGCAGCAGGGCCGGGTCGGCGCGGCGCAGCGCGACGGCGAGGAACTCCTGGTCGGTCGGGTCGGCCTCGTGGGCGTTCTCCACCACCAGGGTGCGCGGCCCGCCGCCGAGCGCGGTCAGGTACTCGTGCAGCAGGTCCACGACGCCGTGCGAGATGCGCAGCGTGTGCAGCCGCGCCTGGAACCGGGTGCGCTCGCCTGCCTTGGACATCAGCTGCAGCGGGGTCTCCATCGCGGGCACCCGACCGGCGAACTCCGGCGCGCAGGTCAGGATCGCGATGTTGTGCCGCTCGCCCAGGCCGGGACAGCGGCGCAGGGCGTCGTCGCCGATCGCGCGCAGGATCGCGCCGACCGCGGTGTACGGGCCGCGCAGGCGCCGGTGCGCGTCGACGACGGCGAGCGCCGGGGGCGCCGACCAGGTCCGCCGGTGGGCGTCGCGGTCGCGGCGGCGCTCGGCCTGGAGCCGGATGTGCTCGGGCATGGCTGTCCCTTCATGCGATGACGTGGCGGTACCGGGTGCGCGCCCGCCTGCGGCGCTCGCGCACCGCGAGCCAGCCCGCGACCGCGAGCGGCCCCAGGGTGACCACGAGGAAGACGACGGAGTCGAGCAGCTCGCGCGCCGGGACCGCGCCGGTGGCGAAGAACCGGCCGATGGCGCCGGAGAACAGGTGGTACGCCGCTGGCCCGATGGCGACGGCGAAGGTGGTGAGGCTGACGGTGTACCCGCCCACCATCAGCCACGAGTACCACCGGGCGACCCGCCGGTCGACCGGGTGCCACTCGGACTCGTCGAGCAGCCGGTCGGCGCGGCCGAGGAGGCGGTTGACGCGGTTGCGCATCGTCCGCTTGGCGGTCTCGTGCAGGTCGACGCACCGCAGGACGGTGCTGATCAGCACGTAGAGGTCGGTGCGCAGGTAGAGGAAGAACTGCCAGACCAGGCGCAGGGTCGTGGCGTAGGCGACGCACAGGCAGATGCGGCCGACCTGCGATAGCCCGCCGTCCGCGCCCCTGGTCAGGTCCGCGGCGATGATGAGCCCGGCCAGGACCAGCACGTCGGCCAGCATCCCGGCCAGGATCGGCAGGTACCGCTTTCCGCGCGGCACCGCGACCAGGCCGTCGAGCGAGGTCTCCACCACCAGGAAGTACAGCCTGCGCCCGAACCTCAGCCGGGACCGCAGCCCGAGCCTGCGCCCGGCGAGCGCGTGGAACCCCTCGTGCAGGACCAGTTGCGGGACCGCCGCGACGATCAGCACTATCTCGATGACCGTGAAGTAGTCGGTGAAGAACAGGTTGCGGTAGCTGGGCGCGAGCGCCGGGTCCACCACCGCGAGGACGACCGCCCAGCACACGACCGCCGCGTACAGCGCGAACGCCACGGGGGAGAACAACGCGGCGCCCAATCGCCGCCACCGCACGGGCGCGACCGGGCCCGCGGACTCCTCGGGGGCGCGGAGGAAGCCGAGTTCGTCCAGCGCGCCGATCAGGTGGTCCATGTCGGTGCTCTCGCCGTATTCGGCCTCGTACCAGCGCTGCGCCTGCTCGGGCGTCTCCCCGGCGGCGAGCCTGCGCACGATGGCGGCGCCGTCGACCGGGAACACCGCGTAGGAGTCGGTGTCCGGCCTGCCGATGGTCACCTCGTCGCCGTCCTCCAGGTAGACCAGCTCGTGGAGGGCGAGCGGCCGGTCGTGCCGCGCGGGCACGTCGACGTCGGTCACGGGTCCCCTCTCGATCGCGGAGGAGCCGTGCGTGGGCGCGGACCGCGCCCACGCACGAGTCCGCCATCAGACCTCGACGTGGTAGCACTCGCAGGCGGCGGAGGTCAGCCGCACGGTGCCCGCCTTGCGCACCTGGATCTTCTTCATCGATGCGGGCTTGGTGGTCTTGGTCTTCACAGCCACTCCTTATGTCGTGAAGGACATTGCCCCCTCACCATGTCCGGCGCCGCCAAAGAACCCCCAACCGCACGACAAAGGCGGCGGGGTGGCGGACGCCGTGTCCACCACCCCGCCGCACCCCCGGTTCGACCCCGCTCAGGGGACGTCGGTGACGGTGTCCTTGATGACCTGCCAGCGCCCGCGCTCGCGCACCAGGGTCAGGCTCACCGTGAGGCGCCGGTCGACGTTCTGCGACGGCACGATGTGGCGCGCGTCGAGGATCGCGAAGCCGGAACTGCAGCCGTGCACCACCGTGTGCGTGACGGTCCAGGGCATCGACCACTCGTAGGGCAGCTTGAACGACTCCAGCACGGGCTGGATGTTGGCGTCGTAGCCGATGTAGACCTGTCCCTTGCGGCCCACGGTCACCATGTCGCGGTGGATGATCGCCCGGTAGCGGGCCTCGTCGCGCCGGTTGAAGCTGTCCATGTCCTCCCAGACGGCCTGGTGGAACTCCCGCTCGCACGTGCGGTGGTCGGGCTGCCCGCCCGCCGCCGCGGCCGGGGCGAGCCCCACCGCCGCCCCCGCGGCCACCAGCGCCGCCACCGCCATCCGCTTGCCCATCGTGGTCCTCCTGTGCCTCGTGCCTTGCCGGTGACCAGGGTCTTCGGCGCGTGCATCACAGGTGCATCACGGCCGCATCGCTGGTCCGAGCGCGGTGGTTTAGTGGGACGGGTCATGGAGTTTCGCGTGCTGGGGCCGGTGGGGGCGCACGCCGGGGAGCGCAGGATCGCGCCGGTCGGGGCGCGGCAGGAACGGATACTCGCCGCGCTCCTGCTCGACGCCGGTCGGGTCGTGCCGGTGTCCCGGCTCGTTGACGTCGTCTGGGCCGCCGACCCGCCCGCGACGGCCGTCCGCCAGGTGCGCAACGTGACGACCGCGCTCCGCCGGACCCTGGTCGACGCCGGGCTCCCGCCGGACGCGTTGGCCGCCGTCGGACCGGGTTTCGTGCTCCACCCGCCCGAACTCGACCTGCGCGCGTTCGACGCGCACGTCGGGCGCGGCGAGCACGCGGCGGCGCTGGCCTGCTGGCGGGGCAGGGCGCTCGCGGGAGTCGACAGCCCGGCGCTGGCGGGCGCCGCGGCGGCACTGGAGGAACGGCGGCTGTCGGTGCTGCACCTGCACCTGGCCGAGCGGGTGGCCGCCGGGGACGACGTCGTGGCCGAATTGACCGATCTGGTCGGCGAGCACCCGCTGTCCGAGGGGTTCGCCGGGCTGCTGATGCGGGCGCTGCGGCAGCGGGGCAGACAGGCCGACGCCCTGGCCGTCTACCGGCGGACGCGGCGGCGGCTGGTGGACGAACTCGGCGTCGAGCCGGGCGCTGAGCTGCGGGACGCGCACGACCAGGTGCTGCGGGAGGACCCGGCGGGCCCGTGCTGCCTGCCCGGCGAGCCGCCCGACTTCGTCGGCCGCGACGCCGAACTGGCGGCGGTCCTGGCGTCCCTGCACGTGCCGGTGCTGATCGACGGCATGGCGGGCGTGGGCAAGACCGCTGTGGCGGTGCGCGCCGCGCATCGCGTGGCCGACCGGTTCCCCGACGGGCAGCTGTTCGTCGACCTGCACAGTTACACGCCCGGCCGGGAGCGGCTGGGGCCGAGCGAGGCGCTGGCGGCGTTGCTGTGGCAGCTGGGCGTCCCGGCGAATCGGCAGCCCGCGGGCCTGGACGAGCGGGCCGCCCTGTGGCGGGCGCGCACGGCGGGCCGCAAGCTGCTGGTCCTCCTCGACAACGCCGCCGACGCTGCCCAGGTCGTCCCCCTGCTGCCCGCGACCCCGACCGTCGCGGTGATCATCACGAGCAGGCGCAGGCTGACGGAGATCGACGGCGCCGTCCCCGTCCCGGTGGACCCGCTGCCCTCGGCGGACGCGGCGGCCCTGTTCGCCGCCGTGTCCGGTCGCGCGGACGCGGGTGTCGCGCGGTTGTGCGGGAACCTCCCGCTGGCCGTGCGGATCGCGGCGAGCCGGTTGCGGCAGCGTCCCCACTGGACGATCGAGGCGTTCCTGGGCAGGCTCGGCCGGGAGCGCAACCGCCTGGCCGAACTGCGCGCGGGCGGACGCGACGTGGCGGCCACGTTCCACCTGTCCTATCAGGAGCTCGACGCCGACCACCAGCGGATGTTCCGGCTGCTCGGCGCCCACCCCGGCGGCGTGATCACCGTGTCGGCAGCGGCCGCGCTGGCCGAACTACCCGAGGAGGAGGCCGAGCGGCAGTTGGACGGCCTGCTCGACGCCCACCTGCTCGAACCCGGCTACCGCCTGCACGACCTGCTCGCCGAGCACGCCCGCCACCTCGCGGACGCCGACGACAGCGCGTTCACCCGCCTGCTCGCCTACTACCGCGCGGGCGGCGACCACCACTGGTACGCCGCCGAGCGCGCGAGCCTGCGCGCCGTCGTCCACCAGGCGCTGGACCGCGCCGAGGACGAGTCGGCCTGGAAGATCGCCGATCGAGCCGCTCCCCACCTGCGCGACCACCACGACGACTTCCGCGCGGTGGCCGAGGCCGCCACCCACGCCGCCCAGCGCCTAGGCGACCCCGCGGCCCTCCACCGCGCCCTCGGCCACCTCGCCGACGCCCACTGGGGCGCGGGCGAGCTGACCGCCGCCCTCGCCTGCACCCGCCACCGCCTCACCCTGCCGACCACCGACCCCACCGCGAAAGCCATGGCCCTGAGCCGACTCGGCGCCCTCCACGGAATGTCCGGCGACTACCGGACATCGGCGGACTGCTACCACCACGCCCTGACCCTGACCACCACCCCGGACGTCGTCGCCCTCCTGCTGGGCAACCTCAGCCACGCCCAGGAGATGCTGAACGACCTCCCCGCGGCGTTGTCGTCGGCCCAGCGCTCCCGCTCCCTGGCCACCACCCCACACCGCTTCGCCCTCAGCACGGCCCAGGAAGCCCTGGTCCTGGCGAAGCTGGGCAGCCATACCCGAGCCGAACGCCAGGCCCACGAGGCCGTCCGCACCGCCCAGGCGTCGGACCACCCCTTCGGAACCGCCTTCACCCACGTCGACTACGCCGAAGTCCTACTCCTCCTCGGCGATCCCGCCCAGGCCCGCACCCGAGCCCACCAGGCGTGCGAAATCCTCACCCACCTCCACCACCCCTTGCTCAGCACGATGGCCGCCAACACCCTCGGCACCGCCTGCCTGCGCATCCAGGATCCCCACGCCGCCCTCACCCACCACCGCCGAGCCCACGCCACCGCCCGCCGAATCGGCTACCGCGCCCAAATGCACCGCGCCACCACCGGCGCCGCCCAAGCGAAATCCGCCCTGGACGCGCTGTAGCGCTTGACCGACCCGACGCGATGCACGGGTAACGCCGACAGGGTGAGGCAGGTGCCGATGCGCAGAATCAACGACTGGTACGACGACTACGCCTTCCGGCACGAGCTGACACCGGGATACAGCCCCGACGACGACGTTCCCGACCCGTACGTGCCCGGCGAGGTCCCCGCCCGGGAGTGGGTGGTGCCGCGGAGTGCGGTGAAGTCTTCGCCGGTCAGGCCGGTGCGTGCCCGCCGCACGGCTGACCGGGGCGGCTCTTGGGAGGCGGCGGCCAGGAAGTGGCTCAGGTCGTTCCCCACGGGGTCGAACCGGGAATGCCTGCGCGCGCTTGCCGAGGCGGGGCATTCGGGAGCGACGACCCAATCCATCGGCCGGTTGCGGGCGAATCTCCCCGGAGTGTCACCCGAACCGGTGACGGCCAAGGCGGCCAGAAAGACGCAGACCAGGGGGCGGCCAGCCCGCGCGAAGTCGAACACGGCAACCAAGGCGGGCGCGCCAGCGAAGCCGAATACGGCGAAGTCGAGCACGACAACCAAGGCGAGCGCGCCTGCCAAGGGACAGAGGACGCGGAAGGATTCCGGGCGTCGAAGCATCGTCCAGGACCAGCGGCCTTGGCACGTCTTCGTGGCCAACTGGTTCCGGCAGCATCCGAAAGGGAGCATCAAGGACTGTCTGGCGGCGGTCCACCGGGCGGGGTACGTCACCACCACGGCAGCTGATGTCTCCGTGCTGCATCCGGCGAACATGCGGCGCAAGCCCGCGCGGCGGCCCGGCCTGAACCCGCCGACGCCGCTTCCCGTAGCCAACTACTGCCCCGCCTGCGGTATCGCGGTCGGGCTGGACGGCAACTGCCGTTGCTGACGCACCGCGCCGTAACAGTCGGTGGGTCCTCTCGATACTCTCGCTCAGAGGAGTGACCCCTGGGGGAGGAGAACGTCGTGACCGCACCGCAGCGTGTTTCGGCGCGGAGTCGGATTGCCGGGATCTGGTACTTCTGGGTCGCGCTCGGCACCGTCGGGATGTTCGCCGTGGTGCCGTTCGCGCATGCCGCGCAGCGGCTTCGGCGGCGGTCCGCGTGGGTGTGGGTGGGTGTCTACGGCGTCGTCGACATCGCGCTGTTCGCTATGACGAGCCTGTTCAAGGACCTTGAGGACAAGGCGCCGCTCGGGTTCATCATGATCACCGTGGCGGTGACGGCCTGCTTCCAGCTGCGGACCCTGCGGCGGGAGGTGTACGGGCTGCCGCCGGGGCCCGGGGAGCCGGCTCCCGCGCCGATCGACCCCGCCGTCGCGCAGGTGCTCGCCGCGCGTAGGCGGCGGGAGGAGGCTCGCGCGCTCGCCGACCAGGACCCGCTCATGGCGCGCGAGTTGGGCATCGGCCGCCCGGACCTGGGGCTGGCCTATGACGACGGCGGGCTGGTGGACCTGGGCAGCGCCCCGGCGGACACCATCGCGCGCGTCCTGGGGTTGACCGGGCCGGAGGCCGACCGCGTCGTGGCGGCTCAGGGGCGGTTCGCCGGGGTCGACGAGATGCTCGTCCTGGTCGACCTGCCGATCGGCGCCTGGGACCGCATTCGCGACCGGGGCGTCGTCGTCCGCGCCTAGCGTCCGGTCAGAGCAGGACGTTCAGCAGGACGGTCAGCAGGATCGACAAGGCGATCGAGACCAGCAGCATCGTCAGGCAGCCCGCGCGGCCGCCCAGGAACTCCACCCTGGTGTTGCCGAAGCGCATGGCCGGCCTCCCGGGCCGATCCGGTCAGCGTCCCATGCCGCGGTCGTCGACGTGGTGGACCGTGCCGCGCTTGCGGCCACCGAGACCGGCGAGGCCCAGCAGGCCGAGCAGGCCCAGCAGACCCCAGTAGTTGTTCCCGCCGTCGTCGTTGTTGTCGTCCGTCGGGTTGACGTCCTGGGCGGTGACCACGGCGTCGGCACGCGGCGCGGCCTCGTCGGCGACCGCCGTTGCCGTCGGCACGCCGACCATGGCCGTGGCCAGGGCGATCGCCGACACGAGACGCTTCGTGGTGTCCATGAGATTCCTCCAGTCGATCGGTGGTTGAGGCGCTACGGGTACCGCCGCAGCTGCGGGCTATGTGACCCAGCGGTGAGGACCGCCCGTTCGAGTGAGGGCTACCGCACGGGAGAGGGCGCTGGTCTGCGGCGGTCCTGGGTGGGAATCGTCGGGGCGGGCGGACCGTCGCCGGAGAGGAGCTGTTGGTGCAGGCGGCGCATCGCCACCGAGGGCTCCAGGCCGAGTTCGTCGTGCAGGATGCGGCGCAGCGCCTGGTAGGCCTGCAGCGCCTCGCCCCGGCGGCCGGTGGCGGTGAGCGCCTTGATGAGCTCGCCGTGGAACCACTCGTTGAGCGGGTGGCTGCTGACCAGCGAGCGCAGTTCGGGGAGCAGCTCAGCGGCCCGGCCGAGCTGGCGGTCGGCGCGGATGCGCAGGCCCAGCGCCTTGATGCGCAGTTCGTCGAAGTGGGTGACGTGGGCCTCCAGCAGCCTGCCCGCCGGGATGTCCGCCAGCGCAGGGCCGCTCCACAGCTCGAGCGCGGCGCGCAGCGTCCGGGACGCGTCCTCGGGGTTGCCCGCGTCGAGCAGGTCGCGGCCCTGGTTCAGCAGGCGCTCGAAGACCCTGGCGTCCACCACGTCGTCGTCGAGCTGCAGCGTGTAGCCGGGGGAGCGGGTGAGGATGCGGGGGACCGAGCGGTCGTCGCGGGCGGCGACCTGGCTGAAGATCTTGCGCAGTTGGTAGATGTAGGTCTGCATCGTCGTCAGCGCGCTGCGCGGCGGGTGGTCGCCCCAGAGCTCGTCGATCAGGGACGCGGTGTCCACGATCCGGTTGGCGCGCAGCAGCAGGAATGCCAGGGTCCACCGCACCTTCGTCGCCGTGGGCGTGCACACCAGGCCCGCGTGCGTGACTTCCATCGGCCCGAGGATCTTGAATCTCATGTGGATCCGTTCTCAGGTCACCCCGCGGGGGAGCGGGTCCGGACAAGGTGCGAACAGCAAATCCTCGTCCCAGCATCGAGTTCGCTTTGAACTGACGCAAGTCTGACGGCGTTCGTCGCGTGTGGATTCACCCGGACGACAACGGTTCTTGTTCACGCAATGGGAATACCGCCCCGCCGGTCCGCCGCCTCCACCACGGTCCTGCGCAGGTCGCGGCGCGACACCTTGCCCGTGGGGGAGCGCGGAATCGCCGTCACCACATCGACGTGCTCGACCCGCTCGAAGTAAGGCACCTGGCCGTTGACGAACTCCGCGACCGCGGCCGGGTCGAGCGAGCCGCCCACGGGCACCACGAGCGCGTGCGCGACCGCGCCGCAGAACTCGTCCGGGTGGTCGAAGACGACGCACTCGGCGACGTCGGGGTGGCGCAGCAGGACGGCCTCGATCCGCCCGGGCGCCACCAACCAGTTGTCCCGCTTGAAAACGTCCTTGATCCGGTCCACGACGAACAGATATCCGTCCTCGTCGAGGAATGCGATATCGCCGGTGGCGAACCACCCGCCGGGTTCGAGGTCGGCGTCGAGATCGCGGCCCAGATAGCCCGCCATAAGCTGAGGGCCCTTCACGTGGAGTTCGCCGGTTTCCCCGATCGGGACGACCGCGCCGGTATCGATGTCGACGATGCGGCATTCGGCGCCCGGCACCAGCACGCCGGACGAGCCCGCCTTCGGCCGGTCGAGGACGCCGAGGTGGGTGCACGGCGAGGTCTCGGCGAGGCCGAACCCCTGCACGACCGGGACGCCGAAGTGCCGGGCCAGCGTCTCGGCGTGGTCGGGCCGCAGCGCCGAACCGCCGGACATGATCGCCCGCAGGGTCGGCACCCGCTCGCGGACCAGGCGGGGATCGGCGGCCATGCGGGCCAGCCGCACCGGCAGGCTGTAGAGGTGGGTGGCGTGGAAGCGGCGGGCAGCGGTGGCCGCCGCCGGGGTGTCCTCCTCGGGGAACAGCACGTGCGACGCCATCGCGGCGACCCCGATGCTCAGGTGCATCAGGTGGAAGGTCGGCAGGTAGTTGAACAGCACCGACTCGTCGGTGAGCTGGTGGCCGTGGATGGTCTGCGCGGCGTTCACGGTCAGGTTGCGGTGGGTGAGCCGCACCGCCTTGGGCGCGCCCGTCGTGCCGCTGGTGAACTGCAGGCACGCCACCGCGTCGGAATCGGCGTCGAGGGACACCGGGGGCAGGCGCTCGCCGTGGCGCTCCAGCGACTCCAGGCTGCGCACGCCGGGGTGGGCGTCGTCCGGCGCGGTGAGGATGAGGTCGCGCAGCTCCGGCAGGCGGTCGCGGACGGCGCACAGCCGGTCGTACACCTCCGGCGGCACGATCGCGGCCCGCGCCCCGCTGGTGGCGAGCACGTGGACCAGGCCGTCGGGCCGCAGCAGCGGGTTCACCAGCGCGCTGACGTGGCCGGAGCGCGCGATGCCGTAGAAGGCCAGGGCGAACGCCGGGTCGAGCACCATGGCCATGGCGACGACGCCCGGCTCGCCGAGCAGCGCGGCGAGGGCGGCCCCGACGCGGGTCGCGCGCGCGTCGAGGTCGCCGAAGGTGAGGTCGCGGGCGGTCGTGCGCAGCGCGGGCCGGTCCGGGACGCGCTCGGCGGCGCGGCGCAGCGGGTCGTCGATGCGCGGCCCCGGGCAGAGCCCGGCCACGGTGGCCAGCGGCGGCCCGCTCGCGATGCTCGGCGCGTTCGTCGTGGTCATGGGCGTCCCTTCCGGTCCGGGTGGTGACGGGCCAGGCTGGCACCGGTCGGTCGACGGGCGGTCGAGCCCCAGTCCGGCTCCAGCCGGAATCGAGCGGGCCCGATGAGCCTGCCCGGCATGGTTGCTGTCCTCGTTGTCGGAGCCGGGCCGGTCGGGCTGACCGTCGCGCACGAGCTGGCCAGGCGCGGTGTCGCCGTCCGGGTGGTGGACCGGGCGGACGGCCCGGCGACGACCAGCAGGGCGACCGCGAACCACGCCCGCACGCTGGAGGTCTACCACCAGATGGGGGTGCTGGACGACATCGTGGCCCGCGGCCACCGGGTCGGGCGGTTCAGCGTGCACCGCGACGGGCGCAGGCTGCTGCGGCTGGGGACCGACTACCGCAGGCTGCCGACCCGGTTCCCGTTCACCCTGCAGGTGGAGCAGGTGGAGGTGGAGCGGGTCCTGCGCGAGCGGCTGCTGGCCCTCGGCGTGCCGGTCGAGTGGTCGACCGGGCTGGAGTCGCTCGACCAGCGCGGCGACCGCGTGCTCGCCCGGCTGCGCCTGCCCGACGGCACGGCCGACGAGCCGGTCGTCCCCTGGCTGGTCGGGGCGGACGGCGGCCGCAGCACCGTGCGCGCCCAGCTGGGCATCCGCCTGGTGGGCGAGTCGTCGCGGACCTGGATGGTCGCCGACGCGGCCATCGACGGCGACATCCCGAGGGACAGCCTGCACCTGCTGGTGACGCCCGAGGGCACGATCCTGCTGGTCCCGCTGCCCACCCCGGGCCGGTGGCGGCTGGTGGACATGACCGGGGCCGAGGGCAGGGACGCCCTCGCCGAGTGGTTCGGCAGGCGGATCTCGCAGGCCCTCGGCGCCGCCGTGCGGGTGGCCGAGCCGACCTGGGCCTCGGAGTTCCTGGTGCGCCAGCGCATGGTCGACCGGATGCGCGAGGGGCGGTGCTTCCTGGCGGGCGACGCCGCCCACGTGCACAGCCCGGCCTCCGGCCAGGGGATGTGCACGGGCGTGCAGGACGGCGTCAACCTGGCGTGGAAGCTCGCCGACGTGATCCGGGGGTACGCCGGGGAGGCCCTGCTCGACACCTACGACGCCGAGCGGGTCGAGATCGGGGCGCGGCTGCTGCGCTCGACCAAGACCGCGACCACGGTGCTGGCGCCCGGCGCCGACATCCCGATACCCAAGCCGCTGCTGCCGGTGGTGATCACCGCGGTGAACACCATCGGGCCGCTCCGGCGGGCGGTGGAGCGCAAGATCCTGCGCGCGATGTCCGGCCTCGCCCTCACCTACGCCGACAGCCCGCTGACCGAGCCCGCCGACGGCCGCGTCCGGCCGGGGGAGCGGGTGGCGTGCGCCGCGGAGACCGAGCGGCGCAGCGAGGGGTGGCAGGCGTTGTGCGCCGAGCTGACCGATCCGCGATGGACGCTGCTGGCCGTGCCCGGACCCGAGCTCGTCCCGGCGCTGCGCGAGGTCGCCCGGCGCTACGCCGCCGCCGTCTCGGTGCGCAGCGTCCTCGACGGCGGCCCGGACCCGCTGCCCGACCCCGACGGTCGCCTGCGCCGCGACCTGGGGCTGGGCGTCGGGGACTACCTGCTGATCCGCCCGGACGGCTATGTGGCAGGCCGGGGCGCGCTGGGCGACGCCGAGCGCGTCGACGCCGCCCTGCGCCGCTTCCACCTGCTGCCCGTCACCGACACCGGAATGGAACTGACCGCCTGATGCGCATCATCGACCTGTCCACCCCGATCGACGCCGAGGTGTGGGAGCCCAACCCCGTCGTGCACAAGGTCATGTCGTGCGCCGAAGGCGGCCGTCACATGGCGGACGGGATGAAGGAGCGGCACGGCATCGACTTCGACCCGTCCGTCCTGCCCGACGGCGAGCTGCTGTCGCTGGACACGATGACCCTCACCACCCACACCGGCACGCACGTCGACGCGCCGTCGCACTACGGCACCAGGGCCGCCTACGGGACACCGCGGCACATCGACCAGATGCCGCTGGAGTGGTTCATCGGCCCCGGCGTCGTCCTGGACATCAGCGACGCGCCCGTGGGCGCGGTGGGCGCCGACGTCCTGCGCCGCGAGTTCGACCGGATCGGCTACCTGCCCCGCCCGCGCGACATCGTGCTGCTGCGCACGGGCGCGGACCTGCTGTCGGGCACGCCCAAGTACTTCACCGACTTCGTGGGCCTCGACGCCGAGGCGACGCACCTGCTGCTGGACCTGGGGGTCCTGGTGATCGGCACGGACGCGTTCAGCCTCGACGCGCCGTTCCCGAACATGCTGGAGCGCTACCGCGCCACCGGCGACCGCTCGGTGCTCTGGCCCGCGCACTTCGTCGGCCGCGAGCGCGAGTACTGCCAGATCGAGCGGCTGGCGAACCTCGACCAGGTGCCGAGCACCGGGTTCACCGTGTCCTGCCTGCCGGTGAAGATCGCCCGGGCGGGCGCGGGCTGGGCCCGCGCCGTCGCCCTGCTCGACGACTGACTCAGCGCAGGTCGTCGCGGGTGACCCTGCGTGACCGCACAAGTAGTGCCACGCCCTCGCGCACCAGGACGTCCCGGCACACGCAGACCAGGTGGAGCCGGGGACCCGTGTCCGGGCGGGTGGCGAAGACCAGCGAGTAGCAGCGCACGTCGAGCGCGCCGTCCGGGCGGGGCTCGACGTCGACCATCCCGTGCCAGTGCCGGTGCGTCTCGCCCGCGTCGGCCGCCGCTGCCGCCGCCCGCGGCGGGATCAGCGCCAGCGCGCCGCGGCCCCGCACCGGCTCGGGCAGGTTGGGCAGCTCCATGGTCCCGTCCACTGTGAACGTCTCGGACCACTCCGGTCCGGCTCCCGTGTCGAACAGGTGCATCTGCCTGGCGTAGAACTGCTGCACGGCGGCATAGGTCTCGTGGAACGGGACGGCGACCGCGTCGGCGGCGAGCTGAGTGCTCATGGTGTGGCTCCCTTCGCTGCGCCGATCATCGCCCGGCGCGGTCGAAGCGGGCTCAAGCGGCGCTCCAGCGCGGCGAGCAGGCTGGGGCGTACCTGTATCCCAAGCCCCCGAACGAGGAGCCCAGGTGCTGACGAACAAGAAGCACGTCACCGAGTCCAGTGTGGTCGTCGCCGCGCCGCTGGAGACCACGCGCGCGGTGGCCATGGACTTCGCGAAGTGGCCGCGGTTCCACGGCCCCGCGGTGTACGCCGAGAGCGTCCCGTCCGACGGCGACGGCGAGCTGATCCGGTTCTGGTCGCTGACCGGCGAGGACTCCGTGCGCACGTGGACGGCCCGGCGCTTCCAGACCGACACCGGCACCGAGTTCCGCCACGAGCCCGCCGCCCCGCCGTTCGAGTCCGTCGGCGGCGGCTTCGACTTCGAGCCCCGCCCGGACGGGACCACGCACGTGCGGATGCGCCACGAGTTCTCGCTGCTGAGCGAGGACGACGACGTCGCGGCCGAGCGGCTGGCCTCGATGCGGCGCGGCGGCGCGGCCTACCTGGAGTCCCTGCGGTACGCCGCGGAGAACCTCGAGGACCTGCACCGGCGCACGATCGCCTTCGACGACTCCGTCTTCATCGCGGGCGACATAGCCGACATCTACGCCTACCTCTACGAGGCCGACAAGTGGCCGGAGCGGATCCCGCACGTGGCGCGGCTGGAGATGACCCAGCCCAGCCCGGAGGTCCAGTTCTTCGACATGGACACCGTCTCCCCCGACGGCTCGCGGCACACGACCCGGTCGGTGCGGATCTGCCTGGAGCCCCGGCTGATCGTCTACAAGCAGACCCAGCCGCCGAGGACCCTGGACGCGCACAGCGGGCACTGGCGCTTCGAGCAGACGCCCGAGGGCGTCATCGCGACCGCGCGGCACGTGGCCACGATCAAGGAATCGATGCTCCACCTGTTCGGCGAGGGCACCACGATGGAGCAGGCCCGCAAGCACCTCCGCCGGGTGCTGAGCGCGAACAGCACGAGCAACCTCCGATTGGCCAAGGAGTACGCCGAGAAGCGCGCGGGCTACTAGACGGCGGGCACACGGGCGAGGTGGCGACATGGACAGGCAGGCCGTGGTGACCGGGTTGGGCGTCGTGGCGCCGGGCGGGATCGGCGCCAAGCAGTTCTGGGAGCTGCTCACCGCCGGACGCACGGCGACCCGGACGATCTCGCTGTTCGACGCCACCGGGTTCCGCTCCAGGGTGGCCGCCGAGTGCGACTTCGACGCGCGCGTCGCCGGGCTGTCCCACCGACAGATCCGGATGTGGGACCGCACCACCCAGTTCGCCGTCGTCGCCGCGCGGGAGGCGCTGGCCGACAGCGGTGTCGCCGACGGCATCGTCCCCGAGCGGACCGGCGTGGCGATCGGGACCGCGTGCGGCATGACGCAGAGCCTCGACCACGAGTACGCCGTCGCCAGCGACGAGGGGCGGGCCTGGCTGGTCGACGACCGCCACGGCTCGCCCTACCTCTACGACTACTTCCTGCCGTCGTCCATGGCCGTCGAGGTCGCCTGGCTGGTCGGGGCGGAGGGGCCGGTGGCGATCGTGCCGACCGGCTGCACCTCCGGCATCGACGCCCTGGTGCACGCGGCCGAGCTGATCAGGGACGGCGTGGTCGACGTGGTGGTGGCGGGCGCGTCGGACGCGCCGATCTCGCCGATCACCGCGGCCTGCTTCGACGCCATCAAGGCGACCACCCCGCGCAACGACGAGCCGGAGACGGCCTCGCGCCCCTTCGACCGCACCCGCAACGGGTTCGCCCTCGCCGAGGGCGCGGCGGTGCTGGTGCTGGAGGAGGGGGAGCGGGCGCGGCGCCGGGGCGCGCACGTGTACGCCGAGCTGGCGGGCGCAGCGGGCCGCTGCAACGCCCACAGCATGACCGGCCTCCGCCCGGACGGCGCCGAGCTGGCCGAGGCGATCACCGCGGCGCTCGCCGCCGCCCGGCTCAATCCGTCCGATGTGGACTACATCAGCGGGCACGGGTCGTCCACGAAGCAGAACGACCTGCACGAGACCGCCGCGTACAAGGCCAGCCTCGGCGAGCACGCCCGCCGCACGCCGATCAGCTCGATCAAGTCGATGGTCGGGCACTCCCTCGGCGCGATCGGCGCGCTGGAGGCCGTCGCGTGCACCCTGGCCATCGAGCACTCGGTCGTGCCGCCCACGGCCAACCTGGTCGAGCCCGACCCCGAGTGCGATCTGGACTACGTGCCGGTGACCGCGCGCGAGCACCGCGTGGACGTCGCGCTCAACGTCGGCAGCGGGTTCGGCGGGTTCCAGAGCGCGATGGTGCTCACCGCGCCGGGACGGGCCCGGTGACCACCGCGCCGGTGGTCACCGGGCTGGGCGTGGTCGCGCCGAACGGCCTCGGCGTCGAGCGGTACTGGGCGGCGACGCTGGCCGGGCGCGCGGGCATCGGCCCGGTCACCCGCTTCGACGCCTCCGGCTACCGGGCCCGGGTCGCGGGCGAGGTCGAGATCGACGCCGCCGCGCTGCTGCCGGGCAGGCTGCTGCCGCAGACCGACCGGATGACCCGGCTGGCGCTGGTCGCGGCCGAGGAGGCGCTGACCGACGCCGGGCTGGACCCCTCGACCATGGACCGCTACGGCTGCGGCGTGCTGACCGCGGCGTCCGGCGGCGGCTTCGAGTTCGGCCAGCGCGAGCTGGAGGCGCTGTGGGGCAAGGACAGCACCCACGTCAGCGCCTACCAGTCCTTCGCCTGGTTCTACCCGGTCAACTCCGGGCAGATCTCCATCCGCCACGGCCTGCGCGGCCCGGGCGGGGCGGTCGTCACCGAGCAGGCGGGCGGGCTCGACGCGATCGCGATGGCCCGCCGCGACATCCGCTGCGGCACGCGGGCCATGGTCAGCGGCGGGGTGGACGGCTCGCTGTGCCCGTGGAGCTGGCTGTGCCAGACCCGCTCCGGGCGGCTGAGCCCGGACGTCGACGCCGACCGCGCGTACCTGCCCTTCGACGCCGACGCGTCCGGCTATGTGCCGGGGGAGGGCGGGGCGCTGCTGGTCATCGAGGACCCCGCGACCGCGGGTGAGCGCCGCTACGGCGAGATCGCGGGCTACGCGGCCACCTTCGACCCGCGCCCCGGCTCCGGCCGCCCGCCCGCGCTGCGCCGCGCCGTGGAGCTGGCGCTGGGCGACGCCGGGATGGACCCGGCCGAGGTGGACGTCGTCTTCGCCGACGCCAGCGGCGTCCCGGACCTGGACGCCCAGGAGGCGGCGGTGCTGGTGGAGCTGTTCGGGCCGCGCGCCGTCCCGGTGACCGCGCCCAAGACGATGACCGGCAGGCTGCTCGGCGGCGGCGCCGCGCTCGACGTGGCCACCGCCCTGCTGGCGCTGCGCGACGGTGTCATCCCGCCCACCGTCCACATCGGCCGACCGAGGTTCGCCGACGTGCTCGACCTGGTCCGCGACGAGCCGCGCCCTGCCCGCATGGACAGCGCGCTGGTGCTCGCCCGCGGCCACGGCGGGTTCAACTCCGCGCTGCTCGTGCGGCGCGGTCGAGGAAGGGACAGCACATGACCGAGATGACCTTGGCGGACCTGACGCGGCTGCTGCGCGAGTGCGCGGGCGTCGACGAGGCCGTCGACCTCGACGGCGACATCATCGACGTGCCGTTCGACGAGCTGGGCTACGACTCGCTGGCGTTGTTCAACACCGTGAGCCGCATCGAGCGCGACCACTCCGTGCGGCTGCCCGACGACCTGGTGGCCGAGGTGACCACGCCGCGCTGGCTGCTCGGCGTGGTCAACGAGCACCTCGGCCAACCCGCCTGATGTGCGGCATCGCCGGGTGGGTCGACTTCGGCCGCGACCTGTCGGCCGAGCGGGGGACCGTCCGGGCCATGACGGAGACGATGGCCTGCCGCGGGCCCGACGACTCGGGCCTGTGGATCGACGGCCCGGTGGCGCTGGGGCACCGCAGGCTCGCCGTCATCGACCCGGAGGGCGGGCGGCAGCCCATGGTCGACGCGGGGGTGGCGATCACCTTCTGCGGCGAGGTCTACAACTTCCGCGAGCTGCGGGCCCGGCTCATCGGGCACGGGCACCGCTTCACCACGCGCAGCGACACCGAGGTGGTGCTGCGGGCGTACCGGCAGTGGGGCGCGGCGATGGCCGCCCGGCTCAACGGGATGTACGCCATGGGGATCTGGGACGCGGGCAGGCGTGAACTGCTGCTCCTGCGCGACCGGATGGGCGTCAAGCCGCTCTACTACTACCCGCTGCCCGACGGCGTCCTGTTCGGCTCGGAGCCGAAGGCGATCCTGGCCAACCCGCGCGCGCGTCGGCGCCTGGACGCCGATGGGCTGTACGAGATCCTGGACATGGTCAAGACCCCGGAGCGGACGGTGTTCACCGGGATGGCCGAGGTGCGGCCGGGCCAGCTCGTCCGGGTCGGCAGGGCGGGGATCAGCAAGGACCGCTATTGGCGACTGACCGCGCGCGAGCACCACGACGACCTGCCGACCACGATCAGCACCGTCCGGGAGATCCTGGCGGACACCGTCGACCGGCAGCTGGTCGCCGACGTGCCGGTGTGCACGCTGCTCTCCGGCGGCCTGGACTCCTCGTCGGTGACCGCGCTGGCCGCCAGGGCGCTCGCCGGTCCGGTGCGCTCGTTCTCCGTGGACTTCGCGGGCGAGCGGTTCGAGGCCGACGCCGTACGCGGCGAGTCCGACGCGCCGTTCGTCCGGGACGTGGTCGACCACGTGGGGGCCGACCACACCGAGGTGCTGCTCGACAGCGACGGCCTGACCGACGAGCGCGTGCGCGCCGCGGTGCTGCGCGCCGCGGACATCCCGCCCGCCTACTGGGGCGACATGTGGCCGTCGCTGTACCTGCTGTTCCGCGCGGTCCGGGAACGGTCGACGGTGGCGCTGTCCGGGGAGGCGGCCGACGAGCTGTTCGGCGGATACCGCTGGTTCCGCAACCCCGCGGCCATCGCCGCGGCCACGTTCCCGTGGCTCACCTCCGGGTCGGCCCGGTACTTCGGGGGCGCGTCGCTGCTGGACCCGGGGCTGGTGGCCGGTCTGGACATCCCGGGCAGGCGGGCGGAGGCGTACCGGGCGGCCCTCGCCGAGGCGCCCGTGCTGCCGGGGGAGAGCGCCGACGAGCGGCGGATGCGGGAGATCACCTATCTCAACCTCACGCGGTTCCTGCAGACGCTGCTGGACCGCAAGGACCGGATGAGCATGGCGACCGGCCTGGAGGTGCGCGTCCCGTTCTGCGACCACCGGCTGGTGGAGTACGTGTTCAACGTGCCGTGGCGGATGAAGTCCTTCGACGGCAGGGAGAAGAGCCTGCTCCGCGCCGCCGTCGCCGACCTGCTGCCGCTGTCGGTGCGGGAGCGGCGGAAGACGCCGTACCCGGCCACCCAGTCCCCGGCCTACGAGCGCGCCCTGTGCGACGAGCTGGGGAAGCTGGTCGTGAACGGGGACGCCCCGGTGCTGCCGCTGCTGGACATGGCCAAGGCGCAGCAGGTGATCGACCGGCCGACGCGCGCCGTCAGCCTGCCGTACGACCGCGGCGGCCTGGAGCTGGCGCTGTGGCTCAACCGCTGGCTGGAGTCCTACCAGGTGACCATCGACCTCTGAGGAAAGGGAACGTTCGATGTCGGATCGGAACCCGGTGGCGCGCGCCCGCGCCATCATGGCCATCAACAACGGCTACTTCCGGTCGAAGGTGCTGCAGAGCGCCGTCGACCTCGGGGTGTTCGACCTGCTGGCGGCCGGGCCCGCCACCGCTGAGGAGATCAGGGACCGGCTGGACCTGCGCCACCGGCTGCTGCGGGAGTACCTGGACGCGATGGTCGACATGGGCCTGCTGGAGCGCGAGGGGGTGCTGTACCGCAACAGCGCCGACGCCGCGGAGTTCCTGGTGTCGACATCGCCGACGTACCTGGGCGGCACGGCGAGCCAGCACGCCCGCCTGCACTACCACGCGTGGGGCAGGCTGGCGGACTCCCTGCGCGACGGCCACGCCAAGTCCGACGTCCGGCCGGAGGGCGGCACGCAGGCGTTCGTCGAGTTCTACGAGGACGCGGAACGGGCCCGCAGGCTGATGCAGCACGTGGACGCCCACAACACGTTCATGGCCGACGAACTGGTCCGCCACTTCGACTGGAGCGGCCACCGGACGTTCACCGACATCGGCGGCGCCCGAGGCAACCTGGCGGCGCGCATCGTCATGGCGAACCCGCACCTGCGCGCGAACGTGGTGGACCTGCCCGCCCTGGAACCCCTTTTCGACGAGCTTATGGCCACCCTGGGCGTCGCCGACAAGGTCACCTTCCACGGCGGCGACTTCTTCGCCCGCCCCCTCCCGGTGACCGATGTCGTCGTCATCGGCCACGTCCTCCCCGACTGGCCGGAGGCCGAACGCACCGACATCGTCAAACGCTGCTACGACGCGGTTCGTCCGGGCGGCACCCTGATCGTCTACGACGCCCTGGTCGACGAGAACCTCAACGACCACGACACCCTCCTCCGCCGCCTCAACAGCACCATGATCCGAGACGACCACCAACCCTTCAGCGTCGAGGAGTGCCACGAACTACTCAAGGAACACGGCTTCCAACCCGAGCGCTGCTTCGTCTCCGACACGATTGCCCACGACCATGTCTTGATCGCCCACAAGCCCGAATAGAAGAAGCAACCGGACCACAACGAACCGCAACACGCCTCACCCGACTGTCCGATGGGGTGGATCCGCATTCGTGGGGAGCGAAGCGGTGCTACCCTCGCTCGGGCGTGGACGGCTCCGCCGCTCCGCCCTTTGTTCACGCCCGCGCCGCTTCGCTTAGGGGCCCCGCGAATGCGGATTCACCCCATCGGACACCAAGAAAGCAAATCGCGAACAAGCCAATCGTGCAGGCATGTTCGCGTTTGGTGGGTGGTCCAGCTGCGCTCGGCTCGTCAGCGTCGCCGACCCGTCAACGCCGCCCAGCCCGTTGGTACATCCACACCGCAATCGGCGCGATCACCACGATCATCACCACCGACGACAGCACCGAAACCTCCACCGGGTGCCGCAGCGGCAGCGCCGCTCCCTCCCCGGGCACGCCCGGGTTCCCCCACAACGTCCGGCAGGCCGCGCTCACGGCGCTCACCGGGTTCCAGTCGGCGATCACGCGCAGCCAGGGGGCCATCCCGTCCGTGGGGACGAACGTGTTCGCCACCATCGTCATCGGGAAGATGAACGGCACCATGTGGTCGGCCGCCTCCTCGCTGCGGAAGGCCAGGCCGAGGAGGACGCCCGCCCACGCCACCGCGTAGCGGAACAGGAACAGCAGGCCGAACCCGGCCGCCGTCGCCGCCAGTCCGTTGTGCGGGCGCCAGCCCACCACCAGCGCGCACGCCGTCACGCCCGCGAAGTTCACCAGCCCGGACACCAGCGAGTACGCCGTGTGCCCCACCGGCACCGCCGAGCGGGCCATGGGCATGGAGCGGAAGCGGTCCATGACCCCGCGCCCGACGTCCCGGGCGACGACGGTCGCCGTGGTGGCGATGCCGGACATCGCGACCATGGCGAACAGGCCGGGCATCAGGAATTCGCGGTAGTCGCCGCCGCCCGGCACCGAGATGGCGCTGCCGAACACGTAGCCGAACATGAGCACCAGCACCGCGGGCAGCAGCAGCTCGCTGGCCAGCTCGCCCGGGTGGCGCAGGAGTTTGCCGATCTCCCGCCGCACCAGGACGCCGCCGTCGCTGACGGTCCAGCGGATCGTGGTCATCGGGTCGCTCCGGCCAGGTCCTCGGTCATCTCCAGGAACACCTCGTCGAGGGTCGGCTTGCGCAGGGCCAGGTTCTCGACCCGAACACCCGCGTCGTCCAGTTCGCGCACGACCGCCGCGAGACCGCCGGGGCCGAGCTGCGCGCTCAGCGACCGCTCCTCGACGTCGACCACGGGCTCCATCCCGGTGGCCGCCCGCATCGCGGTCCGCGCCGCGGGAAGCGCGTCGAGGCTCGCCACCACCACGTCCACGTGTTCCGCGCCGACGCGGGCCTTCAGCTCGTCCGGCGTGCCCGTGGCCACGACGCGGCCCGCGTCGACGACGGCGATGGAGTCGGCGAGGCGGTCGGCCTCGTCCAGGTACTGGGTGGTGAGCACGACCGCCGTCCCGCCCGCCACCAGGTCGCGCACCGCCGCCCACACCTCCGAGCGGCCGCGCGGGTCCAGCCCGGTCGTGGGCTCGTCGAGGAACAGCACCGCGGGCGCGATGAGCAGCCCCGCGGCCAGGTCCAGCCGCCTGCGCATGCCGCCGGAGTACGTGCCCACCTCGCGGTCGGCAGCGTCGGCGAGGTCGAAGCGCTCCAGCAGGTCGTCGGCCCGGCGCCGGGCCTCGCGCGGCGAGAGGTGGTAGAGCCTGCCGAACATCCGCAGGTTCGCCCGGCCGGACATCGCCTCGTCCAGCGCCGCCGCCTGCCCCACCAACCCGAACCGGTACCGCGCCCGGGCGGCGTCGCGGACGACGTCGACGCCGTCGACGAACGCCGTGCCGGAGTCGGGCACCAGCAGGGTCGTGAGCACCCGCACCGCGGTCGTCTTGCCCGCGCCGTTGGGCCCGAGCAGGCCGCAGACGGTCCCCGCGGGCACGGCAAGGTCGAGTCCGCGCAGCGCCGGAGTGCTCCCGAACGATTTGGTGAGCCCTTCGGCGAACACGGCGAGATCTCTCATCATCACGGTCCACCGTTGCTCGAGGACGGTTCGAATCCCGCGGCCGAGACTATCCGGGTGCGGTTCCCGTGCGACACCCGAGAGCGAAGGGAAACCCAGTTGAGTGACAGCAGGCGACTACTCGACCTGAGCCACCCCATCGAACACGACATGATGACCAATCCCTGGATGCAGAAGCCGACCATCAGCGCGTTCCTGACCCGCGAGCAGTCGGCCGCATTCACCACCGACGGCGTCACCTTCCAGATGGAGGTGATCAGCCTGCCGGGCAGCACGGGGACCTATTTGGACTCCCCGTTCCAGTTCCACGTCGACGGCCCCGACGTCAGCGCGGTCCCGCTGGAGCGGCTGTTCGACGTCCCGATCGTCGTCGTGCGCGTGCCGGACACGATCTCCATCGGACGCGAGCCGTTCGTCGCGGCCGGTGAGCTGACCGGCGCCGCGGTGCTGGTGGAGACCGGCCACTCGCGGCACTGGGGCACCGGCGCGTTCTTCCAGAGCTCGCCGTACCTCACCCGCGACGCCGTCGAGTACCTGATCGAGGCGAACCCGGCCGTGGTGGGGATCGACTCGCAGAACATCGACAACGGCGCCGACAAGACGAAACCGGCCCAGCACAACCTGCTCGGCGCCGGGATCCTGATCCTGGAGTGCATGGCGAACCTGGCCGACGTGCCCGACCGCGGCGCCCGGCTGCGCGTGCTGCCGACGCCGATCCGCGAGGCGGGCAGCTTCCCGGTCCGACCGGTGGCGGTGGTGGGCGCATGAGCGCGCTGGCGAGCGAGCCGTCGACCCGGTGCGCGCTGGTCGACCTCAGCCACGACGTGTGGCAGGACATGCTGATCCACCACTGGATGCCGAAGCCGGTCATCCACGACTACATCAGCCGCGAGCAGTCCGCCAAGTTCCTCGAGGGCGGGGTCAGCTTCCAGCAGGTGCACGTCACCATCGCGGGCAGCACGGGGACGATCCTGCAGGTGCCGTTCCAGTTCCACGCCGACGGCCCGGACCTGGCGACCATGCCGCTGGAGAAGCTGGTCGACGTGCCGGTCGTGGTGATCGACGCGGTCGGCATGCCCGAGATCGGCCCCGAGGTCTTCGACGGCCAGGACGACCTCGCGGGCAAGGCGGTGCTGTTCCGCACCGGCCAGGACCGGCTGTGGCAGACCGAGGAGTACTACGAGAACACCTGCTACCTCGCCGGGGCGACGATCAAGCACCTGGCGAAGGCGGGGCCCGCGCTGATCGGCGTCGACTCCAAGAACACCGACTGCGGGACCGACCAGGGCAAGCCCGCCCAGCACGAGCTGCTCGGCGCGGGCATGGGCGTGCTGACGTCGCTGACCAGGCTGGACCAGCTGCCCAAGCGCGGCGCGCTGCTGACCGTGCTGCCCCCGCGCGTGGTGGGCATGAGCAGCTTCCCGGTCCGCGTCGTCGCCGTGGTGCCCGAGGGCGCCGACACCGAGGGGGCGGGCCGATGACCACCACGGCGCTCAAGCCCGCCCCGTTCAACCCGGTCTTCCAGGTCGACCCCTACCCGTCGCTGGCCGCGATCCGCGAGCAGGGCCCCGTCGGCCGCGCCGAGCACCCGGTGTTCGACGAGGTCTGGCTCGTCGTCTCCTACGACATCGTGCGCCAGGTACACAGCGACCCGCGGTGGGTGAAGCCGCCGGAGGACCCGCCCGACGACCGGGTGACCTTCGACTCCGCGCCGCCGGACCACACGCGGCTGCGCAAGCTGGTGCAGAAGGCGTTCACCGCGCGGCGCATCGAGCTGTTCCGCGCCGAGACCCAGCGCATCACCGACGAGATCCTCGACGGGCTCCCGGCGGACGAGCCGGTCGACCTGATCCCGGTGCTCGCCGACGCGATGCCCATCGAGGTCATCCGGCGCATGGCGGGCCTGCCCGAGGAGTTCGCAGCCGAGCTGACCGCGCTGATGGAGGCGTTCCTCGGCGAGGAGGACGCCACCGCCCGCCAGGACGTGTTCGTCCGCGCCGACGAGTACGTGGCCGAGGTGCTGCGCTGCAAGCGGGGCGCGCTTGGCGAGGACCTGATCAGCGACCTGATCGCCGCCCGCGACGGCGAGGACCGGCTCACCGAGGACGAGCTGGGCACCGTGGTGCTGACGCTGCTGGTCAACGGCGCGGCCACCAGCACCAACGTGATCGGCACCGGCCTGCACAGCCTGCTGGCCAACCCCGACCAGCACGCCCTGCTGCTCGCCCGCCCCGACCTGCTGGCGGGTGCGGTGGAGGAGATGCTGCGCTACGAGAACCCCGTCGGCGGCATCGGCTGGGTGTCGGACGAGGACGTCGAGCTGGCGGGCACGGTCATCCCGGCGGGCGAGGTGCTGGCCACCTCGCTGCAGGCGGCCAACCGCGACCCGGCGGTGTTCGCCGACCCGGACCGCTTCGACATCACCCGCCGCCCGAACCCGCACCTGACCTTCTCCCACGGCATCCACCGGTGCCTGGGGGCCGAACTGGCCAGGATGGAGCTGCAGGTCGCGATGGGAACGCTCATGCGCAGGTTCCCGGGCATGCGGGAGGCCGAGCCGCCGACCTGGCGGGTCAGCCACGCCGTGCGCGGGCTCACCCGGCTCCCGATCGTGCTGGCCCCGTGAGCGACCGCACCCGCGCCGCGGCCGGGTACACCAGGAACGTGCTCGCCTGGTACGACCTGTTCGTGCTCGGCGCCGTGTGCCCGCTCGTGTGGCGGTGCCACCGGCGCGAGATGCTGGCCGTCTACGACCGCAACGTCGGCGCCCGCCACCTCGACCTGGGGCCGGGCACCGGCTACTTCCTCGGCCGCTGCCGGTTCCCGGCGAACCCGAGGCTGGTGCTGGTGGACAACAGCGACACGGTGCTGCGCACCGCGTCGCGGCGGGCCGCCCGGCACCGGCCCGTCACCCGCCGCAGGGACGTGCTCGACCCGCTCGACCTCGGCGACGAGGTGTTCGACTCGGTGGGCATGAACTTCCTGCTGCACTGCCTGCCCGGCGGCATGGCGGGCAAGGCGGCGGTGTTCGACCGCGTCCTGCCCTACCTCGCGCCGGGGGCGCGGATCTTCGGCAGCACCGTGCTCGCCCACGGCGTCGACCACGGCCCGCTGGCCCCGCGCGCCCTGGCCTCGCTCAACGGGGACGGGACGATGGACAACCTCGACGACTCGCTCGACGGGCTCGACGCGGAGCTGTCCGCGCGGTTCACCCGCTACGAGCTGACCGTCCGAGGGTCGGTGTGCCTGTTCGAGATCGAGACCTGACGGGAACGGCGCGGACGGGGGCGGCGGGATCCCGCCGCCCCCGTCCGCCGACCCGACCGGGTCACCCGCACCCACCCTGCGGCGCGGCGACCGGGACCATGTCGGCCTCGGCGCGCACCGCCGCGTTCGCCATGACCTCCTCGGTGGTCATGCCCATGTAGTGGATGATCACCTCGTGGTTGGTCGACGTCACCGCGTTCTCCGACCCCGTGCGGTAGTAGAGGTCCACGATCGTCGGGTTGGACGACAGGTCCGGCCTGCGGTCGGCGCGCAGGTCGGCGAGGAGGGCGGGGATGTCGTAGGCCAGCGGCACGCCCGAGCGCACGTAGTACTCACCGCCGCGCACGGAGACCACCGGCAGATCGATCCCGGACCCGTCGCTGTCCATGCCCGGGTGGATGGGGTGGATCAGCAGGTCGAAGCGGAAGATCTCGTCCAGCACCGGGGCCACGTCCCTGGGCAGGGTGGGGTGGATGCTCTCCGCCCACCACCGCCGCAGCAGCTGGCGGGCGCGCGGGTCGGTGAAGAACAGCGCGACGCCGCCGCCGAGGTCGCCGGTGCCGCCGATCGCGCTGGCCATGTCCTCGCGCAGCATCTCGGCCACCGGGTCGTCGCTCTCCTCGATGTAGCCGCCGATGTCCTGCAGCACCCGGGACTGGCTGAACCCGGCCAGCTCGCGCAGGCCGACCCAGATGTGGCGGAAGACGCACATCTCGGCGAGCACCCTGGCCCAGTAGAGGAAGCGCTGCATGCGCTGGTTCTCCTGGAAGGTCACGGTGTTCGTGGCGAGCATGTACTCGAAGTCGTCGGTGTCGCCGCGCACCGAGATGATCCCGTACTCCGCCTTCTTCTCCGAGTAGTCGGTGTTCGGCAGCATCAGCATCGGGTAGCAGGCGATGCGCGATACCCGTTTCGTCAGCCGGTCATAGCCCTCCATGAAGGACTCGACGGTCTCGCCGGGCGCGCCCCAGATCAGCTCGGCGTAGCAGTCCATGCCCTCCTTGCTCAGCCACTCGGTCAGCTCCTCCCACTCGTTGACCTTCATGTTCCTGCGGTTCATGAAGCTGAGGGTGGCGTCGTCGAGGGTCTGCAGGGCCAGGGTGAACGAGCTGTGCATGCCCGCCTGCTTCATCTTGCGCACGATCTCGTAGAACGTCTTCGACTTGTTCTTCGCCCACGACGTCTCGATGGCCCTGGGGTAGCCGTAGGTCTCGCGCAGCTCGATCACGTCGTCGATGAACGCGATGTCCGCGGGCAGCAGGCCGAAGTTCGCGTCACACAGCACGATCGTGTGCACGCGCAGCTTCGCGAAGAGCTCCAGCTCGGCGCGCAGCCGCTCGCGGGAGAACGCGCGCACCTTCTGGCCGGTCGCCCCGCCCCAGTAGCAGAACGCGCACTTGTAGGGGCAACCGCGGTTGGTCTCCATGATGGCCACGTCGTAGCGGAACTGCCCGGCGTCGTCGGTCAGCTCCAGCGCCCCGGTGAGGAACGGCGACGGGATCTCGTCGAGGTTCTCGATGCGCGGGCGCGGCGCGGTCGTGGCGGGCGCGCCCCGGGCGTCCCGGTAGGTCAGGCCGGGGATGTGCGCGAGGTCGGTGCGCGGCACGCCGTCGAGGTAGGCGCGGAGGATGTCCGGGAACACCGGCTCGCCCTCGCCGTCGACGATGACGTCCACATCGGGGAACATCCGGAACACGCGCTCGCCCTGGTGCGCGACGTGCGTGCCGCCGAACACCACCCACCCCTTCGGGTTGAGCTGCTTGAAGGTCTCGGCCAGCGCGCCGAACGCGCGGTAGTTCCAGCCGAGCACCGAGAACGCCATGATGTCCGGGACGCCGCCGGAGAACTGCCGGTTGGCCATCTCGGACAGGGCGAGCCCGCCCCGGTAGTTGTGGATCTGGATGTCCATCGACCGCCGGATGCGCTCGTCGGCGAGCGCGGCGGCCTTCATGTAGCCCTGGGCGAGCGGCATGGACTCCAGTGGGGTGTTCCAGATGCCCTGCTGCACCAGGTGTACGACTGTCTGCTTGCTGTTCGGCACTTTCGCCCTCCATCGGTCCGGGCACCGGGAACCCCGCCGCGGCAAGGCCTACCGGTCGGCGCTTCCCGAGCGGGGCGCCGCTGTCCCGCTTCGCCCCGACGCTAGGGCCGCGCTTTCGAGACGGTCTCAAGGCGGCGTCGTGTCCGCCCGGGCCGCGACGGCTGCTCGACCGGGCCTCGAGACCCGGTCCCTAGCGTCTGCGGTCGCGCACCCTAGTTGGCGGGAAAGGACCGTGGCCGTGATCAGGGACCTACCCGAATTCCCGTGGCACCGGCTCGCGGCGCCCCGGCGGCTGGCCGAGCGGCACCCGGGCGGGATCGTCGACCTGGCGATGGGGACACCCGTCGACGACACGCCCGACGTGGTGCGCGAGGCGCTGGCCTGCGCGGCGAACGCGCCGGGTCACCCGCCGGTCGAGGCGACCCCCCGGCTGCGGGAGGCGGCCGCGGACTGGCTGCGCCGCCGCTTCGGCGTGGCCGCCGACCCCGACGCCGTGCTGCCCACCCTGGGCACCAAGGAGTTCATCGCCTGGCTGCCCGCGATGCTGGGCGCCGGGCCGGGCGACGTGGTCGGCGTCCCGCGCCTGGGGTTCCCCACGTTCCGGGTCGGCGCGCTGCTCGCGGGCGCGACGCCGGTCCCGTTCGCCGATCCGCGCGAACTGGCCGGGGCGCGAATGGTCTGGCTGAACTCGCCGTCCAATCCGGACGGTGTGGTGCTGTCCGCCGCCGTGCTGCGCGCCATCGTGGACTGGGCGCGCGCACACGGTGTGCTCGTGGTGAACGACGAGTGCTACGCGGACTTCGGGTGGGACGGCGATCCCGTCTCCATCCTGCACCCGAGCGTGTGCGGCGACAGCCACGATGGCGTGCTCGCGGTGCGCTCGCTGTCGAAGCGGTCGAACATGACCGGGTACCGCGCTGGCCTGGTGACGGGCGACCGTCGGGTGGTGGCGGAGTTGACGGCCGTCCGTCGCCAGGCCGGGATGGCGGTGCCCGCGCCGGTCGCCGCGGCGATGGCCGCCGCGCTCGGCGACGAGACGCACGTCGTCGCCCAGCGCGTGCGCTACGCCCGTCGCGCGACCGTGCTGCGGTCCGCACTGACGGAGGCGGGTTTCCGGATCGACGGCTCCACGGCGGGGCTGTTCCTCTGGGCCACGCGCGACGAGCCGTGCATGCGGACCGTCGAGCACCTGGCGGCGCTCGGCATCCTGGTCTCGCCCGGCGACATGTACGGCGCGCCCGGGGCCCGTCACGTCCGGGTCGCGCTGACCGCGACGGACGCCCGCGTCGGCGCGGCGGCCGCGCGCCTGGCCGCCCGCTCGGAAAGCGTGCCCGTCCTGGCCGCCGTCGAGCGGTGATCCCCCCACGACCCCCGAGTGGGAACTTCCCCCGGGAATCAACGGAGAAAGGGACGAACACAATGCGAAAGATCCTCGGCGCCGCCGCCTTCGCGGTGGCGGCGGCCTTCTGCTCGGCAGTGCCTGCCGCGGCGGACGACGGCAGTTTCCACGCCCTCTACTACCTCGACCAGGACCACGGCTGGGAGTCGTTCGCGTACTTCCACGGCGAGGACGACTGCAAGGCGGTCGGCGAGGTCGGCCAGGAGTACGAGTGGTGGAACAACTACTACTGCCAGGAGCACCCGGTGGAGTGATCGCCTGAGCGGCCCGGGCGGGGCGCACCACCCGCCCGGGCCGTCCGGGGGCTAGACGGGCTTGAGCGGGTCGTGCCCGATGGACATCAGGCGGTGGCGCCAGGCGTCCTGGCCCGCGGTCGGCTCGAGGTCGTCGCGGCGCTCGCGGTGGACGCGCTCGACCACCTTGCGCATCACGCGCTCGTCCTCGCCGGTCAGGTCGACCCGGCGCTTGGCCAGCACGTGCAGGACCTCCTGGCCCGTGGGGGTGCCTGCCTGGTCGGGGAGGGGCTCGGTGTCCTGGGTCGCCGACGCGGTGCGCAGCCAGTCGGACAGTTCGCGCGAGGTCATGTTCACCACGCGGTGGAACTCGGTCCACAGGTCGTCCTGGGGTGCGGTCACGATGTCCTCCTCTCGCGGCGGTTCCCCGCCGGGTACCCGGCGCGGGCGCGGCCGATGCACGCGGCGAGGGGCGCGCCCGCTGCGGGCGCGCCCCTGCTGCGTCAGGCCTGCTGGAGGCCGGTCATGATGAATCGGACGAAATGGTCCATATCGGCCTGCAGACAGGGTGCCTGGTTGTGCTTGCCGGTGCATCCGGGCGCCCATCCGGCGCCGTCCCCGTAGTCGATGAACTGGTGGGGGATGCCCGCGGCGGTCAGGTAGTCGCTGGTCACCCGCGCGGTCTGGTGGGCGCGGTTCTCCACGGCCGCCTGGATCGGGTCGACCGTGAGGTCGCCGCCGTTGCCGGAGTACAGCGCGATGCCCATTCCGCGCAGGGGAGCGACGTGCTGGGCCGGGCTCTGCGCGTTCCACACCCCGTCCAGCGGCCAGATCGGCGGGCCGAAGATGGCGTCGACGGGCACCGTCGGCGTGCCGTAGGAGGCCAGCAGCGTGGTGCCCACGACGGCGGCGCGCATCTCCTGGCTCAGCAGGTCGAGCCCGCCGGAGAAGCTGCCGACGTGGCTGAACAGGTCCGGCCGGTGCTCGGCGTAGTGGAAGGCGCCGAAGCCGCCCATCGAGTGGCCCGAGAGCGCGCGGCCCGCCCTGGTCGGGACGGTCGCCAGGTTGGCGTCGATGAACGGGACCAGCTGGTCGAGGTGGAAGGTCTCCCAGTTCTGCCTGCCCAGCGCGCCGGGGCTCACCCAGTTCGTGTACCAGCCGCGGCCGCCGCCGTTGGGCGTGACCGTGATCAGCGGGACGTCCTCGGTGGCGCGCTCCACGATGTCCTTGGCGCGGCTGGAGTTCGGGTAGTCGCCGCCGCCGTGCAGCGTGTAGTGGACCGGGTAGCGCGTCACGCCGTCGTAGCCCTCGGGCAGGGTGACCATGACGACGTGCTCGCCGGAGACCTGGCCGGGCAGCACGGTGTACTCCGGCACCTCGGCCGTGCGCACGGTGAAGGTGAACGTGCGGCGGTTGTCGTCCGCCCATTCGGGCTGGCTGACCACGGTGATGCCGAAGCCGTCGGCCAGGGTCGGCGGGGCGGTGTCGGCCTGCGCGGGGGCCGCCAGACCCGCCGTCAGCGCGAAGCAGCCCAGGACGCTCGCGACGCGCCTCATGCCGCGCTCCCCTCGCACAGCGCCGCGTCGATGACGTCGAAGCGGGTGGGCGCGGTGGCGTTGCCGACCATGGTGTTGGTGACGAGCGAGGCGAAGCGGCCGTCGTCGGTCACCATGGTGAGAGAGGTGTGGCCGGTCGTGAGGTCGCCCGCGTGGCCCCACGCCTGGCCGCCGCAGGAGAGGGTGAGGCGCATGAGGCCGAGGCCGTAGGTCACGGTCTCCGAGCCCGGGAACGGCACGGTCTCCCGCATCTCGGCCAGGGTCGCGGGGGAGACCAGGTCGCCCTCGGCGAGCGCCGACTGGAACTCGGCGAGGTCGGTCTGGGTGGAGGTGATCGCGCCCGCGGGGCCGACGGCGGTCATCTCCATGTTGCCGGTGGTGTCGTACCAGAAGAAGAACGGGCCCAGACGGCCTCCGGTGTACCCCGGGATGAAGGGGGACGGCAGGGTCCGGACGGTGGGCGCAGGGAAGGCGGTGGCGGTCAGGCCGAGCGGGGTGGTGATCCGCTCGGCG
Source organism: Actinokineospora fastidiosa (assembly GCF_014648415.1). GTDB lineage: Bacteria > Actinomycetota > Actinomycetes > Mycobacteriales > Pseudonocardiaceae > Actinokineospora > Actinokineospora fastidiosa. Next base: position 305,154 of record NZ_BMRB01000004.1, read on the forward strand.
ATGGCGGCGGCGAAGGTCTGGCCGGTGACGCGCTCGACCAGCATGGCGGCGACGTAGTAGCCGACGTTGGAGTAGCCCCATCCGGTCCCGGGCGCGAACTGCGGCGGGTTGGCCAGTCCGGCGCGGACCAGCTCGGCGAGGGAGTAGCTGCCGTCGGCGTTGGCGCGCGGGTTGGTCGCGTCGCGGGCGATGCCGCTGGTGTGCTGCAGGAGCTGGCGCACGGTGATGGCGTTGCCGTCGTAGTGTCCGGTGACGACGCCGGGCAGGTACCGCTCGATCGGCGCGTCCAGCTCGACGCGGCCCTCGTCGACCAGCTGGGCCACGACGGTCGCGATGAACGTCTTGGTCTGGCTGGCGGCCCGGAAGTGGTCCGTGGGCGCGATCGGCCTGGTCGTCGAGATCGTCGCCGACCCGCTGCTCACCTGCCACGCGCCCGTGTCGTCACCGGCGTAGACCGCCGCGCCCGGACCGGCGTGCGAGCGGTACTGGTCGAGCACGGCCTGGACGCCTGCGTGGGTGTCCTCGGCCTGCGCCTGCGCGGGCACGACCAGCGCGGCGACGGCGGCGACCGCCGTGATCATGACTCTCTTCACTGTTCCCCCTTGGTGCTCTGGCTGCTGATCTGCGACAGGACCTGCTTGACGAGGTCCATGACGGCGAGGGCGCCGTCGATGAGCTTGAGCAGGTTCTCCCCGCTCGACAGCAACGCCGCCAACTTCCCGGCGATGCGCTGCCCGTAGTCCACGGCGATCTGCACGCACTGCGGGATCGCCGCGACGATGCTCTGCCCGAACGTCACCGGCGCGGCGGCCACCGCCTGGCTCATGATGGGCGCCATCCGCCCGACGGCCTCGACCACCAGCCCGCTGACGATGCCCACCACCTGCGCGACGACCTCGGCGGCCCCGGAGATGGCGCTCGCGACCGTGCCGCTGCCCTCCCCGAGCGCCCCCACCCCGTCGGCGAACCGCGCCCCCGCCTCCCGGTATCCGGAGGCGGCCTGGCCGGACCAGTCCTCGGTGTCCTGTGTGGTGGATTGACGGTAGGTGTCCGCGGCGGCTGTTATCTCGGTGCCCGCGCCCTCGAATCCCTGCGCGCCGGAGGAGAGGGAGTCGGGGTTGCCGCGCAGGTGGTGGAGGGGTTCTTCGAGGAAGGAGACGAAGGAGGTCAACCACCCGAGGCCCGCGCTGTCCAGGCCGGAGAGGGGGCTGGCCGACGATCTCAGCGCCTCCAAGGAGCCGTCACCGCTGATCTCCCCGTCGAGCCAGTCTTTGCCGCGCACGGAACCGGCGATGGAGGCCAGTTCGGTGAGGGCGGATTGGAGGGGGTGGTCGGCCGCAGCGGTTGACGTGTGGTTGGTGTAGGGCGACATTGCCATGGCGGGGTGGGTTGGTGCGCTGTGGTCTGTCGTGGTGCTCGAGAGTTGATGTGGTGCTGCGGAGGGTGGGTAGGGGCTCGGGGCATAGGTGCTTGGCGCGCCTGGGCCTAGCGCCTCGTGGGTTGGTGGCGCGGGAGTTGCGTGGGTGGTTGATGGACTGTGGCTGGGCGGGGTGTGGTGCGGTGGCATGGGGATTGAGTGGGGGCTTGGGGAATGGGTGCTGTGGTCGGGTGAGGGATGGTGTGGTGGTGTGACGGCCGTGCTTGGTGCGCCGTGGTTGGGCGGGGTGGGGTGTGGTGGCGTGGGGGTTGAGTAGGCGCTCGGGGAGTGGGTGCCTGGTGCGTTGTGGTCGGGTGAGGCGTCGTGTGGTGGCGTGGGAAGTGCCTGGGTGGTTGAGGAACTGTGGTGCGGTGCGAGGGATGAGTAGGGGCTCGGGGAGTGGGTGCTTGGTGTGTTGTGGTCGTGAGAGTGGTGTGGTGGTGTGAGGGCCGCTTGGGTGGTTGGTGCGCTGTGGTTGGGCAGGGTGTGCTGTGGTGGCGTGGGGGTTATGGGGGCTGGAGGACTGTGAGGTTGCTGGACGCCGGGGGTGGAGGGCCAGGCTGGTGTGCCTGGGGTGGTCGGGGCGGTCACGGGTGGCCCTCTCGGGTGAAGGCGGCGGCGTTCTCGTCCTCTGCGCGGCGGTAGTCGGCCGCTGTGCCTGCCATACCGGTGGCCAGGTCGTCCGAAGTGGATGCGGCGTGGGCGATCGCGGTCGTCGTCGCGGACATTGCGCCCTGTAGGCCCGTCGTGAGGAACTGGGCGAAGGCGCCCAGGGGCTGGTTGCCCAGGGTGTCGGGGGCGCGGGTCGCGGCGGTGGAGAGGTGGTCGGAGAGGGTGCGGAGGTGGGTGGCGTGGCGGTCGAGGTGGTCCGGGTCGGTGCGGTAGTGGGTGGTCACCGGGGGGCCTCCGCGTGGGACCTGATCAGGTCCAGTGCCGGGCCGTCGCCGAAGTGGTGGGTCAGGATGGCGGTGGCGTGGGCGCTTGCCGCGTGGCGCGCCTGGCGGGCGGTGGTGACGATGAGCTGGGCGAGGGCGTCGACCTCCAGCCTGCGGGCGGCGGGCGTCAGCGCGAGGTCTTCGAGCGCGCCCGCCGCGTTGACCGTCACCGTCACCTCGCCGCGTGGTGAGGTCGCGCGGGCGCCTGCCGTTCGCAGGCCCTCCGCCGCAGCTTTCGCGCCCGCCGCCGCCTCGGCGAGGCGGTTGTTGTAGTCCGCGAGCCATTGTGCGGGATCCACTGTGTCCCCTTCCTGTGGTTTACCGCTGTCCGCGGGCGAACTGGACGGCTTCGGCGGCCGCCAGCCGGAACTCCGCGGGACGCAGCGGGTTGACGCTCGTCCAGCCGTCTGTCGTCTGATCGATGCGGACCCGCCCGGACGGGCTGTCCAGCCAGGAGAGCTCCGCGCCCGCGCGCTCGCCGGCCCGGGTCGCGCCCACCTGGCCGCGGCCGGTCACGGCCGGGAGCAGGCCGGTGAGCCGGGTGATCGCGTCCGGGTCGCCGCCCCGGTCGCGGATGAGGCCGCGCACCACCGCCCGGGTGTGGTCGTTGTCGCCCTCGCGGTGGATGAGCCAAACGGCGTCGTCGACCACGCCGGGCGGGAGGGCGATCGGCAGCGTGGACGCGCCCGGGACGTCCGCCACCGCCCCGGTCAGCTCGTCGGTCAGCGCGGTCTGCGGCACCCGGCGGACCGTCACCGGCCCCGGCTCGCCGGTGAACGACTGGCGGCAGACCAGCGCCGACGTCCTGTACACCAGCGCGACGACCGCCGTGGCCGTGTCGGTGCCGACGACCACGAGGTCCACCGTGCCCCGATGCCCGCGCAACGCGGTGACCAGGTCGGCGGCGAGTCCGCGCGGGCCGTGGTCGTCGGCAAGGCCGCGGGCGGCCAGCGCGCGTCCGGCGGCGGCGAGCCCGTCCGCCCGCTCCTCGGCCGAGCGGCCGAACGACGGCACGCGCAGCGGGAACGGGACGGGCACGCCCGCGTGGGTGGCGAGCAGGTCCAGTTCGACGAGCGCGAAGCCGGTCACGAGGCGGAGTCCCGCAGCGTCCAGCGGATGTCGGACTCGCCGTCGTCGTACGCGGTCAGCGTCGCCGACAGGGCCTCGTGGAAGCTCTGCAACTCGACCTCCGCGGCCAGCACCTCGCCGGTCAGCCCGGACCGGCCCGCCGCGTCGCGCAGCTGCTCGGCCAGGTGCACGGCGGGCGGCGCGGTGCCCAGCGCGGGCAGGCGCTCGGCCAGCCTGCTCGCCGACGCGACCAGCTCGCCGGTCTCCTCGGCCAGCCCGATCAGCTCGGTGACGCAGGTCCTGAGCCGGTCGGGTTCGAGCCGGAAGCCCTTCATCGCTCACCGCCGATGACCGCTGCGCACGTGGGGAACTCGACGGTGAACAGGCCGTGGTCGAGCACGGGCATGCGGTTCTCGTGCGTCTCGTCCTCGGCCCCCGCGCCGCGCTGGCCCGCCGACGGCGCCATGCCGCCGGGAGCGCCCGCGGGTCGGGCGGCCGCCGCTTCGGGCGACATGGGCGCGCCGCCGAACGAGACGGGCATCGCCGTGCCGACCCGGGCGCCCGCGCCGAGCGGGACCCGGCCCGGCTCCTTGACCGGCTGACCGCCGACCAGCCGCTCCCAGGGCACACCACCGCTCCGCGGCTCGTTCACCGAGCCCGTGGGGGGAGCGGTCGTGGACCCGGCCACCCCGTAGGTCCGTCCGCCGACGGAGCCGGGCACCGCCACCGTCGACCCGCGCAGGCTCGCCTCGTAGACGCGCATGGCGTGGACGGCCTGCGCCTTGGCCTGGTTGGCGGCGAGGTCGCCGAAGTACATGCTGGACCCGCCGGTGCCGACGGCGTTGAACGCCGTCCCCATCCCACCCCCGGACGGCGCGACCGCGGGCGCCCCGAACACCAGGAACCACCCCGACCCACCCGACGACGGCGCGGGCGAGAACCCCGAGACCTGCGTAGACGACGGCGCGAACGCCGCCGAATCAGGCGTGAACGCGGAGGGATCAGGCGCGAACGTCGCCGGATCGAAGGCGAACGCCGAAGGGGCGGGCGCGAAGCCCGATGAGGCCTGCGGCGCGAAGGCCGCCGCGTCCGGTGCGAAGACCATCGGGTCGGGCGCGAAGGCCGACGAGGCCTGCGGTGAGAACGCCGACGGGGCAGGTATGGAGCCCATCGGAGCTTGCGGTGCGTACGCCGGTTGGGTGCTCGGCGGGGGCGGTGCGGGTAGCGCGCCTGGGCCGGGTGTGCCTGCCGCCGAGGGGGGTGGCGGCACCATCGCCCTCGCCAGGGCGAGGGCCTCGCCCGCCTGGTGGGCGGTCTGCTGGTTCGCCGCCGCCCTGGCGCTGATGCCGTCGAGGCGGTCGGCGAGTTCGGAGAGGCGGGTGGCGGCCAGGTCGGCGGCCTCGCCCTGCCAGTGGTCGCGCAGCGCGGACTGGTGGTCGCGCAGGCGGACGGCCTGGTCGGCCAGTTCGACGCTGTGCCGCCGCCACTCCTCGGCGATGGCGGCCACCTCGGCGACGTCGGCCTGGTCCCAGACCATCCGGTACAGCTCTTCGTGGGTGTACGCGTCCCAGTTCACGCCGTCCGGCGTGGCCGCGGGCACGGTGAGGCTCACCCCTGGACTCCTTCCCCCGACGCCGGTCGGCGACCGGCGTTCCTGACGCCGCCGATCCTGCGCGGAGCGCGACCCGACCAGCCAGGCCAGCCACCGGCCATGTCTGGCCGCAGGGGACTACCAGGGGAAACGGGTCACTTCGGCCGTTTGGCCGGATCGACGCCCGCCAGATGGTCCTGCAGCCGCGCGTGCCGGAACTGGTACACCGCGCCCGCCCGCCGCAGGACGCCGCGGCGGTAGGCGTCGTCGAGGAAGGCGCGGACCGACCAGGGCAGCCTGCCGGTCAGCGGCAGGCAGAGCCGGGCGAACACCAGCCACTGCCCCCACGCCGTCATGGTCAGCGCGTAGCCGAGCCCGCCGGTCAGCCCGGCGACCAGGCCGAGGATGACGCCGAACAGCGGCGTCCAGCGGAACTCGATCGACTCCAGCGGGAGCTGCTGCAGCAGCGCGACCGCCGACCAGCTGATCAGCGGCACGATGAGCGCGAACGCGGGCCCGAACACCAGCAGCTGGATCAGCACGGTCCTGCGGTTGGCGTTCAGCAGGTCGATCGGGCTGCCCGCCGACCTGATGTCCAGCGGCGCCTCGCAGCGCGCGATCAGACCGGCCATCAGCGCGGCGGCCAGCCCGAACACCGGGCCGAACACCGCGCCGTCGACCAGCGCGAACACCGCGGCGTGGCCGTCGTCGAGCACCAGGCCGCGCACCACGCCGCGCGAGACGCCGAAGGCGAGTCCGAGCAGCAGGCCTGCCGCGAACCCGATCCGCGCCCGGGAGACGACGATGCCGCGCCGCCTCGGGTCCGCCCCGGCGCGGACGCGCAGCCGCACCCGCGACGGTTCCAGGCCCGCCTGGTTCACCAGCGCGTGCGCCAGGCCGAACGCGGCGCCCGCCACCGCGCCGAGCGTGAGCCCCATCGTGACCTGGTAGGCGTCGATGGAGCCGCTGATCAGCGCCTCCAGGACGATGTCCGCGGGTCCGATGACCGCCGCCACGACGGCGGTGACCACGAGCACGCGGACCGGGAGGCGCACGGACGTGCCCAGCTGCCACCAGGCGAGGTCATGGGTGCCGAGCCGGTTCAGGTGCCGGGCGAGGTGGCCCAGCCAGCGCCGCGCCTGGTCGGGCGGGTACGGCGCGGTCTCCGGCTGGTGCCGGTAGACGGTGGGGACGAGGTTGCCGAGCAGGTGCTCCTCGATGGCCTCCGACGTGGGGAACCGCGTGGTGTCGAGCAGGTCGGCGGGGTCGTGGTCGGGGGTGTCGCTGTAGATGGCGCGGGCCAGGCCGACCATGAGCGGGGTGGTCAGGACGGCGGCGAGGTTGACGCTGGCCGGGTCGTCCGGACGCTCGCGCAGCGCGGTGAGCACCGGCTGCCACGCGGGTCCGCCGCCACCGGTCTTGCGGGTGGTGCGCGGCAGGTAGGCGGCGAGGTCGGCCGGGGTGAGCCCGGTCAGCTCGACGCCGCCCGCCGCGGTCAGCACGTCGGTCCCGGCGACCGCGGCGGCGTACTCGCCGGGGCGGCTGGTCAGCAGGAGCGGCAGGCGGGTGGCGTTGAGCGCCTCCAGCGCGGGCCGGTGCAGCCCGTCGGCGATCTCGTCGAACCCGTCGAGGACGGGCACCACGCGATCGGTCTCGACCAGCGCGGCGGCGAGCGTCGACCCGTCGGGGCCGGGGGCGTTCAGCCCCGGGTGGTCCCGGCGCAGCTGCGCGGCGAGCCAGTCCCGCAGCCCGGTCGTGGTCGGATTCCAGGACGCGAGGTTGAACACCACCGGCACGGCCTCCCCGGCGGCGCGCGTCCGCAGGAGGTCGAGGACGAACCGCAGGGTGAGGATCGTCTTGCCGGACCCGGCCTGCCCGAGCACGACCAGCCTGCCCGACGGAATCCGCCGGTAGACCTCCACGATCTGGTCCAACCGCCCACTCAAGTCCAGCGGCTCCTGCCCTCCAGCGGCCCCAGCGCGGCGGATGTCGGCCCAGGAGTCGGTCAACTCCTCAGCCACCGTCCGCCAGCGCACGGGCAGGGGGAACGGGTCGTGGATCTGCCGCTGCTCCTCCTCCCGCTGCCACCGAGCCCGCACGGCATGCGCCAACTCATCGGCGGCGTGCCAGAGCCGGTCGTCTACCGACGACCGCGGCCAGGGCGGCACGGGCGCGGCGCCCGGATGCGGGAGATGGGCAGCTGGCCCTGCACCAGCGGGCGGCACGGGGTAAGCGGCTTCGGTGAGTGGGGCTGGTCCAGGTTGTGGGGCGGAGGTGGTCGCGTATGCCGGGTCGGCGGGTGCGGTCGGCCCAGGTTGAGCCGGGGACGCGGTGGCTCGCGCGGAGGCGGTGGGTGAGGTCGGCTCACGGAGAGGAGGCGTGGCCTCGTAGACCGAGGTAAGGGGTTGTGGTGACCCACATTGGGCGGCGGAGTCGGCCGCGGCGGCGGGGGTGGCTGGTCCACATGGCGGGGCGGCGGTGGGACCGCTCGGCCCGGGCTGCGCGGTGGAGGTGGGGGTGGCGGGTGCAGCCGGGCCAGCGGCTGTTTGAGCTGGGGGTGCAGGTAGGGGCGGTTCAGGGTGGAGAGCAGCGGGTGCGGTAGGTGTGCTGGCGGGGGCCGCTGCTGGGGCCTGCTCGGGTCGGGTGGGGTCGGTGGACACTGGTGCGGCCAGCTCGGATCTGGTGGTGCCGGTGACCGCGTCTGCGGCTGGCTCGGGTCGGGTGGTGGGGAGGGGAGGGGAGGGGGACCTGGCGAAGCCCGCGGCGGCGAAGAGGGTGGCTCTGTCGGGTTCGTTGAGGGCGAAGGCGTCGGCCAGGCGGCGGACGGTGGCCATTCGGGGGTCGGCTCGTTCGCCGGTTTCCAGGCCGCGGATGGTTCGGACGCCGAGGCCTGCGCGGTCGGCCAGGTCCTCCTGGGTCAGCTCCGCGCGGAGGCGCAGGTGTCGCAGCAGCGCGCCGAACTGGCTGGTCACATCCGCCCCCCGGTCGTCAAGATCCAGACTCAGGGGAGCCTACCGGCCAGTAGTGGCCGGTTGCCTGCCGGTTCTGGGAAGAGGAAACGGCCGCCCAGGGCGGCCGTGGCCCGCCCACCCCGGTCAGCACAGGGGCGCGACGGGCTCCTCCGAGTCGGTCATCAGGTAGGTGTCGGAGACGTAGTGGTCGGGTCCGATGCGGTCCCAGATGTCGCTGGTGCCGAGCGGCCCGGTGACCGTCTCGCCCACCACATGGCACTCCACGATGACCTTGGCCTTGTTGGCGGCAAGACCCTTCAGCGGCGCGCTGGTGCTCGCCGACTCGCGCACGTTCAGCGGTTCGCCCGCGGTGCTCACCACGCCCGTCGGGCCCGAGCCGGTCCACAGGTAGGAGACCGTCACCCAGTCGTTGTCGGACATGCCCAGCCCGTCCCAGAAGGTCCCGTCGGCGAGGTCGATGCCCGCCGGGTTGGCCACCGTGCGGTCGAACTCGTCGCGGCCGTCGTTGTAGCCGTCCAGGTACGCCGCCTGCGCCTCGGGCGTGCCCTGCGGCAGGTCCTGCCACATCTCGCGCTCGGACGAGGGGTTCCAGTAGTCGTCCTTGGTGTTCCACGGGCCGACGTCCCACACCGGCGCGTACTCGCAGCGGCTGTCGTCCGTGCGGCACACGCGGACGGTGTAATCGCCGGTGTCCCTCGGCGCCAGGCCGCGGCGCGAGGGCAGCGCGACGAAGTGGTCGCGGCTCTTGATCACGTGCCCGTTGGCGGTCGTGCCGCCGACGAGCCCTTCCCGCGTGGCGAACACGCGGTAGGTCAGCGGCCCCGTCGCGGCCCGCGTGCGCGCGACCGAGTCGGCGACGAGGTCGACCCGCGACACCCGCGCGCCCTTCCCGGTGAGCGTGACCCGCACCTGGACGGTGGTCACCGCCTGGGGCAGCACGTCCCCGGCGGGTGTCCACTCCGTCCAGTCGAGGTCGGACACCTTGCCGCGCACGTCGACCTCGGCCGCGCCGTCGGTGCTCGCGCTCACCCGGTTGACGGGCCTGCCCAGCACGCGCTCGGCCAGCAGCAGGTAGCCGTGGCTTCCCCCTTCGACCCGCACGTCCGGGTCCCGCAGCGTGAGCGCGCCGCCGTGGTGCACGACGTTGACGTCATCGCCGTCCACAACGGACAGATCCGCGCGCCAGGCGGTGTCGCCGGGCGTGGCCTGCACCGGAGCCGCGATCAGCGCGACGGGTACCGCCAAAGCGGCCACGGCCAGCGCCGCTGTCGTCCTTGCCCTGGTCATGCCGGAGCTCCCTTCCACACGACACGGTGTTCCGCGTCCGGGGGGAGCTTGCGGGAGTCGCCTCCATGATCCGTACCAGGATCATGCTTATCGTAGAACTCGCCGAGCGGTTCGGCGACCAGGAGCACGTCTGGGCAGTGGGCACGGACGGCCCGCACCACTGGTGGTGGACCAGCCGATGCTGGCGCGCCAACCCCTCACGGCCGCCACTGGGCGAGCGCGATCAGCAGCACGACCACCGCGGCGAAGGCGGCCACCAAGCCGAGCAGGCCCGCCCTGACCATGCCCGCGCCCACGGACCGCCACGGCTGCGGCGCGGTGGCCTTGAGCAGGACACCCGCGACGAGCGAGACGACCGCGACGGCGACGAACGCGGTCGCGTACTCACCACCACGCCAGCCCCGGTCGGCGAACACGTCCTCGACGAAGGCGAGCACGGTGGCGACCAGCAACGCGAACGGCGCCAGGAAGCCCGCGAACACCGCTCCCGGCCGCTTCCGCTCCTCGATCTCCATGCGTCCCCCCATAGCCCGCGATCCTACGGTCCAGCGCGCGAGCGGTCTCGCGTTTCCCGCGCCGCCGCCGGGGGTAGTTCCGGCGCGTGACCGAGAACCAGCCCAGCGTGGTCGTCTTCGCGCCGTCGCCGCAGCTCACCGTGACCGTCGAGGAGGTCGACGGCGCGCCCGACATGCACATCCACGCCGGTGGGCAGGGCGTGTGGCAGGCCAGGATGGTGGCCGTCCTCGGCCTGCCGGTGACCCTGTGCGGCGCGTTCGGCGGCGAGACCGGGTCGGTGCTGCGGCACCTCGTCGACGACGGCGACATCACGGTCTGCGCCCGCGAGGTGAGCGCCCGCAACGGCGCGTACGTGCACGACCGCCGCAAGGGCGAGCGCGACGCCGTGGTGGAGATGGCCGCCGACCCGCTGAGCAGGCACGAGCTGGACGACCTCTACGCCGTCACGTTGCGCGAGGCGCTGGCCGCGGGGACGGCGATCCTGGCGGGCGTGCAGGACCCGGGCGTCGCGCCGCCGTCGCTGTACCGCAGGCTGGTCGCCGATCTCGGCCAGCTCGGCTGCCGGGTCGTGGTCGACCTGGCGGGGGAGTACCTGCTCGCCGCGCGCGAGGGCGGCCCGTCGGTGATCAAGGTCAGCCACCAGGAGCTGCTCGACGCCGGGATGACCGACGACGACTCCGCGCCCGCCCTCGTGCGGGCCGCCGACCACCTGGCCGAGACCGGCGCCGAGCTGGTGCTGGTCTCCCGCGCCGGGGAGCCCGCCATCGCCCGCACCCGCGACGGCGTGTGCGCGATCGAGGTGCCCACCCTGCACAAGGTGGACACCCGCGGCGCGGGCGACTCCATGACCGCAGCCGTGGCCGTCGCGCTGGCCCTCGGCGAGCCGATGGACGACGCGCTGCGCCTGGGCGGGGCCGCGGGCGCGCTGAACATCACCCGGCACGGCCTCGGCACCGGCGAGGGGGCGACGATCAGGGCCATCGCCCGGCAGGTGCGGCTGACCCCGGTCGAGCGGTGAGCCCTACCGCTGCGCGCCCTTCTCCGGCTCGACCAGCCCCTCGTCGACCAGGCTCTGCGTCACGTGCTCGGTCAGCTCCTGGCGCTGGAGCCTGCGCTGGATGCGCACCATCGCCCTGCGCTCCCGGGAGAACACCCGGAAGATGGCCACGCACATCCCGATCATCACCAGGCTGAACGGCAGCGCGATGGCGATCGCCACGCCCTGCAGCGCGCTCAGCCCGCCCGCCAGCACCAGCGCGATGGCCACCGCGCCCTCGGCCGACGCCCAGAACACCCGGCTCCACTTGGGCGGGTTCACGTCCCCGCCGGAGGCCAGCATGTCGACCACCAGCGAGCCGGAGTCCGACGACGTGACGAAGAAGAGCACGATCAGGATGATCGCGCCGAAGACCACGACCGCGCCGCCGGGCAGGTCGGAGAGCAGGGTGAACAGCGCGCCCTCGGTGTCCACGGTGGCCGCCCCCGAAGCGTCGGCGCCGACCAGGCCGCCGTCGCCGAACAGCTGGCGGAACAGGCCCGCCCCGCCGAAGACCGAGAACCACAGGAAGCTCAGCAGCGTGGGCACCAGCAGCACGCCCGCCACGAACTCGCGCACGGTCCGTCCCCGGGAGATCCGCGCGATGAACACGCCGACGAACGGCGCCCACGAGATCCACCAGCCCCAGTAGAAGGCGGTCCAGTAGCCCTGCCACGCCTCGCCCTCCGCGCCCTGGAACGCGGTTGTGCTGAAGCTCAACCGCACGAGGTTCTGCAGGTACAGCCCGATCGACTGGATGAAGTCGCGCAGGATGAACAGCGTCGGGCCGGTCACCAGCACGAAGACGAGCATGATGCCCGCCAGGCCCATGTTCGCGTTGGACAGCCACTTGATGCCCTTCGCCACGCCCGTGACGACGGAGAAGATCGCGATCAGCGTGATGGCGCCGATCAGGACCACCTTGGCCAGGTTGCCGGGGTCGTCGAGGATGCCGACGAAGTCCAGTCCGGCCGCGATCTGGGTCACGCCGAGGCCCAGCGAGGTGGCGACGCCGAACAGGGTGCCCACGACGGCGGCGATGTCGATCGCGTCGCCGATCCAGCCGTTCACCCGGTCGCCCAGCACCGGTTCCAGCGCCCAGCGGATCGACACGGGCCGCTTCTTGCGGTGGATCGCGTAGGCGACGGCGAGGCCGACCACGACGTAGATCGCCCAGGGGTGCAGCCCCCAGTGCAGGAAGGTCTGGACCAGGGCGGCCTGCGCGCCGGGCTCGTCGGCAGCGGCGATGCCCGAGGCCCGGTTGGGGATGCCCGCGAGGTGGTTCAGCGGCTCGGCCACACCCCAGAACACCAGGCCGATGCCCATGCCCGCGGCGAACAGCATGGCGAACCACGACCGGCGCCCGAACTCCGGCTCCTCGTCGTCGGCGCCGAGCTTGATGTCCCCGAAGTGTCCTACCCCGACCCAGATCGCGAACACGACGAACAGGCTGACGATCAGCGTGTAGTACCAGCCGAAGTGGGCGACGATCCAGGACGACACCGTGCCGACGGCGCTCTCCATCGTCGCGGGCGACGCGACGGTGGCGACGACGAACGCCAGCGCGATCGCCGCCGACGGCCAGAACACCCGCGCGTGCACGGATTTCCCGCGCCGTCTGTCCTGGTGTCCTGTGTGGTGGTCGGCCGTGGCCACGATGAGTCCTCCTGGGAGCGTCCGGTCCGTCGTGATTCGGACGCAGACTAGCCCGGACAGTTTGCGATTTCGTGTCGACAGGTGCGCCTTGCGCACTACCGCGCTATGCGTAATAGTGTCCGTAGCGCCATACCAGGAGGGTGATGTGGATACGAGCCAGCTGCTCAAGGGGGTGCTGGACCTGGCCGTGCTGGCCGTGCTCAGGAACGAGGACGGGTACGGCTACGACGTGCTGCGCAGGCTGCGCACCGGGGGGATGGACGAGGTGGGGGACGCCTCCGTCTACGGGACGCTGCGCAGGCTGTACCGGGCCGGGTACCTGACCTCCTACGTGGTCCCCAGCGACGAGGGGCCGCACCGGAAGTACTACGGGGTCAACGAGGCGGGCCGGACGAAGCTGGCCGAGTCGGAGGAGGCGTGGCGGGCGTTCGCCGCGACGCTCGACGGGATCTTGCGGAAGGGGGCAGCGGCGTGAACGACATCGTCACCCGCCCTGAGGTCGCCGAGTACCTGCGGCGCGTGCGCGCGGGCCTGACCGGCCTGCCGGACGAGGAGGTCGCCGAGGTCATGGAGGACCTGGCGCCGCACGTGGACGAGGTGTACGCCGAGGCGGGCTCGCTGGAGGCGGTCGTCGACCGGCTCGGCACGCCCGAGGAGTACGCCGCCGAGCTGCGGCGCGCGGGCGGCTACCCGGTGGCGCAGGACACCCAGGCCGAGCGGCCCAGGACGTGGCGCGCGCGGTACGTGGTGTGGGCGGCGGCGGGGGCCACCGTGGCGGCGGGCCTGTCGGGGGTGCTCTCCGAGCGGTACGACGAGGAGGCGCTGGCGGTGGCGCTGCTCTGCGGGCTGGCGCTGCTCCCGGCGCTGTGGCTGGTGTTCGCCGGGATGGTGCGGCGCGTCGACGTCGAGTCGGTGCCCGAGTACCGGCTCGCCCGCGACCAGGCGCGGCGGGCGGTGCGGCGACTGCCGTCCCCCGAGCGGGTCCGCGCCCTGGCGCCCGGCTGGCGGGTGGCCCGGCTGCTGCTGGTCGCCCTGGGGTGCGCCGCCGCCGTCCGGGCCGACGCCGGGCTGTGGATGGTGGCCCTCCTCGGCGCGGCCGGTGTCCTGCTGTGGGCGGGCAGGCGGGTGGCCGTCGACCGGCGGCTCCTGCTGGTCGTCGTGCCCGCCAACGCGCTGGCGATCGGGCTGGGCCTGTCGCTGGCGGTGCAGGCGGTCGACGCGAGCGGACGGGACAACGGCTACTACTACCCGGTGTCCGTCTCAACGGGCCTGTCCTACAACGGTGAGCCGTTGGGGAACCTGTACGCCGTGGACGGCGAGGGCAAGGAGATCCCCGAGTTCTACCTCTACGACGAGCACGGCATACCGCTCAACGTCTACCAGTACGGCTGCTCGCCCACGAACGGAGAGCTGTTCGACAACCGCTTCCCCGCCCCCAACACGGTCTACGGCCCCGACGGCTGCGTGGAGCAGCCGGGCATGCCGTTCATCCCGCTGCCCCCGAACGGCACGACCACGGCGCCCACGACGACGGCGCCCACGACAACGGCTCCGACGAGCACAGGGCCGACGACCACAGTGCCGACGACCACAGGGCCCACGAGCGCCGCGCCGACCAGCACGGCGTCGGTCACGACCACGCCGAGCCCGACCACCACGAAGGGGTAGGCGCGGGTGGGAGCGGTCGTCGGGGGCCGCTCCCACCCGTGCGTCACAGCAGGCGGTACAGCAAGGCGCGCTCCACCAGCGTCCACGTCGTCGTGGTGAGCAGGTAGACCCCGGCGGCCAGCGGCAGGACGGCGGCGACGGGCACCGTGCCGAACGGCAGCAGGCGCAGCCACCGGGCCATCGGCGGCTCGGGCGCCCCCGAGCGCAGCGCCTGCGCGGCCTGCCATCGAGCTGTGGCATAGGCCACGGCGGTCAGCGCGGCGAACAGTCCGACGAAGACCGGTGTGAAGGCGAACACGCCCAGCCAGTGCGTGCCGAGCGGCGCGCCGAACAGGGCGCCGTCCAGCAGCGGGCTGTCCGTGGTCACCAGGCGGTACATCACCATGAAGAACGGGATCTGGACCAGCGCGGGCAGGCAGCCGGTGAACAGCGACGTGCCCGACTCCCGGTACAGCTCCAGCGTCTTGCGCTGGAGGGTGCGGGGGTCGTTGCCATAGCGGGTTTTCAGCGCCCCCACCTGCGGGGCGAGGGCGGCGCGGGCTTTCTCGCCGCGCACGGCGGCGCGGGCGAGCGGGTGCATGAGCAGGCGGACGAGCGCGGTGAAGGCGACGATGGCCAGGACGGGCGTGGCGAGCCCGGCCAGGGCCGCGCCCAGGTCGTGGAACACGGTACTCCGGATGTCGAGCGGGCAGGACGGATCAGGCAGCGCGGAGGCTGCGTCCTGGGGCTCGAGGACGGGGACGACCCGCGGCGTCGGGATCGCGCAGGCGCAGGAACGCCGTGCGCTGGGACCGCTCGCGCAGGGAGAGGGACCGCGCCCACGACGGGCAGGCCGTCGGGAGCGGCGCCACGCTGACCAGCAGCACGATCAGGGCGACGGCCGCGACCGCGGCGACCAGCTCGGTGGGCTGGTGGACGAGGAGGAGCGCGAACAGCGCCAGCAGCGACCGCCAACCGGGCATCCGCGTCACCTCCTCCTCGTCCGTCGACTGTACCCGTCAGATCGCGGCGGGCTCGTCGGTCGGCGCCTGGCTGATGTTCCGCGCGGCCCGCTCGGGCGGCAGCCGCACGGCGATGGCGTAGGCGTACACCAGCGCGCTGAACACCGCCAGGATGACGAAGCCCCACACCAGCGAGATCGGCCCGTCGCCGCCGTTGAGGATCAGGCCCGGGTCGGCGGGCTGGTCGGGGTCGACGTCGCCGAGGTAGCTGATGATGCCGAGGCCGACGAGCCAGATCGGGAACCAGGACCCGGCCTTGAACTCCAGCGGCGGCATGACCGCCCGGTTGCGGGCGTGGTAGATCGCGAACACCACGTACCCGACGAGCAGCGCGATGATCATCTTCTCGTTGATCGCCCACCCGGCCCAGAACACCAGCAGGCTGGAGAACAGGAACGCCAGGTAGGGCAGCACGTCACCGCCGGGCACCCGGAACGGCCGCTCCTGGTCGGGCAGCTGCCTGCGCAGCGCGCCCAGCACGAGCGGGCCCGCGCCGAAGGAGATGGCGAACGCCGAGGTGATGAAGCCGATGAACTGCTGCCAGCCCGGGAAGGGCAGGAAGAAGAAGCAGCCCACGATGAACATCACGAGCACCGACACCCAGGGGATCCCGCGCTTGTTCAGCTTCGTCAGGGCCTGCGGGGCGTTGCCGTTGCGGGCGTTGGCGTACGACAGGCGCGCGGTGACGCCCGCGTAGATCAGGCCGGTGTCGGCGGGGGAGATGACGGCGTCCACACGCAGCAGCACGGCCAGCCAGACCGCGCCCAGCACCAGTGAGAGCCCGGCCAGCGGCCCGGCGGCGTCCTCGAAGGCCAGGTTCGCCCAGCCGTCGGTGAGCAGGTGCCCCGGGACGGCGGTGATGAACGCCAGCTGCAGCAGCACGTAGATGATCCCGGCGATCAGGATCGAGCCGATGATGGCGAACGGCACGTTCTTCTGCGGGTTGTCGGTCTCGCCCGCGAACTCGATGCCGTTGCGGAATCCCAGGTACGCGAAGGCGACCCCGGCCGCGGGGATCGCGGTCAGCACCGATCCCCAGCCCTCGGGGGCGAATCCCGCGACCGAGCTGAGGTTCTCCGGGTTGAACGCCAGGACGAAGAACGCGACCACGACCAGCGCGATCACCGCGAGCTTCCACCACACCAGCGCGTTGTTGAGGCGGGCGAACAGCTTCACGCCGAGGATGTTGACCAGGCTGTAGAGGAACATCAGCGCGACCGCGATCGCGAGGCCGGGCCCGGTCAGCACGAACACGCCGTCGCTCTGGTTCATCAGCCACGGGATGTACGGGTCGGCGTACTGGATCGTGGCGAGCACCTCGATGGGCGTGACCGCGGCGGCGGCCAGCCAGCTCGTCCAGCCGGAGCTGAAGCTGGCGAAGGAGCCGAACGAGTAGTGCGGGAAGCGAATGATCCCGCCGGAGACGGGGAACATCACTCCCAGCTCCGCGTAGACCAGACCGATCACCATGACCATGACCCCGCCGATCGCCCAGGACAGGATGGCCGCCGGTCCGGCGATCTGGGAGGCGTACAGGGCGCCGAACAGCCAGCCGGACCCGATGATCGCGCCGACCCCGGTGAACAGCAGGCTCAGCTTGTTCACGTCGCGTTTGAGCCCGGTGTCCAGCCGGACGTCCACCCGGCGCGGTGGTCCCACGGATGTGGTCATGGCGGATCGCTCCCATCTGTGCGCGGCCCTGACGCCGGCCACGTACCCAGGTGAACTCGCGCCTATACCCCAGTGAAGCCGGTTTGTTATTCCCTACACCCGACCGTTGCCGTGCGCCACCGCCTGTGCGCGCCGTCGTGCGGGAATGTTCAGCAGAGTGACCGCTTTCTCACCCGCCTCGTGGCCCAGCGTCCGGTATGCCTCAAACTGCTCGTCGGTGAACATCTGCTGGCTGGTGGAGTGGTTGGGGAAACGCGGCTCGCGGTGCTTGAACGCGTGCAGGTCCCAGCTCGCCTCCTCGGTGAGCACCGCCTTGGCGTACACCAGCTGCGCCTGCTGGTTGCCGGGCGGCGGATAGCTCATCACGCCCGCGACGGCCATGGAAGCGCTCAACCCGGCCGAGTCCGGCAGCACCGGCCGGGGGTCGAGATCGATGTCGACGCCGAGTTCGCTGCGCGCCAGCGCGATCGCCCTGCCGATGTCCAGGCCCTCGCCGTCGCGGTCGCAGCTGGCGTCGAAGCACAGCACGTGGGTGCAGCGGCGGCGCAGCAGCTCGACCACGCCCAGGTTCTCCCAGTGCCCGCCGTCGGTGAGATAGATGTAGCGGTGCGTCGACTTCGCCGCGCCCAGCGCCTCCCGCAGGACGTACCACGCGCCCGGCTCGAACCAGCCGTCGCGCATCCGGCGGGCCGCGCGCCGCAGCCGCGACCGGCAGTCCTCCTCGACCCGCTTGGCCGCCGCGTGGTTGGGGTTCTTGATCCAGACGCCCAGCCGCACGTTGGTCAGCGCCATCAGGAACCGCAGCGGCGGGTAGGTGAACCGGCCCATCAGCGGCGAGAGCGCCGCGCCGGACACCGCCATCATCGACGGCAGCGTCAACTCCGTTCCCGCGACGCCGTTGCGCTGTTCGAGGCGCTTGGTGTCGTGGTAGCCGAACAGCGGGCCGCCGCTGCGCCCGCGCTCGAAGGTGAACGACTCGGCGAAGCGCCCGACCGGCACGTCGTCGGTGGTGACGTTCACCGCGCAGCAGACGACCAGCTTCGGCAGGTCGGTCGCGGGCTTGAGGTCGGAGAAGTACAGCTTCTCCCGATAGCTGATGGGCGCGGCCACGATGCAGCCGCGCTCGTCGCGTTCCCGCTGGAGGGCGAAGGCGCTGTTGAGCCGTTCGCGGTAGAACAGGTGCATCGAGTAGCGGCGGTTGTGCACGAAGACGGCCATGCCGAGCACGACGACCACGAACGCGGCGAGGACGATGACGTCCACTGTGGAAGGCCGGGGCTGGCGGTTGGCCAGCTCGAGCGCCGAGAGCAGCGGCACGAGCAGCAGGCCCGCCGCCGCGAGCGAGGCCAGCAACAGCATCAGCCTGCGCGCCCGCAGCCGCCTGCTGAGCATGAGCGCCGCCGCGGCGGCGAGCAGCGCGGCCACCAGCCACACCAGCCCGGCGGCGATACGGCCCACCGTGCTCTGGAACGTCTCCGGCGGCTCCTGGAACAGCCACGCCAGCGCCTTGGTGGACGCCAGCGCGTACAGCCGCGTCAGCACGGGCAGCAGGAGCACGACCACGATCGCGCCCGCCACCAGCAGCACCCGCGCCCCGAACCGCTCCCACGCCGATTCCCCGTAGTCGCCGGGGTTGTCGCTCATCCGCCGGTAGCAGACGGCGCCGAGGGCGAGCAGCACGCACACGGCGCCGACCGCCAGCAGCGCCGTCAGCACGGCGGACTCGGGCAGGTGCAGGCCGTTGAGCCGCAGGTCGGTGAGCCGCACGCCCAGCGCGGCCAGCACCCAGCCGGTGAGCCTGCCCGCGATCACCGCGGTCAGCGCGAACGGCAGGTAGTTCACGATGAACCCGTAGACGACGCTGGCGGCCATCCACAGCTTGCCCTCGTGCCCGGGCGCGAGGTAGTCGCTGTTGAGCCGCAGCCGCCGCTCCTCCGGCGATCCGCGCCCCCACAGCGGCTTGCCGTTCTCCAGTTCGGCGGACGTGTGCGCCGCGGAGATCATCAGCGCGCTGGCGATGTAGTTGCCGCCCGACACCGCCGCCAGGTACGCCGAGTCCCGCAGCACGCCGCGCTCCTGCAACGCCTGCAGCGCCCCCAGGTTGAACGCCGCCGACCGGATCCCGCCCCCGGACAACGCGATCCCGATCCGCGGCCCGTCCGGCTGCTCATCGAGATACTCCGCCGCCACCCCAGGCAACGCCTTAGTAGTACGCGGACTAAGCGGCATCTCTCCCCCTTGCCCTTCACAGTCTCTTCCTGCGTGGCCCCCAACCGCACCCAAGGGGACCGGAACCCAACCCAGCCACCGACCCCCACCCGCCGCAACTGTCCCCACCCACCGCAACCACCATGGTTAATTCCGGGGAGGCGGAACCGTGTAGCCGAAGGCGGTGCGGTAGTCCTCGCCTTGGGGGTCGCAGCCGTAGGGGTAGGTCGCGTGCGCCTGCGCCTTGCGCAGCTGGGGCAGCGACCGTTCCAGGAGGTAGCGGGTGAACAGCGGGTGCACGCACAGGTGGTCGTGCTCCTCCTGGGCGCCCAGCTCGTAGTCGAAGGTGTACTGGAAGTGCGCCTTGTTGTACCGGCCGGTCTGGCCGAACCGGATGCCCAGCACGCCCAGCGAGAACAGCATCGACAGGAACTCGTCGAAGTCCATGCCGGAGACCTTGCGGATGCCCTGCCGGTTGTAGACCTTGTGCAGCTCGCACGCGGGGAAGCAGATGTCGAGCCGCCCGGTGAGCCTGCGCAGCGCCTCGCCCGCCAGGGGGTACGACGCCTGGTACGCCGCCAGGATGCTGGTCACCAGCAGGTGCTCGGCGTGCCGGGTGCCCGCCAGGATGGCCGCCGGGGTCACCTGCCAGGGCGTCGAGCCGCGGTCGTGCCTGCTGAAGACGCTGTTGAGGATGTGGATCAGGTGCCGGGGCAGCAGCTGGGTGTGCCGCAGCAGGTAGGCGACCGGGTCCTCGGGGATGCCGAGGCCGCTGCGGAAGTTCGTCGGCAGCGCGGCCCGCAGCAGCGCGATGTCCGGCTCCGGCTCGTCGACGCGGTCGGCGGCGCGGGCCAGGCGGTCGTACTCGTCGGGGTGGCGGGTGCGCAGGAACAGGTGCAGCCGGGTGCCCGCCAGCCGCAGCAGCTCGCGCGCGCTCCAGTAGATCTTCAGGTACCCGCCCTGCATGTCCTTGTCCGCCGCGGCCGCGATGCGGTGGATCTGGTCGAACAGCTCCGAGGGCAGGCAGATCTGCACCCCGTACGGCCGGTCGGACGGGCTGCGCGCCATGATGCCGCCGACCGCGCGGAACAGCCCGGCCAGCACCGGGGTCAGCTCGCGCAGCCGCAGGTGCAGCTCCTCCAGGTTGTCCATCACGATGACCAGCGGCTGGCCCCGGTCGGTGAGCAGGTCGCGCATGGCCGCCCTGGCGTCGGCGAAGCGGGCCTTGTCCTGGCCCATCCCCTCCAGGATCTCCGTCGGCCCGGTGCCCGGCCGCTCGTGCACGCGCTCGCGCACCTGCCGCAGGAACCGCTCGGCGACCTGCGAGGCGTCGGCCGCCGGGTCCGCGGCCCGCCCCAGGTAGGTGCCCAGCACGTTCAGCTTCCCCTCGGGGTCGTGCCCGTCGAAGAACCGCCACGCGTGGAACATCGCCACGTGGTCGAACAGCGCGGTCCAGATCTCCGCCCGCTGCCCGACGAACAGCCCGTCCCCCCGATAGGCGTTCAGCACGTTGAGCATCTCGTGGTACACCTTCTCGGTGTCGATGGCCGCCCGCCACACCTCCCGGTCGGTGTCCGAACTGATCAGGAACGCGGTCTTGCCCGCCCCTTTCCTCCCGATGATGTACGCGGGGAACAGATCGCTGACCGCCTGCGAATAGATCCGGTTGTTGCGGTCGAAGAGCTGGTCGACGGTGGAGCGCCCGATCCCGGCGACGTCCTCGGTGGCGATCGGCCCGAACGGCCGAGCCGGGGTCAACACCCGACCCAGCTCGTCCCGGGCGGCGAGACGCTCGTGTGCGCGGTGCACGGCGACCTCCCTGGCCGTGTTCTGCTCGTGATTCCAGGCTCGGTGCCACCAGCCCTTCCGTGACGAAGCACGACCCGTTCGGACCGCGTATTCACCCGAGTGGGTTACGTGCGGAAATGTGATCGGCGAATCACCAGCGATCCTCGACTAACCCTCGATGCCGAGCCGCCTCCCACGCCGCCATGTCGGGGTATCGGTCGCCGCAGTACCGGGCCACGAGGTGCGCGACGAACGCCTTGCGCGCGGACTCGTTCCCGAGCACCAGCTCCCGGTCGCGGCCCGCGGTCAGCCGGTAGCCACCGCCCGGCAGCACCTCCCCGCATGCCTCGCCTGCGATCCGGCGGCCCGAGTGCGCGCCCATGTAGGCGTAGTAGACGGCCCGGTAGGCGTACTCGTCCTCGTCATCGTGTACCTGGGCTAACCAGGCGTCGAAGGAGTCGATCACGAGCAAGCGAACCACGCTAGTGCCCTGGCCCAGAACCTTCACCAAGCACCAACTCTCCGTCGACGGTCACCGCGCCCGCGTCATCCAGTTCCTCGATCGCCTGGTAGAGGGCGGCCGACACCGCCGGACCACGTCGTCCCCACCCGAACAGCCTGGCCACCCGCTCGGTCAGCTCGTCACGGTCGATGGCGTGGCAGTCGCGGACGAGGTTGACGACGGCGAGCTTGAGTTCGTCCATCGGCACGTACTTCACGTCGCGCTTCGTGTCCGGGTCGTCCGTGGGAACGCGGACCGCGGTGACCGGCGCGGAGCGCGGCCGGAGGAAGCCGTCGCCGTCCCGGTCGATCCTGGCGCGCAGGTCGCGGACGGCGGACTCGAACGCCGCCTTGATCCGGGGCCCCGAGCGATCGCCGCCCCATGCTTTGCGGATCGTGGTCAACGCCCGGTCCTGGTGGATCGGCCCCTCCGCGCGCACGGTCTCCTCAATCAGTTTCCGCAGGTGTGGGCGCGCGGCGGGACTGTGCATCTCGTCGTAGGGGATGAGCGACGAGCTCAACCTGGCGAGCCGGTAGGGCTCGGTCCAGGCGGGCGGTGCCTCCAGGTCGACGATGTGCTGGTCGACCAGCACATCGTCGACGGGTGCCACGTCCCTGAC
Source organism: Actinokineospora fastidiosa (assembly GCF_014648415.1). Classification (GTDB taxonomy): domain Bacteria; phylum Actinomycetota; class Actinomycetes; order Mycobacteriales; family Pseudonocardiaceae; genus Actinokineospora; species Actinokineospora fastidiosa. Next base: position 327,089 of record NZ_BMRB01000004.1, read on the forward strand.
TGCGCTCGGCCTGCCCGAGATCGCTGCATCGATGGCCTGACGCAGCCTGGCCTCTTGCTCTGCCCGGTTGCGGTACCAGGACGGACCCCAGATGCGGTGGATCGTCCAGCCGAGTCCCTCCAGGACCTGCTGACGCAGCCGATCGCGATCCCGGGCCACCTTGGACGAGTGGTACATCGCGCCGTCGCACTCTACGCCGAGGACGAACCGACCCGGCTTCTCCGGGTGCCTGATTCCGATGTCGACCCGGTAGCCAGCCACGCCCACCTGCGGCACCGCGTCGAATCCCCAGCCGTGCAGCGTGCGGACCACCTCCGCCTCGAACGGGCTCTCCACGTCGCCTGACGATTCGTCGTCGGCGAGCGCGAGTGCGGCGATCCCCCGGTCGGCGAAGTCCAGGTAGCGGGGGAGGTGCTTCATGGCCCCGGCCTTGGCGGTACCGGGGAAGTCCTCGGCGCGCACCGAGGTCACGATCTCGACTCGCCGCTTCGCGCGGGTGATAGCCACGTTGAGCCTGCGCTCGCTGCCCTGGCGGTTGAGGTGGGCCACCTGCATCGAGAACTTGCCGCTCTCGTCCTTGCCGTAGCCGACGCTGAAGATGATGATGTCGCGTTCGTCGCCCTGCACGTTCTCCAGGTTCTTGACGAAGAAGCCGTCCAGCCGGTCGTCGGTGCGCAGGCCCGCGAGTTCGGGGTACCGCTGGGCCTGGTGTTCCACCTCGCGCTCGATGGCGTCCTGCTGCGCGCCGGAGAACGTCACGACGCCGATGGTCAGGTCCGGGTGGTGACGCCGGTGGTAGAGCACTCGCTCGACGACCGTCCGCGCCTCGATCGGGTTGTCCCGGGCCCCGCCCCGCCGGTACACGCCGTCGACCTTGATCAGTTCGATGCCGATGTCGTCGGCCTTGTGCGTCGCTCCCGGGAAGGTCGCCAGCTTGCCGCCGTAGAACCGGTAGTTGGAGTAGGTGATCAGGTCCTCGTGCTGGCTGCGGTAATGCCAGGACAGCGGCAGCGACTCCAGCGCCCCCGCGCCCTTGCAGAGGTCCAGCACCGACTCGAACTCGTGGACCTCGTCCTCGTCGTCGTACGTGTCGTCGTCGGACTGCCCGCCGCCGAAGAACCGCGTCGGCGGGAGCTGCATCTTGTCGCCCGCCACGATCAGCTGATCCCCGCGGTAGACGCAGTTGATGGCGTCGGCGGGCAGGACCTGGGACGCCTCGTCGAAGATCACCACGTCGAACCGCAGTGTCGGCGGCAGGAACTGCGACACCGACAGCGGGCTCATCATGAAGCAGGGCTTGAGCCGCTGCGCGGTCTCGCCCGCCTCGGTCAGCAGGGTTCGGATCGGCTTGTGCTTGCGGGAGATCTCGGCCTGCCGCTTGATAACCCCCGCCTGCCCGGCCATACTGGATGGCCGCCGCTGCGCGCAGGCGTTGATGACCCGCGCCGCCGCCAACGCCACCTGTTGGGTGTCCAGCTTGCGGAACTCGTCCACCAGGGCGTCGCGCTCGACCGAGCGCAGCGGTCCAAGCCGGTTGCGGTCGGTCTCGAACACCGCGTCGGCCCAGGCTTCCAAGACCGCGCGCTCGACGATCGCCCGCACGTCCGACTGGGGCACCCGCTGCTCGCGGCAGAACGTGACCACCGGCTCCAGCCCGAGGTGCTCGAGCTCCGACTTCGCCGAGGCGTAGGACGCCCACGTCTCGATGTCGCCGACCGAGTCGCGCAACTCCTCCAGGAGCGCCTCCGCCACATCGAAGTCCGAGTCGCGCAGTTCGGCCCGGACCTCCTCCGCGCGCTGCCCGTCGAACTGCCCGATGACCCGCTTGCTCGTCTTGGCCCACGCCGCGTGCCACGCTTCAAGTTCGGCCGAGGTGGCTGTGCAGGTCAGCAGCGCCTCCGCGATGGGCATGCGCACCGGTCCGCCGAGCGCCCGGCGCACGTTCTCGGCCCAGTCGAGCGCGCCCGCGACCGCCACCCAGTCGGTCTCGACGCCGCGATAGTGACTGCCCAGCAGTTCCTGGTCAGCGGGCATCGTGGCGGCGACCAGTTCCCGCTTCTCGTTGACGATGCCTGCCCGTGTCAGCGCCGACCGGGTCGACTCGATCGTCAGCGCCCTGCCCGTCAGCGTCGACAGCCTGGTCATGGTGTCGACCACCACCTGGAGCGGCGCCACGGCATCGGCGGCCCACGCACGAAGCCGGGCGAGGGGCACGGTGTGCAGCCGCTCCGGGTCGATTCCCAGGACCTGCCCCGCCGAGCGCAGCCAGGAGTCGACGCCCGCGCGCACGTTCTCGGCGAGGAAGTGGATCGCGGGATCGGGGGCTCCACCACGGGCGAGCTGGTCGGTGAAGGAGTCGCCGATGCGCTCGTCCCTGGCCAGGTGGATCGCTCTCCTGGCCACGCTGATCGCCTGGTGGATCTTGGCGAAGTCGGCCTCGGCCCGGCTGTAGTAGTGGTCGCCCAGTAGGTCGGCGTGGCGGGACTCGGCCGCCGACAGCTGGTTGGCCCGCTCCTGCCATGCGACGCCCTCGGGCAGTCGCTCCAGCACCTGCCGGTCGACCCGCCCGGTCACCGTGCAGGCCGCGAGTGCCTTCTTGTCATCGCGGTAGGCGCGGCGCAGCTTGCCGAAACCGCGGTGCACCTCGGCGAACCGCCGCTGGAGGGCGAAGAGGTCGAGGTTCAGCGCGTCGTCGGTGAAGACCGAGCGCAGCGCCTGGTGGCGGGCGCGGAAGTCGCTGACGAGCCCGCTCAGCACCCCGAGGGCCTCGTCGAGCGCGGTTTGCGCGGTTCGGTCGAACCATCCCGGCTCCGGCCGCGCGGGTGCGGTGACCAGCGCGCCCAGTTCGGCGAGCTCCACGGCGCGCTGCGGTGTGATGTCCGCCGTGGCGAGTCCGAACGACGACGCGATCTTAGCGGCGTCGGCCTCGATCTGGTCGAGCGTCGTCGTGCTTTCGACCAGGAACGCCCGCTGGGTCGCGACGAGTTCGGCCGTCGCGGTGTCCTCCGGTCGCCAGGCCAGTGCGGCCCGGACGGGAGCACTGGCGGTGTGCAGAGCCGCCTCGGCGTCGGCGAACGGCCCCAGGAGGGCGGGCTCGACGAACTCCGCGGCGTCGCCGACGATCTCGCGCAACTCGACGAGTGCCAGGTCGTAGACCGCGGTTGCCTGGTGCAGCGTGCCGACGCGCGCCTGCACGTCGTTCAGGGTGGCCGAGGTCAGCCACCGCGCCGGGATGGGCTGACGGTCGTCGAGCAGTGCCAGCAGCGGCAGCAGGCGGTCGACGTCGGCGGGCCGCTCGTACCAGCCGAGTCCGAGCTGGTCCTGTAGCAGGTCGATGTGCGTGCGCAGGGCGTCCAGCGCGCCCGCCGCCCGGTCGAGGTCGGCCTCGACCTCGTGCCGACGCGACGCGGACAGGGACGTGTTCTGGAGATCCCGCCACAGGAAGGCGTCGCCCCGCTCCACCGGCGCCCAGGCCCGGCCCAGTTGCTCGGCGGTGTCGCGGATGTGGGTGAGCGTCTCCGGCGTGAGGTCCAGGCCGAACGTGCTGGGCACCGGGGCCTGCGGAAGCGCGTGCAGCGCGGTGATCTCGCCGAGGACCTGGTGCAGCGACCGGCCGAGGGGCTGGCGCACCTCGTTGAGGGCCAGCGCGTAGGTGGAGAGCGCCTTGCGCCGCTTGACCAGGTCGGCCTTCGCCGAGGGGGTGAACGTGACCGGCGCGTTCGGGCGCTTGGTCAGGGCGGTGCCCAGTTCGGCGGCGACCGCCTTGCGGGTGGCCTTGTGGCTGTGCAGTTGGAGGACGAAGTCGTCCAGCTTGGCCGCCTTGAGCCGGTTGTGGACGACGTCGAGCGCCGCGGCCTTCTCGCTGACGAACAACACCGTCTTGTCGGTGTGCAGCAGCTCGGCGATCATGTTGGTGATCGTCTGGCTCTTGCCGCTGCCGGGCGGTCCGTCCATGACGAAGCTGCGCCCGTCGCGGGCGGCGAGGATGCAGCGCCGCTGCGTCGCGTCGGCGTCGCGGACGTTGACCAGGTCTTCCGGCGGCGCGACCCGGTCGAGATCGTCCTCCGGGACGGGGTCGAACCCGAAGGCTCCCGCGCGGGGCGCGTCGGTGCCGAGCGCGAGCACCTCGATCAGCGGGTGGTTGATGATCTGGTCCGCGTTGTCGAGCAGGTCGCGGTGCATCGCCTCCTTCTGAAAGGAGAAGGTGGTGAGCACGGCTCGCCGGGTAACCCGCCAGCCCTCGTAGCCCCGGATGGCCAGCCGGAACGCGGCGAGCACGCCGTTGAGGTCGTGGTCGGCGAGGTCGTCGGCCGCGAGCTGGATGCCGAAGTCGGTCTCCAGCTTCACCAGGAGCGCGGGGTTGACGACGGTGTCGTCATCGGTGCGGACGAGCCGGAAGGGCTCGCGCAGGCTGGCCCGGGTCAGCGACACCGGGACCAGCAGGATCGGGCTGCTGACCGTGGCCGTGCCCTCGGCCTCGACCCAGTCCAGGGTCCCGAGTCCGAGGTAGAGCGTCCACAGGCCCCGGTCGACGAACTCCTGGTTGGACTTGCGCTCCAGCAGCCCGAGGGCCTTGGTGATCTCGGGGCCGTCCTTGCCCTTGACGACGATGTCGGTCGGCAGCGGCGGCGGGACGACGACCGGCTCGCCGCTCTCGTCCGGCCGAGGGGGCAGGTGGAAGGTGAAGAACCCGTTGGCCCGGTCGAGAGTGGCGTAGAGGTCGCCTGCCAGGGGCTGCTCGATCTCCAGGGACGCGGTCTTGGTGTGCTTGAAGTAGAGCAGCCGGTTGCGCCGGTCGACATTGATCAGCTGGTCGCGGTGGTCCTTCAACCAACGGTGTAGCCGGTCCGCCAGGTCCGGTGTCAAGCCGCCCCCGGTGCGTCCGGCGCGGCCCTGGTGTGATGCGTGATCGCCCTGCACGTGATCGACCCTCTCCTGGTGGACCGTCCGGCCACTGGTGTCCACCTACCGACTTCGGGCGCGCTGTGTCGGGTGTTACCGAATTAGGGGATTACAGCTTTGTGTCGGCTTCGCCCATGCGTCCACGGCGGCCGCGCGCAGGGAGTCGTCGACCGGCGTCGGTGGCTGGTTCGAGCAAGCGGCTGACGGTGTGGGCGGCCTCCGCGCAGGCGGCGGCGAAGCGAGTGGCGATCGCCCGGGTGAGCTGGTCGGTGGGGATCGCGGCGGGAAGGCGGCCGGGACGAACCCCAGCGCGCACTCCGGGCAGACGGGCGTGCCCTGGGGGCGGTCGATGTAGCAGGCTTGCGCGGGCATCTGGCACAGGGCGCGGGCGGTGTCCGGCGGGACGATATGTGCGTACGTTCTCCTTGATGAGGCTGCCATCCTGCGTGAAGTCGGCGGTATGGCTGTCACGCGCAAGTAGTTGGCGCACCTGCTCGCGGCAGCGGACCGGCCGAACAGCACAATTTAGGTGGTTCCGCTCGCTGCCGGTGCCTACGGCTCAGTGAGCGGCTCCTGGCGTGATCGTCGACGATCCGCAGGAGGGTGAGGCGCCGGGCGTGGTCCTTGAGTACCCGGCTGGCACTGCGTGGGGGGACAATACTGAGGAAGTGAAACGCTTCACCACCATTTTCGACGAGGTGACCAAGCTGGCCATGTCGTCAGCGAAGTCGACCGACTTGATCGCCAAACGCAGGAAGGTACTGGAGAGCTTATGATCATCAGCAGGCGGCGCAAGAGCAGTTTCTCGGGCGGCGGGAACACGGGCTGAGTTGAACTCGCGTTGACGACCCGGGGCGGCGCCATCCGCGATAGCAAAACCCGCACGGCCCGGTCCTCGAGGTTCCCACCGAGGCGTGGTCGGACTTGCTCAAGTCAGCGAAGAATGCCTGATCATCCGGCCCACCGGTTACCGATGGTCGGTTCCATGTCCGCGTCCGCCGCGATGGCGTCGGTGAGTCGGTTGACGCTGTCCAGTAGCTGCGGGGGCGGCAGCGTGAGGTCGAGGGCGTGACAGTGGATCCGCACCCCGGCCGAGCCGATCCGGTGCACCGCGGCCTCGGCCGCGCCCTTCGCGTAGACCAGGTGGCCGCGGGCCAGGCCCAGCGTCGTGCAGTAGGCGAGCAGTTGGTAGAGGTCGGCGTTGGGATAGCCCGACGGCGACTCGCGCTTGTACTTCGCGTCGAGCACGGCCGCGGGCCGACCGCCGGAGAACCAGACCAGGTCTGGCTTCATGCGCACCGTGCGCGCCTCATCCAAGTGGCAGGGGAACTGCGGCTCCGCCCGGCCGCCGTGGGCGGCGTGCAGGCGTTCGCCCATGGCGACCGTCACGAACGCCTCGAAGACCTTCGGCAGGTCGAACAGGAACCCGCTGGCCGGGACGTGCCCCAGGGCGTGTTCCGGCGAGGTCGCCCGCCAGACCACCTCGGCCAGCCGCAGGGCGGGCACATACCGCTGGTTGAGCCTGCTCGGCCGCCACGCGGGCAGGCGACCGCCGCTGACCAGGGACGTCACCTCAGCCAGCCGCATCCGCAGCCCGCCGATCCGCCTGCGCGACTCGGCGTCGACCCGGGGAACGGTGAGCATCCGGGTGAGCGCGGCGAGCAGGATCCGGTTCTCCGGGATGTCGACGGTGAAATCGTCGTGGCGCAGCTCCATCGGGATCACCCGGCCGTGGTGGCGGCGGAGCTGGTCGGCCTCGCGCAGCCGCCCGCGCATAACGTAGGAGGTCTCCTCGACCGTCTTGTAGCCCTGGAGAAGCCCTTGCCGCAGCGCCCGCTCGGTCTGCCGCCACAACGCCTGCCCGATCGCTGGGATCAGCCCGTCGCGGGCGTCGAGGTGCACGGTGTCGTCGCGCCACGCGGTCGGGTCGGCGGCGTAGCCGACCAGGAACAGCAGCCGGTCGATCGGCAGCTTCGGCGTGATCCAGACGTCCAGGTCGCCCACCCGCGCCACCCCGACCTTGCCGGTGGCGGCCACCTCCCACAGGCCCGGCGTGAGGGCCGACGGCGTCGCCGTGACCACGCCCGACCGTGCCAGCGCCCGGCCCTGCGCGTCGGTCAGCGCGTGCTGGCTGCGGCCCAGTTCGCCGACCTCGATGTGGGTCACGGCGTCGACTCGCCCTGAGCGCCGCCGATGGCCTTGTAGAGGGCGTCTAGCCGGTACTGGTCCAGCACCTCGGGCGGGCTGCCGTAGTGGTGCTCGGCCAGCAGCGGCAGGATGTCGGACTCCCACACCCGCCGCAGCCCGTCCGCGCGCTGGTAGATCGGCTCTTTCATCAGGAACGACGGTCCGATCGCCAGGTCGCGGTCGGGAATCCGCTCGTTGAGCACGTCGAGCAGGTCGGCGGCGTCGCGGTGGTGGGCCAGCTTGCCCTCGTCGTCCAGCCGCGCGAGCCAGGCCCGCAGCAGGCCCGCGGTGGGTGGCTGGGCCGGGTGCAACTCCACGAACGCGAACCGGCGGCGCATGGCCGCGTCGACGAGTGCGATGGACCGGTCAGTGGTGTTCATCGTGCCGATGATGAACACGTTGTCGGGCAGCCGGAAGGTGTCCTCGTCCTGCGCGGAGTAGAGCAGGCTGACCGGCTGCTCGCGGTACTCCAGCAGGAAGTACAGCTCGCCGAACACCTTGGCCAGGTTCGCCCGGTTGATCTCGTCGATGATCAGGAAGTACGGGTCGGACGGGTGCTGCTGAGCGGCGGTGACCAACCGGCTGAACGGTCCGTGGTGCAGGTCGAACCGCAGTTGCCCGTCCTTGCCCTGCACGGGACGGAAGCCCTGGAAGAAGTCCTCATAGGTATAGGACGGGTGAAACTGCACCAGCTTGACCTGGCTCGGGTCCGCCGCCAGATACCCGGCGAGTTCGCGGGCCAGGTAGGTCTTGCCGGTGCCGGGCGGGCCGTAGAAGATCATCTGACGGCGTTCGCGCAGCAGGTCGGCCAGTTCCCGCAACCAGTCCCGGCTCATCATGACCTGCTCGGCGAGGTCGTCCTCGATGGCGCGGAACTCGACGGCGGCGTGATCGGCAGGCGCGGTCTCGTCGATGTCGATGTCCAGGTCGACGAGCAGCCGCTCGATCGTGGCCAGGTCGGCGGTCAGGTCCACCACATCGGCGGTGCTGGCCAGCCGGACCGGGAGCGGGTTGGGCAGCTTGGTGTAGGGGACGGGCTGGTCGGCGTTGAACCACTGGACCTGCCTGCGCAGGTTCGACCGCTTGTCCTCGGACTCGACGTGGTCGGCCGCCGAGGTGATCCGCCCGAGGTAGGTGGACCCCTGCGACAGGGTGAGCACGTAGTCACCCTCCCGCATCCGGTTGCAGAAGGCGTCGAACTCGGCGAGCTTGCCCGCGCGGGTCGCGTGCGGCAGGCCCTGGTAGTCCTCGTCGACGATGGTCTTGAGGTCGTCGAGCGGGACCGGGGGAGCGATCGGCCGTAGCTTGGTGCCCGCCAGCGAGGCGAATCCGCCGGTAAGCCAGCCTGGCACCAGATTCCGGCCGTCCACGGAAGAGCCACGGATCACCCAGGCCCGGGTGGTCGCCGATTGCTCGCTGTCGCCGCCGACCTCGATCAGCCGCTCGGCCAGTTCGTCGGTGCTGATCCGCTGGGCCTCGGAGGCGCGCCCGTCGTCGTCGAACTCGATGCCCTCGGCGGCCAGTCTGCGCTGCATGTCCCCACCCCGGAAGGTGAAGCTGAGCAGGCGGTCGGGCGGGACGGTGCCGTCGTTGGTGAGCACCCGCTGCGAGCCCGGCAGCGCGGGACTGGCCTGGGCCAGGAAGTGCGGGACGTGCTGGGCGGGCAGGTTGGTGAGGGTGGCGAGGTCGTGGTAGGTCAGCCAGGAGCCCGCATCGACCACGGCGAGCACCCGCGCCAGCTTCCGGGCGTCCTCACCGAGTTGGTCGACGGCGGTCTTGCGGTGCCGGAGGATGTCCTTGTAGCGGCGGTTCATCTCGACCAGGAACTGCTCTGCGTCGTGGCTCTCCATCGCGGCCACTCCCGCCTCGGTGATCGACCACCGACCGTCCCGTTTGGTCATCCACCCGATGGTGGTCGCCTCACCGGTCCGCCACCGCAGATTGCTGACCCAACGCTTGAGCCCGGCCTGGTTGATAACGGTCAGCTCGTGTGGGGAGAGCGTGACCCGCTGCGCGATCCGTCGTGTCACCTCCTTCCCGGGAAGCGGCTCCTCGGCCTCGCGCAACACCTCGAAGCACTCCCGCAGCAGCATGGCGGTGCGGACGTTTTCAGCCACCCTCAGCCCCTCTCGGACTCGGCAGGATGCCGGGGACCGTACCCGGGCGGCGGATCAAGGCGGGTCTGATACGGCTCGCCGGTCTCAATCGCCTTGGCCATGCCGTCGTAGATGCCGAGAATCTCGCCCTTGGTTTTGGCGAAGCGCTCGGGTTCGTTGTTCTTAAAGGCCCGGAAGGTGTCCATGATGTACTCGACGTCGTCCTTGGGAACGCCGTAGAGATGGAAGTAGGCCGCGTCGAGTTCGGCCCGCAGCAGGAACCGCCGCTCCTCATCCCACCGAAAGGGCGGCCCGTCGTCCCCGTGGTCCCGAGCGAACCCGGCCATGTCGTAGGTGGTGTAGGACAACTCCAACACCCGAGCCGTCACCCACTCCTCCCGACTGACGGCTGTCTCCCACTCACACGGCAGGTCGTACGCCTCGGGCGGGAGGACGGGGAGTTGAGTGATAGAGCTGTAGGTAAGGTGGGTGCCCGCCATCTTCTGTCGAGCCACGTAGTCGGCGACGAATGAGCAAAGGTTTGCGTACAGACCGGCCACGCGAGCGACGCCAGGCATGGCCAACGGGAAGGTGTGGCCGATCGCGGTGACCGGAAAGACACCCGCGATCATCGTGCGCGCGTCGGAGCTGCGGCAGATATCGCGCCAGCCCAGCAGCCAGTCCTTGGCCCAGCCCTTCCGCTTGAGCCGCTCGTCTACCTCGGACTCCGGCACCCAGTATCTGGGCAGCGTCTTGAACGAAGGATCGTCCTTCTGGGCCTGGCCGGGGCGGGGAAGGGTGCCCATCTTGGCCTGCGCCTCGGTCTGCCCGTCGTAGGTGCCGAGGCGGTGATCAAAGTGGTGCACCATCTTCGCTTCATAGAGCGGAAGCATGCGTTGGTCTTCCAGGTGGAAGACGTTGCCCTCCAGTGACCAGCCTTTCGCTTCGAGGCTGTCCCTGTCGCGGAAGAGGCTGGAGTCATTTGCCATGTCAAGCATGCGAAGGAAGGTGATGTTCCAGCGGTTGTCCTCGGGTTCCTCTTGCCACAGGACCCGGTTGACGTGCCGGTACATCGACAGGGTGCTGTCTGCGTTGCGCTTGTAATCGAAGACCGGGCACGTTCCCGTGTTCGGGTTGAGCAGGGTGATGTCGTCTGGGGTGAGGACGAACCGGCGCTCCTGAATCTCCCTCGGCTGACGCAGGCGGAACGCCAGGTTGATGCGGTTCTGTCGACACCGCTTGCCCGAAGCGGTCCACAGGCAGAAGCGGAACGAGTGGTGCACGTCGTCGAACAGCTTCTCCTCGTTCTCGAAGTCGTAGATCGAGGCGAGGGTGCGGGTGGTGACGAGGTCCTTGAAGAAGTACTGGGTCGTGGCGTCCGTGGCGATGCCGGTCGGCAGGACCATCCCCACCCGAGCCCGCGAAGCCAGGATCGTGCGGCCCGTCTCGGCGAACACCGCGTAGGTGTTGATATCGCCGCGCCCGGTCAGGGGGTACCTGCCGCTGTCCCGGAGCAGACGACTCCACCCTTCGGCGAACCGCAGCTCCGCCTGGAAGTCCTTGAACAGGTCCCGGTCCACCTCGCTCTCGCTGTGCTCCAGTGCCGCGATGAGCTTCTTGCGGGCCGCCGCGTTCTTGGCGTTGGCGATCTCCGGCTTCCGGCTGGCGAAGAACTCCTGTTCCTGGAGCTTCACCCGTTCCCACGGCGGATTGCCGAGCACGCACGAGAATCCCCCGCGCCAGCCGGTCTCGTTGTTCACCCCGCCCTCAGGCACCTCGAACACGTGCGGGAACTCCACATGCCAGTGGAAGAACCGGTAGTCCCGGGTCAGCCGCTCCACCGTGGCCATTGTCTGGGCCTGCAGGAGGTTCTCGGGACCGTCGACGATCCACTCCAGGGTGCCCTCGGTGATCGGGTACATCAGATGTGCCGAGTCCATCGGCTGCACGAACGCCGCGCACCAGGCGTCCGCCTTGCGTTTGTGCGGCAGTCGCTGCTCATCGATCTGTCGGAGTCGGCGCCGTTGGATGTAGGTGTCCGTCAGCTTCCCCGGCAGTGACGCCACCAGCCTGGCCGTCTCCGTCGCGATCGCCGCGTTCGTCAGCTCCGCGCCGCCGAAGGTGAACAGGCCGACCTCGCCGACCGCGTCGTTGGCGTTGATCTTCTTGATCGCCTTCACCGCGTCCGGGTCGTCCCCGATCAACGGCTTGAACGCCTCTTTGGGAATCCCCGCCGCCACCAGCGCGGGCGTCGTGCCCAGCAGCGCGTTGCCGACGCGGATGTTGGCGTCCAGGAACGCCAGCGGCTTGCCCGGCTCCACGGACTCCAGCCACAGCGACACCTTCGCCAGCTCGGCCGCCGTCTCGTTGATGTCCACGCCGTAGATGCACCGGGACACCACTTCCCGCATCGCGCCGCGCACCAGGGTCGGTGACGGCTCGTCCTCGCCGCTGCGCAGCTGCGCCACCCGCCGGGCGATTCGTCGGGCCGCCGCGACCAGGAAGTGCCCCGACCCACAGGCCGGGTCGCACACCGTCACGTTCAACAGCGCCGCGATCCGCCCCGCGTCGTCGGACGCCCCGAAGACGGCGTCGTCCAGCACCGGATCGAGGGCGCTGTCCAGCAGCGCCTCGGTCAGCGACGACGGCGTGTAGTACGACCCCGTCGTCTTGCGCTCGTTGCCCGCCGCCGCCTCCAGCGTGAACGTCTGCTCCGCCGGGTCGTAGACCGGGTCCAGCTCCAGCAGCGACTCGTAGACGCTGCCCAGCTCCTCCGAATCCAGGTTCTGGAAGTCCACCGGCCGCCGGTTGCCGTCCGACTCCACGACCGCCAGGTGTCGCACCGCCTCCACCACGGCCGCGTTCGACAGCCGCAGCCCCTCCAGCGGCGCGTCCAACTCGTCCGGCTCGCTCCGGTCGAGCCTGGCTCCCCGCTCATCGTGGGTCTTGCGCTCGAACAGGCCGCCGATACCCGGAAGCGCCAGCGCGGGCTGCCCCTCCGGCTCGCCGAGGGCGTCGAAGACGATCCGCACGGCGTCCCACAGATCCTCGTGGTGATCCGCGCCGCCGCGCCGGGCCCGCTCCCGCAGCCGCCGCGCCGAGAAGTACCTGGCGTACTTGTCCCGCGCGCTCTGCGGAGCGCCCTCGGTGTCGAGCAGGACCTCCCGATCCTCCGCCACGAACCAGAACAACAGCCGGTACACCAACCGCAGCACTGACCGCTTGTAGTCGTACCGGTCGAGCTCCCCCGACCCCAGCGCCGCCCGGAGCCTGCCGTTCGCCGGGTTCCGGACGAATCCGGTGCCCAGCGTGGTGATCGCCTTCTCGACGCCGACGCGCAGCCGGTCCAGTGCCCGCTCGCCCTGCTCGATCGCCGCGCCGCGCCAGCGCTCCAACCAACAGTCCTTCGGCAGCTGCTCGGCGTCCACCATGAACCGCGTCGCGTGCACCAGCCGGTACAGCACCATGAAATCGCTGAACAGACCCTCGCTGAAGATCAGCTCAAGGTCGAACTCGACGTAGGCCGAGCCTGGCAGCATGCGCGAATCCCGCAGCAACCGCAGCTTCTGTCCATTGGAGATGATCGCCCACAGGTGCGCGTCGGAGTTGTTCAGCAGCTCCTGCACCATCGACTGCGGCGCGGCCTCGGCCGCGCCCTTCACGCCCTTGGTCTTGCGGTCGAGATCCACCGCCCACGGCAGAAGGTGGATCGGCACGTGCTGCCACAGGTGGGAGACCCGATACGTCTTGTCGCCGACCGGGATGCCGCCGCTCTCGGCCAGCAGGCCGAAGTCCAGCGCCTTGAACAGCCTGCGCAGCCAATCCCGCACCATGGGCTTGCCGCGCTCCAGACCGCGTTGGAGCGCCTGCCACTCGGCGGTGAGATCGTCGAACGCGCGCGAGGACGCCTCGCGGACCGTGACGCGCTGGCCCAGGCCGTATTCCTCGGCCGAACGGCCGGGGAACTTCGGGTCGTCCAACACCCGGCGGAACAGGTCGGCGGGCAGCAGACTGCCCGCCACACGCAGTGAGGGGAACGGCGACCGGCTCATCGGGCACCTCCGGCCACCGCGGGCAGGTAGACGTAGACGCCCAGCACGTCCACCGGGGTGTTCGCCCGCACGTCGATCTTCGACACCCCCGCCTGCCTGGTCGCGCGCCGGACGCGCACATGGGAATCGTGGAGCCGCGACGCCGTCGCCTCGGCCTCGGCGTTCAGGTGCGGCATCACCGCGTCGAGTTGAGCGATCGCCCGCTCCACGTCATCGCGGGCCAGGTCCGGCGCGACATTGCCGGACGGCCTGCCCGCCAGCACCCGCTCGACCTCGTCGGCGTCGAGCCAGACCGGGTCGGCCGGTTTGCCCTGGAACGCCAGCACCCGCGCTTCCTCGGCCACCATCGGCCGCTTGCCCGTCCGCGCCGGAAGCGTCAGGTGCAGCCGGAAGCGTACGAGCAGCAGCGTGGTGCGCTTGGCCACCGCGTCGGTGCGCATGACGCCGCACCGCCGCGCCGGACGCGGGCCGGGGACCTTCGGGTCCAACGCGCTGTCGAGCACATACCGGGCCACCGCCGCCACGCTCGCGTCGGTGCGGTCCAGGTGGGCGTGCCGGTGGGGGACCGGGAGGTCCCGGTGGAACGGCAGCACGGTCGGCCCGCCGGGCGGCAGGGCGTCGCGCAGGCCCGCGGGCAGGGTGGGGGTGACCGCGTCGAACCCGTAGAGCTGGTCCGACGGCGAGCCGCCCAGGATCTCCAGCGACTCCCGGGTGAACGCCTCGACATCGCCCGCCGAGCCCATCGCCGCGCGCACCTCCGCCAGTTCGCGCGCCACCTCGTCGGGCTTGATGCCGGTCTGGGCGAACTTCGTCAGCGCCGCGTTCTCCCTGGCCGCGTAGCTGTCCCACTCGCTGTGGAGGTCCGTCTGGCTATCCAGGGCGAACAGCGGGGCCTGCTCGGCCCGCGGCTGGGCGGCCAGCAGTTCCTCCATGACCACCTCGACGACGGTGTTGGCCGAGTCGGGCACGGGCACGCTGATGCCCAGTTGCTTGCGGATCTGGTTGTGCTTGCGGATCAGCACCCGCATCACGATCTCGTCGATCTGGTTGTCGCCACCGCTGATCGTGACGGCCCGGACGTGGTCGCGCGCCTGGCCGAACCGGTCGACCCTGCCCTCCCGCTGCTCGTGGCGGGTCGGGTTCCAGGCGAGGTCGTAGTGCACGACGGCCTGGAAGTGCTCCTGCAGGTTCACGCCCTCGGACAGGCAGTCGGTGGCGACGAGCACGTGGCGTCCCGGGGCCGAGGTCAGCTCCGCGATCCGCGCCTCGCGGTCCGACGGCGGCAGCGCGCCCGTCACGCACCCGACCGTCGCCGTCGCGCCCATGACCTCGCGAAGGTGCCCGGCCACGTACTCGGCGGTGTCGATGAACCGGCAGAAGACCACCGGGTCGTAGCTGTCGCCCAGCTGCGTCTGGACGACCTCGACCAGCTTCGCCAGCTTCGTGTCGCCCTCGGGCCCGATCGCCTCCGCCGCGCGGGCGAACCTCAGCAGGCGGTCGCGCTCCGGGTTCTTCCCCTCGGGCGTGTCGTCGGCGCCCGCGACGCTGTCGACCGACTCCGCGGCCTCGTCCTCGGCCAGGTCGAGCACCGACGCCCGGCCCACCCGGTCGGCCTCCTCCGGCGTCTCGGCCGAGACCGTCCGCGCCCGCGTGCGCAGGGTCGCGGCGGCGGCCTTCGGCGAGGACGCCAGCGCGCGCAGCAGCGCCAGCACCGACCAGTAGCGCACCCGCTGGCGCAGCTTCCCGCCCGAGCCGTCCCGCACGGTCTCGCGCGCGTAGGCGAGCACGGACCGGAACAGCTTCGCGTACTCCTCGCCGAGGTAGTACTTGTGCTCCTGGATCAGGCGGTCCTGTGGGAACGGGGTGTCCTCGAGGAACTTGCGGATGTGCGCGCGGCGGCGCTGCACCATGTGCTTGGCCAGGCGCTCGCGGCCTGCGGGCGTGCCCAGGTCGACCGTGGCCAGATCGGGGTCGAGCAGGCCGATCAGGTTGCGGAAGCCCTCGTCCTTGCCGCTGTGCGGGGTGGCGGTGACCAGCAGCAGGTGCCTGCTCGGGACCGCGGCCAGCTTGCGCAGCAGGTCGTAGCGCAGCGTCCGGCCGCTGCTGGTCGACCCGTCGGCGACGCAGGTGTGGGCTTCGTCGACGATCACCAGGTCCGGGCACATCCGCACGAAGCGGTCCCGGTACTTGGTCGACTTGATGAAGTCGGTCGAGACCACGGTGAACGGGTAGCGGTCGAAGATCGACTGATCGTCGTAGAGGCCGCGCTCCAGCCGTCGCACCGTGCTGGGCAACACCAGCTCGGCGTCGATGCGGAACTTCGCGCTCAGCTCGGCCTGCCACTGCTCAGCCAGCGCGGGCGAACACAGCACCGACATCCCACGGGCGCTGCCCTGGGCGAGCAGCTCGGCGGCGATCAGCGAGGCCTCGATCGTCTTGCCGATGCCCACGTCGTCGGCGATCAACATGCGCACCGTGTCCTGCCGCAGCGCCATCAGCAGCGGCACCAGCTGGTAGGGGCGCGGCTCGACGGCGATGCCCGCGAGCGAGCGGAACGGCCCGGCCGTCGACCGGAAGCCGACCCGCAGCGCCGTGCGCAGCAGACCCGCGCTCACCGCGTTGCCCGCGTCCGTCGGATCGGGCTTCGGGAAGGTGGCCTGTTCGACCTGTTCGACGCCGGTGAGGATGCCCGCGATCTCGTCGTCGGTCCCGCCGAGCGGGCGGACCACGAGCAGGTCGGCGTCGGAGTCGGGCAGCACCACCCAGTCCCGGCCGCGGGCCCGCACCAACGATCCGACGGTGAACTGGCTCACCGATCTCCCTTCCGGCTCGCGCCGAACACGCTCGGGTACTTCGTCACAATCTGCGCGTATGTCGCTCCGCGCGGCACCGTTATTACACCCCATCCGGCGTCGCGAAGATCATCAACCGCATCATCGTCCTGGTCACCGACGAAAACCGCGACTGGCCCGGTGGGGGTGCGGTAGATCAGGTCGGGGTCGGTGGACTTCGCCGACGGCGTCACCTCGTCCGGGCAGCGGTGGTCGTGGTCGCGCAGCCACGCCAGCAGGTCGGCCACCATCGGGGCGGCACCGGCGATGGCCGCCGACCACTGCTCGTCCGGGTCGCCCGCGGCCGGTCGGCTGACCGTCGAGTTAGCGCAGGCGACCAGCATGTCCCTGGCCAGGTGCCGGTCGATGGCGAGGTGGGCGGACTGGTTGCCGTAGGACAGCAGACAGTCGTAGCAGGCGCGGGCGCACGGCTCGCCGGAGTCGTCGACCACCCCGCCTTGGTCCTTGCCGTGCTCGTCGAAGTGGCAGATGAGCAGGGCACGCCGCGCGGCGCGGGCGAGCGCGTCGGGCTCGTCGACCAGGCGGCGCAGCACGCCCGCGCCGCCCTCGGCGCTCTCCACGAACAGGGTCCGGCCCCGTTCGTCGGCGTCGGGCAGCAGCTCGCTGGCCAGCTCGCTGTCTTCCAGCTGGAACTCGGCCTCGATCCCGCGCTCCAGGGCGTACATGAACGACAGCGCGGTGGCCTCGTCCACGGTGCGGCGGTGTTCGGGGTCGCCGTGCCCTGCGCCGTCCTGGCCTGCTCCATCGGTGAACCGGGTGATCAAAATGTTGCGCCGGTCCTCGACGTACGGGATCACCTTCTGCTTGCGGGGCACCTTCTCGGCGTCCTCCAGCTCCGTGGTCTCCGCTGCCTCCAGCGCCTTGCTCTCGGACAACCAGTGCCCGGTCTGCACGTCGATCCAGTAACCGTTGTTGTCCTCGCCCGCCTTGCGCCTGCGCCTGCCCAGATTGGTCACCCGGACAGTGGCGGTGTCGCCGTAGCGCAGGTCCAGCACCGGCTTGCCGTCCATCTCGGCGACCGCGTCGAACCGGCCGGGCCGCGCGCCGTGGTCGGTGAACCGGTAGGAGGTGACCAGCTCGAACCCGCCGCGCCTGCGCTCCTCCTCGTCGGAGGAGATCCGCTCCCGGCGCACCGTCTTGACCGTCTGCAGCCGCAGCAGGCGGTACATCGCCTTGCGCAGGGGCGTGGCGCACGACTCGCAGACGTCGGTGCCCATCTCGTTCTCGTGCAGGTACCCGCACGCCTCACAGCGGCGCGCCGCGCGCGTGTCCAGCCCGGTCTGCCCGTCCTCGGAGGGAGCCAGCTGCACCTGGTTGACCAGATAGCGCGAACCTTCGTGGTAGATCAGCGCGCCGGGGCCGAACTCGCTGATCGCGATGAACCGCGGCCGGTGGATGAACTCCGCGTCCTTGGGCATCCCACGCCGCCCGGGCACGTAGGCGCGCAGCGGCAGCCGAGGGAAGGAGTACCCCGGCAGGAATCCCTCCGCGGCGAAATACCGGTAGGAGTAGAAGTCGGTTTGCAGGTCGGTGTCGTCGTTGCGCAGCAACCGCAGTTGGTTCTCCGCTTCCCGCCGCCGCGCGGTGGCCTTGACGCGGGCGTCGTGGCTGCTCGCGTGGTCGAGCACGATGGCGTTCTGCTCACGCTGCTCGGCCAGCGCGATGCGGTAGAGGTCGCGCCAGCGCTCCAACGCCTCGTCGAAGGCGTCCGGGGCGCTCGCCACCACCCGCGACACCCAGTCGTCGTGCCACCACGAGGTGTCGATCAACTCCTCCGACAGCGGTGCCAGGATTCGCCGGGTCCGCCGCTCGGCGCGCTCCCGCGCGTCCGTGCGGTCGATATGCGCACGCACCTCGTCGTTGATCGGGTAGCCCTCGCGGCCGGTGTCGACCACGTTGCCGATCGACTTGTCCATTACCAGGCCGGTCTCGGCGAGCCAGACCGCGTGCACGTGTGAGCGCAGCAGGTCCTCGTTCACCAGGTCGAGCCTGGGTGCGGCGACCGAGCCGCCGACCATCTGGTCCCGGTTGCGGAAGTAGTACTGGTCGTGGGCGTTGCCGGTCGCGCAGTACGTCGTGACCAGGGCGGGCTGGCCGGACCGGCCCGCCCGACCTGCGCGCTGGGCGTAGTTGGCCGGTGTCGGCGGCACGTTGCGCAGGCCGACGGCGTTGAGGCTGGCGATGTCGATGCCCAGTTCCATCGTGGGCGAGCAGAACAGCACCGGCAGCTCGCCGCCACGGAAGGCGTCCTCCCGGTCCATCCGGTCCTTGCTGCTCACCTGCGCGGTGTGCTCCTTGGCTCGCAGGCCCGCCAGCGTCTCGGCCACGTCGGAGTACAGGCGTCGGAAGAACGGGTTGACCCGGGGGCCCGACTCGGCCGCCACCTCGCGGCGCAGCCGGTCCTCCGCGCCGGAGGTGCCGTCGCCGGGCCGCCAGATGATCGAGGACGCCTTGAGCTTGTAGCCGGGGGCGCCCGTGTCGGGGTAGTCGGTCGCGGTGAGCAGGCCGCAGCGCTCCATGATCCGCAGCAGGTCGCTGATGATCTTCTGGGCGTCGTCGCGGTTGAGGCCGATCGGGCCGAACTGGCCCGGACGCAGCAGATACCGGCCATAGGCGCCGAAGCCGCTGAGATAGAGGTGCCTGCGCCTGCCGCCCTTGCCGCCCGCGCGGGCGAACGCCTCCCCGGTCTCCGGGGGCTTGGTCTCCCGCTCCGCCAGCGTCCACGGCTCGGCCAGATGGTGTGCGCTGAGCTTGTGCAACTGCTCGAAGCCGATGTCGGTGAAGCAGTCGACGTCGATCGCCAGCACCCGGCGCAGTTCATCGAGCAGGATGCGCATCAGCTCGTGGCGGTGCTCGGGGATGTCGTCGCGCAGCGCGGGATGCCGGTCCGACCACAGCTCCTCATCCGCGGCGATCTCGGCGAGGTCGATGTAGTCGATGCGCAGCAGACCGGTCTGTTCGAGGTTGGGCATCGTCACCCGCCAGCCGCGTTCAAGGTCCTGGTAGAGGCGGAAGCCGATGAGCCGCCGAAGCGACTCCCACGCCCGCCGCGCGGCGCTGAACCTGGCCTCGACGTTCTGCGCGAAGTCCGGCAGTTCCAGGCCCAGCGCGTCGGTGACCCGCTGCTCGACGACCTCGTGGGTGAGCCCGTCCGGCTCGTCCTTGATCGCGCGGTAGAGAGCTCCGCGCAGCTGCGTCACCTGGACGAAGTCGTTGAAATGGCCCGCTTGCAGGCTCGCGTCTTGGCGGTTGTCGGCGAACGCGAGGAGCTTGCGCGCGTCCGGGGGCACGTCGGCCTGCTCCCGCAGACTGCGCACGATGCTGGCGGTCACCACCGACATCGCCGAACTGCGCCCCTCGGCCGAGAGCGAGGCCAGCTTGGCGAAGTCGTTGCTGCGGATCTGCTCGTATGAGACGCGGCAGCGCAGGCAGAACGCGAAGGGGCTGGGGATGAAGGCCGCCCGCACGCCGCTGCCGCGCTCGACCTGGTTGCCCGCCCGGTCCAGGTGGACGACCGAGGGAAGGCTCTTGAGCCTGCGGGGCAGCACGACGGTCGCACCGTCGTCGGCGGTGGTCAGCCAGGTCTCCGGAAGTCGCTGTTCGCCGATCGCCAACTCGACGCTGTCCGGCCAGGGGATGTCGGAGCTGAGGAAGAGATACCCGGTCTCCGCCCCGTCACTGTCGGTTCGGGCGGTGAAACGCAGGCCGCTGCGTTGGACGACCAGGTAGTCCTGTCCGCACTCCCGGCAGAACGCGGCAGGCAGCAGGATTCGCTCGTCCGCGGTTCGCTCGGGCACAACCGTCTGATAGCGACTGGTGATGTACCGCGAGTCCGGTTCATCGATACTGAGGTAGACGTTGTCTCCCTTGGAGAGGAACTGGTGCAGGCGGAATGCGAAGACGGGCCTGCCAGTCCGCGGATCGGTCAGCGCGGCGCCGAATTGCAGGGTCCGCTCCACCGCGCGTGCGCAGTCGTCGACCGTTTCCCCCGTCCGCTCGGCCAGGATCGCGGCGGCCTCGGGCACTGTGCGCGGTGTGCGCGGCCGGATGAGCCTCCCGTCCTCCTCCACCACGCCGAACGTGGCCTCCACCCACGCCGCGAGCGGGTCGGCGGTGAACTCGGCGAACGACGTGGCGACCGAACCCGCGGGAATCCGGGCGGCCAGCGCCGCCGCGTCCACCTGATCGGCGGTCGTGGCCCGGCGCAGCGTCTCCCCGATGACGTTCACCCCCGACACCGGCACGCCGAACAACCGGGTCGCGACATCGGCGACCACCGCCCGCCGGTCGTGGTCGGAGCCCTCGGTCGTCATCGTCGCCGATGTCCCCACACACATGATCTCCTCGGCCGCGCACGCGTCACGCAGCCTGCGCACCAGCATCCCCACGTCCGCGCCCGCCCGGCCGCGGTAGGTGTGCAGCTCGTCGAGGACCAGGAACCGAAGCCCGTGCGCGGCCGTGATCAACCGCTCGCGCTCGCGGGGACGGGTGAGCACCAGTTCGAGCATCACGTAGTTGGTGAGGAGGATGTCCGGCGGGTTGTCCAGGATCGCCGCCCGCTCGGCCTCGCGGTCCTGCCCGGTGTAGCGGCGGAACGTGACGGCCTGCTCGTCCTCGGCGCCGAGGAACTTCTCCAGTTCGTTGCACTGGCTGTTGGCCAGGGCGTTCATCGGGTAGACGATGATCGCCTTGACACCAGGCTGGTAGCGGCCCTGGGCACGCAGCCGCAGCACGTGGTCGACGATCGGGATGATGTAACTGAGGCTCTTCCCCGACCCGGTGCCGGTCGTCAGCACGTAGCTCTGCCCGGTCCCGGCGATCTCGATGGCCTCGCGCTGGTGCTGGTGCAGCGTGAGCTCGCTGGCGCCGAGGCGGAAGACCTCGGCGCAGTGGGGATGCAGCAGGCCCTCGGCCACGAGATCGCCGACCGTGCCGCCGGGGGCGAAGTTGGGGTTCAGTGACAGATAGGGATCCGGCCACTGGTCGCCTGCGCGCTGCCGGTGCTCCACATGATCGCGGATGCGCCTGTCGTGGATCTCCGTGAAGCCCGACGTGAACGCCTGATAGTCGGCGATCAGCTGCTCGTGCAGCTTGAAGACATCCATGCCGTTCTCCCGGTCACCAGCATGCGCGACAGGCTACTTGTCCTGCTGCCGAAAGCGCGAGCACGCGCTGTAGCCAATCTTGCAACTTCTCGGTCAAGGTTGCAAGATTGGGGCAGGTTGACGAGGGAGGTCGGATGCCGGTCACTGTCCGTTTGGACGACGACGTGTTCGAAGCGCTGCAGAAGTTGGCGACGCCATTGGTCGACGACATCAACAGCGTCCTGCGCAGGCAGCTTGGGTTGTCCGAGCGGCCCGCCGCTCGTGCCGGGGGTCCCGCTCTGGGGGATCGCGAGTTCGAGGCGCCAGTGCTCCAGGCGCTGGTCCGCCTTGGCGGTAGTGGCCAGACCAAGGCGGTCATCGACCTCGTCGGCGAGATCCTGGCTCCGAGGATGCGCGAAGGCGACTTCGAGCGACTGGAGTCGGGCGACATCCGGTGGCGGAACCGCGCCCAGTTCGCGCGTCTCAACCTCATCCGGGCAGGTCTGATGAGGGAGGGCTCACCGAGGGGCCTGTGGGAAATCACCGACGCGGGCAGGCAGCGGGTCGAGGCGGACGAGTGATTCCCGGGGCGGACCGATCACGTCACCGGCACGATTCGCGCCTGCAGTTCGCCCCCGCTGACGTCCCACAGGCCGATCGTTCCGTGGGGCTGGCGGCGGCGGTCGGTGGGGGAGCCGGGGTTGAACACCCGGACCCC
Source organism: Actinokineospora fastidiosa (assembly GCF_014648415.1). Lineage (GTDB taxonomy): Bacteria > Actinomycetota > Actinomycetes > Mycobacteriales > Pseudonocardiaceae > Actinokineospora > Actinokineospora fastidiosa. Next base: position 348,980 of record NZ_BMRB01000004.1, read on the forward strand.
GTCCCCGGTGACGTCCATCGGGATGTGCGAGTGGCCGAAGACCACCACGTCCGCCTCCGGGAACCGCCTGCGCATGCGGGCGGTGCGGCCGGTGGCCTGGCCGCTGTCGTGGATCATGGCCACCCGCAGGCCGTCGATGGTCAGCTCCAGCGTCTCCGGCGCTCCCCAGGCCGCCACGTCCGGGCCGTCGTTGTTGCCCAGGACGGCGTGGACCGGGGCGTAGGCGGAGAGTTCGTCGAGGACGTCGGCGGTGCAGACGTCGCCTGCGTGCAGGATCAGGTCGGTGTCGCGCAGGTGGGCGGCGACGGCGGGCGGGCAGCCGCGCCACCGTCGGGGGGCGTGGGTGTCGGAGAGGACCACGACGCGCATGCCGCGATCATCCCGGGTTTCGCGCGCGGGCGGCGGGGGAAGCCGGGGCGCACGATTCGGACCGGAGGACGCCTTTGTTCACGCTGCTCAGCCTCGGCGAACTGGCCGAGGTCTGCCACATGGGACCCGAGCTGTACCTGCGGTACTCCCACGGGCCGGAGGCCGACGCCGGGCACGCCAGCACCGACCACGAGAGCGGGCTGCTGATGCCCGGCCTGTCGGCCAACCCGCTGGCCGCCCCCAAGTGGTGGACGCTGCCGGTGGAGGACTGGCTGGCCCGGCGGGTGTGCCAGTACCTGCGCGAGACCCACGAGGGCGCGCGGCCGTGGGTGCTGCACGGCCGGGTGGTCGACTTCGGCCCCGACAACGAACCCTTGCTGGTCGAGGTGAATCCGGTGGCGTGGCTGGACGGGCGGCTGGTGGCCGAGGCGCACGCGCGTTACACCGAGCGGATGAACGTGGGCAAGTCGACGCACTGAGGGTTTCGCCGCGGCGGCGCGGGGCAATCCGCGACATGTTTGCCCCCGATCGAGAGGCGCCCTGATGTCGTTCAACCCGCTGGAGCACCGCGGCATCCCACTGGACCGGCAATTGCGCAACTGGCGTGAGCTCGATGTGGAGCCGACGGATCCCGACCACGCCGATCCGTACACCCGCTGCCGCATCATCACGATGAACGGCATCGAGGTGGAGGCGCTGATGTTCAGCCACCACTTCGCGCGGCAGTGCCCGGACATGGAGGTCAAGCGCAAGCTCGCGGAGATCCGCTACCTGGAGCAGCAGCAGCAGAAGGTCGTCAACTGGCTGCTGCCGGGCACGGCGTCCGCGCTGGAGACGACGATCGCCTACGAGCAGGTCGCCGTCGACCTCACCGCGTGGGTGGCCCGCATGGAGCCCGACCCCTACCTGACCCAGGCGTACGAGTTCGGCGTCCTGGAGGACTTCGACCACCTGTACCGGTACGCCAACCTCTACGAGATGGTGCAGCACCGCAAGGCGGAGAAGATCGTCGACGGCCTGACCGAGGTGATCCCGGGGCGGCCGACGAAGTACCACCACCGGCACCCCGCCGACAACGTCCGCACCCCGTACGACAAGTCGACCGCCGCCCCCATCTCCAAGCTGCACGCGCTGACGATCATGTCGGCCGAGCAGCAGACCATGAACTTCTACATGAACGTCGGCCCGCAGTACATGGAGCCGATCGCCCGCCAGCTCTACCAGGAGATCGGGCTGATCGAGGAGGAGCACGTCACCCACTACGAGTCCCTTGTGGACCCGGGTGAGACATGGTGGGAGCGGCTGGTCCTGCACGAGTACAACGAGTGCTACCTGTACCACTCGTTCATGCAGACCGAGTCCGACCGCCGGGTGAAGGCGATCTGGGAGCTGCACCTCAACATGGAGCTGGAGCACCTGCACGCCGCGTGCGACCTCATGCGCGCCAACGACGGCCGCGAGCCCGAGGAGGTCCTGGGCGACAGCCTGCCCGAGCCGGTCACCTTCGAGCCGAACAAGGAGTACCTGCGCGAGCTGCTCGACACCCAGATCGACCTGACCACCCTGGGCGAGGGCTACGTCCGCGACGCCCACGAGCGCTTCGAGCGCATGCAGGCCGCCATCCACGGCGGCGAGGACCCGCCGAGCGAGCGGGTGATCGACGACCACGCCGCCCTGTTCGACGGCGCCGACTACCGCCTGTCGACAGAGGGCGCGCACCCAGTGGAGGAGTTGCGGCGATGACCGGGGTCAAGACGGCCGACGTGGTGGAGCTGCTGATCGGCCAGCACATGCGTATCCGCGACCTGTTCACGCAGGTCGAGTCGACCGCGGGCAAGGAGAGGGAGGACGCCTTCCGGGAGCTGGTGTGCCTGCTGGCGGTCCATGAGACGGCCGAGGAGCTGGTGGTCCACCCCGAGGCCCGCCGGGTCCTGGAGGGCGGCGACGACGTGGTGGAGGACCGGCTGCTGGAGGAGCGGCAGGCCAAGGAACTGCTCAAGCGGCTGGACTCCCTCGGACCCGACCACGCCGACTTCCTCCCCGCGCTGGCGGAGTTGCGGGCGGCGGTGCTCGAACACGCCTCGTACGAGGAGCAGTACGAGTTCCGCTACCTGCGCCGCACCCTCGACCCCGAGCGGCTCGCCCAGCTGGCCGACGCGGTGCTCGTCGCCGAGAAGATGGCGCCGACGCGGCCGCACCCGGGCGCCGAGTCCGCCACGGCCAACCTGGCGGCGGGCCCGGTCCTGGGGCTCTACGACCGCGTGAAGGACGCCGTGCGCTCCGCGCTCTCGCGGTGATCACCGTCGGTCGGCTTCCACGGGCGCGACCGCGGCGGCCATCACGACCAGGGCCGCGGTGAGGAGCACGAGGTTCTTCACCACGAACTCCCCGGTCATGGTGAGCAGCAGCGGGTTGCCCGTCTGGAAGGCGACCGACGGCTGGACCACCAGCGTCAGGAAGATCCCGCAGAGGTGCGCGGCGACCAGCAGCGCCACCCACTTGACCTGCCTGCCGATCACCATCGCGATCCCCAGGACGACCTCGGTCAGCCCCAGCCCGACGACGAGCGCGGTCGGCTCCAGCCAGGGCACGGTCCCCGCCACCAGGTCGGCGACCGGGGTCGTCCCGGTGATCTTCAGCGCGCCGAACCAGACGAACACGACGCCGAGCGAGACGCGCAGCAGGGGGATGCTCAGGGCGCGGAGCGTGAGCAGGGCACTCGCCATCCGGATCACTTCCTGTCGATCGGTTGGGAGCGCTCCCAGTGAGATTACCGGCGATCCGGCCGCTCACGCAAGATCGGGCGAGGCGAGGCAGCGGGCGGCGTGCTCCGCGCCCGCGTGCAGGGCGGCCCGGACGTCCGCGCCTGCCAGGCGCGCGACCAGGAAGCCCGCGAAGAACGCGTCGCCCGCGCCGTTGGTGTCGACGATCTCGGCGACTTCGACGGCGTCGACGCGCTCGATCCCCGCCGCGGTCGCGGCCATGGCGCCCCGGGCGCCGAGGGTGGCGACGGCGGTCTCGGCCCCGGCCCGGACGCGGGCGGTCAGGAACGACTCGGGGTCGCCGATGGCGTCGTCGTTGAGGAACACGTGGGCGGCGGCGGCGAGGAAGTCGCGGTGGTACTCGGCGGCGCCGTCGTAGTCGTGCAGGTCGCACCAGATGGGGGCGTCGGCGGCGAGGAACGGGCGGGCGTGGTCGGCGAGGTCGACGACGACGGCATCGGCAGCGCGCGCCGCCGCCCAGGCCGCTGCGTCGTGGCGGGGCTGGGTGAGGCTGGGGAGCTCCAGATAGACCGACAGCCGCCCGCCGTGCGGGTCCATGAGGTTGAGGTGCTGCTCCGTGGGCGTGTCGGCGACCTCGGCGATGACCTCGATCCCGGCACCGGCGAGCACCCGCACGACTTCCCGCCCGGCTGGGTCGTCACCGACCACGGTCCGCAGGGTGACCTGTGCGCCGAGCTTGGCGAGATTGAGCGCCTTCCCCGCCGACGTGCCCCCCACCGTCTCCCGGTGCCCGCGCGCGAACACGGTATGCGGCCGGGCCTCGGGCAGCCGATCGAGCTGGACGAGCCGGTTCCAGGAGACAGGACCGGCGATGAACACCTTCGGCATAGGCTGCATTGTGCGAACGATGGGGGAGAGCACGCTCGTCCGCCACACCGGATGGGTGCAAGAGACCCGCCGAAGGCTGCGGGTGCCGCAGCCCGGGAAGGGTTCGAGACGGTTGTCTTTGCCGCCGTCGCGGGCTCGGATCCGGTGCGGGAGGTCGCCGCTCGGGGTTATCGGGAGCTGCGAGCTTTGGGCGCGAGGTGGGGTTTCGCGTCTTCGTCGGGAGCCTGTGCGGAAGGCTGCCGCCGCTCGGGGGGCTACGGGCGTTGGGGGAAGGGTTGGTCTTGGTTGCCGACGCGGGGCTCGGTCGTGTGGGGAAGGGTGTCGCCGCTCGGCCTGCGGGCGTCGGGGCGGGGTGGTCATCGTCGCCGACGCGGGGCTCGGGGGATGTGCGGGAAGGTGTCGCGGCTCAGGTTGTGGGCGTTGGGGCGGGTTGGCCGTCTCCAGGGCCGGGGGATGAGGGGCATGCAGGAGATTGCTCGCAGGTCTCGCGGCCTGCCGGGGTTGGGGTTTGGTCTCGTCGTCGCTGGTGTGGGGGCTGAGGCGTGAGTTGTGTGCGGGAGGTTGCCGCTGCTCGGGGGTATCGGGAGCTGCGGGTGGTGGGGGAGGGGCTGGAGTTCCGTGTCTTCGCCGCCGTCGACCCGGACGGTTCGCGGGTTGTGCTGCGGACACCGGTGGGTGGGCGGTTTCAGGCCAACCCGAACGATCCCCACGTCGACACCCGGGAGGTGCTGGCCTGGGAGTACGCGGTGACCCGCCACGTCGCCGCGTATGGGGTGCCTGTGGCGCGGGCGCGGGAGCTGGTCCGCGGCGAGTCGGACGTGTTGATCAGCGACTATGTCCCCGATGACGGCAACGGCGTCGATCCGGTCGCTCTGGGGGTGGTGCTCAAGCGGCTGCACGGCCTGCCGCCGCCTGCTCGGACCGGTGGTGATCTGGCGGGGCGGATCGTGCGGCGGTGGCGGGAGGTGGCCGCGCGGGTGCCGGACCTCCCGCCCGCGCCCGAGGTCGCCTCGGTGCTCCGGGCGGGCCGCAGCCTGGTGCACCTGGACGTGCGGGCGGCCAACCTGCGCGGCGTCGGCGGCGCGCCGCTGGCGCTGCTCGACTGGTCGAACGCGCTGGTCGGGGACCCGAGGCTGGAGCTGGGCAGGCTCGCGGAGTTCGCCCGCCTGCCGGACAACGGCATCGACCTCCCCGCCGTCCTGGCCGGGTACGGCGAATCCGAGCCCGACGACGCCGCGTACTGGGCCTACCGCCTCGACGCGGCCGTCATGCTCGCCCTGGTGTTCCTCGCCGAGGCCCCCGACGCCGCGCGGGCGGCAGCGGCGGTTGATCGGATGCGTGCTATCCGGGAGCGGCTCGACTATCACCGAAATGACAAGCGTTAGCCGCATATCCAATTCGTTCATACGGTTTCCGCAATGCGGGTGCACGGATGAAAATGGGTCTGGATAACGCCTTCTCCGCTGCAGTACGTTCGGGTCATTCCAATTCCTTCGAGGAGGACGACGCATGCCCCGAATAATGCGGAAAGCCTTTGCCGCTGGCCTGGCCGCGGTCGCGCTGGCCGCGCTCGCGCCGTCGGCGCAGGCACTGAAGATCGAGGACGTTCCCGGGATCGGCGTCGACACCGGCCGGTTCAACCTGCCCATCAACTGCGCGATCACCATGCCCGACCTCGGCGGGATCAAGGTTTTCGACCTGGCCACGAATGTCGATGTGCAGGGCGTGGTGACCACGCATCTGGGCCCGGGGCAGGAGTTCTGGCTGACCCAGGGCTCCGGCGCCATCACCTTTCCGGCGTGGTTGACCGGCCTGGGCGGGTTCGTCGGCATCAACCGGGCCGACGCGGTCATCTCCAAGCTGGAGATCGGCGCCAGCAGCGCCAGCCCGCCGGTGGTCAACGTCACCGACCCGCCGCAGACGATCAAGGACATCGAGATCAAGGCCGGGCAGGAGCTGACCGTCGGGCTGCCGCTGCAGGGCACCTTCGACGTCGGCCCGTACACCGCGCCGCAGTCGGGCAAGGTCACGATGAGCTTCGAGCAGGCGGTCGCGCACGTCACGCTCAAGGCCGCGTGGGGTCCGCAGATCAAGATCGACGCCCACTGCACGCCCACCGCGGGCAACGCGCTGCTCACCGTCGCCGTCGGCGGGCCGCAGGGGCAGCCGCCGTCGAAGATCCACGACCAGCCGCTCAACTTCCCGCCGGTCGCGCCCGGCTACGTCGACGGCATCATCAACGCGCCCTACCGGTGCTCGTTCGGCGGTGACAGCCTCGACGTCGGCATCGCCGTCGGCGGGACGTTCCCGCTGTCGGTGCCGCGCGGCGGGCAGTTCTCCTTCACCAAGGCGTCCGGCGCGCTGACCATCCCGAAGGCCACCGTGAACAAGCTGCTGGACATGGGCTTCACCGGCAGCTTCTCCGGCCGGGTCACCGAGCTGAACCTCGTGGTGGAAGGCGGGATGCCGGAGGTGCAGAACGTCGCGGCCGACATCGCGATCCCGCCGACGCCGCTGGTGCGCGACCGGGACATCGTCGTGTCGCTGCCCGCCACCGGCACGCTCACCGCCGGGCCGTTCGCGCCGAAGGCGGGCGCGTCGACCCTGGCGATCCGGCTCGGCGACGCCACGGCCGAGCTGACCCTGAACGGCTCGACGCTGCTGCCGGTCACCTGCGGCGAGCCCGCCGTGCCGGTCTACCTGCTGGAGAACGAAGTCATCTGACCCTGGTCCGACGGCGGCGGCGGGCGCAGAATGGCGCGGTGAATCGCACCGTTCGCATCGCCGCCGCCGTCGCGCTGCTCACCAGCGGGCTCGTCGGCTGCCGGTCGGAGGAGACCGCCGCACCCGGCGCCGCCCTGTCGGCCGACGAGAGCCGCACGCTCGCGTCCCTGCGCGAGGTCGACGACCACCCGCTGTGGACCATGACCTTCCACGGCGACTACGACCCGCTCGACGTGGACGGACCGGCCGTGACGCCGACGACGTTCGGCTGCTCGCTGTTCGCCGCCCGGGGCAACCCGGCGGACCCGGTGTTCGGCCGCAACTTCGACTTCGACCACCAGCCCGCCCTGCTGCTGTTCACCGACGCCCCCGACAGCCACGCCTCGGTGTCCATGGTGGACGTCTCCTACCTCGGGGTCACCTCGGCGGAGGACTTCACCACCGAGGAGGGCAGGCGCCTGCTCCTCGACGCCCCGCTGCTGCCCTTCGACGGGATGAACGACAAGGGCCTGGTCGTCGGCATGGCGACGGTCCCGGAGGCGGCGCCCACCACGGCCCCCGGCAGGCCGGTCGTCGGCAGCGTCCGCATCCAGCGCATGATGCTGGACCGCGCCGCGACGGTGGACGAGGCGATCAAGGTGTTCAACGAGTACACAGTGGACTTCACCGACAGCCCGCCGCTGCACTACATGGTCGCCGACGCGCACGGCTCCTCGGCGATCCTGGAGTTCGTCGACGGCGAGCTGCAGGTCACCCGGGACTCCGGCCCGTGGCAGGCGATGGTGAACTACCGGTGGTACGGCTCGACGCCCGAGGAGCGCCAGGCCGACTCCCGGTACCGCGCCGCGAGCGAGACCCTCACCGCGGCGGGTGGGCGGCTCGACACCAAGGCCGCCATGGACCTCCTGGCCGACGTGCGCCAGGGGCACACGCAGTGGTCGATCGTCTACGGGCAGCGCACCGGCAAGGTCACGCTGACGACCGGTCAGCGGTACGGGACCGTGCACGAGTTCACGCTGCCGATGGAGTTGTGACAGGACCTCGCCCCGGGCCGCGAACGGCGCGATACGCGACCCGGGGCGAGGGGTCTGGCGTCAGGCGCAGGCGGCCCCGTTGAGGGTGAAGCCGCCGAACGAGCCCGACGAGTTCCCGGTGGCCTGGTACCCGACGGTCACGCTCTGGCCCGGGTTGAGGGTCGTGCTCCACCCCGGCGCCGCGGCGGTCACCTGGGTCCCGGACTGGGCGAAGGTCGCGTTCCAGCCGTTGGTCACCGACACGCCGCTGGGCACGGTCCACCCCGCGCGCCAGTTCTGCGCCGGGGACGAGCCGGTGTTGGTGATGGTGGCCTCGGCGGTGAACCCGCCCGACCACGAGTTGGTGATCCGGTGGGTCGCCCGGCAGCCGCCCGGGCCGCCGGTGCCGGGGGTGGTGGTGGTCGTCGTCGGGCTCCCGCCGGAGGCGGAGAAGCTGAACGAGTTGACCGCGAGCCCCGGGCCGCCGCGCCACGGCTCGAAGCCGAACTGGACGCTGGTGAGGTACCAGGACGACTGCACGTGCCCGCGGCGCACGGCGTCGTTGGTGAACTCGGTGACGTTGATGTTCAGCGAGTTCGTCGTCTGCTGGCGCACGTAGGAGATGACGTTCCAGCCGATGTTGCCGTACCAGACGTCCCAGGTCGCGCCCGCGAGGTTCGCCGTGCCGACCCGGCTGCCGATGGGCTGCGGCGGGCCCTGGTGGTTGCCCCAGATCATCAGCTCCGCGCCGGTGTTCTGGCCGGACTGGTTCGGGTTGGGGTCGAACCACAGGTCGTAGGCGGCGTTCCAGTAGCCGTCCGCCGTGCTGTAGCTGACGCTGCTCGACACCGCGCCCATCCGGCTGACCTGCAGCGGCAGGCCGCTGTTGGCGCTGCAGTTGCCGTAGTGGCAACCGGCGTAGATCGACGGGTAGCCCGCGGGCGCGCCGTTGGTGGGCACGTCGTGGTGGCCGCTGGTGATCCGGAACCCGGTGTCGCCGACGCTGATGCACTGGCCGGCGTCGTCGCCCCACTCGTTGTTCTGGACGATGTACCGCCCGCCCTGGATGCTGGTCGAGCCGTACTTCTCGCAGATGGTCGTGGCGGCGGCCGCCTCCGGCGGGCTCACCGCCACCAGCAGGCCGACCAGCATCCCGGCGGCGCCGAGCGCGCCGAGGGCGTGTTTGAGGTTCATGGTCGCGCAACTCCCTTGTCGAACGGCCGGGCACGTTGAGAGCGCTCCCAAAAACACCCTAGCCGGTCGGCCCGACGCGCGGAAGGGGTGAGTCAGCGCGAGTGGCGGAACCAGCGGCAGCCGAAGGGCTCAATCGGCACGGTCACCCGGCCGCCGCGGACCGAGAGGGTGCCGTCGACGAGGACGTCGTCGAGCGTGCCGTCGGGCAGCTCCAGCTCGGCCTCCAGCGGCCGGTCGGAGAAGTTGTGCACGATGACGGCGGCGCGGTCGGGCGTGGCGCAGCGGTGGACGAAGAGCGCGTCGTCCCCGGCGTCGATGATCTCGAACTCGCCCCAGGCCAGCTCCGGGCACTCCCGGTAGCCCTCCACCAGCCGCTTGATCCACGACAGCAGCGAGTCCGGGTCGCGGCGCTGGGCGCGGACGTTCACCTCGTCCGGACCGAACTCGCCGGTCGTCACCGGGGCGGGGAACCGCTCGGGGTCGGCGGTCGAGAACCCCGCGCCCGGGCCAGGCTCCCACTGCATGGGCGTACGGACGGCGGCTCGGCCCTCCACGGCCAGGTTCTCGCCCATGCCGATCTCCTCGCCGTAGAACAGCACCGGCGTGCCGGGCAGGGAGAACAGCAGGCTGTAGACCATCTTGACCCGGCGCATGTCGCCGCCGAGCATGGGCGGCAGCCGCCTGCGCAGGCCGCGGCCGTAGAGCTGCATATCCTCCGACGGCCCGAACGCGGCGAATACCTCCTCGCGCTCGTCGTCGGTCAGCTTGTCCAGCGTCAGCTCGTCGTGGTTGCGGACGAACGTCGCCCATTGCGCGTCGCGCGGCGGCTCGGGGCGCTCCCGCAGGGCCTCGGCCAGCGGCGCCGACGACCCGCGCGCCAGCGCCAGGTACATCCGCTGCATGCCGACGAAGTCGAAGCACATGGTCAGCTCGTCGCCCACGCCCTCGGGGTCGCCGTAGAAGGCCATCGTGTCCTTGTACGGCAGGTTCACCTCGCCGAGCAGCACCGCCTCGCCCTGCCTGCGGGCCAGGAACGCGCGCAGATCGACCAGGTAGTCGTGCGGGTCGGGCAGCTGGTGGGCGTCGGCGTTGCCCGCGGTCTCCAGGAAGAACGGCACCGCGTCCACCCGGAACCCGGAGAGCCCGAGCTGCAGCCAGAAGCCCATCACCCTGGCCATCTCGTCGCGCACGGCCGGGTTGGCCACGTTCAGGTCCGGCTGGTGCTTGTAGAAGCGGTGCAGGTAGTACTGGTCGGTGTTCTCGTCGTACTCCCAGAGGCTGTCCTCCTTGTCGGGGAAGACCACGCCCTTGGGGCCGTCGCGCGGCGGCTCGTCGCGCCAGACGTACCAGTCGCGGTAGGGCGACTCGCGGCTGGAGCGCGCGCTGCGGAACCACGGGTGCTCGGCGGAGGTGTGGTTGACCACCAGGTCGGCGATCACCCGCAGGCCCCGGTCCCGCGCGGTCCGCACGAACTCGGCGAACTCGCCGAGGGTGCCCAGGCGCGGGTCGACGGAGTAGAAGTCGGTGATGTCGTAGCCGTCGTCGCGGTCGGGCGTGGGCAGGAACGGCATCAGCCACAGGCAGGTGACGCCGAGCCGGGCGAAGTAGTCGATGCGCTGCGTCAGGCCGACGAAGTCGCCGCAGCCGTCCCCGTTGCCGTCCTGGAAGGTCTCGACGTCCAGGCAGTAGATCACGGCGTTCTTCCACCAGAGGTCGGCGGTGTCGGTGAGCCTCATGCCAGCTCACCCAGCACCTTCGCGCCGAAGGCGTCGATGAACGCGTCCTGCTCCTGGCCGACGTGGTGCAGCTGGATCAGCTCGAAGCCCAGCTCGGCGTACTCCCGCAGCCAGGCGGCGTGTCGGGACAGGTCGGCGGAGACGTTCACGACCTCGCGCACCTGCTCGGGCGAGACGGACTTGGCGACCTCGTCGAAGTGCGCGGGCAGCAGGTCCCAGCAGACCGGCGGGGCGAACACGTTGCCGCGCCACTGCTCGTGCGCCACGGCCAGCGCCTCGTCCTCGTCGGGGGCCCAGCTCAGGTGCACCTGGAGGGCCAGCTGGCCGCGGCCGCCCGCGTCCCGGTAGGCGTCGACCATGGCGCGCAGGTGCTCGATGGGCGCGTTCACCGTGACCAGGCCGTCCGCCCATTCCGCGCACCAGGCGGCGGTGGCCGTGCTGACCGCCGCGCCGAACAGCGGCGGCGGCTCCTCCGGGCGGGTCCACAGCCGGGCCCGGTCGACGGTGACCAGGCCGTCGTGGGACACCTCCTCGCCCGCGAGCAGCGCGCGGATCACCTCGACGCACTCGCGCAGGCGGGCGTTGCGCACGTCCTTGCGCGGCCAGCGGTCGCCGGTGATGTGCTCGTTGGACGCCTCCCCGCTGCCCAGCGCCACCCACAGCCTGCCGGGGTACATCGCGGTGAGTGTGCTCATGGCCTGCGCGAGGATGGCGGGGTGGTAGCGCTGGCCAGGCGCGGTCACCACGCCGTACCGCAGGTCGGTGGCCTGCAGCGCCGCGCCCAGCCACGACCAGGCGAACCCGGACTGGCCCTGCGCCGACGTCCACGGCGCGAAGTGGTCGGACGACATGGCCGCGCCGAACCCGGCGCGCTCGGCCCTGCGCACCGCGTCCAGGAGCCGCGTCGGGTGGATCTGCTCGTGTGAGGCGTGGAACCCGTAGACCGCCATGACGGGGTACTACCCCGAATCGCGGCCGGTGACGCAGCGGGGGCGCCCGCCTGCCCGACGGGCGCCCCCGACCGCGGGCTACTTCAGCGCGTACGCCCGGATGATCGTCTGGTCGACCGTGTTGCCCTGGGCGTCCCTGGCCTGCGCCTTGAGCGAGACGAACTCCGCGCCCCTCGGGTGCAGCAGGACCGCGTGCCAGCGCTCGCCGACGCGCACCAGGCCCACCGGCCGCCACGTCGCGCCGTCGTCGTAGGAGACCTGGACGGCGGGCGTGCGCACACCCTCCGCCGTGGAGCCGTTGCGCTGGACGTACACCGGGACGGTGAACACCCGGCCCGCGGGCGCCCGGTTCAGCTCGTCCAGCTTCGGCGCGAACCGCACCGCCAGCAGCGGCAACGGCGCGGCCTCCCCGGTCGGCGCCGACCGGAACGTCCAGTCCGCGCTGACCTTTGTGGACAGCGGCGACACCGACCGGGTGGCCTCCGTGCGCAGGCGGTAGCCGCCCTCGCCGCCGGGGTCGACGGCGTGGACGAACCCGACCTGGTCCGACTCGCCGACCAGGGCGTCACCGCGGTGCAGCGTCGTCATGGCCGTGTCGACCGAGGAGAAGCCGACGTGGTTCGGGTCCTGGTCGGTGAACATCGGCGCGGACACCAGGATCTCGTCGCCCGCGCGGGCCGCCCACTCCTCGGCCCTGTACCCGGAGGTGGGGAACGCCGGGCCGAACACCGCCGCGTTCCACCGCTGCCCGGTGTCCCGGGTGAACTCCCGCGGCTGGGCGGTGCTCTGGTAGCTCTGCGGCGGCCACGCGTTGGGCGCCGCCATCTGCGAGAACGACCCGTGCCACGCGACGCCGGGGGAGTAGTACTCGGTCACCGCGAGCGGGAGCGGCCCGCCCGCCATGTCCGAGAGGAAGCCCGTGCCGGGGCCGCTGGCCCTGGTCGCGACCTTCACCAGGTCCCGGTCGGCGAAGTGCCGCAGCAGGTCGGACGGGACAGCGCCGTCGTGCGACCACGCCACGTTGTACTGGTAGGGGCTGCCCACGTACTCGTGGTCGCCGCTGGGCCTGGCCAGCCGCGACTCCACCTGGAAGGTCGCCTTGCCCGGCGCGGTCGTGACCGACGGGCGGTAGCCGATGCCCTCGAAGTTGTCCCCGCCCAGCCCCGTCCCGGTGCTGCCCCAGTCGGTGGTGAGGCTGAAGAACAGGAAGGTGGAGCCGGACACCGCGTCGGCCTGGTCCACCGTGACGCCGACCTGCTCGGCGTCCCGGGCGTCCACGACGATCTCGGTGTCCCCGGTGATCGCCAGCGCGGGCTCGTGGAACTGGGCGAGCGGCCAGCGCCGCCCCTCGACCGGGGTCTGGACCCAGGCGTCGAAGAAGAAGACGCCCTTCGGCACCCGGGCCGTCAGCGTGCCGGACTCGGCGTAGTCCAGGTACGCGGCCGGGTGCGCGGTGTCGACGAACCGGTAGGAGTAGTTGGGCGTGAGCTTGCCGTCGGCGTCGATGAAGCTCAGCTCGACGTCGTAGCTCTCGACCTCCTTGGTCAGCCCGATCGGGGTCCGCGTGCCGGTGGTCCCGTCGGTGGCGACCACCGCGCCCTGGTACGTGCCGTCCGGGGCGTCGATGTTCGTGATCGCGGTGACCGTGACCTCCGCCTGCCCGCCCGCGGGGACGGTGACCTCTCCCGGGGTGACCGTGAGCATGCCGTCCGGCGCGGCCGCGCCGGACCCGTCGCGCAGGTCCGCGCTCACGCGGAGGGTGAGCGGCGCGGTCCCGTGGTTGCGGTAGGTCAGGGTCTTCACGATCGGCGCGTCGTCGTCGTGCGGCCACCGCGCCGTGCCCAGGCTCAGGCTCGCGGGCGCGGTGGTGACGCTCTGCGCGGTCGCGCGGGCCAGGTCGACACGTCCCGCGCCCTGCTCGTAGACCGACAGGTCGGGATGGGCCTTGGCGCTCGCCATCAGCGCGGCCTTGAGCTGCTCGGGCGACCAGTCCGGGTGCTGCCCGGCCAGCACGGCCGCCGCGCCCGCCACGTGCGGGGCGGACATCGACGTGCCCGAGAGCGCGACGTGCTTGTCGCCCACCGGGTCGCCGATCTGCCCCTCGGCCGCCTTCGCCGCCACGATCCCCACGCCGGGCGCGGTGATGTCGGGCTTGATGGCGTTGTCCTTCCAGCGCGGCCCGCGCGAGGAGAAGTCGGCCAGCGTGTCGTCGCGGTCGATGGCGCCCACGGTCAGCGCCGCGTCGGCAGCGGCAGGGCTGCCGATGGTCCCCGCGGAGGGGCCGGAGTTGCCGGCGGACACCACGAACAGCGCGCCCGTGTCGGCGGTGATCCGGTTGAGCGCCAACGACATCGGGTCGGTGCCGTCGGAGGCGAAGGGCGCGCCGAGGCTCATGTTGATGACGTCCGCGCCCGCGGCGGCCGCCCACTCCATGCCCGCGATGATGTCGGACTCGCGGCCGCCGCCGTAGTCGTTGAGCACCTTGCCGTTGAGCAGCTTCGCGTCGGGCGCGACGCCCTTGTACTTCCCGTCGCCGGTCACGATCGAGGCCACGTGCGTGCCGTGCCCGAACCGGTCGTCGGTGGAGTCGCTGTCGCTGAAGTCGCGCGACTCGACGACCGCGCCCGCGAGGTCGGGGTGCGTCTCGTCGATACCGGTGTCCAGCACGGCGACCGTCGTCCCGGTGCCGGTGTGCCCGGCCTCCCATGCCGCGGGCGCCCCGATCTGCGGGACGCTGCGGTCCAGGCTCGCCCGCACGGGCCCGTCGAGCCAGATCCGGCTGACGCCACTGGCGCGCGGCCCGGACAGGAACGGGTTCGCCTTGTCCGCCTCGACGGCGACCCCGTTGACGCTCGCCAGCACCTGCCCCGCGCTGCTGGCGACCGGCCCGTCATAGGTGATGATCAGCGGCGTGACGGCGCTGCGCGCGTCGTCGTACCCCGCGCGGATCAACCCGCCCACGTCGAACAACCGCTCATCGATGCGCCCCGCGGCGACGTCGGTGGCGACATCGCTGGGCACCACATGCACATCCCCCTCGACGTCGACGCGCTGCACGAACCGGACGTGCTCACGCCCGGCACCCGCCCGCACCCGCACCCGGTCACCCACGAGCGTGACCTTGTCCCCGGTGACCAGGGTGACGGTGTTGTGCGGCGCACGCCCCGGCCCGGAGGCCGCTGCTGCGGTCGTCGGAGTGACCGCGGCGCCCAGCACCGCGACCACCCCCACCCCCGCGACCAAGCGTTTGGATGGACTCATTCACTCTCCCCAGAATCAGACGGTCCCATCGCCGATAGGACGCCCGAGCCCCCCGGCGCCGTTGTCCGCATGATCGACATTCACTGAATCGGCCCCAACGATCGTCGGGGTCCATCCGCGCGAGTCCTTCGATGCCCGGAAAGGGGCGGGACGCTTGTCCCGCCCCTACAGCGGCTACGCCACGAGTTGTGGTTCCGGGGCGACTTCCGGCTTGCGCAGTCCGGTGAGTGCGATCACCAGGGCCGACGCGGCCGCGATCGCGGGGACCAGGAGGGCGGTGCGGATGGCGGTGAGGGGGGATGCGGTGGTGAGGGTGGCGACGTGGACCGCGGTGGCCAGGGAGATGCCCAGGGCGGCGCCGAACTGGAAGTTGGTGTTCAGCAGGCCGCCCGCGACGCCCTGTTCGTGTTCGGCGACGCCGTCCGTCGCGGCGATGGTGAGGGGGCCGTAGGTGAGGGCGAACGCCAGGCCCAGGGTGATCATCGTCGGGAACATCGCCGCGTACGTCCAGTCGTCGGTGACGGGCAGGAACAGGACGTACGCCAGGGTGGCGAAGGCCAGCCCGCCCGCGATCACCCTCGCGTTGCCGAAGCGGGCGACCAGGCGCGGGGTGAGGGTCGGGGCCAGGATGGCGTCGATGGCGACCACGAGCAGGGCCAGGCCGGTCTCCAGGCTCGACCAGCCGCGCAGTTCCTGCAGGTACAGGGTGATCAGGAACTGGAAGGCGAAGAACGAGCCCGCGAACAGCAGCGCAGCGGCGTTGGCGCGCACGAGCGGCCGGTTGGCGAGGATCCCCAGCCGCAGCAGCGGGGCGGGGGAGCGGCGCTCGATGGCGACGAACGCGGCCAGCGCGGCCAGGCCCACCGCGAACGCGGCCGCCGTCCAGCCCCAGCCCTCGGCCGGGCGCTCGAGGCGGACCACGGCGTACACCAGCAGCAGCATCGCCACCGTGATCGTCAGCGCGCCCGCGACGTCGGTGCGGCCGCGCGCGCTCGCCCGGGCGCGGGGGATGAGCGGGAGGGCGGCGGCCAGGATCAGCGCCGAGAGGATCACCGGGGCGAAGAAGACCCAGCGCCAGCCGATGGCGGTCAGCAGGCCGCCCGCGACCAGGCCGAGGGAGAAGCCCGCCGCGCCGGTGGCCGCGTAGACCAGCAGCGCCTTGTTCCGCCTCGGGCCCTCGGCGAACGACGTGGTGATGATCGACAGGCCCGCAGGCGTCATGAACGCCGCCGCGACGCCGGTGACGAACCGGGCCACGAGCAGCGTCCAGCCGTCGGTCGCCAGCCCGCCCAGGCCGGAGAACACCAGGAACACGGTCAGCCAGAACAGCAGCATCCTGCGCCTGCCGAACAGGTCGGCCGCCCGGCCGCCGAGCAGCATGAAGCCGCCGTAGCCCAGCACGTAGGCGCTCACCACCCCGCTCAGCATCGCGGTGGACAGGCCCAGATCGGCCCGGATCGACGGGAGCGCCACGTTCAGCATGGCCACGTCGATCCCCTCCAGGAAGATCGCGCCGCACAGCACGAACAGCACGCCCCACTCGCGGGCGCTCATCGGGGTGGACACCTGGTACTCCTCAGTTACTCATCAGCTGGTCAGTTACCTCTTGTAACCACGATCATCCTGCGGCACCATCGGCAGGTGTGGAAGAAGGCACTTTGAACTCACCGAGGCACATCGAGGACACCGACGACTGCCCGGTGTGGGACATCCGCCAGGACTGCGAGGTCCGCCAGATCCTCGACCGCATCGCCGACAAGTGGTCCCTGTTGGTCATCTCCCTGTTGGACTGCGGCACCATGCGGTTCACCGAGCTGTTGCGCGAGATCGACGGTGTGAGCCAGCGCATGCTCACCACGACGCTGCGGCACCTCGAACGCGACGGCCTCGTCTCCCGGACCGTCCACCCCGTCGTCCCGCCGCGCGTCGACTACGCGCTCACACCCCTCGGCCGGACCCTTCTGGACACCATCCAGGCGCTGGTGAGGTGGACCGAGCAGCACCAGCACGAAATCGCCGCCGCCCGCGCCCGATACGACAATATGGACTAATCCACATGTGACGGCGTCACCTCCCTGCGCCACGCGGTTGACTCCTTGATCGAGGCAGGCATATAAGAGTGCGTCTTTTGTCTTCCACGCAAGGAGAATCGAGTGTTCCGAAAGGATAGTCGGCTGCGTCGCGGCGTGTACGCCGCGTTGGCCGCCGTCGCGCTCCTGCTGCTAGGGTCGGCCGCGAGCGCCGAGCGGCCGGAGGCGTCGGCGGCCCGGCTCGCGGGCGGGTTCACCCACGGGACCGTCGCGGTGGAGGGGACGACCCTGCACTACGTGCGCGGCGGCTCCGGCCCGCCGCTGGTCCTGCTGCACGGCTGGCCGCAGACCTGGTGGGAGTGGTCGAAGGTCATGCCCGCGCTCGCCGAGCGCCACACCGTCATCGCCTTCGACCTGCCGGGCATCGGCTCGTCGTCCATCCCGACCGGCGGGTACGACAAGGCCCGCACGGCGGCGCGCATCCGCGAGGGCGTGCACAAGCTCGGGTTCCGCGAGGTCTCCATCATCGGGCACGACACCGGCGCGCTGGTGGCCTACCCGTACGCCCGCGACTACCCGACCGAGGTCAAGCGCCTCGTCGTGATGGACACCCCGCTGTCCGGCTTCGGCCTGGAGGACTTCTACGGGATCAGCTGGCACCTGGGCTTCAACCAGCAGCCCAAGCCGGTCCCGGAGACCATCATGGACAACGAGGACACCGCCACCTACCTCGGCTGGATGTTCGGCAGCACCCGCTACCCCGAGCGCATCGACCAGGAGGTCTTCTTCCGGGCCTACTACCCGGCCGAGCGGCGCTCCGCGGGCTACGAGTACTACCGCGCCTTCGCCGACGACATCGTGAACAACCAGGCGAACGCGCACAAGCGCCTGCAGATGCCGGTGCTGGCCATGGGCGCTGAGTTCGCCTTCGGTCCCGTCGTGGGCAACTCGTTCAGCCAGGTCGGCGACGACGTGCGCGGTGTGGTGGCCCCGGACTCCGGGCACTGGATCGCCGAGGAGAACCCGCGCTTCCTGCTCAACTGCGTCAACCTGTTCTTCGGTCCGCAGGGCGTGCCCGCGCCCGCCCCGGAACTGGCGAACTGCGTGGCGTGACCTCAGGCCGGGTGCCGGGTGATCAGCAGCAGCGCGTCGAGCAGCCGGTGGCAGTCGGCCTCCGTCAGCGGATGGGGGCTGACGGCAGCGGCCGACGCCAGGACGGCGAGCAGCCGCCCGGCGAGATCACCCGGCTCGGGCCCGCCGATGGCGGCGACGCAGTCGCGGAAGCGCTGACCGCGCCCGAGGCGCACCAGGACCGGCGGCAAGGGATCGGCCGCCGGTCCTGGTGCGGCGCCGAGCTCGACCCGCAGATCAGCGCCCAACGCGGTGGCGAGCCGCCGCAGGGCGTCCAGTGTCGGGTTGCCGCGCCCGTTCTCCAGATTGGCGATGTACGGGACGGACAGGCCCGCCAGCGCGGCGACGTCCGCGACCGTCTTCCCGCTCGCCGCGCGCAGCGAGCGCAGGCGATGTCCCAGCTCCGCGTTGTCCATGCACTTCCCTTGGAACAAGATCCTGTGCAACTATCTTGTCAGGATAGCACCTGGGGGAGTTCATGGTCCTGCGGAACCGGGAGTTCCGGCTGCTCTGGCTCGGCAGGTCGGTCAGCGGCCTCGGCTCGTGGCTGCTCGTGGTCGCGGTGCCCGCGCACGTGCTGGTGCTGACCGGCTCCCTGACGGCCACCGGGCTCACCCTGGCCGCCGAGTTCCTCCCGCCCATGCTGCTCGGCCCGTTCGCCGGGGTCGTGGTCGACCGCTGGGACCGCAGGCGGGTCATGATCGCCGCCGACGTGCTGCGCGCGTTCGCCGTCGCGCTCCTGCTGTTCGTGCGCGAACCGGACGACGTCGCCCTCGTATACGTCGCGGTCGCGGCCGAGAGCGTGGGCACGCTGGCGTTCCGGCCCGCCGCGCAGGCCCACATCCCCGCCCTGGTCGGCACCGGCCGCCCGCTCACCGCGGCGAACGCGCTGAACTCGGCAACCGACGGCGCCGTCCGGCTCCTCGGCGCCCCGCTCGGCGGCCTCCTCTACGCCTGGGGCGGCATCGACTTGGTCGTGTGGCCCGACATCGCCAGCTACTTGGTCTCCGCCGTGTTCATCGCGCTCACCAAGCCCGGCCCGCGGGCGCGCCGCGGCGAGCTCGGCGCTGTCATCGCCGAACTCCGCGAGGGCGCGCGGTTCCTGCGCGATGACCGCGCCGTCGGCGGGCTGCTCGTGCTCAACACCGCCTTCCTCGGCGCGAACGCCGCGCTCACCTCCGTGCTCGTCCCGCACGGGATGGCCGCGTGGGGCGGGACCGCGCGGGCCGGGCTCGTGATGTCCGGGCTGGGGGTCGGCTTCCTGCTCGGCGCGGTCGTCGTCCGGACCCTGGACCGCTTTCGGCCCCGCGCCGTCCTCGCGGGCGCGCTGGCGATGACCGCGGTCGGGTTCGTCGTCCTGTTCACGATCCCGTGGGCGGCGCTGCCCGCGGCTGTCGTGGTGGGCGCGTTCGGCTCGACAGCGCTGATCCTCGTGCAGACGACCGTCCAGCGCCGCACGCCCGACGCGGTGCTCGGGCGGGTGGCGGCGGTCGTGTTCGCCGCGGAGGCGGCCGCCACGTTCGCGGGCGCGCTCGCCGGGCCGCTGCTCGCCGAGGCCGCCACGATCGCGACCGTCGCCTGGGTCGCCGCCGGGATCACCGCGCTGTGCGCGCTGGTGGTCGCTCACCCCCCGGGCCGGGACCGCGTCCCGCGCCGCCCATGACCTCGTCATGCCTGAGCACTCCGCGAGATGCGGGCGCGGCGCGCCGGATGCGACGGTGTGCCAAGGGAAAACCCAGACCTGTCGGCACAGGGACGGTGGAGCATGACGAACACGGCGCGCCGGTTTCGCATCGGCTTCGCGCACCAGGGCACGCTGCATTACGAGTACTGCGCCGAGTTGGTCCGGCGCGCCCACCAGGTCGACGCGCAGCCGGGCCTGTTCGTCACGGCGTGGGACAACACCCGGCACTCGCCGTCCTTCGGCCGCACCGTGGGCGTCGTCGGGCTGACCGGCGCCGAGGACGGGCCGCTGGCGTCGGAGGCCGACCTGGAGGTCCCGGTCGAGCAGGCGTGCACGCGGCTGGCAGGCTGGGCGGTGCGCAGGCGGGTCGCCGAGGTGAGCCCGCTGGCCGTGGTCCAGCCGGGCGCGGACGCGTTCCTCATGCGGAACCTGCCCACGATCGCCGTCCGGCAGGGCTACGACTTCCTGTTGGCGACCCTCACGCCCGAGCAGCACTACCTGGCCACCGCGACCGGGTGGGACTTCCACACGCTGGTCGACGGCGTGAACCGGACCGGCATCGCCTTGTGCGGGGCCGCGGAGGCGTTCCCGATCGCGAGCTGATCGCCGCGCCACCCGGTTGTGGTAGACACGACCGGGTGGCGGTCGAGCGGGTGGAACAGTGGCTGCGGCGGGAGTTCGTCGCGTACAACACGGAACTGGACGAGGCGTACTTCGCCGAGCGCGCCGAGGTGCTGCTCGGCGTGCCCGCGCTGGACCGGGTCAAACGCGCCCTCTACACCGAGGGCCTGGAGCTGATCTCCGCGATCGACGCCTATCCGGACTCGCCAGCCGAGCGGTACAGCCTGCTCGGCGCGGTCGGGTTCTACCTCGGCGCCTGCAGGCGGCACGGCATCGACGACGAGCCGCGCGCGGCGTGGGCGCTGGCCGACGAGCTGGGCGCCGGGCTCGGCGTCGCCCCCCGCTACGTCTTCGCCCACCAGTCCACCCACAACCTCGCGGTCGACGGCGTGTGCAGGCGGTTCACCACACTGCCCGACGAGGCGAACTTCACCACCACGAACGGCCTGGCCGTGCTCGCCTACCAGCGGGCCGCCGCCGCGCTGCGGCGCGTGGCGGACGTCGGCGTGTCCAGTCCACTGGCGACGTACCTGTTGGAGGACGCCAAGTCCGCGCTGGACGACGTGCTCTCGTTCAACCGCACACTCGGCAAGTCGCTGGACGTCGACCGCTTCTACCTCAACATCCGGTCCTACTTCATGTCCCACCGCGTCGGCTCGCGGGAGTACCGCGGGGTCAACGCCGGGGACTTCGCCGCGGTCAACGAGATCGACCTGGTGCTGGGCCTGTGCTCGGCGCGCTATCCGTTCTACCAGCACGTGGTGACCGAGAAGTACCCCTATGTGCCGCCGGAGGACCAGCCCCGGCTGCGCGCGGCGATGACGGCCCGGCCGCTGCTGGGGCTGTTCCTGCGCGACCCGCACCCGCAGAACGCCGAGCTGTTCCTCGCCGTCTGCCGGGCCCACGGCGCCGCCTACGCCCACCACCACTCGCGGCTGGTCCGGCACTTCCTGGAGGGGCCCGCGCGCGCCGCCCGGCGCCAGGAGGACGTGACCGCGAGCGGCCCGCCGCTGGACGTCGTGGTCGAGGGCCTGGCGCGGCTGGCCGACCTGCGCGCCGCCCGCGACCGTCCCGGCCTGACGACGGCGCGGTCGGGTCTGGACGCCCTGCGCCGCGCGATCGGCTGAAGCGGCGGGCAAAGCGCCGCCGTTCCCCCAACTGCTCACGCGGATGAATCCGAATGCCGGGAATAGCTGTCTCGGCTAACGATCTGCTCGGGCGAGCGCAATTCTATCGAGTGCGGCAACCCGCCGTCGCCGAACGGCGGGACTTCCGTCGCTGGGGTGATGGGATCGCTCTCAGCTTTCCGCCTTCCGGCCGATCTTCTGACGTTGTCGGCCCAGCCGGAGTGGGTGGCCGGCTAACCTGATCCGGTCCCACAATTCCGGCACAGGAGAACCCACCGATGGCGGCAGCGCGCACCAATAGATACTCCGATCGGACCACTCCGGTCGCGGTGGTCCTGGCCGACGCCCACCCGCTGGTGCGGACCGGTCTGCGGGTCGTGCTGGAAGCCGACCCGGCCCTGCGGGTGGTCGGCGAGGCGGTGTCGATGTCCTCGCTGACCATGGCGGTGCGCACCCACCGCCCCGCCGTGGCCGTGGTCGATGTCGAGTTGCCCGGCGTCGACGCCGCGGCCGATCCGGCCAGGGCCAAGGCCCGCCTCGGCGACCTGCCCGCGCACGTGCTGCTGGTCGGCGAGACCTGCGACCCCGAGCTGGTGCTGCGGCTGGTCACCGACCGCGTCCGCGGCTTCGTGCGCAAGAGCAGCCCGCCGCCGGAGCTCTCCGGCGCGGTGGCCGCCGTCGCGGGCGGGCACGCCAGCCTGCCCGTCGAGGTGGCCGGGCGGCTGCTGGACAGCTACCTGCTCGACGCCTCCGGCCACGACGAGCTCGACGTGCCGCTGACCCGGCGCGAGCGCGACGTGCTGCGGCTGATGGTCGAGGGCAACTCCACCGCCGAGATCGCCAGCGCGCTCGTGGTGCAGACCAGCACGGTCAAGTCGCACATCTACCACCTGCTCAGGAAACTCGGCGTCAATGACCGCGCGCAGGCCGTCGCCCTGGCCTATCGCTCGGGAATGCTACGCTCGACGATAGCCCAGCACAGCGTCACCGGATAGGTATTCAGCCGCCGGGCTGAGATCGCCGAGGCGCTATTCCAGCCGTCGAGGCGAAGACGCGACGACGCCCGGATGAATACGGTCTGAGAATGCCCGACCTCATTAGCGTCGAGGAGTGCGAAGCGCTCTCGACGAAACAAGTGCACGACTTGTACCGGCGTCACGTCAGCCGCAGCCAGGTCTCCCTCATGACCTCGTTCGGATTCGGCCGCGAATTGGTCGAGTCCGCCGAGGGGGCGTGGCTGCGCACCCGCGACGGCAGGCGGATCCTGGATTTCACCGGCGGGGTCGGCGTGCTCAACCACGGCCACAACCACCCGCGCATCCTGGCCGCCCGCGCGCGGTTCCAGGAGAACCGGCGGATGGAGGTCCACAAGACCTATTTCTCGCCCTACGTGGCCGCGCTCAGCCACAACCTCGCCCAGCTGCTGCCCGGGGACCTGGCGATGTCGTTCTTCCCCAACTCCGGGGCGGAGGCCGTCGAGGGCGCGGTCAAGCTGGCGTACAAGTACCACGAGGGCGCCCGCAACACGATCCTGCACGCCGACATCAGCTTCCACGGCAAGCTGCTGGGCTCGGGCAGCCTGACCGGCGGCGCGCAGAACCACTTCGCCTTCCCCGGCATCCCCGGCGTGCGCCGCTTCGCCTACGGCGACCTGGACTCCGTGCGCGCCCAGGTCGAGCAGGCCAGGGACGCGCGCGGCCGCTGCGACGTCTACGCGATCCTGATCGAGCCGTTCAGCGCGTCCACGATGACCGTCTGCTCCGAGGAGTTCCTGCGCGGCCTGCGCGAGCTGTGCACGGCCGAGGACATCGTCCTGGTCTTCGACGAGATCTACACCGGCTGGGGAAAGACCGGCAGCCTGTTCCACTTCATGCGCTATCCGGGACTGGTGCCGGACGTGCTCACCACGTCGAAGTCCTTCGGCGGCGGCAAATCGTCCATCTCGGCCTATATCGCGCGCGAGCCGGTCTTCCGCAAGGCCTACGACAACCTCGCCGACTCGCTCATGCACTCCACAAGTACGACTTATTACGGGTTCGGCGAGGAGACCGCCACGGCGATCGAGGCGGTCGCCATCGCGGTCGAGGACGACTATCCGAAACGGGCGCGGATGCTCGAAGACGTCCTGCTCCCGGGACTGGGAGCGCTCCACAAGCGCTATCCCGACGACATCGCCGACATCCGGGGCGCAGGCGCGCTGTGGGGCGTCTTTCTCGATTCCGGATCCCGAATGCTCGACCTCGTCGGACGGCTCATTCCCGGCGGCCTCGGCCGCGACCCGCAATTCCGCACCAAGGTCGTCACCTGCTCGGTCATCAACGCCCTCTACCGGGATCACGGCGTGTACGCCTACTACACCCTCAACGGCCGCAACCCGCTCGTGGTCGGCCCGCCGCTGGTCGCCGAGCCCGAGGACGCCGAGTACTTCCTGGACAGCCTCGACGCCGTGCTCGCCAAGGGACTGCCCCGACTGCTGACCGACTTCGTCCGGGAGAAGGTGACCTCGCTGTGGTGATGAAGGTGCTGGTGACCGGCAGCGCGGGCGTGCTGGGCGGCAGCCTGGCGGCGTCGCTGAGCGCGAGCGGCCACGAGGTGCACGGTGTGGACGTCCGGGAGGCCGCCGTGCCGGAGGCGGCGCACCACGTCGCCGACGTGCGCGACACCGCGACCCTGCGCGGGCTCGCCGCCGGGATGGACGCCGTCGTCCACACCGCGTCCGCGCTGCCCAGCTACCCCGCCGACCAGATCAGGTCGGTCGTTGTGGACGGCACCCGCTCGGTGCTCGACGCCGCGCACCGGGCGGGGGTGCCGCGCGTCGTCCACATCTCCTCGACCGCGGTCTACGGCCTCCCCCGGCTCGTGCCGACGCCCGAGGACTACCCGCAGGTGCCCGTGGACACCTACAGCGCGGCCAAGGTGGACGCCGAGGTCGTCGCCCGCGAGTACCGCGCCAAGGGCATGTGCCTGTCGGTGATCCGGCCGAAGACCTTCCTCGGCCCCGGCCGGATGGGCCTGTTCGCCATGCTGTTCGAGTGGGCGCGGGAGGGCCGCAACTTCCCCGTGCTCGGCCGGGGCGACGTGCGCATCCAGATGCTCGCCCTGGAGGACCTCGTCGAGGTGATCGGCACCGTGCTGCGCGCCGAGCCGGACGTCGCCAACGACACCTACAACGTCGGGGCCGCGGAGTTCGCCACCCTCCGCGAGGACTTCCAGACCGTGCTCGACGCCGCTGGGCACGGCAAGCGGGTCGTGTCGCTGCCGATCGGACCGGCGCTGGCGATGCTGCGCGGGCTGGAGCGGGCCAAGCTGTCCCCGGTGTACGGACGGCTGCTGAGCAAGCTCAAGGCCGACTCGTTCGTGAGCATCGACAAGGCCGCCGCCCGGCTGGGCTTCGCGCCCAAGTTCTCCAACCGCGACGCCATCCTGTCGACCTATCGCTGGTGGACCGAGCAGCCGCCGGCCACCGGCAGCGGCACCTCCTCGCGGGAGCCGTGGCGGCAGGGCGCGTTGTCGCTGGTGAAGGCGCTGTTCTGATGAAGGTGTCGGTGATCGTCCCGAACTACAACTACGCGCGGCCCCTGGAGGAGTGCCTGCGCGCCGCGCTCGCCCAGACCTACCCGGACACCGAGGTCGTCGTGGTCGACGACTGCAGCACCGACGACTCGCCGCGGGTGGCGGAGTCCTTCGGCGTGCGGGTCGTGCGCACCCCGCGCAACGTCGGCGCGCCCGCCGCCCGCAACCACGGCGCCGAGCACACCGACGGCGACGTGGTGATGTTCGTCGACTCCGATGTGGCGCTCGCCCCCGACGCCGTGGCCCAGGCGGTGGCGGCGCTGCGCGCTGACGACTCGGTGGGCGCGGTGTGCGGGATCTACGACCCGGACCCGATGTTCGTCGACAGCCTCGCCGAGCAGTACCGCGGCCTGCAGCTGCACTACTGGCAGAAGGAGGACGAGGGCCACATCACCACGTCCTACACCGCGATCCTGGCCGTGCGCCGGGAGGTGTTCACCGCGCTGGGCGGCTTCCACCCGACCATGCGGCACACCGACAACGCCGAGTTCGGCGCCCGGCTGTCGCTCAACCACCGCATCCTGCTCACCTCGGCCGTGCGCGGCAGGCACGACTTCGACGACAACCTGCGCATGGTGCTGCGCAAGATGTTCACCCGGGCCCGCCTGACCATCCCGATCTACCTGCGCCGACCGGAGCTGAACGGCGGCCTCAGCGGCGGACCGCGCGCCTACGCCAGCCTGATCACGCTCGCGGCGCTGGCCACCGTGCCGCTGCCGTTGCTGTTCGGCCCGGCGCTGGCCGCGGTCCCGGCTGGCGCGCTGGCCGTGGCGCTGGTGTGCGACCGGGGGCTGTTCCGGTTCGTGCGGCGCCACCGCGGACCGGTGTTCCTCGGCTACTTCATGGGCGTGCACATGATCGTCAACGCGACGGTCGCCGCGGCGGCGGTGGCGGGGGGTGCGCAGTGGGTGCTCTCCCGGCGGTTCCGCCGGATGTACGACGGCATGCCCGGCTGGGCCTAGCTGTCCAGGCCGTCGCGATCGGCTGGACGGTGGTCGTGCTCGGACAGCTCGCGCTGTCCGGGCGCGTCTGGTGGTGGGCGATGGTCGACCTGGCGATGACGCCGGTGGTGGTCGTCGCGGTCCCCCTGCTGGTCGGCGCGGTCGCCGCCTACCTGCGGCGGATGGCCGCGATCGGGCTGGCGGTGCTCCAGCTGGCCGTCGCCCAGTTCGGCGGCCAGGCCGACCTCGGCGCGCTCGCCGCCTGCGCGGACGCGCCCGCGCACACCCTGCGGGTCACGTCGTGGAACACGCTGTACTGGCACGTCGACTCCGACCGCGACGCCTTCTACGCACTGCTCCGCGAGCAGCGCGCCGACGTGCTGGTCCTGCAGGAGTACATGGGGCACGACGCCTGGGTGCCGCGCCCGATCGACGACCTGCCCCGGCTGCGCGCGGAGTTCCCCGGGACGCACATCGCCGCGGCCGGGGAGCTGCTCACCGTGTCCCGCTTCCCGATCGTCGACCAGCGCGTGCTCACCGCCGAGCCCGCCGAGCCCGCCACCGGCTGGCGGGAGTACTGGACCCACCGCGTCCTGCGGACCGACCTCGACATCGCCGGGCGCGTCCTGTCGGTCTACAACGTGCACCTCGCCGACCCGATCGACATCGCGGTGAGCCCGCTGAGCGTGGAGTTCCTCACCTCGGCCGAATACCTGGGCCGCTGGAAGGCGGCCCAACTGGACCTGCTGCGCGCGGAGCTGGCCGCCAACCCGAACCCGGTCCTGCTGACCGGCGACGTGAACTTCCCGCCGGGCTCGGGCGAGGAGCGCGCGCTCGAACCGCTGTCCGACGCCGCGTGCGGGGCGTTCCTGCCCACCACCTTCGCCTTCCGCGGCCTGTGGTGGTGGCGGCTGGACCGCACGTTCACCAGCGAGGACGTGCGCGTGCACGAGCACGCCGTGCTCGACCCGCGCGGGCAGTCCACCCACAAGTTGCAGAACCTCGTAGTGTCGATCAAGGAGTGAGCGTGCTGGTCTCGGTCATCGTCCCCAACTACAACGGCGCCCGCACGCTGCCGCTGTGCCTGGCATCGGTCCGCGCGCAGACCTACCCGGACATCGAGCTGATCGTCGCCGACGACGCCAGCACCGACGACTCGGCAGCGATCGCCGAGGCGCACGGCGCGCGGGTCGTGCGCGGCGCGGTCAACGGCGGCTGCGCGGTGGCCCGCAACCTCGGCGTGGCCGCCGCGTCCGGCGACGTCCTGTTCTTCCTGGACTCCGACGTGGCCATCGAGCCGGACGCGGTTCAGCGCGCGGTCGACCTGCTGGCGGCCGACCCGTCCGTCGGCGGGGTGTGCGGGGTGGAGGACCCGGAGCCGCTCATCCCGGGCGGCGCGGTCAAGCGCTTCCGCGCAATGCAGTACTACTGGTGGTCGATCAGCTCGGAGGGGCCGATCTCCTTCCTGTTCCCCAACATCTGCGCCATCCGCGCGTCGGTGTTCGCCGAGACGGGTCCGTTCAACCCCGCCCTGCGCCACACCGAGGAGGTCGACTACGGCCACCGGATCAACCACGCGCACACGCTGCTGCTCACCGCGCAGGTCCGCGGGCGGCACGACCACGACGGGAAGCTCAAGGTGCTGCTGCGCAAGCTGTTCCACCGCGGCCGGATGCGCATCCCGCTCTACATGGGCGCCCGCCGGTTCGCGAAGGGCTTCGAGACGGCGACCCGCGCCTACGCCGCCGTCGCCGCGCTGCTGGCCGTGGTCACGCTGCCGTCGGTGCTGCTCGGCCCGCTGTGGGCGCTGCTGCCCGCCGGGCTGTTCGCGCTGTCGGTCGGCCTGGACGCCGGGATGTACCGCTTCGCCGTCCGGCACGCGGGCGTGCTGTTCCTGCCCCGCTTCGTGGCGCTGCAGTTCCTGGTGAACGTCACGATCGCGCTCGCCGTCGGGGTCGGCGTGCTGCACTGGCTGACCTCGCCGCGCTTCCGCGGCATCTACACCACGGGGGTCCCGGCGTGAGGTGGTGCCGCGGCAGCAGGCTCCTGGTCGCGGCGGCGGTGGGGTGGGCCGGGTTCGTCCTGGCCCACCTCCGGCTGTCCGGCCGCTGGTGGCTCTGGTCGGTGGTCGACGCGTTGCCGCCGCTGACGTTCACGGCCGTCCCGCTCCTGGTCATGGCCGCGCTCGCCGCCGTGCTGTGGCGCGGGCTGACGGTGCCGCGCGCGGCCCGCTGGTGGGTGGTCGTGCCGTCCGTCGCCGCGCTCGTCACCGGGCTCGGCCTGGCCGGGTTCACCTGGGGCGAGGCGCGGCCCGCCCCGCGCGACGCGGTCCGGGTGTTCGCGTGGAACACCGAGTATTGGAGCCAGCACGACGACCCCGATGCCTTCCACGCCTTCCTCAGACAGCAGGACGCCGACGTGTACCTGTTGCAGGAGTACGTGCACCACACCGACGGCGAGCCGGACGTGGTCAAGGCCCACTCGCCCGTGGACGACACCGAACGGCTGCGCCGCGAGTTCCCCGGCTACACCATCGTGGCCCGCGGCGAGCTGCTGACCCTGACGCGGTTCCCGGTCGTCGCCCGGCCGCTGGTCGGCCCCGACCGGCCGGGCCTGCCCTGGCCGCTGGAGTTCCGCGACGCGAAGGTCCTGCGCACCGACCTCGACGTCCGTGGCACGGTGATGTCGTTCTACAACGTCCACATCCCCGTGCAGTACAACTTCGCGGGCGCCTTCCTCGCCCACATGGCCGACGCGGCGGGGGAGCGGCGGGCCCACTTCGCCGCCCTGCTCGCCGACGTGCGGGCGAACCCCCGGCCCGTCGTGGTCGCGGGCGACTTCAACACCAGCCCCAGCATGGGCGAGCTCGACGCCGTGCGCGCCGTCGTCCGCGACGCCGCCGAGGCGGGATCGGAGGTGTACCCGACGTCCTGGCACGTCGGTCCGTTCGGGTGGCGGCTGGACTGGGCGTTCACCTCGCCGTCGGTGCCGGTGCACCGCTACGGGTTCACCGATCCGCGAGGACTGTCCGATCACCGTCCGCAGGAGCTGCTGCTCTCCCCGCCGCCAGCAGCGACACACCCGCCGCGAGCAGTTCGCTGACCAGCACCGCGATCCGGCTCAGCACGAGCACCGCGGCCACGGACGGCCACGGCAGGATCGTGGCCAGCGGAAGCGCCAGCACCACCTCGCGCGCGCCGATGCCGTCGGGCACGACCACCACCAGGCTGCCCACCAGCATCGCCAGGGCGAACCCGCCGACGCACACCGGCAGCGCCGGACCGGGGTCCGCGCCGAACAGGACCGCGAGCGCCCACAGGTGCAGACCCGACACCAGCCACGACACCAGGGAGAACCCGATCGAGGCGCGCACCGCCCTCGGCGAGGCGAACCGGTCGGGCCGTTCCCGCCTCGCCAGCCGCAGGGTGAGCGCCGACAGCCGGTTGACCGAGTCCGGCCACACGAACACGGCGACCGCGACGGCCGCCGGGACCGCAACAGCCCACGCGGTGTCCGCGGGCACCGCCAGCAGGCCGACCACGGCCGCGGTGAGCAGCCCGATCGGGATGTTGAGCAGGTACACCGCCACCATGCGGGCTGGCGTGATCCCGGCGGCCTTGCCGTAGCGCACGTGCGTCAGCACCGCCCACACCCGGCCCGGCACCAGCTTGGTGACCATCCCGACGAAGAAGATGCGCGCGCTGTCGCGCACGCCCACCCGGGGTCCGCTGTCCACCAGGACGCTCCGCCAGCCCAGCATGGCCAGCACGAGCCCGCCCGTGTTCGCCGCGACCGCCGCGCCCAGCATCGGCGGCGCTGCGGGGTCGCCCAGCGTGTCCGCCAGCGCGGACCACTCCAGCGACCGCAGCGCCCACAGGACGAAGACCAGCACCACGGCGGTCACCACCACCGTGACGGCCCGACCCAGCCATCGCGGCCGCGCCAGCCTGCTCGGCCCGAAGTCCTTGTCCACCAGAAACCGCAGCGCGCCGACCGAGGCCCCCGCGACGATCGCCAGGTGCAGCAGGAAGTGCACCGCCGTGAACCCCACCAGGAAGCCGGGACCGCGCTCGCGCAACACATAGCGGGACAAACTCGGCTCGATCACGGCGAACACGCCCACCATGGCGGCGGCGACGATCAGCGCCTCCGTCCACACCAGACTAAACGGCAGCGCGGCGACGGCCAGCCCGGCGGCGGCGACCCCGGAGAACCGGTTGGCCCGCACCCCGCCCCGGCCCGCGCCGCGCTCCACCAGCGCCACCGGGACGAGCAGCTGAGCGCGCTTGAACTGGGTGCGCAGCAGGGGGAGCAGCGCGGTCTCGTCGTCGTGGCCGCCCTGCACCGAGTCGGTCAGCAGGATGCCGAAACGCGGATGCAGGCGGTCGGAGTACTCCACGTCCTCGGACTCGCGCAGGTTCTCGTCGAACGGCCCGACCTCGTCGAACACCCGGCGCGGCATGGCGGCCAACGCGAAGAACGCCGTGCGCACCCGGCCCGCGTGCCGTTCATGCCAGTGACGGCTGTGCAGGAGGCGGTAGCGCGCGATGAAGCCGTCCTCGTTCAACGGCTCCGTCGTATACATCCCGTGCACGCATCCGAGGTCCGGCTCGGATTCCAGCAGCCGCACCGCGCTGGCGATCGCGTCGGGCTCCAACGCGACATCGGAGTCCAGGAAGAACAGCACGTCGCCGGAACTGGCGGCCACGCCCCGGTTCCGCGCGCCGGACGGGCCGGTGTTCACCTCGGCGGGCACGACAACACAGCCGTGCCGGGCGGCGATCTCCCGCGAGTCGTCGGTGCTGCGGTCGTCCGCGACGACGATCTCCAGCGGCGGGTACGACTGCGCGTGGAGCGCGCGCAGGCACGCCTCCAGGGTCTTCGCGCTGTTGTAGCAGGGGATGACCACCGACACCGTCGGTCGGGCGTGCTCCATGCCCCGACGCTAGGGGCGCGGCGGCGGTCCCGTCATCGGTTCCCGGACTGAACTCCACCCGTCCCCTCTCATCCGCATGGCTGTCCGACCGGTATGACGCGCCCGCGCCCCGGACTACACGCCGCGCCCGTGAATTTCCCCCTCGCGGGATTTACCGCTTGCCGGTCTCGCGCCAAACCGGCAGGTCACCACCCACGGGACGGGCGCGCCCTGACGATCGTCGGTTGGCCGAAGCCCCTGCCGTGCTTACCGTTCCCCCTGTCCGCCTCCCCTGCATGGGCGGACACACCACACCCGCGCGGGCCGTCCCTGCTTCCGGCCCGCGCGGGCTACGCGAGGGAGAACAGCGCAAGATGACGCATGTTCGGAAGAAACTGGCCTTGGTGGGCATGGGCGCGCTCACCGCGGTGGCTGGCGGAGTGCTGACCGCCATGCCCGCCGAGGGCGAGGTGCTGTCCGTGGCCGACGCCATCAGCGGCAGCTACATCGTCGTGCTCAAGGGCGGCTCGTCGACCGAGGCGGCCCGCGAGCTGACCGCCGAGCACGGCGGCCGGGTGGACACGGTCTACACCAGCGCGATCAGCGGCTTCAGCGCGGCCATGTCCGACCGGGAGGCCCGCAGGCTCGCCGCCGACCCGAGGGTCGCCTACGTCGAGCAGAACCACCGGGTCGAACTGGCCGACGTCCAGCAGAACCCCACCTGGGGCCTGGACCGCGTCGACCAGCGCGACCTGCCGCTGGACAGCCGGTACGAGTACACCGCGACCGGCGCCGGGGTCAACGTCTACATCATCGACACCGGCATCAACATCAACCACCAGGACTTCGGCGGCCGCGCCAAGCACGGGCGCGACACGGTGGACAACGACAACGACACCAGCGACTGCCAGGGCCACGGCACGCACGTGGCGGGCACCGCGGGCGGCACCGCCTACGGCGTGGCCAAGGGCGCGACGCTCATCGGCGTGCGGGTCTTCGGCTGCTCGTCCACCGGCACCGCAGCCGACATCCTGGAGGGCATCGACTGGGTGACGAGCAACGCCGTCAAGCCCGCGGTCGCCAACCTGAGCCTGCGCACGGGCAAGTCGACCGCGACCAACGACGCCGTCCAGCGCATGATGGACTCCGGCGTCGTCACCGCCGTCGCCGCGGGCAACTACGGCGACGACGCGTGCGACGACTCGCCGTCCAGCACGCCCGACGCGATCACCGTCGGCGCGACCGACCGCAACGACGGCCGCGTCGACAACCAGATCTGGACGTCGAACTACGGCCCCTGCGTCGACATCTGGGCGCCGGGCGACAACATCGTGTCCGCCGCGTACAACAGCAACACCGGCACGGCCACCAAGAGCGGCACCTCCATGGCCACCCCGCACGTCGCGGGCGCTGCGGCGCTGTACCTGGAGGGCAACCGGACCGCGAGCCAGCTGACCGTGCGCGACGCGCTGGTCGCGAACTCCACCAAGGACACGCTGACCAACCTCGGCGCCGGGTCGCCGAACCGGATGCTCTACACCGGCTCGGGCGGCACCACGCCGCCCACCTGCGCGCCCGTCACCAACAGCGCCGACGTGTCCATCCCGGACGCGGGCGCCGCGGTGACCAGCTCGGTGACCGTGTCCGGCTGCACCGGCACGGCGTCGGCGTCGACCAAGGTCGCCGTGGACATCCGCCACACCTACGTCGGCGACCTGCAGATCGACCTGGTCGCGCCGGACGGCTCGGTGTACCGGCTCAAGAGCACCAGCAACGACTCCAGCAACGACGTCAACACCACCTACACGGTGAACGCGTCGGCTGAGACCGCGAACGGCACCTGGCGCCTGCGCGTCCAGGACCGCTACCGCGCCGACACCGGCTACATCAACTCCTGGACCCTGACGGTCTGAGGCACCCGTTGACGGACCGCGTCAGGGCAGCCAGCCCCGACGCGGTCCGCGCCGTTCCCGCGACCACGCCGTCCGGACGCACCAGGCGGTTCCCGACCACGGCGAAGTCGTCGTAACTCGCACCCGGCAGCACCTTGCCGCCCCCGCGCCGCACCAGCGGCCCGCCGCGCAGCCGGGGCGCGACCTCGGCCATCGGCAGGTGCGCGGCCGCGCGCAGCAGGCGTTGCCGGGCGCGGCCACCGGTCATGGCCCACCCCAGCAGCCGCGCCGCCCGGATGGTGGTGAGCGCGTGGGGGAGCCGTTCGGCCTGGTAGGTGTCCAACAGCTCGTCCGGGGCGCCGCGGTCGAGCACGTAGTCCAGCTTCCACGCCAGGTTCACCGCGTCTCGCAGGCCCGCGCCGAGTCCCTGCCCGGCGAACGGGGGCGTCAGGTGCGCGGCGTCGCCCAGCAGGAACACCCGGCCCAGCCGCCAGCGCTCGGCGACCCGGGCGTGGAAGGTGTAGACGGCGCGGCGGATGACCGTCGGACCGTCCGGTGGGGACAGTGACCCGCCGTCCTCGCCGGGGCGCAGCCGGAACTCCCAGCGGTAACGGTCTCCCACCACTCGCATGAACGTCGCCGGGCGCTCGGCGCACACCTGGTGCACGCCGTCCCACATGTCCACCGGTTCGGGGGACACCGCGTCCACCACCAGCCACCGCTCGGCGGGGCGCAGCTCCCGCACTCCGATGCCGAGCGAGCGCCGGACCACGCTGTCGGCCCCGTCGCAGCCGAGGACCGCCTCCGCCGCGATCCGCGTGCCGTCCGCGCACACCACCACCGGACCCGGCTCGACCGCCACCACGTCCACGCCGCGCCGGATGACGCCGTCCGGCAGCGCGGCGGCGAGCACGGCGTCCAGCGCGGGCTGGTCGAACAGGGACGCGTCCGGGTGCCCGAACCGGCCGACGGGCGCGCGGCGGAACTCGGCCAGCACCCGGTGCCCGGCGTCGACCAGCCGCAGTCCCGGCATGGCCCGGCTGATGCGCAGGAACGGCTCCAGCACCCCGGCCCCGCGCAGGATGTCCACGGCCTCGCCGTCCAGGTGCACCGCGCGGGGGAGCGGGTACGGCTCCGCGTGCCGCTCCAGGACGGTCACGTCCATCCCGCGCCGGACCAGCAGCAGCGCGGCCGTCATGCCGACCGGGCCTGCCCCCACGATCACGACGCTCAGGGCTCGGCCACCATCAGCGCGCCGGACAGGGTCAGGCCCGGGCCGAACGCCATCGCCACGACCGTCTCCCCGGGGGCCGGGGCTAGGCGGCGCAGGATCAGCCCGACTGTCGCCGAGGAGCAGTTGCCGTAGTCGGCCAACACCCGGCGCGACTCGGCGAGCGCGGTGTCCGGCAGCCCCAGGCCCTGTTCGACCACGGTCAGGATGCGCGGCCCGCCCGGGTGCACCGCCCAGTGGTCGACGTCGGCCGCGGTGAGGCCGTGCGGGTCCAGCAGGTCCTTGGCGAGCAACTCCACCTCGACGCCCAGCACGTCCGGCACGCGGCGGGACAGGCTCATCCGGAAGCCGAGGTCGGTCACGTGCCAGGTCATGTGGTCGCTGGTGTCCGGGTGCGTGCGCCACGCGGTGTCGACCACGCGCAGCCCCGGCCCCCGGTCCGGTCGCAGGACCAGCGCCACCGCGGCGTCGCCGAAGAGGGCGTGGCAGACGATCTGCTCGGGGTCGTCGGTCGGCGGTTGGGCGTGCAGGGAGGTGAGCTCCAGGCAGAGCAGCACGGCGGGTCTGCCGTTGGCGTTGACGTAGTCGCTGACGCTGTCCAGGCCGGGCAGCGCGGCGTAGCAGCCCATGTGCCCCACCAGGAGCCTGCGCGCCCTCGGGTCCAGCGGCAGCGACCCGGCCAGCGCGATGTCCACCCCGGGGGTGCCGTACCCGGTGCAGGAGGCGACGGCGAGCAGCCCGATGTCGCCCGCGTCCAGCCCCGCGTCGGCCAGGGCCGCGGTGACGGCCTGGTGGGCCAGCGGCGGGGCGGCCTCGGCGTAGCGGCGCATCCGCGCCGCCGTCGACCAGTGCGCGACGTCCTCGCTGCGCGGGTCGGCCACCGCGTGCCGGGTGCGCACGCCGGACGCTGCGAAGATCCGCTCGGCCGCTCGGCTCCCGGCCAGCGCGCCGCTGAAGTGGGTGTCCCACATGACCCGCTGGTCGAAGGCCGGGGGCACGGCGACCCCGATCCCGGCCACCACGGCCCGTCGTTCCACCGTCTCATCCCACCTTCCGGCCGACGCCCTGGAACAGCACACCCGTGTCCCGCACCGGCCGGAGCCGGACGGAGTCCCGCCTGCCCAGCAGCCAGCCCGCCACGTCGGACAGGACGGGCCGGATGCCGCGCAACCGCAGCGGGATACCCACTTCCGCGGCGACCTTGACCAACGCGGCGCGATCAACCAGCAGCCGGGGATCGTGCACCCCGCGCGGCGCCATCCCGGGCACCCGCTCGGCGACGCCGATCGCCACGAACCGGCACCGCCGGGTCGCCGCGAGCGTGTCCAGCACCAGCAGCCCGCCCGGCGCCAGCACCCGCCCGATCTCCCGGACCGCCGCGTCGAGGTCCGTCACGTGCTCCAGGATCTCCCCGGCCACGACCACGTCGGCACACCCGTCGCGCAGCGGCACCCGCAGGACGTCGCCCCGCACCGCCGTCACCCCGTGCTCCCGCGCCTGCCGCAACCCGCTCGCCGACATGTCCACCCCGATGTGCCGGTATCCGCGCACGTGCGGGGCCAACAACCCGGCCCCGCACCCCAGGTCCACCAACACGGCCCCCGCCCGTTCCGGCGGCGGCACCAACTCCCCCCGGGCGGCGGCCAGCCAGTGCAACATGGCGAACACACCCCGAGGCCGCCACCACTGGTCGGCGAGTCGGTCGTAGAGGCGGATGTCGTTCCTCGGCAACTGCTCGGTCGGTGGCACGTGCTCCAGGCTGGCACACTCGGGCCCGTGCAGCAGGCCGTGCGGACCGGAGCCGCCCTAGCGATGGCGTGCCACCCCGCGCCCACCCTCACCGTGACGGCCCTCGCGGCGGCCTTGGCGGCGGCAGCGGACAGGACGGTCCCCGAGGTCGTGGGCCTCGCTGCCGCTGTCCTCTGTGGACAACTCTCGGTGGGCTGGCTGAACGACCTCGTCGACGCCTCCCGCGACGCCGCCGTGGGCCGCTCCGGCAAGCCGGTGGCCGAGGGCCGCGTGTCCCGTCGGACGGTCGGTGCAGGCGTGATCGTCGCCGCCGTGGCCGCTTTGGCCCTGACGTCTCTGTTCGGCCTGACAGCCCTCCTGGCCCACACGGTCGCTTTGGCGTCGGCCTGGGCCTACGACCTGGGCGTCAAATCGACAGCCTTCTCGGTCGTCCCGTACACGGTGTCGTTCGCTTTGCTACCGGTGATCGTCGGTCCGGCTCCGCTGTGGCTGATGGCCGCAGCCGCCACCCTCGGCAGCGCAGCCCACTTCGCCAACGCGATTCCCGACTTGGCGGACGACCTGGCGACGGGAGTACGCGGCCTACCGCACCGAATCGGCGCACGCTCCTCGATCCTGGCCGCAGCCGCCCTGATGCTCGCCACCGGCGTCCTACTAGCCCTAGGCCCACCAGGCCCACCGACACCCCTGGCACTGGCGGCACTGGGAGTAGCGGGCATGATCCTGGCGATCGGAGTCGCAAAAGGCGGCAGAGCCCCCTTCGCAGCGGTGATGGCAGTAGCCCTAGTAGACGTAGCCGTAGCAGTCCACGTACTAACCTGACCGCTCCCTCGAACCCCGCGATAAAGCAACGCAACCACCCACACACGCAACACGCGTGACGCTTATGTCCGATGGAGTGGACTTGCATTCGTGGGGAGCGAAGCGGTGCTACCCTTGCTCGGCGCGGAACGGCTTCGCCGCTCCGCCCTTCTTTCCGCGCGCGCCGCTTCGCTTAGGGGCCCCGCGAATGCGAGTTCACTCCATCGGACACCCCAAAAGCAAATCGCGAACCACCTACGCCCCCGCCTGTCGCCCTACGACGCCTGCGCCTCGTCAAAGGTGTGCGGAGGAGGCGGTTGGGGCGGAGTCGGAGGCTTGAGCTGCGCACCCAAGGTTCGGAGCGCGATTTGATCCTTGGGCGTCCGATGAGCGTTATGCGGGTGATGTGGGTGTGATCGGCGCCTCGGGGCAGCGCAACGGCCTCTGTCGTTAAGATCGTTTCCTACCACAGAGACGATTCACGAAGAGGCCGTTGCGTGACAGAGAATATCACCGGGCTCACCGATGCCCAGGTGCGGGAGTTGTCGGAGCTGTTCGCCGAACGGGTGCCGTGGGATCCGCGCCGCCGGTTCACCCCGGCCGGGCGGTGGTGCTGGCGTTGGAGGCCTGGCGCACCAACCTCGCCCAAGCGGTGCTGGCGAAGTTCTATCGGGTGCACCAGAGCACCATCTCGCGCACGGTGCGGCTGGTGACCGCCGTCCTGGCCGTCGAACTGGCTCGCCTGGACCCGCCGGTCACCGTCGTCCCGGACACCGCGTTGATCATCGACGGCACCCTGATCCCGACCGGGAACAGGCGCGATGTCACCGGAACCCGCTCCGGACACCGACGCCGACACGGCATGACCGTCCACGTCGCCGCCGACCTGCACGGCCGCGTCCTGGCCGTCTCCGACCACGAACCCGCGGCACTGCAGGACATCACCGCCTTCCGCGCCTGGCGCCTGGCCGAACAACTCGACCGACCCCAGACCCTCGCGGACAAGGCCTACCAAGGCAGCCGCATGACCACCCCACACAAGAAACCACGCACACCGACTTCCCCGACCCCGACATGCGCGAGTTCAACCGACAACTGTCCGCGATCCGCGCAGCCGTCGAACGCTGCATCGGACACCTCAAGAACTGGAAGATCCTGGCCACCGGCTACCGCGGCCGCATCACCGAACTCCCCACACTCATCCAACTCATCGTCCGACTCGAACGCCTACGAACCACCTGGCAGAACCATCTACGCATAACCCTCGATGGGGTGAACCCGCATTCGCGGGGCCCCTAAGAAAAGCGGCGCGGGCGTGGAAAAAGGGCGGAGCGGCGAAGCCGTCCACGCCCGAGGTAGGGTAGCACCGCTTTTCTCCCCACGAATGCGGGTTCACCCCATCGGACGGTTATCTGGGGCGTGTTGCGTAGGTGGGTGGGCGCGTTGCTTCTTATTTGGTTTTTGTTAGTGTCAGTTTGAAGGGGTTCAGGTTTGCTGGCATTGGTCCCGTCAGGGGTTTCTTTGGGGTTAGGTCTGCGCGGCTGAGTAGGGCGTGGATCAAGGTTGAGGTGATGAACAGGACCAGGTTTCGGCCCGGGCAGCCTGCTGGGCCTGTGCTGAACGGGAGGAGGGCCGGGTTGAGGGCGGCCCTGCCGTCCAGCCAGAGGTCCGGGTCGAAGCGGTCGCCGGAGTCTCGGTGGAACAGGGGGGTGATCACGGCGACGGTGGTTCCCGGTGGGCCCCAGTCCGTGGCCTCTGTGGTGTCTCGGAGGATGGCGGGGGTGGTCGGCCACAGGCGGAGTGATTCGAGTACGCAGGCCCTCAAGACGGGACGTTGGTCGGTCTCGTCGCGGAGGCGGGCCAGGATCTCCGGGTGGCTGGTGACCAGGGTGAGGGTGCGCATCACCGCCATGCCCGCGGCGTCGAAGGCGAAGAGCCACTGGGGGAACTGGTCGACCGCCTGGGAGCCCTGGGCGGCGGTGAGGCCTGCGAGGCTGCCCGGCTCGGCGCGGTCGAGGTGGGATTCGAGGCGTTCGGCGAAGCGTTGGCGGCGGCGTTGGCGGCGGGGGTGCAGGTAGGACCAGTTGCCGTCGGCGCGCAGCGTGTGCAGGAGGTCGATCAGTTCGACGTCGTCGCGGGCGCCCTTGCCGAGGGTGATGCGGCGGACCAGGCGCCACCAGCCGTCGGCGAAGGTGGGCCAGTCGAGGCGGTCGTGTTCGAGCATCGCCTCGGCCTCCGCGCTCACGGCGGCGGCGAACGGGGCCGACAGGCGGTGCATCGGGAGCGGGGTGTCCAGCACGTGCTCGGTGAACCGGCGGCGGTCGCGGCGGGCGGCGGCGGGGGAGATGAGCAGGCCGTGCGGCTGGAAGTGGCGGAGCGCGGCGACCTTCTCCCGGTTCGCCGGGGAGAACGGCACCGGCGTCTCGGCCAGCACGAGCGCGGCGTCCTCGGCGGACAGCGGGATCACGAACCGGCGCTTGCCCAGCCGCACCGAGGCGGGACCCGGGCCGTAGCGCACGCGCATCCTGCGGAGCTCGTTCAGCATCGCCTGGTAGGCGCCCGCCTTCGTCAGCAGGCCGACCGTCCGCGGTCTGCGCACGACCAGACCGCTCGCCACCAGCGGAAACACGACGCGCAGCCCCAGTTTGGCTGCGTCGCTCCGCGAAATCGCCGTCAAGGTCCGCGGCACGGCCGTGCGTGTCATGACCGGGGGTACCCTCCCCGTCCCGGGCCGCAAACCGACCCGTTCGGTGGCTGCGCGGGCGGCGGGGCGTCGCGGAATCTCGTCCTTGGTGTGCCGCCCGCCCGCTGCCGCCGCACCATGATGGGGAGCCGACTTCGGCCGCGATCGGAGCAGCCCATGCACACGACCGACCCCCGAAGCCGCGTCGACGCGGGAGCCACCCTCGGCATCGAGGAGGAGTTCCTGCTGGTCGACCCGCGCACCGCAGAACCGGTCGATTGCGGCCCCGCCGTCATCGACCAGTGCCACGGTTACGGGCCGTGGACGCCGCAGTACGAGTACGCCCGCAGCCAGGTGGAGGTGGCCACCGGCGTCTGCCACACCGCGGCGGCGGCCGCCGCCCAGCTCACCGACGCCCGCGCCCGGCTCGCCGAGCGGGCCCGTGCCCACGGCGCGCTGCTCATCGCGACCGGGGCGCCCATCGTCGCGTCCCGCCCCATCACCCTGACCAGCGGTGACCGGTACGCGCGCATCGCCACGCACTACGGCGGCATGTTCTCCGACTACCAGTGCTGCGGCCTGCACGTGCACGTCGGCGTGCCCGACCGGGACGCGGCCGCCGCCCTGCTCAACTACGTCACGCCCTGGCTGCCGACCCTGCTGGCGCTGTCGGCCAACTCGCCCCTGCGCCAGGGCAGGGACGCCGACTACGCCAGCCTGCGCGCGCTGGCCCAGGCCGCCTTCCCGGCCGCGGGCCCGCCGCCGTGGGTCGAATCGGCCGCCGACCACGACCGCCACATCGCCCGGCTCGTCGACTGCGGCGCGTTCACCGACGACCGCATCACCTTCTGGCTGGCCCGGCTCTCACCGCACCTGCCGACCATCGAGATCCGGGTCGCCGACAGCGTGCCGACGCCCGCCGACGCGATGCTGCTGGCCGCCCTGTGCCGGGCCATCGTCGTCACCGCGGCCTCCGACCTCGCCGCGGGCATCCCCGCCCCGCGCCCCGACCGCGACACGATGGCCGCCGCCCTGTGGAGCGCGGCCCGCCACGGGATGCGCGGCGCCGCGGTCGACCCGGTCACCCGGCGGCGCACCAGCGCCCGCCGCCGCCTCGCCGCCCTGCTCAACTGGGTGCGGCCCGCGCTGGCCGAGTTCGGCGAGCTGAGCATGGTCACCTCCACGCTCGCCGAGCTCTCCCGCCGCGGCACCGGCGCCGAGCTGCAACGCGTCGCCGCGCCCGGGGGGCCCGCCGCGGTCGCGGCCATGCTCGCCGCGCAGACGACGGGATTGACCCCGGTCGAAGCGGGATACACCCCGGTATGAGCGCCGAGCCGTACGTCCCCGACCGGGGGACGCTGGACGACCTGCGCGCCGCGGTCCACACCTGCCGCGGCTGTGACCTCTACCGCGACGCCACCCAGGCGGTGTTCGGCGCCGGGCCGGACACCGCCCGGCTGGTCCTGGTCGGCGAGCAGCCCGGCGACCGCGAGGACGTCGAGGGCGAGCCGTTCGTCGGCCCCGCGGGCCGCATCCTCGACAAGGCGCTCGCCGAGGCGGGCATCGCCAGGGACGAGGTGTACCTGACCAACGCGGTGAAGCACTTCAAGTTCCAGCGCTCCGAACGGGGCAAGACCCGCATCCACAAGACCCCCGGCCGCACCGAGGTGGTCGCCTGCGCGCCCTGGCTGGCCGCCGAGATCACCCGCGTCGACCCCGAACTCGTGGTCTGCCTCGGCGCGACCGCCGCCAAGGCCCTGCACGGCCCGAAGTTCCGCATCACGACCGACCGGGGCCGCGTCCTCCCCGCTCCCGACGGCCCCTTCGCCGGCCGCGACGTCCTCGCCACCACCCACCCCTCCGCCGTCCTGCGCGCCCGCGACGACCGCGACGAGGTCTACGCCGGACTGGTCGCCGACCTGCGGGTGGCCGCCGCCTAGTCCGTCAGGGCGTGCGCCAGTCGTCGTTCTGGAGGGCGCCGCTGGCCTGCGGGCCCATGAGCAGCATGCCGCCGTCGACGACGTAGGAGGCGCCGGTGACGTAGCCAGCGGCCGGGGTGGCCAGGAAGGCGATCACGGAGGCCACCTCGTGCGCGTGGCCCGGCCTGCCCAGCGGGTAGCCGGGGCGGGGCTGCTCGCGCGGGTCGGCGTCCTCCTGGCCCGTCATCGGCGTGGAGATCTCGCCGGGGGCCACCGAGTTCACCGTGATGCCGTACGGCGCCAGCTCCAGGGCGAGCGTCTTGGTCAGCATGCCCAGCCCGGCCTTGGCCACGCAGTACGGCCCCGCGCCCACCCGGGGCGCGTGCTCGTGCACGCTGGTCACGTTGATGATCCGGCCGCCCCGGCCCGCGGCGACCATGTGCCGGGCGGCCCGCTGCGCGCAGAGGAACGCGCCGTGGAGGTCGACGTCGAGCACCGCGCGCCAGTCGTCGAAGTCCAGGTCGAGCAGGGGCGTCGACGAGCCCGTCCCGGAGGCGTTGACCAGCACGTCCAGCCCGCCGAGCGCCTCGGCGGCCGCGTCGACGGCGCTGGCCGCCGTGGGCAGGTCGGTCAGGTCCATCCGGGTGACGAAGGCCGACACCCCGGCGGCCTCGACCTCGCGGGCGGTCGCCTCCGCGCCCTCCCGGTCGGTGTGCCAGGTGATGCCGACGTCGACGCCCCCGCCCGCGAGGGCGACGGCGGTGGCCCGGCCGATCCCGGAGTCGGCGCCGGTCACCAGCGCGCGCAGCGGCGCGCCGCGGCGGTCCTCCGGCAGCGGGGCTGCCATGGCGGTCTCCTCTCAGCGCAGCCGCAGCGGGTCGAGCGGCAGCGGCTCGTCACCTTCCCGGTGGTGCAGGAGGATGCCCTCGCGCAGCGTCAGCGGGCACAGCTCCACTTCGGACACGTCGAGGGTGCGCATCATGCTCCTGGCCACGATCGCGCCCGCCAGGACGTACGGGGCGCGGGCGGCGGAGATGCCGCGCAGCCGGGCCCGCCGCGACGAGGGCATGTCGGCAAGCCGGGGGATCCACTTGTCCAAATCGGACAGCGTGAGGACGCGGCGGGCGTCGGCGCCCGCCCCCAGCGGCGGCGCGCCCGCGAGCCTGCCGAGCTGCTGCAGGATCCGGGAGGCGGCCACGGCGCGGTCGAAGTCCGGGTCGCCCACGACGTCGTCGAGCGAGCGCCGCACGTGCCGCTTGAGCCTGCGCAGGTCCTTCTCCGTCGGCGGGTCCTTGTGCAGGAACGCCCTGGTCAGGGTGCCAGCGCCCAGCGGGAGCGACAGGGCGGCGTCGGGCACGGTGTCCTCGCCGTAGACGATCTCGCTGGTGCCCCCGCCGATGTCCAGCAGCAGCATCCGCCCGGACCCGCCCGCCCAGTGCCGCGCGGCGTGGTAGGTCAGCCAGCCCTCCTGCGGCCCGGTGAGGAACTGCGGCCGCAGCCCCACCGAGCGGTACACCGCCTCCACGACCTCGTCGCGGTTGGCCGCGTCCCGCACGC
Source organism: Actinokineospora fastidiosa (assembly GCF_014648415.1). GTDB lineage: Bacteria > Actinomycetota > Actinomycetes > Mycobacteriales > Pseudonocardiaceae > Actinokineospora > Actinokineospora fastidiosa. Next base: position 391,692 of record NZ_BMRB01000004.1, read on the forward strand.
ACGACGTGGCGAAGCAGAACAGCTCCCGCACGCGCAGCTCGCGCGCCGCGCTCACCGTCGCCCGGGCGGCCCGCACGACCCGCCGCACGCCGCGCTTGGTCAGCACGCCGTCCGGTCGGATCTCCCGGCCCAGCCGCGTGGGGTACTTGTACGCGGCGGTCAGCGGACCGTCGTCGGCCAGTTGCAGGCACGCCGAAACCGAGCCGATGTCGATGACGCCAACGCGGCCGCTCACCCGGGAACTCCCTCCTCCTAGGGGAGCCACAATCATTCCCGGTTATTACCCTGACCGGAACGACCCAAACGCGTGGTTCTCGTCCCACCGGCCGATCCGAAGTGGAAGTCAGCCCGCCGTCATGCGGATCCCCTTGGCCCCGTTGGACAAGGTCATGGTTTGTCCGTCCGTGCTCACTTCGGCCTTGCCGTCCATGACCGCGACGATGGCGTCCTCCACGGCCATGACCTCCGGCGCGCACGCCATCCGGGTGAGGACGGGCGGCTCGAACACGATCGCGTTCCCGGTCATCCGGTAGGTCGCCCCACCGGTGTTGCAGCCGGTGTCGACGGCCACCCGGTCCGCGCTGAACGTCAGCGTCGCCCGCGTGGGCACCGACGAGGCGACCTCGCCCTCGACGAGGGTGTCCACGACCCAGGTCGTGCCCAGCAGCGGCGGGACGGTCTCCCTGGCCATGACCAGCTCGGTGTCGTTCGCGGTGAGCACCAGCCGTTCGCCGTCCATCCGCCAGGCGGGCGACGCGGTCAGCAGGCCCGCCAGCCACTCGTCCTGCGCGTGCCGGGCCGGGTCGCAGCCCATCTCGGTGACGGACAGGTCCCGCACCACGACCTTGCCGCCGCCGGTCTCGACGGGCCCGCTCATCGTGTTGCAGCCCGCGCTCGCCAGCAGCCTGCCGTCGTCGGTGAACTCGACGCGCACCCGCGTGCCCTCGACCAATTCGTGCCCCGACTGACTGACGTAGACGCCGGTAGGGCCTGCCGCGCCCGGTCCGACGCCCACGGGAGTGCTGCCCTCCCCGCACGCGGTCATGGCCACCAGCAGCACCAGTACGCCGACAAGAGTCTTCATGCACCCAGGACGGAAGCGGCCGCCCCCCGGGTTGCCCGGCGTCTGTCACCCGATGGTGTGGGAACAGGCGGGGCGGGAGCGCTCTTCCCTCAGGTGAATCCTTTCAGTAACATCAGGTTCTCCTGAGTTCACCCAGCACGCATGGCGTGATCGGCGCACGCCTGTCGTCCCCCGACAGGAAGGCTCCGAGCGTGAAACGCAGGATCGCTGTCGCATGCGCTGTCGCGGCCACAGCCCTCGCCGTCACCCCACCCGCCCACGCCGCCCCCGACTTCACCGTGCTCGTCTTCAGCAAGACGGCGGGCTTCCGGCACGACTCCATCCCGGCCGGTATCTCCACCATCCAGCAGTTAGGGCAGCAGAACAACTTCACCGTCGAGACGACGGAGGACGCCGCCCAGTTCACCGACACCAACCTCGCCCGGTTCGACGCCGTCGTCTGGCTCTCGACCACCGGCGACGTCCTCAACAGCAGCCAGCAGGCCGCCTTCGAGCGCTACATCCGCGCGGGCGGCGGCTACGCGGGCGTGCACGCCGCGTCCGACACCGAGTACGACTGGCCCTGGTACGGCGACCTCGTCGGCTCCTACTTCGCCAGCCACCCCGCCCCGCAGCAGGCGACCGTCGACGTCCATGACCGTCAGCACGCCTCCACCGCGCACCTTCCGGCGCAGTGGAGCCGGTTCGACGAGTGGTACAACTACCGCGACAACCCGCGCGGGCGCGTGCACGTCCTCGCGACGCTGAACGAGAGCACCTACTCCGGCGGCACCATGGGCGCCGACCACCCCATCGCCTGGTGCCACGGCTTCGACGGCGGCCGCTCCTGGTACACCGGCGGCGGCCACACCCGGGAGAGCTTCGCCGAACCCCTCTTCCGCGATCACCTGCTCGGCGGCATCCGCTACGCCGCGCAGGGCACCGGCGGCTGCGGGGCCGCGCCGAGGTTCACCCAGGTCACGCTCGCCAAGGGCGTCGCAGAGACCGGCGAGCCGATGGGCATGACCGTCCTGCCCAACCGCGGTGTCCTGCACACCTCGCGCGACGGCACGGTCCGCTACACCGACGTCAACGGCAATACCAAGGTGGCGCTCACCCTCCCCGTCTACACCCACGACGAGGAGGGCCTGCAAAGCATCAAGGCGGACCCGGGCTTCGCCACCAACCGCTGGGTCTACCTCTACTACGCCCCGCCCCTGTCCACCCCGCCCGGCGACGCCCCGGCGACCGGCACGCCCGCCGACTTCGCCCGGTTCGCGGGGGTCAACCGCCTGGCCCGCTTCACCGTGCGCGCCGACCACACGATCGACCCGGCGTCGGCGGTCACCGTCCTGGAGGTGCCGACCAGCCGCGGCCTGTGCTGCCACGTCGGCGGCGACATCGACTTCGACGCGGCTGGCAACCTGTATCTGTCCACAGGGGACGACACGAACCCGTTCGACTCCGGCGGCTACACCCCCATCGATGAGCGCGCGGGCCGCAACCCGGCCTACGACGCCCAGCGCACCTCGGCCAACAGCAACGACCTGCGCGGCAAGATCCTGCGCGTGCGACCGTCGGCGGGCGGCGGCTACACGATCCCGGCGGGCAACATGTTCGCCCCGGGCACCGCGAACACCCGGCCCGAGATCTACGCGATGGGCTTCCGCAACCCGTTCCGCATGAGCGTGGACAAGGCGACCGGCGTCGTCTACGTCGGCGACTACGGTCCCGACGCGGGCACCGCCGACCCCGGCCGCGGCCCGGCTGGCCAGGTCGAGTTCAGCCGGATCACCGGGCCCGGCTTCCACGGCTGGCCCTACTGCTCCAGCTTCAACGACCCCTATGTCGACTACACCTTCCCGTCGGGCCCCTCGGGCGCGGCGTTCGACTGCGCGGGCGGCCCGGTCAACGACTCGCCCAACAACACCGGCATCCGCAGGCTGCCGCCCGCCCAGCGCGGCTGGCTGCCCTACACCGGGTCCACCCCGCCGGAGCTCGGCGGCGGCTCGCTGTCGCCGATGGCGGGCCCGGTCTACCGCTACGACCCGGCCCTGAACTCCAGCGTGAAGTTCCCGGCGTCCTACGACGGGCTGTTCTTCGCGGGCGAGTTCGGCAGGCGCTGGATCAAGACCGTCGGCACCGGGACCACGCCCGGCCCGATCGCGGCGTTCCCGTGGACGGGCACGCAGGTCATGGACATGGAGTTCGGGCCGGACGGCGCGCTCTACGTCCTCGACTACGGCACCGGCTGGTTCGGCGGCGACGCCAACTCCGCCGTCTACCGCATCGAGCACACCACCGCGGCGGGCCGTCCGCCGGTCGCGCAGGCCGCGGGCACGCCGACCTCGGGCCGCGTGCCGCTGACGGTGGCGTTCAGCTCGGCGGGCAGCGGCGACCCCGACGGCGACCCGATCAGCTACGCCTGGGACTTCACCACAGACGGCACGGTCGACTCGACCGCGCCCAACCCGTCCCACACCTACACCGCCAACGGGTCCTTCACCGCCACGCTGACCGTCAGCGACGGCACCAGGACGGCGTCGGCGAGCGTGCCGATCTCGGTGGGCAACAGCGCGCCGACCATCCGGATCGAGCTGCCCGCGAACGGGCAGACCTTCGCCTTCGGCGACGAGGTCTCGTTCCGGGTGGTGGTCGCCGACGCCGAGGACCCGGCCGTCGACTGCTCCCGGGTGAAGGTCGACTACATCCTCGGCCACGACACCCACGGCCACCCGATCACCAGCGCCACCGGCTGCTCGGGCGTGCTGCGGACGACGGCGGACGGTGAACACGACGTCAGCGCGAACATCTTCGGCGTCGTGAACGCCGAGTACGCCGACAGCGGCAGCCCGCCGCTGACCGCGCGGGCCACCGCGATCCTGCAGCCGCGCACCCGCCAGGCCGAGCACTTCGGCGCGCAGAACGGCATCACGGTGGTGGACAAGGCCGCCGCGGTCGGCGGCCGCGCGCTGGGCTACATCGACAACGGCGACTGGGTGTCGTTCACCCCGTACTCCCTGGCGGGCGTCACGTCCTTCACCGCGCGGGTCGCCTCGGCGGGCGCGGGCGGGACGCTGTCCCTGCGCACCGGGTCGCCGACGGGCCCGCTGCTGGGCTCCGTCGCGGTCGCGCCGACCGGCGGCTGGGAGAACTTCGTGACCGTCTCCGGCTCACTCACCCCGCCCGCCGGGACGCACACCCTGTACCTGGTGTTCACCGGGGGCGCGGGCAGCCTGTTCGACGTCGACGAGTTCGCCTTCGGGCAGGCGTCGCCGCCGTCGGAGGACGTCGCCCGGAACCGGCCCGCCACGGCGTCGAGCGTGGAGTCGGCGGCCTACCCGGCGTCGGCCGCGGTGGACGGCGACCCCGGCACCCGCTGGTCGAGCCAGTTCGCCGACCCGCAGTGGATCCAGGTCGACCTCGGCGCCACCGGCCCGGTGAGCCGGGTCAAGCTGACCTGGGAGACCGCGTACGGCTCCGGCTACCAGGTGCAGATGTCGACCGACGGCGCCACGTGGACGACCGTCCGCACGGTGACCGGGGGAGACGGCGGCGTCGACGACCTGACCGGCCTCGCCGCCTCCGGGCGCTACGTGCGCGTCCACGGCACGGCCCGGGCCACCGGCTGGGGCTACTCGCTCTGGTCGTTCGAGGTCTACCGCTAACGGCCGCCTGCCCGGCGGGGACGACCCGCCGGGCAGGCTCTCCGCGTTACCCGATCACCCCGCGGTCAGCGCGAGGTCGTCGAGGACGAACGAGGTCTGGAGCGACCAGTCCTCGCTGCCGGTGAAGCTGATCGTCACCGTCTGGCCCGCGTACGCGCCGACGTCGAACGACCGGAGGGTGTAGCCGGACTCGTCCACATTGGAGTACGTGGCCAGCGTGGTCGAGCCGATCTTCACCGTGAACGTGTCGTACACCGTGGAGCCGGACTCCGACGAGACGATCTTCAGGTACAGCGACAGGGTCGACTCGGTGCAGCCCGCCGGGATCGTGACGCTCTGCTGCAGCGTCTCGGTCTCGGTGTAGCCGTAGCCGCTGATCCACGACGACCGGGTGCCCGAGCGCGGGGCGCCCGTGCCGGTCCAGCTGTAGATCGTCCAGGTCGCGTTGGACCAGCCGGTGGTGCCGCTCTCGAAGCCGGGGTTCACCAGCTTCTGCCCCGGGCTGGCGCAGTCGCCGCCGCCGCCGTCCTCCTTCTCGATGATCCAGGTGAACGTGGTGCTCGCGCTGCGTCCTGCGCTGTCGGTCACGGTCGCGGTCACCGAGTACGAGTCGGCCACCGTCGGCGTGCCCGAGATCAGGCCGGTCGACGCGTTGACCGACAGGCCGGTCGGCAGCCCGGTGGCCGACCAGGTGTAGGGCGTGCTGCCGCCGGACGCGGCCAGCTGCAGGCTCGCCGGGGAGCCGACGACGTCCTGCTGCGTGCCCGGGTTGGTGATGCTCGGCCCGGACGGCTGGCCGGTGGCGACGTAGAGCAGCCGGTTGGGCGAGCCGCTGCCCGGGTTGGTGATCTTGTTGGGGGTCGACGCCGAGATCATCGCCGAGGCCACCTGCGCGGGCGTCAGCGACGGCGACGCGCCCAGGATGAGCGCCGCGCCGCCCGCGACGTGCGGGGCGGCCATCGACGTGCCGCTGATGGTGTTGGTGGCGGTGTCGCTGGTGTTCCACGGCGCGGTGATGTCCTGGCCGGGGGCGAAGATGTCGGTGCAGGTGCCGTAGTTGGAGAACGACGCGCGGGCGTCCGTCCGGGTGCTCGCGTTGACCGTGATGGCCTCCGGAGTGCGGGCGGGGGTGAAGTTGCAGGCGTCGGCGTTGGAGTTGCCGGAGGCGAGCGCGTAGGTGACGCCGGAGGCGATCGAGTTGCGGACCGCGTTCTCCAGGGTGGTGTTGGTGCCCGACGCGCCGAGGCTCATGTTCGCCACGGCTGGCCTGGTGGCGTTGTTCGTCACCCAGTCCACGCCCGCGGTGACCCCGGCGAGCGTGCCGGAGCCCTGGCAGTTGAGGACCTTCACCGCGACCAGACGGACGCCCTTGGCCACGCCGTGCGCGGTGCCGCCCACGGTGCCCGCGACGTGGGTGCCGTGCCCGTTGCAGTCGGTGTTGTTGCTGTCGACGGTGTTCGTGCCCCACGTCGCCCGGCCACCGAAGTCGGCGTGGGTGGTCCGGATGCCGGTGTCGATGATGTAGGCGGTGACGTTCGACGCGGTGTTGGGGTAGGTGTAGCTGTTGTCCAGTGGCAGATCGCGCTGGTCGATGCGGTCCAGGCCCCACGACGGCGGGTTGGGCTGGGTGTCGGCGACGCCGACCACGCCGTTCTGCTCGACGTAGGCGACGCTCGGGTCCGCGGCGAGCTGTCTGGCCGCCTTGGCCGAGAGTCTGCCCGCGAACCCGCGCACGGCGTGCCGGTAGGTGTGCTCGACGGAGGCGCCGTACTTGCGCGCCAGATCGCTGGTGGCGGTGTCGACGCTGGTGACGGCAGCGTCCTTGAACACGACTATGTAGCTGTTGGGGATCGCGGCGGGGTTGTCGGTGCCCAGGACAGTGCCCTCGGCGGCGGCGGCGGGCGAGGCGAGAACGGCGAACGCGGTGGCGGCGGCTGTGCCCGCCACGGCCAATCGGCGCGGCAGGGCTCGGCGAACAGGTCCCATGGAAGTGTTCTCCCTGGTTCGGTGCGAGCACCGGCGGGCGGGGAGTGACCGCTCGTCGGTGGCAGGGTGAGGAACTGTCCGCGCGAACGATTTGCACGTTAGACGAGGTATAACCGGAATACCATTGCCATTATTGCCACTGAGACGTTGGCACCAATCCCCGTTCAAACGAAGGACGGACCGGGGCCTACGCCCCGGTCCGTCCGTTGTGGACTGTACGGCTAGTGCGCCATCTCGGCGGCCAGCCGCTCATCGCCGCTCTGCGTCTTCAGCGGCTTCTCCTTGATGAACAGCACCGCCACCAGCGCGGCCGCCGCGAACGGCGCGCCGATCAGGAACAGTTCGGCCGTGGCCGACGCGTAGATGTCGGCGACCACCGCGCGCACCGGCTCCGGCAGGGTGGCCAGGTCCGGCACCTCGCTGGTGCCGCCGCCCGCGGCAGCCGGGCCGAAGCGCTCGGTCATCTGCCTGGTCACCGAGTTCGCCAGCACCGCGCCCAGCGCGCTCACGCCCACCGCGCCGCCGAGGCTGCGGAAGAACGTCAGCGTGGAGGTGGTCGTGCCCAGGTCCTTCGCTGGCACGTCGTTCTGCGCGGCCACCACCAGGTTCTGCATCAGCAGGCCGACGCCGATGCCCAGCACCGCCATGTGGACGGAGACGACCAGGACGCTCGTCGCCGCGGTGATCGTCGACAGCAGCACCATGCCCGCCACCATCACCGCGCCGCCGGAGACGAGGTAGACCTTCCACTTGCCGTAGCGGGTGATGAGCTGCCCGGCGACCGTGGACGACACCAGCAGGCCGAGGATCATCGGCAGGCTCATCATGCCCGCCTCGGTCGGCGTCTTGCCCAGCGCGATCTGGAAGTACTGCGACAGGAACACCGTCCCGCCGAACATCGCCACGCCGACCAGCGTGCTCGCCAGCGTGGTGAGCGTGACCGTGCGGTTGCGGAAGATCGTCAGCGGCACGATCGGGTCGGTCGCCCGCGACTCCACCCACACCGCCAGCGCCAGCAGCACCACGCCGACCGAGACCAGCAGCGCGGTCCAGCCCGACGCCCACGGGAATTGGTTGCCCGCCAGCGTCGACCACACCAGCAGCGTCGACACGCCGCCGACGATGAGCGCCGCGCCAAGGTAGTCGATCTTGACCTGCTTGCGCACGACCGGCAGGTGCAGCGTGCGCTGGAGCAGCACGATCGAGGCCAGCGTGAACGGCACGCCGATCAGGAAGCACCAGCGCCAGCCCAGCCAGGAGGTGTCGACGATGACGCCGCCGATCAGCGGACCGGCGATCGTGCCGACGCCGAACACCGCGCCGAAGATGCCCGCGTAGCGGCCCAGCTCACGCGGCGGGATCATCGCCGCCATCACGATGGTGGCCAGCGCCGTCATGCCGCCCGCGCCCAGGCCCTGCGCGATGCGGCTGGCGATGAGCACCTCGACGTTGGGCGCGAGCCCGGCGATGAGCGAGCCGACCACGAACAGGCCCAGCGACAGCTGGATGAGCAGCTTGCGGCTGTAGAGGTCGGCGAGCTTGCCCCACAGCGGGACGGTCGCCGTCATGGCCAGCAGCTCGGTGGTGACGATCCAGGTGTAGACCGACTGCGAGCCGTTGAGGTCGGCGACGATGCGCGGCAGCGCGTTGGCCACGATCGTCGAGGCGAGGATCGCCATGAACATGCCGAGCATCAGCCCGGACATGGCCTGGAGGATGTCCCGCCGCGAGGTGGGCGCGCTCGATGGCGGGTCTTGCGTGATGGACATGGGCGTCCTCGGGTGTGGTGTCGACTGGGGATCAGCGCGGATCGGGCAGGCCCGTCGCGAGCAGGTGGAAGGACTCGTCGAGCAGCTCGCCCAGCGCGGGCGGCTCCGGCAGCGTCGACCAGCGGGTCAGTGCCACCCGGAAGGCAGCGCCCGCGGCGGCGGCGAGCAGCAGGGGATAGGTGTCGGTCACGGCCCGGCCGGTGCGCTCGGCGATGCCTGCCACGATCTGCCGCTCCGCCTCCGCCCCGCCCGCGAACGCCTTGGCCATCAGCTCCGGGTGCCGTTCGAGCACCGCGATGTGCAGCGTCCACAGCTTGTGGTCGCTGGCCAGCTCGGTGATCTCGGCCTGCAGCGCCAGCCGCAGGGCCTCGACCGCGCCGAGGTGCGCGGGCGCGTCGGCGATGCCCGCCCTGATCCGCGCCCCCGACTCCGGGTCGGGGCCGACCAGGGCGTCCTCCTTGGTGGCGAAGTAGTTGAAGAACGTGCGCGGGGCGACGTCGGCCCGCCGCGCGATGTCCTCCACCGTCACGTGGTCGACGCCCCGCTCGTGGACCAGCTCCAACGCCGCGCGGACCAGCGCGGAACGCGTCTGGCGCTTCTTGCGGTCGCGGAGGCTCACGGCGTCCAGGGTAGCCGGAAAAAGTGCGCGTTGTGCAAGTTTGCAGTGACTGCGCATGCTGTGAGATAGGCCATTCGGTTGCTATCGGTGGTTTAGACCAACTCCTACTGTGGTCCAGACCATAGGAGAGGAGAGGCATGTCCCGAGGCAGATGGGCAGCGGGCGCGGTGGCCGTCGCGCTGCTCGCGACCGCGTTCGCCGCCGCGCCCGCGCAGGCGCACCGCAAGGACGGCGACCGCGTGGTCGGGTACTACACCCAGTGGAGCGGCTACGGCCGCAACTTCCTGATCAGCGACCTGGTGAAGAACGGCACCGCCCAGCGGCTGACGCACCTCAACTACGCGTTCGGCTTCCTCGACGAGCAGGGCCGCTGCGTCAGCGCCGACCCGTGGGCGGACTACCAGCGGCCGTTCACCGCCGAGCAGAGCGTCAACGGGAAGGAGGACGTCGCCGGGCAGCCGCTGGCGGGCAACCTCAACCAGCTGCGCCAGCTCAAGCAGCGCTACCCGAGGCTGCGGGTGCTCATCTCGCTGGGCGGCTGGACCGGCTCGAAGTACTTCTCCAACGCCGCCCTCACGCCCGAGTCCCGCGCCGAGCACGTGCGCTCCTGCATCGACATGTGGATCAAGGGCAACCTGCCGGGCGCGGCCCCGGGCGCGGCGGCGGGCATCTTCGACGGCATCGACCTGGACTGGGAATGGCCCGGCAGCGAGGCCGCGCCCGGCAACGTCGTGCGGCCCGAGGACAAGGCGAACTTCACCCTGCTGGTCCGGGAGTACCGCGCCCAGCTCGGCAAGCGCGCCGACCTGACCGCCTTCCTGCCTGCCAACCCGGGCATGGTCGAGCGCGGGTTCGAGGTGCGGAAGGTCTTCAAGGAGCTGACCTTCGCCACCATCCAGGGCTACGACTACCACGGCTCGTGGGATTCGGTGACCAACCAGCAGTCGGCGCTGCGCACCCCGCGCGGCGGCCCGACGGACCCGGACTTCAGCGGCCAGGTCGCCATCGGCGCCTACCTCGACCGCGGCGCGCCCCGGCACAAGCTGGTGCTCGGCGTGCCGTTCTTCAGCCGAGGCTGGACGGGCGTCTCCGGCGGCGGCGACGGGCTGTTCCAGCCCGCCACCGGCCCGGCCCCGGCGACCTGGGAGGCGGGCTACGAGGACTACAAGGTGCTGAAGACCAAGCTGGACGAATTCACCGTCCACCGCGACAACCGGGCGGGGCACGCCTGGCTGTTCGACGGCACCACCTTCTGGACCTGGGACGACCCGGTCGAGATGCGGCGCAAGGCCCGCTTCATCTCCGACAACCGCCTCGGCGGGGCGATGATCTGGTCCCTCGACGGCGACACCGCCGACGGCGAGCTGATCCGCGCCCTCCACAGCGGCCTGCGCTGCTGAGTGGAACCAACCCCCGGCCCGCGGTGTAGATAGGGGCGAGACACACACCGGACAGGGAGCGGATCGGATCGACGACTCGGAAGCCGTGGCCAGGGTGCGCGCCGGGGACGTGGGCGCGTACGCCGCACTCGTGCGCGCCCACACCGCCCCCGCCCTCCGCGCCGCCCTCCTCTTCGGCGCGGGAGCGGACGCGGAGGACGTCGTGCAGGAATCCCTGGTCAAGGCCTACCGGGCCCTGCCGACCTTCCGCGCAGACGCCCCCTTCCGCCCCTGGCTGCTGCGCATCGTCGCCAACGAGACCCGCAACGCCGTGCGCTCGCGCCGCAGACGGGGGATGACCGAGGCCGCGGCGGCCGAGCCGGACCTCCCGGCCGACCCCGCGGCCTCGGCCGCCGCCCGCGCCCGCCGCCGAGAACTCCTGACCGCCGTCGCCGCCCTACCCGAGCGGTACCGCCAGGTGGTCACCTGCCGCTACCTCCTCGACCTCGACGAACGCGAGACGGCGACCGTCCTCGGCCTACCCCGGGGCACAGTCAAGTCCCGCCTCTCCCGCGCCCTGCGCACCCTGCGGTCGACCCTGTCGGAGACCGCCCATGTCTAACCCGCTCACGGCGACCCAGCCTCGGAAGCCCACTGGACCAACCCGCGCGGGGAGCGTAGGGGCCGCACGGACTGGTCGGCCCCTGCGTCCGCCCGCGCAGTCTGGCCGCCGGGGACGCGCCTTGCGTGCGCCGGACCGGACGCCGCACCGCCATCCGGCCCCTTCCAGCCTCCGTGTGTCGGAGGCGACTGATCCGCTGGAAGTCGGGCTGTGTGAGCTAGTCCCTGGCTCCGATCCTCTCCCGCCCGCGCCGCTGTCCGCGCAGGTCGGCCTCCGTGCCGGGGAGGTGGTCGTGGCTGATCGGTTGGAAGTCGGGCTGTGTGAGCCGGGTTGGTCCCCGGCCCCGATCCCTCCCGCCCGCGCAGGCCAGCCTCCGCGCCCAGGAGGTGGCCGTGACTGATCCGCTGGAAGTCGAGCTCCGCGAGCTGGGCCGGTCCCTGGACGCCCCGGTGCCCCCCGGCCTCCCCGCCGCCGTGATGGCGCGCGTCTCCGCCGAGCCCACCCGCCCCCGCCTCCACACCTGGTTGAGCAAGCGCTGGCGGGCACTCGTCGGCGGCCTGACCGCCGTCGTCCTCGTCGGTGCCCTCACCCCGCCCGTGCGCGCGGCCGTCGCCGAGTGGCTCGGGTTGGGGGCCGTCCAGGTCCGCACCGGCACCGGCGCCCCACCCTCGTCCGCCCCGCCGCCCCCGACCGCCACCGGGACGTCCCTCGCCGACGCCCGCGAGAAGGCCGCCTTCCCCGTCGCCGTCCCCGCCCGCCTGGGCGAACCGGACTCCGCCGAGGTCTCGCCGGACGGTCAGGTCGTCTCCCTCTCCTGGCACGACGGCGCCATCCGCCTCGACCAGGTCGCAGGCGCCCTCGCCCCGTACTACATCAAGACAGTCCACGCTCAAGTCCACATCACCACGGTGCGCGGCGGTGAGGCGCTGTGGTTGGCGACGCCGCACGAACTCGTCGTCGCGGGCCCCGGCGGTGAGCGCACCGAGCCGCCGCGGCTGGCCGGGGCCACGCTGATCTGGCAGTCCGACGGCGTCACCCTCCGCCTGGAGGCTGACCTCACCCTCGACGAGGCCCGCGCGATCGCCGAGTCCTGACCGGGAACCTCCCCCGCCCGCGCGGTGTATCCCCGGCAGACAACCAGGAGGTCCCCATGCGTTCGCTCGTCCTGATGTTCCTCGTCGCCGTCGGCTTGGCGGTCGGCGCCGGTCCGGCCGCCGCGGGCGGACCGACCAGCGTCCTGCTCGCCTCGCCGTGGGAGAGCCGCGCCACCGCCCTCTACCACGACGACACCGAGTACACCCTGCTCCAGTCCATCCTCGACGACGGAGAGACCACCGAAGCGTCCACCGACGACGGCCCCTACGTCACCGTCACCTGGCTCGTGCACGACGTCCACATCTGGCGGACCGACCGCATCGTGCTCGGCGCCGGGGTCGTCGAGACCACGCTGCTCATGGGCGGGACCGACGAGCCCAAGCCGGTGTGGCGCAAGCTCAACCAGCCCGACCGGCTCACCACGCTGCTGCGCGACCTCGGCTTCACCGGCGCCGAGTCGCCCGCGACGACCACCGAGGTCGCCGTGGCCCCCGCGGCCCAGCGGGCGCCGGTTCCCGTCGTGACGGAACCCGACGCCCGCTGGGAGTGGGGGATCGGCGGCGTCCTGCTGGGCGCGCTGGCCACCGGCCTCGTCGTCCGCGCGCGGACGGTCAGGGCAGGGCGTTGAGGAACGGCTCGTGGCTGTTCTGGAACTCCCAGCCGTAGTAGCGGTCCCAGTTGATCGACCACGTCATCAGCCCGCGGATCGCCGGTGACGCCCCGCCCCGCAGCGTGTAGCCGCCGCAGTTCTGGTTGCGCGCCAGGCAGTTCAGCGCCTGGTGCACGGCGGCGGGCGCGGTGTGCCCGTTGCCCGCGCTGACCGCGGCGGGCACGCCGAAGGCGATCTGGTCCTCGCGCAGGCCGGGGAAGCGGTGGCCGGTGCTGGCCACCGTGAACCCGGCCTTGACCATGTCGGTCATGGCGATGTGGAAGTCCGCGCCGCCCATGGTGTGGTACTGGTTGTCCAGCCCCATGACCGGCCCGGAGTTGTAGTCCTGCACGTGCAGGACGGTCAGCGCGTCGCGCATCGCGTGGATGACCGGCAGGTACGACCCGGTGCGGTTGTCGCCGCCGCCCGCGCCGCCGTAGAACTGGTAGCCGACCTGGACGAAGAACGTCTCCGGCGCCATCGTCAGGATGAACCGGCTGCCGTAGCGGGCCTTCAGGCTCTTCAGCGCGGAGATCAGGTTGACGATGACCGGCGTGGTCGGGTTGCGGAAGTCGGTGTCGCCGCGGTTGAGGTACAACGAGTGGCCCTCGAAGTCGATGTCCAGCCCGTCGAGGCCGTAGCGGTCGATGATGGCCGACACCGAGCTGACGAACCGGTCCCGCGCGGCGGTCGTGGTCAGCTGGACCTGGCCGTTCTGGCCGCCGATCGAGATGAGGACCTTCTTGCCCTTGGCCTGCTTCGCCCGGACCGCGGCGATGAACTCGGCCTCGCTCTCCACGTTCGGGCACTCGGCGACCGGGCACAGGCTAAACCGGATGTCGCCGGAGGTCACGCTGGTCGGCTCGCCGAAGGCGAGGTTGATGATGTCCCACGCGTCCGGCACGTCGGCCATGCGCACGTACCCGGAGCCGTTGGCGAAACTGGTGTGCAGGTAGCCGATGAGCGCGTGCTTGGGCAGTCCGCTGTCGACGCATCCCGTCGTGGTCGCGCTCGCCTCGGGGCTGCGCGCGGACTCGCCGTTGGCGTTGTAGGCGGTGACGGTGAACGTGTGCGTCTCGCAGGACCCGAGGCCGGTGACGGTGGCCGAGGTCCCGCTCGTGGTCGCGCGCAGCGTCGTGCCCTCGTACACCCGGTATCCCGTCGCGTCGGTCACGGCGGGCCAGGACAGCGCGATCGAGTTGTTGGTGACGGCGCCGGTGGTGGGCCTGCCGGGCGCGGCGGGCACGCCGGGCTCGGGGCCGCCGCCGGGGCCGTCGAAGCTGACGTCGTCGGCGTAGTAGGTGCCCGAGCCGTACCAACCGTGCAGGTACAGCTGGGCGGTGGTCTGGTTCGCGCCGGTCGTGAAGCTGACCGACAGCCGGGTGTACGCGGTCGCGCCCGTCCAGGTCGACGGGCCGCCGGTCACGCCGAGGTAGACCGGGTTCCCGCGCACCCAGGCCGACACCTCGTACGTCGTGTTCGGCACGACCGAGACGGTCTGGGTGCAGCGGGCGTTGTCCGACGCGGTGGCGTTGCCCGCCAGCGCGTGGCTCCCGGTCCGCGCCGCGCTGGCCACCGACGCGGACGTGCAACTCCACCCGGTCAGGTTCCCGGCCTCGAACCCAGGATTGACCAGCAGATTGGCGGCGTTCGCCGAACCGGTGGCGGCGGCGAGCCCGCCCGCGGTGAGCGCCAACACCGCGGCGACCGCGATGCCCCGGCGGCGAACGAGGACGTGGTTCATCGACGACCTCCTCCAGCGGCGCGCAGGGAAGCGCCGCCTTCGGATATTGTCTAGACCAATTATCGCGTCTTGTCCATACCGAGCAGGTCCCGCCATCCGGGGATGTCGGCGTCGGTCCACTCGGAGACGACCTGCGCGGGGAAGCTCAGCGGCGGGGCCGTCCTCGGGTCGTCCCTGGCCCGGTCGACGATGGCCTGGCTGATCGCCGTGCCCAGGTCCAGCCACGGCAACAGCTCCTCGACCTCCGCCCGCATGTCGTGCGAGATCTCGTTGAGCCGCAACACATCCGCCCCCGTTCCGGCCTGCACCAACGCGACCTCCGGCCGCATCCGACCGGGGATCCCCGGGCTCGTGTGCAGCGCGATCGCCTGCCACACCACCTCAGCGGTGGTCTCGTCGACCCCCCGCCCCCGCAGGAACTCCCGCGCCGCGTCCGCCCCGTCAACCTCGAACCGCTGCCCTGTGGACACCGTCAACCCGACGTCGTGCAACACGCATCCGATGAACAGCACCTCCAGATCGACGTCCACGTCCCGCCCGATCTCCCGCGCGTACACGAAGGTCCTGACGACGTGGTTGAACAGGTAATCCGGATGGGTGCTCTTCGCCAAATCCCAAGCGGCCCGCGCCAGTTCGGTGTCCGGCAACCGCAACTCCTCGTACATACCCCCATCGTCGCCCCCACCCGCCCGCCGAACGAGAATCCCAAACGCCCCTCACCGCTAAGATTCGGTCATGCACCGAGTAGCCGTCCTCGCCACGGACGGGGTGGTCGGCTTCGAGCTGGGCATCCCCACCCTGGTCTTCGCCACCGCCATCCACCTCATCGGCGCCCCCCGCTATTCGGTCCGCATCTGCACCCCAAACCCCACCACCCCGGCTGTCGCCACACCCGCTCCCGCCGTTCCTCCTGGCACACTTCCTCCCGCCACACTTCCTCCCGCCACACATGCCCTCACGGCGCATGCCCCCACCGCCCCCACCCCGCCTGCTCCCGTGACGCCCGCTGCCGCCGCCCACGCCCCCACTGCGCCTACCGCCGCTCGCCCGCGCGCGACCACGGCCCCCACCCTCACGACCCCCACCCTCACCGCCGCCGCTGCCCCCCACGCACCCCCGCCCGACCCGAACGCGCCCCACGCAGCCTTCGCCCGCGCGATCTCACCCGGCCCGGCGGCACCCCCCGAGGCTCCACCCCACGCGATCTCGCCCGACCTGAAGCCATCCCACGGCGTCCCACCGCACGCGATCTCGCCCGACTCGAACGCACCCCACGGCGCCCCACCCCACGCGAACCCGTCCCACCCGAACGCACTTCAGGGCACCCCCGCGACCTCGCCCCACCCCGGCTACCCCCACCCGGCCCCAGCGCACGCGACCCCACCCCACACGGCCGGGCCCCACCCGAACCCACCCCGCACCGCCACGGCCGAGGCGGGCCGCTACGCCATCCACGCCACCTGCGACCTCGACGACCTCGCCGCCGCCGACACCCTGATCCTCCCCGCCCGCGCGGGTTTCGCCGACGAGCCGCCCCCGGGCGTCCTCGACGCCATCCGCGCCGCCGCCGCCCGCGGCGCGCGCATCGCCTCCATCTGCACCGGCGCGTTCGACCTGGCCCGCACCGGCCTCCTCGACGGCAAGCGCGCCACCACCCACTGGCGCTTCGCCGACGAGCTCGCCCGCCGCCACCCTGCGATCACCGTCGACCCCGCCGTCCTCTACGTCGATGAGGGCGACATCCTCAGCTCCGCGGGCGCCGCGGCGGGCATCGACCTGTGCCTGCACCTGGTCCGCCGCGATCACGGCGCGGCGTTCGCCGCCGAGGTGGCGCGGGCGATCGTCGCCCCGCCCCAGCGCGACGGCGGGCAGGCGCAGTACCTGCGCCACCCCGACCCGGCCGACCCCGACCGGTCGCTGCGCCCGACGCTGGACTGGTTGCGCGCCAACCTCTCCGCGCCCGTCACCGTCCCCGCGATCGCGCGGCACGCGGGGCTGAGCCCGCGCGCGCTGACGCGGCGGTTCCAAGCCGAGGTCGGCGCGCCGCCGTTGCGGTGGCTGCTGCGCGAGCGGGTGCGGCGGGCGCAGCACCTGCTGGAGACCACCGACCTCGCCGTCGACCGGGTCGCCGCGGAGTCCGGGTTCGCCACGGCGGTCACCCTTCGGCACCACTTCACCCGCGTCGTCGGGACGTCTCCCCAGTCGTACCGGCGCACGTTCCGGGCGTAGGCGGCGCGTCGGCCCGCGGCAGGCTGTTTTTCCGGCCTAACGTAAAGGATCTTGAAATCGTTCCGCCGAACAGACCAAATCGGACAGCGGGTTTGTTCACCCGAAGAGAACAACGAAACTGGTCTGTTCGGCCTACTCTAGCGCTTCGCGGCGGGCCTTCGCGCGCCGCTTTCCCTCATGCATCGCCTGCACTCGCGCGACGGGGATCGTGTGGCCTTCCTCGATGAGGTCGGCGGGCAGCGTTTGGCGTGCGGGCATGGCTTCCGCCCACGGGTCGCCGCTGATCAGCTTCGGGACGGTGTGGATGGTGAAGTCCGCGGGCGACACGGAGTCCAGATCGGACCACGCCACCGGGAACGACACCGGCGTCCCCGGCCGCAGCCGCGGGCTGTACGCCGACACGACCGTCACCCCACCCGACCGGGTCGCGTCGAGGAACACTTTGCCTTCGCGGTCCTCGCGGATGAACGCGGTCGTCGCCAACGCCGGGTCCACGCGCTCGGCCCGCGCGGCGATCGCGCGCGTGGCGGCGGCGACGTCATCGATCTCGTGCTTCTCGATGGGCACGAACACGTGCACGCCCTTGGCGCCACTGGTCTTGACCGTGCCCTCCAGACCTGAGTCCGCCAACGCCTGGCGGACCAGCCGGGCGGCAGCGACGACGGTCGAGAACCCCGCGCCCTCCGGCGGGTCGAGGTCGATGCAGATGTGCGTCTGGTCCCAGGTTCCCGCGTAGGTCAACGTCGTGTGGTACTCGATCGCGCGCTGGTTGGCGAACCACAGCAACGTCTTGCGGTCGTCGCAGACGGCGTAGGAGATCTCCCGTTTGGACGCCTCCGCCCACACCTTGACTGTCTTGACGTAGTCCGGCGTGTACTTCGGGACGTTCTTCTGCATGAACGGCCCCTGTCCACGCAGCACGCGCACGACCGACAGCGGTCGGTCGCTCAGCACGGGGATGATCCGCTCGCGCATGGCGTCCACGTAGTCGACGAGGTCCCGCTTCGTCGCGCCCGCGCCGTCGAACAGGGCCTGGTCGAGATTGGTCAGCGGGACACCGTCCCGCTCCTCGCCGCTCATGCGCCCACCCTGCCCACGATGCCCGACGCGGTCAACTCCGTCGCAGCCGTACCGCGAGCACCGCGGCCGCGAGGATCCCGAACGCGATTCGGGTGACGTCGACGGCGGGCACCCACCGCGCGTCACCGTCGCGCACGACGAACGCGCCCACCGGTCTGCTGGTCAGGCCCAGTCCGTGCCCGGTCAGCGGCCCCTCCTGACCGCCGCCGCCACCGCCGGTCACCGCGGCGGCGCGCAGCACGGTCACCCCGTCGCGCTCGTACGGCTCCGCCCAGACCAGCTCCACGCCTCCATGCTGGCCGATCGCCCGGGTCGGTGGACACCGCCGCCGTGCCCTGCCGGAAAACCGGTAGCCACCGTAAGTAATCATGGAGGCATGAGTGCGACAGTGGTGGCCAAGGGACTGGCCGCCGGACACGGCGACCGCCTCCTGTTCACCGACCTCGACCTCGTGGTCGCGCCCGGCGACGTCGTCGGTCTGGTCGGCGTCAACGGGGCGGGCAAGTCGACCCTGTTGCGCACGCTCGCCGGGCTGCAGCCCGCCGAGGAGGGCGTCGTCACCCTCAGCCCGACGAGCGCGACCGTCGGCTACCTGCCGCAGGAGCCGGACCGCCGCCCGGGTGAGACGGTCCGCGCCTTCCTGGCGCGCCGCACCGGCGTCGCCGACGCGCAGGCCGCCATGGACGCCGCCGCCGAACGCCTCGCCACCAGCGCCCCCGGCTCCGATGACGAGTACGCGCTCGCCCTGGACCGCTGGCTGGCCCTCGGCGGCGCGGACTTCGACGAACGTGCCGAGGAGATCGCCGCCGATCTGCGGCTCGACCAGGAGATGGTGTCGCTGTCCGGCGGTCAGGCCGCGCGCGCCGGTCTGGCGTCCCTGCTGCTCAGCCGCTACGACGTCATGCTGCTCGACGAGCCCACCAACGACCTCGACCTCGCGGGCCTGGAGCGGCTGGAGCGGTTCATCGAGGGGCTGCGGTCGGCGACCGTGCTGGTCAGCCACGACCGCGAGTTCCTCGCCCGCACCGTGACCCGCGTGGTGGAGCTGGACCTGCACCAGAACCAGGTCGCCGAGTACGGCGGCGGCTACTCCGCCTACCTGGAGGAACGCGAGCGGGCCCGGCGCCACGCGCGCGAGGAGTACGAGGAGTACGCCGAGACGCGGGCCGGTCTGGAGGCCCGCGCGCGGCTGCAGCGCAACTGGATGGAGAAGGGCGTCCGCAACGCCCGGCGCAAGGCGACCGACAACGACAAGTTCGTCCGCAAGTTCCGCGCTGAGACCTCGGAGAAGCAGGCCGCCAAGGCCCGCCAGACCGAGCGCGCCATCGAGCGGCTGGAGGTCGTCGAGGAGCCGCGCAAGGAGTGGGAGCTGCGGATGACCATCGCGTCCGCGCCGCGGCCGGGCGCGGTGGTCGCGGCGGTGCGCGAGGCCGTGGTGCGCCGGGGCGGGTTCACCCTCGGGCCGGTCTCGCTGGAGATCGGCTGGGCCGACCGGGTGGCGATCACCGGGGCCAACGGGTCGGGCAAGTCGACGCTGCTGGGAGCCCTGCTCGGACGCGTCGAACTGGACGCGGGGGAGTCCTACGTGGGTCCCGGGGTGCGCGTCGGCGAGGTCGACCAGGCGCGCGCCCGGTTCTTCGGCGAGGAACTGCTGGTCGACGCGTTCGGCCGCGAGGTGCCGGACTGGCCGACGGCCGAGGTGCGGACCCTGCTCGCCAAGTTCGGGCTGACGGCGGACCACGTGCTGCGGCCAGCGACCACGCTGTCGCCGGGGGAGCGGACCCGCGCGGGCCTGGCCCTGCTGCAGGCGCGCGGCATCAACCTGCTCGTGCTCGACGAGCCGACCAACCACCTCGACCTGCCCGCGATCGAGCAGTTGGAGTCGGCGCTGGCGGAGTTCCCGGGCACCCTGCTGCTGGTCACCCACGACCGGCGCATGCTCGACGCGGTCCACGTGACCCGCAGGGTCGAGGTCAGCGACGGCCGCGTCACCGAACTGTGAATACCAGTCGGACGGCGGTTGTGATCACTCTTTCGGCCTAGCGTCGAAACTTTCCCTGTCGCTTTCCGTCAATGACGTTTAGTGGCTTGACGGCATTCTCTGAAACCGGCGTGCCCGTGTCTTGACAGTCCCGCTCGGCTGCCGCTAGCGTCCGCTTCCGGATCATGACGGACAGTCCGATTCGTCCGGACGCCGGACCCTTTTCGCCGTTGCTGGAGGCCTGTGGTTTCGCAGGTAGGAGCGCATCCGACGGCCTTGTCCCGCAGTCCGTTGAAACAGTGACGAATAACACTGGGCGGAAAGGTAGACAATGGAAACGATCGACATGGACTCGCGCCGTGCTGTGGCCGGGGTATTCAACTCCGCGGTGGCCGCCTCGGCGATCGGAGCCGCCTGGGAAATCGGTGCTTTAGACCATTTGAACGAACACGGAAAACTGGATGTCGCCCAGTTCGCCGAGGACAACGACCTCGACGTCGACGCCACCCACGCCCTCTTCCAGGCCCTGGCCTCGGTCGGTGTCGTCGAGCGCACCGGAGCGCACGTGCTGACCGGCAGACACTTCGCCGAGACGCTGCGCGCGCGATCGCTGTTCCACTGGCTGATGCAGGGCAGTGGAGCCCTGTTCGCGGCGATGCCGTCGGTGCTGCGCAAGGCCAACCGCACGGGCCGCTTCTACAGCCGCGACGCCGCGGCCATCGGCTACGCCTGCCGGGAGATCAACGCGAGGTTCTTCGACCCGGTGTTCTGGTCGGCGATGGCCGGTCTGGACTTCCCCGTCCGGCGGGTGGCGGACCTCGGCAGCGGCAGCGGGCAGCGGCTGCTGGAGATCGTGCGGGCGAATCCGGGCGCGACCGGGATCGGCGTCGACATCGCCGCGCCGGTGTTGGAGTTCTCGGCGGGCGAACTGGCCGCCGCGGGCCTGGCCGACCGCGTGACGTTCATCGAGGCCGACGTGCGGTCGCTGGACCCGCGCCCGGAGTTCGCCGACGTGGAGCTGCTGACCTGCTTCATGATGGGCCACGACTTCTGGCCGCGCGCGAACTGCGTCGCCACGCTGCGCAGGCTGCGCACCGTCTTCCCCAACGCCCGCCGCTTCCTGCTCGGCGACACCGCCCGCAGCACGGCGCACGCCGACACCGACGTCCCGGTGTTCACGCTGGGCTTCGAGGTCGGCCACGCGCTGATGGGCGTGCGTCTGCCCACCCTCAACGACTGGCTCGGCGTCTTCGAGGAGGGCGGCTGGCGGTGCGCGAAGACGCACCTCATCGAGACGCCCGCCGCGTCGGCGATCTTCGAGCTCGAACCCGCCTGACCGGCGCGCCTCGGGGCCGGGCGGCGACAGGGCCGCCCGGCGGAGAGGGCAGGATTCGAACCTGCGCGGGCCAGAGGCCCTTCCTGCGAGCAGGAACCCGTTAAGCCGCTCCGGGCACCTCTCCTTGTCCTTGCTGGAACCAGTCTGCCTCCCCGGGCTGACGGCCTAGTGATCCCGTGCTGACGTCGCCGCGAGCCCCGACCGCACCACGTCGAGCACGCGCTCGGTCGTCTCCGGGTCCTTGCTGTAGCGCTGCATCGCCTGACAGCCCACGAGCAACGTCTTCACGTCGCGCACGGTGACGTCCGCCCGGATCTGCCCGGCCTGCTTGGCCCGCTCGACCAGTTCGCCCAGCATCGCGATGAACCGCTCCTCGACGCCCGTTGGCCCGGTGTCGGCCATGGCCTCCACGAGCCCCTGGTCGCTCGACCCCTCCTCGACCACGCGCCCGATGAACCGGAACAACGCCTCACCGGGCGCGGCCGTCTGGCTCAACTCCCGCCCCTGCTCCGCCATCTGATCGAGCCGGTGCGCGACGATCGCCTGGAACAGCGCCTCCTTGGTCGGGAAGTGCCGGTACAACGTCCCCGGCCCCACCCCCGCCCGCCGCGCGATCTCGTCCACCGGCACCGAGATCCCCTCGGCGGCGAACGTCTCGTAGGCGACCTCCAACAACCGCGCCCGATTGCGCGCGGCGTCGGCCCGCATCGGCTTCTCGGCCACGAACACCTCTCTTCCTGAGAACTTCCTGAAACTCCTCGACAAGCGGAGCAATCACTCCGTAAGGTTGAAACCGGAACGCACGACCCGATTCTAACCCCAAGGAGCCCCAGATGTCTCAGAACACCCCGCTGGCTTTCACCACCACGCCAGCTTCCTCGCTGTCAGCCCGCCCCACACCGCCTTTCAACACCGCGATGTCTATCGGCACCCCCTTGTGTCGCCACGCCGCATCGGCGCAGGAGACGCCCTCACCCCGGGGAACCCTGCCGCCTCGGGACATGCCGCCGTTCGGCGAAAATCTGCCGCGTCGGGGCATGTCGTCGTCCCGCGAAAGCCTGCTGTCTCGGGACATGTCGCCGCCCCGGCAAACCCAGCTGACTCGCGGCTCGCTATCGGCCCGCCTCCCGTTCGCACCTGGGCACACCTGTGTCCAGCGCAGCCATGAGAGAGCCCCGCTCGCCTTGGCCTCGCCCACCCTTCCTCTCCGCCACCTGGCCACTTCGGCAGATCGCGCACCCGACCGGCCACCGGAGAACGTGCGGGCCAGTCGCCCCACCGCGCCCCTCAACACCTTCGTCAGCCGCCCCGACGCCCCCACCTCTCGACACGGCGCGGCCACCCCTCGACGCGGCACCCCTACTACGCGATTCGGCACCTCGGCCCCGTCGGCCCTACCTTCGGCGCGCCCACTCACCGCGAACGGATGCACGCACTGCGGCACTCACAACGCCGACCTCAACCCAGAGCGCCAGCGCGGCTACCTGCGCACTGTCGTGAAGTCCACATTCGACAGATCCCGGCCACTCTGGGCCCACAGGGGAACGGGCACCACACCCACCCTGCTGCTGGATAGCCCAGCCAACTGTCGGTCCGCCGATACCGCTGTAGCCCGCCGCCAGGTCCATCCCGCCACCTCGCCGACGGCGCGATTACCCAGCTAGCGGGTGGACTGCGGTATGCCTGTCAGCCGTGGTCGCAGCACTGTGACCCGAACGCCGTCATGCCGCGTTCGGGTCGGCGCCCGGTGGTCGCCTCAGTAGCGGCGGGATGCACGTGGGCAGTTGGCGTGGCGAGCGAGGTGCTGCGGGCTGTGCAGTGCGGGCTAGTTGCCGTTGCGGGGGGAGTACTTGGCGCGGTGCGGGTGGGCGGTGGTGGTGCCGTTGTGGATGGTGGCGTCCATGAGGGTGCGGCCCAGGCCTGCTCGGGCGCGGAGGGCGGGGTGGGTCGCGCCGAAGTCGGCGTTGTTGGTGGCGGCATCGCCGGTGAAGGGGCCGGAGGCGAACAGGGCGTAGCTGACGACGGGTGCGCCCTCGGGCGTGAAGATGAGGCCTGCCTCGTTGCGCCCGTCGTTGAACCAGCCTGCCTTGGTGGCCACGCGCAGCCGCTCGGGGGAGGTGAGGCGCAGGCGGATGCCGTCGGTGAAGGAGGTGAGGGAGCGCAGCGCGTTCAGCAGGTACCGGGTCGAGGACTCGGTGAGGAGTTCGCCCGCCGCCAGGCGGTGCAGGAGAGTAGTCGTCTCACGAGGGGTGGTGGTGCCCAGGAAGAAGCGGTTCGGGTTGGTGACCGGCACGACCTGCGTGTGGGTGAAGCCCTTGGCGCGCAGGATGTCGTTCAGCTCTCGGGCCGGGCAGACCAGGCCGCACAGGCGGACGGCGGTGTTGTCGGACACCGTCAGCAGGGCGGCCATGGCGTGGCCGAGGGTGACCGAGCTGGGATAGGCGCCGTCCAGCCCGAAGATCCCGTCCGTGTCCTGGATGACGATGTCCGCGGTGACGTCGACCCGCTGGTCGAGTCGCAGCAGACCGCGGTCCACCTTGTCCAGGACGGCCACCGCCACGGCGATCTTGTTGACGCTGTACGCCTCGACCACGCGGTCGGCGTCGTCGGCGACGACATCGGCGAACCGACCGTCGGCGTCGGCCATCGACACCACCGACGACCACACACCGCCCGCACGGTGCGTCTCCCAGGCGTACCGGTAGGCGATGGCGTGGTGCGCCTCCGCCCGAGTGGTCGGAGGGGCGTCGCTGGGCCCGTCGTCGGTCGAGGCAGCGGGGGAGGGGGTGGGGGCGGGGGCGGAGGGGGCGGCTTGTGCTCGTGCGGTGACGGTGCCGAGGAGGGCGGTCGTCGCGGTCGTCGTCCCGAGTCCAAGCGCCGTGCGGCGGGTGAGTCGCATGTGGGCATCCAACCGTATCGGTGGACGGTCTGGTGGTGGATTGCCGAATCTGCTTCCGGGCTGCGGGACCGGCGCGGGGCGCAGTGGGAAGGCGGTGACAGTGGGCGGGGATGGTGGGTGCGTGAGGCGGGAAGGAGATGGGCGTGCGGGGCAGGGCAGGGTTCGGGGGTGGGCATAGCTCCGTGGGTGCCGACGGCCACAAGTGCAAAGGCCACCAGCACGCCAGGACGGGCATGGGTTCGTTGTGCGGTGGGGCGGCGTCGGGGTTAGAGGCGGCCCGCTTCTATGACTCGGTGGAGGAACTGCCGGGTTCGGGGATGGGTGGGGGAGGTGAGGATCTGGGACGGTGGGCCCTGTTCCACCAGCCTGCCCTCGTCTAGGAAACACACTCGGTCGGCTACCTGTTTGGCGAAGCCCATCTCGTGGGTGGCCATCAGGATTGTTCGACCGGTGGTGGCCAGGTCGCGGACCAGGGAGAGGACTTCGCCTACCAGTTCTGGGTCTAGGGCGCTGGTGATCTCGTCCAGGAGGAGCAGGCGGGGGTGGTAGGCGAGGGCGCGGGCGATCGCCACTCGTTGTTGTTGGCCGCCGGAGAGGTGGTCGGGGTAGGCGTTCGCCTTCTCTGGGAGGCCTACGCGGGCTAGGAGGGCCTGGGCGTCGGCTTCGGCTTGGGGGCGGGGGACGCCGTGGACTACCCGGGGGGCGAGGGTGATGTTGTCCAGCACCGTCATGTGGGGGAACAGGTTGAACGACTGGAACACCACGCCCATGGAGCGGCGGGCTATGTCGGGGTTCAGACGGGGGTCGGAGATGTCGACGCCGTCGAGGACGATCTGGCCGTCGTCTAGGTCCTCCAGAAGGTTCACGCAGCGCAGGAGGGTGGACTTGCCGGAGCCGGAGGCGCCGATGAGGACGACCACCTCGTGTTCGGCGACGTCGAGGTCGATCCCGTCCAGGACGCGGCGGCCGCCGTAGGACTTCGCCAGGCCGCGTACCGACAGCAGGGTCACAGCGCCCCCTGCCTGCGGGCCGCGCGGCGGGCCGCCAGGTCGGCCAGGCGGGCGGAGGGGATGGCCAGCAGGACGAACAGCAGGCCCGCGACCACGTACGGGGTGAAGTCGTACGCCGTGGCCGCCGAGATCTGCGCC
The DNA here is from genome assembly GCF_014648415.1 of Actinokineospora fastidiosa. Classification (GTDB taxonomy): domain Bacteria; phylum Actinomycetota; class Actinomycetes; order Mycobacteriales; family Pseudonocardiaceae; genus Actinokineospora; species Actinokineospora fastidiosa. Next base: position 416,959 of record NZ_BMRB01000004.1, read on the forward strand.
GCCCGCACGGCGTCCACCGCGCCCAGGACCGAGATGAGGCCGCAGTCCTTCTGCAGGGCAACGAAGTCGTTCAGCAGGGCCGGGGTCACCCGCCGGACCGCTTGGGGGAGGATGACCAGGCGCATGGTGCGGCGGTGGTCGAGGCCGAGGGAGCGCGCCGCCGCCAGCTGGGACGGGTGGACGGACTCGATCCCGGCGCGGAACACCTCCGCGACGTACGCCGAGTACACCAGCACCAGCGCGATGCCGCCGAGCAGCACCGGATCGTTCGGGACGCCGGTGAGCCGCAGGCCGGGGAGGCCGAACCCGATCAGGTACAGGCAGATCAGCAGCGGCAGCCCGCGGAACAGGTCCACGTACGCCGTGGCGAGCGCCCGCAGCGGGAACCACACCGGCCCGCGCAGCGAGCGCAGGAACGCGATCAGCAGGCCCAGCGCCACGATCACCACCGCGCACACCACGAGCACCCGCAGGTTGAGCCACAGCCCCGCCGCCACCGACGGCAGCGACGCGACCGCGACGTCCCAGTCCAGGAACGACTCGCGCACCCGGGGCCAGCCCGGCGCGCCCGTCACCGCGAAGTACGCCGCCGCCGCGAACACCAGGGTCGAGACCAGCGCCACCAGGGTGGAGCGGCGGGCGCGGGAGCGCCGGTAGGCCAGGCGCTCCCGCTGCAGCTCGCTGATCACCGCAGCTCGGGCGCGGTGGTCGAGCTCGCCAGCCACTCCTGTTCCAGTCGGGCGAGGATGCCGTTGGCGCGCAGGGCCTCTACCGCGCTGGACACGCACTGGGTCAGCGGGCTGCCCTTGTCCAGCACGATGCCGAACTGCTCGGGCTTGCCGTTGCCGCGCGGGAGCTGGCCGACGATCTTGCCGTCGGTCAGCTCGGCCGAGGTCATGTAGAACGCTGTGGGCAGGTCCAGGACCAGCGCGTCGATCTGGCCGCTGGTGAGGGCGGCCTTGGCGTCGTCGTTGGTGTTGTAGACCGCGACGTCCTGTTCGGCGCCCAGGGCGGCCGCGGCGGCGTAGCTGGTGGTGCCGACCTGGGCGCCCAGCTTCACCGCGCGCAGGCCCTCCAGGGTGGTCACCTCGGCGGCGGGGGAGGAGCTCAGGGTGATCACCGCCTGCGCAACGTCGTAGTACGGGGCCGAGAAGTCCACGGCCTGGCGGCGTTCCTCGGTGATCGAGAATTCGGTCAGGTTGGCGTCGAAGGTCTTCCTGCCCGGCTGGATGGCTGCGTTGAACGGCACCCGGGTCCAGACGACGTCGCCGCGGTCGTAGCCCAGGTACTCGGCCACCGCGTAGGCGACGGCGGACTCGAAGCCGCGGCCGTTGGACGGGTCGTTGTCCTGGTACCACGGCTGGTAGACCGGCTCGTCCGTGGCGAAGGTGAACGTGCCCGGGGTGAGCGTGGGCAGCGTCGCCTTCACGCAGGACGGGCCGGTCGGGGTCGGCTGCTCGGCCACCGGCGCGCACGCGGTGAGCACGAGTGCGCCGAGAAGGGCGGTCATGCGCATGCCCGACATCATCGCGGGCGGCGCAGGAGATAGGTATCCATGATCCAGCCCTTGGACGCCCGCGCCGCCTCCCGCTCGCGCCGGATCCGCTCGCCGACCTCGGACACCCGCCCGCTGATGAGGATCTCGTCCGGGGTGCTGACGTAGGCGCCCCAGCGGATCTCGGCGTCCGGATAGGCCAGGAACGCGCACTGCGCGTCCAGCATCACCACCAGGTCGTCGACCCCGTCCGGCCAGCCCGAGGCCAGCCGCCGCCCGGTCGTGATCTGGACCGCGCCGCCGACCTGGTTGAGCGTGGTGGCGTGCTTGGCGGCGAGCGCGGACACGCTGCTGATGCCCGGGACGACGCCCAGCTCGAAGTCCGTCCCGCGCGACCGCACGTCCTCCAGCACCGCGATGACGCTGTCGTAGAGCGACGGGTCGCCCCACACCAGGAACGCGCCGACCTCGTCCGGCCCCAGCTCGCCGACCATCTCCGCGCACACGTCCGCGCGCCGGGTCCGCCAGTCGTCCACCGCCGCCGTGTACCCCGGCGACACCCGGTCGCGGTCGGGGTCGGCGCCGCGCACGATCCGCGCCTGGGGGGCGTAACGGCTGATCAGCGCCTCGCGCAGGGCCATCAGCTCGCCCGCGGCGTCCGCCTTGTCCAGCAGGAACACCACGTCGACCCGGCCCAGCACGGCGACGGCCTGGACGGTGATCTGGTCGGGGTCGCCCGCGCCGATCCCGACTACCTCGATGCGCATAGCGCCAGAACTTAGCCGTTGAGCGTGCGGCTCCGACCGCGGAACTCGGCGACCACCTCGTCACCGCGGGTGACCGTCACGTCGTAGATGCCGCTGCGCCCGTAGCGGGTGCGCTCGGTGGCGCGGGCTGTCAAGCGGTCGCCCTGGTACACCGGAGCGACAAATGTCACGTCCGCGCCCGCGGCGACGGTGACCGGCCCGTGGCTGTTGCACGCGCAGGCGAAGGCGGTGTCGGCGAAGAGGAAAACGTAGCCGCCGTGGCCAATGCCGTGGCCGTTGACCATCGCGCCGGTGACAGTCATCGTCAGTTCGGCCCAGCCGGGGCCCGCGCCCGCCACCTCGATGCCCAGTGCGGTGGACGCGGTGTCGTCGGCCATCATGCGGACCACGGGTTCGGGGATCACCGGGGTGATGCTACGGCGATGAGGTCGCCCACACCTTGGTTGCCCTTCCGACAGTAGGACGTCAAACTAAATGGGTCACCCGACCGCAGGAGGCTGACGATGACCGCACCGCTGCACCGCCCCGCGAACCCCGTCCGGTTCGTCACCGCGGCGAGCCTGTTCGACGGCCACGACGCCGCCATCAACATCATGCGGCGCATCCTGCAGAGCCAGGGCGCCGAGGTGGTGCACCTCGGCCACAACCGCTCGGTCCGCGAGGTGGTGACCGCCGCCCTGCAGGAGGACGTCCAGGGCGTGGCCATCAGCGCCTACCAGGGCGGACACGTCGAGTACTTCACCTACCTCGTCGACCTGCTCAACGAGGAGGGCGCGGGCCACATCAAGGTCTACGGCGGCGGTGGCGGCGTCATCGTGCCCGCCGAGATCGCCCTGCTGCACGAGCGCGGCGTCGCCCGGATCTTCTCCCCGGAGGACGGCCAGCGCCTCGGCCTGGCCCGCATGATCAACACCATGGTCGAGGCCTGCGACCACGCCCTGCCCGCCGACGTCGACGCCGAGGCCCTGCTCGCGGGCGACCAGCGCGCTCTCGCCCGCGCCATCACCCTCATCGAGGACGGCCGCATCCCCGACGACCTGCGCGAAGTCGTCACCGAGGCGGCCGGGTCCCGGGAGGTGCCCGTGCTGGGCATCACCGGCACCGGCGGTTCGGGCAAGTCGTCGCTGACCGACGAGCTGGTCCGCAGGCTGCGCGTGGACCAGCAGGACAAGCTGCGGGTGGCGGTCATCGCCGTCGACCCGACCCGCCGCAAGGGCGGCGGCGCGCTGCTGGGCGACCGCATCCGCATGAACAGCATCGAGGGCGGCCCGGTCTTCTTCCGCTCGCTGGCCACCCGGGGCGCCGAGACCGAGGTGCCCGGCGGCCTGGCCGACGCCATCGCCGCCTGCAAGGCCGCCGGGCACGACCTGGTCATCGTCGAGACCCCCGGCATCGGCCAGGGCGACGCGGCCATCGTGCCGTTCGTCGACGTCTCCCTCTACGTGATGACGCCCGAGTTCGGCGCTGCCTCGCAGCTGGAGAAGATCGACATGCTCGACTTCGCCGACGTCGTGGCCATCAACAAGTTCGAGCGCCGCGGCGCCGAGGACGCCCGCCGCGACGTGGCTCGCCAGCTCGTGCGCAACCGCGAGGCGTTCGGCGCGCAGTGGTCGGACATGCCGGTCTACGGCACCAGCGCCGCCACCTTCAACGACGACGGCGTCACCGCCCTCTACCAGGAGCTGCGCGGCCTCCTCGCGGCCAAGGGCGTCGCCTTCGGCGACGGCGTGCTCCCGCGCGTGGAGACCAAGACCTCCCGGCACGCGGCCAGCGTGGTGCCGCTGTCCCGCCAGCGCTACCTCTCCGACATCGCCGACGCCGTGCGCGCCTACCACCGCCGCACCGACGAGCAGGTGGCCGCCGTCCGCGAGTACCGGGCGCTGGAGACGGCCCGCCGGGCCATCAAGGACAACCCGTCCGCCGACCTCGACCGCGTCGCCGAGGCCGCCGCCGAGAAGGTCGACCGCGATGTCCGGGTCGCGCTGGAGGAGTGGCCGAAGACCGTCGAGCAGTACCGGGCCGAGGAACTCGTGGTCAAGGTCCGCGACAAGGAGCTGCACACGCCGCTCTGGCGGGAGACGCTCTCGGGCAACAAGGTCCCGCGCGTGGCGCTGCCGCGCTTCGACGACGACGCCAGCCTGGTGCGCTTCCTGCGCAAGGAGAACCTGCCGGGCCGCTTCCCGTTCACCGCGGGCGTGTTCCCGTTCAAGCGCGAGGGCGAGGACCCCGCGCGCATGTTCGCAGGCGAGGGCGACGCCTTCCGCACCAACCGCCGCTTCAAGCTGCTCTCGGAGGGCAACCCGGCGACCCGGCTGTCCACCGCGTTCGACTCGGTGACCCTCTACGGCCGCGACCCCGACACCCCGCCGGACATCTACGGCAAGATCGGCACCTCGGGCGTCTCAATCGCCAGCCTCGACGACATGAAGGCCCTCTACGCGGGCTTCGACCTCACCGCGCCGACGACCTCGGTGTCGATGACGATCAACGGGCCCGCCCCGACGATCCTGGCCTACTTCCTTAATACGGCGATCGACCAGCGCGTGGACGCCTTCGTCGAGGAGCACGGCAGGCAGCCGGACGAGCAGGAGCGCAAGGAGCTGGCCGCCTGGGCGCTGGCCAACGTGCGCGGCACGGTGCAGGCCGACATCCTCAAGGAGGACCAGGGCCAGAACACCTGCATCTTCTCCACCGAGTTCAGCCTGCGGATGATGGCCGACATCCAGGAGTGGTTCATCCGCAACAGGGTCCGCAACTTCTACTCGGTGTCGATCTCGGGCTACCACATCGCCGAGGCGGGCGCGAACCCCATCAGCCAGCTGGCGTTCACCCTGGCCAACGGCTTCACCTACGTGGAGTCCTACCTGGCCAGGGGCATGGACATCGACGACTTCGCGCCCAACCTGTCGTTCTTCTTCTCCAACGGCATGGACGCGGAGTACTCCGTCATCGGACGGGTCGCCCGCCGCATCTGGGCGGTGGCGATGAAGGAGCGCTACGGGGCCAACGAGCGCTCGCAGAAGCTGAAGTACCACGTGCAGACCTCCGGGCGCTCGCTGCACGCCCAGGAGATGAACTTCAACGACATCCGCACGACGCTGCAGGCGCTGTGCGCGCTGTACGACAACGCGAACTCGCTGCACACCAACGCCTACGACGAGGCGATCACCACCCCGACCGAGTCCAGCGTCCGCCGCGCGATGGCCATCCAGCTGATCATCAACCGCGAGTGGGGCCTGTCGATGAACGAGAACCCGCTGCAGGGCTCGTTCGTCATCGACGAGCTGACCGACCTGGTGGAGGAGGCCGTGCTCGCCGAGTTCGACCGGCTCTCCGACCGCGGCGGCGTCCTCGGCGCGATGGAGACCGGCTACCAGCGCGGCCGCATCCAGGACGAGTCGATGCTCTACGAGCACCGCAAGCACGACGGCTCGCTGCCGCTGATCGGCGTCAACACGTTCCTGCCGCCGGAGGGCGACGAGGACCAGGTCGTCGAGATCGAGCTGGCCCGCGCGACCGAGGCGGAGAAGGAGTCGCAGGTCGCCAGGACCCGCGCCTACCAGCAGGCGCACCGCGCCGAGGCCGCCGACGCGCTGGCCCGGCTGCGCGCGGCCGCCCGCACCGACGAGAACGTCTTCGAGGTCCTGATGGACGCCGCCCGCGTCTGCACGCTCGGTCAGATCACCGAGGCGTTCTTCGAGGTGGGCGGGCAGTACCGGCGCAATATCTGAGCGATACTGTGCCGTGGCCCGCCAGAAGCGGGCCCGAACGAAAGGGGAGCCGGTGATCAGCCGCGTCGGAGTGGTCGGATCGGGCCTGATGGGCTCGGGCATCGCGGAGGTCTGCGCCCGGGCCGGGGTCGACGTCGTCGTCGCCGAGGTCAACAGCGCCGCCGCGGACGCCGGGCGCGCCCGGGTCGAGAAGTCGCTGGAGCGCGGGGTCCGCAGCGAGAAGCTGACCGCGGACGAGCGCGACGCCGCGTTGGCCAGGCTGCGCTTCACCACCTCGCTGGACGAGTTCGCCGACCGCCAGCTGGTGGTCGAGGCGGTCGCGGAGATCGAGTCGGTCAAGACCGAGGTGTTCACCACCCTGGACAAGGTCGTCGAGGACCCCGAGGCGATCTTCGCCTCCAACACCTCGTCGATCCCGATCATGAAGCTGGGCATGGCCACGGCCCGCCCGCAGCAGGTCATCGGCGTGCACTTCTTCAACCCGGTGCCGGTGCTGAAGCTGGTCGAGCTGGTCCCGTCGCTGCTGACCGCCGAGGAGACCAAGGACCGGGCGAAGGCGTTCGTCGAGGGGGTGCTGGGCAAGGAGGTCATCGCCTCCCAGGACCGCGCGGGCTTCGTCGTCAACGCGCTGCTCGTGCCCTACCTGCTCTCCGCGATCCGCATGCTGGAGTCCGGCTTCGCCTCCGCCGAGGACATCGACAAGGGCATGATCCTGGGCTGCGCGCACCCGATGGGCCCGCTGCGCCTGACCGACCTCATCGGCCTGGACACCACCAAGGCGATCGCGGACTCGCTGTACGAGGAGTTCAAGGAGCCCCTGTACTCCGCGCCGCCGCTGCTGCTGCGCATGGTCGACGCCGGGCTCATGGGCAAGAAGTCCGGCCGGGGCTTCTACCAGTACTGAGCACAACGGGGGCCGGGCCGACCCGGCCCGGCCCCCGTCCCCCTGCCCTACGCCGGGACCATGCCCATGAAGAGGAGCCGGTTCGGCGACCCGGCGCCCGGGTTGACCACGACGCCGGGCGTCGCGTTGTCGGCCAGGGCCGCCGCGGTCTGCCACGCCGTGTCGCCGGGGAACCGGTGCCGCCAGAGCGCGGCGGTGCCGGTCACGTGCGGCGCGGCCATCGAGGTGCCGCTGAGCGTGGCGTAGGCGGTGTCGGAGCTGCCCCACGCCGAGTAGATCGACCCGCCCGGCGCGAACAGGTCCAGGCACGGGCCGTAGCTGGAGAACGCGGAGCGGTAGTCGTTGCTGTTGGTCGAGCCGACCGTCGTCGCGGCAGGCGTGCTCGCGGGCGACTGCAGGCAGGCGTTGTTGTTGGAGTTGCCCGCCGAGACCGAGTAGTGCACGTTCGCGGCGATGGAGTTGGCGACGGCGGTGTTCAGCGGCGCGTAGGTCCCGCCGCCGAGGCTCATGTTGGCCACCGCCCGGGTGCCCGGGTTCATGATCGCGTTGTTGGTCACCCAGTCGACGCCCGCGATGACCCCGGCGTAGGAGCCCGAGCCCGCGCAGTTGAGCACGCGGACCGACACCAGCTGCACGTCCTTGGCGACGCCGACGGTCTGGCCGCCCACGGTGCCCGCCACGTGCGTGCCGTGGCCGTGGCAGTCGTTGCCGGGCGGGAACACGCCGCCGACGGTGTCGATGCCGTAGATGGCCTGGCCGTTGAACTCCTGGTGGGTGTAGCGGATGCCGGTGTCGATGATGTACGCCTTCACCGAGGGCGCGGTGTTGGGGTGGTGGTACTTGGTGTCGAAGGGCAGCGACCGCTGGTCGATGCGGTTGAGGCCCCAGGACGGCGGGCTGGTCTGCACCTGCAGCGCCGTGGTGCGCACCTCGGCGTCCTGCCAGATGCCGCGGAAGCGCCTGTCCTCGGTCAGCTTGCGGGCCTGCTCGGCGTCGGCCTTGACGGCGAAGCCCTTCAGCGCGCTGGTGTAGAGGTGGACGATGCCGATGCCGTACTGGCGGGCCACCTCGTCGGCGGTCCGCTTGACCACGTCGGCGGACGCCTGCTCGTCGGCGAGCAGGGCGAGGTAGCTGTCGGGGATCGGCTCGGCTGCGGTGGTGACGCGCCCGGGCGCGGTGTCGGCGAGCGCGAGCCCGGTGGGGCTGGCGGCCACCGGGCTGACGACGCCGCCGAGCGCGGTGGCCACGGCCGCGGCGAGGACGAGCCTGCGGGTGAGCTTCATCGGTCTCCTCCATGCGGGAATCGGGACATCCGCAAGGAGAACCGCGCGCGGTTGCGACCGGGTTGTGGACCGGTTGCAAGGGCCGGTGGAGCGGGGGGCGACCCGGTCCACCGGCCCGCTCCCGGGCGGGACCGGTCCGGGAGCGCTACTTGCCGAAGCCCGCGGTGAGGCCGGTCAGCAGGAACCGCCGCCCGATCAGGTACACCACGAAGATCGGCAGCACGGACAGCGTCACCGCGGCCAGCAGGCCGGGCACGTTGGCGCCGAACTGGCCCTGGAACTCCCACAATCCCAGGGTCAGCACCCGCGTGTCGGTCGACTGGGTCAGCACCAGCGGGAACAGGAAGCCGTTCCACGCCGTCAGCGCCGTGTAGATCAGCACGGTCATCACCGCGGGCTTGGCCAGCGGGAGGACCAGGTGGCGCAGCGTCTGCAGCGGGGACGCGCCGTCGAGTTCCTGGGCCTCGTACAGCTCGCGCGGCACGTCCCGCAGGCTGTTCACCAGCACCAGCGTCGCCACGGGCAGGGCGAAGGCGGCGGTGGGCAGGATGATCGCGGTCAGGCTGTCGTAGAGGTGCAGCCGGGTGATGAGCAGGTACACCGGGATGATCGTCGCCTGCGCCGGGATCGCCAGGCCCATCAGCAGCAGCGTGAAGCCGTAGCGCACGACGGCGCTCGTGCTGCGGGCCACCGCGTAGGCGCAGGGGACGGCCAGCGCGATCACCAGGGCGACCGTCCCGACCGTCACGATGACGTTGTTGAGCAGGTAGGTGCCGAACCCGCCCTCCAGCACCGTCGCGTAGTTGTCCAGCGTCGGGTTCTCCGGCAGGGAGAGCGAGTCGCCGGTCAGGTACTCGCCCCGGTTGCGCAGGCTCCCGCTGAGCAGGTAGTACAGCGGGACGATCACCACGACGAGCCACAGCGCGGCGCCGACACCCGCCACCAGGTTCGGCCGCGCGCGTCGACGCGGGTGGACCGGGGGCGCCTGCCTCACCGTGGGTCGGATCTGCACGGCGGTCACTGGCCCTCCTGCTGGCTTTGCATTGAGCGGAAGCGGGTCACCTTCATCGTGATGAGCGACAGGGCGGTGCCCAGCACGAGCAGCAGCACCGCGATGGTGCTCGCATAGCCCATCTGGAACCCGGCGAACCCGGTGTCGTACATGTAAAGCGGGGCGATCCGGGTGGCGGTGCCCGGGCCGCCGTTGGTCAGGATCAGCACGGTGTCGAACGTGGTCAGCGAGCCGACCATCATCAGGATCGACGAGGTCACCACGGTGTAGCGCAGCTGCGGCAGCGTCACGAACCAGAACCGGCCCCAGCGGGACGCGCCGTCGATCAGCGCCGCGTCGTAGAGCACGACCGGGATGTTGCGGGCCGCGCCCTGGTACAGCAGCGCGTGGAACGGGATGTACTGCCAGCTCACCACGAACACGACCGTGTAGAGCGCGATCTCCGGGTCGCCGAGGAAGCCGATCGACTGCAGCGCGGTCACCGACTGCGGCAGGCCGAAGTTCGGGTCGAGCAGGACCTGCCAGAGCAGGGCGATCGCGGCCGTCGACAGCAGCAGCGGGATGAAGAACAGCGCGCTCAGGATCGCCCGGTTGCGCTGCCTGCCCGCCGACCAGGCCCCCATCAGCAGTGCGACGGGGGTCTGGACGGCCCAGGTGAGCACGATGAACACCGCCGTCCGCCCCAGCGACTCGCGCGCGGCGGCGTCGGTGAGCAGCCGCGACCAGTTCTCCAGGCCCAGGAACGCGGGCGTGCCCAGGCCGTCCCACGCCGTCAGGCTCAGGTACACGACCAGGACCATCGGGAGGGCGGCGAAGATCCCGAAGAACGCGAACGCGGGGAGCGCGTACGCCGGGGACGGGCGGACGGTGGTCATCAGTTGGTCTCCGCTGAGTGGGTCAGGCAGTCGGTCAGGCGCGGTTGGCGAGCGAGTCGGCGAACGCCTGCGGGGTCAGGTTGCCCAGGAAGAACTCCTGCAACTGGGTGAGCATGAACTCGGCCTGGTCGGCGGGCAAGTCCTGGTCCCAGGAGAGCTGGAACACCGGCGCGTTCTTGGCCAGCTCGTAGACCCAGGTGGTGTACTCCGCGTTCGGGGCGGACTTGAGCTGCTCCTCGATGCCCGCGACCGCGGGGACGTCACCGGCGTCGATGAGCGCCTTGACGTACTCGGGCGTGGTCAGCTGGGTGGAGACGAACTCCTTGGCGGCCTCCAGCTGCGGGGAGCCCTCGGTCAGCGAGTAGTAGTTCGTCGCGTTGCCGACCACGGTGCCCGCCTGGCCCTTGCCGCCCGCGATGGACGGGAACGCGACCCAGCCGAGGTCGCCTGCCTTGACGAAGTCCGGGCTCTGGCTCAGCTGGTTGGTGTACTCCCACGAGCCCATCAGGTGCATGGCCGCGCGGCCCTGGGCGAGCAGGGTGGACGCGCCGCCGATGTCGTAGCCGACGGAGGCGAAGTTGTCGCCGAAGGCGCCCTTGTCGATCAGGCCCTTGAGCACGGTCATCGCCTCGACGACCTTGGGGTCCTTCCAGCCCTGCGGCCCGTTGTCGCGGATGTTCTGGAACACCTCGGACCCGGCGATGCGGTCGAGCACGTACTCCGCCCACATCAGCTCGGTCCACGCCTGCGACCCGGCCAGCGCGATCGGCGTGACGCCCTTGGCCTTGAACGTGTCGACCAGGCCGAGCAGGTCGTCCCAGGTCTTCGGCGGCTGCGCGCCCGCCTCGGCGAACACCTTCTTGTTGTAGAACAGGACCACCGGCTGCATGCCGCGCATCGGGATGCCGTAGTGCTTGCCGCCGATCTTGGCCCCGTCGAGCACGCTCGGCAGGAACGCCGACTTCAGCTGCGGGTTGGCCTCCAGCAGGCCGGTCAGGTCGGCGACCTTGCCCGCGTCGACGTACTCCTTGAGGTTGCCGCCGCCCCAGTTGAAGAACACGTCCGGGGCCTGCGGCGAGCCCAGGGCCACCCGCAGCTTCTGCTTGTACGGGTCGTTGCCGAAGGTCTCCAGCTTGGCGCGGTCGGCGCCGAAGCGGTTGATCGAGTCCTGCTCGATCTTGTTGAGCGCATCGTCCTGCAGGGCCCAGATGACGACCGGTTCCTGCGCGCCACCGCCCGCGCCCGGACCGGCCGTGCCGCAGGCCGCCAGCGCGGCTGCGGCGAGCACCGCGCCAACGGCCCGAAGCCGTGTTCCGAATCGGCGCCTCATCGCACCGCCCACCTTCCGAAAGTTTTTCGATATATCCCCGACTCGGCGAGGAAATTAGGCCCGTCCGAATCCCGTGTCAAGACTCACACGCTATCGCAATAGTTTCGAGTATCCGCTGCTCAGGCGCATATTCGCTGGTATCGGGGCGTGTCGATCTGCCGAAACTCTTGGCTCTTGTGTTTCGGAGAGGTTTCGAGAAAACTGCTGGCAGATCGGCGAGGAGGAGCGATGACACGCAGGGATGAATCCGGGGAGGCGGACAAGCTATGACCGGACCTCGCACTCGGCGGCCGACCCTGGCCACCATCGCGCAGGCCGCCGGGGTGTCGCTGCCCACGGTGTCGAAGGTGCTCAACGGCAAGGACGACGTGGCCGCCGAGACCCGCGCCCGGGTCCGCAGGCTGCTGGAGGAGCACGCCTACGTGCCGGTCGGCGCGCGCCGCGCCGCCACCGACACGGTCGTGGTCGACCTGGTGTTCACCGCGCTCGACAGCCCGTGGGCCGTGGAGATAATCCGCGGCGTGGTCGAGTCCGGCGTCGAGCCGGTGGTCTCGGCGATGGCGGGCAACCGCGACTGGGCTGCCAAGCTGGTGCGCACCCGGCGCGCGGGCGCGCTGCTGGTGACCTCCGAGCTGACCAAGACCGACCTGCGGCTGCTGGAGCGTGCCCGGGTCCCGCTGGTGGTCATCGACCCCGCGGACCTGCCCAGCCCGGACGTGCCCAGCGTCGGCGCGACGAACTGGGCTGGCGGGCTGGCCGCGACCGAGCACCTGCTGGAGCTGGGCCACCGGCGCGTCGCCGTCATCGGCGGCCCCTACGGCTTCCTGTGCAGCAAGGCGCGCATAGACGGCTACCGCACGGCGCTGGAGCGCGCGGGCATCGCCGTCGACCCGGACCTGGTGCGCCACGGCGACTTCCACCACGAGAGCGGCTACCGGCACGCGCTGGAGCTGCTGGCCCTGCCGGAGCCGCCCACGGCGATCTTCGCCGGGAACGACGAGCAGGCGATGGGCGTCATCGAGGCCGCGCGCGGGCTCGGCCTCGACGTGCCCGGCGCGCTGAGCGTCGTCGGGTTCGACGACCTGCCGGTGGCCCGCTGGTCCGCCCCGCCGCTGACCACCGTGCGCCAACCGCTGGCCGAGATGGGCAGGCTGGCCGGGCGCATGCTCGCCGACCTCATCGCGGGCACGCCGCCGCGCAGCCACCGCCTGGAGCTGGCCACGCCGCTCATCGTGCGCGCCACCACCGCACCACCGGCGGACCGCCCGCCCCTCAACAGCCCCACCACGAACGACTGATCAACGCGGATCCCGAAGGCGCGGTCCACGAGACCGCGCCGATCCGCCCTGCCCGAGGAGTGTTGTGACCATCCCCGCCCGCACCAGCGGAGCCGCATGGGCCGATCCGGCGCGCCCGGTGGACGAGCGCGTCGCGCTGCTCGTCGCCGAGCTGACCCTGGAGGAGAAGCTCGCCCAACTCGTCGGTGTCTGGGTCGGCGTGTCCGACACCGACGAGGAGGTCGCCCCGGCCCAGCACGAGTTCGCCGAGCCGCTGCCGCCGTGGGACGAGCTGACCCGGCCCGGCCTCGGCCAGCTCACCCGGGTGTTCGGCACCCGGCCGGTGGAGCCGTCGGTCGGCGCGAAGGTGCTCGCGGAGACCCAGCGGCGGCTGGTCGCCAACTCCCGGCACGGCATCCCGGCGATGGCGCACGAGGAGTGCCTCGCGGGCTTCACCGCGTGGCAGGCCACGGTCTGCCCGATCCCGCTGGCCTGGGGCGCGACCTTCGACCCCGACGCCGTGGAGCGGATGGCCGCGCTGATCGGCGGCACCATGCGCGAGGTCGGCGTGCACCAGGGCCTGGCCCCGGTGCTGGACGTGGCCCGCGACCCCCGCTGGGGGCGCACGGAGGAGACGATCGGCGAGGACCCGTACCTGGTCGGGCTGGTCGGCGCGGCCTACACCCGCGGCCTGGAGTCCTCCGGGATCGTCGCCACGCTCAAGCACTTCGCCGGGTACTCGGCCTCCCGGGGCGGGCGCAACCACGCCCCGGTGTCGGTGGGCGCCCGGGAGTTCCGCGACGTGCTGCTGCCGCCGTTCGAGATGGCGCTGCGGCTGGGCGGGGCCCGGTCGGTAATGAACTCCTACGCCGCTGTCGACGGTGTTCCCCCGGCGGCGGACCCGACCCTGCTGACCGGGCTGCTGCGCGAGGAGTGGGGCTTCGCGGGCGTCGTCGTGGCGGACTACTTCGCGGTGTCGTTCCTGGAGACGATGCACGGCGTCGCCGACTCGCCCGGCGCCGCCGCCGGTCTGGCGCTGGCGGCGGGCATCGACGTCGAGCTGCCCAGCGTGCGCTGCTACGGCGAGCCGCTGGCCGAGCTGGTGCGCTCGGGCGCGGTCGCCGAGGAGCTGGTCGACCGGGCGCTGACCAGGGTGCTGCGGCAGAAGTGCGAGCTGGGCCTGCTCGACGCCGACTGGGAGCCGACCTCGGCCGACGCGGTCGACCTCGCCCCGCCCGCGCTGCGCGCGGTGGCGCGGGAGCTGGCGGAGAAGTCCGTGGTGCTGCTGGACGACAACGGCACGCTGCCGCTGGCCGCGCCCGAGCGGATCGCGGTCGTCGGGCCGTGCGCGGACGAGGTGCTGTCGCTGTTCGGCTGCTACAGCTTCCCCAACCACGTCGGCACCCTGCACCCGGACGTCCCGCTGGGCGTCGAGGCGCCCACCCTGCTGGCCGCGCTGCGGGACGAGTTCCCCGCGTCGTCGGTGCTCTACGAGCCCGGCTGCCCGGTGGACGTCGATGACCGCACCGGCATCGACGCGGCCGTCTCGCTGGCGACCGCGGCGGACGTGTGCGTCATCGCGCTCGGGGACCGGTCCGGGCTGTTCGGCCGGGGCACCTCCGGCGAGGGCTGCGACGCCGCCGACCTGGCGCTGCCCGGCGCGCAGAACGCGCTGCTGGACGCCATCCTGGCGACGGGGACCCCGGTCGTGCTGGTGGTGCTGTCGGGTCGGCCGTACGCGCTGGACGTGTCCGGACGGGCCGCCGTGGTCCAGGCGTTCTTCCCCGGCGAGGCGGGCGGCGCGGCGGTCGCGGGCGTGCTGTCCGGGCGGGTCAACCCGTCCGGGAGGCTGCCCATCCAGGTGCCCCGCCACCCCGGCGGCCAGCCGCACGGCTACCTGCACGCCCGGCTCGACGCCCCCAGCGGCATCACCGCCGCGGACACCACGCCCGCCTACGCCTTCGGCCACGGCCTGTCCTACACCACGTTCTCCTACGACGACCTCGCCTTCGACACCACCGAGGTGCCGACCGACGGCGCGTTCACCGTCTCGTGCACGGTGACGAACACCGGGGAGCGCGCGGGCGCCGAGGTCGTCCAGCTGTACCTGCACGACCCGGTCGCCTCGGTGGCCCGCCCGGTCCGCCTGCTGACCGGGTTCGCGCGGGTCGAGCTGGCCCCGGGCGAGGCGAAGCGGGTCAGCATGCGCGTGCACGCCGACCGGACCGCGTTCGCCGGGGTCGGCGGCGGGCTGGTGGTCGAGCCGGGCGCGCTCGCCGTCCACATCGGAGCGTCGAGCGCGGACACCCGGCTCTCCGGCGAGGTCCGGCTCACCGGCGCTGTCCGATCCGTCGGGCACGACCGCGTTCTCACGACCGACGTCGAGGTCTCACCTGCTCTGTGAGGAGGTCCCATGCTCGTACGGTTATCCAGGCTCCGGGTTCTGGCCACGGCGGTGCTGGTCGCCGTGGCCGGGCTCGCGGTCCCGGCCGCGGCGGCGCCGCGGCCCGGCGGCGGGCCGATCACCCCCGGCGGCTACGTCGCCGAGAGCCAAGGCCCCGGGCGGTTCCCGCTGGTGGCCGACGGCAGGGCCGCGCCCATCCTGGTCGATGACGCCGATTTCGCAGGCGTCCGCAGGGCGGCGGGCGACCTGCGCGCCGACATCGAGCGGGTCACCGGGATCGCGCCCGCGATCGGCGGGCGCGGGCGCGAGGTCGTCATCGTCGGCACGCTCGGGCGCAGCCCGCTGGTCGACGACCTCGTCCGGCGCGGCAAGGTCGACGCGCGCGGCGTCGCGGGCAAGTGGGAGACCGCCGTGCAGCAGGTGGTCGAGCACCCGATGCCCGGCGTGCGCCGGGCGCTGGTGATCGCGGGCAGCGACCAGCGGGGCACGATCTTCGGCGTCTACGACGTGTCCAAGTCAATCGGCGTCTCGCCCTGGTACTGGTGGGACGACGTCACCCCGCAGCACCGCGACGAGCTGCACGTCCTGCCCGGACGGCACACCCAGGGCACACCCGCGGTCAAGTACCGGGGGTTCTTCATCAACGACGAGAACCCCGCGCTCGGCCGCTGGGCGCCGCGCCACTTCGGCCCCGGGCACGCCCCCGGCCACCCGAACGGCTTCAACTCCGCGTTCTACGGCAAGGTCTTCGAGACCATGCTGCGGCTGAAGGCCAACTACCTGTGGCCCGCGGTGTGGGGCCGGGCCTTCGCCGAGGACGACCCGGAGAACCACCGGACCGCTACCGAGTACGGCGTCGTCATGGGCACCTCGCACGAGGCCCCGATGATGCGCGGCATCGAGGAGTGGAACCGCCACGCCACCCCGGCCGTCCGCGACGCCGACGGGACCATCGTCACCCCGGGCAGCGACCCGTACGGCGGCACGGGCGAGTGGAGCTTCCGGCGCAATCGCGCGGCCATCGAGGCGTACTGGGCCGACGGCGTGCGGCGCATGGTGCGCGAGGGCTTCGAGGGCGTGGTCACGCTCGGCATGCGCGGCAACGGCGACGTGAGCCTGCCCGACGGCGACGGCATCGAGCTGATGAACGAGATCATCCGCACCCAGCGGGCGATCCTGGAGCGCGAGGCGGGCGGCGACATCACCGGCATCCCGCAGGTGCAGACCCTCTACAAGGAAGTCCAGCGGTACTGGGACAAGGGCCTGCGCCCGCCGGACGACGTCACGGTGGTGTTCTGCGACGACAACTGGAGCAACATGCGCAAGCTGCCCGCGGACGAACCGCGCGCGGGCGGGTACGGCATATACTACCACTTCGACTACGTCGGCGGCGGCCGCAACTACAAGTGGGTCGACACGATGCTGCTGCCCAACGTGTGGGAGCAGCTCGACCACACCTACAACGCGGGTGTGGACCGGCTGTGGGTGGTCAACGTCGGCGACATGAAGAACCAGGAGCTGCCGTTGCAGTTCTTCCTGGACTACGCCTGGAAGCCGATCCCGCAGCACGGGCTGGACGACTGGGAGCGCGGCTACGCCGCCCAGAACTTCGGCCAGGAGCTCGCCGGGCCGATCGCCGACGTGCTGCGCGAGTACGGGAAGCTGCAGTCCGACCGCAAGCCCGAGCTGCTCAACCGGCGCATCACCGTGGACTCGAGCAAGGACATCGCTACCGATTCGTCGGCAGTGGTGTACGACGACCGGCAGACACCGTTCAGCATCACGAACTACCGGGAGATCGAGCGGGTCACCGACCAGTGGCGGGAACTGGCCCGGCGCGCCGAGCACATCGGACGGTCCGTGCCACCGCACCTCCAGGACGCCTACTACCAACTGGTGTACTACCAGGTGAAGGCGAGCGCGAACCTGTACGAGCTGCGGGAAGCCAACTTCACCAACCGGCTCTACGCCGCGCAGGGCCGGGCCGCGACGAACGACCTGGCCGACGTCGCCGAGGCCCGCTTCGCCGACGACCAGGCCATGTCCGACTACTACAACCACACGCTCGCGGGCGGGAAGTGGGAAGGCTTCCAGACCCAGCCCAAGATCGGCTACGGCGACGTCGAGCGCTACGGGCCCAACGCGCCGTGGCAGCAGCCCGAGCGCAACCACGAGGCCCTGCCGGACGAGATCTACCCGGCGGTCAAGCGCATCGAGCTGCCCGACCGGGCCGAGCTCGGGGTCGCGGTCGACGGGTCGGACCAGTGGTGGCCGCACGCGGACACCCCGGCCGTGCTGCCGACGTTCAGCCGGTACCAGGCGCAGGCGCCGCAGTACGTCGAGGTGTTCAACCGGGGCGCGGTCGCGTTCGACTACCGCATCGAGCCCGGCGCGCCGTGGCTGCGGGTCGACAAGCAGCACGGTGTCGTGGACACGCAGGTCCGGGCGACGTTCAGCGTCGACTGGAAGCGGGTTCCGCGCGGCAAGCACACCGTGCCGGTGACGGTGACCGGAGCCGGGCGGACCGTGACGGTCCAGGCCATTGTGGACAACACGAGGATCAGGCCGCGCGGTTTCGTGGAGGCCAACGGGTACGTGTCGATGGAGGCCGACCACTACTCGCGGGTGGTGAACGGCGACGGCGTCCGGTGGGTGCGGATCGACGACATCGGCCGCACGGGCAACGGCATGGAGCCCTACCCGCTGCGCGCGCCGCGACAGACTCCCGGCGGCGACAGCCCGCGCCTGGAGTACGAGATGACGCTCACCACGACCGGCCCGGTGCGCGTGCACGCGTACCTGTCCCCGCGCAACAACGTGTTCGACACCGACGGGCTCAAGTACGCGGTGAGCTTCGACGGTCAGGAGCCGCAGACGGTCAACATCACCACGGCGACCGGCGCCAACGACACGACGATGAACAAGCAGTGGGAGCGCAACACGTCGGACAACGTCAACCTGACGACCACCACGCACGTGATCGACCGGCCCGGGACGCACACGCTGAAGTTCTGGATGGTCGACCCGACGGTCGTCGTGCAGAAGATCGTTGTCGACACCGGTGGGCTGCTGCCCAGCTACCTCGGGCCCCCGGAGAGCATGCGGGTGCGTTAGTCGCGGATGGCGCCCTCGGCCGTGTGACGCGGCCGAGGGCGCCGTCGTCTTACGCGGGCCGTCGGTATTCGGCGATCCAGTGCCAGCGCGGCGGCGGGGCGTCGTCCCTCGGCGGCTCCTCGGCGAGCGAGACCAGGTCGAGGCCGTGCGTGGTGAACGACCGCAGCTCCTCGGCGGTCAGCGGCAGCGCGATGCGGTCGGGCTCGTCGTCGGGCCGGGCGCGGAAGCCGACGACCAGCAGCCTGCCGCCGGGGGCGACGAACCCCGCGATCGCGGCGATGGCGGCGGCCCGGTCGTCGCCGCGCAGCACCTGGACGGTGTAGGCCTCGAAGACGACGTCGAACGCGCCCGCCCACTCCGCCATCGGCTCCAGCACGTCCGCGGCGTGGAAGTCGATGTCGGGGTAGGTCTCCCGGGCCGCGGCGACGGCGGTGGGGGACAGGTCGAACGCGGTCACCCGGTAGCCGCGGGCGGCCAGGTGCGCGGCGTCGTGGCCGTAGCCGCAGCCCACGACGATGGCCCGGCCGCCGGACCACTCCCGCAGCCGGGGGTTGGGCTCGGTGCGGTGCCAGGGCACGGCGGGGCCGCCGCTCTCGGCCTCGTCGTAGAGCTGCTCGAACCAGTGCCGGTCGCCCGCGGCGTTGGCGGCGACGGCCATGCGCGTGGCGCGCTCGTGGTCGGGATCGCGATAGGTCACACGCGACAGGATGCCTGAATGAACAAGCGCGAAACCTACTCACCAGTGCATGGATATTCGATGAGAACCTAGTCACATGGTGAGCGCTACCGATTGGTAGTTGTCCAACCTTGCACGGTGGCAGTCAACGCATTGCGCCGGACCACGGGCGCGGCAGGAGCACAGCTGGTCGGGGTCGGCGCCTATCGGCCCGACCTCGCCGTCGACAGCGCGGGCATCGCCGACCGCTTCGGCCGCACGGGGGAGTGGGTGCGCGAGCGCACGGGCATCGTGTCCCGCCGCTTCGCGGACGAGTCGGAGTCGATCGAGGTGATGGGCGCGGCCGCCGCGAGCCGGGCGTTGGACCACAGTGGACTCCCCGCCGCCGACGTCGACCTGGTGATCGTGGCGACCTGCAGCGCGCGGTCCCCGATCCCGGGGCTGGCGGCGGGCATCGCCGACGCGGTGGGCGCTGGCCGGGCCGCCGGGTTCGACCTCAACGCCGCCTGCGCCGGGTTCTGCTACGCCCTCGGCGTGGCCGCCGACACGGTGCGCGCGGGATCGGCCCGCACGGTCCTGGTCGTGGGCGCCGAGCGGATGAGCGCCTGGGTGGACCCGACCGACCTCGGGACCAGCATCATCTTCGGCGACGGCGCGGGCGCGGCCGTGGTGACCGCCGCCGACGAGCCGGGCATCGGCCCGGTGGTGTGGGGCAGCGACGGCTCGGCCGCCGACCTCATCCACATCCCCGACGGCGGCCTCATGCACATGGCGGGCCAGTCGGTGTTCCGCTGGGCGACCACCGAGATCCACCCGATCGCCCTCCAGGCCTGCGAGCGCGCCGGAATCCGCCCGGCCGACCTGTCCGCGATCGTGCCGCACCAGGCCAACCTGCGGATCATCAACGCCCTGGCCGCCAAGATCGGCGCCCCGGACGCCGCGGTGGCCCGGGACGTGGTGGACGCGGGCAACACCTCGGCGGCGAGCATCCCGATGGCCATCGACCGCATGCTGGCCGAGGGCCAGGCCGACCCCGGCGGCTTGGCCCTCCTGGTCGGCTTCGGCGCGGGCCTCACCTACGCCGCCCAGGTCGTCCGCCTCCCCCTACGCGTCCCCGCCCCGGTCTAGCCCACCCGCCTCAGATGACCCGATCATCCAGATGATGACGGCATATGACGACATCATTCGGATGATGCCATCATCGCAATGGTGAGACCGTCCGGATGATCTCACCATCCAGATGATCAGGGCATCTGAATGATCGGTCCATCCGGATGGTGAGATCATCCGGATGACGGGATCATCTGGATCTCGCGCGCACAAGTGGCCAGATCATTTGGATGGTCACGTCATCTGGATGGTGACGTCATCTGGATGGTGACGTCATCTGGATGGTCACGTCATCTAGTGGGGGGCCAGATGATCTGATCATCCGGAACGGTGGTTGCGGATCCAGTCTCGGTACCAGTGGTAGGAGTCCTTCGGGGTGCGCTTCTGGGTGGCGTAGTCGATGTGCACCAGGCCGAATCGCTCGCGGTAGCCTGCGGCCCACTCGAAGTTGTCGGTGAGGGACCAGGCGAAGTAGCCGCGCACGTCCACCCCGTCGGCGATCACGTCGGCCAGCGCCTGCAGGTGGGCGGCGTGGTAGTCGATCCGGGCCTGGTCGGGCACGCGTCCGTCGACTGGGTCCGGGTCGTGGAACGAGCAGCCGCTCTCGGTGATGTAGACCGGCGGCAGGTCCGCGCCATAGCGCGCGGCGAACATCGCCACCGTCTCCCGCAGGCCGGACGGCACGATCGGCCAGCCGAAGTCGGTCTTCGGGGCGTCGATGGGGCGGGGCTCGAACGGCAGGCCCGGCGGCAGCAGCGCGCCCTCCACCGCCACCGGCTCGCCGGACGGCGCGCCGACGATGCTCGGCTGGTAGTAGTTCACGCCGTAGAAGTCCAGCGGCTCGGCGATCGTCTTCAGGTCGTCGGCGACCGGGCCCGGCATCGCCGCCGCCAGTTCGGGCGCGGGGTACTCCCCGCGCAGGACCGGGTCGGAGAACAGCCAGTTGACCAGCGTCCGGTAGGTGTCGGCAGCGTCGACGTCCGCCGGGTCGTCCGACGCTGGCGACACGGCGCCGTGGTTGTTGGCGATGCCGATGCCCGTGCAGCCCGCCGCGCGCAGGGCCTGGACGGCGAGGCCGTGGCCCAACAGCTGGTGGTGCACGGTCGGCAGCGCGTCGAAGCCCAAGGCGTGCCCGGGCGCGTGGCTGCCCAGAGCGTGGCCGAACATCGTGACCACGACCGGCTCGTTCAGCGGCATCCAGAGCCGGACCCGGTCGCCGATGCGGTCGGCGACGACGGCGGCGTACTCGGCGAGCCGGAACGCCGTGTCGCGGTCGCGCCAGCCGCCCACGTCCTCCAGGTGCTGCGGGAGGTCCCAGTGGAACAGCGTCACCGCGGGCGCGATGCCCGCCGTCACCAGCTCGTCCACCAGCCGGTCGTAGAAGTCGAGCCCGGCCGGGTTCACCCTGCCGTACGGCAGCACGCGCGGCCAGGCGATCGAGAACCGGTAGGCGTCGACGCCCAGATCGCGCAGCAGGGCGACGTCCTCGCGGTAGCGGTGGTAGTGGTCGCACGCCACCGCGCCGGTGTCGCCGCCGTGGATCACGCCGGGGCGGGCGGTGAAGGTGTCCCACACCGACGGGGCGCGGCCGTCCTCGGCCACCGCGCCCTCGACCTGGTAGGCCGCGGACGCCGCGCCCCACAGGAAGCCGTCGGGAAACATGCCATCACTCCTCATCGGACCGAACGGATGCGGAACACGAGCACGGCGCCGAGCAGCCCGACCGCGGCGGCCACGGCGTAGAGCGCCGGGTACCCGCCGTACGAGCGGACCACCGGAGCCGCGATGACCGGGGCCAGCACCTGCGGCAGCGTGTTGGCGATGTTGACCAGGCCGAGGTCCTTGCCCCGGTCGGCAGCCGCGGGCAGCACCTGGGTGACCAGCGCGAAGTCGACCGCGGTGTAGGCGCCGAACCCGACGCCCAGCACCAGCGCCGCGGTCACCGCGCCCGGCCAGGTCGGCCACACCGCCAGCAGCACGGCCGCGGCGGCCATGACGACGCCCGACCCGGCCACGAACGCGCGCCGCGAGCCCGCCCTGTCCGACCACGAGCCCGCGACGACCACCGTGGCCAGCAGCGCCAGGGCGTAGAGCACGGTCAGCACGAGCACGCCGCCCTCGGGATCGGCGACCCCGACGGCGTCGTCCAGGAAGTAGAGCAGGTACAGCAGGGCGATCGCGTTGCCCAGGTTCATCAGGAACCGGGTGAGCCAGGCCCACCCGAAGTCGGGGTACCGGCGCGGGTTGATCACGAACCCGCGCAGCAGCGGACCGCGCGGGCGCTCGACCGCCGGTTCCGGGCGCACCAGGGCGAACGGGATCGCGCCGAGCACGACGACGGCGGCGCAGACCAGGTACCCGCCCGCGATGGTCCCGCCCGCCACGGCGAGCCCGGTCCCGGCCATCACCCCGACGGTCTGCGCGAGGCCGAACCAGCCGCCGACCACGCCCCGCCGCGCCTCCGGCACCCGGTCCGGGATCGCCGCGCTCAGCGCGGCCAGCGGGGCGTTCAGCGCCACCTGGACCAGGCACCAGCCCACGACCATGCCGAGTGCCGACGTCGCCCACGACAGCACGACGAGCCCGGCCGCCCCCGCGACGGACCCGCCGACGACCCACGGCACCCGCCGCCCCCATCGGCCGGTCGTGCGGTCCGACAGCGCTCCCCAGACCGGGTTGGCCACCATCGAGCACACCGCGCCCACGGCGGCGACGGTGGCCAGCAGGGTCTCCTTGCCCGCCGGGTCGACCAGGTCGGCCTGCTTGGCCAACAGGATCTGCAGTGGCCCGTACCAGCCGACGAAGGTCGCCACCGTGGTGAGCACGAGCGCGGCCGTCCAGCCCGAGGAGACGCCCCGCTCGACCGTCCGCTCCGCCACCGCGCCCCCAGGACATGAAGGAAGTTCGCGTCAGCATACGAACTCGGCGGGCGCGCCGATAGCCCCAAGCGCGGTCTCAGCCCGCGAACTCCTCCGGACGGCCGGACAGGCCCAACAGCCACTCGACGGCCTGCTCGCAGCGGGCGGCCGCGTGCCCGTCGCCGAGCGGGGTCGGCGTGCGCGGGCCGGTGAGCACCAGCTTCTCGGCGATGCGCGCGATGACCGCCCGGTCGAGGCCCGCTGTCCACGGCTCGCCCGGGTGCTCCGGCTCGGTCCAGGCGCCGCGTTCGCCGCTGAGCAGCAGCGTCGGGACGCCGAGGGCGCCCGCCTGCTCCACCAGCGGGCCGGGATCGCAGACCGCGGCGGCCGCCACCGACAGCAGGCCGATCAGGTCCGGCTGCGGCAGCGCGTCGGCGATGACCACCCGGACCAGCCTGCCGAGGCTGTCCTCGGCCAGCTCCCGCAGCCTGCTGCCGCGCGGCGCGGGCAGCACGACCTCCAGGTCCGGCGTGGCCAGGGCCAGGTCCGACACCGCGGGCAGCACGCGGGACAGCGCGCGCCTGCCGTGCCTGTCCGGGTCGAGGGAGACCAGCGCGACCCGGCGCTCGCCGCTGCGCGCGGCGTCCTCGAGGTCGGCGAAGGTCGAGAGCTTCCGGCGGGCCAGGGCCAATCGCGCGGCGTCCACCGCCGTGCTGCCGACCGTCAGCACCGTGCGGCAGGCGTGCGCCTCGGCGGCCAGGTTCGCGCTCGCCGCGGGGGTCGAGGTCAGGTGCAGGGAGGCGACCTGGGCGATCAGCCTGCGGTGGCCCTCCTCGGGGAACGGCGCGGTCAGGTCGTGCGAGCGCACCCCGGCGTCGAGGTGGACCACCGGGATCCGCCGCCAGAACGCGGCCATCGCCGCGCCGAACGCGATCGCCGAGTCGCCCGCGACCACGACGGCGTCCGCGTCGCTGTCGGCGAGCACACGGTCCACTGCGGACATCAGCGCGGGCGCCGACATGAGGCTGGCCGCCTCAAGCGGCACCACCGCGTCAGGCGCGGCGCCGAGCGCGGTGACGGTGTCGGCCGCGGCCGGACCGCACGCCGTCAACAGCACGCGGACACGTCCGTGTCCGCGCAACAACAACGCCAGGGGGGACAGGCGGACCGCAGCGGCCGCGTCAGTGGCCACCAGGCACACCACGGGTTCCGGCCCGGTCCGCGCGGGGAGGGGGACCAAAGTGCACGGTGCCAAGTCGCCCCCTTTCCACTGTGACCGACGTTACCTGCGGCGCGCGCCCCGCGCAGCCGACACGCCGTCAGTTCACGCGCCTGCCCGTGCGCAGGCGCGTCGCGTACACCGCGGCCTCGGTGCGGCGGTCGAAGCCGAGCTTGTGCAGCAATGTGGACACGTAGTTCTTGACCGTCTTCTCCGCCAGGTAGAGCTGCATGGCGATCTGCCGGTTGGTCATCCCCTCGGCGATCAGGTCGAGGATCTTGCGCTCCTGCGGGCTCAGCGTCGCGTACCTCGGGTCCTCCACCCGGCCCGCGCGCAGCCGGTCGAGCACGGTCGCGGTGACGCCCGCGTCCAGCAGCGAGCCCCCGCCCGCCAGCGTCCGCACCGCCGAGACCAGGTCGTTGCCGCTGACCTGCTTGAGCATGTAGCCCGCCGCGCCCGCCATGATCGCCCCGAAGAGGGCCTCGTCGTCGGAGAACGAGGTCAGCATCAGGCACGCGGGCGGGGGCGTGACCACCGAGCGCAGGTCGCGGCAGACCGAGACGCCCTCGCCGTCGGGCAGCCGCACGTCCAGGATCGCCACCTTCGGGCGCAGCGCGGGCACCCTGGCCAGCGCCTGGGCCGCGGTGGCCGCCTCGCCGACGACGTCGATGTCCGGCTCGGCCTCCAGCAGCTGCCGCAGGCCGCGCCGGACCACCTCGTGGTCGTCCAGCACGAACACCGAGATCGCCATCAGTTCTCCCGTCCACGCAGGGGGACCTGCCAGTCGATGCGGGTGCCGCGCCCGTCGGGGCTGTCGACGTGGCACCGCCCGCCCCAGCGCTCGGCCCGCCGGGCGATGTTGGTCAGCCCGCCCCGGTGGCCGACCTCGGCGGGCAGGCCCGCGCCGTCGTCGCGCACGGACAGCACCAGCATGGTCGCCGTGCGGTCGACCACGACGCTGACCATCACCTGGCTGGCCAGCGCGTGGCGCACCACATTGGACAGCGTCTCGCGCAGGGTCGCGATGAGGTCGAGCTGGATCTCCGGCGGCACCACCGAGTCCAGCGGCCCGTCCAGGCTGACGCTGGGCTCGAAGCCGAGGGTCACGGTGGCCTCGGAGATCGCCCGCAGGATCTCCCCGCGCGCGCTGTACGGGCCGTTCGCTGGCTGCTGGAGCGAGAAGATGCTGCGCCGGATGTCGCGGATGGTCGTGTCGATCTCGCCGACGAACCCGGCCAGCCGGGGCGCGACCGGCGCGCCCTCCTCGGCGCGGCCGAGGCCCTGCAGGCCGAGGCCGATCGCGAACAGCCGCTGGATCACCAGGTCGTGCAGGTCGCGGGCGATGCGGTCGCGCTCCTCGTACAGCGCCAGCCGCTGGCGGTCCTGCTGGGCCTCGGCGAACTCCACGGCCAGCGCGGCGTGCCCGGCGTAGCTGGCGATCATCGCGATGTCGTCGTCGTCGAACGGCGCGGCGCCGTGCGCCTTGGCCACGACCAGCACGCCGATGGGCTGCTGCCCGAGCGGCACGAACGCGGCGGGGCCGAGCACGCCGATGCCCGCGCCGAGGGTCTGGAAGGTGCGGGCCGACCGGCGGATGGTCGCCTCGGCGATCGCCTCGAACGCGCGCGGGCGGCCGGTGCTGTAGACGTCGCCGGTGATGCTGTCGGTCATGCCCAGACGCGCGCCCGTCAGCCGGTCGGCGAGCACGCCGTCGACCGTGTGGGCGACCAGCGTGTCCGGGCTCTCCGGGACCATGACCATCGCCAGCACCGCGCCCGGGATCTCGCGCGCGCGCCGGGCCAGCAGCCCGAACCCCTCGGCGGCGGGCGGGCCGGTGCGCAGCACGGCGGTGACCTCGTTGGTGGCGCGCAGCCACTCCTCGCGGCGGTGGCCGCGCTCGTAGCGGTGGGCGTTGCCCAGCGCGGCCCCGGCGGCCTCGGCCAGGGTGGCCAGCGCGTCGGCGTCGGCGGGGGTGAAGTCGGGCTCGTCCTCGGTCCGCACGACGCGCAGCGTGCCGACCGCAGCGCCCGCCACGGTGATCGTCTCGATGAGGCCCGGGCGCTGCGGCACCTCGGGGCCCACGGCGGCCCGGTCGGCGACCTCGCCGTCGCGGCCGAGCACGGTCAGCTCGGCGCGGGTGGCGTGGGTCAGGTCGACGGCCGCCTCGGCGGTGCGGTCGAGCACGGTGCGCGCGGACAGCTCGCGCCCGATGGCCAGCACCGCGGACAGCAGGGGATCGCTCGGTCGCGGGGTCCGGACGGCGACCGCCCCTGGCCCGCTCGCGTCACGCACGTCGGTGTCCAGCTCCGCCTCCGCTCGACCATCGCGCCCGCTCGCGGGGTGCACCTGTTGATGGGATCGCTCGCAATCCCGTAACTGATACACCCCCGAGCCATTTCCGTCCCCAATCGGACGAATTCATCACACCGGTTGGTTGCTCTTTTCCCGGTTGTATGCGCGCATGGTGGCCCGTCGACCGTGGCCACGGTCCGTCGACCGGGCGGTGACCGGCGGTGGGGATCGGGCTTCGCGCGGGGAATCCGCCGTCGGGGTCCGGGACTTCCGGCCCTACCCGCCGTAAGTCGCGCGCGTTTGTGCGGACACTTTCCCATTCCGCTCGAAATCAACGGAAAAGAGCAGTCCACCGCCCGGGACCGCCGCGAAGAACGATCCGCGCGCCCGGCGCGACGTCGATTCGCCAGAATGACCGATCGGGTGCGGAGAGCGCGTGCACCAGCGCCGCGCGGATCACCGCCGGATGGGTCACGGCGGCGATCCTGCGCGCGGCAGGCGGTTCGGCCAACCAGGTGGTGACGCGGGCGATCACCTCGGCCACGGACTCGCCACCCGGGGCCGCCTCGGCCGGGTCGGCGAGCCAGCGCGCGAGCGCGTCCGGCGCGATCTGATCCATGCCCAGCCCGCGCCACGCGCCCGCGTCCAGATCGCGCAGCGCGGGCACCGGTTCGGCGTCCAGCCCCAGGCAGCGGGCGGTGTCGGCGCAGCGCGTCTCCGGACCGCGCAGCGCGACGTCGACGCGCGGCGGGTCGGCGGGCGCGGGCCGCTCGACGGGTTCGTCGGCGGGGAACGCCGCCGCCCGGGTCGCCGCGGTGGGCTGGTGGGCGATCATGACCAGCGTCGACGGTGATCGCGAGCGCGTTGACACCATGACCGCCGCTCCCATACGTTCCTGGATCGACCCTGATGGTACGAGGAAGCCGGTGTGACTCCGGCACGGCCGCGCCACTGTGTGGTCCGCTCGCGGACCGCAGTCAGACCCTCTGCCGTCTTCCCCCACTGACACCGGGCCGCGGGTTGCCCGGATGGAGGTCCCCATGACGCACGCCGTCGCCACCCCCCTGCCGGTACGCATCCCGATCCGGGAGATCCTGCCCTACGCCGTGTTCGTCGGCGTCCTGTCGCTGCTGGTGATGTACTTCGTCAGCACCGAGCAGGGCGCGGTCGCGCTCTTCGACGGGACCACCGTCCACGAGCTCGTCCACGACGCGCGGCACCTGCTGGGCTTCCCGTGCCACTGACCGAGACACCGACGCTCACCGTTCGCTCCCTGCTCGTCTGGGGCCTGCTCGCGGGCCTCGTCGGCGGCCTGCTCGCCTTCGGCTTCGCCAGCGTGTTCGGCGAGCCCGCGGTCGAGCGGGCCATCGCGCTCGAGGAGTCGGCGGGCGGGCACTCCCACGGCGGGGACGGGCACTCCCACGCCGAGGAGCCCACTGAGGAACCCGCCGACGAGCCGGTGTCCCGGGCCTTCCAGGCCACCGGCGGCCTCGGCATCGGCGCGGTCGCCTACGGCCTCGGCCTCGGCGGGCTGTTCGGCATCGCCTTCGCCTTCGCCTACGGCCGCGTCGGCAGGCTGACGCCCAGGGCGACCGCCCTGGCGCTGGCCGGGTTCGGCTATGTCGCCGTCGTCCTCGTCCCGTTCCTGACCTACCCGGCGAACCCGCCCGCCGTCGGCCAGGCAGGCACGATCGAGGAGCGGACGGCGCTGTACTTCGCCATGATCGCCGTGTCCGTCGTGGCCGCGGTCCTGGCCGGGGCCGCGACCACCCGGCTCACGCCGCGCCTGGGCGGCTGGCCCGCCGGGGTGCTGGCCGCGGTCGGCTACGTCGTCGTGGTGACGGCGGTGGCCAAGCTGCTGCCGTCCTACCGCGAGGTGCCCGACGGCTTCCCCGGCGATCTGCTGTGGGAGTTCCGCATCGCCTCCCTCGGCACCTCGGCGGTGCTGTGGGCGGGCATCGGCGTGGTGTTCGCCGTGCTGCTGCACCGGGGTACCGCCCGGCGCT
The DNA here is from genome assembly GCF_014648415.1 of Actinokineospora fastidiosa. Taxonomy (GTDB): domain Bacteria; phylum Actinomycetota; class Actinomycetes; order Mycobacteriales; family Pseudonocardiaceae; genus Actinokineospora; species Actinokineospora fastidiosa. The sequence continues at coordinate 445,312 of NZ_BMRB01000004.1, forward strand.
GAACCCCCGCTGCCCGTGTCCTCTTCGGACACGGGCAGCGGTGTCCTACCGGCTCAGCGCCGCCATCGCGACCAGGTGGTCGGCCGAGTCGAGCGGCCAGGTGCGCAGCCACACCGGTCCCTCGATCGCGCTCACGGGCACGAAACCGTACGCGCGGGAGTCGTCGGACACGGCCAGGTTGTCGCCCAGCAGCCAGACCCGGCCCGCCGGGACCTCGACCGACCCGGCCACCCCGCCACTGCCGTCCGGCGCGCAGCACAGCCGGGGCGTGTCCCACGGGTCGTCCGTCCCGGGCAGGACCAAGGACAACCAGGGGCCGACGCCCTCGGGCCGCACCTGCGCGCGCCCGTCGACCATCCGCACCCGGTCGCCGGGGACCCCGACCACGCGCTTGACCACGGCCGTCCCGTCCCGGTCCGCCACGACGACGGCGAGCCGGACGGGGGCGTAGTCGCCCGCGAACGGGTCGACGAGGATGCGCTGCCCCGGTTCCAGCGTGGGGGACATGCTCCGGCCCGCGACGACGGCGGAGGCGGCGTACCCCGTCACCGCGACGCCGAGCGCCGCGACGAGCACGGCGCTGGCGAGCACAGCGACCACCGTGTGCCGTCGCCGGGCGGCCGCCCTCATCCCCGCGCCGCGGCCAGGAACCGGGCGACCGCCTCGGGATGGCCCGCCGGATGGGTGTGCAGGTACGAGGCGTGCACGCTCGCGCTGGCGAAGCCCTCCCGGACGGCCGCGCCCGTCGCGTCGCGCCACGCCCACGCGGGCGGGTCGCCGTGCTGCGGCCGCGTGCGGGTGCGGTGGAACTCGTGGCCGGTGACGCGCGCTCCCGCCGGGTGCAGGCAGGAGTCGACGGTCGCCACGGCGTCGCGGTAGCCGAGGGTGAGCCGCGGGGTCATCTCCGCGTCGACCTGCAGGACGCCGCACATCGGCTTTTCGTCCAATGTGGACGCCAGGTAGAGCAGGCCGCCGCACTCGGCGTGCACCGGCAGACCCGCGCGCACGGCGTCGGCGACGGCCGCGCGCAGCGGGGCGTTGGCCGAGAGGGCGTCGGCGTGCTGCTCGGGGAAGCCGCCGGGCAGCACGAGACCGGCGGTGTCGGGCGGGAGTTTCTCGTCGCGCACCGGGTCGACCACCGCGACCTCCGCGCCAGCGGCGGCCAGCAGCTCGACGTGCTCGGCGTAGCCGAAGGTGAACGCGGGCCCGCCCGCCACGGCGATGACCGCGGCCGGTCCGCGCGCCACCTCGGCCGCGGCGTCCCAGGCGTCCCCGGGCAGCGCGGGCGCGGTGGCGGCCATCTCCACGACCGCGTCGAGGTCGACCGAGGACGCCACCAGGTCGGCCATCGCCGCGACCGCGCCGACGGCGTCCGCGCCGTGCTCGGCGGCGGGCACCAGCCCGAGGTGCCGCGACGGCACGGCGACCGCGCCCGCCCTGCGGACCGCGCCCAGCACCGGGAGGCCGACCTCCGCGCACGCCGCGCGCAGCACCTCCTCGTGCCGGTCCGAGCCCACCTGGTTCAGCACGACGCCCGCGAGCCGCACGTCCGGCCGGAACGAGCGGAACCCGTGCAGCAGGGCGGCGATGCTGCTGCTCTGGCCGCGCGCGTCGACCACGAGCAGCACCGGCGCGTCGAGCAGGCCCGCGACGTGCGCGGTGGAGCCGAACCCGGTCTCGATGCGGCCGTCGAACAGGCCCATCACGCCCTCGATCACCGCGATGTCCGCGCCTGCCGCGCCGTGCCGGAACAGCGGCGCGACCCGGTGTTCGCCGACGAGGTTCGGGTCGAGGTTGCGGCCGGGGCGGCCAGCGGCCAGCGAGTGGTACCCGGGGTCGATGTAGTCCGGGCCGACCTTGAACGGGGCGACCCGGCGGCCGCGGGCGCGCAGGGCGGCCATCAGCCCGGTCGCCACGGTCGTCTTGCCGCTGCCCGACGCCGGGGCGGCGATGACCAGCCGGGCTACCACTCAATGCCCTTCTGCCCCTTCTGCCCGGCGTCCATCGGGTGCTTGACCTTGGTCATGTGGGTGACCAGGTCGGCGGCGTCGACGAGGGCCCGCGGCGCGTCCCGGCCGGTGATCACCACGTGCTGGTGCCCCGGCCGCTCCGCGAGCGTGCGCACGACCTCGTCGACGTCGAGCCAGCCCCACTTGAGCGGGTAGGTGAACTCGTCGAGCACGTAGAGGTCGTGCTCCTGGGCCGCGAGCCTGCGGGCGATCTCGCGCCAGCCCTCCCTGGCGGCCTCGGCGTGGTCGGTCTCGGTGCCCGCCTTGCGCGACCACGACCAGCCCGAGCCCATCTTGTGCCACTGCACCGGGCCGCCCTCGCCGGTCTGCTCGTGCAGCCTGCCCAGCGCCAGGAACGCCGACTCCTCGCCGACGCGCCACTTGGCCGACTTGACGAACTGGAACACGCCGATGTTCCAGCCCTGGTTCCAGCCGCGCAGCGCGAGGCCGAACGCGGCGGTAGACTTGCCCTTCATCTCGCCGGTGTGCACCAACAGCAGCGGCCGGTTGCGGCGCTGCCGGGTCGTCATGCCGTCCTGCGGGACGACCTCGGGCTTCCCCTGGGGCATCGCGTCCTCCTTACGCCGCGCGGGCCGCGCGGACGACGCCCGCGACCGCGTCCGCCGAGAGGTCCGCCAGCCGGACCCCGGTGCCGCCGATGGCGGTCGTCAGCCGGTCGGCGAGGCCGAGGCGGACCGGGCCGCCCTCGCAGTCGACCACGACCGCGGCCACGCCGTCGCGGGCGAGCAGCCCCGCCGCCCGCTCCGCGTCGGCGAGCGGGTCGCCGCCGGGGCGGGCCGGGACGGTCGCGCGGCCGTCGGTGACCAGCACGAGCAGCGCGCGGCGGCGCGGGTCGCGCAGCCGCTCGGCGGCCAGCGTGCGGCGGGCGGTGAGCAGTCCGTCGGCCAGCGGCGTCCGGCCGCCGGTGCGCAGGTCGCGCAGGCGGGCGACGGCGGCCTCGACCGACGAGGTCGGCGGCAGGGCGAGGGTGGCCCCCGAGCCCCGGAGGGTGACCAGGCCGACCTTGTCCCGCCGCTGGTAGGCGTCGCGGAGCAGGGAGACGACGGCGCCGGTCACCGCGGTCATCCGCTTGCGCGCCGCCATGGAGCCGGACGCGTCGACGACGAACAGCACCAGGTTGGACTCGCGGCCCTCGCGGACCGTGCGGCGCACGTCGTCGGGGCGCAGCTCCAGCGCCGTGCCGCGGCGGCCGCGCGCCCGCTGGTGCGGGGCGGCGGCGGTCACGGTGCCGACCAGGTGGACGCCCGTGCCCCGGCTCGCGGCGCGCAGCGTGCGCCCGCCGCCGGACCGGGCGCGGGAGCGGCGGCCGGGCGCGCCCTCGCCGACGCCCGCGATCTCCAGCCGCCGCGCCTTGAACGCCGCGTCCGGGGCGCCCGCCCGCTTGCCGTCGCCGTCGCCCTGCGGGGCTGGCGGCGCTTTCGTCTCTTGTGGACTGTCATCCGGCGTGGGCGCGGACGCGGGCGGGTCGGGGTCCGGCTCGGGCTCGCCGTCGCCCTCGGCCTCCGCCGCGTCGCGCAGCGCCTGGTCGAGCTGCTTGTCGTCGAGACCGGGCTCGTCGAACGGGTCGCGCCTGCGGCGGTGCGGCAGGGCCAGCCGGGCGGCCACCTCGACGTCGGCCTCGGTGACCCGGTCGCCGCCGCGCCAGGCGGCGTGCGCGGCCGCGGTGCGGGCGACGACGAGGTCCGCGCGCATGCCGTCGACGTCGAAGGCGGCGCACACGGCCGCGATGCGGCGCAGCTCCGCGTCGGGGAGCGCGACGCCGGGCAGCGCGGCGCGGGCGGCGACGATGCGCGCGGCCAGCTCGGCGTCGGCGTCGGCCCACGCGCCCGCGAAGCCGACCGGGTCGGCCTCGTAGGCGAGCCTGCGGCGGATGACCTCGGCGCGGGTGTCGACGTCGCGGGCGGCGCGGACCTCGACGGTCAGGCCGAAGCGGTCCAGCAGCTGCGGGCGCAGCTCGCCTTCCTCCGGGTTCATGGTGCCGACCAGCAGGAACGCCGAGGCGTGCGAGACCGAGACACCCTCGCGCTCGATGTGCGCGCGGCCCATCGCGGCGGCGTCGAGCAGCAGGTCCACGAGGTGGTCGTGCAGGAGGTTGACCTCATCGACGTAGAGCACGCCCCGGTGCGCCGCGGCCAGCAGGCCGGGCTGGAAGGCGCGCACGCCCTCGCGCAGCGCGCGCTCGAGGTCCAGCGAGCCGACCAGCCGGTCCTCGCCCGCGCCCACCGGCAGCTCGACCAGCCGCGCGGGCCGCTCGGTCCGCCCGGCGTGCGGGGCGTCCGGGCAGCGCGGGTCCGGCGCGTCCGGGTCGCAGGAGAACCGGCAGTCGGCCGCCACGGCGATGGCGGGCAGCAGGGCGGCCAGCGCCCGCACGACCGTCGACTTGGCTGTGCCCTTCTCCCCGCGCACGAGCACCCCGCCGATCCCGGGGTGGACGGCGTTGAGCAGCAACGCGGTGCGTAGATCGTCGTGGCCGACGACGGCGGAGAACGGGTACCCGGCCTCGGGCATGCTGCAGTCCTCACTCCTCCGGGTCCGCGCCCGGTTCGTGATCAGGCAGGGCCGAGTGTCCTGGCTCCCGGATCGCCGCGCCCGCTCCGGCCTTCCCGGTCGCCCGGTGGCACGCGGGGGAGGGGCGCTCCCCGGTCACAGTGGCGGGACCGCACCGGATTCGCACCGGTTTCCTCGCACACCCTGCTTCGTCGCAAGGCATCGTGTCAGACCGGGCGCGGGTGGGCCAAGCCACGTGGCGTGGATCTCCGGCCGCCGGTTAGCGTGTGCGCCCGTGGTGACGGTGGTGGGGATCGGCGCGGACGGGTGGGCGGGTCTGCCGTCGGCGAGCCGGGACGCCCTGGGCGCGGCCGACGTGGTGCTCGGCTCGGCGCGGCAGCTGGGCCTGCTCCCGACGGAGGTCGCCGCCGAACGGGTGCCGTGGCCGTCGCCGCTGCTGCCCGCCCTGCCGGGGCTGGTCGAGGCCAACGCCGGACGCCGGTTGTGCGTGCTGGCCAGCGGGGACCCGATGTGGTTCGGCATCGGCGTCGAGCTGAGCGCGCTGACCCGGGTCGACGTGCTGCCCCATCCGTCGTCGGCGTCGCTGGCGTGCGCGCGGCTGGGCTGGGCGCTGCAGGACGTCGAGGTGGTCAGCGCGGTGGGCCGTCCGGTGGAGCGGCTGCACGCTGCCGTGCACCCGGGCAGGCGGGTGCTGGTGCTGAGCGCGTCCGGCGAGACGCCCGCCGCGGTGGCGGCGCTGCTGCGCGACCGCGGTTTCGGCCCCAGCGCGCTCACCGTCCTGTCGGACCTCGGCGGGCCGACGGAGTCGGCGGTGACCGCGACCGCGGAGTCCTACACCGGCCCCGCGCCCGCGCTGAACGTCGTCGCCGTGGAGTGCGTGGCGGGCCAGGGCGCCCGGCGGCTGCCGAGGGTGCCGGGCCTGCCCGACGACGTCTTCGAGCACGACGGGCAGATCACCAAGCGTGAGGTCCGGGCGGTGACGCTGGCCGCGCTGGCCCCCGAGCCGGGGGAACTGCTGTGGGACATCGGCGCGGGCTCGGGCAGCGTGGGCATCGAATGGCTGCGCGCGCACCCGGCCTGCCGGGCGGTCGGGGTGGAGCCGCGCCCCGACCGGGCGGCGCGCGCGGCGCGCAACGCCGCCGCGCTGGGCGTGCCGCACCTGGACCTGGTGATCGGCTCCGCCCCGGACGTCCTCTCCGGACTCCCGCGCCCCGACGCGGTCTTCGTCGGCGGCGGGGCGACCGCCCCCGGCCTGCTGCCGGCGTGTTGGACGGCCCTGGCGCCGGGCGGCAGGCTCGTGGTCAACGCCGTGACCCTGGAGTCGGAGTCGCTGGTGACCCGCTGGCACGGCGAGGTCGGGGGGACGCTGACCCGGATCGCCGTGGACCGGGCGGGCGCGCTGGGCGGGTTCACGGCGTGGCAGCCGCAGCGGGCGATCACGCAGTGGCGCGTGGCCAAGGAGGAGATGTGACCGTTCACTTCGTCGGCGCCGGACCCGGCGCGGCCGACCTCATCACGGTGCGCGGGCGCGACATCATCGCCGCGTCGCCGGTGTGCCTGTACGCCGGGGCGCTGGTGCCGGTGGAACTGCTGGACGTGTGCCCGCCCGGGGCCCGCAAGGTCGACACGGCGAACCTGACGCTGGACGAGATCGTCGCCGAGATGCTGGCGGCCCACGCCGCCGGGCAGGACGTGGCGCGCCTGCACTCCGGCGACCCCTCGGTGTTCAGCGCGATGGCCGAGCAGATGCGCAGGCTGGACGCGGCGGGCGTGCCGTACGACGTGTGCCCCGGCGTGCCCGCCTTCGCCGCGGCCGCGGCGGCGCTCGGCCGGGAGCTGACGGTCCCCGGGGTCGGGCAGACCGTGGTCCTCACCCGCACGTCCGCCCGCGCCACGCCCATGCCGCCGGGGGAGGACCTGGCGTCGTTGGGCCGCAGCAGGGCCACGATGGTGCTGCACCTGGCGGTGCAGCGCATCGACGAGGTCGTCGCCGAACTCGTGCCGAACTACGGCGCCGACTGCCCGGTCGCGGTGGTGGCGCGGGCGTCCCGGCCGGACGAGGTCGTCCTGCGCGGGACGCTCGGCACGATCGCCGAGGCCGTGCACGCCGCCGGTGTCCGCAGGACGGCCGTCATCATGGTCGGGCGCGCCCTCGGGTCCCCGGACTTCTGCGACAGCCACCTGTACTCCGCCGCGCGGGACCGCGGGTGAGGCTGCTCGTCCTGGGCGGCACGGGCGAGGCCCGCGCCCTGGCCGCCGCGCTGCACCCCGGCCACGACGTGATCACCTCGCTGGCCGGTCGGGTGCGCGATCCCCGGCTCCCGGTCGGGCAGGTGCGCATCGGCGGCTTCGGCGGCCCCGCCGCGCTCGCCGAGTGGCTGCGGCGGGAGTCCATCGACGCCGTCGTCGACGCCACCCACCCGTTCGCCGAGCGCATCAGCGCCTCCGCGGCGACGGCGGCCGCTCAGGCGGGAGTGCCGCTCGTCCTCCTGCGCAGGCCGGGCTGGGCCGCGGGTCCCGGCGACGTGTGGCACCGCGTGGGAAGCCTGGACGCCGCCGCGCTGGCCGTCGCGAGCCTGGGCGAGCGGGTGTTCCTGACCACCGGCCGCCAGGGCCTCGCCGCGTTCGCCGACTGTCCGCAGTGGTTCCTCATCCGCTGCGTCGACCCGCCCGACCCGCCGCTGCCCGCCCGGTCCGAGGTGGTGCTCGCGCGCGGTCCGTACACTGTGGATGGTGAGACCGGCCTGATGCGCGAGCACCGCATCGATGTCCTGGTGACCAAGGACAGCGGCGGCCCGCTCACCGCGGCCAAGCTCGCCGCCGCCCGCGACCTCGGCGTCCCGGTGGTCGTCGTCGACCGCCCGGCCGCGCCGGACGTGCCCGTGGTCGGCACCGTGGCGGCGGCGCTCGCCTGGCTCGGGGTGAGCAATCTCTCGGCGGGCTGAATCCTCGCCGCCGCCCGTGGCGGATAAGGTGGTTCAGCGCACTTTCGCTGGGGTCGTCGTCAAACCAGGGGTGGTTGTCATCCGCCAGGTCGGGGTCTTCCTGCCGCCGTGACCGCTCGGTCGAGAGTGGTCCCATTCCCGGTTCCTGTCATCGCGGGGCAGCGCCGCCTCGCGCCGTTCGCCGTGCGCCTGAACACGTCTGGTTGGTTGTGCTGAGTATCAAGGCTGTCCGCACCGAGGTGCTCGCGGGGTTGGTCGTCGCGCTCGCGCTGATCCCCGAGGCCATCTCCTTCTCCATCATCGCCGGTGTCGACCCGAGCGTCGGCCTGTTCGCGTCGTTCACCATGGCCGTGGTGATCTCGTTCGTCGGCGGCAGGCCCGCCATGATCTCCGCGGCGACCGGGGCCATCGCCCTGGTCGTCGCCCCGCTCGCCCGCGAGTACGGCCTGGGCCACCTCATCGCCGCGGTCATCCTCGGCGGGCTCATCCAGGTGCTGCTCGGCTCGCTCGGCGTGGCCGGGCTGATGCGGTTCGTGCCGCGCAGCGTCATGGTCGGCTTCGTCAACGCGCTGGCGATCCTGATCTTCCTGGCCCAGGTGCCCGAGCTCATCGACGTGCCGTGGCCGGTCTATCCGCTGTTCGGCGCCGGACTGCTGATCATGGTGCTGTTGCCCCGGCTGACCAGGGCGGTCCCGGCCCCGCTGGTGGCCATCGTCGCGCTCACCGCGCTGACCGTCGGGGCGGGCATCGCGGTGCCGACCGTCGGCGACAAGGGCGCGCTCCCGGACTCGCTGCCCACCCCGGGCATCCCCGACGTGCCGTTCACCGTCGACACCCTGACGCTGCTGCTCCCGTACGCCTTCGCCTTCGCGCTGGTCGGGCTGATGGAGTCGCTGATGACGGCGAAGCTGGTCGACGACATCACCGACACCGGGTCCAACAAGACGCGCGAGGCCATCGGGCAGGGCGTGGCCAACATCGTCACCGGGTTCTTCGGCGGCATGGGCGGCTGCGCCATGATCGGCCAGACGATGATCAACGTGAAGGTCGCTGGCGCGCGCACGCGGCTGTCCACCTTCCTCGCGGGCGCGTTCCTGATGGTCCTGTGCGTCCTGCTCGGCCCGCTGGTGTCCGACATCCCGATGGCCGCGCTCGTGGCCGTGATGGTGCTGGTCGCGGTCGGCACGTTCGACTGGCACAGCGTCGCGCCGAAGACCCTCAAGCGGATGCCCGCGGGCGAGATCACCGTGATGGTGGTGACCGTCGCGGTCGTGGTCGCCACGGACAACCTCGCCATCGGCGTGGTCGTCGGCGCGCTGACCGCCATGGTGATCTTCGCCCGGCGGGTGGCCCGGCTCGTCGGGGTCACCTCGGTCACCGATCCCGACGGCGGCCAGGTCGTCTACGCGGTGACCGGCGAGCTGTTCTTCGCCTCGAGCAACGACCTGGTCCACCGCTTCGACTACGCGGGCGACCCGGACCAGGTGGTCATCGACCTCACCGACGCCCACATCTGGGACGCCTCCACGGTGGCCGTGCTCGACGCCGTGGTCACCAAGTACGGCAAGCGCGGCAAGACCGTCGAGATCGTCGGGCTCAACGAGCACAGCGCCACGATGCACGGCAGGCTCACCGGCGAGTTGACCGGCCACTGAGGACAGTGAAGGGGGCCCGGCTCGGGCGGCGAGCCGGGCCCCATGCGGGCGCGCGTCGATGCGTCAGGTGCAGAGCGCGCCGTTGAGGGTGTGGTTACCGGTGGTCGGGGCGGAGCCCGAGCCGTTGTAACCGACGGTCACGCTGGCGTTGGCGCCCAGGTTGCCGTTCCACGCCGCGTTGGTGACGCGGATGGTGTCGCCCGTCTTGGACCAGGTGCCGTTCCAGCCGTTGGTGACGGACACGCCCGGGGCGGTGAACTCGACCGTCCACGAGCTGACGGCCGTGCCGCCGTTGGTGATGACGACCTCCGCGGTGTAGCCGCCGGACCAGGCGTTGACGGTCCGGTGGACGATGCGGCACGAGCCCGCGGGCGGGGGAGTGGTGGTCGTCGTGGTCGAGGTGGTGGGGCCGGTGGTCGTCGTGGGCGGGGCGGCCTGGGCGAGCTCGTAGGCGCGCTGCGGGACGAACTGGCCCGCGCCCGCGATGCAGCCGTCGGCCTCGCCGGGCAGCTTCACCCACAGGAACGCCGCGATCTGCGCGTCGCCGGTCCGCGTCGTGCTCGGCACGCCGATCGCCCGGCCCGGCGGGTCGCACCACTCGTCGCCGAGGGGGCCGTTGCCGTTGCGGCTCGTGTCGATGACGGCCTTGAGCCTGCTGTCACCGAGGTTGTTCAGCACCGCCTTGGCGAACGGGACGGCCTCGGAGTTGGCGCGGTAGTTCGACACGTTGGTCGAGATGCCGTCCGCGCTGGTGAAGATGTCCGCGCCGCGCAGCCGGTTCGCCGCCTCCGACGGGGTCAGCCACGCCGAGTGGCCGATGTCGAAGAACACCCTGGCCTGCGCCGATCCCGCCTTGAGCTTCTTGCCCGCGTACGCCATGGACGCCCGCGTCTGCGTCTGCTGATCGGCGGTCTGGCAGCTGCTCATCAGCGGCAGCACGTCGGGTTCGAGCACGATGTAGGCGGGTCGTCCGGCCAGGCCCGCGGACACCTGGTCGACCCAGGCGCGGTAGGCGTCGTGGCTGGGCGCGCCGCCGCCGCTCGGCCCGCCGCAGTCGCGGTTGGGGATGTTGTAGACGACCATGATCGGGATCTTGCCCTCGGCGGCCGCGGCCCCCACGAACGCGTCGACCTGCCCGCGCACGGCGCTCGTGTTGGTGGTGGTGAACCACTTGGCCTGCGGCACCGACGCGATCCGGTCGCGGATCACCCCGGCGCGCGGGTCGTTGGGGTTGGCCGCGACCCAGCGGGCCGCCGAGGTGTCCGGGACGACGTAGAACTCCGACTCCGCGGCCGAGGCGGCGGGGCCGAGCATGGCGACCGCGCCCGCCAGCAGCGCGGCGCTCGCGGCCAGCGCGCCCGCGGCGACGCTCGTTCGCCTGCGGACCGGGGGTGGGACAGGGATGGCAGGGGGCACGTTCGACTCCGAGACTCGGCGGTGAAGTTCTTGGGAGCGCTCCCAGCTTACGATCCGCCGACCGCCAAGGGAACCCCCCGGACTGGATCGATCACAGAGAGTCCAGGTGGGCGGCGATCCCGTCGAGCACGCGGGCGAGGCCGAACTCGAACCCGTCCATGGCGAACGCCCCGGACGCGGCCACTGCCGTCATCGCCGGGAACCGGGCGGGGGTGACGTAGGCGTTGACCAAGGCCTCCTTGTCCGCCCACCACTCGACCTCGGACATCCCGCTGCGGGCCGAGGCCTGCTGGGTGTCCACCGAGATCCAGGCCAGGCCGCGCACGTAGGCGTCGACCAGCAGGTACACGCCGAGCATGTCCGGCTCGGACAGCCCGGCGGCCGCGCCGATGGCGAGCACGGCGTCCATGCGGACGGTCTCGTTCGGCCCGGCCAGCTCGTGCGCGATGGGGGTGCCCAGCAGCCAGGGGTGGCGGTGCATGAGCGTCCAGAGGCCGCGGGCGTACCCGGTCAGCTCGTCGCGCCACGGGCCAGCGGGATCGGGCACGGCGACCTCGCCGACGACCTGGTCGCGCATGGCGGCGACGAGGTCGGCCTTGTTCTGCACGTAGGTGTAGAGCGACATCGTGCCAACGCCGAGCCGCTCGGCGACGCGGCGCATGGACAGCTCGGCCAGACCGGCCTCGTCGGCCAGCTCGATGCCCGCGGCGACGACCGCGTCGGCGGTGAGCCCCGGCCTGCGCCCGCGTCCCGGCTCGCCCGGCGTGCGCCAGAGCAGGGTCATGGTGCGAGCGGGATCACGTCGCTCGTTCTTCTCGGCCATGTGCGCACCACCGTTCGTATGGTGTACGGTACGTTGTACGAGTCGTACGGCGTACTGATTCTAAGGGGTAGTGAGTGCAGGTTCGTCGAGTGACCCTGGCCGCGCACGTGGCGCAGGTGCGGGCGGGTGCCGCGTTCTACATCGACCACCTCGGTTTCCGTCCGGTCATGGTCGAGGACCACATCGCCAAGCTGGTGCGCGACGACGCCGACTTCGAGGTGGCGCTGCTGCCCGGGACGCCGCTCGCCGCCGGTTTGATCATCGCACTGGAGGTGGCCGACGTGCGCGCCGAGGCCGCCCGCCTGACGAGGGAGGGCGTCGAGGTCGGCCCGGTCCAGGACGAGGAGTGGGGAGAACGCCTCTGTCAACTCACCGACCCGAACGGATTGACCGTCCAACTGGTCCAGTGGCTCGGCGAGCGGCCCAACTGACCAGCGAAAGGGGAGAATCCCTGCCCGTGGCGAACATCCCGGCCGACACGGCCGCAGCCCTGACCCGCACCCAGGCCGTCTTCCACCCGGCCGACCCACCCCGCACCAGCACGATCGCCTTCATCGGCACCTTCGACGTCGGCGACCCGGCCGAACTGACCCTGTTCACCCCCACCACCCCAGATGGCACGCCCCGCCCCAACCGGGGGTCAGACCGTCCTTCTCTTCCAGGCTACCGGGATTCCGATCTTGTCAATAGGGCTCGCTCGCAGCCTGTGCACAACTCCGGGGGTGTGGAACTGACGACCGTCGCGGTGACCAAGCTATCCGTGGCCGACGCCGTGCCCGTGCTCAGTCGGGCTCGGCGGGACGGCTCGGCTGACCCGGCGGCGGCGTTCTGGGGGGCGGCGGTGGTGCTCGCCCTGCACCTGGTGGCGCGGGGGCGCATCGTGCCCGCGCTCAGCGCGGGTGGGGCCGACGCGTGGCGGGCGGGGCCGTTGGACGGGGACGATGTGGCGCGGGTGCGGGAGTTGGCCGCCGCCATGCCCGCGAGCGCGCGTGCCCTGCCCGTGACCGGGGACCGGCTGCCCGACGCCGAGGCGTTGGTCCGCCAGTTCCTCGACGCCGTGGTCGACGGCATGCCGCGCACCGCGGCGGCAGTCAAGGTGGCCGGGGGGCCGCTCTACGCCGCGCGGGCCGTCCACAAGGCGCCGCGGTTGCGGGCGTGGGCCGATGAGGTGGCAGGCGGCCTCGACGCGGGGCTGCGGGTGTCCCTGCGCGCCGAGGTGCCGGGCGGGGACTACGCGACCGGCGCGTTCCACGCCGTCGTGCAGGCGCACTCGCTGGCCGATCCGTCCGTGGTGGTCGACGCAGCGCAGGTGTGGGCGGGGACGGACCTCGGCCGCAACGCCCGGGTCGAGGTGACGCGGGCGCTGCGGCGCGCCTCGCGGGAGTGGCCGCCGCTGGCCCGGCTGCTCGGCAGCCCGGTGCCCGACCGGCTGGTGCTCGACGACGCCGAGATCGACGAGCTGATGGCCGCCGCGCCCCGGCTCGCCGCCGCCGGGGTGGACGTGCACTGGCCGAGGGAACTGCTGGGCGGGCTGACCAGCCGGGTCGCCGTCGGTCGGGCCGCGGGCGGGCTCGCGTCGTCGGTCGGGCTGGACTGGCGGATCGCCGTCGGCGGCCGGACCCTGACCCCCGAGGAGCTGGACCGCGTCGCCGACGCCCACCGGCCCGTCGTGCGCCTGCGCGACGGCTGGGTGCTGGTCGACGCCGAGACGCTGCGCCGGGCGCGGGAGCGCGAGCTCAAGCCGGTCGACGGCCTCGCCGCGCTCGGCATGGCGCTGACCGGGTCCGTCGAGGTCGACGGCGAGACGGTGGACGTCGAGCCCGCCGCGTGGCTGGACGAGCTGCGCGCCCGCATCGCCGACCCCGACTCCGGCGCCGAGGACGTCGACGCGCCCCCCGGCCTGGCCGCGACCCTGCGCGACTACCAGCTGCGCGGGCTGCGGTGGCTGGTCAGGATGACCTCGCTCGGCCTGGGCGCCTGCCTCGCCGACGACATGGGCCTGGGCAAGACGATCACCCTGATCGCCCTGCACCTGCACCGCGCGTCGGGGCCCACGCTGGTGGTCTGCCCGGCGTCGCTGCTGAGCAACTGGGAGCGGGAGATCCGCCGGTTCGCCCCGGGCGTGCCGGTCCGCCGCTTCCACGGCGCGGCCCGCGACCTGGCCGACGAGGGCTTCGTCCTGACGACCTACGGGACGCTGCGCGCCGACCTCGACCGGCTGTCCGGGCACCAGTGGGACCTCGTCGTCGCCGACGAGGCCCAGCACGCGAAGAACCCCACCTCGGCGACCGCCAAGGCGTTGCGCGCGCTGAAATCCACCGCGCGCGTCGCGCTGACCGGCACTCCCGTGGAGAACAACCTGTCCGAGCTGTGGTCTATTTTGGACTGGACGACGCCGGGGCTGCTCGGCTCGCAGGCGTCGTTCCGGGCCCGGTGGGCCGAGCGGATCGAGGGCGACCGCGACCCGGTGGTCGCGCGGCGTTTCGCCCGGCTGATCACCCCCTTCCTGTTGCGGCGGCGCAAGTCGGACCCGGGCATCGCCCCCGAGCTGCCGCCCAAGACCGAGACCGACCAGCCGGTGCCGCTGTCGGCCGAGCAGGCGGGCCTCTACACGGCCCTCGTGCGCGAGACCATGGCCGAGATCGGCTCCGCGCACGGCATGGCCCGCCGCGGCCTGGTGATGAAGCTGATCACCGGGCTCAAGCAGATCTGCAACCACCCCGCGCACTACCTCAAGGACGCGTCGGGGCGGCTGGCGGGCCGCTCGGGCAAGCTCGACCTGCTCGACGAGCTGGTGGACACCATCCGGGCCGAGGACGGCGCGGTGCTGGTGTTCACCCAGTACGTGGCCATGGCGCGGCTGATCGAGCGGCGCATGCGCGAGCGCGGCGTGCCCACCGGCTTCCTGCACGGCGGGACGCCGGTGCCGCGCCGGGAGGAGCTGGTGGCCGCGTTCGGCCGGGGCGAGTTCGGCGTCTTCCTGCTCTCGCTCAAGGCGGCCGGGACGGGCCTCAACCTCACCCGCGCCGACCACGTCGTCCACTTCGACCGGTGGTGGAACCCGGCCGTCGAGGACCAGGCGACCGACCGGGCGTACCGGATCGGCCAGACCCGTCCGGTGCAGGTGCACCGGCTGATCGCGGAGGGAACCCTGGAGGACCGCATCGCCGCGCTGCTGGCGGGCAAGCGCGACCTCGCCGAGTCCGTGCTGTCCTCGGGCGAGGCGGCGTTCACCGAGCTGTCCGACGCGGACCTCGCCGCGCTGGTGGAACTGCGGGGTGGCGCGTGAGCGCGGCGCGGGGCTTCCCCGCGTTCCCCGCTGTGCCCGGCACCGGCAGGTTCGCCCGCACCTGGTGGGGCCGGGCGTGGATCAGCGGCCTGGAGGACAGCGCCCTCGACGCCCAGCAGCTGCGCGTCGGCAGGCGGCTGGCCCGGTCCGGCCGGGTCGGGGCGATCACCGTCAGCGCGGGTCGGCTCACCGCCCAGGTCCACGACCACGGCGACGACACGAGCTACGCGACGGTCGTGCGGGTGCCGGTCCTGTCCGACGCGGAGTGGGACCGCTTCGCGGGCCAGGTGGCCGCCGAGTCCGGGCACATCGCCGCCCTGCTGGACGGCGAGATGCCCGCCGCGCTGGCGGAGGCGGCGTCGGCGGCCGGGGTGGCCCTGCTGCCCGGCATCGGCGACTTCGACTCCGAGTGCGGCTGCCCCGGCTGGGAGATGCCGTGCAGGCACGCGGCGGCCGTGGCCTACCAGGCGGCGTGGCTGCTCGACGCTGACCCGTTCGTGCTGCTGCTCATCCGAGGGCGGGGCCGGGAGTTCCTCCTGGAGCCGCCGGACACCGTCGAGGGCGTGCCCGCCGCGGAGGCGTTCGCGCGACGGCCCGCGCCGCTGCCGGACCCGCCGCCGGTCCCCGACGAGCCGCCCGCACCGCTGTCGGTGCCCGCGGCCCCGGGCGTCGACCCCGACGCGCTGGCCCTGCTGGCGGCCGACGCGGCCGTCCGCGCCCGAGCGCTGCTCACGGGCGGCCCGGTCCCGGTTCTGACGGCGGCCGACGACGTGGTGCGCTTCGCCGCGACCCACCCGACGGCCGTCGAGCGCCTGCGGCCCGCGCGGGAGGACCTGGACCAGGCGGTCGCCGCGTGGCGCCAGGGCGGGCTGCCCGCCCTGCGCGTGTTGGAGGCGTCGTGGCGCCCGCCCGCAGCGGACCTCGCCAGGGGCCGGGATGCGGTGGCGTCGGTCGCCGACGCGGAGGCCGAGGTCGCGGCCAACCGCATCACCGTCGGCGCGGCCCAGGTCCGTCTGGGCCGCGACGGGCGCTGGTACCCGTACCGCGAGCGCGGCGGCCGGTGGTGGCCGTCGGGCGCGCCGTCGCCGGACGCGGCGACGGCGATGCTCAACGGGTGAGCATCGCCGGGACGGCCTTGCGACAGACCAGGCCGTGGCCGCGTTCTTCCGCGGCCACGGCTGGGGTCTGTGGTCCGTCAGCGACGGTCGTTGCGGTCGTTGCGCTTGTTGCGGGTGGTCGTGTTGTCCTCGACGTCGATGCGTTCCTTGCGAACGTTGCCGCTCACGCGTTCCTGGTCGGTGACGGTCTCCTTGTCCAGGCGGACCTTCTCCACCGGGCGGACCGTCTTGTCAGCGACGGCTTCCTCGCGGTGCAGCGTGACCTCGGCCTCCTCATCGCCGAAGGCGTTCGGGTCGGCCGGGCGGTTGGGGTCGACCGGTTCGCGCACCACGCGCACTTCCTCGCGCCTGACCGGGACGCTCATGTCCTGGCGCTCGGTGACGACGTGCTTGACCAGCCGGACGCGGCCTGCCTCGACGTCGCGGACGCCCGCGTGCAGCTCCTCCTCGTGGCGGGTGATGCCGCCGCCCTTGCGGGAGGTGTCCTTGGTCCCGGTGTTCCTGGCCCCGGTGTCCCGTGTCGCCGTGTCCCGTGTCGTGGTGCCGCGCTGCTGGCGGCCGCCGGGCAGGCGGTCGTGCTCGCCGGTGCTGGCGGTGGGGATCATGCCGTAGTAGCGGTACAGCTCGTCCTGCTGCGCGTCCGACATGTGCCCGCCCTCGATATCGATGTGCGGCGAGTCCTTGATCTGCTTCTTGTCCACGGGCACCACGATCTGCCCCTGGCCCATCCTGGCCTCCTGGATCGGCACGAAGGTGTCCTTCATGCCGAACAGGCCGGTGTGCACCTCGGCCCACAGCGGGCGGCCGGTTCGGTCATCCAGCCACACCTGTTTCACCGAGCCGATCTTCTCGCCGTGCGCGTCGACCATGTCGCAGTCGAACAGCTGGTTGATCTGGGCCTGGTCGATCATCGGCTCACTCCCTTCGGTCGGGTCGTGCCTCGGCACCGGGCCTACCCGGCCGGGGTGGGCCACATACGTCGGCGGGGACGGAGTCACCCATCCGAGTGACGGGTTGTAGGGTGATCCACAGAGAACCGGAGGCACCGTGTCCGAGGTCGTCCTGATCGTCACGACAGTCGCCAGCGGCCTGGTCGCAGGGCTGTTCTTCGCCTTCTCCGCCGCGGTCATGCTCGCCTTGGCCCAAGTGGACGACCGCGCGTTCGTCGACACCATGCAGCGGGTCAACCGGCGCATCCAGAACCCGGTGTTCGGCCTGGTGTTCCTCGCCGCCCTGGTCGGCAGCCTGGGCGTGGTGCTCATCGAGTTCACCGCCGCCGACGACCCGCGCCCGGCCGTGCTCGCGGGCGCGGTGCTGACCGTGTCGTCCATGGTGGTCACGTTCGCGGTGAACATCCCGCTCAACAACCGCCTCGACGCGGCCGGGCCGGTGGACGCCATCGCCGACCCGAGTGCCGTCCGGCGCGCGTTCGAGCCGAGGTGGGTGCGGTCCAACCACGTGCGGACCGTGCTCTCGACCGCGGGCCTCGCCCTGTACTGCGCGGGCCTCTAGTGGACGGTTACGACGAGACGGTCGCGCGGCTGCGCGCGGCGGGCTGCGTGTTCGCCGAGGAGGAGGCCGCGCTCCTGCTCGACCTGCCGGACCCGGGGCGCGCCATCGCGCGCCGGGTCGCGGGCGAGCCGCTGGAGCACGTGCTCGGCTGGGCGGAGTTCGCGGGCCTGCGGGTCGCGGTCGACGCGGGCGTGTTCGTGCCGAGGCGGCGGACCGAGGCGCTGGTACGCGCCGCGGTGGCCGCGGGCGGGTCGGTCGTGGTGGACCTGTGCTGCGGCTCCGGGGCGGTCGGCATGGCGGTCGAGGCGGCGCTGGGGGCCGTGGACCTGACCGCCGTGGACATCGACCCCAGGGCCGTCGCCTGCGCGCGGCGCAACCTCGGCGCGGACCGCGTGCTCGAAGGCGACCTGTACGCGCCGCTGCCCGAGCGCCTGCGCGGCCGGGTCGACCTGCTGGTGGTGAACGCGCCGTACGTGCCAACCGACGAGATCGCGCTGATGCCGCCCGAGGCCCGCGACCACGAGCCGATGGTGGCGCTCGACGGCGGGTCGGACGGGTTGGACGTGCACCGCAGGGTGGCCGAGGGCGCGCCCGACTGGCTCGCGCCGGGCGGGCTGCTGCTCATCGAGGCCCACGAGAGCCAGGTGGCGGCCGCCGAGGCGGTCTTCGCCGGGCACGGCCTCGTCGTCGGCGTGGTGCGCGATCCCGAGGCGACGGTCGTCACAGGGGCGTTGGGGACGCGTCAAGGAACGCGCTGACCGCGTCAATGCGCCGTTCGGACCACTGGGGACGGCGACGCCACGGGCGTGTGCTCGGGGCATGACGCTGTTCGACCTGGTGCCCACGCTGGGCCGGTCCCACCCGGTGGCCCTGGAGCCCGGACTCTGGCCGCGCTCGGCCCGCATGACCGACACCGCCGACCTCGTCGTCGGCGGCGTCTCCCTGATCGCCCTCGCCCGCACCCGGGGCACCCCGCTGCACGTGCTCGACCTGGGCGAGGTCGACCGCCGCGTCGGCCTGCTGCGGGCCGCGCTGCCCGAGGCGGAGATCGCCTACGCCTGCAAGGCGCTGCTGTGCCGGGGCCTGGTGCGCCGCCTCGACGCGCTCGGCTGCGCGCTGGACGTGTGCTCCGGCGGCGAGGCCGCCGTCGCCGAGGCGGCGGGCTTCCCGGCCGAGCGGATGATCATGCACGGCACCGCGAAGACGACCGCCGACGTCGGCCGCCCGGTCGGC
This sequence comes from Actinokineospora fastidiosa, assembly GCF_014648415.1. GTDB lineage: Bacteria > Actinomycetota > Actinomycetes > Mycobacteriales > Pseudonocardiaceae > Actinokineospora > Actinokineospora fastidiosa. Next base: position 463,841 of record NZ_BMRB01000004.1, read on the forward strand.
CGGATCGTGCTGGACCGGCCCGACGAGCCGCTGCCGCCCGCCCGCGCGCAGCGGGTGCTGCTGCGGATCGCGCCCGAGGTGGACGCCCGGACCCATCCCAAGATCACCACCGGCACCGGGGCCCAGCAGTTCGGCGTGCCGCTGGCCGAGGCCGAGGACGCCGTGGGCGCGCTGCTGGCCCGCCCGGGGGCGCACCTGGTGGGCCTGCACTGCCACCTCGGCTCCCAGGTGTTCGCCGTGGACGCCTACGAGGAGGCCGCGCGCCGCATGGTGCGGCTGCTGGGCCGCGTCCGCGAGCGCTACGGGCTGACCCTGGGCGAACTCGACCTCGGCGGCGGCCTCGGCGTGCCCTACCTGCCCGGCGACGCCGACTTCGACCTCGCCGGGTACGCCCGCAGGGTGCTCGTGGCCCTCGCCTACGAGTCGGGGAAGGCGGGTCTGCCCCGCCCCCGGCTGACCGTCGAGCCCGGCCGCTGGGTCGTCGGCCCGGCCGGGGTGGCGCTGTACCGGGTCGCCGCGGTCAAGGGCCGGTTCGTCGTCGTGGACGGCGGGATGAGCGACAACCCGCGCCCGGCGCTCTACGGCGCCCGCTACCACGCCCGGCTCGTCGGCCGCCGGTCCACCGCCGTGCTGGTCGCGCACACCGTCGTCGGCCGCCACTGCGAGGCCGCCGACGTGCTCGCCGACGTGCCCCTGCCCGCCGACCTGCGGCCCGGCGACCTGCTGGCCGTCCCGGTGACCGGCGCCTACCAGCTGTCGATGGCCTCGAACTACAACGCCGTCGGCAGGCCGCCGCTGGTCGCCGTCCACGACGGGACCCACCGGCTGCTGCTGCGCCGGGAACGGGCGGCCGACCTCTTGCGCAGGGACGTCGGCTGAGGCTTCGATAGCGCCTGTGAACCCTGGGGACCTCCTCGCCGAAACACCCGAACCGCCCTACTACGCCGTCATCTTCACCTCGCTGCTCACCCCCGACACTGCCGGTTACGCCGAGGCGGCCGAGCGGATGTTCGAGCTCGTCAAGACCATCCCCGGCTACCTGGGCGCGGACGGGGCCCGCGACGGGGTCGGCATCACCGTCTCCTACTTCCGGGACGAGCCCGCCATCGCCGAGTGGCGGGACCACCCCGAGCACGCCGAGACCCGCGAGCGCGGCCGCGAGCAGTGGTACGAGGCCTACGAGCTGCGGGTCGCCAAGGTCGAGCGCGCCTACGGCTTCCGCAGGTCCACAGTGGACTAGACGGGGTGACGGCGGTCACCCCGCCCGCATGGTGGGCGGCCCCCGTCGCGCCAGGCATACTCCTCTCCGGAGCACGCCGAGAGGGGTTCGATGAGCACGCAGTGGGAGGACGCCGCGCGCGAGGTCGCCAGCGCCCTGGCCGCCGACGCGGTCGAGCGCGAGGCCAAGGGCGGCGAGCCGCGGGCCGAGGTCGACCTGCTGCGCGCGCACGGCCTGCTCACCGTGCCGGTCGGCGACTGGCCGCTCGTGCACCGGGTGCTCGCCGAGGTCGCCGCCGCCGACGCCTCGGTCGGCCACCTGCTCGGCTACCACTACCTGCACGTCTGGCGCCTCGGCCTGTTCGGCAGGCCGGAGTACGCCGACGAGGCCCGGCGCGCCACCGCCGAGCACGGCTGGTTCTGGGCGGGCGTGGCCAACCCCCGCGACGACGCCCTCGTGATGTCCGAAGTGGACGGCGGCTACCTGGTCAGCGGCCGCAAGATGTTCGCCACCGGCGCCAGCGTGGCCGACCGGTTGGTGGTCAGCGCCGTGCACGGTGCGCGCAAGGTCACCTTCGTCTGCCCGGGCGACGCCCCCGGCCTGCGGCCCCTCGGCGACTGGGACAACCTCGGCCAGCGGCTCTCGGCCAGCGGCGGTGTCGAGTTCACCGACGTCTTCGTGCCCGAGCACGACATCCTCGGCGCGCAGCCCGACCCGGCCGACCCCCGCTACCCGATGGCGAACCTGCCCGCGCTCGCCTTCCAGCTCGTCCTCAGCCGGGTGCTCACCGCGACCGCCCGGGGCGCGCTGGCCACCGCCGCCGATTACACCCGGCGGTTCACCCGCGCCTGGCCCGCGTCCGGCGTCGAGAAGGCCGTCGACGACCCGCACACCCTCGCTGCCTACGGCGTCCTGACCGCCCGCACCGACGCCGCCGACCTGCTCGTCGACCGCGCCGCGGCCGCGTTCGCCGCGGCCGACGCCGAGGGACCGGCGCTGACCCCCGAGCAGCGCGGCGCGACCGGCCTGGCGATCGCCTCGGCCAAGGCGCTCGCCTCCGAGGTGGCGCTGGAGGTCACCGGGCGGGTGTTCGAGCTGACCGGCGCGCGGGCCACCGCGAACCGCTACGGCCTCGACCGCTTCTGGCGCAACGCCCGCACGCTCACCCTGCACGACCCGGCCGTCTACAAGGCGGCCGAGGTCGGCAGGCACCTGCTCACCGGCGAACTGCCCCCGGTCACCGGTTACAGCTGATGGAGCCGACCCTCGCCCACAGCGTCCGGCTCGACGACGACGGCGTGCGCATCCTGGACCGCCGCCGCTTCCCGTTCGAGCGCGTCTGGGTCCGCTGCGCCACCGCTGCCGACGTCGCCAAGGCCATCGCGGACATGGTCACCCAGTCGTCCGGGCCGTACTTCGCCGCCCTGCAGGCGATGGTGCTCTCCGCGCGGGCCGCGGCGCGCCTGCCGGACCCGCGCGCGGCGATGGCCGCCGACGCCGCGCTCATCGTCGCCGCCCGCCCGACCAACGACCACCTCGCGAAGGCCGTCGCGTTCGTCATGGACGCCTTCGACCCCGACGACGTGGTGGGCTCGGCCGAGCGCGGGGCCGCGCTCGGGGACGCGGCGTACCGCTCCCGCAGCCGCGCCCTCGGCGAGCACACCGCCGCCCTGCTGCCCGACGGCGCCCGCGTCCTGACGCACTGCTGGGCCGACCTCTACCTCACCGAGACCGTGGCCGCCGCCCAGCGGGCGGGCCGGACGCTGTCGTTCGTGTGCACCGAGACCCGGCCCTACCTGCAGGGCGCCCGGCTTACCGCGGAGACACTGGCCGAGATGGGCGTCGACACCACCCTCATCACCGACGGCATGGGCGCGGCCGTGCTGGCCGACGGCGCGGTCGACACGCTGGTGACCGCCGCCGACCGCGTCGCCATGGACGGCAGCGTCGTCAACAAGGTCGGCACGCTGGGCCTGGCCGTGGCCGCGCATGCCTTCGGCGTGCCGTACCTGGCCATGGTCCAGTCGCCCGACCGGACCGCGGCGACCGGCGCGGACGTCCCCATCGAGCACCGCGACGGCGACGACGTGCTGCACACCCTCGGGCACCGCACGGCGAGCACCCGCGTGCGCGGCCGCTACCCGGCCTTCGACGTGACCCCGCCGCGCTTCGTCACGACCGTCGTCACCGACCGGGGCCCGTTCGCGCCCGACGCGCTCGACCGCTATTGGGAAGGATCGCAGTGACCGACACGATTGACTGGGTCGTGCTGGACATCGAGGGCACGATCATGCCCACGAGCGGCGTGCACGTGGTGCTCTACGACTACGCCCGCCCCCGGCTCGGCCCGTGGATCGACGCCAACCGGACCGACCCGCTGGTGGCGGGCGCGGTCGCCGAGATCCGCGCCGAGGCCGGGCTGCCCGAGTCAGCGGGCACCGACGAGATCGTCGCGGTCCTGCACGGCTGGATGGACGCCGACCGCAAGGCCACGCCGCTCAAGACGCTGCAGGGCCTGATCTGGCAGCGCGGCTACGCCAGCGGCGACCTGGTCTCGGAGTACTTCCCGGACGTCGTGCCCCGGCTGCGCGCCTGGCACGCCGCTGGCGTGCCGATGGCGATCTTCTCGTCCGGCTCGGTCGCCGGGCAGATCGCGTCGTTCTCCAGCACCACCGAGGGCGACCTGACCGGCCTGTTCCGCCACCATTTCGACACGGTGAACGCCGGGCCGAAGCGGGAGGCGGCCTCCTACGCCGCGATCGCCGAGGGCCTCGGCGGTCCGGCGCCCGAGCGCATCCTGTTCCTCTCCGACGTGCCCGCCGAGCTCGACGCCGCCGCGGCCGCGGGCTGGCGCACGATCGGCCTGGCCCGGCCGGGCGAGCCGTACGCCGACGCCGACTTCGGCGCCCACCGCGTGGTCGCGTCGCTGGAGGATGTCGAGGTGTCCCGTGCCTGACGCCCTGGCGGCCGGGGCCGCCCTGGCCGCCGAGAGCGCCCGCTACACGGGGATGGGCTGGATGCGCGGCACGTCCGGGAACCTGTCGGTGACGCTGTCCCGCGACCCGCTGCGGCTCGCGGTGACCGCGTCCGGCCTGGACAAGGGCGAGCTGGCGCCCACGGACTTCGTCGTCGTCGACGGCGCGGGCGAGCCGGTGGACGAGCAGCCCGGCGGGCCGGGGCTGCGCCCGTCCGCCGAGGCCGGGCTGCACGCCCGCATCGCCGCGGTGTCCGGCGCGGGCGCCGTGGTCCACCTGCACATGCTGGCCCCGGTAGTGGCCGCCGAGCTGTGGCCGTGCGGGATCGTGCTGCGCGACCTGGAGATGCTCAAGGGCTTCGGCCGCTCGGCCGAGGACGACGAGGTCCGGATCCCGGTCGTGCCGAACAGCCAGGACATGCGCGTCCTCGGCGACGCTTTCGAGCGCGGCTTCGACCCCGCCACGCCCGCCCTGGTGGTCGCCCGCCACGGGGTGTACGTGTGGGGGGACGACCTGATGACCGCCCGCCACCGGGCCGAGTGCCTGGAGTGGCTGCTGCGCTTCGCCACGGAGGTGGCCCGATGACCCTGCTGACCGTGTGGCCCGACACCGACCCGGCCACCGTGCTGACCCGCACCGAGGACCCGGCCGAGATCACCGCCGTGCTGTCCGGCATCGGCGTGCGCCTCACCCGCTGGACCGTCGTGGACCTGCCCGCCAAGCCCACCTCGGATGAGGTGCTGGCGGCCTACCGGGCCGAGGTGGACGCGGTCATCGCCGCCGAGGGCTACATCCACGTGGACGCGGTCTCCATGACGCCGGAGGACACGCCGCAGTGGCGTGAGCAGGCGGCGGCCGCGCGGCAGAAGTTCCTGTCCGAGCACACCCACGACGACGACGAGGACCGCTACTTCGCGCGCGGCTCCGGGATCTTCTACCTGCACGTCGACGGCAAGGTCCACGCCGTGCTGTGCGAGGCGGGCGACCTGCTGAGCGTCCCGGCGAAGACGACCCACTGGTTCGACATGGGCACGACCCCGGACTACGTCTCGATCCGCTTCTTCCACGACGACGACGGCTGGGTGGCGTCCTTCCTGGAGGAGTCCGTCGCCCACCGGTTCCCGACGTTCGACGAGATCACGGCCGCGCGCTGAACCAATCCGGGTGCAGCGCGGCCACCAGCGACTCCTGCGCCCAGTTGAACCAGACCAGCTCGGGCGCGTCGCCGCGGACCCCGGTGCGCGGGAACGCGACGAAGCGGACCATGCCCAGCACGCCGATCCACTCGTCGGCCTCCTCGCGCGGCAGGACGTGCTGGCTGCCCGTCGAGCAGCGGTGGATGAACCGGCGGGCCGCCGCGCTGTCGCCGAGCGCGGCGGTGTGGCGGGCGCGGAAGGCGTCGGACTCGGCCCGGTCGGGGTAGGCGTCGGGGAACATCCGCCTTGCCACGTCCTCGCTGGTGGTCCGCCTGCGGAACAGCCCGCCGGGCTCGGCGTCGACGGCTCCGGTCTCCAGGAACCGGGCCAGCCTCTCCACGTGGTGGGTGAGAGTCGCGGCCACGTTGTCCGACATGCGGACCAGGACGCCGTCGCCGGTCGAGGCGGTGTCGAAGTAGTCGTCGGAGACGTCCGGGTTCACGCGATCACCGCGGCGTGGATGCCGTAGCGCTGGAAGCGGACCACCATCGCCTCGGCCGACTCCCGGTCGGGCAGGGCCGCGACCTGGGCGTGCCCGCGCTGGTGCACCACCTGCGCTGCGGCCGTGGCCTGCTCGGGCGGCATGCCGCAGACCGCCGCCAGCGCGTGCAGCACCACGGCGACGGAGGTGGTGTCGTCGTTCACGAGGGAAACCGGCCAGGTCACGCCCGGCAGTATGCCGTCAGGCCGAACCGAGGTTGAGCAGGGCGCTGATCTGCCCGGTGCGGGACTGCACCACCTTGTCGGCGAACTTCTTCACGTCGGGGCTCACCCCGTCGGTCAGCTCCCGCCGCGCCATCTCGACGGCGTTGTGCTGGTGCCCGGTGAGCACGCTGACGAACCGCTCCTCGAACTCACCGTCCGGCGCGGCGGCCAGCGCGGCCAGCGACTCCGGGTCGGTGATGGGCATGCCGCCGTGGTGGGCGTGCGCGTCCGGGTTGGTGTCGACCTCGGTCGGCTGGCCCCAGCCGGTGAGCCAGGCCTCCATCTGGCCCACTTCGGTGCGCTGGGTCGCGCCGATCGCGGCGGCCAGCTGGGCGACCTCGGGGCGCACGGCGCGCTTCTCGGCCAGCGCCACCAGCTCGATGCCCTGCTCGTGGTTGGCGATCGCCATCTGCAGGTACATCACGTCGGCCAGGTTGTAGTCGCCCACGGCCGGGGACGGGGGAGGGGCCTGCACGGGCTGGTGCCCGTGCCCGTGCCCGGCGGCGGGCGAGGACGGCGCGAACTCGGCTGGCAGCGGGCCCGCGCACCCGGTCAGGGCCAGGACCAGGGCGAACAGCGCGCAGCGGCGCATGGGGACTCCTGGGGGGACGCCGGTGGAGCCCGCCGCGCCGCGGGCTCCACCGGGGGTGGTCAGATCCGGGCCCAGAGCGCCGGGGTCGTGTCCGGCTCCCAGCCCGCCAGTGCCGTGTGCGCCTGGAGGCAGCGGTACGAGGCGCCGTTGTAGGTCACCGTGGAACCGGCCGAGTACGCCGTGCCGACGGCCCACGTGCCGGTGGACGGCGGCGTGGTGGTGGTCGTGGTCGTCGGCGGCGTGGTGGGCGGGGTGGTCGGCGGCGTGGTCGGCGGCGTGGTGCCGCCACCGCCGATCTGCAGGTCGACGCAGTTGTAGAAGGCCATCGCGGTGTCGGCGATGTTCCAGATGGCCAGCACCTTCTGCCTGCCGCTGTAGCCGCCCAGGTTGACCTGGTGGGTCACCCGCGAGCCCGGCTGCGCGCCGTTGTCGTTGAACAGCGCGACCCGGGTGCCGCCGATGTAGTACTCCCACGTCGTGGTGCGGTGGCGGGCGGTGATGATCCAGTTGAACGTCACCGAGGAGCCCACCGAGGTCGCCCGCCACGGCTTGGAGTCGTCGTTGAGGTCGGCGAAGCGGGACACGCCGCCGTGGCAGTTGCGCTGGCCCTTCGGGCCTTCCACGCTCTGCGGCTCGTACTTGATGGACCCGCAGGACACGGTGCCAGCGGCGCACTGCGCCTGCCTGCTCGGCGGGGTCGAGATGTACCCGTGCGCCGCGGCGGGCGACGCGGGCAGGGCGATCATGATCAGCGGGCTGATGCCCACACCGGCGGCGAACATGGCCAGTTTGCGCTTGTGCTTCATTGTCTGCTCCTCCACGGGGGCGGACTGCGTTTCCGCCGGGCCGTCGCCCGGCGCAGGGGGTGGAAACGGGCAAGCAGTGGGACGCCTGCCTCCCGGAAGTACAGCTTTGGTCTAGACCATAACCAGCCTGCTGATCACCCGTCAAGACCAGCGGGCTGCTCCGGCTTGCCGTTCTTACCAGCGGGCCGCGTCGGGTGCGCCATACCGATTCGTCATATGGTCGAGGTGGTGGATCGGCGAGGCTGTCATACCCGGCGGATACGGTCGGGTAGTTTGGGACACCTGTTCGACCAGCGAGCCATTTCCCCGGGGAGCGACGAAAGTGACAGCCGAGACCCTCTACGGCGCCGACGACCTCACACACCTTGAGGGGTTGGAGGCGGTCCGCAAGCGGCCCGGCATGTACATCGGCTCCACCGACAGCCGCGGCGTGCGCCACCTGTTCACCGAGATCGTCGACAACGCCACCGACGAGGGTGTCGCCGGTCACGCGGGCCGGGTCGTGGTGACCCTGCACGCCGACGGCAGCGTCCAGGTCGACGACGACGGCCGCGGCATCCCGACCGGCGTGCACGCCAAGTCCGGCCTCTCCGGCGTCGAACTCGTCCTCACCCGGCTGCATGCGGGCGGCAAGTTCGGCGGCTCGGGGTACAAGACCTCCGGCGGCCTGCACGGCGTCGGCGCCTCCGCGGTCAACGCCCTGTCGCTGCGCTTCGACGTGCTCGTCAAGCGCGAGGGCAAGGTGCACGAGATGTCCTTCGCGCACGGCGTGCCCGGCGTGTTCGACGGGCCGGGGCCCAAGGCCAGGTTCACCCACCAGTCCGGCCTGCGCGTCACCGGGAAGATGAAGCGCGGCGAGTCCACCGGCACGTCCATCCGGTACTGGCACGACGCCCGCTACTTCGAGAACGGCGCCGCCCTCGACGTCGAGACCGTCCGGGCCAAGCTGCGCAACACTGCCTTCCTCGTCCCCGGCGTCACCTACGTGCTGCGCGACGCCACCGACGGCGCGATCGCCGAAGAGACGTTCCACTTCCCCGGCGGCCTGACCGACATGGTCGCCTTCCTCGCCCCCGACAGCGAGCGCGCGGTCTCCGGCACCCTGCTGATCGACGGCGAGGGCGTCTACCACGAGAACGCCGCCGACGAGAACGGCGTCATGCGGTCCAAAGTGGAGCGGCGCGCCGAGGTCGAGGTCGCGCTGCGGTGGGGGACCGGCTACGAGCGCACGGTCGAGTGCTTCACCAACACCATCCGCAACATGCACGGCGGCACCCACCGCAAGGGCTTCGAGCGCGGTGCGGTGAAAGCCCTGCAGGACGCCATCTCCAAGACGCGCGGGCTGCTGAAGCCCAAAGAGGACCTGCCGACCCTGGAGGACGTGCTGGAGGGCATGACCGCGGTCGTGCACGTGCGCATCCCCGAGCCGCAGTTCACCTCCCAGACCAAGGACGAGCTGTCCACCGCGGGCATCACCAAGGTGATCCAGGGCGTGGTGGAGAAGCACATCAGGGCATGGACCGAGGACCGCAGGACCAAGTCCGAGGCCAAGGTCGTCCTGCAGAAGATCGTCGACGCAGGCCGCGTGCGCATCGCGCAGAAGCAGCAGAAGGACGCCGCCCGGCGCAAGACCGCGCTGGAGGGCGCGGCCATGCCCGCCAAGCTGGTCGACTGCCGCGCGACCGGGGTGGCCCGCAGCGAGCTGTTCCTGGTCGAGGGCGACAGCGCCCTCGGCTCGGCGCGGATGGCGCGGGTGTCGGAGTACCAGGCGCTGCTGCCGCTGCGCGGCAAGATCCTCAACGTGCAGAAGGCGAGCCTGGCCGACACCCTGCGCAACGCCGAGATCGCCTCCATCGTGCAGGTCCTCGGCGCGGGCACCGGCCGCACGTTCGACCTCGGCGCCATGCGCTACGGCCGCGTCATCATCATGGCCGACGCCGACGTCGACGGCTCGCACATCCGGACCCTGCTGATCACCCTCTTCGCCAAGTACATGCGCCCGGTGATCGAGGACGGCAGGCTCTACGCCGCCATGCCGCCGCTGCACAAGGTGCAGACCCGCGGCCGCAACGGCCAGACGTTCTACACCTTCACCCAGCGCGAGATGGAGCAGAAGGTCGCCTCGCTGACCAAGTCGGGCAAGCAGGTCATCACCCCCGTTCCCCGGTTCAAGGGCCTCGGCGAGATGGACGCCGACGAGCTCTGGGAGACCACGATGAACCCCGCCACCCGCTCGGTCCGCCGCATCACCCTCGACGACGCGGACGCCGCGGAGGCAGCGCTGGAGCTGCTGATGGGCGAGAAGGTCGAACCCCGCCGCAACTGGCTGGTCGACTCCGCCGCCCGCGTCGACCAGGACGCCATCGATATCTGATCCCCCCGCCGTCCCGATTAGGAAGTCGCAGTTATGGCACGCCGCAAGGCAGTCTCGGCCAAGGTCGACCCCGCCGCCTTCGACCAGGCGGGGGCCCAGGTCTTCGAGAACCCGGTGAAGACCGAGATCGAGGACTCGTACCTGGAGTACGCGTACTCGGTCATCCACTCCCGAGCCCTACCCGACGCGCGCGACGGGCTGAAGCCCGTCCACCGCCGCATCCTGTACTCGATGAACGAACAGGGCTACCGCCCCACCCACGCCTACGTGAAGTCCTCGCGGGTCGTGGGGGACACAATGGGCAAGTATCATCCACACGGTGACGTGGCGATTTACGACGCCATGGTGCGGATGGCGCAGGACTTCTCGCTGAACGCCCCGCTGATCGACGGGCACGGCAACTTCGGCAGCCCGGACGACGGACCGGCGGCCAGCCGGTACTGCGTCGTCGGCGACACCCGGATCCGGCTCGCCGATGGCACCAGCCCGCGGATCGCCGACCTGGTGCCGCTCGCGCCGGACAGCGAGGCCGAGGTCGACTTCGAGGTGCTCGACAAGGACGGCAAGGCGGTCCAGGTCGATCGGGTGTTCAACTCCGGTGTCCACCCCACCCTGCGGATGCGGACGGAGGCCGGGTACCGGCTTCGCGGAAGCGAGAACCACCTCGTGTTGTGCCTCGAGGCGCCGATGGGCGTTCCCCTGTTCCAGTGGCGCAGGCTCGACGAGGTGAAGCCGGGCATGGTCGTGTGCGTCGCCCGCAACGCCTGGCAGAACCTCGTGCCGACGGCGCGCGAGTACATGCTCGGCGTCCTGGCGGGCGCGTGGGTGTCCGAGGGCTGGGCCAGTGACACCCGTGCAGGCTTCAACAACACGGACGGCTACTTCTTCGACGAGGTGGTGCACGCTTACCAGTCGGTGGTCGGCGGGCGGTACTACGTTTCCACCAGGCAGACCAAGGTCGATCACAAGACCGTCTACGAGTTGGATATCCAGGACTGCGCGGGCGGGATGGAGAAGTTCCGGCAGAGTCCGCTCGGTGAGTTCATCGGCGCGAAGGCCCGGGACAAATTCGTGCCGGACTTCGTGTGGCGGGCCGGTTGGGGAGTCAAGCGCGCGTTCCTGATGGCGGCCTTCGAGGGCGACGGCGGTCCGCGCGTGGCGAAGGACGGCTTCACCATCCACTACTCCACCTACAGCAGGCGCTTGGCGGACGAACTGCAGGAGCTGTTGGCCGAGTTCGGCGTGTTGGCCAGGACCAAGAGCTACTCACGGCCGAGTGGATCGGTGGAGCACCGGCTCATCGTGTCCGGCCTGCGCAACGTCCGCGCCTTCGTGGAGCGCGTCGGGTTCCTCAGGTCGAAGCAGGCCAAGGTCAAGGACCTGCTGGTGCGGTCTCCGGTGCGGCCCCACCGTCTCAGCAAGGACCACGTCCCGTTCGTCGCCGAGTACGTGCGCGACGCTCTGCCCGCGGGCCGCGGCAGCGGGCGCAAGTGGCTGGAGAACCACAACTTCGATCGGGTCGAGCGCTGGGAGACCGAGCGTCTGCGGCTGATCGACCGGTTCAAGGACACCGAGGTCCTGGCGACCATCCTGCCGATCATGGACTCGGGCTACCTCTTCGAGCGGGTGACCGAGGTCGTTCCCGACGAACCGGCTGAGGTCTACTCGGTGCGGGTGGTCTCCGAGGACCACTCGTTCCTCGCTGGTGGTTTCGTCAACCACAACACCGAAGCGCGGATGTCGCCTGAGGCGATGTTGCTTGTCGGGGAGCTTGATGAGGACACCGTCGACTTTCGGCCCAATTACGACGGGTCGTTGCAGGAGCCGTCGGTGTTGCCTGCGGCGTTTCCGAATCTGCTGGTCAACGGGTCGTCGGGGATCGCGGTGGGGATGGCGACCAACATGATCCCGCACAACCTCGGCGAGGTCGTCGCCGCGGCGCGGTGGTTGGTGAACCATCCCGACGCCGATCTCGACAAGCTCATGGAGTTCATCCCCGGGCCCGACCTGCCCACCGGCGGGATGCTGCTCGGGCTGGACGAGGTGCGCAAGGCGTACGAGACCGGGCGCGGGATCGTGCGGATGCGGGCGCGCACGGAGATCGGGCCGCTGGAGGGGAGCCGGGGCAGGCAGGCGATCACCGTCACCGAGCTGCCCTACCAGGTCGGCGCGGAGAAGATCATCGAGAAGATCACCGACGAGGTCACCAAGACCAAGCGGCTCTCCGGCATCGCCGACGTCAAGGACCTGACCGACCGCGAGAACGGCACGCGGCTGGTCATCGAGTGCAAGGTGGGCGTCAACCCGCAGGCGCTGCTGGCCGACCTCTACCGGCTCACGCCGATGGAGCAGTCCTTCGGCATCAACAACCTGGTGCTCGTGGACGGCCAGCCGCGCACGCTCGGGCTCAAGGCGCTGCTGGAGGTGTACCTCAAGCACCGCTACGAGGTCGTCACCCGGCGCACGCGGTTCCGGCGCAAGAAGCGGGAGGACCGGCTGCACCTCGTCGAGGGCCTGCTCGTCGCGCTGCTCGACATCGACAAGGTCATCGCGCTGATCCGGTGGAGCGAGAACGCCGCCGCGGCCAAGGACGGCCTGATGAAGCGGTTCAAGCTCTCCGACATCCAGGCCACCTACATCCTCGACACGCCGCTGCGCAGGCTCACCAAGTACGACCGCATCGAGCTGGAGGCCGAGCAGGACAAGCTCCGCAAGGAGATCGCCGAGCTGTCGACGATCCTCGACGACGAGCGCGTGCTGCGGAAGGTCGTCTCCACCGAGCTCGGCAAGGTCGCCAAGGACCTCGCCGAGGAGCGCCGCACCGCGCTGATCGACGGCGACCTCAAGGAGGTGCTCGCCGCCAGCAAGCCAGCGGGCCCGCTGGAGGTCGCCGACGACCCGTGCCAGGTGCTGCTGTCGGCCACCGGCCTGGTCGCCCGCACCGCCGCGGAGTCCGAGGAGTCCAGCGAGGCCCGCAGGCGCAACGGCCGGGCCAAGCACGACGCCGTCTCCGCGATCGTCCACACGACCGCGCGAGGGCAGGTGCTCCTGGTGAGCAACCGCGGCCGGGCGTTCAAAGTGGACGTTCTGCCGCTGCCAGTGCTGCCCGAGCAGAGCGGGACGGTCTCGCTGTCCGGCGGCATGGCGGCCGGGGAGGTGGTCCCGCTGGAGAAGGGCGAGCGGGTGGTGGGCATCGCGCCGCTCGGGGAGACGTCGTCGCCGGGCCTGGCCATGGGCACGCGGCAGGGCGTGGTGAAGGTGTGCGCGCCGGACTGGCCGGTGCGGTCGGACGAGTTCGAGGTCATCTCCCTGCGCGACGGGGACGAGATCGTGGGCGCCACCTGGTTGACCGACGGCGCGGAGACGCTGGCGTTCGTCACCTCGGACGCGTCGCTGCTGCACTACCCGGCCGGGCTGGTCCGCCCGCAGGGCCTCAAGGGCGGCGGCATGGCGGGCGTGAACCTGGGCAAGGACGCCCACGCCGTTTTCTTCGGCGCGGTCCGCACGGACGACCCCGACCACGGCGAGCCGATGGTCGTCACCGCGACCGGCACCACGGTCAAGGTCACCCCGCTGGCCAAGTACCCCACCAAGGGCCGCGCCACGGGCGGCGTCCGCGCGCACCGGTTCCTCAAGGGCGAACACGCCGTCACGCTGGCCTGGATCGGCCCCCGCCCGGCGGGGATCAGCCGCAACGGCTCCGCCGTCGAACTCCCCGAGCCCGACCCGCGCCGCGACGGCAGCGGCTCGGCGCACCCGGGGCCGGACATGGTCGGGCACCTGATCGAGCGGGATTAGCGCGGGGATCTCCTGGAGGGGCCGGTCCGCGAGGGCTGGCCCATTCCCCTGCCGCCTGCCGGGTGTCTAGCTATCCTAGACACCATGCTGAACGACGACCTGCTCCGCCTCGCCCGTCAGGCCGCGATGAACCTCGCCGAGGCTCAGGAGCGGGCGGAGGGCGCCCGCACCGAGTACCACCAGGCGGTTCGGCGGCTGCACCTCGCCGGGGCCTCGCTGCGCGAGATCGCCGACGCGCTGGAGATCAGCCACCAGCGGGTGCACCAGATGGTCGAGGAGGCGGGCGGCACGCCGGGGTGGAAGCCGCGCCGCACGCCGCCGGAGCCCGCGTGCTCCTTCTGCGGCGTCACGCACACCGAGCCTGGCTCGCTGGTGGCGGGGCCGGGCGTCTACATCTGCCACGCCTGTGTCGCCGCCTCCACCGTCGCCATCGCCGACGCGAAGGACCAGCCGCAGGTCGCGACCCCGCTGGCGTGCTCGTTCTGCGACCGTCCCGCGACCGAGGCGCAGCACCTGGCGACCGGGCCGGGCGTGCGGATCTGCGAGCGGTGCGTGGGGTTCTGCTCGGAGATCGTCGACCTCTACCTGGACTGAAGCGCGATCCCGTCGAGCAGGATGGCCAGCCCGGTGTGGAAGCTGCGCCGGGCGTCCCACTCCAGGTAGGGCGTGCGGTCCTCCGGCGGGGGCTCGGGGTCGGACTCCAGCCAGGTGGTCATCGGGAACCGCGCGGCGAAGTCCGGGACCGCGGCCTCCAGCAGCGGTGAGCGGGAGTACCACCAGTCCTCGTCCGACTGCCCGGTGGCCGCCGCGGCGGAGCGGGCGTCGGCCACGGACTGGGCGGCGCCGCGGACGTAGTGGAACAGGGTGCTGATCGCGCCGCGGGCGGCGCGCGGGGGCAGGCCGGTGCGGCGGACGATGGCCGCGACCGTCTCCAGCGACTGGAACTCGTTCGGGCCGAGGACCGGACGGGCCCGGGAGATGTGCAGCAGCCACGGGTGGCGCAGGTGGAACGCCATGGTGTCGTCCGCCCACGCGACGAGCGCGTCCCGCCAGGGCACGTCGTCGGGGTAGGACGAGGGCAGCTCGGCCAGCGCCCGGTCGTACATCAGCTCCAGCAGCTCCGCCTTGCCGTGCACGTATGTATAGAGCGCCATCGCTGTGCGACCGAGGCGTTCGCCGACCGCGCGCATCGACAGGGTCGCCAGGCCGGTCTCGTCGGCAACGGCGATCGCGGCGTCGACGATCAGGTCGACCGACAGCGTGGGCCTCGGCCCCGGGCGCTCGGGCGGCTCGGCGGAGCGCCACAGCAGGGGGACCGACCGGGCGGGGTCGCCCTGTCCGGCGTAGACGACCACGCATCACTCCTTATGGTGTAAAGTGCCGACTCCTTACAGTATAAACCCAAGGGGGAAGCATGACGGTGACCGCCGACAGCCATGACGTCATCGAGGTCAGGGGCGCGCGGGAGAACAACCTGACCGGCGTCGACGTCGACATCCCCAAGCGCAGGCTCACGGTCTTCACCGGGGTGTCCGGGTCGGGGAAGTCGTCACTGGTGTTCGGCACCATCGCCGCGGAATCGCAGCGGATGATCAACGAGACCTACACCGCGTTCCTGCAGTCGTTCATGCCCACGATCGGCAGGCCGGACGTCGACTCGCTGCGCAACCTCAGCGCGGCGATCGTGGTCGACCAGGAGCGGATGGGCGCCAACGCGCGCTCCACCGTCGGCACCGCCACCGACGCCCACACCATGCTGCGGATCGTGTTCAGCAGGCTCGGGCAGCCGCACGTCGGCACGTCCGGCGCGTTCAGCTTCAACCTGGCCGAGGGCATGTGCCTGGCCTGCGAGGGGCTGGGCAAGGTCTCCGACGTCGACATCGACGAACTCGTCGACCGGGACAAGTCGCTCAACGAGGGCGCGATCACCGTGCCCAACTTCGGCGTCGGCACCTGGTACTGGCAGTCGATGGCCGCGTCCGGGTTCTACGACCCGGACAAGAAGCTGCGCGACTTCACCGAGCAGGAGTGGGCCGACTTCCTGCACAAGCCGTCCACCAAGGTGAAGGTCGGCAGCAACAACATCACCTACGAGGGCCTGGTCGTGAAGGTCCAGCGCCTGTACCTGCTCAAGGACCGCGCCTCCATGCAGGCGCACATCCGCGAGTTCGTCGACCGCGCCGCCACCTTCCGGACCTGCGCGGAGTGCGGGGGCGCCCGGCTCAACGCCGCCGCGCTGTCGTCGCGGATCGAGGGGCTCAACATCGCCGAGTGCTCGGCGATGCAGATCAGCGACCTGGCCGACTTCATCCGCAAGCTGGACGAGCCGTCCGTCGCGCCGCTGCTCGCGACCCTGCGCGACACGCTGGACTCGCTGGTGGACATCGGGCTGGGGTACCTGAGCCTGGACCGGGAGTCGGGAACGCTGTCCGGCGGCGAGGCGCAGCGGGTGAAGATGGTGCGCCACCTCGGGTCGAGCCTCACCGACGTCACCTACGTCTTCGACGAGCCCACGGTCGGGCTGCACCCGCACGACATCCAGCGGATGAACGACCTGCTGCTCCTGCTGCGCGACAAGGGCAACACCGTCCTGGTGGTCGAGCACAAGCCGGAGGTCATCGCCATCGCCGACCACGTGGTCGACCTCGGCCCCGGGGCGGGCACGAACGGCGGCCGCGTCTGCTACACCGGCGACGTCGCGGGCCTGCGCGCCTCGGGCACGCTCACCGGCCGTCACCTGGACCACCGCGCCCGGCTGCGCGACGACGTCCGCAAGCCGACCGGGTGGCTGCCGATCACCGGGGCGTCGCTGCACAACCTGCGCGATGTCAGCGTGGACGTGCCGACGGGCGTGCTCACGGTGGTGACCGGGGTCGCCGGGTCGGGCAAGAGCTCGCTGATCCACGGCTCGCTGGCCAAGCGCGACGGCGTCGTGGTGGTGGACCAGTCGGCGATCCGCGGCTCGCGGCGCAGCAACCCGGCGACCTACTCCGGCCTGCTCGACCCCATCCGGACGGCCTTCGCCAAGGCCAACGGGGTGAAGGCGGCGCTGTTCAGCGCGAACTCCGAGGGCGCCTGCCCGAACTGCAAGGGCATCGGGCTGGTCTACACGGACCTGGCGATGATGGCGGGCGTCGCGTCGGTCTGCGAGAAGTGCGATGGCAAGCGGTTCACCGCCGAGGTGCTGACCCACAAGCTGCGCGGCAAGGACATCAGCGAGGTGCTGGCGATGTCGGTCGCCGAGGCGCAGGCGTTCTTCCCGTCCGGCCCGGCCAGGGCGATCCTGGACCGGATGGTCGACGTCGGCCTGCCGTACCTGAGCCTGGGCCAGCCGCTGACGACGCTGTCCGGCGGCGAGCGGCAGCGGCTCAAGCTGGCGATCCGGATGGCCGACAAGGGCGCGACGTACATCCTCGACGAGCCCACGACCGGCCTGCACCTCGCCGACGTCGACCAGCTGCTCGGGCTGTTGGACCGTCTGGTTGACGACGGCAACACCGTGATCGTCATCGAGCACCACCAGGCGGTGATGGCGCACGCGGACTGGATCATCGACCTGGGCCCCGGCGCTGGCCACGACGGCGGCCGGGTCGTGTTCACCGGCACGCCTGCCGAGCTGGTGGCCGACGCGGACACCCTCACCGCCCGGCACCTGCGCGATTACGTGGGTATTTCGGCCCGGTGATCGGCGGCTAAGTCGCTGCCGCTATTGTGTCGGCCGCGGGCACGGGCCCCGTCGAAATACCCGCCTTACGCCCCGAGGGAGCGGGGTCCGTGCTCGCCCATGCATTTCGCCGGGGCGGTCCTTCACAGTTAACAGAGGTTCTCGGTGGCCTTCCGTAGTGTCCTGACCTGCACGGATGGCCTAATAGCACTTCACAGTATCGTTTCCGTGATACGGGAACGAGACGCCCTTGCGTCGGGTCGGACCCGGCCGCGATATTCGGTGGACCGACCGATTCGCCCGCTGTGAGGACGTTGTGGCGAATCGGCGGCAATTCCTCGGGGCGCGCCCCGGTGAATTGCCGGTCGTGCTGCGCGCGCGATTCGTTCCCCTGCACCCGATCCCCCTGGGAGATCGAACGTGAAACGGAGTCTCACCGCCGCGGCAGTCCTGGCCGCGGCCGCCACCGCCATCGCCACTCCCGGCGCCGCGACCGCCGTGCCCGAGGTCGCGCCCGAGCTGCTCGCCGCGATGCAGCGCGACCTCGGCCTGACCGCCGATGCCGCGCTCGAGCGCCTTGCCGCCGAGGCCGACGCCGCGGGCGCCGAGCAGCGGCTGGCCGCCGCCCTGCCGGACGCCTTCGGCGGGGCGTGGTTCGACGCGAGCCGCAACGTCCTGGTCGTCGGCGTGACCGACGCGGCCAGGGCGGACGCCGTCCGCGCGGACGGCGCCGTGCCGCAGGTCGTGCGGCACAGCGCCCGCGAGCTGGACGCGGTCGTGGACCGCCTGGACGCCGCCAAGCCGCCTGCGGGCGTCACCGGCTGGTACGTCGACGTCCAGCGCAACACCGTCACGATCACGACCGCCACGGGCACGGCCGAGGCCGCCGAGGCGTTCGCCGCGCGGGCGGGTGTCGCCGACACCACGACCGTCGTCGAGTCCGCCGAGGCCCCGCGGCCGCTGTACGACGTGCGCGGCGGCGACGCCTACTACCCGGGCAACAGCCGCTGCTCGATCGGGTTCTCGGTCCAGGGCGGGTTCGTCACCGCGGGCCACTGCGGCCGCGTCGGCACCTCGACCAGCGGCTACAACCGGGTCGCGCAGGGCACCGTGCGCGGCTCGTCCTTCCCCGGTGACGACATGGGTTGGGTGCAGGTCAACTCGTCCTGGACCCCGACCGGCGTCGTCAACCGGTACAACGGCGGCACGGTGTCCGTCAGCGGCTCGTCCGAGGCGCCGGTCGGCGCGTCGGTGTGCCGCTCCGGCTCCACCACGGGCTGGCGCTGCGGCACCATCCAGGCCAAGAACCAGACCGTGCGCTACTCGCAGGGCGCGGTCTACGGCCTGACGCGCACCAGCGCGTGCGCCGAGGGCGGCGACTCCGGCGGCTCGTGGCTGTCGGGCAACCAGGCCCAGGGCGTGACGTCCGGCGGCTCCGGCAACTGCAGCTGGGGCGGCACGACGTACTTCCAGCCGGTGAACGAGATCCTCAACCGCTACGGTCTGCGGCTCATCACCAGCTAGCGCGAGCGTGCGCGGGGCGCCGTCCCGGTCCCAGGACGGCGCCCCGCGCCTTCACGCGTCCTCGTTCTGCGCCAACAGGATCGACCCGCGCAGGGCGATCTCCAGCGTCAGCCGCTCGCTCGGGTCCTCAAGGCGCTCGCCGAGCAGTTCCTCCAGCTGGTGCATCCGGTAGCGCACGGTCTGCGGGTGCACGGCGAGGCGGTTGGCGATCTCGTTGATGCCGCCGCGGGTCTCCAGCCAGGCGAGCAGGGTCGCGGTGAGCCTGCCGCGCTGTTTCGGCGTCAGGTCGTCGAAGGGCGCGAGCGTCTGGCGCACGATCTGGGTCAGCAGGTACTCGTCGGCCAGCAGGACCAGCGCGGGCAGGTGGTCGGCGCAGCGCAGGACCGGCTCAGCGGGCAGCACGCCGCGCTGGACCAGCGTCAGCGCGCGGCGGGCGACGGCCAGGGAGTGGGCGGCCCGCTCGACGGGGACCGAGGGGCCGACGGCGATGCGGCGGCCGGGCAGCGCCGCCGCCAGCGCGTCGGTCCACTCCGCGACGACCAGGCACGGGGTGGAGCTGTCGAGGTCGGCGAGCGCCTCGGCGCCCAGGGCGGCGCCGTCGTGGTCGGTCGGTTCCAGCGCGACCGCGACGACCTCGGCGGGCAGCGGCCAGTCGGTGGTCTCGGCCAGGTCGCGCACCGCGTGCGGGGAGACCGGCGGGTCGGCCATGAGCATCTTCAGCAGCTGCTTGCGCCTGCGCTCCCGCGCCCCGCCCGCGGTGGCCTGCGCCTCGCTGTACCCGGCGATGGCCACGGCGCACAGCTCGTCGACGTAGGCGAAGATGCGGTCGGCGAGCACCAGCAGCGTCTCCGTCGGCACGCCCAGTTCGCCCGCCACCACGCGGATGCGCCGCCACGCCGCCCGCGCGCCGACGCGGACCGCCGACTGCAGCGCGTCCATCGTGCGGCCCTGCGCGAACTCCAGCCGTCCGGCCTCGCGGAAGACCTGCTCCCAGCGGACCTGGTCGGCGCCTTCCGGGTTCTGCAGGCAGAACATGATCGCGGCGTCGACGTTGCGGACGACGACGAGCGTGGGGTCCCGCTCGGGATCGGGGTCGGGGCGGTACGCGGGGACGGCGGCCTGCACCTCGGCGACGACCTCGCGGACCACCTCCGCGCTCATCGCCCGCATGCGCTGGGCGAGCACCGGGGGGATCGTGGCGATCACCTGACGGACCATCCCACGCGGGGGCGGCGGCGCCGTCCGCGGGCGGGGGAAACCGCCCACCTGGGCCACCTGACCGGGCGTGCCTGTCATACCCTCACCCCATTCTGACAAGTTCCGCCTGCCGTTCCACCCCGCGATCGGCCGGATTGCTCCGCCGACGATAAGTTTGTTACCGGCGGGTGTCAACGAGAAGGCCGATGGTCGTCTTCCGGACCTGCGTCGTTGATCAAAACCGGTGCCGGGTTGTCAGGAGCCGCACAAACCCCTCAGCCGGTCTTGTGCGGGGATGACAAAGTCTGACTGGGCCGTCGATGCAGGTCACGTGGGGTGTGCGGGAGTGACAAAAGCGACTGCTCATATTGTGGCAATGGGTGGACGACGTCATCGGAAAAGCTGTTCACGAGTATTGCATTTCGACGTTACCGACGGGTAGTTTCGGCCTGATTCCGGGACTGAAAGAGGACTGATGAGCACTCGTGTGAAATCGAGGCGCGCACTGGCCGCCGCGTCCGCGGTCGGGGTGGCCGGACTCGTGGTCGGCGGCCTGCTGATGGCCGCGGGCGCCAGCGTCGCCGAGCCCGTCGACGTCGACAAGACGCTGACCTACAGCTGCCCGTTCCCGCTGATCGGGACGCAGAAGCTCGCGGTGCGGATCCAGGCCACCATCGACGTGCCCGCCACCGAGGGCGGCGAGATCGTCACCAGGGACTTCTCCGCGACCGCGACCGTGCCGGAGACGGCGACGCAGGGCCTGACGCTCGTCGGCGCGAAGACGGTCGAGGGCACCGCGGTCGCCAACATCACCCTGGAGAACGCGGGCGCCGCGCTGCCGATCTCGCTTCCCGGGCTGATCATCCCCAAGACCGACGTGCCCGCGTCCGGGCCGTTCGACACCGTCGCGAGTGGACCGGTGCCGACCGCCTTCCCGAAGGCCGGGCCGACGTCGATCATCGTGGGCGACTTCAGCACGACCCTGACCCCGCGCCGGGCCGACGGCGCCGAGACCGGCCTGGGCACCTTCACCGCGCCCTGCACGCTCGACCCCGGGCAGGACACCACGCTGCTGAGCTTCACCGTCGGCGCGCCCACCGGGACCACGGACCCGACGACGGACCCCACCACGACCGATCCGTCCACAACGGACCCGACCAGCGCCGACCCAGACCCGACGACGACCACGGTCGACCCGACGGGCACCGAGCCGCCGCCCGCCGACGCGATCAAGGTCGACAAGGTCGTCAACTACACCTGCCCGTTCCCGCTGATCGGCGTGCAGCCGCTCAAGGTGCGCATCCAGGCCGACGTGACCCCGCCGCCCGCGGTGGGCGGCGAGGTCGTCACCACGAACTTCTCCGCGACCGCGACCGTGCCGGAGACGGCCACGCAGGGCCTGACGCTCGTCGGCGCGAAGACCATCGAGGGCACCGCGGACGCCGGGGTCGTCGTCGACAACGCGGGCGAGGTGTTCGACCTGCCCATCCCGGGCCTGACGATCCCGAAGACCGACGTGCCCGCGTCCGGGTCCTTCGACACCGTCGCGGGCGGCACGGTGCCGAGCCGCGCGGTCGAGAACCCTGGCCTGACGGTGATCACCGTCGGCGACTTCAGCACCACGCTGACCCCGCGCAAGGCCGACGGCACGGAGACCGGGCTGGGCACCTTCACCGCGCCCTGCACCCTGGTCGACGGTCAGGACCTCGAGCTGCTCCGCTTCGAGCTCGGCGACGGCCCGACCGTGACCACCACGCCGACGACCGACCCGACGACCACGACGACCGTCCCCACCACGACGGACCCCACGACCACGGCGCCGACGACCGACCCCACGACGACGGACCCGACCACCACGGATCCGACCACGACGGTCCCCACCACCACGGACCCCACGACCACGACGAAGCCGACCACGACCACGCCGACCACGACCAAGCCGACGACCACCCAGCCGACCACGACCAAGCCGACGACGACCACCACCAAGCCGACGACCACCACGGACCCGTCGCAGACCACGACCGAACCGACGACCACGGAGCCGACGACCACCCAGCCGACGACCACGGAGCCGACCGAGCCGCCGACGGACACGTCGTGGTCGCCGACGGACGGCCCGACCGACACCACCGGCCCCGGCGTCCCGCCCGGCGACTACCCGAGCCCGCCTCCCTCGGGCGGCAACCTGGCGGACACCGGCGTGTCGATCCTGCTGCCGCTGGGCATCGGCGCGGCACTGGTCGCCGCGGGCGTCGCCGCCCTGCTCCTGCAGCGCAGGCGAGCGGCCCGCCGCTAACGGCCGAGGCTGAGTAACCACAGCGCGGGCGCGTCCGGACCACGGGCGCGCCCGCGCACGTTCGGCACCTGGGCGCGTTCACGACGCCTGCACACGGGACCCGCCTGCGGGTTCGTCACCCCTGGTTCGCCGTCAACGGGCGTTCGGCGTTCCTGTCGGATCGTTGCTCATATTCACGGGAATGTGTTTCCGTGGATTTGTCATGAATGCACGAACTCATTTCGGTCATTCGCTGGTAACGTCATTCCCGAATCGTGCCCGTAGTTTTCTCGTCGGTGGTGTGTCCGCCCCGACGCAGCGAAAGGTCGACCAGTGCTGACCACCACCACCCGCCCGCGCAGGCTGGCCGCGGTGTGCGCCGCCCTGGCCGCGGCGTTGGCCGCCACCTTGGCGGCCGCGCCCGCCGGGCACGCGCAGTCCGCGCCGCAACCGCGCGACGACTCCTTCTACGAGCCGCCGTCCCCGCTGCCCTCGGGCGCGCCGGGCGATGTCATCCGCAGCAGGCCCACGACCGCGGTCGCGGTCGCCGACCGCGCCAAGGCGTGGCAGGTGATGTACCGCTCCACCGACGCGCTCGGGCAGCCGATGGCCGTGGTCGGGACGGTGCTGGTGCCCAACGGCGTCGACCCGGCCACCGCGCCGGTCGTCAGCTTCGCCGCGGGCACGCACGGTCCGGCCTTCCGGTGCCGGGTCTCGTACATGTCCCAGATCGGCGCCTTCTACGAGCAGCCCGCCGTCAACGACATGCTCGCCCAGGGCTGGGTCGTGCTGATGACCGACTACGAGGGCTACCGTCCTCAACCTAAGACGACCTACGTCACCGGGCGCTCGGAGGGGCACGCGGTGATCGACATGGTGCGCGCGGCGCAGCGCATGCCCGAGGTGCGGGTGGGCGCGTCGAGCAAGGTCATGTTCCGCGGGTACTCCCAGGGCGGCGGGGCGTCGCTGTGGGCGGCGGAGCTGGCGCCGCAGTACGCGCCGGAGCTGAACCTGATCGGTGTCGTCGCGGGCGGCGTGCCCGCCGACCTGGTGCAGGTCACGCTTTTCCTGGAAGGCAAATTCGGGTTCGGATTCCTGCTCTACGCGCTCTCCGGCCTCGACAACGCCTACCCCGAGCTGGATCTGGAGAAATACCTCAACGACACCGGCCGGGCCGCGGTCGCCGAGATGGCCGCGGGCGACTGCACGCTGGAACTGCTCGTCAAATACCAGGGCAAGCGGCTCAACGAGTTCATGACCACCAGCCCCGTGCTCACCGAGGCCTGGCTGGCCAGGGTGCAGGAGAACAAGCTGGGCGGCGCCGCCATCGGCGTCCCGGTCCTGCAATACCACGGCATCGATGACAACATCGTCGCCTATCGCCAGGCGAAACAGCTCAGCGCCGACTATTGCGCGAAGGGCGTCGCGCTGACGTGGAAGGAATTGCCCAAGGACCACATCGCCATGGTTTTCCACGGCAACAAGGACGCGCTGGCCTTCATGAAGGACAGGGTCGCGGGCGCGCCCGCCGCCCCGACCTGCGCCTGAGCTGCGCGGACAGCACCCCGTGCCCGACGAGGGGCGCGGGGTGCTTCTGTTTCCCCCGTGCTAACCCGCCCGCCGCCCACCGGCCCGCCGAGCTGGGCGGGAGCGCCAAATTGCTCACCGGGGCACAAGAGTCGCCCGGGTTGTCATGGGGCTGCGCCGATATTCCGGCCGCTTGCTTGACGCTGCCGCGAAGCCGGTTCTAACTTCGGCCGACAGCCAGCGGAGAAAGCGGTCGGAGGAATGGCGTGGCAATAGCCGGGAAAACGGTGCTCGTCACCGGCGCGGGCGCCGGAATCGGCGCGGCGCTGGCGGTCGAGGCGGCAGGCGGCGGCGCGGCCGCCGTGGTCGCGGTCGACATCGACGCCGCCGGGGCCGAGGCGACCGCCGCCGCCGTCCGCGAGCGGGGTGTCGCCGCGGTCGCCGCCGGGGTGGACGTCGCCGACGCGGCAGCGGTCCGCGCGCTCGTCGCCGAGGTGCGGGCCGAGCACGGCCCGATCGGAGCGGTGTTCTCCAACGCGGGCGTCGCCGTCGGGCTGGGCCTGCACGCGCCGATGTCGCTGTGGGAGAAGGCGTGGGCGGTCAACGTCCGCGCCCACGTCCACCTGGCCCAGGCCGTGCTGCCCGGCATGATCCGCGACGGCGGCGGCCACTTCATGATCACCGCCTCCGCCGCGGGACTGCTCGGCCTGCCCGGCGACGCGCCGTACGCGGTCACCAAGCAGGCGGCCGTCGGCCTGGCCGAGTGGCTGGCCTGCGCCTACGCCCGGCACGGGATCAAGGTGAGCGCGCTGTGCCCGCTGGGGGTGCGCACCGGGCTGCTCATGCCCGCGGTGGCCGCCGGTCACCCGGCCGGGCTGGCCGTCGCCGAGCTCGGCCCGATCCTGGAGCCCGCCGAGGTCGCCGCGTGCGCGGTCGCCGGGCTCGCCGACGGCCGGTTCCTCGTGCTGCCGCACCCCGAGGTCGCCGAGCTGTACGCCAAGAAGGCCGCCGACCCCGACGCCTGGATCCACACCCACGCGAGCACCCGATGACCGGAGGAGCAATGCGCGACGAGCGGCCCGAGTACGTGCTGGGCATCGGTCCGGCCGGGCAGAGCTGCGCCGGGCTGTGCGCGGCGGTCGCCGCCGTCGGCGGGCTGGGCGTGCTCGACCTGGGCACGGGCGGACGGCGGGCGCGGTCCGCGCTGGCCAGGACCGCGCGGGCGGCCAAGGCCGTTGACCGCCGGTTCGGCCTGCGGGTGCCCGAGGGCTGCGCGCTCTCCTTCGCCGAGGTCGCCGAGATCCTCGGCGCCGCCGCCGAGCGCGTCGACGTCGTGGTGCTCGGCTGGGACTCGCCGTGGCGGGTGTCCGACGTGCCCGACCGCTACGTCGTGCTGGTCGAGGTCACCTCGCCCGCCGAGGCCGTGGCCGCCAGCGAGCAGGGCGCCGACGGCCTGCTCGCGCGCGGCGCGGAGTCCGGCGGGCGGGTGTCGGAGACGGGCGCCTTCGTGCTGCTGCAGCAGATCATCGACGCGAGCCCGCTGCCGGTGTGGCTGGCGGGCGGCATCGGTCCGGACACCGCGGCCGCCGCGGTGGTCGGCGGGGCGGCGGGCGTCGTGCTCGACACCCAGCTCGCGCTGCTGGCCGAGACCGACATCCCCGACGACCTCGCCGCCGCGATCGCGGCCAGCGACGGCACGGACACCACGGTCGTCACTGGACACCGCGTCCTGCCCGGCGGGGCCCCGGTCGGGCAGGACGCCTTCCTCGCCACCGAGTTCCGCCGTCGCTTCGGGACGGTCGCGCGCGCGGTGCGCGCCGTGCTGACCGCGATCGGCGCGGCAGTGCACGCCACCCGCCCGCCGGTCCTGGGCCCCGGTTCGGCGCTGGCCGAGGCGCTCGGCACCCGGTACCCCATCGCGCAGGGGCCGATGACCAGGGTCAGCGACCGCGCCGAGTTCGCCGACGCCGTGGCGGCGGGCGGCGCGCTGCCGTTCCTCGCCCTGGCGCTCAACTCCGGCGAGCGCAGCCGCGAGATGCTGTCCGCCACCCGCGCGCTGCTGGGCGAGCGGCCGTGGGGCGTCGGGCTGCTCGGCTTCGCCCCGCCGGAGCTGCGGGCCGCCCAGGTCGAGGCCGTGCTGGCCGCCCGTCCGCCCGCCGCGCTCATCGCGGGCGGCCGCCCGGACCAGGCCGCCGTGCTGGAGGCGGCGGGCATCGCCACGTTCCTGCACGTGCCGTCGCCGGGGCTGCTGCGCCAGTTCCTCGACGCGGGCGCGCGCCGGTTCGTCTTCGAGGGCAGCGAGTGCGGCGGGCACGTCGGGCCGCGCACGTCGTTCGCCCTGTGGCAGGCCCAGCTCGACGTCCTGCGCGAGCACCCGGGCGGCGGCGAGGTCCAGGTGCTGTTCGCCGGGGGCGTCCACGACGCGCGCTCGGCGGCGATGGTGGCCGCGCTGGCCGGGCCGCTGGCCGACCGGGGCGCCGCGATCGGCGTCCTCATGGGCACCGCCTACCTGTTCACCGAGGAGGCCGTGGCGGGCGGGGCCATCACCGACACCTTCCAGCAGCAGGTGATCGCCGCGTCCGGCACCGAGCTGCTGCACACCGCGCCCGGGCACGCGACCCGGTGCGTGGCCAGCCCGTTCACCGGTTTCTTCGCCGAGACCGCCGCCCGGCTCAAGGCCGCGGGCGTGCCGGAGCGGGAGGCGTGGGCGAAGCTGGAGGAGCTGAACGTCGGCAGGTTGCGGGTGGCGAGCAAGGGCCTGCGCCGCGAGGGCGACGCGCTGGTCGAGGTCGACGCCGAGGGCCGCGTCGCCGACGGGATGTTCATGGCGGGCCAGGTCGCGGCGCTGCGCTCGACGGTGACCACGATCGACGACCTGCACCGCGCCGTCTCCGTCGGCGCGGGGGAGCACCTGCGCGAGCGGGCCGCGCGCGTGCGCGACGACCTGCCGAGGACGCGCCCGCCGCGGCCCGCGCCCGAGCCCGCCGACATCGCGGTGGTCGGCATGGCGTGCGTGTACCCGGGCGCGCCGGACCTGGCCGCGTTCTGGGCGAACATCGTGGGCAACCGCGACAGCGTCACGGAGGTGCCGCCGACCCGGTGGGACCCGGAGGTCTACTTCGGCGACGGCCAGGGCAAGACCCGGTCCAAGTGGGGCGGGTTCCTCGACGCGGTCCCGTTCGACCCGCTGCGCTACGGCATCCCGCCCGCCGCGCTCGGCTCGATCGAGCCGGTGCAGCTGCTCGCGCTGGAGATCGCCCAGCGCGCGTTGGAGGACGCGGGGTACGGGCAGGGCGGCTTCGACCGCGAGCGCGCGGGCGTGGTGTTCGGCGCGGAGGCGGGCGGCGACCTGTCCAAGGCGGAGGACCTGCGGATGTTCCTGCCGTCTTACGCGTCGTCGGTGCCCGACGAGCTGATGGCGCAGCTGCCCGAGCTGACCGGCGACAGCTTCCCCGGCAGGCTGGCCAACGTCATCGCCGGGCGCGTCGCCAACCGGCTCGACCTCGGCGGTACGAACTACGTGGTGGACGCGGCCTGCGGGTCGTCGCTGGCGGCGGTCGAGTCGGCGTGCAAGGAGCTGGAGACCGGGTCCGCCGACCTGATGCTGGCGGGCGGGGCGGACCTGCACAACGCGATCGGCGATTATCTGCTGTTCTCCTCGGTCGGGGCGCTGTCGCCGACCGGGCGGTGCCGCACGTTCGACAGCTCCGCCGACGGCATCGCCCTGGGCGAGGGCGTGGCGTGCGTGGTGCTCAAGCGCCTCGCCGACGCCGAGCACGACGGCGACCGGATCTACGCGGTGATCAAGGGCATGGGCGCGGGCAGCGACGGCCGCGCGCTCGGTCTGACCGCCCCGCGGCCGGAGGGCCAGCGGCGCGCCGTCGAGCGCGCCTACGCCAAGGCCGGGGTGTCCCCTGTGGACATCGGCATGGTCGAGGCGCACGGGACCGGCACCGTCGTGGGCGACCGCACGGAGCTGACCACGCTGACCGAGGTGTTCGGGGCGGCGGGCGCCGCGCCGGGGTCGGTCGGGCTCGGGTCGGTGAAGTCGCAGATCGGGCACACCAAGTGCGCGGCGGGCATCGCCGGGCTGATCAAGGCCGCGATGGCCGTGCACACCGGGGTCCGGCCGCCGACGCTGCACGTGGCGGAGCCGAACCCGGCGTGGGACCCGGCGACGAGCCCGTTCGCGTTCCGGTCGTCGGCGGCGCCGTGGCCGGGGGAGCCGTCGGCGCGGGTGGCGGCGGTGAGCGCGTTCGGGTTCGGCGGGACGAACTTCCACGCCGTGCTGAGCGGGCACACCCGGGCCCGGCGCGGGCTGACGCGGTGGCCCGCCGAGTTGTTCGTGTTCCGCGGGGCGTCCGAGGACGCCGCGCTGGCGGCGGTGCGGTCCCTGCTGGCGTTGGCCGACGGGCCGGTGGCGCTGCGCGACCTGGCCAGGACCGCCGCGGTCCGGGCCGACCGCGACCCGGCCCCGGTGCGGGTCGCCGTGGTGGCGCGGGATGTTGCCGAGCTGGCCGGGCTGCTGCGCCGGGCGCTGGCGGGGGAGACCGACCCGGAGGCCGGGCTCTACCGGGCGTCCGGGGCGGAGCGGGGCAAGCTGGCGGTGTTGTTCCCCGGCCAGGGCAGCCAGCGACCGGGCATGCTGGCCGAGCTGTTCGTCGCCGTGCCCGACCTGCTGCCCGCGGCGGACCCCGACGTGCTCTCGGCGCTGTTCCCCCCGGACGCGTTCTCCGACGACGCGGCCAAGGCGGCGGCCGACCGCTTGCGCGACACGCGCATGGCCCAGCCCGCACTGGGCGTGACCGGGCTTGCCGTGCACGAGGTGCTGACGCGGCTGGGCGTCCAGCCGGACATGTACGGCGGCCACAGCTACGGCGAGCTGGTCGCCCTGGCCGCGGCGGGCGCCATCGACCCGGGCGACCTGCTGCCGCTGAGCGCCGCCCGCGCGGCGGCGATCCTGGCGGCGGCGGGGGACGACCCGGGCGCGATGGCGGCGGTCGGCGCCGACTACGCGCGGGTGCAGAGCGTCCTGGCCGACGCCATGCTGGCGGGCCGGGTCGTGGTGGCCAACCACAACGCGCCGTCCCAGGTCGTGCTGTCGGGGCCGACGGCGCTGGTCGCCGAGGCGGTCGAGGCCCTGCGCGCGGCCGGGGTGTCGGCCCGCCCGCTGCCGGTGGCCTGCGCGTTCCACAGCCCGGTCGTCGCGGCCGCGGCCGAGGCGTTCGCCGACGAGCTGGCCCTGCACCGGGTGGAACCCCCGCGCGTGCCGGTGTGGGCGAACCGGACGGCGCGGCCGTACGTGTCCGATGTGGACGGGATCAGGGCGGAGCTGGCCGCGCAGGTGGCGTCCCCGGTGCTGTTCGCCGCCCAGATCGAGAACATGTACGCCGACGGCGCGCGGGTGTTCTTCGAGGCCGGGCCCGGCCGGGTGCTGTCCAACCTGGTGCGCTCGACCCTGGGCGACCGCCCGCACACGGTGGTGTCCTGCGAGCCGGGCAAGCGGACGGGCCTCTCGGGCTTGCTGCACGCCCTGGCCACCCTGGCGGTCACCGGCGTCCCCCTGCGCACCGGCTGGCTGACGACAGGCCGTGACGCCGTCGAGCTGACCGGCCCGGTCGCGGCGGCGCCCGGCTGGACGGTCGACGGCCACCTGGTCCGCACCGCCGACGGCACTCCCGTCGCGGGCGGCCTGTCGCCCGCCCGCCGGGTAGCCGCCTTCGCCCCCACCCCAGCCCAGCCCGTCGACCGCGACACCATGGTCTCCGACTTCCTCCGCTCCACGCGAGAACTGGTCGCCGCCCAACGCGACGTCCTGCTGGGCTACCTGGGCGCCCCGCCCCCAGCGGCGCCCACGCCGACCGCGCCCGCCCCGGCACCCGCTCTGACCGCGCCGACACCGCTGCCCCCCGCCCCGGCGCCGACCACCTCCACCGCGCCCTCCGTGGCCGCGACCATCACCGCCGTCATCGCCGAGCGCACGGGTTACCCGGCGGAGATGGTCGAGCCGGATCTGGACCTGGAAGCCGACCTGAGCATCGACTCCATCAAGCGCACCGAGATCGTCGGCGAGTTGGTTTCGCGCCTGGGCACTGCGGTGTCGGTGGATGAGCTGGTCCGGGCCCGCACGGCGGCCGAGTTGACGCGCCTGTTGGACGGTCGGCCGTCCAAGCCGGTGTCCTCGGTGGCGGAGACGATCGTGGCGGTGATCGCCGAGCGCACGGGTTATCCGGTGGAGATGGTCGAGCCGAGCCTGGACCTGGAAGCCGACCTGAGCATCGATTCGATCAAGCGTACGGAGATCGTCGGCGAGTTGGTTTCGCGCCTGGGCAGTGCGGTGTCTGTGGATGAGTTGGTCCAGGCTCGCACGGCCGCCGAGCTGACGCGCCTGTTGGACGGCCAGCCGTCCAAGTCGGTGTCTTCGGTGGCGGAGACGATCGTGGCCGTCATCGCCGAGCGCACCGGTTACCCCGCGGAGATGGTCGAGCCGGACCTCGACCTGGAAGCCGACTTGAGCATTGATTCGATCAAGCGCACCGAGATCGTCGGCGAGTTGGCGACGCGGCTGAAGACCACGGTGCCCATTGACGAGTTGGTCAGCGCCCGTACCGCCGCTCAACTGGCCACCCTGCTCGGCGACACCGCCCCACCGCCCCGGCAAGAACCGGCGCGGGGCGCGCAGGCGGGCCGGTCGGCTCCGGCTGGGGGTGACCGGTCGACCGATGGGGTTGTGCCGACCCGGCGGGAGCTTGTCGCGGTCGCGGCTCCGGCCAACCCTAACGACGATCCCGGTGCCCTGTTCGGCGCGACCATCCTCATCCTCGGCGGCACCCCCAGCTCTATCGAGGCGGTGGCGGGACGGCTCTCCGCCCATGGCGGGCTTGCCGTTCCGCTGCCCTCGGCCGCCGAGCTTCCCGAGTGGGTCGAGCGGGTCGACGGGCTGGTCTGCCTCCCCTCCGACGGGCCGTTGCTGCCGGGCGGGTTCGGCCTGGTCCGGTCCGTGCTCGCGCGGCGGCCGCGGTGGTTGGTCGCCGTGGAGGAGGAAGGCCGGGCGCTCGGGTTGGCCGGGTTCATGCGGACCGTCCGGAAGGAGCATCCGGAGACGGCGGCGCGGGTGGTGGAGTTGGCGGCGCCGGTCCCGGACGACGAAGCCCTCGTGGACATCGTCATCGACGAACTGCTCGCCACCGGGACCGAACCGGTCGTCGTCAGGGGCGACGAGCGGCGGGCCTACGTGCTGAAGGACAGGCCGCTGACGGGGAGTGGTGACCTCGGGCTCGGGCCCGACAGCGTGGTCCTGCTCATCGGCGGCGCGCGGGGGATCACCGCCCGGGTCGCCGCGGGGTTGACAGGCGCCCGGTGCACGCTCGAACTCGCCGGGCGCACCTCGCCGCCCACGGAGCCGGAGGACGCGGAGACGGCGGCCGCCCAGGACCTCCCGGCGCTGCGGGGCGTCCTCGCCCGGCGCGGGGGGACGCCCGCCGAGGCGGACCGGGCCGCCAGGGCGATCCTCGCCCGGCGGGAGGTCGCGGCCACCCTGGCCGAGCTGCGCGCCAAGGGCGCCACCGCCGTGCACCGCAAGGTCGACGCCGGGGACGCGCATGCCGTGCGCAGGCTGGTCAAGCAGGTCCACGCCGAGCACGGCCGCATCGACGGGGTCGTCTACGCCGCGGGCGTCATCGAGGACCGGCTCATCGCCGACAAGGACCCCGAGTCGTTCCGCCGGGTCTACGCCACCAAGGTCGACGGCATGGCCGCGCTCCTCGGCGGCCTCGACGACGCCGCGGTCGCGCCCCGGTTCGTCGTGGCGTTCGGCAGCATCGCCGCCGTGCTGGGCAACCGGGGCCAGGCCGACTACGCCGCCGCCAACTCCGCCGTCGACACCCTCACCGCCCAGTGGTCCCGGCGCACCGGCCACCGCGCCCTGACCGTCCATTGGGGACCATGGGCGCCGAGCGCGGGCGGCATGGTCACCCCCGAGCTGAGCCGCGTCTACGCCGAGCGCGGGATCGAGCTGATCGACCCCGACGCGGGTGTCGCCGCCCTGCTCGCCGAGATCGCCTCGGGCACGGCCCACTCCGTCCTCTACGCCGGGGAGGGCTGGTGACCGTCCTGCGGCTCGCCGCCGCCACCCCCGACGCCCTCCTCGACCGGCTCGACCGCGAGGACGCGCGCACCGCGCCCGTCGGCGCTGGCCCGACCCGCATCGCCGTCGCCGACCCCACCGACGACCGGCTCGCCCTGGCCCGGCGGGTCGTGGCGGGCCGCAAGGCCTGGCGGGGCAGGCGGGACCTGTGGTTCGCCCCCGACCCGGTCCCCGGCCCGGTCGCGTTCCTGTTCCCCGGCCTGGAGGCCGACTTCGCCCCCCAGGTCGACGACGTCGCCGCCTGGCTCGGCCAGGCTGCGCCCGACCTCGACACCTCCACCCTGGGCAGGCACGGCGCGGCCGTCATCGCCGTTGGCCGCCTGCTCGACGCCGCACTGCGCAAGCTGCGTATCACCCCGGTCGCCGTCGCGGGCCACAGCGTGGGGGAGTGGACGGCGATGATCACCGGCGGGCTGTTCGCCCCGGCCGACTTCGAGGCGATGCTCGCCGCGACCGACCTCGACGCCCTGCGCGTCCCCGGGGTCGAGTTCGCGGTCCTGGGCTGCCCGGTCGAGCGCGCCCGCGAGGCCATCGCGCCGGTTCCGGACGTGGTGGTCTCCCACGAGAACTCCACCAACCAGACCGTCGTGTGCGGGCCCGCCGAGCCCGTCGGCGACGTCGTCGCCCTGCTGCGCGCCAAGAACGTCATCTGCCAGGTGATGCCGTTCCGCTCCGGCTTCCACACCCCCATGCTCGCCCCCTACCTCGACCAGTTCCGCCGCACCGGCGTGCCGAGCCTGCCGCTGCACCCGCCGTCGGTGCCGGTCTGGTCGGCGACCACGGCGCGGCCGTTCCCCGGCGACCCGGCCGCGGCCCGCGAGCTGTGCATCCGGCACCTGGTGGAGCCCGTCCGGTTCCGCCAGCTGGTCACCGCGCTGCGCGCCACCGGCATCCGCTCGTTCGTGCAGATGGGCTCCGGCCAGCTGGCCTCCCTGGTCTCGGACACCCTGCGCGGCGTCGACCACCTCGCCGTCGCGGCCAACAGCGACCGCGGCCCCGGCATGGCCCAGCTGCGCCGCGCCGCCGCCGCGCTGTGGGTCGACGGCGCGGACCCGGACTTCACCGCGTTCGACGCGCCCGTCGAGGTGGCCGCGCCCGTCCGCGACCCGCTCGCCGACGCCGCCGCGCGCCACCCGGCCCTGGCCGAGCTGCCGCTGCTGATGCGCGAGATCGAGGAGGCCGTGCAGGCCGTGCTGGCCGCGGCCGACCCGGGCGCAGGCACGGTCTCGGTGTCCACAACGGACATGCCGTGGCTTGCGGACCACTGCTTCGTCCGCCAGCGCCCCGGCTGGCCGGACGAGACCGACCTGCGCCCCGTCGTCCCGGCCACGACGATCCTGCACCACATGGCCGAGGCCGCCGTCCGACCGGGCACGGTGGCGGTCGGCGTGGACGACCTGCGGCTGCACCGCTGGCTCGTGGCCGCGCCCGCCACCGAGGTCCGCGTCGAGACCCGCGCGCTCGGCCCCGACCGGGTGGCGGTCCGGCTGGGCGAGTACGCCGAGGGCACCGTCCTGCTCGCCCCCGCCTACCCGGCGGGCCCCGCGCCCTGGACGCCCAGCCCCGACGAGCACCCGCCCGCCATCACGGCCGAACGGCTGTACTTCGAGCGGTGGATGTTCCACGGACCGCGCTACCGGGGAGTCAGCCGCACGATCGGCGTCGGCGCGGCGTCCGCGCGCGCCGAGATCACCGTCCCGGAGGCGCCGGGCGCCCTGCTGGACAACGTCGGCCAGGTCATCGGCGTGTGGCTGGCCGAGTGGCACCCGGCGCGCTCGATCGCGTTCCCGTCGGGCCTGCGCCGCGTCCGGTTCCACGGCCCGCAGCCGGCGCCGGGCACGACCGTGGCCTGCGATCTGCGCATCACCTCCGCCGACGAGCGCCGCCTCACCGCGGACGCGCAGGTCGTCGTGGGCGGGCGGACCGTGATCACCGTCGAGGGCTGGACGGACCTGCGCTTCGACAGCGACGCGCAGACCAGCGCCATCCACCGCTTCCCGGAGACGTCCACCCTCTCGACCCGTCACGACGCCGGTTGGTGGCACACTGCCGACCGCTGGCCGACGCTGGCCTCCCGCGAGTTCTTCCTGCGCAAGTACCTCGCCGCCGCCGAGCGCGCCGACTACGACCGGGTGCCGCCGCGCGAGCGCAGGGACTGGCTGGTCGGCCGGTTCGCCGCCAAGGACGCCGTGCGCGGCGCGCTGTGGGACCGCGGCTTCGGCCCGCTGTTCCCCGCCGAGATCCGGATCAGCGACGGCGCCGACGGCCTGCTCGGCGTCGAGGGGGCCCACGGCCTGGTGATCCCGCCGCTGACCGTCGCCGTGGCCGCCGAGGGCGGCGTGGGCGTCGCCCTGGTCGCCGAGGCCGAGGACCGCCCGGCCGTGGCGCTGGCCCGGGTCGGCCCGGACGGCCGCGCGGCCGCCGTCGCCAAGGCGGTGGCGGCCATCGGGCCGAACAGCGACACCGAAGTGGTCCCGGTCGACGGGCCGGACCGGCACGAGTACGCCGTCGCCTGGACGCGGGCACGGCACACCCAGAGGGAGACCGCACCGTGAGCACGATCCAGCCCCAGACCATGGCGCCCACCCGCGACGCCGTCCTCGACGACCTGCGCGGCATGCTCGCCATGGTCCTCGACCAGTACGGCGCCGACGTCGTCGAGCTGTCCGAGATCACCGAGGACACCCTGTTCCACGACGACCTCGGCCTGGAGAGCATCGACCTCGTCGCCGTCGGCGCGCTGCTGGCCGAGCGCTACGGCGAGCACGTCAACCTCGCCGCGCACCTGGCCGAACTCGACCTCGACGAGGTCATCGGCATGCGCATCGGCCTGCTGGTCGACTTCGTGGTCGCGCGGACGGGGCACTGACCCGTGGCGATGCTGGAGGTCAACGGCGTCCGCACGCACTACCAGCTGCTGCCCGCCCGCGACGCCGGTCAGGGCGAGCCGCCGGTGGTGGTGTTCGTGCACGGCCTGGGCTACGACAGCCTGGCCAGCTTCTACCTCACGCTGTGCCCGCCGGTCGCGGCGGCCGGGATGACCGCGCTGGCCTACGACCTGCGCGCGCACGGCCGCACCGACCGCCCGGCGTCGGGCTACCGGGTCGGCGACTTCGTCGACGACCTGCGCGAGCTGCTGGACCGCCTCGACCTCCGCCGCCCGGTCCACCTGGTGGGCAACAGCTTCGGCGGGACGGTCGCGTTCAGCTTCGCCGCGCGGCACCCGGAGCGGGTGGCGGGCATCGTCTCCATCGAGGCCGAGCCCGCCACCGAGGCGTGGGCCGAGAAGATGGGCCGGACCCTGGGCAACGTGCTCGACGAGATCGCCAAGGAGGAGTACCTGGCGTGGGTGACGCGGACCTTCGGCGCCCACCACGCCCGGCTGGCCAGGGCCGCGCACGCGCTGATCGCCGCGACGTCCATCGTGACGGACGTGCCCAGCGGGCCGCTGCTGTCCACAGCGGACCTCGACAGCATCACCTGCCCGGTGCTGTCGATCCTGGGCGACCAGGGCTTCCAGAGCGACGACCCGCTCGCCGTCGAGCGGCTGCTCCCGGACTGCCGGACGGAGGTCATCGAGGGGCAGAACCACTCCGTGCTCGTGGAGCGCCACCGGACCGTGCGGGCGATGGTGCTGGAGTTCGTGGCGTCGCTGTCGCAGCGGGCCGCGGCGTGAGAGTCCTCGTCGTCGTGCCGCCGTTCACCGGCCACGTCAACCCGATGATCGGGGTGGCGGCCGAACTCGCCGCGCGCGGGCACCGGGTCGCGTGGGCGGGCGACGCGGACCTGCTCGGCGATCTCCTGCCGCCCGGGTCGGCTGTCCACCCCTGCGCCGGGCTGGACACCGCCAGACCCGCGGGGCTGCGCGGGTTCGCCGCCCTGAAACACCTGTGGGACAATGTCCTGCTGCCGCTGACCGAGGCGATGACACCCGGCGTGGAGGCCGCGCTGGACGCGGAGGACCCCGACGTGGTGGTCGCCGACCAGCAGGCGTTCGCGGGCGCGTTCGCCGCCGAGCGTCGGGGCCTGCCCTGGGTCACCTCGGCCACGACCTCGTCGGAGCTGATCGACCCCCTCGCCACGCTGCCCGCCGTGGCCGCGGGCATCGAGGAGCGGCTGACCGGGCTGCGGGCGCGGTTCGGCGCGCCGGGCGGCGTCGACCCGCGGTTCTCACCGCGCCTCACGCTCGCCTTCACCTCCGCCGCCCTGGTGCCGGGCGAGCCCACCGCCGCCGGTCCGGTCCGCTTCGTCGGTCCCGTTCCCCGGCCCGCCGAGCCGCACCCGTTCGACTTCGCCCGCCTGGACCCCGAACGCCCGCTGGTCTACGTCTCCCTGGGCACCGTCAACGACGACGCGGGCGCCCGCTTCCTCACCGAGTGCGCCGCGGCGCTTGCGGAGAGACCGCACCTGCAAGGGGTCATCGCCGACCCGGCGGGCGTCGTCACCGCGCCCCACGTGATCACCGCGGCCCGGCTTCCGCAGCAGGCCGTCCTCGACCGGGCCGCCGCGGTCGTCTGCCACGCGGGGCACAACACCGTCTGCGAGTCCCTGGCCCGCGGGCTGCCGCTGGTCGTCGCACCCATCCGCGACGACCAGCCCGTCATCGCCGAGCAGGTGACCGCGGCGGGCGCGGGCGTCCGGCTGCGGTTCGCCCAC
This sequence comes from Actinokineospora fastidiosa, assembly GCF_014648415.1. GTDB lineage: Bacteria > Actinomycetota > Actinomycetes > Mycobacteriales > Pseudonocardiaceae > Actinokineospora > Actinokineospora fastidiosa. The sequence continues at coordinate 500,498 of NZ_BMRB01000004.1, forward strand.
GCCACCGCGCGGCACATCGGGCAGGCCGTCGACGCCGTCGTCGCCGACCCGGCCCACCGCGCCGCCGCCCACCGCATCCGCGAGTCCTTCGCCGCGGCGGGCGGCGCGCCCGCGGCGGCGAACGCGCTGGAAGAGCTGCTTTAGCACAAACACATTTGTCCGCCCAGGCGGCCGCGCGCGACCGGGTTTGCGCGCTCCGGCCACACTTTTCGGCCGCCGTCGCCACATCCTTGACCCGCCCGTCACGCGGGTGCTTCATTCGGTGGAACGGGCGGAGGGAGCATGCGTCATGGTCGACGACTGCGTGGTCTATGAGACCACTGTGGACCACCCGAGGGCCGAGCTCTGGGCGGTGCTGGGCGAGCCCGCCCGCTACCCGAGATTCTTCCGCGGGATCAGCGGCTGCGACAAGCTGGCCCCCGCCTACTACGGCGCCCAGCCCGAGTACGCCATGCGGGCCTGCCTCGGCCCGGGCGAGGTGCTCGACCACCGGCTGCGCACCGTCATCCGCCGCACGGACGACCAGCTCGTGCTCGCGGGCGTGCCGGACACCGGCGGCTGGGTGTCGATCAAGCTGCAGGACGCCGAGCGCGGGCGCACCCAGATCAAGGTGGTCTTCTTCAAGCCGATGCTGCGCCACCGGCTCGGCGTCAGCTGGAGCGAGGCCCAGATCAAGCGGTGGGCCCGCGACGGCATCCGCCGGGTGTGCGACCACCTCGCGGGCGCCCCGGACCGGCTGCCCGAGCGCGACGGCGGCAAGGGCGGCAGGCTCGGCGCGCTGCGGGTCCTCGCCGCCGCTGGCGTCTTCTCGCCCACCCGCCCCGACCGCACCGCCCGGCAGCTGCGGGCGCTGGCCAAGTGGGGCTCGACCGTCGCGGGCGGGTACGGCGCTGCCGCCGCCCGCTCGGCCAAGCGCGCCGCCGTCATCGACGAGCGCGGCGTGAGCACCTTCCGGGACATCGACATCGGCAGCACTCAGCTGGCCCACGGCCTCACCGAGCTGGGCGTGCAGGCCCGCACCAAGGTCGCCGTGCTGGCCCGCAACCACGCCGCGCTGGTCCGCACGCTCGCCGCGTGCGCCAAGCTCGGGGCGGACACCGTGCTGCTCAACACCGGGCTGGCGGGCGCGCAGGTCGTCGACCTGCTGCGGACCCACCGCGTCACCGTGCTCGTCGCCGACGACGAGTTCGCCCCGCTGCTGCACGACATCCCGCCGGAGGTGACGCTGATCGGCTCCGGCGCGGTCGCCGACGTCGAGTTCGACGCCACCCTGGCCGCGCTCGCCGCCGACCAGCCCGCCGACCCGCTGCCCGCGCCGCGGCGGCCGGGCAGGCTCGTCGTGCTCACCTCGGGAACCAGCGGCACGCCCAAGGGGGCGCGCAGGCCGACGCCCGGCCTGCTCGACGCGGCGATGGTGCTCGCGGGCATCCCGTTGCGGGCCAACGAGCGCATCTTCGTCGCCGCCCCGATCTTCCACAGCTGGGGCCTGACCGCGCTGCAGATCGGCATGCCGCTGCGCGCCACGATGGTCCTGCGCAGGCGGTTCGACGCCGAGGCGACGCTGGCCGCGATCGAGGAGCACGGCTGCACGGCGCTGTTCGCCGTGCCGATCATGCTCCAGCGCATCCTGGCCCTGCCCGAGCGCGTGCGCGACCGCTACGACACCTCCAGCCTGCGCATCGTCGCCAGCAGCGGCTCGGCGCTGCCGCGCTCGCTGGTCACCGGCTTCATGGACGCCTTCGGCGACGTGCTCTACAACTTCTACGGCTCCACCGAGGTCTCCGCCGCGACCATCGCGAGCCCGCACGACCTGCGCGCGGCCCCCACGACGGCGGGCAAACCGCCGCCGGGGGCGCGCATCGCGCTGCTCGACCGCGACGGAGCCCAGGTGCCGCCGGGGGAGGTCGGCCGCATCTTCGTCGGCAACGACATGCTGTTCGACGGTTACCTCGACGGGGCGGAGCGCGAGGTGCGGCGCGGGCTGATGGACACCGGCGACCGCGGCTACCTCGACGCCGACGGGCGGCTGCACATCTGCGGCCGCGACGACGAGATGATCGTCTCCGGCGGCGAGAACGTCTTCCCGCGCCCGGTCGAGGAGGTGCTCACCGACCTCCCGCAGGTGGTGGAGGCCGCCGTCGTCGGCGTGCCGGACGCGGAGTACGGGCAGCGGCTGGCCGCCTACATCGTCGTGCGCGACGGGTGGCGGCTGGACGAGGACAGCGTGCGCGCCTATGTGCACCAGCGATTGGCCCGGTTCTCGGTCCCGCGCGATGTCGTCTTCGTCGACGAACTGCCGCGCAACCAGACGGGTAAAGTGCTCAAACGGGTGCTGGCCGACGGAGATGTCGCCGAACCGGCAGCCCTGCCGAACGTGGGATGACGAACGCGGGACCAGAATTTGTGCCACGGGTGACAAATTCTGGTCCCGCGTTTTTGCTGTCCGCGTATCTCCAGGTCACGGCCCGGTGTCGGGAGCGGTGTCGATGCCGGTCGACCACAAAGCCGATCACCGAAATGTGTGGTCGATGATAAATGAAAGGTCGATTCGGGCGGTCCGGGAAAGCGTCGTTGTCATGCTGGTAGCACGCTGGTAACGTCCGTTCGGCGAGGTCGATGTCGAGGTGTCGGCCCGATTCGCAATGGCATTCCCCCGGCAGCTGAATGGGCGTCCAATGAAGATATTCCGGTCTCGTCCGGCCCGCCGCCGCGCGCTGCTGGCGGCCGCGGTCGCCGCGGCCGTGGCCGCCGGGGTCGGCGTGGTCTCCGGGATGTCGCCTGCGACCGCGCGCCAGGACCCGGCGCAGGCGACGTTCCGCTGCGCGCTGCCCGACGGCGGCCAGGTCGACACTCCCGTCCAGGTGGGGCTGTCCGTGCCCGAGACGGTGACCGCGGGCGAGCCGCTGGCCGCCGAGCCGACGGTGGAGATCGCGCTGCCCGCCGACGCGGTGGCCGCGCTGCGCGCCGTGGGCGCGGAGACCATTGGCGGCTCGGCGACCGCGGAGTTCGCGCTGCGCCAGAACGGCGTGGACACCCCGCTGCCGCCCGCCGAGCTCGCCGCGGCGCCCTCGGCGCTGGCCGAGGGCGTCATCCTCGCGCTGAGCGGCCCCGCGGTCACCGCCGAGCCCGAGGAGGGCACGGCGGAGCTGGTCCTCGCCGGGCTGACCGCGCACCTGCGCGCGGGCGCCCCGGGCAAGGCGGACCAGGCCGTCGACTGCGACGCCTACCCCGGCGGCGAGACCCTGGGCAGCGCCGCCGTCACGGCCGCGCCCGCGCAGCGGCGGCAGCCGGTCGCGCCGATGGACGAGCCGTCGGCCAACGCGGGCCTGAAGGTCACCTTCGACGTCAACGCGGTGAACACCATCGCCAAGATCGGCGTCGACCTGTCGATCACCGGCGACCTGGTGACCTTCCTCGACCCGTTCGCGCCGCCGCCGTCCCCGGTCACCGGGACCCTGACGCTCGACCCGGTCAAGGACGCCTACCTGGTGGTCTTCCGCTTCATGCCGGTGCACAACGACATCGAGTTCAAGCCCGGCGCGGTCACCGGGACGGCCGAGATGGACATCACCGGGCAGCCGTGGAAGGCCAAGGTGGACACCGTCTCCGACATCGAGCTGCGCCTGCACCGCGTGCGCCAGGACGGGGTCGACCTCGCCGTGGGCGACAACTGCTGGACGGCAGGCCCGATGAAGGTGCCGCTCAAGGGCGACATCATCCTCGTCCCCGGCGCGACGTCGGAGTTCAAGACCAAGGCGGACCTGCCCGCGTTCACCGGCTGCGGCACGCGCGAGGACCTGGACCCGCTGATCACCGGGCTGGTGTCCGGGCCGGACAACCCGATGACGGTCAGGTTGACCCTCAAGTGCATCGAGACCAACTGCGGGTAGGCGTCGACCCAGGCTGTTCCCCGGTTCCGTGTTCGTGGAGGTGTGATGGGCGTCGAGGTGGCCGTCGAGGGGCTGAGCAAGTCCTTCGGCAGGCAGGCGATCTGGCGGGACGTGACGTTGACGCTGCCAGCCGGTGAGGTGAGCGTGCTGCTCGGCCCGTCCGGCACCGGCAAGTCGGTGTTCCTCAAGTGCCTGATCGGCCTGCTGCGCCCGGAGCGGGGCAGCGTGGTGATCGACGGCGTCGACCTGTGCGCGTGCGCCGAGCGCGACATGTACGAGATCCGCAAGCTGTTCGGCGTGCTGTTCCAGGACGGCGCGCTGTTCGGCTCGATGAGCATCTTCGACAACGTCGCGTTCCCGCTGCGCGAGCACACCCGCAAGTCCGAGACCGAGATCCGGCAGATCGTCATGTCCAAGATGGACATGGTCGGCATGCTCGGCGCCGAGCACAAGCTGCCCGGCGAGATCTCCGGCGGCATGCGCAAGCGCGCCGGGCTGGCCCGCGCGCTGGTCCTCGACCCGCAGATCATCCTGTGCGACGAGCCCGACTCCGGTCTCGACCCGGTCCGCACCGCGTACCTGAGCCAGCTGCTCATCGACCTCAACGCCCAGATCGACGCGACGATCCTCATCGTCACGCACAACATCAACGTGGCGCGGACGGTCCCGGACAACCTGGGCATGCTGTTCCGCAAGGAGCTGGTCATGTTCGGGCCCCGCGAGGTGCTGCTGACCAGCGACGAGCCGGTGGTGGCGCAGTTCCTCAACGGCCGCCGCATCGGCCCGATCGGCATGTCCGAGGAGAAGGACTCCGCGACGATGGCCGCCGAGCTGGCCCACCAGGCGGCGGGCCACGGCGACGGCAGCGGCCACGAGGACGTGCGCGGCATCGTCCCGCAGCTGGAGCCCACCCCCGGCCTGCCAGCCCGGCAGGCGGTGCGGCGCAGGCGCGCCCGCGTGCTGCAGATCCTCGACACGCTGCCGGAGAGCGCGCGGCACGGCATCATGGCCGAGCTGTCCCTTGAGGACTACGAGCGCTACCAGGACTGGCGCAGGCGCACCACCGGCATGGCCATGCCGCAGCCCATGCCCCAGCCGATGGCCCGCAGGCCGCTGCCGCCGCAGCCCGGCCCGGCCCAGCAGCGCCCGCCGCAGCCCGGCCCGGTCCACCCGAACCAGACCACCCCGCTGCCCCCGGCCCGCAGGCCGCGCCCGTGGCGCCGCGACGACCAGGGCGGGCGGGGATGAGCGCGCCCACCCGGGTCGGCCCGCCGGTCGGCGAGCCCGAGTACATCGAGCCGGGACCGCTGCAGCGCGGCAAGGCCAAGGTCGTCGGCGCGCTGCGCGAGTTCGGCAACATGTTCGCGATGGGCCTGGACGTGTTCTTCGGCCTGTTCCGGCGGCCGTTCCAGGTGCGGGAGTTCATCCAGCAGTTCTGGTTCATCGCCAGCGTCTCGATCATGCCCGCCGCGCTGGTGTCGATCCCGTTCGGCGCGGTGCTCACCCTGCAGCTGGGCTCGCTGACCGAGCAGATCGGCGCCGAGTCGTTCAACGGCGCGGCCAGCGTGCTCGCCGTCATCCAGCAGGCCAGCCCGGTGGTGACGACGCTGATCGTGGCGGGCGCAGGCGGCAGCGCCATCTGCGCCGACCTGGGCGCGCGGACCATCCGCGAGGAGATCGACGCCATGCGGGTGCTCGGCGTCTCGCCGATCCACCGGCTGGTCGTGCCCCGCGTGCTCGCCGCCATGGGCGTCGCGGCCCTGCTCAACGGCATGGTCAGCGTCGTCGGCGTGGCGGGCGGCTACTTCTTCAACGTCATCGTCCAGGGCGGGACGCCGGGCGCGTTCCTGGCCAGCTTCTCCGCCCTGGCCCAGCAGTCGGACCTGTGGGTGAGCGAGATCAAGGCGCTGATCTTCGGCTTCCTCGCGGGCCTGGTCGCCTCCTACCGGGGGCTCAACCCCAAGGGCGGCCCGAAGGGCGTCGGCGACGTGGTGAACCAGTCCGTGGTCATCACGTTCCTGCTGCTGTTCTTCGTCAACTTCGTGATCAGCGTGTTCTACCTGCAGCTCGTCCCGGCGAAGGGAGCATGAGGTGACGACGCTCAACCGGGCGCGCGCGGCCCTCGCCAGGCCGGGCACCGCGCTGGAGCGCCTCGGCGACCAGCTCGGCTTCTACCTGCGGGCGCTGGCGTGGATCCCGTTCACCATCACCCGGTACTTCCGCGAGGTGATCCGGCTGCTCGCCGAGGTCAGCTTCGGCAGCGGGGCGCTGGCCGTCATCGGCGGCACCATCGGCGTGATGCTGGGCATCTCGGTGTTCACCGGGACCGTGGTCGGCCTGCAGGGCTTCGCCGCGCTCGACCAGATCGGCACGTCGGCGCTGGCGGGCTTCCTGTCGGCCTACTTCAACACCCGGGAGATCTCGCCGCTGGTCGCGGGCCTTGCCCTGTCGTCGACGGTGGGCTGCGGGTTCACCGCGCAGCTGGGCGCCATGCGCATCTCCGAGGAGATCGACGCGCTCGAGGTCATGGCCGTGCGGTCGATGCCCTACCTGGTGACCACCCGGATCATCGCGGGCTTCATCGCGATCATCCCGCTCTACATCATCGGCCTGCTCACCTCCTACCTCGCCGCGCGGATGACGACGGTGTGGGTGTACGGGCAGTCGGCGGGCACCTACGACCACTACTTCTCGCTGTTCCTCCCGCCGGAGGACGTGGTCTGGTCGTTCGTCAAGGTGCTCGTGTTCAGCGTGGCGATCATCCTGTCGCACTGCTTCTACGGCTACCGCGCCGCGGGCGGCCCGGCGGGCGTCGGCGTGGCGGTGGGCCGCTCGGTGCGGACCGCGATCGTCGTCACGATGGTCCTGGACTTCTTCCTCAGCCTGGCGATCTGGGGCGCGACCACGACGGTGAAGGTGGCCGGATGAGGCGGCGCAGGAGCATCAGGCGGCGCAACCAGGCGATGGGCGTGGTGTTCATCCTCCTGCTCGGCGCACTCGGCTGGCTGACGATCGCCGTCTACAACAAGGACTTCGTCTCCACCGACATGGTGACGCTGCGCGCGGACCGGGCGGGCACGCAGCTGCGGCTCAACGCCGACGTCAAGGTGCGCGGCATGGTCGTCGGCGCGGTGCGCGAGATCCGCACCGACGGCGACGGCGTGGCCGTCGAGCTGGCGCTCGACCCGGACAAGGCCGAGCTGCTGCCCGCCAACGTCACCGCGCGGCTGCTGCCCAAGACCCTCTTCGGCCAGCGCTACGTCAGCCTGGTGCTGCCGGAGACCCCCGAGGGCATCCTCGACGAGGGCGACACGATCCGGCAGGACACCAGCGAGCGGGCCATCGAGATCGAGAAGGCGCTGCGCGACCTGCTGCCGGTGCTGCAGGCCGTGCAGCCGCAGAAGCTGGCCAGCACGCTCGGCGCGGTCTCCCAGGCGCTGGAGGGCCGCGGCGACCAGCTCGGCGAGACGCTGTCCCTGCTGGACGACTACCTCGCCGAGATCAACCCTGAGCTGCCGAAGATCAAGGAAGACATCACCAAGTTCGCGGACACGCTGGAGGTCTACGAGGAGGCCGCGCCGGACATCGTCGACGCCCTCGCCGGGCTGACCACGACGTCCAAGACGCTGGTGGAACAGCGCGACCAGCTCGGCAAGCTCTTCGCCACGCTCACCACCACCTCCGACGACCTCGACCGGTTCCTGCGCGGCAACCGGGAGACGCTGATCGGGCTGGCGAACAACAGCCGTCCCACGCTGGAGCTGCTGGCCAGGTACTCCCCGGAGTTCCCCTGCCTGACGCAGGCGGTCATGGCGCTCAAGCCGGACCTGGAGAAGGCGTTCGGCGTCGGCACCAACGAGCCCGGACTGCACGTGAAGCTGGATGTCAAGGAGTCGCGCGGGGCGTACCGGCCGGGTGCCGACCGCCCGCGCTACACCGCGGGCGGCGGGCCGCGCTGCTACCCCGGCGGGCTGGCCGCGGGCGCCACGGCGGCCGTCGCCACCCCCGCCTCGTACACGGAGGACGGTCTGGGTTTGCCGAACTCACCGCAGGAGAACGCGTTCGTGGGCGAGCTGGTCGCCGCGGCCGACGGGGGCGACCCCGCTGCGGTCGGCGGGTTCGGCTCGCTGCTGGTCGGGCCGCTGCTGCGCGGGGCGGAGGTGGAGCTGTCGTGATCAGCCTCGTCCGGCCGCTGGTCAAGGCCCTGATCTTCACCGTCGTCACCGTCCTGGCGACCGGCCTGCTGGCCATCACCATCGCCAACAAGGGCACCGACGACGCGGCCGTCTACCTCGCGCGGTTCACCGACGTCACCTCGCTCAACCCCGGCGACGACGTGCGCATGTCCGGCGTGCGCATCGGCCAGGTCGAGGACATCTCCGTCGTGGACGGCGCAGAGGGTGGTGGCGGGGTCGCCGAGGTGGAGTTCACCGTCGACCGGCGCTGGCCGCTCAGCGCGCAGGTCACCGCGACGCTGAAGTTCCGCAACCTCATCGGCCAGCGCTACATCAGCCTCGACCAGGGCCCGGCCTCGGCGGGCGGAGGCACGCTCGCCGAGGGCGCCACCATCCCGCTGGACCGCACCCGGCCCGCCCTCGACCTGACCGCCATGTTCAACGGCTTCAAGCCGCTGTTCCAGGCGCTCAACCCCGAGCAGGTCAACAAGCTGTCCATGGAGATCGTGCAGGTGCTTCAGGGCGAGGGCGGCACGGTGGACAGCCTGATCGCCCACATCGGCTCGCTGAGCACGACGCTGGCGGAGAAGGACGAGGTCATCGGCCGGGTCATCACCAACCTCAACACGGTGATCGGCCGCTTCGACGAGCGCGGCGACGAGCTGTCGAAGCTGATCGAGACGACCCAGCAGCTGGTGTCCGGGCTGGCCAAGGACGCGGTGCCGATCGGCGAGGCCATCCAGGGCCTCTCCGAGCTGACCACCGCCACCGCGGGCCTGCTCGCCGACGGGCGCGAGCCGCTGCGCCGCGACATCGAGGCCCTCGGCGCGCTGTCGAAGACGCTGGCCGACAACACCCCGGCGTTCGAGGCGTTCCTGAGCAACCTGCCGGTCAAGTACGAGACCATCGGCCGCACCGCGTCGTACGGGTCCTGGCTGAACCTCTACCTCTGCTCGATCACCACCGACGTCCCCCCGGCCCCCGGCCAGACGCCCGCCGACATCGGCCTGCCGGTCACCGATGCGAGGTGCCGCCCGTGAAGCCCTTCCGCGAACGCGACACCGTCAAGGTCGGCCTGGTCGGCGCGACCGTCATGGCGGTGCTCGGCCTGCTGGTGTTCACCTGGGAGAGCCTGCCGATCATCGGGGGCACGACCTACGTCGCGCACTTCCGCGAGGCGGCTGGCCTGAGCCCCGACGACGAGGTGCGGGTCGCGGGCGTCAAGGTGGGCAAGGTGACCGACGTGGAGCTGGAGAACTCCTACGTCAAGGTCTCCTTCCGCTCGCGGGGCGTCTGGCTGGGCGACCGCACCGTGGCCGCCATCCGCATCAAGACGCTGCTGGGCCAGAAGATGCTGGCCCTGGAGCCCGCGGGCGGCGCGGAGCTGGACCCGGGCACGCCCATCCCGCTGGAGCGCACGATCACCGCCTACGACGTCACCGAGGCGTTCGAGGACCTGGCGAACACCGTCAGCGACATCGACACCGAGAGCCTGGCGGAGAGCTTCGACACCCTCTCCGAGACGTTCTCGGCGACGACGCCGCAGGAGGTGCGCACCGCGCTGGAGGGCATGTCCGCGCTGTCGCGCACGGTCGCCACCCGCGACGAGGAGCTGCGCAAGCTGCTGGAGCACTCCGCGGGCGTCGGCAAGATCCTCGCCGAGCGCACCGACCAGTTCAACGCCCTGCTCGACGACGGCGCCGTGCTGCTGACCGAGTTCGCCAACCGCCGCGAGGCCATCGGCGCGCTGCTGCGCGGCACGCGGGACCTCTCCGCCCAGCTCAAGGCGCTGGTGCAGGAGAACCAGGCGCAGATCGGGCCCGCGCTGACCCAGCTGGACCGGGTCGCCGAGGTGCTGCAGCGCAACCAGGCGAACCTGGACAAGGCGCTGAAGCTCGCCGGACCGTTCTACCGGCTGGTGGGCAACGCGGTGGGCAACGGCCGCTGGATCGACACCTACATCTGCGGCCTGATCCCGGCCGCCGACGGCACCGCGGGCTGCGTCCCGCCGAGGCGGTGAGGGGCATGGCCGAGAAGACGAGGAAGATGGGCAAGGCGACCAAGGTCGCCAGGCCGCCGAGGGTCCGCAAGCCGAGGAAGGCGAACCCGTGGATCGCGCGCGGTGCGCTGCTCGCCGTCGTGGCGATCGTGGTCGCGGCGGGCACGTGGGCGATCGCGGGCCGCGGCGACGTGCGCAGGCTGACGGCGTACTTCACCGCAGCCGTCGGCCTCTACCCCGGCTCGGACGTGCGGGTGCTCGGCGTGCAGGTCGGCACCGTCGACAGCGTCACCCCGCAGGGCGCGTCGGTGCGGGTGGAGATGACCGTCGACGCCGAGGCCCCCATCCCGGCCGACGCCAACGCGCTCGTCGTCACCCCCAGCCTGGTCTCCGACCGGTACGTGCAGCTCAGTCCCGTGTGGACGGCCGGGGACAAGATCGCCGACGGCGCGGTCATCCCGGTCCCGCGCACCCAGGTGCCCGTCGAGCTGGACGAGCTGTTCGCCAGCCTGGACCGGCTCACCACCGCGCTCGGGCCCGACGGCGCCAACGCCGACGGCGCGCTCAGCGAGCTGCTGCGCACGGGCGCGGAGTACCTGGGCGGCAACGGCGCGGCCACCGGGCAGACGATCCGCGACCTCGGCGACCTCGCCCGCACGCTCAACGGCTCCCAGGAGGACCTGTTCGCCACGATCGACGGCCTGCACAAGTTCACCGCGATGCTGGCCAAGAACGACGAGCAGGTCCGCGAGGTCAACGAGCAGCTGGCCATCGTCACCGAGTTCCTGGTCAACGAGCGCACGACGTTCGACCAGGCGCTGTCGGAGCTGGCCTCGGCGCTGGAGACGGTCGAGGTGTTCATCAGGGACAACCGGGCGCTGCTGAAGTCCAACGTGGAGAAGCTGACCGGGGTGACCCAGGTGCTGGTCGACCAGCGCGCGTCGCTCGCCGAGGCGCTGGACACCGTGCCCAACGCGCTGACCAACCTGCTCGGCGCCTACGACCCGGCCACCCGCACCATCGACGGCCGGGCCAACCTCACCGAGTTCTCCGCGTCGGCCCCCCGCGCCTTCCCCCTGCCCGCGACCGACGACCCCGGAGGCCGCTGATGCGCGCCGCACGGCTGACCGCCGCCCTGCTGGCCGGGCTCACCGCCACCGGCTGCGGGGCCGGACTCTACGACGTCGACCTGCCCGGCGGCGCCGACCTCGGCGACCACCCGTACCAGGTGACCGTCCACTTCCGCGACGTGCTGGACCTGGTCCCGCAGTCCGCGGTGAAGGTGGAGGACGTGCCGGTCGGGCGGGTCGAGGCGATCACGCTGTCCGCCGACGGCCGCACCGCCGTGGTGTCGCTGTCGGTCAACGGCGAGATCCGGCTGGCCGCCAACGCCTACGCCCGGTTGCGCCAGTCCAGCGTCCTCGGCGAGAAGTTCGTCGAGCTCGACGACCCCGACGACGACGCCAGGATCGGCACGCTCGCCGACGGCGCGGTCATCCCGGTCGAGCGCACCAACCGCAACCCGGAGATCGAGGAGGTCTTCGGCGCGCTGTCGCTGCTGCTCAACGGCGGCGGCATCGGGCAGCTCCAGCTGATCACCCAGGAGCTGAACAACGCGCTGGAGGGCCGCGAGTCCGACATCAAGTCGCTGCTGAAGAACCTGGACACCTTCGCCGGGCAGCTCGACTCGCACCGCGCGGAGATCGTCAGGGCGATCGAGGGCATGGACCGGCTGGCCGCCGACCTCGGCCCGCGCGGGGACCAGATCACCGCGCTGCTGGAGGGGCTGGGGCCGGGCATCGAGGTGCTGGCGAGCCAGCGCGAGCAGTTCGTGACCATGCTGAAGTCGCTCGACCGGCTCTCCGGCGTCGCCGTCGACGTGGTCGAGCGCTCGAAGGACGACCTGGTCGCCGACCTGCGGGCGCTGGAGCCGACGCTGCGCGAGCTGACCAAGGCCGGTCAGCAGCTGCCGCAGGCGATGGAGGTGCTGTTCACCTTCCCCTTCACCGACAAGGCGATGGCGGCGGTGCGCGGCGACTACATCAACTCCTACCTGTCGTTCAGCGCCCAGTCGCCCGTGCCGGGCGCCGCCGCGCTGCCGCTTCCCCCAGTGGATGGAGGTGAGGGCTGATGCTGACCAAGCGGGTCCGGATCCAGGTCGTGGCGTTCGTCGTGATCGCCTTGGTGGGCGTGTCGTACGTGGGCGCGCGCTATGTCGGCCTCGACCGGCTGTTCGGCGGCTCCGGCTACACCGTGCACCTGCGGCTGGACCACTCCGGCGGCATCTTCACCAACGCCGAGGTGACCTACCGCGGCGTGGCCATCGGCCGGGTCGGCGACCTGACCCTGCTGGGCGACGGCATCGAGGTCGACCTGCTGCTGGACCCGGACGCCCCGGTGATCCCCGCCAGCGTCCAGGCCGTGGTGGCCAACCGGTCGGCGGTGGGCGAGCAGTACGTCGACCTGCGCCCGACGCGCGACGGCGAGCCGTACCTTGCCGACGGGTCGATCATCTCCTCCGACCGCGCCCAGCTGCCGCTGCCCACCGAGACCGTCCTGCGCAACCTGGATCGGCTGGTGGAGTCCGTGCCGCGCGAGGAGCTGCGGACCGTCGTCGACGAGATGTACCTGGCGACCGAGGGCGCGGGACCGGCGCTGCAGGCGCTGCTGGACTCCTCGGCGGAGTTCACGAAGATGGCCACGGAGTACCTGCCGCAGACCACCGCGCTGATCACCGACGCCGGGACGGTGCTGACGACGCAGGTGGAGACCTCGGAGTCCATCAAGGGCTTCGCCGAGGGCAGCAAGCTCATCGCCGAGCAGCTGGTGAAGTCCGACGGGGACCTGCGCACCGTGCTGCAGAAGGCGCCTGGCGCGGCCGAGCAGATCAGCGGGCTGCTGGCCGAGACCGGGCCCAACCTGGGCATCGTGCTGGCCAACCTGCTGACGACGTCGAACGTGCTGGTCACCCGGCAGGCGGGGATCGAGCAGATGCTCGTGGTGACGCCCAAGGCGGTGGCCGCCGCGCGCGACGTCATCCGGCCCGACGGCGCCCACTTCGGGCTGGCGACGACGTTCTTCACGCCGCTGCCGTGCACCGCGGGCTATGGCGGCACCCGCTACCGCAACGGCCTGGACACCTCCGGCGCGCCGCTGAACACCGACGCGCGCTGCACGCTCGCGCCGGGCGCGGGCAACGTGCGGGGCTCGCAGAACGTCCCGCGCGGCGGGGTCCCGCCCGCGGTCAAGCCGTTCACCTACGGGGCGACCGCGACGGTCCCGCAGCCGCGCCCCGCGCCCGCGATGACCGACAGCGTGGGCGGACTGCTGGGATTGGAGGGATCGCGATGAGCACGCTTGCCCGAGGGCGTTTCCGGGTGCTGGCCATGGCCGTGTTCGCCGTGGCGGTGGCGTTCGCGGTGTTCGGGGGAGTGCGGTGGTGGACGGCGTCGGCCGACGTGGACAGCGACCAGGCCGCCATGCGCGATGAGGCCCTGCGCAGCGCGACCGCGGCCGTGGAGACGTTCAACACCCTCGACCACCGCAATGTCGACGAGGGCCTGGACCGCTGGCTGTCGGCCGCCACGGGCCCGCTCGCCGACGAGCTGCGCGCCACCAGGGACGCCAGCCGGGAGCGCATCGTCAAGGCGGGCACGGCGACCCAGGGCAAGGTCGTCGACGCCGCCGTGACCGAACTGGACCCGGCGGACGGCACCGCCGCGGTGATCGCCTCGGTCGAGGTGGTGGTCACCCCGGAGACCGGGGACGCCGTGACCAAGCGCGTCCGCTTCACCGCCCAGATGACCAAGACGGACCGGGGATGGCTGCTCAGCGGCATCGCCCAGGTGCCGACGAGCCCGGTGTAAGGAGGCGATCCCGATGCGCAGCACCCGGACCCCGGTGGCCCCCCGCCCGCGCCGCCCCCAGGTGGCGGGCATCCGCCGCCCGCGTACGACGTCCACAGTGGAGCGGACGGCCGGCTCGGCCGCTGTCGAGGACGACGCGACTGAGGACGGTGCGGTCGCCGACTCGGCCGTGGACAGTGCAATCGGCGACCCGGCTGGGGACAGTGAGGTCGACTCCGCTGTCGTGGAGGACCCGGCCGTCGCTGAGGCCGATGAGTCGGACGACCGCGACGAGGACGCGGCCCCGCGCCGCGGCCTGCGCCTGCCGATCGTCCTGCTGGTCGTGTCGGCGCTGCTGGTCGCCTGCGGCGTGCTCGCCGTGCTGCGGGCCGATCAGCTCCGCGCCGACGCCAACGTGGCCCTGGTCGACACCGCCGGGACCGCCGAGGTGACCCGCCAGGTCCGCGAGGGCCTGGAGAAGATCTTCAGCTACCGCCACGACGACACCGCCGCCACCGAGACCGCCGCCCGCGAGGTCCTGACGGGAGCGGCGTCCGAGCAGTACGACCGCCTGTTCGCCCAGGTCCGGGAGCAGGCCCCCGCACAACGCCTCACCCTGGCCACGCGGGTGGTCAGCTCGGGCGTCGTGAGCCTCAACGACCACACCGCCGTCCTCCTCGTCTTCCTCGACCAGAGCGCGCTCCGCGGCGACACCGGCGAGGCGACCACCGCGGGCGCCCAACTCTCCGTCACCGCCGTCCTCACCGACGGCAAGTGGCGCATCAGCGACCTCGTCCCCCGCTGACCCGACCCCGCCCACCCGCCGACCCCGCCCACCCACCGACCCCCGCCCACCCACCGACCCCGACCCCGACCCCGCCCACGCCCGCCGACCCCGCCCACCCACCGACCCCGCCCGATCCCTGCGCGGCCCTGGCACCGACCGCCTCGACGCCGCATCGGTGCCACTCGACTCGACAGGCGCAATCGGTCCGGCGTGCTTGGGTCGGCGGTCGCGCGGCCCTGGTCGGCCACCATCCGGTCCGGTTCCTCTCGGTGCCCGGTGGCCCATGGACCGCGGGCGGCACCGGCGTTCCCTGACGTCAGCTCGCGACTGGGCCTCCTCGGCCTCGGGGCCTCGGGTCCGCCGGGCGGCAGGCGGCTCGCTCGTCAGGCACGTCGGCATCGGGTCCCAGCGACTCGCGGACAGCACCTTCCTGACCCTCCCCGGCTGGCTTGCCGGTCGTGGTCTCCCGCCGAACGGGGGTTCGGCGGGTTCCGGGCAACGGGGCCCGGATCGCGCATCAGCCCTGGCGGCGGCCGGTTCGCCGCCGGGTGAGCCTCGCGCGTGCCGGGCGGGCCGGTCCGTGGGACCGGCCCGCCTCGGTCGGGACCGGCGAGCGGGTGGGCGGGCGTCAGCGCCCACCCACCCGTCCCGGTCCCTCCCGTCAGACCGAGATCCTGCCCGCGCCCGCCCCGGCGCTCACCGAGGACTTGACGGTGGCGGCGTTCTCCAGGGTGTAGGAGTAGGGGATGGGCGCCACGCTGCCCCCGGACTCCGGCGTGCCGGAGCCGACGAAGACGTTGTTGCGCTGCACGAGCGCGCCCGGGTCGGAGCTGGCGTAGCCGACCAGGGTGGGCTCGTCGACGTTCTCGAAGTAGTTGCCCTCAACCAGCACCCCGGCGTCCATCGTGGAGGCGACGCCGTACTCGTTGTCGCGGTAGTAGTTGTTGAACACGTGCACGGGGTTGCCGAACCGCACACGCGGGTGGCGGGTGCCGGAGCCGTCGAAGTAGTTGTGGTGGTAGGTCACCCGCAGGTGCCCGCGGTCCTGGCTGCCGTTGCCGTCGCTGTGGCCCAGCAGCATCGACTTGTCGTGGCTGGAGATCCGGTTCCACGACACGGTGATGAAGTCGGACGCCCGCTTGATGTCCACCGCGCCGTCGTAGCCGCTGCTGAACGAGTTGTGGTCGACCCAGATGTTGGTCGAGCCGGACTCGATGTTGATCGCGTCGTCATCCCAGTCGCGGAAGGTCAGGTTGCGGATGATGACGTTGCGCGACCCGCTCAGCGTCAGGCCGCAGCCGGAGATCGTCGCCCCGGACGCGCCCAGGATCGTCTTGTTGGAGCCGACGCGGAGCATGCCGGAGCAGGAGAACGACGAGGTGACGCGGACGACGGCCGGGTTCGTGCCGCTGACGGCCGACGACAGCGCCGACGCGCTGCCGACGGTGACCGCTGTGGCGCTGCCACCGCCGGTGGTGCCGCCGTTCTGCGTCGCCCAGCCGATCAGGCCGCTGGGCGGGGGCGGGTTGTTCGTCGTCGTGGTCGTCGTGGTGGTTGTTGTCGTGGTGGTGGTCGTGCTGGTCGGGACGGTCTCACCCGTGCACACCGTCCCGTTGAGCCGGAACTCCGTCGGAGCCGGGTTGCTGCCCTGCCACGTGCCGTTGAACCCGGGCGTGACCGATGCGCCGGTGGCGAGGCTGGAACCCCAGCCCGGGTTGGTGACCCGCACCCGCGACCCGCTCTGGCTGAACTCCCCGTTCCAGCCCTGCTGCACGGTCTGGCCTGCGCCGAACTCCCACTCCAGCGTCCAGCCGCCGGAGATGGCGTCGCCGAGGTTGGTCACGGTGACGTTCGCGCCGAAGCCGCCCGGCCACTGGCCCGAGAGGGTGTAGCTGACCCGGCAGCCCGCCGCCGCGCTGGCGGGCGCGGACACCAGCACCAGACCGGCGCCGACCGCGGCCACTGTGGACAGCGCGGCTATCCCGGCCAGCCGACGGGGAACACTCCGCTTGTGCGAACTCATGCGTCGCCTCCTTGCGAAACACAGGGTTGGGGACCGCCGGGGGTGGGGAGCGCTCTCAGTAGCGTCACGATGGCGGGGCCATGACGCGCCTGCCGGGAGAAAGCGCTTTCTGGAAGCGCTTACAGCAGGCTAGACCATTCCGTTACTTCCCCGCAAGGGTCAGAGTGGGCGCACTGCGGCGCGCGGCTTCCGAGCAGGGAACACGTTGTCCCACATCGCGGTTGCGCGCGGTTACAGGCGCGCCACGCTGTCGCGCACCACGACGTCGGCGGGCATGCGCACCACGCGGCTGCGTTTGCCCCGGTTGTCGCGGATGGCCAGGCGCATCGCCTGCTCGCCGAGCTGTTCGAGGGGGAGCGCGACCGTCGTCAGCGCGGGCGTCAGGTCCCGCACGACGGGGATGTCGTCGAAGCCTGCCAGGGAGATGTCGTCGGGCACCGACACGCCCGCCTCGCGCGCGGCGGTGAGCGCGCCGATGGCCATCACGTCGGTCACCGCGAACACGCACGTGACGTCGCGCCTGCGGGCCAGCAGCTCGCGCATCGCGGCGTGGCCGCCGTCGCGGGTGAAGCCGGACTCGATCACGTCGTCGTCGGCGAGTGCGATCCCGGCGTCGGCCAGGGCGTCGCGGAACCCGTCGAGCCGGTCGACCACTGTGGTCAGCCGCCGCGGCCCGGCCAGCACGGCGAAGCGGCGGTGGCCGAGGTCCAGCAGCGCCCTGGCGAGGTCGGCCGCGCCCGCCCGGTTGTCCGGCTGGACGCTGTCGACGCGCAGGCTGCGGTGCCTGCTGACCACGGCGACCTGCCCGCCGCCGCGCCGGTAGGGCTCCAGCTCCGCGGCCAGGGCGCGCTCCCAGGCGCGGTCCTCGAACCCGGAGCCGATCAGCAGGATCGCCGAGGCCCGCTGCGCGCGCAGCATCGACACGTAGGCGATCTCCTTCTGCGGATCGCGGAACGTGCTGGCGAGCATCACCAGCAGGTCGTTCTCCCCGGCCACCCGCATGACGCCGCGCGCGATCGTGGCGAAGTAGGGGTCGCTCACGTCGTGGCAGATGACGCCGACCGTCTGGTGCGACGAGCCCGCCAGCGCGCGGGCGTGGGCGTTGGGCGTGTAGGCCAGTTCCTCGGCGGCGGCCAGGACCCGGTCGCGCAGGGTGGGCCCCACGCTGGTGGCGCCGTTGAGCGCCCGGGAGGCCGTGGCCAGCGACACCTGCGCGGTGCGGGCGACGTCCTCCAGCGTCACGTGGGGTCTGCCGGTCATGCCTGTACTCCCGAGTGGTCTCCTGCTAACACTCTAGATCGGTCCACGCCCCGTCGACGCGTCTGGGCAGGCCGAGCGGGTTGTCCTCGCGCAGCGCGCGGGGCAGCACGGCGGGCGGGCAGTCCTGGTAGCAGACCGGACGCAGCCAGCGCGCGATCGCGTGCGCGCCGACGGAGGTGTGCGCCGCCGAGGTGGTGGCGGGCCACGGGCCGCCGTGGTGCTGGGCCCAGGAGACCGCGACGCCGGTCGGCCACCCGTTCCACACCAGCCGCCCGGCGCGCTCCCGCAGCGCGGCCACCACGGGCGCCAGCGCCGCGATGTCGGCGGGCTCGGCGTGCACGGTGGCGGTCAGGCTGCCGGGCAGCGCGGCGACGGCGCGGGGGAGGTCGTCGTCGGTGTAGTGGACGAGCAGGCAGGCGGGGCCGAAGACCTCCTCGGTCGCCTCGGGGCGCGCGGCGAGGAAGTCGACGTCGGCGAGGAACAGCACGGGCTCGGCGTCGGGCCCGTCCTGCTGGCGACCGGCGATGATCCGGTCGGCGCGGCGGCGGACGCCCTGGTGGAACCCCTCGGCGATGGCCGGGGTGAGCATCCGCCCGCCCCCGGCGAGCCGGTCGGCGATGACGGTCTCCAGCCCGGAGCCTGCGGGGATCAGCACGATCCCCGGCTTGGTGCAGAACTGCCCGACGCCGAGCGTGAACGAGGCGACGAGCCCATCCGCGATCTCCCGGGGTCGTGCGGCAGCGGCGGCCCGGGTGACCACCACCGGGTTCACGCTGCCCAACTCGCCGTGGAAGGGGATCGGGTCGGGCCGCCCGCTGGCCAGGTCGAACAGCGCCCGACCGCCGGTGACGGACCCGGTGAACCCGACCGCCCGGATGTCGGGGTGGGTCACCAGGGCGCGCCCCGCATCCAGCCCCTCGACCATGGCGAAGACCCCCGGCTCCAGTACGGAGTGGACAACCTCAGCGAGCCGCCGGGAGAGCTCGGGATGCCCCGGATGCGCCTTCACCACCACCGGACACCCGGCCGCCAGCGCGGACGCGGTGTCCCCACCGACGACCCCGAACGCGAACGGGAAGTTGCTGGCCGCGAACACCGCGACCGGCCCCACGGGTTCGAGAACACTCCGCAGATCCGGCCGAGGCGGGGTGGTGGTCGGGTCCGCGTGGTCGATGGTGGCCCGCAGATAGGACCCTTCCCGAAGGACGTCGGCGAACAGCCGGAACTGCCCGCTGGCCCGCGCCAACTCGCCGACCAACCGCCCCTCACCAAGCGACGTTTCCGCATCCGCAAGGGGAACCAGCTCCCCCCGCGCGTTGTCGAGTGCGTCGGCGACGGCAAGAAGCATCCGCCCCCGCTCCACCGGATCCATTCCCGCCAACCACGACGAGACCGCGACGGCGGGACCGAGAGGAAGAGATGAGGTCATGAGCAGCTTCCGTGTCGAGGTCGGATAGGGGCCGGACGGTGGTCCGCCGATCGGGGCGCGCGAGGAAAGGCAGGTCCTTGGCTCCCGCCGCGGCGGACGGACAGAGCGGCACGAGGAAGGGCACAGAGCCGAGCTCTCCAGCCGCAGTCGAGGGATGTGTCGCATCCGCGATGAGACCAGCCGTCGCGATCGCCGACCCCGGTGGGCGTTGTGGTCTCCGATGTGTCTCGGCGGGAAGGGGATTGCCGAGTCCCTGGATCGGGGCGTGGAAAGCCTCGGCGGTCATGGGTGGTCTGCCAGCAGGGGAGGGCTGGACGCGGCCGAGGGAACCGGTGTCCGGGTGTCCGAGTCGAGCCAGTGGAAGCGGAGGCCGTGGCCTGGGCCGGTGTCTGCCGCCAGGCGTCCCTCCTTGACTTCCACCCCACTTGGTGCGGACAGCACGTCCAGTGCGGCGAATGAGGCGTCCTCCACCTCCTCCACCCACACCGGACCCGGGAGGGTGAGGGCCAGTTGACCGGAGAGGTCCGGGAGCAGGTGGGGCGCCACGCCCACCCCCAAGGCACGCGCCAGCTCCGCGATCCGCAGGAACGGGGTGATCCCGCCGACCCGCACCACGTTCGGCTGGATGATGTCGCACGCACCCAGCAGGATCGCCTCGCGGAACTGGTACGCCGTGTGCAGGTTCTCACCGAGGGCGATGGGGAACGGACAACGCCTCCGGAGTTCCGCGTGCGCGCGCAAGTCGTCCGCGCGCAAGGGTTCCTCCAGCCAGTACGGCCGGAACTCCGCCAACGCCGACACCGCCCGCAACGCCGTCGGCAGGTCCCAGCGCTGGTTGGCGTCGATCATCAAAGCGACGTCCTCGCCGATCGCGGAGCGGACGGCGGCGACGCGGGCGATGTCGGAGGCCAGGTCCGGGAGCCCGACCTTGATCTTCACCCCCGCGTACCCCGCCGCCACCATCCGGCGGGCCTGGGCGACCAGGTCCGCCACCGGGTAGTGCAGGTTCACCCCACTCCCGTACACCGGCACCGCGGTATGCCGCCGCCCCAGCAGGTCGACCAGGGAGCGGCCCTCGGTGCGCCCGCGCAGGTCCCACAGGGCGATGTCCACCCCGGCCAGCGCCATCGTGGTCACCCCGCCGCCGCCCGCCTCGTGGGCGTCGGCCCACAGGCGGTCCCACACCGGCGCCGGGTCGAGCGGCTCCGCCAGGGCAGCGCCGAACTCGTCCAGCATCCCCGCGATGGCCCCCGCCCCCGCGCGCGGCGTCCAGCTGAACCCGTGCCCGACCCCCGCCGACGAGGTCACCCGGGTGGCGACGACGTGGACGTGGGTGACGTCCGGCCCCCACGGCCGGGGGAGCGGGACCCGCCTGCTCCGGTGCGTCAGCTCAGCCACGGGCGACCGCCAACCCCCGGTCGATGATCGACGACAGCGCGGCGAGGTCGGCGTCGGACGGGTCCACGAGCGGGGCGCGCACCGACCCGACCGGCTGCCCCCGCAGCCGCGCGCCCGCCTTGACCAGCGACACCGCGTACCCGGGCACCCGGTCCCGCAGCTCGACCAACGGCCGGTAGAACGCGTCCAGCAGCGCCCGCACCCGCTCGGTGTCACCGCCGGTGAACGCCGTGTGGAATGCGGTGGCGACCTCGGGCACGAAGGCGAACGCCGCCGACGAGTACAGCGGAATGCCCATCCCGGCATACGCGGGCATGCTGAACTCCGCCGTGGGCAGCCCGTTGAACAGCAGGAAATCCTTGTCCCGCACGGTCAACGCGATCCGGTGCAGCAGGTCGAGGTCACCGCTGCCGTCCTTGAACCCGACCACCCGGGGGTGCTCGGCCAGCCGCCCCACCGATTCCGGGGTGTACCGGACCGGCTCGCGCTGGTACAGCACCAGCGGCAGCGGGCTCGCGTCGGCGACGGCCAGCGCGTACGACACCAGCCCCGCCTGCGGCCCCCGGCTCAGGTAGGGCGGCATGAGCAGCAGCCCGTCCGCGCCCAGGTCGGCCGCCTGCCGGGCGCACGCCCGCGCGTGCGGCAGCGGCCCGCCCGCGCCGGTGAGCACCGGCGCCCGGCCGTCCACGACCGACACCGCCGCCCGTACCGCGTCGGCGTGCTCGGCGCGGTCGAGCGCGCCGAACTCGCCGGTCCCGCAGGCGACGAACACCGCGCCGGGCCCGTGGGCGAGGCCGTGCTCGATATGCGCGCGCAGCGCGGGCACGTCCACGCCATGGTCGTCGAACGGCGTGACGGGGAAGAACAGCACTCCGTCCAGGTTCACCGGGGACCTCCTGCGAATTCGGTGCGCCACGAGCGCCCGGGCCGCCAGCCCAGCAGCCGCGCGGCCTTGTCGATGGAGAACGCGGGCCCCGCCGGGGGCGCCGGGTAGTCGCGGGGGAGCAGGTCGGCCAGCGGCGCGCGGGCCAGCGGGTCGGCGGCGCAGGCGAAGAACACCTCGCCGCTGGGCACGTCCGCATCGCCCAGCCGGACGACCAGGTCGGCGGCGTCGCGGGCGTCGACGTAGTTGAACAGGGACCTGGCCGCGATCGCCGGGTCGGCCAGCCGCTCGCCGATCGTGCTGCCGTCCTGCGTGGGCGCGCCCGCCCACTGCTCCGGCGAGATGACGTAACCGGGCCGCACGACGGCGAACCGGGTGCGCTCGCCGCGCCGGGCGTACATCGCGGCCAGCTGCTCGGTGGCCACTTTGGACAGAGCGTACGCGTGCCACGGCGCGACGGGGTGGTCCTCGTCCAGCGGCAGGTACCGGGGGCGCCACCCAGGGCGGCCGTAGCCCATGACCGTCGGACTGCTCGCCAGCACGACGGACCCCGCGCCGACGGCGACCGCCGCCTCGCAGACGTTGTGCGCGAGCGACAGGTTGGTCCGCAGCAGCTCGGTCTCCGGGCGGCTGAACGGCACCGCGATCGCCGCGAGGTGCACGACCATCGCCGGACCGACCTCGGCGAGCACGGACCGAGCGCGCTCGGTGTCGGTCAGGTCCGCCGCGATCGCGTCGGCCCCGTCGGGGCCCGCCGTCCCGGGCAGGTCGACCGACACGACGTGGTGTCCGGCGTCCGCCAGCGCGCGGACGACGGCCCGGCCCAGCACGCCTGCGCCCCCGGTGACGAGTGCGGTCACCACGGCGGCACGACCAGGACCGAGGCGCCGCCGCGGGCCAGCGACGCGTTCGCCGCCGCGCCCACGAGCACGCTGAGCACGCCGTCGCGGTAGTCCGCCGCCCGGCCCAGCGGGTCGGGCGCGGCGCCGGGCCGGAAGAGGTCGTCCAGCAGCCGCGCGTCGCCGCCGCCGTGCGTCCCGGCCGCCGCGTCGACCGGCACCTCCTCCGCCGCCTCCCAGTGCCGCTGCAGGAGCAGCCGGGTGCCCACCGGTCGGGCGCCCTCGGGCAGGTCGGGCGCGTCGCGGTGCCAGCCGACGACGTCGGAGGCCCGGCCCGACGGCACGCTCGACCGCTCGCACACCGCCAGCTCGATCCGGCCCCGCGTGCCGGTGATTGACACGCGGTAGCCCTCCCACGGCCCGTACGCGGTCAGCGAGTACGTCAGCAGCGCGCCGGACTCGTAGCGCACCAGCGCGGCCATGGTGTCCTCGATCGTGATGCCCGGGGAGAAGACGTCCTGGTCGCGCCGGTAGCCGTCGTGGCGGGCGGCGTCGGCGTAGAGCGCGTGCAGCCGGACGTCGGCGGACAGGTCGAGGACGAACGCGTCGGTGTCGTGGTCGCCGCCGGGCCCGTAGAACCGCAGCCCGCCGTGGGCGGTCACCACCGACGGCCGGTCGGCCAGCCACCAGTTCACCAGGTCGAAGTGGTGGGTCGCCTTGTGCACGAACAACCCGCCCGAGCGCGCCTTGTCCCGATGCCAGCGGCGGAAGTAGTCCGCCCCGTGCACGGTGTCCAGCACCCACTCGAAGTGCACCGCCGTCGGCGTCCCGATGACGCCGTCGAGCAGCAGGGCCTTCACCGCGCTGTTGCGCGGCGAGTAGCGGTAGTTGAACGTCACCACCAGCCGCGCCGTCGAGCGCCGCGCCGCGTCCGCGATCCGCGCGCAGCTCGGCTCGTCCACGGTGAGCGGCTTCTCCACGATCACGTCCACACCGCGCTCCAGCGCGGCCACGACGTAGTCGGCGTGGGTGTCGTCCACCGAGGTGACCACGACCCCGTCCGGGCGGACGCGGTCGAGCATCGCGAGGTACTCCTCGGGCGCGAAGGTCGGCAGCGGCTCACCGCCGCGCAGGCGCTGGTAGTACGCCATGCGCGTCGGGTTGGTGTCGCACAGCGCGACGGGCTCGGCGACGTCGGCGTACGGGCCCAGCAGGGCGTCGAAGTACAACTGGGCGCGGTGGCCCGTGCCGACGAAGGCGTACCGGGTGGTTCCCGTCATTTCAGCGCGGCCTCGGCCTGCTGGCGGAACTGGCTGACAGCCTCGGGCACGCTGATCCGGTCGAACAGCAGTTGCTCGTTGAGCTGCTGCAGCACGCCCTGCACCTCGCCCGCGCCCGGCGGCGGCAGCACCGGCGGCGGGGCCAGCGTCGGGCCGATCTCCCGCAGGAACTCCCCGGACTGCTGGTCGGCCGCCTTGAGCTTGCCGAAGACCTGCTCGCGCACCTCGGTGTTCGCGGGCAGGCCGCGGTCGCTCAGCTGGATCTCGGCGGCCTTCGGGCTGTTCACCAGCCAGTCGATGAAGGTGGCCGCCGCCTCCGGGTGCTCGGTGCGCGCGGACGCGGCGAAGAACATCGCGGGCTTGAAGTACATGCCGGGCCTGCCCTGCGACTCGCCGGGGAAGCGCAGCAGCGCCAGCTCGTGCCCGGACGCCTTGGTCAGCGTCGCCAGCTCGTTGGTCCACCACACGCCGGTCGCGCCGCGGTTGGTGGCCATGAGCGACTGGTCGATGCCGCCCGCCTGCGTCTCGATCGTCACCGACGGCTCCGGCTCGGACCTGCGGTCGCGCAGCCGCAGGATCAGGGCGAACCAGTCGCTCAGCGTCTGGTCGGACAGTCCGATCGCGCCGTCGGCCGTGAAGATCGACTCGCCCCGCTGGCGGGCGAAGATCTCCAGGCCCGCCTCGTTGAAGCCGATGTTCTGCACGCCGTGGACCTTGCCGCCGGTGTTGGCGGTGATCGCGGCGGTGGTGTCGACGAAGTCGTCCCACGACCAGGTCTCGTCGTCCGGGATCGGCACCCCGGCTTGTTCGTAGAGGGCGGTGTCGACGACGACGGTGTAGGCGTTGACGCCGGTCGGGATCGCGTAGGTGGCGTCCCCGACCTTGCCCGTGCCCGCGACGGCCGGGTCGAGCTTGCTCACGTCGACGTCGTACTTGCCGAGGTCCAGCAGCGCGTTGCGGTCGGCGTACTCGCGCACGTAGCGCGATTCCTGCTGCATGACGTCCGGGGCGTTGCCGCCCGCGGTGCTGGTGGCCAGCTTGTCCCAGTAGTCGGCCCAGCCGGTGAACTCGCCCTCCACCCGGATGTCGGGGTGCTCGGCGTGGAAGGCCTCGATGAGCTGCTGGGTCATGGTGTGCCGGGCGTCGCTGCCCCACCAGGAGAACCGCAGGGTCACCGGGCCGTCGCCGCCGGGGTCACCGCCGCCGCACGCGGTCGCGGTCAGCGCTGCGGCGGCGAGCAACGCGCCCAGTCTCAAGGTGCGCACGGTCGTGTCCTTTCACTTCAGGCCCGTGGTGGCGATGCCGCGCACCAGGTAGCGCTGTCCGGCGAGGAAGAACCCGAAGATGGGGCCGAGGGCCACCATCGACATGGCGAACACCGGGCCCCACGGGGTCTGGCTGGTCGCGTCGACGAAGGTGCGCAGCGCCACGGGCACGGTGTACATCTCCGGGTCGGTCAGGAAGATGAGCTGGCTGAAGAAGTCGTTCCAGGTCCAGATGAAGGTGAAGATCGCGGTGGTGGCCAGCGCTGGCACGCACAGCGGCAGGATGATCCGGAAGAAGATCCCCCAGTGCCCGCAGCCGTCGATGCGCGCCGCCTCGTCCAGCTCGCGCGGCAGGCCGCGGATGAACTGCACCATCAGGAACACGAAGAACCCGTCGGTGGCCAGCAGCTTGGGCAGGATCAGCGGCCAGAACGTGTTCACCATGTCGACCTGGGCGAACATCACGTACTGCGGGACGATGACCACGTGGATCGGCAGCATGATGCTGCCGATCATGATCGCGAACCAGAGCCGCTTGAACCGGAACTCCAGCCGGGCGAAGGCGTAGGCGGCCAGCGAGCAGGCGAACAGGTTGCCCAGGATGGACCCGAGCACCACGATGGACGAGTTGATCAGGTAGGTGCTGAACGGCTCGCCGAGCGCGGTCCAGCCCTCGACGTAGTTGTCCAGCGTCGGGTTGGACGGGATGAGGCCGGGTTCGGTGAAGATGTCCGGCGTCGGCTTGAACGAGCTCGCGAGCATCCACAGCAGCGGGTAGAGCATCGCCAGGCCGAAGAGGATCAGCCCGACGTGCGCCAGCGGCCTGCGTTTTCCGGTGGTGGTCCTAACCGTCGCCATAGAACACCCAGCGCTTCGCCGCGAGGAAGTTGACCGCGGTCAGCCCGCCGACGATGAGCAGCAGCACCCAGGCCAGGGCCGATGCGTATCCCATGTCGAAGTTGCCGAATCCGCGCTGGTACAGGTAGAGCGTGTAGAACAGGGTCGAGTCCGCGGGCCCGCCGGTCCCCGCGCTGACGATGAACGACTGCGTGAACGACTGGAACGCGCCGATGATCTGCAGCACCAGGTTGAAGAAGATGATCGGGCTCAGCAGCGGCAGGGTGATGTGGAAGAACCGGCGCGTCGGCCCGGCGCCGTCGACGGCGGCGGCCTCGTAGTACATCCGGGGGATCTGCCGCAGCCCGGCCAGGAAGATCACCATCGGCGCGCCGAAGGTCCACACGTTGAGCACGATCAGCGTGCCGAGCGCGAAGTCCGGTGTGGACACCCAGCCGGGCATCCCGGTGAGGCCGAGCGCGCCGAGCAGGCCGTTGAGCAGGCCGTCGGTGCCGAAGACCTGCCGCCAGAGGATCGCAACGGCCACGCTGCCGCCCAGCAGCGACGGCAGGTAGTAGGCCGAGCGGTAGACCGCCAGCCCGCGCACGCCCCGGTCCAGCACCAGCGCCAGGGCCAGCGCGAAGGCCAGTTGCAGCGGCACCGAGACCAGCACGTAGGTGAAGGTCACGCCCAGCGAGGTGAAGAACCGGGGGTCCTCCAGCATGCGGGCGTAGTTGTCCAGTCCGATCCACTCCGGCGCGCCGATGAGGCTGTAGTCGGTGAACGACAGGTACGCCGAGGCCGCGATCGGGCCGATGGTGATGAGGACGAGGCCGAGGAACCAGGGCAGCAGGAACAGGTAGGCGGCGGTGCCCTGGCGCATCTCACCCCGTCTCGGCGGGGCCGGGGCGGGTGTCGGTCCCCGCTCAGCGGCCCGCGGTCGTGCGGTCACTGACAAGCCGCTCACCTCGTTCCGGGTTGGGCAAGTAAGCGCTTTCTAGTCCGTCTGCCGGTGTGGCGTCAAGGTTTCCGTCGGTGTTCGCCGTCCGTTGAGATAGCGCTTTCTCGATCGGCCGCGACCGGTTATCGTCTCCGGGTGTGACAGTGGAGATCGTGTTGGTCGGGCTGCACGGCTACGGCCGGTCGCACCTGCGCGCAGTCCGGGCGCTGGACGGGGTGCGGCTGGGCGCGGTCTGCGATCCCCGGGGCTCGGACGTCGACGGCGTGCCCGCGTACCCGGCGCTGGCCGACGTGCCCGCGCCGTCCGGGGACCGGGTCACGATCATCAGCACGCCCCTGCACACCCACGCCGACCTGGCGTCGACCGCGCTCGCGCAGGGCTCGCACGTGCTGCTGGAGAAGCCGCCCGCCACGTCGCTGGCGGAGTTCGAGCGGCTCTGCGCCGCGGTGCGCGCGTCCGGCCTGCTGTGCCAGGTCGGGTTCCAGAGCCTGGGGTCGGCGGCCGTGCCCGCCGTCCGGGCGCTG
Source organism: Actinokineospora fastidiosa (assembly GCF_014648415.1). Lineage (GTDB taxonomy): Bacteria > Actinomycetota > Actinomycetes > Mycobacteriales > Pseudonocardiaceae > Actinokineospora > Actinokineospora fastidiosa. The sequence goes on from NZ_BMRB01000004.1 coordinate 527,893, forward strand.
GTGGCGTCCGGGGCGATCGGGACGGTGCGCGGCATCGGGGTGGCGGGCACGTGGCAGCGCGGCCGGGACTACTTCACCCGGTCGCCGTGGGCGGGCAAGCGGCGGCTGGACGGGGTGGACGTGGTCGACGGGGCGCTGACCAACCCGTTCGCGCACGCCGTCGCCACGGCCCTGGCCATCGACGGCAGCACCCGCCGGGGCCAGGTGGCGGACGTGGAGGTCGAGCTGTTCCGCGCCAACCCGATCGAGTCGGACGACACCTCGGCCCTGCGCCTGCGCACGTCCCGGGGGACGGTCATCGTCGTGGCGGTCACGCTGTGCGCGAAGACGGTCCGCTCGCCCCAGATCACGGTGCACGGTTCGGAGGGGACGATCACGTTGTTCTACAAGGAGGACCGCGTGCGCCTGCGGACGGCCGACGACGACGTCACGACGACGTACCCGACGACCGGCCTGCTGGCCGACCTGGTCGCCCGCGTCCGCGAGCCGGGCCCCCTGCTCAGCCCCCTGGCGGAGACCGGGGCCTTCATGGAGGTCCTGGAGGCGGTGCGGCTGGCCCCCGAGCCGCGCCCGGTGCCCGCGGCGGCCGTCGGCGACCGGATGGTCATCGACGGCGTGGACGACGCGGTCCTGCGCTGCTCGGCGGAACTGGCCCTGCTCTCGGAGGTCGTGCGGTGGACCTGATCGTCGAGGGCGTGCCGGTCGCCACGTACAACTCCGGGGCCGAACTGCACACGACCCTGTCGCCCCGCCCGTACCTCCACCCGGTGAGGACGCTGTCGGGCACGGTCGTCACCGACGCGCTGCCGGAGGACCACCGGTGGCACCTGGGCGTGTCCATCGGGGTCCAGGACGTGAACGGCGCGAACCTCTGGGGCGGGCGCACGTACGTCCGCGACCGGGGATACACCTGGATGGACGACCACGGCGCCATCCGCCACGTGCGCTGGCGGGAGCGGACGCCGTCGCGGCTGGACGAGGACCTGGCGTGGCTGGGACCCGACGGCGCCGTGCTCGCCCACGAACGCCGCGAGCAGAGCGCCCGCCCGATCGCGGGCGGCTGGGCGCTGGACGTCACGGTCACCCTCGCCGCCGACGGCGTGCGCCTGGGCAGCCCGGCCACCAACGGCCGCGCCCGCGCGGGCTACGGCGGCTTCTTCTGGCGGCTCCCGCTGCCCGACGGTCCGTCGACCGTCTTCACCGAACACGGGGTGGGGGAGGAGCAGGTGCACTACACGCGCTCCCCGTGGCTGGCCTACCACGGCGGCTCGCCGTCCCACCCGTTCACCGTCGTGCTGACGGCGTCGGTGGACGACCCGTGGTTCGTGCGGCAGGCGGGCTACCCCGGCCTCGGCTCGGCCCTGGCCGCGGAGACGCCCGTGCTGGTCGACGGCGAGCTCCGCCGCTCCTTCACCGCGCGGGTGTACGACGGCCACCTGGCCGCGGACGAGTGGTGAGATAGGTCAAAGCCCGTGCTCACCCGGCGCGGGCGTGTGCCACGATGGAGCCGGTGCCTCGTGATGAGGTCCCCGGACGAGCGGGCGCCGTACCCGGCCAGCGACAAGACGGCGCTCAAGGAGCACATCGTGTCCTGGCTCGTCCTGATCGTCTCGGGTGTCCTGGAAGCCGTGTGGGCCACGGCGTTGGGCAAGTCGGAGGGCTTCACCCGGCTGGCGCCGTCGGTGGTGTTCGGGGTCTCGCTGGTCCTGAGCATGGCCGGGCTCGCCTACGCCATGCGGGAGCTGCCGGTCGGCACGTCCTACGCGGTGTGGGTGGGCATCGGCGCCGCGCTCACCGTCGCGTACGGCATGTGGTCCGGCGCGGAGGCCGTCTCCCTGGCCAGGATCCTTCTCCTGGTCGGGATCGTGGGGTGCGTGGTGGGATTGAAGGTCCTTCACTGACACCCTTCACCCGCCGCGCAACGCGCGTTCCGCGCGCAGGGCGACCTCGATGTCGAAGCGTTGGTTGGGATCGGTCAGGCCGGGTCCGAAGAGGCGTTCCAATTGGCGCAGGCGATAGCGGACCGTCTGCGGGTGGACGTCCAACAGGGCCGCGATCTCCGGCGCGCTGCGGCGGGTCTCCAACCAGACCAGCAGGGTCTCGCCGAGCTTGTCGCGCTGCTTGCCCGTCAGTTCCGCCATCGGGGCCAGGGCCTTCGCGCCGATCTCCCGCACGAGGAACGGGTCGTTGAGCAGCCAGAGGACCGACATGCTGCGGTCGAACCAGGTCGGCGAGCCGTCCGCCAGGGTGCCCTCGGCGACCAGGGCCAGCGTGCGCCGCGCCCAGCGCAGCGACTGCGCGCACTCGACGACCGGGACGGCGGGGCCGACTGCCGCCTGCCAGCCGGGCAGCTCGGCGGGCAGCTCCGCCAGCAGGGGCCGGAACTCCTCGCTCAGCACCAGGCACGGGTCGGCCGACTCCAGATCGACCAGGTAGCGGGAGTCCAGGTTGGTGACGGGCAGGTCGGCGTCGGAGTCCCGGGGGCGCACGGCGATGGCCCGCACCCGCTCCGGCAGCGGCCAGCGCGCCGCCTCCGCCAGGTGGCCCAGCGGACGGCCGGGGCCGCCGCCGGGGGCGATGAGCGCCTGCAGGAGCTGGCGCCGCCGCCGTTCCAGCGCGCCGACCTCGCGCGCCCTCGCCGAGGCGTGGCCCTCGATGGACAGCGCCGACAACTCGTCGATGTAGGCGAAGATCGCCTCCGCCAGCAGGCACAGCGTCGCGCTGGACACCCCCGCCGCCTCGCCCGCCGCCGCGATCCGCCGCCACGCCACCCGCGCGCCGATCCGGTACGCCGTCTGCAGCACGTCCAGGATCGGGCCGTTGTAGATCTCGTGGCGGCCCATGTCGCGGAACACCTGGCGGCGTTCGTCCCGGGCGCTGCTCGGGTCCTCCAGCCGGTCGACGAACTGGGTCAGCGCCTGCTGGATGCCCTCGGTCACCGCGCGTCCGACGACGCCGTCGGGGTTGCGGGCGAACGCGGGGATCGCCTGGTTCAGCTCGCCGCGGATCTCGGCGACCAGCCGGGGGATGCTCGGGCGCAGCAGCGGGGCCAGCTCCCTGGGCAGCAGCGACCACAGGTTCGCCCCGTGCCCGGCGTCGGCGCGGCCCGGGGCGAGCAGCGAGTCGAACGCGATGCGCAGCGGGAATCCGGTCGGCTCCCCCGATTCTTCCGGCACCAGTGCCACCTCCGCGATCGCGAACTGGTCGCCGAATCTAGCGCGGCAGGTCGGGGGCTGGTCAAACATTCCGAGGAACAATTCCCCGATTCACCCGGCAGGCCGCCGGTAATTGTCACCGGAACACAACCCGCGCCGCGGCGATCCACCGCCGCGGCGCATCGGCGGCTATCCGGCCGCCCGGCCTTTTTCGTCGCCTTCGGACGTCCACAGCAGACGGTGGGCGCGCAGCGCGATCTCCAGGTCGAGCCGGGAGTCCGGGTCGGTCAGCTGATCGCCGAAAAGCTTCTCCACCTGACGCATGCGATAGCGCACGGTTTGTGGGTGGATGCGCAATCGCTCGGCGATCTCCGGCGCGCTGCCGCGGCTCTCCAGCCACGCCAGCAGCGTCTCCGCGGTGCGCGCCCGCTGCTTGACGGTGAGGTCGGCCAGCGGGGCCAGCGTGCGGTTGAGCAACTCGCGCACCAGGAACTCGTCGGCCAGCAGCCAGAGCGTCGACAGGTGGTCGCGGCACCAGGTGACCGGGCCGTCGCCGATGATGTCGCGCCGCACCAGGTTCATCGCCCGGCGCGCCCAGCGCAGCGAGGTGGCCGCGTCGCGCAGGCCGACCACCGGCCCGACGCAGGCGCGCCTGCCGCCCAGGTGCTCGCGGACGGTGCGCATCTGCCGCTGCGGGTCGGGCAGCACCAGACACGGCAGGTCGCCGTCGAAGTCGGCCAGCACCTCCTCGGGCAGGCCCGCGGTGCTGAGGTCGTCGTGCTCGCCGTCCGGCGCGGGCTCGACCACCACGACGGCCACCGTCTCCGGCACCCGCCAGCGGGCCGTCGCGGCCAGCTTCGTGATCGACGTCGGCGACGCGGGCGGGTCGCTGAGCAGCAGTTCCACCAGTCTGCGGCGACAGCGCTCGATCATCCCGGCCGACTGCGCCTGCGCGGCGGTGTAGCCCTCGATCGACAGCTTCGAGATCTCGTCGACGTAGGCGAAGATGGCCTCGGCGGCGATGGTCAGCGTCGCCGTCGGCAGCTTCTGCGCCTGGCCCCACGCCGCGACATGCCGCCACGCCACCCGGCCGCCCACCCGGTACGCCGTCTGCAGGCTGTCGAGGCTGCGGCCCTCGCTGAACTCCACCCTGCCGAGCTGGCGGAAGACGTTGGCCCAGTTCTCGTCCGGGGAGCCGCCGACGCCGATGGTGTCCATGATCCGCATGATCGCCTGCTCGACGCCCGCGACCATGATCGCGCCGAAGTGGCCCTCCAGCGGCTGGGCGTAGGCGGGGACCGCGCGCTGGATCTCGCGGATCATGTCCTGGGTGAGCTGCCCGACCATCGGGCGGAACCGGGACCCCAGATCGCGCGGCAGCGACGCCCACAGCATCGTCGCCTGGTCGTCCTGCCTGCCCGTGCGCGGCCTCGGCGCGGCGACCGGGCCTCGTCCCATGCCGGGTCGGGGGGAAGGGGGTCGGCTGCCCAGGTGAATCGCCATATCGTCCCCTTTGTCGCTGGCGCGCTCGCTTGGCGCGAATTCTTTCGGGTTCGGCTCGCCGCCGATCGTAACAATTTGTGACGACGACCATAAGTTCGGCGCGGGCGGCGTGTCAAATGCCCGTGTTACGTGACGCTGCGGACACCCGAACGGGTGACACCGAAGATCGGTGTTTTGCGGAAAAGGGCGGAGTTCGCCGTTCGGATTTTGCGCGTCCATGACAAACTCGGCCCGCCCGGGGTCGGCCCGGGGTGCGCAGTTGTGTCGGCCATGATCGCCGGGCAGGCGTGGAACAGCACGTCAGGTGGGTCTTTGACCAGCTACCAGCCGGTTCCGTCATGCCGGTGACTGGGGGAACACACAAAACGCCGACGGAGGGACTGTGCGCGTCTGATAAAACGGGCGGTCCGGCGCGGTTGCGCCGACCGGGTTCTTGCTCGGGTCGTCTGTGTGTCAGTAAGGTTTCGGCCAGATCGCCGCGGTCGGCAGGTCATCGGACTCGGGAGCCCCTATTCGGGCCCGCCGCGCAATTCGCCAAGCAGTCGTGAGGGAAGAATTCATGAAGCCTCGTTTGGTCGCCGCCGCGGTTTCCGCGGTCGCCGTCGTCGCGTTCGCGGGCGGCTGCAGCTCCGATCCGGAGGCCCCGCCGCAGATCCCCGCCCCCGGCGCCGCCGCGGACGCCACCGGGCAGACCCAGGCGCCGCCCGCCGACCTCAGCGACCCGGCCGTGGCGTGGGCGGAGCAGGTGTGCACCGCGGTCGAGCAGGGCGGCAAGAAGCTCTCCGAGTTCCCCGCGGTCGACCCGAACGACCCGGCGAAGACCAAGCAGGCGATGCTGGACTACCTGCAGCGGATCTCCGACACCCTCGGCGAGCTCAGCGCGGGCATCAGCGCCGCGGGCGAGCCGCCGGTCGACGACGGCGCCGCCGCCGTGGACGCCGCCCTGACCCGCATCGACGACCTGCGCGGCGCGCTGTCCACCGCGCGCGAGAAGCTGTCGTCGGTCGAGGCGAGCGACCCCGTGGCCTTCCAGACCGCGCTGGCGGAGATCGGCCCTGAGCTGGAGGGCCTGAACACCACCGAGGGGCCGACCACCGACCTCAAGGCCAACCCCGAGCTCAAGGACGCCTTCGCGCAGGCCCCGGCCTGCAGGCGCGTCGAGGGCGTCTGAGTGGAGACCGCCATGCCCGTTTACCGCACCATCGTCGTCGGCACCGACGGCTCCCGCTCGTCGCTGCGCGCGGTCGAGCGGGCCGCCGAGGTGGCCCGCGACACCGCGGCCGTCCTGGTGGTCGCCTGCGCGTACGAGACCGCCGACCAGCGCGCGGTCGACCGGGCCGTGGACCGCCTCGGCGACGACGTCGGCTACCAGGTGGTGGGCGCCAGCCCGGCCGAGGAGACCGTCCGCACGGCCGCCGAGGTGGCGCTCAAGGCGGGCGCCGCCGACGTGCGCACGGTCGCGGCCGAGGGCTCGCCGGTGTCGGTGCTGCGCCGGGTGGTCCGCGACCACGACGCCGACCTGCTGGTGGTCGGCAACCGCGGCCTCAACACCCTCGCGGGCCGGGTGCTGGGCTCCGTGCCCGGCGAGGCGGCCCGCAAGTCCCGGGTGGACATCCTGATCGTCCACACCACCGGCTGATCAAGCCGCCGAAGCCCCGGTTCCCGTGCGGGACCGGGGCTTCAGCGTGCCCGGCGGAAGCCGTGGAAGGCCCAGACACCGCCGCCGACGGCCGCGGCGGCGGCCAGGGCGAGCGCCAGCGCGGGCGACCAGCCCGCTGGCCGGTCCAGGGAGAGCGCGCGGACGGCGTCGACGGCGTAGGTGACCGGGTTGACGCTGCTGAACCACCGCACCCAGGCGGGCATGGCCTCCAGCGGCAGGTACGCGCTGGAGCCGAACATCAGCGGCACCATGACGATGAACGACACCGCCTGCATCGCCTCCGGCTTCGGCGCCCAGCAGGCGATCGCGATGAACAGCCAGCTCAAGCCCCAGCCGACGACGATGGTCAGCAGCAGCCCCAGCAGCAGGCCGATCACGCTGCCCGGCCGGAATCCCAGCACCGGAACGGAGATGACGATGGCCACCAGCAGGTTCAGCGCCAGCCGGGCGGAATCGGCGACGGTGCGGGCGACGAGCACCGCGCCCAGCGTCAGCGGCATCGCCCGCAGGCGGCCGATGAACCCGGTGAAGACCTCGGTCAGCAGCCCGACGCCCGCGCCCACGGCCGTCGTCAGCGCGATGGTGACGAGGGTGGCGGGCAGCAGGTAGTTGATGTAGCCGTTGTACTCCGCGACGCCCGGCAGCGTGCCGATGCCGCTGAACACCTGGCTGAACAACAGCAGCAGCACGACCGGCTGCAGCAGGCCGAAGAACACGATCTTGCGGTCGCTGAAGGCCAGCCGGAGCGACCGTCCGGTGAGGACGGACACCTGGCGCAGCGGCGTCGCGGGCCGCCAGCGGCCCGGCCGGTTCGGCGCGATGGCGCGGAAGCGCACGGTCTCCGGCTCCGCCGAGCGCGCCCGGCGGGGAGCGGCGTGGCGGCTCATGACTTGCTCGCGTGGTGCAGGGCCAGGTACACGTCGTCCAGCGTGGGTTCGGTGACGGTGAAGTCGACGATGTCCGGGCCCGCCGCGTCGAGCGCGCGGACGACGGCGGTGACGTGCCCGGGCTCGGCGAGCGCGACCCGCAGGATCGGCTCGACCGGGTCGGGCGTGGCCCGGATGCCCGCGTAGGCCAGCACCCCGAGGGCGTGGCGCACGGCGCGCTCGTCGGCGAGGCGGACGGCGGCGGCGCGCTGCCCGATCCCGGCCTTGAGCGCGGTGGGCGTGCCCGCGGCGACCACGTGCCCGCCCGCCAGCACGACGACCTCGTCGGCGAGCTTGTCGGCCTCCTCCAGGTACTGCGTGGTCAGCACGACGGTGGTGCCGTCGGCGACCAGGCCCGCCACCAGCGCCCACAGTCCCGCGCGGCTGACCGGGTCGAGGCCGGTGGACGGCTCGTCGAGGAAGAGGACGTCCGGGCGGCCGACGAGGCTGGCGGCGAGGTCGAGGCGGCGGCGCATGCCGCCGGAGTAGGTGCCCGCCTTGCGGTCGGCGGCGTCGGTGAGGCCGAACGCGGTCAGCAGCTCGTCGGCGCGGTCGCGGGCCTGCTTGCGGGTCGCGCCGAGCAGCCGGGCCAGCAGCACCAGGTTCGCCCGGCCGGACACGGCCTCGTCGACGCAGGCGTACTGGCTGGTCAGCCCGATGTGCCTGCGCACCTGGTGGCCGGAGCGGGTGACGTCGTACCCGCACACGCGGGCGGTGCCGGAGGTGGGCAGGGCGCGGGTGGCGAGGATGTCGATGAGCGTCGTCTTGCCCGCGCCGTTGTGGCCGAGGACGCCGAGGACCGCGCCCGGGGCCGCGGTCAGGGAGACATCGGTGAGCGCCGCCACCGGACCGTAGGCCTTGCCGAGCCGGGTCACCTCGATGCGGGGCCGGGGCATGGCCGCGACGATACCGGCGCGACCAGTCCCGGCACAGTATTCATCGCGGTATTCATACGGCGGTGACAAGTTTTCCGCACGGCATTTTTGTGCTCGGCTATGACAAAGCGGGGATCGCCGATGGTATTTCGTTCCGCAATTGCGCGGCGAACGTCGACACCGCGGAATGGGCGTGGTTACCGTGCCGGACATGTCCCTGCTCCGCCGCGCACTCGTCGCCGCCGTCGCGGCCGCGACGACAGCAGTCCTGGTCTGGCCGATGGGCCAGGCGGCCGCAGCCGAGGTGCCGGTCGGCCCCGACGGCGACGCCTTCTACCTCGCCCCGAACCCGCTGCCGCCGGGCGCCGCGGGCGACCCGATCCACTACCGCGAGGTCAGCACGCCGATCGGCGGCCTGAGCGGCGCGAAGTCGTACCTGGTGCTGTACCGCTCGACCAACGCCACCGGGCGGCAGGTCGCGGTGTCCGGCACGGTGTTCGTGCCCAACCGCCCGGTCGGCGGCGTCCGCCCGATCGTCTCGCTCGCGCCCGGCACGCAGGGCCTGGGCGACAACTGCGCGCCGTCCCGGGCGTTCCGGTCCGGGGTGGAGTACGAGCAGATGATGGTCAGCGAGCTGCTCGCCAAGGGCTGGGCGGTCGCGGTCACCGACTACGAGGGCCTGGGCACGCCCGGCGACCACACCTATGTCGTCGGCCGCTCCGAGGGACCGGCCGTGCTCGACGCGGTCCGCGCCGCGACCCGCATCCCGGCGCTGGGCCTGGCCGCAGGCGGCGAGGTCGGCATCGCGGGCTACTCCCAGGGCGGCGGCGCGGCCGCGTGGGCGGCCCAGCTCGCCGATGACTACGCCCCCGAGCTGAACGTGGTCGGCGTCGCGGCGGGCGGCGTGCCCGCCGACCTGATCGAGGTGTCCAAGCAGCTCGACGGCGGCCTGGGCTTCGGCCTGATGCTGGCCGCCGCGGTCGGCATGAACGCCGCCTACCCGGAACTCGACCTGCCCGGCTACCTCAACGAGGCTGGCAAGCGCGAGTACGACGCCCGCCACGACAAGTGCGTGGCCCAGATGATGCTGTACGCGGGGAAGAAGATCACCGACTACACGACCAGCAACCCGCTGGACACTCCGCAGTGGAGGGCCCGCCTCAACGAGAACAAGGCAGGCGCGGACGCCCCGGAGATGCCGATCTTCCTCTACCACGCCACGGGTGACCAGCTGGTGCCGTTCCCCCAGGCCAAGGCCCTGCGCCAGGCGTACTGCGGCGCGGGCGCACGGGTCCAGTGGCGCGAGTACTTCGGCGAACACCTGACGGTCTTCCTCGCGGGCCGCTCCGACGCCGTCCGCTTCCTGGAGGACCGCTTCGCAGGCAAACCGGCCCCGTCGAACTGCTGATGCCCACCCCCACGACGACCACCCCCTGCCGCGTCACCGGCGCGGCGGGGGTGGTCGCGTCGGCATGGCCCCGCCCGATCACGGCGGCCCTCGCAGACCTGCTCGCCCACCGCCACCACGCCCCCGCGAGCCCCACTCGGACGCCATCGGGACAGAACGAACCGCGGTCCTCGAGCGGAGGGTTGCGCGAGAAAGGACGTCCCGGACCCTGCTTCGGCGACGGGCGCCGGGCCCGGTGCCTTCGCTCGCTGGGCGTCGGTCGACTCAGGCTGGGGCTCGGTGCTGCGTTGCGGCCCTGGGACCGACGGGTGCGAACGCACGTGCGGCCGGGACGGGGAGTCGGCGCCGACTCAGCCCGGGACGGCGGGGCACGCGACGTAGGGCGGCCGAGGTCGGGTGCTGGGCGGTGGGTCTGGAGCTTGCGGCGGCGAGGGGGATCGCGGTTGGGTTTCGCTGTCTGGT
>NZ_BMRB01000005.1 GCF_014648415.1 Actinokineospora fastidiosa
GGCACACACTCCACCGGCGGCCCGCAGCCGACAAGCGGCACACACCCCACCAGCGGCCAGCACGCGACTGGCGGTCAGCAGCGCAGCGGAGGCAGGCACGCGCGTGGACCAGCCGCCGGCCCTTCGGCCACCCACTGGTCCGACGGCGGCACCTCCGGACCCACGCCCCACACACCCGGCGCGGAACCACCCACCGGCCACTGGCCCGAGGACCGCTCGCCCGAACCCCCGCCCCGCGGGCCAGCAGGCGAACCACCCGCTGGAAGCTGGTTCGCAAGCGCTGCCCAACCCCCGTCCGGCGCCGAACCGCCCGGCTGGGCAGAAGGCGGCTCCGAACCCCCATGGCAAGGGCCCGGCGCAGAGCCCAGCCGCTGGTCTGATGGCAGTTCGTCCGAGCCCGCCCCGCGCAGGTCAGCCGGCGAGCCGCCTGCCAGCGACTGGTTCGAAAGCGCCGCCCAACCCCCACCGCACAGGCCCGGCGCAGAACCGCCCGGCAACCGATGGGACGAAAGCGGCTCCTCCGAGCCCGCGCCGGGCGGGGCTGCTGAATCGCCTCAGCGCCGGGCCACGGGACGCTCCGGCCCTGCGGCACGTCCGGCGGGCGCCGAGGCTCCTGGTGAGCCTGCCGACGACGAGGAACGGGGGGCGGACTCCCCTCCCCTGCCCACCGGGCACGGACACGGCCATGGACCGGCCACTCCGGCGTCCACTCGCGTGCGGCAGCTGCTGGCCATCCTCCTCACCCCCTTCGCCCTGGCCTCGCTGGTGGGGTTGGTGGTGTTGTTCCCCACCGGGGACGCGCCCGCAGTCAGCAGTTCCGGGTTGACCCCGGTCGACGGGACCGTGACGGCCGCGCAGGCGGGGCCGTGCTCCGAGGGGGACGTGGGGGGCACCGACTGCCTCACGCTCACCGTCCAGCTCACCGAAGGGGCGGCGGCGGGTAGCGACATCCGCACCACCGTGCCGCTGGAGCCGAGCACCCCCCGCTTCGCCGTGGGGGACGACGTCGTGCTCGCCTACAACGGCGGCGAGCCGTTAAGCGGGCAGTCCTACCAGGTCGTCGACTTCCAGCGCGGGTTTCCGCTGGTCCTGCTGGCCGCGGTGTTCGCGATGGCGGTCATCGCGCTGGCCCGGTGGAAGGGGCTGTCCGCGCTCGCCGCGCTCGGGGTGAGCATCGGGGTGCTGGTCGTCTTCGTGCTGCCCGCCATCGTGCGCGGGGAGAACCCGCTGCTGGTGGGCATCACGGCGGCAGGCGTGATCATGTTCGCGGTCCTGTACCTGACGCACGGGTTCTCGGCGCGGACGTCGACCGCGGTGCTCGGGACGATGGTCAGCCTCGCCCTGATCGGGGCGCTCAGCGCCCTGTTCTCCGCGTTCGCGGCGCTGACCGGGCTGGACGAGGAGACCGCGACGCTGGTGGGCGTCCTCGGGCGCGAGGTGGACACGCGCGGGCTGCTGCTGGCGGGCATCGTCATCGGCGCCCTGGGTGTGCTCGACGACGTGACCGTGACCCAGACCAGCGCCGTGTGGGAGCTCCGCGCGGCCAACCCGTCCCTGGGATGGCGGGAGCTGTACGCCGCCGGGGTGCGCATCGGCCGCGACCACGTCGCCTCCGCGGTGAACACGCTCGTCATGGCGTACGCGGGCGCCGCCCTGCCGCTGCTGCTCTACTCGTCGGTCTCCGGGGTCGGCGCAGGCGCGATCCTGGGGTCCCAGGACATCGCCCAGGAGATCGTGCGGACCCTGGTGGGCAGCATCGGCCTCGTGGCCGCCGTGCCCGTGACGACCGCGCTGGCGGCCCTGGTCGCCGTGCGCGAGGTCAGTCCAGCGACGCCACGAACCGGGTGACGGCGTCGCCGCTGAGCCGCTGGGCGAGCTTGCCCTGCGGGGCGGCCGCCGCCAGCTGGTAGAGCGGCCGCTCCGGCGCGGCCTCGCCCTTGGCCTCCGCCCGCAGCTGGGCGACCAGGAGCTGGGAGAACACCAGGCCCGCCGAGTGCTCGCTGGCGGCCATCGCGTCGGCCAGCCTGCGCAGCGCGAGGATGCCCAGCTCGCGCCCGCCGGTCCCGGCGTACACCGCCAGCGTGATGTTGATCGTGCGCCTGCCCTGCGCGACCAGCACGCTGACCGTCCGCATGCCGCGCACGTCACTGACCAGCAGCTCGATGCGGTCGGCGTGCCGCAGGTCGACGGACTTGCTGCCGATGGTGCGGGCGACGACCGTCGTGCCCTCCAGCGTCAGCCGCCTGCGCCCGGCGGCCCACGAGACGAGCAGGAACACGGCCACCAGCACGGCCGCGGTCACCAGACCCGTGGTCAAACCGGCCGTCGACCCCGCGATGAGCCCCACGACCAGCCCGACGACCGCGCCGACCCCCACGCCGAGCAGGGCGACGACCGCCGTCGCGCAGCCGCGCCGGGTCTGCCGGGTCGGGACGCTGAGCGGGACGGCCTCCATCAGATGCCCCGGCCCCGGCCGCGGTGCGCCGACCCCGGGTCGGACAGGTCGATCATGCCGGTGAGGAACGGGTTGCTCGCCCGCTCGCGGCCGATCGTGGTCGCCGGGCCGTGCCCGGGCAGCACCACGGTGTCGTCGGGCAGCGGGAGGATCTTGGTGCGCAGCGACTCGGTCATCTCCGCCATCGACCCGCCGGGCAGGTCGGTGCGGCCGATGGACCCGGCGAAGAGGGTGTCGCCCGCGAACATCAGCTCGCCGCCCTCCTCGGTCGCGGTGCGGAAGGTGACCGAGCCCCGGGTGTGGCCGGGGGTGTGGTCGACGGTGAGCGTCAGGCCCGCGAGGTCCAGTTCCGCGCCGTCGGTCATCTCCCGGACCTCGGCGGGCTCGCGCATCGCCAGCTCGCCGAAGAACGCGGCGGCCTCCTTGCTCATCCCGAGCATCGGGTCCGACAGCAGCGCGCGGTCCTCGGGGTGGATCCAGGCGGGGATGTCGTTGCCGTCGCAGACCGGCGTCACCGAGAACGTGTGGTCGAGGTGGCCGTGGGTCAGCACGACCGCGACCGGGGACAGCCGGTACTTGGCGATCGCCTCCGCGACGCCCGCCTCGGCCTCCTGACCTGGGTCGACGATCACGCAGGGCGCCCCTTCGCCCGCGGCGACGAGGTAGCAGTTGGTCTGGAAAGCACCGGCGGGGAAGCCGACGACGAGCACGGGCGGACCTCCGGGAGCCGATTTCCTCTCCGCGCGAGCCTAGTCGGGGCGACCTCCCACGCTGTTCTTACCCCGGTGCCCCCTAGACTGCGCGCCTGCCAGGGATCACGTCACGGGAGGGTGCCAGGTGCCGACCAACCAGCAGCGCCGGGAAGCGGCGAAGCGGAAGCTGGAACGCCAGATGGTCCGCCGGGCTGAGCGCGCCAAGAAGCGGCGCATCTTCGCCGTCGGCGCCACCGTCATCGGCGTCGTGCTCGTCGTGGGGCTGATCTATTGGCTCACCACGATCGGCGGCGACGACACCACCGACCCGGCGGCGCAGACCGACACCACCGCGCCCGAGGCGACGCCGGACGTGCCCGCGAGCATCCCGACGGAGCTGGCGGCGGTGCCCAAGCGGCCCAAGGCGCTGCCCGCGACGACGACCTGCGAGTACCGCACCGAGGAGGGCGCCGAGCCCGCCAAGGAGGTCGACGCCCCGCCGACCGCGGACGTGTCCGCGACGGGCACCGTGCAGGCCACCATCAAGCTCTCGACGGGCGACGTGAAGGCAACGCTGGACCGCGCCCTGGCGCCGTGCACCGTGAACAGCTTCGTGAGCCTGGCCAAGCAGGGCTACTTCGCCGACGCCCCCTGCCACCGCCTGACCACCGGCGAGGGCCTGCAGGTCCTGCAGTGCGGCGACCCGACCGGCACCGGCAGCGGCGGCCCCGGCTACGTCTTCGACAACGAGACCTTCCCGGAGATCAAGTACGGCCGCGGCATCCTGGCCATGGCGAACGCGGGCGGCACCAAGAAGGGCGAGGGCACCAACGGCAGCCAGTTCTTCATCGTCTACGGCTCCGCCGAGCTGCCCCCGGACTACACCGTCTTCGGCAGCATCGACGCCGAGAGCATGAAGGTGATCGACGAGATCGCCAAGGCGGGCACCATCTCCCAGGGCATGCCCGGGGACGGCAAGCCCAAGACCGAGGTGGCGATCACCGCGGTCGAGATCGCGTGATCGCGCCCCGGGTCGGCCTGGCCGCCGCGCTGCTCTGCGGCGCGGCGGCGCTGACCGCCTGCGCGTCCACCGTGTCCGGCAGCGCCAGCGGGTCGGGGTCCACCACCGAGCGGACCACGACCGAGAGGACCACGACGAGCACCGCGCCCGCGGGCGACGTGGACGTCCCGGCGAGCATCCCGACGGAGCTGGCGCCGATGCCCAAGCGGACCACGGCGCTCCCGGCCAAGGTCGACTGCGAGTACCGGACGGAGCAGGGCGCGGCACCGGCCAAGGACGTCGACGCCCCGCCCGCGACCGGCGTGTCCGCGCAGGGCACCGCGGCCGCGACCATCGCGCTCGGCGGCGGCGACGTGGCGGTCACGCTGGACCGCGCGCTCGCCCCGTGCGCGGTGAACAACTTCGTCAGCCTCGCCAAGCAGGGCTACTACGACGACACGACGTGCCACCGCCTGACGACGGCGGAGTCGCTGCAGGTCCTGCAGTGCGGCGACCCGACCGGAACGGGCAGCGGCGGCCCCGGCTACACCTTCGACGACGAGGTGTTCCCCGAACTCGAGTACGGGCGCGGCATGCTGGCCATGGCCAACGCGGGCACCGGCGCGGACGGCAACGGCACCAACGGCAGCCAGTTCTTCATCGTCTACGGCGCCTGCGAGATCCCGCCGAACTACACCGTCTTCGGCAGCATCGACGCCGCGAGCATGGCGGTGGTCGACGAGATCGCCAAGGCGGGCACGGTCTCCGAGGGCATGCCGGGCGACGGCAAGCCCTCGGCCGAGGTCGTGATCAGCGGCGTCGAGGTCGCGTGAGCGTGCGGGTCGTCATGGCCGTCGCGCTGCTGGCCTGCGCGGCGGGCTGTGATGCGCCCACTCCGGACAGCGCCGCGGCGTCCGCCGCGACAACCGCGACTACGACCACGGTCGCCACCACCTCGGCGTCCTGCGACTACCGCCCGACCCCCGAGGACCCGCCGGCGGACGGCAGGGACGTCGGCCTGCCGTCCGGCGTCGCCGCCCCGGACGTGGTGATCCTGCTGACCAACCACGGCGAGATCACCATGGCGATGTCGCGCGCGACGCCGTGCACCACGGCGAGCATCTCGCACCTGGCCACGTCCGGCTTCTACACCGGCTCCCCGTGCCACCGCATGACCAAGGCCGAGACCCTGTCCGTGCTCCAGTGCGGCGACCCGACCGGCACGGGTTCCGGCGGCCCGGGCTACACGCTGCCGGACGAGAACCCGACGGACCTCAAGCCCGCGAGCACGGCGGGCTACGTGACCTACCCGCGCGGCACCGTCGCCATGGCCAACACGGGCGAGCCGCACAGCGGCGGCAGCCAGTTCTTCCTCGTGTACGCCGATTCGACGCTGCCTCCGACCTACGCGGTCTTCGCGACGCTGGACGAGGCGAGCCTCGCGGTGCTGGACAAGATCGCCGAGGGCGGGGTGGCGGGCGGCGGCCGCGACGGCGCGCCCGCGGTCGCGGTGACCATCGAGAAGGCCCTCGCCGCCTGAGATCGGGGCTTGGGCCGTCCGGGGGACCGCCTGTCCCGCTTTCGTCCGCTGCCTACCTCGATATATAGCGAGTAGCGTATAGGTCACTGACCGCGCACGAGAGGTGACCCGCGATGAGCACTCGTCCCCGCGCAAAGTCTGTCCGGCCCGCTGGCTGCGGCTGCGGCTGCAGCAACTGCTCCGGCCCCGGCTGCGGCTGCTGCGGCAGCTGCTGACGCCGAGCACCGGGCGGGTCATGCCGCTCGCCCGGTGGGCCGTGTCGGTGGGCGCTGCGACACTGCCGGGGTGACTTACCGGGAGCTGCGGGTCGATGTCCCCGGCGTGGCGTGCCTGTGGTCGGTCGACGTCGACGGCCCCGGCGGCCGGGTGGTGCCCGACGGCTGCACGGACCTGATGTGGCACGCGGCGGCCGACCGGCTGTTCGTGGCCGGACCCGACACCACCGCGCACACCACCACGTTGCCGCCCGGGCGCCTGGTCGGCGTCCGCTACCTCCCGGGAGCGGCCGGGTTCGGCGTCCCCGCCGACGCGCTGCGCGACGGCCGCCCCGACCTGGCCGACGTCTGGACCAGGCAGGCCGCGGAGGCGCTGACCGAGCGCCTGCGCGGAGCGACGGCGGAGGAGGCCCAGCGGATCCTCCTGCTGGCCGCCCCCGCCGCGCCGGACCCGCTGGCCGCCCGGGTGCGCCTGCTGGCCGAGACCGGCCGCGTGCGCGACATCGCCGACGCCGTCGGCTACGGCGAACGCCAACTGCGCCGACGCTGCCTGGCCGCCTTCGGCTACGGCCCCAAGACCCTGCACCGCGTCCTGCGCTTCCAGCGCGCCCTCCGACTGGCCCGCGCGGGCCTGCGGTTCACCGACGTCGCCGCCCGGGCAGGCTACGCCGACCAGGCCCACCTCGCCCGCGACGTCCGCGACCTCGCCCAGGCCCCGCTCACAGCTCTCGTCCATGCGCCCACAGAGTCTTGAGCGCCTCGATCGTCACCAGGCCCAACCACACGTGCTCCACCACTGAGCCAGCACAGCCACCAACCACCGCCCGCGCCGGGCACGCCGACCAGGCCCACCTCGCCCGCGACGTCCGGGACCTCGCTCAGGCCCCGCTCACAGCTCTCGTCCATACGCCCGCAGGGTCTTGAGCGCCTCGATCGTCACCAGGCCCAACCACACGTGCTCCACCACCGGCGCCCCCATGAGCCAGCACAGCCACCAACCACCGCCCGCGGCCGGGCACGCCGACCAACCCACCTCGCCCGCGACGTCCGGGACCTCGCTCAGGCCCCGCTCACAGCTCTCGTCCATGCGCTCGCAGGGTCTTGAGCGCCTCGATCGTCACCGGGCCCGACCACTCGTGCTCCACCACCGGGGTCCAGATGAGCCAGCGCGGCCGCCAGCCGCCGTCGGCGCCGCGTTCGGCCGTCAGCGCGTCCAGGCTCTCGGCCATCTCCGCGGCGGAGAACCACGACGCGGCGAGAGAATTCGGCGTTGGGGCGTACTCGTGCGGGTACGGCAGCTCCGCGACCGTGTAGCCCTGCGGCGTCTCGCCCATGTCCGAGCCGAGCCGGACCATCCGGGACGAGCGGACCAGCTCGCCGAGGCGGTCCGCCGCCGCCCGGGCCCGCGTGCGGTCGGGCGCTCCCTCCAGGAACTCCAGGCATCCCCGCACCTCGTACGGGTGCGACGAGGCCAGCGCCTCGATCCGGGGCCAGCAGTAGTCGGCCGCGCGGGCCACCCAGGGATGGTCGACTTCGGCCAGCGCGCCCGCCAGGTTGGCCGTCGGCAGCAGCGCGCCCTCGGTCGACGCCTGCCACCACGGCGAGTGCGGGTACTCCCCCGCGGGCACGGCGAACGGCACCGCGCCGTCGGCGTCGCTGATCTCCGCCAGGTGATCGGCGATCGCGGGCGCGAACGCGTCGAGGGCGCCGACCTCGCGCAGGACCGACACGGCGGTCAGCGCGGCGAGCGGCTGGCTGTCCGCGCCCCGGCCGTCGGGCTCCAGCGCGTGCCCGTAGCCGCCGTCGGGGTTGCGGTACGCGTCCAGCGCGCGCACGACCGGCTCGGCGTCGCCGGACCCGAACAGGAACGCGAACCGACGCCGGTCCAGCAGCCGCGCGTGGGTGAAGAGGAACGTCTCAGCAGCGGTAATCGACACCAGGCAAACCTAGGCCGCGCCCCGGACCGCACGCTTGAACGAAACGGTCAGGACGCCGACGTGACCCGGTAGACGTCGTACACGCCCTCCACGCTGCGGACCGCCTTGAGCACGTGGCCGAGGTGCTTCGGGTCGCCCATCTCGAAGGAGAACCGGCTCACCGCGACCCGGTCCCGCGAGGTCGTGACCGACGCCGAGAGGATGTTGACCCGCTCGTCGGCCAGCACCTTCGTCACGTCCGAGAGCAGCCGGTGCCGGTCCAGCGCCTCCACCTGGATGGCCACCAGGAACACCGAGGACTCCGAGGGCGCCCACTCCACCTCCAGCAGCCGCTCCGGCGTCTGCAGCAGGTCGTCGGCGTTGGTGCAGTCCGTGCGGTGCACGCTCACCCCGCCGCCGCGGGTCACGAACCCGAGGATGTCGTCGCCGGGGACGGGCGTGCAGCAGCGCGCCAGCTTCACCCAGACGTCCGAGGCGCCCTTGACGATGACGCCCGCGTCGCCGGTGCTGCGGCGCCGGGTGATGGTCGACGGCGTGGACCGCTCGGCCAGCTCCTCCTCGGCGTGCTCCACGCCGCCGAGCAGCGCGACCAGCCGCTGCACCACGTGCCGGGCGGAGATGTGGCCCTCGCCGATCGCCGCGTACAGCGTGCCCACGTCCGGGTAGCGCAATTCGCGGGACAGGGCGGCCACCGAGTCCACCGACACCAGCCGCTGCATCGGCAGGCCGACGCGGCGCACCTCCTTGGTGATGGCGTCCTTGCCGGACTCGATCGCCTCGTCCTTGCGCTCCTTGGCGAACCACTGCTTGATCTTCGCCTTGGCCCTCGGCGACGCGGCGATGTCCAGCCAGTCCCGGCTGGGGCCCGCGCCCTCGGCCTTGGACGTGAAGATCTCGACGACCTCGCCGTTCTCCAGCTTGCGCTCCAGCGCCACCAGCCGGGAGTTGACCCGCGCGCCGATGCAGCGGTGCCCGACCTCGGTGTGCACGGCGTAGGCGAAGTCGATCGGCGTCGAGCCCGCGGGCAGGGTGACCACGTCGCCCTTGGGCGTGAAGACGAAGATCTCCCGGGCGGCCAGGTCGTAGCGCAGCGACTCCAGGAACTCGCCGGGGTCGGCGGCCTCGCGCTGCCAGTCGAGGAGCTGGCGCATCCAGGCCATCTCGTCGACGTCGACGCCGGAGTGGGTGCCCTTGGTCTCCTTGTACCGCCAGTGCGCGGCGATGCCGTACTCCGCCGTCCGGTGCATCTCGTGCGTGCGGATCTGCACTTCCAGCGGCTTGCCGTCCGGCCCGATCACGGTGGTGTGCAGCGACTGGTACACCCCGAACCTCGGCTGGGCGATGTAGTCCTTGAACCGGCCCGGCATCGGCTGCCACAGCGCGTGCACGACGCCCATCGCCGCGTAGCAGTCGCGCACGTCGTCGACGAGGATGCGCACGCCGACCAGGTCGTGGATGTCGTCGAAGTCGCGGCCGCGGACGATCATCTTCTGGTGGATCGAGTAGTAGTGCTTCGGCCTGCCCTCGACCCGCGCCCCGATCCGGGACTGCTCCAGGTGCTTGCTCAGCTCGGTCACGACCTTCTTCAGGTACGTGTCCCGCGACGGCGCGCGGTTGGCCACCAGCCGCACGATCTCGTCGTACTTCTTGGGCTGCAGGATGGCGAAGGCCAGGTCCTCCAGCTCCCACTTCACGGTGGCCATGCCCAGCCGGTGCGCCAGCGGGGCCAACACCTCCAGCGTCTCGCGGGCCTTCTTGGCCTGCTTCTCCGGCGGCAGGAAGCGCATTGTGCGCATGTTGTGCAGCCGGTCGGCCAGCTTGATGACCAGCACCCGGGGGTCGCGGGCCATGGCGATGACCATCTTGCGGATGGTCTCGGCCTCCGCGGCGGAGCCCAGCTGCACCTTGTCCAGCTTCGTGACGCCGTCGACCAGGTGCCCGACCTCGTCGCCGAAGTCGCCGCGCAGCCGCTCGATGGAGTACTCGGTGTCCTCGACGGTGTCGTGCAGCAGGGCAGCGACCAGCGTCGTGGTGTCCATGCCCAGCTCGGCCAGGATCGTGGCCACGGCGAGCGGGTGGGTGATGTACGGGTCGCCGGACTTGCGCCGCTGCGAGCGGTGCATCTCCTCGGCGACGTCGTACGCGCGTTGCAGCAGGGCGAGGTCGGCCTTGGGGTGCAGCTCGCGGTGCACCGCCGCCAGCGGCTCCAGCACCTGTTTGACCGGCGCGGCGCGCTGCGCGGTGATCCGGCGGGCCAGCCGGGCCCGGACGCGCCGGGTGGCCGATGGCTCGCGGCCCGCGGGCGAGGAGTCGGTCTCCGCCGCGATTCCCACGTCGTGTGTCACCCATGCTCCCGGCAAGCTCGCCACGCCCGGGGGCGCTCGGCCTTCCGGGCCACGAGTGTGACCCGGATACCGAGGATAACTCCGTTCACCTGGGCGAACCGGGAGGCCCGCTGCGAAGGACCCGGATCACACGCCCAGAGGCCGGAAATGTTCCGTTCGGCTGGTCGCGAACGACCACTCGGCGTGCCTAGACGGTCAGCAGCGCGCCCGTGTCCCTGCCGGTCAGCCGCTCCCGGCCCGCCAGTGCGGCGATCTCGACGACGACCCGCGTCGCGGCCACCCGCGCGCCCGCCCGCTCGACCAGGTCGCACGCCGCCGCCAGGGTGCCGCCGGTGGCCAGCACGTCGTCGACGACGATCACCTTCTCGGCCAGCCGCAGCCCGCCGTCGGGCAGCTCCAGCGTCGCCGTGCCGTACTCCAGCTCATAGGTCTGGCGGTCGGCGACGAGCGGGAGCTTGCCCGCCTTGCGCACCGGAACCACGCCCAGCCCGTGCACGGCCGCCAGCGCCGCGCCGAACAGGAAGCCCCTGGCCTCGACGGCGACGACGGTCGTCACCTCGGGGTCCAGGTCGGCCCCCAGCGCCTCGGCCACGGCCCGCAGCGCCGGGCCGTCGGCCAGCATCGGGGTCAGGTCGCGGAACAGGACGCCCGGCTCGGGGAAGTCGGGGACCTCCCGGATGAGCGCGAGCGCCCTGGTGAGTGCCTCCGTCACTTGCGCTTCTTGCCCTGCGGCTTGCCCCCGGGCTTGCGCCGCTGGTCGACCGCCTTGGGGTTGCGGGCCGGGACGCCGCCCGCGACGACCATCGCGCGCTCCTTGCGGACCTCGGCGTCGATGGCGTCGTCGTCGCTCAGGTCGACGTCGTCGGCAGCGGCGGCGCTGTGCCTGCGCTCGATGTTCGCCCGCCGCTGCGCGACCCGCTGGGCCTGCAGCTTGTACTTCGGGTCCATCATCTTGAGGTCCACCAGCACCGGGGTGCACAGGAAGATCGACGAGACGACGCCTGCCAGCATGCCGGTCGCCTGCACCAGCGCCAGGTCGGCCAGCGTGCCGACGCCGAGCAGGCCGACGCCGATCACCAGCAGGCCGGTCACCGGGAGCAGCGCGATCAGCGAGGTGTTGATCGAGCGCATCAGGGTCTGGTTGACCGCCAGGTTCGCGGCCTCGCCGTAGGTGCGCCTGGTCAGGCCGAGCAGGCCGCGGGTGTTCTCCTTGACCTTGTCGAACACGACGACCGTGTCGTAGAGGGAGAAGCCGAGGATGGTCAGCAGGCCGATGACCGTGGCCGGGGTGACCTCGAAGCCCACCATCGAGTAGACGCCCGCGGTGACGATCAGGTCGTGGAACAGACCGACCAGCGCCGCGACCGCCATCCACTTCTCGAAGTACAGCGCGAGGAACACCGACACCAGGGCGAGGAACACCAGCAGCGCCCACAGCGCCTTGGAGGAGATCTCCCCGCCCCAGCTGCCGGACACCGCGCTGTCGCTGATCAGCGCCTCGCTGGAGGTGCCGTTCGGCGCCACCGGCTTGAGCTGCTCGAACAGCGCGCCCTTGAGCTTGGACACCTGGTCGGGCGTCAGCGCCTCCGAGCGGATCTGGATGGTCGCGGTGTCCCCGGCGCCGACCGTCTGCACCGACGCGGGCTCCTTGCCCAGCGCCTCGGTGAAGATGTCCTCGGCCCGCTGGGTGTCGATCGGGCCCGCCGCGCTCGTCGCGGGGAACTGCACCCGGGTGCCGCCCTCGAAGTCGATGCCGAGGTTGAAACCCCGGAACACGATCGAGGCGATGCACGCCAGGAACAGCACGCTGAAGATGATGTAGCCGCGCTTGCGCTTGCCGATGATGTCGAGGGCGCCGTTGCCGGTGTAGAGCCCTTCCAGGAGGTGCCGTTTCACCTCACACCTCCTTCACGGCCGGGGTCGCGCCGACCCGCGCCGAACGCTGCAGGGCGGCGGAGCGCTGGGCGCCGCCGAGACCGGAGAGCCTCGGGTCGGACAGGAACTTCGACCGCGACGCGAGCGCGACCAGCGGGTGCGTCACCAGGAACACCACGATCAGGTCGAGCACGGTGGACATGCCCAGGGTGAACGCGAAGCCCCGGACCTGGCCGACGGCGAGCAGGTAGAGCACCGCGGCGGCCAGGAAGCTGACCGCGTCGGCGGACAGGATCGTCCGGCGGGCGCGGACCCAGGCCCTGGGCACCGACGAGCGGAACGTGCGGCCGTCGCGCACCTCGTCCTTCAACCGTTCGAAGAAGATGACGAACGAGTCCGCGGTGATGCCGATGGCGATGATGAAGCCCGCGATGCCCGCGAGGTCGAGGGTGAACCCGATCCAGCGGCCGAGCAGGATCAGCACCGCGTAGACGATCACGGCGGAGAGCACCAGCGACAGGATCGTCAGCAGGCCGAGCAGGCGGTAGTAGAAGAGGCAGTAGACGAACACCAGCGCCAGGCCGATGCCGCCCGCGATCAGGCCCGCCTGCAGCGAGGCCAGGCCCAGCGTCGCCGAGACCGTCTCGGCCTCGGACGACTCGAAGGACAGCGGCAGCGAGCCGTACTTGAGGACGTTGGCCAGCTTGCCCGCCTCGCTCTGGCTGAACCCGCCGTCGCCGCCGGTGATCGTGGTGTCGCCGTTGATGGCGCCCTCGATGGTCGGGGCGGAGACGACCTCGGTGTCGAGCACGAACGCCGCGCGCTCGCCGACGTGCGAGGCGGTGTACTTCGACCAGATGTCCGAGCCCTCGGGCTCGAAGCTGAGGACGACGACGTAGCCGATGCCCTGCGGGTCGAGGTTGGCGTTGGCGTCGCTGATCTGGGTGCCCTCCAGGAACGACGGGCCGAGGATGAACTTCTCGACGCCGTCCTGGTCGCACGCGGCCAGCGGCAGCTTGGGGTCGTCGTTGCCGACCAGCGGGTCGGCGACGCCGGTCCCGCAGTCCAGGGTGGCCAGCGCGGCCTGCTGCAGCACCGGGTCGGCGGCGGCGCCGTCCGGGCTGGGGGCGAGGTTGGGCGCCTGGCGGCACGCCTTGGCCGCGGTGATCACCTCGGCGTCGTCGGCGTCCTCGTCGGCCAGCAGCTTGGCGTAGTTCTCGCAGACCTCCACGCCCGTCGGCGTCCCGGACGTCGAGGTCGGCGGGGCCGTGGTCGTCGTGGGCTGCTGCGCGAGGGGCAGCGGGCGGCCCTGCGGCGACGGCGTCGTGGTCGCCCCGTCTGCCGCGGGCGGCTCCGGGGTGGTGGTGGCGGGCGCGGTGGTGGTGCCGCCGGGGGCCGTGGTCGTCGGCGGGGCCGTCGGTTGCGGCGCCGCGGGCACGGCGTTCAGCACCGGGCGGAACCGCAGCTGCGCGGTCTGGCCGAGTTCCTTGGCGCGCTCGCCGTTCTCACCCGGGACGGTGATGACGATGTTGTTGCCGTCGAGGACGACCTCCGCGCCGCTCACGCCGAGCCCGTTGACGCGGGTCTCGATGATCTGCCGGGAGATGTCGAGCGACTCCCGCGACGGCGGCTCACCGCTCTCGGTGCGCGCGGTCAGCGCCACGCGCGTGCCGCCCTGCAGATCGATGCCCAGCTTCGGGGTGAGCTTGCGGTCGCCGGTGAAGAACACCAGCGCGTACAGGATGGCAACGATCGCCACGAAGAACGCGAGGTAGCGTCCTGGGCGGATCTGCCCGGCCGGTGGTGCCACGGTCGGTCGTTCTCCTCGACTCGTCTAGCGGGTGCGCGCGCTGGGGACGCGCATGGGTGTCACGCCATGCCGCTGCGCCCGCACCCGAACGCACAGGGTGAGGGCGCAGCGTACCCGGTGCGGGGTGAACCCTGTGTTGCGTGGGTCACCCCGCGACCACCGGTCGGATCAGTTGCGCTTGTCGCTCTCGATGGGCTCGGCGACCTCGGCGGTGGCCTCGTCGACCTCGTCGGTCACCTCGTCGTCCTCCACGTCCGGGCCGACCTTCTCCCGCACTGCCTGGCGCAGCCAGGTCGTCTCCACGCCGGGGGCGATCTCGATGCCGATGGTGGCGTCGTCGGAGATGTCGGAGACGGTGCCGTAGAGGCCCGACGTGGTCATGACGCGGTCGCCCACGGTGAGCGAGTTCTGCAGCTCCTGCTGCTGCTGCATCATCTTCTTCTGCCTGCGCGAGCCGAGGATCAGCGGGATCGCGAGCACGGCGATCAGCAGCAGCGGAAGCAGGGCCTGTTCCATGTCTCTCCGTTCGCCGGAACCGCTCCCTCCGGGCGGACGCCGGGGAGAAGTCCGATTTTCACGATTCGGGTGCGGCGCGGGATCGCGCGCGTCACTCGTCGAACAGGGTAGGCGCGCCGCGTCCGGGCGCGTCTACCGGGGCGGACAGACCCAGGTGGGCCCACGCGGCGGCGGTGGCGACCCGGCCGCGCGGAGTCCGGGCCAGCATGCCCGCGCGCACGAGATAGGGCTCGCACACCTCCTCCACGGTAGTCGGCTCCTCCCCCACCGCAACGGCCAGCGTCGAGACGCCGACCGGCCCGCCGCCGAAGGAGCGCACCAGCGCGCCGAGCACGGCCCGGTCCAGCCGGTCGAGGCCGAGGTCGTCGACGTCGTAGACGGCCAGCGCCGCCTTGGCGACCTCCAGCGTGACCGCGCCGTCGGCGCGCACCTCCGCGTAGTCGCGGACCCGGCGCAGCAGGCGGTTGGCGATGCGCGGGGTGCCCCGGGAGCGGGAGGCGATCTCGGCGGCCCCGTCCGGACGCAGGTCGACGCCGAGGATCGTCGCGGAGCGGCGCAGCACCCGCTCCAGGTCCTCGGGCGCGTAGAACTCCATGTGCGCGGTGAAGCCGAAGCGGTCGCGCAGCGGCCCGGTGAGCGCGCCGGACCGGGTGGTGGCCCCGACCAGGGTGAACGGGGCGATCTCCAGCGGGATCGATGTGGCGCCCGGCCCCTTGCCGACGACGACGTCGACGCGGAAGTCCTCCATCGCCAGGTACAGCATCTCCTCAGCGGGACGGGCGATGCGGTGGATCTCGTCGATGAACATGACCTCGCCCTCGACGAGGTTGGACAGCATCGCGGCGAGGTCGCCCGCGCGTTCCATGGCCGGGCCGGAGGTGATCCGGATGGGCCTGCCCAGCTCGGCGGCGATGATCATGGCGAGGCTGGTCTTGCCGAGGCCGGGCGGGCCCGACAGCAGCACGTGGTCGGGCGGGGCGCCGCGCCGGGTCGCGCCCTTGAGCACCAGTTCGAGCTGTTCGCGCACGCGCGGCTGGCCGACGAACTCGGCCAGGGTCCTCGGCCGCAGGGTCGACTCGTCGTCGCGTTCCCCGGGGTCGGCGTGCGCGGAGACCGGGGACTCCCAGTCCTCGTCCTCGGTCACCGCTTGCGCCCGAGCACGGCCAGCGCCTCGCGCAGCGCGGTGGACATGTCGGCCTGGCCGTTGGCGGCCAGCACGCCGTCGACGGTCTGCTCGGCCTGCTTGGCGGCGAACCCGAGCCCGACGAGCGCCTCGACGACCGCGCCGCGCACCCGGCTCGGCGACTGCGCCGCGGGCGCCTCCGCGCTCCCGGCCAGCGCGCCGACCTTGTCGCGCAGCTCGATGATCAGCCGCTCCGCGCCCTTGCGGCCGATGCCGGGCACCTGGGTCAGCGTGGTGATGTTGCCGTCGGCCAGGGCGTGGCGCAGCTGCTCGGGCTCCAGCACGGCGAGCGTGGCCAGTGCCAGCCGCGGTCCGATGCCGGACACGGTCTGCAGCAGGCGGAAGAGGTCGCGGGCGTCGGTGTCGGCGAAGCCGAACAGGGTCAGCGAGTCCTCGCGCACGACCAGCGCGGTGGCCAGCGCGGCCTCCTCGCCCCGGCGCAGCCCGGCCAGCGTGTGCGGGGTGGCCTGCACGGCGAGGCCGACACCGCCCACGTCGACCACCGCGTGGTCGAGTCCGACCGAGGCCACCTGTCCGCGAACCGAGGAGATCACAGCATCATCTTTCACGCTTGGGTCTTGCGGGCCGCCGCCAGCCTGGCACGGTGCTTGCGCGCCAGCTCGGCCGCCCTCGCCTCGGCCTCGGCGAGCCGGTTGCGCACCGGCGCCCGCCACAGGTGGCAGATGGCCAGGGCGAGCGCGTCGGCGGCGTCGGCGGGCTTGGGGGCGGTCGCGAGCCCGAGCAACCGGGTCACCATGGTCGTGACCTGCGCCTTGTCGGCCCGTCCCGATCCGGTGACCGCGGCCTTGACCTCGCTGGGGGTGTGGAACTCCACCGGGAGGCCGCGCCGGGCAGCGGCGAGGGCGACCACGCCCGCCGCCTGGGCGGTGCCCATGGCGGTGCGCACGTTGTGCTGGCTGAACACGCGCTCGATGGCGACGACGTCGGGTTTGTGCCGGTCGAGCCAGTCCTCCACGCCGTCGGCGACCTTGAGCAGCCGCACCGCGAGCGAGTCGTCGACGGGGGTGCGGATGACGTCGACGGCCACCGCGGTGACGCGCCTGCCCGCGGCCCCGTCGACCACGGCGATGCCGCAGCGGGTCAGGCCGGGGTCGACTCCCAGCACGCGCACGCCCGCCCCTTTCCGTGAACACTCGTTCGAGAGCTTAGGGGGCGCGGCGCCCGCGGCGGGGCCCCGACACGCGGACGGGCGAAATCAGGGCGGTCCCCGGGGAAACCCTGATGGCCCGGCGGCCGGACGCGGGCACCATGGGTGGTGTCAGGGGAGCCGCAGGAACAGGAGCACGAATGAACGAGTCCGACAAGGCCGACACCGTCCGATCGGCGGCCGACTCCATGGTCGACGCGGTGCGGGGGCTGCTCAGCGAGGGCATCAACCGCAGGGTCGTCGTCCGCGACAGCAAGAACGACGTGGTCGTGGACGTGCCGGTCGCGGTCGGCATCGTCGCCGCGCTCGCCGCGCCGGTCGCCACCACGATCGGCGCCGGGGTCGCGCTGGTGGGCAAGTGCGGCATCAAGATCGAGAA
Source organism: Actinokineospora fastidiosa (assembly GCF_014648415.1). Classification (GTDB taxonomy): domain Bacteria; phylum Actinomycetota; class Actinomycetes; order Mycobacteriales; family Pseudonocardiaceae; genus Actinokineospora; species Actinokineospora fastidiosa. The sequence continues at coordinate 17,116 of NZ_BMRB01000005.1, forward strand.
CCGGACCCCGCCCTCGGCCCCGCCCGCTACCGTCGACGCCGAGTAGGCCTCGACCGGGCGGTCAGCGCCGGGTGACCGTGATCGGACGGTCCATCCGGGCGGGGCGCAGCGGCCGGGCCGGGGCGAGCCACGGCTCGTGGGGCGCCCCGTCCGGCCGCGCCGACCAGGCGCGGCAGACCGTGTCGAGCTTGACCGGGTGGATGGTGAGCACGCCCTCGGTGTCGATGTGCATCCGCAGGAAGCCCTTGTGGTCCTCGATGCTCTGCCCCGCCATGACCTCGTTGACGTTGATGCCCGCGCGGGAGGCGAGCAGCAGGTAGACGGCGACGAGTTCGGCGTCGATGAAGCCGATCAGCAGCGGGGTGCCGAACAGGACGATCGACAGCGTCGACCAGTCGCCGACCGCGCCGTCCGGCAGGACGTCGGTGTGCAGGGCGACGACGGTGAGGGACCAGCCGACGCTCAGTCCGATGTGGGCGATCGCGTGCAGCAGTCCGGCCGCGGTGGCCTTGGGGCCCTGGCGGATGTGCTGTATTCGGGCGAACGCCAGGCCGCCGAAGACGAGGACGATGCCGACGCCGATCGCGGGCGCCCAGCTGGCGACCTTGCCGAAGAAGCCGCGCTGCTCGTCGTCGGCGAGGGTGCTGACCAGGCCGTACAGCACGGCGAGGGTCATCAGGGTCTGGAAGGTCCCGGTGAGCGCCCAGAAGCCGGGGTTGCGCCAGGGCAGGCTGAAGACGCCGGTGGCGAAGCGGCGCGACGCGGCCACGTCGGGGTAGCGGGCGGCGAGGTCGTAGGCCGTGGGCGGCGACGGGTCGCGCACGCGCGAGGCCGTCGGGGGCAGGCGGAGCTCGTCGGGGAGCTCGTGCGTGGCGGCCAGGTACGCCCCGCCCAGCCCGCAGGTGATCAGGTGCCGTCCGCCGTCGCGCTCGGCGTAGTGCGCGTAGTGGTGGGTGTCGCCGGAGAGCATCACCCGGATCTCGGCGCCGCGGGCGCGCACGATCTCGCGGTTGAAGAACTCGATGGTGTCGTGGCACTTGGTCGACCCGCCCGCGCCCGCGGCGATCCACGCAGGCGACGGGGTGCAGAGGATGACGCCGTCGCCGGGCTCGATGTCGCGGGAGACCGTGCGGAAGTACTCCAGCTGCGGGGCGTCGACGTAGTCGTCGAACTGGGTGTCGATGGCCATCAGCCACCAGCGGTGCGGGAGCTGGACGGCGAAGTAGGACCGGGTCTGCTCGGTGTCCCAGCCGCCGATGGGCCTGCGCTGGGCGAAGACCCGCAGGAATGAAGTGAGCCCGTCGTACCAGTCGTGGTTGCCGGGCAGGGCGAACAGGACCGGCCGGTCCCCGGTCGTGCTGGGCAGCGCGGCGCGGTAGGGGCCTTTGGTGCGGTCCTCGTAGGCGCGGGTCGAGGCGCCCGGGTAGACCTGGTCGCCGCCGAGGACCAGCAGGCTGCCGCGCGGGAGGGTGTCGCCGTCGAGGGTCAGCGACTCGGCGGCCAGCAGGGAGGCCACGGAATACGTGGCGTCGAAGCCGTCGCCCACGTCGGCGGCGAAGTCGAACCACAGCTCGTCGCCGATGCGGCGGTGGATGGTCGACGGCAGGCCGCCCTGCAGTTCGCGCTTGTCGGCGTAGGACCCGAACACCGCCGCGATCGCGGACTGGATGCCGGTGCTGACCAGCACCTTCGGCGCGAGCCAGCGGACCGCGGGCTGGGGGCGGAAGCCGAGTTCGACCTCGGTGCACGCGCTCGGCCGGGGCCGCTCGGTGGACATGCGGCTCCCCTTCCGCCGAACCGGACCAAGATCCTAGTTCGGGCGTCGGGGCGGCGGATAGGCCCGTTCAGGGGCCGTCGATGCCCGGGCGCCAGGTCTCCGGCCTGCCGGTGTAGGTGAGCACCGGCTGCCAGATGTCGAAGCCGTCCGGGGCGTCCGGGCTCCACGGGAACCTGCCGTCCGGGGTGGCGACGATCAGCTGCATCGCCGGGAAGTCGCCCTGCGGGTAGACGAGGAACGCGCTGCCGAAGAACTCCGGGTAGTGGCCCTTGTGGACGCGCTCCACGACCACCGGGGTGCCCTCGAAGAAGTCGAGGTAGGGCAGGCCGGGGTAGAACCGCTCGCCCTCGGCGGTGCGGCGCACGTAGAGGTCGAGCAGCGGGCGGGCCATGTCGACCGGCAGCCCGACCACGACCGCCTCCGGCGCGGCGAAGCGGCGCCACACGCCCACCGTGAAGGCGTACGGCGCCCCGTCGGCGTCGCCCGCGACCTCGACCGCCGCGTACCCGTCCTGGTCCGCGGTGTGGAGCAGCCACTCGCGCAGCTGCTCCTCGTCCGGGGTGAGGGCGGGCAGGGACACTAGGCGTCGACCTCGGCCATCACGTCGTCGGCCACGTCGAAGTTGGCGTACACGTTCTGCACGTCGTCGGAGTCCTCGAGCGCGTCGATCAGCTTGAAGATCTTGCGCGCGCCGTCGGCGTCGAGCTGGACGGTGGACATGGGCAGGAAGCTCGCGTCGGCGGACTCGTAGTCGTAGCCCGCGTCCTGCAGCGCCTTGCGGACGGCGACCATGTCACCGGCCTCGGAGACCACCTCGAAGCTCTCGCCGAGGTCGTTGACCTCCTCCGCGCCCGCGTCGAGCACGGCCATGAGGACGTCGTCCTCGGTCAGGCCGTTCTTCGGGACGATCACCACGCCCTTGCGGTTGAACATGTACGACACCGAGCCCGGGTCGGCCATGGAGCCGCCGTTGCGGGTCATGGCGGTGCGGACCTCGGTGGCGGCGCGGTTGCGGTTGTCGGTGAGGCACTCGATCAGCACCGCGACGCCGTTGGGGCCGTAGCCCTCGTACATGATCGTCTGCCAGTCGGCGCCGCCCGCCTCCTCGCCGCCGCCGCGCTTGCGGGCCCGCTCGATGTTGTCGTTCGGGACGGAGCTCTTCTTCGCCTTCTGGATGGCGTCGTAGAGGGTCGGGTTGCCCTCGGGGTCGCCGCCGCCGGTGCGCGCCGCGACCTCGATGTTCTTGATCAGCTTCGCGAAGAGCTTGCCACGCTTGGCGTCGAGGGCGGCCTTCTTGTGCTTGGTCGTCGCCCACTTGGAGTGGCCGCTCATCTATCCTCCGTCGTCAGGTCAGGCTTCACGGACCAGGTCCGTGAACAGGCGGTGCACGCGGTGGTCGCCGGTGAGCTCGGGGTGGAAGGCGGTGGCCAGCACCCTGCCCTGGCGGACGGCGACGATCCTACCGCCGGCCTCCCCCGCGGCCTGGGTGTCGGGGACCCTCGCCAGCACCTCGGCCTCGGCCGAGACCGACTCGACCCACGGCGCGCGGATGAAGACCGCGTGCACCGGGCCGTCGTCGAGGCCGGTGACGTCGAGGTCGGCCTCGAAGGAGTCCACCTGCCTGCCGAACGCGTTGCGCCGCACGACCATATCGATGCCGCCGACCTGGTGCTGGTCGGGGCGGCCGTCGATGATCTTCTCGGCGAGCAGGATCATGCCAGCGCACGAGCCGTAGACGGGCAGGCCGTCGGCGATCCGGGCGCGCAGGGGCTCCAGCAGGTCGAAGGTGGCCAGCAGGCGGGAGATCGTGGTCGACTCCCCGCCCGGCAGCACCAGCCCGTCCACTCGGGACAGCTCCTCGGGCCTGCGCACACTCGTCGTCGCGGCGCCCGCCGCGGTGAGCGCGGCGACGTGCTCGCGCACGTCGCCCTGCAGGGCGAGCACCCCGATCAGGGGTCGGTCGGTGGACACCGGTTCGATTCCTTTCGTACGGGTCGAGGTTAGGCCAGCCCCGCGAGACGGAGCAGAGCGGTGGTCAACGCGGCGGCCACGACAACCACCACGAACGGCGCCTTGCGCCAGGCGAGCACACCCGCGACAAGCACCCCGGCGGGCAACGCCCACCCCGCGAAGTCCTGCCCCTTGGCCAGCGCCGACGTCGCCACCAGCGCGAACAGCAGCACGACGGCCGAGGTGGACAGCAGTTCCTTCACCCGGTCCGAGAAGGTCAACCGGTCGCGCAACAGCACCCCACCGAAGCGGAACGCGAAGGTCCCCGCGGCGAGGATCAGGATCGGCAAGAGCGTCACAGCAGAACCTCCAAGACACGACGCGGGACGGCGGGCAGATCAGTCGGACCCCCGGCCCACGACGCCCTCCGGGCGAAATCGTCCGACGGCCCGCTCTCGGTTCCGGAGCCTTCCCCGCCGCGCGCCGACGCAAGCGGGCCACTCACGTCACCACCTCCCCGCACCCTCCGAACCAGGGACGACAAGGTCGGCGGGGTCAGCGCGCCGGTCACGCGACCACCTCCGGCGCCTTCCGGGCAGGCCGGGGGACCGCGAGGAGGCCGAGCAGCGCCAGCAGGATCGGCACGCCCGTCGGCAGGAACGGGGTGGCCGCCAGGGCGACCGCGGCGCCCACCAGGGCGGGAATGCGGGCACTGGCGTCCTTCAGCGCGGGGAGGACCAGGGCCAGCATGGCCGCCGGGAAGACCGCGTCGAGGCCGAGGGCGTCCGCGTCGCCGACGAGTTGGCCCGCGACGGCGCCGCCGAGGACGCCGAGGTTCCAGGCGACGAACAGGGTCGCGCCGCACGCCCAGTAGGCCGCTCGCGCGCGTACCGCGTCGCGTTGGGCCATCGCGAAGGCGACGGACTCGTCGATCAGGAGGTGGCTGCCGAGCAGGCGGGCCGCCCAGCCTCGGCCGACGAGTTCGCCGACCGCCAGGCCGAACGGCAGGTGGCGGGCGTTGAGCAGCAGCCCGCCGAGGACCGCGGCGACGGGGCTGCCGCCCGCCGCCGTCACGCCGACGGCCAGGTACTGCGAGCCGCCCGCGAAGACCAGGAGGGACATAGCCACCGGGACCCACATCGGCAGGCCGGAGGCCACGGAGATGGCGCCGAAGGACGCGCCGTTGACCGCGGCGGCGGCCGCGATGGCCAGCACGCCGCGCCACAGCTCCGCATCGAGTGTTCGCCAGATCGAACGCATAGTGTCCTACGATGAACAATGCTCCGGTCGTTCGTCAAGCCGAACGACTTGTCCGTCACACCGAACGGGAGGCCCGGTGGACCAGCGCGGCGCCCCACTGGACGTCATCGCCCGCTCGCTGCGCCGCGAACGCGAGCGCGCGGGCCTGTCCCTGAGCGAGGCCGCCAAGCGCGCGGGCATCGCCAAGTCGACGCTGTCGCAACTGGAGGCGGCGTCCGGCAACCCGAGCGTGGAGACGCTGTGGGCGCTGAGCGTGGCGCTCGGCGTGCCGTTCTCCCGGCTCGTCGAGCCGCCCACCCCGCGCGTGCAGGTGATCAGGGCGGGCGAGGGGCCGATCGTGTACTCCGAGCGCGCGGACTACGCCGCGACCCTGCTCGCGTCCTGCCCGCCGAACGCCCGCCGCGACATCTACCTGATCAGCGCGGAGCCGGGCAGCCGCAGGGAGTCCGACCCGCACTTCCCCGGCGTGGTCGAGCACGTGGTCCTGGCCAGCGGCCGGGCCCGGCTGGGCCCGACCGACGAGCCGGTGGAACTCGGACCGGGCGACTACATCGCCTATCCCGGCGACATCCCGCACGTGTTCGAGGCGCTGGAGCCGGGCACGACGGCGTGCCTGGTCTCCGAGCACGTCTGACTACCAGCCGCGCTCCGCGAGCCGGTGCGGCTCCGGGACGTCCTCGACGTTGATGCCGACCATGGCCTCGCCCAGGCCGCGGGAGACCTTGGCGATCATGTCGGGGTCGTCGTGGAAGGTGGTGGCCTTGACGATGGCGTCGGCGCGCTTGGCCGGGTCGCCGGACTTGAAGATGCCGGAGCCGACGAACACGCCCTCGGCGCCCAGCTGCATCATCATCGCCGCGTCGGCCGGGGTCGCGATGCCGCCTGCGGTGAACAGCACGACCGGCAGCTTTCCGGTGGTCGCGACCTCCTTGACCAGCTCGTACGGCGCCTGCAGCTCCTTGGCAGCGACGTAGAGCTCGTCCTCGGGCAGCGAGGTCAGCCGCTTGATCTCGCCGCGGATCTTGCGCATGTGGGTCGTGGCGTTGGAGACGTCGCCGGTGCCCGCCTCGCCCTTGGAGCGGATCATCGCCGCGCCCTCGGTGATGCGCCGCAGCGCCTCGCCGAGGTTGGTGGCGCCGCAGACGAAGGGGACGGTGAAGGCCCACTTGTCGATGTGGTTGGCGTAGTCGGCCGGGGTCAGCACCTCGGACTCGTCGATGTAGTCCACGCCGAGGGACTGCAGCACCTGCGCCTCGACGAAGTGGCCGATGCGGGCCTTGGCCATGACCGGGATGGAGACGGCCTCGATGATCCCCTGGATCAGGTCGGGGTCGCTCATGCGCGCCACGCCGCCCTGCGCGCGGATGTCGGCGGGCACCCGCTCCAGCGCCATGACCGCGACGGCGCCCGCGTCCTCGGCGATCTTGGCCTGGGTGGCGTCGACGACGTCCATGATCACGCCGCCCTTGAGCATCTCCGCCATGCCGCGCTTGACCCGGGACGTGCCGGTCTCCGGCTGGGGGGCAGTGGTGGTCTGTGCGTCGGACACGGTTCGCCTCTCGAATCGTCTTGGGGTATGCGGCTCACGAAAGGCCGCTGACCACAGCTTACGTGTGATGTGGACCGCTGAAGGCAGCCAATGCGGGGCTATCTCGGCAGGCCACTTCCGACCTGCGGGGAGCGCGCTGGTCACCAGCGGTGACAAGATGTGAGATCCGACACAAGGGCGGGTCGAGCGGGAGGTGCGGGAGATGGGCAGCAAGCACGCCGACAACGGTCATGCCGAGTCCGCCGTGACGGTGGACGACCCGGCGCGGATCAGGAACGTGGCCCTGGTGGGCCCGTCCGGCTCGGGGAAGACGACGCTCGCCGAGGCGCTGCTGGCCGCCACCGGCGTGCTCCCCCGGGCCGGGACCGTCACCGAGGGGACCACGGTCTGCGACCACGATCCGGCCGCGCAGCGCCAGCAGCGGTCGGTGGGGCTGGCGGTGGCCCCGCTGATGCACGACGGCGTCAAGGTCAACCTGATCGACACCCCCGGCTACGCCGATTTCGTCGGCGAGCTGCGGGCGGGACTGCGCGCGGCGGACGCGGCGCTGTTCGTGGTGTGCGCGGCCGAGGGCGTCGACCCGGCGACCATCGCGCTGTGGCGCGAGTGTGATGCGGTCGGCATGCCCCGCGCGCTCGTCGTGGCCCGCCTCGACCACCCGCGCGCGGACTTCACCGCCGAGCTGGTCGCCTGCCGGGAGGCCTTCGGCGCCAACGTGCTGCCGCTGTGGCTGCCGCACGGCGACTCCGCCCTCGACGGGCTCATCACCAAGCGCCGCTACGACCACTCCGGCGGGCGGATGACGCTCACCGACCTCGACGACGCCGCCCGCGACGCGATCGCCGACGCCCGCGCGGAACTGCTGGAGGGCATCATCGCCGAGAGCGAGGACGAGTCCCTGATGGACCGCTACCTCGGCGGCGAGGAGATCGACACCGAGACCGTCATCACCGACCTGGAGAAGGCGGTCGCCCGCGGCTCGTTCTTCCCGGTCGTGCCGGTGTGCTCGTTCACCGGACTCGGCCTCGAGGAACTGCTGGAGGTGCTGACCCGCGGCTTCCCGTCACCGCTGGAGCACCCGCTGCCCGAGGTGACCGACCCGCACGGCCGCCCGCACGCGGCGATCATCCCCGACCCCCGGGGCCCGCTGGCCGCGGAGGTCGTCCGCACGGCGGTCGACTCCTATGTGGGCAGGGTGTCGCTGGTGCGGGTGTTCTCCGGGACCCTGCGACCGGAACGGCAGGTGCACGTCTCCGGCCACGGATTGGCCGATCGCGGCCACGAGGACCATGACGCGGACGAGCGCGTCGCGCACGTCTACTCTCCCCTGGGGGCCTCGCTGCGCGAGGTCCCTTATTGCATCGCCGGTGATGTGTGCGCGCTGACCAAGGTCGGCTCGGCCGAGACCGGCGACACCCTGTCCGCGCCCGAGGACCCGCTGCTGATGTCCCCGTGGACGATGCCGGAGCCGCTGCTGCCGGTCGCCGTGGTCGCCCGCACCCGCAGCGACGAGGACGCCCTGGCCCGCAACCTGGCCCGGCTGGTGGCGGGCGACCCGACCCTGCGCATGGACCGCAATCCGGAGACCCACCAGCTCGTGCTGTGGTGCATGGGCGAGGCGCACGCCGACGTCGTGCTGGCCCGCTTGCGCGCGGGCGGCGCGGAGATCGACACCGAGCCGGTCAAGGTGTCGATGCGCGAGACGTTCGCCGGGCCCGCGCGGGGGCACGGCAGGCACGTGAAGCAGTCCGGCGGCCACGGCCAGTACGCCGTGTGCGACATCGAGGTCGAGCCGCTCCCGACCGGCGCTGGCTTCGAGTTCCTCGACCGGGTGGTGGGCGGCGCGGTCCCGCACCAGTTCATCCCCAGCGTGGAGAAGGGCATCCGCGCCCAGCTCGCCCGGGGCGTGTCGACCGGCAACCCGATGGTGGACATCCGCGTGACGCTCGTCGACGGCAAGGCGCACAGCGTGGACTCCTCCGACGCGGCCTTCCAGACAGCGGGCGCGCTGGCGCTGAAGGACGCCGCGGCGAAGACCACGATCTCCCTGCTGGAGCCGATCGACTCGGTGACGGTCCGGCTGCCGGATGAGCACCTGGGCACGGTCCTCGGCGACCTGTCGGCCCGCCGCGGCCGGGTCCTCGGCACGGAGTCGGAGGGCTCGGGCTTCACGATCGTCACCGCCGAGGTCCCCGCCACCAACCTGGTCCGCTACCTCATCGACCTGCGCTCCCTGACCTCCGGCTCGGCGACCTTCACCCGCCACTTCGCCCGCTTCGACCCCATGCCGACCTCCCTGGCCACGCAGATGGCCTAGCCGCGCGGTCCGGGACGACCTGACGAGGCCGTCCCGGACCGGTCAAGCAGACCTCGGTGAACCGCCCCAGTTCGACCATCGCGCCGCGGTCAGCGGGCACATGACGGCGTCGGCGGCTAAGGCTCCTGGGCCAGGTCCGGTTCGGCGATCTCGAAGTACTCCGGGCGCGGCGCGCCGCCTGCGAGTTTGAACCAGCGGACCACGCGGCGGCGGCGTTGGGTGAGGGTGTCGCGGACGGCGTCGCCGTGGACGCGGCGGGCGATGACCACGCGGTGTTCGGCGTCGGTCAGTTCGGCGGTCAGCGCGGACGGCAGCCGGGATCGGTCCACTTCGGACAGCGATCGGGTCAGCACGTTCTCCGCGTCCTCCCGGGCCACCCGCGGGGCGTGTTCGGCCTGTTCGGCCTCCACCCGCAGGTGTTCCACCCCCAGCACCCCCGCCACGGCGCGGGCGACCACGGCGCGGCGGGCCAGGGCGGCGTCGAGGGCGGCCCAGGCGGCGTCGGTGCGGATGTGCAGGCGGTCCAGCCGGTTCGCCGTCCCCACCAGGTACACGCCGCCCAGCACCATGACCGCGACCAGCAGGACGATCCACCAGCTCACTGCGCCTCCCCCACCGGGCGCGGGCAGGCCGCGACCGCCTGCTCGTAGACGCGCAGCACCTGCGCGGCCACCACCGACCAGTCGTACGCGGCCACCCGCCGGTGTCCCTCGGCCGCCACCGCGGCGCGGCGCTCGGGGTCGGAGAGCAGCGAGCGCAAGGCCTCCGTCAGAGCGGGCGCGTCCCCGACCGGCGTCAGCACCCCGGCCCGCCCGTCGTCCAGCACCCGGCGGAAGGCGTCGAGATCGCTCGCTGCGACGGCGGTCCCGGCGGCCATCGCCTCGGTGAGGATGATCCCGAAGCTCTCCCCGCCGGTGTTGGGCGCGCAGTAGACGTCGATGCCGCGCAGCATCGACGCCTTCTCCCGGTCGTCCACCTGCCCCAGCAGCTCGACCCGCACCGGGCCCGCCGCCTTCCGCAGTTCGGCGGCGTCGCCCCGGCCCACCACGACCAGCCGCAGCTCCGGGAACTCCGCGGCCAGCGGGCGCAGCGCCTCCAGCAGCACCGGCATCCCCTTGCGCGGCTCGTCGTAGCGGCCGACGAACCCGACCGAGCAGCCGCGCGGATACCCCGGCAGCGGGTCGGCGTCGCGGAAGAACGCGACGTCCACGCCGTTGGGGATCTCCACCGCGTCGCCGCCCAGGTGCTCCACCTGCACCCGGCGCGCCAGCGCGGACACCGCGATGCGGGCCGTCACCTTCTCCAGGAACGGCTGCAGCACCATCTGGAACGCGCTCAGCGTGCGCGAGCGCGGGGTCGAGGTGTGGAACGTCGCCACGATCGGCCCGTCGGCGACCATCAGCGCCAGCATCGACAGGCTCGGCGCGGTCGGCTCGTGCAGGTGCAGGACGTCGAAGTCGTGCTCGCGGATCCAGCGCCGGACCCGGGCGAAGGACAGCGGCCCGAACGACAGCCGGGCCACCGACCCGTTGTACGGGATGCCCAGCGCCCGGCCCGCGGGCTGGACGAAGTCGGGGACCGGGGTGTCGTCGTCGGCGGGCGCGAGCACGTCGACCGAGTGCCCCAGCCCGCGCAGCGCCCTGGCCAGGTCGACGACGTGCGCCTGCACCCCGCCGGGGACGTCGAAGGAGTACGGGCAGACGATGCCGACGCGCAGTCGCTGTGCCGATGGTCCGCTCGCCAGCCCGCTCACGACGTCACGTCCTCCAGCCACAGGTTCTGGAGCATGTGCCAGTCCTCCGGGTGCGCGGCGATGTCCGCGGCCAGCACGTCGGCCAGCGCCTGGGTCGCCGACGGCACCGCGCGCACGCCCGCCACCGGCAGCGGCGGGTGGAACCGCACGCCCCACCCGTCCTCGGTGAACCAGCAGCCGACCGGGATCAGCGCCGCCCCGGTGCGGGCGGCCAGGTACGCCGGCCCCGCGGGCATCTTCGTCTCCGCGCCGAAGAACGTCACCGTCCTGCCGCTCGGCGTCAGGTCGCGGTCGGCGAGCAGGCAGACCAGCCCGTTCTCCCGCAGCCGCTCGGCCAGGACCACCGCGGGGTTGCGCTCCCCGCCCGTGGCCGGGACGACCTCGAACCCCAGCGACTCGCGGTACGCGACGAACCGGTCGTACAGCGACTCCGGTTTCAGCCGCTCCGCGACGGTCGTGAACCGGCCGTACGCGCGCACCAGCCAGACCCCGGCGGCGTCCCAGTTCCCCGAGTGCGACAGCGCGAAGACGACGCCGTTGCCGTCGGCCAGCGCCTTGTCCACGTACTCGGTCCCGGTGACGCCCGCGTCGACCCGCCGGTACACCGAGTCCAGGTCCATCGACGGCAGCCGGAAGGCCTCCATCCAGTACCGGGCGTAGGACCGCAGTCCGGCCCGCACCAGGTCGTCCAGCTCGGCCGCGCCCGCCTGGGGCACCACCCGCGACAGGTTCCGGCGCAGCCGCCGCGCGCCCGGCCCCTCCCGGCGGGCGGCGAGGTCGGCCCCCGCGCGGAACAGCCCGGTCGCGACCGGCTCCGGCAGCGTCCGCACCAGCCGCCAGCCCGCCGCGTACCCCGCGTCGGCCAGCCGCTCCCCCCAGCTCATGCCCGCTCCTCCGCGCTCCGGCGCACCGCGACCAGCCGCTGCGCCACCGTCACCACCGACCCGACCGACAGCAGCACCAGCGCCACGTGCAGCGCGTACGGCACGCCGAGGCCCACCAGGCCGGTCCCCACCAGCGTGGTGATAAGCCGTTCCGCCCGCTCCACGAGCCCGCCGTCCGCCGACAGCCCGCTGGCCTCCGCGCGCGCCTTCACATAGGAGATCACCTGCGCGGTGACGAGGCAGATCAGCGCGGTCGAGGCCAGCAGCGCGTCCTGCGCCACGAAGAAGGCGTACCAGGCGATCCCGCTGAACAGCGCGCCGTCGGCGAGCCGGTCGCAGGTCGCGTCCAGCACCGCGCCGTAGCGCGTGCCGCCGCCGCGGGCCCTGGCCATCGCGCCGTCGAGCAGGTCGAACATGGCGAAGCCCCACACCACGAACGTCCCCGCGAGGAGGTGGCCCGCCGGGAAGAGCCAGAGGGCGCCCGCGATGGCGCCCGCCGTGCCCACCAGGGTGATCGCGTTGGGGGTCAGCCCGACACCGACCAGCCACCTGCCGACGGGATCGGTGACTCGGGACACCGAGGCTCTGGCGAATATGTTCAGCATGGGGCCTTACCGGCGGAGATGAACAGGGCTGGGGAAGCCTAACCCGACCACGATCGTGCGCTCGGCACCCCGCGTGCGTGCCGTCCTCCGGTCGGCGGCCGAGCCGGACCGGGACCCGCCACTAGGATCGGGGCATGGCCGTGGACCCTGAGCTCGTCGCCCAGGAAGGCGTCGGGATACCCGACGCCCTGCAGCGGCTGTGGACGCCGCACCGCATGGCCTACATCCGCGGCGAGAACAAGCCGGTCGGCGACGAGCGCGAGCTGTGCCCGTTCTGCACCCTCGTCCAGCTCGACGACCCGGACGCGCTGATCATCGCCCGCGGCGAGCTGGTCTACGTGGTGCTCAACCTGTACCCGTACAACCCCGGCCACCTCATGGTGGTGCCGTTCCGCCACGTCGCCGACTACACCGACCTCACCGCGGAGGAGACGGTCGAGCTGGCCGAGCACACCCAGCGGGCGATGCGGGTGGCGCGCAAGGTGGCCGCGCCGCACGGGTTCAACATCGGCATGAACCAGGGCGTCATCGCGGGCGCGGGCATCGCCGCCCACCTGCACCAGCACCTGGTGCCGAGGTGGGGCGGCGATGCCAACTTCATGCCGGTGATCGGCCACACGAAGGTCCTGCCGCAGCTGCTCGGCGAGACCAGGGCGCTGCTGGCCGACGCGTGGCGCACGGTCGACTGACCGCCTAGCGCGCCGGGTCGACCCCGTACACCTTGGCGATGTCGTCGAGCACCACGTTCGCGCCGTAGAGGCCGACCGCGCTCATCCAGGTCTTGTCGCTGACCTCGTGGACGGTGCCCTTGAGCTGCCCCCACAGCGGGTTGGCCTCGAACTTCTCCTTGGTCTGCGCGCTCAGGCCCGCCTCGTCGGCGTAGACGGAGACGAAGATGTCGTCGGCGTCCATGAGGCCGATCTGCTCGTCGGAGATCTCGGTGTTGAAGCCGGTGCCGGTCGCGGCCTCGGGCTTGTCGAAGCCGAGGTCGCCGATGATGACGCCGATGTAGGTGTCGTCCTTGTAGATGCGGGTCGGGCCGTCGACGAACCGCACGACCGACACCGTCGGGTTGGCGCCCTCGGCGGCGCGCACCGCGTCGCCGACGGCCTTGGCCCTGGTCTCGTAGGCGGCGATCTTCTGCTTGGCCAGGTCCTCCTTGCCCAGCGCCCGGCCCACGAGTTCGAGGTTGGCCTTCCAGGTGCCGCCGGTGGTCTCGGAGAACACCGTCGGCGCGATCGCGGTCAGCTGCTCGTAGAGCTTCTCGTGGCGGACCTTCGCCGAGAGGATCAGGTCGGGGTCGAGCTCGACGATCTTCTCCAGGTTGGGCTCGCTCAGCGTGCCGACCGGGACGGCCTTGGGCGCGTACTTCGCCACGTCGCCGCCGAAGTAGTCGGGCAGCCTGTCGTCACCGCCCGCGAGGGTGGTGAAGCCGACGACCTCGCCCTCCAGCGCCAGCGTGGCGTCCACGAAGGTCATGTCGAGCGCGACCACCCGCAGCGGCCGCTCGGGCAGCTCGGCGGTCCCCATGGCGTGGGTGACGGTGCGCGGGAACGCGCCCCCGCCCGCGGCCGCGCCGCCCTGCGATTCCGGTTCGGCGCCGCCGCACGCGGTGGCGGCGAGGGCCAGTGCGACGACTAGGGAGCGTGCTCTCATGCGAGGGGTGTCCTTCAAGGTCATTTGTAAAGGTAGGCTGCCCTAAGCTAACACTCGGAGGAACGCGTGACCCAGGCCCGGACCAGCCTGCGGCGCCGGGGCCTGGTCGTGGTCGCCGCCGCCGTGCTCGGCGTGGTGCTGCTCAGCATCGCGCTGGGCAGCAAGGCGTTGAGCCTGCCCGAGGTGTGGCACGGCCTGTGGACGCCCACCGGCGCCGAGGGCGACGTCATCGTCCGCTCGCTGCGGCTGCCGCGCACCGCGCTCGCCCTGGTCGCCGGCTGCGCGCTGGGCGTGGCGGGCGCGCTCATGCAGGGCCACACCCGCAACCCGATCGCCGACCCGGTGCTGCTCGGGGTGAGCGCGGGCGCGGGCATGTTCGTCGCGGGCGGGATCTTCCTGCTCGGCGTCACCACGCTCTACGGCTACGTCTGGTTCGGCTTCGCGGGGGCGTTCCTGGCCTCGGCGATCGTCTACTTCGTGGGCAACCGCACCCGGGGCGGCGCGACACCGGTCACCCTCGCGCTCGGCGGCGCGGCGGTGCACGCGCTGTTCACCGCGCTCACCGCGGGCATGCTGATCCTGGACGAGCAGGCGCTGGAGCTCTACCGGTTCTGGACCGTCGGCTCGGTCTCCGGGCGTCCGGCCGAGATCACCGCGCAGATGCTGCCGTTCGTCGTCGCGGGCCTGGTGTTGGCCGCGGCCAACGCGCGCGGGCTCAACTCGCTGTCCCTCGGCGAGGACGTGGCCCGCGCGCTCGGGGTGCGGGTCGGGCTCACCCGGCTGGTGGGCATGGCCGCGATCACCCTGCTCACCGGGGTCGCGGTGGCCGCGTGCGGGCCGATCGGGTTCGTCGGCCTGATGGCCGCGCACATCGCCCGCTCGATCACCGGCCCGGACTACCGGTGGGTGCTGCTGTACTCGGCGCTGGTCGGGATGGCGCTCATGGTCGCCGCGGACGTGCTGGGCAGGCTGGTGGCGCGCCCGAGCGAGCTGCCGGTGGGGATCATGCTGGCGTTCATCGGCGCCCCGGTGTTCATCTACCTGATCCGTCGGCGGAAGCCGGTGCGGCTGTGAAGGCGATCCGCGTCGGCCCGGTCTCGGCCGTCATCCGCCCCCGGCACGTGCTGGTGCCCGCCGTCACCCTGGTGGCGCTGTTCGCCGCGATCGTGGCGAACACCGGACGCGGCGAGTTCGACATCCCGGCCAGCGACATCGTCGGGGTCCTTCTCGGCGGGGGCGACCGCACCGACCGGCTGGTCGTCCTGCAGTTCCGGCTGCCCAGGGCCGCCGTCGGGGCCATGGTCGGGGCGGCGCTCGGGCTGGCGGGGGCGATCATCCAGGGCGTCGGGCGCAATCCGCTGGCGAGCCCGGACATCCTCGGCGTCACCGCGGGCGCGGGGGCCGGGGCGGTCGCGGTGATCGTGCTCGCCGGGGAGTACGGCGCGGTCAGCGGGCCGCTCGCCGAGGTGGGCGTGCCGCTGGCCTCGATCGGCGGGGCGCTGGCGGCGGCGGTCCTGGTGTACGTCCTCGCGGTGCGCCGCGGGCTGTCCGGGTACCGGGTGCTGCTGGTGGGCGTCGGCATCCAGGCGGTGCTGACCAGCCTGATCTCGTGGCTGCTGGTGAAGGCGTCCATCGTGGACGCCGGACGCGCGATCGTCTGGCTCAACGGCAGCCTGAACGCGGCCACGTGGGAGAACGCGCAAGCCGTCGGGATCGCGCTGGTGGTGCTGCTGCCCGCCGCGCTGGTCCTGTCGTTCCCCTTCGGCGCCCTGAACTTCGACGACGACACCGCGCGCGGCCTCGGCGTCCGCATCGACACCACGCGCGCGGTGCTGATCGTCATCGCGGTCCTGCTGACCGCCACCGCGACCGCGGCGGCGGGGCCGATCGCGTTCGTCGCCCTGGCCTGCCCGCAGCTCGCGGTCCGGCTCCTGGGCACGGGCACGCCGCCGCTGCTCGCGTCCGCCCTGCTGGGCGCGGCCGTCACCGTCTGGGCGGACGTCCTGGGGCGCACGGCCTTCGGCGCCGTCGAACTGCCGGTCGGCGTCCTGACGGCCGCTCTGGGCGCGCCGTACCTGCTGTACCTGCTCGTCCGCAGCGGAAAGGCCCGCACATGACCGACCTGCGCGCCGAGCGCCTCACCCTCGCCTACGACGAACGCACCGTGGTGCACGGTGTGGACCTCGAAATCCCCCAGGGCACGGTGACCGCCGTGATCGGCCCCAACGGCTGCGGCAAGTCCACTCTGCTGCGCGCGTTCGGCAGGCTGCTCAAGCCGGTGGAGGGCCACGTCCTGCTCAACGGCCAACCGGTCCACAAACTGCCGACCCGGTCCGTGGCGAACGTCGTCGGCCTGCTTCCCCAGTCCCCCGTGGCCCCCGACGGCCTGACGGTCGCCGACCTGGTCGCCCGCGGCCGACACCCGCACCAGACCTGGTACCGCCGCTGGTCCTCCGCCGACGAGGAGGCCGTCAACCAGGCCCTGAAGAAGACCGCCGCGGACGAGTTCGCCGACCGCACCCTCGACGAACTCTCCGGCGGCCAACGCCAACGAGCCTGGATCGCGATGGCCCTGGCCCAGGAAACCGACATCCTCCTGCTGGACGAGCCCACGACGCACCTGGACCTGGCCCACCAGATCGACGTCCTGGAACTGGTCCGAGACCTCCACCGGGACACCAACCGCACGATCGTCATGGTCCTCCACGAACTGGCGTTGGCCGCCCGCTACGCCGACCGATTGGTAGCGATGAAAAACGGCCGGATCGTGGCCGTGGGGGCGCCTGGGGAGGTGTTGACGGAGGAGTTGCTGCTGGAGGTGTTCGGCTTGCGAGCGCGGGTGCGTGAGGATGAGGAGACGGGGTCGCTCATGGTGATCCCTTTGGGACGGTAGGCCCGCTCGCGCTGACCTTGCCACTCCGGCGGGCTCTCACCTTGCCTTGCCCGCCTGCCACTCCGGCGAACTCTCACCCGTCTTGCCCCGCCGCCGCCCAGCGGCTCTCACCCCGCCTTGCCTGCCCACCGCTCCGGCGGGCTTTCATCCCCACTTCCCCCACCCCAGCAACTCCCAACCTCACTTCTCCCGCCCGTCACCCCGGCGAGCCTTAACTCCGCCTCGCCTGCCCACCACGCTGGCCAACTCTCAACTCTTCTCGCCCGCCCCACTGGCGGCCATTCAACCTTGCCTGCTGAATCACACCTCTGCCCGCGGCACGTGCCAGCCAGCTTTCCGCACTCCCTCAGCTCACCCTCCGTCCCGGCAGCGGCAGGTGCTCTCTCAGCCTGGCCAGCTCCGGCTTTCACCCCCCACCTGTGCCCCAGGTGCCCACCTCGTCCTCCCTAGGTGGCGTGACGCCCTTCGCGAGCTGATTTGTTGGTCCGATGGGGTGGACCCGCATTCGCGGGGCCCCTAAGCGAAGCGTCGCGGGCGCGGGGAAGCGGCGGAGCGGGCAAGCCGTCCGCGCCCGAGCGAGGGTAGCGACGCTTCGCTCCCCACGAATGCGGGTCCACCCCATCGGACAGTGCTCGTGGGGCGTGTTGCGTGGGTGGGTGGTTGCGCTGCTTCTTCTTTTTTGTGCTCTAGACCGAGAAGGTCTCTGCGGTGGGAGACGAGTTCTCTCGGCGCGCTACCCACGCCTCGATCGCGGCCACCGCCTGTGCCACGGGAACGCCATTTACCTGGGTGCCGTCGCGGAAGCGGAAGGAGACTGCGCCTGCTTCCACGTCCTTGCCGCCCGCCAGCAGGAGGAACGGGACCTTCTGCAGCGTGTGGTTGCGGATCTTCTTCTGCATCCGCTCGTCCGAGGTGTCCACCTCGACGCGGAGGCCTCGGGTCTTGAGGTCCTTCGCCACGCCCATGAGGTGGTCGATGTGCTCGTCGGCCACCGGGATGCCGACCACCTGGACCGGGGCCAGCCAGGCCGGGAAGGCGCCCGCGTAGTGCTCGGTCAGCACGCCGAAGAAGCGCTCGATCGAGCCGAACAGGGCGCGGTGGATCATGACCGGGCGCTGGCGGGAGCCGTCGGCGGCGGTGTACTCCAGTTCGAACTTCTCCGGGAGCATGAAGTCGACCTGGATCGTGGACATCTGCCAGGTGCGGCCGAGGGCGTCCTTGGCCTGGACGGAGATCTTGGGGCCGTAGAACGCCGCGCCGCCCGGGTCGGGGACCAGCTCGAGGCCGGAGCTCTCGGCGGCCTCGCGCAGCGTCTGCGTCGCCTCTGCCCACACCTCGTCGGAGCCGATGTACTTCTCCTCGTTGCGGGTCGACAGCTCCAGGTAGAAGTCCGTGAGCCCGTAGTCGCGCAGCAGGCCGAGCACGAAGGACAGCAGCGACCGCAGCTCGTCCTGCACCTGCTCGGGCGTGCAGAAGATGTGGGCGTCGTCCTGCGTCATGCCGCGCACGCGGGTCAGGCCGTGGATGACGCCGGACTTCTCGTAGCGGTACACCGAGCCGAACTCGAACATGCGCAGCGGCAGCTCCCGGTACGACCGGCCGCGCGAGCGGAAGATCAGGTCGTGGAACGGGCAGTTCATCGGCTTGAGGTAGTAGTCCTGCCCCGGCCTGCGGACGGTGCCGTCGGCGTTCAACTCGGCGTCGAGGTGCATCGCCGGGTACATGCCCTCGCGGTACCAGTCCAGGTGCCCGGAGGTCTCGAACAGCGTCCCCTTGGTGATGTGCGGGGAGTAGACGAACTCGTAGCCCTCTTCCTCGTGCCTGCTGCGCGAGTAGTCCTCCATGACCCGCCGGACGATGCCGCCCTTGGGGTGGAAGACCGCCAGGCCGGAGCCGATCTCGTCGGGGAAGCTGAACAGGTCCAGCTCGACGCCCAGCCTGCGGTGGTCGCGCCGCTCGGCCTCGGCCAGCAGCTCCAGGTGCCGGTCGAGCGCCTCCTGCGACTCCCACGCGGTGCCGTAGATGCGCTGCAGCTGCGGGTTCTTCTCGCTGCCGCGCCAGTAGGCCGCCGCGACCCGCATCAGCTTGAACGCCGGGATGTGCTTGGTGGTCGGCACGTGCGGCCCCCGGCACAGGTCGCCCCAGACGCGCTCGCCGGAGCGCGGGTCGAGGTTGTCGTAGATGGTCAGCTCGCCGCCGCCCACCTCCATGACCTCGCTGGTGTCGACGTCGCTCTTGATGTCGACCAGCTCCAGCTTGTACGGCTCGCCCGCCAGCTCCTGCTTGGCCGCGTCGACCGACTCGACGACCCGCCGGGAGAACCGCTGCGCGCCCTTGATGATCTGCTTCATGCGCTTCTCCAGCGCCTGCAGGTCCTCCGGGGTGAACGGGCGGTCGACGTCGAAGTCGTAGTAGAAGCCGTCCTTGACCGGCGGGCCGATGCCCAGCTTGGCCTCGGGGAACTGCTGCTGGACGGCCTGGGCGAGCACGTGCGCGCACGAGTGGCGGATGACGGCGCGGCCGTCCTCGCTGTCGGCGGCGACCGGCTCGACGGTGGCGTCCGCGTCCGGCGTCCACGCGAGATCGCGCAGCCGCCCGTCGGCGTCGCGGACGACGACGACGGCGTCGGGTCCCTTGCCGGGCAGTCCGGCCTCGCGGACGGCGGCGCCCGCGGTAGTCCCCGCGCGCACCACCACGCTGGTGGGGACGGCGGGCACGGGCTGCGGCTGGGACACGACGACTCCTGGTCGGCTCGGGTGCGCTTGACCCGTCGATGCTATCGAGGGGGTCCGGCAGCACGCGCGCCGGTTATCCCTGCATCTCCCGCATGCGGCGGATCTCGTCGGCCTGCTCGGCGATGACGTCGTCGGCCATCTCCTGCACCCGCACGTCCACACCGGAGACCTGCACGGCCCTGGCCATCTCGATGGCGCCCTCGTGGTGGCGGATCATCAGTTCGAGGAACAACCGGTCGAACTCGGGCCCGCGCGCCGCGGTGAGCGCGGCCAGCTCCTCGGCGGTGGCCATGCCGGGCATGTCGGCGTGGGCGTGCGCCTCGGTGGGGTTGACCGCAGGCAGGTCGTGGCCCGTCAGCCAGCGGTTCATCATGCCGATCTCGGGGCCCTGCACGTCGTGGATGCGCGAGGCCAGGCCCCTGACCCGCTCGTCGGCTGCCCGCTCGGGGGCGAGCGCGCTCATCTCCACCGCCTGCTGGTGGTGGATGATCATGTTCCGGACGTAGGAGACGTCCTCGTCGTTGGGCTCGGTGTCGGGGAGCGCGGACTCCGCTTCCTCCGCGGAGAGGGTCCGGTTGGGCTCACCCGGCAGGCCGGGCTGGACAATCGTATGGTCAGGTGCTGGGGGCTCTTCAGAGCAGGCCGATACTCCGAACAGCGCAATGGCGACAACCGTGAGCCAAGCCCGCACATGCCCTCCCAACTGCGACGACGCCGACGACCGTACCTCCTCGGCGGCCTCGTCGGGGATAAACGTTCAACTGGTAAAACCACCCGAAAAGTGAGGGTGGTTTGAATAGCTAACAACGACGATACTTCGGGCACCCGAAACCGAGAGGGGTGTGCAGCGTGTCTTCATCCCGACGTGACCGGCGCCGCCGAACACCAGTTGCGATCCTGGGAACGACCTTCGTCGCCGCCGCCACGGTGCTGGGGACGACCTCCGCGACCGCGCAGAGCGAGTTCCCCGCGCCGGACGAGACCGTCATGAGCGCGAACGTCACGCACGTCGCCAACATTCCGGCCACCGCGCCGCTCGCGGGCTCCGCGTCGGTCGGCACGGACCTCGCCTTCACCGGCGACTACGCGATCGTCGGCAACTACCTGGGCTTCACGATCTACGACATCAAGAACCCCAAGCGGCCCGCGATCCTGAGCCAGGTCCTGTGCCCCGGCTCGCAGAACGACGT
Source organism: Actinokineospora fastidiosa (assembly GCF_014648415.1). Lineage (GTDB taxonomy): Bacteria > Actinomycetota > Actinomycetes > Mycobacteriales > Pseudonocardiaceae > Actinokineospora > Actinokineospora fastidiosa. Next base: position 37,685 of record NZ_BMRB01000005.1, read on the forward strand.
GTCCGTCACCGGCGACCTCGTCGTGCTCTCGACCGACTCCCGCCGCAGCGACGCGTCCTGCTCGTCGACCTCCCAGAACGACGGCAGCAAGCCGTACTGGGAGGGCATCAAGGTCTTCGACATCAGCGACAAGCGCAACCCGCGCTACGTCACCGCCGTGGAGACCGCCTGCGGGTCGCACACGCACACCCTCGTGCCCGACAAGCGCGGCCGTGACATGTACGTCTACGTGTCCTCCTACGGGCCCTCGCAGACCCTCTCCAAGTGCAAGCCGCCGCACGACTCGATCTCCATCGTGAAGATCCCGCTGCGCGACCCGGCGTCGGCCGCGCTCGTGGCCACGCCGAACCTGTTCCCGGACGGCGGCAACCCCGGGCGTCCCGGCACGGTCCAGACCGGCTACGTCTCGGCCACCACCGGCTGCCACGACATCACCGCGTACCCGTCGAAGAACATCGCCGCGGGCGCCTGCATGGGCGACGGCATCCTGATGGACATCTCCGACCGCGAGAAGCCGCGCGTCATCAACCGCGTCCAGGACAACGAGAACTTCGCGTTCTGGCACTCGGCGACGTTCAACAACGCGGGCACCAAGGTCCTGTTCACCGACGAGCTCGGCGGCGGCGGCGCGGCCACCTGCAACGCCGAGATCGGCCCGAACCGCGGCGCCAACGCCATCTACGACATCACCGGCCGCGGCGACAACCGCCTGATGGAGTTCCGCAGCCTCTACAAGATCGACCGGCACCAGACGTCGTCGGAGAACTGCGTGGCCCACAACGGCTCGCTGATCCCCGTCCCGGGCCGCGACATCTTCGTCCAGGCCTGGTACATGGGCGGCGTTCAGATCATCGACTTCACCGACTCCACCAACCCGAAGGAGATCGGCTACTTCGAGCGCGGCCCCGCCGCGAACCCGGACGAGAGCGGCGGCTCCTGGTCGGCGTACTACTACAACGGCTACATCTACTCCAGCGACCTCGGCAAGGGCCTCGACGTCCTCCAGGTCAACGACCCCCGCACCAACCCCGCGCGCGGCGTCCACCTCACCGAGCTGAACGTCCAGTCCCAGCACTCCTACCGCTGACCCGACGCGCCGATGCCCCGGTCGATCGGCCGGGGCATCGGCCTGTCGCTACTCGGCCTCGCTCTGCTGGCCGTAGCGCTCCCGGTGGTAGGCGAGGTGCCGCACGTCTATGCCGTGTTCCTCGTCAACGGCAAGCACTCCCTGGCTGACGCCGTTGACCCGGACGGTGAGGTCTGCGTCGATCACGAGCGCGCCCGCGTCGAAGAGCACGTGGCAGTTCGGGCACAAGCACAGGACGTTCTGCGGCACATCCGGGCCATCGTGCCCACTTCCGAGCGGCCGGATGTGCGCGCCCTCGGAGTACCCGCGATCACCGACCATCAGCCTGACCCGACACGCTTGGCAGGTGTCGCTGTACATCGCCTTCACGTAGCGGGAGACGACTGTCGACCGCACGACCCGCTGAACAGTCGAATCACGTCGACCAGGCTTGACGGTCCCTTCCGGCGCGACAGAACTCGCCTTGTCGGCGTCGATTACGGGTGTCAGGCGGAATTGGCACACCTTGTGCCCTTTGCGCTCGACGTCCCGCCACGCGTCCACTACTCGGAAAAGCCCGAGATAGCGATAACCAGGCTCACGCATGCCATGCAAGACCCGCACCGGGATACCGGTCAGCCTGCTGGTCAGCAGCGCGGCGTTGGCGGGCGTCTTGAAGCTCTGGTCCCGGCCTGCTTCCCCTTGGCCGGCGTAGATGATCTCACCGTCGACCTCCTGGTCGGCGGGGACGAGGATCGATTCGGCGCCTGCGGCAGCAGTCCCGCAGACGCTTTCCGTCAGCGGCAGGTGCACTCCAGCCCGCGAGGCGGCCTCCCGGCTCGCGTAGCGGGTTCCTGCGGGCTGCCCAGCGATCTCCCCGAAGCCTGCGCGCTCGTGTTCCTCGGCGGTCCGAACGTCGAAGCCGAGATCCTGCAGCACGCGAACCACGGACGCCAGCCCGCCGGTGAAGTCCGCCGCCCGCCAGAACGTGCCCGTGGCGAACCCATGAGCGACACCGACGATCGCCTTGGAGTCGTACGCGCGCCCTTCATGCACCAGCACGTATTTGCGCGCAGGCCCGAATCCGTAGGTCGAACGGAACTCGTCACCACCGAGCCGGTCGAATTCGGCAACCGCCCGCCGCACCGACTCGACCGTGACCTCCCCTAAGCCCATGAGCGGATCCTAGATCCACCTCAGCACCGTCGGAAGAAGCCCTGGAGCCCTGAACGATCGGATCGAAGGCAGCCCCTGATTTCGGCTTGGTTCCACATGCCGTCACCCACCCGTCGGCGGAGGTCAGGTTGTCAGCCATCAGTCGGTGAGGTAGTTGGTCGACGCCTCAGTGAAGGGGCCAGCGGTAGTGTTTCGACTTCACCTCACCACCGTCGAAGGTCACGACGACCCACACTTCGTGGTCGTTCGGGGGCAACGCGAACCGGTGGAACTCCTTCGTCCCGTCGGCGTCGACCTCGAGGGTGGCCCCTGGGTTGAACGGGCTGTCCCACTCCGATGAGTGGGGAACGACGTTGAACCGGGCGTTCGGTGGGAATCCCCACATGCGGATGAACATGGCGTGACAGGGCGACGCGCAGCCGTCGACGTCGTCCTCGGGCCTACCGAGCGACACTTCCACAATGGGCTCGGTGGACTCGGTTGGGGGCTGTCTCGACGACGTGGCGAGGGTGGTCGTTGTCGTGGTCGGAGCGGGCACGGGCCGTGGTGTCGGGGTCCTGGTGGGCGTCGGCACGGGGGAAGCGGCGCTCGTCGTCGGTTCGGCCGTGATGGTCGTGGGAGTCGGAAGCACGATCGGTCGGTCGTCCAGGGGTTCGGGGGTCACGAGGAAGCTCAAGGCCACCACCCCGAGCACCGACGCGAGTCGTGCCCGCCCCAGCACCGACTCCACTCGCGCCCGCACCAGCCGCACCTGCGACGCGTGGAAGTGGACATCCCGTCCGGCCTGCACGTTCACCGCACTCGACTCCGCCGTGACGGTGTTGAACACAAGCCCGCTCTGACGGGCTTCGGTCACTCCATCATCCGCTGAGCGGCTCCTACCGCCGAAGACCCGGGCAACCCATCGACTCGGCCAGCGCTCCACGCGCCCTAGTGTGGACCTAGCGCACCAACCCAATCACGCTTCGTTGGGTTTCCAGTTCCGGCATAGCGGCTAGACACGAGCTGTCGGATCGGATCGACGAGCCCTCAGGTCATGCAGGGACAGCACGTCCCCTCATCATCGCCGTCACCGATGTGAGCACCCCTCAGTCAGATCGCCGCACCCGCGCATCCACCGATCGCAGTACGTCACCGTGTGCCGGTGTCTGGTAAGCCTGGTGACGGAGCTGGCGATCCGTCGGCGTCTCAGCGTGCTTGACCGTTCGACGTGCGCACCGAATGGAGAAAGCCATGACCAGGTGGCGGAAGTCGACGCTCCGATGCGGTGCCCGACCTTTCGCCACACCTTCTCAAGGCTGACATGACAGCCTCTTTGCGTACCCGGCATCCCGGCAGGTGGGTGTTCGGCCTGCTCTTGGTCGCGATGCTCAGCACGGTGGGGATCAGCGTCCTCTCCGCAGGGGATCGAGTCGACCCAGCGGCGCGGCCAGGGCCGTCATCAGCGACGAGGACCACCGATCGCACTCCAGCGCCGACGCTGACTCTCGCCGAGTTCCGGGCCAAGGAGAAAGCCGCCCATCGGGCGGTCCGCACGGCAGTGGAGCGGGTGCTGAAGGCGTCTTCCCTCGCCGAGGTGGACACCGCCACCGCGAACCTCTCCAAGGTGCTGGACGAGCAGTGGAACGAGATCGCGTCGTTCCACCCGTCGGATGAGGTCTGGGAGCCGACACGCCACCTCTTGGCAGCACTGCACGAGCCCCTCGCGGAATTGCGAGGCACCAAACCCTCGTCGAACGTCGCGTCAACGGATGAGTGCGGTCCGACGACGCTCCAGGAGCGGCTGTACGACGCGAAGGCGAACGTCTACCAGATCCTGCACTCCAGCGAGCCCAGGCTGCCGCTCCCCGCCAGCCCCGAACCGCCACCCGCCGGACAGAACCGCCTGCCGAACGGCCACGTGATCGAGCGCACCGGCCCGCGCGGGCCAGGCCGCCTCGACATCGACAACGGCACGGCAGACGACGTCGCCGTGTCCGTCGTGACCGGAGACCCGTCGAAGCCTCAAGTCATGGTGTACGTGCGGGCCCACTCCCAGGCGACGGTGACGGGGATATCAGGTACTTACCAGGTGTACTTCAAGTCCGGCTCCGACTGGGACGCGGACAGGCGCGGCTTCACCCAGGGCTGCGCGTTCCACAGGTTCGACCAGCCATTCGACCAGCGGTCCCACTGGCAGATCGATCTACGACGATCAGTACTCGGCAACGCCAAGACCAGCACCGTCCCGCCGTACTAGTGCGGCGTCACCCTGAGCGGAGACCGCTGCGTCCGCCTCGCGCCAACGATGTCCGCGGAAAGCCGGGCGCGCCCGCTGCGGAGCGACGCACCCACCGCCACCTGGATCTTTCCTTGGCGAAGGTCGGTTCGAGCTTCCCGTCGTCATCGAGAGCGCGGGCGATGCCGGTCCGGAACGCCTTGCTGAACTCCGTGTAGTGGACCGTGAGCGGTCGGAGGCGGGCCTTCTGCACCGCTTCCAGCAGCTCGCTGCTGTACTCGCGGGTGGAGCTGGCGTAGGCGGAGCACCGGGTGGGGGCGTACCCGCCGATCTCGGCCAGGAGCAGCTGACTCGACGTGATCGCGGCCGAGGCAGGCGTGGCCAAGGCGTGCAGGCGTTCGGTTCGGCGGGATCGAGGTGATCACCCGCGCCAGGTCCTTCTCGGTGAGCGGCTGCTCCATCGCAGGCGTCGACTCCCGACGTTCGTCCCGCCAGCCGTGCACGTGCTGTCGGAGTGTCCTGCGCCGCGCTACAGGCTCACCTCCCAGCGAAGCGGCGCTTGTATCCGTGGTCGGCGAGCGGCTCGGTCACCGCTCCTCGCGGGCGGACTGGTCGGACCTGATCACGGCGGCGAGCCCGAGCAGCACCGCTGCGATGCCGACCACATGGCTCCAGTGGAACGACTCGCCCAGCAGCACGTAGGACAACAGCAGTGCCGAGACCGGCATGACCGCCATGAACCCCGACGCGGTGGCGCCCGAGGACCGCCGCATCCCGGAGAACCACAACACCGACCCGACGCCCATCGTCGCCGCCCCCCACCACAGCACCGCTAGCCAGTCCGCACCCGACGGCACACCCCAGTCGAACGACAGCGCGTCCACCACGGCGAACGGGGCGAACAACAGGCCCGCACCGACCGCGGCCACGGCGGAGATCGCCAACGGCGTCAACCCGGCGGTCAGCTTCTTGCCCAACAGCGTGTAGGTCGCCTCACAACACACCGCGCCGAACACCAACACGCTGCCCAACCACACGTTCTCGCCCTGGCCGCCGACCGCGCCCCCCAGATTGACCACCAGCACCCCGCACACGGCCAAGGCCAGCCCCATCGCGCTCCACCGGTTGATCCGGTCGCTCAGGAACAGCACCGCCCCGACCGCGGTCACCGCCGGGGTCATCGCCATCACCACGGCGCCGACCGCCCCCGGAGCCTGCCGCATCCCCAGGAACAACAACACGGTGAACCCGAACGTCCCCACGACCGCGATGCCCGCCAACAACCACCGGTCCCGAACGCCCAACCGCTCCCCCGGCCAGTCCGTCCTCCGCCTGACCACCAGCAACGGCACGAGCACCACAACAGCGGTCAGCATCCGCAACCCCGACGCCAGCATCGCCGGGAACGCCTCCCCCACCAGACGACTGACCGGCGTGGCAGAGCCGAACAGAGCCATGCCCCCTGCCATCAGGGCATACGCCACCGCGCGACTCCCGTTCGAGTTCCCCACCGCCATGCCGCCGGGATACCGCGCCGCGCGGCATCCATGCATGACCGCGGCCACCGCAGACGCGGTGGCCCACACGGCAAACGCGACGAGCACCACCAATACCGGGATCCAGCGACACCTTCATCGGCCACGTACCGACCCGGCAGCGCGACGGGCTCGGAGTCGCCAGCGCCCTGGCCGCCTTGACGGAGGCATCCCTGATCCGACGAATCGACCATCCGACCATATGACCCGCAACAACGATTCGGAGAATCGGACTAACCGCGCCGTCGCATCTCGCTCATCGCGTACCCACCAATGGGGTCAAGGTCGCGGTTTGCACTTGCGATAGAACGGCTGGTTGGGTCCCCTCATGGGTCATGTGGACCATCAGCGCTGATCCGCCGACCACTAGCCCGCTGTCGGACACCCCGACACTCACACTGGCCGCAGAGAGCGGCACTCTCGGTTCGATCGAGGAATGGATCAACAACGTCTTCGATCCGCTTTCCGAGGGCCTGTCCACCTTCGTATTCGCCGAGATCTCCGTGTTCGGCATCAGCTTCCCCTGGATCGTCGGCTGGCTGATCGCCGCCGCGGCGATCTTCAGCGTCTACTTCGGCTTCATCCAGTTCCGGGGGTTCAAGATGGCCCTGGAACTCGTCCGCGGACGGTACTCGAAGAAGGACGATCCGGGCGAGATCACGCACTTCCAGGCGCTCAGCTCCGCGGTGTCGGGCACGGTCGGGCTCGGCAACATCGCGGGGGTGGGCGTCGCGGTGACCATCGGCGGGGCGGGGGCCACGTTCTGGATGATCCTCGCGGGCCTGCTGGGCATGTGCACCAAGTTCGTCGAGTGCACCCTCGGTGTGCGGTACCGGGAGACCCACGAGGACGGCACCGTCTCCGGCGGCCCCATGTACTACCTGCGCAAGGGCATCGCCGAGCGGTTCGGCGAGCGTGGCGGCAAGGCGGTGGGGCGGGTGCTCGCCGTGCTGGCCTCGGTCATGATCCTGTTCTTCGCCATCGCGGGCGGGAACATGTTCCAGGCCAACCAGACCTTCGCCCAACTGCGCGACGTCACCGGCGGGAGCGAGGGCTTCCTCGGCACGGACGGGGCCGCGCTGATCTTCGGCATTCTGCTCGCCGCCGTGGTCGGGGCCGTGATCATCGGAGGCATCAAGTCGATCGGCAAGGTGACCAGCAAGCTGGTGCCGTCCATGGCGATCCTCTACATTCTCGCCTGCCTTGTGGTCATCGGGACCAACATCACCGCGGTGCCCTCCGCGTTCGGCGCGATCATCTCCGGCGCGTTCTCCCCGGAGGGCGTGCTCGGCGGCGCCATCGGCGCGCTGATCGTCGGGTTCCAGCGGGCGGCGTTCTCCAACGAGGCGGGCCTGGGGTCGGCGCCGATCGCGCACTCGGCGGTCAAGACCCGGCATCCGGTGACCGAGGGCTACGTCGCGCTGCTCGAACCGTTCATCGACACCGTCGTCATCTGCACCATGACGGCGCTGACGATCATCATCGCCAAGACCGAGTTCTGGACGAACGCCCAGGCATCGGTGTTCGCGGGCGGTGAGGTGCCGAATGGCGTGACGGTGACCTCGGAGTCCTTCGCGACCGTGCTGCCCTGGTTCCCCTACGTGCTCACCCTGGCGGTGGCGCTGTTCGCGCTGTCGACGCTGATCACCTGGGCCTACTACGGGCAGAAGGCGTGGACGTACCTGTTCGGCAAGTCGCCCGTCACCGAGCGCGTCTACCAGGTGGTCTTCTGCCTGTTCATCGTCGCGGGCTCGGTGCTGACCCTGGGCAGCGTGCTGAACTTCGCCGACGCCGTGCTGTTCCTGCTCGCCCTGTTCAACATCATCGGCCTGTACCTGCTGGCTCCGGTGGTCAAGCGGGAACTGCGGAGCTTCCAGGCCAAGATCCGCTCCGGCGAGGTCAAGAAGAACGACCGGGTCGGATCCTGACCGGCGGGCGCCCCGCGGGCCGTCCAGCCCGCGGGGCGCTCCGACATTGCCGACGTAGCCTTTCCGTCCATCGCACCGATGGGTGCGCCGGAATCGCGGTGCTGGTCGTCAGGCGGCGCGGAACCGGGCGGCCTGAGTTGATCGCGGCCACCCCTGCCGCAGGCTCCGGACCACCTTCGCCGACCGACCCGAACGAAGGCCGGCCCCAGGGCGTGCACCTCCACGACCTGAGCCACACCCACCAGACCTGGCTCACCGAGGACGGCGCCAGATGCTCCCCGAAACGATCAATGCCCTGCCAACAAGATTTGTTGGCAGGGCATTGACCAGCACGAATAACCCGTGGGCGATACTGGGATCGAACCAGTGACCCCTTCGGTGTGAACGAAGTGCTCTCCCGCTGAGCTAATCGCCCGGGTCTGCCGCCCGCTCGGAGCGACGGGTGAACCTTACAACATGGTCGGGACTAGTCGAAAACCGGGGACCTCAACCACGGCCAGTCGATGCCCACCCAGCCGCCTACCAGGGAGAAGACGCCGAACAGCCAGAGGGTGACCGCCACGACGGCGCCGGTGAGGGCGAGCACGAGCAGGCGGACGGCGATGTGCTGGCGCTTGAGCCACTCGACCCACGCGTCGTACTTCGCGCGGGCGAAGTCGAGGACGCGGCGGGCCCAGGGGAACTCGACGGCGAGGATGGCCAGGCCCGCGAACACCACCAGCCAACCCGGACCGGGGTACGGGATCAGCAGGATGCCGCCAGCGAGGACCGCGCCGCCGATCACCGCGACGCCCACGCGCCACACCAGTCGGGTGGTTCTACTGCGGTCGGCCCAGTCCGGGCGGATGGACTTGTCCTCACTGGCCCCGCTCGTCACGTGCGCACCTCCGTCCCGGGCGAGCCGGTGGGTCATTGTGCCCGGAGCCGCGCATCGGGGCATCCGCAATGCTCTTGACCTGCGGGAACGTGGTCATTGCCACATCAACCGAACCCTCCCAGGTCAGCGCGGATTTTGCCATCCGGGAACAGCCGCCGCTGTCCAGATTCGCACTTCAGGCGCTACCAACCGACCCGAAAACCGGCCAGTATGGGGAGGCTGCCCGGGTCGCCGAGGTGACACTGCGCAGCGAGACGAGCGCCCAGCGCGGCGAGCGGTGGCCCGTCCGGGTGACATCATCCGGAATCGCGACCTTTTCGTTGCGCAGAGGCGTCACATGGAAGGGGCTCAGTCGTTTTGACTGGGGAGGGAGCAGAAGGGTAGCGACGATGCGAAACGATCACGTCACGCTGCGGTCGACCGCGGTGTTCGACCTACTGGCGCCGAGGACCCCCGCGGTGCCGGTCAAGGTGGAGCTGCGGTACGACACGCGCGACCCGTACGCGGTCGTCGCAGCCTTCCGCACCGGCCGCACCGGCTGGGTGGAATGGGTCTTCGCCCGCGACCTGCTGGCCGACGGCCTCATCGCCGAGGCGGGCGACGGCGATGTGCGCATCCGCCCGGCAGGCGACGACCCCGAGGTCGTGGTCATCGAGCTGAGCAGCCCGTCGGGCCACGCGGTGTTCGAGGCGGCCGCCCAGGAGCTCGCCGACTTCCTCGACCGCACCTACGACGTCGTCGTGCCCGGCAACGAGCACCTGTGGGTCGACGTCGACGAAGCGCTCACCCAGCTGATCTCCACCGACCTGACCTGAGGAAACCGGTGAAGGGGACCCCCGATTTGGATCCCTTGGGGGGCCTCCGATAGAGTTCACTCGCACCACGCCGGAGGGACCACCACGGACCACCCGGAAGGCGTGCGGACGTAGCGCAGCTGGTAGCGCATCACCTTGCCAAGGTGAGGGTCGCGGGTTCGAATCCCGTCGTCCGCTCGGAAGCGGTTCGGCCTGTGCGCCGGCCCCCCGAAGGTCCCCCTTCGGGATACGGCGGAGTGGCCGAGTGGCTTAGGCAAGGGCCTGCAAAGCCCTGTACGCGGGTTCGATTCCCGCCTCCGCCTCGGGCGATTAGCTCAGTGGGAGAGCACTACCTTGACACGGTAGGGGTCACTGGTTCAATCCCAGTATCGCCCACCAGTGATAGTGGCTGGTCATAGGCCCTGTCCCTCTTTGCGAGGGGCAGGGCCTCAGTCGTGAATGGGGGCGATTTGACGGTCTTCGACCAATTCCCGAGTTCTCGCCGCTCCGGAGCGGCGAGGGCCGTGAGTGACGGCCGCCACCTCCTCCCGCAGGCGTGGGGGCGTGCCTGCCCCGTCGAAGGTGAACCAGGGCAAGACGCGGGCTCGTGATCCTCGGCGGTCGGAAAGTGGACCGCCGCCACGGACCGGATGGTTGTGGGGCGGTGAGGTCTGCACGGCTTGCCGTCCGAAGTCGAGATTTCCGGCGACGTACTCGGCAGCAGGAGCAGTGGGGCAGGGTGGCGCAGGAGGCGGTGCCCGGGCGGGCTCCAGGCGCCTCCCGCGCGGGCGGCCGTCGGGTTGGCGGCTTGTCGCCCCGGCCTGGATTAGTCCTCAGGGTGCGCAGGGTGCGGGGGCAGGCAAATCACCGGCGCCGGTGGTGGTCAGCGGCGGGTGTCAGGGGAGTTCTTTGAAGTAGCGGGCGACGGGCCAGCGTTGGAAGCCTGCCCGCTCGTAGGCCGCCCTGGCGGGGGCGTGTCCCGGGTCGTCACCGGTTTCTGCCATGAGCATGCGCATTCCGGCTGTTCGGGCGCGTTCGGCTGCCCGTGCCATGAGTGCGGTGCCCACGCCTCGGCGTTGGTGGGCGGGGTGGACGGCGAGGACGTACAGCTCGCCCATGTGGTCCTCGGGGTGCAGGCGGGTGCACGCCCAGCCGACCAGGTCGTTGCCGTGGAAGGCGAGGTCTACGTTGTCCGGTTCTCCGTCCAGGACGGCGGAGAGGTCGGCGAGTTGGCGGGCTTCCCAGCCGTGGGGATAGAACGAGTCGTAGACGAACGCGGGCACTGCCGACCTGGTGAGCGGGAAGACCGACGCCCACGCCCGTATCGACAGGTCGAGCACCGCCGCCCGGTGCTCGGGGGTGTAGGGCCTGATCCGCATCCCTGGGTTGGTCATGACGGTCCTCATCGGTCGGAAGTCGCGTGGGCGGCCAGGAGAGGTGCGCGATGAGCGTATCCGCCCGCTTGATCTCCAGTTAACTGCAGCTTTTAGGGTCACGGGTATGCGAATCACGGCCAGCGCTCCTCCGTCATCCCGCGCCACGCTCAAGGAGTGGTTGGGGCTCGCGGTCCTCCTGTTGCCCACGATGGTGCTGACCATGGACCTGACCGTCCTGCACCTCGCGATCCCCGACATCAGCGCCGAGCTCGCGCCGTCGTCCACCCAGGTGCTGTGGATCACCGACGTGTACGGCTTCCTGGTGGCGGGATTCCTCTTGGTCATGGGCAACCTCGGCGACCGGATCGGCCGTCGCAGGCTGCTGCTGCTCGGGGCGGCGGCCTTCGCGGCCGCCTCGGCGCTGGCGGCGTACTCCACGAGCGCGGAGATGCTGATCGCCGCGCGGGCCGTGCTCGGCGTGGCGGGTGCGACGCTGATGCCCTCGACGATGGCGCTGCTGCGCACGATGTTCCGCGACGAGCGCCAGCGGACGACGGCCATCAGCGTGTGGATGGGCGGGTTCATGGTCGGCGGGGTGCTCGGCCCGCTGGTCGGCGGCGCGATCCTGTCGGTCGCCTGGTGGGGCGCGGTCTTCCTGCTCGCGATACCGGTGATGGGACTGCTGCTGGTGGTCGGCCCGGTGCTGCTGCCGGAATCCAGCGATCCGGCGCCTGCGCGGATCGACCTCGTCAGCGCCGTCGTGTCGACCGGCGGGATCCTGGCCCTGGTGTACGCGCTCAAGGAGATCGTGCAGCACGGCATCGGTGTGCGCCCGGCCGCGGCCTTCCTGGCCGGGCTGGTGCTGCTGGTGGCGTTCGTCCGCAGGCAGACCCGGTTGGCGGACCCGTTCCTCGACGTCAGCCTGTTCCGCCGCCCTGTGTTCGGCATCGGCATCGCCGCGATGACCGTGGGCGGCGCGGTGATGCTGGGGTTCAACCTGTTCACCGCGCAGTACCTGCAGCTGGTCGAGGGCCACGACACCCTGGTCGCAGGCCTGTGGCTGCTGCCGCAGACCGGCGGCATGGTGGTCGGCCTCGGCGTGACCTCCGCGATCGCGGCCCGGGTGCGCCCGGTCGTCGTCCTCGCGGGCGGGTTGGCCGCCGCGGCCGCTGGCTACGTCCTCATCGCCCTGACCGTCGGGGAGTCCTTCGGCTGGTTCATCGCCGGGACCGTCGTCGCCGCCGTCGGCCTCGCCGGACCCGCGGTGCTGGCGACCACCGTCGTCCTGTCCGCGGCTCCGCCCGAGCGCGCGGGCGCGGCCTCGGCCATCTCCGAGACCAGCAACGAACTGGGCGGCGCCCTCGGCCTCGCGGTGCTCGGGAGCATCGGCGCGGCCGCGTACCGCGCTTCCGTCGACGGCCTGACCCCGGCGGACCTGCCCGAGCCCACGGACACGGCGATCCGGGACTCCATCGGCGGCGCCATCACCACCGCCCGCGACCTCCCGGGCGACCTCGGCGGCCAGGTCGTCGATGCGGCACGGCTCGCGTTCGTCAACGCCACGGCGGTGACCGCGTACGCCGGAGCGGCCCTGGTCGCCGCGATGGCGGTCATCGCCCTGGTCGGCTTGCGGAAACTCCCGGTCGCGCCCGAGCAAGGCCAGGAAAGCGCCGACGCATCCCGGTGAGCGCGGGCTATAGCCCGACCGCGGCGCCGCTGCCAATGAATTGCGATCGGCGGGAAGGCAACGGACCAGAATGATCACTATTCCGCGAATGGCGCGCCTTGCCAATCTCTCGACCGTCGCGTCATTGGACGGCGCAACTGTAGACAGGGGCCCGCCGGTTTCATGACAATTAAAGAATGTCGAAAATGTCTTTGCCATCGAGATTTATGAAATCCCAGAGATTCGCGATCGCGGCGGTGGTCAGCGTCGTCATGACCTCGGCGGTGACGCTGGTGGTGGCGGGTAATGGGGCCGCGGCGGCGGGCTCGCCCGCGGCGCTTGTCGTCTGTGATGCGCCTGCTTGGGCGGAGGGCAACACCTACACCGCGGGGACCAAGGTGAGTTACCAGGGCAGGCTCTACGCCGCCAAGGTGACCCACACCGCGTGGCCGGGGACCGGGTGGAATCCCGCTTCCACGCCGACGCTGTGGACGGATTCCGGCGTGTGCGACGGCAATCCGCCGACCACCACCACCGATCCGACGACCACGCCGCCGACGACGGATCCGACAACGGAGCCGCCGACAACGACCACGACGACCCAGCCGCCCGGCGGCGACACCTGCCCGGTGAAGTCGAAGCCCGCCGGGAAGGTCCTGGTCGGGTACTGGGAGAACTGGGACGGCGCCGCGAACGGTGTGCACCCGCCGTTCGGGTGGACGCCGGTGACCAACCCGGCGATCCGGCAGCACGGGTACAACGTGCTCAACGCCGCCTTCCCGGTGATCCGCTCCGACGGCACCGTGCTGTGGGAGGACGGGATGGACGCCACCGTCAAGGTCGCCACCCCGGCCGAGATGTGCCAGGCCAAGGCGGCGGGCCAGACGATCCTCATGTCGATCGGCGGCGCGACCGCAGGCATCGACCTGGGCTCGCGGGCGGTGGCCGATCGGTTCATCCAGACGATCGTGCCGATCCTGAAGAAGTACAACTTCGACGGCATCGACATCGACATCGAGACCGGGCTCACCGGCAGCGGGAACATCAGCCAGCTGTCCACCTCGCAGGCCAACCTCATCCACATCATCGACGGCGTGCTGGCGCAGATGCCGTCGAACTTCGGCCTGACGATGGCGCCCGAGACCGCCTACGTCACCGGCGGCAGCGTCGTCTACGGCTCGATCTGGGGCGCCTACCTGCCGATCATCAAGAAGTACGCGGACAACGGCAGGCTCTGGTGGCTGAACATGCAGTACTACAACGGAAGCATGTACGGCTGCAGCGGCGACTCCTACTCCGCGGGCACGGTCCAGGGCTTCGTGAAGCAGACGGAGTGCCTGAACCAGGGCCTGGTCATCCAGGGCACCACGATCCGGGTGCCGTATGACAAGCAGGTCCCCGGCCTGCCCGCCCAGCCGGGCGCGGGCGGCGGCCACATGGGCCCCGCGCTGGTGTCCCAGGCGTGGAACAGCTTCGGCGGCAGCCTCAAGGGGCTGATGACGTGGTCGCTCAACTGGGACGGCTCGAAGGGGTGGACGTTCGGCGACAACGTCAAGGCGTTGCAGGGCCGGTGACCACCGGGGAGCCCGTTCGGTCGCTCGACGCGGCCGGACGGGCTCCATACTGCGGGGGTGGCTGACCCGGCGGCGTTCACCGATCCGAGCAACTGGCACGGCGGCTTCTACGAGCTGTCCCTGGAGTTGGGCGACCGCGACGACGGCCGTCTCCAGCGCGCGCTGACCGCGTTGTGGCGCGCGGCCGCCATCTCCGGCTGCTACCCCAGCGCCGACCGGGAACCGCCCGAGCAGACGGCGGTGCCCGTCACCGTGGCGTCCCTGGAGGAGTTCGGGCACCTGCGGGGGATCATCCGCCTGCACGAGGGGACCCCGGTCGTCTGCGGATGCGTCGTCACTCGTCTCGACGACGGCGCCGACTGGTTGACGCTGTACCTACCGCAAGGCGCGTTGGCCCGGGTCGACCGCCGGGTCGGGGGCTTCCCCTTCGGGCCGGACGGCGGGGCGGTGTCGCTGGACTGGCGGGCCGCGCTGGACGCGTGGCTGGCGGAGGTGGCAGGGCAGGTCTTCCAGGAGGTCGACTTCCGGCTCGGCCTGATCGGGTTCGAGATCGACGGAGACATCAGCGCGGACGGCCTCCGCGGCTCTGTGCCCCAGGAACGGTGGAACGGGTATCTCCTGCCCGAGCAAGGGCGGTTGCGGTACACGCCCGCGAACCGCTGAAGTGGCCGGAGCAGGGCACTACGTTCCCCGGGGGGACGAGATGGCGATGGACCGCGACCCCTGCAGGCCGCCCTCGCACGGCCTTGCCGGCTTCCACGTCATCCACCTACGCCAGGGTCTTCCTGCTGGCGTTCGCGGACTGAACGGCGGGGTCAGACCGGGAGGGTCTGGGGGTCGGTGAGCCTGCTGTAGGGCTGTTTGAGGTTGATGACCTCCAGGAAGAGCTGGGTGAGGTCCGGGTCGGTGGCGGCGGCCTCGAAGAAGCGGGCGACGCGCTCGTCGTCCGGGCCCGGCTGGAAGGAGGGGTCCGTCAATGCGGCGTCGCCCGCGGTGGCGATCGCCCAGGCGTTGGCGACGGGCTCGGCGCAGCGCGGCAGGTAGCGGGACGCGAGGTCGTCGCGGCGGTCGGCGAGCAGGTCGCGCAGGAGGCGGGCCTGGATGGCGGCCAGGGTGATGCCCTGGCCGTAGAGGGGGTTGAGGACGCTGATGCTGTCGCCCAGCGGCAGCAGGCCCGCGGGCCATGCGGTCGCCTCGTCGTAGCGGCGCCAGAGGTTGGCCGGGATGTGGAAGATATGCGGGCCGTCGAGGACCTCGGCCCCGGCGACCGTCTCGGCGATGAGGGGCGACGGGAGGCTCGCGGCGTAGTCCAGGTACTCGGCCTCGCCGAACGGCGGGCGCACGCCGTAGCCCGCCAGGGAGGCGATCCAGCGGTCGCCCTCCAGCCACAGCAGCGCGCCCGCGCGGGGCGCGTCGGCGGTGGGGCCGATGAGGATGCTGTCGATCCGGGCCGGGTCGCGGGTGTAGACGCGGCTGACGTAGTAGAGGTCCACGCGCAGCTGTTCCTCCCGTGGCCGGGGGTATCCGGCCTGCGCCAGCCAGTCGGGGAGCCGGGAGGCGCGGCCGGTGGCGTCGACCACCAGGTCCGCGTCCACCCACTGGTCCGGACCCGACGAGGCGACCCGGACGCGGCGCACCGCGCCGTCGGTGACGTCGATGCCGGTGACGATGTGCTCGGGGTGGATCTCGACGCCGGGCAGGGCCGCGACCCTGGCCCGGACGTGGTGTTCGAGCAGGACCCGGCTCACGGCCAGGCCGCGCAGGTCGCTGGGCGCGGTGGCGAGGTGGTGCCCGTTGCTCACCCACGCCACGTCGGCGGCGAGGTCGTCGCGACGGGCTCCCTTGGCCACAAACTCTTCGGTGATGCCGGGCAGCAGCTCCTCAAGGACGTCGACCGAGGTGGTCAGCAGCCCGTGGGCGTGACGGCCCTGCCCGACGCAGCGGCGCGCCCGCGGGGTCCCCGGCAGGGCGTCGCGGTCGAACACCACCACCCGTCGATACCAGGGCTGCAGCGCCGCCGCCGTCATCAGGCCCGCCATCGACGCGCCCGCCACCACTGCCACACCACCGGGTCTGGACATCGCTCCCACTCCTCACCGCCGACGGTCACCGCGGCAGGCGCAACACGAGGAGTTACCTCAAGGCAGGCGATTCACCCTTTCCATCGTCGACCTGGCGCGGCGGATATGACAGCTAGTCAGCATGGCACCGGAATAGGCGGACGATCCCACTGCCGCGCGGATTCACTCGTTCGCCCCGGGAATGGCCGCTGCGACAGAGGCGCGTTAGGACGAGTGAGGGACACCGGGATGTGCCTACAGCCACCAGTTTAGGGGTGTCGTGTCGTCCGCGGGGTCGTAGACGTTGACGTAGTACCACTCCCCCGTCGGCACCCTGGCCTGGTAGGCGTTCATCGCCGACTCGATGGCCGACCAGCCCGCGCTCAGCGGGATGGTGAAGACGGTCAGCGAGGCCGTGCGGTCGCGGGTCCAGCCGACGCCGTCGCAGCGGCCGCCCATGCGCTCCACCGCCGCGCGCAGGGACGACAGGTCGGCGGCTGCCTCGGCGGGGGCGCTGACGTGGACGGCGATGTTGCCGCCGCGCTCGACGACCGTGAAGGAGTGGTCGGGGGCGACGGTGAGCAGGTCGCCCGCGGCGGCGCCCATCGCGAGGCCGGGAGACGCGGTGAGGCGCCAGCCGCTGCCCTCCGCGACGGCGGGCACGTCCTCGTGCACCGGCCGCCCGGAGGGCCCCGTCTGGACCAGGAGTCGCACTGTGCTCACGGGTCTCGATCCTAATCCGTTCTGCCGTAGGGAGCGCCGCAGCTTCCGCGTTCGGCGCAGGACATCCCGGGTCTCGGCCCGCCGCGGTTGCCCGCGCTGAGGTTGCAGGCCGCGCCCTCCAGGCACACGTTGGGCCGCGACAGGTTGCCGCCCCGCGAGGTGGGCACGTTGCGGTGGCCCAGGTGCATGTTCGACGGGTTGGTCGACGTCTGGCCGCAGCGCCAGCAGACGTAGGGGCCGCCAGCCTGGTCCGCCTCATCGATCAGGGCGTTGCGGACCGCCTGCTGGCCCGCGCGGGAGCCGCCGGTCGGACCGCCGGTGCTGGCCGCGATCTCGGCCGCCGTCGCGCCCTGCCCGTCCCGCAGGACCTGGCCAGCCCCGCCCATCGGCTGCTGGGTGGCCGGGCGGATCGTGGGCGTGGTGGGCGGGGCCGCCGCGGGCGGCGGGCTGCCGCGCAGCGACCGCACGACCGCGCCGCCGCCCTTGACCACGCCGAACGTGACGCCGGAGATCACCGCGTCGGTGGCGATCGCGCCCGCGGTCTGCTCCTCGCCGGAGATGGCCCGGGAGACGACGCCGCCGGTGACGCCCGCGCCGACCGCGGCCGTGCCCTGCACGACCAGGGACGCGCCCATGGTCGCCCCGGCGACCGCGCCGGAGATGACGCCAGCGCCCGCCGCGCCCGCCAGCCTGCCCGCGTTGAACTCGCCGGTCACCGCCTGCCGGACGCCCTCGATGCCGACGCCGACCACCAGGCCGATGCCCGCGCCGACCACCACGTTCAGCCAGCGCCCGTCGGGGTCGCTGACGCGGATCGGGTTGTGGCCCGCGTAGGTGTAGGAGGCCAGGTTGACCGGGCTGTAGACCCCGCCTGCGGGCGCGCCGTCCAGATAGGACTCCATCGCCGGGTCCGGGCTCTGCCACAGCTGCGTGCGCGGGTCGTAGTAGCGCGCGCCGAAGTAGTACAGCCCGGTCTCGGGATCGATCTCCTTGCCCGTGTACTGGTGCGGGACGGGCTGCGACGGGTGCTCGCTGACCCACGTCTCCCCCGCCGCGAAGTACTTGGCGTGCTCGGCGAGGCCGCCCTGGTCGTCGGTGACGAACGACGTGGAGCCCAGGTGGTCGCCGTGCGAGAAGTACTGCCGGTCCTCCGGCCGGTGGTCGGGCTCGACGGCCTTCGTCACCAGCTTCGTCGGGCCGACGTAGACGTGCTTGAACTCGTGGTTGCCGCGGGTGGAGTAGTTCTGGTTCGGGTAGACGTGGAACTGGGCGCCGTCCTTGATGACCCGGTTTCCCTGGTCGTCGTAGCGGTGCCGGGCGCGGTTGGCGGTGCCGCCCGCGTTGTCGCAGGACGTCGGGACCTGCGGCAGGACCTGCGACTGCACGTTCTCGTGGGTGCAGGCGAGCCGGTTCTCCTCGTCCCAGATCAGCTGCCGCGTGGGCTTGGGCTGCTGCGAGCGGCTGATCTGGTTGCCGTTGGCGTCGTAGGCGATGGTGAACGGGCCGAGCCGGTCCGGCGCGTGCGGCTTGGCGCCGCCGTAGCCGTAGGCGTGGTTGTAGGTGGTCTTGTGCTGGGTGATGGTGTTGCCACCGCTGACCAGCTGGTGGACCTGGTTCTTGCTCGTGATGTTGTGGATCGAGTCGTAGACCAGGTCCACGGTGTAGCGGTCGGTCCTCGGGTTGCGGGACTGGTACGTGCCCTCGGCCCGGGTGAGCCGGTACAGGTCGTCGTAGACGAAGGTCTGCGTGCTCGGCCCGCCGACCTGCCTGCCGACCTCGGGCCCGCCGGGCACCGGCGCGGTGTCCCTGATCGAGGTCACGTTGCCCACGGCGTCGTAGTCGTAGGCCACGTCCTGGAACACGTGGTCGCCGTGCTCGGCGTCGAGGCGGGCGTGCAGGCCGTCCAGCCGCCGCGTGGTGTCGTCGTAGCGGTAGACGGTGCGGGTGCCGTTGCCGGTCTCCAGCAGGGTGCGCTGCTCGAACTTGTCGTAGTCGAGTCTGCTCAGGTAGGTGTAATCGATGCCGCCCTTGGTCCCGGTGGCGCCGTCGACGAGACCGCCGCTGTTGTACCGGTAGGACAGGACCTCCCCGTCGGGGTAGGTGATGCCGAGCACGCGGTTCCACGTGTCGTAGCGGTACTGCGTGGCGTACTCGCGCACCTGTCCGCCCTGGACGGTGACCGTGCGGCTCTCCCGGGTCACCTCGCCGAGCGGGCCGTACTCGCGGGTGAGGGAGCCCGCGCCGTCGGTCATCGCCACGACCCGGCTGGCGCCGTTGTTCGGGGCGCCGGGCGCGCCGTAGGTGTAGGTGACGTCGTTGGCGGTGAACAGCGGGTAGCGGATCTTGCTGAGCCGGTTGAACTCGTAGTCGTACTCGATGGCGTGGCCGGACTGGGCCAGCTTCGCGGTGACCTTGCGGATCGGGTTGTCCGTCAGGTCGAACTCGGTGACCGTGCGGCCGGAGTCCGGGCTGTCGACGACCGTGCGCCGCCCGAAGAGGTCGTACTCGGCGGTGGTGGCGTTGCCCTGGTCGTCGGTGACCGCGGTGAGCTGGCCGAGCGGGTCGTGGTCGTAGCTGGTCCAGATGACCGGCTGGCCGCCCGCCGGGTTGAACTCCTGCACCGAGGTGGTCAGCTCGCGCACGTTGTCGTAGGTGCGCTTGGACTTGCCGTTGGCGTCGGTGGTGACCATCTGGAAGCGCTGCGTCCCCGACCGGTCCGCGCCGAAGCCGTACTCGGTGGTGTCGACCGTGCCGTCCGGGTGGGTGGTGGACGTCTTGCGGTCGAGCACGTCGTAGGCCACCCGCGTCGGCGGCACCGGGTCGACGGCCGGGGAGAACTCGGCGTTCGCCGGTCCCTTCGGCTCGGTCACCGGGTACGACAGGGCCACCGGCCTGCCGAGGGTGTCGTAGACCGTGCGGCCGGACACCGTCATGACGTCGGCGGGCGGCGTGTCGGGTCCGGTGTGGACCGTCGCGTCCTTCTTCGTCTGGACCTGCCTGCGCAGGCCGTCGACGAAGGTGATGGTGTCGATGGTGTCCGGGCGGACCGTGCCGTCGGCCTGCCGGTCGACGTGGCGGGTGATCGCGTACGGGACGGGCGCCTCGGGGTGGTACTCGAAGTCGATGGTCACCCGGTTCTCGGCGGCCTCGTACGGCCCGGTGACGGTGTCCACCCGGCCTGCGGCGTCGTAGGTGTTGCGCACCTGGTGGCCGTTGAAGTCGGTGGTCGTCTCCACCAGCCCGAACCGCAGGTCGTAGGTGGCCAGGGAGCGGTAGCCGAAGCTGTCGGTCACCGACTCCACGTGCACGCCCACGACCTGGTCGTAGGTGTAGTCGAGCCGGTACCGCTGGCCGTGCTTGTTCACCGGGCGGGTGACCGACGTGAGGTTGCCGTCGTCGCGGTAGGTCATGTCGGTGACGGCCTCGGACCCGTCCGCCAGCCGGGCGCGCACCTGGGTGACGTCGCCGGACGCGCAGTCCACGGTGGACTCGCGGTGGCGCATGAGCTGGCCGCCGCCGATGACCTCGATGCGCTTGGGCGTGCCGATGATGTGGCTCGCCTGGCAGGCGGCGTCCTCCGCGGTGAAGCCGACCCGGGTCTCGACGTCGTCGGCCGGGCCCGCGTCGGCGGTGTCCAGCCTGCGGGTCATGTTGCCCGCGGCGTCGTAGTCCATGGTGACGAACGTGGTCAGGCCGGGGTTGGGCGCGCCCTCGAAGTAGCGGCGGTCGGTGCGCACCAGCGCCGGGAAGATCGTCGCCGTGGTGCTGGCCGCGTCCGCGGGCGCGCCGGAGAGATCGCGCAGCTGGTAGGTGTGCTCGGTCTCGACGAACGGCCTGCCCGCCGCGTCGAGCGTGCGCTCGGAGCGCACCAGCCCCCGGGTGTAGTGGCTGTCGTTGTGGAAGGCGCGTTCCACGCTGCGGAGCACGGCGTCGCCGTCGGCGGGGTCGCGGTGGCGCTCGGTCAGCGTCGCGTAGCCGAGGAACTCCCGCTCCAGCCGGTCGAAGTGGCCGCCAGCGTACTCGTAGGTGACGAGCTGGACGTCCGGCCCGTCGCCGGGGTGCCCGTCGTCGACGGCGACCCGGCTCAGCACCCAGCGCGACTGCGGCAGGTCGTAGGTGTTGCCGTCGCGGGTGTAGTCGAACTCCATCGAGCCGCCGAGCGGGCGCTTGACCGAGCGCAGCAGGTTCGTGCGGCCGGTCTTGTTGCGCGCCACGGTCAGCTCGTCGTCCTGGGTGGACGCGAGGTGGTCGGCGAAGCCGTCGCCGTCGATGTCGCGGATCGACTGCTCGGTGCGGGCGGCCCCGGTCGAGATGTCCGCGCCGGGGTTGATCACCACGCAGACGGCGGTGAAGCAGATGCCGAAGGTGAAGTACACGCCGCCGCCGAGCTTGGCGTTCTGGTCGCCGTTGAGGCCGGTGAGGCTGCCGTGGAACGGCACGGCGGGCTCGAAGCCGTTGCCGGTGTTGAGCGCGACCGTGATCGGGGTGCCTGCGAACACGCGGTCCATCAGGCCGTCGCCGTTGAGGTCCATCATCGTCGCCGACGCCGAGCTGCTGCCCTCGGAGTAGGACGCGCCGCCCGCGAAGCCGTAGAAGTCGGTGTTGAACCCGATGTTGAGGCCGAAGTGCGAGCCGCCCCCGTCGTTGACCGCGGCCGGGTTGCGCCAGGTCTCCGGCGCGCCGAAGCGGTAGCCGAGGTTGAGCGCGACCCTGCCGTCCTCGTAGACGCGGTCGGGCAGGTCGTCGCCGTTGATGTCGATCAGGTCGAACGCGGTGTCCGCGTCGCTGCCGCCGATGGTGCCGCCCACGCCCAGCGGCGGCATGTCGTTGCCGGACTGCGCGCTGTTGGCCGCGGCGTGGCCGGGCGGGGACGCGTGGCCGCGCCCGGTGCCGATGGTGCGCGCCGCGCTGCCCGCGCTGGCGTTGCCTGAAACGGTCTCGGAGCGGCGCACCGCGCCGTCCGGCGTCGCGCCCCGGGTGGCGCCGAGGCCGCCGACCATGTCGGTGTACTGCACGCCGCCCGCGCCCACGACGTCCGGGAACTGGTCGCCGTTGAGGTCGACGAAGTCCACCTCGCCGGTGCTGTCGCCGGTGGCGATGCTGCCGCCGAGGGAGCCGACCCCGCCGCCGACGCTGCCGGTCAGCGAGATCTGCTCCGAGCGCGACAGCCGGGGCACGGCCGTGGCCCCGGCGAAGTCCTCCGGCTTGGGCAGGCTGATCGACTCCACGCCCAGCCGCGAGCTGCTCGACCGGTCCCGGGCGACCCAGTTGTGCTCGCCCGCGCTCCACCGCTTGGCCTGCGGTGACGGGGAGAACGGGGCCACCTTCGGCGGCGTGATGCGCGGGTCGGCCGCGAACTCGTCCTTCTGCGCCTGCGGATCGACCGAGTCCGGCAGCTGGTCGGCGAAGCTCTCGTCGATGACCAGGTCGTCCTGGACGATCGGCTGGCCCGCGCGGTCGCGGTTGCCGTTGTAGCCGATCGTGGCCCACCCGCGGTACGGCTGCGGGAACGCGCCCTCCACGGCCGCGCTGTGGAAGGCGTGCGGGGCCGCAGAGCCGTCGACGGTCACCGAGCTGCCGGTGAGCGCGTCGCGCAGGGTGGGGCTGGTGGTGCTGAAGTCGAAGAACAGCTCCTCGCCCTCCTGGGCGTCGACCGCGAGCGGGGCGGGCGCGGTGACCTGGCCCGCGACGATGTCGAAGAAGCCCTTGCCCGCCAGCGCGCCGCGCCGCTTGACGGTGAACGCCACCCGGGTGGTCGGGGTCTCGCCGCCGAAGTCGAACGTCAGCGCTGGCGTCACGTCGAGTTGGCCGTCGGCCGGGACGACGTAGGCCGCCTGCGGCGCGGTGAGCCCGTTGACCGGGTAGATGTCCAGGTCGTACGGCGGGTGCACGACGACGAGCGGGCTGCCGTCGGGCGCGGTGAGCCGGTCGACGCCCTCGGCCTCGGTGTAGTGCGCCCTCGGGGTCCACTCCACCTGGTCGACGTCGATCGGCGAGTCGACCCGCACCCGCCACTTGAGCTTCTGGCCCTTCTGCACGGCGATGTCGCCGGTGACGGGGATGGCGCCCGTGGCGTTCGCGGCGAGGGTCTGCTCGAACACCGGCGCGCCGTCGCGGGTGATGACCACGGTGACGTCGTCGGTCGTGGCAGCCTTCTTCACCAAATCGCCGGACAGCCGCATGGCGCCGGTCAGCGGGACGGTGACCTCGGCGGAGCGGCCCGCGAGGGTGAAGTCGCGCGCGGCGTCGAAGGTGTGGTGCGCCAGCCCGTTGACGTCGGCGCCCGCTGGGGCGCCGACATAGCTGACGACCGGGTTCCAGACGACCTCGTCCAGGCCGCCGTCGAAGGCCGACTGGACGCGGAAGTACAGCCGCTGGCCTCGGCTGACGGTGATCGCGTCGACCCCGGTGGGGGCGTACTCGGCGTCGTCCTCGGCCTCGATGCGCTGCGCCCACAGCTCAGCGCCCTCGTGCTGGATCGCGACGCGGACGCCGTCGGCGGTGGTGGAGGCGTCGCGCTCGGCCGCGGTCTCCGGGGCCAGCCGGACGCCGCCGGTGACGCGGACCTGGCCGTCGTAGGGGGCGACCCAGCGCCGGACGCTGTCCAGCAGCGGGAAGGAGTCGATCAGCCGTTCCTGGTCGGCGGCGTAGTCGCCGAGCAGCCCGTCGGTGTCGACCTGCCCCGCGCCGATCGGCACCGGCGTGTCGCCGCTGACGCCGTACACCGGGACGCCGCCGTCGCCGAGCCGTCCGAACAGGACGGTCGTGCCGTTCACCAGGTCGGTGATGCCGTCGCCGTTGACGTCGGCGAAGTACTGCGTGGTGCGGGAGAAGGTGTTGACGTAGTCCAGCTGAGCGGCGACCGCGCCCGCGTAGCCCTCGACGCCGAGGGTGACGCTGTTGCTGCTCTCGCTCTGGATGCCCGGGAGGGCCAGGGCGCGCGCGTCGTCGGCGAACCGGGGCGTGCCGCCGGGGCCTGCGAGGTTGCGCCGGTACTTCACCTGGCCGCCGTCGCGGAACACCTTGTCCGGCAGGGAGTCGCCGTCGACGTCGATGAGCGCGAGCAGGCCGCTGTCCTCGGCGTGGTTGAAGCCGACCTTGACGCCGACCGACCCGGACTTGGTCGGCGAGCTGCCCACGCCGACGTAGAGGTGCCCGCCGCCGCCGACGCTGGTGTTCGCGTTGAGCGCGCTCGCCTCGCCCGCCTCGTCGGGGGTCAGGTTGAGCGCGTCGCTGCCGAGGTCGTCGCCGGGGCTGGTCCACGCGAGCTGGTCGAACGCCTGGTACTGGCCCTCGGCGTCGCGGATGTCGTCGAAGTAGTCGAACTCGTGCGCGGTGAACAGCGCGCCGGTCGCGTCGTGCTGGGTGATCTTCTTCAGCAGCGTCTTGGCGAACGCGCCGGTGGTGTACTCGAAGGAGTAGTCGCGGACGGGCTGGTCGTCGATGCGGATCTCGACGCGGCGCAGCAGGTCGCCGGTCACCCGTTTGAAGCCGCCGCGGGCGTCGATGGTCTTGTCCGCGCGCAGCGGCTCGCCCAGCTCGCGGTCGCGGACGAAGGTGACGGAGTAGCGGCCCTCGGTGTCGCCGTGCCCGGTGTAGGTGATCCGCTTCGGGTAGAGGTTGCGGCCGGGCTCGGCTCCGCCGTCCACGCCCGGGTCCTCGACCTTGGCGTGGTGGTAGCGCAGCAGGTTGCCGTTGGCGTCGCGGACCTCGCGCAGCGCCCAGAGGTGCACGTTGCCCTCGGCGTCGGCCAGGCTGGCCTCCGGCTCCGGCGCGGGCGCGCCCTTGGCCGAGCCGTAGAAGTAGGTCGTGCCGGTCTTGTCGGTGACCTCCCAGCGGTAGTTCGACGGGTGGTCGCCGCGCCGGACGATCCGGTCGAACCCGCCCTCGACGCGGGCGTGGAAGACCTTGTCGGCCGTGCGCGCCTGCAGCTGCCCGCGGTGCGCGACCGGGGTCAGCTGCTCGCCGTTGAGCAGGTAGGTCTCGGTCTCCAGGCCGTCGTCGTAGCGCGGGACGCCCCAGCGGGTCTCGGTCACGATGGCGGGCGTGGCCAGGTCCCAGCCGGTGCCCATCCAGCCGTTGCCGCCGGAGGAGTTGTAGCGCACGTCCAGCTTGGGCTGCAGGCCTTCGCGGCCCGGCGGCACCTCGATGGGATGGCTCAGCCGGTTGTCGCCCTGGCTGTTCGGGCCGGGCGGGGCGATCAGCGCGACGCCCTGGGCGGGGTCGGCGGCCTGGATGTCCTTGAGCTGGTTGGGGTCGAACGACGCGCCCTCGGCGTGCTCGGGGACCGTCACCGTCGCGTTGATCATGTTGGTGAAGTGGTCGGTCGCCGAGACGATCTGGTGGTTGGCCTCGTCGACGGCGACGCGGCGCAGCGGCTTCCAGCAGGCGCCCAGCTCGTCGTAGAAGAAGGTGAAGATGTCGTTGGCGGTGAAGTCCGGGGTCAGCAGCGCCGGGTCGTACGGCATGGTCACCGTGATCTCGGCGGAGAACGTGTGCGGCGTCGGCGTGAATCGGTAGCCCTTGTGCGGTCCGGTCACGTTCGTCATGCCGGAGTCGAGCGCGGGCAGCTGGCCCTGGCCCAGCGGCGTGATGCCGACGCCGACGGGCAGCCGCACCGCGTCCGGGCCGATCTGCAGCTTCGCGCCCTCGTGGGCGATGGTGCGCGTGCCCGGCTCGCCGGGCCGCACCACCACCTGGTGGGCGGGCAGCCCCACCTCGGCGCGCGCGGCCCGGTCGCCCGTCCGCACGGCAGCGGCGCCGCTGTCGGCGCACTGGTCGGCGACCAGCGCCACCGTCGGACCGGCAGCCTCCTGCGGGGGAACGGACGACCCGGAGAAGACCAGCGCGAGCGCGCTGAACGCGCCCAGCACCCGGACCGTCCGAGGGCGATCGACTAGGAATCCGGCCACGTGAACCACTCCCCAACGCGGAAGGCGCTCATCACCGGCAGGTAGTTCGCGCGACCGGTTCCCGGCGTTGCGGCCGTCACCGGATCGGACGCGGTTGACCGGCGGGAGATCCCACGTTCGCCCGCACCACTGCTACCGGGAGCGGGTCTGCGGGGCGCGGCCGTCACCCGAACGTCCGGCGGCCGGACGGACCAGTCGGGCGCGTCCGGCCGCCGATCGGGCGATCAGTGGCCGAACACCGGGTAGTGGTCGGAGAAGTCGGTGTAGGAGTACGTGCGGAACCAGGACGTCACCGTCCATACCGGACTTTTCACCCGGCGGGTCTCGTTGGTCAGCAGCGGGCCTTGGAGGGTGAGCACGTAGTCCAGGTGCTCGGACGCGTACTCAGGGCCGTACTGGCCGCGGCAGACGGAGTTGTCGGCGCAGTCCCACGAGTGCGGGTGCCCGGTGTACGGGGGCGCGGGCGCGTCCAGGTCGGCCAGCATCGCCGGGTACTCGGGGCCGTCCTTGATCACGTTCAGGTCGCCTGCCACGTACAGCGGCTCGTCGGCGGGGATGCCCTCGGCGGCCAGGAAGGCGGCGATCTCGGCGCGCTGGGCGGCGCGTACGGCCGCCGCGTCAGCGCAGGCGGGGTCCTCGGCCTGCATGTGCGTGCCGATCACGTGCACGGGACCGGCGGGCGAGGCCAGTCGGACGTAGGCGAACCCCTTGTTGGCGAGGCGGTCCGCGCCGCAGCCGGTGGTGTAGACGTGCTGGGCGCGCTCGGCGATCGGCCACCGGCTGAGGATCGCGACGCCGCCGTCCTCGGGGGTGGTGTCGCCGTAGGCGCCGGTGGTGGCGTCCCAGCCTGCGCGCGAGCGGCCGACGGTCGGCGTGCGGTGCGGATAGGTGTCGGCGAGGTTGGCCAGCAGGCGGTCGCCCGCGGCGTTGTCGAACAGCTCCTGCAGCACGACGACGTCCTGCCCGGCGAGGACGCCCTCCCGGTCGATCAGGTCGGCGCGGGTGCTCTGGCCCCAGTTCGGGTAGAGGGCGCGGGACAGCATGAACACGTTGTAGGTGGCGATCTTCGGCGCCACGGCGGCCGCGGCGGGCACGGGCGGGACCGCCAGGACGGCGGCCAGGCCAAACGTGAGCAGGGTTCGCATCTTCATGGCGGCGATCATGCTGGCCCGCGCTCGCCGGGCACAAGCACGGCGGGCGAGTGTTCACCGCGCGCTCGACGGCCACCTGCCGACGGGTAACCTTCCGCCGCCACAGCGGACGAGGGGGTAGCTATGACGGCGGTGGACGAGGACAGACGCACGCGGAAGCAGGGCAGGCTGTGGCGCGTCGCGCTCCTGGTCATGGCCGCCGCGCCCGCGGCGCTCGCGCTGTGGCAGGCGGCGCGCGGATCGCGCACGCACGTGCTGCTCGACTACTGGCACGTCCTCGCGAAGATCACCGACGACCAGGGCGGGCTGGTGCCCGGCCAGGTCGCGAGCTACCACCTCGAGCAGCCGTTCCTGGTGCCGTCGTTGATCTTCTGGCTGGACGCGCAGGTGCTCGGCGGCAGCAACCGCGCCCTGACCGTGGTGACCGTGGCGCTGCTGGCGGGCGTGGTGGTCCTGCTGGCCACCATGCTTCCCCGCGCGCTGGACCCGACGCTGCGGGCGGCGCTCACGGCCGGGTTCTCGTTCCTCGTGTTCAGCCCGCACGCGCTCGAACTGTGGGCGCAGGCGACAACGGGATCAGCTGGGCGCCCGCCGTCTTCCTCAGCGTGGCCGCGCTTTCGCTCGCCCACCACGGGCGAACGGCCTGGGGTTACGCGTGCGCGGGACTGGCGACGCTGTCGTTCGGGGTCGGGCTGCCGGTGTGGTTCGCGCTCGCGCTCGTCGTGTGGGTCCGCCGCGGCCGCGCGTGGGTCCCCGCCGCCGTCGGCGTCGCCGTGGCGCTGCTGTGGGTCCTCACCAAGCCGGACGGGATGAACTCCGGCGCGGTCGCGGGGTTCCAGCCCGCGGACCGGCTGTCCGTCGCCATGGCGGCGCTGGGCGGGGTGTGGACCGCGCAGAGCCCGGACCTGGCCGTCCTCGCCGGGGGCGTGACCGCCGGGGTGCTCGTCCTCCTTGCCTACTCCGCGCTGGGACGGCGGCGCGCCGCCGACGCGGGCTGGGTGGGCCTGGCCTGCTACGCCGTCGCCCTGGCTGCGCTGATCGGGGCGGGGCGGACCACCGGGGGCGGGAACGTCGGCCTGGTCAGCCGGTACGCCATCGTCGCCGCGCTCGCCCTGTGCGCGGTGATCGGGCTGCTCGCGCTCAGCGAGCGCCTGCCGCGCAGGCACCTCGTCGTCGGCGTGCTGGTCGTCGGCGCGGTCACGTTCAGCCTGGGCGCGCCCAAGGCGGCCGACGTCCGCCGGTCGTACGGTCCCCTTGAGGTCGCGGCTGCCGCCCTGCGCGTCGAGGCGCCCGCCGCCCTCGCGGAGCTGCGCATCCAGAGCGGCGTCATCCCGGCCGCGAAGGCCATGGGCATGTACCCCTTCACCGACTTCACCCTCGGCTGCGGGGACCACGAACTCGACGGGACCGTCGACCGCGCCCTCATCCGCCCCCTGCCCGCCGGGAACGGCGTGGTCGACACCCGCCCGGCCACCGCGGACGCCGTGCTCACCGGCTGGACCGCCATCGACGGCCGCCCCGCCGACTGCGTCCTCGTGCTCGACCCGCTCGGCCGCATCGTCGGCGGCGGCGTCACCGGGCTGCACCACCCCGGCCTCCCGCCCGACCTCGGCCCCGCGGGCTGGCGCGCGGTCGCCCGACCCGGGATTTCGGACATCACCGTCGTCGCCGTGGCCGGGTCGGCGTACTACGAGCTGACCGGCTGACGAGGCTCAGCCCGGATGGACGAGGCCGTGGGCCATGCCGCTCGCCGCACGGTCCCGCTGCTGGCTGCGTCCGCTGCCGCCCCTCGGATCGGCTGCCGCTGGCGACGACGTGAGCCCGGTCCCGGGCGTCGGTTCGGCCAGGGCACGGCTGATGGCCCAGTTCGTCATCGTCGAGCCGGAGGCCGAGGACGCCACACCCCTGCACGGACACTGATCGCGTTGTCTCCCTTCTCTAGAACAGAACCGGGGTGTGCGGCAGGAGAGCGTCGTTGCGGGCGTCGGCGAGTTTGCGGGCCGTGGCCCCGCCGATGAGCGAGGGCAGGTAGCGGTCCGCTGGCCAGACCTGGATGGGGGTGTCGCCCAGCAGGTCGGGCAGGAACAGCGCCATGGGCTGCGCGGACCGCGCCTGCGGGATGGTCTGCGTCCCCTCGACGCGCAACTCGGTCCAGTTGGGGCCGTGGAAGGTCCACGGGGTGTCCTGCTGCCAGCGCGGCGGCTGGAAGACGTGCCTGCGGGCGCCGCGCACGGTGACCGCGGTGGCGCTGGTCGACCAGTGCGCGGAGCGCCCGCGCCGCACGGGTGGCGCGCCGCGGTGGTAGAAGACGGTGGTCCGGCGGCGCTCGTGGAACCGCACCTCGTGGAACCGCTGCCCGTGCGGGGTGTGGTGGACGAACCGCAGCCGGTCGCCGCGCCGGTACAGCGCGGCCTGCGCTGCCGCGGCGGCGTCGGCGAACGCCTGGGTCAGGGGTCTGCCGCGGTGATCCCCGAACTCACCGAGCACTACCACCGGGATGTCGTCGGATCCAGACTCGAACGCGCGCGCGTGCACCACGGTGTCGTATCCCGCCTTGCCGTACGGGATGACCGCGTCGTGCACGAGCCGCCAACTGATGTCCTGCATGCTCCTCCTTCCCGTTGGTATCGACCATACGTTCGACCACCGACAATTCCGCGACGTCAGCCGAAGGGCGGACGCACATCCGCGACGGTGTACTCCATGACGCGGTCGGCGACGATCGCGATGCCGGTGTCCGGGGCCGAGGCGACCGCCCGCCACGCGTCGAGGGCCGCGCGGGACTCCCAGCGCTCGAAGTTGTTCACCCGGCCCCGGTCGAGCGGGTCGGCGGCGATGACCAGGTCGAGACACCCCGGCGCCCGCCGCGCCCGCCGCACCAGGTCCCGGTGGGCCTCCACGAACGCGTCCCGCTCGCCCGGGTCGACCTCCACGTGCCCTGCGATGATCACCATGCTCGTCCCTCTCGTCGATGGCCTCACCCAGGTGATACGTCCCGGCCCAGGCGAACTCATCGGCGCGCGGCGTCAGCCCGCGGGGAGGGAGATGACCATGGTGAGGCCGCCGCCGGGGGTGTCCTCGGCGGCGATGGTCCCGCCCATGGCGTCGATGAAGCCCTTGGCGACGCTGAGGCCCAGGCCGATGCCGGGGGTGGCGCGGTCGCCGAAGCGGTGGAACGGGGTGAAGACCGTGTCGGCGGCCTGTTTGGGCAGGCCGGGGCCGTGGTCGACGACGCGGAGTTCGACCTGGTCGCCGTGGGTGCTGGCGCGGACGGCGATGCCGGGGGCGCCCGCGCCGTGGCGCAGGGCGTTGTCGATGACGTTGGCGACGACGCGTTCCAGCAGGCCGGGGTCGGCCAGGACCGGGGGCAGGCCCTCGTCCACGTCGACGGTGACGGTGCGGCGTTCGTCGATGCCTGCGAGGGCCTGGGCGACGACCTCGTCGTAGCCGACCGGGCGGAGTTGGGGGGTGACCGCGCCGGTGGCCAGGCGGGAGGAGTCCAGGAGGTTGTCGACCAGACCGGCCAGCCGGTCGGCGGACTCCTCGACGGCGGCCATCAGCTCGGCGGTGTCGGCCGCGGAGAGCTCGATGTCCGGGGCGCGCAGGCTGCCGATGGCGGCCTTGATCGAGGTCAGCGGGGTGCGCAGGTCGTGGCCGACGGCCGAGAGCAGGGCGGTGCGCAGTTCGGTGGTGGCCGCGCGCCGCTGGGCATCGGCGGTCTCGGCGGCCATCCGCTGCTGGCGCAGCGCCAGGAGGGCCTGGCCAGCGGCGGCCTCCAGCACCCGCTGGTCGCTCGCCGACAGGGAACGCCCGCGCAGCGCCAGGTGGACGTCGGCGGTCACCGGGACGTCGACGTCGGCGTCGTCGGGTTCGGCGCACGGCCGCGCGCCCACGCAGGCGACCCGCTCCCACCGGCCGTCGCGGCGTTCGAGCAGGGCGACCGAGTCGAGGCCGAAGTGCTCGCGGACCTGGGTGAGCAGCCGCGCCAGCGGGTGCGGGCTGAGCACGGCCCGCGAGTACGACGCCAGCAGCGCCGCCTCGGTGCGGGCGCGGGCGCCCTGCTGGGCCAGCCGCGCCGCCCGGTCGACCACCAGCGCCACGAGCACGGCGACGATCACCATGGCGGCCAGCGAGATGATGTTGCGCGGCGCGGCCACGGTGAGGCTGTGGTACGGCTCGGTGAAGAAGAAGTTGAGCAGGCCCGCCCCCAGGAACGCCGCCACCAGCCCGGGTCCGAGCCCGCCGACCAGGGCGACGACGACGGTGGCCAGCACGAAGCCGAGCAGCACCGTCGACAGCTCGATCCGGTCGCGCAGCAGCAGGCACAGCGCCGCGGACGCGGCGGGCAGCAGCAGGGCCATCAGCCATCCGACGAGCAGCCGCGAGCGCTGGAACGAGCTGCGGAGCACGCGCCAGCGCAGGCCGCGGCGGGCCTCGTCGTGGGTGACCATGTGCACGTCGATCGGCCCGGACGCCTGGATGACGGCCGCGCCGATGCCCTCGTCGAACACCCGGGCCAGCCGCGGCCTGCGGGAGGTGCCGAGCACCAGCTGCGTCGCGTTGACGCCGCGGGCGAAGTCCAGCAGCGCGGTGGGCACGTCGTCGCCGACCACGGTGTGGAAGGTCGCGCCGAGGTCGTCGGTGACCTCGCGGCAGCGGGCGACGGTCCCCGGCGACGCGCCCTCGAGCCCGCCCCCGCGCAGGACGTGCACGACGAGCAGGTCCGCGCCCGCGCGCAGGGCGATCCGGCGCGCGCGGCGGATCAGCGTCTCGCTCTCCGGCCCGCCGGTGATCGCCGCGACCACGCGCTCGCGGGCCTCCCAGGTGTCGGTGATGTCCTGTTCTGCGCGGTAGCGCTGCAGGGCGACGTCCACCTGGTCCGCCACCCACAGCAGGGCCAGCTCGCGCAGCGCGGTGAGGTTGGCGACGCGGAAGTAGTTGCCCAGCGCGGCATCGATCCGGTCGGCGGCGTAGACGTTGCCGTGGGCGAGCCGCCGCCGCAGGGCCTGCGGGGTGATGTCGACCAGTTCGACCTGCTCGGCGCGGCGCACGACCGCGTCGGGCACGGTCTCGCGCTGGCGGATGCCCGTGATCCGCTCGACGACGTCGGTGAGCGACTCCAGGTGCTCGATGTTGACCGTGGACAGCACGTCGATGCCCGCGTCGAGCAGTTCGTCGACGTCCTGCCAGCGCTTGGCGTTGCGCGAGCCGGGCGCGTTGGTGTGGGCGAGCTCGTCGACGACGGCCACCTCGGGCCTGCGGGCCAGCACGGCGTCGATGTCCATCTCGGCGCCGCGACGCGGAACCGTCTCCAGGCCGTCGAGCAGTTCGGCGGTCCTGGCGCGCCCGTGCGTCTCGACGAGGCCGACCACGATGTCGGTGCCCCGCTCCGCCCGCCTGCGCGCCTCCCCCACCATGGCGAACGTCTTGCCGACGCCGGGCGCGGCCCCGAGGTAGATGCGCAGCTCACCGCGCCTGCGTGTGCTCTCCACGCCCCCAGTCTGCTCCGCGGCGGCCAAGCGGCGCGGGTCAGCGGATGGCGGCGATGGCGTCGAGCAGGCGGGACTGGAACTTGTCCGGCAGCGGCACGTACCCGGACTCGGTCATGCCCGCCTGGCCCGCGGTCGCCGCAGTGTTGAGGAACGCCTTCACTGCCGTCACGGTCCCCGGGGAGTACCCGGTGGAGCAGACGATCTCGTAGGTGACGAGCACCAGCGGGTAGGCGCCGGGGCTGTCGCTGGCGTAGAGGGCGTCGAGGTCGAGGACGAGGTCGTTGCCCTTGCCCTTGATGGTCGCGGCCTCGATGGCCTTGCGCGCGGACTCCACGCTGAGCGGGACCGGGCCGGAGCCGCTGTCGATGGCCGCCATCCGCAAGCCCTTGTCCTGGGCGAAGGACCACTCGACGTAGCCGATCGCGCCGCGGCTGGCGGCCACCGCCTCGGCGACGCCGGGCGATCCCTGGCCGCCTTGGCCGATGCCGCCGTTGAACGTCTTGCCCGCGCCCTTGGTCCACGCGCCGTCGGATGCGGCGGTCAGGTACTTCTGGAAGTTGTCGGTGGTGCCGGACTCGTCGGCGCGGTAGACGACCGCGATCGGGAGGTCCGGCAGCGCCGTGCCGCCGTTGAGGGCGGCGATGGCCGGGTCGTTCCAGCGGGTGATCGCCCCGCTGAAGATCTCGGCCAGCACCGCGCCGTTCAGCGTGAGGTCCGTCAGCCCGTCGACCTGGTAGACGACCGCGACCGGGCCGAACACCAGCGGCAGGTTCCACGCCGGGTTGCCGCCGCAGCGCGCCGCGGCGTCCTCGACCTCGCCCTTCTCCGCCTTGAGCGCGGAGTCGCTGCCGCCGATGTCGACGATGCCCGAGACGAACTGCTTGACGCCCGCGCCGGAACCGCTGGCGGTGTAGGACATCTGGAAGCCGGGGCACTGGCGCGTGTAGGCGGCGATGAACACGTCCATCGCGCCCTTCTGGGCGGTGGAGCCCTCCCCGGTGAGCGCCTGCTCGCCGCCGCACTCGACCGGGACGGTCGCCGTCGGCGCGGGCGCGTCGCCGCCCCCGATCGACCACCGGACGGTGTTGACGTCGCTGCCGCAGGCAGACAGGGCCAGGCACAGCGCGGCCGCGGCGGCGGCGCCCCGCTTGTTCGTCACTGCCACGTCCTCCGCCCGGAACCCGCGTCCACCGCCATGAAATGAACGATAGATGAACATCGGTCCGGTCACTGACCAGGGGTCATGCGGTGGCGAGCAGCTCACGGACGCGGGGGATCACCCGGTCGCCGTAGAGCCGGATCGACGCCATCCGGTGCTCGTGCGGCAGCGGTCCGGCGCTGTACTTGAGCTGGAACCGGGACAGGCCCAGGGTGCGCACGGCCCAGGCGATCTTGCGGGCCACGGTCTCCGGCGAGCCGACGAACAGCGCGCCCGTGGGACCGGCCATGGCGTCGTAGTCGGCGCGGGTCATCGGGGACCAGCCGCGCTCGGCGCCGATCTTGGCGAAGGACGCCTGGTGGTGCGGGAAGTGCTGGGCCACCGCCAGGTCGTCGGTCTCGGCGATGTGGCCGGGGCTGTGCATCGCGACCGGCAGCTCGTCGTGCCCGGCCTCGCGCAGCGCCCGGCGGTACAGCGCGGCCAGCGGCGCGAACCGCTCGGGTGAGCCGCCGATCACGGCCATCACCAGCGGCAGGCCGTACGCCGCCGCGCGGACCACGGACTGCGGCGTGCCGCCGACGCCGACCCACGCGGGCAGCCGCCCGGACTCGGTGAGCGGGTAGGCCTGCGCGCCGTCCAGCGGCGGGCGCACGGTGCCCGCCCAGCTGACCGGCTTCTCGTCCAGCAGGCGGGTGAACAGGTCCAGTTTCTCGGCGAAGAGCACCTCGTAGTCGGCCAGCGAGTACCCGAACAGCGGGAACGACTCGGTGAACGAGCCGCGGCCCAGCGTCACCTCGGCGCGGCCCCGGGAGAGCGCGTCGAGGGTGGCGAACCGCTCGTACACGCGGACGGGGTCGTCGGAGCTGAGCACGGTCACGCCGGTGCCCAGGCGGATGCGCTCGGTCCGCGCCGCGATCGCGGCCAGCACGACGTCGGGCGAGGACACTGCCATCTCCGGGCGGTGGTGCTCGCCGACGCCGAAGTAGTCGACGCCCACCCGGTCGGCCAGCACGCCCTCGGCCACGACCTGCCGGATCGCCTCGGCCTGGGCGATCGGCTGCCCGTCCGCGCCGTTCTCGACGTCGCCGAAGGTGTCCAGGCCGAACGTCGGCGCCTGCGGTGTGCCCAGGATGTCGGTGTCCATCCCACTCCTCCCGAGTAGTTGCCTCGGCAAACACCCGGGCCGGGGCGGGTTATTCCAGGATCGCGGCGAGGGCGTCGGCCAGCACCCGGGGCTCCGGGCCGTGGTCCTGGCCGGGCAGGACGGTCCTGGTCGCGGTGGGCAGGGCGGCGGCGACGGCGTCGGCGGCCTCGGGCATGCCGGGGAAGGTGCGGTCGCCGGAGAGGACGGCGACCGGGACGGTGACGCCCGCCCAGCGGGTCGGCCAGTCGGGGTCGAGGGTGATGTCGTTGAGCGCGGTGAAGTCGTAGCGCAGGGTGGGCGCGACGGACACCATCGCGGGCCAGGCGGGCGACGCCGCGATGCCCTCGACCATCTCGGGCGCCACGCCGATGACCGCCGTCAGGCCGTGGCGCATGGCGGCGTCGTGGTCGCCCGCGTCGAGGAGGCGGCGCAGCTCGGTGATCTTGTCCGAGTTGTCGGCCCCGGGGAAGAACGGCGGCTCGTACAGCACCAGGCCGGTCACCCCGATCCCGGCCGCGGCGGCGGGCAGCGCGACGGTGGCGCCCGACGAGCTCGCGTAGAGCGTCGCGGTCCCGCCGACGGCGGCGATCAGCGCGGCGACGTCGGCCACCTCGCGCTCGACCGACCAGTCCGGGTGGTCGCCGGAGCGGCCCCGGCCGCGCCGGTCGTAGTCGACGGCGGTGAACCCGCGCTCGGCCAGCAGCTTCGCGGCCGTCGTGGTGCGCGCGTCGATGGCCCGGAACTGGGTGGCGCCGCCGATGAACACCACGGCGGGCCCGCTCCCGTAGGCGTCGTAGTCGATCGTGGTGCCGTCCGCCGAGGTCGCTGTGCTCATGGCCATGGCTTAGCACACCAGGGCAAACGCCGAGGCGCTCTGGGCCGATGTCCCTACTCCCCGCCCGACCGTTCTCGTCAGCACCGAGGGCCTGATGCCGAATTCGTGATCACCCTGTTGGCCCAAACCACTTGACGGGGTTCCCGGGCATCGGTGACGGTTTTGACCGGTCGATGACAGGAGTCGCTGATGGCGGTGACGGCGCGTGAGCGGCCCGCGGAGTCGGGCGTGCGCGAGGTGGGGCTGGTCGGGTACTGCGTCGACACCGGCTCCAACCTGCTGATGGACGCCTTCCTGCGCGCGTTGTCCGCCCGGGTCGAGGCCGCGGGCGGCCACGTCCTGCTGTTCAACGCCCCCGCCGGGGCCGAGGGCGTCGGGGTCTACACCGACCTGGCCGCGCGCCGGGCGGTCGACGCGTTCGTGCTGGCCGACACCGTCGTCGACGATCCCCGGCACGCGGCGCTGGCCCGGTTCGGGGTGCCGCTGGTGTCCTTCGGCCGGGCGCCGGTCGGCGGGTGGGTCGACGTGGACGGCGGGGCGGCGACCGCGGAGCTGGTGCGCGGGCTGGTCGCGCTCGGGCACCGGCGCATCGGGTTCCTCGGCTCCTGCACGCCGCGCGCCGCGGGCGTGGACGAGCGGCTGGCGGGCTGGCGGCGGGCCTGCGCCGACCTCGGGGTCAGCGGCGAGGTCGTCTGGGCCGAGGAGGACACCGTCGCCGCGGGCGAGCGGGCGGCCCTGCGGCTGCTGGGCTCAAGGCGTCCGCCGACGGCCATCGTCGGCGTGGACGACCAGGTGGCGATCGGCGCGCTGCGCGCCGGGCGCGGGGAGGTCGCGGTCACCGGCTTCGACGACTCGCCGCTGGCCGCGGTCGCCGAGCTGACCTCCGTGCGCCAGCCGATCGACCGGATCGTCGGCGAACTCGTGCGCCTGCTGACGACGGGCGGCGAGGAGCACGTGCTGCTGCGCGGCGAGATCGTCGCCAGGGCCAGCGCCCCGCTCGCGGCCCGTCAGGGCCGGTACGGGAAACCGGGGTACATGTAGCCCGCGCCCCAGAAGGGCACGTAGCCGTAGTAGCCGTACAGGTCGTCGGCGTAGGTGCGCTCGACGGTGAGGTCCGGGTCGTACACGGGCGCGCCGACGACGTGCTCGCGGTCCTGGTCGATGCGGATGTCGTCCTGCCCGACGGCGGTCACGGCGTCCACGGGCACGAGCACCTTCTGCTGCCCGATTCCGAGGAACCCGCCGGAGGCGACCTCCAGGAACCGGACCCGGCGCTCGTCCTCGTCGACGATCAGGCCGTCGACCGAGCCCACCTCCTCGCCCTTGCGGTCGAACACGGCGCGGCCCCGGACGTCGTCGTCGGGGTTGGCGAGGGTGAGGTCGGTGTCGCCGATGCGCACCAGCGTCGCGGTCATGGCACTCCTTCGATTCGGTCACCGGTCGCGTACCCGGACGCTTCGGGCGCGAAACGGGGTGTCGGATCGGCCACAGCGCCCAGCTCGCGGAGCCGGTCAGCGAGGAAGCGGCGGTCGGCGGGGTCGACGGCGAGCTCGGCGGCCCGCCGGTAGGCCCGCTCGGCCTCCGCCCGCCTGCCGAGGCGGCGCAGCAGATCGGCGCGGGCGGCGTGGAAGAGGTGGTAGTCGTCCAGGCCGTCGACGCAATCGATCAGCGCGAGGCCGTCCTCCGGGTCGGCGGCCATGGCCACGGCGATGCCGTGGTTGAGGGCGACGACCGGCGTGGGGGCGACGGCGAGCAGGTCGGCGTAGAGGGCGGCGATGGCCTGCCAGTCGGTCTCGGCGGCGGACGGGGCCTGGGCGTGCACGGCCGCGATGGTCGCCTGCAGCTGGTACGGCCCCGGGACGCCGTGCCGCAGGGCGCGGTCGAGCAGGCGGACGCCCTCGGCGACGCGGTCGGCGTCCCACGCGGCGCGGTCCTGGTCGGCCAGCAGGACGGGCCCGTCGCCGCCGCGCCGGGCGGGCGCGCGGGACTCGTGGAGCAGGAGCAGGGCGGTCAGGCCGAGGGCCTCGGGCTCGTCGGGCATGAGCGCGGCGACCAGCCGGGCCAGCCGGATGGCCTCAGAACGCAGCAGCTCGCCGTCGGGGGCGGTGTAGCCCTGGGTGTAGATCAGGTAGACGACGGCGAGCACGCCCGCGAGGCGTTCGGGCAGCAGGTGGTCGGCGGGGACCCGCAGGCCGATGCCCGTGTCCCTGATCCGGCGCTTGGCCCGGACCAGGCGCTGGGCCATGCCCGCCTCGCCGACGAGGAACATCCGCGCGATCTGGCCCGCGGTCAGCCCGCACACGGCCTGGAGCGTGAGGGCGACCCTGGTCTGCTCGGCCAGCGCGGGGTGGCAGCAGGTGAAGATCAGGCTCAGCCGCTCGTCGCCGATCCTGAGCAGGCGCTCCTCGGTGAGGTCCGGGACCACCGCGACGTCCGGGATCTCCCCCGGCGCCGGGTCGCGGTCCAGCCGGGCGCGCCGCAGCCGGTCGTAGGCGCGGTTGCGCGCCACGGTGAGCAGCCAGGCCACCGGGTCGTCGGGCGGGCCGTCCGACCAGCGGCGCAGCGCCGTGGCGCAGGCGTCCTGCAGCGCGTCCTCGGCGAGCTCGATGTCGCCGAGGACGCGGACGAGCGCCGCGAGCATCCGCGCCCGGTGCTCGCGGACGACCCGCTCGACGAGCCGGTCGCTCACGAGCCGTCGGGGACGACGGGCCGGACCTCGATGCTGCTCCACTCGGCCAGCGGGCACAGCGCGGCCAGCTCCAGCGCCTCGTCGAGGTCGCGGCAGTCGAGGACGTAGTAGCCGCCGATGTGCTCGTGGGACTCGGCGAACGGGCCGTCGGTGATCAGCGTCCTGCCGTCGCGGACGCTGACGGTGGTCGCGGCGCTCTCGTCGCGCAGGCGGCCGTGCGTGACCAGCACGTTGCGCCGCTTGCACTCCTCGGCGAACGCGTTGACCCTGGCCAGCGCGTCGGCGAAGCCGGGGTCGGTGGGGGCGGGCGGGGTGCAGTCGTAGACCAGGAACAGGTACTTCACGGTGTCCTCCGGGATTGGGGTCGGCCCTAGGACGATCGGGCCGCCCCGATCTCGACATCCTGGCCCGGAGAACCCGCGCGCACAGCCCGACTACTCCGGTTCGGTCTCGTCCTCGTCGGGCATCGGTTCCTGGTCGCGGCCCTCGTCGGCCCTGGTCGGGCGGTTGGCCCGCAGCATGCCCTCCATCTGGTGCTTCAGCTCGTCGTCCTGCCGGGGGCCGTGCTTGTCGCTCTCGCGGTGCATAGGGTGCCTCCTCTCGCCGCGATGGGGTAGCCCGGGCCGGGGCGGCGAAACCCGTCAGGGGGCCATCGACGGCGATGAGGCGTCGGCGGCGAGGAGTTCCGGCGCGCCGGAGCCGTCGGCGGGGACCTTCCAGACGTCGGGGCCGGGGAGGGCGTAGGCGAGGGTGCGGTCGTCCAGCCAGGCCGCCTGGTCGTCGACGCTCCTGGTCTCGGCCAGCGGGGTCTCGCGCAGGGTGGCCAGGTCCAGGACGTGCAGCCGCCACGGGTCGTCCGCGCCCGGCAGCACGCGCTTCTTGAAGGCGATCCGGGTGCCGTCGGGCGACAGCGACGGGCATTCGGCGTTGGCGCGCAGGGTGCGCGCCGTCCACGCCGCCATGTCGCCCTCCACGAGGTAGGTCCGGCCGCCGGTGGCGACGGTGGCGTAGAAGCGGTTGTCGTCGGCGGCGAAGGTGACGCCCCAGAAGTTCACGTCCGGGGCGTGGTGCCGCCTGCCGTCGAGGTAGAGCTGGATCGACTCCATGTTCTTGACGAGGTAGCCGGTCCGGGTGTCGAGGATCCCGGTGCGGGTGGAGAAGCCGGACGCGGTGTAGGAGTCGCCGCTGACGAACACCGTCCACGACACCATCCGGCCGGAGGGGGACACGCGGGCGCGGTTGGGGGTGCCGCCGAACTCCACCTCGTGGCGGGTCGTCAGGTCCCGGCCGAGCACGGTGGCCGTGGTCTTGGGCGGGAAGCCGGGCTTGGCCGCAAGGCAGACGGCGGCGTCGCCCGCGGCGTAGAAGCGGTGGCAGGACAGGCTGGTGCCGGAGACCGTGCCGTCCGCGGTGCGCACGTGCAGGCCGGGGGCGATCGCGCCGGGCGCGGTCTCCGGCGCGGGACGATCGGCGGCGTGCACGGTGTAGCCGACGGCGACGGCCGCCAGGACGACACCCGCGGCCACCACGGCCATGACCTTCATCGCGCGTCCCTGAGGATGACGGCGGCCGCGCCCAGGCCCACGGCGAGCGCGCAGGCGGCCGCCACGAGGGCGGGCGTCATGCCCCACGCCGTCCAGGCCGCGCCGAAGAGGACGGAGGCCAGGAGCCTGCCGGTGGCCTGGCCGGTCTGCAGGAGGGCCAGGCCGCCCGCCCGCCGCTCCCTCGGCACGAGCGGGCCGCCGAGCGCCATCAGGACGCCGTCGGTGGCGGCGTAGTAGATCCCGTGCAGCAGCAGGACCAGGACAGGGCCGCCGACGGGGACCAGCACGGCGGCGTAGGCGCCGAGCAGGGCCAGGTGGCCGAGCAGGAACGGCGTCCTGCGGCCGATCCGGTCGGCGAGACGGCCGAGCGGCACCGCGAGCACCAGGTACACGGCCGCGCTGCCGAGGGGAAGGAGCGGGAAGTACGCGGTGTCGATGTCGAGGCGGTCCTGCAGGACCAGGTAGAGGAACCCGTCGGTGACGCTGACGAGCCCGAGGAGCGTCGCCGCGAGCAGCACCCGCCGGAAGCCCGGCGCGCCCACGAGCGCCAGGGTGGACCGCAGCGAGGGACCGCTCCGGGGCGCCGCGGGCGATGTCGACCCGGTGTCGCGCCCCGCCGCGCCCGGGACGAAGGCGATCAGGATCAGCAGGCCCAGCGCGCCGATGCAGAAGCTCACCACGAACACCGCGTCGTACGCGCCCGCGGTCAGCCACAGCAGCGCGAAGGCGACCAGCGGGCCGAGCATCGCGCCGGTGGTGTCCATCGCGCGGTGCACGCCGAAAGCGCGGCCGAGGTGGTGTTCCGCGGAGTGCAGGGTGATCAGCGCGTCCCGGGGAGCGGTGCGGATGCCCTTGCCGACGCGGTCGGCGGCGATCGCGGTGGACAGGGCGGCGGGGGTGGCGGCGAGCAGGCCGAGGCGGGACAGCGCCGAGAGGGCGTATCCGGTGCCCGCGACCAGCTTGTGCCGTCGCCAGCGGTCGGCTGCGTGGCCGCCCGCGAGGCGCACCAGGGCCGTGGCGCCGTTGTAGAGGCCGTCCAGCAGGCCGAACTGCAGCGGGCTCAGGCCCAGGCCGATGACGAGGTACAGCGGCAGCACCGCGGTGACCATCTCCGAGGAGACGTCGGTGACCAGGCTGACCGATCCGAGGGCGATCACGGCCCCCGCGACCCGGCGGCCGCCCGGGGCGGTCGCCGGGTCGCCGGTGTCCTGCCGTGCCCTGCTCGCGGCGAGGTACATCAGTGGCAGGACTGGGTCGGGCCCGCGTCGCGGACGGCTCCGTCCACGTCGACGAAGGACACCCGGAACGTGGTGTCGGTGAAGTCGAGCCGGACGACGCCGAAGCGGTCCCAGATCCGCGTGACGCTGTTGTCCTGCACGGAGTCGCCCGCTCCGTAGAGGTCCTTGCCGCCGGTGCCGCCGATGACCTCGACGATCCCGTTCGGATCGGCCGAGCCGTCCGGGTTCTGCGGGGCGAACCGCTCGTAGTGGTGGTCATGCCCGCTGAGCACCAGTTCCACGTTCGCGTTGCGCAGCAGCTGCCACACCGGTCGGGACACCGGGTCGTTGCCGTGGTCGCCGGAGCTGAACAGCGGGTGGTGGAAGTAGGCGGCCACGCACTGCCTGGTGTTCGCGGCGAGGTCGGCGCGCAGCCAGTCGAGCTGCTCGCGCTCGTCGAAGCGGTTGGAGTTCAGGGCGATGAAGTGCCAGTTGCCGTGGTTGTAGCTGTACCACATCTTGCCCTGCGGGGTCGCGCGCGAGCCGAAGTACTCGCGGTAGGCCCGTTCGTCCTGGTTCTCCCAGTCGTCGTACGCCTCGTGGTTGCCCGGCACAGGGAATGTCTTCGCCTTGAACCGGCCCCACGACTTGTCGTAGTACGCCCGGAAGTCCTCGATGTGCGCGTCGTCGTACTGGTTGTCGCCCATGGTGATGTAGAACGCCGGGTTGATGGCCTCCGCCCGCGCGGCGGTCTTGAAGTGCATGCAGGTCGACTGGCTCGCCGTGCACTGGTCGGCGATGTCGCCAGCGCCGACCACGGTGAACGCCCCGGTGCTGGGCGCGCTGGCCCCGTAGACCTCCAACTCCCACAGCGAGTAGCCCCACTGCGTGCCGCGAACGGTGCCGTACACGCGCAGGTAGCGGCCCGAGCCGGAGAGGTTGGTCCAGTCGTCGATCCCGCCGTTGCCCGCGGTCTCCGTCGCCAGCCTGGTCCAGTTCGTCCCGTCGGCGGAGATCTCCACCCGGTAGGCCCGGGCGTAGGCGGTCTCCCAGTTCAGCCGCACGCGGGAGACCGTCGACCCGGAGCCGAGGTCGACCCTGATCCACTGTGGATCGATGCCCTCCGCGCTGGCCCACCGGGTCGTGGTGCTGCCGTCGACTGCCTTGTCCGGCGTCAGCGACGACATCTCCACCGAGGACGCGGTGACCGGCTTGCCCCGGGAGATCAGCGGGGCGTCACCGGGCGGGTCGCCCGGCGTGCCGCCCTCGCGCACCCGGTCGCGGACCCACTTGCCCGCCTCCTTGAGCCGCGTTGTCCCGGTGTACGGCCCGCTCGGGCAGGTGCCCTCGGTGAAGACCGCGCCGGAGCGGTGGTCGTCGGAGTAGTTCCAGTTGGTCCAGCTGATCTGCTTGCGCGCCATCAGGTCCAGGTACCGCTGGGCCATCGCGAAGTCGTTGGGCCCCTCGCCCGCGTAGTCCTGGGTGCCGAACTCGGTGACGAACA
Organism: Actinokineospora fastidiosa; assembly: GCF_014648415.1. Classification (GTDB taxonomy): domain Bacteria; phylum Actinomycetota; class Actinomycetes; order Mycobacteriales; family Pseudonocardiaceae; genus Actinokineospora; species Actinokineospora fastidiosa. The sequence goes on from NZ_BMRB01000005.1 coordinate 80,325, forward strand.
TGGGGATGCGGTCGGCCGCGCGCGACAGCGCGTTCAGGTACTCGTCGCGGTGGGACGCCGCGTAGAAGTGGAACGTGTACATGATGTTCGACGCGTTGACCGGGTTGTTGACCACCTCGGTCTCGGTCGCGCCCTCGGAGACGCCCAGCGACGACCAGGCGCGGGTGCCGACCAGGATCGGCGTCTCCGGGTCGACCGCGCGGATCACCGGGATCAGCTGCTCGGCGTAGCTCTTGATCCGCGACCAGCTCACCCCGCTCGGCTCGTTCGCGATCTCGTAGAGCAGGTTCTTGTTCCCGTTGTGCCGCCGGGCGATCTCGGTGAAGAACGTCTTGGCGCGGCTGAGGTTGTAGTGCGGGTCGCCGGGGCTGAGCATGTGCCAGTCCACGATGGCGTACATGCCGCGCGCGGTGACCTCGTCGATGATCGAGCTCACCCGGTTGGTGAACCCGGCGGGGTCGGTCTCGTAGCCTCCTTCCTGGACGTACATGGAGATGCGCATGACGTCCGCTCCCCAGTCGTGGGCGAGCGCGTCGATGGACGCGTCGTTGACGCAGTCGGCGTACCACTGGATGCCGTGCGTGCTCATGCCGCGCAGCTGCACCGGCCGGTTCTGCTCGTTGCACAGCTTGACGCCGCACACGCGCAGTTGCCCGTTGGCGGCCACGGGCGTCGCGGCGGTCTCCGCCGCCTGCGCGCCGGACACCACGGGGATCGAGAGGGCTATCAGGGGGAGGGCAAGCAGGGAGGTCCATCGTCGTCGGGACACGGCGTTCTCCTCTAAGGGGTCCGAGCGGCCGTCACGAACGAAATTGTTAGGCAACTTTCCTATACATTCCGAACCGGTGTCAAGGTCTGGACCATCGGCGCAGCGCGGCCGCGGCCTGCGGCGGGGCGCCGAGCGCGTCGAGGCCGAGCAGGGCGGCCCCGACGACCGGCGGGGCGGTCACCACCCGGATGCGGGTGTGCGGCGCGGTAGCGGCCAGGCCGTCGCGGATCACGGAGAACAGCAGGGGATCGCGCCCGCGCAGCACTCCCCCGCCCAGCACGACATCCGCGGGCGACGCGGCCAGGTCCAGCCTGCGCAGCGCCGCGGCCGCGAAGGCAGCGACCTCCTCCCCCTGGCGCACGACGATCGAGCGGGCCACCCGGTCCCCACCCGCGGCCTCGCGGAAGACGACCGGCGCCAGCTCGCCCACCCGGGCGGCGACCGCGCGGTCCAGATGGGCCGCGATCGCCACGTCCGTGGCGGTGGCGAGGCCGAAGTGGACGGCGACCGCGAAGCGCAGCGCGGTGTCCGGCCCCCGGCCGTCCTCGGCGCGGACCGCGTGCCACAGGGCGAGCCGCCCGATGTCCCCGCCGCCGCCCCAGTCGCCGCTGATCGGCCCGAGCGCCGGGAACCGCACGGTCCGCCCGTCCGCGGCGCGCCCGACGCAGTTGATGCCCTCCCCGCACACGACCGCCACGGCGTCGCGGGCGTCGGTCCCCGCGCGCAGCAGGGCGACGGTGTCGTTGTCCAGCACGGACTTCGTCGCCCAGTTCGCCGACGCCACCGCGTCGGTGAGCGTGGCCAGCTCGACGGGCAGGTCCGCGCCCGCCAGGCAGCAGACCACGACGTCCGGCGGGTCGTCGCCGGGCAGGCCTGCCCGCGCCTCGGCGATGAGCCGGTCCAGCCGGGCCATCGCCTCGGCCACCCCGCCGACCGTCTGGTGGTTGGTCCCGGGGCCGAGGGCGTGGCCGAGCACGGCGCCCCCGGTGTCGCAGACCAGCACCTCGGTCTTGGAGTTCCCGCCGTCGACCGCGATCAGCGTGCCCACGGCAGGTGCTCCGCGTTGGCGGCGATGAGCCGGTCGGCCAGCCCGCGCGCCCGGTCGGCCTGGCCGACGAGCGGGTGGGCGAGCAGGGCGCGGAAGACCCGCTCCGCGCCGCCGTCGCGGGCAGCGGCCAGTGCCAGTTCCTCGTAGGCGGACACGTGCGCGACCAGGCCCGCGAGGTCCGGCGGCAGCGCGGTGGGCAGCGGCGCGGCGCCCGAGGGGTTCACCCGGCAGGACACCTCGATCACCGCGTCGTCGGGCAGGTTCGGCAGGGTCCCGGCGTTGCGCACGTTCACCGCGTGCACCCCGCCGGGGTCCGTGCCGACGAGCGAGCCGAGCAGGCCGATCGCGGCCTCGGAGTAGAACGCGCCGCCGCGCTCGGCCAGCAGGTCGGGCTTGCGGTCCAGCGCCGGGTCCCGGTACAGCGCGAGCAGGTCGCGCTCGATCTCGGCGACCCGCTCGCCCCGCGACGGCGCGGACCGCTGCTCGGCGACCACCTCGTCGTGGCAGTAGAAGTACCGCAGGTAGTACGACGGCAGCGTCCCGGTCGCGCGCAGGACGGCCAGGGGGACGCCGACCAGGTCGGCCAGCTCGCCGCCGTGGGCGTCGAGCAGTCCCGGCAGCCGGTCGACACCGCCCACGCGGGCGGCGCGCTCCCACGTGAGGTGGTTGAGCCCCACGTGATCGAGCGTCACGTCGGCGGCGGGGACGTCCAGCAACGCGGCGAGCCTGCGCTGGAGCCCGATGGCGACGTTGCACAGGCCGACAGCGCGGTGCCCGTCGTCGAGCAGCGCCCGGGTCACGATGCCCACCGGGTTGGTGAACGCGATGATCCACGGGTCGCCCCGCTCCCTGGCCCGCCGGGCGATGTCGAGCACCACCGGCACCGTGCGCAGCGCCTTGGCGAGCCCGCCTGCGCCGGTGGTCTCCTGGCCGACGCAGCCGCAGTCGAGCGGGAACGTCTCGTCGCTGATCCGCGCCGCCTGCCCGCCCACGCGCAGCTGGATGAGCACGACGTCGGCGCCGTCGAGGCCTGCGTCGAGGTCGTCGGTCCACGACAGCGTGCCGGGGTGGCCGTAGCGGTCGAGTATCCGCCGGGCGAAGGCGCCCACGACCGCCAGCCGCTCGGCGGCGGGGTCGATCAGGACCAGCTCGTCCACGGTGGCGTCCAGCCGGGCGAACCCGTCGATCAACTCGGGCGTGTAGGTCGAGCCTCCGCCGACCACGGCTACCTTCACCCTTTCACCCCCGTCAGCGTCACGCCCTGGATGAATGCCTTCTGGGCGAAGAAGAACATGATGATCACCGGGGCCATGACCAGCAGCGACGCGGCCATGACCAGGTTCCACTCGACGTGGTGCAGGTGCTTGAACTGCGACAGCGCGATCGACAGCGTCCAGCTCTCCTGGTTCTCGCTGGTGTAGAGCAGCGGGCCGTAGAAGTCGTTCCAGGCGTAGAAGAACTGGAAGATCGCCACCGCGGCGACGGCCGGGCGGGCCAGCGGCAGGATGACCCGCAGCAGCACCTGCCACTCCGAGCAGCCGTCGATGCGGGCGGCGTCGCGGTAGTCGTCGGGGATGGTCAGCAGGAACTGGCGCAGCAGGAAGATGCTGAACGCGTCGCCGAACAGCATCGGGATGATCAGCGGCCACAGCGTGCCGGTGAGCCCGGCGTTGGCCCACATCAGGTACAGCGGCACGGTGACCACCTGCGGCGGCAGCATCATCATGCAGATGACGACGACGAACACCGCGCGGCTGCCGCGCCAGCGCAGCTTCGCCAGCGCGTAGGCCGCCGGGATGCTGGACAGAAGCATGAACCCGGTCGCCATCAACGCATACATCATGGAATTGAGCAGGTAGTCCAGCATCGGCAGCTTCGTGAAGATGTCGACGAAGTTCTCCGGGTGCCAGCTCGACGGCCACAGGTCGCTGGTCAGCGCCTGCTCGCTGGTCATGAACGCGGTCAGCACCACGAACCCGAACGGCGCGATGAAGATGACCGCCACGGCGATCGGGATGCTGTAGCGGGCTACCCAGACCAGCCACGGGTCCCGCCGGGTCCGCACGGTCTCCGGTGGCGCGGTCGGCCTGGTCAGCGTGGCGGTCATCGCTCGCTCCCCACGAACTCCCGGAAGCGGCGCAGCAGCACCAGGGTGACGGCGAACGCGACCACGAACAGCACGACGGCCAGCGCGTTCGCGTAACCCATGTCGTAGTAGCGGAAGCCGGACACGTAGAGGTGCAGGGGGTAGGTCAGGGTGGCCTCCTCCGGGTAGCCGAACGTCGACGAGATGCCGCCGCCGGTCGTGGCCTGGCCGCTGGCCACGCTCGCGGCGACGGCGGCCTGGGTGAAGTACTGCAGGGTCTGGATGACCCCGGTCACCGCGGCGAACAGCAGCACCGGCGCCATCGCGGGCAGCGTCACGTGCCGGAACCGCTGCCACCGGCCCGCGCCGTCGATCTCGGCGGCCTCGTAGAGGTGCCGGGGCACGGCCAGCAGCGCGGCCAGGAAGATCACCATGAGGTCGCCGACCGCCCAGGTGCCCAGCAGCACCAGCGACGGCTTGGCCCACTCCGGCGAGTCGAACCACAGCGGGCCCTCGACGCCGAGCCAGCCGAGGAACCCGTTCACCGGGCCGGTCGCCGGGTTGAACAGGAAGACGAACGCGATCGTCGCGGCGACCGGCGGGGCGAGCGCGGGCAGGTAGAACACCGTGCGGAAGAAGCCGCCGCCGCGGCGCACCCAGGTCAGCAGCAGCGCCGTGCCGAGCGCGGCGAGCATGCGCACGGGCACCAGGACCGCCACCAGCCACAGCGTGTTCAGCGCGGCCTTGACCGCCAGCGGGTCGTGGGCGAACAGGTAGGCGTAGTTGCGCCATCCGACCCACTCCGGCGCGGCGAGCAGGTCGAACCGGGTGAAGGAGAAGTACACCGCGGACAGCAGCGGGTACAGGAAGAAGACGCCGATGCCGACCAGGGCGGGCGCCATGAAGCCCAACACCGTCATCCGCTGCCGCCACCGCCCGTGGCGTTCCACTATGGACATTCTAGCGGCCGAGGTCGAGCGCCTGGTCGATGCGCTTGTCGAGGTCCGGCAGCCCGGCAGCCGGATCGCCGCCCGGACCGGAGAGGTAGGCGTTGACGTACTCCTGGGTCAGCTCGATGTACTTCGGCCCGGCCGCGTTCGGCGGGGTGGTCGCGGTGCGCGGGTGGGCGAAGATGTCCAGGAACGTCTGGAACTCCGGGTCGGCCTCCAGCGCGGGCGAGGCGAGCGCGGCGCGCGTGGTGGGCACGTTCTTGATCGCGTTGGCCAGGCCGACGATCGCGTCGGTGTCGGTCGTCAGGTGCCTGATCAGCGCCCAGGACGCCTCCGGGTTGTCCGAGTTCGCCGCGACGCCCATGATGTTCCCGGTGACGTAGCCCGCGCCGTGGCGGTCGAGCGCGGTGTCGGGGACCGGGACAGCAGCGGTGCCGAACTCGATGTCGGGCGCCTGGTCGCGCAGGAACGCCACCCGGTACTCGCCGTCCACCGCCATGGCGATCTTGCCTTTGTGGAAGGCGTTGTCGGCGCTCCACTCGTCGCCCAGTCCCGCGGTGAACTTCTGCAGGTTCTCGTAGCCGTACCAGTCGACGAGGTCCTTGTGCCACTTCAGCATGGCCGCCCAGTCGGGGTCGCCGCCGATCGCCGAGCGCTCGTCCGGGGTGAGCCACTGCAGGTCCCACGACGGGCCGACGTGCGAGGGGGTGTGCTCGTAGAAGTTCAGCAGCGGCACGAACCCGGCGACCTCGATGGTGCCGTCCGCCCGCCGTTTGGTGAGCCGCTTGGCCATGTCGGCCAGCTCGGTCATCGTCCGGGGCGGCTCGGTGTACCCGGCCTCGGCGAGCAGGTCCTTGTTGTAGTACAGGCCGTAGACGTCGGCCAGGAACGGCATCGCGCACCGCTTGCCCTGGTAGGCCGTGTACGAGCGCACGGTCTCCGGGTACTGCTCCAGGTCGACCTTGTCGCGCTCGAGGTAGGGCGTGAGGTCGCGCCAGGCGTTGCCGGAGCAGAACTTGCCGACGATGTCGGTGGAGTAGGACAGGGCGACGTCGGGGCCGTTGCCGCTGGAGATCGCCTGCAGCACCTTGGCGTCGTCCTGGCCAGCGGTGATCCGCACGTCCACGCCGGGGTGCGCGCGCTCGAACTCGGCCACCGCCGCCTCGACGGCGGCGGCCTCGCGGGCGGTGAAGAAGTGCCAGAAGTCGACCGTCCCGGTCGCCTGCCCACCCGAGGGCGCGACGACATCGGTCTCGGTGCTGCCCGGGGTGCAGGCGCCCGCGAGCAGGAGCGCGGCGGCGGCGAGCAGGGCGGGGCGGGGTGCCATGGGACCTCCGGTGGGTGTGGGGACTATCCGCGGTCGAGCAGGGCGGTCCTGACCGCGGTGAGCGTGGTGTTCATGGCGCCGAGCAGCACGGGGTCCTCGGTGACGCCGGTGGAGGCGACCGCGGTGTCCAGCACGGACAGCTCGCGCAGCGCGGCGCCGACGGCCTTGTGCAGTTCCGCGCCGCCCGCGTGGCCGACCTCGCCCGCGAGCACGACCAGCGGCGGGTCGAGCACCGCGATGACCGCGGCGAGCCCGACGGCGATGCGCAGCGCCAGCTCGTCGATGAAGGCCCGCGCGCCCGCCTCGACCGCCGCGGCGACGGCGGCGTACCCGGTGTCGGCGGCGATGCCGTGCCGCGCGGCCAGCTCGTGGACCGCCTGGCCGCTGACGAGGTCGTGGAAGTCGTGGACGGTGCCCTCCGCGGGCAGCCCGACCGGCATGTACCCGATCTCGCCTGCGCCGCCGCGCGCGCCGCGCAGCAGGCTGCCACCGAGGTCGATGGCCAGACCGAGGCCCTCCTCGCCCAGCCACAGCAGCGCGAACCCCTCCACGTCCTCGGCGATCCCGTGCGACCGCTCGGCGACGGCGGCGAGGTTGACGTCGTTGTCCACGCTCAGCCCGGTGCGCAGGCGCGCCCGGATCTCCTCGACCAGGCCCGGCCGCGACCACCCGGGCACGTCGACGTAGCGGATCACCCCGGCGTTCTCGTGGTAGGAGCCGGGGACCCCCAGCTGCACGTGGACCACGCGGCGCGCGGCGACCCTGGCCTGCTTGCACGCGGCGGCCACCACCTCGGCGATGGCGTCGACCGGGTCCGTCGCGGCGAAGTCGACCGGCGTCTCCACCCGCGCCCGGATCTCGCCCGTCAGGTCGCAGAGGGCGGTGACGAGCGCGGAGTCCCGCGCGCGCAGGGAGACCGCGGCGCCGTAGGCGGCGTTGGGGTTCACGCCGTAGACGTCGGCGTTGGGGCCGCGGCCGCCGCTGGTGCGGCCGACCACCTTGACCAGCCCGGCCTCCTCCAGCCGCCGCACGGCCTCGGAGATCGTCGGCTTGGCCAGCCCGGTGAGCGCGCACAGGTCGCCCCGGGTCAGCGGGCCGCCGTCCAGCAGGTGGCCCAGCGCCGCGGCCTCGTTGATCTCCCGCAGCATCCGAGCGGACCCCGCCTGGTGGCTCATGCTCCCGCGTCCCCTTTAATTAGGCAGTATGTCTAACTAAAAGAGGACGATAGGGCGGCGCGGCGCACGGGTCAAGGGTCAAGCCCGCTCAGGTCAGCGCGAGACTGCGCAGCCACCCGCGGTCGCGGCCGTGGACGGTGAGCTTGGCGGCGAGGACGCCCCCCGGGTGCCCGTCAGCGGGGTCATGCCGCCCATCCGCACCACCTGTCGGGACGGCCGTGGATGTGGTCGGCAAGCCAGCCGGGCACCAGGAGCACGCCTGCCGTGGCAGACACCGAGGTCGTCTAGGTGGCACTTGGCGCAGAGCGAGGCCCAGGGCCGCGACGGCGACCACGCGGAACGCCGCGCCCTCGTCGCCCAGCGACCGGCCAGCGGTCCACAGTGCACGGCTCACGCCGGGCGTGCCGGAGCAGCAGGCCCTGTCTGACCGGATCGGCCCGGCCGGATCAGGTGAGAACGCTGCGGCTGTCGGTGGTCGCCCACGCGGACAGCCAGGCGCCGGGGTCGGACCTCGGCGGGCTTCGCGACCGCCAGGCTCAGCATGGCGTGCGGGCCCGGCAGGCCGGTGACTATCTCGTCCTGGCTCCAGCCGAGCACGGGATGGCCGCGGTGGCCGCCGAGGCCCGCCGGGTCGGCGTCGGCCAGGGCGGCGAGGTGGTCCGCGACCAGGGCCAGCCGTGCGGGGAGGACGGGCATCGAGCCCACCGGGTGCGCCAGCAGGCCGCCCGACGGCCCGCTGTCCAGGTCGTGGTCGGTGGAGCCGACGGCGGCGGCGCGTGGCGGCCTGGGCGAGCACCGCTGCGGCGCGATCGGCCGCGCAGTCGGCGCCGGGGAGCGGTCGCGGTCCGGCGACGACGCCGCCCAGGCCGCCGGACAGAGCGGTGCCCGACGCGGCGGCGACCGCCCCGCGCAGCCAGGCCCGGCCCGCGGCCGGGTCGGGCACCAGGGCGGCGAGCGCGGCGGGCCGCGCCGCGCTCGCCGACGACGTCCAGGAGGAGAGCGGCGTCCAGGAGGGGAGCGGCGTCGTCCGGCACGGCGCGTTCGGCCTGCGGACCCGCCATCAGCGCTCCCTCCGGGCCGCGCCCCTCAGTGCCAGTGGGGGCAGCCGTCGTCATCGCGGTCGTCCAGGCCGCACAGCAGGCCGGACGGGGCCGCGATGTCGTCCGTCGCGACCTCGGTGATCTGGGTGTCCAGCTGGTCGACCAGCTCGTCGAGTTCGGACTGTTCGAGCGGCGATCGCATGATTGCCTCGTTTCACTCGTCGCACCGGCGGTTCCGGTGGTGCTTCGGGGGTCAGGACGCGACCACCAGCGGCTCCGCGCGGCGCAGCGCCCGTGCTGCCCGCTCGGCGAGTCGGGCCGGGTCGGCCTGGCAGGGCAGCCGGACCACGAGCTGGGCGGCGAACCGGGCGTCGTGCTCGTCGCGCACCGGGAGGTGGTCGGGATCGGGCAGCATCTCCTCCAGCGCCAGTTCGGTCACCTCGGCGGGGGCGAGCAGCCGGTCGACCACCCGCAGCGCGCCCAGGCTGTCCAGATCGATCGGCAGCGGACGCCGCCCGCCCGCCACCCGCACGAAGTTCCAGCGCGGCGCGCCGGTCCACGCCCGCAGCCGGGCGAGTTCCCTGACCCGCGCCGCGAGCGGCGCGCCCGGGGCGGGCAGGCGGTCGCGGGGCACCAGCGCGGTCCGGCCCGCGAGCACGAGCCCGCCGCCGAGGACGATCCTCGGCCGCACCGCGCGGTCGGGGAAGGCCATGGCCGGGTCGCCGACGGCGAACGGGGCCACCAGCTCCGCGACCGGGTTCGCCGCGGTGAGCAGGGCCAGCACGGCCTCCCACGGCCGAGGCGCCGCGCCGGTGGCGTGGTGGATCGGCCAGAGCCTGCGCCCGGACGGGTCCTCGGCGATGATCCGCCCGCCGGACTCGCGGACGGTGATGCTCCGCAGCGGCAGATACCGGCCCATGCGCTCGACGAGGTAGGCCGACGGGTCCGCGTCGCCGGTCCAGGTGGACGTGTAGCGCGGGCGGCGCACGGTGTTGGCGCCGCGCTCCCCCTGCGGGGGCACGAGGACCTCCACCGGCTCCGCCCCGCAGCGCGCCGCCGTGTGGGCCAGGAACGCGCGGTAGCCCTCCACCTGCGGGACGCGGCCGTGCAGGCGGCCCAGCGCCTCGGCGAAGCGGGCGTCGGCGACACCGGCGGGGATGACCGCCTCCAGCACGTCCCGGCCGTCGGTCATCGGCCGGATCAGGCAGTCCACCGGCCAGGCGGGCGGCGCAGCGGGTGGCGCGCCGATCGCGTCGAGCACGTCGGCGGTGATGTCGACCTCGTCGCCGGGCTGCTCGGCCAGCCAGTCGCACAGCCGCGCGTACGGGGTGCCCGGCCGCGGCGCGGGCCACGCAGTCGCCCTGCGCGCCGAGCGCTTGGGCGGCTCGTGCTCGAGGAACTCCGCGACGACCTGGGTGACCGGACGCGGCCTGCTGTCCACAAGAGACAGGATGGGATGGCGTCGCGGCGGGCTCGGCGCCAGCACCGCGGCCAGCCTGCGCGCCTGCGCGACGAGTTCGCTCAACCGCCCGGCGTCGGTCAGCGAGACGTGCCCGACGCCGCGCCGGTAGACGTCGACGAACCCGGGCCGGTCGGCGCGGCGCGGGCGCTCGTTCCAGCCGTCGAGCCGCGCCGATGGCGGCTCGGACACCTGCACGACGCCGAGGTGCACCAGGTGGCGCAGGAAGTCCCGGGTCACCGCGCGTCGGTCCGGGTCAAGGGCGAGCAGTTCCAGCACGGTCGGCGTCCGCAGCGCGGTGTGCCCCAGCACGCGCCGCACGGCGTCCACGGCCGGGGTGCGCCGGACGCGCACGAACCGCAGGCCCGCCTGGTCGTCGACCCAGCAGCACAGCCGGTCGCCGCGCACCCAGTGCAGGCCCGTCATGCTCAGCCAGGCATCGGGCAGCTCGTCGGCGGCGGCCAGGGCGCGGCGCCCGTCCTGGATGTCGGCGACCGTGTGCACCGCGTGCGCCCCGACGCGCAGCTCCCCCGGACCGGGCCGCACGTCGACCAGCGCCACCTGGCCCAGCCACCCGCGCGGGGTCGGCTTGAACGCCGAGCGGGCCATCAGCCGCAGCAGGTAGTCCCCGCGCTGCCGCAGCCGCTTGGCGTCCCACCGCTGGCCGTCGGCGAGCCGCGCCCGGATCTCGGCGACGGCCTCGGGCGCGGTCTCGGTCATGATGCGCGTCAGCGCCGGGCTCGCGGTGATGATCCGCCACGGCAGGCCGGTCAGCCGGTCCTGCTCGGCGGCGACGGCGGCGGCGAGGTCGCGCTCGGCGGCGGCCAGGCCCTCGGCCCGGTCCCCGGCGCGCAGCAGGCTCTCGGCGAGCGCCTCCCCCATGCCGACCGCCACGGAGAGCACCGCCAGCCTCCGGCACGCCTGCGCGTCGACCAGGTCGCCTCGGCGCAGCGTCCGCGTGACGGTGATGGCCAGGCCGCGCAGCGGGGGCGTCAGCTCGGGGTGCGGGATGAGCTCGTCGCCGACGCGCAGCGCGAGCGCCTTGGCGAACCGCCGGTAGCCCGACTCCGCGTCCAGGTGCACCCGGAGCCGGTCGAACAGCTCGGGCGCGCCCAGCTCGGCGAGGGCGGCGGCGGGCACGCCCGCCACCCGCAGCAGGCAGGCCGGACCGGTCGGGAGGTAGTCAGCGCACATCGCCGTTCCCCGCCTCATCCGTCGAGGCGCCGAGCGCCGAGCTGATGAGGATCTGGGTGCCGACGCGCAGGGCGGCCCGGTTCCAGTGGAAGATCACGTACCAGGCCAGCGCCTCGGGCGTGGCGGGCCAGCGCGGCACGAGCGGGTCGATCAGGACGGCGTGGCGGTCGGCGAGGGCCAGCGTCGCCGGGGGCAGGGCGGCGCGCAGGTCCGCCGGTCTCCGCCACAGGGCGCGCAGGCCCGCCGCCGCGAGCGCGGTGTCCGGCGCGCGCGCCGGACGCTGTCTGCCCGCCGCGGCCACCGCGGGCCAGACGGCAGCGTCGACGCCCTCGGGCACCACGTGGCGCAGCATCGCCAGGGAGAGCCGCCACGCCGGGGTCCCGGTCCGCCGGGAGTGGAAGTCGAGCCAGGTCAGCGCGTCCACTGTGAACAGCCGGTGCACGGCGGCCATGGCAGCCGGGCCGCCGAACCGGGACCCCTCCGGGGTGCACGGCGCGGGTCGGGCGTCGGAGATCAGGCCCGCGTACCGCCACCGCAGCGCGCGCACCAGGAACTCGGTGCGCACGGCCGCGGCGTCCTCCCCGGACACGGCGAAGCGCACCCGCAGGCCGGGCGGCTTGTGCGTGAAGAAGAACTCGGTGATCACCCGGTCGCGCAGCCACTCCCGCACGACGGGGGCGAGTTCCGGGTAGACGAGCCGGACCTGGCAGGCGGTCGCGGCGAGGTCGACCTGCACCCACTCGCCGGTCGCCGTCGGCGCGGGCTCGGTCAGCGGCACGGCCATGGCGGGTTCCCTTCGCGGAGGGCGCGGGTCAGGGGCCGATGGCGGGCACGATCGCGGCGGGCGGGGCCGCGGACATCAGCCCGTCCTGGCACTGCCATCCGCCCTCGGGGAGCAGTCCGAGGCCCTGGCCGAGCAGCCCGGCCTGCTCGCAGAGGTCCTGCGTGCCGAGGAAGAGCACCGGCGCCGATGGCCCGCCGGCGGGTCCGGTGGGCTGCGGCTCGGTCTGCGCGGACGCGGGCGCCGCGCCGAGCGCGGCGACCGCGGCGACGGCCAGGGCCTTCCTGATCATCTCTGCTCCCTTGCTCGTGGCGTGCGGTCGCGGATGACGGCCGCGGGTGGTGAGACCGGTCGGCGTGCGGGGTGCGAGTCGTTCCCGCCGGTGCGAGCGGGGCGGTGGCCGCCATCGGCCCTCCGGCGCATTTCGCGCGCGATTCCCAGCCCGCATTGACGCTAACACCGCCCTACGCGTCCCGGGAAACAAAACACGGCCACCGGTTTCCGACCATTCGATGGCGGGTTCCGCTCGTCCGGAAGGGGTGGCCGACCCGTCCCCTCGGCACGCTCCGTGCCGTCCCGACCGCCCGAAAGAGCTGGCAGGACAGCGGATCACCGGTAGTGCCGCAAGGTGATCAGCGGTTATCCGGGCTGGTCGTCGCGAAATCGCCTGATCGATTCGCCCACCGAACGAGTGAAGCCCGCGATCTTTCCATCCGACCGGCTTATGCCGACGCCATTGCGCGGTCAGGAATCGATCAAGCCCTTTCGGGTGGATTGCCGACAACGTCCACAGGGAATCGACTTGCCGCCGATCTCCTCCCCCTTCGGAAGGCCCGTGATGACCGCCACCGATCCCCGGGTCTCGGCCGGGTCGACGCTGGACAGGATCCACCGCCCCGACGACGTGCGCGCCCTGCCCGCCTGCGCGCTGCCGGGCCTGGCCGAGGAGATCCGCGCGCTGCTGGTCGAGACGGTCTCGCGCACCGGAGGGCACCTCGGCCCGAACCTCGGCGTCGTCGAGCTGACGATCGCCCTGCACCGGGTGTTCCACTCCCCGCGCGACGCGATCCTGTTCGACTCCGGGCACCAGAGCTACGTGCACAAGATCCTGACCGGCAGGCGCGGGGACTTCCCGCTGCTGCGCCAGCCGGGCGGGCTCTCCGGCTACCCGAGCCGCGCCGAGTCGCCGCATGACCTGGTGGAGAACTCACACGCCTGCACCGCGCTGTCCTATGCGGACGGTCTGGCGCGGGCTGCCGCGCTGCGCGGGCGCTCGGGCGGCGTCGTGGTGGCCGTCGTCGGCGACGGCGCGCTGACCGGCGGGATGAGCTGGGAGGCGCTGAACACCCTCGCCGTCGGCGGGCGGCCGGTGGTGATCGTGCTCAACGACAACGGCCGCTCGGACGCGCCCACCGTCGGCGCGGTCGGCGCGCACCTGGCGCAGTTGCGCGAGCACGGCGGCGACTTCCGGCTCTCGGTGTTCGAGAACCTGGGCCTGTCGTACGTGGGACCGGTGGACGGCCACGACATCGGCAGGCTGGAGGAGGCGCTGGGCAAGGCGCGGTCGATGGGCCGTCCGGTGCTCGTGCACTGCGTGACGACGAAGGGCAGGGGCCACCCGCCCGCCGAGGACGACGCCGTCGACCGGATGCACGCCGTGTCGCCCCCCGGCCCCGGCCCTGCCGGTCCCACCTGGACCTCCGTGTTCGGCGACGCGCTGCTCGACCTGGGCGCGCGCAGGCCCGACATCGTGTGCCTGACCGCGGCGATGCAGCGCGCCACCGGCCTGACCGCGTTCGCCGAGGCCTACCCCGACCGGGTGCTGGACGTCGGCATCGCCGAGCCGCACGCGGTGGCGTGCGCGGCGGGGCTGGCGATGGGCGGCATGCACCCGGTGGTCGCCATGCACGCGACGTTCCTCAGCCGCGCGTTCGACCAGGTGCTGCTCGACGTGGCGCTGCACGGCCTGCCGGTGACGCTCGTGCTCGACCGCGCCGGGGTGACCGGGGTCGACGGGCCGAGCCACCACGGGATGTGGGACCTGTCGCTGCTGCAGGCCGTGCCCGGGCTGCGGATCGCCGCGCCGCGGGACGCGCGGCGGCTGCGCGCGCTGCTCGCCGATGCCGTCGCCGCCGACGGCCCGACCGTGCTGCGCTTCCCCGACGGCGCCACCGGCCCCGACGTGCCCGCGGTGCGCGAACGGGACGGACTGGCCGTGCTGCACGAGTCCACCGCCCGCGATGTCCTGCTCGTGTCGGTCGGCCCGATGGCGGTCACCGCCGTGCGGGCCGCCCTGAAGCTCGCCGACCAGGGCGTCGGGGTGACGGTGTGCGATCCGGGCTGGGTCAGTCCGCCGAACCCGGCGCTGGTCGCCCTCGCGGACTCCCACCGCCTGGTGGTGTCCGTCGAGGACAACACCCGCGTCGGCGGCGTGGGGGTCCGCCTCGCCCAGGCCGTCGCCGACGCGGGCGTGACGACCCCCGCGCACGCCTTGGGGCTCCCCGCCGCGTTCCTGCCCCCGGGCCCGAGGCCGGAGGTCCTGCGCGGGCACCGACTCGACGCGTCCGGCATCGCCCGCACGGTCCTCGGCCTGCTCGGCGCGGGCGCCCGCCCGCCGGTCCCGCCGCCACGCCGCGTCCAGCCCGCACGACGGCGATAGCGGGTCAGGTCGCGGTGTCGGCCTCCCACGCCTGCCACAGGCGGGCGTAGTGGCCGCCCTCGGCCACCAGGTCGGCGTGGGTGCCCTCGGCGACGACGCGGCCGTGTTCGAGGACGACGACCCGGTCCGCGCCTGCTGCCTGGGTCAGGCGGTGGGCGACGACCAGGGTGGTGCGCCCCTCGGTGGCCGCGCGCGCGGACTCCTCCAACGCGCGGGCGCCGAGGCTGCCCGCCTCGGCCGTCGCCTCGTCCAGGATGGCGACGGGCGGGTCGAGCAGCACCAGCCGGGCCAGCGCCAGCTGCTGGGCCTGCGCGGAGGTCAGGTCGTGCCCGCCCTCGCCGACGACGGTGGCGAAGCCGTCCGGCAGGGCGCGGACCCACTCCAGCGCGCCCACCGCGCCCAGGGCGGCGGCGATGTCGTCGTCGGTGGCGTCCGGCCGGGCCATCCGCAGGTCGGCGGCGAGCGGGCCGGCGAAGACGTGGGTCTCCTGGCTGACGATGGCCACCTGCCCGCGCAGCGCCTCCGTCGGGATGTCGGCCATCGGGACCCCGCCGAGCAGCACCTTCCCGGTCAGCTCGCGGCCGCGCAGCACGCCAGCGGCGATCGCGGCCACAGTGGACTTGCCCGCGCCGGTCGAGCCGACCAGCGCCACCCGCTCGCCGGGTTCCACGCGCAGGCTGACGCCGTGCAGGACGGGTGTGCCGCCGTCGTAGCTGAACCGCACGTCGGCGAGTTCGAGCCCGGCGTCGACGGGCCGGGCCGTCGCCGACGCGGTCTCCGGCTGGCCGGGCAGGCCGATCACGCCGACCAGCCGGGCCAGGCTCGCGACCGCGGACTGCACCTCGTCGAAGGTGTAGAGCAGCATCGAGACCGGGCCGACCAGCCGCAGGAACAGCAAGGCCGCGGCGGACACCTCGCCGACGGTCACCGCGCCCGCGCGGGCCAGGAGGAACCCGGCGACGAGGATCGCGGCGATCCCGCCGAACTCGGCGATGTTGACCCGGGTGACGAACCGGGTGAAGTACGAGAACACGTGCACGGAGATGTCGCGCGAGTGCGCCGACGCGGCGTCGATGCGCCGCAGGTGCTCGACCTCCCGCCGGTAGGCGTGCACGGTCCGCACGCCCTGCATGCTCTCCACCATCAGCCGCGACCGCTCCCCCACCGCGGCGCGCTGCTCGGCGTACCCGGGCGCGGCCTTGGGCAGGTACCACCGCAGGGCGGCCACGTAGAGCGGGACCGCGACCAGCCCGGCCAGGCCGAGCCGCCAGTCCAGCGCCGCCATCCCGGCCAGGCTCATCACGCCGAGCAGGAACGCGGACAGGACCGTCGGGATGACGTCCGACGCCGCCTTGCCCACGGTCGCCACGTCCGCGCTGACCCGCGACAGGAGGTCGCCCTTGCCCGTGCGCTCGATCGTCGTGGCGGGCAGGGTCAGCACGCGCGCCACCGTGGCCTCGCGGGCGTGTGCGAGCACCCGTCCGCCGAGCCTGCCCACCAGGTACGCCGTCAGCCCGGACGCCAGCCCGCCGACGACCGCCGCCACCAGGATCACCACCGCGATCGGCGCGATCGCGCCCCCGCCGCTCACCCGGTCGATCAGCACGCCGAGGGCGTACGGCGGCACGACGAGCGCGCCCGCCCCGGCCAGCCCGACCAGCAGGGCGGCGCCCACCTCGCCCGGTCGTTCCCGCAGCCGCGCCCACAGCCACGACCGGGTGGCCCGCGGCGACGCGACCGGCAGCGCGCTCACCGCAGCACCGCCGCGCGGTAGGACTCGTGGCTCGCGCCGAGTTCCTGGTGGACGCCCTCGGCCACGACCCGGCCGCCGTCGATCATGACCACCCGGTCGGTGACCGACAGCAGGGCGGGGCTGCTGGTCACCACCACCGTGGACAGCCCGGCGCGGAGGTCACGGACGCCGTGGGCGATGGCGTGCTCGGTCACCGCGTCCACCGCCGTCGTCGGGTCGTGCAGCACCAGGACCGGGGGGTTGGCCAGCAGCGCGCGGGCCAGGGCGATGCGCTGGCGCTGGCCGCCGGAGAGCGTGGTCCCGCGCTCGGCCACCAGCTGGTCGAGGCCGTCGGGGTGGTCGGCGACCACCTGGTCGGCGGCCGACGCGGCCAGCGCGCGGGACAGGTCGGCGTCGGCGGCCGGGCCGAGGTTGTCGGCCAGGGTGCCGGTGAACAGGTCGGTGTGGTGCGGCTCGGCCAGCACGGTCGCGCGGGCCAGGTCGAGGTCGAGGGTGTCGACGCGGACGCCGCCGAGGCGGACCTCGCCGGTGTCGGGGGCGGCCCGGCCCGCGAGGAGGGCGGTCAGCGCCTCGCCGTCCTCGGGGCCGCGCACGACGACGCCGACGAACTCGCCCGGGCGGACTGTGAGGTCGAGCCCGTCCAGCGACCGGTAGGACACCCCGGACAGGCTGAGTTCGACGTTCTCGACGCGGTCGACCGGGCCGGGCTCGACCAACGTGGGCGCGGTGAGGACGGCGGACACGCGGTCGGCGGAGGCGCGCGCCTCGGCGACCAAGCCCGGCACGATCGCCAGCACGCCGAACGGCTCGATGAGCACCTGGGCCAGGCCGATCACCACGATGCACTCGCCGACGGTGATCTCCCCGCGCACCGCGAACCACCCGGCCAGCAGGGCGATCCCGCAGGCCAGCAGCGCGGACAGGGCGTTGGACGCGGCCAGGTAGCCGCCCTGGGTGCCCGCCGCCCGCACGGCGGCGCGCAGGGACCGCCCGCTCACCTCGCGGTAGCGGCGCAGCGCGGCGTCCTCCGCGCGGATGCCGCGCAGCGGGCGCAGGCCGCTGACCAGGTCGGTCGCCAGCGCCGCCGCCTCGCCTGCGACCTCCTGCTGGGCGGCGACCCGCCGGGTGATCGCGGGCGAGCCGACCTGCAGGACCAGCAGGACGACCGGCGTGCCGACGAGGACGGCCAGGCCGAGCACGACGTCGATCGAGAGCAGGGTGACGGCCGCGACGGCGGTGGCCGTGACCGCGCCCGCCACTCGCGGGATGTAGTCGAGCAGGTAGGAGGTGTTGTCGGTGTCCGTGCTCGACACCGTCAGCAGCTCGCCCGCGCGCATGTCGGTGCGGATGCCGCGCGGGTCGAGGACGCGCTCGGTCACCTCGGCGCGCAGGCGGTGGCTCTCGTGCGCGATGGCGAGCATCAGCAGCCGCGCGCCCAGCCGGTACATCGAGGTCTGCACGAGGATGAGCCCGGCGAGCCCGCCGATCCACAGCGCCAGGCCGAGCCCGTCCCCGCCGGCGATGACCTGATCGATGATGTAGCCGATCAGCACGGGCACGAACGCCTCACACGCCTGGAACAGGCAGATCAGCAGGGTTCCCGGCCAGAGCCTGCCGCCGTTGCGGGCGACCGTGCGCCGCAGGAGGCCCATTCAGGCGCGCAGGCTCTTGGGCCGCAGGTCGGTCCACTCCCGCTCGACGTAGTCAAGGCAGTCCTGGCGCGAGGCCTCCCCGAACACGACGCGCCAGCCCTCCGGCACCGCGGCGAACGTCGGCCACAGCGAGTGCTGCTCCTCGGCGTTCACCAGGACGTAGAACGTGCCGGACTCGTCGTCGAACGGGTTGCTGGCCACCGGTCTCCTCCTCAAGCGCCGAACCACGGAGAACTTAGCAAGGCAAGCCTTACCAAACTACTCCCAGTGCTCCCGGTCACTGTCCTGTCCGCGCCGGACATACATCGCGGCGGCGGACACGGGGTACTAGACCGGCATGGAGCCTGAACCCAGCGACCCGCGCCTCACCGGTGAGATCGACGTCGACGACGCCACCGTCAAGGCCGTCGGCCTGCTCACCGAGGCGTGGGAGACCGTGCAGATCGCGCACGGCCACCTCTACGCCTTCCACCAGCTGACCGGGTCGGCCGACTTCAAGCTGGAGGAGGCCGTGAAGGCCCTGCGCGACGCCGGGCACGGCGGGCTGGCCACGCGGTTGGAGACCGAGTTGCTCGGCCGCAACGTGCTGCCGGGGCGGTGGACGTTCCAGGTGGTCGAGGACTACGAGGACACCTACTACGAGCCGTTCCGCGAGTTCGAGCGCGAGGGCCGGGAGCTGACCGGCGGGCTGCGGCACCTCTGGGAGGCCGGGCTCAAGCGCGACCGCCGCACCCCGGGGCAACCCGGGCACGAGGCCACGCCCGCGGCGGTGCCGGGGGATTCCGGGAGCGGAATGGGGTAGCCCACCACCTGTCGACCACCTACCCCGGGAGAAGCGCCCATGCCTGACCTCGTGCTCGCCGACGCCGCCCAGGAGCCGGTGGGCGGCCTGGCCGGATGGGCGGTCGACGTCATGGACGCCCTCGGCGGGTTCGGCGCCGCGCTGCTGCTCGCGCTGGAGAACGTGTTCCCGCCCCTGCCCAGCGAGTTCCTGCTGCCGCTCGCGGGGTTCTCGGCGAGCCAGGGCGCGTTCAGCCTGCTCGCGGCGCTCATCTGGACGACGGTCGGCTCGGTGGCGGGCGCGGTCGTGGTCTACGTGCTCGGCATGCTGCTCGGCCGCGACCGCACGCGGGCGCTGATCAGGCGCATCCCGCTGCTGGACGTCGAGGACTTCGACCGCACGGAGCGGTGGTTCGCCAGACACGGGACCAAGGCGGTGTTCTTCGGCAGGATGGTGCCGCTGTTCCGCAGCCTGATCTCGCTGCCCGCCGGGGTGGAGCGGATGAACTTCGCCGTCTTCCTGCTGCTCACCACGCTGGGCAGTCTGGTGTGGAACAGCGTCTTCGTCGTCGCGGGCTACCTGCTGGGCGCGAACTGGCACGTGGTGGACCAGTACGCGTCGATCTTCCAGACAGTGGTGTTCATCGGCGTGGGCGCGGCGGTCGTGTGGTTCGTGGTCAAGCGCGTGCGCAAGCGTCATCGGGAGCACGCGCGCTAAATCGGATGCTCGCGGTGGATGCGCCGTACTACCGTCGGCGGGTGGAGAACCGGATCGACTGGCGCCGCGTCACGCCCGCCGACTTCCCGCTGCTGGCCGAGTGGCTGGCCCAGCCGCACGTGCACCGCTGGTGGCACCACGAGTTCACCCCGGAGGCGGTGGAGCGCGACTTCGGCGCCGCCGCCCGCGGCGATGAGCCCGGCGAGGACTGGCTGGTCTCGGTGGATGGCGAGCCGGTCGCCCTGTTCCAGCGCTGCCGCGTGGCCGACTACGCCGACGAGTTCGACCAGCTGTCCGCGGCGGTCCCCACCCCGCTGGACACCATGACGATCGACTACCTCATCGGCGACCCGCACCGCACCGGCAAGGGCCTGGGCACCCGCCTCATCCGCTGGGCGGTGGCCCGCACCTGGACCGACTACCCGGACGCGACGGTCATCATCATCCCGATCGTCGCGGCCAACAGGGCATCCTGGCGAGCCCTGGAGAAAGCAGGCGCCAGGCGCATCGCGACGGTGGAGATGGAACCGGAGAACCCCATCGACGACCGGGAGCACCACGTCTACCAGTTCGACCGCCCGGTCGACCGGTGACGCTCGGCAGGCGGACCCGGCTTCCGACGAGCACCCCGACTCCGGCAGCGCTGACGCCTGACAACCACTCCGCTCCGACCGATGCCCCGGCTCTGCGCTGCACGCTGCCGACCGGTGGCGGCGACCGTGGGTGGGAGAGCGGTGGGTGGCCAACCGGTGTCGACAGTGAGGAAGCATGGACAGCGCCCGCCTCTGCAGGTGCCAGGGGCCGTGAGCAGTCGGCCGAGCGGCGGAAAGCAGTTCCGTGCGCCGCGCTGTCGTCGCTGATCGGCTGGCTTTCTTTGTTTGTTGCGGCTTCGGCCCGCGGCCGTGACGAGCGGGCGGCCTTCGCCGACCAGCGACCGCAGTCCTGGTCTGCGGCCGTTTCTGCCCAATAGCCCAGCTAACGGGCAAGCTCGCGGACCCTCGTTTCAAACGTTTGCGCGGTCGCCGTCCCTCAACCCACCAATGACCGCGGGCCCGCTGCATACTCCCGCCACGCGCTGGCCAGGCGTTGGGTCGCGTCGGTGAGGACGTCGGGTGGGGACAGGAACGGGATGCGGAGGAAACGGGCGCTGTCGCCGTTGGGGTCGAGGGTGGTGCCGGAGAGGACGGCGACGCCGTGGCGGAGGGCGGTCTGGGCGTAGGAGTTGCCGTCGCCGTGGGGTAGTTCCACCCAGAGGGTCTGGCCGCCGTCGGCTGGGCGGAAGCGCCAGGTGGGCAGGAGGTCGCGCAGCAGGGCGCAGAGGTGGTCGTGGCGGTGTCGCAGGAGCGCGGCCCGCTGGGCGCGCAAGTCATCCAAAGTGGACACCAGCTCGGCCGCGGCGAGTTGGGCTGGCACGTCCGTGCCGAGGTCGTGCACCGCCTTGGCCCTGGCCAGCCTGCGGATCAGCGGCTCAGGGCCGCGCACCCAGCCGATCCGCAGGCCGCCCCAGACGGTCTTGGCGAGCGAGCCGATGGTGAGCACGCGGTCCGGGGCGTACCGGAAGATCGCGGGCAGCGGCTCGGTGAAGCCCAGGTCGGCCAGGGCCTCGTCCTCGACGATCACCGTCCCGGCCGCCGCCGCGGCGATGCGCCTGCGGGCGAGGTCGGACACGGAGGTGCCGGTCGGGTTGTGGTTGGTCGGCACGAGGTAGGCGAGCGCGGGCCGCTCCCCCAGCGCACGCACGAGCGCGCCGACATCAAGACCGTCCATTGTGGTCGGCACGGGCCGCAGCACGGCGGCGGCGTCGCGGAAGACCTCCAGCGCGCCGGGATACGTCGGAGCCTCCACCACGACCCGGTCGCCCGGCGCGACCAGCGCCGACGCGATGAGCGAGAGCGCCTGCTGCGCGCCGGTGGTCACCAGGACGGTCGCCGGGTCGACCGCGTACCGCTCGGCAAGGGCGGCGCGCAACCGGGGGTGGCCCGCGGGGTGGTAGCCGATGTCGTCGGTGATCCCGCGCCGCAGAGCGGTGGCGTAGGCGTCGGCCACGACGGCGGGCATGGCGTCCGGGGCGGCGCAGACGAGCTGGATGACGTGGTCGGCGGGCTCCAGCAGGTGCCGGAACAGCGGGTTGGCCGTGTCGCGCCTGCGCAGCGGGGCCGGGGCGGGCGCGACCCGGGTGCCGCTGCCCTGCCGCCGGACGATCCGGCCCTCCTGGGCGAGCAGGTCGTAGGCGGCGACCACGGTGGTCCGGCCGACGGAGAGCCCGGCGGCGAGCGTCCGGTCCGGCGGGAGCACGGCGTCGGGGACCAGCTCGCCGTCGTCGATCATCTGCCGCAGCCGGGCCGCCAGCAGCACCGACAACGGCCCGCGACCGGCCGACCAGCGGCCCAGCCGCGACCGCAGCTCCTCCAGCGACACCCGCACACCCGGCAGCGTAGTGGCCTCACGGGCAAACCAATTGCCCCCGATTGGACCTTCGCGGCCGCCGCGGGCTGCTCCAGGGTGGAGGTCATGACCCAGCACCCCGCGACCCGCGCCACCCGGATGAGCGTGCCCACCCCCGTCGAGGGGCGACCGGTGGGCGTGCCGCTCTACCAGAACGCGATCTTCGCCTTCGACACCGCTGCCGAGCTCGCCGCCGCGTTCACCGGCCCCGACCAGGCGTTCCTCTACAGCGGTTACGGCAACCCGACCGTGCGCGCGCTGGAGGACGGGCTCGCCGACCTCGAGGGCGGGGTCGCCGGGCTCGCCACCGGATCGGGGATGAGCGCGATCAACGCGGTCCTGTTCGCGCTGCTGCGCGCGGGCGACCACGTGATCGTCCAGGAAGCGCTGTATGGCGGCACCCACGCCGCGCTGAGCGGGCTCGCGGAGCGGTGGGGCATCACCGTGTCCTCCATCCCCGGGGACGACCCGGCCGAGCTGACCGCGGCGCTGCGGCCGCGGACGCGCCTGCTCGTCATGGAGACGATCGCCAACCCGACGTGCGTGGTCCCCGACCTGCCCGGGCTCGTCGCCGCGGCCCGGGCGGCCGGGGTGGCCACCGTCGTGGACAACACCTTCGCCACGCCGATGCTGTGCAGGCCGCTGGAGTTCGGCGCGGACGTGGTCGTGCACTCCGCGACGAAGTACCTCGGCGGCCACCACGACGTGATCGGCGGCGTCGCCGTGTTCGCCGACGCCGACCTGCACCGGCGGACGTGGCGGCAGGCGGTGACGCTGGGCGCGGCCATGGACCCGTTCGCCGCGTGGCTGGTGATCCGCGGCATGAAGACGCTGTCCCTGCGGGTGGCCGCGGCGTGCTCGACCGCGGCCGAGATGGCCTCGCGGCTGGCCGAGCACCCGGCCGTGGCGACGGTGCACTACCCCGGCCTGGCCGCGAGCCCCAGCCACGCCCGCGCCACCAAGCTGCTGGACGGCGGCTACGGCGGCACGCTGGCCCTCGACCTGGCCGCCCCGCACGCGTTCCTCGACCGGCTGCGGCTGATCCTCAACGCCGGGTCGCTGGGCGGCCCGGAGACCGTGGCGATGCACCCGGCGACCACCAGCCACCGCTCGGTCGACCCGGCCGTGCTGGCCCGGGCGGGCGTCACCGCCGGGACGGTCCGGATCGCGCTGGGCCTGGAACACCCGGACGACCTGTGGGCCGATATCGCGCAGGCACTGCCGTGAGCACCAGCGCGACCGCGAGCAGGCAGGCCCCGACGACCCCCGCTGCGGTCAGCCGGTCGTCCAGCAGGATGACGGCCAGCACGGTCGCGGTGAGCGGTTCGAGCATGCTCGCCACGGCGGCGGTGACGGCGGGCGCGCCGCGCAGTCCCGCGAAGTACGCGCCGTAGGCCACGGCGGTCGGGACGACGCCGAGGAACGCCGCGGTCACCAGCACGTCGGCGCGCAGCGGGACGGCCATGCCCAGCGGCAGGGCGAGCGGGAGCAGCAGCAGACCGCCGAGCAGCAGGCCGAGCGCGGTGGTCACCCCGCCGCCCAAGCCGGGGATGGGCCGCCGGGTGACCACGGTGACGGCGGCGAAGCCCGCCCCGGCGGCCAGCGAGAGCGCCACGCCCACGGCCGTCCGCCGGAGGTCGCCGGTGATCGGCCCGCCCGCCAACAGCGCGAGCCCGACCACGGCGAGCCCGACGGCGACGAGCGTCCGCCCCCGCCGGTCCCGGCACGCGACGGCGACGAACACCGGCACGCTGCCGATGGTCAGCAGCGTCGCCGTGCTGACCGAGATCAGCTCGACGGCGCCGAAGTACCCGGCCTGGAAGAACGCCACGAGCCCGCCCACGGCGAGCAACCTGCGCCCGACGGCAGCGGTGCGCGGAACGCCCCGGACGGCCGCGGCCAACGCCAGGGTGGCGAGCCCGCCGCCGATCAACAGCCGATACGCCGCCACGGCGACGGGGTGCAGCCCGGTGCGGGACTGCAGCAGCGCGCCCGCCAGCCCGCCGGTGCCCCAGAGCAGGCCCGCGAGCACGAGAAGGAGAAGGGATCTGGTGGAAGACAAGGATGTGCTCCGACGTCAGAGGAACGATTGCGTTCTTCCGCGGAGCGCACGCCAACGGCCGCGACGACGACCGCCGCAGCCCTAGCCCCGCCCCGCCCTAGGCGGCGGGCGGCGGAGTGATCGTGAACAACCGGTGCACGACGGGAACTATAGCGGCCGGTCGGGCATCGACCACCGCCTTTATGCCGAGGACCACCGCGGCGCGCGGGGCCGGGCAGGCATTCTTCGAGCGGACCCCACTCTGACCGCCAGCCTCGCGCCTGGCGCACCCAACCCCCGCCAGCCCTCACCAAAGCCGACCCCCACAACTCCCACCCGACGCACCAACCCCAGCCCTCGCCGAAGCCAACCTCACACACCCCACACACCAACCCCACCAGCCCTCCCTAAGCCGACCCCACAACTCCCACCCAACACCCCCACCCCCGCCTGCCCTCACCAAGCCGACCCCACAACTCCCACCCAACACACCAACCCCCACCAGCCCCCACCGAACCCAACCCCACAACTCCACCCAACACCCCCACCCCCGCCTGCCCTCACCAAAGCCGACCGCCGAACCCGCCACCGGTCTCTCGGTCACCACACCTCACGGGCGGTGCATGCGGTCCCACAGTTCCGGCCACGGCGCCCGTGGTCCGGTGCACACGTACACCGGCACCCCCTGGTTCGCCGTCTGCGCCGGGGTCTCCAGTCGGACCGTCGACACCTGGTGGACGTCGGTGAAGTGGCGGGTGAGCCAGTCGCGCGTGCCTCCGACGTAGAGGACCTGGGTCGTGGTCGCGGGTGGCGTGCCCGTGTACCAGTACCCGCGTTCGGGTCCGTAGGCCCTCGGCAGGCCCAGTGGCCGACCGAAGACGTCCAGGGCGCTTGACTGCCAGTACGAGTCGCCCATGATCGCGGTGTTCTCCCGGGTCGGGAGGGCGTGGTAGGCGGTGGCGGCGGTCTCGGCGAGCTCGGGCCAGCCGTGGCTGCCGCTGGCCACGAAGTCCACCAGGTCCACCCCCGTCCAGCCGTTCGACGGGCGGACCGGGAGGCACAGGTACACCGCGATCGGCACCGACAGCGCGTACACCGGCCACGTCGGCACCCACCGCCACCAGCGGGCGATGCCGTGCTGCTCGATGCGCACCGCGGACGCGGCGAACAGGACCGCGTACAGCCCCGCCACGTAGTAGTACCGGCTCGCCGTGAGCACGAACAGCACCGTCACCACCACCGCCGCCCACCCGAACAGCCGGTGTTCCGGCGAGCGGAACAGGCTGTAGACCCCGTGGCAGGCCAGGAAAGCGCCCACCAGGCCCGCCATCACCACGGCCAGCGGGACCATCGCCACCGAGCCGCCGAGCAGGCGGGCGTTCTGCTCGGCGACCACGTCGTGCATCAGCAGGTACGGCCAGTCGTTGGCCGCCTGCCAGCGCAGGGTGGGCACGGTCGCGGCGAGGGTGAGCGCCCCGCCCGCCCACAGCGCGGGGCGGCGGAGCAGGTCGCGCGGGCCCGCGATCAGCGCGCCCGCCGCGAGCGCGAGCCAGAGGAACGCGATCAGGAACTTGCCCTGCATCGCCACCGCCGTCACCACGCCCGCCCACCACAGCAGGCCGTCGGACCGGACCCTGATCCACCGCGCCACCAGCCAGCTCACCAGCACCCAGGCGAACGGGTCCACAGTGGACGTGGCCAGCACGTGGCCGGACGCCAGGATCTGCCACGCCAGCGCGTACGCCCCCGCGGTGAGCACCTGCGCCTTCGCCCCGCCGCCGAACTCGCGGGCGATCAGCGCCGACACCACCACCCCGAGCGAGGTCAGCAGCAGCGGCAGCAGCCGCAGGCCGACCACGGAGCCGGGGAACAGCCAGTCCAGCGCCCGCGCCAGCGTCGGCAGCAGCCACGGGTTGTCCGCGTACCCCCACGCGGGGTGGTAGCGGCCCGTGGCCAAGAAGTACAGCTCGTCGCCGAAGTAGCCGAAGCGGCCGCTGACCGCGAGCAGGACCACGCCGACCGCGCCCGCGATGGCCAGCACCGGCCCGCGGGCGAACGGCGGCGCGGTCAAAGAGTGCCCTCGGCGTAGCGGGCACGGCAGGCCGAGCGCTGGATCTTGCCGCTGGACGTGCGCGGCACCGCCCCCGGTTCGAGCAGCTTCACCTCCCGCAGCGCCAGGCCGTGCGCCTGGGACACAGCGGCCCGGACCGCCGCGGTCAGTTCGGCGGTGTCGACGTCGGCGGCGGCCACCTGCTTGGCCCGCTCGGCGACCACCACGGCCTGCTCGCCGCTCGGCCCGGCCACGGCGAACGCGGCCACGGTGTGCCTGCGGATCGCCGGGTGGGCCTGCTCGACGGTGACCTCGATGTCCTGCGGGTAGTGGTTCTGCCCGTCGACGATGATCAGGTCCTTGATGCGCCCGGTGATGAACAGCTCCCCGTCCAGCACCACGCCGAGGTCGCCGGTGCGCAGCCAGCCCGCGCGGCCCGGGTAGGGCGCGACCGGCTCGCCGTCGGCGTCGGTCGCCACGGCCTCGAACACCTCGGCCGACTCCCGCCCCCAGTAGCCCACGCCGACGTTCGCGCCGCTGGACCAGATCTCGCCGACCCGCCCGTCCGGCAGCACCAATCCGGTCTCCGGGTCGACGATGCGCAGCTTCTGGTCCACCGGCCTGCCCGCGGACACCAGCGTCGAGCCGTGCTCCGCCCCCGGCTCCACCGGCACCGCCCGACCGGCGGCCAGGCTGGCCCGGTCGAACGTGCGCTGCCGGGGCGGGCTCCCCGCAGGCGACACGGAGATCATCACGACCGCCTCGGCCAACCCGTAGGTGTGCCGGTGCATGCGCGGCGCCAGTCCGCAGTCGGCGAACTTCGTGTAGAAGGCGGCCAGCGTGGCGGGCAGCACGGGCTCGCTTCCGTCGCCGAGGGACACCACGTGGTCCAGCCGCAGCTCGGCCTTCTCCGCCTCCGTGGTGCGGGAGGCGAC
This sequence comes from Actinokineospora fastidiosa, assembly GCF_014648415.1. GTDB lineage: Bacteria > Actinomycetota > Actinomycetes > Mycobacteriales > Pseudonocardiaceae > Actinokineospora > Actinokineospora fastidiosa. The sequence goes on from NZ_BMRB01000005.1 coordinate 107,187, forward strand.
GTAGCCGTAGGCGAAGTTCGGCGCGGCGCTGACGGCCGGTCCCGGCGTGGCCGCCAGCTGCTGCAGCCAGCGCTGCGGCCGGATGAGGAACGCCAGCGGGTCCATCAGCGTGGCCGCGAAGCCGCCCAGCACCGGCACGGCGAGGCCGACGACCAGGCCCATGTCGTGGAACAGCGGCAGCCAGCTCACCGAGGTGGTCGCCGCGTCGCACTCGTAGGCGGCGTACCCCTGCCGGGCGTTGGCGACGACGTTCCCGTGCGTGATCATCACCCCGGCGGGCGCGCGCGTCGAGCCGGACGTGTACTGCAGGTACGCCAGGTCGTCCGCGGCCAGCGGGACCGGGTCGAACGCCGCCTGCGGCAGCACGTCGACCGCGGCCAGCCGGGGCCCGGAGAGCTTGCGCTCGCGCAGGAACAGCTCCACCCCGTCGGCCTGCTCGCGCGTGGTCAGCACGATCCTGGGGCCGCAGTCGGCCAGCACCCCCGCGAGCCGGTCGTTGTGCCCGGGCAGCGGCGACGGCGGGAACAGCGGCACCGCGACCAGTCCGGCCCGCAGCGCGCCGAGGAAGGCCACGACGTACTCAGCGGACTGCTCCACCAACACCGCGACCCGGTCGCCCCGCTCGGCCCGGCCCGCGCACCACGCCGCGACGGCGTCCACCCGGGCGTCGAGCTCGCGCCACGTCAGCGATACCGCGACACCGTCCGCGTCGGACTGGTAGTCGACGAAGGTGACCGCCCGCTCGTCGGTGCGCTCCCGCGCCCACCGGGCGAGCGCGGCGGGCAGGGAGTCGGCGCCGAGGTCGGAGACGTCGGTCCGGCGCAGCTGGGAAGGCATGGTCATGTGGGTTCCTCCGTTAGATGCCCAGGCCGTCGGCCAGGACGGGCCACGATCGGCGCAACGCGCGTTCCCAGTACGGCCAGGAATGCGTTCCGGGGGTGTAGAAGTCTGTGGTGGCGGGGATGCCGGAGCGGCGCAGCTTGTCGGCGAACCCGCGGGAGTTGGTCAGCGCCACGGACTCCAGCAGGCCGGGCACGATGGGCTTGCCCGCGTCGTCGAGCGGGCCGCGGGCGCCGTCGCCCGCGGAGATGTAGAGCCGGGCGCCGCGCAGCAGGTCGACCTTGTCGTACGGGTTGTGGTCGCGCCAGCGGGCGCGGTTGAGCCACGGGTCGCCCCAGAGCAGGCCCCAGACCGGGAAGCCCTGGGAGATCAGGTTCAGCTGGGTGACCTCGGGCAGCCCGGGGGCGAGCACGTTCGGCGCCGCGCTGTAGGAGGCGACGGCGCCGAAGCGGCCGGGGAAGCGGGTGGCGTACTCCAGCGCGCCGTAGCCGCCCATGGAGAGCCCCGCGATGGCGGCCCGGTCGCCCGCGCCGTAGCCGCGCTGGAGGATCTGCCACAGCTCCACCATGTGGAACTCGCGCCAGTCGGGCCGGTCGGACAGACCCCAGTTCCACCAGTCGCTGTACATGCCGATGGCGCCGCCGCTGGGCATCACGACCAGCACCGGCTGATCAGCGGTGAACGCGGCCACGTCGGTGAAGCGGGTCCAGGACTCGTAGTCGGCGGGCTCGCAGCAGCCGTGCAGCAGCCAGAGCACCGGCCACGACCGCCCGGCGCCGGGCTCCCAGCCCTGCGGGACCAGCAGCCGCACGGGCGCGGTCGCGCCGAGCGCGGGGGACTCGACGCGCAGGTCGATCGTGCGCTCGTCGACGCGGGTCTCCGCGACGACGCGGGCGCCGTCGTCGGCGGACACCGGCTGCGCCGCGGCGGTGGGCGTGAGCGCGGCCGCCAGCGTGACGGCGGCGAGGACGGCGGCTCGTCGGTTCATGTCAGCTCCCGGGCGATCCGGTCGGCGACCACGGCGACGTGCGGCGGGTCGATCACGCTGATGTGGTCGCCGGGCACCGCGACGACCTCCAGGGCGGGGCAGAACTCGTCCCAGCCCAGCGCGTCGTCGGTGCGCAGGTAGCGGGGGTCGAGGGTGGTGGTGAGCGGGTGCGGGTCCTTGGCCCGGAACAGCAGGACCGGGCCCGCGTACGGGCTCGGGGTGTAGCGCTCGGCGATGCGGGCGTCGGCGAAGGACGTCTGCTGGTGCTCCAGCACCGCGTCGCCCATCCGGGACACGCGTTCCCGCAGCCGGGCCATGACCAGCGCGGACCGCTCGTCCTCCGTCATCCCGGCGAGGTCGGGCAGGCCGAGGTCGACCTGGTAGGTCTGCTCGACGTACTCGGTGAACCGGGCCAGGCGCAGCAGTTCGTCGTGCTCGCCCGCGCGCAACGGCAGGATGGTGTCGATCAGGAACAGCAGCCCGACCTCCGCGCCGCGCGCGGTGAGCAGCCGCGCGGTCTCGTAGGCGAGGATCCCGCCGAACGACCAGCCGCCCAGCCGGTACGGCCCCTCGGGCTGCCGCTCGGTGATCAGCTCGACGTAGCGCGCCGCCTTCTCCTCCACAGTGGACAGGTCATCCAGGCGTTCGAGGCCGTAGGAGGCGACGGTGGGCAGCAGCCGGGCCAGCGGCCGGTACGCGGCGGTCGGGCTGCCCGCGGCGTGGAACAGGAACACCGGCGGGCCCTCGCCGCCGAGATGGCGCACCGTCCCCTCGCCCGCCTCGAGCCGGGCGCGCACGACGTCGGCCATCCCGGCGATGGTGGGCTCGGCGAACAGGTCGCCGACCTCGCCGAGTTCGTCGGTCACCGCGGCTGCCAGCCTGCGCGCCGCGGCGTCGTCGCCCGGGAACGGCTCGTCCACCGCGACCTCGGCGTCGCCCAGCACCTGCCGCCAGCGCAGGGCGACCCAGCGCTCGGCCAGGTCCCGCGTGCCCGGGCGGGCCGGGCGGCGCGCCGGGGTGAGCGCCACGCCCGCGATGTGGTCGGCGATGTCGGCCAGGCTGGCGCCGCGCAGCAGCAGGGGCAGCGGGATGGTGGCGCCGAAGTCGCGCTCGACGGCCGCCCTGGCGCGCATCGCCAGCAGCGAGTCCATCCCGAGCGCGGTGAGCGCGGTGTCCGGGGGCAGCAGGTCGGGGGCGAGGCCCATCATCTCGGCGACGACCGCGCGCACGTGCTCCCCGATGACGGTCCTGGCGCGTTCGGGGTCGTCCACGGCGAGCGTGCGCAGGGCGTCGATGCCTGCCCACGGCCCGGCCGCGGGCCGGTTCCCCGCGAGGAGGGCGAAGAACGGCCGCTCGGCGATGCGCGGGAACAGCTCCAGCACGGTGTCGGCGTCGAGCCTGCTGATCCCGGTCTCCCCTCGGCCCGAGGCGAGGACGGCGGCCAGGGCGGCCGTGCCCTCCTCGGTCGGCATCGGCTCCAGCACGGGGTTGGCGGGGGCGTCGGCCCAGGCGCCCCACTGGATGGTGGCGGCGGGCAGGTCTCGTGCCCGCCGCCACCCGGTGAAGGCGTCGAGCCAGGCGTTGGCGGTGGCGTAGGCGGCCTGGCCGGGGGAGCCGAAGAGGGCCGCCGCGGAGGAGTAGGCCAACCACCAGTCCAACTCGACGCCCTGGCACGCCTCGTGCAGGCGAAGCGCGCCCTCGGTCTTCGCCCACCAGACCGCGGCCAGGTCAGCCGCGGTCATCGCGAGCACGGCCCCGTCGGCGAGCACCCCGGCCGCGTGCACCACGCCCCGCACCGGGTGCGGCCCGGCGGCGTGCACCATCCGCTCGGCCACCCCGGGCTCGGCGATGTCCCCGAGCACGACCTCGACCTCACACCCGATCCCATCCACCGCCACCCGCGCGTCGGGCGTCATCCGCCTACTGGACAACACAACACGGCTCGCGCCGTGCTCAGCCAGCCAGCGGGCGACGACGATGCCGAGCGCGCCGAGACCACCGGAGACCAAGTAGGCACCAGCCCGCACGACCGGCGCGTCCCGGTCGGGCAGGTGGGCGCGGGTGAGTTTGCGGGTGTAGCGCTGGTTGCCGCGCCAGGCGGTTTCGTCGTCGGGGGTGTCGGCGGTCAGTTCTCCGGCGATGGCGGCGTCGGTGTCGGTGTCTACCCAGGTTGCTCGGAGTTCGGGGTGTTCGAAGGCGAGGACCCGGACCAGTCCGCGGAGGGCGGCGACGTTCGGCTGGCCTGCCTCGCCCGGTCGGACGATCGCGGCGTCCCGGGTCGCGATCCACAGGCGGGGTGCGTGCGGCAGCGCCACGAGGTCGCGGACGACCTCGGCGACGGCCAGCACCACCGCCCGCGCGGCCCCGAGGTCGGCGGGCGATCCGGGCAGGACCGCGACGCCGACCCCGGTCCCGTCACCGACGGCCGCGACGAGGTCGCCGCGCGCGGACAGGGGCAATACCCTGCAGTCCGGCCCCAGCCCGGCGACGACCTCGGCGGGATCGACCCCGTCGGCCACGAGCAGCACCCAGGCCAGCCGCGCACCGCCGGACCTGGGCTCGGCGGGCGCCCACTCCGCCTGGTAGGCAAGCCTGCGCGGGGTGAACGGGACGTCGGCACGCCGCACCTCGTCCAGCTCCACGCCTTCGAAGGACACCAGCGCCACCCCGTCGGCGTCGCTGAGCCACACGCCCCCGGCACCGGCCGTCGCCCGAGTGGCCCGACGCGGATCACCGAGCACCCGCACCCGCCCGATCCGGCCGGCCCGCCGCTCCCCCACCCCGACCAACACCCGCAGCGCGGCCTCACCCAACTCGGGATGGAGGACGAACCCCGCCCCCCTGGGCTGCTCGACAGCCACGTCATGCCCTGACCGGGAGAAGTCTCGATCGGCCCCACCCACGCCCGCGCCGCCCACCAAAACCGAGCCCGACCGAAAGACGCCTCCGCCAGCCCCACCCCCATCAGCCACCAAGTCCGATTCACCGCCCGACGGGAAGACACCCCCACCGGACCCACCCCCACCCACCACCGAGACCAACTCACCGCCCGACGGGACGAACCTCCCACCGCCCGCCACCAAGTCCGACCCACCACCCGGCGAGAACGCACTCCCACCGAACCCACCCGCACCAGCCACCGAGACGGACTCACCACCCGACCGGAAGAACCCCCCACCGGACCCATCTCCGCCCGCCACCAAGTCCGACCCACCACCCGACCGGAAGAACCCCCCACCGGACCCATCTCCGCCCGCCACCAAGTCCGACCCACCACCCGACGGGAAGGCGCTCCCACCGGGCCCACCCGCACCAGCCACCGAGACCGATTCACCGCCCGACCGGGAGGAGATCCCTCCGCCCTCACCCAGGCCGGCGGCGGCCACGGAGTCCGTCTCGCCGTCCGCACCGCGGTTGTCCTCAATAGACCCAGTAGCCACCGTGGTCCAGTTCTGCCTGGAGCGCGCGGAGATCGTCAGGTGCTCGCCTTCGGCGACCACCGACACCTCTGTGTCCTCCTCCAGCGGCAGGAGGCGGTGCAGGACGACGTCGCGGAGGGCGGGTGGGTGGCCTAGGTCCTGGGCCACCGCCAGCAGCAGTTCGACGGCAGCCGCGACCGGCAGCACCGGGACCCCGTGCGCGGGGTGCTCGGCCAGCCAGGGGTGCTCGGCCGTCCCGACCCGGCCGGACCAGACCACGTCGGTGGTGCCCGGGATCTCCGCCCGCCTGCCCAGGAACGGGTGCCCGGAGCGCGGTGGCGGGGTCGACGCCCAGTACCGGCGGCGCCGCCACACCGGTGGCGGCAGGTCGGCCACCAGGCGGTCCGGGTAGCGGCGTCGCAGGGCGTCCGGGTGTCCGTGGGCGTGCACGGCGGCGAGGGCGGTGGCGAAGTCGTCGTCGGGTGCGCGGCGCAGGGTGGGGATCACCGTGACGGCCAGGCCCGCCGCGGTCTGCTCGATCGCGGCCGTGGCGACCGGGTGCGGGGCGATCTCGACGAAGGCGCGGTGCCCGTCGCGCAGGGCGGCGGCGACCGCCTGGGTGAAGCGGACCGGGCGGCGCAGGTTGGCCGCCCAGTAGGCGTTGTCGAACGCGGGACGGGCGCGCGGGTCGTCCAGCACCGTCGAGTACCACGGCGTGGCCGTGCCGCGGGGCCGCAGCGCGCCCAGTGCGTAGCGGAGCCGGTCCAGCATCGGGTCCACGGCCGCGGAGTGGCCCGCCCCGGTGACCGGCAGCGTCCGGGCGAGCCCGCCGCGCCCGCCGACCCGCTCGACCAGCGCCGCCACCTGCTCCGCCGGCCCGGTGACCGTGCACTGCGTGGGCGAGCCGTAGACGGCGACGGTCACGCCCGGGAAGTCGTCCAGTTCCTCCGGTGCCGCCTCGACCACCGCCATCGCGCCGCCCCCGGCGTCGTGGACCGCCGCCAGCAGGCGGGACCGGTGCCACATCACCCGCAGACCGTCCACAGGAGACAGCGCCCCGACGGCCACCGCCGCGGCCACCTCGCCCATCGAGTGGCCGATCACCGCAGCGGGCCGCACGCCGTACGAGCGCCACAGCTCGACCATCGCCACCTGCGTGCCGAACAGCGCGAGCTGCCGGGCGGCCAGGCCGTCGGCCTCGGTGAGCGCGACCAGCCCGGACCCGGTGACCTCGGTGAACACCGGGTCCAGCGTCCGGACGGCCGCGGCGAAGGCCGGTTCGTCGGCGAGCAGCCGCCGGGCCATCCCCGACCACTGGGAGCCGTGCCCGGAGAAGACGAACACCGGGTCGGACCACGCCCCCGAGCCGGTGAAGGCCGTGCCGCCGTCGGCGATGGCGCGCAGGCGCTCGCGCAGCTCGTCCGCGTCCCGCGCGGGCACCGCCGCCCGCACCGGACCGGGGTCGGCGGCGTGCAGCACGGCCGGGGCGACGATGTCGCCGGGCCAGTCGGCGAGCGCGCGGGCGCGGTCGCGCAGCCGCTCGACCGACCGCGCCGACAGCGCGACGACCCTCGGCCGGTCCCAGACGTCCGGCGCGGGGATGCCCCGCGGCCACTCCTCCACCACCACGTGCGCGTTGGCGCCGCCGAACCCGAACGCCGACACGCCCGCGCGCGCCACCCCCGGATACCGAGGCCAGTCCGTCTCCTCGGTCACCACGCGCAGCGCGGAGAAGTCGACGTGCGGGTTGGGCTCGGTGAAGTTCAGGCTCGCCGGGATGCGGGAGTGCCGCATCGCCAACACCACCTTGATGAGCCCGGCGATGCCCGCCGCGCCCTCCAGGTGCCCCAGGTTGCCCTTGACCGACCCGATCAGCAGCGGCCGCTGCGGGTCCCGGCCCACGCCGAGCACCGAGGACAGCGCCCCCGCCTCGATCGGGTCGCCGAGCAGCGTGCCGGTGCCGTGCGCCTCGACGTAGTCCACCGCGCCCGCCGTCACGCCCGCCTTGGCGTACGCGCTCGTCAGCAGGCGCTGCTGGGCGATCGGGTTGGGCGCCATGATCCCGTTGGACCGGCCGTCGGAGTTGACCGCGCTCCCCCGCAGCACGGCCAGGATCCGGTCGCCCGCGCGCCGGGCGTCGTCGAGCCGCTTGAGGACGACCACGCCGCAGCCCTCGCCCCGGACGATCCCGTCGGCCGAGGCGTCGAACGGCTTGCACCGCCCGTCGGCGGCCAGCGCGCCCGCCCGGTGGAAGGTGGCGGTGATCCCGGGCGAGAGGAGCAGGTTGACCCCGCCCACGACGGCCATCGACGCGTCCCCGTCGGCCAGCGCGCTCATCGCCAGGTGCACGGCGACCAGGGACGACGAGCACGCCGTGTCCGTGGTGACGCTCGGGCCGTGCGCGCCGAGGGCGTAGGAGACGCGGTTGGCCGCCAGCGCCGCGGCGGCGCCCGTGGCCGACCACGCCTCGACGCGGTCGAGGTCGGTCATGGTCAGCTGGCCGTACTCGGTGGCCGACAGGCCGACGAACACGCCGCAATCGCTGCCCCGCACCGAGTCCGGCGGGATGTTCGCGTGCGCGAGCGCGTCCCAGACGACCTCCAGCAGCAGGCGCTGCTGCGGGTCCATCAGCTCGGCCTCGCGCGGGCTGATGCCGAAGAACTCCGCGTCGAACCCGGCGATGTCGTCGAGGAAGCCGCCGAAGCGCGGCAGCCCGTGCTCGGCCACCCGGGGCGCGAACTGCTCCCACCGGCCCACGGGCACGGTCGAGATCGCCGAGCGCCCGTCGATCAGCGACGACCAGAACGCGTCGGCGGACGCCGCCCCGGGGAAGCGGCAGGCCAGGCCCACCACCGCGATCGGCTCCGCCGTCCGAGCCCGCGCGGGGTCGATCGGCGCGTCGCCGTGGGCGAGCGTGCGCGCGAGGTCGGCGATCGTCGGCGCCGACCAGACCAAAGTAGACGGCTGGTCGCGGCCGATCAGCTCGCCGATCCGCGCGGCCAGCATGGTCGCCGAGCGCGACGACACGCCGAACTCGTGCAGCGGCCGGTCCAGGTCCTCGGCCGTGACCGGCCGCCCGAGCAGCCCGGTCAGCCAGTCCGCCAGCCAGCCGCGCCACTCCCGCTCACCGCCGGGCGCGCCCACTCACGCCGCCTTCGGGATCGCCGACAGCTCCGAGCGCCCGACCGGGCGCGGCGGCAGGGCCAGCCGGAAGATCTTCCGCCACACGCTGCCGATCTGCCTGCCCAGCGGCCCGGTGTTGTACCGCAGGCCGTACCGCTGGCAGATCTCCCGCACCCTCGGCGCGATCTCCTGGTACCGGCGGGCGGGGATGTCCGGGAACAGGTGGTGCTCGATCTGGAAGCTGAGGTTGCCCGTCAGCACGTGGAACAGCTTCCCGCCGGTGATGTTGCTGGAGCCCAGCAGCTGCCGGTAGTACCACTGCCCGCGCGTCTCGTTCTCGCACTCCTCCTGGGTGAAGTCGGCCACGCCCTCGGGGAAGTGCCCGCAGAAGATGATGCTGAACGCCCACAGGTTGCGGACCAGGTTGGCGACCGCGTTGCCGGTCAGGGTCGCCAGCGCGCCGGGACCGCTCAGCAGCGGGAACAGCACGTAGTCCTTGAGCGCCTGCCTGCCGCTCTTCTCCCACATCCGCCTGCGCAGGGCCTTGGTCGACGCCCACGACCGGCGCCCGGTCATTAGCCGGTCGAGCTCCAGGTCGTGCAGCATGACGCCCCACTCGAAGAACACCATGAGCAGGAAGGCGTAGACCGGGTTGCCCAGGTAGTACGGCCGCCAATACTGCGCGTCGACCATGCGCAGCAGGCCGTACCCGATGTCGCGGTCCTTGCCGATGATGTTGGTGTAGGTGTGGTGCACGTAGTTGTGCGTGTGCCGCCACTGCTCCGACGGGCACACGGTGTCCCACTCGAACATCTTCGAGTTGAGCTTGGGATCGCCCATCCAGTCGTACTGGCCGTGCATGACGTTGTGGCCGATCTCCATGTTGTCGAGGATCTTGGAGACCGACAGCGCTGCCGTGCCCGCCACCCACGCGGGCGGGAACCAGCCCGCCCACAGCAGCGCCCGGCCGAGCGCCTCGAACCGCTGCTGCGCGGCCACGACCCGGCGGAGGTAGGCGGCGTCCGGCTCGCCGAGGTCGGCGACCAGCTCGCGGCGCAGCGCGTCGAGCTCGCGGCCGAGTTCGGCGAACTGCTCGGGGGTCAGCGGGGGGATGCGGGCGGCCATGACGGCGTCCTCTCTGGTGTCAGATGTCCAGCTCGACGTCGCCGCACGCGGTGGTGACGCACAGCTGGACCCGCTCGCCGGGCTCGGCGCTCACCGCGCCGGTGAGCGTGTTGCGGACGGCGCCATCGGCCTTGACGGTCGTGCACGTGTGGCAGACGCCCATGCGGCAGCCGTACTCCGGGCTCAGCCCCGCGGCCTCGGCCTGCTCCAGCAGGGAGCGGCCGTCGTTGGCGGCGCGCACCCCGCTGCGGCGGAACCGCACCTCGCCGACGGCGTCCGCGCTGGGGACGGTCACCGGGACGAAGCGCTCCGCCAGCAGCCGGCCGGCGAGCCCGTCGGCCGCCCAGAGGTCGGCGACCGCGTCCATCAGCGGCGCGGGGCCGCAGACGTAGGTCAGGGCGGCGGCGTGGTCGGCGCCCGCCAGGTGCTCGCGGCGGAACAGGCCGTCGAGCGCGCCCGCGCCGGGGGCCTCGGTGTAGGCGATGCGGAGCGTCACCCGGCTGTCGGCGGCGGCGATCGCGGCCAGTTCATCGGCGTAGACGACATCGCGCGGGGTGAAGGCGTAGTGCAGGAAGGTGATCCGCGAGTCGTGCGCGCGGGCGGTGAGCGTGCGCAGGATCGACATGACCGGGGTGATGCCGCTGCCGCCGCTGATCAGCAGGAGGCGCGCGGGCAGGACGTCGGGGAGCACGAACTCCCCCTCGGCCGGGGACAGCGTCACGACCATGCCGGGCCGGGCGTGCTCCTTGAGGTGCCGGGAGACGGCGCGGTTCACCTTCGCGGTGATCTCGACGTCCGCGCTGCCCTCCGCGCTGGCCACCGAGAAGAACCGGGTGCGGAGCACGCCCCCGACCGCCACCGTCAGCCGCACGTGCTGCCCGGCCCGCGCGCCGGTCCAGTTGGCGTTCGGCCGCAGGGTCAGGGTGACGGTGTCCGGGGTGTGGTGGGCGACCCGGACGACGACCGCGCGGATCTCCCGGACCGACCACAGCGGGTTGACCATGCCCAGGTACCGGTCGACGCCGTGCGGAGCGGTCAGCCCCGTGACGATCGGGGACTCCAGCACCCGCCGCACGGCCGCCCGCACCAGGCCCGAATTCGCCACGCCAGCCACCTCGCCGAATTCTTTCACCGGAACGGCGCGCGATTGCTCCATTCGGCGCGCCGCGATCGAGGATGGCCGAGCGCGAAGATCGGTGTCAATGGCGTGGTGGCGGCCCAGAACTACTCAGGGAGTGCTGTTCGGAGGGAATTTGTCACCCGGGGACAGCCGCGCTTTCCAACTCCACGGCCGGATGAGCGTTTACCGCCGAACGGGCGCCGACGTGCGCCGATGCCACTTGTCAGCCACCTGAGCCAGTCCGGGGTCCCGGTTGTGCCGAGGGTTACTGCGCAGGCGACTGGTGTCGGCATAACAAATTTCGACGCCCACCACGTCCGAACGGGACAACTATTCCGGTCAGCCTGCGGGCACCGGTGTCGTGTCCGGATCCCCGAGGCCGAATCGCGCCAGCGCCGACCCGAGATCGCCTTGTTCGTGCGCGCTCACCAACGTCGCGGCCACCTGCCGCAGTTTGGAATTGGTGTTCTGCGACGCTCTTTTGAGCAGTTGGAACCCCGCGTCCGCGTCGGCCCCGAAGTGCCGCATGAGCAGCCCCTGGGCCTGGCCGATCGCCTGGCGGGTGTCCAGCGCCGTCCGCAGCTGGTCGACCAGGCCGCGGCTATCGTGGTAGAGCTGGGCGTTGTCGAAGACCGCGCCCGCGTGCAGGGTCAGCAGCAGCACGATGTCGTAGGCCGTCTCGCCGAACTGGTTCGGCGTGTCGGAGAACAGGGTGAGCACGGCGGCCGTCGAGCGGCGCGTCGGGATCGGCAGCGCCAGGACGCTGCGGTAGCCGCGGCCCGCGACGTGCGCGCTGAACGCGGGCCAGCGCTGGTCGGTCGTGGTGTCGTCGATGCGGCGCGGCTCGCGGTACTCCAGCGCCTCGGCGATCGGGTCGATGGCGGCAGGCGCCTCGCCCACCCGGTCGAGCTCGACGGCGGCGACGGTCTCGGCGCCGTCGGCGGTGCGCACGGTGATGGTGGCCTCGGTGACGCCGGGCACAGTGAAGGCGAGCCGGGAGACGAACCGCGAGAGGACGGCGTTGACGTCGTCGTCCTCGGCCAGCCGGGTCACCTCGGCCAGCTCCTGCGCCAGCGTCAGCACGCGCCGTAACGCCCCAGACATCGCACATCCTCCACGGCAGCGGCAACGCGCCAGACAACCCGGCCTTGCCGCTCGTTCGGGGCCGGAGGCGACCGTCATGGTCGGGATGCTGCGCTGCCGAACACCCGTTGGCCGCGACTGTACCGAACGCCGGTCTGCTCTAGGATCACCAGTGCCGCGGTTGGGCAGTCAGCCGGGCAGCCCTGTGGACCCGTCATGGGCACAGCGCTGCGGGCCGTCCTCCCTCCGATCCTCCCCAACGGGTGCCTCGTGGACGGCGGTCCTGAATCCACGAGAACCCCGGAGGGCCGCCCATGTCCGTCGCGCACGCCAAGACCCGATGACCGACCCGGCCGCGCAGGTCCCCTCGGTCGACCGCGGCGCGCTGAGCGTCACCGCCGCGTCGCCGGAGCCGTCCACGCTGGTGCTGGCCGTCGACGGCGAGCTCGACCTGGTGACCGCGCCGCGACTGGACGCCGTCCTCGCCGCGGCCGTGCTCGTCGGCAGGCACACCCGCGTGGTGGTGGACCTGACCGGGGTGTCGTTCCTCGGGGTCGCGGGCATCACCGCGCTCCAGCGGCACCGGGCAAGGACGGACGAGCACGGGATCGCCTTCCGGCTGGTCGCCACGGGCAGGCCGGTGCTGCGCCCGCTGGCCCTGCTCGACCTCGAGGACGCCTTCGACGTCCACCCGACGGTCGGGTCAGCCCTGCGGTGAGGAGATGTTGACCATCCAGGTGATGCCGAAGCGGTCGACGCAGGCGCCGAACTCGTCGCCCCACATCTGCTTCTCCAGGGGCATCTGCACGGCGCCGCCCTCGGACAGCCTCGTCCAGTAGCCGCGCAGCTCGTCGGCGTCGTCGCCGCTGAGGCTGATCGCGATGTTGTCGCCGGGGTTGTGGGCCATGCCGGGCGGGGTGTCCGACGCCATCAGGGTGAAGCCGCTGGCGGTCTCCAGCGTCGCGTGCATGACCTTGTCCGCCTGGGCTGGGTCGTCCGCGCCGTACTCGCCGAAGGTGTTGAGCGTGAGGGTTCCGCCGAAAACGGACTCGTAGAACTCGACCGCCTGCCGGGCGTCGCCGTCGAAGCTGATGTAGGGGTTCAGTCGCGATGCCATCGTGGTCTCCTTCCGGTAACCGGCATCGTCGCAGATCAACGGGCATCCGGAAATTTCTCGCTGCGCGGTGTCGAGAACGCCCAGGCCGCTCCGACCCCTCGGTGACAGCATCCCGACACGACATCGGAGCCCGCCATGCGCAAGGTCATCCACTTCGTCCACTCCTCCGTCGACGGCTACATCGAGGGCCCGGAGGGCGAGTTCGACTGGCCCGCGATGGGGCCGGAGCTGTCGGCGTACTCGCTGGCCCTGAGCGAGCGGGCGGGCACGCTGCTCTACGGGCGCGTGGTGTGGGGGTGGATGGCGGGCTACTGGCCCACCGCGGAGTCGATGTCGGACGACCCGCACGACCTGGCGTTCGCCCCGATCTGGCGGGCCACCCCCAAGGCCGTCCTCTCCCGCACGCTCACCTCGGCCGAGCACGGCGCCCGCGTCGTGCGCGCCGAGGACCTGGCCGAGCTGAAGGCGGGCGACGGCGGCGACCTGCTGCTCATGGGCGGCACGGAGGCCGCGGCGGCGCTGACCGACCTCGGCCTGGTCGACGAGTACCAGGTGGTCGTCCACCCGGTGGTCCTCGGCGGCGGCAGGCCGGTCTTCGCCCCCGGCAAGGCCCGCATCCCGCTGCGGCTGGCCGAGACCCGCGCGTTCGACGGGCGCTCGGTGCTGCTGCGGTACACGGTCTAGACGGGCGGCCCGGCGCCCGGGCCGCCCCCTTCCGCTAGGCCGTCCAGTCGGCGCGGCGGCCGGTCAGGGCGAGCAGCCGCTCCTGCGGGTCGGCGTCGCCGCCCGCGGCCAGGCGCGGCTTGAAGACGTTGCTGTCGTCGGACCACAGCTCCGGCACGTCCGGGAACTGGCCGACGATCCCCAGGGCTGCCTCGACCAGCTCGGGGTCGAGCGCGATGTCGGCGCCGATGGCCCTGGCGAGGTCCCAGCCGTGGACGAGGACGTCGGCGAAGTGCACGGTGAGCGCGGTGCTGCCGGGCACCGTGCGCCCGATGACGGGCATCTCGAACGGCGCCTCCATGGCGGCGTCGTCGGCGAACGCGCTGGTCAGGGCGGCGGCGGAGGTCCGGTAGTCGCGGCGCACGTCGTCGCCCGCCTGCGGGGCGGCGCCGGTCAGCCGCTCGACGGTGCGGTGGTTGTTCTCGACCATGTGCGCGATCACGTCCCGCACCGTCCACTTGTCGCACGGCGTGGGCAGGTCGAGCTGGTCGTCGGTCAGCTTGTCGATGATCCCCCCGGTCGACTCGATGGCGCGCCGGTCGAGGTCCCTGATGTCCATGTCCCCTCCAGAGATATCCGAACGTTCGGTCACATAGTTCCACATGATCAACCCGGTCGTCTAGATTGGGCCCGTGGACGGCCGACTGGCGCGAGGTGAGCAGACCCGCCGCAGCATCCTGCGCCGGGCGGCGGACATCGCCTCCGTCGAGGGGCTGGACGGGCTGACCATCGGCAGGCTGGCGACCGACCTGGCGTTGAGCAAGAGCAGCGTTTTCGCCCACTTCGGGTCCAAAGAGGACCTGCAACTGGCGGCGATCGCCCACGCCGAGGACGTCTTCCGCGACCTGGTCATCCGCCCCGCGCTGAAGGCCCCCGACGGCCTCCCCCGCCTGACGGCGATGTGCGAGCACTGGCTCGACTACTCCCGCAGCCGCGCCTTCCCCGGCGGCTGCTTCTTCGCGGGCGTCATCGCCGAGTTCGACGCCCGCGAGGGCCGGGTCCACGACGCGGTCCGCCACGGCCGCGAGAAGTGGATCGACCTCCTCACCGGCCTCGCCCACAAGGCGGTCACCCTCGGACACCTCCCCCCGGACACCGACCCGGCCCAGATCGCCTTCGAGCTCGACGCGCTTGCCCGAGCAGGCAACATGGAAGCGGTGCTGACCGGCTCGGACGCCGCGTACGACCGGGCGATCAGGGGCATCCGGGCCCGCCTGGGCGTGGACCCGGAGTAGCCCGGCCCCGGCCCGACCAGGATGCCGAGCCACCACTGGCACTGCTGCCCGGGCACCATGACCGGACGGCGACGCGGAGCGACCGCTCTGCCTGCCCGGAACCATCCCGCCCCGGCATGCGGTGACAGGCAAACCCCTCGACGTCACCAGAGGCGCAGTGGTCGGCGACCCTTCGGGGTCGGCCGTGCGGTGGTCAAGTGACCGTTCTGCGTGGGTGTGGTCGGGCCGCGGTTCGCTGCGAGACGCGGGGCCGGGGTTACCCGAGGGTCACGGACCGGCCGGTGGTCAGGCTGGTCTCGGCGGCGCTCACCAGAGCGACCGTGCCCAGGGTGGCCCGGCCGCTGATCTCGCTCTCGCACCCCGCCCGCACCGCGCGGGCGAAGTGGGCGATCACGGCCCACCTGTCGCGCAGGTGCGGGATGCCGACGGGGACCTCGGTGGGTTCGCCGCCCGCCCGGGCGTAGCGGGCGTAGGCGCCCTCGGCCGGGTCGGAGCCTGCCCAGTGGAGCATGCCGTCGTCGCCCTCCACGGTCCAGTCGCCGGTCCACGGGGTCGCGGGCGCGCTGCTGTCGGCGCTCGCGCTGTACTGGACGACCACCCCCGACCGGAACTCGATCTCGGCGGAGAACGACGTCAGCGCCGCGTCCCGGGAGCGGCCGCACGGCCAGGCGCGGGCGTCGATCGCGCGGGGTTCGCCGAAGAACGCGCGGAGCAGGTCGAAGTGGTGGACCGCCGTGCGCCACAGCACCGAGCAGGTGTCCTCCGCCGGGGAGCGGTGGTTGCGGCGGAACGACACGCTCACGTGCCTGACCTGACCGACGACCTCCTGCGCCAGCAGGTGCCGGACCTGGGACGACGCGGCGAAGAACCGGTGGTCCTGGGCGACCACCAGCCGCCTGCCGACCTCGTCGGCGAGGTGGACGAGGTCGGCGGCCTCCGCCAGGTCGAGGGTGAAGGGCTTCTCCAGCAGCACGTGCTTGCCCGCGCTCAGCGCCGCACGGGTGACGGCGCCGCGGGTCGCGGGGGCGGTGGTGACGAACACCGCCTCGGCGTCCACCTCGGCCATGGCGGCGTCGAGTCCGCTGTGGATGGCCGGCAGCGGGACCCCGGTGGCCTCGGCGAAGGCCGCGCGGCGCGCCGGGTCCGGCTCGGCCCAGGCGACCACGCGCATGCCGGGCGCGGAGGGCAGCACCCGCAGCGCCCAGTCGGTTCCCCACCCGCCGAGGCCGACCTGGACGGCGGAGACCGGATCGTTCACCATCGGCACCGGTCCACAATACGTCCCGATCATGGCCGCGCCACCCGGTCAGCCGAGGGAAATCTTTTCGATGGCCGCCAACTCCTCCGCGTCGAAGTCCAGCCCGCGCACGGCGGCGACGCTGTTCTCCACCTGCGCCACGCTGCTCGCGCCGACCAGGGCCGAGGTCACCCGGCCGCCGCGCAGCACCCACGCGATCGCCAGCTGCGCCAGGCTCTGCCCGCGCCGCCGCGCCACCTCGTCCAGCGCGCGGACCCGCCTCAGCGTGTCCTCGGTGATGCCGTCCGCGCTGAGGAACGGGCTGGCCCCCGCCGCCCGCGAGTCGGCCGGGATGCCGCTCAGGTAGCGGTCGGTCAGCAGGCCCTGCGCCAGCGGGGAGTACGCGATCGAGCCCGCGCCCACCTCGTCGAGCACGTCCTGCAGCCCGTCCTCGATCCAGCGGTTCACGATGCTGTAGGCGGGCTGGTGGATCAGCAGCGGCGTGCCCAGCCCGGCCAGGATCGCCGCCGCCTCCCGCGTCTGCTCCGCGGAGTAGTTGGAGATCCCGACGTACAGGGCCTTGCCCGAGCGCACGGCAGTGTCCAGCGCGCCCATCGTCTCCGCCAGCGGCGTGTCGGGGTCCGGGCGGTGGCTGTAGAAGATGTCCACGTGCTCCAGCCCGAGCCTGCGGAGACTCTGGTCCAAACTGGACAACACGTGCTTGCGCGACCCCCATTCCCCGTACGGGCCGGGCCACATGTCGTACCCGGCCTTGGTGGAGACGACGATCTCGTCCCGATATGGCCGGAAGTCCCGGGCGAACAGCGTGCCGAAGTTCGACTCGGCCGCGCCCGGCGGCGGGCCGTAGTTGTTGGCCAGGTCGAAGTGCGTGACGCCGAGGTCGAACGCCCGCCGCAGGATCGCCCGCTGCGTGGCGAGGCCGCGGTCGTCGCCGAAGTTGTGCCACAGGCCCAGCGAGACCGCCGGGAGCCGCAGGCCGCTGCGGCCGCAGCGCCGGTAGGGCATCTCCGCGTACCGGGTGTCGGCTGCCGTGTAGTCCATCGGGGCAGCCTAGCCTGCGGAGCGCGCCGCGGCGGCGCACAGGGCGTTGGCCGAGCGCAGCACCTCGGGCGCGGTGAATGCGGCGGGATCGACCTCCGCGGCGGTGCTGACGTGGAACGAGTGCGTCTCGCCGGGCAGCAGGGTGATCAGCATGTCGTCGGCGACGGCGTCGGCGGCCACCCGGTCGGCGAGCAGCGCGACGTCGCGGGCGAAGGCCGACGCCGTGACGTCCACCCGGTAGCCGCCCTTCACCGACGCCACCGCCGCCGTGACCGGGTTCGGGTCGTACGGCATCGCGATGTCCTCGACGAACAGGTGCACGACCCGCACCTCCCCCGCGGCGGCCACCAGCAGGTCGGTGTCCTCGCCCGCCAGCACGACCGCGGGCAGGTCGACCCGCGCCGCGCCCCGCGCGCCCGCGTCCAGCGGCAGCGCCGCCTCCGCGACCACCTCGCCCGCCAGCGTCATCCGCCGCACGGACAGCTCCCCCGTCCACGGCTCGTCGGTGTCGTTGACCGCGATGACGGCGAGCGCGTCACCGCGCGGCTGCACGGTCAGCAGCCGGGGCGCGAAGGCGTGCCGCAGCGCGTAGTACAGCGGCTTCGGCCGCTCGTCGCCGTCGACCGCCGACCAGGAGATGACCGGCCAGCAGTCGTTGAGCTGCCAGACCAGCGCGCCCGCCGTGCGCGGCCACCACGACCGGAAGTGCGCGACGCCGAAGTGGACCGCCCGCGCCTGGTTGAGCTGGGTCGCCCAGTGCCAGTCGGCGAACGCGGCCGGGACCGGCAGGTGCGCGGCAAGGCCGCGGTCGAGCTTGCCGTTGCCGTCCTCGGCCTTCTGGTGCAGCAGGAAACCCGGCGAGGTCGGCGTCATCGGCTCGTCGTGGACCCACGCGGTGAGCGTCGCCCACGTGGGCGGGCCCTGGAAGCCGAACTCCGCGCAGAACCGCGGGACGTGGTCGCGGTAGTGGACGTAGTCGACGCGGTTCCACACCTCCCACTCGTGCCGGGGGCCGTGGTCCTCGTCGTTCGGGTGGACGCCGTCGGGACTGTGCGGGCTGCCGATCGCGTAGGGCCGGGTGGGGTCGAGTTCGGCGACGATCGCGGGCAGCAGCTCGGTGTAGTAGCGCAGCCCCCAGGTCTTGCCCTGCAACTGCTCCGGCCAGCCCCAGTCGGCGTAGCCCCAGAGGTTCTCGTTGTTGCCGTTCCAGAGCGCCAGCGACGGGTGCGACGTCAGGCGGGCGACGTTCTCCCTGGCCTCGGCCTCGATCTCGCCCCACAGCGGCTGCTCCTCGGCGTAGGAGGAGCAGGCGAACGGGAAGTCCTGCCAGACCAGGACACCGCGCTCGTCGCAGACGTCATAGAAGTCCTCGGTCTCGTAGATGCCGCCGCCCCAGACCCGCAGCATGTTCATGTTCGCCGCGACCGCCTGGTCGACGCGGCGGGCGAGCCGCTCGCGGGTGATCCGGGTGAGGAAGTGGTCGTCGGGAATCCAGTTGGCGCCCTTGGCGAAGACGGCTTTGCCGTTGACGACGAACGTGAACGGGGTGCCGACCTCGTCCGGGGTGGTGTCGACGGTGATCGTGCGGAAGCCGATGCGGCGGCGGTAGGAGTCGCCGGTGTCGAGCGTGACCTCCAGATCGGACAGGGGCTGCTCGCCGTAGCCCGTCGGCCACCAGAGCGGCGCGTCGGGGACGGCGAGCTCGACCACGGCGCTGGTCTCGCCCGCGGCCAGGGTCGTCGTCGCGGTGATCCCAGAAACTGTTGCGGTCACCCGCACTTCGGCGTCGGTGTCCGTGCGCTCCACGTCGACGTGCACCGCCACGCGGCCGGTGCCGTCGTCGTCCACGGTCACCAGCGGCCGGACGGAGGCGAACCGGGCGGTGTGCCAGCGCTCCAGCCGCACCGGCTTCCAGATGCCCGCGGTCTGCAGGTCCGGCCCCCAGTCCCAGCCGAAGCTGCACGCCATCTTGCGGACCATGTTGAACGGATGCGGGTACACGTGGTCGCGCCAGCCCAACTCGGCCTCGACGCGCTCGGCGTGGGCGAGCGCGGACGCGAAGTCGACCACCAGCTCGTTCACGCCGTCGCGGACCAGGGCCGTCACGTCGAAGCGGTAGGAGCGGTGCATGTTGGCCGTGCTGCCGACGACGACGCCGTTGAGGCTGACGGTGGCGACGGTGTCGAGCCCGTCGAAGGCCAGGTCGACGCGCTCGCCGTGCGCCGCCGTCGCGGTGAACTCGGTGCGATAGCGCCACTCCGCGCGGTGCATCCAGACGAGATCGGACTCGACGCGGTCGCGGTACGGGTGCTCGATGAGCCCGGCGGCGAGCAGGTCGAGGTGGGTCCCGCCGGGAACGACGGCGGGCACGTCGGCGCCAGCGACGGCGGCCGGGACCGGACCCGCGGTGGCCCGCAGGCGCCACCCGTCGTGCAATTCCTGGCGAATCATCCGCTTCGCTCCTCAGCGCCGGTGGAGTAGGCTCGGCTCGATTCTTACGCCAGCAACTTAAGTAAGTCAACGAGGGGTCCAGACCATGGCGGACATCGTGTCGCTGCGCGCCGCGGGCGTCGGCGTCGTGCTCGACCTGGCGGGCGGCACGCTGCCCCGGGTCCTGCACTGGGGGGCCGACCTCGGGCCGTTGACGGCCGCCGAACTCGCCGACCTGCGGCTGGCCGCGGCGCCGCAGCCAATCGGCTTCTCGGTCGACGGCCCGGTGGAGGTCGCCGTGCTGCCGGAGCAGTCGGCGGGCTGGCTGGGCACGCCCGGCCTGGTCGGCAACCGCGGCGGCCGGGACTTCTCGACAGCGTTCCGCGTCGCGTCCGCCGCGCTGGACGGCGACACGCTGACCGTCGAGGCGGTCGACGCCGGGCTCGGGCTGGTGCTGACGATCGAGCTGACGCCGCAGGGCCTGCTGAAGCAGCGGGCGGTGCTGACCAACCTCGGGGACACGCCGTTCGAGGTGGACGGCGTGACGCTCGTCCTGCCGGTGCCGCAGACGGCCACCGAACTGCTGGACTTCACCGGCCACCACCTGCGCGAGCGCGCGCCAGTGCGGACGCCGTTCACCCAGGGCCTGCGCGTGCGGGAGAACCGCACCGGGCGCACGGGATACGACGCGGCGTATCTGACGGTGGCGGGGACGGCCGGGTTCGACGACCGGTCCGGGGAGGTGTGGGCGCTGCACACGGCCTGGTCGGGCAACCTCCGCACGATCGCCGAGCGCACCTTCCACTCGGTGTCCCTGCTCGGCTCGGGTGAGCTGCTGGGCTCCGGCGAGGTGGTCCTGGCGCCGGGCGAGTCGTACGCGACGCCGTGGCAGTACTGGGCCCACGGCGTCGGGCTGGACGCCGTCTCGGCCCGCTTCCACGACTACCTGCGGGCACGGCCGACCCATCCGCGCACGCCCCGGCCGGTCGTGGTCAACACCTGGGAGGCGGTGTACTTCGACCACGACCTCGCCCGGCTGACCGACCTCGCCGACGCCGCGGCCGAGGTCGGCGCGGAGCGGTTCGTGCTCGACGACGGCTGGTTCGGCGCGCGCCGCGACGACCGCCGCGCCCTCGGCGACTGGCACGTGTCGGAGCAGGCGTGGCCGAACGGGCTCGGGCCGCTCATCGACCACGTGACGGGCCTGGGCATGCAGTTCGGCCTCTGGGTCGAGCCGGAGATGATCAGCGAGGACTCCGACCTGGCCAGGGCGCACCCGGACTGGATCATGGCGGCGGGCCAGCGGCTGCCCCGGCCCGCCCGCGCGCAGCAGGTGCTGGACCTGGCCAACCCCGCCGCCTACGCGCACATCCTGGACAGGCTGGACGCGCTGCTGTCCGAGCACGCGATCTCCTACCTGAAGTGGGATCACAACCGGGATCTGGTGGAGGCAGGTCATCGCCCCACCGGGCGCGCGGGCGTGCACGGGCAGACGTTGGCGGCGTACCGGCTGCTGGACGAACTGCGCGCCCGCCATCCGTCGGTGGAGATCGAGTCGTGCTCCTCCGGCGGCAGCCGGGTCGACCTGGGCATCCTGGCCCGCACGGACCGGGTGTGGGTGTCGGACTGCATCGACGCCCTGGAGCGGCAGGCCATCCAGCGGTGGACGAACCTGCTGATCCCGTGGGAGCTGATGGGCACCCACGTCGGCGCGGACGTCGCGCACACGACCCGGCGGCGGCACGTGCTCGACTTCCGCGCGGGCACGGCGCTGTTCGGCCACTTCGGCATCGAGTGGAACCTGACCACAGTGTCCGATGTGGACCGCGCACGGTTGGCGGAGTGGGTGGCGCTCTACAAGGAACTCCGCGGCCTGCTGCACTCCGGCGTCTCCGTCCACTCCGGCCCCGTGCACGGCGTGGTGGCGGCGGACGGCTCCGACGCGGTGTTCGCGATCGTGGCGACGGGGACGTCCGAGCTGTATCCGCCGGGCCCGGTCCGCCTGCCGGGCCTGAACCCCGAGGCGACCTACCACGTCCGCCCGCTCCCGCCGGGCGACATCGCCGACGGCAACGCCGCCGACTGGGGCGTCCCGCTGCCCTGGTGGACCCCGACGGGGGTGACCCTGCGCGGCCGCGCACTGACGGCCGGTGTGCTGCAGGCTCCGGTGCTATACCCCGAGCGATTGGTGCTGATACGCGCTACGGAGGTGTGACCCCGGTGTGCGACTATGCCGCCGCACATCCTGAATGGGGGAAACATGCGTCGTGGTCGTTTTGTGATGTTCGCGCTCGTCGCCGCGCTGGCCGGGTGCGGATCGCCGGAGGCGGCGGACAGCGCTCAGCCACCTGCAGGCTCCACCACGACCAAGGCGGCGCCGACGACCGTGCCCGCGGTCCTGCCCGGCGCCGAGATCGTGGGTGATCCGCTCCGGACCAAGTGGTGCGCGATGATCTCCACCGAACCGGTCGGCAAGTACGGCAGCGAGAACTACGCCCGGCGCGACTTCGACGCGTGCGGCCTCTTCGTGCTCAGCGAGGATTACGAGAACTCGTTCGAGGTGCGCGTGGGCGCGGGGCAGAAGCCAGGCTCGGCAACCTCCGGCGACCGGGACGCCGGGCACGGTCTCACCGTGGCGACGGTCAAGAGCACCAAGACCGAGTGCGTCCAGCACGTCGTCTTCGATGACGGGGTGCGGATCGCCGTCGAGGCCGAGGTCATGATCGGTTCGTTCGCGGTCAGCATGTGCGAGCCCATGAAGGCGATGACCGAGCACGTGGTGGACTACCTCCTGGCGGGCAAGCGGCCCGGAACCGTCGACGCGGGCGCCGGGACGCTCCGCGACGCGGACGCGTGCGAGTTGGGCGCGGCGGCAGTCGAGAAGTCGGCCAGGTTCCAGAGCGCCCGGCACGTTCCCGAAGCCGATGACCCGTGCCGCTGGGCCCTGCCCCGCACGGGGGAGACGCTCTACGTCGAGTTCGGCGTGGAGCAGGACTTCGGCCAGGACGGCGGGGTGGCCACCGTGGCGGGCCGGGACACCGTCACCGACACCTCCGTCGAACCGAGTCAGTGCCACCTGTACGGCAAGCACCGTGAGGAGTCGCCCGGCGTTCACGAGGTCGTGCGGATCACCGTGGTGAACGACGCCGAGGAGCCCTACACGCTGTGCGCGGAGGCGAAGGAGTTCGCCGCGGTCCTCTTCCCGATGCTGCCCCCGGCCGCCTGAGCGCGTTATCGGCTGAACGGATGGTGGTGCACGGCCGCGCGCAGCGGGGAGCGGATCCGCCGCGGTCGGCCGTGCACCACATCCGGTCCGCCGCCGTCCCGGGTGGGAGCGGCGGCGAACGTCTCGGCGGGGGCCACCTCGGTCCACATGCGGACCGAGCGCCCCTGCGGCCGGGTCTCGAATACGCTGATGACCGCCGTGGCCGGGTCGACCTGGATGATCCGCAGCCGCGCGCCCGACAGGTCGTGGGCGCGGTACCGCAGCCGTTCGCCCGTCGCCAGCGGCATCCCCGCCCCCGGCGGTGGTACGCGGTCGTCAGCCCGGACGGCGAGCAGGCGCACCGGCCGCTCCGGTCCGATGTCGAACCACAGCCACAGCCCCGGTCCCGGCCACACCAGCGTGATCATGTCCCGTCCACGTACATCCAGCACTTGGCGTAGTGGTCATCGGCGACCCGGTGGTCGGCCACCGGCTGAGCGCACACCCGTGTCGCCATGGGACAGCGGTCGCGGAACGTGCAGCCGGGGTCGTCGACGCGGACCGGCGGGTTGCCCGCGACGTCCAGTCCCGACTCCAGCGACCGGCCGCGCGCGTCCGGATCGGGCGCGGCGGCGGCCAACAGCCGCGTGTACGGGTGTTTGGGCCGCAGGATCACCTCGTCCGCCGGTCCGCGCTCCACGACCCTGCCCCGGTAGAGGACCATGATGTCGTCGGAGAAGTGCCGGGCCGTGGCCAGGTCGTGGGTGATGTAGAGGATCGCCAGGCCCTCCTCCCGCTGCAGCCGGTTGAGCAGGGTCAGCACGCCGAGCCGGATGGACACGTCCAACATGGACACCGGCTCGTCGGCGACCACCACCCGCGCCCCGGGCGCCAGCGCGCGGGCGATGGCCACCCGCTGGCGCTGACCGCCGGAGAGCTCGTGCGGCCTGCGGTGGGCGATCTCGGCCGCGGGCAGGTTCACCCGCTCCAGCAGCCGCGCCACCTCCGCGCGGATGTCCGAGGCGCGGCCGTGCAGCCGCAGCGGGCGGGCCAGGTGGTGCTCGATGGTGTGGAACGGGTTGAGCGAGGCGAACGGGTCCTGGAACACCATCTGGACGTGATTGCGATACCGCCGGTCGGGCACGCGCTCGCCGTCCGCTCCGGTGAGCGTGATGCTGCCCGACGACGGCCGCTCCAGCCGGGCGATCATCCTGGCGATGGTGGACTTGCCCGAGCCGGACTCGCCGACCAGGGCGAGCGTGCGGCCCGGGGTCAGGGTGAACGTGACGTCGTCCACCGCGCGCAGCCTCGCCCGGCTCAGCCCGGAGCGGATCGTGTAGTCCTTGACCAGGTCGCGGACCTCGATGGTGCTGGTCATCGCGCACCCTCCCGGGCGTAGTCGCGGCGGTCGCCGGTCAGGCTGGGGAAGGACGCCAGCAGCGTGCGGGTGTAGGGGTGCCGAGGGTCGCGGTGGACGCGCTCGGCGGTGTCGTACTCGACGATCTCGCCGTCCTTCATGACCGCGATGCGATCGGCGAGTTCGAGCAGCAGCGGCAGGTCGTGGGTGATGAACACGACGGCGAAGCCGAGTTCGTCGCGGAAGCGCAGGAGCTCCCGCAGGATGCCGCGCTGCACCACGACGTCCAGCGCCGTCGTCGGCTCGTCCATGATCATGACCTGCGGCTCCAGCAGCAGCGCGGCGGCGATCATCACCCGCTGGCGCATGCCGCCGGACAGCTCGTGGGCGTAGGACCCGAGCCGGGCCGGGTCCACCCCGACCAGCCGCAGCACCTCCTGGCAGCGCTCGCGGCGCTCGGCGGCCGACATGCCCGGGCGGTGCGTGGTCAGCACGTCGTCGAGCTGCGCCCGGACGGTCGTGACGGGGTTGAGCGAGTTCATCGCGCCCTGGAAGACCATGGACAGCTTGTCCCAGCGGAACGCGCGCAGCTCCCCCGGGCCCAGGGCCAGCACGTCGATGTCCGTGCCGTCGCGGTCGTGGAAGACGACCGACCCGGCGGTGACCTCGGCGGGCGGGCGGTGCAGCCGGTTGATCGCGTACGCCAGGGTCGTCTTCCCGCAGCCGGATTCGCCCGCCAGCCCCAGGATCTCGCCCCGGCGCAGGGTGAGCGACACGCCCTTGACCGCGTGCACCGGCCGCTCCACCCGGTAGACGACCTCCAGGTCGCGCACGGTGAGCACGCGGTCGGGGTCCCGGTCGTCGACCGTCGGCGCGGGCGCGGCCACCGTGTCGCGGCGGCGGGCCCGGTTCCGCAGCTTCGGGTCGATGATCTCGTCGATGCTGAAGTTGATCAGCGCGAGGCCGCAGCCGAGCAGCGCGATCAGCAGGCCGGGCGGCACGAGCCACCACCACGCGTCGCGCTGCAGGGCGAACCCGTTCTGCGCGTAGTAGAGCATCGTGCCCAGCGTGGAGGAGTTGGACGTGCCCAGGCCGAGGAACGCCAGGCCCGCCTCGTTGAGGATCGCCAGGATGACCGCGAACACGAACTGCGATGCCAGCAGCGGCAGCAGGTTCGGCGCGATCTCGACCGCGACGATCCGCCACGGCCGCTCCCCCGCGACCTTCGCCGCCGCCACGTAGTCGCGGTTGCGCAGCGACAGCGTCTGCGCCCGCAGCACCCGCGCCGACGCCGCCCACCCGGTCAGCGCCAGCACCAGCGCGATCGTCCACGTGCCGCGCGACTCCGGCGGCACGAAGCCCGCGATCACGATGACCAGCGGCAGGCCCGGGATGACCAGCATGACGTTCGACAGCAGCGAGAACGCCTCGTCGGTGAACCCGCCGACATAGGCGCCGATGACGCCGAAGACCGCCGACAGCAGCGTGGCCATCACCCCGACCAGCACGCCGATCTCCAGCGACCCGCGCGTGGCGTAGGCGAGCTGGGCGAAGACGTCCTGGCCGGTCTGGGTGGTGCCGAGGAGGTGCCCGCCGCCGGGCGGGGTGAGGCCGATGTCGCGGATCGCGTTCGGGTCGCCGACGAGCAGCGGGCCGAGCAGGCCGAACAGGGTGATCAGGCCGACCAGCCCGAGGCCGACCCCGAGCCGGGCGGACCAGCGGGGCAGCAGATTCGTCACCGTGGTCTCCTTCCTACGACCGCGTGCGCGGGTCGATGAGGCCGTAGAGCAGGTCCACGACGAGGTTGGCGCCGAGCACCGCGACCGTGATGATCAGGAAGATGCCCTGCATCAGCGCGTAGTCGTTGTTCTGCACGGCCTGCAGCAGCTTCGACCCGATGCCGGGGTAGGAGAACACCTGCTCGGTGATGATCGAGCCGGAGACCACGAAGCCCAGCGAGATGGCGAAGCCCGCCACCGACGGCAGCACGGCGTTGCGCGCGGCGTAGCGGAGCATGACCCGGCTGCCGCGCAGGCCCTTCGCCTGCGCGGTCAGCACGTAGTCCTCCGAGCCGGTGGACACCATCATGTTGCGCATGCCCAGCAGCCAGCCGCCGACGGAGGAGATCACGATCGTCAGCGCGGGCAGGATGCCGTGGTAGACAGCCGAGCCGATGAACTCCAGGCTCCAGCCGGGGTCGAGCACCACGTCGTAGCCGCCGTTGAGCGGGAACCAGCCCAGCGTGCCCGCGAACACCGCGGACAGGATCAGCGCCAGCCAGAAGTACGGCACCGCGGCCAGCACGGTGGTCGCCGGGATCAGCGAGTCCAGCCAGGTGCCGCGCCGCCAGCCGACCACCATGCCGAGCGTGACGCCGAGCAGGAAGGACAGCAGGGTGGCGATGCCGACCAGGACGACCGTCCAGGGCAGCGACGCGGAGATGACCTCGGCG
The DNA here is from genome assembly GCF_014648415.1 of Actinokineospora fastidiosa. Lineage (GTDB taxonomy): Bacteria > Actinomycetota > Actinomycetes > Mycobacteriales > Pseudonocardiaceae > Actinokineospora > Actinokineospora fastidiosa. Next base: position 133,703 of record NZ_BMRB01000005.1, read on the forward strand.
ACCGGCGTCGGGTAGCTGCTCACCGACACGCCGAACTCCCCGCGCAGGGTGTTGCCCAGGTAGCTCCAGTACTGGGCCAGGAGCGGCTCGTCGGTGTCGGCGCCGAGGAGCAGCTCGAACGCCCGGCGCGTCTCCGGGTTGACCTGGCCGCCGCGCTGGGCGAGCTTGGCCATCAGGCTGTCGACCGGGGTGCCCGGCATGAGCCGGGGGATGAAGAAGTTCAGCGTCACCGCTGCCCAGAGCGCGACCAGGTAGAACAGTCCCTTGCGGACGAAGTACGTCACGGCGATCCCGCTGGCCGCAGCGACTTGAAGATCTGCGAGTGGTCAGGGCGCTGCCAGACCGCCGGGAAGGCGTAGAGGTCGTCCTCAGTCGGCCAGCCGGTGAACTTGGCGGCGTTGTACTCGCTCGTGGTGCCCCCGGTCAGGACCGGGATGTAGGGCATGAGGTCGGCGACCCGCTCCTGGATGGCGGCGAAGTGCGGCCTGCGGCCCTCGACGTCGGCCAGGTCCAGCTTCTCCAGCTCGGCCAGCGCGCCGTCGATGACCGGGTCGGACACCCGGCCGTAGCCCGGGTTCGCGGTCTCGCCGACCTTGGCGGTGGTCGCCGTGGAGAAGAAGTAGCTGTACATGTAGTACGGATCTGCGGCGGGGCCCTGGTAGAGCGAGTCGATCAGCATCTCGTACTTGCCGGTGCCGCGCGCGGCCGACCACTCGTTCCAGGACACCTGCTGCGTGGTCAGCTTGACGCCGATGGCCTGCAACTGCTGGCCCATCGTGTCCAGCGCGGTGATGTAGTCGGTCCAGCCCGCGGGGACGAGCACGTTGAACGCCAGCGGCTTGCCGTTCTTGGCGTAGACGCCGTCGCCGCCCTTGGCGAAGCCCGCGCCCTCCAGCAGCGCGGTCGCCTTGGCCACGTCCGGCTCCATCGGGGCGACCTTGTCGGCCAGGCCGTCGGAGAGGTACTGGGCGTCGCGGTCGACGAGGGCGAACCCGGGCGAGATCGGGCTCGCGGTGTCCTCGAAGGCCAGCGCGTTGAGCTGGGTGCGGTTCATGCCGTAGTAGATCGCCTTCCGCACGGCGGGATCGGTCTGGTGACCGGTGCAGCCGAGGTCGGCGTTGGAGCAGGTGAACAGCGCGATCTGCATCAGCGGCACGGAGATCGCCTTGTAGCCGGGGTAGTTCCGCTCGACGTTCTTGATGTCGGGCACCGGGCCGGTCTGCCAGTCGATCGTGCCCGCGGCCAGCGCGTCCGCGCCCGCCTGGTTGCCCGAGAGCGCGACGTAGCGGACGCGCTTCACCGCGGGCTCGCCGTCCCAGTAGGTCGGGTTGGCCTTGAGCGTGAACGCCTGGCCCTTGAACTCCTCCAGCATGAACGGGCCGGTGCCCATGGGCTCGGCGATGACGTCGTTGGCCGGGTCGGCGATGGTCGACCACACGTGCTCGGGGACCATCCAGATGCGGCCGAGCACCTGCGGGCCCTGCGAGTAGGCGGGCTCGTCGAAGGCGATCTCGACGGTGTGCTCGTCGACGGCCTTGGCGGTGCCGTCGTAGCCGGTGCCGTTGATGGTGCTGTTCTTCTTGACCATGTCGAGGGTGAACACGACGTCCTTGGCGGTGAACCGCGTGCCGTCGGTCCAGGTGGCGTTGTCCCGCAGGGTGACGGTGAGGACGGTGCCGTCGTCGTTCCAGGAGTAGGCGGTGCCCAGGCGCGGGACGGGCTCGCCGGTGCGGGCCATGTTGAAGAAGAACAGCGGCTCGAAGATCGTCCCCGGGCCGTCGATGGTGGTGGGCGAGAACGGGTTGAAGTTGATCTGGTAGTCGCCCGCCTGTCCGGTGTAGACGACCAGCGTCGCGTCGGCGGTGCTCGGCGCCCCGCCTGCCGACGACCCGCACCCGGCGGCCGCGAGGGCGACGGCGAGCCCGGCCACGACGATGCGCCCTCTGCGGCGCCTGGACCTCAACTGCATCACGACAGTCCTTCCGTGGTGGCGGACCCTGCTGTGCCGCCGGTCACCTCAGGGTGGCATTGTTAAGTCAACGAAGAAACGAAGTCAAGAGCTACCGGTCGCCCGGACGAAGATCGCTGTTAGACTTAGCCAGGCGAAGGAAGTAAGCGGGAGTGCAGATGAGCGGACCTGCTCGAACGACGTCGCACGCGAGCAGCAAGGCCGCGGTGCTGGACGTCATCCGCGCGGCGGGGACCATCAGCCGGGTCGGCCTGATCAACGCGACCGGCCTCACCGGCGCCACCATCTCCACCGTCGTCCGCGGGCTCATCGAGGACGGTCTTGTCGTGGAGACCGGCCGCGCGGAGTCCACCGGCGGCAAGCGGCGCGTCCTGCTGGAGCTGGACCACTCGGCCCGCTACGCGATCGGCGTCCACCTCGACCACGCGGGCATCACCTACGTGCTGACGAACCTGGGCGGCGCGGTCGTCGGGCGCATCTCCCGGCCGGGGGCGGGCGCTGCCAAGCCCGCCGACGTGGTCGAGCGGATGGCTGCGGAGGCGGCGGCGCTGGTCGGCAGCGTGGGCATCGACCGCGAGCGCGTCCTCGGCCTCGGCCTGGTCTCGCCGGGGCCGCTGAGCGCGTCGGCCGGGATGGCGCCGCCGCCGCCGACGATGCGGCAGTGGAGCGACTTCCCGCTCGACACCGCCCTGGGCCAGGCCACCGGGCTGCCCGTCCTGCTGGACAACGACGCCACCGCGGCCGCGCTGGGCGAGCACTGGTCGGGCGGGGTGGACAACGCCGCGACCGTGGCCGCGCTCTACATGGGCACCGGCATCGGCGCGGGCCTGCTGGTCAACGGCATCACCTACCGCGGGGCCAGCGGCAACGCGGGCGAGGTCGGGCACATCTGCCTCGACCCGTTCGGCCCGGAGTGCTGGTGCGGGGCGCGGGGCTGTCTCGAGGCGCTGGCCGGGCCGTCGGCCGTGGTCGCGGCAGCGCGGGCGGACAAGGCGCTGGCGCGCGCCGCCGGGCTCGGGCGCAGGCGCTCGGTGTCCGCCGACTTCGCCGCCGTCAGCCGGGCCGCGCGCAAGGGCGAGCCCGCGGCGCTGGAGCTGCTGGAGCGCTCCGCCCGGTACCTGGCGGTGGCGACCCGCACGCTGGCGAACGTCATGGACCTGGAGGCCGTGGTGCTGACCGGGCCGAGCTTCGCCATCGCGGGCGCGATCTACCTGCCGATCGTGCAGGAGGAGCTGGACCGCGCCTTCTTCTCCCGGGCCAACCACCCGGTGCGGGTGCGGCTGTCGGCGTCGGCGGCGACCGCGTCGGCCATCGGCGCGGCGGCGATGGTCCTGCAGTCGGAGCTGGTGCCCCTGCACCACGGCCTGCGGCTGCCGGGCAACCTCGTGGAGTCGGAGCCGCCGCCGGTCGGGGCCTAGCGCGTCGTGTTCGGCGTCACTGTCACGTTCGGCGGGGTCGCGTAGTCCTCTTCACGAGACGGAAGGGGAAGACGATGATCGTGGTTCTCGGCGCGGGCTACGCGGGCCTGATGGTGGCGAACGCCCTGGGGCGCAAGGCGGACGTCCGGCTGGTCAACGAGCGGGACACCTTCGTCGAGCGGGTCCGGCTGCACCAGCTGGCCGCCGGGCAGGAGCTGGTCCGGCGCCCGCTGGCGAAGCTGCTGCGCGGTGTCGGGTTGGAGGTCGGGCGCGTGGTCGCGCTGGACCCGGCCGCGCGCACGGTCGGACTGGCCGACGGGCGCGAGGTGGGGTACGACACGCTCGTCTACGCCCTCGGCAGCAGCGGCGACCTGTCGACGCCGGGCGCGGCCGAGCACGCCTACGACGTGGGCGTGCCTGCCGACGCGGCGCGGCTGCGGGACCGGCTGGCGGGCGGCGGCACCGTCGCGGTGGTCGGCGGCGGCCTGACCGGCATCGAGACGGCGGCCGAGCTTGCGCGGCCGGACCTCAAGGTCGTCCTGCTGACGGACCGGCTGGGCGCGGGGCTGTCGGAGAAGGGCCGGGCGCACGTGGCCGCGGTCTTCGCGCGCCTGGGCGTGGAGGTGCGCGAGGGCGTCGCGGTGGAGCGGGTGCGCGCCGACGGGGTGGAACTGGCCTCCGGCGACCACGTGACGGCCGACGCCGTGGCCTGGACGGCAGGCTTCCGCGTGCCGGACCTGGCCCGCGACGCGGGGATCGAGGTGGACGCGGTGGGCCGCATGGTCGTCGACGAGACGCTCCGGTCGGTATCCCACCCGGACGTCTACGGCGTGGGCGACGCGGCCGCCGCCCGCATGCCCGGCGGCCAGGAACTGCGGATGGCGTGCGCGACAGGCCTGCCGTCCGCCCAACACGCGGCCCGCGCCATCCTCGCCCGCCGCGCGGGTCGCGAGCCGGGCGCCCTGCGGTTCCGGTACTTCAACCAGTGCATCAGCCTGGGCCGCACCGACGCCCTGATCCAGTTCGTCGACCGCGACGACACCCCACGGGAACGCATCCTGACGGGCCGCCTGGCGGTCGCGTACAAGGAGGCCATCGTGCGCGGGGTGGTCGTCGCCGAGCGCCACCCGTGGATCCCGACCATGATCTAACCGCGCGTGGCCAGCCATCCCCTCGGCTGGGCATCGACCTAGAGGTCGTCGGGGACCGCGCCACCAGGAGAATCCGCGGTGGCGCGGTCGGCCGGACGCTGTCGGCGTCCGGCCGCGGAAACCCTGGGAGCCGAACTGTGACCACCGGCGCGACTTTCACGGGCATGGCCCCATGGCCGTTCGACGCGGGAATGATCGAGTGCCACGGCACACCGCTGGGCCTCGTCGACCTCCACAACGACTGCGATGTCCAGAGCCTGCACCTGGACATGCGCACCAAAGCCGTCACGCTGACGTTCGTCACCCATACCGCGACGACCTTCCGAATCGCCTTCGACGACGCCGAGATCCTCGCTGTTGACGCGCACCCCGGCGAGGACCACGACGTGCTCCACGGAATCGACTACTACCCGCACCCGGGCAGCGGCAGGCCCGCTTCGGACTGGACCTCGGACCGCTGACCCTCCGCCTGATCTCCGACAATGTCACCGTCGTCGTAGACCAGGAGATGCGGTGACGACCGGAGAACCCCGCGCCTCGCGCGCGGACCGCCTGCCGGACCTCACAGCGCTCTGGACCTTCCAGCCCTGACGTCAGATCCCGTACGCCCGCAGCACCGTCACCTCCGCCTCGCTCCCCCGCTCGTCCACCGCCCGAGCTCGGAGGGACACGTACTCGCCCGTGAGGTCGGGGACGACCGTCGTTGCCGACAGCGGGCCGGTTCGGGTTGCGGGGAGTGGGTGCCAGGTGAGGCCGTCGTCGAAGGACGCCTCGATCGACAGGGTTGTGAACGGGCTGGGGTCGGAGCCGGTGTTGGGTTGGAGGGTGACGTCGATGGTCGCCGCAGCGGCCCGGTTGCGGAGATCGAGATCGCGCGGGGCGAAGCGGATGGCGGTGATGGGCAGGCCGTTGCCGCCCTTCCCGAGGGGTTTCGGGTCGGCCTCCGGGCGCTGCGAGGTGAACGACCACGCCGCCGTCACCATGGGCGAGTACACCGACTTCCGCGTGGCCGTCGTCTCCAGCCGGTACCAGCGCGCCTCCTCCGGGACCTCGAACTGGCCCTGACCCGGCTGCCGCGTCTCCCCCACCTTCACGCCCTCGCGGAACAGCACCGTGCGGCCATAATCCACTGTGGACAACCCGTACCGGTCGTTCGCCGAGTCCCCGAACAGCGGGATCGCCAGGCTGATCGTGTCGTCGAACCGGGCCGCCCAGTCGCCGCCCGCCAACGACGGGCCGAAGACGGCGGTGTTCCAGTCCTCGCGGTGGACGCCCACGCCGTGCCGGACCGGGCCGCCCACCACGACCTGGTCGGTAGCCTGACCGCGGAGGTGGTGGAACTCCGCGGACCACGTCAGGTCGTCCACGTTGTGGTACTCCGTGCGCGCCACCGGCAGGTCGAACGGGACGCCGAAGCCGACCGCCGCGTCGAACCGGGGTTCGCGGGCGATCCACATCTTCATGCCGCGGTGCCGAGGCGCCTGACGCCGGTACGTCGCGTCCACCCGGGCCAGCTCCGCATCGCGCACCGACCGGCTGAACCCGGTGGGGATCGGGCCGTACTCGAACCACGCCAGGTGGTACGCGCGGTCGCCCGGCGCCGTCCACGCGCCGCCGATGTTGCTGATGATGTCTTCCACCGGCGGCCCGACCTGGCCGAGATGGATGCGCTCGAACGTGTCCCCCAGCACCCCGGTCAGCACCGCGCGCGTGTCCGTGCTGCGGCTGTACCCCACGCCGACCGCCTTCGGCGTCACCCCGCGCGCGTCGAAGTCCACCGAGATCGGCCGCGCGGCCCGCGCGTCGATGACCAGCGTCGTGTCCCGGGTGACCTCGACGACCGGGTGCACCACCTTGTGCGAGTCCGCCGCCCCGTCCGGCTGCGGCGTCGCGACGACCCCGTCGACGTGGTACGTCCCGCGCGGGACGCGCACCGTGCCCACCCCGTCGATCGTCGGGATCGGCCGGTACCGCGAGTCCGCGCCGCCGAACAGGAAGCTGAAGTTGGCGTCGGTCGGCGCCCCGGTGGTGTCGACGGTGCGGATGGTGAGGTCGTAGCTCTCCGGCTCGCGGTCGATCGCCAGCGGCGTGCTCACGCCCGCCGCGGTGACGAACCCGCTGAGCTGCCCGTCGCCAGCGCCCGCCGTGACCTCCACCGACGCCTCGCCACGCGCGGGCACGGTGATCGCGGACGCCGACAGCGTGAACGGCCCGGTGACGCCCAGGGTCAGCGGAACGGCCGCGTCGGTCGGGTTGCGGTAGGTCAGCGTGCGGGTCACGGGGTCGTCGGACGTCGACCGCCCGAAGGACAGCGCGGGCGGGTCCGCGGTGACCGCGACGCCGAGCGCGCGGTCGACGTCCACCCGGCCCGCGCCCTGGTCGTAGACGCTCTCGTCGATCGGGTGCGCGCTGCCCATCAGCGCGGCCTTGAGCTGCCGCCCGGTCCATCCCGGGTGCCGCTGCGCCAGGATCGCCGCCGCCCCGGCGACGTGCGGGGTGGCCATCGACGTGCCGCTGAGCGCGGTGTGCGCGCCGGTGCCGAACGAGTGCCGGGACCGCGCCGCCACCACGTCCACGCCCGGGGCCAGGATCTCCGGCTTGATCGCCGCGTCGCGCACGCGCGGGCCGCGGGCGGAGAAGCTCGCCCGCGCGTCGGCCCGGTCCACCGCGCCGACGGCCAGCGCGGCGTCGGCGGAGGCCGGGGAGCCGACGGTCTCCGCGCCGTAGCTCCCGTCATTGCCCGCCGCGACGACGAACAGCGTGCCGTGCTGGGCGCTGAGCCGGTCGACGGCCTGTTCGAGCGGGTCGCTGCCCGCCGCGTCCGGGCCGCCGAGGCTGAGGTTGACGACCTTCGCGCCGCGCTCGGCCGCCCAGCGCATGCCCTTGATGATGGCCGACTCCGAACAGCCGTTGGCCTGGCAGACCTTGCCCACGAGCAGCCGGGCGTCGGGGGCGATGCCGCGATAGCGCTCGTTGCGGCTGGCGATGGTCGCCGCGACGTGCGTGCCGTGGCCGTCGGTGTCGCGGGTGGACTCGTCGGTGAAGTTGCGGATCTCGGCGACGCGGCCGCGCAGGTCGGGGTGGGTGGCGTCGACCCCGGTGTCCAGGACGGCCACGGTGACGCCCTTGCCGGTGTAGCCGGACTTCCACGCCGACGGCGCGCCGATCTGGACGGCGGTGTGGTCGAGCGTGGGGTGGCGCAGCCCGTCGAGCCAGACCGGGGCGTCCTGCGCGGCCCAAGCCGCGGCCATCCCGTGCTTCGCCCGCGTCTGGGGCTCCAATGTGGACCCGACGATCAGCGGGAGGTCGGCGCGGCGCTCGTCGCCGTAGCCGTCGCGGAGGAGCGCGGCGACGTCGAAGAGCCTGCGGTCGAGCGTGCCCGCGTTGACGCGCTGCCAGGCGTCGGCCGGGACGACGTGCAACTCGTCGCCGGTCCCGAGGGTGGCGAAGTGCACCGACTCGCGGCCGGGCGCCGGGGTGACCGCGGGGACCAGCCGGTCCCCGACCCGCCGCACGGTGACGTGGTCCCCCGTGATCAGCGTGATAGACCCGATGTACTCGTGGGTGACGGCCTGGGCCGGTTCCGCGCTCACCGGCGGGGCGATGAGCGCGAGCGCCGCGAGGGCGCAGGCCAGTTTCCTGAGCATCGGACCTCCGGCGTGGGCTGACTCCAGGCAAGTGGAGCCCGCCGACGCCGTCAACCCGTTGCCATTTACCGGATCCGCGGTTGATCGATTCGCCGCGGGGGTATCCACCCGGACATGAGGCTCTACGCCGAGACCGCATGGCGCGCCGCGCGCCAGGTCGCCGCGGACCTCGCGGCCCTCGCGTTCCTGCTGCTGGCGGTCTGGGTGGCCACGGCGGTGCGCGACGCCGTCCTGCTGCTGCGCGGCCCCGGCGAGGACCTCGCCGCGGCGGGCGACGCCATCGGCGGGGCGTTCACCTCCGCCGCCGACAGCGCCCGGGGCGTCCCGCTCGTCGGGGACGACCTGGCGGGCGCGCTCGGCCGGGGCACCCGCGCGGGCGCCGACCTCGCCGAGGCGGGTCGCACGCAGACGGCCGCGGTGGACGCGCTCGGGTTCTGGCTGCCGTTCGCCCTGATCGCCGTCCCCGCGCTGGCGCTGGCGCTGACCTGGCTGCCCAGGCGCGTCCGGTTCGCCAGGGACGCCACGGCCGCGGCCCGGCTGCGCGCCCAGGGCCGGGCCGGGCTGGAGCTGCTGGCCGCCCGCGCCCTGGTCAACCAGCCGCTGCCCCGGCTCGCCCGGCTGCGGACGACCGACTGGACCGACCCCGGCACCGTCGCCACCCTCGCCGACTGGGAGCTGCGGCGGCTCGGGCTCAGGGCGTCAAGACGGCCTTGAGGACCCGTCCGGCCGCCACGTCATCGAGCGCGCGCTGGTGGTCATCGAGCGGGTAGGCGGTGACCAGGCGTGCGAGGTCGAAGCGGGCGGTCAGCGCGGGCAGCAGCCGGACGTACTCGACCAGGTGGGCCCCGCTGAACGCCCACGACCCGAACACCGACAGCTGCCGGTGCACGATCTGGTGCGGGTTGATGAGCGTGTCCCCCGCGTCGGTGTACTGCCCGACGACGAGGTAGGCCCCACCCCGGCGCGCCATCCGCAGCCCCTGCCCGACCGCGGCGGGCACGCCAGCGCACTCGATCACCAGGTCCGCCTCGGGCACGTCCGCGCCGATGTCGGCCCAGTCGTCGCCGATGCCCAGCTCCCTGGCCAGCGCCAGCCGCTCGGGCGGACCGCCGACGATGGTCACCCGCGCCCCGCCCAGCTGCGCCAGCGCCGCCGCCGCCAGCCCGACGGGCCCGGCCCCCTGCACGATCACACTCTCCCCGACCCGCACGGGCCGCCGCTCGCTGAGCGCGTGCACCATCGTCGGCCCCGCACAGGCCAACGACATGGCGGCCACCGGATCAACACCGTCGGGCATCCGGATGACGGTGGTGCCGGGCTCAAGCCGGATGTGATCCGCCCACGCCCCGGGCCGGTTGACGCCGTAGGTCCGCCGGTTCTCACACAGCGTCGGCTCCCGGAACCGCGTACACGGCTCGCACCGCCCGCAGGCCCGCGAGGACGCCCACATCACGACGTCCCCCTCCGCGAACCCCTCCATCCGCGACTCGTGGACGGTGCCCAGCCCCTCGTGCCCGAGCACCAAGGGCAGCGGCACGGCCAACCGCCCCTCCCGCAGATGCAGGTCCGTCCCACAGATGCCCGCGTACGCGGGCGCCACGACCAACCCACCCTCAGGCGCGGACGGCACGGGGACGTCCCTGATCTCCAACGGACTCCCGAATCCGCTCAACACCACAGCCCTGGCCACCGCATTCCCCTTCCGTCCTGGACGGGGAGACGGTAGTTCAGCGCCGCCGCCCGGTGATGCCGACGGGCCACCAGTACTCGCGGAGGACGTCGTAGCCGCTTGCGGTGAACCAGGACTTGATCTCCGCGGCCGTGTAGGTGTCGCGGTATCGCGGGGAGAGGACGTCGAACCAGGTGAGGGCCAGTTCGGCGTAGTGGCGGCGGCGGGTGAGGATGCGGCCGTGGGTGGAGCGGGCCACGAGGGCGCGGACGCCCGGGAGGGCGGCGACGGCGTTGAGGACGCGGACCGCGGCCAGTGTCGGCAGGGACAGGAGGCGGGACAGGCGGTAGACGGTCGAGTGGCGCCACGAGTGCAGGCCGAACGGGCGCAGCAGGTCGCGGACGAGCACGAGTGGGCTGAGCTTCCGCTGGTACACCCACACGAACAGCTCCCCGCCCGGCCGCACGGCCTTCGCCAGTGACGCGAACGCCCCGCGTGTGTCACCGGTGTGGTGGATGACGCCGTTGCACCACAAGAGGTCTACGCTCCCCTCCGGGAACGGCAGGGCGAACACGCTCGCCTGCACCACGTGCAGGTTCGGCAGGTCCGCCGCGGCCTTGCGCACCTCCGCGATCGCCGGGTTGAGGTCGACGGCGACGACCGTGGCCTCCGGGTGCCGCCGGGCGATCGCCGCGGTGAGCTTGCCGCTGCCGCAGCCCGCGTCGACGATCACCTTGCCCGCCAACGAGTCCCACACGTCGAAGACGGTGTCGAACTGCGCCAGGTCCTCCTCGATCGTGCGGCCGAACACCGTGTCGGACTCGAACCCGCCGTCGTGGAAGGTCTGCCACTCGAAGCCGAAGCTGGCGGCCGCGTGGCTGGCCCGCGCCTCATCGGCGGCGAACCGGACCACCCCGTCCTCCACCGGGTAGACCACGTCGCATTCCTTGCACACCAGGCCGTCCGCCGCTTCCAACCCGCCGTGACAGGCCGGACAGGCCAACAAGGCCAGGGTCGACTCCCGCATCCCGCTCCCCCTCCGTCGCGTTGTCCCCAACTCACGCCGGAACATCGCGGTGACGGCGGGCGCGTCTCAGCGCGGAGCCGATCTTCACTCGATGAGAGCAGCCTTCCTTGCCGCGCAACGGAAGGACTGCACCGAACGGACCTGATCCGGTGGGCGGCGGCAGGAGCGACTACCGCCGCCCACCGGCCGACCGGGGGACCGCCGGTCGGGGCGCGGGGTTGGGCTGCCCGTCCGAGGCGGGGCGGGACGACACCGCCTCGGACGGGCTCGTTCGCGTGGAGCGCTCACCTTCTGGGAGCGCTCCCAGCACAGGGTAACCACGACAAAACCGGCCTGTAAACCCCCGACTGCCCAGTGCATAGCCGCGACTGTCACACACCGAAGCGGCACGACTACCCGAAAGACTGCCGAAACACCACGTTTCCGCCGGTAGCACCCCCGTGAACGACGTAACCCCAGCCGCCGAGCCCGAAACGTTACGTTGCACCTCCTTGACATGCGTTTGTGGCCCCGAGCACACTGCTCCCACCCAGCTGGGAGCGCTCCCAGGAAGACTCGCACTGGTGACCCAGAGACGGCCACCGGCGCCAACCCATAGGGGTAGCTGTGCGTCAACTGTTCCGGAGGGCACTGGCCCTCAGTGCCGCGGTAACGCTCTCAGGCGGCGTGCTGGCCGCCTGCGGCTCCAGCGACGACACCGGAGGAAACGGCTCCGACGGCGGTCCCATCGAGCTGACCATCGGCACCTTCACCGAGTTCGGCTACGAGGACCTGCTGGAGGAGTACCAGCGGCTGAACCCGAACATCAAGATCAAGCACAACAAGACCGGCCAGGGCGGTCCGTACCACCAGCAGCTGTTCACCAAGCTCGGCGCGGGCTCCGGCCTCGAGGACGTCGTCGCGATCGAGGAGGGCCACCTCTCCGACGTCATGGCCAAGGCCAGCCTGTTCAACAACCTGCTCGAGATCGGCCCCAAGGACGTCACCGCCGACCGCTGGCTGGACTGGAAGTCGCAGCAGGCGACCACCAAGGACGGCAAGCTCATCGGCTACGGCACCGACATCGGCCCGCTGGCCATGTGCTACCGCAAGGACCTGTTCGAGGCGGCGGGCCTGCCCAGCGACCCCGAGGGCGTCAAGCCGCTGTTCGAGACCTGGGACTCCTACTTCGCCGCTGGCGACCAGTTCATCGCCAAGAGCGACGCCGCCTGGTACGACGCGAACGCCCAGATCTTCAACGCGATGCACAACCAGCTGCCGGTCGGCTTCTTCGACACCAGCGACCAGCTGGTGATCGAGACCAACGCCGACATCAAGGCCAACTGGGACAAGGTGACCGCCGCGAGCGGCCGCGGCCAGTCCGCTGGCCTGGTCGCCTTCAGCAACGAGTGGAACTCCGGCTTCAAGTCCGGCGCGTTCGCCACCAAGACCTGCCCGTCCTGGATGCTCGGCGTGATCAAGAACCAGGCCGGTCCGGAGAACAAGGGCAAGTGGGCCGTGACCGACGCCTTCCCCGGCGGCGGCGGCAACTGGGGCGGCTCGTTCCTCGCGGTCCCGACGCAGAGCAAGCACCCGCAGGAGGCCGCGAAGCTCGCCGCCTGGCTGACCGCGCCCGAGCAGCAGATCAAGGCGTTCGGCAAGACCGGCAACTTCCCCAGCCAGAAGGCCGCGCAGACCGCGCCGGAGCTGCTGGAGAAGACCGACGACTACTTCGGCGTCAAGGCGGGCGAGCTGTTCGCCAAGCAGGCGGCCAAGGTCGGCCAGGCGCAGTACAAGGGCCCCGGTGACGGCCGCATCCAGGAGAACGTGACCAGCCCTGCCCTGCAGTCGGTCGAGCAGGGCACCTCGCCCGCCGACGCGTGGGCGCAGGTGGTCGACGGCGCGACGAAGATCGCGAAGTAGCGCATGGCAACCGATCTGCAGGAGAGCCCGGCCCGCGCCCCCCGGCGCGGGCCGGGCTCCCCGGCGCGTCCGGGCATGCGCGACAAGCTCGCGCGGTGGGACGTCAAGCTCTCGCCCTACCTGTACGTTGCGCCGTTCTTCATCGTCTTCGGCATCGTCGGCCTGTTCCCGCTGCTCTACACCGGGTACGTCTCGCTGTTCGACTGGGAGCTCATCGAGGACAGCCCCGAGTTCATCGGGCTGGACAACTACGTCGACCTGATGGTCGACGAGCAGTTCTGGAAGGTGCTGGTCAACACCCTCAGCATCTTCCTGCTCTCCAGCATCCCGCAGATCATCATCGCGGTGCTGATCGCCTACCTGCTCAACACCCGGCTGCGCGCGCCCACGACGTGGCGCATCAGCGTGCTGCTGCCGTACGTGGCCTCGCTGGTCGCGCTGGGCATCATCTTCGCCAACCTGTTCGGGCCGCAGTTCGGCCTGGTCAACTCCATCCTGGAGACCTTCGGCATCGATCGGATCGACTGGCAGGCCGACCGGTTCTCCAGCCACGTGGCCATCGCGGTCATGGTGAACTGGCGCTGGACCGGCTACAACGCGCTGATCGTCCTCGCCGCGATGCAGGCCATCCCCCGCGACCTCTACGAGGCCGCGGTCGTCGACGGCGCGTCCTCGCTGCGCCGGTTCGTCAGCATCACGCTCCCGCTGCTGCGCCCGACGCTGATCTTCGTGGTCATCACCTCGACCATCGGCGGCCTGCAGATCTTCACCGAGCCCAAGCTGTTCTCCGAGATGCCCGGCTCGAACAACGGCGGCGCGACCAACCAGTACCAGACGGTGACGCTCTACATGTACCAGTCGGCCTTCGAGCAGCAGGACTTCGGCTACGCCTCGGCGATCGCCTGGGTGCTGTTCGTGATCATCATCGTGATCGCGCTGATCAACTTCCTGCTGACCCGCAGGCTGGCCGGAACGGGGTCCGGACGATGACCATGACCGGATCGCGCCCGACCGCCCTGCCCACCAAGGCGTTGCGGCGCAGCGCGCGCAACGAGAACCGGTCCTCCGGCGGGCGGGCCGGGTTCTGGACCTACGGGATGCTGCTGGCCTTCGTGGCGGGCTCGGTGTTCCCGTTCTACTGGCAGTTCCTGGTCGCCTCGCGCGACTCGTCGATGCTCACCGACAAGATCCCGCCGCTGCTGCCGGGCGGGAACTTCTTCGACAACGCCGCCCGGGTGTTCGACTCGGTGCCGTTCTGGAAGTCGCTGGGCAACAGCCTGATCGTGGCGGGCACGGTCACGTTCACGACGGTGCTGTTCTCCACGCTCGCCGGGTTCGCCTTCGCCAAGCTGCGCTTCCGCGGCCGCAACGGGCTGTTCCTGTTCGTCGTGGCGACGCTGGCGGTGCCGACCCAGCTGGGCATCATCCCGCTCTACATGGCGATGTCGGAGTTCGGCTGGACCGGCGAGCTGCAGGCGGTGATCGTGCCGAACCTGGTGACCGCCATCGGCGTCTTCTGGATGCGCCAGTACACCGTGGAGGCGGTGCCGTACGAGCTGATCGAGGCCGCCCGGGTGGACGGCTGCTCGATGCTGCGCACGTTCTGGCACGTCTGCCTGCCCGCGGTGCGGCCCGCGGCGGCGTTCCTCGGCATGTTCACGTTCATGACGTCGTGGAACGACTTCCTGTGGCCGCTGGTCGTGCTCAACGCCGACAACCCCACCGTCCAGCTGGCCCTGGAGCGCCTGCAGTCGGGCTACTACATCGACTACTCGCTGGTGCTCGCGGGGACGACGCTGGCGACCGTTCCCGTTCTCATCGTCTTCGTCCTGCTCGGCCGCCAGATCGTGGCGGGCATCATGCAGGGCGCCGTTAAGGGGTGACCTTGTCCGTCCAGACTGCGTTCGACGAGGGCGGCACGACCGCTGAGACCCGGCGGTTCCCACCCGGATTCCTGTGGGGCGCGGCCACCGCCGCCTACCAGGTCGAGGGCTCCACCACGGCGGACGGCCGCACACCGTCCATCTGGGACACCTTCAGCGCCACCCCGGGCCGGGTGGCGGGCGGGGACACCGGTGAGCCAGCGGCCGACCACTACCGGCGCATGCCGCAGGACGTCGCGCTGATGCGCGAGCTGGGGCTGGGCGCCTACCGGTTCTCGCTGTCCTGGCCGCGCGTGCGGCCCGACGGCGGCCCGGAGAACCCGGCGGGCCTCGACTTCTACGACCGGCTGGTGGACGAGCTGCTGGCGGCGGGGATCACCCCGGTCGCCACGCTCTACCACTGGGACCTGCCGCAGAAGCTGGAGGACCTGGGCGGCTGGACGGCGCGCGGCACCGCCCACCGCTTCGCCGACTACGCCGAGTCGGCCGCCCGCAGGCTCGGCGACCGCGTGCCGGTGTGGAGCACGCTGAACGAGCCGTGGTGCTCGGCGTTCCTCGGCTACGGCACCGGCGTGCACGCGCCGGGCCGCACCAGCGGCCGGGACGCGCTCGCCGCGGCGCACCACCTGCTGCTCGCCCACGGGCTGGGCATGCAGGCGCTGCGCGCGCACGCGCCGTCGGCGGCGTCGGGCATCACGGTCAACCTGTACCCGGTGTTCGCCGCCGACCCGGAGTCCGCCGCCGACCAGGACGCCGCCCGCCGGATCGACGGGCTGCAGAACCGGCTGTTCCTCGACCCGGTGCTGCGCGGCCGGTACCCCGAGGACGTGCTGGCCGACGTCGCCGAGTACGGGATGGCCGAGCACATCCAGGACGGCGACCTGGCGGTGATCAGCGCGCCGGTGGACTTCGTCGGGGTGAACTTCTACCGCGACTGGTGCGTCTCCGCTGTCGACACCGGCGACTTCGACCCCGGCTGGCCGGGCAGCGAGCGGGTGACGTTCCGCTCGCGCGGGCTGCCGGTGACGGCGTCGGGGTGGGAGGTGCGCGCGGCCGGGCTCACCGAGTGCCTGGTGGAGGCCGACCGCAGGTATCCGGGCATGGCCTGGTACGTCAACGAGAACGGCGCCGCCTACGACGACACCCTGGTCGACGGCACGGTGGACGACGCCGAACGCCTGGCGTACCTGCGCGACCACGTCGTCGCCGCGCACGCGGCGATCGAGGCGGGCGTGGACCTGCGCGGGTACTTCTACTGGTCCTTCCTGGACAACTTCGAGTGGGCGCATGGCTACGCGCACCGGTTCGGCCTGGTGCACGTCGACTACGCGACCCAGGCCAGAACGCCGAAGAGCAGCGCGCGCTGGTATTCGCGCCTGGCCCGGGCCAACGCGGTCCCAGAGCGATGAGCGAGGCGATCGACCGCGCCCCGGTGACCCTGGAGGAAGTGGCCAGGGCCGCCGGGGTGTCCCGGTCCACGGTGTCGCGGGTCATCAACGACCTGCCGGGGGTGAGCAAGCGGGCCAGGGAGGCGGTGGCCGAGGCGATCACGTCGCTGCGGTACGTGCCCAACCAGGCCGCGCGCAACCTGGTGACGCGACGAACGGACTCCATCGCGGTGGTGGTCTCCGAGAAGGGCGACCAGGTCTTCGGCGACCCGTTCTTCGCGGGCGTGCTGCGGGGCGTCTCGGCCGGGCTCGGGACGAGCCACAAGCAGCTCGTCCTGCTGATGAGCCAGGGCGACGCGGACCGGGACACGCTGGAGAACTACCTGTGCAGCGGGCACGTCGACGGCGCGATCGTCGTCAGCCTGCACGGCAACGACCTGCTGCCCCGGCGGCTGGTCGACGCCGGGCTGCCGGTGGTGCTGGTGGGACGGCCGCTCGCGGGCGGGTCCGTGCCCTACGTCGACTCCGACAACCTGACCGGCGGGCTGGTCGCGGCCCGGCACCTGCTCTCGCTCGGCCGCTCGCGGATCGGGACGATCGCGGGCCCGGACGACATGGCGGTGGGCATCGACCGGCTGATCGGCTGGCGGCGCGCGCTCGGGGACGCCAAGCGCCCCACGGACGCGGTCGTGCACAGCCGGTTCTCCATCGACGCGGGCGCGCGGGCGATGGAGGAACTGCTGGAGCGCCACCCCGATGTGGACGCGGTGTTCGCCGCGGCCGACATCATCGCGGTGGGGGCCATGCAGTTCCTGCAGAGCCGGGGCGTGCGCGTGCCGGAGGACATCGCCATCGTCGGCTTCGACGACTCGGTGCTGGCGACGATGGCGTCACCGCCGCTGACGACCGTGCGCCAGCCGGTCGAGGAGCTGGGGCGGACGACGACGTGGCGGCTGCTGGCCCAGCTGGCCGGGGAGCGCCACCTGCCGCCGTCGATCCTGCTGCCGACCGAGCTGATCCTGCGCTCGTCAGCCTGACCAGGCGTTGACCAGGCCCGCGTACTGCTCCGAGCGCCGGGCCAGGTCGGCGTGCGCGCCGAGCAGCGTGTGCCTGCCGTCGAGCAGGAGCACCCGCGAGGCGCGCTCTGCGGAGGACATGCGGTGGGCGATGACGACGAGGATGCCGCCGCGGTCGGCGATGGCCCGCTCCGCGGCGGCCTCCTGCCGGGCGGTCAGGTGCGAGGTGGCCTCGTCGAGGACCACGATCGGCGCGTCCGTGGCGTGGACGCGGGCGAGGGCGATCAGCTGGCGGTCGGCGGGGTCGAGCGCGCTGGCGTCGGCGTCGAGCTCGAGGTGGGCAGCGCCGACCTCGCGCGCGGCCTGGGCCAGGCGGTCGTCGGGGGCGTCGGGGTTGAGGAGGGCGATGTTCTCTCGGACGGTGCCCGCGAAGACGTAGGCCTCCTGCGGGGTGAACGCGATGAGGGCGGGGTCTATGCGGTCGACCGGGACGCCGCCGATCTCGACCGTGCCGTGCTGGACGGGGAGGAGCCCGGTGAGCAGCGCGGCCAGCGTGGACTTGCCGATGCCGGACGGGCCGACGACGCAGAGGTGGTCGCCGGGGCGCAGGTCGATGTCGAAGTCCGCGAGCACGGGCTCGGCGTGCTCACCCCAGCGGTGGGTGAGCCCGCGGACGGTGATCTCCGTGGTCTCGGGCCGTTCGGTGCCGGGTTCGTGGTCGTCGGTCGAGGCGGCCTCGGCGAGCCTGCGCAGGGCGACGATCAGGCGGAGGATCACGGTGCTGGTGGTGGCGGCGAGGCCGTTGAGCGCGGGGTAGAGCGAGCCGGTGAGGTAGACGAGGACGCCGAGCAGGGCCGCACCGCTCATGGTCGGCGGGGCCGTGGCCAGCACCAGGACGACCGGGAGGAACGCCCCGACCCCGACGACGGCGACCCGCAGCGCGGAAGCACTCGCCAACCGGGTAGCCGCCCTCGCTTGCGCGCGGGCGGCCTCTCTCACGGTCGACTCGGCGGTGTCGTAGGCAGCGCAGGCGGCGATGTCCGGCAGCCCGGCCAGTGCCTCCCCGGCGACCTTGGCGGTGGCCTCGTCGGCCAGCGTCAACTCCCGCTGCCCCTTTGCCAAGGCAGGCAACAACACCACGAACGCCCCCGCGGCCCCGGCCACCGGCAGCGCCACCGCCCACACCACATCCCCCGCGACAACCGCGACTCCCAGGACCGCCGCCACCGCCGTGACGACCATCCCCCGAGCCTGCACCAACATCCCGGCCGTGGCGTCCCGCACGATCTCGACATGCTGGGAAATCCGCGCCACCGCCGACGCATCCGGCGCGACCCGATGCCCCGTCCGATCCCGCAGCACCCCCCGAACGACAACCCCCACCAACGCGTCCCGCACGGGCTCGACGACCGCCCCCAACCGACTCCACACCAACCGCGCCCCCAAGGCCCCCACCACGGCCACGCCGCCGAACGCCCCCAGCCAGGTGATGCCCTCAAGCGGCCTGCCCACCGCGAACCCTCGATCGATGGCGGCCTGGACGAGGGCGCCGGAGAGGAAGGCGGGGAGGCCTTCGAGGATGGAGCAGGCCACGAGCACCAACCAGCCCCGCCACTGCGCCCCTAGTACCCGCCAGTACTCGGCGGCGGCCCCGCCCTTCACCGCACACCACCCAAAGCCGTCCCCTGCGCGAGGGCCACGGGCTTCAGCACGCAACCCTGCAAAGCCATCCCCCGCCGCTCCCGCGCGATGACCCCGACCCCCGCTATGCAACCTTGCAGAGCCGTCCCCCATCGCTTTCGTTCGGCCCCCACCTCCACCACGCAACCCTGCAATGTCGTCTCCCGCCGCCTTCGTCCGACGGCCCCCGCCCTCGCCACGCAACCCTGGAAAGCCGCCCCCCGCCGCTTCCGTCCGACGGCCCCGGCCCTCGCCACGCAACCCTGCAAAGCCGGCCCCCACCCCATGCACACGACGGCCTCCGCCGTCATCACACAACCACCCAAATCCGGGCCCCACCACATCCGCCCGACCCTCACCACGCAACCCTGCGAAGCCGTCCTCCGTCCCATCCGCGCGACGGCTCCGGCCCTCACCAGACAAACCCCTGAAACCGTTCCCCTCCCCATCCCACCCGGGGCCGTGGCCATGCTTGACCACGCCCTCTCCGCACGGGAACTGACCGCCCGAGGCGTCGACCGCTGCATCCGAGTCGCCTGGGTCCTCGCCGATCTAGCCGAAGCCCCCGACGCCGACCAGGTAGCCGCCGCCCTCCACTTCCGTGACCGCCTAACCCTCCACGCGACGGCTCCGGCCCTCGCCACACAAACCCCCGAAGCTGGCCTCCACCCCATCCGCGGTCGGTAAGCCGGGCAAACGTTTGCCCCGGCAGCACTCTGCCCCGATCGCAGCGGTTGCCAGGGGGCTGTGGTCGGCTTGGCGGGTCCGGCGCAAGCGCCTACCGCGCTGGGGCGTCGCGGGAGCGTGGTTCGGGCGGCGGGGTTCGGGGTGGGGTTGGTCATGGGAGTCACCGCCGCTCCGCGGGGTCGGGAATGGGAGGTTTGTGTACTACCTATCCACATACCCGGTCTGGTCGTGGTCATCACGTGAAGACCTCTCGGTACTCCGGGTTCGACCAGAGGGTGGCGTGGGGGGCGAGCGCGCGGGCCTTGCCGTCCGCCAGCCACAGGACCAGGTCGGCTCGGCTGGCCGTGCCTGCGCGGGTGGTGACCGTGATGCGGGTGGCGGTCGGGAGGAGGGCGGCTATCGCCTCGTCCACTTCGGACTCGGTGACCGTGTCCAGGGCCGCGGTCGCCTCGTCCAGGACCAGGAGGCGGGGGTGGGCGGTGATGGCCCTGGCCAGGCCGACGCGTTGGGCCTCGCCGCCGGAGAGGGGGGTGTCGGCCATCGGGGTGGCGTAGCCGGAGGGCAGGCGGTCGATGAGGTGGGCGATGCGGGCGGCTTCGCAGGCGGCGCGGACGTCGGTGGGCTGGGGGACGCCGTAGGCGACCGCGTCGGTGACGGTCGCGCCGAGCAGGACCGGGCGGGCGAAGGCGACTCCCACGGCGTTCCGACGATCGCGCAGGTCGGCGATGGGGGCGCCGTCGAGAAGGACGGTGCCCGCGTCGGGGGTGATGCCCGCGAGGACGGCGGCGAGGTCGCGGGCGCCGGGGCCGACGACGGCCACCGACGTGCCGCCGGGGATGGTCAGGTCCACTGAGGACAGCTCGCCGTGGGATACGTCCTTGAGCGTGACCGTCCCCGGCCCGTCGGGCAGGGGCAGTTCGGGGGTGGGCGGCAGTGGCGTGTCCACCACCTCGGCGATACGCGCGGCGCACGCGCGCGAGCGGGCCAGGCCGGTCAGCGCCGACACCTGGCCGACGACGCCCATCCCCAGCGTCGCGTATCCGAGGACGGCGAGGACGTCGCCGATGGCGAGCCTGCCCGCCATCAGACCGAACCCGGCCGCGACCAGCACCGCGACCTGCACCGCGGGCCGGAGGAGGCCACCGCGCCAGACCATCCGGGCCTGACCGCGCCAGATCGCGGCGCCCGCCTTGGACAACGACGGAAGTGGCCGCAGCACGCGCTCGGCCTCCTGGTCGGCCACGCCCGCGGCGGCGATCGTGCGGATTCCGCGCACCGCGTCCAACAGGCGGGCACCCAACTCGCCGGTGACCGACTGGTACGCCGCGACATCCGCGGCCGTGATCCGCAGATGCGACCGGGCGATCATCAGCGCCAACGGCAGCGCGACAAGGAAGACGACGGCCACCCGCCAGTCCACGACCGCCAGCAACACAACGGCCCCGACCGACACCAACGCCCCGGAGACGAGCTGCACCGCAAGCGCCGTCACCTGCGCCGCGCCCGCGCAATCACTGGTCAACCTGCCGATCGCATCCCCATCGGCGAACCGCCCGGGCCCCAACCGGATGAGGTGCGCGGCGACGTCCCCCCGCAACCGCGCCCCGGTCCGCGCCGTGACGCGGGCGGACACCAGCAGCCCCAGCACCTCCGCGACCAACACCCCCACCCCCGCCACCGCGACGGCCACCACACCCCCACCGTTCACCGCGTCCGCCAGAGCCGCGGGCAACACCAAGGCCGCCACCGTCCCCCCGAGTGCGACCACGACCAGCACCGCGGCCGCCCCCCGCTCCACGACACCAAGCAGGACCCGATCCCCAGCCCCGGCGCCACCGGCCACCCGAACCTCCATTAGGTCAGATGATGAGAACATATGAGGACATCATCCAGATGATCAGAACATCCGACCGACCGGCAGGCCCAGATGGCAAGGCCATCCCAGACCGCCGCCCACCTGAACGGCGGGATCATTCAGATGGTCAGATCATCCAGTGGAACATCCAGATGGTCCGAACATCCGGATGATCTGACCATCTGGATGGTGCGGTCATTCAGATGGTCTGGTCATCCAGATGGTGTCGTCATCCGGATGATCCCGACATCTCGGCCGTGGAGGGCGTTGGGATGGTGGGGGCATCTGGGTGGGGTGCACATTCGGATGGTCTGATCATCTGGGTGATGTCGTCATGTGGGGGCGTCACTCGGCGACTCGGGGTGTCCCAGTCATTGGAAGCTCGGGGCGCTGGCGACACAATGGGAAGCGGGAGCGGCGCACCAGTCCTGCGCCGCTCCCGCGTTCACCCTGTGACTAGTGGCAGGTCAGCAGGCTGATGGTGCTGTTCGCGCAGGACGCGATCAGGCTGAGGTTGGACGCGCCGCCGCCGTGGCTCGGGTCGCCGTAGGCCAGCTCGTTGGGGGCGTCCAGGTTCTGCAGCTCGAGGACCATGTCCATGGTGACTACTCCCTTTCCGTTTCCTACCGCCGGCCCGGTATGGGGCCGGAGTCTGTGGGGCCGTTCCCGAGGAACGGCAGGACGCGGCCGTGTCCGTCGTGGACGGCGGCCAGGGCGAGCAGCACGCCCGCGCCCCCGGTCGCCACGTCCATCGACAGTCGCAGCAGCTGGTTGCCCGGCATGGCGATCCCGCCGCCGTACGGCACCGCGTGCCACGCCAGGGCCGACAGGTGGGTCTCGATCGCGGCCGCGCGCTCGGGCGTCGGCGAGCGGCGCTGGGCCGCGGCCAAAGCGGACAGCAGTCCGCACCGCCCGTACAGCAGCCCGGGGTGGATCACGAACTCGCCGTGGCAGCCGCGCAGCAGATCGTCCTGGCGCTCCAGGCAGGCGGCGCCGGGCCGCCGTCGCGCCAGTTCCTCGATCACCAGCGCCACACCGGCGCTGCCGACCGCCACATAGGGCAGCGTGCGAGCGCCCCCGTCGCGGACCTGGAGCGCGCCGTCGTCGGTGAGCACGCATTCGTCGAGATCGCGCGCCACCGCGCGTTCGGCGAGGTCGAGCCACGCCGGGTCGGCGGTCTCGTCGTACAGGCGGGTGAACAGCAGCGCGGGACCGGACCAGCCGGACAGGATGCCCGCGCGGCCCACCTCGTCCGGCGGCGCGGCGACGGCCAGCGCGTCGGCGAGGCGTTCGCCGGTGGCGACGGCGGCCTTGAGGTGTTCGCGGTCGGCGGCGAAGTGCAGCCGGGTGAGCCCGATGCCCGCCAGGCCGCCGCCGTAGCCGTGGTCGCGGGTCTGCTCCACGAGCGTGGCCGCGCCGTCGATCAGGTCGAGCGCCGCCTGCCGGTGGCCGAGGGTGTCCAGCGCGAACGCGATGCCGTACGCGCCGTCGAGCAGGCCGGGCCGCGTGGGCGGCGTCCGCCGGACTGCTTCGAGCAGCCACTCCTCGTGCTCGGGATGACGCCCCTGCCCCGTCGCGTGCAGGGCGTACAGCACGCCCGCCGCGCCGTGGGACAGGCCCGTGCCGCCGAGCCGGAACTGCTCGATGTCGCCGGGGAACAGCCGGTCCTCGCGCTCGGGCGTGGCGCTGGCCAGGATCGCCGTGCCCAGGTCCGCCCGCACCCGCGCCCAGTCCGGCGTCGGCTCGTCCAGCGCGGTCGTCAGCGACGGTCCCGGTTTGAGCACGGCCCGGATCGACTCGACGTACCCGTCGGGCAGGGGGAAGCGGCGCTCGATGAAGTCCAGCAGCGCGCCGAGCTTTCCCGGCGCCAGCTCCAGCATCGCGTTGAGGGGCAGGAACACCCACAGCTTGAGCGCGGCCAAGGCGTAGCGGTCGATGTCGACGCCCGCCCGGTCGGCCGGGGCGCGGAAGCCGGGCGCACCCAGCGCGGGCCGCTCGCCGCTGTCGGCGGGGAACGCCATCTCGTAGTCGATCAGCGAGACGGTGTCGTCCTCGTCGACCAGGATGTTCAGCGAGTGCAGGTCGCCGAACACCACGCCGCGCCCGTGCACCTGGTCCAGCAGCCGCTCGACGGCGGCGACGATCGCGCACACCCGCTCGGTGAACGCGGCGACGGCGGCGTCGTCGGGATCGTGTCGGGTCAGCGGGTAGTTGCGGGCCAGCCACGGGCCGAGCGCGAGCCCCTCCATCGGCTCCATGGCCAGGAAGCTGTGCTCCCACACCGTGGTCAGCTCATACGCCCTGGGCACGCCCGCGATCCCGTCGAGGCGCCGCAGGATGTCGTACTCGCGCTCCAGCCGGGCCACCGCGTCCACGCCGTCGCGGTCCAGGCCCGCGTGCGGCCGGGCCTCCTTCACCACGACGGCGCGGTCGTCGGCCTTGCGGGTCGCCCGGTAGACGCCGCCGCCGTTGGAGAAGTGCAGCGACGAGGACACCCGGTACGGGAACTGGTCGGGGTCGCCAGCCCGGCGCGCCGCGAGGTGCGGGGCGAGACAGGCAGGCAACTCGACCCACGGCGGCACCCGGAAGGTCGGCGTGCGTTCGTCCGGGACCAGCTCGCCGTCCGGCCCGCGCAGGGCGAGGACCCGCGCGCCGTCGGACTCCACCCAGCGCTCGACGAATCCGCCGTAGCGCACATAGAGCGGGCCGTCGCCGTACCGGAGGTCGCTGAGAATGTAGGGGCCCGCGAATCCGGCCAGCCGGGGCGCCAAACCAACGAGAAGCTCGGCCAGTTGGTTATCGTCGGCCGGGTAGACCGTCACCAACTTGCCACTGGCCGACCGCGGCGCGTATTTGGCGTTGCGGGCCAGCAGAATGCTCCGCCCGCGCAAATGCTTGAACGCGACACGCGCACCGAAGCAATGATCCGCCACGATGGCGAGCACCTTTTCGGCGTTGTCGAGCGTGGCCGAGACGTGGATCTTCCAGCCCTGGTCCGGGGTGCGCGCTCCGTCCGGTCGCAGCACCCGCCACGTGCCCATATCGGCGCTCGCCCAGCCCGTGGCAGGCGTCGGCGCCAGGGCGGCGAAACCGGCGTCGGAATCCGCGGCGACCCGCTGTTCGTCGAAGAACAGGGGATCGGCGAAGCAGAACGCCTCGTACCGCAGATCCATCGTCATCCTTCCTAACACGGAATTCACCGAGTCGGCGGCTCGCGATTCCGCTCACGGCGGTCGGCATTCATTCCCGCATGCCCGGCCGCGTCCGGCCAATCCGCCGAACCGGCGTTGTCCCGCGTCCGATCAGGCGTCCGCGTGACGCGATTACCACCAGGTAACCGATGCGTTGCGTAGTCGAACTGATCCCCGGAACCACCCGTATGCCGCGTATCCCCGGCCGCACCTCGAAGGATTCAGAACTGTGGGTCACTCAGCTTTGCCGTTGGTGACGGATTCGCCCGAATCCGCCACAGCCTGTGATGGCCTGGACCAGGGTGTGGCCTGCGGGGGTCCACGTGGCACCATCTGGCGGACGCGGGTGGCGCCGGAAGGAGATGCCATGCACGACCGGACCGAACAGGTCGACGACCTCCATCTGGTGGCTCTGCCCAGCGCCGTGGGATGCGCGGAGATGTTCGTGCGGTTCTCGCTGACCGAATGGTCCCTGCGCGACCTGCGCGACCTGGCCGCCGAGACCGTCCGCGCGCTGACCAAGGCCGTGGTGTCCGCAGCGGACCCGGCCAACCCCGGCATGATGACCGCCCGCGCCCGGCTCTCCGGCGGCGACCTGGTGATCGAGATCGAGCCGCCGCACGCGGTCGCCGCGCCGCCCGTCCCCGCGGGCGCCCGCGCGGGCGTGCTCGACATCGGCGGCGGCCGGACGATGCTGTGGGCGGCGATCGCGCTGCCGTCGGGCATGTCCGCATCGGCCGTCCCGCTCCCCCGCCGCCAGCGCAGGCCGTCGTCGCAGACCGTGCGCGGCAACCCGCCGGACGAGCCGATCGGCGCCGACGCCGAGACCATGCAGCGCATCCTGTTCGGGCTGAGCGGACGACGCGAGCGCGACCAGCGGTGACACCGGCCGCACGGCCAGGCCCCGTCGGCTTAAGCTGATCGTGCGCGGACGTACCAGGGACCCGTCCGCGCGATCGGAGTTGAGTTGAGCATGACGGAGTCGGACGAGCGGGCGGCGCCGACGCTGGAAGAGGTGGCCCGGGTCGCCGGGGTCTCCCGTTCCACGGTGTCGCGGGTGATCAACGACATGCCCGGGGTGAGCAAACGGGCCAAGGAGGCGGTCACCGAGGCGATCGCCGCGCTGCGCTACGTGCCCAACCAGGCCGCGCGCAGCCTGGTCACCCGACGCACCAACTCCATCGCGCTGGTGGTGTCGGAGCAGGGCGACCGCGTCTTCGGCGACCCGTTCTTCGCGGGCGTGCTGCGCGGCGTCTCGGCGGGCATGTCCGCGGGGCACCGGCAGCTCGTGCTGATGATGGGCCGCACCGACGTCGACGACTCGGTGGCCAACTACCTGTGCGGCGGGCACGTCGACGGCGCGGTGGTCGTCAGCCTGCACGGGCACGACCCGCTGCCGAAGCGCCTGGCCGACGCCGGGCTGCCGGTGGTGGTCGTGGGCAGGCCGCTGGGCGACACCGCGGTGCCCTACGTGGACTCCGACAACATGTCCGGCAGCCTGCAGGCCGCCCGCCACCTGGTCGAGATCGGCCGCAGGCGGATCGCCACCATCGCCGGTCCCGAGGACATGGCCGTGGGCATCGACCGGCTCACCGGCTGGCGGCGCGGGATGACCGAGGCGGGCCTGAAGCCGGACCTGGTCGTGCACAGCGACTTCTCCGGCAAGGGCGGCGCCGCCGCGATGGCCGAGCTGCTCGACCGCGACCCGGACATCGACGGGGTGTTCGCCGCGGCCGACATCATCGCCGTCGGCGCCCTGCGGACCCTGGCCGACAAGGGCAGGCGCGTGCCGGAGGACGTCGCCGTGGTGGGCCACGACGACTCCATCCTGGCCACCTCGACGACGCCTGCGCTGACGACGGTGCGCCAGTCCGTGGAGGAGCTGGGCCGCAGCGCGACCTGGCGGCTGCTGGCCCAACTTGAGGGGGAGACACACCTCCCACCTTCGGTTTTGCTCCCCACCGAACTGGTCGTGCGGGCATCTACGTTAATTCGTCCCTAAGAATCGTCACACCCGGTAACGTGTGCTGGGTCTCACCGCGATGCAACCGGGTGAAGGGGTAACGCATCCAACCGAGACAGACCCAGATCTCCACGACCGGGGGGAACGACATGGACACCGAACCGCACGAACTGAGCCACCGCGCCCGCGCGATGCTCCGCGCCATCGCCGCGGGCCGGGCCACCCTGCGCTGCGGGCGCGAGCCGGACCTCTACATCGACGGCATGCCCTGCTGCGACCAGTTCAGCGCGCACGAGCTCATCCACGACGGCCTCGTGGCCGCGGGCACCGGCCGGTTCGGCCAGTTCGTCCCGGCCTCGCTCACCGCCGCTGGCTCGGCGGCGCTGGGCGCGAAGGTCGCCGCCGCGTAAGCACCACGGACTTCGGCCCGGCAGGACGCTGCCGGGCCGTTCCCGTGTCCGGGCTCCTTCACCTACGATGCCCGGTTCGCTACCGTGCGCAGCCATGGGTGGTGCGGAATCCCGCGACGCCGACATCACGTGCTGGGCCCTGGCCGCGCGCCACGGCGATTCCGTGGCGCGGGACCGGTTCGTCCGCGCGACGCAGCAGGATGTGTGGCGGTTCGTGGCTCATCTGGTCGAAGCGTCCGCCGCCGACGACCTGACACAGGAGACATACCTGCGCGCGCTGCGCGCCCTGCCGCGCTTCTCCGGCCAGTCCTCCGCCCGCACCTGGCTGCTGTCGATCGCCCGACGGGTGGCCGTCGACCATTACCGGGCGACCCGGACCCGGCCCCGCACCGCCGATCTCGACGACTGGCAGGCCGCGGCCGACCGGACCCAGCCGCTCGGCCTGCCGGGATTCGACGACGGCGTGGCGCTCGACGACCTGCTCGCCACCCTGATCGCCGAGCGGCGCACGGCCTTCGTGCTGACCCAGGCCATGGGCCTGACCTACGAGGAGGCCGCGGAGATCTGCCGGTGCCCGGTCGGCACGATCCGCTCCCGGGTGGCGCGGGCGCGCGAGCACCTGATGGCCCTGCTGCGCGACGCCGAGGACATCCCCGGCGGCCGATAGTCCCGTTCACCGAATGTCATACATTAATGGCATAGCGGCCGCGAAATAGGCGCTGACGTGGTCGAATGCCACGCGGGGACGGCGAACGGGCCGAGCTGGCGATAATCGGCGGGAACCGGAACGGTTCGACGATCGACAACCTCGACATGGACAACCACACCGACGACGTCCCCATACGTGCGCCTCCGCGCATGAGTCCGCTTCCGACCGGTCCCGAGGCCGGAAGCCGTCACACCTTTTCCGCACCCTGAGGAATTGAGGATTGGCCGTGTCCGCTGCCGTTTTATGCGGGGTCGGGGGCTGTGTTCCCGATTCGGTCGTGACCAACGCCGACCTCGCGCGCCGGTATGACACCTCCGACGAGTGGATCCGCTCCCGAACCGGCATTCGCCAACGGCATGTCGTGCGCGCCGGGGAAGCCACCTCCGATATCGCCGTCCGCGCGGGCGCCGCCGCATTGCGCAGCGCTGGAATCCACGCCGTGGACGCGGTCGTATTGGCCACGTCCACGCCGGATCATCCGTGTCCGGCGAGCGCGCCGACGGTGGCCAGGAAATTGGGTCTCCACGAGGCCGCGGCCTTCGACCTGAACGCCGTGTGCGCCGGGTTCGTCTACGCGCTCGCCGCGGCCACCGGGCTCATCGCCACCGGCATGGCGCGCACGGCGCTGGTGATCGGCGCCGACGCCTTCTCCACGATCCTCGACCCGGCGGACCGCGCCACCGCGGCCGTCTTCGGCGACGGCGCGGGCGCGGTGGTGCTGCGCGCGGGCGGGGCCGGGGAGCCCGGCGCCGTGCTGGCCTGCGACCTCGGCAGCGACGGCGACCTCGCCGAGCTGATCGCGGTCCGCGCGGGCGGCTCCCGGCATCCGCTGGTCATGGGCGCGCCGGTGAGCGGCGGCCACTTCTTCGCGATGCACGGCAAGGCCGTGTACCGGCACGCGGTGCGCCGGATGAGCGCGTCGGCGCGGGCGGTGCTCGGCCGGGTCGGATGGCGCCCGCCGGACGTGGACTGCTTCGTCGGGCACCAGGCCAACCAGCGGATCCTGGCTGCAGTCGGCGCCGAGGTCGGCATCGCGCCGGAGCGGGTGTTCACCAACATCGAGCGGGTCGGCAACACCGCGGCGGCCTCGATCCCGCTGGCCCTGACCGACGCGGCCGCCGCCGGAGCGCTGCGGCCGGGGCGCCGGGTCCTGCTCACCGCGTTCGGCGGCGGCGCCGCGTGGGGCTCGGCCGCGCTGACCTGGCCGGAACTGTAGTTCGGAGGATGCACGGAATTGGACACGGACCGCATTCGGGAAACGATCATCGGTTTCCTCCGCCAGGTCGACGGCGTGCCGGAGCACCCGTCCACCGAGGCGACCTTCGACGAACTCGGCGTCGACTCGATGAGCACCATGGATCTGCTGCTCCTGGTCGAGAAGGAGTTCGGCATCGAGATCCCCGACGACCGGCTGCCCACGATCACGACCGTCGACCGGATGGTGGATTTCGTGGCGTCGGCCGACCAGGAGGCCAGGAAGTGAACATCAGCGAGCAGACCGACGGGAAATTCGGCGTCGTCGTCACCGGTTTCGACGCCGCCACCGCGCCGGAAGCGGACATCGCCGCGGTGAAACACGCGGTCTACACCCACAAGATCGCCGTGCTCAAGGACCAGGACCTCGACGTGAAGGCATTCCTGGAACTGGGCGGCAGGCTCGGCACGCCCGAGGCCTATTACGAGCCGATCTACCACCACCCCGAGAGCGACCGGGTATTCGTCTCGTCGAATGTCGAGCAGGACGGCAGGCGGATCGGCGTGCCGAAGACCGGCAAGTTCTGGCACTCGGACTACCAGTTCATGCCGCGCCCCTTCGACATCACGCTGATCTACCCGCAGGTGGTGCCTTCGCGGAACCGGGGCACGTACTTCATCGACCTCTGCGCCGCCTACGAGTCGCTGAGCGCGGACCTCAAGGCCGCGGTCGCGGACACCGTGGCGACGCACAGCGTGCGGCGGTACTTCAAGATCCGCCCCGACGACGTGTACCGGCCGATCTCGGAGGTGCTCGACGAGGTCGACCAGCGCACCCCGCCGGTGTCGTTCCCCACCGCGCACAAGCACCGGCACACCGACGAGACCGTGCTCTACATCAGCGAGGGCTTCACGCTGTCCGTCACCGACCGCGAGGGGCGCGAGCAGCCCGATCTGCTGCGCGCGCTGCTGGAGCACACCGGGCAGCTGGACACCAGCTTCGAGCACGACAACATCCACCTGCAGACCTTCGAGAAGGGCGACCTGCTGGTCTGGGACAACCGGAGCCTGGTGCACCGGGCGCTGCACACCGCCAGCGCCGAGCCCGCCGTGTCCTACCGGGTCACCGTGTACGACGAACCGGACCGGGCGGCATGAGCACCGCGACGCCGGTCCGCCACCCGACCGACACCGACCTGCTGGCGCGGGTGCTGCGCTGCTACAAGCCGAACTGCCGGTACCTGCGCGCCATGAGCGTGTCCGCTGTGGACGGACATCTGCTGGGGACGGCCGAGCTGGCCGTCGACGAGTCGTGCTACATCGACGACACCGGCCACCTCAACGCGGTCGAGGTGAACATCGCCTACAACCAGATGCTCTACTACGCGATCGCGCTCGCGGTCCGGGAAGACCTGGTCCCCGCGGTCCTCGGCACGTGGACCATGGACGACTACTGGCGCCGTCAGCTCCCGGACATCCTGATCACCCGGATGGTCAGCCGGTTCCGCTGGCCGGTGGACCCGCGTCGGTTCCACGGCGAGTTCGCGCTCACCGGCCACAGCAGCCGCAGGCTGAGCGCCGAGAGCCCGCCGCTGATCGCGCTGGAGACGGGGTTCCGCTTCTGGGACGACCACCGCGGCCGGTCCGACGGCGAGGTCACCGTCGCCATCGTCGCCGCGACCTGAGCCGGAGGACGCTCCCGATGCCGTACTTCCCGAACCTGCGGACCGTCGCCGACGTGGTGGGCTTCCACGCCGCGCGTCAGCCCGACACCACCGCGATCACCTGCTCCGGCCGGTCGCTGACCTATGCCGCGCTGCACCGGGAGAGCACCCGGGTGGCCGCCGCCCTCGGCGCGGCCGGGCTGCGGCCCGGCGCGCGGGTGGCCTACCTGGGCATGGAGTCCGAGCACTACTACGAGATCCTCTTCGGCGCCGCGAAGAGCGCCATGGTGCTGGTGCCGGTCAACTGGCGGCTCACCGCGGGCGAGGTCGACCACATCCTGCGCGACTCGGGCACCGAGCTGCTGTTCGTCGACCGGGGGCAGGCCGAGCTGGCCGAGAAGATCAGCGCGGACCTCCCCCGGCTGCGCGCTGTCGTCGAGCTGGACTCGGAGTACGCGGCGTGGAAGGCCGCGTGCCCGGACGAGCCGCCCGCGCTCGCCGCGACCGAGGACGACCCGATCGTGCAGCTCTACACCAGCGGCACCACCGGCCTGCCGAAGGGCGTCGTGCTGGCCCACCGCAGCTTCTTCGCGATCCGGGACGCGCTGGCGGGCGCGGGGCTGCACTGGATCGACTGGCGGCCGGGCGACCGCAGCCTCATCGGCATCCCCGGCTTCCACGTCGGCGGCGTCTGGTGGGCCATGCAGGGCTTCGCCGCGGGCGTCACGAATGTGGCCATGCCGCGGTTCGACAGCACGGCGGCACTGCGGCTGATCCGCGAGGTCGGGATCACGACCTTGTGCGTGGTGCCGTCGATGCTGCGGCTGCTGCTGGCCGAGCCCGGCGTCGGCGAGGCGGACTTCCGCACGGTCCGCAAGATCGTCTACGGCGGGTCCCCGATCGCCGAGACGCTGCTGCGGGAGGCGATCGCGGTGTGCGGGGCGGACTTCGCGCAGATCTACGGGCTGACCGAGACCGGCAACACCGCGATCTGCCTGCCGCCCGCCGACCACGTGCCCGGCGGGTCACGGCTCCGCGCGGCGGGCAGGCCGTACCCGGGCGTGCGGGTGAAGATCATCGACGCCGACGGGGCGGAGGTGCCCGCCGGGACCGTCGGCGAGGTGTGCCTGCACACGCCCGCGCGGATGCTCGAGTACTGGGCCAATCCGGCGGCGACCGCGGCCACCCTGGTCGACGGATGGGTCCACACCGGCGACGCGGGCCATGTCGACGAGGACGGCTACCTCTTCATCAGCGACCGCATCAAGGACATGGTCATCGTCGCCGGGGAGAAGATCTTCCCCGCCGAGATCGAGAACGCGCTGGCCAAACACCCGGCGGTGGCCGAGGCCGCGGTGATCGGCGTGCCGGACGACCGCTTCGGCGAGGCCGTGTGCGCCTTCGTCGCCCTGCGCCCGCACCACACGGCCGGGCCGCGCGACCTCGTGCTGTTCCTCAAGGACCACCTGGCGTCCTTCAAGATCCCGGCGCGGTTCGAGTTCATCGACGCGATGCCCCGCAACCCCAGCGGCAAGATCCTGCGCCGCGCGCTGCGGGACCGGTTCTGGCGCGACCGCGACCGCCGAGTCAACTAGGGAGGAGACCCACGTGTGCGAGCCGCTGACGTTGGATGGGGTCCGGGCCGCTGTGGCCGAACTGCTGTACCAGGAGCCGTCCGCCGTCGACGACGGCGCCGACCTGCTGGCCGAGGGGCTGGACTCGGTGCGGATCCTGAGCCTGGTGGAGCGCTGGCGGCAGAACGGGGCGCAGGTCAGCTTCCTGGAGCTGGCCGAGCGGCCGACCGTCGCGGCGTGGTGGCTGCTGCTGTCGGCGCGGCTGCCCGGGGACGACCGTGGCTGAGCGCCTGCCGCTCCTGGCCGCCCAGCACGGGATCTGGACCGGGCAGCTCCTCGAGCCGGACAGCCCGGCGTTCAACACCGCCGAGTACGTGGAGATCCGCGGCCCCGCGGACATCGACGCGCTCGTCTCGGCGATCCGGCGCACGGTCGCGGAGACCGACGCGCTGAACGTCTGGTTCACCGAGGACGAGGACGGCCCGGCCCAGTACCGCGACGAGGCCCACGGGTGGTCGGTGCACGTGGCCGACCTGTCCGGGTGCGACGACCCGCTGGCCACCGCGCGCGCGTGGATGGCCGCCGACCTCGCCCGTCCGGTGGACTTCACCGCCGACCCGGTGTTCGGGCACGCGGTGTTCCGCATCGGGCCCGAGCGGGTCCTGTGGTACCACCGGGTGCACCACATCGCGCTGGACGGGTACGGCCTCGGCCTGGTCGCCCGGCGGGTGGCCGAGGTCTACACCGCGCGTGTCGAAGGCCGTGAGCCGCCGCCGTGCCCGTTCGGGCCGCTGTCGGCCGTGGTCGAGGAGGACGTCGCCTACCAGGCGTCCGACCGGTGCGCGCAGGACCGCGACCACTGGCTCGCCTACACCGCGGACCGGCCGGAGCCGGTCACCCTCGCCGGGCGGTCCGGGCCGCTGCCGCACCACGTGCTGCGCTGGGAGGACCATCTCGACAGGGCGACGGTGGACGCGCTCAACACGGTCGCGCCCGCCGCGAAGGCGTTCTGGCCGGACGTGGTCACCGCCGCGTTCGCGGGCTACGTGCACCGGATGACGGGCGCGGACCAGGTGAACCTGGCGCTGCCGGTGATGTCCCGGATGGGCTCGGTGTCGCTGCGGGTGCCGTGCATGGTGCTCAACGTCGTCCCGGTGTGGGTGCCGGTCGGCGGGGACGTGAGCCTGGTGGGGCTGACCGCGCTGGTCGCCGCCGAGATCCGCGGCGGGAGGGCGCACCACCGGTACCGCTACGAGCGCCTGCGCCGCGATCTCAGGCTGGTCGCCAGCGACCGCAAGCTGTTCGGCCCGTCGATGAACATCATGCCGTTCGACTACGGCCTGCGCTTCGGCGATTCGCCCGGGGTGGTGCGCAACGTGTCGGCCGGTCTCGTCGAGGACATGGTGGTCAACGTCTACGACCGGGCCGACGGGTCGGGCTTGACGCTCACCTTCGACGCCAACCCCTCCTGCTACCGCCCGGACGAACTGGCCGACCACCTCCGGCGGTTCCGCGCTTTCCTCGCGGAGCTGGTCGCGCATCCCGAACGGCCGATCGCGGCAGCCGGCCTGCCGCTGCCCGAGGAGCGCGACCGGCTGCTCGGCAGCTGGAACGACACCACCGTGTTCTATCCGCCCGCGACGGTGCCCGAGCTGCTGGAAGCGCAGGTCGCGCGCACCCCGGACCGGACGGCGCTGGTGGCCGAGGACGGCAGGGTGACCTTCGCCGAGCTCAACGCGCGGGCCAACCGCCTGGCCCGCTACCTGCTCGCGCGCGGTGCGGGGCCGGAACGGGTCGTCGCCATCGCCCTGCCGCGCACCATGGACGCGATCGTCGCGCTGTTCGCCGTCCTCAAGGCGGGCGCGGCCTACCTGCCGGTCGACCCGGACTATCCCCGGGCACGGGTGGACTTCCTGCTCGCCGACGCCCGCCCGGTGATCACCATAGGCAGGAATCTGCCCGGCGAGGTCGCCCCCGATGACCCGGAGATCGGCCTACTGCCGGATCACGACCTGACCGACGCCGAACGGCCCACCCCCGACACCGCGCTGGCCCTGATCTACACCTCCGGGTCGACCGGTGCGCCGAAGGGGACTGTGCTCACCCACGACGCGATGGTCAACCTGTTCCACCAGCACCGGACCCACCTCATCGAGCCCGAGGTCGCCGCCGCGGGCGGACGGCGCTTCCGGGCGGCGCTGACGGCGTCGCTGTCGTTCGACACCTCGTGGGAGGGCCTGATCTGGCTGCTGGCAGGCCACGAACTGCACTTCATCGGCGACGACGTGCGGCGCGCTCCCGAGGACCTGCTGCGCTATGTCGCGGACGAGGGCATCGACTTCCTGGACGTCACGCCGACCTACGCCGAGGAACTCGTCGCCGAGGGCCTGCTGGCCGAGGGGACGCGGCGGCCCGCGGTGATCGCCCTGGGTGGTGAGGCCGTGGGCGAGGCGCTGTGGAAGGCGCTGCGGGCGGTGCCGGGGTTGTCTGTCTACAACCTCTATGGCCCAACAGAGTGCACTGTGGACGCTCTGTGGTGCAGGCTCTCGGAGAGCGACTCGCCGGTCATCGGCAGGCCGATCGCCAACTGCCGGGCGTATGTGCTGGATGCCGCCGGACGGCTGGTCCCGCCCGGGGTGGTCGGCGAACTCCACCTGGCGGGTACGCCGGTGGGACGGGGATACCACGGCAAGGCGGAGCTGACGGCGCAGCGGTTCCGGGCCGACCCGTTCGGACCGCCGGGCGCGCGGATGTACCGGACCGGCGACCTCGCGCGATGGCGACGTGACGGCGTCGTCGAGTTCCTGGGGCGGGCGGACGACCAGCTCAAGGTCCGCGGCTTCCGGATCGAGCCCGGCGAGGTGGAAAGCGTCCTGGCCGGGCATCCCGGCGTCGCGCGGGCGGCGGTCGCGGGGCGGGGTGACCGGCTGGTGGCGTACGTCGTCCCGGACGGCGAGGTGGAGCCCGCGGCGTTGCGCCGGTACTTGGTGGAGCGGCTGCCGGACTATCTGGTGCCCGGCGCGTTCGTGATGATGGACCACCTTCCGGTCAACCCCAACGGGAAGCTCGACCGCGCCGCCCTCCCGTCACCCGAGCCCGCGGCGCGCGCAATCAGCCGGACGCCGCGCACGCAGGCGGAGCGCGAACTGTGCGCGCTGTTCGCCGAACTCCTCGGTGTGCCGGAGGTGGGCATCGATGACGACTTCTTCACCCTCGGCGGCCACTCCCTGCTCGTCGCCCGCCTGCTGACCCGGATCAGGGTGGCGTTCGGTGTGCGCCTGGGGATCCGGGCGGTGTTCGACGCCCCCACCGTGGCCGAGCTGGCGCGTCATCTCGACACGAGCCCGCCGGAGACCGCCGCGTTGAGCCTGTCCGACCTGGATCGGGAGGCGGACCTGGACCCGGCGATCACGGCCGACGGCTGTCTGCCCGCCCGCGAGCCCAGGCGGGTCCTGCTCACGGGTGCGACCGGTTTCCTCGGCGCGTTCCTCCTGCGGGCGCTGCTCGACCACTCGGGGGTCGAGGTCGTGTGCCTGGTGCGCGCCGAGGACGACAACGCGGCGGCGGAGCGGTTGCGGCAGACCCTGCACCGGTACCGACTCCGCGACCCGGGCCTGGCCGACCGCACGGTGGTAGCCCTGGCGGGCGACCTCGCCCAACCCGACCTGGGCCTCGGCCGCAAGCGCTTCGCGGAACTGGCGGAGGACATCGACGCCGTGTATCACAACGGCGCTCGGGTGAATCACCTGGAGCCGTACGCGCGCCTGCGTCCGGTGAACGTGTCCGGCACGCAGGAGATCCTGCGGCTGGCCACGACGACGAGAGTGAAGCCGGTGCACTTCGTGTCCACTTGCGACTTCTCGGACCTGTCCAACGGGTATGTGGCCAGCAAGTGGGTGTCGGAGCGCCTGGTGACCGCGGCGGGCGCGCGGGGCGTCCCGGTG
Source organism: Actinokineospora fastidiosa (assembly GCF_014648415.1). GTDB lineage: Bacteria > Actinomycetota > Actinomycetes > Mycobacteriales > Pseudonocardiaceae > Actinokineospora > Actinokineospora fastidiosa. Next base: position 169,644 of record NZ_BMRB01000005.1, read on the forward strand.
ACGGTGTACCGCCCGAGTCGCGTGGCGGGTCACTCCATCACGGGGGTCGGCAACACGGGCGACGCCTTCTGGAACCTGGTGCGCGCGATGGTGATCCTCGGCGCTGCTCCTGTGGTGGGGGCGCAGACAGCGGACCTGGTCCCCGCGGATCACGTCGCCGCGGCGATCGTCCACCTGTCCGTCGCACCGGAGTCGGCGGGGAGGACGTACCACCTGACCAGCCCCAGCCCCGTCCCGATCGCCTTGGTGATCGACGTCCTCCGCCGACGCGGCTACTCCCTGACGGACCTCTCCCCCGCCGAATGGACCCGCCGCCTCACCGCAAAAGCCGACAAGGCCGCCGAAATCGGTGACTACCGCCTCAGCCTGGTAACCGCCCACCTCGGCGACCCAGACACCGCTTCCCCCGCCTACGACCACGCCGAGACGACCACAGCCCTGTCGACTTCCACCGTCCCATCACCTCTGATCGACGCCGAAACCCTCCACCGCTACCTGGATCACCTACTCGATGTCGGCTTCCTCCCGCCCCCAACGCCTACCGAATGAGTGAGGGGACGGGTGTCTCAACCGCATGAAGGGTTGTCGGATGAACCCCCGCTCCTCACCCCACAGCCGACAAGGCCGCACCACCCACCCAGACCGCAGAAAGTGGCCGGATGACATACAGCCGATCACCCCACACCCCGGAAGGCTGCCCGATGAGCCTTGACTCCCCTCCCCGCGCAGCCGCCCGTCGGGACTGGGTGGGGTTGGGGGTGGTGTTGGCCGCCACCTTCATGGGGCAGGTCGACGGCTTCATCGTCAACGTCGCCAGTCCCACCATCCAGCGGGAGCTGCCCGCTGGGTTCGATCAGATCCAGCTGGTCGGCGCGGCCTACGTGTTCGCGTGTGCGGCGGGGCTGGTGACCGGCGGCCGGTTGGGGGACCGGTTCGGGCGTAGGCGGGTGTTCTTGGCAGGGGTGGGCGCGTTCACGGTCGCCTCGCTCTGCTGCGGGCTCGCCACCAGCGCCGAGGTGCTGATCCTCTGCCGGTTCCTGCAGGGAGCCTGTGCGGCGGCCTTGATCCCGCAGGAACTGGCGATCATCCAGGCGACCTTCCACGACGCACGCCAGCGGGGCCGGGCGTTCGGGGCCTATGGGGTGGCGCTCGGGCTCGGGGTCATCGCCGGGATCGCGGGGGGCGGGGTTCTGGTCGGGCTTGATGTGGGTGGGATGGGGTGGCGGTCGGTCTTCCTCATCAACGTCCCGATCGGTGTGGCGATAGTCGTGGTGGGGCGGTGGGCCATCCGGGAGAGTCGGTCGGACGCCGCCGTCGGGTTCGACATCGCGGGGGCGGCGCTGACGGCGCTGGCCATCCCCGCCCTGCTCGTGCCGCTGATGTTCGGCCCCCGCGCGGGCTGGCACGGGTGGGTGTGGCTCAGCGCGCTCACCGGGCTGCTGCTCGTCGCCGCGCTCGCCCGGCAGCAGCGGCGGCTCGCCGACCGGGGTGGGGACGGGCTGTATCCGCCGCACGTCCTCGCAAACCGCCGGTTCAGGCTCGGCATGGTCGTCCTCGCCGTCTTCTTCGCGGGCAACGCCGGGCTGTACCTGGTGTTCACCTACCACCTGCAGACCGGGCTCGGCCTGGACTCGCTCACCGCCGGGCTGATGTTCACCCCCCTCGGCGTCGGGTTCGCCGCCGGTTCGGCGATCACCGGCAGGCTCAACGGGACCCGCGTCCCCGTGATCGGCGCCGCCCTCATCGCCTGCTGCCTGCTCGCGATGGCCGCCGTGGCCTTCACCGGGGCCACTGCCGAGCAGACGCTGCTCGCGGTGCTCATCGGCGCGGTCGGCGCCGGGCAGGGGCTCGTCGTCTCGCCGCTCGTCGCCGTCGTCCTCAACCGCGTCGAGCCCGACCACGCGGGCGCGGCCACCGGGATCGCCGCCACGGTCGTCCAGTTCGGTCTGGCCGCGGGCTTCTCCCTGGTCGGCATCGCGTACCGCGTGGTGCTGGGCGGCATCCCCGGCGACCCGGCGATCGACCCGGCCCGCCACCACGTCGCGTTCGCCGCCGTCGCGCTCGCGCTGACCGCGGGCGCGGCCCTCACCGGCGTGCTCTGCCGCAGGCTCGCCTGAGAAGATCATCACCACCGGGAACCGGGCGGCCCTCCGACGCGACTGCCAGGACAGCAGCACACCTACTCGGATGGAGCCGCCATGTCCGCTCGGGGCGCCGCCCTGGCCGCACTCGCCCTGGCCGCCGCGACGGCGTGCGGAACGGCAGCGCCCGGCCCGCAGACCGCACCGGACGACGTCGGCGAGGGCCGGACCGCCTATCCCCTGCGGCTCGACAACTGCGGCGACACCTACACCTTCACCAAGGCCCCCGGCCGCGTCGTGGTGATGAACGGCGGGTCGGTCGCCGAGGTGTCCACGCTGCTCGCGCTCGGCCTCGGCGATCGCGTCATCGCCAACGCGCAGTCCTACGGCGCGTCGGAGACGCCCGGTCGCGTCGAGGCCATCGCGGCACTGCCCACCGGCGGGGTCGCGCTCAACAACCTGCAGGACATCCCCCGCGAGGCGATGCTCGGCCTGCGGCCGGACCTCGTGATCTCCACCCACACCGGCGGTTTCGCCTCCGAGTCCGGCTTCGCCACCCGCGCGGACCTGCGCGCCGCGGGAGCCAACACCTACGTCCCGCCCGCCGCCTGCGCCGACGACCGCGCGCCGACCATCGAGGACAGCCACGCCATGATCCGCGACCTCGGCGCGGTCTTCGACGTGCCGGGGCGCGCCGAGGAGATCATCGCCGACTCGACGGCCAGGATCGCCGCCACCGCGGCGAAGGTGCGGGACCGGCCGGTCGGGCAGGTCATGATCGTCTTCCCCGGCATGGGCGCTGCCGACCTCGACTCGGTGGCGGGCAACGGGATCTGGAACGACATCCTGGCCAAGGCGGGCGCGGTGAACGCCTTCGCCGACGCCACGCGGGCCACCTTCGCCAGCATCAGCGCCGAACAGGCCGCCGCGGCCGAGGTGGACGCGCTCATCGTCGTCGACTACCTGAACCCGGACCCCGAGGCGACGGTCCGCGCGCTGTTCCAGCGGTTCCCGCAGTGGCGGGCGGCCGTGGACAACCGCTTCCTGGTCCTGTCGGACTCCCTCTACTTCGGCCCCGACAACCACCTCGCGGTCGAACGGATCGCCGGGCTGGTCCACCCGGACGTGTTCCGGCAGTGACCCGCCACCGCGCGCAGACCGCGCCGCTGCACTTCGTGCCGTTGCCCGCATGCCTTGCCGTGACGGGCGCGGGGCTGGTCGCCGTGATGCTGATCGCGATCGGGGTCGGCTCGGTGTCGGTGCCGCTGGGCGACGTGTGGCGGGTCATCGGCTCGCACGTGCTGGGCGGGACGGCCACCGCGGACCCGGTGTCCGAGCAGATCGTGTGGGACTTCCGGGTGCCGAGGGTGCTGCTCGCCGCGCTGTGCGGGGCGGGACTGGCGGTGGCGGGCGTCCTGCTGCAGGCCCTGATCCTCAACCCGCTGGCCGAGCCGTACGTGCTGGGGCTGGTGCCCGGCGCGTCCGTGGGCGCGGTGCTGGTGATCACCGTGGGCGCGGGGGTGGTGGGCGGGCTGAGCGCGTCGTCGGCGGCGTTCGCCGGGGCGATGCTCGCGGGCGCGGCGGTGTTCGCGCTCGGCCGGGCCGCGCCCGCGCGGCTGGTGCTCTCCGGGGTCGCGGTCGGGTACGTGTTCCTCGCGGCGACGAGCTACCTGCAGCTCCAGGCCAACCCCGGCGACCTGCGCCAGGTGATGTTCTGGCTGATGGGCAGCGTCGCGGGCGCGCGGTGGGACCAGCTCGGCCTCGTCACCGCCGTGGTCATCGCGGCCACCGCCGCCGTGCTGCTCGCCGGACGCCGCGTCAACGCGCTGGTGACCGGCGACGAGACCGCCACCGCCCTCGGCGTCGACGTGCGCCGGACGCGGCTGCTGCTGCTCGTCCTCGCCGCGCTGCTGACCGGCACGGTGTGCGCGGTCGCGGGCGGCATCAGCTTCGTCGGCCTGATGGTCCCGCACGTGACGCGCCTGGCCTTCGGCGTCGACCACCGTCGCGTCCTGCCGCTCTCGGCGCTGCTCGGCGCGGGGTACCTCGTCCTGGTCGACCTGCTCTCCCGCACGGTAGACGCCCCGAACGAGCTGCCCATCGGCATCTTCACCGCCGCCTTCGGCGCCCCGTTCCTCATCTGGCTGATGCGCCGCGACCGGACCGAGTCGTGAACCTCGACATCGGCGCTGTCCGCGTCAGCCTCGGCGGCACGCCCATCCTGCGCGACGCCACCCTGACGGCGGAGCCCGGCGACTTCGTCGGCCTGGTCGGCCCGAACGGCAGCGGCAAGACCACGTTGCTGCGCACTGTCTACCGCGCCTTGCGGCCGGACTCCGGTGTCGTACGGGTGGGCGGTGAGGACGTGTGGTCGCTCTCGCCGCGCGCCGCCGCCCGTCGGACGGCCGCTGTGCTGCAGAGCCGGAACACGCCGGGCGGGGTGACGGTGGCCGAGGTGGTGGCGTTGGGGCGGACCGCGCACCACGGGCTGTTCTCATCCGGTGAGGATCGGTCGGCGGTGCGGGACGCGTTGAAGCAGGCCGGGGTGGCGGACATGGCGGACCGGGCGTTCGGGTCGCTGTCGGGGGGTGAGCGGCAGCGGGTTCTGCTGGCTTGCGCGTTGGCTCAGCGGCCTCGGGTGTTGGTGTTGGATGAGCCGACCAATCATCTGGATATCCGGGCTCGGTTCGAGTTGATGGATCTGGTTCGGGGGACGGGAATCACGGTGTTGGCCGTGCTGCATGATCTGGATATCGCTGCTCGGTACTGTGATCGTCTCGTGGTGCTGCATCAGGGGGTTGTCACTGCCGCAGGGCCGGTCTTAAATGTTCTTACCCCGGGGACCTTGCGTGAGGTCTTTGGGGTTAACGCCGCCGCTGAGCTGTGCGGGGACGGGGTGGTGCGGGTGGTGTATCACGCTGCGCCGTTGGCTTGATGGTGGGCGCTTTCGCGAGTTGCTTCGGTGGCGTCCGATGGGGTGAACCCGCATTCGTGGGGCCCCTAAGAAAAGCGGTGCGGCGCGGATTAGGGGCGGAGCGGCGAAGCCGTCCGCGCCGAGAAAGGGTAGCACCGCTTTTCTCCCCACGAATGCTGGTTCACCCCATCGGACAGTTATCTGGGGCGTGTTGCGTTTGGTGGGTGGTTGCGTTGGTTTGCTGCGTTGGTTTGTTGGTTAGGTGCCCCATCCGGCGGGGACTGTGCCCAGGCGGATTCGTTGGGGGTGGTCGCCTACTGGTACTGACGTGATTCGGTTTCCTGTCCTGAAGTCGATCACGGTGATTTGGTCTGCTGCGCTTTCGGAGATGACGCAGGCGGTTCCGTCTGCGTTGACTGTTGCCCAGTACGGCTTGGCTGCGGGGACTAGGGGACCTTCTTGGAGCGATGTGCGGTCCACGATTGTCGCGTAGTCGTCCATGGTTCCTGCGACGCACAGCTTGGTGCCGTCGGGGTTCATGGCCATGCCGTGGTGGCGGGAGTCGTTGACCCAGGTGGTGCGGTCGGGGTTCGTATTGGGGTTCTTCGGGAGTTCCTTGACCCTGGTGATGCGGTCGCTGGCCACGTCGTACTCCAGGAAGCCGTTGAAGAACGACACCTGGAAGTACAGCGTGCGCTCGTCGGGGCTGAAGGCGACCGGGCGTACGGCGTCGGAGAGGTCGGGGCGGCCGAAGGCGTCCAGGCGGGCGCGCATGTCGATGACCTCGACGACCTCATACGTCTCGGTGTCGACGACGGTGATCTTGCGGTCGCCCTTGGTCCAGTCCAGCTCGGGCGCGTCGAAGGGGGTGATGACCTCGCCGATGGACATGTTCCAGAGGTGGCGGCCGTTGTCGGTGTAGACGTTCTCGTGGGGCTTGTCGCCGGTGCGGAACGAGCCCAGTTCGCGGCCGGTCGTGATGTCGAGGACGTGCACCGTGTTCGACGTCGAGGCCGAGACCGCGACCTTGGTGCCGTCCGGGGAGACGGCCATGTGGTCGGCGCGGAAGCCGGACACCGGGAAGCGCCAGCGGACCGCGCCCGTCGTCAGGTCGATCGAGACGACGTCGGCGAGGCTGGGGCGGGAGGCGACCAGGGCGGCGCCGTCCGGGGTCGTGTACATGTCGTCGACGAGTTGGTCGTGGCCCTCGCCGGGGCCGTGCCGGACGCCGAGGAAGAACGCGAGGCGGATCGGGTTGAGGTAGATCTCCCGCAGCCGGGCGGCCTTGTCCGGGACGACGTCGACCCGGCCGATCTTGGTGTAGCGGTGGTCGAGGACGTCGACGGTGCCCTCCCAGTTGTTCCCCACGAACAACACCTCGCGCGGGGACGGCGCGGCGGCCGCGGGCAGGGAGCCTGCGGCGATGACGGCGGCGCAGGCGGCGATGAGCGCTCTTCTCACGGGGACTCCCACTGGTTACCGTGCAGTAGGACTGCAGGAAACTACAGCGCGCCGCACCCGGGGTAGAGCCCGGCCGCCAACGGCCGCCGCGGCCGTTGTGTCCCAGCGACAAGGAGGTCGCCGTGTCCCTGGCGCAGGTCCTGGCCGCGCTGGCCGCCGACGACGGCCTCGTCGACGAGCTGGTCGCCGCCGCCCGCGCCACCTCGCCGGAGGTGGCCCGGCTGCCCGCCGCCGAGAACCGCAGGCACGTCGCCGACCTGCTCACCGCCGGGCTCGCCGCGTTCGGCCGTCCCGGCGACGGCGACTTCACCGCGGCGACCGCGCTGGGCGCCGACCGCGCCGCGCAGGGCGTCCCCATCACCGCGCTGCTGAGCGGCGTGCAGGCCGGACGCGGGCGCATCGTGGAGATCGCCATCGCCCGGGGCCGCGCGGCCGGGGTGCCCGACTCGGTGCTGCTGGAGGCGCTGCTGGAGCTCGACCGCTACACCAGCGCGGTCGAACGCCACATGATCGACGGCTACCAGCGCGAACTCGCCCGCACCGCCCGGGACGCGCGCACCCAGGTCCTGCGGAGCCTGCTCCTGCACGGCGACGCGGTGCCGCCCGGTTCTCTGGCCCAGGTGGGCCTCGACCACTCGACGCGCTACTTCTGCCTGGTCACCGACATCACCGACCCGGTGCGCGCGCTCGACCTCCCCGGCGTCCTCGGGATCGTGGACGGGCGGCTCACCGGTCTGTCCGCGTGCCTTCCCCGCGGACCCGTGGACGCCCGGGTGGTGGCGGCGCCCGCCGCGCCGCTGTCGGAGGTCCGCCCGCGCTACCTGCTCTGCGTCGCCGCGCTCGCGTCGGCGCCGTCCCCGGGCGTGCACCTGCTGACCGACATCGCCCCGCAGACCGCGTTCGCCGCCCAGCCCGCGCTGGCCGCGCTGCTGGCGTCGACCCTGCTGGCCGCGCTCGACCAGGACGACGACTTCCACCGCGGGCTCGCCGCGACCGCACTGTCCTATCTGGACCACGGACGGCGGCTGGACCACACCGCGGCGGCCCTGCACGTCCACGCGAACACCGTGCGCTACCGGCTGGCCCGGCTGCGCTCGCTCACCGGGTTCCCGGATGACGCCGCCGCGATGGCGGAGACGGTGCGCTGGTGGTGGGCGCTGCGGGCCTGGCTCGGGTGATCCCCGGCCTCACACCCCGATGTCCTCCAGCGCGCCCGGCTCGCCGAACAGCGGGCCCTGCCCGAGGTCCGCGCCCGCGTCCCGCCACCAGCGCGCTTCCCGCGCGTCGGCGATCATCGGCACGATCACGGACACGCCCTCGGCGCGGACCAGCGGCACGGCCGCGCGCACCGCGTGCGTGACCAGCGACGGGGACCCGGCGGCCAGCTCGGCGGACACGCGCCGCATGGCGTAGTCGCTGATGCGGACCGCGTGCACGGGCAGGTCGGCGACGCAGCCCAGATCACCGCCGCCGCGGCCGAAGTCGGTCAGCACCACGCGCACGCCCAGCTCGGCGAGGACCTCGGCGTTCTCCGCCGCCGGGCCGTCCGGGACGGCGGCGGACGGGACCGGCAGGCCGATGTCCAGCCGGTCGATCGGCAGCCCGGTCTCGGAGCTGATGGACCGCACCTCGGCCACCAGGTCGGGGTCGGCGGCCGAGTCCGCCGTCAGCTCGACGTAGAGCCGGGGCGCGTCGCCCACCTTGTCGCGCATGGCCGTCACGCGCTCGGCGGAGCGCGACAGCAGCCAGCGGCCGACGCAGACGCCCATGCCGGTGTCGGCGAGCAGGCTCGCGCAGTCCGCGCCCGCGATCCGCCCGCGCGTCGGGTTGTCCCAGCGCAGAGCGCCGCGCGCGGCCACCACCGCGCCGTCGGCGAGCGTGACGACCGGGTCGAAGTCCACGTCCAGCTCGCCGTTCTCCCACGCGCCCGGGATCGCCGCGGTCAGGCTCCAGCGGTCGACGCGGCGGTCCACCTCGGCGATGTCGACCATGCCCCACTGCCTGCGCCCGCGCTGGCGCAGCTCGCGGATGGTGATGTCGGTGGCGCGCAGCAGGTCGGCCGGGCGGGTGTCGGCGCGCGGGCGGGAGACCACGGCGACCGTCGCCGACACCGCGATGCCCGTGCCGTCCACATAGGTCGGCTCGACCAGCGCGTCGTTGATCCGGGCGGCCACGCACGGCCCGGCCTCCGGCGAGCGCAGCAGCACGGCGAACTCGTGGTCGGCGATCCGGGCGATCAGGCCGTCGTCGACGAGGTCGGCCAGCCGGGCGGCGACGGTGGTCAGCAGGACGTCGCCCGCGTGCCTGCCGATGCCGTCGTTGACCACGGCGAAGTCGTCCAGCGACAGGTGCAGCACGGCCACCTCGTCGCCGACGCCCAGCGCCTCCTCCAGCCTGCCGGTGAACGCCGCGCGGTTGGGCAGTCCGGTGAGCATGTCGTGGGTGCCCTGGTAGGTGATGCGGTGTTCGAGCAGGTGCAGGTCGGAGATGTCCTCGACCATCGTCACGTGGTGGTCGGCGAGGCCGTCGGCGTCGCGCAGGACCGACACCGCCATCCTGGTCCAGACGGTGTCGCCGTCGGCGCGCTGGAACCGGGTGCGCTCGCGCAGCTCGCAGCCGCCCGCGGTCAGCTCGGCGTAGCGGGTGCGCAGGTACGCGCGGTCCTCCGGGTGCAGCAGCGAGTCGAAGCGCTTGCGGAACAGCGTGCCGCGGGCGTAGCCGAGCATCGTCTCGATGGCCTCGTTGGCGCGCACCACGCCGCCGCCGATGTCGGTGATCACCATGCCGAGCGCGGAGGTGTCGAACAGCTCGGTGAAGCGGGCCTCGCTGGCCTTGAGGCTGCGCTCGACGTTGTCCTTGGCCCGGCTCACCGCGGCGACCAGGTCCTCCTGCTCGGCGAAGAGCCGGTCGCGGGCGGCGGCGGTGAACGCCTCGGCCAGCGCGCCGATCACCGGGCCGTCCACTTCGGGCAGTCCGGCGAGCAGCTCGACGCTGGCCCGCAGGCACTCCGGCTGCCGGTAGCCGAGCCGGACCAGCCGGGCGCCCGCATCCCCGGCATGGTCGGGAAGCCGGTCGAGCAGGGCCGCGAGTTCCCGCTCGGCAGCGGAGCGGGACAGCGGGGCGTACCCGATCCGGGAGAGCGCGGCGGCCCATCTGGCGGGCAGCTCAGCTCGGTCCACGTCGGCCGTCCATCTCGTCGGGGGAGCGCGATCCGGGATAGCGCACGGGGGATATCACTCTGCACCCGAACGGGTGCCGAACGCTACCCCTTGTCGTCGATTCAGGCGGGCTTGACCGCGACGCCTGCGTAGAGATTGGACCGGTCGGCGTCGGCCGCGTCCTCCGGCCGCTCCGGCCGCCACTGCGGTGTGTAGACCAGACCCGGCTCCACGAGGTCGAAGCCCGTCAGCATGCGCAGGATCTCCCCCCGGGTTCGCGGGAAGATGGGGTCCTGGCTGTTGCGGAACAACTCGACCGCGCCCGCCATGCCCGACGGCGCGTTGTCCCACGTGAACGCCGAGATCGCCAAATGTGTTCCAGGAGCGACGAGATCGCGGTAACGGCCCACCAGCGCCCACGGGTCGTCGGCGTCGGGGATGAACTGGATGACGCCGACCATCAGCAGCCCGATCGGCCGGGCGGGGTCGATGAGGTCGCGGGTGCGCGGCGCGGCGAGGATCTTCTCCGGGTCGCGCATGTCGGCCTGGATGACCGCCGCGTTGGGGTTTCCGGTCAGCATCAGCTCGCTGTGCGCGACGGCGACGGGCTCGTAGTCGACGTACACTACGCGCGCGTCCGGGTTGGCGCCCTGCGCGATCTCGTGCACGTTGCCCACGGTCGGGATGCCCGAGCCGAGGTCGAGGAACTGGTCGATGCCCTGCTCGACCAGGTGCAGCACGGCCCGCCGCAGGAACGACCGGTTGAGCCGGGCCATGTCCCGCGCGGGCACGACCTTCAGCAGCTTCTCGGCCAGCTCGCGGTCGCCCGGGAAGTTGTGGCCGCCGCCGAGCAGGTAGTCGTAAACCCGCGCGGCGCTGGGGAGTTCGGTGTTGACACCCTCGGGGACCCAGCTCGCGGTCTCGCTCACCACACACCTCTATCGGGGGACTCGGCCGTGTTTCCCGCGAGCCTACTGACCCGGTCTGTCGTCCATTCGGGTCATCCTGGGATCACTGATCATCACTCATGGTCACGATGTGATCAGGGCGGACGGGGGCGTGGGTGAGGGCGACGCCGGTGGCGGCGCGGATCGCGGCGATGATCGCAGGCGTCGCCGAGATCGTCGGCGGCTCGCCGACGCCGCGCAGTCCGTACGGCGCGGCGGGATCGGCGAGTTCGAGGATGTCGACCGCCATCGGCGGCATGTCGAGGATCGTGGGGATCAGGTAGTCGGTGAAGGAGGGGTTGCGCACCTGCCCGTCGACGACCTGGATCTCCTCCATGACCGCGAGCCCGAGCCCCTGCGCGCTGCCGCCGTGGATCTGGCCCTCGACGGCCTGCGGGTTCAGCGCCTTGCCCACGTCCTGCGCGCACGCCAGCTCGACGACCCGGACCAGCCCCAGCTCGGTGTCGACGTCGACGACGGCGCGGTGCGCGGCGAAGGCGTACTGCACGTGCGCGTCGCCCTGGCCGGTCACCGGGTCCAGCGGCTTGGTCGGCCGGTGCCGCCACTCCACGGTGTGCTCGACCGGGCCGGTGAGCACGTCGGCCAGGTCGGCGAGCGGCTCACCGTCCACTGTGGTCACCTTGCCGCCGTGCAGGCCCGCGCCGCCGGGCACCGAGGCGAGCACGTCGGCTCGCACCGCGGCGCACGCGGCCCGGACCGCTCCCCCGGTGACATAGGTCTGCCGGGAGGCGCTGCTGGACCCCGCGCTGCCGACCGAGGTGTCCGCGGGCACGACGGTCACCTGCCGCACGCCCAGCTCGGTCCGGGCGATCTGCGCCTGCACGGTCACCAGCCCCTGCCCGACCTCGGCGGCGGCGGTGTGCACGGTGGCGACCGGCTCGCCCTGGATCAGCTCCAGCCGCACGCGCGCGGTGGAGTAGTCGTCGAACCCCTCGGAGAACCCGACGTTCTTGACGCCGACGCCGTAGCCGACCCCGCGCACGACGCCCTCGCCCCGGGTGGTGTTGGCGACCCCGCCCGGCCGCTCGCGCGGGTCGTCGGCGGCGGGCGGCGGCATCGGCCGGTCGCGCACGATGGTCAGCAGCCGGGCCACCGGCGCCGGGGAGTCGATGACCTGGCCGGTCGGCATGGTGGAGCCCTCGCGGACGGCGTTGCGCAGCCGGATCTCGACCGGGTCGACGCCGATCCGCTCGGCGAGCCTGTCCATCTGGGATTCGTAGGCGAAGCACGCCTGCACAGCGCCGAACCCGCGCATGGCCCCGCACGGCGGGTTGTTGGTGTACATGCCGTAGGCGTCGATGTGCACGTTGGGGACCTCGTACGGGCCCACGCCGAGGGTGGCGGCGTTGGCCACCACGGCCGTCGTGCTGGAGGCGTAGGCGCCGCCGTCGAGGACGATGCGGGCGCGGACGTAGACGAGCCTGCCGTCCTCGGTGGCGCCGTGCTCGTAGCGCAGCCGGGCCGGGTGGCGGTGGACGTGCCCGAAGAACGACTCCTCGCGCCCGTAGACCATCTTCACCGGCTTGCCGGTGCGCAGGGCCAGCATGCTCGCGTGGACCTGCATGCTCAGGTCCTCCCGCGCGCCGAACGCGCCGCCGACGCCGCCGAGGGTGATGCGCACCTTCTCCTCCGGCAGCCCGAGCGAGCGGGCGACCTGGGCGCGGTCGACGTGCAGCCACTGGGTGGCCACGTAGAGGTCGACGCCGCCGTCGTCGGCGGGCACGGCCAGCCCGGACTCCGGTCCGAGGAACGCCTGGTCCTGCATGCCGACGGTGTACTCGCCGACGACCACGACGGGCGCGGTCGCGGACTCGTCGCCGCGCCGGATCGGCACGTGCCGCAGGACGTTGCCGCCCTCGTGCAGCGCGGGCGCGGTGAAGGCGGCCTCGGCGTCGGTGACGGGCGTCAGCACCTCGTAGGCGACCTCGACCAGCGCGGCGGCGCGGCGCGCGGTCTCCGGGTGGTCGGCGGCCACGACGGCGATGGGCTCGCCCTGGTAGCGCACGACGTCCTCGGCGAGGACGGGCTGGTCGGCGTGTTCGAGGCCGTAGCGGTTGCGGCCGGGGACGTCCTCGTGGGTGAGCACGGCGGACACCCCGGCGAGCTTGAGCGCGGCGGTGATGTCGACCCGGACGATCCGGGCGTGCGGATGCGGACTGCGGACCGTCGCGCCCCAGAGCATGCCGTCGGCCCACAGGTCGGACGAGTAGGCGAACTCGCCCCGCACCTTGAGCACGCCATCCGGCCGCAACGGGCTAGTCCCCACCGTCCCGCCACCCCGCGTTTCTCCCTGGTGGTCGCGTCGGGCCGGAACAGTCCGGTTCAGCGCGGACCGGTCGCTGGCTTGCATCCCGTTCCCCTTAGGTGCGGCTGGCGGCCACCGGACGCTGCCCGGGGACCGGCTGGTTGAGGGAGGCCTCCGGCGTGTTCTGCCCCACTCGGTTCGGGCAAACCGCTCCTGTCGTCGCGGTCGGGCGGCTAGCCTCTGTTCGAGTGAATCGGACTGGGGGCCCATGCCTGACCTGATCATCGCGATCGCGCTGTGCGTCGCGGTCGCGATCGTCTACGCGACCGCCGCGCTGATCCAGGCCGCCTACGCCCACATGAGCGTCCGGGAGCTCACCCGCGTCCCGCTGTGGTGGGTCGCCCAGGCCCTCAACGCCCTCGGCGCGGGCCTGCACGTGGTCTCCCTGGGCTTCGGCCCGCTGTCGCTGATCCAGCCGCTGGGCGTGCTGACCCTGGTGCTCGCCGTGGTCGTCGCGGCGGGCAGGGCCCGCCGGATGATGACCCGGCTGGAGACCGTCGGCCTGGTGTCCACGGTCGCGGGGCTGGCGGGCCTTGCGATGATCATCACCACCGGCGGCACGCCGGACACGCTGACCTCCAGCGAGCTGACCGGCCTGCTCGTCGCCGTGGTGATCCTGCTGGCCGGGCTCGGCTACAAGGGCGCCCTGCCGGGCGCGTCGTCGCTGTGGGAGGCGGTCGCGGGCGGCCTTGCCTACGCCGTCTGCTCGGCGCTGTGCCAGAAGGTCGTTGTCGGCTTCCAGACCGAGGGCGTCGGCGTGCTGCTCCACCCGGCGATCCTGGTCTCGATCGCCGCCATCGGCACCCTCGCGGTCGCGGGCACCGTGTTCACCCAGCGCTCCTACCGCGACGGCCTGGCCGCCCCGCTGGCGGTGACCAACCTGGTCAACCCGGCCGCCGCCACCGCCATCGGCGTGGTCTTCCTCGGCGAGACGGTCGCCACGACCGGTGTCGAGGCCGTGCTGGCCGTGGTCTGCGCGGTCCTGGCGGGCTACGGCGTGACGAAGCTGGCCCAGGCCCGCGAGGCCCAGCCCGAACTCCAGCCCGCCGTCTGACATCCCGATCACCCCGTGAGGCCCGCGCGGGCCGCCAGCCGGGCGCTCGCGCCCGCCAGCCCCGCGGCGATGTCGTCCTCCGCGGCCTTGCACAGCCGATCGTCCTCCACCACCGGGTGACCGCCCACCAGCAGCGCCGACAGCGGCGGCAGCGCGCCGAACACCAGCGCGGCGACCGGGTCGGCGATGCCCGCGTGCTCGATCCCGGTCAGGTCCCACAGCGCGAGGTCGGCCAGCTTGCCCGGCTCGATCGAGCCGATCTCGGCCTCGCGGCCCAGGCAGGCCGCCCCGCCCATGGTGGCCATGCGCAGGGCGGCGCGGGCGTCCATGGCCGCCGCGCCGTCGCGGAGCCGGGCCAGGTAGGCCGCCGCGCGCAGCTCGACGCCCAGGCCGCCGTCCTCGTTCGAGGCCGCGCCGTCCGCGCCCAGGCCGACCGGGGCGCCCGCGGCCAGCAGGTCGGCGACCCTGGCGATGCCCGCGCCCAGCCGGGCGTTCGACGTCGGGCAGTGGGCGACGCCCGTGCGGGTGCGGCCCAGCGTGGCGACGGCGTCGTCGGCGAGGTGGATGGCGTGGGCGAGCCAGACGTCCGGGCCCGTCCAGCCGGTGCGCTCGGCGTACTCGACGGGCGTGCAGCCGTACTCGGCCAGGCACTGCCGCTCCTCGTCCAGCGTCTCGGCGAGGTGGGTGTGCAGCCGCACGCCCGACGACCGGGCCAGCTCGGCGCAGCCGGTCATCAGCTCGGCGCTGACGGAGAACGGCGAGCACGGGCCGACGGCCACCCGCACGGCCGCGTCGGGCGCGGGGTCGTGGTAGCGCTCGATGGCCGCCTGCGTGCCCGCCAGCGCGCCGTCCAGGGTCTCGACCAGGGAGTCCGGGGGCAGGCCGCCGTCGGACAGCCCCCGGTCCATCGAGCCGCGCACGGCGTGCAGGCGCAGGCCGATCTCGCCAGCCGCGTCGACGACCGCGCCGAGCAGGTCGCCGCCGTCGGGGTGGATGTAGTGGTGGTCGGCGGCCGTCGTGCAGCCGGTGCGGGCCAGCCGGGCCAGGCCCGCGCGGGCGGCGGCGCGGGTGATGTCCTCGTCCAGGCCCGCCCACACCGGGTACAGCGTCACCAGCCAGGTGAACAGGTCCGCCTGCTGGGCCAGCCCGCGCGTCGCCCACTGGTACAGGTGGTGGTGGGTGTTCACCAGGCCCGGGGTGAGCAGGCGGCCGCTGGCGTCGATGCGCCGGTCGGCGGGCAGGTCGGGGGCCGGGCCAGCGCCGACGAGCGCGATCCGGCCGTCCTCGACCACCACGTGGCCCGCGCGGTGCTCGGTGTCCGCGGCGTCGACCGTGGCCACGGCCGCGCCGTCGATGATCAGTCGCACGCCGCCCGGCCCTTCGCGCGGGACGCGGCGAGGCGCACCGCGTCCATGATCTTCTCGTAGCCCGTGCAGCGGCACAGGTTGCCCGCCAGCGCCTCGCGGATGTCGGGGTCGGCGGGCGCCGGGTCGCGCCGCAGCAGGTCGTGCGCGGCGACGATCAGGCCGGGCGTGCAGAAGCCGCACTGCACGGCCCCGGTCTCCAGGAACGCCTGCTGGACCTCCTCCAGCCCGTCGCCCTCGATGGTGCGGACCCGCCGCCCCTCGGCCTGGCCTGCGGCGACCAGGCACGCGCAGACCGCCACGTCGTCCAGGTACACCGTGCAGGAGCCGCATTCCCCCTGCTCGCAGGCGTTCTTGCTGCCGGGCAGCCCCAGCCGCTCGCGCAGGACGTAGAGCAGGCTCTCGCCCTCCCACACGTCGTCGGCGACCCGCTGCTCGCCGTTGACCTCGACCCTCACGCGCATCCCGACCTCCGGTACTCCGCCCAGGCCCAGGTCAGGGTCCGGCGGGCCAACACCCCCAGCGCGTGCCGCCGGTAGGCGGCGGTCCCGCGCACGTCGTCGATGGGCCGGGCGGCCTGGGCGACGAGGTCGCCGAAGCGGCGGGCCGCGCTCTCCGGCAGGTCGGCGTCCCAGTCCAGCCCGGCAGCGAACCGCTCGGCCTCCACGGCGCGCAGCGGCGTCGGGCCCGCCGAGCCGATGCCGGTGCCGACGGTCAGCGCCTCGGTGTCGAGCGCGACGGCGAACGAGCACACGGCGATGACCATGGCGTTGCGGGTGCCGACCTTGGCGAACTGCTGCGGCCCCCGCGGCGCGGGCACCAGCACCGCGGTGACCAGCTCGTCCGGCTCCAGCACGGACTTCTTGGGCCCGGTGAAGAACTCGCGCGCCGGGACGGTCCGCGTGCCGCGCACGGAGGCGATCTCCACGGTCGAGCCGTCGGCGAGCAGCGGCGGGTGCGCGTCGCCAGCGGGCGATGCCGAGCCGAGATTGCCGCCGACGGAGCCGCGGTTGCGGATCTGCGGCGAGCCGACCGTCCGCGCCGCCGCGGCGAGCCCCGGGGCCCGCTCCCCCACCTCGGCGATCACCCTGGCGTAGGGCAGGGCCGCCCCGATCCGGGTGCCGTCGTCGCGGAGGTCCCAGGCCGACAGCTCGGCGACCGAGGACAGGTCCAGCAGCGCGCCAGGCCGCCGCTTGTCGAAGTTGATCTCCACCATGACGTCGGTGCCGCCCGCGATCGGCACGGCCTCGGGCGTCGCGGCCTTCATGGCCAGCGCCTCGGCGAGCGTCGTCGGTCGCATGAACTCCACAGTGGACTCCCTACCACCACGCCAGGCCCGGGTCGGGCGCGCCGGGCTTGACCACCGCGCCCTCGATGAGCCCGTACGGCCGGTCGGCCGCGTGGAACACCTCGCCCGGGTTGTCCAACCCGAACGGCGCCAGGTCGACGAGGAAGTGGTGCTTGTTGGGCAGCGACAGCCGCACCTCGGCGACCGTCTCCCCCGTCTCCAGCACCTTCCGCCCCATCTCGTACAGCGTCTGCTGCAGCGACAGGCTGTGCGTGGCCGCGAACGCGCCCAGGAGCGCGGCCCGCGCGGCGGTGAACGACAGGGCCCAGTCGGTGGGCCCGGTGTGCCGCCAGCGGGCGGTGACGGCGGTGGCCAGGACGCGGTCGTCGGTCTCGGCGAGCGTCGTGTACTCGTCCTTGTGGAAGCCGTGGAACTCCGAGTCGGTGGTGTTCAGCACGACCAGGTCCGACACGCCCGAGACGACCCACTGCCCGTCCTCCGACGCCGACACCGTGGCCGTCCGCGTGCCCGCGCCCCGGACGAAGGAGTGCGCGCCCAGCCGGTCCCAGTTGTGCTGCTCGATGTGGACGCGGGCGCGGCTGATGGTGGGCGTGCTGTCGACGAAGTGCCGGGCCAGCCGCAGCGCGAAGTCCTCGATCTCGCCGACGCCGTCGCGGGCGAAGGCGTACACCGTGTTCTTCTGCGTGTCCGTGGGCAGCACGCCCGCGTTGTCGCCGGTCAGGTGGGTCGCGGCGAGGTCGCCCGCGAGCGTCGTGCTGACGGTCAGGTCGGTGAGCGCGTGCTCGGGGCCGTCCCGGTCCACCCGCACGAGGCGGATCCCGGCCTTGCCGTACCGGTTGTCCCCGAGTTCCACGCGTCCTCCCCAGGTGGGCGGCAGTCCCGGAAGTCAACCTACGCCCCGGGGCAACCGCAAGTGGTCAGCTTCCCCGGTAGGTCGTGTAGCCGAACGGGCTGAGCAGCAGCGGGACGTGGTGGTGCCGGTCGTCGGCGACCCGGAACTCCACGGCCGCGCTCGGGTAGAACGCGTCCGCGCCGAGGTAGGCGGCGGTGTCGAAGGTCAGCCGGTGCACCCCGGGCGCGGCGGACCAGCCGGTGATCCGGCCGTCGGCGTCGGTGGCGCCGACCTCGGCGAGCACCCAGGCGCCGTCGTCGTCGCGGTACTCGTGCCGCACCGGCACCCCCGCCGCGGGCGCCCCGCGCGCGGTGTCGAGGACGTGCGTGGAAAGGCTCACCCGGGACATCCTCCCGCCGCCTTCACCAGCCGCAAGTCGGCGATCTTGCGCAACTCCGCCCGCACTACCTCCTGCTCGACGTCGACGTCGTTGCCCATCCGCTCGCGCAGCGCGGCCAGCACCTCCGCGGCCGACAGCCCGGTCGCGCAGATCAGGAACACGTGCCCGAACCGCCGCTCGTACTCGGCGTTGCCCGCCCGCAGCCGCGCCAGGACGTCGTCGTCCGCGCTGGCCGCGGCCGCCTGCTCCTGCCGCGACCACCCCGCCTCGGGTCCCGTCGGCCGCTCCCCGACCCTCGGGTGCGCGCTCACGGCCTCGAGCAGGTCGGCCCACGCCAACTCCTCGAAGACCTGCGCCGACATCGCCCGCAGCGCGTCGAGATCGGCGTACGGCCTGCCCGCCACCACCCGTGCCGCCCAGCGGCGGGAGGCGCAGCAGGCCAATAACTCCGCCCGCGCCTCGATCGCGTCCCCCGCGTTGACCCGTTTCACGATCATCGGGCCAGTCAACACCACCGGAGCGGCCGCATCCAGCGATATGAATAGCCATAACCCCGCCCGCTTTCCCCGGCCGGACATTACCCGAAATGATGAATCGCGCCGAACCGGAGCCGGTTAGACTGGCATCGGCACATCGCCACATCGCACTGGGGGAAACAGCAATGAAGATTATCTCGCGCCTGCTGCTGGCCTTAGCAATGGTCCTTCCACTGTCCGGCGTCGCGTCGGCGGAAACCGATCAGGACCAGACCGTGGAGCTGATCCTGCAGGGCAACACCGCCTTCGCCTACCTGTTCCGGTCCTATCTCAACGACTCCGACTGGACGGACATCTCCACCGACGGCGGGGCCACCTGGAACGGTCCGCTGGGGAAGGTCGTCAACACCTGGGGCGGCGCCACGGGCATGACCTCCGAGGACGTCCACGTGCCGACCGGCCAGTGGGTCCGGGCCTGCGCCTGGTACGCGGGCGGCCCGCACTGCACACACTGGCGGCAGGCCTGACCGGCGGGCCGGGGCCGCCTCCGGGCGGCCCCGGTCAGCCGCCGCTCTCGGCCACGACCTCGCGGATCCTCGGGAGCAGGTCGTCGGCGAGCACGGCGCCGGCGAACACCGCCGCCACCCGATGCCTGCCGTCCAATATCAGGGTCGTCGGCACGCCGACATTCCGATATCGCCCGAGATTCAGCAGAGTGCGGCCGGGCGGGTCGTAGATCGACGGATAGCCGACCGCATTGTCCTTGACGAAATCGACAGCATAACCGCGCACATGGTCGCGGACATTGATGCCGACGAATCGCACGCCCGCGTCGGCCGTCTCGGAGTGCGCGCGCGCGAGTTCGGGGGTCTCGAACCGGCACGGACCGCACCATGCGCCCCACACGTTGACGACCGTGGCCGGGCCCGCCGCCGCGGTGGAGACGACCTCGTCGGGGTCGAGCAGGCTCTCCCCGGTGATCGCCTCGATCGTCGGGCGCTGGTCGACGGGCAGCAGGGCGCCGTTCGGCGGCACGGCCGCCGGGTCGGCGGAGCACGCGCCGAGCAGGGCCACGGCCAGCAGGCCGACAAGGAAGCGCACGACCCATTCCCGTCATCGACGTCGGACAACGGCGAGGGTAGTGCGCGCGGGAACGGACCAGGCGCGAGCCCCGAGGGGATCGCGCCTGGTCGCACGCCTTACTTGAAGTGCTCGCCCTTCTCGGCCTTCTCGACCAGGGAGGCGGGCGGGCGGAACCGGTCGCCGTAGCGGTCGGCCAGCTCGTTCGCCCGGGCGACGAAGCCTGCGATGCCGCCCTCGTACCCCTCGATGTACTGGATGACGCCGCCGGTCCACGGCGGGAAGCCGATGCCGAAGATGGAGCCGATGTTGGCGTCGGCCACGGTGCGCAGGACGCCCTCGTCGAAGCACTTGACGGTTTCCAGCGCCTCGGCGAACAGCATCCGCTCCTGCATGTCCGCGAACGGGACGCCCTCGGCAGCGGGGAACGCGTCGGCCAGGCCGGGCCACAGGCCGGTGCGCTTGCCCTCGTCGTCGTACTCGTAGAAGCCCGCGCCGGAGGAGCGGCCCTTACGGTCGAACTCGTCGATCATCCGGTCGATGACGGCCTCGGCCGGGTGCTCCGGCCACTCCAGGCCCGCCGCCTCGATGGCCGCCCGGGTCTCCTGCCGGATCTTGCGCGGCAGGGTCAGGGTCAGCTCGTCGAGCAGCTGCAGCGGCGGGGCCGGGTACCCGGCCTGGGTGCCCGCCTGCTCCACCGACGCCGCCGGGACGCCCTCGGCCAGCAGGGCGACGGCCTCGTTGAGGAACGTGCCGATGACCCGGCTGGTGAAGAACCCCCGGCTGTCGTTGACCACGATCGGGGTCTTCTTGATCTGCAGCGCGTAGTCGAACGCCTTGGCCAGGGCGACGTCGCTGGTCTGCTGCCCGACGACGATCTCCAGCAGCGGCATCTTGTCGACCGGGGAGAAGAAGTGCAGACCGATGAAGTCCTCGCGGCGCCGCACGCCCTCGGCGAGGTCGGTGATCGGCAGGGTCGAGGTGTTGGAGCCGAGCAGCGCGTCCGGGGCGACCAGGGCCTCGATCTCGCCGAAGACCTTCTTCTTCAGCTCGGGTGACTCGAACACGGCCTCGACGACCAGGTCGACGCCCGCGACGTCCTCGGCCTTGTCGGTCGGGGTGATGCGGGCCAGCACCTCGTCGGCCTTCTCCCGGGTGAGCTTGCCCCGGGACACGGCCTTGTCCAGGATCTTCGCCGAGTACGCCTTGCCCTTCTCGGCGGCGTCGACCGACACGTCCTTGAGGACGACCTCGATGCCGTTGCGGGCGCTGACGTAGGCGATGCCCGCGCCCATCATGCCCGCGCCGAGCACCGCGACCCGCTTGGCCTGGTACTGCGGCACGCCGTCCGGGCGCGACAGCCCCTTGTTGATGGCCTGCAGGTCGAAGAAGAACGCCTTGGTCATGTTCTTCGACACCTGGCCGGTGACCAGGTCCACGAAGTACTGCGTCTCGATCTTCGTCGCGGTGTCGATGTCGACCTGCGCGCCCTCGATGGCCGCGGCGAGGATGTTGCGCGGGGCGGGCATCGGCGCGCCCTTGAGCTGCTTGCGCAGGTTCGCCGGGAACGCCGGGAGGTTCGCGGCGAACGACGGGTTCGACGGGGTGCCGCCGGGGATCTTGAAGCCCTTGACGTCCCAGGGCTGCGCCGCCTCCGGGTTGGCCTTGATCCACGCCTTGGCCGCGTCGATCATCGCCTCCGGGGTGTCGACGAGCTCGTCGACCAGGCCCAGCTCCTTGGCCTTGGCGGGCTTGTGCCGCTGGCCCTGAAGCAGGACGTTGAGCAGCGCGGACTGGATGCCCAGCAGCCGCACTGTGCGGGAGACGCCGCCGCCGCCGGGCAGCAGGCCCAGGGTGACCTCGGGCAGGCCGATCTCGCTGCCCTTCACGTCGAGGGCGACCCGGTGGTGGCAGGCCAGGGCGATCTCGTAGCCGCCGCCGAGCGCGGCGCCGTTGATCGCGGCCACGACCGGCCTGCCCAGCTGCTCCAGCCGCCGGAAGTCGGCCTTCATCGCGTCGACCCGCGCGGTGATCTCGGCGGCGTCGGCGCGGCCCGCCTTGCTCATCTGCTTGAGGTCGCCGCCTGCGAAGAACGTCTTCTTGGCCGAGGTGACCACCACGCCGGTGATCGAGTCCTTCTCCGCCTCCAGGCGCTCGACCGTGGCGGTGAGCGAGGTGCGGAAGGTGTCGTTCATGGTGTTCGCGGACTGGCCGGGGTCGTCCATCGTGAGCGTGACGATGCCGTCGGCGTCGACGTCCCAGCGGAACATGTTCTCGGTCATCTCTCCTGGCCTCAGACTCGCTCGATGATGGTCGCGACGCCCATGCCGCCGCCGATGCACAGGGTCACCAGGGCGCGGCGCTCGCCGCGGCGCTCCAGCTCGTCGAGCACGGTGCCCAGGATCATCGCGCCGGTCGCGCCGAGCGGGTGGCCCATGGCGATGGCCCCGCCGTTGACGTTGATCTTCTCGTGCGGGATGTCGAGGTCCTTCATGAACTTCAGGACCACCGCGGCGAACGCCTCGTTGAGCTCCCACAGGTCGATGTCGTCCGCGGTGAGCCCGGCCAGCCGCAGCGCCTTCTGCGCGGCCGGGGTCGGGCCCGTCAGCATGATGGTGGGCTCGGCGCCGGTCACCGCCGCGGAGACGATGCGCCCGCGCGGGGCCAGGCCCGCGGCCTTGCCCGCCTCCTCGGTGCCGATGAGCACCAGCGCGGCGCCGTCGACGATGCCGGAGGAGTTCGCGGCCGTGTGGACGTGGTCGATCTTCTCGACCCAGTGGTACTTCTGCAGCGCGACGGCGTCGAAGCCGCCCATCTCGCCGATCCCCGCGAACGACGGCTGCAGCTTGCCCAGGCTCTCCACGGTGGAGCCGGGGCGCATGTGCTCGTCGTGGTCGAGCAGGGTCACGCCGTTGCGGTCGCGCACCGGGACCACGGACTTGGCGAAGTAGCCGCCCTCCCAGGCCCGGGCCGCGCGGTTCTGCGACTCGACGGCGTAGGCGTCGACGTCCTCGCGGGAGAAGCCCTCGATGGTGGCGATCAGGTCGGCGCTGATGCCCTGCGGGACGAAGTAGGAGTCGTAGTTGGTCTCCGGGTCGAGGAACCACGCGCCGCCGTCGGAGCCCATCGGCACCCGGGACATGGACTCCACGCCACCGGCGATGACCAGCCGGTTCCAGCCCGCGCGGACCTTCTCGGCCGCGGTGTTGACCGCTTCGAGGCCCGAGGCGCAGAACCGGTTGAGCTGCACGCCCGCGACCGTGTCCGGCAGGCCCGCGGCGATGGCGGCCGTGCGGGAGATGACCGCGCCCTGGTCGCCGACCGGGGAGACGACGCCCAGCACGATGTCGTCGATGGTGGCCGGGTCCAGCTCGGGGTGGCGGGACCTGAGTTCGTCGATCAGCCCGGTGACCAGGCTGATCGGCTTGACGCCGTGCAGCGACCCGTTCTTCTTGCCGCGCCCGCGCGGCGTGCGGATCGCCTCGTAGATGAAGGCTTCGGTGCTCACGCCCGACCGGTCCTCTCCTCGGAGGCTTCGCTAATGACGATTAACTTTCTCTCGCGGATGCGCTGGTTGTCAACGGGTCAGGGTCGGCCGTACGGTGTTAGACGGTTCTCACGCGTCGGAGGTGCAGGTGACGACCAGCCCGGTCCGCAGACCCCGCGACCGCAAGGCCCAGCTGGCCACCGCCGCCGCCGACCTGTTCCGCAGGCACGGCTACCACGCCGTCGGCGTGAACGACATCGCCGCGGCCGTGGGCATCACCGGGCCCGGCATGTACCGGCACTTCCAGAACAAGCAGGCCGTGCTGGGGCACGTCCTGCTGACCGGCGTCGACGCCCTGGCCGCCCGGCTCAACGGGGTCCTGGACGGGTTCGGCGACCCGGAGTCGGGGCTGCGGCCGCTGCTCCGCGCCGCCGCGGAGATCTCCATCGACCAGCGCGACCTCACCGCGCTCTGGCGCTGGCAGGGGCGCCACCTGCACCAGGCCGACCAGAAGGAGATCATCCGGCGCACCGGCGTGCTGCTCGGCGGCTGGCAGGCAGGCCTGCGCAGGCTGCGCCCCGAACTGGGCGACCGGGACGCGCTGCTGCTCTGCTTCGCGGCGCTGAGCGTGTTCGGCAGTGTCGGGGATCACCACGCCGCGCCCGCGCGCGAGCGCTTCGTCGACCTGCTGGCCGACCTTGCCGAGACGGCCGTGCGCAGCCCGGTGGTGCCGTCGACGGAGACCACCGCGGTCCGGCCGCGGCCAGCGGTGGCCGCCAGCCGCCGGGAGGAGCTGCTGACCGCGGCGACCCGGCTGTTCCGCGACCACGGCTTCCACGCGGTCAGCATGGAGGACATCGGCGCGGCGGCCGGGATCGCCGGGCCCAGCATCTACCGGCACTTCGCGGGCAAGTCCGACATCCTGCTGGCGGCCAGCCGCCGGATGGCCGACCGCCTCACCCTCGGCCTGAACGACTCCCTGTCCGAGGCGACGTCGCCGCGCGACGCCCTGCACCGCCTGGCGCGCTCCTATGTGGACACCGTGCTGCGGTCGGACGACCTGATCGCGGTGTACGCCAACGAGATCGGCAACCTGCCCGAGCGCGACGCCAAGGAGATGCGGCGGCTCCAGCGGGCCTACGTCGCGGAGTGGGTGCGGCTGCTGCGCGAGGTGTCGCCGTCGCTCAGCGACGCGGAGGCCCGGGTGGTCGTGCAGGCGGCGCTGACGGTGGTCAACGACCTGCCCCGCACCCGAGGGGTCAACGACCGCCCCCGGCTGGCCACCGAACTGACCGCGCTGGCCGTGGGCCTGCTGGACTCCCAGGCCTAGCCCGCCCGACTGGCCTGCCTGCGGCCTAGCTGCCCGCGCGGTAGGACTCGCCGCCGGTGCTGGCCTCGAAGGCGGCGCGGACCTCGACGGTGTCGTACACGATGTAGAGGCGCTTGGCCTTGCCCTCCTCGTCGAACTGGAAGACGTCGACCACGTCGAAGGGGGCGGAGGTGCCGTCGACGAGGGTCCAGTCGTAGTAGAACCACAGCGAGACGAGCGGGTCGCCGTCGGCGGCGCTGCCGCTCATGGTGCCGATCAGCGTCAGCGACGACGAGTAGCTGTCCTCGAACAGCTGGGTGTAGAACTGCTCGGCGGGCCGCGGGCCGTACAGCGGGGAGTGCACCTGCCCGTCCTCGGCGAACAGCGCCAGGACGCCGTCGAGGTCCCTGCTCTCCAGCGCGGACAGGTAGGCATCGGCGAACTGCTCGATGCTCTGCACGGCGGTGGTCATCCGCGTATCCCCCTCGGTTCGTGCGCCTCCAGTGCCGCAGTGAGGATCGCGCACCGGCTCGGCCGCGCTCATCTCCGAGGCGGACGTGATTCCGTCATGCCGAGTGGCCGAGCGGGCCTGCCGGTGTTTCAGTAATGGCCATGCAGCAGCTCGCCGCGTTCGACGCCGGTATCGCCGAGTTCGACCGGCGGGTGCGCCTGGTCCGGGACTGGGACGCGCCCACCCCCTGTACCGAGTGGACTGTGCGCGACCTGGTCAACCACGTCACCAGGGAACACCTCTGGGCCCCCTACCTGCTGCGCGGCGCCACCATCGCCGAGGTCGGCGACCGCTTCGACGGCGACGTCCTGGGCCCCGACCCGGTCGACACCTGGGTCAAGGCCGCGACCGGCTCCATCGACGCCTTCCACCAGCGCGGCGCCCTCGTCGGCCAGGTCCACACCAGCGGCGGCCCGATCAACGCCGACGAGTACGCGTGGCAGATGATCTTCGACCTCACCATCCACGCCTGGGACCTCGCCCGCGGCGCGGGTTTGGACGAGCACCTGAACCCCGACCTGGTGATGACGGTGACCGACGAGCTCAGCCCCTACTTCCCGGTCTGGTACGGCGCCATCCTCGACCACCCGGTCCCGACCCCGGTGGACGCGGACCCCCAGGATCGCCTCATCGCCGCGACCGGCAGGCAGCCCTAGCGCAGGCCCACACCTGCCCGGCGAACACCGCTTCCGGGTGCTCTGCGGGCACAGCGGGGGAAAGCGGCGCGACCGCGGTTTCCATTCGACGGGTGGGCATGCCCTGGTCATGTCGAGAACGGCATGACGGTGTCACAGCGCCGAGCCCGTCACGGTGGGGGCGGAGGGCCTGCATCGCACCGGCAGCCGGTGATGGTGATGTCGCCGTGGATCGCGCCCGCCTGGATGACCGGGCCGTGGACGGTTCCACTGACCTGGTTCACCACGGAGGGCGGTCGGGGCCGGAGCCGGTCGGCCAGTCCGAGCCCCAGCTTCACCGAGAAGACCGTCAGTCCGGCGACCACGGGGATCGCCAGGAGCCAGGGGAGCCAGTCGGCCTCCCCCTGGGATAGCGGCAATCGCTCCGGGAGACCACGACCTTCAGCGGTCCAGTGTCGCGTGCAGCATCGACGCCCACTCCGTCAGCACGCGGTGGCGGCGTTTGGCGTCGTCGGTGAGGAGGTTGGCCAGGCCGAAGCCGCGGGCGAGGTCCAGGGTGGCCTGGACTGCCTCGCGGACGCCGGGGCGGGACTCGTCGGCGCCCAGGGCCTCGACGGTGAGGCGGTGGGCCTCGCGGCCGACGTGGGCCTCCAGGGGGACCACCTTGGCGCGCAGGGGCTCGTCGGAGGCCGCCGCGACCCACAGTTGCAGCGCGGCGCGGAACAGCTTTCCCGCGTACATCTCGCCGATGGTCTGCACCACGTGCTCGGTACGGGCCAGGCCCGGCGGCAGCGACGGCAGTTCCGCGCGCATCGCGGCGAGGCGTTCGTCGGTGACGTGCTCGATCGCGGCGGTGAACAGGTCCTCGCGGGTCGGGAAGTGGTGTTGGGCCGCGCCCCGGGACACGCCCGCGCGTTCGGCGACGACGGACACCGTGCTGCCCGTCCAGCCGACCTCGGCCAGGCAGTCGACGGCCGCGTCCAGCAGCCGCCGCCGGGTGGCCCGGCTGCGGTCCTGGCGCGGCTCGCCCACCTGTCTCCCCCTCAGTACGACTTGGGCAGTCCCAGCGAGAACTGCGCCACGAAGTTCAGCACCATCTCCCGGCTCACCGGGGCGATCCTGGTCAGCCGGGACGCCGCGACGAGCGCACCGAGACCGTACTCGCTGGCCAGGCCGTTGCCGCCGTGGGTCTGCACGGCAGCGTCCACGGCCCGCACGACGGCCTCGCCCGCGGCGTACTTGGCCATGTTGGCGGCCTCGCCCGCGGCCATGTCGTC
The DNA here is from genome assembly GCF_014648415.1 of Actinokineospora fastidiosa. Lineage (GTDB taxonomy): Bacteria > Actinomycetota > Actinomycetes > Mycobacteriales > Pseudonocardiaceae > Actinokineospora > Actinokineospora fastidiosa. The sequence continues at coordinate 196,265 of NZ_BMRB01000005.1, forward strand.
GCCTGCGTCGTAGAGCGCCGCGGCCTTCTGGGTCATCAGTTTGGCCAGCTCCAGCTCGATCTTGGCCTGGGCGAGCGGGTGCGCGACGGCCTGGTGGGCGCCGATCGGCTCCTTCCACACCGTGCGCGTCTTCGCGTAGTCGACCGCCTTGTCCAGCGCGAACCGCCCCATGCCGATGGCGAAGGACGCCGCCATGATGCGCTCGGGGTTCAGGCCCGCGAACAGCTGCATCAGCGCCGCGTCCTCGGACCCGATGAGCGCGTCGTGCGGCAGCGCCACCTCGTCGAAGAACAGGCTGAACTGCCGGTCCGGGGAGATGATGTCCATCGGGATGGGCTGGTAGGTGAACGCGTCCGTCGGCACGACGAACAGCGCGGGCTTGAGCTTGCCCGTCTTGGCGTCCTCGGTCCGCCCGACGACCAGCACGGACTCCGACTCGTCCACGCAGGAGATGTAGACCTTGCGGCCGGTCAGCACCCAGCCGTCGGCGGTCCGCTTCGCCGTCGTGGTGATCCTGTGGGAGTTCGAGCCCGCGTCCGGCTCGGTGATCGCGAACGCCATCCGCAGCGAGCCGTCGGCGAAGCGCGGCAGATAACGCCGCTTCTGCTCGTCCGTCCCATACCGGGTGATGATGGTCGCGCAGATCGCGGGCGAGACCACCATCTGCAGCAGGCCCGCGCCCGCCGCGCCCAGCTCCTCGCACACCGCGGCGAGGTCGCCGATGCCGCCGCCCCCGCCGCCGTACTCCTCGGGCACGTTCACCCCGAGGTAGCCCAGGCGGCCCGCCTCCTCCCACAGCTCCGTGGTGTGCCCGCCGGAGCGGGCCTTCTCGACGGTGTAGGTGTGCCCGTACTTGTGTCCCAGCTCGGCGACGGCCTTGCGCAGCGCCTGCCGTTCCGCGCTCTCGGTGAAGGTCACGCTTCCTCCTCGCTCACCACGGCCAGCACCCGGCCGACGTCGACCTGGTCTCCGGCGCCCACGCCCAGTTCGGTCACCACGCCGTCGGCGGGCGCGTCGATCCGGTGCTCCATCTTCATCGCCTCCAGCCACAGCAGCGGCTGCCCCGCGCTGACCCGCTCGCCCGCCGCGACGGCCACCCGCACCACGGTCCCCGGCATCGGCGCGAGCAGCGAGCCCGCGGCCACCTGGTCGGCCGGATCGGTGAACGGGCTGACGTGCGTCAGCGCCACCGACCCGCCATCGGTGTCCACGTAGGACACATTACCGTGCCGGGCCACCGCGAACCTGCGCCGCACCCCGTTGACCTCCAGCACCACCAGCCCCGGCGACGCCGACACGAGCGTGGCCGGGCCGTCGGGCACGCCCAGGGTGTAGCGCGCCTCGTGCTCGCCGTGCGCCGAGGTGAACCGCTTGACCTGCGGCTGCGACACCACGTTGCGCCAGCCGCCGGGGATGCGGCCCAGCACGCGCGCGCTCGCGCGGTTGGCCTCGGCGTCGGCCAGCGCCGCGGCCAGCGCGCACAGCTCGACGTCCTCCTTGTCCAGCAGCGGCGCGGCCAGCGCGGACAGGCCGTGCCGGTCGAAGAACGCCGTGTCGGTCTCCCCCGCCAGGAACGCCGGGTGCCGGAGCACGGTGACCAGCAGGTCCCGGTTGGTGGTCACGCCGTGCACCCGAGTCTTGACCAGCGCACCGGCCAGCGTCCGGGCCGCGCTGGTGCGGTCCGGGGCCCACGCGATGACCTTGGCGAGCATCGGGTCGTAGTGGACGCTCACCACCGAGCCCGGCTCCACCCCGGAGTCCACCCGGACGCCGGGCGGGACGGCGAAGTCGTGCAGCGTGCCGCTTTGCGGGCGCCAGTCCGCCGCGGGGTCCTCGGCGTACAGGCGGACCTCGATGGCGTGCCCGGTGGTCGGCGGCGGATCGGCGGGCAGCGCCGCGCCCTCGGCGATGGCCAACTGCCAGCGCACAAGGTCAAGGCCGGTGACGGCCTCGGTCACCGGGTGCTCGACCTGCAGCCGGGTGTTCATCTCCAGGAAGAAGAACCGGCCCGTCTCGTCGGCCAGGAACTCCACGGTGCCCGCGCCGGTGTAATCGATCGCCTTGGCGGCCTTGCGCGCTGCGTCGAACAGGCCCGCGCGCATCTCGTCCGACACCAGCGGCGACGGCGCCTCCTCGATCACCTTCTGGTGCCTGCGCTGGATCGAGCACTCGCGCTCGCCCACCGCCCACACCGTGCCGTGCGCGTCGGCGAGGACCTGCACCTCGATGTGCCTGCCGCGCTCGATGTAGGGCTCGCAGAACACCGTCGGGTCGCCGAAGGCCGAGCCCGCCTCCGAGCGCGCCGCCTCGATCGCGCCGGGCAGCTCCGCCAGCGTCCGGACGATCCGCATGCCCCGGCCGCCGCCGCCCGCCGACGCCTTGACCAGCACCGGCAGGTCGGCCTCGGTGACCTCGGCGAGTTCGGCCAGGACCGGGACCCCGGCGTCGGCCATGATCCGCTTGGCCTCGATCTTGGAGCCCATCGCCTCGATCGCGGCGGCGGGCGGGCCGACCCAGGTCAGCCCGGCCTCGGTCACCGCGCGGGCGAAGGCGGCGTTCTCCGACAGGAACCCGTACCCGGGGTGGACGGCGTCGGCCCCGGCGTCGACGGCGGCCCTGACCAGCAGGTCCGCGCGCAGGTAGGTGTCCGACGGCGCGGCGCCGGGCAGCCGCACGGCCGTGTCGGCCTCGGCGACGTGCGGGGCGTCGGCGTCCGGGTCGGAGAACACCGCGACGGTGCCCAGGCCCAGCTCGCGGGCGGTGCGGAAGACCCGGCGGGCGATCTCGCCCCGGTTGGCCACCAGAACCGAAGTGATCATCACGGCCCTCACATCCGGAAGACGCCGAAGCCGTCGGCGCCCTGGATCGGTCCATTGTGGATGGCGGACAGGCTGATGCCGAGCACCGTGCGGGTGTCGCGCGGGTCGATGATGCCGTCGTCGTAGAGCATCCCGGAGAGGAACATCGGCAGCGACTCCGCCTCGATCTGGCCCTCGACCATGGCCCGCATCGCCGCGTCGTGCTCCTCGTTGTACGGCTGCCCGGCGCGCTCGGCGTTCTGCCGCATGACGATCGAGAGCACGCCCGCGAGCTGCGCCGGTCCCATGACCGCCGACTTGGCGCTGGGCCAGGCGAAGAGGAACCGAGGGTCGTACGCCCGCCCGCACATGCCGTAGTGGCCGGCGCCGTAGGAGGCGCCCATGAGGATGGAGATGTGCGGGACCGTCGAGTTCGACACCGCGTTGATCATCATCGCGCCGTGCTTGATGATGCCGCTCTGCTCGTAGTCCTTGCCGACCATGTAGCCGGTGGTGTTGTGCAGGAAGATCAGCGGCGTGTCGGTCTGGTTGGCCAGCTGGATGAACTGGGTGGCCTTCTGCGACTCCTCGCCGAACAGCACCCCGCGCGCGTTGGCCAGGATGCCGACCGGGTAGCCGTGCACGCTCGCCCACCCGGTCACCAGGCTGGTGCCGTAGAGCGGCTTGAACTCGTCGAAGTCCGAGCCGTCGACCACCCGGGCGATGACCTCGCGCGGGTCGAACGGGATCTTGAGGTTGGTCGGGACGATGCCGAGCAGGTCCTCGGCGTCGTGCAGCGGCTCGCTGTAGTCGGTGCGCGGCTGCGGCCCCTGCTTGCGCCAGTTGAGCCGGGCGATCACCCGGCGGCCGACGCGGATGGCGTCCTGCTCGTCCACGGCGAGGTAGTCGGCGAGGCCGGAGACGCGGGCGTGCATCTCCGCCCCGCCCAGCGACTCGTCGTCGGACTCCTCGCCGGTGGCCATCTTGACCAGCGGCGGTCCGCCGAGGAAGACCTTGGCGCGCTCCTTGACCATGACGACGTAGTCCGACATGCCCGGCAGGTACGCCCCGCCCGCCGTCGAGTTGCCGAACACGAGCGCCACGGTGGGGATCTTGCGGGCGGAGGCGCGGGTCAGGTCGCGGAAGGTCCGCCCGCCCGGGATGAAGATCTCCTTCTGGGTCGGCAGGTCCGCGCCGCCGGACTCGACCAGGTTGATCGTGGGCAGGCGGTTCTGCGCGGCGATGTCGGCGGCGCGGAAGCCCTTGCGCATGCCCCACGGGTTGATCGCGCCGCCCTTGACGGTCGGGTCGCTGGCGTTGATCAGGCACTCGACGCCCTCCACGACGCCGATGCCGGTGACCAGGCTGCCCCCGACCTGGTAGTCGGTGCCCCACGCGGCCAGCGGGGACAGTTCCAGGAACGGCGAGTCCGGGTCGAGCAGCAGCTCGATCCGTTCGCGGGCGAGCAGTTTGCCGCGCTTGCGGTGGCGGGTGACGTACTTCTCGCCGCCGCCCGCAACCGCCTTCGCCTGTTCCCGGCGCAGCTCGTCGAGCTTGGCCAGCATGGCGTCGGCGTTGGCCTTGAACTCGTCGGCGGCGGTGTCGACGGTGGTGCGCAGGACGGTCATGCCGTGTACCCCAATCGCTTCGCGGCGAGCCCGGTCATGATCTCGTTGGTGCCGCCGCCGATGCCGAGGATGCGCAGATCCCGGTAGTGTCGTTCCACTTCGGACTCGCGCATGTAGCCGAGGCCGCCGTGCAGCTGGACGGCCTGGTTGACGACCCACTCCCCGGCCTCGACCGCGGTGTTCTTGGCGAAGCACACCTCGGCGATGACGTCATCGCCGTCGAGGTGCCGCTGGGCGACGTGCCGGGTGTAGGTGCGGGCGACGTCGATCCTGCGGGCCATCTCGGTCAGCGTGTTCTGGACCGCCTGCCGGGAGATCAGCGGCCGGTTGAACGTCTCGCGGTTGCGGCACCATTCGAGCGTCAGGTCGAGGGCGCGCTGGGCGTGCGCGTACGCCTGGACGGCCAGGGTCAGCCGCTCGGCGACGAAGTTGACCGCGATCTGGATGAAGCCGGTGTCCTCCTGGCCGACCAGGTTGGCCCTGGGGACGCGGCAGTCGGTGAAGGCCAGCTCGGCGGTGTCGGAGCAGTGCCAGCCCATCTTCTCCAGCTTGCGGCTGACCGTGAACCCGGGCGTGCCCTTCTCGATGACGAGCAGCGAGATGCCGTGCGCGCCCTTCCCGCCCGTGCGGACGGCGGTGGTGACGAAGTCGGCGCGGACCCCGGAGGTGATGAACGTCTTGGCGCCGTTGACGACGTAGTGGTCGCCGTCGGCCTTGGCCGTGGTGCGGATGTTGGCGACGTCGGACCCGCCGTCGGGCTCGGTGATGGCGAGCGCGCCGATCCTGTGGCCGTCGAGCGTCGGGCGGACCCACTTGGCGATCTGCTCGGGGTCCCCCGCGCCCGCGATGTGCGGGACGGCGATGCCGCAGGTGAGCAGGCCGGCGATGAGCCCGCCGGACGCGCCCGCGTAGTGCATCTCCTCGACGACGGCCATCGCGTCGATGAGGTCCCCGCCCCCGCCGCCGACGGCCTCGGGGAAGGCGACGCCGAGCAGGCCCTTCTCCCCCGCCTTGCGGTGCAGCTCACGGGGCAGCTCGCCGTCGCGCTCCCACTGGTCGAGGTGCGGGAGGACCTCCCGCGCCATGAACGCGCGCACGGTCTCCCTGAGCTCGCGGCGCTCGAACGGGTTCACAGCAGCTCCTCCGGGATGTCGACGTGCCTGCTCCGGAACCACTCGCCCAACCCCTTGGCCTGCGGGTCGAACCGCGTGCTCGCGGCGACCCCCTGGCCGAGCAGTCCTTTGAGGACGAAGTTCAGCGCGTGCAGGTTGGGCAACTCGTGCCGCTCGACGTCCCCAGCCTCGGGCAGCAACTCCTTGAGCCGTCCGACCGTCAGCTCCCGCACGAGCCACGGATAGGCGTTCGGGTCGCGCACCCAGACACCGAGGTTCGCGTTTCCACCCTTGTCCCCCGACCGCGCCCCCACGACGACACCGATCGGCAGACGCCTTGTACCACCGGAGGCGGCCACCCGCACCCCGCCATCCACACCTGCGCGCCCCTCCCCACCGTCTGTCCACAACCGACCAGTAACCCCTTCCCCGCCAGCGGGAGCGGAGTAGACTGGAGCAGGGCCGTCCCCCCAGGGAGCGGTGGGGGCCGTTTGGTGGTGTTCGCTGGGGGCGGAAACGGGTGGGGTGGGGGGCCAGGGGATGGTGGTGCGGGTGCCGTCGGGGTGGACGGCGATGTGCGGGACGTCGGTGCGGAGGACGTATTCGGGACGGTAGACGCCTACCGGGGTGCCGTCGGATGGTGGGGCGGTCAGGATGAAGCCGGGGTACGAGGCCAGGGCGAGTTCGACGGCGGCGCGGGAGAACGCCTTCGCGCGGGCCGGGTCCGGGGTGCGGACGGTGGCGTGCAGCAGGGCGCTGGCGGTCTCCTCGGTGTCGGCGTCCTCGCGGTCCGTGCGGGCCAGGGTCCAGGTGATGTCCTCGCCGGGCAGCTGGCGGCGGACCAGGGCGGCTTTGGCGTCGATGTCGAGTCCGGTGAGGACAAACGTCGCGCTGTTGCGGAAGCCGTCGAGGGTGTTGACGCAGACCTTGACCGTCGGCGGGGGCGGGGAGCCCTGGACGCCGCTGATCCGCACGCGGTCGGGGCCGTCGGGGGTCAGCACGATCATGTCGAAGTGGGTGGTGACGTCGGGGCCGAGGTAGCGGGCGCCCTGGATCTCGTAGAGCAGCTGCGCCGTCACGGTCTCGACCGTCACCGCGCCGCCGGTGCCGGGGTGCTTGGTGATCACCGACGAGCCGTCCGCGTCGACCTCGGCGATGGGGAAGCCCAGGTGCTCGGCGCCCGGGATCTCGGTGAAGAACGCGTAGTTCCCGCCGGTCGCCTGGGTGCCGCACTCGATGACGTGACCCGCCACCGTCGCGCCCGCGAGGGCGTCGTAATCGGTGGGCGTCCAGCCGTGGTGCGCGGCGGCGGCGCCGACGACCAGCGACGCGTCGGTGACGCGGCCGGTGACGACGACGTCGGCGCCCGCGTTCAGACACGACGCGATGCCCCAGCCGCCGAGGTAGGCGTTGGCGGTCAGGGCGCCGTGCAGGCCCAGTTCGGCGGCGCGGGGCAGCAGGTCGTCGCCCTCGACGTGGGCGACGCGCGCGGGGAAGCCCAGCGCGCGCACGGCGTCGGCCAGTCCGGCGGGGTTGAGGCCGCCAGCGTTGACGACGATCTTGACGCCGCGCTCCAGGGCGTCTGCCAGGCAGTCCTTGGCCTGCTTGAGGAAGGTCCTGGCGTACCCGGCGGACGGGTCGGCCATCTTCTGGCGGCCCAGGATGAGCATGGTCAGCTCGGCCAGGTAGTCGCCGGTGATCACGTCGACCGGGCCGCCGTCGAGCATCTCGCGCATCGCGGAGATGCGGTCGCCGTAGAAGCCGGAGACGTTCGCGATGCGGATCACGCGCGGGCCCGCCCTTCCCCCGGCGGCCCGGCGAACGCCTGCGCGATGCCGAGCCAGCGGTCGGCCTCCGCGCCCTCGGCGGTCAGGGCCGTGTCGTCGCGGTGGACGCGCTGGGTCACCAGCAGGCAGAAGTCGAGCGCGGGGCCCGACACCCGCTGCTCGGCGTCCTCCGGCCCCCACGTCCACACCTCGTCGGACGGCCCGGCCAACTCCACGCGGAACGGCTCGGCCGGGACCGGGAGGTCGCGCACGACGTAGGCGAAGTCGCGGGTGCGGACCCCGATGTGCGCCACGTGCCGCAGCCGGGGCGTCGCCTCCCGCGCGATTCCGAGCGCGTCGGCGACGTCGGTCCCGTGCGCCCAGGTCTCCATGATCCGCGCGGTGGCCATCGACGCGGGGCTCATCGGGGGCCCGAACCAGGGGATCCGCGTCCCGGCGGGCACGTTGGCCAGCGCGTCGGCCAGGGCGGCCCGGGTGCCGCGCCAGTGCTCCAGCAGGTCGGGCCGCCGCGCCACCTCCGCCGCGGCGTCGTCCACGACGCGGCTGGGGTCGCCTTCGGTGAAGGCCTTGACCGCGGCGGCCGCGAACCGCTCGGGGTCGGTGGCGGCGAGTATCGCCTGTTCGTCCGTCCAGGCGAGGTGGGCGATCTGGTGGGCGATGGTCCACCCGGTCGCCGGGGTCGGCAGCCGCCACTCGGCACCGGCGACCCGGGAGTCCAGCAGCTCACCCTCGTCCCGCAGGTCCGCGAGCAGCACGGTCAGGTCGATCACAGCTCAACCGTGGCATGCCCGCGGGGAGTTTTCAAGCATTCGTGCTTGATTGTTTTCAGGCGGCCAGCACGAGCGAGACGACCACTGGGGCCAGGTAGAGGAGCGGGAACGGGATGTGCGCCCACACCCTCGCCCTGGCCACGGTGATGACCGCGCCGATGAAGTAGACGACCAGCGCGATCCCCGCCGCCCAGCCGATGGCGGGCACGAGCAGCCCGACCACGAGCCCGACCGCTCCCGCAGCCTTGGCCGCGCCCAGCCAGTTCCACCACTTCTCCGGGACGCCGTACTCGCTGATCGGCTCGACCACCCACTTCGCCCGGAAGAACACGGACGCGGCCGAGAACCCGACCATCACAGCGGCAACCAAGGTGACAACGGTGTGCGACATGGGGAAACCCTTCTCCAACGTGCCTGTCACCCCTCTGACCCGACACCCACCCCAGATGTGACAGCCCTACGCCAGAACCGGTCCGTCAATTTCAGATGATGATGTCATATGATGACATCATCCGGATGGTAAGAGCATATGATGTCATCATGTGAACCTCCCGGGATGCGTCGCCGACAGGGCGGCCCGGGCAAAGGAGGCGATGCGGCAGGGACCCTCCAGGTGCGGCAAACACCGCATGCGGGGAGGAGAGGCTCTCCCCGCCATATCGCCCACCAGCAGATCGACCCTGCACCAGGACAAACCTGCAGCAGGCTCGCACAGAAGGTCGCCCCGCGCGCAGGTCCTCGCGCAAGCTGAACTCCCGAGCCCGCGCTGCCGATCCCACCCCGGCTGGAAGGCCGCGCCCCTGGGCTCGGCGCTTCACATATTGAGTTCGGGCGGTTGAAGACCGATACCCGGCAACGGGCACGCCGACTACATCCACCCGCCCGGCCTCGGCGCTCCACGTACTGAACTCGGCCGGCTGGAAGCCGATACCCGGCGACGGACACCCCGACTACATCCACCCGCCCGGCCTCAGCGCTCCACGTGCCGAACTCGGCCAACTAGAAGCCGATACCCAGCAACGACCACGCCCACTACATCCACCCGCCCGGGCTCACCCAGTCCTGAGATGCGTCCCCAGCAGGTCGCGTCGACCCTGCCGCAGGACTGGGCGATTCCCCGCGCTAGGCGCGCAGGTCGCCGCGGGCGCGCTGCCAGGCGGTGACTGTGTCGAGGCCGGCGGTCAGTTCTTCGCCCAGCATCGCCAGTTGGTGGTCGATCACCGGGTCGCCCAGTACCGCTCGGGCTGGTTTGGAGTCCAGCAGGGTCAGTGCCTCCCATGGCGTCCGGGCCAGTTCGCCCACTACTCGGGCCTCGTCGGGCAGCGGGAGGCGTTCTCGGACGCCTGCTATCCCGGCGCCCACCAGCGCCGCCACCACCAGGTGCGGGTGGGCGTCCGCACCGGCGAAGCGGGCCTCCAGGCGCAGGGAGCGGCCGCTGCCCGCCAGGCGGACGGCGGCGGTGCGGTCGTCGCGGCCCCAGCGCAGCGAGCGTGGGGAGAACGGGGCGGTGCGGAGGCGGACGTAGGAGTTCCACGTCGGCGCCCAGATGCCGGTCAGGTCCGGGGCGGCGCGCAGGATGCCCGCGATGAAGTGGCCGAAGAGCGCCGACGGCTCGCCGGGGGTAGCGCCCGCGGTCAGCGGCACACCCTCCGGGTCCGAAAGGGACAGATGGACGTGACACGAGCTGCCCATCCCCGACGCCTCCGCCGCCAGGTACCCCGCCCGCACGCCCCGCGCTGCGGCCGCTCGGCGGACAGCGGCCTGCAGCAGCATCGCGTCATCACACGCGGCGACGGCATCCCGGTGGCGCAGGACGATCTCGTACTGCCCCGGGTGCACCTCCCCGCGCGCGGACTCCGCGCCGAGGCCCAGGCCGTCGACGGCCGCGTGCACGTCGCCCAGCAGCGCGCGCAGCGGGGTCAGCCCCGCCACCGAGTAGTCCAGCCCCGCGGGCACCAGCGGCGCGCCGTCCGCGCCCGTGAACGTGGCCTCCTGCTCGATCCCCACCGACGGGACCAGCCCCAACTGCTCGGCGTCCGCCAGCCGCTCCCGCAGCGCCGTGCGCGGCGCCTCCGGCACTGGGCGGCCGTCGGGCCACTCGACGTCGCAGACCACCTGCCACACGCCCGGCTCCAGCGGGGCGAGGGTGGCCAGGTCCGGCCGCAGCACCAGATCGCCGTAACCGCCGAGGAACTGGTCGACAGCGGGCGCGTTGACCGTCTGCCGCGCCGGATTCCACCCGAAGACGTACGAGCAGAGCCCGTAACCGTTGGCCAGCACCGTGTCGACGAAGAAGTCCGCCCCCAGCTCGACGGCGGCGAAGCGCGCGTGCGGGTCGGGCGCCAGGCACACCACGCGCCGAACCTCGCCCGCGGACACCGCCGCGCGCAGCGACGCCGAGAGGGTCACCGCGGCCTTGGCGCGCGCGGCCAGCGTGCGCGGGCCGACCGGCCGCCGGTGGTCGATCACCAGGCACCGCCCGCGTCCGGGCCCGCCAGCGGGTTGAGCGCCCTGCCGAAGCGGACGTCGAACTCGTCGTCCCGGTCGATCTTGTCGAAGCCCTGGCCCGCGAGGTGCTCGCGGTTGAGGCAGACCCGTTCGACGTCGGGGGCGAACAGCCCGCACGCGTCGAACCGCGCCGCGGTCGACGGGTGGCTGTCCCGATAGGCGCCCACGATCTCCCGGACCCGCGCCCACAGCCGCGGCCGGGCGTAGTCCAGGTCGGCGTCGGCGATCTCGGCGATGAACCGCAGCTGGCCTGCGAACACCGAGCTGAACAACGACTGGACCAGCAGGTGCGCGGGCCAGCGCAGCATGTCCGCCGCGGCGTCGCCGCCGAGCCGGTCGTAGGCGGGCAGGTGCTCGTCGAGCAGGTCGACGCCCTGGGCGAAGTCCTTGATGGCCGCCCGCAGCGGCACACCCGCCGCATCGGTGATCAGGATGAGGTTCTGCCCGTGCGGGCAGAACCCGACGCCGTGCTCCAGCAGCCAGTGCAGCAGCGGCGTGAGCAGCAGGTCGAGCACCTTCGACAGCCACGCGTCCGGCTCCATCCCGGACTGGCGGACGAGGTGGGCGAGCACGCCGGGGTAGGGCAGGGCCGCAAAGGAGATCGCCCGCTCCCCCGGTGCCAGCCGGGTCCGGATGGGCTCGCGCCACAGCGCGCCCAGCGTCTCGTGGAAGCGGTACGGCAGCTCGTCGATCGCGCCGAACAAGGGATGCCGAACGGACACGCTCGCCACCTCGCCGAGCAGGTCGAAGCCCTGCAGCTGCTCGTCGGACGCGCGCACTTCGCGCAGCCATGTCGTCACCTGAGGCGCGGCCAGCGTCGCCGCCGACGCCAGACCCCGGTAGACGAGGGTGTTGCGCACCGACACGGCCGTCTTGACGTCCCTGCGCGTCGGGTGGGACGCGTTGGCCAGCGTGCGGATCGTCTGGTGTGGACGGTAGTGGTCCCGGCTCTCGCCCAGCGGCACGACGACGCCGGTCGCCAGCTCGGCGGCGTAGAGGGTGCCGATGATCTCGTCGAACTGCCAGGGGTGCACGGGGACGAGGGTGAAGTCGTCCGGGTCGGCCAGCCGGGCCCGGAACTCGGCCAGCTGGTCGCCCAGCTCCTCGGTGAGCAGCCCGTCCTCGGTGAGGTCGTCGGTGCACCGAAAGGCTGCGTGCTCGCGGCGCACGGCCACCCAGCGCAGCGGGAACGTCGTCCCCGCCTCCGGCGCGTAGCGCTCGCGGTCACGGCCGGAGAAGCCTACGCGGCCCTTGTTCAGCACCAGGCGAGGATGCCCGGTCAGCTTGCCGTCGGCGGTGTCGTAGTCCATTGCGGACAGTTCGGCCGCGGTCGGGGCCGACTCGATCCTGGTCGCCTCGTTGGCGACGGTCGCGGTCAGCTCGGAGAGCACGTCGGCCAGCCGCAGGCCGGTCAGGTCCAGCTCGGCGCGGGCGTCGACCACGAGCGCGCGCGGATCGTCGGCGGGCTCGCCGTTCCGCAGCGCGGTCCCCGGGCGCACCGCCCACGACTCGAACGCGCCCCGCCGCGCGGCGAAGCGGTACTCCGCGCCGCCGGACAGCGTGAGCCGCCAGTCGCGGAAGCCGCGCTCGTCCGGCTCGCCGACCGGCTCGGGGCGCAGCAGGCCCTCGTAGCTCAGCTCGCCGAGCATCTTGTGCACCACGGCCGCCCCCGCCGCCGCCCATGCCTCGCGCCGTCCACTCACCCGATGTCCCCTCCGCTCAACCCGAACGTGGTGAACGCCGTGCGCTCGGGCAGCCGGTAGACCGTGCGCCCGCACACCGCGTTCAGGATGGTCGCCGCCCGCCACGCGGCCAACCCCAGATCCGGCGCGCCCACCCCGTGGGTGTGCCGCTCGGCGTTCTGCACGAACACCGAGCCCGATGTGCCCGAGGCCACCCGGTACTCGGCGTCCACGACGATCCGTCCCGCCGCGTCCCGCTCGACGGGCAGGTCGCCGAGCAGCGGCCCCAGGTCCCGCTCGGCGTACCCGGTCGCGCAGACCACGGCGTCGGTCCGGATGGTGGCGGTGGTGTTCTGCTGGACGTGCCGCAGGTCCAGCTCGATCCCCGGCCGCGCGTCGACGACCTCGACGCCGGGGGCGAAGAACACGTCCGGCCATCCGCCGCCGACGCTGCGCTGGTACAGCTCGTCGTGGATGGCGTCGATGGTCTCGGCGCTGATGCCCTTGTAGAGCTGCCACTGCGCGGGCACGAGCCGGTCGCGGGTGGGCTGGTCGAGGCCGTGGAAGAAGCGGGTGTAGTCGGGGGTGAACTGCTCCAGGCCGAGCTTGGAGTACTCCATGGGAGCGAACGCGGGCGTCCGCGCGATCCACCGCAGCCTGCCGGTGCGGCGGCGCAGCAGGTCGAGGACGACCTCGGCGCCGGACTGGCCGGACCCGACGACGGTGACGTCCTCGGCCGCCACCAGCTCATCGCGCTTGGAGAGGTAGTCGGCGGAATGGACGGCCAGCTCCCGCAGGGGACCGGGGACCACTGGCTCTGTTCCGACACCTAACACCAGGTTGCGCGCCCGCACAGGGCCATCGGGGACGTCCAGCTCGAAGACCTCGCCCGTCCAGCGCACCGCCCGCACCTCGACGCCGAACCGGCAGCCGGGTAACCGCTCGCTGGCCCACCGGCAGTAGTCGTCGTACTCCGCGCGCGGGATGTGGAAGCGCTCGGCGAAGTAGAAGGGGAACAACCGGTCGCGGTCGCGCAGGTAGGACAGGAACGAGAGCGGGTGGGCGGGCTCGACCAGCGAGACCAGGTCGGCCAGGAACGGCACCTGCAGGGTGGTGCCGTCGATGAGCAGCCCCGGATGCCACCGGAACTCGGCCCGCCGCTCGAAGAACCCGGCCCGCAACCCGGGAACCGAACTGGCGAGCGCGGCAAGGGAGAGATTGAACGGCCCGATGCCCACGCCCGCGAGGTCGAGCACGCTCATGCCACCGCCCCGGCAAGAACGCCCCCACCGCAAGCACACCCCGATACCGACCGACTCCCGAACACACCCACACCACCCCTGACAACACCCCCAGCACAACCACACCCCAACACCCACCGACCCCCGAACACACCCACACCACCCCCGACAACACCCACACCACAACCACACCCCAACACCCACCGACCCCCGAACACACGCACACCACCCCTGACAACACCCACACCACAACCACACCCCGACCCACCCACGAGCACTCCCATGCCCTCACCCCTAACCAGGGCATCCCCACCGCAAGCGCACCCGGACACCCAGCGACCCCCGAGCGCCCCCATGCGCTCACCCCCAACCAGAACACCACCACCGCAAGCACACCCCGACACCGAGCGACCCCCGAGCACTTCCACGCCACCACCCCCAACCAGAACACCCACACCACAAGCACACCCCGACACCCATCGAGCCACGCCCACACCGCCATCCCTAGCCAGAACACCCACACCACAAGCGCACCCGGACACCCGTCGATACACGAGTACGGGCCGCGCCCTTCCGGTCACCCGCTTCCCGTGCGAGCTCATCGGGCCGCCTTTGCCACGAGGCCCAGCAGAGGCTGGTAGTCCCCGGGAGTCGTGTGCGGGTGCAGCAACGTCAGCTTGAGCCACAGGCCGTCTAGGCGCGCCCGGCCCAGTACGGCCTTGCCCTCGTCGAGCAGGGCCCGGCGGAGGGCGGCGACGTCGCAGGCGGCCTTGGGGCGGAAGACGACCGTCGACAGCGTCGGCTCGGCCCACAGTTCCAGGTCCGGGTGGGCGGTGATCGCCGCCGCCACGCCGCGCGCGGTCGTGCAGCAGGCCTCGACCAACTCGCCCATCCCGCGCCTGCCCAGCGCGCGCAAGGTCGCGGCGATCTTCACCGCGTCCGGGCGCCGGGACGTGCGCAGGGAGCGGCCGAGCAGGTCGGGCAGGCCCGCCTCGGTGTCGTCGTCGGCGTTGAGGTAGTCGGCGTTGGTGTCCATGATCCGCAGGTCCGCGCCGTCGCGGCAGGCGAACAGGCCCGCGGCGATCGGCTGCCAGCCGAACTTGTGCAGGTCCAGCGCGACGGAATCCGCGCTCTCCATCCCCCGCAACAGGTTCCGCCGCTCGGTGAACAGCAGGCCTCCGCCGTACGCGGCGTCGACGTGCAGCCAGTCCGGCCGCAGGGCCGCGATCTCCGGCAGCGGATCGATCGCGCCGCTGTTGGTCGTGCCCGCCGTCGCCACCACCGCCGTCGGCCCCTCGACCGACGCCAGCGCGCGGGCCAGCGCGTCCGGGCGCACCCGGTCGTCGCGGCACTCCACCACCACCGGCCGCGGCAGCCCGAGCAGCCACGCCGCGCGGGCGACGCTGTGGTGGGCGTTGCGGCCGCAGACCGGCGTCACCGCGCCGAACTTCTCCCTGGCCAGCAGCAGACCGTACAGATTGGACTCGCTGCCGCCAGTGGTGACGAGCGCGTCCGCGGCGGGCTCCGCCGGGTAGCACAGCCGGGCCACGGCGTCGGTGACCTGCCGCTCGATCGCGCTCGCCGCGGGCGCCTGGTCCCAGGAGTCCATCGACGGGTTGAGGGCGCTCGCCGCCACGTCGGCCGCCACCGCCACGGCCAGCGGCGGGCAGTGCAGGTGGGCGGCGCACCACGGGTCGGCCGGGTCGGCCGAGCCCGCGGCCAGCACGCGCGCCACCTCGGCGGCCGCGGCCGGGCCGACGCCGTGCTCGGGCAGCACGTCGGCCAGGGCCTTCACCGCCGAGGGGCCGCCGGAGGGCAGCGGGCCATTGCGCTCGCGGACGCCGTCGGCCAAGGCGTCGAGCACCGGCCCGACCAGGGCGCGCACCGCATCGGGCGTGGCCAGGGGCGCGTCGTGCGATGCGGTCATCCGCCAACCCTTCTTAGGTGAGCCTTACCTTGGAGAGGATACGCGGCGGCCGATCTTGGGCGCGCTCAGCGCGGCGCCAGCGCCCGCACCAGGTCGGCCGGGTCGTCGCCGGTGGGCAACACGGCGATGACCGGCGTGGTCAGGCCCGCCTCCTGATAGGCGGCGATCTTCTCCCGGCACTGCTCAGGGCTGCCGTGCACGATCAGTTCGTCGATGACCGAATCGGGGATGGCCGCGTTCGCCCCGGCCCGGTCGCCCGCCGCCCACGCCTCGTGCATCGGCCGCAGGAGGTCGCCGCGGCCGAGCCAGTCGTGGAACGCCGCGTACACGGGGACGGTCAGGTAGCTGCTGATCAGCAGCCTGCCCAAGCCCCGTGCCGCGTCGGCGTCCTCGGTGGGGCAGACGAAGATCCGGGCGACCAGCTCGGTGTCCGCGCCGATCTCCCCGCGCACGGTCGGCACGTCCGACGCCGCCAGCCAGTTGGTGATGGCGCCGTCGGACTGCTCGGCGGCAAGCCGCAGCATGCCCGGGCGCAGCGCGGCCAGCATCACCTGCGGCGGCACCGTCGGCGGGCGCTCCAGCCGGAACTTCGTGACCTCGAACGTGCCGTACTTCTCGGTGACCTTCTCCCCGGCCAGCGCCGCGCGCAGGAAGTGCAGCGTGTCGCGCACCCTGCGGAACGGGTCGGTGAAGTCGGCGCTGTTCCAGCCCTCCACGATGGTCGGCGACGACGTGCCGATGCCCAGCACGAACCGGCCGGGCGCCAGCTCGGCCAGGGTCGCCGCGCTCATCGCCAGCAGGCCGGGGCCGCGCGTGTAGACCGGGACGATCGCGGTGCCGAGCCGCAGGCCGGGCGACCACTCCGCGGCCAGCGCCAGCGGGGTGAACGCGTCGGTGCCCGCGGTCTCGGCCGACCACACGTCCGTGTAGCCGAGGTCGGGCAACTCCTTGACCAGCTCCCGGTGCGCGGTGAGCGGGACCCCGGTCAGCGGCAGCGTGATGCCCCACCTCGGCGTGACGGTCATCTACTTCTCCAATCCCAACGCGGACTTGAGCCAACGGACCTGCATGAGCATGAAGTTCTCCGCCACGTCGTCCTCCTGCGGCGTCATGTGCGTGACGCCCGGGAGCGGCAGCAGCGCGTGCGGGCGGCCCGCTGCCACGAGCGCGCTGGAGAGCCGGATCGCGTGCGCGACCACGACGTTGTCGTCGGCGAGCCCGTGGATGATCAGCAGCTCCCTGGTCAGCTTGGGCGCGTCGTCGATGAGGGAGTTGCGGTCGTAGACCTCGGGCTGGGTGTCGGGGTGGCCCAGGTAGCGCTCGGTGTAGTGGGTGTCGTACAGCCGCCAGTCGGTGACCGGCGCGCCCGCGATGGCCGCGTGGAACACCTCGGGCGCGCGCAGCACCGCCAGCGCGGAGAGGTACCCGCCGTAGGACCAGCCGCGGATGGCCACCTTCCCCAGATCGAGGTCCGGGTGCTCGGCCGCGACCGCGTGCAGGGCGTCGACCTGGTCGGCGAGGGTGACGCCCGCGAAGTCGTTGGCGATCGCGCGCTCCCACTCCGGGCCCCTGCCCGGGGTGCCGCGCCCGTCGGCGACGATGACGGCGAAGCCCTGGTCGGCCAGCCACTGCGGGCCCAGGTAGGCGTTGCGGGTCGACAGCACGCGCTGGGCGTGCGGGCCGCCGTAGGGGTCCATGAGCACGGGCAACTTGGCGCTGCCGGGCACGTGTCCGGTCGGGTACAGCAGGGCGGCGCGCAGGCCGCGCTCGCCGACGGTGAGCAGCCGGACGTTCGGCGTCAGCGGCGGCTCGACGGCGTGGTTGGCGATCTCCTGGCCGCCGATCGTGTGCCGCGAGCCCGCCCAGTCCATCGACCACGAGGTCAGGACCAGGCCGCCGGGGCCGCGCGACGCCGAGTGCACGCCGTCCTCAGTGGACACCCGGGTGACGCCGCCCGCGGTGGCGGTGTAGACGTGCACCTGGGTGGGGTCGTCGGCCGAGGCGGTGAACAGCACGTCGTCGCCGACGTCGAGGACGGAGCGGACCTGCAGGTCGTCGCCGGTGACCGCGCGGTCGCCGATGAACAGCCGGTTGGCCGGGCCGTCGGCCTCGACGCGGACCAGCTCGCCGCCGGGCGTCCACGCCGGGACGCCGGTGACGATCTCGACCCAGGTGTCGTCGGTGTCGGTGTGGATCAGCTCGGTGGCCCCGGTGTCCGGGTCGACCGCGCGGATCTCGTAGGTGCGCTGGTCGCGGGTCTGGGTGGCGATCAACGGCAGGCCGTTGTCCGACCAGTGCGCGGTGACGAGGTACTCGCCCGCCCAGTCGACGTCGGTCCGGGAGCCGTCCAGGCCGATGACCGCCAGGCGCACGGTGACGTTGGTGGTGCCCGCGGCCGGGTAGGCGACGGTGTGCGGCGCGCTGCCGGGGTTGGCCGGGTCGGCGATGTGCCAGCGCTGCACCTGCGTGCGGTCGGTGTGCGCGACCAGCAGGCGGGTGCCGTCGGGGGACCACCAGTAGCCGCGGGAGCGGTTCATCTCCTCGGCGGCGATGAACTCGGCCAGGCCCCAGGCGCGGTCCTCGCCATCGGGCTCGGCGAGCGCGCGGTCGTCCGTGCCGTCGACGGCGACGACCCGCAGCGCGTTGTCGGCGACGTAGGCGATGTGGCGGCCGGTCGGGTCGGGGCGGGGGTCGATGATCGAGCCGGGGGTGTCCAGCTCCCTGGTCTCGCCGTCGACGGTGACGAAGAGTCGGCCCGAGAGGGCGAAGGCCGCGGTGGTCACGTCCGCGTCGGTGGCGTAGCCGACGATGCCGCCGCCCTGCTCGCGGCTGCGCTCGCGGCGGGCGCGCTCCTCGGGCGAGAGCTCCTCGTTCCCGCTCAGCAGCGTGGCGGGGTCGGCCAGCCGGGTCTCGGCGCCGGTGGCGAGGTCCTTGCGCCACAGGATGTGGGTGCGGTCCTCGCCGGTCGCCGTGCGCAGGAAGAGCACGTGGTCGCGGCCGACGCGGAACTCGCGCGGGGCGCCGAGGGTGAAGCGCTGGGTCCGCGCCTGTAGGCGCAGGAACGAGGTCTCGTTGGTCACGTCCGACAACCTAGTGTCCTTTCCGCGCGGGCACACCGCCGGAGTTTCTTGGCCCACGCCGAGGTTTTCCACAGCCGGTTCCCAGCATCCGGGCGGATGGTCGGTGCCATGGATGCCAGCTACCCCCCACAGCAGTTCTGGCCGCAGGTGCCGCCGAGGCGGCGCACCGGCCGCGTGGTCGCCCTGGTCACCGCCGCGGTCCTCGGCGGCGGCCTCATCGGCGGCACGACAGGCGCGGTCATCGCGGGCACGGACTCGCCCCTGTCCCCCGCCCCCGTCACCGCCACGGCGGCGGCCGACACCGCGCCCGCGGACGTGAGCGCGGTCGTGGCCAAGGTCATGCCGAGCGTGGTCGAGATCAACGTCCGCACCGGCGCCGCCGAGGGCGTCGGCTCCGGCGTGATCCTCACCGCCGACGGCCGGATCCTGACCAACCACCACGTGGTCGCGGGCGCCCGGGAGATCCGGATCACCTTCGCCGACGGCACCACGGCCCCGGCGACGGTGGTGGGCACGGACCGCGCCTCCGACCTGGCCGTCCTCCAGGCCACCGGCGTCAGCAACCTGACCCCCGCGGCACTCGGCGACTCCGACACCGTCCGCGTGGGCGACTCGGTGATCGCCATCGGCTCCCCCGCGGGCCTCCAGGGCACGGTGACCACCGGCATCATCAGCGCCCTCGACCGCGACGTGACCATCGCCTCGGGCGGGGTGTCGTACGCGGCCCTGCAGACGGACGCGTCCATCAACCAGGGCAATTCCGGCGGCCCGCTGTTCGACGCCGACGGCCGGGTGATCGGCGTCAATTCCGCGATCTATTCCCCCACCTCCGGCCCGGGCGGATCGGCGGGCAGCGTGGGAATCGGCTTCAGCATCCCGATCAACACCGCGAAGGCGGTGATCGAGCGGATGGGGTGACTCCTCCACCGGAGCGCTGAGCACGAGGTGGTTTGTGGGAAGGCGGTTGACGCGGCCAGCGCCATTGTGGGGCGGTTGCCCACCCGCTGAGTCACGCCAGGGGGTCGTGTTCGGTCAGGCGGGTCAGTTCGGACTGGACGTCGAAGTCGGCGCGGGGAGGTTGGGGGGCGAGGGCTTCCAGGGTCTCCAGCAGCAGGCTCGCCACGGCCCAGTTGCGGTACCACTTGCGGTCCGCCGGGATGACGTACCAGGGCGCCGCGGGGGTCGAGCAGCGGGCCAGGACTGCGGCGTACGCCTCCTGGTAGGCGCTCCACTTCGCGCGGGCGGCGAGGTCGGCGGGGTTGTACTTCCAGTGCTTCGACGGGTCGTTCAAGCGGTCGAGCAGGCGTTTCTTCTGCTCGCGCGGGGAGATGTGCAGGAAGCACTTGATCACCGTGATGCCCGAGTCCGCCAGTTCGGCCTCGAAGGCGTTGATCGTGGAGTACCGCGCCTCCCAGTCCGGGGCCAGGTTCTCGACGCGGACGATCAGGACGTCCTCGTAGTGCGAGCGGTCGAACACACCGATCTGGCCGGGGACGGGCACCTGCTTGCGGATGCGCCACAGGAAGTCGTGCCGCCGCTCCTCCCGCGTCGGCGACTTGAACGAGGCGATGCGCAGGCCGAGCGGGTTCAGCAGGCCCGCGACGTGCTTGATGGTGCCGCCCTTGCCGGAGGTGTCCATGCCCTGCAGCACGAGCAGCACCCCGCGGGTCGCTTCGGCGTACAGCGCCTCCTGCAGCTCGGCGAGGCGGGCTCCGATCGCGGGCAGGGCGGCGCGGGCCGCCTGCTTGCTGGTCGGGCCCACGGGAGTGGACCGGGGATCGGGCAGGTCACCGGGCCGTACCCGCAGCACGTCACGCACCATGTAGCGGAGGGTAGTCCGACGCCCCGAGACCCGCTTCACGCACGTTTCCAAAGCGCAAACGCCGGATCACGCAACGTTTGCCCGCCACAAGCAACATTGTCCGGATGAAACCATCGCGAACGCCCCTTAACCTGGCTCACATGACCGCGACTGCCCAGCCCACCGACTTCATCGGCATGGACGAGCACTGGAGCCCGCACAACTACCACCCCCTGCCGGTGGTCATCGCCGAGGCCGAGGGCGCGTGGGTGACCGACGTGCACGGTCGCCGCTACCTGGACTTCCTCGCCGGGTACTCCGCCCTCAACTTCGGGCACCGGCACCCGGCCCTGGTCGCGGCCGCGGTCGAGCAGCTCGGCCGGGTGACCCTGACCAGCCGCGCGTTCCACCACGACCAGTTCGGCCTGTTCTGCCGCGAGCTGGCCGAGCTGACCGGCACCGAGATGGTGCTGGCCATGAACTCCGGCGCCGAGGCCGTCGAGTCCGCCGTCAAGATCGCCCGCAAGTGGGCCTACCGGGTCAAGGGCCTGGCCAAGGACACCGCGGAGATCATCGTCGCAGGCGGCAACTTCCACGGCCGCACCACCACGATCGTCTCCTTCTCCACCGACGAGGTGGCGCGCGCCGACTTCGGGCCGTTCACCCCGGGCTTCACCGTCGTCGAGTACGGCGACGCCGCCGCGCTCGCCGCAGCGATCACCGACCGGACGGCCGCCGTGCTGGTCGAGCCGATCCAGGGCGAGGCGGGCGTCGTCGTGCCCGGCGCGGACTACCTGCGCGAGGTCCGCCGCCTCTGCGACGAGAACAACGTCCTGTTCATCGCCGACGAGATCCAGTCGGGCCTGGCCCGCACCGGGTCCCTGTTCGCCCTCGACCACGCCGGGGTCCGCGCCGACGTCTACACGCTGGGCAAGGCGCTCGGCGGGGGCATCCTGCCGGTGTCGGCGGTGGTCGGCCGCCGCGACGTCCTCGGCGTGCTGCGCCCCGGCGAGCACGGCTCCACCTTCGGCGGCAACCCGCTGGCCTGCGCCGTCGGCCGCGCCGTCGTCCGGCTGCTGGCCACCGGCGAGTTCCAGGAGCGCTCGCGGGTGCTGGGCGCCCACCTGCACGCCCGGCTCGGCGAGCTGGTCGGCCGGGGCGTCTCCGAGGTCCGCGGCCGCGGGCTGTGGGCGGGCGTCGAGCTGACCACCATGGCGGGCCGCCTCGCCTCCGAGGCGCTGATGGAGCGCGGCGTGCTCTGCAAGGAGACCCACGACACCACGCTGCGCGTCGCGCCCCCGCTGGTGATCACCGAGGCCGAGATCGACCAGGGCGTCGCGGCGATCGCGGACGTGCTCGCCTCAGCCCGCTAGCAGGAACACCACACCGCCGACGAGCGGCCCGGTGATCGCCCCGGCGACCACCTGGGCCGCGGTGTGGTCCCCGAGCACGACCCGCGACCAGCACACCAGGGCCAGCGGCGCCAGCAGCAGCAGCAGCGACCACGGCCCGTAGAGCAGCGTGACCATGGCGACCGCGCCGCCGGAGACCGCGGCGTGCAGGGAGATCTTCCAGAACCGGGTCACCGCGATGCACACGGCCAGCGTGGCGATCATGGCCGCGGACAGCGCCAGGACGTCGCGCGGCGCGTCGGCCAGCACCAGGATGGCGACGCCGACGGCCGTGGACGCGAGCCCGACCAGCAGCGGGACCGTCCGGTGCTCGCGGTCGCGCACGTGGTGGCCGTCCCAGCGGCCCGCGCGGGCGCCGCGGATGATGAACAGCATCGGCAGCACGCTGGAGAACAGGGCCACCTCCAAGCCCCACAGCAGCGTGAGCCCGACGTGCCCGGTCGCGTGCCACGCCACGGTCATGGGCAGCACCAGCACCACCACGGCGGGCGAGAACACCTCCGTCGCCACCCGCGCGATCGCGATCTCCACAAGGCCGATACTGGCACGACCCATCCGGGCGTGGCGGACCCCCGAATGCGGGGGTGGACGCCCCCACGCAGATCGGAGTCGCCGTGGCCGAACGCACCCCTGTCGCCACCACCCTGGCCGAGCTGGCCGAGGCGGTGATCGGCGCGCCGCTGCCGGTGCGGCTGCGCGCATGGGACGGCAGCGAGGCCGGGCCCGACGACGGGCCGGTGGGCGTCGTGCGCACCCGGCGGGCGCTGCGGCACCTGCTGTGGAGCCCGAACGAGCTGGGACTGGCCCGCGCGTACGTCAGCGGGGACCTCGACGTGGAGGGCGACGTGGGCGCCGCGCTGTCGCGGTTCTGGGCGCTGACCCGCGGCGGCGCCACGCCCGGACTGGGGCTGATGGACAAGCTCGGCCTGATCAGGACCGCCGTGCGGCTCGGGGTGCTCGGCCCCCGCCCCGCGGTCCCCGAGGCCGAGGCGCGGCTGCGCGGGCGCGCGCACAGCAAGGCCCGCGACGAGGCCGCGATCTCCCACCACTACGACTTCTCCAACGCCTTCTACCGGATGGTCCTCGACCCGCAAATGGCCTACTCCTGCGGCTACTGGACCTCCGACGCCCCGGACTACACCGTCGAGGACGCCCAGCGCGACAAGCTCGACCTGGTCTGCGCGAAGCTCGGGCTGCAGCCCGGGACGCGGATGCTCGACGTCGGCTGCGGCTGGGGCTCGCTGGCCATCCACGCCGCCCGCCACTACGGCGTGCACGTCACCGGGATCACGCTCGCGCGCGAGCAGCGCGAGTTCATCATGGCCCGCCTCGACGAGCTGGGCCTGGCCGACCGGGTGGAGATCCGGCTGCAGGACTACCGGGACCTCGCGGGCGAGCCGTTCGACGCGATCGGCACGCTCGAGATGGGCGAGCACGTCGGCCGGGCCAACTACCCGGTCTACGCGGCCACCCTGCACCGCATGCTCAAGCCCGGCGGCCGCCTGCTGCTGCAGCAGATGTCGCGCGGCGCGAACGCCCAGGGCGGCGGCGCGTTCATCGAGACCTACATCGCCCCGGACATGAACATGCGGCCGGTCGGCCAGACCATCGACCTGCTGGAGCGGGCGGGCCTGGAGGTCCGCGACGTGGAGGCGCTGCGCGAGCACTACGTGTGGACCGTTCGGGCGTGGTGGGCCACGCTGGAGCGGCGCTGGCCGGAGGTCGTCGCGCTGGTCGGCGAGGAACAGGCCAGGGTGTGGCGGCTGTACTTCGCGGGCGGGGCGCTGGCGTTCGAGGAGAACCGGATGGGCGTCGACCAGATCCTGGCCGTGCGGCCCACGGCGGACGGGCGCAGCGGGATGCCGCGCACGCGCGCAGGACTGCGGGCGCGGGCGTGACCTTCGCGGCGACCGCGGCCGCCGTCGCGGTGCTCATGGCGGCGGTGTTCGCGATCAGCGTGCGGCGGGGCAAGTACGACACCATCGACACCGCATGGGGTCTGGGATTCGCGCTCATCGCTATCGTCTCGTTCGGACTGTCCGATGGAGACATACTCGTCACGGCGCTCACCGTGGTGTGGGGCGTGCGACTGGCGGTGCACCTGCACGTCCGCAACCACGGCAAGCCGGAGGACCGGCGCTACGCGGAGATCCTGGGCCGCGCCGAGGGCGATCCGCGCCTGCACATGCTGCGCGTGGTGTTCCTGCCCCAGGCCGTGCTGATGTGGGTCATCTCGCTGCCGGTGCAGGTCGCGCAGTCCGGCGGGCTCACCTGGCTGGACGCGGCGGGCGCGGCGCTGTGGGCGGTCGGGTTCGCCTTCGAGACCGTCGGCGACGCGCAGCTGAGCCGGTTCAAGGCCGATCCGGCGAACTCCGGCAAGGTGCTCGACACCGGCCTGTGGCGCTACACCCGGCACCCCAACTACTTCGGCGACGCCTGCGTGTGGTGGGGCATCTACCTGATGGCGTGCGACTCGTGGTGGGGAGCTGCGACCATCGTGTCGCCGCTGGTCATGACCTCTCTACTCGCCCGCGGCACGGGCAAGCCGCTCACCGAGCGCCACCTCGGCGCGAGCCGCCCGGGATACGCCGAGTACGTTGCCCGCACCAGCGGTTTCGTCCCGCTGCCACCGAAAGGAACCCGATGAGGACCGGAGACAAGGTCGCCGACTTCACCCTGGCCGACGAGACCGGCGCGCAGCGCTCGCTGTCGGAATTCCTGGCCACCGGCCCCGTCGTGCTCTTCTTCTACCCGGCCGCGATGACCGGCGGCTGCACCGCGGAGAGCTGCCACTTCCGCGACCTCGCGGCCGAGTTCGCCGAGGTCGGCGCGCACCGCGTGGGCATCAGCCCGGACCCGGTGGCGAAGCAGGCCCAGTTCTCCGCGACGCACGCCTTCGACTACCCGCTGCTGTCCGACCCGGACGGCGCCGTCGCCAAGCAGTTCGGCGTCCGCCGCCGCTTCGGGCCGCTGCTGACCAAGCGCAAGACGTTCGTCATCGACACCGACCACACCGTGCTCGGCGAGATCAAGAGCGAGCTGCGCTTCAACGTGCACGCCGACCAGGCGTTGGAGATCCTGCGCGCGCGGACCCGCTGATCAGGCGGGCGGCTTGGTGATGAGGTCCGCCGAGACCGGCGCGTCGGTGCCCAGCGCGTCGAACAGGGCCAGCGCCTTCTCCCGGTCCCAGCGGACCACCGCGCCGACACCCGGGACCCGCTCGCCGCCGCCGATCGGCACCGTGGTGGTGACCAGATCGCCGGAGCCCATCGCCATGGCCAGCGGCAGCAGGTTGTGCAGGTGGTCGCCCTCGTCCACGGTCACCGCGTCCGGCGCCGCGGCCAGCAGCGGCACCGCGCGGAACGGGTTGACCATCGTCCCGAGGCTGGTCGCCTTGTCGGTCAGCGCGCCGATGAACTCCCGCTGCCGGATCACCCGGTCCAGGTCCGCCCTCGGCCCGACGCGGGTGCGGACGTACCCGAGGGCGTCCGGCCCGGACAGCTCCTGGCAGCCCGCGGGGAGGTCGATGCCCGCCAGCGGGTCCTTGATGGGCTTGTCCAGGCACATCTCGACGCCGCCGACCGCGTCGACCAGGTCGGCGAACCCGCCGAGGCCGATCTCGATGTAGTGGTCCATCCGCAGCCCGGTGGACACCTCCACGGTCTGCGCGAGCAGCTGCGGGCCACCGAAGGCGTAGGCGGCGTTGAGCTTGTTGCGGCCGTGGCCGGGGATCGGCACGTAGGAGTCGCGCAGCAGACTGACGAGCGTCGGCGGTGTGTCGTTGTCGGGGATGTGCAGGACCATGATGGTGTCGGTCCGCCTGCCCTCCGGGGCGCCGGTGTTCAGCTCCTTCTGCTGGTCCTCGCTGAGGTCCTCCCGGCTGTCGGACCCGACGATGAGCCAGTTGGTCCCCGACCCCGCCGCGGGCCTGCCCTCGTAGTCGGTGAGCGCGGCGGTCCGGTTGAGCGACGACTCCCCGTAGATCCAGAGCCCGGCGACCAACGCCACCAGCACCAGCACGACGACGAGCGCGATCCGCCCCGGCTTCCGCCTCCGCCGCCCCCGCCGAGGCGGAGCCGGGTGGCGCTGGTCGGGCCCGCGCTGGGCTTGCCCCCGGTAAGGCTGCTGGTGGCCCCGGTGCGGCTGCTGGTGGCGCGGGTCAGGCCCGCGGCGACCCTGGGGGCCGTCCGGGTGGTACGGCGGTGGCCGGTGGCCCCGGGGATGTCCCTGTCCGTAGCTCATCTGTCCGCCCGACCGTGTCGTCAACGCCGATTTCCTTCCGCATGGGAGTCTCCCATCGCTTGTTCGGAAGACGCCGGATGGGGCGGGTGGGTTGCTCGGGCTCGCTCGCTTGCTCCGCTGCCGCTCGTCGACTACCGGGGCCTTGGTTTCTCGACAGGCTTCGGCGCCCGACCGGCCGCTGGCAGGGTGGTTCGCGATTTGCTTCTTAGTGGCCGATGGGGTGAACTCCCATTCGCGGGGCCCCTAAGCGAAGCGGCGCGGGCGTGGAGAAGGGCGGAGCGGCGAAGCCGTCCACGCCCGAGCAAGGGTAGCACCGCTTCGCTCCCCACGAATGGGAGTCCACCCCATCGGCCAGTTATCCGGGGCGAGTTACCTTTTGAGGGCAGTTGCGCTGCTTAACACAGTTCATAATCTTTCTTGCCCACTGGCACTCCACCCGCCCACCCCCCAAAGCAGGGCTTGCCTGCCATCCCGTCGACCTGGCAAAGCCTTACCATAGCCAGGGTGGGGGCGCGGCCCTCGACGAAACAGGACTTGCCAGGTTAGGGCCCCCAGGGCCCTAACCCGCGAAAACGCAAGCTCCGCGCCCCCACCCTGGCTGTGGTAACCCTCCGGGAGGTCGACGGGATGGCAGGCAAGCCCGACCATCCTGGAGACCTGCCCGTCCGGCGAGGACGCTTGTGACCACGAGCAACGCCGGGAACCGGCGAGCCGACCCCCCAGCACCAGCAGCAACCTCACCGCCCCCCAGCAACCTCACCGCCCAATAGACAACTGCC
The DNA here is from genome assembly GCF_014648415.1 of Actinokineospora fastidiosa. Classification (GTDB taxonomy): domain Bacteria; phylum Actinomycetota; class Actinomycetes; order Mycobacteriales; family Pseudonocardiaceae; genus Actinokineospora; species Actinokineospora fastidiosa. Next base: position 223,032 of record NZ_BMRB01000005.1, read on the forward strand.
GAACATTCAGATACCCCGCCCGAAACCCAGCCTCACAGTAAGCGAGATAAAACTCCCACATCCGCCGAAAAGTAGAGTCAAACCCCAACTGCGCAACCCGCCCCCACTGCGACAGAAACCGCACCCGCCACTGCCGCAACGTCTCCGCGTAATCCAACCCGAAGTCCCGAAACGCATGCACCTTCATCCCCGTGAACCGCCCCACACACTCCTCGATAGCCTCAACAGAAGGAATAATCCCCCCAGGAAAGATATACTTGTGGATCCACGTGTAAGAATCCCGAGTAGCCATCATCCGATCATGCGGCATGGTGATCGTCTGCAACCCGAACCGCCCCCCAGGCCGCAGCAGCCGATCGACAGCGGAGAAGTAAGTAGGCCAATACCGCTCCCCCACGGCCTCGATCATCTCCACGCTCACCACAGCGTCATAAGTCCCCTGGGCCTCCCGGTAGTCCCGAAGAACCACCTGCACCCGATCCCCCACCCCAGCAGCGGCGATGCGCTGTTCGGCCAGCGCCTTCTGCTCCGACGACAAGGTCAGCGTCGTCACCCGGGCCCCGCGCTGAGCCGCTCGAATCGCGAGTGCGCCCCAGCCGGTGCCGATTTCCAACACGTGGGTGTCGCCGCCGACCCGGGCGTAGTCCAGGATGCCGTCGATTTTGCGGAGTTGCGCCTCCCGCAGGTCCGACGAGCCGGGGGCGAACCACGCCGACGAGTACGTCATCGTCTCGTCGAGGAAAGTGGCGAAGAGGTCGTTCGACAGGTCGTAGTGCCGGTGGATGTTGCGGCGGGAGTTCTCGACCGTGTTCTCCTCGGCCACCGGCTGCCGACGGTCCACCCAGCGGCGGAAGGCCTGCAGGCGGGGCGGGATGAGGGTGCTCATCCGGGCGGCGAACTCGGTCAGCAGCTCCACCAGCGCCGTGCTGGTCCAGTCGCCCGCCATGTAGCTCTCGCCGAAGCCGATCTTGGCGTCGACGCCGAGGCGGTGGAAGAACGCGGACGGGCGCTCGAGGCGCATCAGCGGGGACTGCGGTCCGCCTGCGCCGACCCGGGTGCCGTCCGGGTATTCCACGCGCACGGGCAGGCGGCGGACGGCGTTGGTGAACAGGGCGCGGGCGACGCGGGCGCGGAACGCGTTGTGCGGCGGGGTGAACAGCGAGCCCCACTGGCCGGAGGGATCGGGACGGTCCGCCGGGGCGCGGGTCGGCATCTCGGTCACTGGACACCCTCCTGGGGCGCGTGCTTCGGGCGGGGGACGACGGGAACGCGGCGCAGCCACAGCGTGATGCCGTGCTTGCGGATGAGGGCGCTGACCCGGTGGGGCAGCAGCCGCCCGCGCAGCACCATCCGGACCACCTCCCCGAGGGTCGGCGCCTTGCGCGTGCCGACAAGTGTCGCGGTGAACGGGACATTCCCGTCCTGGCGGAGGGCAACCGCCACGGAAAGCCTTTCACCTGGAAGCGGCACGCGCATCAGGTATTCGCCGCCCCCGGCCAGGAACGGCGACACATAAAAGTCCTTCGCGACCCGCGCGCGGCCATCCTCGTCCGGACGGAGCAGATAGCAGTGCCGCTCCCCGTAGGTGTTGTGCACTTCCGCCACCACACAGTCCACCTCCCCGCGTTCATCGTGCACCCAGTACAGGGTGAGCGGGTTGAACACGTACCCGAACACCCGCGCGTTCGCCAGCATCAACACCCGGCCGCACACGGAAATGCCCTGCCCGGCCAACCAGGCGGCCAGGTTCGCCTTGATGGAGCGCGCCGGAACGCCCAGATGGTCCGCCGCGCGGAAGCTCGCCAGCGGCCCGTACCGGGGCAGCGCGTCGAGATCGACCAGCCAGTAGTGCACGCGGTGGTGAAATGTCCGATCCATCCGTTCCCGTCGGACATGCGTCACGGTGCTGTCATAGAGCGCGGTCACGGAGTCCACCCTGCACCGAAGTGCTCCGCCGCACGGACGCCCGACGCGCAACCGTCCTCGTGGAAGCCCCACCCGTGATACGCGCCCGCGTAGGCGACGCGGTCGTCGTTGAGCGCGGGCAGGCCGCGCTGGGCGGCCAGCGAGCCGGGGGTGTAGATCGGGTGCTCGTAGACCATCCGGCGCAGGACCTTGTCCTGGTCCACGCGGTCGGCGGCGTTGAGGCTGACGATGTACTCCTCGGGCTCCGTCAGCCCCATCAACCGGTTCATTGCGTAACTGACCCGCACCGGGCCGTCGGCGACCGAGCAGGCGGGCTTGAGGTAGTTCCACGACGCCGCCGCGTTGCGCGTCCGAGGCAGCACGGACGTGTCTGTGTGCAGGAGTGTCTGGTTCACCGAGTACTCGAACGCGCCCAGCGTCGCCCGCTCGGCGGGCGTCGGCGCCGCGAGCAGGCGCAGGGCCTGGTCCGGGTGGGTGGCCACGACGACCCGGGCGAACCGGTGCGCCTCGTCGGCGTCGTCGCGCAGTTCGATGTGGTCGCTGTGGCGCACCAGCGCTCGGACCGGGGTGGACAGCGCGACGGCCGAAAGGTTCTTGACCGCGCGCTCGACGTACTCGCGCGAGCCGCCCACGACGGTCCTCCACCGCGGCGACCCGGTGACGGCGAGCACCCCATGGTGGTGCAGGAACTCGAACAGATACCGCGCCGGGTAGCGCATCGTGGGCTCCGGGCCCGCCGACCACACCGCGGAGACGAGCGGGATCAGGAAGTGGTCCACGAAGTACCGCGAATACCCGCCCACGACGACGAACGCGCGCAGCGTGATCTCGCCCGGGTCGTCCCGCAGGACGCGCCGGGCGTGTCGGTGGAACCGCTTGATCTCGGTGAGCATGCGCAGGAACCGGGGGCTGGCCAGGCTGGACGCCTGGGCGAACACGCCCACGGGCCCGCGCGCGCCCGCGTACTCCAGGCCGCAGCCCTCGCAGCGCACGCTCATCGACATCTCCGAGTCGCGCGTGGTCACGCCGAGTTCGGCGAACAGCCGCAGCAGGTGGGGATATGTCCGCTCGTTGTGGACGATGAAACCGCTGTCCACCGCGGCCACGCGGCCGTCGCCCGCGGGCAGGTCGTGGGTGTGGGCGTGGCCGCCGAGCCGGTCGTCGGCCTCGAACAGGGTCACGTCGTGGCGGCGCTGGAGCAGGTAGGCGGCCGTCAGGCCGGACACCCCGCTCCCGATCACGGCGACGCGGTCGCGCGCACCCCGCACGATGTCCTTCCTCACGGACGTCCTCCCTCTACATAGGCACCCGCAATCCGTCCGGCGCGGGCTGACGCCACGCATTCGTAATCAGCGGATCATGCGGTTGGGTGCCGAGGACACCGAGTGCGAAACGCGTGGTCAGGCGCGTCCACACGGCCGCTTTGCGCAGCATCGCGTGCCCTTCGCCGCGCATGTCGAAGCGGGCGACCCGGTCGGTGACCCGCCGGGCGCGCTCGGCGAAGCGGAAGGACAGCGCGGGTTCGGTCGTCCGGTCGCGGTCGCCGTGCGCGATCAGCACCGCGCGCCCGGCGAGCTGGTCGACGGGCTCGTCGACGATCCACGGCGCGAGCGCGCAGACCCCGACCACGTTCGGGTGTCCGGCGACCCGGAGCGCGACGCGGCCGCCCATCGAGTGCCCGACCAGCACGACCGGGACGTCGCCGATGCGGTCCAGCGCCCATTCCGCGTCCTGCACCGGGTGCGCGGCGGGCGGGTTCCAGCCCCGGTACCGGTTGCGCAGCAGGTGGACGCCGACGTTGTCGCTCCTGCGGGCGATGTCCAGGGCGAACGGGACCATCCGCAGGTAGGCGAGCTGGTGCGAGGCGACCCGGGCCATGCTCCACTCCCGACCGCCGTGCAGCACGAGCACGGCGGCGGCGTCGCCGTCGGCGAAGCGGCGCAGGCGGGGGGTGAGATCGTCCACGACGTCATCTTCGCAACCGGGGGCCGCCGGGATTGGCCGCTGTGTCGGTCCCCACGGCTAGTCTGCTGTGCGTGATCGAACACGTGCGCATCGCGACCCCGGCCGGGACCTTCGACGGCATCGCCGCGGGCGCGCCCGACGACCGGCCGGTCCTGCTGCTGCACGGCTTCCCGGAGGCCGCGTCCGCGTGGGAGCACCAGGTGGCGGCGCTGGGCCGGGCCGGGTACCGCGCGGTCGCCGTCGACCAGCGCGGCTACTCCCCCGGCGTGCGGCCGGAGTCGCCCGGCGAGTACCACGTCGACGACCTCGTGGGCGACGTGCTGGCCATCGCCGACGCGTCCGGCTGGGCGCGGTTCGACCTGGTCGGCCACGACGTCGGCGCGGTCGTGGGCTGGCACGCCGCGGCCGCGCACCCCGACCGCGTCCGCACGCTGGCCGCGCTGTCCGCGCCGCACCCGTGCGCGCTGGCCGAGGCCGCCCGAGCCGACGAGGACCAGGCGCTGCGCTCGCAGCACCTGGCGCTGTTCAAGGAGCGCTCCGCCGAACGCAGGCTGCTCGCCGACGACGCCGCCGCCCTGCGCGCGATCTTCGAGCACCGGCTGCCCCGGTCGGCGGTGGCCGACTACGTCGCCCGGCTGTCCGAGCCCGACGCGCTCACCGCGGCGCTGAACTGGTTCCGCGCCGCGCGGCGGCTGGTCCTGCCGGACCGGGTGTCCGTCCCGGTGCTGTACCTCTGGGGCACCGAGGACGTCGCGGTGGGCTCGACCGCGGCGCTGAGCTGCGGCAAGTGGGTCGATGGTCCATACCATTTCGAGATGCTCGACGAGGCGTCCCACTGGGTGGTGTGGGACGCGCCGGAAGCGGTGACTTCCCTGCTCATCGCCCATGTGACCTAGATCGTTCCCGGTCTCGGCGACTAGGCTGCCTGCCATGACGGCCGGTCTGCTTCTCGCCGCGGGTGCGGGCAGGCGCTTCGGCATGCCCAAGGCGCTGGCGCCTTTGCGCGGCGAACTGCTGGTCGACCACGCCCTCCGCGCGCTGGTCGACGGCGGCTGCGATCCCGTCGTCGTGGTGACGGGCGCGTCCGCCGCCGAGGTGGCCGCGCATCTCGGCGATCGAGCGACCGTCGTGGAGAACCCGGACTGGGCATCGGGCATGGGCTCGTCGCTGCGCGCCGGGCTGTCCGCACTGCCCGATGTGGACGCCGCCGTCGTGCTCACTGTGGACACTCCCGGCGTCACTGCGGCCGCGGTGTCCAGACTGGCGGCGTTGGCCGCCCCCGACGCGCTGGCCAGGGCGACCTACGACGGCGAGCCCGGCCACCCGGTGCTGCTCGGCCGCGACCACTGGGCGGGCGTCGCCGAACTCGCGGTCGGCGACACCGGCGCCCGCCCCTACCTGCGCGGCCGGGCCGTCGCCGAGGTCCCGTGCGCGGACGTCGCCGACGGCGCCGACGCCGACCACCCCGACGACCTGACCCGCTTTGGAGGCACCGTGTACGGCGACCTGGCCCTCACCCACCTGGCGAAAGTCGCCGAGCACAACGCGTCCGCGCTGGACGAGACCGCCGAGCTGGTGCTGTCCTGCGTCCGCGCCGACGGCCTGGTGCTCACCTCGGGCGCGGGGCACTCGCTGGCCGCCGTCGCCGAGACGTTCTTCCGGGCGGGCGGCCTGGCGTGCGTGCGGCCGCTGGTGCACGACGACCTGCAGGTCTTCGGCGGCGCCCGGAAGGCCACCGCGGCCGAGCGGCGCGCCGGGCTGGCGGCGTCGGTGTTCGCCGAGGTGCCGCGCACGGGCCACGAGGTGCTGTTCATCTTCTCCAACTCCGGGGTGAACCCGTTCCCGGTCGAACTGGCCCAGACCGCGGTGGACAGCGGCTGCCCGGTCGTCGCGGTGACGTCGCCCCGCTCGTCGGCGGGAGCGACGCGGCGGGCCGGTGGCCTGCTGGCCGAGCACGCGACCATCGTGCTGGACACGCTCACCGGCCCCGGTGACGTGGCCTATCCGCCGGATTCCGCGGTGACCGCGTCGCTTTCCACGCTGTGCAACGCCTTCCTGTGGAATCTGATGCTCGCCCGGCTGCACGACCGGGCCGAGGCCGAGGGTGTGGAGCTGCCGCGCTGGCGCAGTTCCAATGTCGAGGGCGGCGACACCGCGAACGCCGCGCTGCTGGAGCGGTACGGCGACCGCGTGCCGCACCTGGGCTAGCGCAGGGCCCGCACCAGCACCGGGATCCCGGCGGCGGCCACCAGCCCCATCACGAGGAACACCGCCGGGAGCCCGAGGAGTTCGCCGACGAGGCCGCCCGCCAGCGCGCCGAGCGGCTTGCTGCCCCACGCCACCATCCGGTGCCCGCTGGTGACCCGTCCGCGCAGCCGGTCGGGTGTGCGGCGCTGCCGCAACGACACCATGACGATGTTCAGCACCATGATCGCGGCGCCGCTGCCGAAGAAGCCCGCCCCCACCGCGATCGGGTTCGCGGTGGCGGCGGGCAGGGCGATCAGCGGCGCGGCGACGGCGAGAGAGCCGACGAGCGCCCGGTCCCGGCCGAGACCGCGCTCGACGCGCTCGGCGGCCACGGAGCCGACGACGCTGCCCCCGGCGACGGCGGCCAGCAGCCAGCCGAACCCCCGGTCGTCCAACCCCATCGCGCCCACCGCGTACAGCACGAGGATGGCGTAGGTCGCGCTGGTCGCGAAGTTGAACAGCCCGACCACCACCGAGAACGCGCGCAGCACCCGATCGCGCCACAGGAAGGCCAGGCCCTCCGCGACCTCGCCGCGCAGCGACGCCCGCTGGGCCCGCTCGGGCCGGAACGTGCCGCGCACCAGGAACAGCGCGACCACGGCCGCGATCCACAGCCCGCCGGGGACGGCCAGCGCCGCCAGCGCGCTCGCCGCCACGAGGAACCCGGCCAGCGGCGGCCCGACGAACTCGTTCGCGGTCAACTCGACGGCGTAGAGGCGGCCGTTCGCGCGGGAGAGGTGCTCGTCGGGGACCACGGCGGGCACGACCGACTGCGCGGCGACGTCGTGGAGCACCTCGGCCACGCCGATGCCGAACGCGATCGCGGAGAACAGCCGGATGTCGGTCGGTCCGAACGCGATCGCCAGGACAAGGACCGCCCGCACGAGGTTGGCCGTCATCATCAGGACCCGCCGGTCGACCCGGTCGACGACCGCGCCCGCGGGCAGCGCCACGAGCAGCCACGGCAGGGAGAACGCCACCGCGAGCCCGGCGATGAGCACCGGCGACCGGGTCGCCTCGATCGCCACCAGCGGCAACGCCACCTTGAGCACGCCGTCGGCGAGGTTCGACAGACCCGAGGAGGTCCATAACCGCCAATAGTCACCCGTCACTGATGGAGGATTGCACACCGATGGAGAAAACTCCACCGATGTACGATTCCCCCATGCTGCCCCACCGCGAGGCGACCGCCGCCGAGGCCAAGGCCCTCGCCCACCCGCTGCGCCTGCGCATCCTGCGGCTGTGCTGGCAGGGGGAGCTGACCAACAAGCAGCTCGCCGACCGGCTCGGCCGCGATCCCGGCACCGTCCTGTTCCACGTCCGCACGCTCATCAACGCGGGCCTGTTGGAGCAGGCCCCCGTCCGGACCGGCGAGAGCGGGGCGCTGGAGAAGCCCTACCGCGCCAAGGCGCGCTCCTGGTGGCTGGACGACCCAGCGGACACCGGCGCCGACGCCGCCTTCGCCCCCATCGACGCGCTCCAGGAGGAACTGCGCGCCGCCGGACCGGAGTCGGTCAGCACCTTCGCGCGGTTCGCCCTGCACCTCTCCCCCGCCGACGCCGCCGAACTGGACCGCCGCATCCGCGCGCTCCTCGACGAGTACGTCACCACCGACGACGAGCGCCGCGACCAGCCCGCCCACGGCGGCGTGATCGTCATCCACCGCCTCGCCGAGTAGGCGGGCGAGCGCCGCCACGCCCGCATCGGGTGGTCGCGCACGCGAATCGGGATGCCCGGTCACGGGCGCCGAGGTGACCGCGGGTGCACCCGGGACCTGCTCTCCTCCCGCGTCGCGTGGCGGGACGGCTGGCTAGGCGGCGGCGTCCTCGGCGAACTGGGTGCGGTACAGCTCGGCGTAGCGGGCGTCGGCGGCCAGGAGGTCGTCGTGCGTGCCCTGCTCGACGATCCGGCCGTCCTCGACCACCAGGATCTTGTCGGCGGCCCGGATGGTCGACAGGCGGTGGGCGATCACCAGGGCGGTGCGCCCGCGCAGGGCGTCGGCGAGGGCGGCCTGGACTGCGGCCTCCGACGACGAGTCCAGGTGGGCCGTCGCCTCGTCCAGGATCACCACGCGCGGCTGGGCCAGCAGCAGGCGGGCGATGGTCAGCCGCTGGCGCTCGCCGCCGGACAACCGGTAGCCGCGCTCCCCGACGACCGTGTCCAGCCCGTCCGGCAGGGACGCGATGAGCGCGTCGAGGCGGGCCCCGCGCAGGGCGTCCCACAGCTCGTCGTCGCCAGCGGACGGGCACGCGTACGCCAGGTTCGCCCGGATGGTGTCGTGGAACAGGTGCCCGTCCTGGGTGACCACGCCGACGGCCTCCCGCAGGGACGCGAACGACAGCTCGCGGACGTCCACCCCGGACAGCCGCACCGCGCCGGAGTCCACGTCGTACAGCCGGGGCACCAGGGTCGCGATCGTCGACTTGCCCGCCCCTGAGGACCCGACCAGCGCGACCATCTCCCCCGGCTCGGCCGTGAACGAGACCCCGTGCAGCACCTCGACCCCGCCGCGCCGGTCGAGCACGGCGACCTCCTCCAGCGACGCCAGCGACACCTTCTCCGCCGCCGGGTAGCCGAAGCGCACGTCGGCGAACTCGACCGACACCGGCCCGGGCGGCAGCGCGACCGGGTCCGGCCGCTCCTCGATCATCGGCCGCAGGTCCAGCACCTCGAAGACGCGCTCGAACGACACCAGCGCCGTCATCATGTCCACACGCGCGTTCGCCAGCGCCGTCAGCGGGGTGTAGAGGCGGGTCAGCAGCAGCGCGAGCGCCACCACCGTCCCCGGCGCCAGCTCACCGCGCAGCGCGAGGTAGCCGCCGAGCCCGTACACCAGCGCCTGGGCCAGCGCGGACACCAGCTGCAGGCCGGTCATGAACCACCGGGTCGCCATCGCCGTGCGCACGCCGATGTCGCGGACGCGGCCCGCCCGCTCGGCGAAGTCGGCCGACTCCGCGTCCGGGCGGCCGAACAGCTTGACCAGCGTCGCGCCCGGGGCGGAGAAGCGCTCGGTCATCTGGGTGTTCATCGCCGCGCTCAGGCCCGCCGCCTCGCGCTGCAGGTCGGCCATCCGGCGGCCCATCCGGCGCGCGGGCAGCACGAAGACCGGCAGCAGGACCAGCGCGAGCGCCGTGACCTGCCACGACAGCGTCATCATCACGGCGAGGGACAGCACCAGCTGGATGACGTTCGTGACCAGCCCCGCCAGGGTCGACGTGAACGCCCGCTGTGCCCCAAGCACGTCGTTGTTGAGCCTGCTGACCAGCGCGCCGGTGCGCGTCCTGGTGAAGAACGCGACCGGCATCCGCTGGACGTGCTCGAACACCGCCCGGCGCAGGTCGTAGATCAGGCCCTCGCCGATCCGCGCCGACTGCCAGCGCTCGGCCACGCCCAGTCCCGCCGCCACCACGGCCAGCGCGGCGATCACCACGGCCAGCCAGACCACGGTGGACGTCGACGACCCCGCCACGATCGCGTCGACGACCCGGCCCGCCAGCAGCGGGGTGGTCACGGTCAGCACCGCCGACAGCACGGTCAGCGCGAGGAACCACACCAACCGGCCCCGGTGCTGCCTGCTGAAGACCAGCACCCGGCGCAGCGTCCCGGTCCGCAGAGCCTTCGGCGTGTCCGCGGCCCGCATCGAGCCGCGCAGGAAACTGCGCGCGTTGTCCATCGGCCGACTCCCCTCGCCCCGACTCGACTGCGACGCCGGGAGCGCCTGGAATCATCCCAGGACCCCCGGGCCCGGCCCGGGGTGCGGGGGAGCCGGTCCACACCGAGCCGGCGGGGACCGGGGAACGATCATGCGGTTTCGGCTCGCGGATTCCGACTCCGATTCGACTGATCGAACCGGTTTCCGCAGCGGATTCCGATGCCGGCACCACACCGGGAACCCGCAGCGCGGCCCTCGCGGGCTACTTCTTCTTCGTCCGGGTGGCCCCGCCCCGACCCCGCAGGGTCACGCCCGACTCGGAGAGCACGCGGTGCACGAATCCATAGGACCGGCCCGTGCTTTCCGCGAGGGCGCGGATGCTCGCGCCCTTCTCGTACTTCTTCTTCAAGTCGGTGGCCAGCTTGTCGCGCATGGCGCCGGTGATCCGCGCGCCTTTCTTGAGGTCAGCCACGTTGTCCGCCTTCCGTCGCGAGTGGTGGGGGCCACGGATGACCCCTACCGCCGCAATGATCGAACACGGTGGCGCGGAATGCCAGACGAGATGACTAAAACGTGTCTAACCTGGCGATCACGGCGGATACCGAAGTGGGGACGGTGCGTGATCCGGCTTTTACACCCGCCCAGGAAAACGGCGATTTTCACGCAAGTTGCACGAGTTCGAGGTACTCCGGCGACCAGTGATCCTCGGTCCCGTCGGGCAGCAGGATCACCCGCTCGGGTTGGAGCGCCTCCACCGCGCCGGGGTCGTGCGTGACCAGGACGACGGCGCCGGTGAAGCGGCGCAGCGCGTCGAGGACCTGCTCGCGGCTGGCCGGGTCGAGGTTGTTGGTCGGCTCGTCGAGCAGCAGCACGTTGGCCGCGCTGGAGACCAGCCCGGCCAGCGCGAGGCGGGTCTTCTCGCCGCCGGAGAGCGTCCCGGCGGGCTGGTCGAGCTGCTCGCCCTGGAACAGGAACGTGCCCAGCAGCGAGCGCAGCTGCTGCTCGGGCACGTCCGGCGCGGCGTGGCGCACGTTCTGCCACACGCTCGCTGCGTGGTCGAGCGTCTCGTGCTCCTGGGCGTAGTAGCCGATGCGCAGGCCGTGGCCCGGGACGACCGAGCCGGTGTCGGGCTTCTCCATGCCGCCCAGCAGCCGCAGCAGTGTGGTCTTGCCCGCGCCGTTGAGGCCGAGGATGACGACCCGCGAGCCGCGGTCGATGGCCAGGTCGACGCCGGTGAAGATCTCCAGCGAGCCGTAGGACTTGCTCAGCCCCTCGGCCGTCAGCGGTGTCTTGCCGCAGGGCGCGGGGTCCGGGAAGCGGATCTTGGCGACCTTGTCGGCCTGGCGGACCTCGTCCAGCCCGGCGACCAGCTTCTCGGCGCGCTTGATCATGTTCTGCGCCGCGACGGCCTTGGTCGCCTTGGCGCGCATCTTGTCGGCCTGGGCCAGCAGCGCCCCGGCCTTCTTCTCGGCGTTGGCCCGCTCGCGGCGGCGGCGCTTCTCGTCCGCTGCGCGCGCGTCGAGGTAGCGCTGCCAGCCCATGTTGTAGAGGTCGACCTCGCCGCGGGTGGCGTCGAGGAACCAGACCTTGTTGACCACGTCGCCGAGCAGTTCGACGTCGTGGCTGATCACGACCAGCCCGCCGTTGTGCTGCTTGAGGAAGCCGCGCAGCCAGCCGATGGAGTCGGCGTCGAGGTGGTTGGTGGGCTCGTCGAGCAGCAGGATCGTGCCCGAGCGCCCGCCCGCGCCCGCGTCGGAGGCGGCGAAGAGGATGCGCGCCAGCTCCACGCGGCGGCGCTGGCCGCCGGAGAGCGTGCGCAGCGGCTGGACCAGGATGCGGTCGGCCAGGCCGAGGTTGGCGCAGATGCGGGCGGCCTCGCTCTCCGCGGCGTAGCCGCCGAGGGCGGCGAAGCGCTCCTCCATGCGCCCGTACTTGCGCACGGCGCGCTCGCGCTCGGCGTCGTCGGCCAGCTCGGCCATCGCCGACTGCGCCTTCTCCATCTCGCGGGCGAGCTCGTCGAGGCCGCGGGCGGAGAGCACGCGGTCCTTGGCCGTGACGGACAGGTCGCCCTCACGCGGGTCCTGCGGCAGGTAGCCCAGCTCGCCGCTGCGGCGGACCTCGCCCGCGTACGGCTCGCCCTCGCCCGCGAGCACGCGCAGCGTGGTGGTCTTCCCCGCGCCGTTGCGGCCGACGAGTCCGATGCGGTCGCCCGGCTGGACGCGCAGCGCGGCGTCGGCGAGCAGGATGCGCGAGCCCGCGCGCAGTTCCAGGTCAGTGGCGGTGATCACGTGGATTCTCTCCGAGATTGGGTGGTCGCCGGGCAGGGGTCAGCGGCCCACGAGCCGCTCGCTCGCGGGCGGACCCGCCGTTCAGTCGGTGAAGACCACGACCCGAGTGTAGCCCCGGTGGTCGACCGGATTTCACACCCTCGCGGCTAAGCGCTTGCTTAGCTACAGTGCCAGCCATGACTACTGCCGAGTACACCGGGAAGACCGCGCTGGTCACCGGGGCGAGCCGGGGCATCGGCCTGGCGATCGCCACCGAGCTGGCCCGCGGCGGCGCCGCCGTCACCCTCACCGCGCGCAAGGCCGACGCGCTGGAAGCCGCCGCGGCCCAGATCCGCTCCGCCGTGCGCAGCGCGCGGGTGCTGACGGTCGCGGCCAACACCGGGCGCGACGAGGACCGCGACGAGGTCGTGCGGCAGACGATGGCGGAGTTCGGCAGCCTCGACGTGCTGGTCAACAACACCGGCATCAACCCGGTCTACGGCTCGCTCGTCGACATGGACCTCAACGGCGTGCGCAAGATCTTCGACACCAACGTGGTGGCCGCGCTGGGATACGTGCAGCTGGTCGTGAAGGCGTGGATGGGCGAGCACGGCGGCTCGATCGTCAACATCGCCTCGGTGGCCGGGCTGCGCTCCACCGGCGTGATCGGCGCGTACGGCGCGTCGAAGGCGGCGCTGATCCGGCTGACCGAGGAGCTGGCCTGGCAGCTGGGGCCGAAGGTGCGGGTGAACGCCGTGGCGCCCGGGCTGATCAAGACCCGGTTCGCCGAGTCGCTGTACGCCAGGGGCGAGGAGGAGACGGCGCAGACCTACCCGCTGAAGCGGCTGGGCACGACGGAGGACGTGGCCGAGCTGGTGGCGTTCCTGGCCTCGGACCGGGCAGGGTGGATCACCGGCGAGACCGTCCGCGTCGACGGCGGCCTGCTGGCCACGGGCACGCTGGGCTGACCGGCCGGGGCTGGGCCTGGCAGGCCGAACTGCCGGGGCAGGCTGGCCGACCGGCTGCCGGGCCGGGTCGGCGGGCCGGGCTGCCGGACTGGCGGATCGGACTGGCTAGATCGGGCTGGCGGGCCAGCGGGCCGTGCCGGGCCGAGCTGGCCGACCGGCTGCCGGGCCGGGTCGGCGGGCCGGGCTGCCCGGCCTGCCGAACCGGCTGGCCGAGCTGCGGACTGGCGGATCGGACTGGCTAGATCGGGCCAGCGGGCCGACGGGCCGAACTGCCGGGCCGAGCTGGCCGACCGGCTGCCGGGCCGGGTCGGCGGGCCGGGCTGCCCGGCCTGCCGAACCGGCTGGGCGAGCTGCCGGACTGGCGGATCGGGCTGGGTAGGTCGGGCTGACCGGGCTGGCGGGCCGGGCGACCGACCCGCCACCCCTGGTGGTCAGCAGTAGCCGGAGATCGGGCCGTTGACGCCGGTCCAGAGGTAGGCGTCGCTGATCCAAGTGCCGTCGCTGAGCCGGTCCCACAGGGTCGTGGCGCCGTAGCGGCCGGTGTGCGAGGTGCCGTTGGCGGAGCAGGAGACGGTGACCGTGGCGCCGTCGGCGACGGAGCCGACCACGCCGTAGCCGGTGCCGGGGCCGGAGCGCTTGTTGAGCGTGCCGCCGCCGTTGGTGTCCACGACGCCTTGGTTGAAGCCGAGCGGGCCGTAGTTGTAGACCGAGCCGCCCGCCGCGACCCGGGTGCTCCCGTGCAGCGCGGAGCCCTGGTAGGCGGCGCCGCCGTTCTGCGGCACCCACTTGCCGACGTTGTGGCCCGCGATGCCGACGTAGGCGCTGTTCTGACGGAGTGCGAAGTGGACGTGCCTGCCGAACGCGGAGCCGCCGCAGGTGACGTCCGTGCCGGTGTCGCCGAGGTAGGCGCCCTGGGCGACGGCCGCGCCGTTGACGTTGATGTTGTTCCAGAGGTGGTAGTAGTCGGTCGCGTAACCGCGGTCGTGCACGACGCGGATCCAGCCCTTGCACATCGTGTAGGCCGTGCCGCCGCGCGCGGCGCGGACGCGCTGGTCGCCGCCCGCGAGGTCGAGCGAGCTCCACGGCGTGGGCGTGCCGGACCAGCCGTGCGGGCCGCCGGGCATGCCCCAGGTCTGGCCGGTGGTCCACGGCATGGCCATGCCGGTGCGGAAGTCGCCCGCCGCCTGCAGGCCGTTCTGCTGGGCGAACAGCGGTTTCTCGGCCTCGGTCACCACGGGCGCCTCGGCGGCGAGGCCAGCGAACCCGGGCTCGCCGTCGAGGGCGACGCGCCAGCCGTCGGGGGTGCGTTCGGCGAGGAACAGCCACCCCTCGGGCATCCGGTCGGTGCCGGGCACGCCGAGCGCGACGGCGGTGCCGAAGGCCCAGTCGCCGTCCCGACGGGTGATGTCGATCTTCGGCGCGGCCATGACGGCGGGCTTCCGCGCGGTCATGGCCGCGGTGACGGCGGCGGTGGGGTCGGCGGCGACGGCGGTCGGCTGGGCGGCGGTGGGCTGGGCGATCAGGGCTCCGGCGGCGAGGACCGAAGCGGCCAAGACGGGGATTCGTAAGGCAGGGGACACGAATCGACCTCCTGTGAGCGGGTGATCGCGCACAGTATGCGGAGGTCTTGTTGAGAAGTCACCAGGTGTTGCCTCTTTAGGCCGCCGACTTTCGGCTGACCGGCCGCAGGTGGGCGCGGCGGACGTGCTCGCGGTGCTGGCGCTCGGTCCGGCCGGGACCGCCCACCCGCTCGTCCGGCGCGAGCCCGGCGCGGTGCGGGCCACGGCGGATGCTGATCAGCAGGCCGACGGCGAGCACCAGGATGGCGTGCGAGGCGACCCTGCCGACCGTCGCGGCCCCCGTGGCCAGGTCGATGACGGCGAACGGGCTCAGCACGGCGAGGAACCCGGTCGTGGTGATCAGCACCCCCGTCGCCACGGCGGGCCGGAAGGCGGCCCACGCCATCCCGATCCCGAGCGCGATGGTCCACGCCGACGACTCGTTGAGCAGGTGCGCGGTGGCGTGGGGGTCGACGTGGCCGGGATGCGGGTGCCCGGTGACGCCGAGCAGCTGGGCCATGCCGAGGGTCAGCTGCGCCACGGCCACCATGCCCAACGCCAGCCTCCGCCGACCCGCGGGCTCAGGGGCATCGGGGCTCACCGGCCCGGACAGGACACCCGCCGCGCCTGCCATGGAACGACTCGCGGACTCCACGCCGTCCGGGCTCGCCGTGGACCTCGTCGCCGGGTGGGGAGTGGCGCGGCGGTGGGTCGGCCTCAGCCGGAACAGGAACGAGGTCACTCGCGAGGGCCGTCGGCTGGCGACGGGTAAATCACCCGATTCGGTGGAGTTCTCGTCCGGGGCCGGGTGAATCTCAGGCGGCAGGGCCGCGAGGACGGCGGTGGTCAGGTCCGGGGTCGGGAGTACTTCGCGGACGCGCAGGAGGCGGGTCAGGGTGACGGCCTCGGCGGCCCACTCGCGGCAGACGGCGCACTCGGCCAGGTGGGCGTCGGCCCCCGGCGGCTCGGTCTCGCCGTCCAGGCGCGCGGATACCGCTTCTCGGCATGTTTCGCAGTCCACGCCCTGTTTGGTCGGACGCGGGACTCTCAGAGTTCCCTTGGGTTTCTTCGCTACCCTCGGGCCCGTGCCGACCCCGGAAAGTGACGACGTGACCGCGTGGGCCCTGGCAGCGGGCTCCGGCGACCGCGCCGCCCTGGAGCGTTTCGTCCAGGCCACCCAGCGCGACGTCTGGCGTCTGGTCTCCCACCTGACCGAGCCGCGCATGGCCGACGACCTGACCCAGGACGTCTACCTCCGCGCGCTGCGCAGCCTCCCCGCCTTCGCGGGCCGCTCGTCGGCGCGCACGTGGCTGCTGTCGATCGCCCGCCGGACGGTGGTGGACCACCTGCGGGCCAGGGGCGCCCGCCCGGTGGTCGCCCACTCCGTGGACTACCAGGCCGCCGCCGACGCGCGCGCGGTCGGGCGGACGGGCTTCGAGCAGGTGGTGGAGGTCGGCCAGCTGCTCGCGGGCCTCGACCAGGACCGCAGGGAGGCGCTGCTGCTGACCCAGGTGCTCGGCCTGTCCTACGCCGAGGCTGCCGAGATCTGCGGCTGTCCGATCGGGACGATCCGCTCCCGGGTGGCCAGGGCGCGCGAGGACCTGATCGCCCAGAACGGCCACCGGGACGTGGGCTAGGCGGCCCCGATCAGCGCCGCGGCGGCCTCGGCGCCGTCGCCCTCGCAAGCAGAACGACCTCCTCGGCGCGGCCGATCGGGAGCCCGACGGCGAGCCTGGTCGCGGTCTCGACCAGCGGGCGGACGGGTCGGGCGCGCAGGCCGACCGGCGAGCACGGGCTCCTTCACCGGACGGCCGCCGCGGCGAGGTCCGCGCACTCGGCGAGGGTGTGGGCGCGCAGGGCGGCGCGGACGGCGGGGACCAGCGCGGCGGGCATGGACAGGCTCGTGACGCCCATGCCCGCGAACACCGGCGCGAGGCCGGGGTCGCCCGCGGCCGTGCCGCAGACCCCGACCGGCTTGCCCGCCGCGCGGCCCGCCGAGGCGACGGCGGCGACCAGGGACAGCAGGGCGGGCTGGCGCGGGTCCAGCAGGTCGCCGAGCTCGCCGAGCGTCCGGTCGGCGGCGAAGGTGTACTGGGCGAGGTCGTTGGTGCCGACGCTGACGAAGTCGACCTCGGCGAGGATGGCGGCGGCGCGCAGGGCGGCGGCCGGGATCTCGACCATCACCCCGACCGCGGCCAGGCCCGCTCCCCTGGCCGCGGCGGCGAAGGCGGCGGCCTCGGCCGGGGTGGCGATCATCGGCGCCATGACCCGCACGTCGGCCCGGCACTCGGCGGCGGCCGCGGCGATCGCGGCCAGCTGGGTGTCCAGCAGCGCGGGGTCGCGCCGGGCGATCCGGTAGCCGCGGACGCCGAGCGCGGGGTTGGGCTCGTCGCCCGCCGTGGCGAAGGGCAGCGGTTTGTCCGCGCCCGCGTCGAGGGTCCGGACCACCACCGGACGACCCGGGTAGGCGGAGAACACCGCGCTGTAGGCGGCGCGCTGTTCGTCGAACGACGGCGCGGTCGCGCGGTCGAGGAACAGGAACTCCGTGCGGAACAGGCCGACGCCCTCGGCGTCCACCGCTCCTCCCGCGTCCCCGCCGCCGACGTTGAGCAGCAGCGCCACCGGGTGCCCGTCCGCCGTGCGGCCCGGCCCGGTGTGCGCGGCGAGGTCGTCCGCCCGCTCCCGCGCCGCGGCGCGGACCCGCGCCACCTCGGAATCGGACGGGTCCACGGCGACCGTCCCCGCGCCGCCGTCCACGATCACCCGCGTGCCCTCCGCCACCGCGGCCACCGCGGGGCAGGCGACGACGGCGGGAATCCCCAGCGACCGCGCGACGATCGCGGTGTGGCTGGTCGGCCCGCCCTTCTCGGTCACGATCGCCAGCACACGCGCCGGGTCCAGCACGACCGTGTCGGCGGGCGCGAGGTCGACGGCCGCCAGCACGTGCGGGGTGTCGTCCGACGGCGGGCCGGGCCGGGGCAGGCCGAGCAGGACGGCGACCGCGCGGTCGCGCAGGTCCGCGAGGTCGCCGACCCGCTCGCCCAGGTAGCCGCCCACCGCCGACAGCGCCTCCAGGTGCACGTCGAACGCCTCGTGCACCGCCCACGCCGCGGGCAGTCCCCGCTCGACGGCCGCGCGGACGCCCGCCGCCAGGGCCGGATCGCGGGCCATCATCACCTGGGTGTCCATGATGTCCCGGAGGTCCCCGGACAACCCGGCCGCGCGACCCTCCAGTTCGGACACAACGGTGTCCAGAGCCGCCATGGCGCGCGCGTGCTCGTCCGGGCCGGGCTCGGGACGCTCGGCGGGCAGCACCGGCGCGGGGGCGAGCCGGGCCAGCGGGCCGACCGCCGTCCCCGGGCTCGCCGGGACCCCGCTCAGCATGGCGGCTCGACGGCGCATACCCCCGCCGTGGGCGAGCGGTCGGGCGCCCGGCTCGCCTGCTCGCCCGGCTCGGGGTCGTCCCCGCCGCGCCGGTCGCCGGGGGCGGGGAAACGCGCCACCGTCACTGGTCTCGCTCCTCCTCTCGCCCGACGGCCACGATCGTCGCGGCACGGGCCGCCGTCGGCAGCGCGGCGGCCCGGTCGGGATCGGTGCTCATCCTCCTCCTTACACCGCTCCCCCGGTGACGACCCCGCTGTCACCTGGCCCGCGAGCGTTCCCCGGGCCGCTTCCGGGAGTTCACGTACTGTGATCCCCATGGAGGTCACCGCGGACGACATCGCCGCCCGGTTCGGGCTCGTGCCACTCCCCGCAGAAGGCGGACTGTACCGGCGGACCTGGGCGGGCGCGGTCTCCGCCGGCCGTCCCGCCGGTTCGGCGATCCTGGTGCTGCTGACCGAGGGCGACGGGTTCTCCGCCATGCACCGGCTCCCGGTCGACGAGGTCTGGCACCGCTATCTCGGCGATCCCGTCGAACTGCTGCTGCTCGGCTCGGACGGCCGCGTCGAGGTGCTCGGCCCCGACGTCCTCGACGGCCAGCACGTGCAGTTCACCGTCCCCGCGGGCACCTGGATGGGCGCGCGGGTCAGGCCCGGCGGCAAGTGGGCGCTGTGCGGCACCACGATGGCCCCCGGTTTCGTGCCGTCCGACTACAGCGGCGGCGACCCCGAGGTCCTGGCACTGGCCTATCCGCGGCACGCCGACCTGATCCGCGCCCTGTCCCGCACCGGCGCCCCGACCGCGATGCCGCCGGGGGTGGACTCGTGATCGACCTGCGCGGCGCCACCGTCCTGGTGACCGGGGCGAGCGGCGGGGTCGGGGCCGGGATCGCCCGCCGGTTCGCCAAGGCGGGCGCCGCGGTCGTGGCCCACTACCACCGCAACCGCGCCGCCGCCGAGGCGCTGGCCGCCGACCTGGGCGTGCGGGCCGTGGCGATCGGGGCGGACCTCGCCGTCGAGGCCGAGTGCGCCCGGCTCGTCGCGGAGGCGGCGGGCTGGGCGGGCCGCCTCGACGCCGTGGTCAACAACGCGGGCATCCAGCCGGACCTCGCGCTGGCGGACATGACCGCGGCGGACTGGCGGTCCGTTGTGGACACCAACGTCACCTCGGCGTTCGCCTGCACCCAGGCCGCGGCCAAGATCATGGCCCGCGCGGGCGGCGGGTCGGTCACCCACATCGCCTCGATCCAGGCGCACGCGCCCGCCGAGGGCCACGCCCACTACAGCGCGTCCAAGGCGGCCCTGGTCATGCACGCCCGCGCGGCGGCCCTGGAGTACGGGCGCGCGGGCATCCGGGTCAACACCGTCTCCCCCGGCCTCATCGACCGACCGGGGCTGGCCGACGAGTGGCCGGAGGGCGTCGAGCGGTGGCGGGAGACCGTGCCCCTGGGCAGGCTCGGCACGGCGGCCGACGTCGGCGACGTGTGCGTGTTCCTCGCCTCGCCCCTCGCGTCGTTCGTCTCCGGGCAGGACATCGCGGTCGACGGCGGGATGACCGCGCGCCCGCCCTGGTAGCTCACCCGTGCCAGGACCGCCACAGGCTCGCGTACGGGCCGTTCGCGGCCATCAGCTCGTCGTGTGAGCCCAACTCGGTGATCCGGCCGTGGTCGACCACGGCGACCCGGTCGGCGTCGTGCGCGGTGTGCAGGCGGTGCGCGATCGCGATGACGGTCCGTCCACTCAGGACCGCCGCGACGGCCCGCTCGGTCGCCCGCGCCGAGCGCGGGTCCAGCACGGAGGTCGCCTCGTCGAGGACGACGGTGTGCGGGTCGCGCAGGACGACGCGGGCCAGGGCGAGCAGCTGGGCCTTGTCCGGCGGCAGGCCCTTCAGCGGCGCGTCGAGGTCCGCCTCCGGCCAGCCGACCGTCCTGAGCGCGGCCAGCAGCGCGGCGTCGTCGGCGTCGGGGTCGGCGATGGCCAGGTTCTCCCGCAGCGTCCCGATGAACACGTGGTGCTCCTGGGTGACCAGGACGACCAGCCGGTTGCGCTCGGCGGGGTCGATGTCGGCCACCGGCGCCCCGCCCAGCAGCACCCGCCCCTCGCGCGGCCGGTCGATGCCCGCGATGAGCCTGCCCACGGTGGACTTCCCGGCCCCGGACGGCCCGACGATCGCCAGCCGCTCCCCCGGCCGCACCGCGAGGTCGATGCCGTGCAGCACGTCCCGCCCCGGCACGTAGGCGAACCGGACGCCGCTGAGCCGGACGCGGTCGTCGTGGGGAACCGCGCCGCCCGCGGGCTCCTCGGGCGCGGCCACCCCGGCGATCCTGGCCATGGCGGCCATGCTCGCCTCGATCTGCTCCAGCCACAGGCCCACCCGGCTGACCGGGTCGGCGAGCTGCCAGACGTACAGGACCGCGGCGACGAGCTCGCCCAGCCCGACCCGGCCAGCGAAGTACATCGAGCCGCCCGCCGTCAGCACCACCAACTGCGGCGTCACGTGGCCCAGGTTGACGGTGAGGAACACCCGCAGCCGCAAGGCGAGCGTGCGATAACGCGTGTGGTAGACCGCGTCGACGGCTTGATCGCAGTCCCGCACGCGCTCATCGGCCAGGCCGTACGCCTCCGCGGTGTGCGCGCCCTCCGCGGTGGCCGACATCGACTCGGCCACCGCCGAGCTCGCCCGCCCGTGCTCCAGGTACGCCGGACGCGCGCGGCGGCGGTACCACCGCACCCCGAGCGCCACGATCGGGAGCCCGGAGACGGCGGCGAGCCCGAGCACCGGGTGCAGGAGGAACACCGCGCCGAGCACGAGCAGCACCTGCGCCGCGGCGACCAGCAGGTCCGGCGCGGCGTCGCGCAGCGTCGCCCCGACCGCGGCGACGTCGGCGGTCGAGCGGGTCACCAGGTCGCCGGTCCCGGCGCGCTCCACCACCCCGGTCGGCAGCGCGAGGACGCGGTCGACCAGGCCGTCGCGCAGCCGGGCCGTCGCCCGCTCCCCCATGCGGTGCGCGGCTCGCCGCGCCAGCCGGGTCAGCACGAGTTGCAGCAGCGCGAACCCGACGATCGCGCCCGCGAGCGCGTCGACCGCGTCCGGGGTCGCCCCGCCGTCCTCGACCAGGCCGATGATCCGGCTGAGCAGCCAGGGCGCGACCAGCCCCGCGGCCGCCGCGGCGACCGTCAGCGCCAGCACCCCGGCCATCGGCCACCGCTCGCCCCGCAGGAGTTCCCGCCGGGCCCGGCGGGACGCGCGCCGGTCCGCCACCGGGAACGCGGTCATCACGCCTCCCTCTCGACCAGAGCGCGGTAGTCCGCGTCCGCCAGCAACTCGGCGTGCGTGCCCTCGACAACCCTGCCGTCGTGGGCGAAGCACACGCGGTCGGCCTTCTGGAGCAGCAGGGGCGATGTCGTGACCAGCACCGTCGTGCGGCCCTTGCGGTAGTCGGCCACGCCGTCGGCGATCGCGGCCTCGGTGTGCGCGTCCACCGCCGACGCAGGCTCGACCAGGATCAGCACGTCCGGGTCGGCGAGCAGGGCCCTGGCCAGCCGCAGCCGCTGGCGCTGGCCGCCGGAGAGGTTCCTGGCCTGCGTCTCCACCACGGTGTCCAGCCCCTCGGGCAGGGCCTCCACGATGTCCTCGGCGGCCGCGGCCCGGATCGCCGCCGTCGGCTCGTCGCCGCCGAGCACCGCGCGCAGCGGACCGGGGAACAGGTAGGCGGAATCGTCGGACACCACCACCCGCGCCCGGAGGTCGGCGACGTCGGGCACGGGGACGTTGCCCCAGCACGCGCCGGGCGCATAGCCGCCCAGGCGCTCGACCACCGGCGTCGGATCGGTGCTGACCAGGGCGGTCAGCATCCCGGGCTCCACGCGGACCCCGGAGGGATCGGTCAGCGGGGCGCACACCGGCGCGGGCGCGGTGTTCTCCCGTTCCGGGACCGGCACGGACAGCACGGCGACCACCCGCTCGGCGGAGACCAGACCGCGGGAGATGTCGTCGGCGCCCTCGATGAGGAAGCTCACCGGGACGACCAGCACGGCGACATAGCCGTAGACGGCGACCATCTCGCCCACCGTGATCGTGCCCGCCGCGGTCAGCCGCGCGGCGATCCAGGTGACGGCGGCGAGGAAGACGACCGGCAGGCAGGCCCCGACGGCCTGCACCCAGCTGGTGATCGCCCCGACCCGGTACCCGTCGGCGCACAGCGCGGCGGAGTCGGCGTGGTAGCGCCGGGCGAAGACGTCCTTGCCGCCGATGCCGCAGAGCACGCGCAGCCCGGCGACGATGTCCGCCGTCCGCGCGGTGAGCGCGCCCTGCCGTTCGCGGTAGCCGCTCTCCCGGCCGCGCAGCCCCCGCAGCAGCGGGCCGAGCGTCACCGCCATCACCGGCACCCCGAGCAGCACGACGACAGCGAGCAGCCAGGAGACGTCGAACAGCACGACCGCCGTGAGCGCGTACGCCACGACCGCGCCGACGCCCGGCCCCGTCGAGGTCATCACCCAGGAGATGCGCTGCATGTCGGTGGCCTGCACGCTGGCCAGCTCGCCTGCGGAGAGCCTACGCGGGAACTCCGCGCCGAGCCGGACCACGTGCCGCACCACGACCTGCACCGTGCGGTACATGGCGTCGCCGCGCACCAGCGTCATGGTGCGGTGGCGCATCCAGGCGACCGCGGCGTCGAAGAGCCCGGCCGCGGCGATCGCGGCCGTCCAGCCCAGCAGCGCGGACCGGTCGCCCGCGCGCAGGCCGTCATCGATCGCGCGCTGCACCAGGTACGGCGGGAGGATCAGCCCGCACATCCAGAGGGTGCCCCAGAGCGTGCCCTGGGCCGACTGCCGCCACTGCGCGATCGCGAGCCACCACAGGAACCGTCCGGGGCCGCGGATGTCGGGTCGACCGGGATCGGCATACGGCACGCGACGCTCCCCCATGGCGTCAACCTACCGGCTGGCGGGTCACCGAATCGTGAGGCATCATCGGTTTGGGCGTCCGGCCACCGAGTGCCCCGGTCCACGCAGCGTGTGGACCGGGGCACTCCACGACCTGCCTCAGCGCAGGCTGACGGTGAACTCCGACCACGCGGGACGCGGGAACACGAGCACCGGGCTCACCGCGCCCAGTTTCGTGTCCCGCACGCCGACGGCAGCAACGGACGGTCCAACCTCGACACACCCGTTCTCGGCGCTGTACGTCGACTTGCGCCACCGCGTCATGGCCGGGAGGCCACCGGCGACCTCCTGGAACCTCATGCTCACAACTCCTTCGCTATCCGGTGGATGTACGCCGGAGACTCCGCCGGGCTGATCGCCTGCACCCGCAACCTCGACAAAGCGTCGCGGTACCGGGTGATCTGCTCGGGCTCCTCGTAGTAGTAGCCCTTCACCCGCGTCTCCGCGAAGACCACCCCTTGGTCGTTCTCCAACTCAGCCGGGAACGTCAGCAGGCTGAACGTCCCGTCGACCCCGATGTGCGCGCCCGCGGAGAACGGCAGCACCTGGAGTTCGATGTTCGGCTTCTCGGCCAGTTCCAGCAGAGAGCGTAGCTGTGCACGCAACGTGTCCCGGCTGCCTACCTCCCACCGCATCGCGGGTTCGGCGATCACCCGCCACACCACCGGCGGTGACTCAGCGTCGAGCACCTCGTGCTGCCGGGCGAGCCGCAGCTCCACCTGCTGGTCGATCTCCGCCTCCGACAGTCCCGGCCGGAGCCCGCGGAAGACCGCGCGGGCGTAGTCCGGGGTCTGGAACAGACCCGGCACGATGTGGGCGTCCCAGCTCTCGATCTGCCGCGCGCTGCACTCCAGGCCGAGGAACAGGAAGAAGTAGTCGGGCACGACGTCGCCGAAGCCGATCCACCAGTCCTTGCCCTTCTTGGCGCGCAGCCGCAGCTCCCGCCAGAACTCGATGCGCTCGGGCACGCCGTAGAGCTCCAGCAGGCGCTCCAGCTCCAGCGGCCCGGGCAGCGACCGGCCGACCTCCATGTGGCCGATGTTGGTGACGCTGCCGTGGATCGCCGCCGCGGCCTGCTCGCGGCCGATGCCCGCGCGCTCGCGCAGCCTGCGCAGCTCGAACGCGATCCACCGCTTCAGGACGGTGGGACTGCTGGCGACCACAGTGGACCCCCTTCGTCGAATGGCTGCGCTCAGCTTGCCGCATCCGCAAGGAATGGGAGTTCACCCAATCGAAGGACTCGCCAATGTAGTGCACTACAACCTAGCGTTTCCCGCGTGGGAGCACGCCTCCCGCCCGGGGAGCCCCGTCCGCTCCCGGACGCCCAGTCGCGCAGGCGGGCGCTCCCCGGCCACCAGCGTTCGGAAAGGGGCTCGCGGGTGACGTTCCAGAGCCCGAAACCCGCTCCGAACCCCGACGCCGCCTCCCTCGCTCGGCGGCGTCCGCGTGGCCGGTCCGCACGCCGCGCCCCCGACCGCCGCCGCCCGCGGCGGTGCGACCAGCGGACCGGCCACCCCGCGACCGGAGAAGGACCGCCATGCCCGCCGCAACGCCGACCGTCGCCGACTTCACCGACTTCGTCCGCCACCTCATGGCCGAGGGGTGGTCCCGCCTGCCCACCGAGTTCGCCGGGTTCCTGGCGTGCCGGGTGTGGTCGGACGACTCAGCGGACACCGTCGTGGTGTTCGACCTCGACCACGTGCACGCCCGGCGCGAGTCCGCGGACGGCACCGTGACCTGGCTGTTCGACGGCGACCTCGGCTCGGTGCGGCACGCGCTGGCCGGGCTCGCCCCGCCGATTGACGCCGGATTGGTCTAGACCCGCTGCGCTCGACCTCGCTACATTCGGCACATGGTCTAGACCATGTTGCTGTTTCCGCGAGGGGAGCACAGCCCATGAACCGCGTTCGCAGACCGCTCATCGCCCTGCTCGGCCTGATCCTGGCCACCCTGGTCGTCCCGGCCGTCCCGGCCGCCGCCGACGGGAGCCTGCGGGCCACGCTCGCGCTCACCGGGACCACCGGCGAGTACACCGTCACCAACACCGGGTCCGCCGCCGTAACCGGATGGGCCATCACTTTCACCCTGCCGGCAGGCGTCACCGCCAGCACCGGATCGCACGCCACCGTGACGCAGACGGGCAACCAGGTCACGCTGAAGCCCGCGTACTACATCAACACCGTGCACCCGGGCCGGTCCACCTACCCCTACAGCCCGACGTTCCGGCTCAGCGCGGCGGCGCAGCCGACCCAGTGCCGCATCGACAACGCCAACTGCGACGGCACGCCGGACACCCCGCCGACCGCGCCCACCGGCGTTCGCGCGACCGTCAAGACGACGAAGTCGGTGACGCTCAGCTGGACCGCGTCCACGGCGGGATCGCTGCCGGTCGCGGGCTATGACGTCCTCCAGGGCGGCGCGGTCGCGGCGTCGACGACCGGGACGTCGGCGACCGTGTCCGGCCTGACGCCAAACACGTCGTACACCTTCACCGTGCGGGCGAAGGACACCAAGGGCACCGCGTCGCCGGACAGCGCGCCGCTCGCGGTGACGACGAACAACCCGGCCGACGACACCCAGCCCCCGACCGTCCCGACCGGGCTGCGCTCCACGGCGGCCGACTCCGGCAGCGTCACGCTGAGCTGGAACGCCGCCACCGACAACACCGGCGTGGTGGGCTACGAGGTGCTGCGGGCGGGCGCCGACCCGGTGACCGCCGCCGGGACGAGCGCGAAGATCACCGGCCTCGCGCCGTCCACGTCCTACAGCTTCTCCGTCCGCGCCAAGGACGGCTACGACAACCTCTCAGCGGCCAGCCCCGCCGTCACGGTGTCCACAGGGGACATCGTGGACGGGTACGCGCGGGTCGCCTACTTCGTCCAGTGGGGCATCTACGGCAGGCAGTACTTCGTCAAGAACCTGCACACCTCCGGGGCCGCCGCCAAGCTGACCCACCTGCTGTACGCGTTCCAGAACATCGATCCGGTGAACCTGACCTGCCTGTCCGGGGTCACCAAGGGCACGACGTCCAACCCGCAGGACCCGAACCAGGGCGACGGCGCAGGCGACGCCGAGGCCGACTACTCCCGCCCGTTCTCGGCTTCGCAGTCGGTCGACGGCGTCGCGGACACCGGCTGGGAGCCGTTGCGCGGCAACCTGAACCAGCTGCGCAAGCTCAAGACGATGTACCCGAACCTGAAGATCCTCGTCTCGCTGGGCGGGTGGACGTACTCGAAGTACTTCTCCGACGTGGCCGCGACCGACGCCTCCCGCAAGAAGTTCGTCGCGTCCTGCGTCGACACCTGGATCAAGGGCAACATCAAGCCCTACGGCGGCGCGGGCGGGCCGGGCACGGCCGCGGGCATCTTCGACGGCATCGACGTCGACTGGGAGTGGCCGGGCAGCCCCGACGGGCACCCCGGCAACCACTGGAGCCCGAACGACAAGCGCAACAACACGCTGCTGATGGCCGAGTTCCGCCGCCAGCTCGACGCGCTGTCGGCCACCACCGGCAAGCGCTACGAACTGCACGCCTTCACCCCGGCCGACCCGGGCAAGGTGGCCGCGGGCTGGGAGGTCCCGGAGATCTTCCAGTACCTGGACGTGGCCAACGTGCAGGGTTACGACTTCCACGGCTCAGGCAGCGACAACTCGTGGGAGCCCAACCGCACCGGCCACCAGGGCAACCTCTACGTGGACGCCGATGACCCGTATACCAACAAGTTCAGCGTGGAGACGGCGATCAACGCCTACACCGACGCGGGCGTCGACCCACGGCGGCTGACCGTCGGACTGGCGTTCTACGGACGCGGCTGGCAGGGCGTGCCCAACGGCGGCCGCAACGGCGAGTGGCAGTCCGCGACCGGCGCGGCGCCCGGGCAGTTCGCCGAGGAGGCGGGCACCCGGGGGTACGGGAACCTGCTGGCCATGGTCCCCAACTGCACGATCCACCACGACACGGCAGCGGTGGCGACCTATTGCTACAACGGCAACCAGTGGTGGACGTTCGACGATCCGTGGGCGATCGCCAGGAAGACCGCGTGGGTGCGCGAACGCGGCCTGCTCGGGGTGATGGCCTGGGAGATGTCGGGCGACACCGGCGTGCTGATGAACGCCGTCGACGCCGGTCTTCGGTAGCGGTTGCTTATATAAGTAGCGGCTGATAGCTTGGCGCCGTGCACGCGTTCGACGTCCTCGGCGACCCCGTCCGACGCCGCATCCTGGAACTGCTCGCCGACGGCGAGCGGACCTCGGGTGCGGTGTCGGCGGCTATCCAGGCGGAGTTCGGCATCAGCCAGCCCGCCGTCTCCCAGCACCTGCGCGTGCTGCGGGAGAACGGGTTCACCACCGTGCGCGCCGCCGGGACGCGGCGGCTGTACTCGGTGAACTCCGCGCCGCTGCGCGACGTCGACGCGTGGCTCGACCGCTTCCGGCGTTTCTGGACGCCGCACCTGGACGCGCTGGCCACCGAGCTGGCCCGCGGCCGCCGTGAGAGAGGAAAGCCATGACCATCGATGTCGACCACCAGATCAACGCCGTGTCGCGCACCATCGGCTCGCGCACGCTGGAGGCGGGCGAGGCCCGCGTCCTCACCGTGTCGCAGACCTACAAGGGCGAGGTCGAGGACGTCTGGGACGCCCTGACCAACCCCGAGCGCCTGCCGCGCTGGTTCCTGCCCGTCACCGGCGAGCTGCGGCTGGGCGGGCGCTACCAGCTGGAGGGCAACGCGGGCGGCGTCGTCGAGCGCTGCGACCCGCCCACGTCCTTCGCCGCCACCTGGGAGTTCGGCGGTGACGTGAGCTGGATCGAGGTCACCCTGACCCCGGTGGAGGCGGGCGTGCGGTTCCAGCTGGAGCACGTCGCCCACGTCGACGACGAGCGCTGGGCCGAGTACGGCCCCGGCGCGGTGGGCATCGGCTGGGACCTCGGCATCATGGGCCTGGCCGAGCACCTGTCCGGCTCCCCCGCCGTCGAGCCGTCCTCGGCGGCCGAGTGGACGGCATCGGCGGAGGGGGTCGCCTTCATGCGGGCCTCGAACGAGCGCTGGCGCGAGGCCAGCGTCGCCGCGGGCACGGACCCGGCCGAGGCCCAGGCGGCCGCCGACCGGGTGTTCGCCGCCTACACCGCTGCCCCGTAGGAGCGGGTCAGCACCTCGAGGTTGTGGCCGTCGGGGTCCTCGAAGTAGAACCCCCGGCCGCCGTCGTTGGTGTTGATCCGGCCCGCCTCGCGGTGGTACGGGTCGGCCCAGTAGGTGAGGCCCCGGTCGACGACGCGGGCCAGCACCGCGTCGAAGTCCTCCTCGGTCACCTTGAAGGCGTAGTGCTGGCTGGTGATCGGGGCGGGGGTCTCGTAGTAATCGAGGGTGAGGTCGTGGGCCAGCGGGACGGTCATGAACGGCCCGTACGGGACCGGCTCCGGCAGCCCGAGGATCTCGGTCAGGAAGCGCGCCGACGCCGTCTTGTCGGTGGCGTTGACGATGGTGTGGTTCAACTCGACTGGCACTGTTTCCCCTTTCGCCTGTGCGATCAAGGCTAATAGCTCCAGTTAACTGGATGTCCAGGGTTCGACCGGCTCCGCCGAGGCCCCGGCCGTCGGCCACACTGCACCCATGCTCATCTGGGCACTGGCCTGCGCCGTCGCGGCCGTCGTGCTGGGGATCGCCGTGGGCGAGGGCCCCACGGCCGTCGACACCTGGATCGCCGCGCGCCTCGGCGGGCCGTCGGCGCTGTGGGACACGCTCAGCCTCACCACGCACCCGGTCGCCACGCTGTCCGTCATCGCCGCGACGGTCGTCCTGGCCCGCCGCCGCCTTTCGGTCGCGCTGATGGCGGCGGCGGGCCCCGCGATCGCGGTCGCGCTCAACACCTGGGCGCTCAAGCCCGCGTTCGGCCGCGTCCACGGCGACCACCTCGCCTATCCGAGCGGCCACACCACCGCCCTCGCGGCCATCCTCGCCGTGCTGGTCATCGCCGCGGGGCCGAGGTGGATCGCGGCCGCCATCCCGCTGATCGCCGTCGCGGGCGCGGCGATCGTCGGCATGGGATACCACTACGCGACCGACATCCTCGGCGGCGCGCTCTGGGCGTCGGCGGTCGTCACCTTCCTGTGGGGGACGCTCGCGCGACGGCCCCGCGAGCGCGATGCCACGGAAAACGCCGCTGCGTAGCCGTTCACCCGGGCGGATCACCCGACGTAGCTACCGGACCACGCTGCGCCGTTACCCGAGCGAGGGCGTACCGTGCGTAACCTGGGCTCAGGACGATCAACGGCGGAAGGACGGCGGTGACCGACACACCCATCTACGACCAGGTCCGACGCGAACTCACCGAACGCGGCGAACCCGAACGGGCCGGTGCGCGGGCCCGCGAGGACGGGTCGGGCGTGTCGGTGTGGGCGCTCATCGACGAGCACAAGAGCCGCGAGGGCCGCCGCCGCAGGCCCTAGGCGGCGACGGCGTCCCGGGACAGCGCGACCAGGCGGCTCACCGCGCGCAGGTACTTCTTGCGGTAGCCGCCGCGCAGCATCTCGGGGGTGAACAGCTCCGAGACCGGCGCGCCGGACACCACGACCGGGACGGCCCGGTCGTAGAGCCGGTCGGCGAAGGCGACCACCCGCAGCGCCACGTCCTGGCCCGAGAGCGGCAGCACGCCGCGCAGGTGCACGGCGGCCACGCCGTCGACCAGCCGCCCGTACTTCGACGGGTGCAGCCGGGCCAGGTGCGCGCACAGCGCGTCGAAGTCGTCCAGAGTGGACCCGGGCAGCGCGGCGGCCCTGGCCGCCAGCTCGGCGTCGGACACCGGGTCGGGCGCGTCGGGCAGGCCGCGGTGGCGGTAGTCGGGGCCGTCGACCCGGACGACGTCGAAGCGCGCGGAGAGCGCCTGGATCTCGCGCAGGAAGTCGTCGGCGGCGAAGCGGCCCTCGCCCAGCTTGTCCGGCAGGGTGTTGGACGTCGCCGCGACGGCCACGCCCGCGTCGGTCAGCTCGGCCAGCAGCCGGGTCACGAGCATGGTGTCGCCCGGGTCGTCCAGCTCGAACTCGTCGATGGCCAGCAGCCGGTGCCCGCTGAGCCGCCGGACCGTCTCGGCGAAGCCGAGCGCGCCCACCAGGTGGGTCAGCTCGACGAACGTGCCGTACGCCTTCGGGCCGGGCGCCGCGTGCCACAGCGAGGCCAGCAGGTGGGTCTTGCCGACGCCGAACCCGCCGTCGAGGTAGAGGCCCGGCTTGCCGCGCTCCTCGCGGCCGAACAGCCGCTGGATGAGCGAGCGGGGCGCGGGCGCGCCCACCCGTGCGGCGAACGCCCGGCCCTCGGCGACCGCGGCCGCCTGGCTGGGCTCGTCCGGGTTGGGCAGGTAGGTGTCGAACGAGACCGCGCCGAAGCGGGGCGGCGGGGTCAGCGCGGCGACGAGTTCCTCGGGCGCGAGCACGGGCTCGCGGTCGGCGAGGCGGGACGGCGGCATGCGGGCAGCGTAGCGGCGTGCTGGGATGGACCGGTGCACAAGCTGTGGCCGCTCCCCCCTGTTTCCCCAGGTCAGCCCCCTCCCGATGTGGTGGACGACACCGACCTGGAAGATCTCTACGACTACCCGCCCGACCTGACCGCGCCGTTCGTGCAGGTCAACTTCGTCGCCAGCGCCGACGGCGGCGCGGAGCTGTCGGGCAAGTCCGTCGGCCTGTCCAGCCCGGGCGACCGCAGGATCCTCGCCCTCGGCCGCGACCTCGCCGACGTGGTGCTCGTCGGCTGGGGCACCGCGCACGCGGAGGGCTACCGCGGCATCAAGCGCAGGGAGCTGCGCGACCGGCGCCGGTCGGCGCGCGGGCTCGGCGAGGTCCCCCCGATCGCGGTGGTCAGCGGCCGCTGCTCCGTCCCGCCGGACTCCCCGCTGATCACCGACACGCTCGTCCCGCCGATCGTCATCACCGCCGAGTCGGCCGACGCGGGGCGCAGGCGGGCGCTGGCCGCCGCGGGCGCCGAGGTCGTCGTCGCCGGGCACGACCAGGTCGACCCGGCGGCCGCCATCGCCGCGCTGGGGGAGCGCGGCCTGAACCGCGTGTGCTGCGAGGGCGGGCCGGAGCTCTTCGGCGCGCTCGTCGCCGCCGACCTCGTCGACCAGCTCAACCTGACCGTCTCGCCGATGCTCGCCGGTGGCGGCCCCAGCCGCATCGCCGTCGGCACCCGGCCGCACCTGCCCACCCGGCTGCGCCTGGAGTCCCTGCTGGTCGAGGACGGCTTCCTGATGCTGCGGTATCGCCGGGGGCAGTGACGGTGTCGGACGAGGCGCTGGCCGCGCGCGCCGCACAGGGCGACGCGGCCGCGTTCGACGCGCTCGTGCGCGCCCACACCGACCGGATGTACCGGGTCGCCCTGCGCGTGTGCGGGGACCCGGCCGACGCCGAGGACGTCGTGCAGGACGCCTGGATCGCCGCGTGGCGGGGCCTGTCCGGCTTCCGCGGCGAGGCGAAGGTGTCCACCTGGCTCTACCGGGTGGTGAGCAACACCGCCGTCGCCCATCTGCGCCGCCGCAGGCCGACCGCGTCGCTGACCGGGGTCGAGGTCGTCGACCAGGGGCCGACGCCGGAGGGCCAAGCGCTGCTGCGGGAGCGGGCCGCTGCCGTGCACCGGGCGATCGCCGCGCTGGAGCCCGGCCAGCGCGTGCCGCTCGTGCTGCGCGAGTTCGAGGGGTTGAGCTACGCCGAGGTCGCCGAGGTGCTGGGGGTGGAGGTCACGGTCTTGCACCGCAGGCTGCACCGGGCGAGGGTGGCCCTGTTGGCGAAGCTGAGGGAGCTGCGATGACCGCCATGCCCTGCGGGCGCCGGAGCGAGGACCTGCTGCGCCTGGCCGCCGACGGCCCCGCCGCCGACCCCGACCTGGCCCGCCACGCCCGCGCCTGCCCGCACTGCGGCCCCGAACTCGCCCGTCTCGACAACCACTGGGACGACGTGCGCGCCGCGGCGGCCACTCCGCCGCCCGCCCCGCCCGGGCTCGCCGAGCGCATGGTCGACGTGCTGCGCGGCGTGCGCGGGACGGGCGGGACCTATCACGGCGTCGCCGAGGGCGTCCGGGTCGCCGACCACGTCGTGGTGATGGTCGTGCGCCGCGTCGCCGCCGACGCGGTCGCGGGGCTCGGGCACGTGCGCGCGGTGCGCACCGAGGCCGACACGATCCACATCGGACTCGCCGTGCGCTACGGCGTCGCGGCGGACGCGCTGGCCGAGCGGGTCCGCGCGAGTGTCCTCGCCGGACTGGCCGAGCGGGTCGGGCCGGTGGCGACCGGGGTCGACGTCCGGGTCGTCGACGTGGTTCCTCCCCCGATCGGGTGACTTGCCGGGAGATCCACGGATGCTGTGGCATCACAAGGGGTGCGGACGGCGGAACCGGCCGGCCGCAGAGATCTCTCCGACGCCGTAGAGGGAGCCGCCGACCATGGCACAGCCCAGCACCACATCCGACACCCCGGCGACCGAGTCCGCCGGGTCCGTCCCCAGCACCCGTGCGGGCGGCGTGCCCGCACGCCTGGGCGACGAGCAGTCCCAGGGCAAGACCACCATCGCCTCCGGCGTCGTGCAGAAGATCGCGGGCATGGCCGCCCGCGAGGTGTCCGGCGTGCACGCGATGGGCGGGGGCGTCTCCCGCGCCTTCGGCGCGATCCGCGAGCGCATCCCGGGCGCGGGGACGGTGTCCACCTCCGGCGTCGCCGTCGAGGTGGGCGAGAAGCAGGCCGCGATCGACCTCGACCTGGTCGTCGAGTACGGCGCCGGGATCGTCGAGCTGGCCCGCGCCGTGCGCCGCAACGTGATCACCGCGGTGGAGCGGATGACGGGCCTCGAGGTGATCGAGGTCAACATCTCCGTCAACGACATCCACCTGCCCGACGACAACGGCAGCGGGGACGAGACGGCGCAGGCCCGGGTCGAGTGATGCCCGACATCGCCGACCGGCTCGCCGCCGCGGTGCTCGCGCACCCGGCGGTGGTGCGGCTCGACGGCGGTCCGTTCGGGACCGTCGCGACCGCGCTGCCCGGGCGGCGCGTCGTCGGGGTCGGGGTGGACGCCCGGGGCGGGGTCGAGGTGGCGGTCGTGCTGACCGCGGACCGGCCCATCCCCGCCGTCACCGCCGAACTGCGCGAGCTGGTGCGCGGTGTCGCGGGCGGCGTGCCGGTCGACGTGCACGTGTCCGACGTGGAGGCACGGTGACCTGGCGCGCGGAGTACCGGGAGTTCATCAGGCGCAACCACCCGGACCGAGGGGGCGACCCGGAGGCGTTCGCCGCCGGGCTCGCCGAGCTGCGGGCGCGCCGCGACGCCCGCTTCGACGCCCCGGTCGTCGGGGGCGCCGACCCGCCGCGCGGGGTGCGCGGCGCCGCGCGCCGGGTGCGCCGCTGGTACACGCGGCGCTTCCGCAAGCCCAGGGTTCGCTGATCCGCAAAGGGGAATCATGAACGCCACCCAGACCGGCATCATCGCCGGTCTCATCCTCGGCCTCGCGGCCACCCAGGGTTTCATCGCCTTCCTGGTGACCCTGGCCGTCGGGTTCGTCGGCCTGGTGATCGGCAGGGTGATCGACGGCGAGCTCGACCTGTCCGACGTGTTCGCGGGCCGGGGCAAGGACAAGTGAGCCCGGAGGACCGCGGCACGCTCACCATCGCCCCGTCCGTCGTGCGGCGGGTCGCCGAGCGGGCCGCGGACAGCACCCCCGGCGCCGCCCGCACGGCGGGCGCGCTCGGCATGGGGCGGCACGGGGCGGCGGCCGACGTCGACGGCGACGGCCCCCAGGTGCGCCTGCGCGTCGAACTCGCCCTGCGCTACCCCGCCGAGCTGCGGTCCGTGGCCGCCGCGGTCCGGGCCAGGGTCGCCGACGAGGTGGAGCGCATCACCGGCTATCAGGTGCGCCGTGTCGAGGTCGTGGTCACCGGCCTGGTGGCGCCGACAGGGAAGCGGGTGGAGTGAGCCGTGCGCGTGGTCGTGAGGATCGTGGCGGTGCTGCTGGCCCTGGCCATCGCCACGGCGGGCGCCCTGCTGGCGGTGGAGGTGGGCTGGCGGTGGCTGCGTCCGGACGCGGGCCCGCTGGTCGTGCCGTGGCCGCGGTGGCGGGCTGAGCTGAGCACGCTGACCTGGGAGAGCACGCCGGTCCGGGTGACGGCCCTGATCACCGCGGTCGCTGGCCTGCTCCTGCTGGTGGCCGCGCTGGCCACGGGCAGGCGGGACGTGGCGCTGCTGGACCCGGCGCCGGGGGTGACGGTGCGGACCTCGCCGCGGTCGCTGGCCCGCATCGTCGGGACGCGGGTGCGCGCCCAGGACGACGTCTCCGGCGCGACGGTCAGCGCGTCCCGGCGGAAGGTGCGGGTGCGGGCGTCGAGCGCGATCGAGCCGGAGGCGCGGCTGCGGCCGCGGCTGACCGGCGTCGTCGGCGCGGTGCTCGCGGACCTGCCGCTGGCCCGCACACCGCGCGTCAGCGTCGTCGTCGACTCGCCGAGGGACCGCCCATGAACCCGCTCGTGCGCCTGCCATTGACCTGCCGACCGCACCTAAGGGGAACGAGACGCAGGCCAGCCACGGAAACCCCCGCAGCCTGCGGATGCCTGCCCAACGTGCCCACCATGGTTGATCCCGGGGAGGCGGAGTGACGCCGTCGTTGCGGGCCGTCGCCCGCTCCTATCGCGCTGAGCGCGGCCTGACCGGCGTCGTCGGGCTGCTCGCCCTGCTCGCCGGGGCGCTCGCCCTGGTCGTCGCGGCGGGCTGGCTCGGCCGGTTCCGGGCGGCCCGGCCGGTGCTCGACCCGGTCGCGCTGGACACCATCGCCGCGTGGCCGCTGATGGCCAGGATCGCCGCGATCGTCGCGGGCGTGCTGCTGCTCGTGCTGGGCCTCTGGCTCGCCGCGCGGGCGCTGCGGCCGGAGGCGCACCCGGACCTGCGCCTCGACGACGCCCTGACGGTCACCTCCGGCGCGCTCTCCTCGGCCATCGCCGCCGACGCCGAGCGGGTGCGCGGGGTGGACCGGGCCAAGGCGGCCGTGGTCGGCGAGCGGGACGCGCCCGCCCTGCGGCTGAGCCTGTGGCTGGCCGAGGGCGCCGACGTCAAGGCGGTGTGGCAGGAGCTGGACGGCTCGGTGCTGCGCCGGGCCCGCGAATCGCTCGGCGTCGACGCGCTGCCGACGGCCGTGCGCGTGGAGTTGGGCGCGGCGCGGCGGACACGCGTGCGCTGATCAGGCAGGATGGGCGCGTGGCCCTTCCGCTGACCCCGCCGGTCCAACCGATGCTGGCCAAGGCCGTGCCGTCCATCCCGGACGGGGACGACCTGGTCTTCGAGCCCAAGTACGACGGCTTCCGCTGTCTGGCCTTCCGCGACGGGGACGAGGTGTTCCTGCAGTCGCGGTCGGGCAAGCCGCTCAACCGGTACTTCCCAGAGGCGGAGGCCGCGCTGCGGGCGGCGCTGCCGGAGCGGGCGGTCGTCGATGGCGAGCTGATCGTCGACATCGACGGCAGACTGGACTTCGACCGGCTGGCCGAGCGCATCCACCCGGCGGCGAGCCGGGTCGCGCTGCTGTCGGAGACCACGCCGTCGCGCTACATCGCCTTCGACATCCTGGCCCTGGGCGACGACGTGCTGCTGGAGACGGCGACGGTGCGGCGCAGGGAGATCCTGGAGGGCGCGCTGACCCTCGGCGAGCGCGTGCACCTGACCCCGGTGACCCGCTCGGCCGACCTGGCCCGCCGCTGGTTCGAGATCTTCGAGGGCGCGGGCCTCGACGGCGTGATGGGCAAGCCCGCGGACGGCGAGTACACCCCGAACAAGCGCACGCTGCTGAAGTTCAAGCACTCGCGCACGGCGGACTGCGTGGTCGCGGGCCTGCGCTGGTACAAGGACACCGAGCCGGGCGAGGCCGTCGGGTCGCTGATGCTGGGGCTCTACGACCACGAGGGGCACCTGCACCACGTCGGCGTGGTCGGCTCGTTCCCGGCGGCGCGCCGCCGCGAGCTGGCCGCCGAGATGGCCCCGCTGATCCCCGGCGGCCGGGAGAACCACCCGTGGGCCGCCGCCGACGCCGACCACGACGCGCTGCGGATGCCTGGCGCGGTCAGCCGGTGGCGCACGACCGAGCAGCCGTGGGTGCCGCTGCGGCTGGAGCAGGTGGTCGAGGTCGCCTACGAGCACACCGAGGGCGGCTACCCCGGGCGGTTCCGGCACACCGCGCAGTTCCGCCGCTGGCGCCCCGACCGCGAGCCCGCGTCGTGCACGTACGAGCAGTTGGAGGAGCCCGCCCGCTACGACCTGGACGCGGTGCTGCGGGGCGAGGTCAAGGAGCGGTCCTAGCCCGCCCGGGTGACGCCGACGGAGGCGGCCACGACCAGGCAGACCGCCACCCACTGGACGGGGTGCAGCAGCTCGTTCAGCACGACCATGCCCGCGATCGCGGCCACGGCGGGCTCGATGCTCATCAGCACGCCGAACACCCTCGGCGGGATCCGGCGCAGCGCCTGCAGCTCCAGCGAGTACGGGATCACCGACGACAGCAGCGCCACGGCCAGCCCGGCCAGCAGCACGGTCGGCGAGAGCAGCGCCGAGCCCGCGTCGGCCACCCCGAACGGCACGGCGACGACCGCGCCGATGGCCATGCCGAGCGCCAGCCCGCCCCCGCCGCTGGTCCGGCTCCCCATGCGGTGGCTGAGCAGGATGTACCCGGCCCAGCAGACACCCGCCCCGGCGGCGAGCAGCACCCCGACGATGTCGACGTCCCCTCCGGCCCGCGCGAGCAACACGACACCGGCGGCCGCCATCAGCGCCCAGACGACGTCGAGCACCCGGCGAGACCCCACGAGCGCGACGGCCAGGGGCCCGAGGAACTCGATGGTCACCGCGACCCCGAGCGGGATGCGCGCGATCGCCAGGTAGATCAACAGGTTCATGGAGGCCAACACAAGCCCGTAGGCGACGACGACCCCCAACGCCTCCCGCTTGACGCGCGGCCGCCACAACAACAGCAGAATGCCCGCCGCGAACACCAACCGCAGCGTCACGACCCCCATCGGCCCAGCACTGGCGAACAACGTCTTGGCGACCGCCCCACCAACCTGAACGCTGATAACCCCCAGCAACACCTGAACGGTGGGCGGCACAGACCCCACAAGCCGCGGCACCCCCGAGACGACCCCCCACCACCGTCCCGACCGCCCCAACCACTCCGCACGCGCCATGACCACGGAAACATCCTACGTATGGGGTGGGAGGAGTCCTACTAGGCCTGTCCTCGGCTGCGCTGGTTCCCAGGCTCGGACCAGGTTCAGCGGCGAGTCCACGCGGACGCACCTCACCCCACCACCGAACACGACCTCCCCCCGGCTCGGCTATGCCTGCGGCCCAGCCCGGCCTCCGCCTCAGCCCGAGATCCCTCCGCCAGCCCGAGATCCCTGAACCAGCCGATCCCTCCACCAGCCCGAAGTCTCTGTCCCCCGCCAGCCCGAGGGCCCTGTCCCCCGCCAGCCCGGGTTCCCGTCCCCTCCCCCGCACCACCAGCCGCCGCGGGGGCGCGGTTGCCATTGCCCCCGTTCACCCGGTCCTCACCGGGGGGATGGCAGGGTGGCGGCAGTGTCGGGAGGTGGGTGTTTGAGGCGTCTGGTCGCCTGCGTGATGGTGGCGGCGTTCACGGTTTCGTGCACCGCCGGGCCGTCCAGCAGGCCCGCCATCGTCGTCCGGGGTGGGGATACGTTCGCGCCGCCTTCCGCTGAGGTGCCGGGGCCTGCCGGGGTGCCGCCGTTGGGGAAGCCGGGTGCCGGGTCCGTGCGGTGGAACGAGTGCGGGCCCGAGATCGGCGAGCGGTTGGGCGAGTTGGCGTTGCCGCAGGACCTGGAGATCGCCTGCGGGCGGGTCAACGGCGTCCTCGACTCCCCCTACGCCCCCGGGCGCGGCACCATGCGGATGCAGGTGCTGCGGGCGGGCAGCGGGGAGATCCCCATCGCCGTGTTCAACGACATCGACGGCCTCCCCGGCACCCTCTACGCCGCCCAGTTGGCCGCGCGGATGCCGAAGGAGTTCCTCGCCGCCTTCTCCCTCGTCGGCGTCGACCGCCGGGGTACGGGCAACTCCGACGCCGTGCGCTGTGTGCCATCCGACGTGCGCCAGGACCTTCTCGGCGCGGACCCGCGCGCGCTGGAGGTCACCGACTGGATCGACCTGGCGCGCAGCGCCGGGCAGAACTGCTCGATCGCGCTGGAGTCGCGGCTGCCCGCGCTGGACACCTGGCGCACGGCGGCCGACGCCGAGGCGGTGCGGGTCGGGTTGGGGATGGAGCACCTGCACGCCATCGGGCACGGCGAGGGCTCGCGCGTGCTGTCGGTGTTCGCCGAGCGCTACCCCGACCGCGTCGGCCGGATGGTCCTGGACGGACACCCCGACCCCGACGAGGACGCCCGCGTCGTCGTCACCGGCGTCGCGGCCGGGGCCGAGGCCACGCTGGACGCCTTCGCCGAGGACTGCGCCGCCCGCTCGTGCCCGCTGGAGCCGGGCGCGCGCGAGGTCGTCTCCGAGGTCCTGACCGGCCCGGGCGCCGGGATCCTGCTGCGCGCGGTCCTGCACGGCCTGCGCGACCGCGCCGACTGGCCCGAGCTGGCCACCGCGATCGCCGAGGCCCGCGACGGCTCCTACGTCGCCCTGGGCGGGTTCGTCGACCAGGTCGCCGCCGACACCGGGGACCTGCCCGCCACGTTCGACGGCACGCTGGTCGTCCGGTGCAACGACACCAAGTCCCGCCTGGCGACCGAGCAGATCGAGCAGACCACGCGCGAACTGCACGACCGCTATCCAGTCTTCGGCGCACTCTCTGCGCAGTGGTTGGCGCTGTGCGGGCCGTGGCCGGTGTCGTCGAAGCCGGTGCCGCAGGCGACCGCCAAGACGGCCCCGCCGATCGTCCTGCTGTCCACCGCGGCCGACCCCGTCACGCCCATGGAGGGCACCGAGCGCGCGTTGCAGCGCATGGCGACCGGGGTCGGGGTGGCCTGGCAGGGGTCAGGACACGGCGCGCTGGCGGTGTCGCCGTGCGCGACGGAGGCGGCGACGGCGTTCCTGCGCGACGGCACGGTCCCGCGCGACGGCACGGTCTGCCCGCCCTGACCCGGGCGTTCCACTCTGGACCGGGTCAGCCGCTGGCGCTGTCCTCGCGCAACCGGTACTCGCAGCCGAGTTCGACCGCGTAGGACAGGTCGTAGTGGTGGACGATCTTGGGCCCTTCGTGCAGGTGCACGTGGGTGACCGTCTCCCGGGGCTCGGTCGGCGCGGTCAGCGTGTCGACCCGCCCGTCGAGGGGCCCGCCGACGTAGCGCACCAGATAGGGGTCGGTCACGTCGAGCCTCCTCTCCTCCGAGATCGAGTGTAGGCACGGCGACCGACTTTTTGCCTGCCTCCGTTTGCCGGAAGTGTCCTGTATTCGACCGGATGGAGCAGCCGGTCAGTCGTCCCGGGCCCGCGAGGGCTGCACGCGCTTGGGCTCGCCCGCCATCTTCGGGTACTCCGGCGGGTACGGCAGGTCGCCCTCGCCGCGGTCGCGCTCGTCGCGCTCGAACATCTCCAGCAGCCGCTCCAGGCCGAACGCGTGCTCGTTGACCGGCGCGTGCAGGTCGCCGACCTCGGCGAACCGGGCGGGCATCGTCAGCACGGAGAAGTCCTCAGGGCGCGCGTCGGCGAGTTCGTCCCAGGTCAGCGGCGCGGACACGAGCGCGCGCCTGGTCGGGCGGACGGAGTAGGCGGAGGCGATCGTGCGGTCGCGGGCCATCTGGTTGTAGTCGAGGAAGATGCGCTCGCCGCGCTCCTCCTTCCACCACTTCGTGGTGATCCGGTCGGGCCTGCGCCGCTCCAACTCCCGGCCGAACGCGATCACCGCCCGCCGCGCCTCCACGAACGTCCAGCGCGGCTCGATGGGCACGTAGAGATGCACCCCGCGGCCGCCGGAGGTCTTGGGGAACCCCTGCATCCCGAGTTCGTCGAGCAGCGCGCGGGCCTCGTGGGCCATCGCCACGGCGTCGGCGAAGTCGGTCCCCGGCTGCGGGTCGAGGTCGATGCGCAACTGGTCGGGGTGGTCGACGTCGGCCCTGCGGACGGGCCAGGGGTGGAAGGTCAGCGTGCCGAGGTTGGCCGCCCAGGCGACGACGGCCAGCTCGGTGGGGCAGACCTCGTCGGCGTGGCGGCCGCTGGGGAAGGCGATGCGCGCGGTCTCGACGTAGTCGGGGGCGCCCTTGGGGACGCGCTTCTGGTAGAAGGCGTCGCCGCGGTTGTCGGCGCGGGTGGAGAGCTTGGCGCCCTCGAACACCCCGCCCGGCCAGCGCTCCAGGGTCGTCGGCCGCTCGCGCAGCGCGCCCAGGATGCCGTCGCCGACCGAGAGGAAGTACGTGACGATGTCGCGCTTGGTGAGGTTCAGTTCCGCGAAGTACGGTTTGTCCGGGTTGGACACGCGCACCGCGCGGCCGTCGACGGTGATCTCCTCGGCTGCTGCCACCCCGGCAGACTACCGTCGCCGGGGCGGCCGAGCCGGTCCGCGGACGTGCTCGTCCGCGCCGGGAAACCGTCGCTCGGGCGACGACATCCGCGGCCCCGGCGGGCTACCGTGAACCCATGGCCCCGGACGAACCGCACGACCGGTTCAACGACGACCTCATCGGGCTCGACCGCGACGACCCCGAGGCGCAGGCCTTCGCCGAGCACCTGGACCGGCTGGAGCGCGTGCGCCCCGGCTACACCGTCGAGGGCTACCTCGGCGGCGTCTCCGACTTCGCCGACTCGGCCAACCGGCTCGGCGGCCACTACCGGCTGATGGCGGCCATCGTGGCCATCCTGATCCTGCTGGGTGTGGCCATCGCCGCGTGGGACGCCGTCGTGTTCATCGTGACGACCCTGCTGGGCTAGCGTGGAGGGCATGGAACCGGTCGTCGGCGCCACCCCCGCGGTCGTCAAGTCCGAGGAGCAGTGGCGCGCCGAGCTCAACCCCGCCGAGTACCGCGTCCTGCGCGAGGCGGGCACCGAACCCGCCTGGACGGGCGAGTACACCGAAACCAAGACCACCGGGGTCTACCACTGCCGGGCGTGCGGGGCGGAGCTGTTCCGCAGCGAGACGAAGTTCGACTCCCACTGCGGCTGGCCGTCGTTCTTCTCGCCCCTGGCGGGCGACCGCGTCATCCTGCGCGAGGACCGCTCGCACGGGATGGTGCGCACCGAGGTCCTGTGCGCGACGTGCCACAGCCACCTGGGCCACGTCTTCGAGGGCGAGGGCTACCCGACCCCCACCGACCAGCGCTACTGCATCAACTCCATCTCCCTGCGGCTGGTCCCCGACGAGGCGTAGGTCACACATGTGGTAACATGTGGGACATGTCTGCTCCGGCCGAGAAGGAAACCGTCCGCCCGACCGTGGGGATGCGCGAGTTGTCCCACCACACGGCCCGGGTTCTCGGGCTGGTCAAGGCGGGGGAAACCGTCGAGATCACCGAACGCGGCAAGACGATCGCCCGCATCGTCCCGGCCGCCGACGACCGCTACGCCCAACTGGTCGCAGCCGGGCTGATCCGCCAGGCGCAGGAGCCGTTCAGCGTGGCCGACCTGCCCGAGCCGGTGCCGAACCTGACCGACCGGACCACCGACGAGTGGTTGGACGAACTCCGCGGAGACCGCTGAATGCCGACGCTGATCTACTTCGACACCTCGGCATTGGCCAAGCTGTTCGTCGCCGAACAGGAGTCGCCGGATCTGCGTCACTGGCTCACGGGTCGGCCGGAACCGCGCTTGGTGTCGTCGGCGCTGCTCGGCGTGGAGCTGATCCGGCTCCTGGGCAGGACGAACCCCAGCGCGGTCCCGGTCGCTGAGCGCTTCCTGGTCAAGAAGGTGGACCTGGTCGAGATCACGCCGCCCGTGCTCGCCGACGCGACCACCCTGCCGCCGCCCAGGCTCGGGACCCTGGACGCGATCCACCTGGCCACGGCGATGGACGTCGCCGACAGCGTCGACTGCATGGTCACCTACGACAAGGTGCTCGCCGACGCGGCGCGGTTGGCCGGAATGGCCGTATCCTCGCCGGGTGCCCCGACCTGAGGCGCGTGCCGCTCACGCGATCTTCGCGCGGTCCGTTTCCCGGCAACGGCAAGCCTAAATCCTGCCCAGGGCTTCCCTAAGTCTTGCTCAAGCTGTCTTGTGCCCGCCATCACACCCCCAGAGCATGGTCCTGCCCGGTCGATCCTGATCGGACAGCCGGAAAGTATGGATGGGCGGTGTGGTCCGTGTCGTGACCAGCGGCGGCGAGAGCCACCCGGGCGCGTAGGGGACCGCCTGCCCGGCAAGGGGGACGCAATGGAACCGTGGGGCATTTCCGGGCCCGACTTCTTGCGGATCTACCTGGTCGGTTTCGTGTTCGTGCTGCTGTTCGCCGCGGCGGTGCGGATCGCGATCAGGGCGGGGACGCCGGTGGGCCGGTCGACGGCGGGGTTGATCAGCGCCGACCAGCTCTCCGTGCACGAACTGGCGTATCTGG
Source organism: Actinokineospora fastidiosa (assembly GCF_014648415.1). Classification (GTDB taxonomy): domain Bacteria; phylum Actinomycetota; class Actinomycetes; order Mycobacteriales; family Pseudonocardiaceae; genus Actinokineospora; species Actinokineospora fastidiosa. The sequence continues at coordinate 265,443 of NZ_BMRB01000005.1, forward strand.
CCGGGGGGCCGAGGCGGGTGGTGGAGACCGCGGTGGCCCGACTGCTGGATCTCGGCAAGCTGAAGGCGAGCCGCAACGGGACGGTCCGGGTGGTGGCGGGGGCCACGGCGACGGACATGGTCGACCGGGCGGTCCTGACGGATGCGAAGAGGTACTCGAACCGAACCGTGGGCCTGCTGGTCGACCGGGTCGGCCGCGACGACACGGTGCGCGCCGTGCGGACGTCGCTGGCCGTCAAGGGGCTGCTGGTCGACGGGGGCGCCATGCGGGCGCGGCTCGCCGCGGTTCCCGCGCTGGTGCTCCTCGTGGTGGGCGTGGCTCGGTGGGTCAACGGCATCTCGAAGGGCTACCCGGTCGGCTGGCTCACCGTGGGGCTGATCGTGACCGCGGTGGTCACCGTCGCGCTCTACCGGGCGCCGCTGTCCGAGCGCACCTACGCCGGTGAGCGGGTGCTGGGCCAGGCGAGGGGGAAGTCACGGCCCGGCGCGGGCACCGAGGCCGCGCTGCTCGGCGGGGCCACGACGGCCGTGCTGTTCGCGGGCCTGACCGCCTACCCGGACCCGGAGATCAGCACGGCGCTGGCCGCCACCCGCGCGAGCGGCGCGGGCTTGGGGTCCAGCGGGTCGTCGGGATACGCGTGCTCGGGCGCTTCCTCGTGCTCCGGCGGGGGCAGCAGCAGCTGCGGGGGAGGCGGCTGCGGCGGCGGAGGCGGCGGCTGACGCGCGAAGCGGGGGCATGATGGACGCCATGGGACCTGTGGGGGTGGGCATCGGCTGGCGGTCGGAGATCGATCTGACGGTCGAACGGCTGCCGGGAGTCGATTTCGTGGAGGTCGTCGCGGAGAACATCCACCGCGGCGAACTCCCCGACTCCCTGCGGGTGCTCCGGTCCCGTGGCGTCCCCGTGCTCCCGCACGCCGTCTCGCTGTCGCTGGGCGGGGCCGACCCGGTGGACACCGCCCGGGTCGAGCACCTCGCCGAGGTCGCCGCCATGGTCGACGCGCCGCTGGTGAGCGACCACGTGTGCTTCGTGCGGGCGGGCGGGCTGGACTCCGGGCACCTGATGCCGGTCCCCCGCACCCGCGCCGCGCTGGACGTGCTCACCGAGAATGTCGTTGCGGCGCAATCGATCCTGGGCGTCCCGCTGGCGCTGGAGAACATCGCCGCGCTGCTGGAGTGGCCGGACGCGGAACTGACCGAGGCCCAGTTCCTCACCGAGCTGGCCGAGCGCACCGAGTGCCTGCTGCTGCTCGACGTGGCCAACATGTGGGCCAACGCCCGCAACCTCGGGCACGACATCGACGCCCTGCTCGACGGCCTCCCCCTGGAGCGCGTCGCTTACGTCCACGTCGCGGGCGGCTACGAGCACGACGGCGTCTACCACGACTCGCACGCCCACCCGGTCCCGCAGGAGGTCTTCGACCTGCTCGCCGACCTCTGCGCCCGCCGCAAACCCCCGGGCGTCCTGCTCGAACGCGACGACCACTACCCGGCCGACGAGGACTTCGCCGCAGAACTCGCCGTGATCCGCGCGGTGCTCGCCCCATGACCCCCGACCCGCGCGCGGACCTCGCCCGCAGGCAGGCGGACCTCCTGCGCGCCGTGCTCGCCGACGGCCCACCCCCACCAGGTTTCGACGAACGCATGCTGGCCATCGAGGCCACCGCCCTCCTGGCCAAACGCCGCCGGGTGAACGCCATCGTCGACCCGGACACCGCGGCCGAACTCGGCGACCGCTACCGCGAACTCTTCGACACCTGGGCCAAGGCCCACCCCCGCCCCGCGGGCACCCGCGCCCGGGCCGACGCCGCCGCCTTCCGCGAGTGGGCACTACCGGCAAAACGCCGCCGCCGATGGTGGCAGCGCCGATAAGCCGGAACGCCCCAGCTATCGCGCTCCCCGAGCAGACACCAACACCGTCGATGGGGGCGCCGAAAGCCACACTCCTGCCGTGCTCCCCCAGCAGGCATCCCCGAACGCCCGCAACGGGCGGTAGAGCCCGGAACGCCCCCGCATTCCGGGCTCTGGGCGGGTCACTGCTCCGGGACGTTGGCCATCACGTGGAAGCGCGTGCCCTGGTCGTCGGCGAGGGTGAGCATTCGGCCGAACGGGGTGTCCTCGATCGGGGCGAGCACCGAGCCGCCCAGCTTCTGGACCGTGGCTGCGGTGGTGTCGGCGTCCTCGGCCTGGAAGTAGACCACCCAGCCCGGGCCGTCGCCGTCGCCGATGCCTCCCACGGGCTGCTCGGCGTTGGGCACGTTGATGGTGAAGTACGTGTCCATGCCGTCGACCGCGCCGTAGGTGTAGTCGAAGACCTTGGCGTAGAACTCCTTGGCGCGCGCGGAATCGGCGCTCATGTGCTCGTTCCACACCAGCGCGCCCGGCTCGTTCGCCAGGTCGGCTCCGGTGTTGGTGCCCGCCTGCCACAGGCCGAACACGGCGCCGACCGGGTCGGCGGCGATGACCATGCTGCCCTTGTCGTGGACGGCCATCGGCTCGAAGAGGAGCTTGCCGCCCGCGGCGACGACGGCCTCGGCGCTCGCGGCGACGTCCTCGGTGGCCAGGTAGGTGGTCCACACCGCTGGCTGATCGGGCGACTGCCTGGGCCCGATGCCCGCCACGGGGTGGCCGTCCTTGCTCGCGATGCCGTACCCGGCGAACTCCTCGCCGCCGGACTCGAAGGTCCAGCCGAACAGCCCGCCGTAGAACGCGACGGCGCGGTCGACATCGGTGCCCAGGTCGACCCAGCAGGGCGTGCCAGCGGGCCACGCGGTCTTGCGAACGACCATGATCGTGCCTTTCGGGAGAGGGATTGGCGGAACCGGGCCCAAGCTAGACCCGGTCACCGACAATCGCTTCCCGACTAGGGCAGGTTGGCCACCAGCTCGGCGGCGGGCAGCCGGGTCCCGGTGTAGAACGGGATCTCTTCGCGCACGTGCAGCCGCGCCTCGGTGCCGCGCAGGTGGCGCATCAGGTCGACGATGCGGTGCAGCTCGTCGGCCTCGAAGGCGAGGATCCACTCGTAGTCGCCGAGGGCGAACGACGCCACGGTGTTCGCGCGCACGTCCGGGAAGTCGCGGGCCTCCTTGCCGTGGTCGGCCAGCATCTTGCGGCGGTCGGCCTCGGGCAGCAGGTACCACTCGTACGACCGCACGAACGGGTAGACGCACACGTACTTGCGCGCCTCCTCACCGGCGAGGAACGCCGGGATGTGGCTGCGGTTGAACTCCGCGGGCCGGTGCAGCGCGACCTGGCTCCACACCGGCGTGGACGCCCGGCCGACGGCGGTGCGGCGGAATCCGGTGTAGGCCGCCTGGACCTCCTCGATGGCCTCGGCGTGCCACCAGATCATGTAGTCCGCGTCGGCCCGCAGGCCCGCGACGTCGTAGACGCCGCGCACCTCGACGCCCTTGTCCGCGAGCGCGTCCAGGTAGGACTGCGCCTCGGTGGCTGCCGGTCCCCGGTCGGCGGGCAGCGCGCCGGGCGTGACGCGGAAGACCGACCACATGGTGTACCGGATCGTGTCGTTGAGCTCGGTGTAGTTCAGGCGGGCCATACCGCCATCGTCCCACCCTCAGCGCGCGGCGAGCAGGTGGGCGGCGACACGTCGGGCGGCCGCGTCCCCGGTGGCCGCGCAGGCCGGGAGGCCGACGCCGTGCAGTGTGGCGCCCGCCACCGCCAGCCCCGGCGTCGCGGCGACGGCGCGCTCGATCCCGGCGACCAGGTCGGTGTGCCCCACGGCGTACTGCGGCAGCCCGCCGCCCCACCGCTGGACGACGGCGTCGAGCGGGCCTGCGGTCACGCCCGCCAGCTCGGCGAGGTCCGCGCGGACGACGCGGACCAGCTCGTCGTCGGTGAGGCGCAGCGCGCCCGGGTCGCCGAAGCGGCCGACGGACCCGCGCACCAGCACCGGACCGCCGCGCCCCCACTTCGTCGCCGAGTAGGTGAACGCCTTCACCGCGAACGGGGCGCCGTCGGCGCGCCGCTCGCCCGCGCCGACGAGGACGCCGGAGGTGCCGGGCAGCTCGGTGCCCTCGGGGAAGGCGAGCGCCACGACCGCCATGGAGGCCAGTTGCACGCGCGCGTACGCGGCCGACGCCTCCGGTACGACGCCCGCCAGCAGCTTGCGTGCCGACGGCGCCGGGACCGCGAGCACGACGGCGTCAGCGCGCAGGTCCGGGAGGGCGTGTCCGGGCGCGGCCGCGCCGAGCGCGAGCCGCCAGCCCGCGCCGGAGCGCTCCAGCTCTCGGACGACCGTCCCGGTGCGGACGTCGGCGGCGGCCGCCAGCCCCCGGACCAGGCCGCTGAGACCGGTCTCCAGGGTGGCGAACACGGGCTCGCCGGTCGCCGGGCGCACGACCCTGGCCGCGGCCTCGGTCAGCGAGGTCGCGCCCGCGTCGAGCGCGGCGGCGATGGGGGCCATGGTGGCGCGCAGGCCGAGCCCGTCGACGCTGCCCGCGTAGACGCCGCCGAGCAGCGGGTCGACCAGGCGGTCGGTCAGCTCGTCGCCGTAGCGCTCGCGCAGCAGCGGGCCGAGCGGCGCGTCGCCGTCCAGCCGGAGCGGCCGCAGGCCCGCCTCGGCCTCGACGCGGCGCAGCCCGTCGGCGGAGAGCACGTCCGCGACGGCGGCCGGGTCGGCGGGCAGGCCGAGCATGGTGCCGCCGGGGATGGGCCGGGTGGTCGCGCCCGCGCGGACCGTCGAGCGGGCGCCGGTCGGGTGCACGACACCGCCGAGCCCCAGCTCGGCGACCAGGTCGGCGACCTCGGGCCTGCGGTTCAGCCAGGCCTCGGCGCCGACGTCGAAGCGCGTGCCCGCGATGTCGACGGTGCGCAGCTTGCCGCCGACGCGGTCGGACTGTTCCAGGACGACGATCCGCGCGCCCGGCCCGAGCAGCGCGCGCAGCCGGTGCGCCGCCGCGAGCCCGGCGATCCCGCCGCCGACGACCGCGACGTCCGCGGTCATCGCACCGGCAGCCTGTGCACCAGCTCGACCAGGCGGGTCAGGACGTCGGGGTCGGTCTGCGGCAGCACGCCGTGCCCGAGGTTGAAGACGTGGCCGTCGGCCGAGCGGCCCTCGGCGACGATCCGCTCGGCGTGCGCGCGCACTGCCTCGTCGCCTGCGAACAGCACGGCGGGGTCGAGGTTGCCCTGCACCACCGGTCCGGCGGCGAACTCCCCCGGCGCGGCGGCGACGCGGCGCACGGCCTCGTCCAGCGGGGTGCGCCAGTCGACGCCGACCACGTCCGCGCCGGCCTCGCGCATCGCGCCGAGCAGGGCGCCGGTGCCGACGCCGAAGTGGATGCGCGGGACACCCGCGTCGGCCAGCCCGGACAGCACGCGCGCGGAGTGCGGCAGCACGTACTGGCGGTAGTCGCGTTCGGACAGCGCGCCCGCCCACGAATCGAACAGCTGCACGGCGTCCACGCCCGCGGCGAGCTGCGCGCGCAGGAACGTCAGGGTGATGTCGGCGAGCCGGTCCAGCAGCGCGTGCCAGGTCTCCGGGTCGGAGTACATCAGCGCCTTGGTGTGCTCGTGGTTGCGGCTGGGCCCGCCCTCGACCAGGTAGGACGCCAGGGTGAACGGCGCGCCGGCGAACCCGATCAGCGGGGTGTCGCCGAGCGCGGCGGTGAGCAGCCGGACGGCCTCGGCGACCGGCGCGACGGCGGCCGGGTCCAGGGTCGGCAGCGCGGCGACGGCGTCCGGGGTGCGGACCGGCTCGGCCACGACCGGCCCGGTGCCCGCGACGATGTCCAGGTCGACGCCCGCGGCCACCAGCGGCACGACGATGTCGCTGAACAGGATGGCCGCGTCGACGCCGTGGCGGCGCACCGGCTGCAGCGTCACCTCGCGGACCAGCTCGGGGTCGAAGCAGGCGGCGAGCATGGGCACGCCCTCGCGCACGGCCCGGTACTCCGGCAGCGAGCGGCCCGCCTGCCGCATGAACCACACCGGCACGCGTTCCGGGATCCCGCCTCGGGCGGCCACCAGGAACGGGGCGTCGGGAAGGTGCCTGCGGGCGGCCGTCGGCAGGCCCGCCTGGATGTCCGCTGTGTCAGTCATGGCACGTCCAATCGTGCCACGCGCCCCCCGGACGGTGGCTACTCGCACCGTGGGTTGCGGTATTGGTCGGCGCGCCATCCCCGCTCACCGTCTCGGGTGGTCTTACAGTTACCAGTCGTGACCGAGACGCCAGCGCCTGAGATCTTCGTCCGGGCCGTCGCGGCGCTGCGGTCGCTGCGCCCGCGTCGGGAGCTGCAGCTCGCCGAGGTCCGCGCTCCGCAGCGGCTGGCCCCGTTCGCGTACGCGCTCACCGCCGAGGCCGACGGCCCCGGCGACGTGCACGCCACCGGCAGGCTGATCCTGCTGCACGACCCGGAGGGCCAGCAGGCCTGGGACGGCGTGCTGCGCCTGGTCGCCTACGTGCGCGCCGAGCTGGACGCGGAGCTGGCCGACGACCCGCTGCTGCCCAGCGTCGGCTGGTCGTGGCTCACCGACGCGCTGACCGCCGCGGGCGCGGAGCACACCGCGCTGGGCGGCACCGTCACCGACACGTCCTCGGCCCGCTTCGGCGACATCGCCGGGCCCGCCCGCACCGACGACCTTGAGCTGCGCGCGTCGTGGACGCCGGTGTCGGAGGACCTGGTGGCCCACGGCGAGGCGTTCTGCGACCTGATGGCGAGCGTGGTCGGCCTGCCGCCGGTCGGGGTGGCGCTGTTCAGCCAGCGGCAGGGCGACTGAGGATGTCGGTGGGCACGGCTAGCGTGGGGGCATGACGAACGCGCACCTGTACGTCCTGGACACCATGGCCGACTGGGAGGTCGGCCACCTGATCGCGGAGCTGAACACCGGCCGCTTCTTCGCCGAGCCCGGCACCGCGCTCCCCGTGCGCACCGTCGGCGCCACCCGCGCCCCCATCCGCACGATGGGCGGTCTGACCATCGCCCCCGACCTGGCCATCGATGAGCTCGCCCCGCAGGAGAGCGCGCTGCTCATCCTGCCCGGCTCGGAGATCTGGGACGCGCAGGAGCACGCCCCCGCCGCGGCCAAGGCGGCGGAGTTCCTGGCCGCGGGCGTGCCGGTGGCCGCGATCTGCGGCGCCACCGTCGCCCTGGCGGCCGCTGGCCTGCTCGACACCCGCATCCACACCAGCAACGACCCGAACGCGCTGGCCGCGCTGGCCCCGAACTACCTCGGCGCGCACCTCTACCGCAACGAGCCCGCCGTCGTCGACGGCGACCTGATCACCGCGAGCGGCGTGGCCCCGCTGGAGTTCGCCCGCGCCGTGCTCTCGCGCCTCGGCGTGTTGAGCCAGCCCGCCCTGGACGCCTGGTACGGGCTGTTCTCCACGCACGAGCCGCACCACTTCCACGCGCTGATGGCCGCGGTGCCGCAGCCCGCGTGAGAACGGGGTCCGCGGCGGCTCGGGGATGGCCGCCGCGGACCGCTCCGGCTAGCGCTTGGCCCGCCGGGCGCACACGTCGCCGACATCGGCGGTCTGCCCGCGGTCGACGAACACCTCGGTGACGCTGACCAGCCTGCCCCTGGGATCGGAGCAGGTCAGCGTGTACGCCTCCTTCGGACCGTAGAGCGGCGGCAGGGGCGAGGCGAAGTCGACCCGGAGCCCGGACCAGTCGTCCGGCCCGGACGGGCGGGCCTGCTCGTAGTGGACCACCACGGCCCGGTACTCCCCCGCGGGCGGGTCGAACATGACAGCGGCCTCGGAGTCGGTGCCCGCCGTCTCCGACGCGGCCACGATCGCGCCCGAGGCGTCGAGGACGTAGAGGTCCCAGTCGCTCGCGGGCGTCCCCCACCGGACCGACACGGTCATCTTGCCGTTGTCCACGGGCGGACCGTCCACTCGGAACGGGATCACCTCGGCAGTCTGATCCGCCGGGTAGTCGGTGTTCACCGCCGGGACGCCCGGCGGGTTCGCCAGCTCGATGGGCTGCTGCGCGGGTCCGCGCGGCTCGCGGCCGTGCCGCCCGGCGACGAACGGCCGGGTCGAGGGGTTGACCGCCCAGGTGAACCGCCCGCCGGGCGCGGCGAGGGTCGAGGTCAGCGTGTCGGTCACGGAGAGGGGCGACCCGACGGACCCGTCCGGCAGCACCACGGGCGAGGTCGGGGTCTGGAACGTCTTGCGCAGCTGCAGGCTGTGCCCGCGCGGCGCGGAGCCCACGAGGGTGGAGTGCGCGGCCGGGTCGGCGGTGTTGGCCAGCATGTCGAGGAACGCCGCCCGGTTGCCGCCGCGTCCGGCGCCCGCGGCGGGCGCCAGGCCCGCGTACTCGGCCACGACCCCGGTCTCGAACGGCGGGTGGAACTCGTCCGGCCCGATCTCGATGGTGAAGCCCCAGCCGCCGGTGGCGAAGTAGGACCAGTCCTCTGTGGTCCCGGTGGCGTCGTAGAGCCGCCAGGACGGCTGGCTGACATAGCCGTTGCGCGCGGCCAGCCGGTCGCCCAGCGCCTTGTACTCCGGTTCGTCGAGCGGCGGCCGGACCGCCGCGACGCCGGGCACGCGCAGCACGAGGTTCGAGTAGGTGTGCAGGGTGAGCAGGTTGGTCACCTGCCGGGTCGACACCAGCGACCGGATGTTGCGGGTCTCCGGCTCGGAGAACGGGGCCGAGCCGCGGAAGACGTCGCTGGACCAGGTCGGCGAGGCCCCGGCGCCGCCCCAGAAGCCCGGGTAGTTGCGGTTGGGGTCGGTGCCGCGCAGCCGCCCGGCCGGGTTGGCCGCGCAGGCGCCGGTCCGCAGGTCCTCCGGCGAGTCGGCGACGGCGCAGTTCTTGCGCTTCATCTCGTAGTCGAAGCGGGTGAGGTCCCCGCGCGGCTCGGCCTCCCGGGAGACGCTGAAGCCGTCCGGGTTGACGATCGGGACGACGATCGTGCGGGTCCGCGCCACCAGCGACCGGATCGCGGCGTCCCCTCGGTACCCGGCGACCAGTTCGTGGGCCCACTCCATCGCGTGCTCGCCCGCGGGCCATTCCCGGGCGTGGTGCACGCCCATCACGAGGCTCACGGGCTTGCCGTCGGCGATGGCGTCGACGTCGGCGGCGATCTCGGCCCCGACGACGTCGCGCCCCTCCCAGGTCCGCTCGGGCAGCGTGAACGCGCGCACGAGGCCGGGGTTGCGGCGGGCGAGGTCCTTGATCTCGTACTCGTAGTCGTAGAGGTGGCGGTAGGCGGTGCGGCCCGACGGCAGCGGCGAGCGGTCGACGCGGGCGGCGTAGTCCCGGTCGGCCCGGGCGTTGGCGACCGAGCGCGCGGAGACGTCGGGGCGCACGACGGTGGTGTCGAGCCCGGCGGCCGCGAGCGCCCTGCGGTCCTCGTCGGTGGCGAGCACGACCTCGACCCCGGTGGCGTCGGCCTTCTCGGTCAGGTCGAGGTCCAGGGCCAGCAGCCGGTCCTTGTGCGCGCGGGTCGGCGTGTGGACCCGCACGATCTCGGCCCGCTGCCCCTCGCCGTCGACGGGCACGGCGAGGAAGTCGACGCCGAGGCGGACGGACCGGGCCGTCCCCGCGTACCGGCAGGCCTGCACGACCAGCTCCTGGCCGTCGGCGACGAAGCCCTCGGCCAGCTCGACCGACCGCAGCGCCGCCGACGCGGCCACCAGTTCGCCGGTGGCCCTGTCGAAGACGGCCACGTCCCAGTCGCCGACGCCGGGACCGTCCGGGGCCAGCCTGACCTGGACGAGCCCACCCGCGCCCGCGGTCACCGCGCGGTGGGCCGTGCCCGGGGCGCCATCGGGCAGGGGCTCGGCCGCGCACTCCCTGGCTATCGCCTGATCCGCCCGCAGGACGCCGTCGTCCGCGGTCGCGGGAGGGGATGCGAGGCCTGCGAGCACGGCCCCGGAGAGAGCGAGCGCCGCGGTCATGCGGAGCGCGCGAGCGGTTCGGTTCACGCCCGGTGTGTCCTTCCGACGATCCTTCGGCGCGGCCTGCGCGGCCGGTGCCGATCACCCGGGAAGGACTTACCGGTTGCCAGTTGCCGGGTCGGGGAGGCGCACCGGCACTTTTTACCTGTTGCCAGATTTCGACGTTGCCCGTTGCCGCTTACGACCGTGCGGCGGCAGCGTCTTCGGCCGCGCGGAGCACACGTAGGACGTTACGGCCAGCAACCTTCGCGCAGTCGGACGCACTCCATCCGCGCTCCAGCAGAGCGGCGAACAGCCTCGGGTAGGCCGACACGTCGGGCAGTCCGTCGGGCATGCCCACGCACCCGTCGTAGTCGCCGCCGATGCCGACGTGATCGACCCCGGCGACCTCGCGGGCGTGCTCGATGTGGGCGACGACGTCGAGCAGCGTGGCCCGCGGCGGCGTCCCGCCCGCCCTCGGGTCCCAGTCGGCCACGGCCTGCGAGACGAAGGCCGGGACGAAGGTGATCATGATCACCCCGCCGTTGCCGGGAAGGCGTTCCAGCACGTCATCGGGCACGTTGCGGACGTGGTCGGTGATCGCCCTGCAGGACGAGTGGCTGAAGACGACCGGCGCGGCGGCCGCGTCCAGCGCCGCGTGCATCGTGGTGGCGGCGACGTGCGAGAGGTCGACCAGCATGCCCAGCCGGTTCAGTTCGGCGACGACCCGCACGCCGAACCCGGACAGCCCGCCGACCACGGGTTCGTCGGTGGCCGAGTCCGCCCAGGGCGTGTTGTCGTTGTGGGTGAGGGTCAGATAGCGGACGCCGAGCCGGTGCAGCGCGCGCAGGACGCCGAGCGACCCGGCGATGCAGTGGCCGCCCTCAGCGCCCAGCAGGGAGGCGATTCTGCCCTGGTCGAAGGCCTGTTCCACGGAATCAGCCGTTCGGGCGAGCGCCAGGTGCTCCGAATGCCTGCCGACGATCTCGTGCACCAGGTCGATCTGCTCGAGCACGGCGGTGACGGCTTCGTGTCCGGTGAGCGAACTCGGGACGTACACCGACCAGAACTGGGCGCCCATCCGGCCCCGGCGCAGGCGCGGCAGGTCGGTGTGCAGGTCGGGGTGTTCGGCGGTGAGGTCTACGGCGTCGAGGTCGGATCCGAATCGGTCACGGAGCGTCCACGCCAGGTCGTTGTGGCCGTCGACCAGGGGGACGCTTGCCAGTAGCCGGAGCGCGCGATCGAGCGGGCTGTCCGCCACTACCCGTGACTCCGTTTCATCGCGTAGCTAGGCCCTTCCGTTACGTCACCACGTGGTGACTCACCCGAACGTGTTACTAAAACTGCCGACTGTCACAACCCGATCGGATACATACCCGATTGATCGTCCCGCTAACCCGCTTGGGCGGCTAGGCTGCCCCTGTCGACACCACTTTCGGTCCAACGGCGGCGCGGCTGTTCGGTCGAAAGTCCCAGTGCCGGTCGGGGGGCAACGACCGACTCCAGGGAGGTAGTGACGTGGCTGCCGTCGGCTTAGGTCAGGCCGTTCGAACCACGCCAGCCGGCTCCTTGCCGGCGAACATGGTCCCGCACCCGCGGGAAGAGCTGTTTTCCGTGCTGGTGGTCGATGACCACCCGCTCTTGAGGGAGGCGATAGCAGCCCGACTCACCCAGATGGGTGCGGGCACAGTGCACGAGGCCGCCACGGTGGCCGAGGCGAGAGCGCGAGCGCAGGCCACTGGTCCCTGCGACCTGGCGATTCTCGACCTGGGTCTGCCGGACGGCAGTGGGATTGAGCTGGTCACGGAGCTCCGCAGCCACGGTTGGCCGCGGATCGTCGTGCTGGCCTCGTCCGACGACCCCTACGCCGTCCGATCGGCCTTCCAGGCGGGCGCTCAGGCCTACCTGCTGAAGTCCGCTTCGCCGGTGGTGGTGACCGACGGGGTCCGTCGCGTGCTCGAAGGCGGCGTCTACGCCGACCCGAGCGTCGCGCCGGTCCTGGCGACGGGCACCCGGGTGCCGGGCACCGACAACACCCCGCGCGAGCTGTCGGCGCGCGAGGTCGAGGTGCTCCAGCTGGTCGCGGACGGGCAGTCCAACAAGGAGATCGGCGAAGCGCTGAACCTGTCGGCTCTGACGGTGAAGTCGCATCTGTCGCGGATCGGCCGCAAGTTGGGCACCGGCGACCGCGCCCAGATGGTCGCGCTGGCCATGCGGGCCGGGGTGATCCGCTAGACATCAGCAGTCGTGTGGCTGGGCTGGGCATGGCCCAGCCACACGACTGCTGCTGATCCGCACGCCTGGTCGGCGTGCGTGCCGTAGGGTCTTGCGCCGTGACCACACCCGGCCAAGGACCCGATGTCTCCCCGGTGCTGCTCACCGAGCCCGCGGACGGAACGCCGGACGTGGTCACGGACGACGCCGCACTGCTGGACGCCGCCGCCGCGCTCGCCGCGGGCGCAGGCCCCATCGCCATCGACACCGAGAGAGCGTCCGGCTACCGCTACTCCCAACGGGCGTACCTGGTGCAGGTCCGCCGCGAGGGCGCGGGCACGTTCCTCATCGACCCGGTCGCGCTCGACGACCGCATCGACCCGCTGATCTCGGCGCTGGCCGACGAGGAGTGGGTGCTGCACGCCGCGTCCCAGGACCTGCCGTGCCTGGCCGGGCTCGACCTGCGGCCGTCGCGGCTGTTCGACACCGAGCTCGCGGGCCGCCTCGCGGGCTTCGAGCGCGTCGCCCTGGGCACCCTGGTGGAGCGGTTGCTCGGCTACCAGCTGGAGAAGGGCCATGGCGCCGCCGACTGGTCCCGCCGCCCGCTGCCCCTCGACTGGCTGAACTACGCGGCGCTGGACGTCGAACTGCTCGTGCCGTTGCGCGACGCGCTGGAGAAGGAGCTGCGCGCGCAGGGGAAGCTGGACTGGGCGCTGGAGGAGTTCGAGGTTCTGCGCACCGCTCCCCCGGCCCCGCCCCGCAAGGAGCCGTGGCGGCGCACGTCGGGCATCCACGGCGTGCGGACCGCGCGCGGCCTGGCGGCCGTGCGGGCGCTGTGGGAGACGCGGGACTCGGTGGCGCGGCAGCGTGACCTGGCTCCCGGCCGGGTGCTCCCGGACAGCGCGATCGTCGCCGCCGCCGTGGCGGGCCCCGAGGACGAGGCGGCCCTGCTGAAGCTGCCCGTGTTCCGGGGACGCGCGCAGCGGCGCATGTCCGGGACGTGGATGCGGGCCCTGCGCACCGCCGCCCGACTGCCCAAGAGCGAACTGCCCGACCCGTCGCCCCCGAACGACGGCCCCCCGCCGCCGAACCGCTGGGCCGACAAGGACCCCGACGCCGCCGCCCGCCTCTCCGCGGCCCGCACGGCCCTGACGGCGCTCGCCGAGGCGAACCGGCTGCCGGTGGAGAACCTGCTGCAGCCGGACCTGGTGCGCCGCACCTGCTGGCAGCCCCCGGAGCCCGCCGACGCCGACACCGTCGCCGCCACCCTCCGCGCGGGCGGCGCGCGCGAGTGGCAGATCGCGCTCGCGGGCCCGGACCTGACGAAGGCCCTGCAGGCCCGCGCCTGACGCCCCAAACCCCTGGCCGCGCAGGACGCCCCAACCCGGGCCACGCCGGACGCCCCAAACCTCTGGCCGGGCCGGACGCCGCAAACCCCGGGGCCGCGCCGGACGCCGCAAACCCTGGGCCGGGTTGGGCACCGCCCGACCCGGCCTCCGGGGTTCAGATGATGCGACCATCCGGATGATCAGAACATCTGGATGATGAGGCCATTCGGATGATGTAGCCATCTGAATGATCGCGCCATCCGGATGGTCTGATCATCTGTCATCCGGATGGTCTGATCATTTGAGTGACCGCCTCGCCGAGATGGTCGGATCATCTGGGCGATCGCCAGCCCCTAGATGGTCACATCATCTGGATGGTCAGGCCATCTCGATGATCAGATCATCTGGATGCGCGCGGCATCTGAGCGCTCTCGCCGCTCAGATGATCTGATCATCTCAACGATCTATGGTCTGACCGAAGATGATTGAAGTGCGTTCGCAGCAAGCATGTCTTGACATGGAATGAGCGTCAAGACACAGTTTCGGGCATCCCCTGCGACCCACCTGGGAGTGGTGCTCGATGACCGACCTGCTCAACGTCTCCCGGCGCTCGCTGTTCGGCGGCGCCCTGGCCGCGGGTGCGCTCGCCGCCCTGCCAGCGTCGGCCTCGGCCGACGACGCGACCGCCGATCCCCGCAGGCGCCGCGATCAGCGCACCATGATCGGCGTCCCGTTCGAGGAGCACCGCACGGTGCGCGTCGGGCTGGTCGGGCTGGGCAACCGGGGCATGGGCATGCTCGACGGTTGGGCGGCCGTGCCCGGGTGCGTGGTCACCGCCGTCCACGATGTCCGCGCCGACCGGGCGAACCGGGCCGCGGACCGGCTGGTCTCGCTGGGCAAACCGCGGCCCGCGGTCCACGCGACGGACCGGTCGCTGTTCGCCGCCGACGACGTCGACTTCGTCTACATCGCCACGCCGTGGGAGTTCCACTACGCGCAGGGCAAGGGCGCGCTGCTGGGCGGCAAGCACGTCGGCGTCGAGCTGCCCATCGCTACCGAGCTGGCCGAGCTGTGGGACCTGGTCGACACCAGCGAGCTGACCCGCAAACACCTGTTCCTGATGGAGAACTGCAGCTACGGCCGCAACGAGCTGGCCATGCTGAAGATGGCGCACGAGGGCGTCTTCGGCGAGATCACCAACGGCCACGGCGGCTACTTGCACGACCTGCGCGCGCTGCTGTTCTCCGACACGTACTACACCGACGCCTGGCGCAGGAAGTGGCACACCCGCAGCATCGCCAGCTTCTACCCGATGCACGGCCTCGCCCCGATCGCGGCGTGCATGGACGTCAACCGCGGCGACCGGTTCACCTACCTGCGCGCGACCGCCACCGCCCCGCGCGGCCTGGCCGACTACCGCGCGCGGCACGTGCCCCAGGGGCATCCGTCGTGGAACGAGACCTACATCAACGGCGACCTGGTCACCTGCCTGATCGACACCGAGCGCGGGCGGGTGATCCGGGCCGAGCACGACGTCAGCTCGCCCCGGCCGTACAGCCGGATCAACAGTCTCGCGGGCAGTCGCGGGATCGTGGAGGACTACCCGGCTCGCGTCTACCTGGAGCCCGACCACGGCGGGCACGCCTGGCAGGACTTCCGCCCGTACCGCGACCGCTTCGACCACTGGCTGTGGAAAGAGGTCGGCGACGAGAACAACGGCGGGCACGGCGGCATGGACTACGTGCTGCAGTGGCGCGTCGTGCAGCAGATGCGCGCGGGTCTGGTCCCCGACATCGATGTCTACGACTCGGCCGTCTGGTGCTCGCCGGTGCCGCTGAGCGTGCGGTCGCTGGAGCGCGACGGCAAGCCGGTGCGGGTGCCGGACTTCACCCGAGGGCAGTGGATGACGCCCCGCGTGGGCCTCGACTCCCGTCCGTCGGCCATGCCCGCGACCGTCTGAGGAGGACAGCGATGCGCTCCAGACTCCTGCTCCTGCTCGCGGTCCTCGGTCTGCTCGCCGCACCGGTCCCGGCGTCGGCGTCGGCCGCCGTCGCGGTGACGATCGGCGCCGTCGACCTCGACGGGCCCGCTGTGTCCACTGTGGAGGTGACGGTGACCAACGGCGGCTCGGCGCGGCTGTCGCGGCTGTCGGTCTCGTTCGCCGGGCCGATCGGCTGGACGTCGTACCCGGCGTCGCGGTCGGTGAAGGAGGCGCTCGCCCCCGGCGCGTCGGCCACGGTGGAGTTCCTGATCCACGTCCCGGAGAAGCCCGCGTCGTTCACGGTGCGCAAGTTCACCGCGACCGCGTCCTACCGGGGCGGCGACGGGGCGGGGACCGCCACCGGAACCCGCCTCGAGCGGTCCGGCGCCCCGCTGGCCGGGTTGGCGGCCGCGTACAACAACGTGGGCGTCACCGCGGAGTCCAACCCCACGCCCGGGAACTTCGACGGCGAGGGCAACTCGTTCTCCTCGGCTCGGCTCGCCGAGAAGGGCCTGACCCCGGGCGCCGCGGTCACGGCGCTGGGCGCGACGCTGCGCTGGCCGTCCGTGCCGGTCGGGACCCCGGACAACGCCGCGGGCGGCGGCCGCACGATCGAGTTCACCGGGCAGGGCTCCCGCCTGGTGTTCCTCGGCTCGGGCTCCAGCTTCGCCGCGACCGGCACGGTGACGGTCTGGTACTCCGACGGCACCGCCGCGTCGGCCACCCTCGGCTTCCCCAACTGGTCCTTCCAGGACGCAGGCGCCCACGGCGCGACCCTGGTGGCGGCGACGGCCGGCCGCAACCGCCCAACCGGCTACGGCGACGCGGCCTACGAGTACCGCGTCTTCGCCAACTCGATCCCCCTGGACCCGGCGAAGACCGTCGAACTGGTGACCCTGCCCGGCAACGGCGCGGTCCACGTGTTCGACCTCGCCACCGCGTAACCCCACGCGCCGGATCACCCCCCGACCCCCGGGTGATCCGGCGCGTCCCACAACGCAGCAGTCACTCCGGGGACAAGCCCGGGGCGATCACACCGCACGCACTGTCCTCAACACACTCGAGACGCCCGCCCACACATCCACGACGCCATCGCCGTCCAAGCGCGCGGTCAGCGACGACAGCGGGCACCCCCACGACGCGCAGGCTCAGCTCAGGCGGAACACCGGATGGTCCGGGGCGACGCGCAGCAGTTCGGCGGTCGGGGAGTCGGCGTCGACCTTGTCGAAGAAGACGCCCACTTCCCAGGCCCAGCGCTTGAGGTAGGCGCGGAGGACGTCGACCTTGGCCGGGTCGGGCAGTTCGGTCGCGGTGAACGGCTCGGCCTTCTTCCCGAGCCGCAGCTCGCCCTCGCCTGCGACTCGCAGGTTCCGCACCCACTCGGTGTGGCCACGCGGGGCCACCAGGTAGCGCTCACCGTCCATGACCAGCAGGTTGACCGGGGTCGACCGGAGTTGCCCGCTCTTGCGACCGCGCACGACCAGCACCCGCGACCCCGCCACGTTCACCCCGCGCCGCACCAGGAACGCCACGATCGGGTTGAACACGCGCTGGGTGAACGAGCCGGGCTTCTGGTACCGCATGGCGTCTCCTCGACGTTTCTGAGAGCACTGCTCTCCCTGTGCGTCCCAGTAAAACCGAGAGCACTGCTCTCGTCAAGAGCACTGCTCTCGTAGACTCCCCCCATGGCTGAGCACCGCACGACGCGGCACCAGGCGAGGGCCGCCGCGATCCGGCAGATCAAGGACGAGGCCCGCAGGCAGTTGCGCGAGGACGGAGTCCACAACCTCTCCCTGCGCGGCGTGGCCCGGTCCATGGGGTTCGTCTCGTCGGCCATCTACCGCTACTTCCCCAGCCGCGACGAGTTGCTGACCGCGCTGATCATCGACGCGTACGACGCGCTGGGCGAGGCCGCCGAGCAGGCGGACGACCCGGGGGCGCCGCGCGCGCAGCGCTGGGCGCGGGTCTGCCGGGCCGTCCGCGCGTGGGCGCTGGCCAACCCGGCTGAGTACATGCTGATCTACGGCTCCCCCATCCCCGGCTATCAGGCCCCGCGCGACACGGTCGGCCCCGCGACGCGGGTGGCGAAGGTGCTCACCACCATCGCCGAGGACGCGCCCGACTCGCCGCTGAGCCCCACCCTCGCCAAGCAGATGACGGACACCGCGGCGGCCCTGGACAGCCCGATCGCGCCGGGAGCGATGGCACGGGTGGTCCGGGCATGGACACAGGTGTCCGGGATGGTCAGCTTCGAGCTGTTCGGCCAGTTCAGGGGCGCGATCGAGCCCGCGGACGAGTTCTTCGACGCCGCCGTTGCCGACCTGGCCGAGCAGGTCGGCCTCGGCAGCTGACGCGCACCACCCGACCGTGGCACGCCCGCCCGCTGCTACTCGTCGGTAACATCGGCTAGCATCGTTACCGGTCGGTAGTCCAACTCGAAGGAGCACCCGTGGCCGCACCCGCCGCACCCGAGCGGGCCGTTCGGAACGTGGTCTTCGTCGACGGTGTCCGCACACCGTTCGGCAAGGCAGGACCGAAGGGCATCTACGCGGAGACCCGCGCTGACGACCTCGTCGTGAAGGTCATCCGCGAACTGCTGCGCCGCTATCCCGAGCTCCCGCCGGAGCGCGTCGACGAGGTCGCCATCGCGGCGACCACGCAGATCGGCGACCAGGGCCTGACCATCGGCCGCACGGCGGCGCTGCTGTCCGGGCTGCCCAAGTCCGTGCCCGGCTTCGCCATCGACCGCATGTGCGCGGGCGCGATGACCGCGGTGACCACCACCGCCAGCGGCATCGCCTTCGGCGCCTACGACATCGTGATCGCAGGCGGCGTCGAGCACATGGGCCGCCACCCGATGGGCGAGGGCGTCGACCCGAACCCGCGCATCGTGGCCGACAAGCTGGTCGACCCGACCGCGCTGGTCATGGGCCAGACCGCGGAGAACGTGCACGACCGCTACCCGCACCTGACCAAGCAGCGCTGCGACGAGTACGCCGCCCGCAGCCAGGAGCGCTACGCCGAGGCGGTCAAGACGGGCAAGATCGGCCCCGAGCTGGTCCCCGTCGCCACCCGCTCCGCCGAGCTGGGCTGGGGCCTGGCCACCGAGGACGAGCCGCCGCGCCCCGGCACCACCGTGGAGACGCTGGCCGCGCTCAAGACCCCGTTCCGCCCGCACGGGCGCGTCACCGCGGGCAACGCCGCGGGCCTCAACGACGGCGCGACCGGCTGCATCCTCGCCGACGAGGCGACCGCCCGGGAGCTGGGCCTGCCGGTCGGCATGCGGCTGGTCGGCTACGCCTTCGCGGGCGTCGAGCCCGAGGTGATGGGCGTCGGGCCGGTCCCGGCCACGGAGAAGGTGCTCGCCCGCACCGGTCTGTCCATCTCGGACATCGGTCTGTTCGAGATCAACGAGGCGTTCGCCGTGCAGGTGCTGGCGTTCCTCGACCACTTCGGCATCGCCGACGACGACCCGAGGGTCAACCAGTGGGGCGGCGCGATCGCCTGCGGGCACCCGCTGGCGTCCTCCGGCGTGCGGCTGATGACGCAGCTGTCGCGCCAGTTCGCCGAGCGCCCCGACGTGCGCTACGGCCTGACCACCATGTGCATCGGCATCGGCATGGGCGGAACGGTCATCTGGGAGAACCCGCACTGGAACGGGGAGAAGTGATGTTCACCAAGGACGAGGCCGCCGCGGCCTTCCCCGACGAGGTCGTCACCCGCGCGGTCACCCGGCTCGTGCGGGTCCCGGGCGTGGCGCAGCCGGTCGCGCTGATCACGCTGGACAACGGCCACGACCACACCCGCCCGTCGACCTTCGGGCCGCAGAGCCTGGTGAGCCTCAACGAGGCGCTCGACGTCGCCTTCGCCGCCGAGCCCTCGGCGATCGCGGTCACCGGCAAGCCGTTCATCTTCGCCGTGGGCGCCGACCTGTCCGGCGTGGAGCAGGTCGCCCAGCGCGAGCTCGCGCACAGGATCGCCGAGGCCGGGCACACGGTGTTCAAGCGGTTCACCGACTCGCCGGTGCCGACCTTCGCCTTCGTCAACGGCGCGGTGATGGGCGGCGGCGTCGAGCTGGCGCTGTCCTGCCACTACCGCACGCTCAGCGACAACACGGCCGCGATCGCGCTGCCCGAGGTGTTCCTCGGCCTGTTCCCGGGCTGGGGCGGCACGCAGCTGCTGCCGAACCTCATCGGCCCGGACGCCGCGGTCACCGTGATCTTCGAGAACGCGCTGTCGCAGAACCGGATGCTCAAGCCGAAGCAGGCGTTCGAGCTGGGCATGGTCGACGCGCTGTTGGGCTCGGCGGACTTCATCGAGGAGTCGCTGCGCTGGGCCGCCGACGTGCTGGCGGGCGCCGTCACGGTGGAGCGCAGGGAGATCGACCGCGGCGCGGGCTGGGACGCGGCCGTCGCCCGGGCGAGGCAGATCGTCCAGGACAAGACCAAGGGCGCATCGCCCGGCGCACTGCGGGCGCTGGAGCTGCTGGAGCTGGCGCGGGAGAACGACCTCGACCGCGGTTACGCCGCCGAGACCGAGGCGCTCGCCGACGTGCTCATGACCGACGAGCTGCGCGCGGGCCTCTACTCGTTCAACCTCGTGCAGAAGCGCGCCAAGCGGCCCGCGGGCGCGCCGGACAAGGGCCTGGCCCGGCCGGTGACCAAGGTCGGCATCGTCGGCGCGGGCCTGATGGCCTCGCAGATGGCGCTGCTGTTCGCCCGTCAGCTCAAGGTGCCGGTGGTGCTCACCGACATCGACCAGGCGCGGGTCGACAAGGGCGTGTCCTACGTGCACGCCGAGATCGACAAGCTCGCCGCCAAGGGGCGGCTGTCGGCCGACGGCGCGAACCGGCTCAAGGCCCTGGTCGGCGGCTCGCTGGACAAGGCGGCCTTCGCCGACGCGGACTTCGTCATCGAGGCCGTGTTCGAGGAGATGAAAGTCAAGCAGCAGGTGTTCGCCGAGGTCGAGGCGCACGTCAGCGAGACCTGCGTGCTGGCGACGAACACCTCGTCGCTGTCGATCACCGAGATGGCGTTCCGCCTGAAGCACCCCGAGCGGGTCGTCGGCTTCCACTTCTTCAACCCGGTCGCGGTCATGCCGCTGCTGGAGATCGTCCGCGCCGAGCGCACCGACGACGCCACCCTGGCGACGGCGTTCTCGGTGGGCAAGTCGCTGAAGAAGTCCTGCGTGCTGGTCAAGGACGCCCCGGCGTTCGTGGTCAACCGCCTGCTGACCCGCTTCATGGGCGAGATCATCCGCGCGGTGGACGAGGGCACGCCGTTCGAGGTCGCCGACAAGGCCACCGAGGACCTCGGCCTGCCGATGAGCCCGCTGGTGCTGCTGCAGCTCGTCGGCCCCGCCGTCGCCCTGCACGTCGCCGAGACGATGCACCGAGCCTTCCCCGACCGCTTCCCGGTGAGCGACAACATGAAGCGGTTCGTGGAGGCGGGCAAGACCGCGGTGTGGACGTGGGACGCGGCGGGCAACCAGACCGTCGACCCCGAGGTCGCCGCGCTCTGGCAGTTCGGCGACACCCCGCTGTCCTCCGACGAGGTGCGCCAGCGCGCGCTGGAGGGCGTCGCCGAGGAGATCCGCATCATGCTCGACGAGGGCGTGGTCGCCGAGGCCCAGGACATCGACCTGTGCATGATCCTCGGCGCTGGCTGGCCGTTCTGGATGGGCGGCGCGACGCCGTTCCTCGACCGCGAGGGCATCGCGGAGAAGGTCAACGGCAAGCCGTTCCTGGCCCCGGGCGTCGCCTCCGTCCCGGCCTGACCCGCTCCGCTGCCCCCGGTTCGCCTGAGCCGGGGGCAGCGGCGTGTTCGGCCCGGCTCCCCCAGCGGTGTCATCATGGGCCGGTGGCAGGCACCGTCCGGATCGGGACGTCGGGGTGGGTGTACCCGCCCTGGCGCGGTGTGTTCTACCCGAAGGGCGTGACGCAGAAGCGGGAGCTGGCCTACCTGGCCAGCCTGCTGGACTCCGTCGAGATCAACGGCTCCTTCTACTCCCTGCAGCGCCCCAGCAGCTACGAGTCCTGGCGGGACCAGACGCCCGACGACTTCGTGTTCGCGGTCAAGGGGTCGCGCTTCATCACCCACATGAAGCGCCTCCGGGACGCCGAGGCGGCCATGGCGAACTTCTTCGCCTCCGGCCTGCTCGCGCTCGGCCCCAAGCTCGGCCCGCTCCTCTGGCAGCTGCCCGCCACCTTCCCGTACGAGCGCGACGTCATCGAGGACTTCCTCAAGGCGCTCCCCCGCAGCACGGCCGAGGCCGCCCGCCTGGCCGCCAAGCACGACCACCGCGTCGACGGGCGCGCCCACACCACCACCGACGAGGACCGACCGCTGCGGCACGCCGTCGAGCCCCGCAACCCCGGCTTCACCTCCCCGGAGTTCACCGACCTGATGCGCGCGTACGGGACGGCCATCGTGGTCGCCGACGCCGCCGGGGACTGGCCCAACATCGAGGAGATCACCACCGACTTCGTCTACATCAGACTGCACGGCGACGAGGAGCTCTACACCAGCGGGTACACCGACGCCGCCCTCGACCGCTGGGCCGCCAAGATCCGCCGCTGGCTGCGGCACGGCGACGTCTACGCCTACTTCGACAACGACGCCAAGGTCCGCGCCCCCGTCGACGCGCAGGCCCTCAAGGCCCGCCTCACCCCGCCCGCATGACGGGGAGGCGGACGGTCACCACCAGCCCGCCACCCGGCACCGCCTCCGCGGTGACCCGCCCGCCGTGGGCGCGCACGACCGCCCGCACGATCGACAGCCCCAGGCCCGTGCCCGTCTGCGCGGTCCGGTCGACCCCGCCCCGGCGGAACGGCTCGAACAGCTCCCCCACCCGCTCGGGGGCGACCACCGCGCCGGACGATGCGACCCGCAGCACGCTCCACTGTGGATCGTGACTGGTCCTGACCTCGATCCAGCCGCCGTCGTGGTTGTGCCGCACGGCGTTCTCCAGCAGGTTCCCCGCCACCCGCTCCAGCAGCGGCGCGTCGCCGATGACCGGGGCGGGGGCGGTGTGGAAGGTCGCGGTGACCGCCCGCGCGTCGGCCTCGGCGCGGATGGCGCGCCACGCGCTGGCGACCACGGCAGCCAGGTCGACCGGACCGGTGGCCCCGACGCCCAGGCCGTCCGTGCGGGCCAGCACCAGCAGCGCCTCCACCAGCCTGCCCGCCTTCAGCGTCGCGGTCCTGGCCACGTCGCCCATCCGCCGCAGCTCGTCGACGGAGGCGTCCGGGTCGGCCAGGGTCACGTCCAGCTCGGTGCGGATCACCGCGAGCGGCGTGCGCAGCTCGTGGCTGGCGTTGGCGACGAACTGGCGCTGCGCGGCGAAGGCCGCCTGCAGCCGGTCGAGCATCGCGTCGAAGGTGGCGGCCAGCTCGGCGACCTCGTCGCGGGGGCCGCGGTGGTTGATGCGCTGGCCGAGCGACTCCACCGACAGCCGGTGCGCGGTCGCCGTCACCTCGCGCAGCGGGCGCAGCACCCGGCCGGTGACGACCCACGACAGCAGCGCCGTCGCCGTCACCACGCACACGAACGCCACGGACCCGGCCAGCAGCAGCCGGTCGCGGGCGTCGTCGGCCAGCGCGTCGGCCAGCTTGTCTGCCGTCACCGGGACGCCGCCGACCAGCACCGTCTCCCCCGGCGGCAGCGAGGGCACCGAGGCGACCACGCCACCGGCGAGCACCCAGCCCAGCCACAGCAGCAGCGCGCTGACCACCGCGACCAGCAGCGTGGCCAGCAGCGTGATCCGCGTCCGCAGCCCCACCTACTTCGCCGCGCGCACGCGGTACCCGGACCCGACGACGGTGTCGATCAGGCCCGGATCGCCCAGCTTCTTGCGCAGGGTCATCACCGTGACGCGCACGGTGGTGGTGAACGGGTCGGCGTTCTCGTCCCACACCCGTTCCAGCAGTTCCTCGCTGCTCACCACGGACCCGCGCGCGGAGAGCAGGACCTCCAGCACGCCGAACTCCTTGCGGGTCAGCTCCACCGGCTGCCCCGCCCTGGTCACCGTGCGGCGGGCCGGGTCGAGCTCCAGATCGCCCGCGACCAGCACCGGCGGGGTCACCGGGGTCGCGCGGCGGGCCAGGGCGCGCACGCGCGCGACCAGCTCGGGGAAGGCGAACGGCTTGGCCAGGTAGTCGTCGGCGCCCAGGGACAGGCCCTCGACCCGGTCGGCGACGGCGTCGCTGGCGGTCAGCATGAGGACCCTGGTGAGCGCGCCGGAGGCGACGATCTCCCGGCACAGCTCGTCGCCGTGCATGCCGGGCAGGTCGCGGTCGAGGACGACGACGTCGTAGCGGGTGATGCTCGCCTTCTCGTGGCCCTCGTTCCCGTCGAGCGCGACGTCCACGGCCATGCCCTCGCGCCGCAGGCCGCGGGCGATGGCCTCGGCCAGGGGCTCCTCGTCCTCCACGATCAGAATTCGCACCCCACAAAGGTGCCACACCTGCCGCGGGACCGTCCGGTTTGGGCATGATCGGGGACATGAAGCTGCGTGCGGCGCGCGACGAGGTGGCCCGGCAGTCCCGGCGGCTGGCCGCCGAGGGCATGGTGCTGGGGACGGCGGGCAACGTCAGCGCCCGCGACGGCGACCTCGTCGCGATCACCCCGACCGGGATCCGGCTGGCCGAGGCGCGGGCCGAGCAGATCACCGTCGTCGACCTCGACGGGACGGTGGTCGACGGCGCCCTGGCCCCGACCTCGGAGCTGGACCTGCACCTGGGCGTCTACCGGCGGTACCGGGCGGGCGCGGTCGTGCACACGCACGCCCCCATGGCCACCGCGCTCTCCCTGGTCCTCGACGAGCTGCCGTGCGTGCACTACCAGCTGATGGAGCTGGGCGGCACCGTCCGCGTCGCGCCCTACCGCACCTTCGGCACCCCGGAACTCGCCGACGCGGTGCTCGACGCGCTGGACGGCAGGACGGCGGCGCTCATGGCCAACCACGGCGCCCTGACCCACGGCGCGGACCTGGCGACGGCGACCGAGCGCGCGCTGCTGCTGGAGTGGGGCTGCACGCTCTACTGGCGCGCGGCGGCCATCGGCGCTCCCCGCACCCTCAGCCGGGCCGAGCGCGCCGAGTACGACGAGCAGGTGACCCGGCTCGCGTACGGCCGCACGCGCGAACTCTGATGTCCGCATCGTGACCGTCGTCCCGTTTCCGACAATACGGGCACGGCTATACAGTTGATTTCGGCAATTCCAATCCCCGAAACCCGCTGTTCACCTAGTGGTAAGGTCAACTTGACCGAGGGGAAAGGTGTCGTGCCGTGTCGACCCAGCACGCTGAATTATCATTACCATCCGTAGTTGATCAGCTACTTGACGTCTCCACGTTCGACCGGTTGTCCGGCATGTTGTCGGGCATCCCGTATGTGAAAGTCGTGATCGACAAAGTCACGAACAGCATTCATTTCCTCGACGAGGCGGCGCGCCTGCTGCACGTCCAGTACATCGCCAAGCACATTCTCGATCTTCCCCCCGGCGAGATCGAACGGATCTTGGACGCGTTCAACCACAGCGTCATGCGCGCGCCGGATCGCCGCTTCTACCTGGCCACCCTTGGCCAGTACGAGCGCGGCGGCTCCCCCTTCTACGCGCTGGAGACGACCGAGGTCGACACGATGTCGGCCGACATGGCGCGCGACCTGTACGAGCGGGTACGGCGCAGCGTCGTCGGCCCGCCGGTGTTCTTCAAGCCCGCGAACCACCTGCAGGAGCGATTCGTCGCGCTAATTCCGCCGGACGAGCTGCCCCGGGTGCACGCCACTGAATTGTATGCGTCCTCACCTTTTGTCCCGCTTCGTCCCGGACGCGCCCACGGCCGTTTGCGCGCATTCGGGAGCGAGGCGGAATACCGCGCCGCGGAACCGCTGCGCTGGTTCGACATCGTCGTCATGGACCGCGTTCCCGAGGACATCCCGAGGGTGTCCGGAATTCTCAACTCCGCGCACACCACGCCGCTGTCGCACACGAACATCCTCGCCCGCGGCTGGGACATCCCCAACGCCGTCCAGCTCGGCGTCCTCGACACCATCGCGCGCGACGGGCTCGACGGCGCCTGGGTCGTCTACGAGGTCGATCCCGCCCAGCCGTCGGTCCGGCTGAGCCGCGGCGAGCCGCTGCCCGTCGACGCGGGCCCGCCACGTCGGGCGGTGGTGGTGCCGGTGGCCGACACCGCGCACGACGAGATCGCCCCGCTCGACCGGATCGGCATCGCCGACGCCGTCCGCTACGGCACCAAGGCCGCGCACGTCGGCGAGGTCGCGCGCGTGCTGCGGGACGGTTCCGACCGGCTGCTCGGCTACTACGAGCGGCCCCGCCCCCCGCGCCCGAACCTGCTGGCCCACCTCGCCCGGCTCCTCGACGAGCCGCGGCCGGACGCGCTCGCCGACGCCGCGAACCGCCTGCTGCGCGAGACGCTGTCCGTCCCGCCGGGCATCGCGCTGCCGTTCGGGACCGCGAACACCGACGATCTGGGCGCCCGCGTCGCCGCGGCGCTCGCCCACCACGTCGGCCCCGGCCCGTACGCGGTGCGCAGCTCGTCCGACGCCGAGGACCTGCCCGGCTTCTCCGCGGCGGGCATCTACGAGTCGCTGACCGGCGTCGCCGCCGAGGACGTGCCCGCCGCCATCGCCAGGGTGCGGGCGTCGCTGCGCTCCCCGCGCGCGACCCGGCTGCGCCGCGAGGCGGGCATCGCCGACGCGCACATGGCCGTGATCGTGCAGCGGCAGGTGCACGGCGACCTCGGCGGCGTCATGGTGACCGCGAACCCGGTCCAGCCCGCCGACATCCGCGGCGTGTTCCTCAACATCTCCCCGCGCTCGGTCGAGGACGTCGTCTCCGGCGCGGCCCTGCCGATCGAGCACGTCTACAACACGATGGAGGGCGGCGGGCGGACGCTGTCCCTCGGCGCATTCCAGTCCGATGTGGACGACACGGTGAAGCCGCTGCTGGCCCGGCTCGCGCTCGCGGGCAGGCTGCTGCAGGCGCACTTCGCCGACGGCGACCAGCCGGTGGACGTGGAGTGGGTGGCCGCCGACGGGCGCGCGCACCTGGTCCAGATCAGACCGTTCGGGGGCTGAGCGCATGCGGTCCACCCGCCTGCGCGGCGACGCCGTCGCGCGCGTGATCCGGGTCAACGCCGGGTTCAACTTCTGCTTCGGGCTGCTCTGGTGGCTGCCGGTCTTCTACGCCTACCAGCGCGACGCCGGTCTCGCCGACAGCGAGATCTTCGGCATCCAGAGCATCTACTACGTGGCGTTCTGCCTGCTGGAGATCCCCACCGGCATGCTCGCCGACCGCTTCGACTACCGCCGGTTCCTCGGCGCGGGCGCGGCCGTGCTGCTCGTGGCGAACCTCGTGCCCGTCGCGTGGCCGACCTACGCGGGGTTCCTGGCGCACTTCCTGCTCATCGCGCTGGCCCGGTCGCTGGTCTCCGGCGCGTGCAGCGCCTACCTGTACGAGTACCTGGACCGCAGCGGCGCCAAGGAGCGCTACCGCGACGCCGAGGGCAAGGCGCGGTCGGCGAGCCTGGTCGGCCGAGTTGTGTGCTGGCCGTTCGTCGGGCTGCTCATGCAGGTCGAGCACACCCTGCCGTACTGGCTGAGCGCGGCCAGCGCGGCGGGCGCGTGCTGGCTCGCCCTGCGGCTGCCCGCGCTGCCCGACCCGGTCCACGGGGCGCTCGGCGGACCGAGGGCCGCGCGGCCGGTGTGGTCGGCGCTGCCGCAGGCCTTCGCCGCGCTGCGCCGCGGCCGCGTCCTGCTGCTGATCATGGTGCAGGGGGTCGCGGTCTTCACGCTGGTGCGGGTGTTCCAGGTCAACCTGGCCCAGCCGATCCTCGCCGAGAAGGAGGTGCCGCTCGGGGTCTACGGCGCGATCTTCGCCGGGATGACGCTGCTGGAGTCGCTGGGCGCGGCGCGCACGGGATGGCTGCGCGGACGGCTGTCCGACCGGACCGCGGTGTTCCTGCTGACCGTCGCCATGGCAGCGTGCCTCGCGCTGGCCGTGCCTGCCGAAATGGTCGGGACCGTCGCCATCCTCGGCGTGTTCTCGCTGGTCTCCGGGCTGTCCTACCCGATCCAGCGCACGCTGGTGAACGACGCGATCACCGACTCCCGGCACCGGGCGACGATGCTGTCCGCGGAATCGATCATCGACCGGGCGGTGTGCGCCCTGGTCGTCCTCGCGCTCGGCGGCTACCTCGACGCCGGGGCGCTGGGCGCGTTCCTGGTGCACACCGCGATCGCCACCGCGGTGCTGATGGCGGTCGTCGCCGTCGCGCTGCGGCACGTCAGGGGGACCCGATGAGCACCCCGATGATCGCCATCGCCGACCCGTACTCCTCCGCGCACCGGATCGCCCCGGCGTTCCGCGCCCGGGGCGTGCGGGCGATCGCGCTGCGCACCGCGTTCACCCTGCCCGACACCGCGCGGTCCACTTGGGACCCCGGGCAGTTCGACCACATCATCGACGCCACCGCGCCGCTGGAGCGGGTGCGCGAGCGGCTGGCCGCGCTGCACCCCATCCGCATCCTGCCGGGCAGCGAGACCGGCGTGCGCATCGCCGACGAGCTGACCAGCGCGCTGCTGCCGGAGACCGGCAACGTCGCCGCGCTGGCCGCCGCCCGCCACGACAAGTGGCAGACCGGGCTGGCCGTCATCGACGCGGGCCTGCCCGCGCTGGCGCAGCTCGCCACGTCCGACGCCGACGAGCTCGCCCGCTGGCGCACGGCCAACGGCCTCGACGGCGAGCCGATCGTCCTCAAACCCGTGCACAGCGCGGGCGCGGACAGCGTCCACCTGGTCGCCCCGCACGCCGACCCGCGGCCGACGTTCGCCAGCATCCTCGGCGGGCGCAACCGGATGGGCCGCCGCGACGACGTCGTCCTCGCCCAGGAGTTCGCCCGCGGCGTCGAGTACGCCGTGGACACCTACTCCGCCGACGGCGCGCACGCGGTGGTCATGGTCAGCGTCTACACCAAGCACGCCGTGGGCGACCGGCTCGGCATCTACGAGTCCGTGCGGTGCCTGCCCCACGACGCGCCGGAGACCGCCGAGCTGGCCGACTACGTGCGCGCCGTCCTCGACGTCGTCGGGCTGCGCAACGGCAGCGCGCACGTCGAGGTCATGCGCACCGCGCGGGGACCGCGCCTGATCGAGGTCAACGCCCGCACCGCGGGCAACCCGCTGCCGGAGATGACCAGGCTGGCCACCGGCGCCGACCAGATCGACCACTGCGTCCGCCACGTCGTGGACGGCGTGGCCGGGCCCCGCGACTACCGCATGGACCGGCACGTGACCGCGGCGTTCCTCTCCAGCCCCCGCACGGGCGTCGTGGCCGATGCCGGGCCGCTGGAGGCGCTGGCCGACCTGCGCACGTGCGTGGGCATGCACCTCACGGCACGCTCCGGCGAGCGCGTCGACCGCACGGTCGACGTGTTCACCAGCATCGGCCGCGTGCTGCTCGCGGGCGACGACCCGGACGCGGTCGCCGCCGACTACGCGCGGGTGCGCGCTGCCGAGCGGCGACTCGTGGTCGGCTAGTGGAGGCGTTCGTGCGCGGCCTGGTCCGCCGAGCCGCGCACGATCAGGTCCGACGCCCACCCGGTCACCCGGCGCGCCACGTCCTGGGCGGTCAGGCCGATCCGGGACAGCACCTCGTCGCGGGTGCCCTGCTCGTGGAAGGCGTTCGGGATGCCGAGGTCGCGCAGCGGGACGTCCACATCGGAGTCGCGCAGCAGCGCGGCGAGCGACCAGCCGAAGCCGCCGTGGCGGCCGCAGTCCTCGACGGTGACGACCAGCTTGTGCTCGGCGGCCAGCCCGGCCAGCTCGACCGGGGCCGGGGTCACCCAGCGCGGGTCGACGACCGTCACGCCGATGCCCTCGGCGGCCAGCCGGTCGGCGGCGGCCATGCCCAGCCCGGCGAACGAGCCGACGGTCACCAGCAGCACGTCCTTGCTCTCGCCCGGCTCGCGCAGGATGTCCACCGACCCGCGCCGCGCCACGGCGGGGATGTCGTCGGCGACGGCGGCCTTCGGGAAGCGCAGCACCGACGGCCCGTCGTCGATCGCCACGGCCTCGCGCAGCTCCGCGCGCAGCGTGGCGGCGTCGCGCGGGGCGGCGATGCGGATGCCCGGGATCATGCCCAGCATCGACAGGTCCCACATGCCGTGGTGGCTCGCGCCGTCCGGGCCGGTGATGCCCGCGCGGTCCAGCACGACGGTGACCGGGAGCCGGTGCAGGGCCACGTCCATCAGCATCTGGTCGAAGGCGCGGTTGAGGAACGTCGAGTAGATCGCCACGACCGGGTGCAGCCCGGCCATCGCCAGCCCGGCCGCGGAGGTGACCGCGTGCTGCTCGGCGATGCCCACGTCGAAGCAGCGCTCGGGAAAGCGCTCGGCGAACGGCGCCAGCCCGGTGGAGCGCAGCATCGCCGCGGTGATCGCCACGACCTCGGGCCGCTCGGCGCCGACCTCGGCCAGCTCGTCGGCGAACACGTGCGTCCACGTGGTGCCCCTGGTCTTGCGCGGGGCGCCGGTGTCGGGGTCGATGGGGTCGGTTTGGTGCATCTGGTCGTACTCGTCGTTCTCGGCGAGCGGGTAGCCGTTGCCCTTGCGGGTCACGGCGTGCACCAGCACCGGGCCGCCGAAGTCGCGGGCGCGGCGCAGCGCGGACTCCATCGCCTCGATGTCGTGCCCGTCGACCGGGCCGAGGTACTTCAGGCCCAGGTCCTCGAACAGCACCTGCGGGCTCAGCGCGTCCTTGATCCCGCGCTTGGCCGCGTGCAGCGCGGCGTAGATCGGCTTGCCGACGACGGGCGTGCCCTGCAGCACCCGCTTGCCGCCCTCCAGCGCGCGCTCGTAGCCGGGACGCAGGCGCAGCGTGGTCAGGTGGTCGGCCAGGCCGCCGATGGTCGGCGAGTAGGAGCGGCCGTTGTCGTTGACGACGATGACGACGCTGCGCTCGCGGCCCGCGGCGATGTTGTTCAGCGCCTCCCAGCACATGCCGCCGGTGAGCGCGCCGTCGCCGACCACGGCCACCACGGTGCGCTGCTCGCCGCGCAGCTCGAACGCCTTGGCCATGCCATCGGCGTAGGACAGCGCGGTGGAGGCGTGGCTGTTCTCGACGAGGTCGTGCTCGCTCTCGGCGCGGCACGGGTAGCCGGACACGCCGCCCTGCTGGCGCAGGTCGTCGAAGGCCGTGCGGCGGCCGGTGAGGATCTTGTGCACGTAGCCCTGGTGGCCGACGTCATAGATGATCGGGTCGCGCGGGGAGTCGAACACCCGGTGCAGCGCGATCGTCAGCTCCACCACGCCCAGGTTCGGTCCGAGATGACCACCCACCCGGGTGACCTTGTCGACCAGGAACGAGCGGATCTCGACGGCCAGCCGGTCCAGCTCCTCGTGGGTGAACCGCCGCAGGTCGGCCGGTCCGTGCACGGTGTCCAGCAGCGTCACCGAGTCGTCACCTCGTCTTTCGCGCGTTCGAGCGGTCGTCCGGTCAGTCTACGAGTGCGCCGTCTTGGCGTGCCGGGCCGTCACACACGATCACCGGACGCCGATTGCTCCCGTTGGGTATGGTTTGCCCGCACGTGAGGGGGAAGGGTTTGCCGGTGGGGGACGAGCAGGTGTCCGAGCCGAAGATGGCGATGGACGAGGCCGAGCTGAACCGTCTGACCAAGCAGGTCGGCCGCGCGATGGTCGCCGTCGCCGGTCCGCGCTGGCAGAAGGTGCGCGCGGAGTACCGCTCCGTCGGCCGCCACGTCGAGGTCGACCTGATCGTGACCGGCGCGGACGGCGAGCCGGTGTCCGTGCGCCCGCCGACGGAGATGGTCGAGGGCCTGCGCACGCTGCGCGGCGGCATGTACCGCCCCGGACGCGGCACCTGGATCTCCGCGGTCTACGAGATCGAGCCGCCCGGCGACTACACGGTGGAGTTCGAGCCCGACGTCGAGCCGACGTGGCGCAGGGTCCCGCCGCCGATCGGCTTCATCGACGAGCTGCGCTTCTTCCCCCGTGAGGATTCCCACATCCCGAACTGGCTCCGCGAGCGCGTGACGCCGCCCGGACCGGTGCCGCCCCAGGGCCCCGTGCCGCCCCGGCCCGGTCCCCCGCCTCCGGGCGCCCCGATGCCGCATCCCGGTCCTCCGCAGCCCAACCAGGGACCCCCGCCGCCCGGACAGCCGCACCCCGGCCCCGGACACCCGGGACAGCCCGGTCCGCACCACCCCGGCCCCCAGCATCCCGGCCACGGCCAGCCGCCCGGTCCGCACCAGCCCCACCCAGGCCAGCCCGGCCCCTGGCCGCCCGGTCCCGGCCAGCCCGGCCCGATGCCGCCGCGCGGCCCCGTGCCGCCCCCCGGCGGCCCGCAGGGCCCGCCCGCGCCGCCGCAGGGCCCGCCCACGCCGCCGTGGGGCACGCCGGGCCAGCCGTCCCCGCCTGGCTGGACCCCGCCCGCGCGCTAGCGGCTGAACAGCGCCACGCACTCCACGTGGTGCGTCATGGGGAACGCGTCGAAGGCGCGCAGTGCGCGCAGCTCGTAGCCGTGGCCCGCGAACAGCGCCACGTCCCTGGCCAAGGCGGCCGGGTCGCACGCGACGTACACCACGCGGGCGGGGCAGCGCGCCGCGATCGCGTCCACGACCGCCGAGCCCGCGCCCTTGCGCGGCGGGTCGAGGACGACCACGTCCGGGTCGGGCAGCGCCTCGGCCGCCAGCACGTCCTCCACCTTGCCCGCGAACACCCGCACCGCGGGCAGGTCAGCCAGGTTCTCCGCGCCGCGCTCGGCCGCCGAGCGGTCGGACTCGACCGCCACCACGGAGCCGTCCGGCCCGGCCTGCTCCGCCAGCACCGCGGCGAACAGGCCCGCGCCCGCGTACAGGTCCCAAGCGCAGCCGCCGGACGGAGTGGCGGCCCACTGGCCGACGACCTCGGCCAGGATGTCGGCGGCGTCCGGGTGCACCTGCCAGAACCCGTGCGCGTCGATGCGCCAGTCCCGCCTCGCCGCGCGTTCCACCGCCTCGGACGAGCCCAGCACGCGCGAGCCGGACGCGATGTGCGTGCGGCCCGTGGAGTCCACCGAGACCGCCACCTCGGCGCCCGGCGTCCACGTGCGGGTCACGACCTCGTCGACCGTCCCCGGGGCGGCGATCACGCAGTACGACACCGGGATGACCCGGTGGCTGCGGTGCGCGCGGAACCCCACCCGCCCCTGGCGGTCCACCGCCATCCGCGCCCGGGTCCGCCAGTCGCCCAGCCCGCCCGGCAGCTCCTCCACCTCGACCGGCCACTCGACCTTGGCCAGCCGCGACAGCTGCTCCGCGACGACCGCGGCCTTCAACGCGCGCTGCGTCGGGCCGTCCGCGTGCTGCCAGTCGCAGCCCCCGCACCCGCCCGGCACGGCGTACCCGCACGGCGGCGTGACCCGGCCCGGCGCCGCCGACAGCACCTCGACGGCGTCGCCCCGGCAGAACGACCCGCCCTTGTCCTCGGTGATCGCCACGACGACCCGCTCGCCCGGCAGCGCGTGCCGGACGAACACCACCCGGCCCTCCACCCGCGCGACGCAGTGCCCGCCGTGGGCGACCGCGCCCACCTCGGCCTCGACGCGCCTGCCGGTCCAGTCGGTCACTTGCGCTCCTCATCACCGGTGAGCCCGCGCCGGACGGCGCCGGGGGTCACGCTGTCCCATTCGGGCACCTTGCTCGACGACGCCAGCTGCCACGGCACGCTCGTCACCATCACCCCGGGCTGGAACAGCAGCCTGCCCTTGAGCCGCAGCGCGCTCTGGTTGTGCAGGAACTGCTCCCACCAGTGCCCGACCACATACTCCGGGATGAACACCGTCACCACATCACGCGGGTTGTCCGTGCGCACGCGGCGCACGTAGTCCAGCACCGGCTTGGTGATCTCCCGGTACGGCGACTCGATCACCTTGAGCGGGACGGTGAAGTCCTCCTTGTCCCATTCGGCCACCAGCCTGCGCGTGTCCAGGTCGTCCACGTTGACCGTGACGGCCTCCAGCACGTCCGGCCGCGTCGCCCGCGCGTACGCCAGGGCGCGCTTGGTGGGCAGGTGCAGTTTGGACACCAGCACGATCGCGTGCACCCGCGACGGCAGCACCGACGGCCGCTGGGCCTCCGCCTTGTCCAGCTCGTCGCTGACCCGGTCGTAGTGGCGGCGGATGGCGGTCATCAGCGCGTACAGCGCCGTCATCGCCACGATCGCGATCCACGCGCCCGCCATGAACTTGGTGATCAGCACGACGATCAGCACGGACGCGGTCATGAACAGCCCGAACGCGTTAATCGCCTGCGAGCGCCGCATCCGCCGCCGCTTGGCGGGGTCGTCCTCGGTGGACAGCAGCCGGTTCCAGTGCCGGATCATGCCGGTCTGGCTCATGGTGAACGAGACGAACACGCCCACGATGTAGAGCTGGATGAGCTTGGTGACCTCGGCGTCGAACGCCACGACCAGGATGATCGCGAACCCGGCCAGGCCGACGATGCCGTTGGAGAAGGCCAGCCGGTCGCCCCGGGTGTGCAGCTGGCGGGGCAGGTAGCGGTCCTGGGCCAGGATCGAGCCCAGCACCGGGAAGCCGTTGAACGCGGTGTTGGCCGCGAGCACGAGGATGAGCGCGGTCACCACGGTCACGAAGAAGAACCCGGGCCGGAAGTCGCTGAACACCGCGTCGGCGATCTGGGCGACCATCGTCTTCTGCTCGTAGCCCTCGGGCGCGCCGATGAGCTGGGTCTCCGGGTGCTCGGCGACCTTCACCCCGGTGAACTGCGCCAGGACGATCAGCCCCATCAGCATGGTGACGGCGATCAGCCCCATGGCCAGCAGCGTGCTCGCCGCGTTGCGCGACTTCGGCTTCCGGAACGCGGGCACGCCGTTGCTGATCGCCTCGACGCCCGTCAGCGCAGCGCAGCCGGAGGAGAAGGCGCGCAGCACGAGGAAGGCCAGGAGCAGGCCGGTCAGCTCGCCGTGGTCGGCCCGGATGCCGAACCCGGCGCTCTCGGCGGGCATCTCCTCCCCGACGACCAGCGCCCGGTACAGCCCGAAGCCGATCATGCCCAGGATGCCGACCATGAACGCGTAGGTCGGGATGGCGAACGCCGTCCCCGACTCGCGGATGCCGCGCAGGTTGACCGCGGTCAGCAGCACGATCGCGGCGACGGCGAACTCGACCTTGTGCGTGGCCACGAACGGCACGGCCGAGCCGATGGTGGCCGCCGCCGACGCGATCGACACGGCCACGGTGAGCACGTAGTCCACCAACAGCGCGCTGGCCACCGTCAGCCCGGCCTGCCTGCCCAGGTTGACCGTGGTGACCTCGTAGTCGCCCCCGCCGGACGGGTAGGCGTGCACGTTCTGGCGGTAGCTGGCCACCACCGCGAGCATCACGACCGCGACCACGATCCCCACCCAGGGCGCGAACGTGTACGCCGACAGACCCGCGACCGAGAGCATCAGGAAGATCTCCTCGGGCGCGTACGCCACCGAGGACATCGCGTCGGAGGCGAACACCGGCAGGGCGATGCGCTTGGGCAGCAGCGTGTGGGCCAGCCGGTCGCTGCGGAATGGCCGTCCGACGAGCAGCCGTTTCGCCGCCGTGGAGAACTTGGACACGGGTGCAGAGGGTATGCCGTCGGTGGCCCGCGCCCACGTCGGCACCGGTAGGTTCTGCGGTGTCGCCGGATGGGGACGTGACAGACGCTAGGAGAGACACCGTGCACGTGGTGATCATGGGCTGCGGCCGGGTGGGGGCCTCGATGGCCGCCGCCCTGGAGCGCCTGGACCACACCGTCGCCGTCATCGACCGCGACCACCAGGCGTTCCGCAGGCTGGGCCCGGACTTCCACGGCCAGCAGGTCGTCGGCGTCGGCTACGACCGCGGGGTGCTCATCGAGGCGGGCGTGGAGCGGGCGGGGGCGTTCGCGGCCGTGTCCAGCGGCGACAACTCCAACATCATCTCCGCGCGGGTCGCGCGGGAGACCTTCGGCGTCGAGCACGTCGTGGCCCGCATCTACGACCCCAAGCGCGCCGAGGTCTACGAGCGGCTCGGGATCCCGACCGTGGCCACCGTGCCGTGGACGACCGACCGCCTGCTGCGCACCCTGCTGCCCGACGGCGTCGCCTCGGCGTGGCGGGACCCCACGGGCAAGGTCGCGCTGCTGAACGTGCCGGTGCACGAGGACTGGGTGGGCCGCAGCGTCCGCGACTTCCAGGGCGCGACCGGCGCGCGCGTCGCGTTCATCATGCGCTTCGGCAGCGGGATCCTGCCGACGGCGAAGACCGTCATCCAGGCGGACGACCAGGTGTACGTGGCCGCGCTCTCGGGCACGGTCAGCGACGTGACGGCCGCGGCCGCCGCGCCGCCGGAGGAGGGCAGCTGATGCGGGTCGCGATCGCCGGGGCCGGTGCTGTCGGCCGCTCCATCGCCCAGGAGCTGGTGGCGGGCGAGCACCAGGTCATGCTCATCGAGCGGGACTCGGCCCAGTTCGAGCCGCACACCGTCGACCAGGCCGAGTGGGTGCTCGCCGACGCCTGCGAGCTGGCCTCGCTCGAGGAGGCTGGCCTGCAGCTGTGCGACGTCGTCATCGCCGCGACCGGCGACGACAAGGTCAACCTGGTCGTGTCGCTGCTGGCCAAGACCGAGTTCGCGGTCAAGCGCGTCGTGGCCAGGGTGAACAACCCGGCCAACGAGTGGCTGTTCACCGCGGCGTGGGGTGTCGACGTCGCCGTGTCCACCCCACGCGTGCTGGCGGCGATGGTCGAGGAGGCGGTGAGCGTCGGCGGGCTGGTGCAGCTGCTGACCCTGCGCCAGGGCCAGGCCAACCTCGTCGAGATGACGCTGCCGGACGACACCCCCTGGGCGGGTCGCCCGGTCCGCGACGTGAAGCTGCCGCGCGACGCCGCCCTGGTGACGATCCTGCGCGGCGGACGGGTCATCGTCCCGCAGGCCGACGACTCGCTGGAGGCGGGCGACGAGCTGCTGTTCGTCGCCTCCGCCGCCGTCGAGCCGCAGATCAGGGCGGCATTCGCGCAGATCTGACCGGGTGGGTCAGCGCTGCTCGACCCGCAGCCTGGCGATGCGCTCCGGGGTGGGCCAGCGCACGTTGGTCGCCCAGCCCAGCTTCTCGAAGATCCAGATGAGCCGGGCGGAGATGTCCAGCTGGCCGGGCAGCACGCCGTGGCGGGCGCTGGTCGGGTCGGCGTGGTGGGTGTTGTGCCACGACTCGCCGAAGCTGATCAGCGCGAGCGGCCAGACGTTGGCGGCGCGGTCGCGCGAGCGGAACGGGCGTTCGCCCAACATGTGGCAGATCGAGTTCACCGACCACGTGACGTGGTGCAGCAGCGCGATCCGGATGATGCCCGCCCAGAAGAAGGCGGTGAGCGCGCCCTGCCACGACCAGGTCACCAGGCCGCCGATCATGGCCGGGGCCAGCAGGCTGACCACGGTGAGCACCGGGAACAGCCGGTCGACGCGCTGCAGGTCCTCGTCGGCGAGCAGGTCGGGGGCGAAGCGCTCGGCGTTGGTGCGGTCGCGGTCGAACATCCAGCCCATGTGCGCGTGCCAGAAGCCGCGCATGACGGCGATGGGGCCGGTGCCGAACAGCCACGGCGAGTGCGGGTCGCCCTCCTTGTCGGAGAACGCGTGGTGGCGCCGGTGGTCGGCGACCCAGTCCACGACGGAGCCCTGCGCGGACATGCCGCCCGCCACGGCCAGCGCGATCTTGAGGCCGCGGTTGGGGCGGAACGAGCCGTGGGTGAACAGCCGGTGGTAGCCCACCGTGACACCCAGGCCGGTGATCACGAAGAAGACCGCGCCGATCGCGATGTCGGACCAGCCCAGCCCCCATCCCCATGCGAACGGGACGGCGGCTGCCACCGCCACCAGCGGGATGAGCAGGAACAGGTACACGCTGACCTGCTCAGTGGTGCCGCGGCGCCTGCCGAGCAGCGGTTTGGGCGCGGGCGGCGGCGGTGGCGGTTTGAGTGCTGCGGTCAATGGTCACCTCTCGGGTCAGGACGTCTCCCCCAAGACGGTTCCTACGGTTACGTAACCGTAAGTCTACGGGCGTGAAGTGACCGCGAGGGAATACGGGCGGAAAATTTCTAGGCCGGGTCGGCGTACTTGGCGCGCAGCCGGGCCTCGACGTCGGCGTCGGTCTCCTCGGCGGCCTCGCGCTCCTTCTGCCGCGCGGTGGCCTTGCGCACGGCCCACACGGTGACGGCGAGCGCGACCGCGAACAGCGG
The DNA here is from genome assembly GCF_014648415.1 of Actinokineospora fastidiosa. Taxonomy (GTDB): domain Bacteria; phylum Actinomycetota; class Actinomycetes; order Mycobacteriales; family Pseudonocardiaceae; genus Actinokineospora; species Actinokineospora fastidiosa. The sequence continues at coordinate 303,090 of NZ_BMRB01000005.1, forward strand.
GTAGCCCATGGCGAGCTTGGCGAAGGCCAGCCAGCCGGTGAGGTCCTCGTCGTAGAGCCACTTCTGCACGACGAACCGGGCGGCGAACACCGCGACGAAGGTCAGCGTGGCCAGGTCGTAGGCGCGGCGCGAGACGGGGTCGGTGCGCCAGCTCTGCCCGAGGCCGTTGAGCGCTGACCAGATGACGCCGACCAGCGGCCTGCGGATGAGGACCGACAGCAGGAACACGCCGCCGTAGATGAGGGCGGTCCAGATGCCGAAGAGGAAGAAGCCCTTGGCGTCGCCGGTCTGGTGGGCGATGAACACCGCGATGCCGACGCCGAAGAACCCGGAGATGGCGGGCTGCAGCCGCTCCTTGCGGACCACCCTGACCACGGTGATCACCGCGGCGGCGCCGAGCGCGGACCAGATCGCCGGGTTGAGCCCGAAGAAGGCGTTGGCCAGCACGAAGACGATGACCGGGACGCTGGAGTAGATCAGGCCGCTGATGCCGCCCATCTGCTCGAGCAGCGTCTCCTGCCGCTCCTCGGTCTGATCCTTGTCTTCCTCGGGGGCGGGAGTAGTCATGGGCCCTTCGCGGATCAGGTAGTGGCCAGCAGTTCGTAGTACGGGTTGTAGAGAACCTTGCGACCGTCGCGGACTGCGATCCTACCCCGAGCCTTCACGGTCCTGCCGGGTTCGATGCCGGGGATGCGCCGCCTGCCCAGCCAGACCAGGGTGACGCCGTCGGTGCCGTCGAACAGCTCGGCCTCCAGGGTGGCGACCGCGTCGCGCGGGGAGAGCTCCACGCTGCGGAGCCTGCCGCAGAGCGTGACCTCGTCGCCGGAGGCGCAGTCACAGGCTCGTCGGGCCCCCTGCGCGGCCGACTGCGTCGAGAGGTCGTCCGCGTCCAGCTCGGCCACGTCGGTGGTGAGCCGTTTGACGAGGCGGTGCCACGCCCCGTCCCCCTTGTTGCCCATGGCTGATCCGCTCTCTGGTGGGGTCGGCCCCGACTGCACGACCCGTGCACAATCAGCCTAACCATGTGGGGTACGAGTGCCACAAGGAAAAGGGCGTGAGTGTGACCCAGCCGCCGACCGCCGTGCTGCTGCCGGGGACCGGTTCCGACGAGATCTTCGTCCGGTCCGTCTTCGAGGTGCCGGTGTCCGCGCTGGGTGCCCGTCTGCTGCCGCCCGCGCCCGTCCCGGGGACCGGACTCGCGGAAGCCTACCTGACCTGCCTGGACGCCGCGGCACGGACCGCCCCGGTGATCGCGGGCGGCATCTCCTTCGGCGCGCACCTGGCGGCCGCGTGGGCGGTGCGCAACCCCACGCGCTGCGCGGGCCTGCTGCTCGCCCTGCCCGCGTGGGAGGGCGAGCCCGACGGCGCCCCGGCGGCCGTCGCCGCCCGCCACAGCGCCGCGGACATCCGCGCCCGAGGCACCGCAGCGGCACTGGCGTCAGCCATCGAGGGGACCCCCGAATGGCTGGCGACCGAACTGTCCCGCGCCTGGCCCCGCTACGGCGACGGCCTGGCAGCCTCCCTGGAGACCGCCGCCGCCTACCCGGCCCCCACGCTCGCCGAACTCAAGACCCTCGACATCCCCGCAGGCGTCACCTGCTTCGTCGGCGACCCCATCCACCCGGAGTCCGTCGCCCAGTCCTGGGCCGACGCCCTCCCCAGAGCCGTCCTGACCGCGGTCCGCCTGGAGGTCATGGGCGCCGACGTCGAGGCCCTGGGCCGCGCCACCGTCCTGGCCCTCCTCCGCTCGCTGGCCGGCTAACCCTCCACCGCCAACGCGGGTGCCCTGGCGCCGGCACGGCCTACCGGTGCCCGCCCCGGTCCGCAGGCGGCCTGCCGGTGAACGCCCCGTCGCTGAGCGCCCTGTCGGTGGGAGGCCCGTCTATGAGCGCCCTGTCGCGAGCGGCCCGTCGATGGGCCGCCGTCGATAGGTGCCCTGGCGGTGGGCGTTTCGCTGGCTAGCGCTCCGCGGTGGCCAGGGCGCCGCCGAGGCCGATCATCGTCAGGCCGGTGGCCAGGCGTTGCCAGAGGCGCCAGCGGGGCATGGCGGCCAGCTTCGCGCTGATCGCGCCCGCACCCAGCGCGACGAGCACGTCCACCGTGACGGCCATGGCCACCGCGATGGCGCCGAGTAACAGGAAGACCAGGGGCGCGGGCGCCGTCTCCGGATGGACGAAGTGCGGCAGGAACGCCAGGAAGAACAGCGCCGTCTTCGGGTTCAGCACCTCGCTGAGGAACCCCTGCACGACCACCGAGCGGTTGTGCGCCTCCACGTCGGCGACCACCTCATCGGACCCGCGCAACGCCCGGATCCCCAGATAGACGAGGTACGCCGCGCCGAGGTACTTCACCACCGTGAACGCGGGCGCCGACGCCGCCAGCAGCGCCGACAGCCCGACCGCCGCCGCGGCGACGTGCATCAGCGCGCCGAGCCCGTTCCCCAGCACCGAGCGCATCCCGACCGCTCGCCCGCCGCTGAGGCTGCGGGCCAGCACGTACAGCACGCCCGGCCCGGGCAGCACGGCGAAGAGCGCGGACGCGCCCAAGAACAGCAACCACTCGTTGGCGGTAGGCACCTCGAACCCCCAGCTCCCGGGGCGGGACCGGACTCCCGCCTCCGCCTTCGAGGCTAATCAGGCCCGAGGCCGTCCCGAAAGGGCGGCCCCGGGCCTGTGGACAACTCAGGCCTGCTGCTCCTGCGCCTGCGCGATGTGCTCGGCGATCGCCTGCGGCAGCTCCAGCGGCAGCGGCGTGCGCACCGGCATCGGCTGAGCGCCGCGGACCACGATCGTCCGGCGCAGCAGTTCGCGCAGCGCCTTCGCGCTGTGGTCGGCCAGCTGGGGCGGGCCGGCCACGACGCCGCGGAGCATCCAGCGCGGGCCGTCGATGCCGACGAAGCGCAGGGCGGCCTCGCCCATGGTGGCTGCCAGCTCCTGGCCCCAGTCGCCCACGGTGCTGTGCACCTTGGCGCCGTCGGCGCGCAGTTGGTCTGCCAGTTCGCCGCACACCTCGCGCCACAGCCCGCCGGAGCGGGGGGCGGCGTAGGCGGTGATGGTGAGCTGGCCGATCTGGGTCAGCACGTGCACGGCGCGCACCGGGCCCGCGGGGTCCATCTCCACCTGCAGCTGCGCGCCGTCGGGCACCGGGAAGCGGACGGCGCCCAGGTCGAGGCGCGGCATGTCGTCCTCGGGGGCGTCGTCGACGTCGTAGGGGCCGTCGGTCAGGTCGGCGTGCTCGACCGGGGTCTCCTCGACCTCCTCGACCACCGGCGCGGGCTCCTCGACGTCCCTGCGGCGCTTGCGCCCGAACAGTGCCACTTACTCCTCCGTCCCGTGCCGACCGCCGAGCACCGCGTGCCCGCCGGTCGAACCGTAGCCACCCGCGCCGCGCTCGGTCTCGGTCAGCGCGGGCACCTCCCGGAATACCGCGTGCTCCACGCGCTGCACAACCAGTTGCGCTATCCGGTCACCCCGTCGGAGCGAGATCGGCGCGCGCGGGTCGTGGTTGACCAGGCACACCTTGATCTCGCCCCGGTAGCCCGAGTCGATCGTGCCGGGGGTGTTGACCACGCTGAGGCCCGTCCGGGCGGCCAGTCCCGAGCGCGGGTGCACGAACCCGGCGTACCCGTCGGGCAGGGCGATCGCGATCCCGGTGCCGACCAGCACCCGCTCCCCCGGGCCGATGACCACGTCCGACGTGGTCACCAGGTCCGCACCGGCGTCCCCGGGCCGGGCGTAGCCGGGCAGCGGGACACCCGGATCGAGCCGGGTGAGCAGGACCTCGACGCTGGGCACGAGCGGCGAGACTACCCTGGAGCCGTGGACGACCGATCGCGCACCGTCACCCAGCGCACCGGACACGCCGAGCGGCTGTACGTGACCTGGTACTGGTGGCCGCTGCCGCTGACGGCGGCCGCGCTGCTGGCCGCCGAGGTGCACATGGGCTACCCCGGTCTGCGCGCTTGGCTGCCCTACGCCGTGCTGATCCCCCTGGCCGTGCTGGCCGTGTGGAGCGCGGGCCGCTCCCGCGTCGCCGTCGAGGACGGCGAGCTGCGGGTGGGCGAGGCGCGCCTGCCGCTGGAGTTCGTCGGGGAGGTCGAGGTGTTCCCCGCGCGCAGCAAGCGGGCGGCCCTGGGTCCGAATCTGGACCCGGCCGCCTACCTGGTGCACAAGGGCTGGGTCGGCCCCCTTGTCCGGGTCCGGGTCGACGATCCGGCCGACCCGACCCCGTACTGGTTGTTCAGCACCCGCCACCCCGAGCGCGTGGTCGCCGCGCTCGGGAGGTAGCGGCCGCCCGCGCGCCCCCGGCGCGCACGGACTCACACGCAGTCGCGGCAGACGTAGAGCCCGTTGTTCTCCTCCGCCAGCCTGCTGCGGTGGTGAACGAGGAAACACTTGGAACAGGTGAACTCGTCGGCCTGCTTCGGGACGACGCGGACCGTCAGGTCCTCGCCCGACAGTGCCGACAGGTCGGCCCCGGGCAGCTCATAGCTCTCCGCGGTGTCCGACTCGTCCACGTCGACGACGCCGGATTGCGTCTCGTTCCGCCGCGCCTTGAGCTCCTCGAGGGAGTCCTCGGCGAGGTCATCTGCCTCGCTACGGCGTGGTGCGTCGTAGTCGGTCGCCATCTTCCTTCACCCCTGCGGTCCTTCAGGATGTAAGTCGTGCCGCTGGAGAACGTTCCAGCGCCCCGGTTTGTGCCCGCCCATCGCGTGACGGGCGTCTCGCCCGCCCGTCCCCGGTCGGACCGATCTTTCGGGATCGATTCGGCGTGCCGGTGGAGACGACAGAGCGCGCAGAGGGTAGCCCATCCCCCTCGGGCACACGCATCGGATTAGCAACAGCGGGTTTGGCGGTGGCAGTCCAGTGGCACCCGGACACCACCCGCCCGGGTGGGAGGGTGTTGCCGCCGCCTCGCCCGCGTGGTGCGATCACGATCGGAGGGTCACTGTACGCCATCGGACAATCGCTCCCGGCAATGACAGGGCCGTGATAGCGGCCGATTGTCACAGGAGCGTTGCACCGGGGCGGCCGGTTGGCCCGACGATCTTGGAAACCAATAGGCTGAGCAGCAGCGATCAGCTCTGATCGCGGTGCCGATCCGGGGGTGGTGCGCATGGACGGGGTGAGAAGAGTGCAGGCGGCTCCTCGCTACCGCAAACGGCGCCCGGTGCCCGCCCTGGTCTTCCTCGCCGTGCTGGCGATGGCGGCCGGTCTGGTGTGGATGCAGGTGCTGGAGGACGCGGGCGCCGAGCGCGCCGACGCGCGGACCTGTCCGGCGTCCCCGCTGCCCGCCGAGGCGCTGGCCGGGCTCGCCGAGCCGATGGGCGAGGTGCTTCCGCACACCGCTCTGGACGACACCACGCCCGCGCCCGCGCGCACGGCCCTGGTGCGCGTGCTCAACGCCAGCGGCCAGAACCGGCAGGCGACGGCGGTGTCCGAGGCGCTGAGCGAGCTGGGCTTCTCGAAGCTGGCCGAGCCGAAGAACGACATGCTGTACCCGGAGGGGACGCTGGCCTGCTACGGCCAGATCCGCTTCGGACAGAAGGGCGTCTCGGCGGCCCGCACGCTCAGCATCCTCGTCCCGTGCGCGGAGCTGGTCCGCGACAACCGCCAGGACGCCACCGTCGACCTCGCCGTCGGCCAGCGCTTCGGCCACGTGACCCCGCGGCCGGAGGGCCGCGAGGTGCTGGACCAGCTGGCCCAGTGGACGTCGCAGAGCAGCGGCCAGGGCGGACTGCAGGGCGAGTCCGCCGGGCCGGACATCGACGGGCAGCTCATGGCGGCCGCGCGCGACGTGCGCTGCTAGCCCATCCCGGCTCGCGCGCACGCCGCGCGCAGCGGCGCCGCGATGGCCGGGGACGCGACGAAGATCGCGTCGTCGCCCAGCTCGTGCTGCCCCGGCAGCAGCACGACCGCGCCCGCCTCCCGGGCGATGAGCGCGCCCGCGGCCCAGTCCCAAGGCGACAGCCCGCGCTCGACGTAGGCGTCCACCCAGCCCGCCGCGACCGCGCACAGGTCGAGCGCGGCCGAGCCGCCCCTGCGGATGTCGCGGACCACGCCCAGCAGCTCGGCGACCACGGCGGCGTGCCGGACGCGCCGCTCCCGGTCGTAGGTGAACCCGGTGGCCAGCAGCGTCAGGTCCAGTGACGCGGGCTCGGAGACGCGCAGCGGGACGCCGTCCAGCCACGCCCCGCGCCCGCGCGCAGCGGTCCAGCACCGGCCGCTCACCGGCTCCACCACGGCCCCGGCGACGGACTCGCCGTCGACCTGGGCGGCGACGGACACGCAGTGCCACGGGTGGCCGTAGAGGTAGTTGACGGTGCCGTCGATGGGGTCGACGACCCAGGTGACGCCCGCGCCCGCCGTGCCGCCCGCCTCCTCGCCGAACACGGCGTCCTCCGGGCGCAGCTCGGCCAGCCGGGACCGGACGAGCGCCTCGGCCGCGGTGTCGCCCGCGGTCACGACGTCGGTCGCCGTGGATTTGGTGGTCACCTCGCGCACGGCGTCCGCGCGCACCGTCCGGGCCAGCTCGGCGGCCTCCTTGGCGACTGTCAACGCGATGTCGGCCAGTTCCTGTTCCGTGATACCCACCCGGCTATCGGACCACAGCCGCGTCTCACCAGCTAATCTCTGCGGCAACGTGGTTCTGAATCGATTAGAAAGGACCAGCGCCGATGGCAGAGGCAGCCCGCGGCTTCGGAGTGGATGTCGGCGGGTCCGGCATCAAGGGCGGCGTCGTCGACCTCGCGGCTGGCAGGCTCGTGGGGGACCGGCACCGGATCGACACCCCGCAGCCGTCGACCCCGGACGCGGTCGCCGACGTGGTGGCCGAGATCGTCGCCGGGTTCGGCTGGGAGGGCCCGGTCGGCGTGACGCTGCCCGCGGTGGTCAAGCGCGGGGTCGCCCACACCGCGGCCAACATCGACAAGTCCTGGATCGGCACCGACGCGGCCGCGCTGTTCGCCAAGCGCCTCGACCGCAGGCCGAACGAGGTGGTCGTGCTCAACGACGCCGACGCGGCGGGCATGGCCGAGATCCGCTACGGCTGGCCCGGCGACCAGAGCGGCGTCGTCGTGCTGCTGACCTTCGGCACCGGGATCGGCACCGCGCTGTTCCTCGACGGCAGGTTGGTCCCAAACACCGAGTTCGGCCACCTGGAGGTCGACGGCCACGACGCCGAGACCAGGGCGGCCGCCTCGGTGAAGGACGAGGAGGAGCTCACCTGGGAGCAGTGGGCCCCTCGGGTGTCCCGCTACATCAACGCCCTCGAGGACCTGATCTGGCCGGACCTGATCATCGTCGGCGGCGGGGTCAGCAAGAAGGCCGACAAGTGGGTGCCGATGCTCGACGTGCGCACCAAGGTCGTCGCCGCCGAACTGCGCAACACGGCCGGGATCGTGGGCGCCGCGACGGCGGCAGCCGAACGGGAGGGGTGACGGGCGCGGCCGGGCCGCTGGCGGACGCAGCGCCCGGCCTGCCGAACCCGGGGGGACCGGGCCGCGACTGAGCACGATCACGCACGAAAAGCGCGGTGTCCGCCCGACGCAACCACCACGGTTGAGTCCGGGGACGCGGACCGGTCGCTACAATGGAACACGGCCCTCCCGCAGGGCTCTCCCCGAACTCCGGCAGTGACCACGCTTGATCAGGCGTATCCGCGTGGGAACTGCCGTGATGGACCGTTCTGAAAGGGCGTACGTGGCAGCCGCACGAACCGCAACCCGACGCTCCACGGCGTCGGCGAGCACCGCCAAGACGACCAAGGGCGCACCGGCTTCGGACGAGGAGCTGCAGGACGCCGCTGGGACCAAGACGACGGCGAAGAAGGCCGCCAAGCCCCGGGCGCCCAAGAAGGCCGCCGCGCCCAAAGCGGGCGCGAAGGCAGGCCCCAAGAAGGCCGTCGACGGGCCCGACGGCGAAGAGCCCGAGGACCTGGACAACCCCGACCTGTCCGACCTCGAGGAGGTCGAGGTCGACCCGGTCGACGAGACCGTCGACGCCGTCGAGGTCAAGGAAGACGACAAGCCCGAGAAGGACGGCGACTTCGTCTGGGACGAGGAGGAGTCCGAGGCGCTGCGGCAGGCCCGCAAGGACGCCGAGCTCACCGCCTCGGCCGACTCCGTCCGCGCCTACCTCAAGCAGATCGGCAAGGTCGCGCTGCTGAACGCGGAGGAGGAGGTGGAGCTGGCCAAGCGCATCGAGGCCGGGCTCTACGCCGCCGAGCGCGTGCGCAAGGCCGAGGACGAGAACGAGAAGCTCCAGCCGCAGATGCGCCGCGACCTGCGGTGGATCATCCGCGACGGCGAGCGCGCCAAGAACCACCTGCTCGAGGCCAACCTGCGGCTCGTGGTGTCGCTGGCCAAGCGCTACACCGGCCGCGGCATGGCGTTCCTGGACCTGATCCAGGAGGGCAACCTCGGCCTGATCCGCGCGGTGGAGAAGTTCGACTACACCAAGGGCTACAAGTTCTCCACGTACGCCACGTGGTGGATCCGCCAGGCGATCACCCGCGCGATGGCCGACCAGGCCCGCACCATCCGCATCCCGGTGCACATGGTCGAGGTCATCAACAAGCTCGGCCGCATCCAGCGCGAGCTGCTCCAGGACCTCGGGCGCGAGCCCACCCCGGAGGAGCTGGCCAAGGAAATGGACATCACCCCGGAGAAGGTGCTGGAGATCCAGCAGTACGCCCGGGAGCCCATTTCCCTCGACCAGACCATCGGCGACGAGGGCGACAGCCAGCTCGGCGACTTCATCGAGGACTCCGAGGCCGTCGTCGCGGTGGACGCGGTGTCGTTCACGCTGCTGCAGGACCAGCTCCAGTCGGTGCTGGCGACGCTGTCCGAGCGCGAGGCGGGCGTCGTCCGCCTGCGCTTCGGCCTCACCGACGGCCAGCCGCGCACCCTGGACGAGATCGGCCAGGTCTACGGCGTGACGCGGGAGCGCATCCGCCAGATCGAGTCGAAGACGATGTCCAAGCTGCGCCACCCGTCGCGCTCGCAGGTCCTGCGCGACTACCTCGAATAGGACTAGGACCACGACGAAGGGCCGCCCACGGTTGTGGGCGGCCCTTCGTGTTCGCCACGGGCCGTAGCGCCGTCGGAGCGCCGCGCGATGATCCAGGCGACTGGCTTGGAGGTCGCCATGGCGCGCGTGGTCGTGATCGCCGCGGTCCTGTTCCTGCTCGCCGCGCCCGCGGCCGCGCAGGAGGTGGAGATCGCCATCGTGGGCGGCGACGAGCCCGTCCTCGTCTCGACGGAGCCCGTCGCGGTGGAGGTCGTGAACAACAGCCTCCGGGACGTCGCGGTGACCGTCGAGGCGAGCGCGATGTCCGACAAGCAGACCGCGGTCAAGATCGACGTCGCCGCGCCGACGGCGATCCCGGCCGCCGGGTCGATCCGGGTCTCCCTGACCGCGCGCGACACGCTGGCCGACGGGGCCACCGGGTGGCTGGTGGTGCGGACCGACACCGCGATCGCGCGCCGCGCCATCACCGTCGGCGGCGAGGAGACGGCCGTGACGGCCTGGTCGACCGACTGGACGCGCTGGACGGGCCTGGAGGGCGACACGCTGCCCGGCCGGATCCCCGCCACCTGCGCCGACGAGACCGCGACCGCCACGCTCGTCTCCGGCGACAACACCGCCAGGCTGACCGCCACGTGCGTCGACGGCGCGTACTCGCTCGCCATGTCCGACATCGAGGCCGCCGGGCCGTCGCTGGGCTCCGGGGAGTACACCGGCACCCTCGACCTGGGCGAGTCGGCGGTCGAGGTCACCGTGAAGCGGTCGGCGCCGGTCCTGCTCGCCGTCGCGCTGCTGCTCGGCGGGACGCTCGTGGCCCTCGGCGCGCAGACCTGGATCGCCGACCGGCGCCCGATCAGTCAGCGGCGCAGGGAGGTCGAGCGGATCATCCCGCCCGAGGAGGGCATCGCGAACAGCGTCGTCGGTTCGGCCAAGGTGGACATCGACACCCGGCTGCGGAACATCCGACCCGGCGGGAAGGTGCGCCGGTACCTGCTGTTCTGGCTCCCCTGGCCGGACGGCTTCGCCACGGCGCGGCTGGCGGCCGTCGACACCGAGATCGCCCGGCTGACGTCGATCGTCGAGCGGCACCAGGCCTATCGGGACGGTCTGGCCACCCTGGCCGCGAACCGCGACGTCCTGGACCGCCGGGCGCCCGGCATGCGCGCGCGGCTCGACCGCCTCGCCGCTCCCCCGGCCGATCTCGACCCCGCCGAGCTCGCCGAGCACATCACCGACGCCGAGCACGCGGACGCGCTCGTGCGGGTCGCCGAGGAGCTGGACAGCCTGTGGGCGGCCATCGACAACCCCGCTCCCGGCACGGCCCAGTGGCACGTGGAGGCCGCGCACCTGCAGTTCCGGGTGCTGCGCGCCGGGCTGGCCCGGCTGACCCGCCCGGCCGAGGTCACCGGCCTGCGCGACCAGCTGGCCACCGCCGTCACGCTGGCCGACCGGCTGCGGCCGGACGCCGAGGGCGTGCGACCCGAGGTGGGGATCGCGACGGACGCGCCCGCCCTGGGCGTCGGCAGCGGCGTGGTCGACCGGGTGCGGCGGTTCGTCGTCGCCCTGGCGGGCAAGGCGGACCGGCTGGCCCTCCGGGACGCCGCGGTGGCGGTGGTCGTCGGGCTGGTGGCCTTGTGGGGCGGTCTGTCCGCGCTGTACGTCGGCACGGTGTGGGGCAGCGTCTGGGATCTGGTCACCGCGGCGGTCTGGGGGTTCGGCGCGGTGACCGTGGCGGCACCCTTGGTGACGGCGCTCAAGCGCGTGGGGTCGACGACCCGGGAATGAGCAAGCAGACATCCGGGTGAATCGCGCGGCTCCTGTGTGCTCCGCCACCGTTCGCCCGTGGTGAACACGAGCCGACGCCAGCGTGCCGGGATCTTGGTAGCGGTCCGTAGTTTTGCCTGGACCTGGGCATTCACGCGTGTTTGAGAGTGCGTTAAGGAACCGTGACGTGGTCATGTCCAGGCATTGGGAACACTGCCATCCGCCCGTGCGTCTGTAAGAGTAGGAAGTGCGAGCACGGCGGCAACCGTGTCCGCACCGATGGGCGCCGGAGCCACCCGGCGCCGGGACGGAGGGAGAACTCCGATGACGACCACGACGCTCACCCGCCCCGAGCTGACCGCTGCCGACCGCTGCGACCGGTGTGGCGCCGCCGCGAAGGTCCGCGCCGTTCTCCCCTCCGGGGGCGAGCTGCTGTTCTGCAACCACCACGCGCGCGCTCACGAGGACCGCCTGCGCGAGATGTCGGCACAGCTCGAGGGCTGAACCTCTCCTTACGTCCACCGGCCGGCCCATGCTCGCGGAAAGCGCGAGCCTGGGTCGGCCTCTTCATCTCCCGGGGGCCGACCCCCGGCAACCCCGACCCAGCGACGAAGCCAGTCTCCACGGAGCCGCTGACCCTCCGCTGATCACACGGCGCCCAGCACCGTCTCGAAGGCCAGCTCGGCAGCGCCGATCAGCTTGCAGTCGGCGCCCATGGTGGAGGCGAGGATGCGCGTCCCGCCGATCGCCCTGCTCACCAGGCTGCGCCGCCCGACCTCGTCGCCGACCCGCTTGACCAGCGGCACCGGCAGCGACGTGAAGAGATCGCCCAGCACGACCAGTTCGGGGCTGAACGCGTTGACGACGTTGACCAGCCCCAGCACCAGCCACTCGCTGAACTCGGCCAGCTTGCGCTCGGCCTCGGCGGGCGCGGCCGACAGCGCCCGCAGCTCGGCCACCACGGCGCCGCGCGGCGAGCCCTCCGGCAGGTCCAGCGCCCGGCAGAGCGCGACCTCGCCGACCTCGGTCTCCCAGCAGCCGCGGCTGCCGCAGTAGCAGTGCCGCCCGGTCGGGTTGACCACCATGTGGCCCAGCTCGCCGACGTAGCCCGCGGTGCCGCTGAGCGTCGCGCCGTCGGAGATCACGCCGCCGCCGACGCCGATGTCCGCCGAGACGTACACCGCGTCCAGCGAGCCCCGCGCCACCCCGCGCAGGTGCTCGGCCAGCGCGGCGATCTCGGCGTCGTTGCCCACCCGGATCGGGATGCCCAGCGCGGCGCCGAGGCGGTCGCCCAGCGGCACCCCGGTCCACTGCAGGTTCGGCGCCTCGTGCACGAACCCGTCGGAGCGGCGCACGACGCCGGGCACGGAAACGCCCGCGGCGATCGTGCGCACGCCCAGCTCGTCGGCCAGCACCCGCATCGACTCGATGATGTGGGTGATCACCTCGTCGGGCTCGCGGGCCTTGCCGCGCAGGTTCCAGCTGTTGCGGCCGAGCATCTCCCCGCCGAGTCCGACCAGGGCCATGGCGACCTGCTCGACCCGGATGTCCACGGCCAGCACCACCGCGGCCAGCGGCTGCGGCAGCACCAGCAGCGACGGCCTGCCCGCGCCGGAGCGGGCCCTGGGGACCCGCTCCTCCACGACGCCGGTCTCGGCGAGCCCGTCGACCAGGGCCTTGATCGTGCTGCGGTTGAGGCCGAGCTCGGTGGCCAGCGCGGCCCGGGTGGTCGGCCCCTCGATGTGCAGGCGGCGCAGCAGCGCCGTGCGGTTGTGCCTGCGCACCTCGTCGGGTCGCGCGCCCGCCGTCGGTGTGCTGGTCACGTCCGTCTCCTCCTGCTACCTGCTCGCCACCGCCGCCCGCCTGCGGGAAAGCGCGTCCACGGTCGCCGCGAGCAACAGTACGAGGCCGGTCACGATGTTGACCACCGCGGCCGGTTGCTCCAACAGGCCGAGTCCGTTCTCCACGGTCGCCAGGACCAGACCGCCGACCACGGCGTGGAACACCTTGCCGCGCCCGCCGAACAGCGACGTGCCGCCGATGACCGCGGCGCCGACGGCGAACAGCAGCGTGTTGAGCCCGCCTGCCTGCGGGTCGACCGAGCCGACCTTGGACGAGTACACGATCGCACCGATCGCCGCCGCCGACGACGCGACCACGAAGACGCTGGCCCGGATCTTGCTCACATTGATGCCCGCGCGCCGGGCGGCCTCGGCGTTGCCGCCCACGGCGTAGATGTGGCGGCCGTAGCGCGTGCGGTTGAGCACGTAGGTGCCGATGACCAGCAGCGCGAGGATGATCGGGACGACGTAGGGCACGCCCTCGATGACCACGGCGTCGTTGGGCGAGCGGTTGAGGCACAGCGCCCAGGTCGACAGCGCGCCGATCACCGCGACCGCGCCGACCTTGGCGGCCACGACCGGCGTCGGCGGGGTGACCAGGCCGCGGTTGGACCGCACGAAGTGCTCGCCGAGCACGACGGCGGCGTACCCGCCCGCGGCGACGACGAACAGCAGCCAGCTCCCCCACACCGGGAGGTTGCCGTTGGCCACGGCGAACAGCGTCGGCTGCGTGCCGATGCCGAACACGCCGCCCTCGCCGATGAACTGCAGGATCACGCCCTGCCACGTGATGAACAGCGCCAGCGTCACCACGAACGACGGCATGCCGATCTTGGACACCAGGAACCCGGTGATCACGCCGATGGCCGCGCCGACCGACAGGGCCAGCAGCATCTCGATCCACGGGTTCGGCGGCGCGCCGATCGCGGCGATGACGACCGCGACGGCGGCGAACCCGGCGCCCGCCCAGATCCGCATGAGCACGGCGAGCGCGATGGCCACGATCAGGCCGCCGACGAAGACGTAGAAGACCGTGTTGCCCATGCCGCCGAGCAGGTTGCCCGAGCGGACGTAGTGCATGGCCATCACCGCGGCGCACACGCCGGACGCGGTGCCCGCCGACAGGTCGATCTCGCCGAGCAGCAGGACGAACACCAGCCCCATGGCGATGATCATCTTGCCTGCGCCCTGGGCGAGCAGGTTGGCGACGTTGTCGAGGGTGAGGAAGTAGTCCGACAGCAGCGCGAACACGAGCACCAGGGCGACCAGGCCGAGCACGGCGGGCAGGGAGCCGAGGTCGCCGCCGCGCAGCCGGGCGGCGTAGTCGCGCACGGCCTCGGCGGTGGACTGCTTGGTGGTGTCGATGCCGAAGTCGGAGATGGCGCTCTCCTTCTTCGCGGCGACGGGGGTGTCTGTCATGGGTGGCTCCGGCTCAGACGGTCGCGGTCTCGGGGCGGGCCAGGCCCAGCTCCCCGGACCGGCCCGCGGTGATCAGCTCGACGACCTGGGCGTGGGTGACGTCCCTGGTCGGCACCTCGGCGACCATGCGGCCGAGGTAGAGGGTGGCGATGCGGTCGGCGACCTCGAAGACGTCGGCCATGTTGTGGCTGATCAGGACGACGCCGAGGCCCTGCTCGGCCAGCCTGCGCACGAGGTCGAGCACCTGCCGGGTCTGCGCGACGCCGAGCGCGGCGGTGGGCTCGTCGAGCAGCACGACCTTGCTGTCCCAGAGGACGGCCTTGGCGATGGCGACCGTCTGGCGCTGTCCGCCGGACAGCGCGGAGACGGGCGTGCGGACGGACTTGACGGTGCGCACCGACAGCGAGGCGAGCGTCTCGCGCGCCGCGCGCTCCATGTCGGCCTCGTCGAGCAGCCACGCCCCGCCGCGCTCGCGGCCGAGGAACATGTTCTGCACGATGTCGAGGTTGTCGGCCAGCGCGAGGTCCTGGTAGACGACCTCGATGCCCAGCTCCGCGGCGTCGCGGGGGCCGTGGATGTGCGCGACCTGGCCGTTGAACCGGACCTCGCCGCCGTCGATGGGGTGGATGCCCGCGATGCACTTGACCAAAGTGGACTTGCCAGCGCCGTTGTCGCCGACGAGCGCGGTGACCTCGCCCGCGCGGACGGTGAAGTCCACGTCGTGCAGCACGTGGACGGGCCCGAAGCTCTTGTTGAGCCCGGTGATCTCAAGGATGGGTTCGCTCATTGCCCGGATCTCCCTGGGGGCCGTCCCCCGGCTCCGCGCCGGGGGACGGCCGTCGGACTAGCTGATGCCCAGCTCGGTGCAGACCTGCTTGAGGTCGCCGCCGCAGATGTCGGCGGCGGGGACGTAGCCCTCGTCGACGACCTGCTTGACGTTCTCCTTGGTGATCAGGATCGGGTCGAGCAGCACGGACTTGACCGGGCGCTTGCCCACCGGGTCGTCGCTGGTCTGCTTGGCGATCGCGTCGGCGGCGGCGGTGTCGCCCTTGGCCAGCGCGGCGGCGAGCTTGGCGGTGTGCTCGGCCTCCAGCTTGATCGGCTTGAAGACGGTCATGTGCTGGTCGCCGCGCAGGATGGCCATCAGGCCGTCCGGGGTGGCGTCCTGGCCGGTGACCGGGACCTTGCCGTTGAGGCCGTTCTTGCGCAGGACGTTGATGACCGCGCCCGCGAGCCCGTCGTTGGCGGCGACGACGCCGTCGACCTTGCCGCCGTTGGCGGTCAGGATCTGCTCGAAGGTGACGCCGCCCTTCTGGTTGTCCCAGCCGTCGATGGCCTGCTCGCGGACGAGCTTGAGGGCGCCGGAGTCGTACAGCGGCTGCAGGATGTTCTTCTGCCCCTGGGTGAACAGGGTCGCGTTGTTGTCGGTCGGGGCGCCCTCGATCATGATGACCTCGGCGCCCTTCTTGTCCTTGAGCGCCTCGGAGAGGCCCTTGCCCTGCAGCTCGCCGACCTTCACGTTGTCGAAGGAGACGTAGTAGTCCGACGAGCCGCCGAGGTTGAGCCGGTCGTAGTCGATGGTCGGGATGCCCCGCGCCTTCGCCTTCGCCGCGACGGAGGCGCCCACCTCGCTGTTGATCGAGGCGATGACCAGGACCTTCACGCCCTGGCTGATCATGCTGTCGGCGAGCGTGGTGAACTTCTGCACGTCGCCCTGCGCGTTCTGCACGTCCGCGTCGAGGCCCTCGGCCGCCATGGCGGCCTCGATCATCGGCTTGTCGAAGCCCTCCCAGCGCGCGGAGGACGCGGTCTCCGGCAGGATGACGCCGACCTTGACGCCCTCCCCGCCGCCCGGCGCCTGCGTCGTGGACTGCCCCGGATCGGTCGTGTTCGCCTGGTTGGCCCCGCAGGCCGTCATGGCGAGGGACACCCCGAGTCCCGCCGCCACCAGCGCCAGAGTCTTGCTGCGCATCGCTGTCCCTTCCACACTGATCCCGCGTGTGCCGCCGGGCCCGGGCGACCGTCGGGTGAAATGTTGTGCGGCACAACATATGCCGCCGAGGTGCGTGCGGCAAACCACACTGACTCGATTCAGACGCCTTCCGTCGGACACGGTTTGGCAACGCTCTCGACATTCCAGGATCATCTGTAGCGCATCGGCGACGGCCTGGCTACGCAGAGTTGACCACCAGGCCGGGATCTTCCTGGGCACCGACTTATGCGCGGGTCGAGGCCGGGGGTACCGCGAGCGGGCGGTCAGATCACCAGGACCGCAGGGTCGCGATGCGCTCCTCCAGCTGCTCCACCGTCGCCATCGCGGTGGGCGGGCCGCCGCAGATGCGGCGGAGTTCGTTGTGCAGGGCGCCGTGGGACTTGCCGGTGCGGTGGTGGGCCATGCCGACCAACGCGTTCAGCTCCTTGCGCAGGGCGGCAAGGCGTTCGGCGACGTTCTGCGGGCGCGGCGGCGGGGGCGGCGCGGCCGGGGCCGACGCCGCGGCCTGGGACCGGGCGGCCACCTGGTCCTCCTGCCGCTTGCGCAGCAGCGCGCGCACCTGGTCGGGCTCCAGCAGTCCGGGCAGGCCCAGGTACTCCTGCTCCTCGTCGGAGCCGGAGAACGCTGCCGTGCCGAACGACGAGCCGTCGTAGATCACCTGGTCGAGCTCGGCGGAGGCGCCGAGGGCGGTGAACGCCTTCTCCTCCTCGCCCGGCTCGTCCTTGGTGCGGTTGGCGTCGGCGAGGAGGTTGTCCTCCCAGCCGTCGTTCTCGCGGTGGGGCTTGCCGAGGACGTGGTCGCGCTCGGCCTCCAGCTGGCTGGCGAGGTCCAGCAGCACCGGCACCGACGGCAGGAACACGCTCGCGGTCTCCCCCGGCCGCCGCGCCCGCACGTAGCGGCCGATGGCCTGGGCGAAGAACAGCGGCGTCGACGCCGAGGTCGCGTACACGCCGACCGACAGGCGCGGGACGTCGACGCCCTCGGAGACCATCCGGACCGCGACCAGCCAGCGCGACGTCGACGCGGAGAACTCCGCGATGCGGCCGGAGGCCTTCGGGTCGTCGGAGAGGACCAGCGTCGGGTCCTCCCCGGTGATCGAGGCGAGGATCTTGGCGTACGCCCTGGCCGACTCCTGGTCGGAGGCGATCACCAGCCCGCCTGCGTCCGGCACGTTCTGCCGGACCTGGGACAGCCGGACGTCGGCCGCGCCGAGCACCGACGGGATCCACTCCCCCGCCGGGTCCAGCGCCGTGCGCCACGCGCGGGCGGTCTGCTCCGCCGTCATCGGCTCGCCGAGCCGCGCGGTGAACTCCTCGCCCGCGCTCGTGCGCCAGGACGCCTCGCCGGAGTAGGCCAGGAAGATCACCGGCCGGACGACGCCGTCGCGCAGCGCGTCGGCGTAGCCGTAGGTGTGGTCGGCGCGGCTGCGCATGAACCCGGCGCCGTCGGGCTCGTACTCGACGAACGGGATCGGCGAGTCGTCGCTGCGGAACGGCGTGCCGGTCAGGGCCAGGCGCCGCACGGCGGGGGTGAACGCCTCGCGGACGGCCTCGCCCCAGCTCTTGGCGTCGCCGCCGTGGTGGATCTCGTCGAGGATCACCAGGGTCTTGAACTGCTCGGTGCGCACCCTGTGCAGCGACGGGTGCGCCGCGACCTGCGCGTAGGTGACGGCGACGCCGCGGAAGTCGCGGGAGGTCGCGCCCATGGAGTTGGTGAAGTTCGAGTCGATCGCGATGCCCGCCAGCGCGGCGGACTCGGCCCACTGGTGCTTGAGGTGCTCGGTCGGGGCCACGATCACGACCCGCTCGACCGTCCGGTCGGCCAGCAGCTCGGCGGCGATGCGCAGGCCGAACACCGTCTTGCCCGCGCCGGGCGTCGCCACGGCGAGGAAGTCCTTCGGCCTGCGGGTGAGGTACTTGGTCAGCGCGCGCCGCTGCCAGTCGCGCAGCGGACGGGCGGCCGGGGCCGCCGTGGTGTCCGGTTCCGCTTCTGCCCGGGTCACGCCGCTCCTCTCCGGTTGTGCCCAGACCCCCCGGACACGACAACGCCCTCAGCGGAGTCCGACGAGGGCACCCGAGAGACTACCCGGGCCGGGGCGGACACGCGGACCGGAGTTTGCCCGGTAGTCGGGCCGAACGGCCGCGGATGGGACATGCTTGTCACCGAGATGACCACTCAGGCAGCCATCCCGATGCAGGTCGCGCGGCGTCGCGGCCTCCTGCGGCACACGCTGTCCAAGGCATGGCACGGCAACCTGTTCTCCGAGGCGGCTGAGGCGGCGTTCTGGCAGGTCCTCTCGCTCCCGCCGCTGCTGCTCGGGCTGCTGGGCATGCTCGGCTTCGTCGCCGACTGGCTCGGCCAGGACGTCACGCGCGCCGTCGAGGCCGACATCATCGAGATCTCGCGGACGGCGTTCAGCGAGAGCGTCGTGACCCAGATCATCCAGCCTACGGTCTCGGACATCCTGACCGTCGGGCGCGGCGAGATCGTCTCCGTGGGATTCCTCATATCGCTGTGGGCGGGCTCGTCGGCGATGTCGTCGTTCGTCGACGCGATCACGGTCGCGCACGGCCAGAACGGGGTCCGTGGCGATGTGTGGCAGCGCGTGTTCGCGCTGTTGCTCTACATGGCCAGCCTGGTGCTGCTGATCATCGGCCTGCCGGTGCTGGCGCTGGGCCCGGACATCCTGCCCAACCTGTTCCCGGCGTCCTGGCAGCCGACGATCGCCACCTGGCTGGACATCGCCTACTACCCCGCGATCGGCGTGATCCTCGTGCTGGCGCTGGCGACGCTGTACAAGCTCGCGCTGCCCCGGAAGCTGCCGTGGCACCGCGGCCTGCCGGGCGCGGCGCTGGCGATGGTGGTGTTCCTGGCGTCGAGCATCGGCCTGCGCCTCTACATCGGCTGGATCACCACCACCGGCTACACCTACGGCGCGCTGGCGACCCCGATCGCGTTCCTGCTGTTCGCCTTCTTCATCGGCCTGGCCATCACCCTCGGCGCGTACTTCAACGCCGCGATCCAGGACATGTGGCCCGCGAAGATGACCAAGCGCCAACGCCGCAAGTGGCGCCGCCTGGAGATGGAACGGGCCAACGAGCGCAGGCGCGAGGAGGAGAAGGGCAAGGCCTGGCAGCCCGACAGCCCACCCCCGAACGCCGCACCTCCGAACACCGCACTCCCGAGTGCCACACCCCCCAACGCCACACCCCCGAACACCCCACCTCCGACCGCCACGCCCCCCAACGCCACGCGTGCGGACGCCACGCCCCCCAACGGCACGCCGCCCGCCACTGCGGACCGCTCGCCCACTCCGCCCCCGAACCGCACGCCCCAGCCACCCCACGCGAGTGCCCAGCCGCCCCGGCCGACGGGCTGGGACCGCGGCCCCGTCCCGCCGAACCCGCCCTACAGGCAGGGCGCACCGCGCAGGCAACCACCTGGACAAGACTGGAGCGGCCCCGCCCCAAGCCGCAGGCACCACGACTCGGACTGAGCCGGTCACGCTCCCGCGACTGCCCCCGACCGCGCGGGTCGTCGGGGCTGGCCCGAACCGCGCACATCACCTGGCGGTTCCAGTCCCGCCGCACCGCATCGGTGCCGCAGTGGTCGAGCCGGATCGGGGCTCAGCCGCGGGCCATCGACCCGGGCCGTGGCGGCCCGGGCGTCAGCAGGCGATTTCCTACGGCTTCATCCGCTCGTAGATCTTCTTGCACTCCGGGCAGACCGGCGAGCCGGGCTTCGGGGACTTGGTGACCGGGAAGACCTCACCGCACAGCGCCACGACCATGGTCCCCATGACCGCGCTTTCCACGACCTTGTCCTTGCGGACGTAGTGGAACATCTTCGGCGTGTCATCGCCCGTGCTGTCGGTGCCCTCCGGACGGGTGTCGACCTCGGGGAGGGTCTGGGTGGGTGCGCTCACCCCTCAATGATGCCTCAACCCGGGATGCACCGACCCCCGGCCATCACCCATGATGACCCGTCGTGAGCATCGAACTTTCCGCCGAGGTCGCCGCCGCGGTGGCCGACGGCACGCCCGTGGTCGCCCTGGAGAGCACGCTGCTGGCCCACGGCCTGCCCGCTGGCCGCAACCACGAGGTGGGGGTCCGCCTCGAGGAGACCGTCCGGGCGGCGGGCGCGGTCCCGGCGACCATCGCCGTGCTGGACGGCACGGCCCGGGTCGGGCTGTCGGCGGACGAGCTGGCCCGGGTGTGCGGGTCGGACATGCTGAAGCTGTCCCTGCGCGACCTCGGCCCCGCGTTCGCCATGCGGCGGGACGGCGCGACCACCGTGGCCAGCACCGCGGCGCTGGCGCACCGGGCCGGGATCTGCATGTTCGCCACCGGCGGGCTCGGCGGCGTGCACCTGGCGATGCCCGGCGAGCAGGCCTGGGACATCTCCGCCGACCTCGACGTCCTCGCCGCCACGCCGGTCACCGTCGTCTGCTCCGGGGTGAAGTCCGTCCTGGACATCGCCGCGACCGTCGAGGTGCTGGAGACCCGCTCGGTGCCCGTCCTGGGCTACCGCACCGACCACTTCCCCGCCTTCTACCGGCGCGAGTCCGCCTTCGGCGTGCCGTGGCGGGTCGACACGCCCGAGGAGGCCGCCGCGGTCATCGCCGCGCACGGCGAGACCGGGTCGAGCGGGGTCCTGCTGGTCAACCCGGTGCCCACCGAGTTCGAGATGGACACCGACCTGCACCACCGCCTGCTGACCGACGGCATGGCGCTGCTGCGCGAGCGCGGTGTGCGCGGCAAGGACGTCACCCCCGTGCTGCTGGAGCACTTCCACACCGCCAGCGGCGGCGTGAGCCTGACGGCCAACATCGAGCTGGTCGCCGCCAACACGCGGGTCGCCGCCGAGGTCGCGGTCGCTCAGTCCCGGCGGTAGAGGCGGGCGATCACGTCCTCGATCTCCGGCTCCTGCACCGACAGGTCCCGCAGCGGCACGGCCTGGGCGAGCGCGGCGACGACCTCGCCCGCCGTCGCGCCGTCGAGGGCGAGCCGGACCCGGCGCCCGTCGTTCTCCACGGCGGTGACCTGCGCGCCCGGCAGCGTCAGGCCGGGCCAGGCAGCGTCGAGGTCGGCGACGATCTCGCGGCGGGAGCCGTAGCGGGCGTGCAGCTCGTCCAGGGAGCCGTCGTGCACGACGCGGCCGTGGTCGATCACCACCAGCCGCCTGCACAGCTTCTCGATGTCGGCGAGGTCGTGCGTGGTGAGCACGATGGTGGCCTCGCCTGCCGCGTGGACCTCGGCGAGGAACTCGCGCACGGCCTGCTTGCTGAGCACGTCCAGGCCGATCGTGGGCTCGTCGAGGAACAGCACCTCGGGACCGTGCAGCAGGGCGGCGGTCAGCTCGCCGCGCATGCGCTGGCCGAGGGAGAGCTGGCGGACCGGGGTCTGGGCGAATTCGTCGAGCCCCAGCAGCGCCGTGCACCGCTTGAGGCGGGCGGCGTGGTCGGCGGCGGGGACCTTGTAGATGTGGCGCAGCAGGCTGAACGACTCGGCCAGCGGCAGGTCCCACCACAGCTGCGAGCGCTGCCCGAACACCACGCCGATGCGCCGGGCCAGGGTGACCCGCTGGGCGACCGGCTCCAGCCCGCACACCCGCGCCCGGCCCGCGCTCGGGGTGAGCACGCCGGTCAGCATCTTGAGCGTTGTCGACTTGCCCGCGCCGTTGGGTCCGATGTAGCCGAGGATCTCGCCGCGCCCGATCGCCAGGTCGACTCCGTCCACAGCGGACACGACGTGCTTCTCGCGGCGGAATCGGCCGACCTTGCGGCGCACGGTGAAGTCCTTGCGCAGGCCCGTTGCTTCGATGATCACGATCCGGTGCTCCGGTAGTGGCGGATGCCGACCCGCCACAGCGCGGTGGCGGCGAGGACGGCGATCATGGCGGTGAGCGGGGAGCACCAGCGCAGCCAGTCGGGCACGCCCATCGGGTCGGGCCGGTCCAGCAGGGCCAGTGCGGGCAGGTACGCCACGAAGGCGAACCCGATGCCGAAGGCGAAGAAGCGGCCGAAGAAGCCGCCGCCGTACATCGTGAGCGGGTAGGAGGTGAAGTCGCGGCCGCCGTAGGTGAAGGCGTTGGCGACCTCGCCGGACTCCACCCACCAGAACGCGACCGTCGCGCCGATGATGAACAGGCAGCCGAACATGACCGCCCCGGTCAGCGGCGTGACCACGGCGAGCAGGACCCGGGCGGGATTCCAGTCGATGTCGGCCACGGCGAGGCCGAGGCCGTAGACGACCATGCCCTGCACGACCCGCCCGACGCGGCGGGGCGCGAAGTTGACCGCCAGGAGCTGGGCCAGCGCGGACAGCGGGCGCAGCAGGAGCGCGTCGAACCCGCCGGAGCGGACCAGCTCGCGCAGCCGCTCGGCGTTGCCGAACACGGCGTCGGCGATGGCGAACGCGAGCGCGGAGAGCCCGGCGATGAGCAGCACGGCCGGGCCGCCGAAGCCGCCGAGCCCACCGCTCACCGAGAACAGGACGAACACCGTGGCGATGTCGAGCGCGCTGATCAGCGTGCTCGCGGCCAGGTCGATCGCGAAGGACATCCGGTACTGCGTCTGGCTGCGGATCTGCGCCCGCACGATGTGGAGGTAGACGCCGAGGTCAGCCACCCTGCACCACCAGCTTCCGCGTCGCGCGCCGCTGCACGGCCCCGCACAGCGCCAGCAGGACCACGGCCCAGAAGACCTGGCCCGCCAGGATGAGCAGGGGGTCGCCGCGGCCGACGGCGATGTCGGCGGTGGCCTGCAGCAGCGACGGGAACGGCGTGCCGACCCAGAGCACGACGCGCAGCCACTCGGGCAGGACGGTCAGCGGGAAGTACAGGCCGCTGCCCACCGTGGACAGCATGCCCCACGCCGCGACCGCGCCCCGGGTGTCGAGCAGCCAGAAGGCGGTCAGGCCGATCAGGTACCGGCCCCCGAACCCGACCACGGCCGCGGCGACGATGGAGAGCACGACCAGGGCATAGGTGAGCGGATTCCGGGGCAGGTGCATCTCGAAGAACACCAGGCCCGCCGCGATCGGGACGGTGAACCGGGTCAGCATCGCGAACCCGGCGCGGCCGATGTCGGTCCACAAGTACGTCCACAGTGGATTGATCGGGCGGAACAGGTCGGTCACCACGTCCCCGGTGCGCACGCGTTCGGCGATGTCGAGCGGGACCCACATGTTGACCACGGCGAGCATTCCCTGGCCGAGCCAGACATAAGTGACGAGTTGGGCGCTGTCGTAGCCGCGCAGCAGCCCGCCAGCGCTCGCGGCGACGGAGAGCATGATGTAGCAGCGCAGGAAGCCGAACACGATGTTGGTGAACGTGCCCGCGAAGGTCGCCTGGCGGTAGGTGGCGTATCGGCGGAAGCCCGCGGTGATCAGGGCCCACGACGCGCGCGGCACAGCGAAACGCCTCCTCGGCATGCCTGGAAGGGGATGACCACAGCGGGAACGGGCCCGACTCGCGGGCCGGGTAGCTTTCTACCGCATGGCGGCGCGCCGCGCAGCCCATTTCGATCGAGGGAGACGGATGCGCGTCGTGGTGGTGGGCGACACCGCTCTGGACATCGTGGCCCGGCCGGACGGCGAGGTGCGCCACGGCCACGACACCCGCGCGTCGATCGCGCTCACCGCGGGCGGCGCGGGCGCGAACACCGCGGCGTGGCTGGCCCACCTGGGCGCCGAGGTGACCCTGGTGTCGCGGGTCGGCACGGACGCGGCGGCCGGGCAGGTCCGGGCCGACCTGACCGCGTTGGGCGTGCGGTGCGCGTTCACCGAGGACCCGGACGCGAGCACCGGCTGCGTCGTCGTCCTGGTCGACGGCGACGGGCAGCGCAGCATGCTGCCCGACCGGGGCGCCAACGCCCGGCTGCGGCCGTCCGATTTGTCCCCCGATGTGCTGTCCGGGGCGGCGCATCTGCACCTGTCCGGCTATGTGCTGCTCGACGAGTCCTCGCGGGAGGCCGGACTGCACGCCTTGGCCGCCGCTCGGGCCGCGGGCCTGACCACGTCCGTGGACCCGCAGGCCGCGGCCTTGATCGAGGACGCGGCGACGTTCCTGGAGTGGGTGCGCGGGGTCGACCTGCTGCTGCCCAACGCCGACGAGATGGCGGTGCTGGGCGCGGACGTGCTGAAGTCCGTCCGCGCGGTCGCCGCCACGGCGGGCAGCGGCGGGGCGAGCTGGCTGGACGCGTCCGGGACCGTGCGCGTGCCCGCCGTCGCCGCGGACTGCGTCGACTCGACCGGGGCTGGCGACGCGTTCGACGCCGGGGTGCTCACGGCATGGCTGGGCGGGGCCGGCCCGAGGGCGGCCCTGGCCGCCGGTGTCGCGGCGGGCGCGGCGGCGGTGAGCCGGGTCGGCGCGCAGCCGGTCGCCCGGCTCAGCCGTCGATGACCTGCCGGGGCCCGCTCTCCAGCGCCTTGGCCTCGCGCCGGTAGCGGTTGACCGTCTCGGCCTTGCGCGGCGGCCGGTCGTTGGCGATGAGCACCGCGACCCACGGCAGCGGGATGGACAGGGCGACGAAGCCCAGCGCCAACCACCACGTCTCGTGGAACACGCCCGCCAGGATCAGGCAGGGCACGCGCAGCGACATCATGACCATGTATTTGCGCTTGCGCGCGGCGAACTGGTCCTCGTACGAGGGCTCGGCCTCGGTGATCAGTACCGCGGTGTCGTCCCTGTCCGGAGTCTTCACGACACCACCTCCGCGTCAATGGTGCCACCTCGGCATGGCAGTTGGGCCATCCGGGTAGAGATGTATGGGGAAATCCAGGGGCACCGGTAGAAACGAGGAATGACGCTCGACATGGTCGAGACCCGACCGCGGGCGCTGCCCCCGCGCCCGGACACCCCGGCTGGCCGGTTGCGCCACCGGGTGACCGAGGCCAACCTGCTGCGGCACGTGTCCGGCCCGCAGCGGGTCCTCGACGTGGCCGGTGGCGGCGGCAGCGAGGCGGTCCGGCTGGCGCTGGCAGGCCACGAGGTCACCGTGCTCGACCCGGCGGGCGCGATGCTGTGCTCGGCGAAGGCCCGCGCCGAGGAACAGGGCGTGTCCGACCGCGTGCACATCGTCCAGGCCGCCGCCGAGGACGCCCCCGAGCTGTTCGGCGAGCACGACTTCGACGTCGCCCTCTGCCACAACCTCGTGCACTTCGCCGACGACCGCATGGCCCTGCTGCGGGCGCTGGCCGCTCCGGTGCGTGAGGGCGGGTTGCTCTCCGTGCTCGCCCCCAACCCGGCGGCCGCGCCCCTCTACGCCGCGCTCAAGCGCCACGACATCGCCCGCGCGTTGGCCGAGGTCGACGCGGACGCGTGCACCGCCGACGACGTCCGGGCGGACCTGGCGGCCGTGGGCGCCGACGTCATCGCCCACTACGGCGTGAGCTGCGTCGCCGGGTACCTCCCCGCGGAGGAGCTGACCGCCGAGGTGGAGGAGCTGGAGCTGGCGCTGTCCACGCGTCAGCCGTACGTGCTGACCGCCCGTTACTTCCACCTGGTCGCCCGCGTGTGATCATGCCCCGGTGAGGGCCGTTGCCGCCCGGGTGACCCGGGCATCTGTTGTCGTCGACGGGTCGGTCGTGGGCCGCATCGATGAGCCGGGGCTGCTCGTATTGCTGGGCGTGCATGTCGATGATGGGCCGGACAAGGTCGAGACCATGGCCCGCAAACTGCACGAGCTGCGCGTCCTGCGGGACGAGGAGTCGTGCGCCAGCATCGGCGCGCCGCTGTTGGTCGTCAGCCAGTTCACCCTCTACGCCGCGACCCGGAAGGGCCGCAGGCCGTCCTGGACGGAGGCCGCCCGGCCCGAGCAGGCCGAGCCGTTGGTGGACGCGGTCGTCGCCGAGCTGCGCTCCCGGGGCGCGCGGGTGGAGACCGGCCGGTTCGGCGCGATGATGTCCGTGGAGAGCGTCAACGACGGTCCCTTCACGGTCATCGTGGAGGTTTGACCGGTTTCCCCTGTCCCGGGTGGACGGTCGCGGATTTCTCAGCGAAACCTCAGTTAAAGCTGAACAACCCCCAGGTCACGGGGACCGTCATCACAGTGTGGGCGGGAACGAAATGCCACCCGCGCACGTTGGGAGAGACAGAACCACCGCGACAGGGGGAGGAGCACCATGACGATCCCGCACCAGCGCGAGCCGGAAGTGGCCTACGAGGCGGCGGACCTGGACGCGCAGGGCCCGGCAGCCGACCTGGTCCGCGTCTACCTGAACGGGATCGGCCGGACCGCGCTGCTCAGTGCCGAGGAGGAGGTCGAGCTGGCCAAGCGCATCGAGGCGGGGGTCTTCGCGCAGCACATGCTCGACACCGCCCCGGAGCTCGCGGACGACCGCCGCGGCGAGCTGCGCGCCCTGGTCCGCGACGGCCACCGGGCGAAGAACCACCTGCTGGAGGCCAACCTGCGGCTGGTGGTGTCGCTGGCCAAGCGCTACACCGGCCGCGGCATGCCGCTGCTGGACCTGATCCAGGAGGGCAACCTCGGCCTGATCCGCGCGGTGGAGAAGTTCGACTACACCAAGGGGTTCAAGTTCTCCACGTACGCCACGTGGTGGATCCGCCAGGCCATCACCAGGGGCATGGCCGACCAGGGCCGCACCATCCGCCTCCCCGTCCACCTCGTCGAGCAGGTGAACAAGCTGGCGCGCATCAAGCGCGACCTGCACCAGCAGCTCGGCCGCGACGCGACGACGGAGGAACTGGCGCGTGAGGCGGGCATCGCCCCGGAGAAGGTCGCCGACCTCCTCGACCACGCCCGCGACCCGGTGAGCCTGGACATGCCCGTCGGCACCGAGGAGGACGCCCCCCTCGGCGACTTCATCGAGGACGGCGAGGCCACCGACGCCGAGACGGTTGTGATCTCCGGCCTCCTCCAGGAGGACATGCGCCGCGTCCTGGGCACCCTCGACGACCGCGAGCAGTCCGTCATCCGCCTCCGCTACGGCCTCGACGACGGCCAACCCCGCACCCTCGACCAAATCGGCAAGCGCTTCGGCCTCTCCCGCGAACGAGTCCGCCAGATCGAGCGCGAGGTCATGAGCAAGCTGCGCCAGGGCGAGCGAGCCGAAAAACTCCGCGCCTACGCCAGCTAGCCAGACAACACCGACCCGCCGAGTGCCGAGCGCAGAGCAGCCACACCCAAGATTGGGCTAGACAACACCGCACCCAATCCGGGTTTGAAGCAGCGCAACCACCCACGAACCGCAACACGCGAGCCACCCCTGTCCGATGGGGTGGACCCGCATTCGTGGGGAGCGAAGCGTCGCTACCCTCGCTCGGGCGCGGACGGCTTGCCCGCTCCGCCGCTTCTCCGCGCCCGCGACGCTTCGCTTAGGGGCCCCGCGAATGCGGGTCCACCCCATCGGACCCCCAAATCAACTCGCGAAGCGCGTCACATGACACTCGGGGCCGGTCGAGCACGACCGGCCCCGACGTCTATGCACCCCAACTCACGCAGGGCAACTGCAAATGACTCTGAGTAAGCAGGGCTAAGCGACACGCCCCGACCAAGCGGAACGGCCCCGAGGTGACCAATCCGAGCCAGCCCGGAGCACCCCGACAGGGCGCCAGGTTGGCCCCCTCAGCACCAACGTCAGACCGCCTCCAGGGAAGAAATTCCGTCCCCCGAGGCAACCTCCCCCCGCTCAGCTACGTCACTCATATAGACGCGTTGACATGTGACCGCCATCACCGGCACTGTCTACCAATCGACTTCGCGAGGAGGGCCTGCGGGCTCGGCCTCGCTGCGGCGGGAGGTCGGGGCGGCCGGGGGCCGCCCCGGCCTTCCGACTTTCCGGGGTCCGATTCGCCCGGTCGTTCCACGGCAGCGGACGGGAACCGTCCGGGGTCGGGAATCACACGGAGACGGCGTCTTCCCCGCCTGCCGTAGGCGGTACGTTCAGGGGCATTCCCCGGACGCGCGCAAGGGAGCCGCTGCACCGTGACCACCACGACGAGTTTCGACTACACCGACGTCCTCCCCCTCGGCCCGGACACCGCCACCGAGTACCGGTTGGTCAGCCCGGACGGGGTCAGGGTGGTCGAGGCGGCGGGTCGGCGATTCCTCGAGATCGAGCCCGCAGCGCTCACCGCCCTCGCCAAAGAGGCGATCAAGGACATCCAGCACCTGCTCCGCACCTCCCACCTCGCCCAGCTGCGCGCCATCGTCGACGACCCCGAGGCCAGCGGGAACGACCGGTTCGTGGCGATGGACCTGCTCCGCAACGCCTGCATCGCCGCAGGCGGCGTGCTGCCCATGTGCCAGGACACCGGGACCGCGATCGTCATGGGCAAGCGGACCGAGAGCGTCCTCACCGGGGGCGGCGACGAGCAGGCGATCGCGCAGGGCGTGTTCGAGGCCTACCAGGAGCTCAACCTCCGCTACTCGCAGATGGCGCCCGTCACCTTCTGGGACGAGAAGAACACCGGGACGAACCTGCCCGCGCAGATCGACATCCACACCAAGCCGGGCACCGACCCCGTCTACGAGTTCCTCTTCATGGCCAAGGGCGGTGGGTCCGCCAACAAGACCTTCCTCTACCAGGAGACGAAGGCCGTCCTGAACCCGAAGCGCCTCGCCGCCTTCCTCGACGAGAAGCTGCGCGGCCTCGGCACTGCCGCGTGCCCGCCCTACCACCTGGCGATCGTGGTCGGCGGCCTGTCCGCCGAGCAGAACCTGAAGGTGGCCAAGCTGGCCTCCGCCCGCTACCTCGACACCCTGCCGACCGAGGGCTCCGCGCTCGGCCACGGCTTCCGGGACCTCGACCTGGAGCAGCAGGTGCTGGCGATGACCCGCGAGTTCGGCATCGGCGCGCAGTTCGGCGGCAAGTACTTCTGCCACGACGTGCGCGTCATCCGCCTGCCCCGGCACGGCGCGTCCTGCCCGGTCGGGATCGCGGTGAGCTGCTCGGCCGACCGGCAGGCCAAGGCCAGGATCACCCCGGACGGCGTCTTCCTCGAGCAGCTCGAGCGCGACCCGGCCCGGTTCCTGCCCGACGTGCAGGGCGAGGACCTGTCCGACGAGGTCGTGCGCATCGACCTCACCCGCCCGATGGACGAGATCCGGGCCACGCTGTCGCGGCTGCCGGTCAAGACGCGGCTGTCGCTGTCCGGGCCGCTGGTGGTGGCGCGCGACATCGCGCACGCCAAGATCAAGGAGCGGCTGGACGCGGGCGAGCCGATGCCGCAGTACCTGCGCGACCACCCGGTCTACTACGCGGGCCCGGCCAAGACCCCCGACGGCTACGCCTCCGGCTCGTTCGGGCCCACCACCGCGGGGCGCATGGACTCCTACGTGGAGCAGTTCCAGGCCGCGGGCGGCTCCATGGTGATGCTCGCCAAGGGCAACCGCTCCAAGCAGGTCACCGACTCCTGCCAGCGGCACGGCGGGTTCTACCTGGGCTCCATCGGCGGCCCCGCGGCCCGGCTGGCGCAGGACTGCATCAAGAAGGTCGACGTCCTGGAGTACGCGGAGCTGGGCATGGAGGCCGTCTGGCGGATCGAGGTCGAGGACTTCCCCGCGTTCGTCGTGGTCGACGACAAGGGCAACGACTTCTTCGCCGGGACCGCCCAGCCGACCCTGCAGATCTCCTTCAAGCGCTGACGGGAAAGGGCCCGCTCACCGGGTGAGCGGGCCCTTGTCCGTCGGTGCTTACGTGAGCGGCGCCCCGCGGGCGGCCATCCACGGAACCGGGTTGATCTTGCGGCTGCCGTCCGCCCACACCTCGAAGTGCAGGTGCGGACCGGTCGACTGGCCGCGGTTGCCCATGGTGGCGATCTGCTGGCCCGCGGCGACCTTCGCGCCGTTGCTGACCAGGATCTCGTTCACGTGGCCGTACACCGTCACGGTGCCGTCGTTGTGCTGGACGCGCACCCACAGGCCGAAGCCGCTGGCCGGGCCCGCGTCGATGACCCTGCCCGCCGCGGCGGACCGGATCGGCGTGCCGATGCTGTTGGCGATGTCGACGCCGTAGTGGGTGGTGCCCCAGCGGGCGCCGAAGCCGGAGGTGAACCGGCCGACGGTGGGCTTGACCCACGCGCGCGCCTTGGCCGTGGTCGCCGCCTTCTTCCGCTCGGCCGCCTTCTTGCGCTCGGCGACCTTCTTGCGCTCCGCGGCCTCGCGCGCCTTGGCCTCCTCGGCCTTCTTGCGCTTGGCCTCGGCGATGCGCTCCTTCTCGGCCGCCAGCGCCTTGCGCTGGCGCTCGCGGGCCGCCTCGGCCCGCTTCACCTGGGCCAGCTCGGCGGCGGCCGTCTGGACGCGCTGGGGGTACGAGCGGACCTCTGCCGCGGCGGGCTCGGTCGTGAAGGCCATGCGGAGGACTTCGCTGACTGTCGAGTCGGGCTGCGAGGCCGCCGGAGCGGACAGCAGCGGGGTCCCGACTGCGACGGCGAGGCCCGCCGCGACGGCCGTGGCCGCCAAGTGGCCCTTGGGGAACGTGGACTTCTTGCGGTGTTTGCCCTCCGTGCGCTGCACGGGGGCGTTCTGGCTATGGCCCTCGATGGGCATTGGGGAGTGCCTTCCGTCTCGGGGAGGTCCGGACGGGCTCCGGGCGGGGGATCCCAGGCGACACGCGGCGGGGGAACCGACATGCCACACGCTCGTGACCGAACCGTGACGAACGTCGAGACGCTAACCATGCGCAATCGATAAGGCAAACAATCTGTGACCTGGCTCAATTTGCGCAGGTCACAGCGCGCGACCGGGTGAAGATCGGTTACTCAGCGTGCGTTAAGCATCGGCGGGAGATCGTCCGCCAGGAGACGCGAAGGCGTTTCACCGCACTGACCTGGCATAAGTCCGCCCCCGCTGACTTCGGCTCGGCCGGAGTCGACGGGGGCGGGGAGATCGGCGGGACGGACACTTCACGGGGCGACCCGGTCACCAGTGCGGTGACCAGGGTCACGTTTCACGAACCGGTCGTCAGGACAACCACGCGGTCCCCCAGCGCGTCCGCGAGGGACACCGCGACGGGCACCGGCGTGACCACCTGGGCGCACGCCTGACCCTCGGGCCCGCCCTGCGGCTGGGCCATCGGACCGAGGGCCAGCGTCACCTTGGCGCCGTCGGTCGAGACGACCTTCGCCTCCATGGGCGTGCACGGGGTCGGCGCGACCGCGAACAGCTGCAGCGTGCGGCCGTCCTCGGACACCCAGACGCGGTCGTCCTCGTGGAGGTCGGAGGGCGTCGTCTTGTTCTCCACCTGGTCGGGCGGGAGGACGGTGTAGCCGGGGGGCGCCACGACGCCGGAGGGGCCGCTGGTGAGCGCCGGGCGCGTCGGGTCGGCGGAGCCGCTGGGCGGGGCGACCGTGGGCGTGGGCTTGGTCGGCATCGTGAGCGACGGCGAGCCCTCGCCCACCGGGATCTCCGGGGTGCCGCCCGCCTGCCGCTCGCCGCACGCGGTCGCGGTCAGCAGGACCAGCAGGACAGCGGGGATAAGGGAACGCTTCATAACCAGAGGACGGTAGTCGGACCGCGGCGCGTTGCAGGTCGGGACAAATCCTCAGTTTTCGGACCCCGGACAAGGCGGTGCCCCTGGTCGGCGGGGCAGTCCGACCAGGGGCACGGGTCAACGGGGGACTAGGACTTGCGCTGCTCGGTGGTGATGACGACCTCGCGCTCGCCCAGCGGCTCCTTGAGCTCGGCGGTCACCGTCACATACCGGATGTCCATCGTGCAGACCTCCGCCTTCGCGGGCGTGGTCTCGACGATGGTGACCGCCACCTTCTCCGCGGTCTGCTCCGTCACCTCCGCGCTGGCCTTGCCGCAGCCGCCCTCCTGGGCGCCGAGGCCGAGCGTGGCGCCGCCGTCGGCGGTCCACACCTCGACCGGGTACCCCTCGGGCAGCGCCGCGGTCTCCAGCTGCGCGTCCGGGACCGGGGTCGAGCCCGCAGGCGGGATGCGGCCGGACTGGTCGGCCGGGTCGTCCGCGGGCGCTGACTGGGCGGGTGGGACCGGCGCCTGCTCCGGCGCGGACTGCGGTTCTGCGCAGGCCGTCGCCAACGCGAGCAGGGCGGTCCCGACGAGGATGCCGATACGTCGGGTCATGGACTCAGGACGGAATGGCACCGTGCCGGGGTTGCACGGCGGCGCGCGGGACGACCGAGATCTCCCGGCCCGCGAGCACTCCCCCGCACTCCGAGCAGCGCAGCAGCACCGAGAACGGGTGCTCCGAGCCGCGGTGGCGGAAGATCACCGCGGGCCCCTCCGGGGCGATGAACCAGCGCTGGCCCCACTCGATCGCCGTCATCACGACCGGGAAGAACGCGCGCCCCTTGTCGGTGAGCCGGTACTCCGAGCGGTCGGGCCGGTTCTCGCCGTCGACCGTCCGCAGCACGCCGATGGCCTGGAACCGGCGCAGGCGGTCGGCGATGACGGTGGCTGGCGCGCCCAGGCGCCGCTGGAACTCGGAGAACCGGTGCGCGCCGAGGTAGGCAGCGCCCATCATCGCCGCGGACCAGCGGTTGCCGACGAGCACGCGGGTGTGCGGGAAGAACCCGGGGCCCAGGGTCGACGAGCCGCTGGAGCGCCGCCGCAGAGTGGTGTTGGGCGCGGACCTCGGCCACGACCCGCTGGGGCCGAACTCGCCGGTGACCTCGCGCGGCTCGACGGTCTCCCCGCAGGTCGAGCAGGCCATCAGCGGGTCGAAGGCGCGGCCGCAGCGGTGGTGGACCATGACCGGGACGGGCTCGGCCTGCCCGTGCGCCCAGCCGCCCTCCCAGGCGCAGATCGTGGCCATCATCGGCCACAGCGACATCCCGCGCGGGGTGAGCCGGTACTCGTGGCGCAGCGGCTTGTCGGCGTAGGGGGCCATGTCGAAGATCCCGACCTCGCAGATGCGGCGCAGCCGCGCGGTGAGCACGGCGGTCGAGATCGGCAGCAGCTCCTGCCACTGGTGGAACCGGGTGACGCCGTCGGTGAGGGCGTAGCGCAGGATCAGCAGCGTCCATTCGTCCGCGGTGACGCCGATGGCCCACGCGATGGCGTTGTCGCCACCGGCGCCCAGCCGGGTCGGCTCATCCGGCGGATGGATCATGACGCCCCTAGCGGGTCGTCCGTGGCGCGCCACCCGGGCAGCGTCGCCCCCGCCGCCCACGTGCTGTGCGTGCCGCTGCTGACGCGCTCGGGCAGCGCCACCCTGGCGATCGGGCCGTCGCCGACGCGCGCGGCGTCGAACACCAGGCACTCCGAGCGGTCGGCCGTCATGTCCGTGGTCATCGTGATCAGGTATCCGTCGTCCTCGTCGCTGGCCCCGACCCGAGGCGCGACGGCCGTCTCGCTGCCGAACACCCCAGGGCCGTAGCGGTACCGGTCCTCGGCGCCGGTGCGCACGTCGTGGCGGACCAGGCCGTCGA
Source organism: Actinokineospora fastidiosa (assembly GCF_014648415.1). GTDB lineage: Bacteria > Actinomycetota > Actinomycetes > Mycobacteriales > Pseudonocardiaceae > Actinokineospora > Actinokineospora fastidiosa. The sequence goes on from NZ_BMRB01000005.1 coordinate 336,491, forward strand.
ACAGGAACCAGCCGGGCGCGCCGGTCGAGGCGTAGGCGTAGCGGTACGACCGACCCGCGCAGCCGGGGTTGATCATACCGAACTCGGTGATCGACTCGCTGAGCCGTTCTTCCCTCACTGTGCCGGTGGCGAGGTTCAGCCGCCACCGGTGCAGCCGGGTCTGCATCCCATCCAGCGACAACATGCGGAACACGCGGGCGTAGCGCCGGTCGCCGGGGAAAGTGCCGCCCCGGGCCTCCGGGTCGCCCTGGAAGAACCCGTCCAGGACGATCTCGTCGCCCTCCTCGTAGGCGTTGACCCAGTGCAGGACGTAGGTCGGCGCGGCCTCGAACCAGCGCACCCGCGTGCCCCGGCGCGGGACGACGCCCAGGCGCAGGGGCAGGTCCGGGTGGAAGCGGGCGACGTGGCGGCCCGCGGCCAGGGCCTGCGGGTCCCAGAACAGCGGGCAGTCGTTAAGGATGGCGTAGTTCTCGGTGTAGGCCATGTCGTGCGGCAGGCGCGGGCCGGGCAGCTCGACCGGGGTGTGGTGCACGAGCCGGTCGTCGGCGTCGATGACGCCGTAGTGCAGGTAGGGCTCGTCCTTGCCGTAGCTGAAGAACAACATCTCGCCGGTGTCGGGGATGACCTTGGGGTGCGCGGACACGCCCCGGGCCGGGAAGTCACCGTGCCAAGTGGACTTGCCGAGGTCGTCGAGGGTGAGCGGGTCGAGCCGGTAGAGCTCGCCGCACTGGTAGAAGCTGGTCAGCGCCACCCCGGCGTGCACGACGATGTCGGTGCTGGACGCGTCCTTCATCCGCCCGCGCGCGCCCCACCCGTCCGGGCGCAAGGCCACCTCCGGCCTCTCGGCGACGCCCGCCCACAGCGCGCGCCCGGCCTCCTGCTCGGCGCGGAACCCGTCGGTGCGCACGAAGCGGTTGCGGTAGAACGCCTTGCCGTCCCGGAAGCCGACCAGATGGACCATCGCGTCCCCGTCGAACGGGTGGTAGTCGCTGATGGCCGGGTGCACGGGGTTCTCGGTGTTGCGCAGGTAGACGCCGTCGAGGTCGGCCGGGATCTCGCCGACGACCGGCAGGTCGACGGCCGCGCGCTCGACCGTCTGCGGCCGCCACGGCCCGCTGCGGTAGGGGTGGTCGTCGCCGTCGGGCAGGGTGCTGAGCACTCGGCCGATGATCTCCACGTCCACTGAGGACTCCCGGGGGTCGCGGTCGGGCACCTCAGACTACAACTAGCGAAGTCAGCAGGCCAGGGCCTACTCGCCAGGGGCGCGCAGCCTGCGGGGACCGGTGTCGTGCCGGGACGGCGGCGGGCCGACGGTGACCCGGCCGCCGGTCACGAACGCGCCTGCCGAGGAGGCCAGCACCGGCTCGAGGGCGAGCTCGCGGACCTCGGGGACGTCCTCGGCCAGCGCGGCCACCCGCAGCACGAGGTCGGACAGGGCGGCCAGGTCGGCGGGCTCCCCGCCGCCGTACCCCGCCAGCAGCGGGGCGGCCTTGGGCGCGCGGACGATGGCCTCGGCGTCGGTGTCGGTGAGCGGGAGGGCGCGGTAGGCGCGGTCGCCGAGCAGGTCGCTGATGAGACCGGCGAGGCCGAAGGACACCAGGGTGCCGAACGACGGGTCGTCCTGCAGCCCGATGGTGCAGGAGATCCCCTTGGGCGCCATGCGCTGCACGTACACCTCGTCCACACCGGACACCTGCCGGAGTTCGGCGTACGCGTTGCGGATGCCGTCCTCTGTGGTCAGGTCGAGCCGGACGCCGACGAGGTCGCTGCGCCTGCGGAACTGCCTGCTCGCCGTCTTCATCACCACCGGAAGCCCCAGCGCGGCCGCCGCGGCGACGGCCGAGGAGGCGTCGGCGACGACCCGGAACGGCATGACCGGGATGCCGTACGCCGCCAGCAGGGCGATCACCTGGGCGTCGGCCAGCTCCACCTCCGCCCCGTCCGACGCCGACAGGGCGGCGGTGACGATGGACGCCGCCGCGGGCTGGTCGAGGCCCTCGGGCCGCACGAGGTGGCCGCGCGGTGTCGAGCGCCAGCGCGCGTAGTTCGTCGCCCGGGCCAGCGCCAGCACGGCCCGCTCCGGGCTGGGATAGCTCGGGATGGAGCCCTTGCCGGGCGCGCCGTCCGGGCCGGGCACGGCCAGCGACGCCGGGATGCCCTCGGCGGCCAGGAACGTCGACACGATCGGCTTGGTCTCCTCGACCTCGGCCGCGGCCTCGCGCAGCGCCCGGGCGTAGGCCGTGCCGGGGATCGTCAGCGGCGGCACGAAGACCACGACCAGCGCGTCGACGTCCGGGCGGCGCAGCGTGCGGGCCACGGCGTCGGCGAAGACGTCCGGCCCGGCCTGCGCGCCGACGTCGACCGGGTCGTCGGCCAGGGTCAGCCCCTGGGCGAGCGCGGCGTCGGCGGCCAGCACGCCGATGGCCGAGGAGTTGCCGACGACCGCCACCCGCTCGCCAGCGGGAAGCGGCTGGTGGGCCAGCAGCAGGGCCGTGTCGAACAGCTGCGCGATCGACTCGACCCGGATGACGCCCGCCTGCTCGAACAGCGCCTGCACGCTCGCCTCGTCCACCGCGACGCCGGTCGCCGCCAGCGCGGGCAGCACGGTGTTGCGGCCGGACTTGACCGCCACGATCGGCTTGCGCCGCCCGAGCCGCCGGGCCAGCCGGGCGAACTTGCGCGGGTTGCCGAAGGACTCCAGGTACAGCAGCACGACGTCGGTGTTGGCGTCGGTCTCCCAGTATTGCAGCAGGTCGTTGCCGGACACGTCGGCCCGGTTGCCCGCGCTGACGAAGGTCGACAGGCCCAGCCCGCGCGCGGCGGCGTCGGCGAGGATCGCGGTGCCCAGCGCGCCGGACTGGCAGAAGAAGCCGGTGCGGCCGGGGCCGGGCAGCGTGGGCGCGAGTGTCGCGTTGAGACGGACGGTCGGGTCGAGGTTGACCACGCCGAGGGCGTTCGGGCCGACCACGCGCATGCCGTGCGCGCGGGCCGCCCCCACCATCCTGCGCTCGGCGCCGCGTCCGTCCGGGCCGGTCTCGCCGAAACCCGACGTCACCACGACGAGGTTCGTCACGCCCTTGGCCAGGCAGGCGTCCAGCACCTCGTCCACCCCCGACGCCGGGATGGCGACGACGGCGAGGTCCACCGGGTCGGGGATGTCGAGCACCGACGGATAGGCCCGCACGCCGCGCACGGACGGGTGCTCGGCGTTGACCGGGAACACCGGACCGGCGAAGTCGGCGGCCAGCAGGTTGGAGAACACCGCGTACCCGATCTTGGTCGGGTCGGTCGACGCGCCGATCACCGCGACCGACCTCGGGTGCAGCAGGTTGTGGACGCTGCGCGCCTCCGCGGCCTGCTCGCGCGCCCTGGCCACGGCGACGGCGGCCTCGGTCGGGTCGATGGCGAACTCCAGGTGCAGCACGCCCTCGTCGAACTCCCGGCTGACCTGGTAGCCCGCGTCCCGGAACACCCGCACCATCTGGGCGTTCTCGGCCAGCACCTCGGCCTCGAACTTGGCCAGCCCGCGCTCGCGCGCCGCGGCGGCGAGGTGCTCCAGCAGGATCGAGCCGAGCCCCCGGCCCTGGTGGGCGTCCTCGACGACGAAGGCGACCTCGGCGGAGTCCTGGCCGTTGAGCCGCTCGTAGCGGCCGACGGCGATGATGTCGTCGCCGAGCAGGGCGATGAACGCGACCCGGTCGTGGTGGTCGACCGTGCTGAAGCGGCGCAGGTCCTTGTCGGGGATGCGCGGGTACGGGCCGAAGTAGCGGAAGTAGCGGGTGCGCTCGGAGAGCCGCCCGTGGAAGGCGCGCAGCGCCTCGGCGTCGGTGGGCACGATGGGGCGCAGGTGCACGGTGCCGCCGTCGGACAGCACCACATCGGCTTCCCAGCGGCGCGGGTAGTCGAACGGGTCCACGGGCACCTCCTCAGTCGCGCGGGTCGTCCGGGTCGAGGCCGTGCAGGGGGAAGATCGCGTGCCGGACGTCGCGGATCACCGCGTCCACCGGGTCGCTCATGCCCCCGCTCCACGCGTCGAAGGTCGCGTCGGCGCCGTCGGACATGGTGAGCGGGAGGTCAGCGCGCGGGGCGACCTTGCGCACCGTGGTCAGCCACTCCGTGGGCACGCGCGTGCCGGGGTCGACGTCGCGGTCGAGGACGGCGGCGATCAGATGGGTCCACGACCGGGGGACGACGCGCAGCAGCTGGTAGCCCCCGCCGCCGGTGGCCAGCCACTTGCCGCCCGCGTACCGCTCGGCGAGGTCGCGCAGCGCCAGGTAGGTGGCGCGGTGGCCGTCGACGGACAGCGACAGGTCCGCCAGCGGGTCCTCGGCGTGGGTGTCCACTCCGCACTGGGTGACCAGCACCTGCGGCCGGAACGCGCCGAGCAGGGACGGCACGACGGCGTGGAAGGCCCGCTGCCAGGCCGGGTCCCGGGTGCCCGGCGGCAGCGGGATGTTGACCGACGTCCCCTGCGCGGCGCCCGCGCCCAGCTCGGTGACCGAGCCGGTGCCCGGCCACAGCGTCGCCGGGTGCTGGTGCAGGGACACGGTGAGCACGCGCGGGTCGTCGTAGAAGGCGGCCTGCACGCCGTCGCCGTGGTGCACGTCGACATCGATGTAGGCGATGCGCTCGAAGCCGTTGTCCAGCAACCAGGAGATGGCGACGGAGCAGTCGTTGTAGACGCAGAACCCGGCCGCGTGGTCGCGCATGGCGTGGTGGAGGCCGCCCGCGATGCTGACGGCGCGGTCGGCGGTCCCCTCGGCGATCACCCGCGCGGCGAGCAGCGTCCCGCCGACGACGAGCGCGGACGCGGCGTGCATCCGGTCGAACACCGGGTTGTCGGGGGTGCCGAGCCCGTGCCCGACGTCCCACCCGACGGTGGGGGCCTGGCGGACGGCGTCGACGTAGGGCATGTCGTGCGCGCGGGCCAGGTCCGGGTCGTCGGCGGGCTCGGGCGCCAGCGTGGTGACGTCGTCCAGCAGGCCGAGGGAGCGCGCCAGCCGCATGGTGAGTTCCAGGCGGATGGGGTTGAACGGGTGATCGCCGCCCAGGTCGTAGCCGAGCAGAGCGGAGTCCCAGACAACGGCGGCGCGGTCACCCATGGGAAAACCATAGGCCCTGACCGGCGATCGGCTCCTACGCTGGCCTCGTGACCCCGATCATCGTGCCGTTCCACCACGACGAACGCCTGCCCGCCGACAGCCTCCCCGTCACCGGCGAGACGGTCGCGCCGGACCTGCCCGACGGCGAGCTCTGGCCCCGACTGGTCGCGCTGCACTCCGCGGTGGCGGACACGGTGGCCGGGCGCATCGGCTCCGGCGGCGTCCCGACCGTCGTCTCCGGCGACTGCCTGGTCGCGCTCGGCACCCTCGCGGGCACGCAGCGCGCCGGGCTGGACCCCGCGGTCGTCTGGTTCGACGCGCACGGCGACCTGCACACGATGAGCAGCTCGACCTCGGGCTACCTGGGCGGCATGGCCCTGCGCCTGGCCATGGGCGCCGAAGCGGTCACCGCGCCGCTGGGCCTGCTGCCGCTGGCCGAGGAGCGCGCGCTCCTGGTCGACGCCCGCGACCTCGACCCCGCCGAGGCGGACTTCCTGCGCACGGGCGGCGTCACCCGCGTCGAGGTCGACGACGTCGCCCAGGACGTGCTCCCGGACGGCCCGCTCGTGCTGCACGTGGACCTCGACGTGGTCGACGCCGACGAGCTGACCGGCATGAAGTTCCCGGCCCCCGGCGGCCCGTCCGGCGACCGGGTCGTGCGCGCGGTGCGGCGGGTGCTGGACACCGGCCGCGTGGTCGCCGTCGACATCGCCTGCCCGTGGCACCCGGCGCGCGACGCCGACGAGGCGGCCGCCCGCGCGCGACTGCTCGCCGCGCTGGAGCCTTCGCGGCTCTAGTCCGCGTCCGTCGCTACGGCTCGGACCCGGTGGCGACCGGGCGGTCGGGGTCGACGCACCAGTGCGACCAGGAACCCGCGTAGAGCGCGGCAGGCGCCGTCGGGCTGGTGATTCCCGCCGCCTCCAGGGCCAGGACGACCGACGCGGCCGAGACACCGGAGCCGCAGTACGCCCCGACGGGCGTGCCCGCTGTCACTCCCAGCGCGGTGTACCGCTCGGCCAGTTCGGCGGGCGGGCGCCAGCGGCCGTCCGGGTCGGTGTTCGCGGCGAAGGGCGCGTTGAGCGCGCCCGGGATGTGGCCCGCGCGCGGATCGATCGGCTCGACGTCGCCCCGGTAGCGCTCGGGGGCGCGGGCGTCCAGCAGGACGCCGTCGCGGGCCAGCGCGGCGGCCTCGTCGGCGTCGAGCACGGGCATGCCGCCGGGGCGGACGGTCAGGTCGCCGGGCTCCGGGCTCTCCTCGCCCACGCTGACGGGGAGTCCGGCGGCGGTCCACGCCGCGTAGCCGCCGTCGAGGACGGCGACCCGGTCGTGGCCCGCCCAGCGCAGCAGCCACCACGCGCGGGCCGCCGCCATGGCATTGTCGGTGTCGTAGACGACGACCGGGTGGTCAGCGCGCACGCCCGCGGCCCGCAGCGCGCGTTCGAGCACCGCGGGCTCGGGCAGCGGGTGGCGGCCGCCGGGCCCGGGCGGGGCGGCCAGTTCGGTGTCCAGATCGAGGTAGGCCGCCCCGGGCAGGTGGCCAGCCAGGTACTCCGGGCGACCGGGCGGCCCGCCCAGCCGCCAGCGCACATCGAGCAGGACGGGTGCCAGTGGACCGTCCAGCAGGGACACGAGTTCGGCCGGGGTCACCAGGGGTGCGCTCACGCGCACCATCCTGCCCGAGCCGGGGCCGGGTCGGTTCTGTCAACGATTAAGATGTAAGGGGACGAAGGGGAACGCGGCCGTGAACGAGCTCATCGACACCACCGAGATGTACCTCCGGACCATCTACGAGCTGGAAGAGGAGGGCGTCGTCCCCCTGCGTGCCCGCATCGCCGAACGCCTGGGCCAGAGCGGCCCGACGGTCAGCCAGACGGTGGGCCGCATGGAGCGTGACGGTCTGGTCATCGTCGCCGGTGACCGGCACCTGGAGCTCACCGACCACGGCCGGTCCCTCGCCATCGCGGTCATGCGCAAGCACCGCCTGGCCGAGCGCCTGCTGGTCGACGTGATCGGCCTGGAGTGGGAGCAGGTCCACGCCGAGGCGTGCCGCTGGGAGCACGTGATGAGCGAGGCCGTCGAGCGCAAGCTGGTCAAGCTGCTCGGCCACCCCACCACGTCCCCGTACGGCAACCCGATCCCCGGCCTCGACGAGCTGGGCGAGGGCGACCCCGCCCCGCCGGTGGAGGCGGGGCTCATGCGCATCGACGAGGTCGCCCGCCGCGGCGGCGGCCGGGTCGAGGTGCGCCGCATCGCCGAGCACATCCAGCCCGACTCCGAGCTGATGTCCGACCTCAAGCGCGCGGGCATCATCCCGGGCCACACGGTCAGCGTCGGCGCGACCCGGGGCGACACGACCAGCATCGAGGTCACCGGCGACGTGGGCGTGGGCGGCAGCTTCTCCCCCGCCGTCCTGCACGCCGTGCTGGCGCTGCCGAGGTGAGTCGCGCCGCCGACCTGGATGGCGTCAGCGCCACCCAGGCAGACCGCGCTGCCACCGCGTTCCGCCACCGCCACGGCCGCGACCCGCACGGCGTGTGGTCCGCGCCCGGGCGGGTGAACCTCATCGGCGAGCACACCGACTACAACGACGGCTACGTCCTGCCGTTCGCGCTGCCGTTCCGCTGCGCCGTCGCGGCCGCCCCGCGCGCCGACGGCGTGCTCGCCGTCACCACCGTCGGCGACGACGGCGTGCCGCGCGCCGCCGAGCCGGTCGCCGTGGCCGACCTCGAACCGGGCCGGGTGAGCGGGTGGGCCGCGTTCCCCAGCGGCGTCGCCTGGTCGCTGCGCGGCGAGGGCGTCCTCGGCGGCGCGAACCTGGTGATCGCGGGCGACGTGCCGACCGGTGCGGGCCTGTCCTCCTCGCACGCCCTGCAATGCGCGGTCGCGCTGGCGCTGCTCGGCATGGCCGACCGCGCCCCCGGCGCCAACGACGGCCCCACCCTGGACGAGGTCGCCCGCTGGGTGCAGCGCTCGGAGAACGACTTCGTCGGCGCGCCGACCGGCCTGCTCGACCAGACCGCGTCGCTGCGCTGCGTCGCCGGGCACGCGCTGTTCCTCGACGTGCGCTCCGGCGCGGGCGAGCAGGTGCCCTTCGACGCCGCCGCGGCCGGTCTGGCGGTGCTCGTGGTCGACACCCGGGCCAAGCACTCCCTGGCCGACTCCGCCTACGGCGAGCGCCGCGCCGCCTGCGAACGCGCCGCCGCCGCGCTGGGCGTCCCCGCCCTGCGCGACGCGGCCCTGGCCGACCTCGACCGGCTGCCCGACGACCTGGTCCCCCAGGCACGGCACGTGATCACCGAGAACCAGCGCGTGCTGGACACCGTCGCCCTGCTGCGCGCGGGCGGGCTCGGGCGGATCGGCCCGCACCTGACCGCGTCGCACACCAGCCTCCGCGACGACTACCGCGTGTCCTGCCTGGAGCTGGACGTCGCGGTGGACGCGGCGCTCGAGGCGGGCGCCCTCGGTGCGAGGATGACCGGCGGCGGCTTCGGCGGCTCGGCCATCGCGCTCGTCCACGCGGACCGGGTCGCGGACGTGCGCGCGGCCGTGCGGACGGCGTACGCGAGGCGGTCGCTGACCGAGCCCCGCTTGTTCACCGCGGCCCCCGCCGCTGGCGCGGGCCGCGACTACTAGGAAGGCGAGACCCACCGTGAAGTTGCTCGTGACCGGCGGCGCCGGATACGTCGGCAGCGTCTGCGCCGCGCGCCTGGTCGAGGCGGGCCACGAGGTCGTGGTGGTCGACGACCTGTCGACCGGCCACGAGGACGCGGTCCCCGACGGCGCCCGGTTCGTGCGCGCCGACATCGCCGACGCGGCCCCGGCGCTGCTCGCCGAGGGCTTCGACGGCGTGCTGCACTTCGCCGCCAAGTCCCTCGTCGGCGAGTCGATGCAGGACCCGGCGAAGTACTGGTCGGGCAACGTGGTCACCTCCCTGAAGTTGCTGGACGCCATGCGGGCGGCGGGCACCCCACGGCTCGTCTTCTCCTCCACGGCCGCCACCTACGGCGAGCCGGACGCGGTCCCGATCCCCGAGACCGCCCCGACCCGCCCCACGAACACCTACGGCGCCACGAAGCTGGCGATCGACCACGCGATCACCTCCTACGCCGCCGCCCACGGCCTGGCCGCGGTCAGCCTGCGCTACTTCAACGTCGCGGGCGCGTACGGCCGCTACGGCGAGCGCCACACCACCGAGACCCACCTCATCCCGATCGTGCTGCAGGTCGCCTCCGGCAAGCGCGAGAAGCTCTCGATCTACGGCGACGACTACCCCACCGCCGACGGCACCTGCGTGCGCGACTACATCCACGTGGTGGACCTCGCCGACGCCCACCAACTCGCCCTGGAGCACGCCGAGACGGGCAGCCACCGCATCTTCAACCTCGGCAGCGGCACCGGCTTCTCCAACCGCGAGGTCGTCCAGACCTGCCGCGAGATCACCGGCCACCCGATCCCGACCGAGTTCGCCCCCCGCAGGCCCGGTGACCCAGCAGTGCTGGTGGCCTCCTCAGCCGCCGCAACCACCCACCTAGGCTGGAAACCCGAACGCACCGCCCTCCCCCAAATCATCACCGACGCGTGGGAGTTCACCCAGACCCACCTGGCCTAGCCACTCGCGTGGCCGATCGGACCCGGTCGGGGTGATGGCCTGATGGTGGTGGAGGCGAAGGGAACCCGCCGACCCACACAGCCGAGCAACGGCCACAGCGACCGACGCCCGAGGTGCCACCGACGGTGAAGCCAGCGACCACCACACTCCGCACTGGCTGCAACGGGGTGCGACGAGCCGACCGGTCGCTCCGGGAACGACCGGCAGGTCCTAGCCCGCGCGGACGAACCAACAGATTCAACCCGCAAGGCCGAACCGGATCGTGCCTAAGTGGACCGAGGCTGGCATGGTCGAGGCTGGGCCGACCCAGGCCCCGCTGCCCTGGTCGGGCGGCAAGGTTGGACTGCCCGGGTTTGGCCGGGCCGGGTCCGGCAGCTCGGTGTCGACAGCCTGAGTCCGGCAGACCGTCGAGCAGGCCGGGTTTCGTCAGACCAGGTCCGGCAGACCGAGTCCGGCAAACCGAGTCCGGCAAACCGAGTCCGGCAGACCGGGTCCGGTAGACCGGGTCCGGCAGACCGGGTGTGGCTGACCTCGACCAAAGACGACGTGATCCCCACGTCCAAGTCCAGCGGACCCGGGTTCGGCAAACCGGGTGTGGGCTGTCCAAGGTTGGGTTGCCCGGGTTCGGCGAGCCGGGTTCGGCGAGCCGGGTTGCTCGGGCCCCGGGTGGGCGGGCCCTGGTGAATGGGCCTGGGTGGGCGGCCGGTTGCGGTTGGCTTTGGCGGCGGCTGGCGTTTGGCCTTGCGCCTCGCCCGGGTGGTCGCGCGTTTCCTAGGCATCACCTGCCTTCAAGAGGATGTTGCGTAGTTCCAGTGGGGTCATGGCTCCGTCCAAGGCGGCTGTGAGGAGGCCTGCGAGGGTGTGGCCGGGGCAGGCTTGCAGGGCTACGTCCAAGGCGACTCGGGCTAGGGAGCCGTTGCCGCGGAGGTAGGCCGAGACCGCGAGGAGGCATGCGGGTTCGGCTCGGTCGGGGGCGGGGAGGGCGCGGGTCAGGTAGGTCCACAGGCGTTCGCCTGCTGCGGCGCGGGGAGTCACGGCGATCAGTTGGCAGTGGCCTCGGGTTTCGGTGTCGTACAGGGCCGTTGCGAGGTCTACCAGTGTGTCCTCGTCCAGTTGGGGAAGGTCGGTCGCCGGTGGGGCGTGGACGTGGTACATGTCGAGGACGATGTCGTCGTAGTGGGCGATGGGGTCCTCGTCCGGCTCGACCTCGAAGATGTCCAGGGCTTTGTCCACTACGGACTTGTCCGGGAGGGAGCCTGATCGTGCGTCGATCAGGAGTTCGCGGCGTTCCAGGACTTCGGGGGGATCCGGGGTGAGGGTGGCCGCCAGGGCCTCCCGGCTGGCGTACTTCACCGCGCCGCGGACGAGCATGCCGACGCCCAGGGCGGAGGTGTCGGGGTCGGGGACCGTGCCGCCGCAGCCGCGGTGGTTGTAGCAGCACCACTGCAGGCCGCGTTCGATCTCCGGGACCCAGACGATGTGGTCGACCGGGATCTCCACCTTGCGGAAGGCCCGGCGGAGTTCGGTGACCAGGGGGCGGTGGGGCAGCAGGTCCGGGGGACTACCCGAGCCGCCCACCACGACCGCCACCGCGCGTTCCGCGCCGTGGGACGCGGACAGGGCCGCCAGGTGGTCGGCGACTTGGGCGCGATAGCGCTGCGGTGGCAGGTCGATGCGCAGTATCGCGCCGATACCGGCGTCGACCATGGTGATCAGGACGAGGGAGTCGGTGGGGTGGAAGCCCAGCAGGTGCGGGATCGCGGCCACCAGCTCGCCGCCGTCGTCGAGGGGAAGGGTCGGGTCGAGTGCTGTCGTCATGCTTCCACTGTGGCCGCCCGGATCCCAAGCGCGTCAGGGGAACCCGGCCGCCTGTGGATAACCGTCCCCTGTGGAAGGATCGGCCCGGCGCACCGGGCCGATCCGTATCCTGTTCAGCCGCAGTGCTCGAACGGACTGGCGTAGGACGCCGACCCCACCGAGCCGCCCCACTTCACGCACTTGCTGGCGGCCGACTTGACCACCGGCCCCGCGTAGTAGGAGAACGAGCCGGAATCCGTCGTCCGCGTCCCGCCCTGCACCTCGAGGAAGGCCGACACCGGCGAGGGCGATCCGACCGACACGTGCTTGATCGTGGCCACGCAGTTGTAGCCCGACTTGTACAACAGGTACACGCGCCCCGCCGTCCCCAGCGCGGCCGAGTCGATCACCGAGTAGCCGCTGCCGCAGACCTCTTCGGGCGTGTACGGGTTGCCGCCGCCGGAACAGTTCTGGCTCGTGTAGTTCTTCGTCCCCCAGTAGTACGCCTGCACGCCGTTGAAGACGATCTTCTGCGCCACGCCGTTGAGCCGCTGCTCGAAGTGCAGGTGGGGGCCGCTCGACCCGCCGGTCGAGCCGACGTTGCCGATCGTCTGGCCGCGGGTGACCGACTGGCCGACCGAGACGCGCTGGCTGGACAGGTGGGCATACCTGCTGCGCCAGCCGTTGCCGTGGTCGATCTCGATCCAGCGGCCGTAGCTGGTGGCCCCGGTGTTCTCCACCCGGCTCACCCGCCCGCCCGCGCTGGCCACGACCGGGTCGCCGTCGTCGTTGGTGCGGTTGAAATCGATGGCGTTGGCGGGGCTGTGGTTGGTCCGGGTCTGCCCGGACCACACCTGCCCGCAGGGGAAGGGCAACTGGAACGCGGGCGCCGCCGCGGCGACGTTCGCCCCGGTGAGGAGGAACGCCGCCGTCAGGACGACGGCGCCCGCGATGGATAACAGTCTGCTCATCAGCCACCTCCGATAACTCGCGAAGACAGCCGATCCGACCACGGAGGACCCGGTTTGTGGAAGACCTTCCAAGCAATCCGACGGTGGGCAGATTTCCAACAGTGGGTTAACCGAGGGCGTCGTGCAGCGCCGAGCGGCCGCCGACGACCGGCAGCGTGACGGCGCTGCGCCCGAGGTCGACGGTGAATTCCGCGCCTGGCCTGGGCCGCAGCGTGTAGTCGTGGTCGCTGGACAGGACAACGACGCCGAGGCTGTGTCCGGCGCGGAAGACGTAGTCGTCGGGCATGAAGTTCACCCGGATGTTGTAAGCGTGGCCGGGCTTGACCGGCGACGTCCGCCATTCCGAGTGCCGGTTCTGCGGGTCGGCCCAGCCGCGCGTGACGACCTTGACCGAGCCGTCGGGCGCCCGGTCGACCAGCAGCGCGGTCACGTTCGCCGCCGGGCGGCTGAACGACAGCCGCAGGTCCGCCCGGACGGTCCCGCTGATCCGCAGGTCGGTGGCCAGCGCCCCGGTCGCGTAGGACAGCCGGTGCGGGGACGTCGCCGCGGCGGCGAGGTCCTCGGCACGCTTGGTCGCGTCGTCGACCACCGTCTCGCGGCCCTTGCCCCTGCGCACCGCCAGCCCACCGGTGGTGTCGCCGCCCGCGGTCGGGTGCACGGTCACCGGGCGCGTCCCCGGCGCGGGCCACTCGGCCTCCTCGGCCCACGTGCGGTCCTCGCGCTGGATCGTGGACTTGTTCTCCCTCTCCACGCCGTTGTCGACGTCGTACAGGTAGTGCGACATCCACCGGTTCAGCAGCACCAGCCACGCGTCGCGGTTGACGTTGTACGGGTCGGAGTGGCCGAACTGGTGCAGCCAGATGCGGTGCTCGACGCCGTGGCGCTTGAGCAGCTCGTACCACTGCACGACCTGGCGCGTCTTCACGTTCCAGTCGTTGAGCCCGTGCACGGCCAGGACGGACGCCTCGACCTTGTGCACGTCGTTGAGGTAGTTGCGCTCGTCCCAGAAGTGGCTGTAGTCGCCGGTCACGCGGTCCTGCTCGGCCAGCAGCTCCTCGATGACCGGACGGCAGACGTCGCGGTCCTCCCGCGTGTAGACGTACTCGGCGAGCACGTCCGCGTCCTCTCCCTGGAAGCCGCCCGCGGCGACGACGGCGCCGTCGGAGCGGTAGTAGTCGTACCAGTTGGAGATGGCCGCGATGGGCACGATCGTCTCCAGCCCCTCCACGCCCGTGGAGGCGACGGCGTTGGGCAGGGTGCCGTTGTACGACACGCCCATCATGCCGACTTTGCCCGTGCTCCATTCGGCGGAGACGGCGGCGCCGCTCGCGTCCGCCCCTTCCGCGCGGCCGTTGAGCCAGTCCACGACGGAGCGCGCGCCGATGGTCTCGTTGCGGCCCCCCGTCGTGGGACACCCGGTGGACTTGCCGGTGCCCAGCGACTCTGCGTACACCACGGCGAACCCGCGCGCGGTGAAGTACTGCTCGTAGCGCCACGTGATCGCCGGGCTCGGCCCGACGGCCGAGACGATCTCGCCGCGACCGGCGTGCGGACGCGGCTTGCCCGGCACGTACAGCTCGACGTCGACGTTGTGGTTGGGGACGTCGTTGCCGCCGGAGTAGTAGGGACTGGCCTGGTAGACGACCGGCACCTTCATACCGGCCTCGGTCGCGCGCGGGCGGACGACCTCGACGTAGACCTTGTCGTCGTGCCCGTTGCGGTCGCTGTCCACGGGCGCGGTCACCCACAGCGACTCGCGGACGACGTCGGTCGGGCTGAACACGGGCTGTGCCTGCCCGTCGACGAAGACGGGGGCGGGCGGGTCCGCGTGCGCGGTGGCGGGCACCAGGGGCAGGCAGACCAGTGCGGCGATGACGGCGGATCGCGCGCGTCTCATATCGGTCTCCAAGTCGGCAGGGTACGACAGGAACGATCTGCACCCTCACGTTCGGCGACGGTCACTGTCAAGGGTCCGACCGGATGGTCCACTGAGGACCACCCGGAACGGGGTAGCCTCGGCGCGTGATCCGACTCGACGCCCCCATCGTGGCCGTGACCGTCTACCCCGGACAGGCCAGGGTGACCAGGCGCGGCCGGGTGAGCCTGCCGGGCGGGGACGCTCGCGTGCTGGTCACCGGCCTGCCCACACTGCTGCACCCCGACTCGGTGCGGGTCGCGGGCACGGGCGCGGCGACCGTGCTGGGCGTGGACGTCGCGCCGGAGCCGCACGCCCGCCCCACGACCGCGCCGGACCTGCGGGAGCGGGCCGACGCGCTGGACGCCGCGCTGGCCGAGATCGCCGACACCGACACCGTGCTCGGCACCCGCGCCGACCTGCTGGCGGGCGTCGCGCGCCGGTCGGCCACGGCCCTGGCGCAGGCCGTGGCCCGCGGCGAGGCGGACGCGGCCCGGGTGGCCGCCGCGGGCGAGGGGCTGGCGGGCGAGCTGGCCAGGGTGCTCGGCGAGCGCCGCGAGCTGGCCACGGCGCGCGAGCGGGTGCTGGAGGAGCGCGACGAGGTGCAGCGGTTGCTGGCCCAGCGCTCGTCCGACCCGGACCTGATGGCGGTCGCGGTCGACCTGTCCGGCGACGGCGACGTCGACCTGGAGGTGTCCTACGTCGTCGACGGCGCGAACTGGGAGTCCCGCTACGACGTGCGGCTCACCGGCGACCGGCTGACGCTGGCCTGGTTCGCCCTGGTCACGCAGCACACCGGGGAGGACTGGCCGGAGTGCGAGCTGGCGCTGTCCACCGCCCGCCCGACCGCGGGGGTGGCCGTGCCCGAGCTGTCCCCCTGGTTCCTCGACGTGCTCAGCCCCGTCGTGCCGATGCCCGCCGCGGCGGGCCCGAAGATGCGGGGCGGGTACGGCGCGGCGATGGCGATGCCCGCCCCCGCCGCGGTCGCGGCCGAGACCGCCGCCGTGGAACACGGCGTCACGGCGAACACCTACCGCCCGCGCCGTCCGGTCGCCGTGCCCGCCGACGGCTCGGCCCACCGGGCCACCGTGGCCGCGCTCGAGCTGGACGCCCGGGTCGACCACGTGACCGCACCGGTCCAGGGCCCGGAGGTCTACCTGCGGGCGACGGCGGTCAACACCAGCGAGCACACGCTGCGCCCGGGTCGGGCCGCGCTGTTCCACGACGCCGAGTACGTCGGCGCCACCCGGCTCGACGTCTGGGCGCCGGGCGAGGAGCTGGAGCTGGCCCTGGGCGTGGACGACCGGGTCCGGGTCGAGCGCGAGCTGGTGCGCCGCTCCACGGGCAAGGCCGTGCTCGGCGGGACCCGCAGGCTGGAGGCCGCGTACCGCACGACGGTGACCAACCACAGCCCGCGTCAGGCCCGCGTCGCGGTGGTCGACCAGGTCCCGGTCTCGCGCCACGAGTCGGTGGTCGTCCGCGACGTGACGCTGCGCCCGGAACCGGCCGAGCGCGACGAGCTCGGCCGCGTGACCTGGCGTCTGGACCTGGCCCCCGGCGCCAGCGCGGACCTCGATCTCGCGGTGCGGGTGGACGTCGCCAAGGGCGTCGACCTGCGGGGCTGGCGGGACTAGCAGCTCACCCCGCCGAGCACCGCCCGGCAGGTGACCGCAGCGGTGTCGTTGGCCGGGTTGACGTCCCCCGGCGTCGAACTGACCCTGGTCAGGACCACGTCGCCGGTGCCGGACGCCAGGAAGGCGGCCGAGAGGCGGACGGTGCGGGTGGCCGTCGCGCCGCTGGTCAGCGCGCCGATGTCGCAGGTCACGGTCCTGGCCCGGGTGTCGACGACGCAGTCCGGGGCCACCGGGGAGCGCAGGAACGACGGGTAGGTCAGCCGCAGCCGGGCCGCGGTGAACGCGCCGTCGGCGGTGGCCGACAGGGTGAACGTGACACCGCTCGCGGTCAGGCCGACCCGCAGGTCGGCGCGGATCTCGGTGGTGTTGCGCAGGATCGAGACGTGGTTGCCGAAGGAGTTGGCGGCCACGATGTCGGCCACCCCATCCCCGGTGAGGTCCGCAGCCCGGACGCCCTGGGCGCCCGGCCCCGCGGGCAGGTCCGACCGGGCGGCGAGGGTGCCGTCGCCGACGCCCAGGAGCACCGAGACCGAGCCGGACACCGCGTTGGCGACGGCCAGGTCGGGCCGACCGTCGCCGTTGAGGTCGGCGACGGCGACCCCGCGCGGCGACTGGCCCACCGGGTAGGCCACGCGCGCGGCGAAGGTGCCGTCGCCGCGACCGCGCAGCACCGAGGCGGTGGCCCCGGCGGCGTCCGCCGTCACCAGGTCCGTCCGCCCGTCGGCGTCGAGGTCGGCGGCCGCCACGGCGAACGGCTGCGCGCCCGCGGCCACGACGGTGTGCGGGGCGAACCCGCCACCGCCGACCCCGCGCAGCACCGACACGCTGTTCACGCCGACGTTGGCCACGGCCAGGTCCGGGACCTGGTCGCCGTCCAGCCGGGCGATCACCACCCCGAACGACGTGCCCGCGACGGCGTGGTGGACGGGCGCGGCGAAGGCGCCGTCGCCGCGGCCCGCCATGACCGAGACCGTCGGGGCGCCGACGTTGGCGGTGACCACGTCGGCGCGGCCGTCTCCGGTGACGTCGCCCACCGCCATGCCCTGCGGGATCGGGCCGCTGGCGAACCCGCGCGGGGCGCCGAGCGTCCCGTCGCCGTTGCCGCGCAGCACGGCGACCACGCCAGCGACGTTGTCGGTGGCCAGCACGTCCGGCCTGCCGTCCCCGGTCACGTCGGCGACGGCGACGTCCGACAGGCTCCGCCCCGCCGGGTATGACACCGCAGGCGCGGCCCCTGACCCGGTGGTGACCAGCACGGACACCGTGCCCGCGCTGGCGTCGGCAGTGACGGTGTCCAGGTCGCCGTCGCCGTCGAGGTCACCGAGGGCCACGCGGAACGGGTTGCTGCCCGTGGGGTGGTCCACCGCGCCCGCGAACCGGGCGGGCGGGGGCGCGGCGGAGGCCGACGGCCCGACGACGGCGGACACCGCGATCCCGGACACCAACAACACCACTGCGCGGCGCATCCACGACCTCCCTGGGGATTCCCCAGGGGAGTCGTCGCGGGCGCGACCGGGTTTCTAGGCCGATCGAGTGGATCAGGGGGCCAGCGCCGCCATGACGTCCTCGGCGCGGCGCATCGACTCGGCGGGGTCGGCGTCCGGGGAGCCGATCGACGGGTCGAAGTTGAGGTCGACGAACACCTCGGTGACCCCCTGCGCGGCGAGGTCGCCCAGGTCGGCGCGGATCTGCTCGAGCGAGCCGGTCAGCGGCTTGCGCCGCTCCCCCACCACGACGACGCCCCGGCACACCATGCGCAGGGCGGCCGGGTCGCGGCCCGCGTCGGCGGCGGCCGCGCGCACGACCTCGATCGACGCGCCGATCTCGGCGAGGTCGGCGCGGCTGCTGCTCACCCAGCCGTCGGCCATCCGGCCCGCGCGGCGCAGCGCGGCCTCGGCCGTGCCGCCGAGCAGGACCGGCGGGCCGCCGGGCTGCACCGGGCGCGGGTCCATGCTGGTCGGCGGCACCGTGTAGAACTCGCCGGAGTGCTCGACGACCGGGTCGGTCCAGAAGCGGCGCAGCAGGGGCAGGTACTCCTCGGCGCGCCTGCCCCGGGCCCGCCGGTCGGCGCCGACGGCGATGTACTCCTCCTCGGCCCACCCGATGCCCAGGCCGGCGTCGAGGCGGCCGCCGCTGAGCACGTCGAGGGTCCCGAGCTGCTTGGCCAGCAGCGGCGGGGCGAAGAACGGCAGGTTCACCACCGCGACGCCCAGGCGCACGCGCGAGGTCCGCGCGGCGAGGTAGGCGAGCACGGACACCGGGTCGAGCACGCTGCGGTACATCGGCCCCCAGTTCCCGTCGGGCGGGGAGAGCAGGCGCTGGAACGTCCACAGCGAGTGGTACCCCAGTTCCTCCGACCGCACGGCGACGCGGTCGATGTTGTCCGGGGTGGCCCAGGAGCCCGACACGGGCGCGGCGAAACCGATGTGCACGCCGGTCACGCTACCGCCGCGCTGGTCAGCGCGCCGATGGCAGACTGGCGGGCATGACGAACACGGACGACCCCTACCTCTGGCTGGAGGGTGTGACCGACACCGACGCCCTCGCCTGGGTCCGGGAGCGCAACGCCGAGACCACGGCCGCGCTCACCGACGGCGCGCGGTTCGCCGCGATCGAGCGGGAGATCCGGGAGGTGCTCGACGCCGACGACCGCATCCCGTACCCGCGCAGGCGCGGCGAGTACCTCTACAACTTCTGGCAGGACGCCGAGAACCCCCGCGGCGTCTGGCGGCGCACGACCCCGGAGTCCTTCCGCACCGACTCCCCGGAGTGGGAGGTGCTGCTCGACGTGGACGCGCTCGGCGCGGCCGAGGGCGAGAACTGGGTGTGGAAGGGCGCGAGCGTGCTGCGCCCGGACTACCACCTGGCCCTGGTGGAGCTCTCCCGCGGCGGCGCGGACGCCACCGTCGTCCGCGAGTTCGACCTGCGCACCCGCGAGTTCGTCACCGACGGCTTCGTCCTCCCCGAGGCCAAGACCCGCATCGGCTGGATCGACGCCGACCACGTCTACGTCGGCACCGACTTCGGCGAGGGCTCGCTGACCACCTCCGGCTACGCCCGGGTCATGAAGCGCTGGCGGCGCGGGACCCCGGTCGAGGAGGCCGAGGTGGTGTTCGAGGGCAAGCCGGAGGACGTCAGCGCCTTCGCCTACCGCGACCACACCCCCGGTTTCGTGCGCGACTTCGTCGGCCGCTCCCCGGACTTCTTCACCAGCGAGGAGTTCCTGCTCAAGCCCAACGGCGACCTCGTGCGCATCGAGGTGCCGGACGACGCGTCGACGTCGGTGCACCGGGAGTGGCTGCTGATCCACCCGCGCACGGCGTGGACGGTCGGCGACACCACCTACCCCGCGGGCTCGCTGCTGGCCACCGACTTCGACGCCTTCCTGGCGGGCGGGCGCGAGATCGCGGTCGTCTTCGAGCCGGACGCGCACACGTCGCTGCAGGGCTGGTCGTGGACGAGGAACCACCTGATCCTCACCGAACTGCGCGACGTCAAGACCCGGCTCGAGGTGCTGACGCCGGGCGAGTGGACGCGCGCGGAGCTGCCCGGCGCGCCCGAGGTCGGCTCGGCGCACATCATCGACACCGACCCGGACGCCGACGACGAGTACTTCCTCGACTCCAGCGGCTACCTGCAGCCGACCACGCTGATCCACGGCACGGTCGGCGGGACCGCCGAGGTCGTCAAGCAGGCCCCCGCGCTGTTCGACACCGACGGCCTCACCGTCGAGCAGCACTTCGCCACCTCCGACGACGGCACGAAGGTCCCCTACTTCGTGGTGTCGGACGGCACCCCCGGCCCGACCCTGCTCTACGGCTACGGCGGCTTCGAGGTCTCGCTGACCCCCGGCTACAACGCGGCCATGGGCCGCGCGTGGCTCGCGCGCGGCGGGACCTACGTGGTGGCCAACATCCGCGGCGGCGGCGAGTACGGGCCCGACTGGCACCGCGCCGCGCTGCGGGAGAACCGGATGCGCGCCTACGAGGACTTCGCGTCGGTGGCCCGCGACCTGGTCGCCCGCGGCGTGACGCCGCCGGGCAGGCTGGCGATGCAGGGCGGCAGCAACGGCGGTCTGCTCGCGGGCGTCATGCTGACCCGCTACCCGGAGCTGTTCGGCGCGGTCGTGTGCCAGGTGCCGCTGCTCGACATGAGCCGCTACCACGTGCTGCTCGCGGGCGCGTCCTGGATGGCCGAGTGGGGCGACCCCGACGACCCGGCCGACTGGTCGTACCTGCGGGAGTACTCGCCGTACCACTTGGTCCAAAGTGGACGCGAGTACCCGCCGGTGCTGTTCGTCACGTCGACCCGCGACGACCGGGTGCACCCCGGGCACGCCCGCAAGATGGCCGCGCGCATGCGCGAGCAGGGGCACGCGCCGATGTACTACGAGAACATCGAGGGCGGCCACGGCGCCGCGGCCGACAACGCGCAGCGCGCCTTCATGTCCGCCCTGGCTTGGGAGTTCCTGCTGCGTTCGTTGTCGTAGCCGCTGGGTACAGTCACCGGCGTGTTGGCGTTGCACTGCCTCGGCACGGCCGACGGCCAGGTCGTGCTCTGGGCCGAGGACTCCGCGCGGCCCGATCGCCGACCGGGCAAGGCCGCGCGGGGCGCCGTCGAGCACCCGTTCGCGGTCCCGGGCGCCGAACTCGCCGAGCGCCTGGGCGTCGAGGGGACGGAGCTGACGGTGCGGGCACTGCTGCCGTCGCACCCGTCGGCCCCGCTGCCCTCGCCGGAGCTGGTGCGCGACCCGCTGGCGACGGCGGCCGCCCAGCGCGGCGCCGTGCGGCTGCGGCCGTGGCTGGTCGGCGGGCTGGCCACCACGGCCGCCGTGCCCGAGCCCGACGACGTCCGCCTCGGCGCGAGCGCGCGCTACCTGGCCGCGCTGCGGGAGTTCGCCGAGGACCTGGTCGGCCGGGGCCGGGTGCTGCCCGCGGTGACGTCGTCCGGCCATGCCCGGTGGCGGCCCGCGCCCACCGGGGCGGACTCCGCGCGGCTGGCCCGGCTGCGCGAGGCCATGCCGCCCGCGCTGCGCGCGCAGCAGGTCGGCGGCGACGGCCTGCCCGCGGGCACCGTGCTCAGCTCGGTCCTGGACACCCTGGTCGACACGATCGCCCGGCAGCGCATCGGCGATCTCGACCTCGCGCCCGGCGGCCTGGTCGGCGACCAGGCGGCCGCCGTCACGCACGCGCTGCTCTCGGGCCTGTCCGGCGACCCGACCATGGGCACGCCCGCCCTGCCGACCGAACGGCTGGCGAGCGCGCTCACCACGTGGCGGGCGAGCGCCGCGCACGACGGCCCGGTGCGCGCGTGCTTCCGGCTGCACTCCCCCGACGGCGACGAGACCTGGGCCGTGGAGTTCCTGCTCCAGGCCGCCGACGACCCCAGCGTGCTGGTGCCCGCCAGCGAGGTCTGGAACGGCGGGCCGAACGTGCTGCGCCGCTGGGTCGCCCAGCCTGCCGACCTGCTGCTGGCCGAGCTGGGACGGGCGGGCCGGATCATCCCGGAGATCGACGACGCCCTGCACGACACGCACCCGACCGGCCTCGCGCTCGACACCGCGGGCGCGCACGCGTTCCTCACCCGCGCGGGCGAGCTGGACCAGGCCGGGTTCGGCGTCCTGCTGCCGTCGTGGTGGCAGACCGCGGCCGCCGAGGTCGGGCTCAAGCTGACCACCACCAGCCCGGGCACGCCGGGCGTGGTCTCCGGCAAGAGCGGGATGGGCCGCGACGAGCTGGTCCAGTACCGCTGGGACATGGCCGTCGGCGAGTCCACGCTCACCGCGGCCGAGCTGAAGGCGCTGGCCGACGCGAAGGTGCCCCTGGTGCGGGTGCGCGGCCGGTGGGTGCACCTCGACCAGCGCAGGCTCGCCGCCGGTCTGGAGTTCATCCGGCGCTCGGCGGAGGGCAGCACGAGCGCGGGCAACATCATGGCGCTGGCCGCGCTGCCGCCCGACGACCCGCTGCTGCCCGCGCCCGTGGTCGGCATCGACGGCGACGGCTGGCTCGCCGACCTGCTCAACGGCCGCATGGAGGCTCGGCTCGAACCGGTGAAGGCGCCCGCCGGGTTCGGCGCGGACCTGCGGCCGTACCAGGAGCGCGGCCTGGCCTGGATGGCCTTCCTCGACCGGCTGGGCATGGGCGCGTGCCTCGCCGACGACATGGGCCTGGGCAAGACGGTGCAGCTGCTGGCGCTGGAGGCGCTGGCCCGCGCCGACGCCGAGCGCCCGCCGACGCTGCTGGTCTGCCCGATGTCGCTGGTCGGCAACTGGCAGCGGGAGGCCGCCAAGTTCGCCCCCGACCTGCGCGTGCACGTCCACCACGGAAGCAGCCGGGGCAGGCTCGACGAGGTCGACGCCGACCTGGTGATCACCACCTACAACCTGCTCGCCCGCGACAGCGCCCGGTTCGCCGAGCGCGAGTGGGACCGCGTGGTGCTGGACGAGGCGCAGAACATCAAGAACAGCGCCTCCCGGCAGTCCCGCGCCGCGCGGTCGATCCCGGCCCGCCACCGGATCGCGCTGACCGGGACGCCGGTGGAGAACCGGCTGGCGGAGCTGTGGTCCATCATGGACTTCGCCAACCCCGGCCTGCTCGGGTCCGTGCACCGGTTCCGGGCGCGCTTCGCCGTGCCGATCGAGCGCTACCACGACGAGGACGCCGCCACCCGGCTGCGGCGGGTCACCGGGCCGTTCGTGCTGCGCCGCGTCAAGACCGACCCGACGATCATCAGCGACCTGCCCGACAAGGTCGAGATGAAGCAGCTGTGCAACCTCACCGCCGAGCAGGCCTCGCTCTACCAGGCCGTCGTCGACGACATGCTGCTCAAAGTGGACGAGTCCGAAGGCGTGCAGCGCAAGGGCCTGGTGCTGTCGACGATCACCCGGCTCAAGCAGGTGTGCAACCACCCGGCCCAGTACCTCGGCGACGGCTCGCGCATCGCCGGTCGCTCCGGCAAGCTCGCCCGGCTGGAGGAGACGCTGGAGGAGGTCATCGCCGACGGCGACAAGGCGCTGGTGTTCACCCAGTTCGCCGCGTTCGGCGGGATGCTGGTGCCGCACCTGGCCGCGCGGTTCGACACCGAGGTGCTGTTCCTGCACGGCGGTGTCGCCAAAGCGCGGCGGGACGCCATGGTCGAGCGGTTCCAGTCCGGCGACGGGCCCTCGATCTTCCTGCTGTCGCTCAAGGCGGGCGGCACCGGCCTGACGCTGACCGCCGCCAACCACGTCATCCACCTGGACCGGTGGTGGAACCCGGCGGTGGAGGACCAGGCCACCGACCGGGCCTTCCGCATCGGCCAGCGCCGCGACGTCCAGGTGCGCAAGCTGATGTGCATCGGCACGCTGGAGGAGAAGATCGACGCGATGATCGAGCGCAAGAAGGCGCTCGCGCGGCTCGCCGTCGGCACCGGTGAGGACTGGCTGACGGAGCTGTCGACCGAGGAGCTGCGCGAGGTCGTCTCGCTGTCCGCGGAGGTCGTCATTGAGTGAGGACGAGTGGTGGCGCGACGCGCCCACCCGCACGATCAAGGTCGAGAACGGCCTGCGCGCCCGCAGCACGCGCGGCGACATCGCGCGCACGTGGTGGTCGCGGCGGTTCATCGAGGTGCTGGAGGAGCTCGGCCTCGGCGGCAGGCTGGAGCGCGGCAAGCGCTACGCCCGGCAGGGGCAGGTCGTGAGCATGTCGCTGTCGCCGAGCATCGTCGTCGCCACCGTGCAGGGCTCGCGACCGGCGCCGTACCGGGTCAAGATCGGGGTCAAGGCCTTCACCGCCGACCAGTGGGCGCAGGTGGAGCAAGCGCTTGCGGGGCGGGCGCTGTACCTGGCCAAGCTGCTCGCGGGCGAGATGCCGACCGGGATCGAGGAGGTGTTCGAGGGCATCGGGCTGCGGCTGTTCCCGAACTCCTTCGCCGAGTTCTCCATGGAGTGCTCGTGCCCGGACTGGGAGGTGCCGTGCAAGCACCTCGCGGCGACCTGCTACCTGCTCGCCGAGTCCTTCGACACCGACCCGTTCGAGATCCTGGCCTGGCGCGGGCGGTCCCGCCAGGACCTGCTCGACAGCCTGCGCGCCCGTCGCGGCGGACCCGCGGTGGCCCCCGAACCGGGCCCCGACCCGCTGCCGGACGACCCGGCCGCGTTCTGGGCAGCGGGCTCGGTGCCGCCCGCGCCCGCGCCGCCCGCCCCGGGCGCGCCGGGGGCCGTGCTCGACCGGCTTGACCCGCTGCCGGTGCTGCTGCGGGGCAGGCCGCTGACGGAGTACCTGCGCCCCGCGTACCGGGCGTTCGCGGAGGAAGCGTGACGGCACTGTCGACGCGGGTGCGCGTCATCGCCGAGGAACTGGTGCGCCGCAAGGGAACCGTCGCGCCCATCGACGTGCTGACCGGGCTGGGGTGGCTGTCGGCGCGGACGGTGGAGTCGTGGCGGCAGGGCCGCGTGCCCCGACTGGACGCGGTCGCCGCCGTACCGCCCGAACGGCTCGCGGAGGCGGTCGGACTGTTGCGCGAGTGGGCGTCGGCGCGCGGGCTCCATTCGTCCGAAGTGGACTACGTCGCCGCCACGCTGGACGCGCGGCCCCTGCGCTTCGGCGACGACGACCGGCCGTTCCGCACGCATTGGACCGACCCCGACCTCTCCCCCGCCCGGCGCGCCCGGATCGAGGCTAAGGCGAAGGCCGTGCCGGACCCGGTCGCGCTGCGGCCGGACAAGCGCTGGCACTGCTCGCTGTGCCGGGAGACCGGCGACTTCCACTTCGTCGAGGACGACCTGCCGGTCTGCCTGGCCTGCGCGGACATGGACCACCTCGTGTTCCTGCCGTCCGGGGACGCGGCGCTGACCCGGCGGGCGCGCGCGGCCAGCGGGCTCGCCGCGGTGGTCATGACCTGGCACAAGCCGCGCAAACGCTTCATCAGGTGCGGCACCCTGGTCGAACGGGCCGCGCTGGAGACCGCCGAGGAGCAGTGCCTGGCCGACGAGGACGCGCGCGAGCGCAGGCGCGTCCGCGACCGGGCCCGCCGCGAGCTGCAGGACCTCGCGTTCACCGCGGCCTTCTCGGACCGGATCGCGGAGCTGTTCCCCGGCCTGGCCGCGGCCCGCGCCCAGGCGATCGCCGAGCACGCGAGCGTGCGCAGCAGCGGCCGGGTCGGCCGCTCGGCGGCGGGGCAGGCGCTGGACGAGCACGCCGTCACGCTGGCCGTCGTCGCCGCCATCCGGCACGAGGAGACCGACTACGACGCGATGCTCATGGCCGGGGTGCCGCGCGCGGTCGCGCGCGAGCGCATCCGGGAGAGGGTGGACGCGGTGCTGACCCGCTGGCGTCAGGCGACGCTGGACGGCGACGCCGACCAGGTGTCGCAGTCGGCGGTGGACTCGCCCGCATAGCCCGCCTTCGCCCAGAGCAGCTGGTTGTTGGCGCTGCCGTGGCTGTCGGAGTCCTCGACGTAGGCGAACCCGGCCACGGCGGCCTCGGCGGTGTCGGCGTCGATGTCCCCGCGATCCCGGGCGGCGGCGAGGAACAGCCCGGCGAAGCAGTTGGCCTGCAGCTCGACCCGGCGGGACAGCTCCAGCTCCTCCTGCTCCTCCGCGGCCCGCTCCCGCCGCTCGGCGGTGCCGAGGATGCCAGCGAGCGCCTGCACGTGGTGGCCGTACTCGTGGGCGAGGACGGCCAGGTGCAGGCCCGCGTCGTCGGCGGCGTCGTCGAGCAGCCGGGCGCGCGGCATGGAGATGACCTCGTCGCCGGCGCAGTAGAAGGCGACCGCCTCGTCCTCGTCGGGCGCGAACCCGCACTCGCCGCGGGGGTTGTCCGCCACGGTCAGCTCGGGCGAGCGGACGGGCTTGCCTGCCGCCTCCAGCGGCTTGGCCCAGGCCTGGTCGAGGCAGCCGATGGCCTGGCGGTAGTACGCCTCCAGCCCGGCCGAGTCCGTCCTGAGCTCGGGGAGGTCGCACGCGACCTGCGCCAACGGCGAGCCGGGGCGCATCAGCGGATTGCGCGCGAGCGTGTCGAGCGTCGCCTGCGCCTGCCCCTCCTTGGGCACGACCTCCGCGTCGACCGAGGTCGCGTACCCGTGGACGAGGGTGGTGAACCCTCCCGAGCTGGCCCGCCCGACCACCGCGATGAGCAGCACCCCGACGAGCACCATGGCGAAGATCGCCACCAACGCGAACGGCGAGTTGCGCCGCTCCGGCCCCGCCTGGACCACCTGCACGGGCGCGATCGGCCGCCACCCGCCCGGATCACTCATCCCTCACCCCCAGGCCCGATCGGGGAATCCTACTAGGTCCCGAGGACGACGAGCGCACGAGAAAGGGGGAGCCCGACCAGCGGACTCCCCCTCTTCGCGACGGCTAGCTGCAGCCCGAGGTCGAGCCGCAGCCCTCGCAGACGTAGCAGGAGCCTGCGGGGCGCATCTTGGTGCCGCAGGTCATGCACAGGGGGGCGTCGGCCGCCTTGCCCAGGTGCAGTTCCAGCAGTTCCGTCGAGCTGTGCGCCTCGTGGGTCTCCTCTGCGGGCTCGATGGCCGCGCGCGGGGTCGCGTCGACCGAGGTGCGCAGGCCCTCCAGGTCCACATCAGACTGTCCGCTGTAGTCGTTGGCGACCTGCGCGGCGCGCTCGTCGGCGGTGAAGATGCCGAGTTGGGCGCGCTTGTCGTAGGGCAGGTAGTCCAGCGCCAGGCGGCGGAACAGGTAGTCCAGGACGCTGGTGGCGATGCGCACGTCCGGGTCGTCGGTCATGCCCGCTGGCTCGAAGCGCAGGTTCTGGAACTTCGAGACGTAGAACTCCAGCGGGATGCCGTACTGCAGGCCGACCGAGATCGACATGGAGAACGCGTCCATCACGCCTGCCAGGGTGGAGCCCTGCTTGCCCAGCTTGACGAAGATCTCGCCGAGGCCGTCGTCGGGGTAGGAGCCCGCGTGCAGGTAGCCCTCCGCGCCGCCGACGGTGAACGACACCGTCTGCGACGGGCGCTTCTTCGGCAGGCGCTTGCGCACCGGGCGGTACTCGACGACCTTCTCCGGCTCGGCCGCGCCCTTGGCGCCCTTGCCCGCCGACAGCGGCTGGCCGACCTTGCAGTTGTCGCGGTAGATCGCCAGCGCCTTGAGGCCCAGCTTCCAGCCCTGGAAGTAGATCTCCTCGACCTCCTCCACGGTCGCCGTCTCCGGCATGTTGACCGTCTTGGAGATCGCGCCGGAGATGAACGGCTGCACCGCGGCCATCATCCGGACGTGGCCCATCGGCGCGATGGAGCGCTCGCCCATGGCGCAGTCGAAGACCTCGTAGTGCTCCGGGCGCAGGCCCGGCGCGTCGACGACGTGGCCGTGCTCGGCGATGTACTCCACGATCGCCTCGACCTGCTCGCCCTGGTAGCCCAGCGAGGTCAGCGCGCGCGGCACGGTCTGGTTGACGATCTGCATGGAGCCGCCGCCGACCAGCTTCTTGAACTTGACCAGCGCCAGGTCCGGCTCGATACCGGTGGTGTCGCAGTCCATCATCAGGCCGATGGTGCCGGTCGGGGCGAGCACGCTGGCCTGGGCGTTGCGCCAGCCGTTGCGCGCGCCCACCTCCAGCGCGGTCTGCCACTCGCGCGTCGCCACGCGGTGCACCGCGGCGTCGTTCTTGTGGTAGGTCCGCACGAGGTCGTTGGCCGCGGCGTGCTTGCGCATGACCCGCTGGTGGCCCTCGGCGTTGCGGGCGTAGCCCTCGTACGGGCCGACGACCCCGGCGAGCTCGGCGGAGCGCCGGTAGGCGGCGCCCGTCATCAGCGAGGTGATCGCCGCGGCCAGCGCGCGGCCGCCGTCGGAGTCGTAGGCGTGGCCGGTCGCCATCAGCAGCGCGCCGATGTTGGCGTAGCCGATGCCCAGCTGGCGGAACCGGCGCGTGGTCTCGGCGATCGGCTCGGTCGGGAAGTCGGCGAAGCAGATGGAGATGTCCATCGCGGTGATGACCAGCTCGACGGCCTTGACGAAGGTCTCGGCGTCGAACGAGCCGTCGTCGGCGAGGAACTTCATCAGGTTCAGCGACGCCAGGTTGCAGCTGGAGTTGTCCAGGTGCATGTACTCGCTGCACGGGTTCGACGCGGTGATCCGCCCGGACTCCGGGCAGGTGTGCCAGTCGTTGATCGTGTCGTCGTACTGGATGCCCGGGTCGGCGCACTCCCACGCGGCCTTCGCCAGCTTGCCGAACAGGCCCTTGGCGTCGACGTGCTCGATGACCTCGCCGGTGGTCCGCGACCGCAGCCCGAACCGGCCCGAGGACTCCACCGCGTGCATGAACTCGTCCGACACGCGCACGGAGTTGTTCGCGTTCTGGTACTGCACGGAGGTGATGTCGGACCCGCCGAGGTCCATGTCGAAGCCCGCGTCGCGCAGGACGCGGATCTTCTCCTCCTCGCGCGCCTTGGTCTCGATGAACTCCTCGACGTCGGGGTGGTCGACGTCGAGCACGACCATCTTCGCCGCGCGGCGGGTCGCCCCGCCGGACTTGATGGTGCCCGCGGACGCGTCGGCGCCGCGCATGAACGACACCGGGCCGGACGCGGTGCCGCCGGAGGACAGCAGCTCCTTGGACGAGCGGATGCGGGAGAGGTTCAGGCCCGCGCCCGAGCCGCCCTTGAAGATCAGACCCTCTTCCTTGTACCAGTTGAGGATCGAGTCCATCGTGTCGTCGACGGCCAGGATGAAGCAGGCCGAGACCTGCTGCGGGGAGCTGGTGCCGACGTTGAACCAGACCGGGGAGTTGAAGCTGAAGACCTGGTGCAGCAGCATCCAGGTCAGCTCGTGCTCGAAGACCTCGGCGTCGGTGTCGGTGGCGAAGTAGCCGTGCTTGACGCCCGCCTCGGTGTAGGACTTCACCACGCGGTCGATGAGCTGGCGCAGCGAGTGCTCGCGGACCGGGGTGCCCACGGCGCCGCGGAAGTACTTGCTGGTGACGATGTTGGTCGCGTTGACCGACCAGAAGTCGGGGAACTCGACACCGCGCTGCTCGAAGTTGACCGAGCCGTCGCGCCAGTTGGTCATGACGACGTCGCGGTGCTCCCAGGTCACCTCGTCGTAGGGGTGCACCCCCTCGGTCGTGTAGACCCGCCGCACGCGCAGCCCCGGCCGTGCTGTGTCCGCAGGCGTCCCCACGGTCTCGGTCATGACAACTCCCTCGTGAACTGTGGCCACGTCCGGGCTCCCCGTCCGATGCGGCCTGGTCTGCTTGTGTGCCCCGCGCTGGGGCCGTAGACGCTTATTCGCCATCACCGCGCGCCGCCTCCCGCGCCATCACGGCGCGGAGGTCGGCGATCTCCTTCTCGAAGTCCTCGACTGAGGAAAAGCTCCTGTAGACCGAGGCGAACCGCAGGTAGGCCACCTCGTCCAGTTCGCGCAGCGGCCCGAGGATGGCCAGCCCCACCTCGTGGCTGGGCACCTCGGCCGGTCCGGTCGCGCGGATGGTCTCCTCCACGCGCTGGGCCAGCTGCTGCAGCTGGTCCTCGTCCACCGGCCTGCCCTGACAGGCCCTGCGCACGCCGCGCACGACCTTCTCCCGGCTGAACGGCTCGGTGACGCCCGACCGCTTCACCACGGCCAGCACCGCCTCCTCGACGGTGGTGAACCGGCGGCTGCACGCCGCGCACGACCGCCGCCTGCGGATGACCTGGCCCTCGTCGACCTCGCGCGAGTCGACGACCCGGGAGTCCGGGTGCCTGCAGAACGGACACCGCATATCCGACTCCTCCTCGCCACTCGGTCGGCCCAGTCCGGCGACCACGCTTGGTGATCAATCTGTGGACAACACCCGGGGGCGAGGTGGATAACCGACCCCAACCTGTGGACAAACTACAGCGGTGTAACCCCAAGATGTTGGGGTTGAACCTATGCCTGAGGGGCAGATGTTGGCAACTCGAGGCGTGTCCGGCGTGTCGCGGCCGCGACGAGGCCCGCCACCAGCGCAAATACCCGCGGCGGAGATCAAGCAACTGGGTGACCACACAACGTCACTCGTTCGGGCGAAGCACAACGGAAGAACGTGCTATGGGAACAACGCGCGCGGCGGCGTGAGTATGCCCTGACGAGCATGATCGCCCGAGGCGGCCTCGACGGCGACCGAGGCCGGAGCGCGCCCGGGATACCCGGATCGACCGGGCTTGTGATTCAGCTAACAGTCTAGCCGCGCGCGGCGGGCACGGTGAGCGGCTGACCGGGGACGACGGCGGCGTCGGGGAGGCCGTTGAGCTCGCGGATGCGGTCCACCACGGCGGCCACGTCGCTGCCCGGCGCGCTCCGCCGGGCGATGTCCGACAGGGTCTCGCCGGGCGCGACGTAGACCGTCGTCGTCGTGGCGGGCACCGTCGACTCGGCCAGCGAACCGGCGTACGCACCGAAGCCGTACACCAGCGCCGCGACCGCGGCCGCCGCCGCCACCAGGACCGTGACCGGCATGGATGAGCGGCGCGGGGCGCAGTCGGCCGCCGCGACGACGTGCGGCGCGTCGACCGGGCGCCGCCTGGTCGGCGGCCGCAGCCTGCCCCGGCCCGCCCCGCGCGCGGGGACCAGGTGCCGCGTCGAGGACTCGGTGGTCAGCGTCGCCGCCATGGCAACCTCCTCGAACTCCCGTTCGATCGAACGTCCGTGCGAATGTGTACCACCTCAGGGCCGAGGATTTCCAGACCTGACCGGCGTGTCGCTCGAACAGGTGTTTGATCTCCGCAGGTCATAGGACTACCGTCGACACAGGACATGATCGCCGGGGCGGTCCCGGCACAACCTGGAGGACAGCGCAGTGGCAGGCACGAACGGACGCACCCCCGCAGACACCCCGAAGCGCAAGCCCGCGGTGCGCGGCACGGTGCGCAAGTTCCCCGAGCCGGATTCGGAAAGCGCTGAACTCCCGCTTCGCCAGCGCCAGGTGCTCGAGGTCATCCGGTCATGGGTCCAGCGCTTCGGCTACCCGCCCAGCGTGCGCGAGATAGGCGAGGCCGTGGGGCTGACGTCCACCTCGTCGGTGGCCTACCAGCTGCGAGCGCTGGAGGAGAAGGGCTACCTGCGCCGCGACCCGAACCGCCCGCGCGCGATCGGCGTCCTGCCCGCCGACGCCACGCCCGCCCAGCTGCGCGGCGACGAGCCCGCCGAGCCCGACAGCGGCCCGCGCCCGGCCTACGTGCCGGTGCTGGGCCGCATCGCCGCCGGTGGCCCGATCCTGGCCGAGCAGGCCATCGAGGACGTCTTCCCGCTGCCCAAGGAGCTGGTCGGCGAGGGCTCGCTGTTCATGCTCAAGGTCGCGGGCGACTCGATGATCGACGCCGCCATCGCCAACGACGACTGGGTCGTCGTGCGCCAGCAGCCCAACGCCGACAACGGCGACATCGTCGCCGCCATGATCGACGGCGAGGCGACGGTGAAGACCTTCAAGCGCCGCGACGGGCACGCCTGGCTGCTGCCGCAGAACGACGCCTACGAGCCCATCCCGGGCGACGAGGCGACGATCCTGGGCAAGGTCGTGGCGGTGCTGCGGCGGCTCTAGGCGCGCTTGCGGGTGGCCCTGCGGTGCATGAACAGCAGCAGGGCCCCGACCGCGACGGCGGTGACGCCGATCGCGGGGATCGTGGCCAGACCGTCGTCCTCGACCACGGGCGCGGCGGTCTGCCCCGGTTCCGGCTCAGGCGTCGCCTCGGTCGTGGGCGGCGCCTCCTCGGCCGTGACGGTCACCCCGGACACGGTCCGCACGGTGCTGCCCTCGCCTTCCGACATCGACACCAGCGTGCCGTCCGGCTCGATGGCGATGGCCTCGCCCTGCGGCTCGTTCGGCAGCGGGACGCGGACCGGCTCGCGCTTCAGCGCGGCGAGGATGTCCCCGTCGGGGGCGGCGTAGAGGTAGGCGTCCGTGTAGGTGCGCAGCGCGACGACCGTCCCGTCCGGACTCACCGCTCCCCCGGTCACCAGCACCGAGCCCACGGACGCGGGCACCGGGCCGCCCTGGGTGTCGGTCGGGCGCAGGGTGAGCGAGCCGACGTGCTCCAGCGCCGTCGGACCAGGGCTGGTCAGCTTCTTGGCGGGCCGGTAGATGTCGGCGGTGCCGAACGGGTTCTTGGTCACCAGGTGGGGCACGCCGTCGCGGGAGAGCAGCAGCGCCTCGGAGTCCTTCGGACCGTCCGGATAGGTCACCCGGTGCACCGTCGACTTGCCGCCCGGGGTCAGGGAGATCAGGGCGACGGTCTTGCGGTCCTTGTCGTTGTCGCCGGTGTCGGAGAGCCACAGCGTGCCGTCCGCGGCGCGGGCGAGGTCCTCGACGTCGTAGGGGTCCGTCGGCCCGGTGATGACGTCCGCGACCGTGCAGTCGCGGTCGAGGACGTAGACGGTGGACGCGCGGCCGCCGTCGTTGACGACGTACCAGTGCTCGCCGTCAGCGGCCACACCGGACACCTCGGCCAGCCGATCGTCCGTGAGCGCGCACTGGTCCTCCTGCGCGGCCGCGCCGGGAGCGCCCAGCACCGACAGCGCCCCCATGAGTGCCAGGGTCAACACAACCCGCACCGCCACCTCCCCGTGTCCACACCACGGTAGCGGGGAAACGCCGTCGGCCCCGGAGGTTCTCCGGGGCCGACAGGTCGTCAGGCGGGTCAGGCGATCGAGCGGTCCACGACGAAGGCCGCCAGCACGCCCGCGAGGTCGGGCCGGACCCGGGCCCGCACGTGCGTGCCGACCTCGGTGTGCTCGGTGGAGAGCACCTCGCCCTCGCGGTGGATTCGGGCCACCAGCTCGCCGCGCTCGTACGGGACGAGCACGTCCAGCTCCCGGTTCGGCCGGGGCAGCAGCTCCGCGAGCCGCTCGCGCAGCTCGTCGACGCCCGCCCCGGTGTGCGCGGAGACGAACACCGCGTCCGGGATCAGGTGCCGCAGCCGGGCGATGGCCAGGTCGCCCGCGGCGTCGGTCTTGTTGACCACCACCAGCTCGGGCGGCATCGGCGTGTCGTGCTTCTGCCCGATCTCGCCGAGCACCTCGCGCACCGCGTTGATCTGCCACTCCGGCATCGGGTCGGAGCCGTCGACCACGTGCAGCACGAGGTCGGCGTCGGCCACCTCGTCCAGCGTGGTGCGGAACGCCTCCACCAGCTGGTGCGGCAGGTGCCGCACGAAGCCGACGGTGTCGGTCAGCGTGTAGGTGCGCCCGTCCGGGGTCTCGGCGCGCCGGGTGGTCGCGTCGAGGGTGGCGAACAGCGCGTCCTCCACCAGCACACCCGCGCCGGTCAGCGCGTTGAGCAGGCTGGACTTGCCCGCGTTGGTGTAGCCGGCGATGGCCACGCTGGGCACCTCGTTGGCCACGCGGCGCCCGCGCTTGGTGGCCCGGACCGTGCCCATGCCCTTGATCTCGCGGCGGAGCTTGGCGATGCGGGCGTGGATGCGCCTGCGGTCGGTCTCCAGCTTGGTCTCACCGGGACCGCGCAGACCCACACCGCCGCCAGCGCCGCCTGCGCGGCCACCGGCCTGCCGGGACAGCGTCTGGCCCCAGCCGCGCAGCCTGGGCAGCAGGTACTGCAGTTGGGCGAGCTCGACCTGGGTCTTGCCCTCCTTGGACCGGGCGTGCTGGGCGAAGATGTCCAGGATCAGCGCGGTGCGGTCGATGACCTTGACCTTGAGCCGGGCCTCCAGCTGCTGCAGCTGGGACGGCGAGAGCTCACCGTCGCAGATCACCGTGTCCGCGCCGGTCGCGGCGACGATGTCGCCGAGCTCGCGGACCTTGCCCGAGCCGATGTAGGTGGCCGGGTCCGGCTTGTCGCGCCGCTGCACGAGGCCCTCGAGGACCTGCGAGCCCGCGGTCTCGGCCAGGCGGGCCAGCTCGGCCAGCGACGCCTCGGACGCCAGCGCCGACCCCTCGGTCCACACCCCGACGAGCACGACCCGCTCCAGGCGGAGCTGGCGGTACTCGACCTCGGTGATGTCCTCGAGTTCGGTGGACAGCCCGGCGACGCGCCGCAGCGACGACCGCTCCTCCAGTTCGAGTTCACCGAGGGAGAGGTCAGCCGGACCGTGGGGAAAGCCACCATTGCGGAAGTCACCGTCGTCTGGCTGAATGAATTCCTCTGTCACTAGGTGAACACGTCCTTCGCGGTCGGTGCCGGTCTGTTCCGGCGTTGTTTCCATAGTCGCACGTGATGACGCCTAATGGGACTGAATTATTCCCCCGGGTAGAACGACACGTAGATGCCCGTGCGGGGTTGACCGGGCTCCAGGGGGCGTGCCGCGAAGTCGTCGAGCA
Source organism: Actinokineospora fastidiosa (assembly GCF_014648415.1). GTDB lineage: Bacteria > Actinomycetota > Actinomycetes > Mycobacteriales > Pseudonocardiaceae > Actinokineospora > Actinokineospora fastidiosa. The sequence continues at coordinate 370,748 of NZ_BMRB01000005.1, forward strand.
CGTCCTGGATGCGCCGCATCAGCTCCTCCCGGCCCGCCTCGTCGACCTGCACGACCAGGCGGGACTGCAGCAACTCGGCGAAGTCGGCCTCGCCGACCTCGGCCAGGTACGCCTGCAGCATCGCCTCGGCCACCTCGCGGTTGCCCCGGCCCGGGTTGTCGATCCGCCAGGAACGCCCGGTCGAGCGGTAGGGGATTTCCCGCGCCCCCCGGTTGCCGCGCCGCACGGGCAGCGCTTCGAGGAATCCGGCGTCGACGAGTTTGCGCACGTGGTGGAGCGTGGTCGCCGGATCGCGGTCGAGCTGGGTAGCGATCTCCCGGTTGGTCAGCGGGCGCTGGTGGGTCATCCGGATGATCCGCAGCCGCACGGCCGAGCCGAGCACGGCCACGTCGACCGGCGTCGCGGGCGTGCGGGCGGGGTTCTCTTCGCTCACAGCCACCCACTCTACGGCGGCGGGGCAAAGTGATTGACACATTCCAATCACTGCCGCCATCATGCTGCCCATGGCCAGCACCCTGCGTCACCACGCCGACTTCCGCCGTCTCTGGGCGGGTGACACGATCGCCCAGGTCGGCACGCACGTGGGCCTCGTCGTGCTCCCCCTGCTGGCCGTCGGCCTGCTCAACGCGTCGGCGTTCCAGATGGGCCTGCTGACGGCCGCGGAGCACGCCGCGTTCCTGCTGCTGGGGCTGCCCGCCGGGGCATGGGTGGACCGGGTGCGGCGCAGGCCGCTGATGATCCGGATGGACCTCGCCAGGGCCGCCCTGCTGGCCACGGTGCCGCTCGCCTGGTGGATGGACGCGCTCACGTTCACCCAGCTGGTGGTCGTCGCGCTGCTGGTGGGCACGTGCACGGTGTTCTTCGACGTCGGCTACCAGTCCTACCTGCCGTCGCTGGTGGGCAGGCAGCACCTGGTCGAGGGCAACGCCAAGCTGCAGGCCAGCCACTCCGTCGCGTTCACGACCGGCCCGGCGCTGGGCGGCGGGCTGGCCCAGCTGGTCGGCACCGCGGTGGCGCTGCTGACCACAGGCCTGGGCTACCTCGCCTCGGCGCTGTTCCTGAGCCGGATCCGCACGGTCGAGCCCGAACCGGTCCGACCGGCGCGGCGGGACCTGCGGGCCGAGGTGATGGAGGGCCTGCGGTTCGTCGTCCGCAACCGCTACCTGCGCCCGATGGTCAGCTGCACGGCGACGTGGAACCTGTTCGGCGGGGTCCAGAACGCGGTGCTGATCCTGTTCCTGGTCACCCAGGTCGGCCTGACCGAGGGCGCGGTCGGCCTGGTGGTGGGCCTGGCGGGGGTCGGCGGCATCGTGGGGGCGCTCGTGGCCGCCCGCGTCAACCGGGCGATCGGGCAGGCCAGGGCCATCTGGGTCGTCCAGGTCGTCAGCGCCCCGTTCGGCCTGCTGCTGCCCATGGCCGCCCCGGGCTGGCCGCTGGTGGTCGCCGTGGCGGGCACCGTCGTCGTCTCGGTGTGCGTGGTGGTCTACAACGTCGCCCAGGTCAGCTTCCGCCAGACGATCTGCCCGGACCACCTGCTGGGCCGGATGAACGCCAGCGTCCGCTTCCTCGTCTGGGGCTCGCTGCCCCTGGGCGGCCTCCTCGGCGGCGTGCTGGGCGAGCTGATCGGCCTGCGCCCGACGCTGTGGGTGGCCGCGTCCGGGTGCGGCCTGGCCTCGCTGTGGGTGCTCCTGTCGCCGCTGCGCGGGCTGCGCGACCTGCCGGAGGAGCACCGGACCGAGACCGTCGGCTGACACGGCCGTGGGCCGCCCCGGTCGGGGCGGCCCACGGTCGGCGTGCTCAGCGGGTGGCGACGGCCTGCTCGGCGGCGGCCAGCCACTCCCGCCACTGGGCGGCCTGCGCCTCGGCCTGCTCGGCGCGGCGCTTGTCGCCCGCGGCGCGGGCCTTGGCCGCCTGGGCCTCGAACTGCTCGACCCGCTCGCGGAACTGCGCGGCCCTGGCCTCGGCCTCCGGGTCGGTCCGCCGCCACTGCGCGTCGGCGGCGGTGCGGACCTTCTCCTCGACGGCGCGGAGCCTGCCCTCCAGCTCGCGGATGCGCTCGCGCGGGACCTTGCCGATCTCCTCCCAGCGCTCCTGGATGCGGTGCAACTGCGCGCGCGCCGCCTCCAGATCGCCCTGCGGGTTGATCTTCTCGGCCTCGGCGAGCAGCTCCTCCTTGCGCTTGGCGTTCTC
>NZ_BMRB01000006.1 GCF_014648415.1 Actinokineospora fastidiosa
GGCGGGGCGGGGTTGGGGCGGGGCGGGGTTGGGGCGGGGTTGGGGCGGGGCGGGGTTGGGGCGGGGCGGGGCCGAGACGGGGGGTTGCGACGGGGCGGGGTTGGGGTGTGGCGGGTTGGGGGGGCGGGGCCCGGGTCCGGTTCGGTGTGGCGGGGTTTGGCGCGGCGAAGACGGGGCTGGGTTGAGGGGCGGCGGGTTGGCGGGTTGGGACGGCATGTGACGGGGTTGGGGGCGGCAGAGACGGGGCAGGTGTGGAGACGGCGGGACGGGTGTGGAGACGGCGGGACGGGTGTGGAGACGGCGGGACGCGGGACAGGTCTGGGGGACGGCGGGACGGGTTAGGGGCGGCGGGCGGCGGGGCGGGCTGCGGGCGGAGGGGTTGGGGCGGCGAGGTTGCGTGGAGTTCTGGGCTTGGGTTGGAATTCGTGGGGATAGGGGTGGGGTTTAGCCATAGCGGGCTCTTGATTTGGGGTGGGTGGGGTAGGAGGGGGTTGGTTGGAGGGTTAGGCGGTCACGGAAGTGGAGGGCGGCGGCTATGTGGTCGGCGGTGGGGGTGGGGGCTTCGGCTAGGTCGGCGAGGGTCCAGGCGACTCGGATGCAGCGGTCGGCGCCTCGGGCGGTTAGGGCGCCGGTGGCTAGGGCTCGGTCGAGCATGACCATGGCTTCGGGTGGGGGTGGGAACTCGCGGCGGAGGGCGGGGCCGGGGACTTCGGCGTTGGTGTGCCAGCCGTTCTCGCGCCAGCGGTGGGTGGCGCGGGCGCGGGCGGCTCGGACTCGGGCGGCTACGGTTGCGGACGTTTCGGGGGTGTCCTCGTGGGGGGCCATGGCGGTGATGGCGGGGATGCGGATCTGGAGGTCCACTCGGTCCAGTAGTGGGCCGGAAAGCCTTGTCAGGTAACGCCTTCTGGCCACTGCCGTGCACATGCAGTCGCGGTCCTTGATGGGCGCGCACGGGCACGGGTTGGTGGCCATGACCACCTGGCAGGCGGCGGGATAGCGGACGATGCCGTCTCGGCGGGCTAGGCGGACTTCGCCTTCCTCCAAGGCCGTTCGCAGGCATTCCAGGCGGTCGGCGGCGAACTCGCAGACCTCGTCGAGGAACAGGATTCCCCGGTGGGCCTTGCTCATCGCGCCGGGTTTGGCTAGGCCTACGCCGCCGCCGGTTAGGGCGGCTACCGAGGTGGTGTGGTGGGGGGCGATGAACGGGGGGACGGTGATCAGGGGGTTGTCCGTCGACAGGCCGCCGACGATGGAGTGGACCGCGGTGACCTCCAGGGCCTGTTCGGGAGTCAGGTCGGGCAGGATGCCGGGGAGGCGGCGGGCGAGCATCGACTTGCCCGCGCCGGGTGGGCCGATGAACAGCAGGTTGTGGCCACCGGCCGCGGCGACTTCCAGGGCCCATTTGCCTTCCTGTTGACCGACCACGTCGGACAGGTCCGGCACTGCGGGGGCCGGGCGCGGCGCGGATTCGGTGGGGTGGTGCAGCGTGTCCTCGGCGCCGCGGATCCAGCGGAGGACCTCGGTGAGCTGGTCGGCGCCCAGGACGGCCATGTCCCGCACGAGTGCGGCTTCCGGGAGGACCGAGCGCGGCACGACGGCTCGGGTTATGCCGGATCGGCGGGCCGCCATCAGGCACGGCAGGACGCCGCGGACCGCGCGGAGGCGGCCGTCCAACGCCAGTTCGCCGATGAAGACCGTGTCGGACAGCGGTCGGCATTCGGCGGGGTTGTCGGCTATCTGGACCGCGACGGCCAGGGCCAGGTCGTAGCCGGAGCCGCCCTTGGGCAGCGCGGCCGGGGACAGGGCCAGGGTGATCGCCTGATCGGGCCAGAGCAGGCCGGAGTTGCGGGTCGCGGCGCGGACCCGGTCCTTGGCCTCGTTGAGTGCGGCGTCGGGCAGGCCGACGATCTGGGTCCGGGGTTTGCCGCCGCCGATGTCGGCCTCGATCTCGACCGGGACGCCGTCGACGCCCACGAGCGCGACGGACCACACGCGGGTCAGGCCCATCAGAACGCCCCGATCAGGTGGCGGACGGACGGGAGCCCGCCGCGCGGCCAGAGGATCGCGACGATGTCGAATCTCGTCGGGCACGGCGGTATGCCGTGATCCCGCCGCCAGCGCAGGGCGAGCGCGCGGATACGGCTCGCCTTCTCCGCGCTCACCGATTCAGCAGGCGTGCCATAAGCGGTCGAGCGGCGCGTTTTCACCTCGCAGACGACCAATTGCGCGCCGTCCGCGGCGATGATGTCCAGTTCGCCGAGTGGACAGCGCCAATTGCGGCCGAGGATGCGCATGCCGAGCCGCTGCAGATAGCGGGCGGCGACGGACTCCCCGGCGGCGCCGAGTTCGCGGTGATCGCTCATCATCAGTTCCCTTCATCGCGGGATCACTGATTTCGAGCGTGCCGAACCCCGGGTCACCCGCGCACGGGCAACTCCGGGGCTGTGGATAACTCAGCCGTTGAAGGGGCCGTCCTCCGGGAGGCGCAGGTCCGGCTTGTCGAGTTCCTCGACGTTGACGTCCTTGAAGGTGATCACCCGGACGTTCTTGACGAAGCGCGCCGGGCGGTACATGTCCCACACCCAGGCGTCGGACATCCGCACCTCGAAGTAGACCTCGCCCTCGGCGTCGCGGACCTGCACATCCACGCCGTTGGCCAGGTAGAAGCGCCGCTCGGTCTCCACGACATAGGCGAACTGGCCGACGATGTCCCGGTACTCCCGGTAGAGCTGCAGCTCCATCTCGGTCTCGTACTTCTCGAGATCCTCCGCGCTCATGTGCCGCGCGCCCCTCCTGGTCGTACTCCGGGACCGCCGCTCACTGCGGCGACGTCCCATTCTGGACCACGGCCGCCGCCGCGACACTCAGCGCCACCCGGTGTGGCGCGCGAAGCCCGTGCTTGCGCCCGGCGGACGCGACGTTGACGAACGACCAGCGGTGCTCCGGGGTGGGCCCGTGCTCGTCGAGCGCCCGCGCGTGCAGCGGCGTGCAGTAGCCCTTGTGCACGTCGAAGTGGTACTCGGGCAGCCGGGAGTGCAGGTCTTCCATGATCCGGTCGCGGGTCACCTTGGCCAGCACCGACGCCGCGGCGACGCAGGCGGCGGCCTGGTCTCCCTTGACCACCGGCATGTGCGGGGCCGTCAGCCCCGGCACGCGGAAACCGTCGACCAGCACGTACCCCGGGTGCACCGTCAGCCGGGCGACCGCCCGGCGCATGCCCTCGATGTTGGCCGCGTGCACGCCGCGACCGTCGACCTCCGCTGGCGGGATGACCACGACGGCGTAGTCGACGGCACGCGCCTTGACCAGGTCGAACATCCGGTCGCGGGCGGCCGCCGTCATCAGCTTGGAGTCGGTGAGCCCGTCGAGGCGGGCGGCGTCTCCTGGGCGCAGCACGCAGGACGCGACCACCAGCGGCCCGGCGCACGCACCCCGCCCGGCCTCGTCCACCCCCGCGACGGGCCCGAGCCCGCGGCGGTGCAGAGCGGTCTGCAGGCCCCAGTTCCCCGCGTCGCGCCGGAGAATGGCGCGGGGCGGACGGAACGCCGTGGTCACCCGAGCCCTCCTCTCCTGCGCAGCAGCCACCACACCGGCACGGCGGCCACCAGGCCGATGCCCGCGGGCAGCAGACCCGCCGCCTGCGGGTTGTCGTCGCCGACGCCGCCCCAGCGGGACGGCGGGAGAATGATCGCACGCGCCTTCCCGATGACATTCTCCACCGGCACGAGCCCGTTGCGCCCGCCCCCGCCCTGGGTCCGCGAGTCGCCGGAGTTGTTGCGGTTGTCGCCCATCACGAACAGCATCCCCTCGGGCACCGACACCGGCGCGAACTCGGCCTGGCGGGCGCTGCCGCGGTCGGCGTCCCAGAAGATGTAGGGCTCGTTCAACGGCTTGCCGTCGACCAGGACGCGGTTGCGGTCGTCGCAGCACTCGACGGTTTGCCCGCCGACCGCGATCACGCGCTTGACCACGTCGTCGTCGTCCGGCTCGGCGAGCCCGAACGGGGCGAACATGTCCTGCAGCCAGTCGACGAACGCGTTCTGCGACTCGTCCGACCCCCGCGTCCAGGTGGCGGGCCGCTCGAACACCACGACCTCGCCCGGCGTCGGCTCGCCGAACCAGTACACGACCTTGTCGACCAGCACGCGGTCGCCGTAGCAGCCCGGACAGCCGTGCAGGGTCCGCTCCATCGACTCCGACGGGATCAGGAACACCCGGGCGAAGAACGTCTGGATGACGATCGTCAGGACCAGCGCGATGCCCAGCAGGATCGGCAGCTCGATCCAGAACGGGCGCTTCTTCCTGACCCGGCCCGCAGGCGGCTCCTCCGGTGCGGATTCCTCCGACACGGCCGCCTACCTGCGCAAGCGGCGTCCCAGCGCCACCACCGGGAAGGCCAGCGCGAGCCCGACGCCCGCCGGGATGCCCGCCTGCCACGCCGGGGCGGACAGCGCCTGCGGGTCGTGGTCGCCCACGCCCTGCCAGCGCGACGGCGGCAGGATGATCGTGCGCGCCTTCCCGATGACGCTGTCGATCGGGACCATGCCGTTGAGCCCGCCGCCGCCCTGCGAGCGCGAGTCGCGGGAGTTGTTGCGGTTGTCGCCCATCACGAACAGCATCCCCTCGGGGACGGTGATCGGCTCGAACTGCGACTGCTCCATGCCCGGGTCCGGCAGGTACACGTACGGCTCGTCCAGCGGCTTGCCGTTGACCAGGACGCGGTTGCGCTCGTCGCAGCACTCGACGGTCTGGCCGCCGACGGCGATCACGCGCTTGACGATGTCGTCCTCGCTGGGCTCGGCGAGACCGAACTGGGCGCCGAAGTCCTGGAACCATGACACGATCGGGTTATCCGAGCGGGACGCGCCACCGAAGTGGTCCCAGGTCCCCGGGCGCTCGAACACCACGACGTCGCCGGGACTGGGGTCGCGGAACAGATAAGTGATCTTGTCGACGAGCACGCGGTCGCCCGTGCAGCCGGGGCAGCCGTGCAGGGTCCGCTCCATCGACTCCGACGGGATCACGAAGACGCGCGCGATGAACGTCTGGATCAGGATGGTCAGCACCAGCGCCACGCCGAGCAGGATCGGCAACTCCACCCAGAAGGGGCGCTTCTTCTTCGCTTTCTTCTCCGGCTCGGCGACATCCACCTGCTCGGCGCCGTGGTCGGAGTCTTCCCCGGCACCGGTTGCGTCCGACACCTATTCCGCCTTCCTGCTGGTCAGGGACTTCTTGACGCGGCGGCCGAGCCACAGCACCGGCCACGCCGCGGCGAACCCGAGCCCGGCGGGCAGCCCCTGCTGCCATGCGGGCGCGGCGATCGCCGGGGGCGCCTGCGGGTTGTGGTCGCCGACGCCCTGCCAGCGCGATGGCGGCAGAACGATGGCCCGGACCTTCCCGATGACCTTGGTGATCGGGACGACGCCGCGGATGCCGCCGCCGCCCTGGATGCGCGAGTCGGCCGAGTTGGCCCGGTTGTCCCCCATGACCCACAGGGTTCCCTCCGGCACCGTAACGGGTGCGAAGCGCTGGCGCTCGTCGGGGCCGCCGCTCTCCCAGTAGATGTAGGGCTCGTCGAGCGGCTTCCCGTCGACCATGACGCGCATCTTGTCGTCGCAGCACTCGACGGTCTGGCCGCCGATCGCGATGACCCGCTTGACGAAGTCCCGCTCGTCCGGCGGGGCGATGCCGATCAGCGAGCCCATGTACTGCAGGCCCTTCACGACCGGGTTGTCCTCGTCGCCGGTGGCGTCGACCTGCTCGCCGGTCCAGGAGTTCGGGCCCTGGAAGACGACGACGTCGCCGGGCAGCGGGTCGCGGAAGTCGTAGACCATCTTGTCGACGAAGACGCGGTCGCCGGTGCAGCCGGGGCAGCCGTGCAGGGTCTGCTCCATGGAGCCGGAGGGGATGGAGTAGACGCGGCCGACGAAGTGCTGGATGAGGAAGGTCAACAGGAGGGCGACGCCGACCAGGGTGACCAGCTCGCGCCACAGCGGCTGCTTCTTGTGCTTGCGGTGCTTGCCGTGGCGGGGTTGGTCGTCGTCCTGCTCGGCGGGCTCCGGCTCGGGTTCGGGGGTCGCGCGGCGGGGGGTGTAGGCGGTGGGGTCGGCGGGCTCGGGGCGGGGGACGGTGGGGATGACGGCGGTGTTCTCGTCATCGGGGGTCTTGCGGGCGACGGGCTCGGTGCGGTGGTCGAGGGGGGAGAACCGCAGGGAGGGCGAGTCGGCTGGGGTGGGCCAGCGTGGGGGGTCTTCGGGGTCGGGCTGGTCTGTGGGGGTCGATGGGGTGAGGAACGCGGACGGGGGTCCGGGGTCTTCGGGGTCGGGTGCGGTGAAGAACGCGGAGGGTGGTCCGGCTTCGGTGGGGGCGGGTGGGGTGAAGAACGCGGACGGAGGTCCGGCGTCGTCAGGGTGGGTCGCCGCGTTGGGCTGGGTGAAGAGCGCGGAGGGTGGTCCGGCTTCGGTGGGGTGGTCCGGGGTGGAGAAGGCGGACTCGGTGTCGGTGGGGGCGTTGCCGTGCACGGGCGCGAAGAAGGCGGACGGTGGTCCGGTGGGGGCGCCGGTGTCGTCGTGGTCTGCCGGGTCTACCGGGGTGAAGAAGGCTGAGGGCGGGCCTGCGTCGGCGGGACGGCCGTTGCCCCGGTGGGTGGGGGCGAAGAAGGCGGTCGGATCGACAGGGCCACCGGGGGTGCGGTGGAGGGCGGACGGGCCCACATCGGCCGGGTCCCGGTGGAGGGTGGCTGGGCCAGTGGGGCCTGCGTGGTCGCGGCGGAGAGTGGGTGGGCCTGCGGCCGGGGTGCGGTTGTCCTGGTGGAAAGCGGCTGGGCCAGCGTCGACCGTGGCTCGACTGTTCGGGCGGAAGGGAGCCCCGGAGTCGGTGGGGGCGCTTCGGGCCGAGGTGGTGCCGTTGGGGTGGAAGGGGGCCGGGGGCGCGCCGTTGGGTGGGTCTACCGGGGTGAAGAAGACCGAGGGCTTGCCCAGGTCGGCCGGGCCGCGGCGGCCTCGGTCGCCGGGGGCGCCGGTGTCGGGGCGGGGTGGGGCCGGGGGTGGGTAGCGGGTGTCCGCGGGGGTGGGGGGCAGCATGCCCTGCGGGACCGGGTGGCCGTTGCGGGGCTTGTCCAGCGGAGGGAGGGAGTCCTCCGGCAGGGGGTCGCCGAACCAGAAGGTGGCGTCTGCCGGGGGACGGCGAAAGCCCGAGGCGCCGTTCACCGGTGTCCCGTTGTGGGGTGGTGTGTGGGCCTCGGGCTTACGGTCGTCCGGGCCTCCCGGGCGCTCCTGGGGTGAGCGGGCACCCGGGGGCACGCGACGAGAGGGACGGTCGACCACGCACGTCAGGGTACGTGAGCCGATGTGCTCCCCGTGTCAGGAAGTGCGCTGCGGCTCGCGCTTCTCCTTGATCTTGGCGGCCTTGCCGCGCAGCTCGCGCAGGTAGTACAGCTTGGCGCGGCGCACGTCGCCTCGGGTGACGACCTCGATCTGGGCGATGTTCGGCGTGTGCACCGGGAAGGTGCGCTCGACGCCGACGCCGAAGGAGATCTTGCGGACCGTGAAGGTCTCGCGGACGCCGCCGCCGTGGCGGCGGATGACCACGCCCTGGAACACCTGGACGCGCTCGCGCGTGCCCTCGATGACGCGGACGTGAACCTTGAGGGTGTCACCCGGGCGGAAGTCCGGGACGTCGGAACGCAGCGATTTGGCGTCCAGGGCATCCAGGGTGTTCATGGGGTAATCCGTCCTTAAGCAACTGGGTCGTCTGCCAGACCGACCGCGGGACGGCGTGCAACCGAACAGCCGGCCATGGGGTGGTCTGCGGCGCGCATCGGCTGGTGCCGGGCGCGGCAACCCGGAAAGTATGTCAGACGGACTCACCGGATTCGAAATCGACCCCCGTCAGCGACTGCAGCAGCGCGCGATCCCGCTGGTCGAGGGCGCCTTCCGGCAACGCGGCGAGCAGGTCCGGCCGCCGGTCCAGGGTCCGTTCCAGCGCCCGGTCGCGCCGCCAGCGGTCGATGGCGGCGTGGTTGCCCGAACGCAGGACGTCGGGCACGGACAGGCCGCGCCAGACCTCCGGGCGGGTGTAGCTGGGGCCTTCGAGCAGCCCGTCGGAGAACGAGTCCTGCTCCGCCGACTGCGGGTTGCCCAGCACGCCGGGCAGCAGCCGGGCGACGGCCTCGACGATCACCATGACCGCGACCTCGCCGCCGACCAGCACGTAGTCGCCGATGGACACCTCGTCGACCGGCATGCGCCGGGCGGCGTCCTCGATGATCCGCTGGTCGATGCCCTCGTACCGGCCGCAGGCGAACACCAGGCGCGGGACCTGGGCGTACTCGCGGGCCATCGCCTGGGTGAACGGGCGCCCGGCCGGGGTCGGCACGACCAGCCTCGGCGGCTCGCCCGCGCAGACCTCGTCCAGCGCCTCGCCCCAGACCTGGGGCTTCATGACCATGCCCGGACCGCCGCCGTACGGGCTGTCGTCCACGGCGCGGTGCACGTCGTGGGTCCACTTGCGCAGGTCGTGGACCTCGATGCTGAACAGGCCGCGCTCGATGGCGCGGCCCAGCAGCGCCGCGCGCAGCGGCTCCAGGTACTCGGGGAAGATCGTCAGGACGTCGACGCGCACGGCTACTCGATCAATCCCTCTGGCGGGTCGAGCACGATCCGCCCGCCCGCGACGTCCACCTCGGGGACGATCGCGGACACGAACGGGACGAGCACGTCGTCGGCGCCGTCGCGGGCCACGACGAGCAGGTCGCCGCCGGGGCCGTGCTGGATGTCGGAGACCCGGCCCACGACCGCGCCGTCGGCCAGCACGGCGGCCAGGCCGATCAGGTCGTGGTCGTGGAACTCGTCGGGGTCCTCCGGCGCGGGCAGCGCCGCGGGGTCGGCGAGCAGCAGCGCGCCGCGCAGGGTCTCCGCGGTGTCGCGGTCGGGCACCTGGTCGAAACGCACCAGCAGCCGCCCGGTGTGCCACCGGGCGGCCGCGATGGTCAGTGCGCGGACGGTGCCGTCCTTGAGCCGGGCGTCGACGGGGGCGCCTTCGGCGAAGCGGACCTCGGGCGAGTCCGTGTGCACGTCCACGGAGAGCTCCCCGCGGATGCCGTGCGCCTTGGCGACCCGGCCGACGACGACCTCGGCCATATCAGTGGTCGGTGTCGACCACGTCGACGCGGATGCCGCGCCCGCCGACCCCGGCCATCACCGTGCGCAGCGCGGTCGCGGTGCGCCCGCCCCTGCCGATGACCTTGCCCAGGTCCTCGGGGTTGACGTGCACCTCAAGCGTGCGGCCGCGACGGGTCGTGACCAGCTCCACCTGGACGTCGTCGGGGTGATCGACGATGCCTCGGACCAGGTGCTCCAGGGCGTCCGCGAGGGCGCTCACTCGGCCGCGGCCTCGGTCTCAGCGGCGGGCTCGGCCTGCTCGGCCTTCTCCGCCTTCTTCGGGGCGGACTTCTTCTTCGGGCTGATCGCCTCGGTGGTGGGCTCCTCGCCCGCCGCCTTCAGCGCGGCCTCGAACAGCTCCTGCTTGGTCGGCTTCGGCTCGGCGACGCGCAGCGTGCCCTCGGCGCCCGGCAGGCCCTTGAACTTCTGCCAGTCGCCGGTCACCTCCAGCAGGTGCTTCACCGCGTCGGTCGGCTGCGCGCCGACACCCAGCCAGTACTGGGCGCGGTCGGAGTCGACCTCGATCAGGCTCGGCTCGGTCTTGGGGTTGTAGCGGCCGATCGTCTCGATGGCCTTCCCGTCGCGGCGGGTACGGGCGTCGGCGACGATGATGCGGTAGAACGGCGCGCGGATCTTGCCGAGGCGCTGCAGCTTGATCTTGACAGCCACGGGTCTGCTTGCTCCTGTGTTTCGACGTCGGGTCTGGACGCGGGTGGCCCCGTGGGGTCGAGCCGTCACATCCGGTGGTGCGTGGGCGCCGCGGCACGGTGAGAGGGTCCGGCCGCCGCGGACAGCCGCCAATTGTGCCAGACGACTACCCGGCGAACGGAATCACCTCCACCCCGGTGCCGTTCAGGGCGCTGCGGACGGCTCGGGCGTGGGCGACCGCGCCGGGCGTGTCGCCGTGCAGGCAGAGGGAGCGGGCCGCCGCTCGCAGCACCGTCCCGTCGACGGCGACCAGCTCGCCGCGGGTGGCCAGGCGCACCGCGCGCTCGACGACCGCGGCCGTCTCGGTGATCAGCGCACCCGGCTGCGACCTGGGGACGAGCGTGCCCTCGGGGGTGTAGCCGCGGTCGGCGAACGCCTCGGGCACGGCGGCGTCCCCGGCGGCGGCGAGCAGTCGCGACCCGGGCAGGCCGAGCACCGGGAGGTCGCCGTACGCGCGCGTACCGGCCACGACGGCGTCTGCCTGGGCCTGGTGGTGCACGGTCGCGTTGTAGAGCGCGCCGTGCGGCTTGACGTACGCCACCCGCGTGCCCGCCGCCCTGGCGAACGCGTCCAGCGCCCCGATCTGGTACAGCACCTCGTCGGCGAGCGTGACGGGGTCCACATCGATGAACCGGCGGCCGAAACCCGCGAGATCGCGGTAGGAGACCTGCGCGCCGACCGCCACGCCCCGGCGCGCGGCGGACGCGCAGACCGCGCGCATCGTGGACGCGTCGCCCGCGTGGAAGCCGCAGGCGACGTTCGCCGAGGTGACGACGTCGAGCAGGGCGTCGTCGTCGCCGAGGCGCCAGACGCCGAAGCCCTCGCCGAGGTCGGCGTTGAGGTCGATCGTCACGGGGTCATCACCCCGAGGGAGATCAGCAGGACGGCCAGCGCTGGCAGGAAGTTGTTGACCTGGTGGGCCACGATGCTCGCGCCGAGGCGGCCGGTCCAGAGCCGGGCCAGGCCGATGGGGATGCCGATGACGAGCAGCAGCGAGGTGCGCAGCGGTTCGAGGTGGCTGATGGCGAAGATCACGGTGGTGAGGCCGAACACGGCCCAGCGGCCCCAGTGCAGCCGTTCGAGCGCGCCCCAGAGCAGGCCGCGGTAGATGATCTCCTCGCAGAGCGGGCCGACCAGCCAGACGTAGAGGAACAGGGTGACCGCGGCGATGACCGGCATGCGCTGGTCGTCGACCAGGCTGCCCAGCGACGACGTCGCGTTGTCCTCGCCGACGACGCGGGTCCACACCGCGGCGGCGGCCGTGGTCACGACCAGCCCGATGACGCCGAACTTGAACCCCGCCCTGAGGTCGTCGCGGCGGAACGACCAGCGCAGGTCGGCTCTCGGCCCGTTGCCGCGCAGCTTGGTGACCAGCAGCGCGGTGCCCGTCGCGAGCAGGGTGGGCACGATCGTGCCGACCAGGATGACGGTGATCGAGTCCTCCGCGCCGGGCCTCGGGTTGCCGATCAGCACGCCGATGACGACCGCGGACATCACGAAGACCGCGTACACCGCGAGGAAGGCCCCGAAGCCCCAGCGGTGGTCCCGGGCGGGCGGCGGCGGGGCCGCCGACGCGGCGTCCGGCAGCGACACCATCACACCTCCGACAGTCCGGCTCCCCCGGGCGGTCCGAGGCCAACGGGATCACCGTACGGTTTGGCGGACCACCCGTCCCCGCAACACGACGAGAGCGGGGTTGCGCAATGTCTCCAAGTCTTCCCGGGGGTCGTCGGCGAACGCCAGCAGGTCCGCTGCGGCGCCCTCGGTCAGTCCCGAGTACCCCAGCCAGGCGCGCGCACTCCACGAACCGGCCGCGATGGCCTGCTCCGCGCTCATCCCGGCCCGGTGCAGGGCGATGACCTCGTCGACGATCCGGCCGTGGGCGATGCCGCCGCCTGCGTCCGTGCCCGCGTAGACCGGCACGCCCGCCTCGATGGCGTGGGCGACGGTGCGGGTGACGTTCTCGTAGAGGTCGAGCATGTGGCGGGCGTAGGACGGGAACCGCTCGGCGCCCGCCGCGATGCCGGGGAAGTTCTCGATGTTGATCAGGGTCGGGACCAGCGCGGTGCCGCGGCGGGCCATCTCGGCCGTGGTCTCCGGGGTGAGGCCGGTGCCGTGCTCGATGCAGTCGATGCCCGCCTCGATCAGGCCGGGCAGGGCGTCCTCGCCGAAGACGTGCGCGGTGACCCTGGCGCCCGCGTCGTGGGCGACCCTGATGGCCTCGGCCAGCACGTCGTCGGACCACAGCGGGGCGAGGTCGCCCTTCTCCCGGTCGATCCAGTCGCCGACCAGCTTGACCCAGCCGTCGCCCGCCGCCGCCTGCCTGGCGACCTGGTCGGGCAGGTCGTCGGGCTCGATCTCGACCCCGAGGTGGCGGATGTAGCGGCGGGGGCGGGCGATGTGCCTGCCCGCGCGGATGATCCTGGGCAGGTCCAGGCGCTCCTGCAGCGGCGTGGTGTCGATCGGCGAGCCGCAGTCGCGGATGAGCAGCGTGCCCGCGTCCCGGTCGATCTCGGCCTGCCCGGCCGCGGTGTCGAGGTCGACCGGCCCCTCGGGGCCGATGCCGACGTGGCAGTGCGCGTCGACGAACCCGGGGATCAGGTAGCCGCCGTCGAGGACCGTTATCGCGCCCGGGACCTCGGTCGTGCGGACCCGGCCGTTGACGACCCACAGGTCCCGCTCGACGCCGTCGGGCAGGACGGCGCCGCGCAGGTGCAGCGCGGTCACTTCTTCGGGAACTTGAGCTTCGACGGGTCGAAGCCGGGCGGGAGCTGATCCATGCCGCCGAAGCCGGGCGGCAGCTGCTGCAGGCTCGGCGGCATGCCGGACAGGTCGGGCATGCCCGCGGGGAAGCCGCCGCGCACCCTCGGCTGGGTCGGGCCCTTGCCCTTGCCCTTCTTGCCCTTGCGGCCCTTGGGCTGCTTCTTGGTGGCGCTGCGCCCGCCGGGCATGCCGAAGCGGCCCGCCATCTGCTGCATCATCTTGCGGGCCTCGTAGAACCGGTTGACCAGGTCGTTGACGTCGCGGACCTGCACGCCGGAGCCGTTGGCGATGCGCACGCGGCGGGAGGCGTTGATGATCTTCGGGTCCTGCCGCTCCGCCGGGGTCATGCCGCGGATGATCGCCTGCAGGCGGTCGATGTGCTTCTCGTCGACCTGGGCGAGCGCGTCCTTCATCTGGCCCGCGCCGGGCAGCATGCCCAGCAGGTTGGCGATCGGGCCCATCTTGCGGACGGCGAGCATCTGCTCGAGGAAGTCCTCCAGCGTGAGCTCGCCGGTGCCGATCTTGGCCGCGGCCTTCTCCGCCTGCGCCTGGTCGAAGTGCTGCTCGGCCTGCTCGATCAGGGTCAGCAGGTCGCCCATCCCGAGGATGCGGCTGGCCATCCGGTCGGGGTGGAAGGCGTCGAAGTCCTCCAGCTTCTCGCCGTTGGAGGCGAAGAGGATGGGGACGCCGGTGACCTCGCGGACCGACAGCGCCGCGCCACCGCGGGCGTCGCCGTCGAGCTTGGTGAGGACCACGCCGGTGAAGCCGACGCCGTCGCGGAACGCCTCGGCGGTGGTGACCGCGTCCTGGCCGATCATGGCGTCGACGACGAAGAGGACCTCGTCGGGGTTCGTGGCTGCCCGGATGTCGGCGGCCTGGCGCATCATCTCCTCGTCGACACCGAGACGTCCCGCGGTGTCGACGACGACGACGTCGTAGTGGGAGCGCTTGGCCTCATCGATGGAGCGGCGCGCGACCTCGACCGGGTCGCCGACGCCGTTGCCGGGCTCGGGCGCGAAGACGGTGACGCCCGCCCGCTCGCCGACGACCTGCAGCTGGGTGACGGCGTTGGGGCGCTGGAGGTCGCAGGCGACCAGCAGCGGGGCGTGGCCCTGGGCCTTGAGCCAGCGGGCCAGCTTGCCTGCCAGGGTCGTCTTACCGGCGCCCTGGAGACCGGCCAGCATGATCACGCTCGGCGGGGTCTTGGCCAGGTTGAGCCGCCGGGTCTCGCCGCCGAGGATGGCGATCAGCTCGTCGTTGACGATCTTGACGACCTGCTGCGCCGGGTTGAGCGCGGCGGACACCTCCGCGCCCTTCGCCCGTTCCTTGACCTTGGCGATGAAGGCGCGCACCACCGGCAGGGCGACATCGGCCTCCAGCAGCGCGATGCGGATCTCGCGGGCGGTGGTGTCGATGTCGGCGTCGCTCAGCCTGCCTTTGCCACGCAGGTTCTGCAGGACCGATGAGAGCCGGTCGGAGAGGGTGTCGAACACGGGTGCGGCACTCCATAGCTGTTGCGGGACGTCCCCCGAGCGTACCGGGGGTCAGCGGGACGGCACTCACGTAGACCGAACGTGGCCGCTGTCGATTCCGCTCGCTCCCGTTCGTCGGCCCGGTGACGGATCGAATGAAGGAGACCGTGGTGGGCAAGCTGGTGGTCACGCAGTTCATCTCCCTCGACGGGGTCATCGAGGACCCGGCGGGCGTGGAGGGGTCGCCGCACGGGGCGTGGAGCTTCCGGGCCGACGCCCCCGACGGCCTGCGGTTCAAGCTCGACGAGCTGATGGCGGCGGACGCGCAGCTGCTCGGCCGGGCGACCTACGAGACGTTCGCGGCGTCGTGGCCCCAGCGGCGGGACGCGGCGGGGTTCGCCGAGCGGATGAACTCGATGCCGAAGTACGTCGTGTCGTCGACGCTCAAGGCGGCGACGTGGAACAACACCGAGGTGATCCCGCTCGATAAGGTCGCGGCGGTCAAGGAGTGGCACGCCCGGGACATCATCGTCCCGGGCAGCGCGCGGCTGGTGCACGCGCTGCGGGAGCGGGGGCTGGTCGACGAGTACCGGTTGATCGTGCACCCGGTCGTCCTCGGCTCCGGGAGGCGGCTGTGGGAGGGCGGGACGACCGAGCTCGAGCTGGTCGAGTGCCGGGCGGTCGGGCCGCACGTCGTACTGCAGGTCTACCGGCCCGCCCAGTGGTAGCTTCCGGCCCTTGATCCACAAGGGGGCCCGGGATGCTGGACGCGAAGGCGGCCGCGGCCGCGCTGCTGGGGATGGTCGCCGTCGCGGGGTACGCCCTGCTGCCCGACCTGCGGGTGGCCGTCGCCGCCGTGTTCGTGGTCGTCGGGCTGCTCGTCCGGCCGGTCAGCAGGGACGGCGTGGAGCACGGGGCCGCCACCGCCGCCGTGCTGATCGGGGCCGGGCTGCTGGGGCAGGTGCTCGTCGTCGAAGTCGACCCGGCGCCGCGGTTCGCGGTGGCGCTGGTGCTCGCTCCCCTGGCCGTGGCGCTGCTGGTGCTGTGGGACACCGTGGGCTGGGTCGGGTTGGGCCTGGTCGTGCCGGTGATCGTGGCGGCGCTCAGCGGGGAGTGGGCAGCGGCGCTGCTGGCCGGGCTGGCGGTGGTGGCCGCGCTGATGGCCGTCACCGGGACGTTCTGGACCGTCCTGGGCGCGACGGCCGCGGCGCACGCCGTCGGCGGCGGCGCCGCGCCGGTCGTCGCGCTGACCGGGCTCGCGGGCGCGCCGCTCCCCATCCACCCGGTCACGGCCGCCGTGGGTGTGCTCGTGCCGGTGGTGGCGGGGCTGGTCGCGGCGGTGCGGCGCGACCTGCCCGGCGGGCTGGCCGCGGCGGCGGCGCTCGCGGCGCCCGCGCCCGGGGCGGGTCCCGTGCCGCTGGTCGTCCTGCTCGCGGTCGGCGCCGCGGCGGCGCTGGCGCTGGGTCCGCTGCGCGGCCTCGCGGACCGGGTGGCCTGCTGGGCGCGCGGCGCGGGCGGGATCTCCCGGGAGGCGTTGATCGCCGCGTTGGGCGGAGTGGCCGTCCTGCTCGCGGGGTACGGGGTGCCTGCGTTAGGGCTGGATCAGGCGGCTCGGGGCGGGATCGGGCTGGTGTTGCTCCTGGGGGCGGCGGGGGTGGCGTACTGGTTGCCCACGCGGCTCGGTGGCGTGCTCGGGGGGTTGGTGCTGGCCGGGTTCGCGGTCACTGGGCCTTGGCAGCGGTTGGGGTTGGTCAGCACCGACTCATCCCTGCTGGAGTTGGCGTTGGTGCTCTTCTCCGCGATCGGGATGGTGGTGACGGCCGCTGTCGTGGCGGCGCTGTGGCTGCGGCACCGGCATGCGGGGGTTGTGGCGGGGGGCGCGCTGCTGGTGCTGCACGATCTCGCCTGGTTGCTCTCCGCTGACCTTTCGGCCCCGCCGGGTCCGTTGGCCGTGGTCGGACCGTTGATCGCCCTTGGGGTGGTTGCCATCGGGGTGCGGGCGGCGCGGGGGGTCGTGCTCGGGGCGGCCGGGTTCACGCTGGCGGCGATGACCGCTCGGACGTTCAGCGGCCAGGGTGTGGAGTTGCCGCGGATCGCACCGCTCACGCCGACCGATGTCCTGCTGAACGCGCAGTTGCCGGACAACCCGGCCTGGATCGTCCCCCTGCTGCTGATCGCCCTGCTCTGCGCGCGCAGCGCGGCCGTGCCGCTGGTCGTCGTGTTCGGGACGCAGGCCCTGCTGGTGGCGCTCTAGGTCACCGGGATGGGGCCCGACCCCTCGACGGGCCCCTTCCCGGCTGCGTCCGCCCCCTCCAGCCGTCCCGGTCCCCCAACCGGTCCGGCATGGCCGCTCTCGCTCGGACACCGCAAAGCCTGCCCTTATTCCCGGCCCGGCCCCAGCGTGGACGCCCGCGTATGCGGCTGAGTAGCACTACTCATCCGCATGCCCGCAAGACCGCGTTCTCGATCGCCCGCCGCCACCCCGGTCCGGCGCCCTTGGGGATGCCGAAGGAGTCGACGACCGACCCGCCCAGGGTCGCCACCCTGGCCCAGCGCACGTCCACCCCGCGGCCCTCCAGCGCGTCGGCGACGCTGTGCAGCAGGCCGATCCGGTCCGCGCAGCGCAGTTCCATGACCACGACGTCCGGGCTGCCCGCCTCGTGGTCGAACCACAGCACCCTCGGCTCGGGCGGGTCGGCCGCGACGCCGCCGTAGTCGCGCTCCTTGGCGGCCAGCTGCTCGGCCAGCGGGAGCGTCCCGGCCACGGCGCGGGCGAACTGCTCGCGCAGCAGCGACGGGTCGGGCATGGAGCCGAACCGCGGCGTCACGGTGAACACGCCGACGGCGACCCCGGCGTGCGCGCCCATCGTGGCCGCGTGCACCTCCAGCGAGTTCAGCGCGAGCACGCCCGCCGCGCGCGACAACACGCCCGGGCGGTCGACAGTGGCGATGGTGACGGTCGCCGGACGTGTCCCCGCCACGAGCACGTCCGGCTTCCCGGACGCCGCCGTCGATTCGGCCAGCGCCCGCTTGTCCGCAGCCAACGGCACACCGTCGGGCAGCGGCTCACCGGCCATCGCGGCGCGGGTCTTGCGCACGAGGTCGCCGACGAGCGCCGCCTTCCAGTCCGTCCACACGCCCGGCCCGGTGGCGAGGGAATCGGCCTCCGCCAGCGCGTGCAGGATGTCCAGCAGGACGGGATCGCGGTCCAGGGTCTCGGCCATCCGCTCGGCCGTGGCCGGGTCGTCGATGTCGCGGCGGGTCGCGGTGTGCGGCAGCAGGAGGTGGTGGCGCACCACGGCGGCGAGCGTGTCGACGTCCTGTTTGGACAGCCCGAGCCGGTGGCCGACCTGCGTGGCCAGCGCCGCGCCGACGACGGAGTGGTCGGCGTCGCGGCCCTTGCCGATGTCGTGCAGCAGCGCGCCGAGCAGCAGCAGGTCGGGGCGCGAGACCGAGGTGACCCGGCGGGCGGCGTTGACCGTCGTGCGCACGAGGTGCCGGTCGACGGTCCAGATGTGCGCCATGTCGCGGGGCGGCAGGTCGCGCACGGCGCCCCACTCCGGGAACAGCCTGGCCCACAGGCCGGTGCGGTCCAGCGCCTCGACCACGTCGGTCAGCCCCTCCCCCGCGCCCAGCAGCGCCACGAGGTCCTGGCGGACCTCGGCGGGCCACGGGGCGCGCAGTTCGGGGGCCGTCTCGCCCAGCCGCGACAGCGCCGCGGGCGCGATCGGGTGCCCGGTGCGGACGGCGGCCGCGGCGACGCGCAGCAGCAGGCCGGGGTCCTTGCCGGGCTCGGCGTCGCGGGCGAGCACCACCTCGCCGGCGTGCAGGACGACGCCGTCGGCCAGCGGACGGCGTTCCGGCGCGCGGCGCAGCACCCCGAGCACCCGCCGCTGCGGCTGGGCCGACGACACCGCGCGCAGCGCGACGTCCACCGCGTACGCCACGGTTCGGCCCGCGCCGGACAGCGCGCGCACCAGGGCGAACCGGTCGCCCAGCCCCAGCGCGGACGCGACCTCGTCGCCGTCCTGCGGGCGCAGGACGTCCCGGGGACGGCCCACCACGCGGCGCAGCTCGGTGCGGGTGTCCAGCAGCAGGGTCCGGGCCGCCTGGACGTCCTCGCCCGGCCGGTCCACCAGCTGCGCGACGGCCAGCGCGTCGAGGACGCCGAGGTCGCGCAGCCCGCCGCGGCCGTGCTTGAGGTCCGGCTCGACCCAGTGCGCGACCTCCCCCGCCCGCGCCCAGCGCTTGCGCACGGACTCCAGCAGCTCGCCCAGGCGCTTGCGCGCGCCCGCCCGCCAGGAGTCGCGGGCCGCGCGCGCGAGCCGCACGCCGATCTCGGCGTCGCCTGCCATGTGCCGGGCGTCCAGCAGGCCGAGCGCGACCCGCAGGTCCGTCCCGGCCACCTCCAGCGCCTCGCCGACGGTGCGCACCGAGTGGTCCAGCCCGACCCCGGCGTTCCACAGCGGGTACCAGAGCCGTTCGGCCACGTCGGCGACCGGTTTGCGCCCGTCGTGCACCAGGACCAGGTCGAGGTCGGCGTACGGGACCAGTTCGCGCCTGCCGAGGCCGCCGACGGCGAGCAGCGCGACGCCCTCGCCGCGCCCGCCGATCCCGGCCTGCGCCGCGTGCGCGGTGAGCCAGAACTCGTGCAGGTCGGCGAGGGCCTCGCGGAGCGCGGGCGGGCTCAGCCGGTGTCCCCCGGACGCGCCTGCGGACCCGGCGCGCCCGCGACCGAGCAACCGGTCGCGGGCGAGCACCAGGTCCGCGGCGTTCGGGGCGTGCTCCCCCTGGGTCATGGGCTAGATCGCGTCCGTGCCGCGTTCCCCGGTGCGCACGCGCACGACGGTCTCGACCGGGGTGACCCAGACCTTGCCGTCGCCGATCTTGCCGGTGCGCGCGGCCTCGACCACGGCGTCGACGACCTTGTCGCCCATGACGTCGTCGACGAGGACCTCGACGCGGATCTTGGGCACGAAGTCCACCGAGTACTCCGCGCCGCGGTAGACCTCGGTGTGGCCCTTCTGCCTGCCGTAGCCCTGGACCTCGCTGACGGTCATGCCGAGCACGCCGATCTGCTCCAGCGCGGCCTTCACGTCGTCGAGGGTGAAGGGCTTGATGATCGCGGTGACCAGCTTCATGTCGCTCAGCCTTCCTTGCCTGCGGAGACCTTCTGGGCCAGCATGTCCGCGGTCTTGCCGAGGGACGACCCGCCGCCGCGCAGGCTGGAGAACTCGTAGCCGGACTCGGCGTGCTCGGACTCGTCGATGCCGGTGGCCTCGGCCTCTGCGGAGATCCGGAAGCCGATCGTCTTGTTGAGGATGAAGCCGATGATGAAGGTCAGCACGAAGCTGTAGGCCATCACCACGGCCGCGGCGAGCGCCTGCTTGCCCAGCAGGGTCGCGCCGCCGCCGTAGAACAGGCCGTCCTGGCCCGCGGCGTTGACGCCGGTCGTGGCGAGCAGGCCGATCATCAGCGTGCCGACGAGGCCGCCGACGAGGTGCACGCCGACCACGTCGAGGGAGTCGTCGTAGCCGAGCTTGTACTTGAGGCTGACGGCGAGCGCGCAGAGGACGCCCGCGACGAGGCCGATGGCGATGGCGCCCAGCGGGCTGACGAACCCGGCGGCCGGGGTGATGGCGACCAGGCCCGCGATCGCGCCGGA
The DNA here is from genome assembly GCF_014648415.1 of Actinokineospora fastidiosa. Taxonomy (GTDB): domain Bacteria; phylum Actinomycetota; class Actinomycetes; order Mycobacteriales; family Pseudonocardiaceae; genus Actinokineospora; species Actinokineospora fastidiosa. Next base: position 19,770 of record NZ_BMRB01000006.1, read on the forward strand.
CGCCGCGCCCAGCGTGGTGGGCTTGCCGTCGCGGACCTGCTCGACGATGAGCCAGCCGAGCACGGCAGCGCCCGTGGCGACGGTGGTGGTGACGAAGGCGACGCCCGCGAGCTCGTTGGCGCCGACGGCGGACCCGGCGTTGAAGCCGTACCAGCCGAACCAGAGCAGACCCGCGCCGAGCAGGACGAACGGCAGGTTGTGCGGGCGCATGGGCTCGCGCGGCCAGCCCTTGCGCTTGCCGAGGACCAGGGCCAGCGCGAGGGCGGCGGCGCCCGCGTTGATGTGCACGGCGGTGCCGCCCGCGAAGTCCAGCGCGCCGAGGGTGTTGGCGATCCAGCCGCCGACCTCGCCGGTGAGGCCGTCGAAGTCGAAGACCCAGTGCGCGACGGGGAAGTACACCACGGTGGCCCAGATCGCGATGAAGATCGTCCAGGTCCAGAACTTGGCGCGGTCGGCGATCGCGCCGGAGATCAGCGCCGCGGTGATGATGGCGAACATCAGCTGGAACACGACGAAGACCACGTGCGGCAGGGTCCCGGTCGCCGTGCCGAGCACGCCGTCGAGGCCGAGGAAGTCCCCGCCGCCGAGCAGGCCGCCGCCGACGTCCTCGCCGAAGGCGAGCGAGTACCCGTAGAGCACCCACAGCACGCTGACCACGGCCAGCGAGATGAAGCTCATCATCAGCATGTTGAGCACGCTCTTGGCCCGCACCATGCCGCCGTAGAAGAACGCGAGTCCCGGCGTCATGAGCATGACCAGGGCGGCGCTGGCCAGCACCCAGGCCGTGTCTCCTGTGTCCACACTGTCCTCCATCACCGATCGATTGCCCGGAATCATTGGAGTGGCCTGTTTCGCCGGATGACGCGCGAGGTTTCGCCGCCGTGAACTGTCGGTCCCGTCGTGTTACGGCCACGTTGCGTGCGTGCTCCGCCACGGTGGGCGCGGCTGTAACGTGATCCATCGAGATGAGCGACGTGGCGGCGGTGGGCGACCCGGAGTGGGTGGCCGGGCGGATCGGGTCGTCCCGGTCGCGCTACCCGGGGGCCGACGCCCGGGTCCTGGGCACGCTGTGGTGGTACGAGGCGAGTTCGGCGCTGGTGGGGCCGGTCGTGGAGAGCGCGGTCGCCGGTGGTCCGGTCGCCGACGCCTGCTCGATGGTGCTGTCGGTGACGCCCGACGGGCGGGTGGCGGACGCGCGGGCGCGGGCGGTCCGGGCCGATCCGGGGCCCGCGCTGCGGGAGGTGCTGGCGGCGGGGATCACCGCGGTGTCGTCGGTTAGCGGCGCGTCGGCGCGGTCGCTGTGGGCGATCGCGACGGACTCCGTGGGCAACCGGACGCTGTGGGCGGGCGGGACCCCCGCGCACGCGGTGGCGGTCGCCGCTGCCGTCGGCCCGGACCTGCCGGTGCCGCGGTTCGCGGTCGCGGGCGGGCGGCTGGTGGTGCGGCGGGCGTCGTGCTGCCTGATCTACCGGGCGGGCGAGCCGAAGTGCGTCAGCTGCCCCAGGCAGACTCCCGAGGTGCGCGCACGGCGGCTGGAGGGCTGATGGGCAGGGTGGTGATCACGGGGTCGTCCGGGATCGTGGGCTCGGCCGTCGCGGCGGAGCTGCACGCGTCGGGGTGGACGGTCCTGGGGTGGGACGCCCGACCGGGGCGGTGGACCGACCACGTCGGCGATCTGCGCGACCCGGCCTTGCGCGCCCGGGCCCTGGCGGGGGCGGACGCCGTGGTGCACGCGGCCGCGCTGCACGCCCCGCACGTCGGGCGGGTGCCGGACGAGGACTTCCGGTCGGTCAACGTCGAGGCCACGGCGGCTCTGCTGGACCAGGCCGTCCGCTGCGGGGTCCGGCGGTTCGTCTACACGAGCAGCACGTCGGTCTACGGGCACGCGCTGGTCCCCCGCGACCGCGCGGTGTGGGTCGACGAGACGCTGGACCCGCTGCCGCGCGACATCTACGACGAGACCAAGCTCGCGGCCGAGACCCTTGTCCGCGCCCACGAGGCCCTGTCGCCTGTCGTCCTGCGGATAGCCCGCTGCTTCCCGGAGCCGCGGCCGATCCGCGCGGCGCACCGGCTGCACCGCGGCGTCGATCCGCGGGATGTGGCTCAGGCGCACCGGATGGCGGTGGATCGCGCCGGGGTCGACGGCGTGTTCACCATCGCCGGACCGGTCGTGTTCACCCGGTCGGATGTCGAGGAGCTGTGGCGCGACGCCGCCGCCGTCCTCGGCCGCCGCGCGCCGGAACTCGTCGCGGTGTTCGAGCGCAACGGGTGGCCGGTGCCCGAGCGGATCGACCGCGTCTACGACTCGTCCGCCGCTACGGCGAAATTGGGCTATCGGCCGGTGCACGGTGCCGCGTCGGTCGCTGCGGCCTGATCGGCGGCGATCACCGCGACCAGGTCGGCGTGGGTGCGGGCGTCGGCGGCGGCCACCAGGCCCTGGGCGCCGGTGTGCAGCGGTCCGCCCACGAGGTTGGAGACGACACACCCGGCCGCCTGGCAGAGCGCGATGGCCGCGCTGAAGTGCACGCTGTCGCGGAGGTGGCCGTCGGTGACGTAGCCTGCGCGCTTGCCAGCCGCGACCCAGGCCAGCGCCAGGGACGTCGACAGCACCCGGGGCCGGAAGCGGGCGGTGAACGCCGGGTCGGCGAGCAGCCGGGCCGCGCTGAACCGGTCCCGGTTGGGGAACGGCGGGTCGATGTCGACGTCCACGATCCGGCTGGCCGGATCCGGGGCGAGGGCGCCGTCGGTCCGGAAGACCTCGCCGGAGAACGGGTCGGCGACGGCGGCTGCGGTGATCTCGCCGTGGACGCGCAGGGCGACGTTGACCGCCACCAGCGGCGTCCCCACGGCGTAGTTGTGGGTGCCGCACAGCGGGTCGACCAGCCAGGTGCGGTCGGCCTGGCCGGTGGCGCCCAGTTCCTCCCCGACGACAGCGTCATCCGGGCGGGCGGCGCGCAGGACCGCGAGGATGGCGCGTTCCGCCGCCACGTCCGCCTCGGTGGCGAAGTCGTCGGCGTCCTTGGCGAACCGCCGCAGGGCGCGCCCGCGCAGCGACCGGACGACCTCGGCGCCCGCCTCGGCCGCCCTGGCCGCCAGTTCGGCGTCGGTCTCCCCCATGCGGGCAGCCTAGGCGGGGGCGATGCGCACGCAGCAGTGGCCGGGGGCCGGGTCGAGGCGGGCGGTCAGGCCGGACTCGGCCATCCCGTCGAGCAGGCCGTCGAGCAGGCAGAGGTTCATTCCGCAGACGAGTTCGGTGTGCTGCTGGGCCAGGCTGTGGAAGGGGCAGTTGGCCATGACGATCTCGCCGCCCGCGGTGCGCGGCTCGAAGCCGAAGGCCTCCAGCGCGCCCAGCACGTCCCGGTCGTCGGTGCGCGCGGCCTCCCCGATGTCGCGGCCGAGCGCGCGGGCGCGGCGGTCGAGGACGGCGCGCGGCGGCTCGCCGGACGCCTGGGCCTCCTGGAGGGCGTCGGCGAGCAGGTGTCCGGCCAGTTCGTAGCGGCGGTCGGGCAGGGACACCGCGATCTGCCGCGGTGAGCGCCGGTACAGCTTGGCCGGGCGGCCCGCGCCCGGACCCGTGCGGCCGGTGCGGCGTTCGTGGACGACCTCGAGCAGGCCCTCGCCGACCAGGCGGTCGAGGTGGAACGCGACGGTGGTGCGGGGCGCGCCCACGGCGTCGGCGGCTTCGTCGCGGCTCACCGGGGCGGGGCTGCGCACGACGAAGTCGTACAGCCTGCGCCGGGTCGGCTCGTCGAGCGCGGCGACGGCGGAGACGTGGGACGGGTCGCCCATTCTAAAAACCACTCCTGTTGACGAAATTCGGCCTGCGGTTCTAACGTTAGCCCATCTTGTCGTTAGAAGGAGGAGTCATGGCCACCGACGTGTCCGGCATCCGCTCCGCGCTGCGGTCCGACCCAAGCCACCAGGCGTTCCTGCTGCTGCGGACGGTGTTCACCGTCGCGCCGGTGCTGTTCGGCCTGGACAAGTTCTTCAACGTGATGGTCGAGTGGCCGGTGTACCTCGCCGGGTGGATCGACGGGCTGCTGCCGGGCACGGCGCAGCAGGCGATGTACGGCATCGGCGTCGTCGAGATCGTCGCGGGCCTGGTCGTCGCCGTCGCGCCGCGCTTCGGCGGGCTGCTCGTGGCCGCGTGGCTGACCGGGATCATCGTGAACCTGCTGACCCTCCCCGGCTACTACGACGTCGCGCTGCGCGACTTCGGCCTGCTGGTGGCCGCGCTCGCGCTGGCCAGGCTGGCCGTGAAGCACGCCCCGGGGAAGACGGCATGACCGAGGCGCTCACCCGCCACCTCCAGGTGGTGCCCGGCCGCAACGGCGTCGACCTGGCGGCCGCGGAGCGGGCGGTGGCCGACCTGCTCGTCGCCCTCGGCCGCGACCCGGACACCGAGCACCTGGCCGACACGCCCCGCCGGGTCGCCCACGCCTACGCGGAGATGCTGACGCCCCGGGAGTTCGACCTGACGACGTTCCCCAACGACGAGGGCTACGACGAGCTGGTCCTCGCCCGCGACATCCCCGTGCAGTCGCTGTGCGAGCACCACATGCTGCCCTTCCACGGCGTGGCGCACGTGGGATACCTGCCCGGGGCGCGGATCCTGGGGCTGTCGAAGCTGGCGCGCGTGGTCGAGCTGTTCGCCCGCGATCTGCAGGTCCAGGAACGCCTCACCAAGCAGGTGGCCGAATGGCTGCAGCGCCACCTCGCCCCGCACGGCGTGGGCGTGGTGATCGAGGCGGAGCACCTGTGCATGTCGCTGCGCGGCGTGCGGGCGGCGGGGACGCGCACCGTGACCTCGGCGCTGCAGGGCCTGTTGCGCGAGGATCCGAGGTCGCGGCAGGAGTTCTTCGCCCTGGCCGGGGTCAACGCGTGAAGGAGGAGGACATGGACGAGGTGTTCGTGATCGTCGGGGCGGGGCTCGCCGCGGCGAAGGCAGCGCAGGCGCTGCGCGACTTGGGCTTCGCCGGACGCGTGGTGGTGATCGGCGACGAGGCCGACCGGCCCTACGAGCGCCCGCCGCTGTCGAAGGGCTACCTGCTCGGCGACCAGGAGCGCGCCGCGGTGTTCGTGCACGGCGAGGACTGGTACGGGCAGAACTCGGTCGAACTGCGCCTCGGCAGCCCGGCGGTCGGGCTGGACCGGGCGGCGCGGGTGGTCGAGCTGGCCGACGGCTCGCGGATCGGCTACACGAAGCTGCTGCTGGCCACCGGGTCGACGGCCAAGCGCGCGCCGGGCCTGTCCGGCGTGCACTACCTGCGCAGGCTTGAGGACTCCGACCGGCTGCGCGCTGCGCTGGAGACCGGCGGTCCGGTCGTCATCGCGGGCGCGGGGTGGATCGGGCTGGAGGTCGCCGCGGCGGCCCGCACGCGCGGCTGCCCGGTCACCGTCGTCGAGCCCGCACCGACGCCGCTGCACGCGGTGCTGGGGCCGGAGCTCGGCGGCTTCTTCGCCGACGTGCACCGCGGGCACGGGGTCGAGTTCCGCTTCGGCGCTCAGCTCTCCGCTGTCCGGGACGGGGTGGCGGTGACCTCCGACGGGGAGGAGATCGCGGCGGCGACGGTGGTCGTGGGGATCGGGGCGCGGCCGAACACGGAGTTGGCGGAGAAGGCCGGGCTCGCTGTGGACAACGGCGTTGTCGTGGACTCGGGGCTCCGTACCGAGGACCCCTATATCTACGCTGCCGGTGATGTGGCCAGTGTGCCGAACGCCTTGTACGGCAAGCGTTTGCGGGTTGAGCACTGGGGCAACGCTCTTGCTGGTGGTGAGGCCGCGGCCAAGGCGATGGTGGGGCAGGACGTTGTGTACGACGAGCTGCCGTACTTCTTCTCTGATCAGTACGACGTGGGCATGGAGTTCGCCGGGTTCGTGGCGCCTGGGTCGTACGACCGGGTGGTGCGGCGTGGGGAGGGGACGGAGTTCCACGCGTTCTGGCTGGCCGGGGATCGGGTGGTCGCGGGGATGCACGTCAATCGGTGGGATGAGGGGATCGGGGATGTGCAGGCGTTGATCCGGTCTCGGCGGGCGGTGGATGTCTCGCGGTTGGGGGATGTGTCTGTGCCGTTGTCGGTGCATTAATCGCTGGGGGTGCTGCTCCCTCGGCCTCAAGTGTTTAACCCTGGGAGGGCGGAGTAAAGGGCGCCTTCGGCGTCGCTGCGCGACAGGCTTCGCCTGCCCTTGACACCGCCCTCCCAGGGTTAAAGACGGCCAGGACGAGGGAGCAGGGGGGAGTCTGATCGACTGGGGCCTGCACGTGTGGGGGCGCGTGAGGCTGGTGATCAGGTCTGAGGAGTTGGCTGGCGATAGGGGACGGCGTCCAGCAGGGTGATCTTGACTGTGCTGCCGTTGGGGACCTGGTATTCGCACTGGTCGCCCTTGCGGGTGCCGGTTAGGGCGCGGCCCAAGGGAGAGTCTGGGGAGTAGACCTCCAGGGTGCCGTGTTCGGCTTGGCGGACGCCCAGCAGGAAGGTCTCGGTCTCGCCGGTGTCGTCGTAGCGGACGGTCAGGACCATGCCGGGTTCGGCGATGCCGTCGTCTGCGGGGGCTTCGCCCACCACGGCGTTGTTCAGCAGGTCGCGGATTTCGCGGATGCGTTGGTGGCGGGTGCCGTGCTCGTCGTCGGCGGCGGTGGGTGGGGTCAGCAGGTCGGCCAGTTCGGCGCGGAGGCGGTCGTGGGCCTCGGGGGTCAGCCAGGTGCGGTGGGTGCTCGTCATCGGTGTTCTCCAGGTGCTGAGGCGCCGTCAGGGCGGTGGGGTAAGGCCGCCCTGACGGCGATGTGCCCGTGCGGTCCGGGCTCTCGGCGCCGGACCGCACGGACTGGGAGGTGGTTCGGGGTCAGCGCAGCGGGTCGAACTCGCGCAGCGCGGCGGGCTGTTTGCCGGTGGTGACCTGTTCGGCCAGCAGGCGGCCGGTGATCGGGCCGTGGGCGAGGCCCCACATGCCGTGGCCGCTCGCGACGTAGACGTTCGGCGCGCGCACGGCGCCGATCAGCGCCCGTCCGTCCGGGGTGACCGGGCGCGGGCCCACCCAGACGTCGGTGCGCTCGTCCCAGCGCACGCCGTCCAGCAGCGGGCGGGCGGAGGCGATGATCGCGTCCAGCCGGGCGGGCACGCCGGGGGCGTCCGGGTCGCGGAACTCCATCGTGCCCGCGACGCGCAGCGCGCCCTGGTAGGGCGTGCACGCGACCCGCACGTCGGGGAGGTAGACCGGGCCGGGGACGGGGTGGTCGACGGGCACGGTGAACGAGTACCCGCGCCCCGCGCGGACCGGCACCCGCACGCCCCACTCGCGGGCCATCCGGGACAGCCACGCGCCGGTCGCCACGACGGCGACGTCAGCGGACACCGCCGGGCCGGTGCGCGGGTACACGGTGACGCCCTGGCTGTGCGTGCGCACGCCCGCGGCCTCGAACAGCCGGATCGTCGCGCCGCGGGCGACGACGGCCCGCCCGAGCGCCTGGACGAACGCGCCGGGGTCGAGGTAGCGCTGGCCCTCCACGCGCACGCCGGTCGTGAGCGCGGAGGAGGCCAGCGGCACGTGCTCGCGCAGCTGGTCGACCGTCAGCTCGGTGTGCGCGATGGGCTGGCCCGCGTCGGCCATCCTGCGCAGCTCCCGCAGCAGGCCCTGCGCCTGCCGCTGGGTCCGGAAGGCGGCGGTGATCGGGGCGTCGATGGTGGGCGCGTCCACGCCGTTGGCGGTGAGAACGTCGAAGGCCTCGATGCACTCCTCGTTGAACGGCAGGTTCGCCCGGACCGCGCGCGTCCAGGACGACCACCGGCAGTTCGCGGCGAAGCGGGTGAGGAACGCCCACAGGCCCGGGTCAGCGGTCACCGGGATGTGCAGGGGCGCGGTCGGGCTGAACAGCGACCGCAACCCGTACCGCAACACCGACGGCTCGTTGAGCGGGATCGCCAGCCCCGGCGCGATCCACCCGGCGTTGCCCCAGGAAGCCCCCGCGGCCACCGAGGCCCGATCGACGACGGTCACCTCGACCCCGCGCTCCTGCAGGAACCAGGCCGTGGACAACCCCACGATGCCCGCGCCGACCACGACCGCCGACCGCGGACCGCCATCGATGCGCCCGACCATGACCAACCTCCAGAAATCGCCCGTCCAGACCAGCATGGAACGCCAAGCGCACAGGACCGTTGTCCGTTCCCTACAGTCCGGAAGGGGTCTGCTGTCGGTTCCCTACAGCTGGGGTGGGGGTAGAGCGGGGCTGGAGAGGAGCGGTGGGTTGCCATCGCTGCCGCCGACCGGGCGGGACGGGACAGGCCGGGGTGGGCGATGAGGGCCCGCTGCGCCGTGGCGAGCCGCGCCCGACCCGCCGCCCCAGGGCGAAAGTGGGGTTTCGGGCACGACCCGGCACTGAGCAAGGTCAGCTTGCACCCGACCGGGCAGGCCGGAAGGCGCGTTGCACCGATGAGCGGGTTTCGGCGCGACTGGACGATGAGTGAGGTCGGTCTGCGCCTGTCCTGTCGCTGACGCATGTGTGGGGCGACGGTCGGTTTAGGCACGGTCCTTGCCGGTCAGCGTGCCCAGGGCGCGCCCGGTCTGCGCTGGTGGGGGCGGTTACAGCTCGCCGGTGGCGGCTAGGTCGATGATCATGCCTAGGCGTTTGCGGGGGTCGGCTAGGTCGAGGGTCGTCACCTCGGACATCTTGCGGAGGCGGTAGCGGACGGTGTTCTGGTGGATGCCGAGGAGGTCTCCCGCCTCGGCCAGGTCGCCTTGGGCTTCCAGCCAGGCTCGGAGGGTCGCGGCGTACTGGGTGCCGTGTTCGCGATCGTGTCTGCGGAGTTCGGCCACCGGGCCTCGGGCGGGGGTGCGGCCGGTGCGGGCGGCGGCGCGGAGGCGTTGGAGGAGGATGTCGTCCCACGACTCGTCGTAGGCCGGGGGTGGGGAGGCGGGGTCGCGGGCCTCGTGGAGGGCCAGGCACTCGTCGGCCTCCTGGCGGCAGGCGGGGAGTTCGGCCGCCGACGCCGAGCCGCCGATCCCGGCCCAGACGGCCAGCTCCGCGTGCAGCGCGGCCACCCACTCGCGGGCGGCGGCCACGTCCTCGCCGGGCAGGACCGTGTAGAGCGTCGTCCCGGACAGGGCGCTGCGACCGGGGCGCGACCAGCCGAAGCCGGTGGTGGCGCGCTCGAAGGCCAGCAGCAGCGCGGCGTGGCGCTCCTCGTGCGGGCGCAGCGCGATCACCCGCAGCGGGCCCGGCGGCAGGCCCAGCCTGCTGACCACCGTCGCCGCGTCCGCCGTGCCCTCCAGCAGGCGGATGACCAGGTCGGACTCCACCTGCCGCTCCAGGTCCGCGCTCGCCCGGGAGCGCAGCAGGTGCAGGGCGACGGTGCGCGCGCCGTCGGTCAGCGCGGTGCGGTGGGCTCCGGTCAGGGGCTCGCCGCAGGTCACCCAGACCGAGCCCAGCACCTCGCGGCCCGCGCGCACGGCCACGACCATCCGGCCGGTCAGGCCGTGCTCGGCGGCGCGGTCGACGAACAGCGGCTCGGTGGACGCTGCCAGGTGCGCGGTCACGCCCCGGGCGTCGAACAGCGCGCGCAGCCGTTCGGGCGCCCGGCGGCCCAGGATCGTCTCCGAGCGCGCGGCGTCGGCGCGCTGCTGGGAACGGGAGTACGCCAGCACCCGGGAGGACCGGTCCTCGATGGTGACCGCCCCGCCGACGGCGTCGGCGAGGCTGTCGGCGAGGGCGAACAGGTCCGTCGGCCCCCGCCCCGACTCGGTCTCCCTGCCCTCCAGTACGAGCCCGTAGACCACGCCCGCGAGCTGGCTCCAGGAGACGGCGGGATCGACGACCAGCACGGCGATCCCGGCGGCGGCCCCGACCACCGCGGCCTCCCGCTCGGCCTCGACGCCGCCGTGGACGAGCACCGCGCTCGCGCCCGCCGCCCACGCCACGGCCTGGCCGACGGATTCCGCGCCGATGGCCAGGAAGACGTCGCCGCCGACATCACCAGCGTCCTCGCGCATGGCGACGCTGCGCAGCTCGACCGAGCGCGAGACCGGACAGCACGCCAGACGGACGCCGTAGCCGCCCAGCACGTTCACCAGGCGGTCCAACCGCACCATGGCCTCTCCCGTCCTCGGGGAGAGTCCACAGTAAGCGGTTCTACTTCAGGTGGTCGTACTGGCCGGGCTGGTAGTCGCCCGCTGGCTGGCGGGTCATGACGTTCACCCGGTTGAAGGCGTTGATGAGGGCGATGGTGAGCACGATCGAGGCGAGCTGCTCGTCGTCGAAGTGCTTGGCGGCGTTCGCCCACACCTCGTCGCTGACCCCGCCAGCGGCGTCGGCGATCCGGGTGCCCTCCTCCGCCAGCTCCAGGGCGGCGCGCTCGGCCTCGGTGTAGACGGTGGCCTCGCGCCAGGTGGCGACCAGGTTGAGGCGCACCGCGGTCTCCCCGGCGTGCGCGGCGTCCTTGGTGTGCATGTCGATGCAGCCCGCGCAGCCGTTGATCTGGCTGGCGCGGATCTTCACCAGCTCCAGCGTCGCGTGCGGCACCGTCGAGTCCTCCACGGCCCGGCCCGCGGCGATGATGTGCTTCATCGCCTTCAGCACGATCGGGTTGGCCATGAGGTTCAGACGCGCGTCCACGGTGATCTCCCTTGCCGTTGTCGATGGGTACGCCCTTACGACCACGCAGACCCGGGATTTGTGACAGCCGTGGATGTGAGGCCCGTCGCTACGCGCCGCGGAACGTCTCGATCAGGTCGAGTCCGGCGGGGGTGAGGGAGCCGAACAGCCGCAGCCGGGCCATGCCGCCGTCGGGATAGATGTCCAGGCGGACGTGCGTGGCCGGGACCGCGTCGGGGATGCGGAAGCGGTGGCGCGTGTCGGGTTGCAGGCGCGTGCGCGGCAGGAGATGGGCCCAGTCCGCGGAGTCGGACTCCTCCGGGTGGCCCGCCGACAGCGCCGCCCACCCGGGCGCGTTCCCCTTGAAATGCGTGGTGTCCAGCTCCGCGAAGCGGATGACGCCTTCCGCGGCGAGGCGGACGACGGCCCAGTCGTTGCCGTGGTCGCGCCTGCGGCGGGTCTCCCAGCCCTCGCCCATGGAGACCGCCATGCCCGGGGCGATGAGGTTGCTCGGCGAGGAGTAGAACATGTCGCTGCACGCGATCACGCGGGCGCCGTTCTCCAGCGCGGCCAGGTCGAGCGCGGCCGGGTCGAGCAGCGCCGGGTCGGGGACGGGGTGGCCGTGCACGCGCAGCCGGGCGATGCCGCCGTCGGGGTGCATGGTGAGGCGGACGTGGGTGAACCGGCGCGGGTTGTCGACCTCGAACTCCGTGCGGCTGTCGCCGGTCAGCGGCACCCGGGTGAGCAGTGGTTCCCACGGCCCGAGTTCGGCCGGGTCGGGGTAGCCGGACGCGGCGCACGCGGTGACGGAGCAGGCGGGCGGGTAGTTGCCGGTGAAGAACGACGTGTCCACCACGACGCCGCGGATCACCCCGGGCATGCCGAGCCGGATGACCGCGCTGTCGTCGCCGTGGACGCGCCTGCGCCGGGTCTCCCAGCCGTCGTAGATCTGGCCCCGGTGGCCGAAGGTGTGGGGCTGGTAGCCGGGCGGGGCCGTGGTGATCAGGTTCTCCTTCTCGGCGAAGGTCTCGTCGTCGGCCCAGACGACGGAGCCGCCGAAGCGGCGGACGGCGAGGTCGGGCAGGGCCAGCCAGTCGGTCATGCGGTTCCCCGTTCCAGCAGTTCGCCGCGCGGGCGCTCGGCCACCGGCTCGCCGCGCAGCCAGGTTGTCCGCACGACGCCGCGCAGGCGCAGACCGTGGTAGGCGCTGACGGGGTTGCGGTGCAAGAGGGTCCGGGCGTCCACAACGGACTCCTCGTCCGGCGCGAACGCTACCAGGTCGGCGTCGCACCCCTCGGCGATCCGCCCCTTGCGGCGCAGGCCGACGAACTCGGCGGGAGCGGTGGCCATCCACCGGACGACGGTGGTCAGCGGGATGCCACGCGCGTGCGCGGCGGTCCAGACCGCAGACAATCCCACCTGCAGCCCGGCGATCCCGCCCCACGCCGCGCCGAAGTCGGGCCGCTTCAGCTCGGGTGTGCACGGCGAGTGGTCGCTGACCACCATGGAGATCGTGCCGTCGAGCAGGCCCTGCCAGAGCGCGTCGCGGTTGGCGGCGTCGCGGATGGGCGGGCAGCACTTGAACGCGGTCGCGCCGTCGGGGATGTCGTCGGCGTGGAAGACCAGGTAGTGGGGGCAGGTCTCGGCGGTGACGCGCACGCCGGACGCCTGGGCGGCGGCCAGCAGCGGCAGCGACCCCGCGGCCGACAGGTGCACGACGTGCGCGCGGGCCGAGGTCCGGCGGGCCGCGGCGATGACCAGCTCCACCGCGTTGGTCTCCGCCTCGGCGGGCCGGGAGGCGAGGAAGCCGGGGTAGTCGCGGCCTCGGGCGCGGCCGATCACCGCGTCGTCCTCGGCGTGGCAGAGCATCGTGCTGTCGAGGTCGGCGATCACCGCCAGGTGCTCCTCCAGTTCGGCCGGGCGCAGGCAGCCGAACTCGGCGACGCCGGAGTCGAGCAGGAAGCACTTGAACCCGAACACGCCCGCCCGGTGCAGCGCGGGCAGTTCGCGGGCGTTGCCCGGCACCGCCCCGCCCCAGAAGCCGACGTCGACGTGGCAGCGGCCGCGCGCGGCGGCCCGCTTGATCTCCAGCGCCCGCGCGTCGGTGGTCGGCGGGAGGCTGTTGAGCGGCATGTCGATCAGCGTCGTCACCCCGCCCGCGGCGGCCGCGCGGGTCGCGGTGGGGAAGCCCTCCCACTCGGCGCGGCCGGGGTCGTTGACGTGGACGTGGGTGTCGACCAGGCCGGGGAGCAGCACCTCGTCGTCGGCGAGGTCGACCACGTCGTCCGCGCCCGCGTCGGCGTCGAACGGCTCGACCGCGGCGATCCGGCCCGCGCGCACGCGCACCGCCGCCGGGACCTCGCCCGCCGGGGTGACGCAGCGGCGCGCCCGGATCAGGGTCACGGGCGCACCAGCGCGGCCAGGTCCTCGGCCGCGAGGCCGGTGTGCGCGCCGACCTCCTCCGCGGTCAGCGCCCCGCAGTCCACCGCGCGGCGCAGCGATCCGGCCAGCGCCGCCGCGGTGGCGGGCTCGTCCTGCACCGGGCCCGACCCCGAGCCCAGGTACGCCGCCAGCCGCCGCCCGTCGGCCTCGGCCGTCTCCAGGTGGTGGGTGTAGACGGCGGCGTAGCGGGTGACCAGCTGGGCCGGGTGCAGGTCCCAGCCCTGGAAGAACCCGTGCGACAGCGCGCGGCGCACCAGCCGGTAGTGCGTCTGCCAGCCGTGCCGGACCGAGGCGAGGTCGCCGACCGGCAGGACGTTGGTCGAGCCGTCGGACAGCCGCACGCCCGTCCCCGCCGCGGAGACCTGCATGACGTTGCGCGCGAAGTCGCACGCCGCGTGCGCTAAGTGCTGGTCGGCCGCGGACAGCCCGCAGGCCGCGGTGTAGTCGTAGGTGCCGAAGTGCAGGCCGGACACCCGGCCGCGGCCCGCGGCGATCATCGCGGGCACGGCGAGGCGCCCGTCGGCGGACACCACCGAGCGGGGCGTCTCGACCTGGATCTCGAACCGCAGCACCCCGCGCGGCAGGTCCAGCCGCTCCTCCAGCACGTCGAGCACCTCGGCCAGCGCCGCCACCTGGTCGGCCGACGTCACCTTCGGGAAGGTGACCGCGAACCCCGCGGGCGGGCGGCCGAGCCGGGTCAGCACCAGGTCCAGGGTCCGCATGGACCGCATCAGCAGCGCCGTGGTGTCGAAGGACTTCACCCGCAGGCCCGCCGACGCCAGGCCCCACCCGGCGAGCAGGTCGGCGGCGCGCGCGGCGTGCGCGTCCTCGACGGAGTCGTCCCGGACGCCGTAGCCGTCCTCGAAGTCCAGGCGCAGGTCCTCCACCGGCTCGGTCTCCAGCTTGGCGCGCACCCGCTCGTACACCGTGGGCGCCAGGTCCGGCGGCAGGCCGACGATCGCGGCCAGCGCGGCGGCGTCCGGCGCGTGCTCGGCCAGCGCGGCCAGCGCGGCGGCGCCCCAGCGGGCGGGCAGGTCGGCGTCGGCCCGGTCGGCGGGCACGTAACAGGTGTGCACGGGCTGACGGCCCGCCGCCGTCTTCTGCTCCGGTGTGGACAGTCGGGAGGCGATGCCGGTCAGCAGCGCCCCGTCGAGCGTGGTGCGCATGGTCAGATCCGTTCGTAGGCGGGCACGGTGAGGAAGTCCGGGTAGCGCTCGGCCATGGCGACCTCGGCGAACAGCTCGACGGCCGCCGCGCTGCCGGGCAGCGCGGCGCCGACCTCGGCCAGCACGTGGCGCACCACGTCCGCGGTGACGCGCTGGCCGGTGTCGAGCACGACGCCGTTGCGCAGCCACTGCCAGACCTGGGAGCGGGCGATCTCGGCGGTGGCGGCGTCCTCCATGAGGTTGTGGATGGCCGCCGCGCCCGTCCCGCCGAGCCAGGACATCAGGTAGCGGACGCCGACGTCGACGGCCGAGCGCAGACCCGCCGCCGTCGCCTTGCCGGGGGTCGAGGCGACGTCGAGCAGGTCGGCCGCGGTGACGGTCCCGTCGGGCACGACGTGACGCTGGTCGGGGGCGTCGCCGAGGACGCGGTCGAAGACCTCCCGGCAGACCGGCACCAGGTCGGGGTGGGCCACCCAGGACCCGTCGAAGCCCGCGCCCGCCTCCCGTTCCTTGTCCGCGCGCACCTTCGCCAGCGCCCGCTCGGTGACCTCCGGGTCGCGCCGGTTCGGGATGAACGCCGCCATGCCGCCGATCGCGTGCGCGCCGCGGCGGTGGCAGGTGCGGACGAGCAGATCGGTGTAGGCGCGCATCATCGGCGCGGTCATGGTCACGCTGTCGCGGTCGGGCAGCACGTAGTCCGGACCGGCGTCGCGGAAGAACTTGATGACGCTGAACAGATAGTCCCAGCGGCCCGCGTTCAGGCCCGCGGCGTGCTCGCGCAGCTCGAAGAGGATCTCGTCCATCTCGAAGGCCGCCGGGATGGTCTCGATCAGCACGGTCGCCCGGATGGTGCCGTGCGGGACGCCGAGGTCGGCCTGCGCCTTGGTGAACACGTCGTTCCACAGCCGGGCCTCGAGGTGGCTCTCCAGCTTCGGCAGGTAGTAGTACGGGCCGCGGTTGTGGAAGAAGTGCAGGCCGAAGTCGACCAGCGCGGCGGGCACGCGCCGCCCGTCGACCTCGATGTGCTTGTCGTCCAGGTGCCATCCGCGCGGCCGCACGACGATCACCGCGGGCCGCTCGGCCGTCACCGCGTAGTGCTTGCCCTCCGGCGAGGTGTGTTCGAGCACGCCGAGGGCGGCGTCGCGCAGGACGACCTGGCCACCGACGACGTTGTGCCAGTGCGGGGTGTTGGCGTCCTCCAGGTCGGCCAGCCAGACCCGGGCGCCGGAGTTGAGGGCGTTGACGGCCATCTTCGGCTCGGTCGGCCCGGTGATCTCGACCCGCCGGTCCCGCAGCGGCCCGGGGACGGGCGCGACGGTCCAGTCGTCCTCCCGGACCGCCCGGGTGTCGGCCCGGAAGTCGAGCACCCCCAGCGCGCGCCGCCTTGCCCGTTCGGCCAGCAGTTCGTCCCGCCTGCCCGCGAACTCACGATGCAGCCCGGCGACGAACCCCAGCGCCTCGGGGGTCAGGATCTCCGTCCCCCGCCGGACCGGTCCGCCGAGCACCTGGATGTCGGCCATTAGGACATAGTGACCCGCCGATGGCCGAACGGGTACCCACCACGCGGTCGCACTCCGTTCCGACATCCGAACGGCCCACCCCCGTCCAGGGGCGGGCCGTGACGGTCAGGGTCAGCCGAGCAGGGCGTCGACGAAGGCGGACGGGTCGAAGGGGGCCAGGTCGTCGGCGCCCTCGCCGAGGCCGACCAGCTTCACCGGGACGCCCAGCTCGCGCTGGACCTGGAAGACGATGCCGCCCTTGGCGGTGCCGTCGAGCTTGGTCAGGACGATGCCGGTCACGTCGACGACCTCGCCGAACACGCGGGCCTGGGTGAGGCCGTTCTGGCCGGTCGTGGCGTCCAGGACCAGCAGCACCTCGTCGACCGGGCCCTGCTTCTCCACCACGCGCTTGACCTTGCCCAGCTCGTCCATCAGGCCGGTCTTGGTGTGCAGGCGGCCCGCGGTGTCGATCAGCACCGTGTCGACGCCGGACTCGCGGCCGCGCTTGACCGCGTCGAAGGCGACGGCGGCGGGGTCGGCGCCCTCCGGCCCGCGGACGACCTCGGCGCCGACTCGCTCGGCCCAGGTCTGCAGCTGGTCGGCGGCGGCGGCGCGGAAGGTGTCGGCCGCGCCCAGCACCACCGTGCGGCCGTCGGCGACCAGGACGCGGGCCAGCTTGCCGGTCGTGGTGGTCTTGCCGGTGCCGTTGACGCCCGCGATGAGCACCACGGCCGGGGTGCGGGTGTCGCCGTCGCCGTGGGGCAGGGCGCGCACGGCGCGGGTCATCTCCGGGTGCAGCGCCTCGATGAGCACGGAGCGCAGCACGGCGCGGGCCTGCTCGGGGGTGCGGACGGCACGCTTGGAGAGCTCGGTGCGCAGCCGCTCGACGATCTCCATCGTGGTGGCCGCGCCCAGGTCGGCCATCAGCAGGGTGTCCTCGACCTCGGTCCAGGAGTCCTCGTCGAGGTCGCCCGCGCCGAGCAGGCCGAGCAGGCCCTGGCCGAAGACCGAGCGCGACCGCGAGAGCCGCCCGCGCAGGCGCTCCAGCCTGCCCTCGGTCGGGGCGATCTCCTCGGCGGCGCGGGCCTCGGGGATGGCCACCGGGGGCGCACCCTGGGCCGGGACCTCCGGCTCATCGACGACCGGGCCCGGCTGCGCCGGGATGCGGTCGGTGGGCGGGGCGTCCTGCACGGGGATGCGGTCGGTGGCCGGGGTGTCCTGCTCGGGCAGGTCGACGTCGACGAAGCCGCGCTTGACGGAGTCGCGCGGGACGGCGGCGTCGTCGCCGACGCCGGGCTGGCCGTCGACCTCGGTGCGCTCGCCCGCCGGGTGCCCGCCCGGGGCCAGCGAGATCCCGCCGGTGGCCTGGTACCCCTTCGGCCTCTCCTCGACCTGCGGCTTCGTCTGGCCCAGGTCGATGCGCCTGCGGCGGGCCAGCAGCACGCCCGCGACCACGGCGGCCACCAGCACGACGACGGCGACGATAATGATGATCTGGGTGCTCGACACGCGGCCATCCTCGCATCCGCGCCCCGGACCGGCCGGGATGGGCACGGCGACTGTCACTAATGCACCGTTTGGACGCAAGTTCAGTAAATTTCCAACTCACCTCTTGCGCTTCCGCTGAGTGTGGAATAGACCACAGTTCCATGTGGCTTCGCGTGGTCGGCCTGATCTCCGGGACGTCGATGGACGGCATCGACGTGGCGGTCGGCGACTTCGCCCGCGACGACGACGGCGCGATCCGGCTGCGCCCGGTCCGCCACGCCGCCGTCGAGTACCCCGCCGACCTGCGCTCGGCCCTGGTCGACGCGCTGCCGCCCAACGGCTGCACCGCCGAGCGGCTGTGCGTGCTCGACACCGGCGTCGGCCAGGCGTTCGCGCGCGCGGCGGCGGGCATGGCCGAGGGCGCCGACCTCGTGGCGTCGCTCGGGCAGACGATCTACCACTGGGTCGAGGGCGCCCGCTGCCGCGGCACGCTCCAACTGGGCCGGTCGGCGTGGATCGCCGAGGCGACGGGCCTGCCGGTGGTGAGCGACCTGCGCGCCCGCGACGTCGCCGCTGGCGGCCACGGCGCTCCCCTGGCCCCGGTGCTCGACCGGCTCCTGCTCGGCGCCCCGGACGTGCCGACGGCGGCGCTGAACCTCGGCGGCATCGCCAACGTGACGATCCTGCGGCCGGACGCGCCCGCTGTCGCCTTCGACACCGGCCCGGCGAACGCCCTGCTGGACGCCGCCGCCCGCGCGCTGCTCGGGACCGACCAGGACAGCGGCGGGGCGCTGGCCGCCCGCGGCCGGGTCCGCGACGACCTGCTCGCCGTGCTGCGCGCCGACCCGTACTACGCCGCCGACCCGCCGAAGTCGACCGGCAAGGAGCACTACAACGCCGGGTACCTCGGCGAGACGCTGGGCCGCCTTCCGGTCGTGGCCGACGCCGACGTGATGGCCACGCTCGTCGCGCTGACCGCGACCACGGTCGCCGACGCGTGCCGCCGCTTCGGCGTGCGCCGGGTCCTGGCCTCCGGCGGCGGCGTGCGCAACCCGGTGCTCATGGCGGCGCTGGCCGACGCGCTCGCCCCCGCGACGCTCACCACCACCGACGAGCTGGGCATGCCGACCGACGCCAAGGAGGCCTACCTCGCCGCGCTGCTGGGCTACCTCGCCTGGCACGGGATGCCCGTCGACCCGGGCACCGGCGCGGCAGGCCCCCGGGTGCACGGCACGATCACCCCCGGCGCCGGGCCGCTGCGGCTGCCCGAGCCTGCCGCCCGAGCGGCGACCGGACTGCGGATCACCGTCCCCGAACCGACAGGAGGCCCCCGTGCGCGCCGTTGACCTGCTGATCATCGCGGTGTTCCTGGTCGGCATGCCGCTGCTGGGCATCCTCATCGGGGGCAGGCAGAAGTCGGCGAACGACTACTTCGTCGGCGACGGCAAGATCAAGTGGTGGGTGGCCTGCCTGTCGGTGGTCTCCGCGGAGACGTCGACGCTGACGGTGCTGAGCGTGCCGACGGTGGCGTACCTGGGCGCGTTCACCTACCTGCAGCTGGCGATCGGCTACATCATCGGCCGGATCGTGGTCGCGTTCGTCCTGCTGCCGCGCTACGTCGCGGGCAACATGACCACGGCGTACAACTTCCTGGGCAAGCGGTTCGGCCCCGGGCTGCAGGGCACCGCGTCGGTGACGTTCCTGCTGACCCGCCTGCTGGCCGACGGCGTGCGGCTGTTCGCCACCGCGATCCCGATCAAGGTCGTGCTCGACGCGTACGGGGTCGACGCCGCCTATTGGCAGATCGTCGCCGTGCTGGGCGTGGCGATGGTGGTCTACACCTTCTTCGGCGGCGTGCGCGCGGTCGTCTGGGTCGACGCCATCCAGATGCTCTGGTACGTCGTCGGCGGGGTCGCGGTGATCGTGGTCCTGTCGGGCAAACTCCCGGACGGCTGGTTCGGCGCTGCGGTCGACGCTGGCAAGACGCAGCTGCTGGACTTCGGTTCGGCGCCGGTCAGCAACGCCTACGCGTTCATCACGGCGGTCCTGGGCGGCGCGGTCCTGTCGATGGCATCGCACGGCGCCGACCAGCTGATCGTGCAGCGGCTGATGGCGTGCAACGACGTCCGCGCGTCGCAGAAGGCGCTCATCGCCTCCGGCGTGGTGGTGTTCCTGCAGTTCGCGCTGTTCCTGTTCATCGGGACCATGCTGTGGTCGTTCTACAAGGGACTGGACCCGGTCTCCGAGCTGGGCCTGGCGGCCAACGACGAGCTGTTCGCCACGTTCATCGTGACCGAGCTGCCCTCGGGGCTGTCCGGCTTCGTGATCGCGGGCATCCTCGCCGCCGCTTTGAGCTCGTCGCTGGGCGCGCTCGCCTCCTCGACGGTGACCGACGTCTACCAGCGGATCAGCAAGCGCAAGCTCAGCGACGCGGACCTGCTGCGCCAGGGCCGCATCTGGACGGTGGTCTGGGCGGGCGCGCTCGTGGTGTTCGCGTCGATGTTCACCACGACGAAGAACCCGATCGTGGAGACCGCCCTGGCGATCACCGGCTACACCTACGGCGCGCTGCTGGGCGCGTTCCTGCTGGGCCTGCTGTTCCGCCGCGCCCGCCAGTCCGACGCCATCGTGGCGTTCGTGACGACCGTGGCGGTGATGGCGTTCGTCATCCTCGGCCTGAAGTTCAGCGCGCAGACCGGCGCGTTCCTCGGCGTGGACTTCGGCAAGCCGGACCCGGGCCTCGTCGCCGCCCCCGACAAGGCCGTCGCCCTCGCCTTCCCCTGGTACACCCCGATCGGCGTGCTGATCACGCTGGTGGTGGGCGGTCTGCTGGCACTGCGCCGCCGCAGTCCCGAGGAGACCGCCCCCGTCCCCGAGCGGGCGCCCGCCGCCTAGCCGAAGACGTGCTGGCCGGGGGTGAGGACGCGGCGCGGGTCGTACGTCGCCTTGTCGGCCAGCACGCGGCGGTACCGGGCGCCGTAGTGCCGCTGCCAGTCGGCCGGGGTGACCGGGATCGAGCCGATGGGGTACTGCGTGCCGCCGATCCGGACGGCGTCGTCGTACATCGCGCGGTTGTCGGCGAGCAGGGCGTCGACGGTGGCGTCGTCGGCCGGGAGCGCGCGCAGGATGGACAGCAGGAACACCAGGTCGGTGTCCGGGAGGCGGACCATGGGGCGGGTCATGCGGGCGCGGTGGACCGGGTACAGCAGGATCGGGCCGCCGCCGACCTCGGCCGGGGTCAGCCGGGACAGCACGTCCGCGACGAAGGCGTCGGTCCCGGCGTCGGGAAGGAACAGGTTGACCCACGGGTTGGGCAGCCGCAGCGGGCGGATCTGGTCGACCACGTCGGTGATCCGGTTCAGCCACGCGCGGTAGGGCAGGTCGGTGATCTCGGCGTCGGCGGGCGGCAGACCGGCCAGCAGCTTCGCGTCGTCGGGCTCGGTGTCGTGGTAGGACGCCGCCTCCAGCACATACGCCCAGCCGCCCTCCGCTGGCACGATCTGGCCCTCCACATAGGAGAAGCGGCCGTCGCGGACCGCGATGCGCTGGGCGGCGGTCAGGTCGGTCAGGTGGTCGTAGGTCAGCTTGTAGACGCGGGCCGTCGCGGCGGCGGGGACCAGGTCGAGCCAGGCGCGCACGATCAGGCCGTACTGGCCGAGTCCACCGAGGACGGCGTCGAACAGCCGGTCGCCGGGCGCGCAGCGGACGAGGTCCCCGGTGCCGGTGACGACCTCGAGCGACCGGACGGTGTCCACCTGCGACCCGTGGTGCTGGCTCGCCCCGCCGATCCCGCCGACGGACAGCGTTCCGCCGATGGACAGGCCCAGGTAGTCCGTCGCCACGGGCGGGGTCATGCCGAGCGCGAGCGCGGCGTCCACCAGCGATCCCCACGTCGCCCCGGCGCCGACGACGGCCGTCGTGCCGCGGACGGCGATGTCCGACAGCGGGCGCGAGTCGATGACCACGCCCGCCGACTGCGCCTGCCCGAACGTCGAGTGCCCCTGGCCGCGCATGGCGACGGCGATGCGGTGCCGGTTGGCGAACCGCACCATCCTGACGACGTCCCGGGTGGACCCGGGCCGCAGCACCGCGCGCGGGGACCGGTGGACGAGCTGGCCGTAGTCCTCGGCCGCCTCGGCGAGCGCCGCCGGGTCCGTCAGCAGCTCGCCGTCGAGGTCGGGGACCGCGACGGTCCCCGGCGTCGCCTGCGCCACCCACCGCAGCCCCAGCGGATCGAACGCGACCACCGCGGCCGCCCCGGTGACCAGGAATCGACGCCGACCCACTCTCATGCGGACACTCCAGGTGCAGAAGGGTCCCCCAGGCAGATTCACCCTATCCGGTGATCGCGCGCCGCCGGTAACCCACCAACTCCAGGTGCAGCTCGAACCCGAGCGCGGTGAACATCCGCTCGGACGCGTCGTTGCCCAACATGATCACCGCGGCGGCGCGCTGGTTGGGACCATTCACGACGGCCAACTCGCGCAGCAGCCCGCGCACAACGGCCCGGCCCGCCCCCGCCGAGCGCATGCCGGGGACGACACCCACATAGTCCACATAGAACTCGCCCGGCTGGGTGAAGCCCGCGGCGTAGCCGATGAGGCCGTCCGCGCCCGACAGCGCGACCACGGTGTGCCCCCGGTCGCCGTCGACCAACTGGCGTCCGGTCGCGGTGCGGTTGGGGAAGCACCGCTCGTGCAGGTCGATCACCTCGGCGCGCAGCGGATCGCCCGGCTCCAGCCTGCGCGGCCCGTCCGGGTCCGCCTCGCTGACCAGCACCGCGCGCAGCGCGGGCCCCGACAAGGTGAACACCCGACTCGTCTCGCCCGAGGCGAACCCGTGCCGGGCCGCGAAGTCGGCGAGCAGGCGGTGCTGGCGGTGCCCGTACAGCTCCAGGTCGGCGAACCCGTCCAGACGCGGCAGGGCCGTGACGGCGTCCAGCAGCTCGTCGGCGGTGCGGTGCCACAGCTGCCTGCGCACCGGGTGGTCCTCCGGCACCGCGACGTACGGGCCGAACAGCCAGGCCCGGCCGACCTCCGCGTCGGCGTCGGCGGTCAGCACCGCGCCGATCTCGCCAGCGGCGTTCACCCCCACGACGGCGCCGCTCGCCCAGTCGGGCTTGAGCCCGTCGAGTTCGTCGGCCACTTCCTCGGCCGTGACGCCGTGGTAGCCGATGTGCTGCTCGGGGTCGGCCTGCAGCCGGACCACGAGGTCGATGACCTGGTCCCGGTCGCCTGCCGATGCTGGGCGGATCGCGTACATGGGTGCATCGTGCGCGTCGCGCCGCCGGGAAGCGAGCGGTTTACCCGTCACGCTATTCCGCCCGGGGACGATCAGGTTCATACTTGCCGCGCGCGCGTGCCCTCCGGACGGCGCGCTTCGTCATACCCCCAGTTCAGAGAGGTCCACCCATGGCCAACTTCGACCCCAAGACCGTCACGCCGATCGAGTGGACCGGTATCGGCGCGGGGGCGGCGGCGTTCCTGTTCAGCTTCTTCCCGTGGATCTCGCTCGGCTTCCTCGGCGGCTTCTCGGCGTGGAACGCTGGCTTCCTCGCCTGGTTCCCCGTGCTGCTGCTGATCGGCGCGGGCGTCGTGGTGCTGCTGCCCCACCTGGGGACCGAGGTGCGCAACCGCACCATGCTGTGGCTGGGCCTGTCCGGCGCGGCCGCGGTGCTCATCCTGCTGCGCTGGCTGACCTACGGCGAGTTCATGGGCGCGGCGGGCATCGGCCTGTTCCTGACCCTGCTCGCCGCCGGGGTGTCGGTCGCGGGCGCGTACCTGTCGTTCAAGGCAGCCAAGCGCCCGGCCGCCTAGTCCTCGATCGGAACGGGTTCCTCCCGGCGCTGTTGCAGGCGCTGGGAGATGACCTGGGTGATGCCGTCGCCGCGCATGGAGACGCCGTAGAGCGCGTCGGCGATCTCCATGGTCGGCTTCTGGTGGGTGATGATGATCAGCTGCGAGCTGGCCCGCAGCTGCTCGAGCAGGCCGATCAGGCGGCGCATGTTGGTGTCGTCCAGCGCCGCCTCGACCTCGTCCATCACGTAGAACGGCGAGGGGCGGGCGCGGAAGATCGCCACCAGCATGGCCACCGCCACCAGCGACTTCTCGCCGCCGGAGAGCAGCGACAGGCGCTTGACCTTCTTGCCGGGCGGGCGGGCCTCGACGTCCACGCCGGTGGTCAGCATGTCGTCGGGCTCGGTCAGGACCATCCGGCCCTCGCCGCCGGGGAACAGCACGTCGAAGACGACCTCGAACTCCCGCGCCACGTCGTGGTAGGCCGAGGTGAAGACCTCCAGGATCTTCTCGTCGACCTCCTTGACCACGGTGAGCAGGTCGCGGCGGGTGTCCTTGAGGTCCTCCAGCTGGGTGGACAGGAACTTGTAGCGCTCCTCCAGCGCGGCGAACTCCTCCAGCGCCAGCGGGTTGACCTTGCCCAGGGTGGCCATGTCGCGCTCGGCGCGCTTGGCGCGGCGGGCCTGGGTGTCGCGGTCGTACGGCAGCGGCGGGGGCGCGCTGACGTCCTCGCCGCGCTCGCGGGCGGCCTCGTACTCGGCCAGCTCCGCAGGCGAGGGCGGCACCGGCTGGTCCGGCCCGTACTCGGCGACCAGGTCGTCGAGGCCGATGCCGAACGTCTCGGCGATGCGGGTCTCCAGCTGCTCCAGCCGCAGCCGCTGCTCGGCGCGCAGGACCTCGTCGCGGTGCACCGCGTCGGTCAGCTTCTCCAGCTCGACGGACAGCTCGCGCACCTTGGCGCGCACCTCGGCCAGCACGCGCTCGCGGTCGGCGCGGCGGGCCTGCACGATGTCGCGCTCCTCGGCGGCGCGGGCCAGCGACAGCGCGATCCGCTCCAGCGCCAGCTCGCCGCCGTCCACCACGGCCTGGGCGACCGCGGCGCCGCGCTTGCGGGCGGCCATCGCCCGGGCGGCGCGCTCGCGGGCCTCCCGCTCGGCGCGGGCGGCGCGGCGCAGCTGCTCGGCCTTGCCCTGCAGCGCGCGGTGGCGCTCCTCCGCGGTGCGCAGCGACAGCCGCGCCTCCATCTCCTCCTGCCGGGCGGACGCCAGGGCGGCGGTGTACTCGTCGCGCTCGCTGGAGTCGGGCTCGTCGTCGACCGGCTGCTCGGAGACGACCGCCAGGCGCTCCTCCAGGTCGGCGAGCTTGGCCAGGGCCTCCTCGCGGGCCTGCTCGACCTTGGCCCGCTGCCGCTCGGCCCGCTCGACCTCGGCCTCGGCCGAGCGCAGGGCCTGGCGCATCCGGTTGAGCCGCTCGGCGGAGCGGGCCGCGCGCACCTTGGCCTCGCCCATCTCGTCCTTGATCGCGCCGACCTCGGCGCGCCTGGCCTGCTGCTCGGCGCGGGCCCCGGCCAGCGCCGCCGACGCCGACTCCACCGCCCGCTCGGCCGCGCCCAGCCGAGCCCTGGCCTCGTCGACGGCGGCCTGCACCTCGATGACGCTCTGCGCGCGCTCCGAGCCGCCGATCGCCCACTCCGCGCCGAGCACGTCGCCGTCGGCGGTCACCGCCCGCACGTCCGGGTGAGCCAGCACGAGGTCCTGCGCGCTGCGCAGATCAGCCACGACGGCCATGCGGTCCAGCGCGCGGTGCACGGCGGGGCGCAGCGCGTCGGGGGCGTGCACGAGATCGATCGCCCAGCGCGCGCCGGAGGGCAGCGCGGGCCACGACGAGCGGTCCACCTCGGTCCTCGACCCGCCGACCAGCAGGCCCGCGCGCCCGGAATCCCCGGCGCGCAGCGTCTCCAGCGCCGCGACGGCGCCATACGGGTCGGCGACGGCGACCGCGTCGGCGATCGGGCCCAGCGCGGCGGCCAGCGCGGCCTCCGCGCCCGGCTCGACGGTCAGCAGCGCCGCGACCGAGCCCAGCAGCCCGGGCAGCCGGTCGGCGGCGGCGAGCAGCGCGCCCGCGCCGTCCTTGCGGGACAGCCCCAGCGACAGCGCGTCGACCCGCGCCTTCCAGGACGCGATCTCCCGCTCGGCGGTCCGCTCCGCGCGCACCAGCTCCTCGACGCGCGCCTTGGCGGCCTCGTTGGCCTCGGTGGCCTGGGCCAGCCGCTCGCGCAGGTCGGCGTCGTCGCCCTCCTCGACCCCGGTCTCCTCCTGGGCCTCGGCCAGCTCGCCCGCGGCGACCTCGGCGCGCTCGCGGGCCTCGGCGAGGGCGACCGAGAGCCGCTCGATCTCCTCGGCCGTGGCGTTGGTCTTGCTGCGCAGCGCCTCGACCTGCCCGGCCAGCCTGGCCAGGCCCTCGCGGCGGTCGGCGATGGCCCGCACCGCGGCGATGTGCGCCTTCTCCGCGGCCTGCACCATCCGCTCCAGCTCGGCGCGCCGCTCGGTCGACTCGGCCAGCACGTAGCGGGCCTCGGTGACGGCCTCGCCCAGCTCGGCCTCGCGCACCGCGGTGTGCTCGGCCTCGGCGTCGAGTTCGTCGGGGTCGCGGCCGCCGCGCGGGGCCTCGACCGACGCCGACAGGTGCCGGGCGCGCTCGACGGCCAGCCGGACCGTGCCGCGCAGCCGCTCCTCCAGCGCCGAGAGCCGGTACCAGGTCTCCTGGGCCTGGGCCAGCAGCGGCGCGTCGGTGGCCAGGTCCTCCTCCAGCTCGTTCTGCCGGGCCTGGCAGATCTCCAGCGCCTGCTCGACCTCGGCGCGCTTGCGCCGGGCGGTGGCCTCGTCGGCCTCCTCGCGGGCGATCTCGGCGCGCTGGGTGACCAGGTCGTCGGCGTGCAGGCGCAGCCGGGCGTCGCGCAGCTCGGCCTGGATGACCTGGGCGCGGCGGGCGACCTCGGCCTGCTTGCCCAGCGGCTTGAGCTGGCGGCGCAGCTCGGCGGTGAGGTCGGTGAGCCGGGTCAGGTTGGCCTGCATCGCGTCGAGCTTCCGCAGCGCCTTCTCCTTGCGCTTGCGGTGCTTCAGCACGCCCGCGGCCTCCTCGATGAAGGCGCGGCGCTCGTCGGGCTTGGACTCCAGGATCGCGCTGAGCTGGCCCTGCCCGACGATGACGTGCATCTCCCGGCCGATGCCGGAGTCCGACAGCAGCTCCTGCACGTCCAGCAGCCTGCAGGAACTGCCGTTGATCTCGTACTCGCTCGCGCCGTCGCGGAACATTCGACGGGTGATGGAGACCTCGGTGTACTCGATCGGCAGCGCGCCGTCGGTGTTGTCGATGGTCAGCGTCACCTCGGCGCGGCCGAGCGGGGCGCGGCCCGCGGTGCCCGCGAAGATGACGTCCTCCATCTTGCCGCCGCGCAGGCCCTTGGCGCTGCCCTCGCCCATGACCCAGCGCAGCGCGTCGAGGACGTTGGACTTGCCCGAGCCGTTGGGGCCGACCACGCAGGTGATGCCCGGCTCGAAGCGCAGCGTCGTCGCCGAGGCGAAGGACTTGAAGCCCTTCAGCGTCAGGCTCTTGAGGTGCACTGGCCGAATCCTGTCCGTGCGGGTGCGTTCGGGCGAGCGTACCCGCGTCGCCGGGCCCGCCCGGGGAGGCGCCCTCGGCGCGTGGCGATCGACTAATCGGGTGGCGTGATGTCTATCACGATGTTGTCGCCGCTGATGACCTCGACCTTCGCGATCGCGGACAGGTCGAACGACGTGCTGCCCGGGATCTCCTCCTCGGCGGTGGTCCCGGCCGCCCACCAGCCCGCGGTCTCCCGGCTGCCGTCCCTGGCCCGCACGACGAGCTTGCACGGCTTGCCCGGCGGCACGTCGCGCATGCGGATGCTCAGCTCGGTGCCCCACGGCCGCTGCGTCAGGTCGACGTAGGCCCGGATGCCGCTGGCCGGGTCGTGCGCCGACCAGGTCACCATGTCGGACTTCCTGCCGAGGGTCTGCGCAGCCACGATCCCGGCGAGGGCGATCACGACGGCGACCGCGGCCACCAGCACGGGCAGCCTGGCCCGCCGCGCGGGCGCGGCGGGCGCCACCGGGACCGGCTCGGTGATCGGCGCGTCCGGCTCCGGCTCGGCGAAGTCCGCCTCCTGCACGCGCTGCAGGAGGCCGGGCAGCGGCGCCATCCGCAGCAGCTCGGACTCGCAGACCGGACAGCCCGCCAGGTGCGCCTGGACCACCGCGCGGTCGGCCGGGTCGAGCGCACCGAGCAGGTAGGCGCCGACATTGGTGATCATGGGACAGCTCACGGCTCGGTCACCCCCCGTTCCTCCAGCGCGTCGCGCAGGGCGCGCAGGGCGTAAAAGGATCTGGACTTGACCGTGCCCGCGGGCACCCCGAGCACGGCGGCGGCCTCGGAGACCGTGCGGCGCCGGTAGAACAGCTCGACGATGACGCTGCGGTGGTCCCGGGAAAGGCTGCGCATGGCCTCGGCGATCTGCCAGCCCTGCAGCACGCGGTCGAACTCGTCGGGGTGCTCGACGCGCAGCGCGTCTGAGCCCTCCATGGGGATCTCCGTGGCGCGGGCGCTCTGCCTGCGGTACCCGGAGATGACCAGGTTCTTGGCCACGGTGTAGAGCCACGGGCCCGCGTGGTCCGGGTGCAGCGTGTCGGCGTTGCGCCACGCCCGCAGCAAGGTCTCCTGCACGATGTCCTCCGCGCGCTGGTGGTCCCCGCCCACGGCGCGCATCGCGTACGCGAGCAGCGGCCGCCGGTACCGGCGGTACAGCTCGCGCACGAGATCCTCTTCGCCTGCGGGCGGTCCCACGCGCGGTTCTACGCCGCGCCGGGCGCGGCGGTTCACCATCCGGTCGAATATGCCCCAGGTCACCGTTCGCGGAACCCGGCCAGGTCGCCCTTGGCGTCGGCCCACTGCTCCACGACGCCGTCGACGCGGCCCGGCGTGCGGCCCGAGGTGAGCGCGGCCAGCATCCGGTCGCACGCCTCCCTCGGCCCCTCGGCGACCACCTCGACGCGCCCGTCCTCGGTGTTGCGGGCCCAGCCGGTGAGCCCGAACTCGAGCGCGCGCGACCGCGTCCACCAGCGGAAACCGACGCCCTGCACGTGCCCGCGGACGAAGGCGGTCATGCGCACGGGCGCGGCGTGGTCGGTCGACACAGGACATATGGTGCCCTAAACGGAGCGTGAGACCGTGTGACACCCGAATGGATGTGCCCAGGTCGGGTGATACCGTCCGGCGCCGAGACGGGCCGCACCCCGGCCCGCGGATGGGAGTCCGCCTGCATGTCCGAGCCTGACGCCCGGGACGAACTCGCCCCGCCCGCCACCGGACGCCTCCGCCACGCCCCGTACGCCGTCCTCGGCGTGTCCGGCGTCGTCGTCTCCACCGTCTTCGCCGCCGTGGCCGCCTTCGCCTCGGGCGGCTCCGACGAGACGGCCCCCGAGACCCCGCAGATCACCCCCGGCGGCGAGGTGCAGGTGACCACGACCGCCACCTTCGGCGAGACCACCTCGGTCACCACCACGCCCACGTCCTCCAGCACCACCACCGGAACGTCGACCACGACATCCACCACCACCGAGGACTCCGCGGACCCGGTCGACCCGCCGCCCGGCGGCGGCAACGAGCCCCCGCCCGGTGGTGGAGGCGGAGGCGGCGGTGGAGGCGGCCAGCCGCCCACCACGAACCCGACCACGCGGCCCACCACCACGAAGCCGACGACGACGAAGCCGCCCACCACGGTCCCGACCACCGACCCGACCACGCCGACGACCACCGAGCCGACCGAGCCGTCGGACCCCTGACCTGATCGCTCCACGGAACGTGACGGCCGTCGCACCCCCGAGGTAGGCGTTACACCCGATCGTGGTACGTTGCCGAACCGTGACCAAAAGTCGTGGCCGCTTAGTCCCGGCGGTGCTGTTCGCCCTGGCAACGGGCGCGGGCACCGCGGGCGTGACGACCGTCCTCGCCGCACCCTCGGTCGAGGACACCACGCCCAGTCCCGTCGCGATGAACCTGACCTCCCCGGCAGGCACCCAGACAGCCCCGCCCTCCACCGCGGCGCCGTCCCCGACCACGGCGGCGACCTCGGCCAAGCCGTCGGGCACCACGACCGTCAAGGCCACGACCACGACGTCGGCCAAGCCGACGACCACCACCGCCGCCGCCGAGTCGACCGAGCCGACCACCGAGCCCGCGCTCACCGTCGACGCCGAGGTCCTCGCCATCGTCAACGACGAGCGCGCCGAGAACGGCTGCGCCCCGGTGAAGCTGGACGCCCGACTGGCCGCCGCAGGGCAGGGCCACAGCGAGGACATGGCGGAGAAGGACTACTTCTCGCACACCAGCCTCGACGGCCGCACCTTCGTGGACCGGGCCAAGGCCGAGGGCTACCGCAGCCCGGGCGCGGAGAACATCGCCCGCGGCCAGCGCACGCCCGAGCAGGTCATGGACGCGTGGATGAACTCCCCCGGCCACCGGGCCAACATCCTCAACTGCGACCTCAAGACGATGGGCATCGGGCTGGAGACCGACGGCTACTACTGGACCCAGGTGTTCGGCTACTAGCCCTCGAACCGGTAGCCCATGCCCGGCTCGGTGATCAGGTGCCGGGGCCGCGACGGCTGGCGCTCCAGCTTGCGCCGCAGCTGGGCGAGGTACACCCGCAGGTAGTGCGTCTCGGTCGCGTACGCCGGGCCCCAGACGTCCCGCAGGATCTGCTTCTGCGCCACCAGCCGCCCCCGGTTGCGGACCAGGATCTCCAGGATCCCCCACTCCGTGGGCGTCAGGTGGACCTCGGCGCCGTCGCGGCGCACCTTCTTCGCCGCCAGGTCCACGGTGAACGTCTCGGTCTCCACGACCGGCGACTGGTCCGCGGCGGCGACCGCCGAGCGGCGGACGGCGGCGCGCAGGCGGGCCAGGAACTCGTCCATGCCGAAGGGCTTGGTGACGTAGTCGTCGGCCCCGGCGTCGAGCGCGGTGACCTTGTCGCCGCTGTCGACGCGGGCGGAGAGCACCAGGATGGGCACGCTCGACCAGCCGCGCAGGCCCGCGATGACGTCGTTGCCGTCCATGTCGGGCAGGCCCAGGTCCAGCACGACGACATCGGGGTGGGTGTCGGCGGCGGCGCGCAGGGCGCCCGCGCCGTCCGCCGCGGTGACGACGTCGTAGCCGCGGGCGCTGAGGTTGATGCGCAGCGCCCGCACGATCTGCGGCTCGTCGTCGACAACCAGCACCTTGGTCACGACGCCACTATCCCGCCTCCGCCGCGCGCCCGCGCTACCGGGCGGCGCGCGGCCGGGGCTGGCAGCGGGGGCAGGAGAAGGACGAGCGGTTCATGAACGGCTCGCGGCGGATCGCCGTGCCGCAGCGCGGGCAGGGCCTGCCCTCCTGGCCGTAGGCGGCCAGCGAGCGGTCGAAGTAGCCGGACTGGCCGTTGACGTTGACGTACAGCGCGTCGAACGACGTGCCGCCGACGGCCAGCGCGGCGGCCATCACGTCGGTGGCCGCGGTCAGCAGGCGGCCGACGGCGGGGCCGGTCAGCCGGTCGGTCGGGCGCGCCCAGTGCAGTGAGCAGCGCCATAGCGCCTCGTCGGCGTAGATGTTCCCGATGCCGGAGACCACGGTCTGGTCCAGCAGCGCCCGCTTGATCTCCGTCCGCTTGCGCCGCACGGCCCGCACGGCGTCGTCGAGGTCGAACGCGGGGTCCATCGGGTCGCGCGCGATGTGGGCGACCGGCACGGGCAGCAGCGCGCCGTCGACGGTCGTCATCTCCTCCACCGACAGCCCGCCGAACGTGCGCTGGTCGACGAAGCGCAGCTCGGGGCCGCCGTCGGCGAAGGTGAACCGCACCCGCAGGTGCTTCTCCGCGGGCGCCTTGGCGCTGCTGACCAGCATCTGGCCGCTCATGCCCAGGTGGGCGAGCACCGCCTCGCCGGAGTCCAGCTCCAGCCACAGGTACTTGCCGCGCCTGCGCGCGGCCGTGAGGGTCTGGCCGATCAGGCGGCCGACGAAGTCGAACGCGCCGGGGAGGTGCCGCCGGACGGCGCGCGGGTGGAAGACCTCGACGCCTGCGACCGTGCGCCCCGCGACGTGCCCGTCGAGGCCGCGCCGGACGACCTCGACCTCAGGCAGTTCCGGCATCGTCGGGGCGCGGCGGGGTCTCGGAGATCTCCCGCCAGGCCGCCTCCGCGGCCTTCTGCTCGGCTTCCTTCTTGGTGCGGCCGTCGCCGTTGCCGTAGCCCTGGCCGTTCACCACGACGGTGGCGGTGAACTCCTTGCGGTGGTCCGGGCCTTCCTCGCGCACCTTGTACTCGGGCACGCCCAGGCCGCGCGCGGCCGTCAGCTCCTGGAGGCTGGTCTTCCAGTCCAGGCCCGCCCCGCGCAGGGGGGCCTCCGCGAGCAGGCGGTCGAAGTGCTTGTGCACGACCTCGCGGGCGACCTCGATGCCGTGGCTGAGGTAGACCGCGCCGATGATGGCCTCCATGCCGTCGGCCAGGATCGACGCCTTGTCCCGGCCGCCCGTCAGCTCCTCGCCCTTGCCGAGGAGCAGATGCGCGCCGAGCCCACCCTCGCCGAGGGTGCGTGCCACGCCCGCGAGGGCGTGCATGTTGACGACGCTGGCCCGCAGCTTGGCGAGCTGCCCCTCGGGCAGGTCCGGGTGCGTGCGGTACAGGTGGTCGGTGACGACCAGGCCGAGCACCGCGTCGCCGAGGAACTCCAGCCGCTCGTTCGGCGGGAGCCCACCGTTCTCGTAGGCGTAGGAACGGTGGGTCAGGGCGAGGCGCAGCAGCTCGGCGTCGAGTTCGACGCCGAGCGCGGCCAGCAGCGTCTGCGGGTCCTGCGACGGACCGCGGGACGGCTTAGTGCCCACGGGTCACGCGGGCTGGGTGACCTGACGACCGTCGTACTGACCGCACGTCGGGCAGGCGATGTGCTGCGGCTTGGGCGCCTTGCACGCGCGGTTGCTGCAGGTCACCAGGTGCACAGCGGTGGTCTTCCACTGCGAGCGGCGGGAGCGGGTGTTCGAACGCGACATCTTCCGCTTGGGGACGGCCACGACTGCATCTCCTCTGACGTGCTAAAACCTGAAGCTTTCCGATGGGCTAGTGGCCCTGATCCCGCGGGAACCGCTCCTGGAGCGCCGCCCACCGAGGATCTATGGTCTCATGCGCGTGATCCGGCCCGAGTTCGGCCCACTTGCCACCGCAGTCCGGGCACAGCCCGGGGCAGTCCGGCGTGCACAGCGGCGCCGAGGGCACCGCGAGGACGACGGCGTCGCGGACCACCGGCTCGAGGTCGATGAGGTCGTCGACCAGGCGGGCGACCTCGTCGTCGTCGGTGGTCTCGTCAGTGGCGCTGTCCGGGTAGGCGAACAGCTCGGTCACCTCGATCGTCACCTCGTCGGTGATCGGGTCGAGGCAGCGCGAGCACTCGCCAGCCAGCGGGCCGGAGGCGGTGCCGGAGACCAGCACGCCCTCCACCACCGACTCCAACAGCAGGTCGAGCTCGACGGACGCCCCCGTCGGGATCGCGATGACCCCCTCGAGGCCGATGTCGTGGGCCGCGGTCGCCGTGCGCCGGACGGCGCGGCTGGAGCCCGGCCTGCGGCCCAGGTCGCGGGTGTCGATCACCCAGGAACTGGACACCTCGGGCCGGGTGTGGCTCTTGCGGTACTCGGACATGGCTGTGTGAGTCACGGCTTTCGGACGCGGGACAGTGCCGGATACGGCCTGCCCAGGGTACGCGACGGACGCCCGGAGGCGAAATTCAGCGGGTGTAGTCGTACGGGACGGCCGCCACGGGCGCGCCGCGCAGGTGCGTGCGGCCCTTGGACACGGTGCGCAGGGTGTGGGTGAGCAGGTCCTCGAACTCGGCGAGCTTGGTGTCGACGTACTCGTCGCACTCGGCGCGCTGGCGGGCGGCCTCGTCGGCGGCGGCGTCGACCGTGCGCTGGGCCTCGGCCTGCGCGGCGGCGACGACCTCGGTCTGGGAGACCAGCCGCTGCTGCTCGTAGCGGCCCTCCTCGACGGCGCGCTCGTAGGACTCCCGGCCCGCCTGCAGCATCCGGTCGGCCTCGGCCTGGGAGCGGCCGACCAGGTTGTCGTACTCGGCGCGCCCGGCGGCCACCGTGCGGTCGGCCTCGGCGCGGGCGTCGGCGACGAGCCGCTCGGCGTGCGCGGTGGCCTCGGCGACCAGCCGCTCGGCCTCGGCGCGGGCGTCGGCGACCATCCGCTCGGCCTCCATGGCCGCCTTGCTCAGCTTCTGCTCGGCCTCGTGCTCGGCCCCGCCGACGATCTCCTCCTTGCGGTCGAGCACGTCCTGGGCGTCGTCGAGCTCGGCGGGGATGGCGTCGCGGACCTCGTCGAGCAGTTCGAGCACGTCGCCTCGGGGCACGACGCAGCCGGAGGTCATCGGCACGCCCCTGGCCTCCTCCAGGATGGTGACCAGCTCGTCGATGGCCTCGAAGACCTTGTACATCGACTCCTCCTCGCCGCGACGGACTCCCGTCGTCGATTCTGCCGTGGTCGCGGGGCCGGGGCGGGGAGATCGCCGGGGTGTGTCAGGCTCGGGCCCGTGATCCGCACCGCCAGCGCCGCCGACGTCCCCGCCATCGTGGCCCTGCTCGCCGACGACCCGCTGGGCGCGGCCAGGGAGCGCCCCGGCGACCCGCGCTACGCCGCCGCCTTCGCCGAGATCGCCGCCGACCCCAACCAGGTGCTGGTGGTGGCCGAGCGCGACGGCGAGGTCGTCGGCACGCTGCAGCTGACCTTCACCCCGGGCCTGTCCCGGCTCGCCGCGCTGCGCGCGACCATCGAGGGCGTGCGGGTGCGGTCCGACCAGCGCGGGGCCGGGCTGGGCCAGGAGCTGGTCGAGTGGGCCGTCGAGCGCGCGCGGGAGCGGTCGGCGGCGCTGGTGCAGCTGACCACCGACCGGTCCCGCCCCGACGCGCACCGCTTCTACGAGCGGCTGGGCTTCGTCCCGAGCCACGTCGGGATGAAGCTGGACCTCAGCCCAGCAGCCACGGACCGGTGAAGCTCAGCTCGTAGGGCGTGTCGACCGGGGCGCCCGCCGCGTCGTGGCAGCGGACCTTGATCCCGCCCGCGCTCCAGTGGCCGACCGTGCAGAACTCGGCGTCCCAGCTGCTCGACTGGACGTGGACGGTCCCCCCGCCGAGGTTCACGTTCGTGAGCCGCATCGTGTAGTCGCCCGGGCCCTGGCGCGTGCCGGTCGCGGCGCCGCCCTGCGTGACGTGCAGGTAGGACGCGGCCGGGGTGTACGACGCGGCGTCCTCGTCGTCGGCGAGCAGGTGCGCGGACTGGTGGCCGTTCGGGTTGCAGCAGCTTTCCAACCCCAGGATGTTCGTGCGGTCGGTGAAGGTGAGCGTGAACCGGGTGTCGACAGGCTCGCCCGCGGCGGTGAAGCAGCGGACGCCGACGGTGATCTCCGAGCGGGAGCCCTCGTCCCAGCCGAAGCCCGGGACCTTGCACCGCTCGGACCCCGAGCCGTACGCGGTGGCGACGGCGTGCCCGCCGCGCACCTCCCAGCCGATCTCCGGCAGGTGCACCTTGTACGTGCCGCGACCGAGCCGGGTGACGCGGTTGGCGAAGCCCTCGGAGTTGTACTGGTAGGTGCGGGTCGGCGTGTAGTCCGCCGCGGTCGGGTTGTCGGCCCAGACGTAGGCGCCAGGGTAGGTGCGGCCGTAATCGAAGCCCGCCCACGACGTGCGGTTTGTGTAGCTCGCGGTGAACCGGGTGTCGGCGGGCGCGCCCGCGAGGGTGAAGCACCGGACGGTCACCAGCTGGTCGGACCCGGACACGTGCCATCCGCTGACCTTGCAGTGGTTGGTGCCCGTGCCGTACGCGGTGGCGTGGGCGATGCCGCCGGTCACGCCGAGGGCGGTGAAGCGGACCTCGTAGACGCCGGTCCCCGCTCTCCTGATGGTGTTCCGCACCGCGGGCCCGGTGCTGTTCATCTGGTACCCGGCCGACGGCGTGTACGAGGCGGCGGTCGGCTGGTCGGCCCACACGTAGCCCGCGCCCCGCGCGCCCGCCGCCTGGGCCGTCCCCGCGGGGACCACGGTTCCGACGAGCACGGCGGCCACCACGGCGGCGCGTGTGGAAATGCGCATGTTCTCCCCTTTGTCTCGGTCGGTCGGGAAGATCGACGCGCACCGGGCGGGGAAGGTTGTCAGGCGTTCTCGGCGAGCCTGCGCAGCAGTCGCTTGTGGACGAGCTCGGGCAGCAGGTGGGAGACGTCGCCGCCGTGCGCGGCGACCTCCTTGACCAGCGAGCTCGACAGGAAGCTGTTGACCGGGCTGGTGGGCATGAACAGCGTCTCCACGCCGGTGAGGCCCTTGTTCATCTGAGCCATCTGCAGCTCGTAGTCGAAGTCGCCCGCGACCCGCACGCCCTTGACGATCGCCTGGACGTCGTGGGTGGCGCAGTAGTCGACCAGCAGGCCGTGCCAGGAGTCGACGCGGACGTTGTCGAGGTGGCCGGTGATGTCGGCGAGCAGGCCCATGCGCTCGTCGACGGTGAACAGGCCGCGCTTGTTCTTGTTGATCGCGACCACGACCACGACCTCGTCGAACAGGCTCGCGGCGCGCTCGAAGACGTCCAGGTGACCGTTGGTGGGCGGGTCGTATGAGCCGGGGCACACAGCGCGGGTCATGTCGCGGACGGTAGCAGCCGGACACCCCCGTCACCGGGTGGCGGTGATCACCGCCCAGTGCAGTTCGGTGTCGCCGTACGCGCGCGTTCTGGTCGACTCGAAGCCGGGCGGCCAGGCGGGTTCACCGGAGCGGCGGTCGCGCTCGACGACGACGGTCGCGCCGTCGGCCGCCCAGCCGTTCCCGACCAGCGCGGTCAGCACGGCGGCCAGCTCGGCTTGGCCGAGCGCGTACGGCGGGTCGGCGAACACCAGGTCGTAGGGCGCGGGCGGGGGCTCGGCCAGCACGGTGGCCACCTTGCCCGGCCGCACGTCCGCCCCCGGCAGGCCGAGCGCGGCGGCGTTGTCCCGCAGCACCTTGACCGCGGTGCGGTCGGACTCGACCAGCGTGGCCAGCGCGGCGCCGCGGGACAGCGCCTCGAAGCCGAGCGCGCCGGAGCCCGCGTAGAGGTCGAGCACGCGCGCGCCGTCGAGGTCGAGCGCGGCCTCCAGCGCGCTGAAAAGCGCCTCGCGCACCCGGTCGGCGGTGGGCCGGGTGCCCTTGGGCGGCACCGCGAGCCTGCGTCCACCCGCCACACCCGCGACGATCCTGGTCACGGCCCCATCGTGCCGGATGCTCCACGTGGACCAGCCGCGCGGGTGACACGGGGCACAGTCGGCCACGCGGCCGATTCATCGGGCGCGGGGACCGCGTAGTCTCGCTTGTCCGGTCGGAATCGAGCAGGGGGGACAGCGGGG
The DNA here is from genome assembly GCF_014648415.1 of Actinokineospora fastidiosa. Taxonomy (GTDB): domain Bacteria; phylum Actinomycetota; class Actinomycetes; order Mycobacteriales; family Pseudonocardiaceae; genus Actinokineospora; species Actinokineospora fastidiosa. The sequence continues at coordinate 56,212 of NZ_BMRB01000006.1, forward strand.
TGTCGGAGACCTCTGTCAGAGAGGCCGAGATCGCCGTAGAGCAGAAGCACTTGGACGTCGTCTACGCACGGGTCGCCGAGATCCGCGACGACGCCGAGGACATGCGCACCAAGGGCGACCAACTCGCGCACGGGGCGCGCAACGAGGCGGTGTTCGAGCAGGCGGCGATGCTGTTCGAGCGGGACGTGATGGTGCGCCACGCCACCCAGATCCTGCGCACGCTCGACGCCGAGCACGAGGGACTGGTGTTCGGCAGGCTGGACTCGACGACCGGCGAGACCCAGTACGTCGGCCGCCTCGGCGTGCGCGACGGCAACTTCGACAACCTCGTCACCGACTGGCGCGCCCCCGCGGCGGCGCCGTTCTACCAGGCCACCGCCGAGCACCCGATGGACGTGGTGCGCCGCAGGGTCATCCGCTCGACCGGCAAGCAGGTCGTGGACATCGACGACGACCTGCTCATGCCCGACGCCCGCGCGGAGAGCATGGCGGTGGTGGGCGAGGGCGCGCTGATGGCCAGCCTCACCCGCGCGCGCGGGGAAAACATGCGCGACATCATCGCCACCATCCAGAAGGAGCAGGACGTGGCGATCCGCGCGCCGTGGCGCGGGGTCACCGAGATCACCGGCGGCCCGGGCACCGGGAAGACCGCGGTGGCGCTGCACCGGGTGGCGTACCTGCTGTACCGGGACCGCAGGCGGATGGGCGGCAGCGGCGTGCTCGTCGTCGGGCCGTCGCCCGCGTTCACCTCCTACATCTCCCGCGTGCTCCCGTCGATGGGCGAGGACAGCGTGGAGCTGCGCTCCCTCGGCGAGGTGCTCGACGGCGTCAAGGCGGTCCGCAACGACAGCGCCGAGGTCGCCGCGATCAAGGGCTCGCTGCGGATGCGCCGCGTGCTCAAGCGCGCCATCCGCGACGCGCCCGCCGACGCGCCGGACGAGCTGCGGATTGTCTACAAAGGCCAGGTCCTCAAGCTGGACGCGCGCGAGCTCGCCGGCGTCCGCCGCGCTGTCCACAACGGACGCCGCCCGCCGAACCAGTCCCGGGTCGACGCCGCCGAGGCCCTGCTGGAGGCCCTGTGGCGCAAGGCCGACTCCTTCGGCGACTTCCCGGCCACCCGCGCCGAACTGCTCACCGACCTCGGCGAACGCCTCGACTTCCACCGCTTCGTGGTCGTCTGGTGGCAGCTGCTGACCCCGATGGACGTGCTGCGCTCCCTCGGCGAGCGCCGCAGGCTGGCCGCGGCGGCAGGGAAGGTCCTGACCAAGCGCGAGGTCGACCTGCTCGCCGCGTCCTGGTCGGACCTCTCGGCGGGCCCGTCGGTCGCCGACGTCGCCCTCCTGGACGAGCTGCGCATCCTCCTCGGCAGGCCCCCGCGCCGCCGCCGCAAGCACGGCGACCCCGAACCCCCGCGCGGCTCGAACTACGACGAGTACGCGCACATCGTGGTCGACGAGGCCCAGGACCTGTCCCCCATGCAGTGGCGCATGGTGGGCCGCCGAGGCCGCTACGCCAGCTGGACGGTCGTCGGCGACCCGGTCCAGAGCTCCTGGCCGGACCCGGAGGAGGCCCGCCGGGCCCGCACGGCCGCCCTCGGCGGCCCCACCACCGAACACCGCCGCTTCGCGCTGCGCACGAACTACCGCAACTCCGCGGAGATCTTCGCCCTGGCCCATAAGGTGGTCGCGGACATCGCCACCCCGGAGGAGCTGCCGCACGCGGTGCGCAGCACGGGCCAGGAGCCCCAGGTCACCGTGGTCCCCCAGGACACCTTGATGTCCGCGGTGGTCGACGCGGTCCGAACCCTCCTGGCGGAGGTACAGGGCACCGTAGGCGTCATCACGTCAACGTCCCGCGTAGAGGCCGCACGAGCCGCGGTAGCAGGCGTGGACGACGACCGAGTCAAGGTAGTCGACGGCCTGGAGTCCAAGGGCCTCGAATACGACGCAGTGGTCCTGGCCGAACCCACAGAACTCATCACAGAGTCCTTAACAGGCCCCAGAACCCTCTACGTGGCCCTGACCCGAGCCACCCAACGCCTAACCGTGGTAACCACAAACCCAACCTGGCCCACATAACGCAAAGCAGCAACAGTCCCAGACGGAGAAAGCAGCGCAACCACCCACCCCACGCAACACGCCCCACCAACACTGTCCGATGGGGTGGACCCGCATTCGTGGGGAGCGAAGCGTCGCTACCCTCGCTCGGGCGCGGACGGCTTCGCCGATCCGCCGCTTCTCCGCGCCCGCGACGCTTCGCTTAGGGGCCCCGCGAATGCGGGTCCACCCCATCGGACCAACAAATCAACTCGCGAAGCGCGCCACCGCGGCTGCCGAAGCCATGGAACACCAGCCCAGGCTCAGGTCACGAACGACCAGCGGCGAGAAAGGCGGCCATCGAAGGCGAACCGCCCTCACTCACCCGCCGTACATCAACGACCCCGGCGTAGTCAGCGTCTCCCCCGTCTCCAGCCACGTCTTCAACCCCGACAGGATCATCGGCCACCCGCCGTAGAGCTCGTCGTTCGCCCCCTCCCGCAGCTCCGAGTGGGTCACCGTCAACCGGCACGAGTCCTCGACCTGCCCGATGTCCCACGTAACCTTCGACGTCCCCTCCGACTTCACCTCATCGCTCCACAACGCCCGCAGGGTGTGCACCAGCTGCGCGGGCGGGTCGGCCGAGATGACCTCGCCCTCCCCCAGCAGCCCCGCTCCCGGGTGGCTCATCTCGATGCGCGCCCCCGGCGACCAGTCCTCGGTGATGCGCACGCCGAACTGGTACTTCGCGCGGATGTCGCTGGTCGTGATCGCCTCCCACAGGCGCTCGGGCGTGGTGCGGATGTAGATCTCGAAGACTCGTTCCATGGTGCGCTCCAGGGATTCCTTGAGACCCGTGAGCCCGGCGGCCCAGGGTTCGGCGTACTTGCTGACCCAGCGGTCGTGGATCAGGCGGATGGGGATGGGGTTGAGGTAGTGCACCTTCTCCCGGCCTCGGCGTCTCGTCACGACGAGCCCGGCCTCCTCCAGCAGCTTCAGGTGCTTCATCACCCCGAAGCGGGTCATCGGCACCCGGGCCTCCAGCGCGCTGAGCGTCTGGCCGTCCTCCCGGAACAGCTCGTCCAGCAGGCCGCGGCGGGTCGGGTCGGCCAGCGCCTTGAACACCTCGTCCACGCCACCGAGTTTAGGTGACCAAAAGGTCACGTGTCAATCCGGTCACCGGATGCGAACATATGTTCGTGTCGACCGACGGCCCGATCCTGCACGCCGACCTGGACGCGTTCTACGCCTCCGTCGAGCAGCGCGACGACCCGCGCCTGCGCGGCAGACCGGTGATCGTCGGCGGCGGTGTGGTGCTGGCGGCGTCCTACGAGGCCAAGGCGCGCGGCGTCCGCACGGCGATGGGCGGCCGCCAGGCCCGGGCGCTGTGCCCGGACGCGATCGTCGTGCCGCCGAGGATGTCGGCCTACTCGGCGGCGTCGAAGGCGGTGTTCGAGGTCTTCGCCGCCACGACCCCGCTGGTCGAGGGCATCTCCATCGACGAGGCGTTCCTCGACGTCGGCGGCCTGCGCCGGATCGCGGGGTCGGCGGCGGACATCGCCGCCCGCCTGCGCGCCGAGGTCGCCGCCGCCGTCGGGCTGCCCATCACGGTCGGGGTGGCGCGGACGAAGTTCCTGGCCAAGGTGGCCTCCGCCGTCGCCAAGCCCGACGGCCTGCTGGTCGTCCCGCACGACGGCGAGCTGGCGTTCCTGCACCCGCTCCCCGTGGAGCGCCTCTGGGGCGTCGGCGCGGTGACGTCGGCGAAGCTGCGCGACCACGGCATCGGCACCGTGGGCCAGGTCGCCGCCCTGTGCGAGGCCGAGCTGGTCGGGATGCTCGGCCGCGCGGCCGGACGCCACCTGCACGCCCTCGCCCACAACCGCGACCCGCGCCCGGTGGAGGTGGGCCGCCGCCGCCGGTCCATCGGCGCGCAGCGGGCCCTGGGCTCGCGGCAGCGCGGCCACGACGAGCTGGACGCGACCCTGGCCGCGCTGGCCGACCGGCTCGCGCGCCGCCTGCGCCGGGCCGACCGGGCCTGCCGCACCGTGACCCTGCGGATGCGCTTCCGGGACTACACCCGCGCCACCCGCTCCCACACGATCGCCGAGGCGACCACCGACACCGCCGTCATCCTGGCCGCTGCCCGCGACCTCTTCGCCGCGGCGTGGCCGAGGATCGCCGCCGACGGCCTCACGCTGATCGGGCTGGCCCTGTCGAACCTGGAGAACTCCGACGCCGTCCAGCTGGCGCTGCCGTTCGACCGCGGCGGCCCCGTGCTGGACTCCGCCGTCGACACCGTCCGGGACCGCTTCGGCACGACGGCGATCACCCGGGCCGCCCTGCTCGGCCGGGACCCGGGGATCTCGGTGCCGCTGCTGCCCGACTGAGCCTCAGATGTAGCGGCAGGCCTCGTACATCGTGTCGAACAGCTTGTCCAGCTCCGGCTCGGGCAGGTCCTCGGGCGCGTCGACGTAGCGCTTCGCGGCCGCGGTGCAGGCGGCCACCTCGTCCTTCTCGGTCTCCAGGCTGGACAGCTTGCCCTCCTGGGACTCCAGCTCGTCGAGGGCGGCCCTGGCCTGCTCCTCGGCGTCGCCGAGGCCGTCCTTGGCCGCGGCGACCTCGCGCTCCTTGTCGGCGACCGCGGCGGCCACGCGGTCGGACTCGGCCTTCTCACCGAAGTAGAACACCGTGAACACGCCCGCCGCGATGGCGAACAACGCGGCCAGCACGGCCAGCACGACGACCGGCGCCTTGCTCCTGGCCTGCGGCGGCTGTGCCGAGGGCTGCTGGGCCGCGCCCCATCCGGCGACCTGGTCGGGTCCGGGGAAACTCATCGCAGGGCTCCTGGCTCAGCAGTTCTGGAACATGGTCTGGACGGCGGCGCGCAGCTCGGCGTCGGTGCCGGACTCGGCCACGATAAGCGTCTCGCGCACCCGGTCGGCGCACCGGCGCAGGCCGCTGATCTCGCGCTCCAGCGCGGCGATGTCCTTGCCCGCGTCGTCGGCCTTCGCCTGGGAGCTGGCCGCGGACTCCGTCGCCTCCTCGGTCTTGCGCTGCGTCGAGGACAGCTCGCTCGTGAGCGCGGTGAGCTTGTCGTTGTGCGCCTTGGTGTCGTCGGAGGCGCCCAGCCACAGGAAGACCATCACGCCCGCCGCGGCCAGGAACACGACCATCGCGACGGCGAGCAGCGGCACCGCGGCGCCGCCCTTGCGCTTGGGCGCCTGCTGCTGCGGGAACCCGCCGGTCTGGGCGGGGAAGGGGCCCGAGCCCGGGTATCCGGGCTGGGCGGGCAGCGGTCCCGACGCCGGGTAGCCCGGCTGCGCGGGCATCGGCCCCGACGCGGGGAACCCCTGGTACGGCGCGGCGCGGAAGCCACCCGGCGGCGTGGGCTCCCCGGCGGGGGAAGGCTGGTATCCCGGCGGCTGGTGGCCGGGCGGCTGGTCGGTCATGTCTCCCCCACCGTGGTGGCTTGTCGGGCACCGGAGTCTAACGACCCGGCGCCCGACCCAACCCCGGAAGCAGCCAACAGCGACCAGACCGCCCACCAACCGTTACGACGAAAGCTCCACCAGGAGATCGCCGCCCTCGACCTGCTGGACCTTGCCGATGGCCACGCGCGACACCGTGCCAGCGCGCGGGGAGGTGATCGCGGCCTCCATCTTCATCGCCTCGATCGTGGCGATGGTGGCGCCCGCCTCCACCGCGTCGCCCTCGGCGACCGACAGCGTGACCACGCCCGCGAACGGCGCGGCGACGTGGTTGGCGTTGCCGCGGTCGGCCTTCTCGGCGGCGGGGGCGTTCGACGCCACGGACCGGTCGCGCACCTGCACGGGCCGCAGCTGCCCGTTCAGCTTCGCCATGACCGTGCGCATGCCGCGCTCGTCCGGGTCCGACACCGCCTCGATCTCGATCAGCAGCGTGACGCCCCGGTCGAGCGGGACGGCGTACTCCTTGCCGTGCTCCAGCCCGTAGAAGAAGTCCTTGCTGGCCAGCACGCTGGTGTCGCCGAACTGCTCGCGGTGGGCCAGGAACTCCTTGGTCGGCCCGGCGAACAGCAGCCGGTTCAGCGTCGCGCGCCGGTTCTCGGCAAGGCCCGTGCGGTCCTCGTCGGTCAGCGCGACCATGCCCTTGGGCGCGGGCCGCCCGGCCAGCGCCTTGGTGCGGAACGGCTCGGGCCAGCCCCCGGCCGGGTCGCCGAGCTCGCCGTGCAGGAAGCCGACGACGGAGGCCGGGATGTCGAAGCGGCCGGGCTCGTTCTCGAACTCCTTGGGGTCCACGCCCGCGCCGACGAGGTGCAGGGCCAGGTCGCCGACGACCTTCGACGACGGCGTCACCTTCACCAGCCTGCCGAGCATGCGGTCGGCGGCGGCGTACATGGTCTCGATCTCCTCGAACCGGTCGCCCAGCCCGAGCGCGACCGCCTGGGTGCGCAGGTTCGACAGCTGGCCGCCGGGGATCTCGTGGTGGTACACCCGCCCGGTCGGCGAGGGCAGGCCCGCCTCGAACGGCTTGTAGACCTTCCGCACGATCTCCCAGTACGGCTCCATGTCGCCCACGGCCTGCAGCGACAGCCCGGTCTCCCGGTCGCTGTGGTCGGTGGCGGCCACGATCGCCGACAGCGACGGCTGCGACGTCGTGCCCGACATCGACGCCACCGCGCCGTCCACGGCGTCCACACCGGACTGGATGGCCGCCAGGTAGGTCGCCAGCTGCCCGCCCGCGGTGTCGTGGGTGTGCAGGTGCACCGGCAGGTCGAACTCCTTGCGCAGCGCGGTGATCAGCCGGGCGGCGGCGGGCGGGCGCAGCAGGCCCGCCATGTCCTTGACGGCCAGCACGTGCGCGCCCGCGCCCACGATCTGCTCGGCGAGCTTGAGGTAGTAGTCCAGTGTGTACAGCTGCTCGGCCGGGTCGGACAGGTCGGCGGTGTAGCACAGGGCCACCTCGGCGACCGCGGTCCCGGTCTCGCGCACGGCCTCGATCGCGGGCCGCATCTGCTCGACGTCGTTGAGCGCGTCGAAGATGCGGAAGATGTCGATGCCGGTCCTGGTGGCCTCCTCGACGAACGCGGAGGTCACCTCGGTCGGGTACGGGGTGTAGCCGACGGTGTTGCGCCCGCGCAGCAGCATCTGCAGGCACAGGTTCGGCACGGCCTCGCGCAGCGCGGCCAGCCGCTCCCACGGGTCCTCGGCGAGGAACCGCAGCGCCACGTCGTAGGTCGCCCCGCCCCAGCACTCCAGCGACAGCAGCTCGGGCATCGACCGCGCCACGTAGGGCGCGACGGCCTGCAGGTCGCGGGTCCGCACCCGGGTCGCCAGCAGCGACTGGTGCGCGTCGCGGAAGGTCGTGTCGGTGACCCCGACGGCCCGCGACTCGCGCAGCCAGCGGGCGAAGCCCTCCGGGCCCAGCTCGACCAGCCGCTGCTTGGAGCCCGCGGGCGGGTCCGCCGACAGGTCGACGGCGGGCAGCTTCTCCCGGGGGTCGATCACCTTGGGCCGCTCGCCGTGCGGGCGGTTGACCGTCACGTCGGCCAGGTAGGTCAGCAGGCGGGTGCCCCGGTCGGCGGAGTGCCGGGCGGTCAGCAGGTGCGGGCGCTGCTCGATGAACGCCGTGGTGACCCGGCCTGCCTGGAAGTCGTCGTCGTCCAGCACGGCCTGCAGGAACGGGATGTTGGTCGCCACGCCGCGGATGCGGAACTCGGCGATGGCCCGCTTGGCCCTGCGCACCGCGGCGCCGAAGTCGCGGCCGCGGCAGGTGAGCTTGACCAGCATGGAGTCGAAGTGGGCGCTGACCTCGGCGCCGACGGCCGTGCCGCCGTCGAGCCGGATGCCGCCGCCGCCCGGGGAGCGGTAGGCGGAGATCTTGCCGGTGTCCGGACGGAAGCCGTTGGCCGGGTCCTCGGTGGTGATGCGGCACTGCAGCGCAGCGCCGCGCAGGTAGACGACGTCCTGGGACAGCCCGAGGTCCGCCAGCGTCTCGCCGGAGGCGATGCGCAGCTGCGACTGCACGAGGTCGATGTCGGTGACCTCCTCGGTCACCGTGTGCTCGACCTGGATGCGCGGGTTCATCTCGATGAACACGTGCTCGCCGCGGGTGTCGAGCAGGAACTCGACGGTGCCCGCGTTCTTGTAGCCGATGTGCCTGGCGAACCTCACCGCGTCGGCGCAGATGCGGTCGCGCAGCTCCGGGGCGAGGTTGGGCGCGGGCGCGATCTCGATGACCTTCTGGTGGCGGCGCTGCATCGAGCAGTCGCGCTCGTAGAGGTGGATCACGTTGCCCTCGCCGTCGGCGAGGATCTGCACCTCGATGTGCCGCGGGTCGACCACGGCCTGCTCCAGGAACACGGTGGCGTCGCCGAAGGCCGACTCGGCCTCGCGCATCGCCGCCTCCAGCGACTCGCGCAGCGCCTTGGGGTCCTCGACCCGGCGCATGCCCCGGCCGCCGCCCCCCGCGACGGCCTTGACGAAGACCGGGAAGCCGATCTCCTCGGCCTTGGTCAGCAGCGCGTCGACGTCGGTGGACGGCTCCGACGAGCGCAGCACCGGCAGCCCGGCCTCGCGCGCGGCGGCGATGGCCCGCGCCTTGTTGCCGGTCAGCTCCAGCACGTCGGCGTCGGGGCCGACGAAGGTGATCCCGGCGTTGGCGCACGCGCGCGCGAGGTCGGGGTTCTCGGAGAGGAAGCCGTAACCGGGGTAGACGGCGTCGGCCCCGGCCTTCTTGGCGGCGTCGATGATCGCCTCGACGGACAGGTAGGCGCGCACGGGATGGCCGGGCTCGCCGATCAGGTACGCCTCGTCGGCCTTCATCCGATGCGGCGAGTTGCGGTCCTCATGGGGGAAGACCGCCACGGTCCCGGCCCCGAGTTCGTACCCGGCCCGGAACGCCCGGATGGCGATCTCACCGCGGTTGGCGACGAGCACCTTGCGGAACATGCCCGACTACCTCCAGCTCCCTAGGGGTTCGGTCGGAGGAGGTTACCGCGATTGTCCCGCCCATCGGGAGGATCGTCCCACGTGACGGGCACGACCTCACACAGCGGTTGACACCCCGGTGAGGCCGGTCCCGCTCAGCCTGCCGGACGGACGGTGACCTCGTGCACCCCCAGGGGGGTCGCGCCGGGCACGATCCGCACCCGCGTCGCCCGCCCCCGGGGCAGCGGCAACTCGGTGTACGGCCCGGCCAGCGCGCCCACCGTGCGCCAGCCGCCCCCCATTCTCACCTGAACCTTCCCCCCGCGCGCGGTGTCGGCCCCCGCCCGCACCACGATCGCCGACGCCGTCGGCCCGGGGGTCAGCGGCAGCTCGACGGGGGCGGCTGTGACAGTGAACACGGTGGCCGGGTCCCCGTCGGCCGCCTTGCCGACCGGACACCCGATAACGCTCAAATCGCGCACGACGAGCCACTGCGCCTGATCGGCGGTCGACCGCAGCCGCAGGTACCGGATGTCGGCACGCACCCGAACCTCATGGAGCGGCCCGTCAAGCCGGGCGACGGTGTACCAGTGGCGTCCGTCGACGGAGAACTCCAGAACCCCGCGATGCAGATAGTCATTCGGCCGATCCGACTTCCCGAGCGCGAGCCGCACCCCGTGCACCCGCCGAACCCGCCCGAGATCCACCACAACGGCCGCGCCTTTCACGGCAGGCCCCGCGCTCCAGTAATAGGTGCCAGGATCTCCGTCGGCCATCCGATCGGGGATGTGATCGCCATGGTGACCGAAAGTACTCGACACCGTACTGGGCGAAACTGCATAAGCGGAGTCATAGGCCCGCACCGCCGCCCTGACAAACGCACCCTGCCCTTCCGGCACCTCAACCCCCATAAGCGCCAACCGAGCCCCCCAAGCCCGCCCCGGCGGCCCCACCACCAACCGCACAGCCGCCCGAACAGCTTCCCCCCGCTCCCCCAACTCCACCCGCACAACCTGATCAACCCGAGCAGCTAACCTCGCCAACTCCCGATCGCCGCGCCGGTAAGCCGCCCATAACTCCCCCAACGCCGCCGCCACCCGCACACCCTCCACCGCACCTAACTGCCCGGCGCCCCCCTGCGCGGCCCCGGCCTGCACCACGCCCACCTGCGCAGCACCGATCTGCACCTCACCAGCCCGAGTGCCACCAGGTTGCGGCGGGCCAACCTGCGCCGCGCCAGCCTGCGCGGTGCCAACCTGCGCGGCACCAGTCTGCACCTCACCAGCCCGAGCACCACCAGCTTGCGGGGGGCCATCCTGCGCACTGCCAACCTGCGCGGCGCCGATCTGCACCTCACCAGCCCGCGCACCGCCAGCTTGCGCGGCACCACCCTGCGCTTCACCGGCCTGCGACTCACCAGTCCGCGCGCCGCCATCCCGCCCCGCGCCACCCTGCGCGCCGCCAGTCCGCTCCCCACTAACCGGCGCTCCAGCGGCCTGAGCGCCACCAACCTGCGCCCCACCGACCTGCGCTCCACCGGACACGCCGACCCGCACCCCACTGGCCTGCATGCCGCCGCCCTGCAACCCACCACCCCACGCCCCACCGACCTGCGCCTCACCAGTCAGCGCCCCATCAACCCGAACCCCACCACTCCGCGCATCACCAGCCCGCGCCCCACTGCCCCCAACGTCGACAGACCCCGCCCCGACAGACCCCGCCCCGACAGACCCCGCCCCGACAGACCCCGCCCCGACAGACCCCGCCCCGACAGACCCCGCCCCGACAGACCCCGCCCCGACAGACCCCGCCCCGACAGACCCCGCCCCGACCGGGGGTCTAACCGCCCTTTCCTTCCAGGGTACCGGTGGTTGGATCTTGTCAATAGGGCTCGCGGGCGGGCTGTGGATAACCGCGGCGGCGGGGCCCGCGAGGGCGGTCGGGATGGCGAGAGCGGCGGAGGCCAGGCACGCGGCTAATCGGCCAGGACCTTGGGGCACAGCGGTCCCTCCGGTATGCGACGCGCGTCCGACTACCGGACGCACGCCGCATCTTGGCAAGCCTTTCCAGGCTTGACCAGTTCCGTCACCCATTTGGACTCGTGTGCCGGTCACCACAGAGTGGATCTGGTCCGCAGGGCGGTCACCTCCAGAACGGGCCGGTGTAGAGGATCTTGTTCGGGGACTCCGCTGGCAGGTTGCAGACGCCGGGGCTGGCGTTGCGGACCAGGGCCGCCTGGACCTGGGCGGGGGTGGCGTCCGGGAACAGGCCGAGGACCAGGGCCGCGCCACCCGTGGTGTGCGCCGTCGCCAGCGAGGAGCCGGAGATCGTCGTCGTCGCCGTGTCGGACGTGTGCCACGGGCCGGGGATCGAGAGGCCGGGGGCGTAGAGGTCGATCGCGGAACCGTAGTTGCCCTGGGGGGCAACGCAGTCGTCGCGGCCGATGGCGGCGCTGGTGATGGCCTCGGTGACGCGGGCAGGGGAGAAGTTGGCGGCGGGCTGGCGGGAGGAGCCCGACGTGACCGAGTACGTGATGCCGGCGGCGATCGAGCGGCGGACGGCGTCGTCGAGGGCCTGGTTGGCCGGGCCGCCGAGGCTGACGTTGACCACCGACGGGCCGGAGGCGGTGCGCGTGATCCAGTCGATGCCCGCGATGACCGTGGAGATCGAGCCGGAGCCGGAGTCGTTGAGGACGCGGACCGGGACGATCTTGACGCCCTTCGCCACGCCGTACGTCCTCGCGCCGACGAGGCCCGCCACGAAGGTGCCGTGGCCGTTGCCGTCGTTGGGATCGGTGTCGTTGTCGACGAAGTCGTAGCCGCCGCTCACCCGGCCGCCGAACTCGGCGTGGGTGGCGCGGACGCCGGTGTCGAGGACGTAGGCGGTGACGGCGCTCGCGTCGGTGTTCCAGCGGTAGCGCCCGTCCAGCGGCAGCCTGCGCTGGTCGATGCGGTCGAGCCCCCACGGCGGGTTGGGCTGCTCGCCGTAGGCGCGCACCGGGGTGTCGGCCACGACGTAGTCCACCGCCGGGTCGGCGGCATACGCGCGGAGTTGTCGCGCGGTGAGTTCGGCGGCGAAGCCGTTGAGGACGGCGAAGCGGTGGTGGACGACACCGCCGTGGCTCTGCGCCGACGCGGTTCCCGGCTTGAGCACGACGATGTAGTCGCCGGTCGGGGCGGCGTGACCGGGCTGGGCGAGCACGGCCGAGAAAGTGAGGACGCCTGCCGCGAGCACGGACAGGCGGTGCAGGGGTTTGGCCATGATCCCTGTCTAGGACGCGCCCGAGGATGGCTGCAATCATCCCCAGTTGCCGGCCCGGAACTCGACACGCCCTCAGTTGTGGGCAAGATCGATATTACCGGCAGAAATTAACCGTGACGTCGGATTAACTACTCCAGGTGACCCACTATGGTGAGCCAATGCCCTCTGATGACGTCGAATCCCCTGATCGTCTTCCGCACTTCGACACCGTTCTCCGGGGGTATAACCCCCGTCAGGTGAACGAGCGGGTCACTCGTTTGACGTACGACCTTCGGCACGCGACGAAAGACCGCGACGACGCCGCGGCGAAGGTCGCCGAACTGACCAAATCCCTCGGCTCGCTCCAGCAGCAGCTGCTGGAGACCACCACCCGGCTCAACCGCATCTCGGCCAACCCCAACAGCACGGAGGGCATGACCGAGCGGGTCCGGCTGATGATGCAGCTGGCCGAGGAGGAGATCGCCGAGTTCAAGCGCCAGGCCGACGAGTACGGCGCCAACACCCGCGCCGAGGCCGAGGCGTGGGGCGCCGCGCACCGGCAGGAGGCCGAGGCGGCCGCGACCCGCATCCGGACCACCGCCGAGGAACAGGCCGCCGAGACCGGCCGCAGCGCCGAGGCGTACGCGGCCAACGCGCTGAAGAAGGCCGACGAGCAGGCCGCCGCGATGCGCGCCGCCGCCGAGAAGGACGCGGCCGAGCTGCGCGCGCGGCACGAGCGCATGCTGGCCGAGCTGGAGCAGCGCCGCGCCCAGCTGGAGGCCGACTACAAGCGCAACCACGAGCAGCTCGACGCCGAGTACGAGCAGATGCGCGCCACGCTGACGGCCGAGCACACCAAGCTGATGGCCGACTCGCGCGCCGAGATCGAGGCCCACACCAAGGCGAACGAGGCGCGCATCGCCCAGCTCGACGCCGACGCCGCCGCCGAGCGCAAGCGCCTCGACGACGAGGCAACCGAGCTGCGCAACCGCCTGAACAGCGAGGCCGAGGAGCTGCGCACCCGGCTGGAGCTGGAGTCCGAGCAGCGCCGCACCGAGGCGGAGGCCGCGTCGGCAGCGGAGATCGCCGCGACGCGCGCCGCCGCCGAGGAGTCCCTGGCCGCCCGCATCGCCGAGGTGGACGCCGACATCGCCGCGCGCCAGTCGGACGCGGACGCGCGTATCAGCGCCCAACTGGCCGACGCCGACCAGAAGGCGGCGGCTTTGGTCGCGGACGCGCGAAAGCAGAAGGCCGACACCGAGGAAATGCTCGCGGAACTACGAAAGACGACCGACGAGCAAATCACCGCGCAGTTGGCCGACGCCGACCAGAAGGCCGCCGCCCTGGTCGCCGACGCGGAGAAGCAGAAGGCCGAAACCGAGAAGGCCATCGCACTCGCCCGCGCCGAGGCCGACGCCGAAATCGCCGACAAGCGCGCCGAGGCCGACGCCTACGCCAGCCGCGTCACCGCCGAGGCCGACGCCAAACTCGCCGAGGCGACCGAACGCCACACCGCCGCCACCGACTTCCACGAGCGCGTGTCGGCCCAGGTGACCAGCGCGTTCTCGCTGCTGGAGGAGGCGAAGCGCCACTTCACCCCGGAGCAGGCGACACCGAAGCCCGCCAAGAGGAACGACCAGAACCGCAACGGCACACCCGCGCCGGCCAACCGCTGACCCACCGCGGAGGGGCGGGCCGTGGGCACACCCACGGCCCGCCCGCGCTGTTCCGGGCTGATGGTGCGGCGGACAACAGTGGGCGGCGACGGTCGAACGAGGGCGGCGGGCCGGTTGTCACACGGCGGCCAGGGCAGGCACTGCGGCGGACAAGCAGCCACCGCACAGGGCTGCCGCGGGCGTCGGACACCATGAAGTGGTTGGTGTGGGCCTCGTTCTCGCTAGCCCCCTGCCGGGCGGCGACGGGACGGACTCGTGGTCGCCGTACGGGTGGCCGGGGCGGGGAGCCCGCGGATGGGGTTCGGTGTGGATGGTTGCCATCATCGCGTAGGGCGTGGATAAGCGGGGGCATCGGCGCAGGGTGAGGTCGGGCAGTGCAGGCGAGGTGGCCGGTCAGGACGACGGCGACTGTGCGGCGCCGAGCAGGAATGTGGCCGCGGGCCTCACATCGACCGTGGTCGGTGACAAGTCCACCCGGTGCCCACCGGATCAGACGCCGGTCTCCTCCGTGATCCAGGCGCGGATTCCGGGGTGGGCGATGTTGGTGTAGATGCCGTAGAACCGGGGCCGCGCGCAGCCGTGGCCCCACGACACCAGGCCGACCAGGGTCGCATGGGCGGTCAGTGGGCCGCCGGAGTCGCCCTGGCAGGAGTCCTTGCCGCCCTCGGGGAGGCCCGCGCACAGCATTCGGCTGGAGATGGCCTCCTCGCCGTAGGAGTCCTGGCAGGTGGCCTCGTCGACGATCGGGACCTCGACGCCGCGGAGGTGGTCGGGGGAGTCGCCGAACTCGGAGATGGCGCCCCAGCCCACCACCAGCGCGGGGGTCATCGGGGACGGGGTCTGGGTGGCGACCTCGACGGCCTCGACCCCCGCCGTGCCCAGCGGCAGCGGCTCGGACAGGCGGACGATCGCCACGTCGAAGTCGTTGGCCTCCACGTCGTAGCGCGGGTGTTCGGCGACCTCGGCGACGGCGAGCACGTGGCCGCCCTCGGCGTGCAGGGAACTGCCCGCGCGCACCGTCAACTGCGCGGGGCGCACATCGATCGTGCAGTGCGCGGCCGTCAGGACCGCCGTCTCGGTGACGATCACGGCGCCGCAGCGGTGCTCGCCGTCGGACTGGAGGCTCACCGTCCACGGGACGTCCTCGATCGGGACCTCCTCGCCGCCGACGATGCGCTCGTCCGCCGCGGCCGCGGGCGCGACCAGGGCCAGCGCGGACGTCAGCAGAGCCACCCAGAACCGCCGCATGCGATCACCCTCCCCCACCGGACCTTTCCGCACCCGGTGGCGGCGCGCCAAGGGCATTCACCCGCTGATGCCGGGGGTGTCGCCCATCCGAGCGGCGTCAGGCCTTCTCCAGGTACTCCGCGCGATCGTCGGCGACCAGCTGCCCGGCCATCGCCGCCAGACCGGGGAACTCCGAAAGCGCCGGGTCGGCCGACACCAGCGCCTGCGCGACCGTGCGCGCCTCCTCGATGATGTCGGCGTCCTGCAGCAGGGAGAGCATCTTCAGCGCGGACTTCGCCCCGGACTGGCTGGCGCCCAGGATGTCGCCCTCGCGGCGCATCTCCAGGTCCAGCTGGGCCAGCTCGAATCCGTCCAAAGTGGACGCGACGGCGGCCAGCCGCTCGCGGGTCGCGGTGCCCGCGGGCATGTCGGTGACCAGCAGGCACAATCCCGGCGCGGAGCCCCGGCCCACCCGGCCGCGCAGCTGGTGCAGCTGCGACACGCCGAACCGGTCGGCGTCCATGATCGCCATGACCGTCGCGTTGGGCACGTTGACGCCGACCTCGACGACGGTGGTCGCGACCAGCACGTCGATCTCCCCGGCGGCGAACGCGCGCATCACCGCGTCCTTCTCGTCGGCGGGCAGCCTGCCGTGCAGGATGCCCACGCTCAGCCCGGACAGCGGGCCGTCGGCCAGCATCGGCGCCACGTCCGACACCGCCAGCGGCGGGCGCTTGCCGGAGTCGCCCTCGGGATCGGACACGTCCTCGGCCGACTCGCCGTCGCCGATGCGCGGGCACACGACGTAGGCCTGGTGGCCCTTGCCGACCTCCTCGCGGATGCGCTCCCACGCCCGGTCCAGCCAGGCGGGCTTCTCCGACACCGGCACCACGCTGGTCGAGATCGGCGAGCGGCCCGCGGGCAGCTCGCGCAGCGCGGAGACCTCCAGGTCGCCGTAGACGGTCATGGCGACGGTGCGCGGGATCGGGGTCGCGGTCATGACGAGCACGTGCGGGCTGGTCTCCCCCGCGCGCCCGCGCAGCGCGTCGCGCTGTTCCACGCCGAAGCGGTGCTGCTCGTCCACCACGAGCAGGCCGAGGTCGGCGAAGGTCACCTTGTCCTGGATGATCGCGTGCGTCCCGACGACGATCCCGGCCTCGCCGGAGACGATGTCCAGCAGCGCCTGCTTGCGCGCGGCCGCGCCCATCGATCCGGTGAGCAGCACGACGCGGGTGGCGGTGTCGGCGGCGCCGAGCTGACCGGCCTGGGCGAGATCGCCGAGCAGGTCGGTGAGCGAGCGGGCGTGCTGGGCGGCCAGCACCTCCGTCGGGGCGAGCAGCGCGGTCTGGCGGCCGGAGTCGACGACCTGCAGCATCGCGCGCAGCGCGACGACGGTCTTGCCCGAGCCCACCTCGCCCTGCAGCAGGCGGTTCATCGGGTGCCGCTCGGCCAGGTCCGCCGCGATCGCGGCGCCCACCTCCGCCTGGCCCGCGGTGAGGGTGAACGGCAGCCGCTCGTCGAAGGCGTCGAGGATGCCGCCGGACTTCACCGGGCACTCGGGCGCGGGGCGCGCGTGGGCCGCAGTGCGGCGGCGGGCCAGCGCCAGCTGCACGGCCAGCGCCTCGTCCCACTTGAGCCGGTGCTTGGCGACCTGGAGGGCGGCCTGGTCGGCCGGGCGGTGGACAGTGCGCATCGCGTCCTCGTAGCCGGACAGGCCCAGCCGCTCGCGCAACGGCTCGGGCATCGGGTCGTCGATGTCGGTGAGCATGTCCAGCGTCTGCCCGACGCACTTGGCGATCTGCCAGGACTGGATGCGCGCCGTCGCCGGGTAGACCGGGATCATGCCGCCCGCGAACTCCTCGACCACCTGCGCCGCCGGGATGTCGCCGCTGCCGTCCTCGGCCTCCAGCAGCTGATAGTCGGGGTTCGCGAGCTGCAGCTTGGTACGGAAGGCCGTCACCTTGCCCGCGAACAGCGCCATCATGCCCGGGCGCAGGCGGTCCATGTGCCACGGCTGGTTGAAGAACGCGCATTCCAGCGACCGCTTGCCGTCGGTGATGACGACCTCGACGATCGATCCGCGCTTGGTGCGCATCTGGCGCTTGTTGACGGACACGACCTGCGCCATGACCGTGACGTGCTCGCCGACCTCCAGGCCCGCGATGTCGGTGAGCTGCCCGCGCTCGGCGTAGCGGCGCGGATAGTGGCGCAGCAGGTCGCCCGCGGTGCGCAGCTCGAAGGCCGCGGCCAGCGCGTCGGCCGACTTCTTGCCCACCACCTTGTCGAGGCGCTCGTCCAGCGCGACCATCACGTCCCTCCCGTCGCGCCGAATTATGTCGGCCGATGGCGACATTCCCCGGCTAGGGGTCGACCGGCTGCGCGGCCAGCTCCGTCCCCACGATGGTCGAGATCGTCTGAAGTGGACCGCTGCCCGCGCTGTCGGGCATGGTCAGCGCGACGTACACCGGCCGGTCGACGATGAACCACGTGGTGGACAGGTCGCCGCGCACCGGCAGCCACTTGACGCCGGAGACCTCCTGCAGCGCCGAGGTCGGCGTCAGCTCGGGCGGTTTGCGCAGCCCGCAGCGCAGGACCACCGGATCGAGGCGCTCGCCCCACGCCTTGGCGCCCGCGGGCGCGGGGTCGGCCAGCGGCAGGGCGGCCAGGACGCCGCCGTTGCTCGGCACCTCGGCGGGCAGCGCGGCCAGCAGGTCGGCGCAGTCCGGCGACGTCGACTGCGGCGCGTCCACGGGGACCAGGCCCAGCGGCCCGGTCTGGGCCATCGGCTGGTCGGCGTCGGGCGCGAACCGGCTCGCCACGATGACGCCCACGGCGAGCAGTCCCACCAGGACGGCGGCCGCGACGACCGCGGCGCGCGGCGGTGCGGTGCGGGGCTCGGTCACCCCTTAACTAGACCACGGGCTACAGGTGGACCACCGGGCAGGTGAGCGTCCGAGTGATGCCCTCCACAGCCTGGATGCGGGCCACGACGAGCTGGCCCAGCAGGTCGACGTTGTCGGCCTCGGCGCGCACGATCACGTCGTAGGGACCGGTGACGTCCTCCGCGGTGGTCACGCCGGGGATGCCGGAGATCTCGGCGGCCACGGCGGCGGCCTTGCCGACCTCGGTTTGGATCAGGATGTATGCATGGACCACGGCGCGCCCCTTCGCGGCTTGTAGTCGTCAACGGGTAGGAACGTGTCGTGAAACGTACCCCACTCGCCGCGTTTAGTGGGGATTCCGACAATTGGAGGACCATGTGGGCGATGTCGAGGAGACGGTGGCCGACGTGGGCGAGTTCGCCCTGATCCGGCGCATCACCGGCGGCCGCCCCAAGGGGGCGGCGACGCTGCTGGGCCCGGGTGACGACGCCGCCGTGCTCGCCGCGCCCGACGGGCGCGTGGTCGCCTGCACCGACGTGCTCGTCGAGGGCGTCCACTTCCGCTTCGACTGGTCCCCTCCCACGCAGGTGGGAAGCAAGGCCGCAGCGGTGAACCTCGCCGACATCGCGGCCATGGGCGCGACGCCGACGGGCCTGCTGGTCGGCCTGGCCTGCCCGTCCACCACGCCCGCGTCCGTCGTCGACGAACTGTCCGCCGGGCTGGCCGCCGAGGCCGCGCGCGCCCGCGTGGGCGTCGTGGGCGGCGATATGGCCCGTTCGGACACGTTTGTGATATCGGTCACCGCTTTAGGCTCGCTGGACGGGAGAGCCCCGGTCACCCGATCCGGCGCGATGCCCGGGGACGTCGTCGCGGTGGCGGGCAAACTCGGCTGGAGCGCGGCCGGTTTGGCCGTGCTGGGGCGGGGATTCCGGTCCCCGGTGACGGTCGTCGGCGCGCACCGCGTGCCCGCGCCGCCGTACGCCGCGGGTCCCTCGGCCGCGCTCGCGGGCGCGACGTCGATGATCGACGTGTCCGACGGCCTGCTGGCCGACCTCGCGCACATCGCCGAGGCCTCCACTGTGGCCATTGATCTGGTGGGCGGGCTGATCCCGGTGGACCAGCGGCTGATCGAGGTCGCCTCCGCGCTCGGCGCCGACGCCCGGCACTGGGTGCTGACCGGCGGGGAGGACCACGCCCTGGCCGCGACGTTCCCGTCGGCGTCCTCGGTGCCGCCGGAGTTCCGGGTGATCGGCTCGGTGACCCGGGGCGCAGGCGTCACCATCGACGGCAAGGCCTACACCGGCGACCCGGGCTGGCAGCACTGGCGCTGACCCCGGACCTGGGAGAATGGGCTCGTGCGCATGGAGATCCGAGCCTACGACCACGCCGACTCGCAGGCGTTGATCGCCGAGGTCCAGCAGGAGTACGTGGTCCGCTACGGCGGACCGGACGAGTCCCCCGTCGACCCCGCGGAGTTCGCCCCGCCGCTGGGCCTGTTCCTGGTCGGCTACGAGGACGGCGTCCCGGTCGCCACGGGCGGCTGGCGCAGCCACGGGACCGACGCCGAGATCAAGCGGATGTACGTCACCGGGAAGGCCCGCGGCCGCGGGTACGCCCGGCGCATGCTCGCCGAGCTGGAGGCCACCGCGCTCGCCGCCGGCCACGAGCGGCTGATCCTGGAGACCGGTTCGAAGCAGCCGGAGGCCGTCGCCCTCTACCGCAGCGCGGGTTACGTCGACATCCCCGCGTTCGGCCACTACGCCGACGCGCCGCTCTCGATCCACCTCGGCAAGGTCATCAAGGCGGACAGCCCGTGCCCGTCCGCGTCCTCGACGACCTGACCCCGACGCCCTCGGGTTCGGTGCCGGTGAACGGATCGGGTCACCCGAGGCGATGACGGCCGGGACCGTCGAGCGGCATATCGGGGGTCTCCCTGCCGGGGCCGAGGTGGCCGGGCTGAGTAGGGTTCTCCGGCGTGACGAAGCCGTTGAGCGAGATCGTCGAGGCCGGGTGGGCCAAGGCGCTGCAGCCGGTCGAGGACCAGATCGCCGCCATGGGGCGGTTCCTGCGCGAGGAGATCGCGGCCGGGCGGCGGTACCTGCCCGCGGGCGAGCACGTGCTGCGCGCGTTCCAGCAGCCGTTCGACGCGGTGCGGGTCCTGATCGTCGGCCAGGACCCGTATCCGACGCCGGGCCACGCCGTCGGGCTGTCCTTCTCGGTGGCGCCCGGGGTCGCCCCGCCGAAGAGCCTCGTCAACATCTACAAGGAGTACTGCGCCGATCTGGGCCACCCGACCCCGTCGAGCGGCGATCTGACGCCGTGGGCCGACAACGGCGTGCTGCTGCTCAACCGGGCGCTGACCGTCGAGCCGCACAAGGCGAACTCCCACCAGGGCAAGGGCTGGGAGCAGGTGACCGAGCAGGCGATCCGCGCCCTCGCCGAGCGCGGCGGGCCGCTGGTGGCGATCCTGTGGGGCCGCAACGCCCGCAACCTGCGGCCGATGCTGGGCTCGGTGCCGGTCATCGAGTCCGCCCACCCGAGCCCGCTGTCGGCCAGCTCCGGCTTCTTCGGCTCGCGGCCGTTCAGCCGCGCCAACGCGCTGCTGGTGGAGCAGGGCGCCGAGCCGGTGGATTGGAAACTGCCCTGACTGCGGCTGTGCGAGTGAATCCCGCGCCCACGGGGGTTCCCGGGCGCTAGGTTGGCAGGGGTGCGGGGGACTCGGGATCTGGCGCTCGTGGCGAGCGGCGCCGCGGTGTCGCTGTTCGGGACCGCGATCACCCTGATCGTCCTCCTGTTGCACGTCAAGGACTTCGGCAGCTACGCCGTCGTGGGCGTGCTGATCGCGGAGTTCGTGCCGGTGTCGCTGGCCGCGCCGCTGGCGGGCCTGCTGGTGGACCGGCTGCCGAACCGCAGGCTGATGATCGCGGGCCAGCTGCTGCAGGCGGGCGCGGTCATCGTCGTCACGACCGTGCTGCACAGCCTGCCGCTCATCCTGGTCACGCTGGTGGTGCTCGGCTGCGGCACCGCCGTGGTGAACCCGGCGGCCGCGGCGCTGATCCCGGCGATCTGCGGCGAGGACCGCTCCGCGCGCGGCTACTCCTGGCTGGCCTTCGGGCGCGGCACGGGCATGCTGGCCGGGTCGGCGGCGGGCGGCCTGCTGGTCGCCGCGCTGGGCACGCGCGACGCGCTGCTCGTCGACGCGGGGACCTATCTGGCGCAGGCGGCGCTGCTGTCGTTCGTCCGCACCGAGCGCGATCCGCGCGGGCGGGAGCGGCAAACCGGGCGCGACGCGGCCACGGCTGGCCTGCGCCTGCTGGCCGCCGACCCGGTGCTGCGCGTCGCGACGGTCTGCCTGGCAGTGGCGTGCGTCGGGGTGATGTTCGCCGACGTGGCCACCGTGTTCTACGTGACCGGGGTGCTCGGCGGCGGCGCGGCCACCCTGGGCCTGCTGCACGCCTGCTGGATGCTCGGCGTGCTGACGGGCGCGCGGGTCGCCGTGCGGCTGACCAGCCAGCGCGCGCTGCTGCTGGGCCTCGGCACGGCCTGCGCGGTGATGGGCGTCGGGATGCTGATCCCCGCCGCGCTGCCGTTCACCGCGCTGGCGGCGCTCGGGTACATCGTCGGCGGGGCGGCCAACGGCGTGCAGAGCGTCACCAACCAGGGCATCGTGCGGGCGCGCAGCCCGGAACACCTGCGCGGGCGCGCGTTCGCGGCCGCGGGCGCGGTGCTGGTGGGCGCGAACGTGCTGGGGACCGTGCTGGGCGGGGCCGTCGTGGCGCTGATGGGCCCGCGTCAGACGTTCGTGCTCGCCGGGATCGCCACCCTCGCCGCGGGCGTGGCCGCGCTGCTGGCGCTGCGCGCGGTGGACACGACGAAAACGGCGCCGGTGACCTGAGTCACCGGCGCCGCCTGAAAGTCTGGGTTCAGCCCCGGACGACCTTGCCCGCCTTGATGCACGAGGTGCACACGTTCATCCGCTTCCGCTGGGAGATGCCCAGCTTGGCGTGGACGGTCTGGATGTTCGGGTTCCACCGGCGGTTGGTGCGCCGGTGGGAGTGCGAGACCGACTTGCCGAAGCCTGGCCCCTTGCCACAGACGTCGCACACGGCAGCCACGTCAGACACTCCTTCAAGGTTGCAGTACACAGGCTCGGGCGTGGCCCGAGCGGTCGTCCCAGGGTAGCCGGTCGATATTCCCGACTCCAAACCGGGGCTAGTCTGCCCCGGACGGAAGGGAGTCGGCGGTGCTGGAGGCGCTGGACGCGGGCGAGGTGCGCCGGTGGGCGGCGGCCTGCGTGGAGTCGCTGGACGCGCACCGGGCGCTGATCGACCGCATCAACGTCTTCCCGGTCGCCGATGGTGACACGGGCTCGAACCTCCTGCACACCCTGCGCGCGGCCCTGGAGGCCCTGCTGCGCGCCCCGTCTGCGGACCGCTCGACCGCGGGCGCGGCGCTGACCGTGCTGGCCAAGGGCGCGGTGACCGGCGCGCGCGGCAATTCCGGGGTCATCGCCTCGCAGTTGCTGCGCGGGATGGCCGAGGCGGCGTGGTCGGCCCCGGTGGTGGACGCGGGGGTGCTCGCGGCGGCGCTGGCCCAGGGGTCCCGGCGCGCCCACGCGGCGGTGTCCGAGCCCGCCCCGGGGACGATGCTGACCGTGCTGGCGGCAGCGGCGCGCGGGTCGGGCGACTCGCTGCACGACGTGGCGCTGAACGCGGCGCGGGCCGCGGCGGCCGCGCTGGACGAGACGCCCGCGCAGCTGCCCGTCCTGGCCGAGGCCGGGGTCGTCGACGCGGGCGGGCGCGGCGTGGTCGTGCTGCTCGACGCGCTGGTCGCGGTGATCGCCGGGGAGCCGGTGAGCACGACGGCGGCGCGCGTCGACGGCGTGCCCCGGCCGCCGGACACCGCGGTCGTCGCCGCCAGGGAGGGCGGGTCGGAGCTGTACGGGTACGAGGTGATGTACCTGCTGGAGGACGCGTCGGCCGAGAGCGCCGACCGGCTGCGGCGCGCGCTGGAGGACCTGGGCGACTCGGTGTCGGTGGCCGGGGACGGGGACGCGCTGTGGACCGTCCACGTGCACTGCAACGACATCGGCGGGGCCATCGAGGCGGGGATCGACGCGGGCAGGCCGAGGCGCATCCGGGTCGCGCGCTTCGCCGACGCGGTCCCCGACGGCCCGGCGCGGTACGTCCGGGAGCGGGCTGTGGTGGCGCCCGTGCGCGGGGACGACCTGGCGGACCTGTTCCTCGCCGAGGGGGTGGCGGTGCTGCGCGTCGACGACGGCCTGCCGCCGACGCCGTACGAGTTGTTGCAGGTCATCACCGGCACGGGCGCGGCACACGTGACCGTGCTGCCCGGCCATCCCGACCTGACGGCGACGGCCGACGAGGCGGCGGCGCGGGCGGTGGCCGCCGGGCAGGACGTGGTCGTGGTGCCGTGCGCGTCCCCGGTGCAGGCGCTGGCCGCCCTGGCGGTGCACGACCCGAGGCGGCGCGCCGGGGACGACGTCGTGGCGATGGCCGAGGCCGCGGCGGCGACCCGGCGCGGCGAGGTCGTGGTGGCCGACGCGGACGCGATCACCTGGATCGGGCCGTGCGCGCAAGGGGACGTGCTGGGCTTCGCCGACGGCGAGGTCGTGCTCATCGAGCCCGGCCCGGCGACCCCCGACGCGGTCTCCCGCGCGGCGGTGGGCGTGGTGGACCGGATGCTGGCGGCGGGCGGGGAACTCGTCACCGCGCTGCTGGGCGCGTCCGCGCCGGACACGCTGGCGGACGCGCTGGCCGAGCACCTGCGGCTGACCCGCCCGGAGGCCGACCTGGCCGTGCACCGGGCAGGCCAGGGCGACGCGGTGCTCGTCCTGGGGTTGGAGTAGGTCAGCGCAGCCCGGCGCCGCGGGCGATCGCGGTGTCGATCAGCGTGGACACCAGCGTCCGGTAGTCCACGCCGGTGACCGCCCACATCTTCGG
Source organism: Actinokineospora fastidiosa (assembly GCF_014648415.1). Classification (GTDB taxonomy): domain Bacteria; phylum Actinomycetota; class Actinomycetes; order Mycobacteriales; family Pseudonocardiaceae; genus Actinokineospora; species Actinokineospora fastidiosa. Next base: position 80,144 of record NZ_BMRB01000006.1, read on the forward strand.
GTAGGCCGAGGTGGGGGTGAACCCGGGCATGGTGTTGACCTCGTTGATGATCAGCGAGCCGTCCTCGGCGACGAAGAAGTCGACCCGGGCCAGCCCCTGGCAGTCCAGCGCCCGGAACGCGGCGACGGCCGTCGCGCGTACCCGCTCGGTGACGGCGTCGTCGAGCTTGGCGGGGATGTCGAGGTCGCCGACGTCGAGGTACTTGGCCTCGAAGTCGTACCAGTCGACGCCGTCGTTCAGCCTGATCTCGGCGGGCTGGGACGCCTCCACGCGGCCGTCCGGGTACTCCAGGACGGCGCACTCGACCTCGCGGCCCGCGATCGCGGCCTCGACGAGCACCTTGGGGTCAATGGTCCGCGCGTGCTCGACGGCGGCGGGCAGCGCTGCCCACTCGGTCACCTTGGTGATGCCGGTGGACGAGCCCGCGCGGGAGGGCTTGACGAAGACGGGCAGCCCCAGGTGCGCGCGCTCGTCGTCGGTGAGGTCGGCGCGCCCGCGGGGCAGGTCCACGTACCGCCCGATGGGCAGCGACTCGGCGGCGAGGACCTTCTTGGTGAACCCCTTGTCCATGGCGACGGCGCTGGCGAGCACGCCAGCGCCGACGTAGGGGAGGCCGACCATCTCCAGCAGCCCCTGGATGGTCCCGTCCTCGCCGTACGCGCCGTGCAGCACGGGGAAGACGACGTCGACGGAGGAGAGCACCTCCCCCTCCCGTCCCGGCTCCAACAGCACCAGCCCGTCGGCCGCGGCGGGCAACGTCAACGCGGTCCCCTCGGACACGCTGGGCAGGGTCCGCCCGGAGATCCGCAGCCGCTCAGGGTCGGACGGCCCGAGCACCCACCGCCCCGCGGGCGTGATCCCCACGGGCACGGCCTCGAACCGCTCGGGGTCGAGGTGGGTCAGCACACTCGCCGCGGACACGCAGGAGACCGCGTGCTCGGTGCTCTGCCCGCCGAAAACCACCGCAACCCTGATTTTGCCCATGAATCGGGACCCTACCCGGATGGCCCAACCCCCTGCCGACGACCGGCCCAGCACGGAAGGCATGCGGGAGGCCCGGGAACGCCGTCGGTTCGCGGGACAGGGCGTGCGGTTCAGAGAACCGCGGCGCGATCCGGGTTTTTCTCCGCACCCTTCCGCGCGGACTTCTCCGTCTCCCTGAACAGTTCCACCAGGACCGGCAGGGCCGCCCTCAGCTGCTCCCGCGAGCACGCCGCATATCCCAGTGCGAGGCCGAAGCGGAGGGCGCGGGCGTTGTGGTGGCGGGCCAGGCCGTCCAGGCGGAGGCCGCGGCGGGCGGCGCTGGCGATGAGGGCGCTCTCGGCGGCGGCCGTGGGCAACGGGATGACCAGGTGCGCGCCCGCGTCGTCGCCCAGGAAGGGGACTCCGCCCGCGGTGAGGGCGTCGACCAGCAGGGTGCGGCGCTCGGACATCTCGCGGCGGACCTTGCGCAGGTGGCGGCCCAGGTCGCCGTTGCGGGCGAGTTCGACCAGGACCAGCTGGCCCGCGGGCGACGGGCCGATGCCGGTGCGGTCGCGGTGTTCCAGGACGGCGGAGACGACCGGGGGCGGGGCGACCATCCAGCCCGCACCGAGGGTCGGGGTGAGGATCTTGCTGGTGGTTCCCAGGTGGACGACGACGTCCGAGGCCAGGGCCGCCAGCAGCGGCAGCGGCGCGACGTCGTAGCGCAGTTCGCCGTCGTAGTCGTCCTCGATCACCAGCCAGCCCGCCTGACGCGCGCGTTCCACCAGTTCCACGCGCCGCGCGGCGGACATGCGGCGGCCGAGCGGGTACTGGTGCGCAGGCGAGCAGTAGACCGCCCGCACCGCCGCCGGGAGCGCGTCGACCAGCAGGCCGTCGCCGTCGACCGGGGCCGGGATGACGCGCAGGCCCGCCGTGCGCATGGTCGCCACCGCGCGCTGGTAGCCGGGTTCCTCGACGGCCACCGTGTCGCCCCGGCGCAGGACGGCGGCGGCCAGCTCGGCGACCGCCGCGGTCGTGCCGCCGGTGGCCAGGACCGAGTCGCCGTCGTCCACGCGCAGACCGCGGTGGCGCAGCAGGTGTTCGGCCACGACCGCCCGGTACGCGGGCAGGCCCGCCCGTCGCGGGCCGGGCAGCGGGGCGGCCTCGGCGGCGCCGCGCCACGCCCGGCGCCAGGCCGCCCGGTCGATGCCGCCCGCCCACGGCGATCCCGGCGTCAGGTCCACGTCCGGCGCGGACAGCACGCCCACGCGCGGGCGACGCGGACGGGAGCGGGGCGACCCCGGCGGCGCGGTGGTGACGTACGTCCCCGACCCGTGCCGCCCGGCGATCCAGCCCTCGGCGTGCAGCTGCTCGTACGCCGCCGCCGTCACCGTCCGGCTGACGTCCAACTGCGCGGCGAGCGCCCGGGTCGACGGCAGCCGGTCGCCCGCGCGCAGCCGCCCGTCGGCGGCGGCGGCGCGCAGGGCGTCGGCCAGCTGGACGGCCAGCGGCGTGCCGGACGACCGGTCGACGCTCACCGGCAGCGCGGGGCTCTCCGCCACAAGTGGCCTCCTCGACTAACTCAGACGTGGCACTACCAGGATGCCACTCGACGGCACTACGGTCGACCCGTGACCGACCTGTCCCCCACCGACCGCAGCACGATCCGCCGCGGCAAGGCCCGCGCGGTGACCGACCGGGCCGTGCTCCACCGGATCCTGGACGCGGGCCTCGTCTGCCACCTCGCGGTGGTGCTCGACGGCGCCCCGCTGGTCCTGCCCACCGGATACGGCCGCGACGGCGACACCCTCTACCTGCACGGCTCGACCGGCGCCCGCAGCCTCCGCGAGGCCGACGAGGTCTGCGTCGCCGTCACCCTCCTCGACGGCGTCGTCTACTCCCGCTCGGTGTTCGACCACTCGATGAACTACCGCTCGGCGGTCATCCACGGCCGGGTCCGCGCGGTCACCGAACCCGAGGCGAAGCTGCACGCGCTGCGCGTGCTCACCGAGCACCTCGCCCCCGGCTCCTGGGACCACGCCCGCCGTCCCACCGACAAGGAGCTGGCCGCGACCCGCGTCCTCGGGCTCGACCTCACCGAGGCCGCCGTCAAGGTGCGCGAGGGCGGCCCGATGGACGAGGACGACGACATCGCCGCCGACGCCGTCTGGGCGGGCGTCCTGCCGATCACCCGGCAGTGGGGCGAGCCGGTGCCGTCCCCGGACCTGCGCGGCGACCACGCGGTCCCCGAGCACGTCAGGAGACGGTGAACCCGCCGCGCGGGGGCCGCTCGCCCCGGTAGACGTGGATCGACACCGCCGGGTCCGCCGAGTCGTTGCGGACCTGGTGGGCATACCCCGGGCCGAAGACGCGCGACTGACCGGCGGCCAGCGCGTGCTCGACGCCCCCGACCCGCTCGGTCAGGGTCCCGGTGACAACGGTGAGCGCGCCGCTGGCCCACCCGTGGTCGTGCAGGTCGGTGGCCTGCCCCGGCAGCCAGCTCAGCAGCCACACCTCCTGGTCGAGCGTCCGCTCGACCAAGGCGGCGAAGCGCTCGTCGGGGTCGTAGCGCAGCAGGTGCGCCCAGCGGGCGCGGTCGGCGGCCACCTGCCGGGCGATGAGCACCGGGTGCGCGGCGGCGGGGGTGCCGCCCAGGGCGACAGTGTTCGGGGGCACTGCGAACATGAGGGGTCTCTCTGGTGGTCGGATGAACGGACGCGGGGCGGTTCACCGACAGAGACAGAGCGCGCTGGCCGCCCGGCCGAGGTCGATGGGACCCCGCCGGTCGGAACCGATGCGCGTCAACACGGGTAGCAGGAAAGCAGACCCCGGGCGCGGTCGCAACGCGGTCCACCCGATGGGACACCAATCCGGGTGGGCCGCGCGGGCGAATGACAGAGTGCGACACATCCGCCGGACCTGACGGGAGCTGCACCATGGCCGAACGCGCGCGGAGGCTCTCCGGCGTGCCCGACACCCCCTCGGAGCCCGCGCCCGACCCCGCCGCCCTGCTGCACCGGGTGGCCAGGGGCGACGAGTCGGCGTTCGAGCGGCTCTACGACGCGGTGTCCGGCCCGGTGTTCGGCCTGGTGCGGCGGATCGTGCGGGACCCGGCGCAGTCGGAGGAGGTGACCCAGGAGGTGATGCTGGAGCTGTGGCGCACGGCCGCGCGCTACTCCCCCGACCGCGGGTCCGCGATGACCTGGGTTATGACGCTGGCGCACCGCCGCGCGGTCGACCGGGTGCGCTCGGCGCAGTCGGCCACCGACCGCGAGGACCGCGCCCACCGGCAGGAGGCCGCCCGCCCGTTCGACGAGGTCGCCGAGCAGGTGAGCACCCGCCTGGAGTACGAGCAGGTGCGCCGCTGCCTCGGCTCGCTGACCGAGTTGCAGCGCGAGTCCGTCGAGCTGGCGTACTACAAAGGACTGACCTACCGCGAGGTGTCCGAACTGCTGGGCACCCCGCTGGGAACCATCAAGACCCGCCTGCGCGACGGCCTCATCCGCATGCGCGACTGCCTGGGGGTGGCCCGATGACCAGCGCCGACATCCACGCGCTGACCGGCGCCTACGCCCTGAACGCGATCCCGGAGCCGGAGCGCGCGGCGTTCGAGCGCCATCTCGCCGAGTGCGGCGCCTGCGCGCAGGAGGTCGCGGAACTGCAGGCCACAGCCGCGCGGCTGGGCGAGGCCGTCGCCGAGTCGCCGCCCCCGGCCATGAAGGCGGCGGTGATGGCCCGCATCCGCGACATCCGCCAGCTGCCCCCGGTCGGCTCGGACGGCGCTGCCGCCCCACCCGCCCGCTCGCCGTGGCCGGTGCGCATCCTGGGCATGGCCGCCGCGGTGCTGTTGGTGGTGTCGGTGTCGTTGGGCGTCGTGCTCTACCAGACGCGCGCGGACCTCGCGGACACCCGCGCGCAGGCGGCCGTGATGTCGGAGATCCTGTCGGCGGGCGACGCCGAGCTGGTGACCGGCGCGGTGGACGGCCTGTCCGGCACGGTCGTCTACTCCCGGGAGCGCGGCGACATCCTGCTGCTCGCCGACGGCGTCCCGGCCGCGCCCGAGGGGAAGACCTACCAGGTCTGGCTGATGGGCGGGCGGACGCCGTTCCACTCCGTCGGTCTGGTCACCCCGGACGGCCGGGGCCGCGCGGCGATCGTCGACACCACCGGGGAGGTCGCGAGCGCCACCAACGTGGGCATCACGATCGAGCCGGAGGGCGGCTCGGCGGCGCCGTCGACCGAGCCGATCATGCAGATGGACCTGTCCTAGCCGAGCGCGGCGAGGACGTCGGCGACCAGGTCGTCGGGGTCCTCGCAGCCGCAGGAGATCCGCAGCAGGCCGGGCGGCACGGCGTCACCCCAGCGCTCGCGGCGGTCGGCTGTGGTGTGCAGGCCGCCGAAGCTCGTGGCCGAGGCGATGAGCGCCGACCGCTCGACGAACTCGGCGGCGGCCTCGGCCGACTCCAGCTCGATAGTGAGCACGCCGCCGAAGCGGCGCATCTGCCGGACCGCGACGGCGTGCGCCGGGTCGTCGGGGCTGCCGGGCCAACGCAGCCGCCTGACCCGTGGGTGGCCGCGCAGCGCGGCGTGCAGGGCGGCGGCGTTCTCGGCCTGGCGGGCCAGGCGCAGGTCGAGCGTGCCCAGCCCGCGCAACGCCAACCAGGTCTCGAAGGGGCCGGGGATCGCGCCGGAGGTGGTCCGCTCGGCCAGCAGGCGCGCCGCCCACTCCGGCGACGCCGCGGTGATGTGGCCGAGCACGACGTCACTGTGCCCGGCGAGCGCCTTGGTGTCGCTGGCGACGACGAAGTCCGCCCCGAACTCCAGCGGCCGCTGGCCCAGCGGGGTCGCGGTGGTGTTGTCCACCGCCACAAGCGCTCCCGCGGCATGCGCCCGCTCGACGACGGCGGCGATGTCGCAGACGTCGAGCCCGGGGTTGGAGGGGGTCTCGATGAGGACCAACCGCACCCCGGCGAAGTCCGCATCGGCGAGGTTCCCCCGCGCGTCAGGGGGAGTTGTCGGCAGTTCGCGGACTGCGAGGGTCAGGAAGTCGTGGGTGTAGCGGCGGGCGAGGTAATAGCCGTCCGACGGGACCACGACGGTGTCGCCGGGGGTCGTGACCGTGCGGAGCAAGGCCGAGATCGCGGCCATTCCGGAGGGGTAGACCAGGCAGTCGCCGCCGTCGAGGTCGCCGATGGCCGACTCCAGCGCGCGCCAGGTCGGGTTTCCGGCGCGGCCGTAGAAGTCCGCAGTGGGGCCGTCGGCCAGGTGGAACTGGGAGGCCATGACCAGTTGCGGCGGGACGGGGGCGCCGGGGGTCTCCTCGGGCAGCCCGGCCCGCACGCAGCGGGTGCCGTCTCCGGTCATCATCGCTCCGGTTTCGTCTTGCGGCCGATGAGCTCGCCCGCCATCTCGCCGGGGTGGAAGCCGTCGTGGCAGACGCGGTGGACGACCTCGGTGATCGGCATCTCGACGCCGTGGCGGGCGGCGAGCTCGCGGATCGGCGAGCACGACTTCACGCCCTCGGCGACCTGCCCGTGCTGGGCGGCCTGCGCCTGGGCCACCGTCTCGCCGCGGCCCAGCCGCTCGCCGAACGTGCGGTTGCGCGACAACGGCGACGAGCACGTCGCCACGAGGTCGCCCAGCCCGGCGAGGCCGCTGAGGGTCATCGGGTCGGCGCCGAGCGCCGCGCCGAGGCGGGCGGTCTCGGCCAGCCCCCGGGTGATCAGCGTGGCCAGGGTGTTCGCGCCGAACCCCAGCCCCGCCGCCATGCCGCAGGACAGCGCGATGACGTTCTTGCACGCCCCGCCGATCTCGCAGCCCACCACGTCGGTGATGGTGTACGGGCGGAAGTAGCCGTTGGTGCACATTCGCTGCAGCGCCACGGCCCGGTCGTGGTCCTGGCAGGCGATGACGGTCGCCGTCGGCTGCTCGGCAGCGATCTCCTTGGCCAGGTTCGGCCCCGAGACCACCGCGATCCGGTCCTGGCCGACGCCCGCGACGTCGGCGACGACCTCGCTCATCCGGCGCAGCGTGCCCAGCTCGATCCCCTTGGCCAGGCTCACCAGTGTCGCGTCCGGGTGCAGCAGGCCCCGCCACGCCGTCAGGTTGTGCCGCAGCGACTGGCTGGGCACCGCGAGCACCACCGTCGTCGCGCCGTCCAGCGCCTCCCGGGGGTCCGATGTGGAGCGCAGCCGGTCGGGCAGCCGGACGCCGGGCAGGTACTCGGCGTTCTCCCGGTCGGTGGCGATGGCCTCGGCGAGGTCGCGGCGGCGGGCCCACAGCAGGACGTCCTGCCCGGAGTCGGCGAGCACCTTGGCGAAGGTCGTCCCCCACGACCCCGCGCCGAGCACGGTGACGGTCACTGCTCGGCCTCGCGGCGCGCCCCCGCGCTGTAGAACTCCGCGGGCGCCGGCTCGTCGCGGATGTCGGCCAGCAGGTCGCGCACGCGGGTCATCAGCAGGTCGGTGACCTCGCGCAGCACCTGGTTGGTCACCGGCTGCCCGCGGTAGGCCGAGAGGTCCACGGGGTCGCCGACGACGGTCCAGACCCGCTTGCGCGGGAACGGGCGGAACTTCTTGGAGTAGCCGTTCCAGATGTCGTTGGTCCCCCATCGGGCAGCGGGCAGCACCGGCACGTCGTTCTCCAGCGCCAGGCGGGCCACGCCGGTGCGGGCGCGCATCGGCCAGCCGGTCGGGTCCTTGGTGATGGTGCCCTCGGGGTAGATGACGACGAGCTTGCCCTCGCGCAGCGCGGCGTGCGCGGCCTTGAGGCTGTCGGCGGCGCTCGTGCTGCCCCGGTACACCGGGATGCCGCCGGACCCGGCCAGGATGCGGCCGAACACGGGCACCTTGAACAGGCTGTCCTTCGCCATGAACCGCGGCACCCGCCGGTTGCGGTGCACGAAGACGGCGTCGTTGGGCGGGTCCAGGTGGGACACGTGGTTCATCACCAGCAGCGCGCCGCCGGTCGCCGGGATCTTCTCCGCGCCCCGGTAGGTGCGCTTGCCCAGCCAGCTCAGCGGGTAGAAGATCGATGCGGCCGCCAACACCCAGAAGCCGCTCTTCTCGCGCTTGCCCACCCCGGTCCTCCTCTTCGTCGGTGCTGAGGTGAGAGTCTGGCTTGCGCCCGCGCTGGGGGTCCAGACGGGGTGGCTGGCAGGATCGCGAAGCATGGTCGACATCGTGATCCCGGTGAAGCACCTGGACCGGGCGAAGTCGCGGCTGCGGGGCGCGCACCCCGACCACCGCGCGCTCGTCCTCGCCGTGGTCAGGGACACGGTCACGGCCGCGGTCGCGGCGAGCGCCGTGCGCACCGTGCTGGTGGTGTGCGAGGACGAGCGGGTGGTCGAGGGGCTGGCGGGCACCGGGGCGGAGTGCGTCGACGAGCGCGGCCTGCCCGGCCTCAACGCCACGCTGCGCTTCGGCGCGCGACTGCTGCGGGAGCGCGACCCGGACTCCGTCGTGGCCGCGCTGCAGGCCGACCTGCCCGCGCTGCGCCCCGGGGACCTCGACGCCGCCATCGCCGAGGCGGCGGGCAGGCGCGCGTTCGTCCCCGATCACGAGGGCACCGGCACGGTGTTGCTCCTCTCGGCCCCCGGCGGTCCGCTGATGCCGCGCTTCGGCGTCGGCTCGGCCGCCCGGCACGCCGAGACCGCCGTCGCGGTGGGCGTCCACCTGGCCGCGCTGCGCCACGACGTCGACACCCCCGCCGACCTCGCCGCGGCCGCCGCGCTGGGTGTCGGTCGCCACACCGCCGCCCTCTGACCTGAGAATTCACACTCTTGGTGGGCTTTCGCCGCGTTGGTGGCGCAGAATGCGAAACGTGAGCACGGATCGCACCGCCGCCCCAGGACCCGACGCGCCCGAACCCCGTGGCGTGCCCGCCGCGCCACCGGCCGCCACCCGCGCCCAGGTGCCCACCGACCTGCCGGACGACCGCTACCTCAACCGGGAACTGTCCTGGTTGGACTTCAACGCCCGGGTGCTGGCGCTGGCCGAGGACGCCTCCCAGCCGCTGCTCGAACGGGCGAAGTTCCTGGCGATCTTCGCATCCAACCTCGACGAGTTCTACATGGTGCGCGTCGCCGGGCTGAAGCGCCGGATGGAGACCGGGCTCTCGGTGCGCAGCGCCGACGGGATGACCCCGCGCGAGCAGCTGGCCTGGATCGCCAAGCGCAACCAGGAGCTGGTGGAGCAGCACGCCAGGGCCTTCGCCGAGCACGTGCGCCCGGAACTGGCCGCCCACGGCATCCGGATCGCCACCTGGGGCGAGCTGACCACCGAGCAGAGCACCCGCATGTCGGTGTACTTCCGGGACCAGGTCTTCCCGGTGCTCACCCCGCTGGCCTTCGACCCGGCCCACCCCTTCCCCTACATCTCCGGCCTGTCGCTGAACCTGGCCGTCACCGTGCGGAACCCGGACGAGGGCCCGCCGCGCTTCGCCAGGGTCAAGGTGCCCGACAACGTGCCCCGGCTGGTCCCGGTCGACCGCAGCCCCGACGAGCGCACCGCGGTGTTCCTGCCGCTGGAGGAGCTCATCGCCGCGCACCTCGGGATGCTGTTCACCGGCATGGAGATCATCGAGGTGCACGCCTTCCGGGTCACCCGCAACGCCGACCTCGAGGTGGAGGAGGACCGCGACGAGGACCTCCTCAAGGCGCTCGAACGCGAGCTGGCGCAGCGGCGGTTCGGCCCGCCGGTGCGGCTGGAGGTCGCCGACGACATGAGCGACCACATGCTGGAGCTGCTGCTGCGCGAGATGGACGTGCACGAGAACGACGTCGTCGTCGTGCGCGACCTGCTGGACCTGTCGTGCCTGTGGGGCATCTACGCCGTCGACCGCAAGGAGCTGAAGGACCCGCCGTTCGTCCCCGCGACGCACCCGGCCTTCGCCGAGGGCGAGACGCCCAAGAGCGTGTTCGCCCGGCTGCGCGAGGGCGACGTCCTCGTGCACCACCCGTACCACTCGTTCTCCACGAGCGTGCAGCGGTTCATCGAGCAGGCAGCCGCCGACCCGCACGTGCTGGCCATCAAGCAGACGCTCTACCGCACCTCCGGCGACTCGCCCATCGTGGACGCGCTCATCGACGCGGCGGGCGAGGGCAAGCAGGTGGTGGCGCTGGTGGAACTCAAGGCGCGCTTCGACGAGCAGGCCAACATCAAGTGGGCGCGGACGCTGGAGAAGGCGGGCGTGCACGTCGTCTACGGGCTCGTCGGGCTCAAGACGCACTGCAAGACCGCGCTGGTGGTGCGCCAGGAGGGCTCGACGATCCGGCGCTACTGCCACATCGGCACCGGCAACTACAACCCGAAGACGGCCCGGCTGTACGAGGACATCGGCCTGCTGACCGCGGAGCCCGCGATCGGCGCCGACCTCACCGACCTGTTCAACGTCCTCACCGGCTACGCCCGCCAGGACCACTACCGCAGCCTGCTCGTCGCCCCGCACGGCGTCCGGCGCGGCATCATCGAGCGCATCGACGCCGAGATCGAGCACGCCCGCGCCGGGCGGCCCGCCGGGGTGCGGATGAAGGTGAACTCCCTGGTGGACGAGCAGGTCATCGACGCGCTCTACCGGGCGTCGCAGCACGGCGTCCCGGTCGAGGTGGTCGTGCGCGGGATCTGCGCGCTGAAGCCGGGCATCCCGGGGCTGTCGGAGAACATCCGGGTGCGCTCGATCCTGGGCCGGTTCCTGGAGCACTCCCGCACGGTGTGGTTCGTCGGGGCGGACGAGCACTGGATCGGCAGCGCGGACATGATGCACCGCAACCTCGACCGGCGGGTGGAGGTGATGGTCAGGGTGACCGACCCGGCGCTGACCGCGCAGCTGGCGCGCGTCTTCGAGTCGGCGATGGACCCGGCCACCCGCTGCTGGGTGCTGTCGGGCAACGGCGACTGGACGGCCTCGCCCGCCGACAGCGAGAACGTGCGCGACCACCAGACCGAGATGCTGCTCCGCCTGCGGTCCAGGGACTGAGCCGATGGCGATCGCAGCGGCGGGCGCGGTGCTGTGGCGTCCGGCTCCCGGCGGCGTCGAGGTGGCGGTGGCGCACCGTCCGCGCTATGACGACTGGAGCTTGCCCAAGGGCAAACTCGACCCGGGCGAGACCATCCACCGCGCGGCGGTGCGGGAGGTGTTCGAGGAGACGGGTCACCGCGCCGTCCTGGGCCGCCACCTGGGTCAGGTCGCGTATCGGGTGGGGCGTTCGGACAAGACGGTGGACTACTTCGCCGCCCGCGCGGTCTCCGGCTCCTTCGTCAGCAACGAGGAGGTGGACGAGCTCGTCTGGCTGCCCATCCCCGACGCGGCGGGGCTGCTGACCTACCACCACGACCGCGACGTCCTCGCCGCGTTCGCCGTGGCGCCGCTGGCGACGACGCTGCTGCTCGTGCGCCACGCCCACGCGGGCGACCGCTCCGAGTGGGACGGGCCGGACGAACTGCGCCCGCTGTCGGCGAAGGGCCACGCCCAGGTCGCCGCCCTGATGGAGTTCCTCCCCCTCTTCGGGCCGACCCGCGTCCACTCGGTGCCGAACGTCCGCTGCGAGGACACGGTGCGCCCCCTGGCCGAGCGGCTGGGCTGTCCGGTGACGCCCGAGAAGGGCCTCGGCGAGGCGGGGTACCAGGCCGCGCCGGAAGCCGCCCACAGCCGCCTGCTGACCATCGCGGCGGGCCCGGGCACGGCGGTGGTGTGCAGCCAGGGCGGCGTCATCCCCAGCCTCCTCGACGCGCTGGGGGCGGAGTCCGGAGTGGAGGGGCACCGCGCCCGCAAGGGCAGCGTCTGGGTGCTCAGCCTGGACGGCGACAAGCTGGTGGGGGCGGATTACGTGGCCCGCCCGTAGCCTGCGGCAAGGGCGGAATCGGGGGCGCGGCGAAAGCCAGGACGCTGAGCGATAAAGGGGGCCGCGTCGCCCGCACCCGGACCGAGAGGCGCTCTCGGCCCGACACACAATGCCCACCGCGGTCGAATGGCCCCTATCGCGGCCGGGCGGGCCCGAGTGGTCCGATCCGGCGCCTAAGCACCCGACAGAGCAAGTCCCGAGACAATGCAGGCCGCTGCGGCACGCCCTCGGTAAGTGGTCCCGATCCGGCTTCCGCTTCCGCATTGAGCAAGCGCCGAGAGGACACCGGTCGCCGGTGCCCTAGCGCCGGTGAACGGCCGAGAGCCCCGCACGTGGCCTGCGTGCGGGGCTCTCGCGAACTGGCGTCCGGGGCTTGCCGGACCGACCACCTCGTGGGCTTACTTCTTGGCGGCAGAGGTCCGCTTGGTGGTCCGGGTGGTGGTCTTCGCCGCCGCGGACGTCTTCTTCGCAGGCGTCGCCTTGGCGGTGGTCGCCTTGGCCGTGGTCGCCTTGGCGCGGGCCGGGGCCTTGGCCGCCGTGGTGGCCTTCGTCGCCTTGGTGGCCGTGGTCTTCGCCGCCGTCGTCTTGGCGGGCGCCTTGGCCGCGGTGGAGCGGGTGGCGCGCGCCGTCGTCGTCTTGGCGGCGGCGGGCTTCGCGGCCGCGGCGCGGGTCCGCGTGGTGGTGCTGCGGGTGGTGGCGGCCTTGGTGGCCGTGCCCGCAGCGGCGCGGGTGCCGGTCGCGGCGGTGCCGCGGGCGCCGGTCTTGGTGGCGGCCACCTTGGGCAGCTTCTTCGCCCCGCTGACGACCTCCTTGAACATCGTGCCCGCGCGGAAGGCGGGAACGTTGGTCTTCTTCACCTTCACGGTCTCGCCCGTGCGGGGGTTGCGGGCGGTGCGAGCGGCGCGGGCGCGCTTCTCGAAGACGCCGAACCCGGTGATGTTGACCTTCTCGCCCTTGTTGACCGTGCGAACGATCACGTCGACGAGACCGTCGACCGCAGCGCCTGCGGCCTTCTTGTCGCCCAGCCGCTCCGTAAGCGCCTCGATGAGTTGGGCCTTGTTCACGCTTCAGTCCTCCGTTGAGACCACACTGCAGTTACGGCCCATGGGCCGACCTTCACGTCACCGTATTCCTTTGGACGCGCAATTTCCACGCGACGCGCCCTAATTTTTCCTTGAACCGCCCGAGGTTCGCCAACCGGGGGGGTGGTTCGGGGCTCTTAGGGGGTCGCGTGGAGCGGGTGTGGAGCTATTCGGGAGGGGGCGGGGGCCGGATTCCCCGGCGTGGCCGCGGGGTTCCGGCCCCCGGCGTTCAGGACGCCGAAACCGGCGTCGTCACCGGCTTCCACTTGGGCCTGGCCTGCTCAAACGCGTCGACGGCCGCCTCGTGGCGCAGGGTCAGGGCGATGTCGTCGAGCCCTTCCAAGAGCCGCCAACGGGTGTAGTCGTCGATGCGGAAGCGCGCGGTGAAGTCCTTGGCCGTGACGGTCTTCTCCGCGAGGTCCACGGTGACCTCCGTCCCCGGCTCGGCCTCCAGCAGCTTCCACAACAGTTCGATGTCGGTCTGGTCGAGCTCGGCGGCCAGCAGGCCCGCCTTGCCCGCGTTCCCGCGGAAGATGTCGGCGAACCGGGCGGAGAGCACCACCCGGAAGCCGTAGTCCGACAGCGCCCACACGGCGTGCTCCCGGGAGGAGCCGGTGCCGAAGTCGGGCCCGGCGACGAGCACGCTGCCCGACCGGTAGGGCTCGGCGTTGAGCACGAAGTGCTCGTCGCCCCGCCACGCGGCGAACAGGCCGTCCTCGAAGCCGGTCCGGGTGACCCGCTTGAGGTAGACCGCCGGGATGATCTGGTCGGTGTCCACGTTGGACCGGCGCAGGGGCACGCCGACGCCGGTGTGGCTGGTGAACGGCTCCATGAGGGTCCCTCTCAGTTCAGGTCGGCCGGGGAGGACAGGGTGCCCCGGACCGCGGTCGCGGCGGCCACCAGCGGGGACACCAGGTGGGTGCGCCCGCCCTTGCCCTGCCTGCCCTCGAAGTTGCGGTTCGATGTGGACGCGCTGCGCTCGCCGGGGGCCAGCTGGTCGGGGTTCATGCCCAGACACATGGAGCAGCCCGCCTGCCGCCATTCGGCGCCCGCCTCGGTGAAGACCCGGTCCAGCCCCTCGGCCTCGGCCTGGGCGCGCACGCGCATGGACCCGGGCACGACCAGCATCCGCACGCCGTCGGCGACGCGGTGGCCCCGCAGGACGTCGGCGGCGGCGCGGAGGTCCTCGATGCGCCCGTTGGTGCACGAGCCGAGGAAGACCGTGTCGACGGTCACCTCGCGCAGCGGGGTACCCGGCGTCAGTCCCATGTACGCCAGCGCCTTCTCCGCGGCGATCCGGTCGGTCTCCTCGGCGAAGGACTCCGGGTCCGGCACGGCGGCCGACAGCGGCAGCCCCTGGCCCGGGTTGGTGCCCCAGGTCACGAACGGCGCGAGCGCGGCGGCGTCGATGACGACCTCGGCGTCGAACTCGGCGTCGGGGTCCGTGCGCAGTTCCCGCCACGCCTCGACGGCGGCGTCCCAGTCGGCGCCCTTGGGCGCGTGCGGGCGGTCCTTGAGGTAGGCGAAGGTGGTCTCGTCGGGGGCGATCATCCCGGCGCGCGCGCCCGCCTCGATGGACATGTTGCAGATGGTCATCCGCGCTTCCATGGACAGCGCCTCGATGGCCTCGCCCCGGTACTCCAGCACGTAGCCCTGCCCGCCGCCGGTGCCGATGCGGGCGATGACGGCGAGGATGAGGTCCTTGGCCGTGACCCCGGCGGGCAGGTCGCCGACGACGGTGATCGCCATGGTCTTGAAAGGACGCAGCGGCAGCGTCTGGGTGGCGAGCACGTGCTCGACCTCGGAGGTGCCGATGCCGAACGCGAGCGCGCCGAACGCGCCGTGGGTCGAGGTGTGGCTGTCGCCGCAGACGACCGTCATGCCCGGCTGGGTGAGGCCGAGCTGCGGGCCCACGACGTGCACGATGCCCTGCTCGGCGTCGCCCATCGGGTGCAGCCGGACGCCGAACTCCGCGCAGTTGCGGCGCAGCGTCTCGACCTGCGTGCGGGAGACCGGGTCGGCGATCGGGAGGTCGATCCCGATGGTCGGGACGTTGTGGTCCTCGGTGGCGATGGTGAGGTCGGGCCTGCGCACCGGCCGGTTCGCCAGCCGCAGCCCGTCGAAGGCCTGCGGGCTGGTCACCTCGTGGATGAGGTGCAGGTCGATGTAGAGCAGGTCCGGCTCGGCGCCGTCGCCCCGGCGCACGACGTGCTGGTCCCAGACTTTCTCGGCGAGCGTCTTACCCATCGCTCATCACCATCAGCTTCCCACTTGCTGGACATCCCATATGACGGGAAAGTAGTATCGAGACGTGGGACAGCATAGCGGCATCGGCGTTCTGGACAAGGCGATGGCGGTTCTGCAGGCCGTGGCGAAGGAGCCGTGCGGCCTCGCGGAGCTGTGCAGCAAGACGGGCCTGCCCCGCGCGACGGCCCATCGCCTGGCGGTAGGACTGGAGGTCCACCGCCTGCTCCGCCGCGGCTCCGACGGCCGCTGGCGGCCGGGGACCGCGCTCGCGGAACTGGCGGGCGGGGCCACCGACCCCCTGCTCGACGCCGCCGCGGCCGTGCTGCCGAGGCTGCGCGACCGCACGGGCGAGAGCGTGCAGCTCTACCGCAGGGATGGTCTGTACCGCATCTGCATCAGCTCGGCGGAGCCGCCGAGCGGCCTGCGCGACACCGTCCCGGTGGGCGCCCGGCTGCCGATGACGGCGGGCTCGGGCGCGAAGGTCCTTGCCGCGTGGGCGGATCCGGCCACCCAGCGCAGCCTGCTGCAGGAGGCGGTGTTCGGAGAGCGGGCGCTGCTGGAGGTCCGCAGGCGCGGCTGGGCCCAGAGCGTCGCCGAACGCGAACCCGGCGTGGCCAGCGTCTCAGCCCCGGTCCGCGACACCGGGGGCGTCGTCGTGGCCGCGGTCTCGGTGTCCGGCCCCATCGACCGCATGGGCCGCCGCCCCGGCGCCCGCTGGGCAGCCGACCTCCTAGCCGCCGCAGACGCCCTACAGAACCGCCTCTGAGGCCAGGCCGGCAGCCGTCGGCAAGGGTTCACAGAAATGGCGCGTGGGTGGCCCAGCCGGGACCGATTCGATGAAGCGGACCGACGATCAGGTTCGCCGACGGCCAGCCCAGCGACGCCCCCGCCCACCGACCCAGTCCGATGGGGAGCAGACGCAGCAGACGAGCCGAATGATTCGCACCACCCGGCCCGAACGAGGCGAACCCCCACCACCAGCACGAGCCGGTGCGCCAGGAGCAAAGGCCCACCCGACCAGCAAACCCGGCCCGCTGCGAGCAACGCCCGACCCAAGAAGGGCCAGGCAAACCGCCTCCCTGGGGCAGGTGGGCTCGCCCGGTTCGCCGGGATGACCCGTTCCGACACGGTCGCCCGGTTGGACAGGACAGGCCGATTCCATCGGCTCACCCGGTTGAGAGGAATCCGTCGGTTCGACGGGTGAGCCCGGTCCCGTGGATGGCCCGGTTCGCCAGGGGCAGGTCCCGTGGGATCGGTCCGTTGTGCGGGACAGGACGGTCCGGCGGGACCAGTCGGGTCCGGCGAGTGAGCCCGGTCCCGTGGATGGCCCGGTTCGACAGCGGCAGGTCCCGTCGGATCAGTCCGTTCCGCGGGACAGGACGGTCCGGCACGATCGGACAGGCCCGGCGGCTGGGCTCGGTTCGGCAAGGCCAACGCTGCGGCGGCTGGCTGGGTCCGTGGGACCGGCCGGCCCCGTGGAACAAGCCGGTTCCGCACGGCAGGTCGATTCGTGAGATGGGCCGGTTCCGCAGGGCAGGCCGATTCGACGGGACCAGTCGGTTCGACGGGTGGTCCGGGATCCGTGGGATCAGTCGCTGGCCGACAGCGGGATGTCCAGGCCCTACCCCAGCCCATCGGTGAGGCTGTGGAGACGGACGGCGCGCAGGACGCGGTCGAGGCCGTCAGGCCCGTGAGGCGGTCGCTCCGCAGGGAGCGACCGGTTCCCCCGGGGCAGTCGTTTCGCGTAGAAGGACCAACCCACAGGACGAGCTCGCTTCAGTGCGACGGACCGTGGGTTGGAACAGACCGGTCCGGTCGGGACAGTTCCTCGACTCACCCACGGTCAGCCCGCTTCGGCAACGTCACCCGGGACAGTCCGCCGGGAACGATCCCGCCCGAGACCGACCACCGAATAGGCGCGGGGCCAGCAGGGCAGAGACCGGTGTGGGCGGGTTTGGGGAATGTGGGCGGTGGTGGCAGGGTCGCTTTGCGGTGGCTGTGACTGTGGTTACGGGGTCAGCTCGCTGTCAGCTTCTAGGCCGGTTTGACAACCCGCCCGCACACCGACCCGACCACACCCCAACCCGACCACACCCCCACACCCCAACCTAACCACGCTGGGTCGAGACCTACCGCACTCCCCCAACCCGACCACGCTGGGTCGAGACCTACCGCACCGTGGGGGTGTGGGGGCTCGGCCCCCACATGCAATAACGGAAAGATCCCTGTCACCGCTTTCCGGTGACAGGGATCTCCCAATCTTTACGTAGCCCCGACGGGATTTGAACCCGCGCTACCGCCTTGAGAGGGCGGCGTCCTAGGCCGCTAGACGACGGGGCCGTGGACTTTCATTCAGTTGGTCTTGCTCTCTTGCTGGCTGGAAGCTTACCAGAGGGCTTCTGGAGGCTTTCCGCTGGGGTACCAGGACTCGAACCTAGACTAACTGAACCAGAATCAGTCGTGCTGCCAATTACACCATACCCCAATGACCTCGCCCTGACCCGGCAGCTTGCGCTGTTCGGCCCGGCGCGTTGTCATGGAAGATGTTAGACCACGACCCGGCTGATCGAGAAATCAGGGGGTCTACCCGCGCTGCGCGGGCACTCCGCCGCTGGTCGTGACGGTGGGGGTGCGGAACTCGGTGACCAGCAGGGTGGGCAGGTCGGACAGGCTGTCGATCACGTGGATGCCGGGTTCGACCGGGCCGGGGCGGGCGGCGCGGTCCAGCCAGACGCCGTGGAGGCCCGCGTCGGCGGCTGCGCGGGCGTCGAGGTCGATGCGGTCGCCGACGTGCATGGTGTGCTCCGGCAGGACGTCCAGCTCGGCGCAGGCGGCGTGGAAGATGGCCGGGTCGGGCTTGGCAACGCCGAGGGCGCCCGCGCTGATCACGGCGTCGAAGAAGCGGGCGAGGCCGACGCGGGCCAGGCGGGCGTGCTGGTCGGGGTGTGAGGCGTTGGTCACAGCGGCGATCCGGAACCCGGCCGCGCGCAGCCAGTCCAGGGTGGGGGCGGCGTCGGGGAACGCGCGGTTGAGGCGGGTCATGCGGTCGCGGCGGCGGTCCTCCAGCACGGCGACGGTGGCCTCGTCGAAGTCGGCGCCCTGGGCGTCGAGGAACGCCTTCGTGCGGACCCGGCGCATGGTGTCGTGGTCGAACTCGCCGGCGATGGCGCGGGCGCTGTGGTCCTCGGTGATCTCCAGCCACGCAGGCCACAGGTCGTCGCGGCCGGTCAATTCCGACAGTGCCATTCTGGCCGAGCCGGTGAAATCGATCACCGTGTCGTCGACATCCAGGCAGATCGCGTGAATCGTTGGCGGGAGCGCGGCGGGCATGGACACGTGCGTGAGGGCAGCGAAAGACGACCGCGCAGAAGTCATTACGGCAGATTAGATCGCGGATCGGGCATTGCGACTCGTCTGCCCAGGTGATGTTTCGGGATCTTTTTCGGTCAAGCCGCCGCGGTCCGCGACAAAGGCCGTGAAAGGCCTATATCGCGGACCGTCGGCGTGTCGTTACGGCAGTGCCTTCCGCAGCCGGGTGAGGGTGCGCTCCCGGCCCAGCAGCTCCAGCGACTCGTACAGCGGCGGGGACACCGTGCGGCCGGTCGTGGCCACCCGCACGGGCGCGAACGCCTTGCGCGGCTTGAGCCCGAGGCCGTCGATGAGCGCTGCCTTGA
The DNA here is from genome assembly GCF_014648415.1 of Actinokineospora fastidiosa. Lineage (GTDB taxonomy): Bacteria > Actinomycetota > Actinomycetes > Mycobacteriales > Pseudonocardiaceae > Actinokineospora > Actinokineospora fastidiosa. The sequence continues at coordinate 98,950 of NZ_BMRB01000006.1, forward strand.
GCGCGCCCTCGATCGCCGGGGTCGTCCACTCCCCCAGTGCCGCAAGGGCTTCGATGCTCGCGTCCACAACGGGCTTGGCGTCGGGCCCGAGCGCCTTGGCCGCCGAATCCGGTTCGGGGGCGAAGTCGGCCTCGTCGGTGAAGAGGAAGCGGACCATGCCCGCGGTGTCCGACAGCACGATCACCCGCTCCTGCACCAGCGGCGCGACGGCGGTCAGCGTGGCCAGCTGCTCGGCCGTCGGCTCGGCGGGCAGCAGTCCCTCGGCGATCAGGTACGGCACGGACCGGCTGACGAATTCGGCGACCGGGAGCGCTCGCAGGTGTTCGGCGTTGATCGCCTCGGCCTTCTTGATGTCGAACCGCGCGGGGTTGGGGCTGACCTTGCCGATGTCGAATGCCGACACCATCTCGTCCATCGTGAAGATGTCCCGGTCGTCGGCAATGGACCAGCCGAGCAGCGCGAGATAGTTCAGCATTCCCTCGGGGATGAATCCGCGGGTGCGGTAGCCGAACAGATCCGATTCCGGGTCGCGCTTGGACAGCTTCTTGTTGCCCTCGCCGCGCACCAGCGGCATGTGTCCGAAGTGCGGGGTGAACTCGGCAACGCCGACGCGCTGCAAAGCCTCGTAGAGGGCGATCTGCCTCGGCGTCGACGGCAGCAGGTCCTCCCCGCGCAGCACGTGGGTGATCCGCATCAGCGCGTCGTCGACCGGGTTGACCAGGGTGTAGAGCGGCTGGCCGTTGGCGCGGACGAGCACCGGGTCCGGGACGCTGCCCGCGGGGAAGGTGATCTCGCCTCGGATGAGGTCGGTGAAGGTGATGTCGCGGTCGGGCATCCGCAGCCGCAGCACGGCATCGCGGCCCTCGGCGCGGTACGCGGCGCGCTGCTCGTCGGTGGTGTCGCGGTCGGCGTTGTCGTAGCCGAGCTTGGGGTCCTGGCCCGCGGCGCGGCGGCGGGCCTCGACCTCATCGGGCGTGGAGTACGACTCGTACAGCTCGCCGCCGTCGACCAGCTTGGCGATCACCTCGCGGTAGCGGTCCTTGCGCTGGCTCTGCCGGTACGGGCCGTAGTCGCCGCCGACCTCGGGGCCCTCGTCCCAATCGATGCCCAGCCACCGCAGCGCGTCGAGGATGGCGGCGTAGCTCTCCTCGGAGTCGCGGGCGGCGTCGGTGTCCTCGATACGGAAGACGAGCTTGCCGCCCGTGTGCCGGGCGAAGGCCCAGTTGAACAGGGCGGTCCGGATGAGCCCGACGTGCGGGGTGCCCGTGGGTGACGGGCAGAAGCGGGCCCGGACTGGGGTGTCTGCGTTTGGCGTGGTCATGGCGTGGTGAGCGTATCGCCGCCCGGCCGCTTGACCACTTCGGCGTCCGGGTGCATCCTGTAATTATTCAACCACCGTTGAAAAACTGAGGAGGGGGATCATGGACCGGACGACGGTGTGCGTGGTCGGGGGCGGACCGGCGGGGATGGTGCTCGGACTGCTGCTGGCGCGCGCGGGCATCGAGGTGACGGTGTTGGAGAAGCACGCGGACTTCCTGCGCGACTTCCGCGGCGACACCGTGCACCCGCCGACCCTCGACCTGCTCGACGACCTGGGGCTCGGCGAGGAGTTCGCGAAGATCCCGCAGCGGCACATCGACACGGTCGGGCTGCCGTACCAGGGCCAGATCGTGCAGATCGGCGACCTGTCGCAGCTGAAGGGCAGGCACCCGTACATCGCGATGGTGCCGCAGTGGGACTTCCTCGACCTGCTCAAGCGCGCCGCGGAGGACGAGCCGGCTTTCCGCCTGTGCATGGAGACCGAGGCGACGGGGCTGCTGCGCGAGGGCGGCCGCGTGGTCGGCGTGACGTACCGGACCGCGGCGGGGGACGCCGGCGAGATCCGGGCGGACCTGACGGTCGCCTGCGACGGCCGTTCGTCGCTGCTGCGCGCGTCCGCCGGGCTGACGCCGAAGGAGTGGGCGACCCCGATGGACGTCTGGTGGTTCCGGCTGCCGCGCCACGAGACCGACCCGTCGGGGATCGTGGGCAACATCACCGCGGCCCGCGCGGCCGTGATGATCGACCGGGGCGAGTACTGGCAGTGCGCCGTGCTGATCGGCAAGGGCACCGACCGGGCCGCGCGCCGCGGCGAGGTGGCCGACATCGTCCGCCAGCTCGGCGTCGGCACGCCGTGGGTGCTCGACCGGGTCGACGCCCTGGACTCCTGGGACGACGTCAAGGTGCTCGACGTGAAGCTGAACCGGCTGCACCGGTGGCATGTGGACGGTCTGCTGTGCATCGGCGACGCCGCGCACGCGATGTCGCCGGTGGGCGGGATCGGCATCAACCTCGCCGTGCAGGACGCGATCGCGACGGCGGGCCTGCTGGCGGACAAGATCAAGCGGGGCTCGCTGACCGGGGACGACCTCGCCCTCGTGCGGCGGCGCAGGCTGCTGCCGACCGTGGTCCTGCAGGGCATGCAGCGGTTCCTGCACCGGGTCGCGATCGGCCCGGTGGTGCGCGGCGAGGTCGAGGTCGCGATGTCGGACCGGCTGCCGCTGCCGATGCGGGTGCTGCGCCGGTTCCCGCGCCTGCGCGGGCTTCCCGCGACCGTCCTGGGCCGGGGCGTGCGCACGGAGCCGACGCCCCGCTTCGCCCGCCGCTGACCGGCCGGACGGTAGGAATGGAGCCATGGATTCCTACCTGTCCCAGTTCGCCGAGCCGACCGGTTACCTCGACTTCGCCCGGTTCGGGCCGCCGAGCCGGGCGGTGCTCGACACCACGGCCGAGCTGATGCGACAGGCGGCGCACGCGGGCCCGGGGACGGTGGACGCGCTCATGGCCGAGGACGGCCGGGCCCGCGACGCGGTCGCCCGGCTGGTGGGCGCCGACGCCGAGCACGTCGTGGTGCTGCCCAACACCAGCCTCGGCCTGGTGCAGGCCGCGTTCGGCTGCTCCGGCCGCGTGCTCGTGCCCGCGACGGACTTCCCGGCCAACACCTATCCGTGGGTGAAGGCCGAGCAGGCCGGACTGGTCAAGGTGGACTGGCTGACCGGACCCGCTACCCCCGACGCCATCGCCGCCGCGCTCACCCCGGAGACGGCGGCGGTGACCGTGGCGGCGGTGGACTTCCGCACCGGCTACCGGATGGACCTCGCCGCGGTCAGGGAGATCGTCGGCGACCGGCTGCTCATCGTCGACGCCATCCAGGGGTTCGGCGCGGTCACGGCCGCGTGGGAGGCCGCCGACGTCCTCGTGGCGGGTGGGCAGAAGTGGCTGCGCGCGGGCTGGGGCACCGGCTTCGGCGTCCTCTCCGACGCCGCGCTGGAGCGGCTGCGGCCCCTGGTGGCCAGTTGGGCGGGCGCGCGGGACCCGATGGTGTTCGACAACGAGATCCGCGAGCCCGCGGACACGGCCGCACGCTGGAAGATCACCCACCTCAGCCCGTTCGCCGCTGGCGCGCTCGCCGCGGCGCTGGAACTCGTCGAGGGCGTCGGGGTGGCCGCGATCGAGGCCCGCATCGCCGAGCGGGTGGGCAGGCTCGGCGACGTGGTGCGGTCCGCGGGCGGACGGGTCCTGTCGCAGGCGACCACGGTCCTGTCGTTCGCGATGCCGGACATCCCGCGCGCGGGCGCCGCGCTCCGGGAGCACGGCGTCGCCGCCACGGTCCGGCCGGGGCACATCCGGCTCTCGCCGCACGCCTCCACGACGGTCGAGTCCATCGACGCCGTGCGGGTGGCGCTGGCCGGATGAGCTACGCCGATCGGGTGGCCGCCGTAACGATCGTGCCGGAACCCCGACCGTCGTATCGGTAGAGTTGATCGCCGTACGTCGGGGCAGCGGGGGTGATGGTGGACCGCGCAGAGGGCCGGTGGCCGCGCCGGGTCGCGGTGGCGGCGACCGTCGCGTCCCTCTGCCTGGCCGCTCCCCTGCCCGCGGCCGCCATCGACGACGCGCAGATCGTCTACTGCCTCGGCAAGGACCAGCGGGACGCGCTGCGCGAGGCCGCGGTCGCGCTGGGCAAGGCTGCCGACACCGCTGCGCTCGCTGACATCGCCGCATGGCGCGGGCGGGACGCGGCGGCGTTCGAGGAGACCTGCGAGGCGCTGTACGAGGCGGCGAAGCCGCAGCCGGGCGCGTTCGCCGACGCCCTCCCCTTCCTCACCGCGCTCGTCGGCGCGCTGCTGGCCTACTTCGCCGCGCTCGGCCAGGAGCGCCGGATGCTGCGCCGCAGGCAGGCCGACGCCCTGCGCGCGGCGCTGGCCGAGTTCGACGCGGCCGCCCGGCACTACACCCACGTGCTGGCCGGGGACCGGCCGGTCGAACGGCTGCGCGCGGCCCACGGCGCCCTGGTCGGCAGGCTCGCCGAGGCCAGGGCCGAGTACCCGGACTGGCGGCTGGCCGCCGACTGCCACGAGCGGCTGACCGCGGGCGACCTCGGGATGGACGAGCTGACCTCGGGCTGGAACGCCGACAAGGACGCCCGCGCCAAGGCGGTGCGCGGGGTCGTCACCGAGTTGCACGCCGGGGTCCAGCGGATCGCGGCGGGGCTGCTGCGGCCGAGGCGGCGCAACCCGGACCGGGTGAGCGCATGATCCGCGTGCCGATGAACCCGTTCGCGCTCCCCGGCGTCGAGTTCGGCCTGGTCAAGGTGCTGCGGCCGCACGAGGACCACAGCCAGGACGACTTGTACGTCGACGTGTGCGGCAGCCACGCGGCCTACCAGGCGTTCCGGACCGGGTTCGACGTCGCGGCGGTCACCGCCCGCGGCGGCTTCCTGCTCGTCGTCGGCGATTCCGGCTGCGGGAAGACGGCGGTGGTGAATCGCTGCGTCCACCACATGCTCAAGACGCTCGACGGCGTCGTCGAGCGGGTGGTCGTCGAGAACCTGGACCGGCTGCTGCCCTCGCCGTTCGACCAGGTCAACCAGCTCTCGATCCAAGAGCGCATCAAAACGGTCTGCAACGAGCTGTTCCACGTCCTCGACTCCCGAGGAGTGCTCTACAACGGCGAATTGGACGGCCTGGACAAAGCCGGGCGGGAAAAAGGGCATCTGTGGGCATTGCGCCGACTGCCCGAGTCGCTCAAGCCGAACACGGCCGTGATCGTGCACCTCCCGACCCCGGGCGACCTCGTCGACGAGATCACCAGCTACGCCTACTCCGCGACCAGCCCCGGCGTGGTCTTCGTGACCGAGACGAGTTCACTCCAACGTGAGCATCTCGACCACTTGCGGTACCGGATTCCCTCCGATTCCGCACCGCCGGTGATTGTCTCGGTGCAGCGAATCACCGCTGACGAGATCCGGGCGTTTATCGCCGATCGACTGACCAGATGCGCGGCGACCGGTATCTTCCCGAGCGTGGACAAGTCCGGCCTGGCGTACCTCGCCGACCACTCCAACTCCATCCGCCGGGTGCAGGAGTTGTGCTTCAGGGCGTATCAGGCCCGGCTGGACACGAACACGGACTACACCGAGGACGACGTCGTGACCGACGGCGATTTCGCGGGGGCACTGGGCCCATGATTCGACGGCGAGGGCGGTTGAGATGAGCACCGGCGGGCACGCGTTGCGCAGGAATCCGTTCCGCTCGACGGCGGTCGCGGACACCGCGCTCATCGGCCGCGACCCCAACGGCGTCGAGACCAACGTCGACACCGCCGCGCAGCAGCGCGTCCTCGCGCCCCTGCGCGCCTATCTCGCCGGGGAGGACGGCCACCGCGGCAACGGCACCACGATCGTGGTTTCCGGCGATTACGGCACCGGGAAGACGCACCTGCTCGTCCGGATGGTGGACGAGGCGCTCGCCGCGATCGGCGAGCCGGGCCGCGCGCTCTACGTCGTGGCGGGCGAGGACGGGTTCCTCGCGCTGTTCCGCAACTTCCTCAAGGCGGTGACCAAGGACGAGCTGGTCCGCCAGGTCAGCCAGTACTACGCCGACGCCGTGCAGGCCGAGCTCGCCGCCAACGACGTGCCGCACGCCGGGCTGGCGGGCCGCGCGGACACCAGCGAGGTCGAGCGCGAGTACGACGTGCTCTCCAGCGTGGTCAACCGGCGCGTGCACGAGAACCTGGCGCGGGTGACCGACAACGCCGACTTCACGACCGCGCTGTCCCTGCTGATGCGCGACAAGCGGCTGGCCGACCCGGTGTGGGAGTGGCTGAACGGCGCCGAGCCCCCGGTGGCGCTGCGCAACCGGCGCGTGCAGCACCGCATCGACAACGACCTCGCCGCGCTCGACGCCCTCGGCGTGCTCGCGCTGGTCCTCGGCGGCCGCGACCAGAAGTTCGTGCTGGCCGTCGACGAGATGAGCGACATCTTCGCCCGCAGCGACACTCCGCGCGAGCGGCTGATGGAAGCGTTCCGCGTCCTGCTGGAGACGGCGAAGCGGTCCGGCGCGTGCTTCATCCTGTGCGGGCTGCCCGATCTGATGGAGAGCCTGAGCCCGAAGGTGCGCGAGCGCGTCGGCGTGCACGTGGAGCTCGGCGGGTTCACCGAGAACGACATCATCGAGTTCATCCTGCGCTCGCACGAGCGGACCTTCGGCGAGCGGCGGTTCGCGCCGTTCGCCGAGCACGCCCAGCGCACCATCCGCGACTTCACCAGGGGCAACCCGCGCCAGGTCGTGCGGCTGCTGCACCGGGCGTTCGCGCTGGCGGGCGCTGGCCACCCGGACGCGGGCCCCACCGAGCTGCCCGAGATCACCCACGACGTGCTGTACCAGGCTGCCAGCCTGCTCACCCCGCCGACGTTCGACACGGTGGTCGACGAGATCAGGATGGTCGCCGCGCAGCACGGCTGGCCGATCCGGCAGGAGCAGACGCTGGCGCTGGACCCGCACGCGTGGGCGGAGTTCCGGGTCGAGTCCGGCCACCGCGACGGGGACTTCGCCGTGCTGGTGGCCCGTTCGCTGTTGTCGGACACGGAGATCCGGCGGTTCGTCGACTGGGTCGCCGCGGTGCGCGGGACCGAGGAGAACCGGCCCATCGCGCTGGTCACGGTCGGCACGCCGAGCAACTCCGCGCTCGTGGCCGTGCGGCAGGTGCTGCACGCCGAGCCGATCGTGCGCCGCACGACCTTCCAGGCCGACCTCACCGCCGCGCTGTCGGCTGGCCCCGTGCCGGTGCACCCGGGGCAGGGCGCGCTGGCGCACGTGTCCCGCACGCTCGACGAGATCAAGGCGATGCTGGCCACCGGGGCGCACGGCCGCGAGTTGAACCCCAGGGCCATCGCCCAGGAGATCGCCGCCTACCTCGCGCCCGCGCGGCCCGAGCCGCGCGCGGACGAGCTGCCCGACCCGGTGGCCGACCTGTTCACCCTGGCCGAGGACCGGCTGTCCGCGCTGCTGGCGATCGAGCCGAGGGTGCGCGCGGCGTTCGACCGCGGCGGCTACGACTCGGCCGCGGCGTTCCGGTCCCGGTTCTTCGAGCCCGCGGCCCGGCAGGCCATCGGCGCGGCTGCGGTGATGGGCGTGTTCCTGCACGGGTTCCGCGTCCGGCTGGCCCGGTGGTTCCACGAGTCCGGCGACGACCATGCGCTGGCCGCGATCTGCGAGACCTACCAGGCGATGGAGGACTGGGTGCCGCTGTCGGACCTCGCGCCGCTGGCCGCGGTGGTCGACGCGCCGGTCCCGGCCATCGGCGCGAGCACCGCGGTCGAGCAGGCGATCGGCACGCTGACCGGGTTCGCGGCCAAGGTCAGGGACGCGGCTCTGGACGCGGCAAGCGAACGGGCCTGACCGGCTCGTCCTCCACGCGGCGGACCGCGTTCGCCACCCCGTGCAGCACGTTGATGACGACGACGGCGAAGGCGATGGTCCCGGCCGCGCCCGGGTAGAGCGGTTCGAGCAGCAGGGCCAGCACGATCGCAGTCAACCCGTTCTGCTGCGCGAAGGCCAGGCCCATCCGGTCGGCGGCGGAGAGCCCGCGCGCAGGCAGCAGCAGGGCTATCAGGAACTGCGCGAAGAAGGCGGCGGCGCCCAACACGATGCCCGCGAGCGCCGTCGGCCGGTCGACCACGACCACCATGCCGATCGCGAACGTGGCTGCGTAGAGCGCGGCGGTCGCGATCCGGTCGATGGCCGAGGCGATCCTCGGGCGGACGAACAGGCCGATGAACGCCAGCGAGAGCAGCAGCGCGTACGAGACCGCCACCGTGGCCAGGGCCAGCACGACGACGACCGCGGCGACGACCGCCCACCGCCGCCGCACCGCGGTCTTGGGGACCCGAGCGCGCCAGCGAGACTCGTAGGCGCGCCACAGGACGAAGGCCAGCGCGGCGAACAGCAGGTTGAGGCCCAGGTTGGCCAGGAACGGCAGGAGCCCGGTGTCGAGCGCGCCCAGCCCGGCGTCGCCCTCGCCGTGCAGGACGAACGCTGCCAGGTAGGCCGTCAGCAGCACGGTGATCGGGTCGTCGAAGGACGCCCACGCGGACAGCAGCGACGACGCCGCGGGCGAGAGCTTGCTGCGGTGGCGCAGCGCGGCCACGGACAGCGGATCGATCTGCGCGACGGCGACGGCCAGCAGGATCATCCGCGAGTCGCCGAAGAACACCACCATGACGGTGGCGATCACGGCGACCTTCGCCATGACGCCGACGGTGACGGCGAGGATGACCGTGCGCAGGTGCGTGCGCGCCTCCTGCAGATCGATGCCGTACGCGGCGGCGTAGAGGCCGGTGCCGAGCAGGGCGGTGATCAGCCAGGCGTACGCGGCGGAGCCGGTGACGTCGTGCAGCCCAAACCAGTCCGCGATGAACCAGCCAGCGGCGGCGGTGGTCAGCAGCAGGGCTGCGCGCAGGGCCCCGTTCATGTCACCCGTTGTCCCCGTTCGGCTCCCACAGGGTCTGGGCGAGGCGGACGACGATGTCGTCGGCCAGGGACACCATGGACTGGTCGAGGGTCACCGCGGTGAGGTAGCGCTGGGCGGGCAGGCGCGCGTAGAACACCGCGCCCGCCTCCACATCGAGCACGATGCGGTTGAGCCTGCCCTTCAACGCGCCGCCGGAGGTCAGTTTGAGGTCGGTGGCCAGGGATTTGAGCCTGCGCGCGAAGGCGAGGTGGAAGTCGAGGCGCTGCCGGGGGCTGATCTCGGCGTCGGCGTCCACGACGACGGGCGCGGTGAGCCCGGGGTGGGAGAAGCAGTGCTCGATCTCCTCGCGCCTGCCGTTGACCCAATAGGACGCGAAGTGCAGACCGTCGGGGCGCACGACCGCGCGGAGCCGGTCCTGGACGGTGCCGTCGGCGGGCACCGCAGGCGGCGGCCCGGGGTGGGCGCAGGCGAAGGAGCCGTAGTTGGCCGAGGTGAGCCGGGCCCTGGCGCGGAAGGCGGCCGCCAGCTCGGCGACGGCCTCGTCGCCAGCGCGCACCGCGTCGGGCTGTTCGACCACGCCGAGGAACTCCTCGCCGGGGCGGACCATGTCGTAGAAGAGGGCGTGCGCGTCGGTGTGCAGGACCGTGCGGATGAGCCTGCCCGTGCGGGCCTTCTGCAGGTCCTCGTCGAGGGTGCGGACGTGGTAGGCCATCTGCCTGGCCAGCACGGTGAACGCGCTCGCCATGCCGGTCCCGCCGCTGACGTCGCCCGCCTCGCCCCGGCCGAGCCGGACCAGCGGGACGCCGTTGCGCAGGTACGCCAGGTAGCACAGCGCGGGCAGCCGGGACGCGGTCTCCTCGCACGCCTCGCGCACCGACGCCAGGTAGGCGTCGTCGGCGTCCACCCTCGGGCTGACCCAGGTCTCGCGGTCAGGTGTGCGGGATGTCGACATCGATCTCCCTCCAGGTCCGCTGCGCGCCCTCCCTGGCCAGACCGAGGTTGTGCCCGGCGATGGCGACGTACGGGTGGGTGGGGCCGACCGTGTCCAGCAGGTCCTCCAACGCTTCCTCGGTCAGCGACGCCGCGGTCGCCAGGTCGCCCGCCGACGCGTGCAGCACGGCGAGGTCGATGGCCGCGGCCAGGGACCACGGGTGGGCGCGGTCGAAGCGCGAGAGCAGGGAATCGTAGGCGCGGGCGACCGCCTCCGTGCCCGCGGCGTGGTCGCCCGCGGCCGCGGTGGCCAGGCCGAGGCCGAGCCCGGCCAGGGCGCGGATCGGGTGCGCCTCGTCGAAGTCGCGGTGGTCGAGGCGGGCGACCGCGGCCTGCGCCATCTCCTCGGCCTGCCCCGGCAGGTGCCCGGACCGGCGGGTGATGGACGCGCTGGTCAGCATCGCGGCGGTGATGTCCGGGTGCCCGTCCGGCAGCAGCGCGCGGAACCCGTCCAGCGCCTCGGTGATGATGGTCGTCGCGGTGCGCAGCTCGCCGGTGTCGCGCAGCTCCATGCTCCACTGCCACTGCGCGATCAGCGTCAGCCGCTCGCGGCCCGGCCTGCCCCGCAGCGCGGAGACCAGGTTCGCCAGCCGCGCGCGGGAGTCGCCGAGGCCGAGGTCGCGCTGGTAGGTGGCGATCCGCACGGCGGACCAGTCGGTGCGCTCGTGGTGCTCGCCGAAGAGGCGCACCACCCGGCTGTGGTTCTGCCGCTCGACGGCGAGCGCGCGCTGCGTGTTGCCCGACAGGTACAGCGACGTGGCCAGGTTGTTGGCGGCGCTGCGGGTCTGCGGGTGGTCCTCGCCCAGCTCCCTGACCTTGCCCGCCCACACGAGCTGGTCGGTGGCCAGCGCGTCGAGGTAGCGGCCGAGGCCGCGGTCGTCGCCGCCGAGGCCGCGCGCTGCGGCGAGCGCGGCGGGCGTGGGGGCCTGGTGGACATCGCTCTGGAGGTCGAGCGCCTCGACGTCCAGCTTGCGCGCCCGGTCGCGGTCGCCGAGCGCCCTGGCCAGGTTGGCCAGCTGCACGATCAGCCGCAGCCGCAGCGGGTCGTCGGCCGGGATGCCCGCCTGCTCCCACGCGGCGAGCAGCCGCTCGCCGTGGACCAGCGTCTCCTCGGAGATGGCCTTGATGTCCTGCTCGTAGAGGTAGCGGACCTGGTTGACCAGCCAGCGGCGGACCTGGTCGTCGGTGCTGTGCAGCGCCCCCGACGGCTCGACGTGCCAGATGAGCAGCCGGAACCGGTGGCGCAGCGACTCCGGCGCGCTCTCGGTGGGCGCGAACTCGGCCAGCGCGGACAGGACCATCGCGGCGATCGCGGCCGCCTCCTCCGGCTCGGCCAGCGCGATCAGCGCCGCGGTGATCGCGCGGTTGACGCGCACCACGCCGCTCAGGCCCCAGTCGACCGTCAGCAGGCCGTACCGCTCGCCCAGGCGCAGCGCGCGGTCGATGTCGGCGGTGTCGACCAGCAGCCGCGGCGCGGCGCGGCCCAGCCTGCCCGCGAGCGCCCCGACCAGTTCCCGGGACTGGATGAACTCCAGGCCGATCCCGTTGGAGGCCAACGCGGTGAAGCACCGGGCCAGCAGCACGGTGACCTCGCCGAGGCCGGTGCCGCCGGTCGCGGCGTCGAGTTCCGGGGAGAGCAGGGTGTCGACGACGACCGCGACGATGGCGCTGACCGGGTCGTCGCCATCCCGCTCGGCCAGCGCGGCGAGCAGTTCGGCCTGCGCGGTCCTGGCGGCGCTCACCGCGTCGTGGCCTGCTTCGCGCAGCCGCGCGCCTGCCTCGTCCAGCCAGGCGCCCGCCAGCCGCACGGCCAGCGGCCTGTGGCCCAGCGCGGCGCCGACCTCGGCAGCGGCGGCGGGATTGAGGTCGGGCACGCGCTCGGTGAGCCGGGCGACCGACTGCTCCGGGCGCAGCGCGGTGAGCTCGATCTGGTGGTCGATGGGCACCGAGCCGCTGGGCGCGCGCGAGGTGACCAGCACGTGGACGTCGCCGTCCTCGGCGGGCAGCAGCCCGTCGGCGAGCACGTCGAGGTCGTCGCAGCCGTCGTAGACCAGCAGGAACCGGCAGTTGCGCGGCGCGGTCACCGCGGTGAGCGACCGCGTGCTGCCGTACTGGCGGGCCACGCTGTCGCCGGGCAGCACCACCTCGGCGAGCGCGGCCACCGACTGCAGCAGCGACCGGCGGTCCCTTGAGGACAGCCACCAGACGCCCTGGTAGTCCCAGGCGTAGTGCTCGGCGTAGGCGCGGGCGAGCGTGCTCTTGCCGGTGCCCGCGCCGCCGTGCACGAGAGCGATGGTGCGGCGGCCGGTGGGCAGCACGAGGGCGGCCCGCAGCGCGGCGAGGTCCGGGTCGTCGACCCCCGGCAGGTCGCCGGTCACCGGCAGGTGCCGGTTCATCGGGGTGGACCACGGGAAGCGGGTGGGCGCGCGCTCGGGGAACCGGCTCGGGCCGACGAAGCCGAGCGCGGACAGCAGCCGGGTGCGGAAGGCCTCGGCCTGGCTCGCCGCGCCCGCGAACGCGTCCGGCCCGCCGTCGTCGTCGCGGTCGGGGACGGCCACCGGGACCAGCGTCGCCTCCGGCGCGCCCGCCTCGGCGGGCACGGCGAACTCGTCCTCGTCGTCGCGGTGCAGCAGCAGCACCGGCACGCCCGGCGGGGCGTCGGCCGCGTCGACGACCGTCCCGCCCGCGCGGATGATCTGCGTGCGCACCCAGGGCACCCACTCGCGGGTGCCGGGCAGGTCGGCGATGACCACCGGGCGCGTGTCCGGGTCGCTGTCCAGCCCGCACGACCACCGGTACCCGGCGCGGATGTGCGGGGCCATGGCCAGCCAGCCGACGCGGCCGGTGAGCCAGGTGGCGAGCCGGGCGTACTCGCGCCACAGCGGCGTCCCGGCGTCCTCGGCGACGACCGAGAGGATCGGCGACGACTCGGCGTAGGCCATGAGCGGCAGCTCGGCGCAGGACTGGTTCGGCACGCGCTCGGCCTGCTCGGCGAACAGCACGGCGAACATGCCGTTGGCGTCGGAGCGCACGCGGGCGATCAGCGGCGACGACCGGTCGGTCGCGGGCACCCTGGCCAGCACCGGCAGCACGTCCACCTGGATCGGGGTGGCCTTGCGGATGCGGGCGGCGACGTCGACGGCCCTGGCCACGGCGCGCTCGCTGGGGCCGAAGGCGAGCAGGACCGCGTCGGCGAGGATGCCCGCCATCGTCTCGGCGCGGGCGCCCGCGTCGGTCTCGGGCAGCACTACGAGCACGTCGTCGTAGCCGCTGTCGAGCAGGCGGCTGCGCAGCGCGGCGACGGCCTCGGGGTCGGCGCGCGCGAGGTCGAGCCGTTGCTGGGTGGCGCCGACGTTCAGCGACGAGACCGCGCCGACCTGGTCGCCCGGCAGGTCGAACCGGCGCACCTCGCCGAGCACGGCGGACCGGTCGGCGGTGATCTCGCGGACCGCGATGCGCAGCCGGTCCGGGCACGCGGTCACCTCGGCGGGGAACACCGAGAGGTAGTCGCGGACCCGGCGGTCGCCGCCCGCGAAGTCGACCACCAGCACCCGCCTGCCGCCGCAGGCCAGGACGGCGGCGAGGTTGGCGGCGATGTCGACGTGGTCGCTGCGGGCGGACGCGGGGAAAACGACGGAAACTCTCGTTTGACCGGTTGCCATCGGCCGACCGCCCATCTCGCTCACCATCACCCCGTCGTGCCTCCCACTTCCTATCGCGCCGCCTCCCGAATCGTGCGGAGGGGGCCTGGTGAATCACTCGATCGGCGCAAGCGGCCTAGAGGGAGCTCTGGAATGCGGCGAAGCGGTCCGGCAGGGCGGCCCGGCTCGCCAGCACGCGGCGCAGAGCGTTGCGCAGCACCGGATCCGGCAGCGCGGCGATGGCGTCGAGATCGATGCCGCTCACGTCGAGCAGGCCCCCGACATCGCCGGGTTCGGGGGGCGGTGTCGCGTTCTTCGACGTCATCTGTCCTCTTTTTGTCCAATAGCTTGAACACGCGCGTAATCCGATTCTAGCGCTTTCCGCGAGTCGGGCGTCAAATACCCCGTTCGGCCGACTGCGGGTTCGGTGTCGGCGCTGTTTCATGGAAGAGGCAGGCGCGGAATTGTCCAGCCGCGCCGCGGAGGGGACACGGTGACCGGCGCGCTGCGGCAGTTCGTCATGAAGGTGCACGGCCGCTGCGATCTGGCCTGCGACTACTGCTACGTCTTCACCGGGGCCGACCAGCGCTGGCGCGGGCGGCCCCCGGCGATGTCGGCCGAGACGGCAGCGGCCGCCGTCACCCGCATCGCCGAGCACGTGCGCGCCCACGCGCTCGACTCGGTGGAAATCGTGCTCCACGGCGGGGAACCGCTATTGGCCGGACCGGCATTCATCGACTTCCTGGCCGCCGATGCCCGCGCGCGGATCCCGGCGGCCGTCCGGATCACCGCGCAGACGAACGGGATGCGGCTCGACCGCGCGTTTCTCGAACTATTCGGCGAGCACGGCATCCGGGTCGGGATCAGCGTGGACGGCGACGCGGCCGCGCACGACCGGCACCGCAGGACCGCGCGCGGACGGGGCAGCCACGACCGGGTGCGCGCGGCCGTCGACCTGGTGTCCGGCCCGGAGTTCCGCGACCTGTTCGCCGGGCTGCTGTGCGTGGTCGACCTGGCCAACGACCCGGTCGACACCTACAGGGCGCTGGCCGCGTTCGACCCGCCCGCCATCGATTTCCTGCTGCCGCACGGGACCTGGGCCGCGCCGCCGCCGGGGCGCGCGGGCGGCGGCACCCCCTACGCCGACTGGCTGATCGCCGTGTTCGACCACTGGTACGCCGATCCGGGTCCGGGCGTGCGGTTCTTCGACGCGGTCACCGCGTTGTGGCTGGGCGGCGGCTCCCTGGTCGAGGGCCTGGGCACGGACGCGTCGCCGCAGGTGGTGATCGAGACCGACGGCACGCTGGAACGCTCGGACATCCTGGCGGTGGCGTATCCCGGCGCGGGGGCGACCGGGCTGAGCGTGCACACCGATCCGCTGGACGCCGTCCTGCCGCTGCCCGTGAGCCCGCCGTCGTCGACCTGTGTCGCCTGCCCGGTCTTCGCGGTATGCGGCGGCGGTCAGCCCGCGCACCGGTACGCGCCGGGCACCGGGTTCGACAACCCGTCGGTGTACTGCCCGGACCTGTTGCGGTTCACCACGCACGTGCGCTCCCGCATCGCCGCGGGCCTGGGCGGACCGCGGTGACCATCCCGCTGATCGCGCTCGGCCCCGATGACCTCGACGCGCTCGCCCGCGGCGGGGGCGGCCCGGACCTGGCGCGCCTGCTGGTCCGCGCGCGGCGCAGCACGACGCTGATGTTCATCGCCGACGTCCTCGGCCGCGATCCGCGCGCTGTTCGCGCGTGGCGGACGCTGGCCGCGTTGCGCCGCCGTGCCCCGGCGGCGGTCGACCGGGTGCTCGACGACCCGGCGGTGGGCGCGTGGGCGGCGGCGGTCGCGGGCCGTCGCTCGGGGCGGCAGGCCGACCTGGCGTTCGTGGCCGCCGCGGCCGCCATCCGGGCGGGTGTCCCGGTCACCGTGGACTTCCCCCGGACTCCCACCGGGTTCCTGCCGTCGCTGGGGTGGCTCACCGCGCCTGTCGTCGGGCCGGTCAGCACCGATCGGTTGGAGTGGGAGCGTGCGCCGGTGGTCTCGCTGGACGGGGTGGAGTTCACCATCACCCGGCTGCCGCCGTCGTTGTTGCCCGCGTTGGAGCAGTCCCCGACCGTCGATGTGGCCGCGTGGACACCACTGCTCCGCGCGGCGTGGCGGGTACTGCGGCGCACCGATCCCGGCGCGGCGGCCGAACTCGGCGCGATGATCACGACGCTGGCGCCCATGGCGGCCCACGACGACAAGGCCAACAGCTCCACCGTGACGGACGCGCTGGGGTGCGTCTTCCTGACGTTCAACACCGATCCCGAGACCCTGGCCGCCACCCTCGTCCACGAACTCCAGCACGCCAAACTCGCCGCGGTGATGGACATGCACCCGCTGACGACCACGAGCCGGACGCGCTACTACGCCCCATGGCGCGAGGACCCCCGCCCGGTCGCGGGCCTGCTCCACGGCGTCTACGCCTTCCTCGGCGTCACGGGCTTCTGGCGGCGGAGGCGGGCACTGGGGGGTGGCACGCGCGCGGAGAACGAGTACGCCCGATGGCGCTCAGCGGCCCTGTCGGCCGCCTGCACCCTCCTGTCCGGCACCGACCTCACCCCCCACGGCCGCCACTTCGTCGACGGCGTCGCCAGAACTTTGTGGGAGTGGTCAGCCGACCCTGTCCCCCCAACCGCCATCACCCACGCCGCCGAGGCAAACACCGCCCACCGCCGCAGATGGCACCGCCAAGAACCGTCCACACCGAACTAGCCGCACGCGTCCCACGCTCCAGCACCAGACCGCACGCCAGCCTTCTCACAACCGCCCACGCCAGACCCGCACGACACCCACCTCGCAACCGCCCACGCCGAACCCCACACCCACGCGCGCACCCCGCCCCACACCCCTCCGGTGCCAGACGCGAGCGGCATCCCATCCCCCATCCGCCGTACTCCAGCCACCCCCACCGCCTGGAACTAGCGTCGTACGCGGAGTAGCTCTCCCAATTCCGGGCGTAGGTCGCGCACCATCGGGTTGGTGTTGTGCTTGGCCAGCACCCCCACCAGGCTGCGCAGGTCGACCCGTACGGTGGCGCTGTCGGTGCGTTTGAGGTCGCGGAGCATTGCCGCTACCTGGGTGCACGCGCCCTCGATGTCGCCGCGTTCGGCGTTGGTGAGGGCGAGGCGGACGCCGAAGCGGACGCGGGACCGCACCGAGCCGGTGGGGATGCGCGCCAGTTCGGCGGTCAGCAGCTCCGCCGACTCGTCGTTGCGGGCGAGGCTGTGCATGGACCAGCCGCGCGCTATGGCGATCGGGTTCGGCAGGCTCGTGGTGCCGAAGTGCGGGCCCGACTCGGCCGCCGCCTCCTCCTCCCAGCGCTCGGCGGCATCCAAAGCGGACAGACACGCCGTCAGGTCGCCGACCAGCGCGTGGCCCTGCGCCTCCCGCTGGGCGGCCAGGGACCGCACGGCCGCCGTGGCGTCGGGGGCGGCGGCGGCCCGGCGGGCCAGGTCGACCATGGTGTAGCCGTCGCCGTCGTAGAGGGCGATCTCGCTGGCGCGGACCAGGGCGTAGCCCGCCAGGCCCGCGTCGCCCACCCGCGCTGCCATGCCGACCGCCTTGGTCGTCCAGCCGTGCGCCATGTCGGTCTTCCCGGCCTCCTGGAACATCCACCCCGCGTACTCGGCGAACCGGTAGGCCAGCCGGATGAGCTCGGGCGCGGCCTCGACGCGCAGCAGCGCGCGCAGTTTGGTGAAGTTGGTGACCAGGTCGGGGAGCACGAACGCCGGGCTGGCCCGGTGGCCCACCATCCGCAGGTGCTCGAACTGCGCCTCGAACAGCGCCAGCGTGTCGTCGTCGACGACGTAGCTGTTCGGGGCGAACGTCGTCGCGCCGACACCGTCGTGCCCGGCGGGCGCGTAGCGCACCCGGCCGGTGGGTTCGAGGACGAGGCTCCACGGCCCGTCGTCGGTGTCCGGCAGGGGTTCGGGCTCCGGCGGACGCGGCGTCACGGCCCTGACCAGCACGCCGTCCGTTTCCAGAATGCGGTCGAGGTGGCGGGCCTTGTCGGCGCCGAGCGGGCGCTCGCCGTTCTCGATCTTGCTGAGATATCCCTTGTTGTAGTTGGCTTCCCGAGCCAGCCTCGTCAGCGAGTAGCCCTTCCGCTCACGCAGCACGCGGAGCAGGTCGCCCGCTTCGCTCATGACAATCCACCCCCCGCATCTATGCCAGACGGTCCCACGGCTGGTTCGATTGCGGAATGGCATCCACGCGCGAGAACGCCGCCGAGCGCAGACCCTGGCGGCTGCTGAAGACCCGGGAACTGGTGCGGGGGCCGTACTTCGCCGTGCGCAGGGACGACGTGATCCGCCCGGACGGCGCGCAGGACACCTACGACCACGTGGTCGCCCCCGGTTCGGCGACCGTGCTCGCCATCGACGACGAGGACCGCGTCGTGCTGACGCGGCAGTACATCTACACCTGGGGCACCCGGCAGTGGCGGTTGCCCGGCGGCGGGGTCGACGTCACCGACACCACCCCGCTGGCGGCCGCGCGCCGCGAACTGGCCGAGGAGACCGGGCTGTCGGCGTCCCACTGGGAGACGCTGGGCCAGGTGCACGGCGCGGACAGCCTGAGCAACCACGTCGACCACGTGTTCCTGGCGACCGGGCTGAGCACGTCCGGGCCGCAGGCGCTGGAGCCGGGCGAGGCCGACCTCGACGTCGTCCGCCTGCCCTTCGCCGAGGCGGTGGCGCTCGTGGAGAAGGACCAGGTGCCGCACGCGGCCAGCGCCTATGCCCTGCTGCGCGCCGCGCTCCGGCGCAACCGTCGTTGAAGCCATCCCGCTCCTCACCCCTGGCGCGGACGCTCAAACCGTCACGCTATCCAACGGGCGCGGGCGGACAAGGACAAAAGGCCGACAGTTCCTAGTCGCTCAGCCAGACGAGCTCCGCGTCGCAGATGACGGAGATCGAGCGCAGCAGGCCCTCCGCGGTGTCGCCGCTCCACATGGCGCCGTCGGAGGACCAGGCCAGCACCTTGGTGGGCCGCGCGAACTCCATCCCCCACACGATGAGCGCGCCGCTGGTCTTCCGGAACGGGCCGTAGACGGCGAACAGGCGCGGGGCGAACACCCGCGCCCGTTCGGCGATGCCCGCCATCATCTCGGGAGAGGTCACGACCGGCACGCTATCCACAGGACCGGGGCACGAACGATTCCCTGAACGGTGCGGAAACCGGCCCGGTCGCCACTGAGCGTGACCGCTCAGCGGTTGGCGACGGAGTTGGTCAGCGTGCCGATGCCCTCGACGGTCACCGAGACCTGCTGGCCCGCGCGCATCGGCCCGACGCCAGCGGGGGTGCCGGTGAGGATGACGTCGCCGGGCAGCAGCGTCATCACCCGGGAGATCCACTCGATCAGCTTCGGCACGTCGTGGATGAGCGCCGAGGTGCGCCCGTCCTGCCTGACCTCGCCGTCCAGCTCGGTGCGGACGGCCAGGTCGGCCGGGTCGAGCTCGGTCTCGATCCACGGGCCGAGCGGGCAGAACGTGTCGTGGCCCTTGGCCCTGGTCCACTGGCCGTCGGCCTGCTGCTGGTCGCGCGCGGTGACGTCGTTGGCGATCGTGTAGCCGAGGATGTAGTCCCTGGCCCGCGAGGCCGGGACGTCGCGCATGGGCCGCGGACCCCACACGACGGCCAGCTCGCCCTCGAAGTCCACCCGCGCGGAGTCGGCGGGCAGCTTGATCGCCGCGCCCGGCCCGACCACCGCCGTGGACGGCTTCATGAAGATGACCGGGTCGGCGGGCGCCTCCCCGCCCATCTCCGCGGCGTGGTCGGCGTAGTTCTTGCCGACGCAGACGATCTTCGGGGGCAGCATGGGGGCCAGCAGCCGCACGTCAGCCAGCGGCCAGCGCCTGCCGGTGAACGTGTGCGGCCCGAACGGGTGCTGGTCGCCGATCTCGGCGACCATGACATCGGGATCAGCGAGGTCTCCGCCGCCCTCGACGGCCACGAACGCGACACCTTCGGGATGGGCAATACGAGCGATACGCACCTGACCACCCTAAACGGTCGCGGTCACCCGCATCGCCTTGTGGGCCAGCGCGTCGCAGAGCGCCAGCCAGCTGGCCTCGACGATGTTGCCGTGCACGCCCACCGTCGTCCACTCGTGCTCGTGGTCGGAGGACTCCACCAGCACGCGGGTGACGGCGTCGGTGCCGTGCGCCGCGCCGCGGTTGATGATGCGCACCTTGTAGTCGGTCAGCTCGACCTCGTCCAGCCACGGCAGGTGCGGCGCGAGCGCCCGGCGCAGCGCGGCGTCGAGGGCGTGCACGGGGCCGGTGCCCTCCGCGGTGGCGATGACCCGCTGACCGGCGACGTGGACCTTGACCGTGGCCTCCGACACGACCGTGCCGTCCATCGAGTGGTCGAGGATGACGCGGTAGGACTCCAGCGAGAACGGCGCCTGCGCGCGCTCGTCCAACTCGGCGCGCAGCAGCAGTTCCAGGGAGGCGTCGGCGGCCTCGAAGGACCAGCCGCGCGCCTCCATCTCCTTCACCCGGCGCAGGGCGCTGCCCAGCGCCTCGGGCCTGGCGGCCAGGTCGAGCCCGAACTCGTGTCCCTTGAGTTCGAGGCTCGCCCGGCCCGCCATCTCGGTGACCAGCACCCGCATGTCGTTGCCGACGACGCCCGGATCGATGTGGTTGTACAGCTCCGGGTCGACTTTGATCGCGCTCGCGTGCAGGCCCGCCTTGTGGGCGAAGGCCGACGACCCGACGTAGGCCTGGTGGGAGTCGGGTGCGATGTTGGCGATCTCGGCGACGGCGTGGGAGACCCGGGTCAGCTCGGCCAGCGCCCCGGTCGGGAGCACGTCCTTGCCGAGCTTGGTCACGAGATTGCCGATCACGGGGAACAGGTCGGCGTTGCCCGCCCGCTCGCCGTAACCGTTCGCGGTGCACTGGACGTGGGTGGCCCCCGCCTGCACGGCCGCGATGCTGTTGGCCACCGCGCAGGACGTGTCGTCCTGGCAGTGGATGCCCACCCGGAAGCCGGTGCGGGCGACGACCTCGCCGACGGTGTCGGCGATGCCGAGCGGGAGCTGCCCGCCGTTGGTGTCGCAGAGGACGACGACGTCGGCGCCCGCGGTCGCGGCGGCGTCGAGCACGCGCAGCGCGGTGTCGGGGTCGAAGGCGTAGCCGTCGAAGAAGTGCTCGGCGTCGAGGAAGACGCGGCGGCCCTCCCCGGCGAGGAAGGCGACGGTGTCGGCCACCATGGCGGCTGCCTCGTCGACGTCGGTGCGCAGGGCCAGCTCGATGTGGCGGCGGTCGGACTTGGCGACCAGCGTGACCACCGGCGCCTGGCTGTCCAGCAGGGCCCTGACCTGCGGGTCCTCGTGCGCCTTGGTGTTGGCCCTCCGGGTGGACCCGAACGCGACGAGCGCGGCGTGCTTGAGGTCGAGCTCGCCTGCTGCCGCCCTGGCGAAGAACTCGGTGTCGGTCGGCAGCGCCCCCGGCCAGCCGCCCTCGATGAACCCGACGCCGAGCCCGTCGAGCAGCCGCGCGACCTTGAGCTTGTCGGCCACGGAGTAGGAGATGCCCTCCCGCTGGGCCCCGTCGCGCAGCGTGGTGTCGTACACGTGGAAGGCGTCACCGAGCGGTGTGCCTGCGGGCGTCGTGCGGGTCACGGGGGCTCCTAGGTGAGGGACTTTGCCGACCAAACAAAAAGACCCCCCGCGATGGATGCGAGAGGTCTGCGCGCTGGTGCCGTGATGCTTCGGCTATCCAGCGCGCTCGTCAATAATGATCACGACGAAGTCGGCCACGGCGACGATGGTGCCACACCCGCCCGCGCGCGTCCAACGCACGGGCGGGTGCTCCCACTCAGTGGACGTCCACTTGGCACGGTTCAGCGCACGGCGCCTCCTGGTGCGCTCAGCGAACGGTGCCCCATTGGTGCGCTCAGCGCACGGCGACCAGGACGTGGTCGTCGCCGAACTGCCAGACCGGGCCCGCGGCGGTGAAGCCCGCCTTGCGGAGCAGCTCGGTGTACTGGTCGACGGTCAGGTCGCTGGAGGAGTCGTGGGAGATGGCGAGGGCGCTGTGCTCGCGGGCGGTCTCGTCGTCGACGTCGGCGAGGATGGCCTCCCACCAGGCGCGCCAGTCCTCGTTGTCGGTCACGCCCACGCGCGCGGCGCGGGCCTTGCGGACGAGGTTGCCGTACTCGCGCAGGGGTTCGGGCAGGTGCATGTTGTCGGCGTTGACCAGGACGCCGCCGGGGCGCAGGCGCTCGGCCGCGGTCGCGAAGACGTCGGCCAGCTGCGAGTGCTCCAGCCAGTGCAGCGCGGTGCTCGACACCACGGCGTCCCACGGGCCGTCCAGGCAGGAGTCCCAGCCGGGCTCGTTGAGGAGCCCGCGCACGAACCGCACGCCGGACCCGCCTGCGGAGGCGGCCAGGTCCAGCAGCAGCGGGTCGGCGTCGATGCCGACGATCTCCGCGTGCGGGAGCGCGGCGGCCAGGCGCGTGGCCAGCGAGCCGGGGCCGCAGCCCAGGTCGACGATCCTCGGCCGCGCCACCCCGGCGACCGCCGCGGCCACGACGTCGATGACCACCCGGAACCGCTCCTCGCGGTCGGGGACGTAGCGTTCCTGCTGGACGTCCCAGCGGTCGAGCCAGGCGCGGGCGGCAGCGGTCTCCATGAACCCCTCCAGTAACTGTCTAAGATGCGATCGACAGTGACAAGCTACGAGACGAGGACGTGACTGGTCAAGTGGACTTCGACAGTCACTCAAGCGTGGTGCTGGACGCCGCCCTCGGCCTGATCAACGAGGTCACGCCCGGCCACCGCCGCGGCCGCCCCTATCGACCGCCCACGGGGAGCGCGCTGGTCACGGCCATCACGGACGTCATCAGGCAGCGGGACCGGACGTGGTCGGCGCCGCCGAGCCCGGAGGCGGCCGAGAGCCTGGCCGCGTACGGCGTCCGGATGCACGCCGTCATCGCGGCCGTCGCCGAGGACATCGACGCCGCGTGCGAGGAGGTCAACCGGATCATGCGGGAGACCGACGCCACGCCGGTCCTCGCCCGCCACGACAACGAGCCGTGGCACCTGCACTTCCACGCCCCGGACGCCCCGTGGGACATCAGTTGGGCCGCGTCCATGGCCACCGGCCTGGCCGTCGTGCTGGGCAACGCCGCCGTCGAGCGGTTGGGCATCTGCACCGCGCCCGCCTGCGACCGCGCCTACCTCGACGTCTCGCGCAACGGGACGCGGCGGTTCTGCTCGACGGCCTGCCAGAACCGGGTGAAGACCGCCGCCTTCCGCGCGCGCAAGGGCGCGGGCGGCTGAGAACACGAGTGCCGCCCTCCTGCGCGCAGGAGGGCGGCACTCGGGGTGGGACTCTAGAACGCCTTGGCGTTGGACGACACCAGCGCGGCCAGCCGGTCGCCGATGGCGTACGTGCCGCCGGGCGAGGCGTGGTCGCGGGTGGCCAGGTCGAAGGCGACGGAGGCCTCGATGCGGCGGGCCGCCTCGGTCTCGCCGAGGTGGTCGAGCATCAGGGCCACCGAGAGGACCGCGGCCGTCGGGTCGGCGATGCCCTGCCCGGCGATGTCCGGCGCGCTGCCGTGCACCGGCTCGAACATGCTCGGGTTGCGGCGGGTGATGTCGAGGTTGCCGCTGGCCGCGAGGCCGATGCCGCCGGTCACCGCCGCCGCGAGGTCGGTCAGGATGTCGCCGAAGAGGTTGTCGGTGACGATCACGTCGAACCGCTGCGGGTCGGTGACCATGTGGATGGTCGTGGCGTCCACATGCTGGTACGCGACGGTCACGTCCGGGTGCTGGAGCGAGACCTCCTCCACCACGCGCGACCACAGCGAGCCCGCGTGGGTCAGCACGTTGGTCTTGTGCACCAGCGTGAGGTGCTTGCGCGGACGCGCGGCCGCCCTGGCGAAGGCGTCGCGCACGACGCGCTCCACCCCGAAGGAGGTGTTGACGCTGACCTCGGTCGCGATCTCGTGCGGAGTGTCCTTACGCAACAGACCGCCGTTGCCCGCGTAGAGGCCCTCGGTGCCCTCCCGCACGACGATCATGTCGATCTCGCCGGGCTCGGCGATCGGGCTCTTGACGCCCGGGTAGAGCCGCGCCGGGCGCAGGTTGACGTGGTGGTCCAGCTCGAACCGCAGGCGCAGCAGCAGGCCGCGCTCCAGGATCCCGCTGGGCACCGACGGGTCGCCGACCGCGCCGAGCAGGATCGCGTCGTGCTCGCGCAGTTCGCCGAGCACCGATTCGGGAAGCAGTTCCCCGGTGGCGTGCCAGCGTGCCGCGCCGAGGTCGTAGCGCGTCGTCTCGGCGGACGGAACGACCTCCTCGAGCACCTTCAGCGCCTCGGCGATCACTTCCGGCCCGATCCCGTCACCTGGGATCACCGCGAGCCGCATGCACACACCTCCCGGGGTATCGGCCCGAAGGGGCCTGGTAGTCGATCGAAGGCTACCGGTTTGCGGTCCGACCTCCGCACCTCGCCACCCCTAGGGGTGGTTTTCGCAGGCGCGGATGCACACGAACGGTGCCCGGGGCACGCCGACCCGGGCACCGTCCGCGAAGGGGTCTAGTGGAAATCGATGCGCCGCACGACGCGCGCGCCGACGGAGGCGCCGATCGACTCCAGCACGGCGGCGTCCACCGCGCGGTCGACGCGCAGCAGCATGACGGCGTCGGCGCCGTCCTTGGTCTGGCTGATCTGGGCGGCGTCGATGTTGACGCCCGCCTCGCCGAGCAGCGTGCCGACGGTGCCCATGACGCCCGTGCGCTCCGGGTACTCCAGCAGCAGGACGCTGCCCTCGGCGCGCAGGTCGAAGTGGCGGCCGTTGACCTCGACCAGCTTCTCCACCTGCGCCAGGCCGGAGAGCGTTCCGCTGACCGTGATCACCGAGCCGTCGGCGTAGACGGCGCGGAGCGTCACCAGGCTGCGGTGGTTGGCGCTCTCGGTCTCCGTGCTCAGCTCGACGGCCACGCCGAGCTCGTCGGCCAGCCGGGGCGCGTTCACGAACGTCACCTGGTCGGCGACGATGCCGGAGAAGACGCCGCGCAGCGCGGCGAGCGGCAGGATGCTCACGTCCTCAGAGGACAGTTCACCGCGGACGATGACCTGCAGCGCCGAAGGGGCCTTGCCGTCCAGCGCCGACACGACCGCGCCCAGCTTCTGGGTCAGCGGCAGGTACGGGCGCACCTCCTCGCCGACGACCCCGCCCGCGGCCACGTTCACCGCGTCCGGCACGAAGTCCCCGCGCAGGGCCAGCAGGACGGAGCGGGCGACGTCGGTGCCCGCGCGGTCCTGCGCCTCGGCGGTGGACGCGCCCAGGTGCGGGGTCACGATGACGCCCGGCACGCCGAACAGCGGGTTGTCGGTCGTGGGCTCCTTGGAGAAGACGTCGACTCCCGCGCCGCGCACCTGCCCGGAGCGCACCGCGTCGGCCAGCGCCTGCTCGTCGATCAGACCGCCGCGGGCGGCGTTGACGATGATGACGCCCTTCTTCGTCTTGGCCAGCGCCTCGGCGTTGATGAGGCCCGCGGTCTCCTTCGTCTTGGGCAGGTGCACCGAGATGATGTCGGCGCGGGTGAGCAGCTCGTCGAGGGAGACCAGCTCGGTGCCCAGCTGCGCGGCCCTGGCGGGCGAGGCGTACGGGTCGTAGGCGATCAGCGTGGTCTCGAAGGCGGCCAGGCGCTGGGCGAACAGCTGCCCGATCTTGCCGAGGCCGACGACGCCGACGGTCTTGCCGCGCAGTTCGATGCCGGAGAACGCGCTGCGCTTCCACTCGTGGTCCTGCAGGGTGGCGTGCGCGTCGGGGATCTGGCGGGCCACGGCCAGCAGCAGCGCCACGGCGTGCTCGGCGGCGCTGACGATGTTCGAGGTCGGCGCGTTGACCACGAGCACACCGCGCTCGGTGGCGGCGGGCACCTCGACGTTGTCCAGCCCGACGCCCGCGCGGGCGACGACCTTGAGCCGGTCGCTCGCCTTCAGCACCTCGGCGTCGACCTGGGTGGCCGAGCGCACGAGCAGCGCGTCGGCGTCGGCGACGGCGGCGAGCAGCGCGGCCCGGTCGGTGCCGTCGACGTGCCGGATCTCCACTTCGGAACCGAACACGTCGAGCACGGACGGCGCGAGCTTCTCGGCGATCAGGACGACGGGACGGTTCGGTGTCACGCTACGACTCCCGGGGTGCGTGGGATTGGGGATGCGGTTACGCCGCTGTAACCCGGACCCGAGTCTATGACCGCCGCTGAACCGTTCCACCCGGAGGGTGAGACTTGTGACATGTCAGGTTCTGGTCAGACTCACTCGCCGATGACCGGGGGCGCGGTGAACTCGTCGTTGCCGAACATCTCGTCATCGTCCCCTTCGACGAGGTAGGACGGCCGCTTGACCGGCGGCGGAGGCGGCGGCGCCTCCGGCTCGGGCTCGTGGTGCCGCACGGGAACCGGCGTCTGCCCGGTGACACTGCCGGACCCGGTCGGCCCGAACCCGTCGGCCGGGAGCGCGGGCAGCGGCCTGCGCGGGGGTGGGGGTGGAGCGGGCGGGAGGTAGCTGCCGGAGGGCCCGAAACCGCTGTGTGCCGACGGGTTCGACCAGCTCGGGGCAGACGGGCGTGGTCCCGGAGTGTGGGATGAGGTGGGGGCGGGCCGGTTCACCGGAGCAGACGGGCGGGGCGGGGGCGGCGGCAGGGGCGCGGATGCAGGCGGAACCTGCCGGGATGCAGCGGGGGCATGTCCGGGCGCGGTGGGGGCTTGTGCGGAGGTTGACGAGACCTGCCCGATCGCGGGCTGGGCCTGCCCGGCGGTGGGCGGGGTCTGCCCGATCGCGGGCTGGACCTGCCCGGAGGCGGGCGAGGCGTGCCCGGGAGCGGGCGGAGTTTGCCCGGCAGTGGGCGGGGCCTGCCCGGGAGCGGGCGGGAACTGGCCAGACGCAGCCGAAACCGACGCGTGGGCTGGGGCCTGAGCGGGGGTGGGCCGAATCTGACCAGGGGCGGCCGGAACCAGCCCCGCTGCGCCCGGAAGCTGCGCGGACGCCGCCGAGGACTGCCCGGGCGCGGGCGAAGTCTGTCGGGAGGCGGGCGAATGCTGCCCGGACAAGGCAAGAGCCTGCGCAGACGCGGGCGAGACCTGTCCCGAGGCGGGCGCGGTCTGGCGGCCTGGCGGCGAAAACTGCCCGGATACATCCGGAACCTGCGCGGAAGGAGCGGGTGCAGGCGAAGTCTGCGGAGAGGCAGGCGGGCTCTGCCGGGACGCGGGCGAAACCGGCGAAGATGCGGGCGACACCTGCTGAGAAGCAAGCGGGCTCTGCCGGTGCCCGGACGGAGCAGGCCCAGGCGAAGGCTGCTGAGAAGCAGACGGACTCTGCCGGGACGCGGACGGAGCAGGCCCGGACGAAGGCTGCTGAGAAGCAGCCGGGCTCTGCCGGGACGCGGACGGAGCGGACGCGAGCGAAGGCTGCTGAGAACCAGGAAGGCTCTGCCGGGGCGCAGGCGAAATCGTCGACGGCCCGGGCGAAACCTGCTGAGAAGCAGCCGGGCTCTGCCGGGACGCGGACGGAGCGGACGCGGGCGAAGCGGGCGCGGACAGCGCGAACGGAGCGGGCGCGGGCGGAGTCTGTGCGGACGGGAGCTGTCCGGCGGGGGGTGGCGCTTGTCCGGCCTGAGGGTGGGTCTGGCGAGGTTCGGGCGGCGACTGCCCCGGTCCGGGTGGGAAGTGTCCGGTGGAATGCGGCGAAGTCGGGCCATTGCCCGGGCTGCGGGAGGGTGCCGGTGGTGTCGAGCCGGTGCCGGGAGTGCGGGAGGGCGCCGGTGGTGTCGAGCGGGTGCCGGGAGTGTGGGAGGGCGCCGGTGGTGGTGTCGGGCGGTCGCCCGGAATGCGGGTGGGTGCCGGGGGTCGTCCCTGCGCGTCCGGTCGGGTGTGGGGGCTGGGTGGGGGTGGGGGCAGGGCGTCCTGGCGGGGGTGTGACGTGTCTGGGCGCGCAGGGGTGGAGGGTGCGGGTGCGGAGGCGCGCTGCGGCATCGGTGAATCCGGCCCGGCGGTCCCCGGGTGGGGTCCGGGTGGGCTCGGCGGGAAGGGCCGGTTCTGTCCGCGTGGTCCCTGCCCGCCTGGGTGCGCGCCAGCAGTTCCGTTCGGGCCTGCCCGGCCCGGCGCCTGTGTGCTGGGAAGGGCGTGGCCGGGCCCATCCGCCGGGTGCGGCGAGCGCGTCCCCGGATGCGAACCTGCTTGCGGTGGGGCGTCAGGGCGGGTTCCGTCGGCGGAGTGGCCGCTCGAACCGGCAGGCGCGCCCGGTTGCGGTGGGTGGAGGGCGCGGGTGGGGGCGGGTTCCTCGGTCCACGGCTGGGCGTTCTCCGGGGGGATCCAGACCGGGCCGTCGGTCACCGGGTCACCATGGTTCGTCGAATTCGCCTGCCTTGGCGCCTTCCACGAAGGCGTCCCACTCGGACATCGTGAAGACGAGGACGGTGTCCTCCGGGCCGGTGTACTTGCTGTTGCGCATGGCCACGTAGGTGTTGCCGTCGGTGTGCGGGACGAACGCGATCTCGACGTACTCGCCGTCGGGGTCGGCGTCGGGTTCGGCGGCGCGCTGCCAGTCCGCCTTGGTGAGGTCGAGGTTGCCGCGGACCTCGGCCTTATCGTCGTAGATGGGGGCGCTGTCCATAAGCAGGGTCTCCCTCGCTAGTTCGGCAGGGACCAGGTATACCGCAGCCGGTCGTGTCGATCCCGCACCAGCCCGGTCGCGCTCAGTAGCGTAGCGGGGTGACCTCGTACTACCGGCGGTACCTGCGCGGCGACCGCGAGGCCGTCTGGGCCGAACTGCGCGCCCTCGGCCCCGTGCCGGACGCCCTGGTCGAGGACGCCGCCGCCGTCGCCGACGAGACGATGATCCGCGTCGCCCAGCACGTGGCCCGCATCGCCGCTGCGCTGCCGGAGCTGGGGTGGGTCCCCGCCGACCCGCTGGTGCCCCCGCACGAGCCCCCCGACGACGACGCCCTGGTCGACGCCCTCACCGAGAAGATCGGCGGCCTCCCGCTCGCCCTCGACGCCTGCCTGCGCCGCGTCGGCCAGGTGTGGTTCGCGGGCGACTGCCCCGTCCTCGACCTCACCTACCACTCCGAGCCCGCCCCCCGCTCCCTCCCGCCGGGCCCGGAGTTCCCCGACCCGCTGTGCCTGGGCAACGCCTACTCCCTGGCCTATGAGTGGGAGCAGTGCGAGGACCCCGCCGACTTCGCCTTCCCCATCGCCCCCGACGAACTGGGCAAGGCCAACCTCGACGGCGGCGACCACAGCGTCGCCCTGCCCAGCGACCTCGCCGACCCGCCGCTGCTGGGCGTCGCGGGCAAGCCCGGCGCCACCCTCGTCGAGTACCTGCGCGACTCGGTCCGCTGGGGCGGGTTCGCGGGCTGGAGCCTGCACCCCGACCTGGCCCCGCACGCCCTCATCACCCTCCGCGCCGACCCCGACTTCTGACCCCCGCGAGCGGAACGCGGTCCGCCGGTGATGACCTCGGCGGATCCGTTTTGTCGGTTCCTCCCGAGGCGCCGCCGGCCATACTCGGGACCACGGATGATCCACATCCCGTGGGGAGGGACACATGCGAGTCTCCACCGGCCCGCGCGTCGCGTTGGCCGTTGTGTTGGTGGCGGGGATCGGATTGGCGGGCGCGGGCACGGCCGCGGCCGACAGCGGCATCGAGTGGGCGCCGTGCCCGGAGAACGCCGCCGTCGAGTGCGGCGAGGTGACCGTGCCGATCGACTGGGCCCGGCCGGGGAAGGGCACGATCGACATCGCCGTGGCGCGGCGCAAGGCGACCGACCCGGACGCCCGGATCGGCACGCTCCTGTTCCTGCCGGGCGGCCCGGGCGGGTCCGGGGTGAACACCGTGCTGGCTGGCGGCAGGCTGCCCGCCGACATCGCCGCCCGGTTCGACATCGTCGGCTTCGACCCGCGCGGCACCAACCGCAGCCACCCCGTGGTCTGCGACGCGGCGCTGGTCGCGAACCCGCCGGAGCAGGTGCCCGACCTGGGCGCGCGGCTGTCGGAGATGACCGCCTACAGCAAGCGGCTCGGCCGCAGCTGCCGCGAGCACACCGGGCCGCTGATCGATCACGTCGACACCGCCAGCGTCGCCCGCGACATGGACGCGCTGCGGGCCGCGCTCGGCGAGCGGCAGGTCAGCCTGTACGGGATCTCCTACGGCACGCTGACCGGCCAGATGTACGCCGAGCGGTTCCCGCAGCGGGTGCGCGCGATGGTCCTGGACAGCGTGTTCGACCACAGCCTCTCCACCACCCGCTTCCTGGCGAGCGAGGCCCGCGCCGCGGAGGACGGCTTCGGCCAGTTCGTCGCCTGGTGCGAGCAGGACGCCTCCTGCGCGCTGCACGGCAGGGACGCCGCCGAGGTCTACGCGGGCCTGTACGAGAAGGCGCTCGCGGGCGAGCTGCACGTGCCCGGCGACCCGACGCGCCCGGTCGGCCCGTTGGACCTGATCGGCGTCGCGGTCAACCACCTCTACGGCCCGCACTGGGCGGAGCTGGCCGTGCTGCTCGACGAGCTGGACAGCCAGCGGCCGCAGGTCGGCGCGCAGGTCGCGCCCGAGCTGACGCCGATGCCGCTCGCCTCGTTCTGCGGCGACCACGACTTCGACTTCCGGTCGCAGCGCGAATGGACCAAGGCGTGGCGCATGATGAACCGCGAGGCGCCCACCGTGCGCGGGCACTTCGCGTGGACGCTGGTGACGTTGTGCGCCGAGTGGCCAGCGCGGACCGGCAACCCGCAGCACCGCACCGACATCGACGGCGGCCCCACGGTCCTGCTGATGAACGCCCAGTACGACCCGGCCACCCCGCACGAGTGGGCCACGAGCGTCGCCCGCCAGATCGGCGACAGCGTCCTGCTCACCTACGACGGCTGGGGCCACGGCGTGCACAACCGCAGCGAGTGCACCCTCGGCGCGCTCAACCGGTACCTGATCGACGGGATCGCCCCGGCGCCGGACACCCACTGCGCCGCCGTGCCGCCCGCGCAGCTGACCACCGCGGGCAGCCCGCCGACCACGATCGGCTGGTGACCGCCGCGGCGGGCGTCCCCGGGTGGGGACGCCCGCCGTCGGTCAGCGGGAGGGGTCGCGGACCGCGCCGGTCGAGGCGTCGGTCGTCAGGCGGGCGTACGCGCGCAGCGCTGCCGTGATCGGGCGGACGCGCTCGCGGGGCTGCCACGGGCGCTCGCTCGCCACCATCTTCGCCCGGCGCTCGGCCAGGACGTCGGCGTCGACCAGCAGTTCCAGTCGACGCTCGTGGACGTCGATGAGGATCTGGTCGCCGTCCTCGACCAGGGCGATCGTGCCGCCGCCCGCGGCCTCCGGGGAGATGTGGCCGACCGACAGGCCCGACGAGCCGCCGGAGAAGCGGCCGTCGGTGATCAGCGCGCACTTCTTGCCCAGGCCCGAGCCCTTGAGGAACGCCGTGGGGTGCAGCATCTCCTGCATGCCCGGCCCGCCAGCGGGGCCCTCGTACCGCACGACCAGGACCTCGCCGGGCTGGATCTTCCTGCCGAGGATGACCGACACGGCCTCCTCCTGGCTGTCCACGACGCGGGCCGGGCCCTGGAAGCGGAACAGGTCCTCGTCGATGCCCGCGGACTTGATGATCGCCCCGGACTCGGCCAGGTTCCCGCGCAGCACGGCCAGCCCGCCCTCGACGGTGTAGGCGTGCTCGACCGACCGGATGCAGCCGCCCTCGGCGTCGGTGTCCAGCGACGACCAGCGGTTGGTCGTGGAGAACGCCTGCGTGGTGCGGACCCCGCCGGGCGCGGCGTGGAACAGCTCGACGGCCTCCGCCGACGGCGACCCGGAGCGGATGTCCCAGGTGGACAGCCACTCCGCCATCGTGGGGCTGTGGACGGTGGTGACGTCGGTGTTCAGCAGCCCGCCCCGGTACAGCTCGCCGAGGATGGCCGGGATGCCGCCCGCCCGGTGCACGTCCTCCATGTGGTAGTCGGAGTTCGGCGACACCTTGCTCAGGCACGGGACCCGCCGCGACACCGCGTCGATGTCGGCGAGGGTGAAGTCGATCTCGCCCTCCTGCGCGGCGGCCAGGATGTGCAGGACCGTGTTGGTCGAGCCGCCCATCGCCACGTCCAGGGCCATCGCGTTCTCGAACGCCGCGCGCGTGGCGATCGAGCGCGGCAGCGCGGTGGCGTCGTCCTCGCCGTACCAGCGCCTGCACAGCTCCATCACGGTCGTGCCCGCGCGGGTGAACAGGTCGCGGCGGGCGGCGTGGGTGGCCAGCGTGGAGCCGTTGCCGGGCAGCGCGAGGCCGAGGGCCTCGGTGAGGCAGTTCATGGAGTTCGCGGTGAACATGCCCGAGCACGACCCGCACGTCGGGCAGGCCGAGCGCTCGACCTCCGACAGGCCAGCCTCGTCGACGGCGGAGTTCGCCGACGCCGCGATCGTGGTGATGAGGTCGCTGGACGGGTGCGCGACGCCGCCGACGACGACCGCCTTGCCCGCCTCCATCGGCCCGCCGGAGACGAACACCGTGGGCACGTTGAGCCGCATCGCGGCGTTCAGCATGCCCGGGGTGATCTTGTCGCAGTTGGAGATGCACACCAGCGCGTCGGCCTGGTGGGCGTTGACCATGTACTCCACGGAGTCGGCGATGATCTCCCGCGACGGCAGCGAGTAGAGCATCCCGCCGTGGCCCATGGCGATGCCGTCGTCGACGGCGATGGTGTGGAACTCCCGCGCGACGCCCCCGGCGGCCTTGATCGCCTCGGCGACGATGTCGCCGAGGTCGCGCAGGTGCACGTGGCCCGGCACGAACTGGGTGTAGGAGTTGGCGATGGCCACGATCGGCTTGCCGAAGTCGTCGTCGGTCATGCCGGTGGCGCGCCACAGCGAGCGGGCGCCCGCGGCGTTGCGGCCGTGGGTGGTGGTGCGGGAGCGCAGCGCTGGCACGGCTCCTCCAGGGTTTCGGGATGGTCTTGAACAGGCAGGCCTGGTGGGCCGCGGTGGAGGACGGTGCCGTCCAGGCTACTCCGGTGCGACCGTCGGGTCCTTGATGCGCCCGCCACTGATCAGCGACAGCGCGGGCAGGTGGCGCGGGCGCACCGAGGGCAGCGGCACGCGCGAGTCGTCGGTCCGCACGGCGACGACCTTGCCCTTGGGCATGAGCAGCAGGCCCTTGAGGTCGTCCCACGGCAGCGACGCGCCGCCCGCGACCCGGCGCACGGTCAGCCCGGTGGCGTCGGCCACGGTGCGCGTGCGCGCGATCCAGACGATGGCAGCGACCGGGAACACGTACAGCAGCGCCAGCACCGGCAGGGCGATGGCCATGGGGGTGACGCAGACGGCCACCAGCAGGGCGGCCAGGATGGAGACCTGCGGCACACGGAAGACCAGCCGGGACGGTATCTGCTGCTCGGACACGCCTAAATGGTGCACTCCGCGCCCGGTCGGCCCGCGTCCGGGTCCCCCAGTCGTGTCCATCATGCGAGAGGACCGTCCCGCAGAGTTGACGCCGCGAGACCGGACGCTCTACCGTCACGATCGTGCCGACGCAGTTCATTCTCGTACTTCCGCCGCGCGTTCGACGCTGACGGAAGCCACAACTCCTGCGTCGAACGCGCGGACCCTCGTACGACCCATCGGCGGTCGACGGGGGTTTTTTCGTGTCCGGCCCCGACTCCTTCTACCCACGAGGCAGAGATGACCAGCGCAACTTCGCGGCCCACCCCGGCCGCAGGCAATCCTGGCGCCGCGCCTGCGCGTCCCAAGCCCGCCCCGCCAGCGGGCGCGCCCATCCGCGTGACCGGCGCGCAGTCGCTCGTCCGGTCGCTGGAAGCCGTCGGCGTCGAGGTCGTGTTCGGGATTCCGGGCGGGACGATCCTCCCGGCCTACGACCCGCTGCTGGACTCGACGAAGGTGCGCCACGTGCTGGTCAGGCACGAGCAGGGCGCAGGACACGCCGCGACGGGGTACGCGCAGGCCACCGGCCAGGTCGGGGTGTGCATGGCCACGTCGGGGCCGGGCGCGACCAACCTGGTGACCCCGCTCGCCGACGCGAACATGGACTCGGTCCCGGTCGTGGCCATCACCGGCCAGCAGACCCGCGCGCTGATCGGCACCGACGCCTTCCAGGAAGCCGACATCTGCGGCATCACGCTGCCGGTCACCAAGCACAACTTCCTGGTCACCGACCCGGCCGAGATCCCGCGCACGATCGCCGAGGCGTTCCACCTGGCCAAGACCGGCCGCCCCGGCCCGGTCCTGGTAGACATCCCCAAGGACGTCCTGCAGGAGATGACCTCGTTCTCCTGGCCGCCGGAGCTGCGCCTGCCCGGCTACCGCCCGACCACCCGCCCGCACGGCAAGCAGGTCCGCGAGGCCGCCCGGCTGATCAACGCGGCCCGGCGCCCGGTCCTCTACGTCGGCGGCGGCGTGATCAAGGCCCAGGCGTCCGCCGAGCTGCTGGAGCTGGCCGAGCTGACCGGCATCCCGGTCGTCACCACGCTGATGGCGCGCGGCGCGTTCCCCGACTCGCACGCCCAGCACCTCGGCATGCCCGGCATGCACGGCACCGTGCCCGCCGTCGGCGCGCTCCAGCGCGCCGACCTGCTGGTCGCCCTCGGCGCGCGGTTCGACGACCGGGTCACCGGCAAGCTGGACACCTTCGCCCCGGACGCGGCCGTCGTGCACGCCGACATCGATCCGGCGGAGATCTCCAAGAACCGCCGCGCGGACGTGCCGATCGTGGGCGACTGCAAGGAGATCCTGGTCGAGCTGATCGCCGCGGTGCGGGCCGAGCGGGCGCAGAGCCCGGCCGCCGACCTGGCGCCGTGGTGGCAGACCCTCGACACGTGGCGGGAGAAGTTCCCGCTGGGCTACGAGTGGCCCGCCGACGGCACGCTGTCCCCGCAGTACGTCATCGAGCGCATCGGCGCGATCGCCGGTCCGGACGCGATCTACACCGCGGGCGTCGGCCAGCACCAGATGTGGGCCGCGCAGTTCATCAAGTACGAGAAGCCCGCCACCTGGCTGAACTCCGGCGGCCTCGGCACCATGGGCTACGCCGTCCCGGCCGCGATGGGCGCGAAGTTCGGCCGCCCGGACAAGGTCGTGTGGGCCATCGACGGCGACGGCTGCTTCCAGATGACCAACCAGGAGCTGGCCACCTGCGCCATCGAGGGCGCGCCGATCAAGGTCGCGGTCATCAACAACGGCAACCTGGGCATGGTCCGCCAGTGGCAGAACCTGTTCTACGCCGAGCGCTACTCCCAGACCGACCTGGGCACGCACAAGCACCGCATCCCCGACTTCACCCTGCTCGCCGAGGCGCTGGGCTGCGCGGGGCTGCGCTGCGAGACCCGCGAGGACGTCGACACCGTCATCCAGCGGGCCATGGAGATCAACGACCGGCCGGTCGTCATCGACTTCGTGGTCGGCAAGGACGCCCAGGTGTGGCCGATGGTCGCCGCGGGCACCGGCAACAACGAGATCATGGCCGCGCGCGGCATCCGGCCCCTGTTCGACGAGGACTGACGATGAGCACCCACACCCTGAGCGTCCTGGTGGAGAACAAGCCCGGCGTGCTGGCCCGGGTCGCGGGCCTGTTCTCCCGGCGCGGGTTCAACATCGACTCGCTGGCCGTCGGCCCGACCGAGCATCCGGAGGTGTCCCGGATGACGATCGTGGTCGCGGTCGAGGAACTGCCGCTGGAGCAGGTCACCAAGCAGCTGAACAAGCTGGTCAACGTGATCAAGATCGTGGAGCTGGAACCGGCCGCCGCCGTGCAGCGCGAGCTGCTGCTGGTCAAGGTGCGCGCCGACGCCACCGTCCGCAGCCAGGTGCTGGAGACGGTGCAGCTGTTCCGCGCGAAGGTCGTCGACGTCTCGCCCGAGGCCCTGACCGTGGAGGCCACCGGCACCGCGGACAAGCTGGAGGCGCTGCTGCGCATGCTGGAGCCCTACGGGGTGCGCGAGATGGTCCAGTCCGGCATGGTCGCCATCGGCCGCGGACCGCGGTCCATCACCGCGACCGCCGTCCGCTAGATCCATTACCGAAGGGAAGTATCCGTCCCCATGTCCGTCGAGATCTTCTACGACGCCGATGCCGACCTGAGCGTCATCCAGGGCCGCAAGGTCGCCGTCATCGGCTACGGCAGCCAGGGCCACGCGCACGCGCTGAGCCTGCGCGACTCCGGTGTGGACGTCCGCATCGGACTGCCGGAGGGCTCCAAGAGCCGGGCCAAGGCCGAGGAGCAGGGCCTGCGCGTGCTCACCCCGGCCGAGGCGTCCGCCGAGGCCGACCTGATCATGGTGCTCGCCCCGGACACCAAGCAGCGCTTCATCTACGCCGAGGACATCGAGCCGAACCTCAAGGACGGCGACGCGCTCTTCTTCGGCCACGGCTTCAACATCCGCTACGACCTCATCAAGCCGCCCGCGAACGTGGACGTGGCGATGGTCGCGCCCAAGGGCCCCGGCCACCTCGTGCGCCGCCAGTTCGTCGATGGCAAGGGCGTGCCCTGCCTGATCGCGGTGCACCAGGACGCGACCGGCGGCGCCCAGGCGCTGGCCCTGTCCTACGCCGCGGCCATCGGCGGCGCGCGGGCGGGCGTCATCAAGACGACGTTCACCGAGGAGACCGAGACCGACCTCTTCGGCGAGCAGGCCGTGCTCTGCGGCGGCGCGTCCGCGCTGGTCCAGGCCGGTTTCGAGGTGCTCACCGAGGCGGGATACGCCCCGGAGATCGCCTACTTCGAGGTCCTGCACGAGCTCAAGCTCATCGTGGACCTGATGTACGAGGGCGGCATCGCCCGCCAGCGCTACTCGGTGTCGGACACCGCCGAGTACGGCGACCTCACCCGCGGCCCGCGCGTCATCACGCCCGCGGTGAAGGCGGAGATGAAGAAGATCCTCGGCGAGATCCAGGACGGCACCTTCGCCCGCGAGTGGGTCGCCGAGGACGAGGCGGGCCGCCCGAACTACACCAAGCTCCAGCAGCAGGGCGCCGAGCACCCCATCGAGGAGACCGGCCGCAAGCTCCGCGGCCTGATGTCCTGGGTGGACCGCCCCATCACCGAGACCGCGTGACCGGAAAGGCGGGGAGGGCCGTGAACGCCCTCCCCGTCTTTCACCGCATGACGAACAGCGCCACCGCGGACAGGCCCAGGGCCAGGATCAGGAAGATGAAGCCGAACGCAGGCGCCCGGCGGAACCACGGCGACCTGCGGTCCAGGGAGATGTGGCCCGCCCCGGTGAACAGCAGGGCGAAGGCGGCGGCCAGGTAGATCGTCTCCAGTTCGACGCCGCCCGCGAAGAGGTTGACGTCGACGCGGACCCAGATCGCGCTGATGAGGATGCCGACCACGGCGGAGGCCGCTGCCGGGGTGAACAGGCCGATGATCAGCAGCAGGCCCGCCACCAGCTCGGTGACGCCGGTGATCCAGGCCAGCAGGGTCGCCTGCTGGAAGCCGAACGCGGTCAGGACCGTGGCGAAGCCCTCGATCCCGGGTCCTTCCAGGATCCCGAAGACCTTCTGCAGGCCGTGCGCGAGCACGAGCGCGCCGAGCACCACCCGCAGCACGAGGAGGCCGAGGTCGGCCCCCACGTGCCAGCGGTGCGGGTCGGGGCGGCGGTCGGCCTCGGTGTCCGGCCTGGTGAGGACGGTCGTGTCGTTGGTGTCGTACGGGCTGTCGTAGGCGGCGGTACTCTGCGCCTCCGAGGGCCGGAAGTAATCGCTCTCGCTACTCACGCGCGCAGACTAGGCGATCAGTACTCCCCGCGCACGAGGTTGGCGGGCCGCTCCCCCGCGACGAACCGCGCCACCTGCTCGGCGACCACGCGGTACGCCCGGTCCCGGTGGCCCGCGCACGCCCCGCCGACGTGCGGGGTGAGCAGCAGTCCCGGGGCCGACCACAGTGGATGGTCCGACGGCAGCGGCTCCGGGTCGGTGACGTCCAGCGCGGCGCGCAGCCGCCCGGACCGGAGTTCGGCCAGCAGCGCGTCGGTGTCCACCACGGCCCCGCGCGCGGCGTTGACCAGGATCGCGCCGTCGGGCATCCGGGCGAGGAACCTCGCGTCGACCATGCCGCGGGTGGCCGAGGTCAGCGGCACGACCAGCACGACGGCGTCGTGCTCGGGGATCAGCGCGTCCAGTTCGTCCAGGCCGTGGACGCCGTCGCGGGCGCGGGTGCCGACGAGGGTGGCGTGCGCGTCGAAGGCGTCGAGCTTGCGGCGCAGGTCCTGGCCCAGGTCGCCCGCGCCGAGGACCAGCACGCGCTTGCCCTGCAGCGTTTCGGTGACGTGCGACGCCCACCGCCGCTCGATTCGGGCGGCCTCGAACTCGCGGAACTCGCGGTAGACGGTGAGCAGGGCCGTCATCGCCCACTCGGCCGTGCTCGCGCCGTGTGCGCCGCGGCCGGTGGAGAGCATGACGCCCTCCGGCACCGTCCCGGTCCAGTGCTCCACACCCGCCGTCAGGAGTTGCACCAGTCGCAACGCGGGCAGGCGGGAGTACACGTCCGGGCCGGGCGGGACGCCGATGCCGGGCACCAGCACCTGCGCCTCGGCGGCCTCGGCGGGCAGCTCGTCCAGGGAGGGGTACCGCACCGCGCGCACGCCGTCGAGGTCGGACAGCGCCGCGACGCCGTGCTCATCGGGAACCAGAACCGTAACCGTCACGGCTCCCGACCCTAATCCGCAACGCAGCGTAGGGCGTCCGTCACCGGCACCCGCCCTAACCAGCGATTCACGACCCGGCGCCTAGCCTGGACCCATGGGACGCCGGAACCTCGCAGCGCTGGCCACCGGCGTGGTCATGACCGTGACCGGGTGCGCCACGTTCACCGCGCAGCCGCCGCCCCAGAGCTGGCAGCCACAGGTCCCGCTGACCCCGCAGGCCGGTCCCCAGCCCCGCGAGCAGGGCGGCGGCTCGGGAGGCGGCGGCGGTCAGGGCGGGAACCAGCCGCCGCAGTCCATCCCCCCGCCGGACGGCTGCACCGACTTCAACCCCGCGGTGCTCGCCACCTGCCTGGACTCGCCGGTGGCCGTGGCCGCGCTGCCCGGCGACGGCAGCGACCCGTCCGCGCTGGTCGGCGAGCGCACCACCGGCCGCATCCTGCTGGTCCGCAAGGACACCGAGCCCAAGGTCGTGGCCACCGTCGCGGTCGACGCCGCTGGCGACGGCGGGCTCACCGGCCTGGCCCTGTCCCCGTCGTACGTCGAGGACCAGCTGATCTTCGCCTACGTCACCACGAAGACCGACAACCGGCTGGTCCGCATCGCCCCGGGCGACGTGGCCAAGCCGGTGCTCACCGGCATCCCGCGCGGCCCGTCCGGCAACCGGGGCGCGCTGGCGCTCGACCACACCGGCGCCCTGCTGCTGGCCACCGGCAACGCGGGCAAGCCCGCTGGCCCGAAGTCGCTCGCGGGCAAGCTGCTGCGCATCACCGCGGGCGGCAAACCGCACCCGGAGAACCCGGACCCGGCCTCGGCGATCGTCGCCAGCGGCCTGACCAGCCCGGGCGGCGTCTGCGCCTCCCTGGACGGCTCGCGCACGTGGGTCACCGACCGCACGGCGAAGGCCGACGTCGTCCACCGCGTCGAGTACGGCAGGCCGCTGGGCACCCCGGCGTGGTCGTGGAAGGACAAGCCGGGCGTCGCGGGCTGCGCGTCGACGTCGCAGGCGCTGTGGATCGCCATGTCGAGCGCGGGCCACCTGCAGAACCTCCCGCAGGCCCCGGACGGGACCTTCACCGGGAAACCCCAGGTCACCATGGACGGCGACGAGGGCTTCGGCAGGCTCGCGGGCCTGGACCTGGTCAACGACTCCATGGCGGTCGCCACCACCGCCAACAAGCACGGCGGCAAACCCGCGACCAGCGACGACCGCGCCATCGCCATCATCCCGACCCACGGCGACGGCGGCGGGGCGGACTGACAGCAAAGGGCCCTCACCAGGTCACCGACGCCGGTCGAGCACCTGCTACCGGACCGCGAAGGGCTGCCTTCACCACCACACGGCCCGCCAAAGCAGCCTCACCGACGCAGTCCCTCTGCCACCACCCGGCTAGCCAGACCACCATCTCCCATGCACGGCGACAGCGCCGGACGGACCGACAGCAAGGCGCCCGGGGCCCTCACAGGTCACCAACACCGGTCGAGCACCAAGCTCCCAGACCACAGGGCCGCCTTCACCACCGCACGCCCCGCCACAGCAGCCTCACCGCGGCAAACCCTCTGCCACCACACCGGCTGGCCAGACCACCACCCTCAGCGGCAGGCGGACCGACAGCAAGGGGTCTCGGCCACCGGCCGGGACCCCTCACCGCGTCGCTAAAGCGTCACTGGCAGCGTTCGAGCACCAGTTCCCGGACGCGCTTGGCGTCCGCCTGGCCCTTGGTCGCCTTCATCACCGCGCCGACGATGGCGCCTGCGGCGGCGACCTTGCCGTCGCGGATCTTGGCGGCCACGTCCGGTTGGGCGGCCAGCGCCTCGTCCACCGCCGCGTACAGCGCGGAGTCGTCGGAGACGACCTTCAGGCCGCGCTTCTCCACGACCTCGGCGGGCTCGCCCTCGCCCGCCAGCACGCCGTCGACGACCTCGCGGGCGAGCGCCTTGGTCAGCGTGCCGTCGGCGACCAGCGCGATCACCGCGGCCACCTGGGCGGGCGTGATGGGCAGCTCGGCCAGCTCGACGCCGCGCGTGTTCGCCTGCTGGGCCAGGTACGACACCCACCACGAGCGCGCCTCGGCCGCGGGCGCGCCCGCGTCGGCGGTGGCCGCGATCAGGTCGACCGCGCCGACGTTCACCAGGTCGCGCAGCTCGGCGTCGGACAGGCCCCACTCGGCCTGGATGCGCCTGCGGCGCTCCCACGGCAGCTCCGGCAGCGTTCCGCGCAGCTCGTCGACCCACTCCCGGGACGGCGCGATCGGCACCAGGTCCGGCTCGGGGAAGTAGCGGTAGTCCTCGGAGGTCTCCTTGCGGCGGCCCGCGCTGGTGTGCCCGGTCGCCTCGTCGAAGTGCCGGGTCTCCTGCAGGATCGAGCCACCGGCGGCCAGCACGGCGGCCTGGCGGGTCATCTCGTGGCGCACCGCCCGCTCGACGCTGCGCAGCGAGTTGACGTTCTTGGTCTCGGTGCGGGTGCCGAACTCGGTGGCGTCCTTGGCCATGAGCGAGACGTTGGCGTCGCAGCGCAGCGAGCCCTGGTCCATCCGGACGTCGGACACGTCCAGCGCCTTGAGCAGGTCCCGCAGCGCGGTCACGTACGCGCGGGCGACCTCGGGAGCGCGCTCGCCGGTCCCGGTGATCGGCTTGGTGACGATCTCGATCAGCGGCACACCCGCGCGGTTGTAGTCCAGCAGCGAGTAGTCCGCGCCGTGGATGCGGCCGGTGGCGCCGCCGACGTGCAGCGACTTGCCGGTGTCCTCCTCCATGTGGGCGCGCTCGATGCCCACCCGCACGACCTCGCCGTCCTCCAGCGTGACGTCGAGGTAGCCGTCGAAGGCGATCGGCTCGTCGTACTGCGAGGTCTGGAAGTTCTTCGGCATGTCCGGGTAGAAGTAGTTCTTCCGCGCGAAGCGGCACCACTCGGCGATCTCGCAGTTCAGCGCGAGGCCGATGCGGATGGCCGCCTCCACCGCCTTGCCGTTCAGCGCGGGCAGCGAGCCGGGCAGGCCGAGGCAGGTCGGGCAGACCTGGGTGTTGGGCTCGGCGCCGAAGGCCGTCGGGCAGCCGCAGAACATCTTCGTGTTCGTGGACAGCTCGACGTGCACCTCCAGCCCGAGCACCGGGTCGAACCGCGCGACGACGTCGGCGTAGTCCATCAGCTCCACAGTGGACGTCACTTGGCCGCCTTCCGCAGGTTCCGGACGGCCAGCAGGATCGCGGTGATGGCGACCACGACGCTGGCGATCGCGTTGACCAGGGCGAGCTGGTCCTTCTCCTCGCGCGCCGTCTTGAACGTCCGCACCGCGTTGGTGGTGGAGGCCACCGAGCTGGCGAGGCGGATCGCGCCGCGGATCTTGTTCTCGTCGGCCATCAGTGTGCGACCTCCAGTTCGGGAACGCGGTGGATGAGCGCGCCGCCCTGCGCGGCGTCGCGGGCCGCCTCGTAGGCGGCGGCGACCCGGTAGCCGCGGTGGTCCTGCAGCGCGGGCGACATGATCTGCAGGCCGACCGGCAGCCCGTCGGCCAGTCCACACGGGACGCTCAGCGCGGCGTTGCCCGCCATGTTCGCCGGGATGGTGCACAGGTCTGCCCGGTACATCGCCATCGGGTCGTCGACCCGCTCGCCGATGCGGAACGCCGTGGTCGGCGTGGTCGGCGAGATGAGCACGTCGACCTTGTCGAAGGCGGCGGCGAAGTCGCGGGTGATGAGCGTGCGGACCTTCTGCGCGGAGCCGTAGTAGGCGTCGTAGTAGCCCGCGGAGAGCGCGTAGGTGCCGAGCATGATCCGGCGCTTGACCTCCGCGCCGAACCCGGCCTCGCGGGTCAGCGACATGACGTCCTCTGCGCTGCGGGTGCTGTCGTCCCCGGTGCGCAGGCCGTAGCGCATCGCGTCGAAGCGGGCCAGGTTGGACGAGGCCTCACTGGGCGCGATGAGGTAGTAGGCGGGCAGCGCGAGGTCGAAGCTCGGGCAGGAGACCTCGACGATCTCCGCGCCGAGCGCGCGCAGCTGCTCGACGGCGCCGTGGAAGGCCGCGAGCACGCCGTCCTGGTAGCCATCGCCGCCCAGCTCGGTGACGATGCCGACGCGCACGCCGGTCAGGTCGCCGCCCTGCCCCTCGCGCACGGCCGCGACGACCGGCGGGACGGGCGCGTCGATGGAGGTGGAGTCCATCGGGTCGTGCCCGGCGATGACCTCGTGCAGCAGGGCGGCGTCGAGCACCGTCCGCGCGCACGGCCCGGCCTGGTCGAGGGAGGAGGAGAAGGCGACGAGGCCGTAGCGGGAGACCGTGCCGTAGGTGGGCTTCACGCCGACCGTGCCGGTGACCGCGCCGGGCTGGCGGATGGAGCCGCCGGTGTCGGTGCCGATGGCCAGCGGCGCCTCGAAGGCGGCCAGCGCGGCCGACGAGCCGCCGCCGGAGCCGCCGGGGATGCGGTCGAGGTCCCACGGGTTGCGGGTGACGCCGTAGGCGGAGTTCTCGGTGGAGGAGCCCATCGCGAACTCGTCCATGTTGGTCTTGCCGAGGATCACCATGCCCGCGGCCAGCAGCTTGCGCACGACCGTGGCGTCGTACGGCGGGTGCCAGCCCTCCAGGATGCGCGATCCGCAGGTCGTGGTCGCGCCCTGCATCGTGAGGACGTCCTTGACCGCGATCGGGACACCGGCCAGCGGGGAGGCGAGCTCGCGCCCGGCGGCGACGTCCTCGTCGACGGCCTTGGCGGCGTTGAGCGCGCGCTCGGTGTCGACGTGGAGGAACGCGTGCACGGCCGGGTCGACCTCGGCGATGCGGTCGAGGTGCGCCTGCGCGACCTCGACGGCGGAGACCTCGCGGGTGCGGATCAGGTCGGCCAGCTCTGCTGCCGTCTTGCGGATCATGCCTCTTCCCCCAGGATGCGCGGCACGCGGAAGCGGCCGTCCTCGGCGGCTGGCGCGGCGGCCAGCGCCTGCGCCTGGGTCAGACCGGGCCGGACCTGGTCGGCGCGGAACACGTTGGTCAGCGGCACCGCGTGCGACGTCGGCGGGATGTCCTGGTCGGCGACGGAGCCGACGGCGGCGACCGCGCCCACGATCTGGTCGAGCTGGCCTGCGAACAGGTCCAGTTCGGCGTCGGTGACGGCCAACCGGGCCAGGCGGGCGAGGTGGGCCACCTCGTCGCGGGAAATGCTGGGCACTGGGCGCGAACCCCCCGGGGTCTCGTTGTCCGGTCTTCCGGCCGAGTCTATTTGCCGGGGCGGCGCGGGCTCGAACCGGTTCTCGTCCCGGCATCCGGTCCGTGGTGGACGCCCGCCATGCCCGGTCTGCGACAATCGGCGATCGGCATGGCGACTGGCCGGGAGTCCGGGCGCCCAACACCGATTAGCAGCGGGAGGCGTTCGAGGTGTCCTTCCTGATCCGGGTCCAGCTCCCGGACAGCCCTGGCACGCTGGGCGCGGTCGCGACCGCCCTCGGCGCCATCGGGGCCGACATCCTCAGTGTCGACGTGGTGGAGCGCGTCGGCGGCCTGGCGATCGACGACCTGGTGGTCGAGTTGCCCGGCGGCCGCCTCCCCGACGTGCTGATCACCGCGGCGGAGTCGGTGACCGGGGTCGAGGTGGACGCCGTGCGCCCCTACGCGGGCGTCCTGGACACCCACCGCGAGCTGGAACTGGTCGAGGAGGTGGCCGCCGACCCCGCTCACGGCCTGTCGATCTTCACCGAGGGCGTGCCGAAGATCATCCGAGCTGGCTGGGCACTGATGGTCGGCCCCTCCGGCCGCCTCGCTGCCTCCACGGCGGCCCCTGAGCTGCAGGAACTCGACCTGCCGTGGATGCCCCTCGCCCGGGCGACGGTCCTCGACGGCGAGGAGGGCTGGGTCCCGCCGACGTGGCGCGAGCTGGGCACCGAACTGGCGGCGACCCCGGTGGGCAAGCCGGAGCGCGTCCTGCTGGTCGGCCGCCCCGGCGGGCCCATGTTCCGCGCGGCGGAGGTGGCCCGGCTGGCCCACCTGGCGGGCATCGTGTCGGTGGTCCTGCCGGACTAGCGGTTCCGCCGGGCAGGCACCGCCCGAGCAGGCAGGCGCCCGTCCCGCGCCTCCTGCCAGGGCGGCTACTCGGTCGCTTCCGGCTCGGCCGCGCCGTCGCCGACGGTCGCCACCTCGCGGGCGGCGTCGGGGCCGTCGTCCAGCAGGACGGTGAAGCCCTGCTCGTCCAGGACCGGGACCTTGAGCTGGACGGCCTTGTCGTACTTCGACCCGGGGGCGTCGCCCACCACGACGAACGCGGTCTTCTTCGACACCGAGCCCGACGCCTTGCCGCCGCGGGCCATGATGGCCTCCTTGGCCTCGTCGCGGCTGTACCTCGCCAGGCTGCCGGTCACGACGATCGACAGGCCCTCCAGCGTGCGCGGGACCGAGTCGTCGCGGTCCTCGGCCATGCGGACGCCCGCGGCGCGCCACTTCTCCACCACGTCGACGTGCCAGTCGACGGTGAACCAGTCCTTGACCGCGGCGGCGATGGTGGGTCCGACGCCCTCCGTGGCCGCGAGGCGCTCCTCGTCGGCGTCGCGGATGGCGTCGATGGAGCCGAACTCGCGGGCCAGGGCCTGGGCGGCGGTCGGGCCGACGTGGCGGATCGACAGGGCCACCAGGACCTTCCACAGTGGACGATCCTTCACCAGCTCCAGGTTCGCCAGCAGCTTGCGGCCGTTGGCCGACAGCTCCCCGGCCTTGGTGCGGAACAGGT
Organism: Actinokineospora fastidiosa; assembly: GCF_014648415.1. Classification (GTDB taxonomy): domain Bacteria; phylum Actinomycetota; class Actinomycetes; order Mycobacteriales; family Pseudonocardiaceae; genus Actinokineospora; species Actinokineospora fastidiosa. The sequence continues at coordinate 143,769 of NZ_BMRB01000006.1, forward strand.
CCACCCGCCCGAGCTTGTCCTCGTCGAGGTAGAAGACGTCGCCCTCGTCGGTGATCACGCCTGAGGACAGCAGCGCCGCGGCGGCCTCGTAGCCCAGGCCCTCGATGTCCAGCGCCGCCCGGCTGGACAGGTAGAACAGCCGCTCCCGCAGCTGCGCCGGGCACGAGCGCGCGTTCGGGCAGCGGATGTCGGCGTCGCCCTCCTTCTCGTGCCGCAGCGTCGTGCCGCACACCGGGCACTCCGTCGGCATGACGAACTCGCGGGCGTCGGCGGGCCGGACGTCGATCACCGGGCCCAGCACCTCGGGGATGACGTCGCCCGCCTTGCGGATGACCACGCGGTCGCCGATCAGCACGCCCTTGCGCTTGACCTCGGAGGCGTTGTGCAGGGTCGCCATCGCGACCGTCGAGCCCGCGATCTTCACCGGCTCCATCACCGCGAACGGCGTCACCCGGCCGGTGCGGCCGACGTTGACCTCGATGTTCAGCAGGGTCGTCGTCGCCTCCTCCGGCGGGTACTTGTACGCGATCGCCCAGCGCGGCGCCCGGGAGGTGGTGCCCAGGCGGCGCTGCAGCGCGACCTGGTCGACCTTGATGACGATGCCGTCGATCTCGTACGGGTTGTCGTGGCGGTGCTCGCCCCAGTGCTTGACGTGCTCGGCGAGCTGTTCGGGGTCGTCCAGCACGACCGTGTGCTCGGAGACCGGCAGGCCCCACGCGGCCAGCGCGCGGTACGCCTCGGACTGGGCGGTCGGCTCGAAGCCCTCGCGCCTGCCGAGGCCGTGGCAGATGAGCCGGAGGTTGCGCGAGGCGGTGACCCGGGGGTCCTTCTGCCGCAGCGAGCCCGCCGCGGTGTTGCGCGGGTTGGCAAAGGGCGGTTTGCCGGATTCGACGAGCCGGGCGTTGAGCGCGAGGAAGTCCTCGACCTCGAAGAACACCTCGCCGCGCACCTCGACCAGCCGGGGGACGGGGAACTCGTCGGTGCCGGTCAGCCGCTCGGGGACGCCGCGCATGGTGCGCACGTTGAGCGTCACGTCCTCGCCGGTGCGGCCGTCGCCCCTGGTCAGGGCGCGGGTGAGCCTGCCGTCCTCGTAGAGGAGGTTGACGGCCAGGCCGTCGATCTTCAGCTCGCACAGGTAGCGGGCGTCGGCGGCCTCGCGGCGCACCCGGTCGACCCAGGCGCCGAGCTCGTCGAGGTCGAAGGCGTTGTCGAGGCTGAGCATGCGCTCGAGGTGGTCGTGCGCGGCGAACTCCGTGGAGAACGTCCCGCCGACGCGCTGGGTGGGCGACTCGGGGGTGATCAGGCTCGGGTAGCGCTCCTCCAGGTCGGCCAGCTCGCGCAGCAGGGCGTCGAACTCGCCGTCGGGGATGGTGGGGGCGTCGAGGACGTAGTAGCGGAACTGGTGGCCCAGCAGCTCGTCGGCCAGCACGGCGTGGCGGTCGCGGACGTCGGCCGGTACGTCGGTGCTTTCCGTGTTCTCACTGGTCACCGGCCTAGAGTAGCCAGGACGACCGACACTCGCCGCTACTGAGGGAGGCCGAGGACGAGGTCGCGGAGCTCCAGCAGGCCGATGCTGTCGGCGGGCTCCTGCTCGGCCGTCTCGACCCGCCGCAGCCGCTCCCCCGCCACCCGCTCCCCGAGCGTCGCGTCCAGCGGGAGGAAGGTCATGGCCTGCCGCATGTCGGGGGCCAGCTCGGACAGCAGCGGGTGGTGCACGGCGACGTCGACGACGTCACCGTCGACCTGCGCGTGCACCCGCACGTCGGCCAGGGCGAGCCGGTGGGCGCCGATGTTGACGGTGACCTGGGTGGGGTCGGGCACCGGCGGCACGGAGTCGTGGAACTCCCAGATGGCGTCATCGGGCGGCGCGGCGGCCTTCCAGGCGTCGGTGAGCGGCCGCAGCTCCGGATCCTCCTGCCCGGACACGACCAACGCGTAGATGGCCCGCTCCCCCCGTTCGAGCGCGAAGTGCAGCTCGGGATGCAACTCGGCGACCAGCTCACACAACAACGCCTCGACCCGCTGCGGCTCACCATCCCCGAGGGCGGCGGCGATTGTGGGCAAATGGGTGTGCCAGGCGGCCCAGAAGGCGGCAGCGCGGTCGGCGGGAGTCACCCGGCCATCCTGCCAAACGGACGCGCCCGGGCCGGGTGGTTCAGGGAAAGGGCGCACCGGCCTGGCCCGGTCACCGCGGGCCGACCCAGTCACCGCAGGCCGACCCAGTCACCGCAAGCTGGCCCGGTCACCGCAAGCCAGCCCGCTCACCGCAAGCCAGCCCGCTCACCCCAGGCCAGCCCGCTCACCCCAGGCCAGCCCGCTCACCCCAGGCCAGCCCGCTCACCCCAGGCCAGCCCAGTCACCGCAAGCCAGCCCAGTCACCGCAAGCCAGCCCAGTCACCGCAGGCTGGCGCGGCACGGCTGGGCAGCGGGTCCTGCCAACGGTCCGCGCGGGCGTCGCCGCCACCGGCTGACCGTTGGTCCGGGGCAGGCGGGACAACTGGGCGCGCTCAGCGGACGTGGCCCGTGAAGGCGTGCACAACGGCAGCCTCACCCGCACCTCCGGCCGGACGGGTCTCATCCGGGAAGCCTGCACCTGCGCGCCCACCGGCCCGTTCGGCGACTCCCCCTATCCGCCTGCCACCGACGGGATTATCTGGATCTCCGCGCCCGCCCGCAGCCTGGTGTCCTTGCCCTGGAGTTGGCGGCATTCCTCACCGTCGATGAAGAAGTTGACGTAGCGGCGGAGGGCGCCCTGTTCGTCGCGGAGGCGGCGTTCGAGGGCGGGGTGTCGGTGGGCCAGCACGTCGAGGAGGTCGGTGAGGGTGGCGTCGGGGGCGAGGTCGACGTCGAGCTTGGGCTGGTCGCCCGCGCGTGGGCGCAGGACATTGGGCAGGCGGACGGTGACGGTCATCTAGACCACCGCCGCCCGGATGGAGAGCACGTCCGGCAGGTTCTCGGCGATGCGGACCCACGTGTCGCCGCCGTCGCGGCTGCCGTAGACGTCGCCGGAGCGGGAGCCGAAGTAGACGCCCGCGGGGTCCGCGTTGTCCACGCACATGGCGTCGCGCAGGATCGTGGTCCAGTACGGGGTCTTCGGCAGGCCGTTGTCGAGCGCCTCCCAGGTCTCGCCCGCGTCGCGGCTGCGGTAGACGCGGCAGCGGCCGTCCGGCGGGAAGCGGTGGCCGTCGGCGACCAGCGGGAACGTGTAGACCGTGTCCGGGTCGTGCGGGTGGACCACGATCGGGAAGCCGAAGTCGGACGGCAGGCCGTCGGCGATGGACTTCCACGTCGTGCCGCCGTCGTCGCTGCGGTAGACGCCGTGGTGGTTCTGCGCGTAGAAGCGGTCCGGGCGGGACGGGTGCTGGGCGATCTTGTGGACGCACTGCCCGTACTCGGGGAACGGGTCGGGCAGGAAGTACGCCTTGATGCCGGAGTTGCTGGGGTGGAAAGTGGCCCCGCCATCGGTGGTGCGGTAGACGCCGCCGGTGGACATGGCGACGGTGACGTGGTCGGCGTCGCTCGGGTGCGGGATGACCGAGTGCACGGCCTGGCCGCCGAACCCGGGGAACCAGTCCTTGCGGTGCGGGTGGTCCCACAGGCCGCGCACCAGCTCGAACGTGCGCCCGCCGTCGGTGGAGCGGAACAGCGCCGACGGCTCGGTGCCCGCGTAGACGACGTCCGGCTGGTCCGCCGGACCGGGCGCGAGCTGCCAGACCCGCCCCAGCGTCGCCCCGGTGTCCTCCGGGAAGGCGACGGGCGCGTGGTCCGGCTCCTCCCAGGTCTGCCCCAGGTCGTCGCTCACCGCCACGCTCGGGCCCCAGTGCTCCGAGGTCACCCCGGCCAACACCCTGGGCTTCTCCCGCCGCGTGTCGATGGCCACGGCGTACACATCGGTCATCGGATGATGTGGCCCCGTCACCTTCCACCCGTCGCCGGACGCCAGGAACAGCCCCTTGCGCGTCCCGATCGCCACCAGCACTTCCTGCGTCATCGCCCCTCCTCGGATGTGGTGCGCGCCACGCTACGCCGGGGCACCGACAACGGCACCGTGGTTGGCTGGCGGCATGGACCTGCGACGGAAGTGGGGGTGCGCGCAGATCAATTGATCAACGAACTGACGAAGCAGCTCAGAACGGGCCACGCCGCTCGTACACCTCGATGTCGTCCCGCGCGGCTTCGACCAACCCCGCGTAGGTCGGGTCCTTCGCGTACTCGTCCAACTTCCTCCGCAGCCGGGAGTCGACCAACTCCCCGTGTAACCGGACGATATGACCGACACAGGTCACGGCCAACTGCCGAACAGCCTCCGTCTTCCCCGCTTCGAGGCACTCGAGCACCACCTGCTCGACCCACCTGTTGTCAGGTTCGTTCAGGACTATGCACAGCAGCGCATCCGTGGCCGAGACCACCTCACCACGGCGCACGATGCCGAGTAGTTCGGCGCGGCTCTTATCGTCCATCAAGATTTCGTTGTCCCCTCCCGCCATCGCCAACGCGGAGCACCCCGGACTTCGTCGGCCAGCAACCTCGCACATTAACGTCCCGAGGACGTCGATCGGTGCGCCGAGAACGGCTGCGGATGTGATGAGGAAGGGGATCGGGGTTCCCGGGGTGGGCGCAACCACCCTGCTGTTGCGCAGCAGGCAACGGCAGGACGCGACGGAGCAGCAGTGGGAGTTCGCGGCTCGCGGCATGGTCGAGAAGCAGCGTTTCGTCGAGCAAGCGCATCCGCTCCCGGACGCCCCGTCACCGCCGCCCCCGCACACCTTCCCGTCCAACCCGACCAGGACAAGTAACTCGCCCTAGGTAATCAATCGACCTTCCACAGCACGTCGCGGTTGAGGAGGGCGATCACGTCCGTGCCGATCTCCTTCGGACAGGCCGTCGCGCACTCGCCTGCCTGGGTGCAGCCGCCGAAGCCGAGGTCGTCCTGGGTCTGGACCATGGTCAGCGCGCGGGTGCCGCGCTCGGGCTGGCCCGGCGGCAGGGCGGCCAGGTGGACGGCCTTCGCGGCGGTGAACAGCATCGCCGAGCCGTTGGGGCAGGCGGCCACGCACGCGCCGCAGCCGATGCAGGCCGCGGCGGCGAAGGCGCGGTCGGCGTCCGGCTTGGGCACCGGCACGGCGTGGGCGTCCGGGGCGGCGCCGGCGTGGACGCCGACGTGCCCGCCCGACTCGATGACGCGGTCCAGCGCCGACCGGTCCACCACGAGGTCGCGGACGACCGGGAACGGTCGGGCCCGCCACGGTTCGATGGTGATCGGCTTGCGGGGGTCGAACTCGCGCATGTGCAGCTGGCAGGTGGTCGTCGCCTTCTGCGGCCCGTGGGCGGTGCCGTTGATCATCAGCCCGCACATGCCGCAGATGCCCTCGCGGCAGTCGTGGTCGAAGGCGATCGACTCGTCGCCGTCGAGCAGCAGGCGTTCGTTGAGGACGTCGAGCATCTCCAGGAACGACATGTCGGGCGTGATCCCGTCGACGGTGTACTCGACGAGGCGGCCGCGGTCGTCGGGGCCGTTCTGGCGCCAGACGCGCAGGGTGTACTTCACCGGTAGCTCCGCTCGCTCGGCCGGACCGCGGTGAAGGCCAGCTCCTCGCGGTGCAGGACAGGGGTTCCCCCGGTGTGCTCCCACGCCGCGACGTAGGCGAAGCGCTCGTCGTCGCGGCGGGCCTCGCCGTCGGGGGTCTGGCTCTCGGCGCGGAAGTGGCCGCCGCAGGACTCGGCGCGGTGCAGGGCGTCCAGGCACATCAGCTCGGCCAGTTCGAGGAAGTCGGCGACGCGGCCCGCGTGTTCGAGGGTCTGGTTCAGCGCCGATCCCGAGCCGGTCACCTTCACCCGACGCCAGAAGTCGGCGCGCAGGTCGGGGATGCGCTTGAGCGCCTCGGCCAGGCCGTCGGCGGAGCGCTCCATGCCGCAGTGGTCCCACATGACGCGGCCCAGCTCGCGGTGGAAGGACTCCGGGGTGCGGTCGCCGTTCACCGCCAGCAGGGCGGCGACGGTGGCGTGCACGGAGTCCTCCGCCTCGTCGACCGCCTCCGGGGAGACCGCGCCGAACGGGCCGTCGGCCAGGTAGTCGCCGATGACCGCGGGAAGGACGAAGTACCCGTCGGCCAGGCCCTGCATCAGGGCGCTCGCCCCAAGGCGGTTCGCGCCGTGGTCGGAGAAGTTGGCCTCCCCGACGACGAACAGCCCCGGGATGGTCGACCGCAGGTCGTAGTCCACCCACAGGCCGCCCATCGTGTAGTGCACGGCGGGGTAGATGCGCATGGGCGTGGAGTACGGGTCCTCCGCGGTGATCCGCTGGTACATCTCGAACAGGTTCCCGTAGCGCTCGGCGATCACGTCGCGGCCGAGCCGGGCGATGGCGTCGGCGAAGTCCAGGTACACCCCGCGCCCGACGCCCTTGCCCTCGTCGCACACCGCCTTGGTGGCGCGGGCGGCGATGTCGCGCGGGACGAGGTTGCCGAAGCGCGGGTAGCGGCGTTCGAGGAAGTAGTCGCGTTCGGACTCCGGGATCTCCGCAGGTCTGCGCGGGTCGCCCGGGCGGGCGGGGACCCAGACCCGGCCGTCGTTGCGCAGCGACTCGCTCATCAGGGTCAGCTTCGACTGGTGGTCGCCGCCGACCGGGATGCACGTCGGGTGGATCTGGGTGAAGCACGGGTTGGCGAACCACGCGCCGCGCTTGTGGGCGCGCCAGATCGCGGTGGCGTTGCTGCCCTTGGCGTTCGTGGACAGGTGGAAGACGTTGCCGTAGCCGCCGGTGGCGAGCACGACGGCGTCGGCGGTGTGCGTGGTGATCTCCCCGGTGACCAGGTCGCGCACCACGACGCCGCGCGCGCGGCCGTCCGACACGACGAGGTCCAGCATCTCCGTGCGCGGCCTGCTGACCACCCGCCCGGCGTGGATCTGCCGCGCAAGCGCTTGATACGCCCCCAGCAGGAGTTGCTGACCGGTCTGCCCGCGCGCGTAGAACGTCCGGGAGACCTGCGCGCCGCCGAAGGAGCGGGTGTCGAGCAGGCCGCCGTACTCGCGGGCGAACGGCACGCCCTGGGCCACGCAGTGGTCGATGATCGCGCCGCTGACCTCGGTCAGCCGGTACACGTTGGACTCCCGCGCGCGGAAGTCGCCGCCCTTGATGGTGTCGTGGAACAGCCGGGCGGTGCTGTCGCCGTCGCCCGCGTAGTTCTTGGCAGCGTTGATCCCGCCCTGCGCGGCGACGCTGTGCGCGCGGCGCGGGCTGTCCTGGTAGCAGAAGGACAGGACCTGATAGCCGAGTTCGGCCAGGGTCGCCGCGGCCGAGGCGCCCGCGAGGCCGGTGCCCACCACGATCACGCTCATCCGCCGCCGGTTGGCCGGGCTGACCAGGCGCGCGGCCAACCTGCGCCGCTCCCAGCGGGTCTCCAGCGGACCGTCCGGGGCGCGGGTGTCGCGCAGCGGTGTGCCCTCGGTGTAGTTCATCGGATGACCCCCAACAGGACGGCGTAGGGCACGGAGAGGAACCCGACGGTGATGGCGACGGCGACCGCGAGCGCGGCGGGCTGGGCCGCGGTCCTGGCGCCGAGGCTGCGCAGCGCGCTCCACATGCCGTGACGGATGTGGAAGCCGAGCGAGACGACGGCGAGGGTGTAGAAGGCGACGACGTACCAGCGGCTGAAGCCCGCGACGACGCTGGCGTGGATCTCGCCGGGGACGCCGTGCGGGTTGAGCACGCCCGCGGTGAGGTCGAGGATGTGGTAGACGACGAACAGGGCGATGATCACGCCGCCCCACCGCATCGTGCGCGCTGCGTATCCGCCCTGCTTGACCGCGTACGGGATCGGACGCGCCTTGCGGGCCTGCCGGGTGAGCGACACGGCGGCCGCGATGTGCAGCACGACGGCGGCGAGCAGGACCACGCGCACGATCCAGACGAAGCCGCCGTAGCCGAACACGGGCTCCAGGAACTCCCGCAGGAAGTGGCCGTAGCCGTCGATGGACTCCCGGCCTGCGAACGCCTTGAGGTTGGCGGCCATGTGCACCAGGACGTAGGCCAGGAGCACGATTCCGGTGACGGCCATCACGGCTTTGCGGCCCACTGTGGTCCGAATCCGTTGCCGCACCGGTGATTCCGTGAGCATGCCGCCCACGCTATGCGCGCGTTCGATCAGTCGTCCAATACATGAACCCGCTCGACTCGATAGCCTGTGGCTATGACGCTCCAGCAGCTGGCGTACTTCCTGGCCGTGGCCGAGACCCGCAACTTCACCCGGGCGGCGCGGCGGTCGCATGTGGCGCAGCCCTCACTGAGCAAGCAGATCCACGCGCTGGAGTCGGAACTCGGGACGCCGCTGTTCACCCGCACGCCCGCGGTCGCCATGACCCCGGCTGGCGAGGCGCTGCTGCCGATCGCCAAGCGCATCCTGTCCGATGTGGACTCGGCCAGGCTGGAGGTGGCCGAGCTGGCCGGTCTGCGCCGCGGCCGCATCCGGCTGGGCGCGACGCCGAGCGTGTGCGTCGGCGTGCTGGCCGACGTCCTGCGCCGGTTCCACGACGAGCACCCCGGGGTCCGGCTGCTGGTGGAGGAGGGCGGCTCCCGCGACCTGACCCGGGCGCTGGTGGCGGGCGACCTCGACCTCGCGCTGGTGATCGTCCCGCCGCAGGGCGTCGACCCCGCGCTGCACGCCACGCCGGTGCTCAGGGAGGACCTGATGGTGGCCGCGGCCACGGAGCTGCCCGCGCGGGTGCGGCTGACCGACCTGCGCGACCGCCCGATGGTGATGTACCGGCGCGGCTACGACCTGCGGGAGACCACGCTGCGGGCGTGCCTGGCCGCGGGCTTCGAGCCCGCGCTGGCCGTCGAGGGCGGCGAGATGGACGCCGTCCTGCGGTTCGTGGAGGCGGGGCTGGGCGTGGCCGTCGTGCCGAGCCTGGTGCTGGTCGACCGGCCGCGCCTGCACTCGGCGCCGCTGGTCGGCCCGGGGCTGCGCCGCACGGTCGCCCTCGCCCACCGCAGCGACGCGCCGCCCACGATCGCCGCGCGCGCGTTCCGGTCCGTGCTGCGGGCGCACGTGGACGCGCTCGTCGCCACCGACGCCCTGCCCGCGGGGGTCACGCCCGCGTGATCACGCAGGCGTCCAGTCGGAGTTGGCGCCGCAGAGGATCACGCAGGTCAATGCCTCGCCGGGGGTGTTCAGCCAGGCGGCGAAGGGGACGGCGGCCGCAGGCTCGACGGCCAGCCGCAACTCCTCCCAGAGCCGGTCGCGCGCGGCCAGGGTCTCGGCGTCGGTCACCAGCTCCGAGCGGGCGCCCCGGAGGATGCCGAACGGCACGTCGCCGACCCGGGTCGCGCCCAGCGCGGACGCCGAGACGGAGTCGACCGGTGAGTCGACCGGGTGGCCCGCGTCCAACGCGCGGCGCAGGGCGCAGCACCCGTCCGGCTCGACCGCGATCACCGGCCGCCCGCCGCCCAGCACGGTCCCGGCGGCCAGCCCGCCGCCGCCCACGGCGACCGCGAACGCCGCGATGTCGGGGGCGTCGGCGACGGCCTCGGCGGCGCAGGTGCCCTGGCCCGCGACGACCAGCGGGTCGTCGTAGGCGGAGACGTAGCGGGCGCCGGACCCCTCAGCCTCGGCGCGGGCGGCGGTGTTGGCCTCGGCGTAGGAGGAGCCGACGCGGACCAGCTTCGCCCCTGCCGCCTCGATGCGGCGGGCCTTGGCGGCGGGGGCGGTCTCCGGGACGTAGACCGTGGCGGGCAGGCCGAGGAGCTTCGCCGCGGTGGCGACGGCGACGCCGTGGTTGCCGCCGGACGCGGTCACGACGTGTTCGGGCGCGGGCCCGCCGAGGAGCGCGTTGAGCGCGCCGCGCAGTTTGAAGGAGCCGGTGCGCTGCAGGTGCTCCAGCTTGAACACCACCGGCCTGCCGTCGACCTCGGCGCGCAGGATCGGGGTGCGGCGGATGTACGGGGCGATGCGCTCGGCTGCGGCCGCGACCTGGTCCATGCCGCCACTCTGCCAAACTGCGGCAATGAGCACCGCACCCTGGGCCCCGGGGGCGGCGACCGGCATCGGGTCGCTGCCCGGGCGTGAACCGGTCGAGGCCGCCGCCGTCGTGCTCGGCGAGCTGCCCGAGTTCCCGCACATCCCCGAACTGCCCGCGCGCGGACTCGGGGCCGACATCCTCGGCAGAGGCGCGGCCCTGCTGGTCGACATCGCCGTCGAGCTGGTGCCCAGCGGCTACCGCATCACCGCCCGCCCCGGCGGCGACCACCGCCGCGCGGTCGACCTCCTGCGCCGCGACCTCGACGCCGTCGAGGAGGCCATCGGCCGGGCGGGCGCGGCACCGCCGGTGCTCAAGCTCCAACTGCCCGGCCCGTGGACCCTCACGGCGGGCATCGAACTCCCCCGAGGCCACCGCGTCATCACCGACCACGGCGCCCTCCGCGATGTCACGGCCTCCCTCGCCGAGGGCGTGACCCAGCACGTCGCCGACGCCCGCAGGCGCACGGGCGCGGAGATCGTCGTCCAGTTCGACGAGCCCGGCCTCCCCGCCGTCCTCAACGGCACGGTCCCGACCCCGTCCGGCTACGGCACGGTGCCCGCGGTCGCGGAGCCGGAGGCCCGGGAGGTCCTGTCGACCCTGGTGGAGACGGCCAGGGAAGCCACCGGCCAACCGGTGATCGTCCACTGCTGCGCCCCCCGCCCCCCGATCTCCCTACTGCGCTCGGCGGGCGCGGACGCAATCGCTTTCGACGCGACCCTGGCGATGGACGCGGCAGCGCTGGACGAGATCGGGGAGGCTTGGGAGGACGGGACGGTCCTGTTCCTGGGCGTGATCCCCGGAGTCGAACCCGCCCAGGCGCCCACCCTGCGCGCTGCCGCCGACCCGGCACTCCGGTTGGTGGACCGGCTCGGGTTCCCGAGGACGATCCTGGCGGAGCGGGCGGTGCCGACTCCGTCCTGCGGTCTCGCGGGCGCCACACCGGACTGGGCCCGACGCGCCATGACACTGGTCCGGGACGTCGGCAAGGCTTTCGTAGAGCCACCGGAGTCTTGGTAGCCCTAGAAGCAGCGCAACCACCCACAAAACGCAACACGCCCCACAACTGTCCGATGGGGTGAACCCGCATTCGTGGGGAGAAAAGCGGTGCTACCCTCGCTCGGCGCGGAACGGCTTCGCCGCTCCGCCCTTCTTTCCGCGCCGCGCCGCTTTTCTTAGGGGCCCCGCGAATGCGGGTTCACTCCATCGGACACCAACAAAGCAAATCGCGAACCACCCTCGCCACCGCCTGTCGCCCTACGGCACCTGCGCCTGGCCAAAGCGGGCGATCAAGTGCGCACTCAAGGTTCATGGCGCGATTTGATCTGGTGGCGTCCGATGAGGTGAACCCGCATTCGCGGGGCCCCTAAGCGAAGCGGCGCGGGCGTGGAGAAAGGGCGGAGCGGCGAAGCCGTCCACGCCCGAGCGAGGGTAGCACCGCTTCGCTCCCCACGAATGCGGGTCCACCCCATCGGACAGTTGTGTGGGGCGTGTTGCGATTGTTGGTGGTTGCGCTGCTTCAAAGGTTAGGCGCGCATTACCGTGGCGATGGGGATCTTTGCTGCTCTGATCGCGGGTATCAGGCCGCCCAGTACGCCTGCCGCCACTCCTGCGATGACGCCTGCCAATCCTGCTTCCCACGGGAAGGCGACCTCCGCCAGCAATGGCTCCCGGTCTCCCAGCACCCGCCTCGCGACTTCCAAGCCCAGCACGCCCACCCCGGTCGCGGCTCCCGCTGTCAGGAGGCCGACGATCATGGTCTCCGCCAACACGATGCCTGCCAGCAGCAGGCGGGGCGTTCCTACCGCTCTCCGGAGGGCGAATTCCTCGATGCGTTCGCCCACCGTCGCCAGGCCGACGTTGAGGATGCCTGCTGCGCCGATCAGGAGGACCAGGGCGGCCATGCCCAGGAAGATCAGGCGGAGGAGCATCAGCTGGTCGCCCACGAACTCCTCGGAGTCGATGACCTGGGAGTACCACTGGTCCATCGGGGCGCCCGCCGCTGTCAGGCGGGTTTTCAGGACCTGGGCCACCGGCTCGGCGTCCGAGGACAGGTAGAGCTGGGCTACTCGGTCGGGTGGGGACCAGGTGCGGAGTTCGTCGGAGCGGGCGTAGGCGGTCGGCATGCTGTTGCCGTCGTCGACCACGCCGATGATGCGGGGGGTGGCGTTGGTCGTCGCTCCCGCCAGGCGGAGTTCGGCGGGGACCTGGTAGCGGTTGAGGCCCTTGGCCAGTTCCTCGTTCACCACCAGCCCCGGCGACATCAGGGGGCCGCCGGTGAAGTCCAGCCAGGCGCCGCTGACCAGGTGGAACGGGCGGAACTGGCGGAGGTCGCCGGTCAGCCCGTACAGGCTGAACTCCACCGCCTGGCCCGGCGGCTTGGTCTTGTCCGCCTCCAACGACACGCAGTTGCCGTAGCGGTCGCACGTGTAACCGCCGTAGTTCCCGCCGAGGTGGTCGAAGGACATGCCGCCCGCGTTCACCGGGGTCACGCCCGGCTCGCCGACCACGGCGCGGTAGGACGTGAGGGCCGCCGTCCCGGCCGCGCCGCTCACCGTGTCCAGCGTGATGTCGACCGTCTCCGCGTGGTCAGGCAGGTAGACCTGCACGGTGCCATCGCGGCCCATGTTGAGTTCCAGGTCGATCCGCGCGGCGCGGTCGGCGATGACCGCGCCCGCCTGCACGGTGACCACCGCGAGGACGCCGAGGAACAGGCTGACCATGGACAGGAACGTGCGCAGCTTGCGCGCCCGGATCCCCTGGCCGCCGATCACCAGGGCCGAGCGCAGCTTCCCGGACAGCCTCATCGCCGGACCTCCTGCACCAGCGCGCCGTCGACCAGCCGCAGGACGCGGCCCATGCGCGCGGCGTGGGCCTGGTCGTGGGTGACCAGCACCAGGCCGCAGCCCCGCTCGGTGGCCGCGTGCAACGCGTCGATCACCAGCGAGCCGGTCTCGGTGTCCAGCGCGCCGGTCGGCTCGTCGGCCAGCAGGACCTGCGGCCGCCGCACCAACGCCCGCGCGATGGCGACGCGTTGCTGTTCGCCGCCGGACAGGCGGGTGGGCTTGTGCTTGGCCAGGTGCGCGATGCCCATCTGGTCCAGCGCGGCCATCACCGTGGCCCGTCGGCTGCGCCGTGGCAGCCATCCCTGGCCGTTGACCAGCGCCATCGCCACGTTCTGCGCTGCGGTGAGATGCTTGAGCAGGAAGAACCGCTGGAACACGAACCCGAACCGCTCGCTGCGCAGCCGCGCGGCCCGGCGCTCGGACACGGTGGTGATGTCCTCGCCCGCCAGCAGGTAGCGGCCGCCGTCGGGCCGGTCGAACAGTCCGATGAGGCTCAGCAGCGTGCTCTTGCCCGACCCGGACCGGCCGAGGATGGCCACGCTCTGCCCAGTGTGGACGGTGAGGTCGACGCCGGTCAGGATCGGCCGGGGCTGCCCCTGCCCGGTCAGGACCTTCGCGATGCCGGAAAGCTCCAGGAGCGCGGTCATGTCAGGGACCCCCCGGCCCGAACTCGCCGGTCGGCTCGGGCGCCGCCAGCGTCGGCCCCGGCACGGCGAGGGTCTCGTCGCCCTCCAGCCCGGACTTGATCTCCACCACCTTGCCGTCGGTGAGCCCCAGTTGCACGGGGGTGGTGACCCGCTCCCCGTCCGGCCCGATCACGTCGACCTGGCCCTTGCCCTGCGTGCCCGCCACGGCCTCGACCGGGGCGACGAGCACGTTCTTGGCCTCCGCGGTGACGACCTCGACGGTCGCGGGGGCGCCGTTGATCAGCGTGGTGCCCGACGGCGCGGTGCAGACCAGGCGCATGCCGGTGGGCTCCGAGGGCTCCGGCTGCGGCTCGACGTCCTTCGGCGGCCCGGCCATCGTCGGCGGCGCGGTCGGGTCCACCGGCGGCGCGGTCGGCTCCGGCGGCTCGGGGACGGTCCCCGGCGGCAGCGCGGCGATCGTGCCGAGCGTGGCGCAGGCGAACGGACCGGGCCCGCCCTCGATCTGCGCGCGCACGGCCTTGAGGCCGTTGGCGATCGCGTAGGCCTGCTTGCCGTCGATGTCGGCGGCGACGGCGTACCCGCCGTGGCGCACGGAGACGATGGGCGTGCCCTTGACGACGACCGCCCTGTCGGCCACCAGCCTGCCCGCGAACTCCGCCCCCGCGGGGATGACGATGCGCGTGGGCTCGCCGTCCGACCACACGGTGGCGACCCGCGTCTCGCGCGCGACCGGCCCGGCGTCCGGCGCGGCCAGGTACCGGACCTCGCCGTCGACGGGCGCGGCGATGCCGTAGACCGGGTTGAGCTCGACCTTGCCGGTGAGGCTGACCTTCGCGGTCAGGTCCTGCTTGGTGACGGTCGCCTTGGTGAACGTCGTGCCCCGCTCGGCGAGTCCGGGCGGCGGCCCGGGCGGGTCGGCCGCGGTGCAACCGGCGGTGAGGACGAACGCGGCGACTACGGCCGCACGAAGTGGGTTGAGCACTGGCCACCCCCAGGTATGAATGTGACCGGGAGTGTATACATCTAATGAATAGTGATGTTGAACCGGGTCACGCCGCGGCCGGCATGCTGGACGCCATGCGCTCGCACACGCGGTTCGCCGTCATCGTCGCGCTGCTGACGATCGCCGTGACCGCATTGGTCGACGCGGACGCCCTGGTCTGGGCAGCGCCCGTGCTGCCGGTGCTCGCCCTGCTGCTCAACCGCACGCGCTGGACCGAGCTGGCCAGGCTGCGGGTCGTGCAGGTGGCGGCCGTCGGCCAGGTCCTCGCGGTCGCGCCCGTGCTGACCGACGCGCCGCTGCCGGTGGCGGTCCCCGGCCTGGCGGTGGTCTGCCTCGCCGCGGCCGCCACCGGATACGGGGTGGTCCGGTTCCCCGTCAGACGCTGATCGTGGCCGGGCTCGGCGACTCGGCGTAGAGGTCGTCGATCTCGTGGGCGTACTTGCGGGCGATGGGCTTGCGGCGCAGCTTCAGCGTCGGGGTGAGCTCGTCGCCGCCGGGCTCCCACGCCGCCGACAGGATGCGGAACCGCTTGACCTGCTCGACGCGCGCGAGCCGGGCGTTGCCCGCGCGGACGGCCTCGGCCACCAACTCGCGGACCTGCTCGTGCTCGGCGATCGCGCTCGGGGAGGCCGCCACGCCGAGCTTGGCCGCCAGGCCCGCGGCCGCGTCGACGTCGAGCACGACCAGGGCGGTGACGTACGGGCGGTCGTCGCCGATGGCCACCACCTGCCCGATCACCGAGCTGGCCGCCTTGATCGCGTTCTCGATGTTCGTCGGCGACATGTTCTTGCCGCCGGAGTTGATGATCAGCTCCTTCTTGCGGTCCACGATGGACACGAACCCGTCGGCATCGATGACGCCGATGTCGCCGGTGTGCACCCAGCCGTCCATGTCGATGGTCTCGGCCGTGCGCTGCGGGTCGCCGCGGTAGCCGCGCATGGTGGACGGCGAGCGGACCAGCAGCTCGCCGTCGTCGGCCAGCCCTACCTCCGCGCCGTGCACCGCCATCCCGACGCTGCCGAGCTTGACCTGGCCCGGGCGGCACGACGTGCCCAGGCCCGCGGTCTCGGACATGCCCCACACCTCGTACACCGGGATGCCCAGGCCCCAGAAGTACTCCAGGGTGTCCACCGGGATCGCGGCGGCGCCGGAGACGGCGACGCGGCACTCGTCGAGGCCGAGCTTGTGGCGCAGCTTGGACAGCACGAGCTTGTCGGCCAGCTTGTGCTGGATGCTCAGCAGGGTGGGGACGGGCTTGCCCGCGACGGAGAGTTTGGCGTGCTTGACGCCGGTCTGGATGGCCCAGGTGGCGATCTTGCGCTTCTTCTCCGGCTCGCCCGCCAGCGCGGTGTCGATGGCGAGCTTGAACTTCTGCCACACCCTCGGCACGGCGAAGAAGACGGTGGGGTGGCAGTCCGCCAGCCCGGCGGCGAGCTGCTTGGGGTCGGCCACCGACGTCACGACCGACCCGAACAGGATCGAGGTGTAGTGCGCCACCACCCGGTCGGCGATGTGCGCCGAGGGCAGGAACGACAGCACCCGGTCCCCGTGGCGGACCTGGAACGCCTGCTTGACCGCGTCCGCCACGGCGAGCACGTTGCGGTGGGTCAGCTCGACGCCCTTGGGCGGGCCGGTGGTGCCGGAGGTGTAGATGATCGTGGCCAGGTCGTCGGGGCCGACCGCGCGCCACGCGGCGTCGAAGTCGAAGTCCGGGGCGCCGGACTCCTCCAGCTCCCGCAGCGACATCGTCCCCTCGACGCCCTCCTCCAGGCAGACGACCCGCACGTCCGCCCCGGAGGCGCGGACCACGGGCAGGAACTGCTCCTCGGTGACGACCACGGAGTTGCCCGCGTTGGCCAGCACGTAGGCCAACTGCTCGGCGGCGAGGGTGTTGTAGACGCTGAACGGCACGGCGCCCAGGTGCAGCGCGCCCGCGTCGACGACGTGGAACTCCGGCCGGTTGGCCAGCATGATCCCCACGGTGTCCCCGCGGCCGACCCCCAGCGCCGCCAGCCCGGCGGCCACCCCCCGCACCCGCTCGGCGTAGTCCCGCCACCGCAGCGACACGACGTCGCCGGGCGCGCGCAACGCGACCACATCGGGCTGCCTCCCCGCGATGTCCTGGAACGCCGAGCAGAGGGTCTCGGGAGAACTCATCACGCCGCCTCTCGCGGAGGTGTGGGTCAGAACACAGTGGCGTGATCGTAGGTACGGCCTTGACGCCTGTCTACGGTCCTTGCGCCCGGATTGGGTGGTTCAGGTCAGGTAGTCAGGGGGATTGCCGTCGGTGGAGGCGGGGGCAGCAGGCGTCATCGCCGAATCCCGGCGACGATGCTTACCAGTAGATGCTGGTCACCCGCGCGAGTCGGAGGGTCACGGGCATTCGGTCAGCCCGAGCCCAGGCAGACGAACGGGCGGCGGTACGGGTCGACGGCCACCGCCTCGGCGAGGGCGCGGGCGGGGGGATGGCCCGCGCGCAGGCGCTGGTGGTAGTCGACCATGGCGGTGGCGGCGGCCTCGTCGCCGACGCGGCTGGTGGCGGCGATGACGGTGGGGACGCCCGCGGCCAGCAGGGCGCCCGCGTAGCCCAGGGCCTCGTCGCCGGGGCGGACGTAGCTCAGCGCCAGCTCGCAGGCCGCCAGGACCACCTGGCGGGGTGGGCGGGGCAGGCGGGCTACCTCGTAGGCGAACAGCGGGCCGTCGGCGAGTTCGAGTTGGGAGAACAGGGCGTTGGTGGACTCGTGCTCGCCGTGCGCGGCGACGTGGGCAAGCGCGGCTCCGTCCAATGCGGACAGGACCTCGGCGACCGTGGCGTGCTCGTCGTCGAGGTCGATCGCGTCGGGGTAGATGCCGCGCAGGGACACGCCCTCGGTCACCCGGCCGGTCAGGTTCGGGCCGCGGGCCAGCAGGACGCGGTCGGACGGCGCGCCCGGCGAGGTCGCCGCGGTGTGCCACGCCGTGGCCGACGGGGCCACCACGACCGGCCGCCCCACCAGCGACGGCAGGCTGCCCCACTGCACCGCGTACAGCTCCCCGGTGGGCACCACGACCAGATCCCGGTCCCCGATGACGGGCAGCAGCGGCCGCACCAGCAGTTCGTCCAGCCTGCCCGCGCTGCGGACCGCGCAGTCGCGCACCACGGCGGCGATCGGCGGCGGCAGCACGTCGGGGGCCAGCGCGTTGAGGTCGTTGTAGAGCCGCGCCGCCCACTCGGCGGCCTCGGCCATCGAGCCCAGCCGGACCAGCCGGGTCACCCCGTCGGCGACGACCACCGCCACCAGGTCCCCGCCCGAGGACGCGTACTCCACCAGGGCCGTCGACCCCAGCGCGGCCGCCACCGCGTCGAGCGGGGCCACCGGGCGCGGCCTGCCCCACGGGCTGGCGTACCAGCCCAGCCGCACGACCTCGCGCTCCAGCGCGGCCGTCTGCTTCTCCAGCGGCGCCACCGGCCTGCCGGACAGCCGGGCCAGCTGCGCCTCCCGCCGCGAGCGCCGCAGCTCCGCTGCCGTCTGGGCGATGCGCGGGTCGTCGATCTCCGGCAGCGGCTCGTAGCGGTAGACCTGGGCGCGGGTGCGCTCCAGCCAGTCGTACAGCGCCCTCGGCCGACCGCGCAGGGTCAGCCGGACGGCGAGCTCGCCGAGCTGGCGGCCGTGCACGGCGGTCCCGCACACCAGGTCCAGCCCGCCCATCCGGTCGCGGGCCGTGCCCAGCTCGGTCAGCCCGGACCGGGCCTCGGCCAGCGCGCGCCTGCGGTTGCCGTCGGCGACGGCGAGTTCGGCCCGGCACAGCCGCAGCAGCATCCGGTGGTCGACCGGCGTGGTGGGCCGCGGCCTCGGCACCTGCGCCAGCAGCGAGCGCGCCGCCTCCCGGTCGCCGCGGCGCAGTTCCAGCCGCACGGCCAGCATGAGCGCCAGCGCGGTCTCGTCGACCAACCCCAGCCCGCGCAGCTCCTCGGCCAGCTTCACCGCCACCGCGGGCAGCGACCCGGGCACCCGCCCGGCGCTCAGCGCGCCCGCGGTCTCCGCGCGCAGCCCGGCCAGCGCCGCGACGGCCGCCCACCGCTGGTTGCCCCGGCGGATGAACCGCCGCTCCGCCGACCGCGCCCACCTGCGCGCGTCGCGCACCCGGTCGTCGAGCAGCGCGGAGGCGGCCAGGGTCACCTCGACCTCGGCGGCGTCCTGGCCCGCGCGTTGCTTGCGCAGCAGCGGAAGCGCGTCCTCCAGGTGCCGGGCGGCGTCCTGCGGCAGCCCGGCGGCGAGCAGCGCGCGGGCCTGGTCCAGCCGCACGACCGGCACCAGGCTGGGCGCGTGGGCGAGGCACTCGCGCGCCGCGCGCTCGAAGTCGCGCAGCGCGGTCGGCAGGTCGCCGCTCATGTAGGCGATGTAGCCGATGTTGTGCCGGGCCTTGATCCCCACGAGGTTGAGGTCGTAGCGCTCGGCGAGGTCGACGCTGCGCCGCAGCTCGGCGACGGCCCCGGCGGTGTCGGCCCGCTCGATGAACACCAGGCTGCGGTTGATGTGCAGGCCCGCGAGCACGTCCGGGTCGCCGACCCCCAGCTCCAGCACGGTCTCCAGGTGGTGGACCGCGGAGTCGAGCAGCCGCATGCCCTCGTCGCCGCGGCCCGCCCGGATCAGCAGGAACCCGCGCTGCTGCTCGACGAGCCCCTGCAGCTCGCGCCGCCGGGGCCCGGCCGGGATCTGCGGGAGCAGGCGCTCGGCGGCGTCGAGCGCGTCGAGCCCCTTGCCCGCCCCCTCCGCGTCGGAGTAGGCGAGGCTGACGAGCACCCGGACCCGCATGGTGACGAGGTCGGCGTCCCCGGTGTGGTCGACGGTGTCGAGCGCGGCGAGCGCCGACCTCAGCGCGGTGCGCGCGTCGGCGAACCGGTAGGCGTAGACGGCCTGCCGAGCCCGCTCCTGGAACCGCCCGGCCCGGCGCAGAACCCGCTCACGGTCGCTGGCCACAGATCATTACAGTACGGACTCCCGCTCAGTATCCCTAAGCTGCCTGCCCGTTCCGCACTCCCTTGCCGTTGCCGGTTTCGCCGCGCCCGCCGTCAGCGCTTCCAGCCCAGCGTCTTGAGGTAGTCGTCGACCTCGGCGAGCGCCGCCGCGGCCCGGTGCGGCCGCTCGGCGACCTCGTCCGGGTCCGGCCGGTCGGCGAGGCGGTCGGCGAGCATGCCCGCGATCACCGGCGTGGCGAAGGACGTGCCCGCCCAGACCGCGAAGCCGGTGGTGAGGTCGTCGCCGTCGGGGCCGGAGCGGACCTGGCCCGCGCTCTCCAGTTCGAGCGACCCCGTGCCCGAGCCCTGCCAGAGCGGGACCGTGGACACCAGCGCGTTGCCGGGCGCCCAGCGGGTCACCCAGTCGCCCTCGTTGCTGAACGCCGCCACGGTCTTGCCGGAGGCGTTCAGCGCGCCCACGGCCACGAGCAGCTCGTTGCCGTTGTTGCTGCCGTCGGCGTTCAGCGCGTGCGCGGCGGGGACGAACGGGCGCGCGGTGGCGTCGTTGCCCGCGGCGGCCACGACCGTGACGCCCAGGTCGGTCAGCTTCCGCACGGCCTCGGCGAGCAGGTACCCGGTCTGGGTGTCGTCGGCCTCGGGGTAGAAGCCCAGCGACAGCGACACCACGTCGACCAGCTTCTCCGGCGTGCCGTCGGCCAGCGCCGCGACGACGCGCAGGCGCAGCCACTCCAGGGCCAGCAGGACGATCCGGTCGGTGGTGACGCCGTCGGTGTGCAGCACCCGCAGCGACAGGATGCGCGCGTCGGGGCAGTTCTGGTGGACCAGGCCGGTCACGAACGTCCCGTGGCCGCTGTGCGAGTCCGTCAGCCCCAGCAGGGGCTGCACGACGTCGCGCTGGTCGTTCGGCGAGGCCAGGGACGGCCCGGGCTGGTGCCCGCTCGCGGCGGCCAGCGCGGCCTCGGCGTCGGCCAGCAGCTGCTGGAAGTCCGGCGCGATCTCGACCACCGGGTCGTCGCAGGGGTCGCCGACCGGCAGCCAGGGGTGTTCGCCGATGCCGGTGTCGAGCACCGCGACCACGGGCCGCCTGCCCGCGCCGATGTCGTCGACGTCGCGCCTGCGCGGGCGGGGCATGAACAGCCGGACGGGGTTGCGGCTGCCGGTCGCCAGCGGCAGACCGGCAGGCCCCTGGCCGTGCCCGAACGGCTGGCCGTGGCCGAAGGGCTGCCCGTGGCCGAAGGGCTGCCCGTGGCCGAACGGCTGGCCGTGTCCGAAGGGCGTCCCGTGCAGTTCCACCGATGCCGCTCCCGCCAGGTGCTCCAGTCCGATCCCCTGGGTCTCCGCCATGCCGAGCTTGCGGCGCAGCCGCACCAGCAGGGCCCACGGGTCGGGCAGCTGGTCGAGGCAGGAGTCCTCGGTCAGCCGGACCAGGGTGGAGACCGGCAGGTCGTCGGAGAGCCGGGGCAGGACCTCCTGCCAGCGCTTGGTCGCGGGCACTACCGCCTCGAGGACGGCGCCCATCGGCGCGATCACCTCGTTGAGGCGGGCGAACGCCTCCGCGTCGCGCACCAGGCGCAGCGGCACCAGCAGGGTGTCGCCCCGGTACAGGGTGGACGCGGGTTTGGCGCCGTCCGGGGTGGCCAGGGCGGACGCCGGGTCGAGGATCCTGGCCCGGTGGCGCTCCAGCAGCGCCACGGCGGGACCGACGGGGAGTCTGGTCCCGCCGCCCGGCGGGCAGTCCTCATCGACGGTCGATCCGGCGTGCGGTCCCATCGTCACCATCGCCCCACCCTTCGTGACGGTCCGTGTTGCTCAAGAGGTGGTGTCTGCCGTTGGTAGTAGAGCATCCCGTGCTCCCCCAGATACGTCGCTCTACATAATTCCTGCGTAACGGGCCGCGGCGAAGTCACAGTGGGGTGAGGGCGGTGACGCAGAGTAGAACTGCTGAGCAGCACTCACTCAATCAGCCGTGTCGGACAGTGATCATGAACCGCGCTCAGGCGCTGGTGGCGCGGATGGTGGCGCTGCCGAGCACGACGTCCCCGTCGGCGTCCGGTCGGTACAGGACCACGGCCTGTCCAGGCGCGACACCGCGCAACTGGGCCTGCGGGCGCACCGTCAGCGTCCCGTCGCGGAACTCCGCGGTCGCCGGGCTGGTGCCGCCGTGCGCCCGCACCTGGGCGACGCACTCGACGACGCCGTCCAACGGCCGGTTGTGCGGCCACACCGCCCGATCGGCCACGATCTCCCGCACGGAGAGGCGGTCGGCCGGTCCCACCCGGACGGTCCCGTCGACCGGCTCCAACGACAGCACGTACCTCGGCCGCCCGTCCGGCGCTGGCCGGTCGATGCCCAGCCCGTGCCGCTGTCCGACCGTGAACCCGTGCACGCCGGTGTGGACGCCCAGCACCGCGCCGGACTCGGCGTCGACCAGCTGGCCGGGCCTGCTGCCGATCCGCGACTCCAGGAACGCGCGGGTGTCCCCGTCGGGGATGAAGCAGATGTCGTAGCTGTCCGGTTTGTCCGCGACGGCGAGGTCGCGGGCGGCGGCCTCGGCGCGGATGTCGTCCTTGGTCGTGTCGCCGACCGGGAACATGGCGTGGCGCAGCTGCTCCGGCGTCAGCGAGGCGAGCACATAGGACTGGTCCTTGCCCGCGTCCTTGGCCCGGCGCAGGGTCCCGTCCGCCAGCCGGGCGTAGTGGCCGGTGCAGACGGCGTCGAAGCCCAGCGCGATCGCCTTGTCCAGCAACGCCTCGAACTTGATGCGCTCGTTGCACTTCAGGCACGGGTTGGGCGTGCGGCCCGCGGCGTACTCGGCGACGAAGTCCTCGATGACCTCCTCGGTGAACCGCTCGGCGAAGTCCCACACGTAGAACGGGATGCCGAGGATGTCGGCCGCGCGGCGGGCGTCGTGGGCGTCCTCGACCGTGCAGCAGCCGCGGGAGCCCGTGCGCAGCGTGCCGGGCTTGGCCGACAGCGCCAGGTGCACGCCGGTGACGTCGTGCCCGGCGTCGACCGCCCGCGCGGCGGCGACCGCGGAGTCCACTCCCCCGCTCATGGCGGCCAGCACGCGCATCAGCCGCGCCGCAATCCGGCCAGGCCCGCGGACTGGGCGCGCTCGACCACCGGCCCGATGGCCGCGACGAGCGCGTCGACGTCCTGCCGGGTCGAGGTGTGCCCGAGGGAGAACCGCAGCGAGCCGCGGGCGAGCTTGGGGTCGACGCCCATGCCGAGCAGCACGTGGCTGGGCTGGGCGACGCCCGCGGTGCACGCCGACCCGGTCGAGCACTCGATGCCGCGCGCGTCGAGCAGCATGAGCAGGCTGTCGCCCTCGCAGCCGGGGAAGGTGAAGTGCGCGTTGCCGGGCAGCCGCGACGGGCCGCCGTCCATGGCGGTGTGCCCGGGGTCGCCGTTGTAGATCGCCGACGGGACCGCGGCCCTGACCCGGCGGACGAGGTCGTCGCGCAGGTCGGCGAGCTTGCGGGCGCGCGCCTCGCGCTCGTCGACGGCGACCCGCACGGCCTCGGCCATGGCGATGATGGCGGGCACGTCGAGGGTGCCGGAGCGCACCTCGCGCTCCTGGCCGCCGCCGTGGGCCAGCGGCACGCACGGGACGTCGCGGCCGAGCAGCAGCGCGCCCACGCCGTAGGGGCCGCCGACCTTGTGCCCGGACACCGTCATCGCGTTCGGGCCCGCGGCGGCGAAGTCGACCGGGAGCGCGCCGACGGCCTGGACGGCGTCGGTGTGGAAGGGGACGCCGAACTCGGCGCAGGTCTCGGCCAGCTCGCGGACCGGGTTGACCGTGCCGACCTCGTTGTTGGCCCACATCACGCTGACCAGCGACACCGCGTCGGGGTCCTCGGCGATGGCGGCGCGCAGCGTGTCGGCGTGCACGCGGCCGAAGTCGTCGACCTCGAGGAACGTGACGTCCGCGCCCGCGTGCTCGCGCAGCCAGTCGGCGGCGTCGAGCACGGCGTGGTGCTCGATCGCGCTGACCAGCACGCGGTTGCGGCCCTTGCGGGCCCAGTGGACGCCCTTGACGGCGAGGTTGTCGGCCTCGGTGCCGCCGGAGGTGAAGACGACCTCGCTGGGCCGCGCGCCGAGCGAGGCGGCGATGGACTCCCTGGCCTCCTCGACGGCCCTGCGGGCGCGTCTGCCGGACGTGTGCAGCGAGGACGCGTTGCCGACGGTGGACAACGCGTTCGTGAGCGCCGTCACCGCCTCGGGGAGCATCGGCGTGGTGGCCGCGTGGTCGAGGTAGGTCATCGCGCCACCAGCGTAACCAGGGCCGTCGCGGGCATCAGGCTCAGCACCCTCCTTCCAACACCGCGATGGCGCGGAATGTTCCACGCACCGCGATGCCGCACTCACGCAGCGCGTCAGTCGCGCACCCGGGCGAACAGCAGCGCGCCGAGCGCGGCGACCCCGGCCATGGCCAGGTTGAGCACCAGCACGGCCTGCGTAGGAGCCGCGGTAGAGGCCAGCGCCGCCAGCAGGACGCCGCCGGTGCCGACCATCACAGCGGAGAAGACCATGTCCGAGACCTGCAGGGCCGAGGAGGCGAAGCCGCGCTCGCTCTCGGCGGCGTAGTCCAGGGCGAGCACGCTCACCGCGGGGAAGGCCATGCCCATGCCCGCGCCCGCGATCGCCCACCACAGCGACGCCGTCCAGGCCAGCGGCCAGTCCGGGGCGACGAGCGCCATCCCGGCCAGGCCCACCGCCAGGATGGTGAAGCCGATCCGCACCAGGACCGACCGCGGGAGCTCCACCCGACCCTGCCACCACGACGCCGCGGACCAGCCCAGGGCGCCGACGGTGAGCGGCAGGCCCGCCAGCGCGGGCGAGTACCCGTGGACCGCCGTCAGCGTCAGCGGCACGAAGGCCTCCACCCCGAAGAACGCGCCCGCGAACAGACCACGGCCCAACACGACCCTGGGCAGGCCAGGGCGCCCGCGCAGGGTCCCGGCGGGCAGCAGGACGCGCAGGGCGGGGGCGAGCAGCACGAGACCGAGCAGGCCGAGCCACAGCGTCTTGTGCTGGACCGCCCAGGTCAGCGCCGCGATGCCGGTGCCAGCGGCGACAGCGGCAAGCGGCAGTCCCCGGCGCGCCGGGCCGGACGACTCCGTCGACGGCAGGTCGCGCAGCGTCGGGATGAGCAGCAGCACGCCCAGCAGGGCGAGCGGGGCGAGGCCCAGGAACACCCACCGCCAGCCCACCAGCTCGGTGACCACGCCCGCGGCCGTCGGGCCGAGGATCGACGGGACCACCCACGCCGCCGCGAGCAGGCCGAACATCCTCGGCCGCAGGTTCTCCGGGTACACCATCGCGATCAGCACGTAGATCGCGACCGCCTCGGCGCCCAGCCCGAGGCCCTGCAGGAAGCGGGCGGCCAGCAGCGTCGGCATCGCCGTCGCCGTGCCCGCCACGACCAGGCCCACCAGGAACAGCGCCGGACCGACCAGCAGCACCGGGCGCGGGCCGATCCGGTCGGCGACGCGGCCAGCCAGCACCGTCGAGATCACGCTCGCGGCGAGGAACGCGGTGAACGGCCACGAGTACAGGTGCCCGCCGTCGAGTTCGGCGAGCATCCGGGGCATCGCGGTGCTGACGCCCAGGTGCTCGAACGCGCCGATGGTGATGAGCAGCAGGATGCCGACGGTCGTCGCGCGGTTCTGCCTGCCCCACAGGGGATTGCCGGTCGGCGCCTCAGCCGGGGTGGTGGTCACCGGCCAATCGTGCACTCTCGACCGCACTGGAGGTCCAGACCGTTCTCGGTGCCGGGATGGTCACGCGCAGTCCCAGCGCGGTGTTCATCGCGGCCTCGGTCAGCGCGGCCAGCGAGCGCCGGTCGTCGGCGCGGCCGGGGGCGATCTCGGCGCAGACCCGCAGCTCCACGTGCAGGCCGCGGAGCCGGGCCACCCGCGTCATCGACTCCAGGATCGTCTCGGTGCCGATGAACGCGGGCGCGGGCGTCTCCCGCCCGGACGCCAGGTGGTAGCGCACGGCGACCGGGCGCACCGGCACGCCCGCGTCCAACGCGGACTGGAACAGCGCGGGGCGGAACCGGCCCATCCCCTTGCCGCACCAGGTGGTCCCCTCCGGGCACACGTAGATCATCGAGCCGTCGCGCAGCACCCGGGCCAACTCGTCCACCGCGCCGGGCAGCGCGCGCAGGCTCTCCCGGTCGAGGAACACCGTGCCAGCGCGGGCGATCAGCGTGCCCAGCACCGGCCAGGACCGCAGGTCGGTCTTGGCCATCGCGCGCATCGGGCGCACGGCGTTGAGCGCGGCGACGTCGAGCCAGGAGATGTGGTTGGTCACCACGAGCACGCCGCGCCCGTCCGAGCGGGGCAGGTCGCCGGTGACGGTGAGCCGCACCCCGAAGGCGCCCAGCAGGCCCCGGAAGATCAGCTTGGCCGCCAGCTCCCGGCCGCGCCGCCCGATCAGCGCCAGGAACGGCAGCACCAGGAACGCGCCGAGCACGACGCCGACCGCGGCGGCGAGCCGCAGGACGACCCGGGCGCGGCCGACCGTCGGCTCGTCGCCGTCGAGGCAGTGCGGGCCGCACGGCGAGAGCGGCATGTACGGGTGCATCGCTACTCCCCCAGGAAGAACTTCAGGTAGCGCTGGTCGACGTGCTTGAGGCCGAGCAGCACGAAGAAGTCGGCCACGCCGAAGTCGGCGTCGAGCGCGGGCCGCCCGCACACCCACGCGCCCAGCCGCAGGTAGCCCTTGAGCAGCGGCGGCAGGACGGTGCGCGCGGGCGGCGCCACCGACTCCGGGTGCCACGGCGTCAGCGGCTCCACGCCGTAGCGCTCGTCGGCGAAGTGCTTGGCGCGCACGGTCTGCCAGACGCCGGAGGCGAGCGTGCCGCCGTCGGTCAGCGGGACGGACGCGCACCCGGCCAGCCACTGGTGGCCGGACAGCAGCATGTAGCGCGCGATCCCGGCCCACACGAGGCTCACGACCGCGCCCGTGCGGTGGTCCGGGTGGACGCACGAGCGTCCGGTCTCGACGAGTTCCCCGCGCAGTCCGGACAGCCGGGAAAGATCGAATTCGGTCTCCGAATACAACCCGCCCGCCGCGGCCGCCCGTTCCGGCGGCAGCATGCGGTAGGTGCCCACGATCTGACCGGTCTGGTCGTGCCGGACGACGAGGTGGTCGCAGTGCTCGTCGAACCGGTCCACATCCAGCCCGGCCACCGGCGAGTGGAGGGTGGCCCCCATCTCACCTGCGAAAACGTCGTACCGCAGCCGCTGCGCCGCCTCGACCTCCGCGGAGTCGTTGGCGACGAGGAGCGAGTACTGCGGCGCGTCCGTTCCCGCCTTCGCCGTGCTCAGCAGGACCTGTGAGTGGGTCATGGAATAGGTGTATACGTCCCCGCGCGGGTCCGCCACGGGCTCATTACATTTACTTTTGGATGGAACTTCCGTGAATTGCCGGTTCGGCCGGTATCCGCACCGTGAATTGCGCGCCGCCGCCGGGTGGGTTGTCCGCTGATACCGACCCGCTGTGCGCCCGCGCGATGGCCGCGACGATGGCCAGCCCGAGGCCGGTCCCGGCGCCGCGGCCGTGGAACCGCTCGAAGACCCGTGCCTGGTCAGCGGGGTCGAGACCGGGTCCGTGATCGCGGACGGTCAGCACCGCTTCCGGCCCGTCTCCGGTGACGGTGACCCGCGCTGGCGTTCCCGGCGGGGTGTGCCGGGCGACATTGCCGAGCAGATTGTCGACAATCTGCCGCAGCCGGTCCGGGTCGCCGCGGACCGGGGTCGGTTTCCGGTCCAGTTCCCAGACCCGGTCCGGGTGCACGAGGCGGACAGCGGCGACGGCGTCGGCGCACACAGTGGACAGATCGACCGTTCGGGTGGCGAGAGGACGGAGTTCATCCAATCGGGCCAACAGCAGCAGATCGTCGACGAGCCTGCCCATCCTGGCCGCCTCGGCCTCGATCCGGGCGAGCACCTTGGCCAGGTCGTCCGGCCGCTCCGCGGCGCCGCGGCGGAACAGCTCGGCGTAGCCGCGGATGGCCGCGACCGGGGTCCGCAGCTCGTGCGAGGCGTCGGCGACGAACCGCCGCAGCCGGTCGTTGGCCTCGTCGCGGTCGCGCAGGGCCGCGTCGATCCGGGCGCTGGTGGCGTCGAGCGCGCGGGCGAGGCGCGCGACCTCGGTGCCGCCGCTGACGGGCTTGTCCGTGCCCCCGCCGATCGCGGACGCGGTGTCGACGAGGTCGTCGAGGGGCCGCAGCGCGCGGCGGACGACGAACGGCGCGAGCACCGCGACGCCGAGCAGCGCCGACAGCGCGGAGACGGCCGCGACGCCGGTCGCCCGGCCGTGTAGCGCGTCGGAGGTGTCGGTGCGCATCGCGACGACCAGGGTGTTCTCACCGGAAGGGACGGCGCGCACGAGCCAGTCGCCGACGGTGCTGAACCCGAGCGGCACGTCGCCGAGCACCGGTCCGTCGCCCACGGTCGCGATGGGCCCGTCCGGGCCGCGCAGTTGGACGTAGGAGGGCGCGTCGGACTCGGCGAGCACGGCTTTCCAGACGGTGTCCTCGTCGATCCCCTCGGCGGCGAGCCGGTCGCCCACGGCGATGAGGACGTCGTCTGTGCGGTCGGACGCCCAGTCCTGGATGGCCCCGAACAGCGCGCCCACCGCGACGCCGACCCCGGCGGCCACCAGCGCGAGCAGCGTCGCGACGAGCCGGAACCGCAGGCTCACAGCGGGCCTCTCACCACGTAGCCGACGCGCGGGATGGTGTGGATCAGCCGCGGCTCGACCGTGTCCACCTTGCGCCGCAGGTAGGAGATGTAGGTCTGGACCACGCCGTCGTTGCCGCCGAAGTCGTACTGCCAGACGTGGTCGAGGATCTGCTTCTTCGACAGCACGCGGCCGGTGTTGGCCACCAGGAAGCGCAGCAGGGCGAACTCAGTGGGCGTGAGGTCGACCGGGACCCCGGCCCGGCGCACGGTGTGGGCGTCCTCGTCGATCTCCAGGTCGTGGACGGACAACCGGCGGCGCGGCCGGGTGCGGCGCAGGATGGCGCGGACCCGGGCGACCAGCTCGTCGAGGCTGAACGGCTTGGCGAGGTAGTCGTCGCCGCCCGCGGTCAGGCCGGTGACCTTGTCGGCGGGGCTGTCCAACGCGGTCAGGAACAGCACGGGCGTGTCGACGCCGCGCCCGCGCAGGGCCCGGCACGCGTCGAACCCGGACCCGTCGGGCAGCCGGACGTCCAGCACGACGAGGTCGGGGGCGAACGCGCCGACCTTGCTCAGCGCCTCCCGCGCGGTCCCGGCGGTCGTGGTGTCGAAACCGTCGTAGCGCAGCGCGGTCGCCACCAGGTCGGCCAGGTGCGGTTCGTCGTCCACCACGAGGATGCGCGGGTTCACGGGGCACAGTGTGCCCGGCGGTCACCGCCGCGCGGCCGCCTTCACAGGGAACTCCCAGAACGGGCGCAGAGCCGGTGAAGATCGGACGACTGTGCTGGTGCCCATGGAGAGACTGTCGAGATTCGTGCTGCGGCGGGCCCGGGCGGTCGGGCTGGTGATCGCCGCCGCGGTGCTGACGGGCGGCGCCGCGCTCGCGCTGCTGCTGCCGAGGGTCACCGAGGCGAACGAGTTCCCCGGGCTTCCCGGGTATGAGGCGAACCAGCGGATCACGGCCGAGTTCGGCACCGGCGGCGAGGCGCGGCCCGTGGTGCCGGTGGTCGAGCTGAGCGGGCCCGCGGACCTGACCGCCGCGTTCGCCGCCGTCTCGGCGATGGGCGCGCGCGTGGCGTACGAGGAGCCGGTTTTCGCCGAGGGGAACACGCGGTACGCGCTGGTCTACGGGGGTCCGGTGCAGGCGGGCGGGCTGCCGGGCAGCGCGCTCGGCGAGGGCACCGACCTGGCCGAGCGGGTGCGCGCGGCGATGGCGCCGCACCTCCCCTCCGACGCGCGCCTGCACGTCACCGGTTTGGACGAGCTGGCGACGGGCATAGACGGCGGCGGTGTGGATATGGCGGTGAAGCTGTCGGTCACCATCGCCGCCGCGCTCGTCGTGCTGATCCGGGCGTTCCGCTCGCGGCTCGCCCTGGTGCCGCTGCTGACCGCTGCGGTGGCGGTCCCGGTGTCCTTCCTGGGCCTGCTCGCCGCGAGCCTGGTCGTGGACATCCACGACACCACGATGATGATGGCGCCGCTGTTCGGCGTCGGGCTCGCGGTCGACTACGGGCTGCTGGTGGTGAGCCGCTGGCGCGAGGAACGCGCGAGCGGCGCGTCCCCGCTCGACGCCGTCCACACCGCCATGGCGACCGCGGGCCACGCCGTCGGGTTCAGCGCGGCCGTGGTCGCCGTCGGGCTGGTGACCATGGTCGTGCTGCCCATCCCGCTGCTGCGCAGCCTCGGCGTCGGCGGGATGCTGGTGACGGCCGCCAGCGCCGCGGTGTCGCTGACCCTGCTGCCGCTGGTCCTCGCCCGCGCTGGCGCGGTCAAGGCGGAGCGGCGCAGCGCACGGTGGCCGCGCTGGGCGGCGCTGATCGTCCGGCACAAGGTGGCGGCGCTGTCGGTGTCCGGCGCGCTGCTGCTGGGGCTGTCGGCGATCGCGCTGACGATCAACCTGCACGTCCCGCGGTCGGCGGACCTGGCCGACTCCGGCCCCGGCCGGGAGGGCCTGACCGCGCTCACGGACGCGGGCGTGCCCAGCGGCGTCCTGACGTCCTTCGACGTCTATGTGCCCGACGCGGGCGCGGTTCCGGCGCTGGTCCGCACCCTGGAGTCGGTGCCGGGCGTCCACGCCGTCGTCTCCCCGGACTCGTGGCGCTCCGGCGACGCGGCCCTGCTGGGCGTCCTGCCCGCGGCGGAGGGCGAGCCGGGCCTGGCGACCCTGGACCGCGTCCGGGAGGTCGTCCCGGACGGCGTGCTCGTGGGCGGCAACATCACCCAGCAGGAGGATTTCCTGGACGCGGCGTACGACGCTTTCCCGTGGATGCTGGCGATCCTGTCGGTGGCCACGTTCCTCCTGCTGGCCCGGGCGTTCCGGTCGCTGGTGCTGCCGCTGAAGGCGATCCTGCTCAACCTGCTGTCCCTCGGCGCCGTCCTCGGCGCGACGGTCGTCCTGTGGCAGTGGGGCTGGGGAACCGAGACCCTGCTCGGCATCCAACCCGACGGCGCCGTGGGCACCTTCGTGCCGATCACGGTGTTCGCGTTCCTCTTCGGACTGTCCATGGACTACGAGGTGTTCCTGGTCTCCCGCATGCGCGAGGAGTACGACCACACCGGCTCGACGCGCGAGGCCGTCGTCAACGGACTGGGCAGCACGGGCAGGCTCATCACGAGGGCCGCGCTGATCCTGTTCTGCTCCTTCGCCGCGATGTCCCTCGGCGGCGAACTCGACGTGGCCGTCTTCAGCTCCGCCGTCGCCATCGGCATCCTCCTGGACGCCACCCTGATCCGCGCCATCCTGGTCCCCGCGGCGGTCGCCGTCATGGACCGCTGGAACTGGTGGTGGCCGGGCTATTCGCGGAGGAGGCCGAGCAGGCAGGCGAAGGACTCGGTCAGCGACTCCACCGCCGCCCGCCCCTTCTCCGCCGAGCCGAGCGACGGCCGCCCGATCACCCCGGATTCGGTGTAGCCCTTCATCCCGAGCAAGTGCAGGTACGGCCGCGCCGTCGCCTCGTGATCGGCGTCGGCGCGGCCGTCCCCGACGGCGTCCGGGTGGGTGTGGAGGAGGATGGAGGTCTCCCACTCACCGCCATGCATGTCCTCGCTGGCGCAAGTCGCCATGCCAGCGTCCTCACGTGCCTTGGCGATGTCGTCACGCCCGGGGAACAGCGCGACCTTCCGCCCGGTGACGTTGGCCTCCTGAGCGATGTTCGACAGCACGTAGTTCCCACCGTGCCCGTTGACCATCACCAGCCGATCGATGCCCGATCGCGACAACGAGGCCCGGATATCGCCGATCATCGCGATCAGCGTCCCCGCCCCGATACTCACGGTGCCCGGATAACCCTCGTGTTCGTGCGAGCAGGAGATGGTGATCGGCGGCAGGCAGAACAGCCCGTGCCGCTCCGCGATCCTTCCTGCGATCGCACAGGCCACCAGAGTGTCGGTGGCCAAGGGAAGATGACCACCGTGTTGCTCAAAGCTCCCCACCGGGAGGACTGCGACCTCTGCTCCCCGCGTAGCCTCATCGACGGACGTCGCCATGGTGATCATGGACACCTCGCTCACCAGTTCCCAACCTGAGGGGCCGCAGCAGCGTCTCCATAGTCCGGATGTGCTCACCGGCCCTCATCGTCCGAAGCCGATCCCCCACCCGCGTCAGCAGCGCGATGACGCGGTGAGAACGGGTTTCCGCCGCGAGAGCGACACAACTCCGCGCGACCTCGACGGCGTGCTCCGGCTGCGATCCGGCCGCGTGCGCGAGGGACAGCCTGGCCAGGCACACCCCGAGATCACGCCGGTACTGAGGTTCCCACCGGGCCAGACTCCCGCGCAATGCGCCGATCGCGACCTCGGGGCGACCGAGTTCTATCCAGCAGTCCGCGGCTTCCATCTGCAGGTATGCGGGCGTGCAGTAGCTCCCGAGAGCGCCGGACGGTTCAGGGGCCCGCTCCGCCAGATCGAAGGCGACGGCCAACGCACGCTCGCAACTGCCTGCGTCACGTCTCCTCGCGTGCACGTGCGCCTGCTGACGAAGCGCCAAGGCGCGGAGCGTGGGCGAGATGCGATCGGAGTAGGCGAGAGCCGATTCCGCCAGCCGGAGAGCGAGTTGATGCCGACCCGCTTCACCGGCGATGTTGCTCCGGCGCATGAGGATGTAGGACGACAGCGAAGCGTCGCCTACCTCCCGCGCGTAATCGGAGGCTTCGTGCGACGACCGCATGGCGTCGTCCAAAGCGCCCGAGTCCTGGTAGACCCATCCCTCGAACTCCGCGTACCGGGCCGCCACTCGAAGCAGCGCGGCGCGGTCGGCGCCCCGGGCACTGCTCAACCGCTCCTCGACATACCGGCGCTGGTGCGGGATCAGCGCCAGAAGCGCGCGAGGACCAGCCAGGTTGTCCGTGACCGCGTGGAGGTCGAGCGCTCTCAACAGCGAATCGGCGAGCAGCGAGGAGGTGCTTGAGCTGGCAGCAGGCACGAGTGGTCCGCCGGGCAGGGCCACGACCTCACCCTCGCGGGGGAATCGAGGCGCTTCCTCGGGCAGGTCGAACCAGAGCAGGTCCGCGGGAATTCTCAACACTCGTGCGTAGTGGACCAGCTTGCTCAAGGTGTCGACCCGGTTCCGCCCGGACTCGACGCGGCTGAGTTGCGACTGGGAGATCCCCAGCCACCGAGCCACCGTTTCCTGGGACAGAGCCCTATGTCCGTGCACCGGGTGGTAGCGGTAGGCGCGAACGAGGGCGCCCATATCGCGGTCGGCGAACGCGTGCGCCAACGGAGGGGCGATCCAGAAGTCACGGGGACGCAAGGGAGCACGCATCTCACCCTCCTGCTCGCACTCCGCGCAGACCTGGTCACCACGCGTCAGCTCCACGGTATCGGCCGGTCTCGCCAGCGCTATGCGCGCCACGCATACAACTCATGCCTTCGACGTGCGTCCGGCCCGCCGACGGCCGCCTAGGTTCCGATCCGGAACGACCGGCACTCCAGATCGGATGGCGAATGATCGAGGTCAGCGACGGCCGGGTACCGTACGTCGCCGCATGGAGCGGAGAGCGGCGGCTGGCGGCCCGCGTGGTCCGGTCGCCCTGCGGCAACGGGATCGGGTACTGGGACGAGACCCTCGTCGACCGGGACACCAAGGGCGTCCTCTGGGCACGGGTCGAATCGCGTCCGGGCGCAGGAAGACCGCTGTTCGGCGAGGTTCATTCACTACGCCAGCGACGGGTCATGAAGCGGCTGCTGTGCCAGGTCTGCGCCGGGCTCCCGGACCGTGGCCCGGACGGCGTGCTGTGGGTGATGCCGGACTTCCGCGGGGACTGGCCGAGGTGGCCGGACGGCATGGCCACCTATGACGCTCCGGTCTGCATGCCCTGCGCTCGAACCGCGGCCAGGCTCTGCCCCGGCCTGCGCGGTGGACTGGTCCACGTCCGGTCGAGGTCCCACCCGATCGTCGGCGTCCGGGGAGTGCGTTACCGGCCGACGCCGACGGGTCCGGTGGCGATCGGCAACGCCGTCGTCGCCCACGACGATCCCGCGATCCGGTGGACCGTCGCCCATCAACTCGTCCGGCAGTTGAACCAGTGCCGCGTCGTGGAGCCGATCACCCGGTGAAACGCCGAAGGGGCGGCTCCCCACCGGGAGAGCCGCCCCATCGACAACGCACCATCAGCCCTTGCGCTTGGTGACTTCCTCGGTCAGCTGCGGGGCCACGGCGAACAGGTCGCCGACGACGCCGAAGTCGGCGATCTCGAAGATCGGGGCCTCGGCGTCCTTGTTGACCGCCACGATCGTCTTCGAGGTCTGCATGCCCGCCCGGTGCTGGATGGCGCCGGAGATGCCCAGGGCGATGTAGAGCTGCGGGGACACCGTCTTGCCGGTCTGGCCGACCTGGAACTGGGCCGGGTAGTAGCCCGAGTCGACCGCGGCGCGGGAGGCGCCGACGGCCGCGCCGAGGGCGTCGGCCAGCTTCTCGACGACGTCGAACTTCTCCGCGGAGCCGACGCCGCGGCCGCCGGAGACGACGACCGACGCCTCGGTCAGCTCGGGGCGGTCGCCGCCGATGATGGGCTCGGTGCCGGTGACGCGGGTCGCCTTGGCGGCGTCCGCTGCGGGGACCTCGACGGTCTCCTCGGCGGCCGCGCCGTCGGCGGCCTCGGCCTCGACGCCGCCGGGGCGCACGGTGACGATCGGCGTGCCCTGGGTGGACTTCGACTTGACGGTGAACGCGCCGCCGAAGATGCCCTGCACGGCCACCACGTCGTCGCCGGACTTCTCGACGCCGACGGCCTCGATCAGCAGGCCGGAGTCGGTGCGGACGGCCAGGCGGCCCGCGATCTCCTTGCCCTCGGCCGTGGCCGGGATCAGCACCGCGGCGGGGGACTTGGCGGCGACCAGCGCGGCCAGCACGTCCACCTTGGGCGTCACCAGGTAGGTGTCGACGTCGGCCGACTCGGCGACGTACACCTTGGCCGCGCCGTAACCGGCCAGCGCGTCCTTCACCTTCCCGGCGGTGCCGGGCGCGGCGACCACGACGGCGGCGGGCTCGCCGAGCCCGCGGGCCGCGGTCAGCAGCTCGAAGGTGACCTTCTTGACCTCGCCGTCCACCTGGTCGACGAGGACGAGGACCTCGGACATGTCTCGTTCTCCTTTAGTGGACGGGAATCAGATGAGCTTCTGGCCGACGAGGAACTCGGCGATCTTCGCGCCGCCGTCGCCCTCGTCCTGCACCCGGGTGCCCGCCGCGCGCGGGGGCTTCGGGGCGGCCTCCAGCACCGCGGTGCTCGCCGCGGCCAGGCCGACCGAGCCCGCGTCGATGCCGAGGTCGGCCACGGTCAGGGTCTCGACCGGCTTCTTCTTGGCCGCCATGATCCCCTTGAACGACGGGTAGCGCGGCTCGTTGATCTTCTCGCCGACGCTGACCACGGCGGGCAGCGACGCCTCCAGGTGCTGCAGGCCCGCGTCGGTCTCCCTGGTCACCTTGATGGCGGAGCCGTCGATCTCGACCTTGCGGGCGTGCGTGAGCTGCGGGAAGCCGAGGACCTCGGCGAGCATCGCCGGGATCGCGCCGCCGCGGCCGTCGGTCGCCTCGTTGCCCGCGATCACCAGGTCGACGCCATCGACCCGGCCGATCGCCGCGGCCAGGACCTTGGTGGTCTGCAGCAGGCAGGCGCCGTGCAGGGCCTCGTCGGAGACGTGGATGGCCTTGTCGGCGCCCATGGACAGGGCCTTGCGGATGGCCTCGGTGGCCCGGTCCGGGCCGACGCACAGCACCGTCACCTCGCCGCCCTGGGCCTCCTTGATCAGCAGCGCCTCCTCGACGGCGCGCTCGTTGATCTCGTCGAGCACCGCGTCGGCGGACTCGCGGTCGAGCGTGTGGTCGCTGTCGGAGAGTTTGCGCTCCGAGTAGGTGTCTGGCACCTGCTTGACCAGGACAACGATGTTTGGCATGGGTCTTCTTCGACCTCCCGGGTACGAGCAGCCGACCGAAGCGGCGCGACGTGCCGATTGTCGTGCGGTTCGGCCGACCTTGCCATGAGGCGCGGCCGCACGGCACGGTGGCCTTTGCCACGGCCGATGTTACTAGCCAGTAGGAGGCAGGCAACCCGGGGGTCGAGGTGACGGTACTTACAGAAACGGAGGCCACCCCGGGGCGGGGATGGCCTCCGTCGTGCGAGCGTTCCCATCGGGCGCGGTGATGGGACGCGATGGGCGCTGAACGGTTCCTCGCGACTACGCCGTCGCGGGCAGCCACTTCGCCCGACCCGGGGCGGTGGGCACCCAGCAGCCGCTCACCGGCTTCGATGAGCGGGGCCGGTCCTCCCCGGGAATGTGATCCTCCGGCAGCGCGAGCAGGGCGCCCAGCACCTCGCTGGCCGATCCCTCCCGCCTCCAGAGAGTCCTAGCGGGCCGGGTGATGTCGATCGTCTCGCCCGGCATCCTCGACGCGAGGGCGTCGTCCTCGGCGCGCAGCCGGACGACGTCGATCACGCCGTGGTGCACCCGGACCCCGACGACGGCGGTCAGCTCGCCGTTGGCGTCGCGCGGGTGCAGGAACTCGAAGCCGCGCCCCACCAGCGCGCGCAGTTGCGACTCCGTGTCCGATTTCACCGCGTGAAACCCCTGATCACCTCGGCGACGGAGCCGGGGAACACCAGGGCGGGACCGGTGGGGCACTTCGAGTCGCGCACGGCGGTGCCACCGTCGAGCGGGGCCAGCTCGACGCAGTTGCCCACCGCGCCGCTGCGGCTGCTCTTGCGCCAGTCGGCGCCGATCAGGGACGCGGCCGGGACACCGTTGCGGATCACGAGGAACCACCTTCCCACTCTGCTCACGGTAAGTGCAGATGCACGTGCATTCGGTTGTGATGACGCTAACACGTGCAAGGGGTCGGGAAAATGCACGTGCATCCGCACAAACCAAGTGCACCCGAACGCAGTAGTTGCGTAGTTGATCACTTCACCGTGATCTACGCAGAGTGATCCTTACAGCTCAGCGCGGCGCTTGCTCAGCAGCTGCCGCGTGCGGTTCGGCGTCTCCGCGTCGACCGTCAGCCGGTCCACGACCCGGCTGTACTGCTCGATCTCCTCCAGCCGGTCGAGGTAGAGCGCGCCGGTGAGGTGCTCGATGTAGACGAGGTCGGGCAGCTCCGGCTCGGCGAAGCGCATCATCGTGAACGCGCCCTCGGCGGCGTACCCGCTCAGGCTGTAGGGCACGACCTGCAAGGTGATGTTGGGCAGGCGGGTGATCTCCAGCAGGTAGTCGATCTGCTCGCGCAGCACCTTCGGCCCGCCGATGGGCCGGTGCAGCACGGACTCGTCGACGACCGCCCACAGCTTCGGCGCGTCCGCGCGGTGCAGGACCTTCTGCCGGTCCATGCGCAGCTTGACCCGGCGCTCCTGTTCGGCGGTGCGGATGTCCGGGCGGCCGTGGCTGACGATCGCGCGCACGTAGTCCTCGGTCTGCATGAGGCCGGGGACGAACTGCAGCTCGTAGGTCTGGATGCGGGAGGCGGACTCCTCCAATCCGACGAAGTCCTGCAGCCAGTTGGGCATCAGGTCGCCGTAGCGGTGCCACCAGCCCGGGTTGTTGGACTCCTTGACCATCTGCAGGTACTCGCCGACCTCCTCGGGGTCGGTGACGCCGTACATCGCCAGCAGATCGGCGACGTCGCGCTCCTTGAACCCGACCCGGCCCAGCTCCATCCGGCTGATCTTCGACTCCGAGCCGCGGATGCGGTAGCCCGCCTCGCCCCTGGTGATCTCGGCGGCCTCGCGCAGCCTGCGCAGCTGCGAGCCGAGCACGATCCGACGCGCCGTCGGCCTGCCTTCCGGGCGTCGCTCAACCACGGGCGCCTCTCCCCTTGATCGAAAAATGAGCCTCTTGCCGCCAGCGCTGAAGGGAGGATACTCCTTCACTGCACATCGTCCATGATCGACGACGCTCTGTGAGGACTCCCCGCATGACCACCCACCAAGACGTCCCCGTTTACATAGACACGTCCAAGGCCAGCATCGCCCGGGTGTACGACGCTTTCCTTGGCGGCAAGGACAACTACGAGATCGACCGCGAGGTCTTCCACCGCGTGCAGCGGGTCGCGCCCGAGGCGGCGACCCTGGCCTTCGACAACCGGCAGTTTCTGATCAGGGTCGCCCGGTTCGTCGCCGCGCAGACCGGCATCAAGCAGTACCTCGACTGCGGGTCGGGCCTGCCGACCGCGGAGAACACCCACCAGGTGGTGCAGCGGCTGGAGCCGGACTCGACGGTCGTCTATGTGGACAACGACCCCGTCGTGCTGGCGCACGGACGCGCGCTGCTGGAGGAGAACGAGCTCACCCACTTCATCGCCGAGGACATCTTCGAGCCGGAACGGCTGCTGGAGAACGAGACCCTGCGGCGGCACCTGGACTTCGACGAGCCGATCGCGTTGTTCCAGATGGGCACGATCCACCATTACAACGGGGATCGCTCGCCGGTCGACATCATGCAGACCTACATCGACGCGCTGCCGTCGGGCTCGGTCGTGGCGATCAGCCACTTCTACGACCCCGAGGACGGCGGCGAGCTGTCCACTCTGGCCCGCCGCATGGAGGACGTGTTCCTGCACAGCCCGATGGGCTCGGGCCTGTTCCGCACCCAGTCGGAGATCGAGGCGATGTTCCCGGGCCTTGAGATGATCGACCCCGGCGTCGTGCTGTGCGCGTCGTGGTGGCCGGACGGCCCCCAACTCAAGGAACTGGACCCGGTGTCGCGGTGCATCGCGGGCGGGGTCGCCCGCAAGCCCTGAGGCTACCGACGGGTAGTTCCCGGGGGCCATGGGTTACCGTGCCCCAGTGGCCACGGACACGACCCCGCTCCCGCTGACCGGTGAACGCACCGTCCCGGGCATCGTCGAGGAAAATTATTGGTTCCGCCGCCACGAGGTCGCGTATGCGCACCTTGCCCACCACTGCGCCGACGTCGTGGTGCTGGAGGCCGGGTGCGGCGAAGGCTACGGCGCCGACCTCCTGGCCGGGACCGCGCGCCGCGTGCTCGCCCTCGACTACGACGCCCACACGGTCGCCCACGTCGCCAAGGCGTACCCGCGCGTCGCGGTGGCGCGCGGCAACCTCGCCGGTCTCCCGCTGCGCGACGGCGCGGTGGACGTGGTGGCGAACCTGCAGGTCATCGAGCACCTGTGGGACCAGGAGGGCTTCCTCGCCGAGTGTCGGCGCGTGCTGGCGCCCGGCGGGGCCCTCCTGGTCACCACGCCCAACCGGATCACCTTCTCCCCGGGCCGCGACACCCCGCTCAACCCGTTCCACACCCGCGAGCTGGCCGGGCACGAGCTGCGCGACCTGCTCGTCGACGCGGGCTTCACCGTGGAGTTCCTCGGCGGCGTCCACCACGGGCTCCGGCTGCGCGAGCTGGACGAGCGGTTCGGCGGGTCGATCATCGACGCGCAGATCGACGTCGCGCTCGCGGGCGGGGCGTGGCCCGCCGAGCTGCTCGAGGCCGTCGCGTCCGTGCGCGCCGAGGACTTCGTGATCGGCGAGGACGACATCGACGCCTCCCTCGACCTCGTCGCGGTCGCACGGGCATGAGCGAGCCGATCGGCGGGTTCGCCCTCGTCCTGCACAGCCACCTGCCCTGGCTGCCGCACCACGGCGGCTGGCCGGTCGGCGAGGAGTGGCTCTACCAGGCGTGGGCGCACTCGTACCTGCCGGTGGTCGACCTGGTGCGCCGCTTCGCCGCCGAGGGCCGCACGGACGTGCTGACGCT
The DNA here is from genome assembly GCF_014648415.1 of Actinokineospora fastidiosa. Lineage (GTDB taxonomy): Bacteria > Actinomycetota > Actinomycetes > Mycobacteriales > Pseudonocardiaceae > Actinokineospora > Actinokineospora fastidiosa. Next base: position 183,134 of record NZ_BMRB01000006.1, read on the forward strand.
GGGCGTCACCCCGGTTTTGGCCGCCCAGCTCGACGACCCGTACGCGTTGCGCGCAATGCACGACTGGCTCGGCAACTGGCACGTGCGCGCCCAGTACGCCGCGGTGAACTGGCGTTCCGCCGACCATCGCCTGCGCGAGCTGGCCGCCGCGGAGTTCCGCGCGTCGGCGTCGGCGCTGGCCGACTTCGAGGCGAACTGGCGGCACGGCTTCTCCCCCGTGCTGCGGCCGCTGGTGGACGCGGGCGTGATCGAGCTGATCGGCGGCCCGGCGACGCATCCCTTCCAGCCGCTGCTGGACCCCCGCGTCCGCGGTTTCGCGCTGCGCGCGGGGTTGGCTGACACCGCGCGCCGGATCGGGCGCCGTCCGCGCGGCATCTGGGCACCCGAGTGCGGGTACGCGCCGGGAATGGAGCACGGGTACGCGAAAGCAGGCGTCGAACGGTTCCTTGTGGACGGTCCCGGCCTGCACGGTGACACCGCCTTCGCCCGCCCGGTAGGCGATTCCGGCGTCGTCTGCTTCGGACGCGACCTCGAGGTGACGTATCGCGTGTGGTCGCCGAAGGCGGGCTATCCCGGCGATCCGGCCTACCGGGACTTCCACACGTACGACCATCCGTCGGGGTTGAAGCCCTCGCGGGTGACCGGCCGATCGGTCGCCCCGGAGCACAAGAAGCCGTACGAGCCGGAGCTGGCCGCCGAGGCGGTTCGGCGGCACGCGCGCGATTTCGTCGACACCGTCGTCGCACGGCTGCGGGAGCTGCGCGACCGGCACGGCAGGCCCGCGCTCGTGGTGTCGGCGTACGACACGGAGCTGTACGGGCACTGGTGGCACGAGGGCCCGGCGTGGCTGGAGGCGGTGCTGCGGGCGCTGCCGGCGGCCGGGGTCGAGGTCACCACCCTGGGCCGGGCGCTGGACCGCTACCTGGGCGAGCCGGTGGAGCTGCCCGCGTCGTCGTGGGGCTCGGGCAAGGACTGGCGGGTGTGGGACGGCGCGCAGGTCGCCGACCTGGTCGAGGCCAACGCCGCGCTCCAGGCGGACCTGCTCGACCTCGCCGCGCCCGGCCGGACCCGCGACGCCGCGCGGGACCAGGCGGCGCGGGAGGCGCTGCTGGCGCTGTCCAGCGACTGGGCGTTCATGGTGACCAAGGATTCGGCGGCGGACTACGCCCGCCGCCGCGCGAAGGTCCACGGCGAGCGGTACGCCGAGCTGGCCTCGCTGGTGCGCGCGGGCGCGACCGAGCGGGCGCGGGCCCGCGCGGGCGAGCTGTGGGCCGAGGACGGCGTGTTCGGCGCGCTCGATGCGCGCGACCTGCTTACTGCCGAGTAGGGTGTCCGGGATGCGCGTGCTGATGCTGTCGTGGGAGTACCCGCCGGTCGTGGTCGGCGGGCTCGGCAGGCATGTGCACGCCATCGCCCGGCACATCGCCGCCCACGGCCACGAGGTGGTCGTGCTGTGCAGGCACGAGGCGGGCACCGACGCGTCGACGCACCCGACCGAGGACGCGGTGCACGAGGGCGTGCGGGTGGTCCGGGTCGCCGAGGACCCGACGCACCTGGTGTTCGAGAAGGACCTGGTGGCGTGGACGCTGGCCATGGGCCACGCCATGATCCGCGCCGGGCTGCGGCTGCTCGACGGCTGGCGCCCGGACGTCGTGCACGCCCACGACTGGCTGGTCACCCACCCGGCGATCACGCTGGCCGAGCAGGCGGGCGTGCCGCTGGTGGCCACGCTGCACGCCACCGAGGCGGGCAGGCACTCCGGCTGGCTGTCGCAGCCGCTCAACCAGCAGGTCCACTCCGCGGAGTGGTGGCTGGCCAACCGCGCGGACGCGCTGATCACGTGCTCGTCGGCGATGCGCGCGGAGGCGGCGCACCTCTTCGAGGTCGACCCGGCCTCGATCGAGGTCATCCACAACGGGATCGAGCCGCGCGGCTGGAAGGTCACGCCGGTGCGCTCGGCCGCCCCGCAGCTGCTGTTCTTCGGCCGCCTGGAGTGGGAGAAGGGCGTCCACGACCTGATCGCGGCGCTGCCCAGGGTGCGGCGGACCCATCCGGGGACGCGGCTGGTGGTGGCGGGACGCGGCTCGCAGGTGCACAACCTGATCGAGCTGGCGCGCAAGCACCGGGTGCGCCGCGCGGTGGACTTCGTGGGGCACCTGACGGACGAGGCGCTGTCGGCTGCGCTGGGGGCGTCCGACGCGGTCGTGCTGCCGAGCCGGTACGAGCCGTTCGGCATCGTCGCGCTGGAGGCGGCCGCCGCGGGCGCGCCGCTGGTGGCGTCGACCGCGGGCGGGCTGGGCGAGGTGGTGATCGACGGCCGCACCGGTTTGTCGTTCGCGCCGGGCGACGTGGACGGCCTGACCCGCGCGGTGCGGGCGGTGCTGGACGACCCGGCGGCGGCGCGCAGGCGGGCGCGTGCGGCCAAGGCGCGGCTGTCGGTGGACTTCGACTGGAGCCGCATCGCCGCGCAGACGGTCGAGGTGTACGCGCGGGCGTCCGTGGGCGCCCACCCGCCGCTGGGGCGGCCCAAGATCGCGTCGGGGAACGCCTTCGGGCCATAGTGGTCCCCATGCGGGTTCTCGTCTTGGGGGGCACGGCCTTCGTCGGCCGCGCGATCGTGGATGCCATGCTGACGTCGGGGTTGTCGCCGACATTGTTCAACCGGGGGACGTCGGCGTTGTTCCCCGAGGTGCCGCGGTTGGTCGGCGATCGGTCCACGGGTGACTACTCGGCCTTGTCGTCCGGCTCCTGGGATGCCGTGGTCGACGTCAGCGGGTATGTGCCGCGCCATGTGGGGCAGGCGATGGCGGCGCTGGACGGGCGGGTCGGCCGGTACCTGTTCATCTCCAGCCACGTCGTGTACGCGTCGTGCGGGCCGGGCGCCGACGAGGACACTCCCCGGCGAGAGCCGGTGCGCGACACCGAGGTGCTGACCAACGAGACGTACGGCCCGTGCAAGGTCGCCTGCGAGGACGATGTGCTGGCCCGCTTCGGCGACCGGGCGACGATCGTGCGGCCGAGCAAGGTGGCGGGGCCGTTCGACCCCCAGGAGGGCTTCACCCACTGGCTGCGCCTGGCCGCGGCGGGCGGCCGGGTCGAGGTCCCCGGCGATCCCGCGCAGCCGGTGCAGCTGATCGATTCCCGCGACCTGGCCCAGCTCGTGGTGCGCCTGCTGGTCGACGACCGCCCCGGCGCCTACAACGCCGTCGGCCCGATCACGACCCTGGCGGACCTGATCAGGACGTGCGCGTCGGTGGCGGGGACGTCCGTGGAGATCGCGCGCGTGCCACCCGCCCCAGCACCCCTCATCCGCGCCGACTGGGCGACACAGCAACGCAGCTCCGCTCGCGCGCGGGCGGCGGGATGCCGGTGACCCCGCTCGCCGTCACCGCGGCCGATGTGCTGGCCTGGGACCGCGCGTGAACGACGTCCGCGCGTCCTACGACAAGGTGGCGGCCGACTACGCTGCCCTGCTCCACGACGAGCTGGCGGGCAAGCCGTTCGACCGCGCCATGCTCGCCACGTTCGCCGAGCTGGTGGACGGCCCGGTGGTGGAGGTGGGCTGCGGGCCGGGCCGGATCGCCGCCCACCTGCACGGCCTGGGCGTGGACGTCTCCGGGATCGACCTGTCACCGGGCATGGTCGCCGTGGCCAGGCGGACGTATCCGGGCCTGCGCTTCGCGGTGGGCACGATGACCGCCCTGGACATCCCCGACACCGCCCTCCGCGGCGTCGTGGCCTGGTACTCGATCTGCCACACGCCCCTCGACGACCTGCCCGCGGTGTTCGTCGAGCTCCACCGCGTCCTGGCTCCCGGCGGGCTGCTCCTGCTCGCCTTCAAGGCGGGCGACCGGAAGGGGCGCCTCAGCCACGCGTACGGCCACGACCTGTCCCTCGACGTGCACTGGCACCCGCCGGAGCGCGTCGCGGCGATGGCGGCGGACGCGGGCTTCACCGAGTCCGCCCGCCTGGTCCGCGCTGCGGACGGCGGGGAGAAGGGCCCGCAGGCGTACTACCTGGGACGGCGCTAGGCCGACTCCAGCGTCTCCCGCAGGGCGCGGTCGGCCTTGCGGCCCATGTCGGCGATGGCCTCGCGGCGGGCGGCGTCGGCCTCGTAGGCGGCGCGGCGGTCGCGCACGACCCGGGCCGGGATGCCCGCGGCGACGGCGTAGTCGGGGATGTCGCCGCGGACGACGGCGTGCGCGCCGAGGACGCAGCCCCGGCCGATCCGCGTGCCCTTGGTGACGGTGACCTTGGTGCAGATCCAGGTGTCCGGCCCGATGCGCACCGGGGACTTGACGATGCCCTGGTCCTTGATCGGCTGGTGGATGTCGTCGGTGACGTGGTCGAAGTCGCAGATGTAGACCCAGTCGGCGACCAGGGCGGCGGCGCCGAACTCGATGTCGAGGTAGCAGTTGACGACGTTCTGCCTGCCGAAGACGACCTTGTCGCCGATGCGCAGTGAGCCCTCGTGGCAGCGGATGGCGTTGCCGTCGCCGATGTGCACCCAGCGCCCGATCTCCAGCCGCCCGAACCCGGGCCGGGCGTGGATCTCGACGTCCTTGCCGAGGAACACCATGCCCCGCAGCACGACGTGCGGGTTGGCCAGGCGGAACTTGAGCAGCCGCCAGTAGCGGACCAGATACCACGGCGTGAAGGCGCGGTGCCGGATGACCCAGCGCAGCGAGTCCAGGGTGAGGAACCGCGCCTGCGCCGGATCCCGCCGCTGCCGCATCCGAGAGGTGAACGGCGAACCCCACATGGACGTCATGCGCAGAAAGGTAACCCAGCCACCCCACCACCGGCCCAACCCCTCCTTCCACCTCACCCGCGACCCCCCGGACCAGCGCCGAGCCACCCCTCGGCCCCACCCGCGACCACTAACCAACGCCAAGCCGCTCCTCGGCCCGCCCGTGACCACCAAGGCAACGCTGAGCTGCCCACCAGCCCATCCTCGACCACACCGAACCAGCACCGAGCCACCCCCTTGGCGCGTCCGCCGCCGGACACGCACTGGCACTCCTCGGCACCTCCGCGACCCACAGACGCACCGTCACCGCACGCCGTCCTCTTTGCGCCTCCGCGACTACTACGCACACACCGCCGCCCCACGCCGAGCCGCCCCCTCGACGCGACCGCCACCGGGCACGCACCGCCACCTCCCCCCAAACCACCCACCGCGGCACCTCTGCGACCGCAGACTCACTGCCACCACACCGCCGAGCCGCCCCCTCGACGCCGACCCCGACCGCAGCACCCGCGCGAGGAGGGTCGTCGACGGGCGGCAGGCGGCGAGCCGGTCCTGGCAGGCTGGAGCCATGCCCCGACTCGTCATCGACACCGACCCCGGCGTGGACGACGCCTTCGCCCTGGCTCTGGCCGCCCGTTCCCCGGAGGTCGACCTGGCGGCCGTGACCACGGTGTTCGGCAACGTCGGCCTGGACAGGACGACGGCCAACGCCCTGGGCCTGCTCGCGCTGGCGGGCCGCCCGGACGTTCCCGTCGCCGCGGGCGCCGCCCGCCCCCTGGTCTACCCCGCGCCGCACGAGGCCGACTACGCCCACGGCCAGGACGGCCTCTCCGGCGGCACCGCCCGCCTCCCGGCCCACCCGCACGGCCTCCACCGACTCGGCGCGGTCGACCTGCTCGCCCAGACCCTCCGCGACTCCCCCACCCCGGTCACCCTCGCCCCGATCGGCCCCCTGACCAACATCGCCCTGCTCATGGCCACCCACCCGGACCTACGATCCAAGATCGACCGCCTGGTGATCATGGGCGGCGCCCTGACCGGCGGCAACACCACAGCCGCCGCCGAGTTCAACATCTGGGCAGACCCCGAGGCCGCCTACCGCGTCCTAGTCGAGGAGGACGTCCCGACCGTCCTGGTCCCCATAGACCTGACCTACCGCTGCGCCGTAGACGGCGCCTGGCTGACCACCCTCCGCGAGACGGGCCCGCTCGGCGAGATCCTGGAGTCCTTCACCCCGTCCTACCGAGCCCACTACACAGAACTGCTAGGCCACGACTGCACCATCCTCCACGACGCAGTCGCCGTAGCCGAGGCAATCAGCCCAGGCCTGCTAACCACCAAACGCATGCCAGTCACCGTCCAAACCACCGGCCCAGCCCGCGGCGCGGTCATCGCAGACCAACGCCTGAACGTCCCCCTGTCCCCCGGCTACCGCGAAATCGACGTCGCCGTCGACACGGACCTGGACGGGTTGCGTAACTGGTTCCTTACCCTCCTGGGACGGACTGAGAGCTAGGAAGACTGCATTCGCTGCGCCAACCGCTGGCGCCACCACGCGATCCAGCGGACGGCTTTGCTCGGCGGGTCGGGGTTCTCAAGGTACTTCGCCTCAACCTCACGAAGCATTCCGTCCAGTTCGTCCGGATCACCATCGTCGATGAACATGCCGAGGTAGGGAAGCGGCCAAGAAAGGGGGATCGTAAAAGACTGCCTGCGGTCGAGCAGCCCATCCCTGCACTGTTGGGCAACATAGTCCCGGTCACACAACGCCCGCCACCGGTCCAGCCATCCCCCGTCGGTGAGTTGGCGTACCAGAGCCTCACCACCACGGTGGTAGCCATCGGGGAGCGGAAGCTCCCACATCCCGGCGTCGTACTTGTTGTGCTCATTGGCCACTTCATCAGGCACGAGCAGCCGGTCGAGGTACAGCGCACCATCGAACGACGGCGCGCGTTTAATTCCCGAGCGATCACTGACATAAGCCATCATCGCATCCGGTACAATCGCGTACTCAAGGTAGAAGCGCAGCATATCAGGATCACCCGCGCGCGACTCGAACTTGGCGAAAACGACATTGTCCGGCGCTTTCCCCACACTGAACCGCCGCCGTGACCTCTGGAACCCAGAGGCTTTGAACAGCCCCGCAGCGTACTCGTCGATGAAGTGGTCAAGCAGGTGAGGCGTCCCCATGACGTCGCACGTTACCGGACTCGACCGACATTACCTGGCCTGCACGCAAGGGAAGGGCCACTCGATCGAAATAGTGAAGGACTCGCGAGGTCGAGCAACCCCTACCTGTACTGCTCAGTCGTAATCCCGTCCCGCATCGCGCGCGAGCGGTCGAGCCAGCCTTCGGCGAGGAGACGGACGATGGCTTCGCCGCCCCGCTGGTAGTCGTGCGGGCGCGGAAGCTCCCTCCTCGGCTGGGACCGGCACCCGCTCTAGATAGAGGGCCCCGCCGAGGTTGACCACGTTGTCCGGAGCTTTACCGATGAGGAACCTTCGCCCCAGTCTCCGGAATCCGAGCGAATTCATCGTTTCACCGACATGCTACTTGATCAACCAGTCCAGCGGATACGCCGCCTCAGCCCCCATGACGCAAGGATAGTGCGGACGTTTCGACATCATGGCGACTCGCTCGGCAGATGATGGCTGTGGGGGTTCGGCCGATGCGGGTGAGGATTACGGAGGCTTCCTCGGGGCCGCGCAGTTTCAAGCGGGGGCGCAGCGTGTTCGGGTCGACGTCCAGGCCGCGCACCAGGATCTCCGCGCGGCCGACGGAAAGTCGGGACAACGCCGCGCGCAGGGACTTCTCCGTGTACTTGCCGTGTTCCAGCACCTGGAAAGCGCGGATGCCCGGGGGCGGGACCGGGCCCGTCAGGTAGGCGATGTGTTCGTCCAGTTGGGACAGGCCGTGCCGGGCGGCGTAGTGGCGGACCAGGCCTGCGCGGACGACCGCGCCATCCGGGTCGATGATCCAAGCGTCGATCGGGGTTACCGGGCAGGTGTCGTCGGAGGCGTCGGTGAGGGTCCAGGAGGAGCCGTCGGAGCGCAGGACGGTGGCTCGGCGGTGGGCTGTGGCGAGGGTTCCGGTCCACAGGCAGGCTTCGCGGACGGCGCCGTCGAGGGAGACCAGTTCGATCTCGTCCGCCCAGGGCACGTCGGCCGGGTCTACGCCGGGGGCGCATTTCACGGACATGTCCCGGCCCGCGTAGGCGGCCGCGAGGGCGTCCAGGGGCGGGGTGAAGTCGGCTGGGCGCCAGCGTCTGCGGCCGGAGGCGTCGCGGCGGGCCGGGTCGGCCAGGACCACGGTGTCCCGGGTCGCCGGGTGGAGGGCGTCGGCGCGCACGAACGCTGCCGACGGGACGTTGCCGCGCGCCATCGCCAGCCGAACCGGGTCGATGTCCGACCCGACGACACGGCGGGCGACCTCGGCGGCAGCGGCCACGTCGACGCCCACCGAGCACGTCACGTCGTGCACATCCCGCCCGGCCAGCCGGGCCGCCCGGGACACCGCGACCGGCCACGGGGTCGCCTGCTGCAAGGCGTCGGCGGTGAACAGCCAGTCCCGCCACGGCACCTTCGCGGACGCCTTCCGCCGCAACAGGACCGTCTCCACCAGCGCCCCCGCCCGCGCGCCGAACAGCGAGCGGGCGGTGGTCACGTCCGCCAGGTGGGACGCCGGGGTCAGCGGCAGGCGTTCGACCTCGGCCGCCGCCGCCTCCCCTTCGGGCGTACGCAGGTACGCCACGTCGTCCAGGGTGAACGGGTAGCCCAACTCAGCCCGGCTTACGCCCGGTCACCAGCACGTTGTAGAACAGCTCGCGCGGCAGCACGCGGCGCATGACCTTCTCGTCCAGCCAGGTCAGGCGCTGCCACGTCCTGTAGGCGAACATCGCCCAGCCGAAGCCCAGCTTCTCCCTCGGCACCGCCGCCTCGAACGTGCGCACCGGCCAGCCGAACAGCGCCGCGGTGAACTCCTCGGTCACCGCGCGCACCTCGACCAGGCCAGCCGACCGACAGACATCCTCCAAAGAGGACGGATCGAAGGTGTGCAGGTCGACCACGGCCTCCAGCGCCGCCGCGCGCGAGGACTCGTCCAGCTCCTCCTGCGGCTTCCGCCACGCCCGCAGGGGGCCGAAGCGGGTCACGTTGGTCGTCAGCCACCAGGTCGCCTGGCCCAGCTTCCGGGCGTAGCGGTCGCCGACGCGGGTCGGCTCGCCAGCGAAGACGAACCGGCCGCCGGGCTTGAGCACCCGCCGGACCTCGCGCATCGCGGCGGGCACGTCCGGGATGTGGTGCAGCACGGCGTGCCCGATGACGAGGTCGAAGGACTCGTCCGGGTACGGGATGCCCTCGGCGTCGGCCACCCGGCCGTCGACGTCGAGACCGAGGCCGCGGGCGTTGCGCAGCGCGACCTCGACCATGCCCGGGGACAGGTCGGTGACGTGCCCCTTCTTGATCACGCCGCCCTGCATGAGGTTCAGCAGGAAGAAGCCGGTGCCGCTGCCCAGCTCCATCGCGTTCTCGTACGGCCCGAGATCGCCCGCGACCGCCTTGAACCGCTCAGTGGCGTAGCTGATGCAGCGCTCGTCGTACGAGATCGACCACTTCTCGTCGTACGTGCCCGCTTCCCAGTCGTGGTAGAGGACGTTGGCGAGCTTCGGGTCCGCGTACGCCGCCTGGACCTCCTCGGCCGTGGCGTGCGGGTTCGGGGTCGGGTCAGCGGCCATGGAACTCGGCCTTCCCCGGGCCGTTCTCGATGAACGACGCCATGCCGGTCTTCTGGTCCTCGGTCGCCCACAGCGCCGCGAACAGGTGCGACTCCAGCTTCAGGCCGCTGGTCAGGTCTCCGTCCAGACCGCCGTCGATGGCGGCCTTGGCCGCGGCCAGCGCCAGCCCGGGGGCGTTGACGAACTGCGCGGCCCAGCGGCGCGCCGCCTCGTACACGTCGTCCGGCGCGACGACCTCGTCGACCATGCCGATCGACAGCGCCTCCTCCGCCTTGACGAAGCGGCCGGTGTAGATCAGATCCTTGGCCCGGGACGGGCCGACCAGCCGCGCCAGCCGCTGCGTGCCGCCCGCGCCGGGGATGATGCCCAGCAGGATCTCCGGCTGCCCGACCTTGGCGTTGTCGCCAGCGATCCGCCGGTCGCAGCACAGCGCCAGCTCGTAGCCGCCGCCCAGGGCGTACCCGGTGATCGCGGCGACGGTCGGCTTGGGCAGCTCGGCCAGCACGCTCAGCGACCCGCTCAGCTCCGGCCCGTACGCGGCGATGTCCGGGTAGGACATCGTGGCGAACTCCTTGACGTCGGCGCCCGCGGCGAACACCTTCGGCCCGCCGTAGACGATCACGGCCTTGACCTCGGCGTTCTCCCGCGCCTCGATCGCCGCGGCGCGCAGCTCGGCCTGCAGCTGCCGGTCGATCACGTTCATCGGCGGCCGGTCAAGCCGGATGGTGCCGATCCCGTCCGCCACTTCGAGCCGCACGAACTCACCCACGGCGCTGTCCCTCCTGCTCGGTTGCTCCCGCGAAGGCTACCTGCCAGTAGCTCACGTCCGCCTGCGGGCGAAGAACCGCTCGTCCGCCCGCGTCAACTCCAACTGCTGCCCGAACGCCGCCGACAGGTTCTCGCTGGTCAGGACGTCCTCGATCGGGCCCTGCGCGACCACGCCACCGCCGCTGAGCAGCATGAGGTGGGTGTAGCCGGGCGGGATCTCCTCCACGTGGTGGGTGACCAGGATCGACGTCGGCGCGTCCGGGTCGTCGGCGAGGTCGGTCAGCCGGGCCACCAGGTCCTCGCGGCCGCCGAGGTCGAGGCCCGCGGCGGGCTCGTCGAGCAGCAGCAGCTCCGGGTCGGTCATCAGCGCGCGGGAGATCAGCGTGCGCTTGCGCTCGCCCTCCGACAGCGTGCCGAAGGTGCGGTCGGCGAGGTGGCCGATGCCCAGCGCCTTGAGCAGGTCCTCGGCGCGGCCGGTGTCGAGCCGGTCGTACTCCTCGCGCCAGCGGCCCAGCACGGCGTACCCCGCGCTGACCACGACGTCGAGCACCTTCTCGTCCGGCGGCACCCGGTTGGCCAGCGCGGCCGAGCAGAAGCCGAGCCGGGTGCGCAGCTCGAAGACGTCGACCTTGCCCAGCTGCTCGCCCAGCACCCGCACGGTCCCGGTCGTGGGGTGCAGCTCCGCGCCAGCAAGGCGCAGCAGGGTGGTCTTGCCCGCGCCGTTCGGGCCGAGCACCACCCAGCGCTCGTCCACCTCGACCTGCCAGTTCACGCCGGTCAGCAGGTGGGTGGTCCCGCGGCGGACACCCACGTCCGCCATGTGCACAACGAGGTCGTCAGGATCAGTCTGCGCCGTCACGCCGACCATTCTTTACTGCCGCCCGCACCCGGGCGGAACCGGCCACTCGGGTGCGGGGAATCGATCACGCCGCCCGGTTGAGACAGGATGGGGGGCGTGGCTTATTCGGACTCGCGCCTGCTGCCCGGTCACCCGTTCCCGCTCGGGGCCCACCCGGAGGCGGGCGGCGTGCGCTTCGCCGTCGCCTCGTCGGTGGCCGACGCCGTCGAGGTGTGCCTGATCGGCCAAGACGACGACGGCAACCCGGTCGAGCAGCGCGTCGAGCTGACCGAGCGCACGTTCGGCATCTGGCACGGCGTCGTCGCGGGCATCACCCCTGGTCAGCGCTATGGATTCCGCGTGCACGGGCCGTACGAGCCCGCGCGCGGGCTGCGCTGCAACCCCGCCAAACTGCTGGTCGACCCGTACGCGCGGCGGATCACCGGGTCGGTGCGCGACCTCGGCGCGACCCGCAGCCACCGCGGCGACCCGATGACCGGACCGCCGTCGCGGATCGACTCGCTGGGGTCGGTGCCGCTGTCGGTCGTCACCTCCCCCGGCGGACCGCACACCGGGCTGGCGCCGGAGGTGCCGTACGAGGAGTCGGTGATCTGCGAGCTGCACGTGCGCGGGTTCACCCGGCTGCACCCGGACGTGCCCAAGAACCTGCGCGGCACGTACCTGGGCCTGGCGCACCCCGCGGTCGTGGAGTACCTGCAGCGGCTCGGGGTGACGGCGGTGGAGCTGCTGCCCGTGCACTCCTACGCCGACGAGCCGCTGCTGCTGCGCTCGGGCAGGCACAACTACTGGGGCTACTCGACGCTGGGCTACCTCGCCCCGCACGCGGGGTACGCCAGCAGGCCGGGGCACGAGGTCGAGGAGTTCCGCACGATGGTCGCCGCCCTGCACGCGGCGGGCATCGAGGTGATCCTCGACGTGGTGTTCAACCACACCTGCGAGGGCGGGGTCGCCGGGCCGACGCTGTCGTACCGGGGGCTGGACGCGCCCGCGTACTACCTGCTGGACGACCAGGGCCGCGACATCGACCTCACCGGCTGCGGCAACACCCTCGACCCGGGCTCGCCCACGGTCGTGCGGCTGGTGCTGGACTCGCTGCGCTACTTCGCGGGCGAGATGGGCGTCGACGGGTTCCGGTTCGACCTGGCCTCGGCGATGGGCCGCCCGCGCGGGGGCGGGTTCGACCCGCACTCCGCGCTGCTCACCGCGATCGCCACCGACCCGCTGCTGTCGCGGCGCAAGCTGATCGCCGAGCCGTGGGACGCCACCGGCGAGGGCTACCGGGTCGGCGGGTTCGGCGTGCAGTGGGCGGAGTGGAACGGCCGCTTCCGCGACGGCGTGCGCGACTTCTGGCGCGGCGCGACCGGGGTGCGCGACCTGGCGTACCGGCTGTCGGGCTCGTCGGACCTCTACGCCGCGAACGGGCGGCGGCCGTGGGCGTCGGTCAACTTCGTCACCGCCCACGACGGCTTCACCCTGCGCGACCTGGTGTCGTACGACCACAAGCACAACCACGAGAACGGCGAGCACAACGCCGACGGCACCAACGACAACCGCTCGTGGAACTGCGGGGCGGAGGGCGAGACGCAGGACCCGGCCGTGCTGGCCCTGCGCGACCGGCAGGCCCGCAACCTGCTCGGGACGCTGCTGCTGTCCACCGGCATCCCGATGCTGGTGGCGGGCGATGAGCGCTGGCGGACCCAGCACGGCAACAACAACCCGTACTGCCTGGACAACCAGACGTCGTGGGTGGACTGGAGCCATTCGGAGCGCTCGGCGGGCATGCTGGCGTTCACCCGGCGGCTGACGGCCCTGCGCGCTGCCTCACCCGCGCTGCGCCAGCCGGAGTTCTTCGACGGCCGCCCGACCCGCTCCGGCGAGCCCGACCTGGTCTGGTTCCGCGACGACGGCACCCCGATGACCGACGCCGACTGGTTCGACGACTCCCGCCGCACCCTGGGCATGTGGATCGACGGCTCGGAGTGCCTCTCCCGCGACCGCGAAGGCGAACTCGTCGCCGACGACTCGTGGCTGCTGATCCTGCACTCGGGCCCGGAACCGGTGAAGTTCACCCTGCCCGCGGACCGCTACGGCCGCTGCTTCGTCCCCGAACTCGACAGCACCACCCCGTCCGGCCTGCCGAGGAACACCGACCCCCTGGCCCCCGCCACCGTCCTCAAACTGGGCCCCCACACCCTCCACCTACTCCGCGCCCCCCGAGTCGACCCGTCCTGATTCCCAGATGATCAGACCATCTGGGTTGCGAGCCTCAGATGATCAGACCATCTGACCCGCCAGTTCCAGATGCTCTCATCATCTGACCGGCCGTTTCAGATGGCGTCGCCATCCGGGCGCGATCTCGGATGAGCTGATCATCTGAAGCGCCAGCTCAGATGATCAGCTCATATGATGCGATCATGTGAGTGGTCAGCCTTGACGGCGGCTACCCACCGCGCGAGGTGGGCGAGGTCCCCCGTGGTGAGCCCGCGGGCCGGGTCGACGCGGTGGAGCAGTGCGGGGCCCGGGTGGTGCTCAGCGACCCAGGCGCGGTCGGCGTCGGTGATTTCGTCGTCGACCCAGATGAAGGGCCGACCGGCCGACCGCTCCACCAGCGGGCGGGTCTTCCAGTGCAACCCGAACCAGGCGTCGACGCCGTCCCGGCGCGGATCGGGCCAGTCCACCACCGCAAGGTCGGGCAGGCCGAGCACCGGGGCGACGCGTTCGTTCGCGTCCGCCATCCAGGTGGTCGCCCACACCAGGGTGCACCCGAGCGCCAGCAGCGGCGGGCCGAGGCCGGGGTCGATCCGGTTCAGGAGCGGGTTCGCCGAATCAGCGGGGCCGTGCTCCACCGGGTCGCCGCCGAACGGGATGAGCGGGCCGTCGACGTCGAGGTACAGCAGGGGGCGCATCAGCCCTTGGCGGCGGCGACGAAGTCCCTGATCATGGCCGGGTCCTTGACGCCCCTGCGGGCCTCGACGCCGCTGGAGACGTCGACACCCCAGGGGTGGGCCTCGGCGATGGCGGTGGCGACGTTGGCGGGAGTGAGCCCGCCCGCGAGCAGCCAGTCGCCGGTGGGGAGGTCCATGCCGGTGAGGTCCCAGCGCTCGCCGGAGCCGGGGATGGCCGAATCGAGCAGGAGCATGTGCTCGCCGAACGCGCCGACCTTGATGTCGGTGTCGCGGGACAGGGCGGTGGCCCGGATCAGGCGGTGGTCCGGGAAGTGGGCGAACGCCTCGCGCGGGTAGTCGCCGTGCAGCTGCACGGCGCGCACCCCCGCCTCCGCCGCCACCTCGGCCGCGCGCTCGGCGGGCAGGTCGCGGAACACGCCCACGGTGAGCACCGAGTCCGGGATCGCCTCGGCCAGCGCGCGGGCCGCGGCGGGCTCGACCTGCCGGGGACTGCGCGCGAACACGAAGCCGATCGCGTCGGCCCCCGCGGACACGGCGGCCTCGACGTCGGCGGCGGTCTTCAAGCCGCACACCTTCACGAACACGCCGTCAAGACTAGCCGGTGACGCCCGTGCGGCCTTCTCCCCACCGACCCCGGAAAGGCGACCCGCGCGCGTCCTAGGCGGAGAAGGCCCGTGCGCAGCCGTCGTCGCCCTCGAAGTAGCCGATGCGGAACGCCTCGACCCGGGCGAAGCCGGACGGCACCTGCTTGCCGGTCACGTCGGCGGCGATCAGGCTGTTGTCCTGCAGCAGCTCGGCCACGGCCTCGTCGAGGTCGCCGACCGCGATGTGCAGTCCGCCGTCGCCCTCATCCGGGGTCTTGTCGACCCTGAGCTGGGCCCACGCGCCCACCAGGCACGCCGTCCGCAGCCCGGCCTTCTCACCCTCCAGCGGGGCACCCACACCCTTCTGGACCGCCAGCGCGTACCGCGACACGATCTCGGCGAACGCCGCGAAGTCGCCGATCCCGTTGCCGTCGACACCCGGCTCCTCCCCGCGCTTCGGCGGAGAGGCGATCTTCACCAGCTCGGGAATGTCGGCGGCGACGGTGTTGGTGTCCGGGCAGTAGCTCACCGGCGGCGTCCCCGCCGAGCCGCCGCAGCTCGCGCCGTCCTTGGTGATGCTGGGCAGTTCCGCCTCGGTGCCCTGGAACGCGCTGGTCAGGGACTCCTCGAAGAGGCCGAAGATGTCCGGGTCGGTGATGTCGGCCTCGCCGCTCACGTCCTGGTCGCTGACGCTGCGCTCCTGGGCGGCGATGCGGCCCTCGATCTCCGGCACGTCCATCCGCGCGCAGCGCTTCGGGCCCTCGGTGAAGCCCTCCTGGAAGGCGAACACCCGGTCGAAGGCCAGGCCGTGGGCGCCCTGCTCCTTGGCCGACAGGCCCGCGGGGTCGCGGATGAAGAACATGGTGGCCAGGGCCTGGTTGAGGCCGGTGCCGGTGTTCATCGTGAAGTGCTTGGCCTTGCCCTCGGCGACGTACCGGAAGAAGCCGCCCGCGTAGCAGTCGGCCTGCTGCTCCTTGACGATCGTCGGCGTGGCCTGGTTGATGTTGGACTTCTCGCCGAGGCGGAACTGGACCGCGTGGCCCATCTCGTGGGCCAGGACCGCGACCACCGACATCGGGCCGAACTGCTTGTCCAGCATCGGCAGCAGCTTGCCCCGGTCCCAGGCGATGCTGTCGTCCGCGCCGCAGTAGAAGGCGTTGACCAGGCCCTTGGTGCTGGTCCCGCACAGCTCGACCGGCTTGCCCGCCGAGTCGTAGGAGGCCAGCCGGGCGATCGGCTCGAACTTCTGCCCGTCGAAGTCGGCGGGCATGCGCTCGTTCCAGTAGTCGTAGAGGTCGGCGACGACGTTGACCGCCAGCCGGTCCATCTCGCCGCTGTCGGCGTTCTCGACCGCCAGCTCCGCGTCGGCAACGCCCTCGCGCGGGCCGGTCGGCGCGGAGTTGTCGATGGGCAGGCCGCCCGCCGTGCCCGCGTCCACGGCGCCCGCCGCGCGTGGCTGACCGGGCACGGCCTGGCCGCATCCGGCGATCACGGCCACCGCGAGCGCGGCGGCCACGGCCACCCTGTTCACCCTCATCCGGACACCTCGAACCCCTGCGATCAACACGAACGCCAGCACCCTACTGGTCGGTCGGCCGCGCCGGGGGCGGTTCAGCAGTCCCGGGCCCCGGAGACGAACCCCTTGCGGAAGAGCGTGACCCGGTCGAACCCCGTCTCGACGGACGCGCCGTCGACGTCGCGGGCCACGTAGTCGTAGTGCAGGAGCACCTGGATCGCCTCGTCCATGTCGCCCGGGGAGAGGAACTGCTGCTCGCGCTGGAACAGCGACCCGGTGAACGCCCCGGTCAGGCACACGGCGGCGCGCTGGGCCTCCGGCCCGGCCACCGGCTTGCCCGCCGCGGCCAGCGACGCCAGGGCGTAGCGGCTGGTGATCAGGGTGCCGGTGGCGTAGTCGCCGATCTCGTCGTGGATCTCCGGCAGCTCCTCGGCCACGTCGAGCTCGACGGCGGCGCCGTCGGGGCAGAACGCCACCGGGCCCTGCCTGTCGGGCGTGCAGGCGGGCTGGCCCTCGGTCTCGCGCACCTGCGGCTGCCGCCAGCCCGAGCCCGCGACCTCGGCGAAGTAGGTGTTGAGGCTCAGGGTGATCGATTCCACGATCTGCCCGAACTCCAGGTTGCCGCCGCGCGCGGCGTCACCGGCGTCGATGAAGCCGGAGAGGGTGAAGGTGCGGTTGTCGACGGTCATCTCCGAGCACAGCTTCACCCCGGACTCGTACCCGTCCAGGAACGCCGAGACCCTGTCGAACGCGTCGCCGTGCGCGCCGCGGTCGGTGGCCTCGGTGCCGATCGGGTCGCGGAAGCTGACCACCGCGGTCAGCGCGGAGTCGAGCTGGTCGTGCCCGAACTGCAGGTGCTCGGCGTTGCCGTCGACCACCCAGCGGATGAACGCGCCCGCGTAGCAGTCGGCCATCGCCTCGATGAGGATGGTCGGGAACCGCTCCGGGTCCGCCCGCCGCTCGGACAGGCCCGCGCCGGTGCGGTTCTGCACGGCGTGGCCCATCTCGTGGGCGAGCACGAGCATGACCGCCGCCTCGCCGAAGCGGTCCTTGAGCACGGGCAGCAGCGCCGCGCGGTCCCAGGCGATGATGTCGGCGGTCGGGCAGTAGAAGGCGTTGCCCTCGACCTCGACCGCGGAGTCGGTGCACGGCGGCTCGGGCGCGTCGGCGTCGGCGGTGTCGACGGAGTAGTAGCCGCCGCCGAGGTCGGTGAACTCCTTGCCGAACGTCTCCGGGAACCGCTCACCCCAGTACGTGCGCAGGTCCGCCACGACGGTCGCGGCCAGCCGGTCGATCTCCCCGCCGTCGGTGTTCTCCACGACCGACTTCGGGTCGACCCCGCCGGGCTGGTCCCGCGAGATCACCCGTCCCTGCGACACCGGCTCGCCGGGGACCGTCGTCGTGCACGCCACCACGGCCGCCGACAGCAGCAGCGGAACGGCCAGCCTGATCCCCCGTAAACGCCCTCGCACGTGCCCAGTGTGCCCGATGGGCGTATGCCGGATGGCCTATTCCTCCGGGACCATCCACACCACGCCCTGCGGCGGGACGTTGAGCAGGGCCGACGCCGGGCGGCCGTGCCAGCTGATCTCCTGGGCCACGACCTCGCCGCCGTTGCCCACGCCCGAGCCGCCGTAGTCCGGCGAGTCGGTGTTGAGGACCTCGCGCCACCGGCCCGCGGTCGGCAGGCCGACCCGGTAGTCCCGGTACGGGATGCCCGCGAAGTTGGCCACGCAGGCGAGGGTGCCCCCGTCGCCGCAGCGCAGGAAGGTCACCACGTTGTTGCCGGAGTCGTTGGCGTCGATCCAGGAGAAGCCCTCGGGGCTGGTGTCGCAGGCGAACAGGGCGGGCTGCGCCCGGTACACCGCGTTCAGGTCGCGGACCAGCAGCTGGATGCCCGCGTGCAGGCGCTCCTCGGTCAGGTGCCAGTCCAGCGACCGGCTCTCCGACCACTCGCCGACCTGGCCGAACTCGCCGCCCATGAACAGCAGCTGCTTGCCGGGGTGGGCCCACATGTAGGCCAGGAGCGCGCGCAGGCCCGCGGCCTTGTTCCAGTCGTCGCCGGGCATGCGGTTCCACAGCGAGCCCTTGCCGTGCACGACCTCGTCGTGGGACAGCGGCAGCACGTAGTTCTCGCTCCAGGCGTACATCAGGGAGAACGTCAGCTCGTTGTGGTGGTACGAGCGGTGCACCGGGTCATGGCCGAGGTAGCGGAGCGTGTCGTGCATCCAGCCCATGTTCCACTTGAAGCCGAAGCCGAGCCCGCCCAGGTGCGTCGGCCGGGTGACCCCGGGCCAGGCCGTGGACTCCTCGGCGATCATCATGACGCCGGGGTGGTGCTTGTAGACGGTGGCGTTGAGCTCCTGCAGGAACCGCACCGCGTCCAGGTTCTCCCGGCCGCCGTGCGCGTTGGGCAGCCACTCGCCCTCGTTGCGGGAGTAGTCCAGGTACAGCATCGAGGCGACCGCGTCCACCCGCAGGCCGTCGATGTGGAACTCCTCCAGCCAGAACAGCGCGTTGGCGACGAGGAAGTTGCGGACCTCGGTGCGGCCGAAGTCGAACACCAGCGTGCCCCAGTCCGGGTGCTCGCCGCGGCGCGGGTCGCCGTGCTCGTACAGCGGGGTGCCGTCGAAGCGGGCCAGCGCCCAGCTGTCGCGGGGGAAGTGCGCGGGCACCCAGTCGACCAGCACCCCGATGCCGCGCTGGTGCAGGTGGTCGACGAAGTGGCGGAAGTCGTCGGGCGAGCCGAACCGCGAGGTCGGCGCGTAGTAGGAGGTCACCTGGTAGCCCCACGACCCGCCGAACGGGTGCTCGGCGATCGGCAGCAGCTCGACGTGGGTGAAGTTGTGCTCGACGAGGTAGTCGGCCAGCTCGGTGGCCAGCTCGCGGTACCCGAGGCCCGGCCGCCACGAGCCGAGGTGCACCTCGTAGACGCTGACCGGCGCGGCGCTCCAGTCGGTGGCCGAGCGCAGCGCCATCCAGTCGGCGTCGCCCCAGACGTGCTCCGAAGTGGACACCACGGACGCGGTCGCGGGCGGGTGCTCGGTGGCGAAGGCCATCGGGTCGGCCTTCTCGTGCCATGACCCGTCGGCGGCGTGGATGCGGAACTTGTACCTGGTCCCCGGGGTCACCCCGGGCAGGAACAGCTCCCACACCCCCGACGAGCCGAGCGAGCGCATCGGGTTGCCGCGCCCGTCCCAGCCGTCGAAGTCCCCGCACACCCTGACCCCGCGCGCGGTCGGCGCCCAGACCGCGAACGAGGTGCCCTCGACCCGCCCGGACGGGGTGTCGTAGGCCCGCACGTGCGCGCCGAGCACGTCCCACAGCCGCTCGTGCCTGCCCTCGCCGAACAGGTGCAGGTCCAGCTCACCGAGGGTGGGCAGCCAGCGGTAGGGGTCGTCGACGAGCACGACCTCGCCGGTGCCGTAGTCGACCTCGAAGAGGTACTCGGTGGGCGCCTCGGCCAGCACGGCCTCGAACAGCCCGTCGGCCACCTCGTCCATCTCGTGGCGACTGCCCTCGCCCGCCGTGCCGCCGACCAGGACCGCGACCGCCTTGGCGTGGGGACGCAGGGCCCGGACGGCCACCCGGCCCGGTTGACCGGGCAGCGGGTGGACGCCGAGCAGCGAGTGCGGGTCGTGGTGGGCTCCGGCCAGCAGCCGGGCGAAGTCGTCACGCAACGGTGTTCACCCTTGTATATAGGAAGTCAACTGGTCGCGGTCGCTCTCCAACTGGCTGATGCGGCTCTTGACCACATCGCCGATGCTGACGATGCCGACCAGCGCGCCGCCGGAGAGCACCGGCATGTGCCGGATGCGGCGCTCGGTCATCACGCCCGCCAACGAGTCGACGGTGTCACCCGGTTCGCAGGTGAACACCTCCGCGGTCATGATCTCGGCGACGGGCACGTCCAGCAGCCCGCCCCCGCGCTCGGCGAGCCCGCGCACGACGTCGCGCTCGGACACGATCCCCACCACCGTATCCCCGTCGACGACGACCAGCGCGCCGACGTTGTGCCGGGCCAGCTCGGCCAGCATGCCCGCCACCGTCAGCCCGGGGTCGACCGTGGCGACCGTCGAACCCTTGCTCCGCAGCACATCCGAGATCCGCATACGAGTTACCCCGATCCCGTCCGACGACACGTGAACGATCAGGTTAGCCACGTTCGGGCGGTCCGAGAACTCCCCGTCACCCACTTGCAGGCCTCCGACCTGCGGCATTATCCGGCCCTGCGCAATGCGGCGAGCGGGATGTCGAGCCAGTCCGGGCGGTGGCCCGCCTCGTACACGACCTCGTACACGGCCTTGTCCAGTTCCAACGCGCGCAGCAGCGCGGACTGCTCGCGGGGGTCGCCCGCGACCGCGGCGTAGCCGTCGCAGAAGGCCTCGCGGTTGCGGTCGGCCCACTCCAGCGCCCGGGTGAGCTGCTGGCGGTCCGGCTCGGTCCCGGCGAGCAGGTGCAGGGCGGCGTAGTCGAAGGAGCGCAGCATCCCGGCCACGTCGCGCAGCGGGGAGCGGGTGCGCAGTCGGTCGGCGGGGCTGGCCGCGGGCTCGCCCTCGAAGTCGATCAGCACCCAGCCCGTCGTGGTGCGCAGGGTCTGGCCGAGGTGCAGGTCGCCGTGCACCTGCTGGACGTCGACGCCGTCGAGCCCGCGCAGGGCGTCGAACGCCGCGCGCACCATCGGCTCGTGCTCGCCCAGCTCGGGCACCCGCGCCAGCGCGCGGTCGAGGCGCGCGTGCAGCTCGTCGACGGCGGCGCCGACCGCATCGGCGGGCATGCGCTCGGCGCCCAGCACCCTGGCCAGGTCGAGGTGCACCGTGGCCAGCGCCTCGCCGAGGCGTCCGGCCTCGCCCGCGAAGTCCCCGCCCACCTCGGCGGCGAACAGGTCGCCCTCGGCGAGCAGGTCGCGCACGCTGGCGGTGGCCGCTGCCCAGCCCTCGACCGAGTCGGCGAGGTAGCGCTGGGCGAAGCCGAGCACGAGCCCGTCCCAGCGCACCTCGGCGACCGGCTCGGCGACCTGCTCGCTGCCCGCGCGGAACAGCGCCCGGTGCAGCTCGACGTCGCGGTTGGGGCCCGGGGTCGGCCTGCGGAACAGCTTGAGGATGTAGTGGTAGCCGAAGATGATCGAGGTGTTGGACTGCTCCACCCCGATCGGCCGCGCCCGCAGCCCGGTGACCAGCCGGATGCCGGGCTCGGGCTGCCAGCTGATGCCCTCGGTCTCCCGGCCCGCGGCCATCAGGTCCAGCAGCAGGGCCATCAGCTCGGGGTCCTGGGTCGCCTCGTAGGCGTAGTCCCCGCCGACCCGCCCGATCCCGGCGTGCGCCAGGTGCTCGGGCAGCTCGGAGCGCAGCCCGATCAGCAGCTGGTAGGGCTCGGTCCCGCTGCCCTCGGCCGTGACGTCGACCAGCGCCTGGATGAGCGCGGGGTCGCCCGCGCCGAGCTGCGCCGCCGCGCGCACGTCGATCCGGGCGGGCCGCGACCCCTTGGCCGCGTACCAGCGCTGCCGGGGCAGCCACTCGGCCAGGTCGTCGGCCAGCGCGGCGACGACGTGCCGCGGGCGGGTCGTCATACGGGTTCGACCTCCTCTGTCCGGGTGCTGATCTGGAACCAGTAGAAGCCGTGGCCCGGCAGGGTCAGCAGATAAGGCAGTTCCCCGATCGCCGGGAAACGAACCCCGCCGGTCAGCTCCATCGGCACCCGGCCCCGGTACGGCGCCAGGTCCAGCTCCACCGGCTGGGGGAACCGCGAGAGGTTGTTGACGCAGAGGATGACGTCGTCGCCGTGGCGGCGCAGATAGGCGAGCACGCTCGGGTTGGACGAGCCCAGCTCGGCGAAGTCGCCCAGGCCGAACGCCGTGTGCTGGGTGCGCACCTGCAGCATGCGCCGCGTCCAGTGCAGCAGCGACGAGGTGTTGTTCATCTGCGCCTCGACGTTGACCGCCTGGAACCCGTAGATCGGGTCCATGATCACCGGCAGGTACAGCCGCCCCGGGTCGGTGCGGGAGAACCCGGCGTTGCGGTCGGGCGACCACTGCATGGGCGTGCGGACGGCGTCGCGGTCGCCGAGCCAGATGTTGTCGCCCATCCCGATCTCGTCGCCGTAGTAGAGCACCGGGGAGCCGGGCAGGCTCAGCAGCAGCGCGGTGAACAGCTCCTGCTGGTTGCGGTCGTTGTCCAGCAGCGGGGCCAGCCGCCGCCGGATGCCGATGTTCGCCTTCATCCTCGGGTCCTTGGCGTACTCGGCGTACATGTAGTCGCGCTCCTCGTCGGTGACCATCTCCAGGGTCAGCTCGTCGTGGTTGCGCAGGAAGATCCCCCACTGGGCGTTGCGGGGGATGGCGGGGGTCTGGGCCAGGATCTCCGAGATCGGGAACCGCGACTCCCGGCGCACGGCCATGAAGATGCGCGGCATCAGCGGGAAGTGGAACGCCATGTGGCACTCGTCGCCGCCGGTGGCCGGGTCGCCGAAGTACTCGACCACGTCGGCGGGCCACTGGTTGGCCTCGGCCAGCAGCACGCGGCCGGGGTACTCGTCGTCGACGACCTTGCGGCAGCGGCGCAGGAACTCGTGCGTGCGCGGCAGGTTCTCGCAGTTGGTGCCCTCCTCCTCGAACAGGTAGGGCACCGCGTCCAGCCGGAACCCGTCGATGCCCAGGTCCAGCCAGAACCGCAGCACGTCCAGCATCGCCTCCTGGACCTCGGGGTTCTCGTAGTTGAGGTCGGGCTGGTGGGCGAAGAACCGGTGCCAGTAGAACTGCCCGCGCACCGGGTCGAAGGTCCAGTTCGACGTCTCGGTGTCGACGAAGATGATCCGCGCGTCGGCGTACTGCTCGTCGTTGTCGCTCCAGACGTAGAAGTCGCCGTAGGGCCCCTCGGGGTTGTTGCGCGACTCCTGGAACCACGGGTGGGCGTCGGAGGTGTGGTTGAGCACCAGGTCGGTGATCACCCGGATGCCCCGCTTGTGCGCCTGGTCGAGCAGGTACACGAAGTCCTCGACGGTGCCGAACTCGGGCAGGATCGCCCGGAAGTCGCTGATGTCGTAGCCGCCGTCGCGCAGCGGGGAGGCGTAGAACGGCGGCAGCCACAGGCAGTCCACGCCGAGCCATTGCAGGTAGTCCAGTTTGTCGGCGAGGCCGCGCAGGTCTCCGGTGCCGTTGCCGTCGGAGTCGTTGAACGCGCGGACCAGCACCTCGTAGAAGACGGCCGTCTTATACCAGTGCGGGTCCTCCGGCGCTTGTCGGGCGTGGTCGAAGTCCTCCGACTGGGGCTCGGTGAGGTGACCGTCGGCGGTCAGGCCCTCTCCGGTGTGCGGGATTCCTTCCAGGCCCAGGGCAGCGTCCGGGGCAGCGGGGTGCGTCATGTGTCGCCTTTTGTCACCGTCGTCGTTGGCCGGTGGTGTGTCCGATGGGGTGGTATCCCCCCATTGTCAGGCAGGGGGCGCTTCCCCGCAGTCTTGATCGCCCGCGACCGCCGCTAGCGTCGGATGTGGACGATGTGCGCCACCGACCGCCACGGCTCCAGCCGCACGTAGTTGGCCCCGCCCCAGTCCCAGGTCTGCCCGCTGACCTCGTCGTAGGCGGGGTGCAGGCGGTTCGGGTCGAGGTCGAGGGCGGCCAGGTCGAGCCAGAGCGTGCCCTCCTGCGGCACGTGCGGGTCCAGGGTGACCACGGTGACGACCGTGTCCCCGCTGGCCGGGTCGACCTTGGAGTAGGCGATCAGCGCGTCGTTGTCGATGTGGTGGAAGTGCAGCGTGCGCAACTGCTGCAGCGCGGGGTGCACCCGGCGGATGGCGTTGAGCCGGGTGATCCACGGCTGCAGCGAGCGGCCCTGGGCCAGCGCCGCGGCGTAGTCCCTCGGGCGGAGCTGGTACTTCTCCGAGTCCAGGTACTCCTCGCTGCCCTCGCGGACCGCCTGGCCCTCGAACAGCTCGAAGCCGGAGTACACCCCCCAGGTCGGCGACATCGTGGCGGCCAGCGCCGCCCGGATGGCGAACATCGCGGGCCCGCCGTGCTGCAGCGAGGCGTGCAGGATGTCCGGGGTGTTGACGAACAGGTTCGGCCGGGCCTCGTCGAGGTGCCCGACGACCTCCATGCCGAAGTCGATCAGCTCCTGCTTGGTCGTCCGCCAGGTGAAGTACGTGTAGGACTGGGTGAACCCGAGCCTGGCCAGCCCGTAGAGCCGGGCGGGCCGGGTGAACGCCTCGGACAGGAACAGCACGTCGGAGGCGACCGCCTTCACCTCGCGGATCAGCCACTCCCAGAAGTCCGGCGGCTTGGTGTGCGGGTTGTCGACCCGGAAGATCCGCACCCCGTGCTCGACCCACAGCAGCACGACCCGCAGCACCTCGGCGTAGAGCCCGGCGGGGTCGTTGTCGAAGTTGAGCGGGTAGATGTCCTGGTACTTCTTCGGCGGGTTCTCCGCGTAGGCGATCGACCCGTCGGGGCGGGTGGTGAACCACTCCGGGTGCTCGGTGACCCACGGGTGGTCGGGCGCGCACTGCAGGGCCAGGTCGAGCGCGACCTCCAGGTCCAGCTCCTTGGCCCGGGCGACGAAGGCGTCGAAGTCGGCGAAGGTGCCCAGCTCCGGGTGGATCGCGTCGTGCCCGCCCTCGGCCGCGCCGATGGCCCACACCGAGCCGACGTCCTCGGGCACGGAGACCACGCTGTTGTTGGGGCCCTTGCGGTTGACTCGGCCGATCGGGTGGATCGGCGGCAGGTACACCACGTCGAAGCCCATGTCGGCGATGCGGTCGAGCTCGCCGATCGCGGTCCGGAAGGTGCCGTGCACGGCCTTTCCGGACTCGTCGACCCCGCCGGTCGAGCGCGGGAAGAACTCGTACCACGACCCGTACAGCGCGGTCTTGCGGTCGACCCAGACCTGGTGGACCTTGCCCTTGGTGATCAGCTCGCGGACCGGGTAGGCGGTCATGACCCGGTGCGTGGCCTCGGAGAGCGCTTCGGCGATGCGCGCGGCCAGCGGCATCGAGTCGTCGCGCAGGGCCCGGGCGGCGGAGATCAGCAGCTTGCGGTCGCCGTTGCGGTCCGGGCGCCTGCCCACCCGCTCGACGAGCCGGGCGCCGGTCTCCAGGTCGTTGGCCAGCTCGTCGGCGCCCTGCCCGGCGCCGACCTTCGCCTCCACCGCGTGCCGCCACGTCGACCACGGGTCGCTCCAGGCGTCCACGCGGAACGTCCACAGGCCCTCGCAGTCGGGGACGATCTCCGCCGCCCACCGGTCGAGCCCGACGCCGACGGGCTTCATGCGCGTGCTGCGCGAGACGGGATCCTGCGGGCCGCGCCACGAGACGGTGGCCGCCACGGCGTCGTGGCCTTCGCGCCATACCGTGGCCTGGATGGGGATGTGCTCGCCCACGACCGCCTTCGCGGGGTAACGGCCGCACGACACGACCGGGGAGACGTCATCGATGCCAAGCCGACCGCTCACTGAGCCGCCTCCCCGCAGTTGATCATGGTCGTCGTGCTGCGCAGGCCCGGTCCGGTCCGGAGCGTCGTTCCCCTGAGGTGCGGTCGGGAGGGCTGCCATTCCGCCGAGGTTGACAGAAGGTGTCTCACCGGTGCGCTCCTTAACTGGCTTGCACGGATCCCTGCCCCCTAGTCTGCCTTGCTCGATCCAGGCTCACACGACAACCCGCCGCTCCTCGGCGCGCCCGGTGGGCTTGCCCGGGGCCGCTCTCGCGCTAGGGTCGTGTCGCGTGAGAGCCGTACGCCGATTCACCGTCCGTGCCGGACTGCCCGAGCCGCTGGCCGATCTCGGCATGCTCGCGACCAACCTGCGCTGGACGTGGCACCCGCCGACCCAGGACCTGTTCGCCGCGGTGGATCCCGACATCTGGGCCAGAGTGGGCGGCGACCCCCTGCACCTGCTCGCCCAGGTCCCCGCCGAGCGGCTGGAGTCGCTGGCCACCGACCCCGACTTCCTCGGCAGGGTGCGCGCGCTGTCCGACGAGCTGCGCGAGTACCTGACCGGCCCGCGCTGGTACCAGGAGCGCGCCCGCCGCGCGGCCGACGGCGCCAACGGCACCCGGCTGCCGAGGGCCATCGCGTACTTCTCCATGGAGTTCGGCGTCACCGAGGCGCTGCCCAACTACTCCGGCGGCCTCGGCGTGCTGGCGGGCGACCACCTGAAGGCGGCGTCCGACCTCGGCGTGCCGCTGATCGGCGTCGGCCTGCTCTACCGCTCCGGCTACTTCCGCCAGTCGCTCTCGCTCGACGGCTGGCAGATCGAGCACTACCCGGTGATCGACCCCAACGGCCTGCCGCTCGAGCCGCTGACCGAGCCCAGCGGCGCGCCGATCCTGGTGCACGTGGCCATGCCCGGCGGGCGGGTGCTGCGGGCGCGGATCTGGAAGGCGCAGGTCGGCCGGGTCCCGCTGCTGCTGCTGGACTCCGACATCGAGGAGAACCCCGACGACCTGCGCAACGTCACCGACCGGCTGTACGGCGGCGACCAGGACCACCGCATCCGGCAGGAGATCCTGGCCGGGATCGGCGGCGTGCGGGCCGTGCGCGCGTACTGCGAGCTGAGCGGCACCCCGCAGCCGGAGGTGTTCCACACCAACGAGGGCCACGCGGGCTTCCTCGGCCTGGAGCGGCTGCGCGAGCTGGTGTCCGGCCGCGGGCTGGACTTCGACCAGGCGCTCTCCGCGGTGCGCGCGGGCACGGTGTTCACCACGCACACCCCGGTCCCGGCGGGCATCGACCGCTTCCCGGTCGACCTGGTGCAGTACTACTTCGGCGACGAGGCGCTGCTGCCCGGCATCGAGGTGCGGCGGGTGCTGGCGCTGGGCGCCGAGGACAACGCGGGCATGTTCAACATGGCGCACATGGGGCTGCGGCTGGCCCAGCGCGCCAACGGCGTGTCGAAGCTGCACGGCGCCGTCAGCCGGGACATGTTCGGCGCGCTGTGGCCGGGCTTCGACACCGACGAGGTGCCGATCAGCTCGGTGACCAACGGCGTGCACGGGCCGACCTGGGCCGCGCGGGAGATCACCGCGCTGGCCGACTGGACCGACCCGACGGCGGGCCTGTCCGGGGTGAGCGACGCGGAGCTGTGGCAGATCCGCGGCACCCTGCGCGCCCGGCTGGTCGCCGAGGTGCGCCGCCGGGTCCGCGCCGCGTGGCTGCAGCGCGGGGCGTCGGCGCTGGAGCTGAACTGGACCGAGACCGTCTTCGACCCGGACGTGCTGACCGTCGGCTTCGCCCGGCGGGTGCCGACCTACAAGCGCCTGACGCTCATGCTGCGCGACCCCGAGCGGCTGCGGTCGCTGCTGCTCAACCCCGACCGGCCGGTGCAGCTGGTCGTCGCGGGCAAGTCGCACCCGGCCGACGACGGCGGCAAGGCGCTGATCCAGCAGATCGTCCGGTTCGCCGACGACCCGAGGGTCCGGCACCGGATCGTCTTCCTGCCCGACTACGACATGTCGATGGCGCGGTTCCTCTACTGGGGCTGCGACGTGTGGCTGAACAACCCGATGCGCCCGCTGGAGGCGTGCGGCACGTCCGGCATGAAGGCCGCGCTCAACGGCGGGCTCAACCTGTCCATCCGGGACGGTTGGTGGGACGAGTTCTACGACGGCAGCAACGGCTGGGCGATCCCCACCGCCGACGGCGTCACCGACCCGGTCCGCCGCGACGACCTGGAGGCGGCCGCGCTGTACGAGCTGATGGGCTCGCAGGTGGCGCCGCTGTTCTACGACCGCGACGCCGCGGGCGTGCCGAGCCGCTGGCTGGCGATGGTCCGGCACACCCTCGACACGCTGGGGCCGAGGGTGCAGGCGTCCCGGATGGTCGGCGAGTACGTCGACAGCTACTACGGGCCCGCCGCGACCGCCGGGGTGCTGGCCGAGGCCGAGGACTTCCGCATGGCCCGCGACCTGGCCGACTACCGGCGCAGGCTCGCCGGGGCGTGGTCCTACGTGCGGGTCACGGGCTGCGAGCTGGGCATGGACGACGGGCACACGCCGGTGATCGGCGACCCGGTCGAGGTGCACGCGGTCGTGGACCTCGCCGGGCTGTCGCCGTCCGATGTGGAGGTGCAGGCGGTGATCGGCCGGGTCGGCGACACCGACGACCTGACCGACGTCGTCACCGCGCCGATGCGCCCGGCCGAGCACGGGCGGTACGTGACCGAGCTGCCGCTCCCGCACGCGGGCGCGCTCGGCGTCACCGTGCGGGTCCTGCCCAAGCACGACCTGCTGGCCACGCCCGCGGAGCTGGGCAAGGTCGTGCTGGCCTGATCAGGCCACCTCGAGCCGCGCCCTGGTGGCCCTGACCCTGGGCCACCACGGCGCGGTCCGCTCGGCCTCGTCGATGGCCTCGCGCGCGCCGCGGTTGTCGTGGTCGGCCATCCGGGCGCGGGCGAGGGTGACGAGGTCGTCGACGCGGCCGAGGCGGTCGTCGTTGGTTTCCAGCGACCGGCGGGCGAGGGTGATGGCCTGCCGGATGTCGCCGGTGAGCAGGGCGTGGTGGGCCTTGGTGCCGGTGAGCTTGTAAGCGGGGTAGCCGAGGGCCTCGGCGGCCTCGATCGCGTTCTGGGCGGTGGGCAGGCCGACGGCGGCGTCGAGCACCCCGGCCTCGACGGTGTCGCACGCCAGCCCGGCCAGCGCGGCGAAGAACGGGGCGGCGTCGGCGGGCGACTGCTCGTCGATCATCGCCATGGCGAGCGCCAGCCCCTCGGCGTACCGCCCGCGCGCCTGGTGCACGAGCACGCGCGCGGCCCGCGCGGTCTTGAGTGTCGGGTACTGGTCCCTGAGCTGCTCGCACAGCCGGTCGGCGGTGTCGAGGTCACCGTCCAATGTGGCGTCCACGGCCTGCTTGACGACGGGCGCGGCCGCCAGCTGCGCGGCCTGGTCGCCGGTGAGGCGCAGCAGGTTGGCCAGCAGCCAGCCGGTGGAGGTCGCGGCGGCCGTCTTCCTGGGCACGAGCGCGTGCGCGACCGTCAGTCCACTGGCGACGGCGAGCACCACGCCCACCGCCGCCAGCCCCGCGGTCGCGGCGATCCCGGCGAGCGCGGAACACAGCGCCGCACCCCACATCCGCCCCCGCACCGGCGCCCGCCCGGGCGCGATGGAGACGGACAGGAAAACAGGTACCGCCCGCAGCACGACCACCCGCCGCGCGGACGACCAATCGGCCACCCGCGGCCCAACCCCGACCACGACGGTCCGCACGGACACCCCGAGCACGACGGCCCCGACCAGCATCCCGACCTGGAGCGCCAACAGCCCCGCCAGATACCCGCCGAGCGTGGCGAGCAGCCCCCACGCCACGTCCCCGACGGAATCCGCGACAGCCACCGACACCACGAGACCCGCGACCAGGAGCCCCGTCATCGGGTGCAGCAGAACCCGCTTCACACGCCCGCCCTTCGCCCACACCGCGACCGCCCCGAGAGTAGCGATCAGCAGGCCGGGGGCGAGGCGCTTCCGCCGAACACCGGGCTGTCGCAGGCGACCCGGACTCGAAGGGGGTGCTGGTCAGCTCCGGCGGGTCGTCGTGTCGCGAGTCACCGGGGTCAGGCCGCGACCAACACGATCAAGAGCCCGCCCCCCAACAGCCGACCCGATCCGGACTCAGAAGGGCGCCCTGCCCAGGCCCTGCCACCGATGCGCAGACAGCGATCAGCAATCAAGGCCAATCGGCAACCGAGGCTAGAGGCCTCCGATCGACCGACGCGCAGGCGGCTGGTCCGAGCCTTGGCAGGCTCGGACGGCTTAGAAGAGGGCGCTGGCCAGGTCCCGGCGGGCCTTGGCGACGCGGGGGTCGTCCGGGGCGAAGAGGTCGAACAGGCCGACCAGGTGGCCGCGGACCTTGTCGCGGTCGTCGCCCGAGGCTCGGCGGACGGCGGCGATGAGGCGGGTGAAGGCCTTCTCCACCTGATGGCCCGCCACCTCGAGGTCGGCCGCGGCCAGCTGCGCCTCGAAGTCGTCCGGCGAGGTGTCGGCGCGGACGATGACCGAGGGGTCGGTGGCCTGGGTGCGGGCCATGAAGCGGACCTGCGTCAGCGCGGCCGCGGCGTGCTCGTTGGCGGGCTCGGAGTCGAGGATGGCCTGGTAGGCGGCCTCGGCGGCGGCGTAGTCGCCGCGGTCGAGCGCGTCCTCGGCCGCGGTCAGCCTGGGGTCGTCGGGCTCGGGCTCGGCGGCCTCCTGGCCGCCCCCGGCGGCCTCGGCCTCGCGGATGCCGGGCAGGCGGTCGCGCAGCGCGTCGACGAGGCTGCCCAGCCACTGGCGCAGCTGCGGCTCCGGCGGGATGTCGCCGAACGCCTCGATCGGCTGGCCCGCGGCGACCGCGACGGTCATCGGGACCGCCTGGACCCCGAACAGCTGGGCCACGCGCGGGCTGGTCTCGATGTCGACCTTGGCCAGCCGCCACGCGCCGCCGAACTCGGCGGCCAGCTTCTCCAGCAGGGCGACCAGCTGCTGCGCCTGCCCCGACCAGCTCGCCCCCAACGCGACGATCACCGGCACCTGCATCGACGCCTCGACGACCTCGGCCTGGAACGTGGCCTCGGTCACATCGACGACGTGATCGCCTGCGGGCGCCTGCTGCTGCTTGCCCCCCGCGGGGGTCGTGCGGGCGGCGTCGGCACGGGCTTTGAGCGCGGAAAGGTCAACCGCCCTGGACAAAGCGGCGGAGAGCGCTGCGGTGTTGCGTGGGTCGGGCCTGGTCACGGTTTTCATCTTGGCATGCCGCAGTCCCGAAGGGGCTGCGGACTCCCACACCCACCGAACGCCGCCGCACGATCAGGCAACCACCGCCTGACCCACGACGACACCGGCCCCGAACCCACGGGCGACGGCCACGCATCCACAGAACGTCGGCCCAACCTGCCGTCCAGCGCGGCGCCACGCCGGGCGACCACCGGGAAACGCCACCGCCCGGCGACCACCGCGGACCCGGCGGCCCCGCTGGCTATGTCTCGGCGACCAGGCGTTCGAGTTCGGTCTCCGGGGCCAGCGCCATCGGGTTGACGCGCATGGCCTCGTTGCCCCTGGCGATCCGCAGGGACAGCGGGGCCAGCAGGCGGACAAGGCGGGTGGTGGCCTCCGGGCCCAGGTGGTCCCACGGGGCCGCGGCCGCCTCGTCGGTCAGGACCTCGACCGTCTCGCGGACGGCGGCGCCGTCGGGGGTCAGGCCGGAGTCGTCCAGCAGGCCGCGTTCGGTGAGGCGGGTGCGGGCCGCCGTCCACTCCTCGACCGGCCAGTTGCGGGCCTGCTGCATGTACTCGGGTGTCAGGCCGTGCTCGGCGGCGAACAGCACCAGGGTCTCGCACGGGTCCAGCCCGGCAGTGACCAGCGCGGCGATGTGCCCGTCCCCGCGGGACTCGCGGAGGGTGGTCGCGGCCTGCCACAGCGCCAGGTGCGGCTCGGCCGGGAGCGGCAGGGCCGCGTTGGCCGCGCCCAGCGGGCGGCCCGCCGTCGGGGCCGCGCCCGCCGCCGCGACGACCAGTTCGGCCGCCTCGGCGAGGTCGTCGCCGGTCACCTCGTCGCCGAGCAGCCTGCGCAGGGCGCCGTCGACGCCGCTGAGCCGGGCGTCGAGGAACTGCGCGGGCGTGGCGATGTCCCACACCTCCGGCACCGCCCTGGCGACCCGCGACGGGTGGAAGTTGTAGAAGACGCTGGTGATCAGCCATTCCGGTGCCGCGCCGAGCGGGGCGGCGCGCATGCCGAAGTAGCCCATCCAGCCGCCCTTGCAGCCGAGCGCGTCGGCGGCGGCGCGGCTCTCCGGGGTGAAGTAGACGACGTCGTGGTAGGGCTCGAAGCACAGCCAGAGTTCGCGCGGCGTGGTCACCGCGCCGACATTACTCCGCCAGGTACTCCTCGACCCTGGCCACTTTCGCGGTCAGCTGGCCGGTGTGCCCCGGCCGGATGTCGGCCTTGAGCACGAGCGACACCCTCGGGTACTTGGCCAGCAGCACGTCGGTGGCCCGCCGCACCACGGCCATCACCTCGTCCCACTCGCCCTCGATCGTGGTGTACATGCTGGACAGCTCGTGCGGCAGACCGGACTCGCGGACGACCCGCACGGCCTCGGCCACCGCGCGGCCGACGTTCTCCGATTCCCCGCCGAGCGGGCTGACGCTGAACGCGACGAGCACGGGCACCTCCTGTCGGGATACGGCTGACGGGCGCACACTAGCCCGGTGGGGTCCTGGATTCTGCACGTCGACCTCGACCAGTTCATCGCCGCGGTCGAGCTGCTGCGGCGCCCGGAGCTGGCGGGCAGGCCGGTCGTCGTCGGCGGCGCGGGCGATCCCACCCTGCGCTCGGTGGTCGCGACGGCGTCCTATGAGGCCCGCGAGTACGGCATCAGGTCCGGCATGCCGATGCGCACGGCCGCCAAGCGCTGCCCGGACGCCGTCTTCCTGCCCTCCGACCCCGCCGCCTACGACGACGCCTCGGCCGAGGTGATGGCCACCCTGCGGGAGTTCGACGTCGTCGTCGAGGTCCTCGGCTGGGACGAGGCGTTCGTCGGCGCCGAGACCGACGACCCGGAGGACCTCGCGGGCCGCATCCAGGACGCGGTGTGGAACCGCACCCACCTCAGCTGCTCGGTCGGCGTGGGCGACACGAAGCTGCGCGCCAAGCTCGCCACCGGCTTCGCCAAGCCCGCCGGGATCTACCGGCTGACCAGGGACAACTGGTTCGAGGTCATGGCCGAGCGGCCGACGACGGCGCTCTGGGGCATCGGCACGCGCACCGCCCGCAAGCTCGCCGACCTCGGCTACACCACCGTCGCCGAGCTGGCCAGAGCGGATCCGGACGACCTGCTCGTCCTGGGCCCGCGCATGGGCCCCTGGTACCGCACGCTCGCCCTGGGCGCGGGCTCCACCGAGGTCAGCGCCACGCCGTGGGTGCCGCGCTCGCACAGCCGCGAGACGACCTTCCAGCACGACCTGACCGACCCCGACGACCTGCGCCGCGAGCTGGCCGCGCTCGCCGAGCGGGTCGCCGGGGACGTCGCCGCCGAGGGCCGCCCGGCGGTCCGGGTGGGCGTCAAGGCCCGGTTCGCGCCGTTCCTGACCCGCACGCGCAGCCTCACCCTGCCCGGCCCGACCTCGGACGGCGCGGCGATCGCGGCCGCGGCGCTGACCGCGTTCGAGCGCTTCGACCTGGTCAGACCGGTCCGCCTGCTGGGCGTGTGGGCGGAGTTCGAGCCGCCGCCCGGGGGCTACTGATCGGTTCGCGCTGGTAGGTTCAGGCGCATGAGGCCGCGCACGTTGCCGTTCGACCCCATCGCCCGCGCCGCGGAGCTGTGGGCCGAGCGCATCGGCGATTCCACCGCCATGGCCGCAGTCACCAGCATCATGCGGGTCCAGCAGATCGTGCAGTCCGCTGTGGACGCCGCGCTGAAGCCGCACGGGCTGACCTTCGCCCGGTACGAGGCGCTGGTGCTGCTCACCTTCGCCCGCCGGGGCAGCCTGCCGATGCGGGTCATGGGCGAGCGGCTGCAGCTGCACCCGACCAGCGTGACCAACATCGTCGACCGGCTGGAGGCCGACGGCCTGGTGCGGCGGCTCCCGCACCCCACCGACCGGCGCACCACGCTGGCCGAGATCACCGAGGCGGGCCGCGAGCGGCGGGCCGAGGCGACGGCGGCGGTCACCGCGATCGACTTCGGCCTGCGCGGCCTGACCGACCGGCAGACCACCCAGCTGACCGACCTGCTGGCCAAGGTCCGCAAGGCGACCGGCGACTTCCAGGACTGATGGACCAGCGCGCGAGGTCGCTGCGGCAGTACGCGGCCCGGGACAACCTCGCCGCCCGCCAGGGCGTCTACCGCTGGCAGGAGGACCCCGTCGACCTGCCCGCCGTGGCCGCCGACCTGCTGCGCGACGTGCGCGGCGCCGTCCTCGACATCGGCTGCGGCCCCGGCCGCCACACCGCCCACCTGCGCGCACACCGCCCCGACCTGCGGGTGATCCCGATGGACCTCTCCGCGAGCATGGCGGGCGAGGCTCGCGCGGACGTCTGCGCCCTGCCGCTGCGCACCGCGTCGGTCGACGCCGCGCTGGCCATGCACATGCTCTACCACGCCCCCGACATCCCGGCCGCGATCGCCGAGCTGCGGCGGGTGATCCGCCCCGGCGGCGTGCTCGTCGCGGCCACCAACGGGCACGACGACAAGCCCGAGCTGGACGCGCTGTGGACCGACTCGGTCCGCGAGCTGACCGGCGCGCCCCCGCCGCCCCTGTTCCGCGAGCCCCGACGGTTCACTGTGGACGACGGGCCGGTCCTGCGCGCGGCGTTCGCCGAGGTCGAGGTGGTCCGCTACGAGCGGCCCGTGCTGATCCCGGACGCCGACGCGGTGATCGCCTACGTCGACAGCATCCGCGACGGCATGGACCTGCCCGCGGGCCTTGATTGGTCAGCGTTTATTGAGGTGGCCGCCGCGCGTGTGCGCCATACGATCGCCCGCGACGGGGTGTTCCGCCTGACCGGACGATTCGGGGTGTTCGCATGTCGGTGAACCTGCACGGCAGGGTCGCGCTGGTGACCGGCGTCAGCAGGCGGGCGGGCATCGGCTACGCCACCGCGCGCAGGCTGGCGGGGCTGGGCGCGGACCTGTTCCTGCACCACTACTCCCCGCACGACCGCGCGCAGCCCTGGGGTGCGGACCCCGCGGGCCCGCAGGCGATCGCCGCCGACATGGGGGGTGTGCGCGTCGAGCACGCGGAGTTCGACCTGGCCGACCCGGACGCCCCGCAGCACCTCGTCGACGCCGCGCTCACCGCGTTCGGCCATATCGACATCCTCGTCTGCAACCACGCCCGCAGCGGCGGCGACGGCGCGCTCGGGGAGCTGACCCCGGCGATGCTGGACGGCCACTGGGCGGTCAACGCCCGCTCGTCGATCCTGCTGGCCCAGGCCTTCGCCGCCCAGCACGACGGGCGCGCGGGCGGCCGGATCGTCTTCATGACGTCCGGCCAGGACCTGGGCCCCATGCCCGGCGAGGTCGCCTACGCGGCCAGCAAGGGCGCGCTGGCGTCGATCACCTGCACCCTGTCCGACCAGCTCGCCGAGGCGAACATCACGGTCAACTGCGTCAATCCCGGCCCGGTCGACACCGGCTACGCCTCCGCCGAGGCCCGCGAGTCCGTCCGCCGCCGCTTCCCCGCGGGCCGCTGGGGCGAGCCGGACGACCCGGCCCGCCTCATCGCCTGGCTGTCCACCGACGACGCCGCCTGGATCACCGGCCAGGTCGTCAACACCGAGGGCGGCTTCCGCCGCTGGGGCTGACCCCGCGTGCAACGCCCCGAGGGGCCGGTGTGATCCACCACACCGACCCTCGGTTCCACGCGGTCAGTCGCCGCAGATCCAGAGGTATCCGCGCCTGCGGCGGACCTCCTCGAGGAGTCCGCGCAGCTCCGCGATGTCGTCGGCGAGGTCCGGCCGCCTCGCCAGGATCCCGTCGAACTCGCTCTCGATCATGTTCAGCTGCGGGATGTTGAACATGGTGTCGCCGTGCGGGTGCACCCCGGACAGCAGGCTCGACGGAGCCGCGGCGCTGAGGATCCGGGCGAACCTCCGATTGACGTCGGCGCCCGCGAGCGACCGCTCATGGTTCTGGTTCTCGACGTAGACGTCCACAGCGGATCCTCTCCTCAAGAACCCGGCTTGCTGATCGGATGCATGGTCCACATCGCGTTCGAGGTTCCCCTGCGGGTTCGGGCCCTTGCACGCGCAGCGGTCACCGCCGATCTGGCGGACCACAGTGGACGCGCTGTTCTGCGCACCGGGGTCCGCCAGTGGCGGTGGTCAGAACCGGCGGCGCAGGGCGACCGGGTCGAGCTTGCCCGTGCGCAGGGCCCAGCGCTCGAAGAGGAGGGTCGCCAGGGGCGGGACGCTGGACGCGAACGCCCACAGCGTCGCCCTGCGGTCCCAGTCCAGCTTGCGCGCCGTGAACCACGCCACAGCGACGTACGCCACGAAGACCGCGCCGTGGATCGGGCCGAAGACCTTCACCCCGAGCTCGCCGGTCTCGGTGACGTACTTGAAGAACATGCCGGTGAGCAGCCCCAGCCAGGAGACGGCCTCGGCCAGGGACACGATCCGGAACAGTGCGGCAGCCTGCATGGACCCCAGTGTGCGGCGTGAGCGCCCTCACGCCGGGGTCGGGGTCAGCTGTCCTCCCAGGTGAACACCTTGGCGGCTATGGCGGACACCACAACGGTGAACGCGAGCAGCACACCGCACGGCAGCAGCAGCGCCTCCGCGCCCTGGCCCCGGACGAGGAACGCGAGCATGCCGTCGTTCATGTGCCGCAACGGGAACGCCAGCGACACCGCCTGCACCCAGCCGGGCGCGACGTCCACGGGGAAGAACGTGCCGGACAGGAAGGCCATGGGCAGCACGACGATGTTCGCCGCGCCCGACGCCGCCTCCTCCGTCTTGCAGAACGCCCCCACGAGCATGCCGATCGCGAAGAAGGCGAGGATTCCACTGAGGAACACCGGGATCGCCAGCCACCACGTCCCGGACAGCCGCAACCCGAACACCGGCAGCAGCGCGACGGCGACGAACAGCAGCGCCTGCAGCGCCGCGACCGCGATCGTCACCACGATCCGCGCCGAGAGCACCGTGCCGACCGTCACCGGCGCCAGCCGCAGCCGCCGCAGCACCTGCTTCCTGCGCCAGCTCACCAGCGACAGCGACGCGCCGAACACCGCGGTGATCGCGATGCCCCAGCTGAGGATGCCGGGTGTCAGGTACTGGATGGGCTTGAGCGAGGAGTCCTCCACCTGCGCGGCGGAGTAGGCGAACGCGGGCGGCTGCCCGGTCGCCTGGACGTTGACGTGCTGCGTGACGCCGGACACCAGACCCTGCACGAGCCCGGCGCGGGCCTGGTCGCTGGCGGCGTAGTGCAGTTCGACGCTGTCGCCGTCGACCTCGACCAGGCCGGGCAGGTCGCCCTCGCGGACCTGCTTCAGCCCCTCGTCGAGCCCCGGCCTGACGATCTCCACCGCGCCGGTGTTCTCCAGCGCGACCACGACCGGGCCGTCGCCGACGACGCCGAGCTTGATCATCTCGTCCCCGCCGTCGCGGAACAGCAGGCCGAAGATGACCAGGAACATCAGCGGGAAGACGAACGCGAAGAACAGCGTGGCCTTGTCCCGGTAGTAGCCCTTGGCCATCGCCCTGGACAGGCTCTTGAAGGCGGTCACGCGCGGTACTCCCGTCCGGTCAGGCTGAGGAACACGTCCTCCAGGGTCGCCGTGCGCACCTGCAGTCCGTCGAGGGTCCCGCGCTCGGCCAGCGCGGACAGCAGCGGCGCCGGGGTGCGGGTGGTGATGGTCAGCGACTGCTCGTCCTCGTGCGCGTCGTCGGCGCCCGCGAGCACGCGGGCGTCATCGATCCCGAGCGTGCCCCGCTCCAGGGACACCCGGGTCGGCGCGTCGAGGCCGCGGATGAGCGAGGCGGGCGGGTCCAGCGCCAGGACGCGGCCGTGGTCCATGATCGCCACGCGGTCGCAGAGGATCTCGGCCTCGTCGAGGTAGTGGGTGGTGTAGACGATGGTCTTTCCGCGTTCCTGGATCGCGCGCAGCACGTCCCAGAGGTTGCGCCGCGCCTGCGGGTCCAGCGCCGCGGTCGGCTCGTCGAGGAACAGGATGTCCGGGTCGTGCACCAGCGCGCAGGCGATCGACAGCCGCTGGCGCTGGCCGCCGGAGAGCTTCTCCTCGCGGGTGTCGGCCTTCTCGGCCAGGCCGACCAGGTCCAGCATCTCCCTGGCGCGCTCGCCGTCCACGCCGTACAGCGCGGCGAAGGTCTCCAGCTGCTCGCGGGCGGTGAGCTTCTCGAAGAACGCCGACGCCTGCAGCTGCACGCCGATGCGCGGCAGCAGCCCGGGGTTGCGCGGGAACGGGTTCTCGCCCAGCAGTCGCACGTGACCGGAGTCCGGTTCGCGCAGTCCCTCGATGATCTCCAACGTCGTCGTCTTGCCCGCGCCGTTGGGCCCGAGGATGCCGAAGAACTCGCCCTCGGCCACGCTGAACGAGACGCCGTCGACAGCCCTGAGGTCGCCGTAGGACTTGCGGATGTCCTCGACCTCGATGGCGGCGGTGGTGTCGGTCATGCCGGCGAGGCTAGTGCCAGAACAAGATCGCATTACCCGAATCGGGTGAACGATTCAGTCACCCTCTAGAGTTGCCCGGGTGTTGCCACCCCGAGTCAGGGCAGGCATCGCCGTCCTGATCCCGACAACCGTCCTCGGGCTGCACGGACTCGCCTACGGTCGGTGGATCGTCGACGACGCGGCCATCACGTTCGCCTACGCCCGGTCGATCACCTCCGGGGCCGGACCGGTCCTGCAGCCGGGCGTCGACCCGGTCGAGGGCTACTCCAACCCGGCTTGGCTGGGGCTGCTGTCGCTGGGCCGCCTGGTCGGGCTGTTCGACTCCGGCGCCTGGTTCGGCGTCCCCGACTACGCGCTGTTCCCCAAGGCGCTGGCCCTGCTGCTGGCGGCGGGCGCCTTCGCCGCGTTCCACGTCGCGGCGTCGGCGCTGACCAGCAGACCGGCGGTGGTCACGATCGCCGCGGGCACGGTCACCGCGCTGGTGCCGTCGTTCGCCATCTGGACGTTCTCCGGGCTGGAGAACTCGCTGCTGGCGTTCAGCGCCGTCGCGATCGCCGCGGTGCTCGCCCGTGCCGTCACGCGCGACGAGCTGTTGCGGCCGCGCATGGCGGTCATCACCGGCCTGCTCGCCGCCATCGCGGCGCTGACCCGTCCGGACGGGCTCATCTACGCGGGCGCGTACGCGCTGGTCGTGCTCATCCTGTTGCGGCGGGACACGCTGCGCGAGGTGGTCAAGCCCGTGCTGCTCGGGCTGGCCGTGTTCGCCGTGCCCGTCGGCCTCTACCTGGTC
Source organism: Actinokineospora fastidiosa (assembly GCF_014648415.1). Taxonomy (GTDB): domain Bacteria; phylum Actinomycetota; class Actinomycetes; order Mycobacteriales; family Pseudonocardiaceae; genus Actinokineospora; species Actinokineospora fastidiosa. Next base: position 222,127 of record NZ_BMRB01000006.1, read on the forward strand.
TGGCGCTGGCTGACGTTCGGCGCGCTGCTGCCCAACACGGCGCTGGCGAAGTCGCAGGGCGTGCCGACCGTGGAGGACCTGGCCAAGCCCGCCGACATGGTCGGGTACGTGGGCTGGCTGACGCTGCTGGCGGGCGTCGTGCTCGTCGGCGCGGCCCTGCTGCGGCCGTCGCCGCACCGCAACGGCCTCATCGCGCTAGCCGTCCCGCTCGGCCTTGCGGTGACCGCGTACGGCGTGCTGGCCCAGGACTGGATGGCGCAGTTCCGCTTCGCCACCCCCGTCTGGCCCCTGGCCGCGCTGACCGTCGCGGTGGCGGGCGCGCACGTGCTGTCGGGGCTCGCTGTGCGCGGGCGGGTCGTGGTGGCGGTGGTGGGCGTGCTCGGCCTGGCCCAGTCGGTGACGCTGTGGTGGGACGCGATGGACCGCTTCCGCACCGGCCCGACGGTGCCCACGTGCGTCATCGCCCAGATCGACGGCTGGGAGTTCAACACCTACGCCCGCCTGCTCGACGTCCGCGACGGCTCCCTGCTCGTCCCCGACATCGGCGGCGCGGCGCTGACCAGCGAACTGGAGATCATCGACCTCGCAGGCCTCGCCCACCGCCGCATCGCCGAGCTCTGGTCGGCCGAGGACATGGCGGGCCTGCGCGACTACGTCTTCACCGAGGCCAAGCCCACGTTCATCACCGCCCACGGCACCTGGGCGAAGGCCACCGGCCTCTTCACCGACCCCCGCATGACCGCCGACTACGAACTGATCATGCAGGGCCGGGGCAACCGCGAGAAGTGGGTCCGCCGCGACGCCGTCCCCGACCCGGCGCGCCTCGCCGCCGTCCGCGCGGCGGCCCAGACGGCCGCAGGCCACTGGAACGCCGCCGCGAGCATGCCCCGCGGCTCCTGCGGCCCGGTGCTCCGAGCGGACGCGCCGTACTGGCAGTGACCGAACCGGGCGGGCTAGATGCCGTCCACCAGCGCGTCCGCGGCGGTGTACGGGTCGAGGTCGCCGGTCATGACGCGCTTGGCGAGGGCGTCGATGGCGTCGCCGCCGTGCAGGTCGCCGAGGCGGGTGCGGACGGCGGCGACGGCGATGGCCTCGATCTCGGTGCGGGCGCGGGCGGCGCGGCGGTCGTGCCACTCGCCGTGGGCGCGGGTCCAGTCGCGGTGGTGGTCGATCGCGGTGATGACCTCGTCGACGCCCTCGCCTCGGGAGGCGACGGTCTTGACGATCGGCTGCCGCCAGCTGGCGCCCCTGATCTCGCGGCGGCCCAGCGAGATCATGTACTTCAGCTCGCGCGCGGTGGTGTCCGCGCCGTCGCGGTCGGCCTTGTTCACCACGAACACGTCGGCGATCTCCAGGATGCCCGCCTTGGCCGCCTGGATGCCGTCGCCCATCCCCGGCGCCAGCAGCACCAGCGTGGTGTCCGCCAGCCCGACGACGTCCACTTCGGACTGTCCAACGCCGACGGTCTCGATGAGCACGACGTCGAACCCGGCAGCGTCGAGCACGCGCAGCGCCTGCGGGGTCGCCCAGCTCAGCCCGCCGAGGTGGCCGCGGGTGGCCATCGACCGGATGAACACGCCCGGGTCGGTGGCGTGGTCCTGCATGCGGATGCGGTCGCCGAGCAGCGCCCCGCCGGAGAACGGCGACGACGGGTCCACGGCCAGCACCCCGACCCGCTTCCCGGCCGCGCGCAGCGCGCTGACCAGGGCGGACGTGGTGGTGGATTTGCCGACGCCGGGGGGCCCGGTCAGCCCGACGACCTGCGCGCGGCCGGTCAGCGGGGCCAGCGCGGCAGCGACCTCGCGCAGCTGCGGGCTGGCGTCCTCGACCAGCGAGATCAGCCGGGCGACCGCGCGCGGCTCCTGCCGCCGCGCGCGGTCGACCAGGTCAGCGACGTCGACCTGGCGGGCCAAGCTCAGCCCTTCGGGACGGTGATGATCAGCGCGTCGCCCTGGCCGCCACCGCCGCACAGCGCGGCCGCGCCCACGCCGCCGCCGCGGCGCTTGAGCTCGTAGGCCAGGTGCACCAGGACCCGCGCGCCGGACGCGCCGATCGGGTGGCCGAGCGCGATCGCGCCGCCGTTGACGTTGACGATGTCCGGGCTGACGCCCAGCTCGCGGGTCGAGACGACGCCGACCGCGGCGAACGCCTCGTTGATCTCGACCAGGTCCAGGTCGGCGGCCTGCAGGCCCTGCTTGGCCAGCGCCGCCTTGATCGCGTTGGACGGCTGCTCGTGCAGGCTCGCGTCCGGACCGGCCACGACGCCGTGCGCGCCGATCTCGGCGATCCAGGTCAGGCCCAGCTCCTCGGCCTTGGCCTTGCTCATCACGACCACGGCGGCCGCGCCGTCGGAGATCTGCGACGCCGAGCCCGCGGTGATGGTGCCGTCGGCGGCGAACGCCGGGCGCAGCTTGGCCAGGCCCTCGGCGGTGGTGTCGGCGCGCACGCCCTCGTCGGTGTCGAACACGACCGGGTCGCCCTTGCGCTGCGGGATGCTGACCGGCGCCAGCTCCTCGGCGAAGCGGCCCTCCTTGATGGCCGCGGCGGCGCGCTGGTGCGACGCGGCGGCGAAGGCGTCCTGCTCCTCGCGGGTCAGGCCGTAGCGGGCGTTGACCTTCTCCGTGGACGCGCCCATGGCGACCTGGTCGAACGCGCAGAACAGGCCGTCGTACGCCATGTGGTCCAGCATCGTGACGTCGCCGTACTTGAAGCCGGAGCGGGACTTGGGCAGCAGGTGCGGCGCCTGGGTCATCGACTCCTGGCCGCCCGCGACGATGATGTCGAACTCGCCCGCGCGGATGAGCTGGTCGGCCAGCGCGACGGCGTCGAGGCCGGAGAGGCAGACCTTGTTGATGGTCAGGGCGGGCACGGTCATCGGGATGCCCGCGGCCACGGCCGCCTGCCGGGCCGGGATCTGGCCCGCGCCCGCGGTGAGCACCTGGCCCATGATCGTGTACTGGACCTGCTCGGGCTTGACGCCCGCCTTCTCCAGGGCCGCCTTGATGGCGATGCCACCGAGCTGCGCGCCGGTGAAGTCCTTCAGGGAGCCGAGCAGACGGCCAATGGGGGTGCGGGCCCCCGCGACGATGACGCTTCCGGACACAGCGGTCTCCTAGGCGACGAGAGCGAACGAGCGTTAACCGGCACCATACTCGCGCGTGACCGCCTCGACACGGGGCTGTGTGAGTAGCCGCACAGGAAAAGTTACCGGCGAGTAGTCGTATCGTCTTCTTATGCCGGAAGCGCTGAAGCAGTTCGTGACCGCGGTGGACCACGTCGGCATCGCCGTGCCCGACCTGGACGTGGCCATCTCCTTCTACCGTGACAACTTCGGCCTCGTCTGCGCGCACGAGGAGACGAACGAGGAGCAGGGCGTCCGCGAGGCCATGATGCGCGCCCCCGGCGACGACGGCGCCGGGACCGCCGTCCAGCTGCTGGCCCCGCTCACGCCGGAGTCGACGATCGCTAAGTTCATCGGCCGAAGCGGCCCGGGGTTGCAGCAGCTGGCCTACCGGGTAACCGACGTCGAAGCCGCAGCCGACGCCCTGCGCGCCAACGGTCTGCGCCTGCTGTACGAGAAGGCGAGGCGCGGGACCGCGGGCAGCAAGGTGAACTTCGTGCACCCGAAGGACGCCGGTGGCGTCCTGGTCGAGTTGGTCGAGCCCGGGGAGGCGCATTGAGCACCGCCGTCATGAACACCGCCGACATCACCCTCACCCGCGACGGCAGGCCGGTCCGCGCCACCCTCACCTGGTGGCACCACGGCTGGCTGGAGTACGCCCTGCGCCTGGACGGCCCGACCGGCGTCGTCGAGGCCGTCGAGGACTCCTGGTTCGCCGCCATCACCGAGATCGCCCGCGATCTGGCGGCCGCGGGCTACGAGCTGCCCGAGCCCCCGCAGGAGGGCCCCGCCACCAACCCCGACGAGCACCGCGCCCGCTGGGTGTCCTGGCTCGGCGAGGGTTTCCCGACTCCCCGATAGCACCGCGGCCGCCCGGACGATCAGTTCCCCAACCAGGACAGGTAGTCCGGGCGGCGCTGGGCGTAGGCCCAGTACGCGTCGCAGGCCAGGCGGAGGACGACGTCGAAGTTGTCCGCCAGTGGGCTGTCGGCGCGGCAGGCGAGGATGTGGCGCATCCGCACCGGGTCGCCTTCCAGGGGTTTGACCAGGACGCCGTCGCCGCAGGCGAAGACGGCCTGGCACGGGGTGACCGCGCGGCCCGTGGCGACGAGTTCGCGGATCGGGGTGCCGTCGGAGACGGTGTAGAGCACGCGCGGGGTGAAGCCCGCTTCCCCGCACACCGCGTAGAAGCAGTCCGGCCAGCCCGCGCCGTCGTACGGGGTCAGCGCCCACGGCTCGTCGGCCAGGTCGGACAGGGCCACCGACGCGCGGTCGGCCAGCCGGTGCCGCTCGGACATCGCCACGAACACCGGCTCCACCGCGATCACCTGCGACAGCACGGTCGCGGGCGGGCGCAACGCGAAACCGGGGTAGTCCACCAGCGCCGCGGCGTCCAGCCGGTTCGCCATCAGCAGGTCCCACAGCACCCGGGGCGAGTACTCCGTCCGCAGGTGCACCTCGGCGTCGGGCAGCTGGTCGCTGAGCCGGTCGGCCAGGCCCACCGACACCGCGCCCGCGATCCCGCCCAGCCGCACGACCGGACCGGCGGCGAGGCCGCGGCGGTCGGAGTCGCGGCGCAGCTCGTCCATCGCCAGCAGGACGCCGCGGGCGCGGGTGAGCAGGGACTGGCCCAGCGGGGTCGGGGTGACGCCCTTGCGGTCGCGGACGAAGACCTGGGCGCCCAGCTCCCGCTCGACGCGCTGCAGCTGGGCGGTCAGCGCTGGCTGGGACACGCCGAGCAGCGCGGCCGCCCGGGACACGCTGCCCGCGTCGGCGATCGCGCACAGGGACGTGAGATGACGCAGTTCCAGCTCCATCGACCCGCAGGATAGGACGCACGGGCGCGGTCCCGACAGATCCATAGCGCCCCAGTTATCCCCACTGGGATTTTCCGGCGACGCCGCGACTGGGAACGGTAGGGCTCTACCCTGCCCCTTACCCCCGGAGGCGTTCCCATGCGCATCCTCTACCCGGCCCTGGCGCTGGCAGCCGCCGTCGGCCTGACACCCCTGCCCGCGGTGTCGCAGCCCGTCGCGACGGAATGGCGGGAGGTGTTCTCCCCCGACGGCGCCATCACCCGGGTGCGCGTCCCCGTCGAGGTCGACCCGCCGCTCACCCCGCAGGACACCGTCCAGGCGCAGGCCGCCGACGTCATCCCGATCCAGGACACCGGCCCGTCCGACTCGCGCTTCGACATGGTGATCGTCGGCGACGGCTACACCTCGTCGCAGCTGGGCCTGCTGCGCCAGCACGCGGAGTCGAAGTGGGCCGAGATCGCCGCGACCGCGCCGTGGAACAAGTACCGAGGCTCGGTCAACGTGTGGCTGGTCAACGTCGTGTCCAACCAGTCCGGTGTGGACAACGACCCGCAACAGGGCGTCTACCGCGACACCGCGCTGGACATGCACTTCTGGTGCGGCGGCATCGAGCGGCTGCTGTGCCTGAGCGAGTCCAAGGCGCAGGCGTACGCAGCGCAGGCGCCCGGCGTCGACGCCATCGTGGCGGTGGGCAACACCACCAAGTACGGCGGCGCGGGCTATCCGAGCCTGGCGACGGTCTCCGGCGGCAACGAGCAGGCGGGCCGCATCGCCATCCACGAGCTGGGCCACTCCGTCGGCGGCCTCGCCGACGAGTACTACACGCCCGGCACCACCTACCGGGGCGGCGAGCCGAGGGAGCCCAACGTCACCACCGACCCGCGCGGCGGCAAGTGGGCGTCCTACCTGGGCCGCACGACCCCCGACGGCGGCACGATCGGGGCGTACCAGGGCGGGCACCAGTACGAGTACGGCATCTACCGGCCGTCCCAGGACTCGTTGATGCGCAACATCACCAAGCCGTTCAACTCGGTGAGCCTGGATGTGATGGACCGGGCGATCGCCGCGAGGATCAGCGGCGGTGGCGGCGGCTGCACCGCCTTCCCGGCCACCCGCACCGGCTCGCTGTCGGCAGGCGGCTCCGCCTACCAGCCCGACGGCTCGTACTTCCAGGCCGCGTCCGGCGCCCACCGCGCCTGCCTGGACGGCCCGTCGGGCGCGAACTTCGACCTCGAACTGCTGAAGTGGAGCGGCTCGGCCTGGCAGACGGTCGCCTCGGCGCGGACGTCGAGCGCCGACGAGACCCTGGCCTACACGGGCACGTCCGGCTACTACGTCTACCGGATCACCTCGGCCACGGGCTCCGGCTCCTACACCGTGGGCTACAGCGCCCCGTGACGGCCAGCGGGGTGGCGGCGGCCCGCGCCCGCCGCCACCCCGTGGTTCGAGCTATCGCACCCCGTTCATCAGGCGCTTGACCACCGGGGAGAGCGCGAACATGATCGCGCCGATGACCAGCGCGCCCAGGCCCAGCAGGCCGAAGTAGGCCGGTTCGCTGTCCTTGGTGTAGTACTCCGCCAGCGCGCCCGCGACCGAGGAACCGAGCGCGATGGACAGGTAGAACAGCGCGACCATCTGCGCGCCGAACGCGCGCGGGGCCAGCTTCGTCGACAGGGACAGGCCCACCGGGGACAGGCACAGCTCGCCCAGCACGAAGATCACCAGGACGAGCACCAGCAGCAGCGGGTTGACCACGCCGTCGCCCTTGGTGAAGCCCATCAGCGCCATCACCAGGAACGCCACGCCCATCGCGGCGACGCCCATGCCGAACTTGATCGGCGTCGACGGCTGGCGGTCGCCCAGGCGCACCCACAGCGCCGCGAACACCGGCGCCAGCAGCACCACGAACAGCGGCTCCACCGAGTTGAACCACGCGGGCGGGATGCTGAAGAAGCCGAGCGCGTCGAGGTCCAGCCGCTGCTCGGCGTAGATGGCCAGCACGGTGAACTGCTGCTGGAACAGCGACCAGAACCCGAAGCTGACCAGGAACATCGGGATGAACGCCACCACCCGCTGCCGCTCGACCCGGTCCACCCGCTTGCTCGTCAGCAGCATCGCGAACAGCATCACGGCCGCCACCGAGATGACCCAGGTGACCACGGTCGCCAGGTTGTCCGGCCCGACCACGCCGGTCACGACCAGCACGACGATGGCGGCCGCGCCCAGGGCGATGACCGCGAACGCCCGCACGCGCTCGGCGCCCGCGATCGGGTTGGGCACCTCGCGGCCCGCGGGCGGCAGGTTGCGCCGCTGCAGGATGTACTGGCCCAGCCCGAACGCCATGCCGACCGCGGCCAGGCCGAAGCCCCAGTGGAAGCCGACCTTGTCCTGCAGGAGCCCGGTCAGCAGCGGTCCGGCGAGCGCGCCGATGTTGACGCCCATGTAGAAGATCGAGAACCCGGCGTCGCGGCGGTCGTCGCCCTCGGCGTAGAGCAGGCCGACGAGGACCGTCGCCGTGGCCTTGAGCCCGCCGGAGCCCAGCGCCACGCAGATGAGGCCGATGGCCACGCCCGCGACGCCCGGCACGACGGCCAGCGCGATGTGGCCGCAGAGGATCAGGACGGCGCTGTAGAGCAGGGTGCGCTCGGGTCCGAACAGGCGGTCGGCGACCCACGAGCCCGCGATCGTCGCCAGGTAGACCGATCCGCCGTACGCGCCGACGATGCCCGCCGCCACGGCCTCATCGAGGCCGAGACCGCCCTCGTTGACGCTGAAGTACAGGTAGTACAGCAGGATCGCTTGCATCCCGTAGTAGGAGAAGCGCTCCCACATCTCGGTGCCGAAGAGGTTCGCCAGCCCTCGTGGGTGTCCGAAAAAACCTTTCGGCTTCGTTTCCTCGGTAGAGGTTGCCATGTAGGTGACCGTACGACACACGGCAACCCGCGACCGGGGCGCGCCCCGGTCGCGGTTGTCCTACCTCACCTAGTGCGAGCCCGCCATCCGGTGCGCGGCCTGGGCCATCGGCAGGGCCGCGGCGCCGACGATGAAGGTCAGCGCGCCGAGGATCCACGACGTCCAGGCGATGCCCTCCAGGTCGGAGTAGCCCATCACCCACGGCGAGATGAACAGCAGGACGCCGAGGACCATCTGCATCGCCTCACCGGCCACCATGCCCGGCCGGGCCAGCGACACCAGCCCGTCCAGCGCGATGAGGGCGCCGAGGATCACCATGGTCCAGGTCGCGGCGGTGTCCGTGGCCATCCACAGCGGCGACAGCAGCGCCACCAGGCCCAACACCACCTCCGCCCAGTCGTGCGGGCGGGTCCACGGGCGAGCGTGCACGGGTGTGCTCATCGAGACCACCTCCACCGAGACAGGAGATCCCGCTCAAATCCTCCGCCGCTCCCGACACGGGGTCAACCGGCGAATCCGGTCCCACCGATCGGGTGCCATCGCTCACATCGTGCGCTTCTGAATCGCTACTCGACAGTAACCTCCACCAAACCCGTGCCGTCACTGGAGGAGCGCCGTGCAGAAGATCCTCGACGCCATCATGGCCGATGAGCTGGACACGATCGGCGAGTTGCCGGTCCCCGACACCTATCGCGGGGTCACGGTCCACGCCGACGAGGTCGAGATGTTCGCCGGGGTGCCGTCCCGCGACAAGGACCCGCGCAAGTCGCTGCACCTCGACGAGGTGGCGACCCCCGAGCTGGGCCCCGGTGAGGCGCTCGTGGCCGTGATGGCCAGCGCCATCAACTACAACACCGTGTGGACCTCGATCTTCGAGCCCGTGTCCACCTTCAAGTTCCTGCAGCGCTACGGCAAGGTCTCGCCGCTGGCCAAGCGGCACGACCTGCCCTACCACGTGGTCGGGTCCGACCTCGCGGGCGTCGTGCTGCGCACCGGCCCCGGCGTGCACAACTGGAAGCCCGGCGACGAGGTCGTCGCGCACTGCCTCAACGTCGAGTTGGAGAGCCCCGACGGGCACAACGACACGATGATGGACAGCGAGCAGCGCATCTGGGGCTTCGAGACCAACTTCGGCGGCCTCGCCGAGATCGCGCTGGTCAAGGCCAACCAGCTGATGCCGAAGCCGGACCACCTGACCTGGGAGGAGGCCGCCTCCCCCGGGCTGGTCAACTCCACGGCGTACCGGCAGCTCGTCTCGACCAACGGCGCCAACATGAAGCAGGGCGACGTCGTGCTGATCTGGGGCGCCTCCGGCGGCCTCGGCTCCTACGCCACCCAGTTCGCGCTCAACGGCGGCGCGATCCCGGTGTGCGTGGTGTCCAGCCCGGAGAAGGCCGAGATCTGCCGCGCGATGGGCGCGGAGCTGATCATCGACCGCAATGCCGAGGGCTACCGGTTCTGGAAGGACGAGGAGACCCAGGACCCGAAGGAGTGGCAGCGCTTCGGGGCCCGGATCCGCGAGCTGACCGGCGGCGAGGACCCCGACATCGTCTTCGAGCACCCGGGCCGGGAGACCTTCGGCGCGTCGGTGTACGTCACCCGCCGCGGCGGCACGATCGTGACGTGCGCGTCGACCTCGGGGTTCATGCACCAGTACGACAACCGGTACCTGTGGATGAACCTCAAGCGCATCATCGGCTCGCACTTCGCGAACTACCGCGAGTCGTGGGAGGCCAACCGGCTCATCGCCAAGGGCCTGATCCACCCGACGCTGTCGAAGACCTACGAGCTGGCCGAGACCGGGCAGGCGACGCTGGACGTCCACCGCAACGCCCACCAGGGCAAGGTCGGCGTGCTGTGCCTGGCTCCGGAGGAGGGCCTCGGGGTCCGCGACCACCAGCTGCGGGCACGCCACCTGGACAAGATCAACCGGTTCCGGGGCGTGTAGGGAGCGTAGGGCGCAGGCCTTCCGGGTAGCGTAGTGGGTATGGGTCTGGGCGAGGAACGCGAGCTGGTGCCTCTGGGCCCCGGGTTCGACATCACCAAGCGCGGCTACCACACCGCGCAGGTGAACGAGCACCTGGAGCGCATGGAGGCCGAACTGCAGCTGCTGCACGCCGACCGCAACGCGGCGGTGGCGCAGGCGGCCGACCTGGCCAAGCAGCTCGAACACAGCCGCACGGAGATCGGCGACCTGCGCAAGCAGGTCGACCGCCTCTCCCTGCCCCCCACCACGCTGGAAGGCCTGAGCGAGCGCCTGCAGCGCATGCTGCGCCTGGCCCAGGAGGAGGCCGCCGAGACCAAGGCCCGCGCCGAGGCCGAGGCGGGCCACATCCGGGCCAAGGCCGAGGCCGACGGCGCCGAGCTGCGCCAGCGCTACGAGCGCATGCTCGCCGACCTGGAGAAGCGCCGCGCCGAGATGGAGGCCGAGCACCGCGAGGTGCTGGCCAAGGCCCGCGCCGAGGCCGAGCACACCGTCGCCGAGGCGCGGGCGGAGGCCGAGCGGCTCGACGCCGCCGCCCAGCGCCGCCGCGAGCAGGTGGAGGAGGACTTCGAGATCGCGATGTCCGGCCGCCGCACCGAGGCCATGCGCGCGCTGGCCGAGCAGGAGGCCACCAGCAAGTCCGAGGCCGAGCGCCGCGTGCGGGAGGCCACCGAGGAGGCCAACCGCCGCCGCCACGAGGCCATCACCGAGGCGAAGGCGCGGCTGGAGGAGGCCACCTCGGAGGCCCACCGCCGCGTCCGCGAGGCGACGGACGAGTCCAACCGCCGCATCTCCCACGCCGCCCAGCGCGTGGCCGCCCTGCGGCAGCTGCGGGCCCGCGTTGCCGACCAGCTGAACGCCGCCCGCAACCTCATCGCCGACGCGCACGTGCAGCTGGCCGACGCCGCCCCCGCGCTGGACCCCCTGCCCGAGGAGCGCGTCCCCACCACCGTCGACGGCTCCCCCGCCGACAACTCCCCCACGCGCACCATGCTGACCCCGGTGAAGCCCGCGTCGGAGACCTCCGGGCCCCCGCGCGAGTCCTGGGAGCCCAAGGACCCCGACGGCGGCCAGACCCAGGTGATGGCGGTGCCGGACGCGGCCAAGGACGACGGGGAGAAGACCAAGAAGTCGGCCCCGGTGAAATCGCCCCGCCGCTAGCCGACGGCCGCTACCGCCTGCTCCGTCCGCCGTGTAGAGCGCGTCCTGGCAACCGCGTGGCCCTTTCCATCCGCGCCTCCAGCCGACGTCCTCCGTCGGCAACCCTGCCGGGACGAGGGGCGGCGGCCTCCGGCTCTCCCGAACACCGGTGACCGGGTGGTCGTGTCCGCTACTCGCCGATGTCCTCGAACCACAGCTCCGGGCGGGCCGCGATGAAGTCGGTCATCAGGGAGACGCACTCCGGGTCGTCGAGGATGCGCACGGAGACGCCGTTCTCGGCGAGCCAGTCGTGGCCGCCGCTGAAGGTGCGGCATTCGCCGATCAGGACCGACGTGATGCCGAACTGGCGGATCAGGCCGCTGCAGTACCAGCACGGCGACAGGGTCGTCACCATCGTCGTCCCCCGATAGGACCGGCGGCGTCCGGCGGCGCGGAAGGCCGAGGTCTCGCCGTGCGCGGACGGGTCGCCGTCCTGGACGCGGCGGTTGTGGCCGCGTCCCCACACCGAGCCGTCCGGCCCGACCAGCGCGGCCCCGATGGGGATGCCCCCGCTGGCCAGCCCGGCCCTGGCCTCGGCGACGGCCACGGCGAGCAGTGCGTCCATGGCTCGGGATTGTGGCGCGTCCCGCAGCCCCGTGTCTCGTTGTGCTGGGTACCTTTACCCACAAGTAGCTACCGAGGGAGGACCATGGGCGCCTACCAGACCGTCGTCGTCGGGACCGACGGATCGGATTCCTCGTACCGCGCGGTCGACCGGGCCGCGGGCATCGCCGCGGACACCGGGGCCACGCTGGTCATCGCCTGCGCCTACCACCCGGCCAGCGAGCGCGACGTGCGCAAGGCGCAGGACGACCTCGGCGACGACGTCGCCTACCAGGTCGTCGGCTCCAACCCGGCCGACGAGGCCGTGCGCTCGGCCGCCGAGCGGGCGCGGAGGGCCGGTGCGACGTCGATCGAGACCGTCGTCGTCGACGGCGAGCCCGTGCCCGCGCTGGCCAAGGTCGTCCACGACCACCGGGCCGACCTGCTGGTCGTCGGCAACCGGGGGCTCAACACGCTCGCGGGCCGCATCCTGGGCTCGGTGCCGTCGGAGGCCGCCCGCAAGGCCGACGTCGACGTGTTGATCGTCCACACGACGTGAGCGACCAGGCGGCGCGGGTCGAGGAGCTGCTGCTCGGCGGGGAGCGCAAGTACACCCGTGCGCAGGTGTGCGAGAAGGCGGGCGTGCCGCAGGAGCGGGCGACCGCGCTGTGGCGCTCGCTCGGCTTCGCCACCGTCGGCGAGGACGCCGTCGTGTTCACCGACGCCGACGCCGACGCGCTGCGCGCCACGCACGACCTGATGTACCAGGGCCTGCTCGACCCGGACACGGCCACCGCGACGGCCAGGATGCTGGGCCAGCACCTGTCCCGGCTGGCCGAGTGGCAGGTCGACGTCCTGCGCGAGGTGCTGACCGCCAACCCGGAGCTGCTCACCGACGAGCGCCACGTCACCGCCCTGATCGAGCGGCTGGTGCCCGAGCTGGAGCGGCTGCAGGACTACGCGTGGCGCCGCCACCTCTCCGCCCACGCTGGTCGCGCCCTGGCCCGGCCCGGCGAGATCCAGGAGAACCGCACCGCCGTCGTCGGGTTCGCCGACATGGTCGGCTTCACCACCCTGACCCGCCGCACCGACGACGCGGGCCTGGTCGACATCGTCGACCGGTTCGACGCGATCACCGCCGAGGTGGTGGCCGACAACCGCGGCCGCATCGTCAAGATGCTCGGCGACGAGGTCCTGTTCGTCGCCGACACCCCGCGCGACGCCGCCGAGATCGCCCTCGGCCTGCTCGCCGCCGCCGACGCCGACCCCGATCTCCCCGCCCTGCGCGCGGGCCTGGCCTACGGCCGAGTCCTCAGCCGCTTCGGGGACGTCTACGGCTCGGTGGTCAACATCGCCGCCCGCCTGACCTCGGTAGCCCGCCCCGGCACCGTCCTGATCGACCGCGCCCTGGCCGACGAGCTCAAGCCACTGGACGAGTACCTCATCCGCCACCGCCGCCCCGTCTCGGTCCGCGGCTACAGCCGCCTACGCCTAGCCGTCCTCCGCCGAGCCACCGACCCCACCCTGATCGACACCGTCCACCGCGCCACCAAACTCCTCACCCGCGACGAGGACGACTCCCTGCCCGCGATCCCCCTACAACCAGACCGCCACCGCCGCAGACGCAAACGCTGACGCCCAACACACCCAAGCCCCACACGGGGACAGCCAGCACTGGATGGATGGTTCCTTCGCTGAGCGCCGCCGAGTGCGGAAGACCTGTGGGGAAACCACACCGCGATTCGAGCTGCCCCGCTGACGCTCCACCCTGGCGCTGCCGCACGCCCGCAGCCCACGCCTGCAGCGACGCCAGCAGCGCCAGCGGCGACAAACAGCAGCGGCTGCCTGCGGCCGCTCCGACAGCAACAACGGCAGCGTCCAGCAGCGGCTTGCTGCGACGGGCTGCGACGGCGACGGGCGGCTGCGGGCAGCGGCTGCGGGCAGCGGCTGCGGCGACTGCGAGCGGCGGGCGGCGGGCGGCGCGGCGAGGAGGTCACATCGCGGACATCCCTGGCCGGTGAACCGTCGGTTGGGCCGCGTGCACTGCTGTGGCACCGTGCTCTCCACCGGCGCTGCCACACCATCCCCCGCACCGGGCGCTGACGGTCAGCGTTCTCGTGTGCGCAGGCGCGGCTGATCGACGGTTGCTCCACCCCACGAAAGCGGCTGGAGCGCTATCACCTCCCTGCCACCACGTTATCCGCGCCACAGGGACGGCAAGCAGGCGTTACTCCGCGCCTGTGGACAACTCGCGGCGGGCGAGGAGGTGGCGGGCTTGGGGGTGGTGTCGCCACTCGCCCTGGGGGGTGTCGCGGAGGAAGTGCGTTCGGATTCGCTCGACGAAGGCTTCGCCCTCGGTCAGGGCTCGGGCTCGCATGGGGCCGGAGGTGGTGTAGGCGTCGATGAACTCCTCGGCGCTCGGGTGGGTCATCGGGAAGGTGATGGTCTCGTCGCGCTCGATGGTGGTGGGGGTGTTCGTCAGCAGGCGGGTTTCCCATGTCCTGTCCGACGTCTTCCCGCCCAGCACCGCGCGGACGCGGGCGAAGGGGCCGTCCTCTTCGGTCTGTTCCGGCCAGTACACGATCGACAGCCAGCCCGACGGCCGCAGCACCGACGCCCACGAGCGGGCCGCCTGCTCCGGGTCGGGCATCTGCTGCAAGCCGAACACCGACACCACGGCGGCACATCCGGACCACGCGGCGAGGTCGGTGGCGTCGCCCTGGACCACGCGCGCGGACGGCCAGCGCCGCGCCCGCTCCCGCGCCCGGCTCACCATGCCCTCCGACAGGTCGACCCCGACGATCTCCCGACCGGGGAACCGGGCCCCGAGCAGGTCGAGTTCCGGGAACGGGCCGCAGCACGGGACCAGGATCGGGCCGTCGGGGAGGGCAGCCGGGAGCGCGTCGACAGCGGCGGCCACCCACGGGGCGAAGCGGGGCACGAAGTAGTCCAGGTAGCCGTCCGCTGCCTCGTCCCAGCCGCGCGCGATGGCGTTCACAGGCCCGCCAGCCACGGGCGCACGGCGGCGGCGAACGCCTCGGGCGCCTCGATCGGCGGCAGGTGGCCGACGCCGGGCAGGACGGTCAGGGTGCCGGAGGTGAGGTCGGCCAGCTCCTCCGCCAGCGCCACCGGCATCATCCGGTCCTCCGCGCCGTGCACGACCAGTGTCGGCACGCTCGTGCGCAGCACGTCGTGGGACGCCGGGCGGGCCGCCATCGCGCGCTGGGCCCAGGCGACGGCGGCGGGGTCCTGGGACTCCATCAGCTCGCGGACGACGCCCGCGTGCGCCGGGTCGGTCACCAGCGAGGGCAGCATCGCGTCGGCCAGCCAGGGCGTGATGCCCTCGCGCTCGGCCCGATCAGCCACCGCGAGCCGGTTCGCCGCCGCCTCCGGGGCGTCCGCGGTGGCCTTGGTGTCGACGAGGAGCAGGCCCGACACCCGCGCCGGGGCCTTGCGCAGCAGCGCCATCGCCACGTAGCCGCCCATCGAGCAGCCGCCGACGACCGCGCGCTCCACGCCCTCGTCGTCCATGCTGGCGATGACGGCGTCGGCCATCGCGCCGAGGTCCGGTTCGGACGCGGGCAGCGGGGCGGAACCGAAGCCGGGCAGGTCCGGGGTGATCAGGCCGGGCAGCGACCGCACCCCGTCCCACATCCGCGAGTCCATGGGGAAGGCGTGCAGCAGAACGAGAGTCGTCACGGCGTCATTCTGCGTCGTGCAGCCGCGCCTCGCGCACCCGCAGCACCGCCGCGTCGCCCGCCAGTTCGGCGCGGGCCTCCGGGTGGTCGCGGTAGAACTCCAGGGTGTGCAGCACGACCAGCTGGTCGACGTTCAGGGACCCCACCGGCACCGCGCACGCCACGTCCGGCCCGAACCGCACCGCCACCTTCCGCATCCGCTCGCCCACGTCGGGCTTGCCCCGCGAGACCAGGCCGAGGTAGTTGCGGCTCGGCGCGTCCGGGGACCGGCCCATGCGCAGCGCCAGCGGACGGATCTCGCTGATCACGTCCCACGGCAACCGGACCACGGGCCGCAGCCAGGTGAGCACGACGGCGTCCGGGGTGAGCATGAAGCCGGTGGCGACCGGCCGGTGCTTGAGCGCGAACAGCCCCGCGGCGATCAGCAGGACGCCGAGCAGCCCGAGCACGACCCCGCCTGCGACCGCGATCACCGGGCTGGCCGTCACCAGGAACCCGGACAGCACCGCCAGCGCGAGTCCCACGCCCACCAGCACGAACGCGGCCGTGCGGCTGGTCCCCCTGCTGGGGAGCAGCAGCCCCGTCTCGCCGTCGACGGCCACGGTGCACGCCGCGCCGGTCGGGATGGTGTCCTGCCGGGGCGTCCCGTCGGGGCGGCGCCACGGCTTGGGGCAGGGAAGGGTGCGCATACCCTCCATGATCGTCCATTACCAGCGCCGACGCGACCGAGCCGACCAACATCCGGTGTGCCAATGCCGACGGTCGGCCACGGTCCCGCCGTCCTCGGCCGACCACGCCACGACGTGCGCGGTGCCCGGCCGGATCTCGTGGTCGCAGCCGGGGCAGCGGTAGGTCTTCGTCGCGTGGGTGCCGGGCACGTTGCGCACCAACCACTCGCCGTCGGGTCCGGACTCGCGGCGCTGGTCGGCGAGGGCGCCGCTGAGCGGGCGGGGACCGGTCGGCTGGCTGCGGTTGCGACGGGGCACGGGTCTGTAGGTTATGCGTGCGGCAGAATGAGTGCGTGCCCACCTACGAGTTCCGGTGCCGCGAGTGCGGCGCCACCTTCGATGTGAAGCGGCCGATGAGCGAGTCCGCCGCGCCCGCGTCGTGTCCCGACGGGCACGACGACACCGTGAAGCTGCTCACCATGGCCGGGCTCTCCGGCGGGGCCGCGGCGCCCGCCCCCGGCGGCGGCTGCTGCGGGGGCGGGTGCTGCGGCTAGCCGCTCAGCTGTAGTCGCGGAAGCCCTTGCCGGTCTTGCGGCCGAGGCGCCCCGCGGTGACGAGGTGCTCCAGCAGCGGGGCGGGCGCGAAGCCCGCCTCGCGGAACTCGTTGTAGAGCGTGCGCTGGATGGCCAGCGAGACGTCGAGGCCGACCACGTCCAGCAGCTCGAACGGGCCCATCGGCAGCCCGCACCCGACCTTCATCGCGGTGTCGATGTCGTCGGCGTCGGCGTAGTGCGCCTCCAGCATCTTCACCGCGTCGTTGAGGTACGGGAACAGCAGCGCGTTGACGATGAAGCCCGCGCGGTCGCCGCAGTGCACGGGGTGCTTGCCGACCCGCTGGCACAGCGCGTGCGCGGTGGCCACGACGTCGGCCGAGGTGGAGATGGTCTCGACGATCTCGACCAGCTTCATGATCGGGGCCGGGTTGAAGAAGTGCAGGCCCACGACGTCGGCCGGGCGGGAGGTCGCCGCGGCGCACTCGATCACCGGCAGCGACGAGGTCGTGGTGGCCAGGATCGCGCCCGGCTTGACCACCTCGTCCAGCGCGCCGAAGACGGCCTGCTTGACGGCCAGGTCCTCGGCCACGGCCTCGATGACCAGGTCGCAGTCGGCCAGCTCCTCGAACTCCACCGCCGGGGTGACCCTGGCCAGGATCTCGTCGCGCGCGTCCTCGGCGAGCCTGCCCTTGGCGACCTGGCGGTCCAGGGACTTGCGGACCTTGCCGAGCGCGGCCTGGGCCTTGTCGGCGGTGCGGGCGCGCAGGATGACGTCGAACCCCTTGCGGGCGAAGACCTCCACGATGCCCGTGGCCATCGTGCCGGTGCCCACGACGCCGACCCGCCGGACCTCGCGCAGGGCGACGTCGCCGTCCGCGGCGGCGGCCGGGGTCTGGGCGTCGGCGACGACGGTGGGCGAGTCGGGGGCGTCGTAGGTGTAGAAGCCGCGGCCGGTCTTGCGGCCGAGCAGGCCCGCGGTGATCATCTGCTTGAGGATCGGGGACGGCGCGTGCAGGCGGTTGCGCGACTGCGCGTACATCGTCTCCAGGATCTCGTACGCGGTGTCGAGGCCGATCAGGTCCAGCAGCGCCAGCGGGCCCATCGGGTAGCCGCAGCCGAAGCGCATGGCCGCGTCGAGGTCCTCGCGGGTGGCGTACTTCTGCTCGTACATCGACACGGCGTGGTTGAGGTAGCCGAACAGCAGCGCGTTGGCGATGAAGCCCGCCCGGTCGCCCATCACGACCGGCTCCTTGCCCAGCCGCTTGGCGAACTCGACCACGTCGGCGACCACGTCGGGCTCGGTGACGACGGTGCGCACGATCTCGGTCAGCTTGAGGACCGGGGCCGGGTTGAAGAAGTGCAGGCCGACGACCTTGCCCGGGCGTCCGGTGTGGACACCGATCTCGGTGATCGACAGCGAGCTGGTGTTGGAGGCCAGGATCGCCTCCGGCTTGACGATCTTGTCGAGTTCGGCGAAGAGCGCCGCCTTGTCGGCCAGGCTCTCCGGGATGGCCTCGATCACCAGGTCGGCGTCGGCCAGGTCGGCCAGCTCGGTGGTGTAGCTGATGCGGGAGTGCACCTCGGCGTGCGCGGCCTCGTCGAGCTTGCCCTTGGCCAGCGCGCGGGCCGTGGAGTGCGTGATGTGGCCCTTGCCGCGCTCGATCCCGGCCTCGTCGACCTCGACCGCGACGACGGTGAGCCCGGTGCGCGCGAGTACCTCGGCGATGCCCGCGCCCATGGTCCCCAGGCCGACAACACCGATGGTGGAGAACTCTCGCGCCACAACGACCTCCGATTGCTACCTGCGGGTAACTTTCGGTCGATCCTGCCACGCGTTCGCGGGCGTGACGGGTGAACTCCGCCACTGGACCGGTACCGAATCAGCCCGCCGCGTCGGCCAGCACCCGTCGGATGTCCCGGCGCGGCAGCGTGCCCTCCTCGCCGCGCTCCAGGGCGTCGACCAGGGTGATCAGGGCTTTCCACAGCGCCCACCCCCGGCCGCGGGCCCAGGTGGCGGCGTCGACGTCCAGCGCGCGGCGGAAGGCGTCGCGGCTGCCGCCGGTGAGCAGGGTCCAGGCGATGACCACGTCGCAGGCGGGGTCGCCGACCCCGCTGGTGCCGAAGTCGATCACCGCGCTCAGCCTGCCGTCGCGCACCAGGAGGTTGCCCACGGCGACGTCGCCGTGGAACCACACCGGCGCGCCCGTCCACCGGCTGGCCACGGCGTCGTCCCACACCGCGCGCACGGCGTCGCGCGGGATCTCCGCGCCCAGCGCGTCGATCGCCCGCAGCGTCTCCTCCGCGTACACCTCGACGGGCGCGCCGCGGAAGAAGTTGTGCTTGCCCGGCTCGGGCCCGTCGGTGGCGTCGATCCGGCGCAGTGCTGCCAGGAACCCGGCGAGGTCGGTGGCGAAGCGGGTGTGGTCGACGATCGGCGCGGTGTTGGCGCTGCGGCCGTCGAGCCAGCGGTAGACCGACCACGGGTAGGGGTAGCCGAGCGCGGGCCGCCCCAGCGCGACCGGGGTCGGGACGGGCAGCGGGAGGCCCTTCGCCAGCACCGGCAGCCAGCGCTGCTCCTTGGCCACCTGCAGCGCGTACCACTTCCCGCTGGGCAGGCGCACGCTCAGCTCGTCGCCCAGGCGGAAGGTCCGGTTGTCCCAGCCGCCGACCTCGACCGGGGTCACCGGCAGGTCGGCCCACGCCGGGAACTGGTCACGCACCAGCCGCCGGGCGAGCAGTTCGTCGAGTTCCATCGCCGACAGCGTCGCCGTCCGAGCCCCTCCGCCGCACCCGGTTTTTTAGCTCGCGAAGCGGCGGGCGGCCAGGTCCTCGACCCGGCCCAGGGCCTCCGTCGCGTCGGGGCCGTCCGCGGTGACGCTCACCCGGGCGCCGCCGGGGGCGCCGAGGCCCAGCAGGCCCAGGACGCTGCGGGCGTCGGCGGTGCGGCCCTGGTACTCGACCGTCACCTCGGCGTCGAGGTCGGCGAGGGCGCGGACCAGCAGGCCCGCGGGGCGCGCGTGCAGGCCGACGTCGTTGGTCAGCTCGATCTCCACCCGGTTGCCCGAGGCGGTCGGGCCGTCCGCGCCCGCGCTCAGCGCGGACGCCGCGGCCGACAGCACCGCGTCGAGGTCCGCGCCGGACTGGGCGGCCACGGCCGCCGCGATCGCGCCCTCGACCAGCGGCGCGTCGACCACCGCCGCGCTCGTCGGGTCGCCCAGCATCTCCACGGCGATGTCGGCGACGAGCTTGGCGCTGCCCAGGTCGTACAGCAGCACCACGCCCGCGCCGGACTGCGCCCGGGACAGGGCGTCGGAGACCAGGTCGAAGTCCGTGCCCAGCTCGCCGTCGGACCCGCCTGCGGGGATGATCGCCACGTCCGGGGCCATCTGCGCGGCCAGCTCGGCCAGGCCGTCGGCCAGCCGGGCGCTGTGGGAGACCAGCACCAGGCCGACGCGCGTCACGAGCCGCCCCCGGCGAACGCGCGGAGCATGATCGCCGTCGAGCGGGCGCCCGGGTCCAGGTGCCCGGCGCTGCGCTGGCCCAGGTACGACGCGCGGCCCTTGCGCGCCACCAGCGCGACGGTGGACGCGGCGCCCTCGTCGGCGGCGTCGGCGATCCCGGCCAGCGTCGCCCCGCCGAGCCCGGCCTCGACGGCGGGCGCGAGCGCGTCCACGATCGTCTTGTCGCCGACCACGGCCTTGCCCCGGTCGACGATCCCGCCGAGCGCGGCCTGCAGCGCCGCGACGACGTCGATCTCCGGCGCCTCGCCCGCCAGCGTCGCCGCGCGCAGGAACGCCGTCCCGTACAGCGGGCCCGACGCGCCGCCGACCTTGGAGATCAGCGTCGTGGCGACCATCTTGAGCACCGCGCCGGGTGTGTCGAAAGTGGACGAGTCGAGCGCGTCGACGACGAACCCGAAGCCGCGCTTGAGGTTCTCGCCGTGGTCGCCGTCGCCGATGGCCTTGTCCAGGTCGACCAGCTCGTCGCGGTGCGCGGCGACGGCCTCGGCCGCCCGCCGCACGCCAGCGATGACCCCGGCGGTGTCACAGCGCATCAGCACCCCCAGCGCAGCGCCGCCGTGCGCACCGGGGCGTCCCAGTACTCCAGCAGCTCGTCGGTCATGCGCAGCAGCGTCAGGCTCACGCCCTGCATCTCCAGGCTGGTGATGTACGGCCCCACCAGCCGCCGCCTGACCTCGATGCCGCGCGCGGCCAGCAGGTCCTCGGCGATGCCGTGCGCCAGGTACAGCTCCAGCAGCGGCGTGCCGCCCATGGAGTTGGTGAACAGCAGGACGTCGTCGCCCTCGGCGAACGGCAGGTCCTCCAGGATCGGGTCCAGCAGCCCGGTGACGATCCCCTCGGCGCCCACCAGCGGTGTCCGCGCGCGTCCCGGCTCGCCGTGGATGCCGATGCCGACCTCCATCTCGTCCGCGCCCAGCTCGACGCTCGGCGAGCCGACGTGCGGGACGGTCGGCGCGGTCAGCGCCATGCCCATCGACCGGACCTCGGCGACGACGGCGCGCGCGACGCGCTCGCAGGTGTCGAGGTCGGCGCCGGACTCCGCGGCCGCGCCGACGATCTTCTCCAGCAGCACCGTCCCGCCGACGCCGCGCCGCCCCGCGGTGAAGGTCGAGTCGCGCACGGCCACGTCGTCGTCGATGACCACCGTCCGCACGTCGATGCCGTCGGCGGCGGCCAGCTCGGCGGCCGTCTCGAAGTTCAGCACGTCGCCGGTGTAGTTCTTGACCAGCAGCAGCACGCCCGCGCCGCCGTGGACCGCGGTGACCGCCGCGTGCACCTGGTCGGGCGTCGGGGAGGTGAACACCGCGCCGGGGCAGGCGGCGTCGAGCATGCCCGGACCGACGAACCCGCCGTGCAGGGGCTCGTGCCCCGACCCGCCGCCGGATACCAGCGCGACCTTGCCGCGCACGGGCGCGTCGGCGCGCAGCACCTGGGCCGGGTCGGCGATCACGCGCAGCAGGTCCGCGTGCGCGGCGGCCAGGCCGCGCAGGCTGTCGACGACCACCGTGTCCGGCCGGTTGATGATCTTCTTCATCGGGTCGCCTCCTTGAGTCCCGGCTTCGTTCCTACACCCGGGGCCCGGCGTGGCGGTAGCGCCCGATTCAGCGTGCAAGCTATCGACCGGATCACCCGGTCGGCTCCGCGGGCTCTGCGGACTCGGTGGGCTCTGTGGGTTCGGCGGGTTCGCTGGGGATCGCCAGCGGGCGCAGCCACTGCCACAGCGCGAACAGCGCCGCGGCGATCAGCATCCCCAGACCAACCCACAGGTTCACGTTGATCCCGCCCGCCTTGCGCAGGTCCTCCGCCGAGGTCGAGAACAGCCCCATGATCGTGAGGACCACTCCGTAGACGGCGAAGAGCAGGGCCAGGATGCCCCGCAGGTCGAACAGTCCGGCTTTCTTGGCCATGGGGTCCCCCTCACCAGAAGATGACGTTGAGCGCGGCGGTCAGGGCGAGCACGCCCACCGCGAGCACGGCGGGCCGCCGGTACCAGCCGCTCGCGTCGCCGTGGGTCTCCTTCCACTGGTCGCGCGGGGTCAGCGACCACACCAGGCCGACCAGTTCGCGGTCCGGTTTCGGCCGGGTCGCCAGCGAGACCGCCACGCTGACGGCGATGTCGACGACGAACGCGGTGATCGCGGCGATGAAGCTCGCGCCCTGCCCGGCGAGGTCCAGCACGCCCGCCCGGTTCAGCACGTCGATGGTGATCGCGGCCAGCGTGCCCGCGATCAGGCCGAGGCCGCCCGCGAGCGGCGTCATCCGCTTCCAGAACATGCCCAGGATGAACGTGGCGAACAGCGGGGCGTTGAAGAAGCTGAACAACGCCTGCAGGTAGTTCATGATGTTGTTGTAGCCAGCGGCGATGAACGCGGTGCCGATCGCGGCCAGGCAGCCGACGACGGTGACGATGCGGCCGACGCGCAGGTAGTAGTCGTCCGGCCTGTCCTTGCGGATATAGGACTGCCAGATGTCGTAGGTGAAGACGGTGTTGAACGAGCTGACGTTGGCCGCCATGCCCGCCATGAACGAGGCCAGCAGGCCGGTGATCGCGATGCCGAGCATGCCGTTGGGCAGCAGGTCGCGGATCAGCAGCATGATCGCGTCGTTGTAGTCGACCCCGGTGTTCTCCCCGGCCTTGTAGGCGGCCAGTTCGGGGGAGAGCACCGCGGCGATCATGCCCGGGATGATGATGATCAGCGCGATCAGCGTCTTCGGGTAGGCGCCGATCAGCGGCGTGCGCCGGGCCGCCGACATGGACTTGGCCGACATGGCCCGCTGCACCTCGGCGAAGTTCGTCGTCCAGTAGCCGAAGCTGAGCACGAAGCCGAGGCCGAAGACGATGCCGAGCACCGACAGCGTCGCGTCGCCGATGCCGGTCAGGTTCGTCGCGGGCCAGCTGCTGACCTGCGCCCCGGCGTCCCCGGCGATCTTGTCCACCAGCCCGTCCCACCCGCCGACGCGGTGCAGGCCGATGAACGTCAGCGGCAGCAGCATCGCCACGATGACGAAGAACTGCATGACCTCGTTGTAGACGGCCGCGCTCAGCCCGCCCAGCGACGTGTAGGCCAGCACGATCGCCGCGGCGACCACGACCGACAGCCACAGCGGCCAGCCGAGCAGCAGGTTGACCACCGTGCCGAGGGCGAAGAGGTTGATGCCCGCGATCAGCACCTGCGCCGTGGCGAAGCTGATCCCGTTGACCAGGTGGGCGAGGCGGCCGAACCGGCGCAGCAGGAACTCCGGGACGCTGCGCACCTTGGAGCCGTAGTAGAACGGCATCATCACCAGGCCGAGGAACACCATGGCCGGGATCGCGCCGATCCAGTAGTAGTGCACGGTCGGGATGCCGTACTGCGCGCCGTTGGCCGTCATCCCGAAGATCTCGACGGCGCCCAGGTTGGCCGAGATGAACGCCAGCCCGGTCACCCAGGCGGGCAGCGACCGTCCCGACAGGAAGAAGTCCAGGCTGCTCGACACCGACCGCCGCGCCATGTACCCGATCCCGAGCACGACGACGAAGTAGACCGCGAGCAGGGCGTAGTCCACCCAGCCCGCGTCCAGCCGCAGATCCGCCTGCGCGAGGACATCCATGCCCACCCTCCCGTGATCGGGCCAAGCATGGCGCGGTGGGCGCGCTCCCGCACGATGAGCGGGCTCAGAACAGCCGGAACTCGTCGGGCTCGATGCCGCGGAGGGCGTCGTAGTCGAGGGTGACGCAGCGGATGCCCCGGTCCTCGGCCAGCGTGCGGGCCTGGGGCTTGATCTGCTGGGCGGCGAACACCCCGCGGACGGGGGACAGCAGGGGGTCTCGGTTGAGCAGCTCCAGGTACCGGGTCAGCTGCTCGACGCCGTCGATCTCGCCCCGGCGTTTGATCTCGACGGCGACGGAGGCGCCGGACTGGTCGCGGCAGAGGATGTCGACCGGGCCGATCGCCGTCGGGTACTCGCGGCGGACGAGGGTGTAGCCGTCGCCGAGGGTGGTGATGTGCTCGGCGAGCAGTTCCTGCAGGTGGGCCTCGACACCGTCCTTGACCAGGCCGGGCTCGGGGCCGAGCTCGTGGGCGGAGTCGTGGCGGATCTCCTCGATGGTGATCACCAGCTTCTCCCCCGCCTTGTTCTGCACCGTCCACACGCCGCGGTCCTCGATGAGCCAGCACGGCGGCGTCATCCAGTTCAGCGGCTTGTAGGCGCGGTCGTCGGAGTGGACCGAGACGGAGCCGTCGGCCTTCACGAGGAGGAGTCGGTTGGCCATCGGCAGGTGGGCGGTCAGCCTGCCGACGTAGTCGACCTGGCACCGGGCGATCACGAGACGCACGCGGAGCAGGTTAACAATGAGCCCCGTGGAGTCTCTGGGCACTCGGCAGGTGTACGCGAATCAGTGGATGACGGTGCGGGAGGACGATGTGCGCCGCGCCGACGGCAGCGCGGGCATCTACGGCGTGGTCGACAAGCCCGACTACGCCCTGATCATCCCCCTCGACGGCGACCGCCTCATGTTGGTCGAGCAGTACCGCTACCCGCTGGGCGAGCGCCGCTGGGAGTTCCCCCAGGGCACCGCCCCGGACCGCGCGGACAGCCCGCCGGAGGAACTGGCCGCCCGCGAACTGCGCGAGGAGACCGGCCTGCGCGCTGGCGCGATCACCCGCATCGGCGGCCTCGACTGCGCCCCCGGCATGTCCAGCCAGCGCGGCCACGTCTTCCTGGCCACCGACCTGACCGAGGGCCCGCACGAACGCGAACCCGAGGAACAGGACATGCGCTGCGCCTGGTTCCCCCGCACGGACTTCGAGACCATGGTCCGCGCAGGCACGATCACCGACGCCCAGTCACTGGCCGCCTATGCGCTCCTGCTCCTGACCGAAGCCCAGCGGCGGTGAGGAGGCGGATCGCACTGAGGCGGCCATGTCCGGCGTCGGCCTGGCCGCCCGCGCACTCCTGCGCCTCACCGATCGAGCGGCTGCGGGGAGCCTGATCGGCACCCCACCCAGCCGGGCAATCAGGTCACCGCCGCCCGAGGCATAACCGGCGGCAAAGCAGGCGAGCTCGCACCACCTTGACCGCCCCTCCTGCCCCACCGAGCCTCAGCGGCCGCGAGGACCTCATCGACACCTCCACCCACCGTCGCGTCACCTCGGACGCGCTGAACCCCAGCGCAGCAGGCGAGTCTGGCCACCCTCCTACTCCCCACCGAAATTCCGCGGCGCGTGAAGGCTCACCCCGGAACCCCCGGTGCAGCGGGTGAACCTGTGCCCAGCGCAGCCCCTGCTTCTCAGCGAAGCTCGGCGGCCGTGAGGAGTCGGATCGACGCGTCGACCCAGGCGGTGGGGCGTCTGTGCCGCCCCAGGCTCGGCGGGCTCGGCGGCAGTGCGCTGGGTCTCGGTGCGCCGGCCTTCTGTGCGCCCGGTTGCGGTTGCTGCTGCGTCACCCCGTCGGTGGTCGTCCGGTAGCCCTTGCGGGTCTTCTCGGCGACCTGTTTTGTCCAGGAACGACTGTCACCGACAGGCGTGGAGTTATCCACAGGCCCGCGCCTTCCTGTGGCCCGAGCCACACGCGCCGGTCCAGGATGGAGGCACCGATACCGGACCAGGGAAGAGGCAAGAGATGCGAAAACCTCGCTCCACAGCGCTCGTGACGACCCTGCTCGTCGGCTGCGGGCTGGTCGCCGCGCCCGTGCAGGCGGCGGCGTCGACCCACTACGCCGTCGGGACCGGCGGGGCGGTCGTGTCCGACACCGCGGAGGCCACCGAGGCCGGGCTGCGCGTGCTGCGCGCGGGCGGCACCGCTGCCGACGCGGCCGTCGCCGTGGCCGCCACGCTCGGCGTCACCGACCCGATGATGGCGGGCCTGGGCGGCGGCGGGTACTGGGTGCACTACGACGCCCGCACCGGCCGCGTCTCCACCATCGATGGGCGGGAGACGACCCCGCGCGCCGGGCACGAACGCATGTTCGTCGATCCGGCGACGGGCCGGGCGTACCCGTTCTGGGACGCGGTGACCAGCGGGCTGTCCGTCGGCACGCCCGGCATGCTGGCCACCTGGGAGCGCGCCCTGCGCAAGTGGGGCCGGTTCGGCCTCGACGACGCGCTCCAGCCCGCCATCGAGGTCGCCGAGCGCGGCTGGCCGCTGACGCCCGTGCTGCGCCAGGAGATCGTGGACAACGAGCCCCGGTTCCGCCAGTTCAGCTCGACCGCGGAGCTGTTCCTGCCCGGCGGCAAGGTGCCCGCGGTGGGCACGATCATGCGCAACCCCGACCTGGCCGCCACCTACCGCGAGATCGCCCGCCACGGCACGCGCACGTTCTACGGCGGCGCCATCGGCCGCGACGTAGTCGACGCCGTGCAGCACCCGCCGCTGGCCCGCGACGCCACCATCGACCCGCCAGCGGGTCTGATGACGCTGAGCGACCTGCGGCACTACCGCACGATCGACCGCAAGCCGACGCACGTGAACTACCGCGGATACGACGTGTACGGGATGGCTCCGTCGTCCAGCGGCGGCATGACGGTGGGCATGGCGCTGAACACCCTGGAGCCGTTTGACCTCGGCTCGCTCGACCGGTCGCAGGCGCTGCACTACTACTTGGAGGCCAGCAAGCTCGCCTACGCCGACCGCAACCGCTACATCGGCGACCCGGCGTACGTCGCCGTGCCCCAGCGGGCGCTGCTGTCGGAGTCCTACGGCAAGTCCCGCTCGTGCCTGATCGACCCCATCCGCGTGCTCCCGGCCCCGGCCGCCCCCGGCAACCCGTACGGCGACCACGAGTGCGTCCCGCCGCCGCCCGGCACCGCGTCCAGCGAGAACGAGGCCCACACCAACCACTTCGTGGTGTCCGACGCCCGCGGCAACATCGTCTCCTACACGAACACGATCGAGCAGGTGGGCGGCAGCGGCATCGTCGTCCCCGGCCGCGGCTTCCTGCTCAACAACGAGCTGACCGACTTCAACTTCACCCCCACCCAGGGCGACGCCCCCGACCCCAACCTGGCCGCCCCCGGCAAGCGCCCCCGCTCCAGCATGTCCCCCACCATCGTCCTGCGCGACGGCAAGCCGTTCCTGGCCCTGGGCTCCCCCGGCGGCTCCACGATCATCACCACGGTCCTGCAGATCCTGGTCAACCGCATCGACTTCAACATGCCCCTGCGCGACGCCGTGGCCGCCCCCCGGGCCTCCCAACGCAACACCCCCACCACCGTCGCCGAGCCCGCCTTCATCGCCACCGCAGGCGACCTCACCGCCCTAGGCCACGTCTTCACCGCACAACCCACCATCGGCGCAGCCGCCGCCCTGGAGTTCACCCCCACCCAAACCCAAGCAGTAGGCGAACCCACCCGCCGAGGCGGAACCCATGCAGGAGTGGTAACCCCCCACCCCTAACCCAACTCCGGTGGTGGTCCGCCCTCCCCCCATGGACCACCACCGGCCCACCCCTCGCCCCACCAGCCCACTCGCACCCCAGGAGGCCACCGCCAGCCCATACCCCGACCCCGGCCCACAACACCCCCAAGCACTCCGCCCCACACCTCGGGCACTCGCCCCCACACCCCCGGCCCACCATGGCCGCGGCATTCCACTCCCGCCCCCAGCACCCCACTCCCCGGCCCACCACGGCCCCGGCACCCCATTCCCCCTGCCCGCCACGGCCAGCGTCCCACTCCCCGGCCCACCACGGCCCCGGCACCCCATTCCCCCTGCCCGCCACGGCCAGCGTCCCACTCCCCGGCCCACCACGGCCCCGGCATCCCATTCCCCCTGCCCGCCACGGCCAGCGTCCCACTCCCCGGCCCACCACGGCCCCGGCATCCCATTCCCCCTAACCGCCACGGCGGGCATCCCACTCCCCGGCCCCCAGCACCCCACTCCCCAGCCCACCACGGCACCCAGCACCCCGCCCACACCCCGGCCAATCCAGCCCAAGCCCATCCGCCGCAGCTCTCTCCCACCCTGGGATCACCGCCCCACCGCCCCCTCGGCCTCACCAGCCCACCCACTTCCCCAGGCCCCAGCAGCGGAGACGATCTCAGGGGTGCAAGTGGGCCGATGGGGGCGTGGCCTGGCGGTGGTCTCCCGGGGTGCGAGTAGGCCGGGACGCGCACCAGCCCGTTGGCTCGCGGTCCCATGGGTATGAGAGGGCTGGCGGCACTCGCCGGGAGTGCAAGTGGGCCTGTGGGACGCGGCTGGCAGCACACGCCGGGAGTGCAGGTGGGCCCGTAGGGCGCGGCTGGCGGTGCTCGCCGGAGCTGGTGCGACGTGGGCGGGCGGCGGCCTCCTGGGGTGCGAGGTGGGCGGGAGACGTGCGTCGGCCGCCTTGCTGGTCCGGGTGCCCGCGCGCGTCCTGGCTGGCCCGTTGGCGGGCAGTCCCACGGGTGCGAGAGAGCTGGCGGTGGTCGCCGGGGGTGAGGGTGGGCCGGTGGCTCTCGGGCCGGGAGGGCGGGGTCCTGGCGCTGAATCGCTCTCGTCGGTGTGCTGGTCCGGGGTGGTCGTGTCGGGGCGCTGG
This sequence comes from Actinokineospora fastidiosa, assembly GCF_014648415.1. Taxonomy (GTDB): domain Bacteria; phylum Actinomycetota; class Actinomycetes; order Mycobacteriales; family Pseudonocardiaceae; genus Actinokineospora; species Actinokineospora fastidiosa. The sequence goes on from NZ_BMRB01000006.1 coordinate 250,640, forward strand.
CGGGGTCCCGGATCTGCACGGGGACTGGCAGTGGTTTCTGCGTGTGGGAGTTGCCCCACTCACCCCTGCGGCCATCGCCAGTTCTCTCGCATCCCTGGGATCACCGGCGACCTGCTGACTCGGTCATCGAGCGCCGGCGGACCCGCCACGGCTCGCCCGAGACACGACTACGGCGTGTCGTCGAGCAGGGTGGTGATGGCGCGGTGTTCGTCGGCGGGGAAGACCATGATGCTGAGCGACTCGCCGTCCGGGGAGGGGACGGTGGTGGTTCGGACGCCTGCTAGGCGGAGGCGTTCGGAGACGACCTCGGCGGCGCGTTGGCTGGGGACCTTCGCCACCTCGCGCAGCATCCCGTAGTCGCGGTTGCGGTCTCCGGCGAACGCCCAGCGCAGGACCAGACCCAGTAGGCCGATGACGAGCAACGACACCAGGGTCAGATACGGGCCGGGCAGGTTCACAGACCCCATGATGCGCGTTCCGACCCCGGGAAGGGAGAGGGCGACACCCGTCCGACTGGGGGTCGCTCGCCCAGAGCACCTCACCGGGCGCGACCCGACGAGCGAAGTGGCGAGGCGGGGGGCGAGCGCCGATGCTGGAGGCGTCTCGACCGATCCTGTGAGCAATTGCACCGCTGGAGTCGCGTTACTGGCCAGTACGCTTCGCCGAAAGGGCGCGTAAACGGAGGTTAACCGGTGCCGTACCCCACTGATCGCGAGCGAGACCGTCCGTGGGTCATGCGGACCTATGCGGGCCACTCGTCGGCGCGGAAGTCCAACGAGCTGTACCGGCGGAACCTGGCCAAGGGGCAGACGGGGCTCTCCGTGGCCTTCGACCTGCCCACCCAGACCGGCTACGACCCGGACCACGAGCTCGCCCGGGGTGAGGTCGGCAAGGTCGGGGTGCCGGTCAGCCACATCGGCGACATGCGGACGCTGTTCGACGGCATCCCGCTGAACAGCGCCAACACCTCGATGACGATCAACGCGACCGCCATGTGGCTGTTGTCGCTCTACGTGACCGTCGCGCAGGAGCAGGCCGAGGCGGAGGGGCGCGACTGGCACGAGGTCGTCGCCACGCTGGCGGGCACCACCCAGAACGACATCATCAAGGAGTACCTGTCCCGGGGCACCTACGTCTTCCCGCCCGGCCCCAGCCTGCGGCTGATCACCGACATGGTGGCCTGGACCGTGGCGAACGTGCCCAAGTGGAACCCGATCAACATCTGCAGCTACCACCTGCAGGAGGTCGGCGCGACCCCGGTCCAGGAGGTCGCCTACTCCATGTGCACGGCCATCGCCGTGCTCGACGCGGTCAAGAACTCCGGGCAGGTGCCCGAGGAGCGCTTCGGCGAGGTCGTCGCGCGCATCTCCTTCTTCGTCAACGCGGGCGTCCGCTTCGTCGAGGAGATGTGCAAGATGCGGGCGTTCACCGAGCTGTGGGACGAGATCACCCGCGACCGCTACGGCATCGCCGACCCCAAGCAGCGCCGGTTCCGCTACGGCGTCCAGGTGAACTCCCTCGGCCTGACCGAGGCCCAGCCCGAGAACAACGTCCAGCGCATCGTGCTGGAGATGCTGGCCGTCTCGCTGTCGCGCAAGGCGCGCGCCCGCGCCATCCAGCTGCCCGCGTGGAACGAGGCGCTTGGCCTGCCCCGCCCGTGGGACCAGCAGTGGGCACTGCGCATGCAGCAGGTCCTCGCCTACGAGACCGACCTGCTGGAGTACGAGGACATCTTCGACGGCTCGCCGGTCATCCAGGCCAAAGTGGACGAGATCGTGCAGGGCGCGAAGGCCGAGATCGACCGCGTGCAGGCGATGGGCGGCGCGGTGGTCGCCGTCGAGAACGGCTACATGAAGACCCAGATGGTGTCCTCCCTCGCCGACCGCCGCAGGCGGATCGAGGCGGGCGAGGAGGTCATCGTCGGGGTCAACCGGTTCGAGAACACCGAGCCCAGCCCGCTGCAGTCCGGCGGCGTCAAGGCGATCGAGACCGTCGACCCGGTCGCCGAGCGCGAGGCCGTCGACGCGATCGCCGCGTGGCGGTCCGAAAGGGACGGTAACGCCGTCGCCGAATCCCTTGCCGCGCTGCGCGACGCCGCCAAGACCGACGCCAACCTGATGGACGCCACGCTGGCCTGCGCCCGCGCGGGCGTGACCACCGGCGAGTGGTCGGCCGCCCTGCGCGAGGTGTTCGGCGAATACCGCGCCCCCACGGGCGTCTCCGGCGTCTCGGCCTCCGGCGAGGCGGGCGCCGCGCTCGGCGAGGTGCGGGAGCGGGTCAAGGCCACCGGCGAGGAACTGGGCGAGCGGCTGCGCATGCTCGTCGGAAAGCCCGGCCTCGACGGGCATTCCAACGGCGCCGAGCAGATCGCGGTGCGCGCGCGGGACACCGGGTTCGAGGTCGTGTACCAGGGAATCCGGCTCACGGCCGATCAGATCGTGGCCGCCGCCGTGCAGGAAGGCGTGCACGTGGTGGGACTCTCGATCCTGTCCGGCTCGCACCTGGAGGCAGTTCCCGCGGTCGTCGAGGGGCTGCGCGCCGCGGGCGCGGGCGACATCCCCGTGGTGGTCGGGGGAATCGTGCCGCCGGACGACGCGAAGGTGTTGCTCGATCAGGGTGTCGCGCGCGTCTTCACGCCCAAGGACTACGAGATGACGCAGATCATGGCCGAGATCGTGACCGTCATCCGGGAGGCGAACGGCCTGGTCAACGCCTGATTTGTGCCGATTCGGTTGACCCGATCGGAGTATGCCGTTACGTTCGGTGCCCTCACACGGAACTGGCAGGCATGCACGAAAAGGGGCGAACGGTGGTCGATCAGGGCTGGACGCGGCGGGACTTCTTCCGGAGAACGGCGTTGGCGGGGGCCCTGACGGTACCGGCGCTCGCGGCGTGCAGCCAGGTCGCCGAGCCCGGCAACACGCTGGAGACCGCCCGCCAGAACGGGAAGATCCGGATCGGCATCGCCAACGAGGCGCCCTACGGCTACACCGACGCCAGCGGCCGGGTCACCGGCGAGGCGCCGGAGGTGGCCCGCGCGGTGTTCAAGGCGTTGGGGATTCCCGAGGTCGAGGCCGTCGCCAGCAAGTTCGACGGCCTGATCCCGGGGATCAACGCGCGCCAGTTCGACATGGTCGCCGCGGGCATGAACATCACGCCCGAGCGCTGCGGCCAGGTCGCGTTCTCCATCCCGGACTACACCGCGCTGACCGCGCTGCTCGTGCCGAAGGGCAACCCCAAGGGCGTCACCGACTTCGCGAGCGTCAAGGCCGAGGGCGTGTCCCTCGCGGTCCTCTCCGCAGCGGTGGAGAAGGGCTACGCCGAGGAGGCCGGGGTCACCGACATCCAGACCCTCGACAGCCAGGACACCCTGCTGCGCGCGGTCGCCGACGGCCGTGTCTACGCCGCCGCGCTGACCGACATCTCGCTGAAGGACCTGGTCAAGAAGAACGAGGGCGTGGCCGTCGAGGTCACCCCGGGCTTCGTGCCCACAAAGGACGGCCAGGAGGTCGTCTCGGCGGGCGGGTTCGTCTTCCGCAGCGGCGACACCGCGCTGCGCGACGCGTTCAACGCCGAGCTCAGGAAGCTGCACGAGAACGGCGAGTGGCTGCGCATCGTCGAGCCCTTCGGCTTCGGGGCGGACAACCTGCCCGGCCCCGAGCTGACGACCGAGAAGCTGTGCGCCGCCTGATCTCGTGTCCGACAACCACTCGCGCATAGTCGAGGTCCTGTTCCAAGGGCTGCCGTTCACGGTGGTGGCCACGCTGGGCGGTATCGCGCTGACGATCGTGCTGTCGCTGATCGCCGGGCTGGCGATGCTGTCGCGCTCGCGCGTGGTGCGCGGGATCAGCCGCACCTACGTCGAGATCTTCCGCGGCACGTCCGAGGTCGTCCAGCTGTTCTGGCTGTTCTACGCGCTGCCGATCCTGCTCGGCTTCCAGCTGGTGCCGCTGTTCGCAGGCGTGCTGGTGCTGGGGCTCAACCACGGCGCCTACGGCGCGGAGATCGTCCGCGGCGCCGTCCAGTCGGTGCCGAAGGCGCAGGTCGAGGGCGCGGTGGCGCTCAACTTCAGCCCTGCCCAGCGCATGCGCCGGGTGGTGCTGCCGCAAGCGCTTGTGGAGATGGTTCCGCCGTTCAACAACCTGTTCATCCAGCTGTTGAAGGGCACCGCCCTGCTGTCGTTCATCCAGGTCCAGGAGATCACCCAGCGCGGCCAGTCGCTGGTGCCGAACTTCGGCCCGGACCTGGCCTTCATCTACGGCGTCGAGCTGGTCATGTACCTGGTGCTGGCCCTGGTGATCACCCTGGTCATGCGGTTGCTGGAGCGGCTGACCGCCCGCCGGGTGGGCCGGACCCCGATGAAGGTGGGGACCACGGCATGAACTGGGACTGGGAGTTCGTCGCGGGCGCGATGCCCGGGATCCTGCGCGGCCTGCTGACCACGCTGGAGATCACCGTCCTCGGCTCGCTGGTGGCCTACGCGCTGGGCCTGGTGTTCGCGCTGGTCCGCCGCGTGCCCAAGGTGGGCGTGGTGATGCAGGCGTTCATCGAGTTCGTCCGCAGCACGCCGCTGCTGGTGCAGATCTTCGCGGTCTACTTCCTGTTCCCGTCGGCGATCGGCGTGCGGATGTCGCCGTTCGTCACGGGCGTCGTGGTCATCGGCATCCACTACGCCTGCTACACCGCCGAGGTGTACCGGGCGGGCATCGACGCGGTCCCGAAGGGACAGTGGGAGGCGGCGACGGCGCTGAGCCTGCCCAAGCGTCGCGTGTGGACGTCGGTGGTGCTGCCGCAGGCGGTGCCGCGCGTGGTGCCCGCGCTGGGCAACTACACGATCTCGATGTTCAAGGAGACGCCGCTGCTGCTGGCGATCGGCGTGTTCGACCTGGTCAACGCGGCCAAGGAGGAAGGCGCGTACGCCTACAAGTACGTCGAGGTCTACACCATCGCGGGCCTGCTGTTCCTGCTGCTGAGCTACCCCGCGTCCCTGCTGGTGAGGAAACTGGAGCGCCGTGTCGCACACACCTGAGCCGATGGTCCGTTTCGACGGCGTGGTCAAGCGCTTCGGCGACAACGTCGTGCTGGACCAGCTGGACTTCACCGTCGCCCCCGGCGAGTTCGTGACGCTGATCGGGCCGAGCGGGTCGGGGAAGACGACGATCCTGCGGCTGCTGATGACGCTGGAGCGGGTCAGCGAGGGCGTCATCACCGTCGGCGGGGAGCCGCTGTCGCACATGCGGCGCGGCGACCGGCTCGTGCCCGCCGACGACAAGCACCTGGCCGCCGCCCGGCGGCGGATCGGCATGGTGTTCCAGCAGTTCAACCTGTTCCCGAACATGAGCGTGCTGCGCAACATCACCGAGGCCCCGGTGCACGTGCTGGGCCTGTCCCCCGCCGAGGCCGAGGCCCGCGCGCGGGACCTGCTGGAGCTGGTCGGCCTCGGCGACCGCTGCGACGAGCACCCCTCCCGGCTCTCCGGCGGCCAGCAGCAGCGCGTGGCGATCGCGCGGGCGCTGGCGATGCGCCCGGACGTGCTGCTGCTCGACGAGGTGACCTCGGCGCTGGACCCGGAGCTGGTGGCGGGCGTGCTCGACCTGCTCGGCGACATCGCGCGCACCACCGACATCACCTTCCTGTGCGTGACCCACGAGATGGGCTTCGCCCGGCAGGTGTCCGACCGGGTGATGATGTTCGACCACGGCCGGGTCATCGAGGACGCCCCGCCCGAGCAGCTGTTCACCGACCCGCGCGAGCCGAGGACCCGGGAGTTCCTGCAGGCGGTCCTCGACCGGTCCTGAGCGACAACCGCGGTTGTCCCCGGCGACAACCGGCATTGACACCGGCGGGCGGGACAGGTCACTGTGACCGAGCTAATGCTACTGCTCGGTAGCCTTCGGTACCGTAACCAGGGAGTTCACAGTGGCACTTCCTCGGGCACACCACGCTCGGGCACACCACGCTCGGGCACACCGCGCTCGGCTGGGCATGCTCGCGCTGGCCACGGCCGTCGCCGCGGGCGTCGTGGCCGCGCCCGTCGCCGCGGCAGGCTCGTTCTACGACCCGCCCGCGACCCTGCCCGCCCGCGACGGCGACGTCATCCGCGCCGAGCCCGCCGACTTCTACCTCGACCCGCTGAAGCTGCTGAAGGTCGACGCCGAGGTCAACCGGGTCATGTACCGCACCACCGACCGCGACGGCTCCCCGATCGCGATCACCGGCACGGTGATCACCCCGCGCGGGGAGTGGAAGGGCGCGGGCGAGCGCCCGGTCATCGGCTACGCCGTCGGCACCCAGGGCCTCGGCGACCACTGCGCGCCGTCGCGGCAGCTGGCGATGGGCAGCGAGTACGAGGGCCCCTTCCTGCAGGGCCTGCTCCTGCGCGGCTACGGCGTGGCGATCACCGACTACGAGGGCCTGGGCACGCCCGGCGTCCACACCTACGTCAACCGCGTCGTCTCCGGCCGCGCCGTCCTGGACTCGATCCGCGCAGCGCAGCGCCTGCCCGATGCGGACCTGCCCGACAACGGCCCGGTCGCCATCGCGGGCTACTCCCAGGGCGGCGGCGCCGCGGCCGCAGCGGCCGAGCTGGCCGCCGACTACGCCCCGGAGCTCAAGCTCAAGGGGGTCGCCGCCAGCGCCATCCCCGCCGACCTGCAGAAGGTCGGCGTCAACCTCGACGGCGGGCTGTACGCGGCCTTCCTCGGCTACGCGGCGGTCGGGCTGTCCGCTGGTTACGGCATCGACATGGACCCGTTCCTCAACGACCGGGGCCGAGCCCTGTTCGCCGAACTCGAGGACCACTGCACGATCCAGGCCGTCGGCAGGTACGCCTTCACCCGCTCGGCGTCGCTGACCGCCGACGGCGAGCCGCTGACCGACCTCCTCGAGGACAACCCGCAGTTCAAGGCGATGGTCGACGAGCAGCTGATGGGCCGCGTCAAGCCGTCGGTCCCGGTGTTCGTCTCCCACAGCAGGCTCGACGACGTCATCCCGTACGGCGTGGGCAAGAAGGTCGTCCTCGACTGGTGCGGCAAGGGCGCGCGGGTCAAGTTCGACCCCAACCTCGCGCCCACCCACGTCGGCGGCGCCGTCGCCGCCTACCCGGCCACCTTCGCCTGGCTGGAGGGCCGCTTCGCCGGTCTCCCGGCTCCGAACAACTGCTGGGCCGCCCCGATCCTCTAGCGGCCGTCCGGGTGGAGGAGTGGTTCGCCGACGGCGATCACTCCTCCCCCATGCGTACGCAGGTGATGGGCGATTCGCCGATCAAGCGATACGGTCGAGCGCATGTACCAGCACATCCTGGTCGACCGCACCGACGACACCGTCCGCATCACCATGAACCGGCCGTCGCGGCGCAACGCGTTGTCCGCCGACCACCTCGCCGAGTTGCTCGACGCCTTCCAGCAGGCGGGCGAGTCCGACGCCACCGGGGTCGTCGTCGGCGGCGCAGGGCCGGTCTTCTCCGCGGGGCACGACTTCGCCGACGTGGCCGCGCGCGACCAGGTCGGCGTCCGCGACCTCCTGCGGCTGTGCACCGAGGTCATGCGGACCATCCAGGACATCCCGCAGATCGTCATCGCGCGGGTCCACGGCCTGGCCACGGCCGCGGGCTGCCAGCTCGTCGCGTCCTGCGACCTGGCCGTCGCCGCGCGGAGCGCCGGGTTCGCGCTGCCCGGCGGCAAGGGCGGCTGGTTCTGCCACACCCCCGCCGTCCCCGTGGCCCGCGCCGTGGGGCGCAAGCGCCTGATGGAGCTCGCCCTCACCGGCGACCCGATCGACGCCGCGACCGCCGCCGACTGGGGCCTGGTCAACCGGGTCGTCCCGGACGCCGACCTCGACGCCGCCGTCGACGAGCTGCTGCGCCGCGCCACCCGGGGCAGCCGGGCCAGCAAGGCGCTCGGCAAGCGCACCCTCTACGCCCAGCTCGACCGGCCCGAGGACGACGCCTACGACATCGCGCTCGACGTCATGGCCGAGGCCGCCCAGCTGCCGGGCGCCAAGGAGGGCATGGCCGCCTTCCTGGAGAAGCGCGCGCCGGTCTGGCCGGACTAGAACACCCAGGGACGTGCGCGGCGGACGCCCTCGCACCGCCGCGCACGTCCCCCGGGACCGCCTCTTCTCTTACGGCAGGGTGTCCAGGTGCGCGGCCACCGAGTTGGCGAACGCGTACCCGTTGGAGGCGTCCCAGTTGATCGACCACGTCATCGCCCCGCGCAGCGAGGGATAGGTGGTCGATGGGCGGAAGGCGCCGCAGTTGGTGCCCTTGGTCAGGCAGTCCAGCGCGCGGTTGACGTTGGCGGGCGACTGGTAGCCCCCGCCCGCGGCGCGCGTCGAGGACGGCAGGCCGAGGCCGACCTGGTCGGGGCGCAGGCCGTTCTGCAGCTGGATGCAGGCCAGCGCGGTCAGGAAGTCGACCGAGCCCTGGGCGTAGACGCCCTGGTCGCAGCCCATCATCGTGCCCGAGTTGTAGTACTGCATGTTCACGATCGTCAGGATGTCCTTGACCGCGAGCGCGAGCTGGAAGTAGCCGCCCTGGGTGGACTGCATGTCGATCGTCTGCGGGGCCATCGTGATGATCCGGCCGCCCGCGGCGTGGATCTGGCGCAGCGCCGGGGCCATGTAGGTCGGCTGGATGCCGTTCTCCAGGTCGATGTCGACGCCGTCGAAGCCGTACTCGTTGATCAGCGCGATGACGGAGTTGGCGAACGCCGTGGCCGCCGAGGACGAGCCGACCCAGATCGTGCCCTTCTCGCCGCCGACGGAGATGATCACCTTCTGCCCGCGCGCCTGGGCGGCGCGGATGTCGGCCTTGAACTGCGCGTCGGTGTAGCCGCCGAGCTTGCTCGCCAGGGTGGGGTCGAGGGTGAAGTCGACCGCGCCCTGCACGCCGGGCACGGCGTCGGCGAAGGACACGGCGATGATGTCGTAGGTCGTCGGCACGTCGGAGATCTTCAGCACCCGCGCGCCGTTGTCGAAGTTGTGCCAGTAGCCGGTGAGCACGTGCCGGGGCAGGCCCGTCGGCGGCACCGGGGTGGTCGTCGTCGTGGTGGTTGTGGTGGTCGTCGTCGACGTGGTCGGCGTCGTCGGCGTGGTGGTGGGCGGGTTGCCGGGGCCGTCGAGGCTGATGTCGTCGGCGAGGTAGGCGGGCTGGCCGTACCAGCCGTGCACGTACACGGTCACCTGGCGGGTCGAGGCGCCCGCGGTGAACGAGGTCGTCAGCTGGGTCCAGGCCGTCGACGCCGTCCAGGTGCTGACGTCGGTCGTGCCGGTGCCGGACGCGCCGAGGTAGGTGTAGGAGCCCTTGACCCACGCGGTCAGGGTGTAGCGCTGGCCGGGCTGGACGGTGACGGACTGGGAGCAGCGGGCGTTGTCCTGCCCGCCGGGGGCCGCGCTGACCGCGTAGCTCCCGCTCTTCTTGTCCGCCGAGGTGGCCGACGCCGAGCCCGAACAGGTCCATCCGGTGAGGTTCCCGGTCTCGAACCCGGGGTTGACGAGCAGGTTGGCCGCGGCGGCGCTGCCGGAGAACGACAGCACCAGCCCGGCGCACACCGTCAGCGCGGCGACCAGTGCGGCGAGCGCCCGCTTGGCTTGGGACGTCATGGCTTGCCTCCAGAGGGCATGCAGGGTGCCCTCAAAATGGACTAGACCATTGCGCGGTGTCAAGCCATCCGGGCGAATCGCCCCAACCCGGTCCCGGGTCGATTACCTCGAGGAACGAGGCAACGGCGCGGTCCGCCGCCCTGGACCACCCCCGGTCACGACGCGCGCTTGCGGCTGGACCACAGCAGGGCGAGCCCGACGACGAGCATCGCCACGCTCACCGGCACCTGCAGCGCCTCGGGCACCACGTGCCGCTGGATGAACCAGCTGCGCGAGCCGTCGAGCACCGCGGAGACGCCCCCGCCCACCGCCTGGACGCACACCAGGATCCCCAGCACTTCCCTCACGCGGACACCTTCCTCCGGTCGAGCAGCTTCCACAGTGGACCGAGAACGAACCACACCCCGATGAGCAGCTCCAGCCGGGGCAGGCAGTCGCGCCAGAGCGCCTCCGTGCGGTCCGGCGTGCCGACGACGTAGGACAGGAACAGGATCGCCGCGGCGGCGATCGCGCACGCCGCAACGCACTTCCCCCACTCGCGCCACTCGTGGGCCAGCCGCACCGGGCCGGACTTGGGCACCTTCCTCGGCGGCGGCCCGCCTGCGAAGCGGTGCGCCACCCGCGCGTCCGCCCAGCGGATCAGGCCGGGTCCGAACACGACGCTGAACCCGAGGTAGATCGTGCCCAGCGCGTGCTGGAGCCCCGCCTCGCCGCCCCCGCCGATGTCGACGGCCGCGGCCACGAGCAGCACGACGTCGAGCACCGGCGTGCAGAGCAGCAGCACGACGCTGGTCCTGCGCCACTTGAGCACGTACCGGGCGAGCAGGCCCGCGCCCAGCACCACCCAGAAGCCGACCTCGCACGCCGCGATGAGCGCGACCATGCGGTTCTCCGCGATCCATTCCACGCTCCCAGCGTGCTGGCGCTCCCCTTTCCTCGCGTCGGACGACCTGGCGATCCCGGGGTCATCACTTCGACGGACGTCCGACCAACGACGGACGCCCGCGCCGCCGCCGCTGTGCTGTGATAGCCGGGTGGAGCGCAGGAGACGACCGTGGCAGCTGCCGGTGTGGCACGCCGTCATCTGGTTCGGGTTCGGCAGCGTCCTGCTGGCCGTGGACGTGCCGCTGGTGCTCGACGCGGCGGTCCTGCCCGCCCCGCACTGGGCCCGGCTGCTGGTGCTCGCCGCGCTCTGCGCCCTGCACCTGGCCAGGGACACCCACCCGGTGCCCGCGCTGATCGCGGGCCAGCCCCTGCTGCTGCTCGACGCCGCGATGGGCCTGTCCCTGCCCGCGCTGCTGGCCGCGGGCGACCTGCTCTACTCCGCCGTCCTCAACGGACCCCGGCGGGCCAGCCGGGTGCTGCTCGGCGCGGCCTTCGCCTGCGTCGCGGTCGCCGCGGCGGTGTCGCTGACCATCGGCAAGGACCTGCGCGACTCCACGCTGTACTTCCTCACCTTCGCGCCCATCCCGATGCTGCCCGTGTGGTGGGCGACCAACGTGCGCCGCCAGCGCGAGGCCGCCGAGGCCGAGCGCGCCCGCGCCGACCAGCTCGCCCACATCGTCGAACTCGACCGGGCCGCGGCCGTCCAGCGCGAGCGCGCCGCCATGGCCCGCGACCTGCACGACGTCATCGCCGGGCACGTCTCCGCGGTCGCCATCCAGTCCGAGGCCCTGCTGAGCAGGGCGGACGGCGACGCGACCGCGCGCGCGGTCCTGCGCTCGGTCAGGGAGAACAGCGTCGCGGCGCTGACCGAGATGCGCGCCATGATCGGCCTGCTGCGCTCGGAGTCCCCGGACGCGCTGACCGCGCCCGCCCGGCTGCGCGACCTGGCCCAGCTGGTCGGGTCCGCGCGCGCGGCGGGCCTCGACGTGGCGGCCTCCGCCGAGGTGGGCGAGCTGCCCGCGGCGGTGGACCTCTCGGCGTACCGGATCGTGCAGGAGGCGCTGACCAACGCGGTCAAGCACGGCGGCTCGCGCGCGGAGGTGAACGTCCGGCAGGCCGACGGCAGGCTGGTCGTCGAGGTGGTCAACGACGTCCCCACGCCTCGCGAGCGCGGCGACGGCACCGGGCTGCTGTCCATGACCGAGCGCGCCGCCGCGGTCGGCGGCGCGCTGTCGGCCGGTCCGCGCGGCGGCCGCTGGCACGTGCGGGCCGACCTGCCGCTGGAGGAGTCGTGAGCATCCGCGTCCTGGTCGCCGACGACCACGCCGCCATCCGGGCGGGCCTGTGCCTGATCCTCGACGGCGCCGAGGGCATCGAGGTCGTCGCCGAGGCGGGCGACGGGGCCGCCGCCGTCCGCAAGGCCCGCGCGCTGCGCCCGGACGTGGTGCTCATGGACGTGCGCATGCCCGAGGTCGACGGCATCGAGGCGACCCGGCGGCTGGTCGGCGATGGCGTCTGCGCCGTGCTCGTGCTCACGACGTTCGACATGGACGAGTACGTCTACGGCGCGCTGCGCGCGGGCGCGGCGGGCTTCCTGCTCAAGTCCGTGGACTCCGCCCGCCTGATCGAGTCGGTGCGGCTGGTGGCGGGCGGCGACGGCGTCATCGAGCCGAGCGTCACCCGCCGCCTCATCCGCGCCTTCGCCGAGGCCGCGCCGCGCGTGCCCGAGCCGCCGCCGGGCCTCGACCTGCTGACCGACCGCGAGCGCGACGTCCTGGTCGGCCTCGGCGAGGGCCTGTCGAACCAGCAGATCGGCCGCAAGCTGGGCATCGGCGAGGCGACGGTGAAGACGCACGTCTCCCGGGTGCTGACCAAGCTCGACCTGCGCTCACGGGTGCAGGCCGCGGTGCTGGCTCAGGAGGCCGGGCTGGTGTGACGGTCCGGGTCGGTCTCCACCCGCCGGACGTCCGCGCCGAGGCGCACCATGTTCTCCACGAACCGCGGGTAGCCGCGGTCGATGTGGAAGACGTCCCACACCTCGGTGACACCGTCCGCGCACAGGCCCGCGAGCACCAGCCCGACGCCCGCGCGGATGTCCGAGGCCCACACCGGCGCGCTGGACAGCATCGGCACGCCCCGGACCACGGCGTGGTGGCCGTCGGTGCGCGCGTCCGCGCCCAGGCGGACCATCTCCTCGACGAAACGGAACCGCGCCTCGAAGAGGTTCTCGGTGATCATCGACGTGCCGTCGGAGATGGCGCTCAGCGCGATGGCGAAGGGCTGCAGGTCGGTGGCGAAGCCCGGGTAGGGCAGCGTCACGAAGTCCACCGCCGTCGGCCGGTCGTTCTGCACCACGCGGAAGCCGTGGTCGAGCAGCGTCACCTCCGCGCCCGCCGTGCGCAGCTTCTCCAGCACCAGGTCGAGGTGGTGCGGGTCGACCCCGCGCACGGTGATGTCGCCGCGCGTCATGGCCGCGGCGAACGCCCAGGTCGCGCCCACGATCCGGTCGCCGACCACGCGGTGCTCGGTGGGCCGCAGCGACGGGACGCCGTGCACGGTCAGCGTGGACGTGCCAGCGCCCTCGATCTTGGCGCCCATCTGCTGCAGCATCACGCACAGGTCGACGATCTCCGGCTCGCGCGCGGCGTTGTCGATCACCGTGGTGCCGTCGGCCAGCACGGCGGCCATGAGGATGTTCTCGGTGGCGCCCACGCTCGGGAAGTCCAGCCAGATCTGCGCGCCGTGCAGGCCCTCGGCCTCGGCGACGACGCAGCCGTGCTCGATCTCGGTGCGCGCGCCGAGCTGGCGCAGCCCGTTCTGGTGCATGTCCAGCGGACGCGACCCGATCGCGTCCCCGCCCGGCAGCGCCACCACGGCCCGCTTGCACCGGCCGACCAGCGGCCCCAGCACGCACACGCTGGCCCGCAGCTTGCCCATCGACGGCGAGTCCGCGCGGTGGTCGAGCTCGGCCGGGGTGGTGATGGCCACGGTGTCCCCGCTGATGGACACCTCGCAGCCGAGGCTGCGCAGCACGTCGGCCATCAGGGGGACGTCGAGGATCTCCGGGCAGTTGGTCACCGTCGTGGTGCCCTCGGCGAGCAGCGCGGCGGCCATCAGCTTCAGCACGCTGTTCTTCGCCCCGACGACCTCGACCTCGCCGACGAGCCGGGCGCCGCCGTGCACCTGGAAATGCTCAGTCACGCGAGCATCATGCCTTGACCGCTCCAGACCCTAGGCTGTGGGTATGTCCGTCCACATCACCCGCGTCTACACCAAGGTCGGCGACAACGGCACCACCGCCCTCGGCGACGGCACCCGCGTCCCCAAGACGTCCCCCCGCCTGGCCGCGTACGCCGACGTCGACGAGGCGAACGCCGCGATCGGCCTGGTGTTGGCGGTCGGCTCGCCCGCCGACGACGTCGCGGCCGTCCTGGGCGCGGTGCAGAACGACATGTTCGACGTGGGGGCGGACCTGTGCACGCCGGTGGTCCCCGACCCGCCGTACGAGCCGCTGCGGATCACCGAGGCCTACATCGCCCGGTTGGAGGGGTGGATCGACGAGTTCAACGGGCGGTTGCCGAAGCTGAACTCGTTCATCCTGCCCGGGGGCACGGCCGCCGCCGCTTTCCTCCACCAGGCGCGGACGGTGACCCGCCGAGCCGAGCGCGGCGCCTGGGCGCTGGTGGAGGCCGAGCCGGACACGACGAACGTGCTGGCGGCGAAGTACCTGAACCGGCTGTCCGACCTGCTGTTCGTGCTGGGCCGCGTGGCCAACCCGGACGGGGACGTGCTGTGGAAGCCGGGTGCGGGGCGGTAGCGCGGGCCTAGTGGTCGTCGCCGCCACACCCGGCCGGTCGTGACCGCGAGGCGACCGCACCGCCTGTAACAGGACCCGAGATCCCGCGATACCCAAGTGGATCTTGGCCGCACGGAGCCGGTCCGTGGCGAGCAGCCTGCCCGGCGTTCCATCTGTGGCTCCCCGACCGCGACCGGAGGGTGACGTGCAGGAGGAGTTCGAGGCAGCCGGGGTCCCGGGAAACCGAGCCCGGTCGTCTTTCGGCATCTTCGTGTCCTACCGCCAGACCGACTCCACCCCTTGGGTCGGGCGGCTTGTCGAAGACCTCCGCGACTACTTCGGGCCCGACCGCGTCTACCGCTACACGGACTCGAACCGCTCGGCGCAGGACTACGTCCGGCAGATCATCGAAGCACTCTCGTCGGCAGATGCTGTCATCGCCGTTCTGGGCAGGCAGTGGCTTCACGCGGTTGATGAGAAGGGCCGACGCCGTCTGGATGACCCGGACGACCTCGTCCGGCTGGAGTTGGAGACCGCCCTCAGGAAAGGAACCACGCTGGTTCCGGTCCTGGTCGACGGCGCCACGATGCCCGCCGAGCACGAACTGCCCGAGAGCCTGCGGTCGCTCTCGCGTTCGCAGGGCATCTCGCTCACCGACCGGCACTGGAAGCACGACTTCCACCAACTACTGCACGCGCTCGACAACCACGGCGTGCTTCCCTCCCGGAGCCCGAGGGCCGAGGAGCCCACAGCCCTCAAGAAGCAGCTCACCGACGTCCGCAGGTTCGAGCGGACGCTCCCCGCCCTGCCTCGGCAGACCTTCTCCAAGCTGGTCAGCGCAGTCCAACAACTGCGGTATCCCCAGCTCAGAGTGGACCGCGATGCGGCGGAAGTCGTGTTCACGGTCCTCGGCAAAGAGGTGCGGGCGGCGGTAGTCGACGGCACCGCGGGCAACTCGACCCTCAAAGTCAGCTTCACCTCGGTGCGGGGCAGGTTCTTCGCCGCGGGCACCGCGCTCGCGCTCGCCACGAACCCGGTGCTCGGCCTCACCTGGCCCGCCATCCGCGCGTGGGAGCGCCGCTTCGCCACCGGGTTCATCGACAACGTCGAGAGACTGCTGGACGGCCGGGGGATCGGGCCGGATTCGGCCCTGCCGCCCGGCGTGCAGTCGTGGCGCGAGAGAAGATGGAAGGTCTAGCTACGACGCCCAGGGCTGCCGTCGCCCGGGCGGAGCGCTTTCCAGCCAGGACGGGACCCCGGTGCTGTGGAAGCCCGGGGCCGGAGCGGTAGTCCAGTCGGGGCGAAGTGCCGCCCCGATCGGCTGATCTCGCGGCCCGGTGGGACCTTCGGCCCTGGCTGACGCCTGCGCTCAGGCGCTTCATGGCGGGAGGCGGGCGCGTCGGGCGCCCCCGAGGAAAGGGGACACACCATGACGTTCACGCTCGGCGACCCGGTTCCGGACAAGCGCGAGGTCAAGCAGATGGCGCCGCCGGTGGTCCTCCGCGCGCAGCCCGACTCGTTCATCCCGCTGGAGAGCCCCGAGGACCTGCGGGCGTGGGAGGACGCCGTCCGCCAGACCACCGGGGTCAAGATCGACGCCGCCAACCTGCGCGGCACCGCGTGCGAGACGTGTTCGGCCGGGTGCACCGACGACTGCGGCATGATGTGACGTGATCTTGACGATCACGATCCGGGACGACCTGCACACCATCGCCGTCCAGCACGCGGCGCGGAGCCGGGGGATCACCGACTTCCACATCGTCGAGTGCGACCACCTCAGTGGGCGGGCGAGTGTGACCTGGCGCTCCCACGGCACGCCGTCGGCGATCGTGCGGACCGCCGACGGCGTGTCGCTGCCCCTGGACGAGGTGTCCGTCCTGTGGTGGCGCCGGGTTCGCGCCGATCAGCGGGCGAGCGTGCACGCCGCTGACGACCACCAGCGCGCGCTCGTCAACAACGACTGCCGAGGCGCGCTCGCCGGGGCGCTGGCCGCGGGCTTCCACGGCCGGTGGGTGTCAGCGCCGGAAGCCACTGACCGCGCCGCCGACAAGCTCTACCAGCTCACCGTCGCCGCACGAGCGGGTTTCCGGGTGCCGCAGACCCTGGTGTCCCAGTCCCGCGACGAGGTGGTGGCCTTCGTCCGCGAGGTGGGACGCGTGATCGTCAAACCGGTGGTGGGCGCGAGCGGCCCCCTGGTGTTCACCCAGCACATCGACGACCCGGCGGCCATCCCCGACGCGTCGTTCGGCGTGTGCCCTGCCATCTACCAGGAATACATCCCCGGAACCCGCCACATCCGCCTCAACTGCTTCGGCGAGCGCATGCACGCTGCCCTCATCGAGACCGGCGATCTGGACTGGCGGCCCAACCTCAACGTCCCGATCTCCCGGTGGCCGGTGCCCGACGACATCGCCGACCTTGTCCTCCGCGTCCTGCGCCACCTCGGGCTGCGCATGGGCGTCATCGACCTCAAACTCACGCCGCAGGGCGAAGCCGTGTGGCTGGAGGTCAACCCGCAGGGTCAGTTCCTCTTCCTGGAACCTCTCATCGGCGAACCGCTCACCCAGCACTTCCTCGATTTCCTCATCACCGAACACACCGCGGCCTGAACACCGCCGGAGGCAAGGGAGGTCTACGAAGCCCAGGGCAGCCGTCGCCCGGGCGGGGCGCTTTCCAGCCAGGACAGGAAGCCGGTCAGGGTGTCCGGCCCCATCGCGATCTCGTAGCGGGTCTCGCCCAGCGCCACGTGGAGGACTCGGGCGCCCAAGGGCATCAGGGGGATCTCGGCGCGCTGCGGGTCGCGGCGGTCGGCGATCTCCAGGCGGTCCCTGCGGATCACCAGGTTGGGGCCCGCGCGGAGGCTGAAGGCGCGGAACCAGGCGAACTCGTCGCCCTGGTAGCGGCCCACGCCGAGGTGCCAGCCCTTGCCGGTGTCGTCCACGCGGGTGCGGACCGAGACGTGGACGCCGCCCATGCGGAGCAGGCGCACGCGGCGGAAGACGAGCAGGAGGAGGGCGAGCATGACCGCGGCCAGGGCCAGGACCACCACGTCGCTGACGTTCACCGGCCGCTCCCCCCGCTCGTCAGCGTCGCATCAGGCCGCTGAGTCCGCGGCGCGGAGGCGGGCGGCGGCTCGGGCGCGTTCGTCGGCGTCCTCGGCCTGCAGGTCACGGCGGGCGGCGGCGACGTCGATCTCGCCGGACAGCTCGGCCGACTCGGCCAGGATGCTGACGTTGTCGGCGTTGACCGACAGGAAGCCGCCGTGCACGGCCGCGATGACGGTCTCGCCCGCGGTCGTCGTGATCTTGACGACGCCACCCTCGACCAGCTGGCCCAGCACCGGCTCGTGCCCGGCCATCAGGCCGATCTCGCCCTCGGTGGTCTGCGCGACGACGAACGACGCGGAGCCCGACCACAGGCGGCGTTCCACGGCGACCAGCTGGACGGACATCTCAGCCACGCGTCTCTCCTTCGGCTCGCGGTTAACGCGGAGTCTAGTCGGCGCCCGGACACCCGTCCGAGGCCACCCGGGTCGGTCCCGGGCCGTGCACTCCCAGTGACCAGGGGCCGGTGTCCACAACGGACACCGGCCCCCAGACGGCGAGAGTCTTACTTCTTGCCGGTCAGCTGCTGGTACTTGCGCTCCAGGTCGTCCAGCCCACCGATGGACAGGAACGCCTGCTCCGGCACGTGGTCGTAGTCGCCCTTGGCGACCTTGTCGAAGGCCTCGATGGTGTCGGCGACCTTGACGAACGAGCCCTCCTCGCCGGTGAACTTCTGCGCGACGAAGAAGTTCTGCGACAGGAAGCGCTCGATGCGCCGCGCCCGGTTGACCGTCACCTTGTCCTCTTCGGACAGCTCGTCCATACCGAGGATCGCGATGATGTCCTGCAGCTCCTTGTACTTCTGCAGGATCCGCTTGACCTCCTGGGCCACCCGGTAGTGCTCCTCGCCGACCACGGCCGGGTCGAGGATGCGGGAGGACGAGGACAGCGGGTCGACCGCCGGGTAGATGCCCTTCTGCGAGATCGGACGCGAGAGCTCGGTCGTGGCGTCCAGGTGCGCGAAGGTCGTCGCCGGGGCCGGGTCGGTGTAGTCGTCGGCGGGCACGTAGATCGCCTGCATCGACGTGATGGACCGACCACGGGTCGAGGTGATGCGCTCCTGCAGCTCGCCCATCTCGTCGGCCAGCGTCGGCTGGTAACCGACGGCCGACGGCATGCGGCCCAGCAGGGTCGACACCTCGGAACCGGCCTGGGTGAACCGGAAGATGTTGTCGATGAACAGCAGCACGTCCTGGTTCTGCACATCGCGGAAGTACTCCGCCATGGTCAGCGCGGACAGGGCGACGCGCATACGCGTGCCCGGCGGCTCGTCCATCTGGCCGAACACCAGCGCGGTGTCCGGGAGAACGCCCATCTCCTCCATCTCCAGGAAGAGGTCGGTGCCCTCACGGGTGCGCTCGCCGACCCCGGCGAACACCGAGGTGCCACCGAAGTTGCGGGCGATACGGGTGATCATCTCCTGGATGAGCACCGTCTTGCCGACGCCAGCGCCGCCGAACAGGCCGATCTTGCCGCCCTCGACGTACGGGGTGAGCAGGTCGATGACCTTGATGCCGGTCTCCAGCATCTTGGTCTTGCCCTCGAGCTGGTCGAACGCCGGGGGCTTGCGGTGGATGGCCCAGCGCTCGGCGTCCGCGGCGTGGCCCGGCTTGTCCAGGCACTCGCCCAGGGCGTTGAACACGTGGCCCTTGACCGCGTCGCCGACCGGCACCGAGATGGCCTCGCCGGTGTCGACCACCGGCGCGCCGCGCACGAGGCCGTCCTGCGGCTGCATGCAGATGGTGCGGACCATGTTGTCACCCAGGTGCTGGGCGACCTCCAGGGTCAGCGTCTTCTTCAGCGCCTCGAAGGTGACCTCGGCCTTGAGGGCGTTGAAGAGCTCGGGGACGGAGTCCCGGGGGAACTCCACGTCGACGACGGGGCCGATCACCCGCACGACTCGCCCGACGGCGTTCTTGGTTTCCTGAATGGCAGTCATGGCTTAGTCATCACTTCCTGCGGCAGCGGCAAGAGCCTCCACACCGCCGACGATCTCGCTGATCTCCTGGGTGATCTGCGCCTGGCGAACCTGGTTTGCCACGCGGGTGAAGCTGCGCACCAGCTCGTCGGCGTTGTCCGTCGCGGCCTTCATCGCCGTCCGCCGCGCCGCCGACTCCGACGCCGCCGACTCCAGCAGCGCCGCGTAGATGCGGGTGTTGATGTACTTCGGGAGCAGGTCGTCCAGCAGCTTCTCCGGACCCGGCTCGAACGAGTACGCCGACCTCAGCTCGGCGCGCGCGGCCGCGGCCTCCTCCTCGGAGGAGTACTCCAGCGCCAGCGGCGCGATCCGCTTGGCGATCGGCTTCTGCGACAGCATCGACACGAACTCGGTGTAGACGATGTGCAGCTCGTCGACACCCAGCACGCCGTCGGGACCCGGGTTCTCGCCGTCATCGTCGGCGCCCGCGAGGAACGCCTCCACGACGGTGCGTCCGGCCTCGGCCGCCTCGGCGTAGGACGGCTTCTCGGAGAAGCCCGTCCACGACGCTGCCACCTTGCGCTGCCGGAACTTGTAGAAGTTCAGGCCCTTGCGGCCGACGACGTAGACCACCGGGGTCTTGCCCTGCTCGCGCAGCAGCGACTGCAGCTCCTCGGCGGCACGCAGCACGTTGGCGTTGTAACCGCCGCAGAGGCCGCGGTCGCTGGTGACCACGATGACGCCCGCCCGCTTGGGCTGCGCGCGCTCGGTCAGCAGCGGCGTGTCCACGTTGGCCACGCCGCTGGCGAGCAGGCTCAGCACCTTGGTGATCTCGTCGGCGTAGGGCTTGGACTGCTCCACCCGCGCCTGCGCCTTGCCGATCCGCGAGGTGGCGATCAGCTCCTGCGCCTTGAAGATCTTCTTGAACGACTGCGCGGACTTGATCCGCGCGCGGAGTTCACGGAGTTGGGCCATATCGGGTCACTTCTTCGGCGCGGTCTTGGCGACCTTGACGGTCTCCTGGCCGACCGCGCCCGCGTCCATGGCCTCGGCCTCCGCCTCGTTCACCACGACGGACGAGCCGTCGGAGGCGCGGAAGCCCTTCTTGAACTCCTCGATCGCGGCCACCATGCGCTCCTCGTTCTCCGAGGTCAGCTTGCCGGTGGTCTTGATCTCGTCGAGGATGCCCGCGTTGCGGTGCCGCAGGTTCTCCAGCAGCTCCGCCTCGAACCGGCGCACGTCGGCGACCGGGACCGAGTCCAGGTAGCCCTTGGTGCCGACGTAGATGGAGACGACCTGCTCCTCGACCGGCATCGGCTGGTACTGGCCCTGCTTCAGCAGCTCCATCATGCGGGTGCCGCGCTCCAGCTGGGCCTTGGAGGTGGCGTCCAGGTCGGAGGCGAAGGCGGCGAACGCCTCCAGCTCGCGGTACTGGGCCAGCTCGAGGCGCAGGGTGCCGGAGATGCTCTTCATCGCCTTGGTCTGCGCGGCGCCGCCGACTCGCGACACCGAGGTGCCGACGTTGACGGCCGGGCGCTGACCGGCGTTGAACAGGTCCGACTCCAGGAAGCACTGGCCGTCGGTGATGGAGATGACGTTGGTGGGGATGTAGGCCGAGATGTCGTTGGCCTTGGTCTCGATGATCGGCAGACCGGTCATCGAGCCCGCGCCCTCCTCGTCGGAGAGCTTCGCGCAGCGCTCCAGCAGGCGCGAGTGCAGGTAGAAGACGTCACCGGGGTAGGCCTCGCGGCCCGGCGGGCGGCGCAGCAGCAGCGAGATCGCGCGGTAGGCCTCGGCCTGCTTGGTGAGGTCGTCGAAGATGATCAGGACGTGCTTGCCCTGGTACATCCAGTGCTGGCCGATGGCCGAGCCGGTGTAGGGGGCCAGCCACTTGAAGCCAGCGGAGTCCGACGCCGGGGCGGCGACGATGGTGGTGTACTCCATCGCGCCCGCGTCCTCCAGCGCGGACTTGACGCCCGCGATGGTGGAGCCCTTCTGGCCGACCGCGACGTAGATGCAGCGCACCTGCTGCTTCGGGTCGCCGGTGGCCCACGCCTTCTTCTGGTTGATGATCGTGTCGACGCAGACCGCGGTCTTGCCGGTCTTGCGGTCGCCGATGATCAGCTGGCGCTGGCCGCGGCCGATCGGGGTCATCGAGTCGATGGCCTTGATGCCGGTCTGCATCGGCTCGCCGACCGGCTGGCGCTGCACCACGGTGGGCGCCTGCAGCTCCAGGGCGCGGCTGGCCTCCGCGGTGATCTCGCCGAGCCCGTCGATCGGGTTGCCCAGCGGGTCCACCACGCGGCCGAGGAAGCCGTCGCCGACCGGGACCGAGAGGACCCGGCCGGTGCGCTTGACCTCCTGGCCCTCCTCGATCTTGTCGTAGTCACCGAGGATGGCGGCGCCGATCTCGCGCGCGTCGAGGTTCAGCGCGACACCGAGCACGCCGCCGGGGAACTCCAGCAGCTCGTTGGCCATGGCCGAGGGCAGGCCCTCCACGTGGGCGATGCCGTCGCCGGTGTCGGCCACGACGCCGACTTCCTCCCGGTTGACATCCGGGGAGTAGCTGGAGACGTAGTTTTCGATCGCATTGCGGATCTCGTCCGACGAGATCGTCAGCTCCGCCATTGAGGATTCCTGCTCTCGCTTCGTATCTGGGTGGAAAGTTCTTAGGCGGCGAACCGGCGCCGCAGTGCGTCGAGCCTGCCCGCAACGCTGCCGTCGATGACCTCGTCGCCGACCCGCACGACCATCCCGCCCTGCAGGCCGGGGTCGACCTCGAGGTGCAGCGCGATGGGCCGGGCGTAGATCCGCTGCAGCGCGGTGGAGAGCCGGTCCTGCTGCTCCGCCGACAGCACCGTGGCCGAGACGACGTGCGCGACCGAGCGCTCGCGCCGCTTGGCCGCCTCGGCGGCCAGCGCCTCGAGCCCGGACACGACGTCCCGCCCGCGCGGCTGGCCGATCAGGTTGTCCACCAGCGCCACCGTGGTGGCGTCGGTCTTCCCCTCGATCAGCCCGTGGATCAGGGCGAGCTTGCCCGCCTTGTCCGCGCCCCGGTCCGAGAGCACCTGCTCCAGCTCCGTCTGGCCCGCGATGATGCGGCCGAGCCGGAACAGCTCGTCCTCGACGGCGTCCAGGCGCCCCGCGCGCTCGGCGCGGACCAGCAGCGCGGTGGTGCCCAGCGCCTCCAGCCCGTCGACCAGGCCCCGGGGGCTCGACCAGCGCGCGACCACCGCGGCGACCACGACGTCGAGCGCGCCGTCGCCGATCTTGCCGCCCAGCAGCCCGCGGACCAGCCGCTCCCGGTCCGCGGGGTCGGTGGAGTGGTCGGCCAGCGCCCTGCGCAGGCCGATCTCCCGGTCGAGCAGGCCGACGACCGCGAACAGCTGCTCGCCGAGGTCGTCGACGGCGGCGCCCTCAAGGGTGTCGAGCAGCTTCAGCTCGACGGCGGCCAGGGCTTCCCGGCTCGCAGCTTGCAGTGCCATCGGTGTGTGCCCCTCTTACTTGTTCGCGGGAGCGGAGACCGAGTCCAGCTCGGACAGGAAGCGGTCGACGGTGCCCCGGCGCCGCGCCTCGTCCTCCAGGGACTCGCCGACGATCCGACCGGCCAGCGCGACGGCCTGCCGCCCGAGGTCGGCCCGCAGCTCGGCGACGATCTGCGCGCGCTGCGCTGCCAGCCGCGCCTCGCCCTGGGCGACGATGCGCGCCGCCTCTTCCTGGGCCTGCGCGCGCAGCTCTTCCTTGATCTGCTCGGCCTCGGCCCGCGCGTCGTCGCGGATGCGCGCCGACTCCGCCCGGGCCTCGGCCAGCTGCGCCTGGTACTGCTGCAGCGCGGCCTCGGCATCGGCCTGGGCCTGCTCCGCCTTCTTGATGCCGCCCTCGATCTTCTCGGTCCGCTCGGCGTAGAGCTTCTCGAAGCGCGGCGCCACGAACTTGGAGATGACGAACAGCAGCAGGAGGAAGGCCACGATGCCGAGGATGATCTCGGACGTGTGCGGAAGAACCGGGTTCAGCTCTCCCTCGGCCAGAATCAGCTCTGCCGTCAGGTTCATGATGTCTCCCTACGCCGGATCAGACCTGGTCAGCCAGCGATGAAGAAGACGACCAGACCGATCAGTGCGAGCACCTCGGTGAGGACGAACGTGGTCCAGGCGATGCCCATGAGCTTGCTCTGGGCCTCCGGCTGACGAGCGGTGCCGTTGATGACGGCCGCCCAGATCAGACCGACACCGATACCCGGGCCGATGGCGCCGAGGCCGTAGCCGATGGCGGCGAGACCGGAGTTGATGCTTTCGGCCTGCTGGGCGAGAACGACTGCGCTCACGTCTGTATATCCCTTTCCAACTCGGTCCGCGGGTGTCCCGCGGATCGGGGGCTTCTACTGAGTGTCCTCAGTGGTCTTTCTCAGTGGTCCGACGCCAGTGCCTGGCCGATGTACACGGCCGACAGCAGCGCGAAGATGTAGGCCTGCAGCACCTGGATGAACGCCTCCAGGAAGGTCATCGCGATGGCGAAGACCCAGGAGATGATCGACACCGGCTTGAGCGGCCAGTCGGCGTGCAGCAGCAGGAACTCACCACCGAGGGTGAACACCAGCAGGATCAGGTGACCGGCGAACATGGCGCCGAAGACCCGGACCGCCAGCGTGATCGGGTTCATGAAGAACTTCTGGAAGAACTCGATCGGCGTCAGCAGCAGGTAGACGGCCTTCGGCGCGCCCGCGGGGAAGAGCTGGTTCTTCAGGTAGCCCTTGAAGCCGTGCCGCCGGAAGCCCACGAAGTGGTAGACCGGGTAGACCACGAGAACCGCTAGGGCCAGCGGGAACGCGATGTGCGAGAACGTCGGGAACTGGATGACCGGGATGACGCCGAAGATGTTGTTCACCAGGATGAAGGTGAACAACGTGAGAATCAGGGGTACGAACGGCCTGAAATCCTTGGAACCGATCTGCTCCCGGGCGATGCTGTTGCGCCCGAAGTCGTAGACCGACTCGGCGGCGAACTGGAACTTGCTCGGGACGATCTTCATGTTGCGCGTGGCCAAGAGGAAGAAGCCCGCGATGATGATGACGGAGAGCACCACCAGCACCATCGGCTTCGTGACCGCGCCGAAGATCGGCGGGAGGAAAAAGTCCCGGACACCGGGCGGGTTGAACTCCTCGCCCTGCGCCAACACCAGCCTGCCCAACTGTGGGCTCCTTCCGGTTCTCCCGGCCGGCGTCGCGTCCGCCGGGGGAATCGTCACGATCAGGACGTAAAGTACCTGATGAACTCAGCCTGTCTTCAGGCGGCTGCCGGTTCATCCCGGGGCCTGACCAACCCACCCGGGACCACGGCCGCGCCGCCGCCCTCACCGGCACCCTATCAGGGGACACCCGAAGCCGGGACAGACGTACTGCTTAACTGTCGGACGTGCTCTCACCTGCGGGAATGATGGTCGGGAGCTTGGTGGCGCGGAACGCCATCGCGTCCGCGGCCGCCGCCACGACGACCACCGCGACCATGGTGATCCCCAGCGACTCCCGGTGCAGCGCCTCGACGTCCTTGAGCGCGGCCATGATCAGCAGCAGGAGCAGCAGTTTCAGGATGAAGCCGCCCAAGGACGCCGCCATCCCGATGTGCGGTCCCGCGCCCGCGGATTTGCGCATCAGGAACAACGTGAGCATCGAGGACCCGATCGCCAGCGCGGCGCCGATCGCCGCGCCCAGCACTCCGGGCATCCCATTGATCAGGCCGAACACGACCACGCCCACGACGCCGACGCCCAGCGACGGCCAAATGGAGTAGCGGAACATCGCCGCCGCCAATGTGAGCAACGCCTCTGTGTGAGGATTACGCGCGGAGTTCTCGGTCATCGTGCCGCCCAGTCTAAACGGCTCCACTCGACATGCGGCGGCTGGGCCGAACGCGGGAAATCGCCGAGCAGGTCGGCACCCTGCGCGACAGGCCGGAAGATTAATTCACCGATTCAGCGCTATGTGTTGATCGCATCGCGTTCGGTGGCCGTCACCGGATGGGGGCTTACCGGCAGTACGGAGGTAGTTGCCGGTTGGCCGGGGGCCTCCCGATGGGGAGACTTTGAGGTGATCTCCGCCGTGGCGACCACTCGCAGGGAGCAGCCATGCCTGAAGAGGTGCACCCGAACGCCGGGATGGCGGGTTTCTACGACCTGCTCTACCCGGCGGGCCCCCGGGTCGACGCGATGGTCGGCTTCCTGGCCGCCGAGGCTCGACCGGGCGGGCGGGTGCTGGAGATGGGCGTGGGCACCGGCCGGGTGGCGATCCCGCTGTCCGGCCGAGGCGTGCGGGTGCACGGCATCGACAACAACCCCGAGATGCTCGCCGTGCTCAAGGAGCGCCCGGGCGGCGACACGATCGACGCGGTGCTCGGCGACTTCACCACCGAGACCGTCGGCCGGGACTTCGACGTGGTGCTGTTCGCCGTCAACACGCTGTTCGCCGTCCCCACCCAGGACGGCCAGATCGCGGCGCTGACGAGGGCGGCCGAGCAGCTGGCCGACGGCGGGCGGGTCGTGGTCGAGCACTTCGACCCGAACGTGCTGTACCGCCAGGCGAACCCGACGATGACCATGCGCACGCTCTCGGGGTCGGCTGTCGCCTACTACACGACCGCTGCCGACTTCGAGACCCAGGGCGTGTCCGCGTCCTTCGCCGTCCACGACGAGGGCGGCGTGCGCACGGCGTCGGAGTCCGGCCGCTACATCTGGCCAGCCGAGCTGGACCTCATGGCCCGGCTCGCGGGCCTGCGCCGCGTCGCCCGCTACGGCGGCTGGGAGCGCGAGCCGGTCCGCGCGCCCGCGACCGTCCTGGTCTCGGTCTACGCGGTGTAGCTACTTCGAGCGGCGCACGGACGGCAGGAACGACACGGCCGCGGCCACCACGACCGCGCCGATCAGGCCCAGCGTCACGGCCAGCACGTCGAACACCGTGACCGCCACCGCGCCGAAGGCGATGACGCCCACCCACAGGTAGATGAGCAGGACGGCGCGGCGCTGGGAGTGGCCGAAGGCGATGAGCCGGTGGTGCAGGTGCATCTTGTCCGGCGCGAACGGGCTCTCCCCGCGCCAGGTGCGCCGGACGATGGCCATCAGCAGGTCCAGGATCGGCACGAACAGCACCGCGGCGACGATGACCAGCGGGGAGAGCACGGCCAGGGTCTCGGTCGCGCCCCACAGCGACGGGTTCGCCCGGCCGGACGCGGAGGTGGACGCCGCGGCGAGCAGCAGGCCGATGAGCATGGACCCGGTGTCGCCCATGAAGATCCGGGCTGGCTGGAAGTTGTGCGGCAGGAAGCCCAGGCACGCGCCCGCGAGCGTGGCCGCGATGATGGCGGGCGGGTAGTTGTTGACGTCGCCGCCGGACTGGTCGAGCAGGTGGAGGCTGAACGCCAGGGTCGCGGCCGCGGCGATCATGCCGATGCCCGCGGCCAGACCGTCCAGGCCGTCGACGAAGTTCATCGCGTTGACCAGGGTGACGGCCAGCAGGATGGTCAGCAGGCCGCCCTGGTTCTGGTCGAGCACCAGCACCGAGCCCTCGGCTCCGCCCCACGGCACCCAGAAGATGAACCACTGGATGCCGAACAGGACCAGGATGCCCGCGCAGGTGGTCTGCCCGGCCAGCTTGGTCAGCGAGTCCAGCTCGAAGCGGTCGTCGAGCATGCCGAGCAGGACGATGATGCCGCCGCCGACGAGCACCGCGACGGGATCGAGGGTGAAGTCGAACGCGCGGCGCAGCAGGGGCAGCTGGTGGGCCAGCAGCATGCCGCCGCAGACGCCCAGGTACATGGCCAGCCCGCCCATGCGCGGGATCGGCACGACGTGCACGTCGCGGGAGCGGGGGTAGGCCACCGCGCCGATGCGGATGGCGAAGACGCGCACGAGGCCCGTCGACAGGAAGGTGATCACCGCGCTGATCAGCGCGACCAGCAGGTACTCCCGGACCGGCAGGCCTGCGGCTGCGTAGCCACTGGGCGGCATGTCAGGCTCGCTTCTCCAGCTCGGGCGTGGTCAGCGCGCGGTCCGCACCTCGGTGCCGAGCGCGTCGGCGACCTCGGCGACGCTGACCGCGCCCTCGCGCAGGATCACCGGCTCGTCCCCGGTGAGGTCGACGATGGTGGACGGCACCGGGTCCCCGCACGGCCCGCCGTCGAGGTAGACGGTGACGGCCCCGCCCAGCTGGTCGAGCGCGTCCTGGGCGTTGTTGGGCGCCGGGTGGCCGGTGCGGTTGGCGCTGGAGACGGCCATCGGGCCGACCTCGCGCAGCAGTTCGAGCGCGACCGGGTGCAGCGGCATCCGCAGCATCACCGTGCCGCCGGTGCGGCCGAGGTCCCAGGACAGCGACGGCGCGTGCGGCAGCACGATGGACAGGTCGCCCGGCCAGAACGCCTCGACCAGGGTCCTGGCCTGCGGGGGCACGGAGAGCACGAGCCCGTCGAGGGTCGACCACGACCCGACGAGCACGCCGACCGGCATGTCCGGGCCGCGGCCCTTCGCGCCGAGCAGCGACACCACGGAGTCGGCTGAGAAGGCGTCGCAGCCGATGCCGTAGACGGTGTCGGTGGGGATCACGACCAGTTGTCCCGCGCGCACCGCGCTGGCGGCCGCGGCGAGCCCGTCCGCACGCTCGTCGGCGACCGAACAGTCGAAGACCATGCTCACGGCGATGACCCTATCCCTCTGCCGGTCCGGTGATCCGCCGCCCCTTGGCGTGGCGCTCGGCCAGGACGCGCCAGTTCTGGCGGCGGAAGCGCAGCACGATCGCGCCCAGCAGGACCGCGCCGACGAGCACCCCGGCCACGACCACCGCCGGGTTGCCCGACAGGCCGCCCATGGCGACCAGGAGCAGGCCGAGCGACACCGCGAGCACGGCCAGGCTCACCGCGATGCCCTCCGGCTCCCACCGCCACCGGCGGGCCGCGACGACCTCGGCGTGCAGCCGCCGCGCGCCGCGGCGCAGCTCCGGGTCGTCGACGTCGAGGTCGAGCATGCGCCGGGCGGCGCGCTCGCACTCGGTCAGCTGCTCGGCGCTGGTGAAGACCAGGACGTCGTCCGCGGTGCGGGTGCGGGCCTGGTCGGCGACCGAGCACCAGGTGCTGGCCAGGTAGTAGCGCAGGACCGGGTCGTCGGTGTCGGCGAAGCGCGCCTCCAGCTCGCTGGCCGCCTCCCGCGCCAGGCCCGCGGCGACCAGGGCCTGGGAGCGGCCCAACAGGACCAGCGGGTCGTCCGGCGCGACCCTCGCGGCGCGCTGGTAGCGGCGCAGCGCGGCACGCCAGCGGCCGCGCGCGAGCAGGACGTCGCCGACGCCCACCTCGTCGTGCGGGTGCACGCGCAGCTCGCCCGCGCCGCGGAACTCCCGCAGCGCCTCGTCCAGCTCGCCCGCGAGCAGCGCGGCGCGGCCCCGGGCGGCGTGGCCGTCGGCCGCCGCCGGGTCGGCGGCGGGCGCCAGCCGCCACTTCTCGATCACGTCCTGCCAAGTCCGTAGCATTGGATCACCCGGGTCGGCACGCTACTCTCGGTAGGCCTCGCCGCCTGCACGACATCCGATGACAGGAGACCTCACGAGCCCCCGATCGCCGCGCACCGGATTCCAGCTCAGCTCACGCAGGCTGGCATCCGTCCTAGTCACGGCCTACATCGCGGTGAGCGCGGTGCTCGGCGCCATGCTGCTGGCCGCGCCGCCCGTGCCGGAGGCGACGGGGCAGCCGCGCACGACGTACTCCTACCGGCCGGGGCCGCCGTCACCCTCCGGCCCGACCGGTCGGTCTAGCGGGGAGTTCCCCAGACCGATGCTGTCCACACCCAGCCCGTCGATGGTGGCGCTGCCGATCCCGGCGGGGTACCAGCGGGTGGTGGGCCCCGGCGGGCTGGTGACCACGGTCCCGCAGGGCTGGACGATCACCCGGTCCACCGGCCCCGGCTCGGTGCAGGCCACCGACCCGGCCGACCCCGGCCGCTTCGTGCGCTACGGCGGCGCGCCGCCGCCGTCCGCGTCGCTGAACGAGTCCCATGTGGACTACGCCCGCGCGTTCGGCGCTGCCAAGCCGGGCTACCGCGCCATCCGGCTCGACGCGGTGACCTACCGGGGGATGGCCGCGGTGGAGTGGGAGTTCGCGCACGCGATCGATGGCGGCACGCGGCACGCGAAGTCGCTGTACTGGCGGGTCGACGGGATCGAGTTCTTCATCTACGCGGCGGCTCCGGCGGAGCGCTGGGCCGAGACGGAGCCCATCTACCGCACGATGATGGCCAACAGCACGCCCTAGGCCCGCACGGCGGTGGCGAACCGGGGCCTGCCCGCGAGATCGCGGTGCTCGGCGACGTCGCGGAGCACCGAGCGCGCCGCGAGCAGGGCGGGCACCTGCTCGGCGTGGGTGTCGTCGTGCTCGATCGCCACGCCGCCGCCGGGGGCGAGCAGGCGCGCGGCCAGGGCGACCACCGGGCGGATGACGTCGAGGCCGTCGGCGCCGGAGAAGACGGCGTCGTGCGGGTCGTGGTCCGCGACCTCGGGCGGGACCTCGGTGCCCTCGGGCACGTAGGGCGGGTTGCACAGGACCAGGTCGACGCGCCCGTCGAGGTCGGTGAGCAGGTCGGGGTCGGTGACGTCGGCGGCGATCAGCCGGATCGGCGTGTCCCCGGCCGCCACCCGCGCGTCGGCGTTGCGGCGGGCCCAGGAGAGGGCCGCCGGGTCGCGCTCGACGGCGTGGACGGTCGCGTCGGGGCGGGCGGCGGCGTAGGAGAGCGCCAGCGCCCCGGACCCGGTGCACAGGTCGACGACGACGGGCGCCTGCCTGCCCGCCGTGGCCTTCAGCCCCCATTCCAGCAGCAGCTCGGTCTCCGGCCGGGGGACGAACACGCCCGGCCCCACCGCCAGGTCGACGGCCCCCATCGCCGCGCTCCCGATGAGGTGCTGCAGCGGCTCCCGCCGCGCCCGCCGCGCGACCAGCCTGCCGATCGCCTCGACCACCGCCCGGTCGACCAGCGGCACGAGCGGCAGCCTGCCGCGCTCGACGCCCAGCACATGGGCGGCCAACAACTCGGCGTCGACCCGAGGCGACCCCACCCCCGCCTGCGCCAGAATCCGCTCGGCGTCGAGGATCGCCAGACGAAGCGGCTGACGGTTCATGCGCTCAGCTTCGCACGACCGCCGGGCGGCACGCCGTCGACGTGCCCGCCGGGTGCGGGCACGACCGGGCGTCCCGCGGTCAGCTGAAGATCAGGGCGAGCGCCCGCGGGGTCGGCCCGCTGGTGTTGCCCGCGGCGTCGCTGGCCGTGGCGGTTACCGCGTGGAGGCCGCGCAGGCCGGTCGTCGGGGTCGTCCAGGTGGCGCAGGCGTCGGCGCAGGTGGCCTGGCGGGTGCTCTGGCGGCCGGTGACCAGGTCGGTGAAGGTGAGGGTGACGGCGGTGACGGCGCGGTCGTCGGCGGCGGTGCCGGTGACCGGGGCGCCGCCGACGAGGAACAGCGGAACGCGGTCGAGCGTCGCGGTGGGCGCGGTGGTGTCGGCGGGCGGTTCGACGTCCTCGAACAGGGTCTCGGCGAAGGCGAGGGAGTCCGCCAGGGCGGCGGTGAGGCTCGCGCCGTGGCCCGCGGGGTAGGTCTTGTAGGTCACCGGCTGGGCGTTGTCGCGCAGGTCCCGCACCAGCTGCTCGGTCAGCGACTGCGGCACCGTCTGGTCCTCGGTCCCCTGGGCGATCAGCAGGGGCCGGTCGTAGCCGGTGACGGGGACGTCGAAGACCGCGCCCCACGCCTGCGCGAACGGCGCGCCCAGGTCCTTGGTGAGCATGTCGGCGAGGCTCACCGACGCCATCCGCTCGCCCATCGCCGCGCCGCACAGCTCGCCCGCGTCGGCGACGACCTCGCGGCCCAGCGGGGTCAGGTAGGAGTCGAGGTCGAAGGCCGGATCGGCCACGCGCAGCCCGGCGAGGATGTACGCGACGAGGACCTTGGTGCCGCCGGAGATCAGCGACGGCGGGAACGCCGGCCCGATGAGCGAGACGAACCCGCTGAGGTTCGACGGCACCCCGACGCCCACCGCGCCCCGGTAGTCCAGCTCGGGCGCGTAGCGGGTGGCCAGGTGGGCGGTGTGCACGGCGGCGTGCCCGCCCTGCGACAGGCCGACCGCCAGCCAGTGCGGCGACAGCTCCGGCGTCACCGACCGCGCGGCCCGCACGATGTCGACCACGCCGTAGGCCTGGGCCTTGCCGTCGAGGTACGGGTGCCCGCCCGGCGTGCCGAGGCCGGTGTAGTCGGTCGCCGTGACCGCGTAGCCCGCGTCCAGCCACGCCGACAGGTAGGCGTCCATGCCGCCCAGCGGCCGCGCCGACGGCGCGCAGGCGTCGCCGAGCCCGGTGGTCCCGTGCGCCCACGACATGACCGGCCAGCCGCCCGCGGGCGCGCTCCCCTCCGGCAGGTAGACCGTGCCGGTGACGGCGACCGGGGCGCCCACGGCGCCGGTGGAGGTGTACTCGACGAAGTAGCCGCTCGCCGCGGCGGCGGGCAGCCGGTCGGCGGCCAGCGGCGCGATCCGGACGACGCTGCCGGGCGCGTCGGCCGCCGCGGCCTGCGCGGGCACGAGCGCCGTCACGAGCGGGACAAGCGCGGCGATGACGCGGGCACGGATCACGGAACAGCCTCCTGGGTCGAGGCCGACCGTATTGATCAGCGTTCCCGCAGTTCAAGGCCGGTGTCGGAACTTGTCACCGCCCGCACAAGGCGGGCCTAGCCGCTTTGTTGCGCGGCCATGCGTTCGGCGCGGTCGGCGGCGATCAGCGCGTCCAGGACGCCGTCGAGGTCGCCTTCCAGCACCGCGTCGAGGTTGTGGGCCTTGTAGCCGACCCGGTGGTCGGAGATGCGGTTCTCCGGGAAGTTGTAGGTGCGCACGCGCTCGGAGCGGTCCACGGTGCGGATCTGGCTGCGGCGGGCGTCGCTGGCGCGGGCGGCGGCCTCCTCCTCGGCGAGGGCGAGCAGCCGGGCGCGCAGCACCTGCATGGCCCGGGCCTTGTTCTGCAGCTGCGAGCGCTCGTTCTGACAGGAGACGACGATCCCGGTGGGCAGGTGCGTGATGCGCACGGCGGAGTCGGTCGTGTTGACGCTCTGACCGCCCTTGCCGGAGGACCGGTAGACGTCGACGCGCAGGTCCTTGTCCGGGATCTCGCCCAGCTCGGCGGCCTCCTCGGCCTCCGGGTACACGAGCACGCCCGCGGCCGAGGTGTGGATGCGGCCCTGGGACTCGGTGACCGGCACGCGCTGGACGCGGTGCACGCCGCCCTCCCACTTCAGGCGCGCCCACACGCCGTCGGGGTCGCTGCCGGTGCTCTTGATGACGACCGTGGCGTCCTTGACCCCGCCGAGGTCGGAGTCGGTGGCGTCGAGGATCTCCGACTTCCAGCCGTGGCGCTCGGCGTAGCGCAGGTACATGCGCAGCAGGTCGCCCGCGAACAGCGCGGACTCCTCGCCGCCCTCGCCGGACTTGACCTCAAGGACCACGTCGGCGCCGTCGTGCGGGTCGCGGGGCAGCAGCAGCTCGGTGAGCCGGGCCTGCAGCTCGGGGATGCGCCGGGCCAGCTCGTCGGCCTCCGCGGCGAAGGTCTCGTCCTCGCGGGCCAGCTCGCGCGCGGCCTCCAGGTCCTCGCGGGCGGTGTCCAGCTCGCGCATCGTGCGGATGACCGGGGTCAGCTCGGCGTAGCGGCGGCCCAGCTTGCGCACGCGGTCCTGGTCGGCGTGGATGCCGGGGTCGGCGAGGGCCGCCTCCAGCTCCTCGTACTCCCGCACCCGCTCGGCCAGCTGTGACGCGTCCACTGTGCTCCCCTCTGGGCGTACCGGCTCCGGAACATGACGACGGCGCCCGTCCCCGACCCGGGGAGGGCGCCGTCGGCGAAGCTACTTCGCGGCCTTGCTCCGCTTGCCGTAGCGCGCCTCGAAGCGCGCGACGCGGCCGCCGGTGTCCAGGATCTTCTGCTTGCCCGTGTAGAACGGGTGGCAAGCCGAGCAGACCTCGACGGTGATGTTGCCCGACTTCTTGGTGCTGCGCGTGGTGAAGCTGTTCCCGCAGCCGCAGTGCACCTCGGTCGTGACGTAATCGGGGTGGATGCCGTTCTTCATTGGTCGCCTTCCTCGGGTGGCCGCCGGGTCCTCGCGTGCAGGTGAACCGGTGCCGGACTCGACCTGACAGTCTGCCAGACGCCTCCCGTGCAACGCGTGCCCGGGTGCGCGTATTCCGCCGCCGCCGCTCACCGCGCACCGATGACCACTGGCCGACGGTGATCGCCCGCTCACCGACCGTGCTGCGACTGCGCCGTTCGGCCGTCGCAGACTGTCCGGGTGCTCTGCGCCGTGGACAGACCGCTCTCGGTTACCGCGTGGCTGGCGGCGCCGCTGGTGTTCGCGGCGGCCGTGCTGGGCATCACCGCCGCCTGCGGCCTACTCGTCGACGCGCCCTGGACCGTCAGCGTGTCCAGCGGGCTCGCGGGCGCCACCACCGCGATCGCCGCCGTCCTCGCCGAGGCGGTGGCCTGGCGCTCCCGCCGCCAGCGGCTCGTGCTGTCGGCGGCGTACCCGGTCGGGCTGCTGGCGACCGGGCTGGCCGCCGACGGGACGCCGCTGCCGACCTGGCTGGCGCTCGCCCTCGGCCTGGCCGCGACGACGGCCCTGCTTCGCCTGGTATGGCAGCGAAGCCAGGAAGAGTAGGAAGTAGAGGTTGCCCGCCACCGGTCCGCCCAGCGCGGCGACGCTCGTCTCCGGGATGAGCCCGCTCTCCGGCGGGTAGACCCGGACGAACCAGGCGAACGTCAGCGCCACCACGACCCCCGCGAAGGCCCTGCGGTGGACGACGGCGAGGACGAGCGGCGCGAACCACACCCAGTGGTGCGTCCAGGAGAACGGCGAGACGGCCGTCGCGCACAGCCCCGTGACGGCCATGCCCAGCACCTCGTCCCCCCGCCGCCGTGCCCGCACCGCCACGGCGAGCGACACCGCGGCGAGGATGGCCGCGCCGACGAGCCACAGCCCCGTCTCGTGGTCCATCGTCCTGGCCAGCGCCCCGCGCAGCGAGTGGTTCGTCGCCGCGTCGACCGGGTTGATCCGGCCGACCTCGGCGAACGCCCCGTCCAGCCAGAACGCCGCGGCGTCGGCCGGGAGCAGGGCGAACCCGGCCGCCACCGTCGCGGCCACGGTCGCGACCGCGACGCCCGCCGCGCGGAACCGCCTGGTCAGCAGCAGGTAGACGACGAACAGCAGCGGTGTCAGCTTGATCGCCGCCGCGATGCCGATCCCGACGCCCTGCCACCGCCTCCCGCCGTTGCGCAGCAGGTCCCATGCGACGAGGGCGAGCAGGATCCAGTTGACCTGCCCCAGGTAGACGGTCGTGCGGACCGGGTCGAGCCAGCAGATGACGCCCGCGAGGGCCGCGACGACCCCCGGCCGGGCCGTCGGCGCCGCCCACCGCACGACCATCACGACGAGCACGAGGTTCCCGACCGCCCAGAGCACGCGGAGCACGTCGAGGGACACCATCGCCAGCGGCGTGAACAGGAGCGCGGCGAACGGCGGGTAGACGAACTTCAGGGACGCGGTGACGCCCTGTTCGTAGAGCCGCCCACCGTCGAGCACCACCGCACCGGCGGCGCGGTAGACCTCCAGGTCGATCATGCTCCAGTGCGCCGCAGGCCAGATCAGCACCGTGACGCCGTGGGCGAGAACAGCCGCCGCGAGGACGAACAGCCCGTGCCTGCGGGCGAGAAGGGGGATCACCCTCCCCGAACGCCCGCGCGGCGGGGCCCGTTGAGCCGCTGGCGGAATCCAACGGCGGCTTCACGCGAGCGAGGGCGTCACCCCAGGCCGACGGCGATCTCCTCCAGCATGTCCATCGCGTCCTGCATGCCGTGCTCCATTCCGGACTCGATGTGGAAGTCGCGGTGCTCGGGCTTGGTGTGCTCGACGAGGATGGTGACCGTCGTGCGGCCGTCCTTCTCCCGCAGCTCCACGGTGTTGAGCGCGGCGTCGTCCTCGCCCGCGTCCGGGGCGCCCTCGTACACCTCGGTGTAGACCAGCCGGGAGTTCGGCACGACCTCCCGGTACGTGCCGTGGAAGCCGACGTCGAAGCCGCCGGTGGCCACCATCGCGTAGCGCCAGGCGCCGCCGACGCGCAGGTCCACCTCGCAGACGGTCATCGTGCCGCGGTTGGCGTGCCACCAGCGGCGGATGAGCTCGGGTTCGGTGTAGGCGCGGTAGACCAGCTCCGCCGGGGCGTTGAACTCCCGGGTGATGAGGATCTGGTTGTCGGCCGGAAGGGTCACCACCGCGGTGCCCTTAGTCGTCGCTGTCATGACGCTCCTTCAGTTCCTCGATGACGGTTTCCATCAGGTCGAAGCGGCGGGTCCAGGTCCGCTCGTAGGCCCTGACCCAGTCGTATATGGCCCGCAACGGCTCGCCGTTGAGGCGGTAGAGCCGCTGCCTGCCCACCTCGCGCACGTCCACGAGACCGACCTCGCGCAGGACGCGCAGGTGCTTGGACACCAGCGGCTGGACGATCCCCATGGCGGCGACCAGGTCGGTGACGGACCGCTCCCCCTCGGCCAGCAGGTCCAGGATCTGCCGCCGCCGGGGTTCGGCCACCGCGTTGAACGCGTCCGCCGTGGTCGCCGCCCTCGCCATGCCGGGAACAATACATACCCATATCGGTATGCGTCAAGCCGAGAGAAAGGCCGCCCCGGCGTGCCGGGGCGGCCTGTCGTTCTCCCAAGCGTCAGTCTTCGTGCTGCGAAGGCGTCGTCTTGGCCACCTGCATCAGGAACTCGATGTTGGTGCGGGACTTGCGCAGCCGGTCGAGCAGCAGCTCGATGGCGGCCTGGCTGTCCAGGGCGTGCAGCACCCGGCGCAGCTTGACGGTGACCGCCAGCTCGTCGGGCGAGAGCAGCAGCTCCTCCTTGCGGGTGCTGGACTGGTCGACGTCCACGGCCGGGAAGGTCCGCTTGTCGGCGATCTTGCGGTCCAGCTTGAGCTCGGCGTTGCCGGTGCCCTTGAACTCCTCGAAGATCACCGTGTCGGCCGCGGAGCCGGTCTCCACCAGCGCGGTCGCGATGATCGTCAGGGAGCCGCCGTTCTCGATGTTGCGCGCCGCGCCCAGGAACCGCTTCGGCGGGTACAGCGCTGTCGAGTCGACACCACCGGACAGGATGCGCCCGGACGCCGGGGCGGCCAGGTTGTACGCCCGGCCGAGGCGGGTGATCGAGTCCAGCAGCACGACCACGTCGTGGCCCATCTCCACCAGGCGCTTGGCGCGCTCGATGGACAGCTCGGCCACGGTGGTGTGGTCGCCCGGCGGGCGGTCGAAGGTCGAGGCGATGACCTCGCCCTTCACCGAGCGCTGCATGTCGGTGACTTCCTCGGGCCGCTCGTCGACGAGGACGACCATCAGGTAGCACTCGGGGTTGTTGGTCGTGATCGCGTTGGCGATCGACTGCAACACCGAGGTCTTGCCGGCCTTCGGCGGCGACACGATGAGCGCGCGCTGCCCCTTGCCCAGCGGCATCACCAGGTCGATGACGCGCGTGGTGAGGATGTGCGGCTCGGTCTCCAGGCGCAGCCGCTCGTTCGGGTAGAGCGCCGTCAGCTTGGTGAACTCCGGGCGGTTGCGCGCGCCGTCGGGCTCCAGGCCGTTGATCGTCTCCACCCGCACCAGCGGGTTGAACTTCTGCCGCTGCTGCTCGCCCTCACGCGGCTGGCGGACCAGGCCGGTGATGGCGTCGCCGCGGCGCAGACCGTACTTGCGGACCAGCGACAGCGACACGTAGACGTCGTTGGGGCCGGACAGGTAGCCGGACGTGCGCACGAAGGCGTAGTTCTCCAGCACGTCGAGCACACCGGCGACCGGCAGCAGCACGTCGTCCTCGCGGACCTCGGTGTCGTTCTGCCCACCGCCGCCGCCGGTCTCGCCGCGGCCGCCGCGCCTGCGGCGGTCGCGGAACCGGCGACCGCGACGGCCGCCGCGCTCGTCGTCGTCGTCATCGTCGTCGACCCGGTGGCCCTGCTGCTGGCCGCGGTTGTCCTGGCGGCCGCGGTCGCGGTCGCGCTCCTGGCGCTCGCCACGCTCCTGCCGGTCAGCACGGTCACCACGGTCCTGCCGGTCACCCCGGTCGGCCCGCTCGCCGCGGTCCTGCCGGTCGCCGCGCTCGGCGCGGTCACCCCGGTCGGCGCGGTCACCGCGCTCCGAGCGATCACCGCGCTCGGAGCGGTCGCCCCGGTCGCGCTGCCGCTCGCGGCGGCCCTGGCCGTCGCCCTGCGGCCGCTCGACGCGCGGCTGCTCCTCGACCGGCGCGGACGCGGCCGGGGCGTCGGCGGTGCGCGGCTGCTCCGGGGCCTCGGCCGGGGCCGATGCCTCGGCCTGGGCCTTGTCCGGGCTGCCCGCGGGCCGCACGACGGCGCGCCGACGGCGGCTCTCCCGGCGTGGCGCCTCCTCCGCCGCGGGCGCCTCCTTGGCCGGGGCCTCCGCCTTCGCCGGGGCGTCGGCCGCCCCGTTGAGCGGAAGCTCCTGGGCGGTCGGGGCGGACGACGAGCCACCCTGCCGCTCCTTGATGGCAGCGATCAGGTCGCCCTTGCGCATTCCCGCGATTCCGGTGATCCCCAGCTGGCCCGCGAGGGCCCGCAGCTCGGGCAGCACCATCCCGGACAGGCCTGCCCGCTTGCGCGGCGCCCCGCCGTTGCGCTTGGCGCCGGACTCCGGGGTCTCCGCAGCGCTGTCACTGCTCAATAGATCGGTATTGCTCACACATGTCCTTCCTGACCGGCCCCCGCCTCCTACGTGGACCAGCGGACCGCCGCCCGACGGAACGCGAAGCGGCCGTTCTCCCCATCAGGCGCGCACCCGACACGACGCTGGCCAGTTTCTCCGGCCAATCGCGCGACTGAGCCGCTGATTGGGAGCATCTGGTCACCACGGTCGTCGGGTACCTGCCATCCCCGATCCGGCGTAGGCAGAACCGAGATCTTCGGCAGATGATGCGGCCCGGAGCAAATTTCCCGGGAACGACACCGGGCGCCCGTGCGCGCGGTGACTGAACGCCCCCGAGGGTAGACGCCCGTCACGCAAGGTGCAACAACCGCCTTACAGCGCGTCGCACGAATCGTGACTTTGACCGGTGATGTGCGTCACCGCTGGATTGCGAGCAGATGACAACACCGTCACATGGTCTCAACAACGACGCCCGCGCGGTCTATTCCCAACGGCCACACCGTGAAACCCCCGAGTTCCAGCCCGTCGGGCAGGGAGTCGGAGGTGCACAGCGCGAGCACCGTCGGGCCCGCCCCGGACACCGCCGCGGCGACCCCCCGCGCGCGCAGATCGCGCACCAGGCCGAGCGTCGCCGGGTAGGCCGACTCCCGGTAGTCCTGGTGCAGGCGGTCCGCGGTGGCGGGCAGCAGCAGTTCCGGCGCCGCCGTCACCGCGTGCACGGCCAGCGCGGCCCGGCCAGCGGCGAAGGCGGCGTCGGCGTGCGGGACGCGCTCGGGCAGCAGTCCCCTGGTCACGTGCGTGTCGGAGCGCGTGTCCGGGACGATCGCGAACGCGCGCAGGTCCGGGTGCGGCTCCAGCCGGGCGGCCCGGAAGCCGTCGGCGTCGTGCCAGGCCACCACGAGCCCGCCCAGCAGGCTCGCGGCGACGTTGTCGGCGTGGCCCTCGAACTCCGCGGCCAGGTGCAGCGCGTCGTCGTCCAGCGGCCGCCCCGCCAGCCCGTACGCGGCCGCGATCCCGGCGACGATCGCCGCGGCCGACGACCCCAGCCCGCGCGCGTGCGGGATGGTGTTCTCGCAGACCAGCTCCACCGGCCCCGGGTCGCTGCCGAGCTTGGCCGCCGCCGCGCGCATGGCCCGCAGCACCAGGTGCCGCTCGTCCAGCGCGACCTCGCCCGCGCCCTCGCCCACGACCCGCACGGCGGTGGCGGGCGCGGGCCGCACGACGACCTCGTCGTAGCGGCCCAGCGCCATGCCGAGCGCGTCGAAGCCCGAGCCGAGGTTGGCGGTCGAGGCCGGGACGCGGACGCGGACCCCCGCGCTCACGTCAGTTCCAGCGCCGCCGCCACCGCGGTCGCGTCCACCGGCACCGGCTCGACCTCGGCGACACCGGACAGCGCCGTGTCCGGGTCCTTGAGCCCGTGGCCGGTCACCGTGCAGACCACGGTCGCCCCGCGCGGGAGCCGCCCGTCGGCCGCGGTCTTGAGCAGGCCCGCGACCGAAGCGGCCGAGGCGGGCTCGACGAACACGCCCTCCCGCGTGGACAGCAGCCGGTAGGCGGCGATGATCTCCTCGTCGGTCACCGCGTCGATGAGCCCCCGGGACTCCTCGCGCGCGGCCACCGCGCCCGCCCAGGACGCCGGGCTGCCGACGCGGATCGCGGTCGCGATCGTCTCCGGGTTGGGCACCGGCTCCCCGCGCACGATGGGCGCGGCGCCCGCGGCCTGGAAGCCGAACATCCTCGGCGGCGCGTCGATGACGCCGTCCTGCGAGTAGCCCTTGTAGCCCTGCCACGCCGCGGTGATGTTGCCCGCGTTGCCCACGGGCAGGCAGTGCACGTCGGGCGCGCGGCCCAGCACGTCGCAGATCTCCCACGCGACCGTGCGCTGCCCGATGAGCCGCACCGGGTTGACGGAGTTGACCAGCTCGATCGGGTACTCGGCCGCGGTCTTGCGGGCCAGTTCGAGGCAGTCGTCGAAGTTGCCCTGGATTTGCAGGATGCGCGCGCCGTAGGCCACGGCCTGCGCCAGCTTGCCGAGCGCGATCTTCCCGGTCGGCACGAGGACCGCGCAGGTCAGGCCCGCGCGGGCGGCGTAGGCCGCCGCCGACGCGGAGGTGTTGCCGGTGGAGGCGCAGATGACGGCCTCGCGCCCGATCGCCTTGGCGTGGGTCACCGCCACGGTCATGCCGCGGTCCTTGAACGACCCGGTGGGGTTGACGCCCTCGGTCTTCAGGTAGACCG
Organism: Actinokineospora fastidiosa; assembly: GCF_014648415.1. GTDB lineage: Bacteria > Actinomycetota > Actinomycetes > Mycobacteriales > Pseudonocardiaceae > Actinokineospora > Actinokineospora fastidiosa. The sequence goes on from NZ_BMRB01000006.1 coordinate 290,924, forward strand.
TGGCGCCGGTCAGCTCGGACAGGTGCGGGGCGGGCAGCAGCGGGGTGTTGCCCTCCCCCAGGGTGACGACCTCGGCGCCCGGCGGCACCGCGATCCGGCCTGCGTAGGCCCGGATGATTCCCGGCCAGCCGGGACGGACATCGGTAGGGACGGTCACAGTTCCTCGCCTTCGACCCGCATCACGCTCACCACGTCGTGGACGAAGGGCAGTCCGGCGATCTTGTCCACAGTGGACCGCAGGGCCGCGTCCGGCGCGGAGTGGGTGACGATGACCAGGCTCGCGTCGCTGGAGCGCCCTTCCTGGCGCACCGCGGCGATGCTCACCTCGTGCTGGGCGAACACGGCGGCCACGGCCGCCAGCACGCCCGCGCGGTCGGCGACGTCCAGGCTGATGTGGTACCTGGTCGCTGCCTGCGCGATGGGTCGGACCGGCAGGTCGGCGTAGGCCGACTCGCGCGGACCCCGCCCGCCGACGACCCGGTTGCGGGCTACCGCCACCAGGTCGCCGAGGACTGCGCTGGCGGTGGGTGCACCGCCAGCGCCCTGTCCGTAGAACATCAGCTGGCCCGCGGCGTCCGCCTCGACGAACACCGCGTTGAACGCGCCGTTGACCCCGGCCAGCGGGTGCGAGCGCGGGATCATCGCCGGGTGGACGCGCACCGCGACGGCCTCGCCCGGCCGGTCGCCGCCCGCCTCGACGCGCTCGCAGATGGCCAGCAGCTTGATGGTGCGGCCGAGGGCGCGCGCGGCGGCCACGTCGGCGGCGGTGACCCCGGTGATGCCCTCGCGGTGCACCTGGCCCGCGGTGACGCGGGTGTGGAAGGCGATGGAGGCCAGGATCGCGGCCTTGGACGCGGCGTCGTAGCCCTCGACGTCGGCGGTCGGGTCGGCCTCGGCGTAGCCGAGGCGGGACGCCTCGTCCAGCGCCTCGGCGTACCCGGCCCCGGTCTCGTCCATGGCCGAGAGGATGAAGTTGGTCGTGCCGTTGACGATGCCCATGACGCGGGTGATCCGGTCGCCCGCCATGGACTCGCGCAGCGGCCGCAGCAGCGGGATCGCGCCCGCGACCGCGGCCTCGAAGTACAGGTCCGCCCCGGTGGCGTCGGCAGCGGCGAACAGGTCGCCCGCGTGCTCGGCCAGCAGCGCCTTGTTGGCGGTGACGACCGATTTGCCCGCCTTGAGCGCGGTCAGCAGCCAGTCCCTGGTCGGCTCGATGCCGCCGATGACCTCGACCACCACGTCCACGTCGTCGCGGGTGACCAGTCCGGCGGCGTCGGTGGTCAGCAGTTCGGCAGGCACGCCCGGCCGGGGCTTGTTCGCCCGGCGGACGGCGATGCCCGCCAGCTCCACCGGCGCTCCCACCCTGGCGGCGAGGTCGTCGGCCTGCTCTGTCAGCAGGCGGACGATCTGCGTGCCCACCGTCCCACAACCGAGCAGTGCGACGCGGATGGGTTTAGCGGCCTCGGTCACGGCACCTCCAGGCGCAGCAAGTCGTCAACGGTCTCCCGGCGCAGCAGCAGCCGCGCCGCGCCGTCGCGCACCGCGACCACCGCGGGCCTGGGCAACCGGTTGTAGTTGCTGGCCATGGAGTAGCAGTACGCACCGGTCGCGGCCACGGCGAGCAGGTCGCCGGGGGCCAGATTGTCCGGCAGCCAGCAGTCTCGCACCACCACGTCACCGGACTCACAGTGTTTGCCCACTACTCGGGACAGGGTTGCGCCCGCGCCCTGACCGCCCTCGCCGGAGGAGCGGGAGACCAGGCGGGTGTCGTAGACCGCGTCGTACAGGGCCGTGCGGATGTTGTCGCTCATCCCGCCGTCGACGCTGACGTACCGGCGGACGGCGCCGTGGCCGACGGTCACGTCCTTGGTGGTGCCGACCTCGTAGAGGGTGACCGTGCCCGGCCCGACGATGGCGCGGCCCGGCTCGACGGCCACCCTCGGCACCGCCAGCCCCTCCTGCTCGCACTCCTTGCCCACGATGGTCCGCAGCTGCTCGGCCAGCCACGCGGGCGGCGGCGGGTCGTCGGCGGCGGTGTAGGCGATGCCCAGGCCGCCGCCGAGATCGACGGTGGTCAGCTCGGCCAGCGCCGCGGCCCCGTGCGCGCGGTGCAGCTCGGCGAGCAGGCCGATGACCCGGTGCGCCGCCACCTCGAAGCCGTCGGCGTCGAAGATCTGCGAGCCGATGTGGCTGTGCAGGCCGGTCAGCGCGAGGCCGTCGCACTTGAGCACCATCGCGCACGCCTCGGCGGCCGCGCCGCCCGCCAGCGAGAAGCCGAACTTCTGGTCCTCGTGCGCGGTGGCGATGAACTCGTGGGTGTGCGCCTCGACCCCGACGGTCACCCGCACCAGGACGGGCGCGCGGACGCCGCGGTCGCGGGCGAGCTTGTCCAGGCGGGCGATCTCCAGGAACGAGTCGACCACGATGCTGCCCACGCCCGCGTCGAGCGCCGCGGCGAGCTCGTCGACGGACTTGTTGTTGCCGTGGAAGGTGATCCGCTCCGGCGGGAAGTCCGCGCGCAGCGCCACGGCCAGCTCGCCGCCGCTGGCCACGTCCAGGCTCAGCCCCTCGTCGGCCACCCAGCGGGCGATCTCGACGCTGAGGAACGCCTTGCCCGCGTAGTGCACGTTGGCGGGGTCGCCGAAGGCGCGGGCGTGGTCGCGGCAGCGGGAGCGGAAGTCGTCCTCGTCGACGACGAACAGCGGCGTGCCGTAGGTCTCGGCCAGCTCGCGCACGTCGACGCCCGCGATGCGGACGGCGCCGTCGTCGCCTCGGGAGGCGTTGCGCGGCCACACCTGCGGGTGCAGCTCGTCGAGTGCGGCGGGCCCGTCGGGGCGGGCCACGGCGATGGTGCTGGGCGGCAGGATCTCGGCGTGGCGGGGTCCGGCCGGGTGTGCCCTCATGTCAGCTCCAGGTCACATGCGCTCGGGGGCGGCGACGCCGAGCAGGCCCAGGCCGTTGGCCAGCACCTGCCGCGCCGCCGCGCACAGCGCCAGTCGGGCGGCGTGCAGCGGGCCGGGGTCCTCGTCGCCCTGCGGCAGGACCCGGCACGAGTCGTAGAACTTGTGGTACGCCCCGGCCAGCTCCTCGAGGTAGCGGGCGACCCGGTGCGGCTCGCGCAGCTCGGCGGCGGTGGCCACCACGCGCGGGAACTCCCCGATGGTGCGGATCAGGTCGCCCTCGCGCTCGTGGGTGAGCAGTCCGAGGTCGACGGCGTCCGCGGTGACGCCGAGGTCGTCGGCGTTGCGCATCAGCGAGGCGAGGCGGGCGTGCGCGTACTGCACGTAGTAGACCGGGTTGTCGCTGCTGCGCTTGGCCCACAGGTCCAGGTCGATGTCCACTGTGGAGTCCACGGAGGACCGGATCAGCGCGTAGCGCGCCGCGTCGACGCCGACGGCGTCGACCAGGTCCTCCATCGTGATCACGGTGCCTGCGCGCTTGCTCATCCGCAGCGGTTTGCCCGCGCTGACAAGGTTCACCAGCTGTCCGATGAGGACTTCCACGGTGTCCGGGCTGTCGCCGAGCGCCGCTGCGGCGGCCTTGAGCCGGGCGACGTAGCCGTGGTGGTCGGCGCCGAGCAGGTACAGGCACAGGTCGAAGCCGCGGGCGCGCTTGTCCTGGAAGTAGGCGATGTCCCCGGCGATGTAGGCGGGCTCCCCGTCGCTCTTGATGACGACGCGGTCCTTGTCGTCGCCGTACTCGGTGGAGCGCAGCCACCAGGCGTCGTCCTCCAGGTACAGCGCGCCCGAGGCCTTCAGCTTCTCCACGGCCTCGGCGACCGCGCCGGAGGCGTGCAGCGAGTCCTCGTGGAAGTAGACGTCGAAGTCGGTCTTGAACGCGTGCAGGCTGGCCTTGATCTGCTCGAACATCATCCCCACGCCGACGCGGCGGAACACCTCGGCGGGGTCGTCGGCGGCCAGGGCGTTCGGCTCGGCGCGCAGCACGGCCGCGGCGATGTCGCCGATGTAGGCGCCCGCGTAGCCGTCCTCGGGGGTCGGCTCGCCGCGGGCGGCGGCCAGCAGCGAGCGCACGAAGCGGTCGATCTGCGCGCCCGCGTCGTTGAAGTAGTACTCGCGGGTCACGTCCGCGCCCTGGAAGGCCAGCACCCGGCCCAGGGCGTCGCCGACGGCGGCCCAGCGGGTGCCGCCGAGGTGCAGCGGGCCGGTCGGGTTGGCGCTGACGAACTCCAGGTTGACCCGGCGCCCGGCCATGGCGTCGCCGCGGCCGTAGTCCGCGCCCGCGGCCAGGACCTGCGCGGCGATGGCGCCCTGCGCGTCGGCGGCGAGCCGGATGTTGATGAAGCCCGGCCCCGCGGTCTCGGCCGAGGCCACGCCCGCCTCGTCGGCCAGCGCCTCGGCCAGCCAGCCCGCGAGGTCGCGGGGCGCGACGCCCGCCTTCTTGGCGACCTGCATGGCGATGTTGGTGGCGTAGTCGCCGTGCTCGGGGTTGCGGGGGCGCTCGACGGTGACGGCCCGGGGGACCACGTCCGGGTCGACGCCTCGGTCGCCGAGCACCCGGACGGCGGCGGCGCGGACGGCGTCGGCGAGGGCAGCGGGGGTCACGACCGCCAAGTCTAGGGAGCCGTCACCAGCGCGTTCACGTGACCCTAGACTCTGCGGCCATGGTCTTGTTCTCGCGGACGCGGCTGGTCCCGACGGCGCTCGGGGCGCTGCTGCTGACGGCGTGCGGGACGGCGGTCCCCGGCACCCCGGTCGGCCTGCCCGGCCAGGGCGGCCCAGGTCAGACGCGGGACTCCGACGCCCCGTCGGACCCCACCGACGGCATCGAGGGCGTCCTCCGGATCGACTACGCGCACGGCAGCATGCACGTGGACGCGCCCCAGCGGGTGGCCTACGACCACCTGCCGCCGCTGGGCGGCGCGCACGACTCGTTCTGGGCGCCGTGCATGGGCAGCGTCTTCACCGTGCCCGTGCGCACCGAGCACTTCGTTCACTCGATGGAGCACGGCGCGGTCTGGATCACCTACGACCCGGAGCGGGTCGAGGGCGCCGACCTCGACGCGCTCGCCGACCGGGTGGACGGCAAGCCCTATCTGGTGATGTCGCCGTTCCCCGGCCAGGAGACGGCCGTGTCCGTGCAGTCCTGGGGCAGGCAGCTGCGGGTGGACTCCGTCGACGACGAGCGCATCGACCGGTTCGTCGCGGCCGTGCGCGGCAACCCCGACCTCGCCCCGGAACCGGGCGCGAGCTGCGACGGGCTGGGCCCCGACCACTTCGACGAGGACAACCCGCCGCCGTTCGTGGCGGAGCCGCCCGGACCGGACGCCGTGCCGGTCACGGCCGTGCAAGGCGGTTGACGGGGACAAAACACCCGGACCTTAAACTGACCGACGCAACAGGTGTCCCGAGACCCGAGGACGGGCATGGCCAACAAGACCAAGAACAAAGGCGGCAAGGCCGCGCTCAAGGCCGCTCGCGCCTCCGTCGTCTCCAAAAAGGGACTGCCCTGGGGCACGATCGCCGCGGTGGCGGCCGTGGTGCTCATCGCCGCGGGCGTGTTCGGCTACGCGTACGTCCAGATCGACTCGGTGAAGGAGTTCACCGTCTCCGAGGAGAACAAGGACCCGTCGGAGAACATCGACGGCGTGGTCAGGGCCGAGTACGCGGGCAGCCAGCACGTCAACGCCGACCAGCGGGTCGCCTACGACCAGAGCCCGCCGTTCGGCGGTCCGCACGACAACTACTGGGCCGACTGCTCCGGCATCGTCTACCCGGTCGCGGTGCGCAACGAGAACATGGTCCACTCGCTGGAGCACGGCGCGGTGTGGATCGCGTACAACCCCGACCAGGTGTCCGGCGCGGCGCTCGACACGCTCAAGGCCAAGGTCGAGGGCCAGCCGCACATGATGATGTCGCCGTACCCCGGCCTGGACTCGCCGATCTCGCTGCAGTCGTGGGGCCACCAGCTCAAGCTCTCCGACGCCAACGACGAGCGCATCGACCAGTTCATCCGCTCGCTGCGCGCCAACCGCTTCCAGAACCCCGAGCCCGGCGGCCGCTGCGACACCGGCGGGACCGGCTTCGACCCGGCCAACCCGCCGCCGTTCGTGGCCGAGGCGCCCGGGCCGGACGCGGTGAAGATGGACGGCTCCGGCATCGTCCCGCAGGAGGAGTCCGAGATGACGACGACCGGCGCGCCGACGCCGACCACGACGGCAGCCCAGCCGACCCAATGAGCCGGGCCCGCGGCCGCGCGGCGGTCTACTCGATCGCCGCGCTCGCGGTGCTCCTGGTCGGCGCCGCCGTCGGCATGCTGGTGACGCTGAGCGTCGTGCGCCCGGAGTCGACCCCGGGCGCGGGCTCGGTGGACGTCGGGTTCGCCCAGGACATGCGGGTGCACCACCTGCAGGCGATCACCATGGCCGGGCAGGCCCGCGACCGAGGCGCCGACCGGAAGGTGCGCGCGCTCGCCTTCGACATCGAGTCCACCCAGCTCGACCAGAGCGGCCGCCTGGCGGGCTGGCTGGCCGTCTGGGACCAGCCGGAGCTGCCGCCGCCGGGCGAGCCGCACATGCGGTGGATGCCCGCCGAGGGCCACGGCGGGCACGGCGCGGGCGCGGCCGGGGCGGGCGTGACCCGGATGCCCGGCATGGCGACCTCGGAGGAACTGGCCAAGCTGCGCTCGCTGTCCGGGGCCGACCTGGACGTGTACTTCCTTCAGCTGATGCTGCGCCACCACCAGGGCGGGCTCGACATGGCCACGTTCGCCGCCGCCAACGCGCAGACCGAGCACGTCCGGGTGCTGGCGGAGAAGATCGCCGCCGGTCAGGACGCCGAGACCCGGCTCATGCGCTCGATGCTGGCCGAGCGCGGCGCCGAGCCGCTGCCGTTCCCCTGAGTCACCACTCGGGGCTGCACTTGTAGGCGGGCCCCTCGACCTGCAGGGTCGCGTGGTCGATGCCGTACTCGGTGGCCAGCAGGTCGCGGGCGGCGACCAGGACGGCCTCCGGGTCGCCGGTGGTCGTCAGGTGCGCCGAGGCGACCTCCATGCCGCTGGTCAGCGTCCAGACGTGCAGGTCGTGCACCTCGGAGACGGTCGGCAGGGCGCACAGCCTCGCGGTCATCTCGGCGATGTCGATGCGCTCCGGGGCGTGCTGGAACAGGATGCGCAGGGCGCGCCGGGCGAGGGCGTACGTGCGCGGGAGCACCCACACGCCGATGGCCACGCCCACGATGGCGTCGGCGTGGCGCCAGCCGAACGCGAGGGTCACGGTGGCGCTGAGCAGCACGCCGAGGGAGCCGATGAGGTCGGCCAGGACCTCAAGGTAGGCGCCGCGGACGTTGATGCTCTCCTTGGCGCCGTCGCGCAGCAGGAAGAAGGCGATGACGTTGGCGAGCAGGCCGCCCGCCGCGGTCAGCAGCACCGGCAGGCCGGGCACCGCGGGCGGGTCGGTGATCCGGTCGACGGCCTCGACCAGCACGTACCCGGCGACGCCGAAGAGCAGGACGGCGTTGGCGAGCGCGGCGAGGACCTCGGCCCGGTAGAGGCCGAAGGTGCGGTCCGGCTTCCCGGCGGCGCGCCGGGCGGCCATGATCGCCGCCAGCGCGAGGCCGACGCCGATGACGTCGGTGAGCATGTGGGCGGCATCGGAGAGCAGCGCCAGCGACGAGGTCGCCACCCCCACGGCGAACTCCCCCGCCATGACCACCGCGGCGATGCCGAACGCCCACCACAACCGCCCCACCATCCGGCCCGACGCGCTCCGCGGCGCGTGCCCGTGGCCGTGTCCCATGTCCGCTCCTCCCGTGGCTCGACCCCGCCAACATATTGTCACATGCGCATGTGTGCAATACGCGATCGTGCCCGGGAAACGCGACGACCCCGCCCCCTGGTCGGGGCGGGGCCGTTCACGGTGAGCGGTCAAGGTTTCAGGCGGCCGACGAAATCGGACCGTGCCCGCTTGAGGTGGGACCGCCGAGGCTGCTTACAGGGCGTCGGCGGTGGGGTTAGTCGGTCCCGCCCCTGGCTGGGGCGGGGGGCCGCGAGACCGCCGGTCAGTCGGCGCCGGCCTGCCCCGCCCCCAACTCGGGGCAGGCTGGCGAGGCCGGGGGGCAGAGGGTCGGGTAGTCGGTGTAGCCGCGGTGGTCGCCGCCGTAGTAGGTGGTCGGGTCGGGCTCGTTGAACGGGCCGCCCGCGGCCAGGCGGGCGGGCAGGTCCGGGTTGGCCAGGTACAGCGCGCCGAAGGAGACGATGTCGGCGACGCCGTCGGCGACCACGTCCAGCTCGGCGTGTCCGGTCGGGCGCGACCCGGTGTGCGGGTTGAGGATCAGGGCGCCCGCGAACTGCTTGCGCAGCCGCAGCGTCAGGTCCCGGTCGTACTCCACCACGTGCAGGTAGGCCAAGCCCACCGGCTGCAGGGCGTCGACGAGGGCGGTGTAGGTGGCCTCCGGGTCGACCTCGTCGATGTCGTTGTACGTCCCGCCCGGGGAGACCCGCAGCCCGACCCGGTGCGCGCCGATCGCGTCGGCCACGGCGCGCGTCACCTCGACGGCGAAGCGGATGCGGTTGGCCACCGAGCCGCCCCACGCGTCGGTGCGCAGGTTGGTGTTCTCGGCGAGGAACTGCTGGATGAGGTAGCCGTTCGCGCCGTGCAGCTCGACGCCGTCGAAGCCCGCGTCGATCGCGTTGCGGGCGGCGGCGGCGAAGTCGGCGATGGTGGTGGCGATGTCGTCCTCGGTCAGCTCCTTGGGCGTGACGAAGTCCTTCATCCCCTCCTTGGTGTAGACGGCGCCGTCGGCCTTCACCGGAGAGGGCGCCACGGGCCGCAGGCCGTCGGGCAGCAGGACCGGGTGGCCGATGCGGCCGGAGTGCATGAGCTGGACGAAGATCCGGCCGCCCTCGGCGTGCACGGCGTCGGTCACCGCGCGCCAGCCGCGCACCTGCTCGGCGGAGTGCAGGCCCGGCGTGTCCGGATATCCCTGTCCGACCACCGAAGGCTGCGTCGCTTCGGTGATGATGAGCCCGGCGCCCGCCCGCTGCGCGTAGTACTCCGCCATCTGGGGAGATGGCACTCCACCGGCACCATATGCGCGGCTTCGGGTCATGGGAGCCATGGCGATGCGGTTGGCGAGCGGCAGCCCGGCGAGGTCGACCGAGTCGAAGGCGGTAGTCATGCCTGTCCGAACAGGTAAATCTGGCCGACACTTCCCGATCTTCACGAATGTGACACAGACCACATGCAACTGCGGATCCGTAGGATGATTGCGCAGAGGGAGGACGGCATGGGCGACGGGACGTACTGCGAGCCGCACGAGCGCAAGCCGACCGTGCCCGTGCCCGCCACGGCGAGCGGCGGCCCGGTCAGCCACGCGATCTTCCGGCTGACCCGGCTGCACCGGATGGTCGCCGCCCAGCTTCTGCGCAGGCTGGGCCTGCACCCGGGTCAGGAGCTGCTGATGATGCACCTGTGGGAGTGCGGCCCCCAGCGCCAAGCCGACCTCGCCGCCCTCCTCGGCTCCGACTCGGCCACCATCACCCGCACCGTCCACCGCCTGGAACGCGGCGGCTTCGTCCGCCGCACCCCCAGCCCCACCGACGGCCGCTCGGTCATCGTCTCCCCCACCACCGCAGGCAACGCCCTCCGCGCCGAAGTAACCACCATGTGGGACGAACTCGAGAAGCGCACCACAGCAGGCCTGGACGAGCAGGGCATCCAGGCAACCCTCAACGCCCTCCTCCACATGGAATGCAACCTCCGCGAGGCCGACAACTAACGCCAGGCCACCCGGGACCGCCCGGCCCGCCTTGCCCACATCACAGCCGCCAGCCGGGCTGCCTCCCGACCCTTGCCCCACGGACAACCGCTGACCCCGGCTCGCCGGCCCCAGGCCGCCGCGCCCTGCACCCACCCGCCACCAGCCGCGGGCGGACTTCCGGGCCGCTTTGCCCCACGAGCAACCAGGCCCGCCTCGGCCCGCCTAGTCGCCGTCTACCACGCTTCCTCAGCCCGCCCCTTGCCCGCATGGGCAAGCACCGCTGGCCTTTCCATCCCCGCCAAGCCACCGCTCGGCGGGGGTGCAGCTTCCGGGTAGCGCCTTCTGCCCGCTGCGCTCGTTGGCCCGCCCGCATGCCAGCCGGGCGACCGTCCATTCTGGAGCCGCGCGGATCGGGAATGATCCGCGCGGCCTGGTCTTAGAGTGGCTCGAGGACGAAGACCGGGATCTCGCGGTCGGTGTTGCGTTGGTAGTCGGCGTAGTCCGGGTACGCCTCGACGGCCTTGTCCCACCAGAAGGCTTTCTCGTCGCCGGTCACCTCGCGGGCGCGCATGTCCTGGCGGCGTGGGCCGTCCTGGAGTTCGACGACCGGATCGGCCTTCACGTTGTGGTACCAGACCGGGTGTTGGGGGGCGCCGCCCAGGGAGGCGACGACGGCGTACTTCCCGTCGTGTTCGACGCGCATCAGCGGGGTCTTGCGGATCTTGCCGGACTTGGCGCCCCGGGTGGTCAGGATGACGACGGGCATGCCGCGCATCGTCGTCCCCTCCGTGCCCCCGGAGCTCTCATACAGCTCGACCTGCTCCCGCACGTGCTTCTCGGGGCTGGGCTCGTACTCGCCTTGCAGCGGCATCCGGCGTCGTCCTTCCCTCGGTGGTGATCCGCTCCGATCGTCGCCCACGGGCCCGCGCCCCGCCAACCGGGGCGGAATCGAGGCGTGGTGGTGATCACAGTTTTTCGATGACGCCGACAATGGGAATGGGCAAACCTTGACGAATTCGACCGCCATGCCATGATCGATTGAAAGCGGGTCTCGACCGCGGAGGGGGGCGGGAAGAATGCTGGCCGCAATCGTCGCCGCCATTGTCATCCTCCTCTCCGGCCCGGCCGTGAACACCCCGGTCGCGGGCGCCGACGCCTGCGCTGCGCACGCGGTGGCGACCCCGCACGTCGAGCTGGAGTCCTTGCAGGACGCCGAGAAAGCCGTGCCGCCCTTAGGCGACTCGACCGGCCTGCCACCTCAGCCGCACCCCGGGCGCGAGACCGCGCGACAGGCCCGGTCCGTCGCGCCGCTGTGCCCGCCCGTGCGCGGTTCACCGGACGGAATGTCCATTTCCGCCTGAGCCGCCCGATATACGCGCGCGCCCTTTTCCGGCGCGCGTCTTCACCCCCGAGGAATATTCATGAATAGCCACTCGCGCCCCGAAACGGCGGCGCGGGGCTTCACGTTCGCCGATGTGAAGTCCGGTTTCCTGGTCTGCCTGATCGCCCTGCCGCTGTCCCTCGGGATCGCGTTGGCCAGCGGTTTCCCGCCGATCGCAGGCGTGATGACCGCGATCGTGGGCGGGGTGCTGGTGACCCTGTTCGGCAGCGCCCGGCTGACCATCAAGGGACCGGCGGCCGGGCTGATCGTCATCGCCGTCGGCGCCGTGCACGACCTCGGCGGCGGCGACATGGTCGCCGGCTACCGCAGGGCCATCGCCGCAGGCGTGGTCGCCGCGGCGCTGCAGATCCTGTTCGCCCTGTTCCGGGTGGCCACGATCGGGATGATCCTCTCGCCATCGATCGTGCACGGGATGCTCGCGGCCATCGGCGTGATCATCATCGCCAAGCAGGTCCACGTGCTCGCGGGTGTCGAGCCGGAGGCCGAGACGCCGGTCGGGCTGATCGCCGAGATCCCGCACAGCCTGCTGCACCCCGACCCGACGGTGCTGCTCATCGGCGCGACCGCGCTGGCCATGATGGTCGTCGTCCCGATGGTGCGCGGCCTGCGCCTGGTGCCCGCGCCGCTGGCCGTGCTGGCGGTGGCCGTGCCCGCCGCCCTGCTCACGCACCTGGCCGACGACAAGCTGGTGAACCTGCCCGGCTCGCTGGCCGACGCGGTCGTCCTCCCGGACTTCAGCCAGGTCCTCAGCGGCACCTCGATCCAGTACATCCTGATGTTCGCGCTGATCGGCACGGTCGAGTCCACGCTGACGGTGATCGCCGTCGACGGGATGGACCCGCTGCGGCGCGCGTCCGACCTCAACCGGGACCTGCTCGCCCTCGGCGGCGGCAACCTGGTCTGCGCGCTCATCGGCGGCCTGCCGATGATCTCGGAGATCGTGCGCAGCAAGGCCAACGTCGACGCGGGCGCGACCTCGCGCTGGGCCAACTTCTCCCACGGCGCGTTCCTGCTGCTGTTCGTCGCGCTCATCCCGGGCGTGCTGCAGCTGATCCCGCTGACCGCGCTGGCCGCGATGCTCGTCTACACCGGGTTCCGCCTGGCGTCGCCGAGCGCGTTCCGGCACGCCGCGGCCACCGGCCGGGACCAGCTGGCGCTGTTCCTCACGACGTTCGCGGTCACCCTGCTCACCGACCTGCTGGTCGGCGTGGGCGCGGGCCTGCTGCTCAAGCTCGTGCTGCACCTGGCGCGCGGCGTCCCGCCCTCGGCCATCGTGCGGCCGAGGGTCGACCAGGCCCGGTCCGGGCCGGTGCTGCGGCTGAGGGTGCGCGGCGCGGCCGTGTTCCCCGCCCTGCTGCCGATCCGGCGCGCGGTCGCCGCGGCCGGTCCGGGCGTCACCGAGGTGGTCGTGGACCTGAGCGACGCGCGCCTGGTCGACCACACCTTCCTCGACCGGCTGGAGACGCTGGCCAAGGAGTGGCCCACCGCGGCCCTGACCATCGAGGGACGCGCCGGGCTCGCCCCGGTCGCCGACCACCCGCACGCGACCCACCGGCGGCGGCCGTGATCGGGAAGCTGATCGACCACGCGGCCGCGCTGCTGCCTGCGCAGGGTCCGCTGCAGACGTTCATCCACCACAACCCGCTGCACGCGTTCGAGGACATGGAGTTCACCGACGCGGTCGCCGCCGCGGCCCGGCTCCACGGGACCGAGCCCTACCAGAGCGAACGCGCCTTCCACGACCTGATGCGCCAGGGCCGCGTCCAGACCGCCGACATCGACGCCGTCGTCGCCGAAGAGGTCGACGACGGCGGACGCGTGATCATTCCCGGCGGGCCGAACCGCGCGGTGTTCCACTGCGAGCGCCTGCACCACTGGGTCGACGTGCCCGCCAGCGAGCGCGTGCCGTGGCTGCTGGCCGAGACCGACGCGCTGACGGCGGTGACCCCGCTCGCCTCGGCGGAGCGCCGCGCCGCGCTCGCCGGAACGGACCTCGGCGCGCTGTGGCGCCACCTGGCCGCCCTCGCGCCGCAGAAGGTGGCCGGGCCGCCGGGCGTGCGGCCGAGGGACCGGCTGCTGGCCGCCACCGGGGCCGACGCCGACCACCTCGCCCATCCCGTGCTGATCCGCGTCACCGCCGCGTTCCTCGACCAGGGCGTGGCCCACTGGCCGATGCCCGCGCGCGACCACGGCCTGCTCGCGGCGTTCCGCGCGCTTTATGGGCGGAGACTGCCCGACCAGGGGAGCTGGGACGCCGAGACCACGATCCGGTGGGCACTGGGCGAACTCGGCGTGGCCGAGGCGGACTGGGCCGAGGTCATCCAGGACACGCTGCTGTCCCTGCCGGGCTGGGCGGGCATGGTGCGCCACCTCGAACACCGGCCCGACAGCGCGCCGGTCGCCGCGCCGCCCGCCCGGCTCGCCGACTACCTCGCGGTGCAGCTGATCCTCGACGTGGTCGCCGCGCGGTCGATCGCGGCGCTGCCCCGGCGCGCGGTCCCGGAGCCGGGGCCGGACCTCGCGCTGGTGTACGAGGCGTTCGTGCTGGCCCAGGTCATGCCGGTCGCGGTGGCCGCGCTCGCCGACCCCCGGCACGCCGCTGCCTGGCTCGGCGCGGTCGCCGAGTGCGACGACCGGCGCAGGCGGTGGCTGCTGCACCTGGCCTACGAGCGCCGCCACCGCGAGGACGTCCTGGGCTCGCTCGTCGCCCACCAGCGGCTCGCCCGGCCCGCGCCCGCGCCCGCGTGGCAGGCGGTGTTCTGCCTGGACGAGCGCGAGGAGTCGCTGCGCAGGCACCTGGAGGAGACGGACCCGGAGGTGGCGACGTTCGGCGCGGCGGGCTTCTTCGGCGTCGCCATGCGCTATCGGGGCCATCGCGATGTGCGGGAGCGTCCACTGTGCCCGGTCGTGGTAACGCCCACGAAGACGGTCACGGAGGTGGCCGACACGCGGCATCGCCCGACCCTGCGGGCGCGGTGGCGCAGGCACCTGCACGTGGGGTCGCGCACCCTGGGTCGCGGCGGGCTTCTGGCTCTGATGCTCGGGATCGGGCATGCTCTTGTCCTTATCGGACGGTGCTTGTTCCCGAGCGCGGCGCATCGGGTGTTCGACCGGTCCGCTCCGGCGCGGAACACCAGACTCGTCCTGGAGCCGGAGTTCAGCGTCACGGAGATGGCGGACGTGGTCGCCGGGATCACGCGGGCGACCGGGCTGGCGGCGGGCTTCGCGCCGCTCGTGCTCGTGGTGGGACACGGGTCGACCAGCATGAACAACCCGCACGAGTCCGCGCACGACTGCGGCGCGACCGGGGGCGGGCGCGGCGGGCCGAACGCGCGCGCCTTCGCCGCGATGGCCAACCACCCGGGCGTGCGCGCGCGGCTGCGGGAATCGGGCGTGGACATCCCGGAGGGGACCTGGTTCGTCGGTGCGTACCACAACACGGCGGACGACACGGTGGCGTACTTCGACACCGACCTGGTGCCCGCGCCGCGCGCCGCCGACCTCGACCGGGCGCGCGCGGCCCTGGCGGCCGCGTGCGCGGCGGACGCGCACGAGCGCTGCAGACGGTTCGGGTCGGCCCCGGCCGACCTGCCCGCGCACCGCGCGCTCGGCCACGTGCTGCGGCACTCCGTCGACCTCTCCCAGCCGCGCCCGGAGTACGGCCACGCGACGAACGCCGTCTGCCTCATCGGCGAACGCTCCCTCACCCGCGGCCTGTTCCTGGACCGACGCGCGTTCCTGGTGTCGTACGACCGCGACCTCGACCCCGACCAGACCCTCCTGGACGCCTTGCTGCGCGCGGCGGGCCCGGTGTGCGCCGGGATCAACCTGGAGTACTACTTCAGCTTCGCCGATCCCGTGGGCTACGGGTGCGGGACGAAGCTCCCGCACAACATCGTGGGCCTGCTCGGCGTGATGGACGGACACGCATCCGACCTGCGCACCGGGCTGCCCTGGCAGATGGTCGAGATCCACGAGCCGGTCCGCCTCCTGCTGGTCGTCCGCGCCGCCCCCCGCCCCCTCCTCGACCTCTGCCTCCGCGACCCCGCCCTCGCCCGCCTGGTGGGCAACGGCTGGATCCGCCTGGTCGCCTGGAACCCCGAGGACGACACACTCCACCTCTTCACCGACGGCGCCTTCGACCCGTACACCCCGGCCGACGTCCCGCTGCCGGTCGTCACCACCTCCCAGGCCGCCTACGCAGGCCAACGCGGCCCGGCCCCCTACGCCCACGTCCGATCCCCCCACCCCGCCCCCGTCCTGGACGGCACTCCATGACCGGCGGTTCAGCGGCGGCCAGGACAACCCCAGCCGCCCGACACGCCCACGACAGCACCCACGCCCAACCCGGTGCGGCGAAGGTCCCACTGGCTGCCCTAGCCGGCGGGGCGAAGACCCCGACGGATGGGATGGTCGGTCGGGCAAAGAGCCCCACGGACGCGCTGGCCTGCCGCGCGAAGACCCCCACGGACGGGTTGGCTGGCCGGGCAAGGAATCCCAAGCTGGCCGCGAGAGCGAAGCCCCTGTCCGGCGGTGGGGCGAAAGCCGCAGCGGGTGACCCTGCCGATGCGATGAAGGTCGCGGCGAGTGGTCTGCCCGGCCGGGTGAAGGTCCCGTCGGGTGTTCCAGGCGGCTGGGCGAAGGCCGCATCCCGGCTAGACGGAAGGCGCAAGCGCTTGCGGTGGGAGGTTCGTCCTCGTGGCGGCCACACCACCCGGCGGGGCCTCCGCGCTCCCCTCCCACCGAACACCCCCGGTGGTGTGCGATGACCGGCTGGTACCTGGCACCACTCGCCCCGTTCGTCGGGTTCGCCGGTATGGGCGTGGCGGCGTGGTTCGGCGTGCGGCTGCCCGAACGGCTGGTCTCCTGGGTCACCGTCAGCGGCTGCGCGGCGGCCGCGCTGGGCGCGTGGTTCGCCGAAGGCTGGCTGGAGCGGTCGTTCGTCGTGCTCGTCGGGGTGCTCGGCGCCCTGATCGGGATGTTCTCGCGGCGGTATCTGCATCGGGAGCCGGGGTTCCTGCGGTTCCACCTCCTGCTCTGCCTGTTCGTCGCCGCGGCCGAGGTGGTCGTGGTGGCGCACGACCTCCGCCAGACGCTGGTCGGGTGGGAGGTGTGCGGGCTCGCCTCCGCCCTGTTGATCGCCTTCTTCCACCAGCGGCGCGGACCGCTCGACCACGGGCTGCGGGCGTTCTGCGTCTACCAGCTGTGCGACATCGGGCTCGTCCTGCTGGTCACACTCCCCCACGCGCCCGCACCGGTCGCGGGTGGGCTGGTGCTGCTCGCGGCCATCGGCAAGTCCGCGCAGTTCCCCCTCGGCGGGTGGCTGCCGCGCGCGATGGAGGGGCCGACGCCGTCCAGCGCGATCTTCTACGGCGCCATCTCGGTCAGCCTCGGCCCCTATCTCCTCCTGCACACCCGACCCCTCTGGGACGCCTCGACCCTCGCGCACGCCGCGATCATCACCGTCGGTGTCCTCACCGCCCTCCACGCCACCGTCATCGCGCGCGTCCAGACCGACATCAAAAGCGCCCTCGCCTACGCATCGATGACCCAGGTGGCGCTGGTCTTCATCGAGGTCGGACTCGGCTGGACCGTGCTGGCCGCGGTCCACCTCGCCGCGCACGCCGTGCTGCGCACCGGGCAGTTCCTGCGCTCCCCCAGCCTGCTCCACGACCACCACCTGCTCGAACAGGACCTCGCGGGCCCCCTTCCCCCCACCGGCCGGTTCTTCACCGCCCTTCCGGAGCCCGCGCGCATCCGCCTCTACCGCTACGGCATCGCCCGCGGCCACACCGACACCCTGCCGCGCGCCATCACGCACCTGCTCCGCAAGGCGGCCAGGCGATGATCTCCCTGACCGCGCTCGCGATCTCGGTCCTCTGGGCCGTCGCCGCGCTCTCCTCGGGCACCCGGGCGACACCCGCCGCCGCCCGACGGACCGCCGCCTGCTGGGCGACCGGCCTGCTCGCCGTGTCCCTGATCCCCGCCGTCGCCAGGCCCGCGGACCCGCTCGGCGCCTGGCTGGGACTGCCCATCGCCGCATGGGCGCCGGGCACGGCGCTGGCCGCGGTCTGCGTCTGCGGCCTGCTCGCCACCGCGCTGGCCCCCGCGGCCGACCACCCGCCGCGCACCGTGGCGCTGGTCTGCCTGCTGTTCGCCGCGGCCACGGGCCATCTCGCCGTCCGGCACCCGGTGGCCGACGCGCTGCTCTGGGCCTGCTCGATCGCGCTGGCCTGGCCGTTCCTGCGCGGCCCCGGCTACCTCATGGCCCAGGCCGCGGGCATGGCCTGCGCCGGCTGGGGCGTCCCGCTCGGCGCGCTGGCCCGCTCGGTCGCCTGGACGACCCGCGCGCCGATGGCCGTGCTCGTCGCGGTGACCGCCGTCCCGGTGCACGCCACGGCCTTGCCCACCCCGGTGCGCACCGCGGCGGCGGCGTTCGCGGCCGTGGCCGCCGCCTACGCCCTCGCCCAGGTCGACGTCCGGCGCGTGCTCGCCGGGCTGGCGCTGTCGCTCAACGGCTTCCTGCTCGCGGGCGTCGCCTGGCAGGCGCTGGCCATCGCCGTCTCCGGCCTGGCGATGACCACCGCCGCCCTGGAGGCCCGCCGCGGCGGCCTGTCGCTGGCGATCCCGAACGGCAGCCTGACCGAGACACCCCGGCTGGCGGTCGCGTTCCTCGTGTTCGGCCTGGCCGCCGTGGGCTTTCCGCCCCTGCTCGGGTTCGCGGGCGTCCACCACGCCATCGAGGCGACACCGCTGCTGGCGCTGGCCGCGGCCGTCAACGGGATCACCGTGCTGCGCGCGTTCCTGCGCCTGTTCGGCGGCGTGGTCCACCGCACCGGCGAGCACGACCTGACCCGCATGGAGCGCTACGCCGTCACGATCGCGGCCGCCACCCTCGTCGCGGGGGTGCTGGTCTAGGCGCGGACACTGGTCGGCATGAGGCATCCACTCGTGCACGACCTGGTCGTCACCACGGCCGCGCCGTCGGTGCTGCTCTGCGGGCAGGACGGCCAGCTGCGCGGCACGGGCGCGCACGGCCTGCTGCACGGCGACCGCAGGGTCCTCTCCGGGGCCGTGCTGACCGTGGACGGCCGCGAGCCGGAGGTCATCTCGGGCCGGGACGGCTTCCTCGGCCTGCTCCGCGACCTCGACCCCGGCGCCGACCCGACGGCCAGGGTCTGGCGCAGGCGGACGCTGCGCCCCGGCGTCCTGACCGAGCGGCTGGAGCTGGAGCTGCCCGCCGGGGAGCACACCGTCGAGGTGGTGCTGTGGGCGGACCTCGCCGGGATCGAGCACGTCCGCTCCGGCGTCGAGGACCCCGCGGTGCCCGCGCTGGCCGACGGCTGGGCCGCGCGCGGCCTGCGCGCCCGGGTGCGCGCGCCCGGCGCCGACCTGCTCCCCCGCGGCGACGAGCTGGTGCTGCGCTGGACGCCCACCGGTCCGGCCAGTCTGGAGTGGACGCTCGAAGTGGACGACCCGGACGCGGTGTTCGCCGCAGCGGCCTCGGTCGTGCCCCGCCCGGAGGTCGTCTGCGACGACCCGCGCCTGGCGGCCGTGGTGAGCCGCGCCGTCGACGACCTCGACTCGCTGCTGCTCGCCGACGGCCCCGACACCTTCGCCGCCGCGGGAGCTCCCTGGTACCTGACCCTGTTCGGCCGCGACAGCCTGTGGACCGCCCGGCTGGGCCTGCCGTGGACGACGGCGCTCGCGGGCTCCACCCTGCGGGTCCTGGCCCGCGTGCAGGGCGTCAGGCACGACCCGGCGACCGGAGAGGCGCCCGGCAAGATCCCGCACGAGCGCCGCCGCGCGGGGTTCCGGCTGGGCGGGATGGTCCTGCCGCCGCTGTACTACGGCACCATCGACGCCACCGCGCTGTGGGTATGCCTGCTGAGCGACGCCCACCGCCACGGCCTGCCCGACGACGAGGTCCGAGCCCTGCTGCCCGCCCTGCGCCGCGCCCTGGCGTGGATCGCCGAGTCCGGCGGCCGCTACGTCGACGAGACCGGGCAGGGCCTGGCCAACCAGGGCTGGAAGGACTCCGTCGACGCGGTCCGCTTCGCCGACGGCAGCTTCGCCGTGCCGCCGATCGCGCTGGCCGAGGTCCAGGGCTACAACCACGAGGCGCTGGTCGCGGGCGCGGCCCTGCTGGAGCGCTTCGGCGAGGACCCCGGCGGCCACCGCGCCGAGGCCGACCGCGTAGCCGCCGACTTCCGGGCCCGGTTCTGGGTCGACGGCGTCCCCGCCATGGCCGTCGAC
This sequence comes from Actinokineospora fastidiosa, assembly GCF_014648415.1. Taxonomy (GTDB): domain Bacteria; phylum Actinomycetota; class Actinomycetes; order Mycobacteriales; family Pseudonocardiaceae; genus Actinokineospora; species Actinokineospora fastidiosa. Next base: position 310,298 of record NZ_BMRB01000006.1, read on the forward strand.
GGCACGGGCGCGCCGGTCGACTCCCCGGCCAGCAACATGGCGCACCTGCTCGGCACCGGCATCCTCACCCCGGCCGAGTCCGCCGCCGTCGCCGCGCGGATCGCCGAACCCGATCTGACCACCCCGTACGGCCTGCGCACCATGTCTGACCGGGTGGCGGCCTACAACCCGCTGAGCTACCACTGCGGCTCGATCTGGCCGCACGACACCGCGATCGCCATCCGGGCGCTGGCCGAGGACGGCTTCGGCGACCAGGCCGCCGACCTGGCCGCCCGGCTGGTCCGCGCGGGCGCGGCCATCGGCGAACTCCCCGAGCTGTACGCGGGCTACGCCGACGGGCCCGCGCCGATCCCGTACCCGGCGGCGTGCCGACCGCAGGCGTGGTCGTCGGCCGCCGCGCTCACGGTCCTCACCGCGCTGCTGGGCCTGCGCGTCGACGGGCGGGAGATCACCGTCCGACCGCCGCGCCCGATGCCGCTGGGCGCGCTGGCGGTGTCCGGGATCCCGCTGCCCGGCGGCGAACTGGCCGTCGCGGTCGACCGGGACGGGACCGTCCTGAGCGCGACCGCGCCGGAGGCGTATCGGATCAGGCGGGCGGACCCGTAAGATCATCTGAGTACGATGGGCTCACCCGGGGTTGAACCACCAGCCCGGAGTCCGTCCGACACCGTGATGGCAGGCGGTCCCCGATGGCTGACGGCGCGGTCCAGGTCCTGGTGACGCTGCGCGCGCGAGGACCGGCGGCCCGGATCTGCGGCGCGCTCGACGCGACGACGACCGCGGCCGCGCTGGCCGAGCTGACGCCGCTGCTGCGGCTGCCCGGCTCCGCGCTGGAGCTCGACCTGTCCGAGGTCTCCTTCTGCGACTCCGCGGGCCTGCGCATGCTGATCGACCTGCAGACGACGGTGACCGCGGCGGGAAGGTCGCTGGTCATCGCCGACCGGGGCGCGGTCGTCGCCCGGGTGCTCGAGCTGACCGGGACCGAGAGCCTATTCGCCTGAGCGGTCCGAGGCGGGCCACACGTAGGGCAGGTCCGGCGGCACGTCCGGGAACAGCCGCCGGTAGTGGTCGGGGGCCTTGCGCACCAGCGCGGACTGGTGGCTCAGGTGGACCGACGCGTCCCCCAGCCACGGCGGCACCTCCCCCGCCGCGCACAGCTCCCACTGCCCGCGCACCTCGGCGATGTCCCTGGCCCGCCCCAGGTCAGCCCGCAGCGTCGCCGCGCACGTGTCGGCGTGGCCCGCGGCGCACCAGACGGCGCAGATCTCCAGCCCGTACCGGACCAGCGCCTCCTCGTACCCCGACCACATCCGCACGGCCGGGTGCCGCCGCCACCCGTACCCGGGCACGGTGAGCCCGCGCAGCACCTGGATCGCCTCGACCCGCTGCTTGCCGAGCCGCTTGGGGTCCAGCACCCGGGCGGTCGCGGCGAAGTCGGCGTAGGGCAGGAAGGTCTGCATCAGTTGAGCACCACGATCGCGGCGTTCAGCGCCGTGGCGTAGCCGACCCACAGCGCGTACGGCACCAGCAGCGCGCCCGCGACCCTGTGCAGGCGGAAGAACCACCCGGTCAGCACGACGACGGCGACCAGCAGCACGACGATGTCCACGAGGGCGAGCCCGTACTCGCGCGCGGCGAAGAACAGCGGCGTCCACGCGGCGTTGAGCAGGAGTTGGGCGGCGTACAGCACCATCGCGGGGCCCAGCCCCCTGCGCCGCCACACCAGCCAGCCGGACACGGCGATCAGCACGTACAGCGCGGTCCACACCGGCCCGAACAGCCAGGACGGCGGCGCCCACGGCGGCAGCCGCAGCTGCTGGTACTGCGTGCCCGCCGAGCCCGCGGCGATCGCGCCGACGACGGCGACCGCGGCCACCGCCGCGCCGAACACCAGCAGCCCCGCGACCGACGACCGGGGGCTCGTCGGGACAGCGGTCATTCCCCACCTCCGCCTGGGACATCCTCAGCACAGGTGGTACCCGCGATCGCCGAGGGCTACACGCGCCCCGGACGCTCCACTCAGGACTTCGCCGGGCGCGGAGGGCCGTCCGGGCCGAGGTCGCTGTCCGGCCCGGCATCCCGGCGGGCGTTCCTCACCCGCTTCGCCGCGAGCCGCCGGGCGTGGCCGCGCGCTCGTCGCTGATCTCCCTGCGCACGCGCGCGGTCTGCTCGGCCACCTCGGCGATCCGGTCGGCGAGGCCGGGGTGGGTGCCGCGCAGGTGCGCGGCGGCGGCGGACAGCGGGTCGAGCAGGTCGCCGGGGTTGTCCGTGCCCAGCGCCTCGTGGATGCCCCGCCGCGCCTCGCCCGCCAGGCCGTCCACCGCGGCGACCTGGCCCGCGAGGCCGCGCAGCGCCGCGGAGTTGCGCCTCGCCCACTCGGCGACCGCGCGGTCGCCCGCGCGCCGGTCGCGCTCGGCGCGGACCCGGCCCTCGCCGGTGGCCTCCGCGTCGTCGGGCCGCAGCCGCAGGTAGCGCCGCTCGGCGGCCTGCCTGCTGGTGACGCCCAGCGCGGGGGCCAGCCGGGTCCAGCTCACGCCGAGCTCGCGCGCCGCGGCGATCAGCCTCGGCTCCAGCTCGCCGAGCTGGGAGCGCAGGTGGCGCAGCACGATCAGGGCGGACAGCACGTGCGCTGACTCGTCGGCGTCGCCCGCGACCTCGTGGATCAGCTCCAGCGGCGGGACGTCGCCGTAGCGCGCGCCGAGGTCGGCGCGTGCGGTCTCGTAGTCGTCCGACACCGCGGGCTCCTCTGTCATCAGATGGTTGACATCTCAGTTGTCGTCGTTCCGATGACATGCTACAACGGAGTCGTGCCGCATTGACACCCCGAACGACCAGGAGGTGGAGTACCGATGTTGATGCGCACCGACCCCTTCCGCGAGCTGGACCGCGTGGCGCAGCAGGTGTTCCAGGGGACGTGGACCCGGCCGTCGACCATGCCGATGGACGCCTACCGCCAGGGTGACGAGTTCGTGGTGGTGTTCGACCTGCCCGGTGTCGCGCCGGAGGCCATCGAGCTCGACGTCGAGCGCGACGTGCTGACCGTCAAGGCCGAGCGCAGGCCCACCGCCGTCGGCGAGGACGCGCAGACGCAGATCGCCGAGCGGACCCACGGTGTCTTCTCCCGCCAGCTGTTCCTGGGCGAGGCGCTCGACACCGACAACATCCGCGCCGAGCACGAGAACGGCGTGCTGACCCTGCGCATCCCGGTCGCCGAGCGCGCCAAGCCGCGCCGGATCGCCGTCAACGGCGCCGCGCCCAAGCAGATCGACGCCTGACCAGCCCCGGCGCCGGGCCCCGGCGGCCCGGCGCCCTCCCCGGACCCGGACATGATCCCCACCCTCTCCGCAGAAGCCATCGAACAGGGCCTGCGCGGCTACCTCGCCGCCGTCGGCGACCGGCTCGGCATCGGCCTGGAGTCCTGCGCCGTCGACCTCGGCCCGCCGCTGTCGGCCTACCTCGCCGTCGACCAGCGCCTCCCCGACCACCCCGACCGCGACGCCGCCCTGCTGTGGGACGAGCGCCACGGCTGGTCGGTGGCGGTGGAGACGCACTCCGGCGAGGACCTCATCGTCGTGGGCTACCTCGGCCCCGACCCGCTGCCGCGCCCGGACGCCGTGGCCCGGTTCCTCCGCGACGCCGCCCGAGGCGCGCGCTGCCGGACCGACCCGCCGGACGCCGACCCCGACGCCCTCGACCGGCTCGTCGACTACCGCGCCGTGGCGCTGATATAGCTGTGGCCCCGAACCGAACGGTCCGGGGCCACAGTCACGCTGAGACTCAGATGAGGCGGTCGCCGCTCTCCGGGTGGAACAGGTGCACTTCCTCGGGGTGGCGCAGGGCCACCCGCACGACCTGGCCGAGCGCGGGCGGCGTGCGCCCGTCGACCCGCATGACGACCCGCGAGCCGGGCTCGCCGGTGATCACGCCGTGCACGAGCGCGTCGGCGCCGAGCTCCTCGACCAGCTCCACGGTCAGGTCGAACGCCTGCGCGGTGTCGGCGGGGGCCAGGCTCAGCGACTCCGGCCGCACGCCCAGGGTCACCGACTGCAGGTTCTGCCGGGCGACGGCGTTGAACGCGTCGCGGCTCAGCGGCACGTTCATCCCGCCGAGCACCACGCCGTTGCCCGCGACCCGGGCCTCGCGCAGGTTCATCGCCGGGCTGCCCATGAAGCCCGCGACGAAGGCGTTGGCGGGGGTGTCGTAGAGCGCGCGCGGGGTGTCGCACTGCTGGAGCAGGCCGTCCTTGAGCACCGCGACCCTGTGCCCCATCGTCATCGCCTCGACCTGGTCGTGGGTGACGTAGATGGTGGTCGTGCCGAGCCGCCGCTGCAGGGCGGCGATGTTGGCGCGGGTCTCCACGCGCAGCTTGGCGTCGAGGTTGGACAGCGGCTCGTCCATGAGGAAGACCGCGGGGTCGCGCACGATGGCCCGGCCCATGGCCACGCGCTGGCGCTGGCCGCCGGAGAGGGCCTTGGGCTTGCGGGAGAGGTACTTCTCCAGGTCCAGCAGCTTGGCGGCCTCGGTGACCTTCTCGGTGATCTGCGCCTTCGGCATGCCCTGCAGCTTCAGCGCGAAGCCCATGTTCTGCCCGACGGTCATGTGCGGGTAGAGCGCGTAGGACTGGAACACCATGGCGATGTCGCGGCCCTTCGGCGGGACGTGCGTGACGTCGCGCTCGCCGATGCGGATCGTGCCCTCGTCGATGTCCTCCAGGCCCGCGAGCATGCGCAGCGCGGTCGACTTGCCGGAGCCGGAAGGCCCGACCAGCACCAGGAATTCGCCGTCCTCCACGGACAGATCGAGCTGGTCGACAGCGCGGACCGGCGGTGAACCCGCGTACACCCGCGATGCCGACTCGTACCGGACCTCGGCCACCTCGTCCTCCTCGCAAAACTTGCGCCGTGAATGCATTCAGACGGCTTAGTCGCACAGCATGCCTCACGTTCGCGTCCAACACCAGAGCCTCGTGACAACGGATTGCTGGATCCGTCAAGAATCGGTAACGAACGCGTACCCGGCGGTACCGAGCGACTGCCGAGCGGTGCACAGTGCCTCACACCGCGACGGGGCGGGGCGCGCTTCCGCGCAACCGCTCCGTCTCTGAACCGATTCACATGGAGGCGCCGTGCCGACGCACCGGGCAGTAGGGACCACTCCCGTGCGCAAGACTCACCGTTCCACCGCGATCCGACTCGCTGCCATCGCCGCCGTCGCCGTGACCGCCGCGGCCTGCGGCTCCGGCGACCCCGCGCCCGCCCCGGGCGCCGGGAACGGGACTCCCGCCGCCCTCGAAGGCGTCGGCCCCATCACGCTGGCGTCGGGCAAGGACACGTCGGGCAACATGCAGAAGCAGGTTGACGAGTGGAACAAGCTGCACCCCGACCAGAAGGTCACCATCGTCGAGCTGCCGGAATCCGCCGACCAGCAGCGGCAGCAGATGGTGCAGAACGCCCAAGCCCAGTCCGACGCCTACGGCGTGCTGAACCTCGACGTCGTCTGGACGGCCGAGTTCGCCGCGAACCAGTGGATCGTCGCGCTGCCGGAGAACGAGTTCCCGCTGGACAAGCTGCTCCCGGCGACCGTGGAGACGGGCAAGTACTTCAACAAGCTCTACGCCGTCCCGACCACCTCTGACGGCGGCCTGCTCTACTACCGCAAGGACCTGCTCGACGCCGTCGGCGCGCAGCCGCCGAAGACCTGGGCCGAGATGCAGGAGATCTGCGAGAAGGTCAAGGCCGACAACGCCTCGCTGGACTGCTACGCGGGCCAGTTCGAGAAGTACGAGGGCCTGACGGTCAACTTCAGCGAGGCGGTCAACTCCGCGGGCGGCGTGGTCGTCGGCGAGGACGGCAAGCCCAACGTCAACACCCCCGAGGCGGCCAAGGGCCTGCAGTTCCTGGTCGACGGCGTCAAGTCGGGCATGATCCCGGCCGAGGCCCGCACGTACAAGGAGGAGGAGGGCCGCCGCGCGTTCCAGGCCGGTGAGCTGATCTTCCACCGCCAGTGGCCGTACCAGTACGCGCTGGCCAACGCCTCCGACGGCTCGTCGAAGGTCGCGGGCAAGTTCGCCGTCGCCCCGCTGCCCGGCCTCGACGGCCCCGGCGCCTCCACCCTCGGCGGCCACAACTACGCCGTCAGCGCGTTCACCCCGAACAAGAAGACCGCGCTGGACTTCATCAAGTTCATGGTCGACGAGAAGCAGCAGCGGGCGAACCTGATGGCCACCTCGCAGGCCCCCACCTGGGCCGCGCTGTACGACGACGCGGAGCTGGTCGAGCAGTTCCCGTACCTGCCGTTCCTCAAGGCGTCCATCGAGAACGCCCAGAAGCGGCCGTCGGTGGTCAAGTACCAGGAGGTCTCCACCGCGATCCAGGAAGCCGCCTACTCCGCCATGAGCGGCGAGGTCGCGCCCGCAGACGCCCTGGCGACCCTGCAGACCAAGCTGGAACAACTGACCGCGAGCTGATCGACGCGGACGGCCTCGGGGGTGTGCTGACCCCCGAGGCCGCCGCAGTTGGAGGACTTCATGACCACCATGGTCGGAGCTCCGGTCGATCCCAAGCCCGATGCGACACCCCCCGGCCCGGGCCGCCGGGCGGGTGTCGGCAGGCTGGCCGCGCTCCTCGTCTCGCCCACGCTCATCGTGCTGGCCCTCGTCGTCGCCTACCCGATCATCTCGGCGGTCCGCCTGGCGTTCTACCGCCAGAGCGACGGCATCGACCCCCAGACGGGCATCCTGATCAAGGGCGACGAATTCGTCGGCCTGGACAACTTCTTCGACATGTTCCGCGGCGACACCGGGGACCGGTTCCTCAACGCGCTGCTGAACACCACCACGTTCACCGTCGTCGCGGTGGGCCTGGAGATCATCGTCGGCGTCCTGATGGCGCTGGTGATGCACCGCGCGTTCCGCGGCCGGGCGCTCGTCCGGGCGAGCATCCTGGTCCCGTGGGCGGTCCCGACCGCCATCGCTGGCCTGCTCTGGCGCTGGATCTTCCAGGCCGACGGCGTGGCCAACGACCTCGTGCCCGGCGCGCCGATCCTGTGGACGGCCGACGGCCCGCCCGCGTGGCTGGCCGTCGTCATCGCCGACACCTGGAAGACCGCGCCGTTCATCGGCCTGCTCGTCCTGGCGGGCCTGCAGGTCATCTCGAACGAGGTCTACGAGGCGGCCAAGCTCGACGGGGCGACGCCGTGGAAGACCTTCTGGTCGATCACGCTGCCGCTGGTGAAGCCCGCGCTGCTGGTGGCGGTGCTGTTCCGGATCCTGGACACGCTGCGCATGTTCGACCTGCCGTACACATTGATCGGTCCGGGCAAGGACGCCACGGACACGGTCACCGTGCTCGCGTTCGAGGAAGCGGTGAAGTTCGGCAACTACGGCCAGGCGTCGGCGTACTCGGTGGCGCTGTTCATCTACGTCGCCACGGTCGCCTTCGTCTTCGTCAAGCTGCTCGGCGCCGACGTCATCGGGGCGCAGCGGGGGAGGAAGCGATGACCCGAGCCCGCACCTGGCTGCCGTACCTCGGCATCGCCGTGATCGTCATCTACTGCCTGGCGCCGTTCTACTGGATGGTGGTGTCCAGCCTGCGGCGCACGTCGGACCTGTTCTCCGGCAGCCCCCTGCCCAACCCGCTGAGCCTGGAGAGCTACGCGGCCGCCTTCAGCCCCCAGAACGGCTTCCTCCGCTCCCTGGGCAACAGCTTCATCGTCGCGGGCGTCACCACGGTCGCCGTGCTGATCATCGGCATCCTGACCGCGTACGCGTTGGCGCGCCTGGACTTCCGCTTCAAGAACCTCGTCCTGGCCGTCATCATCACGACGTCGATGTTCCCCGGCATCTCGCTGCTGGTGCCCCTGCTGGAGCTGTTCAACGCCATCGGCTGGTTCAACACCTACCAGGCGATGATCGTGCCCAGCATGAGCTTCGCCCTGCCGCTGGCGGTGTGGAACCTGACGGCGTTCTTCCGCCAGATGCCCACGGAACTGGAGGAGGCCGCCCAGATCGACGGCTGCACCCCGGCCCAGGCGTTCCGCAAGGTCATCCTCCCCCTGGCGGCGCCGGGCGTCTTCACCACCGCGATCATCACCTTCATCGCGGCGTGGAACGAGTTCATCATCGCCCTGTCGGTGGTGAACAAACAGGAGCTGAAGACCGCCCCGGTCATCACCTCCCAGTTCACCGGCCAAGCCAACTTCGACGCCCCGTTCGGCACCCAGATGGCCGCAGGCGTGATCGTCACGATCCCCCTGGTCATCCTGGTCCTCCTCTTCCAACGCCGAATCGTGGCGGGCCTGACGGCAGGAGGCGTGAAGTAGCAGGTCAGCGTACGGGGCCAGGCCGATTTCGTAGCGCCGGGCCCCGTACGCTAGGCTTGCCGACGTTGGCCCCCGTAGCTCAGGGGATAGAGCACCGCCCTCCGGAGGCGGGAGCGCAGGTTCGAATCCTGCCGGGGGCACACCTTGTGACCAGCACAGAA
>NZ_BMRB01000007.1 GCF_014648415.1 Actinokineospora fastidiosa
TCCTTGAGGTGGCGGGCGGAGGTGGCCGCCTGCTTCGGGTCGCCGGACCCGGACGCCAGCCGGGCGCCGAGCAGTTCGACCTCGGTGCGGATGTCGTCGAAGCGGCGGGCGAAGTGGGCCAGGCCCTCGGCGGGCTCGCCCGCCTGCCACGAGCCGACCACGCGCTCGCCCTCGGCGGTGCGCACGTAGACGGTGCCCTCGTCGTCGACCCGACCCCACTTGCCCGGGTCGTCGGACGCGACGGCCACGGGCGGGACAGGGACGGGTACGTCCTCGTGCTTGGTCACGTGCTCAACGAGTTCAGGCACCACAGTTGGGTCACGTTCGACTCCGTGGGAAGGGGCCGATCGGGCGTCGCGATGTTCCGCGGCGAACAGGTAGGCGTCGACGTCGGCCACCAGGAGGTCGGTTCCGGCGAACCCATTCGCCAGCAACGCGGCCAGGACTCGAACGTCGGTCGAGGCGATTTCCACTACCTGCGAGGCCTGCACTGTGGCGTGTACCCAGGTGTGCGTCCACTGCTCGAAGGCATCGACCGCGCCACCGACCGGTAGAACCAGCAGTTGACCGCGCCCGAAGGGGAGCACGTCTCGGCCTTCGGTGGCGGCTTGTGCCGCTGCGGGATTGTCACAACCGAGTACGAGCGCGTCCGGCAGGTGCGCCACGGCGATCCCCCGGCTGGGGTGACCATCAGCGGCATCCCGAACCACCACGACTTCGTACGCTGCGCGCCAACTCTCAGCGCACTCCTCCACGAAGTCCGCCATACCGCGGCTGTAGACGGACGCCCAACTGCTGGGGTTGTCAGACAGCAGTGCCCAGTCACCAGGAGGAACAGTGTCGACCACGTGTCCTCCACTGAAGCGTCTAGGCACGACTACGTCATGTGGTGCGAGCCTAGCAGCGAGCAGACCGGCTAAACCGGCATCTACCGATGCATCGGAAAACGGATTCCAGTCGATGTAGAGAACCGCGTAGCCCCATTGCGCAAGAAGTGCGGCCACCGTAGACGGTGTTACGTCGAACGGACCACCCGGGCTCTGACCCGTGAAAGTGACGATCATGGCTGATACGTCGGGAGTACGGCCGGGGTCCTGACCGCAGTGTCGGGTATCCTGCATTCTGGCCAGTTGTCCTGCCACGGCGGAACTTTCGCAAGCTGATCGGAGAGTTCGGCAGCGATCTCGCGAACGACGTCGAAGAGTTCAGCCTGGCGATGCGAACCCTGGAACGACGGATATGGGTTCGACACAGCGTGTACGCTGCGGCTCTGCCGATTCTTCGCCTCTTCGGGGAAGTTCACTCCATCCGCGTACGTGATCGGATACACTAGTTTCACCAGCCCATCGAATGCCCTTTCCCTGGCGACCATGGTGTGCCACTCGGCAAGACACCAAGGCGACTGGAAGTAGGGCGGCGACCAAACGGCAACAAGCATCTTACTGCGCGCAAGTGCCTGCTGAAGCAACCTGGGCCAGTGTGAGCCGGTCTCGACGTTCACGTCCACGAAAACGGCGGAATCGCCCACCTCGTCCGCCAGGCAGTCCTCCAGCATGCGATGAAAATGGTTCTGCACCCACTGCGCGGCATTACCGGGACCGGATCGGCGATAACTGAGAAACACTTCGTACTGATAACCGTCGACCAGCGGCAGAAGCCCCGGTAGTTTGTCATGGTCCGACACGTATCGAGCATCGTCGGGCAACGGTCGCTTGTTAACACTGCAGGGGTTTCCAGTACATCCGGCGGCCAGGCGGCACCGTGGCCGTCGGGAGTCAAGGCAGGGTTGGAGGTCGAATGGAAGCTATACTGTACGTTTCGGGAACACATGAGCAACCTTGATCGCGAATCTGAGTATTCCGTGCGATGCGAGCAACCCGTGCGCAGCAAGTCTCCGCACCACGTGAGCACGCGCCGCCCTGACTGTAGCGACCCGGGAGGCGTTACTCACAATGCTCGGGCGGTCGCGTCTTTGTCCATGCTTGACGGTCGCCCTGCAATCCCTGCGAGATCGAGTGCGCTGTGCTGCTGGAGGCGGGGTACCGGTGTCCGGTGTCGGGGTGCAGGCCGATCTCTCATCGGTGCCTGCCCCAACGATCACCCGCGTCGGCGCAACGCGGGTATCCGTCCTGCTTGAGAACCTGCCTTGACGATCACGCCGCCGCCGTGTTCACGCATCATCTGGAATGCCTCAGGGGTGCGCACAAGCACCCCGCGCTCGCGCCACTGAAGTGCTTGCGCGCGGATCGTGTGCGATACTGAAGTTACGTCCTGACCGGCCGAGGCCATGGACACCTGCTTCAGGAGGCTTGCCGATGGTCCCGGACTCGCCCGCCGATGCTCTCGGCTCTGCCGCCCTTGGTCTGCGCGACCTGCTCGTCAAGATCGTGCGGGCGCGACACAGTCTCGCGGCCGAGGCGCACTTGGTTTCAGAATCCAGATACGCGATGGGGTTCGGCAGCCAGTGGCGGGACCTGCTGGACGACACCAGTCAAACCCTGAAGGACCGGGGTTTCCGGTCCAAGAAGCTGGCCCCCAGCGGACGCGAGATCCCAGTCGTCAACGACAGCTTGGTGTACGTCTGGCGCCTGGGGAACAACCCGAACGCGGTGAGCGAGTTCGCGTCGAGCCCGACTCGGAAGAACGCTTTCGTGACCGCTCCCCTCGACCCGACGCTGTGGGAGCCCAGCCTGTCCGGCGAGCCTGAGCCCGTTCAGCACGCCACGGAGAGGGGCGAGCTTGGCTCCGTGCTTCGGGCATTCGGCGACACGATGCCGCTGGTGCTGGTCATGGTCAAGTCGACCCCGCGGCAGCTTCAGTCGATCGAGTGGGCCGTCGCCGTACTCGACGGCGACGGCAAGGTCAAGCTGCGTGGGCAGGAGTGCATCTGGGAACCGGAACTGGTCGCCGATGACGCCGCATCCGACGTCGAGTCGTTCGACAGCGGTGCTCCGGTTACGCCGGTCGTGGAGCTCCAGAAGCAGGACTGGAAACCGACCGATGGCTGAGAACGGCCCAGGCTTGTTCCAAGTCGCGGCAGGCGGGAAGGGTCGGTTCGAGCCGGCACGGCTGACCCAGGCGCGGGTTCGCCTCGGTCTAAGTAAGACCGATTTGGCAGCGCAGGTCGGTGTCTCTGCCGCAGCAATTGGTCAGTACGAGGCTGGCGTGAACTCGCCGCGGCCAGAGGTGCTCGACCGGCTGGCGACCTCGTTGAAAGTCCCGCCGGGGTTCTTTGGCGTTGGCCGCCCGCTCGCGCGCATCGACACCTTGAATGCACACTTCCGCAGCCTGAGGTCAGCGCGGGTAAGCGACCGTCAGAAAGCGCTGGCCACTGCGGCACTGGTGTGGGAGCTGACGTTCGCGCTGGAGCGGTACGTCAAGCTGCCAGACGCGGATCTCCCGGTCCTCGACGCCGGGGTGACGCCGTCGGAGGCTGCCGCGGCGCTCCGGGCGCACTGGTGTTTGCCGGACGGCCCGGTGAAGCACCTGGTCGCCACGGCCGAGTCCCGCGGTATCGTCGTCGCCGTACGGCCGCTGCGCGAGATCGATGCTGTCGACGCGTTCTCGGCTGTCATCGTCGGCAGGCCGGTTATCATCACCACGCCCCGCCGCAGCGAGAATGTCTTCCGGCACAGGTTCTCGATCGCGCACGAGATCGGCCATCTGCTGCTGCATGGCGACCTCGGCCACCACAGCGTTGCGGTTGAGAAGGAGGCCGACGAGTTCGCAGCCGCATTCCTGACACCGGCGGCTGCCATGGACGCAGCGCTGCCGCAGCGGCTGGACCTGGCGGCTCTGGACCGGCTCGGGCGGAAATGGGGCGTTTCGCCGAAGTCGCTCGTCCGCCGGATGGTCGAGCGCGGGCGCACCACGGAGTCGTCGGCGCGGCGGGCCTACCAGCGCCTGGCTATGAGCGACGACCCGCAGGCCGACCCGACGAGCGCGTACCCGGGGGAGAACCCTTCGCTCCTGAAGAAGGCTGCGGACCTGGCGAGCGAGCACGGGGTGGGGGTTCCTGTCCTCGCGGAGGTGTTGAAGCTCAGTGTCGCGCAAGTCCGTGACCTGCTCGGCAATGTCGACCAGCGCCCGGTTCTTCGCTTGGTCGGCGGCGGGGGCTGACCTTCATGGCATCGGTAAGGCATCAGGTGCAGAGCGCCGACCAGGTGATCTGCCAGAACATCGCCAGGCACCAGGACGATCGCGGTTTGCTGTCGCAGAATCTCCTCTCCCAGCTCCGGAACATGGTTGAAGGGCTCGTCGTCTGGGCACATATCGACGATCCTTCGGCAGAGTTCCACTACGACCAGGTCGGTCCTGCGCTGGCCGAGGTCAAGGCGAGGGCCAAATTCCGCTTGCTTAGCAGGTTCCACAGTCTGCTCCAGGCCAGTGTCTCGCACTACACGCTGGACAGTGACCCGTCCGAGCGGCTGATGCTCAAGTACTACGAGTACCTGCTTCGCACCCGCGACCTCGCGATGCAGCAGTTCGGTATCAGCATTCTCGGTAATCTCGAGCTGTTCCCCGCAGACCTCGACCCGTCGCTCCGGGAGTACCACGAGAAGATCGCGGAGCGTATCGAGGCGGCCCGTGCGACGCGGGCCGAGCGCCGTCGCGAGCGCTACTACATCCATGGTTCGCGGCCCTTCTTCTCCAGCGGGCGGATCTACTACGAGGTCACGTTCTCGATGGCCCACAACTGGACCAGCAAGTTCGACCGCACGATCGCGTTCACCGACATCGATATGACCGACAGGTACGCGGCCTACCTCGACCTGTCGAGGGAATCGATCACGGTGCTGGGACAGACCATGCCGATCTTGGTCATCCGTTCGTGGGAGGTCTCGATACGCCCCTGCGAGTTTGACAACTACGCACGATTCTTCGGACTGTCGGAGGGGGTTCGGTCGAGTCATGCCGAGTACCGCAACCTCATGCACTACCTGACAAAGACCCGATCCAGCCTGCTCGACCTTGTCGACATGACCGACGCGAGGTACAACCGGATCCGCAGTTGGGCCTGCGGCGACTCGGGACAGACCGCGCTGATCTTCCCTATGCTCGACGAGGCACGGACGCTCATCCGCTCGAACCGGCCGGGTTCCCGCGTGCTGCGGTACCTGATGCACCAGATGCGCAATCAGTGGATCAAGGCCCAGTACGACCCCACGCCGAACAGGTGGCTGTCGGGGCTCCGGCTCACGTCGCGGAGCAGCCCCTTTGACACGATGCCATTCTGCAGCGCTCCCAGTAGTCATGTCCCGCGGTTCGCGGATCTTGCAGAGAGCCTCGATGCAACCGGCCGCACGCACGAACTGCTGGCGCGCCGCGTGAGGAACAATGTTGAACAGCGCGGCGTGATCTACACACCGGCCGCCGAGTGCGAGGACCTCGGCGACGTCGATGCGCTGATCAAGATCTACAACCGACTGCTCCCGCCAACTGCCCGACATGCGCCGCGGAAGCTCGCTCACGCCAAGGGGCACGTCTTCATCGTCGGGTACGAGGACGACACGGTGGCCATCATCGAGAAGCTACAGGCGATCGCGGGCGAGGGCATTGAAGGGTACGCCGACGGCGTCCAGGACTGGCTGGATGCGAACCCCGACGAGGTCGATGACAACCTTAAGGCCCAGGCTCTGAGAGCGCTCTTTGAGCACTCGAAGGTCGCCCTGCTCTACGGTGCGGCCGGGACCGGAAAGTCCACCATGGTGGACCACATCGCCAACTACTTCTCGGGCAAGCAGAAGCTCTTCCTCGCGCACACCAACCCAGCCATCGATAACCTGAAGCGGCGAGTGCAGGCACCGAACTCTCACTTCAGCACGATCACCGGTCATATCAACAGAAGCGACACATCAGGCTATGACATTGTCGTGATCGACGAGTGCAGCACTGTGGACAACGCGAACCTGCTCAAGGTAATCGACAGTACGGAATTCGACTTGCTCGTGCTCGTTGGTGACGTTTACCAGATCGAATCAATTCAGTTCGGCAACTGGTTCGACCTTGCCCGCTCCTACGTCCCCAAAGGGTCCGTATTTGAACTGACCAAACCCTGGCGAACGAAAGATCAATCCCTGCTTACCTTGTGGGACCGGGTGCGAAACTTGGATGATCGGATCGAGGAGTCGCTCTCCAAGAACGGCTACTCGAAGCCACTGGGCGATGCGCTCTTCCTGCGCGAGAGCGACGACGAGATCGTGCTGTGCTTGAACTACGACGGGCTCTATGGAATCAACAACGTCAACCGATTCCTGCAAGCGAGCAACCCGAGTCCCTCCGTGACCTGGGGCGAGGCAACCTACAAGGTCGGCGACCCAGTGCTGTTCAACGCAACCGAGCGCTTCCGGCCGGTCATTTACAACAACATGAAAGGCAGAATCACTGGCATCGACCGCGTGTCCGGTCGCCTCACCTTCGACGTCGACCTCGGACACGAGATCACCGAGGGCGATCTGTTCGGCACCGACCTTCGATGGGTCGAGGGCTCGATAGTCCAGTTCGACGTATTCGAGCGCCCGAACTCGGACGACGATGATGACGACGTCAACACGCTGGTGCCCTTCCAGATCGCCTACGCCGTGTCGATCCACAAGGCGCAGGGCCTGGAGTACGACTCGGTCAAGGTGGTCATCACAGACGCCAACGAGGAATGGATCTCACACAGCATCTTCTATACGGCGATCACGCGGGCCAGGCGTCGGCTCGGTGTCTTCTGGACACCGGAAACACAGCAACGGATCCTGAGCCGCTTGGCGGTGCGCGAGTGCACGAAGGATGAGCACCTGCTCAAGGCGCGCCGGGGTGTCGTTCCTGTTGACTCCCGGCCGAGAAGGCAGAAGGAACGCCCCCTGCCGTAGTGGATGCGTCGGGACCAGAGGTTGATCTTACGCAGCCTGGATGTTTCTAGCTGTCTAACGGCCGGAAGTGTTTAAGTTCGAGCGGAAGCTACTTATACAATAGAAGCCGTCGGACGGGTCGCTCCGGCGTAGTCGTCGCCGGTGTAGCGGTGGTTGTCGATTTGGACCGGTTGGCCGAAGTCGGGGGCGTTGATCATCTTGCCGTCGCCGAGGTAGAGGCCGACGTGGTGGATCTTGTCGGGTGTGCCGTAGAAGACGAGGTCGCCCGGCAGCAGCGGCTGCCCGGCCGGGACGCGCGGGCCCGCGTTGAACTGGGTTTGTGCGGTGCGGGGAAGAGACACTCCAGCAGAGGCGTAGGCGGCTGTGGTGAGTCCGGAGCAGTCGAAGCCCGCGTGGCCGCCGTCGGGGCCGTTGCCGCCCCACACGTAGGGCAGTCCTCGTTGGCCGCACGCGTAGTTGATCGCGGCGAGGGTGGTGGCGTTGGGGGCTTGGATGGTGTCGCAGTCGCCGGTGCCGATGCTGGTCGCGGCGGCCTCGGCGTATTCGGCGGCTTGGTCGAGGACCTTGTCGACGTACCAGTCGGCGTGGTTGTAGGCGAAGATCGCCGCCCGCAGGTCGCCGCGCCGGACGCCCTCGTCGCACAGTAGGAAGGTCGCGGCGTGGATGGCGTCGTGTGGGTTGTACCGCGAGGGCGGGTTGGCGCCGCCGGACGGGATTCGGTGGGCGCTGATGACGGCGTTGAAGGTCGGGGCGAGGAACTGCATCGGCCCGCCTGCGCCAGCGTAGTTCTCGCCCTCGGTCACGCCTGGTGCTTTCAGGCGGCCGTGGTCGGTCTCGACCTTGCCGATCGCGGCGAGCACGGTCCAGTCCAGGCCGGGGCAGTGCGGGGCGGCGGTGAGGTAGAGCAGGCAGTACTCGGGCGGGATGTCCGCGATCGGTTTCGTGCAGTCGATGGTGGTGTTGGAGGAGCTGCCGAACAGCGCGTCCACCACGGCACCGCCGCTGTGGCCGATCATGACGGGGATGAGCAGCAGGATGGCCGCGGCTCCGATGGCGACCTTGGGGAGCACGTTCTCACCCCCTTGCCTGTCGGGTCGCGTCGCGTGACGCCGGTGGGCTGGTCGGGGTGGGCGGCATCGGCGGGGGTGGTGGTGACATCGGCGGCGGCGAGTCCGTGCCCGTCGGGTTCTCCTCGGTGGGTGTGACCGGCGGCGGCACGTGTGGCCAGGCGTCGGGCAGTCCTGACAGCGGTCGCCGGGACGCCCCGGCGGGGGAGGCCAGTGGGAGCCACACTGCGTCGGCAGGGCTGGGGTGGGCGGCCTCGGGATTGAGCAGCTCGGCCGCCGCCGTGGCGATCGGCACCGAGTGCCGGTCGTCGAGTTCACGCCACGCCTTGGCGAGCAGTCGACGGGCGGCGGCTTCGCGCCTCGAGGTCGGCAGCCAGACCAGCAGCGGCGTGGTGATGCCTGTGGCCTGCGCGAGGGCGGCGTAGCCGGACAGTTTCCCGGCGAGCTTGCTCAGCGGTTCGGTGCCGAAGTCGTACTCGAGGAACCACTCGACCTGCCGGTCACCGTGCTGATCGCTGGACCTCCAGCGGCCGTAGCCGTCGGGCTTGACCAGGTCGCCGAAGTGACGGGCGCACCGGGTCTCCGACCACCACGCCGCCAGCTCGACCTGTTCGCCCGAGTGGGGGTGGCGGGCGCGGTCGACCAGGGCGGTGAACCACTCGTTGACCCCGACGGTGTGGGCCAGGCGCAGGCTGTGCGCGATGCCGAAGACCCGGTCGTGCCGGTAGCCGAGCTCTTTGACGTCCAGGCCGTCCTCGGCGGCGAGCACGGCCGCACCGGCGGGCGCCAGCACGTAGTGCATCGGCGCGGTGCCGACGGTCACGAAGGGCTGGAAGCGGTCGACGACACCCCACAGGTACAGCTCGCGCATCCGCATCCGCCCAGAGCGGAAGCTGGGGAAGGCGAGCGCGGTGATCTGGTGGGCGGTGAGCACGCGGTGTTCCCAGAGCATCCGGGCGATCCACTTGTCGCGCGGGGTCAGCCGCCACGCCAGCACGGCCTGGTGCTCGGCGGTGTTCGCCACACGTGAGGTGGGTCGGGTGGGCTTGTGGCCGCGCAGAGCGCGCTGGCGGGTGGGTTTGGTGATCATGCGGGCGCCTCCGGGTGGGCAGAGCGGAACCGTCGCCGGCGCGAAGCGCGCCAGGACGTGTTGGCGGGTGGGAGTGCGGGAGGGTGGGTCAGCTGTTGCGGCGGGGGTCGGCGCTACGCGGGCGCGTGACGGGCTCGTTCCGGGCCGCGGGTCGGGACGAACCCGACGATCCGCGAGGCGGCCGGGTGCCTGTGGTCGCGGGCCTGCCGTTGGCGGCCTCGGCAGCGCGAGTGCGCGCGGTGCGGCGCGTCACTGCACGGATCTCTCGTGCCCTGCCGGGGATGGCGGGCGGGAGTGGCTGGGTGAGCATGGTGAACGGCTGGGCTTCCTCGCCGTTGAGCACCAGGCGCGCGGCGGCGTGGTAGGCGCCGAGGTGGGCGAGGTCGTGGTCGGACAGCCGTGGCGCTGTGTGGCGGGACAGTTCTCGGGCGTCTTCGGGGCTGGCGTTGAAAAAGATCTTGCTGCGGGCGTTGGTGGACATGCCTTCGCGGAGTTCGCGGGGGAGTTGGCCGAGGTGCTGGTGGGCCAGGGTCATGGCGACCCGGAAGCCGCGGGCCTCGGCGAGCATGTCCTCGATGGGGTAGGGCAGGTTGAGGAAGTTGTGGCATTCGTCGATCACCAGTGAGGCGTCGCGGCGTCGGCGTTGCGGGGTGCGGGCACGCCCGGTGGTGGCCTGCCAGGTCCGCGCGACGACCAGTGAGCCGACCAGTCGGGTGGTCTCCTCGCCCAGTGAGCCTTTCGGGATGCGCACGAGGCAGATGCCGCCGTCGAGCACCTGAGCCATGTCTACTGTGGAGTGGCCGCCTGCGATCGCGTCGCGGACGAACGGCCGCAGTAGGAACGCGCGGAGTTTGTTCATGAGCGGGCTGATGACCTGGGAGCGGGACGAGTCGGTGAGTTCGGAGTACCAGGACCAGAATCCGCGCAGCACGGGGTCGGTGATCCCGGCGGTGACCCGGTTGCGGAACGCCTCGTCGGCCAGCAGCTTGGGCAGGTCGGCGAGGGTGGCGACGCCTTCCTGGGCGCGGAGGGTGAGGCAGGCGGCGCGCATGACGTCGTCGGTGCGCGGTCCCCAGAACGCCGAGTACACCCGGCGGAACACCGACACGAGGTTGTCCACGGTCAGGTCGGTCTCGCCGCCGTCCAAGGGGTTGAGGCAGGGCGGTCGGGATTTGCTGTCGGCGTCGAAGATCACGACTCGATCGGCTGCCGAGCGGGGCAGGCGGGACAGGACGTCGGTGACGAGGTCGCCCTTGGGGTCGATGAGCACGATGCCTCGGCCTGCCTCGGCGTCGGCCAGGATCATGTTGCCCAGCAGCGTGCTCTTGCCGGAGCCGGTCGCGCCGATGACGTGCAGGTGGTGGCGTGCGTCCGGCACGCGAAGGGCGACGGAGCGCCGGTGGCCGGTGTCGGTGATCCCGATCGGTTTGGCTTCCGGTCCGGGGGTGGCGATGCCTGGTGGGGGTGCGATGGCGCGGGCGCCGGCGCGTTGGATGCCGGGGATGGCCTCGTCGGTGGGCAGGTGCGCGATCGCGGCCAGTTCGGGTACCGACAGCAGGTCTCCTCGCTTCAGTCGACGGGAGTCGATCACGTGGCCGGGGTGGCGGAGGCGGTGGCGGGTGTAGTGGTTGTGCTCGGTGTAGGAGGCGAAGCTCGCGGCGAGGGCGTGGGCGCGGCCGCGGGCGACATCGCGGGTCCGGTGGACCTCGGTCTGGTCGGTGTCGGCGGGCAGGAGGGTGGCCACGGCGTAGCGGACGACGGTCTCGAACTGGCTGCCGCGTTGCTTGCCGACGATGGCCCGGTTCTGGGCGGCGTATTCCAGCGAGGTCTGTGGGTCGCTGTGCAGGGCACCGGTCCGCGCTGTCGCCGCGCGCCGCGTCCGGCTGGTGGTGCCGGGGGTGATGGTGTCGGTGACGATGTCGAGCAGCCTGCCGATCAGGCGCGGTGAGGTGCCGGTATGGACTCGGCGGGCGGCGCGCCGTGCGCGTTGCACGCGGCGACCGGTGACAGGGCGGGCCAGCACCTGTACGCAGGCGTGCTCGTCGCGGCCGAGCCCGATCGGCGCGCCGATCAGGGCGCGGATGGGGTCGGCGTCGAAGTCGCTGCGGATCGGCAGCGCCTCCGGGCGCGCCAGCCGCAGCTCGCCGCCGACCACCAGGCGCCGCTGCCCCTCGCCCGGTGCGGGCAGGGGTGGCTCGGCTGGGCCGACGCGGGTGTGCGCGCCGGGCCACGCGGCCTCCACGGCGCGTTCGACCAGGCCGGGCGGGATGAGGCCGGGCACCCACAGCCGGATGGCGACCCCGGCTTCGGAGAACACGTACTCGCATGCCACGTGCGGCTGGCCGGTGAACGCGCGGCGCCAGCCTGGCCGCAGGAGGCCGACGAGGTTGGACCACAACGCGGCTCCGCCTGCGGGATCCACCGTGGGTGGGGCGAGCACGGTGACCTGACGTGCGTCGGTCAGCAGCAGCTCGTGGCAGCGCCGCGCCCACCACCGCCTGCTGATCACGATCCCGGTGATGAGGACCGTGAGGACGGGGGCCGCGAGCGGGCCCCAGTGCAGGGCGAGGTCGCGTAGCCGGGCCAGCAGCGCGAGCAGTGCGCCGCCGGGATCGCGGAGGTAGTTCTCCAACCATCCGCTAGCGACAGGGGCGATCGAGTGGGTGGGCACGGTGGCCGGCAATGGAGTCGGCTGGTGGAGGGCGGACGCTATCCAGCTTCGTGTTCGCGGCAGCATGAACGACTCCCTTCACGGGAGGTGGGCGGACGGGGGTGTGGGCGGGTCAGGCGGCGTCGAGGTGAACCTCGTCGCCGGAGTCAGGGCCGAACTCGTCCTCGTCGGGGCCCAGGTCGACGAACGCGGCTTCTGTTTCGTCGCTGGGTTCGACGGCGTCGGCGTAGGCGGCGAGTTCGGCGGGGTTGCTGGTGACCAGGTAGTGCTCGGTGGGGGAGGCGATGCTCTGGAACGCCACCCGCTGCGTTCCGGCCGAGAGCAGGCCTTGGCCGCGGTCGGCGGAGAGCAGGAACGCGCGTTCCCCGGCGGAGAGGTCGAAGGCCCGGGTGATCTCGTCGATGGCCTGGGAAGCCTGGCGCAGCAGGATCTGGGTCGCGGCGTTGGCCACGACCGCCTTGCCGAGGTCGCTGCCGAGCAGGTCGGGGGTGTCCTGGGTCGCGACGGTCACTCCGGCCCAGTGCTTACGGGATGCCTTGGCCATGCGGAACAGGAACTCGGCCCCGGCCTTCTGTTGCATGAGCAGCCACGCCTCGTCCACCACGACCAGGCGTGGGCGGCGGATGGCCGGGTTGGACACCCGCCGCCACACCGCGTCCAGGGTGAGCAGGGTGCCGATGCCCTTGAGCTCGTCGGGCAGGTCGCGCAGGCTGAACACCACCAGGTGGCCTTCGGGGTTGACGCTGCTGGGACCGTCGAACAGCTGCTTGAACGCGCCCTCCACGAACGGGTGCAACCGAGCGGCGAGTGCGTCCGCAGCTCGGTCGCCAGCCTGCCCGGCACCTGCGAGTTGGTCCCGCAGGACCCGAAGGGTCGGGGAGGGCCGGGTCCAGGTGCGGGCGTCGGCGGTGATGCCGACGCTCTGGTAGGTCGCGGCGATCGCCCGGTCCAACGCCGCCCGCTCGGGTGCTTCCAGCTCGCCTCCGATGAGGACGGCGATGACGGTGTGCAGGAACAGCGACCGGCGGACGAGGGCGTCCTTGGGGGCGGTGCGTCGGCCATCCGGTCGGGTGTGGACGGGCAGGTCGAACGGGTTCAACCGGACCCCGTGCGCGCCGAGGTGGACGTAGGTGCCGCCGACCGCGGCGGCCAGGCGGGCGTACTCGTCCTCGGGGTCGACGACGGCGATCTCGATACCCCGGTACAGGCTGCGCAGCAGTTCCAGCTTCACCAGGTAGGACTTGCCCGCGCCGGAGCGGCCGAGGATCACACTGTTGTGATTGTGCATCCCGTCGCCGAAGCGGTCCCAGTGCACCAAACCCTGCGAGCCGACGTTGTAGCCGTAGAGCACACCCGACGGTGCCGCGACCGAGGTGGGGCCGGCGGCGGGCAGGTCGGGGCTGGTGAACGGGAACGCCGCCGCCAACGCCGAGGTGTCGAACGTGCGGCGCATCCCGATGAGGTCCAGGCCCATCGGCAGGGTCGACACCCAGCCCTGCAACGAGCGGTAGGTGGTGTGCTTCGCGTCCAGCAACAACGACGCGCACAGCGACCGCAACGCGGCCACCTCATCGGTGAGGGTCTTCTCCGAAGCGGCGTGGATGGTCAGATACAGGCCGACTCGGAACAGCTTTCCCTCCCCGCGGGCGACGCGGGAGGACAGGTCGTAGGCGTCCTCGGTAGCGGCCTCGACCTGCGGGTCGAACAGGCGGCCGTGCTCGGCGGTGTGCCTGCGCCCGGCCTCCAGCTTCGCGAGCTGCTTCTTGAGTCGGGAGGCTGCCGTGGCGGGGTCGATCGGCTCGATATGCACCGAGACGTCCAGACGACCGGGGTAGGTCAGCAGCGGAGACAGCCAACCGGGATGCACCTCGCGCGGGAAACCGACCACCGCGAAGGAAGCGACCCACTCGCCGCCCACTTCCAGGTGCCGGGCGGCCACCGACAGGGCGTCGGGGGTGAACGCGGCCGCCGACGGGGCCGCCGGGCCGGACGGGCCGTGGTTGCCGCGGGTCTTGCGTGTACGGGTGGCCATCAGAACTGCCCCCTCTCCTCGTCGTCGTAGTCGTCCTCGTAGTCCCAGTCGTCGTGGTCGTCGCGGCCCTCGCCCTGTCTGGTGGGCGCGAAGAAGGAACCGCCGTCGAAGTCATTCGCAAAGTGATCCGTGATGTCGTCCGTGGCGAGGTCCGAGCCGGACGTGGTGGTGATGACCTCGTCCGCCCCGGCCAGCCCGGCCGACGGGGGCAGCAGGCTGTCGGGGTTGCACGCCGAGGCCAGCACCGCCGTCGCCTGCCCCGCGTCCAGCGGGGTGACCACGATCCCGGCCGGGGACAACAGCTCGATCGCCTCGCCGAGACGGCGCACCAGGCGTGACTCCGCGGCTCGTCGGGTTCCTGCGACGACGTGTTCACCGCTCTGCCTGCGGCGTTTGCCTGCCATCGAGCCGAGCACCGCCAGCGGGCCTGGCCCGCCCAATCCATCGGTCGGGGGCGCCACGCCGAGCGGTTCGCGCAGCACGAGCAGGACTTGGCGGCGCAGCAGGTCGGTTTGGTGCCCGAGCCGGGCCAGGTAGTCGGCGTGCTCGACGGCTGCGGCCTCCAGGGCGGAGTGGGGTAGTCCGCCGGCGCGCTCGCGCAGTTCGGCGATCTGGGCGGAGAGGTCGAGGCGTTCGGTACGCACGAGCACCTGCACCGGGGCGGTCAGGGAGTGCAGGTAGCGGCCGAACGAGGTGACCAGGGCTTCCTGCTCGTTCGGGGTGCGCAGGGCGAAGTTGACCGTCGAGGCGATCGCGACCACCGCCAGGCCGTCGGCGCCGAGGTCGACCACCCCGGTCTCGGTGACGGCTTCGGCTGGCAGCCGCAACGCCGAGGGCGACACCTGTTCCGGCTGCCCGGTTCGGCCCTTGCGACGACCCACGGCCGGGCCTGTGGTCCGGTCGTTTTCGGGGGTGAGCCAGGCGGGCGCGGGGCGCACGCCCTCGGGCGCGGCGACGCGGTGGCGGGGTGCGAGGCGTTGGCGGATCGCGGCGACGAGCAGCTTGTCCATCGGCACGCCGTCGCGCCTGCCGAGGGCGAGCATCGCCGCGGCCGCGCCGACCGGGACGGCGAAGGCCAGGAACACCGGGACCGGCACCACGGCGCGGTTGGCCGCCCACAGCAGGTAGAGCACCGCACCGGCGCTGGCGAGGATGGCCAGTTGGCGGGCGGTCAGCGGTCCGAGCACGCGGTCGTGCATGTCGACGTCGGCCGGGATGCGGACTGGACTGGTCATGGGGTGCTACCTCCAGGCTCGGGAGGCCGCCGCGTCGCCGGCGGTGCCGGTGGTGGTGGGGGTGGACTGACGGCGGGTGTCGACGGCTTGGGTGGCTTCGGCAGGTCCAGCGGCAGTCGCAGCTGCCGCCCCGGGCGCGGCGCGGGTCGGGGTGGTGCCGCTGGCGGCGGTGCGGGTCGGGGTGCGGGCACGCGGCGGACGTCGTCGAAGGGCAGCGGGTACTGACCGCTGCGGGTGGCCCGGTTGCCCTGGTAGGGGTCGAACGGCAGCTGCGGCTGCACCACCCGGTGGCCCGCGGGCCGCACGGGCGGAGGCGGTGGTGGGCTCGGCGGGCGCGACACCCGACGGATGCCGTCCAGGGGCAGCGGGTACTGCCCGGAGCGGGTGGGACGGTTGCCGCGATAGGGGTCGAACGGGAGTGGGAGTTGTCCGCCGTCGCGGCCGAGGATCGGTCTGTTCTCCGGCCAGTCCTCGCCCAGCGGCAGCGCCAGCTGCCGTCCCTGCGCGACGGATGGTTTCGGTGCCGGGCTGGCCTTCGGGCTGGGTGTGCCCGCCGCCCGGGTACGGCGCACGCCGGGCAGCGGCAGGACGTACTGCCCGCCTGCGGCGGCGCGCGGGTTGGCGTAGGGGGTGGGCGAGCCGCGGTTGGTGCTTGCCCCGGCGCGGCCGCCACGGCCACCGCCGAGTGTGTGGGGTGTGCCGCCTTTCCCGCCGCCGCGGGTACCGAGTAGGCCGAAGGTCTTGTAGGCGAGGAAGCCTTTGACGAGTGAACCGACCAGCGACCGGCCGTTGCCGGTGCGGATGGAGGACAGCACCCAGAAGGGGATCTTGAACAGGATGTACATCAGCGCGAGCGCGACGAGGAGGTTGACCAGGCCGGTCATGGTGGGGCCGAAGAGGGTGAACCCGCCGGGGGCGAGGAAGACGTTCATCCCGACGATGAGGGTCATGCTCTGCCCGACCTGGATCGCGAGGCAGCCGCCGTAGGCTTTCCACCACCAGTAGGCGATGCCCTCGGTCTGCGGCAGCGCGTGAAACATCAACGCCAGCGGGGCGCCGGCGATGAGGATGATGGTGAGCGCGACGCGCACGACGTAGGTGACGAGCAGGGCGATGAGCATCCCGGCGAGGAAGATGCCGATGAAGATGATCCAGATGCCGCCGTTGAGGGAGCCGAGGACGAGGTTGCGCAGCGTCTCCCCGGCGGCGCCTGCGTCGACGCCTCCGCCCATGATGGCGGCGACGAGGCCGTTGGCGATCTGGATGCCCTTCGTCGCCACCCACAGCGACAGCGCCCCAGCGAGGAACCCGACCACGAGGCGCGGGGCGAGTTCCTTGATGGAGTGTCGGGTCTGGACGCTCTGGTAGCCCATCGCGATGACCCCGGCGATGAGCACGAGGAGTCCGTACGAGAGGAGCAGGATCTGCCAGGAGTTGTCCCACAGCTCGCCCACCCTCGGCAGCTCGCCGGGCATGGGGGTGGTCAGCAGGGTGCGGGACAGGAGATCGAGGAGCGGGTTGAGCGCTTCGGTGACGATGCCGCGGAAGAAGGCGTTGATGGCCTCGGTGATGCAGGCGCCGATGTCGGTGATGCCGCACTCGTCTTCCGGCTCCCCGCCCTGACCGGGTGGCCCCGTGCCGGGGTTGGTCGGGGGAGGGGTGGTGGCGTCGGGTTGGGGGATGCAGCCCTCGCCGGTGCACGGCGTCGACGGCGCTGTCGGGACCGTGGTGGGGTTGGGGGCGCAGGACTGCTGCGGCAGCGTGGGGTCGCACGGGTCCGGATCGACCGTTGGGAACGGTGCTGGCACCGGCTGCACGGCGACGGCTAGGGAGACCGCATCCGGCGCGCTGGCCGTGGCGGCGAGGGCACAGCCCGCTAGGACGACCAGGCTCACCGCCAACGCGCGGAGCGCTCGACCGCGGCCCGTGTGGATACGACGCGACCCCGCGCGGTTCTGGCGGTGGTGCGCGGCCGCAGGCGCGAGCATCGTCCGGCGGTCGGTGTGCGTCGACCGGGCCTCCCTGGTCCGTGCCGGGCCGGGCGGCGGGATGACGGTGGAGGCGACCGATGCGCGGCGCGGGCTGGGCGTGATCGACGGGCACATGGTCAGGCACCCACGATGCCTTTGAGGACGGTGACGACCAGCGGGGCGAGCGCGGCCAGTGCGTAGCCGATCCCGGCGGCCTTGAACGCCTCCTTGGACTTCTCCTGCTCGCCGGGGTCGCCGCCGCCGAACACCCGGCGCACGCCGCCGATGGTGAGGAAGACGGTCGCCAGTCCGGCGAGGATGCCCATCAGCCAGTTGCGGATGTTGGTCAGGACCTCGTCGACGCTGCCGGCGATCGCGAGCACGACGGTGTCGGCGTGCGCGGTGGTCCCGGGGAACAGCAGTGTCCCCGCGACGAGTCCGGCGACCAGCAGCATGTGGCGGCGCGCGTTCCGGCATCGACGACGGTGCGTCGCCGACGTCGAGGACGTGCCGGGGTGAACGGTCTCGCGGTGCGGGGCGGAACCCTCGGGCGGCTGGGGGAGCGAGGCGGTACCACGCGGGTCGGCGGCCCGTGCGCCGTCGGGCTGGTGGTCGTCCTCCGGGCGGTGGCGAGGGTGGACGGGGGGTTGGGTCAGGCGCATCGCGGCACTCCCGGGGTCGAGCCCGAGGGCCGTCGCTTCGGCTCGGGCGAGGAGGAGGTGGTGGGCGCGGGAGCGGCGTGCGTCCTCCCGCACCCCTGAACTCCGGGAAACCGGCTCCGCGGGGACACGCGCCCGCCCCCTGTCTTTCCGGCGCGTGCCGCCGGGTCGGTGGCGGTGCGTGATGGCGGGGTGGTGTGGGTGGCGTGCGCTGCGGCGTCGGTGATGGTCGCCGCGTCGGCCACCTGGGTCGCCAGATCGTGCTCGCGCGGCCCGGCGTGGAGGGTGTCGGAGGCGTCGTGGAGCAGGTAGGCGACGAGGCGGCGCTCGGCTCGTTGGCGTGCCTTCTTCGCCGCCTGGTAGGACAGGTTCCGTGCGGCCGCGGCGTCGGTGAGCGGGACACCTTCCAGGCGGGTGGCGCCGATGAGTTCGGCCTCGGCGGCGGTGATCGCCCGCTCGGCGATCGCGCGGGCGAGGACGAAGTCCGGGTGACCCGACGGCGGCGGTGGCTCGGTGGAGCGGAACCCGTGCCCGTAGGGCGTCGGCGCGTCCAGTGCCTCGCGCACCGCCGCGTGGCCGGCGCGATAGGCCGCCCACCGCAATCGGAGCATGACGCGCGGGCGGCGCAGGTCGATCGTGTCGAGCTCGGCGACGAACCCGGCCAGTACCGCGGCGTGGATGTCGTTCGGGTCACCGGCGAAGCGGGCCGAGAGGGTGGCGGCGATGGTGGTCAGCGCGGGCAACGCCACGCCCACGCATCCGACCGTCCAGGCGCCGCCGTCGGCGCGCGCCAACAGCACCAGGTGCGCCCACACCGCGTCGCGCAGCGCCTGCGGGCAGCCGCGGCGCAGCAGCCGGTCACGCATCTCGTTCAGCGGCACTCGCCGCCCCGGTAGACCGGGGAACAACCGGCCATCCACACCCAGGGGGTGCGGGCCGGTGATGAGCCACTCGAACGCCGACCGCGCGGCGTCCAACGGCATGTGATCGCGCTCGAAACCCGAACGCGGAATAGCGTCACGAGAACTCATGGATGACTCCCGAATCGAGTCGGAAACGACGACTCGCCCAGGACGCCACAACGGGTGGTACCGACCGATCACCGAACTGGTACCGCGCAGGTACCGGCGATCTCTGGCCACTTCGCGAAGACCGCTCGAAATCGGCACGAAGTGTCGTTATGGGTCGAACGCCACCGGCAGGCAGGATCGAGAGCGCCGCGTCGGCCGTGTGCATCCACCTGGTGATACGAGGTCGCGGTATTAGTCCGGTACCAGTTCGGTAAGAGCTGCGACCGGGCTTACGCCTCCGTCAACGGCCGGTCTGGCTGCGCCATCGGAGTCGAAGAAACCGGCTCCCACTGTTTCCTCGGCGTCGGATTGTCCATGTCTCGCGTGGACGTGTGCGTGGGCCGTCGCCGCTTTCCGACGGTCGTGAAGCAGTGGAAAGTCGGCGAACGAGTGTCCCCGAGGGGTCTGTATTTCGGAGTTCAGGGCTGTCAACAGCGCCACGCACCCACGGCGCACTCACCCCGGCGAAGGGGACGCTCGTGACCCAGCCCGACCACTCCGGCCGCCGCTCGCCCCGGCGACGCGCCGCCTCCACCCACCCGGCCTCGACCCGTGCAGGCGGGCGTCGGGCGGTGGAGCGCAGGCCCTGGCCGACCGCGCCGACCACCACCCGGGTCAGCCCCGGCAAACCCGTCGGCGAGACTCCTCGCTCACGGTCGCGAGGGTCGGCGACGACCCCGACTCCGGCGACCGTGTGGACCGCCGGCAGCGCCCCGGTCGACCTCGACGCGACGTGGCCCGCCGCGCTCATCGAACGGATCGTCACCTCGTTCAGTGAGCCCGCCGCGCGGGTCGTGCTGCTCGCCCGGCCGGCCCCGCACAACACCGGCCGCACGCTCGCCGCAGTAGGGGACGACGGCGTCATCGACCGCGCGCCCGGCACCGACTCGGACCCCGAGGTGGCCGACGCCGCGGCCGTCGTCGAACGCCTCGGCCGCACCGTGCGCGTCGAGCACCTGCCCGCCGACCCGACCTCGACCGGCCCTGCTTCCCGGCCCTTCTGGGCCGACCTCGTCACCGGCCCCACCCCGGCCCCCGCGCCCCTCCCGACGACCCCGGAACACTCCATCGAAGTCCCCACGCCGCACCCGGCGACGGGCATCGTCAGGGACGCGGACCTGATCGTGACGAGCCTGCCGCCAGCCCACTGCGGAGACCACCGCGCGGACCTCGTCGCCTTGTTCGCGGCTCACTCGCTGCGGGTCGGCGGCATCCTCGCCGTACTCACCCACTGTGACTGGACGAGCGGTGAGCTGACGGACCCGACAGGGGCGGTGGTGGCCGCCGGGCAGAACGCCGACCTGCTCTACCTGCAGCACATCGTCGCCCTGCACGCACCCGTCCGCGACGGCCGCTTCGACCTCCCCGACAGCCCCGCCGACGACCTCGACGAGGAGTTCCGCGCGCGGCACCGCGCCCTGGTGCGCGGACTGCCCGCGCCGCATCGGCGCATCCACTCCGACGTCCTCGTCTTCGCCCAACCGCACGACCACCAACCACCGCCCCCGCTGTCCGCGAACATCGCCGCGCAGGGCGGAGACCGCCGATGACCACGACGCCGAACACCGACCCCGTTCGCTCCGCCGACGGTGCGGCCGACAGCGACCACGGCGGCGAGTCGACCCAGCGCATCCCGGCGGCGGTCATCGCCGCGCTCGACACCCCGCCCACCGCTGTGGACAACCCTGTGGACAGCGCGGCGGGCGAGGAGGCCGGGGAACCGCCCGCGGTGTCGGTGTGGACGACCGCGCAGTCCTCACCCGCCGCGCAGCGCAAGAACTCCTACGTGCCGGAGTCGACCGCGCATCCGGCCAAGATGCTGCCCGAGGTCGTCCGCCACGCCGTCGCCCACTACACCAAGCCCGGCGATCTGGTGCTCGACCCGATGTGCGGGATCGGCACCACCCTCGTCGAGGCGGTGCGGCTGGGCCGACGCGCCCTTGGCGTGGAGTACGAGCCGCACTGGGTCGACGTCGCCTGGGCCAACCTCGACCTCGCCCGCGACCACGGCTTCGACCACGACGCCCGCGTGATCCAGGGCGACGCCCGCCAGCTCGTGACGCTGTTGGCGCCGGAGTACGTCGGCCAGGCCGCGCTCGTGGTGACGTCGCCGCCCTACGGGCCCTCCACGCACGGGCAGGTGTCGGTCGCCCCGGGCGCGGGGGTGCAGAAGTACCACCACCTCTACGGCAACACCCTCGACCGCGGCAACCTCGCCAACATCGGCCACCACCGCCTGCTGGCCGGGTTCACCCGCATCCTCGCCGCCCTGCGCACCTTCCTCAAACCCGGCGGGCACATCGTCATCACCATCCGCCCCTGGCGCGAACACGCCGAACTGATCGACCTGCCCTCCCAGATCCTCGCCTGCGGACGCGCCGCCGGACTCATCCCCGTGGAGCGCGACGTCGCCCTGCTCGCCCGCGCCGCCGCCACCGACCTCGTCGCCCGCGGCTCGTTCTTCCAGCGCGACTTCATCCGCAAACAGCGCGAGCGCGGGCTGCCGCTGCACCTGATCGCCCACGAGGACGTCCTCGTCTTCCGCACCGCCCTCCACAAGACCACCAGGGAGGCCGCCGCCGGTGCGTCGGGCGCGGACGTGGTCGACCTCGAGCAGTACCGCTCCACGCGGACCGTGACCCGGGGACGGGCGGCATGACCACCCGCCCACCCCGCGAGCGGACCAGGCATTCGCTCCCCCGGGACGATTCGGTCACCGAGGCCAGTCCGGTCCTGGGCTCGTTGTGCACCGGCTACGGCGGCCTGGACCTCGGCGTGCTGACCGCCCTCCGCGGCGGCCGCATCGCGTGGGTCGCCGACCCCGACCCGCACATCCGACTGATCCTCGACGCCCGCATGCCCGACATCCCGAACCTCGGCGACCTGCGACGCATCGACTGGGCCGCCGTCGAGCCGGTCGACGTGCTCGTCGCGGGGTTCCCCTGCCAGGACATCTCCGCCGCCGGGAAACGCGCGGGCATCGAGAAAGGAGCGCGCAGTGGGCTCTGGGCCGACATCGTGGCGGGCCTTCGCCTACTACGACCCGCGCTCGTCGTGCTGGAGAACGCCGCCGCGCTTCGCTGGAAGGCGGGAGGTCTCCACCGTGTACTCGGCGACCTGGCCGAAGCGGGGTATGACGCGCTCTGGCGTAGCGTCCGCGCCGCCGACCTCGGCGCCCCGCACCGCCGCGAACGCGTGTTCCTGCTCGCCTGGCGCCGCGACCACGACGGCGCCGCCGACCAACCCCCAGGACGGCGAGGACCCCGCGACCTGGTCGCGGCCACGCCGACGACACCGGACCGGTGTCGATGGCAACAGGATGGTGATGCCGCTGTCGATCGCGGTGCGGCTGCTGCCGACCCCGAGAGCCTCGGACACCGGGACGGCGGGCCGCAAAGCCGGAGCGGGGTTCCGGCCACCGCTGTCGCAACAGGTGCTCCCCCTGGTGGAACGCGAAGCGCTGCTGCCGACCCTGCGGGCGACGGACGGGACGAAGGGCTGCCCGGCACAACGGGGCTCCAAGGGCGACCTGATGCTGCCCTCGGCGGTCATCCGCCTGCTCACCCCACCGGCGCGCAACCGGGTCAACGGCAGCGGGACCGACACCACCTCGTAGCGGTCCGCGACGGCGAGGAGGGCGAGGCAAGCCAGCCGTCTGCCGTCGAGGCGACACCGGTGAACTGGGGCGTCTACGAGGCGGCGATCCGCGGCTGGGAAACGGCCCTCGGGCGGCCGATCCCGTATCCGATCCAGCCCGGCAACCACGGCCGGCCGGTGCTCGCGCCCGCCTTCGTCGAGCACCTCATGGGCCTCCCGAGCGGGTGGGTCACCGATCTCCCGTTGCCCCGCACCGCCCAGCTCCGGGCGCTGGGCAACGGCGTCGTCCCCGCACAAGCCGCACACGCCGTCGCGCTGCTGCTCGACGACCTCGCCACCGTTCTCCAGACCGAACACCGCCCGCCGGTCCGGCGGGAGGTGGCGGCATGACCACCACCGACCCGACGTCGCGTGATCCCGGGCCCGCGCTGCGGCTGCTGTCCCTGGGCGCCGGGGTGCAGAGCACCACCGTGCTGCTGCTCGCGTGCGAGGGCGAGATCCCGACCTTCGACGTCGCCCTGTTCGCCGACACCGGTTGGGAACCCCGCGCGGTCTACGCCAACCTCGACCGCCTGGCCGCCCACGCCACCAGACACGGCATTCCGGTGCGCAGGATCTCGGCAGGGAACATCCGCGCCGACGCCCTCGACCCGCGCCACCGCTTCGTCTCCATGCCCCTGCACACCCTCAACCCCGACGGCACCCGAGGCCTCGCCCGCAGGCAATGCACCTCCGAATACAAGATCATCCCTCTGAAGAAGGCGGCCCGGGAGCTGCTGGGGTATACGCATCCGCGGCGGGTGCCGCGCGGGGTGTACGCCGAGCAGGCCATCGGGATCAGCACGGATGAGTTCCACCGCGCCAAGGACTCCGGGCTGCGGTTCCTGCGCAACGTCTTCCCGCTGATCGAGCTCGGCTTCGACCGCGCCCGCTGCGTCGAGTTCCTCACCGAACGCGGCTTCGGGCAGACGGTGAAGTCCGCCTGTGTCGGGTGCCCGTTCCACGGCAACGCCGGGTGGCGCTGGGTCCGCGACAACGACCCCGACGGGTGGGCGGAGGCCGTCGAGTTCGACCGCGCCATCCGCCACGGCTACCCCCACGCCACCACACAAGGCCAGGAACTGCGCGGCCAGTACTTCCTGCACCGCTCCTGCCTTCCCCTGGACCAGGTCGATCTCGACACACCCTCCAAACCCCGCAGGCACCTGCGGCTGATCAGCACCGACACGGTCGTTGACGACGGTGACCCGGACGGCTGCTCGCCGTGGTCGTGCCGCTCCGGCGAACCAGCCACCGCCACCGACGACCCCGGTCGCCGCGAGCGTGCGGCATGAATCCCGCGATCGCTACGTCGCGGCACGGTTCGACGTCGCTCAAGCGGTGGGGTTGGCCGGTGGTCCCGCGGTCTGTGAGGCAGGCGGGGGTGGCGATGGTTGGGTGGATGCTGTCGGTTGTCGCGGCCAACGTCGCCTCGGTGCACTGTCCGCCGCTGGTGTTCGGCGGGCTGGTGGTCCCGGCGGGCACGCTGTTCGCCGGAGCAAGCCTGACGCTCCGTGACCTAGTCCACGACACGGCGGGTATCCGTGGTGTCACCGCGGGGATCCTCACGGGAGCGGGGCTGTCGGCCGTGGTGGCCGGCCCGCAGATCGCCGTGGCCAGCGTCCTCGCTTTCACCGCCTCAGAGGTTGTCGACGCGCGCATCTACGCGCGGCTGCGCCACCGCGGCCGGACGGCGGCTGTCGCGGCATCGAACGCGGCCGGGCTGGTGGTCGACAGCGTGCTGTTCGTGCCGTTGGCCTTCGGCGACCTCGCCGCCGTGCCCGGCCAACTCGTCGGCAAGACGCTCGCCACCGCCCTCACCCTCGCTGCACTCCACACCGCCCGCTGGGCGGTGAGCCGGTGAAGTTCTATCTGGGCACCCATCAACCGTCCTGGCTCGCCCGTGACCTCGGCGTGCCGTTGCTGGTCAGCCACCACCGACTGGCCGGCCGCCGCACCCTTCCCCGCGCCAGCGGCCCGTGGGCGCTGGACTCCGGCGGCTTCACCGAGCTGTCGCTGCACGGCCACTGGCGCACCGACACCGCCACCTACGTCCAGGCGGTCCGCCGCTACGCCACCGAGATCGGCCACCTCGACTGGGCCGCACCCCGCGACTGGATGACCGAACCCCACGTCCTAGCCCGCACCGGCCTCAGCCTGCGCACCCACCAACACCGCACCGTCACCGACTACCTCCGCCTCCGCGACCTCGCCCCCGAACTGCCGATCATCCCGGTCCTTCAAGGACAGACCATCACCGACTACCACCGCTGCGCCGACCTCTACGAACACCACGGCATCAACCTGGCCGCACTGCCGCTGGTCGGGATCGGCAGCATCTGCCGCCGCCAACACACTTACGAAGTCGAACAGATCATCCACGCCCTCGCCCACCGCGGATACCGGCTGCACGCCTTCGGCGCCAAGGTCCTCGGCCTGTCCCGCTACGCCACACACCTCGCCTCCAGCGACTCCGCAGCCTGGAGCTTCCGCGGCCGCCACCTCCCCGGCTGTGCCCCCGGGCACCGCAGCGAATCGAACTGCCTGCGCTTCGCCCTTGCCTGGCACCGCCACCTCACCGACCGCGTCCCCGAGATCACCCCACCCGTCGACACCGCCGCCGGTATACCCCCACGACCCGGCAACAGCTCTCAGCCACCCAACTCGGGTCCGGCGCGGACCCGCCCACGTCGTCCTCGATCGAACTGCACGCAAGGAGCCCGACATGGTCAACAACGGTCCACGTCGTCCCGCCCGCCTGGCCGGACCCCAACGACCGGCACCCGGCAACCGTCCCCAACCTCGCCGCGGCGATGATGCCCCGTCCACAGACCAGCGGTCGAGCCCGATCGCGGCGGTGGGGGAGGAGGGGCTGGTTCTGCTCACCGCCGAGCAGGCGGCGGCGCGCCTGCAGTTGCGGCCGTCCTGGTTGCGGCGCAAAGCAGCCGCCCGCGTGATCCCGTGCCGCTACGTCGGCAAGCACCTGCGCTTCACCCCGGAGGACCTCGCCGCCATCGCCGCCCAGTACGCCCACACACCAGCCGAACCCGGTCTACAACTTCGGCGGCGGGTCCCCTGATCGGGCGGCCTCCGGCAGCCCCGCTTGCCTGCTCGACCCCACCCACGCGTCCATACAGCCGTACCCCGTCGACCCGCGATGAGAAGAGGTGCCGCCCGTGGCCTACGTCGAGCCCTCCGGGCCGAACACCTGGCGGGTCCGCTTCCGCAAACCCGACGGATCACTCGGTTCGATCCCCGGCTTCACCAGCATCACCGACGCGCAGGACCGTGCCGACGAAATCAACGTCGACCAACGCCGGGGCCAGTTCATCGATCCCGACGCGGGGAAGACCCGCCTCGAGGCATGGGCCGACCTGTGGTTCGACGCGCTCGACGTCGGACCCAACACCGAACGCCAGTACCGCAGCCTCTGGCGCAACCACCTCCAACCCGACTGGGGCCACCAGGCCCTCGCCGGGATCACCAACCTGTCCGTGCACGCCTGGGCCAAGACCAAACGCGCCGAGGGCTACGCCCCGACCACCGTGACCACCATGGTCAAGCTCCTGTCGATGCTGCTCACCGACGCCGCCGACGAACGCCTCATCCACGCCAACCCCTACCGCCCCAAACGACGCGGACGCCGCCACGCCACCGCCCCACGCGAACGCGTCCACACCACACCCCACAACGCCCTCCGCGTCGCCCTGCACGCCTACCAACTCGCCGGAGCCTGGGCGGCCGTCCTCATCATCACCGGCGCCTGGACCGGAGCCCGCTGGGGCGAACTCCTCGGCCTGCAACGCCCCAACCTCCACCTCCCCGCCGACGGCGTCGGCCGCATGGTCATCCACCCCGACCACGGGTCCCTGCTGGAGATCGACGGCAAGTTCCAACTCGCCCCACCCAAGACCATCGAATCCGCCCGCACCATCACCCTCCCACCCTTCCTCACCCAACTATTGCGCCACTACCTCTCCACCCACACCCACCCCCACGTCTTCACCACCCTCGCGGGCGACCATCCCCGCCGCTCCAACTTCTCCCGCCGCGTCATGCGCCCCGCCGCCGACGGCACCACCGGCCACCCCGCCCACTGGCCGCGCCTGTCCCCGATCGAACCCGGCCTCACCTTCCACGGCCTACGCCACAGCCACAAGACCTGGCTCATCGCCGACCTCATCCCCGACATCGCCCAAGCCAAACGCCTCGGCCACCGCCTCGCCGACAAGATCGAACACATCTACAGCCACGTCGCCCCCGAAGTCGAAACCCGCCTTCTCGACGCCCTCCAACAACGCTGGTGTAACGCCGTGCAGAACATCATCGCAGCGGACCTACGCCCACTGCTCGAACTGACCCCGAGCCTTGCCGCCTGATCCAAACGGCGCGTTGCTGATCACGCCCTGATCCCAGCTACGTGCCCGTACCTGGCCGCTGTTTGGCGAAGCTAAACGGCCTAGTCGCTCGGAATGTCCGGCCCCTCCGGCGTGACAACGAGGGAGAACAACCCGACTACTCCGCTCAGCTCCAAGACCCGCAGTACGCGAGGGTGGCAGTGCGTGATCACGACCGTCTTTCCCTTGCGCTTGCAGTCGGCGTGTAACTGAGTCAGGAGACGCACACCGCTCGATCCGCAGAACGTGACCTCCGCTAAGTCCAGTTCCACCCGCGCCAGGCAAGGTGAGCACGGCCAGCAACTCCCCCAACACCGTAGGCGCGGTGGCCATGTCCAATTCACCGCTCACCGTGGCCATCGCCCCGGTGTCAGTCTGATCGACCCTGACCGCTGCGGACCTCTTGTTCACCTGTCGCTCCCCGGACACCGTGCTCGCCGCGCTCGCAGGCCCGGTGTTCCCCGCGCCAAACGTCGGGCCGCACACGCCACCGGTGAACTGTAGCTTTTATGTCCAGCCCGAAGCCATGCCAACCCGCCTGCATCGCCCGGAGGTGGGAGGACGGCATCGAGTGGCGCAACACTCGACACGGCCCTCCGTGTGGGGGCACGCTGCTGTTTACTGGTTTGTAACCTGGTTAGCAGCGTGTACCCCTGCGCGACCGGCGCGCCGACTACGGCCCAAAGGGCACCGGATATCCGGCGAATCGTCTGGTGACACTCAGAGTAGCAATTGTGCTGGTTTCCCACGAGAACGTCACCTCCTTTCCTAATACGTGGTGATCGTCGACCACGACAGGCCAGCATGGGCAGGAAGTGTAGTTTGTGCGCTGAACCACCCGATCGGTTGATCAAATCCTACGGTAGGAGAACGGACTTGGTCACGGGTAGGACACGGTGTCCTACCCGTGGCTAGAGGTGGCGGACCGTCGCCTGCGGAAACTAGACCGCCACTCCTCGATGACCAGCAATCAACTTCGCGTCAAGGTAGCGCGTCGCTTTCAGAGCGCGTCGCCGCGGAAAGCCGAGCGCGAAGACCGGGTGATTATCCGCTGCATCACTCAGTCTCTGTCGGTGCCTGTGGTCGATCACCTCTGGCACCTCTTTCGCGATGGTTGATCAGGGCTACCGTGACAGGGGGGTGCTGTCAACCCTGGTTGACCACAGCCGGTTCGTCAACTACCGTTGACACATGGATGTGGGAAAGCTGACCGAACTCGCGGGATCGACAGCCAACCATGACTCGTTGATGGGACCGGGACTGTGGCAGGGCTCCGCATCGAGTTGGGGCGCATCGAGGTGGCTGTGCTGCGCCACACGAGACGGTGGCGCCGGATGGCCGCAGATCGCGGCTGTCGTGGGTGTCGTGGGTGTCGTGACGCACTGGGTCCACAATGGCGCTCGTTGCCTGGTCGGCGGCCGGTCATGACCAGGAACCACGGTGACGAGCGGCTCGCGGCCAGGCTCGGCGAGCTGTTGGGGCCGCGCCATCCGGTCGCCGCGGTGGCTGTGGTCTCGCCCCAGGGCACGGCACTGGCCTGCCGCGGCGCCAACCTCGACGCCGACTTCGAGATCGGGTCGATCGCCAAAGGCGTCACGGGGCTGCTGTACGCCGAGGCGCTTGCGCGAGGTGAGGTCGGCGCTCACACCTCCCTCGGCGAGCTGCTGCCGCTGGGCGACGCCCCCGCCGCGCGGGTGACGTTGGAGTCGCTGAGCACGCACCGGTCCGGTCTGCCCAGCCTGCCTCGATCCGCCCGACCATGGCGGCGCACCATCGCGTTGTGGCGCCACGGCACGAACCCCTACGGCGAGGACCTCGGGCAGTTGCTCGTCCAGGCCCGGGGCGTTCCGCTCGGCAGACCGCGGCCCCGCTATTCCAACCTCGGGTTCGAATTGCTTGGCCACGCCCTCGCCCGCGCCGCCGGGACGACCTACGCCCAACTTCTGCACCGGCGTATCGCCGCCCCGTTGGAACTCGACCACTTCTACACTCCGGCGACCGCCGACCAACTCCGTCCTGGGGCGCTCACCGGCAGAAGCCGTCGAGGAGAACCGCGGCAGCCGTGGACCGGCGAGGCATTAGGACCGGCAGGCGGCATCCGCGCCTCCATTACCACCATGGCGCGCCTCACCGCGGCGCTGCTCGACGGAACCGCCCCGGGCGTCGCCGCGCTCGACCCGGTCGCATCCTTCGGCACAGGTGCCCACATCGGCGCAGCCTGGATCACCATCCAAAGGAAAGACCGATCGATCACCTGGCACAACGGAGGCACCGGCGGCTTCCGGTCCTGGCTCGGACTCGACCGCGGCGCAGGCACCGGCGTTGTCATCCTCTCGGCCACCGCCGCGGCGGTCGACCGCCACGGATTCACACTCCTCGCCGAGCACGACGGCAACGACAGCTAATGACAGCGAACCGACGCCTACACACACCTCACACTCGCAGAAACGTCCCTGACGAACCGTCGGGCAGCTGTCTCGTACCTGACGAGAATGGTCATGTGGTGGTGACGGCAGGCAGAAGCGGTCAAGTTCGCGTGGCAAACCACAGCGGCGTCGTTTCCGCATAGAGGTGACCACTAGGATGTCGTCGCGTGCGGTTTCCGCGCGTGTCCTTTCCGCTTTGAAGTGAACACCTTGGCGGCTTCCTTCTGCCGCTTCCGTGGTAGTTGACCACTGCTGGTGGTGCTTCTTTGGCGGCGTAGTTGATTGTTGGCCTTTCAGCTGGTCGGGTCGAAGTCGATCCGGCGTCCGCGGACGGCGGCCACGGCCCTGGCGACCTGTGCGTCGAAAGCGTCGAGCTGTTCGGCTTCGGCAGGGCTCGCGACGAAGGCCTTTCGGTCGCAGGCTGTGCCCGCGCGCCAGATTCGCTCGATGCTGCGGGTTGTGGTGATGTCCGTCAGCGGGTCACCGGACACCAGGACCAGGTCCGCGCGTTGCCCGGCGGCAACCCGTCCTCGGTCGGCGAGGCCGAACACGCGTGCCGGTTGGGTTGTGGCAGCGGTCAGGGCTTGGGCCGGGCTGATGCCGCACCGGACAAGGAGCTCCAGCTCCCGGTGCAGGCTTGCCCCGAACACGGTGCCCGGGTTCGGGGCGTCGGCGCCCGCCAGCAGTGTGACCCCCGCATCAGCCAGCCTCCGCACGTTGTCCTCGGCACGCGAGTAGGGCGACATGGCCCGGCCACGCGGTCCCGAAACACCCGAGGTCAATCGGCGCGCCCAGGCGTCCCCCAGCACCTCAGCCAGCCGCGGATCCCCTGCCACTGCCGCGCCACCCGCTTCACCGAGGGTGTTCTCGATGGTGGTCAGCGTCGGACAGATCACGATTCCGGCCTCGGCGATGCGGTCGACCAGGGCCTTGTGCAGCTCGGCATCCGCGGGGACGTGGGCCAGCACGTCGACACCGGCGGACACGACCTGCTCCACCCCGGCTGTCGAGCTCACGTGGGCGACGACGACCAGGCCACGGGCGTGCGCGGCAGTGACCAGTGCCGTGATGGTGTCGAGATTCAGCGACGGCCACAGACCCCCGGTGCCGGAGAAGATCTTCAAGTAGTCCGAGCCGTCCGCGATCCGTTCCGCGACGAACCGCTCGGCCTGGTCAGCGGCGGTCAACGTCGGGAACGGGGCATAAATGATCGATGGGTGCCCCCCGGGTGCGGTGGCGCCGACGCCCGAGGAACGCACATCGGCCACGTCCGGACGGGAGCTGGCCTGCTCCTTGGCCTTGGCCACCACGTCGGGCTTGCTGAACATGTCCAGAACGGTGGTCACGCCGAAGGTCAACGATTGCGCGAGAGCGCCGGGAACGAGGTGCACGTGCGCGTCGATCAGACCAGGAAGCACAGTCCCGCCCGCCGCGTCGATCACTTCGTCGCCTTCATGGGCGGCCGAGGCCGCCGAGCACTCGGTGACCAGCCCGTCGACGAACCTGACCGAAGTCCAGTCCCGGGACATAGTCCCGTCGAACACCTTCGCGTTCACAATAGTTGTTGCTGCGGCCACAACATCCTCCCGATCAACGAGTCCTGCACCACCGGCACAGTAGAGGAGCACCCGATGTCGTCCGGCGTACTCGCCGTCCTCTTTCTCGTCTTCAACGAGGGCCACCTGACCACCGGCCGTACACCGTCCCCTGACACGACCTGACCACGGAGGGGATCCGACTCATCGCCTGATCCATGCCTTTACACCGGGCGATGTGAGGTGGCCGGACTGCTGGCGTTGGTGCTCCTCACCGACGCCCGCCCCCGCCGCACATCAAGGTGGCTCCCGCCGGGCCGCATTCGCCCTGTACCTAGTAAAGAACCCCGTCTCGAGGCGAAGTTCTGTGCGGATGTCCACACCTGACTTTTCGAGCCGTTGCACGGCCACAAAACCACCCGCGACAGCGCCCGCCTTGGCAACCTAGCCGGTTTCCTGATGGCGGTTAGGACCGGGCGCGATTCTCGCTTCAAGGTCTTTAGTTGCTATCGGCCGGATGACCTTGGGCGCACATCGTCGTAGGACGGGGTGCCCGGACGCTGATCGGTCAACAGGTTGGGGGATGTACTTCCCGATGGCGGTTCCACCACGGCTGGAACACCGGACTGGCCTTGGCATGCACGGCGTAGGCGGCGGCTGCCTCTGTGTACACGGTGGCGGCTTGTTCCCAGGTGAGCCGTTGGCGCCGCCAGGCCATGACCAGCCGCATTCGCAGCGGTTCACCGACTAACGGCCGGATTACCAGGCCGGGCGCGCCCTTGGAGGTTGGTTCCACCAGCTGTACGGCGGTTCCGGACGTGATCAGCCCCCGGCCCGCTCCGCTGGGAACCTCGAATCGAATCTGTGGAGTGAACCCCGCTTCCCTTGCTGCGGCGCGCAGCGCGGCCAGCGATCCGTCCTCCGCGCCTGGCGGCCTGATCCAGGACTCGTGTGCTAGGTCGGCGAGGTTGACCGCAGGTTGGTCGGCGAGCGGATGGCTCGCCGATAATGCCACGAACACCGGCACCCACGGCAGCAGGATTCGCTGCGCGAGGTCGCGCTCCAACGGGATGTGCTGCTCCTCCGCCACTGCGAGCACGGCAGCATCGAGGTTGCCGCGGCCAAGCTGATGAGCCAGCACCGTGCTCGACGGTTCGACCGTCAACGACACCTTCGCGTCGGGGAAGGCATCGTCGAGCCGTTGGAACAAGGTGGCGACGCACTCCATGTGCACCGACCCGAACCGGATCGGTCCAGTGTTGTCGCGCGTCAGGTCTGCGCCGATCGTCTCTAGATCAGTGAGCAGCAGCTGTGCACGTTGCACCAACTGCGCGCCCAACTCCGTGGGTGTCACACCAGCGCGGCTGCGCTCGAACAGTTGCCCATTGACCAAGCGTTCCATGCGCTGCAACAGCCCGGTGAGCGATGGCTGTGAGATGCCGAGGCGTGACGCGGCTTGGGACAGGCTGCCGGCTTCGGCGATCGCGCACATCGCACGCAGATGTCGGATCTCCAAGTCCATAGGACGAGCCTATCCCCGGCAATGAATAGTGGGAAGTGATTCCCCGCCGTTAGCGGGTGACATCGCGAAGCTACTTTCCGGTAGCCTCGGAGCGGCCGGGCGCACGGACTGGCCTGTCCGCTGCTCTTGCGATCAGCAGCCTCTGGAAGGCCGTCTTCGCCGGTCAGGCACGTTTATAGGCCCGTCCTATCTGGGGCTGAGATAGCTGGGTGGCGCATCGGCGTGTGACGCTGTGCTCACGGTCAGGTTCCCTGCCACCCTGCCGAAGCGACGTCCGGCGTCGCTCCACTGGAAAGAGAAGTCATGAACCTTCAAGGGTTTCGACGACGCATGCCCGCAATCCTGCTCGCAGTCGCCGTGGCACTTGGCGCGACAAGCGTGGTCCCAGCGCGAGCGGATGTCGCGTCGCCAACCGAACGTGCTGTACCGACAGGAACAGATACTTCCTTCCCGCACTTCACGCGATCGGCCTTCCGGGCCGACCAGAGGCCGCCGCGTTCGGCGTCCTCCCACGAATTGCGCCGCACCTACGACAGCCCTCAGCAGGAATCGGCGGAGCCGCGTCCGTCGATGAACGGCGCGAAAACGGCCGCCACGTGCAACGTCTCTGACTTCACCAGTCGCACCGGATGGGCGTTGGTGGACCAGATCCGAGCATCGACCACTGAGTGTGTGAACACGCTGTTCAGCCTCACCGGTTCCGACGCGTACCACGCGTTCCGCGAGACCCAGATGACCAGCGTCGCCTACGGTCTTCGGGACAACGGCACCTCGTATCCGGGCAACAACTCGACCGGAACCGCTCAACTGGCGCTTTACCTGCGCGCTGGCTACTACGTCCAGTGGTACAACCCCACCGACGTGGGACAGTACGGACCGACGCTTCGCGCGGCAATCCAGTCCGGACTGGACGCGTTCTTCAACAACCCGAACGCGTTCGCCGTCAGCGATGCCAACGGTGAGACCCTGTCCGAAGCCGTCACGCTCATCGACAGCTCGGAGCAGAACGCCCGCTATCTGTACGTCGTCAAGCGCCTGTTGACCAGCTACAACTCCACCTACGACAGCTCATGGTGGATGCTCAACGCGGTCAATAACGTCTACACGGTCCTGTTCCGTGGCCACCAAGTGCCAGAGTTCGTCTCCACCGTCCGGGCTGACCCGAGCATCACGGACACGCTGTACAACTTCGCCTCCCGCCACCTGAACCTGCTCTCGGGGGAACGGAGCTATCTGACGTCCAACGCTGGCCGGGAACTGGGCCGCTTCCTGCAACACACCTCCCTGCACTCGAAGGTGCGGCCCTACGCCAAGGGCCTGCTGGACATGTCGTCGATCCGCGGTTCCACGGCGGCGTTGTGGGTTGGCGTGGCGGAGATGACCGACGCCTACGACAAGGCCAACTGCACCTATTACGGCACATGCGATCTCCAGAGGCGTCTGGCTGCCGAAGTGCTACCGATCAACCACTCGTGCAGCACCTCGTTACGTATCCGCGCGCAGCAGATGACCTCGACCGAGCTGTCGCAGACCTGCACGTCTCTGCTCGAGCAGGATGCCTACTTCCACCGCGTGGCCAACGATCCCGGGCCGGTCTCCGGTGACCGCAACACGAGCCTGGAAGTGGTCGTCTACGACTCCAGCACGGACTACCAGACCTATGCGGGAGTCATGTGGGGGATCGACACCAACAACGGTGGCATGTACCTGGAGGGTGATCCGTCGGCCTCCGGGAACCAGGCTCGGTTCATCGCCTACGAGGCGGAGTGGCTGCGGCCGACGTTCGCCATCTGGAACCTCAACCACGAGTACACCCATTACCTCGACGGCCGGTTCGACATGCACGGCGACTTCACGTCGAACGTGTCCACTCCGACCATCTGGTGGATCGAGGGCTTCGCCGAGTACATCTCCTACTCCTACCGCAACGTCACCTACGACGCGGCGATCACCGAGGCGGGCAAGCGCACCTACGCGCTCAGCACCTTGTTCGACACCACCTACAGCCACGACACCACTCGAATCTACCGGTGGGGCTACCTCGCGGTGCGCTACATGCTCCAGTCGCACCGCGCCGACATGGACGCTGTGCTGGGCTACTACCGCTCGGGAAACTGGAGCGCCGCGCGCACTTTCCTCAAGAACACCATCGGCAACAGGTATGACTCCGACTGGTACAACTGGCTGTCCGCCTGCGCTGCGGGCAGCTGCGGTGGCGGTGGAGGCGGCAACCAAGCGCCCGCAGCGGACTTCGCCACGTCGGTCAACGGACTCACCGTCTCGTTCACCGACCGATCCCGCGACCCCGACGGCACTATCGCCGCACGACGCTGGGACTTCGGCGACGGCACCATTTCCACAGCCACCAACCCGACCAAGTCGTTCGCCACGGCGGGCACCTACCAGGTGACCCTGGCAGTGACCGACAATCAGGGGGCCAGGGCCACAGCTACCCGGTCAATCACGGTCGGCAACAGCACCCTGCCCGAATGCACCATGACCGACACCCGCGCACTGGGCAAAGACTGCTCGCGCAGCAACCGCGGCACCTCGGCTGGTCAGTACGACTACCTCTACCTCTACGTCCCCGCTGGCGCGACCGATCTGCGCATCACCAGCACCGGAGGAACCGGCGACTGCGACCTCTATTACAACCCGACCGGCTGGGCGACCACCTCCGCTTACACGCAACGGTCCACCGGAACCGGCAACACCGAAACCGTGACCATCGCTACCCCGCCCACTGGCCACAACTACGTGAGCCTGCACGGCAAGACAGCCGGCTGCGCCGGGGTCACCGTCGCCGCCACCTTCGTAGCCGGGCAACGTGGCACGCCCGCCATCTGAGCACAACTCAGGTCCGTCAGGTATCCAGCACCCACGGGAAGGTCAGATGAGAAGCAGACGACTAACGGCGCTCACCCTAGCCGCGGGAGTACTGACCACGGCACTCGTCGGCACGCCCGCCATGGCCGCGCCGGATCCGCGCCCCGAAGCGGCACGAGCGGTCGACACCGCAGCGGCCCAACTCGCCCGCGACCACGGCGTGAGCACCGCCGAGGCCGCGCGGCGCATCGAGCGCCAGGACGCCCAGCTCGCGATGGCCGACGAGATGAAGGCCCGGCTCGGTCAACGGTTCGGCGGCGCGTGGATCGACCACGACCGGGGCGGGCGGCTCACCGTCGCGGTCGCCGGACCCGAGAAGGCGACAGCGGGCGCCCTCACGCGGACTGTCACCGACGCGGCCGCCAGCAAGGGGCTCACCGACACGCACACGGTGTTCGTCAAGCGCACCGAAGCGGACCTTGACCGCATCTCGGCCAGGCTCGCGGAGCGCATCGCGGGCGCGAACAGCGGCGCCGAGCACGGGCTCCAGTCCGCGATCGATGTGACCCGCAACCTGGTGCGCCTTGACCTGCCGAAGGACAAGGCGCTGACCAAAGCCCAGCAGGAAGTCGTCAAC
Organism: Actinokineospora fastidiosa; assembly: GCF_014648415.1. Taxonomy (GTDB): domain Bacteria; phylum Actinomycetota; class Actinomycetes; order Mycobacteriales; family Pseudonocardiaceae; genus Actinokineospora; species Actinokineospora fastidiosa. The sequence continues at coordinate 35,634 of NZ_BMRB01000007.1, forward strand.
TGGGCCAGGAACACCTACGGCGACGCGATCGAGGTCGCCCACTACGCCAATCCGTCGGTCCCGCGCTACTGCGGCGGTCAGTACTCCTGCGACCCGCCGCTGCGCTCCGGGCTGGCCACCTACATGGGCGGAGGCCGGTGCACCACGGCGTTCATGACCTACGCGGGAAGCTATTACTACATGCTCACGGCCGGTCACTGCGCCGAGATGGGGTCGTACTTCTCCGTCCCCACCTACACCTATGGCACCCAGACCGTGGGTGTGACCGCGGGCTACGACTTCGGGTACTACGGTGACTCGGCGGTCGTCCGCGTCAGCGACGCCTCCTGGTGGCAGCCGCGCGGATGGGTGTACCCGCAGACGGCGATCCGCTCTTACGGTTACGACTACGTCGGGCAGTACGTCTGCAAGCAGGGTTCCACCACCGGTTACACCTGCGGACAGGTCACCGAGACCAACGCGACGGTCTACTACCCCGGCCGCACGCTCACGGGCATGACCTGGAGCACCGCGTGTGTTGCCGCAGGCGACAGCGGCAGCGGCGTCTACTACGGCTCCCGCGCGTACGGCATCCTGAGCGGTGGGCCCAACAGCGGATGCGGCATGATCCACGAGCCCATCACCCGCGCGCTCAGCCGTTGGGGGGTGACGCTCCTGGCAGGCTGACCACCTGAGTCGGTGGCCGTCGCACCCGGACGCGACGGCCACCGACGCATGCGCGCGGCTTCCTTAGTCACCCCAGGCCGAACTCAGGTCCGGTGACCATCTCGCTGTCCACGTCCCGGATCAGCGACCCTCTCGACGTGGCGGGATCGACAGCCTGGGCAGCCGCCATCGCGCGGTGCTATGCGATCCGCCGACGCGCAGCGACCCAGTCCGCGATGCCGTCCGGATCGATCGGCAGCGCCGCGGACAGGATCTCGGCGGCGGTGTCGGTCACCACCAGGTCGTCTTCGATCCGGACGCCGATGCCACGCAGCTCGGGCGGGACGGTGAGGTCATCAGGGTGGAAGTAGAGCCCAGGCTCCACAGTGAGCACCATCCCGGGTGCCAGTTCGGCGTCGTGGTAGGCCGCGGGTCGCGCGTCCGCGCAGTCGTGCACGTCCAGTCCGAGGTGGTGGCCGGTGCCGCAGACGATGTAGCGGCGGTGGTGCTGTCCGTTGCTCGCAAGTGCCTCGTCCACCGACACCGGAAGCAGTCCCCAGTCGCTGAGCCCTTGCGCGAGCACGGCCATCGCGGTGTGGTGGAAGTCGCTGAACACCCTGCCGGGGCGGACTTCGGCCAGCGCGGCGACGTGGGCGGCGTGCACCAGGTCGTACACCTGGCGCTCGGCGGGGGAGAACGACCCGGAGACCGGCATGGTGCGCGTGACGTCCGCGGTGTAGAGGGTGTCGGCCTCGACCCCGGCGTCGATGAGAATCAGGGCGTCCTCGGCCACCGGACTGTCGCACCTGGTCCAGTGCAGAATCGGCGAGTTGGCGCCGGACGCGACGATCGAGGCATAGCCGGGGCCGTTCCCGAGAGTGCGCGCCCGCCGGTCGAAGGTGCCTTGCAGCCAGCGTTCTCCCCCGGCGAGGACGGCCTTGCCGAACTCGGCCGCGACATCGGCGAATCCCACGATCGTCGCGTCCACCGCTGCCCGCAGCTGCGCGATCTCCCAATCGTCCTTGATCCGCCGCAGCTCCGCGAGCGTGAGGCGCAGTTCGGGGCTGTGCCCACCGACCAGCGCGCTGAGCCGGGGATCGTCCGCGGGCGCCGCGAGGATGCCGGGGTGCCTGCCGCGAAGCGCCCGGGAAAGGTCGTCCACGGGGCGGCACGGAATACCGAGGGCACGCGCCCAGTCACCGGGTTCGGCCTCCCTGCCGACCCAGAATCGGCTCCGGTCGGCGTCGGCGAAGAAGTCCGCGTCATCGACGGGCGCCGGGGCGGGGAGGAACAGGGTCGCCTCGTGCCCGCCGGCGACCGGCGTCATGACGAGGACCGCGCCGGGAACCTGGCAGCCGGTGAGCCAGACGAAGTCGGAGTTGGCCCGGAAGCCGTGGAACGTGTCGTTGGACCGGACCGATGGCAGCCCTGATGCCACCGCGATGCGCTGCCTCGGCAGCGCGGCGGACAGCCGGTCGCGGTGCGCCGCTGCGGCCGCGGCCGTCTCCGGGGCACACGGAGCGGGTGTCTCCCAGCGGTCCCAGTCGGTCTGGATGGCCGCTCGGAACCCTTCGGCGTCGACCAGTTGGGCCATGTCTCGGCGGGTCCGCCTGCTCATGCTCATGCACCTTTCGTCGGCTGTCGGTGTCACCCAGTCTCGCCGTCGAAGAGGGCGAAGCAGTAATGCGGAGTGGCATAACGATCACTGATAGCGGACCGGTCATAGCGCGCTCCTATCCGCCAATTCTATGAATCGGTCGGATCGGCAGAACCTACACTGCACGAATGGACCTGGACCTCCGCCACCTACGCACTGTCGCGGTGATAGCCGAGACCGGCAACCTGACGAAAGCGGCGGCGGTGCTGGGGCTGACCCAGCCCGCGCTCTCGAGTCGGCTCAAGCGGCTGGAGGGCTGGATCGGCGCGCCGCTGTTCATTCGGAGGCAGACCGGCATGGAGCTGACCGCGGTCGGCAGGTTCACGCTGCTGCGGACCCGTGCGATCCTCGCGTCGGTCGCGGAACTGCGGCGAGGGGCGCTCCAGTTCACCCACAATGTCGATCCGATGATCACCATCGGCGGTTCGGCCGACTCGGTCCTGCTGGGGCTGGCAGACCGCCTGGCGACTCATCTGCCGCTCATGGAAGCCCACATCCTCATGGAGTACTCGCCGGTGCTGCTGCGCGATCTCGTGTTGGCGGGCCGACTCGATGCGGCCACCACAGTGGAATACCCCGGTTTCCCCACCCTCGCCCACGAATCGCTGCACTCCGAGGTCATCGCCGAGGAGCCGGTCTTCATCGCGATCTCGGCCGCCGATCCGCTGGCCGAGCGCGGCGCGATCGATCTGGCCGACCTGGCCCGCCATCGGTGGGCGATCTCGCCACCAGACGGGGCCGGGTGGCCGGACTGCTTCCGCGTCGCCTGCGCCGAGCACGGCTTCGATCCGGACGTGCGGTACACCACGCCGAACGCGGGCTCCATCCACGCGCTTGTCACGGCGGGGCGGGTCGTGTCGCCGGTCCAGCCCTCCTACCCGGCCGACCACCTCGTCGCCGTCCGGCCACTGACCGGGAACCCGGTCGTCCAGCGGCATGTCCTGCTGTGTCCCCGCGACGGAGTGCTCACCTGTCAGCTCGGTCTCCTGACGGAGCTCGCCACCGAGGCGTACTGGTCGTACGTCCGAGACCACACCGATCATTTCGCACTTCTCCGGTGCGGTGGGTGACCGCCGGGAAGGCGGGCGCCCGGGCCCTGAGGCGCGGCCGAACCAGAGCCGGAGGCCACAGCCGGTTCCGGGAACCGGAGCGCGGGCGTACCTGAGCACCATGAACCCGGAAACGGACAATCCCCGAAAGGCAGTGTTCGTGCCATGGCTGCCACCAGACTGGAGTTGCGCCACCTGCGCACGCTGTGCGTGATCGCCGACGCGGGCAGTCTCGGCCAGGCGGCACTGGCTCTGGACCTGTCCCAGCCCGCGGTCAGCAAGCAGCTGAGCAGGTTGGAAGCGCTCATCGGAGGAAAACTGTTCACCCGGAGCAATCATGGCGTCCGCCTGACCCCCCTCGGTCAGGACGTGGTGGACGAGGCAAGGGACATCATCGCTCGCGTCGATGTGCTCGGCGTCCGACCGTCGAAGACTTCGGTGGCGGTCACCACGCTGCGGATCGCGGCGACGCACACCCCGGTGCTTCCCGGTCTGGTCGCCAGGATCAAGGCCGCCTACCCGGATATCGGCATCACGGTGCGCAGCGAGTACGCGATCGACGCGCTGGTGACGTTGCTGGAAACGCGCGAGGTTGACGCTGCCCTGGTGCTTGACTACCCCGGTCGGGAACTGCGCGAGTCCGCCACCATCGCTCGGCGCGTCTTCGCGAACGAATCGTCGTTCGTGGCCCTGCCGACCGGACATCCGCTGTCGCGTCGGGTCGAACTCGCTCTCGACGAGTTGTCGGGGGAGGCGTGGTTCGTCACCCCCAGCGACGGAGCGGGCTGGCCGGACGTGTTCTACCAGGCCTGTGCCCAAGCGGGCTTCACGCCCGCGAAGACCCACGAGTTCCTTGGTGACAAGGCGCTCCACGGCCTGATCGCTGAAGGTTTGGGCATCACCGCATGCCAACCCACCACCGCCGCCGTGCCCGGGGTCCTGGTCAAGCCCCTTCGCGGATCGCCGATCCGCTACCGCCAGCTCCTCGCATGGCATCGCCAAGGCCCCGCTCACCCGGTGTCGGCCGACCTGCACCGATTCGCCGCGGAGGCGTACCGGGAACTGGCCTCACGGGCGCCGCACCTGCAGGCGTGGCTTCGCCGCCGGGCGCTAGCCTGAGCCCCACTCCGCGCAGCGTGTGCAGGTAGCGGGGGTGGGTCGCGGTGTCGCCCAGCTTACGCCGCAGCAGGTGAAGGTGGACGTCGATCGCGCGGTTGACGTCGTGCGTCGCTCCCGGCCACACCTCGCGGACCAGGTCGCGTCGGGTCACCACCTCGCCAGCCCGGTTGGCCAGGCAGGCCAGCATGTCGAACTCGCGCCGGGAGAGGCTGAGCGGCTTGCCGCTCAGCCACGCCTCCCGGCTCGCCAGCTCGATCCGCAGATCGCCGATGGTCAGCGTGCCGCTGCGGTCGCTGTGGCCGCGGCGGAGCGCCACCCGGGCGCGAGCCAGCAACTGCGCCGCCGAGAACGGTCGAGAGAGGAAGTCGTCGATGCCCGCGGTGAGGAGCCCGGCCGGGTCCACCGGTCGGGGAGACTCGATCAGGACCAGTGCGGCCGCCGTGCGTCGTCGGATGATCAGGACCGACTCGGTGATCTCCGGGATCGACCCGTCGACCAGCACCAGGTCGATTCGCTCGCGGCCGATCGCCGCGCATGCCGCGGCAAGCCGGTGTACGACCTCGACCTGGTACCCGGTGTCGGCGAGGGCTCTGGCGACGCCAGCGCCCGATCCCGGGGGCGTAAGCAGGAGAATCGACGCAAGCATGGGAGAAGGGGACAGCATCCGACGTGCCGGGACAACCGGCTTCGCCGAATGTCATGGCCCCTCATAACCCGAGGGAATGGCCGGTTCGGGAAAGTGACACGCGACGACTCCCCGGCTGGTGCGGACCAGCTCGGGCCGCTCCACCCGACATAGGTCGGCGGCCTTCGGACACCGCGGTCGGAAGGCGCAGCCGGACGGCGGGTCGGCCGGGTTCGGCGGGTCGCCGGACAACACGATCCTGGTCCGCGTGCGTTCCACCAGCGGATCGGGCACCGGCACAGCCGACAGCAGGGCCTGCGTGTACGGATGAGCGGGCGCGGTGTAGAGCTGCTCGCGATCGGCGACCTCGACCACCCGGCCGAGGTACATGACCGCGATCCGGGTGCAGACCTGCCGCACGACCGCGAGATCGTGTGCGATGAACACATAGGACAGGCCAAGGTCGCGGCGAAGTTCCGCCAGCAGGTTGATGATCTGCGCCTGGATCGAGACGTCCAGCGCGGAGACCGGCTCGTCGGCGACGACCAGCCTCGGCTCGGTGATCAACGCGCGGGCTATCCCGATCCGCTGCGCCTGGCCGCCGGAGAACTGGTGGGGGTAGCGGTCGATGTGTTCGGCGGCCAGTCCGACCCGATCCAGCATCTGCCGCACGGCGGCGCGCTCATCGACCTCGGGCCGCAGGATGCGCAGCGGTGTCCCGATGATCTCACCGACCGTGTGCCTGGGGTTCAGCGACGAGAACGGGTCCTGGAAGATCATCTGGAGTTCTCTGCGCAGCGGGCGCATCCGGCGCTGGCCGAGATGGGTGATGTCCTGCCCCGCGAACGTTATCCGACCCGCGCTCGGATCGAGCAGTCGGACGAGCATGCGGCCGGTGGTCGACTTCCCGCATCCGGATTCGCCCACCAATCCGAGTGTCTCGCCCGCGTGCACGGTGAGATCGACGCCGTCCACCGCCTGGATCACGCGGCGGCGTCCTGCGGGGAACGTCTTGGCCAGCCCGGCAACTTCAAGCAGGGGCGCGGTCATCTCGTCTCCTCCAACAGGTGGCAGGCGGCGCGATGCGCCGGACCGGGCTGGGGCAGGAGCGGCCTGCTGACCGCGCACGGCAGCCGCTCCTGGCGCTCCGCGCAGCGGGGGTGGAAGCGGCAGCCGTCGGGCGGGCTCAGCAGCGATGGCGGGTTGCCGGGAATGGGGATGAGCGCGGCCTCGGCGTCACCGTCGAGACGGGGCAGGCAGTTCAGCAGGCCCCGGGTATAGGGGTGGCGCGGCTCGGCGAACACGGTCAACGCCGGCCCGTGCTCGACCGCGGCACCGGCGTACATGATCAGCACCTCGTCCGCGGCCCGTGCGACGACGCCGAGGTCGTGGGTGATCATGAGCACGGCCAGGCCGTGGTCCTGCTGGACGCGAGCGATCAGCTCCAGGATCTGCGCCTGCACGGTCACGTCCAGCGCCGTCGTGGGCTCGTCGGCGATGAGCAGCTCTGGCTCGCAGGCCAGCGCCATCGCGATCATCACCCGCTGGCGCATACCACCGGAGAACTGGTGCGGGTACTCGGCCAGCCGCCGCTTGGGGTCGGGAATGCCCACCTCGCCCAGCACCTCAGCGGCCCGCAGGCGGGCCGCCCTCCGCCCGGCGCCGAAATGCAGCCGGTAGGCCTCCGCGATCTGCTCGCCGACGGCATAGGCTGGGTGCAACGACGACAGCGGGTCCTGGAAGACCATCGCCATCCGCCGACCGCGCATCCGGCGGACCTGGTCAGCCGGGGCACCCACGACCTGGACGCCGTCCACTTCGATCGAACCCTCCACCGCGGCGTCGCGGTGCAGTCCCATGATCGCCAGGCTGGACACCGATTTGCCGGAGCCGGACTCGCCGACGATGCTCAGGGTCCGTCCCCGGTCGAGGGTGAAGGACAGACCGTCGACGGCGCGCAACGCGCCACGACCCGTGGTGAACGTGACCCGCAGATCCCTTACTTCCAGCAGGCTCATGAGACGCGCACCCTCGGGTCTACGACTGCGTAGAGGAGATCGACCAGCACCGTGAAGAGGGTGATGAAGAACGCGGCGAGCAGCGCCACGCCCATCACCACCGGCTGGTCCGACTTGTTGATGGCGTCGATGGTCAGCTGGCCGATACCGGGCAGCCCGAACACGCTCTCGGTGATGATCGCGCCGCCGAGCAGCGTGCCGAGGTCCATGCCGAACACCGTGACGATCGGCGTCAAGGCCGAACGCAGTCCGTGCTTGATCACGACGACCCGCTCGGGCAGTCCTTTGGCCCGTGCCGTCCTGATGTACGGCTCGGAGAGCGTCTCGATCATCGACGAGCGAGACAGCCGCGCGTACATCGCCGCGTAGAGCAAGGCCAGCACGATCCACGGCAGGATGAGGTTGCGCGCCCAGCCGAGCGGGTCGTCCCCGAAGTCCACGTAGGTCGGGAACGGTAGGAGCCCGGCGACCTGAACGACGAGGTAGAGGGCCATGAGGCCGGTGAAGAACACGGGCAGGGACGCGGCGGTCAGCGTCGCGGCCATGAGCGAGCGGTCGAGCCCGCTGCCCTTGCGCAGCGCCGAGCCGATGCCCACGGACAGGCCGATGACCAGCCACAGGACCGCGGCGCCCGCCGCGATGGACGCGGTCGTCGGCAGCCGGTCGACCATCAGGTCCCACACCGGGCGATCGGCCTGGTAGGAGAAGCCGAAGCAGGGGAAACCGCAGCGGACGGCCAAATCTCCGGTGCCGATGGTGCGACCGCCCACGATACCGCCCAGGTAGTCGGCGAACTGCTGCCACACAGGCTTGTCCAACCCCATCTGCCGGTGCAGCTCGGCGATGCGTTCTGTGGTGCAGCTCTTGCCGCACGCCTGGAGCGCGGGGTCGCTGGGCAGCAGGTAGAAGATCGCGAAGGTCGCCGCGCAGACGGTCAGCAGCACGAGCACCAAGCCCGCGACGCGGCGCAGCGCGAAACCCGCCATCAGGCGCCCTCCTTGGGATCGACGGCGTCGCGAAGGGCGTCGCCGAGCAGGGTGAAGGCGAGCACGGTCAGGAACAGGCAGGTGCCCGGGATGAGGAAGAACATCGGGTCGATCTGGTACCAGGCCATGGCCTTCTGCAACATCTGTCCCCAGGAGGGGGTGGGGGGTTGGACACCGATTCCGAGGAAGGACAGGGCGGCCTCGGTGCCGATATTGACCGGGATCGACAGCGCCGCGTACACCAGGATGGGGGCGAGCAGGTTCGGCAGGATCTCCCGGACCAGGATGCGCATCCGGTGCTGGCCGCCCGCGCGCGCGGCCTCGACGAACTCGCGCCGCCGCAGCGACAGGGTCTGCCCCCGCACGATCCGACCGACATACGGCCAGCCGAAGAAGCTGATCACCAGGACCAGCAGCAGCGTGCGGTCGCCGCCCGGCAGCACGGACACCAGCGCGATCATGAAGATGAGCTGCGGGAAAGACAGGACCAGGTCCATGGTCCGGCTGATGGCCGCGTCCACCCAGCCGCCGAAGTAGCCCGCGGCCATCCCGAGCACGGTGCCGATGACGACGGACACGCCGGTGGCCAGCAACGAGATCACCAATGAGACGCGGGCGCCGTAGGTGACGCGGGCGAGGACGTCGCGTCCGTTCACCGGTTCGACGCCGAGCCAGTGGTCCGCGCTGATCCCGCCCAGCACACCGATCGGCGGCCCGCCGAGGGACTTGTCGATCAGGTCTTCGTTGAACTCGTTCGGGCCGTTCCCGGTGAGCATGCTGATCAGTGGCGCGAAGACGGCCAGCAGCACGAACAGCGCCACGATGGCCAGGCCGACCCGGGCGGCGCGGTCGGCCCACACGCGTGCGGCGAGCGCTCGGAAGGGCGCGGCGGGGGCCGTCGGTTCGGCGGCCCCCGCGATCGTCGTCGTCATGCCACCGAGACCGTGGCGTAGTCGATCTCGCCCTGCCAGATCGGATGCCCGAAGGCCCCGCTGACCCGCGATCCCCGCAGCAGCGGCATCTTGTCCCAGACGAGCGGGACCGCGGGCATGAGCGCGACGATCCGGGCGTCGAGTTCGCCCCACGCCCGCTGGGCCGCGGCCGGGTCCGTCATCCCGGCGATCGCGTCGATCCGGGCGTTCACCTCCGCGTTGTTGAGCTGGCTGATGATCGTGTTCCCCTTGGGCTGGATGTTGCGCCCGTCGAACTTCTGCGGGATGAACGACGCCCCGTTGGGCCAGTCGGCGCACCAGCCGTCGAACACCATGTGGTCCTGACTGGCGGGTGTTCCGGTCGTGGAGTAGAAGACCGACGCGTCGACCGCGTTGATCCGCACGGTGACGCCGATCCTCGCCAACGAGGACTGAACCGCCTCCGCCGTGGCTCGCCCCTGGTCGCTGGACGTGGTGGTGAGTGTGACCTCGAAGCCCTCGGGCATGCCCGCTTCGGAGAGCAGGCCCCTGGCCCGCTCGACGTCGCCCTCCGGCGGCGCGGTGAACGCCTCGTTGACCGCGCCGCCGGTCAGCGCGGGCGGCATGTAGGACGAGGCGAAGTCGGCGATCGCCTCGCCGCCCTTGGCGGTCCGGTAGGATTCGCGGCTCAGACCGTATGCGACCGCTTCGCGCGCCTTCTGGTTGTCGAAGGGCGCCTTGGCGGTGTTGAACGCGAGCATGCGGGTGCAGATGCTCGACTCCGCGATGAAGCGCGCCCGGACATCGGGGTCGCCGAGCACCCTGGGCATGCTGGCCGCGGAGATGTCCTGCCAGGCGACGGCGGTCTGGTCCGGGCCCTGGTCGGCGATGAGGCGCTGGTCGATGGTGGCGGCCGAGAGCCCTTGCCGGACCTCGATGCGGTCGGGGTTCGCCTTGCGGATCGGGTCGGTCGACTGGTCCCAGTGCGGATTGCGGACCAGGATCAGCTCCTTGCCCCGGTCGTACTTCTCGACCATGTAGGGGCCGGAGGAGAACACCGCGTTGTCATAGTGGACGCCGGTGTCCTTCGCCTTGAGCACTGGCGCGGAGGTCGGCAGCGCCAGGATGTAGTCGAGGTCCGCAGTGGACCGGTTGAGGTGGAACACGATCGTCTGGTCGTCCGGAGTCTCGATGGAGGGCAGTCCCGCCGGGTCCTTGTACGGCCCCTCGTAGTCGTCCCCGCCGACGAGCATGTCCCGAAGGTAGCCGGGCCCCTCCTGGAGTTCGGCGTCGAAGATGCGCTCGATGCCGTACTTGACGTGCTCGCTGGTGACGGGCGTCCCGTCCTCGAACTTGACGCCGTCGCGCAGGCGATAGGTCCACGTCTTGTTGCCGTCGGACGGTGCGCCGAGCGCGGTAGCGAGGTCAGGGAGCACCTGGGTGCCCTCGGCCCCGGGAGCCGCCGCGTACGCGGTCAGCGTGCGGTACAGAGTGCGTCCTCCGAACAGGATGTCGCGCATGGTCCAGTTCTGAGCGGGGTCGAGATGGGCGAAATCGGCGGTCGCCAGGACGGTCAGGGTTCCTCCGCGACCCCCGGTGCTCTCGGCGGCCTGCCGGGGCGCCCCGCCGCAGGCGGTCAGTGCCACGACCAAGGCCGCGCCCACGGCGATGAGGGGTCGTCTCTTCATGCTGTGCTCCGGGAGGGTGCGGTGACAAAAGGCGATTCGCGGTCCCTGATCAGCGAGACGATGACCAGGGGACATGGCGGTGAACCGTAGCTAGCAGCGGTAACCGCGACCAGCCTCGTTAAGGCTGCGTTGAGGAAGTCGACTTGCGATAAATCCACGGAATGGCCTGCCTCGGCAGCTGTGCCTGCAGGACAGATTTATGGACTTTCTTATCGTTTGAGCGCGGATTATCGCCGATACGCTAACCCCGATAGTCGGTTCCAGTTGGAACGAGGCCACCCACCCTGCTCCTTGAAGTCGAAGCGACTTCACGAAAGGTGTCCCGTAATGAGAATCCGAACATCCCGTCACATCGCGGTCGCGCTCCTGGCCGCGGCCATCGCGCTGGGCGTGGCGAGCCCCGCGACCGCCCAGGACGCGGTCACGCAGGCCGCGCCCGCGCAGACCACGCCCGGCGACCCGCCACCCGCGGGCCACCCCGATGTCGACTCCGAAGCCGAGCACGTCGCGCGCACCGAGCTGCCGGTCTCCCGCCGAGCGCCGATGCCGTCCTCGGACGCCGAACTGCGCGCGGACTACGACGAGTCCGAAAGCCACACCGGCCAGGGCCGCGCAACATGCGGCTTTGTCGGGCTGAGTGGCGCCGCGCTCGCCGACTCGGTCGCCGCCGCCGACCCGAGCTGCGTCAGCGGGCTGTTCGCGCTCACCGGACAGGACGCGCGGCGAACACTCAGCGAGGCGAACATGGCGGCGGTGGCCGAGCGGCTCCGTACCGTCGCGGCAGCCTATCCGGGCGACGACTCCACCGGAGCGGGCAGGCTGGTGACGTTTCTGCGCGCCGGCTACCACGTCGCCTGGCACGAGACAGCCATCGGCGGCTACGGCGACGGCCTGACGGACTCCGTCCGCTCCACGCTGGACACGTTCTTCGCGGCCGAACGGGCCTTCGACGTCAGCGAGGGCAACGGCCGAGTGCTCAGCGAGGCCGTCCTGCTCGCGGACGGCGCTGGTCTCGGCGCCCGCTACCTGCCTGTGGTCAAGCGTCTGCTGAACGGCTACAACTCCGCGTACGACCGCCACCCCGGGATGGTGGACGCGGTCAACTCCGTCTACACGTTGCTGTTCCGCGGTCACACCCATCCTGAATTCGTCGCGGCGGTGGACAAGGACCGCGGGGTGCTCACCGCTCTGCGCGGCTTCGCCGTGCGGCACAAGGGCCTGCTCTCCGGAAGCAAACGCTTCCTGCCCGCCAACGCGGGCCGGGAGCTCGCGCGCTTCCTCCAGCACGACTCCCTGCGTCCGGCGGTGCGCCCGATGGTCCGCCAGCTTCTGGCCCAGTCCAGCAGGCGCGGCGGCACGGCCGCGCTCTGGGTCGGCCTCGCCGAGATGGCGGACAGCTACGACAAGGCGAACTGCGCCGCGTACGGCACCTGCGATCTACGAGCGACACTGTCGGCCGACGTGTTGCCGATCAACTACACCTGCGCCTCCACACTGCGTATCCGTGCCCAGGAGATGACCGCATCCCAGCTGAGCCAGACGTGTGCGAGCCTGCTCAACCAGGATGCCTACTTCCACAGTGTCGCCAGGGACCCCGGACCGGTCTCCGGTGACCGCAACACCAGCCTGGAAGTGGTCGTCTACAACTCCAGCACCGACTACCGCACCTACGCCGGTGCGCACTGGGGGATCGACACCAACAACGGTGGCATGTACCTGGAGGGCGACCCGTCGGCCTCCGGGAACCAGGCTCGGTTCATCGCCTACGAGGCCGAGTGGCTGCGGCCGACGTTCGCCATCTGGAACCTCAACCACGAGTACACCCACTACCTCGACGGCCGGTTCACCATGCACGGCGACTTCACGTCCAACATGCGCACGCCGACGGTCTGGTGGATCGAGGGCTTCGCCGAGTACATCTCCTACCACTACCGGGGAGTGACCTACTCATCCGCCATCACCGAGGCGGGCAGGCGCACCTACGCGTTGAGCACGCTGTTCGACACCACCTACAGCCACGACTCGACCCGGGTCTACCCCTGGGGCTACCTCGCGGTCCGCTACATGCTCCAGTCGCACCGCGGTGACCTGGACACCGTGCTGTCCTACTACCGCAGGGGCGACTGGAACGGCGCGCGGTCGTTCCTCCTCAACACCATCGGAACCCGCTACAACAGCGACTGGTACTCGTGGCTGTCCCGGTGTGCCAGCGGACAGTGCGACGGAGGGTCCGGCGGCAACCAGCCCCCCACCGCCGACTTCACCACCACCATCACCGGACGAACTGCCGCCTTCACCGACCGCTCCACCGACGCCGACGGCACCATCACCGCCCGCCGCTGGGACTTCGGCGACGGAACCACCTCCACCACCACCTCACCCACCCGCACCTACACCGCCGACGGCATCTACACCGTCACCCTCACCGTCACCGACAACAACGGGGCGACCGCGACGACCAGCAGGTCCGTCACCATCGGCTCCAGCTCGCTACCGGAGTGCACCGGCTCGGACACCAGGGCGCTCGGCAAGGACTGCCAACGCTCCAACCGGTCGGCGAGCAACAGCTACTACGACCACATGTACCTGCTGCTGCCCGCAGGCACAACGCAGCTGCAGATCACCGCTTCCGGCGGGTCCGGGAACTGCGACCTCTACTACAACGCGGGCACCTGGGCGACCTCGGACAACGCGACCCACCGCTCGACCAGCCCGGCCAACCAGGAATCCGTGACGGTGGCGAACCCGCCGTCCGGCTACGTCTACATCAGCCTCAAGGGCTCGACCGCGTGCACCGGAGTGGCGGTGAGCACCAGCTTCTGATCACCGGATGGTCCGTCCTCCGGCTCAGGCCGGGGGACGGACCTCCCAGTACACCCGCAACCCGTCATGCACCTGGGCGATGTGGCAGCGCGCCGTCGAAGTCTTCACCCGAGCATGGTGATGTTCCAGTCCGCATTGCAATCGCCACCGGCGGGACATGGGCGTTCTTGCCACGGAGAGTTGGCCGTGCAGACCACCTCTGAACTGCCCGGCCCGGGTTGCGCGGCGTCACGTCACAACCCGGGCCGAGCAGGTTCAGCTACACGTCATCACTTCGCGGTGCGACAGGTGTTGGGTCCTGCGTCATCGACACACACCCGGAAGACCAGGAACTTGATCGGGTGCTTCCATTTGATGTAGGAATCGAAGGTGGCGTACTTCGCCTTGCATCCCAGCTTGTTGTACCGGGCCGGGAGCCAGGTAGGGGACGTAAGACTCGTCTCATCCCAGACGCCCGCCTGGATGTAGACGGGGTGGTCGTCACACTTGTTGTCCCTGACCGACATCCTGACCGGCTTGTAGTACTGGTTGTTGACCTTCGTGAACGTCGCGCTGCCGCAGGCTCCGGCGAAACACGCATCCACCCGTCCGGTCGCCCCCGCGAGCTCCGATCCCCCGCCCTCGGCGGCCGAAGCCGCACCGACGCCCATCCCCAACAATGCCAAAACAGTGGCAATGATGGTGATTATCCTGCCTCCACGCATTTCATCTCCCCTCGTCGAGGTGGTGCTCTAGCAACGCCATCCTGACACGAATTGCAACCCGATGTGTCGAACTTCGAAGACGTGCAACCCACTTTTTCCTCACCCATCAAGCAATCATCTCGATTCGTCCGACTAAGTCCAACGGTGGCATATGTGCCGTCCTATGACGCATTCGGCGCCGTGCGAATTTTGAGCGTCGTGACGGACTTGCCGCGATCCCGGTTCCAGGACAACAGGGCACCGACCGGCGGCGCGGTCAGAGGCGCGGAGCGCCTAAACAAGCAGGAAATGGCGCGTCGACGCCGACGTAAGCAGTGCACGGCGCCAAGATGAGGGTCGAGTGATGGTCCCAGGCAGGCGGCGTGACCGGGCTCGGTCCAGATCGTGGCCCTGTAGCCCGGGCAGCACGTTGCGGAAGCGTGGCGTCGTCCACGCGCCCGATGATCCGTGCGTGCGGATGGAACGAACAGGACTTGGCCAGGCGTCGCTCGTGGCGGTGGGCCTGATCAACGTGTCAAGGGCAGGAGCGTGACGACAGCGGTCATCGTCTTCGCTGCGGTGTTGTTCTCGGCATGAGTTTCTACTTCGGCGTAGAGGCAACCACGGCCGCACCGCTGTTCGCCGTGGCATGATGCGGGACGGGCCCTCGCGGCGGTGCTGGTCAGGTCGGGTTCGCGCCGCTGGTGACGTGGTCAGGGCCGACCCGTCATCGCATCCCTTGGAGCCACGGACGATCAGGTGCAGGTCGTGCGGTAGGGCATTTCCGGCATCGCTTGTGTCCACTCGTCTGTTGTGCGGTCGCGGGCGAGGGTGTCGCAGATGTGGTTTGTCGTGTGTTGCGGGTCGGTGTTCCACAGGGTGACGGTCTTGTCAGCGCTGGCGGTGGCCAGGGTGTGGCCGTCCGGGCTGAAGGCGACGGCTCTGACCGGTTCGGTGTTGCCGCCGGTGAGGGTGGCCAGGCGTGTGTGGGTGGTTGCGTCCCACAGGACGACGGTGTGATCGGTGATGCCGGTGGCCAACGTGCGACCATCGGGGCTGAACGCCAGGGAGGTCACCGAGCCCGCATTGCTCGCGAGGACAGCCAGGCGGGTGTGGCGAGCCGCGTCCCACAGCACCACGGTTCGGTCTATGCCCGCAGTGGCGAGGACGCGTCCGTCGGGGCTGAACGCGACGTCCCTCAGCGCCCCGGTATGACCAACGAGGGTGGCGAGGCGGGTGTGGCGGGCCACGTCCCACAGCACCACGGTCCGGCATATGCCCGCGGTCGCGAGGACGC
This sequence comes from Actinokineospora fastidiosa, assembly GCF_014648415.1. Classification (GTDB taxonomy): domain Bacteria; phylum Actinomycetota; class Actinomycetes; order Mycobacteriales; family Pseudonocardiaceae; genus Actinokineospora; species Actinokineospora fastidiosa. The sequence continues at coordinate 51,135 of NZ_BMRB01000007.1, forward strand.
GTCCGTCGGGGCTGAACGCGAGCCCGTGAAGCCGGTCGGGGTGGGCAGGGTGACCAAGGAGGTTCGGTGCGCCACGTCCCAGAGGATCAGATTGCCGTCGGCGCCAGCGCTGGCCAGGACGCGGCCGTCCGGGCTGAACGCGATGTCGTGGACTTGGTCGGTGTGCCCGGTGAGGCGGACAGGTTCTGCGCGATCTTCGGTGTGCCACAGGGTGACGGTCTGGTCGAGAGTGCGGGGCGGGTGCTCGTCGGAACCCGTGGCCGCGGCCAGGGTGCGGCCGTCTGGGCTGAACGCCACGGCATTGACTTGGCCGCTGTCGCCGATGAGGGTGGCCACGGGGGTGCGGTATCCTGCGTCCCACAGCATCGCCGCGCCATCCATTCCAGCACTGGCGAGGGTGCGGCCGTCCGGGCTGAACGCGATGTCGTTGACCCAGTCGCGGTGGCCTGCGAGGGCAGCTTGGTCGGGTCCCACAGGATGACCGTCCCGGTCTCGCCTGCCGAGGCGAGCAGGGGTATCCGGGGGTTGAAGGCCAGCGTGTAGATGTTGTCGGGGTGGCCGGTGAGGCGGGCCAGGAGGTTATGGCTCGCGGTGTCCCACAGCAGAACCCGGTGGTCGTGTCCTGCGGTGGCCAGCATGCGGCCGTCGGAGCTGAACGCGACCGCCCTGGCGGCGCCGGTGTGGCCGGTGAGGGTGGTCAGGTGTGCGCGTTGTGCCACGTCCCTGGGAGGCGGCGTCGTATCCGGTCCGCTCTACGAGCGGTGAGGAGCGTGCCATGGCCGAGGACAAGTTCCGCAAGGGCGACAAGGTGGAGTGGAGCAGCCACGGGGGCAAGGCGGTCGGCGAGGTCGAGGAGGAGATCACCGAGGACACCGAGGCCGCGGGCCGAACCGTCCGCGCGTCCAAGGAGGACCCGCAGTACCGGGTCCGCAGCGACAAGAGCGGGAAGGACGCGGTGCACAAACCTGGAGCGCTGCGTCGCGCCGAGGATTGAGCGCGGGCACCCCTCGGTACCGCCCCGCCGGACACTCAAGGCTGCCGACCTCTGCGGTTATCCCGCTGGGGCGCCGTCCGATCCCGGGTCGATGACGATTCGGGCATTTCTCGTGAGCACCGTGCTCGCGGTCAGCCCGAACATGTCGTGGAAGGAGTCGCTGAAGTGGCTCGGCGAGGCGAACCCGGCCTCCGCCGACGCCCTGGTGAGGTCCGCGCCGCGCGCCGCGGCCGCCGCGACGCACAGCATCCGCGCCCACAGCCGGTAACGGCGGAAGCTGGTGCCGGTCTGCGCCGAGAACAGGTGCAGGAACCGCGACGTCGACAGCCCGACCTCACCGGCGACCCGCGGCGCGCTCAGGCACGGATGCGAGCGGAGCAGGCCCAGCGCGGTCCGGACGCGCTCGTCAGTGAGGTCCGGGTCCAGATAGAGGAACAGCATCTGGCCCTCGGACACGACCTGGTGCCGCGTCCTGGCCGGAATGAGCGCGCTGCGGACCGTCCGTTCATCGTCACCGACACGCAGCAGGAACGGCGCGTCGACGCCGACGGCGAAGCAGTGTACAGAGCCGAGATGCGGGTCGAGGTCGAGCGATGGCCCCAGGTAGGCGGCGTGACCGGACCCGATCCAGATCGTGGCCCGGTCACTCGGGCAGCACGTTTCCGGAAGCGCGGCGTCGTCCACGCCCCCGATGATTCCACGCGTGCGGATGAGACGAACGAGACTCGGCCAGGCGACGCTCCCGGCGATGGGCCTGATCAAGGTGTCAGGGGCGGGAGCGGTGCCGGCGCGCCGGTCCGGGGAGGGAGCGTGACGACAGCGGTCATCGTCCTCACCGCGGTGTTCTTCCTCGGCATGGGACTCTACGCTCTCGCCGCTCCAGCGGCCCTCGCCAAGCCGTTCGGCATCGCCGTCGACGCCCCGGAGAGCCGATCGGAGATCCGAGCCGTCTACGGCGGCTTCGGCCTGGCGATCGCCACCGTCCTCATCACCGCCCTGTTCCTCCACGACCTGCGCACCGGCGTGGTCGTCACGGTCGGGGCCGCCCTCGCAGGAATGGCCCTGGGCAGACTCGTCTCCCGGCTCACCGACACACCCACACGGTTCTACCCGGTCTGGTTCTACTTCGGAGTCGAGGCGATCACGGCCGCGCTGCTGTTCGCCGTGGCATGACGTGGGACCGGCCTCGCGGCAACGCTGGTGAGGTCGTGGATCACAGACGCTCCGCTTCTGCTTGCTAGTTGACGCGGACAGTTAGGCGTAGCCGTACCCTCGGATAGACGGCGAGCACCGTACGATCGGCGACCGCGCGTGGACAGCCCACGTCACCGGGGGGTGGCGGTGACGTGGGCCGGACCGTGTACGGCTCTCAGATAACCCGGACGACCTCGAGTTTTTCGATGTTGACCTCGGCGATCGTGAGGTCCTTGTTCAGCACCCATGCGACCTTGGAGTCGGTCCTGAACGTGATCGCCTGGCGCGGCTCGTCGAGTCCGATGACGGTGCCCAGCACCGTACGGTCGACGGGGTTGATGACAGTCAGCGTGTTGTCGGCGCTGTTGCCGGAGAGCAGAACCGTCCCGTCCGGGGACAGGGCGGCTCCGTAGGGCTTCGCGCCGACCGGCACCGTGTGCTCCGCGACGCCGGTCGCGGTGTTGATGACGACGATGGTGTTGGTGCTGCTGCTGGCGGCGTACACCCACTTGCCGTCGTTGCTGACGGACAGGCCGCGCACGTCGTCGACCTGGACCTTGTGCCGCAGTGCGAAATCGCCGGGGTCCAGGATGCTGATCGAGTCGTCCCGGAAGTCGGTGACGAACAGTTGGTCGCCGGTCCGGGAGAGCTTGATTCCCTGGCGAGGCTCCAGGAATCCGGTGTGGACGATCTCAGGCCTCCTCTCGTGCAGGTTGATCCTGGTGACGGTGCCCGACGCGTGGTTGTTGGCGTACAGCGTCTTGCCGTCACCGGTCTGCGCGGTGCCGAAGACGCCCACGCCGAGCGGCAGCCGCTCCACGACCGTGTAGGTCAGCAGCGAGATGCGGTCCAGCACTCCGAGCGTGCTGTCAGACACGGTGAAGCTCAAGCCGTCCGGCGCGAAGAGGATGTTGCGCGGAGTGGCGTACCCCGGGATCTCCCGCCTATCGCCGCTGGCCAGGTTGACCACGACCAGCTTGCGGACGTCGGACCGCGTCACCACGGCGATGGTCTGGGCGGGGTTGATCGCCATGGAGTTGTTGGTGATGTCGCCGAAGGGCCGGACGTCGCTGTAGGCGCCGAACCCGAACGGCACCGACTGCGCGCCGACGACCTCCGCAGGCGGCGTGTCGGCCGAAGCCATGGTGCCCATCAGGGAAAGCGCGGCCACGGCGGCTGCGGCCGTCATCAGGCCGCGCTTGACTCTGGTGTGTTTCATCTCGTTTGTCTCCAATGCAACAAATGCCCCCATGGCGAGAAACACTAGGGATCGAGCCGAGAGCCTTCGACCCAGAAGGCGCCCAACAGCGTGGTGGTGCAGGCGCTACTGTGCGCGCCGCGAGAAGTCGATCATCGCGGGTAGGGTGGTCGTATGGCGCAAGTCGTGCCTCGACCGCGGACCGGGGCGGGTCTCGTCCGCGCCGTCCCCGATGCGTTGGAACGGCTCGCGGACGGTTTGGCCACGGCCGTGCTGGCGGTGGTCGGGATGGCGGTGCTTTGCCTCACCGCCGTGCTGTGCCTCGTCGGCGTCGGGTTGCCGCTGGTGCCCGTAGCGCTCCGCCTGGTGCACGTCGTCGCGGACCGGGAACGAGCGCGGCTGAGCCGATCTGGCCCACCCGTGCTCAGCCCCGGACCCGCGCCGAGCCGCCTCGCCGACGCGGTGCGGAGTCGCGCGACACGCCGCGAGCTGGCCTGGCTGGCAGTCCACGCCGTCGGCGGACTGCTGCTGGGCGCCTCCGGACTGACGATCGTGCTGAACATCGTGCGAGACGGGACTTTCCCGCTGTGGTGGCGTCTTCTGCCGCCGGATGCCGCCACGCCGTCGCTGGGCCTGTGGGTCGTCCACGACATGGCGGACGCGCTCGTCGTCGGGTTGCTGGGATTCGGGTGGATGGCCATGGCGCTGTTCCTGCTACCGGTGTTGTCCAGGCTGCAGGGCATGCCTGGGCGCAAGTTGCTCGACGTGGGTACCGCCGCCGATCCGGCGCTGCGGATCGCCCACCTGACCGCCACCAGGGCCGCCGCGCTCGACGCGCACACCGCCGAGCTGCGCCGAATCGAACGGGCGCTGCACGACGGCACGCAGAACAGGGTCGTGGCGGCCATCGTGCTCCTGGGAGCGGCGCGCCGCGCACTGGCCCGCGGCGCCGAGGACACGGACGTGATCCTCGGCCGCGCGCAGGAGACCGCGGAGGAGGCGCTGGCCCAGTTGCGGGCCGTCGTCCGCGGCGTCTTCCCGCCCGTGCTGGCCGACCGGGGCCTGACCGACGCGCTCGCCGAACTGGTCGCGGATTGCCCGGTGCCGTGTGTGCTCGACGTCGATGTGGGCAGATGCGCGGCGTCGGTGGAGGCGACGATCTACTTCGCGATCGCCGAGGCGCTGACCAACATCACCAAGCACAGCGGCGCGCGCAGCGCGTACGTGACGATCCGCGGCGAAGGAGGCCGGGTGCGGGTGGAGGTGTTCGACGACGGGTGCGGCGGCGCGAACGTCGACCGCGGCTCCGGCCTCAACGGCATCCGACGGCGGATCGAGGCGCACGACGGCACCTTCACCCTGGCCAGCCCGCCGGGTGGGCCGACCGTGTTGGCCATGGGCCTGCCATGCGGCTTGTGATCGCCGACGACGACCCGCTTCTGCGGGAAGGGGTCGCCATGCTGCTGCAGGCCGAAGGGCTCGACGTGGTGGCGACCGCGGCCGACCCGCAGGAGTTCCTCGCCGCGGTGGACGCGCTCCGGCCCGACACGGCGATCGTCGACGTGCGGATGCCGCCGACGCACACCGATGAGGGCATCGGCGCCGCGGTGGCGGCCCGGCGGCGCAATCCGGATCTCGCGGTGCTCGTCCTCTCCGCCTACGTCGAACGGGCCTTCGCCGTCGAACTGATGGCGTCCGGCGCCGCCGGGCTCGGGTACCTGCTCAAGGAACGGGTCGGCCGGGTCACGGAGTTCCTCGACGCGCTGCGGCGGGTGGCGGCGGGCGGCACCGCCATCGACCCCGAGGTCGTCGCCCAGCTGTTGACCCGAACCCCCGCACGCGCCCAACTCGACCGCCTCAGCCCCCGCGAGCGCGACGTGCTCGCGCTGATGGCCGAGGGTCTGGGCAACAAGGCCATCGGCGAACAACTGGTCGTCAGCGACGGCACCGTGCATAAGCACATCCGCAGTATCTTCGCCAAACTCGACCTCCCACCGGACGACCGGGCGGACCGCAGGGTCACCGCAGTGCTTCGCTACCTCAGACTCCGGGACAGCTGAAAGGGCGGGATGGGGAGACACGGCGCATGGTCCATGAAGAAGGTTCTGGAGCGCCTTTGCGCCCGACCCGCCAGTCGCCCGGACGGGAGAACGCCCCGACGAGCGCCGCGAGGCTGATCCGCTTTCGCTGCGCGCACGTCTTCTGCCGTTCGCAGTGCCGCCGGTCACTGCCGACTCGGACCCCACCGCCGCACTACATGGCAGCGGACCGTGGGGAGAACGATCGCTGGTGGGCACCCGCTGGGCCCCGGTGTGGCTGGATGGGCTCTATGAGCTGCGGACGCCTGCGCGCGGACGACAGGTCTTGCCGGGCGCGTCCGTCGGTGGCGACGGCGGTTCGATGCTGAGCGGCTCGTGGAGAAGGCGGCTGAGCAGCTCGATTTGCGCCGGAGGAAATGCTTGTGAACATGGCTGTCCGCGAGTGGGACGGCGCAGTGGCAGGGGCCGACCTGCGTCGTCGCTGGCCCCTGCCCAAGGCCTCCCGTTGTGGAGAACCACCGGTCCTTCCGACCACCCACGCCAAGCTCCGGTTTGATGTTCTGCGCCTACGGTGTGCGTGGGCTGGGGAGACAAGGCACTGGCTCTCAACTGGTGCTCGGCAGAAAGACGGTCTTGAACCCCGTCGTCGCCCTGGTGATCGATAGCTCCGCCATTTCGTTGGCTGGCGGACGGCCCTCGCTGGGCGGGATAGACCGATGAAGTGCCAAGCTGTTGAAGTTGAGAAGAGCTCGCTTGCGGTATCCGTGCCTGGACGATCGTTGCGAAGGCTTGTACGCGCGTAACCCTGTGCCCGCTTTGAACGACGAGGGTTTGGCGAGTTTCTGCTGGCTTGGAGGAGCGGGTGTCAGAGGTCTTCGAGGTCGACCGGGTGGATCGCATCACGGACATCCTGTTCGGGGTTGCCGTGGCCGGGGGCACGATCGAGTACGGGCCTCTGGCTCGCCGGGTGGGAACTCGGCCGGACTTCCTGAGCCATCCGTTGGACCAGGTGTCGCGACGTGCCGCGCAGCGTGGAGAGCCGACGTGGAGCGCACTTGTCGTGTCGAAGGCGAGCGTCGACCGAACGAGGGCTTCTATGTCATGGCGCGTCGGATGCGTAGCGAGTACACCGATGTCGACGACGCGACGTTATGGGACCGGGAGCGTCAGCGGTGCTACGAAGCGGCCCGCAGGTGACCCCGATGACACGTTCTCACCTTGAGCCACCGCGCTTGCAAAGGCTTGTCGGACCGCCCGACGGTGGTGGGCGGTCCGATCGCGTGCTTTTTAAGCCTCGTTATGGCTAAACCTGAGCTCCGCCGGAATGCAAGTTATGGGGCGGGTTTCGAGATCGAACGCGGCTACACGTTGGAGTGGTTGCCTTAGTGCTGCCTGTTGGCATCGCCTAGCTAGGCTAGCAGGCCTTCATTCCCCTGACGCCCGCCCAGCCTGCGATGATCCGTGTGCTTGAAACGGTTCTTCCGGCTCCGATGGTGTGGCACACCCCGTCCGTGGTGCCAGCAAGGTCGAGCTTTCGCTTGACGGTGTAGGAGTGGCAGTTGCGGATCTTGTAGTAGACGATTTTCAGGGGGCCGCCGGGCACGTCCCCAATGGTGTAACTGAGGCCGCACGGCGCTGCCATTGCCTCTGAAGCACCCAGGATGGCCACGCCGGACACCAGGGTGCCGACCGTGGCCACGGAAACAGCCAAGCGTTTGATGAACATGTTCCGATTCCTTTCTTGTAAGCGTGCGGGCGGATGCTGTTACTGAAGCATTCCCAATGACGACCCTATCGACTCCGTCACGGGCACGCGTCCGGACCTGCCGCAATTCCTGATACAGATCATCCGCGCGCACCGTTGGGCAGCTTTCTCAGCGATCCATGGGTCGACTACCCACTCCTGCCGAGAGCGACACCCGCTGGAGCCAGCGGGAACTTGGAATGAGACAATTGGAGCGTGCACGCTTCGGATCTTCGGTCCTCGCTGTTGAGCGTGGCGATCGCGCGACTCCTCGGTCGTCATGCCGGGTTTCATGTATCACTTCTTGCACTGGCAGCGGCGGCCGTATCGGTTCTCTGTGCGTGGCCGCTTTGGATGAGGGCACCCGGCTTGGCTTTGATTCCGGCCTTCGTCGCGGTCTCATTCTGCGGATCATTACTCGTCCTGAACGACGAGCTGGGGCGCGGCCGCGGGGGTGCAACCTCGATTCTCCTGGTGGCCGCCGGATTCATCTGGCCGACCAACTACCTCTACGAATGGGGAAACCCTCTCGCCATTCACCTGTCAATGATCGGCAGCACACTTTTCTGGTGGCTCAGTGCATGTGCGTGCCTTATGTATCCTCAACAACGCCTACAAGGCGCGGAGCGCGGATACCTGATAGCGATGGCCGCAGGCCTCGGTGTGCCCGAAATATATTTGATTCTGACAGGTCGCACGTACGACGCGCTACCTTACTTCGACTACTGGATTTTGGCTATTGGCGTTGGATTCCTGGGCGTCATGTCGATGCGCTACCGGCGGTACAAGGGCGTGGCCCGGAGAACTCTTCTTCCAGTGCTGGTGTCGGGCGTCGGGCTTTCGCTGACCGGGGCGTTCTCGTGGTTCCTCTTGTTGTCGAGCGGGGTCTATACTCCATACGTCGATCAGAAACTCGTGGACGTCGTGTTGTGTGTGCAGGGAATTCTGCTCATAGGCGCTGCTCCGATCAGTCTGGCGATTGGCGGTCTTCGGCGCCGCTTCATTCAAGCATCTGTCGCCGACGCTCTTGCCCGCCTGCCTCCCGACGCCCCGCCCGAGGCCTTGCAGCAGGCTCTTCGCCTCGCGCTGCACGACGACAGATTGGAGATCCTCTACTGGTCTCCAAACCATGACGAGTATGTCGACTCCGACGGCCGCCCGGTGGGGCGGCCTGAAGAAGACGCCGACAAGGTGCTAATCCGGCTCTACGCGGGCGAGAATCGAGCAATGGCGGTACTCGTCGCCGATAGGCAACTCGCTAGTGAAGCGGCACTTTTCGGAGATGTAGTCTCAGCGCCGAGACAGCCCGTGCTCGCCGTATGGTTACAGGTTCACGACCGCGCCAACCAAGAGCAGCAGCGACTTCTGAATCGACGCCTCGAGGAAGAGCGCTGGAAGGAACGTCAACGGCTCGGCAGGGACCTGCACGATGGTGTCCAGCAGCACCTCTACACCCTGGGAGTAAGTTTAGCCCTGGCAAGCGACCAAGTGACGGATGGACAAGCGGCCGAAAGTATCGGTCGGGCAAAGAGGCAATTATCCGCCATCCTTCCGGCCTTTCGGGACTTGATTCACGAGCTCGCGCCGCCCGAGCTCGCGCGCAACGGGTTGGCGTGCGCCATCCATGCCCTCGTGGAGCGTCAACCCATATCTGTCGACCTACATCTCGACACGACACGACCTCCGTCCTCTGTCGAATACATCGCCTACCTAATCACCTGTGAGGCATTTACCAACATCCTCAAGCACGCGAACGCGAGTCAGGTGGTCATCACGACAAGAACGTGCGAGCACGACCTCGAACTCATGATCTCCGACAACGGCATCGGCGGGGCGGATATGAATCGAAGTAGAGGGCTGGCCGGGTTACGTGATCGAGTGCATTCGGTAGGGGGCCACCTGTCACTGGTGTCCCCATCGGGAGGCGGCACATTACTGGAGGTGCGGATTCCATGCGAGTAGCGGTCGCCGACGACATCCCCCTCTTTCGCGAGGGCCTGGTACTCCTGCTGGAGCGATTTGGGATCGAGGTCGTGGCGCAAGCTTCGGATGGTGACGAGATTCTACAGAAGGTTCGAGACCACCATCCCTCCACTGTAATCCTCGACGTAATGATGCCGCCGGGGGAGTACGGCGGCCTGACCGCTGCAGAGCGACTACATGCTGAGGATCCGGATATCGGTTTGCTCCTCCTGTCGGGATTCAACTCGACCCGCTTCGCACTTCACCTCTTGGCTTGCGACGGCAGAGGAGGTCGAGGTTACCTCATCAAAGATCGAGTCACGGACCCCGCAGTCCTCCGTGACGTGCTCAAAGCGGTCAATGACGGTGGTGTCAGCGTTGACTCTGAGATTGTCAAGCGCGTCATGAACCCCAAGTATCGACAAGGCATTCTGTCCGCGCTCACATCACGTGAGCTTGAGATTCTGAACCTTGTCGCCCAAGGGCTGTCGAACAAAGGAATCGCGAAGAGATTTGGCCTGAGTGGGAAGACCGTAGACCGTCATGTATCGAACATTTGCGACAAGCTGGGCATTTGTGACGATGAGCAGAGTACCAGGCGCTCAATCATCTTGCTTAAGTACTTTCAAGCTAATCATATTTGCGATGCTCGATGTTCCTCTCCGTGCACATTCGCGACGGCCATGGCCTGATCCGGTCAGTTCATTTGAACTTATTCACCGTGGCATTCCAGGTCACGCCGGTGCGTTGCGCGCGTGGACGTCGCCGTTGTACAGACAGTGCAGGACGCCGCTGTCGGCACACTCGGGTACCAGCCCGAATGCCGAACCGGGCAGCCCTGGCTGGACACCCTCAGTCCGACCCTCCGGGATAACGCGCCTGCCAGAATCTCGGCCTACATGGTCGCACGATGTCGTGGTACCGGATCTCTTCCAACCCTGACCTGAACTTGCGAGAACTCAAGGACCGCGGCGGTCGCCACGCCGCCGCAGGCCTCACGCGGGCCACCGTGCTGTTCCAGCTGGTCAACGACACTTCCTATGGTCGTGCCGGACTATTTCAAGGCAATCTGCCCGGAGGCGCCCGCCTATGTACTCTGAGCGGGATCTGTTCGGCATGGTCAACATGTCCCTGGCGCTGCTCCACGAACATGAGGAGACCGGTTGCGTCACGCGCTGGACGACACCCTGCTGGGTGTCTACTACGCCTTGCCGGAGAAGCAGCAGAACAGCAGGGCTCCTCCATTTCGACTGGAAGGAAGCACATCGTCTGATCAAGGACGAGGCGGGGCTAACGCGGGCTTCGAGTTTGTCGACCGTGGGTGTAGGGGGCGCGCAGGTAGGGCAGATGACGTCGACGACGGGCTGTCCATCAGCAGACTTCGTTGTGCAGCGGTGTCGAAGACTGCGCCACTGCGGGTACCGCTCGACTGAGTAACGGGACCGTGTGGGGCTCTCGCCTGGCGGACAGCTTGGCGCGTTTGGCCGTCTCGATCTCGCGGCACCGCCGCCAGGGCGGCGGCCGCGATCTCCGACAACGGATGCGATCATCGCCGATCGCCAACTGCGCGAGCGTCCGTGTCGGTTTGGTCGAGCGGTGCGTGGGTGCCCGGGTGAGCGCAAGCGGTCGTGTACGAATCGGTCGTCGTGCCGGGGACCGCCGCCAGATCATCACGTTGAGTTGTCCGATCTCAATGGTTCGTGTTGGTCGCTAGTCCGCTTCGGTAGCGCTCCAGCATCTTGAGCTAACGTGAGCTGGACGTAGTCAGGTAGACGTGCTCGTGTTGGCAGCTGCCTGCGGTTCTGTTGGCGGCAAGCTGGTGTCTGGAGCGGCCCGGGCGGGCCATGTGCGGCTACGGGTTGCCGGGGCCGACGGCGCCGTCCGCCACCTCGACGCCTTCGGCGGCAACCCGTCGGTGTCCTGACCCACGCCCGCTTCACCCCGCCAGAGTGTGACTGCGCCCGGGGGATACCCCGCTGGTCGACCTGCTCGAGGATGCCGTCGGTGCGCGCCTCGACGACGACATCGCCCTGCTCACCCTCGGTGTCCGATCAGCGAAACAGGCCCCACACCATGATCACACCTTCGCGCAGAGGTACCGCCAGCCTGGCGCTGTCGCACGTCAGCCCAGCCGCAGCCGATCCCGGGGGCTGCAGACCGAGCCGCGGGTGCCGCCGTGCCTGGGAGAAGGAGGAGCTCGACCACGGCGCGCATGGGGTCGCCTTCACTCCGCCACCTCGCCCATACGACTGACCCATACTATGTGCGGCATGGAACTGGAGTTCCGGCATCTGCGGGCCCTGATCGCGGTGGCGGACGAAGGCAGCATCACCCGGGCGGCCGCCGTGCTCGGGTTGTCGCAGCCTGCCCTGACCGCGCAGATCCAGCGCATCGAACGGGCGCTGGGGGCGCCGGTGTTCGAACGGGGGTACTCGGGTGTCGTTCCGACCGGGTTCGGGAGGACCGTGTTGACCAGGGCCCGGACCGTGGTCAACGAGATGGCGGGCTTGCAGGGCGTCGTCCCGCCCGGGTCCGTCGCGACCGGTGGGGTTGAGCTGCAGCTGGGTTGCTACCCGGGCGCCTTGGCCTCCGCTGTGGTCCCGCCGCTGGTGGCCGCGTACGAGGAGCCGTTGCGCATACACATGCATTGCGACCCGAGTGCCGCGGACCTGTTGGCCAGGGTGCGGACGGGGCGGCTGGACGCCGCGGTGGTGGTGGAGGTCATCGGGTTCGAGACCGGCCCCCAGGACGGGTTGCTGCGCGAGGTCGTCGTGCCCGTCGAGCCCATGTTCGTCGCGTTGTCGGAGAACCACCCGCAGGCGTCCCAGGACGAGGTCGACCTCATCGAGCTGGTGGACGAGAACTGGATAGTCGACCCCCAGGTCGACGCGGGTGTCACCGCCGCGTTGCGCTGGGCGTGCGGCGAGGCGGGGTTCGAGCCGCGAATCACCCACGAGATCAGCGACGCCAGCGCCGCACGGGAGTTCATCGTCAGCGGCCAATGCGTCAGCATGGCCCAGGCGACCTCGGCGGAGGGGCGCGGCCTGGTCGTGCGACCGATGCGCGGTGACCCGATCATCCGCCGGATCGACCTGGCAACGCGGCGTCCCTGTCCTGTCGAACCCGCGTTGCTGCGCAGGATCGTCGCCGAGGCGTACCTGGGCCTCACCGGCCGCAACCCGAGCTATGCCCGCTGGTGGGCGCAGAATGCGGTCATGACCAACTAGCGAGCAACAGCACGATCTCCCGCGCGGTCATCGTGCTCAAGGTCAGCGTCCGGTCACCTGCCCGATGTCTACCGTGGTCGCGAGCAGGAGTCGGGCCAGGCGGACTGCAGGCCCTGTTCATCGGCGTCACGGGCGCTCCGATCCATCGACGTGGAACGGGGCCGGCTGCATCCCACTGGCACGAGTTCCCGTTCCAGGTCGCGTCGGCGGGCGATTCCCGCAGCCCGCAGACCTCGGAGGTGAACCGCATGCGCACGCGCTCGGGTCGGGCGTGGTCCATCCGCCGTCGCAGGCTGCCGCCTTGTCCTGGTTCCTGCCCGCCTCGTCGACAGTGTGCCTGTGTGGTCTGTCGGGCGACCTCCGTGTCAAACTTGCTAAGGTTAGCAACTGGTGAATCATCGAATCGATGTCTCTGCCGTCCTGGCGACCGTGAACCGCGAGAATCGATGGCATGACGACGGGTGGCGAGTGGACGGGAGGGGGCGATGAGCAGGCCCTTGTACCAGCTCAAGGCGGAGTTCTTCAAGACCTTGGGGCATCCGGCGCGCATCCGGGTGTTGGAATTGTTGAGTCAGCGGGAGCACGCGGTGGCGGAGATGCTGCCGGAGGTGGGGATCGAGGCGGCGAACCTGTCGCAGCAGTTGGCGGTGTTGCGGCGTGCGGGTCTGGTGGCCACGCGCAAGGAGGGGTCCACCGTCTACTACTCGTTGACCAGTCCCTATGTGGCGGAACTGCTGGCGGTGGCCCGTCGGATCCTGACGGGCGTGCTGTCGGGGCAGGTGGAACTGCTGGACGACCTGCGCGCTCCGACCGCTTCGGCGGGCGGATCAGCTCGCGGTCGTCGGGTGTCCCGGTCCGCCGCCAGGGGACGATGACATAGCAGCGGGCAGGACGTGGGCCACGTCGCGCGCCATACAGTTGCAAGATTTCGCAAGTGTGCAGATAATGGATTCTGACGGTCGGGCTCCGCGCTCGATGGGAATGAGGGGCGATGAGCGAGTTCGCGACGGTCCTGCGCGACCAGGTCGACGAACGGTTGAAGACGCTGGTCGTGGCCCGCCGCGCCGGTCTCGACCACGAGATCCACCTGCACGGCGCGCGCATCCGGGACCTGCTGGACCTGGCCGCGCGGCACGGGGTCGACACCGGTGACTGGGTCGACCCTGCGGTGCTGGACCTCGCATCGCCCGACGAGTCGATCAGCTGACGCGGCTCGGCGTGGTGTCCGAACAGGGACGGGATGACCGCCGCGTGCTGGTCGCGACGGTGGTGGCCGGGGATGAGGCCGACGACGCCCTCCCGGCGGTCCGGTGCGCGGCCGTGATCGAGCGGCTCGGCGGCCTGGCTGCCCGCGTTGTGGACCTCGACCTTCGCAGCCCGTTCCGCGGTGACCCCGCACCGTGGGCCCGCTTGGCGGAGTCCGACGCGGTCTTCCTGCCCGGCGGGCGGCCTGGGGACGCCGAGCGGATTCGGGACCTGCTGGGCGTGCCCGTCCTCAGTTGGCGCGACACCGCCGCCACCGTCCTCGTCGCCCAGGTCCTCACCACCCTGACGCGGCTCGGCCACCCACCTCGGGTCGCCCGCGTGGTGATCGCGGGAGCCGAGACGATGCCTGTCGTCGAGCCGCTGCTGCTCGCCGCCGGAGTCCGTGACCTCACGGTGTGGAACCTCGCTGACGCCGCGGCGTTCCCCCTGCGCGACATCGCCGCGGACGCGCACATCGTGCTCGACCTGGACGCTCTCTGGCCCTGGACGGGCCCAGCCGATCTGGACCCGGTCGTCATCACCGCGCGGGGCGATCACGACCCGCTGATCACGTTGCCCGGCCTGCTCCGCGCGCTGGCGGGGACACCCGGCGCACAGCCGCACATCACCGTGTTGCACGCCTGTGTGCTCGCGTTGGTCATGGCCACCGGAGCTGATCACCACCTGCCCAGAATCCCGGCGGATGAACTGGCCGACCGGACCGCGGACGCCGCCACGGGGGCTCTGCGCGCGCGCTCGCGCAGATTCGACGGTTGACGACGGTCACGACCTTCTGTGCCGGGGGGACGGCGGGCGGCGACCTCCGCCGCCACCCGCCTGTGGCCTACCTTCCGGTCAGGGCGCGCCGCCTTCCAGGTCAGCGGCGACGCGGTGGTGGGCCTGCCAGATCTCCTGGGGCAGACCTTCGAACCGGGCCAGGTGCCTCTCGCGGAAATCGATCTCCTGACGCCAGCGCTCAAGTCGATGGTGAGCAGTCTGTCCAGGTCAGCCTCATCGATCCGCAGACCGTCGAGGAGCAGTTCGGACTTCGCGGGCAGGACGCCGACCGGCGAGGGCACGCCGCGCACCTCGCCGTCGCGCAGCCGCATCAGCCACAGCAGCGCCCGCAGGTTGTCGCGATAGCCCGGCCACAGGAAGCGCCCGTCCTCGGGGTCCCGCTGGAACCAGTTGACGTGCGCGAAGATCGGCTTCTCGGTGACCTGTCCGATGATCCGCAACCAGTGCTCGGCGTAGCGCCCCTCCGGGTAGGACATGAAGGGACGCATCGACATCGGGTCGTAGCGCAGCATGCCGTCCACGCCCTCGGCCGCGAAGGTCGCCTCGGCGCCGAGCGTCAGCCCGTCGTACACCCCTTCGGCGACGTCGGTGATGGCCCGGATCAGCGGTTCGCGGTCGCGGGTGCGGCCACCGAAGATGATCGCGTCGATGGGCACGCCCGACGGGGCGGCGTAGTCGGCGGCGAGGTTCGGGACGTTCGACAGCGTCGTGGTGAACCGGCTGTTCGGGTGTGCCCACGGATCGCCCCGCCGTTCCGGGGAGCGCTCGGCGACGGGCTCGCCCGTCCAGTCCAGCCAGCCATCCAGGTCCGCGGGCGGCTGCTCGGTCTTGCCCTCCCACCAGACCTCGCTGGTCTTGGTGTTGTAGGCGACGTTGGTGAACAGGGTCTCCGTGCCGGGGCCGATCGCGGCCAGCGCGGTCGGGTTGGTGGCGGCGTTGGTGTCCTTCGCGACGCCGAACACCCCGAACTCCGGGTTCATCCCGTACAGCCTGCCGTCGTCGCCCACCCACAACCAGGTGATGTCGTCACCGTAGAACTCCACGTGGTAACGGTCGCCCAACGCGTCCGGGGCGAGCGTCATCGCCAGGTTGGTCTTGCCGGACGCGCTGGGGAAACCGCCGCAGATGTGGTGCTTGCGCCCGGTCTGCCTGTCGGTGATGCCCAGCAGCATGAACTGCTCGGCGAGGAACGCACCCGACGCCCATCCGTCGTAGGACGCCTGGCGCAGACCGTGCGCGATCTTGCCCAGCAACGCGTTGCCACCGTAAGACGAGCCGTAGTGCAGGATGGTCCGCTCGTCGGCCACGGTGACGAAGTGGCGCCTGTCGTGCGCGGTGCCCTGACCCAGGTTTTCCAGATCGCCCGTGACGTGCACGGCGCGGACGAATCCGGCGGGCTCGCCGAGACCGTCGATGTGCTCGATGCCGACCCGGGCCATCCTGATCATGTGCAGGGCGACGGTGCGGTGGTCGGTGAGTTCCACGCCCACGGCGTAGCGCGCCAAGGGAGAGCCGGGCGGGGCCATCAGGTACGGCACCACGTACATCGTCTTGCCCACGGACGCGCCGCGCATCAACCCGGTGACCGTGGCAGTCATCTCCGCCGCGGGGCGCCAGTTGTTGTAGACACCCTTGTCGGCCGGATCGCTCGTGGCGACCACGGTGCGCTCCTCGGAGCGCGCGGTGTCCTTGCGGTGGCTGCGTGCGTAGTACCCACCATCGCTGGTCGGCAGGATCTCGCCCGCGGCCAGACTCTCCCGGATCAGCCGGGCGTCATCGGCCGCGCTGACCACCTCGATCCGATCGGGACGCGTGACATGTGCCCAATGCCGGACGTACTCGCGCACATGCGCGTTCCTCACGCCCGCCTCGTCGAGAACCGCGTCCACATCCACGGGTGCCAACCCTTCAATAGTTGTAGAAATTTGCAATTCCGCAGGTCTTCAGCACCATACGGCGGCCCTCGGGGCCGCGGCTCGCTGCATCGGTCCAGTGCGAGGCGGTTCACACCGTCACGCGTTCACGATCGGGTTGCCCAGCTGCGGTGGATCGCTAATCGCGATGACGAACCATGCAATTGCGAATATATGCAATCGCGCTGGTAGCCTCTGTGGCAGGCCCTCGGGTGCTGCCTGCGGCAGGCCCCCTCAGAAGGGCGGGTGCTGATCGCGGGGAGTGTCGTGCCAGTCTCGCTGTACCAGATCGGGTTCCTCCGCATGCCTGCGCTGTCACAGCAGCTCGCGGTCGTGCGACGAACACTGACCGGGCAGAGCGATCTGCTCGACCGGCCGCGCTACACCGACTCGGCCGCGCGGTGAGGGCCGTCTGCTCCGCGGCGTGGTCTCGGCTGCGTCCGCTGCTGCCCGCTCGTGCGGACGCGGTCGCCGCGCGAAGGCACTTCCGCCGTGACCTGCTCGCCGGATCGACCGTGGCCATCGTGGCGCTGCCGCTGGCCTTGGGCTTCGGGGTGTCCTCGGGGCTGGGCGCCCAGGCCGGGCTGGCGACGGCCGTGGTCGCCGGTGCGCTCGCGGCCGTGTTCGGCGGGTCGAACCTGCAGGTGTCCGGTCCCACCGGCGCCATGACCGTCGTCCTCGTGCCCATCGTCGCCGCACACGGCGCCGGGGGCGTCCTGGCAGTCGGTCTGATCGCGGGAGTGGTGCTGGTCGGGCTGGCGCTCGCGCGGGCGGGCCGCGTCATGCGCTACGTGCCTGCGCCCGTCGTGGAGGGCTTCACCCTGGGCATCGCCTGCGTCATCGGTCTGCAGCAGATCCCGGCAGCCCTCGGGGTCACCGCGACGCAGGGCGAGCGCGTTCTGGAGACGGGCTGGCACGCGGCGCGCGCCTTCGTCCTGTCCCCGAACTGGGCCGCGCTGGGGCTCGCGGCGGGGGTCGCCGCGATCATGCTGGTCGGCGCCCGGTGGCGGCCCGTCGTCCCGTTCTCGATCGTCGCGGTGGTCGCGGCCACGGTCGCAGCCGAGGTGTTCTCCCTGGACTCGGCTACTCCCATCGGCGACCTGCCCGCCGGGCTACCCGCACCGTCCCTCGCCTTCCTCGACTTCGCCGTGTTCCCGTCGCTGCTGGTGCCCGCCGCGGCCGTCGCCATGCTCGCGGCACTGGAGTCGCTGTTGTCGGCGTCGGTGGCCGACGGGATGACCATCGGGCAACGGCACGATCCCGACCGTGAGCTGTTCGGGCAGGGCTTGGCGAACATCGCCGCGCCCCTGTTCGGCGGTGTCCCGGCCACCGGCGCGATCGCGCGCACCGCGGTCAACGTCCGCGCGGGGGCGTCCTCCCGGCTGGCCGCGCTCATCCACGCCGCCGTGCTCGCCTGCATCGTCTACGCCGCCGCCCCGCTGGTCTCCCGCATCCCCCTGGCCGCGCTCGCCGGTGTCCTCATCGCCACCGCGATCCGCATGGTGGAGGTCGGCAGCCTGCGGACGATGGCCCGCGCCACCCGCGCCGACGCCGCCGTCCTCATCCTCACCGCGCTGTCCACGGTCGCCCTCGACCTGGTCTACGCGATCGTCATCGGCCTGCTGGTCGCCGGGGCGCTCGCGCTGCGCGCGGTCGCTGGTCAGGCCCGAATCGACCAGGTCGGCATCGCGGGCGACCTGCCCGGTGCCACCAGCGATGAGGAACACGCCCTGCTCGCCGAGCACATCGTCGCCTACCGGATCGACGGGCCGCTGTTCTTCGCTGCCGCCCACCGGTTCCTGCTCGAACTGCCCGACATCGCCGACGTGTCCGCTGTCATCCTGCGCATGTCACGGGTGACCGCGATCGACGCCAGCGGCGTGCTGGTCCTCAAGGACACCATCGACAGGCTGGAACGGCGGGGAATCGCCGTGTACGTCTCCGGTGTCCGCGACGGCCACCACCGGCCGCTGGAGGCACTCGGCGTCATCGGTCGCCTCGACGCCGACGGTCGGATGTTCGCCACGACCCCCGAGGCGATCTCCGCCGCCCGCGACCTTCTGCGCCGCGCTGGCGTACTGCCGACGTCCGGCCGCCACACCACTGCGGCCGACTGACCACCCGACGCTGGTCCTGGGGTCTCGCGATCACTCAGCCTTCCCGCCGAGTGCGGTCCTGGAACGCCAAGTGCCGAGCGCGCCGAAGAGCAGGAGACCGGCTCCCGCGACCAGCACGCTCGCCGCGGCGCCCACGGTGCCGTCGGTCACCCCTTGGCGGGGCTGGTGATGGCCACCCGCAGCGGCGACGTCGATCCCGGCCTGCTGCTGTGGCTGCTGCACGGCGAACGGCTCACCCTCGACGACCTGGCCGACGGGCTGGAGCAAACTTCCGGTCGCACGTCGCCAGAGTGCGCTTCTCATACCGCAAGTGCCCACGCGGTGCGGAAGCACCTACATCGTGGGGCGGTTGGATGCGGTCCTGTCCAGGTTTGACGAGTCCTGTACGAGTGGTCACTCATCGTGGATTGGCCTTCTGGACTACAACCACACTAAGTGATAGTCCTGGCTGATGTTTGCCGCTTTTTTGCGGTCCTCGTTTCGTCCGTTGCCTGTCGTTCGAGGTGCTGGGACCGTCGTCCAACGCACCGGGTTCCCTGTGCCCGGTCATATCTGGAGCAAGGGCGGCCACATGCGAAGGCTGAGTTCGGTCTGCGCCGCTTTGGCGGTGATGGCGACGTCGGTGGTGGGGGTGAAGGCCGCGGGAGCCGCCGAGGAGGTCGTGGACGGCGCGGTGGCGTACGTGCGGCAGGTGGCGGTTGACCGAGGTGACGAGGAGTTCGTCGCGGTCGGTGTGTCCTCCGGGCCGCGCGGGTTGTCGTTCCACGCCTATGAGCGGAAGTATCGCGGCTTACGTGTCGTCGGTGGTGATTTCGTCGTTGTCGCGGATGCGTCCGGGGCTGTGCTGGGGTCGCCGCTGGCGGGTCAGGGCGCTATCTCTGTCGGCACTGTTCCGGTGGTGTCGGCGGAGCGGGCGGCTCGGGTCGCGAGGGCGGAGCTGGCCGGGGTTGACGCGGTCGGCGCGCCGGAACTGGTGGTGTTCTCGCCGGAGGGCGAGCAGACCCTGGCATACGAGGTCGTGGTGCGTGGGCGGTCGGTCAAGGGGACGCCGAGCATGCTGCACGTGATCGTCGACGCCCGCTTCGGTGCGGTGTTGGCGGAGTGGGATGAGGTGCTGGCGGGGATCGGCCACGGCCACTACTACGACGACGTCACGATCGACACGACGCGGACCTCGTCGGGCTATTCGATGTCCGACCGGACACGGTCCGGGATGTTCTGCGGTGTCCAGGGCAACGGCGCGGTGTCCGGCCCGGATGACGTCTGGGGCAACCGAAGCGGAACCGATCTGGAGACCGCGTGCTCGGACGCGTACTACGCGGCCCAACAGGAGTGGAACATGCTGCGGGACTGGCTGGGCCGCGACGGCTTCGACGGCAACGGCCGCGCGTTCCCGATCTTCGTCGGGCTCAACCAGGTCAACGCCTATTGGAACGGGCACACGGTCAACATCGGCCACTCGAAGGACAATCAGCGGCAACTGTCGGTGCTCGACATCGTCGCGCACGAGCACGGCCACGCGGTCTTCCAGTTCACTCCCGGCGGCTTTGACGGCTACGTCGAGACCTACGCGCTCAACGAGGCCAGCGGGGACATCTTCGGCGCACTGACCGAGCACTACGCCAACCATCCCGACGATCCGCCGGACTACGTCTACGCCGAGGAGGCCGACGCGCTGGGCCGTGGACCGGAGCGGGTCATGTACGACCCGTCGGCGGGGCCGAGGGACGAACCGAACTGCTGGTCGACGGCGATCCCCAGCACCGAGGTCCATGACGCGGCCGGGCCTGCCAACCACTGGTTCTACCTAATTGCCGAGGGCTCCCATCCCGGCGGCGGCAAGCCGGACAGCCCGATCTGCGCTGGCGGCCCCGCGTCGGTCGACGGTATGGGCATCCGGAACGCGGGCCGTGTCTGGATGACGGCGCTGATGCAGAAGACCTCGTTCTGGGAGTACGCCGACGCCCGCGTCGCCACGATGAACGCCGTCACCCAGCTGTTCCCCGGCGACTGCGCCAAGTTCGACACGGTCAAGGGCGCCTGGGACGCGGTCTCGGTGCCGCGGCAGTCCAGCGAGCCCGGCCGTCCGGACTGCGGCGACCCTATTGACGACTTCGCCGTCGCGGTGACCCCGACCTCTGCCGAAGTCGACGCCGGAGCCGCCGTGAGCGCGCAGATCTCCACCACCATCGTCACCGGCGATCCTCAGACGATCGCCCTCGCGGCGTCCGGCCTGCCCACGGGGGTCACGGCGTCCTTCACCCCGGCGTCGGTGACCTCCGGCGAAACGTCCACGATGGACATCGCGACCACGGCGTCCACCCCGGCCGGGACCTATCGGATCACCATCACCGGAACCGGCACTGCGGGCAGTCGTACCGCCGTGTTCACCCTGACGGTGCGCGACGAACAGCCTGACGGCTGCACCGGTTTCGAGACGACCAGGACCGGCACCCTCGGCTCCGGCGGCAGCGTCTACCAGCCCGACGGCCGCTACTTCCACACCACCGTGCCGGGCGCGCACCGGGCTTGCCTGGACGGCCCCGACAGTGCCAACTTCGACCTCTACCTCCAGAGATGGAGCGGCTCGAGCTGGGCGACCGTCGCGCGGGGCGTCACGTCCGCCGCGGACGAGGAACTGAGCTACTCCGGCACCGCGGGCTACTACCGCTACCGGATCCACGCCTACAGCGGCTCCGGCGACTACACCCTCGGCTACGACAGCCCCTGACCCGTCTTGGGGCGCAGAGCGACTCACCCCGGTGGCCCCCACTCGATCAGGAAGGCACCATGACACGCGTGTCACCGTGACGAGCACCATCACGCTTGTGGTCTGGGCAGCGGTGACGGGCGCGATGCCGCCGCATCAACGGCCACCCAACCGGTATGGCGGGTGGCACCGCTGACCGTCAATGCGATCGGCGAAGGGAGTCAGGTGGTCACGGTGCCTGTCCGCCACGCCCACGCCGCGATCTCCACCCGGTTGCGGGCGCGGAGTTTGCGCTGGATGTTGGCCAGGTGGGTCTTGACCGTCGCCAGCGTGACGAACAGATGACCCGCGATCTCCTCGTTGGTGTGGCCGCGGGCGACGAGGCGGGCGACGGCGAGTTCCCGGTCCGTGAGCGGGTCGACGGGGCCGGGGTCCTCGGGTTCGGGCCTGTGCAGGGGGGCGAGGTGGGCGAGGAGCCGGACTGTGATGGCGGGAGAGATGAGGGCCGTGCCGGACGCGGCGGCGCGGACCGCCTCGACCAGCAGGGCGGGGGAGGAGTCCTTCAGGAGGAAGCCGCACGCGCCGTTGCGGAGCGCCTGGTAGACGTACTCGTCGAGGTCGAAGGTCGTGGCGATGACGACGTTGAGCGGGTCGCGGACGTCGGGTCCGGCGAGCAGCCGGGTGGCGGTGAGCCCGTCGAGGCGCGGCATGCGGATGTCGAGGAGGCAGACGTCGGGGCGCAGGCGGCGGGCCTGCTCGACCGCGGACTCGCCGTCGGCCGCGGTGGCGACGACGGCCATGTCCGGCTGCGCGCCGAGGATCATCCCGAACGCCGAGCGGACCATCGCCTGGTCGTCGGCGATCAGCACGCGGATCATGCGCCCGATGATGGCAGTGTCGCCACGACCCGCCAGCCGCCGGTCGGCGCCGGGCCCGCGTCGAGCACGCCGCCTGCGGCTGTGACGCGCTCGGCGAGGCCGACGAGGCCGAAGCCGGGGCTTGTCCCGGGCTTGCCGGGACCGTCGTCGTGGACGGTGACCGCGACGCCAGCCGCGTCCTGCCGGGCGCTGATCTCCACGGCGGAGGCGTCCTCCGCGTGCCGGAGCACGTTGGTCAGCGACTCCTGGACGACGTGCCGCACGGTCTCCACCACGGTGTCCGGCAGAACCCGGGCGGCGAGCCCGTCGTCGAGCGACGTGGTCACCACGGCGGGCCCGGGGAAGCGGTCGGCGGCGGCGCGCACCACCTCGCCTAGGGTGCTGGGCCGGGGCGGCTCCGCGTCGCCGCGCAGGACGGTGATCATGCCGCGCATCGAGGTCAGCGCCTCCGAGCCCGCCGTCTCGATGGCGGCGAGCATCCCGTCGAGGTCCTCGGGGGACGGCGGGCTCCCGGCCGCCGTGGTGTACCGGACGGCCTTGGTCTGCGCGACGATCGCCGTCACGTGGTGGGCGACGAAGTCGTGCAGGTCGCGGGCGTACTCCAGGCGCTGCTCCTGGCGGGCCATCGCGAACCCGTCGGCCCTGCGGCGCTCGTGCAGCCGCAGGTACAGGCCGAGCAGCACCAGGAACGGCACCCCCAGCGCGAGAGCGCCCCCGATCAGCGCGACAGCTTCGGTCGGCGCCAGCCGCAGCGGCAGCAGCAGGATCGCCGCGCCCAGCGCCAGCGCCGACCCCACGGCCCGCCGCGGGGTCCGCGCCATCACGACGTGCACCACCAGCCACGACAGCGCGCTCAGCTCTACCAGCCCGAACGTGTTGTCCAGCCGCACCGGCAGCGCGAGGGACGCCAGCGAGAACCCGGCCGACAGGAGGGCTGACGGCAGCACCAGCCGGGGGATGAACAGCGCGGTGACGGCGAGGACCCCGCAGACGGCGACCCCGGCCGCGGTGACCACCGATTCGGCGGAGAACACCTCGACGACCAGCACCGCCGCCGCTGTCGCGCAGAGGACGGCGATGGTCACCCGCTGTGCCCATGACAGCGACACGAACGCGGAAGGCATGACCGGGACGCTATAGCAGCACACGAGCCCTCGCCTCATCCTTTCGGCTGATCAGGCCGGTGCGGCTCGGCCGAGCGGATGATCCGGACACCGCCGTGCGTGTCCACGATGGTCACGTGGAGCGACAAGTGGTGGCCGAGGCGGTCGCGCTCGGCAAGGTGTACGGGGACGGGGAGAACGCGGTCGTCGCGCTCTCCGGTGTGTCGGCGGTCTTCCGCCGCGGCGAGTTCACCGCGGTGATGGGACCGTCCGGCTCGGGCAAGTCGACGCTCATGCACTGCCTCGCCGGGCTGGACGCGCCCACGTCGGGCACCGCCCGCCTCGGCGGCACGGATCTGGGCGCGCTGTCGGACGACGCGCTGACCGCGCTGCGGCGGGAGCGGGTCGGCTTCGTCTTCCAGTCCTTCAACCTGCTGCCGACGTTGACCGCGTGGGAGAACATCACCCTCCCGCTGGCACTGGCGGGCAGGCGGCCGGACAGCGCGTGGACCGAACAGGTCATCGCCGCCGTCGGGCTGGGCGACCGGCTCGACCACCGGCCCGCCCAGCTGTCCGGCGGCCAGCAGCAGCGGGGCGCCTGCGCCCGCGCCCTCGTCACCCGGCCGGAGATCGTCGTGGCCGACGAGCCCACCGGCAACCTGGACTCCCGCTCCGGCGCCCGCATCCTCGAGTTGCTGCGCCGCTGCGCACGGGAGTGGGAGCAGACCGTGCTGATGGTCACCCACGACCCGATCGCCGCGGGCTACGCCGACCGCGTGCTGTTCCTGGCCGACGGCGCGCTCGTCGACGAGATGCCCGAGCCGACGCCGGAGCGGGTGCTCGACCGCATGCGCCGCTTCGACTCCCCGGCGGTGGGCCGGTGATCCGCATGGCGGTGCGCGCCGTCGTCGCCCAGTGGTCGCGCTTCGTGCTGCCGCTGGTCGGGGTGGTGCTCGGCGTGGCGTTCGTGTCCGGCGCGCTGCTCTACGGCGCCTCGGTGCGCGCCGCGCTCGACCGTGCCCAGCCCAGCGGCATCGTCATCGAGGGCGCGGCCATGACCCCCGCCCTCGCGGCCCGGATCGCCGAGGCGCCGGGGGTGCAGTCCGCCCGCCTGCGCTCGACCGGCCGCGCGTTCCTGGTCGGCCCGGACGGCGGCGTGGTCGGACCGCCGGAATGGGCGGTCGGCGCGGACCACGTGGGCGACACCGTGCGCGGTCACGCGCCCGGTGGTCCCGGTGAGGTCGTGATCGACGACCAGACCGCCCGGCGCACCGGCTATGACGTCGGCGACGTCGTCCGCGTCATCGTCGGCGGCGTCGCCCGAGACGCACGGGTGTCAGGCGTCGTCGCCGCTGACCCCATGGGCGGCACGTTCATGGCCTTCGACCCGGCGACCGCCCACAGGCTGTTCGGCCACACCGCGATCGAGGTGTCGGGTGCGCCCGACACCACCGCGCTGGTCCCGCTGCTGCCCGAGGACGCCTACATCGCCTCGAACGCGGCGGCGGGCGACGGCGAGAAGCTGACCGCCATCCTGCTGGGCTTCGCGGCGGTCGCGGTGTTCGTCGCGGTCTTCACCGTCGCCAACACCTTCACCATGCTCGCCGCGGCCCGCGCCCGCGAGCACGCCCTGCTCCGCGCGGTCGGCGCGGCCCGCCGCCAGGTCATGCGCGGCGTGCTGGCCGAGGCCGCCCTGCTCGGCGCGGTCGCCACCGTCCTCGGGCACCCGCTGGGCATCGCCGCGGCATGGGCGCTCAACGGGCTGTTCGGCGTGGGTGACGGGCCGCCGGTGCCGCTGCGGCCGTTCACCCCTGTGCCCGTGGTCGCCGCCGTCGCCGTCGGGCTCGGCGTCACCGTGGCCGCCGCCTACCTGCCCGCGCGCCGGGCCGCGGCCGTCCCACCGATCGCCGCGCTGCGCACCGGCCTGCCCCCGACCACCGCGTCATCGCGGACACGGACCGTTGGAGGGGCGGCCGCCACTGTCCTCGGGTCGGCGCTGCTGTTCTCCGGTTCCCAGGACCTCGTCTACCTGGGAGCGCCGCTGCTGTTCCTCGGTCTCGTCGCCATGGTCCCGCTGCTGGCCACCGCGCTGACCGCGCTCGTGCGCGGGCCGCTGACCCGGATCGCGGGCGTCCGGGGGACGCTGGCGGCGGAAAACACCCGCCGGAATCCCCGCCGCACGGCGGCCACCGCGAGCGCGCTGATGACCGGCCTGGCCATTTGCGCCGCCGTCACCGTCCCCATCGCCTCGGTGGCGGCCAAGGCGCAGCGGGACGCCGAGACCGGCGACGCCGCCGACGTGCGGATCACGCCTATGGACTTCGCCACCGCGGCCGCCGACCTGCCCGCCCGGGTCGCCGGACTGCCCGGCGCACGCGCCGTCACCCCCATCGTCCCGGCCGTGCTCGACCTCGGCGACGACCGCGTCGGCGTCACGGGCGTCGACCCGACGACCATCGCGCGGCTGGTCCCGATTCGGGTCACCGACGGCACGCTCGACCTCCGGCGCGGCATGGCCGTCTCGACCGAGACGGCGGCCGACACGGGGTGGCGGGTCGGGTCGGTGGCCTCCGGTGATGTGGCAGGGGCCGTCGTGTCCCTGCCGGTGGTGGCCGTCTACGACGCTCCCGACGGCTTCCACCACGACGCCCTCGTCGACGCCGCCGTCCTGCCCGAGGACCGGACGCCGACCACCGTGCTCGTCCAGGCCGAACCGGGCCAGGCCGACGCGCTGAAGCGGGAGATCACCGCCGCGCTCGACAACCCCACGATGCTGGTGCGCACCCGCGCCGAGCACCGGGACGCCGAGGGCGCGCGCTTCGACCCCTTCCTGAACATCCTCTACGCCCTACTCAGCATCTCCGTGCTGATCGGCGCGCTCGGCGTCGTGAACACCATGACCATGTCCACGATCGAGCGCACCCGGGAGATCGGGCTTCTCCGCGCCATCGGCCTCGGCCGTCGCGATGTGGTCACCGTGCTGCGCCTGGAATCGGTCCTCATCGCCCTGCTCGGCACCCTCACCGGTCTCGTCGCGGGCGGCGTGGTCGGCGTCGCGGTGGTCCTGACCCAGGGCGGCCTGCCGGTGGTGATCCCATGGGGCAGGCTCGCCGGGTTCGTCGCCGTGACCACGGTGATCGGCTTGCTCGCCGCGCAATGGCCCGCCCGCCGCGCAGCCCGAACCCACGTCCTCACCGCGATAGGCGCCAGTGAATGACTTGCGGCGGCAGATCTCGCGATGTCCGAACTACGTCGCAATCAGACGGTGAATGACCTCGACGTGGAACGCGGTGGACATAATCGGCTTGTGGCGGAGGTTTTGCTGATCGAGGACGACCCGTCGATCTGCCGTGGTCTGGAGTTGGCGCTGGGCAGGCACGGGCACCGGGTGCGGATCGCGCGCACGGGCGAGGAGGGGCTGTGCCGCTCCCGGAGCGTTCCCCCGGACGTCGTGGTGCTGGACCTGATGCTGCCGGGGGTGGACGGGTTCGAGGTGTGTCGGCGGCTGCGGGCCGAGGGCGACGTGCCGGTCATCATGCTCACCGCCCGCGGGAACGATTTCGACATCGTGGGCGGGCTGGAGGCAGGCGCGGACGACTACGTGGTCAAACCGGTGATGCCGAGGGTGCTCGACGCCCGCATCCGGGCGGTCCTGCGCCGCGGCCGGACCGGAGCGGGCGCGGCGCGGGTCGACCGACACGGCACGCTCACCATTGACCGGGCCTCCCTGACGGTGGCCCGCAGGGGGGTGGAGGTGTCGTTGACGCCGACCGAGCTCCGCCTGTTGCTCGTGCTGTCCGCCTCGCCAGGACAGGTGTTCAGCCGTGTCCAACTGCTGGAGGCCGTCTGGGAGCACGACTACCTCGGCGATTCCCGGCTGGTCGACAACTGCGTGCAGCGGCTGCGGGCCAAGATCGAGGACGATTCGGCGCGCCCGGTGTTCGTGCAGACGGTGCGCGGCTTCGGCTATCGCTTCGGGCCGACGTGAGAACGCGGTCCTGGCTGCGGTTCACGGGGCTGCGCCCGCGCATGGTCGCAGGCTTCGTCTTTGTCGCCGTGCTCGGGGCGGCCGCAGCGGCGGGAGCCGGGTTCACCTCCTCCCGCGCCGCCTTGGTGGCCGAGGTGCAGGACGGGGCGGCCGAGGATCTGCGGCGCCGAGTCGCGGAGGTCGCCGTGACCGTGGACTATCCTCCCGACCAGCAGGCTCTCGACCAGATGCGGGTGGCTCTGGGGACCTCGACGATGGTCGTCTACGGCGAGCTGGTGTCAGCCGTGGGCCCGAACCTGGACGCCGTCACCCGGGAGTTGCGCGACGCGGTGGGCGCAGGGCAGGAGATGGTGCTGCAGCGCGTATCCGCAGTCGACGGGCCCCGCCTGGTGCTCGGCACACCTGTGCTCGAAACCCTGATGGACGGCACCCGACGGGACTCGGGCATCGAGGTCTACGCCGTCCGCGACCTGTCGGCCACCGAGACGCGGATCGCGGACTCCGCGCGTGCCGCGGTGCTGACCACCGTCCTCGCCCTGCCGCTGGCGCTGTTGATTGCGCTGGTGGTGGCCGGGCGGGTGCTGCGCCCGGTCCGCGAACTGCGCGCCGCTGCCGACCGCATGGCGGGCGGCGACCTCGCCGTCCGGCCGCCGGTGCGGGGGTCGGACGAACTGGGGGACCTGGCCCGCGCGTTCGTCCGGATGGCGGAGCGGCTGCAGGGCACCGTCGCCGAGCTGCGCGGCATGGAGGCCGACGCCCGCCGCTTCGTCGCGGACGTCTCCCACGAACTGCGCACGCCGCTGACGACACTGGTCGCGGTCGCGGAGGTCTTGGAGGCCGACGCCGACCTGCTGCCCGCCGACGCCCGCACGTCGGTCCTGCTGGCGGCCGAGGAGATCCGCGGACTGGCCCGGCTGGTGGAGGACTTGGTGGAGATCTCCCGGTTCGACGCTGGCCGCGCGTCGCTGCTCCTGGACGATGTGGACGTGCCGCGCACCGTGCACGCGTGCTTGTCGTCGCGGGGCTGGAGCGGCGAGGTGCAGCTGGAGGCGCCGGAGAGCCTGCGGGCCCGCCTCGACCCGCGCCGCCTTGACGTGATCGTGGCCAACCTCGTGGGCAACGCGCTGCGGCACGGCCGCCCGCCCGTGCGGGTGTCGCTCCGCGCTGACGGGGGCGATGTGGAGCTGGAGGTCGTCGACCACGGACCGGGCTTGTCCGAGGAGGTGAGGACCCGCGTGTTCGAGCGGTTCTACAAGGCCGACGCGGCGCGCACCCGTTCCGAGGGCAGCGGTCTGGGGCTGTCGATCGCCCTGGCGAACGCCCGCCTGCACGGCGGTGTGATCGAGGCGGGCGACGCGCCGGGCGCGGGCGCGCGGTTCGTGCTGCGGCTGCCGGGAGCGGCGCGGTGATCCGCAGGGCGGTCGCCGCCTCGGTCCTGGTGCTCCTGGCCGGATGCGGCGTGGCGCCGTCGGAGGTGATGGGCGGCGGCCGTGCGCCGACCGGCGTCGCGCCGGGCGTCGTCCTCTACTACCTCGACGCCCGCGGGGACCTCGTGCCCCATCTCGTCCCGACCGGCAGGCTCGGCGGCATCACCGCGGCGCTGGAACTGCTGTTGCGCGGCGGCGGAGCGCCGCAAGACGGCCTGCGGTCGGACCTGCGACCGGTCGAGTCGCTGGGGCCCCAGGTGACGGTCTCGGGAACGGTCACGAGCGTGGCGGTTCCGCTGGCCCGCCACGAGGTGGGGGAGCGCGGGATCGAGCAGATCGTGTGCACCGCCCTCGGCGTGAACCGGCAGAGCGGCGGGCCCGCGGACATGACGGTCGCGCTGACCTTCACCGACGGCAGCGGAACCGGACCCCTCGGCTGCCCGCTGCCCGCCTGACGTGCCAAGTCGGCTGCGACAGAACCGCGACACGGCTCGGACCCGTCCTGTGCATCGTCTGTCGATCGTGGACGGCATGACACAACTGCACCAGGTGTCTCGGACACCTGCCACCCTCAGCCCCGGTGCGCGCATCCCGGCTCTGGACGGTCTGCGCGGCCTGGCCGTCGCCGCGGTCCTGCTGTTCCACGCGGGCGGGATCAGCGGCGGTTTCCTCGGCGTCGACCTGTTCTTCGCCCTGTCCGGCTACCTCATCACCGACCTCCTGCTGCGGGAGGCCGCCGCCACCGGAACGGTGTCGCTCACCGCGTTCTGCCAGCGTCGGATCAGGCGCCTGGCCCCGGCGCTCGTCGTCGTGCTCGTCATCGCGACCGTGGTCGTCTGGGCGGCGGGAATGACCGATCTGTGGTCCTCAGCGCTGTCGGACGGACCGTGGGTGCAGCTGAACCTGGTCAACTGGCACCTGATCGGCGAGTCGGCGGGCTACTGGGACCGCTTCGGGGCGGACCGGCTGTTCGGCCACCTCTGGAGCATCGCCGTGGAGGAGCAGTTCTACCTGCTCTGGCCGGTCGCCGTACTGCTGCTCGTCCGGCGGACGGCTCGGGTATCGCGCACGGTCGCCCTTCTCGCCGTTATCGTCTCCCTTGCCTCCCTGGCCCTGATGGTCCTGCTGGTCGGGGACGGGGACACCACCCGCGTCTACACCGGAACCGACACCCGCGCCTTCTCCCTCATGCTCGGCGCGCTCGCGGCCACCGAACCCGCCAGGAACCTGCTGCGCCGGATCACCGGCAGGCTGGCCGGAGCGGTCTGCGCTGTCCTGCTGGCCGGGATCGCGATGTCCTGGCTGCTGGTCGACGGCGAGACGTCCCGAGGGCTGTTCCATGGCGGACTGTTCGCTCACTCGCTGGCCGCCGCGGCACTGGTGGCGCTGTGCGCGCAGGCTCCGGAGAACACCGTCGCGAGCATGTTGGGCACGCCGTCGCTGCGCTGGTTGGGACTGATCTCCTACAGCCTCTACCTGTGGCACTGGCCGGTGTTTCTCGTCCTCACCCCCGAGCGGCTCGGCGTGAGCGGCTGGCTGTGGGCCACACTGGTGTGCGCCGTGTCGATCTGTCTGGCCGCGCTGTCCCGCCGGTTCGTCGAAGACCCGGTCCGGTTCCGGGCGGGGTGGGCACGAGGGCGGACCGGGATCGCCGTCTTCGCCGCGGTGATGGCGGCCCTGGCCCTGTTGTGGGTCGTCGTGCCGCGCCCCGCGGCCCAGACCGTCGACCCGGGCGCGCTCGCCTCCCCCGGCACGGTCTCGACCAGCGGTCCACGCATGTCGAAGGTCCTGTTCATGGGAGACTCCATCGCTGCTGGCCAAGCCCTGCCGCTGGCGGCGGCCATGAAGGCCGCGGGAGTGGGCTTCACGTCCATCGCCGCCGACGGTGGCGGAGGGGTGGTCGGACCGCTGGCCGAGACCACCTGGCAGACGCTGCCCGCGACCCTGGAGACCGTCCGCCCGGACGTGGTGATCTACCAGGTCACCACCTACGACTGGGGAACAGAGACCGAGCAACGCACCGGCTACCAGCGCCTCGCGGACGCCGCCACGGGCATCGGAGCCACCACCGTGTTCGTCACCATGCCGCCCATCGTCCCCGACGAGTTCTACTCCCCGCACATGCCCGACCTGGGGAGAACCGCCTCGGTGGCGCAGAAGATCGCCGAAGAGTCCGCCGGTCGGGTCATCGTGCTCGACAGCGCCGAGGTGTGGGGCCCCGACTTCCAACGCGAGAGGGACGGCAAGGCGGACCGCAGCTCAGACGGCATCCACACCTGCCCCCACGGCGCCGCCCGATTCACCACCTGGCTGATGACCCAACTCACCGCCCGCTTCTCCGGAGTCGGCCAAGCCGACCCCGCGACCTGGGCCAACACCGGCTGGGCGGCTGACGATAGGTTCAAGGGCTGCTGACGGAAGTTGCAGCCATCGGGAAGCAGCCGGGTCAGCCGGAGAACGCCGCGGTCACTGGCTTGCGGCCACGCTTTGGCTTGTCGTCGCTGCTAGCAGACGTCGGGCTGGAGGCGTGCTCGGCAGCTTGGTAGGCCTCGATCACGTTGGCGGGAATGCGTCCGCGGCCGGCCACTTCGTAGCCGTTGGCTTGCGCCCAGTCGCGGATGGCCTTGGTTTCGTACTTGGACCGGCCCGCGCCCTGGGCGGTCGACCGAGGTGCTGGGCCGCGCTTCACCCGGCCGCCGGTGCGGCGCCCGGCCGTGACGAACTCCTCGAGGCTCTTCCGGAGCCTTTCGGCGTTCACCTCGGCAAGGTCGATCTCGTAGTCCACCCCGTCAAGGCTGAAGGTAATAGTGGCGATGTCCTCGCCAGGGGTGCCGTCGAGGTCATCGATGAGCTGGACGATGGTCATGCGGGCCATGTGATGTCCGTTCAGGGGTACGTGATGAGCAGAGGCAGCGGTAGCAGGCCGACTCTACGGTGCAGGCGGAGCGATGGTCGAACACGGCCTGGTCGTGTCGTCGAATACGTGCGACTTCTGGCCAATCGGACACCCGCAACCGGGCTGGTCGACATTGCGCGGCTGGCTACCGTGACCCATGAACGCCGTGGGGTCTTGGTTACGTAAGTCCTTCATCTGCCTGGATGAGATATCGGCGTGCACTGGGCCAGGGAAGACAGTCGTCAGCTACGTCTGGCTTTCCGCGATCACCATTCGGATGAACAATAGTCCAGTGACACGGCTTATTGAGCTGTTTCTGGAGGCCACGATTCGGGTGCCGGTGAACAACGTGTCGGCGATCTGTTTGTCGTTTCGACAAGAGGCGAGCAGGATGGACACCAGGAGTTCCGGCCCGTGTTCGGCGGCTGCGGTCAACGTCGCCTCCAGGGCGGTGAGCCAGGTCGCCTGGTGCCGCCTCAGAAGGACTCGCCATGCCTCGGCAGTCAGGTCTGCCGCTGCGGACAGGGTGGATGTTGTGAGCTGGGCCAGGTTGCGCGGATCGATCACTGCCGTGAACAGGGTGACGTCGGTCGGCTTCACCGGGTCTGCGGCAAGGTCCTTGCACAGTTGGCTCAGCAACCTGGTCAGGAACGCGGGGTCGTCCTTCGCCAGGAGGATCAGAGCCTCACGTGCCGTCGATGCGACTTCGCTGTCATAGTTTCGGGTGAGGTGCCGTAACCGCACCAGCGCCTGTTCGGGCCTGGTCGGGGCAATGGACTCGGAGCAGACCCGGACCAAGGCCAACGCGACGTAGCGGTGCAGGTTGCGATGTGTCACCCAGGTGTACACCTGTCGCCGGAACACCGAACCAGCGTCGCTCTCTAGCCCGTCGGCCAGGATCTGGATGCCGATCCACTGCAGGTTCCTTTGCTGACACCATTGAAAGACGGCGGTGAAGAGGTCGTCGGTGTGCCCGGTGCGCAAGGATTGCGCCGCGAAGCGGCGGGCGACGCGCAGTCGATCGCCGTCATCGAGCTCTCGGAGGCCGAGAACGCTGTTGATCTCAGCGGTCAATTGAGTGCGCAGCCACGGCAACCGGTCCCAGAAATAGGTGAGCACGGCGTGGCCGTGTGCGGCTTTGGTGAACCGCACTCGCCGCCTCTTGTCGACTCTTGCTTCGATGTCGTGCAGCCGGTGGTCGAGGTCCACCCACTCCAAGGGGTGGATCGGGTCTTCGGGGTATCGGACAGAGCGGAGGAAGCTCTCGCTGGCTGTGAAGACCGCCTCGGCGCGGGCCTGCTCCAGCAGCGCTGTCATCACCGTCAGGGCGCGTACCCGCCCATTGGAGGGAATCTGGACGTGATCCACCGGTTCGGTGTACGCAGCTAGTCCCTCGGCGATCCAGGCGGCTGGGTCGGTGTCGTTGTCAGCTGTTTCCTTCGCCTGCCCGATCAAAGCGGCCAACCGCGCCAAGTCACGCATGGGGTCGGCTAGGGCGTGCCTGGTCAGGTCCGCGTGCCAGGTCGTAACCCCCAGAGCGGCCAAGTGTTTGGTGAGCACCGCCGCTCCCTGTGGTCGTCCGAGGCGGCAGACCTGCTGGATAAGCTCGTCGGGCAGCAGGTGTTGAGCGCGACTACTGCATACGACGACGAGGTAGGCCTGTGCTTGTCGAACAGCGGAGTGGTGATTGACCAGCCACTTCGACCGCCGTTGAACGGATTCGCCGTTGTCGTCCGGCATGACCAGCAAGATCCGCTCACCCGACTGCACAGTGAACGAGTCCACGTCGTCGTCACTGCCGTCTACATCGACTTCCCGGAACCGGGACGTTCCGGCGCCGGACCTGTGCAGGAGCATGAGAGCGGCGGTACGTCTGCCCGTGCCGGGATCGCCAGTGAGCACCACGGTGCCCGGCTGTTGCAGTCGCTGCTCGGCTGTGATGAAACCCGGGCCCTCCACGAAACGGGCGCTCAGATCGCCGAGAAGGTCGGCGGTGTGTTCACGTGGACTGCGGCGCGGTGACGTCGGTGCCGAGGCGGGAGCGAGGAAGTAGTTGATCGAGCCGGAGCCTTGGTGGACTGCGCCTTCGACCTGGCCCACCGCGGCCACCTCATCGCCCCTGACATGGTCGATCCCCGTCTCGGCTGGCACGAAACCGGTTGCCATGGCCGCAGTGGAATCAAACCCCATCGCCGAGCTATCGGGTGCGGTGTCAGTCATCAGGGAGCGGTTCCGCCGGGAAGCTGGAAGATGCTGCCGGAGCCGAAATGCACTGGACCGGCGTTATTTCCCACAATCTGAGCCTTACCGGCGACGATGGATCTGATGCCGACGCGGGAATCCGGTGTCTCGGCAGCGGTGTTCTGCGCGGATTCGGGTAGACCCAGCACGGTGCGCAGCCTTTCGATCGCGTGCTCAGGGGCTCTGTGGTCGAACAGGATGCCGTGGACAAGGCCCACCCTCGCCAGGTCCGAAGGCAGGTCGGCGTCTTTCAAGGGCTGCCTGCCGCCGACGTAGAAGGGGATGACCGTGACGCCGTGTTCGAACGCCTCCACCAGCTCGGTCCGAACCCAGTCGATCTCGTCGCGGCCGCCCCGATCGGCCAGGATGCGCAACCAGTTGACGCCAATCACCGCGACCAGCGCGTCACACCGTCGGACGGTGGACAGGAGGGAGTGCGCGAACAGTGCTCCGGGGTCGACGGACTTGCTGGAACGGAAGACGTTCCCAGCGCCCAGCTCGGGCGACAACTCGCGGTCGAGCATCGCGGCGAAGTCCTCGCCGTCGCCGTTGCGGTAGTTGAGAAAGACCCGCACAGGACCTCCTGGAGCCGGTGGCGAAGGCGACGATCAGACCGGTCGGGCACTCCCGAATACGGCGCAGTCCTGGACGATACCAGTTCAGAGACGCCAACTCGACGATCGGAGTGAAGAGGAAACCATCCCCCCTGTGTCCAGGCGTCGGTATTAGTACCGATGACGCGCTTTGTCATGTTTCCCGCCAGTCTGGCAGTTCGGTACCGCCCTCGCCTGCGCAGTAATTATTGTGAGCGCACGTGACCATTCGCGAGATGGTTCACCCGCCACCGGGGCTGCGCCCGAGACTACGAACGACACCCCACCTGCTACACCGCATCCGTCCACTGAACCATGGTGCGCATCCTCACCCAATGAGCTCAGGGACAGGCTTTCGGCGACGCGGGGCCTATTGCGCGGCCCTCGCATGCCCGAGTACGGCACGCTCTTTCATCCCCGCCGCTTCCTCGTGGTCGGCGTCCGAGACGTGCTCCGATCTCCGTCGCTGGCCTGTAGGGACACGACCCGAACCAGACCCGCGTCGAACCCGGACATTCTTTCGCACCTGTCCATCCTGACTTGCTGATCAGGTGCGGGAACGGCGTCCGCCGCGCAGGTCGGCTAGTTGATCCTTGGCTGACGTCCGGGGTGCGTGAAGATCAGGTGCAACACCTGCCCCTATAGCGGCGATGGTCCCTCTGACCAGAGGCCAGCGTGGTGGGAGGATGTTCGATGGGGGAGATGCTGGGAGCTGACCCGGACCAGCTCGACCGCCTCGGGGTTGCCCTGGCCGGGCTGGCCGACCAGGTCGACGGCATTCGTTGCGAGGTCAACTCACTGCTAGGCCGGACCGTTTGGCTCGGGCGGGATGGGGACACCTTCCGGGCCGACTGGCAGGGCCGGTGGAGTCATCTGCTCGTCGCCGTCGCCGCCGCTGGGCGGGAGGGCGCGGGCGCGCTGCGGAACAACGCGGTACAGCAGCGGGTCGCCAGCGGGGGCGACGGGGGTGGCAGTGGGTGGAGCGGCAGCTCGTGGAGCGCGGGCGGACTCGAACGGTCTGCCAGCCCGTTCGAGTCCGCTGGCAAGGCTTTCGTGGATGGCGTGTTCTGGGGTATCGGGGCCGTCGACTTGCTCATCGACGCCAAAGCGTTCAAAGGCGTTGACCCCAAGACGCTCGCGGTGCTCGGCAAGCGGCTGAGCATCGTTGGGATCGTCGAGGACGCGGTGAGTCTGGGGTACGGGCTTGCCACTGATCCGGGTTCGAACGACACCGCGAACGCCGGGGTCGGGCTGGTGCTCGGCACGGCGGCGATCGTCGCGGGCGCGATCTGCCCGCCCGCGGGGATCGCGATTGGGGCCGTCGGACTGCTTTACGGCATCGCCACCCAGTTGGATCCGACGTTGGGCCGCGATCTGGTCGACGGCTTCGTCAACGGAGCGACCACGGTGTGGGAAGGGGTCTCGGCGGTGGCGGACGGGGCGTGGGACCTCGCCGAGGGCGTCGGGGCGGGCGCGAACGCGGCAGCCGAAGCCGCGGCGGGTGCGATCAGCGGTGGCGTCGACTTTCTGAAGGGTTGGCTGGGACAGTGACGACGGATCAGGTGGACACGGGCGTGGACCGGGTGGTGCTGACGTTCGCGGAGATGGCGTTCCTCCTGTCGGTCAGGCAAGCGCCCGTGGTCCGCACTCAGGTGCTGGCGGGTTATCCCGAGGGTGTTGAGGCGGCGGGGGAGTCGTCGCTGCTGGCGAGGGGGCTGTGCGAGATGCGGGAGCGTGCGGTCGTCCCGGGCCAGGAAGTCCTCACCGTCCTCGCCGGGCTCACCACGGCCACCACGCGCGTCCGAGCGGTCGCCTGGACGGAGTCCGGGATGCGGTTCGCGCACCTGTTCTTCGGCCCGCACGTTGCTCTGGCGGTGCTGCCCTTCGCGGGCATGCGGTTCGACGTTCGGGTGCTCGGCGCGCCATTGGGGGAGCAGGTCATCGGCTTCGTTGACGCGCATTTGGCACCCACTGGCCCGGTCGCGATTCTGGTCGAGGCGACAACCGGCGAGAGCACGACCAGCATGTCCGTCACCGTGGACGAGAGCGGAGACGTGACCGTCTCGGACTCCCAGCACTCGCCGGATCGGGGGGCGCCGGTGCCGAGAGCCGCAGCGCTGGACCGCATGGCCCAGGTCTTCGGGATGCTTCCGTGACCGCGATGCGCGCTGGAGTCGCCACGGACATCGGCGCGGTCCGAGGCACCAATCAGGACAGCCACCTCGTCCAGGGGCGGGTGTTCGCCGTCGCGGATGGGATGGGCGGGCACTCGGCAGGGGAGGTGGCCAGCGGTATCGCCGTCACCGCGCTGGCCGGGCTCGCCGAACTCGAATCGGTCGGGGTGGACGAGGTGAAGCAGCACGTCGCCAAGGCCAACGCCGACATCCTGGCGACCGCCAGCCGGGAACCCGACAAGGCCGGGATGGGCACGACGCTCACCGGACTGTGCCTGATCGAGGTTGGCGGAACCCCGCACTGGGCCGTGTTCAACCTCGGCGACTCCCGGGTCTACCGGTTCCACGACGGCGCCGTCGAGCAGTTGACCGCCGACCACTCCGAGGTCGCCGACCTCGTCCGCGCCGGGCGGATCACCGAACCGCAGGCCCGAGCGCACCCAGCCCGCATGGTGCTGACCAAGGCGCTGGGGACCGCCGATGCCGAACCGGAGATCCGGGTGCTCCCGGTCGTGGCGGGCGAACGGTTCCTGCTCTGCTCCGACGGCCTGACCGGCGAACTCTCCGACGCCGAGATCGCCGAACGGCTCGGCGCCGAAGACGATCCCCAAACCCTCGCCGACGCGCTGGTCGGTGCCGCCGTGGCCGCAGGCGGACGCGACAACGTAACCGTCGTCGTGGTCGACAACGCCGTGAGCATGGCCGGTCCTGCCGCGCGGACCGCCCCGCGGAAGGAACCGGGGACGTGACGAGCTACCTGCCCGGCCCGTGGCTGGCTTTCGTCGGTCCATCCCTGTCGGTGGTCGCCGATGTGCAATGGGCAAGTCCGGCCGCCGACGCGTGCTGGTCTCTGGTCAGCCGCGCAGGCGACCACAGCGAACTCCTCGAACTGCTCGAAGTGGTCGCCGCGCTGCCGGGATTCGCCATCGTGGGGCCGGACCGGCTGCGGCTGGCGGGCTCCATCACGGCTCTGGTCGGAGAATCCGCTCTGTCCGGCAAGGACGCGCGCACCTGGGCGACGCACACTCTGCCTCCCGACGCGGACGTGCGGCTCGTGGTAGACGGGCCCGAAGAGGACATCCCGTACTCGCCGCTGCCGCTGCTCAGCGGTGTGGTGAGTGTTCGGGAACTGTGGCTGACGACGTCCCCAGCCGAAGTCGCGGTGCACCTGGGTGAGCCCGAGCCTCCCGCCACCCCTGTGGATCCGGAACCCGTCGGTGCAGCATCTGAGGTCGTGCATATGCCAGCCCGCGCCATCGCGGCGGAGCGGGTTTCGTCTGTCCCAGCACCGACGGCAACGGAACCGGAAGGCGCTTCCGATCCTGCACCCCCGGCCGGCTCGACGCAGGCCAGGTCCGAAGCGAAGCTCGATCGCATGTTCAACCCGGCCAAGCCCGCGCCGCCGGGCCCGGAACCGTCGTCGGCGACCGAGCACGTCGTTCCCGCTCCGGAAGAGCGGCCGACCTCGGTGCTGCCGCCCACCCCGCACGTCCACTCCAGCCCGCGATACTCGATTCCGACCTACGCCAGGGCCCAGCCCGCCCCGGTCGTCGTGCAGCCGATGATGGACGACATCCTCGGTTCGGTGTCCGTCGAGAGCACGCCCGCCGGGCCGAGATCGCGGACCGCGCCGTTGCCCCTGGTGCTGGTGTTCCCCACCGGCAAGCCGTGTCCGCTCGACCGGGCTGTGCTGCTCGGCCGTGAGCCGGGCGTGCGGGGCAATCCGGCGGGGATGACGCTGATCAAAGTCCTCCCGCAGCACACCGATGTCTCCCGGCTGCACCTGGAGATCCATCCGAAGCACCGCGGCGTCGTGGTGATCAACCGCTCCGAGCACGGCACCCTGGTGCGCGCGCCGGACGGGCAGGCGCGCAGGCTGGGGCTCGGTGAGAGCGCGGTGGTCGACGCGGGCGCGGTTCTCGAGCTGTCGCCGGGCTACCGCCTGACCGTCGAGGCGGGTCGGTGAACCCGCCGCCCGAGATCGACGGCATGGAGTTCATCAGGGAGCTTGGCCGGGGCGGCTTCGCCGCCGTGTACCTCTACCGCGAGAAGGAGCCGTACCGCGAGGTCGCCGTCAAGGTGTTCTTCGACGCCGGGATGCGAGCGGAGGTCCTCCACGAGGCGAACACGATGGCGGCGTTGGAGAAGAACGACAACATCGCGCACATCAACAAGGTGACCTACGCCAAGGACGGCAGCGTCTGCCTGGTGATGAAGTACTTCGACCGCGGCAACTACGCCACCAGGGTGGCCAACCACCCGCTGTCGGTGCGCGAGGTCGCCGATGTCGGGGTGGCCATGGCCGACGCAGTCGCCTTCGCCCATCGCAACGAGTTCCTGCACTGCGACATCAAGCCCGCGAACATCCTCATCAGCGACGCTGGCAAACCGAAGCTCGCCGACTTCGGCATCGCCCGACCTGCGTGGCAGGCGACCACCACGGCCACCACGGCCACGTTGGCCTACTCCCCGCCCTGGGCTGCTCCCGAGGTGATCGAGCGCGGCGAGTTCTCCCCGTTGAGCGACGTCTTCGCGCTAGCCGCGACGCTGTGGCACCTCCTGGTCGGTCATTCGCCCTTCGAGCTCCGCGGCGAGGAGTACGACCCCGAGAAGGTCAGCGGACGCGTGCTGGCGGGCCATGCCCCGCCGACCGGACGCGCGGACGTGCCGTCCGCGCTGGAGAACCTGCTGGCCCGCGCGCTGCACCCGGACCCGGCACGCAGGCCGCCGAGCGCCGCCGAGTTCGGCAGACAACTCGCCTCGATTCACGTCGGACCTGTTCCGGCTCCGCCGACTTATGCGCCTGCCAGATCGCCGCGCTCTTCCGTAGGCGCACCGGACACGAGTCCGCGACCGCTGCCCGGCCTGGCACCGCCGACGAGTCGACCGCACTGGCAACCGGAGACCCGGCAACCGCCCCGGCCCGCTCACACCGCGCTCCGGCCGGTTTCGCCTCTGCCGGAGCCAAAACCCGAGCCGCCTGCACCGCCTCCACGCCGGGCCGCGCTCGTGGTCGGCGGCGCGGGACTCCTAGCCGCCATCGTGATCGGCGCGGTGGTGCTCTTGCCCGGCGATGAGGATCCGGCCCCGCCCACCACGACGCAGGGTCCGCGCGACCCGGACGCGGGCCTCGCGGTTCCGCCGGGAAAGCCCACCGTCAAGGCCATCCGGACCGGGGACAAGGTGCGGTTCACGTGGACCTACTCCGCCGCCGCGGCGACGGACACCTTCGCGTGGCGGACCTCCGAGCCCGAACGCGGCGGTGTGGTGGACAATCCGGAACTCAGTCTCGCCGCAACAGGTGAACTCTGCCTGCAGGTGAAGGTGCAGCGCGTCGACGGCTCCAATGCCATCGTGGACTGGTCCGAACCGGCCTGTGCTTGAGGACCGTTTCCTGGACATTCAGGTGACATCCCCAGATTCGTGCAACACCTGCGGGTGGCGCGGCGATACGCCACCCGAGAGATCAAGTATGACACCGCGCCCGCTGCGCCTGCGGGCTCGGTTTCCTTTCACGTCAGGGGAATCGTGAACTTCATCCGTCGTCACCGCACTGCGGTCGCGTCGGCGACCGCCACCGCGATCGTGGCCGGGGCGCTGGTGGCCGTCGCGATCAACTCCGACGGGTTCCAGGCGCTGCAGGTCGACCTCGACGACGGCGGGATCTGGGTGACCAGCGCCGCCGATGGCATGTTCGGCAGGCTGAACAAGCCCGCGGGCGCGCTCGACGCCGGACTGACGACCCCAGGCCCTCGCCGCGAGACGCCGATCGAGGTGGACGTCGCCCAGGACGGCGCGGCCGTGATCGCCCGCGACGTGGCGGCGGGCGTGGCGAACCCGGTCGACGTGCTCGCCGCGAAGATCCCGGAGAACAACTCGGTCCCGATGCCCGCAGGTCTGGTTCTGGACATGCGTGGTGGGACGGCAGCGGTACTCGACCCGACGTCCGGCAAGGTGTGGGCGATGCGGGTCGACCGCCGCGCGGGCGTCACCGCGCTCGGCGGTCTCGACCCGGCCCAGCCGCCGGTGGCGCAGGTGGACGCCGATGCCGCGCTCGCGGTCGGCGTGGACGGCACGGTGTGGGCGGTCTCCGCGTCCGGCAAGAGCGTGTCCGTCTCGGCGGACGGGACGGGCTTCGGCGCACCTGTGTACGGCGCGGTCCAGCCGTCGACCGTGTCGCCCAAGCTCACCGTCGTCGGCGCCACCCCGATCGTCCTCGATCCGGCGACCGGCAGGCTCGACCTTTCCGACGGCCGCGCCGCCGCACTGTCCGGTGCGGACGATTCGGCCGAGTTGCAGCAACCGGGCGTGGCCTCCGATGCTGTCGGGATCGCGACCGGCACCGCGCTGCTGTCGGTTGCCCTCGACGACGGCGCGGTCACCACCCTGTGGGACAAGGCAGGCGGCAAGCCTGCCACCCCGGTCCGGCACGGCGATTGCCTGCACGCCGCGTGGGCGGCCACGGACCCCGGTTACGTTCGCTCGTGCGCAGGCAACCAGGCGACCCCCGTTACGCTGCGATCGGCCAAGGTGCTGTCCCGTCCACGCTTCCGGGTCAATCGGGGATCCATAGTTCTCAACGATCTCGCCGACGGCGCGGTCTGGGATCTCGACACCCAGCAGAAGGTCGACAACTGGCAGAGCCTGATCCCGCCGCCCGCGCGCGACGACGAGCGTGACCCGAACGCCGACCCGGACTCCGGCGCGGCCCAGAACAAGCCGCCCAAGGCCAACGACGACCGCCTCGGTGCCCGACCGGGGCGCACCACCGTGCTGCACCTGCTCGACAATGACTCCGACCCGGCCAGCAACATTCTCGCCATCGCCTCGCTCACCGACCCTGCGGTGCCGGGCGTGTCGGTCAGCGTTGCCCCGGACGGCCAGACTGCCCAAGTGAGCCTGCCCGAGGGCGAGGTCCCGGACTTCGGCTTCCGGTACACCGTGGACGACGGCAAGGGGCTCACCGCCACGGCCGCCGTCTCGATCGAGGTGCGCGTAGAGCGGGACAACGAGGCGCCCCGCACCCGAGAGGGCTACACCGCCACCCCATGGAACGTGGTCGCGGGTGGCAGGCTGTCGATTCCTGCGCTCGCCGAGTGGCGCGACTACGACGGTGACCCGATCGCCCTGACCGACGCCGTCGCCGAGACGGGGTCGGCTAGCACCACGCCCACCGGTTTCGTGGAGTTCACCGCGCCCGCCGAGCCGGCGACGGTACCGGTCACCTTCCACGCGACAGACGGCCGCGACGAGCCCGTCGAGGGGACCGAGAGGATCGAGGTCCAGGACGCGGCGGGCACCACCCCTGCCGCCCCGGTCGCCGAACCGGACGTCGTCAGAGGACAGGTCAACCAGCCGATCATGACTCGACCGCTGGACAACGACCGCCCCGGTGCCGACCCCGCGTCACCCGCCGCCGAACTCCAGCTAGCAGGCGTCCTCAACCCAGTACCCGGGATCGACGTCAAGACCGACCTGAACACCGGGGTGGTCACAGTGACCGCTACGGCACCGGGAACCTACTTCCTGGAGTACTCCGCCGCGTTCGGCAACGCGCCGTTCAACACTGCGACGATCAGGGTCGACGCCGCGCCCGCGCCGCGAGACCCGCTGCCCCCGGTGGCCGTTCCGGACAACGGAGTGCTGCGTGGTCAGCAGCCCGCCACGGTCGACGTGCTGGCCAACGACTTCGACCCGTCCGGCGCGCTGCTCGCGGTGCAGCACGCCGCGCCTGCCGAGGACGCCGGGCAGGTCCAGGTCGCGGTGATCGCGGGCCGCTGGCTGCGGATCAGCGCGGTCGTCGCGGAACTGAGCCCCAATCCGCAGGTCATCCGATACACCGTCACCAACGGCGTGACCGGGCCGGTGACCGGCGAGGTCACTGTCACCCAACTCGCCCCGCCCGCCGATGACACCCCGGTCCCCAAGGACGACCGAGCCGTCGTCCGGGCAGGCGACTCGGTGGCCATCCCGGTGCTCGACAACGACACCACGCCGGGGGGCTCGCCGATGACACTCCAATCCAATGTGGATGGCGCACCGGGTCCGGGCATGCTTTCCGCGTCAGGGGTGGCCGATCCCGACATCCAAGTAGGCCGCGCGTACGTCACCGGGTCGGTGGTGCGGTACGTCCCACCGGAGACCGTGCAGGCCCCGCAGCAGGTGCTGATCTCCTACGTCGTGCAGAACCCCAATGGCGACCAAGCGGTCGGCCGCGCGCACGTCACCGTCAATCCGGCGCCGACCCCGCAGTCACCGAACCAGAAGCCCGCGCCCAGCTCCATCGAGGGCAGGGTGGTGGCAGGCGACATCGCCGAGTTGGCCATCCCGACCAGCGGAGTGGATCCGGACGGCGACTCGGTGACCGTCGTCGGCGTCGGGTCCGCAGCGGCCCTGGGCAGGGTCGTCGCCATCGGCGCCACGTCGGTCACCTACGAGGCGTACCCGACCAGCGCGGGCACCGACTCTGTCAGCTACCTGGTCACCGACCGCTTCGGCGCGACGGAGCTGGCCACGATCCGGCTCGCCGTGGTGCCGCCAGGCGACTCGCAGCCGCTGGTCGCGGTGGATGACATCGTCACGGCCGCGCCGGGCGCGCGGGTCACCGTCGACCTGGCCGCGAACGACCTCCGCTCGCCCGGCGACCACGTAACGGTCGAGGACCTCGCGCCGCGCAACCCCGAACTGCCGGAGGGAACCGAGCTGACCGGAACCGTTGCCCGGGTGACAGCGCCGGAGGTCACTGGAAAGCCGCTGGTGGTCGTCTACGCCGCGTCCGGCGGTAGCGGAACCCCTTCCACCGCGGCGCTGACCGTGCGCAGCCGCGAGGACTACAACAATCCGCCGCAGGTGCAGGCGTCATACGCCCGTCCGGAGCCCGGCGACCAGTCGGTGACGGTCGACGTGCTGGAGAAGGCGTTCGACCCGGACGGCCCACCCGACGCGCTGACCATCTCGGGGGGCGGCGAGCCCGGCGCCGCTGTCTCCGGCGGCGAGGTCACGCTGCCGGTTGGCGACCACCCGCGCACCGTCGCCTTCGAGGTCCGCGACGCGGGTGGGGCTACCACGATCGCCATGGTGCACGTGCTGGCCACCAACACCGGCGCGCCGTACGTGAAGCCGGACGCGCTGATCGAGGTGGGCGCCGACGCCTCGGTGTCGGTCCCGCTGGCCGAGCACGTGGTCGATCCCGCGGGCAAGCCGGTGCGGCTGACGCTGGCCACCAAGGTCGCCGCCTCGCCCGCGACCGGGCTCACCGCAAAGGCTGACGGCGACGCCAAACTGACCCTGACCGGGACCAACGGGTACAACGGCCCCGGCGCGGTGACCTTCGAGGTCACCAACGGCGACATTCGGCAGCCGGGCTCGGGGCAGACAGTCGTGTTGACCATCCCGGTCCAGGTCGGCGCCAAGGTCCCGGTCCTGCGCTGTCCGACCACACCGGTCGAGCTTGTCGCGGGAGGTGCGACCGTCCCGCTCGATATCACGTCCGTATGCCACGTCTGGACCGCCGACCGCGATGCCGACGCGTTGGACTACTTCGCGTCCTGGACCACCGAGATCCCCGCCGTCGATGTCGATGTCGACGGGCGGACGCTGAGCCTGACCGCGGGCGGCGCGGCCACCCCCGACTCGAGCGGGGCGCTGGAGATCGGCTCCGGCGAGGCGAAACCGGCCACGTTGGCGGTCGCGGTCATCGCCGCGCCCAGGCCGTCGGTCGCCCCGGTGGCCGTCGACGGGATCAAAGCGGGCGACAGCACCACCATCGACATGACCCGCTACGTGCGCTCGGCGCTGCGCGACCCGGTGATCGGCGTGGTCTCGGCGCGCCAGTCCTCGGGCATGGCGGCTGAGGTCTCGCCCGCGGGCGCCACCGTGCGGATCTCACCCGGCGCGGACACGCACGGCACGATGACCTTCGACGTCACCGTGACCGACGTCGCCGACACCGCCCGCGCCGATCGGCACGTCACCGGGCGGATCACCCTGCGCGTGCTCGGGGTTCCCGACGCGCCGGGTGTCCCGCGGCCGGGTCGCGCGGTCCTCAGCAAGGTCGTCGAGCTGTCCTGGTCGACACCACCGAACAACGGCGCGCCGATCGACGTCTACGAGATCGAATACGACGGCGGCAGCCAGACCTGCCCAGCGTCGCCGTGCGCGATCACCGGGTTGACCAACGGCACGCGGTACACGTTCACCGTCCGCGCTCGCAACCTCGTCGGTTGGAGCGAGCCCAGCGGCCGTTCGGCCCCGGCCCAGCCCAACACCGTGCCCGGAGCCGTGGGTGGGCTCGCCGCCGACCAGCCCCGCGACGGCACCCTGCGGCTGACTTGGACCGCGGCGCCCAACGAGGGCAGCCC
Source organism: Actinokineospora fastidiosa (assembly GCF_014648415.1). GTDB lineage: Bacteria > Actinomycetota > Actinomycetes > Mycobacteriales > Pseudonocardiaceae > Actinokineospora > Actinokineospora fastidiosa. The sequence continues at coordinate 95,936 of NZ_BMRB01000007.1, forward strand.
GGTGCTCCGGCACGACATCAGCTGGACCGGTGGCGGCCGGATGAGCGTGCCCGGCGGCGCGACCACGGCCAACCCGCCCGGCCTGGACAACGACGCGGTCTACACGTTCACGGTCATCCCGGTGAACGCGCAGGGGCCCGGCCCCGCTGTCACCGCCCGGGGGCAGTCCGCTGGCGTCCCGGACACGCCCGGCGCTCCGCGCGGCGAGACCGCCCAAGCCGCCGACCGCGGCACCCAGGCGGTGACGCTGAGCTGGGAGGCGGTCGGGCCGAACGGCCGGGGACCGACCACCTACACCGTGAACCGCACCGGCGGTGGAGCGGGCAAGGTCGTGTGCGCTGATGTCACCGCCCTGTCCTGTGTGGATGCTGGTCTGGCCAACGACGGCACGATCTACACCTACACCGTCACCGCGGCCAATTACGCCGCCCAGGCCGAACCCGACGGGCACACCTCACCGCCGAGCCCGGGCACGCAGATGGAGGCGTCCAACACCCCGGACGAGTTCACCGGCGTCGCGGCCGCGCCCACGGGCCAGGAACAGCAGGCCGTCCTGCGGTTCGACGCCCCGGCGTCCCGCGGCCGGTCGAACACGGTCACCTGCTCGGCCAACGGCGGCGCGTGGGGCGGGTGCGGGACTTGGACGTTCCCGACCGACGGCGCCGCAGGCCAGGAACGGGTCATCAACGGCCTCGTCAACGGTTCGTCGAACACGCTCCGGTTGCGCAGCTGCAACGGCAGCACCCTCAACGGTGACCAGTGCACAGAGTCGCCGACGGTCACCGTGGTTCCGTTCGGTCCGGTCAAGGACCTGGCGATCGACCTGTCGACCAACGGCCCGAACGTCAGCTGGTCGGCGCGGGTCAACCCGAACGGCAAGCCCGCCACCGTGCAGGTCACCTCGACAGCGTGGGGCGGCACCCGGACCTACACCACCGGTGCGGGACCGTGGAGTGTCGGGGACACGCACAACATCGGCTATAGCACCGACTTCCGCATCACGGTGGTTGTCACCGACCCGGGGCGTGCCGAGGCCCGCCGCGACGCCTCGACCCGTACCGGGCCGCCGCCCCCGCCGCCGAGCGTGACCGTCTCCAAGGGCTCGGCGTGCAGCAACCCGCCGTCCGGTGGCAACCCGCCGTGCGGCAGCGGGACTTACAGCTGCGTCAACTGCAACTACATCGTCGTGCAGACGGCCAACTTCAGCGGTCCGGTGACCTGCCGGTTCACCACCAGCGACCTGGGCGGCGGCGGGTTCGTCAACGAGAACTTCGGGCCGAACGAACGACGCCAGACCCGCAACTTCTACGGCGGCCGCGGCAGAGCCATCGTCAACTGCGACGGAGTCGAAGGGTCGGTGCAGTGGTAGCCCGCGGAATTCATCAGGCACAGGAGGACAGGCGCGCATGACCGCCACTTTGGACCAGCAGGCGACCGTGTTCGCCCAGAGCTTCCAGCGGTTGCTGGAGAACGTCGCCACCGCGATCGTCGGCAAGGAGCACTCGATCCGGCTGGCGCTGACCTGTCTGATCTCCGGCGGGCACCTGCTGCTGGAGGACAACCCCGGCACCGGCAAGACCGCGTTGGCCAAGGCGATCGCCGCGTCGATGGAAGGCGAGCACAAGCGCATCCAGTTCACCCCGGACCTGCTGCCCTCCGACGTCACCGGCATGCGGGTCTACAACCCGCGCACGCAGCAGTTCGAGTTCCACCAGGGCCCGGTGTTCGGGACCGTCGTGCTGGCCGACGAGATCAACCGGGCCTCGCCCAAGACCCAGTCCGCGCTGCTCGAGGCGATGGAGGAGGGGCGGGTGAGCATCGACGGCGAGACCCACGCGCTCGGCACGCCCTTCATGGTGATCGCCACTCAGAACCCGATCGAGCAGGCCGGAACGTACCGGTTGCCGGAAGCGCAGCTCGACCGGTTCCTGATGAGGACCATGCTGGGCTACCCCGACCACAACGCGGCCATGCGGCTGCTCGCCGAGGCGGGCACCCGCGACCGGTCGGCCGCCGTGCAGCCGGTGATCACCCGGCGCGGCATCGCGCAGCTGAACCAGCTGGCCGACAGCGTGCACGTCGACCCGGCGATCCTGTCCTACATCCTGCGCATAGCCGAGGCATCACGCGTGCATCCCGCGGTCCGGCTGGGGGTCTCGGTCCGCGGTTGTCTCGCCTACGTGCGGTGCGTGCGGACCTGGGCGATGTCCAAGGGGCGTTCGTTCGTCCGCCCCGACGACGTCATGGAACTGGCGCTGCCGGTGCTCGGCCACCGGATGCTCCTCGACGCGCAGGCCAAGTACGTCGGCACGACCGAGGCCGACGTCATCCAGCAGCTCCTGCAGCAGACCCCGCCGCCACAGCACGGGGGCGCCGGATGATCCGGGACCGTCTTGGCCCGCTGCTGGCCGCTGTCACGCCGCTGGGCAGGTTGGTCGTGGCCGCGGGGCCGGTGCTGTGGGTGGTGGGCGCGGTGCTCGGCTGGGACGAGCTGGTGGTCCTGGGAGCCGCGGTCTGTCTGCTCGCCGCAGTCTGCCTGGTGTGGCTCATCGGGCGGACCGAGGCCCAGGCGCAGGTGGTGCTCCGCGGCGACCACGTGGTCGCGGGCAGCGTCGGGGCGGGCGGCGCGCTGCGGGTCACCGCCCCGCGCGGCTCACGTCTGGCGGTGCGACTGGAGCTGGCCCTGGGCGGGGGGACCCGGAGCTGGCGGATCGGCGCGCTGTCATCCGGCCAGGTCGTCGACCTGGACTTCGACATCGCGACCGATCGTCGCGGGGTGATCGCGATCGGCCCGGCGGTCGTGGTGCGCGACGACCCGTTCGGGCTGTTCCGGCGGGCCAAGTCATGGGAGCAGGTGCGCGAGCTGTTCGTCCACCCGGTGACGGCGCCCCTCGGCCCGCTCGGCGCGGGCATGATCCGCGACCTGGAGGGCTACGAGACCCCGAACCTGTCCCCCAGCGACCTGGCCTTCCACACGCTGCGCGAGTACGTCCCCGGCGACGACTACCGGCACGTGCATTGGGGCGCGTCGGCCAAGCTCGCGGCCACGGCGGCCCCCGGTGAGCAGGCGCGCTTCCTCGTCCGGCAGTACTTGGACACCCGCCGAGCCCGGTTGGTCGTCTGCCTGGACGCCGACCCAGCGGCCTACCGGTCCGAAGTGGACTTCGAGACCGCGGTCTCGGTGGCGGGATCGCTGGCCAAGCGGGCCGTCGCCGACGAGGTGTCGCTGACCGTGGTGACCCCGACCCACGTCGCGCATGACGCGAGCGAGCGGCAGGCGATGGACACCCTGTCCAGGGCGGTTCCCGTAGCGGCTGCGCTGGTGGAGCTGACCGCGCGGGCCGCGGCGGTCGCACCCGACGCAACCGCTGTGCTGCTGCTGACTGGGTACGCCCGGAACTACCGGCACCTGGTCGAGGCCGTCGGTCAGTTCCCGGCGACGGTCCGGCGGGTCGCACTCGCCGTCGACTCGGAGGGCGCCATGAGCTACCGCGCCACCGAGGACCTCGGCCTGGGCTGCGTGCGCGCGCTCGCCGACCTGCACCCGTTGTTCGAGGGGAGGCCCCTGCAGTGAGCCTAACCCGAGCTCGCATCGCACTGATCCCCGGCAAGGCCGACCTCGTCGACGCCGGGATGCTCAGCGCCCTGTTCCTGACCGGCCTCGTGGGTCTGGCCACCACGTACACCGGCTGGGGCTTCCTGGCGGTGGGAGCCGCGGGTCTGGTGGTCGGGCTCGTTGTCGGGCACGCGGCGAACGTGCTCGGTCAGCCGATGATCGTGGTCGGCCTGCTCACCGTCGCGGGGTTCTTCCTGCTCGGCGGCGCGCTGGTGCTGCGCGAACAGGCCGTGGCCGGGTTCCTGCCTGATCTGGACACCGTGCACGGGCTGGCCGAGGCCGCCGTCGGCTCCTGGAAAGAGTTGCTGACCACGCTGCCGCCGGTCGACGGGGTCGGACCGCTGCTGGTCATCCCCTACATCCTCGGCCTGTGCTGCGGATCGGGCGGGTTGGCGATGGCCCGTCGGTCGTGCTGGACCGCCGCCCCACTGCTGGCGCCGTTGCTGGTGCTGGTCGCCGTCGTGCTGCTGGGCACGGCGCGGGCACCGCTGGCCACCGTCGTCGGCGGGGTGTTCGCGGTCCTGGCCCTGCTGTGGTGTGCGATCCGCGCCGCGCGTCGCACGGACAGCGCCGCCGGGGGCGCTAGCCGGGTGGCGAGCGCCAGCGGACTGGTGCTGATCGTCAGCGCGCTCGCCGCCGTCGCCGCTCCGCTGCTGCCGGGCACCGGCGGGCCGCGCACCGTGCTGCGCGACTTCGTGGAACCGCCGCTCGATGTGCGGGAACTGGCCAGTCCCCTGGTCGGCTTCCGCAAGTACTCCAAGGACGCCAACCACCTCTGGGACCAGGAACTCCTCCGCGCCGACGGGCTACCCCCGGGGGCCGCGGTCCGCATAGCGACGCTCGACGACTACAACGGGTCGGTCTGGACCGCGAGCGCGGTCACCGCCGCCACCGCTCCCGGACAGCCCCGGCAGGGGTTCCAGCGCATCGGGCGCCGTATCCCGACGACGTCGGCCGGAGCGCCCGTGACCGTGCGGATCACCGTCGGCGCGGCGTACGCGGCCACCAGCGACCTCAACGCCTGGTTGCCGACCGCGGGCGAGCCGTCCGCGATCGCCTTCACCGGGGAGCGAACCGGTGGCCGCGGTCGGGATCTGCGCTACAACCTCGCCACCCGATCAGCGATCGTCGTTGACCACCGGCTCGGTCGCGGCGAGACCTACACCGTCGACACCCTCTTCGACACCCGCCCGCTGCCCGAGGACCCGGTGCCGTTCGGACCCGCGCCTGCGTTGCCGATGACCCAGGACCTGGTGTCCGGCAAGACCGCGCAGTGGGCGGGTGACGCCGTCACCATCGGACAGAAGGTGCGCGCCGTGGCCGCGTACCTGCGCGACAACGGCGCCTACAGCGACGGCGGCCCCGGCGAGGTCAGCTTCCTTCCCGGGCACAGCCTTGCCCGGCTGGACGGCTTCTTCCGCGGCGACCAACCGGTTGGCGACGACGAGCAGTACGCCGCCGCGTTCGCCTTGGCCGCCAACAGCCTGGGGATGCCCGCTCGGGTGGTGTTCGGCGCCGTTCCCGGCGCCGACGGGGTGGTGCGCGGGGAGCACGTGCACGCCTGGGTCGAGCTACACCTGGCGGACGGAACGTGGGCGACGGTGCCGACCGCCGACTTCACCCCGGACAAGTCGAAGAAGCCCAATCAGAGACCGCCCACTCCCAAGGAGAACACCGAGGCCGCGGTGGTGCCGCCGCCGAATGTCGTGCGCCAGCCCAGTAGCCTTTCGGCCGCGGACCTGGGGGTTCCGGTCACCCCGCCGCCACCTCCACCGCCGCCACCCCCGACGCTGCCCGAGTGGCTGGTCTTTCTGCTGACCTACGTCCTGCCGCCCCTCGCCGCGATCGCAGGCGTCCACCGGCTGGTCTTGGCCGCGAAGGCGGTACGCGCTCGCAACCGCCGCACCCGGGGCTCCCCGGCGCAGCGGCTGGAGTACGGCTGGCGCGAACTGCTCGATCGCGCCCGCGACCTCGGCGCCGTGCTCCCGGGCGGACTCACCCGCACCCAGCAGGCCGCGGGGCTCACCGCCTGGGCGGGCGGCGATCAGCGCACCACCGTCGCGCTGACCTGGCTGGCCGACACCGCCGACCGCGGCGCTTTCGGCCCAGCCGCCCCACCTCCGGACGTGATCGCCCAGTTCTGGGCGGCGACTGACACGCTGGTGCGTGGACTTCGATCCCGCCGCTCCGTCTGGCGACGGCTGCGCGCGGACGTGTGGCTGGGGACGTTCCTGCCCCACCTGCGGTTCAGGGCGCCCCGCGTCACCCCGCCCACCCGCGTCGAGGTGGCCGGATGAAGGTCAAGTTCACGCTGGCCGACGGATCCGCCCCGGACGTCGACCTCCAGGTGACCGTGGACGCGGCGACCACGGTCGGCGACCTCGCGGCTCACCTGGTACGGGTCGACCCGCGGATGCGGCGGCCGGTCGCGCCCGGTCCGCTGACCCTGGCGACCGTGCCCGGCCACCTCGCTATCGACCCGCACCTACCCGTGGGCGACAGCGGGGTGCGCTCCGGCGCGACCGTGACCGTGGTGCCCTTCGGGACCGCTTACCGCGACCGGCCCACGGCGAGTCGGGCCGTCCTGCACGTGATCGCCGGGCCGGACGCGGGCGCGGAGTTCGCACTGAGCACGGAAAGCAGCGTGATCGGCCGCGACCCCGCGGTCGATGTGGTGCTGACCGACCCGCTCGTGTCCTGGCACCACGCCCGCGTACATATCGCCGAGTTCGCCGAGGTGTTCGACCTGGGCTCCACCAACGGCATCGAAGTCGACGGCACCTCGTTGCCCAAGGCCGTGCTGCGCACCGACGACACGATCACGCTCGGCGACACGGTGCTGCGTGTGCGGCTGCTGCGTCCGGCGGGACCGGCGGGGGACACCGCCGTGGAGTTCGTCCGCTCGCCCCGCGTCGAACCCCGCCACACCGGCGTCGAACTGACCGCGCCGGAACCGCCGCAGCGACCCCGGGCGCAGCGGATGCCGATCATCCCGCTGCTGGCCCCGCTCCTGCTGGGCGGAGCGCTGTTCCTGGTCACACCGTCGCTGATGTCCGTGCTGTTCATGGCGATGAGCCCGCTGATGATGATCGGCTATGCGGTCGAGTCGGCACTCGCGGTCAAAGCCGAGTTCCGCAAGGCGGTCGCTGAGTTCCGCGTCAACCTCGCGGAGTTGGTCGAGCAGGCCGAGCACGCCGCCACCGTGGAGCGCGCGGCCCGCCAGGTAGAGCATCCAGGGCCGGACGCCTGGTTCGACGCCGTTCGCGGCGCGGGAACCCTGCTGTGGTCGCGGCGCCCGGACGACCGCGGTTTCCTGGAAGTGCGATTGGGAACCGGAACCCGCCCCTCGCGCACCACGATCGAACTGCCTGCCCTGGCCCGCGCCCCGCGGGACCTCGCCGCCGAGCTGCGCGAGGCCGTGGCCCCGTTCGCCACCGTCGCCGCCGTTCCGGTGGTCGCAACACTGCGCGACAACGCGGTCGGCGTGGCAGGCCCGCGTCCGGCCGCGCTCGCCGCCGCCCGGGCCGCGCTGATCCAACTCGCCGTGCTGCACTCACCCGCCCAGGTCGTCCTGTGCGGGATCGTCGCCCGCGCGCACGTCGCCGACTGGGACTGGATCAAATGGCTGCCCCACACCACGTCCCCGCACAGCCCGCTGGGTGCCCGCCACCTTGCCGCCACCACCGGCGATGCCGTGCGGCTGCTCGACGAAGTCGACGAACTGGTCGACCAGCGCGCAGACAGCGGCGTCCAGCTACCCGCCGTGGTGGTGCTCGTCGAGGACACGGCCCCGGTGGAGCGCAGCAGGCTGGTCGAACTCGCCGAACGGGGCAGCCCGCACGGCGTGCACGTGCTCTGGGTCGCCGCCGAGGTGCCCCGGCTCCCGGCGGCCTGCCGCGAGTTCGTCGCCGTCGAGCCGACCGGCGCGTTCGCGGGCTTCGCGCACTCGGGGGACCAAGCCGACCCGCTGGCGGTCGACCAGGTGGACGCGGGCGTGGCCCACGAACTCGCGCGCAGGCTGGCGCCGCTGGTCGACACCGGTGCGGGCGTCGACGACGACAGCGACCTGCCCGCCTCGGTGGCGCTGCTCGCGGTGTCCCAGGACCCGGTGCGCCCCACCGCCGCAGCGATCCTGAACCGGTGGGGGGAGGCGCGCTCCGGCGGTGGGCTGCGCGCGGTCATCGGCGTCTCGGCCAGCGGACCGCACTCCATCGATCTGCGCGCCGACGGCCCGCACGCGCTCGTCGGCGGCACCACTGGGTCCGGCAAGAGCGAGCTGCTGCAGACGTGGCTGCTCGCCATGGCCGCGACCCACAGCCCGCAGCGGCTGACCTTCCTGCTCATCGACTACAAGGGCGGCTCGGCGTTCCAGGAGTTCGAGCACCTGCCGCACACCGTCGGCCTGGTGACCGACCTGAACCCCAACGAGGTGCGCCGCGCCCGGGTTTCCCTGGACGCCGAACTCAAGCATCGGGAGGAGCTGTTCAACCAGCACCGGGTCAAGGACCTCGCCGAACTGGAGCGCATCGCGCCCGCCCACGCCCCGCCCAGCCTGGTGATCGTGGTCGACGAGTTCGCCGCGCTGGTCGCCGAGCTGCCCGCGTTCGTCGACGACATGGTCAACGTCGCCCAGCGCGGCCGGTCCCTCGGCGTGCACCTGATCCTGGCGACCCAGCGTCCGACCGGCGTGATCAGGGAGAACCTGCAGGCCAACATGAACCTGCGGCTGGCCCTGCGCACCGCGGACGAGACGAACAGCATCGACATCCTGGGCTCGCCGATCGCCGCCTTCTTCGACCAGGCCCGGCCAGGACGCGCGGTGTCCAAGACCGGGCCGGGACGGCTGGTGCCGTTCCAGGCGGGCTACGTCGGCGGCTGGACGCCGGACGAACCACCGCCGCCGGAGATCGGCGTGGTCGAGCTGCGGTTCGGTTCTGGTCCGGAGTGGACCGTCAAGCAGTCGAAGCGCGCCGTCGAGCCGGGGCCGTCCGACATCACCCGGGTGGTGGCCGCCATCGGCGCCGCCGCAGCTCAAGCCGCGCTGCCGCCGCCGCGCAAGCCGTGGCAGCCCGTCCTCGCCTCCCTCTACGACTTGCGCGACCCCGAGGTCGGCCTCACCCACACCGACCAGCACCTGACCTTCGGCATCCGTGACCTGCCGCACCGCCAGGCCCAGCGGCCCATCGCGTTCCACCCGGACTCCGACGGCAACTTCGCCGTCTACGGGACCGGCGGCTCCGGCAAGAGCACGCTGCTGCGCACCATCGCCGCCGCCGCGGGCATGACCGGCGGTGGCGGTCCGTGCCACGTGCACGCGCTCGACTTCGGCGCCCGCGGTTTGGCCGTGCTGGAGGTCCTCCCGCACGTGGGCAACGTCGTGCCCGGCGGTGACGCCGCGCGGGTGCGCAGGCTCATCGAGTGGCTGCGGGCCGAAGTCGACGAGCGCGCCGCCCGATACTCGCGGGTCAACGCGGGAACGGTCGTGGAGTACCGCGAGCGCGCCGACGCGCCCGCCGAACCGCGCATCCTGCTGCTGCTTGACGGTGTGGGCGCCTTCCGCGCCGAGTACCACGGGACCGCCGACAACAAGTGGTTCGACCTGCTCGTCAGCATCGCCAACGAAGGCCGACCGGTCGGTGTGCACGTCGTCCTGGCCGCGGAGAACGCCGCCGCCCTGTCCACGCTGGCGTCGGCGGTGCAGACCCGCGTGGTGCTGCGCATGGCCGCGGCCGATGACTACGCCATCCTGGGCGCTCCGCCTGATGTGCTCACCCCGTCCTCGCCGCCGGGGCGCGGGGTGCTGCGCGGCGAGGAGATCCAGGTCGCTCTGTTCGGTGACCGGCTCGACACCGGCAGCCAGGCGCTCGAACTGCGCCGCTACGCCACTCGCCTGCGCGAGCAGGGCGTCGGCCCGGCCCCGCACGTCGTGCGTACCCTCGGCGGCGCGATCCCGCTCGCAGATCTCCCGGTCGCCGTCGACGACCGCCCGGTCGTTGGCCTGCACGCCTCACTGGAGCCGTTCGCGCTGCGCCCGGAAGGCGGCCTGCTGGTGTGCGGTCCGCCCGGCTCCGGCCGCACGACCGCGCTGCGCACGCTCGCCACCGCCGTGCGCAGACACGATTCGGGCGTCGAGATCCACCTGGTGACCGGCGGGAGACGGTCCGCCGTCGCGGGCCTGCCCGCGCTGACGTCTACGGTCATCGGCGATCCGGCGGTCGCTGAGTGGTCACCGAAGTTCGCCGCAGAGGTCACCGCCGATTCCCGGCGGGTGGTCCTGGTGCTGGAGAACCCGGCCGCCTTCGGGCCCGCCGTCGACGGCCCGCTGTTCGCCCCGACCGATTCACCCCTGCTCCAGGTGGTCAAGGCATGTCTGGACGAGGGCGGTCTCGTCATCGCGGACGTCGATCTCGCCACCTGGAATCGAGAACTGACCACGGAACTGCGCACCGCGCTCACCGCCCAGCGCACCTGGTTGGTACTCGCACCCACTGCCGCAGACCTCGGCCACGTCGGGCTCGACGCACTGCCCAAGGTCAACCGGGCCGACTTCCCGCCGGGGCGGGGCCTCTACGTCCACGGCGGCAGAACCTCGGTCGTGCAGATGGCGACGACCGCGAACCAGGAAGGAACACCGACATGACCGGTTTCATCGGTATGGACCCGCAGGCGGTCCGCACCTTGGCCACCCAGCTCACCGCCAACGCCGACCAGATCGACAGCCTCGCCAACGCCCTCAACGCGCAGTTGCAGGGCACCCAGTGGGTCGGGCAGGACGCGTCCAGCTTCCGCTCCGACTGGGAGTCGCGGCACCGACCGCAGCTGGCCGCTGTCGCCTCGGCACTGCGCGACGCCGCGACCCGCGCGACCGTCAACGCCCAGCAGCAGGAGCAGACGTCCTCTGCATGATCGCAGTCGACGGGGCCGAGCGGTGGTCCCATGACGACCGCTCGGCTTCTGGCTCGGATCAGGTACCTACGGTCGTTCCTGAGTCTGAACAGCTGGGCAGTGGGAGCGGCACGGCCAGGGCAAGGTGGTTCGACCGGAAGATCCCAGCACCTCCACCACGGTCGCCCCGGCGCATGCCTCATCCGATTATGAACCACGAGTACGACACCTGATGGGCTCGCGACGGGCCGACGTCGGGATTCGTCGCGCTTTGTCGTGCCTTTGTCGCCTCAATGACATGTTGCGCCGCCGAGCCGGGGCCCCTTGATGTCACGATCGCCTGAGTCGCCGGTCGTTGATGTCGGCGACGATGGTGGCAAATAGCGTTGATCGCTGGGGATGACGCCCAAGCCGGCGACGAGGTGCGGTCGGTTGCCGCGAGGGCAGTTGGGCGAGATACCTCGCCAACGGACACGCAGTAGTTCACCGATCGGCGCGAGAACGGAGTGAAACTGGAGACGCGAGGATGCGCGTGCCACCGGCTAGAGACTTGAACTGACACCCGGCGGGTCCAAACCAAAGCGCGATGGTGATGTTCTCGCAGGTCAGGGCGTGATTGCGGCGGCGCTGGGGGTCAAGGGGTCGCAGGTTCAAATCCTGTCAGCCCGACGGTCTGAAGAACGCCCGCTGATTCGGTGGAAACACCAGGTCAGCGGGCGTTTTGATCTTCCCGGAACGATCTCTAGTCGATCGTCGTTTGTGGACGGAAAGATCGTTGTACTGGCGGGTAAGGAGCGAAACAGGAGAAGTACGCTCCAAAACCCCTGTTGATCTCGTTATGGGGTCGTCGTTGATCTTCCCGATCGGGTGAACTTCGCCAACTGCTGTCAATGGGTTGCATCTGCCCTGGTCAGACCCATAGTGAATCCGGTTTGGGTCAGTTGATGCGCGGTGAGGATGCTTCGTCGCGGGCGGCGATGGTTGCTGCCGGATGCCCTACGCTTCCCCCGGTTTCGTGTTGGTTCGCGTCGTCGCTACCAGCCCCGGTGCCGTGGCCATCGGCAGCGGACCATTCGTCTTTGACCCTCACACTGCCAGTTCGGACCGCCTAGCGCCCTGACCAGGGAAAACAGAGAACACGCACGTCGCAGGAAACCATCCGAGACCGTTGGCTGCGGTACACCGCTGTTGAACTCCGTTCAGCACGCACTCGTGCTCCAGATTTGCTCCACCCACCCCAGTGTGAACCGGACAATGCGTCATGTCACCTGATTCTGGCTGTGAGACTACTGGTGGCCGTCTTGACGAATCGGCGGACGGCTTCAGCGCTCACGCCGAGGCCGACCACCTCTTCGCTGATCCACCGCTGCGCCCCACCTCACGCCCTCGCGTGCACGGCGAAGCTGACGCCAACACCATCCCCGCCCAAAGCCTGGGCGACAAGTACGGGGATTGTCTTCGTCCCCCGAGGCCGAGCACGTCCTCGTGTGAGGGTCACCCCTTGCGTCGTAACCCGACCCACACCAGGGCGGCGGAGGCGATTCCCAGGCCGAAGCCCACGACGGTCGAGCGCAACACGGACGCGGGAGCAGGAGCGATCCGAGAAACCTGTCTGACGATGGGCCGTGGTGGGTCGGGCGCGGCAGTGGTCTCGGTCTGACGGCGGATAACCAGCACCCAGATAAGGGTGGCGAACGCGACCAGACACGCCTCCACGGTCGCGATGAAGGCAACGTACATGTGCCAGCCGAAGATTTCCTCCGCCTTTCTGGGCAAGGCCGGAAGGCCCATGATCTCGCCAAAGCAGAGCACGGACACCGCGAGGATGGCGATGAGCCGTGGGTTGGGGTCGGTCACCGCCGACCGGAAGTGCCCGACCTCAATGCCCAGCGCGACCAGCAGCAGCGCGATCACCTGGCTCATCTGGGCAGGAACTCCTGATCGATGCGTTCCGAGTAGCCGAGGTGGTACGACCACCAGGTCGAGGCGAAGTAGGCGCCGAGCGTGCCCACCAGCAGCGGCACCGCGGGCCCGCTCCTCCGGATACGGGTCGCGGCGGCGTCGACTTAGGAGGATCACCGGGTTCGCGTCGAGGGTGGCGGCCAGGACCATCGCGAGAGCGGTGACACAGATCGGCGTCACCGCCAGGTCGAACCACAGCAAGGCAGGATCGAACCTGCGCGCGGCCGCAAGACGACGCTGGCCACCACATCCAACCCCAGCGTGAGAAACGCCCCCGCCGTCCACCACCAGAGAATCCTCCGCCTCCGGACACCTCGCACCCGCCGTCGGAACCGGGCCTTGACGACTTAAGAGGACCAGGAAGATCACCGCGTCGACGGGGCCGAGGAGCCAGTCCCACCGGTGGTCGAGCCTGGTCGACGTCATCCACGCCGGGAGACCTGGGCGACGAGGATCGTGACCGCCGCGATACCCAGTCCCACCCCCACCGCCCAGACCTGGTACCGGCAGATCATGGCGAACACGGACACGACCGCTCCGGTGACGCAGCCGAACACCCAGTAACCGCCGCCCCAGGTGTCCGCGATCGCGTACGCCGTGACGGCCAGCGCCGCTGCGAACACGACACCCATACCGACGTCGACCGGCCGGTTCGCGATCTTCACGCTGTTCATGCGGATCAGGCTAGGAACCGTCGTCCACGCGCCGAATCGGTCAAAATTACGGTCGCGGGGGGCCTGAACCGTACTTCGATCCGATGTGGGCACCGCGAGCGGCCGCACAGGATGAGCTCCATGCCATTTTCAAGTCCTGCGTCGCGGTCTGGCCGCCGTGACCGCACTGCTCGCCGTCAGGGTCGCCGCCCCAAGCGGGTCCGCGGCCGAGGTCGCCACTCCGTATCTGCCAAGCCCGACCGGTCCGCACCCGGTCGGCACCACATCCCTGCACCTGAAGGACGTTTCCCGCCCGGACCCCTGGGTTCCGTGGGCGACCGCGCGGGAGCTCATGGTCTCCCTCTGGTACCCGGCGAAGTCACCGGGATCGCGGCGGGCGCGGTACATGACACCGAAGGAGTCGGAGCTGCTCCTGACGAGCTCGGAGATCACCAGCGTGCCGCCGGACCTCCTGAGCAGGACCCGGACCAACGCGTACACCGCCGTGGAACCGGCGGGCGGCAAGCGGCCGCTCGTGGTGCTCTCGCCCGGCTTCCCCTGGCCGCGCAGCTCGCTCACCGCCCTGGCCGAGGAGCTCGCGAGCCACGGTTATCTGGTGGTCGCGATCGACCACACCTACGAGAACTACGTCATGACCTTCCCCGACGGGCGGGTCGTCACCTGCGCCGCGTGCGGTCGGCCCGATGTCGGCGACTTCGAGAAGGCGATCGTGGAGGGCCGGGCACGTGACGTCCCCTTCGTGCTCGACGAACTGATCAGGAAGTACCCGAAGCGGATCGATCGGTCTCGGATCGCGATGGCGGGTATGTCCATGGGCGGCGTGAGTGTCGGTGAGACCATGCTGGCCGACCCGAGGGTGCGGGCCGGGATCAATCTCGACGGCAGGATGTTCAAGGACCTTCCAGAACGTGGGCTGTCGCGCCCGTTCCTGATCTTCGGCCACGAGGGTCCCGAAGACTCGTGGGACCTCAACTGGCCACGCCTGACCGGGTGGAAGCGGTGGCTCACGGTGGCCGGGTCGATACACCCGTCCTTCACCGACTACGACCTGTTGACCCAACAGATCGGCGTCGAGTTCGGCGGGAAGCTCGTGGGAACCCGCTCCGTGGAGATCACCCGCCGCTACGTCCGCGCCTTCTTCGACCTACACCTGCGTGTCGAGCCGCAGTCCCTGCTGGACCGGCCGTCGCCGCAGTACCCCGAAGTCAAGTTCTGCGCACCGGAAACCTGCTGATGAGAAAGGAGGATCCCATGACTCCGGTGCTGAAAGCCGAAAACCTGACCAAGCGGTACGGCAAACGCACGGCCCTGACCGACTGCACGCTGAACGTTCCACGGGGCCGGGTCATCGGTCTGGTCGGACCCAACGGGGCCGGCAAGTCCACCCTGCTCCAGTTGTCCCTGCGGGTTGATCACCCCGACTGCGGGCACGCTCAGCGTGCTCGGGGTTCGGCCCGCCGCGACCGCGACCCACCCGGCCAAGGTCGGCTTCGTCGCCCAGGACACACCCGTCTACGCCACGCTGACCGTCGCCGACCACCTCCGCATGGGCGCCCGGCTCAACCCGTCCTGGGACGCTGGCCTGGCGAAACGGCGGATCGCGGAGGTCGGCCTCGATCCCGCCCAGAAGGCCGGCCTGCTCTCCGGCGGACAGCGCGCCCAACTCGCCATGACCGTCGCCGCCGCGAAACGACCCGAACTACTCATCGTCGACGAACCGGCGGCCGCACTCGACCCGTTGGCACGCAGGGCCTTCCTGCCGACCTCATGGCGTTCGTCACCGAGCTCGGCGCCAGCGCCGTGCTCTCCTCCCACCTCCTCGCCGACGTCGAACGAGTCTGCGACTACCTCGTCGTGCTGTGCGCGTCCCGCATCCAGCTCGCCGGCGACGTCAACGACCTGCTCGCCACCCACCACCGCCTGGCCACACACGGCGGGCTACCACCAGGAGTCGAGGTCATCACCACCGAACACAACACCGCGATCGTCCAGGCCAACGGTTGACCTGACCATTGCTGGTGTTCACACCTATTATGTGCTTGCGGGCGACGCGCCAGTGCTCGTGCACAACAAGAATGTAGGCGCGTGCCCGGTGACTGGCCTAGAGCACGGGAAGTTGGGTGAATCTGCGACCAAGCAATGGTTGGAAGCCGAGGGATACAGTAAAATCACTTCGGAAGTTTCGCTTCGTGACTGGTGATGGAATCAAATTTAGGGCAGATTTTGTCGCCCGCGATCCAGGCGGTAACTGGACCGCGATTGAGACGAAGACGGGAAGCGGCGCCGAACTGACGCCGGGGCAGACTGAGGGTTATCCTCAATTGCGCACAGTCGGAGCGTTCGTCGACACCAGGAAGCTGGCCGCGTATGGTATCGCGATAGGAGCGAACGTCAGGATGCCGGTGGAAGTCGATCTATGGAGTTGTCCAAAGTGTGCGAACTAGCCGAGAAGCTAGTAGAGGAGCTGGTCGAGGAGTTCCGCTCACAGGGGTGGGAGTTGGATGTGATCGAGGACGACGAGTATGTCGCCTTCAAGCGGCCGCACACGCAAGGGATATTCGTTAAAGTAGGCGTTACCATTGTTCAATATGACTCAGCGTTATCATTGAGTACATCTCTTTCTGTTGGCCACCCGCTGGTTTCGGAGCTCACGGCAAGGTTTTTTGGCTTCGAAAGTGGGGCAGATCAGGTAGGTGCTTCATTGTCTGACCTGATTCGTTCTGCGGGAGTCGCTGGAGGAGGTGATCTGGTCATATCGTCAAACGATGAGATTGGTCCGGCAATCGCGAGACTGTTGACGGAAATTGAGCTGCGCGGCGTGCCATTTTGGGCGGGGTATACCTCGATCGAAGACCTTGTGGCTGAGATGAAGTTGAACGCCAAGACGAATCTAGAACTCGCTACTCTCGCGGTGGCTCACGGGATAACGGACGAGTTGGTCGAGGCTAGTTCGGTACTGGCGCGTCTTGATCGGATGGTGGAAACCGAGCCTGAGGGGGTGGCAGCTCAGACGAGATCGTTTGTAGATGGCTTCCGGGTGTATTTTGCCAAGGCTGCGGGTCGGGAATCGTAGCGTTCAAGGAAATGGACGTGGGGCTCTCGTCGTGGTTTGTCATGATTGGTGATTCGTCGACTGACCGCCGGTCCGTCCTGACGCGGTTGTCGACTCCGAACTGGACCTTGTATGGGGCCACTTCCCGCTGGCCCATGGACCGTCGAGTCCGTCCAGCTCGAGGAACTGGTTCTCGGCTACCTAACCCGGGCGGCCGCGCGATGATCTGGATGAGCTGGCGGCAGTTCCGTGCCCAGGCACTCGTCGCCGCGGCCCATCGCCGTCTCGCCTAGATGATCGATTCCGGGAAGATCATGTGAAGCGGAGCGGAGCGGAGTGTGGACATAGGAGGAGGGCGTCCGAGATCAATGCGAGTAATGATCTGGACACCCTCCTAATGACCGCACCCTACGTGCCGATCGATGACCATGTAGTACCCCATGTCCACATGTTCGTAGATGCCTGTTGTCCGCACCCTCGGTGTGACCGAGGACAGCCTGAACATCACGGGGATGGACTCCCAGGGTCTTCTGCATCGTGGCGTTGCTATGCCGCAGGTCGTGCAACGTGATGGTTGTGGTGACGTAGGCGGCGCCTTCCTAGCGGCCGTCCTTACGGAGGTGGATGGTGCATTCGCCGGTGGCGTTGCGGCCGACCGTCAGGCGGTGGTCTCCGCGGCCACGCGGCCGATGACGGCCTTAATGGCTGATTCGGGGACCAGCCGCCGACGGCCGATGTGGCCAGCTTCCGCACGGCGTCGGCGCCTGCGGCGTCGATGAGGTCGGAGACGGCGTTCGGGCCGCTGAACACCTTGGTGTCGGTGCCGAGCACGCCACCGCCGGCTCGTGGATGAGGCGGAGACCATCCAGGTGCTGAACGGAGGCGGCCAGCTGCCTCCTTGATGGTGGGCAGGTTCTGCTGTGTTGGTGTGCCGCTGCTGCTGGCACTGGCGTGTAAGTGAGGTTCGATCATAAAACACCTTTTGGTGATGATTCTCGTTACTATTACTGATGGATGCGCGCTACTTTGTGAAGCTGGCAAGCGTGCTCGCCTTGTTGGGGCAGAGATGCGAGGCACTCGTGGCGTGACTGAATCTGGTGGCAAGCAGGTGCGGACCTACTGGCGAACGGTTGCCGTGGAAGCGGCGCCGCCTGGTTGGCGGTTGCTCAGCATCTATGGAGAGCGTCGCGAGGTCATGCCCATCGCCGCGTGGCTCCTCCAGCACGAACACCGCTACGTCGAACAGGACGGTGACGAGGTCCTTGCCCCACCGCAGTCGGATCGCGAGGCGAAGATCGGGCCTGAGACGCGGGTGGTCCCGGGTGTCTGTGTAGAGGGTTGGGGTTGGGAGGTCGGTGCGGTCGACCTCGAGGGCGGCAGCGAGATTTGGAAAGTGCTCGGCCCAGACGAGGTGGGTCCTACCGATGCAGAGTGGGACGCGGAGATAGCGCGGCGCCGACCTAAGCTCTGACCATCACCTCGCCCTGCTGGACCGGGCTGGCATACATGCTCCATGTGGCGGACTCAGCGAAGCACGTTCCCGAAAGCGCGGAGCAGGCTGCCATCATGCCCATGAAATGGGTGTCGCCGATCTTTCAGTGGTATAGCAGCGGTTCGCCGTTCGTCATGCACGCGTCCGGAGCAGGTAAAACGTACAACTTCATAACAGCGCTGCGCGACATCGACAAGGTGTCAGGCAGTTTTGTCGACCTGCTCGACCACTTCGGGCGGGACTACCTGACGTCTCTGATACGAGAACATCTTCTCGACGGACCTTGCGAGAGCCGTCGACGGACCTTAAGCAGGTTTAGATGGGTGGACGACGAAGATCGCCCGGAAACTAAACGTGGTTTCGCGACTGGACGCGTCGATCTTTGTGAAATCCAACAGGCTCATGTCGTTCGACCTGACTCTGACGGTGGAATTAAGCCTTGGCTCTCTCATGTCGCCGACCAAACTCCGGTAGAGCGTCAACTTCCCGTCGCTAACGCGTCAATGTGGGCACCGCTGCCCTTGAAGCTAATGGGCGTCTGAACTTCCGTGATCTTGTGCGCGGTTTTCTGGCTGAGTTCGCACGGTTGCAACGTAGCGCTGGCCTCATCTTTTGCGCTTTAAGAGTTGCGAGTTTGGCTGGCAGTCGGGTATGGGGAAGCGTTGGGCAAGCACGGTCGCCTGGACGCCTGAGAACTGGAGTTGTCCTCCACTACCTCTGGTGAGTGCGGCTCATGAACAGAAGCAGCCTCGCGCAGCCCGCCAGCGTTGCACTCAGCTGGCCTAGTCGGTTCACCCCCAGAGCCCTAGCCCTAGAGCCCAGACGTCTGGTGGGCTCGGCCAAACGTGAGCAGCCGAACGGAGGGTTGATGCCTCCATCAGAGGTTCCGAACTTTCCCACCATCGCAGGCTTCTATTCGCAGCTCGCTGGCGTGCTGGCGGGTTTCGCGTTCGCGGGCCTGATCGCTCTGATCGCAGCGCAGCTAACCCGGGACAGTGTCGCCTCACGCACCCTGTATGGCTACCTTCCGTTGATCGCGGCGTTCGCGGGTTTGATCGCCACGAGCTTGAATTACGCAATCATCGCTGGCGAGGCACCAGCCACGAATCGGCTGACCATCCTGGAGATCGTCGCTGGCGTGGGCTTCGCCATGGCCTTCCTGATGTTGCTGCACGCAATCCTCCTGCTTCTCGGCGGCCTTCGGAAGGACAGCCCGCGTCAGGGTCAAGTACTAGCTCGAACCGTGAACGTTCTCAGGATCTATTTGCTCTATGGCGTCTGTCCAATAGTTGGCCTACTCATATACGGTGCAATCAAGGACTTCATCACCATCAAGTACGGCACTGGCACCACTCTCCGCGGTCTTGACTACGCGGTATTCGTGTTGATTGCTGTGTACGTCGGCTGGACCATCGTCATCAGGCGTGCGTTTGCGCCGCGAGAGATCGCACTTGGGAGGTCGGCGACAGTACTGTCCGTCTGCGCGATTGCAATCGCGCTACTGACTCTGGCGGCCTCTACCGTTGTCCTCAGCTTTACTTCGCGGCTCACGGCGTACCCGGACGTGTGGCCGCTGCTATCTTTCGGCGTCTACATCGCGTTCGCCATGACGTTCGCCTACTCGATCGGGCGGATGAACACCCACTCTGCGGCAGCGGAGATCTCGGTAGACGCCCAAGATCTTCCGCTCGTCGATCTGCCCGAACCAGTCGAGGCTAGTCCGGACTCTTCAGTGCACGACGACGATCTGCAAGACCGAGCACTGTGAGCCGCGGCGCATGGCGTCGTTCGAAGACGATCTCCGTTTGGTGGGGCGGTCGTCCTGCCGGTGGCGCTGATCACCGAACGTTGTGTGCGTCCGAGCCGTACGACCTGGACGTCCCAGGTCGGTCGACAGCACTCGAATCCGGCGACAAGTCTGAACCAGCAGATGATGCTCGCGACTTCCGCCTCTTCTGACCGTGGTGGCAGGCGTAGCGCTAGGCGTAGCCGCCGTTGCGCTTCAAGAGTTGGTCTCGCGGGGCCTGCGTGACGAGATGGCTCAGTTCATCACTGTCGGGGTGGCCGGAGCAGGCAAGAAACCAAGGCAATCCGCGACTGGGCGCGGCAATCCGAGTTCGACGTATCCGACCGAGGACGCATCCCCGCCAAGTCGTCCAAGCGTACGACGCCGCCCGACCAACCAAGCCGGACGTTCCTGCTCCCGCCAGGCTCAGGCCCAGTGGCAAGCGTAAGAAAGTTCGCTGAGCCTGGCGGGGGAGGAAGGGCGGACGCTGATCGCCACCTACCTTGGTGTGTCGGTGGTCCAACATGACGACCAGACCGCTCCGCCGATGCCTGATCTTCGCGCCGAGTATCCACACAAGAGCCCAGCCGCCTTCGAGGTCATACGTGACGCACAGCCCCGGCACGTGGAGCAGTCAACGTTATCGGCGTACTCGGTGGTCTCCCTTCGATCCTCGGCGAAGTAAAAGTCGAGATCCTCTAGGGTCGACGGACGTGGTTCTCCGGGTCGGAAGAACAGGCGGCAGGGTGCTGCATTGCACCATCGGATGGGCCGTCGTGGGTGCCGTCGTGGTGGCGACGCACAGTGTCGATGGCCCGCTCCAGGGCGCTGCGGAGCCTGTTGCGTTCCGCGCTGAACCTTGCTATCACTCATCGCTGTCACCAACTGCGGGCTAGCCGATCTTGCGCGCGGAACAGGTAGTTGTAGGCGCTGCCGGGATCCGCTTGGCGTCGGAGGCCAAGGAACGCGCTGGCGGCACCGAGTGCAGCGCCGATGGGATTGCCGGAGACAAGGGTGACTGCGCTTCCAGCGATGCCGAGCCCAAAGGAGGCCAGGGGCCGCCGCCAAGACTTTCGGGCGAGGCGCCGAAGCTCGTCTGCGGTGTCCGCAAGAGCCTCCCGACGGTCCGCGAATGCCTGCTCTCGAGCATCGTGGTCAAGTGATGCAAGATTCCGAACAAAAATGCGGAGATCACGGACGTATGCGCGGTGTTCGGCACCGTGCTGACGGCGGAATCAAGAACTTCGTCGAGAGGTACCGGTGTCAGGTCGAGAGTGATGCCATGTCCGACGGTCGGCAGCGTCGGCATATCCAGCGTGTCGAGCAGAGCTTGGAGATGGCGTGCATGCACACTGATTGGCTGTAGTGCGTAGCCAACCGCTTCAGCAGGGGTGCGCAGGAGTTGCGGGAGTACGACGAGCACGAAGGCACGTACGGCTGGGTGGAGCGAGGTTGACACGCCGTCTTCGCTGTGAGCGCTGCTGGGCATCCGACACTTGGCGCTCGCTGGAGCGTCCGCAGAGGTGCTTCGTCCAGCCCGTTGGCTCCTGATCTTCGCCAGCGTGGTGAGCCTTGCACTGAACGTGGCCGAACCGCTGGTCACAGGTGAGTTCGGCAAGGCAGCGTTCGACGCCGTGGGCCTCTGCTCCTGATCGGCTGGGCTGAGGTCGGCCCCGGCTTCAGCAGGCGATCAGCACGGCCAGCGTCGAAACCTGGTATCGGGAGTCCTCTGGTACCGATCAAGCAGAGCCCAGCGATCGGAGCAGCGTGGATGGCACCGATGAACCAAGTCAGCCGACGGCTGCGACGGCAAATGAGGTGCAGTGGGGCCGCCGAAAGGCACCTCAACATCGCTCACCGGAACTCCTCCTGGAGCAGGCGAAGCGGGAGGATGCGGATCATCGCGCAGCTCATCAGAAACCGGTATCGGCGGACACGCCGTACGCGGCTTGGGGTAGGCGCAACTCGGACGCCCCAGCTCGTCAAAGTTGTTCGTGCCGAGTACCAGGCCCAGAGCGCACGCGCTCCGGTTGATGCAGCTGTCGCGAGCGACGTGCAGCGCACTCCGGCAACCTTGGCGGCGTGACGGTGGTGGCGTACAGCGCGTCCGTGTGGGCCACCACCGTCGAGCGCCGGATCCACAGGTGGCAAGTGCAACCGGTCTCGGCTGTCGATCTGTGCTGGGGACGACCCTTGTTACCCGGACTAGTGTCGGCAGGCGTGACGCCGGAACATGAGAGTCTGCTCACCGCGCTGGTGGAGTTCGTCGGTGAAGCTGGCAAACGGGCGCCAGAACTGGCGGACATGGCCGACCGCGAGGCGGCAGACGCGATGGCCAGTTGGCCGCAGGCTGGCGAGGTCCGCCAGGCTGCCGCTGTTGCCGCCCACACCCACGGCTATCTCGACGAAGGCCAACCGGCTGGCAGAGCATTCGATGCGCAGGGCCTTAATCGTCTCGGCATCGCCGGTCTTCTGCGAGCCGGCCGTGAGTTCGATCGCGAGGCGCTCGTCAACCAGCTGGCCGGTTATTTTGCCGGGCCCGCAGAACGCATATGGCGTCATCTTGTTCTGGATCTCGACTGGGAGTTGCCTGTCCCGGTTGAGATCGTGGGGTGGCGGCTGTGGCGGCCGAACGGTGAGGAGTGGGATGAGTTGCGACCGGTGCCAGCTGCGGCGGACTACGCGGCCGGGCAGGTATGGGATCCGCTGCTGCGATTCGGCGAACATGTGGTGTTGTCCGTGTCCGAAGAGCAGGAAGAGCCCGCAAACGGCCACCGGATCCGGCTGTTGGCAGTCAGCTTTCTACGGGTGATGCCATCGTGGGTTGCTACCGCGCGGGTGGCTTCCGTTGTGGTCGGTCAAAGGCGCCGTTCATGGTCGCATCGATGATGCGTTGCGCGTGCTTCCGGACGTCGGGGGGTTGCTGGCTGAGGTTGGCTTCGATCGTCCTGTGCGGTTGGTCGAGGAGGCTGCGAGCCTGGGCTGCGAGGTCGGGCATGGGCCCGAGAGCAACGGTGACTGCTTGGAGGTTCTCCTGCCAGCCGGCGCGGAGCATGCCGATGACGGAGGGCACCAGGAGCATCACGATCTCCGGGTGCTGGTCGATCTGGTCCAGCCCGGCCAAGCCGGCGTAGTTCGCGTCGTCGAACAGTGCGGCCATCATTCGCGCCACGAGCGGTAGGTGCCGGAACAACACCGCGACGATGTCACGGGCTGTCCCCATCTCCGCCTCGGTCGCCTCGCGCACCGCGCGTAACGCGGTGGGCAGGGCAACTACCTCGGCGGTCTCGAAGAGGGCCTCGGCTGGCCCTGTCAGCCACGGTCCGGCTCCCTCGACGCGCTGCCGCCGACCGTTGGGAGCGACGCCAAGTACCCGTTCGACAGTCTTCGCGTCTTCGGCCGTGGCGTGGACCGCATCTCCGAGAGCGAATGCGCGTAGGAGCAGATGGACTGCCTGCGCCCGGTCGGCGGCCCGGACTCGGGTTCGTCGGGGAAGGGAGTTGGGCCCGCGTTTGGCCGTGAGCCCACCTGCAATCCGGTGGAGCGCCTGGTCGCGGTCGCTGTCCACCGTGGGGGCCAAGCCATGCCGCTGGGCTTGCGTGGTGATCTCTCGTTTCAGCATGTCAAGCGCAGCGGTGAGGCCATCAACGAGCGCGGCACGGATGACGTCAGGTGCAAGGGGGAACCCGTCGACCCATAGCAGCACGCGCAGCGTGTCGAGGTCCTTCGTGTGTTCACGCCACCCAAGCAGTGCGATTAGTTGTCGATGTGCCCCGTCCGAGTAGGTCCACACCGGAGTCCGGCCGCGGTGGCCGGTACGGACGGGCCGGGGCAGCAGTCCCTGGGCGCGGAAGGTCTCCAGCATCCTCAGACTGACTTGGTACCCCGCATCGCCAGCGATACGGACGAGAGCCTCACTGTCGTGACCAATACCTGTCTCGTGGCCGACGCCCATGCAGAGATCCTATCCGGAAGTACTCCCACCGTGTGGCCAGTTAACGTGCACGTCTTGGCTAGTACTCCCGCTGGGGAGCCGACCAACTTGCATCGACGTCGGAAGACCTTGCTACCTGCTCATATTCGTGATCCTGTGGATGTGCAGCGACCACCGGTCGCCGAAGTACTAATCCCATCAATGTCGCGAGGAACGATGATGATCAACGAGAACGACCTGAAGAAGATCCTGGCTGCCACAGCGGCTGGGTACGCGAGCTCGGTCACCAGACGGTGGGCACGCCAGCGCGGTCTCGACCGACTGGCTGTGACACTGCTATCGACGGTGGCTGGCGCTGTCGTCTCAGCGGTAGTCCTCCGCACCTGAGAACACCCGCTAGGCCACCGACGACGAGGAGCGATCGTCCGGCGTGTGGCGGGAACTCAGCGGGTACTGGAACAGCCTTGGCTAGGTGAGCGCGCCGAAGACGATCAATACCCTGCCTCAGCCGCGGGCTGGCTGGCAGGATCAGTGAGGTGAATGGTGGTGCCGTGCTGGCTGTGGTCCTCGGTGTCGGGGTGCTGTTGGTTGCCCTCGTGGTGGCGACCGCGCTCGTGCTGCGGGCTGTACGTGCCTCGACGGCAAAGCAACCGCAGGATCCTGCATGGGGCGACACGGCAGAGCGGTTCGAGCGGAGCGTTGCCACACTCGCTGACCTGAACTTGGACATGAGCCGGTTTGAGCGCAGCGTTGCCATGCTCGAAGACTTGCGCCTGGACACGAGCCGGTTCTGGGAGAGCGTCGTCATGCTCGCCGACTTGCAGCCGACCATGGCGAACATGACGTCCCGTCTGGCGGAGCCGGCGGCGATCGGCCCCACCGAAGTCACCGATGCCCGGATCGTCGCCGAGTTGAACCACGCTCTCCAAACGCCGCTGCGCGGTCTCGGCTACGCCGTCCGGAACCTGGAGAACCTCCCAGACGAGGTGCTGATCGAGGAGCGGGCCAAACGCCTGGCCGACATGGCCGCGATGCTCGACAGTTGCACCGCCGCGTTGGCCACCTTCCGCGGTCTGGTCACCACAGTCGCGTCGGTGCCCTCGCGGCAGCCGTCCCTCAACGAGGCGGTTCGCGCTTTCGGTGACTCGATCCCAAGCCCGAACGACGAGCCGATCGCGATCAACATCGTCGGACTGCCGGACCGGGTCGACGGATTCTCCAACCACTACCTGCTCACCATGCTTCAGCCGCTGGTCGAGAACGCGATCGAGGGCTGCGTCCCCGGCGGCACGGTCGAGATCACCTGCATCGACCACGGCGACGCGGTCGAGTTCACCGTGTTCAATCCTGTCGACCGTCCGGTCGACCAGGATGTCCTGTTCGCACCGCGGCGCACGACCAAGGACGGGCACCAGGGCCTCGGAGTATCCATCGTGTCCCGGCTCGCGGAGTTCGAACGGGGCGACCTGACTGCGGATACCACCGACACCGGCGTGCGCATGCGCGTCGTCCTGCCGAGGAGGTAGCCATGCACCCGGAGATCCTCGTCGTGGACGACGACCGCATGTACGCCCAGAACCTGGCCGAATGGCTGCGGAACCGGATGCCGCAGGAAGTCGCACACACCGACGACAAGGACGAGGCGATCGAGCTGGTGAAGTCCACGTACGTGCGGGTGGCGATCCTGGACCAGCGCATGCGCCGCAAGCTCGGCATGGACGGCACTGAACTCGCCGCCGAAATCCGGACGATCGACGAACGGATCCGCGTCATCATCCTCAGTGGCGAGTCTGACGTTCGGGACTACCAGAAGTCCAACGAACTGCGGCTGCGGCACCTGGTGAAGGGCGACGACGAGGCCCTATTACGGGAGATCCGGCTCGCGCGACAGCAGTATCTGCTCGACCTGGAACGCGGCGCCGAGACGAAGGCTGAGGTCATCGGCCACTACCGCCCCCGCGTGTTCTTCCGCGGTCCGGCAGTGGTATTCAAGAAGCTCGTCGAGGAATACGTCTCCACCACTCCGGAGGTCGACGAGCACGACTTCCGGACGTTGGTGCATGTCAACGCCGGCCAGACGGTCACCGAGGCGCAGATCAGCACGTTCGGCCACGAGATCGAGATCGAGGAAGAGAGCACCCGCCAACTGGAGGCGACCGGCTTGTTCCGGGAGGTGGTGATCGCGCAGCTCACCACCAGCCTGAAGTCGGCGATCCGCGAGCGCGGCCGGACGATCGTCACCCGGCAGGAGCAGCACAGCAGCGAGCAGCGGTTCGAGGTGCCAGAGAAGGACCAGACCGAGGGCGTGGTCGCCTTCGCCATCCAGGAAGCGCCGCTATACCACCGGAAACGCGCATTGATCCAAGTCTCGTGCGAGTGCTGTGGTCACCAGGACGTTGTCACGGTCGGCTTCCGCGAGCCGAGCGGCCAGATCCGCCGCCGCCGTGTCGACTACCTTACGGACAACAAGCAGCGGATTACCGATATCGGCACTCGATGAACACCTGTCGTCGACCGCGTTGCCTCGAAGTTAAGTGAATGTCGTATCGGTAAGCGTGTGAGTCTCCCATGACCCGCCTGCGGTCGACCCTGCAGGTTGTGAAACGGAGGCTGCCGTGTCAGGTGGAATAGCGCTCGGCGAGCCGGTTGAAGAACGACGTAAGCTGCCTGTCGGTGGCTGGGCTTTCGGTGAGTTCGGCGCCGCCGAAGCGGTAGACCTCGTAGCCGCGTAGCCGCAGTTCGCGGTCCTCGGCGACCATCTCGGCGTACCGCTGGGCGTCGGCGCGCCCAGTCTCGTCGGCGTAGTGCTGTCTGCCGTCGCATTCGATCACGATGCGGATTTCGCTGCGGTAGGAGCAGGAGGAAGTCCATCCGCTGGCGGGGCAACGGGGAGGAACCGGGGCGTGGTGGGCTCGGGTGTACGGGTCGTAGTGCAGGTACACCTGCGGGAGCAGAGCCGGGATGTCATTGCCAAGCCGGACGTAGCGCTCAGCGTATGCGCGCAGGATCCGTCGCTCCGCGTCGTTGTCGCCCAGTGAGCGGTCGAGCCGCCGGTACAGGCTGCGCGAGACTTCGCGTGCAGGTGCCTCAGTGAGCCCTTCGCGCTCGACCCACCAGCTGGTCCAGGTCTGCCCAGGTGAGCCCAGGTCTGTGAGCTGCAGCATCCTGCCCTCACCCGTCAGTTTCAACCCGCCAGCCCTGGCGCTGGTCAGCAAACTGCGTGACAAGCTGCTCGTCCAAGCCGTCCGGGCCGGCCACGGGCCTTCGAGTCCTCAACGTTCCCCACGCCGGACATCATGTCGGTCATCAGGTGCACTTCCATGATCAGGAGTTACACCGTTTCGTTTTACAGTCCCCCAGCCGGGTCGGTGTGGGTCGCAACGATCACTTGTCGCCGCTAGCGGAGACGGTAGCAAATGCGAGCAGAATGTGACATGGCGGAACAACGCGGGCGTGCCACAGCACCGCGCGTTCTTCCTTGCCGAACAGGGGACGCCGGAGGTGATCGTGGAGTCAGGCTCGACATCGCTGTCTTCGAGTCGCCAGCTGAGTCGCTTGCGGCGGACTACGCGCACAGACGCTTCGGCTGAACCCGGCGGGTCAAGATCCGATCCTCCGGTGTGCGCGTCCGACCCGGTTGGCGGCCAGGTGCCCGAACATGTCGTCGAGTGTCGCGGTGGTCGGCGGGTCGTCGATCCAGCCCCATCTGAGCGCCTGTTAACGCACTCGTGGTGCGGCACGTGCCCGGACCAACGGTGGCGCCGCTACTCGCCGACTCGCACTCCTTCCACCAGTGCCCGGGGAATGTAGTCGGATTCCACCGTGAGGCCAAGGTCTAGGTCGTAGGCGATGCAGGCCATTGCAAGGGGGGCGAGTGCTAGCAGGCCGTCCGGCTCGTTAGCCCGATCGTTCTGTCCCCAGTACTTCTTGTGCTGCTCGAGGGCAAATGCGAGTTCGCGGTTCACGCCGTCGGTATCGTGCTGGACGATGTAATTGAACAGCTTCATGGCGGGGTAGTGAAGCCGCAACGCACGCGTCTTGCCCATCAACAGCTTGTCCGTATTCATGGCGTCCAGCGCGGTGTTGAGCATGGTCAGGACTTTAGGATCACGACGCCAGTAGGATTTCAGCACCTCGACCCAGAGGTACAGGAACTCGTCACCCGTCGCCCCGCTCCCGTGCAGGACTTTCGCTGGCACGGAGCAGAGGAGGTCCAGCAGCTTCTTGTCTCGACAGGCGACAGCCAAGTGATGCGCGTCAAGCCACATGCCAGGATCGGCGTGGACCCCGTTCCCCGCAGCGGGCACCCGGACAGGTTCGCCGATGACCATGTCGACGCCGTCCCCGTCAGTCATGGCGTATGCGAAGATTCCAGCGCCAGCTTGCGTAGCCAACACGATGCTGTCCCAGAACTCGATGCTGCTCCCATTCGGGTCGAAGACCGAGCGGTACGCGGCATGCCTCAAGGCGCGAGTGTGAGCGAAGTAGAGCTGGTCGAGGTGCTGGCGGGCGCGCTCTACGGCGATTTTCTCCTTGACGACGAGTGCTTCGACGTGCCTACGGGCGAGCTCGTAATCTGTCGGATGTCGCGTAATGGTGCTCATGAAGTTCTCCCGAAAGAGTCTAGGTCGAATGTGCGATGCGAGTAACCGTTGAATTCGGAACCTCGGCTTCCTGGTCTGAGTGACGCGCGGACTAGGATATAATCCAGCGTCCCGTCAGCTCGTGCGTCGAGCAACCGTTCCGTCCTGTCATCCTCGGGGCGAGATTCCAAACGGGCGTCCATCTGGTTCACGATCGAGTTGAAGTAGTGGGCAGTCCCCTGTTCCGCAATCACGTTCCCGGCGCGCCGCGTACCCAGTGGGCCGCCGCCCGCTTTACACTCAACGACCACCAAGCGCTCCTTCCCACCAGCATCGGTTACGGACCATATCTGGTCGAACCACCCCGCTCCTCGTTCACTCCCGTCTGTGGCGTGCAACGGCTTGATCTCAACACCTTCTCCGCCATACATCTTCTCAACCGCGAGCTGACCTGACGCCAGGCCCAAGGACTCGCTCTTCAGCGTCACGTCCTTGTATGCCATTTTTAGGTTTCTGCTCGTGACATTGAGGTCGTTCTTTACGTCCTTCAGCGTGGTGAGCGCAGCATCGCGTTCGGCCACGATCTGGGCGAACCTCTCCTTCTCCTGTTGTGTCGCACAGTACCGCTCTACGTCCCCCTTGAAGGACGCGCGCTGAACCCCGGACTCGACCGGAACGTACCAACCACCTTCCGCGGCGCGCATCTGAGGAATCCGGTTACCGTCCGCGTCCTCGGCAAAGGCGTCCCGGCGCACGGGCTCACCTCTACGCAGGTAGTAGTGTTCCTGGAACATGGGGTCGTCCGCCCGCAGTGCGCTGGGGTACGGCTTGTCGTCACTCTCTTGATCGACCTCGGCCGTTCCCCCCGGGCGTCCTTCTTCGTCGGTGAGGGGAGTCGAATCCTCCTCGTCCGACCAGTCGGACGACCTGAGCTCCGCATCGTCACCCGCTAGCGCTGCAGTCCCAGCCTCCAGCATGTCTTCCGCTACGTCACCCGCAGTAACTGCGGCCGGGTTGGGGAGATCTGCGGAGGTAAGGCTCTTGACTAGTGGTTTGCTACCCGTCACCCCCTTCGGGTTGATCGAGTATGCGGATTCGTAAACTGCTAGCGAGGCGAGTTCCTGTTTGGTTGGGGGAGGGTCGCTACTCATCGGCAGGTGGGGCGGAGCCGATTGACTCAAGTCTCCGCTTTGGTCGGGCTTGATCAAGCCAGTCGTGGGGGGTACGCGGTCCTTGGGGGTTACCAGTTTCCGCTCGTTGATGACCACGCTTGCCGGATCTGGCAGTTTAGGAGGCGATAAATCGGGTGTTGGATGTGGGGATGAATTATCAGTGCCCGAGTCGGCGCTCATGTTGTCTTGTCGATCGACAGGAGGAATTCGGCCCAATTGGTGGGGAGGCGGAGGTACTGGGTGGCGTTGCGGAAGCCGGACGTGGTGTCGGGGGACTGGGTAAGGGCGGCCAACGCGGTCTTCCAGGCGGTGTCGCCGATGACGGTTCCGGCGGGTGGGCGCCACACGTCCGGGTGGTTTTCGAGGGCGTTCAGTTGGACCTCCTTTGGTGCGTCGGGGAGGTTAAGGCCGCGGGTGGCCAAGGTGGGGAGGTGGACGGGTTGGTCGTTCTGGAGTGTGCGGATGACGTCGATCCAGCGGTACGCGCCGGATTGCCATTCGTGTTCGGTGCCGTTGCAGAAGGTGCGGTGTCCGTCGATGGCCATGAGCATCGTCGCGGCGACGTGTCCGATGAGCCGTTCCGGTTGGTAGTGCTCGGAGAGGCCGGTGTAGCGGGAGGCTACGGACTTCTCCACGCGGTGGCCGATGGCGCATTCCAGGGTGCGGCGGTTGAGCGTGGCCAGTTCGTCGAGCCAACGCTTGTCCGGTCGGGGTGTCGGGTGGCCGGTTACGTGGGCGATTACCACCAGTTCGGTCCACAGCACGAGTCTGGGCCCGGAGGCGACCCGTTCGGCGGTGTTGATCTCCCGCAGGGAGCACGCGCCCTGGGTGCGGCAGGCAAGTCCGCAGCCCGCTCCCCGGGTGCGTGACCGTCCTACTGATGGGCCTTCGGCGGGTGCTTCACGGTCCTCGCCGAGCGGGATCTCGACCCGTACTGGGCGGTCCATTCCGTCGGAGAAGATCACTGCGCGGCCTGGTGGCAGGGATACAACGTGCCGTGACTGCGCCTCGGAGAGATTCATGGTCGAGCCGACGGTATCGCGGTCGTCGGCCGCGGGGAGTCGGTGGATGATTTTGAGTGCGGTGTTCTTGATGATGTCGGGGACGATCTTGGCCGGGATCTGTTCGGCGACGACGATGCCTTCTCCGTAGGCGCGGATCTCGGCGAGCAGGGAGCTGAACAGTTCGACAGCGTGCGCGGCTGGGGAGCCTGGCTCGACACGTTTGAGCAGGCGGTGTGCTTCCTCGATGACCGTGACGTGGCGCAGCGTTCCTGTGTCGGGGCGGTGGACGCGGAGGTGTTCGTGTAGTCGGATCAGCATGGCGCCGATGAGGAATGCTTTGTCCTGGTCGTTCCCGATGTCCTCGATCTCCAGGACGACGTTGCGGTTGAGCAGGTCCGCGAGGTCGAGTGGGTGCCCGCCTTCGAAGAACCGGCCGGGGGTGCCCATTCGCAGGCTGCTCAGTCGCACGTCGATGAACCCGCGGACGTTGTCGGCGATCTCTCGGCCGTAGCCGATACCCTCGACGACTTCCATGGCTGTGCGGCGCAGGTCTGAGAGTGTCGGGTATCGCGGGGTACGGTCCGGTCGGACGGGCGCGCCGACGACGGTGTCCCAGCCGAGCTCAGTGTAGCACCGGCTGAGGGCGTGGCTGAGGATCTGGGGGAACGGCTCATCGGCCTCGAAGGCGGCGAGGAACAGGGCGCGGATCAGGTCGATGTGGGTCTGCACTGGGAATCCGGGCTCAGGTTCGAGCGGGTTGATCCCCAAGGGCACGGCGTCGGGCGCGCCAGGTCGGATCACCGAGAGGTTCTCGGCGCCGATTCGGCCTGCCATGCGGGCGTACTCGGCCTTGGCGGGTTCGATGACCAGCCACGGCACGCCTGCGCGAGTCAGTTGTTCGAGCAGGTGGCGTACGGTCTGGGACTTGCCCGCGCCGGTTGCACCGGCGACGAAGGTGTGCCGGTTGAGGGTGCCGGGTGCGACGGTGAACTCGCCGACGGGTAGGTCGGCGTCGTCGAGGACGTGGCCGACTGGTATTCCGCCCTCCCACTCGGGTGTCTGGTCGAACCCGACGCGTTCGGTGAGCCGGATGCCGGGCAGCTCGCGGCGCGGCGGACGCGCGAGCGCGGCGACGAGTTCGGTGCTGGCCATGAACGGCGAGGCAGGGCCGTCACCCTCGACTCGGGCGTCCCATGCCACGCCTAGCCCTGTGAAGTCAGAACCGGGATGCAGTGTGTAGGGAAGCCTGTCGAGATCGCTGGAGCCGCACAGCAGCGCGGCGGCGCGGGCGGCCTCGGACGGGGTGGCTCCTCCGGCGAGGACGTGCACCTGCCACATGCCGCTGACACGGCCGCGGCTGAGCTCCCGGTAGCGGATCTGGGCCCGTTCGAGGGCGGTCCGGTCGGACTCGGAGTTCTCCCGCTGTCGGAGGCGGGGGATGGACATATCCAGCGACGTCAGCTCCCGCTGGACGGAGTCAGCTGGGGCGGGTTCGGCGAGGATGATCCAGGCGAACGGGCAGCGTAGGTGGGCTGCGTAGTCGTCAAAACCGCCCCGACTCAGGTTCTCCTCCGCCGCCCACAAAGGATCGACCTCGGCGGTGCAGCGGGTCCAAACCATCCGATCCCAACCGGCGCGTACGTCGTCGCTCATGACCGGCTCGCAGGTGGCGCCAGGTGGGTAGAGCACGGGGGTGGGAGTCCCGATTCCCACCCCGGGGAACGCGGGCCGCCCGCCGACCAGAACTCGCATCGGACCGCCTGCCGCTGGCCGCTCCCAGGCCACGAGGACGGCGTCGCCGCGACTGCTCGCGTGCGCGGCTGTGAGCGCCGCGAATAGCTGCGCCGGGGTCGGGTCGTCCTGTTCGAGCGGCGCCGGGGCGGTAACAAGGCGGTGGAAGCCGAAATCTGCCAGTGGGTCCACGGTCAGGCCTGGCCGTTGAGCTTGATTGCGATGCGATTCAGGAAGGTGATGCCGGGGCGGCAGTCGCCACGGACGGCCTGCGCCGGGTGAACGGACTCTTCACCCGGATGGACACAGTCGCGGGAGGTTGCGGGATCGTGGCAGACGCGACGGCGAGTTCGTGCACGCCTCGATGCTTTCGCCCTTGGCTCTCGCGGATTCGGAGTGGTCGATCTGTGTGGCTGGGGCGGCTTGCAGGCTAGGCGAGACACAGAACACCCCCGGCACAAGCTTGACTCGTGCAGATCCATGGTTGGCTCGTCATCGTCGTGGAGTGGGTGCGACGTTGGGGAGCAGGCTGATGCCGGGATTGCAGTCGCCCATCACGACTCGGCGTCCGTGGTCACTGGTTTCGATGAGGATGTAGGCGGTGACGGGTAGTCCTTGGATCTGCGTGGGTTCGACGGTGAACTCGTAGACCCGAGCTTCAGTGGTTCCGTGGTTTGTGGTGTCTGCGGTGGACTGGTTGCCGGTGCTTTGCCAGGTTCGTGATCGTGAGGTGGTGGTGGATGTCGAGGTTCCGCTGGTGGTGCTGTGGCTGCGTCCGGTGAGACGCCAGTTACCCGTCAAGTTGCGGGAGCGGCTGGTCGAGTCGTTGGTGCTCTCTGAGTCGGATGCCCCGTCCTGTGTTCCTATGCTTTCGGCGGTTCCAGTGCTGAAGGTTCGTCCAACCTGCTTGGTGAGCTGGCTGAGGACGAACTTATGGCCGCGACCGATGTATTCCGCGGCTCGGGCCGCTTCCTTGGCATTACCGAGTCGCATCACGATCGTGGCGCTGTCGGAGCTACCGAGCAGCCGCTCGATGTCCTCGCGAAGGTGTTCCAGCAACAGGATCAAGCGGACACCAGCTCGTCGTGCCTGCTTGGCCAGCCTTTCCAGGCCGACTCCACCGAGTTGATCGGCACCGGCCACGACGACAACATTCCGCGCAGTACCAGCGGATGAGGAGCGCATGTCGTGGACCAAGCGATGAAACACCAGTCTGTCCAGCAACTCCTTACGCCCGTGATGCCTGGCACTCGTCGTGACCACGGTCATGTCTGTCGGCGGCCAGAGCGGCCCGCACATGTGCCGAGATGCGCTGGAGGTGTCCTCCATGGCCAAGAGGCCCAATGTCTCGGTGAGGAACTGGAGGGTGTTCTTCTCTTGTTCGGTGTGGCCGACCACGTCCACATGATCGATCAGCCTGCGAACCTCGACGGAACTCAGTGAACCGCCCTCGGTGTTGCTCGCGTACGTGCGGCGCAGGATTCCGAGTCCCTCGACCAGCCGACGAAATGTCGGAGCCTGGTCCATCTGCTCTACCACCGTCCGCACGACGGCGCTGTCGATCGAGCGGTGATCCATGCCCTCCCCATTCGGCGCCCGTACGCCATCGGCGACTAGGTCCACCACCTCATCTGACCGTAGGCCTGCGAGAAGAGCGCTCGGCGCGATGTCCACTGGGAAATTCACGTGATGGGCCTGAACACCTTGCTGGAGGGCGAACTCGACCAGGCCGTCCGCGACGTGCTCCTCGGTGAAATCCACGACCAACACTGCCTGGCCCGACGAGACCAGGGACGCACCCAAGGTGGTGATCAAGCTGGCCCAACCGTCTGGCGTCCCACCGAAGATGTCCACACGGTTGGCACCCGATTGCAGGCGCAGCGGATACCACCGCCGCATCGACTCACGCTCGCGCCGCTCCTTCTCCTCAAGAGCCCGAACGTGTGACTGCCAACGCTGATCCTCAATTTGAAAGGCGACCATCCGACCCTGCCGGTGTCGCCTTGCCTTCCGCATCGTTGCCTTGATCCGCCGAGATGGCCGCCACACACTCAGCAACGACAGGCAAAGGCCGAGAACGAGCACCGCGACACCCAACACCAGGAACCCGCTAGGGAGGTACGCGCTGTTCCCGCGCAACGCGTCCGCGACGAACAGCAAACTAGCCGCCACAGCGATCGTCACAAGCCGAGTGGGCAGCTTGCTCCGAGCCGCAGCGAGGCGGCTCGCCCACCGCGCTACATCCGGGGGCGGCAGTTCCTGCCACACCGGCCGCGGAGCAACCGATGCACTGGGAGGCTCAGAGGCTGGCTCAACGTACTCCCAACCCCAACGCTCCTGCGGCACGAACAAACGTTCACCCAAGACCACACTCGTGGCCTGGAACTCTGCGCGACTCCGTTGAGTGTCCATGGCGACACGCAATGTGTCCGACTTGAGTGCCGTGTGTCAAGAGGATCCACCTGAAATGCCTCATGGCGGGGATCATCGATATTGAACAACGCTCAATATTTGAGGAAAGGCACGTGGATGTAATCGTGGGATCATCCAAGGAGGTCTGCATTCGGGGATGGTTAATGTTTGTCTATCAGTTGACTTGCCAAACCCGGTACAGTGATCAAGACCGAATCGCGGCACTCAAGCCGCCCTGTGCTCATTCAGTGAGGATGGCCCCAGTGAACGGACGGCCGGAAGCGACCGACGGTGGTTATCGCGAGTTCGACAACGACTATGACCGAGACGCTTGGCAAGAGTTCACCCCATGGCGCCCCGGTGACCCCAGCACTAAAGGTGAAGGCCCGCCCCCGTACGCTCACGACCACGCACAGCCCGACGGATGGTTCCGTACACTCTTTTCCGCCGCGGACCCCCAACGCTCCGTGCCGAAGAGTCCCCAAAGCGGCAAGCTTACCGACCGCCCCAGCCGATGGTGGACCGAAGACGTGCCGGAACGATTCCAGCCCGGAGAGCGAGTGCGGAACAACACCCCGATCCACGGCAAACTCGGCATGCAACACGTTCCAGACAACACCAAAGGTGAAGTGATCTCCACCAGACACGGACTCCTCGGTGGTGAATACGTCACCATCCGCTTTGAAAACGGCTACATCGAAGAGGTTGACATCAACACTATCGAACGCCGAAGTTGGTGGGACTGAGTTGTCGGCGGCGCGATAATTGGCACAGTCTCAGATTCGCCCTGCGCGGTGATCTGCACGTTGCCGGGAGTTGTCCACCTCGGCGGTTAGGGCCGTGTGTGGGGTCGCAGGTTCAAATCCTGTCAGCCCGACGGTCTGAAGAACGCCCGCTGACTCGGT
The DNA here is from genome assembly GCF_014648415.1 of Actinokineospora fastidiosa. Classification (GTDB taxonomy): domain Bacteria; phylum Actinomycetota; class Actinomycetes; order Mycobacteriales; family Pseudonocardiaceae; genus Actinokineospora; species Actinokineospora fastidiosa. The sequence continues at coordinate 131,144 of NZ_BMRB01000007.1, forward strand.
GGAAACGCCAGGTCAGCGGGCGTTTTGATGTTCGTGGAACCATCTTAGTGGATCGTCGTTGTGGACGGACAGATCGATGTACTGGCGCGTAAGGAGCGAAACAGGAGAAGTACGCTCCAGAACCCCTGTTGATCTCGTTGTGGGGTCGTCGTTGATCTTCCCGGTCGAGTGGACTTCGCCAACTGCTTTCAATGGGCCGCATCTGCCTGGTCAGGCCCATGTGAATCTGGTTTGAGTCGGTTGATGCGCGGTGAGGATGGTTCGTCGCGGGCGGCGATGGTTGGTGCCGGATGCCCTGCGCTTTCTCCGGTTGTGGTTGGTTCGCGCCGTCGACATGCCCCCCGGGTGGTGCCGCCGTCAACGGCAGCGGACCATCCGTCTATGACCCTCGCACTGCCAGACCGGACGGCCTAGCGCCCTGGCCAGGCAAAACGGAGAACCCGCATGTCGCAGGACGGACCAAGTCACGGGAAGTCCCGGCAGCTCGGCTTCGAGCCTGCGCCGACCAGGGTCAAGACGGTGCTGGCTCGAGCCGCGTGATAGGCCACCCAGACGCCGACGATGCCAGCGCCGACGACCACTAGGTTCCTGCTCGCAGGCGAACTCAACACGCTGACGATCGTATGGTCAGCGGGCCGGGGCAATGTCAATTCCGGTCTTGAGGTAGGTACGCAGGTGTTGGCGTTGGGTCAGGTCGGGGACCTGGCCGATCCTGCTGTTCAGCCAGGTTCAGCAAGGCGACGTTGGTCGGCCAGCGGATGCGGATCCGGGCCGGTTGTGCCGACCGCACCCCTAGGAACGGGCGAACAGCTCGTAGGTCCACCGGCCGGACAGGAACGCTTCCGCGCGCTGGTAGGTCCGCGTGGTGAAGGCCCTGGTCTCGTCGTCGGCCTTCCCAGTGCCCACCCGCCGCGCTCGAACCCGTTCCTGCGGTTGTCGGGAGGGCCGCTAGTCGGTGCGGAGCGCCCGCAGCTTCCGTCGTGCCCGCGGGTTGCCGATCCGGCCGTACAGCCCCTCGGCGCGCTGCCAGGCCGTTCGCGCGTCCTGGGCGTGGCCGAGGCTGGCGTGGGCGATGCCCATGCTGCGGAGGGTGATGGCGAGGGAGAACGGGCTGCCCGCTGACTCGGTCAGCGCGACCGCGCGGCGCAGCAGGGGCAGTGCGCGGCGGGCGCGGCCCGCGGCCAGTTCGGCCTCGCCTGCGAGCCGCGTGGCGTAGGCGGTGCCGAAGGGGATGTGCAGGTCGGCGCAGAGCGCCATTCCGTCGCCGATGGCATCCCGGGCCCTGCGGTCTCGCGTGTGCAGGTAGAGGTCCCCGCCGCTGAGCAGCAGGCAGGCCAGCCGCTCGTCGTCGCCGGTCTCCCGCTGCAGGCCGCTCGCCCTGGCCAGCAGGCGGTCGGCGGCGGCGTAGTCGCCGCGCTCGCGCTCGATGATGGATAGGAACTGCACGGCCCTGGCCTCGGCGGCAGCATCCGCTGAGGACACCGCCAGCGCCAGCGCCGCTCCGATGTGGTCGGCGGCGGCCGTGAGGTCGCCCTGCTCGCGCAGGCAGACGCCCGCGAGCTCGTGCAGCTCCCCCCGCTCGGGCGCGTCCGCGCCGAGCGCGGAGCGGGCGGCGGGGATCGCCCGCGCGTGGTCGCCCTGGGCCGCCAGCAGGCGGATTTCGGCGATGTCCGGGGCGGACCCCGCCTCGGACAGGATGGAGTCGTGCAGGGCGCGCAGCTCGGCCGCGGGTTCGAGGCCGAGTTCGGTCACCGTAACCGCCCGCGCGCGCCGGAAGGCGGTCAGGGCGTCGGCGCGGCGGCCAGCTGAGCGCAACGCGGACATGTACTGGGCGTGGAAGCGCTCGCGCAGCGGGTGCTGACGGGTCAGCTCGGCGAGTTCGGGGACGACGTCCGTCGCGCGGCCCAGGGCGAGGTCGGCGTCGATGCGCCACTCCACCACCGCCAGCCTGCGCTCGGCGAGCCTGCTCGCCTCGTCCCTGACCAGGTCGCAATCGGCCTCACCCGCGAACGGGTCGCCCCGCCACAGCGCCAGCGCGTCGGCGAACGCCCTGGCCGCGGCTGCCGGATCGCCAGCGGCGAGCAGGGCGCGTCCGGTCCGGGCGAACTGCTCGAACCGGGCGGCGTCCAGCTCGCCTGGCTCGACGACGAGGGCGTACCCGCCACCACGCCGGACGATCCGGTCCGGCTCTCCCAGCGCGTGGCGCAGCCGGTGCACGCAAACCTGCAGAGTGCGGACCGCGTCTGCGGTGGGCTCGACGTGCCAGACCGCCGCGAGCAACTCCCCGTCGGAGACGACACCCGGCCCGCACAGCAGCGCGCACAACAGCGCTCGCTGCCGCCCGGGACGCAGCGCGACCGGGCCGCCATCCGTCTCCACCTCGACCGGACCCAATACCGCGAAGCGCATCTGGCCTCCCCGCGCTGTAAGTCATCTGAAGGTACTCGCATGGACCCTGGTGCGAACCCCGATACCAGGAGATTCCATGCATTCGAGAATGGTGACCTGTGCGGTCGTGACGGCGGCTCTGACCTGCGTGCTCCCCGGCACCCCGGCCACGGCGGACCCCGGCCCCGTTGCAACCCATTTCGAGCCGGGGCCGGTGGTGCTGCCCGCGGGGGCGATGTGCGCCTTCGGCGTCCGCATCTCCTTCCCGGTGACCGACCTGACCCGGTATACCTGGTTCGCCGGTGGCCGAAGGATCGCGGCGGTGGAGACCGGAACCATGCTGGCCGACTTCACCAACACCGGGACCGGCCGCACTGTCCGACGCGATCTGTCAGGCACCGGCTACTACGCCTACCCCGACCCCCGCACCGTCATCCTCAGCGGCACCCGCATCGCCGCGCTCCTCGGGCCGGGTGACACCCCGCCGAGCAGGCTGCTGCTCTCGAACGGCTCCCCGATGGCGGTCCGGTCCGGGACGACGGGGAAGGTGGTTCTGGTCAGCTCCCCGACCGCGGAGGACATCTGCCGCACCCTGCGGTGATCCCGGTCAGCTGGCGATGATGTACCGCACGGGTGAGGGGATCTCGATGCTCCCGTCCGCGACGGTGAACCGGCGGGCCTCCTCCGCGATCTCCACGCCACCGGCTCGGGCGGCGGCGGTGTCCGCGTTGCAGGTGGTGGTGCTCGAAAGTGCGGGGCGGTGCCGGACCGAAGGGCCGGCGACCGTCCGGATAGTGATATCCGGTGTCCGGCCCCGATAGTCGACTTCGCTCGCAGGAAATTGGCGGTAGCACACTGCCGCAGGGTGAGTGATCCGAAGGTCAACGATGAAGAATCGGAGAAGTGGATGAAGATGAGACTGGGCGGCCTTGTCGCGGCTGCGGCGACGGCCGTTCTGATGACGCTTTCATTGGCGACGCCGGTGCTCGCCTCGGCGACTGTGCCTGCGGAGGCCGCGGTGAACAGAGCCGGGACTGCCTCGAAGGACGTCGGCGCGCAGGAGGTGTATTACACCTGGCGCAACTGGCTCACAAACAAGTGCCTCGACCAGAACTGGAGCGGTGGCGTGAACAGGCACACGGCCATCGCCTACAACTGCCACGGCGGCGACAACCAGTACTGGCAACTGGAGTGGCTGGGTACCAACATCTACCGGGTCCGCAACTTCGGCAGTGGCGAGTGCCTGCACCAGAAGTACGACGGCAGTACGCCCACGACCACGGTCCAGGTCCTGGCGTGCACCGACGCGAACTGGATCAACCAGCGGTGGCGGGTCACCGAGTGGAACGACGGGTCGTACACGTTCAAGAACGTCCGTAGCGAGTGGTTCCTCGACCAGAGCTTCTCGGGTGGGGTGGAACGGCAGGAGGTGGTGGCCTACCCGTTCAACGGCGGCGCCAACCAGTACTGGTACTGACCGGCGGACACGGTGGGCGGATGGTCAGCGACCATCCGCCCACCGCTGGTGACGAACGCGATTACCGCAGCGCGATCGCGCTAGGGCCGACGTGGGACACGGGATGGCCTGATTCGGCGAACCGCGCCCAGTGCCCCTCAGCGGGATGGAACGGAGGCAGCCATAAAGCCCAGCCCTGTCCCGCCCGTCCCGTTGGGGATGTCCGTGGCGGTGAGATGCGCGGGAAACCAAAGGCGATATGAGGCCGCCCGTCCTGTGGATCGGCCACTGCGATCGGTCCGTTACCTGTTCATGGCTTTGACCGGGTTGGGGTGGCGGTACTTCTTCGCCTTGTATCCGTAGCAGGGTTTGCCGATGTTGTAGCCCTCGCGGATGTGGGTGCAGGTTCCGACCCACGACTGCTCCAGCATGTTGAGCACTTCGTACTCGGCGACCGACTGGTTGATGCGCCGCTGCAGAATCTGCTGGGCCCGGCCACCGCTGAGCATGATCGGCTCGTTCGAGGCAACCACGGTTGGACAGGACCACCGGTGATCCTCAGTACGACGCCCGGACCGGTCGGTCGCCCAATCGGTCCGACTCCAGAACCGCGACCCACATACCGGAACCGGCCTTCCCGATGGAGACGAGGATCCCCCGATCTCACCATCGGCGACTGACACCCTTGCCGACATCAGGTGCCGCTGAGAAGGAGCTTCTTTCTCCGGCAGGAGTACGCCGACGACCTCGACCCCGGTGACGTGCATCTGCGGCGCGGTGGACGCCGACTGCGGCGGCCGGGTCGACCAGAACAGGTCATGATCACAGCGGTGGTCAGGACTTGGTTCACGTGCAACAGTAGGATCGTCGCAGGTGCGCGTTGTTTCGGCGACATCGGCGAGGGAAGGCCCGCTGTTCGGCGGGATCTCCACGAAGCCCAGCACGTTGGACCGCAGTCCGGCCACGCCATCTGGCCAGGAGCGCCCGCCCGTACCTCTTCTGCGGCAAGCGGAACCGGTCACCGAATCGGGAGCGAACACGCCGCGCGTCGGAGTCGTGGGGAGCACGGGATGATGGGTATGGTCAGTCGCCACGCCGAAACCACCCCTCGCCTCGCCGTTCCTCGGCCCGGTAGCCAGCCGTCCGCAGGCTGAGTACCGGCATGCGGAGTAGGACGTTTGCCTCTCAGCTGCGGAGGACTTCGCCTAGCGTGGGCGGGTTCGCATTGGCCGGTAGGCGGCTCGGAATCCCATGGCGCTCCACGCGTCGGCATGGGCGGCGAGGCGGGAATGGTGGTCCGGCCAGTCGGTGACCTGGCGCGTCCATGCCTTCTCCGCCGCGCCCGCGAGTCGTGGTAACAGCAGGAACGCCAGGTCGTCGAAGGAGTCGACCGTCTCGCACCAGATCGCCGCCTCGACGCCCGCGATGCGGGCCGCGGGCGAGGTGAGTTCCGGCAGGGTGCTCGGGTGCCAGGCGAACGCCTGCTCGGGACTGTGCGGCAGGTAGTCACCGTGCCCGACGCGTCGCTGTCGTCGCCCCGATTCCTCGTCGGCGGTGTCCGCGTAGGGGCAGTCCAGGTAGAGCATCGTGTTGGAGGACACCAGCACCGGGACGCCCGCCGCGGCCGCGGTCGGCACGTCCTGCGGGGCGAGGGCGAACAGCCGGGCCGCGTCGTCGATCACGGGGTGCAGCGCGGCCGGTGCCCGCGCCTTGAGCTGTCCGACGTCGAAGGGATTGTCCGGGCCGATCCAGTACTGCACCACGTCGTCGCCGTCCAGGCAGCCCGCTCGGACCGCCTCCTGCCAGGCCACGACCCGCTTGCCGCGGGAGCGGAGCAGCGCGTGCGCGTCCCGGACGAACCGCAGGTACGCCGCCGCGGGCATGCCGAACGGCTCGTCGGCCCCCAGGTGCACGAACGGTCCCGGCGCCAGGTCGACGAGCTCGTGGAGGACGTCGTGGGCGAAGGCGGCGGCCTCGGGGACATCGGGGTCGAGATAGCGCACGTGCGGGTGCACCGGCTCGGCGCCGCCCGCGAGTTCCGGGTAGGCGGTGAACGCGGCGACCACGTGGCCGGGCATGTCGAACTCGGGGACGACCGTGACGTAGCGTTCCGCCGCGTACGCGATGATCCGGTCGAGGTCGGCCCGCGAGTAGAAGTCCGCGGTCGCACCGGGGCGGGAGCCGGTGAGCCCGGGGCGGCGGGCGATCTCGACGCGCCACGCCTGCGAGTCGGTGAGGTGCAGGTGCAGGACATTTAGCTTGTGCCAGGCGAGGAGGTCGATGACGGAGCAGATCTCCTCGGGCGGGAAGTAGTGGCGCGCGACGTCGAGCGAGAGACCGCGCCACGCGTAGGCGGGGCCGTCCTCGATCGCGACGCCGGGAACCGTCCCCGCCGGGTCGACGAGCTGGAGCAGCGTGGTGAGGCCGCGGAAGGCGGCCTCGTCGCCCGCGGCTTCGACGAGCACGCTGTCGGGGCGGACGGTCAGCCGGTACCGCTCGTCGGCCTGCGCCGCGCGGGGATCGACCCCGTCCGGTCCGGGCAGGCGCGTCAGCCCCAGCGCGTCGGGGTCGTCCACGACAACCGTGATGCCGGCTCGCGACTCCCCGGGCGGGGTCATCCGGACGCCGAGCCCGTGCAGCCGTTCCGCCCAGGTCGCGAACCAGTCGGTCACGCCCCTGGCCAGGCCGGGCGGCACGGCGACCGCCACCGCGTCAGGCGTCCCGAGCCGGACGCGTCCCGGGCGCGTGGTCGCGGCTCGTGTCGGGAGTGGCACGAGGGGGAGGTTCGTGGTCACGTGTTCTCCTCGGCCCGCCGCCGGTCCAGCGCGGCCCGCCGGTCCCGCTGCGCGGCGGGGTCGGCGACGGGAGCGGACAGCAGCAGGCGCTGGGTGTAGGGGTGCCGGGGCGCGGTGGTGACCTGTTCGGCGTCCCCGGACTCGACGATGACACCGCGGTGGATCACGTTCACCCGGTGGCTCATGTACCGCACCACGGACAGGTCGTGGGAGACGAACAGGTACGCGACCCCGGTCTGCTCCTGGATCTCCAGCAGCAGGTCCAGCACGGTGCGCTGCGTGGTGAGGTCCAGCGCGGAGACCGGCTCGTCGCACACGATCAGCTTGGGGCCGATCGCGAGCGCCCTGGCGATGGCGATGCGCTGCCGCTGTCCGCCGGAGAACTCGCGCGGCAGCCGCTGGGCCGCGTCGGCGGGGAGGGCGACGCGGCCGAGCAGGTCGAGGACCCTGCGCCGGGCGTCGCGTCCTGGGACCCCCTGCGCGTGCAGCGGCTCGGCGAGTGTCTCCCCGACGGGGATGGAGGGGTTCAGCGAGGCGAACGGGTCCTGGAAGATGACCTGCAGGTCCTGGCTGAGCCTGCGGCGGCGGCGGGCGGAGGCGCGGTCGATGCGCTCACCGCGGAACTCCACCGCTCCGCTGTGCACGGGGGCGAGCCCGAGGACTGCCCGCCCGATCGTCGTCTTGCCCGAACCCGACTCGCCCACCAGGCCCACGGTCTCGCCGGGGCGGATGTCGAGCGAGACGCCGTGCAGGACCTCCACGCGCGGTGCGCGCCACCCCTTCCCCGGGAACGACACCCGCAGGTCGCGGATGTCGAGGATCCGCGGTCCGGGGGGCGCTGCCGGGGCGGGCAGCGGCTCGGGCCACACACCGCTCATGCCGGGACCTCCGCGCCGTCGGCGGCTCGGGGCGCGACCCAGGCGGGCCTGGCGGGGGCGTCGTCGAGCACGGCCTCGATCAGGGTTCGGGTGTAGGGGTCCTGCGGGCGCGTGAGGACCTGCGCGGTCCTCCCGGTCTCGACGATGCGACCGGCGTTCATCACCGCGACGCGGTCGCAGAGGTCGGCGACGACACCGAGGTCGTGCGTCACCAGCAGCACGCCCAAGCCGCGCTCGGCCTGCAGGCGGCGGAGCAGTTCGAGCACCTCGGCCTGCACGGTGACGTCGAGCGCGGTGGTCGGCTCGTCGGCGATCAGCAGTTTCGGGTCGCAGCTCATCGCCCCGGCGATGAGCACCCGCTGCGCCATGCCGCCGGAGATCTCGTGCGGGTAGGCGTCGAAGACGCGCCGGGGGTCGGCGATCTCCACCTGGCGCAGCAGTTCCAGCGCGCGCTCGGCCGCGGCCTTGCGCGAGAGCCCGAGCCGCAGCCGCATCGGTTCCACGAGTTGGCCGCCGACCGTGAAGGCCGGGTCGAGGTTGGTCATCGGCTCCTGCGGCACGTAGGCGACCACGCCGCCCCGCAGCGCGCGGTATCTCTTCTCGGGGAGCCCGACCACCTCCGTCCCGGCGATCAGGATGCTGCCCCGCGACACCCGGCCGCCCTCGGGAAGGATGCCCAGGACCGAGAACGCCGTCTGCGACTTGCCGGAGCCCGACTGGCCGACGAGGCCGACGACCTCGCCCTCGGCGACGTCGATGTCCACCCCGCGCACCACGTCGACGGCGGACGCGCCGCTGCCGTAGGACACGGCGAGGTCGCGCACGGACAGCAGCGCCGCCCGCGCGCCCGCGCTGTCCGACGTCGTGGGGGCGGAAACCCGGGCGCGGCGGGCCGCTCGCGGGCGCGGGGGCGGGGTGCCCCCGTCCTCCAGGACGTCGCGGAGCGCGCTCGCCAACAGCACGAGCGCGGCGCTGGTGATGCCGAGTGCCAGTCCTGGCCACAGCATGAACAGGGGGCTGCGCTGCACGTTCTGGAACGCCTCGTTGAGCATGGCTCCCCACGTCGGCAGGTCGCCGCTGCCGATGCCCAGGAACTCCAGTCCGGCCTGGAGGCTGATGGCGATGCCCGCGACGAGGGCGATCTGGATGATGATCGGCGCACGGACCACGATGAGGACGTGCCGGGCGATGATCCGGCGGTCCCGCAGGCCGGACACGCGGGCGGCGTCGACGTAGAGCTCGCCGCGGACGGTGGCGACGATGCCGCGAACGAGCCGGAAGAAGCTCGGCGCGACGAGCACGCCGAGCACGACCATGAGCACCCACATGGTCGGGCCGAGGATGGCCCTCGACGCGAGCAGCACGACCATGGCGGGCAGGGCCATGACGAAGTTGCCCGCCCAGTTCGCCACGGCGTCGAACCACTTGCCGTAGTAGCCCGCGACGAGGCCGCTGGGCACTCCGATGGACAGGGCGACCGCGAGGGCGATGAGCGCGCCTCCGAGGGTGTTGCGGCCGCCGTGGAGCAGTCGGGACCAGACATCGCGCCCCGCGGAGTCGAACCCGAGCGGGTGGCCCGGCTCCGCTCCGGCGAACGCCTTGCTCAGTTCCGCGGCGCCGGGGTCGGTGGACAGCAGCGGCGCCAGCAGCACCGCGCCGCCGACCACCCCGAGGACGAGCGCGGAGATGACGGCCTGCGGGTTGCGCAGGAACCGCCGGACCGGCTTGGCGCGGCGGGGCGCCGCCGCGCCCGCGGGCAGGTGGTTGTCGGATGTGAGCGCCTCGCTCATGCGGCCCTCGCCTTCGGGTTGAGCCAGCCGACGAGCAGGTCGACGCCCAGATTGATCACGACGACGCAGACGACGGTCGTCATGACCAGGCCCATGATGACGGGGGTGTCGCCGCGCGTGGTGTAGGTGACGGTCATGGAGCCGATGCCCGGCAGGCCGAAGATCTGCTCGACCAGCACCGCGCCGCCGAGCAGGCCCACGAACTGCATGCCGAGCACGGTGAGCGCGGGCGCGGCCGCGTTGCGCAGCACGTGGCGGAACAGCACCCGCCCGGGTGGCAGCCCTCGCGCCCGCAGCGTTCTGACGTAGTCCTGGCGCAGGACGTCGATCACCGAGCTCCGCACCTGCTGGGACACGCCTGCCACGGCCGCGACGGATAGGGACAGGATCGGCAGGGTCACCGTGGACAGCCACCCCGGGACGGAGGTCGTCAGCGGGATGTACCCGATCGCCGGGAACCACCGCAGCTGCACGGCGAAGACCAGCACGATGACGAGGGTGACCAGGAAGCCGGGCAACGCGTACCCGACGACACCCAGCACCTGCACGATCCGGTCGACGGCTCCGCGCCGCACGCCCGCCCAGACCCCGAGGAGGAAGGCGAGCACCGCGGTGACGAGGGTGACGCCGAGCATCAGGCTCAGCGTGACGGGCAGCCGGTGGCCGATGGCCGTCAGCACGTTCTCGCTGGTGAACCACGAGGTTCCCAGGTCGCCGGCGAGCGCGTCCCCCAGCCACTGGGCGTACCGGGCCAGGATCGGCTGGTCGAGACCGAGTTCGGCGGTCTTGGCGTCCACGGCGTGCTGCGGCGCGGACTGCCCGAGTAGCTGCCGCGCCACGTCGAGGTTCGGAACCGACAACAACACGAACGAGACGAACGAGACGACGAAGAGGAGGAAGAGGCCCGCGGCCAGGCGGCGGACAGCGAATCTCAGCATGGTGATCGGCCTCCTGCGGGGTCCGGTCCCCGGGGACTCAGCCGGTGGGCTGGTAGTTGTAGAGGGACGGGACCGCCATGCCCGACTGGGGGAGGGCCGTGACGCCGCCGTCGGTCACCAGCGCGTAGGTCATCCGGTAGAACGGGACGAACCACGCGTCCTCCACGAGGTGCCTGTTGAGGGCCCGCAGCTCGTCGAGCGCGTCCTCGGCCTGCGCCGCCTGGATCTTCGGCACCAGCGACCGCACCGTCTCGTCGGTGTAGCCGAAGACGTTGAACGTGCCCGGCAGCACGAGGTCCTTGATCGCCAGCCAGTCGGTGGCGGGCTGCCCGTTGTTCATGACGAACCCGGAGAACTCGCGGTCCTGGAAGATCCGCCGCAGCGCGTCGCCCTGGTCGACGTCCACCCAGGTGAGGGTGATCCCGACGTCGGCGAGGTCGGACTGGAGCGAGGCGGCGATGGCGTCGGAGACGATGGAGGTCATGCGCGGCATCTTCAGCTCGAAGCCGTCCGCGTGCCCGGCCTCCGCCAGCAGTTGCTTGGCCTTCTCCGGGTCGTGCGCGTAGTACGAGTCGAGGCTTTCGTCGTAGGCGACGGTGTCGGCGCCGAAGACCTGGCTGGTGACGGCGCCCTTGCCCCGGCGGATCTGCTCCAGCATCGTCTTGCGGTCGATGGCGTGGTTGAGCGCCTGCCGCACCCGGACGTCGGCGAGTTCGGGGGTCACCACCCCGGCGCGGTCGAACAGCAGGATGCCCTGGTAGTCGAAGTCGACCGGGGTCGTCGTCAGGGTGGTGGCGCCCTCCAGGCTCGCCTGCTGGTTGGCGTCCTGCACGACGGCCGTGTCGATCTGCCCGGTCTTGAGGCCGTTGACGATGGCCGTCTCGTTGTCGAACACCGTCATGGTGACGCCGTCGAACGGCAGGCGCTCGCCCCAGTAGTCGTCGGCGCGCCGGTAGACCCACTTCGTCCCGACGACGGTCTGGGCGGCGTCCAGTTCGTACGGTCCCGTGCCGTCGGGCGTGGTCTTCAACCTCTCGGCGTCGGCGAACGCCGCGGGGTTGGCCATGAGACCGGCGGCGTCCGACAGGTAGTAGAGGTAGGCGGGGTCCGGGGCGTCCAGGTGCAGCACGACACGGGTCGCGTCGATCACCTCCACCCGCTCCAGGCCGGAGAGCCACTTGGCGTTGGCCCCGCTGCTCGCCTTGAAGCGCTCCAGGTTCGCCTTGACCGCCGCGGCGTCGAACGGCGTCCCGTCGTCGAACCTGACGTCATCGCGCAGCGTCAGCGACAGCTTCGTGCGGTCGGTGTCCCAGGTCCACCCGGTGGCCAGCATCGGGCTGTAGGCGCCGTCGGGCTCGCGCTTGACCAGGGAGTCGTAGGCGGCCTGGAAGAAGGGCAGCGCGCCGCCGATCGCGGTCACCGGGTCGAGGCTCTGCGGGAACGTCATCGTGGCGATGTCGAGGGTCGGGTCGCTCTGCCCGGCAGCCCCGCCGCCTGCTCCGGCGCATCCCGCCAGTACGAGGGCAGCTGCCACAACACCCGCCGAGCCCGCGGTCGGGAACCTGCGGATCCTCATAGGTCACTCCTGTCCTGAGCAGCCGGGTTTCGTCGCCCGCGCAACCGATCCGCAAAACTAACCATGTGGTAAGTTCTGTTGGCGACATGGTAGGCACACCACCACGCTCGATGTCCAGCACCGTTCGGTATCACCGGTGATGCCCCACCGGGCCCCGATCCACGAGGAGACACGATGACGAGTCCGGACCTCGGCCATGTCGCGACCGACGCGCGGGCTCGCGTCCGCAGGCACACCAAGGGCGACCGCACCAAGGAGCGGATCATCGACGCCGCCGCCGACCTGTTCGCCCAGTCCGGGTACCTCGCGGTGTCCCTCAGGGACATCGCCGCCCGGGCGAAGATCACCCACGCCGGTCTCCTGCACCACTTCCCCGGCGGCAAGGACGAACTGCTCATCCGGGTGCTCGAACAACGCGACGCGAACGACGCCGCCGTCCTGTTCGACGAGACCCTCAGCGCCTGGGAGCACCTCGACCAGACGGTCGGCATCGTCGAGCGGAACGCCAGGACACCCGGGCTCGTCGCGCTGTACGCCAAGCTCTCCAACGAGGCGAGCGACGCCGAGCACCCGGCGCACACCTACTTCCGCCGCCGTTACGAGATCCTGCGGGCCCACTTCGCCGCGGTCCTCGGCGAGCTGATGGACCAGCCCGGCCTCGCCCCGGACAGCGCGGCGCAACAGCTCATCGCGCTCCTCGACGGGCTCCAGACGCAGTGGCTGCTCGCTCCCGGGACGATCGACATGCGCGCCCGCCTGATCGACTTCCTCGCCCTGCTCGGCGTCGACACGACCGGCTGGAGCACGGATTCGGCCTGAGGTCCGCCATCCGCCGCGATCGGACGCGCCCACTCCACCCACCCACGAGGGAGACGCCCCATGCCTGACCAGAAGGACCGCTCCATCCCGATAGAGCTCAAGGCATCACTGACCTCGGGCAGCGGCACCTGGCACTCGACGGGCGCGCCGGGCCTCGTGCGCCCGTTCCTGCTCGCCGACGGGCCGCACGGGGTGCGCCGCCAGCGCACGGGCGGTGACGCGCTCGGCATCGGCGACAGCGTCCCGGCCACGTGCTTCCCGCCCGGAGTGGCCCTCGGCTCGACCTGGGACCCGGAGCTGGTGCGCCGCGTCGGGGCGGCCCTCGGCCAGGAGGCGGCCGCCCTGGAGGTGGACGTGCTCCTCGGCCCCGGCATGAACATCAAGCGCTCCCCGCTCGGCGGCCGCAACTTCGAGTACCTCTCCGAGGACCCGCACCTCACCGGCAGGCTCGCCGCCGCCTACGTCGAGGGCGTCCAGTCCAGCGGCGTCGGCGCGTGCGTGAAGCACTTCGCGGTGAACAACCAGGAGACGGACCGCATGCGGGTCTCCGCCGAGGTCGACCAGCGGGCCCTGCGCGAGATCTACCTCCGCGCGTTCGAGCACGTCGTCAAGGCCGCGCGCCCGGCGATGGTGATGAGCGCCTACAACCGGATCAACGGCGTCCCCGCGAGCGAGGACCACTGGCTGCTCACCCGGCTGCTGCGCGAGGAGTGGGGCTTCGACGGGGTCGTCGTGTCCGACTGGGGCGCCGTCGACGACCGGGTCGCCGCCCTCCGCGCCGGTCTCGACCTGGAGATGCCGCCGACCGGCACGGACGGCGAGGTCGTGGCCGCCGTCGACCGGGGGGAACTGGACGAATCCGCTCTCGACGCCGTCGTCGACCGCCTGCGCCGCCTCGAAGCCAGGCTCGGCGGCGCCAAGGAGCCCGCCTCCGAACCGGAACTGGCCGCGATCCGCGACCGCAACGCCGACCTGGCCAGGGAAGCCGCCGCGCAGGCCGCGGTGCTGCTGACCAACGACGGGGTGCTCCCGCTCGACCGCTCGTCGCTCGATTCCGTCGCGGTCATCGGCGAGTTCGCCCGCACACCGCGCTTCCAGGGCGGTGGCTCCTCCCGCATCGTGCCGACGGGGGTGAGTTCGGCCCTGGACGCGCTCACCCGGCGGCTGGGAGCCGACGTCGTCCGGTTCGCACCGGGGTACACCGTGGACGGCTCCGGTGACGACGCGCTGGCACTCGCCGCGGTCGAGGCCGCCCGCGCCGCCCACGTCGCCGTGGTCTTCCTGGGACTGCCCGAGCACGCCGAGTCCGAGGGCTTCGACCGCACGACGCTCGACCTGCCCACCGACCAGGTGAGCCTGCTGGAGCGGGTCGCCGCCGTCGCGCCGCGCGTGGTCGTCGTGCTGTCGAACGGCGGCGTCGTGTCGGTGGCCGAATGGCGGCACCACGCCAACGCGATCCTGGAGGGTTGGCTGCTCGGCCAGGCGGGCGGGGAGGCGACCGCGGACCTCCTCCTCGGTGACCGCGCCCCCTCGGGCAGGCTCGCCGAGACCATCCCCCTGCGGCTCGAGGACCACCCCAGCTACCCGACCTTCCCCGGCGCCGACGGGATCTCGGTGTACGGGGAGAGCGTCCACGTGGGGTACCGGTACTTCGACACGGTGGACCGGCCGGTCGCCTTCCCGTTCGGGCACGGCCTGACCTACACCCGCTTCGAGTACTCGGACCTCCGGGTGGTCGCCCCGGCCGAGAACAGCTGGGAGGTGACGTTCTCGGTGACGAACACGGGCGATCGGGACGGCCGGGAGGTCGCCCAGCTCTACGTCGGCCCGGTCGAGGACCAGCCGACCCGCCCGCGCGCAGAGCTGCGCGGCTTCGTCGCACTCGACCTGCGGCCCGGCGAGACGACCACCGTCACGCTTCCCCTGACGGCCACCGACCTGCAGACGTGGGACGCACGCGGGCAGCGCTGGACCGTGCGCCCGGGCGACTACGCCGTTCACGTGGGAGCGTCATCGCGGGACGTGCGGCTGCGGACCACAGTGCACAGTGACGGCGACCGCGTCCTGGCGCCGCTCACCGCACAGTCCACCATCGCCGAATGGCGGGCCGACCCCGCGGGACGGCAGGTGCTCGCCACGCTCCTCGACCGGGTCTCCCGGTCCGGCCTGGCGTCGTCGGTCGCCCCCGAGCTGGTGCGGATGTTCCTGTCCATCCCGCTCGACAAGCTGCGCTCCTTCGGTCTCGGGGTCACCTCGGCGACCGTGGCGGAGCTGGTGCGGGAAGCCGGCGCCCGCCAGGCGGAACTCCTCGCCGCGGGTGCGTACCGCCGCCCGGGAGCGGCCCGGAACCACAGCCAGGAGACACCATGACGAGCACCTTCCCCGGCGGTTTCCTGTGGGGAGCCGCGACCGCCGCGCACCAGGTCGAGGGCAACAACACCACGAGCGACCTGTGGGCCGTCGAGAACGCGCCGGAGTCGATCATGCCCGAGCGCAGCGGCGACGCCTGCGACAGCTACCACCGGTGGCCGGAAGACCTCGACATCGTGCGCGACATCGGCCTCAACTGCTACCGGTTCGGCATCGAGTGGGCGCGCGTCGAGCCCGCGCCCGGCCACACCTCGCGGGCGCAGCTCGCGCACTACCGGCGGATGGTCGAGGGGTGCTTCGAGCGCGGCCTGACGCCCGTGGTGACGCTGCACCACTTCACCACCCCGGCGTGGTTCCGCGCGGCGGGCGGGTGGACCACGGGCGAGGGCGTCTCCCGCTTCCGCGACTACGTCCGCTCGGTGCTGCCGATCCTCGACGGCGTCGAGTGGGTGTGCACCATCAACGAGCCGAACATGCTCGCGATGATGAGCGCGATGCTCAAGCGCGGTGAGCGCCACGAGAACGTGGCAGGCGCGATGCCCCCACCGGACCAGGACGTCGCCGACGCGTTGATCGCAGCGCACCGCGCCGCCCGCGAGGAACTCGCCACCCTGCCGCGGGTGCGCTCCGGCTGGACCGTGGCGAACCAGAACTTCCAGGCAGCGGCAGGCGCGGAAGACCTGACGGCGGAGTGGTCCCGTTCCCGTGAGGACCAGTTCCTCGACGTCGCCAAGGACGACGACTTCATCGGCGTGCAGGCCTACACCCGGGTCGTCATCGGCCCGGACGGCCCGCGCGACCCCGGCGGTGCGCGCAGGACGCTCACCGGCTGGGAGTTCTACCCCGAGGCGCTGGAGGGCGCCGTCCGCCACACCGCCCGGCGGGTCGGGCCCACCGTGCCGATCCTGGTCACGGAGAACGGGATCGCGACAGCCGACGACGCGGAGCGGGTCGACTACACCCGCCGTGCTCTGACCGGGCTGGCCCGCGCCATCGACGACGGTGTCGACGTACGCGGCTACCTCCACTGGTCGCTGCTCGACAACTACGAGTGGGGGTCGTGGACACCGACCTTCGGCCTCGTGTCCGTCGATCGCGAGACCTTCACCCGCACGATCAAGCCCAGCGCGCGCTGGTACGGCGGAGTCGCCCGCGCCGGGAGTCTCTGACGTCCGCTCCGGTGCGGGCCGTCCACCATGGACCTCCACCGCACCGGCGTCGACCGCGCGTCGCTGATCGCTCGTTCACCGCCGACCGACCACGATGGAGGACCCGATGCGCCTGGTGGCCGCACTCACCGCGGTGGCAACCACCGCCGCACTGGCCGTTGCCGCTTCCCCGGCGGCGGTCGCGGACGCGCCCGCGCCGCGCCACGTCTGCGTCGCCGGGGTGCCGGAGACCGACCCGCTGGCACCGGGACCGGTGGACATCTGCCTCACCGTCTTCAGACCTGCCGCGGCCGCGCACGGGCGGGTGCCGGTGCTGCTGCACAGCCACGGCTGGGGCGGCTCCCGCGAAACCGCTCCGGAGTCGGTCCAGCGTTACCTCGATGCCGGTTTCGGCGTGGTCAGCATCGACCAGCGCGGCTTCGGCGAGAGCGGCGGGAAGGCGCACGTGGGCGACCCGGCGTTCGAGGGCGAGGACGTCATCCGGGTGATCGACTACGTCGCGTCGCTGGACTGGGTGCGCAAGACCGGCCCGAGCGACCCGGTGCTGGGCGCTGTCGGCGGTTCCTACGGCGGCGGCTACCAGTTCGCGGGCGCGTTCGCCGAGATCGCCAAGACCGGCCGGACGCGGTTCGACGCGCTCGCCCCGCAGATCACGTGGTCGTCCCTGAACGAGAGCCTCGCCCCCCGCGAGGTCGTGCGCACGACGTGGGTGACCGCCCTCTACGCCATCGCCCCCGGCGCGCACACCTCGACGCTCCACGCTGGCTACGCCGAAGGTCTGCTCACCGGCCACTGGCCTGCCACGATGGACGAGTTCTTCCACGACAACGGCCCCGCCCACCACGCCGCCGCTGGCAGGCGGCTGGACATCCCGGTGCTGCTGCACCAGGGGATCAACGACAACCTGTTCCCGCTGGACCAGGCGATCGACAACTTCGACATGGCGCTCACCGACCGCGCCCGCGCCCGGAGCATGCTCGTCGGCTACAACGGCGGCCACGTGCTCCCCTCCGCCCTCCCCGCGGGCTACGCCGTCTCGGGCGACACGTGCTCCGCCCGACTCGGCGGTTCCGGCTACGACGAACTCGAACTGCGGTTCCTGGCCGAAAACCTCCAGGGCGCGCCCCGCACGCTGACCGGGTACGGCCGCTACCACCTCATGACCGCCGAGGGCGGGTGCGTCAGCGTGGACTTCGTCAAGCCGACCACCACGGCCGAACTGCCCGACATCCTCACCACCGCGGCCGTGGGCCTGCCGCAGGCGATCAAGATCGCGGACGGCCCGCTCACCCTCGCCGGTTCGCCGTCGCTGAACGCCCTGGTCACGACGCTGGGCCTGGACAGCCGCGCGTTCTTCGCGCTCAGCGTCGGCACCTCGCCCCTGGACGCCAGGGTGATCCAGAACAACGTGCTCCCGCACCGCGAGGAGAGCCTGAACCTGGGCACCCGCCGCACGATCGAGCTGCCCGCGGTCGCCGCGGCGGTCCCGGCGGGCAGTTCCCTGTTCCTCACCGTCACCCCGATCTCGGACATGTTCGTCCTCCACGGCAGCCGCACACCCAGCGCAATGGTGCTGCGAGACGTCACCGTGCGGCTGCCTGTCGTGGGGTGAGGTCGGGTGGCTGGGCAGGTGATCCCGGCAAGCCTGCGGCGCTGCGGTCCAGGACGACGGGCGTCCCCCGCAGGAGTTCCGCCATGGTTGCCGTTACTGCGAGAGTGGGGGCGGATCAGCTGGTGATGTCGTCGGAGTGATCTCCGTGGTCTTTCTGGTGGGTGAGGTCGCGGACGCCGCGCAGCGGGGAGAAGATCAGCCAGAGGGGGCCAGCAGTCCGCCGAGTGCGGCGATCCAGAGGGCTTCGGGGGTGCCGGTGGCGAGTGCGCCGCCGAGGAAGCTGGCGGATGGGATGAGGCTCCAGAGGAGGAAGCGCATGGTGGCGTTCATCCGGCCGCAGGTGGTCGGGGCAGAGTAGTTGGCGGAAGCTGACCTGCACGATGTGAAGACACCACGCAGAAGGAGCCGATGAAGGATCCGGCGGCGAAGAAGGAGCAGTCCGGTTCCGGGGGTGACAGGAGGATCAGCAGGGCCGCCGCGGCGCCTGTGGTGGTGGTCAGCAGCAGTGATCGGACGTGGCCGAGGCAGTGGGACCAGCCTCGCGTGCGCGGGGACGATGCACTACGTCCACGTGTGGGAGCACCTGAGTCCGGACCTATCCCACATCAGCTGGCGCAAGAGCAGCTTCAGAGGCGGAAACGGCGGCGAGTGCGTCGACGCCGCCATCGGTGCCGTCCGGGACAGCAAGAATCCCAGCGGCGGCATGGTGGTCGTCACCGACCTGAGGGACTTGGTCCAGGCCGTCAAGACAGGCCGGATCAGCCATCGCTGATGTGTCGACGCATCCACGATCAGTCGACCCGCCATGTCCTCGAACGTCAGATCCCGCTGGCTCGCCGGGTACGAGCGGGATCGGGTTCCGCGCGATCCCCAGCCGCGGCACCGCCAGCACCCGGCGAGCATCCGCGACTAATCCCGCCAAGGACAACGGACTACCGGCATCGCCGGGCGCGCCACTTACGGCTCGTCGGCTTGAGCGCATATACGCATGGGGACTCCCGAACTCGCCGAGGCCCCCGCAGCGATCTGGCGGAGCCGCCCAGATGCCCACTCCCGTGAGGGCATTTACATGCCAAGCCTCCGGTCAGCCGTCACCAACCTCGTCCAGCAGCAGATTCACGGCACCCAACGCCCTACGAAAACCCCGGAGGGGTCCCAGCCGCATCCCGCTGGTTTTAGTTTCCGTCCCATAACGAGGCCGCACGATGTCGCCATCGTGCGGGCCTCGTTATGATACGGCGATCAAACGCTGGCTTATTCCATTTTGGCCGCCCGACTCTGCAGCTCTGCGGCCACGTTATCCCAGTCCGGTCCGAAGCACAGCAGGTCGTTGGCCGCTTCCCGCAGCAAAGCCGCATCGCCGGGCCGCTGCAAACACGCGAGCCGGTAAGCCAGGTTGCGAGCCCAGACCGGAAGGGCCATCCAGTCCTCCGCCAAGACCGCCCGCAATGCCGCGAGAATGTCCTCCGAGTCGGCGAAGGTGATCAGCTCGACAAAGGTTCGAGCGGACTCATTGATGGAACCCTGCGCAGGTTCACCGTGCGACACCATCAGCGCGCGCATCGCTTGGTCGAGGCTGGACATGATCAATCCTAGCTGTTGAGCCAGTAGGTGGAAACTCGGTAGACGTTATCAGGAGTTTGGACCATCCGGTAGCCGATGTCGAAACCCCCTACCTGGACTCGGCGCTCGAGTGGACCGGAGAATCCTTGCGTGCCCGTTCTGGGCATGATCCCACCGTTCGCCATGTGGCTGTAAGCGTCAGCGGCAATGCTCTTCTCGATCTCATCCGGCGTCAGACCCGTTGTCCTGAGGTCATTCTGAACGCCGCCGGGCCCGGTGCGAACGCGATCGAAGCCGTGGCCGGTATTGAATTGCCACTGGTCATCTCCGAAAGTGGCCGAACGCTTCAGGTCCTGCCCACTGCCCTGGGACGACGTGTACTTCAGTTCTTTGTCGGGTGTGGAATGCCCGCCGCTGAAACCAGTTCCACCGCCGCTATCGCTGTTGAACAAGTTGTAAAGACCATCGCCGAACATTCCGATCCCGACGATGAAGATCCCTCCGCCGGTCGCGGCGGCTGTGGCACCGAGAGCCGCGGCGGGCGCCCCCGCAGGACAAAGAACGCCGGTGCCGCAAGCAGCCGTGCCACCGACCGCGAGAGTGCCGCCCGCGACGAAGAGTGCGGCGCCACCGACCGCGGCAGCCGTGCCGAGCGCCATCTGGCCGATATCGTCAGCGCTGTCAGCGAGGAAGTCGCCGACGTCGCTTGCCGCTTCGCCGACTGCTTCCGCGGCGTCGCCGAGAGCGTCACCCGTGTCGCAGAGCCAATCCCAGAGCCCGCAGTGGCCGTCGAGCTCGATGCGACTGATCGGGTTGCCGCCCGTGAACGCGTAGCGGTTGCCATTCCACGGGTCGACCCCGAGTGCCATGTCCTTGAACGCGCCGTTGAAGGTGTCGCGGACGGTGAACCTGTTGATGTTGGGCTGATAGTCCCGGAAGCCCATGTCGTAACCGCCACTGGCGGGGTCATAGCGCTTTCCGTTGTAGCGGTAGAAGTTGAACGGCTCTTTGCCGGGCTGCTGAGCGTCCGGTTTGTCGATGCCGGTGAAGGCCTGCTCATCGTTGGACCCATACGCCGTGTAGCCGTAGGTGGCGCGGGTGTCGCCGTTGTCCTTGGTCAGCGTTTCGACGTCAGTGTGCGGGTTGTAGCCGTAGTACGAGTCCTCCGCGACCTCAGGCCCAGCACCGTCGGTGTCCTTCTTGATCTGGGTCAGACGGCGCCCCATGGCGTCGTACTGGTAGGTGCGCTGCAGCTGGCCCGCGATCTCCTAGCTGATGACCTTGTCTGTCAGGCCGAGGTACGCGTAGTCGGTCGTCTTGCTGTCCGCCGTCTTCGACATGGTGCGGTCCAGCGGGTCGTACGCGTATGTCGTCGCCTTCAGGGCCGTGCCGTCGTGCTTCTTGTGCGTGGCGGTGCGGTCGAAGCCGTCGTAGAGGTACTGCTCGATGATCTGACCGGCCGAGGTCACCGTGTCGAGACGGCCGAAGGGGTCGTAGTTGTACTTGGCCGTCGCGCCGCCGGACGACGCTGTGGTGAGGCGGTTGCGGTCGTAGGTGAACGCCGTCTGGGTGCCTGCGACGGTCTGGTCGATGACGTTGTTGTTGGCGTCGTGGGTGTAGGTCTCGGTCGAGACGACAGAGCCTGTGCCCGCGGCCTTCTTCGTCACCGACGACAGGCGTTCGCGCGGGTCGTAGGTGTACTCGTAGATGTGATCGAGGTAGGCCGAGTGGTTGTCCGCGTTCTGGACCTTGGTGTGGTCGGTGGCGCGGTTGCCGTTGGGCGTGTACTCGATCAGGTGCTGGGCGACCAGCGTCCCGTCGGACTTCTTCTCGATCTGGGAGGCCAGGGCGCCGTCGAGGTGGTAGGTGTGGTCGACGGTGTTGCCGTTGGGCTTGGTCTCGCGGAGAGCCTGCCCGCGCGGGGTGTAGGTGTAGGTGGTGATTTTGGGGGTGCCGCCGGTCTCGGTGTTGGTGACCTTGGCGAGCAGGTCGCGGGGGTCGTACTCGAACAGTGAGTCCTGGCGGTCGTGGTCGCGGGTGAGCGGGGCGCCGTTCTCGTTGTAGGTGAACGACGTGGTGTTCTTGACGACCGACGCCAGCTTCTCCTCGACCTTGGTGAGCTGGTTGAGCCCGTTGTAGGTCATGGCGTAGGTGTCGACGGCCGCGCCGGGGCTGGTGTCGGTCAGGGTGATCAGGTTGGCGTTGGCGTCGTACGCGTGGGTGAAGGTCTTGGCCTCGGTGTCGGCCTCGCCGGTGTTGTCGCGCACGAGCTTGACCGCGTCGGCGTACACGGTGCCGTTGGCGTTGTCGGTGAGGTCGATGCTGGCGGCGTTGCCCGCGGTGAGGGCGTGGCTGCCGAGGCTGACCCACTCGCCGCCGTTCTGGGTCTGGTCGACCACGACGGGGGTGTCGGTGGTGCCGTTGTCGACGTTGTAGGTGGCGTTGGTGGCCGCGCCGGTGACGCCTGCCGGGTAGCGGACGAAGATCTCGTAGGTGCCGTCGGCGGGGACGATCGGGGTCCAGGTGAACTGGGACGCCCCGGCCCCAGCGGGAGCGCTGTGGTGGTCGAAGCCGCTGTAGCCGGTGCCGCCGTCGCCGCGGTTCCAGGTGCCCGCGACAAGGACGCCCGCGGTGTCGGAGTTGTCGACCAGGGCGACGTGCTTTCCGACGGGGACGCCGTCGTCGGAGCGGGACTTGAGCTTGCCGTCGGGGTAGTAGTCCCAGGTCATCGTGCGCGCGGAGGAGCCGCCCGCGCTGGTGAGGGTTCGGCGGGTCTGCTGCCCGAGCGGGTTGTAGTCGTAGGTGGTGGCGATGTCCCACGGGTCGGTGGTCGAGCGCACCCAGCCGTTGTCGAAGTAGTCGTAGGTCGTGGTGTTGCGCACGGCCTGCCCGGCCGACGGCGGCATGGACACCGTGGTCATCCGGCCTGCGGGGTCATACCCGTAGGTGGTGGAGTCAGGTGTGGTCACGCCGGGGTCGTGCGCGGTGATCTGCTCGACGGGACGGTTCAGCTTGTCGTAGACCGTGCGCGTGGCGAAGTCGTCCGGATCGTCGGTGGTCTCCACACCGCGTGGGGTGATGACGCGGGTGCGGTTGCCGACCTCGTCGTACTCGAAGCGGGTGACGCGGGTGATGCCGGTCTTGTGCGGGACCTGCCCCTCGACCAGCACCGAGCGCTCGTCGTAGACGAGGGTGGTGGTGACGTTCTCGGCGTCGGTCTTGGTCACCACGTTGCTGTCGAGGTCGTAGGCGACCGAGGTGGTGTGGCCCGCAGCGTCCTTGGTGGCCAGCTGGCGGTGGTTGCGGTCGTAGGTGTACTCGACGGTGTAGTCCGCCGCGTCGGTCGTGGCGTTCTTGCGCGGGTCGACGACCTTGGTGAGGTTGCCGACGTTGTCGTAGGTGTAGGTCACCTTCTGCCCGGCGGCGTTGACCGCCTCCACCAGCTGGTACACCGGGTCGTAGGTGTAGCGGGTGATGAAGTCGTCCGGGTCCGTGGTCGCGGTGCCCAGCGGCTGGGTCTCGGTGAGGAGGTTGCCGACCTTGTCGTAGGTGAACGCGCTCACCCGCTCGGGCCCGGTCGGGGTGTCCTTCGGCGCGCTGCTGGACACGAGCTGGTCGGCGTCGTCGTACACCGCGGTGGAGATCGCGCCGTTCGGGGCGGTCATCTGCACGACGTTGTCGTTGGCGTCGTAGACCGGGGCCGGGGTGACGATGTGCTCCCCCGCCGCCTGGTCCTTCGGCACCCTGGTCTCGCCGGGGCGGCCGAAGGTGTCGTAGGTGGCGGTGGTGGTCTTGCCGTTGGGATCGGTGACCGAGGTCGGGTTGCCGCGCGCGTCCAGGACCATGGTGGAGCTGTGGTTGTACGGGTCCGTGGTGGTCAGCGGGAAGCCGGTCGGGTGGTAGTCGCTGAAGGTGGTGGTGTTGCCGTTGGCGTCGGTCGAGGTGAGGATCTGGCCGAACGCGTCGTAGGTGTAGGTCGACTGATAGTCGTCCGGGACCGTGGTGGTGGCGACGCCCTTGGGGTCGGTGACGGTGGTGATGTTGCCGCGCGCGTCGTAGCCGAACTCCCAGCGGCGGCCCTCGGGGCTGGTCTTGGCGGTCAGTTCGGCGACGTGCCCGTCGAGGCTGGTCTGGTAGGCCAGCACGGTGGGCGGGGTGTTGTCGGCGACGGCCTCGGCGTCGCGGATCTCCAGCGGGTAGCCGGTCTTCTGGTCATACGACCAGGTGGAGACCGCGCCGTTGGGTTCGGTCAGCGAGGTGACGTTGTGGTCGCCGTCCCAAGCCAGCGTGGTGGTCTCGTTCTTGGCGTTGGTGGAGCTGGTGGGGCGGCCGAAGCCGTCCATGTGGAAGCGGGTGGTGTTGCCCTCGGCGTCGGTGACGGTGGAGTCCATCTCCGCGCCCTGTGCGCCGTCCGGGTCGGCGTACTCGAACGTGGTGGCGTGGCCCAGGCGATCGGTGATCGTGTGGACCTTCCACTTGTCCTTCGGGTCCTCCGGCGCGGTCCAGTAGGTCAGGGCGGTGTCGCTGCCGCGCGGGTCGGTGACGGTGACCAGCTTGACGTTCTTGTTGCCCTGCGTGGCGTCGTAGGTGAAGCCGAACGTCTTGGGCTGCGAGCTCCCGGCGCCGTCGACCAGCTGGGTGAGCAGGCCCTTGTCGCTGTAGGCGAAGGTCAGCGTGCGACCAGAGATGTCCTTGATGGACTTGACCTGGTCGATGATCTTCGGGTTGTTCGTGTCGGACTTGGTGTAGTAGTCCAGGGTCAGCGACTTGCGGCCCGCCGGATCGGTGACGTAGGCGAGGAACCTGCGCGGCTGGTTGTTGGACTTGCGCTCGGTGTAGGTGAAGGTCTGCTCGTTGCCGTTGCGGTCCCGCACGGCGGTCAACCAGCCCTCGGCGTCGAACCAGAACTCGGTGCGGTCCGGCCGGGTCATCACCCAGCGGCGCGAGGTGTCGTCCCCGGGGCCGCGACGGAGGTGCAGGTGCACGCCCTTCGGGGAGATGTAGGTCCACTGGGCGGGGTCGGCGGACCCGTGCTTGTCGAGGACGAACACATGGCTGGTGCCGTCGCCGTCGGGCAGGGTGACGCGGGTCGGGTAGTCCTGGCCGCGCGGGTGCAGTTCCAGCGAGGCGCCCAGGCGCACGAGTCCGGCGGCGGCGATGGACCAGCCGTAGCCGGAGGTGGTCGTGGTGGTGTCGAGGCTGTTGTAGGTCAGCCGCAGGAACGTGGTCAGGCCGCGGCCGGGGTTGGAGAACGCGTCGTAGGACCAGACGACGTTGCCCGCGTACTGGTTGACCAGCACGTTCGACCCCGCGCCTGTGGACTTGCCCGCGTAGGCGTAGAACTTCTCAAGGCCGAGCTGGTCGGAGGTCGGGTCCTCGACGGAGATGTTCTGCGGCAGTGACGGCGGTCCTCCGTTGCCGGACAGCCACGCACCGGTGTGCTTGTTGCGCAGGTCCCAGTGCACGACCTGCTGTTCGCGCTTGTTGCCGTCCGCGCCCTGCCGGGTGGTCCTGATCCTCGCCTGCACGGTCACCGTCTGGCCGGGGGCGAGGTTGGCGGGCAGGGCGGTATCGATGCGGTTGACGCCGGTCACGTCGGTGCCGTCCGGCAGCGTCCAGCGCTGCGACAGCGCCAGGTCCGTCGCGCTCCAGGTCGCGCCGGTGGTGTTGGTGATGGTGACCGGGACGGTGTGCTCCTCGTCGGAGAGCACGCGGGTCGCCGGGGTCTCCGGGGCGTGGTAGGTCAGTTCCGCGGTGGGGGCGGTGTAGCTGACGGTGAGCGTGGCGTGCAGGCGGCGCTCGGCGGCCTCGTCGGAGAGCAGCAGCACGCGCTGCTTGGCCGTCCCGGCCTCGTCGCGGACCTTGATCAGGTAGCCGTGGTTGGTGGCGGGGTTGTTCACCCAGCCCTGCACGACGGCGGCGTTCTCCCAGATGTGGCGCTTCGGGTCGTTGCTGATGCCCACGACCTGGTCCAGCCGGGCGCCGAAGTCACCACCGGGCGTGGTCCACGCCGCCGCGGCCGACGCGCGGTTCCAGGTCGCCTCGGTCTCGACGAAGCCGCGGGTCAGGGCGTGGGCGTCGAAGGTGGCGCCGCTGCCGTTGGAGTAGAAGCCCCACAGCGAGAAGTCCGCGTCCATGATCCGCGCGTTCGCCGGGAGCGCGGAGAGGTCCTTGAACTTGGTGACGACACGTGTGTTGCCGTAGGTGGAGTTGTTGCCCGGCATCAGCCACGGCTGGTTGCCGATGCGGTTGTAGTTCGTGGTCGGATTCGCCGACGCGATCGTGGTGTCGTCGACGTTGGAGATGAACGTCTGCGTCACCAGACCGGCCTTGGGCAGGCGGGCCAGCTGGGTCGGGCCGGGGATCAGCTGCCCGTCACGGGTCTTCGCGGCGACCATGTAGTAGTAGGCGTTGCCGAACGGATCGGGCGAGTCCGCCGGGGTCGGGGACGCGGTGGTGTCGGCGAACGACGTGGCGGTCGGGGACAACGGCGCGATCAGCGTCGAGCGCGACGGGGTGAACGTCTGGAACACCGTGCGGTGCACCTGCAGCTCGACGATGTCGTCGTTGGGGTCGCTCGGATTCGGGTCGGTGTAGGCGGGCCAGGTCAGCTCCGCGCCCGTGGCGGTGATCTTCGTGGGCAGCTGCAGGTCGACGCTGGGGCGGCCGTACTTGAGGATCAGCTTGGGGCGGTTCGCCTTCTCGCCGTTGTAGGCGTACTCCGCCGCCTGGTAGACCGCGCCGCCGCGGTTGAGGGTCTCGTCGGTGGCCTTGAGCATCACGCCGTGGTTGGCCAGCGAGCCGGACACCCAGCCCTGCGCCATGTTCAGCACGCTGTACTCGTGCCACACGTTGGCGACGTTGGCCGCCTTGACGGCGGTGGACTCGGCCGTGGCGTGGAACGCGGCGTTCGCCGAGTTCCACGTGACGGTGTCCTCGGACCACGACTGGGTGATCCGGTGCGCGCCGATCGTGACGTTGTTGGCGGCGGTCCACAGCTCGCTGTCGTAGTAGACGCGCAGCTTCGCGCTGGTCAGCGCGGTGCCCGCGGGAACGACGTCGGTGTCGAACTTCAGCAGGCTGCGCGCCTTGCCCCAGGCGTCCGTGCCCACCGACAGGCGGTAGTCGGCGCCGTCGGCGCGAGTCGGGGTGTCCGACCAGATTTGGGCGTCCTGGCCCTCGGTCGGGGTGGGCTCGATGACGATGGTCGGGTCGATCGTCACCGGGTACTGCCGCTCGGGGGCGTCCAGCCAGCCCTTGTCAGCGGTGACGGCGATCGTGATGTTGGCGCCGTGCTGCTCGACGGTCTGGGTGACCTTGTCGCTGAACGCCTTGCCGTACGGGGCCTTGGCGTCGTCCTTGGAGTCGACCATGAACGGCTTCGGCATCACGACAACGGCGGCCCATCGGGCGTCTCGTTGCCGAAGAAGCCGATCGAGCCGTCCTCCTGCGCCCGCGCGGTCACACCCGCCAGGCGCAACGTGAACCGGAACGTCGGGTTTGCCACGGGACGCGGCAGGACGATGTTCTCCTTCAACCCTTCCGGCGTCACCACATACTGCAGATCCGCGCCTTCGAACGCTCCCGGGTAGGTCACCGTCGACCCGTCGACCCGAGGCGTCACCTTCCGCGCGGCCGTGTCCAATCCAAGCCCGGCCTGCTTGCCCGCGTACTCGAACCGCACCAACCGATCCGACGACTCTCCGAACCGCGACACGAACGCGTTCCGCTCCACTCCGAAGCGGAACCCGTCCCTGGGCAGCTCCTTCACCTCGGTGTCCGCAGGCTGCCATTTCCCGTTCGCGTCCCGGTAACGCGTCGGCTCCGGAGACACCTCCACCTCGAACGTGCCGTCGGACATGGCGAACACCCGAGCCGACGCGGACCCGCGCTCCACCACCTCCCGCACCCGCTTCGGCGACTTCTTCCCTTGCCCCGCAGGCTCCTGAGCCACCGCCGCCGCTGGCTCCGGGAACAACCCGGCAACCCAGTTCCACACGGCGGTGATGCCGGACCACTGTCCACTAGAGACAGGCTCGGCGGTGGGAACGCCCACCAACGCCACAGCCGTCACCACGAACAGAGTGAAGACGCGCCAAACCCAGCCGCGCGAACGCGACGAACGCATGCCGACTCCCCAGTCTCGAAGGACCACCACACGGCGAACACCAACCACGTGACGGGCTATCCCGCCACCACCAAACCACCCCGAACCCGACAGGCGGATCCGCCGAACAGGCCAATCCAATCGACCGACAATGTCGCCCACACCACAAGAAACCACCCGCACGGCCTAAACAGAGAATGCAGAAAGAAGGCATGCAACTGAGAGCAGGTGTTTCTCCCGTTGAGGGTGACCGCCATTCGGCCGTAAGAACCACCACCGAACGACGCCACCACGTGCAGACCGAATCAGCCGCGCCCGACCGCACCCACACGCATGGCACGCCCTCGTGCAGTTGGCACACGAGGTCTTCGCCCTGATCACGGTGGTGCTGTTCATCTTGGCCTTGGTCAAGTTCGGCGTCGGCGCGGACCTCGCGGCCATTCTGTGGACGCCGCTAGGGCCCACCTCCGTCGTGAGGACCAAGGGTAAGACACCGCTCGAGGATGTCCTGCTGAGGATGCAGCCGGGAGGCCTCTCGCTGACCAGTGAGAAGGCGTTTATGAAGTGGATGTGCGCAAATGCGTAGCGGCGATGCAGACGGCTCGGCCAGGGGTGCGATCGGCAGAAGCACCCTGAGCGACTGACTGCACGCCCCGCGCATTACCGGCAATTGTGCGGGCCTGGCCGTGTTGCTGTTAGGAGTTGCAGGGCGACGCCAATTCGATGGCTTTTGGTCGAATCTGGGGTGGTCACTGCTATGATGAACCTTCTCAGCGTGGAATTACTGGAGTTGAGATTGTTCATGTCCCCATGGCTAGGATGAGGACATGACTGATCCGATGTTCCTCGGTGCGTACTGGGGTGATAGAAGCGAAGACCGGAAGGCGTGCGCGCGGAGGCTCGCGGATTACCTAAGTCGCGCCCGAGTGCTGCATCCACTGCTCAAGGACTGGTCGAGAAAGGGGCGGAGCAAGTCGCCACGATTCGTGGACGTCGACCCTGATTCGTTGTCGGCGGTGCTGCGCGGTGGGTCGTCCCACAGTATCCCGGACGGCAGCGATATCGAAAGACTCGGCTTCACTGCTGGGTTGTGGAACGGGAGCCCGGTTACGCCCATCAGTGTGAATGTGACGTGTGGTCTGCACGCGAGCACCGCTGGCTTGATGAACTCTGTGGCGGTCAACCTGCCGGACGTGGACGACCCCGCGGCGGCCAAGCTCTACACGTTCGACGTCGCAATCGAACTGCTCGAGATGACAATCGAATGCTGGACTCCCGACTGGGCGGTGCTCACTCCTTTTTCGTTCCGCGGTGCCCAGAAGGTCAACATGCGTGAGTCGTATGTGGGATGGTTGACGTATCTCAGTGCACCGAGAAGGGTGCTAATCGAAAACATGAATGATCGAGGTTGGGTTCGCGAGGTTGATGACGGAGGAGTGATACTGGTGGCGGGTGAAAACGCGAGTCAAGCGAGCCTGATTTCGTTGGGCGAGCTCCGGACGGATCTCGTAGACCGTGGTGCTCTGTACCCGACACCGCTACAGTAACTAGTCGTCGGCCTGTGAAGTTTTATGGGGCGGTTCGGTATTCGAACCTGCAGTCGTAGGTTGCGAATGTCCATCGTCTTGCTTCGCGATTGAAAGTGGACGGCTGAGGTCATGGCAAACTTCCGGGTACTCGAAGTCGAAGCCCGGGGACATCCTCGCGCTGCTCCTGCCTAGAGGGGGTATTGGCGGCATCGCAGTGGCAGAGTTCGAGTAGAACCACTCCACTCAGCGGCGGCGCCAGGCCCGTCATGGTGCCGATCACGCGCAGGACCACCGTTCGCGATCGTTCTCGGCATGGGGATCAGCTCGTCGGCCAGGTTGTTGATCGTTTCAAAGCAGCTCCACGAGCTGCGGGCCTCGGTGTCGTCGAGCTCGAGGTTCGACAGCTCTTCGAGCTTGTCCAGGTCCACTTCAACGCTGACCGAGAACGAACGGCGCAGGACCGCAAGTCCTGCGCCGTCTGGCTCCGGGCGGCGGTTCCACCATTGGTGGCGTTGTCACCGGCCTTGTGGCCGTCTCCGAAGCGTCGCCGACATAAGCGTGAGAGTGCGCCACCGGGTGAACAAGACGTCGTGCGGCCTCGTGTTGCGGGGGAGCGGGTACTCGTGCGCTGCGGGCAAGCAGGTCCGCGTCTTGAAAGGAGTAGGGCCATGGTGAGGCGACGTGGAATGCGGGTGGCGCTGGCGATGGCGGTGGTGGTGACGGCAGCGGTCGGCATGCCCAACTCCGCCGCGGCCGCGACCGGAGCGTTCAAGGTGAACGGGCACACAGTCCTCCATGACCCCGACGACTACCGGTGCTATCGCCAGTCGATCGGCTTCATGGATTCCGTGCACAACGACACGGACCGTAGGGCCCGGTACTACGCGACGGTGAATGGACAGGGACGCTGCGTGGACTACAAGGACTCCACGCCCCCCAAATCCTACGACGCCTTCATCCCCAGCACCGAAGGGATCATGTTCGTGCTGAACAACTGAGTCGATGGCCAGCCATGACGTCGAACGGGCGATCACCCCACTCGACGGCCACGGTGACAGCCGGGTGGGGGATGGCTCGCAGCTCGATCGGGCTGTCGCCGCGAATGCGGAACCCCGGCCATGTCGACTTGTACGGCATCGCGGCGATATGGAGTAACGACATCAAGATCGTCTCGACCTGCGGCTATCAGGTAGTCGGTCGGCACGGAGCCGCGCTGAGGCACGGAGACCGGATTCGGCTGGAATCGCCCCGGAGGCCCGCGCCCTATCGCCACCTGCCGTGGATGGTGAACGGCGGCGGTGTCCTCGGGTAGCCCGGACCAAAGCCGAGCCGATGAGCGCCGGTCACGAGCCCTCGATCGTGTGCTCGCCTGGACCAGTGGGGGCACCTACTGCGCCATTCGAGTGGTTGCTGAGCGCGCCGGACCGCCTGCGCACACCTGATCAACCACCGCCACACAACCGAGGCGGGGTCAACCGGGCGTCGATATGACGACATCTGGGGGCAGGTCGCGCAGCAAGCGGACGTCCGTCCGGAGTTCCTCCCACCAGTCGCCCGAGATCGGGGCGAGCAGGAGGACGCGGACGCGGGGTGCGCCGGTGATACGACCAAGCCCGCTGGGCCGCCGTGATCTGCGGTCCACGATCTCCAGGAATTGGCGCACCTGCTCGTCCCGCCCGTCGGCGGCTTCGACGACGATCAGCGCGGGCGTGGTGAGCCACCCGAGGGCGTCCATCTCCTCCTCGGACGCACCAGCGGCCAGGAAACCGCTGGTCCAACCAGCCGCACGCGTGGAGGTGACGATCCCCGCGGCGACATCCGCTGTCCTGCTGGTGATCACTTTGATCGAGAACCACTCGTCGTCGAAGCACCATCGGCGCAGGTGCTCGGCCACTGGGCTGGGCGCACCGCGATCAAGACCGGCTCCCGCACGAGAAGTCGCGCTCGTGGGGGTCAGCACCGAGTGGAACTCAGCGGGTTCAGCCAGTGGATCGACCACCTTCGCTACCTCAGGCAAGGACGTGAGCGCCTGCACAGGAACGGCGCTCAACCAGGCCCAGCCGTTCTCGGCGCAGGTGTGCACCACGATCCCGACCAGTAACGCCCCAACGATGACCGGGGCACCCCGCAGTCCCGCGACATCGCTCTCGGTGATGGTGATGTGGTACCGATCGCGTTTAGTTGAGGAGCCAACATCTACGACGCCATGCAAGCCCACTGTCGCGCCCTGCCCGGGCCGGAACCCGATCACTTCAACGGGGAAGTCCGTGCACGTCGTGACGAAACGCCCCCACCTCAGCGGCGGTTCGGCCGATAGCCGCCGTCCCGCGGCCGCGATTCGCAGGAGCGACACCGGACCGTCCTGCGCCACGGTCCTCGCCCGCCGAACGACCGAGTCCACCCGAACCTCCGCCGGGGACGCGCCGTTCCCGCCCGACACCACCTTGGGCGCGGTAAGCACCAGCCCATCCTCGAGGAGGTAACCGCTGCCCCACGGCCGCTCGCCGCCGCTGCGCACCTGGACCACCCGGTCTCGGTGGTTCATCCGGTCGAACCGCCCGCCGATGCGGCGCGGTCAGCTAGTTCTCCGGCAACTCGTCGGCGTCCCCGCCCACCTCCGAAGACCCCAGGTGCTCGTCCTTCGACAGCTCCGCCTCGTCGCCCACCTTGCCGTCGCTCGTGCCCACGTCCTTCTTGCCCACGTGCCGTTCCTCCGTCCGTGCGTGGGCCAAGTCTGCACTCCCGCGGCGGTGTCGTCATCCTGAGGACACAAGACGCCGGAGGATCCGGAGATCGTTCTGGATCGCGGTCAGCCTGCTCTGCGCCCGGTCAGGACCAGCGACCGCGAGCTTGCGAGTGAGTTCCTCGGCCTCTTCAAGTGCCTGGATCGCGTCGTCGAACCGTTTCACGGCGGCGAGCCGCCTGCCGTAATTCGCCAGCGCCACCACCAGTTCCGCTCGGGGATTCGCGGTGTCCTCACGAAGGAGCTGCCTGCAGACCCGCACCGCCTCCGCCGCGCGGTCAAGGGCCTCGTCGACGCGGTCCAGCCCAGCCAGTAGGCGGGCCAGGTTGATCAGCGCTCGACCGAAGGTCACCGTGTAGGTGTCTGGCGCCTCGCGCACAAGCAGCTGGTACGTGTCCACAGCGTTGAGCGCGTACGGCAGCCCCTCCTCCGGGCGTCCCACGTCCTGGAGGTAGTAGGCGTAGTTCGTGCTCGAATTGGCCAGCTCGGCGCGATAACGCTCGTCCTGCCGGGCCAACTCCGCACGCGCGCGCACAGCGGCTCCGCCCGCCCGCTCGGCTTCGTCGCAACGACCTGACTCGTGCAGCCAGATGGCGTAGTGGTGCAGAGCCGCGCTCAACCGAACCTGGTCCGTCCACAGATCGTCCGACCGGCACAGGGCGATCGCTTCGCCGCCTGCGCGCACGGCTCGCTCGAGCTGACCTACAGCCGCGAGGCGTGCTCCGTAGCTCAACAGCGCCTCCACCAGGCCATCCGGTGTGGCGCCGAACCTGGCGACCGCCTCCCTGCGGAGGCGGACCATCTCGACCGCGTGGGTGAGCGCCTGGTCGTGCCTCCCCGTCTCAGCCAGCCGGAACGCCAGGTGCTGGAGGGCATCCCCCGCTGAAGCCAGCCGGTGGCCGTCGTCGGCGGTGCCCGCGACACGCATGTCCACCAGCCGCGTCGCCGCCGAGACGGCCC
The DNA here is from genome assembly GCF_014648415.1 of Actinokineospora fastidiosa. Taxonomy (GTDB): domain Bacteria; phylum Actinomycetota; class Actinomycetes; order Mycobacteriales; family Pseudonocardiaceae; genus Actinokineospora; species Actinokineospora fastidiosa. Next base: position 163,837 of record NZ_BMRB01000007.1, read on the forward strand.
ACTCCGCCAACGAGATCGTGTGCGACGGAGTCGCTTGCAACAGATCGTCGACGAGGGCGGCGTCGAGCGCGGGCATCGTGACCAGCAGGTTCAGCGCGTGGCACGGGATCCGATGCTCACCGCGTGCGGTGACCGCGATCGCGGCGAACGCCATCGGGCGTGGCCTGCCCAGCACGTAACGGACAATCCGGTCGGACAGCGCCGGGAACCGCTCGCTCGCGCGGCACAACACGGTCAGCATCTGCACGGCCTGCTCACCGGACACGTGCTCGGCGAGATCGTCGAGCAGGCCACCGAAGTCGACCTCGACAGTGCCGACCAGGTACTCCCCGAGCGCGTCGGGGACCAAGGCGTCCCAGTACCGGCCATCCGCGCCATAGAGGTCCCGCAGCCACGCCGCGGCGGCGGTCAGCACGTTCGCCGTCTCCCCCTTGAGGAGCGCGAGCTTCCTCAGCAGGTTCGTGGCGTCCGCCGACGACACCACAGGGCACAGCGTCGCCACCGTCACCAACTGGCGGAGGGTGTTGGGGTGCAGGTGGGCGATGCGGTGAACCGCGGCCGTGTCCGCCCAGAAGCGCTCCTCGTGCCGCAGCAGGACCTCTTCGTCAGTGGCGCCTGCGGCGATCTCGACCGGAGTCCTACGCTGCAGGACGGCCGCCAGTGCCGCCATCTGGACGGGAAGCGCTCGGACGAATTCCGGGCGATCGAGCGGAAGCCGATCGATGTCGATCGGCTCGACGTCGACACCATCCGAGCCGGGCAGCACAGCGATCCCGCCTGCCAGCTCGGTCACGGCCGCGCGGAACGCGGCGACCCTGCTCGCGTAATCGGGCAGCAGGTCCGGCAGTGAGATGACGTCTTCCATCGGACGGACGCGCAACAACCGGGTAGCCGATCGCAGCGCGCTCCACCACTCGCCTGCCCCCCTCGCCAGCAGGAGCAGCCGGATCGGGGACAGGGCGCGGTCGGCCAATTGCTCCATCAGGTGGATCAACGCGCGCAGCTGGTCGACCCGGGTCTCGGCGTAATCCACCACCAGGAGGACGGGTTCGATCGACTCGGCAACCACGCCGATCAGGTCCGGCCTGCACAGGGCGTCCAGGAACCCGGCGCACCAGCCCACTTGGCGCAGCGCCCGAACCAGTTCATGGGCCAACCTGGTCTTTCCGCTCCCTGCGGGCGCGGTGACCAGCATGACATCGATCCCGCGCTCGTCGTCCGCCCAAGCCCGCAGGGAGGCGACGAGGTCGTCCCGACCCCGGAAGCGCACCGCGGCGTGCTCGGCGCGCAGAAGCCCGATGGGTGACCGAGGCAGCGCAGGCGCCCGTTCGATGAGGGCGGCCAGCTCCACCGGCTCCAGGCTGATGTCGCCCACCAACCGCCGGAAGGCGGGGTCGGCGAGCAGCGTGGTCACCGGTATGGCCGTCAATCCGGCGCCCCCCGCATCCGAATCCGCTGCGACGATCGCGACCAGCGCCCCATCGGCGCACACACCCGCGCCCGACATGCCGGCCCACCGGCTGGTGTCGGCAGAGCGACTTCCGACGGGAACGGGCACCGGCGTCGTCACGCTGATCTCGTAGCGGCCCGCTTTCACCCGGCTGCTCGGGAGGAGTTCACCGCGGATCTGGGCCGCGTCGCGATACTCCAACCGGCCGCGGAGCCGCAGCTCCATCGCCACGGGGAACCCGGTCGCGACCACCGGGCACGGTGCGGCGGTCACGACCTTCCCCCACCGCACCGGCTGACGCGGGGCGTCGAACGTATCGTCGCCTATCCGTAGGAGCGCGGCATCGACTCCGGTACCGGCGGGCGAGTCGTACCTACGCCAAACCACCTCGCACTTCAGGAGTCCGGAGGACGGGCGCAAACGCACGAACGCCGCGGTGTCCCGGGGGACGACGTGGGCGGCCGTGAGGACCAGCCCGTCGTGCAGGAGGAAACCGGTACCGGTGCGCACTTTGGCGTGCCCGCGGCCCCCGTGCTGGTAAACCTCGACGACGCGTTCGAGACCCCGTCGTCTGGGCAGGTCGTACCCGCGCTCCGCTGCGTCGATGGGCATAATCATCCCATCGACCCGAACCATGATCAAGCCGCGCCCCGTCTGGACCCCCGGGTGCTGGAGGTCTACGCGAAGAAACCGGGCCAGGGGTACGCAACGGGGACCGGATACCTCCTCGAGGGCGGCATGGTGCTGACCTCGGCGCACGTCGTCAGCGGAACACCGGTGTTCGTCCGCCGCCCGGGGGACAGCCACCTCGAGTGTGCGGTTGTATGGCACCCAGACCACGAGCCGAGTGCCGACCGGCCCGACGCCGCGCTGCTGCGCATCACCGATCCGCGCTGGGTCGAACCCGCGTCCCTGCCACCGCTGCACTGGGGTGCCCTGGTCACCGAGGCCGCCATCCCCGTGGCGCTGGTGTGCTTCCCGACCAGCATGGAAGTCGCCGCCGACGAGCACTCGTCCTGGTACCGGGACAGCGCCCACCTGTCCGGGGTGGTGGACAGGCGGCTGATGCGCGTCACGCCGACCCATCCGCTGCCTTCCCGCGCCGGACGTCTCCGCTGGAAGGGCGCGTCCGGCGCGGCCGTGCTGGCCGCCGGGACGGTCATCGGTGTCGTCGCCAAGGCCCAGGACGAGCCGGGGGCAGGTTGGCTCACCATCGTGCCCATCACCGACCTGCTCGCGCATCCCGGCTTCCGGGAGCTGGTCGGTCCGATCGAGGTCGTCCCTGCCGAGCTGCGGCACGTGCTGACCGCCGCCGCGCCGCGCCGCGCCTACTCACCGGTGTCCCTGCTGTCGGCCGATGTCGAGGCCGTGCCCTTCTACGGGAGAAGCGAGCTGGTCACGGAACTGCTTTACTGGTGCGCCAACGACCAAGCGTTCGACGTCCGATTGGTGACCGCGCCGGGCGGCCACGGCAAGACGCGGTTGGCCAGGCGGTTAGTCACCGTAGCCCGCGAGCGCGGCTGGCACACGGGTTTCCTCCGGGACAGGGTCGACGCGGCCGAGCTGTCCGTTCTCGGCGCGCTCACCGAACCCCTGCTGCTCGTCATCGACTACGCGGAGGATCGAGGCGAACAGCTCACCGTGCTTCTCGATGAGCTGCGCGCAGTCACAGCCAGGCCCTCTCCGCCCAAGATCCGGCTGCTGCTGCTCGCCAGATCCGCAGGCGAGTGGTGGACGCGCTTGCTCGAGCAGGACCCGCTCGCGCCGATCGAGGTCTCCTCCCCCGTGCGACTGCCAGGACTCGATCCCACCGCGGCCGCGAGGCGAGCCGCAGTCGAGAACGCCATGACGCACCTGGCCGCTCGCCTCGACGAGATCGAATGGGACGGGCCACTGAACCTCGCCGCAGCGGCGGATGCGGTCCTGCCGGACGTGTCTGCCGAGCGCTTCGCGTGCGCGCTCAACCTGCAGATGGCCGCGCTTGTAGCCGTCCTGCAGGCGGTAGACCCCGTTCCGTCGGGCACCGAGCACGAGACCGTCCTGCTGCGACACGAGCAGAAGTACTGGAAGCGGACCGCTGTCCGCCATGGGCTCGACCTCCCCCTGGCGAGCCGTCGCCGCTTGGTCGGCATCGCGACCTTGTGCCAGGCCGAGGACCAGCGAGCGGCGCACGACCTCCTGACCCGCTACGCCGATCTCCGCGCGGGTGTGGACGACCGCCGGGACGGCGTGGCGCGGTGGCTCGCGTCGCTGTACCCGGCCGACGGCATGTACTGGGGTTCCCTCCAACCCGACCGGCTCGGCGAGTACCTCGCCGCGACGGTCATCACGGAAGACCCGCTGCTGCCGCACGACGTCCTTCCTGGCACCACCCGCAGGCAGGGGGTGCGGGCACTGCGCACGCTCGCGCGCGCTGACCTCCACCGGCCTGGCATGGCGTCGGTGGTGCACGACGTGATCACGGCGCACCCGGTCGCGCTCGCGCCCGCGGCGGTCGAGGCGGCGACGACGGTGGAGAACCCCGATCCCCTGCGTCGCGCGTTGAGTGCCGTCACCGCCGACCCGCGCACCGACCCGGCCATCCTCGGCAAGCTGTACGACGAGGTGCCCCTGCAGACCCAGGCGCTCGGGCGCTGGGCGACTGATCTGGCGGCACGGCTGGCCGAAGCGGCGGGCACACTGGCTCAGTCGAGCGCATCGCCCGCAGTGTGGGCAGAGCAAGCCAAACGTCTGAACAACCTCTCCATCCGCCTGTCTGCCGCGGGAATGCATTCCCAAGCCGTCGAGGCCGCCAAGGGTTCCGTGGCGCTTCGCCAGCGCTTAACCGACGACGACGCGACAGCAGACCTGTTCGCTCTGAATCTCTCGTTGAACACCTACGCCAACTGTCTGTCCGACAACGGTCGATTCGACAAAGCACTGGAAGTGGCCGAAGAGGTAGTGCGGTTGAGCAAGCTGACCGCGGACGTGGACCCGGGCGGTTCGGCGCACGCGCTCTACAACCTGGCGAGTAGGCTGGCAGACGTAGGGCGTAATGCCGAAGCCAAGGACACGGCGAAGGTCGCGCTGGACGAGTTCCGACGCCTGGCCATCGCCGACCCGGTCAGATACGGCGCGGATGAGGCCATGGCGTTGAACGCCTACTCTCAGCGGTTGGGAGACCTCGGTGAGTTTGAGCTCGCTCTCCGATTCAGCACCGACGCCGTGGCGCTCTACCGCCCCCTGACCGCCCAACTCCCCGATGAGTACACCGAAGACTTGGCAGGCGCACTCGGCACCAGGGCCGACCTGATGGCCGCGCTCGGCCGTATGGAAGAAGCCGCGTTGGTCGTCGCGGAGAGCGTTGGCTTGTTCCGGACGCTGGCCCATCCAGACGTGCAGGGTTTCGTCAACGCCCTCAACACCAATGCGGAGTGCTTGGCGGACCTCGGGATGCCCGAGGAGGCAGCAGAGGTCCTCGCCGAGGCACTGGCTCTCTTGGAGCCGCACCGGGAGTCCGAGTCGCACACCTTCGCGCTCCTGCACGCCCGTGCTCTGGCGAACCGGGCGAACGCGCTCCTCGAGATCGGACTACTGGATGAAGCGGCTTCTCATTACGAGAAGGCGGTTACCGCCTACCGGCGACTGACGTTTGGCAACGCGGACGAGCGGGACGGGGAACTGGGCGAGGTGCTCGTGTACCTGGCCACGTGCCACGCACAGCGAAACCACGCGGGGAAAGCGCTGGCGGCCGCGACGGAGGCCGCGGATTTTCTCGCTCGGCTGGGTGACGGCGCGCTCGGGGACCACCGCCGCGATCTGCTCGACAGCCTCCGCCTCCGGACCCTGCTGCTCTCGGAAGCGGGTCGCCGGGCCGAAGCCGTCCTCTCGGCGGACGAGTACGTCTCCGCAGGCCGGGAGGCCGACCGGGTCGACCATGTCGAGTTCGGCCTCGCCGTGGCCGACTCGCTTGTCGTCTCGGCCATCGCCCTGTCGGAGCTGCAGAGGAACCCCGAGATGCTCGCCGCCGCGGTCGAGGGGCACTCGCGGTGGTTGGCGCTGTTCGAGCAAGCTCCCGACGAGCACCGTGCCGAGTTCGTGCGCTCCGCGCATGTCTTGGCCGCGGCGCTGTCGGAAGCAGGACAAGGACCGGAGGCCTTGTCTGTCGTCGAGGGCTGCGCCCGGCTACTGGGCGCGGATCTGCGGCACTATCCGAGCGTGTCCATCGACCGGGCAGAGACGCTACTGAACGTCGGAAGGGCGGCCGAGGCGAACGCTCTCGCGCGCAGGATGCTCCGGCTCGACTGGGATGAGCGGGAGTCGGACCGCAGCGACCTGTTGGTCATCAGAGCCCGCGCCCTGTCGGCCCTCGGACGACCGCGCGCCGCGCTGAAGTGCATCGATCTCGCGCTGACGATCCGAGAGCGGCTTGCCGAGGACGAACCGGTGCGCTTCCTGGTCGAGGTCGGCATGGCGTGGCTGACGCGAGCACGGATACTCGCAGCTGGGAGCGACCGCGTCGGGGCAGCGGAATCGGCGACGAGAGCGGTGACGGCGTTCAATCAGATCGCCGAGTCCGAGCCTGCGGCGTTTCCCGATCTGCTCGGCGAGGCGCGCGCCCTACTCGCGGAGGTGACGAGTGGGTGACGCACCGCCGCCCAGGGTCTTCATCTCCTACGCGCACGACTCCGAGGAGCACAAGCGGCACGTGCACGCCTTCGCCCGGTTCCTGCGTGCCGACGTCGGCATCGACGTCCGCTTCGACATGTGGGACACAGAGCGGAGACGGGACTGGGCGACCTGGATGATCAGCCAACTGGAGGATGCTGACTTCGTTCTCGTCATCGCGTCGCCGGCATACAAGCGCCGCGCCGACGGCCGCGCCGAGGCCGAGGACGGCCGTGGCGTCCAGTTCGAGGCATCGCTGCTGCGCGACCTGCTCAGCGCGCGGCGTCCTCAGTGGACTGCCAAGATACTTCCCGTCGTCCTGCCCGGTCACACGCTGGACGAGATCCCGGCCTTCCTCCAGCCCTACACCGCCAGCCACTACCAGGTGAGCGGGTTCAGCCTCGACGGCATCGACGAGCTGTATCGGGTGATCACCGGGCAGCCCCGGTTCCCCACCCCCGGTATGGGCGCGCTGGTAGTCCGTCCCCCGGAGACTCCCGAGGACACAGGCGATCCCTGGCCGAGCGGCCACCAAGTCCGCGTCGGCCAGCGCTCCTACCTGGTCAGGGGCACGGTGCCGATCGACTCGACGCCTTCGTGGTCCACGCGCCAAGCGATCGCCAGCGACGTGAGCAGGCCGAACGACCTCGTCACGCTCCGGGAACTCCGCCTGGTGCGGCCCGACGAATCAGCCGCGCGACAACGCGCCGCGTTCGAGGCGGAGGCGATGCTGCTGGCCGACCTGGCAGCGGTGCCTGGCTTCCCTCGACTGTTGGGCCTGCAGGTGGACCCCCACGCCATCGTCCTGGCGTTCAGCAGGGAGACGGGCCACACTCTCCGGGACCTCTACCGAGCGCCGTTGGCCGCGCCTCGGTTGGTCGGCTTCCTCGAGACGATCCGACAGTTGTGCGCATCGCTGCAGGCGCTTCACGAGCGCGGATTGGGTCACCAACGACTCACCCTCGACGCCGTCGTGCTTGCAGGAACGCGACAAACACCGTTCCTCCTCGACCTGGGATCCAGTGCGCTGGGCGCCGCCCACCACACTGCCGCAAGTCCTCTGGTCGACGTGCACGACCTGGCGGTCATGGTGCGAGACACTATCTCTGAAGTGGACATACGCCGATCGCCGCGCCTCAACCAGTTGCTGGCCGATTCCCTGAACCACCATCGACAACCGCGCAACGCCGCAGCCTTCGGCGCTGCCCTGACGGAGGTAGTCGAAGAACTCCATGCGCGATGAACGGTCCAACCGAAGGGGTTGGTTGGCTGCACGGGGCTCGGCGACGCTTTCACCGACCGCTTCGAGTCCGGCGAAGCGCACGACGCCGTCGAGCGGGTAAGGAGCAAGCGCCGACCTGGCCTCGTCCAGTCGAGTCAGGTCGAGTCTCCCCAGAGCACCTTCGGGCGCCGGTGATCTCCGTGCTTCGGTCGACAATGGCGGGTGACTTTGCGGAGGCCGTCGGCCAGCGCGACATCGTGTCCTGCCTGGATGAGCGCGACCGCTGTGTGACTGCCGGTGTATCCGGCACCGCAGCCGGGGAGAACGAGCATGGCTGCGTACGTCGAGGTCCGTGCACGTTCCGACGTGTCGAGAAGGGACTGAGGACGTCGTAGTAGCGGGCACGATTGTGGGTGAAAGGGGAGTTGATCCTCGTGGGATACGAGTTGGATCAACGCCACTCGCGGCGCAGTGGCAGGGTGGGTTCGCGCCCGTTGTTGCCGTTGTGGTGGTAGCCACCGTGGGGTGGCCACTGGGGCTGCCGGGTCGCGGCGGCCCAGGTGTCGACTGCCTGCCTGCTTTGACCGCGCGCGGTGGCGGCCCAGCGGGCGATTGCGTCGGCTGCGATCGCCTCCTGCTCGTTCACCAGGCGTTCGTTGGTGCGTTGGCCCGCCGCGTACTGCAGTTCGGCCTGGTGGAACTCGAGGTCGACCCGGCGCTGGTCCCGGTCGTCGATGATGGTCTGCTCGTAGGCGGCCTTGCGGGCGGCGTTGGCCTTCGCCTCGCGCTCCATGCGGCTGATCAGCTGTTCGTACACCGTCGGCGGGGCGAGCAGTTGCAGGACCTTCATCAGCACCGGCAGCACCTCGAGCGCCATGAACAGCAGCGTCAGCAGCAGGCTCGCGGTGCCGATGCCGGGACGCCGGTCGGCCAGTGACGACTTGGCCTCGATTCGGCCCAGCAGACCGCCGTCCTCCTCGGTCCGATCGGCGAACTGGTCCTGCTCGCGCTTGCGGTCTGCCCGCCGGTCCTCGATGTCGGCGCGGAGCCGCTCGGCCTCGAACGCCGCGGACCGCGACTCGGCCGTCGAGGCGTCACGGGCGCGCGCCTGGGCCTCGACCAGTTCGGCCTGCGCGGCCTCGTAGTCGGCCAGCGCGCGGTCGCGGGCGGCCATCTTCTGCCGCGCGGACTCGCCGATGCCGGGCTGGTTGGTGCCGCAGTTGCCGTCGATCTCGCACTGCGCGGACTTCTCGGCTTCCAGGTAGACCTCCTTGGTGGCGGCCACCTTCTCCTTGGCGGCCATGACCCCGGGGTCCTCGGCGGCCTGCCCGTCCGGGCTCTGGTCGGCCACGGCCTGCTGTCGCGCGAGTTCGCGCTCCAGTTCCGGGATGGCGGCGTAGCGGGGGTTCTGCTGCAGCTGCTCCTCGAACGCGGCGACGCGCTCGCTCTGCAGCACCTCCAGCTCGGCGTTGATCTCCCGCTCGAAGATCCGCAGCACCAGCGGCGTCGAGATGACGATGCCGAGCAGGACGGCCAGGAGGAGGCGGGCGGTGATCCCGATGCCGTTGCGCCACGGGCTGGTGTCCCTGGTCATGCCGAGGATCAGCATGCGGTCCAGGTTGAGGATCACCAGGCCCCAGCCGATCCCGGCGGGGATCGCCAGGCCCAGCGGCAGCCGGACGGCCATGGTCAGCGCGAACGTCGCCGAGACCGCGGCGACGGCCGCCGTCGTCAGCAGCACGATCGCCGTGGCCGTGTACCGGGGGCGGTCGGCGGGCGTCTCCCGCAGCACATCGTGACGGGCTCCCGCGATGGCGGCGAGCAGGCGCCCGATCATCCGTCGTCCCCTCTGCGCAGCAGCCAGGCCCGCAGCCGGGACGGGCGCCGCGGCTCGGTCAGTGGCCCCGTCAGCCACGGGGCGGGGTGGAAGCGGTCGGGGAGCAGGCCGAGCGGGGGCGGCGGGACACCGGGGGGCCCACTGGCAATCAGCGTCTCCATCCGCTGCCCGAGGCGCAGGTCGCGCGGTCGGGCGGCCAGGAACGCTGCGGCGACCCCGTTGGCGTCGGGGATCACCGGGCCGGTGCGGCCGAACACCGGCATCGGGATGTTCCGCAGGTCGGGGATCCCGACCGCGACCGTCTCCGGCAGTTCGAACACCGCCACCGGCCGGACCCACTCGGGTGAGGCATCGGACCGGTCGTACGCGACCGCGCGCACCGCGCCGGTCATCGTGGCGGTGAAGCGGTACGAGCCGCGGCCGGACCGTGCGTCGAGTTCGACTGTGTCGCCGTCGGGACGGGTGATGCAGATCAGGGACGCGCCGCGCGTACGCCAGCCGACGGTGACGGATTCGCCCGCGAGCACCGCGGTCCGGTCCAGGTCGAGGGCGGTGATGACGGCCCTCGGGCCCGTGCCGTGCCGGGCGGGGTGGGTCATGGTCTGTGCTCCGTCAGGTGCGGGGGAGTCGAACTGCGGGCGACAATCGCGGCGTTGTCAGAGGAGTCGACCGTGCCGGGGTGATCGTTACCTTAACCGGAACGGGTTAACGGTGGAACGTCCTTCGCAGACTTCACCGGTAACAGGCAACGCGAGGCGAGGAGCCGTGGTGACCGAGCGCAGAACCCGGGAAAGTGAGCAGCGGCCCACGTTCCGGGACGCCTATGCCGCGGCCCGCCGCGACGCGGCCCCGCTGCCCAAGGGAAACCCGGCGGTGCCGGTGTCCGTCGAGCCGCCGCTGGTGCCGCTGCCGCGACTGCACGGCAGAGCCGACATCAAGAAAGCACTCGCCGGGTTCCTCGACCGCGACACCCACCCGGGACTCGTTGTCCTGCACGGGATCGCGGGTGGCGGCAAGAGCGCGCTCGCGCTGTGGCTCACCGCGCAGGCGAAGGGCCGCGGGTGGGACGTGTACTGGGCGGCGGACGGGGACGTGGCGCGGACCATGCCCGCGGTCGCCGAACGGCGCGACCCCGGCCTGTCGCAGTCCGGCATGGGAGTCGGGCCTGACCAGGTGTGGGAGACGCTGGAGCGCGCCGATCGCCCGTGGTTGCTGGTGTTCGACAACGTCGACGATGTCGACCGGCCCGGGCTGCTCGGCCGGTCGGGCGGCCAGGTGGACGGCACGGGCTGGGTGCGGCCGGGACGGGCGGGCCTGGTCGTGGTGACCTCTCGCCGCGGCGACCGGTCGACCTGGGGTGGCGGGGCCGTGCTGCACCGGGTCGACTGCCTGCCGCGCGTGGCGGGCGCACGGGTGTTGTTCGACCTGGCGCCGGACGCGGGCACGCCCGAGGAAGCCGAGGAGTTGGTCGGGCAGTTGGGTGGCCTGGCGCTCGCCGTGCGGCTGGCGGGCAAATACCTGGCCGCCGACCCGCCGCGGCACCGCACGTTCGCCGAGTACCGGGTCGCGGTGAGCGCGGACCTGGCGTGGTTGGACGTGGGGGAGCAGCGGCCCGCGACGCTGTCCGACGAGGAGTCGGCGCGGCTGTCGATCCGGCTCACCTGGGAGCTGTCGCTGCGCCTGCTGGAGAGCAGGGGACTGGCCGCAGCGCGTCCTGTGGTCGAACTGCTCTCCTGCTATGGGGCGCCCCACCCGATCCCGGTGGCCCTCCTCGATGACGCCGCCGCGCTGCGCGAGACCCCTGTCGGCGAGATCTCGGCGCCGGACCTGGCGCGGGTGCTGCGGAACCTGGTCGCCGTCGCGCTGGTCGACCAGGTCGATGTGGACGGCGCCGCGCACCTGACGCTGCACCCGCTGCTGACCGAGGTCGTCGGCGCGGCCCGTGACGCCGGTCCCCATCGGGACGCGATCTGGGCCACCGCGGTCGACCTGCTCCACGCGCACCTGCCGGCCACGCCCGAACCCGCCGAGTGGCTGCGGTGGCGCGCGCTGCCCGCCGTGCAGGCGGCCGTGCTCGGCGGACTGCGCGGCGACGGGCTGGATCTCGCGGTCGACGGCGGTGCGCTCTGCGCCTTCCACCTGCTCACCATCGGCTCGCTGCACGCCGCGCACGAGATGAGCGAGTTGACGGTGCGGCGCTCGGCGGAACTGGACCCGAAGGCGCGGGTCCGGCTCACCGCTCGGCTCGTCTCGGCGCTGGTGGGCTTCGCCGAGGGCGGCGTGGCGGCCCGCGACGAGCTGGGCGCGCTGATCGAGGACGCGGGCGCGGTGCTGCCCGTGGACTCGGCGATGCTGATCGTCGCCCGGCAGCAGCACGCGCTGGCGCTGGCCACGACCGGGCGTCCCGCAGAGGCCGAGCAGGTCTACGCCGACCTGTTCGCCGACCACGACGCGGGCATCGGCTCCGACCACGTGATCGCGACCCGGTTCGGGTACGCGCAGCTCATGAGCATCGTCGGGGAGTACGACATCGCCGAGGCCGAGATCGAGGCCGTGTTCGCCGCCGAGACCGCCCAGCACCCCGACGAGCCGGACCACCCGAACCTGCTGGTGACCAGGACGCTGCGCGCCGAGATCTGGCTCGGCGGCGGGCGGCGGCTGGTGGAGGCCAGGGAGGATCTGCAGGCCGTGCTGCGCGCGCAGGAACGGCTGCACGGCCCCGACAGTCCCTTGACACTGGGCGCGCGGGTGACGCTCATCGGCGCGTTGCACCAGCTGCGCGACGAGTCCGGGGCCGAGGACCAGCTTACCAGCATGCTGCGCATCCAGCGCGACGCTCTCAATGCCGAGCACCCGCTGTCCCTGCTCGGCATGGCCGCGCTGATCAGCCTCCGCACCGCGAATCCGCCGGAGGGGACCGACGTCGAGGCCACGGCCCGGGTCGACGACGAGCGGCTCGCCGCGCTGGCCGCGTCGCTGGCCACGACCGTCGGCGACGACCACCTGGTGGTGCTGTCGATCCGGCTGTCCGCGGCGATGCAGCGCTGTGTGCACGATTGGGACGCCGGGAAGGCGGCTGTGCTCGACGTGCTCTCCCACCAGACCGCGGTCTATGGCGAAGGGCATATCGCGACGCTGAACACCCGGCTGGTGTACGCCCAGCTGCTCGTTGCCGCGGAGGAGGACCAGCCCGCCGCCGAGCGCGAGCTGCGGGACCTGCTGCGGGTCCAGGAGCAGCACCTGGGCGAGCGCCACCCGCAGACCGCGGCGGTGCGTGCGGCGCTGGCCAACATCACCTTCCTCAATCACGGGCATGCGGACAGCGAACGGCTGCTGCGCGAGTCCCTGGAGATCTTCGAGGAGCTGCACGGCCCAGACCACCCCGACACCCTGCAGACCCGCGCGACCCACGTCCAGGTGCTGGCCACCTTGGGTCGCTTCGCCGAGGCGCGCGCGGAACTGCGGGTGCTGATCGACGCGCTCAACCGCGCCGAACCGGACGGCGAGCGGGTGCTGGCGGCCCGGCTGATGCTCGCCCTGCTGCTGTGGGAGGACCGCGACCTGGCGCGGGCCGAACGCGAACTGCGGGACCTGGTGGCCGCCGTCACCGGGTACGACGCGCTGGTGGTCCGGTGGATCCTGGGCGAGGTCCTGAAGGACGCCGACCGCGCGGTCGAGGCCGAGACCGAACTCCGCGCGGCGCTGGAAGGAATCGAGGAGCTGGGCGACCCGGATGACGACGTGCCCGCCATCCGCCTCAGCCTGGGCGAACTGCTCCACGGCGTCGGCAGGCTGGCCGAGGCCGAGCGGCACCTGCAGGTGGCGCACCTGACATTCACGCGCATGGACGAGCCCGAGAAGGCAGCATCCGCCCGGCAGGCCCTGACCGTCGTCTCGGCCGAACTCCGCGCGCTTGAGGAGGCAGCCCTTGGGAAGGCAACCCCTGTGGACGCGGCTTCGGTGGACGAAGACCCGATGGAGACAGCTGCGGTGGAGACGCCTGCGGAAGCGACTTCGGTGGAAGCTGCCCCGGTGGACGAAGTCCCGGTGGACGAGGCCGCCGTCCCTGGCCACGGCGAAACTCCTGGCGAAGCGACTGCGGAACCCTCCACTCGGGACGAGCTGCCGCTCGGGCCCGAGCCGTCGGGCACCGATGACCTGAGCAGGGCGCTGACCGACTGGCGCGACGGCAGACTGGACGACGCGGAGCGCGCACTCGCCGCGCTGGGAGCTCGCCGCTGGCTGGGCCTGCTGCGATGGGAACGCGGCGCCATCGCCGCCGCCATCCCCTCGGGCGACTGGTCCCGCGCCGAACTGTTGGCACTGCGCCGCGAAACCTGCGCCACCCGGGCTGAGGACGACGCTCTGTGCGCCGAACTGGCCACCCTCGACTCCCTCGACGCCAGGCGCCTCCACGCCATCGCCCTGGCCGACCAGGGCTTTCCCCGCGCCGCCTACGCCCAGTTGACGGCGGTGGTCGCCGCTCGCGCGCGGACCGAGGGCCTCGCCGCCCGCGACCTCGTCGACCTGGAACTGCTCCGCCCCGACGACGGCGGACCGGAACCGCTGGCCGCTGTGGAGCGCCTGCACGAGCGGATCGTGCGCGGCTTCGGCGCCGACCACGACCTGGCCCTGCGCCTGCGCCGCGCCCGGGGGGAACGGCTGATCAACCGGGGCCGCGCTACCGAGGCGGTGAACGACCTCGACGCGACGCTCGTGGCCCGCACGCGCGGCTCGGCCTTCCCGGACCGGGAGAAGGCGCTGGTGCGGCACCTGCTCGCCACCGCTGTCGAAGCCACCGGCGGGCTCCGCTCGGCGGCCGGGCTCCACCGCCAGGCCATGGCCGACCTCACCGGCCTGCTCGGCTCCGCCCACCCGCTGACCCTGACAGCACGGGCCCACTACGCGGCTTTGCGCTCGACCACCGAGGACGGCGGCGGCAACGAACTGCACGATGTCCTCGACGCGCAGGTACGCCGCCTCGGCCCCCACCATCCGGACGTCGCCGCCACCCGCTACCGCATCGGCGTCTTGGCGCGTACCCGAGGTGACCACGCCACGGCCGCCAGGGAACTCGCCGCCGCCCTGCGGATCAGGACGACCAGGCTCGGCTGCGGTCATCCGCTGACGACGGCGAGCCGCCGGGCCGTGGCGGTCAGGGCCGAAGGTGCCGGATGAGGATTCCGTAAACGTCGACGTCGACGTCGGGCGGTAGTTTTCGGGGCTGGCCCGGCTGTCCCCTGGCCGGGAAGTAGGTGACCAGCGCCCCGCCGTCGCGGGTGCCGCGCACGACGAACTCGCCGCTGACGCTCGGATCGCTCAGGCTGGCCGGTCGGGCGAAGCGCACGCGCCGGGAGCCCTCGAGGGCGATCCGCTGCGCGCCGCCGTCGGCGGACTGGGCGAGCAGGTGGCCGCGAAGCTGGGGATTGCGCAGCTCCCAGGTGACGAGCCCGGTGATCAGCACGCCGAGCAGCAGGACTCCGATGAACACGATCCACGTCCAGCTGAGCCCCGTCGTCCACACCGAGGGCCACGCGGCGGTGGAGTCGAGGTCGCGCAGGGCGAAGTCGATGTCCAGTTCGGACTCGATGGCGGTGGTCCACGGCGAGCTGACGACCCCGGCGAGCCGCAACCGGGTGGGGACCTCGGTCGTGCGCTCGCCGAGCCGGAGCCCGGCGGCCTCGGTCGAGCGCACCACCACGTCGATGTGCTGGGCCTCGCCCGGGGGAAGGAGGATCTCCTCGGGCAGTCCGGTGACTGTCCCGCCCACGCCGACCAGTTCGCCGCGCAGGCCGCTCACCCAGAGGGGGAGTACGGACGTGGTGGTGCGCAGGGTCAGGGTGACCCGCACGGACGAGGCCAGGTCCCCGCCGTCGGGGAACGCGCTCCACGTCGCGGCGACCGTGCCGTTGACATCGCCTGCCACCAGGCGGCCGAGTTCGGTCCTGCGCACGCGCTCGTCAAGCCTGTCCAGCAGGTCCACCACCTCGCTCGGGTTGGCCAGCGCGAGGGTGACGGTCCCGGGCACGGTGCCCGTCAGCAGCTCGGCGCCGTTCTCGCCGCCCGCGAGCGGGATCGCGTACCCGGAGACGCGCTCACCTAGCGCCCGCCCGCGCTCGGCGAGCGCGGGCCACGCCGTGCTGCTCGCGAACCGGCTGCCTGCCAGTGGCGCGTGCTCGCCGTCGGTGAGCAGGACTACCGCGCCGTGCGCCCCGGTGTCGCCGCCTTCCAGGACGGCGAGTGCGCGGTCGAGCGCTGCACCGATGTCGGTGGCGTTCCCCTCGGGCGTCGCGGGCATCCGGGCGATGACGGCCGGGCCCGGCCGGGGTCCGGTGTAGACGATGGTGGGCACCTCGGCGAAGGTGATCAGCGTGACCCGGTCGGCCGCGTCGAGCCCGGCGAAGAACCCCCGCAGCCCCGACCGGACGCCGCTGTAGCGGCCGTCCTCGGCCATCGAGCGGGACGTGTCGACAAGCACGACGTAGTCGGTCGGGGTGTCGGCGACCCCCACCTCGTGGTAGATCTCGTCGATGCCGACCTGCGCGGGCTCGTCGGCCAGCGCGGGCGCGGGCGCCAGCGTCCAGACGGCGAGGACGGCGGCTAGCGCGCGGGTGATCAGGACTGGTCGCGCCATGGCAGCACCTTGGAGTGGTCCTCGACGAAGCGGTCATAGCGGGCAAGGGTGTCACCCAGCGCGGCGTCGACCTCGTCGATCATCATCTGGGCGTCGCTGAGCATGGTGCGCACGCGGTCGGGCAGGCTGCCCTCGGTGGCCGAGGACAGCCGCTCGGCCAGATCGGCGTCGATGGCCGCGTGGGCGCGCAGAGCGGCCACCTGGTCTGCGCGCTCGGCGCGGAGCTTGGCGTACTCGGCGTCCTTGGCGCGGAGTCTCGCGTCGTCGTCGGCCATCCGCTCGCGGAGTTCGGCCCACGCGGTCTCGGTGCCGCGCAGCTTTTCCAGCAGTTCCCGGGCACGCGTGTCCAGGTCGGCGAGTTGCTGCTCGGACAGCCGCACTGCCGTTTCGGCGGTGTCGGCCAACGCCTTCTCGGCGTCGGCGGTCTCGCTCGTCAGCTCCCTGACACGCGCGGCGAGGCGGTCGCGCTCGGCGCGGATGTCCGGCAGGGCGTCGGCCAGCCGCCGCAGCCTGCGCAGGTTGGCCAGTTCGGCCTCGATGCGCTCGTGCTCGGCCCCACAGGCAGTCAACTCGGCGGACACGGCGGACAGCGCGTCGCGCTCGCGGCGGGCCACCGCGACCCGGTCGGCCAACTCGGCCAGGCGCCGCGCCTGAGTGTCCAAATGGTCCGCGACGGCGACGCCCGCGACGGCCGCGTCGACCAGGGCGGGCACGCCGTCGACGAGGGCGTCGGCCTCGGTCAGGGCGTCGTCGAGGGCGATCACCAGCTCCAGGGCCTCGGTGTCGCCGGGCGGCGGGCTGACGGCTGTGCCGATCGCGGTCGACGCCCACGCCATGGCGTGGCGCAGCACGGTGAGCGCGGCCAGGGCGTCGTCGCCCTCGGTGGCCGCGGCCAGCAGGACCGCGCGCGGTTCGTCGGTCACGGTGCGCTCCTGGCGGGCTCGGGGGCGCGCAGGCCCAGCGGGTAGACGATGTCCGCGCCGTTCTCCGGGCGCAGCAGCAGCGCGCCCAGCCCGGCGCGGCGGCCCATGGCGCAGACGCGGTAGCGGCCGGGCCGCACGTCGACGGGCGTGACGGCCTCGGCGGGCCGCCAGTCGCCCTCGCGGTTGAGCCGGACCCGTACCGGCAGCGGGCCGGTGTGGTCGTCCGGCACGGTGATCTCGGTGTCCGGCGTGCTGGACTCGCCCACCGGCAGCACGGCCGACTCCAGCAGTCCGCACCGCACCCGCCGGATCGCCAGGCCCAGCTCGTGCGGGAAGCCGTCGAGGGCCCGCGCCCGGCCGGTGGCGATGAGCAGGGCGCCGGATGCGGCGGCGGTCGGCGGGACGACCCGCGCCGAACTCGCCCGGCCGCAGGCCGCGGCCAGCGCGGCGGCCGGGACGGGACCGAGCGCGTTGCCCCCGGTGACCACGATGTCCGGCAGCAGCGGCTCGGCGCACCGCGCCACCAGCCGCCCCACCACGGTCCCGACCAGCTCCGCCAGGGCGTCGAGGGCGTCGACCAGCACGTCGGCGGTGATCGCGCCGCCGTGCCTGCCCGGCAGACAGACCGGCGTCGCGCGATACCGCTCGCGCACCGCGGCCTGCGCGAGCACGATCCGCGCCCGGTCGGCGCGCACACACCGCTCGTTCTCCAAAGCCGCCCACCGCAGGGGATCGCCCGCACTCGCCCCGGCCCGGGACGCCTCGGCCAGCCGGGCGGGCAGGCCGCTGGCCGCGGTGTCGGCGTACTCGACATCCAGCAACCGCGTCGCCCCCGACTCGCACGCGTACACCGCCGCCGTCACCGTGCGCGCTCCGACATCACACACCAGCAGCGCCCCGTCGTCGGGCAAGACACCCGCGGCGACACACTGCGACCCCGGCACCACCCGCACCGACTCCACCCCGGCCAGCCGGGCCACCAGCTCGGCCAAGGCGGCCCCCTCCGCCCCGACCGCCGACGGCCAGGTGTCCCCGTCTCCGGCCATCCACCGGTCGGGCGCCGCCACGACAACCCGTGCCTGCGACAAGGCCACGTTCCGCGAACCCAGCAGCCACCGCAGGTACTCGCCCAGCATCCGCCCAGGCAACCCGGACTCAGGCGAGTCTGCGAATGCTCCAAGCAACCGGTCGTACGACGTCGCGCCGGGCGCCGTGGTCAACGCCGCCGACCCGAACCACAATCCCCGCCCGGTGTCCACCACCAGCGACGGCTGATGCCATAGCCCAGTCCGACCGGCCGTCGCAGCCTTGGTGCGGACGGACCCGATGTCGAGCCCCAGGGCGGCCACGACCTCACTCATCCCTGCCCTCACGCCGCTCGCCGTCGGAAGACCGTATGACGGTGTTGATCGCCTTCTTGATCAGCCCCGGTTCCTTCTTCTCGAGGCTCTTGGCGACTTCCCCCAGCGTCTCCTGGACAGCGCGCAGCTTCCTGGCCAGGTCCGTGGCTCCGTCTTCGAGGCGGATGTGCGGGTGCGTTCTCAGCAGCACGAACGCCGCCAGGTCGAGCTGAACCGCCGAGTCGAAAGCGACCGGCCTGGCGACAGCCTCGGGAGGGCCGCTGCCGAAGCCGTGGTCGAGCAACGCGTTGACGAGCCGCGCGACGAGCTCGTGCGGCTGGGCCACCCGGTTCGCGACCTGACCCGCCATCACCTCGACCAGGATCGCACCCCAGGCGTCCGGCGGGATCTTCTGCTTGGCGAGGAACCTCCGCAGGGCTTCGCTGCTCGAACTTCCCCACTTGGGGATCTCGTTCGCGATCCACGGCACGTCCACCGCACGGCGGATGCCTGCCCGTCTTTCCTCGAACAGCCGCCGCATCTCCTGGTGGTTGGCGAGGTACTCCTGCCAGAGCTGGACGGCGGGCGAGTCGAGGAGCGCCCGGTTGGTGAGGATCTCGCCTGCGATCGTGTCCACGAGCGGGCGCGACACGATCTGCTCCCGCCCGCCGATGCCTGCGACCCACTGGAAGAACAGAAGGACCTCGTCGAACTCGATCTGCTCGCTCCACCCGGTGCCCAGTTCCCCGGCGACGGCATCGATGAACCTGATCCGCGTGGCCCGCAGTATCCCGTCCGACAGGGCGCACTCGGCCAGCGCGCGTCGATAGTCGCGGCCTCTCGACAGCGGGACAAGAGGCGGCAATCCGGTGCAGTACCGCAGCAAGTCGGCAGCGGGAAGGTGACGTTCGGAAAGCAGGGACGAGAGATCCGTCCACCTGTGCGGGAGACCTTGGTCGATCCGGTCGCGCAGCCACACCAGGACCGCGTCCAGCACCTCGCCGATCCGTTCCGGGCGGGCTTCGTGGACGACCGCGACCAGGTCGAACACCGGGGCCTCGTCGACATGGCCCAGCTGCGCCACATCCCGGTTGGTGAACATCCCCTGGGGGCCGGTCAGTGCCTTGCGGTAGGGACCCGCCACTCGCTGCCACACCGTGTTCTCGCCCGCTCGGTCGAGGTGGGCGGCCAGCTCCCCATCGAGCCCACCGTCGTGCTTGGCGAGCCGTGCGGCCAACCCGACGGCCGTGACCTTCGCGTCAGCGACGACGGACCCCAGGACCGGGAGCCACTCGGGGCGCCTGCCGAGGATGTCGACCGCCAGCACGACCTCGGCCCGCTCGGGGGTGTCCATGCCGACCACGGCGCGCATGACCTGCTCGGCCAGGCCGAGGCGCCGCGCGACCTCGGCGACCCCGACGATCTCCTCCTCGGTCCATCGCGCCGCCTTCTGCTGCCTGCGCGCGAACTCCTCGAGCCGGGGCGCGAGTTTGGCGACCCAGTGCGCGCGCAGCAGGGCGGCGTCGCGAATGACGTCCGCGGGCGTGGCAACGGCCAGGTACTGCTCCAGGAGTTGCCGACGTGCGAACGCGTCGACAAAGTCCAGGTCGCCGGACTTGTGCAGCTTCCGGAGCATCTCCGGCTTCAGCGTGCCCGCCCGCGCGGCCTCGACGGCCACCTTGAGGAGATCGAGGTCCTGGAGGATCGCCTCAGCCGCCCACGGATCGCGGGTGCGGAGGTCGGTCTGCCTGGCCAGGTGCTCGGTGACCTGGGGCTCGCCCTTGCGTTTGATCAACTGCAGCAGGGCGCGCTCGTACGGCGACGGGTCCCCGGCGTGCGACCGGTCCAGGTGACCGGTACGCAGGTCAAGGGCCACATCACCGTCGCGGGCACGGCGGCCGAAGGACAGGTTGAGGCTGGTGTTGTCCGACCAGGTGCCCGTGAACAGCCACGCCTTGGCGCCCGCGGGCAGCATGCGGGCCACCGCGTCGAGCAGGTTCAGCCGTTCCGTCATCTCGCCCGGCCCGTTGAGCAGGACGACCGCGCCTTCGAGTAGTCGCGCCGCCGCCGCGACCGCGCTCTCCGTGGCGAGTGCGGCAGGCTTGCCGCCGCGGCGGACCGGGAGGGTGCGGGTCGGCTGGCTGAGCGGGTCGGCGCACTCCCATTCGACGGTTTCCTCGCGCACCGTCTCGTAGAAGTCCGCATAGGACACACCTGCGGCGAGCATGTCGTCCAGCGAGACGCAGAAGTACCTGGTGAACACGATCGGTCGGTTCGTGGCGTCGAAGTGCGGGGACCACTCGCGGATCGCGATGCCGACGTAGGTCACGCCGCGGATCTGGGGGTGGTCGAACCAGACCCAGGGCAGCGCCGACGGGCCGTTCTCATGCGGTGGGGGTGGGTTGCCCGGGGTCGACGACGAGACGATCTTCTCGAACTGACGGGGCGAGAACGGTCCCGCGCTGGCCGCGATGACGGAGTACTCCTCGTACAGGCCGGGCTTCTTGCCGACCAGTGCCCACCCGATGTCGATCGAGTCCATCATTCCGCCTTGGTGAGGCTGTTGTAGAGCCACAGCAGCGGTTCGAGGACGTTGATCGGGTACACCCGGCCCTTGATCTTGAAGTCGGTGTGCTCCGGGCCGACCCGCTCGACGTTGAGGCAGTCGTGCGAGCGGAACCGGTTGTCGGCGACGTAGAACCCGATCGACGAGGTGACGAAGTAGTTCAGCGTGCTGAAGTACTGGCGCAGGCCGCGCTCGACCATGTCGGTGTTGGTCTGCGGGTCCTCGCACAGCATGCGGAAGAAGTCGCCTGCGCGCTCGTTGTCCACCCGGGGCAGGTAGGGCCGTTCGTTGTCGAAGACGGTGTAGCCACGCACCCGGGCCTTCTTGTAGATGTCGGGCTTGTCGAACTTGGTGACGCAGACCGCCACGTGGTGGGGCAGCTTGGGCTTGCCGTGGTCCTGCTCCATCACCCGCCGGGTGAGCTTCTCCAGCACTGGGTGGAAGTAGCGGAAAGCGTCGCCCTCGTGCGCGTCCCGCTCGGGGTCGAACAGGTAGACGATGCCGTGGCAGTCCTGCAGGTGGTCCAGCAGCCGGTCCTCCATCTCGTCCGGGTCGTTGCCGCGCGGCTCGAAACCGGTCGGCTCGTTGCCGAGGGTGAAGCCGTCGTCCTCGTCGTCGGTGGTGGCGGGCGCGGTGCCCGACCGGCCGTACGTGCCGCCGGGGACGTCGAGCACGTCGAGGTCGAAGGCGATCGTGTGGCTTTCGGGGACCTTCTTCCCGTACCACTTGCGGGACGCGGACCGGCGCTCCCCGGTGAAGCGGAACACCATGCTGTCGGCGTTGGTGGTCGCGACCGGGAAGGTCTTGGCGGTGGTCAGCGCGTAGGTGGTGTCCTGGAGGAACCGGGTGGCGGCGTCGTCGGAGCCGTGCATGATCCAGCTCGGCGTGTCGACGCCGTGCCGCATGGTGGCGATCTTGAGCGCGGCCAGGAACGTCGTCTTCCCGCTGCCGGGCGGGCCCCACAGGCCGATCCGCAGTTGCGTCGGGTTGACTGGCCCCGGGCGGGTCGGTCCGGTCATGACAACTCCTCCAGTGGTTTCCCCCCCGCGATGAGCGGGAAGCGCAGGGGCGGTGCGGGCGGCCTGCCGAGCAGCCGCGCCTCGTCGACGATCGAGTCCGCGTCGACTTCGGACAGCTGCCTCGGCCTGCGCGGCCGGGCGATGGCGTTCCACGTCGACTCGGCGTGCTTGCTGTGCTGGTTCTGCCTGGCCCGGATCGGATGGCGGTCCCAGACGACGATCCGGTGGACGTCCCTGCCGGTCAGCCTGGTCACCTCCGCGCTCCACTGCCGGTGGTTCGGGCACCGGGCGACGCCGCCGTCCTCGGACGGGTGCGGAGGCCGGTCGCCGATGACGACGAGCCGCCGCGACAGCGCGCGCCAGCGCAGCAGCGCGGCCGCGTGCAGGGCGTCCTCGACGGGGGCGGCGTAGGGCTCGACCTTCGGTCGCTCCCGGAGTTCGACCAGCGTCGACCGGGCGGTATCGATGGAGGCGAAGTCGGCGGCGTCGACCACCGAGTGCGGCTTGTGCCCGAGGTGGTCGCGGTAGCCGATCACGCCGACGCGCACGGTGTCCGGGGCCGGGTGGCGGGCCCGCAGCGCGTCGACGATCCCGACGGCCAGGTCGCGGCGTCTGCCGACCTCGCGCTCGGTGCCGCCGATCTCGATGGCGAACACCAGGTCCACGGCCGCGGAGTACGGCTGGTAGTGCGGCGGCAGCTCATCGATGGGCTCCGGCCAGCTCGCGCGGGCGGACTCGTCGTCGACGCCCGGCGGGGAGATCAGCCGCACCTGACCCGCACCGTGGAGCTGGAACTGCAGGGTGTGCTCGGCGCCGCGCGCGAGGTCGCAGCGCAGCACGGCCACGGGCGCGCACTGGCCCGCGTACGCGCGGGCAGGCCCGGCGACGACGGCGATCGTCAACGACTCGTCGGGCTGGTCTGGCGCGGTCACGGTGACGGTGGCGCGGGGCCGCTCGATAGCCCGTGCCCCCGCGGGGAACAGCGGGCACAGCACCGGCCGGGGCACCCCCCGCTGGTCCACGACCGCAGCCACCAGCGAGTACCCGTGGCGCAGCGGCGCGATCGCGGGCAGCTCGCGGATCGCGCGGTCGTCAAGGCGGGGCTCGTCGACCCCGATCTGCCGGACCGACGGGTGGTACCGCAGCAGCTGGTCGGGCACGGGCCAGCCGCCGAGCCGGTGCAGCACAAGCACCTCGTTCTGGCGGCCCGCGGTTTCAACCGGGAGGTGCCGGGGGGCGGCGACGACCCGATCGGCCGTCGGCGGGTCGGTTCCGCCCCGGCCGACGCCGCCTGCGAGGACGAGGAGCCGCTCGTCGGGGTCGGCGGGCAGCCAGGGCAGCACCTCGTCCCACGGGAAGCGGCGCACCGGCTCCAGCGGGAGGGGCACGCCGAGGTGGTTGACGCCGAGGTGGGCCACGCCGATGCCGTCCGAGGCCACGTCCACCAGGGTCAGGACCGCGTGGTCCGCAGCAACCAACCGGGCGAGGGCGCGCTCCAGTGCCCCGGTCAGCGGCTCGATGCCGGGTCCGGCGACCGCGGCGCGGCGGGCGGCGGCCAGCTCGGCCGCGCTCGGCGGCCCGTCGCGCACGATCTCGGCCAGCCGCGCGAGGACCGCGTCGTCGCCGTGGTCGGGGAAGCCCGCGGCGCGGGCCGCCGCGGCGAGGTCGTGCGCGCGGCGCGCGGCGGCGAGGCGGTCGGCGAAGGCGGCGCGGTGGGCGTCGGTCAGCTCACCCACCCACGGGCCGTCGCTGAGCCGCCAGCCGCAGCGCGCGCAGGTCGCGGCGTCGGGGCCGCCGCTGCGGCACACCGGGCAGAGGACGGGCGCGCTGGTCATCGGCCGGCCTTCGGGTCGGGCACGTCGGCGGGGGTGATCGTGGTGGCGTGCGCGGCGCGCTCGGCGCGCGGCAGGCTCGTCACCCGGACGGCCACGTGGCGCTCGACGACCCCGAACAGCTCGCGCACGGCGCGGCCGTTGCCGAAGCCGTAGCCGCCCGCGAGCGCGCGCTCCCGTTCGGCCTCCAGCCAGCGCGCCGCCTTCGCCGACGCGGTGGGCGCGAGCTGGTAGCCCTCGGTCTCGGCCAGCCGCTCGAAGATCAGCCGCAGCTCGGGGGCTGTGTAGTCCTCGAACACCAGCCGCTGCGCGAACCGCGACCGTAGGCCGTCGTTCGCGCGCAGGAACGCCTCCATCGGGCCGGGGTAGCCCGCGGCGACCACCACGAGCCTGCCGCGGTACTCCTCCATGATCGTGAGCAGCTCGGTGATGGCCTCCCCGCCGAAGTCGTTGCCCTCCTTGACCAGGTCGTAGGCCTCGTCGACCAGCAGCACCCCGTCGAGCGCCTCCAGCGCCTTCGCCCTGGTCCGGCCCGCGGTCTGGCCGACGAACCCGGCCACCAGGTCGGCCCGGGTCACCGGCACCACGTGCCCCTTGACCAGCAGGCCGAGCGCGGCGAACACCCGGCCCATCAGCTTCGCCACGGTCGTCTTGCCCGTGCCGGGCGAGCCGACGAACAGCATGTGCGGGGCCACCACCGTCGACCGCCGGTGCGGTTGCTCCTGGCGCAGCTCCAGGACGGCGGCGATCTCGCGGATGGCGTCCTTCACCGCGCGCAGCCCGACGAGCTGGTCGAGTTCGGCGAGGACTTCGGGCAGTGGGGCGGTGGCGACCAGGTGCCTGCGGAACTCCTCCGGCACGTCCGCCGCGGTCGCCTGCTCGATGGGCCCGCCTCCGCGGGTGGGTTTCGTCCGCCGCGCCCACTGCCGCTGCACGCCGTTGGCCAGCTCGCGCATGACCCGGCCGTTGCCGAAGTCCTCGTCGCGGGTGCGGTAGAGCGTCGCGGTGATCGTCCGGAGGGCGGCCTCCAGGTCCGGCGCGCAGGGCAGCTTGGCGAGCCGCTTCCGGACGATCGCGTACAGCTCGTCCGGGGTGTAGTCGGGGAAGTGGATTCGGTTGCCCTGCGGGAACCGGCTGGGCAGGCCGGGATTGATCGCCAGGAACGCGTCGACGTGGCGGGGGTAGGCGGCGATCACCACGGCCAGCCGGTCGCGGTTGCGTTCCATCTCCTCGAGCAGCACGTTGATCGACTCCCCGCCGTGCCCGTCGGCCTGGTCGCTGAGCCGGTACACCTCGTCGATGAACAGCACGCCGTCCAGCGCGCTGCGGATCGTCGCCGCGGTGAGCCGCGCGGTCTCGCCCACGTTCGGGGAGACGAGCTGCTCGATGGACGCCTCCACCACGTGGCCGCGCCGCAGCAGCCCGAGGTCGCGGTAGAGTCCGCCGATCAGGTGCGCCACCGTGGTCTTGCCGGTGCCCGGGTTGCCGATCAGGGCGAGGTGCAGCGACGGCGGCTCCGGGTCGGCGCCGCCGAGTTCGCGCAGCACCGCGTCGGCCTCGACGGTGTGCCGGTGCGCGGCGAGGAACTCCTTGACCGGACCGAGCCCGACCAGATCGTCCAACCGCTGCCAGAGGTCGCCGCTGTCGGGCACGTCCACCCGGATGAGCCCGCGCTCGCGCAGCGCCGCGACCGACAGCGGCTGCTCGCCGAGCGCCCTGAGGTGCGCTTCCCACCGCCGGACCGAGTACTCCTGCGCTGCCATCAACCGCTGGAGGTAGGGGAGCGCGGTCCAGTCCGCGATGGCCATGCCGTGCTTGAGGCGCGCGACCTGCACGAGCCTGCCGAGTTCGTCCTCGTCGGGGAGCCCGAGCGCGGTCACCGGCCCGGCCGCGCCCCAGCCCGCGAACCTGGTGCGCAGTTGGGGCAGGTAGCGCTGGCCGCCGACGAAGTCGACGATCCTGGTGAAGTCGGGCTCGGTGAACATCAGCACGCACACGTTGCCCGCGCCGACCTGCCCGGTGTGCCAGCGGCCCATCATCTCCGCGACCGCGCGGCGCATGTCCGCCTGCAGGTTCTCCAGCAGCGTCTCGGCGTTGGGCACCACGACCGCGGTGCGCACCGAGTCCTGCTCCATGAGCGCGCTGATCATCTGCACCCGCTGCGGGTCCGACGCCGCGGGCCGCCGCGCCGGTTCGGGGCGCGGCGCGTCGACGACCATCCGCTTGCCGAGCGGACCGGAGAACCGGCGCATGGTGCGCGGGCGGGCCGGGGCGGACGCGGTGCTTCGGGTCAGTCCGCGCGAGTGCTCGTCGCGGAAGTACACCGGATTCCGGTAGGCGCTGAACACCACGCGCTCGAAGCCCGCCGCGCGCAGGGTCGCCCACACCAGTTCCTCGGCGGGGCGGACCCGCAGGTCGGCGCCGACGACGTGGTCCTCGACGCCGGGCCCGTGCACAATCCACAATGGCTCGCCGGGGACCGGAGCCCGCGCGCCGGTCAACCGTTCCGGGACAGCTAAGGGCGTCGGGAAGCGACGGCCGGTCACCCGGCCGGTGTCCGCGATCATCTCGCCCCCGTCAGGACTCGGTGGTCCGGTCGGCGGAGGCGCGCGCGGTGCGCGTTCTGGTTTCGGTCACCAGCGCCCGCACGTCGCGTTTGGTCTCGTCGGGGCGGGCGGCGTCCTCTTCGGCCGACAGCTCGATGCCGCTCTCGGCGAGCACGCTGTCCCGGATGGACCGGGTGCGGGCGGCGCGTTCGGACTCCGCGGCGTTGTCGGCGTCGAAGTTGTGCAGCCGCACCGTCGGCGGGGCGTCGGCCGGGCCCGGCTCCACCTCGATGACGATCTCGCTGCCGCTGGCGTGGTGGACGGTCTTGGCCAGGAACGCCGCGCGCTGGTCCTCGCCGCTGAAGCCCGCCTCGGCGACCTCGTAGTGGTGGTGCTCGTCGAGCGCGTCGGCGATAAGCTCGGCCAGGTTGGTGCGCAGCTGCGAGGCGTGCATGGCGGTGACGGCCTGGCTGACCACCGACTCCAGCCGCTGCTCGAAATCCGGCGCCGCGGTGCTGACCACCCGCATGAGCGCCTCGGTGGTCATCGCCTGGTCATCGGCGCGCACCTGGGCGAGCAGCGCGTCCACCTCGCCTGCCAGTCGCGACAGCGCGCCGCGCGACCAGTGGTCGACATCGGGCGCCTCGGCGTCCGGCAGGTTCAGCTCCACAGTGGTGTTCTGCGCGATCAGCTCTCGGACGCCGAGCAACTCGCGCTCGGCGGCCGCGCGGCAGGTCCGCCACTCCTGGTCCAGCTGCTCCAGTTCCATGCGCAGCTCGCCGAGGGACTGGCACAGCTCCTGGGCGCCGCTGAGCCCGTACGCGCCGATCCCGGCGCTGTCGTTTCCGCGCGCCGTCGCCAGCCGCGCCTCCAGCGGGCCGAGCCTGCCGGGCAGGTAGCGCTCGTGCGGCAGCGCCCGCACCTGCTCGCACAGGATCTCGGCGTCGGCGACGAAGGCGCGGGCCAGTTCGGCGGCCCGGTCCTGGTCGGCGCGCAGGGCGGTGATCCGGCCGTCGAGTTCGGCCATCCGCCGGACCCGGTCGCCGCGCTCGGCGTCGATGGCCGCCCGCAGTTCCCGACGCTGGGCGCTCAGCACCTTCTCGGTCTTGACGCCCTGCCTGTCCAGTTCGGCGCGAAGCGTGTCCGCGGTCGCCCGCAACCGCCGCGCCGTCTCCTGCTCGATGCGCCGGGTGTTCTCGCTCAGCCCGGAAACGGCCTGCTCAAAAGCGTTCTGCCGAGTGCGCACCTCGTCCATGGACCGGTCGATGTCCCGCTGCGTCTGTTCGCGCACGCGCTCGATCAGCCGGGGAACGTCGCGTCTCATCTCCGCGAGCTTCCCGGCGTCGCGGCGCAGGCGGTTCCACTCGCCCTCATCGACGTAGATGCGCTTGCGGCCACTCACGAACGCCAACCCCTCGCTGCCATGCCCCAGGTACCCATGACGTCATCGGTGCCAAGGGGTTTGTTACACCCCCAGCACCACCAATTGGTTTCCAATCTCGCGACAGTGCCGGTCAAGCCCCCCGGCCTCCACGGAGGCGATCCGCGCGGCCGACCCCAGCGCGGGCCGCGGCTCGCTGATGAGTGCGCGGTAGAAGCAGCCCGCGAACGCGATCGCGCAGTCATCGTCAAGATCCCCCCGCCACGCGACGACCGTCGCCGCCAGCCCGGCGAACAGCTCAGCCACCTCGGCGCTCCCACAACAGGAGAGGACGATCCCGTCCAGGCCGAGGCCCCCGTGATCACGGTAGGTCCGCAGCCGCTGGGCCACCGCATCGGCCGCCACCGCGTGCGTCTCGCCCTCCGCGTCCTCGAACAGGAACTCCGCACCCCGCATATGACAGGACAGGTGCAACACGTCATGCCGCTCGCGCAGCAGGTCGGAGAGGTCGTCAACCCCAGCGGCAGGCCGGTTCGCCACCACGAGCCGCCCCGGCCGCGCAACCCGCTCGATGGCCCGAAACTCCCGATCCGCCCGAATCCGGTCAAGGTCGATATCGAACGGACTGGCCCCGACAAAGAAAACCCGCAGCGGGTCGGCCTCCGCTGAGGACCGCTCACCATTCGCCCTGTTGTCGACCCTGAAGTTCTCGACAGTTCCCTGGAACACATACATGTCGCGCTCCGCGCGCAACTGACGCTCCCGGCCCCCACCCGAACGAGCGGCATCGGAGGTGGGTGGGGGGTTGTTACTCGTTGGTTGTGGATAACTGGGGTGGGGAGTGGTCACGGGTTCGGGGCTCCGGTGGGGGAGGGACGTCGACCGGGGGCGGTTCGGGAGGTTCGGTGAAGACCGGGAGTTTCACCGTCACCGTGGTTTTGTGTCCGCGAACGCGGCGGCGTTTGGGGGTGCTGGGCTGTCTGTCCGGCTGGGTGGTCATCCGCACTCCGGTGATCAACGAGCGGTGAGTATGACACAATCAGGTGATGCCGTCGACGCTGGTGGGTCTGGTCATCTTCGTGGCCGGTCTGGCACCTGGCCTCGCGTTCGTCCTCGCCCGGCAGCGTATCTCGCCGCAGCGGGCGGTATCGGCGGTTCGGGAAACCGCGCAACTGGTGTTCGTCAGCCTGGCGCTCGATCTCGCGGTGCTCGTCGTCTTCGGGGTCGTGCGGGCGGTCTGGCCGTCGGTGACGCCTGATGTCGGAAGGCTGGTGCGGGAGCCGGGCGCGTACTGGCGCGAGTCCTATCTCCTCGTCACCTGGTGGTCTGTGGGCGCGCTGGTGCTCGCGATAGCCGCGGGCGCGCTCGTCGGGGCGCGGACCGTCGGGCGGATGCTGGGCAGGCCCGATCCGCGGCCGCACGAGTCGCGGGCGTCGGCGTGGTGGCTGGTGCTGCAGGAAGCCCCCAGGCGGCGGGTGCACGTGGCCTGCACCTTGGACGACGGGTCCTATGTGGCCGGTTGGCTGGCGTCCTACAACACCGATGTCGCCGAGACCGGTGACCGTGACCTCGTGCTCGCCGCCCCCATCCAGTACCGTCCGGCGGGCGCTGCGAACAGCGCCGAACTCGTGCGCACCACGGCGGCCGTCGTCAGCGCCCGCAAGATCGCCCTCCTGCTCGTCAGCTACCAAGCGCCCGATCCAGCACCCCGAGCAGCCCCTTCGGCGGAACCCCCACCAGTGTGACGTCCCGCTCGCCCACCCGGATCTCCACGGACCGCGGCGCGCCCGCGAAGTCGAAGCCGGCCAGCCGCCCGGTCAGGTGATGCACGGTCTGGTTCGCGCTTCCGCGCATCCCCACGCCGTCGTTGAGCCGCTCCACGTACTGGCCGTCGATCAGCACGTCCACTTCGGACAAAAGCGCCGCCGCGTCCGGCATGCGACGCAGGCGGCCGAGGGTGTACCCGGTGAAGCACACAACGGACACGTCCCGCCGCGCCCGCACGACCCCGACCAGCTCGGCCAACGCCGCCGCCTGCGCCATCGGCTCCCCGCCGCTCAGCGTGAGGCCGTCGACATCGGGGTCGGCCAGCACCTCGTCGGCGAGATCGGCGACCGCGACCGACCGACCGCCCTCCTCCGGTATCCACTCCGGCGCGACGCACCCCCGGCAGCGGAACGGACAGCCCTGCACCCACACGACCGACCGCACGCCCGGCCCGAGCGCCCGCGTCCCGACGCAGGTTGCCGCCACCCTGAGCATCGCTGTCCCCTTCCCGCCGCTGGATCGTCGGACCGGAGCCAACCGTTACGGCAGGAACGCGCCGGACCGCGACCACGGTATCGGCGGGCGTGGGGGGATCTGCCCTCGGCGGCGTGCTCGGCCTGGTCGCCACCCATAGCGGCGCGTCGGGCAGTTACTTCTCGACGCACCGGCCGGGCCAGATCGGTTCCAGCAGGGCTTGGGCTCTCGCCGTGGTTGGGAGGCGACGTTGGCGGTGCGAGTCCGTAGAACGCGGCGTACTCGCTGACCCCTTCGGGCCCGGTGTGCTCGAACAGCGGCAGGGTGAGGACGAGCGCTCTCGTCGAGGAGCGCGATGAAGTGTCCCAGTTGATCCACGCGCCTTCGGCGAGTGCGTTGCCCAGTCGGGTCTCGATGCTCCCGCGACAAGCGCGGTGGGGCATCGGATGGTCGAACGGAGAACGCCCAGAGCAGCGCTTTCCGACCGATCCGTGGACCTTCAGCTCGCGGACGAGCTCGCCCACGATGGCCCGGAGCTCTTGAAGTCGTTGTGCACATGGCCGAGCCAACTAGCCGACATCTGCCACCCGATCGTCGGCAGGATACCCGCTGGCATAGGTGGAGTAGGCCTGGAGCACGCGTGCGTGCTGGAGGGTATCCAACCCGCGGTTGATGTGGCCTGCTCAAGCAGCGCATTAGACAACCGTCAGAGACCGGTCCTCAGGCCCTCCGGTGTTGACTCATCGATAACCGTTCGACGGTGCGTTCGGTAGCACCCGTCTAACCGCGGGGCCGCTGCTCTCTGGTACGGCACCCAGGAGCGGCGGCCCGCGCGACCAGACGACTTATGGGCACGGCGTTAGGGAACGTATTGCCTGAGCAGTCCGGCGAACTCCTCCAACGTGGTCAGGCTGGCGCTGGTGAGTGGCTGGGGACGAAAGTGGGCGATCTCGTTGCGGATCACGCGCACTCTGTCCAACCGGTGCACGAACTGGTCACGCGGCACCCCCGTCCACCCGATCCGCTTCCAGTTGACCTCGTTGTCGATCAGGCGCTTGTACTCGCCGAAGGTCAGATCGGCGATCCTCCCGGTCTTCCACTTCTGGACGGCCCTGACAGCTTCCTCATCCAGGACGGCAAGGCACTTGCGCAGCCGCGCTTCGATGTCCCCCACGAGGAAGAACGGCCTGGCCATGGTTTCGAAGTGGCTGCTGACGTCCGCGGAGGTGATGATGCCGCAGAACTTCCCGTCATTGGCCCGCACGAGCAGATAGCCGTGCTCGGTGATGGTGGGCAGGTGGGCGAGCAGTTGGTGGTGGACTTCGGCCGAGACTGGGTTCTTCACCATCGCGCTGCTTAAGGTCGGTTGCTTACCCGTTTCCAGGTTGACGGCGATGCTGCTCCAGGTGAGCACCCCGCGCAGGTCGGCCGTGCCGTTGATGACCGGCAACTGCGAGTAGTTCTTGACCCTCATCAACATGGTGGCGGCGGCGAGATCTGTGTGCGGTGATACCGACTCCACCCCGTTGCGTGCGCTGGGCAGGTCGCCGACCTGGAGTGCGCGGTGGGGCATCGCCGTCGGGGACAGCTCGCTCTCGTCCTGCGCTACGGACACGGCAGTCGGTTTGGCTTTGACGAGGTGGAGCTCGGCGGTGCCTGCGCAGGTGGTGAAGGACGGGATGGTGCCCACCTCCGCCGCAGCGAGGCAAGCGCTGATCCGGGCCACGTTGTCGTGGTTGCGCACCCGTACCCCGAACATGGCCAGGAACTCCCCTGCCGGGATCGTCTTTCCCACCATCTTCACCAACGCCGCGGGCTCGATCACCTGAAAACCGTCGGTCACGTCGTTTCACCTGCCCTGCGGACGACCCGCTTGCCCATCGTGCGCTCTACCAGGGACAGGAGACGCTCGTAGCGGTCGTTGTAGAAGGTGGTGAAGTCGTCGCTCCTGAGCGCGACAGGGTTGACCAGGTGGGTGCCGAGGATGTCGTCGAACCACTCGTCGGGTGTCCCGGTCTCTCGGGCCAGCACGCTGACGTAGGTCGACGGCGCCCCCGTCATCCGACGGCTCGCGTGGTGAGACATGGGTGTCTTGTTCACGATCGAGTCGGCACGCGCCTTGGGGTACCCGTTCCTCGTGACCCAGCTGGCCGGAAACACCTGACGGATCGCCACGCCCTGCCCGATGACGAACGGCCCGGTCATCTGCGACTCCTCAGGATGGAGCCAGTCCACCGCACCCTGTTTGATGATCAATGCTTGGAGGCCCTTGTACGCGGCGCTGTTGCGGGTGGTGAGGGTGTTGAGCCGTTCGGCGAGGAACGCCGCTTCCACGACGGTGTCCGGTTCTCCGGGGTCGCCGTTCATCCACGCCACGAGTTGCTCCACGTCCCTGGTGAAGCGGCTCTCGACCGACCCGCCATACATCTCGCCGAGCACCCCGCACCAGAACCACCGGGTGAGCCGCTCCACCGCGTCGGGTTCGATGGCCTGGTCCCCGAGCAGCGCCCTGACCGCGGCCAGCGGCACGAGTTGTGTGCGGTAGGGCAGGTCCCTGATCGTGAAGATCGCCTGGGTGCCGAGGAACTCCCCGACCCAGGCGAAGGCCTGGGCCACGACGGGCTCCAGCCGTCGGAAGTCAGCGAGCGGGAGCGCGAGCAGATCTCGCCGCTTACAGGCGACGGAGTTCGCCATGCCCGCCCGTTTGCGCTCGAACGAGAGCACCAGGCTCACCGCTTGAAGGAAGTCGACATTGGTCAGCCCCTCGTCACGGCCGCTCTCCACCTGACCGAGCACCGGGTACTGGCTGACGAGCTTCTCCTTGGTGCCGCGCCAGACATCCGGGAGGCCGTACTCCGTGCCGTACTCCTCGGTGTGCTTGCGGTCACCCGCGTACGTGGCGGTGAGGAGTTCGAAGACGTTGAGCGCGACACCGCCGGTGTTGACCCGCTCGAACACCGAGCAGACCGCTTCGTTCGGCGTGGTGGAGTCGAGCCGGATCATCGGGATCAGGCACTCGCGGATATTGTTGAGGACCCGGGCGTTGAACGCCGTCCACCGATCCCAGTTCTCGTCCGCCAACTTCACGAAGGATTTCTGCCACGCGCTGACGGCGTCGTCGTCGAAGACCAGGTGGAGCGGGAAGTAGCCCTCCCGACATTCGCCGTCCCTCGTGCTCAGGTCGAGGCGCACCCGGCGCGCGAAGTCCTCCCTCAGCACCCGATCAGCTGGCACGGAGACGACCGCGTCGTCCCGATCGGCTTCCGGGTCGATTGCCTTGTCGATGTCGAGGTAGTACCAACGCTCGACCTTGCGGTCACGGGCGTCCACGGTGGCCACGGGTCGGTCCAGGTACAGCGCTTGGACCAGGGAGGTCAGCCGTTGCTGGCCGTCCAGCAGCAGGAGGTCGGGGATGACACCGGCTTCGCTCTCGACACCGGCGAGCGTACGGGCGCGGAACTGGGCCGCACCGCCTGTCTCCAGGGTCATGACGACGCCGAGCGGGTAATCCAGTGTCACCGTCGCGATGAGAGCTCTGATGCGCTCGTCGTCCCACTTCCACTCGCGCTGGAAGTCCGGCAGTTGAATTTTGGCTGCGGCGACGTTCTTCAGCAGTTCGCGCAGCTTGGGGCTGTCGAGGGCCACGAGCGCTCTTCCTCTTACTCCGGCGACATGTCACGTACGGTGGGCAAGTCGTAGCCGAAGGCGCGAAGGTTACCGGATCCGGGCGCAGTTCCCTGTGCCGGCCTGGTGCGGGGCCACTGGCTGGGGGAGGCTGCACGGGCGGTGCGGACCTCGGCCACCCGGTGCTGGGCCTGGCCGGTGACGAGATCACGGCCGACTGGGGCGAACCCGTGCCGGTTGCTCAGCACCGCGACGGACTCCTCCACGCAAGCCGAATGCGTCGGTCCTCCGCGCCCAGGTGCGGCGCGGAGGACCGACGTATTGTTCTAGGCCCAGCCGGTTCGCACGTCACCGGCTTCACCCCGGCAGAGGTACGACGGGCTGTAGATCATCTTCGTCCACAGGAAGTACCCGTTCTTGGTGCTGTAGCCCTGCTTGTAGCCGGTCGTCTGCACGACCCAGAGCGAGCCGCTGTAGCCGTTCTGGATTCGCGCCCAGTTGGTCTTGCACGAGGGCGACCAGCGCAGTTCCAGCGTGAAGTTGCCAGCCCGAGCGCTGGCGGTGGTCACAGCATCGCCACTGCAACCCATCGCTTCCGGATCCTTGCCCGAGCAGTAGTCGCCGTAGCAGCCTGCGGTGATTCCGGCTGCCGTGGTCGGTACTGCGGAGGCGGCTGCTGGGACGAGAAGCCCCAGGAAGGCCGCCAGAGTGACAATCACTGCCGTCATCAGTTTCTTGGTAATCATTGATCCTCGCGTTTCAGGTTTGCTACCAGGGTCGGTGCTGGTCGTGAAATCACCGTGACAGGCCCGACGAAGTGGATGCCAGTGGTCACCGTCCTTAAGGTGTCCTCTCTTTGTCCATTCCCGCTTCATGTGCATCTGCGCAGGTAGACGCGTCGCGGTTGAGGTGTCCCCGTGTGTCCGGGCAGGCTTGCGGGACAGCGTGATCACCCGACTGGCGGCGGCAGGGTCACCTACTTGTCGCTAGAGTGACCGGATTGATCGCTGTACGCTCGCCTAATGGCGAGCGGTGCTGAAGATAATGTGCGAAGACCTGACGACACCCTGGCTGAGTTTTGCGCGGATTTCGTCGCGCAGTTGAAAAGCCGAGGTGTTTCCCTTAGGCAGGCTGCCGAGCGATCTGGCTGGTCGAAAACGTCGATTGGCAATATCGCGAAGAGCGAAAACCTTCCCAAGCTCGATCTCGTCGTCGATGTGCTCACCAGTATTGGCCTGTCCGCTAACGAGGTGGAGGAATGGGCGAAGCGCCATGCGCTCCTCGCTGCTCTGCCGTCAGCAGCAAGAAGCGGCGGTCCCGTCAGCGAAACGCCTTCGACAACGCCAGCCCCGAAGCGATCGGCGGTGCTCATTGCTACAGCACTGCTGGCGGCTGTGCTTGCCAGTGCCATAACCGCCGCTGGGTTCACATACCTGAGGCCGGTAGCTTCCGGGAATTCGGGCCAAACTGCAGGCGGAAGCACCACGGGCGAGACCAGACCTGTTGCGATCGAGATCTACAACAAGGTTGCCCTCGGTAGCAACGATCTGCGCGAAGACACCACCCGAGTCTATCTCTCAAGCAGGACGGTCGGCTCCTGTTCGCGCAAGGCGTGCAAGATCGAGAACACCGAGATGAACAGCGGCGTGTTGGTCGTTGCTACTTGCCGGACCCTCGGTGATGAGTTGGTGAACTTCAACCTGGATGCGCCGGGGTCGGCCAGCAACCCTCACAGTGCGAGATCGGCGCTCTGGTACCGCGTTGTACTGCCTGACGGGCGTTCAGGCTTTGTTTCCGAGGTCTATGTAGCTCCGCGTGATCGCGGAGGGCTCGGTCTCCCCGACTGCCCAGGAGTCATCGCGGCCTCGCCATAACCCTGCGCTCTGGTTGGACGCCCGGCTGCCGGAACGGGCGTGGCAGCGGCTCGTCCGCTGGCAGCGGGGCCAAGGGCCCCCTGCTCTACGACCGGAGTGGATCATTGTCACCGCACCGGGCTGACGTGCCGCCGGGCACCACTGGTTGCTGGTCCGCCGCAACCGCCATACCGCGTTCCAGACCCTCGAAGGGGCAGACGGGCCTGGACCAACATCAGGTCCGAACCTGGACCTCGTGGCATCGCTGGACCACGTTTGTGTTGTTGGCGCACCTGTTCCTGGCCGTCACAACCGCGGCCGAGCGGCCGCACCGGCTCCGGCAGGATTGCTTCCGTTGTCATCGAAGGAGATCCCGGCACCTGTTCGTCCGTCTGGTGGCATGAGTGATGGTGACACGAAGACCGGTGCGGGGGCTGCGTACGATCAGTCCCGCGAAGTGTTGATCGTCCAGACTTCCTACAATATCCACGCGTACCGATATCCGTTCGACAAGTTCGACCAAGGAGGTATGTGAAGCGATGAGGGCATCGGTACGGGCAGAACTGGTATCGGGTCAAACGTGGAGATTCTATTTCAGCCGATGGCAAAAGGATGCCATCTGTGGGTGTTTCTCACTGATGACCTCTCTGGCTGTTTCTTCGAACGCAATTCGCGTCCAAGTGGGAGCGTCGATCGGTGAACTGCGAATATTGGAGGCGCAGTTCGCCTCTGCGGTTAAGGCTGGCTGGTTGGAGCTAGCCGAACAGGAAGTGCATGTTGTGCACGCTGTTCTGCTCAGCTCTGTGGAGCAGTTCGCTGTCGAGGAAGCGTTTCATGTGCGAATTGGTTTCTATCGCGAGAACATCAGAGATCTTGTCGAGGAATCGTTCGCGCTGTCGACACGGATAATCGCCCCAGCGCGGAACGGGTGTAGGCGTGATGTGTGAACGGTCGTGTCGGGCGGTGCCGCATCGTTGAAGTGGCAGCGTGCGCTCAGCAGCCACCGACTACGCCGGTGGGGTGACACCGAAGGATCAGATACGGCAGTAGTTGTCCGCCTGCATCGGCTGGTAATTGATGGGGTGGTCGTTGATCTTCCCGCGAAGCTGGAGATCACGCGGATCCGGGCGAGTTGCTGTAGATGGTTGTCAAACAGGATTATCCGCCATCCATGTCACGGGATGGCGGGCGATGATGCTATCCACTACCTCATCTCAAAACTTCAAGGCATTCCGGGCGAGGGCTCGGACTTCCTCCCAGCGTTGGTCCGTGGACAAAGCCTCCACTGCCCATACGTCCTGATGGTCATTGCCGCTCATCGCGGCAAGAGCTGCATCAATTGGGCCGAACTGTTCCCGTGCGTTGGCAGGGAGCCATCCATTCGATATGAACGCGGGCAACAACAGGTAGCCATCGTCGAACTCAAGGGCGAGTTCGTCGGCAACCGCCAGCTCGCCAGGGAGCCCCAGGGACGCCAACCACGCACGTTGATGCGGAGCGTCTAGCGCGAGGATAGCCACGGCTCTCAAGAAGGCCACCAGGGTGCGAACATGCGGTTCGGTCATTGCGGGAACCTTACAGTGCCAACCTGCCCATTCGATACCTTCCACCATGGCGCACGGCCATAGTGGCGTATCGAGCCTGGGGGTCCCGCGGATGTAGCGACCGGTGCAGTCGGTGCCCGCGGCGTTCATTTCCCCGGAAGTTCCAGCCGCTGCCAGCATTCCTTCCCTTGTCCATGGTCCCGATCACCCAGTTCGGTTCCCGATCAAGCTCTTCACCTGGGCGAGCGTCTTCCCCACCACCAGTGTCAACGGCAACGGAGCATCCGTCTTTGACCCCTCACACTGCCAGCGTGGTGCATGTTGCTCTGACCTGGCTTCCCCATGGATCAGCAGGTCAGCCGCTTCCGTGGTAGCCGTTGGGGGTCGTTCGGTGTTGATCTCGCCGGACTCTCCACGGTGAGCTCTCCCAGCTCACCACGGCCCGCAGTCCGGCGACCATGCCTTTACGCAGTCGGTTGGATTGCGCGGCCCGGCCTCCCTTGTCGCGCAGCGACCTGGCGGTCGGTCTTACCGGCGGTCAGGGGACCAGCAGCGCTGCGGCGATCGCTGACGACAAGCAGAGGCAAGACCGAGACGTTCGATGATCCCCGCGTCGGCAGAAACGATCCCTTGGGGTACTTGCGGATCGTGCCCAGAAACGAACAGCTGCTGCGGGCACCGGCGACGACCACCGCGGCGGTCCTCGGGTCCACGTCTGGTTGATAATTGATCTCGATCGGCACGAGCCTGGAACTGCCGGTTCACCCGACCAGTGGCTCTGTCTGCACCATCATGCGCGCGAGTGGCTTGTGAGTACCTTCCTTTATCCGTCTTTTCGGTGTGACCACTCGTCCGCAGCGGTTCAGATTGCTGATCATGCGCCGGTTATGTGGACCGCCTGCTAGCCTGTTTTCGATTTATCCGCCACGGGTGAGGTGGGTAACGATCTGCGGTCAAGGGGGAGGAGTGCGAGATGGGTGCGGGGCGACCTGAACAGCCGTTGGATCCGGGCGGCGTGAACAGGCACACGGCCATCGCCTACGACTGCCACGGCGGTGACAACCAGTTCTGGCAACTGGAGTCGCTGGGTACCAACATCTACCGGGTCCGCAACCTGGGCAGCGGTGAGTGCCTGCACCAGAAGTACGACGGCAGTACGCCCACGACCACGGTCCAGGTCCTGGCGTGCACCGACGCGAACTGGATCAACCAGCGGTGGCGGGTCACCGAGTGGAACGACGGGTCGTACACGTTCAAGAACGTCCGCAGCGAGTGGTTCCTCGACCAGAGCCTGATCCCTCAGGTCGGTGCGGACGTCATCGATGCCGTGGACCCGACCATCCTGCGCGTGTTCGACGATCCCTCCTAGCCGTCGTTGCAACCGCAGGCTTCCCACCGGCGCTCGTAGTCTAGTCCGCGCTCTACCGAAACGGCTGGTTCGGAACTCAACGGGTCGACGCGTACCGACCTGGGGAGTGCGGCGCTGCCGTTCTCGCAGCCCGCGTGCCTGCAAACTGCCTCGCGAGATGCGTGGCGGCCCTGAGAAATGAGGCCTCCTCGATAGAGGGTGAGATCAGTGCGTCGGCTCCCGAAACTGTTCGCAATTGGCCTATGATCTTCTCTCGGAGCCGCGCCATCGGACGAGGCTCTTATAGGTGTCCGATTGCGTTACCTAGTCGCTAGCGTCGAGGCGCGTCCCGGCTGAACGGGGGAGTGAAAATGGGTACGAGGCGACAGCACAAACGACCTGGAGATGCGCGACCCGTCAAACCGCAGGCGAAGGGTGGGGCGCCGAAAGCGGCTACAGACTACCTCGGTTGGATCGCACTCCTCGTGACCGTATTGCCTGCGTTGGTCGCGACTTGTCGAATCCTTTCGCTAGCGCGCTGGGACTTCACGCTACTGCCGGTCGTGCTCAAGGCGGCAGAGTTCAATGTCGTAGTTCTTCCCGCGTTTCTCCTGTCGTACCACATCATGGGTCTGCTTGGCATCGTGCTGGTTGTGAGGATGCTGCGCGCGCGGGCGATCTCCCTGGTGGCGGCCCGGCTATCACTAGCTTCGCTCGTCGGCTTCGGACTGATGTTCACCTCCGCCGTTCACGTGGTGCTTCTCTCGATTGTGAGCACCTTGGCGCTTCGGGAAGTTGATCCCGACAAGCCGACCGCGTGGTATGTCAAGCTCGCTTTCGGCGCCTTCGGTTCTGTTTATGCGGTGCTGTTCTTCCTGCGGCTGATGTCCAACACGAACTACTGGCTTCCTAGTGAGATAATCGAGCTGAAAGACAATGCCGGGAAGCATGTGGTGTACGTAGTCGAGTCGGGCGATCATGACCTGACGGCGATTCCGGTCGAGTGGAAGGACCCCTTGATCATTCGACAGGAGGACATCGCACGACGCACCCTCTGTGCGTGGTGGCAGCCGACTACTGCTGAGCGCATCTTTCGTCTTCCGATCGTCCAACTCCTTCAGCCCGAACGAGAGCAGAAAATGCCGCCCTGTTTCAGCGCGTAAGTGCGCTGCACGGTGACTGCGGCGGATGCCGCCGATGGGAGCACAAGGTCAACGACCACGAGCTGGTCACCCCGCTGGACGGGCACGCTCCCACGCGGACTACGCCGCGCGGCTGGCTGTTACGTGCCCCTCTCAGACGTCGTCGAAGTGCACTGGGCCGAGGTTGCGCACGGTGTGGGCGAGGGCGCGGATGAGGTCGGTCTCGCTGTCGGTCCGCCACACCAGGGCGTAGGACAGGGGTGGCATGTCGTGGACGGGCAGCCATCGGATGTGCGGCATGAGCCAGTACCTGGTGACGTGGGACGGAAAAGTGTGCACGACGTCGCCGTTGCCCACCAGGTTGATCAGCTCGTCGCTGGTGGTCACCCAGTGGGTGCGCTCGATGGCGCGGCCGCGCGGGGTGTGGAACGGCAGGTACCGGTCCTCCCAGTAGTCCAGCCTCAGCGGCGCGGAGGCGTGCGGATGGTCGGCCAGCGTCTCCAGGGAGACCGAGGCCCGGCTGGCCAACTCGTTCTCCGCGAACACCGCGAGCAGGCGGGGGTCGGTGAACAGCACCGGCCCTACGGTCAGGTCCGGCTCCTCCACCGGTAGCCAGACGACCAGCACGTCCGTCTCGCCGCGGCGGAGGGCGGCGAACGGGTCGACATAGGGCAGGGGACGGACCCGCAGCTCCCACTGCGGGTTCTGGGCGCGGAAGGCCTTCCAGTACGGGTGCAGTTCGGCGACGTTGAACGGCAGCAAGCCGACACGCAGCGTGCCGGTCACGCCACGGGCCGTCAAGCGCGCCCGTTCCAGACTGTCGCGCAGGCCGGTGTAGACGGGTCGGAGGTCGTCGCGGAGCTGCTGTCCCAGCGGGGTGAGCCGGATCCGCCTGCGGTTGGAGCGGTCGAACAGCGCGCCGCCCAGGCGCCGTTCTTGCCCGGCGATGGCCTGGCTCACCCGCGCCTGGGAGACGTGCAGGCGCTCGGCGGCCCGGCCGAAGTGCAGCTCCTCGGCGAGCGTCAGGAAGATCTCGACATCCCTCAGCTCCATTAACACCTCCCCGCGGCACGACCGGCCCGTGCGATAACCGACGGGTTATCGGCACGCGCGCGAAGTCTACGTTGATCCAGGTCAGGGCGGCGGCGATGGTTGGACCGGTCACCCCATCCTGGAAGGAACCGCGATGTCAGCCCGCATGACCAACCCCGCGTACCTGCTGCCCGACGGCCTCAAGGGCATCGGATCGATCTTCAAGGCCGTCAACGCAGGCGGCATCTCCCACGAGCTGCAGGAGCTCGTGGCCCTGCGCGCCAGCCAGCTCAACGGCTGCTCGGCGTGCGTGCACGCGCACAACATCAACCTGGTCAAGGCAGGCACGAGCGCCGAGCGGATCGCGGCGGTCGCGGCGTGGCGGGAGGCGCCGTTCTTCGACGACGCCGAGCGGGCCGCGCTGCACCTGGCGGAGACGCTGACCCGGCTGGCCGACCGCTCCGGCGACGCCGTGGACGACCGGCTGTGGGACGAGGTCGCCGACCACTACGACGAGAAGCAGGTCGCCGCGCTGATCCTGCTGATCGGCGTGACCAACATGTTCAACCGCCTCAACGCCGCCATCAAGGAACCGGCTGGCGCCACCTGGAACTGACAAGGAGCACGCCGTGAGCGACAAGCTCGACATGACCCCGATGTACGCCATGCACGACGCGCTGAGACGGGAACTGGAGCACCTGGCCAAGGTCACCGTCCGCCTGGACGACCCGCGCCGGGTTCTCCGCGCCGCCGTCGGCTGGGAGCTGTTCCGCAAGTCGCTGCACGTCCACCACACCGCCGAGGACGACGCGCTGTGGCCCGCGCTGCGCCGGACCCTGGCCGACCGGCCCGACGACCTGGCGCTGCTGGAGGCGATGGAGGCCGAGCACGCAGGCGTGGACCAGCTCATCGAGGCGATCGACGCGCAGCTGGCCGACCCCGAGGCGCCGCTGAACGGCCTCGGGGACCTGGTCGACTCGCTGGTCACCGGCCTGAGTGGACACCTCAGGCACGAGGAGGCCCAGGCGCTGCCGCTGATCCAGGCCGTCGCCACCCCGCAGCAGTGGGCGCACTTCGGCCAGGTCCACGGCCAGCGCATCGGTCCGGACGCGCCGCGCCTGCTGCCGTGGCTGCTGGAGGGAGCGAGCGACGAGACCGTGGCGACGATGCTCGCTCCATTGCCCGAACCGGCCCGCGCTGCCTTCACGGCTCAGTGGCGGCCCGCTTACGCCGCGCTGGACCGCTGGGGCACGGCCTGACGGGAACGCGCCATCGAGTGCCGAGCGCTGCCGCGACGTGCCGTCACGGCAGCGCTCGGCTCCACGACCGCCCCGGGACATAGCCGCCGAGCGCGATCCAGGTGGTCAGGTGGATCAGATCGGAAAAGAGTGTCGGCCGGATCAGCGAGCGTCTGTGCGGGTGTCTTCGTATTTCGACGCGAACGTTCATCACTCGGTGAAGAAATTCCGAATCGCGTTGAGCGGGCTCGGATGGGGGCGGTTACCGTCGATTCCGAGATTGATCACCCATTTTCAGGCGGTGGCGATGGACCAACCAGAGCACGTCAATCGCAGGCAGTTGTTGTTCGGTGTCACCGGGCTGGCGGTCCTGGCGGCGGTCGGGGTCGGCGTTCCGGCGCAGGCCGTCGCGATCCCGCCGATCCGGGACACCTTCCAGGGGTTGCTGGTGTTCCTCGTGCCCGGCCGCGACCGGTTCTCCGCGCACCAGGGACGCACCGCCGACGGTCCGAGCGGGGCGGAGACGGGCGCGGCCGGGCCCCTGCAGCGCACCTACGACCAGGCCGTCCCGATCCCGCTCGTGGGCCGCCCGTTCGACCTGAACCTGCCGGGCGCGGCCGCGGTCGCCGCGATCCTCAACCTCACCGCGCTCGACGTGGACGCCCGCGCCGCACTGGGCCCGTTCGCCTCGGCGTTCGCCAACCTGTCGTTCGAGGGCAAGGCGGAGGTGTTCCGCCGCCTGGAGCGCCCTGGCATGGCCGACGGCACCCCGGCGCGGTTCCTCATCAACACCATCCCCACCCTGGCCGCCTTCGCGGCGTACTCCGAGGCGCCGGTGTTCCGGCGGGGTGAGCTGGTCGCCACGCCAGTGGGCTGGCGGCTGTCCGATTACGACGGTGTCAGCGACGGGTGGCCGGAGTTCCTTGGCTACTACCGCGGCGTGGACCGGGTACGGGACTAGGGAGGACGGACATGCCAGACGTAGTGGTGGTGGGCGCGGGCGGCGGCGGGCCGGTGGTCGCCAAGGAACTCGCCGCGCGCGGGCTCGACGTGCTCGTACTGGAGGCCGGGGCCCGGCACCTGCGGCCCGAGCAGGAGTGGACCCGGCTGGAGGACGACACCAACAACCCGATCACCGGCCTGCTCCGGGTCGGCCCGTCCCGGCGGGAGGAGGCGCCGTGGCTGCGCGACTTCCCGCAGAACTCGTTCGTCTGGCAGATCGCCGGGGTAGGCGGCACGACGCTGCACTACTTCGGCAACTGCCCCCGGCCCGCGCCCGGCGCATTCTCCGGCTACGACGGCCCCGACCGCGACAACTACGACACCGCCCACCTGTTCCCGTTCACCTACGCGGAGTTCCGACCGTACCTGGAGTGGTGCGAGGAGACCCTGCCCGTGCGGACCGCGGCCATGGGCACGAAGGAGGCCCTGTTCTTCCGCGGCGCCGAGGCGCTGGGGGTGGCGCACCAGACCTGGAAAGACCTGCGGGGGCCGAGCTACCGAGCGCAGGAGAACGCCATCCTGCAGCCGGAAGGCACCGCGGGCCGCACATCGGACCCGCTGCGCCTGCGCTACCCCGAGGCCCAGGGCTGCACCTTCTGCGGCCACTGCTTCCAAGGCTGCCTCGAACCCCGCCACGCCCCGCGCAACCTCAAGGCCCGCCGGTCCACCGACAACTCCTACGTGCCGATGATGCTCACTGCCGACGCGTGGTCGCCCGGCGGCCGCGCCGCGAAGCTGCTCACCGACGCCTACGTGGTGCGCGTGCTGACCGAGCCGGGCGGAGCCGCCGCGCGGGGTGTGGTCTACCGGACCGCCGATGGCGCCCTGCACACCGTCGAGGCCAAGGTAGTAGTGCTCGCGGGAGGGTGCGTGGAGAACCCGCGGCTGTGGTTCACCAGCGGGCTGCCCAATCCCAACGGCTGGGTGGGGCGCGGGCTGACCGAGCACCACCTGGACTGGGTGTTCGGGGTGTTCGACGACTACACCGGGGCGTCCAAGGGCGCCGGGTCGTCGGCCCGCTGCGACTTCCCCGGCTACGGCGGGGTGGAGAACGTCTGCCTGCCGCCTGCGTTGCAGAGCTTCGCGATGACGTTCAGCGACTCGGGGATGGCCGGGTTCTACGACAACGGGAGCGGCGTCGGCCCGCAGGGCGCGGACACCGTGGGCAGGCTGGTCGGCGCGGAGCTCAAGAGCGCCCTGGCCGACGTCGACAACCTGCTTACCGCGCTCGTCGTCACCGACGACGACGTCGAGCCCGCCAACCGCGTCACCCTCTCGCCGACCCTGCCCCCGGACCCGCACGGGCCGGTCCCGCGCATCGAGGTCCGCCACCGCGGCCGCACGGCCCGCACCCGCCGCAACCGCGACTACCTCGCCGCCCGCGCCGCCGAGCTGCTGCGCGCCGCCGGAGCCCGCCGCGTCCACCGGATGGACTGGGCGCCCCTGCTGCTGCACATGCAGTCCAGCATGCGCATGGGCGCCGACCCAGCCACGTCGGTGCTGGACGCGGACGGCCGTTCGCGCTGGGGCGACCGGCTCTACATCGCCGACAACTCGGCCCTGGCCAACTCGGTGGGCGGCGCGAACCCGACCCTGAGCACACAGGCCCTCGCGACCCGGACAGCGGAGAAGATCTTCCAACGCCACTTCGGCGGCGACCCCTGGGTGCACACCGAGGCCCCGGTCAGCTCCATCGACGACCGCGTGACCAGGGCAGTGATCGAACGCGGCCTCTGACGGCGTCGCGAGTCGCCCTTCCACAACGCTGGGACGACGTACTTCACACCATCGGCACCGCCGTCGACACCCCGCTCCTCGCGCTCACAGCCGCGTGACTCCACTGTGGCCCAAGGTCGGTAGAAGGCGATGGTCTCGTCGGTATTCGACGAAGAGATGATCAACGCCGTCGCGGTCGAACCCGACGCGGAAACCACGTGGAGGTTTGGCGCATGCAGATGCGCAGCGCCCACCACCCATCCCTCACGTCAACCTCATGGTCAACGAAGCGGGTCACCTGTACTGACCGCCCGTCACGATCGGACGACCGGGGCGAACCCGTCAGGACGTGGTTGGATCGGCTGCCCTGGCCGCCCGCTCGATTTCCGCCCGCCGGTTCTCCCAGAAGGCCGCATCCTGCCCCCGCCGGGCCATGGCTTCCGCGTCCATCTCGACCTCGCCGTCCAACTGCTCCCGCAGGATGTCGGCGTGCCCGGCGTGCCGACTTGTCTCCGTGAGCACGTGGACCAGAACGTTGAACAGCATCACGTCAGGACGTGGCCACCAGGGCACGTAGCCGGGCGAGTCGATGGCGAGAGCAGCGATCGTGGCGTCGGAGTGTTCCCAGACCCGTCGGTAGCGGCTGGTGATCTCCTCGCGTGTTTCGTGCTCAGTCGCCCACAGGTCGGTACCGCGCTGTTCGACGTCGTCCCACCGGGGGATGGACTCGGGGAACGGACGACCGAAGACCTCGCCGAAGTACCGCGACTCCGACACCGACAGGTGCTTGACCAGACCGAGAAGGTTGGTTCCGGTGGAGGTCAGGGGACGACGGAT
Source organism: Actinokineospora fastidiosa (assembly GCF_014648415.1). GTDB lineage: Bacteria > Actinomycetota > Actinomycetes > Mycobacteriales > Pseudonocardiaceae > Actinokineospora > Actinokineospora fastidiosa. The sequence goes on from NZ_BMRB01000007.1 coordinate 208,811, forward strand.
GTCGTACTCGGACAAACCGTCGAGCTTCCGGAGCATCGCCTCACGGATCTCTCGCAGGTCGCTGTGCAGGTATTCCTTCGCGAAATCATCGATCACAGGTACGAGCATGCACCAACAGCCACGACCGGCCCGCAAGGGAGCCCTGCGGCCACGGCTGAAGGTCCTGCCGCTGTCCCCGGCACATCGCTGGCCGGTGTCATCGCCGCGATGTACGCCGCCTGGGGAGTTCGAGCAGTCGGCGGCGTTCGCGGAACTACGGGGGCACTTTCCCGGCTCGACCGCCTGGCGGAGTGCGCTGGACTCTGTGGTCTCCGATCCGGACGGCGTCGACATCGCACTGCTCGACGGGTTGAAGAAGATCACCGTCGATGTCGTGCTCCGCCCGAGCGCCTGATCTTTGGGCTCGACCTCCCCGGGCACCGCGGGTCGGTCGATGCTTGCTTATCTGCGGGCGCACGGCGCGCCTCCGCACAACAACTGGGAGAATCGCGCCACCGGGCCATCGCCGACCGTGCTCCCCTTGGAGCTGGCGCCTGATGAGGGCGCGGGAGCCGACCGGATCGGGTGAACCGGTCGGGCCTTCCGTTAATGCCGTCCCGGTGGGGGCACTCGCCTCACGCTTGGTCTGCTGGCTGGTGGGGAGGTGTGATGTCATCGCGCTGGGTCGATGTGGTGGTCGTGGGCAATGGAGTCCTGGGCCTGTCGACCGCGGTGCGGCTCGCGGGCCGGGATCCAGGGGTTCGGGTAGCCGTGGTGGGGCCCGCGGGACGGGATCGGGGGGCGTCGGTCGCGGCGGGGGCGATGTTGAACTGCTTCGGCGAGGTGACCACGGACACCGGAGCGCATCCGGCGGGCCGGGCGCGGTTCTCCATCGCCCGTCAGGCGTTGGACGAGTGGCCGGGGTGGCTGGACGCGCTGGTCGAGCTGGCCGGGCCGGAAGCCGCTGCGGTGCAGGAGACCTCGGTGGCGGGCACGGTGGTCGTGCTCAGCGGCAGGTCGGGTCGGGTGGCCACGGCCAACTTCGCGGCGATCGAGGCCGCGTTGGTCGAGCACGGCGAGCCGCACGAGGCGGTGGCTGCCGAGGATGTGGCGGGGTTGACGCCGGAGTTCGGCGCGCACCCGTCGCGGGCGGTGCACCTGCCGCGCGAAGGTGCGGTCGACGCGCGGGCGGTGATGGCGGCGCTGGAGGCGGCGGCCCGGCGCCTCGGTGTCGACATCGTCGACGCCATCGTCCGGGAGCTGCTGGTCGACGCGGGCAAGGTGCGGGGCGTGCGCCTCGCCGACGGGGAGACGATCGCCGCGGGCACCGCCGTGCTCGCAGCGGGCAGCGCCAGCGGCGCGCTCGCCCAGGCCGTGCTGCCCTCCGGCGCGGTCCCGCCGGTGTTGCACGGCACCGGCCTCGCACTGCTGGTCGAGCCGCCCCCGTCAGGCCCGCGTCACGTCCTGCGCACCCCCAACCGCGCCGGATCCTGCGGTCTGCACCTCGTGCCCGCCACGGACCCGCTGTACGCCGGGGCCACCAACATCATCACCCCCGACCCGGCCCCCGGACCGGACATCGGCTCCAGTCAGACGCTCCTGCGCATGCTGTGCGAGCAGTTCGACCACCACCTCGCCGACTGCCACGTCCACCGCTGGCTGTGCGGGGCACGCCCGGTCACCGCGGACGGCTTCCCCCTCATCGGCGGCTGCTCGATCGACGGCCTCGTGCTCGCCACCGGCACCCACCGCGACGGCTTCCACTGCTCACCCGTCATCTCCACCCACATCGCCGACATCGTCCTCGGCGACAGCACCGACGACAGGTTCGACCGGTTCGCCCCCGAACGACCGCCCATCGAGGCCATGCCCCTGGAACAGGCCATCACCGAAGCAATCGACCATGAGACCGACGCCCACTACGAATACGGCCTGACCCTGCCCTACTGGCTCGACGAGGACGAAGTGCGCGCCCACATCCGGCAGCGCGTGCGGCGGGTTTACGAGCACCTCGACACCGCCCTGCTGCCGGAAACCGTCTGCATCACCCGCGCCGCTGTGGACCCCGCCAGAGAAGACCTCCTGAACACCTACCTCCGCGCCGCCCGCGCCTACCACTCGGACTGCAAAGACCACACTGACACGACCCGAGAACACGGCTCATGCTGACCGCGTCGCCGGGGCCGTTCTTCCTCTCCGGAGGCCTTGATGCAGGCCGATACGGCGGATGGGTCACGAAGGCAGTCGAAGCCCAGCTGGCACCAGCCCGCCGTGATGTCCGGTGACACAGCGAAGCCTGCTCCATCGAATGCAGGAACCTCCGAGCCGCCTGCGGCCACCGCTGGCATGATCGTCACCCGGGATCCACGCCTTCTTGGAGGAGAGCCAGGTCGAGGTGGACGGTGAGTCGGGAATGGTCGGTGAGCCGTGGGCGTGGTCGTAGCGGTAACCGAGGTCTGGCGTCGGGCCCAGCTGTGCTCGACGCGGTCGGGGTGCAGGTTGGCGGAACAGGTTGACCAGGCCGTGCCGGCGGGTGAGGTCGTACTCGAAGGGCGCGAACTGGCCGCGGTGGGCGAGCCGGTGGCCGGGTTCGAGGACGTTGAGGTCACCGAGCAACCACAGCGGCCACCCAGCACGACGAACCCGAACCTACCGTGTTCTGACCCGCGGGCCACCTCGCGCGTCGGCCGTCACCAGCAGCGACCAGGAGGACCACCCCACGGATGCCCACCACGCTCCCGCGACGCTGCGCGCGCGTCCTGCTGCTCGACCCCACCGACCGGGTCCTGCTCATCCACGCCCTCGGCCCCCACCAACCCGACCACCACTGGTGGGAACTGCCCGGCGGCGGCCTCGACCCCGGCGAAACACTCCACCAGGCCGCCCTCCGCGAACTCGCCGAGGAGACCGGCATCCTCCTCGACACCCTCGGCCCCGAACTCTGGACCCGCGAATCCCGCTTCCGCTACCAGGACCGCGACCACCATCGCATCGAACACGTCTTCCTCGCCCGCACCACAACCACCGACCCCCAGGCGCCGGTCCGTCCCACCGCCAACGAGAAGGCCGGACTCATCGAACGCCGCTGGTGGAGCGCACACGATCTTCAGCAGTGTCGGGACAAACTACTCCCCGCCAACCTCCCCCAACTCCTCACCGGACAACTCGCCCCCACACCACTCACCCTCACCCACTAACGGCCCGATCAGCGCCGATAAGCAAGGCTCGCCAACCCGGCACGGGTAGCGGCCACCGAGCACGCGGTCCGTCGAAGCTCCTCCCGGACGTCTGCGCACACCTCCGACGCGAGCTCGCGCGGGAAGACGCTGCTGCGCTGCAGCTCCAAGTCGATAAGCGAAGGATCCCTCGGGAACTCGAGCATCAGCCACGAATGCGCCAGCGCCCGCAGCCGCACACCAGCACGGGCCAACCGGACCCTCTCCTCGCTGCGGGACGTCGATCAGATTTGGAGCGAGATCGAATCGTCTCGCTATCGCCTACCCGATGCGCGCCGCCGACGGTGCTGGCACTGGTCGCTCATTGACCGATCGACGGATGGGCGACGACGACGACTTGATCAGCGTCCTCGTAGAGGATGCGACCTGGATTTGTTGAGTCCAGTCGGATCCAGCCGATCCCGTGCGCGTCGAGGATCGCGAGGTAGCCTGCCACGCGCTCAAGGAGGTGCGCTGCGGACGCCTTGAACCAGGCGGCGGCGCCGGGGTGCAACTCGTGGTCATAGACGGATGGGTCGATAGTGCTGGGGTTGGTGAAGTTCGCGTTGTACCAGTCGTTGTTGGTGCGGCGGAACCGTTCCTGCGTCTCCGACAGCTGGCCTGCTTGCGCTAGGCCGTTGACTAGGCAGAAGATGCCCACGAATCGGCCTTTCCGGTCGCGCTCGGATGCTTGGAACCGTACGTAATGATCACCATTCACACCACGATCCTGTCACCCCTCACGCGCACGGGCCTAGGCCGAACCTCGAAGGGCTAGCGCTGGGCGTGGGCGATCCGGGGTTGTCCGACGACCGCAGCGGCTGTGTGGACACAAGACCAAGCTTCGGCACGGGATGTCGCGCTCGATCCCACCCAGCCCTCCGATGCGGGGCCTGCCCACGGTTCCGTCACCGTCCCGGGCTGGTCTCGGGGTCCCCGCACGTCTCCTCCAGGTCGCCCCGCATTCGGTACTCGCAGCGGGGGACGCTGTTGAAGTCCTTGATGTCGTCGATCCGCAGGATGGCTATCGGGCGCGTCGATCCGTCCCGGTGGACGCTGAAATCGATGGGGCCGCCTGCACCCTCGAAGCATGGCTCGCCTTGGGGCGTGGCCTCGCTGGTGCAGGCGAGTTCGCGGAACTCCTGGGCGATGGCGGCGCGGTTGGGGGCGAACGGGCTGGGTTTGATGCGCTCGCGGTTCTTATTGGCATCGACGAGTCGCACGAACAGGCTCGCGGCGTCGTAGGCGATGCCGGTGCGTTCGCTAGGCCACGGCTGGTTGGTTGTCTCCTCGACTGGTCGGAGGGCGAGCTGGAACGCCCGCCACGCCGGATCCGGGGAACTGTTCTGGAAGTAGAGCCGGTTCAAGCCGCCGCACAGGGCGACGATGGGTCGGGCCGGGCTGTCCGCGCTGGAGGCCCCGGCGGGTATCCCCTTCGCCACGCAGGAGGGTCCGGCCAGGACGACCTCGCTGCCCAGGGAGACGTAGTGCAGCGGAACACCCGCGAAGTCGTCCTGGTCACGGAGGCCGCGCTGCGCGACGAAGCGGGTGACGGCGTCGTCGCCCACTACCAGCGGTGGGTGTTTCGCGCATTGACTGCGAACGCGCCGCAGGAAGCCGAGGAACTCGCCTTCCCGACCTCCGTAGAAGGCCAGTTGGTCGTCTCCGCAGCGGATGTTGACGTTGCTGACGCCGTCCCACTCCACCACCTCATCAGGAGTGCCGCCCTGCGCGATGAACTGCGCTTCCAAGGAGTCGAGGTAGGAGTCAGGGCCTGCGGTTGGTCGATAGAGGGCCACGGTCCTACCGGTGTGGGCGCCGTAGCGCAGCACCAGTCTGACCTCGGCGGTGTTGCCGGGGACCATCTGGAAGTACATCGGTGACCGTTCGGCGAGGCCGTCGCCGGTGAGCGTGGTCGCCAGCACCGGGATGCCGCGGTCGCCGAGGGCGCCGATGGCGCTCTCGGTGGCGATCACGGTGCGCCCCATGCCGATCACGCCCATCACGGACGGGTCGGCGTCGAACAGCGGCCCCAGCAGCCGATCGACCACCTCCCTGGCGTGGCGCATCTCGGTCCCGCCGTTGGCGACGACGACCCGCAGCAGCGGCGCGGTCGTGCTGATGGTGCTGTTGTCCTGGCTCTGCCGTATGAGCAGCCCGGCCAGTTCCTCGGTCACCGCGTCCGCCGTGTTGGGCACGTCCTCCTGGTTGGTGAACTCGCCGAAGTACACCACCGTGACCAGCGGACGGTCCGGGTTGCTGTCCCGGACCCGCAGCGCCTTCGCGTTCTGCTCGAAGATCGCCGCCTGCGCCGCCCGCAGGCGCGGATTGGCGCCGAAGATCTGCGCGTCGCTGTCGCTGTAGCCGACGCACTCGCCCGCCAGCCACTCGACGGCGACGCCGCCGCTTGGAGAGGGCAGGCAGTCGTTGGCCAGCCGCGTCCACAGCCACGGCACGCCGACGGCCGAGGCCGCCGCGAGGACGACCAGCACCACCGCGACGATCATGCCGCGGCGGGCCAGGACCGGCACCTGGGCGGGGACCATCCTGCCCTGCCGGTACCAGCCGTGGGTGTCCTCGTCGCTGGCCGCCTGCGGGTCCGGGCCGGGGAGGCCGACGACGATGAACCGGGCGTCCTCGCGCTGGACCAGCCTGCTCTGCGGCAGGGTGCGCTGCCAGGCACCGAGTTCGGTGGGAAGCTGGCGGACCGGCGGCGGCGTCCCCGCGCGGCCAAGCCAGGCGGGCACGGCGTCGGCTGTGGCGATGAACAGCACCGGGTCGTGCCGGGTGGAGCTGTTGCGCACCTCGTTGACCAGGCGCAGCAGCTCCCACCCGCCGTTGGACTCGGTGATGTTCTCCAGCAGCACCACCGTGTACGCGGTGCGCCGCCACCGCCGCAGTTGCAGCGGGCCCGTTCCGTAGACCCGCCTGAGGTCCTCGAGGAACGCGTGCACCAGCAGCTTCTTGATCTCCGCGTCGTTCTCCTCGGTGCGCCGACCCGCGGTGAGCAACTCGGCGAAACCGGTGAAGCTGCTCGAGTGGCCGGGCAGCATGAACGGCTGGCGCATCAGCCATCGCGGAACCCGCCCGATCAGCGGGAACCGGTGCGACCACAACCAAAACCTCAACGGGCGGTGCCAGGCGGCCAGCAGCAGCACCGCGAGCCGCATCCACAGCGGTTGCGCCGCGGCGGCTTCCGCGACACCCATCCGCTGCGCCTCCGCGGGCCGTTCGCCCGCCGCATGCCACACCCGCAGCATGTCGGTGATGTCCACGCGCTCGTTCTTGCGCGTCCCGGGGCCGACGGTGCGGCTGGTGAGCCAGTCAACGAACCGGTAGTGACCGAACCCGCTCAGCCGCCCCGTCCCGAACCGATCGGCGCTGAGCTGGTGGCGCAGCTCGTCCAGCAGCGGCAACAAGGGTTCGGCGCCCTTGCGGACCTGTTCCCAACGCTGCTCCACCGCGACCCGCGCCGTCTCGGCGTCCACCCGCGCGTGGGGCACCTTGACCCGCTGCTCCTCGTCAAACCGCCGCGACAGGGCAGCGAGAATGTCGTTCGGGCCGTCGACGCGCACCAGGCACAACAGCGGCAACGGGCGGTCGCTCTCGCCGGCTGCGGGCCGGGAGCGACGCCACCGTGGCCGCCGCACGAGGTCGTGCACCACCGATAACAGGGCATGGAGTCCGCGGAACACCGGCTCGCTCATATCTGGATCATCGGCTGAGCCCAACGAACCGTTGCGGCACGGTCACTCGATGTGATGATCCAGGGGGAGGACCATCGGATGGCACACCAAGCTCCTGAACGGGCGCTTCGGTACAGCTTGTGTTCTCCGTTCGTCGGCGCCGAGCGGCCGAAGACGATGAAGACTCGTTTTGCGGTTACCGCGGGAGGGACGACCCACGCGGGGCTTGTACGTGCGTAACGCTGTACCCGCCCTGAACGACGAGGGTTTGGCGAGTGCCTTTCGGTCGGCTTGGAGGAGCGAGTGTCAGAGATGTTCGAGGTCGACCGCGTGGATCGCATCACGGACATCCTGTTCGGGGTCGCCGTGGCCGGGGGCACGATCGAGTACGCGCCGCTGGCTCGCCGGGTGGGAACTCGGCCGGACTTCCTGAGCCATCCGTTGGACCAGGTGTCGCGACGCGCCGCGCAGCGGGGAGAGCCGATGTGGAGCGCGCTTGTCGTGTCGAAGGCGAGCGGTCGACCGAACGAGGGCTTCTACGCCATGGCGCGCCGGATGCGGACCGAGTACGTCGATGTCGACGACGCGACGTTATGGGACCGAGAGCGTCACCGGTGCTACGAAGCGGCGCGCAGGTGACCACGAAATGCGACAGGTCGACCGCAACGAGCGGGAATAAGAAAGTCCACCACCGTCCCGTAGGTCAGAGGTTGATCGTCGCGCCTCTGGGATGAGGGCGCAGCTTCAAATCCTGTCAGTCCGACGGTCTGATGACACGCTGGCTTGGAAGTTCACCAACTGCAGTGGCTGGCCAAATAGTTGATCATGGAACGCGCAGTTCACGTCACAGAACGGTCTGATTTGCTGCGCGGGTGAGGCGGGTGGCCAGGGTTTTGATGTGGGCGACGAGTTCTGGGGGTTCGTGGACCTGGAAGTCGAATCCTGTGGTGGTGACGTAGATGGCCAGCTCGTCTAGGGAGTTGGAGCCTGCTCGGAGGGTGCAGTGGTGGTCGTCGATCGGCTCCAGTGTCGCGGTGGTGGGGGCGAAGCGTTCGGCTGCGGTCTTGGCGTTGGTGTGCAGGGTGATCCGGGCTTGGTAGCGGTAGGCGGCGGTGGAGATCGCTCGGGAGGTGTAGCCGCTGAGGTCGGGGTCGGGTGGGGTGCGGGGGATGAACCGGGGGCCGGTTGGTGTGCGTGGGGTGAGACGGTCCACGCGGTAAGTGCGCCAATCCTGGCGATCGACGTCCCAGGCGATGAGGTACCAGCGCCTGCCCGCGTGCACGAGTCGGTGTGGCTCGGTGGTGCGGGTGGTGATGGTGTCGTCGTGGCTGCGGTAGTCGAAGCGCAGACGCACTGCGTCGCGGCAAGCGGTGGCGATGGCGGTGAGGGTGCTCGGATCGACGGTGGGCCCGGTGTTGGCCATCGGCACGGTCATGGTCTGGAGGGCGTTGATCCGGTGGCGCAGCCGAGAGGGCAGCACCTGTTCGAGTTTGGCCAGTGCCCGCACCGAGGTCTCCTCGATGCCGGTGATCGAACCGCTGGCCGCCGTGCGCAGGCCCATCGCGACCGCGACGGCCTCGTCGTCGTCGAGCAGCAGCGGTGGCAGGTCCGCCCCGGCGGCGAGCCGATAGCCCGCCGTGCCCGCGGTCGCGTGCACGGGGTAGCCGAGGCCGCGCAGCCGGTCGATGTCGCGGCGAACGGTACGCGGCGTGACCTCCAGCCGCTCCGCCAGTTCGGCGCCGGACCAGTCGCGCCGGGTCTGCAGCAGCGAGAGCAGTCGCAGCAGCCGCGTCGAGGTTTCCCACATGCCCTGAAGCCTGCCATCGAGCTAGGACCGATTCTGACCTAACCGTCTTCTAGCGTCGAGCTCATGCAGAACAGCAGCGAGATCCGGTCCTTCACCATCGACGTTCCCCAGGCCGACTTGGACGACCTGCGCGACCGGCTGGCCAGGACGAGGTGGACCCAGGACCTGCCCGGTGTGGGCTGGAGCCGGGGCGTGCCGGTCGACTACCTGAAGGGGTTGGCGGAGTACTGGCGCGACGGCTACGACTGGCGTCGCCACGAGCGGGAGTTGAACTCCTTCCCCCACTTCACGACCGAGATCGATGGGCAGAACATCCACTTCATGCATGTGCGCTCCCCCGAACCGGACGCGCTGCCGCTGATCCTGATCCACGGCTGGCCCGGCTCGATCGTCGAGTTCTTGAACGTCATCGGCCCGCTCACCGATCCCCGTGCGCACGGCGGCGACCCGGCCCAGGCGTTCCACCTGGTGATCCCGTCGATCCCCGGGAGCGGCTTCTCCGGCCCGACCACTGAGCCCGGGTGGGACACCAACCGGGTGACCAGGGCGTTCGCCGAGCTGATGGAGCGGCTCGGCTACGACCGCTATGGGGCGCAGGGCGGCGACACCGGCGCGATCATCTCCCCGGGGCTCGGTCGGCTCAACCCGGATCGGGTCGTCGGCGTGCACGCCAATGGGCTCTCCGCGTTCACCCGGGTCAACGCCGACGAGGTTCCCGAGCTGACCGATGCCGAGCGCGCACGCCTCGCGCACCTGGAGTACCTGGAGACCGAGCAGTCCGGCTACGCCATGATGCAGATCAGCAGGCCGCAGACGCTGGCGCACGCGCTGCACGATTCCCCGGTCGGGCAGCTGGCCTGGATCGTGGAGAAGTTCAAGGAGTGGACGGACCCGGCCGCCGAGCTACCCGAGGACGCGGTCGACCGGGACCTGTTGCTCACCAACGTGATGCTGTACTGGCTGACCGGCACCGCGGGCTCTTCGGCCAACAGCTACTACGAGACCGCACACAACGGAGCCTGGGGCGCGGGCGCACGCTCCACCGTGCCGACCGGAGTCGCGGTGTTCCCCCTCGACGTGTCGATTCGCCGGACCCTCGAGCTCGAACACACCATCACGCACTGGTCCGAGTTCGACCGCGGCGGCCACTTCGCCGCCATGGAGGCCCCCGATCTCCTCGTCGAGGATGTCCGCGCGTTCTTCAGCACACTCCGCTGACACGCCGCCGACCTCACCGTGGGTCGGCGCCGCGATGGGCCGTCACCCTGTCGGCTCGGCGGAGTCGTGGGTGATGGTGTGGACGGTGGTCAGGTCGGTGAGTCCGGAGATGGTGAGGACGGGGGCCAGGAGCGGGGTGGCGATGATCTCGATGCGTTCGGCGTGGGTGAACAGGACGGCCAGGCCCGCGCTGTCGAGGTAGTCAACGGCGGTCAGGTCGATGACGAGGTGGCCGGGGGTGGCGGTGATGGCCTCGGCGAGGGTCTCGCTGTTGCTCATGTCGATCTCGCCCGCCGCGGTCAGGAGTGGGGTGCCGTCGGGGCGGTGGCCCGCGGTGAGGGTGAGGGGGGTGGTCATCAGGTGATCCTCGTGTACAGGTCGACGGTGGTGCCGGTGGCAGTTCGGGTGATGGTGACCCGTTGCATCAGGGCGCGCATGAGGCTCACGCCGCGGCCGCGGTGGGGGTTGGCCTCCGGCTGCGGGGTTTTCCAGGCGCCCTGGTCGACGATGGTGAGGTGGAGGTTGTCGGCGAAGGCCTCGGCGCGCAGGTGGACCGGAGCGCCGGGGTTGTGGCGGTATCCGTGTTCGATGGCGTTGGCGAACGCCTCGCCCGCGGCGACGACGATGTCGTGGGCCTGTTGCCTCGGGAGCTGGACCTGGTCGAGCCAGGAGCGCAGGGCTTGGCGGACGGGGGCGAGTTGGCCCGCCTCCGCGGGGAAGGTCATCTCCAGGGGAGCGGGGTGGCGGTACAGCAGCAGGGCGACGTCGTCGTCGTAGCCGCCTCCGGGGGCCAGCCGGGTCATGACCTCGGTGGCGAGGTCGTCGACGAGGAGGTCGCTGCCGTCCTGCACGACGGCGCTGGCCTGGTCGATGCCTTCGCTGAGCGGGCGGCGTCTGCGTTCGACCAGCCCGTCGGTGTAGAGCATCAGGGTGGATCGCGCGGGGAGGCTGTACCGGCCTTCCGGGCGGTGCCTGCCCGGGCGGATGGCCAGCGGCGTCGAACGGCCCTCCTCCAGCAACCGGGTGGTGCCGTCGGGGTGGGCGAGGATGCCCGGCGGGTGTCCGGCGCTGCAGTAGGCCAGGTCTCCGGTGCGGGGGTCGAGGACGCCGCAGAACACGGTGGTGCACAGGGCGCCGGGCAGGCTCGCGGCGAAGCGGTCGAGGGCCATGAGGGTGCGGGCGGGGCTGGCGTCCTGCAGCAGCAGGGCCCGGCAGGCGCTGCGCAGCTGGCCCATGACGCTGGCGGCCTCCAGGCCGCGGCCGACGCAGTCGCCGACGACGATGCCGATGCGTCCGTCGGGCAGGGCGATGACGTCGTACCAGTCGCCGCCGACCTCCAGCCTGCTGGTGGCGGGCTGGTACCGGACGGCGAAGCCGTCGGGCAGGTCGGAGGGGCCGAGGATGGCCCGCTGCAGGGCGATGGCGGTCTCGCGCTGCTGGTCGATCTGGTGGGCGCGGCCCAGGCCCTGGGACAACTGGCCCGCCAGCAGCGACAGCAGCAGGTGGTCCTCACCGGTGAACGGCCGGTGGTCGCCGAGCTCGACCCACAGGGCCATCGGACCGTTCGGGTGGTCGAGGACGATCCCCGCGCCGGTGTGGTCGCTGATCGGGGTGAGCAGCGGGCTCTCGCGGAGGTCGACGATGCGCTCTCGACGCTGGACGGGCAGCCGCGCCCAGGTCAGGGCCGGGTCCGTCGCGGTGACGGTGGGCGCGTCGGCTTGGTCGAAGACGGCGGCCACCACGTCCTGGGCCCGCCACAGCGCCTTCAGCTCCGCCAACGCGCCTTCGAGCGCGTCGGCCAGGCTGGTCGCCCCGGACAGCCGGGTGCTCAGCGAGGCGAGCGCGCTGTCCCGCTGGATGGCGTGGTGCTCGGCGGTGACGTCGCGGAAGGTGCCGACGGACACGCGGCGCCCGGTGTCGGGGTCGTGGGCCTGGTTGAACGTGGCGCTGATCCACACCCGCCGCCCGTCGCGGTGGGTGAGGGGGATCGTGTGGCTGCCCTGCCGCTCGTCCAGCAGCGCGGCGAAGGCCGCGGCCACCTGCTTGTGCGCCTCGACGTCGGTCTCGGCGTCCGGCCACCACGGGTGGATGGGCGGGTACGGCAGCCCTTCGGGCCCGTAGCCCAGGATGTCGGTGAAGGCGGCGTTGATCTCGATGACCGCGCCGTCCTCGTCGCAGACGAAGAACGCCTCCTGCAGCGAGTCCACCAGCGCCGTGCGCCAGCGGATGTGGTGGTTGCGCAGTCGGGCCAGTTCCACGTTCGCCCGCACGCGGGCCAGCAGCTCGGCGGCGGCGAACGGCTTGACCAGGTAGTCGTCCGCGCCCGCCTCCAGGCCCTCGATGGAGGCCTCCTGCCCGGCCCGCGCCGACAGCAGCAGCACCGGGACCGACGCGGTGCGCGAGTCCGCGCGCAGCGCCGCGACCAGCGCCAATCCGTCGAGCCTCGGCATCATCACGTCGCTGATGACCAGGTCGGGCGCGGCGGCCCGGACGGTGGCCAGGGCTTCATGGCCGTCGTTGACCGCCTCGACGAGGTACCCCGCCTCGGACAGGATCCGGGTGAGGTACTCGCGCATGTCGGCGTTGTCGTCGGCGATCAGCACGCGGGCCTGGGTCGCCGCGCCGGAGGGGAGCGACGGCGGCTCCGCATCGCCGGGCAGCCAGCGCAACGCCTCCTGCAGGTAGGGGACGGCCGTGGCCGAGACGCCCGCTGCCGCCCCGGCGGGCGCCAGGGACTCGGCGGGCAGGTGCGCGGACCCGAAGGGCAGCCGGATGGTGAAGGCGGTCCCGCGTCCCTCGGCGCTGTCCGCGGCGATCGTGCCGCCGTGCAGGCCGATGAGCTCCTTCACCAGCGCCAACCCGATGCCGCTTCCCTCGTTGGAGCGGGCGCGGGCGTTGTCGATGCGGTGGAAACGCTCGAACAGCCGGGGCAGTTCCTCGGCCGCGACCCCGATCCCGGTGTCGGCCACGACGACCTCGGCATGACCTTCGCGGGCGCTGACGCTGACCCGGACCGCACCGTCGAAGGTGAACTTCAACGCGTTGCTGAGCAGGTTGAGGATCACCTTCTCCCACATCCCCGGGTCGAGGTAGACCGGCTCGGCCAGCGGCGGGCAGTCGATCTCGAAGGCCAGCCCCGCCTTCTCGATGGCCGAGCGGAAGACGCTGGCCAGCCCGGCGGTGAGGGCGGCGAGGTCGACCGGCTCGAACCGGGCCTGCATGCGGCCCGCCTCGATGCGGGAGAAGTCGAGCAGGGTGTTGACCAATTTGCTCAGCCGCAGGCCGTTGCGGTGGATGACCTCCAGTTCCTCCTGAACGCGCTTGTCCGCTCCGGCCAAGGCGGTGCGCAGCTCCTCGACCGGTCCCATGATCAGGGTGAGCGGGGTGCGGAACTCGTGGCTGATGTTGGAGAAGAACGCGGTCTTGGCCCGGTCCAGCTCGGCCAGCTCGTCGGCCCGCCGCTGCTGGGCCTGGTAGCTGCGCGCGCTCGCGATCCCGGTCGCGATGTGCCCGGCGACCAGCTCGACGAACCCGCGATAGCCGTCGTCCACCGGGCGGTAGCGGTTCAGCCCGGCCACGAGGAACCCGTACGGGGAGCCGCCCTGCCGCAGCAGCGGCATCACCAGCGCCTGGGTGGGGGGCGCGGGCCAGTCGCCCGAGGGCAGGTCGCCGTCGAGCTCCACCGACTCGGCCTCGCCGCGCGCCGCCGCGGCCGTCGGCCACACCGCGGGCAGGTCGTCGGCCGCCAGCGTCGCCGGGGCGGCCCGGTGCCCGGGAGGAATCCCGGTCGCGGTCGCCAGCCGAGCGCCGCCGTCATCGAACAGGTAGATCAGCGAGAAGGGGAGGTCCCGCAGGTTGCGGCCCAACTGCTGGCCCGCGAACGCCAGCGTCTCCTGCTCGGTGCGCACCACGCTCGGGTCCGAGCCCAGATCCCGCAGCGTCGCCATCCGCCGCTCGCCGATGACCCGCTGGGTGTCCTCGCTGACCACGCACAGCATGCCCACCACCGCGCCGGTGTCGTCGCGCAGCGGGCTGTAGGAGAAGGTGTGGTAGGTCTCCTCCGGGTAGCCGGACCGCTCCAGGAACAGCAGCAGCGCCTCGTCCCAGGTCGCCTGCCCGGTCTCCAACACGGTGTCGATGCGGGGGCCGATATCACCCCAGATCTCCGCCCACACCTCCCGCGCGGGCCGTCCCAACGCCCACGGGTACTTCCGCCCCAAGGTGTCCCTGCGGTAGGCGGCGTTGCAGAGGAACGTCAGCTCCGGGCCCCAGGCCATCCACATCGAGAACTTCGACGACAGCAGGATGCTCACCGCCGTCCGCAGGCTCTGCGGCCAGCCCGCTGGCGCCCCCAACGGGGTCCCCGCCCACTCCACGGCCGCCAGATCCCGCCCGACCTCGGCGTCCACGGCGAACACATCGATCACCGCAGCGTCCTCAGCGTCCTCGAACCGCGCCACCGACACTCCTCCCAATCCTTCGGCGCACCGAATGGATCACGAGTCACTCGTCATCGGCCACGCAACCCGTAGATTAGACAGCCGACCCGCGTCCCGGGGAACACGCCCGAACCGGCCTTTCGTTCCGATGATCGATGGACGCGGCTCGTCCGGACGCGGACTCCGCGCTACCCGAGCGAGCCTGGGGATTCTCGGGCGGCCGCGGCCCTGATCGGGATTCGTTCGCGCGCTCTTCGCGGCTGTCGTGGGTCGCGCTGCGGCAGGCGCCGAGGCGGGGGAGGGTGGTGGGCGGAACGCCGGGGAGGGAAGATGCCGCTGATCGACCGACTCGTCTCCCGCTGGCCCGCGCATGTGCCGGTCAGGCCGATCGCGCCGCAGCCGTGGCCCGCGCAGGAGCCCACGTGGCGGCAGGCGCGGCCCGCGGTGATCGCGGCCGCGACCCGGCGGGCCGCGGCACGGCCGTCGGGCAACTGGTTCGTGCTGGCTGCCAGCGGCGACGTCCGCGCCGATGTGCCGTTGGGCGCTTACGTGGGGCCGCACGAGGTGGTGGCCTGGCGGGACGAGGACGGCGGGGTGGTGGCCGGGCCCGGCGCGTGCCCGCACCTGGGTGCTCCGCTGGCGCTGGGCCGGGTGGACCGCGGGGTCCTGCGGTGCCGCTGGCACGGTCTGCCGGTCTCCGGCGACGGCGGCCCGGGTTGGCGGCCGTTCCCCGTCCACGACGACGGGGTGCTGGTGTGGGTTCGGCTGGACGGCCTCGGGGGCGAAGCGCCGTCGCCCGCCCCGGTCGTTCCGGCCCGGCCGACGCGCGGGGTGGCCGCGGTCGCGTCAGTGACCGGGGTGTGCGAGCCGATCGATGTGGTGGCCAATCGGCTCGATCCGTGGCATGGCGGCTGGTTCCACCCGTACTCGTTCACCCGTCTGCGGGTGGTCAGCGCTCCGGAGGAGGACAGCGCGCCGGAGCGGGATCGGTTTGTGGTGGACGTGACGTTCCGGCTGGGGCGGCGGCTCGGTGTTCCGGTGCGCACCGAGTTCACGTGTCCTGAGCCGCGGACGGTGTGCATGCGCATCATCGAGGGGGAGGGGGTGGGCAGCGTGGTGGAGACGCACGCGACGCCGCGGGCCCCGGGCCGGGACGGGCGGGCGCGCACCTCGGTGATCGAGGCGGTGATCGCCACCTCGGAGCGGGAGGGGTTCACGGCGGCGATGCGGGCGGCCGTCGTGGTGCGTCCGGCCATGCGGTGGGCGGCGAAGCGGTTGTGGCGCGACGACATGGCCTATGCCGAGCGCCGGTACGCGCTGCGCACGGGCGGTTGCTGAGCCTGGTGGGCGCTGAGGGTGGTGCGGTAGCCGAGGATCAGCACGACGTGCAGCAGGTACAGCCACAGCGCGACGGCGGCGGCGACGCCGACCGGGGCGAGTCCGGCGAAGGGCACGCTCCAGTCGACCGGGATGGCCAGGAACAGCAGGAAGCCGTGCAGGAACCCGGTGAGGAACGCGCCGGTGGCGAACGCGCCCGCGACGGCGGCGCGGCCGGGCAGCGCGTTGGGGGCGGTGACGGTGAAGACCAGCGACAGCGCCACCGAGATCAGGACCCAGTCGAGGTGGAAGGACACCACCACGCCCAGCGCGAGCGACCAGCCGCCCGCGCTGTAGAGGGAGCCGATGGCGGGGGCGAGCGCGAGCGGCGCGGCCAGCAGCAGCGGGGCGGCGGCGAGGACGGGGAGGAACCCGAGCCTGCCCCGCCACCCGGTCGTCCCGGTGACGGCCTGCCCGGCGGGCTGGTCGAGGGCGCGGCGCAAGCCCTCGCCGTAGAAGGTGGCGGGGATCAGCGCGACGGCCAGCACGGGCCAGGGGGCGCGCAGCGCCGCGTCGGTGATCGCGGCGACGGCCGACCCCGCGCGCTGCTCGTCGGGCAGCGCGGCCGCCAGGGCGGCGGCGCCGTCGACGACCACGGCGTGGCCGAGGAGCGTTGCCGCGCCGCGCAGGCCGAGCAGCAGCAGGGGAACGATCGCCAGGCAGGCGAAGAAGGTCAGCCCGGCGGCCCACAGGGCGATGTCGCGTCCGCGCAACGCGGCGCCGGTGTGGCGCAGCACGGGCCGGACGGGGGTGGGCATGGCGGTGTCGTACCCGCTGTTCGCGCTGCTCTCACCCGCCGCTCGGGGTTACGGTGGCGCGACGGACCGGCGGGGGTGACCGATGGCCGAGGATCGGGTGGACCCGGTGCGCGGCTGGGAGCGCCTGCACGGCGAGGACGTCTCCGGCAACCGGCTGGCGGTCGGGTGGATTCGGCTGGTGCATGTGCTCGCCCGCCCGGTGCTGTCGGTGGCGCCGGACGCGCTCTCCGCGGCGGGGGTCGCCTCGGCGGCGGCCGCGGTGGGCGCCGCCGCGCTGGGCTTGACCTGGGCGGCGCTCGGATTGGTGCTGGTGTCGGGGTTGCTGGACGGGATCGACGGCGCGGTGGCGCTGCGGACCGGGCGGGCTCGGCCGCTGGGTGCTGTGGTCGACGCCGTGGCCGATCGGCTCGCGGACCTGTGCCTGATCGCGGTGCTGGTGGTGCTCGGCGGCGACGCGCGGCTGGCGGTGGCGGTGGCGGCCGCGGTGCTGCTGCACGAGTACGCCCGCGCACGCGCCCAGGGGGCCGGGATGGGCTCGGCGGGCGCGATCACCGTCGCCGAGCGCCCGACCCGGGTGATCCTGGTCGCGGTGACCTGCCTGGGCGCCGGGGTCGCGCCCTCGGGCCCGCCGGGCACCGGCTGGTCGTGGCCGATGGTGACGTTGTGGCTGTGGGTGGGGGTCGCGGTGGTGGGCGGGACGCAGTTGGCGGCGGGGATCCGGCGGGAGCTAGGCCGGGCCGATCAGGCGGGCGACGATCGCGGCGGACAGGGCGACCAGGGGTAGTCCGCCGCCGGGGTGGGCCGAGCCGCCGACCAGGAACAGCCCTGGCACGCGGCTGCGGTTGGCCGGGCGCAGCAGGGCGGCGCGGGCGCCGTTCGATGAGGACCCGTAGAGGGAGCCGCCCACCGAGCCGGTGTCGCGTTCCCAGTCCGCCGGGGTGCGGATGGCCCGGTGCAGGACGCGGTCGCGCACGTCGAGGCCGCGGGCGGCGAGCACGGCCAGCACCTTGTCGGCGTAGTCCTCGGCCAGACCGGGGGCGTCCCAGTCGACGGGACCGTGACGGGGGGCGTTGACGAGCACGAACCACGCCTCGTGACCAGGCGGAGCCACGGTGGGGTCGTCGGGGGAGCAGGCGTAGACGGTCGGGTCGTCGACCGGACGCGGCCGCTGGCCGAAGACGGCGTCGAACTCGGCGTCGTAGTCGGCCGGGAACAGCACCCGGTGGTGGCGTCGCGGCGTGGTCGTGCCGCGCAGGGCGAGCAGCAGCACGAACCCCGACAGCGAGGGCTGGGTGCGGGCCAGCGCGCGGCGGGCGCGGGCGGCGCGCGGGTCGGTGAGCAGGTCGCGGTGCAGGTGGTGGGCGTCGGCGTCGGAGACGACGATGTCGGCGGGCACGGATTCGCCCGCCACCCGCAGCCCGCGAACCCCTCGGCCGTCGGTGTCGATTCCGGTGACGGGCGCCGCGAAGTGGAATCGCACGCCCAGCTCGCGGCAGTGCGCGTGCAGGGCGTCGGCGAGGCGGCGCAGGCCGCCTTGGACGTACCAGCCGCCGTGGTGCTGCTCGATGTACGGCACGACGGTCATCAGCGCGGGCACCCGGCGGGGATCGGAGCCGGTGTAGGTGGCATAGCGGTCCAGCAGCATCCGCAGCCGCGGGTCGGCCAGGCCGCGCCCGGCGCCGCGCAGGGTCCGCCAGGGGGCGATGGCCAGCAGGTCACGCACGTTCCGGCTGTGGCGCAGCAGGTCCGGCACCCCGTTGAGCGGTCGGTGCAGCACGGGTTCGCCGACCAGGTCCCACAGCCGCCGTCCCCGGCTCATCAGGCGGGTCCACTGCTCGCCCGCGTCGGGGCCGAGCGCGGCGGCCAGGGCGGGGGCGACCTCGTGCTCGGCGTGCGGCAGGTCGAGCACCGAGCCGTCGGGGAACCGGTAGTGGCACAGCGGGTCGACCGGCACGATGTCCACGTGCTCGTCGAGGTCGCCGCCGGTCTCGGCGAACAGGTCGCGGTAGACGTGCGGCAGGGTGAGCAGCGACGGCCCGGTGTCGAAGGTGAACTCCCCGAGCCGGGTGACGCCGAGCTTGCCGCCGTACGTGGGCGCGGCCTCGAACACCGTCACCGCGTGCCCGGCGTGGGCCAGGCGCGCGGCGGCGGCCAGTCCGCCCATGCCCGCCCCGATGACGGCGACGTCGGCCATCAGCGGCCGCCGTGCAGGGCTCGGCCCTTCCACACCAGCGTGCCGCGGCGGCGGGCCCGCCATGAGCCGCCCAGCAGCGTCAGCAGCGCGGCCACCGACACCGGGTGCGCCAAGGCGTCCGGCCAGGCCCGGCCGCCGCTGGCGCGGGCGGTGACGACCCGCCCGAGCACCCCGGCTGCGTACCCGAGCAGCCCGGCCCGCGATCCGGCGACGGCGGCCAGCGGCGGCACCAGGAACATCCAGGCCAGCAGCGCCGCGACCCCGGCGGCGGCGACCGGGCTCCCGGTGGCCGACCACAGCGACTTCTCGTAGCCCGCGCGCACCTGCGCCCACCCCCGGTACATCCGGCACACGGCCACGGTGCTGCCGTCGACGACGACCCCGCGCCCGCCCGCGGCCTTGACCGCCCGCATCAGCGCGATGTCGTCGAGCACGGCGTCGGCGACGGCCGCGAACCCGCCGCACCGGGCCAGCATGGCCGCGTCGATGACCAGGAACTGGCCGTTGGCGGCGGTCAGCGACGGCCGGGCGGACCGCTCGGCGGCGCGCAGCGGCAGGAACGTCAGCCACGACCACTGCAGCAGCGGCTGCACGAGCCGGGTGGCGGCGTCCTCGGCCAGCTGACGGGGGAACGGCGACACCGCGTCCAGGTCGTGGGCGCGCATCACCGCCACCGCGGCGGCCACGGCATGCGGCGCGAGTTCCACGTCGGCGTCGACGAACACCAGCACCCGGCCGCGGGCGTGCCGGGCCAGCAGATCGCAGGCGTGCGGCTTGCCCGGCAGCCCCGGGGGCGGTTCGGGAGAGCTGATCAGGCGCACGCGCGGGTCCCCGGCGGCGATCTCGGCGACCAGCGCGGCGGTGCCGTCGGCGGAGCCGTCGTCGCACACCACGATCTCCAGGTCGGCCACGCCGCGCTGGGCCAGCAGCGACCGCAGGCACGGCCCCACCCGGTGGGCCTCGTCGCGCACCGGGAGCAACAGCGACACCGGCTCGAAGCACTCGCCCGGCGTCGCCGACGGCCGACGGAGCAACCGCGCGTTGACCAGCGCGTGCACCGACGACACCGCCGCGGCGACCGCCGCCACGCGCACCACCGCCCCGCTCACCGGTGCGCCCGCCACAGCGCGACCGCGAACGGGACCGCCACCACGCCCATGAGCAGCCCGCCGACCAGCGAAACCGCGGGCCGGCCGAAGAACGCCGCGTGCGCCCACACCGATGACCCGTAAGTCCACAGGTACAGCACCGGCGCCGGGCCACGCCGCAGCTGGCCATCCGATCGGGTGAACGCCACCAGGCCCGCGCTGATCAGGGTCGCCACGAGCAGCCACCCGGCGAAGTTCGTCAGCGGCACGCCCGCGACCCCGGGCAGCGCGGGCGTCGGGTCGGCCCAGACCCAGTGACCGGCGTCGACCATCTGCGGGTCCAGGAACACATCCCAGGACGCCAGCGCCCACCCCGCGACCGGCACGGCCAGCCAGCCGCGGCCCAACACCCGCCCGACCAGCGCCGCGGGCCACGCCATCATGATCCACGCCAGCGGCACGAGCACCGGCACGCCGACGAGCGCCGGGCCCAGCGAGCCGGTGTAGGCGTAGTCGCCGAACGGGAAACCCGTGTGCACCCCGACCGCCTCGGCGGCCAGCCCGCCCCCGCCCGCGACCGCGACCAGCGCGACGGCGGCCCGCGGCCCGCAGCGGGCCGCGGCGTCGAGCACCGACGCCGCGGCGAAGGCGACCACCGCCAGCACGGTCATGGCCGTGCGGTCCGCGGGCGCGGTCATCGAGTACACGATCTGCGCCACCACGGCCGTTGCGCCCAGCGCCCACGCCGCGATCGCCGCCGTGCGGAAGCCGGGGACGGCGCGCACGGACATGCGGCTGAGCATGGGTGAACCCTAAGCGCGGCAGGCGCGGTCGGCGCGGTGACCGGAAAGGCGCAGGCGCCCGAGGCCCCGATCCGGGGCCCCGGGCTTTCCAGCGCCCGTGACGGCGACCCGGCCAGCAGGCCGGTTGTGGCCGCGTGGGGCAGTCCGGTGTTCCCACCGGCTACCCGTTCGATGGCGCGGGAACCGCCCTCCGGGAGGCGGACCGGCGTCGGAGCAGGGCCCAGCGGCCCCGGTTGGGCACCGTCCACAGGTCGTGCCCGCGCAGGCCCCACCGGGCGAGCAGGGTGTTCGCGGCGAGGAAACCGCTGGTCGCGGCGCGTTCCATCAGCGCGACCGGCAGGTCGACGCGCACCAGGTCGCCTGCGACGGCCAGGGTGGGGTCCGGGGTGGACACCGTCGGCCGTTCGGTGAAGGTGCCGGGCGCGAACAGCGGGCAGTCGGCCTCCAGGACGTGCTGCCGGTGCAGCACCCGTGCGCCGCGCAGCTCCGGGTAGACCGTGTGCAGCTCCTTGATCAGCATCTGGGCGCAGTGGTCGGGGTCGGTGTCCCCGGGCAGGGCGTAGGCGTGCAGTTCGATGACCGACCCGCCGGTGCGGGCGCGCCAGCGGCGGGCCTCGCCCTCGAACAGGTCGACCACGCTGATGTTGTCGAGCAGCCGGTACCCGCTGGTGCCCAGGAACGCCGGGCGGTCCGGCCGCGCAGGGCGGTCCAGCCACAGCCTGGTGACCAGGAACGGCGGCGCGCAGGCCAGGCAGGCGACGCGTCGCCGCCACCGCGGGTCCCCCAGGTCGGGGGACGCGGCGACCAGTGCCCGCAGGCCGCCGACGTCGGTGGCGAGCACGACGCCGTCCGCGGTGTGCTCCGTTCCCGCCCGCACCCGGTAGCCCTCGTCGGTGCGCCCGATCCGCTCGACGGCGGTTCCGGTGTGGATCTCGGCGCGGAGGGAGAGCAGGTAGGCGTGCAGCGGGTTCCACAGGGTGTGCGGGTAGGGGTCGTCGGGCACGTCGAAGAGCAGGCCCTCGCTGGAGCCGAGGAAGTAGATGTGGAACATCGTCGCCAGCTCCGCGGCCGACAGCGCGCCGGGGTGGGCGAAGAAGCTGCGGGAGAACACCTCGAACGCCAGGTGCCGCGCGGAGGCCGGGAACCGCAGCTCGCGCAGGAAGGTGTCGGCGTCGATGGCGTCGAGTTCGTGGTAGACGCGGGGGAGGCTGACGTCGAACAACGCGCCCGCCGCGCGCGTGTTCATGCCCATGAGGTCGCGTGCGGAGAAGGTGGGGCTGCGCACCATGAACCCGGCCGCGTTCCACGGGGGTGTGCAGGGCAGTCCCACGAAAGTGTCCTGCGCGCCGTCGATGTGGCGCAGCGGGTAGTCCCCGATCGGGGCGAGCATGGACAGGTCGGGGTCGACGCGGCGCAGCAGGCCGCGCAGGTTGTAGTACTGGCGGAAGAACGCGTGGAAGCCGCGGGTCATGGTCGCGCCGTGGCCCGTCGTCCAGCCGCGCAGCCGCCCGCCCAGCTCGGCGTGGCGCTCGAACAGCCGGACCCGCACCCCGCGTTCGGCCAGCGCGACAGCGGCCGTCACCCCGGCGATGCCGCCGCCGACCACCGCCACCCGCGGCGCGTCGCCGTCGGCCCGGTCGCCGCCCGCGTGGGCGGGGTGCAGCACGGCCCGGCGGTCGCGCCCCGGGCGTGGCGGGGAGCTGCCGTCGAGCAACCAGGGCAACGCGACACGGGCCATGCCCTGATGCTGGCACCGGTGGTGCGCAGCGGCGATTCGACGCAGACGGCGGGTTCGCCTTCAGCTGCCGGCCGAACGCGCTCCCTTGAGCGGGTCGTGGCCCCAGTTCATCAGCGAGTAACGCCATCGGGTGTCGCTGATGTCGCCGTCGGGGCGTTGGGCGAGGTGGCGGTGGATGTAGCCGACGACCGTGCGCATGTGGGCAAGGTCGTCGTCGGTCAGGTCGCCGGGCTTCTTGCCGAGCAGGGTGAGGATGCGGCGGCCGGACGCGTGGCCGGTGGACTCGCCGCCGTCATCCTTCTGCCCCACGGCCTTCGAATCCTCGGTGTCCAGCCAGTGGCGCAGTTGCGTGGCGGTCATGTTCACCGCGTCGGAGAACTCCTTGCGCGTCGTCGCGGCGTCGTCGGTCATCCGGGCCTCCCGGTGCGTCGAGGGTGTCCGTTCAGGCGAGGGACACGTCCCAGCCGCCTGCGAGGGGACAGTGGCCCACGGCCTGGTCCACCAGCTGCCGCCGATCGTCAGTGTCCACATTAGGCAGTGCGACGACCAGGCGGGCCCGCAGGTCGTAGGCCTCCGCGCCGGACTCGCCGAGGGTGACCTCGGCCCGCACGCTGCTGCCCGAGGTGTCGTGGCCGCCCGAGGACGCGACGATGACCAGGCTCTGGTGCAGGCACGTGGCGAGGGCGGCGGCATAGAGCCGCTCGGGGTCCCAGCCGCCGCCGCTGCCCCCGAGCTCGGCGGGTTGGACGATCGCCAACGAGTCGGGCTCGGCGCCATCGACCTCGACGCGGCCGCCGTCACGGGAGACGGCCGCCGTGCTGTACAGCTTGGTTCCGTTCATCCTGGTCCACTCCTGTCGGTGCGTCTCAGGGGTGGTACCCGCTGCCGACCCGATGCACTCGACCGCCGGTGCGGCTCACGGCGGGTGCCCGCCGCCTGGGCGCCCACCGCGCCGGTCTCCCCGTCACCGGCTCCCGCGGCCGGATTCCGTCGCGATCGAGCGATGAGCGCATCAACCACGGCGGGCGTGGGTAGACCCGACCGGGAACGGCGGGTCGGAGGCATGCGATGGGGTATCCAAGCGCGACGAGGCGCCCGCCCGCGACCGCCCGCGCGGCGGGCGCGGCGGCCCGGTGGGCCGATCAGCGGTACCGGATGGCGGGCGGGCTGCGCCGCCAGTTCAACAAGGTGTTCCCGACCCACTGGTCGTTCCTGCTGGGCGAGATCGCCTTGTACTCGTTCATCGTGCTGCTGCTCAGCGGCACCTATCTGGCGTTGTTCTTCGACCCGTCGATGCAGGAGGTCGTCTACGACGGGTCGTATGTGAACCTGCGCGGCGTCGAGATGTCCCGGGCGTACGAGAGCACGCTGGAGATCTCCTTCGACATCCGCGGCGGACTGCTCGCCCGGCAGGTGCACCACTGGTCGGCGCTGCTGTTCGTCGCCGCGATGATCGTCCACATGATCCGGATCTTCTTCACCGGCGCGTTCCGCCGTCCACGGGAGCTGAACTGGGTCATCGGGGTGCTGCTGCTGGTGCTGGGCATGTTCGAGGGGTTCTTCGGCTACTCGCTGCCCGACGACCTGCTCTCCGGCACCGGCATCCGGGCGACGCTGTCGGGCATCGTGCTCAGCGTCCCGGTGATCGGCACCTGGACGCACTGGGCGCTGTTCGGCTCGGAGTTCCCGGGCGATGAGATCATCCCCCGGCTCTACACCCTGCACATCTTCCTCATCCCGGGCATCATGCTCGCGCTCATCGGGGTGCACCTGGCGCTGGTGTGGTACCAGAAGCACACCCAGTTCCCCGGCGTGCGGCGCACCGAGCGCAACGTCGTCGGCGTGCGGATCATGCCCGTGTTCGCGCTCAAGGCGGGCGCGTTCCTCGCCGTGGTCACCGGCGTGACGACGGCGATGTCCGGGCTGTTCCAGATCAACCCGATCTGGAACCTCGGCCCGTACAACCCCGCCCAGGTCTCGGCCCAGTCGGTGCCGGACTTCTACATGATGTGGGCCGACGGGCTCCTGCGCATCTGGCCGCCGTGGGAGATGTACCTCGGGGACTACACCGTTCCGGCGGTGTTCTTCGCGGGCGTCGGGGGACTGACGTTCTTCATCGGGCTCCTGCTGTTCTACCCGTGGATCGAACGCCGCCTGTCCGGCGACACCGCCCACCACAACCTCATCCAGCGGCCCCGGGACGCGCCCGTGCGCACCGGGCTCGGGGCGATGGCGCTGTCCGCCTACCTGATCATGACGCTGAGCAGCGTCAACGACACCATCGCGCTCACCTTCGACGTCTCGCTCAACGCCACCATCTGGGCCGGGCGCATCGGCCTGCTCGTGGTCCCGCCCATCGCCTACTACGTCGCCTACCGCGTCTGTCTGGGCCTGCAGCGCTCGGACCGGGAGGTGCTCGAGCACGGGGTCGAGACCGGGATCATCCGCCGCCTCCCGGAGGGCGGCTACATCGAGATCCACCAGCCGCTGGACGGAAAGGCGCTCGAGTACCAGGCCGCGCCCGTGCCCAAGAAGATGAACAAGCTCGGCGCGGCGGGCCGTCCGCTGCCCGGCAGCATGCTCACCCCCGACCCGCCGGAGGAGACCGTGGCGCTGGAACGCGCCCGCGAGCACGGCAGCACCGGCCACCCCATCGACCCGTCCCGCACCATCGGCGGCTGACCGTCCCGGGGTGGAGAAAGGCGGCATCCTCGTGCACCACGCAGTGCGGTCCCGCGCACCCAGCCACGACCCGGGGGCCGCGCGGTGGCGCGCGCGGACCCGCGCGGCCGTCGCCGACCACCTGGCCGCCTTCGTCCGGGACCGGTGCGCCGAGGACCTCGGCGGCAGCGAGGACACCGCCGTGCTGGGCGAGGTGCTCACCGACGTCGCCTCGGGCGGCAAGCTCCTGCGCTCGGCCTTCCTGATGGCCGGGTGGGCCTGCGGGGCCGCCGAGTCCCCGGCCGCGCTGCGGGCGGCGGCGAGCGTGGAACTGCTGCACTGCTTCGCGCTGCTGCAGGACGACGTCATGGACGAGTCGGCGACCCGGCGCGGGCGGGAGTCGGCGCACGTGCGGTTCGCGCGCTGGCACCGGGCCGCGGGGCTGACCGGGTCCGCGCGGCGGTTCGGGGAGTCGGCCGCGGTGCTCGCCGGGGACCTGTGCCTGGTGTGGGCCGACCGGCTGCTGCGCGAGAGCGGCCTGGCCGCCGAGGCGCTGGCTCGCGCGCGGCCGCGCTACGACGCGTTGCGCGCCGAGCTGGCCATCGGGCAGTTCCGGGACCTGGTCAACGACGCCCGCCGCGAGCCCAGCCTGGCCGACGTGCTCGCCGTCGCCCGGGCCAAGTCCGGCGACTACACCGTGCGCCGTCCGCTGGAACTGGGCGCCGAGCTCGCCGGGTGCCCGGCGGCGACGGTGGCCGCGCTCGGCCGGTACGGGTCGGCGGTGGGTGAGGCGTTCCAGCTCCGCGACGACCTGCTCGGCCTGTTCGGCGTGCCCGAGGCGACCGGCAAGCCGGTGGGGGAGGACCTGCGCGCGGGCAAGGCGACCAGCGTCGTGGTGATCGCGCGCGAGCGCGCCGACCCGGCGCAGCGCCGCATCCTGCGCGGCCTTGCGGGCCAGCCGGTGCTCACCGACGCCGACATCGCCCGCTACCTCGGGGTCATCAGCGAGACCGGGGCGCCCGAGCACGTCCGCCTCCTCATCGACCGGCGCCTCGCCCAGGCGGGCGCGGAGGTGGCGGTCCTGCCCGCGGCGGTCCAGGGTCGGCTGTCCTGGCTGGCCCGCTCCTGCGTCGACCGCGACCGCTGATGCGGACCGTCACCGGGCGCACCGATCGGGTGGTAGTCGTGGGCGCCGGGCTGTCCGGGCTCGCCGCCGCCCTGCACCTGGCTGGCCGCGGCCGCGAGGTCACCGTGCTCGAACGCGGCGCCGTCCCCGGCGGGCGCGCCGGTCGCCTCGACGCGGGCGGATACCGGATGGACACCGGGCCGACCGTGCTGACCATGCCCGACATCATCGAGCAGACCCTGGCCGCCGTCGGCGACAGCCTGTCCGCGCGGCTGGACCTGACCCCGCTGCACCCGGCGTACGAGGCGCGCTTCGCCGACGGCGCGAGCCTGCCGGTGCACACCGAGGCCGAGGCGATGACCGAGCAGGTGCGCGCCTTCGCCGGGCCTGCCGAGGCGCGCGGCTACACCCGGCTGCGCGCCTGGCTCACCGAGCTGTACCGGGTCGAGCACGACCGCTTCATCGCCGCCAACCACGACTCGCCGCTGTCGCTGCTCGGCGTCGACCTGGCCCGGCTCGCGGCCCTCGGCGGGTTCGGCCGCCTCGACGCCCGCGTCGGCAGGTTCCTCAGGGACGAGCGGCTGCGCCGGGTCTTCACCTTCCAGTCCCTGTACGCCGGGCAGTCCCCGCAGCGGGCGCTGGCCCTCTACGCCGTCATCGCGTACATGGACACCGTCGCCGGGGTGTGCTTCCCCCGCGGCGGCGTCCGCGCCCTGCCCGACGCGCTGGCCGCGGCCGCCGCGGACGCGGGCGTCAAGATCCGCTACGACGCCACCGTGGACGCCGTCGAGAGGGCAGGCAGGCGGGTCACCGCGGTGCGCACCACCGACGGCGCCTCCTACCCCTGCGACGCGGTCGTGCTCACCACCGAACCGCACACCGCCTACCGGCTGCTCGGCGCCACCCCCCGCCGCCCGGTGCCGTTGCGCGCGGCACCGTCGGCGGTGGTGCTGCACGTGGGCGCGGACCGGACCTGGGACACCGCGCACCACACCATCAGCTTCGGGCACGCCTGGCGCGCCACCTTCGACGAGATCATCAACAGGGGCTCGCTCATGGGCGACCCCTCCCTGCTCATCACCCGCCCGACCGCCACCGACCCCGCTCTGGCCCCGGCGGGCGGTGATGTGCTCTACCTGCTGGCCCCGGTGCCCAACCTGCGCGCCGGGCCCATCGACTGGGCGCGCCGCGGCGCGGACTACGCGGCGGAGGTCATGGCCACCGCCGAGCAGCGCCTGCTGCCCGGCCTGTCCGCCCACGCGCGCGTCCTGCGGGTGGTCACGCCTGCCGACTGGGCCGCGCAGGGCCACGTCGACGGCACGCCGTTCAGCTACGCCCACACCCTCGCCCAGACCGGGCCGTTCCGCCCGGGCAACCTCCCCCGCTCCACCGACAACGCCGTCCTGGCAGGCTCCGGCACCGTTCCCGGCGTCGGCGTCCCCACCGCCCTGGTCTCCGGCCGCCTGGCCGCCGACCGCATCACCGGCATCCCCCGGAGGATCCCGTGACCCGACGCGAACTCGACGCCGCAGGCATCACCGATCCCGGCCTGCGCCGCGCCTACACCGCCTGCCGTGCCCTCAACGCCCGCCACGGCCGCACCTACTTCCTCGCCACCCGCCTGCTCACCCCGGCCCAGCGGCCCGCCGTGCACGCCCTCTACGCCTTCGCCCGCTATGTCGACAACCTTGTGGACGAGCCCGGCACCGCGACCCCCGACGACGTCGAGGCCCACATCGACACCACCGAGCACGCCCTGCGCCTGGGCCTGTCCGAGGGCGCCAGCGGCCACCCCGTCATCGCCGCGCTCGTCGACACCATCGACCGCCACGCGATCGATCCCGGCCTGTTCGCGGCCTTCCTGCGCTCCATGCGCATGGACCTCGTCCTGCGCGACTACCCCGACCGCGCCGCCCTCGCGACCTACATCCACGGCTCCGCCGAGGTCATCGGCCTGCAGATGCTGCCCGTCCTCGGCACGATCGCCGACCCGGCCGACGCCGCGCCCGCGGCCGCCTCCCTCGGCGCTGCCTTCCAGCTCACCAACTTCATCCGCGACGTCGCCGAGGACCTCGACCGCGGTCGCGTGTACCTGCCCGCCGACGAACTCGCCGCCTTCGCCGTCGACCGCGACCGCCTGGCCTGGTGCCGCCGCGCCGGGCGCGCCGACCACGCCGTGCGCCGCGCCATCGCCGACCAGATCGCGCGCACCCGTGCCGTCTACGCCCAGGCCCGTCCCGGGATCGCCATGCTCGCGCCGCTGTCGCGGCCCTGCGTCGAGACCGCGCTGATCCTCTATTCGGAGATCCTCGACCGCGTCGCCGCGATGGACCACGACGTCTTCGCCGCGCGCGCCACCGTTCCCACCCGCCGCCGTGCCGGGGTCGCCGCCCGCGCCCTGGCCCGCGTCGCCCGGCTGCGGGCGGCGGGGGTCCGGCAGGCGGAGGGCTTCGCGCCGGTCCGGTGAAAGGGACGTCTTCGCATGCGCTTCCTGGCGGCGTGGTACCCGGTTCGCTCGATGAGCGGTGAGGAGCGTGCCATGGCCGAGGACAGGTTTCGCAAGGGCGACAAGGTGGAGTGGAGCAGCCACGGGGGCAAGGCGGTCGGCGAGGTCGAGGAGGAGATCACCGAGGACACCGAGGCGGCGGGCCGAACCGTGCGCGCGTCCAAGGAGGACCCGCAGTACCGGGTCCGCAGTGACAAGAGCGGGAAGGACGCGGTGCACAAGCCCGGAGCGCTGCGTCGCGCCGAGGATTGAGGGCGGCCCTCGCTATAGCCGCTGGCGGATGGCGCGGTGCGCGCATGGGGCCGGCAGCCGGTTGGGCGCGATCGTCATGCTGGCGGCCGGATGGCGGTTGCGGTCCTGGCCGTTGTTGCCGTGCGACGGTCGACGACGATCCCGTCACCCTTGTCCGAGGCGCCGCAGGGACAAGGCGAGGGCGGCGAGCAGGCGCGGGGTGAGCGTGCCCGTGCCGAGGCCGATCTCGGTGAGTTCGTCGAACGCGCGCTGATCGTGCCGGGCCGCGGTGGTGGCGACGTCGAGCGGCCACGGGCGGCGGGTGACGCGGGCGAGCAGGTCGGTGTGGCGCAGGTGCCTCCCCAGCCGCTCGCGCAGTGCGTGCCGGTAGGCACGGGCGGGCTGGGGTGTCAGCGCGGCCGCTCCGGCCAGGCTGCCGGAGAGGACGGCGTAGTGGATGCCCTCGCCGGTGAGCGGGTTGATGAGCGACGCGGCGTCGCCCGCCAGGAGGACCCGGCCGTGGCCGATGGCGGGACGGCCGGGGGACAGGGGCAGGCGGTGGCCGCGCAGCGGTGTGGGCGCGCAGCCCGGGAGCAGGTGGTGCAGCCGCGCGGTCAGGTGGGCGCGGGTGGGCGCGGGGCCGAGGAGGACCTCGCCGTAGCCGACGTTGGCGGTGCCGTCGCCGACCGGGAAGGCCCACGCGTAGGCGGGCCAGCGGGTCGCGTCGAGGGTGATGACCTGCTCGCCGTCCGGCCACGGGTGGGACGGGGCGTACCCGCGCACGGCGACGGCGACCGTGCCCCGGGGCGCGGCCCGGGCGCCGCATTGCCGCCGTACCACCGACTCCGCGCCATCGGCCCCGATCACGACCCCCGCCCGGATCTCCCCGTCGACGAGCACCGCCGCGCCCTCGGGGGCGATCGTGCGGACCCGTCGCCTGCGCAGCACCGCGCCCGCTGCCTGGGCCGCGCGCACGAGCCGGTGGTCGAGCACCTTGCGCGGCACCACGAACGCAGGCCGCGCGAACGGCCGGGCGGCCTCGACGCCGCGCGGGGACACCAGCCGGAGCCGGGTGATCGGCGCGGTCCCCGCCGTGAGCCCGTCGACGCCGAGCGCGGCGAGCAGGTCCACCGCGTGCGGGGCGATCCCGTCGCCGCACACCTTGTCCCGGGGGAAGTCCGCGGCGTCCAGCAGCAGGACGCGGGCGGCCGGGTCGGCGCGCAGCGCGGCGATGGCCGCGGCCGAGCCCGCAGGCCCCGCGCCGACCACCACGACGTCCCAGTCGACGCGGGTCCGCATCCGCCCACCGTAAAACCGGCGAACCGGCCCGGCAGGGATCGTCCACCCGATCGGTGGGCCGCCCGGTCGCCCCAGCCCCGGCCGATAGTGCGGTTGGGGTGGCGTGCAGGACGCTGTCGGCGTCGGCGAGCGGGGGTCGTCGGCGCGCTGAGCATTGCGCTACACGAGGAGGTCGTACGCGACTTGTTGCAGGTTCTTACCGGGCCGGTAGCGACGCGTGCCGAGGGCGACGACCGCGGTGTCCGTGGCCGGGCGGAAACCCAGGAACGCCTCTTGCCCGGGCGTGCCACCGGAGTGGAAGAGCACCGGGCCGTTGTCGTAGGAGTGTTCGAACCAGGTGAGGGTGTGGGTGTGCCGCTGCCCGAACCCGTGCCGCACGGCGGGGCGGCGCACCATGCGCAACGCCTGTTCCAGCGCTGGCACGCTTTCCGGGTGCAGGTGGGCCTCCAGGTAGGTGAGCAGGTCGTCAGGAGCGGCTCGGACGGCGCCCGCCGCGGTGAAGGCGGCCGGGTCGAACAGCGGCACCCGCCGCTGGGATCGGTACCCGTGGCCGACGGCGTCGACGGCCGGATCGCCCTGTGGGGCCAACGCGGTCTCGGTGAGGCCGAGTGGGGCGAGGACCTGCTCGGTCAGCAGCCGCTCGAACGGTTCGTGCACCGCGCCTGTGATGGCGTGCCCCAGCAGCGCGACGCCGAAGTTCGAGTAGCGCCACCGCGTTCCGGGTTTGGAGAGCGGCCTGCTGCGGGCGAAGGCCGTCAGCAGCCGCTCGGTCGTGTACCCGGCGTAGGGGTTGGTGAACCAGCGTGGCAGCGCGTGCCGGTAGAAGTCCGTCGGCAGCCTCGGCAGCCCGGAGGTGTGCGTGATCAGGTGGAACAACGTGATCGCGTCGCGGCGGGCGCTGCCGGGGCCGACCGGCAGGTGTCGGACGGCCGGGTCGGCGAGCCCGACCACGCCCTCGGCGGCGAGCTGGGCCAGCAGCAGCCCGGTGAACGTCTTGGACACCGACCCGATCTCGTAGCGCAGGTTCGCCCGCGCCGACGCGTCCCGCCCGGACGTGCCGCCGGTGACGACCATCCGCCGACCTCCTCGCGAGCAGGCGAGCACCACGTCGGGGATGTCGGTGTCGGCCACCGCGGCGGTCAGCCGGTCGGCGTCGAGGGCGGCGGCGGTCACGGCGCAGCCGGGTTCAGTGCGGCGAGCGCGTGCGAGGTGGCCATGGTGGCGGCGAAGGCCGCGACGATGGTCGGGTGGTGCACGAGGTCGAACACCTCGTCCGGGGGTCCGCTCGGCATCGCGCCCTGCACGGGCATGGCCCCGGTCGGGCTCTGCGCCTCGGCGTAGTGCCGCCAGACCTCCTCGTCGAGCGCGGGGGCAGGCAGGCAGGTGTCGACGATCAGCAGCTCCCCGAGCAGATCCCAGTGCCGCAGTTCGGCCCACTCGTCGATCCACACTGGCAGCCACAGGGCGAGGTACTCGGCCAGGTCGGGTGGCAGACCGGCCGGGCACCGCCCCCAGTCGGTGAGGTGGAACACCGTGTGGGTGACGGTGTAGGCGAGGTTGTACTCCACCGTCCACGGCTCCGGGGTGTGCCCGAGCCAGGTGCGCCGCGCCGCCTCGGCGACATCGGCGTAGGCGGGGAGGTCCGCCCTGGCGGCAGCGCGCATCATGCCGAGACGGCGGTTCGGGAGGGCCTCCAGCGCCCGCCAGCTGGTGGTCCTGGACACCACCCGCAGGTGTTCCTCGATACCGGCGTGCCGCAGACCCAGCTCCCGGAACGGCACGTAGACCTCCATCGGGATCGGGCTCAGCGGCTCGTCGCGCAGCATTGCGGCCAGCACGTCGCCCGCCTTGAGCAGGTCCCGCCAGGCGAAGTCGAGCAGGCCGTCGAGCTGTGCGGACTGGCGCGACCCCGCGACCCCCTCGCGGAGCAGCACCGCGCCGATGACGGCCAGCTCGCCGACGGGCTTGAGCGCCTCCCTGGCCCTCCCGGCGGACGTGCTGCGCGGCCGGAAGTGCTCGCGGTTGGCGACGAGCCAGTTCAGCGCGCCGACCCCGACACGGTGCGGCACCTCGGGCGACATCGGGCGCCCGGTCATGACCGGACGCTCCCGGTCATCGACCGCCGCACGGTCAGCGCGGCGCTGAACGCCGTCACCAGGGTGGAGTGGTAGTGGTGGCGGAAGCCGCCGTCGCGCGCGAGTTCGGCGGTCTCGGCGACGGCGCCGTCCGCGCCCTGCGCCGAGGCCAGCACGGCCCAGGCCTGCGCCACGTCCATCGGCTCGGGGAGGACGGCGGCCACGGCCAGCAGCTCGCCCGCCAGGTCCCAGTGGCCCGCCTCCACCGAGCAGGTCAGCCACGCGGGCAGCCACAGCCGCAGGTGCTCGCGCAGCTCGGCGGTCAGCCCGCCCGGCTCGGTGCACCAGTCGGTGAGGTGGAAGACGGTGTGGGTCGCGGCGTAGCCCGCCTCCGCGGTGAACGACCACGGTTCGGCCCCGCCGCCGAGCCAGGTCTCCCGCAGGGCCGCCAGCGGGTCGCGGTGTCGGGGCAGCCCGGCGTCGTGTTCGGCGCCGAGCACGGCCAGGGTCCGGGTGGCGCCGCGCTCGGCGGTCCGCCAGGCCCGCGTGCCGGTGATGTGCCGCAGCTGCGCGTCGAACCCGGGGTGGCGCAGTCCCGCGCGCGCGAACACGGCGTAGATCTCCAGCGGGTACGTGGCGAACGGCTCCCGCCTGGCGATCGCGGCCAGCACCTCGCCCTGTCCCGTCTCCCGCCAGGCGAACGCGAACAGCTCGTCGGCCAGCCGCCGGTCCTCCGCCCCCAGCACGTCCTGCGCCAGGACCACCCGGATCAGCCGAGCCAGTTCCCCGAGCGGGCGCAACGTGACGTCGCGGTCGTGCCGCGGGTCCTCCGGCTCCTCGGGCAGGCGGAAGTCGTCCCGGTGCGCGTTCAACCACCGCAGCGCCGCCGAGGCCACGCCGGACACCTCCGGCTCCTGGTGGGTGAGCTGCGCGCTGGTCATGCCACCGGGCTCCGGCGCAGGATCCTGGCCACCCGGACGTGCAACGCGACCCGCGCGTCGCCCGCGCCCATCAGCTCCACGAAGTCCAGACCCGCGTCCAGCCCCAGGGACTCGGGCACCCCGTTCACCGCGGCCAGCCACCGCCCGGCGCCCGCCGCCTGCGGCCAGTCGCTGCGCCGCACCGCGCGCACGAAACCCCGTGCCAGGTCCTCGACCCGGCGCTCGGCGAGCGCGGTCAGCGACGAGGGCGCGAGGGCGGCCAGCATCGCGACCCCGGCGAGCTGGTGGGTGAGCCCGGGCCACGACTGGTCGGCCAGCCACCCGGTCTCGGGCTCCCCGACGCCCGGCCGCGCCCGTCCCAACGCGACCAGCGCCCCCCAGTGGCTCCACCGGCTGACCGGCGAGCCGGGGTTCGGCGGGAACCGCCTGAGGGCGCCGTCCAGCAGCGCCACCTCCGCCTCTGTGGCAGACCGCGATGTAAGGGTGCTCGGAGCGAGCACATCCGCTCCGAGCACCCTGGCGGCCGCCAACACGACCGGATCGTCCGCACCCGCCTGCACGTCGAGCGATGCCTCCGCGTCGAGGGCGAGGACGACCGCGCTGGCCAACTCCTGCACGCTGTCGGCGACCGCGCGGCCCGGTGCGTTCAACCGCTCGCCCACGCTCAGCGCTTGGGCCGAGGCGTCGGCGGCGCCAGCAGGCCGACGCCTGCGGCCAGCAGGAGAAGCGCGCACTTCTCCGTCTCGCGGAACACACCCTCCGGCTCCGGCGCGTTCAGCAGCGCTTCCACCTCATCGGTCAACTCCGATGTGCGAACCGGCGCGATGTCCAAGACGGACATATGATCATCTCCTCAATTCGATTTCGTGCACCAACGGTGATTCCCACTGTGAGCTTCCGGTGGCGTCTCTCCCAGAGCGGCGCGGCAAATTCACTCGGTCGTGTCACGGGTGCTCCACCCTTCTGAGTGGTGAAGTCTGCGGTGGATTGTCCGGTATGCGCCCTGCCTTTATCGGGTGGGACATTCCCGGCGAGAGTGTCGCCAGAGGGCCGTCCCCAAGGCGCTGACGTGCGCGAACCGCTCCGGTGGCGATCACCCGCATTCCGATCGTCAATGGCCCGGCGGGTCGGACTCGGCGGTGGGGACGACTGAAATAACTGACTCGTCAACCGATATGCGGATCTTTCTGGAGAGTGATCTCTGCGCGGCCGTCTTTCGGGGACGGAAAGATCGTCGGGTCGACGGGCGAGGGATTAAACGGGAGCGGGGGGAATTGATTGACGTGTGAAGCGTCATCAAGGCCGGGATATCGTTTTGACGAACGTCCGGCCGCCGAGACCGGGCCCGTCCGGCGGGGGCGGTCCGTCCTGCTTCTGCGCATGAGCGCCCTCTCCTCTCACGCCTGGTGAGCGCGACGGGGGCTCATCCAGTCCGCGTTTGGTCGACGGACGCGGGTGGTACTGAACGGTCCGTCGCAAGCGAGGTTGGAGGACTCTTGACCATCACCGGAATCATCACCGCGATCGTCATCGGCCTTGTCGTGGGCGCCTTGGCCAGGCTGCTCCTGCCCGGAAGGCAGAACATCCCCGTCTGGCTGACGATCGTGGTGGGCATCGTGGCCGCGCTGCTGGGCACGGCGCTCGCCAGGGCGCTGGGCATTCCCACCGCCACGTCGGGGATCGATTGGCTGGAACTGGTCGTCCAGGTCATCGTCGCGATGATCGGCGTGTCCCTGGTGGCGGGCTTCTACGGCAAACGCCGTGTCCGGTCCCGACTGTGACACGCAGTCCCTAAACCCCTATCACTGCAGGCAAAGGAGTTCGGTGGACAGACCTTCCCTCGGGGTGGAGGAGGAGTTCGTTCTCGTCGACGGGGACGGGCACCTCGTCCAGGCGGCGCCGGAGATCCTGGCCGAGAGCGCGGATCGCGGCCTGGATCTGAAGGCGGAACTGCTGCGCTGCCAGGTCGAGTCCGCGACGGGCGTCCACACCGATGTGGACGCCCTGCGCGCGGACATCGCCCGCTCCCGGGCCGCGCTGATCGAGGCCGCGGCGGGCCGGGGGCTGCGACTGCTGGCCACCGGCACGCCCGTGCTCGGCGAGGAGTTCGACGCCCTGCTCGGGCCGGACACCCGCTACCGCCGCATCCACTCCCGGTTCGGCTCGATGGTGTTCAGCGGCCTCACCTGCGGCTCGCACGTCCACGTCGAGGTGGCCGACCGCGAGGTCGCCGTCCAGGTCGTGAACCACCTGCGCCCCTGGCTTCCCGTCCTGCTCGCCATCTCCGCCAACTCCCCGTTCAACGACGGCCGCGACACCGGCTACGCCAGTTCCCGGCACCTGCTCTGGAGCCGCTGGCCCACCGCCGTGCCCCCGCCCTACCTCGACTCGGCCGCCGACTACGACACCCGCGTGCGGGCGCTGGTCGACACCACGGCCGCGATGGACCTCAAGATGGTCTACTGGGAGGTCCGCATCTCCGACCACCTGCCCACCATCGAGGTCCGCGTCGCCGACGTCCTGCCCACCGCGGACGAGGCCGCGCTCTTCGGGGTCCTGGTCCGCGCCCTGGTCACCGAGTTCATCGACCTGGTCGCCCGCGCCCTGCGCGCCCAGCCCGTCCCGCAGGACATCCTGCGCGGCAGGCTCTGGCGCGCCGCCCGGGACGGGCTGGCGGGCCAGTGCGCGGACCCGGTCACCGGCCACCTCCGTCCCACCCTCGCCGTCGCCGACGACCTCATCGCCCGGCTGGACGACCCCGCCGAACGCGCCCTGGCCGCCCGGGTCCGGGCCCGCTGGCACAGCGCGGGAGGCGGAGCCGAACGCCAGCGCCGCGCCTACGCGGAGTCGAACTCCCTCGACGGCGTGATCGACCACATCGTCAGGGAGACCGCGCAGGGCGTGTAACTGTCCGTTGTAGACTATGGTGCGTGATGAGCCGACTCCGGCCCGTCAATTCCCGGCCAGCAGCCTGGTGACGGCGCGCCGCAGAGTGTCTATATCGGACTGCCTTGGCCCGCCGGAGCGCAGGACCCGCCGAGTGAGGCCGTAGGGCAGGTCGACGACCGCGAGGATGACGTCCTCCAGCGGTATCCCGGTCTCCTCGGCCAGCGCCCTCACCGCCGCCTCCAGTCGGGTGTTGTTCCCCGCCGCCCGCGTGGCCAGGTCCGGCGAGACCTCGCCCCGCAGGAGGTCGGCCAGTCCGTGGCGCAGCAGCAGGCCAGCGTCCGCCGGGTTCTTCGCGCACCAGGTCGGCACCAGCACCGCCGCGTCGACGGCCCGTTCCCTGGCTGCCCTGTCCGCGCTCTTGTCGTCCGCTCCCGGCTCCGCTGCCGACAGGAATGCCGTGAGGAAGCGGTCCTGAGCGCGCAGCCACGCCGCCGCCACCAGGTCGTCGCGGCGGGGGAAACGGTGGTAGATCGACCCGCTCGGCGCGCCGAGGGCCGCGGCGACCGCCCGCGCCGACGCCGCGGCCGGGCCGCCCGCCAGAACCAGGGCGCGGGCTGTGTCGAGCATCGCGTCGGGGGAGTGCTTGACGGGTCGGGGCACGTACTAGAGAGTACCCTCTATTACTGGGCAGGGGGAGAGATGATCAAGAACGTGCACACCAGGACCGTCGCCGAAGGCGTGGGGGCCCTGATCGACACCCTCGCCGGGCCGGACGACCGGCTGTGGCCCCACGACCACTGGCCCGCGATGCGCTTCGACCGGAGCCTCGCGGTCGGCGCGGTCGGTGGGCACGGCCCGGTCGGGTACACCGTCGAGGAGCACGTGCCCGGCAGGCGCGTGCGCTTCCGGTTCACCGCGCCGGACGGCTTCGACGGCTACCACGAGCTCACCGCCGAGGGCGCCGAGTTGCGACACGAGCTGGTCATGTGCGCACGGGGCCTGGCCCGGCTGTCGTGGCCGCTGGTCTTCCGCCCTCTTCACGACGCGCTTATCGAGGACGCCTTCGACCTCGCCTGCCGGGAGATGGGCGTGCCGCACCGCCCGGCGCGGTGGTCGGCCTACGTCCGGCTGCTCCGCGCCGTTCTGCGGCGGATGGAGTCGCGGAAGGGGGCCACAGCGAGTCCGTACCGAGCGGACCGCCGCACCGCTGACCGGGATCCCCGACGGCGTCGAGTCACCGACCCACGGCGCGGGTAGCGGACGTGGCGGTCGCCGCCGCCCGGTGGGCCTCGGTCGAGGTCGACAGCGGGACGTGGACCGTGACTGCCTGCCCGATGCGGGTCACACGGCGGTGGTGGCCGCCTTCTTGGACTTGGTGGCCTCGTTGATCGCCTGGGCGTAGTTCGCGGAGGTGAAGCCGGTGGACCCGGCGCATTTCCTGATGTCGTCGTAGAGCCAGAGGAAGCCGCCCGCGATCTTGTCGCAGTCCTTCTTCCAGGAGCTCATCTTCTTCTTCATCTCGTCGGGCGAGTCGCCCTGGTCGCAGGGCTTGCCTGCGGAGGTGGCGTGCCTGCACCACAATCCGGGGAAGACCGCGACGTCCTTCAACTCCGTCGACCACTCGCACAGGCACTTGGCGTCGGCGTTCCGCCACCCGCCTTCGTAGCACTGCACGTAGGCGCGGTCCACGATGGCGCCGAGGTCCGCCTTCACCTTGGCCCAGTATTCCTTCATCTTCTGGTACGGCGCGAACGTGAATTTGTAGCCGAGCTGGCCGGCCATCTTGGCGAAGGCGACCGTCGAGCTGACGTCGTAGCATTTCTCGTCATCGTTGTTGATCGCGTCCGCCCCGGTGATCTCCTTCAGCTTCTTGAAGTTGCGGTAGAGGACGCTCGTGGGGCCCGTGCCGTGCTGCTGCTTGATGAGTGCCGCGATGTTCTCCCAGTCCTTCGCGGGCGGGGCCGAGCCGACCGACACCTCGATGCGGTTGACGGAGGAGGGCTTGTCCGTCCTGAGGGACTTCAGCAGCGGAGGCCATGCCTTGTCGCCGACGTACTCGCCGTCCGAGATGATCTTGACGCTGTTGTAGAACAGGTCGCCGTCCTTGGTGTCGGCCCCCTTAACGGCGACGTGGATGCTCCACAGGATGACCGTCGTGAAGCCGGATTTCCGCAGGTCCGCGATGACCTGCGCGGCGTCCTTGTCGTCCGGGTAGGTCGGCCCGCCGACGAAGACGGCCGACTGACCGTTGGACGCGGTCGACGATTGCGCCGCGATGTGGTCCATGGTGCTCCTCCTCGCCTGTCCGGGACGGATACCCCTTCCGGCCCCGACGGGGCGGTGCCGTACGCGAACCCCACCGCATGAGGTGAGCGCTTCCGGGGCGCTGGCACGTCCACCGCTCGTCAGCGTCACCATCCCCGATGCCAGGCGCTTCTGGTGAGTGGCCTGCACCCGGAGCGGTGACCCGTCTGCCACAGTCCCAGCTCGGGAGGCGCTGCGGCGGGTGTGAAGCGTCGCGCTCGCTGTGATCGAGCAGGCCGTGTCCGACGCTCGTCTGCGAAACAGGCGGCACCATGTGGTTGCGGTGACCCTGGCCGGATGCGGCCAACGCCCGAGGACCGCCCTCGCCCCCTGCGACCCTGGGCGCATGCGCCGCATCCTGATCCTCGGAACCATGCTGGCCCTCGCCGGATGCGGGGACCCCGCGAACCCCTCCACCACGTCCCCGGACGCCCAGGCATCCCGACCCGCCGCTACCCGTGCTCCGACGAGCAGCACCGCGCCCACTTCGTCAACCACCACGACCACGACGCCGGTGGACCGGGACTGCGCGGACTGCCCCAGGGTCGCCGCCGGACAGCGGGTGCCCCTGCCCGCCGGAGCCAACGGCACCCTGAGCGTGAGCGCGGTCCGCGACGGCACGGTGACACTCGCGGGCGACGTGGCGGGCAGGCTCGAGTGCGTGACCATCTGCAACATGTCCTCGACCGGCGCAGGCACCACCATCAAGTTGAACGTGCCCGGAGCACTCAAGGTCAACGAGGTGCGCGTTGACGTCCTTGCCATCGACGCAGGCAAAGCAGTCCTGAAGATAGTGCAGGTCTAGGCCCCCCACCCGGTGGTCCGGGGAGCGGCGGTCGATGTCGGCGGTGGCCGCAACCGCGATCGGCTGCCATCGACCTAGCAAATCTCCTGCGCTTGGAGTAGACATTCGGTCGCGGGTGCGTGTAAGGTTCTGGTTGTAGCGAGAGAGACAACGTCGAGCAGGCGCGGGAGATGACGGAACTACCCGCGAGGTGAGACAACGGTCCGACCGTGCTGAACCGCGATGCACGGGGACCGGCCGGGACCGGGCAGTCGGTGGTCCCGGTGAGCTGGTGCAGGACGTGGGCGGGGATCGTACGCCCACGGAGTGAAGTCGGTTAGCAGTGAAGAAGGCGGTCAGGTGTGCCGGAACCGGTCAGTGAAGGGGTTCCGGCACGCCTGACCTGCGACGTCAGTGGTGCTGGAAGCCGTCAAGGCATGAGGTTCCGGCCGCTGATGACCGCATCGAGACCGGGTAGGGAAACAGGAGAAGGAAGGGAGAGGGCGCATCATTGGATCGCCCGCCGTGGCTGTCTATCGCCGGGCGGGTACCGCAGGCCCATCGGATTGGTAGGTGGTTCTCGGTTACAGACTCGCGATCCCCGCGCGATCCAGGCCTCGGCCGGACGTCGCGGGTACGGAAAGCCGGCCTCACGGTCGGTTGACAATGGTGGAACCCAACCCCTGGGCCCCTGGGTGTCGTGCGACGACACCCGGGGGCCCTCGTGATGTGGAGGTGGAATGACCCCTGACCATCCCGACGCGCCCGCGCCGAGCGCGGGCGACAGGTTCGACGACGAGCACTACCCCGCCTACACCATGGGCCGGGCCGCGGACATGCTGGGCACCAGCCAGGGATTCCTGCGCAGCCTTGATGAGAACGGGCTGATCCAGCCGCAGCGCTCCGCAGGCGGGCACCGCCGCTACTCCCGCCACCAGCTGCGGGTGGCCGCGCGAGTGCGGGAACTGGTCGACCAGGGCACCCCGATCGACGCTGCCTGCCGCATCATCACCCTCGAAGACCAACTCCACGAAGCCCGACAGCGCAACGCCGAACTCCACCCCTCCGACTGAACCCGCGCGGTGTGCCGCGCGCACGCGGCACACCGGCACGCGTCGCGCGGGGATTGCGTGCCTCGTCGGTAGCGCTTGCCCGGCGGGTCACGAGGTGTGGCCACGTGCTATTCGGACCGCCACGACTGACCGGGTCATCGGCACCACGCCCGAGGCCACCCTCGACACGGCCCTGCGGACGATGGCCCAGGCCGGGGTCCGCCACCTGCCGGTGATCGCCGAGAGCCCGGGTCTCGGGCTGCTCACCCAGACCGCGATCACTCCTGGGGCGGGGCGGCCTTGCGCAGCCTGCTGGCGAGGACGGCGGCCTGGGTGCGGCGCTCGATCTGCAGCTTGGCCAGCACCTTGGAGACGTAGTTCTTCACCGTCTTCTCGGCCAGGAACATGCGCTCGCCGATCTGGCGGTTGGTCAGCCCCTCGCCGATGAGGTCGAAGACGTTGCGCTCCTGCTCGGTGAGGCTCGCCAGCGGGTCGGACTCGGTGCGCTCGCGGCGGATGCGCTCCAGCAGGGCGGTGGTGGTGCGGGCGTCGAGCAGCGAGCCGCCCGCGCCGACGGTGCGCACGGCGGCGACCAGGTCGGTGCCGAGCACCTGCTTGAGCACGTAGCCGGAGGCCCCGGCCATGATGGCCTCGAAGAGGGCCTCGTCGTCGGCGAACGAGGTCAGCATCAGGCAGCGCAGCCCGGGGTCGCGGGAGCGCAGCTCACGGCACAGCTCGACGCCGTTGCCGTCGGGCAGGCGCACGTCCAGCACCGCCACCTCGGCGCCGCTGACCGGCACCCGCACCAGGGCCTCGGCCACCGAGCCCGCCTGCCCGACCACCTCGAACTCGGGCACGTCCTCGAACAGGTCGGCGATGCCCCTGCGGACGATCTCGTGGTCGTCCACCAGGAAGATCCGTGTCATCGAAACAGCCTCCTCGCGCTCCACACCCAGCCTAGGACCGGGGGAGACCGGGGGCAGCCGACCGCCGACCCCGCCGATGAGGGACCAAAGTCCCTACGCGGCCGCACCCGCCCTGACCACGACCTCCGGGGCCACCGGCCCGACGGCCGCGCGCACCTGGGGCAGCGCGCAGGCGGACAGCCCGAGCGCGGTGGCGGCGAGCAGCACCGCGCTGGTCGCCGCCCCGGCGCGCAGCCGGTCCGCCACGGTGGCCCCCGGGGTGCTGAGCACCAGCAGCGAGCCGGGGCCCTCGCTCCGGCCGCCCCCGAGGGCGGGCACCAGCGCCGCGCGGGCCGGGACGACGACGGCCGTCACCCCCATGGCCTCGGCCGCGGCCGTGAGCGCGTCCGCCTGGTCCGGCCGCAGCGCCCAGCCGAGGTAGGGGCGACGGTCGGCGCGACACCGCACCAGCGCGGCGGCACGATCGATGTCGGACGGCTCCGCGGCGCGCGGTGAGAAGGCCAGGGCGGCCAGGTGGCCACGCGCACGCGGCTCGCGCACCGCGGCCTGCCAGCCGAACGCCGCGAACGCGAGCACGGCGGCGTGCAGCGCGGCACCCGCGGCGAGAAACGCCGTGTCCGGTGCTGGTTCCCCGTGCTCCTGGGGAGTCGTGCGCTGCCGGGTGCCCGCGAGCCGCAGGCGTGGGCGTTCGGTGGCAGAAATCGTTTCGTCCTGGAAGTCCGCGATGCGCAGGCCCAAGCCGCCGGGGAGCGGGTCCCAGCGCCATCCCGCGGCGCCGAACGGGTTCTGCGCCCGCCCTGCCACGCCCAGTGCGGCGCGGACGGTGGTGCTCTCCGGGCACTCCTGCGTCATCTCGCTCCTTCCACGCCCGTCATCGATGTC
This sequence comes from Actinokineospora fastidiosa, assembly GCF_014648415.1. Classification (GTDB taxonomy): domain Bacteria; phylum Actinomycetota; class Actinomycetes; order Mycobacteriales; family Pseudonocardiaceae; genus Actinokineospora; species Actinokineospora fastidiosa. Next base: position 250,789 of record NZ_BMRB01000007.1, read on the forward strand.
CAGTCCACATCGGCCTCCGGGGGCGCGCCAGGGTCCTCGCGCACCGGGCGCGTGGGGACCAAAGACCCAGCGCGGTGGTGCTCTCCGTTGCTGTTCCCGGGACTCGGCGTCGGGCGATCGTGGAGGGGAATCGAACGAGGAGGAGTTCATGTCGGTCAACAGCGCCCCGGTCGTCGTCGGGGCTGACGGTTCGCAGTCGAGCCTGGACGCGGTGGCGTGGGCGGCGCGGGAGGCCGCCGCGCGGGAGACCGGGCTGCGCGTGGTGCACGCGTTCATCTGGCCCAAGCTGGGCGTCCCGCTCGGCCCGGCCGAGTTCGGCGACTCGACCGGCGGCCTGCGCAACGAGGCACGCCGGATCCTCGTCGACGCGGTGGGCCGCGCCCGCGAGGCCGCGCCGGACATCGAGATCGACACCGCGATGCCGGAGACCGCGCCCGTCCCCGCGCTGCTGCGCGAGGCAGGCTCGGCCTGCATGGTCGTGTTGGGCTCGCGCGGGCTGGGCGGGTTCTCCGGGCTGCTGCTCGGGTCGACCGCCGTCCAGGTCGCCGCGCACGCCCCGGTGCCGGTCGTGGTGGTCCGCGAGGGCGACCCGGACGCCCGGACGGTGGCCCGCGGGGACGTCGTCGTCGGCGTCGACGGCTCGCGGAACTCCGTCGACGCCATCGCCTTCGCCTTCGCCGAGGCCCAGCGCCTGGGCACCGGGGTCCTGGCCATCACCGTCAGCCCCGCGCGGATCGCGGACCCGGTGGCCACCGGGGTCCTGCTGGCCGACGACGAGGACCCCGTGCCCGCCCTGGCCCTCGCCGAGTCCATGGCGGGATGGGCGGAGAAGCACCCGGACGTGCCGGTGCGCCGCGCGGTCACCCACGGCCACCCGGCCAGGGCCCTCACCGACATCGCCGCCGGGGCGACGCTGCTCGTGGTCGGCTCCCGGGGCGCGGGCGGCTTCCGCGGCCTGCTGATGGGCTCGGTGAGCCAGGGCGTCCTCCACCACGCGACCTGCCCGGTCGCCATCGTCCGCGCACAGTCGTAGACAGCGGCGGTAGAGCCGCCGGAAGTGGCGCACGCGCACCACGCGACCGCGACGTCAAGCCGCGGCCTCCGATACATCAGGAGGCCGCGGCTTGCCTGTTCTGTCCCGGCTGGCTGCGGGAGGTCGCCTGGCAACCGGCACCGGCTGAGCCCGCCGACGCCCGCACCCGGCGTTGCCCTCGCCGCCGCCGACACCCTGTCTCC
>NZ_BMRB01000008.1 GCF_014648415.1 Actinokineospora fastidiosa
ACGAACATGTTACGCATCCACTGTGTGGTGTCTGAGACACCAACCACCCCCCAGCACCCGAGAAGACTCGGTGTGCGGGATGTGGGGGTTGTTTGTTTCATAGTGTTTCGGTGGTTTTAGCGGTGGGGAAACGCCCGGTCCCATTCCGAACCCGGAAGCTAAGCCCATCAGCGCCGATGGTACTGCACTCGTGAGGGTGTGGGAGAGTAGGACACCGCCGGACTTCATACCAGAAGGCCCGTTCTCGTAACGATCCGATTCAGTCGGACTGTTACAAGAACGGGCCTTCTGGCGTTTCCCTTTTGTCGAGGTGGCCTAGCGGACGCCCAGGCGCTCCAGCAGTTCGGCCGTGTCAGCCACGAACCAGGCATGGCGGCCTCGGTTGCTCTCGCGGACATAGGCGGCCAAGGCGGAGCTGCGGGAGACGTGCGTGGTGACGTCGCCGACGATCGCCACGTTCAGGTGGTAATTCAGCAGCTTCTGCACCATCTCCCCGGCTATCCGGGTGCTCAGGTCGAAGAACTCCGGCGTCAGCCGCGACACCGGGAGGGCAACCCAGTCGACCGACTGACCGTAGAGGCCGGGGACGATCGTGTCGAGCACATCGTCGGCTCCGGTCAGGACCGGCGCGTCCTCGGCGTACTCGAAGACGGGACCGTTCCGGGCTCCCATGGGGACCGCCAGCTCCGCCACTATCCGCCCGTCCTCGGGATGCACCGCGGCGCCGCAGGACGCCAGGACGCCGAGGGCGGCCGCGTTGTCCGGTGTCGTCTCGGCTACGACCACGCGGTGGCCCGAGCGGCGGGCGACGGTCAGGAGCTCGCGGACGGCGGCCGTGCCGATGCCCCGCCCCCGCGCGTCGCGGGCGAGCCACAGGCCGATCTCCGCCGTCGCCTCATCGACCGCGCGCATGCGGATGACGCCGACCGCGTCCTCTGCCCGGCAGATCGCGAACGACGTCGTGGTGGGGTCGGCGAGCTGGGCGTCGAGGAACGCGCGGTAGGCGGCGCGGGCCCCGGCTGTCCAGGTCTCGTGCCCCGGAGGCATGACCTCGGTCGTCGCCGCGGCCGTCGCGGCGACGGCGACGACGCGGTCGACGAGCGGGGCCAGCGGGGTCAGCTGGACCGCTGGGTCGGCGGTAGTGGTGTCCACCCCTCCGATTGTCCGGACCGGACAACCGGATTTCGGCCGCCGACGCCCACGACGCGCTCGCCCGACATCGCGCGGGCCACCTCGTGCAGGACCCGGCGCGCCGCCATGAGGTCGGCGGGGTCGCAGCGGTCCAGGGCGCTCAGGGCGTCGTGGGTCGAGTCGATCGCGAGGCCGCCGAGGTCGATCGCCCTGGCGTGCACGGACAGCAGCACGCGGCGCCGGTCGTGGTCGTCGCGGGTGCGGGTCACCATGCCCGCGCGGACGAGCCGGTCGACCAGCGCGGTGACCGATGCGGAGTTGAGGCCCAGGCGGCCGCACAGCCAGCCCGGGGTGGCCGGGACGCCGGTGCGCCTGGCCTCCAGCAGATGGATCAACGCGCGCAGGTCGGTCGGGTGCAGGTCGTGCTCCGCGGCGAACCGGGCGTCGAGCAGGTCCAGGCGCGCGGCGATGGTGCGCAGCAGCCGGACGGTGTGCAGGCGGGGGTCGAGGTCGTCCACCCGGGCCCTCCTTCGGGTCGGGATCGGCGGCCTGGTGACCACGGCCACGTGGACAGGTCGCCAATGCAAGTTAGGCTAACCTAAGTTGATACTGGAGGTGCGAGCATGGCCGTCCCCCTTGTCGAGCCGTACGACATGTCCGCCGCGGCGAAGCTGCCCCGCAACACCGTCGCGTGGCGCGTCGACGCCCAGCGCGCGGTTCTCGTCGTCCACGACATGCAGGACCGCATCGTCGCCTCCTTCGACGGAAGCCGTTCTCCTGCCATCGAGCTGGTGCACAACGTCGGCAAGCTGCGCGACACGTGCCGTGATGTCGCTGTGCCGATCGTCTACACGCTCCGCGGCCGCCAGGCCGGGGAACCGGTGTACGTGCCGCGCCCGTGCGACCTGGTGGTCGACGCGGGAGCGGGCGAGCCCTATGCCGCGCTGCGCGACGTCCTCGACGCCGGTGGCCGCGACCAGCTCGTCCTCGTCGGGGTCCGTGCCCACGCCGCCTGCCTCATGGCCGCGGGCGGGTCGTACCTGGCGGGGACGCAGGTGTTCGCGGTGGCCGACGCGATCGCCGACCTGAGCCTGGACGAGCACCGCCAGGCCGTCCGGTCCGCGGCCGAGTACGGCGCGATGACCACGACCACCGGCCGGGTCATCGGCGAACTCCTCGGCGTGCTCGCCTGAGAGCCCGCCACGCGGGTGAGCGTCCCGCCAGGAGAACCTGGCGGGACGCCCACATCCGGCCCGTCCCGGCCGGAGCCTAGCCGCGCATCGCGGTGATCAGCTCACCGTTGGTGGTGTCGCCGGACAGCTCCCAGAAGAACATGCCGCCGAGACCCTGCTGCGCGCTGTAGCTGCGCTTCCCCGCGATGGTCGCCGGGGTGTCGTAGCTCCACCACTGGTTGCCGCAGTGGGCGTACGCGGTGCCAGCGACGGTCCCGTTGGCCGGGCAGCGCGTCTTGAGGACCTTGTAGTCCTCGATGCCCTGCTCGTAGGTGCCGGGCGCGGGGCCCGTCGCCGTGCCGCCGGGGGCCGACTGCGTGACGCCGGTCCAGCCTCGGCCGTAGAACCCGATGCCGAGCAGCAGCTTGCTCGCCGGGATGCCCTTGGCCTTGAGCTTCTGGATGGCGGCGTCGGAGTTGAAGCCGTCCTGCGGGATGCCCGGGTAGGCCCGCAGCGGGGAGTGCGGGGCCGTCGGGCCCTGCGCCGCCCACGCGCCGAAGAAGTCGTACGTCATCGGCATGTACCAGTCGACGTACTGGGCGGCGCCCGCGTAGTCGGTGGCGTCGATCTTGCCGCCGTTGGAGGCGTCCGCGGTGATGGCCGCGGTGACCAGGTTGCTGGCGCCGAAGCGGGACCGCAGGGCCCGCATCAGGTTCTCGAACGCCTCGGGGCCGCTGGTGTCGCACTCCAGGCCGCAGGCGTTCGGGTACTCCCAGTCGATGTCGATGCCGTCGAACACGTCGGCCCAGCGCGGGTCCTCGACCAGCTTGTAGCAGCTGTCGGCGAACGCGGTGGGGTTGCGCGCCGCGTCGTCGAACCCGCCGGACCAGGTCCAGCCGCCGAAGGACCACACGACCTTGATGTGCGGGTACATCTTCTTCAGCTTGCGCAGCTGGTTGAAGCTGCCGCGCAGCGGCTGGTCCCAGGTGTCGCCGACGCCGTCGACGCTCTGGTCGGCCCCGTAGGACTTCTCGTAGTCCGCGAAGGAGTCGCCGATCACGCAGCGGCCGCCGGTGACGTTGCCGAACGCGTACATGATGTGCGTCAGCTTCGAGGCCGAGCCCGACGTGTGGATGTTCTTCACGTGGTAGTTGCGCCCGTAGACGCCCCACTGCGCGAAGTAGCCCACGACCTTGGAACCGGGCGGCGGCGGGGTGTCCGTCGTCGTCGTGGTGGTGGTCGTGGTGGTCGGGTCGTCCGAAGTGGTCGTGGTCGTCGTCGTGGTCGGCGGGATGGTGCCGTCGCACGACGCGCCGTTCAGGGTGCAGTTGGTCGGCGTGCCCGCACCCGAGCCGATGAAGCCGAACGACACGCTGGCGCCGGGGGCGACGGTGCCGTTCCACGACAGGTTGGAGAAGGTGTACTTGGTGCCCGACACCGAGCGCTGGGCGTCCCAAGAGGACGAGATCGTGCCGGGGCTGAGGGTGAACTCGATCCGCCAGTTCGTCAGTGCGGTGTCACCGTTGTTGCGGATCGTGTACTTGGCCTGCCAGCCCGAGCCCCAGTCCTGGGTCTTCTCGAACACGGCGGTCGGGGCGGCGGCGCCGCTGGCCGGGGCCGCTACTACCAGGCCCAGAGTGATCGTGCCAGCGGCCACCAGGGCCGCTGTCACATGCCATCGGGTTCTGGACACGTGGGTCACCTCGCAGGGAGAGGATCGGTGGGGGATGTTGGGTTGACTTTGGTCCAGACCACCTGACGGGGACAAGGTCTAGACCACTGGTCTCACTCGAATGGAGTAAGGCCGGTTCTAGTGTCGACAGGCCTCGGCCACCGTTTCGGCCGCTGCCCGCAGACTGGGGCGGGACGCCCCGAACGTGTCGATCCGCGCGCTGGCCCCGAGATCGGGGCCGGGCACGCCGGTCTCCACGTGGACGGTGACCGGATTGGTGTGGACCAATTCGGCCACCAGGGCGCGCACGGCCGGGTGCCGGTGCGCGTCCCGGGTCACGATGACGACCCCCGCCGCCGTGCGCGCGGCGGCCAGCGCATCGGCGGGCTCGGCCGCGTCGACGCGCAGGACGGTCGTCTCGGGGACCAGCTCGCTCAGGTGCGGGCCGAGCCCCCACGGCACGGGCCCGGCGGCGATGGTCGGATCGACCTCGACGTCGAGCACGAGCGGGTCTTCCAACTCGGGCAACGCGGTCGCGCGGATCGCCTTGCGCGCCACGGTGATGCCCAGTCGGTGGCGGTGGCTGTCCGGCCCCCCGCCGCCAGGATATGCGGGGGAGGAGGGTGGGGGCGAGGGATGGTCGGCGGGTGTGGACAGCCGCTCGCCGGTTGTCCACAGGCCCGTGGTCGTGTCAGCACTGCCGTCCCCGCGCCCGATATCCTGGCGGCGGGGGGCCGGATGCCCGCCATGCTCCGGCGCCGTGCCCAGCGCGCGGGTGCGGGCGGCGGCCTCGGCGAGGCGTTGCTCGTCCAGGGTGCCGTCGGCGACGGCGGCGGCGATGCGGCCGACGATGCGGTCCAGGACCTCGGGGCCCGCCTCCTCGCCGCCGATGCAGAGGGCGTCGGCGCCCGCGCGCAGCGCGCGGACGGCGGCCTCGGTGAGGCCGTCGGTGTCGCCGAAGGTGCCCGCGACGGCGCCCATCTCCAGCGCGTCGGTGATGACGGCGCCGGTGAAGCCGAGTTCGCCGCGCAGGATCTCGTTGATGGCGACGGAGTTGAGCGTGACCGGGTCGTCGCCCCACCCCGGGACCACCAGGTGGCCGGTCATCACTGCCCGCACCCCGGCGGCCAGCGCGGCCCGGAATGGGACCAATTCGCAGGCGCGCAGCTCCTCCGGGGTGCGGGGCAGGACCGGCAGCGCCACATGCGAATCCGATGTGGACGCCCCGTGACCGGGGAAGTGCTTGGCGCAGGCGGCCACGCCGACGCGCTGGTGCCCCCGCACGAACGCCCCGACGTGCGCGGCGGCGGCGTACGGGTCGGACCCGAACGCGCGCACGCCGATGATCGGGTCGTCCTGGGACAGCGTCAGGTCCGCGCACGGGGCCAGGTTCACCGTCACCCCGCAGGCGGCGAGCCTGGCCCCGAGCGCCGCCCCCACCTCGGCGGTCAGGGCGAGGTCGCCCGCCGCGCCCATCGCCAGCGGACCGGGCAGGTCGCTGCCGGTGGCCGCGTCGAGGCGGGTGACGTCGCCGCCCTCCTCGTCGATGCCGACCACGACGTCGTCGCGCTCGGCGCGCAGCGCGGCCGTCAGCGCGGCCACCTGCTCGTCGTCGACGACGTTGCGGCCGAACAGGACCACGCCGCCGAGCCCGGCGGCCACCCGCGCCCGCACCCAGTCCGGGGCGGTGGTGCCCCGGAACCCGGGCAGCAGCACCGCCTCGGCCATCGCGCGCACCGAGTCGTCCACTCCGGAACGCGCCGTCATCGGATTCGCCATCAGCCCTTCACCGCCCCCGCGGTCGCGCCGGACACCAGCTTGCGCTGGACGAACATGAAGAAGACCAGGGCGGGCACGGCGTAGATGACCGACGCGGCCATGATGCCGCCCCAGTCGGTGCCGAACGCCGTCCGGAACGACGACAGCCACACCGGCAGCGTCTGGTTGCCCTTGTCCCTGATGAACACCAGCGCGAACAGGAACTCGTTCCACGCGGTGACGAAGCTGAACACCGACGTGGCGACCAGGCCGGGCCCGAGCAGCGGCAGCGTGACCCTGCGGAACACGCCCCACCGGCCGCAGCCGTCCACCATGGCCGCCTCCTCCAACTCCACCGGGATGCCCTTCACGAACCCGCGCAGGGTCCAGACCGTGAACGGCAGGGTGAAGGCGACGTACACCAGCAGCAGCGACGGCAGCTTGTCGAGCAGGTTCGCGTCCCGCATGATCAGGTAGAGCGGGACGAACAGCGCCTCCAGCGGCGCCAGCTGGGCGATGAGCACCAGCAGCACGAAGCCCTTGCGGCCGCGGAAGCGCATGCGCGCCAGCGGCACGGCCGCCAGCAGGCCCGCCGCCAGCGCCACCGCCACCGAGCCGAGCGTGACGATCAGGCTGTTGGTCAGGAACGAGGTGAAGCCGTCCTTGCCGAACGCCGAGGCGAAGTTGTCGAAGGTGACCGACAGCGGGATCAGGTCGTAGTCCGGCGACAGGATCTGCGCGGGCGTCTTCAGCGCGGTGGTGATCATCCAGTACGTCGGGAAGAAGAAGAACACGGTGGCCGCGATGCCCAGCACGGCGAGGCCGACGCGCTGCCCACGGGTCTTGTGCATCTACAGCTCCGTTTCCTGCGAGCGGACCAGCAGGCGCATGTACCGCCAGGTCACCAGGACGAGGACGATCAGCATCAGCACGGCCACCGCGGCGGCCACGCCGAACCCGCTGCCGGAGATGCCCTTGAGGTACAGCAGCACGGGCAGCGTCGTGCTCTGCCCGTCCGGGCCGCCCTGGCGGATGGCCCAGACCTGGGTGAAGACCTTGAAGTCCCACAGCACCGACAGGAAGACCACGATCGCCAGCACCGGGCGCAGCGCGGGCCAGCTCACCGCCCGGAACGCCTGCCACCCGGTCGCGCCGTCGATCGACGCGGCCTCGTAGAGGTCCTTGGACGCGCCGAGCAGCCCCGCGTAGAGGGTGAACGCGACGAACGGCACGGCCTGCCAGCACACCAGCAGACCGATGACGGTCAGCGTGCTCGCGCCGGTGCTGAACCAGGAGTGGCCCGAGTAGCTCTCGAAGCCGAGCAGCACCAGGGTCTTGTTGAGGATGCCGTACTGCTGGTCGAACATCCACTGGAACACGGTGGTGGTCGCGATGATCGGCGTGGCCCAGGCCAGCACCAGGCTGATCTGCAGGGCCATCCGGACACCGCGGCTCAGGTGCCGCATCAGCACGGCAAGGCCGAGGCCCAGGAGCACGGTCGCGGCCACGACCCCGGTCGTGAAGACCACGGTGCGCAGGGTGATCGTCCAGAACTCCGGGTCGGACAGCACCTCGACGTAGTTGTCGAAGCCGGTCCAGATCACCTCGCCGCGCACGAGCTCGCCGAGGTTGAGCTCGCGGAAGCTGATGAACACCACCTGCAGCGCGGGCCAGCCCAGCAGCGCGACCAGGAACACCAGGGCGGGCGCCATCATCAGGTAGGGCACGGCCCGCTCGCTGACCCGCAGGAAGCCGCGGGGCCCGCGCGGGCCGGACCGCCCGGCCCGCGGGTTCGCACCCGCGGGCCGAGCGGCCCGTGCCGATGTCGTCGAGGTCATGACCCGATCAGCCCGCGAATGCCTCGTTGAGCACGGCGTTGGCGTCCGCGGTCGCCTGGTCGATGCTCTTGGCGCCGGTCAGGTACGCGGTGAGCATGTCCTTCAGCGGGTTCTGGCCCGCCTCGATCGTGGCCCAGCCCGGCGTCGCCGGGACGCCCTTGCCGTTGGTGGAGGACTTGGCCATGGCCGCGCTGGCCGGGCCGCCTGCCTCAAGGGCGGACAGGTCGGTCGAGGTGCCCGGGATCATGCCCGCCTTAGCGAACTCGCTCTGGTACTTCGCGCTGCTGATCAGCTTGATGTACTCCTTGGCGAGGTCCTGGTCCTTGCTGTTGGCCGGGATGGCCAGGTTCGAGCCGCCCTGGAAGACCGGCGCGGGGCCCGCCTTGCCCGGGATCGGGAACGCACCGGTCAGCTCGGTGATCTTCGGGTCGCTCTTGGCGGCCGTGGCGACCTCCCAGGGCAGACCGATGATCATCGCGACCTTGCCGCCGCCGTAGATGCCCGCCTGCTCGGGGGTCTGCTCGTCGGCGTCCTTGGGCGCCTTGGTGCCCGAGGCCTCGACCAGCTCCTTGTAGAACTCCAGGCCCGCCTTGGCCTGCGGGCTGTCCAGCGCCGCCTTGAAGGTGGTGCCGTCCTGGGTGGCGATGTCGCCGCCCTCGTCCCAGATGAACGACAGCAGCGAGTACCAGTTCTGGCCGGGCAGGTAGAGCGCCTGGAAGTCCTTGTCCGAGCCGAACTTGGCCTTCAGCTTCTCGATGGCGGCCAGCCACTCGGCGCGGTTGGTCGGCTCCGCGGTGACGCCCGCCTGCTCGAACATGTCCTTGCGGTAGAGCACCACGCGGTTGGCGGCGTAGAACGGCACGGCGTACTGCTTGCCGTCCCAGGTCGCCGAGCCCTCAAGGCCGGAGAGCCACTGGTCCTTGTTGAAGCTCGCGGTGTCCGCGCTGATGTCGAGCAGCACGCGCTGCTGGGCGAACTTCGGCGACTGGGTGTTGCCGATTTCGATGACGTCCGGGGCGTCGTTGCTGGCCAGGGCGGTGGTCAGCTTGTCCTGGATGCCGTTCCACTGCTGCACCTCGTACTTGACCGTCACGCCGGGGTGGGCGGCCTGGAACTCCTGGTGCAGCGCGTTGGTGAGGGTCTCGGGGGCCGACCCGTTCATCAGCCACACGGTCAGCTCCCGGGGACCGCTCTGGGCGTTGTCGCCCCCGGTGTCGCCACCGGAGCCCGCGCAGCCTGCGACCGCAAGGGCGACCGCGACACCCCCGATCAGCGACTTCGACCAACTTCTCACTGGAGGTACTTCCTTTCGAGCAGCCCATCCGGCAACGAAGGGCTTGAGTGGTTTAGACCATTGCGATTAGAGTGGTCCGTAGTTCTCGGGCTTGTCAAGATAAATGCGGAACCGTGACCTTTCGTCCCCGCAGCGGCCCACCCTGCCCATCGGCGCGCGACCAAGGAACACTCATGGCGGACAACCTCGCGGAAAACGGCCGGAAATCGGCCCGTACGCCCAAGCACTGGGCGCTGAAGGACCGGCTGCTCGCCATGGTCGCCGCTGCCGGGCCCGGCGGCCCGCTGCCCGGCGAGCGGGCGCTGGCCGAGGGGTTCGGGGTCTCGCGGACCACCGTGCGCAAGGCGCTCACCGAGCTGATGGCCGAGGGCAGGCTGACCCGCGTGCACGGCAGCGGCACCTACGTCGGCTCGGGCAAGGTGACCCAGCGGCTGCAGCTGTCCTCCTACACCGAGGACATGCGCTCGCACGGGCTCAACCCCACATCGTCCCTGCTGGAGGCCGCTATCGAGGCCGCGGAACCGGAGCTGGCCGCGCTGCTGGCCGTGCCTGCGGGGGCCGACGTGCTGCGGCTCAGGCGGCTGCGCAGCGCCGACGGTGAGCCCATGGCGATCGAGACGTCGCGGCTCCCGCTGACCCGCTTCCCCGGCCTGGAGGCCCGCGTCGGGGACACCTCGCTGTACCGGGTGCTGTGGGAGCACTACGGCGTGGAGCTGGGGCACGCGGAGGAGACGATCGAGACCACGCTGGCCACGCCAGCGGACGCCGCCCTGCTCGGCAATGAGGTCGGCGCGGTGATGCTTCGGCTGTCGAGGCATTCTTTCGACACCGACAATCGGCCGGTTGAATGGGTGCGCTCGGTTTACCGTGGCGACCGGTACAAGTTCGTCGCGACGCTGGTTTCCCCGCGCGAAGTGGAATAGGGAAGGAATTTTCCGGCCCGGTCGAATACGGCCGGGCCGCTTTTGTGCGGTCGCGTCGAAAGCGGCTCCTCTCCTCAGCGCTGCCTGCCGGGCACGCCCGGCCGGGTCTGCCACGGCAGGGGGCCCGAGAGCGGGCGGTACTCCACGCCCAGCGCGTCGAGCCGGGGCAGGTGGTGGGCGGCCAGCCGCTCGACGAACCCCGCCGGGTCGCGGCGCTCCGGCGGCGTCCACACCACCTCGGCGAAGGCGGCCAGCCGAGGGAACGCCGCGTAGTCCACCCGGCGCGGGCCGTCGAGGTGCTCGGTCCAGATCTGGGCCTGCGCCCCGAGCACGCGGTGGTGGGCGTCCTCGGGCAGGCCGTCGGGGATGGGGTCGTAGGCGTAGACGTCCTCGACCGTGCGCACGTACCCGACGGGGATCGGCTCGTCGGGGCGCTCGGACTGCCGGTGGTCGAGGTAGACGTGCTGCTCCGGGCACATGACCACGTCGTGGCCCGCGAGCGCCGCGGCCCGCCCGGCCTCCTCGCCGCGCCACGACGCGACGATGACCCCGGGCGGCAGGTCGCCTGCGTCCATCACGTCGTCCCAGCCCAGCGTGCGCCTGCCGTGCGCGGCCAGGTGCCTGCCCAGCGTGCGCAGGAACCAGCCGGGCACCGCGTCGACGGAGTCGAGGCCGAGTTCGGCGACCCGGTCGGCGTGGTGCTCCTGCCACTGCTTGGTCGGCACCTCGTCGCCGCCGAGGCAGACGACCGGCGCGTCGAACACGTCCAGCACGTGGTCCAGCACGGCGGTGTAGAAGTCGATCACGTGGTCGGTCGGGGCGAGGACGTGCTCGCTGACGCCCCACGCGTGCCACACCTCGACCGGCGCGCCGGACGCGCCGAGCTCCGGATAGGCGGCGATGGCGGCCTGGCTGTGGCCGGGCACGTCCACCTCCGGCACGACGGTGATGTGCCGCGCGCGGGCGTAAGCGACGATCTCGCGCAGGTCCGCGGTCGTGTAGAAGCCGCCGTGCGGGCGGCCGTCGTGGGTGAGGTCGCCGTCGGGCTGGCGGCCGGTCCACGAGCCCTTGCGCCAGGCGCCCACCTCGGTCAGCCGCGGATAGGCGGGGACCTCGATGCGCCAGCCCTGGTCGTCGGTCAGGTGCAGGTGCAGGACGTTGAGCTTGTGCGCGGCCATCAGGTCGATGAACCGCAGCACCGCCGCCTTGGGCTGGAAGGTCCGGGCGACGTCGAGGAGCACGCCGCGCCAGGGGAAGCGCGGGTGGTCGACGACCTCCCCGCACGGAAGCGTCCACTCGCCGGTGTGGATGTCGGCGGCGCGGAAGGCGTCCGGGCCGAGCAGCTGGCGCAGCGTGCGGGCGGCGTGGGCCGCGCCAGCCGCGTCGCCCGCGGTGGCCTGGACGCCCTGCGGTGTGATGGAAAGTCGGTATGACTCAGGATGTGGCAGCGCGACCGGGTCGATGACCACAGTGGAGGCGTCGGTGAGCGCGGCGGGGTCGGTGACCCGGCACGTCCCCCCGGTCGACCGGGCCGACACCGGGCGGGGGAGCAGGGTGTCGAAGGCGTTCATCCCCGATCCTTCCCCGCTGTTGCATCTTACGCAACATAGATTTCACTGGCGGCAATGGAGAGGATGGTAGAACGCGCTCATCCCGGGCACAAGCTGACCCTCTCAGGCGAACGCCACCATGCACGCGCCACGGACCGTGACACTGCCGACCGGCTCGCCCAGCTCGCCGGTGGCCGGGTCGCGGGGCAGCCAGGTGACGTTGTGGGAGCGCTGGTTGGCCACGTAGAGCCAGCGCCCGGTGGGGTCGACGGCGCAGTGCCTCGGCCAGTCCCCGCCCACCGGGACGCTCTGGCGCAGCGTGCCGTCGAGGTCGAGCCGGGCGATCACGTTCTCGCCCCGGTTGCTCGTGTAGAGGTGCGTGTCGGCCGCGATGATCTCGGCGGGGAACGTCTCGGGCGCGCCCGGCGCGGTGACGAGGTGGTGGCCGGTCACGGTGAAGGCGCCCGCGTCCCAGGCGAGCCGCGTGACGCCGGGGATGTACTCGCCCAGGACGTAGGCGGCGGTGTCCCCGTGGAACGCGAGGTGCCGGGGTCCCGTGCCCTTGGGCAGGTCGCAGCGCGCGTGCTGGGTGATCCGGCCGTTGTCGACTCGGTGGGTGAGCACTGCGTCCGCGCCGAGGTCGACGGCGACCAGCCAGTCACCGTGCGAGACGACCTGGTGCGCGTGCGGCTCGTCGGCCTCGTGGCGCAGGCGGTCGGTGACGGCGAGGGTGTCGAGGTCGTGGATCGTGACGGTGCCGTCGGTGTAGTGCGCGACGGCCAGGTGGTCGCCGTGCAGGCACAGGTGCGTGGGGCCCGCCTGGCCGGTCGCGACGACCCGGCGGACCCTCGGCGCGGCCGGGTCGGCGATGTCGAGCTCGGTGACGGCGCCCTCGGGCTCCTCGACCACCGCGTACAGCGTGGTCCCGCGCATGGCGAGGAAGGAGGGCTCGCGGACGTCGGCGAGCGTGTCGGTGACGGTGAGCCCGCCGGTGGCCGGGTCGGCGGTGGCGACGGTGAGGCCGTCGCCCTCGATGGCTCCGATGTAGACGATCACGGTGTCCCCTGGCGGATGCTGTGGCCCGGGAGGGCCCCGGTCGGTCGGCCGTCCTCGACCACGGGCACGCCGTTGACGAGGACGTGGTGGATGCCCGCCGCTGGCGTGCGCGGCTGGTCGAAGGTCGCCCTGTCGGCGACGGTGTCGGGGTCGAACAGGACGAGGTCGGCGGCGTATCCCTCGCGCACCACGCCGCGGTCGGCGAGCCCGAGCCTGCGGGCCGGGCGGCCGGTGAGGTGGTGCACGCACTCGACGAGGTCGAGGACCCCCTCGTCGCGGACGTAGTGGCCCAGGTAGCGGGGGAAGGTCCCCCAGGCGCGCGGGTGCGGCCGGTCGCCGACGAGCAGCCCGTCGCTGCCGCCGGTGTGGGCGGGGTGGCGCATGATCGCGCGGACGTTGTCCTCGTGGCCCACGTGCATCAGGCACGACGTGCCCAGCCGCTCGGCGACGAGGAGGTCGGCGAAGAGCTCGAACGGCCGAGAGGCCTGGCCGACGCGCGTGCCCACGTGGCGGCGGTTCGCGGGGTCGCGCACGCCGCTGATCTCGATGGCCGACCAGTCGACCGGCACGCCGTGGCAGCCGTCGGACCCCTCCTCCTCGATCTCGCGCCGGATGCGCTCGCGGGTCGCCGGGTCCGTCAGCCGCGCGATGGCGGCCTCCGGACCGCCCGCGGACGCCCAGCCGGGCAGCAGCGCGGCGAGGCTCGTGGCGCCGGGCAGGTACGGATAGGTGTCGAGGGTCAGGTCGGCGGTGTCCAGGAGCGCGAGGAGCTCCGGCGCGCGGCCGGCGTTCTCCGGGAAGTTGAGCGTCGCGTGGGCCAGGTGCAGGGGGCAGCCGGACGCCCGGGAGACGGCGATCATCTCGGCGTAGGCGTCGAGCGCGTTGCGGCCGTAGCTGCGGTGGTGGGGGCTGAAGTAGCCGCCGTGGGCCGCCACGACCTCGCACAGGGCGACGAGTTCGGCCGTGTCGGCGTACATCCCGGGGGAGTAGGTGAGCCCGGCGGAGAGGCCGAGCGCGCCCTCGGTCATGCCGGTGGCGACCTCGCGGCGCATGCGGTCCAGTTCGTCGGCGGTGGGCGGCCGGTCGTCGGAGCCCATGGCGAGCATGCGGATGGTGCCGTGCGGCAGCAGGTAGGCGGCGTTGACGGCGATGCCCTGATCGAGGCGGTCGAGGTAGGCGGCGACGGAGCGCCAGGACCAGTCGAAGTCCTCCGGGTTGCCGTTCCAGCCTGCGAGCTGGGTGCGGAGGGTGGCCAGGGTGGCGTCGTCGACGGGGGCGTAGGAGAGGCCGTCCTGGCCGAGCACCTCGGTGGTCACGCCCTGGGTGGTCTTGGCCTCGTGCGCGGGCTCGGTGAGCAGGAGCAGGTCGGAGTGGGAGTGCATGTCGATGAAGCCGGGGGACAGGACCAGGCCGTGGGCGTCCGTGCCCGCGCCGGGGACGCGCCCGATCCGGGCGACGCGGCCCTCGGCGACCTCGACATCGGCCCGATAGGCGGGGGCGCCGGTGCCGTCGATGACGGTGACGCCTTTGTAGACGGTCATCAGAAGAAGGTCCGGATGAGGTCGACCACGGTCTCGCCGTCCTCGGCGGTCACCGGGATGAGCGGCCACTTGTCGAAGGTGGTGCAGGGGTGGGAGATGCCGAGCGCCACCCAGTCCCCGATGGACAGTGGGTGGTCCGCGGGCACGCGGAGGTAGGTGTGCTGGTCGTTCATCGCCGTCACCTCGCAGCCCTCCAGCGGCGTCACACCGTCGGCGGTGCGGTGCAGGCGGGGGCGGGGCATCCCGAGGTCGTGGGAGAGGTCGCGCTTGCCCGCCGCCAGCAGGGCCAGTCCCGGCTCCGGGCGGGAACTCACCTGGGCCCACGCGGTCAGCGCGGGCTTGAGCGGCGGCACGCCCGTGAGGCGGGGCGTGGCGCCGAGAGGGGAGACGTCGCGGTAGAAGCCGTCGTCGTGGGTGATGTACGCGCCGCTGCGCAGGACGGGCAGCACGGGCATGGGCCACGCGCCGGTCAGGGACGCGGCGACCACGTCGAAGTACGCGCTGCCGCCCGCGGTGACGATCGTGCGCGGGGTCTCGACCATCGGGTGCAGGCTGACGGCCGCGGTCCGCAGGGCGTCGAGGTAGGACCAGACCGCGGACAGGCCCTCGACGTCGGCGGTGGAGGCGGCCGGGCCCTCGTAGCCCGCCACGCCCGCGAGGCGCAGCGCCGGGCTGGCGGAGACCGCCTTGGCGACGGCCGTGGCCTCCGCGAGATCCCGCACACCGGTGCGCCCGCCCGCCATGCCGACCTCCACCAGGACGTCGATGGGTCGCGGCGCGCCCGCCAGGCCCCGGGTCATGAGGTCGACGGCCTCGACCGAGTCGGCGAAGCACAGGAACTCGAAGCCGGGGTCGGCCAGCTCGCCGGACAGCCAGGCCAGGCCGCCGGGGTCGGTGAACTCGTTGGCGACCAGCACGCGCGTCACGCCGAAGGCGCGGCAGACCCGGGCCTGCCCGGCGTGGGCGACCGTGATGGCCCACGCGCCGAGGTCGAGCTGGCGGGCGAAGAGGGCCGGGGCCATCGTCGTCTTGCCGTGCGGGGCCAGCGCCAGTCCCTGCCGCGCCGACCAGTCGGCCAGCGTCGTGAGGTTGTGCTCCAGCGCGGCCTCGTCCAGCACGACCAGGGGGCCGAGGAAGCCGTCGCGGAAGAGGTTGGGCCGGGCCGCGGCGGTCTCGCCGAGCGTCCGGCCGGTGGGGACCTGGCGGAAGCGCCAGTCCAGCGGCTCGTCGCGGAGCCGGGCGACGGCGGACCTGTCGAGGCTGGCGTTCATGCGGTGCCGACCTTTCTCCCGGGTACCCGACTCCCGATCCGACCAGAACGAATCATTCTTGCCAAGTTGCACTACTTGCAACGCCTAGTGCGTCAGACGCTATGTGATGTGTAGCATGCCGCTGCGAACCGGTTAAGTTAACCGGGAGTTGTGGGGGTGCCTGTGGAGCGGGTCGACACTCCCGAGGTGCTGTGCCTCGGCGAGTCCATGGCCGTGTTCGTGCCCGGCGAGGACGGGCCCGCCGACCAGGTCCGGACCTGGGTCCGCGACGTCGGCGGGGCCGAGTCGAACGTCGCGTGCGCGCTCGCCGGGCTCGGGGTCCCGACGGGCTGGGTGAGCGCGGTGGGCGACGACCCGTTCGGCCGCGCCGTGGTCGCCGCGGTGGCCGCCGCGGGGGTGGACGTGTCCGGGGTCGCCGTCGACCCGACCCGCCCGACCGGGGTCTACATCAAGGAGGCCAACGCCTCGGGCAGCCCGATGCGGTACTACCGGTTCGGCTCGGCGGCCTCCGACATGGGGCCCGACGTGCTCGACCGCGTCGACGTCGCCGCCGCCCGGCTGGTCCACCTGACCGGGATCACCGCCGCCCTCTCGCCGCGCTGCCGCGCCCTGATCGAGGCCGTGCTCGACCGCGCGCCCCGGGTGTCGTTCGACGTCAACTGGCGGCCGGCGCTGTGGGACTCCGGCGCCCCGGACGTGCTGCGCGGCCTGGCAGCGCGCGCCGACATCGTGCTGGTCGGGGCCGACGAGGCCGAGGCGCTGTGGGGCGTGTCCGACCCGGCCGACGTGCGGGAGCTGCTGCCCGAGCCGACCACGCTCGTGGTCAAGCAGGGCTCGCTCGGGGCGACGCTGATCGAGGCGGGCGAGGCGGTGTTCGAGCCCGCGCTGCGGGTGGACGTCGTCGAGCCGGTCGGCGCCGGGGACGCCTTCGCCGCCGGGTTCCTCGCCGCCACGCTGGCGGGCCAGTCGCCGAGGCGGCGGCTGCGCGCGGGGCACCTGCACGCGGCGGGGGCCCTGCGCACCCAGCATGATGTTGCGGTCCCACTGCCCGGGGACCTCGTCGCCCGCCTGCTCGACGCGGACGCCGCGACCTGGGCGACGACGCACGTGACCGCCAGAGGGGTCAGATGAGCCAGAGCCTGGACCGCGCGCTGACGGTGCTGACCGCGCTCGCCGAGGGGCCGCGCACCCTCGACCAGCTCGCCGAGTCCGCGGGCGTGCACAAGACCACGGTGCTGCGGCTGCTGCGGACCCTGGAGGCCCACCGGTTCGTCCAGCGCGCCGACGCCCGCCACTACCGGCTCGGCGCGACCCTGTTCGACCTGGCGTCGCGGGCGCTCGATCAGCGCGATGTCCGCAGGCAGGCCGAACCGGCGCTGCGCGCGCTCAACGACGCCACCGGCCACACCGTGCACCTGGCCAGCTACGAGAGCGGCGAGGTCGTCTACATCGATAAGTACGAGAGCAAGCACCCGGTGCGCATGTACTCGCGCATCGGCAAACGGGCAGCGCTGCACTGCACCGCCGTGGCCAAGGTGCTGGTCGCGGCGTTCGACGAGCCGCGCCGCCGGGAGATCGCCGAGTCGATCACCTACACCCCGATGACCGAGAACACGATCACCAACGCCGCCGACTACCTGGCCGAGCTGCGGACCGTGGCCGAGCGCGGCTACGCCATCGACGACTCCGAGCACGAGGACTTCATCCACTGCGTGGCCGCGCCCATCCGCGACCAGGCGGGCGCCGTGCTGGCCGCGGTGTCGGTGTCGGTGCCGAAGATCCTGCTCGACCGGCCCGGCCTGCTGGCCCTGGTCCCCGACCTGCTCGCCGCGGCCGACACCGCTTCCCGCGCCTGCGGGTGGAACCCCGTCGGAAAGGACTGACATGCCCAGGACCGCCATCACCCCGCCCGGCGCGCTGCCCCCGCCCGTGCCGCTGTCGCCGGGCATCCGCAAGGGCAACATCGTGCAGGTCGCGGGCCAGGTGGCCGTCGACCCGGCGACCGGGTCGCTGGTGGGCGACACCGTCGCCGAGCAGACCCGGGCGTGCCTGCGCAATGTGTTCGCCGTGCTGGAGGCCGCGGGCGCGACCGAGCAGGACATCGTGATGCTGCGGGTGTACCTGACCGACGTGGCGCACTTCGCCGAGATGAACGCCGCCTACGCCGAGCTGCTCAGCGAGCCGTTCCCGGCGCGGACGACCGTCTACGTCGGACTGCCCGAGGGGCTGCTCGTGGAGATCGACGCCCTCGCCGTGGTCGACTAGTCACGCCGGGGACGCCGCGGGCGACGTACCCGGCGGAACCAGCGAACGGTCCGCGCGTCCCAGGGGACGAGGGACCGGCTACCGGCGTAAGGAGAGCTCCGACGATGGTGTTCAAGAAGATGCTGCGCGCTCTGGGCGTGGGCGGCCCGTCCGTGGACACCGTGCTGTCCTCGGGCTCGGCCATGCCCGGCGGCACGGTCACCGGCGAGGTCCGGATGCAGGGCGGCGAGCACGACGCCGACATCGATTACGTCGCCCTCTCGCTGGTCACCCGCGTCGAGCGCAGCGACGACACCCAGGGCCACGTCGAGTTCGACCGCCACGTCGTCGCAGGCCGCTTCCCGCTGCGCGCGGGCCAGACGCACGTCGTGCCGTTCCGCATCCAGATCCCGTGGGAGACCCCGGTGACCGCGATCGGCGGCCACCGGCTCCACGGCATGACGCTGGGGCTGCGCACGGAACTGGCGGTCGCGAAGGCCGTCGACAAGGGCGACATGGACCCGCTGCACGTCGAGCCGCTGCCGTCGCAGGCGGCGGTGCTGGCAGCCTTCGAGCGGATGGGCTTCCGCTTCCGGAGCGCGGATCTGGAGATGGGCCGCATCCACGGGGTGAACCAGCAGCTGCCGTTCTTCCAGGAGATCGAGTACCACCCGCCCGCCCAGCTGGCGGGCGGCATCAGCCAGGTGGAGCTGACGTTCATCACCGATGCGCACGGCATGACCGTCGTCCTGGAGGCCGACAAGCGCGGCGGCCTCTTCACCCAGGGCGGCGACGTCTTCGGCCGCTTCCAGGTCAGCCACGCGGAGGCGGAGACGACCGACTGGACGTCCCGCATCGGCGAGTGGCTGACACAGGCGGCGGGCAGGCGGGCGTCCTTCGGCCAGGGCGCCCACGGCGCCCATGGCGGCGATGGTGCCCATGGCGGCGGCCACGGCCTCCACGGCGGCGGCTTGGTCGCAGGCGCCGCCGCAGGCATCGTCGGCGGCATGATCCTCGGCGAAGTCCTGGACGAAATCGGCGACGCCATCTTCGGCGACGACTAGAAGCGACAGGCCGCCCTGAGTGGCGGCTGGGTGGCGGGTGGCCGGGCGGGTTGTGCGCCCGGTCGCCCGGTGGCCGGTCCGGTGGTCCTGATGGTGGTCGGCCGTGGTGGTGGGTCGGGTGGCGGCTGGGTGGTGGCCGGGCGAGTGGTTGGCCCGGTCGCCGAGCGGTCGGCCTGGTGGTCCTGACGGTGGGTTGGCCGTGATGGTGGTTGGCCGTGGTGGTGGTTGGTCGGGTGGCGGCTGGGTGGTGGCCGGGCGAGTGGTTGGCCCGGTCGCCCGGCGGTCGGCCCGGTGGTCCTTATGGTGGTGGGCCAGGGGTGGTGGGTTGGTCGTTGGCGGCCGGGGTGGTGGGTGGCCGGGGCGAGTGGTTGGCTCGGTCGGCTGGGGGTCGGCTCGGCGGCCCGAGGTGGTTGGCCGGATAACGGTCGGTGGTGCTGGCTGGTCGGGTGGGTGGTTAGCCCGATGGTCCCGGTGGTTGGCGCGGTGGCCCCGTGGTGGTGGTTGGTGGGGCGGTGGTTGTCGGGGGATGGTTGGCCGGGCCGGTGGTTGACCTGGTGGCCCGGCGCCGGTTGGCCGGATGGTGGTGGGGGGCGGGTGCAGATTCGGTGGGTGGGCGGTTGGCCCCAGCGGTCGGGCTGGCCCCGGGGTGGGGCCAGCCCGGGGGGTGGGCCGGGCCCGGGGTTGGGCCGGGCTCGGTGGTTTGGCCCGAGGGTGGTCGGTCAGGCGGTGGTTTGCCGGGTGATGGTTGGCCGGGTGATGGTTGGCCGGGGTGCGGTTAGCCGGGAGGGCGGGTGGCACGGTGCCCCGGTGGCCGAAGGTGGCTGGTCGGGTGGTGTTCTGCCGGGTGCCGGGTGCCGGGTGCCGGGTGCCGGGTGCCGGGTGCCGGGTGCCGGGTGCCGCTTGGGGTGCCGGGTGCCGGTTGGGTGCCGGGTGCGGGATGGGGGTGCGGGTGCTGGGTGCGCGGTGCCGGGTGCGGGCGTGCCGGGTGTCGGGTGGTCGGGCTGGTGGTTGCTGTGTGGCGGGCGGGAGTGGGCGGTGCTCGCCCCCCGTAGTCTTGGTTGCGTGTGGCAGCCCGATGCGGAGTTTCTGGCGTTCTGGACGGAACGTCATTTGTGTACGTTGACTACTCGGCGGGGGGATGGGTCGCCGCATGTTGTGCCGGTGGGGGCGACCTTTGATGGTGACGCTCGGTTGGTTCGGGTGATTACCTCGCGTGGGTCGTGGAAGGTGCGGAACGTGGTCGCTGATCCGGTGGTGGCTGTTTGTCAGCTGGACGGGCGGCGGTGGTCCACTGTGGAGGGGGTGGCTACCGTGCGGGACGATGCTGTTGCTGTGGGGGAGGCGGTTCGGCGGTATGCGGAGCGGTATCGGCAGCCTCGGCCTAATCCGGAGCGGGTGGTCATCGAGATCGCGGTGGGGAGGGTGATGGGGACTGTGAAGGGTGTCCGCGATCTCGGATGATGTGAACATCTGAAATCTTGTCAGATGATGGCGTCATCCGCGATGGAGATGATGTCATCATGCGGAATTGGGATGATGTCGCCATCTGGAAGTCAGATGGTGACATCATCTGGGGCTGCAAGATGCTGTCATCTGGGCTTAGGGGGTCCAGCGGATGTCGGCGAGGCCGGTGAGGGGGTGGGGTGGGGTGTCGGCCTCGGGGCGTGGGGGTGCGGTGTCGGCGTCGGTTAGGGCGGTGGGGAATTTGAGGCCGGTGCGGGCGCCTACCTCGGCGACCGGCAGTTGGTACACCGCGAACTCGTCCAGGTCCAGCGTCTCCAGCCGGTCCAAATTCTGGGTCAGGAGGAACGCCGACGCGCGCAGCTCCCCGCCCACCGTGTGCGCGATGACCTTCCAGAACTCCCGAGGCACCGCCACCCCCCGATACACCCGGTCGTCCGCGCCGAACACCGGGCCCGCCACCACGCTCACCCGCAGGTCGTCGACCTCTACGTCCTCGAAGAGCGCGTCCTCCAGACGCCCCCACAGCCCGTTCCGCGCCGCCTGGTTGAACGCGTCCAGCTGCGGCGTGATGTTGGTGAAGTAGAACGAGTCCCGGTTGGCGCGGTCCGCCTCCTCCGCGCTGCCCCACAGCAGATCCGCCCGCCGCGCCAGGTGGCCGCGGTCTAAGCGGTTGCCCCGGTACAGCTCGTCGCCGTGCTGGGTGTCGGCGGGCAGCCTCGGGTCCTTCACGAAGGCGATCCCCGACCGCGGCAGCTTGCGCAACCCGCTGCCGTCGATGTTCCACGCCACCCAGAACGCGAACCGGCGGACGGACGACAGCGCCAGCGAGAAGTGCGTGTAGTCGATAGTCGTGCTGCCGTCGAGCACCACCGCCGACGCCCCCGCGTCCAGCCCCGGCACCGGCACCTTCACGCCCAGGAACTCCGCGTCGTAGCCGATCGCGGTCTCGGCGACCTCCGGCCGGTCCAGCGTGATCCCCAGCTTGTCGAACACCGACTTGGGCAGGCAGGCCAGCGCGTGCTCGTCCGGGTCGCCGCCGCCCTCGCCCGCGAAGTGCAGCCCGGCCAGTACGCCGGTCGGCTTCCCGTCCGCCACGACCAGCCAGGCCGCGCCCGAGTCCCCGCCCCGGCTGATCTCGCCGTCGGCCGCGCGCCGGTCCGGGTCCGGGCCGATCTCCAGGCCGCCGATCTCCCGGGTGCCGATGGCCCCGCCGTAGTCCAGCTTGGCCAGCACGTCGACCCGCCGCACGATCCCGTGCGTGACGCCCGTCGTCCGGCCGCTCTTGACCACCGCGTCGCCCAGCTCGGGATCGCCCAGCTCGCTCGGCACCACGTCGAGGTCGAGCACCGACGGGTCGATCCCGCGCCCGCTCACCGACACCACCGCGCAGTCCCCGGCCACCCCCAGGTGCGAGCGCGCGAGCACGCCCACCGCGTTCTGCTCGGTGCGGTTGTCGTCATGTGTCCCCGGCTGAACGACCGTGTCGCCCAGTTCGCCGTCCAGCCCATGCAGGACGTGCCAGTTGCTCAACAGATATGGCGCGCCCGTCTCCCGGTCGTACACCACCGCGCCCACCGTCCCGCAGGTGATCCGGGGATGGCCGATGCTCACCCCCGGCCGCACCGGGTCCATCCGCGACTTGCGCGGCTCCGGCGGCGAGGCTTCCACCACGCGGAACGCGGGCCGGTAGGTCCGCTCCACCACGTCGGTCGGCACCGACACGCCCGCGATCTCGATCGACTCCGGCAGCGGCGACGTCGCCAGGTCCCCGAGCGCCTCCGGCTCCACCTTCGCGCCGACCGTGAACTGCACGCACACCTCGTCCGTGCGCTCGCCCCCGCGCACCTTGTGGCCGATGCCGATCGAGGTGACGTTCGGGTCGCGGAGGTAGTCCGAGCCGCGGAGTCGGACGAACGAGCGCAGCGCGGCGGAGAGATCCGTCATGGCGGTTCCTTACAAAAACGGTGGGGTGTCCCGACCATGCCCACGCCCACCGCCGGGCGACAAGGGCCGGGGGTCACCCGTCACCGCTTGTTGCCCTTTCGGTCACCCGCCCTGGCCCGAACGGGTTGCCGCTACCCGAAACGGGGGTGTCACCCACGCCGACGGGTGAACCGGTACGCTCCGGATGCGCGTACCGCAGGCGATCATTGGCTCTCCGTGATATTGATCAAGGTGCACGCGCAACAACTCACTCGGTGAGGTGAAGCTGGGATGGCTGGAGAAGGGGAACGTGAAGCTGACTAGTGGTCCGCAGCAGCCGGGCGACACCCGCGCTACCACGACCATCCGTTCCCGCCTGACCGGCGTCGTCGTCTTCCCCAGTGTGATCCTGCTGGTGATGTGGGCGGTCTTCTCGTCCTACACCGTCTTCGACGCGATCTACCTCAAGGCCGTCACCAGCGGCGTCAAGGACGCCTCGATCCCCGCGCTCAACACCTTCAGCGCCGTCCAGCGTGAGCGCCAGCTCACCATGACGGTGCTGTACTCCAACAACGACGACACCGTCGGCCTGGAGAACCAGCAGCGCGCCACCGACCGCGCCGTGCGCGAGCTGCAGACCGCGATGGCGGAGCTGTCGGCCAACGCGCCCACCGAGGTGACGGTCAAGGTCGAGGCGCTGACCGAGGTGCTCGGCCCGCTCGACCAGCGCCGCGCCCAGGTCTCGGCGGGCAACGCCGACCCGGACGAGATCTACCGCTACTACAACAGCCTGCTCGACGCGGCCCACGGCCTGTTCGACACGCAGGCCCGCATCGTGCCCGACCCGGTCGTGCTCCAGGAGGCCATCGACGCGGTCGGCCTGTTCCGCGCGGGCGACTTCATGTCGCGCGCGTCCTCGGTGGCCTCCGCCGCCATCGCCGCGGGCAAGTTCACCCCGGCCCAGCACGTCGAGTTCACGTCGCTGGTCGGCAGCTACCGCACGCAGCTGGCCGCGATCGCGCCGACGGCGACCGACCAGGTCCGCGACCACTACCGCGAGCTGACCGGCTCCGACACCTGGCAGCAGCTCGGCGCCGCGGAGAACCGGCTCATCGGGGCCGCCGCGCCGCCGCCACCGCCGGAGAACGGCGAGAACGGCGAGGACACCGTCGAGCCCACGGTCCCGGTCTCCGCCGCGCAGTGGCAGGAGCTGACCACCCGGGTCTCCGAGGAGCTGATCAAGCTCACCACCGAGCAGAGCAACGCGGCCGTGCAGCTCGGCCTCGACCGCGCCGACGAGCAGTTCACCGAGGTCATCATCGGCAGCCTGATCGCGCTGCTGGCCGTGGTGACCGGCATCGTGGTCGCCATGCGGATCTCCCGCCGCCTGGTCAA
The DNA here is from genome assembly GCF_014648415.1 of Actinokineospora fastidiosa. GTDB lineage: Bacteria > Actinomycetota > Actinomycetes > Mycobacteriales > Pseudonocardiaceae > Actinokineospora > Actinokineospora fastidiosa. The sequence continues at coordinate 23,297 of NZ_BMRB01000008.1, forward strand.
CAAGGCCCTGGTCACCCGCCTGGAACAGCTCAAGACCGACTCGCTGCGGCTGGCCCACGAGCGGCTGCCGTCGCTGGTCGACCGGCTGCGCCAGGGCGACCGGGTCGACGTGGCCGCCGAGGTCCCGCCGCTGGACTACGGCACCGACGAGATCGGCCAGGTGGCCGACGCGTTCAACGCCGCCCAGTACACCGCCGTCGCCGCCGCGGTGAAGGAGTCCCAGGCGCGCGAGGGCGTCAACCGCGTCTTCCTCGGCATCGCCCACCGCCACCAGGGCCTGGTCCACCGCCAGCTCAAGATCCTGGACCGGATGGAGCGCGAGGAGGAGAACCCCGAGCACCTCGACTCGCTGTTCCAGCTCGACCACCTGGCCACCCGCGCCCGCCGCAACGCCGAGAACCTGATCATCCTGGCCGGCGAGCAGCCGGGACGGCAGTGGCGCAAGCCGGTGCGGCTGCTGGACATCCTGCGCGCCGCGGTCGCCGAGACCGAGCAGTACGTGCGCGTGCGGGTCAACCAGGTGCCGGACGTGTCCCTGCACGGCGTCGCCGTCGCCGACACCATCCACCTCGTCGCCGAGCTGGTGGACAACGCCGCGTCGTTCTCCCCGCCGCGCTCGCAGGTCGAGGTCTACACCAGCCAGGTCTCCGGCGGCGTCGTCGTCGAGATCGAGGACCACGGCCTCGGCATGGCCCCGGAGGACCGCGACCAGCACAACCGGATGCTGGCCCACCCGCCGGAGTTCGACGCGATGGCGCTGCGCGGGGAGTCCCGGCTCGGGCTGTTCGTCGTGGCCCGGCTGGCCGCGCGCCGCTCGATCCGCGTGGAACTGCGGGAATCCCCGTACGGTGGGACCGTGGCCCTGGTGTTCCTGCCCGCCGAGATCGTGGCCGAGACCGCGGAGTACCCCGCCGAGCCCGAGCGCCCCAGCCCGCGTCCGCGCAAGCAGACGGAGCGGCGCGCGGGCACGGTCCCCTCGGCCCGCGAGCCCGCCGCGCTGACCGCCCACGCGCCCCCCGGCCGGTCGCACCAGTGGGCCGACGCCGAGGAGATCGAGGCCCAGTGGCCCGTGGATGACGAGGAGATGCCGGAGATCTCCCCGCCGCTGCCGAAGCGGCTGATCACCGAGGAGAACGGAATCGGACCCACGCCGCGACGCGCCGATCCGCCCAGCAACGATGATCCGCACCCGCCCGCTCCCGAGTTGAACGGGAACGGCGGACGACCCGCCCTTCCGCGCAGGCAGCGCCAGCAGAACCTGGCGCCGCAACTGCGCGGGGAGCCCCTGCTGCCGGACTGGGCCGAGTACCCGGAGCCGGAGGAGGAGGATTCCGCCGAGCGGGTCCGCGACACGATGTCCGCGTTCCAGCGCGGCACCCGGCAGGCCCGCGAGGCCGATCCCGGGGTCGAGTCATGATCGCCGCCACGATGTCCGGTTACCCGGGGAAGGACCGCGCAAGGTGAACGACAAGATCGGCCAGGACCAGCAGCTGAACTGGCTTTTGGACGACCTGGTTCGTCGGGTCGTCGGCATCCGCCATTCGGTCGTGCTCTCCGCGGACGGCCTGCTCCTCGGCAGGTCGGCCGAACTGTCCAAGGACGACTCCGAGCACCTGTCGGCGATGGCCTCGGCGTTCCAGAGCCTGGCCAGGGGCACCGGCAGGCACTTCGGCGGCGGTCAGGTGCGCCAGACCATCGTCGAGATGGACCACGCGTTCCTGTTCGTCACCGCGGCGGGCCGCGGCGCGTGCCTTGCCGTCCTCGCCGAGGAGGACGCCGACGTGGGCATGATCGCCTACGAGATGAACATGCTGGTCAAGCGGGTGGGCGCGCACCTGGCGTCGGCGCCGCGCTCGGGGTCGACACCTCCGGGCGGCCAGCCCATGGCGGTGCCCGGCCGACGCCCGTCGTGAGGGCGCGCGGATGAACCCGGACCACGACTGGTGGTACGACGAGGCGGCTGGCCCCCTGGTCCGGCCCTACGCGATGACCAGGGGGCGGACGCGCCCGAACGCGCCGAACCTCAACCTGGTCACCCAGGTCCGCGCGGCCGGTCACCCGGCCGATCCCGGCGCGCTGAGCCCGGAGCACCTGCAGATCCTGGAGATCTGCCAGGCCCCGCTGTCGGTCGCCGAGGTCGCCGCCTACCTCGACGTCCCGCTGGTCGTGGTCAAGGTGCTGCTCGGCGACCTGATGGAGAGAGGTCACGTGGTCGCGGGCGCGCTGTTCCAGACCTCCGACATCACCGACACCAAGCTTCTGCAGGCCGTACTCGATGGCATTCGGAGGATCTGAACAGGTGAGCGACACGCCGCTGATCCCCACCTCGATCAAGATTGTGGTGGCGGGCGGATTCGGGGTCGGCAAGACCACGCTGGTCAACACGGTCTCCGAGATCCCGCCCCTGCGCACGGAGGAGGTGCTGACCGAGGCGAGCGTCGGGGTGGACGACCTCGTCGACGGCAAGGAGACCACCACCGTCGCGCTCGACTTCGGCCGCATCACGATCAACGCCCAGGTGGTCCTGTACCTGTTCGGCACACCCGGTCAGAACAGGTTCTGGTTCATGTGGGACGAGCTCGCCCACGGCGCGCTGGGCGCGATCGTGCTGGTGGACACCCGCAGGCTGGACTCCAGCTTCCCGTCGATCGACTTCTTCGAGCGGCGCGGGATCCCGTTCATCGTCGCGGTCAACGAGTTCGAGGGCGCGTGGCCGCACACGATGGAGGAGGTCCGGCACGCGCTGGACATCGCCCCGTCGGTGCCGGTGATCGCCTGCGACGCGCGCGACCGCGAGTCGGCCAAGCGGGTCCTGGTGGAGCTGGTCCACCACACGATGCGCAGGCTGGAGACGGCGCCCGCCTGATCACGGCGTCCACAGCAGGCTCGGCCGCCGCACCAGCCGCGGCGCGCCCGGTGCGTCGGGTTCGGGCAGCGCCGACAACTCGCGGGCGATCTCGGCGAGGTCGCCGCCGTCCTTGAGCCAGACGCAACCGTCCCCGTCGAGCACGCGCGCGCCGACGAAGTGCCCTCGGTCGAAGACGAACAGGGCGTCGGTGAAGTCCTGGCGGCAGCGCGTGCCCACCAGTCCGGCGAGTTCGCCGCGCCCGTCGCGCAGCGGCCGGAAGACCCAGCCCGCGTCCTTGAGCCGCACCAGCTCCGCGAGTTCGGGATACCGCCGGACCGAGTCGTTCACGGCTCCAGCACTCCTCGCGCGAGCGCGACGAAGCGCTCCAGGGCGTGAGCGCTGAAGAGGAGTTCGAAGCCCTCCTCGAAGGTGACCTCGATGGCCCCGCACGCGGTCACCTCCATTTCCATGCGGCAGTTGTCGTTGATACACGCCCAGGTCCCGAGGGCCATCTCACTCACTGTCGGTGCCTTCCGGTAGCAATACGCTGTGTTGCCGAAAGTAGGCCGTTGCCCACGTGGACAGAAAGGTGAGAGAACGATGACGGATCGCCACAAACTCGGAACGCCGCGCGATCGTGCGCTGGGAGCGGAACTTCGGAGCATTCGCGAGCAGGCTGGCATGAGCCTCACGCGGGTTTGCTCGCAACTCCACTGGAATGTCTCGACGCTAAGTCGACTCGAAAGGGGGATGCGCCATGTCTCGCCGGAGGCGGTGATGGGCCTGGCTGTGATCTATGGCCTGCCACCAGACCGGCGCAAGCAGTTGCTGCGGTGGGCAAAGACTTCGCCCGCATCAGGGTGGTGGGACAGCGGCCCGATGGGGATGCCAGGCGAGCTAGGAGCCCTGACCTCCTACGAAGAGGACGCCGTGAGGATGACCAAGTGGGCTCCCGGCCTGCTGCCCGGATTGCTGCAAACCGCCGAGTACGCCGCCGCCGTGATGCGGGACGACGGGCACAGTGAGGAGAAGGCCCAATCCCTTGTTGATGCCCGACTCCAACGACAGGCCTTGCTGGATCGCCGGAATGTGGATTATCTGGCGATCATCGGGATCGGCGCCCTTCGGAACATGTTGAGCAGCCGCAAGGACTTTGTCGAACAGCTATGGCATGTTCGGTGTCTGAGCAAGCGAGACGGCATCGACATCCGGCTGGTAGAGCGGCCGACGTTGCACGCCGTGGGCGGCTGGTACCTGCTGGACTTCGACCGCTTCGGCTCGATGGTGCATCTGGAGCACCTGCGATCGGCCACGTTCCTGTTCGACGAGGAGGCCAAGCCTTATCAGGAGGTCAAGCGACGCCTGCTGGAAATCGCTCTCCCGCCTGCGGAGACGACGACTAGACTGGAAGTGATCACCAAGATGTGCGAGGACGGGAGTTGGCCATGACCAAGGAAGCGTTGCGGTTCAAGAAGGCCAGCCGTTCTGCTGGCCACACTGAGTGCGTTGAACTTGCCCACACCCTGACTGCCGTCCGGGACAGCAAGAACGGCGCCGTCCTCACCGCCGACGCGCGCGCTCTGGTCGCGTACGCGCGCGCACAGCGCTGACGTTCCACCGGACATCGCTGTCGGCCAGGATGCCGGTGACGGACAGCGCTGATCGCGCGAAAACCGTTCGCTCAGCGCTCCTACACTGGGCTCCGTGACCACCGACGTACGTGCTCTCTTTCTGTCCACTGCGGACACCGCGGTCCGGCTCATCGCCCATCCGGCGGTGGGCCGGGCCTGGGACGGCCCCAGCGCGCTGCCCGAGTTCTCCGTCCGCGGCCTCGCCGGTCACCTGGCCGGGCAGATCTTCGCCTTGCCCACCGTGCTCGCTCTCGACGCGGCGACCAGCGAGCCCATCTCCGTGCTCGACCACTACCTGCGGGCCAAGTGGCGCGAGCCCGAGGTCCCGCTCGACGACCCGAGCAAGGTCAAGGCCCGCGACTCCGGGGAGTCCCACGCCGCCGACGGGCAGGACGCCCTCGTGCGGCGGGCGGGCGACGCCGTCCGCGACCTCGCGGACGCGCTCACGCGGGAAGCCGCCGACCGGGTCGTGCCCATCCCGTGGGCGGGCACGACCCTCACCCTCGACGGCTTCATCACCACGCGGCTGCTCGAACTCGTCGTCCACTGCGACGACCTCGCCGTCAGCGTCGGCATCGACACCCCGGAGCTGGACCCGGACGCGGTCGCCGTCGTGCTCGACGTCCTGCTGAAGCTCTCCGTCGACCGCCACGGCCCGATGAGCGTCCTGCGCGCGCTCAGCCGGGCCGAGCGCGCGCCCGCGCACATCTCCGCGCTGTGACGACCCGCTAGGAGATCGGTTCCGTGCGGCAGTGGAAGTGGCGCAGCAGCTTCGGCGCCGACACGATCCGCTGCCCCGGGACCGACTCCGGGTCCTTGGCGATCCCGGCGATCACCTCGGCCACGTACTCCAGGTGGCTCTGCGTGTAGACCCGCCTCGGGATGGCGAGGCGGACGAGCTCGTACGGCGCAGGCTTGACCAGCCTGCCCTCGGCGTCCTCGACGCCCAGGTACAGCGAGCCCAGCTCCGCGCAGCGGATGCCGCCCGCGACGAACAGCTCGCAGGCCAGCGCGTGGCCCGGGTACTGCGCGGGCTCCAGGTGCCTGAGCAGCCTGCCCGCGTTGAGGTAGAGCGCGTGGATGCCCGCGGGCCGCACGATCGACACGCCAGCGGCCTGGATCAGCTCGGCAAGGTACTCCGTCTGCGCCGCGCGGGTCCGCAGGTACGCCGGGTCCACCACCTCGCGCAGGCCGACCGCGATCATCTCCAGGTCGCGCCCGGCCAGGCCGCCGTAGGTGCGGAAGCCCTCGGTCGCGATGAGCATCGCCTCGCACCGGGTGGCCAGCTCCCGGTCGCGCAGCGCCAGGAACCCTCCCATGTGCACGATGGCGTCCTTCTTCAGGCTGCACACCGCGCCGTCGGCCAGGTCGAACGCCGCCCGCGCGACCTCGGCCGGGGTGCGGTCGGACCAGCCGGGCTCGCGCTGGATCACCAGCCAGGCGTTCTCGGCGAAGCGGGCGGCGTCGAGGATGAGCGGAACCCCGTGCGCGCGGCACAGCTCGGCCGTGGCGCGCAGGTTCGCCATGGACACCGGCTGGCCAGCGCCGCCGTTGTTCGTGATGGTCATGACGACCACCGCGACGTCCTCCGGGCCCGCCAGCATCGCCGAGAGCGCGTCGAGGTCGATGTCGCCCTTGAACGGGTCGTCGCTGTCGAGGTCCTTCATGGCCGCCGACGGCAGGTCGACGGCCGTCGCCCCGCTCAGCTCCACGTTGGCCCGGGTGGTGTCGAAGTGCGTGTTGGACACACAGACCCGGCCCGGACCGAGCATCGCGCCGAACAGGATGCGCTCGGCGGCGCGGCCCTGGTGCACGGGCAGGATGTGCTCGAAACCGGTCAGCTCGGCGACGGCGTCGTGGAATCGGAAATAGGACCGCGCGCCCGCATATGTTTCGTCGCCGAGCGCCCCTGCTGCCTGTTGCGCCGCGGAAAGCGCGCCTGTTCCCGAATCGCTGAGCAGGTCAATCGTGATCCGGTCGGCGGAAAGGTTGAACGGATTGTAACCCGCCGTTTGCATGGCCTCGGTCCGCTCGGCGCGGGTGAGCACCGGAATCGGCTCCACGACCTTGATTCGGTACGGCTCCATCAGCGGCATCGGCGACAACCCCTCGTCAGCACGTCAACTCCTCATGCGGCCCCCACACTACGGCCACGGGTGATCATGGCGTACGACTCGGCGGAGAGGTACACCGTCATCCCCGGCCGCGGCGGGCCGGTGCGCAGCGACAGGTGCGCGATCAGGCCGGGGCCGTCGCGCAGGTCGCGCCCGAGCACGGCCGACACGGCAGCGTCGACCGCGCGGGCGGGCACGCCGTAGCGGGTCGACAGGTCGCGCGTGCGGTTCAGCGCCTCCAGGTCGTCGGTGACGTAGTCGCGGACCGGGACGTACAGCGAGTACCCGCTGGGCTCGGCGCCGTCGCCGCTGAGGAAGGTGTAGGAGGACACCAGCGGCCTGCCGGTGTACGGACCGTCCGAACCGGCCGCGGCCAGGCAGAACCGGGCCACCTCGGCCGGGTCGCCGCCGCGGCTCACCGCGGCGGCGCGCTGGGCGTCGGCGCGGGTCGCGCCCGCCTGGCTGACGTACACCTTGGCCCGCGCGTCCGGCCGGTCGTCGAGGTCGAGCGCGAAGAACGAGTAGTGGTCCACTGAGGACAGATCGCGCAGCCCGCCGCGCAGCACCCGCTCCGCCCCGGTGAAGCCGAGCCGGTCCAGCGCCTCGCCGACCAGCTCCGGCGCGCGCTGGCGGCCGTGCGCGAGCGGGTTCAGGTACACCTTGAGCATCGGCCGCACGCCGGGCCGCGCGACCAGCGAGAACCACAGCGAGAACGGCTCGGCGGGGGTGTCGGCCAGGAACGGCTCGGCCACGCGGGAGAAGCGGTCCAGACACAGTGGAAGCCGGCTGGCGAGCCGGTCCAGCGCGGCGAGCGCGGCCCGCTGGTTCGCCGCGGGGGACGGGTCGTCGGCGACGCACTCGACCAGCAGGCGCAGGGTGGGCGAGCCGTCGGGGGCGAAGGCGACCGAGTACTCGATGGGGGAGTGGTCGTCGGCCACATCGGACGACCAGCGGGGAGCGGTCAGCGGCCAGCGCGCCGCGGCGCCGAGCAGGTCGTCGAGCAGGCCGCGGACCCGGTGCGTCGTGGCGCCCAATCCGATCGCGGAGCCGAGCGCCCGCAATTGCGCGTTGACGTGATCGCCGAGTGTTTCCGCGCTCATCCCGACTCCGAAGATTGTGAACACAACAGCCCGCCGACCGGGCAAACCTACGGGTGAACGCTGACCGTCCTCTACCGCCAAAATGGTGATCTACGCCTCGTCGCCACTCACCGAGCGTGAGAGATTTCGGCGAAACACCCGCCGGTTGTGATCCCACCGTCCTGTGTGATAAGAGCTCACTTTCGCTACGGAGCGTGGCTAATCGCAATTACCGCGATATGTTCGCCAATTCCTCGAATACCGTTGTGGCGAAGGTCCTGATCAGTGCGGATCGGACGGTTTGGACATCCACACCGGAGTGGACGGCCCATGGGATGATCACCGCGCGTGGTCGCGTGATCGCGCGCACGTCCTGCGGGCCAGGGCTCTGCCGCGCCCGATTCGTCGTGTTAGCTTGGATCCATGAGTTCGGAAGGCTGCAGTACCGCGCCGGGTCGCACCCGGCACCCCGCGGCGGTCCCGCCGTGTTGATCCTGCTCGGCCTCGCCACCATCGTCCTGCTCACCGCCGCGACGGGCTACTTCGTCGCGCAGGAGTTCGCCTACGTCGCCGTCGACCGCAACCGGCTGCGCGGCGCGGCCCAGGCGGGCGACAAGGTCGCCGAACGCGCCTACCGCGTCACCGAGCGCCTGTCGTTCATGCTCTCCGGCGCCCAGTTCGGCATCACCGTGACCGCCCTGCTCGTCGGCTACGTCTCCGAACCGCTCCTCGGCCGCGGCGTGGCCGAGGCGTTCGGCGCGACCGGGCTGCCCGGCGGCGTGACCACCGCGCTGTCGGTGGTCATCGCGCTGCTGTTCTCCACCGGCGTGCAGATGGTCCTGGGCGAGCTGGCGCCGAAGAACCTGGCCATCGCCAAGGCCGAGGCGCTGGCCCGGGCCCTGGCCCGCTCGACGCTGATCTACCTGGCCGTGTTCGGCCCGCTGATCCGCCTCTTCGACGCCGCGTCCAACCGGCTGCTGCGCGCCGTGGGCATCGAGCCCATCGAGGAGCTGCCGTCCGGGGCGACGGCGGAGGACCTGCGCGGCATCATCGACGAGTCGCGCAGCGGCGGCGCCCTCGACGAGGGCACCTCCCGGCTGCTGGAGGGCGGGCTGGACTTCCGCGTCCTGGTCGCCGGTCAGGTCATGACCCCGAGGGTCGACGTCCACACGCTGCGCGCGAACGAGCCCGCCGCGCGCGTGGTCGAGCTGCTCGACACCGGCCGCTCGCGGTTCCCGGTCGTCGGCGCGGACGTCGACGACGTCGTCGGCGTGGTCGGCCTCGCCGAGCTGCTGACCGTGCCGCCCGCCGACCGGGCCGCCGTGACGGTCGGCGAGATCGCGGCCGCGCCGCTGTACCTGCCCGACAGCCTGCCGCTGCCCGAGGTGCTGGAGCGGCTGCGCGCCGAGCACCGCCAGCTCGCCGTCGTCGACGAGTTCGGCGGCTTCGCGGGCGTGGTGAGCTTCGAGGACGTCGCCGAGGAGGTCGTCGGCGAGATCCTCGACGAGGACGACGCGGTCGAGGCCGCCGCCGTGGCCAACCCCGACGGCTCGTGGTCGCTGCCCGCCCGCTGGCGGGTCGACGAGATCGCCGAGGCCACCAGCATCGAGCTGCCCTCCGGCCCGGACTACGACACCGTCGGCGGCCTCGTGCTGGAGCGGCTGGGCCGCACTGCCCGGCCCGGCGACCGCGTCGAGGTGCCCGCGGCCCTGCCGGAGACCGACCCCGACGAACCGGCCCCGCGCCGGGTGGCCGTGATCGAGGTGGTCGACGTGCGCAGGCACGTGCCCGCCCAGGTCATGATCACGGTCCGCGACTCGGAGGTGCCCGCATGAGCCTCGGCTGGGCGCTGACCGTCTCGGTGCTGCTGCTGGCGGCCAACGCGTTCTTCGTCGCCGCCGAGTTCGCCCTGGTGGCGAGCAAGCGGCACCGGCTGGAGGAGATGGCAGCGGGCGGCAGCCGGGCGGCCAGGGCCGCCGTCGACGGCGCGCGGCACCTGTCGCTGATGCTGGCGGGCGCGCAGCTGGGCATCACCCTGGCCACCCTCGGCCTGGGCGCGCTGGCCAAGCCCGCCGTCGCCGAACTGCTCGCGCCGCTGTTCGACCTCGTCGGCCTGTCGTCGGGCTGGGCGGACGCGGTGGCGATCGTGCTGGCCGTGGCCCTGGTGGTGTTCCTGCACATGGTGATCGGCGAGATGGCGCCGAAGTCGTGGGCGATCTCGCACCCGGAGCGCTCCGCGCTGCTGCTGGCGCTGCCGTTCCGGGCGTTCACCACCATCACCAAGCCGCTGCTGCGCTGGCTCAACGGCATGGCCAACGCGCTGCTGCGGATGGTCAACGTGCAGCCGCAGGACACCGTCGCGCAGGCGCACGGGCCCGACGACCTGCGGATGCTGCTGCGCGAGTCGTACGAGCACGGCCTGCTGCCCGACCAGCAGGCGCGCATGCTCGCGGGCGTGCTCGACGTGCGGCGCATCCGCGTCGCCGACGTGATGGCCCCGCGCGCGGACCTCGTCACCGTCCCGGTGCACGCCGACACGGCCGCGATCGAGGCGGCCAGCCGCGACAGCGGCCGCTCCCGCCTCGTCGTGCTCGACCCGGGCCGGCCCGACGCCGACCCGCTCGGCATCGTCCACGTCCGCGAGGCCGTGCGCGCCGAGGCTGCCGGACGCCGCGCCACCGCCCGCGAGCTGATGACCGAGGCGCTGGTCCTGCCCGCCGAGCGCACCGCGGCCGAGGCCGTCGCGGAGATGCGCGCCCGGCGCGCGCAGCTGTGCCTGGTGCGCGGCGGCTCCGGCGCCGTGGTCGGCCTCGCGGCGATGGAGGACCTGCTGGAGGAGATCCTCGGCGAGTTCGAGGACGAGACCGACCGGTAGCGCGTTCACAGCGGTTTTTCAGGGTGGTTGCCTACCCTTGCCGATCGTGGACCGCAGGCTTCCCTTGCTCGGACTGACCTCGTTGCTCGCGGGCGTGATGGTGTTCCTCGCCCTGCACGTGCTCCCGCCGACCAGCGGGATCAGCCCGGTGCGCCGCACGCTCAGCGAGTACGCGCTCGGCGAGAGCAAGTGGGCCTTCGACCTGGCCGTCGTGCTGATCGCCCTCGGGTCGGCGCTGGTGTTCGCCGAGCTGCTGCGCCGCGGCCACGGCCGCTTCGCGGTCGTGATGGGCGCGGTGTGGACGGCCAGCCTGGTCGTGGTGGTCGTCTTCACCAAGACCGACTGGTCGGTGGGCCCGAGCCTGGGCGGCACCATCCACCGCTACGCCAGCGTGGCCGCCTTCCTGTCGCTGCCGGTGGCCGTGATGGCGGCGGCGGGCGCGGTCTTCCCGGCCGCCGCGGGCTGGCGGCTGCTCACCCGCGCGCTCAGCGCGGTCTCGCTGGCCTGGTTCGGCACGATCGTCGTCGGCGTGGTCAACATGGCCATGGGCGGGGTGAGCTGGTGGCGGTTCGTCCCGCTCGGCCTCGTGGAGCGGATGATCGCCGGGTTCGCGGTGGCGGGACTCGCGGTGCTCGTCCTCGGGCTGCTGCGGGCTAACCGGCAGGCCGCGCTCCCACGGTGAACGTCGTGGCCGCGGCGGTCAGCAGGCCGAGCAGCTCGGTCAGCGGGGTGCCGGAGAGCCGGTCGCGCCAGTCCACCGCGGTCCCCTCGACGTCGAGTCCCGTCTCGGTCACGGTGACGCCGGTGATCCGCACGTTCGGCGGCAGGTCGGGCAGCGCGACCGGGATCGCGGGGCGGGTCACCGGGACCCGCAGCCTGCCCGCCCGGACCGCCACCGGCCGCACCAGTAGCGCGCCGTGGGCCACCTCCGGCTCCACCTGGAGCGCGCCCGGCCAAGGGCTCTTCCGCACCCACAACCGGCCGTCGACCACCTCCAGCGCCAGGGGAGGCTTCGCGATCGCCTCGGCGGACACCGACACCCGCAGCCCGACCGACCCGATCACGACGCGCGTCGACAGCGGACCGCCGAAGCGCACATCGCGCCCGCACACCGTCAGCGCGTCGACCGGCAGGCCCGGCCACGCCACGTCCCGGGCGGCGAACCGCACCTCGTTGATCCGGCCCTGCGCCAACCCGACCGTGTCGGTGGACACAGCAAGGTCCACGACGGTCATCGGCACGTCCCGGACGGTCACCACGCGCCCGCGCATGCGGTCGGCCGCCACGCGCACGGCGCTCTCCAGCACCCCGGCCGGGGTCGCTGAGCGGCCGACGGACAGCAGCGCGTCGATCCCGGGGAGCCAGTCGCCGAACACCGGCCCAGTCTTGCCGACGCCCGCCTGGTGGGCCGGACGGGCGGGGGTTGTGCGTCAAGTGCGCGAACCACCACGCTGAGCGGGTACGACCGCGCGTCCCGCGATGGCGGGCGGGCTGCGGGAGACTACGATCGCAACGCCTTGTCAGCGCCAGTGTGAGTGCACCGTGGAGTCGGGTGGATGGATGTGTCCGTGGCCGCGCGCGACCTTGTCAGCGTTCTGCTGGTCGAGGACGACCCTGGCGACACCCTCCTGGTGAAGGAACTGCTGGCCGACGGCGACGCCCAGGTCCGGCTCACCACCGTGCGCACGGTCGCCGAGGCGCGCCGCAACCTGGCGGGCCAGGACTGCGTGCTGCTCGACCTCGACCTGCCCGACGCCACCGGCCTTGAGGCGCTGCGCCTGCTCGACGACCCCGACGGCGTGGCCGTCGTGGTGCTCACCGGCCGCTCCGACGCCCAGCTCGGCGTCGCCGCCGTGGCCGCGGGCGCGCAGGACTACCTGCTCAAGGGCGAGGTCGACCCCGACCTGCTGGCCCGGGTCATCCGGTATGCCGTCGGCCGCGTCAAGGCCGAGGAGATGCAGCGGCAGCTGCGCGAGGAGCGGCTGCTGGCGATGGAGAAGGCCCGCCTGGAGCGCGGCCTGCTGCCCTCGCCGCTGCTGGACGACCCCCGGCTGCGCGCCGACTTCCGCTACCAGCCCGGCCGCCAGCGCGCCCTGCTCGGCGGCGACTTCTACGACCTCGTCCAGGCCGACGACGGCACGGTCCACGCCATGGTGGGCGACGTCTGCGGCCACGGCCCCGACGAGGCCGCGCTCGGCGTCTACCTGCGGGTCGCCTGGCGCACGATGATGCTGGCGGGCAGGCCGGTGGACGAGGTCTTCGACGCGATGCAGCGCGTCCTGGTCCACGAGAGACACCTCGACGGGCTGTTCGCCACCCTGTGCACGCTGTCGGTCTCCGCCGACCGCGAGACCGCCGACCTGCGGATCGCGGGCCACCCCGCGCCCGTCCTGCTCACCCCGGACGGCGCCGCGCTGCTCAGCGCGCCCATCGGCATCCCGCTCGGCGTGCTCGACGAGGCCAGCTGGGAGGCGCAGACGGTGAAGCTCGGCCCGCAGTGGTCGGTCCTGCTGTTCACCGACGGGCTCATCGAGGGCCGCATCGGCTCCGGCGCCGAGCGGCTGGGGCCCGAGCGGCTGGCCGAGATGGCGGGCCAGTTCGCCGCCGCGGGCGGGGACTGGCGCGCGTCGCTGCTGGACGACCTCGTGCGCACCGTCTGCGCCCTCAACCAGGGCGACCTGGTCGACGACGTCGCGGCGCTCATGCTGACCAGGGTCGCGGATGCCTGAGCGCCGCCGCCCCCGCTGGCCGCTGCGTCAGTGGATCACCGTCACCATCGGCGCGGCCATCGCCATCTGCGTCACGTCCATCGTGATCGGCGCGCTGGCCATCGCCTCGCTGTCGGACAACCAGCACCAGCTGGTGGACCGCATCGACCCGGCCGTGCAGGAGGCGCTGCGCCTGGACAACGCCCTGCTCGACCAGGAGAGCGGCGTCCGCGGCTACGTGCTCACCGCCGACCCGGTCTTCCTCGACCCGTACCACGAGGGGATCGGCAGGCAGGAGGACGCGGTCACCTCGCTGCGCGAGCTGGTCCGAGGGCACGCCGAGCTGATCGCCGAGCTCGAACGGGTCGCCTGGCACATCTCGCTGTGGCGCAAGGAGTACGCCACCCCGGTCATCGACCTGGTGCAGGCCGACGTCGAGGAGCCGCAGAAACCCCTGCCCGAGCGCACCGAGGCCGCCAAGCAGCGCTTCGACGCCGTGCGCGGCGCGTCCAACCGGCTGCAGGCCGGGCTGGAGCGGGTGCGGGCGGAGAGCCGGGAGGCGCTGGACCGCGCCACGAACCGGGTCGTCGTGGTGTCGGTCGCCGTGGCCGTCGTCCTCCTGCTGATCTTCGTGCTGCTCACCCTGGTGCTGCGCGGCGCGGTCGTCGGCCCGCTGACGAGCCTGGCCGGACAGGTCCGGCGGGTCTCCGACGGGGACTTCCAGCACGCGCCCAAGGTCACCGGCCCGCAGGAGATCGTCACCCTCGCCGACGGCGTGGACTCCATGCGCAGGCGCATCCTCGACGAGCTGGCCGCCCAGCGGGAGATCAACGCCGAGCTCGACCTGCGCACCGAGGACCTGGCCCGCTCCAACAGCGAGCTGGAGCAGTTCGCCTACGTGGCATCGCACGACCTGCAGGAGCCGCTGCGCAAGGTCGCCAGCTTCTGCCAGCTGCTCGAACGCCGCTACAAGGGCCAGCTCGACGAGCGCGCCGACCAGTACATCGGCTTCGCCGTCGACGGGGCCAAGCGCATGCAGGTGCTGATCAACGACCTGCTCGCGTTCAGCCGGGTCGGCAGGCACGTCAACGACCACGTGCTGCTGTCCGCCGCGGACATCGTCGAGCAGGCGAAGGTCAACCTCGCCCACGCGCTGGAGGACGCGGGCGCCGAGGTGGAGGTCGGCGACCTGCCCGTGGTGCGCGGCGAGGCGGCGCTGCTGACCGCGGTGTTCCAGAACCTCATCGGCAACGCGGTGAAGTTCCGCGGCGAGGAGCTGCCCCGCATCCGCGTCGAGGCGGTCCGCGACGGGGACTTCTACGAGTTCTCGGTCAGCGACAACGGCATCGGCATCGAACCCGAGTACGCCGAGCGGGTGTTCGTGATCTTCCAGCGCCTGCACGGCAAGGAGGAGTACCCGGGCACCGGCATCGGGCTGGCCATGTGCCGCAAGATCATCGAGTATCACGGCGGCCGGATCTGGCTGGACCAGGAGTACGCTTCCGGGACGCGGTTCCGCTTCACCCTCCCGGTGCCAGATACGCTGGACGCCGAGGACGCCGAGGCGCCCCCCACACCGGATCGGAGCGAGGAAACCCAGTGAGCGAAGCGGACTTGAAGGCCATTGACGTCCTCCTCGTGGAGGACGACGAGGGCGACGTCCTGATGACGCGCGAGGCGTTCGAGCACTACAAGATCCGCAACTCGCTCCACGTCGTCCGCGACGGCGAGCAGGCCGTGCAGTTCCTGCGCCGGGAGGGCTCCTACGCCGACGCCCCGCGCCCCGACCTCGTCCTGCTCGACCTGAACCTGCCCCGCTTCGACGGCCGCCAGGTGCTCGCCGAGATCAAGTCCGACGCCGCGCTGCGCTCCATCCCGGTCGTCGTCCTCACCACCTCCGAGGCGGAGGAGGACATCGTGCGCAGCTACGAGCTGCACGCCAACGCGTACGTGACCAAGCCGGTGGACTTCGACCGGTTCATCGAGGTCATCCGCAAGATCGACGAATTCTTCGTGACCGTCGTCAAGCTGCCGGGCTGATCACCACGCGGCGGGCTGGTAGTCCTTGAGGAACACGCCGTAGAGGTCCTCTCCCGCCTCGCCCCGCACGATCGGGTCGTACACCCGCGCCGCGCCGTCCACCAGGTCGAGCGGCGCGTGGAACCCCGCGTCGGCCAGGCGCTCCTTGGTCGGCTGCGGGCGCTCGTCGGTGATCCAGCCGGTGTCCACCGACGTCATCAGGATGCCGTCGCGGTAGAGGTCGTCGGCGCTGGTGCGGGTGAGCATGTTGAGCGCGGCCTTGGCCATGTTGGTGTGCGGGTGCCCCGCACCCTTGTAGCCGCGGGCGAACACGCCCTCCATGGCCGAGACGTTGACGACGTACTTGCGCCGCGCCGTGGAGCGCTTCATGGCCGGGCGCAGCCTGCTGACCAGGATGAACGGCGCGGTCTGGTTGCAGAGCTGCACCTCGAGCAGCTCCACCGGGTCCACCTCGTGCACCCGGTGGGTCCAGCTGTTCACCGGATCGGGGTCGGGCACCAGGCCGCCCGCGTCGATGCCGTCCTCGGTGCCCGCGGTCAGCGCCTTGGCGGTCACCTCGGCGGGCGCGACCATCCCGGTGATCGCCACCGGGTGCGCCCGGTCCGCGCGGCCGAGCGCGACGATCTCCGGCAGCGGCCCGGACGGCAGCGGCGCGCTCTCCGCGGCGATCAGCGGCGCGTAGGCCGCGGGGGAGCGGCGCACGGTCTGGGCCGCGTTGTTGATCAGGATGTCCAGCGGCTCGTCGGCCATCAGGTCGGCCAGGGCGACCACCTGGCCGGGATCGCGCAGGTCGATGCCCACGACGCGCAGCCGGTGCAGCCACTCCGCGCTGTCCGGCTCGGCGGCGAAGCGGCGCACCGCGTCGGTGGGGAAGCGCGTGGTGATGGTCGTCCGCGCGCCGTCGCGCAGCAGACGCAGGGCGATATACATGCCGATCTTGGCGCGGCCGCCGGTGAGCAGCGCCGTGCGCCCGGTGAGATCGGTCCCGGCGTCCCGCTTGGCCCGGTTGACGGTCGCGCAGGCGGGGCAGAGCTGGTGGTAGAACGCATCGACCACGGTGTAGCGCTGCTTGCAGACGTAGCACGCGCCCGCCTTGATGAGCGTGCCCGCGACGGCGCCGGGGGCGTTCGACACCAGCGGGATGCCGCGCGTCTCGTCGTCGATGCGCTTGGGCGACCCGGTGGCGGTCGCGGCGATCACGGCCTGGTCGGCGGCTAACACCGCGGCCCGCTTGGCGGCCTTGCGCTGCTTGCGCACGGCCTTGTAGATGCCTGCGGTCGCCCTGCGCACGGCGACCGCGTGCGGGTGGTCGTCGGGCAGGGCCTCGACCTCGGCGAGGACCTGGAGGCAGGTCTGGAGGCGGTCCGCGTCGATGCCTGTCATGCCGTCCCTGCCGTGCTAGCCCGTCTGTTCGGCCCTCACTCTAGAAGCGGGCGGGCAGGGGGTTAACCGAGGGCCGCGAGCAGCTCCCGGCAGGCTCGCTCGCAGGCGCGGCAGGCGTCCGCGCAGGTCCGGCAGTGCTCGTGCATGTCGGCGTGGGACGCGCACTCGTCGCCGCAGCTCTTGCACGCGGTGGCGCAGGCTTCGAGGACGGCGCGGGTGAGATGGGCGTCATAGCCGGTGTGCCGCGACAGGACGCGGCCGGTGGTCTCGCAGATGTCGGCGCAGTCGAGGTTCGTGCGCACGCACTTGACCAGCTCCGCCACCATGTCCTCGCTCAGACAGGCGTCGGCGCACGCGGTGCAGGCCTGGGCGCAGGTGAAGCAGGCCTCGACGCAGGCGGCGAGCTTGGCGGTGTCGACTCCGCCGAGGTCCTTCGGGTAGGTCCTGAGCATGTCCGCGGCGACGCTCATGCGTCCGCTCCTCTCCTCTGGGGTGAGGACGCGGTACCCGGCGGGCGCGCCCAGGAAACGCGCCCTGCCGCGCCCAGGCCACCGGCGCGGCAGGACGCCCAGGCGGTCAGCCCTCCTGGAGCTCGGCCAGCGCGGCCTTCACCTTGTTCAGCTCCTCCTCCAGCTCCGCCATCCGCGCGCGGTGCTGCTCCCGAGCGGTCTCCAGGACCGACTCGATGGCGGTGGAGATGTCGGTGTGCAGCTCAGCCGCCGCCCGCGACACGGCGGCCGCCGGGACGGAGAGCCCCTGCAGGACCCGCTTGCCCGCCTGGGTCAGCTCGGCCTGCCACTCGCCGTCGGCGGTCCCGGTCACGGTCAGCGTCAACTCGACGGTGCGGGTCTTCTTGGCGGTGCTGACCGCCTTGGCCGCCCGCGGCTTCTTGGCGGCCTTGGGCTCGGCGGCCTCCTTGGGCTCGGCGGCCACGGTCTCCTTCGACTCGGCGGCCTGCGGCTCAGCGACCGGGTCGGGCGTCGCCGATGGCTCGGACCCGCTCATCTCGGGCGCACGCTCCACCGGCACGGTCTCGGTATCGGTCGACACCATCCACTCCCTCTCAGGACTCCTGCTGGACCGGTGTGAATTAGAACATCCGTTCGTCTGCGCGAGATCGTCGGGTTCGGTCCGCGCCCGCGGTGGCGAGGATCTCCACCGCGGGTCGGTCCCCCGGCCGGTCGGAAACCGGATGAGCGGCCGCCGGGCCATTGCCTAGGCTTGACGCGAGATGAGCACCGACCTCGACGCTTCCCCCGCCGACCTGCGCGATCGCCTGGCCGGGTTGATGGCGCACGACCGTGACCGGCTCGGCCGTCGGCTCGACGGTGTCCGCAAGCTGCGGGACAAGCACAAGCGGCGGGCGGTGCTGGGCCGCATCGAGGCCGACGTGGTCGCGGCGGAGGCGCGGGTCGCGGCGCGGCGGGCGGCGGTGCCGGTGCCGCGGTATCCCGAGGAGCTGCCGGTCAGCGCCAAGCGGGACGACATCATGGCGGCCATCCGCGATCACCAGGTCGTGATCGTCGCGGGGGAGACCGGGTCGGGCAAGACGACGCAGATCCCCAAGATGTGCCTGGAGCTCGGCCGGGGCGTGACCGGCCACATCGGGCACACCCAGCCGCGCCGCATCGCCGCGCGGACCGTCGCCGAGCGGGTGGCCGAGGAGTTGGGGACCGAGCTCGGCGAGGTCGTCGGCTGGAAGGTGCGCTTCACCGACCAGGTCGGGCCGAACACGCTGGTCAAACTGATGACCGACGGCATCCTGCTCGCCGAGATCCAGAACGACCGGCTGCTGCGCCAGTACGACACGATCATCATCGACGAGGCGCACGAGCGGAGTCTGAACATCGACTTCCTGCTCGGCTACCTGGCCAGGCTGCTGCCCGACCGGCCCGACCTCAAGATCATCATCACCTCCGCGACGATCGACCCCGAGCGGTTCTCACGGCACTTCGGGAACGCGCCCATCGTGGAGGTGTCCGGCCGCACCTACCCCGTCGAGGTGCGGTACCGGCCGCTGGTCGACCCGGAGGACCCCGACGCCGACCCCGACCGCGACCAGGTGCAGGGCATCCTCGACGCCGTCGACGAGCTGCGCGCCGAGGGACCGGGCGACATCCTGGTGTTCCTCTCCGGCGAGCGGGAGATCCGCGACACCGCCGACGCCCTCGCCGCCCGCAAGCTGCGCGACACCGAGATCCTGCCGCTGTACGCGCGGCTGTCCGCCGCCGAGCAGCACCGGGTGTTCCAGCCGCACCGCAACCGGCGGATCGTGCTGGCCACCAACGTCGCCGAGACCTCGCTGACCGTCCCGGGCATCAAGTACGTCATCGATCCGGGAACGGCCCGCGTCTCCCGCTACAGCAACCGGCTCAAGGTGCAGCGGCTGCCGATCGAGCCGATCTCGCAGGCGTCTGCCAACCAGCGCAAGGGCCGCTGCGGCCGCACCGCCGACGGCATCTGCATCCGCCTCTACACCGAGGACGACTTCCTCGCCCGGCCCGAGTTCACCGACCCGGAGATCCTGCGCACCAACCTCGCGTCGGTCATCCTGCAGATGACCGCGGCCGACCTCGGCGAGATGGCGGACTTCCCGTTCATCGAGCCGCCCGACCGCCGCCACATCGCCGACGGCGTCAACCTGCTGCACGAACTGGGCGCGCTCACCGCCGACGGCAAGGCGCTCACCCCCATCGGCCGCACCCTGGCCCAGCTCCCCGTCGACCCGCGGATGGGCCGCATGGTCGTCGAGGCGGGCAGGACGGGCGCGGTCGCCGAGGTCATGGTCATCGCCGCCGCGCTGTCCATCCAGGACCCGCGCGAGCGCCCGCAGGACCAGCAGCAGGCCGCCGCCGAGAAGCACGCCCGCTTCGCCGACCCCGACTCCGACTTCCTCGCCTTCCTCAACCTGTGGAACTACCTGCGCGAGCAGCAGAAGGAGCTGTCCGGCAACCGGTTCCGCAAGATGTGCAAGGCCGAGTTCCTGAACTACCTGCGCGTGCGCGAGTGGCAGGACATCCACTCGCAGCTGCGCCAGGTGGCCCGCCAGCTCGGCATCGACGTCAACGACACCCCGGCCGAGCCGCGCAATATCCACATCGCGCTGCTGTCGGGCCTGCTGTCGCACGTCGGCTTCCGCGACCCGCAGGGCCGTGAGTTCTTCGGCGCGCGCAACGCCAAGTTCGCAGTGTTCCCCGGCTCGGCCCTGGCGAAGAAGCCGCCGCGCTGGGTGATGGCCGCCGAACTGGTGGAGACCTCGCGGCTGTGGGGCCGCATCGCCGCGCGCATCGAGCCGGAGTGGATCGAGCCGCTGGCCGGGCACCTGGTCAAGCGCACCTACAGCGAGCCGCACTGGGAGGCGCGCCAGGGCTCGGTCGTGGCGATGGAGAAGGTCACCCTGTACGGGCTGCCGATCGTCGTCTCCCGCAAGGTCCAGTACGGCCGGATCGACCCGGAGCTGGCCCGCGACCTGTTCATCCGGCACGCCCTCGTCGAGGGCGACTGGCAGACCCGGCACAAGTTCTTCCACGCCAACCGCGAGCTGCTGCGCGAGGTCGAGGAGCTGGAGCACCGGGCGCGCAGGCGCGACATCCTGGTCGACGACGAGTCCCTGTTCGCCTTCTACGACCAGCGCGTCCCCGCCGACGTCGTCTCCGCGCGCCATTTCGACGCGTGGTGGAAGAAGACCCGCCACGAGCAGCCCGACCTGCTGACCTACCCGAAGGACCTGCTGGTCAACGAGTCCGCGCGGGACATCACCCCGGAGTCGTTCCCGGACACCATGACCCAGCGCGGGCTCACCCTCCCGCTCACCTACCGCTTCGAGCCCGGCCGCGCCGACGACGGCGTGACCGCGCGGGTGCCCATCGCCGTGCTCAACCAGCTCACCGGGGACGGGTTCTCGCTCACCGTGCCGGGGCTGCGCACCGAGGCGGTCACCGCGCTCATCCGCTCGCTGCCCAAGCAGCTGCGCCGGATGTTCGTGCCCGCCCCGGACTTCGCCAAGGCCGTCGCGGCCCGGCTCGCCGACGACGAGCCGTCGCTGCCCGACGCGGTCGGCCGGGAGCTGAAAGCCCTGACGGGCGTGGCGATCCCGCGCGACGCGTGGAACCTCGACGCCGTCCCCGACCACCTGCGCACGACCTTCGAGGTCGTCGACGACGGCAGGACCCTGGCGACGGGCAAGGACCTGGAGAAGCTGAAGCAGCAGCTCAAGGACAAGCTGCGGCAGTCGCTGACCGCCGCGACCGACCTCGCCCGCTCGGGGCTGACCGAGTGGACGATCGGCTCGCTGCCGAAGGTCGCGCGGACCGCGCAGAACGGCATGTCCGTCACCGCCTACCCGGCCCTGGTGGACGAGGGCGGCTCGGTGGCGGTGCGGATGTTCGACACCGAGCCCGAGCAGCGGCAGGCGATGTGGCTCGGCACCCGGCGGCTGGTCCTGCTGGGCGTGGCGTCCCCGGTCAAACAGGTGGTGCGCGCGCTGTCGAACCAGGCGAAGCTGACGCTCTCGCACAACCCGCACGGCAGCGTCAACGCCCTGCTCGCCGACTGCGTCGACTGCGCGGCCGACCACCTGATCACCGCAGCGGGCGGCCCGGCGTGGACCGAGGCGGCCTTCGCCCGGCTGCGCGAGTCCGTCCGCAGGGAACTGGTGCCGACGACCCTGACCACGCTCGAACGCGTCCGCGCCGTCGTGGCCGCGTGGCAGTCGGTCACCGAGCGCATAGCCCGCACCCGGGGCCCGATCTTCACCGAGCCGCTGGCCGACATCCGCGAACAGGTGGCGGGCCTGGTGTTCCCCGGCTTCGTCACGGCCACCGGCTTCGACCGCCTCGCCGACGTCGAGCGCTACCTGCACGGCATCGAGCGCCGCCTGGACAAGCTGCCCGAGCGCCCGGACCGGGACCGGACGTGGATGCACATCGTCCAGGACCTGGAGGACGCCTACCACGAGGTCCTCAACCGACTCCCGACCTGGGCCCAGGACACCCCCCGCGCGCGGGCGGTGCGGTGGATGATCGAGGAGCTGCGGATCAGCTACTTCGCCCAGACCCTCGGCACCGCCGGTTCAGTCTCCGACAAACGAATCCGCACCGCGATCGCCGAACTGGCGCCCTGATCGTCGGCTGGGCGTCGCACCTCCGGGTGGTTGTCCTCCCGCCTGCCATGCGCGTGCGCCGGCCGCGGTCTAGGACGCCCGCTGGAGGACACCCAGGCGTTCACCGCGGCCTGCGACCGCATGATCGTCACCGCGTTCCGCGGCACCGAACCGAGGAAGATCAAGGACTGGCTCTCCGACGCATCGACCCCGCCGTGGCCGGGGCCGGGCGGCACGGGGTTCATCCACTACGGCTTCGGCGCGGCGCTCCAGTCGATCTACCCGCCCGTGCGCGAGGCGATCACCGAGTTCCGCGACAACGACCAGACGATCTGGTTCACCGGCCACAGCCTCGGCGGCGCGCTGGCCGCGCGCACCGGTTCGTCAACAACAACGACATCGTCCCCCAGGTGCCGCCCGCACCGGCGTTCCAGCACACCGATGCGGTGCACTACATCGATAGCGACGGCAGGATCCGCGACTCCCTGTCGGTGTTCGGCGGGTTGGCCGACCGGGCCGAGGGGCTCACGGCGGACGCGTTCGCCCCGGCGGGCGACGGCCGTCCGGGACCACCTGATGAACCGCTACCTGGAAGCCCTGAGGAACAACGCGGGCTGATCAGAGCAGCATGTAGAGCCGCACGACCGTGCCGCGCTTGGGGCAGGAGCGGATGCGCACCAGGTCGCAGAGCTGGTTGGCCAGCCACACACCGCGGCCGCCGCGCACCGAGGGCAGGGGGGCGACCCGGCCGATCAGGGCGGAGTCGAGGTGGCCGCTGTCGCTGACCTCGCACACGATCGCGTCGGGCTCCGTCCACACGCGCAGGGTGCCGCGCTCGCCGCCGTGGCAGATGCTGTTGGTGACGATCTCGTTCACGGCCAGCGTGAGGTCCAGGGCGCGGTCGCGGTCGAGGCCCGCCGCGCTCGCCCTGATCGTCACCAGGTCGCGCAGTTCGGGGAGGTCGTCGAGGCAGAAGTGGGCGACGTCGGCGACGGTGTCGGGGTTGTCGTCCATGGCGGCGCTGAAGGTGACCGTCGCCAGGTCCGGGTCGTAGGACCGGCTCGGCCGCTCGGCGCCCGCCTCGATCACCGACCGGTGGCAGGTCTCCAGCCACGGCGGGCCGTCCACCGGGTACGGGCACATCAGCCGGAAGCCCGCGGAGTCGGCGAAGGCGATGTCCAGCAGGGCCTCGTGCAGCATGACCTCCGAGGTCGCCGCCGGGCTGCGCGTCGGCCACCACGACTGGCCCAGGCCGCGGACGCGCCCGCCGTCCGCGGCGTCGGCGATCTCGCGCAGCACGGGGACGATCCGGGCGGGGTTGGCGCCGACGGCGGCCATGTCGATGATCCGCACGGCCGTGCCGTCCTCGCCCAGGGCCTCGCGCAGCGGGTCGGCGGTGGCGGGCGGGACGATGGCGAACACGGTCTCCCCGTCGGCCAACCCCGCGCGCAGGTACGACACCGACTCGGTGACGAGCTCCGCGGTGTCGCTGTACACGAGGGCGTGGTGCGCGAAACCTCGTGTGGTCATGGGGCTGCCTCCGGGCGACCGGGTTCTCGGGGCCCCGGTCGGCCGACGCCAGGGTACCCAAACCGGCCGGTGGCTGCGAGGCATCCGGTGTGGCCGGGGGCGGCGCGCCGTGCGATCGTTTCCCACCATGGTCGTCTCCCTGACGGGCTCGCCGAAGAAGCTCCGGGTCAGCCTCGACGACTGGCTGATGATGGCGCTCGCCGTGGTGTCGGTCGGGCTGCTGGCCTACCGGGCGTTCTTCGACCCGCCGCCGCACGTGGCCGAGACGATCGTGCGGATCGACTGGGGCTTCTGCGCGGTCTTCCTGATCGAGTTCCTGTGGCGCTGGCGGGCGGCC
This sequence comes from Actinokineospora fastidiosa, assembly GCF_014648415.1. GTDB lineage: Bacteria > Actinomycetota > Actinomycetes > Mycobacteriales > Pseudonocardiaceae > Actinokineospora > Actinokineospora fastidiosa. The sequence continues at coordinate 46,943 of NZ_BMRB01000008.1, forward strand.
CGGTTCCAGGCCCGGTTCCTGCGGGTCAACTGGTACGACGTCGTGGGCATGGTCCCCGTCGCCCACCTGGCGTTCCGCTCGTTCCGACTGCTGCGCGCGGTGCGGATCGCCGTCGTCCTGACCCGCCTGAGCAGGCCGGTCAACCGCTCGGTGGGGGAGGAGCTGGCCTACCGAGCCCTCGGCCGCTTCGGCGGCGCGCTGATCGACCCCGTCGTCGACCTGATCAAGAAGCCGCTGACGGTGGCGGTCCTGGACGAGGTCGTCTCGGTGCTGCGCACCGGCCACTACGCCCGCAACGTCGCCGCGGCGCTGGAGGAGAACCGCACCGAGATCCGCGCGATGGTCCTGGAGAAGATCAAGCAGGACCGGCAGGCGGGCAGGCTCTCGATCCTCCCCTTCCACGACGAGATAGTCGGCACCGTCACCGACACAGTCCTCCGAGTCGTCCTGGAGATGCTGGCCGACCCCCGCACCGACGAACTGATCAGCGACTTGCTGAGAGAGAACATCGACCAGATCCGCCGATCCGTCCGCGCTGGCGACCACCGCGACCTACCCGACCCAAGCCCGCCGGGCCTGTAGCCCCTGATCGGGGGGATGTCGGGGGAGGTAGCGCCCGCTCGGGGGCCTCACTGACCCGGGTCGGGCCGCCCGGGTTGGACCCTGAACGCGTGCACGGCTCGGGCAGGTGGGACAGCGAGACCCGCCCGAGCCAGCGTCGCTGCCGGGCTTGGGGGGCGGGGTCGATCCTGCGTTCGCCCACCGGGCATCGCTGCCCGGCTGGGGCAGGTGGGACGGGGCGACCTGCCCGTGCCTGCGTCGCTGTCGGGCTCGGGGACGGTGACGGGTTCGATCCCGCGCTTGCCCACCGGGCATCGCTGCCCGGCTGGGGCAGGTGGGACGGGGTGACCCGCCTGTGCCTGCGTCGCTGTCGGGCTCGGGGCAGTGACGGGTTCGGTCCGGTGTCCGCCCACGGGGTGTCGCTGCTCGGCTGAGGTAGGTGGCACATCGTGGCCCCGCCTGTGCCAGCCTTGCTGCCCGGCTTGGGGGTTGGTGATGGCAGTTCGGTCCCGCGCCCACCTACCCGGCTGGGGCGGCGGAACGTCGTGACGCGCCCTCCGGTGTCCGCCTGGTGGCGGCGTTGCTGGGCTTGGGTGGGTGGAGCGTCGTGGCCTCCGCGCTCCACCTCCCGTCTACTGGACGTCGCTGCCGGGTTCGGGTAGTTGGAACGTCGTGATCGGTTCGATCGCCTCCACGCCATCGACCTCGGCGAGGGCGGACACCGCGTCCACCGCGACCGCGCCGCTGATGACCCCGACCGAGTCGAGCACCTCGTCGACGCGCAGACCGGCGGCCTCCAGCCCGGCCACCACCTCGGGCAGCCGGGCCAGGCCGGAGTCCGCCAGCACGACGAGCACCCGCTCGACGGGGTCCTCGCTCACGGGGCCTGCACCAGGCCGGAGCCCACGTCGGTCGAGGGCAGGGGCAGCCGCTGGGCCGTCTGGGTCAGGCGGGCCCACAGCTCCAGCCCGCGCGCGCCGGTCGCCTGGGCGATCAGCGCGGCGACGCCTGCCGCGTGCGGGGTGGCCATGCTCGTGCCGCTGATGCGATTGTGCCGCAACGGCACCGGCCACGACGAGTGCACGTCGACACCCGGCCCGACGAGGTCGACCGCGCCGATCTTGTCGACCGTGCCGCAGGAGAAGCGCGCGATCTTCGACTGCGCGTCGATCGCGCCGACCGCCATGATCGACGGGCAGTTCGCGGGGTGTCCGACGGGTGCCACGACGCCATTCTGCCGCTCGGACTCGTTTCCCGCCGCCGCGATGATGAGCGTGCCCTGGGCCAGCGCCCGCGCCGCCACCCGCTCGTACGTGCGCGAGTACGGGTCGCCGGGCCGGGTGCGCGCGCCCAGCGACATCGACACGACCGGGCAGTTGTTGCTGATCGCCCACGCGATGCCGGACAGGATGCCGCCGTCGGAGCCGGACCCGGCGTTGCTCAGCACCTTCCCGGCGAAGATCTCCGCCTCGTAGGCCACGCCGTAGCCGGGGCCCTCCGACGGCTCGCGCGGCCCGCACGCCGTGCCGATGCAGTGCGTGCCATGGCCGTGCCCGTCCTGGACCTCCTCGCCCGGGACGAACGAGCTCGACTCGATTTCGCGCTCGGCGAATTCGGGGTGGGCGAGGTCGAAGCCGGTGTCCAGCACCGCGACCCGGATGCCCTTGCCGGTCGCCGTGCTCAGCTGCGCGCCGACGGCCTGCAGGCCCCAGGTGAACACCGACTCGTCGCTGACCGTCGGCTCCTCCGCGGGCGCGGGAGCGGCGATCGCGTACACCATGCGCTCCTGCTCCAGCAGCGCGATCGGGCCGGGCTCGACCACCGCGCGGGCGAGCGCCATGGCCTGTTCCTCGTCGGCGTTGACCACCGCGACGCCGAGCTGGTGCAGCACCACCCCCTGGCTGGCGTCGAAGCTCATCATGTCCACGCCCGCATCGGCCGTGCTCGCCGCGCGGATGCCCGCGACCTGGTTCAGCGCCTTGGTGCCCGCCGCGACCGCGTCGTCCTGCAGCAGCACCAGATAGCGCCCCGTCGTGCCGTTGTCCGCCGTCGTCATGGTCTCCCCGCCTCCCGTTGATGGCTCCCGCATCTAGTGTCTGACGGCGGCCAGACAATGTAACGGGCATCACACGTTCGGCCCTGTGCGAATTCCGTCATCCGGCCAACTCGCACCTGATCGGACGAACGCCGTTTACTGTCGATGTATGCAGACTTGGCTCTCCCAGCCGGTGCCCCGGGTGCCGGGGCCGCCGCGCCCCCTCCGACTGCACGACACCGCGACCGGCGAGATCCGGCCGACCGCGCCGGGCCCCACCGCGACCATGTACGTCTGCGGGATCACCCCGTACGACGCCACCCACCTCGGGCACGCCGCCACCTACCTGGCGTTCGACCTGGTGCACCGCGTCTGGCTGGACAACGGCCACGACGTCCGGTACGTGCAGAACGTCACCGACATCGATGACCCGCTGCTGGAGCGCGCCGCGCGCGACCAGGACGACTGGGTGGTGCTGGCGATGCGGGAGACGGCGCTGTTCCGCGAGGACATGACGGCGCTGCGGGTGCTGCCGCCCGCGTCGTTCGTCGGGGCCGTCGAGTCGATTCCGGAGATCGTGGAGGCCGTCGCCAAGCTGCTCGCGGGCGGGAGCGCCTACCGGGTCGACGACCCGGAGTTCCCGGACGTCTACTTCGACCACACCGCGGGCGGGCGCTTCGGCTACGAGTCCAACTACGACGAGCCGACGATGGCCCGCTACTTCGCCGAACGCGGCGGCGACCCGGACCGGCCGGGCAAGCGCCACCCGCTCGACGCCCTGCTGTGGCGCGCGGCCAGGCCGGACGAGCCGAGCTGGGACTCCGAGCTCGGGCCGGGCAGGCCGGGCTGGCACATCGAGTGCAGCGTCATCGCCCTGAACCGGCTCGGCATGGGCATCGACCTGCAGGGCGGCGGCTCGGACCTGATCTTCCCCCACCACGAGTACAGCGCGGCGCACGCGGAGTGCCTGACCGGCGAGCACCCGTTCGCCCGGCACTACACCCACGCGGCGATGATCGGGCTGGACGGGGAGAAGATGTCGAAGTCCCGCGGCAACCTGGTCTTCGTCTCCCGCCTCCGCGCCGACGGCGTCGACCCGATGGCGGTGCGCCTGGCGTTGCTATCGGGCCACTACCGGACTGACCGGGCGTGGACCGATGAGCTGCTGGCCGAGGGCGAGGCCCGCCTGACCCGCTGGCGCGAGGCCGTGTCCCGCCCCTCCGGCCCCGACGGCGCGGCGTTGGTGGCCCGCCTCCGCGACCACCTGTCCGACGACCTGGACACCCCCGCCGCCATAGCCGCGATCGACGCCTGGTCCGCCCAAACCCTCCAGGGCGTAGGCCAAGACCAGACCGCCCCCACCCTCGTCCGCACCGCCGTGGACGCCCTGATGGGCATCGCCCTGTAGCCGAGCCGCTCGGATTCCGGATGGTCAGATCATATGATCTGACCATCCGGATGATGAGCTCATATGATGTCATCATCCGAATGTTGGCTCACCTGGATGACGACATCATCTGGATGGCGAGAACATCTAAAAGGTCGACCCCTGCCTGCCGGGGCGGGCCCAGCGGCCCTGCGTGGCGATCGTGCACGGCGGCCCTGGGTGGCGATCGTGCGGGGCGATCTTGCGCGGCGGCCCTGCGCGGTGATCGTGCGGGGCGGCCCTGGGTGGCGATCGTGCGGGGCGACCCTGCTCGCCGACGCTGCGGGGCCGGTCGTCCCGGTCCCTCGGGTTCGGTCGGCCGGGGCGCGGTATCCGCCAGCGGCCCGGCCGCGCTCCTCGCCTCTCAGCGCCACGCCCGTAGCGCCCCGCCCCGTCGTGGCGGTTGCGCCTGCAGCGCTTCGTGCCGTCTCGGTGGTCGCACGTGCGTCGCTCCGCCTTGCCAGGGGCGTTCAGATGATGACATCATCCGGATGATGTCATCATCTGAACGCGCGCGAGGGGGTCCGCGAGCTGTTCGGATGGTCGCGTCATCCGGATGATGTGGTCATCCGGGCGAGCGCGGTCCGCGCGGCGCGTGGGCGGCCTAGGTGCGGGCGGGCCCGCTAGTGCCGGGTGGGCTGGGCCACGGGCCCGTTAGATGCCCGTAGGGCCTGGGCCGCTGTGGCCTCGGCCTGGGCCTCGCCTGCGGAGGTAGCGCTCGAACTCCGCGGCGATCGTCTCGCCGCTCGTTTCGCCGAGGGTGTCCTCTGCGTCCCCGCGCTCTTCCAGGGCTCGGACGTAGTTGCGGACGTCCTCGTCCTCCTCCGCCATCTCGCTCACCGTGCGCTGCCATTCCTCGGCCTGTTCGGGGAGGGAGCCGAGGGGGACCTCCACGTCCAGGACCTCCTCCACGCGGTGCAGGAGGGCGAGGGTGGCCTTGGGCGACGGCGGCTGCGACACGTAGTGCGGGACCGCCGCCCAGATCGAGATGGCGGGCACCCCCGCGCGCACGCACGCGTCCTGGAAGACGCCGACGATGCCGGTCGGGCCCTCGTACCGCGAGCGCTCCAGGCCGAACTGGGCCGCCGACTCCGCGTCGTACGCGGTGCCGGTGACCGGGACCGGGCGGCTGTGGGGCGTGTCGGCCAGCAGGGCGCCGAGGGTGACGACGGTGGTGACGCCGAGGTCCTCGACATGACCCAGCAGCTCGCCGCAGAACTTGCGCCAGCGCATGTTGGGTTCGATGCCGTGGACCAGCACCACGTCGCGGCGGGAGCCGGGCGGGCGGCACACGGACAGCCGGGTCGTCGGCCACTCCACCCGCCGGGTGACGCCCTCGATCAGGCGCACGGTGGGCCTGCTCACCTGGAAGTCGTAGTAGTCGTCCGGGTCGAGTTCGAGCAGCGGCGTGGCGTCCCAGGTGAGCTGCAGGTGCTCGATGGCGGTGGTGGCGGCGTCCCCGGCGTCGTTCCAACCCTCGAAGGCCGCGACGAGGACGGGCTCGTCGAGCACGGACCGGGCGGTCGGGGTGTCGGTCGGGGGCGGTTCCGCATTCGTCACCGCGCAAGACTACGACCCAACGGCCGCCGAGGGAGATCGTAGGCCGCGTGTCCGGGTAGCGTTGCGGCGGAGAATCCCCCGTTGACCTGTTGGAGGACCGTTTGACCGCGCCCGCCGCCGTGCTGTGGGACATGGACGGCACCCTGTTGGACTCCGAGAAGCTGTGGGACATCCCGCTGCACGAGTACGCCGCGAAGCTCGGCGCGCGGCTGTCGCCGGAGACCAGGGCCGCCATGGCCGGGACCAACATCCCGACCACCATGGCGCTGCTGTTCGGCGCGGCGGGCCTGGAGCCGAGCACCGGCGACATCCGCGACGCCATGGCCTGGATCGACCTGCGCATGGCCGAGCTGTTCCGCTCCGACCTGCGGTTCCGCCCCGGCGCCGAGGCCGCGCTGCGGGCCGTGCGCGACTCCGGCGTGCCGACGGCCCTGGTCACCTCCACCGAGCGGCCCCTGGTCGAGATCGCCCTGGACACCGTGGGCCGGGAGTTCTTCGACGTGATCGTCTGCGGCGACGAGGTGGACGGGCTCAACAAGCCGCTGCCCGAGCCGTACCTGCGCGCGGCCCGCCTGCTGGGCGTGGACCCGGCCGCGTGCGTCGCCGTGGAGGACTCGCCCACCGGGACCGCGTCGGCCGTCGCCGCCGGGTGCTCGGTGCTGGTCGTGCCGTGCGATGTGGACGTCGAGCCGGGGGAGCGGCGGGTGTTCCGCGACAGCCTGGTCGGGGTGGACATCCACGTGCTCGCCCAGGTCCTGCGCGGCTAGTCCTCCACCCGCTCGCGGCGCTCCTGCTCGCGGTAGCCGTAGGTGGCCAGGCGCACGGTCGTGTCGTCCTCCAGCCCGGAGCCGACCGCGCCCGCCAGGGTGCCGAGCGCGCTCGCCATCAGCGCGATGGTGACGTAATCGCCGACGCCGACCGGATGGCCCAGGGTGGTCTCCAGATAGGCGGGCGGGACGACGATCGCGACGGCCGCGAGCGCGATGGCGAACAGCGCCGTGAAGAACGCGAACGTGCCGACGGCCACCGTGATGGCGGTGCTGGCGTTGCGGAGGCGGACCTGCGGATCGGGGACGACCGTCGCCCGCGACCGCGACTCCCACAGCCGGTGCCCCGCGATGAGCCACACCGTCATCGCCGCGATCGTCGCCACGGTGAGCGCGGCCAGCCGCAGCGGGTGCAGCGCGGTGGCCAGCGCCCAGATCGTGGAGTAGAGCACGCCGAACGCCACGCCCGTCATCGCGCTGGCCAGCGCCCGGGACAGGCCGAGGATGAGCTGCCACGGCCGGTTCGCCCTGACCATCCCGGCCAGCAGCCGGGTGCGGTGGAACCGGCCCGGCCAGACGATCTCGACCGTGCCGTCCTCGGGGTCCGGCGCGAGCACCCGCAGTCCGGGCAGCTCGCTCGGCACGCGCCGCTCGGCCAGGGCGCGGATGAGCGGCAGCACGACCGAGCGCAGCCTGCTCAGCAGCCGGACGCCGCCCAGCGCGGGCAGCGAGACGACCGCGACCCGGCTTGCCGGGTCCACGCTGGCCAGCACCGGCCCCGACGCGCTGCGGATCGGCAGGTCGGTGATGCAGATGGCCAGGTCCCAGCTGGTGGCCCGGATGCGCTCGGTGGCCTTGTCCATCAACCGGCCGTGGTCTGGGTACATCGACTCGAACGGGTCCTGGGCCGTGTCGACGGTCGCGGCGGGCTCGCCCAGCCGCTCGGGCAGGTCCGCGCTCAGCCGCTCGGCCAGCGCGGCGGGCAGGTCGGGGTCGGCCAGCAGGCCGATGACGATGTCTCTCACAACGGGTCTCCCATGGCAGTCGGACACGTACCCGATCGGCGAGCGGGGAAACAGCGGCCGTGCGACGGTGGGGGCATGCGTGCGCTGACCGTTGTCCCGAAAACACCCGGGTCACTGGCGGTGACCGACGTGCCCGAACCGCGCCCGGGGCCCGACGACCTGCTGGTGGACGGCATCGCGCTGGGCGTGTGCGGGACGGACAAGGAGATCGCCCGCGGCGAGTACGGCTGGGCCCCGTCCGGGCAGGAGCGGCTGGTGCTCGGCCACGAGTCGCTGGGCCGGGTCCGCGCGGCGCCGGAGGGCGGCGATTTCGCCGAGGGCGATCTGGTGGTCGGCGTGGTGCGGCGCCCGGACCCCCGCCCGTGCGGCGCGTGCGCCCGGGGCGAGTTCGACATGTGCCGCAACGGCGAGTACACCGAGCGCGGGATCAAGGAGATCGACGGCTACGGCAGCCAGGTGTGGACCGTGCACCGCGACTACGCCGTGCGGCTCGACCCCCGGCTGGAGCGGGTCGGGATGCTGATGGAGCCCACCACGGTCGTCGCCAAGGCGTGGGAGCAGATCGAGCGCGTGGGGGCGCGGGCGTGGTTCGAGCCCAAGCGGCTGCTGGTCACCGGCGCAGGCCCGATCGGGCTGCTCGCCGCGCTGCTCGGCAGTCAGCGCGGGCTGGAGGTGCACGTGGTCGACCTGGTGACCGACGGCCCGAAGCCGGGGCTGGTCAAGGCGCTCGGCGCGATCTACCACCACGACCCGGTCGCCGAGGTCGCGCCGCGGCTCGAACCCGACGTGGTCATCGAGGCCACCGGCGTCGGCGCTGTCGTCTTCGACACGATCGCCAACACCGCCCCCTACGGGATCGTCTGCCTCACCGGGGTCTCGCCTGCTGGCCGCAAGCTGGACGTCGACGCGGGCGGAATCAACCGGGACATGGTGCTGGAGAACGACGTCGTGCTCGGCTCGGTCAACGCCAACCTGCGCCACTACCGGCAGGCCGCCGACGCGCTGGCCGGGGCCGATGTGGACTGGCTCGAGGAGATGGTCACCCGCAGGGTGCCGCTGAGCCGCGCCGAGGAGGCCTTCGACGCGCGGCCGAACGACGTCAAGACCGTCATCGACCTGGACGAGTCGTGACGGCGCGGACGACGCCCGCCGGGATCGAGGACTACGCGCTGCTCGGCGACCTGCAGACGGCCGCCCTGCTGGCCCGCGACGGCGGCATCGACTGGCTGTGCCTGCCGCGGTTCGACTCGCCCGCCTGCTTCGCCATGCTGCTGGCCGACCAGGAGGCGGGCATGTGGCGGCTGGCGCCCGCGTCCGGCGGGGTGGCGAGCAGGCGCGGGTACGTGGGCGACTCGCTGATCATGTCGTCGGAGTGGGACACCCCCGACGGGACGGTCCGCGTGCTGGACTTCATGCCCCCGCGCGGCGAGGCGGCCGACGTCGTGCGGATCGTGGAGGGCGTCAGCGGGGCCGTGCCCATGCGGATGGAGCTGCGGCTGCGGTTCGACTACGGCTCGATCGCGCCGTGGGTCCGGCACAACGGCGGTGAGCTGGTGGCGATCGCCGGTCCGGACGCGGTGTGGGTGCACACGCCCGTCCCGCTGCACGGGCACCAGATGGCGACCGTGGCGGAGTTCACCGTCCGGCCGGGCGAGCGGGTCCCGTTCGTGCTGACGCACAAGCCGTCGCACCTGCCCGCGCCCCAGCCGGTCGACGCCGAGCAGGCGCTGCGCGACACCGAGCGGTTCTGGGCGGACTGGATCGGCAAGTGCGACTACTCGGGGCGCTGGTCGTCGGCGGTGCGGCGCGCGTTGATCACGCTCAAGGCGCTGACGTACGCGCCGACCGGCGGCATCGTGGCGGCCGCGACGACGTCCCTGCCGGAGGACCTGGGCGGCTCGCGCAACTGGGACTACCGGTACTGCTGGCTGCGCGACGCGACCTTCACCCTGCAGGCGCTCATCGGCACCGGCTTCGTCGACGAGGCGCGGGCCTGGCGCGAGTGGCTGGTCCGCGCGGTGGCGGGCGACCCGCAGAAGCTGCAGATCATGTACGGGCTGGACGGCTCGCGGCGGCTCCCGGAGTACACACTGGACTGGCTGCCCGGGTACCAGGGCGCGGCCCCGGTGCGTATCGGCAACGGCGCGGCGACGCAGTTCCAGCTCGACGTCTGGGGCGAGGTCCTCGACGGCCTGCACCTGGCGCGCGAGGCCGGGCTGCCGACGCTGGACCCCGCGTGGGACCTGCAGCGCGCGCTGCTGGACTTCCTGGAGGGCCACTGGGACGACCCCGACAAGAGCCTGTGGGAGGTGCGCGGGCCCGACCGGCACTTCGTCCACTCGAAGGTGATGGCGTGGGCTGGCGTGGACCGCGCGGTGGACACCGTGGAGAACCACGGCCTCGACGGCCCGGTCGACCGGTGGCGCGCCCTGCGCGAACGCATCCACAGCGAGGTCTGCGCGAAGGGGTACGACGCGGAGCGGGAGACGTTCACCCAGTTCTACGGCTCGCGCGGGCTGGACGCGGCGCTATTGCTGTTGCCCAGGGTCGGGTTCCTGCCATGGGACGACCCACGCGTGCGCGGCACCGTCGACGCGGTCCGCCGCGAGCTGTCCGAGGACGGCTTCCTCCTGCGGTACCGAGTGGACGCCGACGGCGGGGTGGACGGGCTGCCGGGGGAGGAGGCGACCTTCCTGCTCTGCTCCTTCTGGCTCGCCGACGCCCTGCACAACACCGGCCGCCGGGAGGAGGCGACAGCGCTGTTCGAGCGCCTCCTGAGCCTCCGCAACGACGTCGGCCTCCTGAGCGAGGAGTACGACACCAGGACCGGCAGGCTCGTGGGCAACACCCCCCAGGCGTTCAGCATGGTCGGCCTGGTCAACACCGCCCGCCAACTCACCGGCAGCCGCACCACCACCTCGGCGTCCCGGGGCGAGCAGGATTTGGACCGGGGGAGCCGGGGACGGCGGAGGTAGCCGGGTGGGTTGAGGGGGTCGGGCGCGGGCTTGATGGCCCTGGGCGGATCGATCCGGTTGGACGGGCCTCGGTTGTGGGCTGCGAGTCTGGGCGGGTTGATTCTGTGGGGTGGGGCTGTGGGTTTGCGGATCTGGATTGGCTGATGCGGTAAGGCGGGCTTGCGGGCCTGGGTGGGCCGACCCTGGTTGGTCGGGCTTCGGTCGGTGGGTCTGGGTGGGCTGGTGCGGTGGGCGGGGCTGCGGGGTTGCGGGCTTAAGTGGGGCCGAACCCGGTTGGTCGGGGCCTCGGTTGCAGGTTGTGGGTCTGGGTGGGCCGACGCGGTGGGCGGGCTTGCGCCTTTGCGGGTCTGGGTGGGTTGATTCGGTTGGGTGGGGCTGCGGGTCTGGATTGGCTGATGCGGTGGGGCGGGCTTGCGGGCCTGGGTGGGCCGATCCCGGTTGGTCGGGCTTCGGTTGCAGGGTGTGGGTCTGGGTGGGCTGGTGCGGTGGGCGGGACTGCGCGATTGCGGGTCCGGGTGGGGCCGATCCGGTTGGACGGGCCTCGGTCACAGGCTGCGCGCCCGGGTGGGCTGATGCGGTGGGCGGGGCTGCGGGTGTGCGGGTCCGGGTGGGCGATTCGGTTCGGCGACTGTGGCTGCCAGCGCGGCCTCCGGCTGCTGTCGGCCCGGCCTCGGAGCGCGCGAGCGTTGTCCTGGTTGGACAGCGCCGTCGCCGGGCGGGTGTCAGGGCAGTAGGGCGCGGACCAGGTAGTCGACGCTGGTGTCCGGGGTGGACTCGGGGACGGCGCGGCGGAGGGTTACCCAGCCGACGTAGGTGGCGTAGGCGACGCGGGCGCGGTCGTGGGGGTCGGGGGCGCCTGCGGCGGCGAAGGCCTCGGTCAGGTAGGCGATGCGCCTGCCGGTGACGCGGTGGAGGACGGGGGCGACCTGCGCGTCCTCGGCGTGGGCGACCAGGGCGGCCTCCAGGCCCTCCGTGGGGTCGTCGGTGATGGCCATGCGGAACAGCGTGGCCAGGCGCTCCCGGGGGTCGGCGATGGGAGCGACCTCCTCGATCAGGGCGGTGGTGCCCTTCTGCTCCCACCATTCGAGTGCGGCGTCGAGCAGGGCTGCGCGGTCGGCGAAGTGCCAGTAGAAGCTGCCCCTGGTCACCCCCAGCTCCGTCGCCAGCGGGTCGACCGCGACCGCGGCGACGCCGCCGCGGGCCAGCGCGGCCAGGGCGGCGGTGATCCAACTCTCGCGGCTCAACCTGGGCTTCGGCACCTCCGTACACTACTGTACGGATTGACCATACAGTGGTGTATGGAAGGAGTCGGAGATGACCGTCGTCGTCTGGGCGCTGGTGGTGGCGCTGGTGTTGATCGCGATCCAGCACGTGGTCTGGATGATCAGCCCGTGGCCGTTGCGCACGCCCGAGGAACTCGCCCGGAAGGTGGTCGGCGTCGAGGCCGACCGGCTGCCCAGCAGGCCGCTGACGTTCGGCGTCGTCGTGCTCCTGGCGGCCGCGGCCTACCTCGTTGCCGCGCGCGGCGGCCTTGTCGACGCGCCGGGGCCGGAGTGGCTGGTCACCGTCGGCGCGGGCGGCGTCGCGGTGGTGCTGCTGGCCCGCGGCCTCTCCGGGATGGCCACGTCGCTGCGCAGGGACACCGAGTTCGCGCACTGGGACGTGCGGATCTACTCGCCGCTGTCGCTGACCCTGGGCGTGCTCGGCGCGGTGGTGACCCTGCTCGCGTGATCTGGGTCCCCTCGATGCTGCCGAGGGTGGGCGGGGATGAAAGGATCGGTCCCCGTGAAGACGTTCGACGAGCTGTTCGCCGAGCTCAGCGACCGCGCGACGACCCGGCCGGAAGGCTCGGGCACCGTCGCGGCGCTGGACGCGGGCGTGCACGCCCAGGGCAAGAAGGTGCTGGAGGAGGCGGGCGAGGTGTGGATCGCCGCCGAGCACGAGTCCGACGAGCGCCTGGCCGAGGAGGTCTCCCAGCTCCTGTACCGCGTGCAGGTGCTGATGCTGGGCCGCGGCCTGACCCTGGAGGACGTCTACCGACATCTGTGAGGCGCGTGTCCCGGCCACCCCCTCACACCCTCCATTGGAGCCCCCATGCTGCGCGTCGCAGTCCCCAACAAAGGCGCCCTCGCCGCCGCCGCGTCCGAGATGCTCTCCGAGGCCGGATACCGCCAGCGCCACGAGTCGCGCGACCTGACGGTCATCGACCCGGCCAACGAGGTCGAGTTCTTCTTCCTGCGCCCCAAGGACATCGCCATCTACGTCGGCTCCGGCGAGCTCGACCTCGGCATCACCGGCCGCGACCTGGCGCTGGACTCCCGCGCCCCGGTCACCGAGCGCCTGGCGCTCGGCTTCGGCGGGTCCACCTTCCGCTACGCCGCCCCCGCCGGTCGCGAGTGGAAGGTCACCGACCTCGCGGGCAGGCGGCTGGCGACCAGCTACCCCAACCTGGTCGTCGACGACCTGGCCCGCCACGGCGTCACCGCCGACGTGATCCGCCTCGACGGCGCGGTCGAGATCTCCATCCAGCTCGGCGTCGCCGACGCGGTGGCCGACGTGGTCGGCTCCGGCCGCACGCTGCGCCAGCACAACCTGGTCGCCTTCGGCGAGGCCATCTGCGTGTCCGAGGCCGTGCTCGTGGAGCGGGCCAACGCGGAGCCGTCGGCCGCCCGGGACCAGCTCGCCGCGCGACTGCAGGGCGTGGTGTTCGCCCAGCAGTACATGATGCTGGACTACGACTGCCCGAAGTCCCTGTTGGACGCCGCGATCGAGATCACCCCGGGCCTGGAGTCGCCCACGGTGGCGCCGCTGGCCAGCGCCGACTGGGTCGCGGTGCGGGCCATGGTGCCGCGCAAGGACGTCAACGCGACCATGGACGAGCTGGCCGCGCTGGGCGCGAAGGCCGTGCTGGCCTCCGACATCCGGGCCTGCAGGCTCTAGTCCGCGCGGTCCACAAGCGACTCGTCGCTCGCATCAGGCTCCGGCCACCCCGGGTACTCCGGCGGCGTGCCGCCGAACTCGGGGCAGTGGGCCTGGTGCGAGCACCAGTCGCACAGCCGCGACCGGTTGGGGCGGAAGTCGCCCGTGCGGCCCGCCCGCAGGATCGCCTGCCAGATCGCGTCCAGCGTCCGCTCGAACCGGGTCAGCTCGGCCTCGTCCGGCGTGTACGCCAGGGACTGCCGGTCGGCCAGGTACATCAGCCGCAGCTGGCGGGGGACCACGCCGCGCAGCCGCCACAGCGCCAGCGCGTAGAACTTCATCTGGAACAGCGCCTTGGCCTCGCCGATCTCCCGGGGCGCCGTGCCGGTCTTGTAGTCCACCACCCGGATCTCGCCGGTCGGCGCGACGTCCAGCCGGTCGATGTACCCGCGGAGCAGGACCCCGCTGGGCAACTCGGTCTCGACCAGCAGCTCGCACGCCTCCGGCTCCAGCCGCCGCGGGTCCTCCAGCTCGAAGTACCCGCCCAGCAGCGCGCCCGCCGAGTCCAGCGCGCCGCCGGAGAGCAGCGTGGCCAGCGCTGGCTGCTCGGCCACCAGCCGCTCCCACGTCGGGGCCACGAGCTCCTGGGCCCGCGACAGCACCCGCTCCTCCCGGGGCAGCCCGAACAGCTGCTCCAGCACTGCGTGCACGACCGTGCCGCGCAGCTGCGCGGCCGACGGCGTCTCCGGCAGCTTGTCGATCGCCCGGAAGCGGTACAGCAGGGGGCACTGCTTGAAGTCGCCCGCCCGCGACGGCGACAGCGCGGGCCTGCGCGGCGGGGCGCTCTCCTCGGCGACGAGATCGGGAAGCATGGCCTGACCATATAGTCGGCGACCGACAGCCCCGGATCACCCCCATCCCACACCCGCCGCTCTACGCTGGGCCGGATGTCGAGCACGGCGCCACCCGCCCCGCCCGGCGGCGGACTCCTGCTGTTCCGCTTCCGCGGCGTCCCGGTCGTGCTCGCCCCGTCGTGGTGGCTGGGCGCGGTCGCGATCGTCGTCCTCTACACGCCGCTGGTCGAGCGGCTGCTCCCCGGCGCGACCACGACGTCCTCCGTCGCCCTCGCGGCCGCGTTCGCGGTGCTGCTCGGGCTGTCCGTGCTGGCCCACGAGATGGGGCACTGCGTGACGGCGCTGCGGCTGGGCCTGCCGGTGCGCAGGCTGCGGCTGTTCCTGCTCGGCGGCCTCGCCGAGATCGCCAGGACCCCGCGCAGGCCCGCCCACGAGGGCGTGGTCGCCGCCGCGGGCCCTGCGGTGTCCATCGTGCTCGCTGCCCTCTTCGGCGCGATGGTGCTGGTCCTGCCCGGGCAGGGGGCGCTATGGCTGCTCGTGCTGGAGTGCGCCTTCGCCAACGTCGCCGTCGCCGTGTTCAACCTGCTGCCCGGCCTGCCCCTCGACGGCGGGCGCATGCTGCGCGCGGGCGTCTGGGCGATGACCGGCCGCCGCGCGACGGGCACCCGCGCCGCCGCGGTCGGCGGCTGGGTCGTGGCGGGCCTGCTGGTCGCCTGGGCGCTCTGGGGCGTGGCCACCGAGTCCCCCGACCGCTGGCTCCGCCTGGGCATCTGCCTGTTCACCGCCTGGTTCGTGGTGGCGGGCGCGGGCGGCGAGCTGGCCGCGGAGCAGCGGCCGCTGCCCGAGGGGTTCCGGCTCGCCGACGTCGTGCGCCCGATCCTGCAGCTGCCCGCCGAGAGCCCGGTCGCCGACGCCCTCGCCGCCGCTGCGGGCCGGGGCGTCGTGCTGGTGCGCGCGGACGGCGTGGCCGCCGGGCTGCTCGACCAGGCCGCCGCCGAGCGGCTGGCCGCCAGCTCGCCGTTCTCCCCGGCCGAACTGGCCGCCGAGCCGATCCGGCCGGAGTCGGTGCTGCTGGCCTCCGAGCCGGTCGCCGACATCGTCGACCGGGTGCGCGAGACCGCCGCGTGGCAGTTCGTCGTGGTCGACGACGACGGCAGGCCGTCCGGGGTGCTGCTGCGCACCGACCTCGGCGCCGCGCTCGACGGGGCTGGCTGAACCGGCGCGCACGCGCTCTGCGACCATGTCCCGGTTTGCTTAAGGAGGCGAATCGGTGACGGCGCGCAGGATCAGCGGCCCCTTCCAGGCCGGGGACCGGGTACAACTGACCGACCCGAAGGGACGGCACTACACCCTGGTTCTCACCCCGGGCGAGAAGTACCACACCCACCGCGGCGCGCTGGCCCACGACGACATCATCGGCCAGCCCGAGGGCTCCGTCGTCACCTCCGCTGTCGGCACCGGCTACCTCGCGCTGCGCCCGCTGCTGTCGGACTACGTGCTGTCGATGCCGCGCGGCGCCCAGGTGATCTACCCCAAGGACGCCGCGCAGATCGTCATGCAGGGCGACATCTTCCCCGGCGCGCGCGTGCTGGA
This sequence comes from Actinokineospora fastidiosa, assembly GCF_014648415.1. Classification (GTDB taxonomy): domain Bacteria; phylum Actinomycetota; class Actinomycetes; order Mycobacteriales; family Pseudonocardiaceae; genus Actinokineospora; species Actinokineospora fastidiosa. The sequence goes on from NZ_BMRB01000008.1 coordinate 62,658, forward strand.
GGCGGGCGCCGGGTCGGGCGCGCTCACCTGCTCGCTGCTGCGCGCCGTGGGTCCGCAAGGGACGGTGACCTCGTACGAGATCCGGGAGGACCACGCCGTCCACGCCGAGCGCAACGTCATCGAGTTCTACGGCGAGCACCCGGCCAACTGGACGCTGACCGTCGCCGACCTCGCCGAGCACACCGGCGAGGTCGACCGCGTCATCCTCGACATGGTGGCCCCGTGGGAGGTGCTGCCGACGGTCGCTGCCAACCTGATCCCCGGCGGCGTGCTGGTGGCCTATGTGGCCACCACGACCCAGCTGTCCCGGGTGACGGAGGCGCTGCGCGAGCAGCAGTGCTGGACCGAGCCGTCGGCGTGGGAGACGCTCATCCGCCCGTGGCACGTGGTCGGCATGGCGGTCCGCCCGGAACACCGCATGATCGCGCACACGGCGTTCCTGCTGACCGCCCGCCGCCTCGCCGACGGGGTCACCCCGCCCCGCCCGCAGCGCAGGCCGAGCAAGGGCTGACCGTCTACAGGCTCACGCACCAGCCGTTGTCCTCCTGGCTGAGCAGGATCGGGAACGGCTCGTCGCCCACCGAGGTCTTGGTGTTGACGGTGGCGAAGGTGCCCGCCACCTCGACCTGGCCGGAGATCTCCACCGTCCCGTTCGCCGCGACGATGGCGGTGTACATCAGGCCGGGCGGCTCGGTGCTCGCGCAGACCAGGTCGCCCGCCGCGGACTCGTCGCGGTCGTTGACGGCGTCGACGTAGGCCTGGGCCACCGCGTCCGGGTCGTCCCCGCCGCCCCCGCCGGAGTCCCGCTCGGTGGTGGTCGGGTCGGCCGACTCCTCCGTGGTCTCCTCGGTGGTGGTCTCCTCCTCGGAGGTGGTGGTGCGCGGCGGCGCGGTCGTGCTGCCGCCGCTGCCCGCGGTCTGGCCGCTGTCGCGGGTGAGGAAGTACACGCCGACGCCCGCGCCGCCGAGGACGAGCAGGGCGATCGCGACGATGGCCACGATCTTGCCGGTGTTGTTGCCCTTGGGCGGCTCGCCGCCGCCGTAGGGCTGCTGGTAGCCGTACTGCTGGTCGTAGCCGGGCTGGCCGTAGGGCTGCTGCTGGCCGAACACCGGCTGGGCGTAGCCCGGTTGCGGCTGTCCGTAGGGGTCCGGCTGCTGTCCGTAGGGACCGGGCTGCTGGCCGTACGGGTCCGGCTGCTGGCCGTACGGGTCCGGCTGCTGGCCGTACGGGTTCTGGCCGTAGGGGGGTGGCGTGGTCATGGCCCGACTCCTCGGATCGCCCGCTGGGGGGTGTTGGCTGGTTGTGCGAAGGGTGGCGCGGTCAGGCCGTTTCCTCCCCGCAGAACCGCCACTCGCCGTCTTCCTTGACGATCTTGATCTCGATGTCGACGTTCTTCACGTCGCCCCCGCCGGACAGCTCCAGGGCGATGCGCGCCGTGGCGACGTCGCCCCTGACCTCCGGCGCGCCCTGCGCCGAGCCGGTGATCTCGTACTTCTCCAGCTGGCTCTCCAGCTGGGTGGTGTCGGTCCCGTACTTCTTCTTGTACGCCTTGCACGCCTGGCCGGTCACCGCGGCGAAGCTCTTGGTCTCGTAGGCGTCGATGTAGTCCTCGACCACCGCTTCCGGGCCCGCGTCCGCCGCCGTGGTCTCGTCGGACTTCGGGGAGGTGGTCACCGGGGCCGACGGGGCGCCAGCGGTGTTCGGGCCGCCGTCGCGCGTGAGGAAGTACACAGCCACGCCCGTGCCGCCGAGGAGCAGCAGGGCCATGGCCACGATGGCCACGACCTTTCCCGCGTTGCTCTTCTCCGGCGGGGGCGGCGGCGCCGGGGGCTGGGGCGGGCCGTATCCCGGCTGACCCGGGTATCCGCCCTGGTAGGGGCCCTGCTGACGCCACGGATCGCGACCGTAGCCCGGCTGCGGTGGTCCCCCGTACGGACCGGGCTGCTGCGGTGGGTAGGTCATGTCGATCCCCGGCTAGTGGTGGTGTCGGCCCATCCTATTGGCCGATATCGGACGAGCTGACACCGCCGCCGCCCGGCGAGTTGCCCGGCGGCGGCGGAGTGTGCGGAGGTCAGGCGGGGCCGAAGTCGTCGGCGCACCAGTCGCCGTCCACCTTCTTCATCTTGATCTCGAGGTCGATGCTCCTGCCCTCGAAGGTGGCCGTCACGAGCGCGGTCGCGGTGTCGCCGCTCTCGGTGACCTTGCCGAGGGTGATCTTGAGGTCCGAGGGGAACTCGTCGGTGTCGACCGAGTCCTCGATCTCCTGCGGGTCGCACGCCACGGAGCGGACCGCGGAGGCGTCGCGCGCCGTCATGCCGTCGACCACGGTCTCGGCGACGTACTGCGCGGAGTTCCCGCCGGTCAGGACCAGGATCAGGGTCACGGCGACGCCGATGACCACCACGCCGACGCCCGCCAGGATCCACGGCATCGCGCTCTTCTTCTGCGGCTGGCCGTAAGGCTGGCCGTACGGGCCCGGCTGCTGCCCGTACTGCTGCTGCTGGCCGTAGGGGTCGCCACCGAAGGGCTGGCCGCCGGGCGGGGTGCCGTAGGGCTGGCCGCCGGGGGGAGTGCCGTGCGGCTGGCCGCCCGGCGGAGTGCCATACGGCTGCTGGCCGTATTGCGGCGGCTGCTGCTGGGGGAAGCCGCCCTGCTGCGGCGGCGGGTACTGGGGTTGCTGCGGCTGGCCACCGTAGGGGTCCTGCGGTGGCGGCGGGTAGGTCATGTCTTCCCCGGTCGTTAGCTGTGAATAGGAGGTGCACAACGCTGGCGCGAGTGGCCTAATACACCGACGCACGGTAGCGGCAGCCCGGTTCCGGCGGATACCGGATCGGCCCAGTGACTGCGGCCGAGCGGGTGTTGCGGACCGGTGACACGCGGGTTCCGGGATGCGGATGCTCTGTTGTTGTCGGTGATCGCCGGTACCGTAGTGGGTACGAGTTCGGGAGGAGGTGCCGACATGCAGCACGATCGTCCCGGCAGTCGGCCTGAAGATGCCGACGATCAGCACGGTGACACGCCCGGCCCGGGGGGCGAGCGCGAGCAGCGCTCGGCGGCCGCGCAGATCCGATTCCTGGAAGAGGAAGTCGCTCTGCTGCGCCGGAAACTGACGGAATCGCCGCGGCACTCGCGGCTGGTGGAGCAGCGGTTGGCCGAGGCGACCGAGCGGGTGAACCAGCTCACCGAGCGGAACACCAAGCTGGTCGACACGCTGCGGGAGGCCCGCGGCCAACTGCTCGCGCTGCGCGAGGAGGTCGACCGCTTGGCGCAACCGCCCAGCGGGTACGGCGTGTTCCTCGAACGGCACGAGGACGGCACGGTCGACGTGTTCACCGCGGGCCGCAAGATGCGGGTGTCGGTTTCACCCGCGGTCGAGGGCGAGGACCTGCGCAAGGGTCAGTCCGTACGCCTCAACGAGGCGCTCACGGTCGTCGAGGGGGGCGGCTTCGAGCGCACCGGCGAGGTCTGCGCCTTGCGCGAGTTGCTCACCGCGGACGGCGACGAGGTGCCCACCCGGGCGCTGGTCGTCGGGCACGCCGACGAGGAGCGCGTGGTCTGGCTGGCCGATCCGCTGTTCGAGGCGCCGCTGAAGCCCGGCGACTCGCTGCTGGTCGACGCCAAGTCCGGCTACGCCTACGAGCGGGTGCCCAAGGCGGAGGTCGAGGACCTGGTGCTGGAGGAGGTGCCCGACGTCGACTACGCCGACATCGGCGGCCTGTTCCGGCAGATCGAGCAGATCCGCGACGCCGTCGAGCTGCCGTTCCTGCACAAGGACCTCTTCGCCGAGTACGAGCTGCGCCCGCCCAAGGGCGTGCTGCTCTACGGCCCACCCGGGTGCGGCAAGACGCTCATCGCCAAGGCGGTGGCGAACTCGCTGGCCAAGAAGGTGGCAGCGGCGCGGGGCGACCGCAGCCCGTCCGACGCCAAGTCGTACTTCCTCAACATCAAGGGCCCCGAGCTGCTCAACAAGTTCGTGGGCGAGACCGAGCGGCACATCCGGCTCATCTTCCAGCGGGCCAGGGAGAAGGCGTCGGAAGGCACCCCGGTGATCGTGTTCTTCGACGAGATGGACTCGATCTTCCGGACCAGGGGCAGCGGCGTCTCCTCCGACGTCGAGACCACGATCGTGCCGCAGTTGCTCAGTGAGATCGACGGTGTCGAGGGCCTGGAGAACGTCATCGTCATCGGCGCGTCCAACCGCGAGGACATGATCGACCCGGCGATCCTGCGACCAGGCAGGCTCGACGTGAAGATCAAGATCGAGCGGCCGGACGCCGAGGCGGCGCGGGACATCTTCTCCAAGTACCTGACCCCCAAGCTCCCCATCCACGCCGACGACCTCGCCGAGTTCGGCGGCGACCCGGCCGCGTGCATCGACGCGATGATCCAGCACACGGTCGAGCGGATGTACGAGGAGACCGAGGACAACCGGTTCCTGGAGGTCACCTACGCCAACGGTGACAAGGAGGTCCTGTACTTCCGGGACTTCAACTCCGGCGCGATGATCCAGAACATCGTGGACCGGGCCAAGAAGTCGGCGATCAAGTCGGTGCTGGAGACCAAGCAGCCCGGCCTGCGCGTGCAGCACCTGCTGGACGCCATCGTCGACGAGTTCGCCGAGAACGAGGACCTGCCCAACACGACCAACCCGGACGACTGGGCGCGGATCTCGGGCAAGAAGGGCGAGCGCATCGTCTACATCCGCACCCTGGTGACCGGCAAGAACCAGGAGGCGGGCCGGGCGATCGACACGGCCAGCAACACCGGTCAGTACCTCTGACCCGAACCGCGGCGGCCCCGGAGCGCACGCTCCGGGGCCGCCGCGCGTACGCTCACCGCCGATGGTGTCGATCAACCGGTTCGGGCTGGGGCTGGCCGCCCTGGGCAGGCCCGCCTACCTCAACGTCGGCCGCGACCTGCCGCGTGACCGTGGCGTCGAATCGCTGCGTGCGCGCACCTGGGATGTCCTGGACGCGGCCTATGCCGCAGGGGTGCGGCGGGTCGACGCGGCCCGGTCGTACGGGCTGGCGGAGGAGTTCCTGGCGGGCTGGCTCGCCGAGCGCGGCGTGTCCGATGTGTCCGTCTCGTCCAAGTGGGGCTACGCCTACGTCGGCGAGTGGCGGGTCGACGCGGCAGTGCACGAGGTCAAGGAGCACTCCCTGGCCCGGTTCCGGCAGCAGTGGGACGAGACCCGCGCCCTGCTCGACGTGGACCTCTACCAGGTGCACTCGCTGACCGAGGACAGCCCGCTGTTCGCCGATGACGCGCTGCTGGACGCGCTGGCCGCGTCCGGGGTCCGGCTGGGCTTCTCGACCTCCGGCCCCGACCAGGCCGCGGCCATCCGGCGCGGGCTGGCGCTCGAACGCTCCGGCGTCCGGCTGTTCACGGCGGTCCAGTCGACGTGGAACGTGCTGGAGCCCTCCGCCGGGCCCGCCCTGGCCGAGGCCCACGCCGAGGGCGTCCACGTGACGGTCAAGGAGGCCATGGCCAACGGCAGGCTCGCGGTCAACCCGCCCGGCGCGGTCCGCGAACTGGCCGACGCGCACGGCGTCGGGCCCGACGCGGTCGCCCTGGCCGCCGCCGCCCAGCCGTGGGCGGACCAGGTGCTCATCGGTCCGGCGAGCGTCGACCAGCTGGCCGCCAACCTGCGCGCCCTCGACCTCCCCGACGCCCTCGACCTGCCGGACCTGGCGCGCGAACCCCGCCGCTACTGGACCGAGCGATCCCGGATGACCTGGAACTGACGTTTCGGGTAGTTTGCCCCCGTTGTCGGGTCGGGGGACTTGACTGGGGGAGTTCCTGGTGCGGCCTGCGCTGCTGGTATCGATGGCCGTGTCCCTGCTGGCACTCGGCTGCACTGCCGATCCCGACGTGCCGCCGCTGGGACCGCGCACGTCGGCGGAGTTGACGTCGGCCCTGGTCACCGAGGGGGACCTCGCGGGCGAGGGCGTCGTCGCCCGGGTCGAGAGCGAGCAGAAGCCGTTCCTCGGCGCCTGCGTCCCGGACAGCCCGTCCGCGCACGCCCTGGCGCGGTGGACCCTGCGGGAGGACCGCGCGGTCACGCACGCGGTGGAGACCTACCGACGCCCCGCCGACATGATCGACGCGCTGCGGGACCGGGAGGTGTGCCTGGAGAAGGGCATGCGGACCGCCATGGGCCCGGTGCTGGGCGCGCTCGACGTGGACGCGCAGCACTCCTGGTGCCTCACCGAGGACGACCGGCACTACCGGTGCGGCGGCGTGGTCGCCAAGGGCGACCTGCTGGTCATCATCAGCGCGGACGCGGTGGGCCGGAACGAGACCGGGACGATCGTGGCGAACCTCTTCCCCGCAGCCCTGCGCGGCGTGGAGCGCGTCGGGGTCAGGCCGAGCAAAGTCCTGCCCGCCGATCCGACCCCGGGCGAATGGGCGCCCGGTGACCCCTCGGCCGCCCTGCTGACCCTGGACGACCTCGCGGGCGAGGGGGAGGTGCGGTCCCTGAAACCGCCTGCTGCCTCCGTCGCGCAGCTCTGCCTGCTGGCGACGCCCGAGGCCCAGGCCATCGGATCCTGGCGGCTCGCCGACGGGAGCGTGGTCGTGCACTCCGTCGAGTCCTACGAGAACGCCGCGGGGCAGGTCCGGGTGTTCACCAGGGACAGCCGGTGCACCTACGGCGACGGTCGGTGGGAGCCGGGGCCGGAGTGGGGACACCTGGACGTGCACGTCCAGGTGTCGTGGTGTTCCACGCGGCCAGGGGTGCGGGGCTGCGGCGGGGTGGTCGTCCGGGGCGACCTGATGAGCACCGTGGTCGTGGCGGCGGAGACGACGGCCGCCGCGCGGGCGGCCGTGGCCCGGCTGATGCCACTGGCGGTCGCGGCGCTGGACCGCGTGTAGGCGGGTGCGGTGGGACCGGTAGGTTCGGCGGGCGTACCGCAGTCGATCTTTGGGGGACCGTTGTTCCGCCGTGCGCTCGCGCCCGCCGCGGTGCTGCTGCTCGCCGCAGGCTGTTCCGGCCGGGCGAACGACCTCGACACCTACTACGACGACCCGACGACCACCGTCGAGCCCACCCTGGTCGCGCCGGTCGCCGCGCCGACCACCCCGGTGTCGACCACCACGCCACCACCCACGACGACCACGCCCCCGGTCGATGCCGACGCGGTGCTCCTCACCGACGACGACCTCGCGGGCGAGGGCGTCGAGCAGGTGGGCAGCCTCTCCTACACCCCGCTGAACTGCGCCCCCGACGCCAGCGCGGCCTGGGAGTACCCGAGCGGGTCGACGCTCGACCAGACCGTCCACGTCCTCCCGGACGCCGCCGGGCGCGTCGCGGAGATGCGCGAGACGGGCGAGTGCCTGGACACCGACGGCACCATCGCACGCCCCGACCTGCCGGAACTCGGCGACGACCGGTTCGGCTGGTGCTTCGTCGGCCCCACCGACCGCGGCTGCGGCGCGGCCATAGCCAAGGGCGACCTGCTGACCGTCATCGTGGTCAAGGCGGGCACGGTCGACCGCGCCAGCGCCGCCGTCCGTCGCATAGCCCCCTTGGCCGCCGACGCCCTCGACCGCGCCTGACCGCCACCCGTTCCGGGATGACGCTCAGCCCCGGAGGGCGAACCAGCGCTCCATGACCAGGCGCCGTCCGGGACGAAGGGCCATTCGTGGGTCGCAGGCGGGTGCGGAGCTGGTCGACGGGCATCCATCAGCTCTCCTCGACCGCGCCAGCGCCGCCGTCCTTCGCATAGCCCCCTTGGCCGCCGACGCCCTCGGCCGCGCCTGATCGCCGCCAGGGCGCTCAGCCCCGGAGGGCGAACCAGCGCTCCATGACCAGGCGCCCGTCCGGGACGAAGGGCCACTCGCGGCCCGCCAGGCGGGTGCGGAGCTCGTCGATGGGCATCCACCAGCCCTCGGCGATCTCGCTCTCCTGCGGCGTGATCGGGCCGTCCCAGCGGGTCTCGTAGGCGAACACGTGCGTGCGGACCGGGGGCAGCTCGACCGGCATCGTGAACACCGGGGTCAGCTCGGCGCCGACCACGCCGTACTCCTCGGCCAGTTCGCGGGCGGCCGCCAGCGCGGGGTCCTCGCCCGCCCCGACCACGCCGCCCGCGGCGCAGTCGTGCAGGCCGGGGTAGATGTCCTTGGTGTCGGTGCGGCGGTGCACGTAGACCCGCTCGCCGTCGCCGGAGCGGACCAGGACGGCCGTGGCGGCGTGCCAGAGGCCCTCGGCGCGCATCCGCGCCCTGGTCGCCGACCCGATGACCCGACCGGCCGCGTCGTACAGCGCAACCCACTCGTCCGTGCTCACTTCGCCCATCCTGCCCTCCGCGACGCGGCTCACCGCCGGTTCGTCGGGATCGCCCCGTAGGCTGGCCGGTATGCGGCGGATCATGGGAACCGAGGTCGAGTACGGCATCGCGGTGCCGGGCGACCCGACGGCCAACCCGGTGTTGACATCGACCCAGGTCGTGCTGGCCTATGCCGCGGCGGCGGACATACCGCGGGCCCGGCGGGCCCGCTGGGACTACGAGGTCGAGTCCCCGCTGCGCGACGCCCGGGGGTTCGACCTCGGCGCGCCCGGCATGGCGCCCACCGACCCCGACGTCGAGGACCTGGGCGCGGCGAACGTCATCCTCACCAACGGCGCGCGGCTCTACGTCGACCACGCCCACCCCGAGTACTCCGCGCCCGAGGTGACCAACGCGCGCGACGCCGTCATCTGGGACAAGGCGGGGGAGCGGGTCATGGAGGAGGCCGCCCTGCGCGCGGCCACCGTGCCCGGGCAGCCGCGCCTGCAGCTCTACAAGAACAACGTCGACGGCAAGGGCGCCAGCTACGGCACCCACGAGAACTACCTGATGGCCCGCAACACGCCGTTCACCGCGGTCATCGCCGGGCTGACGCCGTTCTTCGTCTCCCGCCAGGTCGTCTGCGGCTCCGGCCGGGTCGGCATGGGCGTGGCGGGCGAGGAGGCGGGCTTCCAGCTCTCCCAGCGCGCCGACTACATCGAGGTCGAGGTCGGCCTGGAGACCACGCTCAAGCGCGGCATCATCAACACCCGCGACGAGCCGCACGCCGACGCCGACAAGTACCGGCGCCTGCACGTGATCATCGGCGACGCGAACCTGGCCGAGACGTCGACCTACCTCAAGGTCGGCACCACCGCGCTCGTGCTCGACCTGATCGAGGCAGGCGTGCGGTTCGACCACCTCAAGCTGGCCGACCCGGTGCGCGCGGTGCACGTCATCAGCCACGACCCGACGCTGAAGACCAAGGTCGAGCTGGCCAACGGCCGCAAGTACAGCGGCCTGGACATCCAGTTCGCCTACCACGAGATGGTCGCCGACAAGCTCGGCCGCGCCGACGTCGACCGGGTCTCCCTCGACGTGCTCGACATGTGGGGCACGATCCTCGACGCGCTGTCCCGCGACCCGATGGAGTGCGCCGACCGGCTGGACTGGCCCGCCAAGCTGCGGCTGCTGGAGGGCTACCGGGCCCGCGACGGCCTGGCGTGGTCGTCGCCGCGGCTGCACCTGGTCGACCTGCAGTATTCCGACGTGCGGCTGGACAAGGGCCTCTACAACCGCCTGGTCGCCCGCGGCTCGATGAAGCGGCTGGTCAGCGAGGAGGAGGTGCGCGCGGCCATCGTCACGCCGCCGTCGGACACCCGCGCCTACTTCCGCGGCCGCTGCCTGGAGCGCTACCCGACCTCGATCGCGGCGGCGTCGTGGGACTCGGTGATCTTCGACCTGGGCCGCGAGTCCCTGGTCCGCATCCCCACCCTCGAGCCGCTGCGGGGCACGAAGGCGCACGTCGGCGCGCTGCTCGACGCGGCGAACACCGCAGAGGAGCTGGTGGACGCGCTGACCGGGGCGCGGCGTTAGCCCCGTTCACCCAGGGCGAATTTCGATCTCGGTCCCGGCGGGGACCGCGACGAAAGTCGGTCCCGCTCGGTACTGTTCGGTATAGGCCAGACCACCGGGAGGCGAGGATGTCCCAGGAGCAGAAGCAGCGCCAGGGCGGCGGCGACGGCGACGAGGGTGTCGACGACACCACCGCCGCCGGTCAGGAGCGCCGGGAGAAGCTCAGCGACGACACCGACGCGATCCTGGACGAGATCGACGACGTCCTGGAGGAGAACGCCGAGGACTTCGTCCGCGCGTACGTCCAGAAGGGCGGCCAGTAACCCCGGCCGCTCCGTCCCCGCCCCGCGACCCGAAACGAAAGCAGGCATGGATCACACCTCTTCCCGTGGGCTGCCCGCCGCCTACCTCACGACGGGCACCTCGTCGTTCACCGACTTCCTGCGCGCCCAGGCCCCCGAACTGCTGCCCGGCGGCCGCCCGATGAGCGGGGCGGCCCCGGCCGACCTCACGCACGGCACCACGATCGTGGCCGTCGCCTTCTCCGGCGGCGTCCTCATCGCCGGTGACCGGCGGGCGACGGCGGGCAACCTGATCGCGCAGCGCGACATGGAGAAGGTGTTCGTCACCGACGACTACTCGTCGGTGGGCATCGCGGGCACGGCGGGCATCGCGGTGGAGATGGTCCGGCTCTACGCCGTCGAGCTGCAGCACTACGAGAAGATCGAGGGCACGTCGCTGTCGCTCGACGGCAAGACCAACAAGCTGGCCACGATGGTCCGCGGCAACCTCGGCACCGCGCTGCAGGGGCTGGCCGTGGTGCCGCTGTTCGTCGGCTACGACCTCGCCGCGGCTGACCCGGCAAGGGCGGGCCGGATCGTCTCCTTCGACGTGGTGGGCGGCCGCTACGAGGAGCGCGCGGGCTTCCACGCGGTCGGCTCGGGCTCGAACTTCGCCAGGTCGGCGCTGAAGAAGCTCTACGACCCCGACAGCGACCGCGACAAGGCAGTCCGCATCGCCGTCGAGGCCCTCTACGACGCCGCGGACGACGACTCGGCGACCGGCGGGCCCGACCTGGCCAGGCGGATCTACCCGAGCATCGTCACCATCACCGCCGAGCAGGGCGCGGTGCGGCTGTCCGAGGAGGAGGCCGCCGCCGTCGCCGAGGCGGTCGTGACCGAGCGCGCGGCCCGCCCCCGAGGCTGAGTTTCGATGACCCCCACCGACCGAAGGAGCCCACAGTCGTGACGATGCCGCTGTACGCCTCTCCCGAGCAGCTGATGCGCGACCGCTCGGAGTACGCCCGCAAGGGCATCGCCCGGGGCCGCAGCGTCGTCGCGCTCAAGTACGCCGACGGCGTCCTGTTCGTGGCCGAGAACCCCTCGGCGACGCTGCACAAGGTCTCCGAGATCTACGACCGCATCGGGTTCGCGGCCGCGGGCCGCTACAGCGAGTACGAGAGCCTGCGCCGCGGCGGCATCCGGCACGTCGACCTGTGGGGCTACTCCTACGACCGGCGCGACGTCTCGGCCCGCCAGCTGGCCAACGTCTACGCCCAGACCCTCGGCACGATCTTCACCGAGCAGGTCAAGCCGCTTGAGGTGGAGCTGTGCGTGGCCGAGGTCGGCGCCACCGCGGCCCAGGACCAGCTCTACCGGCTCACCTACGACGGCTCCATCGTCGACGAGCCGCAGTTCCTGGTCATGGGCGGGCAGACCGACCCGATCGCCGCGTCGCTCAAGGAGACCTTCACCGAGGGCATCACGCTGGCCGACGCGGTCGGCCTGGCGATCAAGGCGTTCGCGGCGGGCGGGGCCAACGGCGCCAACACCCCGCCGTCGCCGGACAAGCTGGAGGTCGCGGTGCTGGACCGCAACCGGCCCACCCGCGCGTTCCGGCGGGTCACCGGCGCGGCGCTGACCGCGCTGCTGCCCCCCGAGGCGCGCACCGAGGCGGGCTCGGAGTCCCCGGCCAAGCCGGTCGAGGACGTGCAGCTGCCGCCCGAGGAGTAACCAGCGGGACCATCGACGGGGCCATCCGATCGGGTGGCCCCGTTCGCTGTGCGCCAAGATCACGACTCGATCACCACATCGAATAAAACCGCTGGTCGCGTCGATGTTATGGGCGTTCGGGATGGGAGTGTCACAGGTCGATCGGGCCATAGTGCCTCAACGGATTCGCTCGATCGGGTGAGATATCGGGTGTCCGGATCACCCTGCTCAACCCGAGGAAGCCACATGCCGCGTCACCGGCCGAGACGCCTCGCCGCGCTCGCCGCCGTCCCCGCCCTGGTCGCCACGCTGGCGGGCGGGACAGCCGTCGGACAGCCCGCCCCGACGGACCTCCCCGAGGCCCCGATCCGCCTGGTCAGCGGCGAGTTCCTGCCCAGCGCCCTGCCCGCGTACCCGGCCCCGGCGCTCGCCGCCGCCGAACGCGGCTCCTACCTCGTCCAGTTCGCGGGCCCGGTCCGCGAGGACTGGAAGGCCGGGCTGACCGCGATCGGCGCCCGGCTCGTCGAGTACATCCCCGACTTCGCGTTCAAGGTCCGGATGAACCCGGGCCAGGCGCGACGGGCGGAGAAGCTGCCCGGAGTGCGCTGGGTCGGCCGCTACCAGGCCGCCTGGAAGGTCACCGCCGACGCGCGGGCGGAGATCGCCGAGGGCAAACCCGCCGTCTACGAGGTCCACGCCGAGAACGGCGTCGACCTGGCCGCCGTCGCCGCCGCCGCCACCGCGACCGGCGCCGTCGCCACCCCCACCGGCAGCCGGACCCTGCTGCTGGCCGCCACCCCCGCCCAGGCCACGAGCGTGGCGGGGATCGAGGACGTGGCCGTCGTCGACGGCTTCCACGTCCACGAGAAGCACAACGACCACGCCGCCGGTGGCCTCATGCGCGGCAACCAGGCGTACGCGCTCGGCTACGACGGTTCCACCCAGATCGTCGCGGTCGCCGACACCGGGCTCGGCGGCGGCACCCCCGCCACCGCGCACCCGGACATCCCCGTCGCCCGCGTCAAGGCCATCCGCCCGTGGGCGGGCGCGGACGCGGCCAACTGCTACGACGTCCAGCCCGACGGGGCGCAGGACGTCGACAGCGGCCACGGCACCCACGTCGCCGTCTCGGCGGTCGGCGACGGCATGGCCGACGGCCGCGGCAAGGCGGCGGCGCACTCGGCCCGCCTGGTGTTCCAGGCGGTCGAGGACTACGTCGACATCATCGGCGCCTGCGCCCAGCAGGGCTACCCCGACGGCTACTACCTGTTCGGCATCCCGACCGACCTCGGGCTGCTGTTCCAGCAGGCCTACGACGAGGGCGCGCGCATCCACGCGAACTCGTGGGGCGCGGACGAGGCGGGGGCCTACACCGAGGACTCCCGTCTCGCCGACAAGTTCGCCAACGAGCACCGCGACATGCTCATCACCTTCTCCGCGGGCAACGCGGGCGTCGACCTGAACGCCGACGGCGTCGTCGACAACGACTCCATCGGCGCCCCGGGCACCGCCAAGAACGTGCTCACCGTCGGCGCGTCCGAGGTCAACACCCTCGCGCCGCAGTGCGACCGGAACCTGACCTACCAGGCGCAGAACCAGGCCGAGCGCACCACGATGGGCAACCGCTCCTGCAACCAGGCGGGCGGCAACAACGTCATCCCGACCTGGGGCGACTGGTGGGGGTCGTCCTTCCCGGCCAACCCGATCAGGTCCGACCGCCAGACCGGCAACCACCAGCAGATCGCGGCGTTCTCCAGCCGGGGCCCGACCGACGACGGCCGGATCAAGCCCGACGTCGTCGCGCCCGGCTCCTGGGTGCTCTCCGGCTACTCCGACAAGCACCAGCAGCAGTACGACGGCACCTCGGTCAACCCGAAGACCCGCGTCCACCAGCACGACGGGTACGGCTTCCCGCTGAACGACGACTACAAGTACTTCAGCGGCACGTCGATGTCGAACCCGCTGGCCGCGGGCGGCGCCGCGGTGGTCCGCGACTTCTACAAGAAGAACTGGGCCGTGGACGCCTCCGGCGCGCTCGTGAAGGCCACGATGGTCAACAGCGCCACCGACCTGCTCGACGAGAACAACGACGGGTCCAACGACAACGACCTGCCCATCCCCAACGCACACGAGGGCTGGGGTCTGGTCAACCTGGAGAAGGCGACCGCGGGGACGGCCCGCTTCCTCGACGAGACCGTCCCGGTCAGCACCGGCGGGGTCCACGAGACGCGGTACAGCATCCGCGGCGGCTCCGGCCCGCTGAAGATCACCATGGGGTACACCGACAAGGAGGCGGCGACCACGGCCGCCGTGTCCCTGGTGAACGACCTCAACCTCATCGTGCAGTCGCCCAGCGGCATCACCTACTTCGGCAACAGGTTCTCCGGCGGCTGGTCCACCGCGGGCGGCAGCCCGGACCAGCGCAACAACGTGGAGAACGTGTTCATCCCGAACCCCGAGGCGGGGGAGTGGACCGTCCGGGTCACCGGGAGCAACGTGCCCTCCGGCCCGCAGCGGTTCGCCCTGGTCGTCGACGCCACCTTCGGCCAGGAGGGCAACACCGCCAATCCGGTCGTCACCAACCCCGGCAACCAGGCGGGCGAGCGCGGCGTCCCGGTGAGCCTGCAGATCCAGGCCACCGACGCCGACGGCGACACCCTGGCCTACTCGGCCACCGGCCTGCCCGCCGGGCTGACGATCAACGCCGAGACCGGCCTGATCACCGGCACGCCGACGACCGCGGGCACCACCCACGTCCGGGTCCGGGCGAGCGACGGCCGCGACGGCCTGGGCACCGCCGCCTTCACCTGGCGCATCGGCGCGCCCGCCCAGCTGCTCAAGAACCCGGGCTTCGAGTCGGGCACGGCGAACTGGAGCGGCCAGACCACGGTGATCACCAACAGCACGGTCCGCCCGACCCACGGCGGGACGTACTGGGCGCGCATGGCGGGCACCGGGCGAAAGGGGTCCGAGACGCTGTACCAGCAGGTCGCGATCCCCGCGGGCGCGCTGTCGGCGACCGCGTCGTACTGGGTGCGGGTGGACACCGCCGAGCAGACCACCACGGGCCGGTACGACACCCTCCAGCTGCGGGTGCTCGACACCAACGGCGCGGTGCTGGCGACCCTCGGCGCCGTGTCCAACCTCGACGCCGGACCGGCGTACGTCCAGAAGACGTACGACCTGAGCGCCTACAAGGGCCGCACGATCCGGCTCGCGTGGGTCGCGACCGAGGACAGCTCGCTGCAGACGACCTTCGCGGTCGACGACACCGCCGTGGTCGCGGTGTCCTGACAGGCAACCGCGGCGCGGGCGGTGCCCGCGTCGCGGTCTCCACCCCGGCTCCGGGGGCGCCGTGCGCCGCACGACGCCCCCGGAGCCGTTTCGACACGCCGCGAGCGCGAAATGTGGCACTGTTCCCAAACGCCACCCGGAATTTGCATAACGTCGCCACAGGGGGCATAACACTCGTGTGAACGAGCTGGAGCTGCGTCATCTCCGAGTCATCTGCGCCGTCGCCGACGCCGGGAGCCTGTCCAAGGCAGCCGTGCAGCTCGGGGTGTCGCAACCGGCGCTGACCGCCCAGCTCCAGCGGCTGGAACGCCGCGTCGGCGGCCTGCTGTTCGCCCGCACCGGGACCGGCGTCGTGCCCACCGACCTGGGCAGCTACGTGCTCACCACCGCCCGCCTGCTGCTCGGCGAGGTGGACGACCTGATGGCCGGGATCAAGCAGCGCACGCAGAGCACCACGGCCACCGGCGTCGTGCGGGTGGGCGGGCCGCCCGGGCTGATCGTGCCGCTGTTCGCCACCGCCATCGCCGACCGGCTCGGCGGCGCCGAGGCCGCCATCGAGATCGAGACCCAGCCGACCGAGGTGCTGCGCAAGCTGGTCGACCGCAAGCTCGACTTCGCCGTGCTGGAGGAGAACCCCGGCTTCCGCACGCCGCTGCCCGCCCACGTCCACGCCCGCGTGATGCTGCGCGCGCCGCTGTTCGTCGCGCTCGCCGAGAACCACCCGCTGGCCCACCGCGGCGACATCGACCTCGCCGAGCTGGCCGACGAGAACTGGGTGATGCCGCCGGTCGCCGAGGGCACCGAGCAGCTGGCCTTCGTCCGCGCCTGCGCCGCGCGCGGGTTCACCCCGAGGATCCGCCACCAGATGTCGGACTCGACCACCACCAGGGCGCTGGTGCAGGCGGGCGCGGTGACGCTGGCCAAGCCGGTCGCCAGGGAGGGCAACGGCCTGGTGATCCGCGGCCTGGTCGGCAACCCGATGCTGCAGGAGATCGTGCTGGTCTGGCACGAGGACAGCAACCTGGCCGACGCCGCGCGGGAGGCGCCCAAGTCGCTGCTGGAGGCCTACGACCAGCTGACCGACACCAACCCGCTGTTCGCGGCGTGGTGGGCCGAGCACAAGCACAGCCCCATCCAGCCCGAGGTGAGCCCACCGGCTCGGTAGGGGGTGGCGGTTCCGGGTGGGTCAGTCCTCCTGCCCGATGGGCCGGTAGACCGACAGGGCCTGCGGGCGGGACCGGAAGACGAACCGGCTGCCCAACGGCCCGACCTCGCCGTCGGTGGCCACCCTGCGCTCGACGTCGTCGAGCAGCACCACGTCCAGCTGGGCCGCGTCGCGCTGGCGGTAGACGTGGCTGGTGTGCAGGGTCCTGGTCAGCGTGGCCAGCACGAACCGCAGCCGCGAGTACGGGACGTCGGCGCGCAGGTAGCGCACGTCGAGCAGGCCCGAGTCCAGCACGGGGCGGTGGGTGGGCACGAAGCCCTTGGGGGAGTAGGTGCCGTTGCCCACGAACAGCCACCACACCAGGTGCGAGCGGCCGTTCAGCGACAGCCGGATCGGCTGGGCGCGGCGCAGCGTGCGGTGCAGGGCGACCGCGGCGGCGGGCCACTTCGGCCAGCCGCGCCCCTCCAGCCGCTCGCGCAGCCGCACCATCTCCGGGTAGCCGCCGAGGCTGGCGGTGTTGACGAACCAGCGGTGCCGCCCGCCGCCCGCCCCGCCGATGTCGACCCCGGCCAGGTCGACCACGACGCCCTCGCCCCCGGCGACCGCGTCCGCCGCGGCGTCGACGTCGGCCACGCCGATGTCGCGGGCGAAGTGGTTCAGCGTCCCGGCGGGCACCACGACCAGCGGCAGCCGGAACTCGGCCGCCACCGCGGCGACCGCGGCGACGGAGCCGTCACCGCCCGCGACCCCCACGGCGCGGATGTCCGCCGGGCCCCGGGTGAGCTCGTCGGCGAGCTGTTCTACCAGGTCCGCGCCCGGGTGCGGGTGCACGACCGTGGCCCTCGGCCAGCGCTGCTTGACCACGTCCGTCGCGTCCTCGCCCGCGATGCCCGCGTTCGGGTTGACCAGGATCAGCAGGCCGTCGCCGTCCTCGAGGGCAGGCACGCGGGCGGCGTGCGCGGTGCGGGCGGGGCGCTCCGGGCCGAGCGGCCACCAGTGCAGCGTCGCGTAGGCCGCGCCGACGCCGATCGCCGCGCCCGCCATGACGTCGGTCGGCCAGTGCACGCCGGTGTGGACTCGCGAGTAGGCGACCGCGCCCGCCAGGGGGGCGACGAGCCTGCCGAGTCCCTTGTGCTCGAGCGCCAGCGCGGTGGTGAAGGCCGCCGCGGAGGCGGCGTGTCCGGAGGGGAACGACGAGCTCGTCGGCCGCGGGGTCAGCCTGCGGTAGATCGGCAGCAGCTCCGCGGCGGGGCGCCTGCGCGGGAACAGGTTCTTCCCGACCAGGTTCGCCGACACGCTGGCGATGGCGATCGCGCCGATCCCGCGCAGCGCGGCACGTCTGGTCTTGCCTTTTTTCGCGCCCAGGATGGTCGCGATCGCGAACCACAGGGTGCTCTTGTTCGCCGCCATCGACAGCGACGTGAGCGCCGCGTCGACCGGTGTCGGCGGCAGGTGCGCGCTGCGGATGACCAGGTCGCGGTCGACTCGGTTGACCTGCCGCGCCGAGCGCCGGACGTGTCTCATCACGGTCGCGATTGAACAGGACGGGCCGGTCGGACGCCGAATGAGTCCGGAGTGAGACACGCGCCGACCCGAACGGCGCACGGCTTTGGACGGTGCGAGGACCTAGGCTGGTGGGATGCAGCGGCGGATCTTCGGGATTGAGACCGAATTCGGCGTGACCTGTACGTTCCACGGGCAGCGCAGGCTGTCGCCGGACGAGGTCGCGCGCTACCTGTTCCGGCGGGTGGTGTCGTGGGGGCGTTCCTCCAACGTGTTCCTGCGCAACGGCTCGCGACTCTACCTCGACGTCGGCTCCCACCCGGAGTACGCCACGGCCGAGTGCGACGACCTCGTGCAGCTCGTCACCCACGACAAGGCGGGCGAGCGGATCCTGGAGGACCTGCTCGTCGACGCCGAGCGGCGGCTGGCCGACGAGGGCATCGGCGGCGACATCTACCTGTTCAAGAACAACACCGACTCGGCGGGCAACTCCTACGGCTGCCACGAGAACTTCCTGGTCACGCGGGCCGGGGAGTTCTCAAGGATCGCCGACGTGCTGCTGCCGTTCCTGGTCACCCGCCAGCTGATCTGCGGCGCGGGCAAGGTGCTGCAGACCCCGAGGGGGGCGGTGTACTGCCTGTCGCAGCGCGCCGAGCACATCTGGGAGGGCGTCTCCAGCGCCACCACCCGGTCCCGGCCGATCATCAACACCCGCGACGAGCCGCACGCCGACGCCGAGCGGTACCGGCGGCTGCACGTGATCGTCGGCGACTCCAACATGGCGGAGCCGACGACGCTGCTGAAGGTCGGCACGGCGAACCTGGTGCTGGAGATGATCGAGGAGGGCGTGCAGTTCCGCGACTTCAGCCTCGACAACCCGATCCGCGCCATCCGCGAGATCAGCCACGACCTGACGGGCCGCCGCCTGGTGCGCCTGGCGGGCGGGCGCGAGGCGTCGGCGCTGGACATCCAGCGCGAGTACTACGCCAAGGCCGTGGAGCACGTCGCCCGGCGCTCGCCCGACCCCCTGGCCGACCGCGTGGTCGAGCTGTGGGGCCGCGTGCTCGACGCGGTGGAGGCCCAGGACCTGACCCGGATCGATCGGGAGATCGACTGGGCCATCAAGCACCGGCTGGTGGAGCGGTACCGGGCGAAGCACGACCTGGACCTGTCGAGCCCCCGGATCGCCCAACTGGACCTCGCCTACCACGACATCCGCCGCGGCCGGGGCATCTTCGACCTGCTCCAACGCAAGGACCTCGTCGCCAGGGTCACCGACGACGGCGAGATCGAGGCCGCCAAGGACACCCCGCCCCAGACCACCCGAGCCAAGCTCCGCGGCGACTTCATCGCGGCCGCGCAGCAGGCAGGGCGCGACTTCACGGTCGACTGGGTCCACCTGAAGCTGAATGACCAGGCCCAGCGAACGGTCCTCTGCAAGGACCCGTTCCGAGCGGTGGACGAACGGGTGGAACGCCTGATCGCGTCGCTGTGACGATGGTTCGCGGGAGGCCCTGGTGCTTGCGCACCGGGGCCTCTCTGTGTCTGGGGGAGGTGGCGGGTAGTCCTGGCCGGGGGCAGGTGGGGAGAGCAGTGCTGGCAGGCGGGGGTGCCGGACACGGCGCCGAGGACGTGGTGCGGACGCTTCCGGTTGGGTGAGGTGATGGGGGCGGGCCTGACAGGTGAGTAGATGGTCCGCGTCGGATCCGGCGCGCTGGGAGGCCGCCGAGAGCTGACGCTTCGGGACTCGTTGATCTCGTGGTGAGGGCCGGTGACCGCGTCCCGGCCCCACCCGCGCCCCTCGGCCACGCCCACCCGCTTCGACCGGGCAACCGCCCCGCCACCCTCTCGTGCCGTGCTCGTGTGGCGGCCTGACCTCTGCGGCTCTGCGGCTCTGCGGCTCTGCGGCACCTCGGCACCTCGGCACCTCGGCACCTCGGCACCTCGGCACCTCGGCACCTCGGCACCTCGGCACCTCGGCACCTCGGCACCTCGGCACCTCTATCGTCATTCTTCTACTTCTCCCTATTCACTATCAAGATATCTGGAATATCCCGCACATGAAGGCCGCGCGGTAAGGCGCGCGGGCGGCGGAAAGGGGTAAAAAGCACAGCCCGGAGGGGTGGGTGGGCACACTACCGCATCGTTCGCACGTATGTTCGGTGTGTTGGGTGTCGGGGCCGGTGGGGGGCGCGTTAGGGTGCGCGGGTGTCCGTTGCTCGCGCGGAGCGCTTGGTGAATCTGGTGCTGTGTCTGTTGTCGACGCGGCAGTACCTCAGTGCGGAGCGGATTCGGGGGATTGTGCCCGGGTACGCCGACGCGCCCTCTGATGAGGCGTTCTTCCGGACCTTCGAGCGGGACAAGACCGAACTGCGGGAGTTGGGCATCCCGCTGGAGGTCGGCCGCAACTCGATGTTCGACACCGTCGACGGCTACCGCATCGCGCGGCGGGACTACGAGCTCGGGGAGATCGACCTGGAGCCGGACGAGGCCGCCGCCGTCGCGTTGGCCGTGCGGCTGTGGGACTCGCCGGAGTTGACCGGGGCCGCGCACGGCGCGCTGCTCAAGCTCAGGGCCGCCGGGGTCGACGTCCACCAGTCGCCGCACGCCATCGTGGAGCCCAAGGTCAGGACGACCGAGCCCGCGTTCGCCCCGCTGCTGGCCGCCGTCGAGGCGAGCCAGGCGGTGACCTTCGACTACCGCAGGCCCTCCGGCCCCGAGGCGCGGACCCGGACGCTGGAGCCCTGGGGCGTCGTCTCCTGGCGCGGACGCTGGTACGTCGTCGGCCAGGACCGCGACCGGGGCGCCCCGCGCTGCTTCCGGCTGTCGCGCATCGTCGGCGATGTGGGCAAGGTCGGGAAGCCGGGGCAGGTCCGCAGGCCCGACGGCGTCAACCTGATGGCGTTCGTCGCCTCGTTCGACAGCGAGCAGCGCCCCGGCCAGCCCGTGCGGCTGTGGGTGGCCGAGGGCCGCGCCGCCGGGGTGCGCAGGCGGGCCACCGTGGTGGGCGCCCAGGAGATCGACGGGGCGAAGGGGGACGTCGTGGAGCTCGACCTGGCCTACCCGGACTCGGCGGCCAAGTGGCTCGCCGGATACGGGCCCGACGTGGTCGTGTTGGCCCCGGACGTGCTGCGCAAGGCCGTCCGCGAGCGCCTGCTGGCCGTGGCGGAGGAGGCCCGATGACCGCCGCCCAGGACCGGCTGCCGCGCCTGCTCGCGCTCGTCCCCTACTTCATCGCCCGCCCCGGCATCCGCATCGACGAGGCCGCCGCCGACTTCGGGGTCACCGTCAAGCAGCTGCGCAAGGACCTCGAACTCCTCTGGATGTGCGGCCTGCCCGGCTACGGCCCCGGCGACCTCATCGACATCTCCTTCGACGAGGACACCGTCACCGTCACCTTCGACGCCGGGATGCGCAGGCCGCTGCGGCTCACCGGCGCCGAGGCGACCGCGCTGCTCGTGGCCCTGCGCGCCCTGGTCGACACCCCCGGCGTCGCCGACGCCGACGCGATCCGGCGCGCGCTGGCCAAGATCGAGGCCGCCGCGGGCCAGGCGGAGCCCGCCGGCGTCGCCGTCGGGCTCGGCGTCCGCGAGGGCGCGGCGACGGCCGAGGTGCGCGAGACCGTCCAGTCGGCGCTGCGCGACAAGCGGGCGCTGCGGATGTCGTACTACACCGCGGCGAAGGACGAGGTGACCCAGCGGGTCGTCGACCCGATGCGGGCGATGATCGTCGAGGGGCGCGGCTACCTGGAGGCGTGGTGCAGGCGGGCCGAGGCGGTGCGCCTGTTCCGGCTCGACCGCATCGATGACGTCACCGTGCTGGACGAGCCGTCGGTCCCGCCGCCGCACGCCCGCCCGACCGACCTGACCGGCGGGTTCTTCCAGCCCGAGCCCAACCAGCGCACCGCGCGCCTGGTCCTGGAGCAGGACGCGCGCTGGGTGTCGGAGTACTACCCGGTCGACGACGTCGAGGAGCTGCCCGGCAACCGGCAGCGCGTGGTCATGCGCTACGCCGACGAGTCCTGGATGACCCGCATGCTGCTCGGCCTCGGCGGCGACGTGCGCGTGGAGGAGCCCGAGGCCCTGGCCGCCGCGCTGCGCGCCCGCGCTGCCGACGCCGTGCGGCGCATCGATTCGCTGGGCTGACGCCCCTGGTTGGTTTCCCGGTCATCCGCTCACCGGTAGAGTCGGGATGTGCCGTTCCTGCTCAGCGCGTTGATCCTGGTCGCACTGGTGTGCCTCGCCGTGGCCCTGATCGCGGTGCTCCGCCGGGCGGGCCGGACGCGGGCCGCGCTGCGCGCGGCGGGTGCGGGTCTGGCCGACCGGTCGGGCCTGGTGCGGGCCAGGGGCGCGGCGCTGCGGGTGGCGATCGACGACCGGAGGTCGCCCGGCCAGCGCGTAGGATCGATCCAGCGAGGCGAGACAGGAGGTCGGCCGTGAACTTTGGACCGTGGGAGATCCTCATCATCGCGGTGGTGATCGTGCTGCTCTTCGGGGCGCGCAAGATGCCGCAGATGGCGAGGTCGCTCGGACAGTCCATGCGCATCCTGAAGGCCGAGACCAAGGGCATGCGCAAGGACGAGGACGACGACGCCCCGGCGAAGGCGGAGGCCCCCGCCCCGCAGCAGCTGGCGGCCGCGAAGCCGGAGAAGACCCCGGAGCAGCTGCAGAAGGAGATCGACGAGCTGCAGCGCAAGGTCGACCAGCAGCAGAAGAACGCCAGCTGAGCGGATACTGACGGTGGTGCGTGATCAGTCCCGCCGGTCAGCGCGCCGCGAGCAGAGGAAGCTGCGCAGCCGTCGGCACAACCCCGACGGCACGATGTCGCTGCGGGAGCACCTGTACGAGCTGCGGCACCGGCTTGGCCTGGCGGTCCTCTTCGTCCTGCTCGGCGGCGTCTTCGGCTTCGTGTGGTTCATGGTCCCGCTGGGGCCGGTGCCCTCGCTCAGCGACATCCTGCTGACGCCCTACTGCGCGCTGCCGACGGACGTGCGGTTCGAGCCGGTCCCCGGGCAGTGCCAGCTGTTCCAGACGAAGCCGTTCGAGGCTTTCATGGTGCAGTTCAAGGTGGGCATCGCCGTCGGACTGGTCGTGATGTCGCCCGCCTGGCTGTACCAGGTGTGGGCGTTCATCACCCCGGGCCTCTACGCCCGCGAGCGCAGGCTGGCGCTGACGTTCGTGCTGATCGGCTCGCTGCTGTTCGCCACGGGCGGCTGGCTGGCCTTCTTCGTCATCCCCGAGGGCCTCGAGGTCCTGGTCAGCTTCGGCGGCAACGCGTTCATCACGGCGCTGAACGCCCAGGACTACATCTCGTTCGTCCTGGTCATGCTGCTGATCTTCGGCGTCAGCTTCCTGCTGCCGCTGCTGATCACGATGCTCAACCGGGTCGGGGTGCTGCCGTACGCCAACCTCAGGAAGTGGCGGCGGTTCATCATCTTCGGCCTGTTCGTCTTCGCCGCGGTCGCGACCCCGGGCACGGACCCGGTGTCGATGATCGTGCTGGCGGCGGCGATGACCGTGCTGTTCGAGGTGGCGGTGCAGATCGCGCGCGTCCACGACCGCCGCAAGGCCAGGCGGGAGGCGCTGGAGGACGCGGAGAACGCGACCGACCTCGACACCGCGTCCGACCTCGACCTCGCGGTGAAGCCGGTGGAGCCCGCGCGGGACCTCGACGACGTCACTTGAGTCTTCCGCGCCGGTCTGGTGGAGTTACCGACCGGTAGAGGGAGGGCTCATGCGCGTGGCGCTTGCGGTGCACCCGGCCTCCGGGCACGGCGCGGCGGGCCGGGTGGCCGACGCGGTCGCCGGGCGGCTGCGGGCGGTCGTCGACGACCTCACGGTGGTGTCGGCGGCGTCGGTCGAGGAATCGCGGGCGCTGATGCTGCGGGCCCGCGACGCCGGTCTCGACCTCGTCGTGGTGCTCGGCGGTGACGGGTCGGCGCACCAGGGCGTGCAGTTCTGCGCCGAGCACGACGTCGCGCTCGCCGTGGTCCCCGCGGGCACGGGCAACGACCTGGTCCGCGCGCTCGGCGGCCCGACCGAGTCGCTGAGGGCGGCGGACGCGCTGGTCGAGGCGCTGGGCCGGGGCGCGGCGCGCAAGCTGGACCTGGGGCGGGTCGACGGCGGCCCGTGGTTCGCGACGGTGCTGTGCGCGGGGTTCGACTCCGCGGTCAACGAGCGGGTCAACCGGATGCGCTGGCCGCACGGCCGCCGCCGCTACGACCTGGCGATCCTGGCCGAGCTGGCCGCGCTGCGCCCCAAGCGGCTCGTCGTGGACACCGACGACGGCCGGATGGAGCTCGACGCGGTCCTGGTCGCGCTGGGCAACACGCCGTACTACGGCGGCGGCATCCCGGTCTGCCCGGACGCCGACCCGGCGGACGGGCTGCTGGACGTGACCGTGGTCGGCCGGGCGTCCCGGCTGGACCTGCTGCGCATCCTGCCCGGCCTGCGCACCGGCAGGCACGTCGATCACCCCGCTGTGCGGACGCTGCGCGCGCGGCGGGTGTCGCTGGGCGGGGACAACGACTGGATCGCCTACGCCGACGGCGAGCGGATCAGGCCGCTCCCGGCGACCGTCGAGTGCGTGCCCGGCGCGTTGACCGTCATTGGTTGAGGCAGGTGTCGTCCAGGTGTGAAAGCCTGGTGGTGTGTCCGCTGGTGCAACCCCCTCTCCGGCCGAGGCGTACGCCGCATCCCGGCGTCGTGCCCGCCACCCCAAGCTCACCGACTTCACCGGTGAGCTGTCGTTCGAGCTCGATCCGTTCCAGCACGACGCCTGCGCCGCCCTGGAGGACGGCCACGGCGTGCTGGTGTGCGCGCCGACGGGCGCGGGCAAGACCGTGGTGGGCGAGTTCGCGGTGCACCTGGCGCTCACCGAGGGCCGCAAGTGCTTCTACACGACGCCGATCAAGGCCCTGTCGAACCAGAAGTTCGCCGACCTGACCGCCCGCTACGGTGCGAAGTCGGTCGGGCTGCTGACGGGCGACACCGCCATCAACGGCAGCGCGCCCATCGTGGTCATGACGACCGAGGTGCTGCGCAACATGCTCTACGCCGAGTCCTCGGCGCTGCACGGCCTCGGTTATGTGGTCATGGACGAGGTGCACTACCTCGCCGACCGCTTCCGCGGCGCGGTGTGGGAGGAGGTGATCCTGCACCTGCCGGAGTGGGTCACCCTGGTCAGCCTGTCGGCGACGGTCAGCAACGCCGAGGAGTTCGGCGAGTGGCTGGTCGAGGTGCGCGGCGACACGACGGTGGTCGTCGACGAGCACCGCCCGGTCCCGCTGTGGCAGCACATGCTGGTGGGCAACCGGATGCTGGACCTGTTCGCGGGCGGCGAGCCGGGGACCGACGCGCGGATCAACCCGCAGCTGCTGCGCCGGGTCGAGGACGTCGGCCGGATGCACGCGCCGTGGCGGTCCCCGCGCCAGCGCGGCGGCAGGCCGGAGCGCGCGCCGCGGTCGCGGTTCCGTCCGCCGTCGCGGATCGACGTGATCGGTCGGCTGGACGCCGAAGGGCTGCTCCCGGCGATCGTGTTCGTGTTCAGCCGGGCGGGCTGCGAGGCGGCCGTGACCCAGTGCGTGCGGTCCGGGCTGCGGCTCAACACCGAGGACGAGGTGGCCGAGGTCCGCAGGATCGTGGAGCGGCGCACCAAGGACCTGCCCGACGCCGACCTGACCGTGCTGGGCTTCTGGGAGTGGCGGGAGGCGCTGGAGCGCGGGTTCGCCGGGCACCACGCCGGGCTGCTGCCCGCGTTCAAGGAGACCGTCGAGGAACTGTTCGTGCGCGGGCTGGTCAAGGCCGTGTTCGCCACGGAGACGCTGGCGCTGGGCATCAACATGCCCGCGCGCACGGTCGTGCTGGAGCGGCTGGTCAAGTACAACGGCGAGGCGCACGTCGACCTGACGCCGGGCGAGTACACGCAGCTCACCGGGCGCGCCGGGCGGCGGGGCATCGACGTGGAGGGCCACGCCGTCGTGCTGTGGCAGCCCGGCGTCGACCCCAAGGCCGTCGGCGGGCTCGCCTCGACCAGGACCTACCCGCTGCGCTCGTCGTTCCGGCCCGGCTACAACATGGCGATAAACCTCGTCGACCGGCTCGGCGTGCGGGAGGCGCGGGAGATCCTCGAGCAGTCCTTCGCCCAGTTCCAGGCCGACCGCTCGGTGGTCGGGCTGGCCCGGCGGGTGGAGCGCAACAAGGAGGCGCTGGAGGGCTACGCCGAGTCGATGACCTGCCACCTCGGCGACTTCGCCGAGTACGCCGAGCTGCGGCGGCGCATCTCCGAGCGGGAGAAGCAGCTGGCCAGGCAGAACACGGCGGCGCGGCGGGCGGAGACGGCGCGCTCGCTCGAGGCGCTGCGCAAGGGCGACGTGATCGCCGTCCCGGCGGGCAGGCGCTCGGGCCTGGCCATCGTGATCGACCCGGGCGTCGAGCCGATGGGGGAGCCGCGGCCGCTGGTGGTGACCGAGGACCGGTGGGCCGGACGGCTGTCGGTGGCGGACTTCCCCGCGCCGGTCGAGCCGCTGGGCCGGGTCCGGCTGCCGAAGCAGGTCGACATCCGCTCGCCCAAGTCGCGGCGGGACCTGGCCTCGTCGCTGCGGGCCACCGGGATCGAGGCGCCCGGGCGCGGCAAGCGGCGGACCGGGGCCGACGAGGACAGCGAGCTGCTGGCGCTGCGGCGGGCGCTGCGCGCGCACCCCTGCCACGGGTGCCCGGACCGGGAGGCGCACGCCCGCTGGGGCGAGCGCTATCACCGGTTGCGTGCCGAGACCGACCAGGTGGCGCGCAAGGTCGCGGCGACCACGCACTCGCTGGCCCGGCAGTTCGACCGGATCCGGGCGCTGCTTGCCCAGCGCGGCTACCTGGCCGCGGACGACGAGCGGCCCGGCGAGCAGGTGGTGACCGAGCACGGCAAGCGGCTGTCCCGGCTCTACAGCGAGTCCGACCTGCTGGCCGCGGAGTGCCTGCGGCACGGGGTGTGGGACGGGCTGGACGCCGCCGAGCTGGCCGCGGTCGTCTCGGCGCTGGTGTTCGAGGCGCGCCGCGACGGGCCGATGGAGGCCAGGGTCCCCGGCGGGGCGGTGACCGACGCGCTCACCGCGACGGCGCGGCTGTGGGCCGAGCTGGAGTCCGACGAGCGGCACCACCGGCTGGACCGCACCCGCGAGCCGGACGCCGGTTTCGCCTGGACGGTGTACCGGTGGGTGCGCGGGGAGTCGCTGGAGAAGGTGATCACCGCGGCCGAGTCGGCTGGCCAGGAGCTCTCCGCGGGCGACTTCGTGCGCTGGTGCCGTCAGGTGATCGATCTGCTCGACCAGATCCGGGACGTGATGGGGGAGAAGGCCCCGGTGGGGGCGGCCGCGGCCGCCGCGGTGAAGGCGATCCGGCGCGGGGTGGTGGCGTTGGCCTCGGCGTAGCGGGTCGCCGCACACGCGGGCGGGTCGCTGTGGTTTGATCGCGCGAGGTGGTGTCTGGGCGTCGGAGTCCGGGCGGTGGCGCGCGAGACCAGGCGGAGGCGAACGATGAGCAGCCCTTACGGGCCGTCCGGTGGACAGGACCCGCAGCAGCCGTGGGGCCAGCAGCCCTATGGCGGCGGCCAGGTGCCCGGCCCGCCCTCGGGCGGGTTCCCGGCGCAGGGCTACCCCCAGCAGGGGTACCCGCAGCAGGGCCAGCCCCAGTACGGGTACGGCCAGCAGCAGCCCCAGCCCACGCAGCAGTACCCGGGCGGCGGCTACCAGCCGTACGGGGACCAGCACCAGCAGCCGTACGGCGAGCAGCAGCAGCAGTACCCGGGCTACGGCCAGCAGCAGCAGTACCCCGGTCAGCAGCCGAAGAAGAAGTCCAACGGACTGATCTGGGGCATCGTCGCCGTCGTGGTGCTCGCGGTCGGCGCGGTGGTGGTGCTCGGCTTCGTGACCCCGGGCTGGTTCAACAAGCGCGTGTTCGACAACACCGCCGTGCAGGACGGTGTGAAGACGGTGCTGGTCAACGACTACGGCGCCGACGACGGCAAGATCGAGTCGGTCTCCTGCCCCGAGGGCGAGCCGGTGACGAAGGACCACCGCTTCACCTGCACCGTCAAGTACGACGGGCAGGAGTTCCAGGTGGACATCACCGTCCGCGACGAGTCCAACGGCCAGTACGAGGTCGCCAACCCCAACCTGCCGGACTGATCCTTTGCCCGACGTTCGACCGCTCGCCGCCGACGAGGTCCGCGCGGCGCACACGCTGTTCCGCGCCGCGCTGCACCGGGGGCCGATGTCGGCCGACCAGTGGGCGTTCAGCGGCCGCTCCTTCGAGCCCGGCCGCACGCTCGGCGCCTTCGTCGACGGCCGAATGGTCGGCACGGCGCTGGCCTGGTCGTCCGATCTCGTCGTCCCCGGCGGCGCGACGCTGCCGATGGCCGCGGTGACGCGCGTCGGCGTGCGCACGGACTTCCGGCGGCGCGGCGTGCTGCGGGCGCTGATGCGCGAGCAGGTGGACGACGTGGCCGAGCGCGGCGAGGTGTTCGCGGGTCTGCACGCGACAGAGCCGGTCATCTACGGGCGCTTCGGATACGGCGTGGGCACGCGCGCGTTGCGCGTCGCCGCCCGGGGCGCGCGGCTGCTGCCCTCGGTGCCGACCGGCGGCGCGGTGCGCGTCGTCGACCCGGGTTTCCCCGGCCTGCCGGGGATCTACGACCGGGCCAGGCGGTCCCGCGTGGGATCGATCGCCCGCCCGCCGGAGTGGTGGGTGAACTACGAGCGGGCGTGGGGCGTCAACGAGAACCTGGTCGTCGCCGTGCACAGCGGTGACGACGGCGACGACGGGTTCGTGGCGTGGCGGCCGTCGGAGACTGCCGACCCCACCGACACGACCACGCTCGCGGTGGAGGACTTCGTCGCGGCGACGCCCGCGGTGGCCTACGCGCTGTGGGAGTTCCTGCTGGGCATCGATCTCGTCAGCTGCGTGCGCGCGTTCATGCGCCCGCTGGACGAGTCGCTGACGGTCGCGGTGCCGGACCCGCGCACGGTGTCCATCGAGGACGTGGTGGACGACCTCTGGCTGCGCCTGGTCGACGTCCCCGCCGCGCTCGGCGCGCGGGTCTACGGCGACGCCGACCCGGTGGTGGTCGAGGTGGCCGACCCGTTCCGCCCCGGCAACGACGGCTGCTACCGGATCACCCCGGACAAGGCCGAGCGCTGCGACGACGCGCCAGCCGTGTCCGTTGGGGTCGAGGTGCTGGCGATGCTCTACTTCGGCGCGTGGTCGTGGTCGTCGCTGGCCGAGGCGGGCCGGGTGACGGTCGACGACCCGGCCGCGCTCGCGCACCTCGACCGGCTCTTCGCGCTGGAGCGGCCCGCCTTCTGCGGGACGTACTTCTAGGGCGCGGTCAGCGCGTCGATCAGGCGGTCGACGGAGCTGCCGAGGTCCCAGCGCTCCTGGAGCGCGCGCATCCGGTCGACGTCGACCTCGCCGGGCAGCGCGTCCGGGCAGCTCGCGGTGATCAGGGCGTCCTCGTTGACCTTGACGACCAGCGGCGCCTTCGCCAGGTAGTCCGCGTCGTGCTCGAACGCCTGCCGCACACGCAGAGGCACGTCCGACGAGCCCGCGGCGGCGGCGTCGACCAAAGCCTGCAGCGAGCCGAACCTGGTGATCAGCCGGGCGGCGGTCTTCTCGCCGATGCCGGTGATGCCGGGCAGGCCGTCGGACGGGTCGCCGCGCAGCACGGCCATGTCGGCGTAGGCGGAGCCGACCGGCGGCAGGCCGTACTTCTCGGCCAGCTCGACCGGGCCGATCACGGTCTTCTTGCGCCAGCCCGCACCCACGTACACCACGCGGACGGTCGTGGGCTCGTCGCGCACGCACTGGAACAGGTCGCGGTCGCCGGTGATGATCTCCACCGGGTCGGCCTTCTCCCGGGCGGCCAGCGTGCCGATCACGTCGTCGGCCTCGTGGCCTGCGGACTCGGCCATGCAGATCCCGGCGGCGTCGAGCAGGTCGACGATGATCGGGACCTGCGGGGTGAGCGTGTCGGGCACCTCCTCGACGTTGTTGGCCGGGTCGGCCACCCGCTGCGCCTTGTAGCTCGGGATCGCCGCGACCCGGAACGCCGGGCGCCAGTCGGCGTCCATGCACGCCACCAGCCGCGAGGGCGACCGCTCGGTGATGATCTGCGCGACCATCCCCGCGAACCCGCGCACGGCGTTGACCGGCACCCCGTCGGGTGAGGTCATCGACTCCGGGACGGCGTAGAACGACCGGAAGTACAGGCTCGCCGAGTCCAACAGCACCAGGGGTCCGCTCACGCCGCGAACCCTGCCACACCGGGCCGACAAGGTCCACGTGAGCGAGCACCTGGGTGCGAAGAGAGCAAGGTGGGAAGTTTCGCCGAATTCCCCCGTCATGGGGATGCCCCGGCCCCGTCTCCCGATCATGCGGAAGCCCCGACTGTCCTCGAGCAGGCGCCCCGCGATCCCCGGTCCACGCCCGACCTCCGAGGTGCGGACCGCCATCGCCGCGCTGCCCCCGGTGCAGCGCGAGGTGCTGCGCCTGCGATTGCTCGAGGGCCTTTCCGCCGACGAGGTGGCCGAACGCCTGTCGATGACCCCGGCGGCGGTCCGCCTGGTCCAGCACCGCGCGTTGACCGCGCTGCGCGCGTACCTGGCTTCCCGGAACTGAACGGCCCCGCGTCCCGGGCCGGATCGTCCACATCGGAGCGCTGGCGGGTGGCGGCGGCGGAGTGCGCGGGAGCCCCTGGCGCGTTCCACCGGATTGTGCGGCGGGCGGGCCCGCGGCTCGGCGTACCGCGGGCCCGGCTGCGCGTGGAACCGGTTCCGGAACCGGTTCCGGGACTGATTGAACCGAACCGTCGCCGGTCGCGTCAAGGCGCGGATTCGCGGACGACCAGGGTCGTCGGCACCACGACCGGTCCCTCGGGCGGCGGCTCGCCGTCCAGGAGGCCCAGCAGGAGGCGGGCCGCGGCCTCGCCCATCTCCCTCGACGGCTGGCGGATCGTGGTCAGCGCGGGCACGGTGTGGCAGGCGAGGTCGTCGAAGCCGACCACCGCCACGTCCGTCGGCACCTTCAGCTCGGCCGCGCGCAGGGCGTCGAGCGCGCCGATGGCCATGTGGTCGTTCTGGGCGAAGACGCCGTCGAAGCCGACGCCCTCGGCCAGCAGGCCCTCGATGGCGGCCCGGCCGCTCTCGCGGGTGAAATCGCCCTCGACGACCAGGGCGGCGGGCAGGCCGCGGGCGGACAGCGTCTCGGTGAAGCCCTCGGTGCGGGCGTGGGTGCAGCCGAACTCGGCCGGGCCGGTGATCAGCGCCAGCCGCTCGCGGCCCAGCGCCAGCAGATGGCGGGCGGCGTCGGCCGCGCCGTCGCGGTTGGTGGTGGCCACGGACGGGAAGCCCGGGTTGTCGCCGCGGTCGTCGATCATGACCACCGGCAGGCCGGACTCGTGCAGGCCCGTCAGGTAGCCCAGGGTGCCGGGCGGGGCGATGAGCAGCAGCCCGTCGAACGCCTTGGCGCTGACGTGGCGGGCGAACTGGGCCAGCGACTCCTCGCCCCGGTTCATCGTGTTGAGCAGCAGCCCGTAGCCGCGGGCCTCCAGGACGTCGGCGACGCCCTGCAGCACCTCGCCCATCCACGGCCACGTCAGGCTGGGCACGAACATGCCGACGGTCTGCGTGCGCCCCCGGGCGAGCCCGACCGCGCGGGCGCTGGGGGTGTAGCCGGTGGCGGCGATCACCTCGCGCACCCGGACTGCGGTGGCGGCGTCGACGTCGTCCTTGTTGTTGAGCACGCGGGAGACCGTCGTCTTGCTGACCCGCGCGCGGCGGGCGATCTCGGCGATGGTGACGCGCACCGGCGCCTCCTTGTGTTCCGCGGGTGCGGGTGGCCCGCCGTGCCCCTACCGTGACACCGTGATCACCGAAGACCTGGCCACCCTGGCGTCAGCCTACGGCGTCTCCACCGGCTACGAGGACGGCGCGGGGGACTGGCACGACGTCGACGCCGAGGTCGTCGTCGCCGTCCTGGCCCAGCTGGGCGTCCCGGCGGGCAGCCCGGACGAGATCAGCGCCAGCATCGCCGCCGCGCCTGCCGACCCGACGCCGACCGTGGTGACCCAGGGCGACGCCGTCCACCTCGGACAGGGCGAACTCCTGCTGGAGGACGGCGGGACGCTCCCGGTCGACGGCGTGCTCCCGGCCGACGCGCCGCTCGGCTGGCACCGGCTGCGCCGCGGCGACACGGTGACGCCGCTGGCGGTCACCCCCGCGCGGCTGACCCCCGTCCCGCGCGCCTGGGGGTGGATGGTGCAGCTGTACGCGCTGCACTCCGAGCGCTCCTGGGGCATCGGCGACTACGCCGACCTGCGGACCTTCGCCGCGGGCACGGCCGCGCAGGGCGCGGGCGCGCTGCTGGTCAGCCCGGTCGGCGCGATCACCCCGACCGAGCCGGTGGAGCGCTCGCCGTACTCGCCGTCGAGCAGGCGGTTCCACAACCCGCTGCTGCTGTCGGTCACCGAGACCGAGGCGTTCCGCGCCGCCGACCCGGACACCCGCGCCGCCGTGCTCGCGCTGCGGCCGGACGAGCCCGACGATCTGATCGACTACCAAGCCGTGTGGCGCGCGAAGTCCGCGGCGCTGGCCCTGCTCGCGCCGCGCGAGGTGCCCGAGCCCGACGCCGCGCTCGGCGAGTTCGCCACCTTCTGCGCCCTGGCCGAGCGGCACGGCGGCGACTGGCGCACCTGGCCGCACGGCCTGCGCAGGCCCGACTCGCCCGAGGTCGCCGCCGCCCGCCGGGAACTCGCCGAGCGGGTCGCCTTCCACGTGTGGGTGCAGCGCGAGTGCGCCGCCCAGCTGGCCTCCGCGCACGCCGCCGCGCACCGGATGGCCGTCGGCATCCTGCACGACCTGCCGGTGGGCGTGGACCCCGGCGGGGCGGACGCGTGGGCGCTGCAGGACGTGCTGGCCGCGGACGTCACCGTCGGCGCGCCGCCGGACGCGTTCAGCCCCAAGGGCCAGGACTGGGCGCTGCCGCCGCTGCGCCCCGACCGCCTCGCCGCCGAGGGCTACCTGCCGTTCCGCGACATGATCCGCGCGGTGCTCGCCCACGGCGACGGCATCCGCGTCGACCATGTGGCCGGGCTCTGGCGGCTGTGGTGGATCCCGCCGGGGCAGTCGCCGGACCGCGGCACCTACGTGCGCTACGACGGACGCGCCATGCTGGGCGTGCTCGCGCTGGAGGCGCACCGGGCGGGCGCGGTCGTCGTCGGCGAGGACCTGGGCACCGTGCCCGACGAGGTCTCCGCCGAACTGCGCGAGCGCGGCGCGCTGGGG
Source organism: Actinokineospora fastidiosa (assembly GCF_014648415.1). Classification (GTDB taxonomy): domain Bacteria; phylum Actinomycetota; class Actinomycetes; order Mycobacteriales; family Pseudonocardiaceae; genus Actinokineospora; species Actinokineospora fastidiosa. The sequence continues at coordinate 95,778 of NZ_BMRB01000008.1, forward strand.
TGCGCGGTGGCCTGGTTCGAGCGCGACGACGACGGCAAGCCGCTGCCGCCGGAGCGCTGGCCCGCCCGCGCCGTGGCCACACTGTCCACTCACGACCTGCCGACCGCCGCGGGGTTCCTCTCCGGCGAGCACGTCCGCGTCCGCGCCGACCTCGGCCTGCTCGACGACCCCGACGCCGAGGCGAGGCGCGCGCGGCAGGAGCGCGACGACCTGCTCGACCTGCTCGCCGCCGAGGGCCTGACGGACGACGACCGCGTCCTCGCGCTGCACGAACTGCTCGCGCGCACCCCGTGCGACCTGGTGCTCGCCGCGCCGACCGACGTCATCGGCGACACCCGCCAGCCCAACCTGCCGGGCACCGTCGACGAGTACCCCAACTGGCGAATCCGGCTCCGCCCGGACGTCCACGAGCTGCTGGCCGACGCGCGGATGCAGCGCATCGCGGCGCTGCTGGGCGACGCCGCTCGGTAACGCCCTCTATACATCCGCGTGTCAGTGCGCCTATGCTCTCGAAACTGAGAGCGCTCCCAACGCCATGTCCCACGCCGTCGGAGTGGACGGCACGGCACGTCGATGTGCCGTTAGGCAAGGAGTTTGTCGATGGTTTCGAGCCAGAGGCGCAGACTGGCGCGGATCGGGGTGGCCGCGACGGCGACCCTGGTCGCGGGCACGGTCGTGACCGCGCTGCCCGCCTTCGCCGACCCGCCGTACGAGCGGATCGTGGGCGGTGAGTTCACCGGGAGCACGCCGGACCCGTTCTGGAACGGCACCGGCACCACGGGCCGCGTCGTCGACGGCGAGTTCTGCACCGAGGTCCCCGGCGGCACCGTGAACCCGTGGGACGCCCTCGTCGGGCAGAACGGCGTGCCGTTCGAGGCGGGCCAGTCCTACACCCTGACCTTCGACGCGCACGCCACCCGGCCGCAGCCGGTCGGCGCGGGCGCAGGCGAGGGCGTCGCGCCCTACCGGGAGATCGCGCGGCAGACCTTCGCGGTCACCAGCGTGAAGCAGACCTTCTCCTTCACCTTCACGTCCACACTGGACTTCCCGGAGGCAGGCAGCGGCCAGGTGACCTTCCACCTGGGCGGGCAGGCCGAGCCCAACACCTTCTGCCTGGACAACGTCTCGCTCATCGGCGGCGTCGTCCCGCCGGGCGGGACGCCGGAGGAGGCGCCGCCGATCAAGGTCAACCAGGTGGCCTACGTGCCGAGCGCGGCCAAGCGGGCCAGCGTGACCTCGGACTCGACGACCCCGCTGGCGTGGACCCTGCGCAACGCCGCCGGTCAGCCGGTGGCGACCGGGCAGACCACCCCGCGCGGAAACGACCCGCTCGCGGGCGAGTCGGTGCACGTCATCGACTTCTCCGACTTCGAGACCCCCGGCGCCGGCTACACGATCGCCGTGGGCGACGACGTGAGCAAGCCGTTCGACATCGGCGTGGAGGAGATCCAGTCCCTGCGCGAGGCGTCGCTGGCGTACTTCTACCACAACCGCAGCGGCATCGAGATCGAGGCGCAGTACGTCGGCGCGGAGCACGCCCGGCCCGCTGGCCACATCGGCGTCGCCCCCAACCAGGGCGACACCTCCGTGCCGTGCCGCCCGAACACCGGCTGCTCCTACAGCCTCGACGTCAGCGGCGGCTGGTACGACGCGGGCGACCACGGCAAGTACGTGGTCAACGGCGGCATCTCGGCGTGGCAGCTGCTCGACCTGTACGAGCGGACCGCGGCCTTCGGCGACCTCGACGCCTACGCCGACGGCAGCCTGGCCATCCCCGAGCAGGGCAACGGCGTGTCCGACCTGCTCGACGAGGCGCGCTGGGAGGTCGAGTTCCTGCTGAGCATGCAGGCCCCGGCGGGCAGCGTGAACGCGGGCTGGGTGCACCACAAGATGCACGACGACGCCTGGACCGGGCTGCCGATGATGCCGCACCTCGACCCGCGCGCCCGCTACCTCGCGCCGGTCTCCACGGCGGCGACGCTCAACATGGCCGCGGTGGCCGCGCAGGCCGCGCGCGTCTGGGCCGACATCGACCCCGAGTTCGCCGCCCGCGCCCTGAGCGCGGCGCGCACCGCGTACTCGACGGCGAAGAACAACCCGGTCAAGATCGCCGACCCGAACGACGGCACCGGCGGCGGCTCGTACAGCGACGGCACCGTGACCGACGAGTTCTACTGGGCCGCCGCGGAGCTGTACGCCACGACCGGCGAGGCCGGGTACCGCTCGGACGTCATGGCCTCGCCGCACTACAAGGGCGCGGGCATCACCACCCGCGGGTTCGACTGGGGCTCCACCGCGGCCTTGGGCGACATCACCCTGACCGTGGTGGACAACGGGCTGCCCGCCGCGGACCTGGCCGCGATCGAGGGCGTCATCACCGACACCGCCGACGCGCACCTGGCCCAGATGGCCACGATGGGCTACCCCGCGCCGTACCGCGAGGGCAACGGCGAGTACGTGTGGGGCTCCAACGGCCTGATCGCCAACAACGGCGTGGTCATCGCCCTGGCCCACGACCTCACCGGCGACGACCGCTACCGCGACGGCGTGTACGAGACGCTGGGCTACCTGCTGGGCCGCAACCCGGTGGACTACTCCTACGTGACCGGCTACGGCGAGCGTCCCGTCCGGAACGTGCACCACCGGCACTGGGCCAACCAGCTCGACCCGAGCACGCCGATCGCCCCGCCGGGCGCGCTGTCCGGCGGTCCGAACAGCGGCCTGCAGGACCCGATCGCGGCCCGGCTGCTGCCCGGCTGCGCCCCGCAGAAGTGCTTCGTCGACCACATCGAGGCGTACTCGCTCAACGAGGTCACGGTCAACTGGAACTCGGCGTTCGCCTGGCTGGCGGGCTGGACGGCGGAGAAGGCCGTCGTCGACCCGCCCGCCGAGGACACCCCGCCGACCGCGCCGGGCACGCCGGTCGCCTCCGCGGTGACCAGCACCGGCCTAACCCTGACCTGGCCAGCGTCGACCGACGACAAGGGCGTGGCGGGCTATGAGGTCCTGCGCGTGCAGGGCGACGCGATCGCGGTCGTGGCCACGGTGAGCGGCACGACGGCGCAGCTGTCGGGCCTGACCCCGAACACCGAGTACACCTACGCGGTGCGGGCCAAGGACACCGCAGGCCAGTCCTCGCCCCTGTCGCCCCGGGTGACGGTGCGGACCGCGCCGGTCTCGACGGCAGGCTGCAAGGTCGTGTACTCGGCGCACACGTGGAACAACGGGTTCACCGCGTCGGTGACGATCACGAACACCGGCTCGTCGGCGTGGACGGACTGGTCGCTCGGCTTCGCCTTCCCCGGCGACCAGCGGGTGACCCAGGGCTGGTCGGCGACCTGGTCGCAGTCCGGCAAGAACGTCACCGCGAAGAACATGCCGTGGAACGGCGCGCTGGCCAAGGGCCAGTCGGTGAGCATCGGGTTCAACGGCTCGCACTCCGGCGGCAACCCGGCCCCGACCGCGTTCACGGTGAACGGAGCGACCTGCGGATAGGTGTCCCTCCGCACGGAGACGGCCGCCGGTGGCAATCCCACCGGCGGCCGTCGCCGTCTCACCGCAGCGCGTGGACCGTGGTCTCCGCTGTGCGCCCGCGCAGGGTGACCGTCGTGTGGGCGGCCCAGTGCGCCTGCTCGTCCGCGTCCGCGGCCCTGACCGCCTCCGCGGACGCGGCGAGGTTGCCCGGCACGGTCTTCGCCAGCTCCGTCAGCCGCGCCGCCTCGTTCACCGGGTCGCCGATCACGGTGTACTCGAAGCGGTGCGCTGCGCCGATGTTGCCCGCCACGGCCTGGCCCGCCGCGACGCCGATCCCGGCCGGGCACTCGGGCACCTCGGCGGGCAGCCGGGCGGCGATGGCGCGGGCGGCGGCCAGGGCCGAGCCCGCCGCGTCCGGCAATTCGGCCGGGGCGCCGAAGACGGCGAGCGCGGCGTCGCCGATGAACTTGTTCACGAACCCGCCGTGCTTGTCGACCTCGTCGACGATGACCGCGAAGAAGCGGTTGAGCAGCTCGACGACCTCCGTCGGCGGACGGGTCGCGGCCAGCGTCGTGGAGCCGACGATGTCGACGAACACCACCGCGACCGGGCGGACCTCCCCGCCGAGGCGGTCGGCGCCCCCGGCCACCGCGACGTCGGCGACCTCCTGGCCGACGTGCCTGCCGAACAGCTCCCGGATGCGCTCGCGCTCCCGCAGCCCGGCCACCATCCGGTTGAACCCGGCCTGCAGCATCCCCAGCTCGGTCCCGTCGTAGACGGGCACCTCGGCGGCAAGGTCGCCGCGCTGCACGCGGTCCATCCCCACGCGCACGGACTGGATCGGGGCGACGGTGTTGCGCGCGCTGAACACCATCACCACGAGCCCGATCACCAACGCGATCGTGCCCAGCACGATGACGGTCACCGCCAGCTGCGTGGTCGAGTAGTCGCGCACGAGCGCGAAGATCGCCACGACGACCACGCCCGCCACCGGCACGCCCGCGCCCAGCGCCCAGAACAGCAGCGTGCGCACCAGCACCCCGGCGCCCGCCACCCGGGCGGGCGCGCTGCCCGACAGCGCGCGCGCCGACACCGGGCGCAGGGCGAACTCGCTGAGCAGGTAGGCGTTGGCGCAGACCACGATCCCGGCGAAGCTCACGGTGAAGCCGACGGTGGGCACCTGCGCGGGCTGCAGCGCCCAGAACAGCCCGGTGAACACCACCGTGGCCAGCCCCCACAGGAACACCTGCATCACCGTCAGGTTCAGCGGCACCCGCAGCGCGGACCGGCGGGCCTCCTCGTCGTTGGCCGGGTCGTCGTCCTCGGCGCCGTCGAGGGCCCAGCGCAGGTCCCGCAGGGCCCAGCGGGTGCCCCAGACACCGCCGACGATGAGCGCCCCCACGACGTAGACCGGCACCGCGATCGCCATGACCACGGCCGTGCGGTCCTCCAGCCCCGGACCGGGGATGACCACGGTGGACAGCACCGCGACCACGACCGCGCCGATCAGGTTCGCCACCACGAGGGTCACGGTGAGCAGCAGCTGCACCCGCGTGCGCAGCGCCACGCGGTCCTCGCCCGCGGGGCCGAGCAGGCGGGAGCCGAACGGGCGCCGGGCCGGGTCTACGCTCACCGGCGTCAATTTACTGGGCAGTAGGAAATGGTGCGCGAGTGGGCGCGTGATCGATTCATCCGACACTCGTGATCTCTGGGGTCGTTCGACGGCAGACGAAATTCCTACCATGGACCGCGTCCGGTGTTCGAGAACTGGCGGGGGGTGGCGGTGCTCGACTTCGCGGCCGGTCACACGCGGGAGGACGGCGACACGTGCGGCGGCGGGGTCGTCCGGCTGCCGATAGCCGAACTGCTGACCATGCGGTCGCCGCGCTCGGCTGGCGAGGACCCCGAGCACGTGCGGCGGCTGGCCGACAGCCTGGCCGAACTGCCGCCGATCGTGGTGCACCGCGACACGCTGCGGGTCGTGGACGGCCGCCACCGGCTGCGCGCGGCCATCCTGCGCGGCCAGGACGACATCGCCGCCCGCCTCTTCGACGGCGACGAGATCGAGGCGTTCCTGTTCTCCGTGCGGGCCAACACCACGCACGGGCTCCCCCTGTCCACAGCGGACCGCAAGACGGCGGCGGCGCGGATCGTCACCGCCCGTCCGCAGTGGTCGGACCGGCTGGTCGCCTCGGTGGTCGGGCTCGCGCCCGCCACCGTCGCCGAGGTGCGCAGACGCCAGTCCGGGCCGCAGCCGGTGGCCCGCATCGGGCGCGACGGGCGCATCCGGCCGGTGGACGCCGCGGCGCGCCGCCGGGCCGCCCGCGAGCTCATGGTGGCCCAGCCGCAGCTGTCCCTGCGCCAGGTCGCCCACCGGGCGGGCATCTCCCCGGAGACCGCCCGCGCCGTGCGGGCGAGCCTGGCCACCCCGGAACCGCGGCCCGACTCGGACACGGCGGCGCTGATGCGCGCGCTGCGGTCGGATCCGAGCCTGCGGTTCTCCGAGAGCGGGCGCATGCTGCTGCGCCTGCTCGACGCGGGCGCGATGAGCCACGAACGCTGGGCGGCCATCGGGCAGAGCGTCCCCCCGCACTGCCGCGACGCGATCGCGCGCGCGGCCATGGAGGCCAGCAGAGGCTGGCGCCGGTTCGCCGAACGCCTGGCCCAAGAGAGCTGAAGGAGACGGCAATGGTGGGCATCCCCGCCATCGGGTCCTACCCGATGCCCGTGCGGGACGACCTTCCGGACAACATCGCGCCCTGGGTCGTCGACCCGGACCGCGCAGTGCTGCTGATCCACGACATGCAGCGGTTCTTCCTGCGACCCTTCGGCGAGGACGTGCGCGGCACGCTCGTCGCCAACACCGCCGCCGTGCGGGCGCGCTGCCGCGCCGCGGGCGTGCCGATCGCCTACACCGCCCAGCCCGGCGGCATGACCGAGGCCGAACGCGGTCTCCTCAAGGACTTCTGGGGACCGGGCATGCGCGTCGACCCCGCCGACCGCGCGGTGGTGGAGCAGCTGGAGCCCGAGCCGGGCGACTGGCTGTTCACCAAGTGGCGCTACAGCGCCTTCTGCCGATCGGACCTGTTGGAGCGCATGCGCGAGCACGGCCGCGACCAGGTCGTGCTGTGCGGGGTGTACGCGCACATCGGGGTGCTGATGAGCGCGGTGGAGGCGTTCACCAACGACATCGAGGCGTTCATCGTCGCCGACGCCGTGGGCGACTTCTCCGCCGAGCACCACCGGATGGCCGTGGAGTACGCGTCCCGGATCTGCGCGGTGGTCGTCACCGCCGACGAGGTCCTGCCGTGAGCGGGGCGACGGTGCGGGACGACCTGCTGGCGCGCGTGCTCGCGCCCGACCCGCCGCCGTTCGCGCTGCTGCACCGCGGCGGCGACCGGGTCGACGTGCTGGTGGGCGCGGTGTCGGAGGTGGCGAGCCTGCGCGAGGTCGAGCTGGCCGACCACACCGGGCACCAGGTGCTGCTGCTGGTGCCCTACCGCCAGCTCGCCGAACGCGGCTACGCCGTGGTGGACGACGGCGCCCCGCTGCTCGCGCTGCGCGTGGACGAGCAGGACGTGGTGAGCCTGGACGACGTGCTCGCCCGGCTGCCCGCGGAGCCGGTCGCCCTCTCCGGCGGCGAGTTCGAGCCTGACGACGCCACCTACGCCGACACCGTGCGGCGGGTCATCGACGAGGAGATCGGCGCGGGCGTCGGGGCGAACTTCGTCATCCGCCGGACCTACCGCACCCGCATCGCCGACTACCGCACCGCGCACGCGCTGACGTTCTTCCGCAGGCTCTGCGAGCAGGAGTCCGGCGCCTACTGGACGTTCATCGCCCACACCGGGCGGACCGCGTTCGTCGGCGCGACCCCGGAACGGCAGGTGAGCCTGCGCGGCGGGGTCGCGGCGATGAACCCCATCAGCGGCACCTACCGCTACCCGCCGACCGGGCCGACCGTCGCGGGCGCGCTGGAGTTCCTCGGCGACGGCAAGGAAAGCGACGAGCTGTTCATGGTCGTCGACGAGGAGTTGAAGATGATGGCCCGGCTGTGCCCGGACCGGGTGCGCGTGCTGGGCCCGCGGCTCAAGCGGATGGCCCGCCTGGCGCACACCGAGTACCACATCGAGGGCCGCACCGACCGCGACGTGCGCGACGTGCTCGCCGAGACGATGTTCGCCCCCACCGTGACCGGCAGCCCGGTGGAGAGCGCGTGCCGGGTGATCAGCCGCTACGAGTCCACCGGCCGCGGCTACTACAGCGGGGTGGCGGCGTTGATCGGCCGCGACGCCGACGGCCCGACCCTGGACTCGGCCATCCTCATCCGCACCGCCGAGATCGCCGAAGACGGCGCGGTCCGGGTGGGTGTCGGCGCGACCCTGGTCCGCCACTCCGACCCCGCCTCCGAGGCGGCCGAGACGCGGACCAAGGTCGCCGGGCTGCTCGGCGCGCTGGACGGCACCGCGGCCTGGCACGACCACCCCGACGTGACCGCCGCGCTCGTGCGGCGCAACGACGGCCTGGCCCGGTTCTGGCTCACCGGCGACCGCCCTGCCACCCGGTTCGCGGGCCTGCGCGTGCTAGTCATCGACGCCGAGGACACCTTCACCGCGATGATCGCCCACCAGCTGCGCGCGCTCGGGCTCCTGGTCGAGGTGCGCCGCTTCGACGAGGAACACCGCTGGGACGGCCACGACCTCGTCGTGCTGGGCCCCGGGCCGGGCGACCCGACCGACGCGGCCGACCCGAGGATCGCGCACCTGCGCGCGGCGGCGACCGGGCTGCTGGAGGGGCGGCTGCCGTTCCTCGCGGTGTGCCTGAGCCACCAGGTCCTCAGCGGGGTGCTCGGCCTGCGGCTGGCCCGCTGCCCGGTGACCCTGCAGGGGACCCGGCGCGAGATCGACCTGTTCGGCGCGCGGGAGACCGTGGGGTTCTACAACTCCTTCGCCGCGCGCAGCGACGCCGACGAGCTGCGCCATCCCCGGTTCGGTCGGGTGGAGATCAGCCGGGACGCCGACACCGGCGTGGTGCACGCGCTGCGCGGCGGCTGGTTCTCGTCCATGCAGTTCCACGCGGAGTCGGTGCTGACCGAGGACGGGCCGCGCATTCTCGCCGACCGCATCGGGGAAGTGGTGGCGTTTCACCCGACCGTGGAGGACGCCGACGCGGCCTAGACTACGCTGCCGGGCGTGCCCAGCTCAGACCGCCGCGACACGCCCGCCCGCCCGCTGGTCGGATTCGGTCCGATCGACCTGTTCTGCCTCTTCGCGGTCGTGCCGCTGGTGATCGCCGCGGGCATCCTGATCATCGAGGGCGTGCCGTCGATCGGGATCGTGTTCATCGTGCTCGCGGCGCTGGTGCTGGCGTTCGACTCCTGGGTGCACCGGCCCGATCCCCGGTAGCCTGGCGGGGTGACCGAGCGCAAGCCCGCGAACGTCGACTTCGCCGACTGGATCGAGGCGCAGATCCGCGCCGCGCAGGAGCGCGGCGACCTCGACGGCCTGCCCGGGGCGGGCAAGCCGCTGCGCCACCTCGACGACGACCAGTGGTGGCTCAAGGCGTTCCTCAAGCGCGAGGACCTGGACACCGCCCCGCTGCTGCCGGAAGGCCTGCGGCTGCGCAAGGAGATCGAGCTGCTGCCGACCGCGGTGGCCGCGGTGCCCACCGAGGACCGCGTCCGCGCACTCGTCGCCGAGCTGAACGAGCGGATCGACCAGTGCATCCGCACCCACACCGGCCCGACCGTCCTGGTCCGGTTCGTCGACCCCGACGAGATCGTCGCAGGCTGGCGGGTGGACCGGGCCGCGCTGCTGGAACGGCTCGCCGATGCCGAACCGGAGCCTGAGCCGGAGCCCGAACCGCCCGCGAAGCGGCGGTGGTGGCGCCGCAGGCGTTGAACATGCGCCCCGGGCGCCTGGCGAGAGGCCAGAACACGCCCGCCTTCCCGGTTCTCGACGCCCGTGGAGTTCGGCCGGTCCCGTGGGCCGCCCGGTGGTGTGGGATCGCGGCGCTGATGTTGCTGTTGCCGAATCCCCCCGCCGCTCAGGTTGATCCCTTCGGGCGGGTGCGCAGGTGCGCTCGCTCGCCCTGTTTGCCGAACAGGCTCAGGAACTCCACCGGCTCGCCGTCGGCCGGGCCGAACCAGTGGGGGACTCGGGTGTCGAACTCGGCCGCCTCGCCGGGCACGAGCACCACGTCGTGGTGGCCGAGGACGAGGCGCAGGCGGCCGTTGAGGACGTAGATCCACTCGTAGCCCTCGTGGGTCTGCGGGTCCGGCTCGCCGGGGCGGTCGGTGATCACGATCTTGAACGCCTGGATGCCGCCCGCCCTGCGGGTCAGTGGCAGCATCGTCATGCCGTGGTGGGTGACCGGGCGCAGGTGGATGCGCGGGTCGCCGGTGAGGGGGGCGTCGACGAGTTCGTCGAGCGTGACGCCGTGGGCGCGGGCCAGCGGCATCAGCTGCTCCAGGGTCGGCCTGCGCGCGCCGGACTCCAGGCGGGACAGCGTGCTCACCGAGATCCCGGTCGCCGCCGACAGGTCGGCCAGCGTGGTCTCCCGTTGCTTGCGCAGCGCGCGCAGCCGCGGCCCGACGGCCCGGATCGCCTGCTCGTCGTGGTTGGTCTCGTGCATGCCCGCCAGTTTGCCAGATCGGCAACTCGATTTGCGCTCCGGTCGGGTCAGGCCGCATGGTGGTCATGGAGGTGGTCGACAGTGACCGATCGGCTGTTAGACGGATATGACGTGGTAGTGGTCGGCGGAGGCGCCGCGGGGTTGAACGGGGCGCTCATGCTGGCCAGGGCCCGCCGGTCGGTCGTGGTGATCGATGCCGGTTCCCCGCGCAACGCCCCCGCGTCGGGCGTGCACGGGCTGCTGGGGCGCGAGGGGATGCCGCCCGCCGAACTGCTGGCGCGTGGTCGCGCGGAGGTGCGCGAGTACGGCGGCCATGTCGTCTCCGGCGAGGTCCGCGACGTGACCCGCGAGGGCGAGGAGTTCGCGGTGGCGCTGGCCGACGGCCGGACCGTCCGCGCGCGCAGGCTGCTCGTGGCCACCGGCGTGGTCGACGACCTGCCGGAGATCCCCGGCGTGCAGGAGCGGTGGGGCAAGGACGTGCTGCACTGCCCGTACTGCCACGGCTGGGAGGTGCGCGACCAGGCGATCGGCGTGCTGGCGACCGGCCCGATGTCGGTGCACCTGGCGCTGATGTTCCGCCAGTGGAGCCCCGACATCACCTACTTCGCCCACACCCGCCCGCTGAGCCCGGAGGACGCCGAGCAGTTGGCCGCGCGCGAGATCCGCGTGGTGACCGGCGAGGTCGCGGCCGTCGAGTCCGCCGACGACCGGCTCACCGGCGTGCGGATGGCCGACGGCACGGTCGTCGCCCGCGCCGCGCTGGCGGTCGCGCCCCGGATGTCCGTGCGCGCGGACTTCCTCGCCACGCTCGGGCTGCGGGCCACCGACCACCCGTCGGGGATGGGGGAGTACCTGCCCGCCGACTCGACCGGCCGCAGCGACGTGCCCGGCGTGTGGATCGCGGGCAACGTCGTGGACATGGCCGCCCAGGTCGGCGCCGCCGCCGCGGCGGGAGCGGGCGCGGGCGCCCAGATCAACGCCGACCTGATCGACGAGGAGACCCGGCTGGCGGTCGCCGCCTACCGGGAGCCGTTCGCCGCGACGGCCGAATCCGAGGTCTGCGACCTGGTGGCGGGCGAGCGCCGCCACGGACTGTGAAGGAGCGTCCCGTGTTCGACCAGGCCTATTGGGAAGAGCGCTACCGCGCGGGCGGGCACCACCGGCAGGTCCCCAGCCCGCAGCTGGTGGCCGAGGTCGCCGACCTCCCGCCCGGGACCGCGCTGGAGGCGGGCTGCGGCGAGGGCGCCAACGCCATCTGGCTCGCGGGCCGGGGATGGCGGGTGACCGCGGTCGACATCTCCGCCACCGCGCTGGAGCGCGCGCGGGAGGACGGCGCGGACGTCCCGGTCGACTGGGTGCACGCCGACCTGACCGACTGGACGCCGCCCGCCGAGCACTTCGACCTGGTGTCCGCCCACTACGTCCACCCGACGGGCCCGCCCGGCGCGCTGTTCGCCAAGCTGGCCTCGGCCGTCGCGCCGGGCGGCACGCTGCTCGTCGTCGGCCACGACCCGGCCGACCACCACTCCGTGCCGGAGGCGCACTCCACGACCGCCGACGTCATCGCCGCCCTGGAGCCGGACCGGTGGGACGTGGTCGTCGCGGAGTCCCGGACCCGCGTCGCCACCGACCCGCACGGGCGCGGCGTCGAACTGCACGACGCGGTCCTGCGGGCGCGGAAGCGGTCGTGACATGCTCCGACCCATGATCACGCGCTTCTCCCACGACGTCCTCGGCGACCCGATCCGCGCCCAGTTCGAGGCTTTCATCGACGAACACCGCCACGCGCTCAACAACAGCCTGGACGGGCTCACCGAGGACCAGGCGCGGCGGTCCCTGGTGCCGTCCCGGACCACGCTGCTGGGCCTGGTGAAGCACGCGGTGTTCGTCGAGAAGGTCTGGTTCGACGAGTCGATCAGCGGCCGGACGCGCGCGGAGCTCGGCCTCCCGCAGACCCCGGACGAGTCGTTCATCCTCGACGACACCGACACCGTCGAGTCCGTCCGGCAGGCCCACCGCGAGGCGTGCGAGGCCTCCCGGCGCGCGGTGGCGGGGATGGACCTCGACGACCTCGTCCACCACAACCGCCGCGGCCCGCTGCCGCTGCGCTGGGTGTACCTGCACGTGCTGCGCGAGCTGGCCCAGCACTGCGGCCACGCCGACATCCTGCGGGAACAGGTGCTCAGCCAGTAACGTGGAGTGATGACCGAGTGTCCGTGGGAACCGCCGCTGGCGGGCAGCGAGGTCGAGCACCTCGTCGGCGCGCTGGACCGACTGCGGGCGACGTTCCGCTGGAAGGCCGACGGCCTCGACGCCGAGGGCCTGCGGACCCGCGTCGGCACGTCGGCGCTGACCCTGGGCGGACTGCTGAAGCACCTCGCCGCGGTCGAGGAGCACACCTTCACCACGAAGCTGACCGGTGACCCCGTCGGCGCGCCCTGGGCGGGCCATGACGAGGAGTGGCCGTTCACCTCGGCCGCCGACGACTCCCCGGACCGGCTCTACGCGCTCTGGGACGGCGCCGTCGCCCGCTCGCGCGCCCGGCTGACGGCGGCGCTGGCCCAGGGCGGCCTCGACCAGCCGGTCCACGTGGCGGCCGCCGACGGCCACCGAGCCAGCCTGCGGCGGCTCGTCTGCGACCTGATCGAGGAGTACGGCCGCCACACCGGCCACGCCGACCTCCTCCGGGAGGCAGTGGACGGCGTGGTCGGCGAGGACCCGCCGCCGGGATGGCACCCCACCTCCCCGACCGGCGGGTGATGGCGCCGAAGGGGATCTAGGCGTGTCGCTCAGCGGTGCACGGTGGGTTGCCTGGCGTGAATCCGCCCGCCCTGCGGGGATGTCGGCCCGGGGTCGCGGCTAGTTCTCCGGGCGGAAGGCGATGACCGCGCCGAGCGCGGAGGTGAAGATCTCGCCTGCCGGGGTCTCGCGTAGCGGGAAACCGTTGTCCTGCAGGAGTTGCCGGGTTGTCCCGAGGTCGCGCACGGCGACTGTGGTGGCGACTAGGGCGGGGACGGCGGGCGGGGTCACGCCCGGCAGTACGGCGTCGAGGTCCGAGGCGGCCACGAGGGTCACAGTGGCGTCGCCGATGGCGAACACGCGGGTCTTCCCGTCAACGCGGGCCTTCCTGCCGAGGTAGCGCTCGTAGCGGTCCTGGGTCTCGTCCACGTCGGTCGCGCACAGCAGGACGTCGGCCAGACCGGTGGCGCCGTTGGGGTGCCCGGTGAGCCGGGCCGCCTGGAGGCGGGGGTCGAGATCGGCGACGACGCCGACCCGGCCCTCGGCGACGGCCCCGGGGCGTTCGCCGTCGATCTCCAGGTAGCGGACGGTCTCCACCTCATCGCCCGCCGGGCGGCGGACCGTGGTGACGCCGCCGTGGCCGACCCCGGCGGTGCGCAGGCGGTCGGCGGCGGCGTCGATGTCGGACGCGGAGAACATCAGGATGTGCAGGCCCTCGAAGCGTTCCAGGCACGCGGCGAGGGTCGCGCTGGTGGCCGTGACGCGCTCCAGCAGGGTCGGCAGCACCTCGGGCGGGGCCTGCAGCGGGACCACCCGCGCGTCCGCCGGGACCGCGCCGCCCGGGTCGAGGACGGTGGCCAGCTCCAGGAAGTCGGCGGCGAAGTCGGCGTGCGTGTTCGCCGCCCCGAACGGCACGGGCTCGCCGTCGTCGCCGGGCAGCGCCGGGTAACTCGGGGCGGGCACGGCGAACCCCAGCCGCCGGTACCCATCGAGCGCTGCGGTCATGTCGCGGACGACGTGGCCGATGTGGTGCAGGCCGGTGATCTCCATGCGGCCCACGGTAAAGTAGCTCGACCAAGTGGTCAAACAACCTGGTACCGTCACGCCGGTGGACACCGACGGCAGGCGCCTGCGCTATCAACACCGCCGACCCGAACTCCTCGACGCCGTGGTCGACTACGTGCTGGCCCACGGCGTCTCCGGCCTGGCGATGCGCCCGCTGGCCGCGGCCGTCGGCGTCAGCCACGGCACGCTGCTGCACCACTTCGGCTCCAAGGAGAACCTGGTCACCGAGGTGATCGACGTGCTGCGCCAGCGGCTGAGCGAGGCGGCGGGCAGCACCTCGGAGCCCGCCCGGCTCGCCGACCTCACCGACTGGTGGCGGCGGTCCACGACCGAGGAGCGCCTGCCCGTCTACCGGCTGCTGTTCGAGGTCTTCGCCCACGCCGTCCGCGAACCCGCCCAGTACGAGCGGTTCCTCCGACAGGTCGTGCACGACTCGCTGGCGCTCATGGAGAACCTGCTCATCGCCGACGGGTGCGCGCCGGAGCGGGCGCCGCTGGTCGCCTCGATCGTGGTCGCCCAGGCCCGCGGCCTGCAGCTGGACCTGCTCGCCACCGGGGACCGCGAGCGGGTGGACGCGGCGTTCGCGCTGTTCGTGGACCTGATCGATCGGATCTAGGCCGCCGGGAACCCGAGGACGTCCGGCTGTCCGACGCGCACGGCGACGACCGCGCCCGGGACGGACAGCAGAACCGCAGGCGGCCTCCCGCTCCACGGCAGGGGGACGCGGGTGATCGGGCCGCCGTAGGTGTGCCAGACCAGATCGACTCCGTCGGCGTTCTCGCACAGCCGCAGGTAGGTCGTCGCGGTCGTGGCGTCGTCCAGCGGTCTCGGGCAGGCGCGCGGGTCCAGCGCGGTGGGCTCGCCGGTCTCGACGTCGAGCACGGCGGCCCGCAGCACCTCCTCGGCGGCGCGCTCCTCCGCCACCGGCCGGACGCCGAGGTCGACGCGGGGGTAGCGGGGGCCGGACGCGAGGTCGGCGACCGGCTCCCCGGACTCGGCCCACACCAGGCGCGGGTCGCGGCCGGGGAGCGTCACGGCGGCGACGCGGCCGTCCGGGCTGGTCGTCGTCGTGAACCGGCCCGCGGCGAAGGGCTCGGACTGCTCCCAGCGCACCTCGCCGGTCCGCTCGTCCAGCGCGAGGACGGTGACGGTGTCCGCGCACCACAGCGGGACCAGCAGGACGTCAGCGCCGCTCACCGGACCGTCGGCCGTCGGGCGGCATCCGGCGGGGGCCGACCACGACCACAGCCGGGTGCCGTCGCGGAGGTCGACCCCGGTGACGCGGTGGTCGTCGTCAATGCCCTGCCAGATGGGGAGCACGGTGGTCGTGGGCGTCGTCGGGTGCGCCTCGCCCGCCCATTCGCTGAGCGGCTCCCCGGTCATGGCGTCGAGGGTGACGAGCAGGGACTGGTGGCTGCGCCAGTCGTTGCCGGGGGCGAAGGCGGCCACCACCAGCGCGCGGTCCGGGGTGGCGGTGAGCGCGGTCAGGGCGGCGTCCGGGCGGGCGTAGCTCCACCGCCGGGCGCCGGTGGGGCCGTCGACGCCGACGATCTCGTCGTGGCCGGGGGACTCGTCACGGGCGCCGATCACGACCCCCGCGCCCGCGGGCACGGCCGCCATCACCGCGCCGCTGCCCGTCCACTTCCACGGCTGGTCGGCCGGACGTTCCGCGAGCGCCGCCGGGACCACCGGCTCGCCCGCGGTGAGCGACACGGCGGTCGCGGGCACCCACGCGGCGCCGGACACCGCGAGCGCGGCGACCAGCACGACCGCGATCACCGCGCCGAGCACCCGTGTGCCGCCGATCAGCGCGCCTGCCGTCACGGCCAGCGCGGACACCAGGAGCACCGTCGTGGAGTTGCCCGGCACGCCGCTGTCGAGGTCCACGTAGAGCAGGACCGCCGCCCAGAGCGCGGCGACGACCCCCAGCGGTCCGGCCCAGTGCTGCCGTCCGGCCAGCGCAAGCCCGGCGGCGACGAGCACGACCACAACACACGCGATGACCAGACCCGGATACGGGCGCGCCGCGCCGCCGTCGCCCCAGAGGGCCGCGACCACCGCGCAGACCGCTCCTGCCCCCACCACCGCGTTGCCGATCACCCCCGTCCGGACGCGCGACCGCCCCTCGGGGTTCCGGTACGGTCCCAAGCGAACCGACTAGGGGAGGACGGCATGGAGCACGTCGACGTCCTGATCGTCGGCGCCGGGCTCTCCGGCGTCGGGGCTGCCTGCCAGCTGCGCGAGCGCGTGCCGGGCGCGTCGATCGCGATCGTGGAGTCCCGGGGGGCGATCGGCGGCACGTGGGACCTGTTCCGGTACCCGGGCGTGCGCTCGGACTCGGACATGTTCACCCTCGGCTACTCGTTCCGCCCGTGGCGCGCGGCCGCCGTCCTGGCCGACGGGTCGTCCATCCGCGAGTACATCCGGGAGACCGCCCGCGAGTACGGCGTCGACCGGCTCGTCCGGTTCAACCACCGGGTCACCGCCGCCGCTTGGGACTCCGACACCGCGCGGTGGACGGTGACCCTCGACCGCGGCGGCGAGACCGTGGAGATGACCTGCGGGTTCCTGTTCAGCTGCACCGGCTACTACCGCTACGACGAGGGCCACACCCCGGACTTCCCCGGCCGCGAGGACTTCGCCGGGCCGGTCGTGCACCCGCAGCACTGGCCGCAGGACCTCGACTGGACGGGCAAGCGGGTCGCGGTGATCGGCAGCGGCGCCACCGCCGTGACGCTGGTGCCCGCGCTCGCGGAGAAGGCCGAGCACGTGACGATGGTGCAGCGCTCGCCCAGCTACGTCGTCTCCCTCGGCTCGCGCGACCCGCTGGCCGACTTCCTGCGGAAGGTCCTCCCTGACCGGGTCGCCCACCCGGCGGTGCGCTGGAAGAACGCCCTGGCGGCCACCGCGCTGTTCCGGTTCAGCCGCTGGCGGCCGGACGTCATCCGCAGGCTCATCCGCTGGGACGCCAAGCGCAGGCTGCCCGAGGGCTACCCGGTCGACGTCCACTTCCGCCCCCGCTACGACCCGTGGGACCAGCGCATGTGCTTCGTCCCCGACGCCGACCTGTTCCGGGTGATCGGCAGCGGCCGGGCCTCGGTGGTCACCGACGCCGTCACCGGCTTCACCCCCACCGGCCTCGCCCTGGAGTCCGGCGCGACGGTGGACGCGGACATCGTCGTCACCGCCACGGGCCTGTCGGTCCTGCCCTTCGGCGGCATCCAGCTGACCGTTGACGGCACCAAGATCGACTTCGGCGACACGGTGGCCTACAAGGGGATGATGCTCAGCGGGGTCCCCAACCTCGCGGTGGCCATCGGCTACACGAACGCGTCGTGGACCCTGAAGTGCGACCTGGTGGCGGCCTACGTGTGCAGGCTGCTGAACCACATGCGCGCCAACGGCCTGCGCCGGGTCATGCCCCTGGCCCCCGACCCGAGCCTGCCGACCGAGCCGTTCATCGACCTCAAGGCCAACTACGTCCTGCGCGCCCTGGACCAGCTTCCCCGGCAGGGCCCGACGACGCCGTGGCGGCTGCACCAGAACTACCCGAAGGACGTCGTGCTCCTCCGTCACGGCCCGGTGGACGACGCTGGGGTGGAGTTCGCGTAGTCCGGTCGTGAGGTCGGGCGGATGTTCTGGTTGAGGTGGAACACGTTGTCTGGGTCGTAGACGTCCTTCAGCGCCGTCAGCCGGGCCAGCTTGGCCGGTGGGTACGCGCGGCGCACACCCGCGGCGCCCTCGTCCGCGAGCATGTTCACGTACACGCCCGCGGCGTGCGGGGCCAGGTGCGCCGCGGTCCGCCGCGCGTCGGCGATGCGGTCGGGGTCCTCGGCCGGGTCGGTCCAGGACATGCCCGCCCCGTACTCGAACTCCGTGCCCCGGAAGCCGAACGCCGCGTCGTCGTCCGGCACGTCCGCGATCGCGCCGCCGTAGGCCTGTAAGCCCTGGTTCGGGACGAAGCCGTCCTCGACGGTGAGGAACGCGTCGATCGCGGCGTCGGTCAGCTCCGGGAGGTAGTGCCCCGCCGAGTACCGGCGGATCGCGTGCTTCTGGACGGTGTCATCGCGGGTCTGCAAGTCCAGATAGGACAGCTCCCGCACAACAGCCGACCGGGGCGTGCCCAGCGCGTTCAACTCCGACGTCAGGGCTCGACCGGCATCGGGATCGCCCACCCACACGAAGCCGACCACCAGCGTGTCGCCGTCGCGGAAGGACGCGTCGAACGTCGCCTGCCGAGGGGCCGAACGGCTGATGTCGCGCCAGGCGCGCAGGACGTCGGCGGACGGGTCGAAGGTGTACTCCGCCGACAGGGCCCGGGTGCCGACGGGGTGCAGGCGGAACTCGAACTCGGTGACGACGCCGAAGTTGCCGCCGCCGCCCCGCAGGCCCCAGAACAGGTCCGGGTGCTCGTCGCGGCTGGCCGTCACCACCGTGCCGTCGGCCGTCACCACCCGGTAGGAGAGGACGTTGTCGCAGGCGAGGCCGTGCGCGCGGGCCAGCCAGCCCATGCCGCCGCCCAGCGTCAGGCCGCCGACGCCGGTGTGCGAGACGTTGCCCGCCGTCGTGGCCAGGCCGTACGGCTGCGTGGCCGCGTCGAGCGCGCCCAGCAGCGCGCCGCCGCCGACGCGGGCGGTCGACCACTCCCGGTCGACGCTCACACCGTCCATGCCGCGCAGGTCGATCATCAGCCCGTCCTCGGGGACGGCGAAGCCCACGGCGTTGTGGCCGCCGCAGCGCACGCCGAGCTCCAGGTCCCGCTCGCGGGCCAGCCGCACGGCGGCGGCCACGTCGGCGTCGGTCGCGCAGCGGGCGATCAGCCGGGGGCGGCGGTCCACCATGCCGTTCCACACCCGGCGGGCCTCGTCGTATCCGGGCTCGCCCGGTCGGATCAGGATCATGGCGACCAGCATGTCCGAGATTGGTTCTGGCGGTATGGTCCATTCCGATGACTGTTCCCAGGACCAATTTCGCCCAAGACCTGGTCCTCGACCTGCGCCGCGGCGACGGCCCGCTGCACCGGCAGATCGAGACCGCGCTGCGCGCGGGCATCCGGTCCGGGCGGCTGGCCGCGGGCACCGCGCTGCCGCCGACCCGCGCGCTTGCCGCCGACCTCGGCGTGTCCCGAGGGGTCGTGGTCGAGGCCTACCAGCAACTCGTCGCCGAGGGGTACCTGACCAGCCGGATGGGCGGCTACACCCACGTCGCCGCGGTCACCGCGACCGCGCCGTCGCCGGGACCCGTCCGGCAGCCGCCCCTGCCCTACGACTTCGGCTACGGCCGCGCCGACGTCACCCGCTTCCCGCGCGCGGCGTGGCTGCGGTCCGTGCGCCGGGTGCTCACCGAGGCCCCCGCCGACCGGTTCGGCTACCTCAGCGGGCGCGGGATGCCCGAGCTGCGGGACGCGCTGGCCGACTACCTCAACCGCGCCCGCGGCACCGCGGCGCACCCGGACAACATCGTCGTCTGCTCCGGCTACGCGCAGGGCATCGCGCTGCTGCTGCAGGTCCTGGCCGCGCGCGGCGCGCGGCGGCTCGCCGTCGAGGACCCGTCGGCCGACGACGACGCCCGCCCGATCGCGGCCAGCCTCGGCATGGAGATCGTGGGCGTCCCGGTCGACGAGGGCGGCGTCCGGGTCGACGAGCTGGCCAAGCGCTCGGCGGACGCGCTGATCCTCACCCCGGCCCACCAGTGGCCGACCGGCGGCGTCCTGCCCGCCGACCGCCGCGCCGCCGTGCTGCGCTGGGCCGGCGAGCACGACGCGATCGTCATCGAGGACGACTACGACGCCGAGTACCGCTACGACCGCCCCGCGCTCGGCGTCCTGCAGGGCCTGGCCCCCGACCGCGTGGTCTACGCGGGCTCGGCCAGCAAGACCCTCGCCCCCGGCATGCGGCTGGGCTGGCTTGCCCTGCCCGCGCACCTGGTCGACGCCGTGGCCGCTGCCAAGCTCGCCGCCGACCGCGGCGCGCCCGCCCTGGACCAGCTCACCTTCGCCGACTTCCTCGCCCGCGGCGAGTTCGACCGCCACCTGCGGCGCATGCGCCCGATCTACCGCGGCCGCCGGGACGTCCTGCTGTCGGCGCTGCGGGAGCGGCTGCCCGACTTCGACCCCGTCGGGATCTCCGCGGGCCTGCACCTCGTCGCGTGGCTGCCGCCGGGGCTGGGCGAGCAGGACACGATCGCCGCCGCGCGCACGGCGGGCGTGGGCGTCGGGGGAGTGGGCCCGTACCGGATCGCGCCGTCGGGGCGCGGCGGGCTGATCTTCGGGTACGCCACCCTCAACGAGCGCGCCGTCCGGGCCGGGATCGACGCGCTCGCGAGGGTGCTGGACGTCAGCGGCACGCGCCGCCGTTGAGGCTGAACGCCGCGGGCGGGCTGTTGGCCCCGGTGCGCGAGCCCAGGAATCCGAACTGGACGGACGCGCCCGGGGCGATGGCCGCGTTCCAGTCGGCGTTGCCCGCTGTGACGGCCGCGCCCTCCTGGCGGACGGTCGCGTTCCACACCTGCGTGACCCGCTGGCCGTCGCCGAACGACCAGGCCAGCGACCACGCGGGCACCGGCTCGGCCCCGGTGTTGGTGACGGTCACCTCGGCGTGGAAGCCGGTGCCCCACTGGGTCACCAGCCGGTAGTCGACCGCGCAGGACGGCTGCGTCGCCGTGGAGCGGAACGACACCTTGTGCAGCTGGCCGGGCAGGTCGTTGACCAGGTAGATCTCGCCGTCGGCGTCGGTGCCGAAGCTGGTCGGCTGGATGGGCAGCTCGCCGATGCGCGCGTGGGTGTGGGTGCCGTCGGGATTGGCGCGGATCGCGAACGCCGGGTTCGTGCAGTAGTCCGACGCGAGGTAGACGCCGTCGGCGATGTCGGCGAACCGCGAGCCCCGGTAGACCACGCCGCCGATGACGGCGCAGCCTTCGACCGAGGTTCGGTAGGTGAACACCGGGTCTACATAGGACTCGCCTGCGCGGCAGCGGGAGGCGTCGAACACCTCGGTGCCCTCCCGGCACGACCAGCCGAGGTTCGCGCCCGCCTGGTCGGCGCGCAGGTGGTCGACCTCCTCCAGGGTGCCCTGGCCCACGTCGGCGATCCACAGCGAGTCGTCGGCGGGGTCGAAGGAGAAGCGCCACGGGTTGCGCAGGCCGTACGCCCAGATCTCCGGCCGCGCGCCCGCGACGCCGACGAACGGGTTGTCGGCGGGCACGCAGTAGAGCGGGCAGCTCACGTCCAGGCGCAGGATCTTGCCGAGCAGCGTGTCGAGCCGCTGGCCCGCGTCGAACGGGTCGCCCGCGTCGCCGCCGTCGCCGATGCCCCAGTACAGCAGGCCGTCGCCGTCGAAGGCGAGCTGGCCGCCGTTGTGGTTGGCGTAGGTGGCGTGGTCCTGGCTCAGCAGCTCGGTCAGCGCGCCGTCGGCGTGGCGGGCGAGGGTGACGGCGTTGTCGGACGCGCGCGTGTAGGCCAGGTAGAGCGTCTGGTCGGTGGCGTAGTCGGGCGACGGCGCGATGCCGAGCAGGCCGCGCTCGTTGCCGCTGACGCTGACGTGGGCGGTGATGTCGATCAGCGGCTCGGCGGCCAGTCCGGTCTGCGGGTGGTAGACCCGCACGATGCCCGCCTTCTCGGTGATGAACAGCCTGCCGCTGCCGTCGTCTGGCGCGGCGATCGCCGTCGGCCGCTTGAGTCCGAACGCGACCTGCGTCGTCTCCACGGTCAGCGTCGGCAGGTCGGCGGCTTGGGCCTGGGGGACCGTCACCGCCGCCGCGCCGATGACGACCGCGGTCAGCGCGGCCCTGCGCATGCTTCGTCGCATGTCCACTCCTGTCCTGTTGGGAGCGCTCCCAGACTGGCCGGTGGAAGTTGCTCTGTCAACCGTGCGTTTCGCAGGCGTGGGGGCGCAGGAGGAGATCGCGGGCGGCGGCGCGGGCCCAGTTCCACTCGGTCGGGCTGTCGTCGGTGACGCGGGCGGCGTGGGGGAGGAGCACGCACGCGCGGACGGGCTCGGGCAGGTCGGCGAGCGCGGGGACGGCGTCGGCGGAGAGGGTGCCCAGGTAGGCGGTGTCGATGCGGCCGGTGTCGGCGTAGCGCTGGACGTTCCACCGGGCGATGAACGCTTCCGGATTGAGGACGACCAGCCCGAGCAGCGCGGCGAGCCCGCTGCCCAGCACCGCGCGCGGCAGCCATGCCGCCGCGAGACGCCTGCCCGCGGCGAGCACCATCAGGCACACCAGGCCGAGCCACAGCTCGGCGACGCCGACGAGCAGGCGCAGGACCGTGAAGCCGTAGGTCTCCTGGTAGAGCCACAGGCGGGTGAGCGCGGACGCGACGATCACCAGGGTGGCGGCGGTCAGCCCGCCGAGCAGCCCACGCAGCCAGCCCCGCTCGACGGCGGTGCGCCGCGGCGCGACCCGGGCCGCGATCGCGATGACGGCGAGCGTGAGGGCGGTGACGGCGAGGAGCTGCCAGAACCCGGACCGGGCGTACTGGGCGTAGGTGAGGCCGGAGGTGCGGGTGACATAGGCGTCCCCACCGAAGAGGACGGCCACCTGCACGCCGATGAAGAGGGCGAACAGCATCAGCAGGACACCCACCGGCAGCGCCCACTCCACCAGCCGCACGCGCTTGACCGGCCGCCCCGCCCGCGCTGGCGCGCCCCGGTGATACGCCGCCCCCGCCAGCAAGACGACCACGATGAGAAACACCACCACCGACGGCCCGGGAACCCCGGAGAAGTCCGGAACCAGCGACGACACCACCTCGGCGAACGCCGCGTCCGCCGCCGCGAACAAGGCCCCGAACACCAGCACCAACACCGCCCCGACCCCCACCGCGGCCCAGATCCGCACCCCGCCTTGACGACTGCGCACCGCGACCCAAGCCCCCACCACGAGCCGAGGCCACGACAGCAGCCCCGACCCCCACACGGCGACCGACCCCCGGGCAAGCTCACCGGCGGACCGTCCACCCGCGACACTCAACGACAGGCACACCGCCGCCCCCACCACGCAGAACCCGAACAACCACCCGGCATCCCGAACCGCCCCGGCAACCCCGAGCCCGACGGCGAGCACCAACCACCCCGCCTGCACATGCCTGCGCTCATCGATCCGGCCCAGTACGACGATCGCGCAGGCGACGACCGCCACCGCCAACGTCCACCCGAGCCCGACTTTCCCGATGGGGACCAGCATGGCCGCGACAATCCCGCCTGCGCTGACAACACCGAGAACGGCCCGGGAGGCGGGCGTGGCCCACTCCCGGTCAGGGGTGGTCAGCTGGCCGATGGAAACGGATTCAGACATGGCTCTCCCGTGAGTGCTATTCGAGGAATGGATTGGTGCAGGGGAATTTTTGGAGATGGGCGCATCGGACGAGTCTGCTATGGACTCCGGAGAACCCTGGGATGACCGAGAAGGACGGGGGTTGGGCTTACGTGAACGGCGTGCTGGTGGTGATGGGCGGGATGGTGTGTGTGTCGGGGAGGGAAGGAGGAGGGAGGGTGAGGGCAGGGAAGGAGGGTGAGGGCAGGGAAGGAGGGTGAGGGCAGGGAAGGAGGGTGAGGGCAGGGAAGGAGGGTGAGGGCAGCGAGGGAGGGCGAGAGGGCGGGAGGTTGTTCGTGTTCTGTGGTGGGTGGGATGTGGGTGGTCCCGGCTGGAGCAGCTGGGGTTTCGATCAGTAGTGGTCGCGGTGGTGTCGTGTGGCCTTAGTAGGTGGGTTGTGGATTGGGTGGGTGTGGCCCCGTGGGTGGGCGGTGGCCCGGGTGGGTGGGCTGTGGTCGTGGTGGGTGTGGGCGGTGGCCCGGGTGGGTGGGCTGTGGTCGTGGTGGGTGTGGGCGGGGCTTCGGTGGGGTGCAGCTGTGGTCTCGGTGAGTGGACTGTGGTTGCGGTAGTGCACTGCGGCCGTGGTGGGTGCGGCTGCGGCCTCGGCGGAGAGCGATCCCTGCGGCCGGTGCGGGCGGGGAGGGCGGTGGTCAGCCTCTGCCGACGCGCCTGCCTAGGGCTACGCGCCCTCAGGCGGGGAGGGTTACCCGGATTCGGCAGCCGCGCGTGGAGTCGATCACGCCGATGGTTCCGCCGTGGAGGTCTACCGCCCAGCGGGCGATGGAGAGGCCCAGGCCGGTGCCGCCGCCGGAGGCTCGGTCGCCTCGGGTGAAGCGGCCGAAGACCTGGGCGCGTTCCTCGACGGCGATGCCGGGGCCGTCGTCGGCGACCTCGAGGGTGAGGCCGGTGGGGCCCATGGTCGCCGTGACGCGGACCTCGCCGTCGGCGGGGCCGTGGCGGACGGCGTTGTCCAGGAGGTTGGCCAGGACCTGGTGCAGGCGTTCCGGGTCGGCCCGGACCACGGCGGCGGAGGGTTCGACCGAGACGCGGAAGGTCGGGGTGCGGGCGGTGGCCGCGGCGTTGACCTCGGCCTCGGCGACCACGTCGGCCAGCAGGGGGGCGACGGCGACCGGTTCCAGGCGCAGGGGGTGGGCGCCCGCGTCGATGCGGGACAGGTCCAGCAGCTCGGTCACCAGCCTGCCCAGCCGCTCCGTCTGGGCGAGGGCCGTGCGCAGGGTCGCCGGGTCAGCCGGGCTGACGCCGTCGACGACGTTCTCCAGCACCGCGTGCAGGGCGGCGATCGGGGTGCGCAGCTCGTGGGAGACGTTGGCGATCAGCTCGCGGCGGGTGCGGTCGACGTCGGCGAGGTCGGCGCTCATCTGGTTGAACGCGCGGCCCAGCTCGCCGACCTCGTCGCGGGCGGTGACGCGGATGCGGCGCGAGTAGTCGCCGCGGGCCATCGCGCGGGCGGCGGCCGTCATCTCGCGCAGCGGACGGGTCATGCCGTGCGCCAGGATCTGCGAGGTCAGCAGCGCGCCGATGATCGCGGTGACCGACGTGGTCGGCGGGATCCAGCCGATCATCAGCCAGAAGTACGCCAGCGCTGCCCCGCCCGAGGCGACCAGCAGGATGCCGAGCTTCAGCTTGATCGACCGCACCGGGTCGAGCGGCCGGGGCAGCAGCTCCACCAGCGCCGACAGCCGGGCCCTCACCGGGCCACCTCCAGCGCGTACCCCACGCCGTGGACGGTGCGGATCAGGTCCGCGCCCAGCTTCCGCCGCAGGGCCTTGATGTGGCTGTCGACCGTGCGGGTCCCCGCCGCGTCCGTCCAGTTCCAGATCTCGGCGAGCAGCCGCTCCCGGGGCTGCACCGCGCGCGGGCGGGCAGCGAGGTAGGCCAGCAGCTCGAACTCGATGGGCGTCAGGTGCGCCTCCACCCCCGCCCGCCGCACCCGCCGCTCCACCGGGTCCACCTCGAGGTCGCCGACGACGAGCGGCCCCGTGGTGCTCGCCGCCCGCTCGACCCGCCGCAGCAGGGCGTGCACGCGGGCGGCGAGCTCGCGGATCGAGAACGGCTTGGTCAGGTAGTCGTCCGCGCCGACGGCGAGGCCGATCAGCATGTCGGTCTCGTCGTCGCGGGCGGTCAGCATGAGCACGGGCACCGGCCGCTCGGCCTGCACCCTGCGGCACACCTCCAAGCCGTCGAAGCCGGGCAGCATGACGTCCAGCACGATCAGGTCCGGCGGGTTCGCCTGGGCGGCGGCCACCCCGGACGGCCCGTCGCTGGCCACCTCGACGGTGAACCCCTCGGCCCGCAGCCGCGCCGCGACGGACTCCGCGATGGTCTTCTCGTCCTCGACCACCAGCACTCGCCTGTTGCCCATGCAGCCGACTCTAAGCAGGGGTTGTGGGCGGCCCCGGGGCGAGGTGTGAAGGTTGTGTGCGCGTCAGCTCGTCCAGAAGTCCCAGAACGCCTGCAGGATCAGCGCCACGATCACCACGTACCAGAGCGCGAGGATCACGCTGTGCACCCGCCGCAGCGACGGCAGCGCGAAGGTGTCGAGCAGCGTGTACCAGAACAGCGGGGCCATCACCGCCCACACGACCATGCAGTACGGGCACAGCGCCCGGATGTCGTACAGGCTGGCGAAGATCAGCCAGTGCACGAACAGCAGGCCGAGCGCGGTCCCGACGAGCATGCCCAGCCGGAACCACCTCGGCGGGGTGAACCCGGTCAGCCCGACCACGCCCACGGTGACCACGACCGCGAACGCGGCGATGCCGATCAGCGGGTTGGGGAACCCGAACGCGGCGGCCTGCGGGCTCTCCATCACCGAGCCGCACGAGACCACCGGGTTGATCGAGCACAGCGGGACGTGCGTCGGGTCGGCCAGCACGGCCAGCCGCTCCAGGATCAGCGCGACGGCCGCGACCAGGCCGATGCCGCCGCCGACGACGTAGAGCCAGGCGAGCGCCCGGCTCACTCCGCCAGCTCCGCGTCGATCCGCTCGCGCAGCTGCCGCTCGACGTCGGCGTAGGTCTCCCCGGTCGGCTCGAACAGCTGCCCGCCGACGAAGATCGACGGCGTGCCGGACACCCCGGCGGCCTTGCCGTCGGCGATGTCCTTGTCGATGCGCGCCTGCACCTCCGGCGAGGCCAGGTCGGCGGTGAACTTCGCGACGTCGAGGCCGCTGGCCTCGGCGTAGCCGCGGAACAACTCGGTGGCGCGCTCGACGTCGTCGCTGACGGCCTGCCCGTCGGGGGCGAGTGCCCACTCGTTGTAGTTCTCGTACAGCGCGCGGTACATCTCCCGGAACTTGCCCTGCAGGGCCGCGGCCTCCGCGGCCCGGGCGGCGGGCATCGCCAGCGGGTGCATGTCCAGCGGGTAGTTGCGCACCACGAAGGTGATCTTGCCTGCGTAGTCCTGCTCGATCTTGCTGGTGACGGTCTTGTAGTACTGCTCGCAGGCCGGGCACTGGTAGTCCAGGAACTCCACGACCGTCACCGCGCCGTCGGGCGCCTCGGTGAGCGTGTGGCTCCCCTCGGGCGCGAGCACCGACGCGGGCACCGCGCCCTCGTCGGAGCCGGAGTTCTTGAACAGCAGGATCCCGCCGACGACCAGGACAGCCACGACCACCACGACGGCGGTCAGGATCACGTTGAGGGACACCCCGCGCCGGGCGGCGGTCACGGGGTTCTTGCTGCGCGTCATCTCTGGGGGTCCACCTCGGCGTCGACAGTACCTGCACCTGAGTAGTCGGACGGGTCGGCGCGGGAGTTCCCGGCTACGGTGGGGCGCGTGCGGATCGCCACCTGGAACGTCAACTCGGTCAAGCAGCGCGTCCCCCGGCTCCTGCCCTGGCTCGACCAGCGCGCCCCCGACGTGGTCTGCCTCCAGGAGACCAAGCTCTCCGACGAGGCGTTCGCCGAACTGCTGTCGGCGGAGTTCGCCGCCCGCGGCTACGAGGTCGCCGCGCACGGCGAGGGCCAGTGGAACGGGGTCGCCCTGCTGTCGCGGGTCGGGCTGGACGACGTGGTCGTCGGGCTGCCCGGCGGGCCCGGATTCCCGCACCAGGAGGCCAGGGCGATCTCGGCGACCTGCGGCGGCCTGCGGGTCTATTCGGTGTATGTGCCCAACGGGCGCGTGCCCGACTCCGACCACTACCGCTACAAGCTGGAGTGGCTCGCCGCCCTGACCCGGGACGTCGCCCCGCACGCGGACTCTGCGGTGGTGTGCGGGGACGTGAACATCGCGCCCACCGACGCCGACGTGTTCGACCCGGCCGCCTACGCGGGCCACACGCACGTCACCGGGCCCGAGCGGGCCGCGCTCGCCGCGCTGCAGGACCTCGGCCTGCACGACGTCGTGCGCGAGCGGTGGCCGGACGAGCGCGTCTTCTCCTACTGGGACTACCGCGCGGGCATGTTCCACCAGAACCTGGGCATGCGCATCGACCTGATCCTGGCCGCGACGCCGCTGCGCGACCGGGTGCGGGCGGCCTGGGTCGACCGGCACGCGCGCAAGGGCGCCAAGCCCAGCGACCACGCGCCGGTGATCGTCGACCTCGACGAGGCGCCCGACGGCGACATCGGCCCGGTCGTGCCGCCGCCGTCGGCGGGGGCGCCGCGGCGCGGGAAGCGGCTGCCGCAGTCCGACATCGCGGGCTGAGCCCGTGCGCCGACCCTCAGCCGACCGTGCGCGGCGTGGGTGAGTGTGGTCTCGACAGCAAGAGACCACGACAGCAAGGGCGATCATGACGAAGCAGCTGACCCTGATCGGACTCGGACCGATGGGGCAGGCCATGGTGGGGCGCTACCTCGACGCGGGCTACCGGGTCACGGTGTGGAACCGGACGGCGAGCCGGGCGGACGGGCTGGTCGCGCGGGGCGCGGTGCGCGCGGAGACGGCGGCCGACGCCGTGGCCGCGAACAAGCTCGTGCTCCTGAGCCTCACCGACTACAAG
Source organism: Actinokineospora fastidiosa (assembly GCF_014648415.1). Classification (GTDB taxonomy): domain Bacteria; phylum Actinomycetota; class Actinomycetes; order Mycobacteriales; family Pseudonocardiaceae; genus Actinokineospora; species Actinokineospora fastidiosa. Next base: position 123,964 of record NZ_BMRB01000008.1, read on the forward strand.
GCGATGTACGACATCCTCGACGGCGTCGACGTGGCGGGACGCGTCATCGTCAACCTCAGCTCGGACACCCCGGCCGACTCGGTCAAGGCGGCGGCCTGGCTCGCCGAGCGCGGCGCCGAACTCGTCGTCGGCGGGGTGATGGTCCCGGCCCAGCTGGTGGGCGAGGAGCCCGCCTACGTCTTCTACAGCGGGCCGCGGGCGGTCTTCGACGAGCACGTCGAGACCCTGCGGGTCATCGGCAGGCCGGACTACATGGGCGCGGAGCACGGGCTGGCGCAACTGTTCTACCAGGCCCAGCTCGACGTGTTCCTGACCAGCCTCGCGGTGACCCTGCACGCGAGCGCGCTCATCGAGGCGGCGGGCGTCGACCCGAAGGTGCTCGGCCCCTACCTGGCCGAGACGTTCACGACGATGCCGATGTACTTCGAGGAGACCTTCGAGCACATCGCCCGGGGGGAGCACCCGGGCGACGAGGCGAACATCCTGATGATGGGCGCGACCGCCGAGCACGTCGTCGGCGCCAGCGAGCAGGCGGGCGTGGACGCCGCGCTCCCCGCCGCGGTGGCGTCGCTGTACGAGCGGGCGATCGCGGCGGGGCGCGGGCGGGAGAGCTGGACGGCCCTCTACGACGTGATCCGTCAGCGCACGCTGGTGCCGTAGTGGCGGTCGATGCGCAGCCGTAGCACCAGCCGCTTCTCGGCGACCATGGCGGCGCGGTACTCGTCCCAGTCGGGGTGCTCGCCGCTGATGTCCCGGTAGAGCTGGACCAGTTCGTCGACGGCTGCGTCGTCGGGGGACGCCGCCACGGCGGAGAACTCGGCGGTGCCTTCCACCACCAGGAAGCGCCAGCCGTCCTCGCTGCTGACGTAGTAGGAGGCGCGGGGATCGCGGCGCAGGTTCGCGGTCTTGGCGCGGTCGGCGGTCACCGAGACGCGCAGGGTCGCCGACTCGGCGTCGTAGTGGTGGATCACGTTGGACAGCTGGGGCCTGCCGTCCTTCTTCAGGGTGACGAGCGCCCCGATGCGGCGGGTGCGGAGCAGGTCCAGCGCGGTGTCGTCGGTCATGACCGACCCCAACGCGCCGGACCCGCACCGTGTTCCTTCACGGACGTGCTCTGCTCACCTGCGGCCGCCGAGGCCCAGCCAGCCCCTGCGGTGGTGCTGCTCGTCGACGGCGGTCTCGTCGCGGGCGGCCTGCTCGTAGACGTCGTCCCGGCTCATGTCGGTGCTGGCGCGGTGCTTGCCGCCCGCGTCGTCACGGGCGATCCGGGTGTCGTCGTCGTGCAGGGTGTCGCCGCTCCGGACGTCACCACGGAGACTTTCACCGCCGAGGTAGTCACGGCGGACGGTGTCGCCGCGCAGGCTGTCCTCGCGGACCTCGCCTTCGGGCGCCGGGCGGACGTCACGCTCGCGGGTGACGCGGGTGTCGTCGTCGTGCAGGGCGCGGTACTGCTCGGGCACCTCGGCGACCACACGGCCCGTCCCCGCGGTGAACCGGCCCAGCGCCACCGCCGCCAGGAACACGATCAGCGTGCCGAGGCCGAGGTGGTAGATCAGCTCGATGACGCCGCGCCCGGCCGGGGAGTCGGCGATCGGCTGGCCGGTGATGGGCCTGCCGCCGTTCCACATCGAGCTGATCGTCGGCCCGAGGACGAACCAGGCCCCGCCCAGCGCGGCCAGCCATCCCCACAGGACCCCGCCCGCGCTGTGCTTGCTGGCGATGAGTCCGAGCCCGGCCAGCGCGACGAGCAGGCCGGGCAGGATGTTCAACAGCAGGCGGTCGGCCGTGAACTGCCACGGCCGATCCGTTCCGTACGACAGGCCCAGATAGGGCCCGATCAGCGGGAGCAGCGCTCCCAACAGCCCCAGCAGCACGAGAAGTGTCCCGTTCACCGCTCCCCGCCGCCGGGGCACGCGTCCCACGTCCTCCCGGTGCGTGGTGACGACATCGGCCCTGGTCATCTCGTCGGTCCTCTCGACAGACAATGGGTATGGCGGGGATACCCATCCGGTGGCGGACCGAATCACGCTGAGCTGTCGAGCAGGCCCGTTCGGGTGATTCAGGCCTGCTTCGCGATGATCGCCGAGGTCTCCATCGGCAGGTCCGCCACGCGCTCCACCACCAGGCCCGCGCGCTCCAGCATGCCGACGAAGCGGTCGAGGGTGCGGTGCCTGCCGCCGTTGGTCATGAGCAGGTGCAGGTCCCACAGCGACGGCAGGACGGTCGCGCCCTCGTCGACCACCAGCCGCTCCAGGATGACGACCCGGGCGTCCGGGCCGGACAGCCCGGCCCGGCAGTTCTCGAACAGGCCCACCACGGCGTCGTCGCTCCACCCGGCCAGGACCCGGCACAGCAGGTAGACGTCGCCGCCCTCGGGCACGGCGGCGAACATGTCGCCGCCGACGACCCGGACCCGGTCGCCGAGGCCCGCGAGCTTCTGCTCGGCGATCGGGGCGACGTGCTCGCGGTCGATGAGCGTGCCGCGGGCGTCCGGGACGGCCGCGAGGATCGTGCCCAGCAGCTGTCCCGCGCCGCCGCCCACGTCGACGACGTGCTTGCCCGCGAAATCGATGACGTCCGGGACGTAGTCGAAGAACAGGTTGCCCGCCTTCATCGCCGCCTGGAAGCGGTCGGCGGCCTCGGGGCGGCTGTCGAGATAGGTGTAGAGCGGTTCGCCGAAGGCGACGTCCCAGCCCGCCGTGACGGTGCGGATGGCGTGCTCGGCGTGCGCCCAGGCGGTGTAGAACTCCTCGCCGTAGAGCAGGCACATGTCGCGCAGCGTGCCCGGCCGATCCAGCAGGACGCGCGCGACGTCGGTGTTGCGGTAGCCGGACTCGCCGTCCCCGGCGAACACGCCCATCGCCACCAGCAGGCGCATCAGGCGGTGGACGCCCTCGGGGTCGGCCCCGGTGGCCTCGGCCAGCTCGGCGGTCGTCGCCCGCCCGGCGTCGATGTGGTCGGGCACGCCGAGCTTGACCGCGACGTAGAGGGCCTGGGCCCGCCAGCCGCCGGTGATGATCTCGATGGCGTCCCTGGTCGCGGTGAGATCGGTCTGCACTGGTGCTCCTCAGGTCGGGATGCCGCCTCGGTTGATCACCGGTACCTCGATGCCGAGGGCCCGGAGCTGATTGAACGGGTTCATGAACTCGCGCTGGCGCGCGATCCGGCCGTCGGCGAACTCGAAGGAGTGGATGAAGTGGTTGCGGTACACCCCGGGCGCGTAGTTGGGGTACCGGATCTCGCCTTCGCCGTCGCACTCGGCCCAGAACCGGTTGGGGTCCTGGGTCTCGAAGACCTCGATGTTGAACCACTTCCAGTCCGGGAACATCCGCAGCGACCACTCGCCGTGCCTGCGCAGCAGCTCGTGGCCCTGGGAGACGACCGGCTCCGGGGTGTCGGCGGTGTAGAGTCCTGCGCTGCCGTCCTCGGTGAACAGCAGGTACCGGGTGAGCCGGGATTCCCCTTGCCTGCTCAGGTAGTCCTCGACCACCGCGCGGTTGCGGCGGCGCAGCTCGATGTCGGTGTCGAACACGCGAACCTCGCTCGGTCGGCGGGAGTGTGACCCAGTTCTAACGATCACCGCCGCGCGGGGTCAACCGGTGTCCAACCGGTCAATCGAGGGGTTGGACGAATCGCGGTAGCGTGCCTGCCATGACCCCCTACACGATCGCCGACGTCTTCACAGACGTTGCCCTGCAAGGCAATCCGGTCGCCGTGTTCACCGAGGCCGACGGCATCCCGGCCGAGCGCATGCAGCGCATCGCCCGGGAGATGAACCTGTCCGAGACGGTCTTCGTGCTCCCGCCGCAGGGCGGCGGCGACGTCCGGGTGCGCATCTTCACCCCGGTCAACGAGCTCCCGTTCGCGGGCCACCCCACGCTGGGCACCGCGATCGTGCTCGGCGAGCGGGCCGACGGCGACGAACTGGTCATGGAGACCGGGATGGGCCCGGTCCCGTTCCGGCTCACCCGGGTCGACGGCGTGGTGCGGTCGGCGTCGATGAGCCAGCCGGTGCCGGTGTGGGAGCCGTACGAGCGCGCGGACCACCTGTTGGCCGCGCTGGGCGTGGAGGCGTCGACGCTGCCGGTCGTGGTCTACCGCAACGGCCCCCGGCACGTCTTCGTCGGGCTGCCGGACGAGCCCGCGCTGGCCGCGCTCCGCCCCGACCTGCTGATGCTGGCGGAGCACGAGGACATGGCGGCCAACTGCTTCGCGCCCGCCGGTCCCCGCTGGCGCACGCGGATGTTCTCCCCGGCCTACGGCGTCGCCGAGGACGCGGCCACCGGATCGGCGGCGGGCCCGTTCGCCCTGCACCTCGCCCGCCACGGCCTTGCCCCCTACGGCGAGCGGGTCGAGATCCTGCAGGGCGTCGAGATGGGCCGACCGTCCACAATGCACGCGACCGTCACGGGGTCGGACGCCGCTGTCGAACGGGTGGACGTCGCCGGCTCCGCCGTGGTCGTGGCCAGGGGGACGTTCCTCGCCTAGGGCTGCAGTCGGGTCGTGGTCCAGCCGTCTGCGCCGCGGTCGTAGCGCAGACGGCGGTAGAAGCGGTCCGGCTGGTCCTCCCAGAACTCGATGGTGGACAGGGTGATGTGGTAGCCGACCCAGGTCGCGGGCCTGGCGGGCCGCTCGCCGTCGGCCAAGGCGCGCACCCGGGCGCGCAGGCTGTCGGCGTCGGTCAGCGGCGCGCTCTGCCGGGTGGCGACCGACATCGGCAGCACGTGGTCGGGCCGGGCCGCCCACAGCGCGTCCGACTCGGCGGCGGGCATGATCGCCGCGGCGCCCGCCAGGGTGACCTGGCGGCGGTTCTCCCGCCAGTACAGCACTCCCGACGCCCAGCCGGTCGCGGCGATGTCACGGCCCTTGGGGCTGTCGCTGAAGCTGGCGAACACCACGCCGGAGTCGGTCACCCGCAGCAGCTGCACGATCCGGCTGGACGGGCGCGCGTCAGTCCCCGCCGTGGCCAAGGCCAGCGCGCCCGGGTCGGCGAGGCCGGGGACGGCCAGCCACTCGCGCAGCAGGTCGCACGGATTCGCCGCGGGGTTCTCGTACCAGGTCGTCACCAGTCCTGGATAGGCCGGGATTCCCGGCCGGACAAGGGAAACAGCGGCGAAGGTGACCAAGTCACGCCGTGGCCGTGGCCCGGATCAGGTCGCGGTACCACGCGTAGCTGGACTTCGGGGTGCGCTCCAGCGTGGCGTAGTCGACGTGGACCAGCCCGAACCGGGGGCCGTAGCCGTGCGCCCACTCGAAGTTGTCCAGCAGCGACCAGTGGAAGTAGCCCCGCACGTCCACGCCCTGCGCGATGGCGTCGGCCAGCGCCTTGAGGTGGGCGTCGAGGAAGGCGATCCGCTCGGGGTCGTGGAACGGCGGGCCTTGCGGGTCCGGGTAGGCGCAGCCGTTCTCGGTCAGGTAGATCGGCGGCAGGTCCGGGTAGCGCCGGACGAGGTCGGTCAGCGCCTCGGTCAGGCCCGCGGGCTCGATCGGCCAGCCCAGGCCGGTGCGCGGCACGTCCGGCAGCCGGGTGAGGTCGACGCCGATGTCGTCGGCGGTGCGCGCCGCCGGGTCCGCGGTCGCCGGGGGAGCGTCGGCGACATGGCGGCGGTAGTAGTAGTTGATGCCGACGTAGTCCAGCGGGACGCCGATGACGTCGAGGTCGCCGTCGCGGCGGAACGACAGGTCGCTGATCGCGCCGAAGGTGTCGGCGTAGTCCGCCGGGTACGCGCCGCCGAACAGCGGCTCGGTGAACTGCCTGCGCAGCAGCAGGTCGAACCGGCGGGCCGCGTCCGCGTCGCCCGGCCCGACCGGCACGGCGGGGGACTGGTTCAGCACGATCCCGAACCGGTGCGACCCCGGCGCCTGCTCGCGCATCGCCCGCACGCCCAGGCCGTGGGCGAGTTGCAGGTGGTGCGCGGCGGCGAGCGAGCCGTGCCCCTCCCGCGCGCCGGGCGCGTGCCTGCCCTCGGCGTACCCGGCGACGGCGGAGACGAACGGCTCGTTCATCGTCGTCCAGAACCGCACCGAGTCGCCGAGCTCGCCGTGGATGAAGGCGGCGTAGTCGGCGAAGCGGTGGGCGGTGTCGCGGGAGCGCCAGCCGCCCAGGTCCTCCAGCCCCTGCGGCAGGTCCCAGTGGTAGAGGGTCGCGAACGGCTCGATGCCGCGCTCGCGCAGCCCGTCGACGAGGCGTCGGTAGAAGTCCACGCCCCGCCGCTCCGGCGTGCCCCGGCCCGTCGGCTGGACGCGGGGCCAGGAGATCGAGAACCGGTAGGCGCGCACGCCCAGCCCGCTCAGCAGATCCAGGTCCTCGCGCCAGCGGTGGTAGTGGTCGCAGGCGACCGCGCCGGAACTGCCGTCCCGGATGGCGCCCGGCGTCGCGGCGAAGGTGTCCCAGATGGACGGACCGCGGCCGTCGTCGGCCGCGCCGCCCTCGATCTGGTAGGCCGAGGTGGCCACGCCCCAGAGGAACCCGTCGGGGAACTGCATGTGGTGTCGCTCCAGGTCAGAAGGGGTCACGTGAGGTCGGTCAGCAGCCGCGCCCACGACTCGTCGGGGGCTTGGCCCTGTTCGACGCGCTGGACGGCCGCGTCGAGGGCGGTCTGGACCGCTGCGGCGTCCGGTCCCCGGTACTGCGGCTTGAGCGCCTGGGCGGCCTCGGTGAACAGCACGCCGACGCGGGCGTCGCCGAGCGCGGGATCGGTGCGCCCGGCCAGCGATTGCTCCCCGTACACCGACGGCGTGGACGGGATCCGGCCGTGGCGGGCGAACCGGCGGGCCTGCTGCTCGGGCGCGGTCAGCCAGTCCGCGAGCGCCACGGCGGCCTCCGTCTCGTCGCCCTGCGCGGGCACGGTCAGGTACGAGCCGCCTCGGTTGCCCGCCTTGCCGGGAACGGCGACCACGCCCCACCCGCCCGCGTCCCGCACCGCCGCCAACTGGGAGGCCGAACAGAGGATGGTCGCGAAGCGGCCCTGCTTGAGCCCTTCGGTCCACTGCTCGGTCCCGGGGCTCAGCCCGGCGGACAGGTCGGCGTCGACGGCCGCCGTGGTGACGGCCCACGCCCGCGCGATGTCCGGGTTGGTGTCCACGACGACGGCGTCCTGGGCGTCGTGGTAGCCGACCGGGGCCTGGTCGATGATCGCGTCCAGCAGCGTCGCGGCCCCGTCCATCCAGCGCACGTCCTCCGGCGCCTGAGCCTGGAACCGCCTGCCCGCCTCGACGTAGGCCTCCCAAGTGGGCCAGTCGGGGGCGTCGACGAGCTCGGCGCGGTAGCAGAGCGCGAGCCCGCCGACCTCGGCGGCGTAGCCGATCTGCCTGCCGTCGCGGCTCAGCGATGCCGTCCACGCCCAGTCCAGCCAGCGCCGCTGGAACGCGCCCGCGGAGTTGAGGTCCACGAAGTGCTCCGGGGTCGCGGTGAACCGGGAGATCAGCTCGGCGTCGACCGCCTCGACGTCCGCGGCGCCCTCCTCGCCGGCCAGGTGCGCGGCGAGGTCGTCGTGGTGCTGGGCGTGGGGCGCCACGCGCTCGACGATGTCGATGTCCGGGTGCGCCTGCTCGTACTCGGCGAACAGGTCGGCGTAGCCGTGGTCGCCGAACAGGCCGACGGTGATCTCGGTCTTGCCCGACCCGCAGGCGACCAGCATCCCGGCGGCGAGCACTCCGACCAGCGCGACGGCTTTCCCAGACACCTGCTTATGGGAGCGCTCCCACCCGGCCGGTGTCAAGTAACGGAAGCATCACGCCGGCCGTCAGACCGCGCAGTGCAGGGGCCCGCCGTTCCAGGTGATGGCGTCGGTGAGCGCGCCGACCAAGTCCACCGGCCGCCCGTCGAGGTCGGCGTAGGCGCGGTGCAGGTTGAGCACGACGCGCTCGGGGTCCGGCCAGTCGGCGAACTCGCCGAGGTCGGCGTCGGTGGCCACGGCCAGCGGCGACTTGCCCGCCGCCCGGCCCGCCACGGCGGTGGCCTCGATGAAGCGGTAGTACCGCTCGTGCGCGTCGAGGACGGGCGCGAGGTCGTGGATCACCGGCCCGTGCCCGGGGACGACGGTGGCCGCCCCGAAGTCCGCCAGCCACCGCAGCGAGCGCAGCGCGCCCGCGAGCGAGCCCATGAGGATCATCGGCGTGATGCCGTGGAACAGCAGGTCGCCCGCGAAGAGGACCCCGCTGTCGGGCAGCCAGGCGACGACGTCCCCCTCGGTGTGCGCGGCGTACCCGGGGTGCACGAGTTCCACGCGCCGCTCGCCGACGTACAGCGTCAGGGAGCTGTCGACGATCACGGTCGGCGGCCGGACGGCGTCGACCCCGAAGTCCGGCATCGGCGACCAGACCGGCGGGGCCGCGGTCAGCAGCACGTCGGCGAGCAGCCCGTCCCGCGTCTTCGAGTGCCCGGCAATCGCGGTCTCGGCGGGCAGCAGCGCGTTGCCGTAGCAGTGGTCGCCGTGCAGGTGTGTGTTCACCGCGAACCGGATCGGCGCCGGGCCCGCGACCTCCCGCACCGCGGCGAGGAACCGCTCGGTGCGCTTGCGCGTGGCGCAGGTGTCGATCAGCGCGACCTCGTCGCCGTCGCACACCATCCCGGCGTTGTTGATCCACCACGTGCCGTCGGGCTGCACCCACGCGTGCACGCCCTCGCCGATCCCGGTCAGCACACCGTCGCCCACGGGCACCCCTTCCGTCGGGGTGAGGCTACCGGCGGTGGATCTTGGCGGTCGAGATCACCACGACGCCGCCTCCGGGTGCACCAGGCCGTGCTCGTAGGCGAACACCACGGCTTGGACGCGGTCGCGCAGGCCCAGCTTCATCAGCACGCGGCCGACGTGGGTCTTGACCGTCGTGGACCCGAGGACGAGTTCGGCGGCGATCTCGGCGTTGGACAGGCCGCGCGCCATCAGCACCAGCACCTCCCGCTCGCGCGGGGTCAGCGCGGCGACGGCGTCGGTGTCGGTGCGGACGGGCGCGTGCCGGGTGAACCGGTGGATCAGCCTGCGGGTCACCGTGGGCGCGAGCAGCGCGTCGCCGGAGGCCACGACCCGCACGCCGTCGACGAGCCGGTCGCAGGGCACGTCCTTGAGCAGGAACCCGCTCGCGCCCGCGCGCAGCGCCTCGTAGACGTACTCGTCGAGGTCGAAGGTCGTCAGGATCAGCACCGGGATCGGGTCGGCCACGCCCGGCCCGGCCAGCGCCCTGGTCGCGGTGATGCCGTCCATCCTGGGCATCCGGACGTCCATGATCACCAGGTCGGGCCGGTGCTCGCGGGCCAGCGCCACCGCCTCGGCGCCGTCGCCCGCCTCGGCGACCACCGCGATGTCGGGCTCGGCCTCCAGGATGAGCCGGAATCCCGTGCGCATGAGGGCCTGGTCGTCGGCGAGGAGAACGGAGAGGACGCCCATATCGGCCGCAGCGTAGTCCCGGCCCGGGGGCCGCGATCGGCCCTTCACCCGGCAGTGGGCGGTTCAGCCCTGATAGGGGAGCGTGGCCGTCACCCGGAACTCGCCGGGGTCGTGCCGGATGTCGATCGCGCCGCCGACCAGCGCTGCCCGCTCGCGCATGCCGATGAGGCCGTGGCCGGGGTCGCCGCCGCCGCGGCCGGGGCCGTCGTTGCGGACGTCGATGCGCAGTTCGGCATCGCGGTAGTCCAGATCGACGGTGACCTTGGTCGGCTTGGCGTGCTTGGCGGCGTTCGTCAGGGCCTCCTGCACGATCCGGTACGCGCACAGCTCGACGCCCGCGGGCAGCGGCCGCCGGTTCCCCGCGACGGACAGCCGGACGGGCAGGTCCGCTGCCACGCAGCGGGCGACGAGGTCGTCGAGGTTGTCCAGGCTGGCGTGCGGGGCGAGATCGGCAGGCTCGGTGCGCAGCGCGCCCAGCAGACGGCGCAGCTCCGCCAGGCTCTCCCGGCCGGACGCCTCCACCTGCGCCAGCGCCGCGTCGGCGCGCCCCGGGTCCGAGGTGACCGCGCGCCGGGCCACCGAGGCGTACAGGACCATGACGCTCACCGTGTGCGCGACGACGTCATGCAGTTCCCGCGCGATCCGGCTGCGCTCGGCCGCCGCCGCGAGCCGGGCGCGGGCCTGCTGTTCCTGCGCGGCCAACTCGCGGTTGGCGCGCTGCTGGTCGCCCAACACCACCGCGGTGCAGTAGAGGATCAGCAGCACCGGGATCCAGGACGGGACGAACCCCGCCACCAACTCGGCCGCGACCTTGGCGAGCCCGAACCCGACCAGGCACCGCACCGCCATCGACCGGGGCCGCCACGAGCCGACGGTGTAGAGCGCGACCAGGACGCCCGCCTCGCTGATCGCGACGCCCGCCACCGTGCCCGCGACCACGACGGTCCCGACGATCCCCAGCACCGGGACCGGCGCGAGCCGCCGCCAGCCGAGCGGGAGCGTGCTGCCCGCGAGGAACGCCGCCGACCACGCCATCGGCGGCGTGGGGGACTGCACGGCGGCGTTGAACCAGATGTCGACGGCGAGCAGGACGAGCGCGCCCGTGCTGTCCGCGGTGTTGGGGCGAGCGACGCGCATGGCCCCCAACACTAACGAGCGAACCTGCCCCCGGCCCGCCGTCCACGAGGGGTTCGTCCGCCAGACTCGGCTCGTGCTCACGCGCGCTGTCCTCGCGACGCTGGCCGTGCTGGCCGCGTTGGCCGTGCTGGTCGGGGCCGCCCCGGTCCACTCATCCTCGGCATCGTCCTGCGCCCCGCCCGGCGACCACACCGAGACGGCGTGGCCGGTGGTGCAGCACAAGCCCGACGGCACGCCCGTCGCCCGCACCTACCGGGCGCACGTCCCGCCCGACCCCGGCGGCGCGCTCGTCCTCGACCTGCACGGGGCGCTGAGCGACAAGGACGAGCAGGACGCCCGCAGCGGCATGCGCGCCAAGGCGGACGCGGAGGGCTTCGTCGTCATCCAGCCGGACTCCGCGCCGCACTGGACCACCTCGCCCGCCGACGAGGCCGCCCGCGGCGTCAGCGACATCGAGTTCCTGCGGGCGCTGATCGATATCGCCGTCCGGCACCTGTGCGTCGACCCGGACGCCGTGCACGCCGTCGGGTTCTCCAGCGGCGGGCTGATGGCCACGCAGCTGGCCTGCGCTGGCGCGCAGGGCCGGCTCGGCGGGGTCCGGCTCGCGGGCATCGGCCTGGTGGCCGCCGCACCGCTGCCGGACGCCACCGGCCGCGCCTGCCCGGCGCTGCGCGCGCACCCGGTGCCGATGCGGTTGGTGTTCTCCCACAACGACCACGTGCTCGCCCACTGCTGCGGCGGCGACCTCGCCGCGATGACCGCGGGGGTGCGCATCATGGCCGGGGTGTGGGCCGACGACAACGGCTGCGCGGGCAAGCAGGTGGCGACGGCGACCGGCCACACCGGGTGGGGAGTGCTGGCCGTGCAGGTCCATTACCACTGCTCCCATCCCGGCGAGGTCGTCATCGATCAGCTCGACACCGGAAGCCCCGGCCGCGACGGCCACTTCTGGCCCGGCCCGCCCAGCGGCGCGGCGTTCGACGCGACCCGTGCGTTCTGGTCGTTCTTCACGGGGTGAGGCAGGACCCGCGGCGGGGCCGCGGGTCCTGCGCCGGTCCGCGTCGGTACCCCCAGTGACCGGCGCGGGTTCCCCCGTCAGCTGATGCTCATCCGCCTGCTCCCTGTCCGATCGACTGGGTCAAGGATCGCCCGCGGCGCGGGGCCCTGTCGTCGTGCGCTGCGACGATTCCGGTGATCGCCATCGGGGAGGAGCCGGGTCCTCCTCCGGGAGGACCCGGCGCTGTTCCTCAGTAGACGCCGCGCACTGCTCCTGACGGCGGTTCGGTCGGGTCGGCGAGGGCCGATACTGGGCGGGGCGCGGGGACGGAAGGCTGAGGCCGTGGGTGTGCTCCAGGATGTGATCGCCTTGGTCCGGCATGCGCGCTGGGCGGGGGCGGTGCCCGGGGTCCGGCGGCGCGCGGCGCGGTTCGTCGCGGTGTTCGACCGGGTCGCGCTGCCCGTTCTGACGCGCGGCGGGGCGGACGACGGGGTGGCCGACGAGGTGGCCGATGTCCTGCGGGCAACGGCGGTGAAGCTGGCGTTCCTCGCCTCGGCGTACGCCGACATGGCGCGGGTCGCGCTGCGGGAGGACCTGGCCGTGCTGGCCGGGGCCGTCACCCGGGTCTACGACGACCTGGTCGACCACTTCGGCGGCCCGGGCGTCGACGAGCGGCTGGCGCTGCGGTTCGCGGGCGGCGGGTTCACCCCGGCCAACGCCATGGAGGCCGTCTTCGCCGGGCTCTACGACGAGATCATCGCCCGGCTCGACCGCCCGCCGGACGACCCGGTGTTCGGCGCGCTCGCCCGGGCGCACGCCTTCCAGGTGCGGTCGCGGGAGCAGACGTCGCCCCACATCGACAGCGCGACCGTCGAGCGGATCACCGACGGCAAGGGCGGCTACGGCATGGTCGTGCTGTTCGACGTGGCCGCCGGTCCGGTCCCGCCGCAGGCGGTGGGGCTCATCCACGAGTTGGGCGGCGCCCTGCAACTCCTCGACGACTACCAGGACGTCGACGCCGACCGCGCCGAGGGCGTGACCACCAGCGCGACGCGGGGCGCTGCCGGGCTCGCCGAGGTCTGCGCCCGGCTGCGGGACCTGGCGCCGCGCCTGCGCGCCTGCTTCGGCGACCACTCGCCCCTGTACGCGGTGGTCTACGCGGCGCTGTGGATGTCGTTCGTCCGCAGGCGTTTCCCCCGGCGGGCGCGGGCGTCCCGGAACCCGCTGGGGATCCTGCTGCGCCGGGTGCTGCCGCTCACCGCCGCCGCGCCAGGCGGTCGCGCAGGAGTTCGTGGCGGAACTGGTACACCGGACCGACCAGGCGCAGCACGCCGACGCGGTGGGCGTCGCGGAGGAACGCCATGAGCCGCCACGGGGTCTTCCCGGTCACCGCCAGCCAGATCCGCGCGGTGTTGAAGCGCGCGGACGCGCTCGTGGCGTAGGTCGCCAGGCCGAGCCCGCCCGCCCCGCACAGCAGGCCGACGGCACCGCCGAGCAGGCCGAGCTGGACCGGGTCGGTGATCGGCACGACGAGGTCGTGCGCGGGCAGGCCGATCACGCCTGCGAAGAACGCGCCCACCAGCATCCCCAGGCCCGAGCCCAACGCCGCGGCGATCAGCACCGCGCGGCGGTCGTCGCGCAGCACCGAGTCCGGCGTGACCGCCTCGGTCGGCTCCGTGGGCTCGGTGAAGCGGCGCACCAGTCCGAACGCCGCGCCGAAGACCAGACCGATGACCACCCCGTACAGCCCGCCGTAGAGAGCGCCGACGGCCACACCGCCCGCGACCGCGCCGACCACGGCGAAGACGAGGTCGCGGCTCACCTCGTCGCGCCTGGGCACCCTCGGCACGAACCGGCGCGGCGGGTCGGCGGGCACAAGGCCGAGGCAGACACCGCTGACCAGGCCCACCGCTGCGCCGAGCAGCAGGCCGAGCACCGGCCTGCCGAACAGGCCCAGCAGCAGCCAGCCCAGCAGCGCCGACAGGGTCCCGCCGATCAGCACGCCGCGCGCGACGAACACCCAGGCAGGCACCTTGCGCCACAGCTGCCACCAGGCCACCTCGCGGTACTGGTCGGCCAGGAAGCCCAGCCAGCGCTCGGCCCGCCTCGGCGGCCACCGGCCCGGCCGGTGCTCGGAGCTGTCGAGCGGGGACGGCCGCCGGGTGGTGAACGCCCGGGTCGTGAACTCGTCCAGCAGCTTCGCCGCGACGGCCTCGGCGTCCGGGAGGCCCAGCAGCTCGCGCACGTCCCGCTTCGGGTCGCTGTAGACCGAGTGCGCGAGCGACAGCATCAGCGGCGTGCGCAGCACCTGCCCGAGCGGGCCGTCCGGACGGTCGGTCAGCTCGGCGAGCACCGGCTCCCACCGGTCGATTCCCGCCTGGGGCACGGTGGTGCGCAGGTGGCCGACGATGTCGCGGTCCCGCAGCGGCAGCAGCCGGACCACCTGCGAGTCGCGGATCTGCCCGCCTGCGTTGGCCGAGGCGAACTCGGCCGTGCGGCTGGTGAGCACCAGCGGCCTGCCCGCGCCGAGGTCGCTGTTGATGGCGCGCAGGGCGGCCGTGCGCTGGTCGTCGGGCAGCTCGTCGAGCCCGTCGAGGACGAGCAGAACCCGATCCCTGGCCAGGATCTCCCGAGCGGCCGTCGGGCCGTAGCGGGAACGGCTGCCCAAGGAGGGGTACGTCTCCAGCAGCCAGGTCAGCAGCCACGCCTCGAAGTTCTCGTCCGGGTTCCACGCCGAGACCGGCACCAGCAGCGGCACCCGGTCCGCGTCCGGCCTGCGCAGCATCTCCAGCGTCAGCAGCACGCACAGCCCGGTCTTGCCCGATCCGGGCGGTCCGACCACCACCAGCCGCCGGGGCGCGTCGGCGTACGCGGCGACGAGTTCGTCGCAGTCCACCTCGTCGCCCGATCCGCCGTGCAGGGGCGCGCAGCGCACGTCGAGCCGGTTCGGCTCGTCGAGCATCCGCCTGCGGCCCTCGGGCACCCACTGCTTGACCAGCTCGCGGGCGAGCGCGTCGACCGCGGCGTCCACCTGCTCGGGCGTGCTCGCGCCCGGCTTCGGCTTCCACCGGCCCGCCATCAGGAACTGGGTCACCGCAGCGGCTCCGGTGAGGATCGTCAGCGCGGTGGCGACCGCGTTGGCGTCGTGCCGGGACCAGATGAGGATCAGCCCCAGGACGAGCAGTCCCCACAACGCCAGTTGGACGAGCGCTCCGCGACGAGACACAGGGAGCAGTCAACCGCACAAGGTCACGTGCGCCAAAGGCCGTCAGGCGACTCGCCACGCGGGGCCGCGGAAGACCGCATGGACGTGCCATTCGCGATGTTCCCTCGCCACCGGCGGCTCGCCCGCGCGCGGACCGCGCAGTGGCGCGCCCGCCAGCCCGACCACGGCGGCCGGGGACCGGCTCTCGAAGTCCGACGACACGGTGACGGTGTCCTCGTCGACGGCGATGCCGAGGACGCCGCCGTCGAACAGCCGGTGGTGCAGCGCGCACAGCGCCATGCCGTTGTCCGTGGTGTCCGGGCCCTCGATCGCCCACCAGCGCACGTGCGCTGCGTCCACGCCGATGCTCTGGCCCTTGAGGTAGCCGTCGTACCCGCACATGGCGCAGCGGTAGTCGTACGCGTCGAGGACCGCCTCGCGGAAGGCGGGGTCCCTGCGGCGGTCGGACGCGGTGATGACGTCGATGACCTCAAGGCCAAGGCCGGTGCGCGCGATGAGGTCCGCGTGCAGCGACGGCGCGA
Source organism: Actinokineospora fastidiosa (assembly GCF_014648415.1). Taxonomy (GTDB): domain Bacteria; phylum Actinomycetota; class Actinomycetes; order Mycobacteriales; family Pseudonocardiaceae; genus Actinokineospora; species Actinokineospora fastidiosa. The sequence continues at coordinate 139,231 of NZ_BMRB01000008.1, forward strand.
AGTTCGCGTCCAGCAGGTGCCGCACGACGGAGGCCAGCAGCACCGGATCGGTGGCCAGGGCGCGCTCGAACTCCGGCTCGAGGCGGCCGATGGCGCCTGCGGCGCGGAGCGCGCCTGGGCGGGCGTCCAGCGCGGTGCCGTTGCCCTCGGCGTCGGTGATCACCCACAGGCCGTCGTTCGCGAGATAGCGGAACGGGTAGGCCGCCTCGGTCTGCCGGGGCGGTCCGAAGTCGCGCAACAGCGGGTCGAGCAGCTTCTCGACCTCGGTGAACGCGATGGGACCGAGGTGGCCGCGCCGGACCCTGCCGAGCATGAGCAGCAGGAGCAGGGGTTTGTGGGCCGCGCGCTCGCCCTTGCGCGCCCACTGGCGCACGCTCCGCACCCGGTCCAGCCAGTCCTCCCGCATGCGCACATCCTGGCGTCCGCGACCCGTGCGGCCAAGAGTAGATCACGGAGCTGGCCCAAACCGAACGATCGTGCTAGAAAGGAGCGGTGAGCAAGGGCGAGGCCACCAGGCAGGCCGTGCTGGACCAGGCGGCGGCGACCGCCAGCCGCATCGGTCTCGCGGGCCTGACCATCGGCACGCTCGCGAGCAGCACCGGCATGTCCAAGAGCGGGCTGTTCGCCCACTTCCAGTCCAAGGAGTCCCTGCAGTCGCAGGTGCTCGCGCACGCCAGGGAGAAGTTCGTCGACCAGGTCGTGCGGCCCGCCCTGGCCGCGCCGCGGGGCGAGACCCGGGTGCGCGCGCTGTTCGAGCACTGGCTCGCTCTCAGCCGCGACGGCGGCTCGGCGTGCCTGTTCGTCTCCGCCTCCGCCGAGTACGACGACCAGCCCGGCCCGATCCGCGACCAGCTCGTGCGCGACCACCTCGACTTCTCCGACTCCGTGGCGCAGATGTTCCGCACCGGGATCAGCGAGGGCCAGTTCCGCGCCGACGCCGACCCCGACCAGTTCGCCCACGACCTGCACGGCGTGATGCTGGCGTTCTTCCACGCCTACCGCCTGCTGAACGACGACACGGCCGAGACGATGGCCCGCCGCGCGTTCGACGCCCTCCTCGCCGCTGTGCGAGTCCCCGAGTAAATCCCGTGTCACGGAAGGACCGGCACCATGTCTCTGGTAAAGAAAAGCACGATCGTTCGTGCTAAGTTCAGCGCACTGAAGGCGACGTTCCGGGTGCTGGAGCGGGCCGCGCCGAACGTGGGCGGTGCGCTCGCCTTACGGCTGTGGTGCACTCCCCGCCACGCGCGACCCGCGGCGGCGGGCACACCGGGCACCCGCCGCCGGATCACCGTCCACGGCGGCGAGGTGCTCACCGAGACCTGGGGCGAGGGCCCGACCGTGTACCTGGCGCACGGCTGGGGAGGGCACCGCGGCCAGCTCGCCGGACTGGTGGACCCGTTGGTGGCGGCCGGATGCCGGGTCGTCACCTTCGACGCGCTCAGCCACGGCGAGTCCGGCCCGGGCGCGCTCGGCCCGGACCGCTCGACGCTGCCGGAGTTCGCCGCCGTGCTCACCGCCGTGGTCGCCGAGTCCGGCCCCGCGCACGGCATCGTCGCGCACTCGATGGGCGGCACGGCGGCCGCACTCGCCGTCCTCGACGGCGTGCGGGCGAGCAGGCTGGCCCTCGTCGCCCCGGTGGCCGAGCCGATCGGGCAGACCGCCGAATTCGCCAAGGCCCTCGGCTTCGGCGAGCGCGTCCACGCCGCGATGCTGCGCCGCCTGCGCAGGCTGGTTGGCCGTCCGCTGACCGACTTCGACATCCCCGCCCGGGCCGCGGGCCGCGCCGACCTGCCCCCGCTGCTGGTGGTGCACGACGTCAAGGACCGGGAGGTCGCCCACGCCAACGGCGCCGCCATCGCCGAGAGCTGGCCGGGCGCGCGGCTGGTCACCACCGAAGGGCTCGGCCACCGCCGCGTCCTCGCCGACCAGGACGTACTGCGCGCGGTGATCGGGTTCGTCACCGCGCACGAGCCCGCCGCGGCGCGCTGAACGGCAGCGTTCGGCGGATTACGCCGGGGCGCGCGGAGGTCTAGCCTCTGGCGGATGGGGCTTGAGCTGCGGCACCTCCGCTCGGTGTGCGCCATCGCGGACGCGGGCAGCGTGACCAGGGCCGCGACCGTCCTCGGGGTGTCGCAGCAGGTGCTGACCGCGCGGCTGCAGCGGGTGGAGCGCGAACTGGGCGGCAGGCTGTTCGAGCGGGACCGCGACGGCGTCACCCCGACGCCGCTCGGGGAGTTCCTGCTGACCCGGGCGCGCGGTGTGCTGCTGGGCATGGAGGAACTGCGCCGCAGCACCGGGCGGCACGTCTGCGCCGAACGCCCGCTGGTGACGCTGGGCGGGGTGGCCTGCGCGGTGTCGGTGGGACTGGCCGACCGGGTCAGCGACCTGCTCCCCGGCGTCGAGGTGCGGCTGCGCGCGGAGTACTCGCCGCGCGCGCTGTGGGACCTGCTGCTCGCCGACCGCATCGACGCCGCGGCCGTGGTGGACTACCCCGGGTTCCCGCTGAACACCCCGTCCACGGTGGTCTCCGACGTGATCGCCGTGGAGCCGGTGTTCGTCGCCATGTCGGACCGGCACCCGCTGGCCGGGCGCGACGAGGTGGCGCTCGCGGAGCTGGCGGGCGAGCGGTGGGCGCTGACGCCGCAGGACGGCGCGGGCTGGCCCGACTGCTTCTACGTCGCCTGCCACCAGGCCGGGTTCACACCCCGCGTGCTGTACTCGGTCTCCGACGCCGTGCCGCAGCGCGACATCGTGGCCACCCGGCGGGCGGTGAGCCCGTGCCAGGCGGTGTTCCCGACCGGCGACGGGGTGGTCGTCAAGCCGCTGGCCGGGAACCCGCTCCACATGCGACACCTGCTGGTGTGCCGGGGGGAAAGCCTGCTGGCGGACAGCTTCGACGACCTGCTGCGGCTGGCGCGGGAGGCCTACCACGCCTATGCGGGTCGTCGTCCGCACTACCAGTCGTGGTTGAGCCAGGCGTCACGCTAGGCGTGGTGGCAGGCGGCCACGTGCTCGTCGGTCCCGGTCAGCGCGGGTTCCTCGACAGCGCACAGGTCGTCGGCTTTCCAGCAGCGGGTGCGGAAACGGCACCCGCTGGGCGGGTCGACCGGGCTGGGCACGTCCCCGGTGAGCCGGATGCGGGGCCGGGGCGTGCCCGTGCGCACCACCGACAGGTCAGGCGCGGCGGACAGCAGCGCCTGGGTGTAGGGGTGGCGCGGCCGGGTGTAGATCTCCTGCGCCGTGCCGGTCTCGACCACCTTGCCGAGGTACATGACCGTCACGCGGTCGCAGAAGTACCGCACCACGCCGAGGTCGTGGGCGACGAACAGGACCGCGATGCCGAATTCGCGGCGCAGGTCCTGCAGCAGGTTCATGATCTGCGCCTGGATCGACACGTCGAGCGCGCTGACCGGCTCGTCGGCCACGATCAGCCGGGGCCGGGTCGCCAGGGCGCGGGCGATGCCGACGCGCTGGCGCTGCCCGCCGGAGAACTCGTGCGGGTAGCGGTCGACGTGGTCGGCGTCGAGGCCGACGACCTCCAGCAGCTCCCTGACCCGCGTGCGGGTCTCCCGCTCGCCCGAGCGCGCGACGGCCGCGCCGATGATGGCGCCCACGGTGTGGCGGGGGTTGAGCGAGAGGTACGGGTCCTGGAAGACCATCTGGATGTCGCTGCGGAAGGGCCGCAGCCGCCGTTCGGTCAGCCGGGCGATATCGGTGCCGCGGTAGTGGATCCGGCCGCTGGTGGGCGCGAGCAGCCGGGTGACGAGTCTGCCCAGAGTGGACTTGCCGCAGCCGGACTCGCCGACCAGGCCCAGCGTCTGGCCCTCGGCCAGCTCCAGGCTCACCCCGTCCACCGCGCGCACCCGCTCTCGCCGGGGACCGAAGTGCTTGACGACGTCCTCCACCCGGAGGAGTTCATCGGACATGCTGGTCTCCCGTGCCGAGCAGGGGCAGGACCTCGGCGCGGAACACCTGGTCCGGCCGGGGGAGGTGGCACCGCGACAGCCGGTCCCCGTCGCCGGTCAACTCGGGCATGCGGTCGCGGCACGCGGTGTCGCCCACCCGCTCGGGGTAGCGGCAGCGGGGGTGGAAGGCGCATCCGGTCGGCGGGGTGCGCGGGTTGGGCGGGCTGCCGGGGATCGGGCGCAGGCGGGCGGGCTTCTCGGCGACGACCGGGATGCTCTCCAGCAGGCCCCAGGTGTAGGGGTGGGCGGGGGCGCCGAGGACCGTCCTGGTCGGTCCCCGCTCGACGCACCGGCCCGCGTACATCACCAGCACGTCGTCGGCGATCTCGGCGACCACGCCGAGGTCGTGGGTGATGACCACGACCGCGGAGCCGAACTCGCGGCGCAGGTCGGCGATGAGGTCGAGGATCTGCGCCTGCACGGTCACGTCCAGCGCGGTGGTCGGCTCGTCGGCGATGAGCAGCTTGGGGTCGTTGACCAGGGCCATCGCGATCATGACGCGTTGGCGCATCCCGCCGGAGAACTGGTGCGGGTAGTCGTCGAGGCGGCGTCGCGCCGCGGGGATGCCGACCCGGCCGAGCACGTCGGCGGCGTGCGCGCGAGCCGCCCTGCGGGAGACGGCGTTGTGCGCCCGGTACGCCTCGGCGATCTGCGCGCCGACGGTGAAGTACGGGTGCAGGGCGGACTGCGGGTCCTGGAACACCATCGCCGCCCGGCTGCCGCGCAGCGCGCGCAGCTCGGCGGGCGCCATGCCGACGACCTCGGCGCCGCCGACGGTGACGGACCCGGTGATCCGGGTGGTGGCGGGGTCGTGCAGGCCCATGACGGCCAGCGCGGCGGCGGACTTCCCCGAGCCGGACTCGCCGACGATGGCGAGCGTGCGGCCGAGCGGCACGGCGTAGCTCAGGTCGGACACCGCGCGCACGTCCCCGAAGGCGACGGTGAGGTCGCGGACGGCGAGGTAGGGGGTCGTGGTCATGTCAGGCGCACCCTCGGGTCGAGCACGGTGTAGGCGATGTCGACGACCAGGTTCATCACGACGAGGATGGTCGCGCCGACCAGCACGGCGCCCATCAGCACGGGCAGGTCGAAGACCGCGAACGCGCGCAGGGTGAGCACGCCGAGGCCGGGCAGCCCGAAGATCGCCTCGGTGAACAGCGCGCCGGTGAGCTGGAAGGCCACGTCCATGCCGAACAGCGTGGCCACCGGGGTGATCGCCGCCCGCAGCCCGTGCCGGTAGACGACCCGCCGCTCGCTGAGCCCCTTGGCGCGCGCGGTGCGGATGTAGTCCTCGCCGAGGGACTCGATCATCGCCGCCCTCGCGTGCCGGGTGTAGGCGGCCGCGCTGACCACGCCCAGGGTCAACCAGGGCGCCAGCAACCCGGCCGCCCACCCGAGCGGGTCCTCGGAGATCGGGATGTGCTCGGCCCGGGGCAGGACGGTGCCTGCGAGGTAGAGCGCGGAGATGAGCGCGACGACGAAGAACGGCACCGAGCCCAACCCCAACGCCGCGGCCACGGCAACGCGGTCGGCGACCCGCCCCCGCCTGCGCGCCGCGAACGCCCCGGTGAGCACCCCGACCGTGAGTGACACCGTCGCCGCACCGGCCACAATGGACACGGTAACGGGGAGCGCGTCGGCGATGAGCGCGGTCACCGGCTGGTTGAGCTGGTAGGAGAAACCGAGGCAAGGGGCCGAACACTCGACGACGACCCCGCCCGCCTCATACGTGCGCCCCACCAGCACGCCGGTCAGATAGGCCCCGAACTGGCTGAGAAACGGCTCATCGAGCCCCAGACTGGCCCGGATATGCGCTATCCGCTCCGCGGAACAGTTGTTGCCGCAGATGGCGCCGGCGGCGTCGGTGGGCGCGAGGAAGAACAGCCCGAACCCGGCGAACATCGTCGCCACGACCACCGAGACGGCCGACGCCAGCCGCCGCAGCACGTAGAGCAGCATGCGATTCCTTCCACGAGCCGCTCCGGCGGCAGGGGAGGCCGCCGGACCGGTCTGCGCCGGGCCCGGTCACCGCGGTGGACACCACCAGGGGGCGCGTTCACCGCGGGGTCGGCTTGGTCGAACGGGTGCATTCCGTCGGGATGTGGTCTGGTCGGGAGCCCTGCTCACCGCCAGTCGACCCGCATGACGCTGGCCAGGGCCACCACACAGGGTCGCGCTCAGTCGGCGCCGGTCGGTCGGGTCGTCCGCGTGCGGGTCGTGCTGTCCGGGCCCGAGTCCCTCGCCGCCGGTACCCCGCCCGTGGCCCGTGATCGGCCAGCCTGGGTCCATCGCTCCCACTACGCGCTCTTGACGTAGAGGTTGGTGTAGGTGGGCTGGCCGAGGGAGCTGTCGGCGGCCGCGCCGCCGACGGCGGTGCCCACGATGAAGGCCGTCTTCATGTAGAAGCGGGGGATCACCAGGTACATCTCCATCAGCTTGCGGTCCAGCTCGCCCCACTTGGCGGTCGCCTCGGCGGCGGGGAGGGCGGCGATGGACTCGATCTCGGCGTCGACGGCGGGATCGGTGAGCATGCCCAGGCTCTGCCGGTTCGCCAGGGCCTCGGAGGTGAACAGGACCGGGAACCAGCCGCCGCCGGTCGGCCAGTCGGAGCACCAGCCCTGGGGGCTCTGGCCCATGTTCACCGGGGCGTCGTAGTCCGACGTCTTCGCGCGGACCTCGGCGGTGGTGATGCCGATCGGCTTGACGGTGAAGCCCGCGGCGGTGAAGGCGTCGGCGCGGATCTGGGAGGTCTGTTGGGCCTGCGCGGAGGTGTTGTCGTAGTACCAGCTCAGCTCGAAGCCGAGTCTGCCCGCGTCCTCCAGCATCTTCCTGGCCGCCGCGGGGTCGCCGGGGCCTTCGCTGGTCAGGTCGGGGACCGGTGGGTACTGGGTGTACCCGGGCACGCTCGGGGACAGGATCGTGGTGGCCTTCTGGGCGATGTGCCCGTTGAGGCCTTCCGCGCGCCACATCTGGTCGGCGGGCCACGCCTTGGCGACGGCCTTGCGCACCTCGAGCGGGATCTTGCGGGAGTCCAGCTGGAACGTGCGCGTGCACGGGCTGGCCCCGGTGACCAGCTGCGCTGCCTTGTCCCCGGCGAGCTGGGGGAGCAGGGAGGCGTCGACCTGGGCGTAGTTGAGCGCCGCGGCGTCGGGGCCGGTGGAGTTGAGCACCTGCTGCTGGGTCTTCACGTCGTCCTGGCCCCAGCGGAAGTCCCAGCCGTCGACGTACTGGTGGCGGGCCGGGTCGCTGGCCGGGTCCCAGTGCGGGTTGCGCTTGAGCGTCAGCCTGCTGCCCGGGGTGTACGCGTCGAACTGGTACGGCCCGGTCGCCATCGGGTCGTTGCCGTAGGTCTCCTTGGTGTCCTTCGCCTTCGGGATCGGCGTGAACAGCGGGAAGGCCATGAAGAACGGCAGGTCCGCGAACGGCTTGGCCAGGTGGATGACCAGGGTCTGCGCGTCCGGCGTCTCCACCCCGGAGTAGTCGTCCCCGGAGGCGTAGGGCCCCTTGTAGGTGTCACCGTCGCGGAAGTAGGACAGCTGGTACGACGGTCCATACGGGAACACGTCGTGGGCGAAGGACCGCTTGATCGCGTAGGCGAGGTCTTCGACCCTGACCTCGCTCCCGTCGGCGTACTTGATCCCGGGCCGCATCCTGAACGTCCACGTCAGCTTGTCGTCCGACACCGTGCCCAGGTCGGTGAGGTCGGGCACCAGCACCGGGTTCCCGTCGCGCATCATGACCTGCGTCGGGGTGCGGAAGATCAGCTTGGCCATGGCGTTGGCGTCGGCGTAGTAGATGTTCGTCGGGTCGAACGTGTTGGGCGTCGTCCGCGCGTAGACGGTGATGACGCCGCCCCGGCGCGCGCCAGGGACCTCCGGCGCGGGGCCGGTGGCCGCCGGGTCGATCGCCGTGCGGTCCTGGGCGATCCCGCCCGCCGGGCCCGGGTCCTGGCTCTGCCGCCCGCTTCCGCCGCAGCCCGCTGCGGCCAGGCACACGGCCAACGCGGCGGCGAGGGTGCGCATTCTCTTCACGGTGCTGCTCCAGATCATCGGGGGCGGGTCTTGGGGTCGAACGCGTCCCGCACGGCGTCGCCGAGCAGGCTCAGGGCCAGCACCAGCACCGTGATGCCCAGCACGGGCAGCCACAGGTACAGCGGTTCGGCGCGGTAGTAGGTCTGGGCGGCGGCGATGGTCCCGCCCCACGACGGCGTCGGCTCGGTCAGGCCGACCCCGAGGAAGGTCAGGCCCGCCTCGACGACGATGTAGCCGGGCAGGGCCTGCGACGCGGCCACGGTGATCGGCGCGACCAGGTTCGGCAGCAGCTCGCGGAACAGGATCGCCCGCCGGGGCAGGCCGAGGACGCGGGCGGCGCTGATGAAGTCCCGCTCGCGCAGCGACAGCACCTGCCCGCGGATGAGCCGGGCCAGGCTCGCCCACCCGAACACCGTCAGCACCGCGATCAGCGACCAGAACCGGACCCCGCTGACCTGGTCGGGATTGGTGTTCTCGGCCGAGCCGTAGACCACCGAGATCACCACGGCGGGCAGCGCGATGGCGACGAGCAGGTACGGCAGGCTGAGCACGAAGTCGATCACCCAGGAGAGCACCCGGTCCACCCACCCGCCGAAGAACCCGGCGACCAGGCCGACGACCACCCCGATCACGGTGGTCAGCACCGTCACGATCCCGGCGACGAGCAGCGACGGACGCGCCCCGTACACCCAGCGCGCGAACAGGTCGCGCCCCAGCCGCGGCTCGACGCCGAACCAGTGCTCCGCCGTGGGGCCGTCGAACGGGAAGCCGTAGTCGTCGAGGAGTTCGAAGTGGAGCGTGTACGGGTCCTGCCCGGCCAGCCGCGCGAGCAGCGGCGCGAAGACGGCGACCGCGACGAAGAACCCGAACACGGCCAGGCACGTCATCGCCACCCGGTCCCGCCGCAGCCGCGCGAGCGCGATCCGCGACGGCGAGCGGTTCGGCGCGCTCGCTGCCGCCACGGCGGTGGCGTCGAGCGGGCGCGAGCCGGGACCGGACATCGGGGCGCCTCCAGGGATGCGGCGGGAGTCGCGCCATCCTGTGGTCGCGGCCGCGGCGAACACCAGCCCCCCGCCCGTGCGCGGCTCCGCGTCTTCGCAGGTAGGCGTACTTCGATAATCGGGGAGCTATGGAAGGTGTGATGCCGGGACCGGCCGCCCCGGGGCAATAGTCGGACCACCGCCAACGTCGACCGGGGGTTCCCAGCCATGCCCTTGACCTACCGCCGCCCCGACCAGGTGTGCGTCGAGCACACCTTCACGGCGCCGCTGGACCACGCCGACCCGGCCGGTCCGGCCATCGAGGTGTTCGCCACCGAGGTCGTGCGCAGCGGCAACGTCGGCAGGGACCTGCCGACCCTGCTGTACCTGCAGGGCGGGCCCGGCCACGCCGCCGACCGGCCGTCGTCCGGGGCGGCGTGGCTCGCCAGGGCGCTGCGCGACTACCGCGTGGTCCTGCTCGACCAGCGGGGCACCGGGCGCAGCACGCCCGCGACGAGGCAGTCCCTCGAGCCGTTCACCAGCAAGGAACAGGCCGCCTACCTGCGCCACTTCCGCGCCGACTCCATCGTCCGCGACGCCGAGCTCGTGCGGGGCCAGCTGATCGGCGACCGCCCGTGGAGCCTGCTCGGGCAGAGCTTCGGCGGCTTCTGCGCGCTGACCTACCTGTCGCTGGCCCCGGACGGCCTGGCCGAGGTGATGATCGCGGGCGGCCTGCCCGGCCTGACCACGGGGCCGGACGAGGTGTACCGCGCGGCGTATCCGCGCGCGGTGGCGCACAATGAGCGGTTCTTCGCCCGGTACCCCGGCGACCGCGACATCGCCAGGGCCGTCGCCAAGCACCTCGCCGACACCGACACCCGCATGCCGACGGGGGAACGGCTGACCCCGGAGCGGTTCCGCATGCTCGGCCTGTGCCTGGGCATGGCGGGCAGCTTCGACCTGGTGCACCACCTGCTGTCCCAGGCGTTCATCCCCGCGGGCGCGGGCCCTGCCCTGTCCGACGCGTTCCTGCGCGGCGTCGACGGCGCGCTGTCCATGGCCGAGCGCCCGCTGTACGCGCTGCTGCACGAGTCGATCTACTGCCAGGACGGCGCGTCGGGGTGGTCGGCGCACCGGGTGGGGCAGGAGTTCCCCGAGTTCGGCGCGGACGTGCTGTTCACCGCGGAGATGTTCTACCCGTGGCTGTTCGAGCAGGACCCGAGCCTGGCGCCGCTGCGCGACTGCGCGCACCTCCTGGCCGCCACCCCGTGGCCGCCGCTGTACGACCTGGGCAGGCTTTCCGCCAACACGGTGCCCGTCGCGGCGGTGGTGTACTTCGACGACCTGTACGTCGACCGCGGGCAGTCGCTGGCCACCGCCGCGCTGGTCCGCGAGCTGCGCCCCTGGGTCACCAACGAGTTCGGCCACGAGGGGGTCGGCAGCAGGCCGGGGGTGTTCGACCGGCTGCGCGCCATGGTCGCGGGCGAGGCGGGCTGAGCGGTCAGGTCCGCAGCCGCTCGTCGAGGTCGCGGACCCGCCGGTGCCCGCCCCAGCGGCGGGTGAGCCGGGCGTGGAAGTCCTGGAACTCGCGGCGCACGGTGATCAGCGGGGCCGAGGGGATCTCGGGGATGATCGGGTCGACGGTGGCCAGCGCGGCGTCGAGCTGGCCCGCGCAGGCGTAGCTGTCGGCGAGGCGGACGGTGAACTGCAGGTACGTGGGGCGCATCCGCGTGGGCAGGTGCTCGATCGCGTCCTGTGTGGACACGATCGCCTGCCGCGCCGTCGACGTGTCGCCGGTGATGGCCGCGACGGTGCGCAGGGCGCTGGACAGCGCGGACTCGATGCGCATGCGGCCCTCGTCGCCGGTCAGCCAGGGCGCCTCCACGCGGTCGCGGAGGTCGAAGCGGGCGATCGTGGCGCGTGCCCGTTCGATGTGGTGACGGCACTGGGCGAGGTCGCCGCGCTGCCCGTGGCCCAGGGCGCGGTTCACCTCGGCCATGACCGACGGCCAGCGACCGCCGCCGGAGACGCCGAAGAGCGCGTCGGCGTACGCCGACGCGGCGTCGACGTCGTGCTCCAGGCGCGCCACCAGGCCCATGTCGCACAGCACGGACACCTTGACGGTCCGGCTCCCGGACACCTCCGCCCAGCGCAGCGCCTGGTCGAGCCACGCCATGCCGGTCCCGGTCTGCCCGGCCAGGATCCGCAGCCTGCCCGCGAGGTGGGCGTACTCGGCCGCGGTGCGCAGCAGGACCTGCGCGGTCCGCTCGTCGGCCCGCGCCGCCCAGCCAGCGGCCCGCCTGGCCACGTGCTCGGCGACCCCGCGCTGGGCGGACGGCGAGCCCGACTCGCACTGCCCGGTCAGCGCCACGTACCAGGCGGCGAGCAGGTGGATCGCGTCGACGTCGGGAAGGTCTCGGTCGGCGCCGAACACCACGCGCTGGAGGTCGGCGGCGTCGGCGGGGGCGGGCAGCGCGCACCCGGAGTACCCGTGCACCGGGCAGGCGTACCCGCGGTGGGGCAGCTTGGCAGGCCAGTCGGCGGGCGACACCGCGCCGACCGACGACGCGGGCGCGTTCTCGTTGGCGGCGAGCACGCCCGCGCCGCCGACCCACTGTCCCAAGCGGAGGGACGTCGTCATCCTGGCCAGCTCGCCGCCGGTGCCCAGCAGGCGGTCGGCTCGCCGGAGGACGTCGACCAGCGGCTCGCGCGACCCGTTCTCCAGCTTGCTGATCTGGCTGTGGTGGTACCCGAGCCGGTCGCCCAGTTGGGCCTGGGTCAGGCCGGCGCGTCTGCGCCAGTGGCGCAGCGCCAGGCCGATCTGCCGCCACTGCGCCTGTTTGGCGTCCATGGCACCTCCCGAAGCCGTCGTCGGCGACGGACCACAGTAGCCCCGTGGGCGCTGCCGTGACCAGGTGCGGGAAGCGGAGGCCCGGGCCCGCCGCGCGGGCAGGCCCGGGCCGACGCGTCATGGCGCGTCGTAGCCGAGCGCGTAGGAGCCCGAGCCCTCGTAGGCGTGCACCCGGTACCGGTAGTACCCGGCTGAACCGGTGTAGGTGAGCGTTTCGTCAGCCTGGTCGGTCGTTCCCTGGGCCACGGTTGTCCACGTGCTTCCGTTCCAGAGCTGCAGATACAGGTCGAAATCGCCCGCCGGGCCGTCCAGGCAGGCACGGTGCGCGCCCGCGGCGCTCTGGAAGTAGCCGCCGTCGGGCTGGTAGGCGCTGGCGCCCGAGGCGAGCGTCCCGGTGCGCCGCGTCTCGTACCCGGCGCACCCGCCCGTCCCGCCCCGGACGGTCAGCTGATACGCAGCGGTGCGCGTGGCGCTGGCGCCTTGGCCCGTGACGGTGATCGTGTACGTGCCCGCTGGCGTCGTGGCGGCGGTGCTGACGGTCAGCGTGGCGGACCCGCCCGCGGTCACCGACGACGGCGTGACCGTCGCGGTCGCCCCGCTGGGCAGACCGGTCGCCGACAGGGCGATCTGCTGGCCTGCGCCGGTGGTCGAGACCGTCGCCGTCGCCGACCCGCCCGCGTCGACGGTGCCCGACGCCGGGGACACCGCGAGCGAGAAGTCCGGATCGCCCGGATCGGAGAGCGCGGCGATGGCGGCGCGCAGGTTCGGCAGCGAGCCGATGGTGCCCGAGGACGGGTTCACCTGCGGCGTGCCTGTGGCCTTCAGCATGCTCCTGACCTGCGCCGGGGTCAGCGTGACACCACGCTGCTTGGCCACGCTGGACAGCGCCGCGGCGGCGGACGCCACGATCGGTGACGCGCTCGACGTGCCCGCGAACTGCTTGGTGTACATGCTGTCCGTGCTGGGCCGGTAGAGGTCGCCGTAGCCGGTGGTCACCACGCACTCGCCCCAGCCCTGCAGGTCGACACGGCTGCCGTAGGTGGAGAACGACAGCCGCGCGCGGGCCGTGCTGCACCCGGGCGCGCCGCCCGCGCCGACGATGATCGCCCCGGAGTCGGCCCGCCCGCGCGGGAACGACGAGCCGAAGCAGGCGGCGTCGAGGTTCATCGAGCCGTTGCCCGCGGCCTCGACCACGACGATCCCCGCTGCCGTGGCGCTGACGACCGCGTCGTACACGGCCGGGATCCACTCGACCGGGACGTAGCCGGAGCAGCCGGGCGGTCCCGCCGCCTGCTGTTCGAGGAGCATCACGTCGCCGGGGCGCAGGACGGTCATCGCGGTGGTGATCGCGGTGGGCACGTCGTAGCCGCGCTCGCGGTTGTTGGCGTTGGTCACGTGCATCCGGGCGTCCGGCACCAGGCCGGTGACGCCACCGCCGTTGTCGTCGCCCACGATCTCCCCGGCCACGGCGGTGCCGTGGTTGGTGTCGCCGAACGGGTCGGCCGGGGTGCCGTTCGGGACGTAGGCGCCCGACTCGCGGAGCTTGGACAGGTCCTCGTGCCGGGAGTTCCACGAGTACTCGATGTCCAGCACGCGCACGTTCTGGCCGCGGCCACCCGGGACGGTGTGCGCGTAGTGGGCGTCGATGCCGCTGGCGGACGCGGGGGCGTGGTAGCCCTGCCTGCCGCTGTAGTCCGGCGCGATCGGCTGGCGGACGGGCAGCGGCTCGGCGTACGCGATCTCCACAATGGACAGCGCGTTGAGCGCGTCGATCACCCGGGCCGGGTCAGCGCCGGGCCGCACCCGGAACCGGTACCACTGGTTGAGGTCGGCGATCCGCCGGTCCGACCGGGCCGCCGCGGTCGCGGTCAGCCTGGCCAGGGTGGCCTCGTCGGTGCCGAACAGCCGGGTGACGCCGCTGACCGAGTCCCGGACCAGCGCGCGCACCGCGGAGAGGTCGGCGGGGGAGTCGAGCTTCCCGCCGCGCAGCCGCACGCGCGTGCTGTCGACGAACTTGACGTGCACGAACTCGCGGGAGTCGGTCGCCGACAGTGTCGTGCCCGCGGGTGGGGCCGCATCAGGCCGGGCGACGGCCGGGGGCGCCGTCGCGACGGCGGCGAGCAGGGCGGCCGCGATGATCGACGCGCGCCACGGGCGCCGTCGACGATGGGGTGTCGTACGCAAGATGATCGCCTTTCCTGCAGGGAGGCAGGCATCCCCGCGCCCATCCGGCGGCGCGGCGACCCGGCCCGTGGCAAGCGATCCTGAGTGGGGCCCTGGTGGTGGGCAAGGTTTCGCGGGCGTCCGGCGAAAACTGGCAAGTTCGGCCCGCGGGCTTCGCCGCGGCCGCGCCCAGCGGTGATGATGCGGTTCTCCCCGTCCGCTCACCCCAGGAATGGCGCCGATCATGGAGCTGGAACTCCGGCATCTCCGGGCGATCACCGCCATCAACGACACCGGCAGCCTCAGCAAGGCCGCCCGCAGGCTCGGCATGAGCCAGCCCGCCCTCAGCGCCATGCTCCAGCGCGTCGAGCGCGCCGTCGGCGCGGAACTGTTCATCCGCGGCGTGCACGGCGCCCAGGTGACCCCGCTGGGCGCCGACGTGCTCAGCGAGGCCGTCGCGGCCCTGCGCGCGGTCGAGGAGATCCAGCGCTGCGCGCGGTCGTGGATCGATCGAGGCGGCAGCCCGGACACCGTGCGCGTGGGCGGGACGTGCGGCCTGCTACCGGTCGAACTGAGCCGATGGATGCGCACGCAGCCGTGGGCGGGCCCGGTCAGCGTGCAGGAGGACATCGACCCGCACACGAACGTCGACATGGTGGTGGCGGGCACGCTCGACCTGGCGCTGGTCTACCTCCCGCCGACGTCCACGCTGACGACGGCGCAGCTGTCCGTGCCCAGCGCGGTCGTCTTCCCCGAGGAACCCGTCTTCGTGGCGATGGCCCACGACCACCCGCTGGCGCACGAGGAGACCGTCTCGCTGGACACGGTGGCGGACTTCCCCTGGATCGATGAACCCCCGGGCCATTCCCCGTGGCCCACCTACCTCCGCCAGGTCTGCCGGGCCTGGGGCGTCCGCCTGGACCAGCAGTACAGCACGATCAGCGTCTCCACCGTCCGCGACCTCCTGACGTCGACGGCAGCCGTGGCGCCCGTCCTGGCCCCCAGCCGCAACCGCCCCGACAGCGTCGTCATCCGCCCCCTCCACGGCGACCCCCTACGGCAGGAGCTACGCCTGTTCTACCGACCGTGCACGGTGGTCGAGACGCACCTGCCGCGGATCATCACCCAGATCGTCCACATCTACGACCTGCTCATCGGCCGCAACGACGCCTTCGACACCTGGTGGCTCAAGTCAGGCCGCGCGAGCGTGGCCTGACGGCGTCGCGCCGGAGCATGCGGGGAGTTGTCGTTCGCCGGTGTGCGCACAAGGCTGGGGGGAGATGCGGAGGAACGGAGCGAGGGGACCGATGGCGCACATCGAGCTTGGGGTGGACGAGAACCAGTTCCCGGGGATCAACGGGCCGATGCGGTTTCGGCCGGAGACGGCGAAGCCGCTGAGCGAGTTGGCCGAGGTGCTGCTTCGGCAGGGGCCGCATCCGCTGAGCGCGGGGGAGCGGGAGCTGATCGCGGCGTATGTGTCGGGGCTCAACGAGTGCGACTTCTGCTGTTCGTCGCACGCCGCGTTCGCCGCCGCGCAGCTTGATGAGGGGATGTCGCTGGTCGAGCAGGTTCGGGTGGACCTGGACAACGCGGCGGTGTCGGAGAAGTTGCGCGCCTTGCTGCGGATCGCCGGGGCCGTGCAGGAGAGCGGGCGCAAGGTGACCGCGGACCTCGTCGCCGCCGCGCGGGCCGAGGGCGCGACCGACCTGGAGATCCACGACACCGTGCTGATCGCGGCCGCCTTCTGCATGTACAACCGCTACGTCGACGGGTTGGGCACGCTCGCGCCCGGCGACCCGGCGCGGTACGCGGCGGCGGCGAGCAAGATCGTGGAGCGCGGGTACCTCGACTGATCGGGTCGAAAGTATTCGGATGGGAAATGTTTCGGGATTTCGAGACTTTTGATTGTCGACACCCGTGATCATTGATCGCTATCGTCGGCTTATCACCCCATTCGGAGGGAGGGCCCAGTGATTGTCGGCTCGGGCCGCTCAAGGATCCGTTCGACGGCCGTCATGCTGGCGGTGGCGGCCCTCGCGATCACGGGAGCGGCGACGGTGGTTGCCAGAACCGCTGAACCAGGCGCGTTAGCGGCGCCGGTCGAGGACGACGGCGCGGACTGCCCGGTGACCCTGCCGGGCTCTCTGCCCGCCACTGCGAAACTGCCGGACCCGTTTCGGAAAGCGGACGGAACGCGCGTCTCCGCCAAGTCCGATTGGCGGTGCCGACGCGCGGAGATCCGGGAGTTGGCCGAGCGGCACGTCTACGGCGAAAAGCCCGCCAAACCGTCCAGCGTCACCGGAACGGTCTCCCGAACCGGAATCACGGTCACCGTCTCGCACAACGGCAGGAGCGCCGCATTCTCGGCGAGCGTCGACCTGCCCAGCGGCACCGGCCCCTTTCCGGCCGTGATCGTCGTCGGCGGCTTCGGCGCGGACACCGCCGCCATCAAGGCCGCGGGCGCCGCCGTGATCAGCTACGACCCGCTGGCGGTCGGGCGGGAGGGCACGCCGCGCACCAACAAGCAGGGCGCGTTCTACAGCATCTACGGGTCGTCGAGCAGCACCGGCCTGCTCGCCGCCTGGGCGTGGGGCGCCAGCCGGATCATCGACGTCGTCGAGCAGTCGGGCGGCACGATCCTCAGGGCCGACGCGCTGGGCGTCACCGGATGCTCCCGCTACGGCAAGGGCGCGTTCGCGATCGGCGCGTTCGACCAGCGCATCGCGCTCACCATGCCGGTCGAGTCGGGCAGCGCGGGCGCGCCGATCTTCCGGGGCATCGCGGGCGAGAGCGGCGCGCAGCCGCTGAGCAGCGCCTACGGCGAGCAGCCCTGGCTGGGCGACGCCTTCGGCTCCCACACCGGCAACCCGGCGGGCCTGCCGGTCGACACCCACCAGGTCGTCGGCATGATCGCGCCGCGCGGGCTGTTCATCATGGAGAACCCGCACGTCGACTGGCTGGCCGCGCGCTCGGGGAGCGTCGCAGCGCTGGCGGGCGCGGAGATCTACAAGGCGCTCGGCGAAGGGGCCAACATCTCCTACTGGTCCGACGTCCAGGACGGCACCCACTGCGCCGCGCGCTCGGAGTGGCGGGCGCCGCTGCAGCAGAGCATCCAGCGGTTCCTGCTGAGGACGGGCGCCGCGCCCGGCGTCTTCCGGGTGTCGCCCCGCAAGGCGGGCAATCTGGCCGACTGGAGGGACTGGCAGACCCCCACCCTCTCCGACGGCCCCACCACCCCGCCCACCACGACAACGACGACAACCACCCCGCCGCCGGTCGGTGACGACTGCACGGCATCGGTGTCGGTGAACCAGTGGACGGGCGGATTCGTCGCCACCGTGCGGGTGACGGCGGGATCGTCGGCCGTGAACGGCTGGACGGTGGAGATGGCGCTTCCGCCCGGCACGAGCATCACCAACGCCTGGAACGCCAACCGCAGCGGGAACACCGGCACGGTGCGGTTCACCAACGTCGGCTACAACGGCGCCATCGCCCCAGGGCAGTCGACCGAGTTCGGCTACCAGGGCACGGGCGGCCCGCCGGGTTCCCCGCCCACCTGCTCGGCGGGCTAGCCCTCGCGATATCCGGTGCGGCGACCTCGCCGCGCCGGATATCGGCTCGTCCTGGCCGGAGCGGCGGGATACGTTGGCGCGTATGCGCGTGCGCGAGTTCACCGACACCGACTGGCCGCGGGTGTGGCCGATCGTCCGCGAGGTCATCCGGGCCGAGGACACCTTCCCCTACGACCCGGCCTGGACGTCGGACCAGGCAAGGGACGTGTGGGTGGTGCGCGCCCCCGGCGTGACGGCGGTGGCCGAGGAGGACGGCCGCATCCTGGGCACCGCGCACATGCAGTCCAACCGACCCGGCCGAGGCGCGCACGTCGCCACGGCCAGCTTCATGGTCGCGGGGCACGCCCGCGGCCGCGGCGTCGGCCGGGCGCTGTGCGAGCACGCGCTCGACTGGGCCCGGTCCCTCGGCTACGCGGGCATGCAGTTCAACGCGGTCGTCGAGACCAACACCGCGGCCGTGAACCTGTACCTCGACCTGGGGTTCACCATCATCGGCACCGTCCCCGGCGCGTTCGACCACCCCCGGCACGGCCGCGTCGGCCTGCACGTGATGTATATCGAGCTCGGCTGACCGATCTGCCACGAACGGATATCCCCGGGCGGCGCGTTCCCGCCACACTGGAGCCATGTACTTCCGCATCACCGAGGACAGCGTCGAGCTCGTCGAGCCGGAGAACCTGACGGCGTTCCACGCGGTCCGCTCACCCGGGCTCGGCGACGCCGCCTTCGCCGAGAGCGTGCGCCGGGCCGGGCTCGGCGAGCCCGTCGGGGACGGCCACCTCATGGTGTCGATCGACGCCGTGCGCAGGCTCGCCGCCGGACGGGTCGGCCCGGACTGGGCGGACGGTCTGGCCAAGATGGTGGCCTACGCGGCGGGCAAGGGGTGGGTCGACGAGACCGGCGCCCGCGTCCGCGCCCACGTGGAGATAATCGATTGACGATCATCCGGGTGATCGGCAGGATTTGCGTTACCGGCCAAGGAGGAAGCGATGGGACAGCGGGGAACGCAGCGGCGTTATCGCGTCGGCGGCCTGTCGCGTCCCCGATCCTCCGGCTCCCCGCCATGACCCGTCGGTCATGATCCGGGAGCCGCCCGTCGGGAGTCCGACCGGGCGGCTTTCCTTTGTGGACTCTCCAGGTGGAGCTGGGCTGTGGAGCCCGACCCGGCGGTAAACCGGGAGCCCCTGCGGGCACAGGTGGTTCGACCCCACCCTCCACCACATACCCCTGTAGCTCAGCTGGACAGAGCAGCGGTCTACGAAGCCGCGGGTCGTCGGTTCGAATCCGGCCGGGGGTGCGGCGTCGCGGACAGGGGTGCCCGCGACGCTTTTCGCGGCCGTGGTGAACTCGGCGGACACGCCGGTCATCGACCGGAGCAGGGGGTTCGATGCCCTCCGGCCGCGCCGACCACTCTCCGTCACCGCTGTGTACAGGTCGGCATCTCGCGGTGTACCGTCCCCGACGATGTCTGGGAGCGCTCCCAGATTTGGCTGTCGAGAGATGAGGAGGGCCCAGTGAAGCGCTCCATCGCCGCTCTTGCGGCATGCGGGGCGGTCGTCGGCGCCGCGGCGGTGGTCCTGCCGCAGGCCGCGGCCGCGGCCCAGGGATGCCGCGTCGACTACACCGTCACGAGTCAGTGGCAAGGCGGCTTCCAGGCGAGTGTGAAGCTCACGAACCTCGGGGACCCGGTCAGCGGCTGGTCGCTGGGCTTCGGCTTCCCGGACGCCGGGCAGCGGGTGTCGCAGGGGTGGAACGCGGCCTGGACGCAGTCCGGGTCGGCGGTCACCGCCGCCAACGTCGACTGGAACCGGTCGCTGGCCACCGGGGCCGTGGTCGACCTCGGCTTCGTCGGGTCGTGGTCGGGCAGCAACCCCGAGCCCGCGTCGTTCACGCTCAACGGCGTCACGTGCACCGGAGGCACCACCCCGCCCACGACGACGACCACCACGACCACCACCACGCCCCCGCCGACCGGCCGCACGCCGGTCGAGATCAACGGCCAGCTGCGGGTGTGCGGGGTCAACCTGTGCAACCAGTACAACCGGCCGATCCAGCTGCGCGGCATGAGCACGCACGGCCTGCAGTGGTTCTCCCGCTGCTACAACAACGCCTCCCTCGACGCGCTGGCCACGGACTGGCAGGCCGACCTGTTCCGCATCGCCATGTACGTGCAGGAAGGCGGCTACGAGACCAACCCGTCCGGGTTCACCAGCCAGGTCAACAACCTCGTCGACATGGCCGAGGCGCGCGGGCTCTACGCGGTGATCGATTTCCACACGCTCACCCCGGGCGACCCGAACTACAACCTCGACCGCGCCAAGACGTTCTTCGCCTCCGTGGCGTCCCGCAACGGGGCGAAGAAGAACGTGATCTACGAGATCGCCAACGAGCCCAACGGGGTCAGCTGGGCGGCGATCAAGAGCTACGCCGAGCAGGTCATCCCGGTGATCCGCCGGGCCGACCCGGACGCGGTCATCCTCGTCGGCACCCGCGCGTGGTCGTCCCTGGGCGTCTCGGAGGGCTCGAACGAGAGCGAGATCATCAACAACCCCGTGAACGCGACGAACATCATGTACACGTTCCACTTCTACGCGGCCTCGCACAAGGACAACTACCGCGCCACGGTGAGCCGCGCGGCGGGCAGGCTGCCGCTGTTCGTCAGCGAGTTCGGCACGGTCACCGCCACCGGCGGCGGCGCGTACGACCGGGCCAGCACCGCGGCCTGGCTCGACCTGCTGGACCAGCTCAAGATCAGCTACGTGAACTGGACCTACTCCGACGCCAACGAGAGCAGCGCGGCCTTCCGCCCGGGCACCTGCAACGGCGGCACGTACACCGGGAGCGGCGTCCTGACCGAGTCCGGGGCGTACATCAAGAGCCGGATCAGCACGCCGGACACCTTCCCGACCAGCTGACCGACGCCCGGAGCCCTGCCGAGGCAGGGCTCCGGGCCACCTCCTCCGACGAGGCCGCCCCATGCAGACCGGCATGGGGCCGTTGTGCGGGCAAACCGCTATGGCCGGTTGTGATCTCCCGACCTCGCGCGGGTCGCGCCTACCGTCCAGGTACCACCTGGGCCGCGGTCGACCCGGTGCGCCGCCCGGTGGTCCAACCCCTGCACAGCGAGGAGTCTTCCCATGCCCTTTGCGCTATCCAGACCAGGACGTGTCGTCGTGGCCGCGGTGGTGCTCGCCGCGTCGTTCACGGCGGGCGCGGCGCAGGCCGAACCCACCCAGGAACAGGCGGTGCTCGCCGCCATGGAGCGTGATCTCGGTCTGGACGCCGCCGCCGCGCGGGCCAGGCTGACCGCCGAGCGCACGGCGATGGGGGCCGAGCGGGCCGTGCGCTCGCGGGTCGGGCCGGGCAAGCTCGGCGGCGCCTGGTTCGACGCGGCGCGCGGGGCGCTCGTCGTCGCGGTCACCGATCCGGCCGCCGCGGCTGCGGTCCGCGGCCTCGGCGTCGAGACCACGCTCGTCGCGCTGTCGCAGTCCACTCTGGACAGCACCAAGGCCCGGCTGGACGCCGAGGTGGCGACGAAACCGGCGGCCGTGCCCGGGTGGTACGTCGACGTGACCACGAACTCGGTCGTCGTCAAGCACCGGGGACCGGGCGAGGCCGCCCGCGCCTGGGTGCGCGGGGCCGGCGTGACCGGCGGGGTGCGGTTCGAGCAGACCTGGGAGCAGCCCAGGCTGGCGATCGACGTCGTCGGCGGGAACCGGTACTGGACCTCGCAGTACGGGTGCTCGGTCGGCTTCGCGGTGCAGGGCGGGTTCATCACCGCGGGGCACTGCGGCAAGGTCGGCGAGACGACCACGCAGCCGTCCGGGAGATTCGCGGGCTCCAGCTTCCCCGTCGACGACATGGCGTTCGTGCGCACCGACGCGGGCAACACCTTGATCGGCGCGGTCAACAACTACTCGGGCGGCCGGGTCGCGGTCGAGGGGTCGCGGGAGGCGCCGGTCGGGTCGTCGATCTGCCGCTCCGGCGGCACGACCGGCTGGCACTGCGGCACGATCCGCTCCCGCAACGCCACCGTCGACTACGGGTCGCAGGGCAAGGTGTACGAGGCGATCGAGACCACGGCGTGCGGCGAGCCCGGCGACTCCGGCGGGTCGGCGATCTCCGGCGGCCAGGCCCAGGGCGTGACCTCCGGCGCGGCGGGCGACTGCCGCGGCGGCGCGGCCACGACCTGGTACCAGCCGGTCCCGGAGATCCTGACCCGCTACGGCGTCACCCTGCTGACCACCGACGGCGGCGGCGACCCGCCCGGCGAGTGCGGCGCGGACCGCTACAGCGGATCGCTGTCCGCGCGCCAGAGCGCCGTGCAGCCGACCTCGGGGTACTACCAGGCCGCCGCGGGAACGCACCGTGGCTGCCTGACCGGCCCGTCGGGCGCTGACTTCGACCTGTACCTGGAGCGGTGGACGGGCTCGGGGTGGGCCGCGGCCGCGTCGGGCACCAGCGCCGCCGCCGACGAAAAGGTCGAGTACAGCGGGCAGGCGGGCTACTACCGCTGGCGGGTGCACGCCTACAGCGGCACCGGGGCCTACACGCTGCTGGCGGCCAAGCCCTGACCGCGCCGGTGGACCCGTCGGACCCGTGCCGGTCCGGCGGGTCTACCGGTCCGCCCGCCCGGGCCCGTACTCTCGGCCGGTGCGCCGCCTGCGCGCGCTCCGGGAGGTGCCCATGCGGTTGGAGATCCGCCATCTGCGCACGCTCGCGGCGATCGAGGAGACCGGCAGCCTCAGCCGCGCGGCCAAGCGGCTGGGCATGTCCCAGCCCGCGCTGACCGGCCTGCTCCAGCGGATGGAGCGCAGCCTGGGCGGGCGGCTGTTCGTCCGGTCCGAGCGCGGCTCGGTCCCCACCCCGCTGGGCGCGGAGGTGCTCGACGAGGCCAGGGTGGTGCTGCGCGGCATGGACGCCATTCACGCCAGGGTGGACCGCTGGTCGCGGCGCGGCGGGGACACCCAGCCGGTGCGGCTGGGCGGGTTCTGCGGGTTCCTGCACGTGCCGCTCGGGCAGTGGCTCGGCGAGCAGCCGTGGGTCCCGGACGTGGCGCTGTGCGAGGACGTCGACCCGAGGGCCAGCGTGCACAAGGTCGCCATCGCCGCCGTGGACCTCGCCGTCGTCTACCGCTCGCCCACAGACCCGCAGCCGCTGCCGCCCAACGTGCGGGCGCGGACCGTGCACCCGGCCGAACCGGTGTTCGTCGGCATGGCCCACGACCACCCCCTGGCCGACCAGCGCGCCGTCGACCTGGCCGCGCTGACCCGCTACCCCTGGGTGGACGAGCCGCCGGGCGCGACGCCGTGGTCGCGCTACATCGCCCAGGTCTGCCGCGAGGCCGACATCGATTTCACGCACGTGCACACCACGATGAGCGTCGTCACCGTCCTCGACCTGCTGCGCGGCTCGACCGCCACCGGCCCGGTGCTGGCCACCAGCCGCGAGCACGACCACGACGTGGTGATCCGCGCCGTGCGCGACATGCCCCTGTGGTGGGAGCTGCGGCTGGTGTACCGGGCGGAGACGGTGATCGCCGACCACATCGACCAGATCCACGCGCAGGTGATCGACCTCTATCGCGGCCGCCGCGGGTGCAACCCGGCATTCGACGAGTGGTGGTCGACGTCGGGGGCGGAACTGGCCTCGGCCGGGTGAGCGGTCAGTCGAAGCCGAGGGGTTCCCAGTAGGCGGGGTGTGTCGCCCTGTCCAGTTCGTGCAGGGCCGCGGCGATGGCATGCGGCGACCGTCCGGTGTCCTTGGCGAGGTAGAGCGCGCCGATGAGGTTGCCGTACTCCGCTTCCAGCTTGTCGATGAGGCCGTAGCCGTCGCCGAAGATGGGTTCCCAGTGCGACGCGCGGCGGGTGTCGAAGTGGCTGAGCGCGGCCTCGGCGACGGACACGTAGTGCGCCACGAGCCGGTCGAGCGCCGGTTCGCGTTCGGCGTCGCCGTCCACCTGCTCGGCCGCGTACAGCCGCAGCAGGTCGTGCATGCGCCAGCGGCCGCGGCTCGACCCCGCCTGCACGAGGTGGGCGCGGCGCAGGTGGGCGAGCACGCGTCGGGTCTGGGCGACGGTGTGGTCGGCGAGCGCCGCGGCGGTCGCGGTGCGGACCTCCTCGCCGGGGTTGAGCGCCAGGAGGCGGAACAGCCGCGCCGCCGGGTCGGGGAGGTGGCGGTAGGACAGGTCGAACGCGGCGCGGACGTCGAGGCTCCCGTCGTGGTTCAGCTCCGACAGACGTTCGCGTTCGTCCTCCAGCGCGTCGGCCAGCTCGCTGACCGGCTGGCCGGGGTCCTCGGCCAGCAGGGCGGCGGCGACCCGCAGGGCCAGGGGCAGTCCGCCGCACAACCGGACGAGCCGCCGCGCGGCCTCGGGGTGGGCGTGCACGCGGCCGTC
Source organism: Actinokineospora fastidiosa (assembly GCF_014648415.1). Lineage (GTDB taxonomy): Bacteria > Actinomycetota > Actinomycetes > Mycobacteriales > Pseudonocardiaceae > Actinokineospora > Actinokineospora fastidiosa. Next base: position 163,193 of record NZ_BMRB01000008.1, read on the forward strand.
GTGGGCGTGGCAGGCGGCCAGGTGCTCCCGCAGCAGCGCCACGGCCTGCGCCGCGGACAGCTCGCCGATCTCGACGAGCCGCGCGGCGTCCACGTCGGTCAGGCTGTGCCTGCTGGTGATCAGCACCCGATGGGCTCCCTCGCCGGGCAGGAGAGGGTGGACCTGATCGCCGCTGCCCGCGTTGTCCAGCACGACGAGCATGCGCTGGCCCGCGGCGTGGCGGTCGGCGAGGAGCGAGCGCCACAACCGGGACCGATCGGCCTCGCCGTCGGGGATGTGATGGCGGGAGACGCCGAGCGCGCCCAGCAGGCCCGCCAGCGCCGCGGCAGGCGAGACGCGCTGGTCGTAGCCGCGCAGGTCGACCATGAGCACGCCGCCGGGGAACCACCCGGCGGCGACCGCGTCCAGGGCGGCGCGCACCGCGAGCGCGGTCTTGCCCGCCCCGGGCAGACCGGCGACGACCGCGCCCGCGCCGGGCCCGGCCGCCGGGTCGAGCACCTCGGCCACCCGGGCCAGCTCGGCCTCGCGGCCGACGAACAGCGGTTGCGCGGGCAACCCCGCGACGGCCTCCGGCTGCGCGTCGGGCAGGGCGATCGTGACGTCCCGCCCCTGAACCACGGTCCCGACCACCGTGCCGCTGAACTCGTTGCGCACCTGCGGCTGTTGGCTCACGTGATCATTGTGGCAGCGCGGGAGGCCCGGCGACACGCGCGCGAGGTCGCCGTGGTCGGGTCGGACGCTCCGCTACGGTCACGGCTCCGACGCCGTCCCAACAAGGGAGTCCACCCATGGAACTGACCAAGTCCACCACCGCGTTCCTCGCCTGCCACTGGGAGAACGACATCGCGGGCACCGACGGGGCCTTCGCGCCCTTCTTCCGGGCCGAGATCGAGCGCCGGGGCGTCATCGGGGTGGCCCGGCGCCTGCTCGACGGCGCCCGCGCGGCCGGGGGCCAGGTCGTCTACACCAGAGTCGCCTTCCAGGAGGGGCACCGCGACCTGGTCGCCAACATCCCGCTCCTGGGGATCGTGGCCCAGCAGGGCAGCCTGCTCGACGGCACCCCGGCCACCGCCATCCTCGACGAGCTGACCCCCGGGCCGGGCGATCTGGTCGTCACCAACCCCAAGGTGGGCGCGTTCGCCGCCAGCGACCTCGACGAGCGGCTGCGCGCGGCCGGGATCGACACCGTCGTCCTCTTCGGCGTGGCCACCAACATCACCATCGAGAACACCGGCCGCGCGGCGGGCGACCTCGGCTACCGCGTAGTGGTCGTGGAGGACGCGTGCGCGGCCGCGTCGCCGGAGGCGCACGAGGCCACCATCGCCTCCTTCGGCCTCCTGGGCGAGGTCGCCACGGCCGACGAGGTGCTCGCGGCGCTCTAGTCGGCGAAGTGGGCGACGACCATCTCGGTCAGCGCCGCCACGTCCGCGTCGACCATCGGGGCGCCGGTCATGCCCATCCGGTGCAGCAGCGCCCCGACGACGGTGTCGATGAGGAGCAGGACCCGGTGCCCGGGCTCGCCCAGCGCCTCCTGGAGCACCAGGAGGTACGGGTCCTGCAGCCGCGTGGACAGGATCTCCCGAAGCGACGCGTCGTTGACCGCGTCGACGAAGACGCCCGCGAACGCCGTCCCCACCCCCGGTTCGCCGGTCTTCGCCGCGATCCACCGACGACGCTCCTGCGGGGCATGTACCACCGGCTGGGCGACCACCTGGCCCGGCTGGCACACCGCCGCCCGGGTCGGCGAGGTGTCCGTCCTGGCCAGCACCGGCGTATTGCAGGGCGTGGGCGTGATCGCGCACCTGCTGGCCCCGTTCATCTCCGCCTGCGTGACACCCCTGACGGTCATCGCCGTGATGCTTGCGTACCACTGGCAGCTGGGCCTTGCCGCGCTCGTCGCGGCCGCGCGGGCGGCCGGACGGCGGACCGCTTCGGCCTGCTGGACAACGCCCTCACCGACCTGCAGCGCGCCTCGCGCCGCACACTCCTGTCCGCGCTGCCCGGCGTCGTGGCGCTGACGCTGGTCGTGCAGGCGACGTTCACCGCGCTGCTGGTCCTCGGCGCCTACCTCGCGCTCGGCGGGCACATCGGCGCGGCCGAGGTCCTGGCGGTCCTGGTGCTGGCGGCCCGGTGCGCCGATCCGCTGCTGTCGTTGTCGGACCTCGGCGGCCAACTCCGCGCCGGACGCGCCGAACTGGCGCGGCTCGACGCGCTGCTGAGCGCCGCTCCGCTGCCGGAGCCGCCCGACCCGGTGCGCCCGGACCGCCACGACCTGGAGTTCGACTCCGTCGTCTTCCGCCGGGGCGAGCGCACGGTCATCGACACCGTGTCGCTGTCCGTGCCCCAGGGACACCGGCTCGCCGTCGTCGGGCCGTCGGGCTCGGGCAAGACCACGCTGCTGCAACTCCTGGCCCGCTTCCACGACGTGGACGCGGGCGCGGTGCGCGTCGGCGGGGTCGACGTGCGTGCGATGGACCCCGCGGAGCTGATGTCCCGCATCGCCATCGTGTTCCAGCAGGTCTACCTCTTCGACGGCACGATCGAGGAGAACGTCCGCGTGGCCCGCCCCGACGCCACCGACGCCGAGCTGCGGGCGGCGGCCGCTGCCGCCCGCCTCGACGAGGTGGTCGCCCGCCTCCCCGGCGGCTGGTCGACCCCGGTCGGCGAGGCGGGCGCCGCCCTCTCCGGCGGCGAGCGCCAGCGCGTCTCGATCGCCAGGGCCCTGCTCAAGGACGCCCCGATCGTGCTCATGGACGAGGTGACCTCCGCGCTCGACCCGGTCAACGAGTCGGCCGTGCACGCGGCCGTCGAACGCCTCACGGAGGGCCGGACGGTGGTGATGGTCGCCCACCGCCTGCGGACCATCCGGAACGCCGACCACATCGTGTTCCTCGACAAGGGCCGGATCACCGAGTCGGGCGCCCACGACGACCTGCTCCGCCGGGGCGGCCGCTACGCCGAACTCTGGGACCTGTCCCGGACGTAGTGGCCTGACCGCTCAGACGGTCTCGGCCCGGCGGGCGGGGATCAGGGTCCGCAGGGCGGCGTCCGCCTGGTCGGTCTCCAGGAGGAAGCCGTCGTGCCCGTGCGCCGAGGTGATGGTGTGCAGCGCGGCGTCGCGCAGGTGGGACGCGAGGTCGCGCTGCTGCCGCACCGGGTATAGCCGGTCGCTGTCGACGCCCACGACCAGGGTGGGCGCGGTGATCCTGCGCAGCGCCGCCGCCGTCCCGCCCCGGTCGCGCCCGACGTCGTGGTGGTTCATGGCGGTGGCCAGGACGACGTAGGTGCCCGCGTCGAAGCGGTGGGCGAGTTTAACCGCGTGATGGTCCAGATAGGACTCGACAGCGTATCGGGCATGCCCACCCGGTTGCCGCGACCGGCCGAACCGGGTGTCCAGTTCGGACGGCGTGCGGTAGGTGATGTGGGCGATGCGGCGGGCGATGCCGAGGCCCCGGTGCGGGCCGCGGCCCGGCGGCAGGTGGTGGTAGTCGCCGCCGTGCCAGCCCGGGTCGCCGCGGATCGCCTCGATCTGGGCGTGGGTCCAGGCGATCTGCTCCGCGCTGCTGCGGGCGGTGGTGGCGAACAGGGCGAGGGCGCCGACACGGTCGGGATGGGTGACAGCCCATTCCAGGGCGCGCATACCGCCCATGGAGCCGCCGACGACCATCGCCCAGGTGCCGATGCCGAGGTGGTCGGCCAGCGCGGCCTCCGCGGCGACCTGGTCCCGGAGGGTGAGCGCCGGGAACCGGCTGCCCCACGGCCTGCCGTCCGGCGCCGCGCTGGCCGGGCCGGTGCTGCCCTGGCAGCCGCCGATCACGTTGGGGACGACCAGGAACAGCCTGGTGGGGTCGAGTGCGCGTCCCGGACCCACCAGGCCGTCCCACCACCCGGCCGTGGGGTGGCCGGGTTCCCGGGGACCGGCGACGTGGCTGTCGCCGGTGAGCGCGTGCAGCACCAGCACCGCGTTCGCGCGGTCGGGGGCGAGCGTGCCCCAGGTCTCGTAGGCGACGCGGTAGCCGGGCAGGACTCCGCCGGACTCCAGCGCGAGCGGCCGGTCGGCGGTGAACCAGCGGCGGCGGCCGGGCGGGTCCCCCTCCCGCCACGCGCCGCTGGCAGGCGGGGTCACAGCCGGTCCTTGGCCGCGCGGAATCCCGACTCGAGGTCGGCCGTGAGGTCCTCGACGCCCTCCAGCCCGACCGACAGGCGCACGAGGCCGTCCGACACGCCCGCGACGCGCCGCTCGTCCGGGGTGAGCTGGGAATGCGTGGTGCTGGCCGGGTGCACGATGAGGCTGCGGACGTCCCCGATGTTGACCAGCTGGCTGAACAGCTCGGTCCCGTCGATGAAGGCCCGCGCGGCGTCCGCGCCGCCGCGCAGCTCGAAGGAGACCACCGCGCCCGCGCCGCGCGGCAGGTAGCGGCGCGCGGCGGCGTGCCACGGGCTCGACGGCAGCCCCGCGTAGTGCACGGCGGCGACCTCGTCGCGGCCCTCCAGCCACTCGGCGACGGCCAGGGCGCTCGCCGAATGCCGCTCCAGACGCAGCGAGAGGGTCTCGATGCCCTGGAGGACAAGGAAGCTCGACAGCGGCGCGATCGCCGCCCCGGTGTCGCGGAGCCACTGCACGCGCAGCTTCGCCGCGTAGGCGCCGGGGCCGATCGCGGGCCAGTACCGCAGGTCGTGGTAGCTGGGGTCGGGCCGGGTGAACTCGGGGAAGCGGGCGGGATCCGCGCCGAAGTCGAAGGACCCCGCGTCCACCACGACCCCGGCGACCGCGGTGCCGTGGCCGCCGAGGAACTTCGTCGCCGAGTGCACGACGATGTCCGCGCCGTGCTCGATCGGGCGCAGCAGGTACGGGGTGGGCACGGTGTTGTCCACCACCAGCGGCACCCCGGCGTCGTCGGCCAGCCCGGCGACGAGGTCGATGTCGAGCACGTTGGCCCGGGGGTTGCCCAGCGTCTCGGCGAAGAACAGCTTGGTGTTGGGCCGCACGGCCGCGCGCCACTGCGCCGGGTCGTCGGGATTCTCGACGAAGGTGGTCTCGACGCCCAGTTTCGGCAGCGTGTGGTGGAACAGGTTGTAGGTGCCGCCGTAGAGCGAGGCGCTGGAGACCAGGTGGTCGCCCGTGCCCGCGAGGTTGAGGATCGCGGCGGTGGTGGCGGCCTGCCCCGACGCGAAGGCCACCGCGGCCACCCCGCCCTCCAGCGCGGCGACCCGCTGTTCGAGCACGTCCTGCGTCGGGTTGTTGATGCGCGTGTAGATGTTGCCGGGCTCGGCGAGGCTGAACAGGTCGGCCGCGTGCCGGGTGTCCCGGAACGCGTACGAGGTGGTCTGGTAGATCGGCGTCGCGCGGGCCCCGGTCGCGGGGTCGGGCGCGGCCCCGGCGTGGATCTGGCGGGTCTCGAAGGACCAGGTCATGGCATGTCCCCTGTCAGCGGGAGTGGGGGTGGATGCCGGCGATCGTGGCACGCGGCGGGACTGCCGCGCGGAGCGTCCCGCATTGTGAAATGTCATTCCATCGACCTGGTGGCGGCGGGCCGAACCGGCCGGTGACCGGCTCGGCCCGCCGGTGTCAGGTCCCCGGCCCTCGGCGGACGATGAGGCGCTGCAAGGCGATGAAGGCCAGCAGCAGCACGCCGATGACGATCTTGGTCCACCACGAGCTGAGGGTGCCCTCGAACGAGATGAGGGTCTGCACGGTGCCGAGCACCAGCACGCCCACCAGCGAGCCCGCCACGTAGCCCACGCCGCCCGCCAGCAGGGTGCCGCCGATCACGACCGCGGCGATGACGTCCAGCTCCATGCCCACCGCGTGCAGGCCGTAACCGGAGAGCATGTAGAGGCCGAACAGCAGCCCGCCCAGCGCGGAGCAGAAGCCGCTGACGACGTACACGCCGACCTTCGCCCGGCCGGTGGCCAGGCCCATCAGCCGGGCCGACGACTCGCTGCCGCCCACCGCGTAGACCGTGCGCCCGAAGCGCGTCAGGTGCAGGACGTACGCCCCGGCCACCAGCACGAGCAGGGCGACGACCACGGCGTAGGTGATCACGACGCCGCCGCCCAGCCCGATGGTGTCGGTGGCGGCCGCCCGGAACGCCGGGTCCTTGATGGACACCGACTCGACGCTGATCAGGAAGCACAGGCCGCGGGCGAGGAACATGCCCGCCAGCGTCACGATGAACGGCTGCACCTGGAAGTGGTGGATCACCAGGCCCATCAGCAGGCCCAGCGTGCTGCCCGAGGCCAGCACGGCCAGCACCGACAGCCAGACCGGCCAGCCAGCCTGCAGCGTCGCCGCGGCGATCATCGTCGACAGCGCCAGCACCGAGCCGACCGACAGGTCGATGCCGCCGGTGAGGATCACAAACGTCATGCCCACGGCGAGCACGATGAGGTGGGCGTTGTCGATGAACAGGTTCGCGACCACCTGGCCGGAGGCGAAGCCCTCGTAGCGGACCGAGCCCGCGCCGAAGGTCAGCACGAAGACCGCGAACGTGGCCACGACGGGCAGGAAGCGCCGCGGGATCCGCGTGGGGGCCATGGCGGTCATCGGGCCGCCACCTCCTCGGCTCGGGCCGGGCGGCGCAGCAGGGCCGCGGAGCGCGGCGACTGCAGCAGGCACACGGCGATCACGACGACGGCCTTGAAGACCAGGGTGACGTTGGGCGGCACGCCGATCGTGTAGACGGTGGTGGTCAGCGTCTGGATGACCAGGGCGCCGATCAGGGTGCCGACCAGCGAGTACCGGCCGCCCGCCAGGGACGTGCCGCCGATGACCACGGCCAGGATCGCGTCCATCTCGATCCACAGGCCGATGTTGTTGGCGTCGGCGGAGTTGACGTTGGAGCTGATCATCAGCCCGGCCACGCCCGAGCAGACGGCGATGAAGACGTAGACCGTCCAGACGATCGTCCGCGAGCGCACCCCGGCCAGCCTGCTGGCCTCCGGGTTCACCCCGACGGCCTCGATCAGCATGCCGAGCGCCGTGCGGCGGGTGAGCAGCGCGACGCCAGCCAGCGCGGCCAGGCTGATCAGGATGGCGATAGGCAGCACCAGGAAGCCCGCGCCGACCTGGCTGTAGAGGTCGTCGGAGACGGTGATGATCTGGCCCTCGGTGAGCAGCATGGCCAGGCCGCGCCCGGCGATCATCAGCACGAGCGTGGCGATGATCGGCTGGATGCCGACGACCGTCACGAGGAAGCCGTTCCACACCCCCAGCAGCGCCGAGAGGCCCAGGGCCAGCAGCATCGCGGTGATCGCGTCGCCGCCGGAGGCGATGTGCGTGCACGCGACCGCGGCGGCGATCGCGGCGATCGCGCCGACGGACAGATCGATGCCCCGGGTGGCGATGACCAGGGTCATGCCGAGCGCGATGAGCAGTGTGGGCGCGCCGTTGCGCAGGATGTCGACGGTGCTGCCGAACAGGTGCCCGTCCTGGAAGCGCAGCTCCAGGAACGACGGGGTGACCACGACGTTCAGCACGATCAGGGCGGCCAGCGCCGCGAGCGGCCAGAGCAGGCGGTTGGCGCTCACCCGGCCACCGCCGTCGGCTCGGGGTGCGCGGCGATGCGGGTCATCACCGCGTCGACCGTGACCTCGCCACCGCGCAGCTCCCCGACGACGCGCCGGTCGCGCAGCACGACCACGCGGTCGGACACGCGCACCACCTCCTCCAACTCGGCGGAGATGAACACCACCGCCATGCCGTCGGCGGCCAGGTCGGCCACCACCTTCTGGATCTGGGCCTTGGCGCCGACATCGATGCCGCGGGTGGGCTCGTCGAGGATGAGCACCTTCGGCCGGGTGACCAGCCAGCGGGCCAGCAGCACCTTCTGCTGGTTGCCGCCGGACAGCGTGCCGATGACCGCGTCCGGGTCGGCTGGCCGGATGTCCAGCTTCCCGATGAACTCCGCCACCAGCGCGTCCGCCGTCCGGCGCGGGATCGGCCGCGCCCAGCCGCGCGCGGCCTGCAGCGCGAGCACGAGGTTGTCGCGGATGGTCAGGTCGGCGACCAGGCCGTCGGCCTTGCGGTCCTCCGAGGAGAACGCGACGCCGCGGGCGATCAGGGACCGGGGGCCGCGGACGCGGACCGGCGTCCCGCCGACGACCAGCCTGCCGGTGTCGGCGCGGTCCGCGCCGAACAGCAGCCGGGCCAGCTCGGTGCGGCCCGAGCCGAGCAGCCCGGCCAGCCCGACGACCTCGCCCGCGTGCAGGTCGAGGTCGAACGGCGCGATCGCGCCCGCGCGGCCGACGCCCTCGGCCCGCAGCACGACGTCGGCGCCGGGGGAGTGGCGCTCCCCCCGCCGCTCCACCTCGGCCAGCGCGCCGAGCTCGCGGCCGATCATGGCCGACACCAGCGCCATGCGGTCCAGCTCCTCGGTGCGCCACTCGCCGACGAGACGGCCGTTGCGCAGCACGGTCATCCGGTCGGAGATCTCGTAGACCTGGTCGAGGAAGTGGGAGACGAACAGGATCGCCACGCCGTCGTCGCGCAGCACCCGCAGGATGCGGAACAGCTCGGCGACCTCCTCGGCGTCCAGACTGGACGTCGGCTCGTCGAGCACCAGCACCCGCGCGTCGACCGTCAGCGCCCTGGCGATGGCGACCAGCTGCTGCACCGCGATCGGGTGGCTGCCCAGCGTGGAGCCGGGATCGATGGCCAGGCCGATGCGGGCCAGCAGTTCGGCGGCGCGCGCCCGGGTGGCCTTGCCGTCGATGCGGCCGAACCTCCTCGGCTCACGGCCCAGCAGGATGTTCTCCGCCACCGACAGGTTCGCGCAGAGGTTGACCTCCTGGTACACCGTGGCTATGCCCGCCTCCTGCGCCTGGCCGGGCCCGGTGAAGGAGACCTGCGCGCCGTCGAGGCGGATCTCGCCGGTGTTGTGGGTGTGCACGCCGGTCAGGGTCTTGATCAGGGTGGACTTCCCGGCCCCGTTCTCGCCCATCAGGGCGTGCACCTCGCCGGGGAACAGCCGGAAGTCGACCGCCGAGAGCGCCTTCACGCCCGGGAACCCGATGGAGATCCCGCGCATGTCGACCACCGGGTCGGGGCCACCCCGTGGGGAATCGGTCATCGCCGAACTTTCGTCGTCGGTGGAACGCGGCCCCCGCCACCGCCTCACGCGGACCAGGGCGTCCGTGGTGGCGGGGACCGCGGCTGGGGGATGGGCGGACAGGCCAGGTCTCAGTACTGCCGCTCGGGAAGGACCGCCTTGGCCTGCTCGGGGGTGAAGGTGGTCTCCTCGGTCACCACCCGGGCGGGGACCTCCTCGCCCGCGACGACCTTGGCGGCGAGGTCCATCAGCTGCTCGCCCAGCAGCGGGTTGCACTCGACGATGAAGTTGATCTCGCCGTTGGCCAGGGCGGTCATGCCGTCCTTGACCGCGTCAACGGTCACGATCTTGATGTCCGTGCCGGGCTTCTTGCCCGCGGCCTTGATCGCCTCGATGGCGCCGAGCCCCATGTCGTCGTTGTGGGCGTAGACGACGTCGATGTCCGGGGTGGACTTGAGGAACGCCTCCATGACCTGCTTGCCGCCGGACCGGGTGAAGTCCCCGCTCTGCGTGGCGACGATCTTGATGTCCGGCCGCGCCGCGATGACCTCCTCGAAGCCGGTCTTGCGGTCGATGGCGGGCGCCGCCCCGGTCGTGCCCTGCAACTCGACGACGGTGACCGCGCCCTGGGTGTTGTCGACGACCCACTGGCCCGCCTTGCGGCCCTCCTCCACGAAGTCGGAGCCGAGGAACGTCTTGTAGAGCGAGGTGTCCTCGGAGTCGATCGCGCGGTCGGTCAGGATCACCGGGATGTCGGCGCGCTTGGCCTCCAGCAGCACGGTGTCCCAGCCCGTCTCGACGACCGGGCTGAACGCGATGACGTCGACCTTCTGCTGGATGAAGGACCGGATCGCCTTGATCTGGTTCTCCTGCTTCTGCTGGGCGTCGGAGAACTTCAGCTCGACGCCCGCCGCGGCGGCGGCCTCCTGGATCGACTTGGTGTTCGCCGTCCGCCAGCCGCTCTCGGCGCCCACCTGGGAGAAGCCCATGGTGATCCTGTCGTCGCCCTGGGCCGCCCCGCCCGGCGCCGCCGCGCCGTCGCCGCCGCCGCACGCGGCGAGCGTGGACAGCAGGACCGCGCCGACCGCCGCCGTGATTGTTCTCAACACGATGCTTCTTCCTCCGTGGTCAACCGTGGCGCCCGCTGTCGGCGAAGCGCGTGACCCTGGTCACGGGAGCTAGAGTGAACGTTCACAATCCTGCCGTCAACCCCTGCGGAACCACGAATTCGCATCGTTGACACCCCGTGAGCGGCCCCGTCGGCTGCGTGCCAGCTTTCCTTGCAAGGTACGGCCACCAGGCACTCCTGGTAGTCTGACCACTGTGATCGGCGCGGCGGGACCGTCGCCGGGTCGGTCGACGGATCGGTTCAGATCCCTGTTATCGCTAACAAGTATCGAACCGGTAACGACGGAATCGAGGCTGCTGTGGACAATGCGACGGCGAGTGGGCGCGTGGCCAGGGACCCGGCCATGGTCGACGTCGCGCGGCTGGCGGGCGTGTCGCACCAGACGGTGTCGCGGGTCCTCAACGGCCACCCCAACGTCCGCGAGCAGACCCGGCTCCGGGTGCGCGCCGCGATGGAGGAGCTGGGCTACCGGCCCAACGCCGCGGCCCGCGCGCTGGTCACGGGCCGCTCGCAGCTGATCGGGGTGGTCGCCCAGAACTCCACCCTCTACGGGCCGTCGTCGCTGCTGGCCGCGTTCGAGCTGGCCGCGTCCGCGGCGGGCTTCGCCGTCAGCGTCCGGCGGGTGCGGGAGCTGGACCGGTCCTCGATAGAGGCGGCCCTCGAACAGCACCGCAACCAGCGCGTCGCGGGCATCGTGGCCATAGCGCCCACGGCGTCGGCGAACGAGGCCCTGGCCACCGTCTCGGCCGGGGTCCCGCTGGTGACCATCGACGGCGACCCCGAGCGCGGCGCGCCGCTGGTGACCGTCGACCAGGAGGCGGGCGCCTACGCGGCCACCAAGCACCTGCTCGACGCGGGCCACGCCACGGTGTGGCACGTGTCCGGGCCCGCGGACTGGTTCGACGCCGACGGCCGCGTGCGCGGGTGGCGCCGTGCGCTCGACGAGGCGGGCGCGGAGGTCCCGCCGCTGGCGGCCGCGGACTGGAGCGCCGCCGCCGGGTACCGCGCCGGGCAGATGTTGGCGCGGATGCCAGAGGTCACCGCGGTCTTCGCCGCCAACGACCACCTCGCGCTGGGCATCCTGCGCGCGCTGAGCGAGCGCGGCCGGTCGGTGCCCGACGACGTCAGCGTGGTCGGCTTCGACGACGTGCCCGAGGCGGAGTTCTTCATCCCGCCGCTGACCACCATCCGGCCGGACTTCGACGCCGTGGCCGCCGAGACGCTCGGCCTGCTGCTGGCCCAGCTCTCCGGCACCCAGGCGGCCCCGGTGCAGCGCACCCTCGTCCCGGAGCTGGTCGAACGTCGCAGCGTGGCGCCGCCCCAGCGCTGATCACCGTCCGAACGAGGGCCGGGATACACATCCCGGCCCTCGTTTTGTGCACGCTCACTGCGGCTGACACCGCTTGTTGGAACCGGGTCTTGACGGCGATCGTGTTAACGATAACACTCGGCGCTGTCCCCCTCTTCCCCCTGACAAGGGCGGCTTCATGACCAACGATGACGACGCGCTGGTGGTGGGTGTCGACTTCGGCACCCTGTCCGGCCGCGCCGTGGTGGTCCGGGTGCGCGACGGGGCCGAGCTCGGCGCCGCGGTGCACGAGTACCGGCACGGCGTGGTGGACCGGGTCCTGCCCGCCACCGGCGCCGCGCTCCCCCCGGACTGGGCGCTGCAGGTGCCCCAGGACTACCGCGACGTGCTGCGCTCGGCCGTGCCCGCCGCGCTCGCCGACGCCGGGGCCGACCCGGCCAGGGTGATCGGCGTCGGCACCGACTTCACCGCCTGCACGATGGTCCCCACCACCGCCGACGGCACGCCGTTGTGCGAGCTGCCGGAGTTCGCGGGCAACCCGCACGCCTACGTCAAGCTGTGGCGGCATCACGCCGCCCAGCCGCAGGCCGACCGGATCAACGAGCTGGCCGCCCGGCGGCGGGAGAAGTGGCTGCCCCGCTACGGCGGGCTGATCTCCGCGGAGTGGGAGTTCGCCAAGGGCCTCGAGTTGCTGGAGGAGGCGCCCGAGGTCTACGCGGCGATGGACCGCTGGGTCGAGGCCGCCGACTGGATCGTCTGGCAGCTCACCGGCCGCTATGTCCGCAACGCCTGCACCGCCGGGTACAAGGGCGTCTACCAGGACGGCCGGTACCCGAGCCGGGACTTCCTGGCCGCGCTCGACCCCGGCTTCGCCGACTTCGTCGCCGACAAGGTCGAGCAGCCCATCGGCGCGCTCGGCGCCAGGGCGGGGACGCTGACCGCGGCGGCCGCCGCGTGGACCGGGCTGCCCGAGGGGATCGCCGTCGCGGTCGGCAACGTCGACGCGCACGTCACCGCGCCCGCCGCGCGCGCCGTCGAGCCCGGCCAGATGGTGGCGATCATGGGCACGTCGACCTGCCACGTGATGAGCGGCGACGTGCTGCGCGAGGTGCCGGGGATGTGCGGGGTGGTCGACGGCGGCATCGTCCCCGGGCTCTGGGGTTACGAGGCCGGGCAGAGCGGCGTCGGCGACATCTTCGCCTGGTACATGGAGAACCAGGTCCCGCCGCGCTACCACGAGCAGGCCAGCGAGCGCGGGATCAGCGTGCACGACCTGCTGTCCGAGCTGGCCGCCGCGCAGGAGATCGGCGAGCACGGGCTGGTCGCCCTCGACTGGCACAGCGGCAACCGCTCGGTGCTGGTCGACCACGAGCTGTCGGGGATCGTGGTGGGCATGACGCTGGGCACCCGCGCCGAGGACGTCTACCGCGCGCTGGTGGAGGCCACGGCGTTCGGCACCCGGGTCATCATCGACTCGTTCACCGACGCGGGCGTGCCGGTGCGCGAGCTGATCGTCGCGGGCGGCCTGCTGCGCAACCCGCTGCTCATGCAGATCTACGCCGACGTGGTGAACCTGCCGCTGTCGGTGATCGGGTCGGCCCAGGGCCCCGCGCTCGGCTCGGCGCTGCACGCCGCCGTCGCCGCGGGCGCGTACCCGGACATCCGGGCAGCCTCGGCGGCGATGGGCGCGAAGGAACCGTCGGTGTACCAGCCGGTCCGGGCGAACGTCGCGGCCTACGAGCGGCTGTTCGCCGAGTACGCCGAGCTCTACGACCACTTCGGGCGCGGCGGCAACGACGTCATGCACCGGCTGCGGGCGATCCGGCGCGCGGCCGTCGCCCGGCGCGAGGGGGAGGACTAGATGGCGCTGACCCAGGCGGTGGCCGACGCGGTGGCCGGACTGCGCCGCACGGTGGCGGACCTGCACCGGGAGCTGACCCGGTACGAGCTGGTGATCTGGACGGCTGGCAACGTCTCCGCGCGGGTCGCGGGCGCGGACCTCATGGTGATCAAGCCGTCCGGGGTGTCCTACGACGAGTTGGGGCCCGAGAAGATGGTCGTCACCGACCTGCACGGCAACCTCGTCGACGGGGAACTCGCGCCGTCGTCGGACACGGCCGCGCACGCCTACGTCTACCGGCACATGCCCGAGGTCGGCGGCGTGGTGCACACGCACTCGCCGTACGCCACGGCGTGGGCAGCGCGCGGCGAGCCGATCCCGTGCGTGCTGACCATGATCGCCGACGAGTTCGGCGGCGAGATCCCGGTCGGCCCGTTCGCCATGATCGGCGACGACTCCATCGGCCGGGGCATCGTGGAGACCCTGCGCGGCAGCCGGTCACCGGCGGTGCTGATGCGCAACCACGGCCCGTTCACCATCGGGCGGGACGCGCGCGCGGCGGTCAAGGCCGCGGTCATGGTCGAGGACGTCGCCCGCACCGTCCACTTCGCACACCAGCTGGGTAGGCCGGACGTGATCGACAGCGGCGCCGTCGACCGGCTCTACGAGCGCTACCAGAACGTCTACGGCCAGTAGCCCACCGACTTCCCAGGGGACTCCCATGTCAACACCGCCCAAGCCGCAGGTCTGGTTCCTGACCGGCAGCCAGCACCTCTACGGCCCGGAGACGCTCGAGCAGGTCGCGGGCCAGTCGCAGCGGATCGAGCGCGCGCTGACCGCGACCGGCGCGCTGGGCGCCGAACTGGTGTGGCAGCCGGTGCTGACCGACTCATCGGCGATCCGCCAGACGCTGGAGGCGGCCAACACCGACCCGGCCTGCGTCGGTGTGATCGCCTGGATGCACACCTTCTCCCCGGCGAAGATGTGGATCAGCGGGCTGGACGCGCTGCGCAAGCCGCTGCTGCACCTGCACACCCAGCTCAACGAGGCGCTGCCGTGGTCCACGATCGACATGGACTTCATGAACCTCAACCAGGCGGCGCACGGCGACCGGGAGTTCGGCTACATCCAGACCCGCATCGGCGTGGCGCGCAAGACGGTCGCCGGACACGTGTCCGACCCGCGGCTGGTGAGCCGCGTCGCCGAGTGGGTGCGCGCCGCGGTCGGCCACAACCACCTGCGCGGGCTGCGCCTGGCCCGCTTCGGCGACAACATGCGCGACGTCGCGGTGACCGAGGGCGACAAGGTCGAGGCCGAGTTGCGCTTCGGCGTCAGCGTGAACACCTACGGCGTCAACGACCTGGTGGCGGTGGTCGACGCGGTGGCGGACGCCGAGATCGACCAGCTGGTGGCCGAGTACGCCGACGCCTACCGGCTGGCCCCCGAACTGGCCGTGGGCGGGGAGCGGCACGAATCCCTGCGCTACGCCGCGCGCCTGGAGGCGGGTCTGCGCCGGTTCCTCGTCGACGGCGGGTTCGGCGCGTTCACCACCAACTTCCAGGACCTGGGCGGATTGCGGCAGCTGCCCGGCCTGGCGGTGCAGCGGCTGATGGCCGATGGCTACGGCTTCGGCGGCGAGGGCGACTGGAAGACGAGCGCCCTGCTGGCCGCGGTCAAGGCAATGGGCCCGTCGGCGTCGTTCATGGAGGACTACACCTACCACTTCGGCCCCGGGACGCCGAAGACGCTCGGCGCGCACATGCTGGAGGTGTGCCCGTCGATCGCCGCCGACCGGCCGTCGTGCGAGATCCACCCGCTGGGCATCGGCGACCGCGACGACCCGGTGCGCCTGGTCTTCGACGCCGAGCCCGGCCCGGCCGCGGTGATCGGCCTGGCCGACCTCGGCGACCGGTTCCGGCTGGTGGCCAACGAGATCGACGTCGTGCCGCCGGACGAGCCCCTGCCGAACCTCCCGGTCGCGCGCGCGGTGTGGACGCCGCGGCCGTCGCTTCCGATCTCGGCGGAGTGCTGGCTGACCGCGGGCGGCCCGCACCACACCGTCCTCACCCGGTCGGCGGGCGTGGGCGTGCTGCGCGACTTCGCCAGGATGGTCGACACCGAGCTGGTCGTCATCGGCGAGGCCACCACGACCGACGACTTCACCGACCGGCTCCGCTGGAACCAGGCCTACCACCGGCTCGCCCAGGGCCTGCGCTGACGGTCAGGGCCGGGGGCCTTCCTGCACACCGGCAACGGCCTCTCGTCGAAGACCTCACTCGACCGGATCGCCTTCCGTGGCGCGGGTTCGGCGTTCCCCGGCGGCACTGCGCCATCCGCAGCCGGGTGCTCGGAGTGAACGGCGCCGCCGCAGCCGGTGCGCAGATCGTCTTCCGGGAACCACCACGGGAGCGACGACCACCTGCGCTTCGTGCAGACGCGCGCCGTGGCCCGCCTGGGTGGCGGGCCACGGCGGTGGTCATTTCTCCGGGATCAGCTCAGCGGAGGGCGAAGCTGGGGTGGGGTGGCTGGTTGTAGGCGGTGTTCTGCCAGGCGATCGCCACCCGGTACTGGGTGTCGTGGACGAGCGTGGTGAAGCGCCGGTCGGTGGGGTGGGGGGTCGAGTAGATGCGCAGCGCGCGGTTGTCGAGGGTGGGCCAGATGACCTCCTCGCGCCAGTCGCCGAGGATGTCGCCGGACAGGGACGGGGTGGCCTTGGAGCCGTTGTTGGAGTGCACGCCCGACGCGGTGAGCAGGCGGGTGTCGCCGCCGGTGCCGTACTTGTCGATGCGGGTCTGGTCCAGCAGCTCGCGGGTCGGGTCGCCGTCCCACCACACCAGGAAGTTGATCGAGGAGGGCTTGCGGCCGACCGCCTGGCCACGGGTGTTGCGCAGGCTGCCGTCCATCGCCGACCAGGACTCCGCGCCGGGGCTGCCAGCGTAGATGTCGGCGGACACGCCGCGGCCGTTGTCGCCGCCGGACGCGGTGGTCCACAGGCGCTGGCCGGTGCGGGCGTCGGCGAACCAGGAGCCGGGCTGGTTGCTGCTCTCGGAGACCTTAAGGTACTCCAGGCCCGGCCGCGACGGGTCCAGGTCGCCGAGGTGGCCAGCGTCGCCGTGGCCGAGGCCGGTGGTCCACAGGCCCCGGCCGTTGTCGTCGATGGCGGCGGCGCCGTAGACGATCTCGTCGCGGCCGTCCTGGTCGACGTCGCCCACCGTCAGGGAGTGGTTGCCCTGCCCGGCATAGCCGCTGGCGGTGTTGCTGTCGAAGGTCCAGCGCTTGACGAGCCGCCCGTCGCGGAAGTCCCAGGCCGCGATGACCGCGCGCGTGTAGTAGCCGCGGGCCATGATCAGCGACGGGCGGACGCCGTCGAGGTAGGCGGTGCCCGCCAGGAACCGGTCGACGCGGTTGCCGTAGCTGTCGCCCCAGGAGGCGACGTTGCCGCGCGGCGGGTCGTAGTCCACCGTCGACATGGCCGCGCCGGTCAGCCCGTTGAACATCGTCAGGAACTCCGGGCCGGACAGGATGTAGCCGCTGGAGTTGCGGTAGTCGGCGTTGGCGTTGCCGATCACGACACCGCGGCCGTCGCGGGTGCCGTCCGCGGTCTTCATCGCGACCTCGGCGCGCCCGTCACCGTCGTAGTCGTACACCTGGAACTGCGTGTAGTGCGCGCCCGCCCGGATGTTGCGGCCGAGGTCGATGCGCCACAGCCGGGTGCCGTTCAGCCGGTAGGCGTCGATGTAGACGTTGCCCGTCACGCCGGACTGCGAGTTGTCCTTGGCGTTGTTCGGGTCCCACTTGAGGACGATCTCGTACTGCCCGTCGCCGTCGAGGTCGCCGACGCTGGCGTCGTTGGCGCTGTAGGTGCTCCCCGGCGGCTGGATCGGCACGTCGAGGTGCCCGCCGCCGGTGAACCGCAGCGACGGCTCCGACGGCGCCCGCTCCACGCCGCCGACCACTGCGCGGACCGTGTAGGAGGCGTCACCGGCCGCGCCGTTGTCGAGGTAGTTGGTCGAGGAGGTGATCGGGCTGCCGTTGAGCCTCGTCGTGCCGCGGTAGACGTTGAACGCGACGCCCTGCGGGTCAC
Organism: Actinokineospora fastidiosa; assembly: GCF_014648415.1. Classification (GTDB taxonomy): domain Bacteria; phylum Actinomycetota; class Actinomycetes; order Mycobacteriales; family Pseudonocardiaceae; genus Actinokineospora; species Actinokineospora fastidiosa. The sequence goes on from NZ_BMRB01000008.1 coordinate 180,605, forward strand.
CGGCCAGCAGCCGCCAGCTCACCAGGTTGCCGTTGCCCGACCGCACACTGGTCAGACCCCGGTTCAGGCTCTCGAGCTGGCGGCCGTCCGGACCGGGGCCGGGGTCGGGGTTCGCGTCCACCCGCACCAGCCGCCACTGCTGGTTGGCGCCGTCCTGGTCGGTGTACTGGGACACCCGCGCGCCGTCGGCGGTCGACCGCTCCCACACGTCCAGCGCCTTGCCGCTGTTGCGGTTCACCAGCCGCACGTGCCCGTCCGCGGAATCGCGGAGCTGGAACTGCTGGTTGGTCCCGTTGTGGTCGGTCCACTGCACCACGTTGGCGCCGTTCTCGGTGGACCGGCCCTCGACGTCGAGGACCTTGCCGCTGTGCCGGGACTTGAGCCGGTAGTAGCCCCCGCCGGAGTCGACGAACTGCCACTGCTGCCACGCGCCGTCGTTGCGCGCCCACTGCACGATCGGCGCGCCGTCGTCGGTGGCGAGGTTGTAGACATCGAGAGCTTTGCCGCTGTGCCGGTTCACCAGCACGTAGTAGGCGTTGGTGTCGACCACGGCCGCGGACGCGGACTGCGTCACCACGACCGTGCCGCCTACCACCATCGCGGTGGCCGCCAGGGCCACCCCGAGCTTTCTCATCGGGTCCTCCACTTCGTCATGCCCGTGGGAGCGTCTTGGGGGCAGGCTCACTCCAGGACGAACGTCGCGTCCGCCCGGCCGAGCGCGTCCGGCGCGGTCGCGAGGACCAGCTGGAAGCCGACGTGCCGGAGGTAGTGGCCCGGGAAGTTGACCGACTCGAACGACACGCCCGCGCTGGACGCCAGGCCGGGGCGGCGGTGGAACGACGCGTCGGCGCGGAAGGTAGCGCTGCCGTCGTTGCGCTCCACCCACGCCTCGTGGTCGCGGTGGCGGAGGTAGTAGCCGGGGAAGTTGGTCGACTCCAGCGACACCGTGCCCGATCCCGTCAGGCCGGGAACGACGCGGAACTGGGAGTCGGCCAGCGGGGTGACGCCCGCGTCGATGCGGGCCCGGTGCTCCCAGTGGCGCACGAACCGGTCGGGGAAGTTGTGGGACCTCAGGCGCACGGGCGTCACACCGTCGGCGACCGGGATGCCGAAGTCCGGGGTGCCGTCGGGCTTCCAGTAGAACTTCTGCACGCGGGTGCGGCGGTTGGGGTCGCGCAGCGGGTCGCCCGCGATGTCGCGGTAGTCGCGGTCGTGGTAGACGAGGATGTCGCTCTGGCCGTCCTCGGACGTGGTGAACGAGTTGTGCCCGGGCCCGTACTGGCCGGTGGCCGCGTTGGACTGGAAGACCGGGTTCGGGCTCTTGGTCCACGAGGCCGGGTTGAGCAGGTCGGCGGACGCGGACGCGGTCAGCATCCCGAGGCAGTAGTTCGCGTCCGTGGCGCTGGCGGAGTAGGTCATGAACACCCGGCCGTTGCGCTGCACCACCGCGGGCCCCTCGGCCACGCGCACGCCGCCACGGGTCTCCCAGGCCAGGGTGGGGACGGTCAGCCGGGCGACCGGCCCGGTGATCTGCCAGGGGTTCGCGCCCATCCGGGCGAGGTAGAGGTTGGAGTTGGTGGAGATCCCCGGCTCGGCCTGCGCCCAGGTCAGGTAGCGCACGCCGTTCACGGTGAAGGTGGACATGTCCAGGGAGAAGGTGTCCCACGGGACGTTGACGCGGCCGCGCTCGACCCAGGAGCCGGTCATCGGGTCGGCGCTGGAGTTCTCCAGCACGTACGGGCGGATGCGCCACACGTCGTCGGTGCGGCCCGCGGCGAAGTAGACGTACCACCGGCCGTTGATGAAGTGGATCTCCGGCGCCCAGATGTGCGCGCCCATCTCGCCGCTGGCGTGCCGCCGCCAGATCACCGACTCCGGCGCGGTGGCCAGGCCCTGGATCGTGGTCGCCCGGCGCAGCACGATCCGGTCGTACTCCGGCACCGTGGCGGTGAAGTAGTAGTAGCCGTCGGAGTGCTTGACGATGTGCGGGTCGGCCCGCTGGGCGGCGATCGGGTTCGTGTACCGGACCGCCGGGGCCGCCGAGGCCGGGGCCGCCATCACCGTGGTCAGGCAGGCCAGCAGGGCGACCACCACCAGCACGACACGATGGCGCGGAACGCGGGTGTTCATCGAGCAGCTCCTCTCTCACCACCCAGTGCGCGCCGGTGCGGCGTTATCGCTAACAGAGCGGAGTCCGGCTTCCGGGCCGCAGGCGCGCGGGGGAGTGTCTATGGGTAACGCGAAACTTATCGCCGTGTCAATAGACCGATTGTGCTGGGGATTTGCACGCTGCAACCGCTCCCAGTCGAGCCGATCATGGGACGTGCTCGTTGGGTGGGAAATCGTCGCGGCGACGGCTGAGGCTTGCCGCCCATCTCTGGCTGCTGTTAACGTTCACAGCACTGTTCGGCCGAGTGTTCCCCGGCTTACCGGTCTGTCGCGGGTCCCGCTGGCCGCCATCCCGGACGAGGAGTTGTCCGACCATGCCGCAACGACGCGCATTCCTGGTGGGCGGGCTGTCCGCCGTCGCCCTGGCGGGCGCGGGCCGCCTGGTCGCGCACGCCGCGCCCGGCGATTCCGCTTACGTGATGGGCTACTTCACCGAGTCGCCGGACCGGCTGGCCGACCGGTACGCCCTGCACCTGGCGGTCAGCTCGGACGGGCTGAACTGGGTCCCGCTCAACCAGGGCAACCCCGTCGCCACGCCGACCGAGGGCACGCGCGGCCTGCGCGACCCGTTCATCATGCGCAAGCGCGGTGGTGGGTTCGTCGTCCTGGCCACCGACCTGACCGGGACCGACTTCACCCGGCAGAACCAGCACATCCACGTGTGGGACTCGCCGGACCTGCGGTCGTTCACCGGCTACCGCAGGCTGCGGATGCACTCGATGCCGACGCACACCTGGGCGCCCGAGGCGTTCTGGGACGCCGAGCGCGGCCAGTACGGCATCATCTACTCGGCCAACAGCGGCGGACGCGACGGGATCTGGGTCAACCACACCACCGACTTCGTCACCGTCGGCCCACCGCAGCTGTTCTTCGACCCCGGCTTCGATGTCCTGGACGCAACTGTCCACCTGGGACAGGGCATGAACTTCCTGTACTACAAGAGCTTCGCGGACGGGCGTCTCTACGGCGCCCGCTCGCCCACGCTCACTCCGCGCAGCTTCACCACGTACACACGCGGTGTGGTCAGCGGCGGGATCGAGGCGCCGATCGTCGTGAAGGCCCACGACCGCGACGAGTGGTGGCTGTGGGGCGACTCCTTCGCCCCTGTCAACGGCGAGCTGTACGCCTGGCGCAGCGGCGACATCGCCACCGACTCGTGGGCACCGCTCTCCAAGGCGGAGTACACCCAGCCGCTCAACGCCAAGCACCCCACCATCTGCGGCATCACCGCGACGGAGCACGCCGACCTGCTCGCCCGCTGGGGCGCGCCGGGCTGGAACCGGATCAAGTCCCACAACCTCCCCGACCACCTGATCCGGCACGCCGACAACGTGGGCCGCATCGACCCGTACCCGTTCGACCCCTACCAGGACGCGATGTGGCGGCTTGTGCCCGGTCTCGCGTCGCCGGCCGGGCTGTCGTTCCGCTCGGTCAACTATCCCGACCGCTATCTGCGGCACGCCGGTTTCGCGGTGGGCCTGGCCCGGAACGACGGCTCGGCCCTCTTCGCCGCCGACGCCACGTTCCACCGCGTGCCCGGGCTCGCCGACAGCACGTGGACCTCGTTCCGGTCGCACAACTTCCCGGACCGGCACCTCCGGCACGCAGGCCACGTGCTGCGCGTGGACCCGATCGCCACCGCGGCCGACCGCGCCGACGCCACCTTCCGGATCGGTCACTGACCGGTCCCGTCCCGCAGAGTGGAGGACCCGATGAGAAAGCTCGGGGTGGTCTTGGCGGCCACCGCGACGGTGTTCGCAGGCACGACCGCGGCGCCGCGGCAGGCGTCCGCGGCCGTGGTCGACACCAACGCCTACTACGTGCTGGTGAACCGGCACAGCGGCAAGGCATTGGACGTCTACAACCTCGCCACCGAGGACGGCGCGCGTATCTCGCAGTACACGCGTAACGACGGGGCCTGGCAGCAGTGGCAGTTCGTCGACTCCGGCGGCGGCTACTACCGGCTCAAGTCCCGGCACAGCGGCAAGGTGCTCGACATCGAGGGCGCGTCGACGGCCGACCGGGCCGACGTGATCCAGTGGGCCGACCACAACGGGAGCAACCAGCAGTTCCGGCTGGCGGACTCCGGGGGCGGGTTCGTCCGGCTGGTCAACCGCAACAGCGGCAAGGCAGTCGACGTGCTGGACTTCTCCACCGCCGACGGCGCGCGGCTCATCCAGTGGCCCGACACCGGCGGGGCGAACCAGCAGTGGCGGCTGGTGAGACTCGGCGCGTTCACCAACCCGATCAAGCGCAACGGGCCCGACCCGTGGATGCAGTACCACGACGGGTACTACTACCTGGCCACCACGACGTGGAACTCCACGATCACCATGCGCAGGTCGCGGACGCTGGCGGGCCTGTCTACGGCCGCCGACCAGGTGGTCTTCAACCTGGCTGGCAGGCAGAACGGGTGCTGCAACATGTGGGCCCCGGAGTTCCACCTGCTCAACGGCCGCTGGTACCTGTACTACGTCGCGGGGCAGAACGTGCCGGACTTCAACCCGACCCAGCGCATCCACGTGCTGGAGAGCGCGGGCGCCGACCCGATGGGTCCGTACTCCTTCAAGGCCGACCTGGGCAGCACGTGGGAGCTGGACCCGAGCGTCCTGCGGCACAACGGCAGGCTCTACCTGCTGGGCAGCGCCATGGACGGCACCCAGAGCATCACCATCACACCGCTGTCCAACCCGTGGACGATCAGCGGGGCGCGCCGGACGATCAGCCAGCCCACGCTGGCCTGGGAGCGGCAGACGCACCCGGTCAACGAGGGCGCCGAACCGCTCTACCGCGACGGCCGCGTCATGATCGTCTATTCGGCCAGCGCGTGCTGGGGTCCGGACTACAAGCTGGGCCTGCTCACCCTGACCGGCGCCGACCCGCTCAACCGGGCGCACTGGACGAAGACGCCCACCCCGGTGTTCCAGCGCAACGACGCCAACGGCGTGTTCGCCCCGGGCCACAACGGCTTCTTCAAGTCCCCCGACGGCACCGAGGACTGGATCGTCTACCACGCCAACGACTCCGCCACCGGCGGCTGCGACATGAACCGCTCCACCCGGGCGCAGAAGTTCACCTGGAACGCCGACGGCACCCCGAACTTCGGCACCCCCGTCCGCCTCGGCACCCCCCTTCCCGCGCCCTCCGGCGAGCCCACCGCCTGACCGAAAGCCGCCTGCGGGCGCCGAGCCATCGGCACCCGCAGGCGGTTCGGACGGCGGGCGGATGCCACCAGCGCGCGGCGCCTCGGGGCAAGCGGGACATCGGGACTCCCTGGGCGTGGTCGGTCGGGCCGCGCGTGACGATTTCGGCTCGGTCACCGGCATTGGGAGCGCTCCCAAAGGATGCTAACACGCCCCGCCTGTGGGCTCAAGGTGCGGAGTTTCCTGGATTCCCGTCCCGTGCTGCGTGGTGAGCGGGGAGCCCGGGGCTGCCGGGCTCCCCGCTCCGCGGGGATCAGGGGCCAGCGACGGCCTGGGCCGTCGGGTTGCGTTCGAAGACCGACCAGAACGAGGACGAGCAGCACGCGCAGTTCGGGCCGAAGTGGAGGCCGCGGGCCTGCTCGTCGTTCATCAGGTGGGGGCGCGAATGCCGGAGAGGGTCGACTGTCCGCCGAATCCGGATGTGTAAGGAAATCCATTGAGCGGACAATGGAAAGGGGGCATGTAAGCCGCTGATCGCAGGCTCACACGCCCCCGGGCATTCGGGACGGACGCTACAGATTCCGCCGGACGCCGTCAATGAGGCGGCGTGCCACCTCGTCGCCCCGGTCGAGCGGCCAGGGGAGCAGGCCCTGGCCGGAGGCCCGGCCGCGGTGGCCGTCGGCGAGGAGGTCGTTCAGGCAGGAGAACGGGCCCGAACTGGCGGACAGGCCGGGCGCGAGGCTGGTCAGGATGGAGCTGGTGAGGTCGAGGCCGATGTAGTCGGCGTTCTCCATGGGGCCGACGGACGCCAGCCGCAGCCCGAAGCTCGACCGCACCACGGTGTCGATGGTGGCGGCGTCGCAGACGCCTTCCTGCAGCAGGTGCAGTGCCTCCCGGAGCAGGGCGAACTGGAGCCGGTTGCCGATGAAGCCGGGCACGTCGCGGTGGAGGCGGACGGTCGTCTTGCCGAGCGCGCCGAGCAGGTCCTCCACTTGCGACACCAGCTCCGGCGCCGTTCGCGCGCTGGGCGCGATCTCCACCAGCGGGATGACGTGCGGCGGGTTCCACCAGTGGACGCCGACGAGGCGGTCGGGGTGGCGCATCGCGGACCCGATGTCGGTGAGCGGGAGGACCGAGGTGTTCGACCACACCGGCACCCGCGGGGAGACGACCGCCTCCACCTCCGCGATCACCTCGTGCTTGACGGACAGCCGTTCCGGCACCGCCTCGACGACGACATCGGCAGCGCGCAGGGCGTCCGGCAGGTCGGGCGTGGGGATGATCCGGTCGCGCGCCCGGCTGCTCTCCTCCTCCGATGCGCCGCACAGGCGCAGGGCCTTCTCCACCCGGATGTCGAGGCTGCCCAGCGTCGCCGGGTCCCGATCGTGGACGTGGACCCGGTGGCCGCCCTGGGCGAGCGCGACCGCGATCCCGTGTCCCATGAGCCCGGCACCGATGATGCCGAATCGCGCCATGACTGTCCTTCTGCTTGTGCTGACATGTCGGCTGTTCGCCGTGATCGACGCTATTGGCGACGGCGGCGCACGCTCAATGTCCGTTGCTCTACAAGCCCGCCGCGTTCTGTGGAGATCCGAACACTGTGGAGCACCACATGCCGGGTGCGGCGAGAGTGTTCCCATCTCCATTGTCGGCCGAGGAGGCGGTGCCGAGAATGCCGTATTCACCCGGGGGAATGTCGGAAGGGTTCGCATGAGAAGGTCTGTCGTTCTTGTCCCGCTTGCCGCGTTAGCGGCCTCCACGATCGCCTCCGCTCCCGCGTCCGGGACGGCGGAGCCAGCCGCCTGCGCCGATCTCGCCGGGCTGCCGATCCCCGCCTCGGTGATCGGGCTGCCGACCGGGGGAGGGGAGGTCACCGCCGCGCGCCTGGTCGCCCCGTCCGGGCAAGGGCCCGCCGCGGTCGGCGAGCACTGCCAGGTCGACGCCGCCGTCCACCCGGTGGACCCGGCCGCCCCCGACATCAGAATGCGCGTCGCGCTGCCGACCGGGTGGAACCGCAAGGCGATGATGTTCGGCGGCGGCGGATACGACGGCGTCCTCCCCGCGATCACGGGCACCGTCCCCTACGGCCCGGCCGACGCGCCCACCCCGCTCGGACGCGGATACGCCACGTTCGCCAGCGATTCCGGGCACCAGGCCGCGCCGGACTTCCGGCCGACCCCGCTCCTGGACGGCTCCTTCGGGGTCAACGACGAGGCGCTGCGCAACTTCGCGGGCGACGCGCTGAAGAAGACCCGCGACGCGGCCGTGTTCCTCATCCACGCGCGGTACGGCGAGAAGCCCGCGCACAGCTACTTCGCGGGCGGCTCCAGCGGCGGCCGCGAGGGCCTGGCCGTGGCGCAGCGCTGGCCGACCGACTTCGACGGGGTGATCGCGGTCTACCCGGCGTGGAACGCGGCCAGCCTCGACCTGTTCTTCGGCTACCAGGCCCGCCTTCTCGCGCAGCCCGGCGCCTTCCCGAACCCGGCGAAGCAGGCCCTGCTGCACCGCAGCGTCATCAAGGCGTGCGACGGCATCGACGGGCTCGCCGACGGGGTCATCTCGCATGAGTCGGGCTGCCGGTTCACCCCCTGGTCGCTGCGCTGCCCCGGCGGCGGGGACCGGGGCGACACCTGCCTGTCCGGCCGCCAGATCCGCGCTGTCACCGCGCTGTCGTCGCCCCTGCGGTGGCCGTATCGGCTCGCCAGCGGGGAGCGGGGCTACCCCGGGTTCCCGTTCCTGTCCGGGGCCGACATGACGACCCCACTGCTGGGCATGGGCGCCGTGGCCCCGGCCGACCCGATGCCGAAGGACAGCGGCTTCGGCCCGCAGTTCTGGGACCAGTGGGTGCGCCACTTCGTCACCCGCGACGCCGGTTTCGACCCGCTCGCCATCGACCCGCGCGCGCCCGGGCCGTGGCAGCGGCGCATCAGCGAGCTGTCCGCCCTGCAGGACGTCAACGAGCCCGACCTGCGGCGCTTCGCCGCGAACGGGGGCAAGCTGCTGCTCCTGCACGGCACGGCGGACGAGTTGGTCAGCCATCGGTCCACAGTGGAGTACTTCGAGCGCGTCCAGCGGACCATGGGCAGGCACGCCGTCGACCGGTTCGTCCGGTTCTACCTCGTGCCGGGCGCCAACCACGTCAACGTCGACACGCCGTTCGCCGCGGGCTGGGACTCGGTCGGCGCCCTGGAGACCTGGGTCGAACACGGTCAGGCGCCGGTCCACCCCGTGGTCGCCGACAAGAACCCGACCGCCGACCGCACCCGGCCGCTGTGCCGGTACCCGACCTGGCCGAGGTACGACGGCTCCGGCGACCCGGACTCGGCGGCGAGCTTCACCTGCGTGCGAGGGCGCTAGCGGGGGCACGCCCGCGACGGACCCGTGTGTCCGTCGCGGGCGGGGGTCAGGTGGCCTGCAGCGAGTGCAGGCGCAGCGCGAGCTGGATCTCCAGGATCCGGTCGGGGGACTGCCAGTCCGGGCCGAGCAGCCTGCCGATCCGGTCAAGGCGCTGGCCGACGGTGTTGACGTGGATGTGGAGCAGGTCCTTCGTGCGGGGCAGGCTGCACCCGCTGGTGAAGTAGGCCTCCAGGGTGCGGATCAGCTCGGTCCCCCGGTCGCGGTCGTAGTCGAACACCGGCCCGAGCGTCTGCTGGATGAAGCCCGCGTGGTCGGCGCGGTCGGCCAGGACGAGGCCGATGAAGCCCAGCTCGGCCATCGACGCCCCGGTGCCGTCGCGGCCCAGCCGCAGCAGCGCGCGCAGGCACCGCTCCGCCTCCCGGTAGGCGGCGGCCAGACCCGCGGGCCCGCGCGCCGGGCCGCCCGCCGCGACCGTGACCGGGCAGCCCGCCTGGGCGCCGAGCGCGGCGGCGACCCGGGCGGCCAGCGCGCCGGGCGCCTCGGTCTGGGCCAGCAGCACTACCTGTTCGGCGTGGATGCCGCTCAACGCGGCGAACTGGGCGGCGGCCGCGGCCAGCCGTCGCCGCGACACCCCGTCGGCGTGGGCGATGAACACCGCGTACCGGGTGGTCAGGTCCACGCCGAGGTGCCTGCCCCGGTCCACCAGGGTGCCGGGGTTGCGGTCGGGCGCGGTCAGCAGGTCGGTGAGCAGTTCGCCGCGGACCTCGTCCTCGGCCTTGGCCACCGACCGGCGCAACAGCTGCAGCAGGGCGGTGACCACGGCGGCGCGCTCGAACAGGTGCCGGTCGGCGTCGGTCAGCTCGGTGTCGGTCGTGAGCACGATGCTGCCCAACAACTCCGGCCCGGCCTGCACGGCGCACACCCAGCCGCGCTCGGTGCGGGTGGCGCGGCCGGAGTTGTAGGACGCCGCGACAGCGTCCGGGGCCGGGGCCGAGGTGGGCAGCCCCGCGTGCGCGAGCTCGCCGCCCCCGGTCGTGTAGACGCCGATCCCGCCGTGCAGCACGTCGGCGACCGCGGCGGCGACGGCGGCGATGTCCCCGCCGCGCAGCACCAGGTCCATGAGCCGGTCGTGGGCGGCCTCCGCGCGCTGGACGGCCTCGCTGTGCGCGCTGACCTCGGCGAGCAGCCGCGCGTTGTCCAGCGCGATGGCGGCGTGGTCGGCCAGGGAGGACAGCAGCGCGATCTCGTCGGGGGTGAACTCCCGGGCGGCGCGGTCAGCGGCGTACAACACGCCGATGACGGTGTCGCCCACCGCGAGCGGCACCGCCAGCAGCGCGGTCAGCCCCTCGCCGCGCACGGCGTCGTCCACCGGGTCGGAGTGCAGGAAGTGCTGGTCGGACAGGTAGTCCGGGGTGGTGTAGGGGCGGGCCGTCTGCGCGACCAGCCCGCCGAGACCCACCCCCATCTTCATCCTGACCTGCGGGAACAGCGGCGAGACCGACCCGTCGGTCACCCGCATGTAGGTGATGCCCGCGTCGGCGTCGTTGAGGGTCAGATAGGACAGGTCGACGCCGAGCAGGCGACGGGCGCGGTGCACGATGGACCGCAGCACCGCGTCCGGGTCGCGCAGTCGCGCCAGGTCGCCCGCGGTGTCGAACAGCGCCGACAGCTCGGCCTCGCGCCGCCGGTGCCCGCGCACGGTCGCGTTGATCCGCAGCGCGAGCTCGACGGCCGCGGCCGACCCGGGCTCCTCCACCGCCAGCCGCGCCAGTTCGTCGCTGCCCGCCCCGGCCGCGACCAGCTCGAGCAACCGGAAGGCGACACCGTCCACCCGCCCACCTCCTCACCGCGCCGCGGCGCGCACGGTGCGCCGCTCGATCCGTTTCTCCACATCAGGGCCGACGTGCACGACCCGCTGGACGAACACGCCGGGCAGGTGGACGTCGTCGGGGTCCAGCTCGCCCGGCTCGACGAGGTCCTCGACCTCGGCGACGGTGATCCGGCCCGCCATGGCGCACAGCGGGTTGAAGTTGCGGGCGGACCGGGCGAACACCAGGTTCCCGTGCCGGTCGCCGCGCGCGGCGTGCACCAGGGCGTAGTCGCAGGTGATGGCGTGTTCGAGGACGAAGCGCCCGGGCCGCCCGTCGAGGATGAGGTCGCAGACCTCCTTGGGCGGCGACGCGACGGCGACCCCGCCGTCCTCGGCGTAGCGCAGCGGGATGCCGCCGTCGGCGACCTGCGAGCCCACCCCGGTGGCGGTGTAGAAAGCGGGGATGCCCGTGCCGCCCGCGCGCAGCTTCTCGGCGAGGGTGCCCTGCGGGACGAGCTCGACCTCCAGCTCGCCTGCGAGGAACTGCCGCGCGAACTCCTTGTTCTCGCCGACGTAGGAGCTGGTCATGCTGGCGATGCGGCGGTCGGCGAGCAGGATGCCCAGGCCGAAGTCGGCCACCCCGCAGTTGTTCGACACCACCCGCAGCCCGCCGACGCCGCGGGCGTGCAGCGCCTTGATCAACTCCGTCGGCACGCCGCAGAGCCCGAACCCGCCCACGGCCAGGCTCGCGCCGTGGGGGATGTCGGCCACGGCCGCCGCGGGCGTGGAGACCACCTTGTCCATGCTGCCCTCTCTCCATAGGTCACGTGGACGTCAACACTGCTGACCCGGCAGGCGCCCCGACAATGTCTCCTCACACACGCTCGGACCGGCCATTATGTGTCACCGCACATTGGTTTGCGAGGGGGCCGCGCCTACCGTTCCCCGGCATGCGCACCGCCCACCCCGGTCCGTTCCGCTCCGCCCGCGCCGGGCGGGGCCCGGGCCGGAGGGCCGCCCGCCCGGCGAGCGCCGAGCACGGCGTCACCGGGTGATCCCGGCGCCGACCCCCGGGTCGCTCCCGACCCAGCACGGGCCGTCGCCGGGGGTGCCTGTCTCCCGGCGACCCGCCCGCACCACTAGGAGCACGTGATGAGCACTGCCGCCGCATCTCCACCGCAACCAGGGACGCGCATCGGCCGCGTGCTGGCCGCCAGCCTCGTCGGCACCGCCGTGGAGTGGTACGACTTCTTCCTCTACGGCTCGGCCGCGGCACTCGTCTTCAACAAGCTGTTCTTCCCGCTGAGCGATCCGCTGGTCGGCACCATGCTGGCGTTCCTGACCTACGCGCTCGGCTTCGTCGCCCGTCCCCTGGGCGGGCTGGTGTTCGGCCACTTCGGCGACCGGGTCGGCCGCAAGAAGCTGCTGATGGTCAGCCTCGTCATGATGGGCGTCGCCACCGCGGCGATCGGCCTGCTGCCCACCTACGCCAGCATCGGGGTGTGGGCGGCCATCCTGCTCACCGCGCTGCGCCTGGTGCAGGGATTCGCCATCGGCGGCGAGTGGGGCGGGGCGGTCCTGCTGGTCAGCGAGCACGGCTCGGCCCGGCACCGGGGGTTCTGGGCCAGCTGGCCGCAGGCCGGTGTGCCGGTGGGCAACCTGCTGGCCACCGCCGTGCTCGCGATCCTGGCCGCGACCATGGACGACGCGACGTTCGAGAGCTGGGGCTGGCGGGTGCCGTTCCTGCTGTCGGCGGTGCTGATCATCCTCGGCTACTGGATCCGCTCGTCCATCGAGGACGCGCCGGTCTTCACCGAGGCCCGCGCCAAGGCCGAGGCCGAGGGCGGGCCGCGGCGGGCGCCCGCGATCGAGGCGCTGCGCCGCTACCCCAAGCAGATCGGGATCTGCATCTCGGCGCGGCTGGTGGAGAACATCTCCTACTACGTGATCACCGCGTTCGTGCTCACCTACGTCACCACCCACCTCGATCTCGGCCGCGGCCTGGTGCTCAACGCGCTGTTGATCGCCAACGTCGTCCACCTGGTCGCCATCCCCGCCTTCGGGGCGCTGTCGGACCGCCTCGGCCGCAAACCGGTCTATCTGTTGGGGACCGTGGGCATGGGCCTGTGGGCGATGGTGTTCTTCCCACTGCTGGACACCCGCGACGGCTGGCTGATCACCCTCGCCATCACGGGCGGGCTGATCGCGCACGCGGCGATGTACGGACCGCAGGCGGCGTTCTTCGCCGAGCAGTTCGACACCACCGTCCGCTACTCCGGCACCTCCATCGGCTACCAGGTCACCTCGATCATCGCCGGATCCCTCGCCCCGCTGATCGCCACCGCCCTGCTCACCCGGTTCGGCAGCCCGACCCCCGTTGCCCTCTACGTCGTCATCGCCGCCGTCATCTCCACCGCGGGCGTGCTCATGGCGACCGAGACCCGCTCCCGCGACCTGGCGGAGGTGCCAGCCCGATGAGCCTCACCCGGACCCAGATGGCCGCCCGCGCCGCCCGCGAGCTGCCCGACGACGCCTACGTCAACCTCGGCATCGGACTGCCCACCCTCATCGCCGACCACATCCCCGACGGCAAGCACGTCGTCCTGCAGTCCGAGAACGGCATCCTCGGCGTCGGGCCGTACCCCGTCGACGGCGCGGAGGACCCCGACCTGATCAACGCGGGCAAGGAGACCGTCACCGTCCAGGCGGGCTCGTCCTTCTTCGACTCGGCGCTGTCCTTCGGGATGATCAGGGGCGGGCACATCGACGTCGCCGTCCTCGGCGCCATGCAGGTCTCCGCCGTCGGCGACCTGGCGAGCTGGATGATCCCCGGCGCGGTGGTCAAGGGCATGGGCGGCGCGATGGACCTCGTGCACGGCGCGAAGAAGGTCATCGTCCTGATGGAGCACACGGCCAAGAACGGCGCGCCGAAGCTGGTGGACGCCTGCTCGCTGCCGACCACCGGCCTCCGGGTCGTGCACCGGGTGATCACCGACCTCGCGGTCATCGACATCACCCCGGGCGGGCCGGTGCTGCGCGAACTCGCGCCGGGGGTGAGCGTCGCGGACGTGCGGGCGGCCACCCAGCCGGAGCTGCGGGTGGACGGGCAGCTCACCCCGATGCGGTAGCCGCGGGGGATCGGCGGCCGTCCCGCCGGTCCCCACCCCATCCGACACACGAAAGGGCATGACCGGTGACAGGCGCGGAATTCTCATGGGATCGGGAGAACCGGACCGCCGCGGGGTACGCCGCCCGCCACCTCGGCGGGCAGCTCGCCGACCCCGCCGACTTCGGCGCGGTGTGGGCCAACATGACCCGCGGCTTCCACGTCGGCGAGCTGCGCGACCTGCCGCCGCTGGAGGCCGCGTTCACCGACTGGCTCCACGAGCTCCGACTCCACCAGGACGAGCCCCGGACCTGACGCGGGCCACGATCGCACGCGTCCGCGCCCTGGTCCGCCGATACGGTCGATTCCGACGATTCGGGTCCCCGCGTGGGCGGGATCTGCCAGACTGGCGGCTCCTAAGATCATCAGCGGAGGGCTTCGTGGCGCAGTCGGACCAGCGCGGCCGGTGGCCGCTGATCATCGCGGTGGTGGTGGGGCTCGCGGCCAGCGGCGGCCTGTACGCCTACCTGGACGCCGCGGACCGGCCGCCCGCCGACTGCGTTCCACTGGAGATCAGCTCGTCCAGCGAGAAGGACAAGCTGCTCGCGCAGATGGCCGCCGACTACAACGCCGCCGACCGGGAGTTCGGCGGCAAGTGCGCCAAGGTCAGCGTGCACGGCCTCACCTCGGGCGCGGCCATGGAGGCGCTGATCGGGGGCTGGGCGAGCGCCAAGACGGGCACGCCCGAGCCGCAGGTGTGGATGCCGAGCACGTCGCTGTGGCTGTCGCGGATGGGCGCGCGCAACAGCACCGGGCTCGTCGTGCGGCTGGACAACCCGTCGGTCGCGGCGAGCCCGCTGGTGATCGCCATGCCGGAGGAGATGGCCGAGCAGGTGCGCACCCGCACCCCGGACCCCGGCTGGGCGGACATCCTGCGCCTGGCCACCGCCCCGGACGGCTGGGCCGCCGCTGGCAGGCCGGAATGGGGCGACTTCACCCTCGCCCGGGACAACCCGCTGCTCTCCTCGTCCGGCCTCGGCGCGTCGGTGGCGACCTTCCACGCGGGCGCGGTGGCCGCCCGGACACCGCTGACCGACGACGCCGTGCACAACGCCGAGGTGCTGAAGTTCGTCCGCGGCGTGGAGTCGTCGGTGACCCGCTACGGCAACGACGCCGCCCGCTTCGTCGAGGAACTGGCCGACGACGACCGGCGCGGCACGCCGCCGATCAGCGCGATCGTCATGCAGGAGGAGCTGGCCTACCTCTACAACCGCGGCGCGACCAGCGGCGAGCCCGGCGCGCTCGACCGGGGCACGCCGCCCAACCGGCCGTTCTCGGTCATCCACCCGCGCGAGGGCACGCTGGTCTTCGACCACCCGTTCGTCGTGCTGGCCTCCGCCAGTCCCGAGCAGCGCGAGGCCGCTGAGGACTTCCGGCGGTTCCTGGCCGAGGACGAGCAGCGGGCCCGGTTCCGCCAGTCGGGCTTCCGCGACGCCGACGCCCCGGACCGGGCGACCGCCGAACTCCAGGACGCCCTCGGCCTGTCCGCCGACGCGGGCCTCGCGGTGATCGCGCCGCCACCGCCGAAGGTGGTCGAGGCGATGGTCGACGCGTGGGCCGCCACCCGCAGGCACGCCCGCGTCCTGCTCGTGCTCGACGTGTCCGGCTCGATGGCCGAGGTCGCCGACCCGAACAGCGTCGACGCCGACCTGGCAGGCCGGTCGAAGATCTCCCTGCTGCCGACCGCGGTCACCCGCGCGCTGGAACTGCTCAGCCCGCACGACGAGGTGGGCCTGTGGACGTTCTCGACCGGCAGGCAGCAGAAGGTCCCCATCGGCGCACTCAAGTCCAACCGCGACGCGCTGCTCACCACGGTCGAGGACCTGCCGACCAAGGGCGAGACGGACCTGTACGACACCGTCGTCGCCGCCCACGACGCCATGGTCGGCTCGCTCGACGGCGACCGCATCAACGCCGTCGTCGTCCTGTCCGACGGGGCCAACACCCCGGCGGACGAGCGCGGCAGGAAGGCCATGCTGGACAAGATCGACGTCGACAACAGCGAGGTCGCCCTGCCCGTCTTCACCATCTCCTTCGGCGCGGACGCCGACCGCGAGACCATGGCCGCGATCGCCAAGGCCACCAACGCCCTCCACTACTCCGCCGTCGACGACCCCGGCACCATCGACGAGGTGTTCGCCAGCGTCTTCAGCCACTTCTGATGCGCAGACCCGAACCCGCGGCCTGGGCCGCCGCCCTGGTGATCGCCGCCCTGGCCGCGTCGGCCACCGCGGCCCGCGCGCCGTCGCCGTGGTGGGCGCTGCCCGTGTTCGCCGTCATGGCGGCGTTGGTCCTCGGCGTCCACGCCCTGCTGTCGCGCGGACCCGCCCCGCCCGAGAGCACCCGCACACCCCCGCTCCCGGCCGAACCGCTGGACCGGGCCCGCGCGCTGGTCCGCCGGGCGTCGGCCCTCGCCGGCGAGATCCGCGCCCAGACCCTCGCGGTCCCCGAGGCCGACGCCGTGGCCACCAACGCCGCCATCACCGCCGACGCCGCGCACCGCCTGGCCTGCCTGGCCGCCCGCTCCCCGGACTCCGCCCCCGCCGCCCTCACGACGCTCGCCAGCGCCCTGGAGGACATGCGGACGACCGCCGAGAACCTCACGACCCCGACCGGGATCCCGGTCCGGCACCTGGTGGAGACCCTCACCGCGATCCGGGCGTCGATTGAGGACAAGGAGACCGAGATCCGGACCAGCTTGCGCGGCCACCCCTGAGCCCCGTGACGGGGTTCGCGGATCGCGCCGGGTCCGGTGCTCGATCGGCGCAGCGGTCATGCCGGGGTCAGGGGAGAGGTGGAGTGCTGGCGGGCGGCCTGCGGTGTCGGGTTGCCTGTTCGTAGTCGTAGCCGAGGCCGAGCAGGGTCGGTTCGGTGAAGGGGCGGCCCAGCAGTTCCACGCCCACCGGCAGGCCGTCGGGTGTGAAGCCCGCCGGGACCGTGAGTGCCGGGAAGCCGGTGTTCGCGGCGAGGTTGCACGGGCGGTTGCCCGCCTGCGGGATGCCGATCGGCGCGGCCTGCTGCTGGACCGTCGGGTAGACGATCGCGTCGAGGTCGTTGTCCGCCAGCAGCGCCTGGAGCAGGTGCTGCGCCCGGGCGCGCTGGGCCAACCGCTCGTAGTACGGGCCCGACGGCCTGTCCCGCCTGCTCTTGATCCGCTCCAGCACAACGGGATCGACCTGGCCGGAGGCGATGATGTCGTCCAGGGTCACGATGTCGGCGGGCGGCTCCAGCCGGGCCAGCGGGCGCGGGAACCGGGAGCCCGGCGCCGCCAGGTAGCGGTTGAGGTCGCGCTCGAACTCGTCGCCGTACACGCTGGACGCGTCGACGGCCGTCATCAGCGCGGGCTGGGCGGGCAGCTCGACCACGACCGCCCCCTGCGCCGCCATGTCAGCCGCTGCCGCCCGGATCAGCACCGTCGTCGCCTTCGCGGGCGCCGAGGTGTCCAGATAGTCGGTCAGCACGCCGATGCGGGCGCCCCTGAGCGCGGTGTCGTCCAGCGCCGCGGTGTAGGTGCGCGGGACGCGTCCGATGGACGCCGCGGTCGACGGGTCGTCCGGGTCGTACCCGGCGGTGGCGTCCAGCACCAGCGCGACATCGCCGACCGACTTGGCGAGCGGCCCGCCGACGTCCTGGGTGGCGGAGATGGGCGCGATGCCGTCGCGGCTGGACAGCCCGGAGGTCGGGCGCAACCCGACCAAGCTGTTGTGCGCGGCCGGATTCCGGATGGAGCCGCAGGTGTCCGAGCCGAGGCCGACCGCGCCGAACCCGGCCGCCACCCCCGCGGCCGTGCCGCCGCTGGACCCGCCGGGGTTGCGGGACTGGTCGTACGGGTTGCGGGTCTGGCCGCCGAGCGAGCTGACGGTCTCGATCCCGGAGGCGAACTCGTGCAGGTTCGTCTTCGCGACGATGACCGCGCCCGCCGCGCGCAGCCGCGCGACCTGCTCGGCGTCGTCCGGGGTGCGCCAGCGCGCCAGCGCCAGCGAGCCGTTGGTGGTGGGCAGGTCCCCGGTGTCGTAGTTGTCCTTGATGAGGACGGGAATGCCGTGCAGCGGGCCGCGGACGTGTCCCCGACGGCGCTCCGCGTCCAGCCGGGCGGCGTCGGCGATCGCCGTCGGGTCCGCGCGGATGACCGCGTTGACGCCGGGCTGGTCGTCGTATGCCTCCTCGTACGCGTCGATCCGCGCCAGGTACGCCCTGACCAACTGGACCGAGCTGACCCGGCCGCTCGCCAGCAGAGCGCTCAGCTCGCCCGCGTCCTTGTCGACCACCCACCGCGCGATAGCCGCATCGGGTTCCGCGTGGACCGGCGCCGCCGTGGCCGCCAGGGCGCAGGCCACGAGGGCAGCCGCTCGGGTTCGCCGCTTCCGTCCGGCCACACCGGCCTCCTCGTCGGACCGCGGTCAGGTCCAGACCCGGGTCGTTCCCGTCTCCCGTCGCGCGGTGGGCAGCGTGGCGGAGTTGAGCGCCGTCTCCAGTTGCTCCCAGCGCGTGACGAGGTCCGACATCATGACCATCATGACGTCGGGGAAGGCGTAGAGGAAGCTTTGGTAGCGGTAGTGGTCCAGGTACCACACCACGGTGTCGTCGCCGAGGGCGGTGACGGAGGTGGTGCGGGCGTCGAAGAACAGGTCGTACAGGCCCAGAAGCGCCCCTCGGCCCAGGACCGCGCGCTCGTAGATGCCGCCGAAGTCGACCTCCACCTGGCCGCTCGCGACGAGGAACACGCCGTGGGCGACGCCGTCCTCCCGGCAGATCGGGTCGCCCGCCGCGTACGGGATCTCGTCGAACATCGAGGCGAGCGTCTCCAGCTCCGACGGGGCCAGCGCGGCGAGGACCCGCACGCCGTGCGGGTCGAAGCTCTCCCGCAGGCAGGCCACCCGCTCGGTCAGCTCGCGCTCGGTGATGTGCGTCATCCGCATCCGCACGAAGCGCAGCATCCGGTCGGTGTTGCGCGACTGGCGGCGGGACTTCCCGGCGCTGGGCGGGGTGTAGACGGCGGAGTTGCCGCTGATCCGCGCGGCCTCGCGCCTGCCGGACTCGTACGCGCTGTGCACGCACGCCCAGTGGTAGGGGTTGGTGCCCTCGCCCGCGAAGAACAGCCGGTCGCCGACCGGTTCGGCGAGCGTGGCGATGTCCCGGGGCGAGGCGTCGACGCCGATGCAGGTGTAGGAGCCCCGCGCGAAGGGGTCGGCGGACCACGCGGTGCGCGAGATGCGCTCGGGCTCGGGCGCGTGGTCGCCGAAGATGTCGCGGACGATGGTCGTGGTGTAGTCGGCGACCTCCGCGTCGGACCAGCTCTCCAGCTCCCGGCCGAGCGACGCGCCCAGCAGGATCACCAGGATCGGCTTGCCGTGGGACTTCCACATGCTGATGACGACGGTGGGGTAGCGGTCGGTGTCGCGGCACAGGTAGCCGAAGACGTACTGCTCGGTCGGCCAGAAGGGTTCCCGGTAGTGCAGGGCGATCTTGTTGAGCGTGCCGAAGCCCAGCCGGGCGATCGCCGACCGCTTGGCCTCGGGCAGCTCGGGCTCGAAGCGGACCGCACCCGCCTTGAGCACGCCGAGCGGCACGGTCACCAGTACCTTGTCCGCCTCGAACACCCGGTGGTCCGTGGTGACCCGCACCGGCGTTGCGCGGGTGTCGATCCCGGTGACCACGTGCCCCAGCCGGACGTCCAGTCCCTCGGCGAGGGCGTCGACGACGCACTGGTAGCCCTGGTGCAGGATGCTGTCGCCGTGGCCGTAGACGAGGTAGCCGTCCTCCCAGTACTTCAGGGACAGCTTGTCGATGTCCTCGGCGACGTCCTCGCGCAGGATGATGTTGAGGTGGTAGCGCACCGCCTGCTCGTCGTCGGGAGACAGCCCGCGCTGGGCGATGATCTGGGTGACGGCCGCGCCCAGCGGGATATCCGGCTGCTGCTCCTTGCGCGCCAGCTCGGCCCGCTGCTCCAGCTCGTGCAGCACGTCGTCGACCAGCTCCAGGGTGCGGCTCTTGCGGCGGTGGTTCGCCCTGCGGTGGTCCGCGCCGAACAGGTCCAGGTTGTCGAAGCCGCCGGTATAGGCGCTGTCGCCGCCCACATAGCTGTAGGGGATGCCCAGCTGGTCGACCAGTTCGGTGATCGGGTTGCCGTCCGTCCCGTGGATCCAGTGCGCGCCGAGGTCGACCCCGTGCTCGTCGGTCCAGATCCGGCCGCCGACCCGGTCCCGCGCCTCCAGCACGGTGACGGGATGGCCGAGGTCGCGCAGCGCCCGCGCGGCGGCCAGGCCGGACATCCCGGCTCCCACGATCAGGACGGGGCACGCACCGCCGGTGTCGCCTTCGCTGGCCATTGCGTGATTGTCGGCCTGGTCGGGCTACCCCGGACAGCCCCGGATCGGGTGGTTACGGCGCAGTGGACCGCGCCGTTCGGGCCACGAGGAGGGCGGACGCGGCCGCCCGGGCGCTGTCGGCGGCGTTCGGATTCCGCATGATGGAGGCGGAGACGATCGCGCCGTCGATGAGCAGCAGGAGTTCCTCGGCCAGCCGCGCGTCCACGGGAAGGCAGGCGACCAGCCCGTCGAGGTAGTGCCGCAGCGCGTCCTTGTGCTCGCGCGCGATGTCGGCGACGACGGAGGGCGTGCCGAACTCGCCGAAGGAGTTGACGAACGCGCAGCCGCGGAAGCCGGGCTCGGCGAACCAGCGGCCCAGCCAGTCGAACACCGCCAGCACCCGCTCGGCGGGGTCGGTCCGCTCGTCGACGAAGTCGGCCATCCTGCGCCGCCACCGCCGATCGCGTCGACGGAGGTATTCGGCGACCAGGTGCTCCTTCGACGGGTAGCACCGGTACAGGCGCTTGAACGGCACGCCGGACGCCGCGCGGATCGCGTCCATGCCGACGGCCTGCACGCCGCGCTCGTAGAACAGCGCGTCGGCGGCGTCCAGGACCCGCAGCGCGGCCTCGTCGTGATCCACAGCACCTCCGATGGGCAACGAGAACGATCGTTCTCTACGGTAGCCCAGAGAACGATCGTTCTCCACCCGACAGAGGGAGATCCCGGATGCGACCGCCCTTCGACGAGCAGACCGCGCTGGCCAAGGTGCAGGCGGCCGAGGACGCCTGGAACACCCGCGACCCGGAGCGCGTGGCGCTCGCCTACACCGAGGACTGCGTGTGGCGGAACCGCGACCGGCACGTCACCGGCCGCGCCGAGATCGTGGAGTTCCTGCGGCGGAAGTGGGACCGCGAGCTGGACTACGCGCTGCGCAAGGAGCTCTGGGGATTCCGCGGCAACCGCATGGCCGTCCGCTTCCAGTACGAGTGCCGCGACCGCGACGGGCGGCACTGGCGCAGCTACGGCAACGAGCTGTGGGAGTTCGCCGAGGACGGGCGGATGCGCCGCCGCGAGGCGAGCATCAACGACGTCCTCATCGCCGAGTCCGAGCGCCGCATCCTGGGCCCGCGCCCCGCGTCCGAACGCGAGGTCCTGCTGCCGATCCTCTAATCGTGTCCTAAGTAGACTTACCGGCGCGGTGCCGCTCGTAGTGGCGGGCGGCCCGCGCCCGGTTGCCGCAGCCGGATGAGCACCACTCCCGACGCGAGTGGTCCTTCCGGAAGTACAGCACGCATCCCGGCCCGTAGCAGGCGCGCAGGGTGGTGGCGGCCTCCCCGGTGAACAGGTGCGCCGCCGCCAGGCCGATCGCCGCCAGGGCGTGCTCCGCGCCGCGCGCGGTCGTCTCCCAGTCCAGCACGAGGCCGGTGTCCCGGCGCACGAGCACGGGAGTCCTGGCGACCGCGACGGAGTTCAGCTCGGCGATCGCCGCGTCGAGATCGGCCATCGCCGACGCCGCGCGCTCGCGGCTGTCGGCGGTCACGTGGGCGGCGATGCGGCGCAGCGCGTCGCGCAGGCGCACGAACGCGGCGAGGTCGGCCTTCGGCGCGGGCTCGAACCCCGCGCCGGCGAGCCAGCGGCGCAGACCCGCGGCCGTGGCCAGGTCGTCGTGGCGGCCGTCGCGGTCGGCCCAGACCGTGTTCATCAGCCGGATCGGCAGCGGCTCGTCCGGGAGCAGATCGGCGATCTCGTCCGCCATCACGCACCTTTCCTCGGTCTTCTAATGGTAGAGCTCTGGGCAAGCGTGAGGAGTTCTAACGGATAGATCGTTGACAAGCGTTAGAGGACGTGCGAGGGTTGATCTAACGGAAGCAACGCTTTCAAGCGTTAGAACACTGGAGGGACCCGATGGGCGCCACCGCTCTCAAGGCCGGACACGTCGGCATCAACGTCACCGACCTCGACCGCTCGACCGACTTCTACCGCCGCGTCCTCGACGTGGACGTGCTGGGCTCCAGCGCCGACGGCGACCGCCGGTTCGCCTTCCTCGGCAGGGACGGCGCGCTGCTGGTGACCCTGTGGCAGCAGAGCGCGGGCGTGTTCGCCACCGACCGGCCCGGCCTGCACCACATGTCGTTCGAGGTGCCGGACATCGCCGACGTGCGCAGGGCGGAGGCGACCCTGCGCGAACTGGGCGTGGAGATCCGGCACGACGGCGTCGTGCCGCACGGCGAGGGCGCGTCCTCCGGCGGCGTGTTCTTCCACGACCCCGACGGCGTCCGGCTGGAGATCTACGCCCCCAGCGGCGCCGACGTCGCGCCCGCCCCGACGCCGGGCGCGCCGACCTGCGGCTTCTTCTAAGCGAACGGACCCGAGGACGAGGAGCGGCGGTGCACCACCCCGGAGAGATCGAACTGCAGCGGCGGGTCGGCATGACCCGCGCGTGGGGCAGCGGGCGCGTCGGCGCGGACATCCCGCCGGTGGCCGCCGACTTCCTCGCCGCGCAGCGGCTCGTCGTCATCGGCGCGGCCGATGACGACGGGGCCGTGTGGGCGGGTCCTCTGGCCGGTCCGCCCGGCTTCGCCCGCGCGAGCGGCAGCCGGACCGTCGTGGTCGACCGCGAGCCCGTCGACCACGACCCGCTCGGCGCCCTGTTCGCCACCGAGCGCGATATCGGGATGCTGGCCATCGAACCGGCGTCCCGGCGGCGGATGCGGATCAACGGACGCGCCCGCCAGAGCGGGGGCGCGCTCGTCCTGCACACCGAGCAGGTCTACGCGAACTGTCCCAAGTACATCCAGACCCGCACCGTGGTCGACGGGGACGACCCGCCCGCGACGACCGTGCGCACGTCCACCTCGCTGGACGCGGACCAGCGAGCGTGGATCACGGCGGCTGACACGTTCTTCATCGCCACCCGCGCGCCCGGTCTGGGCGCTGACTGCTCCCACCGCGGCGGCGGCCCCGGTTTCGTCACCGTCGCGGGCGATCGGCTGACCTGGCCGGACTACGTGGGCAACTCGATGTTCATGACCCTGGGCAACCTCGAACTCGATCCGAGGGCCGGACTGCTGTTCCTCGACTGGGAGCGCGGCGCGACCCTGCAGCTCACCGGCCGCGCCCGCGCCGACTGGGACGGCGAGCGGGCCGCGGCCGTGCCCGGCGCCCAGCGGATGGTCGACTTCGACGTCGAGCGCGTCGTGCAGATCGCCGGGCTCGCCCTGCCGCGGTGGGTCTTCGGCGCCTATTCCAAGTTCAACCCGGGAAACCCGTGACGCCCGTCCGGTCATCCCGAGCGCGTCCCGTGGTTGTCGGTGATCTTCCGGCCGGTCGGGCGATACGGAGCGGGGGTGCCCGACGATGTGATGATCATGAGCGAGCAGGTCGAGGCGAGGCGCGCTAGGTCATTGCCCGCGCACGCGGTGCGGATGGTGCGGGACGGCATGGCCGATCCGGACCGGGCGCGGCCGTTCCTGGCGGACACACCGGAGTGGCTGCGCTCAACGCGTGCTCTGGCCAACATGACCCGGACACTGTTGCTCGCCCACGATCGCCTGACGCCGGAAGACCTCGACCTGGAGGCCGTGTACCTGTCGGCGTGCTTCCACCAGGCCAGGGCGGCGGTGGTCGATCCGGAGGTCGTGCGGCACGACGCCGCGGCCGCCGCCGCCCTGTTCTCGGTGGTCCACGCCGTGCGCCCGGACGCGGTCCCCGAGCCGCTGCGATCGGCCTACGCCGAGAGTCCGCCCGCACTCCTGTCGCCCGCGACGATCCTGTACCGCGCCGGGGCGGTGCTGATGGTGGAGGGCGCGCGCGCCCGAGACGTCAAGTTGCTGGAGCAGGCGGTCGGCCTGATCGTGCTGGCGGACAGAGCCGGATTCGATCCCGACGTGCGGCCCTCGATGCTGTTCGCCATCGGTTCCCTGTATGTGCAGATGGGGTTGCTGACAGGGGACAAAGAGCGGTTCGAGAAGGCGGTGGGGTTCATCCGCTTGGCGGTGAGCGACTGGCCTGCCGACCGTCCCCTGCCGAGGCAGACGCTCCGGATGCTGGCCGCCGCGCGGGCGGGGCTGCCCGAGGAGGCCTCGCCCCTCAAACAGCGCTTCAGCCGGTACCTGGACTCGGGGACGAAGGACCCGGCCGAGTTGGCCGCGCTCATCGCCGACACCCGCGCGGCGCTGGTGGACACCGGGCCCGGCGACCCCGACTGGCACCTGAACCGGAACATCCTGGCCTCGCTGCTGCGCATCCGGTTCGAGCTGGCCGGGGAGGCCGACGACATCGACCAGTCGATCGCGCTGCTGCGCGAGACCCTGGAGACCACCGACGACCGGGCGATCACGGGGATGCTCAACAGCGCGCTCGCCTCCGCCTGCCTCGACCGCCACATCGAGACCGGCGACCCGGACGACCTGGCGGCGGCCATCGCCGCGGGCCGGGCCAGCGTGGCCGCGAGCCTGCAGCACGAGCCCGGGCACCCGAAGTCGCTGACCAACCTGGCAGCCGTGCTGCAGACCAGTTACAGCCGGACCAGAGACACCGCCGAACTCGACGAGGCCATCGGCTACCTGGAGATCGCCGTCGACGCCGAGGTGGCAGGCACCGGCGACCACCAGGTCATGCGGATCAAGCTGGCCGTCGGGCTGCTCCTGCGCGCGCTGGCGACGGACCGGGAGGCCGATCTCGACGACGCCGCCCGGCTGTTGGAGTCCGTCGCGGTCGAGGAGCCCGTGGACGGCGTCAACCAGCATCAGGCGCGGCTGGAGCTGAGCCGGGTCGCGTTGGTCCGCGCTGCCCTGTCCCGACGGCCCGAGGAGCTGTACTCGGCGCTGGTCGGATTCCGGGACACCGCGCAGGCGGCCTCGCACGACCTGCGGACCCGGCTGCAGGCGGGCGGCCACTGGGCCGACGCGGCCGAGCGCTTCGGCGACGCCGAGGAGACGGCCCGCGCCTACGGCTACGTGCTCGACGAGCTGCTGCCCAAGTCGGCGGGCCTGGCCCTCGACCGGCGGTCGCGGGAGCTGCGGCTGCGCCACACCAGCGGCTATGCCTGCGACGCCGCGTGGGCCGAGCTGCGGTGCGGCCGGGTGCAGGACGCGATCGTCCGCCTCGAACAGGGTCGGGGCGTGCTGCTGACCCAGGCGCTGCGGCTGCGCGGCGCGCGGGAGGCGCTGGCCGAGGCCGCGCCGGGACTGGCCGAGCGGTACGACCGGATCGGCGCGGCGCTCATCGCCGACACCGCGCTTCCCGAGGAGCGCAGCAGGCTGGCGGCGGAGTTCGACGAGGTGGTCAAGCTGATCCGGGCTGTGCCCGGGTTCGCGCGCTTCGGGATGCCCGCCGACTGGGCCCGCCTGCGCACCGCGGCGGACGGCGGGCCGGTGGTGGTGGTCAACGTCGCCAGCCGGGGCGGTGACGCGCTGATCCTGCGTCCCGGCGGCGACGTGACGGTGGTCGCGCTGCCGAAGGTCAGCCACGACGAGGTGGCGCGGAGGGCCGATGCGTTCCTGCACGCCGTCGACGGGATGTCGGCCTCGGCATCGGACCTCGCCGCCCGGATGGCTCACGACGGCGTCATCACCGGCACTCTCGGCTGGTTGTGGAAGAACGTGGCGGGGCCGGTCCTGGGCGCGTTCGACGCCGTCCCGGAGCGGCTCTGGTGGTGCCCGACCGGTCCGCTGGCGCTGCTGCCCCTCCACGCCGCGCACCGGGAGAGCGACGGCGTCTACGTGCACGACCTGGTCGTCTCCTCCTACACCCCCACGCTGACCGCGCTGATCGAGGCCCGGACGCGGCCGCCTGCGCCCGACACCGGCCTGCTGGGCGTCGCGTTCGCCGGGGAGCCGCCGCTGCTCGGCGTCGCGGAGGAGGTGGCCGCGATCGGGCACGACACGGACCCGGCGACGGTGCTCGTCGGCGCGGACGCGACCCCGGGCGCGGTGCTCGCGGCAATGGGCGAGCACACCCGCGTTCACCTGGCCTGCCACGGGGTGCGCGACCCGAGCGACCCGTCGAACGGCGCGCTGTGCCTGCACGGCGGGGACCTCACGGTCCGCGAGCTGGCGAGGTGGCGGTCGCACGGGGCCGAGCTGGCGTTCCTGTCGGCCTGCCACACCGCCGCGGCCGGGCCGGAGCTGGTCGACGAGGTGATCACCCTGGCGTCGGCGCTGCGGCTGTGCGGGTACCGCCACGTCGTCGGTGCTATGTGGACGGTGCAGGACGTGGTGGTCCCGCAGCCCGCGGTCGAGTTCCACCGTCTGCTGCGGGAGGCGGGATCGCTGGCGCACACGGCCACCGCCCTGCACGCCGCGGTCGATCTTCTCCGGCGGACCCCTGAGTACTCGTCCCCGCTGTACTGGGCCTGCCTGGCCCACATCGGCCCCTGAGGAGGAGCCCGTGACCGACGACCGCCGATACCTGCTGGCGTTCTGCCAGGCCCTGCCGGAACTGCTGCTGGTGACGCGCGCCCAGGGCGCGGAGGCGGCGCTGGAGGAGGCCGCGGAGCGCGTCCGCGCGGGCACCCCCGTGCTCCACGTCCTTCCCCGCCTCGGCATACCACCCCACGTGCTGACCGGCACCGGCCCGGGCAGACGCGCGGGCGACATGCTGGCCCCACTGCCCCGCCCCGCCTCCGGCGAGACCTACCGCTGCCCCGACGGCGCGTGCGGACTGGAGGTGCCGAGAGCCCCCGGCGGCCCCATCCCGAAGGAACGATGCTGGCTCCGCAACCGCCCCCTGACGGCAGGAGAGGCCTGACCCATGACGCACCTCCGCAACGCGCTGGGCAAGAACCTCACCGAGCCCCGACTGCCGCGACCGGCGGTGCCGGGCGCGCTGGTGGTCGTGGCGGGCGGTATGGGGCAGGGTTCGGCACTGGACGCGGCAGTGGCGGGTGCGGGGATGGACACCGCTGCCGCGACGGTGGCGCGTTGGCTGTGGGCGAGGCCGGACCGGTGACGTCGTTTCCCGATGAGCTGGGCAAGAGGCTCGCCGAGCGCTGGCTGGTGGTGCCGGAGGTGCTGATCGAGGCGGGCGTTGTGGTTGCGGGACGCTTCGGCGGTGGACTTGTCGTAGCGCGCGCGAACGGCTGGCACCGCTGCGGCGATGGCGATCCACGGGCCGTGGGGGAGACCGAGCCGGTGACGCCGTTTTTCGATGAGCTGGGCAAGAAGCGCGATGAGCCCTGGCTGTCGCGGTGGGGCCGGGCGCGCTGTTTGATCGCGACGGTGGCCGCTGGCCGTGGGCAGGTTTCGTCGGTGACGCCGTTTTCAACGGATTGGGTAGGGACCTGGCTGCGCGATGGTTGTCGCGGTTGGTGGTGCGCGGGTCTGCTTTTGGTCGCGACTCTGGCCCGTTGGCTATGGGGGAGGCCGGATCGGTGACGTCGTCTTCGCATGGGTCGGGCAGGAAGTTCGCTGAGCGGTGGGTGGTGCCGGGGCTGCCGTTGGTTGCGATGGTGGTTGGCGGGAGGGCGGGCCGGTGATGCT
>NZ_BMRB01000009.1 GCF_014648415.1 Actinokineospora fastidiosa
AGCCGCTCCGGGCACCTCTCCTGGTGGGGGGTTTGGCGGAGAGGGCAGGATTCGAACCTGCGTGGGCCTGTGGCCCTTCCTGCGAGCAGGAACCCGTTGAGCCGCTCCGGGCACCTCTCCTGGTGGGGGGTTTGGCGGAGAGGGCAGGATTCGAACCTGCGCGGGCCAGTGGCCCTTCCTGTGAACAGGAACCCGATAAGCCGCTCCGGGCACCTCTCCTGGTCTTGCCTTGCTGGAACCCACTATGCCGACAAGACCTGACGGACCCCTGACTAATCCATGACCTCCAGCCGCAGCGTGTCCAGCGGGTACAGGACCTTCCCGGTGACCTCCTCGCCGAAGCTCTCGCTGTCGGCGCGGGTCCAGGTGCGGCCGCCCTCCGCCTCGACGAAGGCGTAGGAGACCTTGGCGCGGACCTCGGTCTCCACCTGCTCGGTGAGCTCCTGGGTGCTGCTCGCCGACATCTCGATCTCCTGGACCATCTGGACCGCGTTGACGGCCAGGACCCGCTTGTCGCCGAGGTTGTAGTAGCAGTCGCCGGTCAGGCGGTCGCCGTCGTCGTTGACCGCCTCGACCAGCACCCGGCCGGAGCGGGGGATGACGATGCCGTCGCAGGTGAACGGGCCGTACCGGGTGTCGCAGTGGGCGGTCTCGTCCGGCTCGGACTTCTTGCCGTCGTCGCCGATGAACTTGACCGTCGGGTCGTAGCTGTGCTCGAGGTAGCTGGCGCCGCGCTCGTCCGTGGTGTGCATGGCGAGGCTGAAGTCGACGGTGACGGTGCCCAGCTCGGGGTCGTCGCGGACCGGGCCCTCCTGCACCTCGATGGTCATCTCCTTCTGGTCGAGGCTCTGCGAGGAGTTGTTGATCTCCATCGTGATGTACGCGTACGCCTGGACCCGGCCGCGCTCCAGCGTGTCGGCGGGCAGGGTGAACCGCACCTCCTCGCTGGCCGCCAGGTCGATCTCGTGGTTGGCGAACTCCGACCCCAGCACCATCGTCAGCGTCGCCCGGCCGGACTGCTCCAGGCCGAGGTTGCGCACCTGGACCTCCAGCACGCCGCCCGCGGTGTCGAACGCCTCGCCGCGCGGGGGCGTCATGCCCTCGACCGCGCCCGCCTCGAACTCGAAGACGGTGATCTCCAGCTCCGGCGGCTGGACGTACCCGCCCGCCGCGCCCGCGCCGTTCACGGTGAACTCGGCCCGCTCCTGGCCGAGCACCTGGGACATCCCGTCCACCTCGGCGTACACCATCACGTCCAGCGGGTGCGTCCCCGCGGGCAGCGCGCCCACGACGAACTGCGCCCACTGCTTCTCCCCGGCCCCGACGCTGAGGCCCACGGCCTCGGTGCGGTTGGCGACGGAGAAGTTGACACCGACCGTGATCGGCTCGCCGTCGTCGTTGCTGATCTGGGCGAACACCTGCACCTCGGTGTGCTCGTCCAGCACGCCGGACGTGCCGTCCGCGCGCCCCGCCCCGACCTGGTGCACTGTCACCGATGCCATCGCGTCATCCCTTCGCAGACTTGCCGCCATCGTGTCCGCGCCCGCGCGGGCCGGTCGATGCCCGACGGGGCAGTCAGCGGGGCTGAGTTCGGCGACTACCGTCGCAGGTGTGTTCACCGCCTACGGCGCGTCGCACGGGGTGGTCATCGCCCTCTTCGTCGCGGGGGCGGCCGCCCTGGTGCTCGCCGGGCGCAGCCGCCCGTCGCGGGTCGCCGAGCGGGCGGTGGCGGTCGGCACGGCGGCCCTGTTCGCGGCCATGGTGGTCTACCTGAACGTCCCCGGCCGGTTCGACCCCGCGCACACGCTGCCGCTGCAGCTGTCGGACCTGGTGACGGTCTCGGCGATCTGCGCGCTGTGGTCGCGGGCGCAGTGGGCGTTCGCGCTGACCTACTACTGGGGTCTCGTGCTGAGCACGCAGGCGCTGGTCTCGCCCGCCCTGCGCGGGCCCGACTTCCCGAGCGCGGAGTTCCTGGTGTTCTGGGGCCTGCACCTGCTCGTGGTGTGGGTGGCGGTCTACCAGACCTGGGGCCTGGGCATGCGTCCCACGTGGCGCGACTACCGCACGGCGGTCGCGGTGAGTCTCGTCTGGGCGGCCGTCGCGCTGACGACCAACGCGGCGACCGGCGGCAACTACGGCTTCCTCAGCCGCAAGCCCGAGGTCGACTCGCTGCTCGACCTGCTCGGCCCGTGGCCTTGGTACCTGATCCCGGAGACCGCGCTGGTCCTGGGCGTCTGGGCGCTGATGACCTGGCCGTGGACGCGGCGGCGCTGATCAGCGGTCCCGGTGCACCAGGTGGTGCGCCAGCCCGGCCAGCTCGGCGTACCCGCGTGGCGGCAGGTCGGCCCGGCGCAGGTCCTCCAGGGCGGCGGCCAGCAGGTCGTCGGCCTGGCGCAGGCAGTGCGCCCGCCCGCCCGCCCGCTCCACCAGCTCGGCGGCGCGCACCACGTCGGCGGCGGAGAGCGCGCGCGGGGCGTGGTACAGCGCGGCCAGCTCGCGGCCCGCCGGGGTGCCCGAGGCGAGGGCGGCCAGCACGGGCAGGGTCTTCTTGCGCCGGTCCAGGTCGGCGTACACCGGCTTGCCGGTCACGTCCGGGTCGCCCCAGATGCCCAGCACGTCGTCGACGAGCTGGTAGGCCAGCCCCAGCCGCTCGCCGAAGCGGCGCAGCCCGGGCGCGCCGAGCACGACCGCGGCCGTGATCAGCGCGCCCGTCTTGCGCTCCGCGGTGCGCAGCCCCTCGGCCAGCGTGACGTCGGCGCGGCGCTCGAAGGACAGGTCGGCGGCCTGGCCGTCCTGGTAGGCCGTCACCGCCGAGGTCAGCAGCCGGACGGCGGCGGCGTCCGGGGCGATGACGTCGTAGGCCAGCGCCAGCAGGGCGTCGCCCGCCAGCATCGCCGCGCCGCGGCCGAACACCGCCCACGCGGCGGGCCTGCCGCGCCGGGCGCGGTCGCCGTCGACGATGTCGTCGTGCAGCCGGGTGTAGTTGTGCGCCAGCTCGATGGCGACCGCGGCGGGCACGGCGTCCGCGCCGACCGCGGCCGCGGCCGCCAGGGTGAGCGCGGGCCGCACGCCCTTGCCGCCGTCGGCGGTCCTCGGCTGCCCGTGCTCGTCCCACCAGCCCAGGTGGTACCCGGCGACGTGACGCGTGGACGACGGCAGCGCGTCCACCGCGGCGCGCAGCCCGGGATCGATGACCGCCCGCGCGTGCGCCAGCAGGTCGGGGGCGCCCCGGTGGCCGCAGACAAGATCGAGTACGGACACCGCGTCCCCCAGGTCCCGGCCCACAATGTCTACTGTGGACTGCAAGCGTGGCTGATCGGCGATGACGCTAACACCGGGCCGCCCGCGCGGTGCGGTGAGCGCGGGGCAACCACCCGAACCGGTGGTCAGCCCGGGAGCCAGCGGTCCAGCGCGGTGTGCACGCGCGGATGCGACCAGTACGTCATGTGGTCGACGCCGTGCGCGCTCTCGAACACCTCGGGCTCGGCGAGCGGGAACGCGGCGGCGCCGTTGGCCGAGTGCACGCCCTCGGTCGGGACCACCAGGTCGTTGGGCGCGGCGCCGAAGACCGCGTCCATCAGCCCGTCGCGCAGCCCGCGCGCCATCGGCGATCCGGGCGGCGGCTCGTAGTCGGCGGTGATGCCGTGGTAGGTCGCGGTGACCGGGCCGCACGCGTTGAGCTTGGCCAGGAACTCCCCGGACGGGTTCATCGACATGAGGCCGTCCAGGCCGCGGAACGCGCCGACGGCGAGTTGCTTGAGGACGGTCAGCACCATGTCGATCAGGTCGGTGACGCCGTTGTCCGGCACCAGCTGCAGCCAGTTCGTCAGCCGGTCCATCCAGGACGCCAGGTGCTCGGGGTCGGCCAGCGCGGTGCCCGCGTTGGGCGTGCCGACCATCACCAGCGTGCGCACGGCGAAGCGGTCGGGGGTCAGGCCGAGCTCGCCGCCCAGCTCGCACAGCGCCCGGCCGACCAGGCCGCCGCGGGAGTGCGCGACCACGTCCAGCCGCAGCCCCGCGGCCGGGGGCACCATCGACACCAGCGCGCGGGCGTTGGCCAGCGGGTCCACCGACAGCGTGTGGTGGTCGTAGGCGACCACGCGCCCGCCGTAGCGGGTGTGGAGGTCGCCGAGCAGGGACGTCGGCAGCCCGGCGAACCCCGTGCGGGTCGTGCTTCCCGTGCCGTGCAGGAACAACAGCGCCGGGCCCTCGGCCAACGCCGACCAGTCGGGCACGCCCGCGGTGACGCCGACCAGCCCCTCGGGCCGGTTGCGCTCCTCCCACCGCCGCACGAAGAAGTCGCCCACGCGCCCGAGCACCGGGTCGATGAGCGGGAACACCAGCACCTTGAGCAGCTTCGAGCCGACCGCGCCGAGCAGGCCGCGCTCCCCGGGCTCCGACGGCGGCGCCGCCGTGACGGGGATCGTGTACGTCCTGCGGTCCTCGCCTCGGTCGGTCGCCTCCTCCGCCGCCTCGGGCAGGTGCCAGCGCAGCACGCCGTCCTCGTCGGCGGCGAGCACCAGCTGGCCGAGGCCGGTGCCCGGGCCGGGCACCTCCACGACCAACTCGCCGGAGTCCGGCGTGGTGACCTCGACGGTCAGCTGGGTGTCGTAGTCGGCGCGGTCCAGGGCCTCGGCCAGCAGCGGCCGGTCGTGGCCGCGCAGGCCGGGCGACCCCGGCGGGTGCACCGCGACCTCGCCGGTCATGCCCGGCGCCGTCACCACGACGTCGCCGACGCGCACAGGGGCGCCATCGGGTCGCAGCCGCTCAGCCATGCGTGCTCTCCGTTCGCTCCATCGCCAGCCGGGGGTGGCCGAAGAACTGGTAGGCCAGCGCGGTCGCGGGCCTGCCGTCCCTGGTGTGCCGGGAGACCCGCGAGCGCCAGCGGCGCAGGACCTCCGCGGGCGGCACGCCGGAGTAGGCCAGCCGGTAGAACTCGTCCGCCGCGGCCGACGCCGACTCGTCGTGGACGTTCCACAGCGGCGCGACGACGCCCGAGGCCCCGGCGGCCAGGAACGCCCGCGCCAGCCCGGAGTAGTCGCCGAGCACCTCGCCGCCCGCGCCGACCTGGCAGGCGTTGAGGAACACGAACGGCCTGCCGGTGAAGTCCAGCGCGGCCACCTGGTCCGGGTGCAGGAACCGGTGCCGGGTCCGCCCGCCGGACTCGGCCAGCAGCACCAGTCCCTCCTGGACGGACTCGGGGTCGTAGCGGCCGTGCAGGGCGAAGTGCAGCACGTCGGCGCGCGGGCCCGCGTCCAGCGCGTCCAGCACCGCCGAGTGCAGCGGGCCGATCTCCTCGCACGGCGGGTAGCGCTCGGCCAGGCGGGCAGCCTCGGCCTCGGCGTGCGGCAGCCGCGCCCAGCCGGGCACGCCCTCGTACCGGGCGGTGACCACCGCGTGCGAGCCCGCTCGCACCCGGACCGGCGGGGTCGGCGCGGGCCTGCCCCTGGCCAGCACCCAACGGCCGACCGCGGCCGTCGCGCCGAGGAACGGCGAGCCGTCCTCCGCGCCGTCCATCACCGCCAGCTCCCACGGCACGTGCGGTTCGGTGCTCAGCAGCAGAACGGTCGGCACCCCGACCCGTCGGCGCACCGCGCGGACGGCGTCGGCGACGGGTTCCGGAATCAGCTCGCCGATGCGCCTGCCGACGCCGATCAGCCGCAGCGCCGCGCCCCGCGCGTCGTCGCCGTAGCCGCCGATGTCGATGCGCAGGGCGCGGGCGAAGGCCGCCGGGTCGTCGCCGAGGTCGCAGCGGAACGGGCCCGCGTCCGGGGCCACCCCGGGCAGCGGCGAGCGCACCGACCACAGCAGGGTCTGCCCGCGCACGTCCTCGCCGCGCTCCACGACGATCACCAGCTCCGGCCGGTCGGCGTCGAGCAGCGGGCGGATGTCGAGCACCCGGCCGTCGAACAGCGGCACCGTCCCGGACGGCGTCGCGGCGACCTCGATCTCCCGGGAGGCGAAGCCGCGCAGCCCGCCGCCGTGGTGGTACGCGGCGCCGATGTGCCTGCGGGCGCGCAGGTCCGGGCCGTCGATGGCGGTCATCCGCAGGTCGACGTGGCGCTGGTCCGGGTAGTCGACGGTGATCGGGTTGGCCCAGCCGACCGGGGTGAACGCGGCGGGGTCGTAGACGACCACGATCTCCAGCCGCACCGAGCCGAGCGGCAGCGGGATGGCGCCGGTGCCCAGCAGCGCCGGGTCGCGGCGGTCGGTCAGGCCGACCCGCAGGGTGAACGTCTCGCCGCCGGACACCGACGCGGGCGCGCGCAGCAGCGGCCACGCCTCCTCCGCGGGCGCCGCGCCGACGTGGCCCTTGGGTTTGTCGTCGATGAGCCGATCACGGTCGGACCTGGGCCTGCCGCCGGTCTTGGGGTACGGGCGGTCCAGCGGCGGGGACTCGTCGCCCATCCAGTCGTGGTCGCCCGCGCCGTACCCGCCGGGCGGTGTCCGGACGCCGCCCCAGTCAACCTGCCCGGGGCCAGCGGGTGCCCGCTCGGTCAGCGCGGAGTGCAGCAGGACGGCGGCGCTGGTCATGAGGTGCTCGTCCCAGAGCAGGTCGCGCAGCGCGGAGAGCAGGTCGGCCTCGGCGCAGTCCAGCAGTTCCGGCGGGACCTCCGTGGGCGGGGCGCCCCGCTCCAGCCAGGCGCGGGCCAGCCTGCGCAGCCGCCACACGGCCCGACCGCGCGCGGTGGCGCGCTCGGCGAGGAACTGGCGGGCGTACACCAGCCCGGCGGGATCGCCGAGCCAGGCCACGAGCCGGACCCGCTCCCACGCGCTCAGCACCGTCCTGTCACCCCCCTCGCGCCGCCATGCAAGGCTGTCACCGCCGCGAACGGCTCGGAGCCCGGGGGTGCCCTCGCATGATCGACGTGTTGTCCACCGTCCTCACCTGGGCGGCGGTGGCCGCCGCGCTGTGGGCGCTCGTGCTCGTCGTGCTCAACCGTCCCCTGCTGCTGGACCGGCCCGCCAGCGGGCTGCTGGTCGTGTTCCTGCTCATTATCGAACTCGCCCTGCTCGTCCAGGCCGTGATCGGCTTCATCCGGCTCGCGGGCGTCGACCGCGAGGTGGACGGGGTGTCCTTCGGCGGGTACCTGCTGGGCGGGCTGCTGCTGCTCCCGCTGGCGGTCTACTGGTCGATGCTGGAGCGCAGCCGCTGGGGCATGGCCGTCGTGGTCGTCGGCGCGCTGTTGATCCCCGTGGTCGTGGTGCGGCTCACCGAGATCTGGTCGGTGACCGGTGGCTGAGCTCCGTTCGGGGCCGGGCAGGCTCCTGGTCGCGGTGTACGCGGTGTTCGCCCTGGCCGCGTGCGCGCGCTCGGCGGTGCAGCTGGCGACCCGGTTCGACCGCGCCCCGCTGGCGTACCTGCTCTCCGCGCTCGCCGCCGCCGTCTACGTGGTGGCGACCGTCGCACTGGTCAAGGGCGCGCGCAGGCTCGCCGTGATCGCGTGCCTGGTGGAGCTGGTCGGAGTGCTCGCGGTCGGCACGGCGAGCCTGCTGGCGCCGTCGGCGTTCCCGGACGCCACGGTGTGGTCGGGCTTCGGGCAGGGCTACGGCTACATCCCGGCAGTGCTGCCGGTGCTCGGGCTCTGGTGGCTGGCTAAAGCGCGCGCGTAATGAGCGCGGCGATGCGCGCGTTCACGGCGGCCTGGTGGTCGGCCAGGTAGAAGTGGCCGCCGGGGAACTCCTCGACCGTGCAGGCCGCGGTCGTGTGCTCGGCCCACCGGTCGGCCTCGGGGCGGGAGACCTTCGGGTCGCTGTCGCCGATCAGCACGTGGATCGGGCAGTCCAGCCGAGGCGTTCCCGGGGTGAAGCGGTAGGTCTCCGCGGCGCGGTAGTCCGAGCGGATCGCGGGCAGCACCATGGCGACGATCTCCGGGTCGCTCAGCAGCGGGCCCTGGGTGCCGTCGAGCGTGCGGATCTCGTCGAGCAGGCCCGCGTCGTCGCGCTGGTGGACCCGCTCGTCGCGGGGCGCGCTCGGCGCGCGGCGGCCGGAGGCGACCAGGCAGGCCGGGATGACGCCGCACTCGCGCAGCCGCACGGCGACCTCGAAGGCGACCGAGGCGCCCATGCTGTGGCCGAAGAGCGCCAGCGGGAGGTCGGCCCACGGCTCCACGATGTCGACCAGCAGGTCGGCGAGGTCCTCGACGGTCTCGACGCAGGGCTCGTCGCGGCGGTCCTGGCGGCCGGGGTACTGCACGGCGAGCACCTCGATGTCCGGCGCGAGGTCGCGCGAGAGCGGGAAGTAGTAGCTCGCGCCGCCACCGGCGTGCGGCAGCGCCAGCAGCCGGGCCCGCGCGCGCGGCGACCGGTGGAACCGGCGGATCCACAGCTCGGTCGTGTCGGCGGGAGCGGTCATCGGGGGATCACCTCGGGGACTCGGGGGACGGCGGTCGCCATCAATCGTCCCAGGGCGGGCTGACGCGCGAGCGCCGTTCCGACCGCAGGCGCGGAGGGTTACGAGATCGTCGGAGCGTACTGGGCCGAATGGGTGGTACTGGGTAGTAGATCGTTCAACTTGGGGCACAACGTGTAACTGGGCGCGCGTTCGGCCGATGGTCCGAATGGAACATGACCATCGAATGAACTCCGAGCGCTGCACCGGACGGCCGAATGCGATTCGGCCTGATGGTCGTGAGGGGCGCTCGGCGTCGAACGGGGGTGCCGATGTCCCTTTCCCTCTGGCTCGTCTGCGGGGTCGTGGTCGCGGTCGCGGCATGGCGGCTGCGGCTCGCCGCGGCGCGACTGCGCGCGATCCTCGGCGAGCCGCCCGAGGCGCAGCGCGCCGAGGTCGCCCCGGCGTCCGGCGAGCCGCCCGCCATCGCGTGGCCGCACCCGCCGGGCAGGCTGTGGGTGCGCTAGGCCGGGCCGCGGGATCCGCGGCCCGGCCAGGGCGTCAGCAGTGCAGGGCCGCGTCGATCGCGGCGCGGTCGATCCGGCCGAGGTGCGCGCACGCCCGGTCGCCGCTGAAGAACCACAGGTGGTGTTGGTGCCAGTGCAGCACCCGGCCGTCACGGTCGGTCGGCGCCATCGGGTCGCCGACGTAGGTGCCGCTGAACGCCAGGCACAGTTGGACCGATCCGATGTCGGCGGGCCGGATGTCGCGAATTCTGGCGTA
Source organism: Actinokineospora fastidiosa (assembly GCF_014648415.1). Classification (GTDB taxonomy): domain Bacteria; phylum Actinomycetota; class Actinomycetes; order Mycobacteriales; family Pseudonocardiaceae; genus Actinokineospora; species Actinokineospora fastidiosa. The sequence goes on from NZ_BMRB01000009.1 coordinate 9,116, forward strand.
CAGATCGGGCATCCGTCGCCGCGCCGCGGCGATCCGGGTGCGCAGTCCGCCGATCCCGTCGACAAAAACGCGGGGTTCTGACAAATCGCGGATATGCGGTTCCGCGAAATCGGTCAATACGGTGAAGTCGCCTTCGTTCACCGCTTCGGCCACGAATGCGGCCGTGATCTCCACATTCGCCGCCGCCTGCTCGGCATCGGCCTCGATGACGCGCGGCGGACGCGAATACGTCCGGTTCACCTCGCCTGCTCCAGCGCGCCGCGCAACGTCTTGCGGTGTTCGCGCCGGATCTCCACCGCGCGGGCGGCGGCGTACTCGGCCTCGGTCTCCGGGTAGACCCCGGGCACGGTGCGCGGGTTGCCCTCGGAGTCGACGGCGACGAAGACGAGGTGCGCCTCGGCGACCGGGACCCGCTCGCTGGCCCCGCGCTGCGCGGTGACGTAGACGCCGATGTCCATCGACGTCCTTCCGGTGCCCTCGACCTGGGCGAACGCGGTGACGACGTCACCGGCCCACGTCGGGTTCTTGAAGATCATGTGCTCGACGGTGACGGTCACCGCGTGGCCGTTGGCGTGCCGGGCGGCGGTGGCCCACGCGACGTCGTCGACCAGCTCGAGCAGCAGGGTGCCACGGCCGGAGCCGAACATGTTCTGGTCGGCGCGCCATACGACACGGGAAAGCTCGCAGCGCGAGGAATTCATCGTCTTGGGCTGCGGATCGGATTCGACAACGCGCGTCGGTGTGCCCATTGCGGCATCGACAGAAGGCATCGGGGCAGTGCTCCACTTGGGGTTGAAAGGAAATGGGACCAAACCACGGGGGGACCGGCGCTGAGCAGACTGTAAACGATCACCCGACGCCGCGCCGACTCGCCGCGACGTTTGGCCCCGGAATTAACTCATTGCGGTGACATCCCACTGTGGGATGCGGATATGTTCATCCGAGCGTCTTTCGCGGCGCGCCGCGGGCGGGCCGCCGTCGCCCGCCTGGGCGTCGTCGCGCCCTCGATCATCCACAGTGGAGTGATCAAAAATGCTGATCGAGCCTTGTTGGTGAGGGTTGATCAGGTAATTGGCCAGCAGGCGGACGCGACCGCGGCGGCGCGGGTGTCGCGGAACTGCCGGAACCGGCACTTTCGCGCGGATAGGATGGGGCACCATGCGGACACGGGCCTCCACGCTGGTGGGCCGGGACAGCGAGGCGGACCGGTTGGCCGGGCTCCTCGACGAGGCCCGGTCCGGCCGAGGCGGCGCCGCGTTCGTGGTGGGCGAGCCGGGCATCGGCAAGTCCCGGCTGGCGGCCGAGGCGGTGCGCAGGGCTCAGGACGCGGGCATGGTCGTGCTGCGCGGCCGGGCCAGCGCGACCGGCCCGACCGTGCCGTTCCGCCCGCTCACCGAGGCCCTGTTGTCGCTGGTGCGCCGGGGCGTGCCGCTGCCCGCGGACGCTCTGGGGCCCTACCGGCCGATCCTCGGCAGGCTCGTCCCGGAGTGGAGCACGGGCGATTCGGGGCCGAGCCCGGACTCGCTGATCATGCTCGGCGAGGCCATCCTGCGGCTCACCGCCGCCGTCGCCGACGGGCACGGCTGCGTCCTCTTCCTCGACGACCTGCACGACGCCGACGTGGAGTCGCTGGCCGTCGTGGAGTACATCTGCGACAACCTGCACACCCAGTCCACCGCGCTGATCGCGACCGCGCGCAGCGAGCCGGGGCCCGCGTTCGACCTCGTGCGCTCGGTGTCGCGGCGGGAGAGCGGCACGACGGTCGAGCTGGGCAGGCTCGGCATCGCCGACGCGCCCGCGTTCATCGCCTCCTGCCTCGGCGACCCCGACGTGCCCGCCGGACTGCCCGAACGGCTGTGGCGCGACAGCGCGGGCGTGCCGTTCGTGGTGGAGGAACTGCTGCACGGCATGGTCGACGCCGGGACGCTCGTGCGCGGCGAGGACGGCTGGCGGCTGCGCGACACCGACGCCACGTCCGTGCCGCCGACGGTGGCGCGCGCGATCGTCGACCGCGCGGAGCGCCTGGGCCCCAAGGGATGGCTGCTGTGCTCGGCCGCCGCCGTGGTCGGCAGGCGGTTCTCGCTGACCGTCGTGCAGCGGGTCACCGGCATCGACGACCGCTCGCTGCTGGAGCACCTGCACGCGGGCGTCGAGGCGCAGTTGATCGCCCGTGACGACCACGGCCTCGATTGGTACACCTTCCAGCATCCGCTTACCGCCGAGGCGCTGCGGTCGCGGCTGACCCCGGTGGAGAGCGCGGACCTGTCCCGGCGCGCCGCCGACGCCGTCGCCGAGCTGCACCCCGGCCTGCCCGGCGAGTGGTGCCAGCTCGCCGCGCTGCTGCGGGTAGGAGCCGAGCAGCCGGTGGAGGCGGCCGCGCTGTTCGCCGAGGCGGGCGGCCGGGCGCTGGCCGACGGCGCTGCCGGGTCGGCGGTGGCGCTGCTGCAGCGGGCCGAGCGCCTGCTGGCCGACGCGGGCGAGCCGGGCAAGCGCGCCGACGTCCTGGAGCAGCTGCTGTACGCGCTGGCCGAGCACGGCCAGTTCGACCGCGCCTTCGCGCTGGCCGACGCGCTCGCCGGGCTGCCGCCGGAGCGCCGGGTCGCCCTGCACGTGCGGCTGGCCTGGGCCGGGCACATCGCCGGGCGGTGGGACGAGGGGATGGCGCAGGTGGCAGCGGCGCGGGCGCTGCTGCCCGAGGACGCGGACGTCGCCGCGACCGCCCCGGTCGACGTCATCGCCGCCTACCTGGCGATGGACGGCCCCGGCGAGGACCGGCACGCCCACGCCGAGGCGCTGGCCCGTCCGGTCATCGCGGCCGCCGACCGGGTCACGCCGACCGCGCTGTGCCAGGCGTGGCAGGTGGTCGGGATCGTGGCCCGCGACCGCGACCTCGCCGAGGCGCGGGCCTGCTTCGACCGCGTCCGCGAGGTGGCCAAGGCCGGGAACCTGTCGATCTGGGAGGTCTACGGCGTCATCGGCGAGGCGTCGATCGCGTGGCTGGTGGACAGCGACGTGACCGTCGTGGAGAAGGCCCGCGACGCCGCGCTGCGGGTCGGCGCGATCACGCTGGCGGAGAACATGGCCGCGTCGATCGCGATGGACTCGGTGCTGCGCGCGGAGTTCGCCCTGGCGTCGGCGCAGATCGAGGCGGCGCTCACGGCCGTGCGCAGGCTCCGGCTGGTCGCCGTCGAGCGGTTCCTGTACGTGGTGTGCGCGGCGTTGGCCGCCCACCAGGGCAAGCGGGCCGACATGGAGCGCGCGTTGGCGGCGTTCCGGGCCGCGGGCGACGAGGCCGCCCAGGAGCGCCCGCTCGCCCACGGCCTGGCGGGCGCGATCTGCGCGCTGCTGGAGGAGGACGGCGCGGCCGCCCGGCGCGAACTCGCGGTGGCCGCGGAGGTCGAGGCGCGCAGCCCCACGACGTTCCACCTCTCCGGGACCAACGGCCTGCGCGTCCTGCTGTCCGCTGTGGACGGCGAGGTCGGCGTCGGCGATGTGGTCGCGCTGGGCGGCAGGCCGTCGGCGGCGATGCGGTGGAACCGCCAGTTCGTGCTGTTCGCCGAGGCGGTCGCGCTCGGCAGGGCGGGCGACCCGGCGGCGGCCGGGGCGAGGGCCGCCGCGGCCCGCGCCGCGGGCGAGCCGTTCCCGATGGCCAGCAACCTGGCCCTGCGGCTGGTCGCCGAGTCCGCCCGCCGCGACGGCTGGGGCGAGCCCGTGGCGTGGCTGCGCGAGGCCGAGGAGCACTTCCACGGCGCGGGCGTCGCCCCGGTCGCCAGCGCGTGCCGGGCCCTGCTGCGGTCGGTGGGCGAGTCGGTGCGGCAGCGGCGGACCGGGACCGACCGGGTGCCCGCCCGGCTGCGCGCGCTGGGCGTGACGATCCGCGAGTACGAGGTGTTCGAGCTGCTGCCCGAACGCCTGGGCAACAAGGGCCTGGCGGGCCGCCTGCACATCTCCCCGCGCACCGTGGAGAAGCACGTGGCCAGCCTGATCGCCAAGACCGGCTGCCCGGACCGCGCCGCCCTCGTCGACTTCGCCCGCCGCTTCCGGGACTAGCGGATCGCCGCCACCGGCACCAGCGGCGTGTCGCGCTCGCTGACGCAGGAGCGGATGTAGCTCTCCATGCGGTAGCGCCCGTCCGGGGTGGGCGTGAGCAGGTTGGCCAGCAGCAGGCGTTCGACCCCGTCGCCCGCCGCGGGCAGGCCCACCAGGTCGCACAGGCCGAAGTAGACGTTGCCGAGCCTTGCCACCGACCGCAGGGCGTTGCGCTCCGTCGCGTCCAATCCGGACAGATGGGCGAGCACGCTCGCGCGCAGCGACAGGTCGCCGACGGTCAGGTGGTCCAGCCTGCTGTGCTCGTCGCGCAGCAGCGCGGCCAGGTCCGAGACCCGCCGGTACGGCCGGGCCACCAGCCACGACCCGGCGATGCGCAGCGCCAGCGGCAGCCGCCAGCAGGCCCGCGCCACGGCCACCGCGGCGGCGGGCTCGGCAGCGGCCCGGCCGTCGCCGACCACCGAGGCCAGCAGGTGCACCGCGGCCCGCTCGGACAGCGGGCCGAGCCGCACCGTGGCCGCCGCCTTCACCGTCACCAGCGGCCTGCGCGCGGCCACCAGCACCGCGCTGGTCGACGAGCCGGTCAGCAGGGGGCGGACGTCGGACTCGCCGTCGACGTCGTCGAGCACGACCAGCACCCGCCGCACCGCCAGCTCCGCGCGCAGCAGCGCGGCGCGCTCGTCGGCGGAGTCCGGGAGGGCGACCGAGCCCAGCGAGCGCAGCAGGCGCCCGAGCAGCGTCGCCGCGCGCTGCGGGCCCGACGGCACGCCGCGCAGGTCCACGTGCAGCTGGCCGTCGGGGAACTGCCTGCGCAGCCGGTGCGCCACCCGGACCACGAGCGCGGTGCGGCCGGAGCCGGGGCCGCCGGTCACCACGGCCAGCCGGGCCACCGACGCGGGCGTGCGCTCGGTCAGCGCGCGCACCAGCTGCTCGGTCACCTCCGTGCGGCCGACCAGGTCCGGCACGTCGGCGGGCAGCTCGCACCGCCCGCGCGGGGTGTCGGCTGCCGCGCGGGGCGCAGGGGCGGCGGCCTTGGCCGCCCGGCCGCCCTGGCGGGCCGCCCGCAGCAGGTCGGCGCACGCCTGGTCGGCCAGCCCCAGCGCGCCCGCCAGCAGGCGGGCCGACTGCGGGTGCGGCTGGCGGGTGCGGCCGATCTCCAGGTTGCGGATCGCCCGGACGCTGAGCCCGGAGGCCGAGGCCAGGTCCTCCTGGGTCATCCCGCGCGCGATCCGGTGCCCGCGCAGCACCGCGCCGAATGGAGCCTCCGGCGTGTCCACCGAGTGCAGCCGCATCATGACCGGTCCCCGTCCTCCCCAGTTCCGCCTGTGGGCCCGGCCCGCCCGCCCCCCTGGCTCGAGCCGACCGGGCCGACTCCCACGGTCGCCCATCCGGCCCCACCCGCACATGGGGGAACCGCCCCCACATTCGGCACCTTCGCAAACTGCCGGTGGGTAATGCCTGGTCGCGGCCGCCGTCGTGGGGTGTCCTGAGCGAGGAAGGAGGTGCCCATGCCCGGATCGACCCTTGACAGCGGCCGCGTTCCGCCCGTGCGCCGCCCACGGGGTCCGGGGGAGCCGGTGACGTGCGTGGACCACCTCCCCGGGACGAGAGGAGACCGATCACGGCCTGAGGAGGCGACGACGACCGGCTGATCGCGCCCTCCCCGACCGGACCGCCGCGGCGGCCCGGGAATTTCGGCTGTCCACCCAAATTGGGGCCTTGTGGCCATTCCCTGAGCGGCTGATCCGTGTCATGGTCGGTCGCCGTGAGCGAAGTCTCGATTTCGGCCCGGCCCGCCTGGTGGACCGGAGCCGACCCCGCTCCTCGTTTGTCACCCGATTGGGTGCAATTCGTCGAATCGGCACTCTCTCAGGCGTTTTCCGTCACCCAGACGGGCGACGACGACCCGTGTGCGCCATTCGGCCGGGTGCTTTCCCCGTTCGTCGGCGCGGCCGTGGAACTGCTCCGCGGCAAAACCGAGACGCTGCCCGGGATCGACCTCCCCGCCGTTCTCGCCGACACCGCCGCCGATCTCACGCGCAGGCTGGGCGCGATTTCTGCACGGACCTTCGTTTATGAAATGCATTCCGGTCAGTCCGCGCTGACCGGGGCCGACCGGTTCGCGGAGTTCCTGCGGGGCGTCGACCTCCGCGCGCTGCTGGCCCGCTACCCCGTGCTGGCCAGGGTGATCGCGCGGACCTGCATGACCACGGTCGAGGCGACCGCCGAACTGCTCACCCGGCTGGCCGCCGACCGCGCCGCCGTCGTCGGGCTCGTCGGCGGCGACCCCGGCCCGCTGGTCGGGCTGCGCGCGGGCGCGGGCGACCGGCACCGCGGCGGCCGCTCGGCGACGCTGCTGGCCTTCGCCGACGGCCGCGGTGTCGCCTACCAGCCCCGGCCGTTGGAACTGCACGCCCGCTTCGGCGACCTGGTCGCCTGGCTGGACGGGCACGTCGGCCTCGGCCTGCGCACCGCCGCGTGCGTGGTCCGCCCGGGGTACGGCTGGGTCGAGCGCGTCGAGCACGCGCCGTGCGCATCGGCGCGCGAGGTCGAGCTGTTCTACCGGCGGCAGGGCGCGCTGCTGGCCCTGCTGTACGCCCTGGACGCGACCGACATCCACTACGAGAACCTGATCGCCGTGGGCGCCCAGCCCGTGCTCGTGGACGTGGAGACCCTGTTCCACCCGGCGTTCCCGGCGCCCTCGGCGACCGGGCCCGACCCGGCGGAGGCCGCCCTGGCCGCATCCGTCGCGCGCACCGCGCTGGTGCCGGTCATGGCCTACGGCGAGGGCGGCGCGCTGGACGTCTCCGGGCTCGGCGCCGCGGGCGGGGAGTACCCGGTGCCGGTGACCCGGTGGGTGGACGCGGGGACCGACGCCATGCGGCTGGAGCGGGTCCGCGTCCCGTTCACCGGCGGCGCCCACCGGCCCGTGCTCGACGGCCGTCCCGCCGACCCGGCCGACCACCTCCCGGCGCTGCTGAGCGGATTCCGCGCGGCCTACGACGCGATCGCCGACCACGCCGCGCCGTACGCCGGTCTGCTGGCCCGCTGCGCCGACGCCGAGACCCGGGTCGTGCTCCGGCACACCCACCGCTACGCCGACCTGCTCACCGACGCCACGCACCCGGACCTGCTGCGCTCGCACGCCGACCGCGACCGGCTGTTCGCGCTGCTGCGCGCCGAGCCCGCGGGCGTGCCCGACGTCGTCGAGCACGAGATCGCCGAACTGCGCGCGGGCGACGTCCCGACGTTCCGCGCCAAGCCCTCCAGCAGGCACATCTGGACCGGGACGGGTGCCTGCCTGCCGTACCGCCTGCCCAGGACGGGACTGCGCGCCGCCACGGACAAGCTGGCCCGGATGGGACCGGTCGACCGGCGGGCGCAGGAGTGGGTGATCCGGGCGGCGTTCGCCACCCGGGGCGCGCCCGTCCGGCACGAGTTCGTTCCCGGCCAGGCGGTGGAGGACGGGGAGTTCACCGCCGATGCCGCCCTGGCCGCCGCGGTGGCCATCGCCGAGGACATCGCGCGGCGGGCCGTGCACGGCCCCGGCCGGGTCAACTGGCTCGGGGTCGAGCCCATGGACGACCGGTTCTGGACGGTCCTGCCGATGGGCGCCGGGCTGCTGCACGGGTACTGCGGCGTCGCGCTGTTCCTGGCCCAGGCTGGCGTGCTCGCCGACCGGCCGGACCTGCGCGCCCTCGCCGCCGACGCGGTCGCGCCCTCGGCCGCCCTGCTCGACCGGTTCGCCGCGGACCCCGGCCTGGCCAGGATGGCGGGCGGGGGCATGGCGGGGGCGGGCGGCGTCGGCTACGCGCTGGCCCGGCTCGCCGTCCTGCTCGACGCCGACGACCTGCGCGCGGCCGCCGCGGCCTCGGTGCCGGTGATCGCCTCGGCCACCGACCCGGACACGCCCTCGGTCCACGACGGCGTCGCGGGCGCGCTCCTGGCCTGCCTGGCGATCGGGACGCAGGCGGCGCTGACGCTGGCCGACGCCCTGGCCGACCGGCTCGCCGCGCTGGCGCCCGCGACCCCCGGGTTCCTGCACGGCGCCGCGGGCGTCGGCCACGCCCTGCTGGCCGCGGGCCGCCCAGACGGGCACCGCTTCCTCGACGCCGCCTCGGTCGCCGACGTCCCCGACGCGGGCTGGTGCGCTGGCCGCGCGGGCATCGCGCTGGCCTGCGCGCACGCGGGCAGGCCCGTCCCCTTCGCCGCGCCCGGCCCGTCGGCCGACGCGTCGCCCTGCCACGGCGAGACCGGTGTCCTCACCGCGCTCGCCGCGCTCGCCGGACGGGCCGTCGCCGCCCGCCGCGGCGCGCACCTGCTCACGCGGACCCCACCGGGCCCGCGTGGTGGCGCTCCATCGGGGATCGCCACACCCGGCCTGCTCACCGGCGCGGCGGGCGTCGGGCACGGACTGCTGCACCTGGCCTTCCCGGCCAGCGTGCCGTCCGTCCTGCTGTTCGCCCCCGAGGAGCGGGATCGGCACACCGCGAAGGAAGGATGACCACAGATGGACCTCGACCACCTGAACTCCGCAGCGACCGACCCGGCCGCCGCCATCGGCGGCGACCCGTTCGCCACCGCCGCGCAGTCCGTCCCCGGCGCCCGCACGCGCGCGCTCGCCGGACTGTCCGCCCCCGCTCAGGGCGGAATCCAGTTCTCCTGGGTCTTCACCACGATCTCGGCCCCGAGCGCCTGATCCGGCCGGTCGGCCGCCCCGGGTCGACGGGGCGGCCGACCCGCTGGCTCACGTCGTCCCCCGGGTGATCAGGTCGAGCTGCCCGGCCGTCAGGTCGAGGTGCTCGGCGCCGAGGTTCTCCCGCAGGTGCGCGGGCGAGGTCGTGCCCGGGATCGGCCGGACGACGGGGGAGCGGGCGAGCAGCCAGGCCAGCGCCACCGGCGCGGGCGCGACGCCGAGCTCGGCGGCCACCTTGGCCACCGCGGCGTCCGCGCGCGGGATCGGCCGCCACGGGACGAAATCGATGCCGGTGGCCGCGCAGTGGTCCAGCACCGGCTGCCACGTGCGGTCGTCCGAGCTGTACTTGTTCTGCACGGCGCTGATCTCGACGATCTCCCGTGCCGCCTCCAGCGTCGGGACGTCCACTTCCGACAGTCCGATCCGGTCGATCTTGCCTTCCTCGCGCAGGCGGGCCAGGGCGCCGACCTGGTCGGCCAGCGGGACGGCCGGGTCGACGCGGTGCAGGTAGAACAGATCGATCCGCTCGACCCGCAGGCGGCGCAGGCTCAGCTCGGCCTGCTGGCGCAGGTACTCCGGCCTGCCGAGCGGCACCCACTCGCCGGGCCCCGGCCTGCTCTGCCCCGCCTTCGTCGCCACCGTGACGCCCGCGTACGGGTGCAGCGCGTCGGCGATCAGCTCCTCGTTCGCGCCCAGCCCGTAGGAGTCCGCGGTGTCGATCAGGTCGACGCCCAGGTCCACCGCCAGCCGGAGCAGGGCCACGGCGGCGTCGCGGTCCCGCGGCGGGCCCCAGCCGCAGTCGGTGAGGTGCAGCGCGCCGAATCCCAGTCTCGATGTCATGCCGCCAGCCTCGCGTGCCCTCGGCGTGACCTCCACGGATTTAGCCAGGACTAAACTCATGCGCGTGCTCCGGCTGTCCTTCACCGCCCGCGACGTGGCACTGACCCGCTTCGCGGTCTCCCCGCTGTGGGAGGTCGTGGCCAGCGTCCGCGCGCTGCGCAGGCCGGACGTGCACACCGTCCACCGGCCGTGGGCCCGTGCCGTCGCGCCCCGCCTGGCGGGCGTGGACTGGTCGCTGCTGGCCGCGCTCGTGCCCGACCGGCGCATCCCCGGCTTCGTCGCCCCGCCCCCGGCCACGCCGGTCCCCGACCTGGCCGTCGAACTGGCCGGCCTGCGCGCCACCCCGCCCGATGTCGTCCGCGCTGGCCTGCCCGACGACCCGGCGCTGGCCGCCGTCCGGGACGACCCGCCCGCCGGGCTGGACCGGCTGTGCGCGCAGATCCAGGCGTACTTCGACACCGCGCTCGCCCCCTACTGGCCGCGCATCCGCACCCTGGTCGAGGGCGACGTGCTGCGCCGCGCCCGCCTCCTCGCCGAGGGCGGCGCGCAGGCGCTGCTCAACGACATCGACCCGAGCGTGCGCTGGGCGGACGACGAGCTGTCCGTCGACCACCGGGCCGCGTCCGGCTCGCTGCGGCTGCGCGGGCGCGGCCTGCTGCTGGTGCCGTCGGTGTTCGTCTGGCCCAGGGTGTTCACCCTGGTCGCCCCGCCGTGGCAGCCCACCCTGCGCTACCCACCCCGCGGCGTGGCGACACTGTGGGAGCGCGGCGAGGACCGCCCCCGGCGCGCGCTCGCGGGCGTCATCGGCCGCTCCCGCGCGCGGATTCTGTCTGAACTAGACATACCACTGTCCACAACAGACTTGGCTGCCCGTACCGGGATCACGGCAGGCGCCGTGTCCCAGCACCTGACCGCGCTCCGCAACGCCGGGCTGGTGGCGGGCCACCGAGCGGGCAGGCACGTCCGCTACGCCCGCACGGAGGCGGCGGAGGCCCTGCTTGCGGCCGAAGCGGTCAGTGGAGGGCGCTGACCCGGGCGACCCGGTCCAGCCACCACGTGGTGCGGTCGTCGGCGGCGGGCCAGTCCACGGTGGGCGCAGGCGCCGTGCGGAGGACGGGGACGAAGCCGTCGACCGGGCGCAGCGGCTCGGGCACGACATCGCCGGTGAGCAGTGCCAGGGTTCCCACGCCGCAGGCGAAGTCCAGTGACGGCAGCGCGCCCGCGAGCGCGATCTCGGCGGCCAGCCCCACGCTGGTCTCCAGTGCCGAGGACACCACGCACGGCAGCCCGCACGCCTCCGCGACGGCCAGCGCCCGTCGCACGCCGCCCAGCGGTGCGCACTTGAGGACCGCCACGTCCGCCGCCCCGGCGACGGCGACCCGAAGCGGGTCTTCGGCCCGGCGGATCGACTCGTCGGCGGCGATCCGCACGTCCACCCGGCGGCGGACGGCGGCCAGCTCCTCGACCGCGCGGCAGGGCTGCTCGACGTACTCCAGCCCCCGCGCGGCCCGGTCCAGCTCCCGGATGCGGCGCACGGCGGTGTCGACGTCCCACGCGGCGTTGGCGTCGACCCGGACCCGCGCCACCGCGTCCCGCACCGCCTCCACCCTGGCGACGTCCTCCGCCGCCGAGTCGGGGTGGTCGGCCACCTTCACCTTCGCCGTGCCGCAGCCGGACGCCGCAGCCAGCTCGTGGGCGCGCTCCGGCGACACCGCCGGGATGATGCAGTTGACCGGGACCCGCTCGCGCACCGGCTCCGGCCAGCCGACCTCGGCGGCCTCCACGGCGGCCGCCCACCACGCTGCGGACTCCCGGTCGTCGTACTCGGGGAAGGGGCAGAACTCGCCCCATCCGGCCGGTCCGGACAGCAGCACGCCCTCGCGCACGTCGACGCGGCGGAACCGGGTGCGCAGCGGGATCGAGTAGACCTTCACAGAGCGGCCGCGCGCTCGGCGCGCCTGGCGAACACCGCGTCGCGCTTCTCGGCCATCTCCAGCAGCGCCCTGCGGCGGACCTTCGCGGGCAGCCGGTCGAGGTAGAGGTGCCCGTTGACGTGGTCGGTCTCGTGCTGCAGGCACCGGGCGAAGTAGCCGCGGCCCTCCACCGTGATCGGGTTGCCGTGCATGTCCTGACCGTGCACGACGGCGTGGTCCGGCCGGGCGACGGGGATGGACGGGCCGGGCACGGACAGGCAGCCCTCCCGCTCCTCGACCAGCCTGCGCGTCCCGGTCTCGGCCAGCACCGGGTTGCAGACGTGCCCGACGTGGCGGGCGCCGGTCTCGTCGAGGCAGTCGTAGACGAACAGCCGCAGGTCGACGTCGACCTGGTTGGCCGCGAGACCGGCACCCTCGGCGACCTTCATGGTGACGAACATGTCGTCGATGAGCCGCTCCAGCTCGGGCGTGCCGAACTCGACGACGTCCCGGCACGGCCGGTGCAGGACGTCCTCCCCGACGACGGTGATGCGCAGAACCTGGGCCATGGTGGCAAGTTATCATCTGGGACGTTCGTACTAGTACAGATGTACAGGAGTGGTCCGTGGCCTTCGTCCTGCTCGGGGTGGCGATCGTCTTCGAGGTGCTCGCGACGAGCCTGCTCAAGTCCACCGACGGCTTCTCCCGGCCGTGGCCCACGGTGTCCTGCCTGGCCGCGTACGCGGTCGCGTTCCTCGCGCTGGCGCTGGCGATCCAGCGCGGCCTGCAGGTCGGCGTCGGCTACGCGATCTGGTCCGGCCTCGGCACCACGCTGATCGTCATCATCGGCGCGCTGATGCTGCGGGAACCGGTGACGCCCGCCACGCTGGCGGGCATCGCCCTGGTGGTGTCCGGTGTGGTCGTGCTGAACCTGAGCGGGGCGCACTGATGGCGCGCGACCCGGAGGGCAGGCGGCTGCGCATCCTGGAGGCCGCCTGCGCCCTGATCGCCGAGACCGGGGTCGGCGCGCTGACCCACCGCGCCGTCGCCGCCCGCGCCGGGGTGCCGGTCGGCGCGACGACGTACTACTTCGCCACGCTCGACGAGCTGGCCACCTCCGCGATCGCGCACGCCGCCGAGCTGGCCGCCGGGGAGGCGCGCCTCTGGCAGGAGGCGATCGCCGCCGCCGAGGACGTGCCCGCGACGGTCGCCGCGCTGATCGCCGACTACCTCGCCGACCACCGGCCGTGGAGCCTGATCGAGCACGAGCTGTACGTCGCCGCCGCGCACCGCCCCGAACTGCGGCCCATGGCCATCGCGTGGAGCGACGGGACGACGGCGGCGCTGAGCCCGCGCGTGGGCCCGGCCGCCGCCCGTGCCGTCACGGTGTTCCTGGACGGCGTCATGCTCGACGCGCTCGTCCGCGACGCGCCCGTGGACGCGGACTTCCTCGCCCGGGCCGTGGCCGCGCTGATGGGACTCGACTGAGGCTCACCCGGTCCGCGTCCGCTCCAGCAGGGCGGTCAGCGCGCCGTCGGCGCCGAGCGCGCGGTCGCAGAGCGCGGCCAGCGCCGGATTCGGCCGGGCCCTGCCGTTCTCGACTTTGCTCAGGTAGCCCTTGGTGAAGTACACGGCCGCGCCGAGCGAGGCCAGCGACATTCCTTTCGACTGGCGCAGGCGGCGCAGTTCTTCTCCGAATTCCATCAGCGGTCCCCGTACGTGTCGAAATTGTGCTCCGGTCGCCGGGTGCGTCGACTCGGCGACCGGAGCGGTGGGCAGGTCGGCCATTTCAGCCCAGCAGCACGGCGAGCAGGCCGGTCAGGACGAGAATGACGTGGGTGTGCATGGTGGTCCGCTCCTGTCGAGGCAGTGGACCGCGCCGATCGATCTCGGGTCGACGGGCAGCTCGGTTGCGGTGGCCGCGGTGGCCTGGTACCCGGTGAGCAGCCCGGCCGCGAAGCCTGCCAGCAGCATCCAGAACCCAAGCCGCACCGCGAACGAGAACGAGAACAAGACCTTCACCGCGACCCCCGTTGACTGGTCGATTCAATTCGCCGCGAGTCCTTTGTGGCGATGACGTCGGTGTGATTCCGACACCACAAGAATGACTCGCCGCGAAATGTCGCGGCAGATGTTTCCCGTTGTCAGAGCGGATGGAAACAGGGAAACGCCCGGCGGACGTGCGCGGATGCGGAAACGCCGTCGCGGTGGGCGGCGATACAATCTCCGGCACCGGTTCGAGAGGTGGGCGATGGACGCTGGAATCGCGGGACTGATCGACGACCTCAAGGCGGTGCGCCGCGGATACGGGGTGCACGCGCCGGATCTGGCGACGCGGGTCGGCCCCGCGCTCGCCCGGGTCTGCGCCGTCGCCGAGACGGACGCCCCGGGTCTGCGCAGACACAAGGTGATCAGCACGCTCACCGAGCTGACCGACCGGCTGCCCGACTCGCCCCGGGCCATCGGCCGCATCGCGTTCGGTTTGGACGGTGGCGGCCATGAGCGCTACACCGACCGCGTCTCGCGCATCGCGGGCATGATCGACCGCGACGCCCGCACCGCGCAGCGCCGCGTGGACGACGTGATCGCCCAGATCGCCGAGTCGGCGGCCTCTGCGGTGCCGCGCCAGTCCCGCCGCGACGACCTGGACTGGCACACCGCCTCCGTCAAGGTCGTGGTCGCGCTGCACCTGCCGGTCGCCGAGGTGATCGAGACCCGGCGGGTGGTCAGCCACCGGGCCGGGCTGTCCGAAGTGGACCACTCGGTGTCGGTGGCCAGGGTGCCCGGCGCGTCCGGCCCGCCGTCGCTGGCCGACCTCGGGGTCGACCTGCTGTACGGGGGCGTGCTGCACTCACCCGAGCTGATCACCGCGACGCGCGTGCGCCTGCGGCTGCGCCTGCCCCAGCCGCTCGGCCAGGGCGATGGCCACGAGTTCTCGTTCCGCATCCGACTTCCTCAGGGACTCGCGCCGTTCTACGTGTGCACGCCCATGGCCCCCTGCGACCGCTTCGAGCTGACCGTCGGGTTCGGCGCGGGGCGGGCCCCGGGGCGGATCTGGCTGATCGACGACGAGTTCGCGCTCGACGCCGGGGAGGACGTGCCGGGCCGTCCGCTGGTGGAGGCCGACGCGGCCGGGCAGGCGCGGGCGGTGTTCACCAACCTGGCCACGCAGCGCTCGTACGGCCTCGGCTGGGCCCCTCACGACGACGGCGCCTGACCGGTCGGCGGCGGGGGCGCTGCCTGGACCGCGGCGGGGCCGGGCGCGAGCAGGCCCAGCGCGGCCACGGCGGCCAGCACCCCGCCGATCCGGCCGCGGCGGGCGTCGACGGGCTGCGGCGGCTCGGGCAGCCGGGGCCCGGCGGGCAGGCCCGCGAGGCTGTCGGTGATCGCCGCGAGCCGGTGCGCGGTCTCGGCGGCGGTGGGTCTTCGCCTGGGGTTCCTGGCCAGCAGCGCGGCGATCACCGACCACAGCGCGTCGGGCACGCCGCCGGGGCGCGAGGGCAGCAGGTGGACGAGGTCCGTGGCGCCGCGCCCGGCCAGCGGGGGCACGCCGCAGCAGAGCTCGTAGAGCACGACGCCCAAGGCGTAGAGGTCGGCGGGCGGGCCGACGGGGGCGCGCAGCGGTATCTCCGGCGCGGTGTACTGCGGGCTGTTGAGCAGCACGGCGTCCGGGCCGTCGGCGGCCAGCAGGAGCGGCACGACGCAGTGCCCGGTCAGCCGGACGCGCTCGCCGTCGACCAGCACGTTCTCCGGTTTGACGGCCAGGTGCGCGAACCGGCGGCGGTGCAGGTCGCTCAGCGCGGCGGCGATCCGCGCCCCGGTCGCGGCCACCCCCGCGGGCGGCAGCGGCCCCCGGACCGCCAGCCGCCCGCGCAGGGACTGCCCCTCGGCCAGGTCCATGACCAGCCCGGCGACCTCCCCGTCGCAGAAGCTGTCCCAGACGGCGACCAGGTGGTCCCCGCCGACCCCGTGGACCCGGCCGACCAGCTCGCGCAGCAGGCGCCCGGTCCCCGGCCGGGCGGCGAGGTCGCGGCGCAACAGCTTCACCGCGACCTCAGCGGGCACGCCGTCGCCGCGAACCGCGCCGACGACCTCTCCCATCGGCCCCACGCCCAGCCGCCCGGTCACCCGGTACCGGTCCTGCCACCGCATAGCTGGTGCCCCATTTCCCAACGCCCGCTGCACTGTCGTCAAGCACAGCGCGGGGGAGGGGGTGCGGGGAACGTCAGCGGTTGGACAGAAACGTGACAGTCGGTCGGGTGTTCAGCGGGTGTCGGGTGCGGGGGCGTCGGGTGGTCAGGCCTTGAGCTTGGCCAGGCGCTGGGGGGTGGGCCAGCGGACGTCGGTCACCCAGCCGAGCTTCTCCATGAGCCAGATCAGGCGGGCGGAGATGTCGATCTCGAAGCGGCGGACGCCGTGGCGGGCGCAGGTGGGGTCGGCGTGGTGGAGGTTGTGCCAGGCCTCGCCCATCGAGAGGACGGCCAGCGGCCAGAAGTTGGTGGCCTTGTCGCGCGACTTGAACGGGCGCTCGCCGACCATGTGGCAGATCGAGTTCACCGACCAGGTGACGTGGTGCAGGAACGAGACGCGGACCAGGCCCGCCCAGAAGAACGCGGTCACCGCGCCCCACAGCGACCAGGTCAGCAGGCCGCCGAGCACGGCGGGGGCGAGCAGGGTGACCGCGGTCCAGAGGCCGAACTGGCGGTGCACGCGGCGGATGTCGTCGTCGGCGAGGAGGTCGGGGGCGAAGCGCTCGGCGTTGGTGAGGTCGCGGTCGAAGACCCAGCCCATGTGCGCGTGCCAGAAGCCCTTGACCAGCGCGGCGGGCGAGGTGCCGAACGCCCACGGCGAGTGCGGGTCGCCCGCGCGGTCGGCGAAGGCGTGGTGGCGGCGGTGGTCGGCGACCCAGTGCATGATCGGCCCCTGCAGCGCCATGCTCCCCACGATCGCCAACCCGACCCGGACCGCACGCGGCGCCTTGAACGCGCCGTGGGTGAAGTAGCGGTGGAAGCCGACGGTGACGCCCAGGCAGGTCACAGTGTAGAAGAACGCGGCCAGCCCGATGTCCACCCACCCGAGCCCCCACCCCCAGGCGAACGGCACGGCGGCGATCAGGGCGACGAACGGGACCAGGATGAACAGGTAGGTCCCGACCTGCGGCCACGTCCCACGCGGCGCGCCGAGAATCGGCTTGGGACCGGTGCGGGCGGACCCGTCATCGGCGACGGACACGGACATGAGGCGGCTCCCTCGGGGGACATTGGGTCGGAAAACGGGCAGAACCGGGGCAAGCAAACCAGCCGCCGCCCCCGCCTCCAAGTTCCCTCCCCCCTCCCGCCCGAACCGTCCACCGCGATTAACCCCCTCCATACCGGTCGGTGGGGCCGAGGTCACATCCCGTCACAGTCAGATGATGCGACCATATGACGCGATCATCCGAATGTGCCCTCGGCTGGGATGCTCACACCATCTGAATGGCCGCTCAGATGACGCCGCCATCCGAAACTCGCCCCGGACCGGCATGATCGCACCATCTGAACGACTGGCCAGATGGTGTCACCATCCGAAAGTGGCCCCGCTTGGAGATGATCAGGTCATCCGAGGCGCCCGATCAGATGATGACATCATCCAGAATGGCGTCTCCGCTCACATGATCAGACCATCTGGAGTGCGTCCAGATGATGTTGTCATCCGAAATCGCACGCAGCTCGCACGGCCAGCCCTGCGCGGCTGGCGGTACGAACCGTGGGGTCGCGGTGTGGACCCCGGGCGGGCGGTGTGAATCCCGGGCGGGCGGGTGTGAACCCTGGGCGGCACGCGGTGTGAACCCCGGGCAGGTGGGCGGTGTGCACCCCGGGCGGGCACGCAATGCGGACCCCGGGCGGGCGGTGTGAAGCCTGGGCAGGCGAGCGGTGCGAACCCCGGGCGGGCGGGCGGTGTGAACCCTGGGCAGGCACGCGGTGCGGACTCCGGACGGGCGGGCCGCGCGTGCAACCGCGAGTGGCCCATCCGCACCGCCACGCCGCCGGTGCTGCCCGCGAAGTTCGGGCACGAGGGCACCGCGTGCGACTCCATCGTCGGCGCCGCTTGCGCGGTTCGGCCGGTGGATCGGCATGATCGGATCATCTGGGCGGTGAATCAGATGATGCAATCATTTGGGCTGTCGCGGAACTCGCGTGATCAGGGCATGTGAGTGGCGCGTCAGATGATGTTGTCATCTGGGGGTCGGATGGGCTGAGCATCTGAAACTTGGGTCAGGCGGATTCGCGGGGGACCAGTTCGGTGGGGAGGACCACGGGGTCGCCGGGGGGTTGGCCGCCTATTTGGAGGAGGAGGAGTTCCGTCATGGTGCGCGCCTGGTCGACGACCGGTTGGCGGATCGTGGTGAGGGCGGGTTCGGTGTGTTGGGCTAGTTCGATGTCGTCGTAGCCCACGAGGGCGACGTCCTCCGGCACGCGCCGCCCGGCGGCTCGGAGGGTGCGGAGGGCGCCGATGGCCATCATGTCGTTCGCGGCGAACACGGCGTCCGGGTTGTGGTCGAGGAGGGTCGCCATCGCTGCCTCGCCGGAGGCTCGGGTGAAGTCGCCGAAGGCGACGGGGCCCGCGTCGCGGCCCGCGCGGGCCAGGGCGCGGTGGTAGCCGGTGAGGCGGTCGGCGGCGGCCGTCATGTCCGGCGGACCGGCGATGTGCGCGATCCGTGACCGCCCGGCCGCCACCAAGCGCTCGGTGGCCAGTTGGGCGCCGCCCACGTTGTCGGTGTCGACGTACACCAGCCCGGGGATCGGGCGCTCCGGCCGACCCCCGACCACCACCGGCACGCGGGCCTGCACGAGCAGCTGCGGCAGCGGGTCGTCGGCGTGCATGGACGCCAACAGCACCCCGTCGACGTGGCCGCTGCGGACGTACTCGCCGACCCGCTGGTGCTCGGCGTCGTTCTGGGCGTTCACCAGCACCAGCTGCACGCCCGTGCCCACCAGCGCCTGGCTCGTCGCGATGATCACCGCGGACAGGTACGGGTCGGCGAGCACGGTGGCGTCGGCCTCGCGCAGCACCAGCGCCACCGAGTCCGTGCGCCGCGACGCCAGGCTGCGGGCAGCCCGGTTGGGCACGTAGCCCAGCCGGGCGATGGTGTCCTCGACCAGGTCCCGGGCCTCCGGCGACACCCGGGGCGAGCCGTTGATCACCCGGGACACGGTCGCCCTGGACACCCCCGCCGCCGCGGCGACGGTGTCCAGGGTGGGCTGCCGTTCGGTCGTCATGTGCCGTTCGCTTTGATCACCTCGCGGTACCAGTGCGCGCTGTCCTTCCAGACCCGCCGCTGGGTCGCGTAGTCCACGTGAACGATACCGAAACGCTTGGCATAGCCGTAGGACCACTCGAAGTTGTCCACGAGCGACCAGACGAAGTAGCCGCGCAGGTCCGCCCCCGCGGTGATCGCCTCGTGCACCGCGCCGACGTGCGAGCGCAGGTACTCCACCCGCGACGGGTCGGACACGGCTCCGTCCACGACGGTGTCCGGGAACGCCGCGCCGTTCTCGGTGACCATGAGCGGCACCCCGTACTCGCGGTGCACCCCGACCAGCAGGTCGGTGAGCCCGCCGGGATCGATGCCCCAGTCCATCTCCGTCACCGGCCCGGTCACCGGGGCGAAGCGCACGTGCTCGCTGCCCGGCCACGGCGACGGCTCGACCCGCGGGCCGAACCCCTCGACCACGGCGGTCGAGTAGTAGTTGATCCCCAGCACGTCGATCGGCGCGCCGATCGCGGCCTCGTCGCCGTCGCGGACGAACGACCAGTCGGTGACCGCCAGGGTGTCCAGCATCAGGTCGTCGGGGTAGCCGCCGCGGAACAGCGGGCCGAGGAAGACCCGGTTGCCGACCGCGTCGATGCGCCGGGCCGCCTCGACCGCGTCGGCGGAGTCGTCGGCGGGCGAGACCGCGTGCGGGTTGAGCGCGATGGACACCTGCGCGTCCGAGGGCAGCGCTGCCCGCAGCGCCTGCACACCCCACCCGTGGGCGAGGTTGAGGTGGTGCGCCGCCGCGAGCGCGGCCGCGCCGTCGGTGCGGCCGGGGGCGTGCAGGCCGCTGCCGTAGCCGAGGAACGCCGAGCACCACGGCTCGTTCAGCGTCGTCCACAGTGGAACGCGGTCGCCGAGCCGAGCCGCCACGACGGCCGCGTAGTCGGCGAAGCGCGCCGCGGTGTCCCGGGCCGTCCACCCGCCCGCGTCCTCCAGCTCCTGCGGCAGGTCCCAGTGGTAGAGCGTCAGCACCGGCATGATGCCGTGGCCGAGCAGCTCGTCGACCAGGTTCGCGTAGAAGTCCAGGTCGCCCGCCAGCACGCGCGGCCAGGACACCGAGAACCGGTACGCCTTCAGCCCGATGTCGGCCATGAGCGCCACGTCCGAGCGGAACCGCCGGTAGTGGTCGACCGCCACGTCCCCGGTGTCGCCGTTGTCCACCTTGCCCGGGGTGTGCGAGAACGTGTCCCAGATGGACGGACCACGCCCCTCGACCGCCCCCTCGACCTGGTAGGCCGCCGTGGCCGCGCCCCACAGGAACCCCTCCGGAAACCTCATCCCTTCACCGCTCCCTGCATGATCCCTCCGATGATCTGGCGCCCGAGCAGCAGGAACACGATCACCATCGGGAAGGTGGCGATCACCGTCCCCGCGAGCACCAGCGAGTAGTCGACCTCGATGCCGCCCGCGGTGTTGGCGATGGCCACCTGCACCGTCGGGTTCTGCGTGTTGAGCAGGATCAGCGGCCAGAACAGGTCGTTCCAATAGGTGATGAACGTCAGCAGCCCCAGCACGGCCGCGCCCGGCCGGGCCAGCGGCAGCACGACGTTCCAGTAGATGCGCCACGTGCTCGCGCCGTCGAGCCTGCCCGCCTCCAGCAACTCGTGCGACACCGCGCTTGAGAGGTATTGGCGCATGAAGAACACGCCGAACGCGGTCACCAGCGCGGGCACGATCACCCCGCGCAGGTCGTTCGCCCAGCCGAACCACTGCGTCACCATGATGTAGAGCGGGATGATCGCGAGCTGGGTCGGCACCAGCATGGTCGCCACCACCGCGCCGAACAGCGCGTCGCGGCCGCGGAAGCGCAGCTTGGCGAAGGCGAACCCGGCCAGGGTCGAGGTGAGCACCACCGACACCGTGATCGTGCCCGCGACGATGGTGGAGTTCAGCAGCGCCAGCCCGAAGTTGCCCTGCTCGTAGGCGGCGACGACGTTGTCCCACAGGTTCCCGCCTGGCACCAGCGGCGGCGGGTAGCTGCCCACCGACTGCTGGTCGCGCGAGGAGACCACGATGGACCAGTAGAGCGGGAACACCGAGACCAGCACGATCCCGATCAGCAGCGCGTACGTCGGCCAGCGCGCTCCGGATGCCCTCATGTCCACCTCACTCCGACGACCGGATGCGCCGGACGACCAGGAAGTTGATCAGCACGATCACCACGGTGATCACGAACAGCGTCCACGCGATCGCCGCGCCGTAGCCGTAGCGGCCGTTGGTCCAGAACTGCTGGTACAGGTAGAGGACCACGGTCTGGAACTGCCGCTCCGACCCGCCGTTGTGGTTGCGCGTCGTGTCGAACAGGAACGGCTCGGCGAACAGCTGCAGCGCGCCCACGGTGGACACGATCACCGTGAAGATGATCGTCGGCCGCAGGCTCGGGATGGTGATCGACCAGAACTGCCGCCACTTGCCCGCGCCGTCGATGGCCGCCGACTCGTACAGCTCGTACGGGATCGTCTGCATGGCCGCCAGGTAGATCAGCGCGTTGTAGCCGGTCCAGTGCCAGGTCACCATCGCCGAGACCGCGAACCAGCTCGCCGCCGTGCTCGCCCGCCAGTCGATCGGGGCGTCGGTGAACGGCGACAGCAGCCAGTTCAGCAGGCCGAAGTCGCGGGCGAAGATCTGGTTGAAGATCAGCGCCACCGCCGCGACCGAGGTCACGTACGGCACCAGCACGCCCATCCGCAGCGCCAGACGCCCGCGCAGCTTGTAGTTGAGCAGGTGCGCGATACCCAGGGCGAACAGCAGTTGCGGGACGGTCGCGAACACCCCGATGCCCAGGGTGTTCACCAGCGCGTTCCAGAAGTTGTCGTCGCCGAGCAGGGCGCTGTAGTTGTCCAGGCCGACCGAGACGTCCTCGCTGCCGGGCCGCCGCGTGTTCCACGCCGTGGTGGAGATCAGCGCCGTGTAGGCCAGCGGGAGGACCCCGAAGACCCCGAACAGCAGGAAGAACGGCGCCACGTACGCGTACGGCGAGCCCTTGACGTCCCACCGGTACAGCCGGGACCGCCACACCGCCCGGCGGTCGGATGGTTCCGCGAGCCGCCGCCGGTCGACCGACGACGGCTCGCGGAGCGCGGTGCGACTCATCCCGTCCCTGCCGCCGCTTCGATGTCCGACATCGCCTTGGCCCACGCCTCGTCGGGGTCGCCGCCCTGCTCGACGCTGTTGAGCGCGACGGCGAACGTGCTGCCGATGACGCCGCTCTGCGGCCCCACGACCTGGACGGGCGCGTCGGCCAGCGACGCGGGGAAGATCTCGCCCGCGGGGGCGTTGTTGAAGAACGGCGCGCTGAAGTCCTTGACCTCCGGCTGCTCCCACGTGCCGCGCTGGCTGGGGAAGTTGCCGATCTTCTGGAACAGCTTGACCGCCTGCTCCGGCGCGGTCAGCCACTTGGCCAGCTCCACGGCCGCCGCGGTGTTCCTGCCCTGGCTCGGGACGGTCACGTAGGAGCCGCCCCAGTTGCCCGACCCACCGGGGATCCGGGCGATGTCCCACTTGCCCTCGGTGTCGGCGGCGTTGGACTTGATGTAGCCCATCATCCAGGCCGGGCAGGTGATCGTGGCGAACTGGCCCTGCTGGAAGCCGGTGTTCCACTCGGGGGTGAACTCCGGCAGCGCTGCCGACTGGCCGGACTTGATCGCCCTGGCCGTCAGGTCCCACGCGGCCTTGACCGCCGGGTTCTCAGCGACGATCAGGTCGCCGTTGGCGTTGTAGAAGGTCTCCTTCTCGTTGCCCAGGACGCCGGTGAACACGTGCCCGCCCGCGTCGAACCACTTGGCCTTGTCCGGCGCCTTGCTCAGGAACCGGTCGCCGGTGGCGACGTAGTCCTCCCAGGTGGGCCACAGCCGGGAGACCTCGTCGCGGTCGGTCGGCAGGCCGGCGGCCTTGAACAGGTCGGCGCGGTAGCACATGGCCAGGCCGCCGATGTCGGTCGGCAGGCCGATCAGCGCGGAGCCGTCCGGGGTGGAGGCCCTGGCCAGGGTCGCGTCGGTCCACGCCGCGGTGTCGACGCCCTGGTCGCGGAAGTTGACGAACTTGTCGGTCTGCCCGACATAGCCCGCGACCTGGCCGACCTCGATGAGCTCCAGGTCGGCGGCCCCGGTGCCCGCGGTCAGGCGGGCCTGCAGGTTCTGGTGGTGGGTGCCGAAGTCGCTGCGGTTCTCAATGATCTTGACGTTGGGGTGCAGCCGCTCGTACTCGTCGTAGAGGGAGCGGTCGTCGGGGAGCGAGAAGTTGTCCCCGAAGACGTTGACGGTCAGCGTGACGGGGGCGTTGGGGTCGCCGCCCGACCCCTGGTCCCCGCCGCCCGAGCACGCCGTGAGCACCAGGCCGCCGATCAGCAGCCCGGCCGCGGCGCGCGTGCGTCCTGCTCTGCGCATTCCGTGCCTCCTGAAGCGCCGTGAGAGCGGTCTCACGGCTGGGTTGATCGTGAAACTGGGGAGAAAGGGGGGCGGGCCCCGCCGTGGGACCGGCGGCGGGGCCCGCCGGGATCAGCGGGCGAAGGTGAACCAGTTGACGTTGACGAAGTCGGCGGGCTGGCCGCTGGTGAACGTCAGGTACACGTCGTGCACCCCGGTGACGCCGCCGATGTTGGCCGGGATCGTCCGCCAGCTCTGCCAGCCGCCGGTGTTGCCGACGGCGAAGCTGCCGATCGGCGCGCTGGTGCGGCTGTCCAGCCGCACCTCGACCAGGCCGGACACCCCGCCGCCCGCGCCGGAGGCGACCCGGGCGCTGAACTGGCGGGCGGGGGTCGAGCCGAAGTCGACGCCCCGGTAGAGCGCCCAGTCGCCGTTGGCGAGCCAGCCGATGTTCTGGCCGCCGCCGGTGTCGCTCGTCGTCTCGACCTCGACGCCGCTCTGCTGCTGGAACGACTCCGCCTGGATGGTCGAGTACGCGCTGCCGCCGTCACCCGGCGGCGGGGTCGTCGTGGGCGGCTGGGTGCCGCCGCCGCGGGTGTAGACCGCGACGTAGTCGACGACCATCGGGTGACCGGGCACGGTCGCCGCGGTCGGGGTCGGGCTGCCCTGCACGCCGTCGGGGAAGGCGCCGCCCATGGCGACGTTGAGCAGGATGAAGTAGCCGGCGTGGTTGGTCATGTTCGCCCACGACGTCGCGTCCATCTGGCTCTGCGTCACCCGGTGGTACTCCTGGCCGTCGACGTACCAGCGCAGCTGGTTCGGCGAGACGCTGGTGTCCCACTCGAAGCGGTAGGTGTGGAAGGCGCTCTGGCAGGTCGCGCCCGGGCAGGCGCGGCTGCCGCCGAGGCCGGAGAACTCGTTGCACGGCCCGCCGGGCGCGACGCCGCAGTGCAGCACGCCCCACACGGTGTTGAGGCCGTTGACGTTCTCCATCACGTCGAACTCGCCGATGCCCGGCCAGTTCCAGTAGTCGCCGCGGTAGGGCGCGCCCAGTGCCCAGAACGCGGGCCAGTACCCGAGCGCGGCCTGGCCGGTCACGTTGGGCATCTGGATGCGGCCCTCGATGGCCATGACGCCGCCGGACGGCGGCCGGAAGTCCGACCGCTGGGTCTCGATCCGCGCCGACGTCCAGTTGCCCGCGCTGTCGCGCCGGGGCGTGATCCGCAGGTTGCCCGCGCCGTCGAGGGCGAGGTTCTGCGTGCTGTCGGTGTAGTTCTGGATCTCGCCGGTGCCCCAGTTGGCGGGCCCGCCGGGATAGCCGTGGCCGAGGTCGATGATCCAGTTCTGCGACGACGGCAGGGTGTTGGCAGGTCCGGTGAAGTCGTCGCTCCAGGCCAGCGACCACCCGCTGGGCGGGGGCGGCACCTGGGCCTGGGCGGTCAGGGTGACGGGGATGGTGACCAGCGCGACGACGGCGCCGATCGCCACCGGTAAACGCTTGCGATGCAGGGTGGGCACGGGCGTGACCTCCTTGTCGACCCGAGTCCTTCGACGGTTTGTTGTCCGGGGGAACAAACTTGAGAATCGATGTAAGCGCTCTCACGGACACTTGTCAATGATTCGGACGAAAGGATCAAGACCTGGCTGCGCTGGTGATCCGCGCGGTCACGGACCGTCGTCGCGCATCATCCGGTCGTGGTGGGCAGGGGAACCCGACTGGCGCTGTCCCGGGCGGCGGCGTCCGGGGGAACCTGGTGATCCATTCGGCGGAAGGAGCGGCGATGGCCAGTCTGTTGCAGCGGGGCAAGGTGTCCGCGGTGTTCCGGGCGATGGACGCCGACGGGGACGGGTGCCTCACCGAGTACGACTTCCGGTCGATCGCCCAGCGGTGGGGCCGATTGGGCGGCGCGGCGCCCCAGGACCGGGAGCGGGTCACCGCGATCATGTTGAGCTGGTGGGCGACCGTGGCCAGCGGGTACGACGCCGACGGCGACGACCGGGTGACCGTGGACGAGGTCCTGGCCGTCGTCGACCGGCTGCCCGCCATGCTCGACGCCGTCGCCGCGACCGCGTCGGCCATGTTCGACGCGGTGGACGCCGACCACGACGACCTGATCTCCGCGGCCGAGTACCGCACCCTCATCGAGATCTGGAACGGCAGGCGCACCGACACCGACTCCGTCTTCGACATCCTCGACGGCGACGGCGACGGCCACCTCAGCCGCGAGGAGTTCATCGAGCTGTGGACGCAGTTCTGGGCGGGCGACGACCCGACCGCCCCCGGCAACTGGGTCTTCGGCCGCTTCGCCCTGCCCGCCTGAGCGGAATGCGAACCGCCGCGGCGCCAGCAGGCGCCGCGGCGGCCCTCTCCTCCCGTGTTCGCTCAGTACCCGGCGCAGGCGTTCAACACGGCCGCGGCCTGGGAAGTGCGCTCCTGCAGCCACTCGACGGGAGTGGCGAAGTCGTCGAGGCTGACGTTGCCCAGCATGGTGGCGACGCCGTCGATGGCCTCGCTCACGGTGACGTCCCCGGCCTGGGCGGCCAGGGCGGACAGCTCCTGCGCCGCGCCCCGGCTCTGCTCGACCGCGGTCGCCGGGTCGGTGGACGGGATGAAATCGATGGCGCCGATCGCCTGCACGCACACCTGGGCCGTGGTCAGCGCCCGATCGGCGGCGTTGACGGTGTCGGCGGCCTGCTGGATCTCCGCGCACCCGGTGAGCAGCGCCAACCCGGCGACAGCTGCGACAACGGAACCAACTCGACGCATCGTGCGACCCTCCGGCCTAGAACGACCGAAGGTCTCCCCACCGCCTGCGAGGACGGCGTTCGGGCCGGACAGGTGCGGACCTGACGTAGTGACGACCACGAACCGGGCGGGTACTCCCCTTCGCGAGGTCAGGATACCGGTCGCGAAGATCGGCTGTCCAGCGTTGCCCCGTCCGCGAGCGATCCTCGACAATGGTGCCGAGGGGGAGACCATGCCGCTCGCACCGACCGCGGACGACGTCCTCGCGGGGCACGACCTGACCGGCCACCACGCCCTCGTCACCGGGGGCACCGGCGGCATCGGCGCGGAGACCGCCAAGGCGCTCGCGAGGGCGGGCGCCGACGTGCTGATCACCGGCCGCGACCCGGTCAAGGGCGCGGCCGCCGCGGCCAGCATGGGCGTGGCCTTCGCCCGGCTCGACCTCGCCGACCCGGACTCCATCGCCGCCTTCGCCGTGCCCCGCCCGGTCACCATGCTCATCCTCAACGCGGGCCTGCTCACCAACGCGCTCGTCCGCACCAAGGCGGGCTTCGAGCCGCACTTCGGGGTCAACCACCTCGGCCACTTCGCCCTGGCCGCGCGCGTCCCGCTGCGGGAGGCGCGGGTCGTCGTGCTCTCCTCCCGCGCGCACCGCAGGGCCGACATCGACTTCGACGACCCGGACTGGCGCAGCCGCGCCTACGACCCCTGGCGCGCCTACGGCCAGTCCAAGACGGCCAACGCCCTGTTCGCCCTGGAGTTCGACCGCCGCACCGAGCACACCGCGACCGCCGTGCTGCCCGGGCTGGTGCTCACCGACATCGTCCGCGACCTCACCCCCGCGCAGCTGAGCGCGCAGGGGTGGGACGGGCGGGGACCGGGCTGGCGGACCGCGGCGCAGGCCGCGGCCAGCACGGTCTGGGCGGCGGTCACCCCCGGTCTGGGCGGGCGGATCGTGGCCGACTGCGCGCCGACCGAGCCGTGGCCGACCGGGCACGACCTGCCCGACGGCCACCACGCGGCGTACGCGGCCGACCCGGAGCGGGCGGCGCGGCTGTGGGAGCTGTCCGAGCGGCTACTGCCAGACCGCGCCCGCTGACGCCTCGGCGTCGAGCAGGTCCAGCAGCGCCTCGTCGATGTCGGGCAGCGACCACACCAGGTGGCGCACGCCGGTCTCGACCATGTGCTCGCGCTGGAAGCTGTGCGGGTGGTCGTTGGGCAGGCCGATGAACCCGACGCCGATGTCCTTGGCGAACTCGGCGAAGCGGTTGACGTCGTCGACGAACAGGGCCTGGCCGGGCGTGACGCCGTAGTAGTCGACGATCTCGGCGATGCCGGGCCGGAAGTCGTTGGTGCTGATGTACTCCGGCTGGGCGAAGCGGTCCCGCCACGGGCCGAGGAAGTCGTCGAACGCGGCGCGGTCCATGCCGCCGTAGCAGATCAGCGTGGCGCCCTTCTCGCGCAGCAGGTCGATCAGCTCGCCCGCGCCCTTGGCCAGGACCATCGGGTGGTCGGCCAGGTAGCGCTCGCGCTCGGCGAAGAACGCCTCGACGGCCTGCCGCCACGTCCACGGACGCCGGACAGCCGAGGCCAGGATCGCGCCCGCGACCTCGCGCGGCTGCGAGAGGATCAGGCGTTCGAGGTCGGCGGTGTACTCCACGCCGTGTGCGGTCAGCAGCCGGTGGATGACCGGGCTGAACGTGTCGGGCAGCAGGACGCCGTCAAGATTGAGACACACCAACTTCAACTGCTGGAACCGCATGGGGGCCTCCGGGGAGCTGGGCTGGCGGAACCGTGCCGGATGGGGAGAAGGCGGCCAGGCGCCACGGCGGCACCAGACCGGGCAGCGCTATGCGCCACATGTCGGTCACCCGCTCGTGCACGTCGGCGCGGCCGGTGAGGACCTCGGACTGGATCTGGATGCCGAGGAACGACCCGGAGATCCAGGTGGCCACCACGTTGGGGTCCAGTCCCTTGTGCAGGTCGCCCCGGTGCAGCGCGGCCTCGACGTGCCTGCGCGCCACGCCGATCCAGCGCAGGTACGGCTCGGGCCGGGGGGCGACGAAGCTGCCGGTCTCCACCGTCAGCCGCACACTGGCGCGGACGCGCACGTTGGTCTGCAGCGCGTGCGCGAGCTGGTGGGTGAGGTCGATGATCTGCTGAAGGCCCAGCGACTCCGGGTCGGTGGGCGTGTCGTCGACGCTGAACTGCTCGTCGACCAGCGCGTGCGCCAGCTCCTCCTTGGAGGAGAAGTGGAAGTAGAACGCGCCCTTGGTGACCCCCGCCGTCGCCAGGATCCCGGAGAGCCGGGCGCCCTGGAAGCCGTGCTGGTCGATGACCTCGGCGGCGGCGTCGAGGATCTGGGTACGGGTCCGCTCCGCCCGTTGCTGTTGTGCCACTGCTGCTGTGCCCCTTCCGTGAGCGGTGCGGTAGAGGTTTCCCGCAGGGGCCGATCCTGACAGCAAACCGACCGAAAAGAAACCGCCTGGTAGGTTTGTTTCCGGAGATTGTGATAGCGGTCACCTGTTCGACTGGTGCTCGCAGCCTCCGGCCATCTTGATCGAAACGGTCGCCATGACTAGCTGATGCCTGCTAGTTTCCCAGGTGGCAGCACATTTACGAGCGAGCACTCAGGTTTGGTACCAGACCTTTGCCGCGGACTCCGCAGGTGGGTGACCCGGCCGTTGACAAACCGGCCGGTCGGTTTTATCTTTCGGACATCGCTGGACCAGCGACCCGCACGGGCCGGTCCCAGCCGCCTCGGGGGAGGCGGGCGCGGCCGCTGGTCGGAGGACCTGCAGTGGGGAGTGGGCGCATGCCGGGTTCCGAGCCGATCGCCGTGGTCGCCATGGCCTGCCGGTTGCCCGGCGGGATCGACACCCCGGACGCCTTCTGGCGCCTGCTGGCCGACGGCGGCGACGCCATCGAGCCGTTCCCGGCCCGCTGGGACGGCCTCGACCTGCACGACGCCGCCGTCCACGACGGCGGTTTCCTGCACGACGCCGACCGCTTCGACGCCGCCTTCTTCGGGCTGTCCCCGCTGGCCGCGCAGGCCATGGAGCCCGAGCGGCGCATCGCGCTGGAGGCCGTGTGGGAGGCGATGGAGCGCGCGGGGATCAGACCCGACGCCGACATCGGCCTCTACCTCGGCGCCACCGACTACCTCGACCGCGGTGTCGTGCGCGGCAGGCACCCTGGCGGACTGGCCGCCCGCGTCGCCGCCACCATCGGCCTGCGCGGTCCGGAGACCACAGTGGACACCGCGTGCTCGTCGTCGCTGGTCGCGATCGACCTCGCCGTGGCCGCGCTGCGGGCCGGGGAGTGCGCGGTCGCGGTCGCGGGCGGGGTGACCGTCATGACGACGCCCTCGGCCTACGTGGACGCACCCACCGGCAACGCCCCGGACGGGCGGTGCAAGAGCTTCTCGTCGGACGCGGACGGCACGGGCTGGGCCGAGGGCTGCGGCGTCCTGGTGCTCAAGCCCCTGGCCGCCGCGCTCGCCGACGGCGACGACGTCCTCGCCCTGCTGCGCGGGTCGGCAGCGGGCCCGCACGACCAGGAGTCCGTGCTGCGCGCCGCACTGGCCGACGCGGGACTGTCCCCGGGCGACATCGACGCGGTCGAGGCGCACGGCGCGGGCGACGCCGACGGCGACGCCGAGGAGGCCGCCGCGCTGGCCGCGGTCCACCGGGACCGGGACCGCCCGCTGTGGCTCGGCTCGGCGAAGTCGAACGTCGGGCACACCCAGGCGGCCGCGGGCGTCACCGGGGTCATCAAGGCCGTCCTGGCGCTGGGGCACGAGGTGCTCCCGCCCTCGGCGCACTCCGCCCGACCCGCCGGGCTGCCCGGCGAGCTGACGCTGCTCACCGGGCCGGTGCCGTGGCCGCGGGGCGCGCGGCCGAGGCGGGCGGGGGTGTCCGCGTTCGGGCACGGCGGGACCAACGCGCACCTGATCGTCGAGGAGGCGCCGCGCCCCCGGCCGGTGGCGCGGGACGAGCCGGACGCGACGGCGTACCCGGTCGTGCTGTCCGGCCACGACGAGACGGCCGTCCGCGCGCAGGCGCGCAGCTGGGCCGACCACCTCGCGGGCGAGGAGGCGCGGGTGCTCGACGTGGCCATGACCGCGGCGCTGCACCGCACGTCCTTCGGCGTGCGGGCGTGCGTCACCGCCTCCGGCCGCGCCGAGCTGATCTCCCGCCTGCGCGACGTCGCCGACGGGATCGTGCTGCCCGAGCGGGCCGCCGACGGCGGGCTCGCCATGGTCTTCACCGGCCAGGGCGTGCAGCGGCCGGACACCGGACACGCGCTGCGCGCGGCGTTCCCCGTGTTCGCCGAGGCGTTCGACGCGGTGTGCGCGGAGTTCGACCCCGACGTCCGCGCTGCCGTCCTCGGCGGCGGCGACGCCGTCGCGCACGACCCGGGGATCGCGCAGCCCGCGCTGTTCGCCGTGCAGGTGGCGCTGTTCCGGCTGTGGGTGTCGTGGGGCGTGCTGCCGTCGGCGGTGACCGGGCACGCGGTGGGCGAGCTGGCCGCCGCGCACGTCGCGGGCGTGCTGTCGCTGCAGGACGCGGCCCGGCTCGCGGTCGCCCGCGGGCGGCTGGCCAGGGCGTGCCCCGGCGGGGCGATGGCGGCGGTCGGGCTGTCCGAGGCGGACACGATCGACGCCGTGTCCGATGTGGACGTGGCGGTGGTGGGGTCGGGCGACCCGGGCGAGACGGTCGTCGCGGGGCCGGAGCACGCGGTGCTGGAGGCGGTCGACCGGGTCAGGGCGCTGGGGGTCCCGGTGCGGCGGCTGACGGTGGCCTCGGCGTACCCGGGCCAGGGCGCCCTGCTCGCCGAGTACGGCGCGGTCGTGCGCTCGTGCACCTGGCAGGCGCCGGAACTGCCGCTGGTCAGCGCGATGACCGCCGAGTGGATGGGCCCGGACCTCGCGCCCGGCGACGGCGTGCGCGCCCCGGGCTACTGGATCGACCAGCTCGGCGGCGCGGTGCGCTTCGCCGAGGCCATCCGGGTGCTCGAGGACGCCGGGATCGGCGGCTACCTGGAGTGCGGCCCGGGTCCGGTGTGGACGGCGACGGCGCTGGCCTGCCTGCCCGCCGACTCGCCGAGCCGGTTCCTGCCCAGCCTGTCCGGCGACGACGAGACCCGCGACGTGCTGGCCGCGCTGGGCGCGCTGCACGTGGCCGGGCAGGAGGTCGACTGGGCCACCGTCTTCGCCGGGCGCGCCGCGCGGCGGGTGGCGCTGCCGCCGTACGGGTTCCAGCGCGAGCGCTACTGGCTGCCCGTCGCGCGCTCCGGCGGCGACCTGCGGCCGGTCAGCCCGGAGGCGCTGCCGCACCCGTGGCTGGACGCGGTGACCAGCACCGCCGACGGCGAGGGGCACCTGTTCACCGGGCGGCTGTCCGTCGCGGCGCACCCGTGGCTTGCCGACCACCGGCTGTTCGGGACGATCGTGGTCCCGGGCACCGGGTTGGTGGAGCTGGCCGCCGCGGCGGCCGACCAGGTGGGCGCGGCCGGGATCGGCGAGCTGTCGCTGGCCCGCCCGCTGGTGCTGCCGCCCACCGGCTATGTCCGGCTGCGGGTCACCCTGGGCGCGGAGGCGGCCGGGCTGCGCCCGATCGCGCTGTACTCCCAGCCCGAGGACGCCTCGGACGGCTGGACCCTGCACGCCGTGGGCACGGTCGTCACCGAGTGGGCCGAGCACGAGCCGGGGTGGGACTCCTGGCCCATGGCCGACCCGGTCTCGGTGTCCGGGCTGCACGCGCGGCTGGTGGCGCAGGGCCTGGTCTGCGGGCCCGCGTTCCGGGGGCTCACCGAACTCGGCAGGGTGGGCGACAGCGCCTATGGCGTCGTGCGGGTGCCCGAGCAGCTGGAGGGCGACTTCGACGGCGTCCACCCGGCGCTGCTCGACGCCGTGCTGCACGCGCTGGCCGCGCTGCGGCCGACCGGCGGGCTGCTGATGCCGGTCGCGTGGCGCGGGGTGACGCTCTACGGCTCGTCGGGCACGCACCTGCGGTTCCGGCTGGACCTGGTCGACCGGGGCGAGCACAGCGTGGCCCGGCTCTGGGTGACCGACGACGAGGACATGCCCGTCGCGCACGTCGACGAGCTGCGGCTGCGTCCGGTCACCGCCGAGCAGGTCCGCGCTGGCGACCCGGCCCGGCACCTGTACCGGGTCGACTCGGTCCCGGTCGTCGTGCCGCCGTCGGCCCCCGGCGCCACCTGGACCCTGGCCGACCTGCCCGCGCTCGCCTCGGCCCCGGCCCCGTCGCGGCTGGTGATCGAGGTGCCGAGGGCGGGCGGGGCGGACGTGGCCGCCGCCGTCCGGGCCAGCGTGGTGGGCGCGCTGGACGTCCTGCAGGCGCTGCTGGCCGATCCCCGGCTGGCCTCGACCGAACTGGTCTGGGTGACCCGAGGCGACCTCGCCGCCGCCCCCGTCCGCGGGCTGATCCGCGCGGCCAGGGCCGAGCACGGCAACCGGCTGCGCCTGATCGACGCGCCGCCGGGCGCGGACGTGACCGCGGCGCTCGCGGTGACCGACGAGCCGGAGCTGGTCGTCCGCGACGGCGTCGTGCGGGCGGTGCGGCTGGCCCGCGCGGTCGCCCCCGACGCCCCGCCGCGCCCGCTCGGGCCCGCGGGCACGGTCCTGATCACCGGCGGCACGTCGAAGCTGGGCAGGCTGGTGGCGCTGCACCTGGTGCGCCGGTACGGCGTGCGGCACCTGGTGCTGACCTCGCGCAGCGGTCCGTTCTCGCCGGGGGCGGCCGAGGTCATCCGGGAGCTGATGGACGCGGGCGCGCAGTCGGTGCGGGTGCCCGCGTGCGACGTGGCCAACCGCGCGGACCTGGAGCGCGTGCTGGCCGGTGTGGACCGCAGGCTGCCGCTGCGCGGGGTGTTCCACCTCGCGGCGACCGGCGAGGACGCGGCGCTGACCGACCAGACGGCCGAGCGGATCGACCGGGTGCTGGCCCCGAAGGTGGCGGGCGCGCTGCACCTGGACGCGCTGACCTCGGGGATGGACCTGTCGGCGTTCGTCCTGTTCTCCTCAGCGTCCGGCGTGCTGGGCGCGGCGGGCCGGTCCGCGCACTCGGCGGCGAACACGTTCCTGGACGCCCTCGCCGAGGACCGGCGCGGCCGGGGCCTGGCCGGGTCGAGCCTGGCCTGGGGCCATTGGTCGGCCCTGCCCGGCCCGGACGGCGCGGCCACCGAGGGCGCGCTCACCACGCCCGAGGCCCTCCGCCTCCTGGACGCCGCGCTGGCCCGCGCGGACACCCACCTGGTACCGGCCAAACTGGACATGTCGAGCGGCGCGGAGACCCCGCCGCTGCTGCGGTCGCTGCACCCCGGCCGCTAGCCACACGATCGGGTGAGGCGGCTAACGGCCCGGCCCGCCGCCCGCGAAATCCCCAGCGGACGGACGGTGGGGGTGGTCCCGGTGAACCGAGCCCGGTCGGTGGGCCTGGTGGTCGCGGTCGCGCTGCTGACGGGCTGCCGGGGACACCCCGGCCTCGACGACGGGCCCGCGCTCCGGCCGCCCGCGTCGCCCGCGTCGACCGTCGTTCCACCGGCGCCCACGCGGGTCGTCCCAGCGGCGCCCACGCGGATCGACGGCCCGCCGGGAACGGGACCCGAGGAGATACCGGGAGTGCCGAACCCTCCGTCGAGGTCTGTTCCGCCGTCATGCCCGCGATACTGCGGCGACCCGGACGCCGCCGAGCCCGGGGAGCGGCCGCCTGACGAGATCCCCGGGGTGACGGTCGTCCCCACGCTCCCGGCCCCGTCCGACGTCGACGCCACGGAGGCGCCGTGAGCGAGAAGGAGGACGTGCGGGGTCTGCTCGAACTCGTCGGGCTCGTGGTCGCGCCCGTGACCGCGGTGACCGCCGTGCTCATGTACTTCGGGTGGAACCGGCAGAACGCGATCTACGGCTACTTCGGCGTCGACCACGCGGTCCTGAGGTTCTCCGCGCAGGACTACCTGCTGCGCAGCGTCGGCGTCGTGTTCAAGCCGCTCGCGGTCGTGCTGGGCGTGCTGGTGCTGCTCGTCGCCGTCCGGCGGGTGGCCGCACGGCTCGACGCCGTGACCGTCCCGCTCGGGCGCGGGGTCAGGCTCCCCGCGGTGCAGGCGGTCAGGATCGGCGTCGCCGTGATCGCGCTCGTGTGGGCGGTCTCGGCGCTGGCCGGGCACGCCGAACCGCTGACGGGCGCGCTCGCCCTGGCCCTCGCCGCCGTGCTCGGCGGTCCGCCGCTGCACGGGACCGAGCGGCCGTTCCGGGGACGCGTCCTAGTCGGCTCGGTGGTGGCGTTCGCGGTGTTCTGGGCGGCCGCCGTCCACGCTGGCCGCGGCGGGACGGCGCTCGCCGAGCACATCGACCGGAACCCCGACGCCCAGCCCGCCCTCACCGTCTACAGCACCGAGCGGCTCACCCTGCCCGGCGAGACCGTCGTCGGCCCCTCGACGTACCGCTACACGGGACTGCGCCTGCTGTCCTACGCCAACGACCGCTGGGTCGTCATCACCGGCCGCGACCCCGAGCGCGGCAGGCTCACGCTGACGCTGCTGCGCGACACCGACCGCGTCCGGGTCGAGGTCACCGACTAGACGGTGCGGGGGAAGCCCAGGTCGACCCCGCCGTGGCTGGGATCGGGCCAGCGGGTGGTGACGACCTTCGTGCGGGTGAAGAAGTGCACGCCGTCGGGGCCGTAGGCGTGGGTGTCGCCGAACAGTGAGTCCTTCCAGCCGCCGAAGCTGTAGTACCCGACGGGCACCGGGATGGGGACGTTCACGCCCACCATGCCGACCTCGATCTCGTTCTGGAACCGGCGGGCCGCGCCGCCGTCGGTGGTGAAGACCGCCGTGCCGTTGCCGTAGGGGTTGGCGTTCACCAGGTCCACCGCCGCCGGGTACGACGGCACGCGCACCACCGACAGCACCGGGCCGAAGATCTCGTCGGTGTAGACCGACATGTCCGGCCGGACCCGGTCGAACAGCGTGGGCCCCAGCCAGAAGCCGGAGCCGTCCACCGCGCGCCGCCTGCCGTCGACCACCAACTCCGCGCCCTCAGCGACACCGGCGTCCACATAGGACGCCACCCGGTCGCGGTGGGCGGCGGTCACCAGCGGGCCCATGTCCTCGCCCATCCGCAGCGCGTCGACCCGGGTGGCGATGCGGCCGACGAGGTCGTCGGCGATGCCGCCGACCGCGACGACCACCGAGATCGCCATGCAGCGCTCGCCCGCCGAGCCGAAGCCAGCGGACACCGCGGCGTCGGCGGCCAGGTCGAGGTCGGCGTCGGGGAGCACGACCATGTGGTTCTTCGCCCCGCCCAGCGCCTGGACGCGTTTGCCCGCGCGCGTGCCCGTCTCGTACACGTGCCGCGCCACCGGGGTGGAGCCGACGAACGACACCGCCCGCACGTCCGGGTGCGTCAGCAGGCCGTCCACCGCGGCCTTGTCGCCGTGCAGGACGTTCAGCACGCCGTCGGGCAGCCCGGCCTCGGCCCACAGCCCGGCCAGGAAGTTCGCCGCGGACGGGTCCTTCTCCGACGGCTTGAGCACGACCGCGTTCCCGCACGCGACCGCCGCGGGCACGAACCACAGCGGCACCATCGCCGGGAAGTTGAACGGCGAGACCACCGCGACCACGCCGAGCGGCTGCCGGATCGAGTGCACGTCCACCCCGCGCGAGGCGTTCTCGCTGAAGCCGCCCTTGAGCAGGTGCGGGATCCCGCAGGCGAACTCCACCGCCTCCAGCGCCCGCGCCACCTCGCCGCGCGCGTCGTCGACGACCTTGCCGTGCTCGGCGGAGACGATCGCGGCCAGGTCGTCCCCGCGCCGCCGCAGCAGCGCCCGGAACTCGAACAGCACCGCCGAGCGCGCGGCCAGCGAGGCGTCCCGCCAGCCGGGGAACGCGGCGGCGGCCGCGGCCACCGCCTCGTCCACTTCGGACTGCCCGGCGAAGTCGACGCGGCCGCGCACCGCGCCGATCGCCGGGTCGAACACCTCCCCGGAGCGCTCGGCGGTCCCCGTCCACGGCTTGCCGGAGATCCAGTGCGTGATCCTCACAGCGCCTCCACCGCCCCCCTCAGCGCGTCCAACGCCTCGTCCACCTCGTCGGCCGTCACCGTCATCGGCGGCGCCAGCCGGATCACGTTGTTGTGCAGGCCGCCCTTGCCGACCAGCAGCCCGCGGGACCGGCAGCCCTCCAGCACCGCGACCGCCGCGTCCGGCGCGGGCTCGGTCCCGCCCGGCCGCACCAGCTCCACACCCACCATCAGGCCCTTGCCGCGCACGTCCCCGATCCACGGCGAGGCCACCGACCGCAGCCCGGCCAGCAGCCGCGCGCCCTGCTCGCGGGCGTTGGCCTGCAGGTCGTGCTCGGCGATGTAGTCGAGCACGGCCATCGCGCCCACGGTCGCGACCGGGTTGCCGCCGAAGGTGGAGATCGAGTTGGCGGTCAGGCAGTCCATGACCTCGGCGCGGGCCACGACGCCGCCGATGGCCAGGCCGTTGCCCAGCCCCTTGGCGAAGGTCATCATGTCCGGCACGACGCCGTGCGCGCCGATGCCCCAGAAGTGCTCCCCGGTGCGCCCCCAGCCGGTCTGCACCTCGTCGGAGATCAGCAGGATGCCGTGCTCGGCCAGGACCTCGGCGAACGCCCCGTACAGCCCGTCCGGCGGCACGGTGAACCCGCCGACGCCCTGGATCGGCTCGACGATCAGGCACGCGACGTCGCCGGAGGTCATGGTCTGGATGACCTCGCGCAGGTCGTCCACGCACGCCTTGATGTAGTCGGCGTCGGACAGCGCCGCGAACGGGCCGCGGTACCGATAGCCGCCGTGCACGTGCGCGACCCGGACCGGCGACAGCGAACTCGCCGACCAGCCGCGGTTGCCGGTCACGCCGACGGTGGCGAAGGCGCGCCCGTGGTAGGAGTTGCGCATCGCCAGCACCTGGTTGCTGCGCCGGTACTGGGTGGCCAGCATCAGCGCCGTCTCGTTGGCCTCGGTGCCGGAGTTGGTGAAGAACACCTTGGCGTCCGGGATCCCCGACAGCGCCGCGATCCGCTCCGCCAGCTCCACCTGCGCGCGGATCAGGTAGAGCGTCGAGGTGTGCAGGATGCCGCTGTCGAGCTGCTTGCGGACGGCGTCGGAGATCTCCGGGACGTCGTAGCCGATGGCGTTGGTCAGGATGCCCGCGAAGAAGTCCAGGTAGCCGCGGCCGGTCGAGTCGGTCACCCGGCGCCCGTGCCCGCTCACGATCTCCAGCGGGTCGGCGTAGTAGAGGGCCAGCCAGTTCGGGAGCACGGCGCGGTGGCGCTCGACGAGGGTCATACCGTCGGAGTGTGCTGGGCCGGGCACGGGCGCGCCAACGGACAGACTGCACGCCGATCACCCTGTGCGCCTTACAGTTTGTGCGACACTGTGTCGGGTGTACCCGACGGTCTCGGACGCCATCGCGCTGCCCGTCGTCCGGGCGGGCGGGCCCGAGGTCGTGGCGGGCGCCGTGGGCCTCGACCGGCGGGTGCGCTGGGTGCACGTGGCCGAGGTCGCCGACATCGCCGCCCTGCTGCGCGGCGGGGAACTCGTCCTCACCACCGGCATCGCCCTGCCCGACGACCCGGGCGGGCTCACCCGCTACGTCGACGACCTCGCCGCCGCCCGGGTGGCAGGCCTGGTCGTCGAGCTGGTCCGGCACTGGCGCGGCGCGCTGCCGCCCGCGCTGACCGCCGCCGCGGAGCGGCACGGCCTCCCGCTGGTCACCCTGGCCAGGGAGACCCGGTTCGTGGCGGTCACCGAGGCCGTCGCCGGGCTGATCCTGGACGCCCAGACCGCCGAGCTGCGCGCCGCCGAGCAGATCCACGAGACGTTCACGGCGCTGACCGTCGCGGGCGCCGAGCCGGTGGAGGTGCTGCGCGAGGCCGCCCGCGCGTCCGGGGCGCCGGTCGTGCTGGAGAACCTCGCCCACGACGTGCTGGCCTACGACACCGCCGGGCTCGACCCTGGCGACGTGCTGGCCGACTGGGCGCGCCGCTCCCGCGCGGTCGCCGTCGCCGAGCGCACCGGCTACCACGCCGGGGCGGGGTGGCTGGTGACGGTCGTCGGGGCCCGCGGCCAGCACTGGGGCCGTCTGGTGCTGCTGTGCCGGGGCGAGCCCGCGCACAGCCAGCGGGTGATCGCCGAGCGGGCGGCGTCCGCGCTCGCCGTGCACCGGCTGGTCGCGCGCGACCAGGAGACCCTGGAACGGCACGCCCACCGGACCCTGCTCGCCGACCTGCTCTCCGAGTCCGGCGCGGAGATCACCGCCCACAGCGCCGCGCTGGGCGTGCCGCTGGAGCACCGCAGGCTCGTCGGCATGGCCGTGCGCCCGCGCACCCGGCCCACCGGCCGCTCGATGGCCACCCACGAGGTCCTGCGCGACCTCGCCGAGGCCACCGCGCTGGCCGCCCGCCGCGCCCGGGTGGCCGCGCTGGTCGGGATCGTCGACGACACCAGCGTGCGGGCCCTGCTGTCGCTGACCCCGCAGGCCGTCCCCGACGCCGTGCTCGCCCGGCTGGCCGCCGAGACCCACCAGGCCGCGGCCGTGCCGGTGGTCGTGGCCGTCGGCTGCACCGTCGCCACCGCCGCCGACGCCCGCCGCAGCCTGGTGGAGGCCGCCCAGGTGGCGCAGGCCGTCCGCGCCCCGGGCGAGACCTACCACCGCCTTGAGGACGTGCGGCTGCGCGGCCTGCTGTACCTGCTGGCCGGGGACGAGAGGGTGACCGCGTTCGCCGAGCGCGAGCTCGGCCCGCTGCTGGCCCGCGACGCCACCCACGGCAGCCGCCTGGTCGAGGCGCTGCGGCACTTCTGCGCCCACGGCGGCAACAAGTCCGCCGCCGCGGCGGCCGCGCATCTGTCTCGCACGGCGTACTACCAGCAGCTCGCCCGGGTCGAGCAGGTGCTGGGCGTGTCGCTGGAGGACCCGGAGTCGGTGCTGTCCCTGCACGTGGCCCTGCTCGCCATGGACGTCGACTGACGCCGTCGGGGTCACCGGGGCCGCCGACCGACGTCAACTGACACAGTGTTCGGGTTGGCGATCAACGGCGAACACTGTGACGCTCGCCACAGCGTTCCCGGCCGTCCCACGATGCCTGGACGGGCCGATGAGAGGAGACACCTTGATCGTGCGAGCGGGGCTGGTCCAACAGCGGTGGACCGGCGACAAGGAGTCGATGATCGCCAACGCGGTCGCGGCCATCGCCACGGCGGCGTCCCAGGGCGCGCGGGTGGTGTGCCTGCAGGAGCTGTTCTACGGCCCGTACTTCTGCCAGGTCCAGGACGCCGACTACTACTCCTACACCGAGGCCATCCCGGACGGCCCCACCACGCGGCTGATGTGCGAGGTGGCCGAGCGGCACGGCGTCGTGCTCGTCGTGCCGATGTACGAGCAGGAGCAGCCTGGCGTCTACTACAACACCGCCGCGGTGATCGACGCCGACGGCCGGTACCTGGGCAAGCACCGCAAGAACCACATCCCGCAGGTGAAGGGCTTCTGGGAGAAGTTCTACTTCCGGCCGGGGAACCTGGGCTACCCGGTGTTCGACACCGCGGTCGGCCGCATCGGGGTCTACATCTGCTACGAGCGGCACTTCCCGGAGGGCTGGCGGGCGCTCGGGCTGGGCGGGGCGTCGATCGTGTTCAACCCGTCGGCGACCAGCCGGGGGCTCTCGGAGTACCTGTGGCGGCTGGAGCAGCCCGCCGCCGCGGTCGCCAACGAGTACTTCGTCGGCACGATCAACCGCGTCGGCGTGGAGCCGCTGGGGGACAACGACTTCTACGGCCAGTCCTACTTCGCCGACCCGCGCGGGCAGCTCGTCGGCGCCGCGGCGTCGGACACCGAGGAGGAGGTCGTGGTCCGCGACCTGGACATGGACCAGCTCGCCGCGGTCCGCGACCTGTGGGCGTTCTACCGCGACCGCAGGCCGGAGACCTACTCCCCGCTGACGGAGGCGTGATGCGCACCCTGATCCGCGGCGGCACCGTGGTCAACTCCGGCGGCCCGTTCGCCGCCGATGTGCTGGTCGACGGCGAGACCATCGCCGCGGTCGCCGCGCCCGGCCTGTTCACCGACGCGGACACCGTCATCGACGCGACCGGACGCTACGTGCTGCCCGGCGGCATCGACGCCCACACCCACATGGAGATGCCCTTCGGCGGGACGTCGTCGTCGGACACCTTCGCCACCGGCACCGCGGCGGCCGCGTGGGGCGGCACGACCACGATCATCGACTTCGCCGTGCAGGCCAAGGGCGCCTCGCTGCTGGCCACCCTGGACAAGTGGCACGAGAAGGCGGGCGGGCACTGCGCCGTCGACTACTCCTTCCACATGATCGTCTCCGACGTCAACGACACCTCGCTCAAGGAGATGGAGTCCTGCGTCGCCGCGGGCGTGAACAGCTTCAAGATGTTCATGGCCTACCCCGGCGTCTTCTACGCCACCGACGGGGAGATCCTGCGCGCGATGACGAAGGCGCGGGAGACCGGCGCCATGGTCATGATGCACGCGGAAAACGGCATCGCCATCGACCAGCTCGTCGCGCAAGCGCTTGCCGACGGGCGGACCGACCCCGTGCACCACAGCCTGACCCGCCCGCCGGAGCTGGAGGGCGAGGCCACCCACCGGGCGATCGCCCTCGCCGCGGTGACCGGTGCCCCGCTCTACATCGTGCACCTGTCGTCCCGGCACGCGCTGGACGCGGTGACGGCCGCGCGCGACAGCGGGCAGAACGTGTTCGCCGAAACGTGCCCGCAGTACCTGTTCCTGTCCATCGAGGACATGGCGCGGCCGGACTTCGAGGGCGCCAAGTTCGTCTGCTCCCCGCCGCTGCGCCCGGCCGACCACCAGCTGGACCTGTGGCGCGGGCTGCGCACGAACGACCTGTCGGTGGTCTCGACCGACCACTGCCCGTTCTGCTTCGCCGGGCAGAAGGAGCTGGGGCGCGGCGACTTCTCCAGGATCCCCAACGGGATGCCCGGCGTCGAGCACCGGATGGACCTGCTGCACCAGGGCGTCGTCCGCGGCGAGATCTCGCTGTCGCGCTGGGTGGAGATCAGCGCGACGACGCCAGCGCGGATGTTCGGGCTGTACCCGCGCAAGGGCGTGGTCGCGCCCGGGTCGGACGCCGACCTCGTCGTCTACGACCCGACCGCCACCCAGGTGCTCTCGGCGGCGACCCACCACATGAACGTCGACTACTCCGCCTACGAGGGGATGGAGCTGGTCGGCCGGGTGGAGACGGTGCTTTCGCGCGGCTCGGTCGTCGTCGCCGACGGCGCGTTCCACGGCCGCGAGGGGCACGGCCGGTTCCTGGACCGCGATCTCTGCCAGTACCTGCGCTGAGAGGGGTGCGCCATGGAGTTCGGCGTGGTGCTGCAGACCGACCCGCCCGCGCGCGACGTCGTGCGGCTGATGGCCGAGGCCGAGGAGCGCGGCTTCCGCTACGGGTGGACGTTCGACTCGTGCGTGCTGTGGCAGGAGCCGTTCGTCATCTACTCCCAGATCCTCGCCCAGACGTCGGACCTGGTCGTCGGGCCGATGGTGACCAACCCGAGCACGCGCGACTGGTCGGTCACGGCGTCGCTGTTCGCGACCCTGAACGACATGTACGGCAACCGGACCGTCTGCGGCATCGGCCGGGGCGACTCCGCGCGGCGGGTGATCGGGCAGAAGCCGGCGTCGCTGGCGGTGCTGGCCGAGGCCATGCACGTCATCCGCGAGCTGGCCGAGGGCCGGGAGGCGGTGCTGCACGGCGCGCCGGTGCGGATCCCGTGGGTGCGGGAGGGCCGCCTGGAGGTCTGGATGGCCGCGTACGGGCCGCGCGCGCTGCGGCTGGTGGGGGAGCAGGCCGACGGGTTCATCCTGCAGTGCGCCGATCCGGCGATCGCCCGCTGGACCATCGCGTCGGTGCGCGCCGCCGCGGCGGCGGTCGGGCGCGACCCCGGCGGGATCACGGTGTGCGTGGCCGCGCCCGCGTACGTCGGCGACGACCTGGCCCACCAGCGCGACCAGCTGCGGTGGTTCGGCGGGATGGTGGGCAACCACGTCGCCGACCTGGTGGCCCGCTACGGCGAGTCCGGCCCGGTGCCGCGCGAGCTGACCGACTACATCCGCGGCCGCGACGGGTACGACTACTCCCACCACGGCAAGGCGGGCAACCGGTCCGCGGACTTCGTGCCCGACGAGATCGTCGACCGCTTCTGCCTGCTCGGCCCGGCCGCCGCGCACAAGGACCGCATCGCCGAGCTCGCCGACCTCGGCGTCGACCAGTTCGCCCTGTACCTCATGCACGACGACAAGGAGGACACGCTGCGCGCTTACGGCGAACGCATCGTGTGAATCGGTTTACCCGACACGTTCTCGTCACCCGGATGAGTGTCACTCGTTAGTGGGATGTCACAGTCAGCTCCCCGGCTGGAGGTCCCACCCATGCCCGGTCCACGCCTGCGCGCCGGAATCGCCGCGCTCGCCCTCATCCCCGCACTGGCCGTGTCCACACCGGCCGCCGCCGACGGGCCGCTGGCGCGCGTGTCCGCCTCGCTGGCCGGGGTCCTCGACGCCGCGCTGCCCGGCCAGGCGATGACCGTCCTGGTCCACGGCACGTCCGCGGCGGCAGCCGCCGACGCCGTGCGGCAGGCGGGGATGACCAGGGTGACCGCGTTCGAGCGCATCGGCGTGGAGGTCGCGCGGGGCACCGCGGCCCAGGTCGCGGCCGTGCGCGCGCTGCCCGGGGTGACCTATGTGGAGAACAACGACCCGATCGAGTTCTTCGCCAGCTCGGGCACGGCGGCGACGACGTCGCGCCAGGCCCAGCAGACGCTCACCGGCGCGAACGGGCGCAGGCTCGCGGGGAGCGGCGTCACCGTGGCCGTCATCGACTCCGGCATCGACCCGACCCACCCGGCGTTCCGCGGCGACGACGGCCGGACCCGGGTGGTGCGCAACCTCAAGAGCGTCTGCCTGGACGGGTCGACCACCGGGACGTCGTGCGTGATCGACCTGCCGACGGTCATCGACACCGACACGCTGGCGGTCGGCGGCCACGGCACGCACGTCAGCGGCATCGCCGCGGGCCGCGACTACACGCTGGGCGACGGCACGGTGGTGGGCGGCTCGGCGCCGGACGCCAAGATCGTGTCGATCTCCACGGGCGCGGTCATCCTGATCGTGGGCGCGGACTCGGCGCTGAACTGGGTGCTGGAGAACCACGCCGCGCCGTGCGGGGCGGGCGTCCCGGCGTCGGTGTGCCCGCCGATCAAGGTCATCAACAACTCCTACGGCCCGGTCGGCGGCGGCCAGTTCGACCCCGAGTCGGCGACGGTGAAGCTGCAGCGCGCGTTGGTCGCCGAGGGCGTGGTCGTGGTGTGGGCCAACGGCAACGACGGCGGCGACGGCTCGGCCAGCCTGTCCAACCCGCCCGGCCAGGACCCGACCCCGGGCGTGCTGTCCGTGGCGTCGTACAACGACCAGGGCACCGGCACGCGCGACGGCGCGGTCTCCGACTTCTCCTCCCGCGGCGCGGCGAACGACACCTCGACCTGGCCGGACATCTCCGCGCCGGGGGAGGACATCGTCTCGGCGTGCAGGCTGTACCTGCCGATCTGCGCGACCGGCCTGCAGCCGGTGAACGGGCCCGGGCTGCTGGACCTCGGGACCTACAACGTGATCAGCGGGACGTCGATGGCGGCCCCGCAGATCGCGGGCATCGTCGCCCAGCTCTTCCAGGCCGACCCGACCGCGACCCCCGCGGAGGTCGAGGCCGCCCTGAAGTCCACCGCCCACAAGTTCACCGACGGCGCGGCCTACCAGCCGGTGGGCGCGTACACGTCGAGCTTCGACAAGGGCACGGGCCTGGTGGACACGGTCGCGGCGGTGAACGCCCTGGTGGGCTGACGACCGCTGCCTGGCGGACGCCGTGGGAGGCGGGGCTTCCACGGCGTCCGCCCTCTCATCTCCGCAAGTCCAGATAGGACAGGAGCGCGGCCGACCCGCGGAGGCGGGCGAGGCTCTGGTGGTGGACGTCGCGGTCGCGGCGGGCGAGTTCGGTGCGGGCGCGGGTGGGGTCGCCGGTCGCGCGCAGGGTCGTGATGACGGCCTCGATGATGGGGAACGGGTAGTCGCCGCGGCGCAGGACGGCGATGAGGTGGGCGATGCGCTGCTCGGCGGGGTCGTAGACGCGGTAGCCGGTGCGGTCGCGGGACGGGACGAGGAGGCCGCGGGACTCCCATTGGCGCAGGACCGGGGTCTTGACGCCGATGTCGCGGGCGAGGTCGCCGATGCGCACGTCGGGCCGGGTGGGCGGAGTCGGGGTGGCGGCCACCTCGGCGAAGGCGGCGGTGGCGGCGGCGATGTGCGCGCGCTCGCGGGCGAGTTCGGCGTGACCGGAGTCGACGAGGGCGAGCGCGACGGCGGTCTGTCCGGTGTGGACGGCGTTCATGATCTCCCGCGCTGCGCCCCAGCCGTGCCCCGCGGCGAGGGCGCGGGTGGTGACGAGGGCGTCGGCGTGGGCCTGCGTGAAGACCCGGTAGCCGTTGGGCGCCCGCTCGGCCGGGGGCAGGAACCCCTGGTCGAGGTAGTTGCGGACCTGCTGCGGCGTGACCCCGGCGATGCGGGCCAGCTCGACGAGACGGGGCACGGGTGGGATTCTACGGTCACTTGAGGGTTTGCCGGGACTCGGGCGTGGTCAGCGCGGAAGAAAGTCTCAAACAGCAGGTCAATGAGACAATTGAACCTGTGACCGAACAGGAAGTGATCAGGCAGCTCCTCGACCTCGAC
Source organism: Actinokineospora fastidiosa (assembly GCF_014648415.1). GTDB lineage: Bacteria > Actinomycetota > Actinomycetes > Mycobacteriales > Pseudonocardiaceae > Actinokineospora > Actinokineospora fastidiosa. The sequence continues at coordinate 53,828 of NZ_BMRB01000009.1, forward strand.
GGCGTCATCGCGATGGAGAACTCCGGCGACACGTTCCTCATCTACGACCCCCACGGCGACGTCCCCTACAACCGCCGTTTCCCGTTCGCCACGGTGGTGACCGGGGACAGTTACGACAAGGCGTCCGACCTCGACCGTCCGGGCGCCTTCCGCCTCAACCTGGGCCTGACGAAGCAGACGTTCCGCACCCTGTTCCCGGCAGCGGCCCCGGTTACCCACACGGTGGACGACCAGGTCATGCCGCACCCCGTCTACGCCCCCCAACACTGGGTCTGCCTGGTGAACCCTTCGAGGGGGACCTTCGAGCAGGCGCGCCCGTTGATCCAGGAGGCGTACGACTTCGCCGCCCGCAAGCACCGCAACCGCCTGACCCCGAACCGCTAGCCCTCCGCCGGGCCCGCTGCCCAGCACCTGGGGGAGGGGCAGCGGCCAGACCGCGCACCGACGGCCAGGCCGCTGTGCTGGGGGTGTGGCCGCCACCTAGGTAGTCAGGCGGCTGCGCTGGGGGTGTGGCCGCCGTGCTGTGGGCGTGGCGCTGTGCTGGCAGCTGGGCCGCCCGCGCTGGGGGTGTGGGCGCTGTGCTGGCAGCTGGGCCGCCCGCGCTGGGGGTGTGGGCGCTGTGCTGGCGGCTAGGCCGCCCGCGCTAGGGATCTAGGCGTCGTGCTGGCGGTCTGGCCGCCGCGCTGGTGGCTAGGTCGCCGTGTTCGCGTGGCGGCTGTGCTGGTGGTGTGGGTGCTGATTGGGGGTGCGGCGGTTGTGCTGGTGGGGTGGGCGCTGGTTGGTGGCGTGGGGGTTGTGCTGGTGGTGTGGGTGCTGGTCGGTGGCGTGGCGGCTGTGTTGGGGCCTGGCGTGGCTGTCCCGCTCCGCTGGCTGCCAGGTCAGCGCCGTCAGAGACGGGACCGGCAACCGGCTCCCGGGCGCCTTGTCCCGAGTCGGGTTCCCGGCGGTGGTGGCGGCCTCGCTGCCACCTAGCTTCTCGACGCCCAGGGCCGTGCTGGGTCGACCGGGGGCGGTCCTGTGGCTCGCTGGCGCGGTCAGTGGCCCAGAGCGGCCAGGGCGGCGGTGACGGCGGCCTCGCGGAGGTCGTCGGCGGGGACGTCGCGGAAGTGGATGGTGCAGTCCTGGAGGCCGCCCAGGGCCACCACCGCCCTCGTCGCGGCCTGCAGGTCGGCGTGGTTGCCCACCAGCAGGGTGGCGAGGCGGCCGCGCCAGGTGAGGACCGTGTCGATGAGGTCGAGTTCGACCAGGGTGCTGGACTCGGTCAGCAGCAGGATCGTCTCGTTGCGGTGGCGGTAGTGGAGGTCGAAGTAGCCCTCCAGGAGTCCGCGGGGGGTCGGGGGGTCCGCCTCCTGCGCGCGGACGAACTCCTCGCCCTCGTCGATCAGGGGCTGGACGATGCTGCGGACCAGCGCCTCCCGGGAGGCGAAGTGGTAGTACAGCGCGGGCTTGGTGATGCCCAGGCTGTCGGCGATCTCCTGGAGGCTGGTGCGCTGGACGCCCTTGCGGGCGAAGAGCTCGCGGGCCGCGTCCTGGATGCGGGTTCGGGTGTCGCTGGTCATCACGGGGGAGCGTAATCGACTTAACGGTTGGTAAGGTGACGGCAGGAACTTACCGACCGTTAAGTAAGTGGGGAACCATGCGAGTGCTTGTCTCCGGCGCCAGCATCGCCGGGCCGGTGGTGGCGTACTGGCTGGTCAGGTACGGGTTCGAGGTGACCGTCGTGGAGCGGGCGCAGCGGCTGCGCAAGGCGGGCGGCCACGCGGTCGACCTGTTCACGCCCGCCATCGACATCTCCGAGCGGATGGGGGTGCTCGACGAGATCCAGGCCAAGGCGACCGGCATCGACCGGATGGTCGTGCACCGCCCGGGCTCGGCGCGGCCGGTCGGCGTCGACATCGGCAAGGTGTTCACCGCGATCAGCGACCGCCACGTCGAGGTCATGCGCGACGAGCTGAGCGAGATCTACTACAGGGCCGCCCGCGATGACGTCGAGTACGTCTTCGGCGACTCCATCACCGCCATCGACCCCGACGGCACGGTCGCCTTCGAGCGCGGCGCGCCCCGCCGGTTCGACATCGTCATCGGCGCCGACGGCCTGCACTCGAACGTCCGCTCGCTCGTGTTCGGCCCCGAGAAGGACTTCACCGACTTCATCGGCGCCTACCTCGCCGTCCTGTCGATGCCCGGCCGCCACGCCGACCCCGGCGTCTTCACCGGCCACTTCCGGCCCGACCGCGTCGTCGGCGTCTACGGCGACCGGCACGGCGGCGACGCCCGCGCGGTGTTCCTGTTCCGCTCCGACCCGCTGGAGTACCACTACCGCGACACCGACCGCCAGAAGGCGCTGCTGCGGGCGGCCTTCGCGGGCATGGACCCCATGGTCGACGGCTGGCTCGGCGAACTCGACGCGGGCGGCGCCTTCTACTTCGACTCCATCACCCAACTGCGCATGGACACCTGGAGCCGCGGCCGCGTCACCCTCGTCGGCGACGCGGGCTACTGCCCCGGCCCCGCGGTCGGCGGCAGCACCAGCCTGGCCGTCCTCGGCGCCTACACCCTGGCGGGCGAGCTGGCCGCGGCGGGCGGCGACCCCGAGCGCGCCTTCCCCGCCTACGAGCGCGCCATGGCCGACCCGGTGCGGGCCAGCCGCGCCTTCGCCCGCGGCGCGGCCAGGAGCCTGGTGCCGACGTCCCGGTTCGGCGTGTGGGCGCTGGTCAACGGCTCCCGCCTGGTCGCCGCGCTGCCGACCCCGATCGCCAGGGCGCTGGCCAGGCTCAACACCAAGGGCGTGCGGCTGCACGACACGATGGAGGTCAAGGACTTCAGCGGCGTCTGAGCCTCAGAGCTCGGGCAGGTCCTGGGCCCGGCCGACGAGCGGGGCCAGCGGGTCCCCGGTCTCGCGCAGCCGGTCGACGACCGTGCGGATGGTCCAGCGGTCGGGGCGCAGGTCGGGGTCGTCGAGCTCGTCCCAGGTGATCGGGACCGAGACCGGCGCGTTCGGCCGCGGGCGGGCGCTGAACGGGGCGACGAGCGTCTTGTTGATCGCGTTCTGCGTGTAGTCGAGGCGGGCGAGGCCGCCGCGGCGGTCGCGGTACCACTGCCAGCTCACCAGCTCCGGGCGGACGCGCCCCACCACCCGGGACAGCTTGCCGACCCATTCGCGGGTGTCGTCGAAGGTGTAACCGGCGCGGATGGGGACCCAGATCTGGACGCCGCGCTGGCCGGTGACCTTCGGCATGCCGTCGACGCCCAGGTGCGCCAGCCCGGCCCGGTAGAGGCGGGCGAGGTCGAGGATGTCGGCGAAGGTGGTGCTCTCGCCCGGATCGATGTCGATCAGCGCCCAGGTCGGCTGGTGGACGTCGGGCAGCCGGGAGGTCCACGGGTGCAGCTCGATCGCGCCGAAGTTGGCCATCCAGACCAGGGCGGCGACGCTGTCGAGCACGGCGTAGCACTGGGTCTCGTCCGCGTCGGCCTCGGTGTTGTGCCAGCGGGTCAGCCAGTCCGGCGCGTGGTCGGGGACCTCCTTGTGCCAGAAGCCGGGCCGGTCGACGCCGTCGGGGTAGCGGTGGGTGTTGACCGGTCGGCCCTCCACATAGGGCAGCAGATAAGGGGCGACGACCGCGTGATAGCGGATGAAATCGCGCTTGGTGACCGGTGGATCGCCGGGGAACAACTGCTTGTCCAGGTTGGTCAGGCGCAGCCGCCGCCCGCCGACGGCCCACGTCCCGGTCGCGCCGAGCCGGTCGAGCGCGGCGAGTTCGTCCGCGTCGGCTTCCGACCAGGCCCTGACGCCGGTTCCCACGCAGGCGGGCTACCCGCCCGGGACCCCTCCGACACGCGGAACGGGGGGAAGGGCGGCTCGCCCTTCCCCCCGTTCACCGGCCGCTTAGGCCTGGCCGCGCCGCATGCGGGCCAGCCAGATGCCGCCGCCCGCGATGCCCGCGAGCAGGGCGAGCACGCCCAGCCACGGGAGCGCCGACGAGGACGGCGTCACGCCGCCGCCGGTCTCCGGCGCGCCGAGCGGGACGATGGACCCGTTGCCGTGGCCGTTCCCGCCGTTGCCGTTGCCCGGCGGGGTGGTGTCAGTGGTCGACGTGCCCGGGGTGGTGGTCCCCGGCGTGGTCGTGCCCGGCGTGGTCGTCCCGGGGGTGGTGGTGCCCGGGGTCGTGGTGCCGGGGGTGGTCGTGCCCGGCGTGGTGGTGCCGGGAGTGGTGGTTCCCGGGGTCGTGGTCCCCGGAGTCGTGGTCCCCGGCGTGGTGGTCGACGGCGTCGTCGTCGAGACCGTCGTGCTGGGGGTGGTGTGCGTCGTGCTGGGGGTGGTGTGGGTGGTGCTCGGGGTGGTGTGGGTGGTGCTGGGAGTGGTGTGCGTGGTCGTGCTGGGCGTCGTGGTGCCCGGCGTCGTGTGGGTCGTGCTGGGGGTGGTGTGCGTGGTGGTGCCCGGCGTGGTGTGGGTGGTGGTGCCGGGCGTCGTGTGCGTGGTGGTGCCCGGAGTCGTCGTTCCCGGCGTGGTGGTCCCCGGCGTGGTGTGCGTGGTGGGGGTGGTCGTCGTCGTGCACTGGCACGGCTGCGACGGGTTGGGCGGGTTCGACGGGGTCGGCTGGCACTCCCGGTCGCACGGGGAGGGGTTCTCGCACTGTCCCTCGCACGGCTCCGACGGCCCGTGCGGCCCGCACGGTCCCGAGCACTGTCCCGGCGGGTCGCCGGGCTCGCACGGCCCGGAGCACTGCCCCGGCGGGTCGCCGGGCTCGCACGGGCCCGAGCACTGCTGCGGCGGATCGCCCGCCTCGCACGGTCCGGAGCACTGCGATGGCGGGTCACACGGCCCCACGCCGCAGCCGGGCTCGGTGGCGGACGCGGGCAGTGTGCTGACCATGGCGAGCGCGGCCAGAACGCCGAGAGCGGCGAAAAGTCGGCGAGTTCTCACGTATCGCCTTTCGTGGATAGCGGATTCGGTCGGTCGCGTTCTGGACTTTGTCATCGTCAAGCGCAACGCGGACGTTCTACACCGGACAGTCGCCGCATGACACCTCGAAACGTTCGCCAGCGTGTCGGATTTCCCCGGTGGTCCGGCCGAGCAAGCCAACTGGCCGCCACGATTGGTTGATTTTCGATCTCGACACGGTGTTCAACGCCCGTTGTTGATCGCTCTGCGCAGGGATCGGCTCGGGGATCAACTCGACCGGGTGACGTTCTCACTCGATCGGCGATTGTGGACGGAGAAGCGCGGTCGGATTCGAGTAGGTTTCCCCATGCGGACCCCTCATGCGTCAACCGGTTCGCTGATGATCATCCATAGGCTAAGGAGCTGGAGCAGTGCTGAAGAAAGCTGGAATCGTCACGTCCGCTGTCGCGGGACTCATGATGATCGGCGGGACCGCGTTCGCCTGCCCGGGCATGTGCGACGACGACTGGGACGGCCCGAGCACCATCGACCGCGACGACAACATCGAGCAGGTCGGCCTGGTGAACGTCGACGACGTCGACATCCTGGAGAACGTCAACATCCCGATCTGCGCGACCAACAACAACATCGCGGTGGGCCTGGTCGCCGTCGCGGCGAACCTGCTGAACCCGACCGAGTTCGACCGCTGTGTCGAGGGCACGATCTGGACCGGTGACGAGGTCTCCGACTGACCGCCCGCCCGCTGCGGAAGCGGGTGAGCGCCCCCCGGGCTCGTGGCCACGCCGAGCCCGGGGGGCTTTTCCCTTTTCAGGGGACCAGAACCGCGTAGACGATCACATTGGACAGATAGCGGCCGTTCGCCGGGTCGAATGCCCCGCCGCAGGTGACCAGCCGCAGTTCCGGCCGTTTCGTCGGCCCGTACACGCGGGTGGACGGGAACCGGTCCTTCGCCACCGTCTCCACCTCGCGGACGACGAACCGCAGCGATTCGCGCTCCTCGGTCGTCACCACGATCTCGTCGCCGGGCCGCGCCTCGGCGAGCCGCAGGAACACCCCCGCCCGCCGGTAGGCGTTCACGTGCCCGAGGATCACCGCAGCGCCGACCTCGCCGGGCCGCGCGCCGAGGGCGTACCAGCCCGCCTGGCCCGGGGTCCGCAGCGGCGGCACCTCGACGTGGCCGTCCGGCTGCAGTCCAAGGTGGACGAGGGAGGAGCTGATCCCCAGGCGCGGGAAGCGGACCTCGGCGGGCACGGCGACCTCGGGGCGCGCCTTCACCGCGATGGCGGGCGCGGGCTCGGTCCACGGGACCGGCGCAGCCACCACCGGCTCCGGCCTCGGGGCGACGCCCGATGCCGTCGCGGCCACCAGCACGGCGATGACCGACGCTCCACAGCAGACTCGACGCGGCAGCACGGGAGCCAGGGTAAGGATCCGCTGGTCGACCGGCAAATCACCGCTACCATGGGCGCCCCGACCGAGTAGGCAGGAGGACCGAGGATGACCGGGCCGCGCCGGGTGGTCGACCACGAGCGCGTCGTCGTCGGCGCCTGCCGGTTCTTCCTGCGGAACGCGACCGTGGAGATGGACCGGCTGGCGGCGAGCCTGGCGATCAGCAGGGCCACCCTCTACCGGGTCGTGCACACCCGCGACGGCCTGCTCGGGGACGTGCTCTGGCGCCTCGGCGACCGGCTGCTGACCACGGCCCGCCGCTCCCGCCTGCGCGGCGGGGTCGACGGGGTCCTGGAGGTGACCCGGCTGTTCACCGCGCAGCTGCGCGCCGCGGGCCCCTTCCGGGCGTTCCTGCTGGCCGAGCCGGAGACCGCGGCGCGCGTGCTGTTCAACGCGGCGGGCGGGGTGCACGCGCGCGCCGTGGCCGCGCAGCGGGAGATCCTCGCCGAGGCGGGCGCGTGGCCCGCCGACCAGCTCGACCAGCTGGCCTTCCTCTACGTCCGGATCGTCGAGTCCGCGCTGTACGCGGAGCTGTTCGGCAGCCGCGGCGTGGACCCCGCGCTGGCCGAGCGCGCCGCGCGGGCCCTGCTGACACCCTGAGACGGCCGTCGCACGCTCGCGCCGGGTTCTGGTCCCCGCCCCGCGTCCGTCGCTACGTTCGGCGCACGTCGAACCAGGGAGACCCCATGACGCTGTGTCGACGGGCGGCCGCCGCGGTGTGCGCCCTTGTCCTGCTCCCGATCACCGCGACCGCCGCGGCGGCCGACCCGCCCGGGCTGAGCGGCCCCCTGCCCGGCGCGGTGCCCGGCGACCGGCTCGCCGACGACATCGCCGAGACGTATCCGTTCTTCTCCACGCCGTTCGACCTGCGGGCGGCGGGATACGTCGAGGAGGAGTTCCACCTCTCCGGGCTCGCCGACGGGTGGTCGACCGACGGCGCGCCGGTGGCCACCGACGTGCCCTTCACGACCCGGGTCATCGTGCGCAGGCCTGCGGACCCGCGCCGCTTCACCGGCACCGCGCTGGTCGAGTGGCAGAACGTCACCGCGGGGTACGACCTGGACGCGCTGTGGAACGCCGAGGCCGTCACCCGCGCCGGGCACGCCTGGGTCGGCGTGTCCGCCCAGCGCGTGGGCGTGGACCACCTGCGCGGCTGGAGCCCGGCCCGCTACGGCGGCCTCGACGTGACCGGCGGCGGCCGGTTCACCGGGGACGAGCTGTCCTACGACGTCTTCGCCCAGGCGGGCCGCGCGGTGGGCGACGCGCTGGGCGCGCGGACGCTGCTGGCCGTGGGCGCCTCCCAGTCCGCGTCCCGCATGACGGTCCTCTACGACAAGGTCCTCCCGCAGGTGGAGCCGGTCTTCGACGGGTACGCGTTCGTGGTCGGGCCCGCGCCGACGCGGCGGGGCGCCGAGCCGGTGTTCCAGGTGCTGTCGGAGACCGACGTCCGCTCGGCGCGCCGCCCGGCCGACACCGACCGGTTCCGCCGCTGGGAGGTGGCGGGCGCGGCGCACTCCGGCCACGAGGGGCAGGTCTACCGGGCGCCGATCTCCGAGCGCGACCTCGGCGGGGCGCCGACGTACGACTGCGACCGGCCGCCGTTCAGCCGCGTGCCCATGCACCACGTCACCGCCGCCGCGTACGACCACCTGCGGCGCTGGGTCGAGCGCGGCGTCCGGCCGCCGGTCGCCGCGCCGCTGGCGTTCGAGGCCGACGGGGTGACCAAGCGGCGCGACGCGCTCGGGCTGGCCGTGGGCGGCATCCGGCTGTCCCAGGTGGCGGCGCCGACGGCCTTGAACACCGGGGACAACAGCGGCGAGTCGTTCTGCTTCCTCTTCGGCTCGCACGAGCCCTTCGACGACGAGCTGCTGGCCCGCCTCTACCCGAGCCCCGGCCGCTACGCGGCGGCCGTCGTCGCCGCCGACCGGGCGAACATCCGGGCCGGGTACCTGCTGCCCGAGGACGCCTGGGCGAACCGGGAGGCTCCGGTGGTGTTCGTGCACGGGCAGCAGGGGTCGGCGCAGCAGTGGCAGTCCCAGGCCAAGCGGTTCGCCGTCAACGGCCACGACCCCGACCTGCTGTCCGCGTTCGAGTACGACACGACCGTCCCGACGAACGACCACGCCGTGTCCGGCCTGCGGGCGCACATCGCCGCCGTGCTCGCCCGGACCGGGGCGGAGAAGGTGGACGTCGTCGCCCACTCCCGGGGCACGACGGTCATGCACGCCTACCTCGCCGACCCTGCCCGCGCGGCGACCGTGCGCCGGTACGTCAACGTCGACGGCCGGTCGAGCGCGGCGCCGCCGGGCGGCGTCCCGACGCTGGCCCTGTGGGGCAACCTCCAGCCCGGCGGCTCGATCGGCGGTGCGGTCAACGTGCGCTTGACCCACCTCGGGCACACCGAGACAACGACGTCGGCGGAGAGCTTCGGGCACATCCACGCTTTCCTCGCCGGTCACGCGCCCGTCACCACCGCCGTGCTGCCCGAGCCGCCGGGACGGGTTGTGATCGCGGGCCGGGCGGTGTTGTTCCCGCAGAACAGCGGGGTCGCCGGGACGCTGGAGGTGTGGCGGGTCGACCCGCGCACCGGCGCGCGCGAGCACCGGCGCCACGCCGTCGCGCTGGCGGCGGACGGGTCGTTCGGGCCGCTGCGGGTCAACGGGCGCGAGCACTACGAGCTGGCGCTCGTGCGCCCGGGACTGCCGGTCCACCACTTCTACTTCGAGCCGTTCGAGCGCGACGACCGGTTCGTGCGGCTGCCGGTGTCCGGCCCCGGCGGGATCGGCGACCACGTGGACCGCTGCGCGGGCCACACCGCCGTCACCGTCACCCGCAACCGGGAGTGGTGGGCGGGCGCTGACCGGCTGCGGATCGGCGGGGTGGACGTGCTGACCCCTGCACATGCGCCGCCCGTGCGGCAGGTCATCGCGGCCTTCGCCTTCGACGACGGCTGCGACGGCGTCACCGACCTGGCGGCCCCGCCGCACCCGTTCGGCTCGCTGCCCTTCCTCACCGCCGCCGACCTGCACATCCCCGCGTCGCCGCAGGCCGACGGCACGGTCGCGGTCGCCCAGACCCCGCGCGGGGAGGCCCGGACGCGGACGGTGAACGTTCCCACCTGGCCGTCGGACGCCCACGGCGTCACCGTGCAGTTCAGCGACCACGCGAGGGTGGTTTCGCCCTGACGCCCAGCGGGCACGTCAATAACCGGATAGACCGGTGGGCGAAGGTGGTGTGCCGTGGACTTCCGAGGACTGAACAGGCACGAACAGCGCAGGCTGGACGACATCGAGCGGCACCTGCTCGAGGAGGCTCCCGAGGTCGTCGCCGCGTTCCAGACCGCCCCCGTGCCCTCACCCGACCACGGCAGCCGGATGGTGCTGGTGGTGCTCGCGGCCCTGATGGCCGTCGTCGGGCTGTTCGCCGACGCCCCGCTGCTGGTGGTGTGCTCGATGGCGGGCGCGACGACGGCCCTGCTCGCCCCGTCCCCGCGCCCGCGCTCGGGCGTGGCGAGCGCGGGCCAGTCGTGGGGCGCGGCCCCGCCCGTGGCCTGACCGTCCACTGTGCTCAGTCGACCCCGATCGTCCCGCCGCGCAAGTCGCCTGGCCGACGCGATCGGGTGATCCGCACGCGGTTCTGATTCCGCTCGGTTCGCCATAAAAGGCGCTATTGACTCGTACAGGTGACATTCTCACCCGATTGGCGATTGTGGACGGAAATGTCCGGCCGTCATCGAGTAGCTTTCCGCTGCGGACATCGTGATCTGTCAAGGTGCTCCGTTGGTGATCATCATAGAAGTGTAAGGAGCTAGTGCAGTGCTGAAGAAGGCTGGATTCGTCACATCGGCCGTGGCTGGCCTGATGATGATCGGCGGCATCGCGTCCGCCGGTGGCCACGACGACAACGGGGACGACGCCGAGCAGGTCGGTCTGATCAACGTCGACGACACCGAGGTCCTGGAGAACGTCAACGTCCCGATCTGCCTGACGAACAACAACATCGCGGTGGGCCTGGTCGCCGTGGCGGCGAACATCCTCAACCCGACTGAGTTCGACCGCTGCGTCGAGGGCACCATCTGGACCGGTGACGAGATCAGCGACTGATCTCATCCTCCGATCGGCGACCGAGCACCCCGTGGACCAGCAGGTCCGCGGGGTGCTCGGCGTGCTGGCGGAATTAACTCGGTGGCACTGCCGTCCGCGGTGTGCCTAGGGTCGGAGTCGATCACCCGCCGAAAGGGGACGACGAGTGCGCGGTTTCGATCCGAGGACGAGTTTCGGGGAGAAGGACGCCGTCGGGTACGACGCGAGCAGCGTGCGCGGCGACGAGGCGGAAACGGTGCGGTTCCTCGCCGGAATGGCGGCTGGGCGCGACGCGCTCGAATTCGCCGTCGGCACCGGGCGGATCGCTCTGCCGCTGCGGGCCGCGGGCGTGCGGGTCGACGGCATCGAGCAGTCCTCGGCGATGGTCGCGCGGATGCGCGCGAAGCCGGGCGGCGACGCCGTCGAGGTCACCATGGGCGACATGTCCGAGGTCGGCACCGGCAAGCGGTACGGCCTGGTGTACCTGGTGTTCAACACGATCGGGAACCTGCTCACCCAGGACGGGCAGGTCCGCTGCTTCGCCAACGCCGCGCGCCACCTGAACCCGGACGGCGTGTTCGTCCTGGAGTGCCGGGTGCCGACCGCGCCTGCCCGGCGCGAGCGGCAGTTCATCGACGTGGAGGACTTCGACGTCGACCACATCCAGTTCGGCGTCTGCCGCTACGACCCGGTCTCGCAGATCCTCGATGTCAACCACGTCCATCTGGACACCGACGGGCCCCGATTCAGCCCGATCCGGCTGCGCCTGGCCCACCCGCCGGAGTTCGACCTGATGGCCCGGATCGCGGGCCTGCGGCTGCGCCACCGCTGGGGCGGTTGGAACCGCGAGCCGTTCACCGCCGACAGCTGGCGGCACGTCAGCGTCTACGAGCTCGACGCCTGACCGTCGTCCAGGTAGCCGGAGGACGCGTCGCCGGTGCGGCCGCTGGCGTCGGGGTCCTCCTCGATCCGCATCGCCTGGTCCTCCGGGCCCGCGGACTCCTCGCGGCCCGCGTCCTCGGCGATCTCGGTGGCCTCGGTGTCCGACGGCGCGCCGCCGCCGTCCGGGTCGGTGAACTGCGGGGACGGGCCGGTGCGGTCCTCACGCCTCGGGCTCGGGGCGGGGTCGAGGGACTCCTGCTGCTCGGAGCGGATGCGGTCGGTCATCGGACCTCCTCGTCGGGACGGGTGGTGGTGGTTACCCGGGAGCGAGGGGTTATGCGCGTGTCGCGCGCCAGCGGTCGATGACGGCGGGCAGCTCGCGCATCAGGTGGGCGTAGAAGTCGCGCATGTCGGCCAGCCGCCTGCCCGCCGGGCTGTCCGCGCCCGCGGTGCGGATGCCCGTCTCGGCGGCCTCCCACATCTGCTGGACCACCGTGTTCTGCGCGGACATGAGCCGCGCCCAGCCCTCGTCCGGGAACCGGAAGTGCTCGCGGCGGCTGCCGGGCCGGGGCACGCGTTCGATGAGGCCCAAGGAGGCGAGCGCCTTGATCGCGGTCGACACCGAGCCGGGGCTGGCGGCGAGCGCGTCGGCGAGCTCGCCCGCCGTGGTCGTCTCGTTCTCGCTGAACAGCAGCATCGCCAGCGTGCGCGCCGTCATCCGCTGCAGCCCGCCGCGGGTCAGGGTGAGGGCCAGCCGCTCGGCGGCCTCGGTGTGCTCGCTCATCGTCCTCCTTGACGGAATCCTAACTCGCTCGAATCTTCGGAAGTTTCAGAAGATTGCGTAGGGTGGGCGACATGACGTCGGTGAAGAGGTGGGTGTTCGCCCGGCACTGCCATCCGCTGAGCGCGTGGTCCAGGTGGGCGACCACGCCGTTGACGCTGCTTCCGTTCTGGACCCGGCGGTGGCGCGACGCAGCGGTCGTGGGGGCCTGGTTCGCGCTGAACCCGGTCGTGTTCGGCAAGCCCCGCGACACCACGGCGTGGGCGTCGCGGGCGATGCTGGGCGAGGAGCACTGGATCGGCGAACGGCCCCGGGACGCGGCCATGGCGGTCAACGCGGCGGCGACCCTCGCGGGCGTGCTGGCCGCGGCGGGCGCGTGGCGCAGGCGTCCCGCGCTCGCGGCGGGGGCGATGGCGGTCCAGATGGGGTTGCTGATGGCGTACTGGGAGCTCATGGTCCGCCATCACGAGGCGGTGACCCGGTGAAGGCGCTGATCATGACCCTGGGCACGCGCGGCGACGTCCAGCCGTTCGTGGCGTTGGCGCGGGGGCTGGCCGAGGCGGGGCACGACGCGGTGGTCGCCGCGCCGCACCGTTTCGCCGATCTGGTGGGCGGGGCGGGCGTGGCGTTCGCGGGCATCGACGACGGGCCGCTGCGGCTGCTGGACGCCGGCGTGCTCGGCGAGGTCGCCTCGGGCGGCCTCCGGGCGCGGATCGCCCTCGCCCGGCGGCTGCCCGCGCTGTTCGGCCAGGTGCTGGACGACTGCTGGACGGTCGCGTCGCAGGGCGCGGACGTGGTGGTGCACAACGGGCAGGTGATCGCGGGCCAGCACGTGGCCGAACGGCTGGGCAGGCCCGCCGTGCTGGGCCTGCCGATCCCGATGTTCGTGCCGACGCGGGAGTTCCCGTGGCCGGGGCAGGCGCTGCCCGCCTGGTTGCCGGGCTCGCTCAACCGGGCGTCGTACCTGGGGATGAAGGGCCCGGCGCTGGCCTTCGCCCGCACGGTGGACCGGTGGCGGGAAGGCATCGGCCTGTCCCGCCGCCCAGGCAGGCACGACCCGCTGCGCGCCCCGGACGGTTCGCCCACCCCGGTGCTGCACGCCGTCAGCCGCCACATCCTGCCCCGCCCCGCCGACTGGCCGCCGAGTGCGGAGGTCACGGGGTACTGGTTCCTGGATTCGCCGTCGGGGAGGGATGGGTCGGTGGCGGAGGGGGTGCCGCCGGAGGTGGGGCTGCCGACAGACGGTGTGCCGCCGGTCGGGGCGGGGTTGCCGCCCGAGGCGGGGCGGTCATCCGGGGGTGTGCCGCTGGCCGGGGCCGGGTTGCCGTCGGAGGCGGGGCGGTTGTCCGGGGCGCAGGTCGGGGCCGGGTCGTCGTCGGAGGTGGAGCGGTTGTCCGAGGGTGGGTGGCCGGTTGGGGCGGGGTCGTTGTCGGAGGCGGGGCAGGGGCCGGGCGGGGCGTTGCCGTCGGGGGGTGCGTTGCCGCCTGGGGTGGCGTCGTCGGGGAGGGGGTTGTCGGCGGAGTTGGCGGCGTTCCTGGACGCGGGGGCGCCGCCGGTGTTCGTCGGGTTCGGGAGCATGTCCGGGCCGGATCCGGCGGCCACCACGGCGACGGTGGTGCGGGCGGCTCGGGCCGTCGGTGTCCGGGTGGTGTTGGGCACGGGGTGGGGCGGGCTCGCCGCCGAACAGGGGCCGGATGTGTTCGCGGTGGGCGAGGCGCCGTTCGACCGGTTGTTCCCCCGGGTCGCGGCGGTGGTGCACCACGGCGGGGCGGGCACGGTCGCCGCGGCGGCCGCGGCGGGGCGGCCGCAGGTGGTCTGCCCGTTCGTCGGCGACCAGCCGTTCTGGGGCAGGCGACTGCACCGGCTCGGCGTCGCGCCCGCCCCGATCGATCAGCGCGCGCTCGACGCCGATCGCCTCGCCGCCGCGATCGAGCACGCCCTGTCAGCGGAGGTGGCGGACCGGGCTGCCGAACTGGGCGCGCGGGTGCGCGCCGAGCGCGGCGTCGAGACGGCCGTGGCCCGGCTGGAGGCGATCGTCCGGCGGTGACGGGCGCCTGCGGTGCGGGCGGCGTGCGAGGTCGCCGGGGCCGCTTACGAGTAGCCAGCGATTCCGCCAGCGGCCCCAGGCGCCATCGCTGATCACGGGCGACCTGTGGCCTCGTCTGGAGGCCATCGTCCGCGGCCGCGCGATGTGGGGCCGCTTGTGTCGCGTCCGGCGTTCGTCCGGAACCACCGGGTCAGGTCAGGTCGGCGAAGGTCTCCACCTGGTGGGTGCGGCCCGCGACGATCAGCACGTCGCCGTGTTCGACGACGGTCTCGGCGGTGGCGTAGGTGAAGTCCTGGCCGGGGCGCTTGACCGCGACGACCGTGACGCCGTGGTGGGTGCGGAGGCGGCTGTGGCCCAGGGGGACGCCGACCGCCTGGGCCGGGGCGAGGGTCTTGACCATGGCGTAGTCGTCCTCGAACTCGATGTAGTCCAGCATGCGGCCGGTCACCAGGTGGGCGACGCGCTCGCCCATGTCGTGCTCGGGCAGCACGACGTGGTGGGCGCCGACGCGTTCGAGGATGCGGCCGTGCTGGCGGCTGGTGGCCTTCGCCCAGATGTGCGGGATGGCGAAGTCGGCCAGCAGCGCCGTGGTCAGGATGCTGGCCTCCATGTCGCTGCCGATGGCCACGACCGCCCGCCGGAAGTCCGGGACGCCGAGTTGGCGCAGGGCGGTCTCGTCGGTGGTGTCGGCGACGGCGCTGTGGGTGAGGTCGTCGGCGTAGCGCTGGACGGTGTCCCGGCGGGTGTCGATGCCCAGCACCTCGGCGCCGTGCGCGGTCAGCTCGCGGGCCAGCGAGCCGCCGAAGCGGCCGAGGCCGACGACGACGACCCGGGCGGCGGATTTCTTCTCAGCCAACGATCGGTCGCTCCTCGGGTAGTTCGTAGCGGCGGGCGCGCTCGCGCAGGGCCAGCGCGGCCGCCAGGGTGATCGGGCCGACCCGGCCCAGGAACATCAGCCCGACCAGCAGCAGCTGGCCCGCGGGCGGGATGGACGCGGTGATGCCGGTGGACAGGCCCACCGTGGCGAACGCCGACACCGCCTCGAACAGCACGGCGTCGAGGGTGAAGTCGGTCATCAGCAGCAGGGTCAGGGTCGCGGCCGCCACCGCGCCCACGGCGAGCAGGGCGATCGTGACGGCCTGGCGCTGCACGTCCGCGGCGATCCTGCGGCCCGCCACGTGCACGCTGGGCTCGCCGCGGACCTCGGTGTAGATGACGAACGCGAGCAGCGCGAACGTCGTGACCTTGATCCCGCCCGCCGTGCCCGCGCTGCCGCCGCCGATGAACATCAGGAAGTCGGTGAGCAGCAGCGAGCCGGAGTTCAGCTGTCCGATGTCGACGGTGTTGAACCCCGCGGTGCGCGGGGTGACCCCCTGGAACGCGCCGACCAGCAGCTTGCCGCCGACGCCCAGCGGGCCGAGGGTGTCCGGGTTGGACCATTCGATGACGGTGATCCCGACGACGCCGACGACCACGAGCGCGGCGTAGGTCGTCAGCGTGATGCGGGCGTGCAGGGACCAGCGGCGCGTCCGGCCGCGCAGCCTGCGGCCGATCTCGAACAGCACCGGGAAGCCGAGGCCGCCGGTGATCAGCGCGAGCATGACCGGGACGTTGACCCACGGATCGGTGGCGAAGGGCGTGAGGCTGGTGGCGTAGAGCGCGAAGCCCGCGTTGTTGAACGCGGAGATGGCGTGGAAGACCCCCTCGTAGACCGCGCGGCCCCAGGGCATGTCGTAGCCGGTGGCGAAGCGGGTGGTGAGCACGACCGCGGTCAGCAGCTCGACGACGGCGCTGATCGCCAGTACCCGCCGCACGACCGCGCGGACCTCGCCCAGCCCGATCGTCTTGGTCTCCGCCTGCGCCGTCAACTGCAACCGCAACCCCATCCGCCGCGCGACGAGCAGGCCGAGCAGCGAGGCGAGCGTCATGATGCCGAGCCCGCCCGCCTGGATGAGGCCGAGCACGACCACCTCGCCGAAAGCGGACCAGTGGCTCTCCGTGTCGACCACGACCAGCCCGGTGACGCAGACGGCGGAGGTGGCGGTGAACAGCGCGGTGACCAGGCCTGCGGACTCCCCGGACTCGGTGGCGACGGGCAGCGCCAACAGCGCCGCCCCGACCACCACGGCCACCCCGAACCCGACCACCACCAGCCGCGCCGGATGCCCGATCCCCGCCCGCCTGTTCATCGCCGAGCTCCCGACTGCCCGTACCCCACCCGTCCCACCCGATCCGTCCCGCAGGCGGGACCATTGCACCAGCACCCCCACCCCACCGCAGCACGACGGGACGCCACAGGGTCACACGAGTCCATGGAGGACGTCTCCCTGATGGGGGTGTGA
This sequence comes from Actinokineospora fastidiosa, assembly GCF_014648415.1. Taxonomy (GTDB): domain Bacteria; phylum Actinomycetota; class Actinomycetes; order Mycobacteriales; family Pseudonocardiaceae; genus Actinokineospora; species Actinokineospora fastidiosa. The sequence goes on from NZ_BMRB01000009.1 coordinate 70,314, forward strand.
TTGACACGTCCTTAACGCGTGGTGGGGCGGTGTGCCGTGGGGATTGTGGCTGCGAGCACGGAGAAGGCCGGGACCGTGGCGGCGGATTCTTAACGCGGGACTGCGGCGTTGAAGGGGCGGCTGCGGAGAATCGCTGGCGACGTTCCGACGATGGCGGGACGCGGAGCGGTGGCTGGTGGGTCGCAGGGCCTGTGGGGATTACTGCGCTGTGCTTCGGCGGGTGGAGGTCGCGTGTGGCACGGGCGCGCCGGAGTGCGGAGGTGTGGGGGCTGTGGTGGGTGCCCCGCCGGGGAGGGGTGGGTGCGGGGGCGGGGATTAGGCGGGGATGGGCCCATTTGGGGGGGACGAGCGGGGGCATTGCCCCGGGGCGACGGCCGGAGTCGTGGCCGGGCAGGGGCCCGAGCCGGAGTTGGGGTGGGGATGGGGCGCGAGTCGGGAGCCGGAGCGAGAGCCCGGGTTAGGGCTGGGGCGGGGGGCAGGGCTGGGGCGGGAGCCGGAGTTGGGGCAGGAGTGGGCCCTGAGTCGGGGGCCGGAGCGAGAGCCGGTCCCGGCGCTGGAAGTTGGGTTGGGGATGGGGGCACGAGTCGGGAGCTGGCGACGGGGCGGGTTGGGGGCTCGGGTCGAGGGTCGGCGTCGGAGGTGGGGCCGGAGGCGGGCGGAGTTGGGTCCGGGTCGGGGGCGGAGGTGTGGGGACGGACGGTGGTGATCGGGGCGTCTGGACTCCAGCAGTGGCTGGTGTTCTGGTGGGTGCGGCGTGGGGCAGGGCGGTGGGCGGGGTGTGGTCGGGCGGCTGGTCCGCAGGTGGGTGGTTGGTCAGGGGCCTGGTCTGTCGGTGGGGTGGTTGGTCGGGCGGTTGGTCTGTCGGTGGGGTGGTTGGTCGGGCGGTTGGTCTGCGGGTGGGGTGCTGGTTAGCGGGGTTCTGTGTCGTTGGTGAGGGTGGTGGTCGGGGTGTGCCAGAGGGTTCGGGTTTCGTTGTCGGTGGTGAGTAGGTACAGGTGGTCGCCTGCTCGAGCCAGGGCTGTAGGGGTGCCCGGTAGGCCCGTTTCGTGGGTGGTCCAGGTTCCGGCGCGCCATGACAGCAGGCGGATGCCGGTCTCGTGGGGGACGGCTACGAGTAGGCGGTCGTCGAGCCACGCGGGGGCGGGGAGGGGGGTTTGGTCGGTGGTGGGAGTGGCGGGCATGTCCGGCAGGCGGGTCCATGTGGTCCCGTTGCGGAGCCAGACCGCGGCGGTGTGGTCTGTGCGGCCGGTGGTGGCGCAGGTGGGGTGGCAGGTGACGGCGTCGGCTATGGCGGTGGCGCCGGAGTCGGGGAGTGGGGTTTTCGTCCAGCCGGTCGCGCCTGTCTCGGAGTGCCAGATCACGGGGGTCTGGGCGCCGGAGGCGGTGTCGACCTGCCAGCCGGAGACGACGACGGATCGGTCGGTGGACGACACGCCGGTGGGGAAGACGATCTCCGCGGCGGTGCTCTCCAGGGCCGTGCCCGCCGACGGGAGGCGGGTGGCCGTGTGTGCCTCGTCGATCGTCCACGCCGCGACGTCCATGGCCGTGCGGGCGTTCTCCCAGGTGCCTATGACGACCTGGCCGCCGTCGGGCAGGGCGCCGCCGATCAGGTCGCCCGCGCCGTAGCTGCCGAAGGCGCCCGCCGCCTGCTTGCGTTCGGCCACCCCGGCGGCCGTCCCGGTCCACACGCTCCAGCGCACGTTGCCGTGCGCGCCGCCGCGTTTGCCGCCTATGGCGAGGATGCGGCCGTCATCGGCCGCCAGGGAGGTCCATTCCGCCAACCCGCCGTACGGGGTCGCCGGGGTCAACGGGACCTCGACAGGCCGCCGGTCCGCGCCCAACCGCAGCAGGCCCGGGACCACCGGGCGGTCGGCCCACTGCCCGCCCACCAGCAGGGAGTCGCCGTCGGCGGCCAGGACGACCGGGGTCAACCCCGGCGGCAGGTCGATCCGGCTGAACGGGGACGTGGGCGGGGTCCCGCACCCGCCGACGACCACCGCGGCGACCACCAGCGCACGCGCCATCCGCATGACGGCCAGTATCCACCGAACCCAGCCCCCCGGTGATCCGCCGGACGGACGCACGTCCACACAGGACGAAGGCGCCCTGCTCCCGGCAGTACCGGGACCAGGGCGCCTCCGCTCAACTCAGCCCGCCGTCTGCACCAGCTTCTTCCCCGACGCGGACCGCGCGTCGAAGGGGGCCAGTGCCTCGCGGAGGCCAGGCGGGACCCGGGCGGGGACCGTGGCGTTGTTGGGGCCGCGCATGCAGGCGATGCGCTGCGTGCCCCTGGCCACCAGGGTCTCCGCCCCGTCCCGGAGGTGGACGTAGTCGAAGGTGAACTGGATCTGCGTCTGGGTCAGCTCGTCCAGCCGCATCCGCACCGACAGCTCGTCGAACGCGGTGATCTCGGCGAAGAACTCGCAGTCGGCCTTCAGCGTGAACAGCTTCAGGTCGTCGTGCATGATCTCCGCCAGCACCTCCGGCGCCATCTCCCGGAGGAACTTCTCCCGGCAGTGGCCCTGCCACCGCAGGTAGTTCACGTAGTACACGTTGCCGACGAAGTTGGTCTCCTCGAAGCCCACCTTGTGGCGCAGCTCGTAGTAGTGGCTCATGCCGAACCTCCCGCGAGCACCGCGAAGACCACCGGCTCGGTTTGGTCGTTGAGCGTGGTCACCCAGGTGGCCACCTTCGCCGAACCGGCCGACAGCACCACCCAGCCGCCGGGGTGGACGTCGCCCACCGTCGGCTCGCCGGTCACGCCCGCCTTGGCCAGGCACTCCAGCGCGCTGGCCACCCGGGCGCCCGCCGTGACGGCGTCCTCGCCGGTGCGGGCGGCCACCAGGTCGCGCAGGGCGCCCGGCCCCTCGACCGGCTCGACCGTCGCGACCGCGCAGGCCAGCGCGCCCGACCCGGCCACGATCAGGCTGACCCCGGCGCCGTGCGCGGAGTCGACCGTCACGCCGTCGACCGGCAGGCTGACCGGAGCGCCCAGGGCGCGCCCGGCGGCCAGCTCGGCCTGCGCCCGCGGGTCGGCCTGCCCGTCCGCCGGGTCCGGCTCGACGACGACCGCGCGCTCGCCGCCGATGACCCGCTCCAGCGCGCGCTCCAGGTAGCCGCTGAGCATGGCGGGCACCCACGGGCCGGTGGCCTCCTTCTTGCGCACCGCCCGCAGGGTCAGGCCCTGCCAGCGCTCGACGAGCGCGCCGTCCGGGGCGAGGACGTCGACGTCGTAGGTGTAGCTGTCGCCGTCCTGGGACCGCTCGCGCGCGTCCATCAGCACGAACTCGGTGTCCTGGCGCTCGGCGAGCCACAGCTTCTCCACGCCCTGCGGCAGCAGGGTCGCGTCCGGCACGCAGCACTGGATCGCGTGCATCACCGCGTCCCGGGTGCCCGGGTCGGCCAGCACCTGCTCCTGCGGCAGGTACGGGGCGAACCACGGCGCGGGCGTGGTGGTGGACAGCTCCGCCACCGCGTGCCGGGCGCTCGCCCTGCGGTAGCCGAGCAGGCGCTGGAACCGCTTGCCCTGGAACAGGACGCCGCCGTACAGCTCGGTGATCGGGTCGCCGGGCACCGGCGCGAGCCGGACGGCCTCCCGGGACGGCCCGTCGCCGGGCAGCTCGGGCCGGGGCAGCCGCAGCGTGGCCCGGAAGTGGTCCGCGCTGAAGCCGGTGTCCTCGGCGCGGATGGCCACCGAGACCGTCTCCTCGTCGCGGACCAGCGCGGCCAGCCGCACGGCCGTCGAGCCGCCGGGGCGCACCACGATCGGCCGCAGGAACTCCATGTCCTCCAGCAGCGGCACGCCGGTCCGGCCGATCGCGGCCGTGGCGACCTGGGTCATCGCCTCCATGCCGACCACGGCGGGGAACAGCAGGTCGCCGTCCAGCTGGTGGTCGGACAGGTAGGGGTCGCTGCCGGTGGACAGCTCGACCTCGGTGATCAGCTCGACGTTCGGGTAGTGCACCAGCACCCGGTCGACGAACCGGGTCAGCGGCAGCTCATCGCCAGCGTCCAGCGGCAGCGTCGGCAGGCCGCCCATCCGGCCGCCCACGGTCAGCACCGGCCCGGCCGACGGGTCGGCCAGCACCTGGCGCAGCACGCCGAGGCCGTTCTCCAGCGAGATCGGGGTGATGCCGTCGCGCACCAGCGTCTGGACCACGCCCAGCTTCTCGCCCATGCCCGCGCCCGACCAGACCGACCACTCCAGGGCCAGCGCCCGCGCGTCCGGGTGGGCGCGCTGGAAGTCGACGGTCAGCTCGGTCATCCAGTCGTTGGCCGTGGAGTAGTGCGCCTCGCCCTTCAGCCCGGCCCTGCCGATGATGCTGCCGAAGGTGACCAGCAGCTTGACCTTGTCCTGGTCCACCGCGTCGAGCACCGTGCGCAGACCGGCGACCTTGGGGGCGAGGGTCTTGTGGAACTCCTCCTCGGTCAGGTTGGACAGCGCGCCGGGCACGTTGCGGCCCGCGCCGTGCATGACGGCGGTGACCGGGCCGAGGTTGGCCTCGAACGCGGCGACGGCGGCGGCGACCTGCTCGGGGTCGGTGACGTCGGCGCGCTCGTACTGGTAGGTCACGCCCGCGGCCGCCATGCGGGCCAGGTTCTCCACCAGCTCCTCGTCGCCGTCGGCCTGGTCGCGGCCGACGAGGGCGAGCTTGGCGCCGGAGTCCTTGGCCATGGCCAGCGCGCACTCGGCGGTGATGCCCTTGCCGCCGCCGGTGACCAGCAGGACGTCCGAGGCGTCCAGCGGGGTCGCCGTGCTCGCCACCGCGGGCTGCTGCAGCACGTTCAGCACGGGGGCCGTGCGCACGCCGTCGGCGTCGTAGCGGACCTCGCTGAACGTGGTGGTGGCGGCGGCCTCGGTGATCACCCTGCGGACGGCGTCGTCCACCTCGGCCGCGGTCGACGGCGCCAGGTCGGGCAGGCCGACCAGCGTGGTCGCCACGTCCGACGCCTCCAGGAACGCGGTCCTGGCCAGGCCGGACGCGCCGTACTTGTTCTGCACCACGACGAACCGGCTGCCGGGCGGCGCGGCCACGGCTGCCTTGCCCGCGGCCAGGAACAGCCCGACGTGGTCCTCGCCGTTGTCCGGCAGGCACAGCAGCACGCCGTCGCCGATGCCCGCCTCGGCGAGCGCGACCTGCAGCCGCTCGGCCAGCGGGTGACCTGCGGGGGCGAACACCTGCCAGGTGCCGACCGGGCCGGTGCCGACGGTGACGACCGGCGCGGGGGCGGGCCGGTACTCGACCGCGAACGGCCGCACCCACGGCGCCACGCCCGGCACCTCGACGCTCGCGCCGCGGTTGCCGTCGCCGTCCCCGGCGCTGGCGGCCAGCTCGTCGATCATCTCCGCCAGCTCGCCGAGCGACACCGTGGCGAAGCTGGTGGACAGCTCCAGCGTCGGCATGCCGAGCGTGCGGGTGACGTCGTTGACGATCTGCCCGACCGTGATCGAGCTCAGGTGCAGGTCGTCGAGCGGGTGCGTGGCCGCGGTGACGGTGTCCAGCGGCAGTTCGACGCGCTCGGCGGCGAGCTGGCGCAACAGGTCCAGGGTGGACGGACCGTCCTCGCCCTCGGCCCGCGCCGCCGCCTCGGGGGCGGCCGCGGCGACCTCGTCGCCGGGCTGGGGCAGCCCGACGGACAGGTCGGGGGCGGCCTCGCACGGGCTGGCCAGGAAGCTCAGCTCGGCGTCCAGCGGCAGCGGGCGCAGCACCCGGTCGGCGAACAGCGCGTCGGTGTCCACGGTGGACCCCAGCGCGAACGCGGCGCCGACGACGGACAGCAGCGCGGTCAGCGACTGGCTGTCGGTGTCGATGGCCAGCACCGGCGTCTGCGGCGCGATGTCGCGCAGCAGCCCGGAGAGCACGCGGCCGGGGCCGACCTCGACGGCGAGGTCCGCGCCCTCGACGGCCTTGGCCGCCGCCTCGTGGAAGCGGACCGGGAACACGATCTGGTCGCGCAGCAGCGCGGGCAGGTCGGTGTCGGCGTCCAGCCAGTCGCCGGTCACCGAGGACACGAACCGGCGGGCGGGCCTGCCGAAGGAGAACTCGGCCAGCCGCTCGGTCATCGCCTCGGCCGCGGGAGCGACCAGCGGCGAGTGGAACGCGTGCGAGACGTTGAGCCGCGTGGCGGTCACGCCCTCGGCCCTGGCCCGCTCGCACACCCGGTCCACCGCGGCCGCGTCACCGGCGATGACGGTCTGGGTGGGGCCGTTGTAGCCCGCGATCACCACCGGCTCGTCGCCGCACAGCCGCGTCACGCGGTCCGGCGTGGCCGCCAGACCCGCCATCGCGCCGCCGCCCTGGCTGGCCTTGGCCATGACCTGGCCGCGCGCCTTGGCAAGGCGCAGCACGTCCTTGGCGCCCATGGCGCCCGCCCAGGCCAGCGCGGTCAGCTCGCCGAGGCTGTGCCCGACGGCGACGTCGGCCTCGACGCCCAGGGTGTGCAGCACCCGCAGGGCCGCGACGGACCCGGCCACGATGCGCGGCTGGGCCACCTCGGTGGCCGTCTGGTCGCCGCCGGTGGGCAGCTCGGCCTCGGTGAACACGGCGTCCGCGGCGGCGAACCGGCGGCGGATCGCGCCGACCGCGCCGCGGCCGGAGCCCTGGCCCGGGAACAGGTAGGCGATGCGCGGCGTGGTCGCGCCGCGGTTGAGGTAGACCCCGTCCGCGCCGAACACGCTCTGCTCGCCCGCGTCGATCGCCGCGAGGAGCCGCTCGAGCTTGCGCACCGCGTCGTCGGGGCTGTTGGTCACGACCGACGCGCGCACGCGCCCGCCCGACAGCTCCTTGGCCAGCGTGCCTGCGAGGTCGGCGAGCTCGGCGAAGGACAGTTTGGGCACCAGCTCCAGCAGCCCGGTGATCCGCTCGCGCAGCGCGGCGTCGTCGGCGCCGTCGAGCAGCAGCAGCTCGGCGTCCTGCCTGCCGCCGACCAGCGTGGTGGCGCGCTTGGGCAGCTCGACCCTGCGGGTGGCGCCGGGCGCCTGCTCCAGGGCGATGTGGGTGTTGATGCCGCCGAAGCCCATCGCGGACACGCCCGCGCGGACCGGGACGTCGGCGGGCCACAGGCCCGGCTCGCTCGGCACGTACAGCGCAGGGGAGTCGCCGGTCAGCTTCGGGTGCGCCTCGTAGTGGCCGGTGGCGGGCGGGATCACCTGGTGGTGCACCGCCAGCGCGGCCTTGATCAGGCCGCCGACGCCCGCGGCCGCCTTGGTGTGGCCGAAGTTGCCCTTGATCGAGCTGATCGCGGCCGGACGCACGTCCGGGTCGACCGCGCGCCGGGCCTGGCCGATGGCCTCCAGCTCGGTGGCGTCGCCCAGCGCGGTGCCGGTGCCGTGGCCCTCGAAGTAGGACACCGTCTCCACGCCGTAGCCCGCGCGGTTGTAGGCGCGGCTGATCGCCAGCTGGTGGCCTGCGGCCTCGGGGCGGGTGATGCCGCCCTTGCCGTCGGAGGAGATGCCCCAGCCGGTGATCGATGCGTAGATCCGCAGGCCGCGCGCGATCGCGTCCTCCTCGCGCATCAGCACGACGACGCCGCAGCCCTCGCCGGGCCAGAAGCCGTTGGAGTCGCGGTCGTAGACCTTCATCTCGCCGCTGGCCAGCGCGCCGGTCTTGGCGAAGCCGATCACCTCGAACGGGTCGATCGAGAGGTCGACGCCGCCTGCGATGCAGACGTCGAGGTCGCCGTCGGCCAGCGCCTTGGCCGCCGTGGCGATGGAGAGCAGCGAGGACGAGCAGGCGCCGTCGACGGTGTAGCCGCCGCCGCCGAGGTCGAAGTAGTTGCAGATGCGGCCCGCGATGGTGTTGGCCAGCCCGCCCGCGAGGGTGTCCTCGTCGATCGGCGGGAACGGCGCCTTGTAGACCGGCTCGAGTTCGCGGAGGAAGGCGCTGGTCTCCTCGTCGTCCCATCCCTTGGCGCCCAGCGCCGCGGCCAGCGTGCGCCGGACGTAGGGCCAGCGCAGCCGCATGAGGTTGGCTCGGGAGAACTCACCGGTGAGGCTGTTGCCCACGACCACGCCGGTGGCCTCGCGGGGCAGGCCCTCCGCGTTGGGGAAGCCCGCGTCGGCCAGGGCCGTCGCGGCCGTGTCCAGGGCCAGCCAGTGCGTCAGGTCGGTCGACCGGTAGGTGCTGCCCGCGACCTTGTACGCGAGCCGGTCGAACTCGAAGTCGCGGAGCACGGCGGCCTTGCTCGCGTAGAAGCGGTCGGGCGCGTCCGGGTCCGGTGAGTAGTAGTCAGCCTGGTTCATCCGCTGGTCGGGCAGCCTGCGGAAAGCGCGGCGGCCGGCCAGGATGTTCTCCCAGAGATCCTCTGTGCTGGCGGCGTCGGGATAACGAAGTCCGATGCCGACGATCGCGATCCGCACGGTGTTCAATCTATACCGCCTATTCTCGGTGCCGCCCGACCGGAATCGGCGTTGCCTATACGCCTGCCGCATTACGCGGCGAACCAGCCGAGTCCGGCGCAGTCCTCGACACACGCTTTCAGCTACTCGGTCAAGGGTGCACCAGGGCAGGGCAAATGACGTCTCCTCATGTGCTGTGCACCGGCAGTTCTCCCGTATTGCCGCAATAGTGCCTTGCCAGGCCGCCGCACTGCCGGAGATGCGGCGCCATGGGCGCGGGCCGACTCTGGCAATGCGTCCATCGCTGGAGGAATCGATGCCATCGTTTCTCGGCTCGCTGCGCCAGTACGTGCTGGCGCCCAAGCTGTCGGCCGTCACATTCGCGGAGCGGGGTTTCCCCGGCGCGGCCTCACCCGCCGCCGAGCACCTGGAGGCCATCCCGCAGTCGGTCGTGTGCGGGTTCGAATGGGGCATCGCCGCCCGCGACCTGTGGGAGGTGCGGCGGCGGCTGGAGCTCGTCGTGCCGGAGCAGCGCGGGTTCGCCTACGAGGGCGCCGCGATGGCCTTCGCCGTCCGCGACGCCATGGCGGGCGGCAGCGGCAAGCTGACCCGCGAGCTGCTGCTCGGGCCGGGCGCGCCGCACGTGTTCCTCACCTACATCGGCATCGGGTTCGCCATGGCGCGGCTGCCCCGCCCGCTCTGGCGCAGCATCGTCCCCGACCTCGGCGGGTCGCCGTACTACCCGACGATGACCTGGCTCGCGGTCGACGGCTACGGCTTCGACCTGGCCTATTTCCACACCCGCCGCTACGTCGACGAGCAGCGGGTGCCCGCGCCCTACCCGTGGGAGGGCGCGCCCGAGTACTTTCCCCGCGCGGTCGACCAGGGCATCGGCCGGGCGCTGTGGTTCATCCACGGCGCCGACCCCGAGGCCGTGGTCGCCGCGGTCGGCCGGTTCCCCGCTGAGCGCAGGCCGGACCTGTGGGCGGGCGTGGGGCTGGCCGCGACGTTCGCGGGCGGCTGCCCGGCCGACGGCCTGGCGCGGGTGCGCGAGGCCGCGGGCGAGCACCGCGACCAACTGGGCGTCGGCGTGGTCTTCGCGGTCAAGGCGCGCACGTTCGCCGGGCACGTCCCCGACCACTCCGCGCTCGGCGCGCAAATGCTCGCCGGGCTGTCGGTCGCCGATGCGGTGGCCATCTCCGATAGCACGGAGGCGAGTTCTGACGACGCGGGCGAGGACTCGGTCCCGCTGTACGAGAAGTGGCGCAGTCGAATTCGTGCGCATTTCACGGATAACGCGTCACAGTCGCCAGGCACGCGGGAAGACGCGGCCTGACCGACCGCGTGTGACGATTGTTCATGAATGAGGGAAGCCATTTTGTGGTCGACGATTAGGGGGCTGACTTGAGCAGTTCATGGCGCGCGCTGCGTCGTCGCGTTCTGACACCGGGCGTCGCCGAGACGAGCGTCGAGAAGCGCGGCTTCCACCAGAAGTCGCCCGCCGCCACCGAACGCCTGGAAACCGTCGGGAAGACCTTTCTCGACGGTTACGCCCACGCGGTGGAGGCGCGCACGGCCGCCGACGCCGAGCAGGCGATCGAGCGGCTGCCCGACTGGCTGCGCGGGTTCGCCTACGAGGGCGCGGGCATGGGCCTTGCGATCCTCGACGGCCTCCCGTTCGGCCGCTCGGACAACGTCGCCAGGCTGCTGGCGCGCCCCGTGGGCGCGGCCTACCAGACCCTGATCTACGTCGGGATCGGCTGGGCCATGGCCCGGCTGCCCCGGTTCCGCTGGCCCAGGGCCCGGGCGCTCGACCCGGTGCTGGCGCCGCTCGTGCTCGACGGGTACGGCTTCCACCAGGCCTACTTCCACACCGCCCGCTACGTCGACGGCCAGTACCGCGACCCGGCCTTCCCCTGGCCGGGCGGCGCGCACGGCTCCTACGCCAACCGGGCCATCGACCAGGGCATCGGCCGCGCGCTGTGGTTCGTCTGCGGCACCGACCCCGAGCGGGTCGCCGACCGGATCGAGGCGTTCCCCGCCGAGCGCCGAGGCGACCTCTACGCCGGAACCGGCCTCGCCGCGACCTACGCGGGCGGCGTCACCGAGGACGAGCTGCGCACGCTCGCCCGCCGCGCTGGCGCGCACCGGGCCGACGTGGCGCAGGGGAGCGCCTTCGCCGCCTTCGCCAGGGTCAGCGCGGGCATCGTGCCCGCGCACTCCGCCATGGCCACCCAGGTCTTCTGCGGCACGACGCCGGAGGAGGCGGCGCGGCTCACCACCGAACTGCGCCCGGTCCGCCAGGACGAGCACGAACTGCCCGCCTACGAGGTGTGGCGGCAGCGACTCGCCAACGAGTTCATTTCCCTTGGAGGTGTCAACACATGACCGCGATACTAGGCATGCTGCGCAGGCAGCTGACCGGTGTCATCGCGCTCGTGGTCGTCGTCGGCTTCTTTTTCGCGGTCGCCCTGCCGCAAAGCTCGGCCGAGGAGAGGAACCACCTGGCGAGCCGGTACGCGTTCGCTGGCCACAGCATCGCGCTGCCCGCGTCCGACAAGCAGCAGTCCATCCGCGAGGTCAACCAGGCCTACAAGCACATCGGCGCCTGGATCTCCTCGGTCGGCGCGGCCGTGGCGATGAACGACCTCGACGGCGACAGCCTGCCCAACGACCTGTGCCTGGTGGACCCGCGCACCGACCAGGTGATCGTCACGCCGACGCCGGGCGCGGGCGGGGAGCGCTACGCCCCGTTCGAGCTGGACCCGTCCCCGCTGCCCGTCACCGACGTGATGGCGCCGATGGGCTGCGTCCCCGCCGACCTCAACGAGGACGGCAGGCTCGACCTGCTGGTCTACATGTGGGGCCGCACGCCGATCCTGTACCTGACCAGGGCCGACCACCACGGCATGACGGCGGAGACCTACGAGCCCGTCGAGGTGCTGCCCGGCGTGACCACCGGCGGCGTCTACACCGGTCCGCAGTGGAACACCAACGCGGCCACCATCGGCGACTTCGACGGTGACGGCCACGACGACATCTTCATCGGCAACTACTTCCCCGACAGCCCCGTCCTGGACCCCACCAAGGACGGCGGGGTCGAGATGAACCACTCGATGTCGCACGCGCAGAACGGCGGCGAGAAGGTCATCCTGTGCTGGAAGGGCGCCACGGCGGGCAACGACCCGACGGCGACCTTCATGCGCGCCCCGGCCGACGCGCTGCCCGAGGAGGCCAGGAACGGCTGGACGCTGGGCGTCAGCGCCAACGACCTCGACGGCGACCTGCTGCCGGAGATCTACATCGCCAACGACTTCGGCCCCGACCGCCTGCTGCACAACCGGTCGACGCCGGGCAACCCGAAGTTCGCCGCGGTCGAGACCAGCCGCACGCCGGGCACCCCGAAGTCCAAGCGGATCGGCGACGACTCGTTCAAGGGCATGGGCGTCGACTTCGGCGACTTCGACCACGACGGGCTCTACGACGCCTTCGTCTCCAACCTGACCGTGTCGTGGGGCATCGTGGAGAGCAACTTCCACTACATGAACACCGCGGCCGACGTGGCCGACCTGCGCGCGCAGTTCCTCGACGGCGAGGCGCCGTTCGCCGACGTCAGCGGCGAGCAGGGCACCGCGTGGTCGGGCTGGGCGTGGGACGTCAAGATCGCCGACTTCGCCAACTCGGGCGAGCTGCAGATCGCCCAGGCCAACGGCTTCGTCCGCGGCGACACCAACCGCTGGCCGCAGCTGCAGGAGCTGGCCATGGCCCACGACTCGCTGGTCTCCAGCCCGGCGACGTGGCCCAACGCCAACGAGGGCGACGACCTCGCGGGCGGCGACACGATGAAGTTCTTCGTCAAGGGCGAGGACGGCCGCTACGTCGACCTGGCCCCCGAGCTGGGCCTGGCCGTGCCGGTCCCGACCCGGGGCATCGCCACCGGCGACGCCGACGGCGACGGCCTGCTCGACTTCGCGGTGGCCCGCCAGTTCGCCGAGCCGGTGTTCTACCACAACCAGGCGCCCGCGCCCGGCGGCTACCTCAACCTGTCGCTGACGCACGAGCAGGAGTCCACCGTGGGCACCGCGCCCGTGACGGGCTCCCCGGTCATCGGCGCGCAGGTGGTCGTGACCACCGCGGACGGCAAGAAGTACATCCAGCGCGTCGACGGCAGCAGCGGCCACGCGGGCAGGCGCAGCAGCGAGGTCCACATCGGACTCGGTGACGCGCAGGGCCCGGTGGCCGTGCAGCTGAGGTGGCGGGACCGCCAGGGGCAGGTGCACGAGCAGGAGCTCCAGCTCAGCCAGGGCAAGCACGCCCTTGAGCTCGGCGACAGCGTCGAGGAGAGGTGAGCAGGGAAATGGTCGTCCAGGAAGTGAAGCCCGGCGGCAAGCCGCCTGCTGGCGGTCCGCCGAAGAACCCCAAGGTCATCAAGGCCCTGCGCCGGTTCGCCATCTCGATCACGATCTTCAACATCGCAGGCTTCGTCGTGCTCGGCTTCGAGCAGCCGTGGATCTGGCCGTTCGTGGCCGTGGCCACCGGCTACACCGTGGAGCTGGTGTTCGAGAAGATCGGCGCCCGGGTCGAGGGCCGCGCGCCCCGCTACGCGGGCAACGGCCTGCGCGGCCTGGTCGAGTTCCTGTTCCCGGCGCACATCACCAGCCTCGCGCTGAACATGCTGATCTACGTCAACGACCGCATCTGGGTCATGATGTTCGCGGTCACCCTCGCGGTGGCCACGAAGTGGATCCTGCGCGCCCCGGTGCGCGGCAACCTGCGGCACTACATGAACCCCTCGAACTTCGGCATCCTCATGGTGCTGATCCTGTTCCCGTGGGGCAGCATCGCGCCGCCGTACCACTTCACCGAGAACGTCAACGACGTCGTCGGCTGGATCATCGTCGGCGCGATCCTGGTCACCGGCACGATGCTCAACGCCAAGCTGACCGGCCGCATGTGGCTGATCCTCGGCTGGCTGAGCTTCTTCGCGCTGCAGGCGGTCCTCCGCGGCCTGCTGTTCGGCACCTCGATCCCCGGCGCGCTGTCGGTGATGACCGGTGTGGCGTTCGTGCTCTACACCAACTACATGGTGACCGACCCCGGCACGACGCCGTCCAAGCCGGGGGCGCAGTTCGCCTTCGGCGCAGGCGTGGCGACGTTCTACGGGCTGTTCATGGTGGCCAACATCGCCTACGGCCTGTTCTTCGCCACGGCGATCGTCTGCCTGATCCGCGGGATGTTCCTGTGGGGTCTGCACTTCGTCAACAAGGCCCGCGTGCAGTTCGAGGCCGAGCAGCGCGCCAAGGCCGAGGCGGCGAAGCAGGCCCCGCCGATCGCGGTCGTCCCCGACGAGGGCGGGCCCGCTGCCCGTCCGGCGGCGGCATGACCGCCTCGCACGGTCGAGTGCCCCCAGGGCCGCCCCGCCGGGCGGCCCTGGGGGTCCTGCGGAAGCTGCGCGCCGACCGCCTCGGCCTGATGAGCGAGGCGGTCGGCACGTACGGCGACGCGGTGCGGGTGGCGATCGGCCCGAAGAAGCTCTACATCTTCAACCACCCCGACCACGCCAAGCACGTGCTCGCGGACAACGCCGCCAACTACCACAAGGGCATCGGCTACACCGAGGCCAAGCGCGCGCTCGGCGACGGTCTGCTGACCAGCGAGGGCGCGCTGTGGAAGGAGCAGCGGCGCACCATCCAGCCGGTGTTCCAGCACAAGCGGATCGCCGCGCGCGCCGACGTGATCGTGGAGGAGGCGCTGGACCTGGTCCGGCGGCTGCGCGCGCACGCGGGCGCGGACCGGCCCGCGGACGTGCTGTCCGAGGTCACCGCGCTCACCCTCGGCGTGCTCGGGCGGACCCTGCTGGAGGCCGACCTCGGCGCGTTCGACTCCGTCGGGCACTCCTTCGACGCGGTGCAGGACCAGGCCATGTTCGAGATGGAGACCCTGGGCCTGGTGCCGCAGTGGCTGCCGCTGCGCGGCCAGCGCGAGTTCCGCGCCGCCCGCGCCGACCTGCAGCGGATGGTGGGGACCCTGGTCGCCCAGCGCACGGCGAACCCCATCGAGTCCGGCGACGACGTGCTCACCCGGCTCATCGCCTCCACCGCCAAGGAGGCCGACCGGCGCGTCGGCGACCGGCGCATGCGCGACGAGCTCGTCACGCTGCTGCTGGCCGGGCACGAGACGACGGCGAGCACCGTCGGCTGGACGCTGCACCTGGTCAGCCAGCACCCCGAGGTGCGGCAGCGGCTGCACGACGAGGCCGTGGCCGTCTACGGCGACCGCCGCCCGGAGTACGCCGACCTGGCCAGACTGCGCTACACGCACATGGTGCTGGAGGAGGCCATGCGCCTGTTCCCGCCGGTGTGGATCCTGCCCCGGCGGGCGCTGGAGGACGACGAGGTCGGCGGCTACCACGTGCCCGCGGGCGCGGAGGTGCTGATCTGCCCGTACACCCTGCACCGGCACCCGGCCTACTGGCCGGAGCCGACCCGGTTCGACCCCGAGCGGTTCGACCCGGACAAGCCGTCGGGCAGGCCGCGCTACGCGCACATCCCGTTCGGCGCGGGCCCGCGGTTCTGCGTCGGCAACCACCTCGGGCTGATGGAGGCCACCTTCATCATCTCCACGCTGATGCGCGAGCTGCGGCTGGACGAAGTGCCCGGCTTCCGGGTCACCCCGGAGCCGATGATGTCGCTGCGCCTCGGCGGCGGGCTGAAGCTGTTCGTGCGCGACTGGACGCGCGCCGCCCGCCGGTCCGCGGCCTGACCCGCTCACCACCACGGAAAGCCGGAGAACACCATGAGCAGCAACCTCGCGGAAGACCTGTACGGCCACCCCGAGCGGCACCCGAGGACGGTCGAGTTCGCCAAGCTGCGCGCCGCCATCGCCGACCCGGGGGTCCGCGAACTCTTCCCGTTCCGGTTCCTGGCGGCGAACGAGACCTTCGCCCGCCTCGTCGACGCGACCGCGTACCGCATCCTGGACTCGATCGGCGCGCTGCCGCCCGCGACGGGCATCACGGTCCCGATGGCCAAGAAGACCCTGTCGATGCCGTGGAAGCGCACGATCCCGCTGAAGTTCCTCTACGAGAAGCTGTCCGACAGCGGCATCCTGGCCCGCAACGACGGCCGCTACTTCCCGGGCCTGGCCCCGGTGGAGGACTTCGACACCGTCGCCGCCGAGCTGGCCGAGCGGGAGCCGGGCGCGGCGGTGGCCGCGGAGATCCTGCGGACGCTGGTCGACGAGGCGGGCACGTTCTTCAGCGGCCGCGCCACGGGCGACGAGATCCTGTTCTCCCCGCAGAAGCTGCCGCTCTGGCTGAAGTACTTCTCCAACGACAACCCGCTCTACGCGATCAACAACACCGTCGGCGCCGAGGCGCTGTCGCGGCTCGTGCCCGCCGACGGCCCGTTCGAGGTCCTGGAGATCGGCGGCGGCTGCGGCAGCGCGGCGGACCAGGCGCTGCGCAGGCTCGGGTCCAGCGTGACGCGCTACCGGTTCACCGAGGTGGCCGAGACCTTCGCCCGCCACGGCGAGCGCGCGGCGCGGGCGGCGGCGTCGCCGTCGACGGTCGTGGAGTCGGCGCGGTTGGACATGACGACCTCGTGGGAGGCGCAGGGCGTCGAGCCGGGCACCTTCGACGCGGTGTACTCGGTGAACTGCTTCCACGTGGCGCCGGACCTCGACTTCGTCATCGCCGAGGCGGCGAAGGCGCTCAAGCCGGGCGGGGCGGTCGTGGTGTCGGAGTGCGTGCGGCCGACGAAGTTGGCCCGGCCCATCCACGCCGAGATCATCTTCGACTTCCTGGACAGCTTCACCGACGTCATGACCGACCCGGTGAAGCGCCCGACGCACGGCTTCCTCACCCCCGCGGCGTGGCGGGCCACCTTCGAGGCCGCCGGGCTGGGCGACGTCACGGTCCTGCCCGACGTCGACGCCATTGCCGAGAAGTACCCGGACTTCGTGGTCGGCGCGGTCATCGCCCGCGCCGAGGGATAGGAGCCGTCGGATGGTAGCCAGGTTGGTCCGCATGGCGGTCCGCCGGTCGCTGCGCGACACCCGGCACGTCCGGGTCGTCCCGCGCCGCCGCGCGGAGGGTCTGGTCGCGGACGTGTACCGCCAGGTGGAGCGCGAGTTCGGCATGCTGGCCCCGCCGGTCGCGCTGCACTCGGCCGCGCCGGACGTCCTCGCCGCGTCCTGGGCGATCCTGCGCGAGACCCTGATCGCCGACGGCGCCGCCGACCGCGCCGCCAAGGAGGCCGTGGCGACGGGCGTCTCGGAGGCGAACAGCTGCCCGTACTGCGCCGACGTCCACGGCATGACGCTGGCCGCGCTGCCGGTGGAGGGCGACCGCTCGGCGCTGACGGAGTGGGCCCGCGCCACCGCGACCGCGCCCGGGGCGGGCGCCCCGCCGTCGGACCCGGCGTGGTTGCCGGAGCTGATCGGGGTGGCGGTGGCGTTCCACTACTACAACCGCATGGTCAACGTGTTCCTGCGGGACTCCCCGTTCCCGGCGCACGTCCCGGAGTCGGCGAAGCCCCGGGCCCGCCAGGTCCTCGGCGGGGTGCTGCGCGCGTCCGCGGCCGACGTGGCCCGGCCGGGTGATTCCGTCGAGTTGTTGCCTTCTACGCCCTTGCCGGACGACTTGGGGTGGGCTGGGGGGAACCCCGTGGTGGCCGACGCTTTCGCTCGCGCGTACGCGGCGGTGGAGGCGGCGGGGGTGCGGTCGGTGGCGCCGGAGGTGCGGGCGCTGGTGCTGGGTCGACTGTCGTCATGGGACGGACAGGCGCCAGGGCTCAGCCGGGCGTGGGTGAACTCGGCGGTGGCGTCACTGCGTCCTGAGAACCAGGCGGCGGGGAAGCTGGCGTTGTTGACGGCTATGGCGTCGTATCAGGTCGATGAGGAGCTGGTGGAGGCTTATCGGGCTTCTCAGCCGGGGGATGGGGCGCTGATCGAGCTGACGGCGTGGGCGAGTATGGCTGCGGCTCGGCGGATCAGCTCGTGGATGTCGGATGCTCGTCCGGCGGCCGCTTGAGTGGTCGTGGGGCGTTGAAAGGGGCCGTCCCTCCTGTCCCGGGGACGGCCCCTTTCTGCTTGGCTGGTGTGTGGGGTCGGCTCGCCGGTTCCCGGCGTTGCTCGTGGTTTAAGAGCGTCCTCGCCGGACGGGCTGGTCTCCGGGATGGCAGGCAAGCCCTGCTTTGGGGGGTAGGCGGCGGAGAGTGCCAGCTGGTTCACCAAGCGGCTGCCGACTACTGTTCGCCCTCGCCCTCGCCCTCGCCCTCGCCCTCGCCCTCGCCCTCGCCCTCGCCCTCGCCCTCGCCCTCGCCCTCGCCCTCACCCTCACCCCCGCTCGGCGCCCCCGCCCCCGCTCGGCGACCTCGTCCGGCGCCCTCGTCCGGCACCCGGGCTCGCGCCTTCGGCCCCTGCCTCCTGCCCTCGGCCTCTGCCCCTTGCGTTCTCGGCCCCTGTCTTCGGCCCTGCCTCCTGCCTGGCCTTGCGTTCTCGGTCCCCTGTCTTCGGCCTGGCCCCTGCCTTCGGCCTGGCCCTCTGCCTGGCCCTCGGGTCCTCGGCCTCCGGCCCCGGCCTGCCTCCGTGCTCTGCGCCCTCGATCCCTGCTCCTGCCTCTGTCTTCTGCCCTCGTGCTCCGGCCTTGCGCCCCCGCCCCTCGCCCTCTGCTCCTGCCCGGGTCTCCCTGCTCCGGCTCCCCGGCTCCGGCCCCTCCTGCGCCGCCTCCGGGCCTTGCGCTCTCGGCCCTGCCTTCGGCCTCCGGGCCTTGCGCCCTCGGCCCCTGCCCCCCACAAAGCGAAACCCGCCCGGGGCATCGTGGGATGGTCCGGGCGGGTTCGGCTGGAGCGGTCAGGCGGCCTGGCTGGCCTTGCTCTCGACGGCGGTCAGGCGGACCGGGAGGCCGCGGTGGCCGTTCATGATGAACGTGGGCAGGGGCTGCAGTTCCTCCACCGGCACCGCCAGGGTCAGGTCGGGGTAGCGCTCGAAGAGGGCCGAGAGGCCCACCTTCGCGACCATCCTGGCGATGCCCGCGCCGAGGCAGTAGTGGGGGCCGTAGCCGAAGGAGAGGTGCTCCTTGTCGGTTCGGGTGAGGTCGAAGGTGCAGCGGGTGTCGCCGTGGAGGGCGGGGTCGCGGCCGATGGCGGCGTAGTTGACCAGGATCGGGTCGCCCTTGGGGATGACCACGTCGCCGAGGTCGATGTCCTCCACCGCGTACCTCAGGGGGAGGTTGGCGATCGGGGACTCCAGGCGCAGGACCTCGTCGATCACGTCGTCCCAGCTGGCCTGGCCCGTCTTGACCAGCTCCAGCTGCTCGGGGTTGCTGAGCAGGGCCGTGATCGCCTTGTCGAAGAAGTTGATCGTGGTCTCCGAACCGGCGCCGAGGATGGCGAAGATGGTGTCGGCCAGTTCCTGCTCCGACAGCCGGGAGCCGTCCTCGTCGCGGGCGGCGATCAGGTCGCTGGTGATGTCGGCGCCGGGCTCGGCGCGCTTGAGGGCGACCAGGTCGGCGATGGCGGTCCGCCAGCCCAGCAGGACCTCCTGGGCCTGCTCGGGGCTGATGGTGGTGTCCAGCATGACGTCGAGGACCTTCGCGGTCGCGACGCGGGCCTCCTCCGACATGCCGATCAGGTCGGCCACCAGCATGCCGGGCAGCGGGTAGGCGAAGCGCTCCTTGAGGTCCACCACCTCGCCTGCCGGGACGGCGGAGAGCGCGTCCAGCAGCATGTTCGTCAGCCCGACGACGTGCGGGCGGATCTCCTCGGTCCGCCGCGCGGTGAACGCCTTGCCGATCAGCCTGCGCAGCCGGTGGTGGTCGCGGCCGAAGGTGGTGGACACGTTGTCCATCGCCACCCAGCTGATCAGCTCCCAGTCCGGCCGGATCTCGCCGTTGATGAAGGCGGGCCAGTGGTTGCGGGCGCTCTTGGTGACGTTCGGGTTGGTCAGCAGCTGCTTGATGACGGCGTGGCTGTTGACCGACCAGACGAGGACGCCGCCGGGCAGCTCCACCTGCACGGCGGAACCCTTCGCGCGCAACTCGTCGGCCTGGGCGTGGATGTCCTGGCCGGTCGGGTCCAGGGCGGGGCAGCGCTTCTCCATCAGAGGTCTCCCACTGTTTCCTGCTTGTCGTTTTGCGAACCGGTCAGGCCGTGCGCTCGGCCGTGATGAACACGAAGGTGCCGACGTCCGCCTTCTCGTCGCGCACCGTCAGGCCCGCCGCGGCGAGCCACTGCCGCAGCTGCTCCAGCTCGAAGAGCAGGTGGCCCTCGGGACGGCTGGGGAAGAAGTGCGACGCCTGGAAGTAGCGGGCGATCGGGTCGTCGCTCCAGCGGAACGTCATCATCGTGAAGACGCCGCCGGGGCGCAGGATCCGGCCGATCTCGGCGATGCCCTGCTCGGCGTCGTCCGGGAACGCCTGCAGCGCGTTCCACAGGTTGACCGCGCCCACCGAGCCGTCGGCGATCGGCAGGTTGAGCGCGCTGCCCATGACCGCGGGCACCTCGGGCAGCTTGCCGCGCAACACGTTCAGCATGGGCAGCAGCAGATCGACCGCGGTCAGCCGCTCGGTTCCGACGGCCTCGGCCACGATCTCGGTCCACCGGCCCGCGCCCGCGGCCACGTCGACGACGGGGCCCTCGGTGCCGCGCAGGTGCTCGCGGATGTAGGCGTACTCGTCGTCGGGGGTGATCTCGTAGCCGATGTTGGTGCCCGCGAGCCGCAGGTAGTTGGGGCGCAGGAAGGTCTCGTAGTAGAGGCCCATCTTGGGCATCTCGGAGAGCTTCTGCAGCAGGTCCGCGGTCGCCTCGTGCGACCCCTGCCCGTCCCGCACGCCGTTGGACAGGTCGAGGATGCCGTTGGCGCTGAGGTAGCTCGTCGCGCAGGGCGTGCAGCGGGCGCCGGTCTCGTGCACCTCGATCGGGCCGTGGCAGGTGGGGCAGCGCAGCACAGCGGCGCGCTCGCCGAACAGGCGGTCGGTCGGGCCCGGGTCGCGCTGCTCGAACGTCCAGTCCGGGACGGCCGGGATCGGCAGCCGGGCGGGCGCGCCGTTGCTCAGCGCCCAGTAGGCGATGTGGCCGCTGAACGCCCACACCGTGCGGGTGTCGTTCTCCCAGTTCTTGCGGATCTGCTCCGGGGTGAGCGCGCGCACCGCGGCCTTGGCGTGCGCGGCGTTCTCCTCGTCCATGTCCCACGCCGACGGCGCGGGCCACACCTTGCCCAGGTCGGGGTCGGCCGGGTCGAGCTCGGCCAGGCCGCGCTCCAGCCGGGTCCGCTCCTCGTCGTCGAGGGCGAGCCCGCCGGTGACGGCGAGGACGCGGTCGCGGTCGGCGGGGAAGTGGGCGAGCAGGTAGAGCAGCGCCAGCGTCAGCGGCTGCCCACTCGCGCCGCCGCGCACCAGCTCCAGGTAGCGGTCGAGGCCCGCGCGCACGGCGGTGGCCACCGGGCCGTCCAGCCGCGGGTACTCGGCCTCGGCCAGCAGGCCGAGCAGGACGGCGATGTGCCCCTGGCGGTCCGGACCGGCCTCGTCGAGCGCGGCGATCACCGAGGGCACGGCGTCGAGCGCGAGGTCGGTCAGCTTCCCCTCGCTCCACAGCGCGGCGACGAGCCGCTGGTACTCGGCGTCCAGACCGTCGGGAGGCGCCGCGATGAACGAACGCACCAGTGCGGCGAACGGGGGGTAGGCGTCGGAGGCACTCATTCGGCGTTTCCTCCCAGGGAAGGCGAATAGGCAGACTGGGCCCGACGAGAACCGTGCCACCGCAAGGGATATCCGGACATCTCCCCCTGTGCTCGGGGGGACCGGGGGCATCTCGCGGCGTGCGCGCCCGCCGCCGTATCGCATTCCGCGAGATGTGGCCGCCCCGCGCGGGCGGCCACGATGGGGCGACCACGCTGTGGCGATCACACCACCGACCGGGGCGGGCACATGAGTGAGCCAGCGGAGATCGGCGAGCATTACGACAAGCGCTCGCCCATCGGCGACGAACTGCGCGACGGCCAACTGCACATGTGGTACTGGTACGACCGCGATGACGACGCGTCGCTCACCGAGGCCGTCCACCGGATGACCCGCAAGGTGACCGACACCCTCGGCCTGCGCGCGGGCGAGCACGTGCTCGACGCGGGCTGCGGCCCCGGCGAGACGGCGATCCACCTGGCCAACCGGTTCGGCGTTCGGGTCACCGGGATCACGGTGAGCCGCTTCGAGATCGACCGCGCGCGCAAGCGGGCCCGCGCGGCGGGCGTCGGCGACGTGGTGTCCTATGAGTACGGCGACTTCATGGGCCTGTCCTATCCGGACGGCACGTTCGACGCCGTGCTGGCGCTGGAGTCGCTGCAGAACGCGCCCGACATCGACCAGGTGTTCGCCGAGCTGTACCGGGTGCTGCGCCCGGGCGGCCGGATCACGTTCTCCGACTTCAGCCTGGCGGGCCAGGGCGACCCGAAGCGGGTGGCGACCTTCATGGACACCCTCAAGCTGCCGAGGCTGCCCACGCTGCCGCAGTGGCTCGACCTCGCCAGGGCCGCGGGCTTCGAGGTGGAGGAGCACACCGAGTGCGGGCCGCGCGTCTTCGGCCGCAAGGCCAAGTACCTGGAGGCGGCCATGCGGGTGCAGAACGACGTGACGGCGAAGTTCGGCACGGAGGCGGTGGCGGAGTTCGCCCGCCTGCACCACGGCTTCTTCGTGCCGCGCAAGGACCAGATCGGGTACGTGATCGTCGCCGCCCGCAAGCCCGGCCGGTGAGCGGCGGCGCGGGCAACTCGGGAGATGCGGGCGCCCGCGCGTTTCGACGAGACTGGACGCGCGTCACCTCGACGTCCTGAGTGGACGAAACGGTGGCGGTGCGCATCCGACGACTTGGAGGAGGTCCCGCGATGGGACACGACGTAGGCCGCCGCGCGATCGTGCTGGGCGGGAGCATGGCCGGGCTGCTCGCGGCCCGGGTCCTCGCCGAGTCCTTCGCCGAGGTGCTGGTCGTCGACCGCGACGAGCTGACCGACGTCACCACGGCCCGCCGCGGCGTCCCGCAGGGCAGGCACGTGCACGGCCTGCTCGCGCGCGGACAGCAGATCCTGGAGGAGCTGTTCCCCAGCTTCACCGCGGGCGTGATGGCCGCGGGCGTGCCGACCGGCGACCTCGGCGAGCTGCGCTGGTTCTTCAACGGCCTGCCGCTCAAGCCCAGCACCACCGGCCTGGTCTGCCTGTCGGCGACCCGCCCGGTGCTGGAGTCGCACGTGCGGGCCAGGGTCGCCGCCCTGCCCAACGTGACGCTCGTGGAGAAGACCGACATCGTCGGCCTGACCACCACCACCGACAACGCCCGGGTGACCGGCGCGCGCGTCCAGCCGCACGACGGCGGGCCGGAGGAGGTCCTGGAGGCCGACCTCGTGGTCGACGCGACCGGGCGCGGCTCGCGGACGCCCGCCTGGCTCGAGGAGCTGGGCTACGGGCGCCCGGACGAGGACCGGGTCAAGGTCAACATCTGCTACACCACGCGCACCTACCGGCTCAGCGACGAGTCCGTCCTGCGCGGCGACCTGTCGATCAACCCGGTCGCCTCGCCCGCGACCCGCCGGGGCGGGTTCTTCTCCCGCATCGAGGACGGCAAGTGCGTGCTCTCGCTCTACGGCGTGCTGGGCGACAGCGCGCCGACGGACAACGAGGGCTTCGTCGAGTTCGCCCGGTCCCTGCCCGTGCCGGACATCTACGACGTCATCAAGGACGCCGAGCCGCTGACCGACGCGGTGATCCACCGCTACCCGGCCAGCGTGCGGCGCCGCTACGAGCGCATGATCCGCTTCCCCGACGGCATGATCGTCATCGGCGACGCGGCGTGCAGCTTCAACCCCGTCTACGGCCAGGGCATGACGATCGCCGCGCTGGAGGCGCTGACCCTGCGCGACCACCTGCGCCGCGGCGTGCCGTCGGCGGCTGGCTTCCACCGCGACATCGCCAAGGTGATCGACGGGGCGTGGGACATGTCGGTCAGCGGCGACCTCGGCTACCCCGAGGTGGAGGGCGAGCGGACGCTGAAGGTCCGCATGGGCAACGCGTTCATGGCCAAGGTCCAGGCCGCCATGACCCGCGACAGCGCGGTGACCGGCGCGTTCATGCGGGTGGCAGGCATGGTCGAGTCCCCTGCCTCGCTGATGCGCCCCGGCATGCTGCTGCGCATCCTCCGCAACGGCAAGCCCGCCGCGGCCCCGGCCGACCAGCGCCCCACCGACGGCCCCGGCGACGTCCAGCTTCCGCGCGCGGCCTGACGGACAGCGGAGGACACCGATGAGCTTCGCCGCCTCCCCGCCCGGGGACCCGGCCTACGACGCCGCCGCCGCGGTGTTCAACCTGGCCGCGCCCGCCCGTCCCGCGGCCGCGGTGACGGCGCGGACGGTCGAGGAGGTCCGCGCGGCGGTCCGGCACGCCCGGGCCGCCGGGCTGCCGGTGCGGGTGCACACCACCGGCCACGCCGCGGGCGGCGCCGCGCCGATGGACGGCGCCCTGCTGATCCGCACGGCGCTCGACGGGCCGGTGGAGGTCGACGTCGCGGGCCGGGTGGCGCGGATCCCCGCAGGCGCCCGGTGGGGTGCGGTGGTCGAGGCGACGACCCCGCACGGGCTGGTGCCGCCGCACGGCTCCGCCGCGACCGTCGGCGTCGTCGGCTACCTGCTGCGCGGCGGCATCAGCTTCTACGGCCGCGCGGTGGGCGTGGCCGCCAACAGCGTGCGCGCGATCGAGCTGGTCACTGCGGACGGCGAGCTGCGCAGGGTGGACGCCGAGCACGACCCGGAGCTGTTCCGGGCGCTGCGCGGCGGCGGGGGCGGCTTCGGTGTGGTGACCGCCGTCGAGGTGGCGCTGTTCCCGGCCACGACCGTCGTCGCCGGGTCGACCTTCTGGCCAGCCGAGCACGCGGGCGCGCTGCTGCGGGCCTGGCAGAAGTGGACGCTCGACGCGCCGAGGGAGGCGGCGACGTCGTTCCGCGTGCTCAACCTCCCTCCGGTGCCCGAGGTCCCGGCCGAGCTGCGGAACGGGCCGATGATCGGCGTCGACGGCGTCGTCCTCGCCACCGACGGCGCCGAGCGGGCGCTGCGCCAGACCGACGACCTGCTCGACCCGCTGCGCGCGATCGCCCGGCCCGCGCTGGACGCCTGGCAGGTCGCCGCCCCCGGCGCGGTGCTGGACATCCACATGGATCCCGCCGACCCGCTGCCCTTCGTCGGCGACCACATGCTGCTGCGCAGGCTGGACGACAGCGGCATCGATGAGTTCGTCCGCGTGCTCGGCGCGGGCTCGGGGTCCCCGCTGGTGATGGCGGGCCTGCGCCAGCTCGGCGGCGCGCTGGCCGACCCCGGCCCGGGCGGCGGCGTGCTCGACCGCATCGACGCCCACTACGCCTACTCCGGCTCCGCCGCGCCGTTCCCGCCGCTGACCGAGGAGGAGATCACCCGGCACTGCGCGGTGGTGCGGGCGGCGCTCGCGCCGTGGGACACCGGCCGCACGGCGCCGACGTTCGTGGACAACCGCGCGCAGCCGCAGGGCCACCTGTCGGCCGAGGACGTGGCGGCGGTGGACCGGGTTCGCGCCAGGGTCGACCCCACCGGCCTGTTCGGCTCCGACATCACCCCCGGCGCGACCGCGCGGTGACGGCCGGGCCCTCGGGCACGGGGCACTGAGGAAGATGCCGGGGCCGGTGACGCGGTGTGAGGATCGCGGATGTCGCCCGGGCGCCGAGAGGAGGACCATGAACGGCCGCAGTCTGCTCGACGTCCTGGCGTCCGCTCGACGGACCCGTCAGCCCGCGGTGCTGGCCGACGTGAAGTTCCGCTCACCCCGCGACGGCGCCCTCATCGACCTCGACCGGCTCGACGCGTTCCTCGACGCCCTGGTGGAGGGCGGCGTCGAGGCGCTGACCATGCCGACGGACCCGGTGTACTTCGCAGGCGGGGTCGACCTCGCCGCGAAGCTGCGCGTGCGGACCGAGCTGCCGTTGATGCGCAAGGAGTTCTTCTGCACCACCAGCCAGCTCGACGAGTCCGTCGACGTCGGGTTCGACGCGGTGCAGCTGTCGATCAACACCACCCCGCCCGACCAGCTGGAGCGGCTGCGCGAGCACGCCGAGCGGCTGGGCCTCGAGGTCCTGCTCGGCGTGCACACCAGGGGCCAGCTGCGCACGGCGCTGGCGCTCGACCCCGTGGCCGTGGCGGTGAACAACCGCAACATCGTGGCGCTGGAACTGGACCCGGGCACGGTCCGCGTCACCGAGATGCTGGCCCCGGAGGTGCCCTCGGACGTGCTCATCCTCTCCGAGAGCGCCTTCTTCACCGCCGACGACGTCGCCCGCGCGGCGGCCGCGGGCGCCGAGGGCGTGCTCATCGGGACCGCGCTGGCCAAGAGCGACGACCCCGCCCGGTTCGTGCGCACGCTGCGGGAGGGGGCGTGGCTGTGTCCCCGGTAGACCGCATCGGCGCGGGCCTGCGCGCCGCCGACCTGCGCGGCGACCGGCTGCTGGCCGTCTACCTGACGCTCGGCGACCCGCTGGCCGACCCCGTCGACCTCGCCGTCACCGTGGCCGAGGCGGGCGCGGACGTCATCGAGATCGGCATCCCGACGCCGACCACCCGGCCCAGGGGCGCCGACATCGCCGCGTCGTTCGACCGCGCCCGGTCGTGCCCGCCCGAGCGGGCCTGGGACCAGGCGCGGGCGCTGCGCACGCGGCTGCCGGACGTGCCGGTCCTGGCGCTGGTGTACCCGAGCACGGTGGCCGACCTCGGCGCGGACGCGCTGCTCGCGACCGCGCAGGAGTCCGGTGTGGACGGCCTGGTCCTCACCGACCCGCATGGCGGGTTATCCGCCGAGCGGGTGGCCGCGACCGGACTGAGCGCGATCCCGCTGCTGCTGCCCGGCGCCGACCCGGTCCGGCGGCGCGGGCTGGAGTCCGCCGCGCGGCACCTGACCTACCAGGCGCTCGCCGAGCGCACCGGGGAGCGGCTCGACCCGGACCGGGTCGGCGACTTCGCCGCGGCCGCCGCGGCGACGGCGACGACGCCGTTCCTCGCCGGGTTCGGCATCCGCGACGAGCACGACATCCGCGCGGTCGCGCCGCACGCCGCGGGCGTGGTGATCGGCAGCGCGCTGTGCCGCGGGGTCGCCGCGGCCGAACCCCCGGCCCGCGCCGCGTGGGCGGCCGCGGCCGTGCGCGGCTGGAAGGCCGCGACCGTCCTGTCTGGAACCGAACTGGCGAGGGGTGGGCATGCGCGTTGACATCATCGGTGGGGGCCCCGCGGGGCTGTTCCTGTCGACCCTGCTGCGCCGCGACGGCGTCGAGGACGTCCGGGTCTACGAGCGCAACGAGCCCAGCGCCAGCGCGGGCTGGGCGGTCGTGTTCCCGGAGGGCTCGCTGGACCAGCTGGCGGGGGTGGACGCGGAGTCCTTCGCCGCCATCGAGCGCGCGGGCATGAGCTGGACGAAGGTCGAGATCCGCTGCCGGGACTCGCGGTACCTGGTCGAGGGCAACCGCTTCCACGGCATCGGCCGCGACGCGCTGCTGACCATCCTGCGCGAGCGCGCCACCGTGCTCGGCGTCGGCCTCCACTACGGGCACCAGGTCACCGACCTCGCCGACCACGCCGACGCCGACCTCGTCGTGGGCGCCGACGGGCTGAACTCGGTCGTCCGGTCGCAGCAGGAGGCCGCGTTCGGCCCGAGGATCGAGCACGGGTCGTTCTACTACGGCTGGTTCGGCGTCGAGGCCGCCGCGCCCACGTTCGCCTACATCTTCGTCGACACCGAGTGGGGCCTGTTCCAGGGCTACGTCTACCCGTCCGGGCAGTCGTGGAGCTCGCTGATCATCTACGCCTCCGAGGAGACGTGGCAGCGCTCCGGCATGGCGGGGATGGACATCGACGAGTCGCTGCGGTTCTGCGAGCGGGTCTTCGCCGACCACCTCGACGGCAGGCCGATCCTGCGCCGCGGTCCGGCCTGGACGAAGTTCCGGCACCTGCGCTGCGACACCTGGCACACCGACGACACCGTGCTGATCGGCGACGCCGCGCACACCGCGCACTGGTCCATCGGCTCGGGCACCCGCCTGGCCATCGAGGACGCGATCGCCCTGGCCGCCCAGCTGCGCGCCGAGCCGAACATCCCGGACGCGCTGGCGATGTACGAGAAGGTGCGCCGCGGGCGGGTCGAGCAGTTCCAGGACGCCGCGCTGCTGTCCGAGCGGTACTTCGACACCGTCGGCCGCTACCTCGACTACGACCCCATCCAGTTCGCCTACCAGCTGACCGCCCGGTCGTGGCGGATCTCCTACGGCGACATCGCCCGCCGCGACCCGGACTTCATCCGCCGGTTCAACGCCTGGTTCCACAGCCGCGCGACCGGCACGCCCACGGCGATCGCGCCGCCGCCGGTCTTCGCCCCCGCCGTCGTCGGCGGGCTGCGGCTGGCCAACCGGGTCGCCGCGACCGTCCCGACCGAGGGAGCCGGGCTGCTGATCGGCACGCCGCCCGTGCCCGGCACGCCCGCCGCCGCGGTGCTGGCCGCCGACCGGCTCGACGCCGAGCTGGCCGCCGCCCGGGACGCGGGCTACCAGCTGGCCCTGCTCGACCTGTCCGCGCACGCCGTCGCCGACCTGCTCGCCGCACCGCCCGAGCTGCCCGCGCTGCGCGCGCAGTGGCCCGAGGACCAGCCGGTCGGCGCGGTGATCGCCCTGTCATCGGGCTGCGACACGGTGGCCGGGACCGAGGAGGCCGTCGCGCTCGCCCGCGCCGTCGAGGCCGCCGGGGCCGCCGTCGTGCTGCTGCGGCCGTCGGCGGACGAACCGCCGCGCGCGGGCCAGGTGCTGCAGGTCGCCGACGCCGTCCGCAACGAGACCGGCCTCGCCGTCGTGGTCGAAGACGGCATGCGCACCCTCGACGCGGCCGACACCGCGATCGCCGCGGGCCGGGCGGACCTGTGCGTGCTGCGTTTCGACGAATCCGAAGCCGGGGAGGCGTGATGACAGCGGACCAGCCGTTCTGGAACCCGCGCACGGAGACGATGCCGCGCGAGCAGCTCAGGGCGTGGCAGTGGACCAAGCTGCGCAGGGCGATGGCCCAGGCGCGCGGCTCCAAGTTCTGGGCCGACCGCATCCCCGAGGACATCACCTCCTTCGAGGACTACGTGCGCCGCGTGCCGCTGGTGACCAAGAAGGACCTGGTGGCCGCCGAGGAGATCGCCCCGCCGTTCGGCCTGCTGCCCTCGATCGACCCCTCGGCCGCCGTGCGGTTCCACCAGACCAGCGGCACCAGCGGCAACACCCCGCTGCGCACGTTCGACACCGCGCGCGACTGGGCGTGGGCGGTCGACCAGTGGTGCACGATCCTGCACGGCGTCGGCGTGCGGCCCGGTCAGCGCGCCATCCTCGCCTTCGGGTACGGCATGTTCATCGGGTTCTGGGGCATGCAGGACGCGCTGATGCGGATGGGCTGCGCGGTGCTGCCCAGCGGCTCGATGGACTCCGCGACCCGCGTGCGGCTGCTCGTCGACTACCAGATCGAGGTCATCGGCTGCACCCCGACCTACGCGCTGCGGCTGCTGGAGACCGCCGCGGACATGGGGATCGACCTGGCGGCCGACGGCAACCTCAAGACCGTGATCACCGGGGCTGAGCCGCGCCCGCCCGCCACCGTGCGGGCCATCGAGCGCGGCTTCG
The DNA here is from genome assembly GCF_014648415.1 of Actinokineospora fastidiosa. Lineage (GTDB taxonomy): Bacteria > Actinomycetota > Actinomycetes > Mycobacteriales > Pseudonocardiaceae > Actinokineospora > Actinokineospora fastidiosa. Next base: position 99,345 of record NZ_BMRB01000009.1, read on the forward strand.
GCGCCAAGGTCTTCGACGTGGCCGGGATGACCGAGCTGGCCACCGTGTTCACCTTCGAGTGCCCCGGCGGGCCCGGCATCAGCCACATCATCGAGCCCGCCGCCATCGAGGAGGTGCTGCACCCGGAGACGCGCGAGCCGGTCGGTTACGGCGAGCGCGGCGTGCGGGTGATGACCGGCCTGGGCCGCGAGGGCTGGCAGATCTTCCGGTACTGGACCGAGGACATCGTGATCAAGCGGCCGTGGCACGAGTGCCCGTGCGGCCGCACGTGGGACTGGTACGAGGGCGGCATCATCGGCCGCGCCGACGACATGCGCAAGATCCGCGGCATCTCGGTGACGCCGGTGATGGTGGAGGACGTGGTCCGCGGCTTCACCGAGGTGCGCGAGTTCCAGACGGTGCTGCGCGCCGACCGGGGGCTGGACGTGATGGTGCTGCGGGTCGAGCCGACCGACCCGGCCTCGGCGCGGCCCGAGCTCGGCGAGCGGATCGCCGCCGAGATCAAGCGGACCATCGGCCTGCTGCCGATGGTCGAGCTGGTGGAGCCCGGGGTGCTGCCCCGATTCGAGGCGAAGGCGGTGCGATTCCATGACGAGCGGTGAGCTGACCCCGCGCGAGGAGCGGCAGCTGCGCGAGTGCTACGCGGCGCTGCACGAGCTCGCGGCGACGTGCTCGGTGCCCTCGGTGCGCACGGCGGCGCGGGCCGCCGTGGCCGAGGTGCACGTGGCGCTGGACGGGCAGGCGCTGGATTTCGAGATGTACACCCACCGCTGGCTCGCGGAGGGGTAACGAGAAGGGAAGTGCATGAGCATGTCGGGCACCACCGCCGCGGCGGCCCACTTAGTCGGGCAGGACCTCGACCACAACCTGGCGGTGCGGTTCCTCGACCACAACCCCGGTGAGCGCACGGCGCTGATCACCCCCGACGGCGCGACCTCGTACGCCGAGCTGCGGGCGCTGGTCAACCGTGCTGGCAACGCGCTGCGCGGCCTCGGCGTGCGCAAGGGCGACCGGGTGCTGATCGCCATGCGCGACGGGGTGGAGTACCTCGCCGCGTGGTACGGCGCGCAGCGGATCGGCGCGATCACGGTCGACGTCTACAACTTCCTCTCCCCGGAGGAGCACCGGTACAACGTCGACTACCTCGAGCCGTCCATTGTGGTCACCGATGGCGACGTGGTCGAGGCGATGCGGTACGCCGGGGCGCGGGGGTCGATCGTCCTCGGCCCGCACCCGCACGGGCTGCGCGAGGACGAGCACGACTTCGCCGAGCTGGTCGGGGCGCAGTCGGCCGAGCTGGAGCCGACGCCGGTCGCCGCGACCGACATCGCGATGTGGAAGCTCACCACCGGCAGCACCGGCAAGCCCAAGGCGTGCAGGCACTACGCGCGCAGCCCGTGGCTGAGCCACGAGTGGTTCGGCCGCGGCGTGCTCGACCTCGGGCCCGACGACGTCGTGCTCGCCGTGCCGAAGCTGTTCTCCGGCTGGGCCCGCGACCTGGTCGGCCTGTACGCGATGGGCGCGGGCGCGACCGGGGTGCTGTTCCCCGAGCGCACCACGGCCGAGCGGATCTTCGAGCTGGTCGCCCGGCACCGGCCGACCGTCATCGTCAACGTGCCGACGATGATCAAGGCGATGCTGGCCCACCCGGGCGCGGAGGCGGCCGACCTGAGCTCGGTGCGCATGTGCCTGTCGGCGGGCGAGCAGCTGCCCGCGGAGCTGCACCGGCGGTGGCTGGACACCTTCGGCGTCGACCTGCTCGACTGCGTCGGGTCGACCGAGTCGTTCAACGCCGTCATCTGCAACCGGCCCGGCCGGGCCCGCGTCGGCAGCCTCGGCCAGGTGATCCCGCACTACGAGGCGACGATCGTCGACGACAGCGGCGCCCCGCTGCCCGACGGCGAGGTCGGCGTCCTGCAGGTGCGGGGCGAGCCGGTCGGCGTCGACTACTGGAAGGCGCCGGAGAAGACCGCGCAGAGCTTCCCCGCGCCGAACACGCTGCGCACCGGCGATCTGTTCAGCCGGGACGCGGACGGCTTCTTCTACTACCGCGGCCGCGCGGACGACCTGTTGAAGGTCAGCGGCCTGTACGTGGCGCCGACGGAGATCGAGAACTGCATCGCCACCCACCCCGCGGTGGTGGCGTGCGCGGTCGTCGGCTACACGACGGCCGACGGGCTGACGGCGACGCGCGCGTTCGTCGTGCCGCGCACGCCCGTGGGCGCCGAGGAGATCCAGGAGCACGTGAAGGCGCACCTGGCCTCCCGCAAGTGTCCGAAGGAGATCCGGTTCGTGGCCGCGCTGCCGGAGACGCCGACGGGCAAGATCGACCGCAACACGCTGCGCGCCGTCGCCTGAGCGCAGGCAACGGGGGAGATGCGGCACACATCCCGCTGGGCCAAGGTGGTCTTGGACCAGAACCCTTCTACCGGGTGGTGAGCATGGCAATCGACTTCCTGTCGTACAACAAGCCGATCATCGAAGAGTTCCGTGCCAACAAGGGCGTGGTGGGCGGCGACTACGAGGGCTTCCCCCTCACGCTGATCACCACCAAGGGGGCCAAGACCGGCAAGGACCGGGTGAGCCCGGTGTCCTACATCATGGACGGCGACCGCGTGATCATCACGGCGACCAACGCCGGTCTGGACTACCACCCCCAGTGGTACCGCAACCTGCAGGCCGACCCGACCCTGACCGTCGAGGTGGGGGACGAGAAGTACGAGGCGGTCGCGGTGGAGATCGCCGAGGGCCCGGAGCGCGAGCGGCTGTGGGCCGAGCTGGTGGCCTCCAACCACCGCCTGGGCCGGTACCAGTCCAAGACGAGCAGGCAGATCCCGGTGCTCGCCCTGGAGCGCAAGGCCGCCTGATCGTCGGAGTCCGGCACAGTGGCCTCGATCCTGCGCAGGTGGGAATCGAGGCCGCTCCCGTGCGCGCCACCCGAGGGGAGTGACGATGACCGACCGGCAGCCCGTCCACGCCCGACCGCGCCGTCCCGGTCTGGTCATCGGCCTGTGCCTGCTCACGATCGTGTTCGACGGCTACGACCTCATCGTGTTCGGGTCGGTGGTGCCGCAGCTGCTCGCCTACCCGGACTGGGGGCTCACGCCTGCCGAGGTCGGGCTGATGGGCAGCTACGCCCTGCTGGGCATGCTGGTCGGCGGGATCGCGGTCGGCGCGATCACCGACCTGTTCGGGCGCAGGCGCACCGTCATCGGCTGCCTGACGCTGTTCTCCGCCGCGATGCTGGGCTGCGCCGTCGCCCCGGGCCCCGAGGTGTTCGGCGTGCTCCGGTTCGTGGCGGGGATCGGCCTCGGCGGGATCGCCCCCACGGTGATCGCGCTGACCGTGGAGTCCGCGCCGCCGCACCGGCGCAACCTGAACAACGCGCTGGTGTGCGCCGGTTTCCCGCTCGGCGGGATGCTGGCGGCGCTGCTCGCGCTGTTCTTCCTGGAACCGCTCGGCTTCCGGTTCATGTTCGCCGTCGGCGCGCTGCCGCTGGTCACGATCGTGCCGCTGGCGCTGTGGCTGCTGCCGGAGTCGCCCGCGTTCCAGCGCTCCGGCGGCGCGGGGGCGGCCCGGCGCAGGCTGGTGTCGCTGGGCCGGGCGCTGCGCAGCCGGATCGCGGTGGCCCTGGTGCTGTTCGCCGTGGCCAACTTCGCTGGCCTGCTCGTGTCCTACGGCCTGAACACCTGGCTGCCGCAGCTGATGCGGGCCGCCGGGTACTCGGTCGGGCCAGCGCTGGTCTTCCTGCTGGTGCTCAACGCGGGCGCGGCGCTCGGCGGGGTGCTCGGCGCGACGCTGTCGGACCGGCTGGGGCCCAAGTACGTGGTGCCCTCGGCGTTCCTGGTCGCCACCGCGTCGATCTTCCTGCTCAGCGTCGAGCTGCCCGCCGTGGTCCTGTACTGCCTCATCTTCGTCGCGGGCGCGAGCAGCGTCGGCACCCAGATCGTCCTGTTCGGACAGATCGCGAACCACTTCGCGCCCGGCATCAGGGCGACGTCGGTGGGCTTCACCTCCGCGTTCGGCCGCCTCGGGGCGATGATGGGCCCGCTGATCGGCGGGTACCTCGCCCAGCTCGGCGCCGGGTTCGCGGTGAACTTCCAGATCTTCGCGGCCGCGGCGCTGCTCGGCGCGATCGCGACCGTGCTGGTGCCCGCCCGCACCCGCCACCGCGCCGACGCGCCCGCGCCGGAGGTGGCATCGATCGTCCCCGCCGACCGCGGCTCCGCCGGGGACGCGGCGGCATGACCCGGCTCTGTGGAAGAGAGTGGAGCGTTCCCTCATGAACTCGTTCAGCGCCGTTGTGACCTGGTCGGAGACCGACGCGTCCGGGAGCTTCCACTTCACCGCGCCGCTGCGGTGGGCCGAGGACGCCGAGCACGCCCTGGTGCGCGCCGCGGGCTTCGACCCGGGGGCGTTCCCGCGCCGCGCCGTCAGCTCGTCCTACCGCAAGCCGCTGCGCGCGGGGGACGTCTACACCGTCGACATCGGCGTCGACCGGATCGGCTCCACGTCGATCACCTACTCGTGGCGGGTCGTCTCCGGCGGCGCCGTGCACGCCGAGGGCTCCCACACCGTCGTGCACCTCGACGGCTCGGGCGTGCCCACCCCGGTGCCCGACGCCCTGCGCGCCGCGCTCGCGTCGCACCTGCGGGAGCCGTCGGCGTAATCCGCCGGAACCGTTGTCCCGCACCGAAAGCGCCCCCACCTGCGCACGATCGAAGGTGAGGGGTGCTCGCTCTGTGCTGAATAGTCATCCCTTGGTCTCGAAATGAGGAGGTCCGGCATGTTCGGCGATCTGGACGGCAATGCCAAGAAGTTGTGGTCGATGGCCGGCTTGGGCACGCCGATGGCGATCCGGGTGGCGGCGACGCTGCGCGTGGCGGATCACATCGTCGCTGGCAAGCAGACGGCGGCTGAGCTGGCGGAGGCCTGCGGCGCCCACGCCGACACCCTCGAGCGCCTGCTGCGCTACCTCTCCGTGCGCGGCGTGTTCGCCCGCGACGACGAGGGCCGCTACTCGCTGACCCCGCTCGGCCAGCCGCTGCGCGAGGACCACCCGGCCAAGGCGCGCGCCTGGTTCGACATCGACGGCATGGGCTGGGGCGAGCTGTCCTTCGTCGAGCTGCTGCACAGCGTGCGCACCGGCGAGGCCGCCTTCCCCAAGCGCTACGGCCGCGAGTACTGGGACGACATGCGCGCCTCCAAGGTGCGCACCGAGTCCTTCCACGCCCTGCACGGCGCCGACGTCGCCGCCCGCGCCCCGGGCATCGTCGCGGGCTTCGACTGGGCCTCGCTGGGCAAGGTCACCGACGTCGGCGGCGGCGACGGCTCGCTGCTGACCGCGATCCTCAAGGCGAACCCCGGCCTGCGCGGCGCGGTGTTCGACATGCCCGACGCCACCCCCGCCGCCAAGCAGACCTTCGTCGAGGCCGGGATCGACGACCGCGCCGAGGCCATCAGCGGCAGCTTCTTCGAGACCATCCCCTCGGGCTCGGACGCCTACATGCTGTCCATCGTCCTGCACGACTGGCCGGACGAGGACGCGGTCAAGATCCTGCGCAACTGCGCCGCAGCTGCCGGTCCCGACGGCCGCGTGCTGATCATCGAGACGATCGGCGACGGCGAGGAGACCCACACCGGGATGGACCTGCGCATGCTGGCCCTGTACGCGGCCCGCGAGCGCGGCGTCGCCGACTTCAGCGAGCTGGCCCGGCAGGCGGGGCTGCGCACCGTCGACGTGCACCGCGCGGGCCCGTCGGCGATCATCGAGCTGCGGGCGGCCTGACCATGGAGCCGCTCGCCGCGTTCCGGGCGCTGGGCACCGAGGAGGGCAGGCAGGACCCCTACCCCCTCTACGAGGCGATCCGGGCGCACGGTGACCTGGTGCCCGTCAAGCCGGGCACCTTCGTGGCGGTCGGCTACCGGGAGTGCGCGCGGATCCTGCGCGACCCCCGGCTCCAGGTGCAGGACGGCACCGCGTTCGACCGGATCTACCCGGACTGGCGCGCGCACTCCTCGGTGCGCGCGTTCACCGACTCCATGCTCTACAGCAACCCGCCCGTGCACGGCCGTCAGCGCGGCACTGTCAACACCGAGTTCACGCCGCAGCAGGTGGCCCGGCTGCGCCCGGTGATCGTGGAGACGGTCGCCGGGCTGCTGGACCGGGTCGACGACCTGGGCGCGGGCGGGTCCGCCGTGGACCTCATGGACGAGTTCGCCACCCGGCTGCCCATCGCGGTGGTCAGCGCCATGCTCGGCTTCGACGAGGATCGGGTGACCTGGTTCCGCGACCTCGCCACGGCGATCGCGGTGGCCACCGACGGCTTCGGCGACGCCGACGCGCTGGCCACCGCGGACGCCGCCATGGACGAGCTGGCCGAGCACTTCGAGGGGCTCATCGCGCGCAAGCGCGGCTGCCCCGCGGGGGACATCGTCAGCTCGCTGGTCGGCCTGCACGACGCCGACTCGGCCCGGCTCAGCCACCAGGAGCTCATCGGCAACATGATGCTGCTGCTGACCGCCGGGTTCGAGACGACGGCGTTCCTCACCGGCGACGGCGCGCTCATGGCCATCGCCAACCCCGGGTACGCCGCCCGGCTGCGCACCGACGACGCCTTCACCGAGCGGTACGTGGAGGAGGTCCTCCGGGTCGAGCCGCCGGTGCACGTCACCAGCAGGTGGGCAACGGAGGACCTGGTCATGTTCGGCACCCGCATCCCGGCGGGCGCGCGGGTCGTCGTCGTGCTGGCCGCCGGCAACCGCGACCCCCGGCGCTACCCGGACCCGGGCCGCTTCGACCCGTCGCGGGTGCGCAGCCAGCCGCTGAGCTTCGGCGGCGGCATCCACTTCTGCCTCGGCGCAGCGCTGGCCAGGCTGGAGGCGCGCATCGCGCTGCCCATGCTGTTCCGCCGCTTCCCGGGGATCGCGCTCGCGGGCACGGCCACCTATCGTGACCGGTGGGTCATCCGCGGCCTGCGGACCCTGCCGGTGACGACCGGCGCGGAAGCGGCGGCCATCGCGTCCTGACCATGACAGCGCGCGACCGGGACACCGTGCTCCGTCACCGGAGCAACGGGGAAGATGCGGCCGCCGCGGCCTGCCGACCAAGATGGATCGCCGAGGGAAATCGATCCGACCCGAAATAGAGAGAAGGACACTTCTCATGAGCACAGTCACCTCGAAGGACGGCACCGCGATCGCGTACGAGAAGGTCGGCCAGGGCCCGCCGGTCGTCCTCGTCGACGGCGCCTTCGTCTACCGCTCCGACATCGACCCCTGGACGCCGCAGTTCGCGGCCAAGCTCGGGGAAACGCACACGGTGTACACCTTCGAGCGCCGCGGCCGGGGCAAGAGCGGTGACACCCAGCCCTACGCGATCCAGCGCGAGATCGAGGACATCGCCGCGGTCATCGAGGAGGCGGGCGGCTCGGCCTACGTCATCGGCTTCTCCTCCGGCGCCGTGCTGTCCCTGGACGCCGCCGCCGCGGGCCTGCCCATCAAGAAGCTGGCCGTCTACGAGCCCCCGTTCATCGTCGACGACACCCACCCGCCCCGCCCCGCCGACTACGTCACCGCGGCCCGCGCCCTGGTCGCCGAGGGCCGCAAGACCGACGCGGTCAAGTACGCCCTGACCAAGACCGTCTTCCTCCCGGAGGAGATGGTCGAGGGCATGGCCAGCCAGCCGTTCTGGCCCCTCATGGAGGCCGTCGGCCCCACCGTCCCCTACGACGGCGAGATCATGGACGGCCTCATGTCGGGCAACCCCCTGCCCACCGACCGCTGGGCCTCCTCCACCGTCCCCACCCTCATCCTCCACGGCGGCGCCAGCGAGCAGTGGATGCACAACGCGGCCAAGGAACTCCACAAGATCCTCCCGACCGCGGTGGACATCCAGGCCCTGCCGGACCAGACCCACGACGTGTCCCCGGACGTGATCGCGCCGGTGCTGTCGAAGTACTTCGCGGACTGAACGGTCCCCCGCCCTCGCCGGTCCGCTTCGGTGGACCGGCTTGGGGTGTTCGCCGGGTGGTGTCCCACTCGGGGTGGTTGTCTGCGATCCGGGGGCCTGTCGGTGTCCCTCTGATCTAGGGTTCTCGTCTCGGGGCTGGGCCAGCTCCCGCTTGCGGGGCATCTACCACTGCGATGATCCCCCGGACTGTCGCGCTTTAAGAGCGTCCTCGCCGGACGGGCAGGTCTCCGGGATGGGGTCGGGCTTGCCTGCCATCCCGTCGACCTCCCGGAGGGTTACCACACCCAGGGTGGGGGCGCGGAGCTTTCGTTTTCGCGGGTTAGGGCCCTGGGGGCCCTAACCTGGCAAGTCCTGTTTCGTCGAGGGCCGCACCCCCACCCTGGGTGTGGTAAGGCTTCGCCAGGTCGACGGGATGGCAGGCAAGCCCTGGTTGGGGGCGTAAAGGGGAAACGCCGCCGCGGGGTGGCGGCGGCGTTTCCCTTTTTTCTTATGTTGCCATTTCCGGTTCGCCGTCTGAGTCCAGTAGGTGGTAGGGGTCGTCCATTTCCACCCAGCCCAGGCCTGGTGGGCAGCGGTCGTAGCCGAGTAGGCGGCGGACCTCCTCCGGGTAGGCCATGACGGCCTCGCGGGGGACTGCCAGGTACTGGTTCTCCTCCTGGCGGAGGTTCCCCAGGTCCAAGGCGATCGTGAGGCCCGTGCGGGGCTTGTCGCTGTTGTTCTTGCCGCCGCTGTGGTAGACGCCGCCCAGCCAGATCAGGGCGGCGCCCTGGGGCATCTCGGTCGGGTGCGCCTCGCGGGTGGACGGGGCGCGCTCGTCGTCCCAGTGGTGGCTGCCCGGGATGACCAGGGTGCCGCCGTTGGCCGCGGTGAACTCGCTCATGGCCAGCATGAGCTGCACGCGGCTGGTCGGGCCGGGGTGGGGGCGCAGGTGCAGCGCGTCGTCGCGGTGCAGGGGCTGCTGGCCCTGGCCCGGGTGGATCTGGACCACCTGGGTGCCGCTGATCTGGATGCTGGGCGTCATCTCGACCCGGTTCTTCCCGATGTGCATCGTGACCGGCTTCTGCATGATCGCCCGCGCCGAGCCCAGGTACAGCGGGTGGGTCACCACCGGCGTCAGGTGGGTCGTCCTGGCGAACACCGAGGACACCCGGCGCGTCTTCGTGCCGTTGTACCAGTCGTCGCCGTAGGCCTGGGCGTCCAGCGCCGGGCCGAGGTCGGCCCAGAGCGCGTCCAGGGTCGCCGCGTCGACGAAGTCCTCGACGATGACGGCGCCGTCCCGCTCGAGGATCTCGACGACCTCGTCCAGGCTCGCCTCGGGAGCAACCCGCCGCAGACCGGCCATCCCTCGTTCACCTCCCTCCATCAGCCGCGGCTCAGGCCGCTGAGGCCTCGTCGGCCTTGGCGATCACGGTCCGGATGAGCTCGGCGAGGTCCGGGTCCTCGAACATGTCGCCCACGTCGATCCAGACCGCGAGCTCCTCCTCGATCCGCGAGACGAGCCGGACGGCGGAGACGGAGTTGCCGCCGAGCTCGAAGAACGTCGCGTCGTCCTGCCCGCTCGGCACGGTGAGCACGTCCCGCCAGATCGCCTCGACCTTCTGCGCGATGGTGTCGCTCAATGCACTGCCTCCCACTACTCGTGCGGATAGCGTCGACCGGGGTCGAAGAATTCGCCATTACCGATGGTGAATGCGCCCGGGAGCGGTTGCATCTCGTGCTGTGCTGCCTTGACCGGCGACCGTTCCGCATTCCCGCTGCCCGCCCATACCATCGAGGGCATGAGTGAAATCACGGACGCGACCCGGGATCTGTATATCGATCTGCTGAAGCGTGTGATCGCGAATACAATTTACGAGGACCCGGCGATACCGAATCCGGTGTTCGACCGGACCGAATTCAACGCCTGGGCGCGCAGCACCGGCAGCGACTGGCCGAGCGTCGCGCACACCATGGTCGGCATGGCGCGGCTGGAGAACGTGCGCGCCTGCCTGGAGCGGGTCATCGCCGACGGCGTGCCCGGCGACTTCATCGAGACCGGCGTGTGGCGCGGCGGGGTGTGCATCCTGGCCCGCGGCGTGCTCAAGGCGCACGGCGTCACCGACCGGACGGTGTGGGTGGCCGACTCCTTCGAGGGCGTGCCCACCGCGGGCGACCTCAGCCACCCGATCGACCAGCGGCTGAACATGCACGAGCACAACGAGGTCCTCGGCGTCGACGAGGCCGCCGTGCGCCGCAACTTCGAGCGGTACGACCTGCTCGACGACCAGGTCCGCTTCCTTCCCGGCTGGTTCAACAAGACGCTGCCCACCGCGCCCATCGAGCGCCTGGCCGTGCTGCGCCTCGACGGCGACCTCTACGAGTCCACCCTGGACGCGCTGAACCCGCTGTACCCCAAGCTGTCCGTCGGCGGGTACGTCATCATCGACGACTACCTCGTGCCCGGCTGCCGGGCCGCGGTGGACGAGTTCCGCGCCGAGCACGGCATCGACGACCCGATCGAGCGCATCGACCGCTGGAGCGTCTTCTGGCGGCGCAGCAGGTAGAACGCGACCGGGCCTGGCGGGACCGATGCGGTCCCGCCAGGCCCGGTTTCGCCTCAGAGCGCCGCCGTCGGGGCGCCCGACTTGACGATCCGCCCGCCGAGCCTGCCCGCGGGCCGCTCGACCAGGTAGTACGTCAGCGTGGCCAGGATGATCGTCCCGACCAGCACCTCGCCGATGAGCACCCACGTGTTCGCGGTGCCCGGCATCAGCATCGCGGGCGTGCCGAACAGGCTGCCCGCGCCGATGACGAAGTACAGCACCGGGAAGTGCCACAGGTAGACGCCGTAGGAGATCCGGCCGAGGAACCCGGCCATCTTGTTGCCCAGCACCGCGTCCATGAACCGCGAGCGGGCCCCGGGCGCGATCAGCGGGACGACGACCAGCACGCCCCAGATCACCGTGAGCACGTGGTCGAGCAGCGCCTGGCTCATGGGCGGGTAGTCGCCGCTGCCCGCCTTGTCGAACGGCCGCACGCAGTTGAGGATGTAGAGCCCGAACGCGACGACCCACCACGACATCGGCGACTTGGCGGCCAGCTGGTAGAGCCTGGGCACCCGGCCGGTGACGTCGTGGTAGGCGTTCATCGCGCCCAGCATCATGCCGATCGCCATGACGCCGAGGAACATCGGCGGCCAGAAGATCTCGATGGGGTACTTGCCCATCGACGGCAGGTGCGTGTAGACCTCCCACGCCGGGCCCAGCAGCACGAACGGGGCCAGCGACCAGATGATCCGGCGCAGCTGCCGGTCGGGGTCGCCCGCGGCGGACCGCGCGTACCGGTTGATCAGCGCGGCGGCCAGCGGCAGCAGCAGGTAGAAGATGACCTCGGTGACGACGCTCCAGGTGATCTCCAGACCGGGGACCAGGCCGGAGAAGTCGCCGCCCTTGAAGTAGTGCAGGCCCAGCAGCGGCGCCAGCACGTACCAGACGCTGTCGATCGCGGAGAGGTTGATCAGCAGCAGCGCCGCGACCACGACCACCCAGTAGGTGGGCACGATGCGCAGCATGCGGCGCACGAAGAACGGCTTCAGCGCGGGCGCGTCGCCGCCGGTGAACGTCGCCTTGGCGAAGGACTTGTAGAGCAGCATGCCGGAGAGCAGGAAGAACGGCGTCAGGATGATGGTCAGGCCGACGGTCAGCCAGTTGAGGACCGGGATGCCCTTCAGCGGACCGACGTCCATGATGCCCGCGAAGTACGCGGTGTGCGCGAACAGGACGCCGATCGCGATGTAACCGCGGATCCCGTCGAGCACCGGCAACCGCTTCCGGCGCGGCTCAGCCGCCGTGGCGGCGTTCTTGGGTGGTTCCGGCGCTCCTGTTGGCGGAGGGCCCACTAACTCGGCGACCATCGACGTGCTCCTTCACAACGAAACGGGGACCGGGATTGTCAGAATCCAAGACCATCGCGCTCGCCGAGGCATCTCGCTGAATGCTCCATCGGCGAATTGCTCAGCGGAGTCCGCGAACGAACTTCCGGATGTCCTCGACGAGCAGCTCCGGTTCCTCCATCGCGGCGAAGTGGCCGCCGCGCTCGAACTCGGTCCAGTGCGTGATGGTCGGGATGTCCCGGTCGGCGATGCGCCGGATCGGCAGGAACGCGTCGTGCGGGAACACGGCGACGCCGACCGGCCGGGTCTGCGGCGGCGGCACCGCGCCGGACACCGCGGCCCGGACGGCCTCGGCGCCCTCGTAGTAGAAGTGCGCCGAGGAGCCCGCGGTCGCGGTGAACCAGTACAGCGAGACCAGGGCGAGCAGGCGGTCGCGGGAGATGGCGTCCTCGGGCACCTTCGCCGACTCGTCGGTCCAGGCGTGGAACTTCTCGATGATCCAGGCCAGCTGGCCGACCGGGGAGTCGGTGAGGCCGTAGCCCAGCGTCTGCGGGCGGGTCTGCTGGATCTTCATGTAGCCGGACTGGTCGAGGTCGAACTGGCCCAGCTTCTGCAGCCGCTGCTGGTCGGTCTCCGACAGGTCCGCCAGCTCGGCCGGGTCGCCGGAGGGGAAGGTCATCAGCATGTTGACGTGGATGCCGATCAGCGGCTCGGGGTTGACCAGGCCGTGCACCAGCGAGATGACCGAGCCCGCGTCGCCGCCCTGCACGACGTAGCGGTCGTAGCCCAGCCTGCGCATCAGCTCCGCCCAGGCGAAGGCGATGCGCGGCACGTCCCAGCCGGTGTGGCGCAGCGTGGAGAAGCCGTAGCCGGGGATCGACGGGATGACCAGGTGGAAGGCGTCGGCGGGGTCGCCGCCGTGCGCGGCCGGGTCGGTCAGCGGGCCGATGACGTCGGCGAACTCGATGAACCCGCCCGGCCAGCCGTGCGAGAGCAGCATCGGCGTCGCGCCCGGCTCCGGCGAGGTGATGTGCAGGAAGTGGATGTCCTCGCCGTCGATCTCGGTGGTGAACTGCGGGTACCGGTTGAACTCCGCCTCGACGGCGCGCCAGTCGAACGAGGTCCGCCAGTAGGCCGCCAGTTCCTTGAGGTAGTCCTGGGGGACGCCCCGCTCCCAGCCGAACCCGGCCAGCTCCGGCTGCCAGCGGGTGGCGTCCAGCCTGCGGTGCAGGTCGTCGATCTGGGATTGGGGGATGTCAATGCGGAACGGCTCCATGGCGGGTTCCTTTTCTGCGCAACCGAAACAGAGCCGTCTCGGCGACGGCCCATTATCTTGACGATCATCTCCGCGGGCGCAAACGCGTTCAACTCCGCCGTTGCGCCCCTCGCTCCGCACGTGCAGAGAAGAAGAACCGGCCTGCTCGGTGCACTATTGGCTTCGACGCCTCTTTCGCAGCCAATAGTCCAAGACTTTTCACCGGACACGGTGACAAAAAGGTCGACGCCGAAATGGTTGCCTGAATGCCACTACGGACACCTTGACGGGGTGAAGACGTGACGCTGGTCGAGAACGAGGGATCGGTTGACCTCAACGGCGAGAAGCTGGACATCGAGGGCGTTCGGCGGGTTGCCGTTGACCGGACCCCGGTGACGCTGGACGAGTCCACTCTGGAGCGAGCGGCGATCAGCCGGAAGCAGTTCGAGGACACGGTCCGCGACGGTGTCCCCGTCTACGGTGTCACGACCGGCTACGGCGAGATGATCTACATGCTCGTCGGCACCTCCAAAGAGGTCGAGCTGCAGACCAACCTGGTGCGCAGCCACAGCGCAGGCGTCGGCCCGGTGTTCAACGAGCAGGAGGCCCGCGCCATCCTGGCCGCCCGGCTGAACGCGCTGGCCAAGGGCTACTCCGCGGTCCGCCCCGAGCTGCTGGAGCGCATGGCGCTCTACCTCAACCTGGGCATCACCCCGGCCATTCCGGAGATCGGCTCGCTGGGCGCGAGCGGCGACCTCGGCCCGCTGGCGCACATCGCCTCCTCGCTCATCGGCGAGGGCTACGTCCTCAAGGACGGCAAGAAGACCCCGACCGGGCCGGTCCTGCGCGAGCACGGCATCGAGCCGCTGCAGCTGCGGTTCAAGGAGGGCCTGGCGCTCATCAACGGCACCTCCGCGATGACCGGCCTCGGCTCCCTGGTGCTCGACCGCGCGCTCAACCAGGTCCGCCAGGCCGAGATCGTCACCGCGCTGGTGGTCGAGACGCTGCACGGCTCCCTGAGCCCGTTCCAGGCCGAGGGCCACGACATCGCCCGGCCGCACCGCGGCCAGATGGACAACGCCGCCAACATGCGCGAGCTGCTGGCGGGCACCCGGCTCGCCGTCGAGCACGCCGACCTGCGCAAGCAGGCCAAGGAGCAGCAGACCGGCGACGTCTCGCGCACCGACGTGTGGATCCAGAAGGCCTACACGCTGCGCGCGATCCCGCAGGTCGTCGGCGCGGTCCGGGACTCGCTGTACCACGCGACCGCGACGGTGGAGACCGAGCTCAACTCCTCGAACGACAACCCGCTGTTCTTCGAGGGCAAGGAGGTCTTCCACGGGGCCAACTTCCACGGCCAGCCGGTCGCCTTCGTCATGGACTTCACCGTCATCGCGCTGACCCAGCTCGGCGTGTTCTCCGAGCGGCGGACCAACCGCCTGCTCAACCGGTACCTCTCCGGCCTGCCCGAGTTCCTGGTCGGCTCCGGCGAGCCCGGCCTGCACAGCGGCTTCGCAGGCGCGCAGTACCCGGCCACCGCGCTGGTCGCCGAGAACCGCACGATCGGCCCGGCCAGCACGCAGAGCGTCCCGTCCAACGGCGACAACCAGGACGTCGTCAGCATGGGCCTGATCGCCGCGCGCAACGCCCGGCGGGTCGAGTCCAACAACAACTACATCCTCGCCGTCGAGTACCTGGCCGCCGCGCAGGCCGTGGACGTCTCCGGCCGCTACGCCGGGCTCAGCGCCGCGGGCAAGGCCACCTACGACGCCGTCCGCGCCCTGGTGCCCACGCTGGAGCAGGACCGGTACATGGCCGACGACATCGAGGCCGTGGCCGCGGCGCTGGGCCGCGGCGAGTTCCTGGACGCCGTCCGCCGCGCGGGCGTCCAGCTGCGCTGACCGCCCGAGAACCGAAAGGTGCGCGACATGACCAACCCGACGTCGGCGGAGCGCTTCCCGGTGTCCTACGCCCAGCAGATGCTGTGTGTGTTCGACGCGGGGGAGGAGGACTCCGGCCCGTTCGGCCCCCGCCACAACATCACCTGGAGCTGGCGGATCCGCGGCAGCGTCGACAGCGCGACCCTCGCCGACGCGCTCCTCGACGTCGTGACCCGGCACGAGGCGCTGCGCACCAAGATCGTCCGCGAGGGCGACGAGCTGTACCAGAGCGTCGCGCCGCCGAGCCCGGCGCGGGTGTCCGAAGTGGATCTGTCGGACACCGCGCCGGGCGACCGCGACCGGCGCGCCGAGCGGCTGGTCATCGAGTTGGAGGGCGGCCGGTTCGGCATGGAGCCGCTGCCGCTGATCCGGGCAGTGCTCGGCCGCTTCGACGACGAGGACTCCGTGGTGGTGCTGATCATGCACCACGCCGCGATCGACGGCTGGTCGGCCCAGGTCATCGCCAGGGACCTCGCCGAGGCCTACGCCCGCAGGCGCGGCCACGACATCCCCGAGCGCCCCGAGGCCGTCCAGTACCGCGAGTTCGCGGTCTGGCAGCGCGAGTCGCCGGAGGAGGTCGTGCCGGAGAAGTCGGTGGCGTTCTGGCGGGAGAAGCTCGACGGCGCGCGGATGGCCACGGTCACCATGGACTTCCCGCGCTCGGCCGACCTGCCGAAGAACACCGCGGTCCTGCGCTACGCCGTCGACGACGAGCTGGCCGCCGGGGTGCGGGCGGTGGGCAAGTCCTGCCGCAGCACGCCGTTCATCGTGCTGCTGGCGGCGTACTACGTGCTGCTTGCCCGGCGCACCGGCGCGACCGACATCACGGTGCCGACCATCGGCGCGCACCGCAAGCAGGCGCGCTTCCAGGACACGGTGGGCAACCTGACCAACTTCCTCCCGCTGCGCACGGACCTGGCGGGCGCGGAGACCTTCGCCGACGTGGTGGCCAGGGCCCGCGCGACCTTCCTGGAGGCCTACTCCCGGGAGATCCCGTTCCTCGAGGTGATCGGCGCCGCGCCCACGCTGATGGCGGGCGCGGTCGAGGACGACCAGGCGCTCGTGGCGTTCCAGGTGCTCCAGCTGCCGTTCACCATGGACGGCGAGGTCGTCGGCGACCTGGAGCTGCGCACCGTGCCGAGGCGGATGTCGCAGGAGCGGGCCACCGAGATCCCCGACGGCGCGCTGTGGCAGCTGGACATCACGCCGAGCGGGCAGATCCACGCCTACCTTGGGTACAACACCCACAAGTTCACCGAGGCCACCATGCAGGCCCTGGCCGACGAGTTCGCCCAGGTGCTCAAGGAGACGGTCCTCGACCCGCAGGCGCCGCTGCGGTTCTGACGGAGAACGGGGTTTCAGACGTGAGTGAGTTGGCACGCGTGCCGGACTTCGGGCCTGCCGTCATCGAGGCGGACGACCCGAGGTACGAGAGCATGCTGCGGGGCGCGAACCACCGGTTCGTCGCCAAGCCGGACCGGGTCTGCGTGGTGACGACCACCGAGCAGGTCGTGCGGGTGGTCGGCGAGGCCGTCGCGGGCGGCCTGCGGGTCACGGTGCGCAGCGGCGGGCACGGGTACGAGGGCTTCACCGCGGCCGAGGGCGGCGTCCTGCTGGACATGTCGGAGATGGCCTCGGTCTACTTCGACGCCCACCGCGCCGCGTTCGCCATCGAGCCCGGCGCCACCCTCGGGCACGTCTACCGGGTGCTGTTCAAGGGCTGGAACGTGACCATCCCCGGCGGCGAGTGCACCGAGGTCGGCGTCGGCGGGCACTTCGCGGGCGGCGGCTATGGGCCCCTGTCGCGCAGGCTCGGCGCGGTCGTGGACTACCTGGTCGCGGTCGAGGTCGTGGTGGTCGACGCGGACGGCACGGCCCGCGCGGTGGTCGCCACCAACGAGCCCGACGACCCGCACCGCGACCTCTGGTGGGCGCACACCGGCGGCGGGGGCGGCAACTTCGGCGTGGTGACCCGCTACTGGGTCCGCGCGCCGGGGGCCACCTCCACCGACCCGGCCGAGCTGCTGCCGAAGGCGCCGAGCCGCTGGCGGATCGGCTACTGCATGTGGCCGTGGGCGGAGATGACCGAGGAGTCGTTCACGACCCTGCTGCGCAACGTCGGAACGTGGTTCGAGGAGAACAGTGCGCCCGGCTCGCGGCACGCCCAGCACTCGGCCTCGTTCTACGCGTCGCACCGCTCCGGCGGCGCGCTGCTGGTGCAGGCCATGGTGGACGACGACGTCCCCGACGCCGCCGCGCTGCTCGACGAGTACTTCGACGCGGTGTCCGAGGGCGTCGGCGTGGCCGGGACGCGCACCCAGTCGGTGAAGCCGTGGCTGTTCTTCGCGGCCTACCCGAACTGGGGCGATCCGGGCACACCGGACGTCCGCCGGGCCAAGCTGAAGGCGGCGTACCTGCGCAAGGGGTACACCGACCCGCAGCTGGCCGCCGTGTGGGAGCACCTGACCCGCGAGGGCTCCGAGCACAACCAGTTCATCCTGATCGGCTACGGCGGCCAGGTGAACACCGTCGCCCCGGACGCCACCGCGACCGCCCAGCGCGACTCGGTGCTCAAGGCGGCGTTCATGTCCGTGTGGGGCGACGAGGCCGACGACCACGACCGCATCGGCCGCCTGCGCGAGTTCTACCGCGACGTGTACGCCGAGACGGGCGGGGTGCCGGTGCCCGGCGAGCACAGCGACGGGTCGTACATCAACTACCCGGACATCGACCTGGCCGACCCGGAGTGGAACACCTCGGGGGTGCCGTGGTCCACGCTGTACTACAAGGACAACTACCCGCGGTTGCAGCAGGTCAAGGCGAAGTACGACCCGCGCGACGTGTTCCACCACGGGTTGTCCGTCGAGCTGCCCTGACCCGAGGGGCGCGCGGCCGGTGAGTCCGAGATCTCCTCGGGCCGCCGGCCGCGCGCGTCCCCTCGGTGGCAGTGTTGATCAGGACGGAGCACGTTGGAAGAGGACAACGGCGTCCGGACCGCTCCAGACTGGACGCGTTCGTGCCGGTGACCATGCCCGGCTGGCTCCTGCCACAAAACCGCTGCCACAGGACATGAGGTGATTTCCCACATGGCGGAGAAGACGAACCCGGCGGGCGAGCCGGTGATCGCCCGGCTGCGCGCCGAGGTCGGCGGCGCGGTCCTCGTGCCCGGCGACCCGGACTTCGACAAGGCGTGCACGATCTACCTCGGCGGGCTCGACGAGCGGCCCGCGGTCGTCGTGCGGCCCGACGGCGTCGCCGACGTGGCGCGGGTCGTCGCGGTGGCGCGCGAGACCGGGGTGGCGCTGGCGGTCAAGGGCGGCGGGCACAGCCCGTTCGCGCTCTGCGACGGCGGCATCGTGCTGGACATGTCCACCATCCGCGACCTGGAGATCGACCCCGAGACGCGCACCGCGTGGGCCGGGGCCGGTCTGACCGCGGGCGAGTTCACCAACGCCGCCCACGAGCACGGCCTCGCGCTGGGCCTCGGCGACACCGGCAGCGTCGGCCTGGGCGGCATCACCATCGGCGGCGGCATCGGCTACCTGGTCCGCAAGTACGGCCTGACCATCGACCACCTGCTGGCCGCGGAGATCGTCACCGCCGACGGCGAGCTGCGCCGCGTCGACGCCGAGAACGAGCCCGACCTGTTCTGGGCGATCCGCGGCGGCGGCGGCAACTTCGGCGTGGTGACCCGGCTGCGCTACAACCTGGTGGAGCTGCGCACGGTCGTCGGCGGCCTGCTGGTGCAGAAGGCGACGCCGGAGACGATCTCCGGGTTCGTCAAGCTCGCCCAGGAGGCGCCCGCCGAGCTGACCAGCATCATGAACATCTTCAACGCCCCGCCGATGCCGTTCGTCCCCGACGAGCTGGTCGGCACGCCGATCATCATGTCCATGATGGTCTACGCGGGGGAGGGCGAGGCCGCCGAGCGCGCCCTGGCCCCGTTCCGCGAGCTGGACGCGCCGATCGCCGACATGATCGAGACGATGCCGCTGCCCGGCATCTACCCGCCCGAGGACGAGGACGAGCA
This sequence comes from Actinokineospora fastidiosa, assembly GCF_014648415.1. GTDB lineage: Bacteria > Actinomycetota > Actinomycetes > Mycobacteriales > Pseudonocardiaceae > Actinokineospora > Actinokineospora fastidiosa. Next base: position 118,413 of record NZ_BMRB01000009.1, read on the forward strand.
CCCGATCGCCGCGTCCCGCAACCTCTTCACCGACACCGTCGACCTCGACGACGCGACCCTGATCCTGGACCGCATCGCCGCGGCCACCGCCGACATGGCCGCCACCCAGATCCGCGTCATCAACGGCGCCGCGGGCACCGTCCCCGCCGACGCCACCGCCTACGCCCACCGCGACCGCGACATCATGATCAACCTAGCGGCCATCTACAGCGACCTCGCCGACACCGACAACCAGCACCGCTGGATCGACGAGTTCACCACGGCCCTCGCCAAGGGCAAGCCCGCCATGTACGTCAACTTCCTCGACAACCGCCGCGAGGGCCGCATCCGCGAGGCCTACCCCGACGGCACCTGGGAGCGCCTGCGCGCCATCAAGCGCACCTACGACCCCACGAACGTGTTCCGCGTGAACAACAACATCCCCCCAGCCGACGCCTGACCACCGCCACCCGAAGCGGGCCCGCCCCACCGGCCGGGCCCGCTTCGTCGTGCGACCTGAAGGACCGGAAGCGCGCGGCCTACTAAGGGTTATCGGGTTCAGCGAGTCTTTCGGGGTCGGTCTGCGGCCCGGACAAACCGGTCGTGCCCTGGAAGCCGTCGAGTTCCTTGAGACGACCGCGCAGCCGCTCGGCCTGGGCGTCGTCCCGCAGCCGCGTGGCGGCGTGGAGGGCCTGGGACCACGCGGTGGCCGCCCCACGGCGGTCGCCGCGGTGGTGGTGGATGGTCCCGAGCAGGTCCAGACCGCTGGCGACCAAGGGCAGGGCGTTGATCCGCCGGGCGAGCGTGACGCCGCGGCGGGTGTGGTGCTCGGCCGGACCGACCTCGCCCCGATCGAGGTGCAGACGGCCGAGGTCGACGCAGAGCTTCGCGGTCACCGGCAGGTCGGAGTCGGAGACGAGGGCGAGCGCGCTGCCGTACAGGCCCACCGCGCTCGACCAGTCGTGGACGTCCCGCTTGACCGCGGCGAGGCTGGCCAGCGCGATGGCGAGCGCGGAGTCGTCCCCGATATGGGCGGCGAAGAACTGCGCCTGATGGAGGTGCGTGGTCGCCTCGTCGAGCCTGCCGGTCTGGTGGAGGGCGCCGCCGAGCGCGCAGTGCGCCCAAGTCAGTGCCTCGTGGTCCTGCAGGCGGTGGGCGATGTCGTACAGCCTGCGGTACAGCGCGACCGCGGCCTCGTGGTTCCCGCTGGTGCTCTCCAGATCGCCGAGTGCCTTCAGCACGGCGGCCATGGGCCGGTCTTGGCCGGATTCGTCCGCCCAGCGGTGCGCTTCCTGCAGGTGGCGGCGCGCTTCCTCGATGTCGCCTTCACCGATGAGGAGACGACCGACCTCGAGGTGCGCGGACCCCCAGGCCTCCCCCTGGCCGTCGGCCTGGGCCGCGGCGACGGCGATGAGGTAGGCCTTCCGGCAGTCATGCCGGTGACCCTGGCGCTCAAGGTAGGTGGCGACGTAGTCCACCAGCCGCCAGGCATAGCCGTGGTGGCCGCGTTCGGCCGCCATCGCGATGATGTGGTTGAGGGTCTGCCGTTCCTGGGCGAACCAGGCTCTCGCGTCGTCTTCGCAGGCGAAACCCGCGGCGGTGACGGTCTCCTCGTCGAGCGAGTCGAACGGCCTGGTTGCCTGGGACGGGAACAGGGCTCGGTGGGCTTCGTGAGCGTGCAGCGTGTAGTGCGCGAGAAGACGGCGTTCGGCGGCCCGGATCTCCTCTTGAGTGTCCTCTCTGGCCGCCCGACGTCGGGAATAGCGGCGGGATAAGTCGTGGCAGCGGTAACGGTGGTGGCCGCCCGCGCGGTCCAGCAGGTGAGCGCCGACGAGAATCGCCAGGATGTCCCGGGTTTCCGCGCGGTCCATCCGCGCACACGCCGCGATCGCGTCGAGAGTGAACTCCACGCCCGGGTGAACACCGAGGAGACGGAACAGGCGCTGCGCCGGAGGCGGGAGCGCGGTGTACGACCAACCGAAGACCCGGTCAGCGGATGTGTCGCCGTCCCCGTCGCGGCCGATCTCCAGGATCAGGTCCTCGATCTCGGCCATCGCGGGCGTGGCGGCGTGCGTGGCGAGGTACTGGGCCAACAGGTTGATCATGAAGGGCAGGCCGCCGCACAGGCCGAGGAACGCGGTGAGGTGGTCGGACTCCATGGCGGGGCCCGAGAGCCGGGCGGTCAGGAGGTCGGCCGACTCGGCCGGGTCCATCGGCGACACGGTCAGCGCGCGCCCTCCGGTGCGGGTGGCCAGCGTGGTGAGCCGCTTGCGGCTGGTGACCAGGACCAAGCAGCCCGCCAGCGAGGGGATCAGCCCGAGCACGTGGTTGGAGTCGGCGGCGTTGTCCAACACGACCAGCAGGTGGCGCCCGGCCAGCGCGTCCCGCAGCAGGGCCTGGCGGTGGACCGGGTTCGTCGTCGTGCCTGCGGGCGCGCCCAGGGCGACCAGGAACTCGTCGACGACGGCGTGCGGATCGACGGGCGGCGTGTCGGAGAAGCCGTGGAGGTCGATGTAGAGGTCGCCGTCGAAGTGGTCGCGGACGCGGTGCGCCCAGTGGACGGCCAACGCGGTCTTGCCGACCCCGACCATGCCGTCGATCAGGACCACGCCGCGGCGCGGGGAACCGCCCGCCACCCGGGCGACATCGTCGAGCGCGGCCAGTTCCCCAGCCCGTCCGGTGAAGTCCACGGGATCGGGCGGCAGGCTCCGCGGGCCGTTCCGGAGCGCCGCGCCAGGGCTCGGCTCGGCTTCCAGCGCACGGGTTTCGGAACGTTGTTGCTGAGTCACCAGGTGGTCGTAGTGCCGACGCAGCAGATCGGCCTTCCCGCTCTCCCCTTCCTCGCGCAGCATCGCTCTGATGGACAGGTGGTACTCCGCCGCGTCGCGGTCGTGGCCGCGGGCCATGAGCGCGGAGAGGCGGATCATCGCGAGGCGGACATCGGCGGGATGGTCGGCCTGGACGTCCTGGAGGCCGACGAGAACGCGGTCCGGGTCGCCCATCCTGAGCCAGGCGGTGAAGAGCGTCTCGTACGCGGGGATCAGTTCGTCGCGCACGGCCCGCCTGCGCCAGCGGTCGGCCTCGGCGGTGCGCAGGTCCTCGAGCGCGGGGCCGCGCCAGAGCCGCACGGCGGACTCCGCGGCCGCCGCCGCCCGCCCTGGGTCGGACATCCCGCGCGCGGCGGCGACCAGGCGGCGGAAGTCGTGGTAGTCGATGACGCCCGGGTCGACGTCGAGCCGGTACCGCCGCTCCCGAGTGCTCAGCACGCACCGGGTCGGCAGACGGTGGAGAACCGGTCGGAGTCTGCTCGCATAGCTGTCGAGCGCCCCTGACGGGTACTGCGGTTCGCTTTCCGGCGGCCAGATCCACGCGGTGAGCCGGTCTGATGACAGCCACCGCCCGGGATGCGCCAGCAGCACCGCGAGCAGGGCGCGCAGGCGCGGCGGTCCCCACTCGTCGGTCAACTCCCCGTCGAGCCGAAGTGCTGTCGTGCCCAAGATCGCGAACAGCGTGTTCACCAGCTTCACCCCTAAGCCGGTCAGACTCGAGTTCCGCTTGAACGTCACGCAGAGGCACCTTGTGCTCGACGGTGCGTGATCACGGAGTCTAGCGGAAAGGATGATGACCACGCACCGACAGCACACTGAAAGTCCATCGCCGGGGTTTCCCGTTTACCCCGGTTTTCCTCGTTGCCGCCGGAGAAAGTCGTCGTTTCCGGGGCAGCCATCCGAACAGGAGGCGAAGGGGGACGGCAAGACCGCCGGGGCGACGCTGGGCGCGAACAGGCGTTCTGGCGAGGGGAGTCGCGATGGACACGTCAGCGTGGATCCGCGGTCCGGTCGGCCGCGAGGCCAGGGACCGGCTGACCCGCACTGATCTCAAGGCGGTGCTGGTGCTGGTCCAGACCGTCACCGCGGCCAACCGGCTGGCGGACGTGCTGCCCGTCTTCGACGGCGACCACCGCGTGCAGCCGGTCTACACGGTGCCGCGGGGCGCGGACACGTGGTACGGGGTCGAAACCCACGTGCGCTCGCTCGGCGGTCTGGTGATGCCTTGGGAGCAGAGCGTCCGCTTGGAATGGGACTTGGTGGTGAGCGCGTGCCGCGAAGGCATCGAGCAAGTGCACGGGAATCTGCTCATGCTTCCGCACGGTGCGGGTGCGGGGAAATCCCGCGCGCGCAGTCGCATGTGCGCCGCGACCGAGGCGACGACCGGACTGGACCGGGAAATGCTGACCCATCGCGGCCGGATCCTCCCGGCCGCGATCGCCCTGCCGACCGAGTCCGACCGCGAGTTGCTTTCCGACCGCTGCCCGGAGGCGCTCGACCGCGCGTTCGTGGCGGGCGATCCGTGTCTGGACCGGTTGGTCGCCTCGCGCGTCCACCGGGAGCAGTACCGTGCCGCGCTCAACGTCGCGGCCGAACGGCCGTTGCTGGTCGTCAGCTCGACCTGGTCGCCGGAGTCGGCGTTCGGCCGCCACCCGGGTCTGTGCGACCGGCTCCTCGACGAACTGCCCGCGCACCGCGCCGCGGTCATCCTGCACCCCAACATCTGGGCGGTGCACGGCGCGGCGACCATCCGAGGCTGGCTGGCCAGGGCGATCGCGCGCGGCCTGCTGGTGATTCCGCCGGAGCGGGGCTGGCAGGGCGCACTGCTGGCCGCCGACGTGGTCATCGGCGACCACGGCTCCACCACCGCGTACGCCGCCGCGCTCGGCGCCCGCGTCGTCCTCGCCACCGCAGCCGAGGACAACCTGCGGCCCGGCAGCGTCGCCGACCGCCTCCGCCGCAGCGTTCCGTCCCTCGACCACCGGCGGCCGCTGGCGCCGCAGCTGGCGGAGGCGCGGTGTGCCAACGGTTTCGCCGCCGCGGTGTCCACCCAGAGGGGTGTCGCGCACGAGCGCGTCCGCGCTGTCGCCTACCGCCTCCTCGGCCTTGCCGAACCGCCGTGGCCCGCGCGGATCGGCCCGGTTCCGTTGCCGGAACCGCTGCCGTGGTAGGAGTGGAGCCCATGTCGACCGTCCGGATTCGACTCGTCTCCCGCGCGCCGGGCGTGTACCAGGCCACCTGGGATGACTCCGTCATCGGAGCGGGGGACGTGCTCGTCGCCGACGTCTGCCGGGCGAACGCCCGGTGGTGCCGCGTCGCCGACATCCTCCTCGTGCCCGACGAGGACCCGGTCGAGGCTGTGCTCCAGGCGGTCAGGTCCTATGTGGAGCGTCTTCGCCCGTGTCGCGAGCCAGACGCGACCGCATGAGTCCGGCCTTGTCGTCGTCGACGCCCTCGTACAGGGCGGCGGCCTGCGACCAGGCCTCCCGTGCCGCGGTGGCGTCGCCGGTCCGCTCGGCGACGCCACCGAGCATGGCCAGGATCTCGGCCTGGTAGTAGGGAGACCCGAATGCGCGCATCCGCGCCAACGCGTCGACCAGCACCGACCGCGCCTGGTCCGCGCGCCCCTGCCGGGACCGCACCTCGGCCACCAGCGCGATCGCCCTGGCGTGCTGGGTCGGATCAGCGAGTTCGGCCATCGTCGCCGCGGCCGCGAGCAGGTGGTCGGCCGCCTCGTCGAACCGGCCCAGGTCCGCCAGGACCTCGCCCGACCGTCTCCGGCACAACGCGACGCCGCGGTCCCGCCCCAGCCGCTCGTTCAGCTCACGGGACCGGGCGAGGCACTCCAGCGCCTGTTCCGGGTCGGTCCGGCGAAGCGCCAGAGCGAGTTGCTCCCACGCGGTCGCCTCGCCGGGCACGTCCTCACCGCGGCGCGCCAGCTCCAGCGCCCGCCTGCTCTGGGCAGCCGCGTCATCGGCCTGCCCGAGTTGGGCGTAGGCGTAGCCGAGTTGCGCGCGCAGCCTGCCCTCCGCCCGCATGTTCCCGCAGCGCCGCGCGCTGCCGATCCCCATCCGCTGCAACTCGATCCACTCGCCGTAGCGGCGGGTGTGCAGGAACTGACCCCACAACGCCTCGCAGAACTGCCACACCAGCTCATCCCAGCCGCGCTCCGCCGCGACCTCGACCGCGGCGCGCACGTTAGCCCGCTCCACGGCCGCCCACGCCAGCCCCGCCTCCGGACCGGCGAACACCGCTGCGGGCGCGGCGAACGCGGGCCCGATGCGCGGGCGGAGCGGATGCACGGCCAGGTCGGCGGCGACGGTCCGGTCGAGGTACCACTCGACCATCGACCGCACGACCTCCTCGCCGCCCATCGCGCGGCCGTGCAGCCGGACCAGGTCGTGGAGGGCGTAGCGGCCGTCGGCGACCTCGTCGACCAGCCCGGACTCGAACAGCGTCGCCACCGCGTCCTCCGTCTCCGGGGCAGGCCAGCCGAGCGCGGCGGCGAGCACGGCGGAGCCGAACTCCCGGCCCGGATGCCAGGCGCACGCTCGGTACGCGGCCCGCGCCCGGTCATCCAGGTCGAGGTAGGACACGTCCAAGGCCGCGCTCACCGACACGTCCCCCTCCAACGTCAGACGGGCCAGCCGCTCGTGTTCCGCCGTCAAGGCGCGCACCTCGCTCGACAGCGGGCGCCTACCGCGGATCAACAGCCGCGCGCCCACCACGGACAAGGCCAAGGGCAACCCGCCGCACAACCGTGCCAACCGCGCCGCGGCCCCGGTGTCGGCGCCGACCCGGCTCGGCCCGGCCACCACCTCCAGCAACCGGACCGCGTCCGCGTCGTCCATCGGCTCGACGCGGAGCCACCTGGCGCCGTCCAGCGCCAGGCCGGACAGCCAGGACCGGCTCGTGACGACGACAACGCTGCCCGGCCCGGCGGGGATCAGCGGCCGCACCTGCGCGGCGGACACCGCGTCGTCCAGCATCACCCGGAGCCGTCGTCCCGCGGTCATCGAGCGGTACAGCGCGGCGCGTCGCTCCGCGCTGAGGGGTATGCGCTCGGCGGGCACTCCCAAGGACAGCAGGAACCACTCGGTGACCTCGGCGGCCGACGCGGGACCGCGCAGGTCGGCGACCAGCGAGCCGTCGAACCCGGCCTCGTCCAATCCTCGCAGCCAGTGCACGGCCAGGGTCGTCTTCCCGACACCGCCGATGCCCGTCAGCACGACCAAGCCGCCGCCAGGCACCGAGGCCGACAGCTCGGCCAGCTCCCGCTCGCGGCCGACGAACGCGGTGGGGGAGCGCATGAGCTGAGCGGGAGTCACCTTCCATTCGCTGGGCGCGTGGAAATGGACCTCGTTCACGGCGCCCGCCTGGAGCACGGGGCCCGACACGTCGCCTTTCACGGAATTGGTAGCGAAGTGCCCGCCCGGCCCGTGCTGGTCGCCCACCATGCCCACCCCCGCGAACCGGATCCCACGCCCCTGTCTAGTCGCTCTCCGGCACCTCGAGGCAGCGCTGAGCGACCAGACCACCGGAACGGATCAAAGGTCCGGCAACCCGGGGCTTCCCGCCTCCGTCCTTGACGCCGCCGAAAACCCGTCTCGCGGTGATCGGGGCGTGCTTACGCTTCGTGGTGAAAGCGGCGGCTGTGACGCGCGTGCGGGGAAAGGGCACCTGAGGGTCCACCGCCTACGGCCAGCCGCGAGCAGTTGTCGGCGGCGGACAAATATCACCGGTTATGCGGTGACGTCCCTGCACTTTCGGTGGTGACACCGGCAGTGCTAGGGATACCTCCGCTCAGCTTCTTGTGGATAGGACGTGCATGGACAACTCTGGAGCCGGAGAACGCTGATGCCGTGGCGGCCCGTGGCGCAGGTGGTTACTCTGAGTGCACAGCTCTCGGCGTCCCCTCGACCCGGCATGTCGCACGCGTGGAAGGGGGGAGTCGGTCGTGCGGACTGACGGGGGGCCGTCCGCGGACGACATCACCCGGGCCGCTGGTCTGGAGCTGCGGCAGGCCCGCATCGCCGCGGGCCTCACGCTCGCCCAGCTGGTCGAACGCCTGCCGTCGGGCATCCGCGTGCCGACGCTGGCGGGCTATGAGACCGGAAGCAGGTCGTTCACCGTCGGCAGGTTCGTCGAGATCTGCGTGGCACTGGGGGTCTCCGGGCCGAATCTGCTCGCGGCGGCCGTGCGCCGCGCCCGAGTGAGCCCGATGCGGGCGGGCGCGGTGATCGATCTGCATGCGATCGCCCGGGATCGCCGGGCCGATCGCGCCGCACTGCGCCGGTGGGCGCGTCATCGGTTGGATGTCGATTCCGACGGCGAGGGTGTCGCCATCGTCGAGCCCGCGACGGTGCGGGAGATGGCCGCGCTCTGCGGTCTGTCCGAAACGGCCATGACGATCCTGTTGGAGCAGTACCCGCCGAATAGCTGAGGAACACTCCGCGATCTCGCCCCGGCCTTAGTGGAATCGCCACCAGACGATGTCCAGGAGCGCGGCGCTGTCCACGGCGGCATATGCGTTCGGGGCAAGGACTGCGGCTATCGCGACAGTAAGGAGCATGACCGCGACGCTGCGGCTCAGCCGGTGCTTCAACGGTTCCTCCGGGAACGGTTGGGGATTGGGAGACGCGGAAAGTAGATCTTTTCGCGATTCGCAGAAGATACCGGAGGGGTCGCCCGTGTGTGCGATCGGGGTACTGGAGGTCATGGGAGTGTGCATCCACTTCCCTTGGCCGCGCCACTAACCCGATCGGGGTTAACACGATAGGGCGTTTGGTGTCACGGCGTATAGCCAGGAAAGGCTTGGTTGGGGTACTGCGGGAGCATCCGCGCCGACGTGATCCTGCTTCGGATTCGTGGGGCTTTCCGGCCCAAACGCCATCGACCCCGGGCGAGCGGGGCTCGGCCGGGGTCGGCGGCAGGACGTCCTCCTGGTCGGGGCCTGGGTGGGGTCCCCGCCGGGGCGTCGTCTCAGACCTTTTCGGGGGTGGGGTCCTCGGTGGGCTGCTCGGTCGGGGCGGGGGCGCCGAGCGGGGGGACGTGGCGGAGTTTGACCATGATCATGACCGCGGCTGCCGCGACCAGGGTGGCGGCGATGGCGGAGACGACCTGCATGCCGCTGGTGAAGGCGTCGCGGGCGGTGGCCAGGACGTCCGGGGGGAGGACGTCGGCGACGGTCGTGGCGCCCGCGGCGCTCTCCCGGGCGGCCGCGGCGGCGTCCGCCGGGACCTCGGCGGGGACCGCGTCGCTCATCTGGCCCCGGTAGATGGCGGTGGCGCCCGCGCCCAGGACCGCGAACCCGAGCGCGGCGCCGATCTCGTTGCTGACCTGCGGCATCGCCGAGGCGGCCCCGGCCTTCTCCGGCGGGCTGGAGCTGACCACCAGGCCGATGCCCAGGGCCAGCAGCGGCGCGCCGCCCGCGCACCACAGGCCGAACGCGATCACCGGGACCAGCGGCGAGGTGCCCGGGCCGATCTGGGTGAACCACACCAGCGCGCCCACGACGACCAGCAGGCCGACGCCGATGATGACCGACGGCCGGAACCGGCGGGCCACGATGGGCGCCACCGTCGTGCCGATGGTGGACAGGGCCATGCCGGGCAGCAGCGCCAGGCCCGCCTGCAGCGGCGAGAGCCCGCCGACGGTCTGGAACCACTGGGTCATGAGCAGCAGCACCGCGCCGGTCAGCACGCTGTAGGTGAACAGCCCCAGCAGCCCCACCCGGAACTCGGTGATGGCGAACAGCTTCAGGTCCAGCAGCGGGTCGGCCAGGCGGTTCTGCCTGCGCACGAACAGCGCGCCGATCACCAGGCCGACGGCGACGGCGACCACGGGCACCAGGCCGAACCCGTGCTTGGCCGCCTCCTTGATGCCGTAGATGAGCGCCAGGATCGCCGCCAGCGACATGAGCGCGCTGACCAGGTCGAGCCGCCCGGCGTTGGGGTTGCGGTACTCCGGCAGCACGATGGGACCCAGCACGAGCAGCAGCAGCATGACCGGCACGCCGAGCAGGAACACCGACCCCCACCAGAAGTGCTCCAGCAGGATGCCGCCCGCGATCGGGCCGAGGATCGCGCCCACGGTGAACGCGCCCGCCCAGATGCCGATGGCCAGGCCCCGCTGCTTCTGGTCGTGGAACATGTTGCTGATCAGCGACAGCGTCGACGGCGTCAGCGTCGCGCCCGCGACGCCGAGCAGCGCGCGCGCCAGGATCAGCAGCTCGGGGGTGGGCGCGTAGGCCGACACCACCGAGGCCACGCCGAACACCGACGCGCCGATGAGCAGCAGCTTCCTGCGGCCGATCCGGTCGCCGAGGCCGCCCATCGTGATGAGGAAGCCGCCCACCAGGAAGCCGTAGATGTCGACGATCCACAGCTGCTCGATGCTGTCCGCGCCCAGGTCGGCGCTCAGGTGCGGCAGCGCGAGCAGGAGGGTGAACAGGTCGAACGACGTCATCATCGCGGTCAGGGCCAGTACCGCGAGGCCGGTCCATTCCCGCCTGCCCGCCAGGGCTGGCACAGCGTCGGAAGTCATGTGCTGGGTCCTTTCGGTCCTTGCGTGGTGCGCGGCTCAGGTGGGCTGGAGCCCGCGCTGGTCCTCCGGCGGCGGCGCGGCGCGCCGCGGGCGGGGTAAGGGAGCGGCCATCGGTACTCCTCGACGCGTTCTGTCTCGCACGTGCGCGTACCTGATTCTCCGCGCCCGCCACCACCCCGGACATCTCTCGTCTTGCTCACTTGGAGTCACCTGACAGGCACTTACGGAGACGCCCGCGCCCGTGGTCGGCGGGCACAATCGACGTCGGCTCACTCTGCTGGGAGGCAGCGCCATGAAGGTTGGTTTGGAGCTCGGGGAGTTCGTCTGGGACGGCGGTCCCGCCGCGATGGGTCGCACCGTCGCCGAGATCGCCACCGTGGCCGACGACGCGGGCTATGACCTGATCGGGGTCGGCGACCACGTGTGGCAGGGGCCGCACGCGGGCGGGCCGGGGATGCCGCAACTGGAGTGCTTCACCACGCTCGGCGTCATCGCCGCGCACACCCGCCGGTGCAGGCTCGCCCCGGTCGTTGCCGGTGTCCACTTCCGCGCCCCCGCCCTGCTCGCCAAGACCGTGACCACCCTGGACGTCCTGTCCGGCGGCCGGGCGGTGCTGGGCATCGGCACGGGCTGGGACGCCGACGAGGCCGCGGGCATGGGCATCGACTTCCCGCCGACGGCACAGCGGTTCGCCATGCTGGAGGAGGCGCTGCAGATCTGCCTGCGCCTCTGGCACGGCGACGAGCGGCCCTTCGACGGGGAGCACTACCGGCTCGCGCGCCCGCTCGCCGAGCCCAAGAGCCTGTCGCGCCCGCACCCGCCGATCATGCTCGGCGGCGGCGGCCGCAAGACGCTGCGCCTGGTCGCGCGCTACGGCGACGCCTGCAACGTCTACCCGGGACCGGACCTGGCCGAGAAGCTCGACCTGCTGCGCGAGCTCTGCGACCAGGAGGGCCGCGACTACGACGCGATCGAGAAGACCTGCATCTTCCCGTTCACCGTGGCCGAGGACGGCGCGGGCGCGAGCGAGCTGACCGACGAGCTGCACCGGCTGTCGGCGGCGGGCATCGACACCGCCATCGGCATCGTGTCCGGCTCGGACCCGGTCCGGCAGGTCTCCGTCATCGGCGACAAGGTGATCCCGGCCGTCACCGGATAGGACCGAGACACACGACCGCCCCCACCGGTTCCGGTGGGGGCGGTCGTGTGTCGTCACCCGTTGAGCAGGTCGTCGCGGCGCGCGCGGAGGCTGTCGAACGAGCTGAGGTCCGGCACGGTCCAGCCGTCCAGGTCGTACTCGGACAGGCACTGGTCCACGAAGGACTTGTAGCCGTCGACCTGGCCGTTGGCCAGCTGCGACGACCACAGCTCGACGCGCGTGTTCTCGTGGTTGCCCGCGTAGTTGCGCTCGTAGAGCTCGTGGCGCCCGCCGAACTCGGTGCCCACGGAGTCCCACAGCAGCTTCATGACCTTGACGCGCTCGACCGCGTCGACGCCGTTGGAGCCGCGCACGTACTTGTCGAGGTACGGCCGGATCTCGGGGTTCTTGAAGTCCTCCGCGCTGGAGTTGAGGTAGATCAGCCCGCTGGCGATGTCCTGCTCGACGATCTCCTTGACCCTCGGGTACCCGATCTGCATGAACCACCGGTAGGCCAGCATGTACTGCGGGTTGGGCAGCACCGCGCCGTTGGTCCACGGCACCGGGTTGCGCGCGGCCGCGTCCGACAGGCCCCAGAACAGGTTGCGCCAGGCCAGCACCTCGCCGAGCCTGCTCTGCACGCCGCGGAAGTCCTTCACTCCGGTGATCTCCACCGCCTTGGCCAGCAGCCCGGCGATGAACTCCAGCTTGACGGCAAGCCGCACGCAGCCCTGGAAGGTGAACCGCTCGGGGAACCCGGAGCGGCCGGTGAACAGCTGCACCTTCCCGAGGTTGCCGTAGATGAACACGTTCTCCCACGGGATGAGCACCTTGTCCAGCACCAGGATGGTGTCGTTCTCGTCCATCCGGGAGGACAGCGGGTAGTCGAACGGGCTGCCCATCACCGCGGCCTGCGCGGTGTAGGACGTGCGGCAGATCAGCTTCATCCCCGGCGCGTTCATCGGGATGGTGGCCACGAGCGCGAACTTGCGGTCCTTGATGGGCAGGCCGTAGTGCGCGATGAAGTTGTAGTGGGTGAGCGCCGAGCCGGTGGCGACCACCTTGGCCCCGCTCACCACGAGCCCGGCGTCGGTCTCCTTCTCGACGTGCACGAACACGTCGGCGACCTGGTCCGGCGGCAGGTTGCGGTCGACCGGCGGGTGCACGATCGCGTGGTTCCAGTAGAGGACCTTCTCCTGCGACTCCTTGTACCAGCGCCGCGCGTTGTCCGAGTACGGCGCGTAGAACTCCGAGTTCGCCCCGAGCGTGCCGAGGAAGGAGGCCTTGTAGTCGGGGCTGCGGCCCAGCCAGCCGTAGCTCATCCGCGCCCACGCGGCGATCGCCTGCTGGTCGGCGACGAGGTCATCGGCGCTGTGCGGGGTGGTGAAGAACCGGTGCGTGTAGCCGTCGCCGCCGGTGTCGGTCGGCGCGGTGAGGACGTCCTTGTGCTCCGGGTCGTGCAACGCGTCGTAGAGCCGCGCGACCATGCGCGCCGGGTTGTGGAACGCCGGGTGCGTCGTGACATCCTTGACCCGGTCGCCGTAGAGGTAGATCTCGCGGTCGTCGCGCAGGCTCTCGAGGTACTCCGCACCGGTGAGCGGGCGGGTGGTCGGTCGCGCGACGGGCGCGCCGCTCGGGATGTCCCGATCGTCGGTCATCGGATTCTTCCTTACTCGTCGCTGCTCCGGCAGATGTCGGGTCGTGGCTGTCCCATCGTCCCACCGGGAAACGGCCGGGGGATTCTCGCGGCGTGTGCTGTCTGCGCAATTCGCGAGATGCGGCGGCCGGTCGCCGTTGCGAGAGTTTGGGAAAACGCCTGACCAGGGTGTCTCCTGGCCGACACCGCATCGGCACCGCGCGCCGACGCGGCCCGCTGCCGCCGCAGGACGTCCCTCGAGGAGCCGATGTGACCACAGTGGATTGCTGGGACCTGCTGACCAGGAAGGACGACCTGGCGGTCGGCGAGCCGCGCCCCGCGCGCGTGCGCGCCCCGCGCCCGGGCGAGATCCGGGTCGCGGTCGAGAAGTTCGGCCTGACGATGAACAGCGTCACCTACGCGCGCCTCGGCGACGGCCACATGCCGTTCTTCGCCGCGTTCCCCGCGCCGGAGGGCTACGGCCGGGTGCCGGTCTGGGCGTTCGTGCGCGTCGAGGAGTCGAACCACCCCGGCGTCGCCGTGGGCGAGCGGTACTTCGGCTTCGTGCCGATCTCCACCCACCACGTGCTGCCCGTCGAGCCCACCGCGCGCGGGCTGCTCGACACCGAACCCGGGCGCGCGTTCCTGCCCACCTGGTACCGCACGTTCCAGCGCGTCGCCGAGCCCGACGCGCTCGACGACCGGCGGGCGGTGTTCCGCCCGATCTTCCCGCTGTCGTTCCACCTCGCCGACTTCCTCGCCGGGCACGCCGAGCGGGGCGTGAAGTCGGTGCTGGTCGCGGGCGCGTCGAGCAAGTCCGCGATCGCGCTGGCCGACCTGCTCTCCCGGCGGACCGACCTGTCGGTGGTCGGGCTGACCGCGCCCGCCAACCTCGGGTTCGTCGGCGGCCTCGGCTTCTACGACGCGGTGGCGGCGCACGACGACCTCGCCTCGGTCGCGCTCGCCGGGCCCGCGGTGCTCGTCGACTTCACCGGATCGCACCGGCGCATCCGCGCCGCCCACGAGCGCTTCGCCGGGGAGCTGGCGGCCGTCACGCTGGTCGGCTACACCCACCCGGAGTCGGTGCAGGCGCTGCCGGAGCTGGCCGGCCCCGAGCCGGAGTTCTTCTTCGCCCCCGGGGTGGAGGAGGAGACCCTGGCCGCCGAGGGCGAGGACGCGTTCTTCGCCCGCTACCACGCCGAGGAGGACCGCTTCCTCGCAGCCACCCGGTCCTGGCTCGGCGTGGCGCCGCGCCGGGGGCCGGAGGCGATCCTGGCGGGGTTCCGCGCCCTGCTGGCAGGCCCGCGGCCGCCCGCGGACACCGAGGTGTTCTGTCCGCGGTAGGCGGACATGGACGATCCGACGCCCACAAACCCCCACACGGTAGGAGCAATCGTGACGCAGGAGATGGACAGGGTCCGCACGCAGGCCCCGGATCCGGACGACTTACCCCCGCGGCGGCCGGTGGCCACGGAGCAGGCCAAGCCGTTCTGGCGGCGCCCGTGGATGATTCCACTGTGGCTGGTCACGGCCGCCTTCCTGTACCTGCAGGCAGGCCCGTTCGTCGGCACGCCGGAGGCCGAGGCGCCGGTCCCGCCGCACGACGGCTTCCCGGCCTACTACCCGCTGCTGCTCATCCACATCTCCTTCGCCACCGTGGCGATGGTGACGGCGACGTTCCAGGTGTGGCCCTGGCTGCGCAAGAAGCACCCCGGCGCGCACCGGGTCACGGGCTGGGCCTACGCGGTCTCGACCGTGATCTCCGGCGTGTGCGGCCTGATCATCGTGCCGTTCGCCCCGGTCGTCGGCCAGGTCGGCGTCACCATGTCGACCACGCTGTGGATCGCCACGACCGTGGTCGCGGTCTGGGCGGCGCGCACGAACCGCTTCGCGCTGCACCGCCGGTTCATGCTCTACAGCTTCGCGCTCGTGATGAACAACGTGTGGGGCCTGGCCGCCGCGAAGATCATCATCGGCTACCAGATCCAGATGGACTTCACCTACCTCGCCGAGTTCGCCCGCTGGGTGGGCTGGATCGTCAACCTCATGCTCGTGCAGTGGTGGCTCTACCGCACCGCCCGCAGGCCCGTGGAGGGCCGTGCCCGCCGGGCCGCGGCCGTCCGGTAGCCGCCCGCACCACGAAAAAGAACTCCTCCGGGATCGGTGGTCCCGGAGGAGTTCTTCGTCGTCGGGCGGCTCAGGTGCCGACGACGAGCCACTCGGGGTCGCGCGGGCCGTCGCCCAGGCAGGTGGCGTTGTAGTGGTCCAGCGCCTTCTGCGCCTCGGCCGTGGCGCGGGTGAACCGGGCCAGCGGGTCGGCGCCGCGCACCAGGACGTCCTCCATGGCCGCCATGATCGCGGTCTGGATGCCGTGCGAGCCCGGGAAGACCGGGACGCTGGAGCCGGGCTCGCGGGTGGTGCGCTCCAGCTGCTCGGTGGCCACCCGGTGCACCGGGTGCGCGTCGAACCAGCCCTCGCTCTCCAGCACCGCCACCGCGCCCTTGGTGGCCGGGGTGGACCCGCTCGCCTTGTGCCACTCGGCGGCGTTGCGCGGGTTGTTCAGGTACTGGATGAACGCCAGCGCGCCGTCGCGGGTCACCGGGTCCAGGCCGTCGGCCACCCACAGCGCGTCGCCGCCGATCCAGTTGCCCGCCGGGGCCTTCGCGCCGTTGTAGGGCAGCAGGCTCACGGCCGTGTCGGTGTCGTCGGCGGCCATGAAGTTGATGGCAAACGACGAGTCGACGCGGAAGGCGACGCGGCCCTCGGCGAACGTGGTGGCGTTGCCCAGCCAGTCCTCGAACTTGCCGGTGTAGACGTACTCCCCGCGCTCGGCCAGTGCCCGCCACCACTCGACGTAGGCCATGACCTCCGGCGAGGTGAGGTCGACGGTGGTGGCCCTGGCCAGCCTGCCGTTCTCGTTGTCCAGGAACAGCCCGCCCTGCTGGGCCACCGCCTGCTGGAACAGCTTGCCGTCGACCGGCCAGGTGACCGCGTGCTCCGGGCCGCCGTCGAGCCGGGACAGCGCGGCGCACGCGGCGGTCAGATCGTCCCAAGTGGACGGGATGGCGTCGATGCCCGCGGCGCGCAGCATCGGCTTGTTGCTGTAGAGCAGCATGGTCGACAGCGTCAGCGGGACCGCGGCGACCTGGCCGCCGATGGTGTAGAAGTCGCGGCAGGCGTCGATGAGGTCGTCGAGGATGACCGGCTCGCCGAGGATCTCCGACCGGTCGCCGATCAGGCCCGCGATCGGGGCGAACAGCGGCCTGCCGTCCTGGGTGACGGTGTCCATCGCCTGCTGGCTGGCCCCGGAGTAGTACGACGCGATCGTGGGCGGTTTACCCGCCAGCGCCTCGGCGGACACCTGCGCGGGCAGTTCCTCGTAATAGCAGCCGCGAATGGTGACGCGGTACTCCGGGTGTGCCTTCTCGAATTCCTCCGCCCGTGCGCGGATCGGTCCGAGGAAGTCCGGGAACGGGTACTCGGACAACAGCACGTCGATTTCGGTGCGCGGCGATCGGTCTGCTGCGCTGGACCCCATGGGACCTCCACTCGTGCGAGCGCGCCAGGAACGGGCGCGCGTCGGTAGCGGTTCTTCATCGTCGGGTCCGGCGCGGCGCGGGCGCATCTCCGGGAATGCCCGCCGCCGCCCGGCAACCGCGGAGATGCGGCCCGCGAAGCGCCGGTGCGATTCTGGGACGGCAGCCCATTTAAGGGAAAGGACGTGCTGTCACATGACATCCGTCGCGGCGAGTTTTCCCGAGCACGGCTTTCCGCCCCCGCCCGAACCGGGACTGACCCCGGCGGAGGTCGTCGCTCGCGCGGAGGCCATGGCCCCGGCCCTGGTCGAGCGCCAGGCCGAGACCGAGGACCGCACCTTCTACGCGCTGGACACGCACGAGGCGTTCCGCAAGGCGGGCTTCTACCGGATCCTCGTGCCCCGCCGGTACGGCGGCTACGAGTTCGGCGCGGACACGTTCATGCGGGTGGCCGTCGCGCTGACCCGCGGCTGCCCGTCCACCGGCTGGATGTACACCCTCGGTGCCGCGCACGCGCTGGCTGCGGCCACCATCTTCCCGGAAGAGGCGCAGGACGAGATCTTCGCGACGGGCGAGTTCATCGCGCCCGCGACGATCATGCCGAGCGGTTCCGCCGTGCGCGTGGAGGGCGGCTGGATCGTCAACGGCACCTGGAGCTACTGCTCGGGCTCGCCGTACGCCACGCACTTCATGGGGCACACCCTGGTCTCCCCGACCGAGGGCGCGCCGCCGGAGCCGATGGTGTTCATCGCCCCGCGCGAGGTGTGGCGCAGGCTCGACGACTGGGGCCAGCAGCTCGGCCTGCGCGGCAGCGGGTCGCACAGCATCACCATCGAGGACGGCTTCATCCCGGACCACTACACGATCCCCGGGCACATGAGCCAGTACTCCGTCGCCGACGGCACCCCGGGCGTGCGCCTGCACGGCAACCCGGAGTACGGCGGCGGGCCGCTGAGCTTCATGAACCTGGAGAGCGCCGTGCTCGCCGTCGGCATCGCCAAGGGCGCGCTGGACGCGTACTCCGACCTGATGCGGACCCGGTCGACGCTGTTCCCGCCCGTCGTCGGGCGCGTGCACGACCCGGACTACCAGTACTGGTACGGCGAGGCGGCCGGGATGATCGCCACCGCCGAGGCGGCGATCCTGGGCGCGGTCCGGCAGTGGCAGGAGGCCTGCGCGGTGGGCCCGGAGGCGTTCACCGCCGAGATGGAGATGCGGCTGGCGGGCATCAGCAGGCAGTCGGTCCAGCTGTGCTGGCACGCCGTGGAGGGGTACCTGCTGCCGACCGCCGGGTCCAGCTCGGTGCGCCGCGGTGAGCGCCTGGAGCGCACCTGGCGGGACATGTCGATGCTGCACACCCACGCCGGGTACGCGGTGTTCCTCGCCGCGAAGGCCCAGCGCGAGCTGGCGAAGGCCCACTTCGGCATCCCGGACGGCCTCGCGGGCTGACCCCGGGTCGACCACCGAGACGAGGGAACGGACGTGACCGAGGCAGCTGTCCCATCCGGTGTCCGGGAGGTCCCCGCGACCGCGGCCCAGCACGGGGCGTGGTTCCTGGCGGCGCTGGCCCCCGAGGCCGGGTCCGGCCGGGCGCGGGCGTACCGGGTGCGCGGCGACCTGGACGTCGACGCCCTGCGCGCGGCGTGGCTCGCGGTGGTCGGCAGGCACGACGCGCTGCGGACGACGATCGGCACGCGGGCGGGCAGGCCCGTCCAGCGCGTCGCCGCCGCGGCCGAGGACGCGACGCTCGCCCGGCTGCGCGTGGAGCCGGTGGGGCCGGGGGAGCACGTCGTCCGGATCGAGCTGCACGAGCTGGTGTGCGACGACGAGTCCGCCGGGATCGTGCTGGCCGAGTTGTCCTCGGCGTACGCGGCGGCCGTGGCGGGCGGTCCCGGCCTGGGCGGCACGCCACCGCAGTACGGGGACCACGCGCCGCGGTCGGACGAGGGCGCGCTGGACTGGTGGCGGGCGGCGCTGACGCCCCCGCCGCCCGCCCTGGACCTGCCGGTGGACCGCGAGCGCCCGCCCGCGCCGTCGTCGGAGGCGGGCGTGCTGCGCTTCGCGTGGGACGTCGCGGTCGACGCGCTGTCCGATGTGGAGCCGGTCGACGTGGTGCTGGCGGCGTTCCAGGCGTTGCTGCACCGCTACACCGGGGAGGAGCGCGTCGCGGTCGGGTCTGCGGTCTCGGTGCGTCCGGCGGAGCTGGCGGGGGCGGTCGGGGCGTTCGGCAACACGGTGGTGCTGTGCGCCGATCTCACCGACGCCCCGACGTTCCGCGCGCTGGTCGGCCAGGTGTCGGCGGTGAGGCGCGAGGCGCTGGCCCGCCGCGAGGTCCCGTTCCAGGAGGTCGTCCAGGCCGTCTGCGACGACCGCGACCCGCGCCGGGTCCCGATGTGCGACGCGGTGTTCGTGGCAGGCGGGGGGACCCCCGAGCTGTCGCTGGCCGGGACGTCCGTCGAACCCCTGCCCGCCGACACGGTCCCGGCCCGCGCCGACCTCACGCTGGTCGTCGACCGGACGGCGCCGGTGCTCGCTGGGGCGCTGGAGTACCGTGCGTGCCTGTTCGACCGCGCGTCGGCCGAGCTGATCCTCGCCCAGCTGCACACGCTGCTCACCGCCGCCTTGGCCGATCCCGACCGTCCGGTCCCGGACCTCCCGCTCGACACCCCGGACCGCCTGTCGGCGACCGCCCGCGCCGCCGACCGCCGCCCTGACGGCCAGCCTGCGTCCACCCCCGCGAACGCCCTGGTCCACCGCGCCGCCGCCGACGCCCCGGACGCGGCCGCGATCTCGTGGCAGGGCGGGACGACGAGCTACGCGGACCTGCGCGCCGACGCCGCCCGCATCACCGCCGCCCTGCCCAGGGACCTCGCGGGCAGCCCGGTGGTCGTCCGGATGGCGACGGGGCCGCGGCAGGTCGCCGCGACCCTCGCCGTCCTCGACACCGGGGCCCACCTGATCTGCCTGGGCGGCGGCGACACGGGCGACCGCGGCCGGACGGTCCTGGAGGACCTCCGCCCGGCCTGCCTCGTCGTCGACGGCGCGGCGGGCGACGACCCCTTGGCAGCGTGGTACGCCGAGGAGTTGGACGGGCACGTGGTCGACGTCGCGGACCTGCCTGCCGACGGCGCCGGCGGGCCCGCCCCTGTCGTCCCGGGCTCCTCCGACCGCGCGTACGTCGCGTACACGTCCGGGTCCACCGGGCAGCCCAAGGGGATCCCGCAGAGCCACGGGACGCTCGCGCAGTTCGTCACCTGGTTCGCCGAGGAGTTCCGCGTCGGGCCGGGGTCGCGGGTCGCGCAGTGGGCGGCGCCCGGGTACGACGCCAGCCTGTGCGAGGTGTTCGCCGCGCTGGTGGCCGGGGCGACGGTGTGCCCGGTGCCGGACCGGATCAGGGCCAACCCGGAGAAGATCGTCGACTGGCTGGCCGCCGAGCGGATCACGCACTTCCAGACCGTGCCCAGCTTCGCGCGGGAGGTCCTGCGGGTGGCGGGCGGCGCGCCCGAGCGGCTCGGGGCGCTCAACCACCTGCTGCTGGCGGGCGAGCGGCTGCCGGGGGACCTGGTCAACGGGCTGCGCACCACGCTGCCCGCCGTGCGGCTGGTCAACCTCTACGGTCCGACCGAGCTGATCCTGGCCACGTGGCACGAGATCACCGGGCCCGTGCACGGCACCGCCCCCGTCGGTCGGCCGATCCCCGGCAGGCGGGTCGTCGTGGTCGACGCGCAGGACCGGGCGTGTCCGACCGGGGTGACCGGCGAGATCGTCATCGTCAGCCCGCACGTCACGCCGGGCTATCTCGGCGCGGCCGGCGGGGACCGGGCGCGGTTCCGGCCGCTCGACGACTCCGGGCCCTGCTACCGGACCGGCGACCTCGGCAGGCTGCGCTGGGACGGCGCGCTGGAGTTCCGCGGCCGCAAGGACTTCCAGGTGAAGTTCAGCGGCATCCGCCTCGAACTCGGCGACATCGAGGCCGCCCTGGCCGCGCACGAGTCGGTGGCCGAGTGCGCCGTGGTGGCCGTCCCCGACGCCGACCGCCTGGTGACCCGCCTCGTGGCGTACGTCGTGCCCCAGCGCGGCCCCGACGGCAAGGCGACCGGCGCCCCGTCCGACTGGCGCGCCGCCCTGCGCGCCCGCTTCGGCAAGGCGATGCCCCCGGTGGCGTTCCAGACCCTGATCGGCATGCCCCGCAACGTCGGCGGCAAGGTCGACCGCCGCCGCCTCCCCGCCCCCGCCGCCACCACCCGCCGCACCGTCCGCGGCCCGGAGACGGTGGTGGAACGCGCGATCGCCGAGATCTGGTCCGAACTGGACGCCGAGACCACCACGGTGGACGACGCCTTCTTCTCGGTGGGCGGCCACTCCCTCCTGATCCCCGTCCTCCTCCACGAGATCCACGCCCGCTTCGGCGTGGCGATCCCGCTGTGGGAGTACTTCGCCAACCCCACCGTCGCAGGCCTGGCAGCCCTGGTCGAACCCCACACCGCCGCCGCAGGCCACGACGCCTGACGGGTACGACAGCGGGGACATCGAGGGCCAAGGGGTCGCGGGAAACCCGTGACCCCTGACGCCCACGAGCACCCACCGACCTCACGCCAGGGTCTCGGTGCGTGGAGGTGCGCGAGCCCGCGCCGACCGCGCACGGTGGGGTTCGGTGCCCGCGGGTTGGCGCCCCCGACTCCGCGCCTCCGACCCCGCACCCCCCCGGACCTCCACGCCCCTGGCCGCTGACCCCGCGCGCCCGTCCCCAGGGATCCCTGGTTCCCGGACTCGGGCCAGCCCATCCAAGAACACCAGCGCCCGGCAGCCCCAAAACCACCAGCGCCCCGGCAGGCCGGAAGCCTGCCGGGGCGCTGGTGTCCGTGGGTCAGCTGCCCGCCGTCCCCGTGCGGGGCGGGGAGGCGCCGGGGTCGGCGAGGTCGGGGCGTAGGGCGGCAGCGCCCCGGAGGTAGACGTGTTCGATGCGGGTCGTGCGGTCGGTCTGGACGTGGGCCAGGAGGCGGATGACGCGGGTCATCGAGTTCGGCACGTCGATCTCGGTGGCGCACAGCATCGGCACGTCGGTGAGGCCGACGGCCCGGGCGGCCGCGGCCGGGAAGCCGCTCTTGATGTCCGGCGTCACCGTGAAGAAGATGCTGATGATGTCCTCGGTCGCCAGCCCGTTGCGCCGGATGACCTCCAGCACCAGCGCCCGGGTCTCGGTGAAGACCACGTCCGGGTCGTCGCGGTCCACCTGGACCGCCCCGCGCACGGCGCGCACCGCGATCATCTGGGGGCTCCCGTCCGTGGGTGCATGGCTCCTCCTCGCCGCGGCGCCGGACGGGCTCAGCGGTCCGCGAACTGGCCGGGGGCGCGGCCGGGACCGGCGGGGCCGCGGTAGGCCTGCGCGATGTCCAGCCAGTGGTCGGCGTCCGCGCCGTCGGCGACGAGCGCGAGGTCGTCGCGGTGCCGCCGCCGGGTCGCCAGCAGGCACAGGTCCTCCGCCGGGCCGGAGATCCGCTGCGCGGCGTCCGCCGGGCCGAACGTCCACAGCGCGCCCGACGGTGCCGTCAGCTCGAAGCGGAACGGCTCGGCGGGCGGCGTCAGCCCCCGCGACTGGTAGCCGAAGTCCCACACCAGCGTCGTGAACAGCGCGACGTGCCAGAGCCCGTCGGTGCGCTCCCTGCGGACGCCGAGCGCGTCGGCGATGTCCTGCCCGTGCGCGAACAGCTCCATGAACCCCGCGCAGGCCAGCACCGCGGGCGGCAGCGGCCGCACCAGCCACGGCACCACCTGGTTCCCGGGCACCGCCGCGAGCGCCTTGATCGCGGTGTCGCGCTCGTCGCGCCACCGGGCGAACAGCACCGACGGCGGGTCGGACAGGTACTGGCCGAGCGCGGCGTTCACCGCGCCCTCGAAGTCCTCGCCCGCCGCGGCGGCCATCGCCGCGAAGGTCTTCGGGTCCGAGGCGGCCAGGCCCGCGAGCCGGAAGACGAACGCCACATGGGCGACCTGGTGCGCGACCGT
This sequence comes from Actinokineospora fastidiosa, assembly GCF_014648415.1. Lineage (GTDB taxonomy): Bacteria > Actinomycetota > Actinomycetes > Mycobacteriales > Pseudonocardiaceae > Actinokineospora > Actinokineospora fastidiosa. Next base: position 141,081 of record NZ_BMRB01000009.1, read on the forward strand.
CCAGCCGGGCGCGGGGGTGGGCAGCGCCCACCCGGCTTCGTCGAGTTCGGACAGCAGCCGGTCCACCTCGTCGGCTTCGGCGGCCAGATCGGAAAAGACGTCTCGCTGCTCAGTCACGTGTCGGTCCTCTTTCGCCACGATGTCCACCCGTGAGTCGCGTCAGGGCGCCGGAATACACGATGCCCGGCGCGCCCGCCCGCTGTCTCCTTCCCGAGTGCGCCGCGACTGAGCAATCCAGAAGATGCGCCGATGGCGCATTCCCCGATATACGTTGGCATTTGTCTACGCCCATCCCGGTGAAATCACACGGGGTGCGCGGAGAGTGCGCCAAGGATCGTTGTAAGGTGTCTTCGGCGCGTATAACGAGTCGGTCGACAGTCAAGAGGAGTGCGAACCATGCCCCAGTTTGCGGTGTTGATTTTCGACAAGGAGATCCCGTTCGAGGAGATCCCGCCGGAGATCCTGGAGGCGCACGGCGCGGTCGAGGGCAAGGTCGAGGGCACCGGCGGCAAGATCGTTGCCGGTTACGCGGCCGCGCCGACCGCCCAGGCCCGCGCCGTCCGCGGCGACGACGTCGCCGAGGGCCCGTTCAACGACACCAAGCAGCAGCTCACCGGCTTCTTCGTGGTCGAGGCGCGCGACATCGACCACGCCGTGGAGATCGCCAAGTTCGTCCCGATCATGGACGGCGGCGTCGAGGTGCGCCCCCTGCTCGGCGAGGAGTGACCCCCGCGGGCGGACCGCGACGCGGCAGCCCGGCAGGGCCGTGAGGACGGCCCCTGCCGGGCTGTCGGCTGTTTTCGTGTGTGAGCAAGCGGGAAGAAGGCCCGCCCGGTGCGCGTGGGTACGGTCCCTGGTTGTGCCGCCCGAGCCGCGAAAGCTCGGCGAATCGCCAGGGACAGAAGGGTTTTGCCATGCGCCTGAGCAGAAACCGCGGCGGTCGGTCCGCGGGTCGATTATCGTTCAGCATCCTCACCGTTGCCGGATTGCTCGTCCTGGGCGGGTATTACGGCGCGGCGCCGGAGTCGAGCGCCGCACAGAAACACCGCACGGCCTCGGACTGCGTCACCTGGCAGTGGTCGCAGCCCAACGCGGACAAGTCCAACACCCGCCGCATCCTCAGCCCGATCAACTCCTACAACGTCACCTCGCTCGAGGTCGCCTGGACCGTGCCGATCCGGGTGCCCGCGCCGCCGAACCGGTGGCCCGGCGTGTACGCCACGACACCGGTCGTGGTCAACGGCATCGTCTACACCCAGGACCTCGACTCCAACGTCTACGCCATCGAGCTGCGCACGGGCCGCGTGCTCTGGGTCAAGATGTACAACTCGACCATCAACGGCCCCAACGGCGTCAACGTGGTCGACGGCAAGGTCTACGGCGCGACGACGTCCAACGCGTTCGCGCTCGACGCCCGCACCGGCACGGAGCTGTGGAGCCGCAGCCTGATCCGCACCGAGACCGAGGGCATCAACATGGCGCCCGGTGTCGACCGCGGCACGGTCTACGTCTCCACCGGCCCCGGCAACGCCGACGCGTTCTTCACCGGCGGCGGCGCGGGCGTGCTGTGGGCGCTCGACGCCAGGACCGGCCAGACCAAGTGGACGTTCAACTCCGTCCCGCTCGACCTGTGGGGCAACACCGAGCTCAACTCCGGCGGCGGCATCTGGTACCCGCCCGCGTTCGACGCCAGCGGCGACCTCTACGTCTCGGTGGGCAACCCGGCGCCCTTCCTCGGCACCGAGCAGTACCCGTGGGGTTCGAGCAGGCCCGGCCCCAACCTCTACACCAACTCCATGGTGAAGCTCAACCACCTGACCGGCGACGTCATCTGGCACAACCAGGTGCTCCCGCACGACCTCTACGACTGGGACCTGCAGAACTCGCCGGTCCTGACCACGGCCAACGGCCGTGAGGTCGTCATCGGCTCGGGCAAGATGGGCTACGTCTACCAGTTCGACCGCGCGACCGGCCAGCTGCTGTGGAAGACGTCCGTCGGTGTGCACAACGGACACGACAACGACAACCTCTACGCGCTGAACGGCGAGTACGACAAGCTTCCCACGCTGCCCGTCACGGTGACCCCGGGCGTGCTCGGCGGCGTGATCTCCCCGCTGGCCGTGGACGACACCACGATCTACGCCGCGGTGAACAACCACAGCGCGACCTGGGTGACCCAGCAGCCGCCGCCGCAGATCGCCCCGTTCAACGAGGCCACCGGCGAGCTCGTCGCGATCGACCTGGTGACGGGTCGGATCAAGTGGACGCGCCAGTACCCGTCGTCGGCCTACGGCGCCGCGACCGTCACCAACGACCTCGTCTTCACCACGACCTTCGACGGCTACGTCCACGCCGTGCGGACCCGCACCGGCGAGGAGGTCTGGTCGGTGAAGCTGCCCGCCGCGGTGAACGCGCCGGTGGCCGTCCACGGCGAGTACCTGCTCGCGGCCAGCGGATGGCCGTTCACCCCCGAGGAGCGGGCCGAGATCGTCGCCTACCGGCTCCCCAGCACGAGAGGTGGATCGCAATGACCCTCACCGCGGGATGGACACTGCCCGCGCCGACCGTGATCACGGCCGGGCTGCACTTCCCGACCAGCGTGGCCGTCGCCGCCGACGGCCGGGTCTACGTGGCCGAGTCCGGGCTGCCCTTCGGCGGCGCCCCGCGCGGCGGCCGCGTCTGGCTGCTCGACCCCGCCGCCGACCGGCAGCGCACCCTCGTCGCCGACGGCCTCGCGGGTCCGGTCACCGGCCTCACCTGGCACGAGGACGTCCTGTACGTCTCCGAGGGCGGCGCGGGCCGGATCAGCAGCATCGACGCCGACGGCACCCGCAAGGTGCTCGTCGACGGCATGCCGGGGCCGGGCAACTACCACACGAACATGGCCGTGGTCGGGCCCGACCGCAAGCTGTACTTCAGCCAGGGCGCGATGGCCAACCTCGGCGTGGTCGGGCTCGACGCCTACGAGATGGGCTGGCTGCGCAGGCTGCCGCACGCCAACGACGTGCCCGGGCTGGACATCGTCCTCACCGGCGCGTCCGCGGTGACCCGCAACCCGCTGCCGGACCTGCCCGGCGAGCAGGCCACCACCGGCGCGTTCGCCCAGTTCGGCACGCCGACCGAGCCGGGGCAGCGGATCGCGGCCGCCCTGCCGTGCACCGCGGCCGTGATGCGCTGCGACCTCGACGGCGGCGGGCTGGAGCTGGTGGCCTGGGGCGTGCGCAACGCCTTCGGCCTCGGCTTCCTGCCCGACGGCAGGCTGCTCGCGGTGGACCAGGGCGCGGACGACCGGGGCAGCAGGCCCATCGGCAACGCGCCGGACCTGCTGTGGGAGATCCGGCAGGGCGCCTGGTACGGCTGGCCGGACTTCGTCGGCGGCGAGCCGGTGACCGCGCCCCGGTTCGCCCCGGAGCGCGGCCCGGCGCTGGAGTTCGTGCTCGCCAACCACGACGAGCTGCCGCCGCCGGAGCGCCCGCTGGTGGAGTTCGAGCCGCACGTGGCGGCCACGAAGTTCGCCGTCGTGCCCTCGGCGGCCGAGCGGTTCGCCGGGCAGCTGGTCGTGCCGCTGTTCGGCGACGAGGCCCCGATGTGCCTGCCCTCCGGCGGGCCGAAGCTGGGCCGGTACCTGCTGCGGGTGGACCCGACCGACTGGTCGACGCACCGGATGACGGTCGGGATGCCGCTGCACCGGCCGATCGACGTGGCCTTCGGCCCCGACGGCGGCGCGCTCTACGTGCTGGACTTCGGCGAGTTCGAGATGTCCGACGAGGGCGTGCAGGCCCGCGCGGGGACCGGCTGCCTGTGGCGGGTCGAGGACTGGCCCGGCGCGATGTCCGAAGTGGAGGACTGACCGGGAGCGCGGCGGTGGCGGGCAACGGAATGCCCGCCACCGCCGCTTCGTCCGGTGTCGCACGGTGGAAGTGGGGCGGGCCGGGCGTTCTGATGCATGCTTGATCCGCAGAGCACGGGACGCCGCCGAGCGGCGGACGATTCCGCATGGCCGAAACCTCCGTGGGCGGTGAGTGTGGGCAACGATCTGATCGCCACCCGGACGGTTCCGCCGAGCCGGTCGGCGGACCACGTGCTGGTGCACCGCCCGGGCGTCGAACGCGTCGTCGAGACCGAACTCCCGACGGGCCTGCCGGTCGGCCCGGCCGTCGCGGCCCTGGCCCGCACGGCGTCCGCGCTGCGGCCGGGCGTGCCGGTGCTGGCGGACGTCGACTTCGTCCGACCGCTGGAAACCACCGTCGTCCGGCTCACCGGCCAGGTCCGGGACGGAACCGTCGACCTGGCCGTCCGCGCCGGGGACACCGAAATGATCCGCGCCCAGGCGCGCTTCCCGTGCCCCGACCTCCCCGAGCGCCCGCCGACCGACGCCCTCGCGCTGCCGCCCCATCCCGTCGAGGCGGGCCTGGCCTACCGCAAGACGGGCGCGCGGCACGCCGTCGCCGACGTGGAGACCCGCGACGCGGTCCTGCGGGCGATCCGGTGCTGCGTCCCGGACGCGACCCTGGTCCCGCTGCGGATCGAGCGCCTGTATCCCGCCCGCCACACCGGACCCCTGGTCGTGGACGCGCGCGAGCGGTCGCAGGACGGCGACACCCACGTCTTCGACGTCGACCTGCTCGACCCGGCGGGCGCCGTCGTGGAGCGCTGGGAGGGACTGACGGTGCGCGCCGTGCGCGACCGGGACCCGTCCGCGCCCTGGCACCCCCTGCTCATCGGCGGCTACCTGGAGCGGGCGCTGGAGAAGCGGCTGGGCGGCCGCCGCGCGATCGCCGTCGAGCCCGACCCGCCCGTCGGGGACCGGCGCGCGCAGACCGACCTCGCCGCCAGCCGCGCCCTCGGCCGCCCGGTCCGCGTCCGGCACCGCCCGGACGGCAAGCCGGAGATCGACGGCGCCTCGATCACCGCGTCGCACGGCGCGGGCGTGACCATGGTCGCCGTCGGAGCCGGACGCCTCGGCTGCGACGTGGAGACCGTGCTCGACCGCGACGCCCGGACCTGGGCCGACCTGCTGGGCCGGGCCCAGGTGCCGGTGCGCGACCTGGTCGCCGCCGAGGCGGGCGAGTCGGCCGCCGCGGCGAGCACCCGGGTCTGGAGCGCCCTGGAGTGCCTGCGCAAGACCGGGTCGGTCACGCAGGCGCTCACCGTCGACCGGGTCGAGCCGGGGGGATGGGTCGTGCTGTCCGCCGGGGATTCCCGCATCGCCACCTGGGTGACCACCATCGCCGATCTCACCGCACCGGTGGTCTTCGCCGTCCTGTCGGGAGAGGAGTGATTTGGACACCATGGCCGGGTACTTCGAGATCCGCCACACCGTCGGGTTCGAGGAGACGAACTTCGTCGGCAACGTCTACTACGTCAACTACCTGAGGTGGCAGGGCCACTGCCGCGAGCGGTTCCTCACCGAGAAGGCGCCCGGGGTGCTGGCCGAGATCATGCACGACGATCTGAAGCTGTTCACCCTCAAGGCGGACTGCGAGTTCTTCTCCGAGATCACCGCGTTCCACAACCTGTCGATCAGGATGCGGTTGGAGGAGCTGACCCAGACGCAGATCGAGTTCGGCTTCGACTTCGTCCGGCTCGGCGACGACGGCCAGGAGACCCTGATCGCCAAGGGGCGGCAGCGGATCGCGTGCATGCGCGGCCCGAACAACGCCACCGTCCCCGCGCGGGTGCCCGCCGAGCTCAAGGCGGCACTGGCCCCGTACACCAGCGGCCGCGCGCTCGCGGGCCAGCGGACAGGAGGCTGACACATGGCACAAGACCGCCACCTCGCGCCGGTTCCGTCCGAGGGCGGCCCGCCCACCCCGTCGCCGACGGTGCTGCGCGACGTCATGTCCCACTTCGCGACCGGGATCACCGTCCTGACCGCGGGCGGGGAGCACTGCAACGGCATGACGGCGAACGCCTTCAGCTCGGTCTCGCTCGACCCGCCGATGGTCCTGTGCTGCGTGGCCCGCACCGCGCACATGCACGAGACCATCCTGCGCACCCGGCACTTCGGGGTGAACGTGCTCAGCGCCGACCAGGAGCACATCGCCCGCTACTTCGCCAGCCGCGACCGGCCGAGGGGCATCGCCCAGTTCGCCACCGTCGAGTGGTTCCCCGGACGGCACACCGGGTCGCCGCTGCTGAAGGGCTCGCTGGCCTGGCTGGAGTGCGAGCTGGCCGAGGTCTACCACGGCGGCGACCACTCCATCTTCCTCGGCACCGTCCTGGACGCCGCCAAGCGCAACGGCGACGCGCTGCTGTTCTTCGGCGGCGGCTTCCACCAGGGTCTGCCCTCGCCGCACAGCGCCTGACCCGCTCCGCCTCGCCCGCGATCCCCGCCAGGGGTCGCGGGCGAGGCGCGTTCCGGGCTTGCTCCCGTCTTTAGACCTGCCTGGAACCGTCCGGTGTGTGGAAGCAGGCACCGGGAGGACAGCGATGGCGAGCCCAGACCCCGCCCGCACGGTGGTCGACATCGTGACGGGCACCTGGCGGGCGCAGGCCCTGCACGCCGCGGTGACGCTGCGCCTGCCCGACCTGGTCGCCGCGGGCCACGACACCGGCCCCGACCTCGCCGCGAAGGCCGACGCCGACACCGACGCCGTCGTGCGCCTGATGCGGCTGCTGACCGCGATCGGCGTGTTCGACGGCGACGAGACCGGCTACCGCCCGACCGCGGTCTCCGAACTGCTGCGCGACGTCCCCGGCTCCATGCGCGACATGTGCCTGCTCTACGGCGCGGAGTTCCACCAGGCGTGGGGCGCCACGGCGGAGGCGGTGCGCACGGGACGGTCGGGATTCGCCCACGCCTTCGGCCGCACGCTGCACGGCTACCTGGCCGACGAGCCCGACGCGGGCCCCCGGTTCCTGCGCGCGATGAACGCGGGCAGCGTGTTCTTCACCGACGTGCCCGAGGTCCACGACTTCGCGGGCAGCCGGGTGATCGCCGACATCGCGGGCGGCAGCGGGATGCTGCTGTCCACAGTGCTCAAGGCGAACCCGGACGCCGTGGGCGTGCTGTTCGACCGCGAGCACATGCTCGCGACCGCGCGGGCGCACCTGGCCTCGACGCTGGAGCCGGGCCGCTTCGAGGTGGTGGCGGGCGACTTCTTCGACGCCGTGCCCGAGGGCGCGGACACCTACCTGCTCTCCCGCGTGCTGCAGGACTGGGACGACGACTCGTGCGTCACGCTGCTCACCAACGTGCGGCGGGCCATGCGCGAGGACTCGGCGCGGCTGGTCATCGTCGACCGGATCATCGAGGGCGACCGCGTCCTGCCCCTGCTCTACGACCTGCACCTGCTGATGATGGCGGGCGGCAGGCAGCGGACCCTGGACGGCTACCGGTCCCTGCTCGCCGCGTCGGGGCTGCGCCTGCTGGCCGTGCACGGGCTGGCGCTGGAGAACAGCCTGCTGGTCGTGGGGCCGGAGTGAGGCGATGATCCCCGTCGTCATCGTCGGAGCCGGACCGGTCGGCCTCGTGCTCGCGCTGTACCTCGACCACTACGGGATTCCCTGCACCCTGGTCAACGACGAGTCCACGGTCTGCGCCGTGCCCAGGGGCAACACGCACAACGCCAGGACCATGGAGCACTACCGCAGGCTGGGCCTGGCCGAGGAGGTCCGCGCGCTCGGCCTGCCCGCCGACCACCCCACCGACGTCGCCTACTTCACCCGCTACGGCGGCCACGAGCTGGCCCGCCTGCCGATGCCGTCGACGGCCCAGAAGCGGGCCGCGGTCCGGACGGCGGCGGCCACCGACCAGGTCCCAGAGCCGCTGCACCGCGCCAACCAGCTCTACGTCGAGCGGGTCCTGCTCGACCGGGCCAAGGCGCGGCCGCGCGTGACGCTGCGGTTCGACTGCCGCGTCACGGCCGTGCGCCAGGACGCCGACTCCGTCACCATCAGCACCGAGCAGGGCGACCTGCGGTCCCGGTATGTCGTCGGCTGCGACGGCGCCCGCGGCGTCGTGCGGGCGGCGATCGGCGCGGAGTACCGCGGCGAGGGCGGCGTCGACCAGCCCGTCCTCGGCGGCCGGGCGATCGCGGCGCACCTGCGGGTCCCCGCTCTGCGCCACCGCGTCGGGCGGGCCGGGCGGGCGTGGGCGTACTGGGCGATCACCGAGGGGTTCGCGACCAACCTGATCTCCCTCGACGGCGCTGACGAGTACGTCCTGCTGACCAGCTCCGCCGACGCAGGCGGCGTGCCCGCGCTCGTGCGCCGGGCCGCCGGCGCGGACATCGAAGTCGACGTGCTCGGCCACCGGCGCTGGACGCCCGGCGTCGCGCTGGTCGCCGACCGCTTCGCCGACCGCAGGGTCCTGCTGGCCGGGGACGCGGCGCACCTGTTCACCCCGACCGGCGGATTCGGCATGAACACCGGCGTGGACGACGCGGCGAACCTGGCGTGGAAGCTCGCCGCCGCGCTGACCGGCTGGGGCGGCCCCGCCCTGCTCGACTCCTACGAGCGCGAACGGCGGCCCGTCGCCCTGCGCAACACGGCGGCGGCGCGGGAGCTGAACCGCGGCCTGGCCGGTCTCGCGCCGTCGGCCGAGCTGGAGAGCGACAGCCCGGAGGGCAGGCGGGAGCGGGCCCGCGTCGGCGCGCTGCTGGCGGCCCGCGGCGAGCAGTTCGCCTCGATCGGCGTCCAGCTGGGCGCGCGGTACGACGGCTCGCCGCTGGTGTGCGCGGACGGCGACCCGCCCGCCGACTCCCTTGTGGACTACACGCCGTCCGGCGTACCCGGGGGGCGCGCACCGCACGCCTGGTGCACCGCCGGACGCGGGCCGGGGGACTCGCTGTTCGACCGCCTCGGCGACGGCTTCACCCTGCTGCGCCTGGGCGACCGGCCGCCGGAGGCGGGCGCGTTCACCGCGGCGGCCCGCGCCGCGGGAGTCCCGCTCACCGTGCTCGCGGTGCCGAACCCGGACGTTCGCGACCTCTACGGCCGGGACCTCGCGCTGGTCCGGCCCGACCACCACATCGCGTGGCGCGGCGACCGCGCGCCGGACGACGCCCGGGCCGTCATCGCCGCCGTCACCGGACACCAGGGGAGGACGGGCGATGCCCGCTGAAACGACCGTGCCTGTGCTGATCGTCGGCGGCGGCGGCTCCGGGCTCACCGCGTCGGTCGTCCTGGCCGACCTCGGCGTCCGGTCGCTGCTCGTGGAGCGGCACGCCACCACGTCGCGCTACCCCAAGGCGCACATCCTCAACGGCCGCACCATGGAGATCATGGCCCAGCACGGGCTGGCCGACGACATCTACCGCGAGGGCGCGCCGCCGGAGAAGTCCTCGGCGATGGTGTGGCTCACCAGCCTCGGCGGCGACGCCCCGTACGACAGGAAGGTGCTGCACCGCACCGACGCCTACGGCGGCGGGGCCCTCGCCGAGGAGTACGCGGCGGTGTGCGCGCAGCGGCACGCCAACCTCGGCCAGCGGTGGCTGGAGCCCCTGCTGCGGCGCCACGCCGAGCGGCGCACCCCCGGCGGCGTGCTGTTCCACCACGAGCTCGTCGGCTTCGAGCAGGACGCGACCGGCGTGACCGCCACCGTGCTCGACCGCGGCCGGGGCACGACCCTGCGCGTGCGCGCCGACTACCTGGTCGCCGCGGACGGCGGCAAGGCGGTCGGCCCGGCCCTGGGGATCGGCATGGCGGGCGCGCCGACCTTCACCCACTGGATCAACCTGCACGTCCGCGCCGACTTCTCCGCGTTCATCGAGCACGACGACGCCGTGGTCAACCGGGTCTCCTCGCTGACCGACGACGGCACGGTCGAGCACTGCGGCGTCGTCCCCATGGGCCCGACCCGGTGGGGCAGGCACAGCGAGGAGTGGACGCTGATGGTCGCCCGCCCGCCGGGAGCCGCCGCCGCGATGGACGACCGCGCCGTCGTGGACCTGGTCCGCCGCACGCTGAAGCTGCCCGCCTGCCACCCCATGGAGGTGCTCTCGATCAGCCGCTGGCCGGTCGAGGGCACCGTCGCCGAGCGCTTCCGCGACGGCCGGGTCTTCCTGGTCGGCGACGCCGCCCACCGGCACCCGCCCTCCGGCGCGCTCGGCCTGAACACCGGCATCCAGGACGCGCACAACCTGGCGTGGAAGCTGGCCGAGGTGCTGGCGGGCCGGGCCGACCCCGCGCTGCTGGACAGCTACGAGGCCGAGCGCCGCCCGGTGGCCCGCCGGGTGGTCGACCGGGCGCTGTACTCGGCGTTCAACCAGCTCGCGATCACCGCGGGCACCGGGGTCAGCCCGGCCGCCACGCCGGAGTGGAACCGTGCCCAGCTGACCGCGCTGTTCGCCGACACCGAGGACGGCCGCGCCCGCCGGGCGGTCATGGCCGAGTACTTCGCCACCAACCGGATCACCTCCCGGCACCTGGGCGTGGAGATCGGCTACGACTACAGCGGCTCCCCCTACGTCCTGCCCGACGGCACGCCCGCGCCCGAGACCGACCCGCTGGGCCTGCGCTGCGTGCAGACCGCGCGGCCCGGCCACCGGCTGCCGCACGCCTGGCTGGAGCGCGACGGCCGCGCGGTGAGCACGCACGGGCTCCTGCGCCCGGGCGCGTTCCTGCTGCTGGCAGGCGCGGAAGGCGGCCCGTGGCTGGACGCCGCCGCCGCGCACGGCGTCGACGCGCTGCGCGTCGGCCACGAGCTGCGCGACCCGGACGGGACCTGGACGTCCCTGCGCGGCCACGGCGAGCGGGGCGCGGTCCTGGTCCGCCCCGACGGCTTCGTGGCCGCCAGACAGCACTCCCACGACGACCCGCACGCGTGGCTCGCCCGCGCGCTGGCGGTCGCCAGGGGCCACCGAACACCCACCGAGGAAGGACACCGACCGATGACCACATGGGACGCCGACACCACCGAGGTGCTGGCCAAACTCAAGGAGTACGCGCTCGGCCCGATGCGGTTCATGAACGTGCTGAGCTGCTTCGAGCTGGGCATCGTGGACCTGCTGGCGAAGAAGCCCGGCCTGACCGCGCGGGAGATCGCGCGGACCGTCGGCGGCACCGAGTCGGCCATCGAGCAGCTGCTGTTCCTGCCCGTCAAGGACGACCTGATCAGCCACGACGAGACCACCGGCGGCTACGCGCTGTCCGGCCTGGCCCTGCCGTCGGAGGCCGATCTCAACCGGGTCGTGCCGTGGATGGACATGATCAAGGTGATCTGCCTGCGCCAGCTGTACTACCTGTCCGACAGCGTGCGCACCGGCAAGGTCGTCGGCCTCCAGCGGTTCTACGGCTTCGACGGCACGCTCTACGCGGCCACCGCCGAGAACGCGGACCTGCGCGCCTCGTGGAGCGCGATGATGGACTCGGTCACCGACTTCATCGACGAGTGGTTCTTCGCCCACTTCGAGGTCGCCCCGGGCGCGCGGGTGCTCGACGTCGCGGGCAACACCGGGCTCGGCGCGATCCTGACCCGCAAGTTCAAGCCCGAGGCCGACCTGACCGTCGCCTGCTTCGACTTCCCGGAGAAGGAGGCCGACGCGCTGGCCAACTTCCGCGCGCACGGCGTCGCCGAGCACTGCTCGTTCATCGGCGGCGACGTCTTCCTCGGCCTGCCCACCGGCTTCGACGTGGTGATGATCAAGCACTTCCTGGACATGTTCGACCACGAGAACGTGCTGCGGATCATGCGCAACGTGCACGCCGCGCTCGAACCGGGCGGGCAGGTCTACATCCTCGTGCCGATCCACCCGGAGAACCTCAGGGACACCAACTCGGTGGACTTCTTCCCGGCCTACTTCCTCGGCTGCACCATGGGCGAGGGCGGCCCGCAGAAGCTCTCCACCTACAGCCGGTGGCTGGAGGAGGCCGGGTTCGAGGTGACCGCCGCCCTCTCCCAGGACGTCGCCACGATGCCGCCCGACATGGTCCCCGTGCACGGCCTGCTGCGCGCGACCAGGAAGTGACATCCCGTCCGACACTGGGAGGAACCATGTACCTGCTGGGCGCGCACCGGTCGCCGGTGCGGCGGCTGCGCCTCGCCACCCGGAGGGACCTCGGCGCGGGCACCTTCTTCTGGCACGTCTGGGACGTCGCCGACGACCCGGACCGCCCGCTGCTGCACCGGATCGAGAACGGCGCGGTGCGCGGCTACTCGCTGCGCGAGCTGCGGACCCGCGCCCTGCGCTACGCCAACTGGCACCGCGCGGCCGGGGTGCGCCCCGGCGCCCGCGTCGGCGTCTACACCACCGACGGCCTCGCGGGCCTGCTGCACCACATCGCCATCACCAGCCTCGGCGCGGCCACGGTGCTGACCAACCCGAACATGGCCCCGCCCGTGGCCGAGCACTACTTCGAGCGCACCGACACCACCCTCCTGGTCGCCGACGCCGACCTCATCGCCGCCGCCTACCCCGGCAGCGGCCCGGCCGCCGGATCAGGCGGCCTGGTGACCGCGGCGGTGGCCGAGGTGGACCGGGAGGCTACCGACGCGTCCGTCCCGCCGGGGCACCCCTACCGCACCGCGAACGACGACATCGTCCTGGTGTCGCACTCCTCGGGGACGACGGGCGTGCCCAAGCCGACCTCGTTCGCCCACCGCACGTTCGCCGCGGGCAAGCGGGAGCGGCTGTGGAAGTTCCCGTCCGCGCGCTCCGACCGCATGGTGACCGCGCTGCCGCAGAGCCATTCGGCGGGCATCAGCTACCTGAGCCTGGCCATCATGCTCGGCCTGCCCACGCTGATGACCGACGACCCGTCCGGCGCCGGGGTCGCCGAGGCGATGAACGCGTTCCTGCCCACCGTCGTGATCGGGTTCCCGATCTCGCTGGCGGACCTGCCGGTCGACCGGCTGTCCGACCGGGCCAAGCAGAGCGTCCACACCTGGATGGGCATGGGCGACGCGTCGCACGAGCGGCACATCCGCCCGCTGCTGCGCCTGGGCCGCAGGCCCACGCGCGGCGGATGGCTGCCCGGCTCGACCTATGTGGACGGACTCGGGTCCTCCGAGATGGGCATGGTGCTGTTCCGGAACGTCCACACGCCGGAGACGGACAACTACGGCCGCATGATCGGCAGGCCCGTCCGGGTCGTGCGGTCCGCCGCCGCGCTGGACGAGCGCGGCGCCGAGGTGCCGGTCGGGCAGGCGGGCCTGCTGGGCGTGCGCACGCCCAGCGTCACCCCCGGCTACGTCAACGCCCCCGACCTCACCGGCGACGCGATCCGCAACGGCTACTTCCTCACCGGCGACGTGGTGCGGCGCGACGCGGAGGGCAACTGGTACCACCTGGACCGCACCCCGGACGTGATCCGCACGGCCGACGGCCCGGTCTACAGCCTGCCGCTGGAAGAGGTCGTGCTGAACGCGACGGCCGCGTTCGACACCGCCGTCATCGCCGTCGACGACGGCGCGGGCGCGGCGAGACCCGCCGCCGTGGTGCTGTTCAAGGAACCGTCCCCGCACGACGCCCGGGAGCTGCTGTCGCGGTGCAACGGCGCGCTCGCGGCGGCCGGGCTGGCGCGGCTGGCCGCGCTCGTCGTCGCCCGCGACCGCGCGGAGCTGCCGGTCGGCGTGACCGGCAAGGTGCTCAAGAAGGTCCTCCGCGAGCGGCACGCCGACCTGCTCTCCGCGCCCGGGTCCCCGGCCGTCGCCGTCGACGCGGGCGCGCGGTCGGCGAGCGGGACGAACTAGCTCGATTCTCCAGACCCCGCTGCCAGAGTGGGAACCAGCTACGAGGGGAGCCGTGTGATGATCACGACCACGTTGACCGGCAAGTCGCTGCGCCTCGCCCGGCTGTCGCGCTCGGGGGACGGCCGGTTCCTGTTCGTCCCGCTGGACCACTCCGTGTCCGACGGGCCGATCGGCGACGTGGCGGGGTTCCCCCGGCTCGTCGAGGACATCGTCGCGGGCGGGGCCGACGGCGTGGTGGTCCACAAGGGACGCGCCCGGTTGATCCCCGCCAGCCTGCTGTCGGACTGCGGGCTGATCGTGCACCTGAGCGCCAGCACCGCGCACGCCCCCGACGTCAACGCCAAGGTGCTCGTCGGCGAGGTCGACGAGGCCGTCCGGCTCGGGGCGGACGCGGTGAGCGTGCACGTCAACATCGGCTCGGACACCGAGGCCGCCCAGCTGGGCGACCTGGGCATGGTCGCGTCCGAATGCGACCGCTGGGGCGTCCCGCTGCTGGCGATGATCTACCCGCGCGGCCCGCGCATCGACAACCCCGGCCTGCCCGAGCTGATCGCGCACGCTGCCAACATCGCCGCCGACCTCGGCGCCGACATGGTCAAGACCGTGATGGCGCAGCCGATCGAGCGGATGGCCGACGTGGTGGCCAGCTCGCCGCTGCCGGTGGTCGTCGCGGGCGGCGGCAGCGGCGGCGACCCGGCCGGGCTGGCCGCATCGGCCATGGCGGCGGGCTGCCGGGGCCTCGCCGTCGGGCGCCGGGTGTTCACCAGCGCGTCGCCCCGGCTCACCGTCGCCGAACTGGCCGCCATCGTGCACGGCCGCGCCCCCTCCACCGAGTCCGAACCGCGAACCCGATTGGCAGGAGTGCTGTGAAACTCGCCTGGATCGATCTGCGCACCGTCCCGTCCGACCAGCGCGCGGCCGTCGTGGACGCGGCTGTCCACGCCCGCGTCGACGCCATCGTGGACAGCGACATGGCGGTGCTGGAGACCTTGCCCAACACCGTCAAGCGCGTCCTGGTCGACGGCGACGCGCCGGGGTCGGCCATCGACCTGCGGCCGGTCGCCGACGCCGCCGAGCTGGCCGCGCTCCCGCCGGAGGCCGCCGCCCTCGTCGACGTCGTCGACGACCGGACCCTGCGGCTGGCCTGCGACGCGGCGATCGCGATGCCGCACACCGTGGTGCAGTTCGCCGACCCGACGAAGATCCCGCTGGAGATCGTGATCGCCGCGGCCGACCGCTCGGCGGGCAACCTGGTCTGCCGCGCCGAGGACATCGAGGAGGCCCGGGTCATCGTCGACGTGCTGGAGAAGGGCTCCGAGGGCGTGCTGCTGGCCCCGAGGTCCGCGGGCGACGTCTTCGAGCTGGTGCGGATGCTGCGCGCCACCACCCCGGACCTGACGCTGGCCAAGCTGAGCGTCGACCGGATCACCCACCTCGGCCTCGGCGACCGCGTCTGCATCGACACCTGCAGCCACTTCGACGAGGACGAGGGCATGCTCGTCGGGTCCTACGCGCACGGGTTCGTGCTGTGCTGCAGCGAGACCCATCCGCTGCCCTACATGCCGACCCGCCCGTTCCGGATCAACGCGGGCGCGCTGCACTCCTACGTGCTCGGCCAGGACAACCGCACGAACTACCTCAGCGAGCTGAAGTCCGGCGACGCGGTCCTGGCCGTCGGCGCGGACGGGCGGACCCGGCGCATCGTGGTCGGCCGCATCAAGCTGGAGTCCCGGCCGCTGCTGGGCATCGACGCCACGTCGGAGGACGGCGTCAAGGTCAACCTGATCGTGCAGGACGACTGGCACGTGCGGGTGCTCGGCCCCGGCGGCGCGGTGCTGAACGTGACCGAGCTGAAGCCGGGCGACGCCCTCCTCGGCTACGTGGCCACCGACAAGCGGCACGTGGGCTGGCCCGTCGGCGAGTTCTGCGTCGAGAAGTGAGCACCGGGAGGAACCGATGCGGTCCTGGTGGGGCGCCGAGCTGATCGACCACCGCCCGGACGACGCCGTCTGGGCCGTGGCGCACCACCCGGTGACCGTCGGCAGGCTGCGCGCCGAGACGCAGGCGCTGGCGCGGCTGTTCCGGGTGCAGGGCGTCCGCGCGGGCACCACGGTCGCCCTGCACGGGCGTCCCAGCCTCACCCAGCTCTGGGCGCTGTTCGCGCTGTGGTCGCTCGGCGCGCAGGTGGTCCAGCTCGAACCGGGCGTCGGCGCGGCCGACCGGCGGGCGCTGCTGGCGCTGTGCGCGCCGCAGTACCTGGTCACCTTCGGCGCGCCCGGCACGGGTTTCGTCGCGGAGTGCTCCGTGCTGGTCCGCAGGCTGCCGGGCGGGCGGCCCGCCCGGTCGAGCCACTGCGTGGTCCAGTTCTCCTCGGGCACGACCGGGCGGCCCAAGGTGGTCGGCCGCACCTCGGAGTCCCTGCTCGTCGAGCTGGACCGCTGGCGGGCGCTGGCAGGCGGGCCTGCCGAGGGCGAGACCGTCGCGGTGCTGGAGTCGACCGCGCACTCCTTCGGCCTGATCGGCGGGCTGCTGCACGCGCTGGACGTGGGCGCGACGGTGATGTTCCCGCCGTGCCCGGTGTCGGCGGCGCACGCCGTGCTCGGCTCGCCGCGCCTGCTCGCCGGGCTCCTGGCCGCCGACCTGCCCCGGCTGCGGCTGGCGGTCTCCAGCGGCGAGCCGCTGCCCGCCGACACGCACGCGGCGTTCCTCGCCCGGTTCGGCGTCCGCGTCGGCCAGGCCTACGGCACCACCGAGACCGGGGTCATCGCCGCCGACCTCGCGGGCGTCTTCGGCCCGCCCACCGTGGGCGTCCCGGTGCCCGGCGTGCGGACCCGGGTGGTGGGCGGCGTGCTGGAGGTCCACGTGCCGCAGTCGCCGTACCTGGACCAGGACGAGCCGTGGACCGGCGGCTGGATGTCCACCCAGGACCTGGTCGCGGTCGACCAGGCCACCGGGGCCCTGCGGCTGCTCGGCCGGGCCACCACGCCCGCGCTCGCCGAGATCGAGGCCGCCCTGCGCGCGCACCGGCACGTGACCGACGCCGTGGTGTTCGACGGCGAGCCGATCGAGGCGCACGTCGCCGCCACCGAGGACATCGAGCCCGGCGAGCTGCGCCGGTGGTGCCTGCGCCTGCTGGGCGCCGATCGCACGGTGCCCGCGCGCTACCACGTCGTCGGCGAACTCCCGCGCACCGCGAACGGGAAGCTCATGCGCGACCGGCGACAGATCCTCCACCAGCGCGGGGCGTGACCCGCCCCGCGCGAGAACCCGACAGCGAAGGAGCAGCCATGCCCGTGAGCGCCGGTGAGGTCTACCGCAACCCGCCGTGCAGGCAGCGCATCGTCGTGCGGACCCCGGCGGCCGAGACCGGCGGGACCGCATCGCTCATGGACCTCTACGTCGCGCCGGGCGGCTTCGCCGCCGACTACCACGTCCACCCGCTCAGCGAGGAGCGGTTCACGCTCGTGCGCGGTCGGCTGCGGGTGCACATCGACGGCCGGGACGTGATCCTCGACGAGCCCGGCCGGCACGTCGCCGTGCCGCCCGGCGTCACGCACCGCTTCTTCAGCGCCAGCGACCACGAGGAGACCTTCGCCGTGGTCGAGTTCCGCAACCGCGCCGACCGGTTCGAGACCCTGCTGCTGCGCCAGCTGTTCTGCCTGGCCGAGGACGGCAAGGCCGACGAGCACGGCGTGCCCGGCCTGCTGCAGCGCTCGGTGACCCTGCTGGAGTTCTCCGACGTCCTGCGGTTCACCAGCAGGCCGTGGCCGCTGCAACGCGCCGTCTACGGCGCCATCGCCCCGCTGGCGCGCCTGCTGGGCTACCAGGGGTGCAACCCGGAGTACCTGGGCCGCTGGTCGGGCGAGCGGGCCGACCTGGAGGACCTGCCCGCCGAGGTGACCCGCCACCTCACGGCCGCGTAGCCACCCCGACGGCCCCGACCCGCGCAGGGTCGGGGCCGTCGCGTCCTCAGCCCTTGCGCGCCAGGCTCCGCAGCCCGGCGAAGGCCACGATGCCCACCACGACCACGATCGCCGCCAGCAGGAACAACGCCGTGCGGATGCCGTCGGCGAGCGCGACGGGCCCGGCGCCCGCGCTGGACGCGATCGGGATGAGGATGGCGACGCCGACGGCGATCCCGAGCTGGAACGAGGTCTGCCGCACGCCCGCGGCCAGCCCCTGCTCGTGGTTGGCCACATTGGACGTCGCCGCCAGCGTCGAGGTGACGGTGGTCGCCATGAACGCCATCCCCATCGGCAGCAGCGCGATCGCGTACACCCAGATGTTCGTCTCCGGCGAGACCTGCGACGCGACGAGCGCGATGAGCAGCCCGGAGCCGACGGTGGCCGCGGTGACCGACACCCGCAGGCCCAGCCGGGTGATCAGCCTGCCGAGCACGAAGCCGAAGGAGATGTTCAGGACGCCGACCGGGGCGACGATCAGCCCGGCCTGCAGCGCCGAGTACCCGAGCACCTCCTGCAGGTACATCGTGACCAGCAGGTACGCCGAGCCGGAGCTGATGCCCGAGGCCACCGACACCAGGTTGGCAGCGCGCACGACCGGGGAGCGGAACAGCCCCAGCCGCACCAGCGGCTCCGGGTGCCTGCTCTCCAGCCACAGGAACGCCCCGAGCAGCGCGACGCCCGCAGCCAGCGGCCACAGGAACGCCCCCGAGGTGAGCCCGGAGGACACGCTCTGCGCGGGCGCGGCGACGAGCAGCGCCACGCCGAGGGTGATCAGGATGGCGCCCAGCACGTCGATCCGGTGCGGCTGCCTGGGCACGTCCGGGATGAACCGCGGCGCGAGCACCGCGACGAGCACGCCGACCGGGACCGTGGCGTAGAAGACGCCCTGCCAGCCCCACGCCTCCACCAGCAGCCCGCTGAAGACCAGACCGCTGATGAAGCCGACGACGGTGGCCATGCCGAACTTGCTCATCGCCTTGGCCCTGGCGGGCCCCTCGGGCACCGACGTGGTCAGCAGCGCCAGCGCGGTCGGCGCGATCAGCGCGGCGGAGAAGCCCTGCAGCACGCGGCCGATCACCAGCGTCACCGCGTCCTGGGCCAGCCCGCACAGCAGCGACGTGACGGCGAAGGCGACCATGCCGATCACGAACACCCGCCGCCTGCCGAGCAGGTCGCCGACGCGGCCGCACAGGATGAGGGCGCCGCCGAACGCGGTGTTGTACGCGGTGATCACCGACTGCACGGTGGTGGCGGAGAAGCCCAGCTCGTGCTGGATCTCCGGGATCGCGACGGTCACGATGGAGGCGTCCAGCATCACCATGAACTGGGCGCAGAGCATCAGGACCAGTCCGAACCCCGGACCTCGGGCGGCCGAGGTCGCCGCCCCGGTCGTCCGGGCTGCGGAGTGCGCGTTCATGGCAGTCCTTCCTCGTTGTTCGGGCCGGTCACAGCAGGGCGCCGTGGTCGGCTGAGCTGCGTGGCCGGGGGACCGGCGGGGCGGTCCACTCCAGGCCGGGGTGGCCGGTGA
The DNA here is from genome assembly GCF_014648415.1 of Actinokineospora fastidiosa. Lineage (GTDB taxonomy): Bacteria > Actinomycetota > Actinomycetes > Mycobacteriales > Pseudonocardiaceae > Actinokineospora > Actinokineospora fastidiosa. The sequence goes on from NZ_BMRB01000009.1 coordinate 160,210, forward strand.
GGATGTGGGTGTAGAGCCGCTCGGTCTCCGGCGCGGGCGCCGCGCGGTGCTCGCGGGCCAGCTCGCGGCGCAGGTCGCCGTAGGCGGCGATGGCGTCGGCCTGCCGCCCCGCCCGGTACAGCGCCCGCATGAGCAGCCGGACCAGGCGCTCGTCGTCGGGGTGCAGGTGCGCCAGCCCGCTCAGCTCGCCGATGAGCTCCAGGTGGCGGCCCAGGCCCAGGTCGGCCTCGATGCGCGCGGCGACCGCGTCCAGCCGGTCGCGCTCGGCCCGGTCGATGGCCTCCTGCAGCAGCGGGCCGGACTCGACGTCGACCAGCACCCGGCCGCGCCAGAGGCCGAGCGCGTCGCGCAGCCGCCGTCGGGCCGCCGCGAGCTCGCCCGCCGCCAGCCGCTCCCGCCCGGCCGCGGCGGCGTCGGCGAAGGCGTCGAGGTCCAGCTCGCCCGGCCGCACGCGCAGCAGGTATCCCTGCTCGACGGTGACGAGCCGGTCGTCGTCGCGCAGCGCCTTGCGCACCTGCATGACGTAGGTGTGGACGGCGGCGACCGCGCGCGGGGGCGGGTCGTAGTCCCACAGCTCCCGCACGACCTGGGCCATGGAGACGGGCCGATTCGCGTTCGCCAGCAGCAGCGCCAGCAGAGCGCGCTGTTTCGGCGCGCTCGGCGTGACGTCCTCCCCGTCCTTGAGGACGGTAAGCGGACCAAGGATCAGAAACCTCACGAGCGTCCCCCGATGCGTCGTTCTCCGAAATGCGTGCGTGAGACCACGCCATTGAGCGCAAACACCGACTGGGAAGCGGCGGTTGCAGGGAGTGATGCAGGTCACAGATCGAATCGGCAATAGTCCGTCTTCATGCGGAGTGTCCCGAATTCAACCCACCTTTGCTGGCGCATCGTCGCTGATCACGAGCACGAAGCGTGATCACTCGATCGGGGAAAACACACGAAAAGAGTAGCCCGAGCGGACTAATATCGAGGCCGAGAGTCCGACCGCTGGGGATGAATTGAAGGTCGCTCACGTTGGGGGAACATCCATGCGGATGAGTTTGCTCGGCCCTGTCGTCATATCGGCCGGGGGCGTCGATCGCGCGCCCACGGCGCCCAAGGTCCGCCAGCTATTGGCATTTCTCATGCTCAACGCCGACACGGTGGTGCGGTCCTCGGAATGCATCGAGGAGCTCTGGGCGCACTCGCCGCCCAAGAGCGCCATGTCCACCCTGCAGACCTACGTGCTGGAGATCCGCAGGACACTGCGCGCCGCGGGCGGCGGCGACGGACTGCTGCACACCCGCAACCCCGGCTACCAGCTCGACGGCCGCCGCGTCGACTGGGTCGAGTTCCAGCGGCTCGCCTCGGCCGGGCGCGCCGCGGCGGCCGCTGGCGACCACCGGCAGGCCTCGGCCCGGCTGTCCGACGCGCTCGCGCTCTGGCGCGGCCCCGCGCTCGCCGACGTCAACCCCGGCCCGCTCAGCGCGGCCAAGGTCATCGAGTTCGAGGAGTCCCGCAAGGTCGTGCTGGAGCAGCGCATCGAGGCCGACCTCGCGCTCGGCAGGCACCGCGAGCTGCTCGACGAGCTGGAGCCGCTCACCGCCGCCTACCCGACCCACGAGAGCATCCACGCCCAGTACATGGTCGCCCTCTGCCGGTGTGACCAGTCCGAGCGCGCCCTCGCGGTGTACCAGCGGCTGCGCGCGGTCCTGGTCGACAACCTGGGCGTCGAGCCGACGCCGCGGCTGCGCAGGCTCCGGCAGGCCGTGCTCTCCCGGGAGCCGGTGCTGTCCTCGGCGCGGTTCGGCGGCACCCGGCGCGCCGCGCTTCCGTGCGCGGGCTACTGACCCGCTCACGCGGGCGCCGCCGCGGCCGGGGCGCAGTGCTTGCACGGCCGGTAGCCGTGCGCCCGCGCCTCCTCGACGGTCCGGAAGCCCCTGCGGTGGCGCTCGGTGATCCGCCGGGCGTTGGCGCAGGTCGGATAGCACACGATGCGCGTGGTGTCGCTGCCGATGAAGAACACCCGGTGCCGGGCCAGGTCGCCCACCTCGTCGAGGTTGACCCGCTCGGCGCGCAGTAACCGCTCCTTCATGGCGGGCCCGAAGACGTAGCCGCCGGGCTCCCCGGTCGCCTTGGTGACCCGGTGGCAGGGCACGAGCAGCGGCACCGGGTTGTTCCCCAGCGCCGTGCCCACCGCGCGCACCGCCCTCGGCCTGCCGATCTGCGCGGCGACCCAGTTGTACGGCCGGGTCTGGCCTGCGGGGATGCGCCGGGTGGCGGCCAGCACGGCCCGCTCGAAGTCGCTGAGGCCGGGCAGGTGCAGCCGCAGCGCCCGGCTCGGCCGTCCGCTCAGCGCGGCCAGCACGCCGGCGGGCGGGGCGTCGGCGCGCCGCAGCGGGCGGCCGAACCGGGCGCGGTACGCGGCGCGGAACCCCCCGTCGCCGTCGGGCAGCGCGGCCGCGGGCCGGGCGTACTCGACCCCCTGCCGGGTGAACGCGAGGAACACCTCGCCCAGCGGGCCGGGGACGGCGACCCACGACGCGTACACCAGGTCGACCAGGCTGCGCGGCGGCTCCTCGGTCAGGTCGCCGAACGCGAACGGGTCCTCGGTGGTCATATCGCCCTCCTTCCGGCGGGGCTGGCGTTGCGATGGATGGTGCGCAGGGACGCCAGGCCGCGGGACACGTGCGACTTGGCGGTGCCCTCCGGGCAGCCGAGCACCTCGGCGACCTCGCCGATCGACATCCCGGCGACGTGCCGCAGCACCACGGCGGCCCGCTGGGGCGCGGGCAGGCGGGCCAGCAGCGCGCCCAGCTCGCGCTGGGTCTCGGCGCTCTCGGCCGCCTGCTCGACGCCGCGGCCGTCCGAGCGCGGCTCGGGCAGCTCCGCGGTCGGGATCGCGGCCGGGTGCCTGCTGGCGGAGCGCAGCGAGTTGCGCCAGGTGTTGATGGCGATCGTCAGCAGCCACGGCCGCAGCCGCAGCGCCCTGATGCGCTCGCCGTCGTAGCCGAGCAGGGCGCGGTAGGCCCGCAGGAACGTCTCGGCGGCCAGGTCCTCGGCGTCCTGGTGCGCCCCGGTGACGCGCAGGGCCACGGAGTACACGACGCGCTCCTCGTGGCGCACGAGCACGGCGAACCCCTCGTCGAGGTCCTCGACGAGGCGGGTCAGCGTCGGGTCGGCGTGGGGGTCGTCCGACCGCGGCCGCGTGCCTGCGCGCGAGTCCTCCATACCCAACAGAACACCAGACCGGCGCGGAGCGTTGCACGCGGGTGGACGGGAACTTTAGCCCCGCCCGCCAGGCTGGCACCGGTCACCACCCGCGCACACAGGGAGGAATGCGGTGTCGACACGCCTGTTCACCTCGGAGTCCGTGACCGAGGGGCATCCGGACAAGATCTGCGACGCCATCAGCGACTCGATCCTCGACGCGCTGCTGGCCCAGGACCCGCGCTCCCGCGTCGCGGTGGAGACGCTGGTGACCACCGGCCAGGTGCACGTGGCGGGGGAGGTCACCACCCGCGCCTACGCCGACATCCCCGCGATCGTGCGCGAGGTCGTCCTCGGCGTCGGCTACGACTCCTCGGCCAAGGGCTTCGACGGCAACTCCTGCGGTGTCAACGTCGCCATCGGCGCGCAGTCCCCGGACATCGCCCAGGGTGTGGACACCGCCTACGAGTCCAGGGTCGAGCACGCCGATGACGAGATCGCCCGCCAGGGCGCGGGCGACCAGGGCCTCATGTTCGGCTACGCCTGCACCGACACCCCCGAGCTGATGCCGCTGCCCATCGCCCTGGCCCACCGCCTGACCCGGCGGCTGACGCTGGTGCGCAAGCAGGGCGCGCTGCCCTACCTGCGTCCGGACGGCAAGACGCAGGTGACGATCGCCTACGAGGGCGACAGGCCGGTGCGGCTGGACACGGTGGTGGTGTCGTCGCAGCACGCGGCGGGCATCGATCTGGAGAACCTGCTGGGCGCGGACGTCCGCGAGCAGGTCGTGCTGCCCGAGCTGGCGAACCTGGAGCTGGACACCGAGGGCGTGCGCCTGCTGGTGAACCCGACCGGTCGCTTCGTCATCGGTGGTCCGATGGGTGACGCGGGCCTGACGGGTCGCAAGATCATCGTCGACACCTACGGCGGCATGGCCCGCCACGGCGGCGGCGCGTTCTCCGGCAAGGACCCGTCCAAAGTCGACAGGTCCGCCGCCTACGCCCTGCGCTGGGTGGCGAAGAACGCCGTGGCCGCTGGCCTGGCGGACCGCGTCGAGGTCCAGGTCGCCTACGCGATCGGCAAGGCGGCCCCGGTGGGGCTGTTCGTGGAGACCTTCGGCACCGAGAACGCCGACCCGGTGAAGATCCAGGAGGCCATCCGCGAGGTGTTCGACCTGCGCCCCGCCGCGATCATCCGCGACCTGGACCTGCTGCGGCCCATCTACGCCCCGACCGCCGCCTACGGGCACTTCGGGCGCACCGATGTCGACCTGCCGTGGGAGCGCACCGACCGGGTCGACGACCTGAAACTGGCGGTGAGCGGGTGAAGCGCATCGCCGTCACCGGCTCGATCGCCACCGACCACCTGGCGACCTTCCCCGCGCGGTTCACCGACCAGCTGGTCGCCGACAAGCTGACCCGGGTGTCCCTGTCGTTCCTGGTGGACGAGCTGTCGATCCGCAGGGGCGGGGTGGGCGCGAACATCGCCTTCGGCCTGGCGTCGCTGGGCATGGCCCCGCTGCTGGTCGGCGCGGTGGGCCGCGACTTCGACGACTACGCGGCCTGGCTGCGCCGCCGCGGCGTCGACATCGGGTTCGTTCGGGTGTCCCGCGAGCGCTACACCGCCCGCTTCCTCTGCACCACCGACGTGGACCAGAACCAGATCGCCTCGTTCTACGCGGGCGCGATGCGCGAGGCGCGCGACATCGACCTGCGCCCGGTGCTCACCGGCCCGGACCGCGCCGACCTGGTCGTCATCGCCCCGAACGACCCCGACGCCATGCTCCGGCACACCGCCGAGTGCCGGGACCACCGCGCGCCCTTCGCCGCAGACCCGTCCCAGCAACTCGCCCGGTTGCCAACGGACGCGATCGAGTCCCTGGTCACCGGCGCCCGCTACCTCTTCACCAACGACTACGAGCGCACCCTGCTGCTGGAGAAGACGGGGTGGACCGACCGCGACGTGCTGGCCCGGGTCGACACCTGGATCACCACCCTCGGCGACCGCGGCGCGCGGGTGGACCGCGCGGGCGCCGACCCGATCCTGGTCCCGGCCGCCCCACCACTGGACACAGTGGACCCAACCGGAGCGGGCGACGCCTTCCGCGCCGGATTCCTCTACGGCGTGGCGTGGAACCTGGGCCTGGAACGCGCGACGCAGCTGGGTTGTCTCGTGGCCACGGCGGCGCTGGAGACGCTCGGCACCCAGGAGTACACCCTCGACCGCACGGCCATCGCCAAACGCGCCGCGAGCACCTACGGATCGACCGCGGCCGGGGACATCGAGGCCGTGCTGCGCACCTGATCGCGGCTGTCGACGGCACAGCCGGACTTGACACGGTCCGGAGAATGGAAAATCGGCGTGCTCTCCAGAAATACCAGGAGAACCCGCCGAACCTGGTGCCAGATTAGCCGTTGTGAGGGGCATGTGTCAACTCAGGGGTACGACGAGGAACTGCGGTCCGAGCAGGACTACGTGGCCGGGCTCTACACGCGGCTCGACGCCCAGCGCGCGCGGATGAAGGCGAAGCACGCCGCCGCGCTCGGGGGAACCGGCGGAACGGCCATGGAGCGCGACGACGAGGTCCGCGCCCTGGCCAAGGAGGTCCGGCGGCTGGACGTCGCGGACAACGGCCTGTGCTTCGGCAGGCTCGACAGCCTCTCCGGCGAGGTGTCCTACATCGGCAGGATCGGGATCTTCGACGAGGAGAACGGCTACGAGCCGCTGCTGCTGGACTGGCGCGCGCCCGCGTCGCGCGCGTTCTACGTCGCCACGGCGGTCAACCCGGAGAACACCCGGCGCCGCCGCCAGTTCCACACGCGCGGGCGGCGCGTTCTCGACTTCACCGACGAGGTGCTCGGCCGCCCCAGCAGCGAGGAGCGCGGGGACGCTGCCCTGCTCGCGGCGGTGAACGCGCCGCGCGGCGAGGGCATGCGCGACATCGTCGCGACGATCCAGGCCGAGCAGGACGAGATCATCCGCCTCGACCACCCGGGCGTGCTGGTGATCGAGGGCGGCCCGGGCACCGGCAAGACAGTGGTGGCGCTGCACCGCGTCGCGTATCTGCTCTACACGCAGCGGGAGCGGATGGAGCGCCACGGCGTGCTCGTGGTCGGGCCGAACCCGGCGTTCCTGAACCACATCGGCCGCGTCCTGCCGTCGCTGGGCGAGTCCGACGTGGTGTTCATGACCACCGGCGACTTCGTGCCCGGCCTGCGCGTCACAGCCGAGGACACCGAGCGCGCGGCGCGGATCAAGGGCTCGCTGAAGGTCCTCGACGTGCTCGCGGCCGCCATCGCCGACCGCCAGCGGCTGCCGGAGGTACCGCTGCTGATCGATCTGGCGGACACCACCGCCCGCATCGACGCCCCGACCGCCGAGTGGGCCAGGGAGGAGGCCCGCGCCAGCGGCCTGCCCCACAACGAGGCCCGCGCCGTGTTCACCGACATCGTCACCTACGTCATCACCGAACGCGCGATCGCCAGGATCGGCCGGGGCTGGCTCACCCGCGACGACCGCGACGGCTGGGAGCAGCTGCGCGCTGACCTGCTCAAGGAACTGGCGGAGAACGAGAAGTTCACCGCGGCGATCGACCAGCTCTGGCCGATCCTGACCCCGGAGTCGCTGCTGGCCGAGCTGTACGAGTCCCCGACCCGCCTGCGCGCCGCGGGCGCCGACGAGTCCCTGCACCGCGCCGACGGCGCCGCGTGGACCGTGTCCGACGTGCCGCTCCTCGACGAGCTGGTCGACCTCCTGGGCCGCGACAAGTCCGCCGACCGGACCGCGGAACGCGAACGCAGGGCCGAGGCCGAGTACGCGGCGGGCGTCCTGGACCTGCTGGTCGACCGCCAGGACTCCATGGACGACGAGGACCACCTCTACGCCACCGACCTCCTCTACGCCGAGGACCTGGCCGACCGCTTCCTCGAACGCGACACCCGAACCCTGGTGGAACGCGCCTCAGCCGACCGCGACTGGACCTACCGCCACGTGGTGGTGGACGAAGCCCAAGAACTGTCCGAAATGGACTGGCGAGTCCTGATGCGCCGCTGCCCCAACCGCTCCTTCACGGTAGTAGGCGACCTGGCCCAACGCCGCTCCCCAGCAGGCGCGAAGACCTGGGCCGCGATGCTGAACCCCTACGTCCCCGACCGCTGGGTGTACCGCAAGCTCACGGTCAACTACCGCACCCCCGCCGAGATCATGGCGGTAGCCGCCGGAGTCCTGGCCGACTTCGCCCCCGACGTCCAACCCCCCGACTCCGTCCGCTCCTGCGGCGTCCAGCCTTGGTCCAAGCAGGTCACCTCCCACGACCTCCCCACCGAGATAGCCGCCTTCACGGAATCAGAGTCCACCCGAGAAGGCACCAGCATCGTCATCGGCCCCCCAGGCGTCCCCGGCGCAGTACCCCCCTCTCAAACCAAGGGCCTGGAGTTCGACGCCGTCCTGGTGGTCGACCCCGCCCGCATCCTCACCGAAAGCCCCCGAGGAGCAGCCGAACTCTACGTAGCCCTAACCCGAGCCACCCAACGCCTAGGCGTCCTCCACCAGGACCCGCTACCCGCAGCCCTGTCCGGCCTGGCCGAACCGGTGACCCACTCCGGCTAGGGGCCAACCGGCCAGCCTCCGCCCGGAGGCTGGCCGCGCGGCTTCCCCGCGCAGCTCCACTGAGCACTCGGCACCAGAACCCAACGACCCGCGAGCCGCACCGCCGCGAGCAGGCACGATCCCGGCCAACGTTCTGAGACACCCGCCCCCATGGCTGCTCGGCTCCAGTCCTCGCCAACCGGGGTATCCGGGTTGCCGGACAGGTCAGGGCTTCGGGCAGCCGCCGGTCCCACCTGCTGGTAACCGTTGTGTTGGGTGGACAGTCGATCCGTGCTGGCGGCCAGTCCGGCGCCTCCGGTGATCTCCCCTTCCGCGTCGTCGGGCACGGAACGATCGGGTCGGGCTTGGAAAGCTGCGCCAGGCAACACCCGACCGGGTGATGCGTGTTCGCGAGGGGGTGAACGGGCTCGTGCCCGTCGGTGATACCGGGGAGCTTGGGTTGCGATGCCTGGTCGGGGTGGAGCCTGCAGGAGTGATTGCCCCGAATGGCGGATAAACCGCGGTTCCGGACGTGTCACACTCTGAGCCGTTGCGTTTGGGTCGCGTGGTGTCGGGGGACATGCGCAGACCACTGGGGAAGTCGTTGAAAACTCGTCGTAAGGCGGGCCGCTTGGGCGTGCCCGTCGGCACACCGCTGCCCGCGAAGCTGGCGTTGACGGCTCTGGCACTCGCCCTGATCGCCGATCTCGTCATCGCGCTCACGCCCTCGCCGGAACGGGTGGTCGGAGAGCCTGTGGCGCAGGCCCAGGACGCCGCGACCGCGCTGCTCGCCGCGCGGAACCAGGGATCGCGGGTCGAGGTGCTGGCGGCGCGCACGGAGACCCGGACGGTGTTCGCCGAGCCGGACGGCACCCTGTCCGCCGAGATCGGCCTGGTCCCCACTCGGGTGCGCAAGGGCGCGGATTGGGTCACCCCGGACACCGCACTGGTGCGCGGAGACGGCCTGCGGCCCGCCGCCACCACGGCCGACGTGCGGTTTGCCGCCGGTGCGGACGAGCCGTTGGTGCGGCTTGGCGGCGACAGCGCCCACGTCGAGCTGACCTGGCCGGGGCGGCTGCCCGAGCCGAGGGTCGACGGCGCAGAGGCGACCTACCCCGATGTCCTCCCCGGCGTCGACCTGGTGATGACGGCCACCCTGGACGGCTACACCCAGCACCTGGTCGTGAAGGACCGCGAGGCGGCGAAGAGCCCTGCCCTCCGCGCCGTGCGGTTCGGCATGAAGACCTACGGCGTCACGCTGCGCGATGAAGGTATAGCGGGCCTGCAGGCCTACGACAGGGACGGTGACCTCGTGTTCGCCGCTCCCACGGCCGTGATGTGGGACTCGGCGAAGCGCGCCGCGGAGTCCCGGCTGCAGCACGGCGCCGTGGTCGCTGTCGACCTCACGGCGGACACGCTGACCCTGCGCCCGGACCAGTCCATGCTGGACGACCCGGACACCGTTTTCCCGGTGATCATCGACCCGGACATGCGGACGGTGAACAAGACCGGCTGGACCACCGTCTATGACGACGGCACGACCTCGATGCGCGAGGGCACGCACTGGAACGGGGCGAACTCCGAACCGGAGGAGAAGGGTTACGTGCCCTCCCCGTCGGCCCGGGTCGGTCGAGCCTATGGGCGCAACCTGGTGACCCGGTCCTTCTTCCAGTTCGACACCAGTTTCGTCGGCAGCAGCCAGGTGCTCGGCGTGCAGTTGAAGGCCGCGGTCGCGTACGGGCCGTCCTGCTCGTACAACACACAGCAGCACCGGCTCTACGTCGCGTCCTCGGGCATCGGCGCGGGCACCAACTGGAACAACCAGCCGTCGGGTACCGCGGCCGGGACCTCGGCCGTCCCGAGCGTCTGGGACAGCTGCCAGGGCTACAGGCACGTCGGGTTCAGCGCCCCCTCGGTGAACCCGAACGGCTCCTCGACGTACTTCCTGCGCGCGGTCGACGAGAGCGACCAGAACGCCTGGCGCAAGTACGTGCCCGCGGAGTTCAAGCTGGAGGTCAGGTACAACGGCATCCCCGGCTATCCGACCAACCGGCACACCGTTCCCGACGTCAAGACCTGCGCGCGCTGCGCGGGTAAGTACTACACCGGTGACTCGTCGCTCCAGCTCAAGGCGACACTGTCCGATCCGGACGGTGATCAGGTCGAACCCGAGTGGGACATCTACTACAACGGCGTGAAGACCACAGACTGGGACAATCCGCTGCAGGGCTCCGGCACGGTCGCGACGAAGACGATCGATCTGACGGCGCGACACGGCGAGTCGGTGTCGTGGTACGTCCGCGCCCGGGACAGCGCGGGCGCCACGAGCGGCTTCATCGGCGGTGTTCAGCGCGACTTCTATGTCGACCGTTACGCCCCGTACCAGAAACCGACCGTGTACTCGGCGCTCTACCCGGCCGACAACGCCTGGCACGGCGGGCCCGGCGTCGCGGCCACCTTCGGGTTCGGCCCCGGTGCGTCGAAGCCGGACGAGTGGGACGACGACATCGCGGGCTACTACTACGGGTGGTCTGACCCGCCCACCCAGTGGGTCGACGCTGTCGAGCTGGGACGGGGGGCGCAGACGCCACCGCTGACCCCGCCCGGGGACGGCCCGCAGGACCTGTATGTGCAGAGCGCTGACCGTGCGGGCAACCGGAGCCCGATGGCGGTGCACCACTTCTACGTCCGTCCCGGCAACGGTCCGCTAGCGCACTGGCCGCTGGAGTCCGACGCCGAGGACACCGCCTACCTCGGTGCCCGCGATGGCGTGGTCGTCGGTGACCCGGACTACACCGCGGCCGCGGTCGGCTCGGGCATCCACCTCGACGGCACCGGCAACCAGCACGCCACCGCGCCCACCGCGCTTCCCACTTCGCTGGGGCACACCGTCTCCGCGTGGGTCCGGCTCGATGAGTCCAGCGGTGTGCCCCGCATAGCGGTGAGTCAGAGTGGGCAGAACCTGCCGGGCTTCGCACTGGGGTATCGACCCAAAGTGCCGGGGGACGCGGCCCAGGGTGGCTTCTGGGCGTTCGGCGGCGGAATCTCGGACGTGGCCCAAGGAGAGAGCGACTGGGTGTTGTCCACCCTCCCGGCACAGGCAGGGGCCTGGACACACATCACCGGTGTGCGCGACACGGTGAACAATCAGGCGCGTATCTACGTCAACGGCAGTTTGGCGGGCACGAGATCCTGGACCCACCCGACCTGGTCGGCCGGGGGCGAGGTGTCGATCGGCCGAGTGTGGCGGGACGGCCAGTGGGCCGACCCGTGGCGCGGCGGGATCGATGAGGTGAAGCTCTACGACCGGGAGCTCACCGAGGCCGAGATCAAGGCCGCGGTGAGTCGGGACAACGTGCGGGTCGCGCACTGGAAGTTCGATGAGGTCGAGGGCACAACGGCCGCGAACGAGGCAGCGGGCGGCGAAGCGCTCGTTCTTCAGCCCGGCGCCTCCTTCGGAAGCGGTGGCGCGGTGGATCGCGCCATGTTCACCACCCTGCCGGGCGCTGCCACGACCGCTGGGCCGATGCTGCGCACCGACGGCGCGTACACGGTGACCGCTTGGGCCAAGTTCACCGGAGAACTCGCCGATGACCGTTCATACGGGGTGGTCAGCCAGGCAGGCCAGACGGGGAGCGCGTTCCTCCTGGGCATTCGCGGCAGGCAGTGGAAGTTCGTGACCACCAAGGCCGACGGCGACGTGTCCGGCTGGGCCAGCTCCCCGGCGTCCGCGGTCGGCGCCGTCGACCTGAACGACTGGACGCACCTGGCCGCGGTGCACGACCCGGCCGCGGGAGTGGCCACGCTGTACGTGGACGGCCACAAGGTCGGTGAGACGCCGATCACCGCGGCCTGGAACGCCACGGGCGCGCTCAACATCGGCCGCTCGCAATGGGGCGGCGCCTGGGTCGACCGGTGGACCGGTGGCATCGATGAGGTCCGGCTCTACAGCCGGGTGCTTGGCGCCGACGAGATCCAGGGCATCGTCAGCGGCGACGCCGTCGATCTCGCCCAGTGGCGGCTGGACGGCGACGCCGCCGACGCCGATCCCCAGCGCGGGTTGAACGGCATTCCGTCGACCACCGGCCTGGATTGGACCGGCGGGCAGAGTTCGGCGCCCTCGCACACCGACCTGGCCGTTCGGCTCGACGGCACAAGCGGGCATATCGCGGCACCGCACGTCGTCGACACCTCCCGCAGTTTCTCGGTGGCCGCGTGGGTGAAGCCGGATACCGCTTCCGGAGGCGGTGCCGTCCTGTCACAGGACGGGGAACTGACCCCGTCCTTCGGCTTGTTCGCAGGCGGAGACGGTCGCTGGAACTTCTCGACGTACGAGCACACCCTCCCGCGCGGCGGGGTGCGCGACACCGTCCGGGGGTCCGCCGTGCAGGCCGGTGTCTGGTCGCATGTGGTCGCCGTGTACGACGCGGACGTCCAACTCATGCAGCTGTACGTCAACGGTGTTCAGGTGGGGTCGAGCGTCAGGACGACCACCGCGTCCGCGGGGACCGGAGGCTTCCAGATCGGGCGCAGCAAGTCCGAGCGCGGCTACCTGGCCTACTTCGCCGGAGCGATCGATGACGTCAGTGTGCATTCGCGCGCGCTGTTCGCCGACGAGATCCGGGTGATGTCCGGCCGGGACACCGCGCTGGTGCACCACCTGGCCTTCGAGGAGCCCAGCGGGACACGGGCGGGGGATTCCGCGGGCGCGCGGGCGGCGACGCTGACCGGCGGTGTCGCGCACGTCCCCGGCAGGCTCGGCAACGGCCTGTCCTTCGACGGCGCCACCGGCGTCGCAGCCACAACCGGGGTAGACCTGCGCACCGATGACAGCTTCACGGTGTCCGGTTGGGTCTACCTGCCCGATACGGTGCAGTGCGACTTCGGCGAGCATGACGTGTGCATCCGCTCGGCGATCAGCCTGGACGGACCGGCGAAGAGCAAGTTCCGCCTTGGCCACGTCGCCAGCCGCGAGTTCCCCTACGGCCGGTGGACCTTCGAACTGCCGGAGGCGAGCGGCGAGACCGAGGTGACGAAGGCGTCGGTGTCGACCGAGACCGCCGACTTCGGCTCCTGGGTGCACTTGGTCGGTGTGTACAACGTCCAGACCGGCAAGACGTGGATCTACGTCAACGGCGACCGCCAAGGCGACGGCACGCTGGAGACGAAGTGGCACTCCGAAGGCGGGCTGGTCGCGGGTCGGGGGAAGAGCGCGGGCGCCGTGGGCGAGTACTGGCCGGGCAAGGTCGACGATGTCCGCGTCTACGCCGGGGCCTTCGACAAGCCCAGGGTGGAGTCCCTTTACGGCGGCTTCCCGCCCTCGGTCGACGAGAACCTGCCCGCGGAGCTGCCGACGCCGAAGAACCACTGGTTGTTCGATGAGCTCGATGGCACGACGGTGGCCGACGTCCGGCCCGGTGCTCAGACGGCCACGATGCACGGCGGTGCTGAGCGCATCGGCGGACGCGCGGGCAAAGCCGGTTGGTTCGACGGCACTACCGGCTACGCGCAGACCGCTGCACCCGCTCTGGACACCGCGCGCGACTTCTCGGTCGCGGCGTGGACATACCTGACCACCACGACCGGGGGAAACCGCACCGTGGTGGCCCAAGACGGCAACCGCGCCAGCGCGTTCATGCTCCAATTCAACGGCGCGACCAAGAAGTGGGCGGTTTTGGTCCCGAGACTGGACCAGGACAACCCGCCGGTCGCGGTACTGACATCGGAGAAGCAGGCCCACATCAGCGAGTGGAGCCACCTGGTCGTCACCTACACCGCGGCGAGCAGGCAGCTGCGCTTGTACGTCGACGGACATCTCGCAGGCGCCATGACCGACGTGACGCCCTTCGCGTCGTCCGGTCCCATGACGTTCGGACGGTCGAAGTGGAACGGGCAGAACACGGACTTCTACGCTCGCGGTGTCGACGATGTCCGCACATTCAGCCGGTCGCTCGGCGCTGGTGAGGTCAGCCGGTTGCACGCCGATGCCCCGGCCGCGTCGATGAGCTACTGGAAACTCGACTCGACCACCGACGACAGCTACTGGCGTCAGAACTACCTGACCCTCTCGCCGACCGGGACGTCGTATGTGCCGGGTGTCCACGACGCCGCCCTCGCCCTGGACGGGGTCACCGGCTCAGCTGTCGCCCGGTACACGGCCGCGTCGCTGAAGAGCAGTTTCAGCGTGGCCGCCTGGGTGCGACTGGACAACGTGGATCGCACCCAGACCATCCTCAGCCAGGACGGACTCCGTACCAGCGGGTTCGTCCTCCAGTACCGCCACGAGGCGCGGCGGTGGGCGTTCGGCATCCCCGACTCCGACTCCGACGACCACGAGCTGCGGTACGCGGGATCGGCGGGACCGGCGGTGGCGGGCGAGTGGACACACCTGGCCGGTGTCTACGACGGCAGCGCACGCCAGCTGCGGCTCTACGTCAATGGCGCGCTGTCCGGTGTCACGGACAACGTCGTGTCCTGGTGGCTGAACGGGCCCGCGGTGATCGGCCGGGGCAAGGTGAACGGGCAACCGGCGCACCTGATGGACGGCACGGTCGACGAGGTGCTCAGCTGGATGGGCGTGACGACCCCGGAGCACGTCGCGAACCTGGCGACGTGGCCTGCCCCGCCGCAGGGTCAGCTCGGCCGGTTCGTCGATGACGAAGGCAACCGGTACACCGCGAGCACCGGGGACTCGGTTCGGCCCGGCTTCCACTTCGAGACCCCGATGGGCGTTCCGGCGCAGGACGGCCCGAACACCGTCATGCTGCACGGGTGCCGGGACGCGGTCGGTGATTTCACCTCGACCGACCCGGCGTGCGCCGGGCAGCAGGTGGTCGGCCAGGTCGGCAGGGTGTACTCGGTCAAGCCGACGAACATCCCCACCCTGCCTCTGCACCGCTGCGTCGCCGCGGACCAACGGCGCTTCGACGCCCACGCGTGCGACGGCGCGACATCGGACGGGCTCCTGGGTCATGTGCCCGCGTACGCGGCTCTGGCCCGCTATGGCCACCGCGTCCCGCATTGGGAGCACCACGAGACGATCCACGGCGCGCCGCCCGGCCACGCCGCGGTCGGGGTCGTCTCGTTCGTCTCGCTGGTCGAGCAGGCGGGCACCACCCGCCTGTTCAGCTGCCGCGACGGCGAGGACGTCTTCTCCTCGGTGGACCCGGCGTGTGAGGGCAAGCGCGTGCTCGGCGGCATCGGCTGGGTGTGGACGGCTCCGCTCAGCGCCCCGGACGCCACGACACTGCGCCGCTGCGGTGCCCCCGGCACCCTGTTCGTCTCGGTCGAACAGGACTGCGAGGCCAGGCCGCTTGACCGTGTCCTCGGACATGCGGCCCGCTCGGTGCCCGTGGTCACCGCCCAGTTCCCCTCAGCCTGATCCGACTCCCCAGGAACGTCCATGCGAACTCGTCTCCTGACCCACGCCCTTGCCCTGACCATGGCCCTCACGACAGCCACCGCGGTCGGCGCGCCGAGGCCGCCGTCCGCGGTGGCCGAAGGCGGGCCTTCGGTCACCGATCCCGCGATCCCGAGCGTGCCGGTCACGGCGCCGTCGATGGGGCCTAGGGAAGCTGATCAGGCCACTACCAACGCGCTGAGCGGCGACCAGCCCTCGGCCGCAGGCCCGCCGGACGGTGTCGGCACGTTCGCCAAGACGCCGTTCTCGGCATCGGCGTCGTGGTCGGTCGCTGAGCAGACCGGGGACTTCTCCTGGTCCTACCCGTTGCGCATGCCGCAGGTCCCGGGTGGGCTCGTCCCGGCTTTCAACCTGTCCTACCGGTCGTCCGCGGTCGACGGCCTGACCAGCGCGACGAACAATCAGGCGTCGTGGGTCGGCGACGGCTGGAACCTGTCGGCAGGCTTCATCGAGCGCTCGTACGGCGGGTGCGCCGAGGACACCGAGGGCGGCACCACGCCGCCGCAGACCGGCGACCTGTGCTGGCGCACCGACAACGCGACCGGCACGCTCGGTGCCCTGGTCAAGGGCGCCGACGGCTGGCGGCTGAAGGACGACGACGGTTCCCGCGTCGAGCGCATGACCGGGGCCGCCAACGGCGACGACGACGGCGAGCACTGGAAGGTCACCAAGACCGACGGCACGCAGTACTTCTACGGCTCCAGCCAGGCGGCGGGCTCCACCTGGACGGTGCCCGTGTTCGGCGACGACGTCGGCGAACCGTGCCACGGTGCGACCTTCGCCGCCTCGTCCTGCGCGCAGGCGTGGCGCTGGAACCTTGACCGCGTCGTCGATCCGCACGGCAACGTCATCGTTTACAGCTACGAAAAGGAGACCAACTCCTACGGCCGCAACCTGGAGGACACCGCGGTGTCCTATGTGCGGGCGGGCACGCTGCGCAAGGCGGAGTACGGCTTGCGGGACGGTGGCACGGGTCCCGCGCTCGCCGTGGTCGAGTTCACCAGCGCGGACCGGTGCGTGCCGGGAAGCCAGTGCGCCCCCGACAAGAAGGAGAACTGGCCGGACGTCCCGTGGGCGGAGAAGTGCGACACCCCCACCTGCGCCGACCGGCACGCACCCACGTTCTGGTCGACCAAGCGCCTGGCGAGGATCACGACGCGGACCTGGTCGGGCACGGCGCACGTCGATGTCGACTCATGGGCGCTCGACCATCAGTACCCCGATCCGGGTGATGGTGAGAAGGCCGCGCTGTGGCTCAAGAGCATCACCCACACCGGGCACGTGGGCGGCACCGCGGCATTGCCGCCGGTGACCTTCGAGGGCAAGAAGATGCCCAACCGCGTCGAGAGCGTCGACGGGGTCGGACCGCTCAACCGCTACCGGGTCACCGGGATCGTCTCCGAGTCCGGGGGCATCGTCGACATCTCCTACGCCGCTCCGGACTGCGTCGCGGGCGTGTCCATGCCTGTGAGCCCCGAGTCCAACGCATTGCGCTGCTTCCCGGTGACGTGGAGCAAGAAGGACTTCGCGCAGCGGACCGACCATTTCCACAAGTACGTCGTCGACACCATCCGGGTGTCGGACCGGCTGGCGGTCAACGCCGATCAGCTCACCCGCTACGAGTACCTCGATGGCGCGGCATGGCACTTCAGCCAGTCGGAGTTCACCAAGCCGGACAAGAAGACCTGGGACGAGTTCCGCGGCTACGGCCGGGTCCGCGTCCACCGCGGCGACCCGGACGACACCAGCCCGGTCACCATGATCGAGCACCGCTTCTTCCGGGGCATGCACGGTGACAAGCTGCCGAGCGGCGCCCGGAACACCTCGGTGACCGACTCGCGTGGCGTCGCCCGCGTCGACCACGACTGGCTCAACGGCTTCGCGTTCGAGCGCAAGACGCACCTCGGGCAGTCCGAGACTGTGGTCGACACCGCCATCCACACCCCGGGTTGGCGGGGTCCCACCGCCGTCCGGGGTGAGTTCGAGGCCTACATGGTGCACACGGCCGCCACCGACGTCCACACCGCCGTGCCCTCGGGCTGGCGGATCACTCGGGTCGAGCACACCCACGACGAGTGGGGCCAGACCACGATGGTCAACGACCTCGGCGACCTGGCCATCGCGGCCGACGACCGCTGCACCCGCACCTCGTACGCGCGCAACACGACGCGGCGGATGTCGCTAGTGCATCGTTCGGAGACGGTGGCCGTCAGCTGCTCCCAGACCCCGGTGTTCCCGGACCACGCGATCTCGGACCGCCGGGTCGCCTACGACGACGGTGGCTTCGGTGCGGCGCCCACCGTGGGCAACGTGACCCGGATCGAGACACTGCGCGAGCGCCCGGCGTCCGGCCCCGTCTACGAAACGACGAGCACCACGGAGTACGACGTCCACGGGCGTCCGATCGCGGTGACCGACGCCCTGGACGTGACCACGACCATCGCGTTCACCCCGGCCACCGGGGGACCGGTCACCCAGGTCAAGACGACCAACCCGATCGGGACGACGACCGTCACCATGGAGAAGGCGCGCGGTCTCACCACCAAGATCCGTGATCCGAACGGGAACACCACCGAGGCTCGGTACGATCCGCTCGGCCGCACCGTGTCGATCTGGCTGCCGAACCGGCCCAGCGCAGGCTACGGCCCGAGCACCAAGTACGCCTACGCCGTCCACAACGACAAGCCGTCGTCGATCACCACATCCTCGATCAACACGGACGGCACCTACCTGGTGTCGACCGCGATCTACGACGGCCTGCACCGCGAACGCCAGACGCAGGTGCCGACCGACGGTGGGCGCCTCATGACCGACACGGTCTATGACTCCCAGGGGCGTGTCGTCAAGGAGACCAGGCCCTATTTCAACGCCGGCCCGGTCGACACCACGCTGTGGGCGGCATCGGACGTCGATGTGCCCTCGCTGACGTTCACCGAGTACGACGGAGCGGGCAGGCAGGTCGCGCAGATCGTCAAGACCGGCAGCACCGAGCGATGGCGGACGACGACGGCATACGAGGGCGACCGCGTCCACCGGACACCACCGGCTGGTGGTACTGCCACGACGACCATCGTCGACGCTCTGGGCCGCACGACGGAGCTGCGCCGGTACGCGGCTCCTACCCCGACGGGCGCGTTCGACAGCACGGTGTTCACCTATGCGCCGTCGGGGGGCATGGCCACCGCGACCGACGCCGCGGGAAACCGGTGGCGCTGGGCCTACGACGTGCGTGGCGACATCGTGCGCTTCGAGGACCCCGACAAGGGCACCACCACCTCCAAGTACGGCCTCGCGGGACGGCTGGATTCCACGACCGACGCGCGGGGGACGACGCTCGCTTACCGCTATGACGGTCTCGGGCGCAAGATCGAGGTCCGGCAGGGCGACCTCAACGGCCCACTGCTGCAGCGGCGGACGTATGACACGGCGCTTTTCGGCAAGGGGATGCCCGCGACATCGACCCGGTTCGTCGACGGCCACGCTTACACAACGGCGGTCGACTCGTACACGCCGCTGTACGCGCCGAGCCGCTCGTCGGTGACCGTGCCCGAGGTCGAGGGCGCGCTGGCGGGCACGTACACCACCGACTACACCTACACCTTCGACGGCAGGCTCGCCGGGGAGACCATGCCACCGGTCCCTGCCGCGGGCATCACGGCCGGTGAGGCCGTGACCTACGCCTTCGACGCGTTGGGCAGGCCGATCACGACCGAGGCGGGCACCGACGACATCGTCTCCGCCACGACGTACACCAAGTACGGCGAGGTATCCCGCATCCACCTCGGCTCACCGGGCAGACGCACGTGGCTGAGCAGGTACTACGAAACCGACACCCGCAGGCTCAACCGGTCCATAGTCGACGCCGAGGTGCCTGCTCCGATGCAGTCGGACGTCAACTACACCTACGATCCCGCGGGCAACGTCACGTCCATCGTCGACCAGCCGATCGGCCAGCCGCGCGACCTGCAGTGCTTCCGGTACGACCATCTCCGGCGGCTTACCGAGGCGTGGACCCCGCGGCACGATTGCTCCGCCCGACCCGCCACGGCGGAGCTCAGCGGCCCGGCGCCGTACTGGCACTCGTACACCTATGACGCGTCGAGCAACCGGAAGACCGAGGTACAGCACTCGGCTGGCGGTGACCTGACACGCACCTACGCGTACCCGGAGGCGGGGAAGCCGCACGCGCTCGAAGCGGTGACCTCGGTCGGGCCCGACGGCACGTCCGTCGACGAGTTCGGGCACGACGCCTCAGGTAACACCGTGAGCCGCCGCGTCGGGTCCGTCGAGCAGACCATCGAGTGGGACGCGGAAGGGAGGGTCGGTCAGGTCGGCACCGCCGGCTCCGAGACGTCGTTCGTCTACACCGCCGACGGCACGAGGTTGCTGCGGAAAGCACCGGACGCGACGACGCTGTACTTGGGCGGACAGGAGATCCGGCTGCCCGAGGGTGGGACGACCGCGACCGTCACCCGCTACTACCGGCACGGCGGGGAAGTCGTGGCGATGCGCCGCGGCGCCACTCTGACCTGGCTCGCTAGCGACCGTCAGGATACCTCGCAGATCGCCGTGGAAAGTTCCACGATGGCCGTCACCAAGCGTCGGCAGTTGCCTTTCGGCGCACCCCGCGGCACCGCGGTCCCGGACCTCGCGGGCGACCGCGCTTTCGTCGGCGGGATCCGGGACGCGAGCACCGGGCTGATCGAGATCGGCGCGCGTGCGTACGACGCCGAGTTCGGCCGGTTCGTCTCCGTGGATCCGGTGATGGACACCGGGGACCCCACGCAGTGGAGTTCCTACGCCTATGCGGGCAACACGCCGGTCACCATGTCCGACCCCACCGGCCAGGTCCACTCGTGCCCGGACTTCGACTGCAGGGGCGGCAAGGGGCCCAACCCCAATCTGCCGGGGAAAGGCTCCGGAAACCCCGGGCCGCACCAGCCGACCCAGGAGGAAGAAGTCACAGCGGCGGTGATCAGCACCATCGCCAACGACGGCAAGCGCGTCCTGAAGGACGACGACAGCCCCGAGGCCTACGCCTACTGGGAATACTCGGCGACCAAGAACGTGGTGAACGCCTTCTCCATGGAAATGCTCCTGCAGGGACACCCCCTGTGGATCGTGGAGATGTTCCGATCCGACTACTGCAAGTGGCTTGTCTGCCACGTCGACAACCCGGTGGCCGCCGCGCTGTGCAACTGCCTGGTCGAGGATCCGCTCAACCGGGTCACCCTGGCCGAGGCGGTGGCCGCGGGTCTCGGCGGCAAGCTGCCTGCCGGTCGGAGCGCGGGCGCACGCGGGGGCCAGACGAGTTCGCCGAGGCTGGTCGCGGGGATAACGGTTCACCGTGAAATGGAACTGGCCGGGGCGTTGCGGGAAATTCGATTGTCGAAGCACAACTACACGATTCCCGGCCTGAAGGCCACGCGAAATGAGGCGGACCTCATGGGGATGGCATGGGTGGGACCGGGCTACAAGCGCGCCAGCGATGGCCGGACACTGGTCAGCGCGGACGGCCTGCGCCAGTACCGCCCGCCGTCGATGAAGCCGAACAACCCGGACGAGTATGGTGGCCCCGGTATGTACGCCAACTTCGAGTCGAGATATGAAGGTCAGGTCACGAAGAGGTGGCAGGGGAACGGTCACCTGGTGATCGTGGAAGGGCCGTAGTGGTGCACGCTGAGGTCAAGCACTTTATCTCACCCGACATTGATCTGTCCGACCCGACGGCTGACTTCCCCGACGACGATGCGGTGCTGATCGTAGCGCTCGTCGGGCCGAAGGGCGGTGAGGGCGAGGAGTCGCTGCAGTTCGAGGTGATGACGCCGAACGCCCTGGCCCGTCGACTGGAGGCACTGGGGGTCGTGTTCGGCCAAGGCGTGGTGGTCGTCGAACACCTGAGGGTCGGCGCGGTGCTCGACCTGATCCGCGCCCGCGTCGAACGTGTTGCCGGACTGACCTGGTCCGACGTGGCTCGGCGGTTGGGCAGGCTGGGGGAGATGGAGGGGGAGGACTGACGGCGCGACCGGGCGACTGTCGACTTCAACGGCTGCCCGGTCGCCGTGTTGGCGCGACCCGCCTGACGCGCTGTTCGGGGTCTTCGGCGGTGAAGGTCAGCAAGACCTGCGCTGACGGACAGGTCGAAAGCACCGTGGCCAGGTGCGGGCGCCGGGAGCGCCGGTCGGTGCCCGCGATGCGGGCACGCCGTATGCGGACAGCAGGCAGGGCGCTCGAGGGAGCGCGGCAGGAACCGGCCGAGAAAGAACCGCAGGTCGAGTTCGACGGTCCTCGATAAACCCCGCCACGACCGTAGCGGTCGTGCTTGGGCGCGCTGGCGCTTTGGGCGGTGCGGGTATTCGTCCTTCGCGCTGGTTGGCAACCGCCTAATCCGGTCGTAGCCCTTTCGGCTCTAACGTTCGCCGGTCGCTTGTGCGATCATTCCCTACGACGATTCGGTCCGCGTGCCGTCGGGGGACATGCGCTGGCTTCTGGGGTGACGGTTGCATTCTCGTCGGAAGGCGAGCCGTTCGCGCGCGCTCGTCGGTATCGTGCTGGCTAAACGCCGTAGTGCCTTCTTCTCGCCAGTGCCGACACGGGTCATCGCCCGGGTCCTCGTGCCGGTGCTCGTGTTCACCGCAGTCAGCGGGCTGACGGCGACGAACGCGCTCGCCGCTTCCGGGCCTTCCATCGACATCCCCTCGATCCCGGCTGTGCCGGGCTCCCCCGCGGTGGTGGCGCCGCGCCAGCAGGACCAGGCGACGGCGAACCAGCTGGTCGGGAACCAGCCAGCAGGCTTGACGGCGCCGGACGGCGGCGGCGCCTTCACCCAGACCCCGCTCGCCGCGTCCGCCACCTGGGAGGTGTCGCCCCACACCGGCGACTTCACCTGGACGTACCCGCTGCGGGTGCCGCCCGTGCCGGGCGGCCAGGCGCCGGACCTCGCCCTGACGTACAACTCAGCCACAGTGGACGGCCGTACCAGCGCCACCAACAACCAGGCTTCCTGGGTCGGTGACGGGTGGCAGCTGTCCGTGGGGTTCATTGATCGGACCTACGGCGCCTGCTCCACCGACGACATGGGCGGGACGACGCCGCCGCCCTCGGGGGACCTCTGTTACCGCAGTGACAACGCCATATCCTCGTCCTGGGGCGTCCTCGTCAAGGGCGGTGGTACCTGGAAGCTGAAGAACGACAACGGCACTCGAGTCGACTTGATCAAGAAGCCCGCCCTCGGGAACGGGGACGACGACGGCGAGCACTGGAAGATCACGACGGTCGACGGCGTCCAGTACTTCTACGGCTCGCGCCCGACGGCGAACTCCACCTGGACCGTGCCGGTGTTCGGCGACGACGCGGGCGAGCCGTGCCATGCCTCCACGTTCGCGGACTCGTCGTGCTCGCAGGCATGGCGGTGGAACCTGGACAAGGTGATCGATCCCCACGGGAACGTCATCCACTACTCATACGACAAGGAGATGAACTCCTACGGCCGCAATCTGGAGGACGCGGCGGTGCGGTACGTCCGCGGCGGCACGCTGCGCAAGGCGGAATACGGGCTACGTGAGGGGCAGAGCGGCAACGCGCTCGCGATCGTCGACTTCGAGACCGCCGACCGGTGCGTGCCGGGCAGCGACTGCACTCCTGACAAACCTGACAACTGGCCGGACGTGCCGTGGGACGACCGGTGCGACACGGCGACGTGTGAGGACAAGCACTCGCCGACGTTCTGGTCGACGAAGCGCCTGTCCAAGGTGATCACCCGGGCCTGGTCGGGATCGGCTTACACCGCCGTCGACTCCTGGGCCCTGGATCACCAGTACCCGGATCCAGGTGACGGCGAGAAGGCCGCGCTGTGGCTCAAGGGCGTCACCCACACCGGCCTGGTCGGGGGATCGCTGTCCCTGCCCCCGGTCACGTTCGAGGGCAAGAAGATGGCGAACCGGGTGGAGAGCGTCGATGGCGTCGGTCCGCTCAACCGCTACCGGGTCACCGCGGTCGTGTCCGAGGCGGGCGGCATCACGGAGGTTGTCTACGCGGCGCCGAACTGCGTCGCGGGCGGTTCCATGCCCGCGAGCCCGGCGACCAACACGCTCAGATGCTATCCGGCCACGTGGAAGAAGAAGGACTTCGCCGAGCGAAGCGACCACTTCCACAAGTACGTGGTCGACACGGTCCGCGTCTCCGACCGTATGGCGACCTCGGCCGACCAGATCGTGCGCTACGAGTATCTCGGCGGCGCGGCGTGGCACTACGACGAGTCGGAGTTCACCGATCCCGAGGACAAGACCTGGGACGAGTTCCGCGGCTACGGACGGGTACGCGTGCACCGCGGCCTCGACGAGGACATCAGCCCGATCAGTACGGTGGAGCACCGGTACCTGCGTGGAATGGACGGCGACAAGCTGCCCGTGGGCACCCGCGACGTCTCCGTCGTCGACTCGGAGAACCTGGCCAGGGAGGACCACGACTGGCTCCGAGGCTTCGAGTACGAGACCCTGACCTATCTCGGCCAGACCGAAACCGTCCTCGCCAAGACCATCAGCTCCCCGGTGTGGCGCGGCCCGACGGCCACCCGCGATCACCTTAAAGCGTATATGGTCCACATCGGAAAGTCGGAGTCGTACACGGCTTTGACCACGGGGTGGCGCAAGACCCGCACGGAGTACACCTACGACGAGTGGGGCCAGAAGACCTCGGTCGATGAGCACGGCGACCTGGCGACCACGACGGACGACAAGTGCACCCGAGTGCACTACGCGCGCAACAGCGCAGACTGGTTGATGGCGTTCCCGTACCGCTCGGAGACCGTGTCGGTGAGATGCGCGGCCGACCCGGTGTTCCCCGAGGACGCGCTTTCCGACAGCCGGGCCGCTTTCGACGGCCAGGCTTTCGGCACCCCGCCTATCAAGGGCGACGTCACCAAGACCCAGACACTGCTGGAGCGGCCCGCCGCGGGCCCGGTGTACCAAACCACCGGCACCGCGGACTACGACGCCTACGGTCGGGCGGTCACCGTGGCCGATGTGCACGGCACGACGACCGCGGTCGCCTACACACCGGCGACCGGTGGACCGGTCACGCAGGTGAAGTCCACCGGCCCGCTAGGCGCCGCGACGCTCACCCTGGATCCCGCCCGCGGTCTCACGACGAAGTCCAGGGACCTCAACGGCAACACCAGCGAGGTGAAGTACGACCCGCTGGGCCGGACCGTGGAGGTCTGGCTGCCCAACCGGCCTCGGAGCCGGTACTCGGCGACCACGAGATACACCTACGACATCCGCAACGACCGGCCGTCATCGGTGACGACGGCGTCCATCGGGGCCAACGGCACCTATCTGGTCGGCAGCACCATCTACGATGGCAACTACCGGGAACGGCAACGCCAGGTCGCCACCAACGGCGGCAGGCTGCTCATCGACACGCATTATGACTCTCAGGGCCGGGCGTCTGTGGTGACCAAGCCCTACCTGGCCTCGGGGGCGGTCGACGGCGTGTTGCTGAACCCGTCGGAGACCGACGTCCCGGCGGCCACGCGCAACGAGTACGACGGCGCGGGACGCCTGGTGGCCGAGGTCTTCCTCGCGGCGGGGCAGGAGCGGTGGCGCACGACAACCCGGCACGAGGGCGACCGCACGCACGTGATCCCGCCTGCGGGCGGCACCCTCAGCACCAGCATCGTGAACGCCCAGGGGCAGACCACCGAGCTGCGCCACTACAAGACGAGCGACCTCAACGGCTCCTACGACAAGACCACCTACACCTACGACGCGGCAGGCAACCTCACGAGCACGACGAACGCCGCAGGCGATGTGTGGAGGTGGTTCCACGACCTGCGCGGCAACACCGTGCGGACCGAGGACCCCGACAAGGGCGTCACGACCTCCACCTTCGGACCGACCGGTCTGCAGGAGACCACCACCGACGCCCGGAACGTCACGTTGGCGTACAAGTACGACGCCCTGGGCCGTAGGACTGAGGTGCGTGAGGACAACCCGACGGGACCATTGCTGCAGCAGCTCACCTACGACACCGCGCTCTTCGGCAAGGGGCAGTTGGCCGCCTCGACGAGGTTCGTCGGAGAGCACGCCTACACCACCCGGGTGGACAGCTACACCCCACTGAACAAGCCCAGCCGCACGTCCGTGGTCATCCCCGAGGTAGAGGGCGTTCTGTCGGGCACCTACACCACCGATTACACCTACACCTTCGACGGCCAGCTGTCCGGGCAGACACTGCCGGGGGTCCCCGCCGTCGGCCTGTCCGGTGAAGCGGTCACCCACACCTTCGACCAGTACAACCGGATCACCGCGACCGAAGCGGGCTCGGACACGGTCGTGTCCGCCACCGACTACACCTCCTACGGTGAGGTCGCCCGACTTCACCTCGGCGTCGAAGGCCACCGGGCGTGGGTCACCCACGTCTACGAGCCGGACACCCGCAGGCCCTCTCGCACGGTCGTGGACGCCGAGGTGCCCGCGCCGATGCAGGCCGACATCAACTACACCCACGACCCGTCCGGCCGGATCACCTCGATCAGCGACGCTGTGATCGGGCAGCCCGCCGACCGTCAGTGTTTCGAGCACGACCACGTCGGCAGGCTGACCGAGGCGTGGACGCCTGCCGGTTCCTGCTCCGAGTCCCGGTCGGCCGCGTTGCTCGGAGGGCCCGCCCCGTACTGGCATTCCTACACCTACGACGCGGCGGGCAATCGGCTCACCGAGACCCGCCATGCCACCGCGGGCGACACCACCCGTGCCTATACCTACCCTCCGGATTCCCAGCCGCACACCGTGCGGTCCGTCGCCACGACTGGTCCCGGCGGGACGACCACGGACACTTTCGGTTACGACGCCAGGGGCAACACCACCGGTCGGTCCCTCGACGGTGTTGACCAGACCTTGGAGTGGGACAGCGAAAGCAGGCTGGCCAAGGTGACCGCGGGCACCGAGTCCACCGGTTTCATCTACACCGCCGACGGGTCCCGGCTCCTGCGCAAGGCCCCGGACGGCGTCACTCTGTACCTTGACGGTCAAGAGGTGCGTCTGGTGGCAGGCACCGCAACGGTGACCGTCACGAGGTACTACAAGCACGGCGAGCGGACGGTGGCGATGCGGGTGAGCGGCAAGCTCAGCTGGATCGCCTCGGATCACCAGGCCACGCCGCACATCTCGATCGATGTGAGCAGCATGTCGGTGGTCAAGCGCAGGCAACTGCCGTTCGGCTCACCACGCGGTGGCGCTGCTCCTCTGCTCGCCGGGGATCGGGGCTTCGTCGGCGGTGTCATGGACGCCAGCACCGGCCTGACCCACATCGGGGCACGGCAGTACGACCCGGAGATCGGTCGGTTCCTGTCGGTCGACCCGCTGATCGACGTCAAGGACCCGCGTCAGTGGAACCCCTACGTCTACGCGGCGAACTCGCCGGTGACCATGTCCGATCCGACCGGCTTGGCGTACGCGTGCCCGGACTTCAGCTGCCGGGGCCAGCGCGGCCCCAACGGCCCCAATGTCGGGCCGGGGCCGAAGGAGACCGACATCAGGGCCGCCCAGGACCAGGCGCGGAACAACCAGGTCTTCAAGAAGTACCAGGTCGCTGAGGACCCAAGGGGCATGTACGCGATCATGGACGCGGAGCCGCTGGTCATCGCCGAGTGGGACGCCCTCATCGAGTACGCGTGCGGCGAGAGGATCTCGATCGAGTCCTTCACCGGGTGCGGGCCGGTCGACACCGTTCAGTTCTTCGCTCTCGCCCACAACATGAAGGCGCTGAAGATGCAGGCCTTCGCCGTCTCCGAGCGCCTGTACCCGGACGAATACTGGGTCGGGGGCAGGCGCGACGCGTTCCGCCACATGTACTGGAGCGCCACGATGGCGTTGATGTACGGAACCGACTTCTCCTTCGAACTCGGCACCGCACACGAGCAGCGGCCGGGGAACTCCCCGCTCCAGGAGTCCATGGACCTCTACAACAATTCCCTGGGCCGAAGTATGCTCCTTTCCGCGCCCTACCACGACATGGCGCTCGACGAGGCGTTCGCCTTGCTCGAAGTCGAGATCCAGGCCGCGGTCGACGGCGGCGAGGCGAAGGTGATCGGGCCTGACTTCCGTCTGCGGGACAGCAACCAGGTTCCGCGCGGGTACCAATACGACGAGCCGGGCGAAGCCGGTGCTCTCGCAGACACCGGGCGGTCGAGTCAACCGGGCGTGGCGCCCGTGGACACGCCCTGCGTGGGAAGCTGGCACGGGCATTGCTTCGACCGCTGACATCTATCGAGCTGGAGTGGCGAGTGAGGTTTCGGGTCAAGCGAGGGGCGCTCGCGGCCAGCCTGATCGCAGTCCTGTCCGCGTGCGGCGGCGGCCCTGCCGCGGAGCTGAACCAGGCCATGTCGGACGAGGTGCACGGGCTGATGAAGACGGACGGCCCGGTCACGCCGTTCTCGGAGATGACCGATTGGGAATGGGACGAGGTCCACGTCTTCGACCTCAACGACACGCCGCGCTGGGAGATCGAGAAGTTGCTCCCCGTCGCCGACCTCTCGTTCCCGAGCAGCGGCAGCGGCCTGTTCGTCTACCTCGACGACGGGCGCCTGGTCCGGGCAGACGTGATCGGCGTCGACGAGATCTGCCCGGGCGTCTACACCCCGACGGCGATCGTCGACCCCAAGGCCGGATGTTGGCTGCGGGACGAGAACATGCGCCGCTTCCCCCCGACGTGACGTCCCGGCGCTGCCACGCTCCGTTGTCGACCTCACCGGCGGCTTGCCGGCGTTTACAGGCCTTGGACGGACCCCGCGGCATGCAATCGGGACAAGCGCTCAGATCGTGATGAAGTCGGCGACCAGGTCGCTGGCGTGCGGGCGGCACTCCTCGAAGTACGCGTGGCGGGCGCCGGGGAAGACGTGGAAGCGGGCGTCGGGGATGAGCTCGGCCAGCAGCGGGGCGTTGGCCGCAGGCGTCATGACGTCGTCGGAGCCGTGCAGGATCAGGGTGGGCGCGGCAACGCGGTGCAGCGCGTCCCGAGCGTCGTGGCCGTCGCTGGCGGCGAGGTGGCCCCGGGAGGCGTGGGGCGGCATGGTCGGGTCGCCCATCGTGGTGCGCGGGCCGGGGTGGGCGGCGCGCCAGCGCGGCGAATACATCATGTCCTCCAACGCCTCGCGCCGCGCTGCGGCGTCGGGTAGGGCCAGGGTCCTGCGCACGGCCTTGGTCCGCTCGTGGGCGCGGGGGCCGCCCGGGGAGGTGCAGCCCAGCACGAGCCTGCGCACCCGCCCCGGGTGGTTGATCGCGATCCACTGGGCGACCCGCCCACCCATCGACGTGCCGTAGACATCGGCGCTCTCGACACCGAGCGCGTCGAGCACGGCGATGGCGTCGTCGGCGAACCCGGGTGTCGAGTAGGCGGAGCGGGGTCTGCCGCTGTCCCCCGTGCCCCGCCAGTCCATGGTGATGGTGGCGTGTGTCCCGTGGAAGTCCGCACGTATCGGGTCCCACCATGTGTGGTTGTTGGCCTGGCCCGCCAGGAGCAGGAGCGGGCACCCGTCGCCGCGGACCTGGTAGGCGATGGGTGTGCCGTCAGTGGCGTGGGCGTGCCCGTTCATCTCTGCTCCACTCTTTCGCCGCTGGCGCTATCAGATCACCTGCGAGAGGTCGCGGTCATGAGCGAACCAGCGGGCGGCGAACAAGGGCGGCCATCAGATCACAGCGACCAACTGGTGGAGTCCCACCGTCGACGGCCTCACAACCCCTGCCCGCCCCCGGCCGCCCGAGCCCTCGGAACTTCGGCACCTATCGGACACGCCCACCCCGCAAACAGCGGCTCAGAGCCCAACGGCTGGACATCCACCCACAACGCCAACCACCCGCTGACCGTGTTTCCGCTGGTCAACGGGCTGTTCGTGGATGTGCCCGGCAAGAAGATCGGAGTCAGGGATGCAGGCTCGCATCCCTGGCGTGACCGCAAGACCCACAGGGTTATGGGAGGAGAAAGCACGCTGTCGCGCAGATCCACCTGGTGGAGTCGGGCATGCTGCACGTAATGCCGTAAGGCAGCGAGTGCGATGCCAGCGACCGCATCGGCGTGGTCAGGTCCAACTCCCCGACCACCCGCACCCGAGGAGCACGCCGCGGCGGCCGAGTTCGCCGGGGGCGGTCCATCAGTAGTTCCCGGATCAGCCCCGCCCGCGCACGCAGCCGGGAATCCTCGGTCTCGGCGGGCTGCTCGGGTGTGAGATGGCGTCGGGTCCTGTCCAGGTGCCTCGGCGGGCGGCGTCGATGACCGCTTCCTCCAGCAGGCATAGTCCGTTCGGGTCGAAGCGTCGAAAGTGAGGTGCTGTCAATCCCCGCTGGTATCCAATCGTGCTCGCTCATGATCCTGGCAGGTGATCGTGTTCCATCGCTCGATGGTCCGGATGCGTACGCGTCCTTCGAACGCTCTACCGCTGGCGGTGATCGCCGGAGTGTGCGTCGAGTGACCGAACGCGTACGGGGCGACCGTCTAGTGGACAGGCAGGCCAGACTGTCTCCAGCTTGTCGGTTGCCGGTTCGATATCGATTTGTCAGCGAACCGAGCGAACGCCTCACAGGGCTCAGGGCACACTGTCACGCGTGCCCATGAGCGAACTTCTGGACAGCGACCCAGAACGACTCGGTCCTTACCGGTTGCGCGCCCGACTCGGCGCAGGCGGAATGGGCGTCGTCTACCTCGGCTTCGCAGAAGGCGAACGGCCGGTTGCGGTCAAGACCCTTGCGGCAGACGCCGTCGATTCCGCTCGTGCGCGGATGCGTCGGGAGGCCACGCTCCTGGCTGCCGTCGTGTCGCCCCGACTCGCCCGGTTGGTCGACTCAGACCTCGATTCCGCCACCCCTTGGCTGGCTATGCAGTACGTTCAAGGTCCCACGCTCTTGGAGATCGATCTCCCCTTGTCGGACCTGCAGTTGTATCAGTTGGCGACCGGGCTTGCCGAGGCGCTGGCCATGCTGCACTCGGCCGGAATTGTCCACCGCGATGTGAAACCCGGCAACGTCATCCTAACTCACTCCGGGCCTGTGCTCGTAGATCTGGGCATAGCCCACTCTCCGAAGGAAACCGCGGTAACTCGGACCGGTTCGCTGCTTGGGTCTCCTGGATGGATGGCACCAGAGCGGCTTTCGGGAGACGAGGTCGGTACTGCTGCCGATGTGTGGGCGTGGGGCGCTCTTCTCGCATATGCCGCTACGGGAGCCGCGCCGTTCGGTGCTGGCACCTTCGAGGTAATGTCGGTTCGGGTGTTGAACGAGCAATACGACCTAGCGGGCGTTCCCGCCTGGTTATCGCCGGCAGTGAGGAGCGTGCTGATTCGAGATCCGGCACGACGCCCATCTGCTCCCCGCCTGATCGAGGCGATGGGGCCGCAACTGCCGGAGAGTTCTCCAGTATTCCCTACCCTTCAGAGCACACGAACGAGCGGCTGGGGCGGGTACGTTGGAGTGCCGCAACCGCAGGTGATGTCGGCGCGTTCCCAGTCTGGCTGGCGGGCCGTCGGCGCACTGGCGGCCGTGATCGTGGTCGCTCTCGTTCTAGCAGTCGTTGTGATTACTAGCCGCAGCGGGAGCAATGCGGCAGAGGTCCCGGATCCGACAGCCCGCGATTCCGTCGCCGCCAGTCAGACCACGTCCTCTGCTGCCGCCACTAGAACCGCAGCCGTCAATACCACCTCGACATCCGAGCAGTCTACCCCTACTGCTGACGGTGACATGATCCAAGTTCCCGAAGGAAAAGAGGTACTGGCTGCACTTCCAGGTGGGGGCACTCCTCCAGTGTTTCCCTTGGCAATCACTGGTTACTCGCTCGCACAGGAGTGGCGGGACACTCTCCGAACGTTCGAGGGCGACACTGAATGGTCCATCCTGTACGAGTTCCCTGCCTCGATGAACGGATGCGCTCACCGTAGAATAGTAATTCGATGGCGCGCTGCGTACTCGGGAGCGACGATCAAATCTGCGCTGCTCAGCTACGACGCATCGGTCGTTTTCGAAGGACCTGAGAGCGGCGTCTCGGGTTGGATGGCGAGCTACGGCTGCGCCCAGCCTGGCTTCCAACTCGAGTCGCTTCCCGGCGAAGGGAACTTGGTTGATGTCGTCGTCGAGGTGCAGGTATGGGAGATTTCGGTGTAGGGGCACGGCTCTACGCGGAAAGGAGAGCCGTGCTGCGTCGATCTGCTACCGGCGCGGTGAGTCGAGCCAGCGGCCGTCGCACTGAGGTCGCGTCCCCGCAGTTCGTTCTCCTCTCGCCAGGCCCTGGATGCGCCGTGGCTGGATCTGGAAGCTCTGGTAGGGCTCGGGAGCTGGCGCGGGTCGAACCCGGTCCTGACCGCGAAGACGTCGCCGGTCTCAGGTCTGGGGTCCACCGGCGGCGGTGCCATCGACGATGACGACATCGCGGGTCGGTCCGAGGCTGAGCCGCACTCGGGCATCTGCCAGCAGGTTGCGGGTGGTGATCGAGGTTCGCGGTGTCGAGATGAGGAATGCGGTGCTGCCCCAGGGTAGGAGAGAGGGGTGAGGTGGGTGCCGCCGCCGGTGGAGTCCGAGGTCGCGACCCGGACATCGACATCGGTGGCCGGTTTCACGCGAGTGTCGCGCCGTCTCTCGGCAAGTCCACGCGGCGGCGGGCCTATCATGGTTCCTCCGGTTCAGGATGTGTGCGCCGGTGATTCGGCCTGCCAGGCGAACCCGTCGGGGTCGGTGAAGGACCCGGCGTCGCCGCCGATCGTGAGTCGGTGCGATCCGGTGCCCTCGGGAGAGACGCCCGCGTCCTTGGCGAGGGCGCGGCGTCGGTACAGCGCCAGTTTCACCGGGCTCGTCCCCGCGTCGAACTCCACGTACATGCGGCCGAAGCTCCTCGCCACGACCAGGCCGTGGTCGACGTAGAACCGCTTGCTCGCGGCCACGTCCGCGACTCCCAGCAGGAGCACGAAGTCGTCGATCCGCCGGGTGGTCGGGCCGGTGTCCTTCTTCGCCGAGGTCGCCACTTTCCAGATCGTTCCGTCCGGGGCTTGGAGGACACCGCCGTAACCCCACAGCGACTTCGCCGCGGGCTTCAGCGTGGTGGCGCCTGCGGCGAGAGCGGAGCCGATGAGGCTGTCGACGTCGCCCGGCTGGGGCACCGTGAGCGACAGCGTGAACCCGCGGAAACCGGTTGTCGGTACCTCCGACGCCCGCAGCCGGATCTGCGTGTCCACACCGAACGCGTCGGTGTAGAAGCGTCGGGCGGCCGTGGGGTCGGCCACCTCGAGGGTGACGGATTCGATCGATGTCATGGCGGTCACGCCATTTCCCGCGCTTCTCGATTGCTGACCGGTCCCACAGCCCGTGCGACCAGCGCACCGATCCGCGTCTCCACCTCAGCCGTGACCTCCGTCATGGCGAAGCCCGACGCCCACATCGGGCCGTCGTCCAGTGTGGCCAGATCGCTGAACCCGAGCGTCGCGTAGCGCGCCTTGAACTTCTCCGCGCTCTGGAAGAAGCACACCACCTTGCCGTCCAGCGCGTAGGCGGGCATCCCGTACCACAGCTTCGGCTCCAGGACCGGAGCGTTGGCCTTGACGACGGCATGGACCCGCTCTGCCATGACCCGGTCCGACGGCCCCATCTCGGCGATCTTCGCGACAACCTCCCGCTCCGCCCGCGCCGCCTTGTCCGCACGCGAACCGCCGCGCGCCGCGGCCTTCAGTTCCTTGGCGTGGTCCTTCATCGCGGCCCGCTCCTCGGCGGTGAAGCCCTCGTGCGTCCTTCTTGTACTGCTGCCCACAGCAGTGTCCTTTCGACGATCGCGACATCGGCACGGACCGTGCCGTTACCTCGAATGATGCACATGTCGGCCAGGGCGTGTCAACGGAACGCTGCGTGCCGATAGACTGACGGTATGTCCGACCAGCCCGCCACCCCGCGACGGAGAGGCGCCGCACGCACCAACGCGCTACTTCAAGTGACCCTCGACCTGGCCACAGAAGTCGGCTACACGGGCCTGACCATCGAGGCGGTCGCCCGCCGGGCCGGAGTCGGCAAACACACGATCTACCGACGCTGGCCATCCAAAGCCGCACTCCTGCTGGACGCGCTCAGCCGCGTATGGACCACCGACCTCGACTACCACGACACCGGCGACGTCCGAGCGGACCTGCGCGAACAGTTCCTCCGCTCCGCCCCCGCGCTCGCCAGTCCACCCATCGGCCCCGTCTACCGCGGGTTGATCGCCGAAGCGCAATCCGACCCCGCACTGCGAGCGACCCTGCACGAACGATTCCTGCTCACCGTGGAGAAGCGCACCCTCGACAGAATCACCCGCGCGCAACACGCAGGCGAACTGGTCGCAGGCGTGGACCTGGAGTTCGCAGCCGAGGTGCTGTGCGGCACGTTGTACTACCGCCACCTACTGTCGACCCGTCCCGTCGACGAGGACGCCGTCGACAACCTGCTGGACATGTTCATGGCCGCCTACAGCATCGCCCGGTGAACAAAGCCCAACCGCAGCCCGGCACACCCGAGCACTACCGCAGGCCGCGGCCCCCAAGCCAAAACCGATCTGGCCACCAGGCATCCGCCAGACAGCAAGCCCCCGATCGGCGACCGCCGGGCAACGTCCAACAGGACTGCCGACAGTTGAATACGCGACCGTGCCAGTAGCGGTTCGCTGATCGCGTCGGATGCCGACTCGCGAGTGGGTAGTCGGCGTGGCGGACCCCTCCTCGCGGTCACGCCCCAGCTGGAGACGGGCGTCCGGCGCTATCGGCAAGTAGGTCACTGCGGGCGGCCGCCATAGCCAAGCCCAGCTCGGCGAGCTGTGCTTTCGTTGCGGCATCGTCGGTCGCCTGCGCCGACTCGGCGCGGGTGCGCGGTTTCCTCCCGGCTTGTGGCGGGGTCCGGACTGTCGAAGTTCCGCACCGACAGTGAGTACAGCTGTCCGTCCGACAGGTAGATCCGCAGGGTTTGGTTGGGCGACGCGAAAGGGTCGCTCTGCGCCACATCGCAGATCTGCAGCACGGCGCCGTCCGCCACCACGTGCCGTTTCGGTGGCTGGCAGTTGCCCATCTCGAAGTTGCCACACGACTGGATGTTTCCAGGCGCGTTCCCAGACGAAGGCTGGGCGCGTCCTGTCAGGTGAGCTGTTGGGGACATTGCTTACCGTTCAGCGTTGTGGTCGCCCGTGCGGTCACCATTCCGAGCTCGCTGGCCGCTTACTTGCGCCAGCGCACTTCCGCAGTCTTCGGTGACGCCGACTGGCGAACCGACAGTCGTGCTCGCACCGATCGGCTCCCTCCGGGTCGGAGCCACCCACGCGGCGACCACGACTCAGCGCGGGCCGGTGATCTGCCCAACAAGAGGACCGGACCTGGATCCGGTGTCGCCCACCTGCCGACGAAACCCAGGGCACAAGTAGGGCACAGACAGCCGCAAACAGCCGTTCAGCGTCGCCGTCAGCCGGACAGGATTGGACACAAGCGAACAGCCCGCTGACCGTGTTTCCGCTGGTCAGCGGGCTGTTCGTGGATGTGCCCCCGGCAGGATTCGAACCTGCGCTCCCGCCTCCGGAGAGACAGGCTCCGAAGCGGT
>NZ_BMRB01000010.1 GCF_014648415.1 Actinokineospora fastidiosa
GTGCCGGGGCTGCCGTTGGTTGCGATGGTGGTTGGCGGGAGGGCGGGCCGGTGATGCTGTTTCTCAATGGGTTGGGTAAGAGGCTCGCTGAGCGGTCGTTGTGGTGGGTGGTGTCAGGGCGGCCGTTGGTTGGACGGTGGTTGGGTGGCGGTGGGGGAGGGCTGGTCGGTGACGCCGTTTCTCAATGAGTTGGGTAAGAAGCTTGCCGAGCGGTGGTTGTCGCGGTTGGTGGTGCCTGGCCTGCTGCTGGTCGCGGCCGTCGTGGTGGCGGTGCGGTTGGGGCACGGTTCGGCGTTGGACTTGGCCGGGGCGCGTGCGTGGGGTGAGGCCGTCGCTGTGACGGTGAGTCGGTGGTCGGGTTTGGTGCAGGCGGGGGCGCTGATCGCTGTCCTGGTCGCGTCGGCCGTGGTGGGGGTGGGGGTGGGTGCTATGGCGGAACTGGTCGCTCGGCCGTTGTGGTTCGGGTCGTGGCCTGGGTGGCTGGGCAGGCGCGGGGTCGCGCGGCGTGTGGGGCGGTGGTGGCGGTGGCAGGACGAGGTGGTGCGGCTGCGTAAGAAGGTCCCGCTCGATCAGCGGTCGCCGGAGGTCGACCGGGAGTTGGCGCGGCTGTCCGCCCGGCGGGACCGTGTCTCGTTGGCCGAACCCGTGCGTCCCACCTTCACCGGTGATCGGTTGGCCGCGACCGCCACGCGGGTGGGCAACCAGTACGGCGTGGACCTGGTGTCGGTGTGGATGCGGTTGTGGGTCGTCCTGCCGGAGGACGTCCGCGCCGAGTTGCGCACCGCTCGCGCGCGGCTGGACTCCGCCGTCGCGCTCTCCGTATGGGCGGCCGCATACGCCGTCCTGGCCTGCTGGTGGTGGCCCGCCGCCCCTGTCGCCGTCGGCGCCTGGGCCACCGCGTGGCGTCGGATACGCCGCGCGGTGGTCGACCACACCGAGCTCGTGGAGGCGGTCGCGGACGTCCACCTCCCGAAACTCGCCGCCACCCTCGGACTCGCGCCCGCCGACACCCCCATGGACCACGACATCGGCGCCCGACTCAACCGGTTGGTGCGCAAGGGTGCTTAGCTGCGCCCATTCGGCCTAACGGTCTCGCAAAACGGGTCTCGCGCTGATCAAGGCCGTCCTAGGATTCGATCATGCAATCGGAGGCAGATCGGCACCTCGTGCTCGCGGGAGAGCCGCCCGTCCGGGATCACGGCGTGTGGGCGACGGTGACCGCCGAGGTGGGCACGCTGCACGACGACCACCTGACCCGGGAGACGATCGAGCGGCTGGGCGCCGAGGCGGTGCTGGCCGTGCCGTTCGTGCGGGTGATCGGCAAGCGCGGCGGCCGTCGGCTGGTGGTCGGCATGGTCCGGCTCACCGTCGCGGCCGACGACTCCGCCGCCGTCACCCTGCTGCTGCACAACTCCTGGTCGGAAACGGGCGGCTGGCACCAGGACGTCGTGTCCGCCGACCAGGTCGACGACGAGTTGCTGGCCTCGCTGGCCCGACCGGAGCACGTTCTCACCGGCGACCCGCGCGCCCGGGCGGTGGCCGCGGCGAAGGCGCTGGCCGAGGCGTCCCGCAACGAGGTGCTGCGGCTGCGCGAGGTGCGCTACGAGCTGGAGCGGCAGGTCGCCGACCTGCTGGCGCAGCGCAGGAGCTTCGCGTTGCGCCCGGTGCTCGCGCAGGTCATCGAGCTGTCCATCGCGCTGGGCCGGGCCAGGGACGTCGCCTGCGAGGCCCACCGCGACGGCCTGTGGATCTGGCTGTGGGACCCGGAGACCTACCACCACAACCGCAAGACCGACAACGGCGCCCCCGACCCCAAGCCGTGGGGCGGCACCTACCGCGCCGCCCTCGCGCACTGCTCCGCGATGGACGCGCAGCTGGCCGAGGAGGTCGAGCGGCTGACCTCCCTGCTCAACAGCATGTCCACCTTCGCCGTCGCCCAGGACGGCGAGGCGCAGCAGCGGTTCAACATGATCGCCGCCGCCGCGGCCGCCGGGCTCGGCCTCCCGGCCCTGATCCTCTCGCTGTACGGCGCGGACGCGTTCCTCCCCCTCACCAACCTCGACCACGCCTGGCGCGCGCTGCTGCCCATCGCCGTGACCACCCTCTGCGCCGTCACCGTCGTGCTGCGCCGCATGCCCGGCCGGGCCCGTCCCCGCCACTACCTGTTCGCCGTCCTCCTGGTGCTGAGCCTGAGCGCCGTCCTCCTCGTCGCTGGCGCTCTCGCCCCCGGCCCCACCGCCCCCTGACCCAGGGGGTCACGGGTTCGCGGCCGCCGCGCGGTGGGCGAGGAGGGCGGCGGTCAGCAGACCGGCGTGGCCGACGTTGCTCGCGTCCAGACCGGTCAGCTCGTAGACCTTGCGGAGCCGGTAGTCGACGGTGTTGGGGTGCACGTGCAGCGCCCGCGCCGCCGGCCGCCTGCTTCCCTCGCGCAGGAAGACCTCCAGGGTCTGCATCAGCTCCCCGCCCGGTTCCAGCGGGCCCAGGAGCGCGGCGAGCCGGTCGACGGCCTCGCTGGACCGCGACAGCTGGAACTCCAGCAGCACGTCGTCGATCCGGTACACGCCCACGGGCTTGGCGAAGCGCACCGCGACCTCCAGCACGTCCGCGGCGAGCGCCGCGGCGTCGGCGACGGCGTCCGGGGCCGCCGCGGCCACCCCCGCGGTGACCGGCGCCCCGGCGGCACGGCCGATCGCGCGGACGACGGCGGCGAGCCGGTCCCACTCGTGCGCGGTGATGTCCACGGCGGGCGTCGGGACGAGGATGGTCCCGCCCTCCGGCGTCAGCGACGACAGGACCGCGCCCCGCACCTGCCGCTCCAGCTCCGAGCGCAGCCTGCGCAGCTTCCGCCGCCCGGCGACGAGCGGGTCGACGCCCGGGCGGGCCTCGTCGGGATGGGCGCCCACGGCGAGGGCGAGCACGAGGTAGGCCGCGGGCAGGGGGATGCCTGCGCGGCCCGCGGCCGCCGGGACGTCCGTGCCGGTGAGCAGGGCGGACAGCAGCGTGTGGCGGGCGGACCGCTCGTCGTCGTACATGGCCTGCCGCTGGTCCAGGTAGCCCGCGCCGACCGCGGGCGTGACCAGCTCCAGGTACCGCAGGACCAGCCCGTTGACCGCCATGGCGTCGCCGACCTCCTCGGGCCGGACCCGCAGGCTCAGCGCCTCCCACACCACCTGGACGCCGACGTGGTAGGCGGTGAGCACCACGTCGATCGGGAGGCCCTCCTCGGCCCGCCGCGCCGCCGACTCGCGCAGGTAGTCCAACTCCTGCCGGGTGGGAAGCGCCCCGGTGCGCATCATCGCGATGAACGACTTCAGGACGTGCTCGGTCACCTTGGTGATGTCGCCGTAGATCTCCTCGCCGGGCAGCCGCGCGTAGGCGGGAACCCGCGCGGTGATCTCCTTCAGCACGTCCGCCACCAGGTCGGGCAGCAGGGCGGCCAGGATCTCCGACACCGGCCGTCCCCCGAAGGTGAACAGCGCGCGGTTGTGATCCGTCACGATGATCGCCGCCCCATTCTGGACCTCGCCCAATCCTCGGCAGACAGTTGGTCAGCCATCATCACACGGCCGGACGGGCCTGCGGAAAGAGGTCCGGATCGTGCTCAATCACAATGCCGTCGAGATTTCTCTGAGAAGGGTCCTACTGCTTTCCGGTCGCCCCGCCGCCACGATGTGTCCACCACATTACTTCCCGGTAACCGGGTGAGCGGCGGAGGTGGCTATGCGGTTGGGCAGGCGACTGGTGGCGGGTTTGGCGGTGATGGGCGCCATGGCGGCGTCCGTGACGGGCGCCCACGCCGACGACCGGTTCGAGTACGTCGCCATGGGCGATTCCGCCGCGGCGGGGCCGTTCGTCCCCCACCAGGACATCAACCTGCTGTGCCTGCGCTCGGACCGCAACTACCCGGCGGTCGCGGCGAAGGCCCTGGGCGCGGTGCTCACCGACGTGTCGTGCTCCGGCGCGACGACGGAGCACCTCGCGACCCGCCAGTTCGGCGTGGTCCGGGCGCAGTACGAGGCGCTCAAGCCCAGCACGGACCTGGTCTCCCTCACGATCGGCGCCAACGACCTCGACCTGTTCACCACGGCCCTCAGCTGCGTCAACGTCTTCCCCGAACCGCTCGGTGTGTCCTGCCACGACCGGATGACCGCGGACGGGCGCGACACCATGGCCGAGGCCGTCGCCGCCTGGGCGCCCACCTTCGGCGCGGTCATCGACGAGATCAGGAGCCGGGCCCCGCACGCCAGAATCGTGGTGACCGGGTACGGCACGTACATCCGCGAGGGCGGCTGCTACCCCAGGCAGCCGGTGTGGGCGCGGGACGCCGACTACCTGCAGGGCGTCATGAACCGCCTGAGCGCCGCCATCCGCGCCGAAGCCGAGAAGCGCGGCGCGGTGTACGTGGACTTCGCCGCGATCACCGTCGGCCACGACATCTGCGCCCCCTGGGACGAGCGCTACCTGGAGGGCCTGGTCCCCACCGACGCCGCGGCGCCCCTCCACCCCAACGCGAAGGGCATGGCCGCCTTCGGCGCCGCGGTCGCCGCCGCTGCCCGATAGCGGACGGCCAGTGTCTACTTAGGTCATCCACAGTCGGAAGCACGATGCCGTTGGCTCGCCCGCAAAGCGCCAGCGGCATCGCGCTTCCGGGAAAGCCTGGCCCCGCCGTCGGGTTCCTCGTACGCTCGGTCCATGACACTCCGGGGGATCGGCGCCGTCGTGGCGGTCGTGGGGATGCTGGTGTCCGGCTGTTCGTCCACGGATCGGCGGGACGCGGTGATAGAGCGGATCAAGGCCGATCCGGGGATGGCCGACGCTCCGCAGGCCGCGGTGGACTGCATCGCCGACTGGTACGCCGAGCACGCCTCCGACGCCGAGTACGAGCGGTTCGTCGCGGGGGAGCCCGCCGAGGACACGGAGCCGCAGGCGGGCGTCGTCGAGTGCGTGAAGCAGGCCATGTGAATTCGGTGTTTGTGCGTACCCTGATTGGCCGATAGGCGGGGAGTCCCCGGCCGGATACCGTGATCGCGGGCCGGGAGTGCCGTGGTCACCTGGGGGTGGCAGCTGCCCGGCGTCGACCTGGGGGGTCCGTGCGCACGCGCGTCTTCGGCATGCCT
Organism: Actinokineospora fastidiosa; assembly: GCF_014648415.1. GTDB lineage: Bacteria > Actinomycetota > Actinomycetes > Mycobacteriales > Pseudonocardiaceae > Actinokineospora > Actinokineospora fastidiosa. Next base: position 5,118 of record NZ_BMRB01000010.1, read on the forward strand.
AGATTCCTGCTGCTCGCCCTGGTTCTGCTGCTCGCCGTGGGCGCGCTGCCGTTCACCGGGCTCTTCGACGACGAGCCCGATCCCGTGGCCGAGGCGGGTCCGCCGACCCGCGTGCGCGAACTGGTCGACCGGCGCTCGGCCGTGCAGCGGGTGTTCGAGCTGTCCAACGGCCAGTTCGAGGCCGAGGTCTCCGCCCGGCCACGCCACTACCGCGACGGCGACACCTGGCGGGACATCGACACCGCCGTCCGCGAGCACGACGCCGACGGGTTCGCCTACGCCAACACCGACAACGCCTTCCACACCGCCTTCGGCGAGGACAGCGGCCGGATGGCCCGCTTCGCGCTCGGCCACACCCGGGTCGACCTCGGCATCGACGGTCCACAGCGCACTCTCGACCCGGAGGCCGACGGCGACACCGTCACCTATCCCGACGCCTTCGACGGTGCCGACCTGCGCTACCAGGTCACCGGTGAGGCGCTGAAGGAGGAGATCGTCCTCCACCGCGCGCCCGCCGACCCGACCTACCGGTTCACCGTCGCCGCGGAGGGCGTCACCGCCCGCGCCCAGGACGACGGCTCCATCGGCTTCTTCGCAGGCGACGGCCCGCCGCTGTACGTCATGCCCGCCCCCTTCATGCACGACAGCGCCGACGACCCGAAGTCCCCGCACGGCAAGGCGTGGAGCGACAAGGTCACCCAGACCGTCGAGCAGGACGGCGACCGGGTGACCGTCGTCGTGCGCGCGGACAAGGACTGGCTGAACGACCCCGCCCGCGCCTACCCGGTCGTCATCGACCCCACCATCCGCGTCGACCCGACCTCCACCGGCGGACAGGACGTGCAGATCTGGTCGGACACCCCCGACCGCAACGACGGGGCCAGCTACCGGCTCTCCGTGGGCACCGACCCGTGGGGCAGGGCCCGCGCCCTGGTCAAGTTCGACACCTCCGTCGTGCCCGCCGGGACCACGCTCGCCTCCGCCAAGCTCCGCCTGTACTACGACAACGAGCTGCACACCGACGCGGGCGACATCGCCGTCGAGGCGCGGCGGATCACCGGGCCGTGGGCGGAGGACAGCGCCACCTGGAACACGATCCACAGCGCCTTCGCCGAGGCCGGGCTGTCCACCGCCGTCCGCAGGGCCGGTGTCGCGGGCGCCTGGCACGAGCTCGACGTGCGCAACATCGCCCAGTCCTGGGTGTCCGGCTCCGCGGCCAACCACGGCGTGATGGTCAAGGCCGTCGACGAGAGCACGCTGGGCCGCGGCGGCGCGGTCTACCTCGGCGCCGAGGGCGACTACAACGGCGACGCCCCCACCAATCCGCAGCTCGTGCTCACCTACGGCCGTCCTGGCGTCGCGCTGCACCCGATCGCCAAGACCTACGCGACCGGCGCCGAGCTCACCTGGTCGCCCTACCCCGACCCGGACCCGGCGAACCCGGCCGACGACCTCGTCGAGTACCAGGTGCACCGCTCGGCGGCGCAGGTCTTCACGCCGTCGTCGGCAACGCTCGTCGGCACGGTCGGCAGCAGCGTCACCAGGTTCACCGACACCACCGCGGCGCCGACCCCCGCCGACCGGCCCGACCTGCAGTGGAACGCCTATCACTACATGGTCGTCGCCAAGTCGCGCGACGGGCAGCTCGTCCCCGGCGCGACGCAGCTGGCCCGCACGCCCAAGGCGGGCCTGGTCACCCAGCTGTTCCGGGCCACGGCGGACACCACCATCGCGGCCAACCTGCCGACCGCCAACCACAACCAGGTGGCGGGCCAGCCGTGGCTGATGGTGGGCAACAACAGCGGCACCTACGGCAAGTCGCGCGCGCTGGTGCGCTACGACCTGTCCGCGATCCCGCCGGGCACCGAGGTCGTCGACGCCGACCTGTCGATCTGGGGCTTCTACACCTACGGCAGCGGCGCGGTCTTCGACGGCCATCCGCTGACCCGTCCGTTCACCGAGAGCCAGGCCACCTGGAACCAGGCGGCCACCGGCGTGCCGTGGACCGCGCCGGGCGGGGACGCGGCTGCCGCCGCCGACCACGTCGTCGGCATCCAGGACCGGCCGACCTGGCACATCTGGGAGAACGCCGCGATGGCGCAGGCCTGGGTGGACAACCCGGCCGCCAACCACGGCTTCATGGTCAAGGTGCGCGACGAGGCGGGCGCGGGCCAGCGCGTGCTGCTGCACTCCGACGAGGCGGGCGAGCCGATGCTGCGGCCCAACCTCGCCGTCACCTACCGGATGCCCGCGCCCATCCCGACCGCCCCGCAGGTGGTCTCCTACGACTACCCGGCCGACGGACAGCCGCACGGCGGCCCCGACGAGCCGGGCACGTTCACCTTCAAGACGGCGGGCGCCGTCCCGATCGCGGGCTTCCGCTGGCAGCTCAACGGCGGCGCCACGACCGACGTCGCCGCCACCGGCAAGGTGCTCGTCGCGGTCACCCCGACCACCGCGGGACCGCACACGCTGACCGTCCGGTCCTACACCGCCGAGGGCGCCGTCTCGGCCCCGACGACGTATGAGTTCGTCGTCGCCACCCCGCCCGCGCCGATCCCGGACGCGCCGCAGGTGTCGTCGGTGGACTACCCGGCCGAGGGCGAGCACGGCGGCCCCGGCCGGGAGGGCGTGTTCACCTTCCAGCCCACCGGGACCGTCCCCGTGACCGGCTACCGCTGGCGCTTCGGCGACGGCCCGACGACCGACGTGCCCGGCACCGGCCGCGTCGACACCCGCATCGCCCCGCCCTCGGCGGGAGCGCAGACGCTGACGGTGTGGGCGTTCAACGCCGACGGCGCGCTGTCGCAGCCCACCGAGTACACCTTCACCGTCGCCGACGCCCCGGTCGGCGTGCCGGACGCGCCCCAGGTGTCCTCAGTGGACTACCCGGCCGACGGGCAGCCGCACGGCAGCCTCGGGCAGGCGGGCGTGTTCACCTTCCGCGCGGTGGGCAGCCTGCCGCCGGACGTGTTCCGCTACCAGCTCGACACCGACGCCGCGCCCACCGAGGTCGCCGTCGCCGACGGCACGGCCACCGCCACGCTCATCCCGGTCCGCTCGGGCAAGCGCACGCTGACCGTGTGGGCCAAGGTCACCGGCACCGGCGCGCTCTCCGCGCCCACCACCCACACCTTCGTCGTCGGCACGCCCGCGGGCGGCCGTGAGTACCACTACGACGCCGCGGGCCAGCTCGCGGGCGTCACCACCGACACCGGCGAGGCCGCGGCGTTCCACTACGACGACGCGGGCAACCTGCTGCGCACCGACCGCTACGCCACCGCGACGCCGAGCGTGTTCGCCGTCGTCCCGGCGCGCGGGCCGGTCGGCGCCCGGGTGGAGATCAGCGGCACCGGGTTCAGCACGACCCCGGCGGAGAACGCCGTCGCCTTCGACGGCATCGCCGCGACCGTCACCTCGGCCACCGCGTCGCGGATCACCGCCGTCGTCCCGGCGGGCACGACCGACGGCGCGGTCACCGTCACCACGCGCGGCACGACCGCGTCGGCGCCCCGGCCGTTCCTGGTGAGCGCGGCGACGTCCGCGCCCACCATCACCGCGATCTCCGCCGACCGGGGCACCCGCGACGAGCTGGTGACCATCACCGGCACCGGGTTCGACCCGGACAAGACCCGCGACATCGTGCTGTTCCACCGCACGGTCGCCCAGGTGCAGTCCGCGAGCCCGACCAGCATCACGGTCAGGATCCCGGAGGCGGCGTCCTCCGGGAAGATCACCGTGCGCACGCCGGGCGGGGTCGCCGAGAGCGCGGGCACGTTCCTGGTCGCCCCGCGCGGGTTCGCGATGTCCGGCCTGGTCTACGGCGGCACGATCAGCGCGGGCAGCCCCGCCGTCGACGTCGCCGTGCCCGCGGGCAAGTCCGCGCTGGTGCTCGTCGAGGGCATCGCGGGCGAGCGGGTCAACGTCACGCTGGACAACAACACCATCCCCGTCCGTTCCGCGATGTGGATGTTCACCCCGTACGGCGGCAACTTCGCCCGGCAGGCGCTCGGCGACCCGCTGGACCTGTGGGCGGGCGGACGGCTGAGCCAGGACCTGCCCGCCTTCCCCACCACCGGCACCTACGCGCTGGTCCTGGAGCCCAACGACGACGGCGCGGGCTCGGTGCGGATGTCCGCGTCGCACGACCTGACCGGCAGCAGGCTCACCAAGGACGGCGCGGGCGTCGGGTTCCAGATCACCGAGCTCGGCCAGACGGTGGAGTTCCCGTTCACCGCCAACCAGGGCGAGTGGCTCAGCCTCGGCCTGACCGAGATGAGCGAGCCGAACAACTACTACAACGTGCGGGTCTACCACCCGGACGGCAGCTACAACACCTGGTCGTCGCGTCCGAGCGTGCACACGCCGACGATGGTGTTCAGGACCAAGCAGGCCGGTGAGCACAAGGTCACCGTCTCGTTCGACTCCACAGAGCTGGGCTTCGCCAGGCTGTGGCTGTCCGGGGTGATCGACGGCGAGCCGCTGGTGGTGGACGGCCCGGGCACGCCCATCCGCATCCAGCGGCCGGGCCAGTCGGTGCGGCTGCCCTTCCAGGGCACGGCCGGGCAGGTGCTCGGCCTCGGCTACACCGAGAACACCCTGGCGCAGAACGACCGGCCCGCGTTCCCGTCGGCGATCATGTCCGAGCCCGACGACGTGCAGGTCGAGGTGCGCACCGGCTGGGCGGAGACGCGGGACGTCCCCACCCTGCGCAAGACCGGCGCGCACAACCTGTTCGTCACCGGCTGGCAGGCCGTCGGCACGGTGAAGGTGTGGCTGTCCACGGGCGTCCAGGGCGGCGTGATCGCCACCAACAGCGTCAAGGACGTCACCGTCGAGCGGCCCGGCCAGGACGTCTGGCTGGACTACGACGGCGTGGCGGGCCGCCCGCTGTTCCTGACCACCACCGACCGGGCCATCTCCGGCGAGGTGTCGGTCCAGGTCTACCGGCCCGACGGCGTGCGGATCGGGCTGCGCAACCGCACGGTCGACATCCCGACGCTGCCCACCACCGGGCGCTACCGCATCCAGGTCGACCCCGAGACGCCCGGGACCGGCGCGCTCGGCGTCGTCGCCGCCGAGCCGAGGGACGTCGGCGAGCTGGTCGCGGGCGCGACGCCGACCGACCTCACCCTCGACCTGCCCGGCCAGCGCGTGGTCGGCCGGTTCACCGGGACGGCCGGGGAGCGGCTGAGCCTGGGCACCAGCCCGTCGAGCATCGCCAACGTCCGGGTCAAGGTGATCAAGCCCGACGGGGCGAACCTGGAGAACCTGACCATCGACACCCGCTTCGGCATCGACCTGCCCGCGCTCCCGGTCACCGGCGAGTACCGGGTGGAGATCACCCCGTCGACGGTCACCGAGGGCACCCTGCGCCTGACGCTGTCCGGCGAGGCCGACGCGGGCCTGCTCGAACTGGGCACCGCCAAGCGCATCACCATCGACCGCGCCGCGCAGAACGGCAAGGCCACCTTCGCCGCGACCGCCAACCAGCGGTTGCGGATGCGGCTCGGCCTGGGCTTCCCGAACAACTACGGCACGTACTACTCCATCATCGCGCCGGACGGGACCTACGTCGCGCGGCACTGGTGGGCGTCCTATCTGGACTTCTCCCTGCCCACGCTGTCGCAGACGGGCACATACACCCTGGTGTTCGACCCGACCGCGGGGTCGGTCGGGACCCTGGACGTGACCGTGTACGTCCCGCCGACGGCGGCCGGGGCGAGCGCGGAGACGGCGTCCGCGCCGGTCACCCCGCGCCAGCCCGACTGCGCCCCGGTGCCCAGCGCGGCGCGGCCGGGCGCGTCGGCCGCCGACCGCGACCCCGCCGAGGAGGTGGAGGAGCCGGGCTCGGCGCTGCCGTACGGCTGCGAGGAGCCGGACTCGCTGGGCTGGCGCCCGGACGCGCTCAACCTCAACGGCGACGGCTGGTCCACCCGCCACGACCCCGCGCCCGTGCGCGAGCGGCCGCTGCAGTTCCCGCTCGGGTTCACCGGCGTGGCGGGCAAGGTCCTCAGCACCGCGGGCGCCCCGCTGGCCGGGGTCAAGGTGAGCGTGGGCGACCAGCAGACCTCGACCGACGACCAGGGCCGCTTCGTGCTCACCGGGGTGCCGTCCGGGCACGTCGCGGTGCGCGTGGACGGCCGGGGCGCAGGCGACCACGGCGTGTTCGACATCGGCGTCGACCTCGCCCGCGGCCAGGTGCTCGTGCTGCCGCACACGGTGTTCCTGCCCGAGCTGGACCCGGCGGGCACCGTGCGCGTGGCCAGCCCGACCACCAGCGACGTCGTGCTGACCACCAAGGCCATCCCCGGCCTGGAGGTCCACATCCCCAAGGGCACGGTGGTCCGCGACGCCGACGGCAACGTGGTCACCGAGCTGAACCTGACGCCCATCCCGATCGACCGCGCGCCGTTCCCGCTGCCGCCGACCAAGGTGCCGGTGTACTTCACCGTGCAGCCCGGCGGGGGCACGCTGTTCCCCGAGGGCGCGACGATCGTCTACCCGAACTACACCAAGGAGCCGCCGGGCACCCGGACCCAGTTTTGGAACTACGACCCCGACGGCAAGGGCTGGCACATCTACGGCCAGGGCACGGTCTCACCCGACGGCAAGCAGATCGTGCCGGACGGCGACGTGAAGTTCTACCGGCTCACCGGGGCGATGACCGCGGTGCCCGGGATGAACCCGCCGCCCAAGGCGCCCATCCCCGGCGGCCAGCTCGGCGGCGACCCGGTCGACCTGGCCACCGGCCTGCTCGTCGACGAGGCCGTCGACCTGGTGGTCGACGACATCATGCCGATCGAGATCAAGCGCACCTACCAGCAGGGCGACCCGGACGTGCGGCCCTTCGGCGTCGGCACGAACTTCGACTACGGCATGTTCCCGTGGTCGCCGGGGCAGATCGGCAACTTCGACTTCTCCCAGTTCGACCTGATCCAGCCCAACGGCGCGAAGATCCACTACCACCGGGTCTCGCCCGGCTCGGACTACGCGGGCGCGGTGTTCCGCGCCGACCCGACGCCGACGGAGTACGACGGCTCGACCGTGCGCTGGAACGGCGACGGCTGGGACGTCGAGCTGCGCGACGGCCGGGTGATCGTGCTCGCCGACGAGGCCCCGATGCAGTCCATCCGGGACAAGTTCGGCAACACGACCACGATCACCCGCGCGCCCGCGCCGCCGTGGACCGACGGCAAGGTGCGGCTCAACGGGCCGATCACCCAGATCACCTCGCCGAGCGGGCGCTGGGTGAAGTTCACCTACGACAGCGGCAACCCGCCGCGCGTCGCCGCCATCGAGGACAACCTGGGCCGCCGGGTGTCCTACACCTACGACTCGACCGGGCGGCTGAGCACCGTCACCGGCCCAGACGGCGGGGTCACCCGCTACACGTGGGAGAACGGCCTGCTCAAGACCATCACCAAGCCGAACGGCAACCGCTACCTGGAGAACGAGTACGACGCCGAGAAGCGGGTCAAGCGGCAGGTCGAGGCCGACGGCGGCGTGACGACCTTCGACTACACCGCGGTCAACGGCGTCATCACCGAGACCCGGATGACCGACCCGCGCGGGCACGTGCAGCGGTTCACGTTCAACGCCAAGGGCCGCGTCCTCACCGACACCCGCGCCTTCGGCACCCCGCTGGCCCAGACGCTCACCCACGAGTACGACGCCGCTGGCGTGCGGCGGGTGGCCACTGTGGACGCGCTCGGCAGGCGCACGACGTACGCGTACAACGACCTCGGGCAGGTCAGCGAGACGGTCACGCTCGCGGGCACGCCCGAGGCGCGCACGGAGCGGTTCGAGTACAACGGCCCGCACGCCGAGCTGACCAAGCACACCGACATCTACGGCAAGACCACCGTGCACGAGTACGACGCGCGCGGCGGGCCGCTGGGCACGACCGACCGGCTCGGCAAGCGCACGGCGTTCGAGACCAACCTGTCCGGGCAGATCACCAAGACGACCGACCCGGCGGGCAAGGCGACCACCACCGAGTACATCGGCGGGGACGCCGTGCGGATCACCGACCCGCTGGGCCGCGTCACGGCGACCGCGTTCGACGGCATCGGCAGGCCGGTCCGCACCACCGACCCGCGCGGCGCGGCCACCGACACCACCTACACCGCGCGCGACCACATCGCCTCGGTGACCGACCCGCTGGGCCGCGTCACGGCCTACACCTACGACGACAACGGCAACCGCACCAAGGTGCGCGACCCGCGCGGCGGCGAGACGGTGTTCGCCTACAACTCCATCGACCGCGTCTCGTCGGTGACGGACCCGCTGGGCGCGGTGGAGACGTTCGAGTACGACCTGCACGGCAACGCGGTCAAGCACACCAGCAGGCGTGGGATCGTCACGACCCACACCTACGACGAGCTGGACCGCCGCACACGCACGGAGTTCGGCACGGAGATCGCGGTCGACTACGGCTACGACGCTGCCAACCGGACCGTCCGGGCCGAGGACTCGACCAGCGGCGTCGTCAGCACGGAGTACGACGGCCTCGACCGGGTGACGATGAGCACGACGCCGCACGGCACGGTGTCCTACTCGTACAGCCCGACCGTCCGCGACCGGACCATGACCGTGCCCGGCGGGACGACCGTGCGCCACGTGTACGACGCCGAGCAGCGCCTGTCCGCGATCGAGCGGGACGGCACGGTGGTCTCCGCCGTCGTGCGCGACGACCGGGGGCTGGCGACCCGCGTCGGCGCGCCCGGCGCGGGCGTGCACCAGACGCAGAGCTACGACGACGCGGGCCGGGTCACGGGCATCACCTATCGCAGGGACCAGCAGGTCCTCGGCGAGCTGACCTACGGCCGCGACGCGGCCGGGCTCCCGGTCAGCACGGGCGGGTCGTTCTCCCGGGGACTGCTGCCCGAGCCGTTCACCGGCACGTACGACGCGGCCAACCGCCTGACGAGCGTCGGGTCGACGGCCGTCGCCTACGACGCCGAGGGGCACCTCACCTCCGACGGCGTGACGACCTACACCTGGAACGCCAGGGGCCAGCTGGCCGGGCTGTCCCGGCCGGGCGTGTCGGCCGCCTTCACCTACGCGGCGGCGGGCGAACGGCTCGGCAGGACGGTCAACGGGACCACCACCCACTACCTGTACGACGGGCAGAACCCGCTGCAGGAGCTGGTGAACGGGACCGTCACGGCCACGATGACCAGCTCCGGCATCGACGGCTGGCACACCCGGCAGGCCGGGGGCGTGGAGCGGCGCGTGCTCACCGACGCGCTGGGCAGCACTGTCGCCCTGGTGGACGCGTCGGGCGCGGGCGCGGCGTACTCCTACGAGCCGTTCGGCCGCACCCAGGTGACCGGCGACGACCTCGGCAACCCGTTCCGCTACACCGGCCGCGAGGACGACGGCACCGGGCTCTACCACTACCGGGCCCGCTACTACAGCCCCGTCCTGCAGCGGTTCATCAGCGAGGACCCGATCGGCTTCGCAGGCGGGGTCAACCTGCACGCCTACGCGGCCAACCAGCCCACGCACGCCACCGACCCGGACGGCAAGAAGCCGTACGTGCCGGGCGCGTACCTGGTCGACAAGGCGTTCAAGGCGCCCAAGCAGACCACCCCGGGCACCCGGACGCTGACGGGCGAGTACATCAACGACCGAGGACCCGGCGGCGTGCGCGTGGAGCCGTGGGTCGCCCACTACGACCAGTACGGCAGGCTCATCGGCCGGACCGACTACAACGCGGGCCTGCCCAAGCAGGGCATCCCGGACGTGCACCACCACAAGTTCGAGTACGGTCCTGGGCGCCAAGGTGGCCAGGAAACCGTGAAGCACGCCCCGGGGGAGTACCCAGGATGACCGCGTTGTCGGACTACGCCGCGCTGTACCGGCAAGGGGACTGGACGATCGTCCGCGCCGTCGTCGAGCGCGGTGACGACACCGAACTGGACCTGCGGCTGGAGGTGACGCTGGATGGGGCACGGGCGAGCCTGTGCTTCACCGGCGTGACCGACCTGGAGTTCCGCGCGCCGTCGCCGTGGCTGGCCCTGACCCTGCAGATCGTCGACGTCTCCGCCGACGGTCTTGAGGGGGTCCACTACAAGGTCACGGACCCGGACAACGGCACGGCGTCGTTCTGGTGCGCCGGATTCGAGATCGTCCGCGAATGACGCGGCAAACGACTGGGGGTAACCGATAGTGGGCATCAGGAGATGGGCGGCGGGCGCAGCCGCGGTGGCGTTGGCCGTGGCCGGGGCGGGACAGGCGCAGGCGGCTCCCGAAGGGGTTGTGCACGCGGCGGGGGCGCAGGTGGTGGAGGGCCGCTACATCGTGGCGCTCAAGCCCCGGCCCGGGGTGGCCGCGCAGGCCGCGGCCGAGGACATCGCCGGGCGCTACGGCGTGCAGGTCGAGCGGGTCTACCGGCGGGCGCTGACCGGGTTCGTGGTCAGCGCCGACCCGAAGGACGCGCGGCGGCTGGCCGCCGACCCCCGGGTGGCCAGGGTCGAGGCCGACGCCGTGGTCTACGGCACCGGCACCCGGGTGAACCCGGTGTGGAACCTGGACCGGATCGACCAGCGCACCTCCATCCTCGACGGCGCCTACCACTACCCGGACGAGGCCGGGGCCGGGGTGACGGCGTACGTCTTCGACACCGGCATCCGCACCTCGCACGCGGAGTTCGGCGGGCGGGCGAGCGTCGGGTTCGACGCGATCGGCGACGGGTGGAACGGCCAGGACTGCAACACCGAGGGGCACGGCACGCACGTCGCTGGGACCATCGGCGGCGCGGAGCACGGCCTGGCCGCCCGCGTCGACCTGGTGTCGGTGCGCGTGCTGAGCTGCGAGAACCTGGGCACGGTCAGCCAGATCATCGCCGGGATCGACTGGGTGACGCAGAACGCGACCAAGCCCGCGGTCGCCAACATGAGCCTCGGCGGCGGGGCATCGGAGCTGGAGGACGCCGCCGTCGCCAACTCCATCGCCAGCGGGGTCACCTACGTGGTCGCCGCGGGCAACTGGGAGCGCGACGCCTGCGAGTACAGCCCGGCCCGCGTGCCCGGCGCCATCACCGTGGCCGCCAGCAACTCCAGCGGCGAGCGCGCCCGGGGGTGGGGCGGCGAGCAGAGCGGGTCCAACCACGGGTCCTGTGTGGACATCTTCGCGCCCGGCCAGGAGATCAAGTCCGCGCACAACGGCTCCGACACCGCCACGCGCATCCTGCGCGGCACCTCGATGGCGTCCCCGCACGTCGCGGGCGCGGCGGCGCTGGTGCTGTCCCGCTTCCCCGACGCCACGCCCGCCGAGGTCACCGACATCCTGCTCGCCAGGGCCACCGTCGACGCCCTCGACCCGGCCACCCTCGGCGCGGGCTCGCCCAACCGCCTGCTCTACACCGGCGGGTCGTTCGAGCCGCCGGACCGCGACTTCGGCGTCGCCGTGGGGTCCACCGCCGTCACGGTCGAGGTCGGGTCCAGCACGACCGTCCCGATCACCACCACGAACCTGGTCGACAAGCCGCAGACCCTGGCGGTCACCGCGTCCGGCGCGCCCGCGGGGGCGAGCCTGTCGGTGAGCCCGGCGTCGGTGCCCGCGGGTCAGGGGGCGACGCTCACCATCGCCGTGACCGGCGACGCCCCCAGCTTCACCGCGACCGTCACCGCGACCGGGCCGTACGGCCTCGTGCGAACCGCGACCGTGGACGTGACCGTCCCTCCGCGTGTGGTGTGCACGTTGGAGAACACCACGCGCACGCCCATTCCGGACATGGAGACGGTCACCAGCACGCTGACCGTCACGTCCTGTCCGCGTCAGGTCTCGTCGGCGCCGACCGTGCGGGTCCGGGTCGAGCACACCTACCGCGGCGACCTGTCCGTCCGACTGGTCTCACCGGACGGCGTGGAGCACACGCTCAAGGCGGCCGACGGCGCGGACGGGGCGGCGGACCTCGACCAGACCTTCCCGCTCACGCTCGCGCCGCAGCAGGCCAACGGCGAGTGGCGGCTGGTGGTCCGGGACAACTTCGGCTTCGACGTCGGCACGCTCGTCGGGTGGACACTTGCCCTCTAGCGACCCGTCCGCCGGGCCGGGACGCCCCACCCGGCGGACGGTGCTGGCCGCCGCGGTGGGCGCGCTGACCGCGAGCTGCGCGCCCACCGCGGATCCAGCGCCGACCACGCGAACGGGCGGCCTGGACCCGCCGCACCAGGACGCCGCCCTCGACCTGCGGGCGCTGCACCAGGACGGCGTCCTGGCGCCGCCCGCCGCGCTCACCCTCACGGCCTTCGACGTCACCGCGGCCGATCGGGCTGGCCTGGCGGCGGCGCTGCGGGCCGCGGGGGAGATCCCGGGCGCGGTGGTCTCGGTGGGCGCGTCCCTGTTCGACGGCCGGTTCGGCCTCGCCCCGCCGCGCCTACTGCGCCCGATGCCCGCCTTCCGCGCCGACGTGCTCGACCCGGCGTGGTGCCACGGCGACCTGCTGGTGGGCGCGCCCGACCCGGCCGCCGTGTCCCTGCCCGGCACGCGGCGGCTGTGGCAGATCAGCGGGACGGCCCACGAGCGCAACCTCTTCGGCTTCCGCGAGGGCGCGGGCAACCCCGCCCCGGACCTGGCCGACGACCTGGTCTGGGCGGGCCGGGACGAGCCCGCGTGGTGCGCGGGCGGGACCTACCTGGTGGTGCGCCTGATCCGATTGGCGATGCCCACCTGGAACGCCGAGAGCACGGAGGAACACGAGCGCGTCTTCGGCCGGACGAAGGACACCGACCTCCCGCTCGGCCAGTCCACTCCGGACCCCGACTACGCCACCGACCCCGACGGCGCCCGCATCGCCCTGGACTCCCACATCCGCCGCGCCAACCCCCGGACCCCGGAAAGCCAGGCCCACCGCGTCCTCCGCCGGGGCTACACCTATCGCCACTCGTCGGAGGACGTCGGCCAGATCTTCCTGTGCTACCAGAAGGACCTCGAACGCGGCTTCGAGGCCATCCAGCGCAGGCTCGCCGGGGAGGCCCTGGAGCGCTACACCCTCCCCTTCGGAGGCGGCTACTACTTCGTCCTCCCCGGCGAACCCGAGAACAGACCACTCGGGCACACGCTGCTGGCATAGCGTCCGCCGCTGATCACCGGCGTCACTGGGCCACGGGGTCGCCGAGCCACCAGTTGCCGGGGGAGGCGGGGTCGGAGCTGGTCCAGTACTCGATGGTGGCGCGGATGAACTCCTCCGGGGAGAGGTGGCCGTCGCCGTCGGTGTCGAGGTGGGTGAAGGCGGTCTGGGCGGCGGTCTCGGTCATGCCGGGGAAGTGGCCGTGCTGGTAGGCCAGGAACTCGCGGAACGTCACCGTGCCGTCGGCGTCGAGGTCGGCGATCTCCAGGAACGCCTCGGCGAGGGCGCCGAGGGTGGCCTGGGCGGCGGCGGGGTCGTCGGCCAGGGCGCTGGTGGAGGTGACGAAGCTGTCGCGGGAGATGCCGGGCGCGCCCGGCTCGACGTGCGGCAGGTGCACCTCGCGCCAGATGCGCAGATACATGTCGATGATCCGCTGTTCCTCCGGTGAGCCGGGCGCGTGGCCGAGGGACTCGGCGATGCGGCGGCCCATCAGCACGTGGTCGTCCTCGTCGAGCCAGCCGTCGCGGTCGGCGTCGAGGTGGTCGAAGCCACGCTGGATCTTGGTGGAGAGCAGTTCGGCGGGTGTCATGCCACCGAGCTTCGGATGATCAGCGCAGGCGGGACAAGCACGCTCACCGGATCGGGGACAACACCCACCCGTCCAGCCCAGAGCGCGGCCGTGGGCCCTGACCCGGCCAGGGCCCACGGCGGCGGTCAGGCGTGCGGGCAGGACGACCGGTACTCGGTCAGGTACGCCCCGGACGGCGGCGGGCAGAGGAAGCGGTCGTAGCGGGTGTCGCTGTCGATGAAGCGCTTGAGCCAGGCCACGGTGAACTTGCCGACCGTGGGGTGGTCCTCGAAGAGGAACGACGAGTTGTGCGTGGCGCCTGCCAGCTCCGCGTACGCGCGATCTCGGGCGTACACCAGGCTGTTGTAGAACACCTCCGCGTGCTGCTCCACGGTCGCCACCGTGTCATCGCTGCCGCCGATGAACATGGTCGGCGTGCGGATCCCGCTCCAGTTCTTGATCGTGTGGTACGGCGCCAGCGGCACGGCGGCCTTCAGGGACGGCCGCGCCCAGACCGCGTAGAGGGAGCCGCCGCCGCCCATCGAGTGGCCGACGACGCCCATGCGGTCGGGGTCGAGACGCTGCCGCACCGCCGTGGGGGACTTGGTGGCCAGGTGGTCCAGCGCCGCCAGCAACTGCTGCCCGCGCTCGGTGGGATCGTCGTACAGGCTGTTGGTGGTGACGGTGATGACCACGAACCCGTGCGAGGCCAGCCGGGACCCGAGCCAGGCGATGTGGGCCTCGGTGGAGGTGTAGCCGGGGGAGACGGCCACCCCGCCGAAAGTGCCCTGGTCGGTCTCGTTGGGATAGTAGATGGTTCCCCGGCCGAAACCGGCCGATGCCCAGTCGCTGACCGAGACCGTGGAATAGGTGAACGGGCCGGTCGCGGAGAGGACGCTCTGCTCGGTGGGGTCGGGGCCGCGCTGGTATTCGGTGGCCGCGGCGGCCGGGGGAGCGGCCGCGACGGCGAGGAACAGGGCGATGGCGGGCAGCGCCGCCGATGTCCTGGCGAACCGCATGGATGAACCTCCACGGGAGGAGTGCTGCGGGGATTTCGTTTCCCGAATGGGGGTCATCACCCTACGTCGGTGATCCCGGAATCGGTTATCCGCTGGTGATAACGCCAGCCGGGAACGTTATCCCGCGTTTCGTAGTGCCCCGCCTTTTCCTTTCCTACTGTCTTCGGCCGTGACCAGTCCGAACGAGGAGGGGGACCACATGGCGCAGCGCCTCGTCGCGGCTGTCGACCAGGGCACGACCTCGACCCGCTGCATGGTGTTCGACGTCGCGGGCCGGGTGCTCGGCGCCGATCAGCGGGAGCACACGCAGATCTTCCCCAGGCCGGGATGGGTGGAGCACGACGCTGCCCAGATCTGGGCGCGGACGCAGGAGGTCGTGGCGGGCGCGCTGCGGGCCGCGGGCGTCGCGCCCGGCGACCTGGCGGCGGTCGGGATCACCAACCAGCGGGAGACCACCGTCGTGTGGGACAGGGCGTCCGGGCGTCCGGTGCACAACGCGCTGGTCTGGCAGGACACCCGGACCGAGGCGCTCTGCGCCGACCTGGCCGCCGACCACGGCCGCGACCGCTTCCGGTCGGCGACCGGCCTGCCGCTGGCGTCCTACTTCTCCGGACCCAAGATCCGCTGGCTGCTCGACAACGTGCCCGGCGTCCGAGAGCGCGCCGAGCGCGGCGAGCTGCTGTTCGGCACGCTCGACACCTGGCTCATCTGGAACCTCACCGGCGGCGCGCTGCACGTCACCGACGTCACCAACGCCAGCCGCACGCTGCTGATGGACCTGCGGACGCTGGACTGGGACGACGCGATCCTCGATGCCATGGCGATCCCGCGCTCGCTGCTGCCGGAGATCCGCCCCTCCGCCCAGGTCTACGGCACCGCGCGCGGCGTGCTCGACGGCGTCCCGATCGCCGCGGCGCTGGGCGACCAGCAGGCCGCGCTGTTCGGGCAGACCTGCTTCGCCGAGGGCGATGCCAAGTCCACCTACGGGACCGGCGCGTTCCTGCTGCTCAACACCGGCCACGACCCGGTGCCCTCCGAGCACGGCCTGCTGACGACCGTCGGCTTCCAGCTCGCGGGCGAGGCGCCCGTCTACGCGCTGGAGGGGGCGATCGCCAACACCGGCTCGCTCACCCAGTGGCTGCGGGACCGCTTCGGCCTCATCGCCAGCGCGGGCGAGATCGAGGCCCTGGCCCGCTCGGTCCCCGACAACGGCGGGCTCTACCTGGTGCCCGCGTTCTCCGGCCTGTTCGCCCCGCACTGGAGCCCGGACGCGCGCGGCCTGCTGATCGGCCTCACCGGCTACGCGGGCAGCGGGCACCTGGCCCGCGCCGCGCTGGAGGCGACCGCGTACCAGACCCGCGAGGTCGTGGACGCCATGGCGCTGGACTCCGGGCTCGCGCTGGGATCGCTGCGCGTCGACGGCGGGATGACCGCCAACGGCCTGCTCATGCAGACCCTCGCGGACGTGCTCGACGTCGAGGTCGTCCGGCCCGAGGTCGCCGAGACCACCGCCGTGGGCGCTGCCTTCGCCGCCGGGCTGGCCGCCGGGGTCTGGGCGGACCTGGACGAGCTGCGCGCGTGCGGGACGCGGGAGACCCGGTGGCGGCCCGAACCGGGCGGCGGGTTCCGCGACCGGAAGTTCCGCAAGTACCGCAAGGCGGTCGAGCTGGCCAAGGGCTGGCTCGACGCCGACGACGCGATCGAGGGGAGGTAGCCGTGGTGGGGAAAGCGACGGCGACACACCGCGTCGCCACCCGCGACGAGCTGCGGCGGGGCACGTTCGACCTGCTGGTCATCGGCGGCGGCATCGTCGGCATCGCCGCGGCGTGGACGGCGGCCCAGGCCGGGCTGCGGGTCGCGCTGGTCGACGCCGGGGACTTCGCGGGCGCGACGTCCAGCGCGTCGACCAAGCTCGTCCACGGTGGACTGCGCTACCTGCAGACCGGCAACATCCGCCTGGTCGCGGAGAACCACCGGGAGCGGCGCGCCCTCGCCGCCGAGATCGCCCCGCACCTGGTGACCCCGCGCCGGTTCATCGTCCCCGTCTACGGCGACGGCCCGCACGGCGCGGCCAAGCTCGGCGCCGGGGTGTTCCTCTACTCCGCCCTGTCGGCCTTCGGCGACGGTCTCGGCCGCGTCATCAGCCGGACGGAGGCGCTGCGGCAGGTGCCCGCGTTGCGCGCCGACGGCCTGCGGGCCGCCGCGGTCTACACCGACCACCAGATGAACGACAGCCGCGTGGCGATCATGACCGTCCGCGCCGCGGTCGCCGCCGGGGCGGTCGTGCTCAACCACGCCGCCGTCGCCGCCCTGCGCACCAGCCAGGGCCGGGTGGTCGGCGCCGAGGTGCGCGACGGCGTGGACGGCACGGAGTTCGGGATCGACGCCCGGCTGGTGCTCAACGCGACCGGCCCGTGGGTCGACCGGGTCCGCGCGCTGGAGGACCCCGCCGCCGCCCCGACCGTGCGGCTGTCCAAGGGCGCGCACGTCGTGCTCAAGCGGCGAGCGCCGTGGCAGGCGGCGGTCACCGCGCCCGTCGACAAGTACCGCGTCACGTTCGCCATCCCCTGGGAGGACCACCTGCTGCTCGGCACCACCGATGAGGCCTACGACGGCGACCCCGCCGACGTGCGCGCCACCGACGCCGACATCACGACGATCCTCGACGAGGTGGGGCAGGCGGTGGGCGGACTCCGCCGCGACGACGTCACCTGCGCCTTCGCCGGGCTGCGCGTGCTGCCCGGCGGCCCGGGCGCGGTGGCCACCGCCAAGCGGGAGACCGTGATCACCGAGGGCCGCGGCGGCATGCTCTCCATCGCGGGCGGCAAGTGGACCACCTACCGGCACATCGGCCGGATGGTGCTGGACCGGCTCGGCCTCGGCGCGCGGACCCTGCCGACCACGCCGCTGCCCGGCGTCGCCGCCCCCGCCGCGGTCGCCCACCGCCTGGTGGCCGACCGGTCGAGCGGCGAGCCGATGGACCAGCGGATCGCCGCGCACCTGGCCACCCACTACGGCACGCTCGCCCTCGACCTCGCCGACCTCATCCGGGCCGACCCCGCGCTGGCCGCCCCGGTCCACCCGGACGGGCCCGACATCTGGGCCCAGGTCGTCTACGCCCGCGACCACGAGTGGGCGGCGACCCCGGAGGACGTGCTGCGCCGCCGCACCACTCTCACCCTGCGCGGCCTCGACACCCCCGAGGTGCGGGACCGGGTCGACGCGCTGCTGGGGGACCGGTGAACGGCTTCACCGCGGCCGACGGGCTGCGCCTGCGTGTGCGCTCATGGCCGCACACAGGGGAGCTTCGCGGCGTAGTCCACCTCTCGCACGGCATGGGTGAGCACGCGGACCTCTACGACGGTCTCGCCACGACCCTGAGCCGCCACGGCCTCGCCGTCTACGCCCACGACCTGCGCGGCCACGGACTGTCCATGACGGACGGTCCGGGCCACCTCGGCGACGACGGGTGGAACCGCCTGGTCGACGACCTGCGGGTGCTGGCCGAGCTGCTGCGAGAGCGCCACCCCGGCCTGCCGCTCGTCCTGATGGGACACAGCATGGGCTCGTACGCGGTGCAGCAGCTCATGCTGGACCACGGCCACCTGCTGGACGGCGCGGTCCTCGCGGGCACCACCGCGCTGGACGGGCTGCTCGACCGGCTCGCCCGCGAGCCCGACCGGCTCGACTACTACAACGCGCGCTTCCAGCCCACGCGCACCCGCTACGACTGGCTCAGCCGCGACGACGCCTTCGTCGACGCGTTCCTGGCCGACCCGCGCTGCGCGTTCCCGCTCGACGGCGCGGGGCTGCGCGACATGCACGCCGCCGCGCCCCGGCTCGCCCGACCCCGGGGCGTGCCGCCGGGGCTGCCGCTCTACGTGGTGGTGGGCGACCGCGACCCGCTCAACGACGGGCTGGCGCTCAGCGACCTGCTCGTCCGCCGGTACCGCGCGGCGGGCCTGGTCGACATCACCTACCGCACCTACCGGGCGGCCCGCCACCAACTGCTCTACGAGACCAACAGCGCGGAGATCACCGCCGACCTCATCGGCTGGCTGACCCGCGTGACCGACCGAAGGAGTTCCGAGATGAGTCCCCCGCTGGAGAACACATGCTAGAGGTATCCGGCCTCACCGTGCGGTTCGGCGGCATCACCGCGCTCGACCACGTCGGGTTCACCGTGCGCCCGGGCGACATGGTCGGGCTCATCGGGCCCAACGGCGCGGGCAAGACCACGCTGTTCAACTGCCTGACCCGCCGCTACCAGGCCGACGAGGGGACCGTCCGCTGGGACGGGGCCGACCTGCTCGCCGTCGCCCCGCACGCGATCGTGGCGATGGGCATCGCGCGGACCTTCCAGAACCTGGGCCTGTTCCCGGAGCTGTCGGTGCGCGACAACGTGCTCGTCGGCGCGCACCGCCACGCCAAGGCGGGCTTCCTGTCGGCGGCGCTGCGGCTGCCGTCCGTGCGCAGGGAGGAGGCGGCGCTGCGCGCCGAGGCCGACGCCCTGCTCGACCGGCTCGACCTCGCCGCCGTCGCCGACCACCCGGCCGCCGGGCTGCCGTTCGGCACGCTCAAGCGGATCGAGCTGGCCCGCGCGCTGGCCGCGCGGCCCCGGCTGCTGCTGCTCGACGAGCCGTGCAACGGCCTCAGCCACGGCGAGGTCGACGAGTTCGCCGCGCTGCTGCGCGCGTTGCGCGAGGAGCGGGAGCTGACCGTCATCGTCGTGGAGCACCACATGGGATTCGTCATGGGGATCTGCGACCGCGTGGTGTGCCTGGAGTTCGGCAGCAAGATCGCCGACGGCACGCCTGCCGAGGTGCAGAACGACCAGGCCGTCCGGGACGCCTACCTGGGAGCGGCGGCATGAGCGCGCACGCCTTCCTCACCGTCGAGGACCTCCACGCCGGGTACGGCGCCGGGAAGGTCCTGCACGGCATCGGGTTCGACGTCGCCGAGGGGGAGATCTGCGCGGTCCTCGGACCCAACGGCGCGGGCAAGACCACCCTGCTCCGCGCGCTGTGCGGGATGATCCGCACCGAGGGCGTCCTGCGGCTGGACGGCGTCGCGCTGCCGAGGCGCAGGCCGGAGTCGGTGGCGCGGATGGGCGTGGCCCACGTCCCCGAGGGGCGCGGCACCTTCGCGCCGCTGAGCGTGGCGGAGAACCTGCGCCTCGGCGCGTACACCCGCCGCGACCGCGCCGCCGTCGCCGAGGACATCGAGCGCGTCTACGACTACTTCCCCGTCCTGCGGGAGCGGCGGGCGCAGGCGGCGGGCAGCCTCAGCGGCGGCGAGCAGCAGATGGTCGCCATCGGGCGGGCGCTGATGTCGCGCCCTCGGCTGATCCTGCTCGACGAGCCGTCGCTCGGCCTGGCCCCGCTGGTCACCCGCGAGCTGTTCCAGATCGTCCGCGCCGTCAACGAACGGGAGCGCACCACCGTGATCCTCGTCGAGCAGAACGCGCACCTCACCCTGGAGTTCGCCCACCGGGCGCACGTCCTGGAGACCGGGCGCGTCGTGCTCTCCGGCGCCGCCGCCGACATCCGCGCCGACGCGCAGGTGGCCAGGGCCTACCTCGGGATCGAGGGATAGCCGTGGCCGACTTCATCCAACAACTGGTCGAGGGCCTCGGCGCGGGCGCGATCTACGCCAGCCTCGCGCTGGCCCTGGTGCTCATCTACCGGTTCACCGGCATCGTGAACTTCGCCCAGGGCGAGATGGCCATGTTCGCCACGTTCATCGCCTGGCAGCTGGTCCAGGCGGGCGTGCCGTTCTGGCTCGCGCTCGGGGCCACGCTGGCGATCGCGTTCGGCGGCGGCATGCTCATCGAGCGCGTCGTCATCCGGCCGGTCGAGGGCGCGCCCGAGCTGGCGCTGGTGATCGTCACCCTCGGGCTGTTCATCCTGGTCAACGCGGCGGCGGGCTGGATCTGGTCGTTCCTGATCAAGGACTTCCCCAGCCCGTTCCCCGGCGGCGCGCTCGACGCGGGCGGGGTCCACCTCAGCTACTCGACCCTCGGCGTCCTCGGCGTGGTCGCGGTCGTCATGGGGCTGCTCTACATCCTGTTCCGCTACACCAAGATCGGGCTGGCGATGCGCGCGGTGGCGAGCAACCCGGCGTCCGCGCGGCTGCTCGGCATCCGGGTGAGCGGCGTGCTCGCGCTGGGCTGGGGCCTGGCCGCCCTGGTCGGGGCCGTGTCCGGCGTGCTCGTCGCGCCGGTGCTGTTCCTCGAGCCCACCATGATGGGCGGGGTCCTGATCTACGCCTTCGCCGCGGCCACGCTGGGCGGGTTCGACAGCCCGGTGGGCGCCGTGGTCGGCGGGCTGGTCGTCGGCATCGCCGAGACCCTCGCCGGGGCGTACGTCGGCGTGATCGGCTCCGACCTGAAGATCGGGGTGCCGCTGGCCGTCATCATCGGGGTCCTGCTGTTCCGCCCGCAGGGCCTCTTCGGACGCGCGGCGGTGGAGCGGGCATGAGCGACGTCGACATCCCCCGCACGGCCAGGCTGGCCGTTCCCAGCGCCACGGCGCTCCGCAGGCTGGCCGTCGCCCTGGTCGCCGTCGCGGCCTGCGTCGCGCCGTTCCAACTGGAGCCGTTCCGGGTCTTCCAGCTGACGATGGTGCTGGTGTACGCAGTGGCGCTGCTCGGGCTGAACCTGCTGGTCGGGCACGCCGGGCAGATCTCGCTCGGGCACGGCGGCTTCTTCGCCATCGGCGCCTACACCGCGGCGGTCATGCTCGACCGCTGGGACACACCGCACGTGCTGACGCTGCCCGCCGCCATGGCGGTGACGTTCGCGCTCGGGTTCGGCCTCGGCGTCCCGGCGCTGCGGCTGCGCGGGCTGTACCTGGCGCTGGTCACGATGACCATCGCGATCTTCCTGGTGCCGCTGCTCAAGCGGTTCGAGTCGGTCACCGGCGGATCGATGGGCCTGACCCTGTCGCGGCCGGAGCCGCCGTCGTGGACGGGGCTGGCCGAGGACCAGTGGCTGTACTTCCTCGCGCTGGCCGTGGCCACCGCGGCGGGACTCGCCGTGTGGTCCCTGCTGCGCTCCCGGGTGGGCCGTGCCCTGCACGCCGTGCGGGACAACGAGATCGCCGCCGAGGTCATGGGCGTGCGGCTGGCCCGGTACAAGACGCTCGCGTTCGCGTGGAGCGCCATGCTCGCGGGCGCCGCAGGCGCGGTGAACACCTGGGTGATCGCCTTCGTCTCGCCGGACTCCTTCACCGTCAACCTGTCCATCCTGCTGCTCGCCGGGATCGTCGTCGGCGGGCTGGGCTCGACCTTCGGCCCGCTGCTCGGCGGCGCGTTCGTGCTGTTCGTCCCGACGCTGGCCCAGGACGTCAACCAGGCGGCCCCCGGCGTCGTGTTCGGCGTCGTGATCATCCTGATCATGTACGTCGCCCCCCGCGGTCTCGCCGGGCTGGCAGGCCGCGGCGGCCGTTTCCTCGACCAAGCCCTACGGAAGAAGTGAGCACCATGCGCACCAGAACGATCCGACTGGCCGCCGTCACCGCGGCCGCCCTGGTCGCGGCCTCGGCCTGCGGCGGGCGCGGCGAGGACGGGGCGACCACCGCGGGCGACGGCACCTGCCAGGGGCAGCAGACCACCGGGATCACCGACGACGCGGTCAAGCTCGGCGGCATCTACCCGCTGTCCGGCCCCACGTCCGCGTACGGCGAGATCCCCAAGGGGGTCAAGGCCTACTTCGACTACCTCAACGCGGAGAAGGGCGGCGTCAACGGCCGCAAGATCGAATACATCGTCCGCGACGACGGCTACCAGCCGCCCAAGTCCGTCGAGGAGGCCCGCAGGCTCAACGAGCAGGACAACGTCTTCGCCCTGTTCCAGACCCTCGGCACGCCCACGTCGTCGGCGGTCATGGAGTACGCCAACCAGCGGCAGGTGCCGCAGGTGTTCGTCTCCAGCGGGGCGTCGAAGTGGGGCGCGGACCCGGTGAAGCACCCGTGGACGATCGGCTGGCAGCCCAGCTACCTGTCCGAGGGCCGGATCTACGGCCAGTACCTCGAGCGGGAGCGGCCCTCGGCCAAGGTCGCGATCCTCTACCAGAACGACGACTACGGGAAGGACCTGCGCACGGGCTTCGTCGAGGAGATCGCGGGCAGCGGCGTCACGGTGGTCGCCGAGCAGACCTACGAGGCCACCGACCCGAGCGTCGACCCGCAGATGCGCAACCTCGCCGGGTCGGGCGCCGACGTGTTCCTGAACATCACCACGCCCAAGTTCGGCTCGCAGGCGCTGGCCGCCGACGCGGCGAACACCGCGTGGAACCCGCTGCACATCATCAACAACGTGGCGTCGTCGAACACCGTCCTCAAGCCGGTCGGCTTCGACAAGGTGCAGAACATCGTCTCCGCCGCATTCCTCAAGGACCCGTCCGATCCACAGTGGGCGGACGACCCGGAGATGGCGCTGTACGAGGCGAAGATGGCCCAGTACGCGCCGGGGCTGGACACCAAGAACGCCTTCTACAGCCTGGGCTGGGCCTCCGCGGGCGCGATGGAGAAGGCGCTCGCCGCGATGCAGTGCCCGACGCGGGAGGGCCTGATGGCCGCCGTCCGCGGGCTGAGCGACGTCCGCTCGGACCTGCTGCTGCCCGGCGTCACCATGAACACCGGCCCGCAGGACGGCTACCCGATCGAGACCCTGCAACTGCAGCGGTTCCAGGGCGAGCGCTGGAACCTGTTCGGCGAGCCCATCGACACCAGGAAGGCGGGCTGATGAGGACCAGACGACTCGCGGTCGCGCTCACCGCCGTCGCGCTCGGCGGCATCATGGGCGGCACCGCCGCCGCGGGCCAGCCCGACCCCGGCCCGTCCGCGCCCAGCGACCGGGGCGGGGCCGCCGCGGCCGAACTTGATCGCGGTCCGTCTGCGGCCAGCGACGGCGCCGCCGCGGCGGGGCCCGGCCGCGGTCCGGTCGTGGTCACCGACGCGGGGGTCCTGC
Organism: Actinokineospora fastidiosa; assembly: GCF_014648415.1. GTDB lineage: Bacteria > Actinomycetota > Actinomycetes > Mycobacteriales > Pseudonocardiaceae > Actinokineospora > Actinokineospora fastidiosa. Next base: position 28,756 of record NZ_BMRB01000010.1, read on the forward strand.
GCGGCGCGACCTCCGGGACCACCGACCGGTTCCTCGGCATCCCGTACGCGGCACCGCCGGTCGGCGAGCTGCGGTGGCGACCGCCAGGCCCGGTGGCCCGCTGGCAGGGCGTGCGCGAGGCGACCCGGCTCTCGCCGCGCTGCCCGCAGAACACGACCGCGGCCACGTCCGAGGACTGCCTCTTCCTCAACGTCCACACCCCGAAGGGCGCGGCGCGCGGGCGGGACCGCCTTCCCGTGATGGTCTACATCCACGGTGGCGCGCTCACCTCCGGCATGGGCGGCAACTACGACCCGACCGCGCTGGTGGAGAACGGCACGGTCGTCGTCACGATCAACTACCGGCTCGGGGCGCTGGGGTTCCTGGCCCACCCCGCGCTGGCGGCGGCCGACGGCTCGGCGGGCAACTACGGGCTCATGGACCAACAGGCCGCCCTGCGCTGGGTCCAGCGCAACATCGGCAGCTTCGGCGGGAGCCCGGACCGGGTGACGATCTTCGGCGAGTCGGCGGGCGGGCTGAGCGTGCTGGCGCACCTGGCCTCGCCCGGCTCGGCGGGCCTGTTCTCCGCGGCGGTCAACCAGAGCGGCGCCTACAACCTGCGGCTCCAGTCGCTCGCCGACGCCAAGGCCGACGGCGGCGCGCTCAGCGCAGCGGCGGGCTGCCCCGACCAGACCGCCGAGTGCCTGCGCTCCCTGCCCGCGTCGGCGCTGCTGGCCAAGCAGCAGCCGATCGGCTTCCTGCAGACCGACGGCGCCGTCCTGCCCACCTCCCTGGACAAGGCGTTCCGCTCCGGGGAGTTCAACCGGGTCCCGGTCGTCAACGGGAGCACGAGCGACGAGTCCACGTTCTTCGTCGCGACGAACTACGACATGGTGGGGCGGCGGGTGACGGCGGAGAACCTGGTGGCCGAGATCAGCGCCATGACCGGTGTCCCCGCGGAGACGGCGAAGCGGGCGGCCCAGCTCTATCCGCTGGCCGACTACCCCAACCCGGCCGCCGCGCTCGCCGCCGCGGCGACCGACGCCACCTTCGCCTGCCCCGCCCTGGAACTCGACGGCTGGCTGTCGCGGTGGGTGCCGACCTACGCCTACGAGTTCGCCGATCGGGAGGCGCCGCAGCTCTACCTGCCGCCGGTGTCGTTCCCCTACGGCGCGTCGCACGCCTCGGAGCTGCAGTACCTGTTCGGGATCGGCAACGCGGCGTTCCCCGCGCGGCTCACCGCCGAGCAGGAACGGCTCGCCGCCACCATGCGCGGGCACTGGACCGCCTTCGCCACCACCGGACGGCCAGCGAGCGCCGCCGTGTGGCCCGCGTACACCGCCGCGCGGCCGCACATGCTCTCCTACGCGCCGCCCACGCCCGGCCGGGTCGCGGACTTCCCCGCCGCCCACCGCTGCGGCTTCTGGTCCGCTGTGGACTGAGCGTTGGCCGTCTCGGTGAACCAGACAGCGATCTGGGCACGGTTGTGAAGACCGAGCTTGTTCAGGATGTTCTGCACGTGGGTGTCGGCGGTGCGCTGGGAGATCACCAGCCGGGTGGCGATGTGCCGGTTCGACATCCCCGCGGCGACGAGTCCGGCGATCTCCCACTGGCGCCTGGTCAGCACGCCCGGCCAGGCGTCGGTGGGGGGCTCGGTCTCGCCGAGGGCGAACCGGGCCACCTCGTCGGCGCCCATCGCCCGGCCCTCGGCGTGCGCGCGGGCGAACCGCTCGGCGCCGAGGGCGGCCATGGTGTCGGCCTTGTGGGCGCGGTGCGGCCCGGACACCGCGATCTCCGGGGCCGACCCGATCGCCGCCCAGACCCGTGCCGCCGCCCCGAACAGGACGGCGGCGCGCTCGTGCTCGCCCTTGCGGTCGGCGATCCAGGCCAGCGCGTCGAGCAGGTACGCGGTGCCCGAGCCCTCGCCGATGCCCACCAGGCTGCGCAGCGACTGCCGGGCGAGGTCCTCGGCCACCAGCACGTCGCCGCGCTCGACCTCCAGGTAGGCAAGGCCGAACTGGGCCATCGCCCGGTAGCGGGTCTCGCCGTGCGACACGCAGAGGTCGAGCATGCGGCGCAGCGAGCGCCTGCCCTCCGCCACGTCTCCCTTGCGGTAGCCGGTGGAGACGCCGTGGATCCACAGCGGGTGCAGCTCCCGCCGCACGTCGCCGTGCGCGCGGAACACCGCGGCGGCCTCCCCGGCGAGGTCGGCGGCCCGGGTGTCCGTCCTGATCTGCGCGGCGAGGGCGCGCACGTAGGTGAGGAACGCGCCGAACAGCTCGTCGTCCGCCGCTGCCGGTTCGGCGTCGGCGAGCAGGAGCTCGGCGGCGTCGAGGTCGAGGTGCCAGACCGCGTGCAGCGCGCACACCGCCAGCGCCCTCGGGCGGTCGGGGTGGTCGTCCGGGGTCGCGGCCAGCGCCCGCTCCAGCCACTGGCGGCACTCCACGCTGTGGCCGAAGAACATCCAGTACTCGTCCAGCCGGGACGCGATCCGCAGGGCGGCGCCCGCCTCCCCGGGCTCGGAGATCGACCAGTCGAGCGCGGCGCGCAGGTTCGCCTGCTCCCGCCGCAGCCGGGTGATCCAGCCGACCTGCTCGTTCCCGGCCCAGTTCGCGTCCGCGGCCGCGGTCAGCTCATCGATCCAGTCGCGGTGCAGGCGGCGGACCCTGGCCCGGTCGCCGCTGGCGTCGAGCAGTTCCCGGCCGTGTTCGCGCAGCGTCTCCAGCATCCGGTAGCGGACGATGTCGCCGTGGTCCTCGCGGATGAGGACGGACTTGTCGATCAGCCCCTCGACGGTGTCCAGGACGTCGTCGACGGGAAGGTCGGGACCCGCGCATACCCGCTCGGCCGCGCTCAGGTCGAAGCTGCCCGCGAAGACCGACGCCCGCAGCCAGAGCGTCTGCTCGGCCGGGGAGCACAGCGCGAAGCTCCAGTCGATGGTGGCGCGCAGGGTGCGCTGGCGCTCGGGCGCGGTGCGCGGGGCGGCGGCGAGGGCGGGCAGCCGCCGGGTGAGGCGGTCGGCGATCTGGTGCGGCGACAGCGAGCGCAGCCGGGCGGCAGCGAGCTCGATCGCCAGCGGCAGACCGTCGAGGTGCCTGCAGATGTCCAGCACGGCCGCGCTGTTCTCGGCGGTCAGCTCGAAGTCCGGCAGCACGGCGCAGGCGCGCTGCACGAGCAGGGCCACCGCGTCGTAGCGGAGGAGGGCGTCCGGCGACGCCGCCACGTCGTCGGCGGGCACCGCCAGCGGCGGGACCCGCAGTACCTGTTCCCCGGCGGCCCCGAGGGTCTGCCTGCTGGTGGCCAGGATCGCGACCCGGGGGCAGGCGGCGAGGACGGCGGCGGCGAACGCCGCGGCGGCGTCCACCACGTGCTCGCAGTTGTCCAGCACCAGCAGCAGCGCCCGCTCCCGCAGGGCGGTCACCACGGCGTCGGGCTGGCCCATGCGGTTGTGCAGGCCCAGCCGGGTGGCGACGAGATCCGGCAGCAGCGCGCCGTCGCCGAGTTCGGTGAGGTCGACGAACACCACGCCGTCGGCGAACTCGCGGCAGGCCTGGCTCGCGACGGCGGTGGCCAGCCGGGTCTTGCCGACGCCGCCCGGACCGGTCAGGGTCACCAGGCAGCCGGGCCGCAGGGCCGCCCGGACGGCCGAGGACTCCCGCCGCCTGCCGACGTAGCCGGTGGTGGCGCGCGGCACGTCCATCACGACGCCACCGTAACTCAAGGTGATGAGCGTGACCAAACAATCACTCGCCGTGGTGGCCGTGGCGGTCCGCCAGGCGGGCGTGCAGCAGCAGGTGCAGGTCGAGCTGGATGCGCGGGTCGTAGAGCCCGTCGCCGAACAGCGCCTCGATCTTCCGCAGGCGGTAGCGGACGGTCTGCGGGTGCACGTGCAGCCGCTCGGCGGCGGCGTTCGCCCGGAAGTGGCACTCCAGCAGGGCCAGCAGGGTCGCCTCCAGGTCCGCGCGCAGCGGGGCGCGGACGGCGGCCAGCGGCGCGAGGCGGTCGGCGGCGGCGTAGTCGACCAGCTCGGCGCCCCAGGACGTCATGAGCCGGGGCAGGTGGTCGGTGGCCCGGACGGGGGAGCGGCCCGCGTCGACGCGTCCGACCAGGCGCAGCGCGCGGCGCGCCCAGCGCAGCGACCGCGCGGCGTCGGTGACGCCGACCGTCGGCCCGATCGCCGCCGCCCAGCCGCGCAGGCTCGCCGCCAGCCCGCCGCGCCTGCCGGGGCCGTCGGGGTCCGGCATGACCAGGCACGGCTCGTCCAGGTGCAGGGCGGGCAGCGTGTCGTGCGGCAGCCCGCGGGGCACGGCCGGGCCGCCGGGCCGCACGGCGACCACGGCCACGCCCGCGGGCACCGGCCAGCCTGCCGCGCGCGCCGCAGCCCTGATCTCGGCGGCCCCCGGCTCGGGGCGCAGCAGCAGGTCGACGAGGATCCGCCGGTCCCGCCCCCGGCCGTCGAGCGCGCCGACGCCCGCGTGCCCCTCGGTGACGGCCTCGACGAGCCGCTCGGTGTGGGCGAACGCGGTCTGCGCCATCCGCCCGACCGCGCCGATCTCGTCGCCGAGGCCCAGCCGCCGCGCGTGCTCGGCCAGCCGCGCGATCGCGATCCCCGTGCCCAGCCGCACGGCCGCGTGCAGCACCTCCGGCCCGCGGCCCTCCCGGGCCTCCCGCGCGCCCGCGTCCCGCCCCCTCGACACGACCTCGTCCGCCGCGGCGCCGCTCGGGTCGATGAACTGCCCGACCAGGCCCTCGACCAGCGGGTCGAGGTACCGGGCCGCGCCCAGCACCGGCAGCTCCCGCCGGATCCGGACGGTGACCTCGGCCGCCACCTCCGCCACGGACAGCCGGAGGGCCTCGCCCACCGCGACATCCCGCCGCATCGCCGTCACTGCGCCTCCTCCTCGAAGCCCGGGGTACCGGCAAGAGTCGTCGGCGACGCGCGATCCGCGCCATCAGCAGAACTACGTAAAGCTCTCGCGCAGGGGTCAGCCGAGGTCGAGAGCGGCCATCGCGGCGGCCGCCATCTCGCGCTCGCCCAGCGCGTTGGGATGGGCGAAGATCGAGTTCTGGGCGCCGATGGGCGGCTCGATCCAGCGGACGCCCGGGGGCTGGCAGACGTCATGCCCGTCGGAGAGCCCGTTGAGGTCGACGTAGGTCGCCCCGGTCTCGGCCGCCGCGCGGCCGACGGCGTCGTTCAGCGTGGCCTGCAGCGAGCGCATGTAGGGGATGTCGCCTGCGGCGATGGTGATCTTGTCGAAGCAGCCGCCGGTGGCCGGGACGATCCACGGGTAGCCCAGGACGGCGATCTCGGCGTTCGGCGCCTTCGCCCGGACCGCCCGGAGCGCGTCGACCAGGTCCGGGTAGGTCTTGTCGCGGACGGTGTCCTCGAACGAGCTCCCGTTCTGGTCCTTGCACGGGCTGCCCATGCCGCCGGTGAAGAACCCGGCGATCGAGCAGGTGAGCGCCGCGCGGATGAAGATGCCGCTGTCGTTGCCGCCGATGGTCAGGGTCACCACGTCGGTGTCGGCGCTGAGGGCGTCCACCTGCGGCCGGATGCCCGGGTACTGGGCGGCGGTGAAGTCCTTGGTCTGGGCCGCCCCGCACGTCACGTCGGTGAGCCTGGCCCCGGTCCGCTCGGCGATCACGTTCGGGTAGTTGAGGGCGGAGCGCAGGCACTGGGCGGGCGATCCCGGCGCGGTCGGCATGACGCCGGAGGCCGCGCTGTAGGAGTCGCCGAGTGCGGCATAGTCGATGGGGTCGGCGCCCTGGGCGGGACCGGCGGAGGACAGCGCCACGGTCCCTGCGGCCGTGGCGGCGGCGGCGGCGATGGCGATCAGGCGTCGGGGCAAGGGACTCTCCGTGTCGTCGGCGACAGCAGGGATTCCTACTTGAAAGTAGGTAAAGCCTCGCCAGCTTGTCCCCGGCCTCCACGCCTGTCAACACGCGGTACCCGGAACGCTGTCGAACCCAATACCAGAGCGGCCGTTTGTGTCATCGGCACGACAATCGAGGCCGGGTCCACTTCCTCGTCGATCATGGGCCCGCGCCGGTCGCGGCAGTGCTAGGTTCGGCCGCGATCGGAAGCCGGAAGCGACCTCCAGGGGAGTCGGGTTTGTCCACGATGAGCGGCCCTGCCAACCCACCCGCGCATCCCCCGACGGCCGCTGGTCCGGCCGCCGCGCCGTCCGACCCCGCCAAGGGCGCGGGGCTCGGCGTCCTGGCCGTGGTCCTCGGCGCCATCGGGTGCCTGCTCCTGGTGGCCCCGTTCGCCCTCACCGGCACGCGCGCCTACCTCGCGCTGGGCTTCGCCCTGCCCGGCCTCGCCCTGGGGATCGCCGGGTCCACCGGCCGCCGCCGAGGCAACGCGCTGGCGGTCGCGGGATCGATCCTGGGCGGGATCGCGCTCGGGCTCGCGGTCATCATGCTCGTCGCGGGCACCCCCAAGTCCTCGCCCAACGCCTTCCCGGACGACCGCACCGCCGAGATCCTGCACAACGACCTCGACGTGCGCCTCGGCGAGCGGCACGCGGGAACCGACGGCACGGCCGTCACCGTCACGCTGCGCAACAAGGGCCTCGAAGCCGCTTCGTTCACCGTGCTGATCGAGGTGACGGGCGGCGGCGTGTGCGAGACCCCGGTGAGCGTGGACGACCTCTCGCCCGGCGCCAGCTACCAGACCGAGGTCGGCGACTGCTCGTCGACGGACAGCGGACCGCCGCGTGCTTTGCAGCTCAAGGTGGTCAAAGTGACGAAGGAGTAGCCCTCAGTCGGCCACGGGTGGGCGGAGAGTGATGAACCGCTCGCTCCACAGCTCGCGGATCTGGTCCAGTGTGGACGAGCCCGGCTCGACATCGAGGTCACGCAGGGTGCGGGCGCCGTCGGCGCGGGCCAGGACGAGCAGGGTGGCGTCGTCCACGGTCAGCTGCCTGCCGCCCGCGGTGGCGAAGGCGACGACATGCCGTGCGGCGCCTCCCGGTTCCGTCTCGGTCCGCAGGCGGGCCAGCGGAACGAGCGCGGGCGCCATCCCGCAGAGGTCGGCGTCGGTCCAGTCCGTTGTGGACACGATGTGGTCGCCGATCACCAGGTGGTCCAACTGCGTGGTGAGGTAGCACTGGATGGCGTCTTCGGCGGAGTCGACGATGGGCTCGGCGTGGTTGTTGAACGAGGTGTTCAGCAGGACGGGGACCCCGGTGCGGCGGGCGAACTCGTCCAGCAGGCGCCAATAGCGCTCGTTCACCGCCTTGTCGACGGCGTGGACGCGCGCGCTGCCGTCGACGTGGGTGACCGCGCCGAGCTCGGCGCGCTTGTCCTCCCGCACCGGGACCGCGAAGACCATGAAGTCGGGGGTCCGCGCGCCCTCCGGGAAGTCGAAGTAGTCGCGCAGGCGCTCGGCCTGCACCGACGGCGCGAACGGGCGGTAGCCCTCCCGCTGCTTGATCATCCGGTTGACCCGGTCGCGGTTGGCCGCCGGGCGCGGGTCGGCGAGGATGCTGCGGTTGCCCAGGGCGCGGGGGCCGAACTCGGAGCGGCCCTGCACCCAGCCGATCACCGCGTCCGCCGCCAGCAGCTCCGCCGCGTCGCGGGTCACGTCGGTGGAGCGGCGCGCGGTGAGGAACGGCCGATAGCGCTCCAGCAGCGCGACCAGGTCGCGGTCCTCGGGCAGCGGGCTGCCCCAGAAGACCTGGCGCAGCCGGGAGCGGGGGAGGGCGCCCGAGAGGTCGGCGTTGGCCTTGACCGCCGCGCCGAGCGCCGCGCCCGCGTCGTGGGCGGCGGGGTGGACGAAGACGTCGTCGAAGAGCCCGCCGCGCAGCAGCCTGCCGTTCATCGTGCAGTTCTGGGCGACACCGCCCGCCAGCGCCAGGCGGCGGTGGCCGGTCGCCCGCTGCCATGCGCCGATGACGTGGTGGCCGATGGTCTCCACGGTCTCCTGCAGCGCGGCGGCGAAGTCGCGGTGGTGGCGGTCGAAGGGCTCGCCGCGGCGGCGGGGCCGGAACCCGGCGGCCGCGAACGCGGGGCGCAGACTCGTGTGGTCGAGGTCGAAGTCGCCGTCGGGGCGCAGGTCGTACAGCGACCGGAAGACCCGGCGGTAGGTGCGCGGGTCGCCGTGCGGGGCCAGCCCCATCACCTTGTACTCGTCGCCGAGGCCGTAGCCCAGCAGGCGGGTGCCCGCCAGGTACAGCATGCCCAGCGAGCGGCTGATCGCGTGGCTGGTCAGCATCCGCATGGCGCCGTCGTGCGCGTCGTAGACGGAGATGGCGCTGTCCTCTCCCGCGCCGTCCATGACGACGACGAGCGCGTCGTCGTACCCGGACTGCGGATAGGCGGAGTAGGCGTGCGCGCTGTGGTGCTCGACGAACTGGAGCCGGTCGTCGGGCACGTCGGCGTCCAGGGCCTCCCGCAGCCGGGTGGCGAGCAACTGCCTGCTCCACACCAGCGGGAGCGCGGGGTTGTCGGCGTAGTGCTCGAACAGCTCCCGGTCGGTGTACTCCTCGCCGAAGAAGAACGCGACCCGGTCGAGGTCGCCCGGCTTGGCGCCCGCCGCGTCCAGGCAGACGCGAATGGCCTCTCCGGCGAACGCGGTGGTGTGCTTGACGCGGTTGAGCCGTTCCTGCTCCACGCCCGCGACGACCTCGCCGTCGCGCAGCAGCACCGCCGCCGCGTCGTGGAAGTGCAGCTCCCACCGGCGGGCCATGAAGTCGTCGGCCGCCGGGGCCAGCGAGCAGGTGATCCCGAGTACCAGCATGGCTCACTCCCGTCCGAGGACCGGGCGGCTACCGGCCCCGCGGCCGCTCGCAGTGGTAGGCGAACATGGGCGGGAACTCCGCCCACACCGTCTGCCCGCGCCAGACCGTGCCGAAGCGCGACCGCAGCAACCGGTCGAAGGACCTGGCCCCGGCCGTGGCGGCGCGGTGCCTGCACATGAGCGTGCTGAAGCGGCCGTCGTCGGCCACCACGTCGGCGACGGCGGAGACGATGTCGGCCCGCAGGCCCGAGGGCATCGTCGTCCACGGCACCGCGCTGATGACCCGGTCGACCCGCCCCATGCCGTGCTCGGCCAGGACCTCCCGCAGGTCCGCGGCCGACGCGGCCACGACCGACACCCGGTCGTCGGCCAGCCTGCGCCGCAGCCGGGCCACGAACGAGGGGTTGACCTCCAGCGACAGGACCCGGGCGTCCGGCGGGAGCCGCTGGAGCAGCGCCCTGGTGATCGCGCCCGTCCCCGCGCCGAGCTCGACCACGCTCCGCGCGCCCGCCACCTCCGCCTCATCCAGCAGCGACCGGATGGACCACGGCGAACTGGGCGTCACCGCCCCGGTGCGGCGGGGATCCCGCAGGAACTCGACGAGGAAGACCACGGACACCTCATTACGTCAGAGAGTGCACGCGATGCTACCGTACGCAACCTTCACTCCGCCTGTTCAGCGTTTCGCCTGCTGAGGGCCGACGGCCACCAGACGCGGCGGCCGATGTCGAGGGTGAGGGCGGGCACCAGCAGGGACCGCACGACCAGGGTGTCGAGCAGGACGCCGAACGCGACGATGAAGGCGATCTGGGCCAGGAACAGGATCGGCAGCACCGCCAGGGCGGCGAAGGTCGCGGCGAGCACCACCCCGGCGGAGGTGATCACGGCGCCGGTCAGGCGCAGGCCCCGCAGCGTCCCGTCCCGGGTGCCGTGGGCGGCGGCCTCCTCGCGGACGCGGGTCATCAGGAAGATGTTGTAGTCGATGCCGAGCGCGACGAGGAACACGAACCCGAACAGCGGCACCACCGGGTCGGCGCCGGGGAAGCCGAGGACGTGGTTGAACACCAGGGCGGAGACGCCCATGGTCGCGGCGAACGACAGCACGACGGTGGCGATCAGCATCAGGGGCGCCAGCAGGGACCGCAGCAGCAGCGCCAGCACGGCGAAGATGACGACCAGCACGATCGGGATGATCACCTGCCGGTCCCGCTCGGAGGTCTGCTGCGTGTCGAGCAGTTGCGCGGTCGGGCCGCCCGCCTTGGCCTCGGCGCCCGGCACGGCGTGCACCGCCTCGCGCAGCCGCTGCACGGTCGCGACCGCCGCCTCGGACCCGGCGGGGTCCGACAACACCGCCTCGACGCGCACCAGTCCTTGCGCCTGCCCGGTGATCCGCGCGTCGGCGACGCCGTCGACGCGCGCGGCGCGGGTGACGGCCTCGCCGTGCTCGGCGCGGGCGACGACGATGGTGGGCGCGCCCGTGCCGCCGGGGAAGTGCCGGGAGAGCAGTTCCTGACCCGCCACCGACTCCACGGGCGTCAGGAAGATGTCGGACTGCGCGGTGCCGGAGGCTTTCAGCTGCGGGAAGAACGCGGCCAGGGCCAGCAGCGCGAGGCTGGTGGCGATCCAGATGGCGCGGGGCGCCCTGCCGACCCGGCTGGCCACCTTCCCCCAGAAGCCGCCGCCGTCGGACGGCGCATCGGGCTTGGGGGAGAACGGCCAGAACGCGGCCCGACCGGCCAGGGCGAGCACGGCCGGCAGGAAGGTCATGGCCGAGACCAGGGCCGCCGCGATGCCGATGGCGGCCACCGGGCCGAGCCCCCGGTTGGAGTTGAGGTCGCTGAACAGCAGGCACAGCACGCCGAGGATCACCGTGCCCGCGGAGGCGGCGATGGGCTGGATGGTCGCCCGCCACGCGCGCGCTGTGGCCGTGTACTTGTCGGCGTTGCGCAGTTCTTCGCGGTAGCGCGCCACGAGCAGGAGGGCGTAGTCGGTGGCGGCGCCGAACACCAGGATGAAGAGGATGCCTTGGCTCTGTCCGTTGAGCGCCAGCACGTCGTTGTCGGCCAACAGGTAGACCACGAGGCTGGCCACACCGAGCGCGAACACCGCGGACAGCAGGACGAACAGCGGCAGCAGCGGACTTCGGTAGACCACCACGAGGATCACGGCCACGACCGCGCCCGCGACGAGCAGCAGCAGCCCATCGATCCCGCCGAACGCCTCGCCGAGGTCCGCTCCCTGCGCCGCCGGTCCGGTCACCAGGACGGTCAGCCCGGGCGGCGCGCCCTCGCCGACCGCCTCGCGCAGCGCGGCGACGCTTTCGGCGGGCTCCTGCGCAGGGGCCAGCGCCACGATCACGCGCGCCGCCGCACCGTCGTCCGAGGGAAGGACCGGCGAGACCTCGCCCAGGGCGGACGCCTTGTCCGCCGCTCTGGCCAGGTGGTCCCGGTCGGCGGCCGTCAGCCCGTCGGCGCGCTGGGCCACGACGACGGCCGGGACGCCCTGGCGGTCGCTGAACAGCCGCTGCAGCTCGGTGACCTGCGTCGACTCCGCCGAGGCTGGAAGGAACCCGGCGGCGTCGTTCTCCGACACCTCGGCGAGCCTGCCCGCGAACGGCCCGGCGAGCGAGCCCAGGGCCAGCCACGCCACCAGGACCACGGCCGGGACCAGCCACCGCCGGGTTGTCCGCATACCAGGCTCCAGTAAATTCGACGGCAGGAAATTTCGGTGACCGAAGGATATGGTGGGCCCGCACGGGCGGCAACCGGAGGGGCGGCATGGCGGACGGACAGCGGTTCGACGACGAGGTGCTGATCACCCTGCTGCGCAGGCTGACCGTGGAGTCCGACCGGTTCGCCGAGATGTTCGCCGAGGTCCACGGCGTCCACCGGACGGACATGAACGCCCTCGCGGTGATCATGGACGCGGCCAAGGCGGGCACCCCGCTGAGCCCCACCGCGCTCGCGGCGGCGCTGAACCTCAGCAACTCGGCCACCACGTCGCTGCTCGACCGACTCGAACGCGCCGGTCACGTCGAGCGGATCCGCAGCGCCCGCGACCGCCGCAAGATCGAACTGCGCATGCGGGACCAGGCCCGCGAACTCGGCATCGCCTTCTTCGCGCCCCTACGGCAGGAACTGCTCGCCGCCTGGCGCGACCTCCCAGATGACCACCGCGCCGTCATAGGCCGGTTCTTGACCACCACCATCGACGCCACGGTGACCGCGCGCGGCCGGTTCGTTGAGCCGTAACGGACGCTGGTGATCGACGGCGTAGGTGGGAGATCATCTTGGGTCTCGGCTCTACGCGAAGGAGCACCCCGATGACCGCGACCGACCCCACCACCGACGTCGAGTCAACCGTCACCCGCTACTGCGCCGCCTGGAACGCCCACGACGTGGACACCTTGCTGTCGATGCAGGCCGACGACATGGTCTTCCACCTGCACCTGGAAGGCGCAGCCGAGGTCAGGGGCACGGATGCCCTTCGGGAGCAGTACGCCGCGTTCTTCCAGGTAATGCCGGACTATCACGCAGAGAACCCGCGAATCGTTGTCCGCGGCGACCTGGCGGTTATCGAGTACACCATCACCGCCACCCTGGCCGCAGACTTCCCCATCGGCCGGTACACCGGCAAAGCAGGCACCCACGCCCGCTTCGAAGCCGTAGACCTCCTCCACCTGAAGTCCGACAGGATAACCCGCAAAGACGTCTACGTAGACGCCTTCGCCATGCGCGCGGGCTGGGACATGTGACCCCGCGTCCCGCCGCCTGCTCAACGAACCAACCGCCGCGGCTGGCCTAGGCGGCCTCCAGCCGCCAGGGATTTGGGTACCGGCCGGGAGAGTGCTGCCCGGGGAGACCGGGCAGCACCGACCGGCTGCGTCACTTCGGCTGGTCCGCGCCGACTAGCCGCGAGCGCGGGCCGATGGCGGCGCCCGCGATCAGGGCGGCCACCGGGATCAGGCCGAGGACCGCGCTCACCCCGACGCTGCCGCCGGTCACCAGGGTGAAGTTGGAGACCACCAGCCACAGGCTGACGAGCAGGCCGACGACCGCCACGACGGGGGCGACCACCGTGGTCCACGTCCGTCCGGCGCGGGCCTCGGGGGCGCGCAGGAAGAAGGCGACGACCGCGACCGAGGTCAGCAGCATGAGCAGGACCATGCCGACGGTGGCCACGCCCGCCATCGAGCCGAAGACGCCGACGAGCGGGTCGAGGCCGACGAGGGTGAAGACGAGCACCAGCACCAGCGCGGTGCCGGTCTGGACCACCGAGGAGAACGCGGGCGAGCCGTGGCGGGGGTGGACCCGGGCGAGCGGCGCGGGGAACGACCCGTTGCTCGCCAGGGCGAACTGGTAGCGCGCGATGACATTGTGGAACGACAGCACGCACGCGAACACGCTGGTGCACAACAGGACCTGCATGACGTCGCGCAGGACCGTGCCCAGGTAAGTGCCCGCCGAGTCCAGCAGCATGTTGCCGCCGCTGCTGAGCGCCTCGTTGGCCACCTCGCCCGCCCGGCTCGCGCCGATGCCCTCGATCAGGCTCCAGCAGGAGACCGCGTAGAACACGCCGATGATCAGCACGGCCAGGTAGGTCGCCCGGGGGATGGTGCGCTCGGGGTCGCGCGCCTCGTCGCGGAAGACCGCGGTGGCCTCGAAGCCGATGAACCCGGTGAGCGCGAACAGCACCGCGATGCCCAGCGGTCCCGACGCGACGGCCTCCGGGGTGAAGGAGGCCCCGCTGATCCCGTCCGCGCCGCCCGTGCCGATGATCGCCACGTCGAGCGCGACGACGACGGCGATCTCCAGCACCAGCGCGACCCCGAGCACCTTGGAGCTCAGCTCGATGTGCCGGTAGCCGAACAGGCCCACCACGACCAGTCCGGCCACGGCGAAGACCCACCACGGGATCGAAGGCCCGCCGTAGTGGGTCACCAGGTCGCCGACCGCCCAGCCGAAGTAGCCGTACATGCCGACCTGGATGGCGGTGTAGGCGACCAGCGCCACGTACGCGGTGCCCATGCCGGGCCTGCCGCCGAGGCCGTGGGTGACGTAGGAGTAGAACGCGCCCGCGTCCCGCACGTGCGGGGTCATGGTCACGAACCCGACCGAGAAGACCAGCAGCACGAGCGCGGCGATCACGAACCCGACGGGCGCGCCCGCGCCGTTGCCCGAGCCGATGGCCAGCGGCACGTTGCCGCCGATGACGGTCAGCGGGGCGGCGGCCGCGATGACCATGAAGACGATGCCGCCGGTGCCGAGGCGGCCCGCCAGGCGCGACCGGGGCGCGGGCTCGGCGGTGGGCTCGTGGCTGTCGCGGGTGGTGGGGATGCTCATGGCTGGTCGTCCTCACGGGAAGGGGGAGGCAGGTAGAGGCCGGGACGGCGGTCGGTGAGGTACGGGTTGTCCCGCTGCGCGCGCCGCACCGCCTCGGGGCTCACGTCGGCGACGAGCAGGCCGGTGCCGTGCTCGACGCGGTCGAGGACGTCGCCGGACGGCGCGACGACGCTGCTGCGTCCGATGTAGTCGAGCGAGCCCTCGCTGCCGTCGTGGTTGATGTAGGCCAGGTACACCTGGTTCTCCCAGGCGCGGGTGCGGACGAGGTGGTCCGCGGTGAACTCGAACGGGGTCATCTGCGCGGTGGGCACCGCGACCAGGTGGGCCCCGGCCAGCGCCGCGGCCCGGACCGGCTCGGGGAACTCCACGTCGTAGCAGATGAGCAGGGCGACGGTGATGCCGTGGAACTTGGTGGTGCAGACCAGGTCGTCGCCGGGGGTGAAGTAGCGGCGGTCGAGGTCGCCGAACAGGTGGGCCTTGCGGTAGCGCGCGGTGACCCGGCCGTGGTCGTCGATGAAGTACGCGCTGTTGTAGTACGCGCCGTCGGCGTGCTCCGGCGCGCCGAGCACGATGCCGACGCCGGTGCGCGCGGCGATCCCGGCGGCCGGGCCGACCAGGTCCTCGCGGGCCAGGGCGTGCACGGCGTCGCCGATGTCGTACCCGGTGACGAACAGCTCGGGGGTGATGAGCAGCCGGGCCCCGGCGGCCGCGGCCTGCTCGGCGGCGCGCTCCAGCGCGGCGAGGTTGGCCCGCACGTCGGCGGGCGCGCTGGGCGTCTGCAGGCCCGCGATCCGGACGGCCTCGGGATCCTGCGGCGGCTCGGTCATGCGGTGCACTGTCGATCGTGGACAGGCGGACGGACAAGTGACGATCCGTAAACCGTGTGGTGTGTTCGGCGACACACTGTCAAGGGGTGCGCGCGGCCTGGTCGTAGGCGAGCACCGCGAGGTGCAGCGTCAGGCGGGTCTCCGCGTCGGCGATGTCGCGGCCCAGCACGTCCGACAGCCGCTTGAGCCGCGCGTACACCGCCGGGCGGCTCAGGTGCAGGGTGCGGGCGAGCACCGCGATGTTGCCGTTGGCGGCCAAATAGGTGCGCAGGAGGTCAAGCAGCTGGTCCTGCTCGTCGCCGTGCCGCGGGGAGCGGTGGCTGAGCAGGGGTTGCAGCTGCAGTTCGGCGAACCGGTGCAGCCGGGGGTCGGCGCGCAGCGACCACAGCAGACCGCGCGCGCCGAGGTCGCGGCTGCGGTAGACCTCCCGCTCGCCGACCCGGTCGGGGTCCGCGGCCACCACGTCGGCGATGTGGGTCGCCTCCTCCAGCGCCGCCGACAGGCCGGTGAGCTTGCCCGCCGGGGCCGCCGCGGCCGCCGAGGTGCCCGAGGGCAGGCGCGGCTGGGCGGCCATCGCGCTCAGGAACGACCGGACGGCCGCGGGCTCGTCGGCCTCGGACGGACAGGGGAACACGACCGCGACCCGGCCGGGGGCGGTGACCCCGGTCAGGGCCGCCCGGCCCTGCGCGCGGGCGGTTGCCGCGGCGGCGTCGAGCGCTGCCTGGTCCAGCGCGGCCGACGGCGAGCCCGGGGACCCGACGGCGAGCACGAGGACGGCGTAGGCGCGGCCGGGCCGAAGGCCGAGGGCCCGCAGCCGCGCGCTCATCGCCCGCTCGTCGGTGAGCTGACCGGCCAGCAGGTCCCGGAGGAGGCCGCCGTGCGCGTCGAGGGAGACGTCCCGGCCCTCGCCGTGGAGCATGCGGGTGATCGCGAGCGTGTCGGCGGCGCGTTCGAGCACCGCGGCCACCCGGTCCGCGTCGGTTACCGCCAGCGGCACGACCAGCCGCCCCCACCGGCCCCGGCGCGGGCCGACCGGGGTGCACAGCCACCGCTCCGGGCCCGCGACCGCGGTCTCGGCGCCCGCGGCGGCCAGCCGCGACCGGGCCTCCCAGTCGCGCAGCAGCTCCTCGGCCTGCGTCGTGCCGCTGAAGGCGATCGCGTGGTGGGACAGGTCCTCCAGGACGACCGGGTGGTCCCCGAGGGCGCTGGCCTTGGCCAGGATCTCCTCGACGCGGGCCCCCTCGACGGTCAGCGTCGTGAACACCTCGTTGACCGTCTGCGTGAACCGCAGCCGCTCGTGCTGGACGTTGAGGATGCGGGCGTGCACGGCCTCGGTGATCTCGACGAACCGCACGGTGCGCCGCAGCTCCACCAGCGGGAACCCCAGTCGGCGCGCGGTGCGGACCATGGGCTCGGGCAGCGCGGGCAGGTGCCCGCCCAGCTCGACCACCAGCCCGCTGGCCCCGGCGTCGCGCAGCGCGGCGACGTAGGCGGCCAGGTCGACGCCGGGGTCGGTGGCGACGATCCCGGTGGACAGCAGCAGCTCCCCGCCTTCGAGCGTCCCCGCCACGTTGCTGATCTCGCTCACGTGCACCCACCGGACGGGCCGGTCGAGTGCGTCGCCGCCCGCGCGCACCCGGGGACGACCCGCCTGCACGGCGGGGGTGGCGAGCACGTCCGCCACGGTCGGGTACATCGCCGGACCCTAACACGCGGTTTTACACATCGTCGGTCCTCGTGCTTGATCAGCGGCACTGTGTAACTGGTTGGCCGGGGCCGGGCACCCGAGGCTGGGGGCAACCAGTCGGTCGTAGGCGGAGGGAACGGGATGAGCGCGGACATCGTGGGGCACTGGATCGACGGCGCGGAGGTGTCCGGGGACCCGGGCCGCGCGGCCGACGTGTTCGACCCCGCCACCGGCAAGGTCGCCCGCCGGGTGGCGCTGGCGGGCGCGGAGGAGGTCGAGCGCGCGGTGGCCGCCGCGGCCGCCGCCTTCCCCGGGTGGCGCGACACCTCCCTGTCCCGGCGCACCCGGGTCCTCTTCGCGTTCCGCGAGCTGCTGCACGCGGCCGCGGACGAGCTGGCCGAGATCATCACCGCCGAGCACGGCAAGGTCATCTCTGACGCGCAGGGCGAGGTCGCGCGCGGGCTGGAGGTCGTGGAGTTCGCCTGCGGGATCGGCCACCTCGTCAAGGGCGCGCACACCGAGAACGCCTCGACCGGCGTGGACGTGCACTCCGTCCGCCAGCCCCTCGGCCCGGTGGCGGTGATCAGCCCGTTCAACTTCCCGGTGATGGTGCCGCTGTGGTTCGTGCCCATCGCGATCGCGGCGGGCAACACCGTCGTGCTCAAGCCGAGCGAGAAGGACCCGTCGGCGGCGCTGCTGCTGGCGCGGCTCTGGCAGCGCGCGGGCCTGCCCGACGGGGTGTTCACCGTGCTGCAGGGCGACAAGGAGGCCGTCGACGGGCTGCTCGACCACCGGGACATCAAGGCCGTCTCGTTCGTCGGCTCGACCCCGGTCGCCCGGTACGTCCACCAGCGCGCGAGCGCGGCGGGCAAGCGCGTGCAGGCGCTGGGCGGGGCGAAGAACCACATGGTCGTGCTGCCCGACGCCGACCTCGGGCAGGCCGCCGACGCCGCGGTGAGCGCCGGGTTCGGCTCCGCGGGCGAGCGGTGCATGGCGATCAGCGTGGTGGTCGCCGTCGGCGCGGCGGCCGACCCGCTCGTGGCGGCGATCGCCGAGCGCGCGCGGGGCATCCGCGTCGGCGACGGCAGGCTGGGCTGCGACATGGGGCCGCTGGTGACCGCCGCCCACCGCGACCGGGTGGCCGCCTACATCGCCGAGGGCGAGCGGGCGGGCGCGACGCTGGTGCTCGACGGGCGGGACGCGGCGCTCGGGTCCGACGGCTTCTTCCTCGGCCCCACCCTGCTCGACCACGTCACGCCCGCGATGTCGGTCTACACCGACGAGATCTTCGGCCCGGTGCTCTCCGTCGTGCGCGTCAACACCTACGCCGACGCGCTGGCCCTGGTCAACGCCAACCCCTACGGCAACGGCACGGCGATCTTCACCACCGACGGCGGCGCGGCCCGGCGCTTCCAGCACGAGGTCGAGGTCGGCATGGTCGGGGTCAACGTGCCGATCCCCGTCCCGGTCGCCTACTACTCCTTCGGCGGCTGGAAGGACTCGCTGTTCGGCGACACGCACGCCCACGGCGTCGAGGGCGTGCACTTCTTCACCCGGGGCAAGGTCGTCACCTCGCGCTGGCCGGACGGCGGCCAGCGGGGGCTGAGCCTCGGCTTCCCGCGCAACGACTGACACGACGACTGACTGACACGACAGGACGGCACCCATGACACTCACCGAGCACTCGCCAGCGGCCACCGGTCGCGCCTCGGCCGCCTGGGGACACCTGTGGCCGCACTTCACCAGGATGTCGGCCGGGACCGGGCCGGTGATCACCCGAGGCGAGGGCGCCTACGTCTGGGACGACCGGGGCAGGCGGGTCCTGGACGGGCTGTCCGGCCTGTTCGTCGTGCAGGCCGGACACGGCCGCCGCGAGCTGGCCCAGGTCATGGCCGCCCAGGCCGAGGAGCTGGCCTACTTCCCCGTCTGGGGCTACGCCACCCCGCCGGTGGTCCGGCTGGCCGAGCGGCTGGCCGACGCCGCGCCCGGCGACCTCGACCGGGTCTTCTTTACCACCGGCGGCGGCGAGGCGGTGGAGAGCGCGTGGAAGGTGGCCAAGCAGTACTTCAAGCTGACCGGCCGCCCGCTGAAGCACAAGGTGATCAGCCGTGCCGTCGCCTACCACGGCACCCCGCAGGGCGCGCTGGCGATCACCGGGCTGCCCGCGATGAAGCAGCAGTTCGAGCCGCTCACCCCGGGCGGCTTCCGGGTGCCCAACACCAACATCTACCGCGCCCGCGAGCACGGCGACGACCCGGTCGCGTTCGGACGGTGGGCGGCGGACCGCATCGAGGAGGCCATCCTCTTCGAGGGGCCGGAGACCGTCGCCGCGGTCGTGCTGGAGCCGGTGCAGAACTCCGGCGGCTGCCTCACCCCGCCGCCGGGGTACTTCCAGCGGGTCCGCGAGATCTGCGACACCTACGACGTCCTGCTCGTCTCCGACGAGGTGATCGGCGCGTTCGGCAGGCACGGCACCACGTTCGCGTGCGAGAAGTTCGGCTACGCGCCCGACATCGTGACGTGCGCGAAGGGCATGAGCTCCGGCTACGCCCCGATCGGCGCGATGATCACTACCGAGCGGATCGTCGAGCCGTTCCTGCGCGGCAAGACCATCTTCCCGCACGGCTACACCTTCGGCGGCCACCCGGTGGCGGCCGCGGTCGCCCTGGCCAACCTCGACATCTTCGACAATGAGCGCCTCAACCAGCGCGTCCTGGACAACGAGGCCGCGTTCGGGGCGACCATGCGCAAACTGCTCGACCTCCCGATCGTCGGCGACGTCCGCGGCGACGGCTACTTCTGGGCGGTGGAACTGGTCAAGGACAAGACGACCAAGCAGACCCTGGACGCGGACGAGCGCGAACGCCTGATCCGCGGCTTCCTGCCCCAAGCGCTGTTCGACAACGGCCTGTACTGCCGCCCGGACGACCGCGGCGACCCGGTCGTGCAGGTCGCCCCGCCCCTGATCTGCGGCCAACCGGAGTTCGACGAGATCGAGCGCATCCTGCGCCACACCCTGACCGAGGCCACCACCCTGCTGTGACCGCCGCGCCGCCCTGACCTCGGAAGCCCGGATGCCAGGGTCAGGGCGGCGGTAAGGGCCGCACAGTCGACGAAGAGGCAGACGATCGCCCTGCGGTTTTGTCCACAGAGAACACGTTTCCGGCTGGTGGGCGCCCGCCGCGGCGGAGGGCTTACCTAGGACCTCCGGTAGCTGTTACCGTCAGTCCGGCTATCGTCGGTCGACGCACGGGAGCACGCGATGAGCATGGCAGGCAAGCCCGTCCCGCACCGCGACGTGCGGACTCGGCGGATCCGCTTCGCGTATCCGAGCGGGTCGCTCGACCGGCACTACGTCAAGGGCGACCTGGTGATGAGCCACATCGTCGCGGTGCTGTCGGCGATGTTCCCCGAAGGGGAGGACTTCTTCGTCCGCTCGGTGCGCGACCAGGCCGGGAAGATCACCGACCCGGCGCTGAAGAAGCAGGTCGCGGGCTTCATCGGGCAGGAGGTGACGCACGGCCGCGAGCACCGCGCCCTCAACGAGCGGCTCCAGCAGATGGGCTACCCGACCCGACGGGTGGACTGGCACACGCGGGTCGCGCTGCGCCGGGCCGAACGTCTCCTGAACCCCATGACCTGCCTGGCGATCACCGCGGCCCTGGAGCACTACACCGCCGCGCTGGCCGAGACCCTGCTGAGCGACGAACGCGCGCAGGAGCTGCTGGGCACCACGGAGGTGCGCGAGATGCTGCTCTGGCACGCCGTCGAGGAGTCCGAGCACAAGTCCGTCGCCTTCGACGTGTACCGCATGGCGGGCGGCACCGAACGCCGCCGCATCTGGACCATGCGCGCGGTCAACGTCGCCTTCCTGTTCGGCGTCGTCCTGCACACGATCCTGTCGCTGCTCGCCGACCGCGCCGCGTACAACCCGCGCAGGCTGTTCCGAAGCATCGCGGCGCTGCGCCACTCCCCGTTCCTCACCAGCGCCGTCGTCCGGCGCATCCGCGCCTACACCAAGCCCGGGTTCCACCCGGACGACGACGACAACACGGCGTTGCTGGAGCGCTGGACCGCCGAACTCTTCGGCGAGGGCGGCAGGCTGGTCGACCACCTGCGCTGACCCCACGCGACGCCGTGTCGTCGTCATCGCGGGGCCCTACGCCAGCGTCAGCCGACGGGAGCGGTTGGCCTGCACGAGCGGGTAGGCGCGCAGATCGACGTTGAACGCGCCCAGCCCGTGCGGCGCGACCGGCGATGCCGAGACCGTGCCGTCGAGGATCATGTCCAGCTTCTGCTGCGCGTCCTGATAGTTCACCGCCTGCGCTTTGTCCAGGTACGCCAGGAACTTCTGGTGCTCAGCCGACGTCTCGTCGAGCACGGCGGCGCTGACCCCGGTGACGTAGTACTCGTAGTTGAAGTCGAAGGTGATCTGCTGGAGCTTCGAGCACGGCGTGGTGAACTCGGTCTGGTGCGCCGACACGGAGAGGTAGTAGTACTTCAGCTTCGGGAAGTACCGGTAGATCGGCTTGTCCGGATCGGTGTTCTCCTGCACGGCCTCGTGGCACTGGCCGAGCAGCGCCACCGAGTAGGTGCGCGTGCGGTCGTCCCAGCTGTGCCGCAACGTGTCGCTGACGCCGGAGATGAACCCGGTCACCCCGCTGATGATCGAGCTGGGCACCATCACGGCGTCGAACACCGTCTTGATGAACGCCGTGCTGAACTCGGCGAGGTACTGGGTGTCGGAGTAGGTCTCGCGGGTCAGCGAGTAGTCGGTGAGTCCGCCCGCCTCCTGCAGCAGGAACTGCATGTAGTGCGTGACCGCCGGGGACCACTGGTCGGTCGGCGGCGCGTCGTCCTGCAACGGCTTGATCTTCCCGTTCGCCAGCGCGGTGAAGACCTTGATCCGCAGCGTCGAGAAGAAGTTGGCCATCTTGTCGAACACCGCGGTGCCGGTCTTGAACTCGGCGTTGTCCTTCACCAGGCTGGTGGACAGGTTGATGAAGGAGATCAGCCCGTCGGAGTCGATGAACTTGGTGCCGTCGGCGGCCGCCCGCAGCGGTTCCGGCTCGGCGAGGATCAGGTCCAGCCGTTGGTGGGCGCTGTCCATCGCGGCGTCCGGGACCGGCGCGGCGGCGGTGTTCAGCAGATTGGGCGGATGCTGCGGCGCGTTGCACTGCACCCGGTTGTTGGTGCGGCCCGTGGTGTACCCGCGCGGGATCGCGGGGATCCAGAGGTAGAGGCCGGACGGCCGGTACTCGGTCCCGCTCGGGTTCACGCCGCGGCTGTCGACCGGCCGGTCGCCGGTGATGAGCGTGGTGGGTTCCCAGCTCCGCGGCGGGTGCGTCGACGCGGGCACCCAGTACGACCCGGTGTCGAAGGTGGCGACCTGATAGTGCCAGTGCGCCGTGGTGGACCAGTCCCAGCCGTGCAGCCTGCGGAAGGTGCCGTCGCCGTTGCTCCCGTAGACCTCCACGCCCGGCCAACCCGCGATCGTCGTGCCCGCGACGGACAGTGTCTCGCACATGGTGCCTCCTCCTGGCTCGGTACGGCGGCCGCCGTACGTCGAGCCAGTCTGTGGCGGTGCGCGGTCGCGCGGCATCGTCACAATCGACTACTCAGTCACCATCGACAACTCAGGGGTCGTGGTCGGCCAGGTTCAGCTCGCGCCAGCCGCGTCGCCCCTCGGCCACCGCGGCCAGCTGGGACGGCACGTCCAGCTTGTGCAGGATCGAGCGGATGTGCGCGCGCACCGTGGCGATGCTGACCTGGTCCCGGCGGGCGATCTCGGCCGCGGCGCGGCCCGAGGCCAGCCCGGCCAGCACGGCGCGCTCCCGCCCGGTGAGCCGGTCGATCCGGTCCTGCAGGACCAGCCTGCCGCGCAGCGCGTCCAGCAGCCCGTCCCGGCGCCCGGTGGCGGTGAGCGCGCCCTGCACGGCGTCCAGCAGGTCGAGGACCGGCAGGTCGCGGTCGACCACGCCGGTCGCGCCCGCGTGCACGGCGATGATCATCTCCTGCGGGCTGCGGACCGACCCGAGCACCACCGTCGGGATCGCCCGCGCGGCGCACTCGGCGACGACCTTGGCCACCGCCATGCCGCCGCCCGGGATGATCAGCGCCGCCTGGGCGGCCGTCGCCGGGTCGGCGACGCACGTCCACCCCAGCGCGGCGAGCCCGGTCGCCAGCACGGCGCGCAGCACCCCCACGCCGAGGAGCCCCACGGTCCGCGCGTCGCCGCCGCGGGGCTGTGGCGCCCAGGTCCCCGGCCCCACCGGTTCGGTTGGATGTCTGTGCGACGACCCACCTCCCCGTGCCACCGATCACCGCAGACGGTGACAGGTCCACCGGGAGCCGGGCAACGAGCCGGACGAAGGGTTAGCTTTTCGGGTGAATCCTCCTCAGTGGAGGAAACCCGCCGCCGTCGCTGTGCTTTCGGGTCACCACTGGGCGATGAGCGGCGCGTCCGGCTCGCGCTGCCGCCAGACCTCGGTGACGCGGGCCAGGCGGGTGGGGGAGGCGATGCCGCGCACGGTCGCGATCCTGCCGTTGGCGATGTCGAACGCGACCGAGCCGACGACCCGGTCGCCGAGCACCACCAGGATGGCGGGCCCGCCGTTGACCAGCGCGTAGTGGATGGCGGGCGTGCCGCCGACGAACCGCCGTTTCGCGGCGGTGGGCTTGAAGCCCGCCCGCGCGATGGCGGCGATGCGCTCCGGGGTGTCGTAGTGCAGCAGCGTCTCGGTGAGACCCGCGCCGTCGGTGATCGCGGTGGCGTCGTCGGTCAGCAGCGCCACCAGCCGGTCGATGCGGCCCGAGGTCGCCGCGGCGAGGAACTCCTCGACGATCCTGCGGGTGGACGCCGGGTCGACCTCGTCAGCGCGGCGGCGGGCCGCGGAGACGCGGCGCCGGGCCCGGTGCAGGTGCTGCTGGCTCGCCGACTCGGTGATGTCGAGGATCTCGGCGATCTCGGCGTGGCTGTGGGAGAACGCCTCGCGCAGCAGGTAGACGGCCCGCTCGACGGGGGACAGGCGCTCCATGAGGGTCAGCACGGCCAGCGAGACCGACTCGCGCTGCTCGACGGTGTCCGCCGGGCCGAGCATGGGGTCGCCGTCGAGGAGCGGTTCGGGCAGCCAGGCGCCGACGGTGCGCTCGCGGCGCGCCTGCGCCGAGCGGAGCCGGTCGAGGCACAGGTTGGCGACGACCTTGGTCAGCCAGGCCTCGGGCACCGCGATCAGCCGCCGGTCGGCGGCCTGCCAGTGCAGGAACGCGTCCTGCACCGCGTCCTCGGCGTCGGCCGCGGAGCCGAGCATGCGGTAGGCCAGCGAGGCCAGCCGGTTCCGGCTGGCCTCGAAGCGGTCGGTGGCGGTCGCGTCCACGGGGACCACCCTAGGCGGCCGCGGTTCCGACGGCGGTCACGGCGGACGCGTCCGGCACGGCCAGGCGGCGCTTGCGCTTGGGCAGGCCGAACGTCGGGTGGGAGGTCGCCCACAGCGCCGTCCTCAGGATGCCCGCCTTGATCCGCGCGGCCGCCCGCCCGCCCAGGTGCTTCGGCTTCGCCAGCCCCCGTTCGTCGACCAGCTGCAGGATCGCGTCCCGCCGCCCGAGGCTGATGTGGTTGCCCACGTAGGTCAGCTTGACGGTCGGGATCGGACGGCCGGTCAGCCGCCCCATGATCGCCTCGAGGGCCTGCTTGCCGGTGTACCCGGCCGAGGCGCAGGACATCGGCAGCGGCAGTCCGTTGTCGCCGATGGCGCGGACGCTGTCGCCCGCGGCGTAGACCTCCGGGTGCGAGACCGACCGCATGGTGCGGTCGACGACGATCTGGCCGTTCTCGGCGACCTCCAGCCCGCTGGCGGCGGCGATGGGGTGGACCGCGAACCCGGCCGTCCACACGGTGGCGTCGGACCGCAGGACGGTGCCGTCCGCGCACAGCACTCGTGTCTGCTCGACGACCTCGACGGTGGCGTGCTCCACGACGGTGATGCCCAGCCGGTCGCAGGCCCGGCGCAGGTGGGCCCGCGCCCCGGCGGAGAGGCGGGCGCCCAGCTCCCCGCTGGCGATCAGCGTCACGGCCAGCCCCGGCCGGGACTCGGCGATCTCGGTGGCGGTCTCGATGCCGGTCAGGCCGTCGCCGACGACCAGCACGCTCCCGCCGCCCCGCTTGTCCAGGCCGTCCAGGCGCTCGCGCAGGCGCAGCGCGGAGGCCAGGCCGGTGACGTCGAAGGCGTGCTCGACCACCCCGGGGACGCCGTGGTCGGCGACGTGGCTGCCGAGCGCGTAGAAAAGCGTGTCGTAGGGGAGTTCGCCGCCGCCGTCGGCGTCGGCCAGGGCCACGACCCGCCGGTCCGGGTCGACGGCGGTGACCCTGGCCAGGCGCAGCCGGACGCCCGTGCCCGCGAAGACGTCGGCGAGCCGCACGGTCTCGATGTCCTGGCCCGCCGCGAGCTGGTGCAGCCGCAGCCGCTGGACGAAGTCCGGCGCGGCGTTGACCACGGTGATCTCGGTGTCCTCCTGGGACAGCCGCCGGGCGAGGTTCCCGGCCACGTAGGCCCCGGCGTAGCCCGCGCCGAGGACGACGATGCGGTGCTTCATGAGCTGCTCCTGTCGGTTCGCTTGGCTTCGGTGACTTGAGCGGGACAGCGCGCCGATTGCTGACAGGAACCGCGTATGGCGTGGGTCACAGCCCGCCGGGGCTGCCGAAGTGATCAAGCCGGGCACCGCGGCTACGATCGACGGATGACCCGGAGCCGCGGCCTGCCGATCATCGCGGCCGGTGTGGTGCTGCTCGCCTCCGCGTGCGATGGGACGGCGGAACCCGGGCCGTCCTCGACCGCGCCGACCACCTCCGCGGCGGCGTCCGATCCGGATGCCGATCCCCGGTCCCGGCTCGCCCGCGAGCTCGCGCCCGCGGTGTGGCTGGCCGACGGGGAGGTCAACCTGCCCATGGACGCGAGCCGGTTCGTCGCGGGCGCGGATCTCTGGTTCGACCACGGGAAGCTCTGTAAGGACGACAAGCCGGTCGCGACCGAGGTGAGCGAGTCGGGGCTGGCGAGCGGCGAGTACTCCCACCCCGCGGCCTCCACGATCCAGCCGCACAGCGAGGACCCGCTGCCCTGCACGCACGACGAGGACGCCACGCTGTACCGCACCAACAGCGCCGAGCGGCAGGTGTACGGCGACGGCCGCGGCTTCTACCTCGACCTCGACGACGATCTGCGCCGCGGCGACGGCGCGACCGCGCCCGTGTACTGGCAGCACGTCGGCGACCCGGACGGGCACGGCGCCTTCGTCTACTGGCTGTTCTACGGCTACAACGACTTCATCAACAACCACGAGGGCGACTGGGAGCGCGTCGCCGTCCAGGTCGACGGCGGGCGCCCGACCGGGATGGTCTTCTGGCGGCACAACGAGCCCGCGTGCCACCTGCCGTGGAACCGCCTGGAGTTCGCCGGGAACCGCCCGGTCGCCTACGCGGCCAAGGGCTCGCACGGCTCCTACCCGCGAGCGGGCGCGTTCCCGCTCGCCACCGCGGCCGTCGCCGACCGGACCTCCGCGGGAACGCCGTGGCACACCTGGGAGAGCCTGCGCGCGGTCGAGGAGGAACCGTGGTGGGGCTACCGCGGCCTGTGGGGTGTGATCGGCCCGGAGAGCCTGGGCGCGTCCGGCATCGCCGGCCCGAACCCGGACCGCAGGCCGACCGTCGAGTACGACGCGCTCACCACGCTGGCGTGCCCCGCCGTCGACCGCCGCTTCCTCGGCGACTGGCAGTCGCGCGGGCCGGTCGAGCAGCCGGGATCGGGGACCGCCTACCACGCCCGGCTGTCCCTAAGGGACGGCGACGTCGGCGACGACGTCGGCACCTCCCACTACCCGGAGCTGGGCTGCACCGGCTCGCTCAAGCTGCTGGAGAGCGCCCCGGAGAAGCTCGTCGTCCTGGAGACCATCACCTCCGATCCGCGGTCGAGGTGCGCGAGCCTGGTCACGATCACCCTCGGCATCGACGGCGAGTCCCTGTCCTACTTCGCCGACTACGAGCCCGGCGCGGCCGAGGCGACGCTCGTTCGGCAGTAGCGTCCCCGGATACGGTCAACGCAGCGTGGTCATCACCGAGTGACAATCCGATCGGCGCTGATGATCGCGCTGATCACCGATCCGCCTTCGGCGATTAGCGTTGCCGCGCGGGAACCGGCGGATGAACTCCAAGGAGGCCCGCAGCCCAGGAGAACGGCCGATTCCGGCCCGGGCGACGGCGATCCGGACCGCATGGCCGACCGGCATCTTCGGGATCACTGTGACGCAGCGCACCAGAGTGACAGGTGCTGACTTGCGGTCTTTCCGGGCGCTGAACGCGTCGTGACGATTGATCGAAAATAGTTCTCTGCGCGCGTTCCACGCGCATCTTCTCGCACCTTGGCGACCGAAGTTCCGTGGATGTCGAAACTACTCCGCAGTCGGGTGATCGGCACTGCGTCGATCGGGTTGAGAAAATTTCTTCCACGCCACGCCACGTGCGACCGAAAACGGACGATTCCCCCTGCTGTCGGCCGTTGTTCGTGCGACAAAAGTGAGAGGGCGTCCTCTTCTTCGTCCTACCTGTGCGAGTCGGAACACCGCTGGTCGCAGGCCGGTTCGCGGACGCTAGCGCAAACGGGTGTGATTGGTATCACGACAACCCGGCTGAGCGGTTTTCGTTTGGCCGCATAGCCGCTGGAAAGCGTGGATCTCAAGTTCTAAACGTGTTACCGCGATTTTCTTCTCCACTCATCGGCTCCGCTTGTCGTGAAATCGCCATTGCTCCAATCGGCGGTAGCTCACAGAAGCGGACCGTAGTCACCATTAGTTCAGTCGAGGACGCGATTCCGCTCCGGCGGGCGCTTATTCGACCTACCCGAGACAGACCGTGGGTGGGGGAGCGGTGGGTGGCCAACCGGTGTCGACAGTGAGGAAGCATGGACAGCGCCCGCATTCGCCGCAGACTGACCGAGCTCGCAGCGGAGTACTCCATTCCCGGCCTACAGCTGGCGATCCACGGGGACCGGCTCATCCGGACCTTCGCGACGGGGGTGCGGCGGCACGGGACCGCCGAACCGGTTACCGACGAGTCCGCCTTCCCCACCGGCTCGATCACCAAGCTCCTCACCGCCGCCACCGCCATGGTGCTCGTCGCGGACGGCGACCTGCACCTGGACAAGCCGCTCGCCGAGCAGGTCGACGGGCTGAGCGCCCTGCCGGAGCGGACCCGCGGCCAGCTCACCGCCCGGCACGTCCTCAGCCACACCGGCGGACTGCCCTCCGACCCGCCCGATGTGCGCGCCACGTCCCTGCGCAGGCACGTCGAGGACTGCTGCCGCGCCGTCGACCCGCTCGCGGCGCCGGGGACTGCCTTCTCCTACTCCAACATCGGCTACCTGATCGCCGGGCACGCCATTGAGGACATCACCGGCATGACATGGGCCGAGGCGGCGCAGGCGCTGGTGCTCGACCCGCTCGACCTGCCCGGCCGGTTCGTGGTCGGGCCCGGCCGGGCGGCCGATCTCGTCACCGGGCACGCCGTGCGGCGGGACACGGGGGTGGCGCGGCCGGTCGCGCAGTCGCTGTGCCCGCCGGAGGCGCCCGCGGGCGCGTGGGCGGCCAGCGCCAGCGACCTGGTGCGGCTGGGCAGGGCGCTGGCCGGGTTCGAGCCGGACGGCCCCCTCGATCCCGACGCGCTCGCCGAGATGCGCGCGCCCGCCCCGTGCGCCGAGCCGTTCGGCCTGGCCGACGGCTGGGGCATCGGCCTGGCCAGCTACGGCGGCGGCGCCCTGCGGTCCGTCGGCCACGACGGCACCGGCGACGGCACGTCCTGCCACCTGCGCGTCGACCCGGCCACCGGCACGGCCGTCGCGCTGACGGCCAACGGGGCCACCGGCTTCGCCCTGTGGCGCGAGCTGGTCGCCGAGCTGCCCGACCTGGGCGTGCCCATCGCCGACTACGACCCGCTGCCCGACCTCGGCGACCCGGTCGCGCCGCCGCCCGGCTGCGTCGGCGAGTACGCCAACGGCGAGACCACCTACCGGATCACCCACGCTGGCGGCGGGCGGCTGCACGCCGCCGTCGACGGCGCCCCGTTCGCCGACCTCACCGTCTACCCCGGACTGCGCTGCGCGCTGCGCGACTGCGACACCGGGGTGACCGACCAGGTCGGCCGGTTCATCACCGGCCCGAACGGCGAACCCGCCTGGTTCCAGGTCGGCGGCAGGCTCGCCCACCGCGGGCGCGCGGCCGTCTCCGCGGCCTGACCGACGCCCCGCGCGCCCCTTGGCGCGTCATCCCCATGCCTGGAAAGGGCGACCCGTGCCAGAAACCCTCCTCGACCTCTTCGCTGCCCAGGTGCGCCGCGCGCCGTCGGAACCCGCCATCATCGATGCGCGCGGCAAAGTGTCCTACCGCGACCTCGACACCTGGTCCAACCGCGTCGCGCACCGGCTGATCGCCGCGGGCGCGGGCCCGGAGTCCATCGTCGCGCTGGTGCTGCCCAGGTCGGCGGCGATCGTGGCGGCGCAGCTCGGCACGCTCAAGGCGGGCGCGGCCTACCTCCCGGTCGACCCCGGCTACCCGCCCGAGCGCATCCGCGCCATGCTCGACGACGCCCGCCCCCAGGTCGTGCTCGACGACCCCGACCTGGTGACCACCATGGACGGTCCCGTCGAGGACCCGGGCCGCCGCCCGGAGCCCGACCAGCCCGCCTACGTCATCTACACCTCCGGCTCGACGGGCCGTCCGAAGGGCGTCGTGGTCACCCACCGCGGCCTGGCCACCTTCGCCAAGGCGGAGATCGAGCGGTTCGCGGTGCGCCCCGGCGACCGGGTGCTCCAGTTCTCCTCGCCCAGCTTCGACGCCTCGGTGCTGGAACTGGCCATGGCGCTGCCGTCCGGGGCCGCGCTCGTCGTGCCCGAGCCGGGCCCGCTGGTCGGCGACCACCTTGCCGACGTGCTCACCGCGAACCGGGTCAGCCACGCGCTGATCCCGCCGGTCGCCCTGGCCACGGTGCCCGACGTCGACCTGCCCGACCTGCGCACGCTGATCGTCGGGGGCGACGCCTGCACCGCCGAGCTGGTGCGGCGCTGGGCCCCGGGCCGCCGCATGATCAACGCCTACGGCCCCACGGAGTCGACCGTGGTGTCCACGTGGAGCGAGCCGCTGTCCCCTCGGGACACCCCGCCGCCCATCGGCCTGCCGATCACCGGGACCCGCGCGCACGTCCTGGACGACGACCTGCGCCCGGTCCCCGACGGCGCGGCGGGGGAGCTGTACGTGGCGGGCGTCGGCCTGGCCCGCGGCTACCTGCGCAGACCGGGGCTGACCGCGCAGCGGTTCCTGCCCGACCCGGCGGGCCCGCCCGGCGCGCGGATGTACCGGACCGGCGACGTGGTGCGCCGGGGCCCGGAGGGCCTGGAGTTCGTCGGCCGCGCCGACCACCAGGTGAAGATCCGCGGCTACCGGATCGAGCCGGGCGAGATCGAGGCGGTCCTCGCCGCGGACCCCGCGGTCGGCCAGGCGGTGGTCGTGCCGCGCACCGAGGCGGGCCTCAAGCGCCTGGTCGCCTACGTCACCCCGGCGGCGGGCGGGCGGCCCGAGCCGGAGGGCCTGCGGGAGCGGGTGGCCGCGGCCCTCCCGGACTTCATGGTGCCCGCCGCCGTGGTCGTGCTCGACGCGTTCCCGTTGAGCCCCAACGGGAAGCTCGACCGTAACGCGCTGCCCGCGCCGGAGATCGGCGCCCGACCGGCCGGACACGTGCCGCCGCGGGACGACCGCGAGCGCGCGGTCGCCGCTGTGTGGGCCGACATCCTCGGCGTGGACGCGGTGAGCGTCGACGACGACTTCTTCGCCCTGGGCGGCGACTCGATCCTGGCCGAGCGCGTCCGGGCGCGGTTGGTCGCCGATCTCGGGGTCCGGCTCTCCGGCCGGGCGCTGTTCGACCGCCGCACCGTCGCCGCCATCGCCGCCGCGCTGCCGGAGACCGCCGCCGCGGAGGCGTGCATCCCGCGGGCACCGAGGACCGGGCCGTTCCCGCTGGCGCCCGTGCAGCGCAGGCTGTGGCTGGCGGAGCAGACCGCGGGCAGCGCGGTGAACGCCACCGGCATCGGGGTCCGGCTGAGCGGCCCGCTGGACCGAGCAGCCCTCCAGCGCGCGCTCGACCGGCTCGCGGACCGGCACGACGCGCTGCGCACGACCTTCGAGCTGGTGGACGGCGAGGTGGTGCAGGTCGTCGCCCCGAGCGGTCGGCTGCCGCTGCACACGGCCGCGAGCGTCACGGTGGAGCCGGTGGACCCGCTCGCCGGGCCGACCACGCGGGCGGCGTTGGTCCCGCTCGCCGCCGACGAGCACGTCCTGGTGCTGGCGCAGCACCACCTCGTGACCGACGGGTGGTCGGCGGGCGTGCTCACCGCCGAGCTGGCCGCGCTGTACGGCGAGGAGACCGGCGGGCCGCCCGCCGACCTCGCCCCGCTTCCCGTCCAGTACCCGGACTACGCGGTGTGGCAGGCCGGACGGCGCGACTGGACGGCCGACCTCGCCTTCTGGCGGGACCGGCTGGACGGGCTGCGCCCGCTCGACCTCCCGACCGACCGCCCCCGCCCGCCCGCGCGTGTCGCCGCGGGCGCCGTGCACCGCCGTGAGGTGCCCGCGGACCTCGTACGGGCACTCCGCGCCGTGGGTGCCGCCCATGACGCCACGCTGTTCATGACGCTCACCGCCGCCGTGCAGCTCCTGCTGGCCGCTGTGTCCGGCAGCCGCGACATCGCCGTCGGCGCGGTGCGCGCGGGCAGGCCCAGGCCCGAGCTGGACCGGGTGGCGGGCTTCTTCGTCAACACCGTCGTCCTGCGCTCCACAGTGGACCCGAACCTCCCGTTCAGCGACTTCCTCGACCAGGTGCGGACCACGGCGCTCGACGCGTTCGACCACGACGACGTGCCCTTCGACCAGGTGGTCGACCACCTCGACCCGCCACGGGACCCGGCCAGGACCCCGCTGGTGCAGGCCGCGGTGGCCCTGCACCAGCCCGTCGTCGCGGAGACGGAGTCCGGCGGCGTCCGCTTCGCCGAGCACGACCTGCCCCGCCCCGCCGCCCGCTTCGACCTGGCCGTCGAGTTCTGGCCGCGCGGCGACGCCCTGGCCATGACCCTGGAGTACGACGCCGCCCTGTTCGACGAGCCCAGGATCGCCGACCTCGCGGCGGCCATCGACGGCGTGCTCCGCGCGATCACCACCGAACCCGACCGCCTGCTGCGCACCCTGGCCGAGTGGTCCGGGGGCGAGACCGGCGCCGCGGTCGCCGAGCCGGTCCGCAGCGGCTACCTGGCCCCGCGCACCCCCGTGGAGGCCACCCTTGCCGAGGTGTTCGCGTCCGTGCTGGGGGCTTCCCGGGTCGGGGTGCGGGACAACTTCTTCGCGCTCGGCGGCGACTCGATCCTGAGCATCCGGGCCGTCTCCGCCGCCCGCGCCGCCGGGTTGGCGGTGACCTCGCGGGACATCTTCGAGCACCAGACCGTGGCCGCGCTCGCCCCGCACGTGCGGGCCGCGGTGGAGCGGCCTACCGGGCCCGTGGAGGGGGCCGCGCCGCTCACCCCGATCCAGCGGTGGTTCCTAGAGGCCGGGTCCCCGCACCCGGAGTGGTTCCACCAGAGCATCACCGTCGACCTCGGCGGCCCGGTCGACCCCGAGGCGCTGGCCCGCGCCGCCGACGCGCTGGTCGAGCACCACGACGCCCTCCGGATGCGGTTCACGCCCGGCTGGCGGCAGGTGAACGCGCCGCCGGGGGAGGCCGGTGACGTCGACGGCCACGGCCCGCTGTTCACCGCGACCGCCGTGGGCACCGGCGCCCGGCTGCGCGCCCACCACCTCGTGGTCGACGGCGTCTCGTGGCGCGTCATCGCCGAGGACCTGCGGACGGCCTACGACCGGATCGCCCGAGGCGAGCCCGTCGCGCTGCCCGCCCGCACCACCTCCTTCCGCGAGTGGGCCACCCGGCTCGTCGAGCACACCCGGGCGGGCGGGTTCGACGCCGAGCGGGCGCACTGGGCCGAGACGCCCGACGGGACCGTGCCCCGCGACCGCGACGGCGCGAACACCGTGGCGGGGGAGCGGACCGTCCGCGTCGAGCTCGACCCCGCCGAGACCGCCGCCCTCCTCCGCGACATCCCCGCCGCCTACCGGGCCACGGCCGAGGACGTGCTGCTCACCGCCCTGTCCGCCGTCCTCACCGACTGGACCGGCCGCGACCGGGTCGCCGTCCACCTGGAGGGGCACGGCCGGGAGGACGTCATCGACGGCGTGGACCTCACCCGCACGGTCGGCTGGTTCACCACCCTCTACCCGGTCACCCTCGACGCGCCCCGAGGCGCGGGCTGGCCCGGCGCGCTCAAGGCGGTCAAGGAGCGGTTACGCGCCGTGCCGCACCGAGGCATCGGATACGGCGCGCTGCGCCACATCGCGGGCGTCGTGACCGGGACCGACCCCGAGGTGGCGTTCAACTACCTCGGCCGTGTCGACGGCGGACTCGCCCTCGACGCGCACC
Source organism: Actinokineospora fastidiosa (assembly GCF_014648415.1). Classification (GTDB taxonomy): domain Bacteria; phylum Actinomycetota; class Actinomycetes; order Mycobacteriales; family Pseudonocardiaceae; genus Actinokineospora; species Actinokineospora fastidiosa. The sequence continues at coordinate 61,889 of NZ_BMRB01000010.1, forward strand.
CCGGCTCACCGCGCCCCCACGTGCTCGATGTGAACGCCGTCGTGACCGACCGCCTCGCCATCACCTGGCACTACAGCGAGGCGCTGCACGACGCCGCCACCGTCACCCGGCTCGCCGAGGCGATGCTGACCGCGGTGCGCGCGATCGTCGCCGAGTGCGCGGGCGCCCACGGCCGCACCCCGTCGGACTTCCCGCTCGTCGCCCTGGACGCCGCCACCGTCGACCGGCTGGCCACCCCCGGCGTCGCGGACATCCTGCCGCTGACGCCGATGCAGGCGGGCATGGTCTTCCACGGCCTGTCCCGGCCGGGGACCTACTTCCAGCAGCTGGCGTTCGTCCTCGACGGCGTCCCCGACCCGGCCGCCTACGCCGCGGCCTGGCAGCGGGTCGTGGACGAGACGCCGGTGCTGCGCTCCGCCGTGGTGTGGGAGGACGTGCCCGAACCCGTCCTGGTCGTGCACGAGCGGGCGACCGTGCCGGTGACCCTGCTCGACTGGACCGGGCAGGACCGCGAGGCGTGCCTGGCCGACCTCATCGCGCGGGACGCCGAGCCCTTCGACCTCGCCGCCGCCCCGCTGACGCGGGTCTGCGTGGCACGCCTGTCCGACACCGAGGTCCAGGTGCTGTGGACCTTCCACCACGTGCTGCTCGACGGGTGGAGCGCGTTCGGCGTGCTCGCCGACGTCGCCGCCGCGCACGCGGGCCGGGACCTGCCCGAGCGGCCCCCGTTCGCCGACCACCTGCGCCACCTCGCCCGCCAGGACCCGGCCGAGGCCGCCGAGCACTGGCGCGGCGTGCTGGCGGGCATCACCGCCCCGACCCCGCTGCCCTGCGACCGTCCGCGCGCGTCGGTCGACGAACCCAGCACGACCGCGCACACGGAGACCACGCTGTCCGAAGAGGACTCGGCGGCGCTGGACGCCTTCGCCCGCGCGCACGGCCTGACCACCGGCACCGTCGTGCTCGGCGCGTGGGCGCTGCTGCTGTCCGCCCACAGCGGGCACAAGCGGGTGTGCTTCGGCACGACCGTCTCCGGCAGGCCAGCCGACCTGCCCGGCGTGGACGCCATCATCGGCATGTTCGTCAACACCCTGCCCGTCGTCGCCGAGGTCGACGGCGACACGCCGGTCGCCGACTGGCTGCGCGGGGTGCAGCGCGGCCAGGCCGAGGCCCGCCGGTTCGAGCACACCGCCATCGCGGACCTGCGCGGGCACACCGACGTCCCGCGCGGCGTCGAGCTGTTCGACAGCGCCGTCATCTTCGAGAACTACCCCGCCGAGGCCATCCCGGGCGTGCGCGGGATGACCGCGGCCGAGCGGACCAACTTCCCGCTCACCGTGACCGCCTACCCGGCCGCCCGGCTGCGCCTGGTGTTCGGCTACGAACCCGGCCTGTTCGACGCCGACACCGTGCGCGGGCTCGCCGACCGCCTCGCGCACCTGCTGCGGGAACTCGTCGCCGACCCCGCCCGCCCGCTCGCCCGCGTCCACGCCCTCACCCCCGGCGACCGCGAGCGCGTGCTGGACGCGTGGAACGACACCGCCGTGCCGGTGCCCGACACCACACTCGTCGCCCTGCTCGACGCGCAGGCCAACCGGACGCCGGACGCGCTCGCCCTGGTCGCGGGCGGGGTCCGCTGGACGTACGCGGAGCTGGCCGCCCACGCCAACCGCCTCGCCCACCGGCTGGTCGCCCTCGGCGCGGGCCCGGAGCGGGTCGTCGCGGTCCGGCTGCCCCGGTCGCCCGAACTGGTCGTGGCGCTGCTGGCGGTGCTCAAGTCGGGCGCGGCCTACCTGCCGGTCGATCCGGACCTGCCCGCCGAGCGCGTCGCCTTCCTGGTGTCCGACGCCGACGCCGTCACCGTGCTCGACGACCCCGCGGTAGTGATGGACACCGCCGACCGGCCCGCGAGCCCGCTGGACCCGGGGGTGACCGGGGCGAACGCCGCGTACGTCATCTACACCTCCGGCTCGACCGGCACGCCGAAGGGCGTCGTCGTGCCGCACGCGGGCATCGTCAACCGGCTGCTGTGGACGCAGGACCGGTTCCGGCTCGACGCGGGCGACCGCGTGCTGCAGAAGACCCCGGCGAGCTTCGACGTCTCGGTGTGGGAGTTCTTCTGGCCGCTGATCACCGGGGCCGCGCTGGTGCTCGCCGCCCCGGACGGGCACCGCGACCCGCACCACATCGCCGAGGTGATCCGCGCCGAGTCGGTCACGACCGTCCACTTCGTCCCGTCGATGCTGCGGGCGTTCCTGCGGCACGCGGACCTGACGGCGTGCTCGGGCCTGCGCCGCGTGTTGTGCAGCGGCGAGGCGCTCCCCGCCGACCTGGCCGCCGAGTTCCACGCCCGGGTCCCCGCCGAACTGCACAACCTGTACGGGCCCACCGAGGCGTCGGTGGACGTCACCCACTGGGCGTGCGCGCCGGGGGAGGAGACCGTGCCCATCGGCCGCCCGGTCTGGAACACCCGGCTGCGCGTGCTCGACGCCGACCTGGCCCCGGCCCCGCCCGGCGCCCCGGGCGAGCTGTACCTCGCGGGCGTCCAGCTCGCGCGCGGCTACCTCAACCGGCCCGGCATGACGGCGGAGCGGTTCGTCGCCGACCCGTTCGGAGCGCCCGGAACGCGGATGTACCGCACGGGCGACCTGGTGCGCTGGACGCGAGACGGCGCGCTGGAGTACCTCGGCCGCACCGACCAGCAGGTGAAGATCCGCGGCTTCCGGATCGAGCCGGGCGAGGTCGAGGCCGTCATCGCCGCCCAGCCCGGCGTCGCCGAGACCGCGGTGATCGCCCGCGACGGCAGGCTCCTGGCCTACGTGGCCCCCGCCAGCCTCGATCCCGCGCCGCTGCGCCGGGCCGCCGCTGCGGTCCTGCCCGAGCACATGGTCCCGGCGGCCGTGGTGGCGCTCGACCGGCTGCCGCTGACCCGGTCCGGCAAGCTCGACCGCCGCGCCCTGCCCGACCCGGACTTCACCCCCGACACGCACGTCCCGCCGGAGACCGACGCCGAACGCACCCTCGCCCTCATCTGGTCGGAGGTGCTGGGCGTCCCGCACGTCGGCGTCGAGGACAGCTTCTTCGACCTCGGCGGCGACTCGATCCTCAGCCTGCACGTGACCGCCCGCGCCAACGCGGCGTTCGACCTGCGCCTCACCCCGCGCGACGTGCTCACCGCCCGCACCGTCCGCGCGCTCGCCGAGCGCGTCGAGGACCACGTGCTGCGCGAACTGGAAGAACTGGCCCGACTCGGCGACCAGCAGCCGGAAGGACACCCCGCCCCATGACCTCATCGAGAGAGCGCCGCCGCGACGCCCTGCCCGAGCACCTGCGGGCCCGGCTCGCCGAGCGGCTGGCGGGCACGCGCGCCGCCGCGCCGGACGCCATCCCGCCCGCGCCGCGCGACACGCCGCTGCCGCTGTCCTCCGCGCAGCAGCGGCTGTGGTTCCTCAGCCAGTTCACACCCGGCGGCGCCGACTACAACAGCGGTGTCGCCCTGCGGCTGACCGGCGCGCTCGACGTGACCGCCCTGGGCGCCGCGCTCGACGCCGTGGTCGCAGCGCACGACATCCTGCGCACGACCTTCGATGAGGCCGACGGCAGCCCGGTGCAGATCGTGCACCCGCCCTCGCCGGTCCACCTGCACCGGATCGATCTCGCGGACGGCGACCTGGACGGCGACCTGGACGACGTGCTCGAAGCCGAGTTCTCCCGGCCGTTCGACCTGCGCGAGGGTCCCCTGCTGCGCGCCGCGCTGGTCCGGCTCGGCGACCGCGAGCACGTGCTGCTGCTCAGCGCGCACCACATCGTCGTCGACGGCTGGTCCCTCACGGTCCTGCTGGAGGACCTGGCCGCCGCCTACGCCGGTCGCCCCCCGGTGCAGGACGGCCCGCGCTACGGCGACTTCGCGGCCTGGCAGCAGCGGCAGCTCACCGGCCCGGCCATGGACGAGCACGTCGCCTACTGGCGGCGGGCGCTCGCCGGGGTCACCCCGCTCGACCTGCCGACCGACCGCCCGCGCCCGCCCGTGCGGTCCACCGACGGCGCCGCGGAGCACCTCGCCGTTCCCGGCGAGCTCGCCGCCCGGCTCGCCGCGCTGGCCAGGGCGCACGACACGACCCTGTTCACCGTGCTCATGGCGGCCTGCCAGGTGCTCTTCTCCCGGTACGCCGGGCAGGACGACGTCGCGCTGGGCACCATCACCGCGGGCCGCGACCGCGCGGAACTGCACCGCGTGGTCGGCTTCTTCGCCGACACCGTCGTCCTGCGCTCCACTGTGGACGAGCAGCGCACCTTCGCCGACTTCCTCGGAACCGTCCGCGACACCGCGCTGACGGCGTTCACGCACGCCGCCGCGCCGTTCGACCGGCTGGTCGAGGCCGTCGGCGCGCCCCGCGACCCTGGCCGCAACCCGCTGTTCGACGTGCTCGTCATGCTCCAGAACGCCCAGCGCGGCCTGCCGGAGTTCCCCGGACTGGCGGTGGCCGAGGTGGAGCTGCGGCGCTGGGCGGCGAACTTCGACCTCAGCGTCGAGTTCACCGAGCGGCCCGACCGGCTCGACTGCGTGCTGGAGTACCGCACCGACCTGTACGACGCCGCCACCGTGCGCGCGCTCGCCGACCGGCTCACCGTGCTGCTCGGCGCCATCGCCGACGCGCCGGACCGACCACTCGCCGAGCTGCCCTGGCTGACCCCTGCCGAGCGGCAGGCCGTCACGCGCGACTGGGCCGGGCCCGCGCTGCCCGTGCCGGAGACCACCTTCCCCGCCCTGTTCGAGGCGCAGGCCCGGCGCACCCCGGACGCGGTGGCCCTGGTCTGCGGGACGGAGTCGCTGACCTACGCCGAGCTGAACGCCCGCGCCAACCGGCTGGCCCACCGCGTCATCGCCGAGGGCGCGGGGCCGGAGCGGGTGGTCGCGGTGTCGCTGCCGCGTGGCGTGGACGCCGTGGTCGCGCAGCTGGCCGTGCTCAAGGCGGGCGGGGTGTACCTGCCGGTCGACCCGGCGCTGCCCGCGCAGCGGCGCGCGCACCTGGTCGCGGACTCGGGCGCGGTGCTCGTCATCGACCGTCCACTGGAGACCGACGGGCTGCCGGACACCGACCCGGACGTCGGGCTGCGCCCGGACAACACCGCCTACGTCGTCTACACCTCCGGGTCCACCGGCCTGCCCAAGGGTGTGGCGGTGGAGCACCGGAGCATGGTCAACCTGCTGCACAACCACCGGGCGGACTTCGTGGCCGCCGCGGGCGGGCGCAGGCTCCGCGTCGCGCTCACCGCGGTGTTCTCCTTCGACACCTCGTGGGAGGGCCCGGTGCTCATGGCCGACGGCCACGAGCTGCACCTGCTGCCCGACGAGATCCGCATGGACCCGGCCGCGCTCGTCGAGCACGTGGCCGCCCGCCGGATCGACTTCCTCGACCTCACCCCGTCCTACCTGCGCCAGCTCTTACCCGAGGGCCTGCTGACCGACCCGCGCCACCGGCCCGCCGTGCTGATGGTGGGCGGCGAGGCCATCGACGACGCGCTCTGGCGGGAGCTGGCGGCCGCGCCGGACACCGCCGCCTACAACTTCTACGGCCCCACCGAGGCCACCGTCGACGCGGTGTCCACGCCCGTCACCGGCGACCGGCCGGTCATCGGCAGGCCGCTGCGCAACCTGCGCGCCTACGTGCTCGACGCCCGCCTGCGGCCGGTGCCGCCCGGCGTCCCGGGCGAGCTGTACCTCGCGGGCCCGCAGCTGGCCCGCGGCTACCTGGGCAGGCCGGGGCTGACCGCCGAGCGGTTCCCGCCCGACCCGTTCGGCGGCCAGGGCGAGCGCATGTACCGCACCGGGGACCTGGCCCGCTGGACCGCCGACGGCAGGCTGGACTACCTCGGCCGCGCCGACGACCAGGTGAAGGTCCGCGGGTTCCGGATCGAGCCGGGCGAAATCGAGGCGGCGCTGGTCGCCGCGGGCGCCCGCGAGGCCGCCGTGGTGGTCCGCGAGGACGGCGGCCACCGCAGGCTCGTCGCCTACGTCGTCGGCGACGAGGACCCGGCCGCCCTGCGCGCCGAGGTGCGGCGGACGCTGCCGGAGCACATGGTGCCCGCCGCGTTCGTCCGGCTCGACCGGCTGCCGCTGACCCCCAACGGCAAGCTCGACCGCCGCGCCCTCCCCGAGCCCGACCGCCACGCCGCCGACCACGTCGCCCCGCGCGGCGCGACCGAGTCCCTGCTGGCCGGGATCTGGGCCGACGTGCTCGGCCTCGACCGGGTCGGCGTGACGGACAACTTCTTCGCCATCGGCGGCGACTCCATCCTCAGCATCCAGATCGTCTCGCGCGCCCGGCGGGCCGGGCTCGCGCTCACCTCGCGCGACGTCTTCGCCCACCAGACCATCGCCGACCTCGCCACCGCGGTCACCCGCGCCGCCGAGCCCGCCGCCCCGACCCGGACCGGGCCCGCCCCGCTCACCCCGATCCAGCACTGGTTCTTCGCCGCGCACGGCCCGCGCGCCCGGTTCGCCATGACCCTGCACGTGGAGACCACCGCCGACCCGGACCTGCTGGCCCAGGCCCTGGCCGCCGTCGTCGCCCACCACGACGCGCTGCGCATGCGGTTCCACCGGACCGACGGCGAATGGCGGCAGCACCCCGTCGCCGACCCGGTTCCGCTGCACCGCCCCACCGTCTCCGACCTGGCCGCCTACGCGGACGCGGCGCGCGACGGGCTCGACATCGAGCACGGGCCGGTGCTGCACGCGGCGCTGGTCGACATCGAGGGCAGCGCGCGGCTGCTGCTGATCGCCCACCACCTCGTGGTCGACGCCGTGTCCTGGCGCATCGTCGTCGAGGACCTGCGCACCGCCTACGAGCAGCTGCGCGACGGCAAACCCGTCAGCCTGACGCCGGTCGGCACCCCCTACCCGCAGTGGGCCCACCTGCTCGCCGAGCACGTCGGCGCGGGCGGCTTCGACGACGACCTGCCGCACTGGGCCGCGACCCCCGAGCCAGCGCCACTGCCGAGGGACCACGACGGACCGACCCGCGCGGGCTCGGCCGGGCGGATCACCGTCCGCGTCGACCGCGACACCACCGACGCCCTGCTGACCCGGGTGCCCGCGCTCTACCAGACCCAGGTCAACGACGTGCTGCTGAGCGCGCTCGGCCGGACCCTGGCCGAGTGGACCGGACGCGCCGACGTCGCCGTCACCCTGGAGGGCCACGGCCGCGAGGACGTCATCCCCGGCGTGGACCTGTCGACCACAGTCGGCTGGTTCACCACCCAGTTCCCCGTCGGGCTGACCCTGCCCGACGGGGACTGGGGCTCGGTGCTCAAGGCCGTGAAGGAGCAGGTGCGCGCCATCCCGCGCAAGGGGCTGAGCTACGAGGCGCTGCGCTACCTGCGCCCCGGAAGCGGCCTGGGCGGACCCCTGCCGCAGGTGTGCCTGAACTACCACGGCCGCTTCGACGCGGGCACGACGCACCCGACGCCGGGGTCCGAAGTGGACCCAGCGGCCAACCGGGACTTCCTGTTCGACATCACCGGCGTGGTCGAGGCCGGAGAGCTGGTACTGACCTGGGAGTACTCGCCGGAGGCCCACGATGAGGCCACCGTCGCCCGGCTGGCGGGACGGATGGCCGACGCCCTCGCCGGGATCGCCGAGCACTGCGCCCGGCCCGGCGCAGGCGGGCGCACCCCGTCGGACTTCCCGCTCGCCCGGCTCACCCAGGCCCAGGTGGACCGGATCGCGGGCGACGGCTCCGGCGTCGAGGACATCTACCCGCTGACCCCGCTGCAGGCGGGCATGGTCTTCCACGGCCTGGTCGACCCCTCCGGCACCGCCTACGTCGACCAGGTCCGGCTGGTGCTCGACGATGTCCACGACCCGCACGCGCTGGCCGAGGCGTTCCAGCGGGTCGTGGACCGCACGCCCGTGCTGCGGACCTCCGTGGTGTGGGAGGGCGTCGACGAGCCGGTCCAGGTCGTCCACCGCGGCGTCCGGCTCGACGTGCTGCACCGGGACCTGCGCGGGCTGCCGGACCGCGACGCCGCGCTCGCCGACCTGGTCGCCGAGGACCGGGCGGCCGGGTTCGACCTCGGCAGCGCCCCGCTGCTGCGCGTGGCCATCGCCCGGCTGGCCGACGACCGGGTCGCGGTGGTCTGGTCGACCCACCACGTGCTGCTGGACGGCTGGAGCACCGGGCAGGTGTTCGCCGAGATCCGCGAGCACTACCGCGCCATCACCGAGGGCGTCCCGGCCGCCGCGCAGGCCCGCAGGCCGTTCCGCGACTACCTGCGCTGGCTCGCCGAACGCGACACCGGGGCCGCGGACGCGCACTGGCGCTCCGTCTTGTCCGATGTGGACAGCCCGTTCGCGCTGCCCTACGACCGGCGGCCCGAGCAGGCGCACCGCACCGAGTCCAGCGAGTCGGTCCGGTTCGCGCTGGACGCGGAGGAGACCGCCGCCCTGAGCGCCGCGGTCCGCGCCGCCGGGGTGACCGTCAACACCGCGGTGCAGGGCGCGTGGGCGCTGCTGCTCGCCCGCTGGGCGGGCGTCGACGACGTGCTGTTCGGCACCACGGTCTCCGGGCGCCCGGCCGACCTGCCCGGCGTGGAGTCCATGGTCGGCATGTTCATCAACACCATCCCGACCCGCGCCCGCGTCGACAGCGCCCGGCCCGTCGCCGACTGGCTGCGCGCGCTGCAGGACGCGCAGAGCGAGTCCCGGCGCTTCGACTTCCTCGCGCTCACCCGCATCCGCTCGCACAGCCCGGTGCGCGCCGACCTGCCGCTGTTCGACAGCGTCGTGGTCTTCGAGAACTACCCCTTCGACGACTCCGGCGCCGGGCCCCGGGTGCGCGAGGTGGCGACGACCGACACCACCACGCTGCCGCTCACCCTGTCCGCGCACGCCGACGACCGGCTCCACCTCGATCTCGCCTACGACCCGGCCCTGCTGGACGACGCCACCGCGCGCCGCGCGGCCGGATGGCTGCGCACCCTGCTCACCGCGCTCGCCGACGACCTCACCCGGCCCGTCGGCGCGCTGCCGTGGCTGTCGCTTGAGGACCGCGAGCGCGTGCTGACCGGCTGGAACGCCACGGCGACACCGTTCCCGGCGACCAGCTACCCCGAGGAGTTCGAGCGGCAGGCAGCGCTGACGCCCGGGGCCACCGCCGTCGTGTGCGGGGACACCGCACTCACCTTCGCCGAGCTGGACGCCGCCGCCAACCGGCTCGCCCACCGGCTCATCGCGCAGGGCGTCGGGCCGGACCGGGTCGTGGCGCTGCACCTGCCGAGGTCCGCAGACCTGGTCGTGGCCATCCTGGCCGTGCTCAAGGCGGGCGCGGCGTACCTGCCGGTCGACACGGCGCTGCCCGCCGAGCGGGTCCGGCTGCTGCTGGACGACGCCCGTCCCGTCCTGGTGCTGACGGAGATCGGCGACACCGCCGGTCTGCCCGACACCAGCCCGGGGATCAGGCCGCACCCGAACCAGGCCGCGTACGTCATCTACACCTCCGGCTCGACCGGCCGCCCCAAGGGGGTCGTCGTCGAGCACGGCGGCCTGGCCAACCTGCTCCACGACCACCGGGCCGACCTGACCGGCCGCGCCGGTCCGCTGCGGTTCGCCCTCACCGCGGTGTTCTCCTTCGACACGGCGGTGGAGGGCCTGCTGTTCCTCGCGGCGGGCCACGAACTGCACGTCATCGAGGACGACCTGCGGCTGGACCCGGCCGGTCTGGTGGAGCACATCGCGGCCACCGGCATCGACGTCCTCGACCTCACCCCGACCTACGCGGTCCAGCTGGTCGACGCGGGCCTGCTCGACACCCCGCTGCGCACACTGCTGCTCGGCGGGGAGGCGGTGGGGGAGGCGCTGTGGCGCGAACTCGCGTCCCGCCCGGGGCTGGAGGTCGTGAACTACTACGGCCCCACGGAGTGCACGGTCGACGCCACGCGCGCCGTCGCCGTGCCCGGGACGCCGCCGCTGATCGGGCGACCCCTGCGCAATGTGCGGGCGTACGTGCTCGACGACGACCTGCGCCCGGTGCCGCCGGGCGTCCCCGGCGAGCTGTACCTGGCGGGCGCGCAGGTCGCCCGCGGCTACCTGGACCGCCCCGGCCTGAGCGCCCAGCGGTTCGTCGCCGACCCGTTCGCCCCCGGCCGCATGTACCGCACCGGGGACCGGGTGCGCTGGACCGCCGACGGCCAGGTGGACTACCTCGGCCGCGCAGACGACCAGATCAAGATCCGCGGCTTCCGGATCGAGCCCGGCGAGGTCGCCGCCGCGCTGCGCGCCTTGCCGGGCGTGCGGGACGCCGCCGTCGTCGCGCACCGGGACGGCACGGGCCCGGCCCGGCTCGTGGCCTACGTCGTCGGCGGGAGCGCCGACCTCCGCGCCGCGCTCGCCGACACCCTCCCGGACTACCTGGTGCCCGCCGCGTTCGTGCCGCTGCCCGCCCTGCCGCAGACGCCCAGCGGCAAACTCGACCGGCGCGCCCTGCCCGCGCCCGACTTCGGGGCGGGCGCGGGCGACTACGTCGCGCCGCGCACCGAGGCCGAGCGCGTGGTCGCCGCCGTCTGGTCCGACGTGCTCGGGGTGCCCCGGGTCGGGACTGCCGACAACTTCTTCGCCCTGGGCGGCGACTCGATCCTGAGCATCCGCGTGGTCTCCCGGCTGCGCGGGGTGTTCGGCGCGCGGATCTCCCCGCGGGCCCTCTTCGACCACCCGACCGTCGCCGCGCTCGCCCGCGTGGTCCCCGCCGGCGAGCAGGACACCATCCCGGCCGCGGTGGTGTCCGGCCCCGTGCCGCAGTCCTTCGCGCAGCGGCGGCTGTGGTTCCTCGACCAGTTCGAGCCGGGCGGCGCCGAGTACGTCAGCCCCACCGCCCTGCGCCTGCGCGGGCCGCTGGACGTCGACGCCCTCACCGCCGCGCTCACCGCGCTGATCGCCCGCCACGAGTCCCTGCGGACCACGTTCGACGAGATCGACGGCGAGGCCGTGCAGATCGTGCACGACCCCTATCCGGCCGACCTCGTCCAGGTGACCGCCGACGACCCCGCCGCGGTGCTGGCGCGCGACTGCGCCCAGCCGTTCGACCTGCGCCGGGGACCGCTGTTCCGCACCACGCTGATCCGCGTCGGCGACGACGACCACGTGCTGGTGCTGACCCTGCACCACATCATCACCGACGGCTGGTCCACCGCCGTGCTCACCGACGACCTGGCCGCCCTGTACGCGGGCGGCCAGCTGCCCGACATCCCCGTCCGGTACACCGACTTCACGCTCTGGCAGCGGGAGCGGGCCGACCTCGACGCCCAGCTCGCGCACTGGCGCGCCGCGCTCGCGGGCGTCGAGCCGCTGCGGCTGCCCACCGACCGCCCGCGCCCCGCCGTGCGCTCCACGGCGGGCGCGATGCACGCGTTCACCGTGCCCGCCGAGGTCGCTTCGGGCCTGCGGGAGGTGGGCAGGCGCCGGGACAGCACCCTGTTCATGACCCTGCTCGCCGCCTGCCAGGTGCTGTTCGCCCGGCACAGCGGTCAGTCCGACTTCGCCGTGGGCACCGCAGTCGCGGGCCGGGACCGGCCCGAGCTGGAGCGGGTCGTCGGGTTCTTCGTCAACACCCTGGTGCTGCGCGCGTCGGTCGACGAGGACGCCTCGTTCGCCGACCTGCTCGCCCGGGTCCGGAGCACCGCGCTCGCCGGGTTCGCCCACCAGGACGTGCCGTTCGAGCGCGTGGTCGACGCCGTCGCCCCCGAGCGCGATCCGAGCCGCAACCCGCTGTTCGACGTCATGGTCATGTTGCAGAACACCCCGGACGAGGTGCCCGGGCTGCCGGGCCTGGCGGTGGCCGAGGAACAGCTGCCGGTGCTGACGTCCACGTGCGACCTGACCATCGAGTTCCAGGAAGCCGGGGAGGTCCTGAACGGCGCGGTCGAGTACAACCCGGACCTGTTCGACGAGGCCACCGTCGCGCGCATGGTCGAGCACCTGGGCGTCTTGCTCGCGGCCGCGGCGGAGGACCCGGAGCGCCCGGTCGCCGACCTGCCCATGGGTCCGCCGCCGCCCCCCGCGCGCCCGCTGCGCGAGGTGCCGCCGGTCCCGCTGCACCGCTGGCTCCCCACGACCGACGCCACCGCCGTCGTGTGCGGTGATGACCGGCGCACGTTCGCCGAGCTGGACGCCGCCGCCAACCGGCTCGCGCACCTGCTCATCGCGCGCGGCGCCGGGCCGGAACGCCTGGTCGCGCTCGTGCTGCCGCGCTCGGCGGACATGGTGGTCGCGATGCTGGCCGTGCTGAAGTCCGGCGCCGCGTACCTGCCGCTCGACCCCGCGCTGCCCGAGGAGCGCCTGCGGTCCGCGCTGGCCGACGCCGACCCGGTCGTGGTGCTCGACGCCATGCCGGACACATCAGGCTGTCCCGACACCGATCCCGGCGTGCCGGTGAACCCGCGCAACCCGGCCTACGTCGTCTACACGTCAGGGTCGAGCGGGACTCCCAAGGGCGTGGTGGTGGAGCACGGCGGCCTGGCCGCCCTGTTCGCCCACCAGCAGGCCGAGTTCATCGCCCCGCTCGCGGGGCAGGGGCGCCTGCGGTACGGGCAGACGGCGGTGTTCTCCTTCGACACCGCGGTGGAAGGGCTGCTGTTCCTCGCCGCCGGGCACGAGTGGCACGTCATCCCCGACGACGTCCGCCTCGACCCGCACGAGCTGGTCGCCTACGCCGCGGGCCTCGACGTGCTCGACGTGACCCCGGCCCACGCCCGCGGCCTGATCGACGCGGGACTGCTCGACACCGGGCTGCGCGCCCTCACCCTGGGCGGCGAGGCCGTCGGCGACGCGCTCTGGCACGACCTGGCCGCCGCCGACCTGCCCGTCTACAACATGTACGGCCCCACGGAAGCCACAGTGGACGCCGCCTGGTCGGAGATCAGCGGCGAGCGGCCGCGCATCGGCCCGCCGCTGAGCACGGTGCGCGCCTACGTCCTCGACGACCGCCTGCGCCCGCAGCCCGTCGGCGTGCCGGGAGAGCTCTACCTGGCCGGACCGCAGCTCGCCCGCGGCTACCTGAACCGGCCCGGCCTGACCGCCGAGCGGTTCGTCGCCGACCCGTTCGCCCCCGGCCGCATGTACCGCACCGGCGACCGCGCGCGGTGGACGGCCGACGGCGGGCTGGAGCACCTGGGCCGGGTCGACGACCAGGTGAAGATCCGCGGCTTCCGGGTCGAGCCCGGCGAGATCGAGACCGCGCTGCTGCGCCACCCGGCAGTGCGCGAGGCCGCCGTGGTCGCGCGCGACAGCGGCGAGACGCGGCGGCTGGTCGCCTACGTGGTCGGCGCCGCCGAACCGGACGAGCTGACCGCGTTCCTGCGCGCCCGCCTGCCCGACTACCTGGTGCCGTCGGCGCTCGTCCCGCTGCCCGCGCTGCCCACGACGCCCAACGGCAAGGTCGACCGCCGCGCGCTGCCCGAGCCGCCCCGACCCGACCACGGGCACGTCGCGCCGAGGCCGGGCGTGGAGAGCGAGCTGGCGGCGATCTGGGCGGACGTGCTCGGTGTCGAGCGGGTCGGCGCCCGGGACAACTTCTTCGCCATCGGCGGCGACTCGATCCTCAGCATGCGGGTCGTCGCGCGCGCCCGGCAGGCCGGACTCCGGGTGACGGCCAAGGACGTCTTCCTGCGCCAGACCCTCGCCGACCTCGCCGCGGTCGCCACTCCCGTGACCGTGGAGCGCATAGCCGACACGGGCGGCCCCGCGCCGCTGACGCCGATCCAGCGGTGGTTCTTCGAGACCTGTCCCACCGACCACTTCACCATGTCGATCACGCTGCGCGTCGACCCCGCCGTGGACGAGGACCGGCTGCGGGAGGCGATCACCGCGCTGGTGGATCGGCACCCCGGCCTGCGCAGCCGGGTCACCCCGACGGCCCAGGAGCCGCTGCCCACGGTCGATGACGTGTTCCACGTCGTTCGGAGCGGTGACCGCGACGCGCACGCCCGTGCCGCCCAGGCCGGGCTGCGCCCCGCGGAGGGACGCGTGTTCCGGGCGATCCTGTTCACCGGACCGGAACCCGTGCTGTTCCTGACCGCCCACCACCTCGTCGTCGACGCCGTGTCCTGGCAGGTGCTGCTCGCCGACCTGGAAGCGGCGTACCGCGACCTCGCCGCCGAACCCGCCGCCACCGTCACTTTCGGGCACTGGGCGCGCCTGCTGGTCGACCACACCCAGGCGGGTGGGTTCGACGCCGACCTCCCGCACTGGCGGGCCATCCCGGCCGCGCCCGCGCTTCCGGTCGACCACGACGGCGGGGCCAACACCGTCGGGGCCGCGCGGACCGTCTCGGTCGAACTGGACGCCGAGACCACCGACGCGCTGCTGCGGAAGGTGCCCGACGCCTACCGGACGCAGGTCAACGACGTCCTGCTGGCCGCGATCGGCCGGGCGGTCGCGGACTGGACCGGCCACGACCGCCCCGTCGTCACGGTGGAGGGCCACGGCCGCGAGGACCTGTTCGACGGCGTGGAGACCACGGGCACCATCGGCTGGTTCACCAGCCAGTTCCCGGTCGCGCTCGACCTGCCAGCCGGGGACTGGGGCGCGGTTCTCAAGTCCGTCAAGGAGACCCTGCGGGCCGTGCCGCACCGCGGGCTGAGCTTCGAGGCGCTGCGCTACCTGCGCGACGACAGCGGCCTGGACGCCGTGCCGACGCCGCAGATCTGCGTCAACTACCTGGGCCGGTGGGACGGCGGCGACGAGCCCGGGGCACTGCTGCGCGGTTCCGCGGCCGACCTCGGCCAGGACGTCGCCCCCGACACCCCGCGCAGCCACCTCGTCGACATCACCGGCGCGGTGACCGGCGGCAGGCTGCGCCTGGAGTTCGAGTACGCGGGCGAGGTGCACGACGAGGCCACCGTTCGCGTTCTCGCCGACCGTGTCGCGGACGCATTGCGGGCCATCGTCGCGCACTGCGCCGTCGCGGGCGGCCGCACGCCGTCGGACTTCCCGCTGGCCCGCCTCACCCAGTCCCAAGTGGACGCCCTGGTCGGCGACGGGCGGGACGTCGAGGACGTGTACCCGCTCACCCCGCTGCAGGCGGGCATGCTGTTCCACAGCCTCGCGGGCGACGCGAACGCCTACGTCAACCGCACCCGCGTGCGGCTGTCGGGCGTGGCGGACCCGCGACTGCTGGGCGAGGCGTGGCAGGCCGTCGTCGACGACACCCCGGTCCTGCGCACCCAGGTCGTCTGGCAGGGCGTGCCCGAGCCGGTGCAGGTCGTGCGCCGGACCGCGCGCCTGCCCGTCGAGTACCGGCCGATCACCGACGCCGACCTGACGGCCCCGCTCGACCCGGGCGGCCCGCTGCTGCGGCTGGTCGTCGCCGAGGGGCCGGACGACACCGTCGACCTGCTCTGGACCGCGCACCACCTGCTGCTGGACGGCTGGAGCACGTCCCAGGTGTTCGCCGACGTGCTCGCCAGGATGACCGGGTCGGACACCGAGCCGCGCCGTCCGTTCCGCGACTACCTGGCGTGGCTCGCCGACCAGGACGCCGAGGCCGCCGAGGCGCACTGGCGCGACGTCCTGGCAGGCGTCGAGGGCCCCACGCCCCTGCCGTACGACCGCGTCCCCGCGGCGGACCACCCCGTCGAGTCGACGGCGGCGGTGCGCACCGCGGCGCCCGTCGCGCCCGTCGAGCGGATGGCCCGCGCGCACGGGCTCACCGTGAACACCGTGGTGCAGGCAGCGTGGGCGCTGCTGCTGGCGCGGTGCGCCCGCGAGGACGACGTCGTGTTCGGCACGACCGTCTCCGGCCGCCCCGCCGACCTGCCGGGCGTGGAGTCCATGATCGGCATGTTCATCAACACCGTGCCCACGCGGGTGCGGGTGGACCCCGCCGAGCCCGTGCTGTCCCTGCTGGGCCGGGTGCAGGCCGACCAGGCCGAGTCACGGCGGTTCGACCACGCCCCGCTGGCGACCACCCAGGCCCACGGCGGCCGGTTCGACAGCGTCCTCGCGTTCGAGAACTACCCCGTCGGCGACGCCCCGGACGGCGGCCCCGCCGTCGTGTCGGTCGAGTCCGCCGAAGCCACCACGCTGCCGCTGAGCGCGGGCGTCCACACCGACGGGACCCGGCTGCACCTCGAACTCGGCTACGACCCGCACCTGTTCGACGCCGAGACCGCGGCCGCGCTCGCCGACCGGCTGCTCCGGCTGGTCGCGGCCATCGCCGCCGACCCCGGGCGGCCGGTCGGCGACCTGCCGTGGCTCGGCGACGACGAGCGCGACCGCGTCCTGCGCGAATGGAACGACACCGCGTCCCCGGTCGCGCCGCGGACCTTCCCGGCCCTGATCGCCGAGCAGGTTGCCGTCCGGCCCGACGCCCTGGCCGTGCGGTCGGGGGACACCGTGCTCACCTACGCCGAGCTCGACGCCGCCGCGAACCGGCTGGCGCACCGGCTGATCGCGGGCGGCGCTGGCCCGGAGCGCATCGTAGCGCTGAAGCTGCCGCGCTCGGTCGACCTGGTCGTCGCCCAGCTCGCCGTGCTCAAGGCGGGCGCGGCCTACCTGCCGGTCGACCCGGACTACCCGGCCGAGCGCGTCGCGTTCATGCTCGACGACGCCCGGCCCGTGCTCGTGCTCGACGGCCCGGTCGACGCGGCGGACCAGCCGGACACCGACCCCGGCGTCGCCGTGCCGGTCGCGGCTCCGGCGTACCTGATCTACACCTCGGGCTCGACCGGCAGGCCCAAGGGCGTGGTCGTGACCCACACCGGCCTGGCGAACTTCGCCGCAGCCGAGGCCGAGCGCTTCGCGGTCTTGCCGGGGGACCGGGTGCTGGCGTTCTCCTCGCCGAGCTTCGACGCGTCGGTGCTGGAGCTGTGCCTGGCGCTGGCCTCCGGCGCGGAACTGGTCGTGCCGCCGCCGGGGCCGCTGGTCGGCCGCCTGCTGGCGGACGTGCTGCGCGACCAGCGGATCACCCACGCGCTGATCCCGCCTGCCGCGCTCACCACGCTGTCCGATGTGGACTTCCCGGACCTGCGCACGCTGGTCGTCGGCGGAGACGTGTGCCCGGCCGAGCTGGTCCGCCGCTGGGCGCCCGGCAGGCGGATGGTCAACGCCTACGGGCCCACCGAGTGCACCGTCGTCTCCACTTGGACGCTTCCGCTCGACCCCGCGGCCGAGGCCCCGCCCATCGGGCGGCCCCTGCCGAACACCCGCGCCTACGTCCTCGACCCCGACCTGCGTCCGGTGCCGCCCGGCGTGCCCGGCGAGCTGCACGTCGCCGGGGTCGGCCTGGCCCGCGGCTACCACGACCGGCCCGGCCTGACCGCGGAGCGGTTCGTCGCCGACCCGTTCGGCGCGCCGGGGGAGCGGATGTACCGCACCGGCGACCTGGTGCGCTGGACCCGCGACGGCGAGCTGGTCTTCCTCGGGCGCGTCGACGAGCAGGTCAAGGTGCGCGGGTTCCGGATCGAGCCCGGCGAGGTCGAGACCGCGCTCGGCGCGCTGCCCGGGGTCCGCTCGGCCGCGGTGGTCGTGCGCGAGGACGAGCCCGGCGCGCGGCGCCTGGTCGCCTACGTCGTCGGCGACCTGCCCGCCGACCCGAGGGCCGCGCTCGGGGCGACGCTGCCCGCGCACATGGTCCCGTCGGCCTTCGTCACCCTCGACGCCCTGCCCCGCACGGCGAACGGCAAGCTCGACCGCCGCGCCCTGCCCGCCCCGGAGATCGAGCAGGCGGCGGGCCACGTGCCGCCGCGCACCGAGGCCGAGCGCGTCGTCGCCGAGGTGTGGTCCCGGGTGCTCGGCGTGCCGGTGGTCGGCGCGTCGGACAACTTCTTCGCCCTCGGCGGGGACTCCATCCTCAGCATCCGGGTGGTGTCCGGGCTGCAGGACGCCCTCGGCGTCGAGGTGTCGCCGCGCGCGGTGTTCACCGCGCCGACCGTCGCGGCGCTGGCCGCCACCTTGGACGGTGAGAAACCCGCACCTGCGATCCCGGTGGGTGATGACGACGACCCGCCGCTGTCGTTCGCGCAGCAGCGCCTGTGGTTCCTCCAGCACTTCGAGCCCGACAGCACCGAGTACCTCACCCCGCTGGCCCTGCGGCTGCGCGGCCCGCTCGACGTCTCCGCGCTCACCACGGCGCTGACCGGCCTGATCGACCGCCACGAGGCCCTGCGCACCAGCTTCCACGAGATCGACGGGCACGGCGTCCAGCGCGTGCACCCGGCGGTCGACGCGCTGGCGCTGCCGGTCCTGCCGATCACCGAGGCAGACCTGCCTGCCGCGTTGGCCGAGGAGGCGGGCAGGCCGATCGACCTCACCGCCGCCCCGCTGCTGCGCGCCACGCTGTACCGGCTCGGCGCGGACGACCACGTGCTCGCGCTGACCATGCACCACATCGTCACCGACGGCTGGTCGGCGGGCGTGCTCATCGCCGATCTCGCGGAGCTGTACCGCTCGGCGAACTCCGGCACAGCGCCCGACCTGCCCGAACTCCCGGTCCGCTACCGCGACTTCGCCCGCTGGCAGCGCAGCCGCACCGACGTCCTCGACACGCAGTTGGCGTACTGGCGCGACCGGCTCGACGGCGTCCCGGCGCTCGACCTGCCCACCGACCGCCCGCGCCCGGCCGTCCACACCACCGCGGGCGACCAGGTCGAGTTCGCCGTCCCCGCCGCCGTGGCCGAGCGTCTGCGCGCGCTGGCCGGACAGCGGGACGCGACGCTGTTCATGGCGCTGGTCGCGGCGTGCCAGGTGCTGTTCCACCGGTTCAGCGGGCAGGACGACATCGCCGTCGGGACCGCCGTCGCCGGCCGCGACCACCCGGACCTGCGGCGGCTCGTCGGGTTCTTCGTCAACACCGTCGTCCTGCGCTCCACCGTCGACCCCGCGATCCCGTTCGCCGAGTTCCTGACGGCCGTGCGCGCCACGACCCTCGACGCCTTCGCCAACCAGGACGTCCCGTTCGAGCGGGTGGTGGACGCCGTCGCCCCCGACCGCGACACCAGCCGCACCCCGCTGTTCCAGGCCATGGTCGCCCTGCAGAACGCGCCGACGCCGACCACCGGCTTCGCCGACCTGACCGCCGCCGACGTCGCCGTCCCGGTGGTCACCGCGGCCTACGACGTCACCGTGGAGTTCCACGAGGCCGACGACGGCGGGCTCACCGCGACCATCGGCTACAACACCGACCTCTTCGACCCCGCGACGGTCCACCGCATGGCCGACGGCCTCACCACCCTCCTCACCGCCGCCGCGGCCGACCCGACGACACCCGTCTCCCGCCTCCCGGTCACCACCGAGACCGACCAGGCCCTATTGCGCTCGTGGAACGACACGGCCCGGGAGATCCCGGCCCGGTCGCTGGCAGACCTCTTCGCCGAGGCCGTCCGGCGCCACCCGGACGCGCCCGCCGTCATCGCCTGCGGGCGGACCCTCACCTACGCCGAGCTGGACGCGTGCGCGTCCGACGCCGCCCGCGTGTTCGCCGCTCGCGGCGCGGCGCCGGAGACCGTGGTCGCCTTGGTGCTGCCGCGCTCCCCGGAGCTGGTGATCGCACAGTTGGCCGTGGCCAAGACCGGCGCCGCCTTCCTGCCCGTCGACCCGGACTACCCGCCCGACCGGATCGCCTTCATGCTCGAGGACACCCGGCCGGTCCTGGTGGTCGACGACACCGCCTGGCTCGCGGAGGAGACCCGCGCCCCCGAACCGGACGATGCGCTGTGCGACCTCGTCTCGTCCCCCGACCACGCCGCCTACATCATCTACACCTCCGGGTCCACCGGGCGGCCGAAGGGCGTGGTCGTCACCAACCGCGGACTGGCGAGCTTCGCCGCCGCGGAGGCGGAGCGGTTCGCGGTCGAGCCGGGGGACCGGGTGCTGGCGTTCTCCTCGCCGAGCTTCGACGCGTCGGTCCTGGAGCTGTGCCTGGCGCTGACCTCCGGCGCGGCGCTCGTGGTGCCCCCACCGGGGCCGCTGGTGGGCGACCCGTTGGCCGAGGTGCTGCGCGGGCGGCGGGTCACGCACGCGCTGATCCCGCCGGTCGCCCTGGCGACGCTGCCCGCGGGGGACCTGCCGGACCTGCGCACGCTGGTCGTCGGCGGCGACGCCTGCTCGGCCGAGCTGGTGCGGCGGTGGGCGCCGGGCAGGCGGATGATCAACGCCTACGGCCCTACGGAGTCCACTGTGGTCAGCACGTGGAGCGACCCGCTGCCGGACGACGGCACGCCGCCGATCGGCAGGCCCATCTGGAACACCGAGGCGCACGTCCTCGACGCCGCGCTGAACCCGGTGCCGATCGGGGTCGCGGGGGAGCTGTACGTCGCCGGGGTCGGGCTGGCCCGCGGCTACCTGAACCGGCCCGGCCTCACCGCGGAGCGGTTCGTCGCGAACCCGTTCGGCGGGCCGGGGGAGCGGATGTACCGCACGGGCGACCTGGTGCGCTGGACGCGGGACGGCCAACTGCGCTTCCTCGGGCGGGTCGACCACCAGGTCAAGATCCGCGGGTTCCGGGTCGAACTCGGCGAGGTGGAGGCCGCGCTGCGGCGCCATCCCGCCGTCGTGGACGCGGTCGCCACCGTGCACACGGATGATCGCGGGCACAAGCGCCTGGTCGCCTACGTGGCCTGTCCGCCGGTCCCGGCCGGGGAGCTGCGGGACTTCCTCGCCGCCACCCTGCCCGACCACCTCATCCCGAGCGCCTTCGTGGTGCTCGACGCCCTTCCCGTCTCGCCCAACGGCAAGGTCGACCGCCGGGCGCTGCCCGCGCCCGACCTCGCCGCCACCGGCACCGAGCACCGGGAACCCCGGACCGCCGTCGAGGTCGCGCTCGCCGAGGTGTGGGCCGACGTGCTGGGCGTCGACCGGGTCGGCGTCGACGACAACTTCTTCACCCTCGGCGGCGACTCCATCCTCAGCATCCAGGTCGTCTCCCGAGCCCGCCGCGCGGGTCTCACGGTGACCACCAAGGACCTGTTCCGCCACCAGACCATCGCCGAACTGGCCCCCACGGTCACCGCCACCACCGACCACCCCGCCGACCACGCCCTGGTGACGGGCCCGGTGCCGCTCACCCCCATCCAGCACTGGTTCTTCTCGGGCGAGCGCGCCAACCCGCACCACTTCAACCAGGCCCACCACACCGAACTGTCCCCCGACGTCGACTCAACCGCACTACGCACGGCCCTGAACGCCCTGACGACCCACCACGACGCCCTCCGCCTGCGCTTCACCCAAGACCCCGACGGCTGGCGCCAGCACAACGCCGCCCCCACCGAGGCCGACCACCTCACCGTCCACCAGGTGCCCACCCCGGACTCCCCCGAGGTGACCACCATCGCCGATCACCTCCACACCAGCTTCGACCTCACCCAGGGCCCCCTCTTCCACGCCGCCCTCTTCCACTTCACCGACGGCTCCGCCCCCCGCCTCCTACTGGCAGCCCACCACCTGGTGGTGGACGGAGTCTCCTGGCGCATCCTGCTGGAGGACCTGGAAACCGCATACAACCAAGCCAGAACGGGCACGCCCATCGACCTCGGCCCCAAGACCACGTCCTTCCAACACTGGTCCCACTCCCTGACGACCCTCGTCACCACAGGTGCCTTGGACGAGGACCGCACTTTCTGGTCCACCATGGAAACCGCCCCCTACCTCCCCATGGACCACCTCACTCCGGTTGGGCCCGGTCACGTCGGGCGAGGTGGGCGGGCAGAAGGTGGGCATGCCGGTGCGCGCCCTGCGGTGGCTGCCACCCCCGACCTCCACCCCACTCCGGCTGACCCCGGTCGTCCCGAGCGTGGTGGGCAGGTCGAGAGCGGCCACGCCGAAGCCCACCCCGCGGCGGAATCCACCCCGGACCCCGCCGAACCCGGCCGCGTCCCGGCCGAGTCGGGTAACCGTCCGGCGGAATCTGGCTACGCTTCGGCTGAATCCAGCCCCACCCCCGCCGAGCCCGTCGCCGTTGTCCTGGACATCGACGACACCGCCGCACTTCTGCGGGGTGCGCCGCGGACGTACCGCACCCGGATCAACGATGTGCTGCTGACTGCCCTGGCGTGGTCGTTGACCCGCTGCACCGGTCAGCCGAGGATCACCGTGGACCTGGAGGGCCATGGCCGCGAGGACGTCATCGACGGTATCGATTTATCGCGGACGGTCGGCTGGTTCACCACGATGTTCCCCGTCACCCTCACCGTCACCGGGCAGAACTGGCGGGAGATGGTTCGCGAGGTGCGCGGGGCGTTGCGAGCCGTGCCGCGCAACGGCTTCAGCTACAGCGCCTTGCGCTACCTCGGTGACCTCCCCGAGCTGCCGACCCCCGCGGTCTCGTTCAACTACCTCGGCCAGTTCGAGGACGCCCCGGCCGACAGCGGGCTGTTGCGGTCCAGCCTCCCCGTCATCGGCCAGGACCACGACGACCACTCCCCGCACACGATCGACGTCGTGGGCGAGGTCAACGACGGGGTCATGACCTTCGCCTGGCACTACCGCACCGACCGCTGCCGTCGGGCCGCCGTGGAAGCACTCGCCGCGGACTTCGCCGACGCCCTCCGCGCCATCGCCGGGGAATGCCGATGACCATCCCTCCGCGACACAACGCCGACAGGCGCGCCGCCGATCGCCGAGGTGGGCGATGACCGTCCCGCTCCGTCGCAACCGCGACTACACGCTCCTCTGGGTCGGCCAGGCCTGCGCCGAGGTCGGGTTCAGCGCGTCGCTCATCGCGTTCCCGTTGCTCGTGCTGGCCGTCACCGGCTCCGCGGTGGCGTCCGGCGTCGTGCTCGCCGCGGACGCCGTGGCGCAGTTCGTCGTCGGCCTGCCCGGGGGAGCGCTGGCCGACCGGTGGGACCGGCGGCGGGTCATGCTGGCGTGCGAGGGCGTGCAGGCGGCGGCGCTGGCCTCGCTCGTCGCCGTCCTGCTGCTGGACGCCGTCGTACTCCCGCACCTGGTGCTCGTCGCCGTGGTGTTGGGCGCGTGCCGCGCGCTGTTCGAGCCCGCCGAGGACGCCAGCATCGCCGCCATCGTCCCCGACGACCAGCTGGCGACCGCCATCGCCCTGAACTCGGCCCGGTCGTCGATCGGCCAGCTCGCGGGCACCGCGCTCGGCGGCGTGCTGTTCGCCATCGCCCGCTGGGTGCCCTTCCTGCTCGACCTCATCACCCACGTCATCGCCTTCACCGCGCTGCTGTTCCTGCGCCTGCCCCCGCGCCGGGTCGAACGGGCGCCGCTGCGCGGTCTCGGACGGGAGGTCCGCGACGGGATCCGCTGGGTCGCCCGCCACCCCGAGATCCGGGTGACGACGCTGTGCGCGGTCGTGCTCAACCTGTTCTTCAGCGCCTTCTACCTCATCGTCATCGTCCTGGCCGACCAGCGCGGCGTCCCGGCGGGCGAGATCGGGATCATGGCCGCGATGCTGGGCGCCGGCGGCCTCCTCGGCGCCCTGATCGCCCCCGCGCTGCACCGCGCCCTGCGCCCGCACATCGCGATCGCCGCGGTGTTCTGGGCGCTCACCGCGCTGGCCCCGCTCACCCTCCTGGTGCCCGGCGGCTACCTCATGGGCGCGGTGTTCGCCGCCATGGCCCTGTTCGCCCCCACCGCCAACACGACCATCACCACCCACCAACTCCTGCTCACCCCCGACGAAATGCGCGGCAGGCTCAGCGGCGTCATGAACGTGGCGGTAGGCGCCGCCGCCGCCATCGGACCCGCCCTCGGCGGCGTCCTCGCCGAAACCCTCACCGCCCGCCACGCCGTCGTCGTCTGCGTGATCGGCATGGCCGTGGTGACGCTGTTCGTCACCGTCAACCCCACCCTGCGCCGCTATCCCGGGCGCGCCCACCAGAGAGAGGAAGTCCAGCTATGAGGGACGACATCACCTACCAGGTCCTCGTGAACGACGAGGGCCAGTACTCCCTGTGGCCCGCCGACCACGAGATCCCCGCGGGCTGGCACGCCGAAGGCACCACCGGCACCAAGGAGGACTGCTCGGCCCACGTCGACCGCGTGTGGACCGACATGCGCCCGATCAGCCTCCGCAAGCACATGGAGGCCAACCCGACCTGATGGTGCGGGCGGGGGACACCGTCCCCCGCCTCCGTCAGAGCCAACTGACCCGCCATGGTCTGTCCACCGGATCGATCTCCGCCGACCGCAGCATCCGGACACCGAGCGGCGCCAGCGTCGCCACCAGCAGCCCAAGGATCACCAGCTCATGGACGTGCGCCTCCTTGAGCACACCCATCCAGAGACCGGCCGCGAACACGACCACACCGCGCACGACCCCCACCGTGCCGGACCTGATCGCGGCGATGGCCAGGAGAGCGAGCCCGAGGTAGTAGAACACCACGATGATCACCGGAATCCGCAGCGGCCCATAGGAGATCGGCACATAGGCGTCCCGCACGAGCTGCGTCGCCGCCTCGACCCCCAACCGCTCCACCAGTTGGAACGCGGTGTGGTCGACCCCGCTGTAGTAGACCCGCGCACAGATCCCCACCACGACGAACACGGCCCCCGCCGTCGCAAGACGCGGACACCGCCCCGCCGCCAGCCGCCCCAGGGTGACGAGAGCGAGCATCATCAGGATGGCCCCCGCGGCGAACAGCGCGTAGCCCGCCGTCATCAATCCCGGATTCCGCACATACGCCGCCAACTCCGCCACCGCGGCCAACGGCTCCACATCGGACGTCGAGTGGTCGACGGCCAGATACCGGATCAGCAGCCCGGCAAACCACACGACGGGCCCCACAACCAGCGCTGCCCCGCCCACGATCCGCCCGGGGAACCAGCTCCCCCGGTGGACGGTGGCAGGCACTTCCAGAATCCGCACCCCCTCATTGGGCGGGTGCGGCGGCCTCGGGCACAAGCAAGATCAGACCGTGGTCGGACCCCCGATCGCCGATCTCACCCTCGGGTCCGACCCGGCATCGCCCCCGGGACGCACGCCCCCTGCCCCCAGAGGCCGCGGTAGCGAGCAATTACGATACGCCTACGACCACGTATACTATTGACGCATGGACGTGCTGATCGTGGGAGCGGGACCGACGGGGATGGCGTTGGCGTGCGGCCTGGCCGCGCAGGGTGTCGGGGTGCGGCTCGTCGACCGCGCCACCGGGCCCGCCGAGACCTCGCGGGCGAACATCCTGCACGCCCGGGGCGTCGAGGTCCTTGACCGACTGGGTGCCCTCGGTGACCTGCGGGAACGGACGCTCGAGCCCGCAGGCATGCGGATGCACGTCGGCGGCAGGCCGATCGCCACCATGCGGTTCCTGCCGGACCGGCGGGAGCGCACGCAGGCGCTGTTCGTGTCGCAGGCCGCGATCGAGGCCGAGCTGCGCCGCAGGCTCACCGAGCTGGGCGTGCCCATCCACTGGGGGACCGAGATTACGTCCCTCGACCAGAATCCGCGGGCGGACTGGGTGGTCGGGTGCGACGGCGCCCGCAGCACGGTCCGCGAACTCGCGGGGATCGCCTTCCCCGGCGTGCCGGTCGCCGAGCGGTTCCTGCTCGCCGACGTCCGCGCCGACTGGGACCGCGACCGCAGCGTCTCCGCAGGCTGGTACCACCGGGACGGCATGCTGCTTGCCATGCCGATGCCCGGCGAGCCGGACCTCTGGCGCCTCATGGCCGACGTGCCGCACGACGGCGAGCGGCTCGCCCCCGAGCAGGTCGTCGACCGGCTGCGGCAGCTCCTCGCCGAGCGCGCGGGTCAGTCGGAGATCGGCATCCGCGAGACCGTGTGGGCCTCGGTGTTCCGCATCCACCGACGGCTGGCGGCCGACTACCGCCGCGGCCGGGTCCTGCTGGCGGGCGACGCGGCGCACATCCACAGCCCGATCGGCGGTCAGGGCATGAACACGGGCATCGGCGACGCGGAGAACCTCGCGTGGAAGCTGGGCCTGGTGGTCCGCGGCCTGGCAGGCCCCGAACTGCTCGACACCTATGGCGCCGAGCGCAGGCCGCTGGCGGCGGACGTCCTGCGCAACACCACGGCGAACACGCGGCTGCTGCTCGGCGAGACGGCGCTCACGCGGTTCCTCCGCGACCGGGTGGTGGTGCCGTTGCTCGGCATCCCGGCCGTGCAGCGCCGCGCCACCCGGGTGGCGTCGCAGTTGTGGGTCACCTACCGGCGTGGCCCCCTCGGTGGCCGCGGCCCGGCGCCCCGGCCCGGTGACCGCATCCCGGACGGTGAGTACCAGCGCACCGACGGAACCCGGACACGGCTGCACGCGGAGCTTGGCCCGGAATGGGCCTTGGTCGGCGGCTCGGCCGAGCTGTCGGCCGTGGCCCGCACAGCGTTGGGCGAAGTGGCCTGGCTGCGAGGGGAGGGAGACGCGCTGCTCATCCGCCCGGACGCGCACCTCGCGTGGCGCGGCGACGACCCGGCCGCGCTGCGGGATCGGCTGACAGCGATGCTGCGGCCGCCGGGCGTTGACACAATGCGCCCGTGACTTCCCCACGCACCGGTCCTGGCCGTCCGCGCGACCCGGAGGCGGACGAGGCGATCCTGCGGGCCGCCGTCGAGCTCCTGATCGAGCGGGGTGTCGAGCGGACGAGCATCGAGCAGATCGCCCGGCGGGCAGGCGTGGCCAAGGTGACCGTGTACCGGCGGTGGAGCTCGAAGGAGAAGCTGTTCGCCCACGCGCTCGAGTCCATGCACGAGCAGGTCCGCGCCGTCGACGAGGTCGGCGGTCCGCTGCTCGACGTGATCGAGGAGCTGCTGCCCCGGTGGGGTGAACTGCTGGCCGACCCCGGCGCGCGAGCGCTGACCGCCCGGATGATCGGCGCCGGACCGGACCACCCGGAGCTGCTCTCCACGTACTGGCGCCACCACCTCGAGCCCCGCCGCGAACGTGCCCGGAAGACCCTCGCCCGCGCGAAGCGGGACGGCGTGCTGCCTGCCACCACGGACGTCGACATGGTGATCGACCTGATGTGGGGGGCCGTGCTGCACCAGCTGGTGCTGGCGCCCGGCGACCGCTCGGCCACGGAGCTGACCGCCTACCTTCGCCGCATGCTCCGCCAGGTGGGCTTCGCCCTACCGGGGTGAGCCGGGATCGAGGTATTCGTGCGGTACCTTCCGTCGCTGGACCAAAAATGTTCTGCGGCAAGGGGTCTGCGTGATCTGGTCCGCGTCGCGTGCCCCGTTGCCCACCCCGCCAGGACGGCGGCGGGGTGGGCGGGGAACCCCGCTAGAAGACCAGCTTCCAGGCGTCGATGTAGCCGGTGTCGCCGGAGTAGACGTCGCGGACCTGGAGCTTCCAGGTGCCGTTGGCGGCCTCGGCTGAGGCGTTGACCGTGTAGGTGGTGATCACGTTGTCCGCGGAGTCGCTGCTGGAGGAGTCCTTCAGCCGGTAGGCGGTGCCGTCCGGCGCGACGAGGTCGATCACCAGGTCACCGCGGTAGGTGTGCTTGATGTCCACACCCACCTGCAGCCCCGACGGGGCGTTGCCGCTCAGGCCCGAGACGGCGACCGAGCTGGAGACGGTGGTGAGGTCGCGGATCGCCACGTTGTCCGTGTTCGCGAACTCCTTGCCCCCGGGCTGCGGCTCGCCGTCGAGCTCGGCGGCCTTGCGGGAGATCTCCGCGGCGAAGGTGCTCACCTCGGTGTAGACGCCGGGCTTGCCGGGCCGCGCGCAGCCCAGGCCCCAGCTGACGATGCCGACCTGGATCCAGTTGCCAGCGCCGTCCCTGCGGAACATCGGACCGCCCGAGTCGCCCTGGCAGGTGTCGATCCCGCCCTGGTCGTAGCCCGCGCAGATCTCCCGCTCGGGGACCAGGCCGTCGTAGATCCCGCCCGCCGCGGCGCACTTCGAGTCGCTGACGAAGGGCACCTCGGCCTTCAGCAGGTACCGCGAGCCCGTCTGGCTGCCCTCGCGGGTGTCGCCCCAGCCCGCGATGGTGAAGGTGCCCGTGTCGTACGCCTTGGTGGTGGTGATCGGCAGCGTCGCCGCGCCCGCGATCGGGCTGGACAGCTTCAGCAGCGCCCAGTCGCCCGCGTTCGCGTCGGAGTAGTCCGGGTTGATGTACAGGTAGCTCGCCCGGCGCTCGACCGCCCGCGAGTCCTGCAGGTCGACCACGCCGTAGGTGACGGTGGTCGAGGTGTGGTCACTGCCGCCCGGAGGGGAGTACCGGAAGCAGTGCGCGGCGGTGAGCACGACCTGGTCGGTGATCATCGCGCCACCGCAGCCCATCGACAGCCGCACCATCCACGGGAACTCGCCCTCGGCGGCCCGAGTGCCGCCCACGACCTGGATGCCCGCCTCCCCCGAATCCGGCGGCGGCGCCGCCAGGGCGGGCCCCGCCGTCGCGACCAGGGCCGCGGCGGCGCTCGTCGTCAGGGCGAGCGCCATCCTCGATGTCTTTCGCACGATCAGTCCTTTCCGGGCCGGCAATGGAGCAGCAGGGCGCCGAACCCGTCCTCGCAGGGACATCCCGGCGCCGTTCTCGGCGCCGGAAACCCGATCGTGCTCAACCGGGGACCGGTCTATCAATCCGTGCCGCCACGGGTCTTCCCCGCCATTGCGGTAGGGGTTTTCCGGCCGATGTTCGTCACTCGATCGGCGCACGTGGCGGCGTTCCGCCCGTTCGGGTGACAGCGACTGCTTTACCCCGGCTTTACTGACGCGCCCGCATTGGTGATACTGGTCGCGAGGGGAGTACTTCCGTCAGGGTCTACCCGGTCAATACGGACAGCGTGGATGTCCTCGGGAGGCCGCCCCGGGAGGGGTGAAGGAGACCTCGAACGCGTAGTCGTTTGAGGAGGTCTCCATGCCGCATTCCGTCGGTTCGCCCATGCTGTGGCTGATCAGCATCATCGTCCTGCTGGCGCTGGTGGTCGCCGATTTCCTGGTGACCCGCCGCCCGCACGAGGTGTCCGTGCGGGAGGCCGTCGGGTGGTCGGTGTTCTACCTGGCGCTCCCGATGCTGTTCGGGGTCTGGCTGTGGTGGGACTTCGGCGGTGACCAGGCCGTCGAGTTCCTGACGGGCTACGTGGTCGAGAAGTCCTTGTCCGTGGACAACCTGTTCGTGTTCATGCTGCTGCTGGCCGCGTTCGCGGTCCCGCCCGCCGTGCAGCAGCGCGTCCTGCTGTACGGCATCGTCGGCGCGCTGGTGCTGCGCGGCGTCTTCATCGCGGCGGGCGCCGCGCTGCTCGCGGCCGGGACCTGGGCCTTCCTGGTGTTCGGCCTGATCCTGTTCGCCTCGGCCGTGAAGATGCTGCACAGCGCGCTGTCCGGGTCGGAGGCCGAGCCGGACATCTCCCGGATGCGGTCGGTGCGGTTCCTGCGCAAGCTGATGCCGGTCACCAACGAGTACCACGGCGCCCGGCTCACCGTGCGGGAACACGGCAGGCGGGCGCTGACCCCGCTGGCGGTGGTCGTGGTGGCGGTGTTCGCGACCGACGTGGTGTTCGCCATCGACTCGGTGCCCGCCGTCTACGGCATCACCGACGACCCCTACCTGGTCTTCGCCACCAACGCCTTCGCCCTGCTCGGCCTGCGCGCGCTGTACTTCGTGCTGCACACCGCGCTGGCCAAGCTCATCCACCTCAACCACGGGCTCGCGGTCATCCTGGCGTTCATCGGGGTGAAGTTGACGCTGCACTGGGCGCACGGCATCTGGCCCGCCGTGCCGGAGATCCCGACCGCGGTCTCCCTGGCCGTCATCATCGGCGTCCTGGCCGTGGTCACCGCGACCAGCCTGCGCGCCGGGAACCGGCCGCGCGCCCTGGCCTCCCGGGAGTGACCATGCTCGCCGCGCTCCTCGACCTGGCGCTGGTCCTGTTGGTCATGGCCGCACTGGTGATCACCTGCGCGGCGCTGATTCCGCCGAGGCCGTTTCACTAGCTGTGGCGGCCGCGGTGGAGCCGCGGCCGCCGTCGCGAGGTGTCAGCGCCCCGAGCTGGACGACGTGTGCGTCGAGCCCGCGCTGTACGGTCCGGCATGGGAGTGGAACTGCTGGAAGTGCGCGCCGTCGCGCCCGGCCACGGCCGTCGTGCCGAGGGAGCCCGCGCCGTCCGGCCCGGCGTAGAACTGGACCTCGTAGAAGTACGCGTTGCCGTCGGCGTCGACGCCGCTGAGGATCAGGTGGCGCGCCGCCCCGTCAGGGCCCGCGGTGGCGTTCGACTGCTGGTAGCCAGCCACGTTCGAGCGACCGCTGTCGGCAGCGGCGACGCCCGCGCCTGCGAAGACCAGCGGCACGGAGAGGACGACTGCCGCGATCGAGCGGGTAACCGTACGCACGAAACCCTCCATCATTCAGGCGGACACTGCTCCCTCATCATCAAGAACGCCCCGGCCCGCTGCCACACCGACAACCGATCGTGTGAACCGGAACCGCGACAGCACGTGGTTCCGCACGATCCTGGTGCCGACTACGCCGCCTTGCCGTCGGCGCGCGCCGAGGAGCGGCTGATCCGCCTCGTGTACTGGACCAGGTAGTAGACGACGAGTGCGCCGTCGAGGACGGCGAGCGGGATCTTCGTGCCGAGCGAGCCGTCGAACTGCCACGCCAGCACGAGGGCCGCGACCGTCGGCGCCAGCACGGTCAGCATGATCGGGAGGTGGAGGAGGGAGAGCCCGCGGAAGCGGTTCTGCCGCTCCGGCCGCGTGTGCCAGCCCATCGCCCCGTCGTAGAGCGCGTTCATGGGCGCCTCGATGCGCGTCGCCACGTGCTGGGCGATCTCGGCGACGATGGCGGTGTGGTAGAGGACCAGCAGTCCGAACAGCACGGCCATGACGGGGGCCACCAGCAGGAGCGAGCCGTCCTTGCGCTCCACGCCGAACCCGAGGATCGCGCCGCTGATGGTCAGCGAGCTGACCAGGAGGGTGACCCGGTGGTCCATCCGCTTCATGCTCTCGTCGCGCAGCGCCCGGTACTCGGCCAGGACCAGTTCCCGCCGGTGCTCCGACAGCGGTTCCGGCTTCTCGTTCCGCATGCGCGCTACTCCCCTCGGGCCCGCCACAGCATACGGGAACGATCATGGTCTCCCGGGTGGTTTCGGGGTTCGAGCACCTTCTCCCCGGCAGGCCCGTGAACGCTGTGCCGGTCCCAGCAGTGGCCGTCGGCGGACTGTTCCCCGCACTCCGTGGGGAACCGTCTCATCTCGTCGACGAACTGTCACAGAACGGCGGATGTGGACGCACACTGCGCGGGCACCGTGGCAGGCATGAGGATCTTGCGAGAGCGTGTGCTCCACGTCGCCACCATCGTCATCGCCGTCGTCCTGCTCCCCATCGCCTGGGCGGTCGGGCCGGGCGGTGGGCGCAGACGGGCCTGCCAGTGGGCCCTCGGCCTGCGGTTTCCCCGCGAGTCGCTGACCGGGCTGGCCGCGGGGACGCGCGCGGCGTTCACGGCGGCGCGGACCGAGGCGTTCTGGCGCGACGGGGTGCTGATCGGGCTCACCTCGGGACACCGGGACGCGGGGGAGCAGCACCGGCTGTTCGCCGCCGAGGTGCGGCGCACGGGGTCGGCGGCGGCCGCGCGGCTGCGGGCGCTGCCGCCGGAGGAGTCCCGGCACGTCGCGGGCACGGCGCTGGACGTGCGGCCGGTGGAGGGCGCCCGCTGGCTGGAGGTCAACGGCGGCCGGTACGACCTGTACCGCACCTACGACAACGAGTGGTGGCACTTCGAGCACCACCCCGGCAGGGCGGGCTTACCGCCGGTCCGGCTGCCCCACCCGGGCGCGGCGCGGACCGCCCGCCACTGGTGACCGGTGGTATACGTGTGCAGGTCACCCCACTCACCCGAAGGGAGCAACGGTGCCCCGACTCCTCCTCGTCGAGGATGACGCGGCGCTCGCCGAGGCGCTCGCCCGCGCGTTGCGCGGCCTGGGGCACGACGTCGCCGTGGCCGGGTCCGGGGAGCAGGCGCTGGCCGAGCTCTTCGACGCCGCGCTGCCGGTCGACCTGGTCCTGCTCGACGTGATGCTGCCCGGCATCGACGGGTTCGAGGTCTGCAGGCGCATCCGGGCCCGCGCCACCGTCCCGGTCGTGCTGCTGACGGCGCGGGGCGATCCGGTGGACGTGGTCGTCGGGCTGGAGGGCGGTGCCGACGACTACGTGGTCAAGCCCGCCGAGCCCCGGGTGCTCGACGCGCGGGTGAAGACGATCCTGCGCCGGGCCGCCGCCCCGCCCGCGCCGTCACCGGTGACGCGGGTGGGCGACCTGGTGATCGACCGCGCGGCGATGCTGGTCACCCGCGACGGGGTCGAGCTGGGCCTCACCTCGACCGAGCTGCGCCTGCTGATCGAGTTCGCCGACCACCCCGGCCAGGTGCTCAGCAGGCAGACCCTGCTGCGCAACGTCTGGGACTACGGCTACTCCGGCGACTCGCGGCTGGTCGACGCCGCGGTGGCCCGGCTGCGCGCCAAGATCGAGCCGGACCCGGCCAACCCGACGCTGCTGCGCACCGCGCGCGGGCTGGGGTACCGGCTGGTCAAGCCGTGAGGCTCGGCCTGCGGGGGAGCATCGCGGTGACGGTCATGCTGATCACGGTGGCGGCGTCCATCGCGGTCGCTGCGCTGTCCTACCAGATGCAGTCCGGTCCGGCGTGGGACCGCTTCGCCGCGTCGGCGCTCGCGGGCTTCCGCTCGGACGCCCAGCAGGCGGCGAGGCACTTCGGGGCGCCTGGTTCGTCCAAAGTGGAGCGCATCGCCGATTTCATGGAGGGCAGGCTCGGCGTGGCGTGGGCGGTGGTGGACCTGCGCGGCGCGACGGCGGCCGACGGTGTCCGGTACACCGCGGCCGCGGGCTCGCCCGGCCATCCGGGGGACCTGCGGGTGGACGAGATCGATATCGCCCGCCAGGGTCTCGACCCGGTCACCTACACCGCCGACGACGGCCCCCGGGCGTGGTTCGCGGTGGCGGGCACGGTGTCCCCGGACATCGTGCTCGTCGAGTTCTACAACCGCGACAAGATCGACCGGGAGCTGGCCTGGCTGCGGACGCGGCTCGTCGTCGTGGCGTCGGTCGTGTCGGTGGCGGCCGCGCTGATCGGCGTGCTGGCGGCGGGCCTGGTCCAGCGACCCGTCCGGGTCGCCGCGGCCGCCGCGCGGCGCTTCGGCGCTGGCGAACTCGACGTGCGCGTGCCCGTGCGCGGCAGCGACGAGCTGGCCGACCTGGCGGGCTCCTTCAACAGCATGGCCGCCCGCCTCGGCGACTCCATCGCCGCGCTGCGGGCCAAGGAGCGCCAGCAGCGCCGGTTCATCGCCGATGTCGCCCACGACCTGCGCACCCCGCTGGCGTCGATGCTGGCCGCCGCCGAGAGCCTGGACAGCGCCGACCCCGGCGACCGCGAGCGCTCGGCCCACCTGGTCACCGCCCAAGCGCGCCGCCTGAGCGCCCTGGTGGACGACCTGCTGGAGATGTCGCTGCTGGACGCGGGCGCGGCCGACTACCGCCCCGAACCCGTCGACCTCCCCGCCCTGACCGCCGACGCCGCGGCCCTGGCCGCCCCCGACCAGTCCGTCACCGTCACCACCTCCGGCGACGCCACGGTCGTCGGCGACCCGCGCAGGCTGCACACCATCATGCGCAACCTCCTCTCCAACGCCGCCCGCCACGGCGCGCCCCCGATCACCGTCACCATCGACGGTCGCGACCCCACCCAGGTGTCGATCACCGTCACCGACGCGGGCCCCGGCCTCCCCGCCGACCTCCTCCCGGTCGTCTTCGACCGCTTCGTCCGCGGCGACCGGGCCAGGACTGGCTCGGAGGGCAGTGGCCTCGGCCTGGCCATCGCCCGCGAGAACGCCGCCCTCCACAACGGAACCCTGCGTGCCGCGGGCGGTTCCACCTTCATCCTCACCCTGCCCCGAGGCACCCCACCTGACTGAGGGCGACCGGCGAGTGTGGACAGACGCTTGCGCCACGGAACCGGACCTCGTGGCCGCGATGCCGCCGGTGCCGGGCCATGACGTCGGCCTGCACCAGTTCCAGCGCGAAGCCCAGGCGGGGCTCGGCGTTCACGTACGGGATGGCGGTGGTGAGGTACCGACGGGTCATCCTGGCCTCCCCCCAGCTAGGACCGGCCCAGGCTATCCGTTGATCGCCCGCCCGCGCCGCGCTATTCCATACTGGGGCGCGTGTCCGTGATCGGGGGTGTGGGTGGCCGAGCCGGGGATGACCGTGAACCCCCTGCGCCCGGGGACGGTGATCGGGACCGTCGTGCAGGCGCAGACGGTGGTGTTCGGCAGCGGTGACGTGCCGGTCGACGAGGCTGTCTGCGATCCCGGCCCGGTGTTCGCCGACGTGCTGGCCGACGGGTTCACCGGCCGGGGATGACTGACCCTTGCCGACCCCATCACCCACGACGATCCGGCGTCTCCCATCCGCTGGTTGCTGGACCGCTGACCTATCCCGCGATGGGAGGCCCGCGGGTGGACGGTGTCGGAGGGGCGCTGTAGCTTGTGGGGCGTGTCCAGCCCCGAGGCCTCCAGTAGGTAGCCACCGAACGGTGGCCCTCTCCGCTGTCGCGCCCATCCGGCGCTGACTGTTCGGACCGCGCGCTCGCTCGGGCTTTCCCGGTCCCGCCACTGCTTGCGGTCGAACAGCCCGCGGCTTCGTTGGCGTGTCCGAATTCGTCGGTCTGCCACCTCGTGGCCGAGCAGCCTGCTTCGTTGGCGTGTCCGGGTTTCGTCGGTCCCGCCAGCGAGACCGGTGTCCAGCGGAGTGGTCCTCGGCCGCGCTGATGTGCTTGGGCCTTGCCCTCCGTCCGGGCTTCGTCGGTCCCGCCACCGTTCTCGCGATCGCCCCGCACCCCCGGATTCGCCCGGGGGCCGGCCGTGCCGTCCGGTGCCGTCGGTGGATCCTGTCTCCTGGAGCCTCTTGATGCCTTTCGCCGTGTATGTCCTCGCGTTGGCGGTCTTCGCCATGGGGATGTCGGAGTTCATGCTGTCCGGCCTGGTGCCGGACATCGCTGTCGAGTTGGGGGTGTCGATCCCCGCTTCGGGGTCGCTGATCTCCGCGTTCGCTGTCGGGATGGTCGTCGGCGCGCCCGTGGTGGCGGTGCTGAGCCTGCGCTGGCCGCGCCGGGCCGCGCTGTTGGCCTTTCTCGTCACCTTCCTGGTGATGCACGTGGTCGGCGCGATGACCGACAGCTTCACCGTCCTGCTGGTCACCCGAGTGGTCGCCGCCTTGGCCAACGCGGGCTTCCTGGCCGTGGGCATCGCCGCGGCGGCGGGCATGGTCGGCGCGAACGCCAAGGGCAGGGCGACCGCGGTCCTGGTCGGCGGCGTGACCATCGCCTGCGTCGCCGGTGTGCCCGCGGGCGCGTACCTCGGCGAGCTGTGGGGGTGGCGCTCGGCGTTCTGGGCGGTCGCGGTCCTGTCCGCGCCGCCCGTCGTCGCCATCCTGCGGTCGGTCCCCGGCGCCGCACCCGACCGGAACGCGCCGAGCGCGCTGCACGAGCTGCGGGCGATGCGCAGCCCACGCCTGATCGTCGTGCTGGTGCTCGGGGCACTGGTCAACGGCGCCACCTTCTGCTCGTTCGCCTACCTCGCCCCCGTGGTGACGGAGGTGGCCGGACTGCCGTCGGGCTGGGTCCCGCTGGCGCTGCTGCTGTTCGGCCTCGGCTCGTTCGCGGGCGTCACCCTCGGCGGCCGGTACGCCGACACCAACCCGACGGCGCTGCTCGGCCTCGGCGCGATCGGGCTGCTGATCGGCTGGCTCGTGTTCGCCACGACCGCGGGGGACCCGGTCGCGGCGTTCGTGTGCACGGTCGTCCAGGGAACGCTGTCGTTCGCTGTCGGCTCGACGCTGATCTCCCAGGCCCTCTACGCGGCCAGCGGCGCGCCGACCCTCGCGGGCGGCTTCGCCACCGCCGCCCTCAACGTGGGCGCGGCGGCGGGCCCGGCCCTCGGCGGCGCGGCCATCGGCGCGGGCGCGGGCTTCCGCTCCCCGCTGTTGGTCAGCGCCGCCTTGGTCGCCGCGGCGCTGCTGGTCGGCGGCATCGCCCTGCTGTCCGCCCGCACCAGGTCGGGAGTGTCGACGGGCTAGCCCACGTGCCGGAGAGCGCGGAAAATCGGGGGACTTCGGCACGCCCACCCTGTCATCGTGGGTCGATGGAGGATGGGCTGGACGTCGTCGCTCGGGACACCGGGTTCTCCGGCGTGGTCCGGGTCGATCGGGACGGGCAGGTGTTCGCCAAGGCGTACGGGCTGGCCCACCGGGGATACGGCATCGCGAACACGGTCGACACCCGGTTCGCGATCGCCAGCGGTTGCAAGGGGTTCACCGCGTTGACCGTGGTGAGCCTGATGGAGCAAGGGCTGTTGACGCTGTCGACGACGGCGCGGGAGGTGCTGGGGGAGGACCTTCCGCTGATCGATGCCGCCGTCACCGTCGAGCACCTGCTGGCGCACCGGTCCGGGATCGGGGACTACTTCGACGAGGACGTCGTCACCGACCTCTCCGCGTACGTGCTGCCCGTGCCGGTGCAGTGCCTGCTCGACATCGAGCAATACCTGCCGGTGCTCGACGGGTATCCGCAGAAGTTCCCGCCCGGCGAGCGGTTCTCCTACTGCAACAGCGGTTTCGTCGTGCTCGCCCTGATCGCCGAGCGGGTGAGCGGGGTGCCGTTCCACGACCTGGTGCGGCAACGCGTCTGCGAACCGGCCGGGCTCGTCGACACCGATTTCCTCCGGTCCGACTCGCTCGGCGAGCGCACGGCGGTCGGCTATCTACAGGTCGACGGGGAGTGGCGGACCAATGTGTTCCACCTGCCCATCCGCGGCGGCGGCGACGGCGGGATCTACACCACCGCGGCCGACGTCACCGCGTTGTGGCGGGCGCTGTTCGCCGGGCGGATCGTGTCCCCGGACCGGGTGGCCGAGATGGTGCGCCCGCGCAGCGACGTCCCCGCCGAGTCGATGCGGTACGGACTCGGCTTCTGGCTGCACGAGACCGGCGGCGCGGTCATCCTGATCGGCGGCGACGCCGGGGTGTCGTTCAAGAGCGTGCACGTGCCCGAGTCCGGCACGACCCACACGGTCATCGCGAACACGTCGGAGGGCGCCTGGCCACTGGTGCGCTTCCTCGGCGTGTGACGTCCGGCGCCTGCCGAGGCCGCGCGTGCCGGGCGCGACCCGCACGGCCTACGGTGTGCGCTGGTCATAAGCTCGGCGGTGGAGGCCGGTGGATGGACGCGGGGGGTCGGTGCATGCTGAGGGCGACGACGCCGAGGGGGCGGTGCCTGGAAGGGCTGCGCGAGGTGCGCGTGGCGACCATCCGGGAGCTGGCCACCCGGACCGGGCTGTCGCGGCCGACAGTGGAGGCGCTGATCGCCGACCTGGAGGCCGACGGCCTGGTGGACGGCGACGTCCCGCCCGCCCCGCCGAGTTCGGGTGGCGGCAGGCCCGCGCGGCGGTACCGCTTCCGCGCCGAGCGGCACCACGTGGTCGGGCTGGACCTGTCCGACGTGCGCCAGCGCGTGGCGATCGCGAACCTGGCGGGCGACATCGTCCACACCGACATCGACGGACCCGCCAGCCCGCGCACCGGCTCGGCGGACCTGCTGCCGCTGCGCGCCCACGTCGCGCGGGCGTTCGAGGCGGCGCGGCTGCCGCTGGGCACGCTGGCGGGCGTCACGCTGGCGGTGCCCGGCATCGTCGGCGACGACGGCAGGCTCGCCCGGTCGCCCGCGGTCCGGGAGTGGCAGGACGTCGACATCGCGAGCAGGCTGGGCGAGCTGTTCGGCTGCCCGGTCGCCGTGGAGAACGACCTCGTGCTCGCCGCGGCCGCCGAGGCCACGCTCGGCGCGGCCCGCTTCGCCGACACCAGCCTGTACCTGCTCACCTGGTTCCACGTCTCCGCCCGGATCGTGCTCGGCGGGCGGGTCCACGTCGGCCGCCACCACCAGGCGGGCGAGCTGCTGGCGCTGCGGGTCCTCGCCGGGCCCGCGCGCGGCGACGAGCGGCCGTGGGAGCACATCGAGGCGGCCGACGCGCGGCTCGCCGCGGGCGGGCCGGAGGGGCTGCGGGTCGCCGAGGACCTGACCGACCGGATGGCGCCCGCGGTGGGCGGCCTGCTCGCCGCCGTCGACCCCGACCTCGTCGTCCTCGGCGGACGGCTCGGCCGCTACGCCGACCTGCTGGTCCCCATGCTGCGCTCGAAAGTGGCCGCCCAGCTCGACCTGCCCTTCGAGTACCCGATCGTCGGGCACGCGCTCGGCGAGCTCGACGTCCCGCTCGGCGGCGTCCTGCGGACCTTCGACACCCTCGGCGGCACGCTGCTGGGCAGCTCGGACGTGAGCACGCCGCCGCTGGCCCTGCACCCGGACTCGCCGCGCGAGCACCTACCCGCCGCGTTGTGAAACCGCGCAGCAGAACCGGGGCCGTTCAGGTCACGGTTGGCTAACGCGCACCCGTTCAACCCTTGAGTTGACCAAGTATCTCGGCAACCCTGCTCACCCAACAGTAAGAAAACTGCTTTTCACTACTGCGGGGAGAGCGTGTGATCAAGGACCTGACCATCGCCGTCGTCGGGGTGGGCGCGCGGGCGCCCATCGCCGAGCACGCGGTGGCCGAGGGGGCGCGGCTGGTCGCCGCGGTCGACCCCGACGACCGGGCAGCGGAGCGCGCCGCGCGCTGGTTCGGGGACATCCCGGTGCACCGCGACGTCTCCGCCCTGCTGCGCGCGTGCCCTGACCTCGACGCCGCGATCGTCACCAGCCCCGACCACACCCATGCCGAGGTGAGCGAGCGGCTGCTCAGCGCGGGCGTGGCGGTATACCTGGAGAAGCCGCTGGCCACGACCATCGAGGACGCCGACCGCGTGCTCGCCGCCGCGCACGCGTCCGGCGCCCGGCTCTACGTCGGGCACAACATGCGGCACATGCACGTCGTGCGGCTGATGCGGGAGATCATCGCGCGCGGCGACATCGGCGAGGTCACGTCGATCTGGTGCAGGCACTTCGTCGGCCACGGCGGCGACTTCTACTTCAAGGACTGGCACGCCGAACGCGCCAAGACGACGTCGCTGCTGCTGCAGAAGGGCGCGCACGACATCGACGTGGTCCACTGGCTGGCGGGCGGCGTCACCCGCGAGGTCGTCGCCATGGGGGACCTGACGGTCTACGGCCGCGTCGACTCGCGCCGCGACAACAGCGACCGCACCATGCGCGACTGGTTCTCCCTGGACAACTGGCCGCCGCTGGCCCAGACCGACCTGAACCGGGACATCGACGTCGAGGACCTGTCGATGGTCCTCATGCGACTGGACAACGGCGTGCTGGCGAGCTACCAGCAGTGCCACTACACCCCGGACTACTGGCGCAACTACACCGTCATCGGCACCGAGGGCCGGATCGAGAACTTCGGGGACGGCGCGGGCGGCGAGGTCAGGGTCTGGACCAAGCGCACCGGCTACCTCCCCGGCGGCGACCGGTCCTACCCGATCACCGGCGACGACGGCGGGCACGGGGACGCCGACGCGCTGACGATGGCCGAGTTCCTGCGGTTCGTCCGGGACGGCGTGCCGACCGACACCGATCCCGTCTCCGCCCGCGAGGCCATCGCGGCCGGGTGCGCCGCGACCCGGTCCCTGCGCACCGGGTCGACGCCGCAGCGCGTCCCGCCGGTCGCCCCCGAGGTGGCCGCCTACTTCGCCGCCCACCAACCCGCACGCCCCCTGCTCGACCACTAGGAGCACCGATGAAAAAGCACCTCGCCGTGCTGTCCGCGCTCGTCGCCGCGTCCGTCGCCCTCGCGGGCTGCGGCGGCGGCCCCGGCGGGAACGCGGCAGCTGAGCAGCCCGCCGACCCCGCCGACCTCACGGCCGAGATCTCCTACGGGGTCTGGGGCGAGAACGTCGCCGAGGCGACCCAGCGGGTGGTCGCGGACTTCAACCGGACCTACCCCAACGTCAAGGTCAACGTCCAGGTCACGCCCTACAAGAGCTACTGGACCAAGCTGCAGACCCAGGCGGGCTCCGGGACCATGCCCGACGTGCTCTGGATGAACGGGCCGAACTTCCAGCTGTACGCCAGCAACGGCAAACTCGCCCCGATCACCGGCCTGGTCGACGCCGGGAAGATCGACCCGGCGAACTACCCGCAGGCGCTGGACACGCTCTACACCTACGAGGGCGTCCGCTACGGCGTCCCGAAGGACTTCGACACCATCGCGGTGTTCTACAACAAGAAGCTGTTCGCCGAGGCGGGCGTGGCCGAGCCCGCGGCGGACTGGACGGTCGAGCAGTTCACCCAGGCCGCCAAGGACATCCGCGCCAAGCTGAAGTCCAAGGACGTCTTCGGGGTGACCGCTACCCTCGTCGACGGCGGGCAGCAGACCTACTACAACACCATCGCCGCGGCGGACGGGCACGTCATCTCCCCGGACGGCAAGCGGTCCGGCTTCGACAGCCCCGAGGCCGCGCGCGGCCTGCAGGTGTGGGCCGACCTGATCGCCGCCGACGCGATGCCGAGCCTGGAGCAGGACGCCGACACCTCCGCGCTGAGCCGGTTCACCAGCGGCCGCGCCGCCATGTTCTGGTCCGGCTCCTGGGACACCAAGCTGATCGCCGACAGTCCCATCGCCGCGGACGTGGCCGTCGCCCCGCTGCCGCGCGACAAGCGGCAGGCCACGGTCATCCACGGGCTGGCGCACGCCATCAGCGCCGACACCGAGAACAAGGCAGCGGCGGAGGCGTTCCTGACCTACCTGGCAGGCAAGGAGGCCGCCGTGACCTTCAGCGAGCTCAGCGGCGTCATCTCGGCCCACAAGGGCACGCAGGACTCGTTCCTCACGGTGCTGCCCGACGCCAACCTGCGGGTGTTCCTCGACGGCGCGGAGAACTACGCCGTGCCGTACCCGGTCAGCAAGAACTCGGCGGCATGGGGCAAGTTCGAGCCCGAGCTGCTGCCGGACGCGTTCTCCGGGGCCAAGCCGGTGGCCGAGGCCGCCAGGGCCATGGCCGAGGCGATGAACCAGGCGCTGGAGAAGGAGTGACCGCGGGCACGACCGCGCCCGGGGCGGGACGCACGGCTCCCGCCCCGGGCGGCCCCGCCCGGCGGCGCGGGCCGGGCGCTGGCCAGGGCGCGTGGCCGCTGCTGTTCGTCGGGCCCCTGGTGTTCGGCGTCGCGGTGTTCTACCTGTGGCCGATCCTGCGCACCGCGTACTTCAGCTTCACCGAGTGGGGCGTGTTCGGCGGGTCCACCTGGGTGGGGTTCGACAACTACGCGCGGCTGGTGACCGACCCGGAGCTGGGCCGCGCCGCGCTCAACACCCTGGCCTACACCGCCATCGTCCTGCTCGGCGTGCCCATCGCGCTGGTGCTGGCCGCACTGCTCAACCGGCCGGGCCTGCGCGGCGCGACGCTGTACCGGACGCTGTTCTTCCTGCCGTACGTGGCGATGCCGGTCGCCGTCGCCCAGGTGTGGAAGATCATCTACAACGGCGACTACGGCATCCTCAACTGGGCGCTCGGCCTGGTCGGGATCGAGGGCGTCTACTGGGTGTCCACGCCCGGCTGGTCGCTGGTGGCCACCGCGGTGCTCGGGCTGTGGCTCTCCCTCGGGTTCAACATCATCATCCTCTCGGCCGCGCTGCGGAACGTGCCCCGCGAGCTGTACGAGGCGGCGTCGCTGGACGGCGCGTCGCCCGCCCGGCAGTTCCTCGCGATCACGGTGCCGATGGTCGGCCGGTCGGTGTTCTTCGTGACCGTCGTGACGGTGATCGGCGGCCTGCAGCTGTTCGACCTGCTCTACGCGCTGGTCGGCACGGCGAACCCGGTGATGCGGGAGACGAAGTCGCTGGTCTACCTGTTCTGGGAGGCCTCGTTCCCCAGCAACGAGAAGGGCTACGGCGCCGCGATCGCCATCGCCATCCTGGTGATGACCGCCTGCGTCACCGCCGTCCAGTTCCTCCTGCAGCGGAAGTGGGTGCACGATGTCTGACCGCACGCGGGCGTGGCCGACCCACCTGGTCCTCGCGGTCGGCGCGGCGACGATGCTGTTCCCGTTCGTGTGGCAGGTCGTCCTCAGCCTGTCCACGCAGAGCGAGGCGACGAGCGCGACGCCGACGCTGCCCGCCGCGCCCAGCCTCGCCGCCTACGCGCTGGTCTTCGAGCGGCTGCCGTTCCTGTCCCAGTTCTGGGTGTCGGTGCTGATCACGGTGCTGCGCACCGCCGCGCAGCTCGTCCTGTGCTCGATGGCGGGCTACGCCTTCGCCAGGATGCGGTTCCGCGGGCGCGGGGTCCTGCTCGCGCTGACGCTGTCGGTCCTGATGGTGCCCAGCCAGGTGTACCTGATCCCGCAGTACGAGATCGTCGAGTCGCTGGACTGGCTGAACACAGTGCAGGGCGTGGTGGCCCCCGGCCTGTTCAGCGCGTTCGGGACGTTCCTGATGCGCCAGTTCTTCGCGGCGCTGC
This sequence comes from Actinokineospora fastidiosa, assembly GCF_014648415.1. Classification (GTDB taxonomy): domain Bacteria; phylum Actinomycetota; class Actinomycetes; order Mycobacteriales; family Pseudonocardiaceae; genus Actinokineospora; species Actinokineospora fastidiosa. The sequence continues at coordinate 104,240 of NZ_BMRB01000010.1, forward strand.
CCCCCGAGTTGGAGGAGGCCGCCCGCCTCGACGGCTGCAACCCGTTCCAGGTGTTCTGGCGGGTGATGCTCCCGCTCACCCGGCCCGGACTCGTCGCGCTGGCGATCATCACGGTGCTGTGGTCGTGGAACGACCTGCTGTGGCCGCTCGTCGTCACCACCAACAGCACGGACATGCCCCTCGCGGTCGGCCTTGCGACCCTGCAGGGCGAGCGCAGCACGCAGATCCCCCTGGTCATGGCGGCCAGCCTGCTGGCGATGGCCCCCGTCCTGATCCTGTTCATCACCCTCCAGCGGCGGGTGATCGAGGGGATCGCGCACTCCGGACTGAAGTAGTCCCCGGCGTCCTCGGCCGTGACGGCGGCACGGTCGAGGACGCCGCCTTCCGGCTTGCGCACGGGCGTCACCGGCCGGATGGGCTGGAGAACCTTCTCGCGAGATCCCGGAGGTGTGCCACGGCGTCGTCCAGCTGCTCGCGGGTGATGTCCACGCCGGGCATCGGGGTGCGGCCCAGACGCTCGACCTGGTCGGCGAAGCGCAGGTGCTCGCGGTGGGCGTGGTCGCGGCAGGCGAGGCACGTGACGCTTTCCGGGCGGGGAGAGGTCATCGCGTAGGGCACCTGGAGCCCGCAGCCTGTGGTGACGACGGTGGGGGCGTCGGTGGCCCGGCCCAGGGTGGTCGAGATCAGGTTGCGCATGGCGGGGTGTGCGTGGAGGACCCGCCGGTCGACGTGGATGTGCGGATCACTCGTGGCCATCGCGCCTCCGTCCGCCCTCGGTGAAACCGAGGATATCCGGGCGCCAGCCCTACCGGGCTGGCGCCCGGCGTCCCGGATCAGAAGGCGGGCAGGACCTCGCCGTTCGGCCAGCGCTGCTGGATGAAGCCGCGGACCTCGGGGGAGCGCAGCAGGCGGTCGAGGGTGGTCAGGGCCGCGTTTCCCTCGTCCGACTTCCGGTAGGCCAGGAAGTTGGCGTACGGGTTGTCCTGGCCGGACTCGACGAGCAGGGAGTCGTTCGTGGCGCTGAGGTCCGCCTCAAGGGCGTAGTTGCCGTTGATGATCGCGGCGTCCACGTCCTCCAGCGTGCGGGCCAGGGAGGCGGGGTCGGCCTCCTGGAACCGCAGGCCCTTCGGGTTGTCCTGGACGTCGAGGACCGACGCTGCCGGGTCGGCGGGGTCCTTGAGGGTGATCAGGCCGTCCTTCACCAGCAGGTTGAGGGCCCTCGCCTGGTTCGACGGGTCGTTGGTGATCCCGATGACCGCGCCGTCGGGCAGGTCCTTCGTCGAGGTGTAGCGCGGCTTGCCGCCCTCGCGGCCCGAGTAGAGCGCGTACGGCTCGATGTGCACGCCGGGGAAGTGGCCGAACTCGTAGCCGCGCTCGGCGACCTGGGCGTCGAAGTACGGCTTGTGCTGGAAGTAGTTGGCGTGGAGCGTGCCGTCGGCGAGGTTCTCGTTCGGCAGCACGTAGTCCTCGTACTCGACGATCTCCAGCTCGATGCCCGCCTTGGGGGCCAGCTCCTCCTGCACGAACTTCAGGATCTCCGCGTGCGGGGTGATGCTCGCGCCGACCGAGAGCGTGGCGTCGCCCGCGGCGGGCTCCTCGGAACCGCACGCCGTCAGCGCCAGAGCGGCGGCGACGGACAGCGCGGTGGTGCTGATGGCCTTGCGCATGGGTTTCCTTCTCTGACGGGTGGTGGGTCTCACCGGTGGTCGACAGCGCGGGCGATGAGGTCGCCCGCGGTTTGCAGGAGTTGGACCAGCAGCACGATGACGATCACGCACACGATCATCACGTCCGACTGGAAGCGGTTGTAGCCGTAGCTGATGGCGAGGAAGCCGAGCCCGCCCGCGCCGATCGCGCCCGCCATCGCCGAGTACGACACCAGGGCGATCACCGTCACGGTGAAGCCGGACACCAGGCCGGGCAGCGACTCGCGGACCAGGACCCCGGTCAGGATCTGCGCCCTCGACGCCCCGGCGAGCTGCGCGGCCTCGACCTTGCCTGCGGGCACCTCGCGCACGGCGCTCTCGACGAGGCGGGCGAAGAACGGGATCGCGCCGACGGTCAGCGGCACGACCGCGGCCTGCCAGCCCAGCGCCGAGCCGGTCACCGAGCGGGTGAACGGGATCAGCGCGATCGCCAGGATGATGAACGGCAGCGACCGGCCGACGTTCACCACCAGCGACAGCAGCGCGTTGACCGAGCGCCGCGGCCGCAGCCCGCCCGGGCCGGTGGTGTGCAGCCACAGGCCCAGCGGCAGTCCGCCGACCGCGGCCAGCAGCGCCGACCAGCCCACCATCAGCAGCGTCTCCAGCGTCGCTTCCGGCAGCCGGTCGGTGATCGCGGGGTTGCTGAACAGGTCGGAGAGCCAGTCGCCCATCAGGCTGCCTCCTCGCCGGGCGCGACCGTGACGTGCAGGCCCGCCTGCCGCAGCGCGGCGAGTGCGGCGGCGCGGCGGTCGGGCGCCACGTCGAGGCGCAGCCTGCCGACCCGGACCCCGCCCAGCGTCTCGACGGTGCCCGCGGCGACGGCGACGCCGTCGATCCCGCCGATGGCGCGGAAGACCTCCCCGGTGTGCTCGACGGCGAACGCCGCCTCCACCGTGGTGCTGTCGGCGGTCACCGGCAGCGGGATCAGCTCGCGCGCCAACCGGGTCCCGTGCCTGCCGACGACCTCGCCGATCGGCCCGTGCTCGACGATCCGGCCCCGGTCGAGCAGCGAGACGGAGTCGCAGACCTCGCGCACCACGGACATCTCGTGGGTGATGATCAGCACGGTCACCCCGACGCGGTCGCGCACGTCGCGGATCAGCGCCAGGATCTGCCGGGTCGTCGCCGCGTCGAGGGCGGAGGTGGGCTCGTCGCACAGCAGCACCGACGGGTCGGCGGCCAGCGCGCGGGCGATGCCGACCCGCTGCTTCTGCCCGCCGGAGAGCTGGGCCGGGTAGGACCCGCCGCGCCCGGCGAGGCCGACGAGGTCGAGCAGCTCGGCCACCCGCTCGCGCCTGCGCGCCGCCGGGACCTTGGCGATCCGCAGCGGGTAGGCGATGTTCTCCGCCGCCGTGCGCGCGTCGAACAGGTTGACCTGCTGGAACACCATGCCGATGCGGCGGCGCACCCGGCGCAGGTCGCGCTCGCCCGCCGCGTCGACCGCCTCCCCGTCGACCAGCACGGTGCCGGACGTCGGCCGCTCCAGCGCCGTGACGCAGCGCACCAGGGTCGACTTCCCCGCCCCGGACTCGCCGACGATGCCGTGGATGGCGCCCCGCGGCACCCGCAGGTCGATCCCGTCCAGCGCGACGACGTCCCCGCCGCGCAGCGGGTACACCTTGCGCAGCCCGGTCAGCACGATCCCGTCGGTCATGACCGCCTCGGGCTGGGGGACTGGGCTGTGGACATGGAAGGACGACCTCCTGGAACGGGAAGGGACGACGGGCGCGCTCGATCGGGCGGGAAGCCCCCGGGGACGGACCTCGGTCAGCGGGCCGCGCAGGGGGGCCGCATGTGCCCTCCCGTCGTGACCGGCGCGCTGTCCATGCCGCGATGCTCGCACCCGCCCCCGCCGCTTCCGGAATCGCCGAGCCGCCGTTCCACTATGTGAACTTCCCTGCGACTCCAGGCCATGCGGACCCGACCAGCGGAGTGACTTCGGTCTCCCACGGCGCGCCAGAACCGGTGCGGCTGGCTCCGTCGAGCGGACGGGCCCGAATGAGCGCCCGGGAAAGTCATTCCTCCTACGAAAGTCCGAAGAATTCTCGAAAACCGCGCACGGCATTTCGTCCGCCACTCCGGCGGCTTACAATCCAGAATGTTTCGAGATGTTGACCGAATGTTTCGGTCGCGCTCAGTGTCGAATTCCGGCCGAATCCGTGCGAGGTGTAGTAGTGAGTACGAGTGCACAGCAATTCAGGAGCCGCAGGCTGGCGGTGGGACTGGCGGTCGCGGCCGTGGCCGCGCTGGGGACGATGACCGCGGTCGGCGGGGGCGCCGTCGCCGACGACGCGGCCGTCGAGGCGAGCGCCACCACGCTGGCCGGGGCGGCGAACATCTCCGGCCGCTACTTCGGGGTGGCCGTGGCGGCGGGCCGGTTGTCCGACTCGACGTACACCGGGATCATCGGCCGCGAGTTCGACTCGGTGACCGCCGAGAACGAGATGAAGCTCGACGCGACCGAGCCCAACCAGAACCAGTTCACCTTCACCAACGCCGACCGGATCGTGAACCTCGCCCTGCAGCAGGGCAAGAAGGTCCGGGGGCACACGCTGGCCTGGCACTCCCAGCAGCCGGGCTGGATGGCGCGCATGGAGGGCTCCGCCCTGCGGCAGGCGATGCTGAACCACGTCACGCGCGTGGCGACCTACTACCGCGGCAAGATCCACTCCTGGGACGTGGTCAACGAGGCCTTCGCCGACGGCTCCAGCGGCGCCCGCCGCGACTCCAACCTCCAGCGCACCGGCAACGACTGGATCGAGGCCGCCTTCCGCGCCGCCCGCGCCGCCGACCCCGGCGCCAAGCTCTGCTACAACGACTACAACACCGACAACTGGTCCCACGCCAAGACGCAGGCCGTCTACCGGATGGTCCAGGACTTCAAGGCCCGCGGCGTGCCCATCGACTGCGTCGGCTTCCAGGCGCACTTCAACAGCGGCAACCCCGTGCCGTCGAACTACCACACCACCCTGCAGAACTTCGCCAACCTCGGCGTGGACGTGCAGATCACCGAGTTGGACATCGAGGGGTCGGGCACGTCCCAGGCCGAGCAGTACCGCGGCGTCACCCAGGCCTGCCTGGCGGTCTCGCGCTGCACCGGCATCACCGTGTGGGGCGTGCGCGACACGGACTCGTGGCGCTCGTACGGCACCCCGCTGCTCTTCGACGGCTCCGGCAACAAGAAGGCCGCCTACCACGCCGTCCTGGAGACCCTGAACGCCGCGGACCCCGGCAACCCGCCCACCACCACGCCGCCCACCTCGAACCCGCCCACGACCACGACCCCGCCCGGCGGGGGCTGCACGGCCACCTACTCCGAAGGCCAGAAGTGGGGCGACCGGTTCAACGGGAACGTCACCGTGACCGGGACCGACAACTGGGTCGTGACCGTGACGGTGCGCTACCCGCAGCGGATCATCGCCACCTGGAACACGACCCCGAGCTGGGACTCCAGCGGCAACGTCATGACCGCCCGGCCCAACGGCAACGGCAACGCGTTCGGCTTCACCGTCATGCACGGCGGCAACTGGACCTGGCCGAGCCTGACCTGCCGGGCCGCCTGACCGGCGAACGACCCCCGGAGGGGAGGCGCGACGGCCTCCCCTCCGGGGCCTCACCCGAAACGTCAGCAGGGGGAGTTGGTCTGGGTCAGCAGGCCCATGCGGTAGGGCAGCTGCGAGTACTCGCCGCCCGCGCTCGGGTCCAGGCCCTGGTACAGGAACTGCAGGCGGCACGGGGTTATCGGCATCGTCTGGTCGTTGCCCGCCCTGAGCAACTCGCCGTGGCTGATGTCGCGGGTCCACTGCCCGGTGGGGAACGTCGTGGTGCTCGTGCGGGCGAACGGGTTCGACTCGCTCGCGGCGTGCGGGGTCCAGGGACCCTCGATGCGGGTGGAGACGAAGGACTTGTAGTAGCGGCCGGTGGAGCCGATGGCCTCCTGCAGCAGCAGGTACTGGCCGCTGTCGCCGACTTTGTAGACCGCGGTGCCCTCGAACAGGCCGTAGGGGTTCGAGTCCTGCAGCGCGATGACGGTGTTGCCGAAGCCGTTGGGGAAGTTCGCCAGCGAGGTCTGGGCGCGGTAGATGTGCCCGTTGTCATCGCTGGAGAACAGGTGGCAGTTCGCGGTGTCGCAGATGACCCAGAAGTCGAGCCAGTGGCCGTTGCCCTTGTTCCGGCGGACGATGTCCGGCTCGGCGCTCATGAAGTTGCGCGGCGCGGACCAGGACCGGGGGTTGCTGGGGTCGCTGCTGGTCGAGTAGCTCGGCAGACCGGTCTGGTAGACGAGGTACCACAGGTTCTGCGGCGCGAAGTAGAACACGTGCGGCGCGGCCCGGTACCCGGGGCCGACGCCGGACGCGGTGTCGAGGAACGTGTGCGGCGCGGCCGCGGCCTGCGCCCAGTCCGGGAACTGGAAGTGCGCGAGGTTCCAGCCGCCCTGCCTGCTGGCCGTGGTGGCGTACACCTGCCAGTTGCCGTTGTGCCGCACGACCGAGTAGTCCTTGATGGCGACGATGTCGTGCTGCGCGTCCGACTTCGGGCCTGCGAGCACGCCGCTGGACGACCAGCGGAACGACGAGGGCAGCTCGCCGCCGGGCTGGGGCGTCGTGGTGGTCGGCTGGCCGCCGCCGACCCGCACGAGCTGCCACTGCTGGTTGGCGCCGCCCCAGTCGTCGTACTGGACCACGTTGGCGCCGTCCGCGGTGGAGGCGCCCTGCACCTCGACGGCCTTGCCGGAGTGGCGGCTGATCAGCCGCACGTGGCCGCCCGCGGAGTCGGCCAGCCGGAACTGCTGGTTGGTCCCGTTGGTGTCGGCCCACTGCACGATCGCCCCGCCGTTGGCCGTCGACCAGTTGTGGACGTCGAGCACCTTGCCCGAGTGCCGCGACCGGAGCCGGTAGTAGCCGTTGCCGGAGTCGACGAACTGCCACTGCTGCCAGTTGCCGTCGTTGCGGGTCCACTGGGTGATGCGGGCGCCGTCATTGGTGGCGAGGTTGTAGACGTCGAGCGCCTTGCCGCTGTTGCGGTTCACCAGCACATACCACGCGCTGGTGTCCACCGACGCCGCCGATGACGGGGCAGCGCCCGCGATCATCAGGCCACCGACCAGGGTGGTGATGACCGCCGCGGCCAGCGCCGCGAGCTTGTGCCGTCTCCGCATCGGTGTCCTCGGGGTGGATGTCCTCGGGGTGGATGTCGTCGTGCGTGTCTTCGTGGTGGGTTTCTCCGTGCCGACCATGGGCACGCTCCTCTCGTTGCCGGGTTCCGGCATTCCACGACCGATTGTTAGCGTTAACAATCCGCGCCGCGCGCAGGCTGGGGCGGGAACTGCGGGATCTCCGGTCGCTTCTGAAACTTTCGGACGAATGGCCGGAACTTCGCGGATCAATTTATCCACCGAAGCCCGGCGGCGTCAACGACGGCGGCGCGCTGCGCCCGGGGGGAGCGGACGCGCGGTCGATAGACTCCCGCCATGACCGACGCCCCCGATTCCGCAGGTGAGGCCCAGGGTGTGCTCACCCTCGCGCAGATCGCGGAGCTGGCCGGGGTGTCGACGGCGACGGTGTCGAAGGTCGTGAACGGCCACCAGGAGGTCGCCTCCGACACCCGGGCGATGGTCGAGTCCGTGATCCAGCGGCACGGGTACCGCAGGCAGAAGCGGCAGGCGAAGGCGCAGCTGCTGGAGGTCGTCTTCCACGAGCTCGCCGGGCCCTACCCGGTCTCGGTGCTCAACGGCGTCGAGCGGGCAGCCCGGGCGCACGGGCTGTCCATCGTGCTGACCCAGCTGCAGGGCAGGCACGAGCCGGGCCGCAGCTGGACCGACACCGTGCTCACCCGGAGGCCGACCGGCGTGGTCATGGTGTACTCCGAGCTCACCTCGGCGCAGCAGGTGCAGCTGGCCAGCCGCGACATCCCGTTCGTGCTGGTCGACCCGACCGGCGAACCTGCCCACGGCGTGCCCTCGGTGGGCGCGGACAACTGGAGCGGCGGCCTGGCCGCGACCCGGCACCTGGTGAACCTCGGCCATCGCCGCGTCGCCATCATCACCGGCGGTCCGATGCTCTCCGCCCGCGCCCGCCTCGACGGCTACCGCGCGGCCCTGGAGGAGGCGGGCCTGCCCGTCGACCCGACGCTGATCCGCGAGGGCGAGTACCGGATCGTTGACGGCTACCGCCACACCACGGCGCTGATGCGCCTCCCCGAGCCGCCGACGGCGATCTTCGCCAGCAACGACGGTGAGGCGCTCGGCGTCTACCAGGCCGCCCACGCCCTCGGCCTGCGCATACCCGACGACCTCAGCGTGGTCGGGTTCGACGACCTGCCGCCCGCGGAGATCATGATCCCGGCGCTGACCACCGTCCGGCAGCCGCTGGGCGAGATGGCGGCGATCGCGACGGAACTGGTCGTGGAGCTGTCGAGGGGGCTGTCCGACCGCCAGCGTCGGGTCGTCCTGCCGACCGAACTGGTGGTGCGGGCGAGCACCGCGCCCCCGCGACGGCGGCTTACTCCGTGAACGGGCGAGGTCAGCCGAGGTCGCGGGCCAGTTCGGCGACGACGGCGCGGCAGTCGGCGAGCAGGCGCTTGCCGCGCTTGGTGGTGCGGTAGCGGCGCAGGCGCCTGCCCGCCTCGACGACGCTGGTGGACTTGAGCAGACCCGCTTCCTGCATGCGGTGCAGCAGGGGATAGAGCGTTCCGGGGGAGACCCGGTGTCCGCGCGCGGCCAGCTCCTCGGCGAGCCAGGCCCCGTGCACCGGGGTCTCGGCGGCGTGGTGGAGCACCCGGAGCCGCAGCGCGCCGGTGTGGAACTCGCGGAGGACGTCCATCACCCGATGATATCGGATGCCGATATCGAAGGCCGAGTCGAGTTAGAATCCCGGTAGGGCAAAGAATATCGGTTAACGATATCGGGTCACGATCTGATAGTCCTTGTGGCGCAACCGTTCGGGCGTGTGACGCCGCGCACCAAGGGGGCGTTCCGGCGCGACAGCGGCGATCAACACCGGGTAATGTCCTGCGGTTGTCGCTGTTCTCCAGGCCCGAGTGAAGCACACGCCACCGATGACCCTTCCCGTTCTCGCCCAGCGCGCCGTCTTCCGGTCCGGTCCGGAAAGCCCGCCGCGCACCCTGGTCGACATCCTCGCCGCCACCGCCGCGCGCCACCCGGACGCGCCCGCGCTCGACGACGGCACGAGCGTCCTCGACTACGCCGGACTGCTCGCGGAGGTGGACGGGCTGGCCGCGGTGCTGGCCGGTGCGGGCGTCGGCCGCGGCGACCGGGTCGGCGTCCGGGTCCCCTCCGGCACCGCCGACCTCTACGTGGCGATCCTCGCCGCCCTCAGCGCCGGGGCCGCGTACGTGCCGGTCGACTTCGACGACCCCGACGAGCGGGCCGAGACCGTGTTCACCGAGGCGGGCGTGTGCGCGGTCATCGGCGAGGGCCGGGCGCTCGCGCTGCGCGGACCGGCCGGGGGAGCGCCGGGCGGTCCCGCGCCGGACGACGACGCGTGGATCATCTTCACCTCCGGCTCGACCGGCAGGCCCAAGGGCGTCGCCGTCGGCCACCGCTCCGCCGCCGCGTTCGTCGATGCCGAGGCCGACCTGTTCCTGCCGGACGCCCCGATCGGGCCGGGCGACCGCGTGCTGGCCGGGCTGTCGGTGGCCTTCGACGCGTCCTGCGAGGAGATGTGGCTGGCCTGGCGGCGCGGCGCGTGCCTGGTGCCCGCGCCCCGGTCGCTGGTCCGCTCCGGCGTCGACCTCGGCCCGTGGCTGGTCGAGCGCGGCGTCACCGTCGTCTCGACCGTCCCCACGCTGGCCGCGCTGTGGCCGGTGGAGTCGCTGGACGCCGTGCGCCTGCTGATCCTCGGCGGGGAGGCGTGCTCCGCGGAGCTGGCCGCGCGCCTGGCCGCTCCCGGCCGCGAGGTGTGGAACACCTACGGCCCCACCGAGGCCACCGTCGTCGCCTGCGCCGCCCGGCTGACCGGCTCCGGCCCGGTCCGCATCGGCCTTCCGCTGGAGGGCTGGGAGCTGGCCGTCGTCGACGGCGACGGCGAGCCGGTGCCCATGGGCGGCTCGGGCGAGCTGGTCATCGGCGGCGCCGGGCTGGCCCGCTACCTCGACCCCGCCAAGGATGCCGAGAAGTTCGCCCCGCTGCCCGCCCTCGGCTGGCGGCGCGCCTACCGCAGCGGCGACCTCGTCCGCGGCGACGCCGAGGGCCTTGTCTTCCTCGGCCGCGCCGACGAGCAGGTCAAGCTGCACGGCAGGCGCGTCGAGCTGGGCGAGGTCGACGCGGCCCTCGCCGCGCTGCCCGGCGTCGCGGGCGCGGCCGCGGCGATCCGCGCCACCGCGGCGGGCGCGCAGCTGCTCGTCGGCTACGTCGTCGCCGAACCCGGCTTCGACCCCGACGCCGCGCGCGAGCGGCTGACCGCCGCCCTGCCCGCCGCGCTGGTGCCGCTGCTGGCCCAGGTCGACACCCTGCCCACCCGCACGTCCGGCAAGGTCGACCGCGACCGGCTGCCCTGGCCGCTGACCACCACCGAGGCCACCGAGGTCGCAGTGCCGCTGTCGGCGACCGAGGCCTGGCTCGCCGAGCGCTGGACCGAGGTCGTCGGGATCGGCCCGAGCGGCCCGGACGCCGACTTCTTCGCCGCGGGCGGCGGCAGCCTCGCCGCGGCCCAGCTCGTCTCCCGGATCCGGGCGACGCACCCCGGCATCGCCGTGGCCGACCTCTACCAGCACCCGACGCTGGGCGCCCTCGCCACGCTGGTCGAATCGGTCGCGGGGACCGACCGGCAGCGGCCCCGCGAAGTCGTCCCCACCCCGCGATCGGCGCGATTCGTCCAGACGCTGCTCACCATCCCCCTGCTGACCCTGGTCGGCGCCCGCTGGGCCGTCGTGCTCGCCGCGCTGAGCAACCTGCTGGGGACCGCTTGGGCGCCGACGACCCCGTGGTGGGTGATCGCGGTCGGCTGGGCGGTCTTCCTGTCCCCGCCGGGGCGGATCGGGCTTGCCGCGGGCGCGGCCCGCCTGCTGCTGCGCGGCGTTGCCCCGGGCGCCTATCCGCGCGGCGGCAGCGTCCACATGCGACTCTGGGCCGCGGAGCGGATCGCGGAGTTGGCGGGTGTCACCGGGATCGGCTGCGCGTCCTGGCTCACGCTCTACGCCCGCGCCCTTGGCGCGCGCGTCGGCGACGACGTCGACCTGCACTCCGCGCCGCCGGTCACCGGTCTGCTGCGGGTGGGCCGGGGAGCGGCCGTGGAACCCGAGGTCGACCTGTCCGGCCACTGGCTCGACGGCGACCTGCTGCACATCGGGACCGTCCGGATCGGCGCGGGCGCGGTCGTGGGCGCGCGCAGCACGCTGCTGCCCGGCGCCCGGATCGGCAAGCGCGCCGAGGTCGCGCCCGGGTCCGGCGTCACGGGGACCGTCCCGGCGGGCGAGCGGTGGGCGGGCTCGCCCGCGACCCGCGCCGGCCGGGCCGCCCGCCGCGGCCCGCGCCCGGTCCGCCGTCGCGGCTGGGTGCTCGGCTACGGCCTGACGTCGATCGGGCTCGGCCTGTTGCCCGCGGTCGCCGCCGTGCCCGCGCTGCTCGTGCTCGGTCACGCCGTCTCCGGGGCGCCGGGTCTCGGCGCGGCGCTCGGCTCGGCGCTGCTCGCCGCGCCGCTGGCGGCGATCGCGTTCCTGGCGGCGTACGCGCTGATCGTGCTGGTGTCGGTCCGGCTGCTCGCCATCGGCCTGCGGCCCGGCGACCACCCCGTGCACAGCCGCGTCGCCTGGCAGGCGTGGACCACCGAGCGGCTGATGGACCTGGCCCGCGACGCCCTGTTCCCGCTCTACGCCAGCCTCGCCACGCCCGCGTGGCTGCGCGCGTTGGGCATGCGGGTCGGCAAGCGGGTGGAGGCCTCGACCGTGCTGGCGCTGCCCAGCCTCACCACCGTCGGCGACGGCGCGTTCCTGGCCGACGACACCCTCGTCGGGTCGTACGAGCTGGGCGGGGGCAGGCTGCGGGTGGCCACCGCGCGCGTCGGCAAGCGGGCGTTCCTCGGCAACTCCGGCATGGCCGCCGCCGGGCGCAAGGTGCCCAACCGCGGCCTGGTCGGCGTGCTGTCGTCCACGCCGAAGAAGGCCAAGGCGGGCACGTCCTACCTGGGCATGCCGCCGATCCGGCTGCCGCGCACCGCCGAGGACGGCGACGAGAGCACCACCTTCGCCCCGCCGACCCGGCTCGTGGTGGCCAGGGCGCTGGTCGAGCTGTGCCGCCTGGTGCCCGTCGTGCTGTCGGTGGCGCTGGCCGTGCTGGTCGCGGCCGGGTACCTGGCCCTCGCGGAGGTGTGGGGCGGATGGGCGGCCGCGGCGACGGGCGTCCTGCTGGCCGGTGCGGGCGTCGTGGCCTGCGTGCTGTCGATCGCGGCGAAGTGGCTGCTGGTCGGGCGGTTCCGGGCGACCCGCAAGCCGCTGTGGAGCCCGTTCGTCTGGCGGGCCGAGCTGGCCGACACCTTTGTGGAGGTGCTCGGAGCGCGGTGGGCCGCGCCGGTCGCGCAGGGCACCCCGCTGCTGGCGCTGTGGCTGCGCGGGCTCGGCGCCCGCGTCGGCGCGGGCGCCTGGGTGGAGACGTACTGGCTGCCGGAGGCCGACCTGGTGCGGATCGGCGCGGGCGCGACCGTCAACCGGGGCTGCGTGGTGCAGACGCACCTGTTCCACGACCGGATCATGGCGCTGGGCCCGGTCACCGTCGGCGCGGGCGCCACCCTCGGCCCGCACGGGATCGCGCTGCCGGGGGCCTCGATCGGCGCGGCGGCCACCGTCGGCCCGGCGTCGCTGGTGATGCGCGGGGAGTCCGTGCCCCCGGGCACGCGGTGGCTGGGCAACCCGATCGCGGCGTGGTCGTCCTGTTGAATGGGGACATGGGAGACGGCTACCGGGTCGTCGAGTACGACCTGGCCATCGACTACCGGGTGGGCCCGGGCAGGCTGACCGGCCGCGCCCGCGTCGCCGCCGTCGCGACCGGGCCGCTGCGCCGTCTCACCCTCGACCTGGCCGCCGCGCTGCGGGTCGCCAAGGTGACGGTCGACGGCAAGCAGGCCCGTTACGCCCACCACGGCGGCAAGCTGACGGTCACCCCGGCCCGGCCGGTGCCGGAGGGCGCCGCGTTCGCCGTCGAGATCCGCTACGCGGGCAACCCAGCGCCGATCCGGAGCCACTGGGGCGACATCGGCTGGGACCACCTGGACGACGGCGTCCTGGTGGCGTCCCAGCCGTTCGGGGCGCCGTCGTGGTTCCCGTGCAAGGACCATCCGTCGGACAAGGCGGCGTACCGCATCGCCGTCACGACCGCCTCCGCCTACCAGGTGCTGGTCACCGGCACCCTGGTGGCGACCCGCACCTCAGCGAGCACGACGACCTGGGTGTACGAGCTGCCCCAGCCGACGCCGACGTATCTGGTGAGCGTCCAGATCGGACGGTACGAGCTGCACCGCTCGCCGGGCGATCTCCTCCTGGCCGCTCCCGCGCGCCTGACCGTCCCCGCGCGCCACGACTTCGCCCGCCAGCCGCGGATGATGACGCTGTTCACCGAGCTGTTCGGCCCTTATCCGTTCCCGCAGTACACGGTCGTGGTCACCGACGCCGACTTGGACGTTCCCGTGGAGGCCCAGTCCCTGTCCGTGTTCGGTGCGAACCATGTGGACGGTCACCGAGGCTGCGAACGCCTGGTAGCCCACGAATTGGCGCACCAGTGGTTCGGCAACAGCCTCACCATCGCCGACTGGCGGCACATCTGGCTGAACGAGGGCTTCGCCACCTACGCGGAATGGCTCTGGTCGTCGGCATCCGGCGGCCAGCCGCCGCGCTGGCACGCCGCCCGCGCCCACCAGACCCTCGCCACCCTGCCGCAGGACCTGCCTCTGGCCGACCCCGGAACCCCGAACCTCTTCGACGAGCGCGTCTACCTGCGCGGAGCGCTCACCCTGCACGCCCTCCACACCCACCTGGGCACCCCCGCCTACACCGCCCTCGTCACCGACTGGGTCGCCGCGCACCGCCACGGCCACGTCACCACGGACGCGTTTCTCACCCACTGCGCGGGCTACGGCGACGTCGGACCGCTGCTGCGGCAGTGGGTGCTCTCGCCCGCCCTCCCGCCGTGTCCGTGACGTGGCGGGCTAGCTCCTGACCAGGTGATCGGCGCGGGCCGCGCGCCCGGCGGCGCGGCCGGACCCGCGGATGATCCGCTCGGCCACGGCGAGGTTGAGCAGCCAGGCCAGCGTCATCAGGAGGGTGTTGGCCAGCACCGTGGGCGGGCCCGCCACGATCATCCAGCCGCCGATGATCACCGCCTGCGAGCCCGCGCCCATGGCCACCGCGTAGGCGCGGATCATCCAGGCGCGGTGCGCGGCGAAGTCGCGTCTGCGGACCGCCGTGAGGCCGAGGACGATCGCGACGGCCATGAACGAGCCGAAGATGACGCGGATGACGGTGAGGACATCGCCTACGGCGGGTCCGTACGGGTAGAACAAGGTCATCCACAGTCCGGACAGCGCCGCGACGAGTCCACTGGGGACGAGGACCCGGCCCGCGCGCCGGTGCCACGCCGACCGGCGGCCGCGCAGTCCGGGGACGAACTGGAAGGCGCCCACGACGCAGTACAGGGTCACGCCCGCGATGTGCAGCAGGACCGGCACGGGCGAGGCGAAGAACCGGGCGTTGGCCTCGGTGATCTCCGCGCCGGACGCCAGCTCGGCCGTCCGGACCATGCCCGCCACGACGGGGACGGCGCTGAGCAGGACCAGCGCGGCGGGCACGCGCCACTGTCGCCGGGCGAGGGGTTGCGTTGTCATAGCTTCGATCCTGCCGATCCGGCCGGGGCTGATCATCGGGAATCCGGCCGGGCGGCGGGTCCGCCGATGGTGCTGCGGGGATGTCGTACTTTCGGCGTCAGCGGGGCTTTCGGCGTCAGCGGGGCCGGACGCGATCGGTCGCGTAGGCCCACATGGCGATCTCGACGCGGTTGCGGGCGCCCAGTTTGGTCATCAGGCTGGCCACGTGGGACTTGACGGTGCTGAGCGTGATGTGGAAGCCGTCGGCGATCTCGTTGTTGGTCCGCCCGCTCGCCACGGCGACGATGATCTGCTCCTCGCGCTCGGTGAGCGGGTCGACCGGCTGCGCCGGGGGAGCGGCGGGGCCGTTCCGGGCGAAGGTCGCCAGCAGCCGCGCGGTGATGCTCGGCGCGATGAGCGCGTCCCCTGCGGCGGCCGCGCGCACGGCGCGGCTGAGCATGTCGGCCCCCGCGTTCTTCAGCAGGAACCCGCGGGCGCCCGCGCGCAGCGCGGCGTAGACGTACTCGTCGAGGTCGAAGGTGGTGATGACGACCACGGCGAGCGGGTCGTCGACGGTCGGCCCGGCGAGCAGGCGGGTGGCCTCGATCCCGTCGACGTCGGGCATCCGGATGTCGAACAGGCACACGTCCGGCCGCAGGCGGCGGGCCAGCGCCACCGCCTGCCGCCCGTCCTCGGCCGCGCCGACGACCGTGATGTCGGGCTGGGCGTCGAGGATCATGGCCAGTCCGGTGCGGACGATCTCCTGGTCGTCGGCGACCAGCACGCGGATGCTCACGCGCGCGCCCGGGCCCTGGGGAGCACGGCCGTGACCGTCCACCCGCCGTCCGGGTCCGGGCCCGCCGCGCAGGTGCCGCCGAGCAGGTTCGCGCGTTCGCGCATCCCGATGAGGCCGTAGCCGGGGGCGCCGGACAGGTGCCCGGCTTCGCCGTCGTCGCTCACCAGCACGCGCACCTCGGCGTGATCGGCCACCACGCGCACGTCGACCCGGGTGGCGTGCCGGGCGTGCCGCCGGGCGTTGGTGATCGCCTCCTGCGCCAGGCGGTACACGGCGGCGGCGACCGGCGACGGCAGGTCGTCGACGTCGCCGCGCAACTCCACGGCGACGACCGGTCCACTGTGGGACACGAGCCGCCTGAGGTCGGCGACGCGGGGGTTGGGCGCGAGGTCGTCGGGCTGCTCGGCGCGCAGGATCCGCACGATGCCCCGCATCTCGTCGAGGGCGCGGGCCGCCTCGGCGTCGATCAGGCGCAGCGCGTCGACGGCGGCGGTCGGATCGGTCGCCGCGGTGGCCATCCCGGCCTGGGCCCGGATCGCCATCGCCGTCACGTGGTGGGCGACGGTGTCGTGCAGATCGCGGGCCAGCCGCTCCCGCTCGACCAGCCGCACCTGGTCCACCGCCCGCGCCCGCGCCGACGCCCGGTAGCGCACCGCCGCGCCGAGGGCCATCGCGAACAACAGCACGGTGACCCCGCCCAGCGCCTCGACCGGCCGCAGATGCCCGACCGCCGCCGAGAGCCCCACCTTGCCCAGCATGATCGCCGCGCCGAGGACGGCATGCCGCCCGGACCCCCACCGGAACAACGCGAACGGCAGCAACAGCACGAAGACCGCGATGTCCTGGTCGGGGAACTCGCGTCCCAGGGCCACCGACACCACCGTGAACACCCCGAACACGATGCCCACCATCAGCAGTGGTCGGGACCGTCGCCACAGCAGCGTGAACACCAGCCCGGCGACCACCACCGCGGAGAGTCCCCGGTGGTGAAGGCCGGACTTGGTCATCGCCTCGACCACGGCGAGCGGCGCCAGCACGGCCACCAGCGCCCAGTCCCACCACACCCGGGGTGCCGACAGGACAGGCGGCGGCTCCCGCCACACCGAGCGAAGCAGTTCGCGCACCGGGCCATGGTACGAGCCCGCGGACCAGCCCGGATCAGCCGAAAGTGCGAGCAGCGATCCCGGCCCAGGCGACTCGGCGGCGGTATCACCGAGCGGTCACGCGGAGCGCGTTCGGTGGGAGTCCGACTCGGGCGGCGAGCGGAGGCGCTGCTGCCGGAAGTCGGCTCGGCCCGAGCGGTGGGAGGAGGGCGGGTGTCGTGGTCAGCCGCAGGCGGTCCAGCGGCGCTCGTAGTCGGCGCAGACCTGGGGCGTCGCCTGGTTGTAGCCGCCGCGCGCGGTGCCGGTGCTGGTGGTGGTGCGGCCCGCGGCCGTCACGGTGAGCGTGCAGGTCACCTCGCCGCCGCCGTGGAGCTGGGCTCGGATCGAGTAGTACCGCGCTGTCCGGCTGACGCTGCTCTCCTGCGCGGTGAACGGCAGGCCGGTGGCCTGCAGACCGCTGGTCGACGATCCGTAGGAGATCGCGATGCCGTGGGGCGCCGACCCGGTGCACCGGTAGGTGACGCCGTCGGACGCCGTGGTCGTGGTGCCGGTGGGCCCTCCGGACGTGCTGGTGGGCGACTCGGCGGTGCTGGGGGGCTGCTCGGAGGTGCTGGTCGGCGCTCGGGTGGTGGGGGCGGGCACGGCGGTGGGGTCGGGCTTGTCGTGCTGCACCAGCGCCGCGGTGATCGTGGCCGTGGCCCCGATGAGCGCGGCGATGATCGTCCCGATCAGGGCGATCCTGGCGCCCGTGAGCGTCGCCCTGGCGGCGCTGACCTCCCGCGACCGGTCGTCGGGCTGGTTCATCGATTCTCCGCGTGGGCCGTTGATCACAGACGACGCGCTGTTCAGTGTGCAGCAAACCGCGAGGAGCCACCACCGACCCGACAAGTCCGCCTGCCGTGCGGTGGAAGGGCGCTGCCCTCGGTGGGAGCTAGGCTGCGGCCATGGCCGCACCATGGGTCGCCGACATCTGGTTCGACCCGTCCTGCCCGTACACCTGGATCACCTCCCGGTGGTTGGTGGAGGTCACCAGGGTTCGGCCGGTCGAGGTCCGCTGGCACGTGATGAGCCTGTCCGTGCTCAACGAGCACCGTGATGACGATCCGGAGGGCGATCCGGACGGCTACCTGTGGGTCCCGGTCCGGGTCTGCGCGGCGGTGGCCGAACTCCACGGCCAGGAAGCGCTCGCCCGGTTCTACGCCGCGCTGTGGTCGGGCGCCCGGGCTTCCGACGACTGGCTCGGCGACCTCGAGACCGCCCTGGCCGCGGCCGGGCTGCCGAGGGAACTGGCCTCCGCCGGGACGACGACCGAGTACGACGCCGCCGTCCGGGCCTCCCACGCCGAGGGCGTGCGGCTGGTCAGCGCCGACACGGGCACGCCGGTGATCGCCGTCTCCGGTCCCGGTGTGGAGCGCGTGGCGGTGTTCGGCCCGGTCATCTCCGAGATCCCCCGCGGGGAGGACGCGGGCAGGCTGTGGGACGGCCTGCTGCTCATGACCTCGGTGCCGGGCTTCCACTCCGTCAAGGGCGCACCCCTCGCCGAACCGCGACACACCCCCTGACGCCGGTCCGCTCATCCCGGGACTCGGGTTCGTTCCCGCCCTGGCGGGGTACTGGCCCCTAGTGCGGCTGGCGCTGATCAGCCCGGCTTTCGGCGGAGAGGAGCCGCGTGGTGGACCCGGGCGCGATCGCCTACGCGGGGATCGGCGTCGCGACCCTGTTGGCCGCGATGCTGCCGCGGGTCCTGGGCCGGGCCCCGGTCTCGATGCCGATGGTGTTCCTGGCCGCGGGCGCGCTCGCGTTCACGGTGTTCGAGCCCTTGCCCGACCCCGACCCGATCCGGCACGGCACGGTCGTCGTCCACCTCACCGAGCTGTGCGTGATCATCTCCCTGATGGGCGCGGGGCTCGCGCTCAACCGGCCGCTGGGCCTGCGGCGCTGGTCGTCGACGTGGCGTCTGCTGGGCATCACGATGCCGCTGACGATGCTGGCCGTCGGGCTGCTGGGCTGGGGCGTGCTCGGCTGGGGCGTGGCGGCGTCGGTGCTGCTCGCCGCGGTGCTGGCCCCCACCGACCCGGTGCTGGCCAGCGAGGTCCAGGTGGCCGAGCCGGTGGAGGACGCCGACGACCCCGGCTCGGTGGAGGACGAGGCGCGGTTCGCGCTGACCTCCGAGGCCGGGCTCAACGACGGGCTGGCGTTCCCCTTCACCTACGCCGCGGTGGCCATCAGCGTCGTCGGGGCGGCCCCGAGCGCCTGGGCGCCGCACTGGCTCGCGGTGGACGTGCTGTGGCGGCTCGCCTGCGGCCTCCTCGTCGGGCTGCTCATCGGGTGGGGGCTGCGCAAGCTGTTCTTCTCCGTGCCGTCGGAGAAGGTTCGACTGGCCGAGCACGCCGAGGGCTTCGTCGCGCTGGCCGCCACCTTCCTGGCGTACGGGCTCACCGAGCTGGCCGAGGGGTACGGCTTCGTCGCGGTCTTCGTGTGCGCGTGCACGATCAGGGCGGGGGAGCGCTCGCACGGCTACCAGCGCGTCCTGCACCGGTTCGTCGAGCAGGTCGAGCGCATGCTCACGGTGCTGCTGATCTTCCTGCTCGGCGGCGCGGCCGTCACCGGCCTGCTGGTGGGGACCGGGTGGCGGGAGGTCCTGGTCGCGCTGGCCGTCCTGCTCGTGGTGCGCCCGCTGGCGGGCGTGGTCGGCCTGGCCAGGGGCCGGACCGGCCCCCGGGAGCGCCTGGTCATCGCCTTCTTCGGGGTGCGGGGCATCGGCTCGCTGTTCTACGTCGCCTACGCCCTGGAGAACGGGCACTTCGGCGAGCAGGACACGATCTGGCGGGTGGTCGCCCTGGTGGTGATCGGCTCGATCGTCCTCCACGGCATCACCGCGAGCCCGTCCATGATGGTGCTGGACCGGCTGCGGGTGCGCGTCTCCCGCAACCGGCACGGCGACGAGGGCCAAGCGCCATCGACCCCTGTCTGACTACGCCCCTGTCTGACTACGCCTCCCGGTCGACGAGCGCGATCTGCCGGTCGTGCACCCGGCCGAGGGCCAGCTGGGCCGCCAGCGCCCCGACCAGCGCGCAGGTCATGTCCCACTGGGCGTCGAACTCGTCGCCCTGGGTGCCGAGGTAGTCCTGGCCCGCCTGCCCGGTGAACGCCGCGGCCAGGGCCTCGACCAGCTCGAAGCCCCCGCTGACGCCGAGGCAGACGAGGGTGGTGACGCCCAGCAGCCACCACCCGGCGCGCAGCGGGGTGAGCCGGACCAGCAGCTCCCGCACCCCGATCGCGGCCACGGCGCCCTGGGCGACGTGGCCGATCCGGTCGTAGTGGTTGCGCTCGAAGCCGAACCAGTCCCGCATCCACTCGCCCAGCGGCACCTCGGCGTAGGTGTAGTGGGCGCCCAGCGCGATCAGCAGCGCGGCGATCGCCAGCGCCCGGTAGGCCAGCGGCGTGAGGCGGAACCGGGGGAAGGTCGGCACGAGGACCAGCAGGGCCAGCCCGATGGGGGCGACCTCCAGCACCCAGGTGCCGTACTCCCGGGCGCCGACGGCCGACGCCGCCACCGCGGCGAGGACGACGGCCAGCAGGACCCGCGGCTCGTGGCGGAGCGTGCTCGGTTTCGTGTCGGGCATATCCGGACATACCCCCGATGGGGGTCAAGACCACGCTTTCGGCGCCGCGCATTTCTACCCGCGCGCGGCCAGGGCGACCTGGCGCACCGCGTCGGCGATGCGCTCGCCGCCCCGCCCGTCCCCGAACGGGGACGGCAGCTCCGCCAGACGGGCGCGCCGCTCGCCGTCGGCGAGCCAGTCCAGCGCGATCGCGGTGATGTCGTCGCCCGGTCCGACGAGCCTGCCGAAGTCCCGCAGCACCTCGGGGCGCTCCGTCGACCGGCGGACGACCAGGATCGGCCGCTTCACCACGGTCGCCTCCTCCTGCACGGCCCCGGAGTCGGAGACCAGCAGCCCGCAGTGCCGCGCCAGGGCGAGGAACTCCGAGTGCCAGAGCCGGTTCACCACGCGCACGTTCATCCCGGAGGCCAGCACCCCGGCGCGGATCGCCGCGGCCCTGGTGCGCGGGTGCGCGGCCAGCACCACCGGGTACCCGGCCTCGGCGACCCCGGAGAGCTGGTTCGTGATCGCGAACAGCGCCTCGTCGTCGGTGTTCTCCGGTCGGTCGAGGGTGGCCAGCACGTACCCGTCGGGCTCCAGGCCCCACTTCCGCACGACCGCGCGCCGCTGCGCCTCCGGCATGAGCCGGTGGCGCACGGACTCCACCGTCGTGGTTCCGGTCAGCCTGATGTCCCGGTCGCCCAGCCCGTCGGCCTCCAGGTTGGCGACGGTGACCGGGGTCGGCGCGCACAGCACCTCCGCTGCCCGGTCGACGAGCACCCGGTTGTGCTCCTCGGGCTGACCGAGGTCCCGGCTGCGCAACCCGGCCTCCACGTGCACCACCGGGACGCCGTGCGAGCGGGCCGCCAGCGCGCCCGCCAGCGCGGTGTCGGTCGCGCCCCGCACGACCACGACGTCCGGGCGGTCGGCGGCGAACACCTGGTCGAGCCGGTCCATCGCGGCGGCGAGCCTGCAGCTCCTGGACACCGCCTCCGCGCCGACGGCCGCCAGCGGGCCTGCCAGCCCCTCATCGCCGAGGAACGCGGGGTCCGTCCGCCTGACGCGCACGACCCCGGCCAGGTCGCCGAGTTCGCGCATGACCGGGGCGAGGGCGAGGATCTCCGGCCGGGGCCCGAGGACCATCGCCGCGCCGCCGCGGCGCGGTGCTGCGGGACGGGCCGGCGGGCGTCGGCGGGTGGGTCGTGCGGGTCGAGCGGCCTGCTGGATCATGGTCATGGTCATGGTCATGGTCGTCTCCCTGAGCCGGGGCGGTTGGTCTCCTCAAGGAGACCTCGGTCAGGGGCCTGCCCGCGTCGTCCCGCGGTGACGGCTCGCCCCGGCTTGTGGACCCTGGTTGACACCATCCGATCGGGATCGCGCGAGTCGCCCCGGCACGGCCGGGGTGTTTCCATGGTGTGGGTGGTGGAACATTGGCAACGCCTGTTCCGTTCGCGCAGGGCGCGCGACGTCATGGTCGCGCTGGTGATCGCCGGTCCCGCCGCCGTGGGACTGCTGACCGGCCTCTACCGCACGTCGCCCGCGCTGTCCCCGGCCGCGTTCGCCACGATCGCCGCGCTGTGCGCGATCGTGGTCGCGTTGTGGCGGCGGGAGTACGACTGGGCGGCCGTCGTGGTCGCCTGCGCCACGTTCGTGGTGACGGACCTGCCCTACCCGGTCTACGTGATGACCTTCTCGCTGACCCGGCGGCGGCGCTGGCTGCCCGCCGTCCTCAGCATGGGGGTGCTGCTGGTCCTGCCCGCCCACCAGGCGTTGTTCGAGCCCGTCGCGACGTCCGGTCACCTGTTCGAGTTCGAGGCCAGCCTGCCCGCGAGCGGGTTCAACGGGTTGGTCTACTGGTCCTTCGCCGCCGTCGCGCCCTTCGTCGTGGGCCTGGCGAAGAACAGCCTGGAG
This sequence comes from Actinokineospora fastidiosa, assembly GCF_014648415.1. Classification (GTDB taxonomy): domain Bacteria; phylum Actinomycetota; class Actinomycetes; order Mycobacteriales; family Pseudonocardiaceae; genus Actinokineospora; species Actinokineospora fastidiosa. The sequence continues at coordinate 126,170 of NZ_BMRB01000010.1, forward strand.
GAGGCGTCCCTCGACCGGGAGCGGCACGCCGCGCAGTCGGCCGAGCGCCAGCGGCGGCTGCGGGAGAGCACGCTGCGGGAGCGCAGCCTGGCCGAGCGGGCCCGGCTGGCGTCGATGATGCACGACGGCGTCGGCCACCACGTCAGCGTGATGGTGACCACGGCGGGCGCGATCAGCGTCGACGCCGCGGCCGCCGCGTCCATCAGGGACCGCTGCGACCTGATCGTGCGTGTCGGTCAGAAGGCCGTCGGGGAACTCGCCGAGGTGCTCGACATGCTGTCCGGGACCGACACCGAGGAGACGCGGTTCGCCATCGCGGACATCGCCGACCTCGTGCGCGACTACCGGTCCCTCGGCGTCGACGTGGCCTACTCGGTGGACGAGACCGTCGAGGCGTGCGACACGGCCATCGGGGACCTGTGCTACCGCATCGTCCGGGAGGCGCTGACCAACGTGCTGCGGCACGCCGACGAGCCGCGCGCCGACGTCCGGCTCGCCCACGCCGCCGACCGGATCCGGCTGACGGTGACCAGCCCGCTGGCCCCGCACGACCGCCACTCCCTGCCCGGCACCGGCCGGGGGCTGCGGCTGCTCGCCGAGGAGGCGGCACTGGCGGGCGGCGACCTCGCCGCCTGCCCGACCGAGGACACGTTCGTGCTGCGCGCGGAACTGCCGCCGCCCGACCGGGAGCGCGAAGGATGACCGACACCGTGATCAGGGTGGTCGTCGTCGACGACCAGACCCTCATCCGCGCGGGGACCAGGGCGATCCTCGAGTCCGCCGGGGACATCCATGTGGTCGGCGAGGCCGCCGACGGCGCCGAGGCGGTCGCCGTCTGCCGCGACCGCCGACCCGACGTGGTGCTGATGGACCTGCGGATGCCCCGCGTCGACGGGGTCACCGCCACCGCGCGGCTCAAGAAGGACCCGGACCCGCCGTACGTCCTGGCGCTGACCACCTTCAACGACGACCAGCTCATGATCGACGCGCTGACCGCGGGGGCGGACGGGTTCCTGCTCAAGCAACTCACCCCCAAGGACCTCATCAGCGCGGTCCGCGCGGTGCACGGCGGGGCGTCGGTGTTGAACACCGAACTCAGCAAACGCATCCTCCGCCGGATCGCGGGCAGGCTCACCCCGCCCACCGCCTTCCCCGACGCCGCCGACCGCCTCGACCTGCTCAGCGACCGCGAACGCGAGGTGCTCGGCCACGTGGGCCTCGGCCTCAACAACGCCGAGATCGCCGAACGCCTCTACATGAGCGTCTCGACGGTGAAGACCTACGTCTCCCGCACGCTGACGAAGCTGCACCTGGACAACCGCGTCCAGGCCGCACTGCTCGCCAACCAGCTCCGCCTGGCGCCCAGCGCGCCACCGCCCGACGCCTAGAACCCGTTGAGCCGGAAGGCGTTCGACGGAACCGTGCTTGTCGCCGTGCTCGCGGGCGTCCTACGGTTGTGCACTTCTGACATCCGCGACCCGGTGCGGCAGGGGGCATCCGTGGGTCCTCTGTCCGGGTTCGCCCGCGTTGTGCACTTATCGGCTCGATGAAGCGAAGGTCGGACCTATGGGCACGAAAGTCACGTTCGTCGAACTGACCACCTACGAGGGTGTTCTGCCGCTCGCGACCGGATACCTCCAGGCGTACGCGTCGCAGGATCCGGAGATCGCCGCCGAGTGCTCGTTCGAGATCGTCTCGCGCAACGTCGAGAGCGATCGTGACGCCATCGCCGAGGAGTTGATCGGCAGGGACAGCGACGTCTACGCGGTCAGCTGCTACCTGTGGAACATGGGCACCACCAAGTGGCTGCTCGAAGAGCTGCACCGGGAACGGCCGGACGCGAGGATCATCCTCGGCGGCCCGCAGGTGATGAACCACCTGGCCAAGTACGTCCCGCCGGAGCGGGAGAACATCGTCGTCTGCAACGGGGAGGGCGAGCGGACCTTCTACGCCTACCTCAAACAGGTAATCAGCGGGACGATGGACCTGCGCGCCGTGCAGGGGCTGAGCTTCTGGGAGAACGGCCAGGTGGTCACCACGCCGAAGGCCGAGCGGATCAAGGACCTGACCGAGGTGCCGTCGCCGTTCCTGACCGGGGTGTTCAAGGAGCGCGAGTACAGCTTCGCGATCCTGGAGACGAATCGCGGCTGCCCGTTCAACTGCGGCTTCTGCGCGTGGGGCGCGGCGACCAACGACAAGGTCTACAAGTTCGACGACGACCGGGTGAAGCAGGACATCACCTGGATCTCGGAGAACGGCTTCCACTCCATCTTCATCGCGGACGCGAACTGGGGCATCGGGCCGCGCGACGTGGAGTTCACCGAGTTCATCGTGGCGTGCAAGGAGAAGAACGGCCTGCCGTACCGGGTGGACGTGGCCTCGGCGAAGAACCGGCCGGACCGCACGGCCAGGATCACCCAGGTGTTCGTCGACGGCGGCATGGTGACCAGCCAGACGATCTCGCTGCAGTCCATGGACCAGGACACGCTGAACCAGATCCAGCGCAGCAACATCCGGCTGAGCGCCTACATCACGCTGCAGCAGACGCTGCGGGAGCGCGGGATCAACTCCAACGTCGAGCTGATCTGGCCGCTGCCCGGCGAGACGCTCCAGTCCTACCGCAAGGGCATCGCCGAGCTGTGCAGGCTGTCCGCCGAGGTGATCATCACCTACCCGCAGTTGCTGTTGCACAACACGCCCATCTACGAGCAGCGCGACGTGTTCGGCGTGCGGACCGCGCGGGTGCCGAGCGAGATCGCCGAGGCGGAGATCGTCGTCAGCACCCGGTGGGTCGACTCGGCGGAGTACGAGCTGGGCGTCTGGTACTCCTACATCGTCCAGGCGTTCTACAACGTCCGCTCGCTCTACTACCTGGCGAACTACCTCGACCGCGCCGGGGTCATGGCCTTCGAGGACTTCTTCGCCAGCGCGGTCGAGTACTTCCAGGGCAGGCTGGACACCCACGTCGGCCAGCACTTCGCCGAGTCGGTGAAGAACCTGGGGAACTACGACATCCGCGACAGCGGCCTGGTCGCGCACATGGTGCTGCACGCCCACCGCGGCGAGTTCGACGCCACGGTGGCCGACTTCGTGCGCAGGCAGCCGTGGTGGTCGCGGGACCCGCTGGCCCGCGCCGCCTTCGAGCTCGACCTGATCGCCCGCCCGTACATCTACGACGAGCCGATGCGGCTGCCCGACTACGAGTTCGAGCACGTCGCGTACGAGCCGATCGACGAGTACCGGGGCACGGTGACGGTGCCCGCCGAGGTGGGCGGCCTCCTGGCCGCGCTGGACATGCCGACCTACGACGGCCCGCCGCCGGAGCGGCTGCTCATCACCCACGGGCCGAAGCGCAAGAAGCCGCTCAACGACAAGTGGAGCCTGCACACGGCCACCCTGTACTGCCAGGGGATCTTCATCTGCCAGCGGGAGTACATCCCGACGTTCGAGGCGGCGCCGCCCGAGGGGTGAGGGCGGGCAGGCCGAAGCCGCCGGGGCGGGAGGGAACCCGCCCCGGCGGCTTGTCCGCGCTCAGCGAACGTTGCTGAGGGACCGTTCTAGTGCCGGGGACACGCGGTCGAACACAATGCGGCCCTGGTCAGTCCTCGTCGACCTTGATCGCGGCGCAGGGGCAGTTGGCGGCGGCTCGGCGGGCCTGGGCGGTGTGGGCGGGGGGTGGTTGGGGTTGGCGGAGGACGACGACACCGTCGCTGTCGCGTTGGTCGAACACCTCCGGGGCGATCATCACGCAGTTGCCGGTGCCGCAGCACCTTTCCTGGTCGACGGCGACTCGCATAGGGGCTCCTCGGCCTGGTCACCAGGTCACGGGCAGGGATTCCAGGCTGTAGGCGGCCGCGTTGGGCCGGAACTGGATGTCCTCGAACGGCACAGCCAGCCGCAGCGTGGGGAACCGCCGCAGCAGGGCGGGGAAGGCCACCTGCAGTTCCATCCGCGCGAGCGGGCGGCCGAGGCAGTGGTGGATGCCGTGGCCGAACGCCACGTGCAGCTCGGGGTCGTGGGCGAGGTCGAAGCGGTCGGCGTCCGGGTAGCGGGCGCCGTCGCGGTTGGCCGACTGGAGCGAGACCATGACGTGCTCGCCCGCCGGGATGGTCGTGCCGTCGATGGTCACGTCCGCCAGCGCGGTGCGGACCAGCGTGCTCGGCACGACGGAGAGGTAGCGCAGCATCTCCTCGACCGCGTGCTCGACGACCTCAGGGCGCTCCCGGATCACCGCGGCCTGGTCCGGGTGCCGGATGAGCAGGAGCGTGCCGATGGCGAGCACGTTCGCGGTCGTCTCGTGGCCCGCGCTGAGCAGCATGTTGGTCAGCCCGATGAGCTCTTCGTCGGTGATGTCGTCGCCGTGCTCGCGCACCAGCATGCCGAGCAGGTCGTCGCCGGGGTCCGCGCGCTGGGCGGCGACGAGGCCCGCCATGTACTCGTGCATCTCCATGAAGTTGGCCATGCCGTCCTCGTGCCGCACGTCCACCTCGACGGCCATCCGGCTGCGCCGCTGGAAGTCGTCGCGGTCGCGGTACGGGACGCCGAGCAGCTCGCAGATCACCAGGGACGGGATGGGCAGCGCGAAGACCTTCATGAGGTCGACCGGCCCGCCCGCCCGCGCCATGGCGTCGAGGTGCTCGGCCACGATGTGCTCGATGCGCGGGCGCAGCCGGTCCATGCGCTTCACCGTGAACTCGCCGGTCACCATCCGGCGCAGCCGGGTGTGCCCGGGCGGGTCCATGCCGACGAACATGCCGGGCGGGATCGGCGGCGCGTCGGCTGGTCCGTCGGGGTCGGGCGGGCGCAGCAGCGAGTCCGGCGGCGGGACGCTGCTGAACCGCGGGTCGCTGAGGACGGCGCGGACGTCGGCGTGCCGGGTGACCAGCCACGCGGAGTCCCCGCTGGGCAGCAGGAAGCGGGCGATCGGGTCCTCGGCGCGCCGCCGGACGATCTCCGGGGCCGGATCGAACGGGCAGTCCGGCGCGCGCTGGTAGGTCAGCGGCACGGACTGCGCGTCGGACACCCGGTTGTCGGTTCTGGACACGGTGTTTCCTCTCGGAGGAGGGCGGTCAGTTCTTGGCGGCGCGCAGGATGCTCACGACGGTCGCGGCCTGGTCTCCGCCGATCTCGACGAGACGCAGGCCCGCCGAGGCGAACAGGTCGCCGAACTCCCGCTCGGTGCGGACGGCCCCGCCGCAGGCGAGCGTGCACAGGTCGCTCATCAGGGCCACCGGATGCGCCGTCGTGTCGCCGTCCGGCAGGACCATGTCGATCACCAGCAGCACGCTGTCCTCCCGCATCGCCTCGTGGCAGGCGCGCAGGATGCGGACCACGTCGTCGTCCGGCCAGTCGCTGAGCGTGCTCTTGATGAGGTAGGCGTCGCGCCCCTCGGGCAGCGCGTCGGCGAGGAAGTCGCCCGCCACCAGCGTGCAGCGGTCGGCGACGCCCGCCTCCGCCAGCACGGCCGGGGTGTGGGTGAGGCTCGCCGCCTGGTCGAAGACCGTGCCGACCAGTCCGGGGTGCGCGGCCAGCAGCCCGGCCATCAGGATGCCGTTGCCGCCGCCCACGTCCACGATGTCGCGGACCCCGGTGAGGTCCAGCGCGGCGACGAGTTCCGGCACGTCGTGCCGGGCCACGTCCATCATCCACTGGTAGAACAGGGCCTGCGTCCGCGGGTTGTCGGCCATCCACTCGTAGCTCGACTTGCCGAACACGTGCTCCACGGCGGGCCTGCCGGTGCGCACGGTGTGGTCGATCCGCCCGGCGGCGCTCCACGTCGGCTCGCCGCTCATCTGCATGGCCATGAACTTCGCCGAACCCGGCACGTCCGCGCGCAACAGCCGCCCGATCGAGGTCAGCTCGTAGCCCTGGTCGCCCTTGTCGACGACGAGTCCCAGGTGCGCGGCGGCGCGGAGCAGTCTGCGCAGCGACGGCTCGTGGCACTCCGCGGCCTTCGCCAGCTCCGCCGGGGCGACCGGGCCGTCCGCGAGCCGGTCGGCGAGGTCGAGCGTCGCCATGGTGCGCACGACCTGTGCCGGGATGAAGCCGAACACCATGTCCAACAGCCGGGCGGTGTCGTCGTGAACCATGTGTCCACACCTTTCGTCTCGGGCAGCGGGTTTCGTCACCATGTCGCAGGCAGCTCGCGCAGCCCGCCGACGACCGGGTTGTCGTTGGGGCGCAGATGGTCCACCGGAACCGCGAGGCGCAGCGTCGGGAACCGCTCGACCAGGCGGCCGAACACGACCCGCAGCTCGACGCGGGCCAGGTTCCGGCCGACACACAGGTGCCTGCCGTGCCCGAAGGCCAGGTGCGGGTTGGGGCTGCGGGAGATGTCGAAGCGGTCCGGGCGCTCGAACGCGCGCGGGTCGTGGTTGGCCCCGATCAGGTTCATCACCACCGCGTCGCCCGCCTTGATCGTCACCCCGCCGATCTCGATGTCCGCGCCCGCGTAGTGGGCGAGCGCCTCACCGCCGGACATCCGGCGGCGCAGGATCTCCTCCACCGCCGAGGCGAGCAGCGACGGGTCCCGGCGCAGCGCGTCCCACTGGTCCGGGTTGGTCAGCAGGTGCAGCGCGCCCCACTGGATGACGACGACGGTGGTCGCGTTGCCCGCGAACAGCAGCCCGCTCGCCATCGCGCCCGCAGAGAAGGCGTCCAGCACGCCTGCCTCGCACGCGGCGGCGAGGTCGGACAGCACGTCCTCGGCCGGGTCGGCCCGCTTGCGCTCCACCAGCTCGCCCATGCTCGCGAACAGGCTCCCCATCGCCGCGCGCGAGCCCCGTGCGTCCATCGGGTCGGCGCCCTGCTCCGACCACTTCTGGAACCGCTCGCGCTCGTCGTGCGGCACGCCGAGCAGCTCGCAGATGACCAGCGTGGGCAGCGGGCGGGCCAGGGCGTCGACCAGGTCCACCGGCGGGCCGTGCTCGGCCATCGCCGTCAGCAGGTCGTCCACCAGCGCCTCGATCCTCGGCCGCAGCGCCGCCATCCGCCTGGCGGAGAAGGACTTCGCCAGCAGGGCGCGCATCGCTGCCTCGTTGTCGTACTCGGCCTGGTAGTCCTCGTACTCCCAGTCCGAGCCGTCGAGCAGCGCGGAGTGGGTCACCCGGGGCGCGTTCTCCGGGTCGGGGTGCGAGCGGGTCAGCCGGGGATCGAGGAACAGCCGCCGCGCCTCGGCGAAGCGGGTGACCATCCACGCCTCGTCGCCGACCATGGTGCGGAACCGCGACACCGGGCCGCGCTCCCGCATCCGCCGCACGGCGGGCGGGATGTCGAGGATGTCCGGGCGGTCGAACGGGCTCGTCGGCAGGTCGGGTTGCTCGGTCATGGCCCCTCCTGGGGATCGCGCCGGACTCAGGACACGGTGACGACCGGGCTCCCGCCGCCGTCGGTGTTGTCGGCGCCCTCGGCGTTCTCGGCCATCCGCATGGCCTCCTCGATCAGCGTCTCCACGATCTGGTGTTCGGGCACGGTCTTGATGACCTCGCCCTTGACGAAGATCTGGCCCTT
>NZ_BMRB01000011.1 GCF_014648415.1 Actinokineospora fastidiosa
GCCACGAACATGTTACGCATCCACTGTGTGGTGTCTGAGACACCAACCACCCCCCAGCACCCAAGGAGACTCGGTGTGCGGGAGCGACGGGGGTTGTTTGTTTCATAGTGTTTCGGTGGTTTTAGCGGTGGGGAAACGCCCGGTCCCATTCCGAACCCGGAAGCTAAGCCCATCAGCGCCGATGGTACTGCACTCGTGAGGGTGTGGGAGAGTAGGACACCGCCGGACTTCTTTCGAGAAGGGGTTTGTGGGGGGACGCAGTAGCAACTGCGCCCCGCCCACAAGCCCCTTTTCTGTGTCTGTCATGGTTGTCTGTCAACGTTTGACGGGTGGGGTGGGCTGTCCCCGCCCGGGCTAGCAGGAGGATTCGGTGTCGGAGTTCGGGCGTCGCGACGACGGAGGCCGCGACCGCGGCGACCGCCGGTCGGACCAGGGCCGCGGCGACCGCGGCGACCGCAAACCCCGCCGTGACGCGGGTGACGGTCCCCGCCGTCCCCGCTCCGACGACGACCGCCGCGGCGGTGACATCCGCCCTCGTGGCGACACCCCCGACCGCGGCCGCAACCGCGACCGGGACTACGGCCGCCGCGACTTCCGCGACGGCGACCGCGGCTCCCGAGGTGGTGACCGCGACTTCCGCGGCGACCGCCCGTCGGACCGCTCCTTCAACAACTCCCGCGGCGACCGCTCGTACGGCGCCCCCCGCGGTGACCGCCCCCAGGGCGGCTTCCGGGGCGGCGACCGGTCCTTCGGCGGGTCCCGCGACGACCGCTCCTTCGGCCAGCGCGGCGACCGCTCGTTCGGTGGCCAGCGTGGCGAGCGCTCCTACGGCGGGTCCCGCGACGACCGTTCCTTCGGCGGTAGGCGCGATGACCGCTCGTTCGGGGGCAAGCGCGACGACCGGTCCTTCGGCGGCCCGCGCGGGGACCGTTCCTTCGGTGGCCCGCGCGGCGAGCGCTCGTACGGCGGCTCTCGTGACGACCGTTCCGGCGGGCAGCGTGGAGACCGGCCTTACGGCTCCCGCGATGACCGGTCCGGGCAGCGCGGCTCCTTCGGTGGTTCGCGTGACGACCGTTCGTACGGTGGCAAGCGCGACGACCGCTCGTCGGGTGGCGACCGGTCCTTCGGGCGTGGTGAGCGTTCCTTCGGTGGTTCGCGTGACGACCGCTCGTATGGCGGCAAGCGCGACGACCGCTTCGGTGGCGACCGCGGTTCCTACGGCGGATCGCGCGAGGGGCGCGCTGGCGACCGTTCGTTCCGCGATGACCGGGGCGGCCGCCCGTCGGGCGACCGTTCCTACGGCGACCGTGGACGCGGCTACGACAACCGCGGCGAGCGTTCCTACGGCGGCAAGCCCCAGGGCGACCGCCCGGGCGGCTTCCGCGACGACCGCGGCCAGCGCGGCGACCGTCCCTACGGCAAGCGGGACGACCGTGGCGACCGTTCTTACGGCGACCGCGCCCCCCGCTCCTACGGCGACCGCACCGACCGCGCACCCCGTGGCGACCGCCCCTACGGCGACCGGGACAACCGGGGACCGCGTGCCGACCGCCCCTATGGCGACCGCGACGACCGCGGCCCCCGCGGCGACCGCAAGTTCGGAGACCGGGACAACCGGGGACCGGGCGGTGACCGCAAGTTCGGTGACCGGAACGACCGAGGACCGGGCGGGGACCGCAAGTTCGGGAACCGGGACGAGCGCGGTCCTGGTGGCGACCGGAAGTTCGGGAACCGGGACGACCGCGGTTCCGGTGGCGACCGCAAGTTCGGTGATCGGGACGACCGGGGGCCTCGCGGGTCCTACGGGGACCGCTCCGACCGTGGCCCTCGTGGTGACCGGGACGATCGCGGGCCGCGTGCGGACCGGAAGTTCGGGGACCGGGGTCGTGAGGACCGGGGGCAGCGGAGTGACCGTTCCTACGGCAAGCGGGACGACCGCGGGCCGCGTGGGGAGTCGGGCGCGCCGGAGGTGGACCGCGAGGAGCGGGACGTCGCCGTCGGCCCGGTGGGCGACCAGGTCGAGCAGGCCGATGGTCCGCGCGACGAGCAGGTCGACGACCAGCGGCGTGAGCGGGAGCCCGTCGTGCCGGAGGGCGCCGACTACACCGCGCTCGACGTCGAGGTGCGGGCCGGGCTGCGGAGCCTGCCCAAGACGCTCGCCGAGCGGGTCGGCAAGCACCTGGCGGCCGCCGGGCTGCTGATCGACGAGGAGCCCGAGCGGGCCCTCGAGCACGCCCGCTACGCCCGGGCCAGGGCATCGCGCGTCGCCGTGGTGCGAGAGGCCACCGGGCTGACGGCGTACCACGCGGGCGAGTGGGCCGAAGCTCTCGCCGAGCTGCGCGCGGCGCGGCGGATGAGCGGCGGCGACGAGCACATCGCCGTGATGGCCGACTGCGAGCGCGCCCTGGGCCGCCCGGAGCGGGCGCTGGAACTGGCCCGCGAGGCCGGTCCGGACCTGCCCCCGGACGTCGCCGTCGAGCTGCGCATCGTCGTGGCGGGCGCGCGTCGGGACATGGGGCAGCTGGAGGCGGCCGTCGTCGGCCTGCAGGGCCCTGACCTCGACCCCAAGCGCCGCGACCCGTGGAGCGCCCGCCTGTTCTACGCCTACGCGGACAACCTCGCCGCGGCCGACCGCGCCGACGAGGCCATCCGCTGGTTCCTCGCCGCCGCCCAGGCCGACGACGACGGCGAGACCGACGCCGCCGAGCGTGCCTTCGAACTCGGCGCCGACGAGTCCGACGTCGCCGCCGTCCGCTCCGAGACGATCGTCGAGCTCATGGAGGACCCCCAGACCCGCGCCAAGCGCGAGCGCGCCGCCGCCGAGGCCCGAGCCGCCGCTCCCCAGCCCGACGCCACAGCGCCCGAGGCTGAGGACAAGGCGGAGGACGCCGACGAGGACGGCGCCGACAGCCCCGCCGCCGCAGACTCGGCCGACAGCGCCGGTTCCCCGGACGATGACGACTCGGCTGACAGCGCCGACGATGTGGACTCGGCCTACAGCCCGGGCTCCTCGGGCTCGGCGGACAGCGCGGACTCCGTGGACAGTGCCGACAGCGCGGACTCCGGCGACTCCGAGGACAGCGCCGACGAGTCCGAAGAGGACGGCACCGCCGCCGACGAGTCCGACCCCGCCGACGACGCCGCCCGCATCTCCACCGCCGACCCGGTCGACCGGCCCGCCGACGAGGCGGACGGCACCACCGACCAGGCAGCCGACCCCGCCGACCAAGCGGACGGCACCACCGACCCGGCAACCGCCCCCGCTGACAAGGCGGACAGCACCGCCGAGCGGACCGCCGACCCCGCCGACCAAGCGGACGGCGCCGGCCAGTCCGCCGACCCCGCCGACCAGACGGGCGGCGCGCCGGGCAAGGCCGAGTAAGGCGATGACCGGACGGCTGCTCGACACCTGCGACGCCCTGCTGCTCGACCTCGACGGCACGGTCTACCGGGGTGGCCAGGCCATCCCGGGGGTCCCCGCCTCGATCGACGCGGTCAGGGCCGAGGGGGTGGCTGTCCGGTTCGTCACCAACAACGCCTCCCGGGCGCCCCGGGTGGTCGCCGAGCACCTCACCGCCATGGGGATCGACGCCGAGCCGGACGAGATCAGCACCAGCGCGCAGGCCGGTGCGCTCGTCCTGGCCGAGCGGCTCGACCCCGGTCGGGAGGTGCTGATCGTCGGCTCCCCGGCGCTCGCGGACGAGGTGCGCGCCGTCGGGCTCACCCCGACCGATCACGCCGGGCCGGACACGGCGGCCGTCGTCCAGGGGCTCGCCCAGGACATCGCCTACCCGCTCCTCGCCGAGGCGGCCGTCGCGCTGCGGGCCGGGGCGCTCTGGGTCGCGTGCAACGTCGACAAGACCATCCCCACCGAGCGGGGCCTGCTCCCCGGGAACGGCGCGCTGGTCGCGGCGCTGCGCGCGGCCACCGACCTCGAACCCGTCGTCGCGGGCAAGCCCGCAGCGCCCCTGATGGAGGCCGCCGTCAAGGCGGCGGGCGCGCAGTCCCCGCTCGTCGTCGGCGACCGGCTGGACACCGACATCGAGGGGGCTCTCGCCGTCGGCGTGCCCGCGCTGTTCGTCATGACCGGTGTCGACACGCCCGCCTCGCTGCTGGCCGCCGAGCCGCACCGCAGGCCGACGCACATCGCGCGGGACGTCGCGGGCGTGTTCCGCCCCGCAGCCGAGCTCGCCGTCGGGCCTAAGGACACCTGGACCGTGCGCGACGGCCGCGTCAGCGGCGACGGCGACCCGCTGGACCTGCTGCGCGCGCTCTGCGCCGCCGTCTGGTCCGGCGCCACGCGCATCACCGCGGCGGACGACGCCGCCGACCGCGCCATGACGGCGTTGGGCATCACCGGCCGCGAGATCGGATAGTTTGGTGGACGTGCACCCAGACACCCCACGACCCGGGCCGCCGCCGACGCACGACGACGCGATCGACGCCGCGCTCGCGGGACTGACCGGGCTCGACGCGATCCCGGTCGCCGAGCACGTGGACCGGTTCGACGCCGTGCACGTCGCGCTGACGGCGGCGCTGGCCGGCATCGACAAGGTCTGACCGTGCCCAGGAGGGCGCGGCTCGACGCCGAACTCGTCCGCAGGGGGCTGGCCCGCTCCCGCGACCACGCGGGCACGCTGATCGCCGCGGGCCGGGTCACCGTGCGCGGCACCGTCGCCGCCAAGGCCGCCACCGCCGTGGAGGCCGACGCGCCCATCGTCGTGCGCGAGGACACCGCCGACGAGAACTGGGCCTCCCGCGGCGCGCACAAGCTCATCGGCGCGCTCGACGCCTTCGCCGTCCCCGTCGACGGCAAGCGCTGCCTCGACGCCGGGGCGTCGACCGGCGGCTTCACCGACGTGCTGCTGCGCCGGGGCGCGAAGCACGTCGTGGCCGCCGACGTCGGCCGCGGCCTGCTGGTCTGGCGGCTGCAGACCGACGACCGCGTCACCGTGCTGGACCGCACCAACGTGCGCGCGCTGGAGCCAGCGCAGGTGGGCGAGCCGGTGGACCTGGTCGTCGCCGACCTGTCCTTCATCTCCCTCGGCCTGGTGCTGCCCGCGCTGCTGGCCTGCGCGGGGCCCGACGCCGACCTGCTCCCGATGGTCAAGCCGCAGTTCGAGGTCGGCAAGGAACGGCTCGGCTCCGGCGGCGTCGTGCGCGACCCGGAACTGCGCGCCGACGCCGTGCGGGGGGTGCTGGAGCAGGCCGCCCGGCTCGGGCTCCGCGCCCACGGCGTCGTCGCGAGCCCGCTGCCCGGCCCGTCGGGCAACGTCGAGTACTTCGTCTGGCTGCGCCGGGGCGAGCCGGTCGACGCCGAGGAGATGGTCGCGACCGCTGTCCGGGAAGGACCCGCATGAGCGAGGCGCAGGGCAGGGAGATCCTGCTGGTCGTCCACACCGGACGCGAGGAGAACCGGCGCACCGCCGAGAAGGTGGCCGCCCGCTTCGCGGGCGCGGGGGTCCGGCTGCGCGCGCTCGACGACGAGGCCGCCGACCTGGACAACTCCTGCTACGGCAGCGTCGTCCCGTTCGGCGAGGACGCCGCCAAGGGCGTCGAGCTCGTCTTCGTCCTCGGCGGCGACGGCACCCTGCTGCGCGCGGCGGAGGCCGCCCGGCCCGCTGGCGTGCCGGTGCTGGGCGTCAACCTCGGCCGGGTCGGGTTCCTCGCCGAGGCCGAGTCCGCCGCCCTCGACGACGCCGTGGCCCGCGTGGTCGACGGGACGTACCTGGTCGAGGACCGGATGACCGTCGACGTCACCGCCTACCTCGGCGACGAGGTGCTGGCCCGCACGTGGGCGCTCAACGAGGCCAGCCTGGAGAAGTCCAGCCGCGAGCGGATCCTGGACGTGCGCATCGAGGTCGACGGCAGGCCGGTGTCCTCCTTCGGCTGCGACGGCGTGCTGTGCGCGACACCGACCGGCTCCACCGCCTACGCCTACTCCGCGGGCGGCCCGATCGTCTGGCCCGACGTCAACGCCATGCTGGTCGTGCCCAGCAACGCCCACGCCATGTTCTCCCGGCCGATGGTCGTCTCCCAGCGCTCCGTCGTCGCCGTGGAGGTCGACCCGGACGGGCACCCCGCCGTGCTCTGCTGTGACGGCCGCCGCACCTACGAGATCCCGCCCGGCGCCCGCATCGAGGTCGTCGGCGGCGCGCTGCCGCTGCGGCTGGCCCGTCTGCGCGACGATCCGTTCACCGACCGTCTGGTCGACAAGTTCGATCTGCCCGTGCAGGGCTGGCGGGCGAGGTGACGCCATCCCCACGCGTCGGTCGGAACCGCTAGGGTTCGCCGTGTGCTAGCCGAGATGCGCATCCAGGACCTCGGCGTCATCGACGAGGCCACGCTGGACCTGCACCCGGGGTTCACCGTGGTCACCGGTGAGACCGGGGCGGGCAAGACGATGGTCGTCACCGGCCTCCACCTGCTCTCCGGCGGCCGGGCCGAGGCGTCGCGGGTCCGCAGCGGCAAGTCCAAGGCCGTGGTCGAGGGCCGCTTCGAGAACCTGACCGGGAGCCGGGCCGCCGCCCTGGCGACCGAGGCGGGCGCCGAACCCGACGAGGACGGCGCCCTGATCACCATGCGCAGCGTCGCCGCGGACGGCCGCTCCCGCGCGCACGTCGGCGGGCGCTCCGCGCCGGTCGGCCTGCTCTCCGACCTCGCCGAGCACCTGATCGCCGTGCACGGGCAGAACGACCAGCTGCGCCTGCTGCGCTCCGCCGAGCAGCGCGCCGTGCTCGACCGGTACGCGGGCGAGGACATCGCCGACGTGCTCGACGAGTACCGCAGGGTCCGCGAGGAGTGGGTGGCCGTCGCCGCAGAGCTGGTCGACCGCACCGCCCGCGCCCGAGAGCTGGCCCGCGAGGCCGACCTGCTGCGCCTGGGCGTGCAGGAGATCACCGCGGTCGACCCGCAGCCCGGCGAGGACGACGAGCTGGTCGTGCGCGCCCGCAGGCTCGCCGACGCCGAGCAGCTGCGCGAGGCCGCCACCGGCGCCGCCTACGCGGTGTCAGGCTCGCCTGACGGCGACCCCGACGCGCCCGGCGCGCTGGGCCTGCTGGGCGAGGCGCAGCGCAGGCTCGCGGGCAGCGACGACCCCCGGCTGCGCGAGCTGGAGCCGCGGCTGGCCGAGGCCGCCGTGCTGATCGGCGACATCGGCGCCGAGCTGACCTCGTACCTGGAGAGCCTGGACGCCGACCCGGCCGCGCTGGAGCAGGTGCTCGCCCGGCAGGCCGAGCTGAAGGCGCTGACCCGCAAGTACGCCGCCGACATCGACGGCGTGCTCGCCTGGGCCGCCACGGCCGCCGAGCGGCTCGCGGGCCTGGACACCTCCGAGGAGGCGCTGGCCGAGCTCGCCGCCCGCCGCGACGCGCTCGCCACGCGCCTGGCGGGCATCGCCGCCGAGCTGAGCGCGGCGCGCCGGGTCGCGGCCGAGGCGCTGGGCAAGGCCGTCACCGACGAGCTGAGCGGCCTGGCCATGGGGCAGGCGAGCCTGCAGATCACCGTGCGCCCGCGCCCTGCCGACGCGGGCGACCCGCACGGCCTGGACGTCGACGGGCAGCGGCTGCACGCGGGCCCGGACGGCGTCGACGAGGTCGAGCTGCTGCTCGTCGCCCACGACGGCGCCCAGCCGCTGCCCGTGCACAAGGGCGCGTCCGGCGGCGAGCTGTCCCGGGTGATGCTGGCGATCGAGGTCGTCCTCGCGCACTCCGACCCGGTGCCGACGCTGGTCTTCGACGAGGTCGACGCGGGCGTCGGCGGCCGCGCCGCTGTCGAGATCGGCCGCAGGCTGGCCCGGCTGGCCCGCAGCCACCAGGTCATCGTGGTGACGCACCTGGCGCAGGTGGCCGCGTTCGCCGACCGGCACCTCGTCGTCGACAAGAGCGCGGCGGGCGGCGTGACCCGCAGCGATGTGCGCACGCTGGACGAGAGCCAGCGGGTGATCGAGCTCGCCCGCATGCTGGCGGGCATGGAGTCCACCGAGACCGGTCGCGCGCACGCCGAGGAGCTGCTGGCCCTCGCCGACGGCGAGAAGCACGACCTGGCGCTGAGCGGCAGGCCGCGCCCGCAGAAGACCAGGCGCGCCAAGAGCTGATCACCCGTTCGGCGGTGTGCCACTCGTCCGGACACGGCGTGGCACACCGACGAACGGCGGGGTCTTTGTCACCATCGGCGCATGAAGCTGCCCGGAGTGCTCAGCCGATCACACCAGACGCTGCCCGGGGTCACCGGTGTCGCCCGGGTGGACCGGCGCACCGGGGACCTGCTGAAACGCCTGTCGCCGGGGGACATCGCCGTCCTCGACCGCATCGACATCGACCGCCCGACGGCCGACGCCCTGGTCGCCGCCGAGGTGGTCGGCGTGGTCAACGCCGCGCCGTCGATCTCCGGCCGCTTCCCGAACCTCGGGCCCGAGGTGCTGATCGCCGCGGGCATCCCGCTGATCGACAACGTCGGCGCGGAGGCGGTGCGGGCGATCCGCGAGGGCAGCAGGCTGCGGCTGCACGAGGGCACGGTCTACCTCGGCGAGCGCGAGGTCGCCCAGGGCACCAGGCAGAACGCCAACACCGTCGCCGACCAGATGATCGAGGCGAAGGCGGGCATGTCCGCCCAGCTGGAGGCGTTCTCCGCCAACACCATCGAGTTCCTGCGCCGGGAGCGCTCGCTCATCCTCGACGGCGTCGGGGTGCCGGAGCTGGAGACGCCGGTGCGCGGGCGGCAGGTGCTCGTCGTCGCCCCCGGCCATGAGCACGCCGCCGACCTCAAACGGCTCAGGCGCTACATCGCCGAGCACCGGCCCGTCCTGGTCGGCGTCGACTCCGGCGCCGACACCCTGCGCGCGCTCAAGCACCGGCCGGACATCATCGTCGGCGACCCCGACGGCATCAGCACGAGCACGCTGCGCTGCGGGGCCGAGGTCGTCGTCCCGGCGTACGCCGACGGGCACGCCCCGGGGCTGACCCGCATCCAGGACCTCGGCGTCGGCGCGGTCACCTTCCCGTCGTCGGGCAACCCCGAGGACCTGGCCCTGCTGCTGGCCGACGCGCACGAGGCGAGCCTGATCGTCACCGTCGGGTTCCAGGCGACGCTGCGGGAGTTCCTCGACCGCGGCCGGTCGGGGTCCAACCCCTCCACCTTCCTCACCCGGCTGCGGCTCGGCGCCAAGCTCGTCGACGGCAAGGCCGTCGCCACCCTGCACCGCAACCGGGTCTCCGCGGGCGCGGTCCTGCTGCTGGTGATCGCCGCGATGGTCGCGCTCGGCGCGGCGCTGGCGGTCTCCGGCATCGGCGGCGCGCACCTGGACTGGGCGGCCGCGACCGCCGATTCGCTCATCGACTGGGTCAAGGGGCTGTTCTCGTGATCTCGCTGCGCTACCACGTCGTCTCGACCGCCGCGGTGTTCCTGGCGCTGGCCGTCGGGGTGGTGCTGGGCTCCACCACGCTGAGCCGCACGCTGCTGTCCGGCCTGTCCGAGGAGAACAGCGACCTCGGCACCGAGGTCGCCCGGCTGGAGGCCGATCGGGTCGCCATGGACGGCAGGCTCGCCGACGCCGACGCCTTCGTCGCCACGATCGGCCCGATGGCCGTGCGCGGCGCGCTGGCCAAGCGGACCGTCGTGCTCATCAGCACCCCGGACGCGCGCCCGGAGGACCGCGACGCCGTCACCGAGCTGGTCAAGGCGGCGGGCGGCATCGTCACCGGCGAGGTCACGGTGAGCGACGCGTTCGCCGATCACTCCCGCTCCGCTGAGCTCAAGCAGATCGCCACCCGGCTGCTGCCCGCGGGCATGCAGCTGCCCACCGCCACCGACCCCGGCACGCTGGCGGGCGGCCTGCTCGGCCCGGTCCTGCTGATCTCCAAGGAGGACAACAAGCCGCAGGCGACCCCGGAGGAGAGCGCGGCGGCGCTGGCCGGGCTGGCCGACGGCGGCTTCCTCAAGACCACACCGGACCTCAAGCCCGCCCAGCTGGCCGTGGTCCTGACCGGCGGGGCCAACACCGGCGACGCAGCAGGCGACCGGGCCGCGATCATCGCCCGCTTCGCGACCCAGGTGGACCGCTCGGGCGCGGGCGCGGTGCTCGCGGGCGCCACGGGCTCCGCGGACGGCACGGGCGCCGTCGGGGCCGTCCGGGTCGACACGGCGGCCACCTCGGTGTTGTCCACGGTGGACAACGTCGACACGCCCGCAGGCCGGGTCGTCACCGTGCTGGCGCTGGTCGAGCAGCTCGACGGCCAGTCCGGCCGCTACGGCACGGCGGGCACCGCGCAGGGGGTCGCGCCGGGCGCGCCGCAGGAGTGACGACCGCCGACACGGATGGCTGAATCGGGTCCTCGAAAGTGTGCCCGGGCGTGTGGACCCGTCGGTAGCGCCGCCCGCGCGTCAATCATCGAGCAGTCCACGCTCCGACCAAGGGATTCGCCATGCTCAAGAGAATCGGCGCCTGCACGGTCATCGCCATCGCGGCGACGGCGGCGCCCGCCCTCGCCGCCAACCCGGCGGGTGTCGCCGACACGGGTTCGGCCGCCTTCGGCAACGACGACATCCAGGTGTCCATCGCGCCCATCGCGCCGTGCTCGGTGGACGGCCAGACGACCGCCGACGCAGGCATGCGGGCCGCCTACGGGGTGAAGTTCACCAGCGGCACGTCCTCGTGCACCAGGACCGTCCTCGACGCCGACACCAGCACCACCGAGACCCTCGCCACCGCGGAGGGGACCGGCTTCGAGCTCTCGGCGCTGGTCCCGGCGGGCGGGCCGCGCATCCGCATCGACAAGTGGCGCGTCGCCTGCACCGGCACGCAGGTCGGCACGAACGTCACCTGGTCCTACGAGGGGATGTCCGGGCTGAGCGCGCTGCCGGACCCGGTGCCGAAGAACTACGTCCGCGAGATCCGCAAGGTCGACGAGACGCTGCTGGCCACGGCCACGTTCAACGCCGTGACCTACTCATCGCCCAACGACGGCAGCATCGCGATGTCCATGCTGCGGATCCGGTTCGAGCCCGGCTCCGGGATGACCGGAGAGGTCCTGCTCGGCAACACGGCGTGTTCGCCGACGCCGTGACGTAACGGGTCGTGCTGCGACGCGGCGACCAGGTGTTAGGGTGGACTTCCGTGGAACTGCGGCTGGCAAACCCGCCGCGGATGGACGCCGGACACCACGGGAGCCTCGTTGCAGCACGCTCGGACGACCAAGCACGTCTTCGTCACCGGAGGCGTCGCCTCCTCTCTGGGCAAAGGGCTCACCGCGTCCAGCCTCGGCCAGCTGCTCACCGCACGCGGCCTGCGGGTGACGATGCAGAAGCTCGACCCCTACCTCAACGTCGACCCCGGCACGATGAACCCGTTCCAGCACGGTGAGGTCTTCGTGACCGACGACGGGGCCGAGACCGACCTCGACATCGGCCACTACGAGCGGTTCCTCGACCGCAGCCTGGCGGGCAACGCCAACGTCACCACCGGGCAGGTCTACTCCGCGGTGATCGCCAAGGAGCGCCGCGGCGAGTACCTGGGCGACACCGTCCAGGTCATCCCGCACATCACCGACGAGATCAAGTCGCGCATCCTGGCGATGGCCGACCCCGACGACGCCGGCCGCACGCCCGACGTGGTCATCACCGAGGTCGGCGGCACGGTCGGCGACATCGAGTCGCTGCCGTTCCTGGAGGCCTGCCGCCAGGTCCGCCACGACGTCGGCCGGGACAACGTGTTCTTCCTGCACGTCTCCCTCGTGCCCTACCTCGCGCCCTCCGGCGAGCTGAAGACCAAGCCGACCCAGCACTCGGTGGCCGCGCTGCGCAACATCGGCATCCAGCCCGACGCGATCGTCTGCCGCGCCGACCGGGAGATCCCGGACGGGCTCAAGCGCAAGATCGCGCTCATGTGCGACGTCGACACCGACGCGGTCGTGGCCGCCCCCGACGCGCCGTCCATCTACGACATCCCCCGCGTGCTGCACCGCGAGGGCCTCGACGCCTACGTGGTGCGCAGGCTCGGCCTGCCCTTCCGCGACGTCGACTGGGCGGTGTGGGGCGACCTGCTCGACCGCGTCCACAAGCCCAAGGAGACCGTGCGGGTAGCGCTGGTCGGCAAGTACGTCGACCTGCCGGACGCCTACCTGTCGGTGACCGAGGCGCTGCGCGCGGGCGGCTTCGCCCACCGCGCGAAGGTCGAGATCAGCTGGGTGCCCTCCGACGACTGCCAGACCCCGGCTGGCGCGGCCGCCGCGCTGTCCGGTGTGGACGGCGTGCTGATCCCGGGCGGGTTCGGCGTGCGCGGCATCGAGGGCAAGATCGGGGCGATCACCTACGCCCGGACCAACGGCATCCCGCTGCTCGGGCTGTGCCTGGGCATGCAGTGCATGGTCATCGAGGCAGCGCGGTCGCTGGCGGGCATCGCCGACGCCGACTCCACCGAGTTCGACGACACCACCGGGAACCCGGTCATCTCCACGATGGCCGACCAGGAGGACGTCGTCGCGGGCGAGCGCGACATGGGCGGCACCATGCGCCTGGGCTCGTACCCGGCCGTGCTCGCCCCCGGCTCCGTCGTCGCCGAGGTCTACGGCGCCCGCGAGGTCACCGAGCGGCACCGGCACCGCTACGAGGTCAACAACGCCTACCGCGACCGGCTCACCAAGGCGGGCATGGTGTTCTCCGGCACGTCGCCGGACGGCCGCCTGGTCGAGTTCGCCGAGCTGCCGCGCAAGACGCACCCGTTCTTCGTCGGCACCCAGGCCCACCCGGAGCTCAAGAGCCGCCCGACCCGCCCGCACCCGCTGTTCGCCGGGTTCATCAAGGCCGCCGTCGACCACCTGCGCGCCCAGCGCCTGCCGGTCGAGATGGACGAGCCGGTCGCGGAGACGGTGAACGCGTGAGCGCGGCGTCGGACGAGCGGCACGTGTTCGAGGTCGTGTCCACTCGCGACGTGCACGTCGGGCGGATCCTCGCCCTGCGCGTCGACGAGGTGCGCATGCCCGACGGCAGCGTGCACAGCCGCGAGGTCGTCGAGCACCTGGGCGCCGTCGCGGTCGCCGCGGTGGACGACGACGGCCAGGTCGTGCTGATCCACCAGTACCGGCACCCGCTGGGCAAGCGGCTGTGGGAGCTGCCCGCCGGGCTGATCGACCGGGCCGACGAGGACCCGCTGGCCACGGCCAAGCGCGAGCTGGTCGAGGAGGCCGGGGTCACCGCGGCGAACTGGTCGGTCCTGGTCGACGTCGCGCCCTCGCCCGGTTTCACCGACGAGGTGCTGCGCGTCTACCTGGCCACCGGGCTCAGCGACACCGCCCGCCAGCACATGGGCGAGGAGGAGGCGGACCTGGAGGTCCACCGGGTCCCGCTGGCCGAGGCCGTGCGGATGACGATGGCGGGCGAGGTGGTCAACGCCGCGGCCGTCTCCGGCATCCTCGCCGCGCACGCCGCGCTCTCCGGGGCCGTGCGGGCCAGGCCCGCCGACGCGCCGTGGCTCGACCGGCCGACGGCGTTCACCGACCGGCACTAGTCCTGCAGCCTGCGGCCCTCGGCGTCGGTCGACTCGGTGACGAGCAGGATGATGCCGTCGATCATCGACCAGATGCCGAGGCCGCCGCAGGTCAGCAGCTGGGCGATGGCGATGCCGTGGTGGCCGGTGTAGAACCGGCCGACGCCGAACGGCAGGCAGATCTGCAGCAGGCCCGCGACCAGCTTGGACTTCGGCGAGCGGTTCGGGTCGTACGCGGCGGGGGCGGGGTAGGTGTGCGGCGGGTACGCGGGCATCGGCCGCGGCGGGGGAGCGGCCCACAGCGGCGGGGCCATGAACGCCGGGTAGGGCGGCGGCAGGTCGGCGAAGAGCCCGCGCAGGTCGCCGCGCGTCACCGCGGTGGTGACCGCGTCGAGGCGCTGCTCGTATTCGCCCATCTGCAGCCTGCCCGCGGCGAAGTGCTCGCCGAGCAGGCGCATGGCGTCCTCGCGCTCGGCGGTGCCGATCCGCAGCGCGTCTCCCCCTGGCTCGTTCATCGTCCCCACGACTACTAGACGAACGGCGGGGTGCTGACGTTCCGTTACCCTCGCCCGGGTGGCGTCCACCCGTGTCGAGCACGTGATCCACGGCTACCTCGACCACTTGGCGGTCGAGCGCGGAACCGCGGCCAACACCCTCGACGGATACACCCGCGACCTGCGGCGCTACCGCGACCACCTGAGCGGGCACGGGGTCGACGATCTCGCCGACGTCACCGAGCGGCACGTGTCGGCGTTCCTGGCCGCGCTGCGGGAGGGGACCGAGGAGCATCCGCCGCTGGCCGCGTCCTCGGCAGCGCGGGCGCTCGTCGCCGTCCGGGGCCTGCACCGGTTCGCGGTGCTCGACGGGCTGGTGCCGCACGACCCGGCGCGCGAGGTGAAGCCGCCGACCCCGCCGCGGCGGCTGCCCAAGGCGCTGCCGGTCGACGACGTGCTGCGCCTGCTCGACACCCCCGCCCCCGACGGGCCCGGCGGGCTGCGCGACCGCGCGCTGCTGGAACTGCTGTACTCCACCGGCGCGCGGATCTCCGAGGCCGTCGGGCTCGACCTCGACGACATCGACGCCACCGACCGCGCGGTCCGGCTGGACGGCAAGGGCGGCAAGCAGCGGATCGTGCCGATCGGCCGCCCCGCACTGGCCGCGCTCGACGCCTACCTGGTGCGCGCCCGGCCCGCGCTGGCCTCGGGCGGGCGCGGCTCGCCCGCGGTGTTCCTGAACGTGCGCGGGGGACGGCTGTCCCGGCAGAGCGCGTGGACCGCGCTCAAGACCGCGGCGGACGCGGCGGGGATCAGCGCGTCGGTCTCCCCGCACACGCTGCGGCACTCGTTCGCCACCCACCTGCTGGAAGGCGGCGCGGACGTGCGGGTCGTCCAGGAACTGCTCGGGCACGCGTCGGTGACGACCACGCAGATCTACACGCTGGTGACCGTCACGACATTGCAGGAGGTATATGTCAGCGCTCACCCGCGCGCGCTGGGGTAGCCTTCTGAATCGTGCCCACCTCTGTGCCTTCCGACCGTCCAGTGCGATGGGGAATCCTCGGCGCCGGGTTGATCGCCGGTGCCGTCGGCGCCGACATCGCCGCGTCGCCGTCCAGCGAAGTGGCCGCCGTCGGGGCCCGCGACCTCGACCGCGCGCGCAAGCTCGCCGACCGCCTGGGCGCGCCCCGGGCCTACGGCTCCTACGCCGAACTCGTCGCCGACCCGGACCTCGACGTCGTCTACGTCGCCACGACCCACGCCCACCACCACGAGCACGCGCTCCTGGCCATCGAGGCCGGGAAGAACGTGCTGGTGGAGAAGGCGTTCACGCTCACCGCCATGCAGGCGCAGGAGGTCGTCGCCGCGGCGGCCGCGCGGGACGTGTTCTGCATGGAGGCCATGTGGATGCGGATGAACCCGCTGGTGCGGCGCGCGCTGGAGATGGCGCGGGGCGGGTCCATCGGCCGCGTGCTCAGCGTGACGGCCGACCACGGCCAGCGGTTCGCCTACGACCCCAAGCACCGGCTGTTCGACCTCGACGCGGGCGGCGGCGCCCTGCTCGACCTCGGCGTCTACCCGGCGACGTTCGCCTGGATGTTCCTGGGCGCGCCGACCGGGGTGGCCACGACCGGTCACCTCTCGCCGACGGGCTCGGACGCGACGCTGGCCATGCAGTGGTCCTACGACGACGACCGCCACGCGCACGTCGCCTGCACCACCGAGGCCCAGACGCCCTGCCAGGCCACCGTGATCGGCACCGAGGGCTGGCTGCGCGTCGGGACCCCGCTCTACCGGCCGTGCGAGCTGACCGTGCACACCCGGGGCGGCGGCACCGAGGTGCTCACCGAGCCGCTGCCCGGCAACGGCTACGGCCCGCAGGTGGCCGAGGTGGAGCGCTGCCTGCGCGCCGGTCTCGCCGAGAGCCCGCTCGTCCCGCTGTCCGAGACCGTGGCCATCATGGGCCTGATGGACCGCGCCCGCGCTGACCTGGGGGTGCGTTACCCGGCTGATGGCTGACACGGCCCCGGTCGCGGTCTACGCTGTCCGGCCATGAGCGGAGTCGACGAGCCGCGCGAGCTGAGCCTGCCCGCCGTGCTGGCCGCGCTCAGCGACCCGACCCGGCTGGCCGTCGTGGCCCAGCTGATGGCCGCGCGGGAGATGCCGTGCGGGGCGCTGACCGTGTCCGTGGCCAAGTCGACCCTCTCGCAGCACCTGCGGGTGCTGCGTGAGGCCGGGATCACCCACACCCGTCCGGACGGCACGCAGCGGATGCTGTCGGTGCGCAGGGACGACCTCGACCGGGCGTTTCCCGGTCTCCTCGACGCCGTCGTCGGCGCGCTGGCCGGGGTGAATCGGTAACCGCCGATCGTTTGCGCACGGCGAGCCGCGTTGGTGGGTCCACCGCGCGCACTTACGCTGCGGTGGAGACCGATCGCAGGCGACAAGGAGCTAGATCGCCATGTCGACACTTCCGCCTCCGGGCGTGCGGCACGGCGGCACGGTGGAGCTGTCCATCGCGCCCCGCGCCGCGTCCGACGCCGACGACGACCTGCTCGACGACGTCTCGTCCACCGGAACCGGGCCCACCGGCAGGCCGCGGCGGCACATCCCCGAGCCGCCGCTGCTCGACCGGCACGGCCCAGCCCGGGTCCTGGCCGTGTGCAACCAGAAGGGCGGGGTCGGCAAGACGACGTCGACGATCAACCTCGGCGCGGCGCTGACGGAGTTCGGCAGGCGGGTGCTGCTCGTCGACTTCGATCCGCAGGGAGCGCTGTCGGTCGGTCTCGGCATCCCGGCCCACCAGCTCGACCGCACCATCTACAACGCGCTCATGGGGCAGGGCGTCGAACTGCGCGACGTCGTCGTGGGCACGTGCGTGGAGAACATGGACCTGCTGCCGAGCAACATCGACCTGTCGGCGGCCGAGGTGCAGCTGGTGTCGGAGGTGGGGCGCGAGCACGCGCTGCTGCGCACGCTGCGGCCGATCGTCGCCGACTACGACTTCGTGCTGGTGGACTGCCAGCCGTCGCTCGGCCTGCTGACGGTGAACGCGCTGGCCGCCGCCGACGGCGTGCTCATCCCGCTGGAGTGCGAGTTCTTCAGCCTGCGCGGGGTCGCGCTGCTGATCGACACCATCGACAAGGTGCGCGAACGGCTCAACCCCAAGCTGGACATCACCGGGATTCTCGCCACCATGTTCGACCCGCGTACGCTGCACTCCCGCGAAGTGATGGCGCGAGTTGTGGAGGCGTTCGGCGAGACCGTGTTCGACACCGTCATCAACCGCACCGTGCGGTTCCCCGAGACCACCGTGGCAGGCGAGCCGATCACCACCTGGGCCCCGCGTTCCGCGGGCGCCCGCGCGTACCGCCAGCTGGCGCGTGAGGTGATAGCCCGGTGACCGACCGCCGCCCCGGCGCAACGCCCCGGCAGAAGCACGACGCCAAGATCACCGTGTACGTCTCCGACGAGGAGTTATTGGCCCTGGAGCACGCCCGCCTCGCCCTGCGCGCCCACCACGGCGTCGCGGTGGACCGCGGCCGCGTGGTGCGCGAGGCGGTGGCCGTCGTGCTGGCCGACCTGGCCGACAACGGCGCGGACTCGGTGCTGGTCCGGCGGCTGCGCCAGGACAGCGGGCCGTGACCGCCGTGTCCGACCCGCCCGCCGATGGCCGGTTCACCGTCCGGCTGGCGAACTTCGAGGGGCCGTTCGACCTGCTGTTGCAGTTGATCTCCCAGCACCAGCTCGACGTCACCGAGGTGGCGCTGCACCGGGTGACCGACGACTTCATCGCCCACATCCGGGCGCTCGGCGCGGACTGGGACCTCGACGAGACCACGGAGTTCCTGGTCATCGCCGCGACCCTGCTCGACCTCAAGGCCGCCCGCCTGCTGCCCGCGGGCGACGTGGAGGACGAGGAGGACCTGGCCCTGCTGGAGGCCAAGGACCTGCTGTTCGCCCGCCTGCTGCAGTACCGGGCATACAAGCAGGTGGCGGCCCTGTTCGGCGAGCTGGAGGCGGGCGCCCTGCGGCGCTACCCGCGGTCGGTGGCGCTGGAGGACCGGTTCCAGGAGCTGCTGCCCGAGGTCATGCTGGGCGTGGACCCGGCCAGGTTCGCCGAGATCGCCGCCGCCGTGTTCCGCCCGAAGCCGCCGCCGACGGTGTCGATCGACCACCTGCACATGGGGAAGGTGTCGGTCAGGGAGACCGCCGCCCTGCTGCGCGTCCGCCTCGCCGAACACGGCACGCTGACCTTCGCCCAGCTGACCGAGGACTGCGAGCACACCATGGAGGTGGTGGCCCGGTTCCTGGCGCTGCTGGAGCTGTACCGGGAGGCGACGGTCCTGTTCACCCAGGAGGACCCGCTGGGCGAGCTGCGGGTGGAGTGGACCGGTGGGTCGCTTGAGGAGGCCAAGGCGGCCGCGGCGATGGTGACGGACGAGGAAGAGGAGTACGGGTGACCGAGGACAACGTGCCCGCCACGGACACCGCCCCGGTCGACCCCGCCCCCGGGACGGAAGGGACGGGACCGCAGACCACCGGCCGAACCGCCCGAGAGGTGGCTGGCCGCGAACAGCCCCCTGCTGACAATGCGGACACCACCGAGCGACACGCCGAGGCGGAGCCGCCCGATGCGGACTCATCCGAGCCCGAGCCCGAGCCCGAGCCAGCGTCCCAGCCGAAGCCAGCGTCCGAGCCGGAGCCTGAGCTGGCGGCCGAGTCTGAGCTGGCGCCCGAGCCGAAGCCGGCGCCCGAGCCGGAGCCCGAGTCGGCGGCCGAGCCGGAGCCGGAGGCCGAGTCCGAGCCAGCGGCAGAACCCGAGCTGGCGGCCGAGGCTGAGCCGAAGCCCGAGCAGGTGGCCGAGCTGGAGCCCGCGCCCGCGCCGGAGGCCGAAAGGCCGGACGTTGCCGTCGAGCAGGCTGCGGACGAACCGGCGATCGCCGAGGGCGATGCGGTGGCGGGAGCCGAGGCCGGGTCATGGGGGTCTGGGCAGGGGGCAGCCGGGACGGAGGCGTCCGCTGGCGGTCCGGACGAGACCGGCGCCCTCCCTCCCGAAGCACCCGCCGATGACCTCGTCCCGGTCGGCGACGAGCCCCCGCTGGCGGACGACGACGTCTTCGACGCCGCGCTCGAGGCCGTGTTGCTGGTCGTCGACGCGCCCATCGACGATGGCGCCCTGGCCGGGGCGCTCGACCAGCCCGTCAAGCGGGTGCGGGAAGGGCTGCGCCGTCTCGCCGACGGGTACACCGCGCGGCGGGCTGGGATCGACCTGCGGCGGTCCGGGGAGGGGTGGCGGTTCTACACCCGCGACGTCTACGCGCCCTACGTCGAGAAGCTGCTGCTCGACGGCCAGCGGACCAAGCTCACCAGGGCCGCTTTGGAGACGTTGGCCGTCATCGCCTACCGTCAGCCGGTGACGCGCTCGCGGGTGGCCGCGGTGCGCGGGGTGAACGTCGACGGCGTGATGCGGACGCTGGTGGTGCGCGGGCTGGTCGAGGAGACCGGCACCGACCCGGAGACCGGCGGCCACCTGTACCGCACGACCGAGTTGTTCCTGGAGCGGTTGGGGCTGTCCTCCCTTGCGGACCTGCCCCCGATCGCCCCGTTGTTGCCAGAAGTGGATGCGATCGACGATGTCGTCTAACCCGTCAGCCGAGGGGATCCGGCTGCAGAAAGTGCTGTCCCAGGCAGGGGTGGCCTCGCGCCGCGCCGCCGAGGACCTGATCGATCAGGGGCGGGTGAGCGTCGACGGCGAGGTCGTGCGCGAGCAGGGCCGCAGGGTCGACCCGTTGACGGCGGTGATCCACGTCGACGGGGTCAGGGTGAACGTGCGCGACGACCGCGTCTACCTCGCCCTGAACAAGCCGCGCGGCGTGCACTCCACCATGGAGGACGACCAGGGCAGGCCCTGCGTCGGCGACTACCTCCGGGGGCGCACCGAGCGGCTGTTCCACGTCGGACGCCTCGACGCCGACACCGAGGGCCTGCTGCTGCTGACCAACGACGGCGAGCTGGCCCACCGCCTCATGCACCCCTCCTACGAGGTGAGGAAGACCTACCTCGCCGAGGTGCCCGCCCCGGTCGGCCGCGACGTCGGGCGGACCCTGCGCCAGGGGATCATGCTGGAGGACGGCCCGGTCAAGGTCGACTCCTTCAAGCTGGTCGACAACTACGGCCACCGCGCGCTCGTCGAGGTCGTCATCCACGAGGGCCGCAAGCACATCGTCCGCAGGATGCTGGCCGAGGTGGGCTACCCGGTGCAGAGCCTGGTGCGCACCCGCATCGCCGACGTCGCGCTCGGCAACCAGCGGCCCGGATCGATCCGCGCGCTCAACCGCGCCGAGGTCGGCTCCCTCTACGGCGCGGTCGGGCTCTGAGGGTGCTGCGCCCCATCACCCGGGGATGGGTCGTGCGCGGCGAGGTCCCCGGCCCGGACGTCGACGAGTTCGCCGACGAGGTGAGCGTCACCACGGCGCTGGCCCGCGCGTCCGCCGGGTCGCTGCTCGCCGTGCAGCACCCGCACCGCACGCCTGCGGCCATCGCCGCCGGGCTGACCCTGGACGACGCGCTGCCGTCGGCCAGGGCGGCCCTGCGGGAGCTCACCCGCCAGGCCTACCGGCCGGTGACCGACGTGATCGCCCCGTACCAGGTCGACGGCCCGGACGGCTCCGCGATCGGCCTGCTCTGCATGGTCGAGCCGGACCCGGAGTTCGTCCGCCACAGCGAGGACGTCTTCCCCGACGTCGTCGCCGAGCGGGCGCGCGTGCTGTCCGGCCTGGGCGCGCTGACCAGTGCCGCGCTCCTCGTCCCCGTGCACTCCGGTGCCGAGCTGACCGCGGCCGTCGCCTCGGCGACGACCGGCCCGCCCGCCGTGTCGACTGTGGACACCTCGGGGCGCAGGCACCGGCTGTGGCTGGTCGACTCGCCGGAGCTGCTGGCGGTCGCGTCGGCCGCGCCGCTGATGGTGGCCGACGGCAACCACCGCGTCGCCGCCGCGGCCCAGGCGGGCGGCCTGCTCGCGTTCGTCACCGCGGGCCCGGACCTGCGCATCCGCGGGTTCCACCGCGTCCTGCGCGGCGTCGACCCCGCCGCGCTGCTCGACGCGTGGCGCGGGCTGGACATCCGGCGGGCGCCCGACGCGATGCCGCCGACGCAGCCGGGCACCCTCGTGGCCCAGCTGCGCGGCGACCGCTACGTCATCACGCTGCCGCGCGAGGACGGCGTCATCGATCACGCAGTCCTGGAGTCCCTGCTGGCCGCCGCGGGCATCGACCCGGCCGGTCCGCAGGTCCGCACGTTCCCCGACGGCCGTGAACCGCCCGACGCCGACGTCCTGCTCTACCTGGCGCCGGTCCCGCTGCCGGACGTCCTGGCCGTCCACGCCGCGGGCGGGCGGATGCCGCGCAAGAGCACGTACTTCACCCCGAAGCCGCGCAGCGGCCTGCTGATCGCCGAACTGGGCGGCTAGGCCGTCGCCGGGCGCACCCGGCGCTGCACCGCCATGGCCACCGGCTCCACCACGCGCGCCGCGATGGGTCCGAGGATCGCCATCAGCAGGACGTACGCCGTCGCCAGCGGGGCGAGCTGGGGATCGACCGCCCCCGTGCCGACCGCCAACCCGGCGATGACGATGGAGAACTCGCCGCGGGCGACCAGCGCGGCGCCCGCCCTGGCCCGGCCCATGCGGCCGATGCCCTGGTGGCGGGCGGCGAACCAGCCGGTGGCCACCTTGGTCAGCGTCGTGATCACCGCCAGCGCCACCGCGAAGCCCAGCACCGGCGGGATCTCGCGCGGGTCGGTGTTCAGGCCGAACACCACGAAGAACATGGCGGCGAACAGGTCGCGCAGCGGCTCCAGCAGCTTGGTGGCGTTCTCCGCCGTGGACCCCGAGATCGCGATCCCCAGCAGGAACGCGCCCACGGCCGCGGACACCTGCAGCTGCGAGGCGATCCCGGCGACCAGCAGCGCGGCGCCCAGCACGCGCAGCAGGAACACCTCCGGCTCGGGGCTGTCGACGACCATCGACACGAACCGCCCGAACCGCAGCGCGATCACCAGGACCACGGTGATCGCGATGAGCGCGACGCCCACCGCCGTCAGGCCGCCGAGCAGTGTCGCGCCCGCGAGCAGCGCGGTCAGGATCGGCAGGTAGATGGCCATCGCCAGGTCCTCGAAGACCAGGATCGACAGCACCACCGGCGTCTCCCGGTTGCCCAGCCTGCCCAGGTCGCCGAGGACCTTGGCGATGATGCCGGACGAGGAGATGTAGGTGACGCCCGCCATCGCCAGCGCCCCGACCGGCCCCCAGCCCAGCATCAGCGCGACCGCGACGCCGGGCAGCGTGTTGAGGACGATGTCGAGGATGCCCGCCAGCCACGAGCGGCGCAGGCCGGTCACCAGTTCGGCCGCCGAGTACTCCAGTCCGAGCAGCAGCAGGAGCAGCACGACGCCGATCTCGCCCGCGATCTCGGTGAACGGCTCGATGCCCTCCAGCGGGATCAGCCCGCCAGCGCCGAAGGCCAGGCCGCCGACGAGGTACAGCGGGATGGGGGAGATGCCGATCTTCCAGGCGAGCCTGCCGAGCACGCCGAGACCGAAGAAGACCGCACCGAGTTCTATCAGCGAGATCGCTGTGTGGTGCACGCGCGGTCAGCCGGTTTCGAGGACTTCGACGGCCTTGGACAGGCCCTCCGCCGTCCCGACCGTCACCAGCATGTCGCTGCCCGCCAGCCGGAAGTCCGGCCGGGGCGACGGGTGCACGGTGCCGCCGCGCACGACCGCCACCACCGACACGGCGGTGCGGGTGCGCAGGGCGGTGTCACCCAGCGTGCGCCCGTCGTAGGGGGAGTTCGGGGCCAGCGGGAGCTGCCGGGTCGTGACGCCCGCCACGTCCCGGTTCTGCTCCTCCAGCTGCGCGACCAGGCTCGGCGCGCCGAGCAGGTTCGCCAGCGTGGCGGACTCCTCGACGGACAGCGGGATCGACGCGATGCACGAGTCCGGGTCCTCGCGCTTGGCCACGATCAGGTCGAAGTGGCCGTCCCGGTACGTGATCACCCCGATCCGCCTGCCGGATTTGGACACGAAGTCCTGGCGCGTGCCTATCCCGGGTAGCGGGGTCACCTCGACGTTCACCACACCACCGTAACAACCTCCGCGTCCGTTTCCTTCCGCACCGGGCGGATCGGGGTGTCGAAGAGCGCGGCGAGCCGGGGCAGCGGCGGCTCGGGCCCGTCGTCGGGGGCGGGGAAGCACTCGCAGTCGAGCCCGCAGACCTCCAGCACCGCCCGCGCCAGCGACGGCCATGCTGGCTGGTCGGCGACCGCCCACCCGCCCGCCAACGCCTGCACCCTCGGCACGTCGGCGAGGCTGTCGGGGTCGGCGAGCGCCCGCTCGACCGCGGTCCGCCCGAGCGACAGCAACCACGGCTGGAAGTCCCAGTAGGCGTCATCCCCGAGCCGCCGCCCGAGCACGACCCGAGCCGCCGCCCGCAGCCCGGGCGTGTCCACCCGAGCGGCGACGAGGTGCCGGTGGAAGTCGACCGCGCTGGCCCTCGGCAACCGCCCCAACTCGGTCACCACGAACTCGGTCCGCTCCCGCTCGGTGGGCCGCTCGGCCGCCCGCCCCAGCAACTCCCAGAACGCCGCCGCCGTCATGGTCATCGGCCAGCCTCCCCGAGTCTCGACAGTCGGTCACCCGCGGCGCCCGGACGGCAGCCCACGCCGTCCGGCCTCCCTCGGCCCCGGGATACCGATCATGTTCGCAGGAGGGACTGACAGTCGGTCAGGCGAAGAGGCTTCGGGCGATGATCTCGCGTTGGATCTCCGACGTGCCCTCGTAGATGCGCGGCGCCCGGACCTCCCGGTACAGGTGCTCCAGCAGGTGACCCCGCTCCAGCGCCCGCGCCCCGTGGACCTGGACCGCCAGGTCGACGGCGACCTGCGCGGTCTCCGTGGCGAACAGCTTCGCCATCGCCGAGAGGTGGCCCGACGTGCCGGGGGCGGCGTCGTAGGCCGAGGCGGCGTCGTAGACCAGGAGGCGGGCCGCGCGGAGGCGGGTGGCGACGTCGGCCAGTTGGTGGGAGACGCCCTGGAAGGCCGAGAGGGCCTTGCCGAACGCGTGCCGCTGGGCCGCGTGGGCGACGGCGGCGTCCAGGGCGGCCTGGGCCATGCCCACGGCGAACGCGCCGACGCTCGGGCGGAACAGGTCCAGGGTGCGCATCGCCGCCGCCCAGCCGCCGCCGACGTCGCCGATCAGCTGGTCGCGCCACACCGGGACGCCGTCGAAGCGGAGGGTGCCGATGGCGTGGGGGGCCATCAGGTCGAGGTGGTCGCCGCGCAGGCCGGGGCTGTCGCGGGGCACGGCGAAGGCGGTGATGCCGCGCCTGCCGTCGCCGGTCCTGGCGAACACCGAGTACACCTCGGCCTCGGGCGCGTGCGAGATGTAGGTCTTCGTGCCGGTCAGCCGCCACCCGTCGCCCGCCGGGGTGGCGGTCAGGGCGAGGGCGGCGGCGTCGGAGCCCGCGTCGGGCTCGGTGAGCGCGAAGCCGACCGCCGCGCGTCCGGCCGCGATCTCCGGCAGCCAGCGGTCGGCGGCGGGACCGCCCGCCAGCAGCATCGGGTACGCGCCGAGGCCCTGCAGCGCGAAGGCCGTCTCCGCCTCGGTGCAGTGCCGCGCCAGGCCCTCCCGGATCTCGCAGAGCTCCACCGCCGACGTCGGCAGGTACGACCCCTCCGACTGCCGGAAGATGTGCGCCAGCAGGCCGTGCTCGGCCAGCGCCGCCAGCAGCGCCCGGTTGATCCGCCCCGGCACGCCCTGCCGGGCCGCCTCGGACAGCGGCCCGGCCGCCAGCTCCTCGGCGCGTTCGCGCAGGCTCATACGACCGCCACCCCGACCAGCTCGATCATCGCCTCCCGGTCGAACAGCTCGACCACCCCGAACAGCGCCACCGCCGGGTAGTGCCGCCCGAAGTGCTTGCGCCACAACGGCCCCAGCTCGTCCAGCGCCGCCTTGTACGCCGCCACGTCCGTCACGAAGATCTGCACCGACACCAGGTCGCCCGGCTCGCCGCCCGCCGCCGCCAGCGCGGCGACCACGTTGCCCGCGGCGACGTCGAACTGCTCGGCCATCGTCGTGCCCACGATCGCGCCCGACGCGTCCTGCGCGGTCTGCCCGCCCAGGTACACCGCCGACCCGGGCACGGCGACGACGGCGTGCGCGAACCCGACCGGCGGGGCCAGCTCGGGCGCGGTGACCACCCGGTGCCTGCTCATCGTCCACTCCAGACCGGACGGCGGCCGCCGGACCAGGCCGCGTAGAACTCCGCGTGGTCCTCCGTGCGCATCATCAGCGCCTGGGCCACGCCCTCCAGCTCGATCGCGCTGGCCAGGTCCATGTCCTGTTCGCGGGTCAGCAGCACCTTCGTCGCCGAGTACGCCTGCGCGGGGCCGTCGGCCAGCCGCCGGGCCAGCGCCTGGGTCTCGGCGGGCAGGTCGTCGACCACCCGGGTGGCCAGCCCGATCCGCTCGGCGCGCTCGGCGTCCACGCTGTCGCCGAGCATCAGCAGCTCGGTGGCCCGGCCGAGCCCGACGATGCGCGGCAGCAGGTACGCCGAGCCCATGTCCGCGCCCGCCAGCCCGACACGGGTGAACAGGAACGCGAACTTCGCCTCGCGGGCCAGCAGCCGGAAGTCCGCGGCCAGCGCCAGCACCGACCCGGCGCCCGCAGCCACCCCGTTGACGGCGGCGATCACCGGCAGCGGGCACTCCCGCAGCGCGCGCACCACCGCGCCGGTCATCCTGGTGAACTCCAGCAGGCCGACGACGTCCAGCTTCCGCAGCTCGCCGATGATCTCCTCGACGTCGCCGCCGGAGCAGAAGCCCCGACCCTCGCCGCGCAGCACCAGCACCCGCGCGTCGCCGCGGTGCGGCAGTTCGGCCAGCAGGTCGCGCAGGTCGGCGTAGGCGTCGAAGGTCAGGGCGTTCAGCTTCTCCGGCCGGTTGAGGGTGACCGTGGCGACGCCGTCGTCGACGGTGAAGCCGAAGTGCGCCCATTCCCGGGTGAACCCGGGCGAGGCCCGGTACGGGCTCATGTGACTCCTCCTCCATCCAGGACCAGCGCCTGGCCGTTCACCGCGGCCGCGTCGGCCAGGAACAGCACGGCGTCGGCGACCTCGTCGGGCTCCAGCAGCCTGCCCAGCGGCGACATCCCGGCGATGGACCGCTCGGCGTCGGCCTCGGACCGGCCGGTCAGGTGCGCGACCCTGCGCACCGACTCGGTGGTCATGTCGGTGCGCACGAACGTCGGGCAGACGGCGTTGCAGGTGACCCCGGTGCCCGCGACCTCGGCCGCGACCGCCCGCATCAGGCCGACCGCGGCGTGCTTGGCCGCGCTGTACGCCGAGGTGTAGCGCGCGCCCGCCAGACCGGCCGTCGACGCCACGGTGATGATCCGGCCGTGGTCGCGCTCGACCATGCCCGGCAGCGCGGCCCTGGTGCAGAGGAACGCGCCCAGCGCGTTGACGTCCATAGTGGAGTGCCACTGCTCGACGGTCGTGCGGGCCAGCGGGGCGCTCGTGGCGATCCCGGCGTTGTTGACGAGCACGTCGACCGGCCCGACGCGCTCGAACAGCGCCGCCACCGCCGACTCGTCCGTCACGTCGCACTCGGCGCGCCCGACCGCCACCACCGCGTCGCCCAGCGCGCCGAAGCGGGCGGCGACGGCCGCGCCGATGCCCCGCGTGCCGCCGGTGACCAGCACCCGCCTCATGGCAGCGCCCTCCGGTCGAGCTTGCCGTTGGCGGTGCGGGGGAGTTCGGCGAGGAACACGACCTTCTCCGGGGTCTTGTGCGGGGACAGCCGCGCGCGGACGTACTCGCGCAGCTCCTCGCCCTCCACCCCGTCGCCGACCACGTAGGCCCACAGCCGCGTGAGGCCGTCGGTGTCGTGGCCCGCGACCGCGCACTCGACGACGGCCGGGTGGCCGATCAGGCAGTGCTCGATCTCGGCAGGCGCGACCCAGACGCCGCTGACCTTGAGCAGGTCGTCCGCCCGGCCCCGGTAGGTGAACGCGCCGTCCGGCCCCCGCGTGACCAGGTCGGCCGTGCGCACGGTCCCCGGCGCGGGGAACGTCAGCGCGGTCTTGTCGGGGTCGCCCTCGTAGCGCAGGGCGACGCTGTCGCCGGTGACCTCCAGCGCGCCCACCGTGCCGTCGGGCACCTCGGCGCCGTCGGGGTCGACCACCCGCGCGGTGTAGCCCGGGACGGGCACGCCGATGGTGCCCGGCCGCGGCGTGCCGGGCCGGTTGGACAGGAAGATGTGGTACGCCTCCGACGAGCCCATCCCGTCGACCACCTCGACGCCGAAGCGGTCCATCCACTTGCGGTGCAGCTCCCTCGGCAGCGCCTCGCCAGCCGACGTGCACAGCCGCAGGCAGCTCAGGTCCTGATCGGACGGATGGGCCACCATCGCGCTCATCATCGTCGGCACGTTGACCAGGATCGTCGGCCGGTGCTCCGCGATGAGGTCGAACACGCGCTCGGGCGTGGTCCGCTCGGGGAACACGACGCCCGCGCCGCCCGCGCCGAACGGGAACAGGGCGGCGAGGTCGCGGGCGTAGCCGAAGAACAGCTTGGGCACCGGGAGGACGACGTCGTCGCGGTCGAGCGCCAGCACGCCCTGGGCGTAGGCGAGGTTGCTGAACAGCGGGCTGCGGGCGGTGTGCACGCACGCCTTGGGCCTGCCCGTGCTGCCCGTGGTGAACTTCCAGAGCACCTCGTCGTCCAGCCCGACCGGCGCCGTCTCGGCCTCCGGGGTGGCGGCCTCGGCCAGCACGTCGAGGTCGAACTCGTTGTCACGCAGGTCCCGGCCGCCCGCGTCCGCGACGAGCACGCGGCGGCCCCCGGTCCCGGCCTCGCGGACGCGGTCGATCGTCAGCGGGTCGACGATCACCACGGTGGCGTCGGTGTAGCCGATGAAGTAGGCGAGGTCCTTGGCGGGCAGGAAGGTGTAGACCTCGGCGGTGACCGCGCCCGCGCGCTGCGCGCCGAACCAGGCGGCGACGAAGTCCAGGCCGTCGGAGAGGGCGAGCAGCACCCTGTCGCCCTGCCGCACGCCCAACGCGCGCAGCACCCCGGCCAGACGGTTGGCCCGCTCGGTGAGCTCGGCATAGGTGATCGGGCCGTCGGTGGTCAGCAGCGCGGTGCGGGGGCCGTCGCCGCGATCGAGGGCGGCGTCGAGGAAGCGGGCGGCGATGTTGGCGTCCATCACTCCTCCGTGACCAGCTCGGCGATCGTCTCCAGCAGCAGTTCGGCCAGGGTGTCGAAAGTGGACTCGCCCTCGGCGGCGCTGGCCTCGGCGGGCGCGCCGCAGTAGGCGCGGTCCATGCCCATCGCCGGGAAGTCCTCGGCGCCCGCCCGCATCCGCGCGGGCATGTCGACGTGGTTCTCCGGCAGGCTCGCCATGGCCTCGGTGTCGACGAGGTCGGGACGGTCGGCCAGGACCAGCGAGGTCTCGTAGCGGCCCGCGTGGCAGGAGCCGGTGCGGAACTCCTCGGTCAGCCGCTGCGCGACGGCCCGCCGGGTCAGGTCCAGATTGCCGGTCCGCACGCCGCGCTCGGCCAGCGTCCGCACGGCCCTGCGGACCGCGGCGACCTGGCCGGGCTCGAAGTGGTTGTTGACGATCACCACGTGCGGAAATCCCTGTGCGGCAAGGGAAGCGCAGACCTGGACGATCAGGTCGTGCAGCACGTCCTCCTCGACGCCGACCGCGCCCGGGAACGCCGCGCTCATGCGCGTCACGCCGTAGGGGATCGGCGGCAGCACGCGCACCGGGACCCGGGCGGCGACCCGCTCGCACACGCCGGTC
This sequence comes from Actinokineospora fastidiosa, assembly GCF_014648415.1. Classification (GTDB taxonomy): domain Bacteria; phylum Actinomycetota; class Actinomycetes; order Mycobacteriales; family Pseudonocardiaceae; genus Actinokineospora; species Actinokineospora fastidiosa. The sequence goes on from NZ_BMRB01000011.1 coordinate 28,842, forward strand.
GAGATCAGCAGGTCGGTGTTGAGCGGCGCGTGCGGGCCGTGCGGCTCGATCGCGCCGAGCGGCAGCAGCAGCACCGGCGGGTCGGCGGCGAGGTCGCCCACCGCGGGGGAGGTCAGGTCGGCGAAGTTCACCCCAGCTCCTCCAGCGGTGTCGGCCGAGGGCTCAGCGCGCACAGGTCGGCGCGGCCAGCGGCGAGGACGGTGTTGGCCTCGTCCGCGGTGGTGAGGTAGCCGCCGACCAGCGTGCGGACCCCGGCCTCCGCGCGCACGCGGTCCGACAGCGCCGTGAGGTGGCCGGGCCCGTAGTCGGGCCGGGACTCGGCGACGGTGTGCCCGGCCCGCACGTGCACCACGTCCGCGCCGCGCTCCCGCGCCTGGCGGGCGACGGCCACGCCGTCGTCGGCGGTCAGGCCGCCGGGGGCGAGGTCGTCGACGCAGAGCCGGACGATCAGCGGCCCGGCCCACGCCGCGCGCACGGCGTCGAGCACGGCCAGCGGGAACGCCCGGGTCTCCGGACGGCGGTTGGTGAGCGGCGACAGGAAACCGGCCAGCAGGTGCCCGTCCGCGAGGTCCAGCTCCAGCACGTCGGCGTCGCCCGCGTGCCCCGCGGCGGCGACGAACCGCGCGGTGAGGCCGTCGAGGTCCGTCAGCTCGGTCGGGACGGCGCTGAACGGGCCGTACGGGAGCGCGGACGCGGCCACCAGCGGCCACGCCTGGTCCGGCGGCAGCGGGATGTCCGCGCCCCACTCCGGCGACCGGGTGGCCCCGCGCGCCCCGGCGTGGGTCAGCCGGACGGCGAGCAGGCCGCCCGCGGCGTGGACGGCGTCGGCCAGCTTGGTCCACGGCTCCGGCGAGTCCAGCACCGGCGTCTCCGGGCAGACGCGCCCCTCCGGCGACACCGCCGCCGCGACAGCGACCAGGCCCGCGCCCGCGCGGACCGCGTCGACCGCCGATCCCGGCGATGCGTCGGCGACAATCCGGTTCGGCAGCCGCACGGCGCCGAGGTCGAGCGGGGTGAACACCGGCGGCGGCACCACGGCGCCCGGCGCCGCGCCCGCGAACGCGGCGTCGGCCACCCGCACCAGGTCCGGATCGCGGGCGGCGAGGTTGGCGTGCGAGACCCGGCCGCTGCGGGTGAGCAGGTTGACCGCGAACTGGATCGGCCGGTAGCCGGTGTAGCGGGCGGTGCGCAGGAAGTACGCCGCGCTGTCGCCCGCGGCCTTCTGGAACCGCTCGACGACGGGCTGGCGCTCGCCCTCGTACTCGGCCAGCGCGGCGGTCAGGTCGCCGTTGCGCTCCAGCGCCGCGGCGAGGGCGACCGCGTCCTCCATCGCCAGCTTCGTGCCCGAGCCGATGGAGAAGTGCGCGGTGTGCGCGGCGTCGCCGATGAGCACCAGGTTGCCGTCGTACCAGCGCTTGCAGCTCACCCGGGGGAAGTCGAGCCAGCGCGAGCGGTTGGACAGCAGCGCGTGCCCGGCCAGGTCCTCGGCGAAGACCCGCTCGCAGAAGGCGATGCTCTCCGCCTCGGTGACGCCGTCCAGCCCGGCACGCCGCCACACCGGCTCGGCGCACTCGACGATCCACGTGCCCCGGTGCTCGTCGAACGGGTAGGCGTGCGCCTGGAACAGGCCGTGCTCGGTCTCGCGGAAACTGAAGGTGAACGCATCCAGCGGCAGGTCGGTGCCGAACCAGACGTACTTGCCGCCCTCCGGCCGCACGGCCGCGCCGAACCGCCGGGCGTCGCGGAAGCGGCTGTTGGCCCCGTCCGCGGCCACCACGAGGTCGGCGTCCGGCAGCGTGTCGACCTCCACGCCGAAGCGCAGGTCCGCGCCCAGGTCGCGGGCGCGCTCCTGCAGGATCGCCAGCAGCCGGGTGCGGGCGATCGCGGTGAAGTCGTTGCCGCCCGCGCGCACGAGCCTGCCGCCGAACCGGATGTCCACAGCGGACCAGCGGGCGAAGGAGTCGGTGATCGCCTGGTGCGTGGGCACGTCCGCGTCGCGCAGCGCGCCGAGCGTGCCCGCGGAGAACACCACGCCCCAGCCGAACGTGGCGTCGGGGGCGTTGCGCTCCAGCACCGTGACCGCGTGCCCGGCCTTGCGCAGCAGGATCGCCAGGTAGAGCCCGGCGGGCCCGCCGCCGATGACGACCGTCCTCACGCGACCACCTCGGCCAGCCGCTCCGCCTCCGCGGGGTCGGCGGTGGACGGGAACAGGATCAGCTCGTCGCAGCCCGCGTCGGCGTAGCCGCGGATGAAGTCGCGCACCTCGCGCGCGGTGGTCAGCGCCCCGGCCGCGATGCGCTCGGCGAACGGGCCGGTGAAGGCGTAGTAGTCGCGCAGGTAGTCCCGGCCTCGGTCGGCGTCGGTGAGCGCGATGTAGCCCTGGCCCCAGAGCCACGGGCTGCCCGGGCGGCCCAGGTCCTGCCAGGCTGCGCGCGCCTTCGCCGCGGCGGAGGCGAACGCCCGGGGCGGGCCGCCGCCGTGGGCGTAGCCGTCGCCGTAGCGGGCCATCCTGGCCAGCGCGGCCCCGCTCGACCCGCCGACGAGCAGGCCGACGCCGGGTCCGCCGAAGCGCGGCACGGGGAACTCGGCGATCTCGCCGCGCAGGTAGGCCAGCTGGGTGGACAGCGCCCGGCCCCTGGTCCGGTGGTCGGCGCCCGCGGCCGCGTAGTCGTCGCGGCGGGCGCCGACGGCCAGGCCGAGGGTGAGCCTGCCGGGGGCGAGCGCGTCGATCGCGGCGGCCTGCTTGGCCAGCAGCGCGGGGGAGCGCAGCGGGCCGATGGCGATCATCGTGGCCAGCCCGATCCGGGTGGTCACCGCGGCGGCGGCCGACAGCGCGGCGAAGGGCTCGACGCTGTCGTAGCGGAGCCGGTCGAGGACGCCCAGGGTGCTGAACGGGCCCGCGTCGGCCGCTCGCGCCCAGTCCAGCAGGCCGGTCCCGGTCACCCCGGGGACGGTCGTGGGCAATCCGATTCCGACCTGCACCAGCCACACCACCCTGTGCGCCGACGGTCCTGCGGACGATCAAAACGTTACGGTTGACTCGGGTGGGGTGTCAACTAAACTGCGACCCGTGTCCGACAGCGCTCCCCAGGACCTCGTCCTGACCATCCTCGGGGCGCACCTGCGGCCACGCGAGTCGGCCGCGGTGTGGTCCGGCGGGCTGGTGACCCTGCTCGGCGGCTTCGGCTACACGGCAGGGGCCAGCCGCGTCGCCCTCAACCGGCTGGTCGGCGGCGGACTGCTCGCGCGGGCCAGGGAGGGCAGGCTCGTGCACTACACGCTCACCCAGCGCGCGGTCGACGTCCTCGCCGAGGGCGACGAGCGCATCTTCGGCCTCGGCGCGGAGCGCCCCGGCCCGGTGGCCTGGACCGTGCTGTGGCACAGCATCCCCGAGGAGCGCCGCGACGCGCGGTCGCGGCTGGTGCGCAGGCTGCGCTTCCTCGGCTTCGGCCAGGTCCAGGACGGGGCCTGGCTCGCCGCGCACGACCGCGCCGCGCAGGTCACCCGGCTGTGCGCCGACCTCGGGGTGGAGCGCCACGCGGGCGTGCTGGTCGGCGCGCCGGTCCCCGGCTTCGCCGACTTCGCCCGCCGGGTGTGGGACCTCGACGCCCTGGCCGCCCGCTACCGCGCGTTCGTCACCGACTTCGCCGACATCCGCGCCGACTCCGACGCCGCGGCGTTCCACCTGCGGGTCCGGCTGGTGCACGCGTTCCGGCAGTTCGCGCTGCTGGACCCGGAACTGCCCGCCGACATCGTCGCGCCACCCCCCGACCGGGCCGCGGCCGTGCGGCTCTTCCATGACCGGTATCCCGCGCTGGAGGCCCCGGCGCGGCGGCACTTCGACGGAGTGATGACGCCGTGACGGATCAACCAGCGACCGACCAAGCAGCGACCGACCGTTCGGCCGCTCTCACCTACACCTCCTACCTGGCGCTCGACGAGGTCCTCGGCGCCCAGCGCCCCCGCTCCGACGAGCACGACGAGCCGCTGTTCATCGTCGTGCACCAGGTCTACGAGCTGTGGTTCAAGCAGATCCTGCACGAGCTGGCCCACCTGCAGGAGCGCCTGGCGGCGGGCGACACCGCGCACGCCGTGCGCACGCTGCGCCGCGTCCTGACGATCCTCAAGGTCGTCGTCGCCCAGATCGACGTGCTGGAGACGATGACCCCGCGCCAGTTCACCAGCTTCCGTGCCCGGCTGGACTCATCGAGCGGCTTCCAGTCGGCGCAGTTCCGCGAGCTGGAGGCCGTGCTCGGCCGCCGCGACCGCCGCGCGTTCGCCCACTACCCCGACGGCGGCGCCCAGCGCGCGTCGATCGAGGCCGCGATGAGCAGGCCGTCGCTGATGGACTCCTTCGTCGCCTACCTGGTCAAGCACGGCTACACCGTCCCCGACGCCGTCGTCTCGCGCGACGTGCGCGAGCCGTGGGCGGAGTGCCCCGAGTTCCAGCAGGTCCTGCTGCAGGTCTACACCGACGACGCCGGTCCCTCCACTGTGGCCGAACATCTCGTCGACCTCGACGAGGGCATGCAGGAGTGGCGCTACCGGCACGTCAAGATGGTCGAGCGGACCATCGGCGACAAGATGGGCTCGGGCGGCTCGGCGGGCGCGAAGTACCTGCGCGGCACCCTGTTCCAGCCGGTGTTCCCGGACCTGTGGGCCGTCCGGAGCGTGCTGTGAGCCTCGCCGAGCACTACACCCGCTTCCAGGTCTCCTCCCGGCTGCTGCTGACCGGCCACTCCCACCAGGCGTGGCCCGACGTGGCCAGGGACGCCCAGCTCGCCGCGTTCGACGCCGCGGCGTCCCTTGTGGACGGCAAGTGGGGCGAGGCGTTCGCCAAGGCCGACCGCGTGCGCGAGCACTTCCGCACGCTGCTGTCCGACCCCGGCGGCGACATCGCCCTGGGGCAGAACACCCACGAGCTGGTGATCCGCTTCCTGTCCGCGCTGGATCTGCGCGCGCGTCCGCGCCTGGTCACCACCGACGGCGAGTTCCACACGCTGCGCAGGCAGCTGTCCCGGCTCGCCGAGGCCGGGCTGGAGGTCGTGCGCGTGCCCGCCGCGCCCGCCGACACGCTCGCCGCCCGGCTGGCGTCCGAAGTGGACGACCGGACCGCCGCGGTCATGGTCTCCTCGGTGCTGTTCGAGACCGCGCGGATCGTCCCCGACCTCGGCGAGCTGATGGCAGTCTCGGCCAAGGTCGGCGCGGAGCTGCTGGTCGACGCCTATCACGCGCTCGGCGTGGTGCCGTTCCCGCTGGACAGGCAGGGCCTGGCCGACGCCTGGATCGTCGGCGGCGGCTACAAGTACCTGCAGCTGGGGGAGGGCAACTGCTTCCTGCGCCTGCCCGCCCACGCCCAGTCCCTCCGTCCCGTCCTGACCGGCTGGTTCGCCGAGTTCGACACCCTCGCCGCCGAGCGCGACCCGTCCCACGTCGACTACGCCCCCGGCGCCCACCGCTTCGCGGGCTCGACCTACGACCCCACCAGCCACTACCGCGCCGCCAGGGTCGCGGACTTCTTCGCCGAGCAGGGCCTCACCGACGCCGTGCTCCGCGAGATCTCCCTGCGCCAGACCACCCTGCTCGCGACCGAGTTCGACGCGCTCGACCTGCCGCCGGAGGTGATCACCCGCGACCGTGACCTGCCCCGCACGTCCTACGGCGGCTTCCTCGCCCTGCGCTCACCCAGGGCCGCCGAGTTGCAGAGCGCTCTGCGCGAGCGCGGCGTCCTCACCGACAACCGCGGCGAGCACCTGCGCTTCGGCCCCGCGCCGTACCTGACCGACGACCAGCTCCGCTCGGCGATGGCGGTGCTGAAGGAGGTCTGCTAGAACTCGCAACCAACGGTTGCGCATGCCAGCGCCGGTCGAGTACCGTCGTTCGCAACCAAAGGTTGCAAATGGAGGTTCCCATGGAATACGGCACGATCGAGCGGGAGATCCACGTCGACGCCTCGCCGGAGGTGGTCTTCGAGGTCGTCAGCCGCCCCGAGCACATCGCGCAGTGGTGGTCCGACGCCGCGGACTTCGACCCGACCCCGGGCGCGGTCGGCGAGCTCGTCTGGGGCGAGCGGGCGCAGGTCGCCCCGATCACCGTGGTCGACGCCCAGCCGCCCCGGCTGTTCTCGTTCCGCTGGTGCTACCCCGGCGACGACGTCAAGGCCGACACCGCGCTGCTGATCACCTTCGAGCTGACCCCGTCCGACGAGGGCACCACGGTCCGGATGACCGAGACGGGGTTCCGCGAGATGGGCTGGACGGAGGCCAAGCTGCTGGAGACCTACAACGACCACTGCTCGGGCTGGGACACCTTCATCCCCCGGCTCGCCGACTACATCGGGGGGCTGGTGTCGGCCCGGTGACCGCCGCCGTCGACGACGACCTGTGGTCGGCGGTGGGGGACCCGACCCGTCGGCGGATGCTCGACCTGCTCCTCGCCGACGGCGGCGGCACGGCCACCAGCCTCAGCGAGCGCCTGCCCGTGACCCGGCAGGCCGTCGCGAAGCACCTGGGCGTGCTCGACCGGGTGGGCCTGGTGCACGCCGCGCCCGCCGGTCGGGAGCGGCGCTACCGGGTCGACGAGGAGCAGCTCGCGCGCGCGGTCGCGCAGCTGTCCTCGGTCGGCGCGGCGTGGGACGCCCGCCTCCGCCGCATCAAGCTGATCGCCGAGGCCGTCCAGCGCGAGCGGGCCGACCAGGCCTGACGCGACCGGCGCGCCGCCCCCCTACCCGAGCGTGCGGTCCCCGGTCATGGCCCAACCGGGGACCGCCCGGGGCGACCAGGCAGAATGTGGCGTCACGTGCGCACGGTTCGGGGAGGCAACAGCGGTGGGTCAGGGTGAGCTGCGCGGAGTCGTCGCGATGGACGGCCCCTCCGGCACCGGGAAGTCCACCGTGGCGAAGCGGCTGGCCGACAGGCTCGGCGCCGCCTACCTCGACACCGGGGCCATGTACCGGGCCGTCACGCTCGCCGTGCTGCGCGCGGGCGTCGACCCGGCCGACGGCGCCGCCGTCCTGCGCGTCGCCGAGAACACCGAGCTGGTCATCGGGGCCGAGGTGGGCGCCGGGGTGCGGCTGTCCGGCGAGGACGTCTCCGCCGAGATCCGCGGGCCCGAGGTGACCCTCGCGGTGTCCGCGGTCTCCGCCGTGCCCAAGGTGCGCGAGCGGCTCGTGGCGATGCAGCGGCGGATGATCAGCGAGGCCAAGGCCGTGCGCGGCGGCATCGTCGTCGAGGGGCGCGACATCGGCACCGTCGTGTCCCCCGACGCCGCGCTCAAGGTGTTCCTCACCGCCAGCGCCGACGCCCGCGCCGCGCGCCGGGCCAGGCAGGACAGCGCCGCGGGCCGCGAGGTGAGCGTCGACGCCACGCTCGCCGACGTCGAGCGCCGCGACCGGCTGGACTCCAGCCGCGCCGTCTCGCCCCTGCGCCCGGCCGCCGACGCCGTCGAGGTCGACACCACCGACCTGGACATCGACGGCGTGCTGGCCCGGCTGATCGAGCTGGTGGAGGAGCGTGGGCTGCGGGCCACCGCGGAGGCCAACGGCCGATGACCGGACTGGGGTCCCGGGCGCCCGACCTGCCCGAGGGCGCGGTGCCCCGGCTGGCCGACACGGCCCGCTGGATCGGCACCTGGCTGCACCGGCCTGCCTTCCGCGTGCGGGTCAGCGGCCGGGAGCGCGTGCCGCGCACGGGCCCGGTCGTGCTCGTGGCCAACCACAGCTCGCTGCTGGAGCCGCAGCTCATCTACGGAATGCTGCCGCGCCGCTCGGTGTTCCTGGTCAAGGAGGAGTTGTTCCGCGGCGTCGCGGGGCGGCTGCTGCGCGGGATCGGCCAGCTGCCGATCCGCCGGGGCGAGGCCGACCGGGCGCCGCTGATGGCGGCGGTGCGGGTGCTGCGCGGCGGCGGGCTGGTCGGGGTGTTCCCCGAGGGCACCCGGGGCACGGGCGACGTCGCCGCGGCCGAGCAGGGCGCGGCATGGCTGGTGCGCACGTCCGGCGCCGTCGTGCTGCCGGTCGCCACCCGGGGAACGCGCAGGCCCGAGGGGTCGCGCAGGCGGTTCCGGCCGGTTGTCGACATGCTGGTCGGCGAACCGTTCGCGCTGGAGGTCGGGCGCGGCCGCACGGGCCTGGAAGAGGCCACCGAACAGATCCGGGTCCGCTTGGCGGGCCTGGTGCACGAACTAGACGAGAAGCGACGGGCATGACCGAACTGGATGGCACGTGGTCCGACGAGTCCGAATGGACCGCGGTCGCGGATATCGATGACGCCGATGGCGGGGACGCCGAGCCGCCGCAGCCGGTGCTGGCCATCGTCGGGCGGCCCAACGTGGGCAAGTCCACGCTGGTCAACCGGATCCTGGGCCGCCGGGAGGCGGTCGTGCAGGACGTCCCCGGGGTGACCAGGGACCGGGTGGCCTACGACGCGCAGTGGAGCGGGCGCAGGTTCACCGTGCTCGACACCGGCGGCTGGGAGCCCAAGGCCGAGGGCATGGCCGCCGCGGTCGCCGCGCAGGCCGAGTACGCGATGCGGCACGCCGACGCCGTGCTGGTCGTGGTCGACGCGACCGTGGGCGCCACGGCGACCGACGAGGCCGTCGCCCGCGTGCTGCGCCGCTCCAAGCGGCCCGTGCTGCTCGTGGCGAACAAGGTCGACGACGAGCGCCTGCTCGCCGACACCGCGTCGCTGTGGTCGCTGGGCCTGGGCGAGCCGTACCCGGTGAGCGCGCTGCACGGCCGCAACTCCGGCGACCTGCTCGACGCGATCCTGGCCGTGCTGCCGGAGACCCCGCGCGAGACCTACAGCGCCACCGTGGGCGGCCCGCGCCGGGTCGCGCTGGTCGGCAGGCCCAACGTGGGCAAGTCGAGCCTGCTCAACCGGCTGACCGGCGAGGACCGCGCCGTCGTCGACGCCGTCGCGGGCACCACCGTCGACCCGGTGGACTCCCTGGTGGAGCTCGACGACCAGGTGTGGCGGTTCGTCGACACCGCGGGCCTGCGCAAGCGCGTCAACTTCGCCAGCGGCGCGGAGTACTACGCCTCGCTGCGCACCAAGGGCGCGATCGAGTCCGCCGAGGTGGCGATCGTGCTGCTGGACGCCAGCGAGCCCATCTCCGAGCAGGACCTGCGGGTGCTGACGATGGTCGTCGAGGCGGGACGCGCGTGCGTGCTCGCGCTCAACAAGTGGGACCTCGTCGACGAGGACCGGCGCAACGAGCTGGAGCGGGAGCTGGAGCGCGGCCTGGTGCGGGTCACCTGGGCCGAGCGGGTCAACGTGTCCGCGCTGACCGGCCGCGCCGTGCGCAAGCTCGCCCCCGCCCTGCGCACCGCGCTGGACTCCTGGGACCAGCGCATCCCGACCGGGCGGCTCAACGGCTGGCTCAACGACCTGGTGGCCGCCACCCCGCCGCCGGTGCGCGGCGGCAAGCAGCCCAAGATCCTCTTCGCCACCCAGGCCAGCACCCGCCCGCCGACGTTCGTGCTGTTCACGACCGGGTTCCTGGAGGCGGGCTACCGCCGCTTCGTGGAGCGCAGGCTGCGCGAGGAGTTCGGCTTCGCGGGCAGCCCCATCCGGATCTCGGTGCGGGTGCGGGAGAAGAAGCAGCGCCGCTAGCGGGCGTGCTCGCGCAGCAGCTTGGCGGTCAGCTCCGGGCGCTCCCACCAGAACAGGTGGCCCACGTCCGGCATGACCTCCAGGCGCGCGCCGGGGATCGCGCCCGCGACGTGGGCGGCGTTGGCGAAGGTGACGACCTCGTCGGCGGTGCCGTGCACGACCAGCGTCGGGACGTCGATCCCGGCGAGGTCGGCCACGGCGTCGTGCCGGAGCGCGGCCTGCTGCTGCATCATGATCACCTGCCCCGGCACCCGCTCGGCCAGCGCGGCGTCGGCGAACCGGGCGAACCAGGACTCGTCCACGCGCAGCGCGGGGGAGAGGTTGACCTCGTAGCTCGCGCGCATCGTCTCCCGGACGTCGCCGGTGGCACGGGCCCTGGCGATGCGGCTCAGCCCCGGGCTGCCCAGGGTGCCGCCCTTGCCCGCGTACGTGCACCCGAGCGTCAGCGTGCGCACCCTCTCCGGGTGCCGGATGGCCACCTGCTGGGCGACCATCCCGCCGAGGCTGACGCCGAACACGTTGGCGTCGGCCCAGCCGAGCGCGGTCATCAGCGCGGCGGCGTCGTCGGCGAGGTCGGTGATCTCGTACGGCGGCTCCGCCCGGCTGCTGTCGCCGATGCCGCGGTGGTTGAACGCGACGACGTCGAAGTCGCGCTCCAGATCGGACAGCAACGCCTCGCCCCACATCAGGTGGTGGCCCGCCATGCCCTGGATGAGCAGGAGCGGCAGACCCTCGCCGCGGCGCACGTAATGCAGTGAGCGGTCACCCAGATCGGCGATGGGCACGGCGGTTTCTCCTGTCGTCGGACGGGGTCAAGGTTAGGCTCAGAACCCCGGACGGGGGAGGACAGACGTGGCCGCTGACACACCTATCCGCGTCGTCCTCGCCGACGACGAGCCGCTGCTGCGGCACGGCCTGCGCGTGCTGCTGACCGCGGGCGGACGGGTCGAGGTTGTCGCCGAGGCGGGCGACGGAGCCGAGGCGATCGCCGCCGTCCGGCTGCACCGGCCGGACGTGCTGCTGCTGGACGTGCAGATGCCCAGGATGGACGGCCTGACCGCGCTGCGCGAACTCGCCGACGTGCCCGTCGCCACCGCCATCCTGACCACTTTCGACCTCGACGACTACGTGGCCCGCGCGCTGGACCTGGGCGCGGCGGGCTTCCTGCTCAAGGATGCCGAGCCCGACGTGCTCGTCCGCGCCGTCGTCGACCTCGCCGCGGGCGGCGCGGTGCTCGACCCCAGGATCACCGCGCGCCTGCTGCCCCGACTCCGCGGCGCCGGGCTGTCCCTGCGCCGCGCCCAGGCGATCGACGCGCTGAGCGCGCGCGAGCGGCAGGTGCTGGAGCAGTTGGCCGACGGCCGGGCGAACGCGGCCATCGCCGAGACGCTGGGGCTGACGGAGGCGACGGTGAAGAGCTACGTGTCGCAGGTGCTGACCAAACTGGGCGTCCACAATCGCGTCCAGGCCGCGCTCCTGCTGCACGGCGTGGACGTGCTGGCCGAGGACCGGTTATGACCCGGTGGGCGCGGCTGTGCAGGCCGGGACCGGTCGGGAGGCGCGTCGGCCTCGAGGTCCTCGCGGTGGGACTCCCGCTGCTGGCCGTGCTGATGTCGTACCCGCCGAGCCCGTGGGCGCTGCCGGTGGCGATCGCCGCCTGCCTGGCGCTGCCGCTGCGCCTGAGGTGGCCGTGGCTGGCGTTCGCGCTGTGCCTGCCCGCCCTCTACGGCGGTCTCGGCTGGCCGCCCGCACTGGTGGCGCTGTTCCGCGTCGGCATGTGCGCGCCCACGGTCCGGCTGGTGGTCGCCGCCGTGGCTGCCGTCTTCCTGACGGTGCAGGTGGCGAACCAGTTCGGCATGGACGAGGTGCTGGCCAACCAGATCATGAGCGCGCTGTTCTCCGTGGTCGTCCCCGCAGGCCCGGCCGCCCTCGGCGTCCTGGTCCGCCTGCGCGCCGAACTCAGCGCCACCCTCGCCGAACGCGACCAGGCCCGCCGCGCGGAGCTGCATGCCCGCCTGGACAGCGCCAGGGCCGACGAACGCGCCCGCATAACCCGCGAGATCCACGACGCCGTCGGCCACAACACCACCCTGATCGCCGTCCAGGCGGCAGCCCTCTCGGCCACCACCACCGACCCCACGGCCCGGGAGACCGCCGACCACCTCCGCAGGCTCGCCAAGCAGTCCCTGGCGGAAATGCGCGCCGCCCTGGGCCTGACCGGCACGGACACCCCCCAGGGCCTGCCCGAGCTCCCAGCCCTGATCGCCCAAGCCCAAGCCGCGGGCGTGGACGTCGAGTTCACCCCCGTCGCCGCCACCCCCAGCCCACTGATCAGCCGAGCCCTGTACCGGGTCGTCCAGGAGGCCCTCACCAACGCGGTCAAACACGCCCCCGGCGCCCCCATCACGGTCACCCTGACCCGGGACGCCGCCCACATCGTCGCCACCGTGGTCAACGGAGCCCCCACCCGACCCCCGGCCGACCTGACTCCCGGCGGCACCGGCCTGGAGGGCCTGACCGAACGCGTCCGCACCGCAGGCGGCACCCTGACCACCACAAACCTCCCCGACGGCGGCTTCTCCCTCCGAGCCGCCCTCCCCGCCCACGATCCGTCGAAAGTAGCCCCAACACCCCCGACTTCCGGCGGTAGCCACCCCCTCCCCACTCGGCAATAGTCCGACATGCTCCCGTGGGCAAGTCGGGGACCACCGGAGCACATCGGGGGTGGTGAGGGACCTGTCGCCGGGGGACAGGCCCCTCACCCCACCCCGGTGCGACCCCCCACAACCCCCATGCGCTAGTCTTCGCTCCGCAAGACAGACCGGGCTGTGGCGCAGCTTGGTAGCGCACTTGACTGGGGGTCAAGGGGTCGCAGGTTCAAATCCTGTCAGCCCGACGGTCTGAAGAACGCCCGCTGATCCGGTGGAAACACCAGGTCGGCGGGCGTTTTGATCTTTCGGAAATGATCTTTAGTTGATCGTCGTTTGTGGACGGAAAGATCATTGTACCGGCGGGTAAGGAGCGAAACAGGAGAAGTACGCTCCAAAACTCCTGTTGATCTCGTTATGGGGTCGTCGTTGATCTTCCCGATCGGGTGAACTTCGCCAACTGCTTTCAAAGGGCCGCATCTGCCCTGGTCAGACCCATAGTGAATCTGATTTGGGTCGGTTGATGCGCGGTGAGGATGGTTCGTCGCGGGCGGCGATGGTTGCTGCCGGGTGCCCTGCGCTTCCCCCGGTTTCGGGTTGGTTCGCGTCGTCGATACCAGCCCCGGTGCCGTGGCCATCGGCAGCGGACCATTCGTCTTTGACCTCACACTGCCAGTTGGGGCCCCCTAGCGTCCTGACCAGGCAAAACGGAGAACACGCACGTCGCAGGACGTCGAACGAGACCGTCGGCTGCGGTTCACCGCAGTTGAACCCGGTTCAGCAAGCGCGCGTGCTCCAGATTTGCTCCACCCACCCCAGTGTGAACCGGACATGGGCTCATTGTCACGTGCGCAGGTTCGAGCCCTGGGGAGGAGTACCAAAGGATGGGAACAGGGCTGACCAGGGAATCTGCACCGGAAGCTTAGTAGTGGAGGCGCGATTCGCGCTGTGACATCGCGGACGGGCGTGTCGTGGGGCGGCGTGACTAGGTTCTCGGGCTGCCCGACCGGGACCAGTCGTTGCCGGAGGACTGGTTCATCATTCCGCGAACATCCGTACGTGCCGAGTTCCGGACGGTTCGGGAGCAGTTCATCCCGTGCATCGTGTAGCAGTGCGGAGGTCGCCGGCGATCCTCGTGGTGAGACTCAGGGGGATGGATGCGGATCAGTCTTATCGCCGACCAGGCTGTCGGTGAAGCCGACCAGCGCACTGCGGATGGCCTCGGGTTCGAGACGTACGCCCAGGTGCTGGCCGACGCCGCGACAGACACCCGCGGACCGTTCACGATCGGCGTGTTCGGGGAGTGGGGCACTGGCAAAACCAGCCTTATGCGCCTGATCGAACGCAGGCTGTCCGACAACGACGAAGTCGTGACTGTGTGGTTCAACGCGTGGCGGTACGAGCAGGAGGAACACCCGATCGTCCCGCTCGTGGGGACCATCGTCCAAGCGCTCGAACAACACCAGACGCTGGGCAGAAAAATCAACGAGTCGAGGCAGGCGCTCATCCGCTCGCTGCGCGCCATCGCGTACGGCTTCTCGGCCAAGTCCAAGGTGTCGGTCCCGGGATTCGCCGAGTTCGAGGCATCCCTCGTGGCCAAGGACATGATCGACCGGAAGGCCAAGCTCACGCCGGACCCCTTGCTCGACCGCAGCCTCTACTACGGCGCCTTCAACAGCCTCGACGAGCTGAAACTCCGCAAGGACGTCAAGATCGTCATTCTGATCGACGACCTCGACCGCTGCTTCCCCGACCAAGCCATACGCCTGCTGGAGAGCATCAAGCTGGTCCTAGCACAACCCGGCTTCATCTTCGTACTGGGCGTCGCACGCAAGGTGGTGGAGGGCTACCTTCAGCACCGGTACTCCACCGACTACGGGATCAAAGACTTCAAGGGCGAGCTCTACCTCGACAAAATCGTCCAGCTGCCCTTCCACATCCCACGGTCGACCGCCCGCATGAACGACTTCTGCAGAACCCTCCTCGCCGACCAACCGCCCGAACTCGTCACTGAACTGGAGCCGGTCCTGCCCACCGCCGCCGAAGCACTCGGCGGCAACCCCCGCGCGGTCATCAGGTTTCTTAACAACATTCTGGTCGACTTCGCCATCAGCACCAGCTCCCCTGGCGAAAGCCCGACCATTCCCATCCGCTTCTTCGCCATATCACGGTGCCTGGAACACCGCTGGCCCGAGGTCTTCGACGCACTCACCATTTCAGACAGACTGGCGGAGGACGTCGCCGAATGGGCACCAGCCGACTACACGGCCAAAGCGCGCAGCACCGGCGATGAGGCGCTGGTAGCCACCCGAATGCTCTCCGACCGCGCCCTACAACGACTCCTCACCGGCGAACAGGGCCGAGACTGGCTGGTTAACGGCCCCCTCCGGCATGCCAGCGTCGGCTTCCTTGTTGACCAACAACGCTTCTCCCACCTCGACACCGCCGAAGTGCGAGCCCGCTACGACGCCTTCGTCTCCTTTCCCAACGAAGACCGCCCCGTCGTCCTCGAACTAGTTGACGCACTCACCAAAGCCGGAATCAGTGTCTTCTTCGACGGCCACATCCCGCCAGGAGCAAAGTGGGCCCACGTCCTCAGTGAGAGCCTCAACGCCGCCAGAACTCTGATCTTCTGCATCGGCCGCTCCACCAACACGTCCACAGGGCAACAACAAGAACTACTGAATGTAGTCAATCACACCGGTATTCCCATTATCCCAGTCATCCTGCCCGGCGCTGACTCCACCACCGACGTGCCGACCTCACTCCGTGACCGACAATGGCTCGACCTGCAAACCGGAGTCACAAACGAAATTGTCTCTCGTCTCGTCTCGTCACTGCGCAGACAACGGAGCTAACACGAGCCATCTATGCCAGTGAAGTCCGCTATCGTCCGTGATACGACGAACATCCGCTCTTGCCGCGATCCGCGCATCCCGTGCGCGCGCATGCCGTTTACCGTGCGGTCGAACGCAGCGGCACAGGCGCTGGAGGAGGGCTGGCGCGATGGCGATTGGGTGAAGTGTCGTAGGAGCGCTGGGGCACTTGGCCACCGTGTGAACGGCGGCCCGCAGGTCGGCCAACCCACTCGGGGCATGACCGATCGGACGGTCACGATGGCGAGTGGTGCTACAGACCCAGAACAGCCCTCCGGTGATAATCACCAGAGGGCTGTCTGACCAACTCTTACGCGTTGTGGGCGATACTGGGTTGAACCAGTGACCCTTACCGTGTCAAACTAGATCATTCTAACCTGTGACCTGCGGAAACATGACTCCTGCCCTACTTCATGTCCGACGGTTTGGTCCGGCTGCCAGGAACGCTTACGGTGACGATGTGCCTCGGCACTTCGTCGCCTGGCACATCGAACACCGTGTGCCCAATGAGCGCGCTCAGGTGTGGCGAGGCCCCGGTTGGATCGAACGCCTTGTGGCGCAGCGCGATCAGAAATCCGATTCGGATATCCGTCGTCTGGTATGTGACTGCCTGCTTGAGGTACGCCTGCTTGTCGCTCAAGGGCTTCTTCGTCGAGTCGACCTTCATCTCGATGCAGATGCTGAACCCGCTGAACTTGAGTCGCAGGTCGATCCGGCCACCGCCGACGTGCTGAACCTCGTACTCGGTGATCGCGCCATGGCTGCCGGACTTGAGGTAGCCGAGGAGGTCCTTGTGGATGTCGTCTTCGACGGACTTCGGGTCGAACAGGTAGGGGTACAGGTCCGATTGGGCATTGGTCCGTGAGCTGACGAACTGGATGATCAGCCGAAGAACGTCGTCCACTGCTTCCTTCGGCTCCCTGACGTAGTCGGGGCTCGTCTCCAGACACGATCGGATCGCGGAGTACACCTCTGCCTCGATCAGGTTGAGGCTGTGTCTGCCGATGGTTTTGTCGCTGACCGCTTTGGCGAGTTCAGCGAGGGTCTCGGGCGACACTTTTTCGGCAAGTTCGATCGCTGCCGCGGATCCTGGCAGGACAAGTTGGTTAAGGGGTTGCGGCAGCGACGCTGTTGCCGTGCCGCTACCGCCTTTTCCCGGCCCTGCACCGGCCAATGCTTGCGCCTTCGCCGCTATAAGGACCGTTTGCGCGGCGGCGAGCTTCTCGGTGAGCTCGCGTCCACGGTCGCCCGCCGCGGTCGCGGCTTCCTGTTCCAGGGCGTGGGTGTGGTCTTCGAGGTTGCACAGCATGCCCGCCGTTCTGGCGAACCCCGACTCGATGACCGGCTGAACGAGCCTGAGCAGGCCGTCAATGTCCTCCTCGTGCGAGACGACAGCTGCGGAGCGCGAGCCCAGGTAGATCTGGAGTAGGTCGTCGACAACGACCTCGGCTTTGTAGAAGCTATCCCGCTCAAATTCTTCCCGGAGCCTGCTCAGGTCGTCGGCCAGTTGTGACCACGCCAGCAGCGCTGCTCGCTTCGGATCCCCATACCAATGATTCAGACCCATGGACGTCACGTTGATCCGGCGTACCCGCTCAGCCAGGTCGGCCAGTGCGTGTGGTTCGAGCCGAGGTGTCTGCAGGGCTGCCACCTGCGGCCCCGCTGAGGACTCGTCGAGGAGCGCGCACAGCACTTCCACCACGGTCAGAAGGACGCTGGCGTCCTCACGCTCGTAGGTGTCCCAGGCGACCTGCAAGTACTGTGCGGAGGCTTCGAGTTTGCTCAGCATGAGCGGCAGGTCCGCGGCGCGGAGTGCGCTGACCAGTTCGATACCCGCCAGCACCCACGCGGCGTCGGAGGCGACGTCCTCGGGGTCGGCATCGGGACGCAACTGGCCGGCTGGGGGGTCGATCCCAGCGATGACACGGACAACACCGGCGAGGCTTGCGGCGTGGGGCCAGTGGTCGACGGCGACACCGACGGCGCGGACAACCGCGGTGCCGAGCGGCTTGGGCATCGGTGCATCGAAGCGTTCCAGAAGAGCTAGCAACGCGAATGGTGCTCCGATTCCGCACAGGGCAAGTCGGGTGCGGGCCTCCAGTGCGCTTGCTGTTCTCAGGGCGGCGCGGCTGTCCGGGTCCGGTAAGTCAAGGAATTCCTGGACAGCATCCTCCAGGGCCTTCGCCAAAACCCCGCCGACCTCGTTCAGCGCAGGTCCACTGGTGAGCAGAGCCTCCAGGCTGTCGGTGAGGATGGCCGGACTCGTGGAGGATGTGACCGCAACTGATACGCGGCGCATGGCTGCCGGATAGCTGTCGGTCCGGCCGCCGGAGTTGGCTGCCTCGTGCGCGACCAGATGGACGAGCGGCGGAAGCACCGGGCTGTCGGCGAGGTCAGCGGCTTCCCGAGCCAATCGCTCCCAGCCACCAAGCGTCGCGAAAGCGCCCTCGACCGGCGGGCCACCCGCGCTTGCCGAAAGGAGCGCGGTGAGATCCCCCTCCAGCTCGACGGCCGCACTGCCGCTCATGGCGTTCCTCTCGTCAGCAATTACCGTGCAGCTTCTCACCAAACGTAGGCGTTCCCCTCCGCGACAACCCGATTGGCTTGCGGAAGTAGATCAACGAGCGGGGCGGCGTTGCGGGTGGCGACGAAGATCTGCATCTCGGCCTCGCCAGCTACGTCCCGCAACGCCCTGACCATGGTGGCGAGGTCCTCCTCCGGCATTTCCTCGGCGGAGGGCGAGTCCAGGACGAGGAAACCGGGGTGGCGACCGATCCCCTCGACGTAACCGTGCTGAATGAGCGCGATGGCGGTCGCGATCTTGACCCGCAGCTTCTCGCCGGCTGTAAGCCCGGAGTAGGTCTGCTTGACGCCGTTCTCTCGGAGCGTCATGTTCGCTGCGCCGCTGAGGGAGAAGCCGCTGAGATTGTCGGCGCCGAAGCTCTGCGTCAGGCGTTCGATGTCAGCGGAGATCTGGACCAGCATCGGATCCTGCTCGTTCTTCACCCACTTCTTCAGCACCTGCTCGGCTGCTTCCACAACGGCGAGGTGCACCGGATCGACCGGGTCAACCGTCGCCGGGTCGCTTGACCGGGTCAGCGCCGCCAGTGCACCTTCGGCGCGGGCCAAGTCCAGTTCGAGCGCACGATGCTCACTCGCGGCCGAAAGACGTTCGCTCCCCACCTCTACTCGCGCCGCCGCCTCGTCCCGTTCCGTGGTCAGCGCCGCGATCTCGGCAGTCAGCTCCGCAACTGCGGCTTCGGCCGTGGCCACGGCGGCCTGCGCCGCTTCAACTTCGTCCAGGGGCCCTTCTTCAGCATCCGGGTCCTCGCCGTCCCTTACGGACGTCCTTGCGACCAGGCCAGCCACGAACTCGTCCGGTACGGACGCGGCCACGATGACATCGGACTGAAGGGCCTTTAGATTCAGTTCACTGGTGCACACCGAACACTCGTGTTTGTCCGGTTCCGCAGCCTGCCGCTCCGGAGTGACCTGCGCAGCACAGCGTGGGCACACCGACGGACGCATGTGATGGAAGAATCTGGCCGCGAGCGCGTCCTCGTAGCTGGTATGCAGGCGGGCCTTCACTGCCTTGAGCTGTTGGCGTGCTGTTCCAGCGAGCGAGGTCTGCGCGATCAGCTTCGCCTCAAGCTTGTGAGCCGCTCGCGCGAGGTCAGATGCGCGGGTCGCGGCGTCGAGCACGAGCTGCATGTCCGGCGTCTCGGCGGGCAGCTTCCCGATCTTCGTCCGGAGGTCCTGGACCTGCTTCTCCGCCGCGCGTCGGCTTGCCTCCACCGCCTCGCCAGCCGCCTGTGCCTTGTCTTTCGCGGCGTCTCGTGCCGTATCCATGCCGCGCCGCGCCGTCATCGCGGCAGCCTGCACCGGTGCCCAGTCCGTACCGATGAACATCTGCATCATCCGGAGGCCGATGGTCTGCTCGTTGCCGACGATCGGATCGAGCTGGTTTGCGCGGACCACGAACGAACTGGAGTACGCGGGCCACGCGTGCACCCGAGCCGCCGTATCCGTCCAGACCGGGATGTTCTCCAACCTCAACCGAGTCATCATCAGCGAGCCCATGACGCCCTCGAAGTCCGCGCCGTCGAACTGCCCGAGGACCGTAAATCTGGCGTCCGAGTCCACCTCCATGATCCTGATCACCTGTCCGGTGGCCACCCCGTCCACCGCATCGAACGCGACCCGCAGCCGCTCGGCGCCCACCTTCCAATCGACTTCGACGTGCTCGATCCAGCTGCGGACATCGTTCTGGAACTGCGGACACCGGCCGGTCAGCGACCACATGAGAACGTTCAAGAGGGTTGACTTGCCGCGTAGGTTCCGGCCCGAGCCAATCCCGTTGACACCGGGCTGGGGCGACCATTCGAAGTGAAATGGGACCCGCGCCCTTGGTCCTGCCTGCTCATCGAGCTCCGGTGCCTCACCCTCTCCCACCGTGACCGCTGCGGGCGAGCGCTTGTCAACGACCGGTCGGATCCACTCAGGGAGGTCTGCTACATCGACCAACGCGTGTCCATGGGCATCGGGGTGATCCGGTTTGAGCCACTTCGTTCCACCGAAGTACATCCGGGTCGCACGCAGCGGCACTGGAACCGCCTTGGTGCCGCCGAGCGGGACACCGAGCCCGCTGAGGATCTTGTCGACCTCGTCGACAGTGAGGCTGAGCGGACCGCCTGCCCGCCGCCTGGCCAGGACCTCAACAACCTCCTTGCCGAGAGCACTCACGTCTGGTTCCCTTCCTGACCGGCTTCTCCAGCAGCCGATACCGATGCGCCGGCGCTCAACGCGTCCAGCCGTTCGCGCACCCGCGGCGCGATCGGCGCGATGGCCACGCCCAGCTCGGTCCCCGCGTAGGTGGCCTGCCGGTATTGCCGGTCCTTTAGAGCCTGCCCACCGCCGTCCCCCGCAACCAACGCGACCAGCTTCACCTGCTTGGCGTACCAGCCCAGAGTCGAATCCTTCGCGAGCTCAGCGACCGCGGCGGCCCCGGCCTGCGTCAGGAAGAACTGGTTGCGCTTGCTCTTCTTGCCTGGCTGCCCAGTACGGCGCAACGTGGCGAGGCCGTACGTTTCGAGGATGGAGAACGCGTCATCGAGCTGCTCGTAGGCGCCGAAGAACCAGCGCGGCATCGGGTACCAACGCAGGTCAGGCTCTGGATCGTCCAAGAGCGACCGCGCTGTGTTCAGGTGACCAGCGTCGGCCGTGCCAGCTTCCACCATCGACACCAGCTCGTCGGCGAGGTAGTCCGGGTTTCGCAGCCAGAAGTCCATCGCCTGGAGCCGCAACTCGCTTCGGACCGACTTGACCGTTCCGGGCGGATCTCCATCCACGGTCGGCGTACCGCATCCATCGAGCAGAACTAACAACCGAATGGCGTGCTGAGTTCGCGTCGCAGCAGGGCGACCCTCTGCACCTGCGGACTCCGCACCGGTAGCCATCTCGTCCAACCTGGCATTCCTCCCAGAAGCACCGCTACTCGACCGGACGACCTTCACCAGAACGGCCGCCAGGTGATCACAGGCGGCAAGGTTGCGGACCGTAATCACGTCGCCAACCACGTCGGGCCAGCACGACCAGCCGTTACACTCGGAGACGCTTGTAGCCGATATGGTATGTAACGGATGTTGGATAGCAGCCGGAACGCAGCTGCGGTCTGCGCAGTCGTGCGTCGTGAGACCGGAGTTGGTGGGATGCAGCTGCACCCGACGCCGATCCTCGCGCCGGACTGTTTGCGGCCAAGCACGCGGGCGGCGCGTTGGGCGGTGCCGGTGGTGCGGACGACGGCGAGGATGTGCAACTGATTCAGGCTCAGGTCGAGGAGTTAGGGTGGGCAGGCCAGCAGGGCGGTGAGCAGTTCGGCGGCGTCGCCGCGGTCGTCTCCGATGCTGGACGCCGTGCCTCCGTACCACCGAGCCGGCTGAGACCATCGCTGCCACGATCGTCACCCGGATCCACCGCGTCCTGGAGGAGACCCCGGTATGCCGCTGAGCCTGATCACCGTCAACGTCGGCGCCCCTTCCCTCGACCGCGCCCGCCGGCAACTGCGCTGGCTCGCCGAACGCGGCGAGGAGGTCCTTGTGCTCACCGAGACCAAGGCCACCGCGGGCAGCCGGCTGCTGGCGGCCTCGTTCACCGCGGCCGGGTACTCGGTGACCTTTCCCGACCACGCCCCCGGCGAACTCGGCGTCATGATCGTCTCCAGGCTCCGCGCCCGCCTCGACCCGATCGGCACGGCCCTGGACTACCTGCCCGCCCGCGCCGCCGGGATCGTCGTCGACACCCTCGAGGGCCCTGTGCGGGTCATCGGCGCCTACGTGCCCTCCCGCGACGCCTCGCTGGTCAAGACCGAACGCAAGAAGACCTGGATCGAGGGCTTCCACACCGCCCTGGACGCCACCGGCGACGACACCCCGGTGCTGTTGCTCGGTGACCTCAACGTCCTCGAACCCGACCACCGGCCCGCCCACCGCGGCCAGTTCGCGTCCTTCGAGTACGCCTTCTACACCGACCTCACCCGCCGACACGGCCTGGTCGACCTGTTCCGCCACCTGCACCCCGACCGCGTCGAGCACAGCTGGGCCCGCCGTCCCGACCTCGGCTATCGGTATGACCACGCCCACGGCTCACCGGCCCTGACCGCACACCTCACCGGCTGCCACTACCTCCACACCACCAGGGAGAACACCCCGGAGGGTGACCGGCTCACCGACCACTCCGGACTCGCCGTCCACCTCCACCTGACCCCCACCGCGCCGCTGGTGACGTCGGACCCCACCACAGCGGCCACCACGCACGACGAACCCGAACCCACCCTGTTCTGACCCACAGGCCACTTCGCGCGTCGGCCGCTGTACCCGGGTCAGCCGCCGACGACGCCTTCCCACAGCGCGCACTCGCTGGGGATGTGCAGGCGAATGCTGTAGAGGCAGCTGTACTCGACCACTCGGTGGACGTAGGTGACCCTTCAAAACATCTTGTGGAACAGCGGGCGACCTCGCTGGAACTGCACAACGTGTCCTGGGAATAGCTGCACGCCTTCTGGCGGACGCACTGTACTGGTTCCGGCCCGTCGATGATGTGACGCGACTGGCTTTGATCCATGTCAAGACCTGCGGGCCGGCACCGCCCGGACGTGTGATCGAAACTGCCTTCGATGCCTGGTCAACTGGGATGCCGCCGCGTTGACGCCGTATGAGCGCCCCATGCCCGCTCTGGCCGTGGTCGCCGAGCGCCGGTCTAATTCGGGCACCCCCGTGAGGGGTGGTGCCGAGCCTCGGCCCAGCCGGGCCAGCGCGCAGTGCACGGGAGGAGGGATCATGGTGGTGAAGACAACAAGAAGGACGCCGAGTCGCGAGCGGGGACGCCGGCCAACCAGGCCCAACGCCCCGCCTGCGTGATCTACGCCAGCTGACGGTTCGGGCGTGTGGATTGTCCGACCTGCTCGCGCACCTCTAGCCCCTCTTTGGGGCCGCGATCCCCTAACCGCCACTCGGCGGCCCACCAAGCCCCGTCTGCCCGGGAACCTGCCGGTCCCCCTTCCCGGGCAGACGGTTCCACTCTCACCCGGTTCAGAAAGACCATCTTATGACCATGGCAGCCGCAGTCGACCTTGACGAACTACCTGAACTCGCCAACCTCGATATGACGGGCTGGCACCGCCTTCCTGGACCAGTCCTCATCCTCTATCGGCTCTGGCCTGAGGACTCCGTCGACACCCTGCTCGTCCACAGTCGAAACAATGCACACGGCGAGCGCGTCAACGGCGAGGGTGCCCCTGTCTGGCGTTGCGATGCGACTCTCGCGGCGGTCGTCTCCGCTCTGCTCGCCGTTCCCGCCCCAGGCCATCCAGACGCACCGGTCACTCCGCTCGACGCCAACCCGAACATCGACCAGATGTAAAGCCTGCGTCCCACCGATCGGGCGATCGGCGCAGGACGGCGATCGGAGAGGACCGACGCAGACATGCAGCATTCGCGCGTGACACCTCGTCACCCCTATTCCCGAACAAGCAGGGCCGAGAGGGCAGACGGTCGCGATGTCGGGACAGCATAAGCCGCCGCACGCCCGCAATCGGGCGGTGGGAGCGGTCCTGCGAGCGATCCGGTTGTCGCAGACGACGCTTACGCTCGAGCAGGTCGCGGAGCAAACTCAGATGTCCTTGTCTACCCTGAGCAGAATCGAGAACGGTCGCCGGCACATCAGTCGGGAGGACATGGCGACGCTGTTGACCGTCTACAAAGTACCCCTGCGGCAGCGTCGCGAGTTGTACGAGGACGCGCACACAGACAACAGGGCATGCTGGTGGCAACGGACGCTACCTGAAGTGCTACCGGACTCCCTGCTGGTCGCGGGTTACGGCACAGACGCCCGAGTGGTGACGGACTGGTCGATAGCGGTCGTTCCCGAACTGTTGCTGACCTACCGATACGCCCGCGGCTGGTGGCGCGCAAGCGGGGCGACGGACGACGAGATCGAACGCCGATGGAATGCCTGCCAGGAGAAGCAACGCGGCCTGAGTCAGGTGGAATACACCGCCTACATCCACGAACTCGCACTTCGAACGCCGTTCGGCGGCGTCGCTGCCCTGCGTGACCAACTCGCACACCTCATCGCCGCGCCGGAGCGCGGACTCGGGATCAGGATGGTGCGTGCGGGTGTGCCGGTCGGTGCGCTCGGCTCGGCGTGGACGCTGATCCAGTTCAGGCGAGACCCGCCCGTCGTTCACTCGGAACTCCTTCGCAGCAGCATCGTCCTGCATCACCCGGAAACCTCCAGCTACCGCGCGATGTTGAAGGAGGTGGAGCGGGCTGCCTGCTCGGCTGCCGCGACGCGCGAGCGGCTGCGACAGATCGCCGAAACCCTCTCCGAACGCGGACAGCAGAGGGCGGGAGAATTCAGGTGACGCACTACTTCACCACCGTCGCCCGCTGTCGGATCACAGGGACCCCCTCTGCCGACTTCAGACGGCTGCGCGCAGTGGCAGACTGTCACCACAGCAGGTCGTCGCCCTGTCCGACAGTTCGCCCTCCTGACGGTTTCGGGTGCTGACACAGCGCACCGCGGGAGCGAGAGTGGTCAGTAGTACTGAGGCCAGAGGAGTCAGTTCGTACACGGTCGATTTGGGGAACCGGTTGGGTTCCTCGTGTCGAGTGACCAGGTCCTTGTCCTCCATGCGCCGCAGTGTGCGACCCAGAATGCTGTCGTGCAGCCACCGGCCGGAATCAGGTTGACCGATGGTCGTGTCGTGGATAGTGGACAGGATCTCGGTGAAGTGTCGGGGGCCGTTGATCAGCGTGGCGAGGATTGCTGGCACCCACTCGCCTTTGAGCAGTTGAAGCACCTCGTACAAGCCGTGCCAGTAGGCAGGCTCCTGCACAAGGGCGGTCCTGTCGGTCGTCGTTGACGACGTCTCGAGGGCAGGGTTGCCGTCGCGGCGGACCGGCGCGGGTTGGTGGTCGCGCTCACCGGATCGTTCGTCGGCGGGCTCGAGTACTTCCGCGCCGATGCACGTGGTGTTGCGCCCCGCGTGCTTGGCATGGCGCAGGGCCGTGTCGGCCTCCAGTAGCAGCGTCTCGATGCTGGTGGGGTCGGTGGCCGCGTGCACGGCGACGCCGATGGACACGGTAAAACTGCGGATGGCAGTGGTGCCGCCGGAGGCGACAGGGGCGTCAACGACGATCGCGGCGATGCCCGCGCTGATGCGCCGGGCAACCCCGAGGGCCTGCTCGGTGTCTGCACCAGGAACCAGGACAACGAACTCGTCGCCGCCGAGGCGACCGACCAGGTCGGAGCCGCGCACGGCGGTCCGCAACACGTGCGCGGTCGCCCATAGGACGGCGTCGCCGGCCGGATGGCCGTACTCGTCGTTGACGCGCTTGAAGCGGTCAAGATCCAGGACGAGCAGGCTGACTGGACGCTGCCGACGCCGGGCGTCCTCGAGCGCACGCGGGACGTGAATGTCCCAGCCCCACCGGTCGAGCAGACCGGTCAGCCTGTCCCTGCCCCAGCTTCCCCGAGGTTGGCCGCACGAGGAGCACTGCCGGGGCAATGCCTCGCGTGGCCGACCCGAGGTCTGCGCTGTCGGTGCTGTAGTCATCGCGATCCCCCCGAACCTCTGCCACCGGACGCCTGCTAGCCCTTGTACTGGAAGCCTGATGTTCCCGTGTCACTCTTCAGGGCGGTTGAAGTGACGTGTTATGGACTTTAGGCTGTAGGTAGCAACTCTTCAACCGCAATGAGCCCGATTGGGTTAGCTTCCTCAAAACAGTACAAGGCCATGAGGGCGGAGGTGGGCTGATGAACGACAGCAGGTGGCCGTCGTTCGCGGCCGTTCTGAACCTGCTGTGCTCGACCAGCCAGCCCGGGAAGGCGCGCCCGTACTCCAACGTTGAGCTGGGACAGGCCATCGGGGTTACGCACAGCTACGTCGCCCAACTGCGTAAGGGGCAGCGCGAGCCGACCCTGGCGACCGTCCTGGCCTTAGCCGAGGCATTGAACGTGCACCCCGCCGTCTTCGTGGGAGGCCGTCGCAGCCGAACGCCGGACCTGCCCGGTCGCCCGTTCGCCGTCAAGCTCAATCGCCTGTTCTCCCTGGTGCATCCGCCCGGCCAGGGTGAGATGACGTCGGAGGCCGTGGCGTCAGCCGTGCGCCGCAAAGCCGAGGAGCTGGGCGACAACGGATGGACGATCGCACCGAACACGGTCCGTGATCTGCGCAGCGGTAAGAATCCGAATCCCAAGCTCAAGCACGTGATCGCACTCGCGGTGGCCTTCGGCGCCGAGCCTGCGTACTTCTTCGACGAGGAGTTGGCCGCCCGCGTGGAGGAGCAGTTGGAGACTCATCAGACGTTGGAGCGCCTGGGAGTCAACGAAGTGATCCTACGCGCCACGGCCGCTTCCCCGTCGGCAGAGGTGCGCAACAAAGCGGTACTTGCGCTGGTGCGGGCGTTGCGCCCCGAGGTGGAGCACGAAGCACTGCGGCAGCTGCTGGACCGGTCCGCTTCCGACCCATCCGACGGTCCCGCTGGGCCACAGGTCAAGGTGCCTCGCGATGAAACGACCGACTGATGCCCGCGATCTCGATGTGGCGAGGCAACCAGGGCTCGAAGGGTGGTGACACCATGAAACCCCGGCACCTGCGGGCTCTGCGCGACGACCTGATCCGCGAGCTGAACCTGGACTCCTCGGCGACGACCGAGACCGTCTGTCTGCGGCTATGCGAGGTCGTTGCCCAACGGCAACAACGGGAGATTCGACTACGGTTCGACGATCTGGGCGCCGGGCTCAGCGGCCTCTGGGCGGTCACGGACGACGATGTCCACGTCGTCATCGTGACCACCGCCCGCAGCTGGGTTCACCGTCTGCTGATCCTGCTGCACGAGATCGCACACATGCTCTGCGGTCATCAACCGATGCAACTGAGCACCGGCGAGGCCAATGCCCTCTTCTATCCCGACCTGTCCCCGGACATGTTGCGAGTGCTGGCCGGACGTACCACGCTCTCGCGGGACGAGGAGCGCGAGGCCGACCAGGTCGCAGGCGCGCTGACCCAGGGATTGATCGACTGGGCGCAGCGGCAGGAGGTCCGCCCCTTCGAGCCCGGCCGCGACGACCTGGCGACCAGGGCCTGGTACACCCTCGGATACACCCCGCGAGGCCACCATGGCTGACCTGATTTTCCTTCCTGCGGCGCTGGGTATCGCGATGCTGGGCCTGTACAAGTTCTGGGCTCTGCGCCATGCGCCTGCCGACCGCAGACCGGCGATACGCACCGTATGCTTCTCTTGCCTGTTCGCCGCGCCCTCGGTGCTGCTAGGCGCTCCCGCCATCGGCATGGCCCTCGACCGAGTCGTCGGCATCCACAGCCTGTCGGTGCTGCTGGGCTACTGCTTCGCCCTGGGATTCGTGTGCTCGATCCAGATCATGCTCGTCTACTGGCTTCACTCGGCCGCTGCGGCGTGGCAGATCTCGCGATGGCTGGTGCTGACCTACACCGGCATCGTGGCCGCGATCAACATTCTGTTCTTCCTCGGCGAACGACCAGCCGAACACCATCACGACTTCGCCGCAGCCTACGCTCGCGCGCCCTACCTCGCCGAATTACTGGTCCTGCACTTCCTGGCCTATGTCCTTGGCCTGGCCAACGTTGTTCGTCTTTGCTGGCGTTGGTCCCACCACCCGGACACCACTGATCGCCCCTGGCTGCGACGAGGGCTGCGCCTGACCGCCGTGGGGATCTTGTTCCCTGTCGTTTACGGCGTCATCACCCTCGTCGCCGTCGTTGGCAGCTGGTTCGGCGCCGAGTTGGGCCTTTGGAGCACCCTGATCGCGCCCACGGTCGCCATCCTCGGCGTGCCGCTGGTGATCGTCGGCAACAGCATCGCCGCGTGGGGGCCAAGCCTGTCGTCGCTGTGGGAACGCGTCGTTCACGTCAGCTCCGACCTGCATGACTACCGCGCTCTCACACCCCTGTGGCAGGCGCTGCGCCCCATCGAGCCGGAGATGGTCCACACCCACCACTCACTGGCGAACCGCCTCAGCCCCCGATCACGACTGTTCTGGCGGATCATCGAGATCAACGATTGGCTCCACCAGCTCCCGGCCCGCGACGTCGCCGTTTCCGCCACCGCTCGTCACCACGCACGTCAAGCCGGTCTTGACGAGCAGCAGACCGCGGCGCTGGACGAAGCCGCCAACATCAAAGCCGCGCTACTGACCACTGCGACCGATCTCCGCACCGGCCTTTCGGGCCCCGTCAACCTAGACCATCCTCGCGACGCGGGGCACGCCTTCGCGGGCGAACGTCGACGACTTGTGCTCATCGCCGAGACCTTTACCAGCCTCCTGACTGACGAAGTGGTTCACGCAGCCTCCCGTGTTCCTCAGTCTGCGCAGACCCATCCCCACTAAACGTTCCACATCTCCCTTCCGGAAAGGACACTCCCATGCCCACCGGAAAGTCCCTGCGCGCGGTTGTCCTCGGAGGCGGGCTGGCTGGCACCCTGGCTGCTGCGGTCCTCGCACGCCACACCGACGAGGTCACCATCATCGAGCGCGACCGCCTGCCCGAAGGACCCACCCACCGAAAGGGCACCCCTCAAGCCCACCACACCCACGTGCTCGTTTCCGGCGGTGCCCGCGCACTCGATCAACTCCTTCCTGGAAGCACCCGCGCCTTGCTCGACCATGGCGCTCAGTACATCGGTGCGCCCAATCGGCTGCTCGTGCTGCTCTCCCGCGGCTGGCTCGGCCGCTTCGAGGAGATGCAATTCATCATCGGCTGCAGCCGCAATCTCCTGGACTGGGTCATACGAAAGCGCGTCTTGGCGCAACCCAGCATCACCGTTCGCCACGCCACTGACGCCATCGGTCTATGTGGCGACCCGGAGCAGATCACTGGCGTGCGGATCCGCGACCGACAGACCGGACGAATCGAGGAACTCGACGCTGACTTCGTGGTCGACGCCACCGGCCAAGGATCCGACGCTAGCGTCTGGTTGACCGCACTCGGCCTACCCACACCGGCTGAGGAACATATCGACCCCCAGGTCTTCTACAGCACCCGCATCTACCAGCAGCCTGCCGGAACCGTCAGCGACTTCCCCGAGATCAACATTATGTCCGACCCGGCCCGCACCGACTACGTCAAAGCTGGAGTCCTGGTGCCCATCGAGAACCGGCAATGGATCGTCACTCTTGTCGGCACCCACGACCACCGGCCACCCACCGACGCGAACAGGTTCGGCGCCTACGCGCGCAGCCTGCGCCACCCCATCATCGCCGACCTTATCGACCGCGCCCAGCCGTTAACCGAACCTCGCGGCTTCCGCATCCCCGGTAACCGCCGCCGGCACTTTCACAGCCTCGCCGCCTGGCCGAACGGGTTCGTCGTCCTCGGGGATGCCGCCTGCACCGTCAATCCCATCTACGGGCACGGCATGGCCATCGCTGCTCGCGGTGCCCTCGCCCTCGATGCCGGTCTGCAGCGGCATGGCACGACCCGAGCCACCCACCGCATCCAACAGACCATCGCCGAGGTGGCCGATATCGCCTGGAAAATGGCTTCTCGGCAGGACCTTCGATACCCCAGCACCATCGGACCGCGCCCCGGTCCAACCGCCCGGCTGCAGCAGCGCTTCCTCGACCGTATTGCCTGGGCGGCCACCGATCGACGCGCCGTTGCCGCCGCTCAGTTGGACGTCTACACCCTCTCGCAACCGCCCAGCCGCATGTTGAGCCCCTCCGTGCTGATAGCAACTCTTCTGGGCCCTCGTGAACCAGCCCGGACCGAGCCTCCTCTTACTTCCGACGAGTACCCGGGGCTACCACCGTCAGGTTCCTAGGTGGCAATCGATCGAAAGAGCTTGGAGGGTGTTGTCAGGGCTGGGCTGGCCACCACGGGTGCTCGCCGGGTTAGAGCTGCGGTTCGCAACCTGTCTGCAAGCCCCGCGGGGCCCAGCTTGAGGTGGCCGAGTTCACTTTCGGCTACCCAGTGCGCTTCGCCGCGACCAGCCGGGACGGCATGGGGTCGATGAGGGTCACGTCGAACAGCAGCGCCAGTTCGTAGACCGCGTTCTCCCTGCCGCCGCGGCTCCTTCGGCGTTCGACCACGGCGTAGAAGTCCAGGTGTGCGACCTCGGCGTTGACCTGCTCCCGCAGGATGCGCCGCAGCGCACTCTCGGCGGCTTCACCAGCCAGCACGAGGCCGCCCGGCAGGCGGTGGGAGGTGACGTCCTGGTCGTGGACGGCCAGGAGGCGTTCATCGTTGCCAACGAGGCCGTACACCGCGACAAGCGGCCCAAGGGCTGGCGAGGTGGGCGTGGTCATCCTGTCCTCGCGATCGACGGAGAGGGTGATGTCGAAGTCGGATTTAAGTACGGCCTGACGCCGTGGCAGGGCTTGTAGTGCACGGCGCAGGTCGAGAATCCGGCGGCGGTCAGCCGCTCGCCCAGCGCGGTGGCAGTCGTGGTTTCCCGGTGCCCCTGTTCCCTTCGACGGTGATCATCACCGCTGGTGGTCTCAAACGGCTGCGGGTCGGGCTGGCTTGCGGCAAGGTCAGCGGCCACGCTGGTCTCCCCAGGTGAGCACATGCAGCCGCGTGGTTAGGTGGAAGCCCCGCTCGATGGCCGGGTCGGCGATCTCGGCCAGCCGCCTCGTGATCTCCTCGGCGGTTCGGCCTTCGGGCATCACGTACACCGGTGCCAAATCGTGGTCGGCGACGAGTCCGGTGACTTCATCGAGGTCGGCAGTGCTGGAGACGACGAACTTGAACACGGCCCGGCCGCTGGCCGCGAAGTCGCCGAGCACCCGGCCCTTAATCCGCTTCGAGGATGGCATCCCGGCGCCGAAGCTCGACAGCTTCGGCGACACGTTGAACCGGGTGACAGATGCGAGCAGGTCCGCTGCGGGGGCGATCGTGCCGTTGGTCTCGATCTCCACCTGCAGCCCGGCGTCTGCGAGCCCCTGCACGAGTGCGATGAGGCGGCGCTGCTGCATCAGCGGCTCGCCGCCTGTGATCACCACGAGATCGACCGGCTGCACTGTCGCCCAGGCCAGCAGATCGCTGATCGAAGCGACTGTGCCTTCGGCGTCCAGGTCGAAACGGGCGCTGTCCCAGGTGTAGGGGGTGTCGCAGTTCCTGCAGGTCAGGTTGCAGTTCATCAACCGGATGAACACCGCACGGCGCCCGATCGACGGGCCTTCGCCCTGCACGGTCGGGCCGAACTTCTCCGCGACGAACAGTTCGTCGGTGGCCAGCGTGACCGTCATCGGCCGCTCCGCTCGTCCTGGGTGAACTCGGCCCATCGGCGCGGCGACTCCCAGACGCGAACCGCCTGGACTGCGGCGGTCTCTTGTGCATTGGCCTGGCTGAGGGTCCAGGCGTACAGGTGCTCGGCAAGCAGTTCTGATGTCGGCTGGAACGGGAGCACGGCATTCAGGTCACGGTGGTCGAGGTGCCGGTCGAGGTATTCGGCGAGCAGGGCGTGGAGCCTGGCGCGGCGGCCGGGGTGCGTCTGCGGGTCCAGCCGGAGGTCCACACGGTAAGAGTGGCCGTGATGCCAGCCGCACTTGTGCCCGTCAGGCAGGCCCTCCAGGTGATGGGCCGCCTCGAAGGTGAACGACTCGTCATCGACATGCTGGCGTGCCCCCGTGGCTGCGCCGAGGCCGACGTCGACGGCCTGAAGCTGCCTCCCCCGCTCCGGGGGCATGTTGGCCAGGAACCACGCGGTGATGTGGTGGGCGAGCGCGTCGGTGGTGGTGTCGAACGTGAACAGATCGTTGAGGTCGCGATGGTCTAGTTCGCGCTTGAGGTACTCACCGACGGGGGCGAGTTCGGCGTAGTCCGCCACGAAACCGGGTGCCCGCAGTTCGGTGTCGGCGAGCTGGACCTCGACGGTGAAGGTGTGACCGTGGGGTCGCGCGGCCTTGTTCTCGGCGTCGGGCAGAGTGACGAGGCGGTGCGCCGCGGCAAACGAGAAGCTGCCGTCGCCGATGCAATAGCGTCCCTGAGCGAGGTCGCTCACCGCGACTCGGGTCGAGTTCGCCGGGTGGGGCCCCATGGTCATCCTCTCGTTAAATACTGGGTGTGATTGGCTCTCATGGAGTCGCGATGTGGACCGCAGCAGGAGGGCTCACGAGGGGCTCACGAATCACCCGGGGTGTAGCGGCTTGTGATCCCCACCCGCTCTGACCACTCACCCCTTACCAACATGTCTCGGCAAACGGTTTCGACCCGGGTGCGTCGAAGCGGATACCGCGGACTATGGCTAGGCCAGTCAACGCTGGCTGATCAACGACAGCCAGAGCGTCGATGGGGCGACCATGAGGCGGCAATGGGGCGGCACCAAGTCTGACCTGCGCATATGACTTCTCTGAGGTGGTAGTCCGAACGGGTACAGCTCGCGGAGCGGGTGATTGGCCTTGACCGGAGGCTGGTTATCGTGGCGGGTAACCAACCGGCGAGGTGGTGTTCATGGGTAACCGGCGAGACGCATTCGCCACGCGGCGTGAGCAGATGGGCTACACCCAGGAGAGCTTCGGGGCGGCAGTGGGGGTGGAGTTCTCCACCGTCGGACGCTGGGAACGAGGCGACCTGACCCCGCAGCCGTACCGCCGCCACCGTATCGCCAAGGCACTCGATGTGAGCCTCGACGAGTTGGGTGCGTTGCTCACGCCACCCCGGCAGACTTCTACCGTTGCCGCTGTACCACCCGACCCTGCGGAGGCCGACGACATGAACCGTCGAGACCTGCTGCGCTTGTTCAGCATGACGGGCGCGCTGCTCGGGCTGCCTGCTGACGAAGCGGCTCTCGGCGATGTCGACCGGCTCGCTGGGGCGGCTCACACCGGCATGGTGGACACGATTGGGACAGCGGAGTTCGCTCAACTCAACTCCCACCTGTGGCGCGTGTTCGTCCTGTCGCCGACAAAGGCGCAGGTACTGCCGCTGGCACGGGCCCAACTCGACGTGCTCACCGACTCTCTACGCCGACCGCAGACACCGGCCATTCGGCGGCGGCTTTGCGAACTAACCGCCGACCTGTATCAGCTGGTTGGGGAGATCTTCTTCGACGGCGACCGGTACACCGACGCCGCCCATTGCTACGCGCTGGCGGCGACAGCGGGTAGGGAGGCCGCCGCTTCTGACCTGTGGGCTTGCGCGCTGACCAGACATGCCTTCATCGCCGTATACGAGCGCCGGTTCGCCGAGGCCGTACCGTTGCTCGAACTGGCCGCCGACCTGGCCCGCCGAGGCGATCCCGCCCTCTCAACCCGGCAGTGGATCGCCGCCGTGCAGGCAGAGTCCTTCGCCGGTCTCGGTGACCTGGATGCCTGCCAGCGCGCACTCGACATGGCCGCGGAGGTCCAGCACCTGCAGGGCCCGGTCCACAACGGTGGCTGGCTCCGGTTCGACGGCTCCCGGCTAGCCGAGGAACGCGGCACCTGCTACGTCAACCTGGGCCGCTACGACCTCGCCGAAGCCGCTCTGACCGACGCGCTGGAAAGCGACCTCACAGCCCGCCGGAAAGCCGGTGTTCTCACCGACCTGGCGATGATCGGAGTGCATCGGCGCGATCCTGACCAGGTCGCAACCTACGTCGACGCCGCCCTCGCCACTGCCCGCCAGACCGGTTCCGGAGTCATCGCACGCAAGCTGCGCGGTCTACAGCCGAACCTGGCTCCTTTGCTCACCGACCAGCAGATCCAGCGACTCGACGCCGAGATCACAGAACTC
Organism: Actinokineospora fastidiosa; assembly: GCF_014648415.1. GTDB lineage: Bacteria > Actinomycetota > Actinomycetes > Mycobacteriales > Pseudonocardiaceae > Actinokineospora > Actinokineospora fastidiosa. The sequence goes on from NZ_BMRB01000011.1 coordinate 62,227, forward strand.
GCCGGCAATCGCGCCGCATGATGGAGGACAACAGAATGCAGAACGACCGTGGCCGCGTGTTCCGCGAGGCGTGGATCGCCGGGGTGACCAAGCACTACCCCGGCGAGCCGAAGCCTGGCTACATCGCCCCGTGGGAGGAGACCCCGGACTGGGAACGCGACGCCGCGACAGCCGTGTATGACCAGGTCCTGGACTTCATCAAGGCCACCGACGGTGCCACCGCGAAGCTCACCCCGGACCAGAAAGGCCGCTTCGTCGCACTGTGCTGGATAGGCCAGATCTACAAGCACTTCCCCGATCCGAAACCGTCATACGTCGCTGACTGGAACAACCTGCCCGACTGGCAGAAGGCCACGGACATCGACATCTTTGAGCGCATCGAACAAGACCTCTGACCGTATGCTGCACCGGCAGCCATGCGGTGTGACCATTCAGCAGCCAGGCCGGGGGCTGAGGCAGGCTAGCGAGGTGAGCGGCGTGGGTGACAAACGCGAGGCGTTCGCGGCCCGACGTGAAGCGATGGGTTTCACCCAGGAAGGGCTCGCTGCGGCTGTGGGTGTGGAGTTCTCCACCGTCGGGCGGTGGGAACGCGGTGCTCTGACGCCTCAACCGTGGCGGCGCCCTCGAATTGCAGCGGCGTTGGGTGTTTCCCTCGACGAACTGCACGTGTTGCTCGGACAGGGCCCGACTCACGGCCGACAGGACCTGCCACAGTCGGTCCCAGGGCAAACGACCTGGAGACGATCCTCGCCAGCGTCGAGTTCGCCCGCCTCTGCGCTCACCGCCGCGTATGAACCCGCCGGAAGCCTCGACATGGGATTGGTGCCCGCTGAGTTCCTCGAGTCCCTCACCTTGACCGTGAAGCCACCGCGGCGGATCGGATCGGCTGAGGTCGAGCAGGTCAAGCTAATGACGAGCACGTTGGCCGCCAGCGAGAATCTCTATGGCGGGGGCATGGCCGGTGAAGCGGGAGCCGCGCACCTGCGATGGGCTGGCCGGCTGTTGAGTGCCCGAGCCAGTACCGCCGTCGCGGCGGATATGTTCGAGGCCGTTGGGAACCTCGCGGGAGTGGTGGCATTCTCGGCTTTCGACGTCGGAAACCACGACGCAGCGGCTCGATGCTTTCGCTTCAGTCTGTGGTGCGCCGAGCAGAGCGGCTCGTGGGAACTGCGTGCCGCGACCCTCGCAGACATGGCACGGCAGGCCATCTATCTCGGCAACCTGGACGACGCATTGTCCTTGATCGAGTTCGCCCAGGTCCGAGCTGACCGGCTGACCGCCACCGCGCGAGCCATGATCGGCGTGGTCCGGGCCCGATTGCTGGCGATGCTGGGTCGCCACAACGAGTCGCGAGCCGAAGTGGACCGCGCGGATGCGTACTTCTCCCAACGGGAACCGGAGACCGACCCGCCCTGGCTGGTCTACTACGACGAAGCCGAACATGCGGGCAGCAGCGCGCGGGCACTTACTCCGCTCGCCGTCGCGGAAAAGCAGCCGGGGGATGCCGCTGAGCGACTTGTCTCTGCGGTTCGACTCCATAGCGACGCCTATCCTCGCTCGCGCGCGTTCTCTAGGGCGCGCTTGGCTACCTTGCACATGGCAGTCGGGGATCCGCGTGAAGCCGTCCTCCTCGGACGGCAAGCCGTCGATGACGCCACGATGTTGCACTCAAAGCGGATGGACGAGGAACTCGCCAAGCTGGTGCGGGCTTGCGAACGGCATCGTGCGATATCCGAAGTGGCCGAGTTCTCGGAACTCGTGGCGTCCGGTATCGACCATGTCTGATGTAGACGCCGACACAGACATGGTCCCGTCGGTAGACCCGCTTGACGCGCTGACGGTAGCGGGCAGGAAGGTTGGCGTACCGACCGCGGGAGCGATCTTGATCCGTGACGGCACGAACGTCATCTACGAGGTAACCGATGGCGTTGTGGCTCGTGTGGGCCCTCCAGGCTCACAGCTTGTAGCTGCCCGTCAAATCCAGGCGTCGCGTTGGCTGGCTGACGCCGGCATTCCCGTCGTGCGTGCAATCGACGCCATCGATCAGCGCACGATCGTTGGCGATCGGCCCGTCACTTGGTGGGTGCAGCTTCCGGATCACCGCCATGCCACGCCAGCCGAACTGGGTGCGGTCCTGAGACGCCTGCACGCGCTGGACGTACCAGAGTCGCCTTCGTTCCCCGCTGTCGACCCTTTCGAAGGGCTACGCGAGACAATCGACCGCGGTACCGCCTTGCCGGAGGATGACCGAGCCTGGCTTCGAGACCTCGTGAAACGGCTGCACAGGGAGTACCTGGCGATGGTCCCGGGACTGTCTCGGTGCGTCATCCACGGCGATGCTTGGCAGGGCAACATTGTTGTCCCCAGGGCCGGTGGCGCTCCCGTGTTGCTGGATCTAGACCATGTCGGGATCGGACCTCAGGAGTGGGACTTGGTCTCGCTGGCGGTTGACTACACCGACTTCGCCCGAATCGCGGACTCGGATTACCAAGCTTTCGTGGACGCATACGGCGGGTATGACCTTACCGCTTGGCCTGGCTACCGCACGCTGGCGACGATTAGAGAACTACGGTGGACCGCCTTCGTCCTTGGCAAAGCCGCGATCGACCCGAGAGCCTCCGAAGAGGTACAACATCGGGTGGCGTGCCTGCGAGGCGAGATCGAACGGCCGTGGTCGTGGTCGGCCTTTTGAGGCCGGAGTAAATGTTGGCGCCACCCCTCCATTCGGACCTACTGCAAACGACCACAGGGGTCAATGACGACAAATACATTTCGCACACGAGTAACGTCCCACTTCGGGTGGTCAGTGTCATTCGGGGTCACGCAGCCAGTCGATCAACCGAAGTGGGGCACAAACGATCGTTCTGTCCCATCGGGCCGTTCTCCGCGCTACCAGGAGTCCGTTGAGGACGCTGCGTGGTGGTGGGTCACGCGGTCGTGGTCAGGTAGCCGGTGGGGGTGGGGTCGGGGTACGGTCGTGAAGTGCATGAGGCATGAGCAAGCGGCCGAGGCCGCGGTGGCGGCGTGCTGGGTGGTGGGAAGATCCGCCCGGCGATCTGGAGGATCCGTACCACCCGTTGCCGGGTGACGGGCCGGAACCTGCCGGATTGACCGTCGACCAGCGGGACCGCCGGGATCAGTGGGTCGCTACCCAGGCGCGGCGTTCACCGCCCTCACCGGGAGGAGGTCGGGATCCGGTGAACGAGGTGATCAACCGGCTGGACGAACGACGGATTTGATCCACCGGCTGCGTGGAGTGGCAGTGGATGGCGCGGGTGGTGGCGTTGTCCTCGTCTCAGGCAGCGTTCAAACGGACTGGCCGATTCAGGAACCGTGTGCTGGTGGCGGGTTCGGGATGGTGCGCTCGGGTGTGCAGTGGCCGTACAGCTTCCAGGCGTCCACGTCCCAATCCAGGTCATAGATTAAGGTCCCCGCGCAGCACCCACGGCGCGGCAGGCCACCGTCCTGGTCAGAGGCCACCGGCACGGCGGTGGCCTCTTCAGTGGGCAGTTCCGACCGTCGGACACCCCGCTCCGGTTCGATCTTCCGGCTGCATACGAACGCAAGGTGTCCCGGGTCCGCAGGGGGCGGTATCCGGTCCGCCGGTTTCTCGGCCGATGTTACGAAGACCTCTGCGGTGTCAGAGGGTCACTGCGGTGGGCAGGCGTCCGAGAATGGGAAGCGGGACGAAGTTTTCCGCGAAGGCGACGCCGACCCGTGCGCCCCACAACCGGCCGAGGGTTTCGGCCATCGGCCCGAAGTGCTCGGCGATGGGCTGGGAGGCGTGCGCCGCTAGGGCGCGTTGTTTGCTGGCCCACGTAGAGGTGATGTCGACGGTGGTGTGGGCGTGGACGGGACCGTCGAGGGTGAGGCTGTTGTAGGTGTCGGTGGTGTAGACCCGCCGAGGGCATCCTGTGGCGATGACGACCTCGGGAAGTGCCTCCAGCACGGCTTCGGCGATGCGTCGGTGGTCGGGGTGCACATCGCGCAGGGGGTGGGTCAGGACGACTTCGGGGCGGGTGTCCAGCAGCCGTTCGCGTACGGCTGCCGCGGTGGGCTCGTTGATCTCGTGGAGCCCGGCGCCGAGTACGGCGGCCCCGGCGACGGCCTCGCTGGCTCGGGGCTCGGGGTGGAGTGGGACGGCGATGGTGACGTCGGCTCCGGCGGCGGCGCAGAGGGCGAGCGTGCCGCCTGCCCAGAGTTCGGCGTCGTCGGGGTGGGCCATCACGGTCAGGACCGAGGCGGGCGGGATGAACGCGGTCGCGGTCACGGGCGTCACCACAGCCCGAGCTTGTCGATGACCTCGGCGGGCGTGGGCAGCGCCCGGCTGCTGCGGCCGGCGGGGAGCAGGGGCAGGTCGAGGTCGGTGCGCATCCTGATCAGGTCGCGCCAGCCGAGGACCTGGTCCCAGGCTTCGACGATGGCCTTGCCCTTGGTGCCGGTGAGCCGCCCGGCGTCGGCGAGCTGTTCGAGCGTAAGGCTGCCAGCCAGGAGCTTGGCCGCCGTGCCTGTCCCGATGCCCCGCACGCCAGGGATGTTGTCGGCCGGGTCGCCGGTGAGGGCCCGGAAGTCCGCCCACTGAGTCGGTTGGACCTGGTATCGGTCGAACACGGTGTCGGGCTCGATGTGGCGGCGGCCTCGCTTCATGGCGGTGTTGAGCACCCGGACGTGGTCGTCGACGAGCTGGTAGAAGTCGCGGTCACCGGACATGATCCACACCCGGCGCTCGGGGTCGTCGCGGCGGACGTGGGTGACGAGGGTGGCGATCACATCGTCGGCTTCGGCCGTGTCGACCTCGATCCACGCCAGCTCGTAGGCGGTCAGCGCTTCCTGAACGTGCGGGATGGCGCGGATGGGTTTGAGCGCGGCTTCGTCGAGGACGCGGTTGGCCTTGTAGTCGCTGTTGGTGGCTTGGCGTTCGGCCGCGCCGTGCTGGCCGTCGAACACCACGATCACCTCGGGCGGTGCGGCGAACTCTTCGCGAATGGCTACCCGCAGTAGCGCGAAGAAGGCGAACTCAGCAGTCAGGTCGCGGGTCTTGTCGCGAGAATGGATCGCGGCCGGGAAGCCGAAGGCTCCGCGCCAGAGCAGGTTGTGGCCGTCGACCAGCAGAAGAGGGACATCGTTCATCACCGCACCGCCTTGAGGAAGTCATGGGCGACTGTGGTGGGCAGATAGTCCCGCGAGCGGTAGTACGCAGCCCGTGATAGCGCTGCGTAGCGTACCGGATCGTCGAGGAGGACTTCGGCCGCATCCCACAGCCCGAACTCGCCGCGGGCGCGGGGCACCACGATCCCGCCCGCTTCCTCCCCGGTGCCGATGAGGGCGGGCAGGTTGTCCACGTCGAAGGCGACCACCGGGGTGCCCGTGCTCATGGCCTCCAGGGCGATCAGCCCGAAGGTCTCCTTCAGCGAGGGCACGATGACCACGGCGGCGTCGGCCAGCCATGACTGGACCTGATCCCACGGCAGGCCGCCGTCGCGGATGCTGCCCATCAGCAGGTGGGCGGCAGAGTGGGCGCAGCGACGGTACTCGGCCGCCTGTGCGCCGGCAGCGTGCTCGAAGCCGGCCTGGGCGAGGACGACCTCGATGCCGCGGTCGACGAGGCGGCCGGCGTCGAGCAGGGCGCGGACGTTCTTCTCGGGACCGAGCCGGGCCAGCACCCGCACCGGTCCGCCCTGCCGCAACGCCTCGCGCTGGCGGGCATCCGGCGCGCCGTGGTCGACGAGCAGCGCGTTGGGCACGACTCGCCAGCAGGTGCTGTCATAGCTCCGGTCATGGGCTTGGCCGAGAACCGTGGTTGACGGCGTGAACACCACATCGGCGCGCTCCAGTGCCGGCACGAGGTCCTGATCGTGGCCGACAACGTGCATCGCCAGCACTGTTCGGACGCCGGGACAGGCCGGGGCAAGGCGCCCGAGCCCCCACAGAGCATCGACGTAAACGGCGGTGTCGACGCGGTGATGACGGTAGAGGGCGCCCAGGTCGGCGGCGATGATCTCATCCTGGCCGTGGGTGCTGATCGCCTCGCGCAGTTCGCCGTCGTCGGCGGGGAAGGTGACCCCAACCGAGCCGAGCACGACCAGGTCCTCGTCGATACCGTGCTCGATTGGGTCGGGTTCGATCGCGGTGATGATCAAAGCGCGGTGCCCGAGTTGGCGCAGACCCTCAGCGAGGGCGGCGGTGGCGCGTTCCATCCCGGCCGGGGCGTCGCTGGTGTAGGAGGCCAGGACGAACGCGACGGTCAGCGCCTTGCTGGCATCAGGCATGGCTCGTTGCCCGCTCCGGGATGGGCATGTCAACGGTCGGCTGGTCGGGGCGCTTCTCCCAGGGAAAGCTCACCCAGTCCGACACGGTCCACACCGAGTAGTCCGGGCAGGTCTCTGCCCCGGTGTTCAGGCACAGCGTCGCGGTGATCACGCGGGCGTCCGGGGCGAGGACCGGGATTAGGACGTTGCGAAGTTTGTACAGGGTGGCGCCGCTGCCGCAGATGTCGTCGACCACGAGGACGGTGCCACCGAGCTTCTTACGGCCGAGACCGCGACGAAAGGCGTCAAAGTCGACGGCGACCTTGCCCGTGGCCTGACGGTAGACGCCGTCGTCGGCGTTGTGCCGGGCCTTCACGCTCCTGGATTTCACGCCGAGGCGGCCGGCGAGAATGCGGGCGGGGGCGACGCCGCCGTTGGCGATGCCGATGACGTGGTCGACCTCCGGGTGGTCGCGGCTGATGGCGGCGAACAGCAGCAGGCAGGCTTGGCGCAGGGCGTCGGGGGTGACCCGCCAGATGCGCTGGTGCTCGAACACGCGCTGTGCGGTGCGGGTCATGCCGAACCGTCCCGTCCGGTCACGGCCAGGCTGACCGATCCGGTCAGCGGGCGCAGGGCGGCGATGCCGGTGGTGTCCGGGGTGTTGCGCCAGACCTGCCCGTCGGCGCGCACCACGGTGAACCCGGCGGCGTCGGCGCGGGTGCGAAGCCGCACCGGGATCGGTGCTGCGCCGAGCGCGGCGACCAGGTGGCGGGCGTCCTCGTCGGAGACCTGTTCGGTGATGGCGAGCGGGGCGCCTTCGCCGAAGGGCAGGTATTGCAGGACGGTCAGGCCGTGGACGCCGAGCCGGTCGGCCAGTTCGACCAGCGCGGGTAGTCCGCTGGCGGTGGAGCGCATGAGCACGGTCTGGATCTGGGTCGGGATGCCGTGGGCGATGGCGGCGCGGATTCCGGAGACGGCTGCGGCGAAGCTGCCCTCGCCGCGCCAGTGGTCGTGGTGCTCGGGGTCGGGGCCGTCGAGGCTGACCCGGATCGCGTCGATCCGGCGGGCGAGTGCTTCGGCGCGGCGGGGCAGGTGGGTGCCGTTGGTGGTGACGCTGACCGCGCAGCCGCCGTCGACCAGCGCGTCGAGCAGGGTGGGCAGGTTGCGGATGAGCAGCGGTTCGCCGCCGGAGACGTCCACGCCGAGTACACCGGAAGAGGCGATCCTGGCGGCGACCTCGGCGCGCTCGCTGCGGCCGAGTTCCGGGACGGATTTGTCGTCCAGGCAGTGTGGGCAGGCCAGGTTGCAGCGCACGATGGGCGACCAGCACACGCTGACCGGAGTCACGTCGCCCAGCTCAGCGGGGTGGACTTCCGGAAGGGAGGCGATGCCTTCGTGGGCCAGGGCGATGCGTCCGGTGGAGAGCGGCTGGTCGGTCCGGTGGGTCAGGCCGGTGAGCGGGTCGTAGACGGCACCGGTCCCGCCGCGGGCGCCGCAGCCGACTATCCGGCGTGCCGACGCGCGGCCGGTGGTCGCGGTTGTCGTGGTCATGGGAATACCTCGCAATGGGTGAGCAATTCGGACATGGATGCGATGAAGTCCTGGGTGCGGCCTCGCGGCGCGGACCGCTCCAGCAGGTCGCGGTAGCGGGCCAGGGTGCGTGGCCAGCTGGCGAGCTTTTGCTGCCACTGCTCGGCGGCATCCGGTGGGTCGAGGTGGAACCCGACGGCCTGGCGCAGGGGGATGACCAGGAGCCCGGCGGCGATCAGGCACGCGCCGAGGTAGGTGTCCTCCATGCCCCACCCGATGCGGCCGAACTCCGGGTCGAAGCCCCCGACGTCGAGCACAGCGGCGCGCGGCACCGCGACCAGGGCGGTGACGACCATGCGGGGCAGGTCCCAGTCGTAGTAGGACTGCCCGTACCCGAGGTCGACGAAGTCGTGGGTGTCGTCGAGCGGGCGCCCGTCCAGCGGCTCGGGCAGTGTGATCCCGCTGTAGGGCAGCAGGATGTTCGGCGGTGGCCGCCACACGACCCGGTGGTCGGCGGCGAGGTTCGGGATGCGGCCCAGGATGGCCGAGTCCTGGAAGTGGACCTCGTGGCGCACGTTGTGGCGGAAGCCGACCAGCACGCTGGTGTCGGTGGCGCGTGCGGCGACGTCGGTGATCACGTGCGGCGGGATCACCATGTCGCCGTCGAGGTAGAGCACGGTCTGCCCTGTGGCGACGACGGTGCCGACGTTGCGGGCGGTGGCCGCGCCCATCCGCTGTGGCAGCCGCACCAACCGGTCGACCACCTCGTGCCGAGCAGCGACGTAGGCGGTGTCGTCGGTGCTGGCGTCGTCGACGACGACGACCTCGAACTCGTACTGGTGGTGTTGGGCGTTCAGGGCGTCGAGCACGGTCGGCAGGCAGTAGCCGACCTGGTGGGCGGGGATGACCACTGAGACGCGGCGCGCGGGGGCCAGCCAGCAATCCGACGGAGTGGGCTGGTGCCAGCCGTGTCCGTCGGCGAGGGCCTCCCAGCCGCGTGTGCTGCAAACGTGATTGTTGCCGTGCCGCAGCAACTCCTCCCGCAGCGGCAGCGCGCCGGGCGCGAACTCGGACGTGGTCACAGCCAGCCCCACCCGGACAACACCGCGCTCGTCCCGGTCCAGTCGACGGGGTTGAGCAGCAACGTCACGGTCAGCGGCGGCGCGTGGTCGAACAGGCACGTGGCGGCGGCCAGGTACAGCGGCTCCAGCACCACCAGCACGTGCCGCAACGCCTCGGCCCGCAGGTCTGTGGTGAGGCGCTCGGACACGCGAGCCTGGAGCGCCTGTGCTTCGCCGCGGGTGCGCAGCTTGCGCTCGTAGGTGCCCACGAGGTCGTCGGGGTGGAGCACGCCGTGTTCAGCGGACAGGATGCGCACCCGCGCCCGGTGCTCCGGAGCGAGGTGGCCGCGCAGGCGGGGCATGAGCGCGCCCCGGTACAGCTGCAGCGCGGGGACCGGGGTCGTGGTGACCAGCTTCCTCCGGCTGCAGGAGACGACGATCAGCCCCTGGTCGGGATCGAGCCTCCTGGTGGGAGTCATGGCAGGCGCACCACCCGCATGCCGATCCCCGGAGAGGCCAGCTCGGCTGGCGCGGCATTGAGGAAGGTGGTGCGTGCGTACAGCGCGGGCGAGGCGTAGGAGCCGCCGCGCAGCGTGACACTGCCACCCATCGTGACGCGGGCGGTCCATTCCCACACGTTGCCCGCCACGTCCAACAACCCCTCCGGGGTCGCCCCGTCGAGATGGGCGTCGACCGGGCTGGTCGTGTGGAGGCCGCGCTCGCGCAGGTTCGCCAACTCGGGTGTCCAGTCCTGGTCGCCCCACGGCCAGCGCCGTCGAACGGCTCCGCCCGCCATCCACTCCCACTCCGCCGAGGTCGGCAGCCGACCACCCAAGGCATGGGCGATCTCGGCGGCTGCGGCGTGGGTCATCCCGGTGACCGGGTGCAGCCCGCGTTCGCCACCGCGCTCACCGCGCAGCTGGGCATAGGTGATCGGAGTGCGTGTCCACAGCAACGCGTCGACCATGACCGGCCGGGCATCGTCGCCGAACCGGCAGGTCCCTCCGGGCATCTCGACCCACTCGATGCGCATGATGATCATCCCCCGATCAGAAACAGGTCTTCGACGTTGGCGCGTGGACGCACCCGGCTCTTAAACTCGTTGGGACGCATGCCGAAGCGGCCGAGAGCCTCGGAGATGAGCGTGTTGGCCTCGTTGGCTTGGGTCTTGTCGACGGCGAAGGCCGCGTAGTTGTCGGCGAACCGAACTACCCGCAGCCCACTTAGCAGGCCGTCGGGGCGGGACAGGCGCAGGTTGATCAGCAGCGGCGCGAGCCCGGAACCCGGCGCGATCGGGTATGGCATCGCGGCCAGCGCGGTGCGCATACGGTCGAGGAAGGCACCGTCCTGAATGTGCCGCGCACACCAGTCGACGACCTGCTCGACCGTCGGGCCTTCGGACACCGAGGCCACGTCCACGTCGGCAACGACACGGAATCCGGCCTCGACGTAAGCCGCAGCATGGCGCAGCGCGGTCACGCGGTTGCGGCGAGGCCGGTAACCGGACACCCAATCGGCCAGCACCTGCGTCTCCAGAATCGGTTCGAGGGCGTTGCGCAGCGCGCGGTGAACCAGCCGGTCGATCATCGTGGGCACGCACACTGTCATCGGCTTGCCGGTGTAGGTCGGGAACGACACCTCCCGCACCGGACCCGGCCGCCACGTGCCCGCGGCCAACTGCTCGGCCAGCCGGGGCAGCAGTTCGGCCGAACGCCTCCGCAACTCTCTGAGCGTCATCCGGTCCGCGCCGGGTGTCGACGTTCGCCGTCCGCACTGCCGCAGCGCGGCTCGCAAACGCTTTTCGTCCAGCATCGGCATTAGAGAGTGCGCCTGCCGCACAGAGGGTGGCGACACCCTGGGCTGGTGCGCTAGCGTCGGGTTCGCTTGGGCGGTAGGCACGCTCCCCGGATCACCGAGACCAGGCTCGCAACCCAACACGCGCGAGCTGTGAACGAGGGAAAGACGGCCCCGCTCAGGCCCGAGACTTGTCGACTTCGCTTCCACGATCCTCACGCCCCTCTACGCGGCCCAGTAGACGGTTGGATCGGCGATGCCGTTGCTGCGAAAGGCTTCCCGCCGCTCGGTGCAGGTCCCGCATGTGCCGCAGTGCACCTCCCGGCCCCGATAGCAGGACCATGTGCGGGCGAACGGCACTCCCAGCGCCTCGCCGACGCGCACGATGTCGGTCTTGGTCAAGGTCAGAAAGGGGGCGAGCACCTGGAACCCCGGCGCCAACAGGCCCTCATTGGCGGTCTGCGCGCTGCGGGCGAACCGCTCCACGAACTCCGGTCGGCAGTCGGGGTAGACGGTGTGGTCTCCGGCGTGCGCGCCGAAGGCGACCGCGTCCGCGCGCACCGCGATAGCGGCCGCCACGGCGATGTCGAGCATGATGGCGTTGCGGTTGGGCACCACGGTGGCCGCCATCGACTCGTCGGTGTAGTGCCCATCGGGCACCGCCACCGAGGTGTCGGTCAACGCCGAACCGGTCAGCAGCGCGCCCAGACTGGTCAGGTCGATGATCCGGTGCGGGCTCAGCAGCAGCCGTGCGATCTCGGCGGCGTGGTCGAGTTCGACGCGGTGACGCTGCCCGTAGTCGAACGACACCAGCGTCAGGCGGCTGTGGCGGGCGGCCAACCAGTAGGCCAGCACCGTGGAGTCCAGCCCGCCGGAGGCGATGACCACCGCGTGTTCAGGGTGACGGTGCTCGGGGTGCTCGATCGTCATGACCCGATCACCACGTCCGCATAAAGGTGCGCCGGACCGCGCCGACGATGGTTTCCCAGCTCGGTAGTTCCGCTCTGGCCTCCGGGCACTGCAACCAGCGCAGGTCACCTTCGGTCGCGCCGAAGGCGGGCAGCGCGATCGTGTCATCCGCGTCGTACCACCCGACCTCAGCGGCCATGAGATCGTCGATGGTCGACCGGCGCATCGGTGTGCGAGGCTGGGTCAGAAAGACCCAGTCGACCACCTTCGCGCCGGGCACGATGATGATCGGCACATGCAGCATCGCTTGGACGAGCTGGTGGTTCACCTCACCGCCGAACCTTGCGCGCATCACCAGCGCGTCGATCGTCTCGCCCAGGCGCAGTTGGACCTCGCCGGTATCGGGGGCGATCGTCGTCGGCCAACTCAGCAGGTCGGTGTAGTACTGCGAGAGCAAAATCGGTTTGGCATCGTCCCGTTGCCGGGTGGCGGCTGCTGTCGCCGTGGTCATGGAAGGACTCCTTCTTGCAGGGGTGGTTCGGCGGAGCCGAGGCGCCTCAAGGAAAAACCTCGGCTCCGCCGTGATCGAGGACGCGACACTCATGGCCGCGCGACTACCTAGGTCGCCCGAACACGCGCGGAATGCGTGGTCGTCGTTGATCGCCGAGACGTCACGCTGCTTCGCTCTCGCGGGTGAAACCGAAGCCGTGCGTGCCGACTGTTTCCAGCGCGTGCAACAACATCGGTGACGGCGGCTGCTTCGGCTGACGCCAATGCCTGCCGATGTAGGACGCGGCGAGACTGTGTCTGCCGGATGCCGCCTCGGAACGCCGCTGCCTGAAGGCCCGGTACAGCAGGCAACCAACTAGCACCACGGCCGCGAGCGCTGTGATCACCGGAGCCAGCGCCATCACGCGACCTTCGTCGACGGAGTGGCGGGGATCGCGGCGGAACCACGTGTCGAGGTCGTGGTTCCGCCGCGACATGGCGGCGAAGCAGAGCGCCCTGCGACGGCTGGGGGATGACCGTCGCCGTACTGCTTCACCGTTCTCGCCGTGCCGTTCCCCGCGGAGGGGGCAGGGCCACCGGGGTCCGGGGTGGCGGCCACCTCCTTGGCCTCGGTGAAGACGAAGCGGAACTGCTCGGCTTCAGCGGCGTCGAGTGCGGCTGCCTCACCTGCGGGCGCCACCACCACGACTTCCGAGCCGCGCACGAGCACCGTCAGGCTCCTAGGACGGCCGACGACGTCGCGGCACGTCACCGCCCAAGGTCCGCGGTCGTTCATCGTGCGTCACCGCCTCGTGCGGTGGTCCAACTCCGTACCCACACCGGCTGCACGAGGAAACAAGGCACAGCGAGCCTTGATTGTGGGTATCGCGGAACCGCGGGTTCCGCGAATCGCTGCGAGAGTGTCATCTTCTACTCCGTAACTCAGCGAGTCCCGATTTACGTTTGTTTCGAACTTTCTGCTACTCCCATAGCATCGAACGTTTAGTTGCTCGCCAGCCGAACCGAACTGGCGCTGGGTTCCCGGTGGTAACGGTGCTGGTAGAACCGCCGCGAACCCGCCAACGCAGCTAAACGTCCGCCGCACAGCACGAACCAGAGCGGGGGCGTGGCGGCGATGGGGCGGCTACTGGGCGGCGGGTGTGGTGACGTGCGAAAATGGCGAAATGACCGCGATATGCCATCCGGGTGAAACCGGATGCCACTGTGCGTATTCCTCGGTAAGTGAAGACACGTGGGCGTGGGTTGTGGTAGCGACTCGGCTCCGTCAGGGGAACACGATAGAGACGTGTGATCGCGGAAGGTAGTCATCAACCGCTACGCCGTTGATGCCTTCTGCAACAGCATGCGGCTTGAACGGCTCACCGATCGGCTTGCTATGGAGGCGTCTATCCCGGGCCGCGCCTACCGGCGGCGAACCGTCTGAGCGGCGCAGGCATCACGGACTGTCAGAATACGCGCCCGGCTCTCGCGCGGGCGACTCGCTTGCTAGGAGCTAGTCGACAAGCCGAGAACGACCGTCACCATGGTGCCCAGCGCGAGGTATGGACCTAGGGGCATCGGATCGTCGCGTTCGACACGTCCGGTCGACCTGAGCACAACCCGAGCGGTCGCGGCGAACAGCCAACTGAGGAACGTCCCGGTGAACAGCGCCGACCAACTCCACCACCCGAGCGTGAGCCCTAGGAGGCCAGCGAGTTTGACGTCACCGGCACCGAGACCCCCAGTCGCGAGCGCGAGGGAGAGATAGGCCAGGGCGAGAATGACCATGCTGGCCGCCGACCGCAGCAGGTTCACATAGTCGTACTCGAGAACAGCGTCCGCTCCGAAGGCAACGCCGAGGACCAGGTAACTGGGAAGCACCACCATGCTGGGAAGCCGTTGCTCAGCCCAATCCACGATCGAGAGCGGCACCAGCACGGCCGCCACGTAGCTGTAGGCCAGCAAGGCGAGACCGCAGCCCAGCCGCCATGCCAGCACCGCGAACAGTAGCCCGGTGAGCGTTGCTGACATCGTCCAACTAAGACGGCTGAATGGCTTCGCTCGCAGCAGACTCCGCGTCATGAAACCGAGCACGCTTCCCGATAGCATGCCGAGGGCCATCCAGGGAATGATCAATACGGGCGAGGGCAAGTGATCACACCCGTAATCATCGTTCGTGGCAATATCAACACGGCTTTCACCCCTAAGGCGCGCCACTTCTCGCTCTAAGTGATACCTCGTGAGGTCTCACAGAGTGACCAGAATGGCCCGATCGGGTGAATCTTTGTGAGTGGATGCCATGCCGACTTGAAAGTCAGTGCTTCCCGACTTTGCAGTCGGTCGGGGCGGGTGGTGTAGACGTGGGAGTGTCACGAGACACAAGGCGATCTTCACGGAAGTATGGGGGTGCACCCGTGGTACGGGGGATATTCCGCTCCTGGGGTGGCCGCGCAGTCACGAGCGCAGTCAGCCTCGCTGTCCTCGCAGCCTGCAGTTCCGGTGATCCGGCGAGTCCGCCGCCGGGGACGTCGAGTCCCGCGGGGGCGCCGTCAGCAACGTCGAGCCCGAGTACCGCGCTGTCGGCCGAGGAAAAGGCCAAGAACGACGCCTTGGCCGCCTATCGGGGAATGTGGCAGAACTTTGTCGAGGCCGGGCGCACGTCCGACTGGCAGTCGCCGAAGCTGGGGCAACACGCGACGGGCGTCGCTCTGACGAACCTGTCACGCGGCTTGTACGCCGATCACTACAACGGCTTGGTCACCAAGGGTCAGCCGGTGTTGAACCCGACAGTGTCCTCGGTAGAACCTGCGGGCGATCCGAAGAAGATCATTATTTCCGACTGCGGTGACTCGACGGACTGGTTGAAGTACCGCGCCGACAACGGGCAGCTCGCCGACAACGAGCCGGGCGGCCGTCAAGCGATCAACGCCATCGTTGAGAAGCAATCTGACGGCTCCTGGAAGGTGTCGGACTTCGGCGTACACGACGTGGGGACGTGTTGACCATGCGACGCTTTACACTTGTCACCGGAATCGTCGCTGCAAGCCTTGGCGGTCTCGCAGCACCCGCACTCGCCGACGGCGGCTGGGGAAACACGAATTGCAGTCAGGTCCCCACTCCGGCATGTGAGCTGGGAGTGGGCAACAACGGCAACCACGGGCGACCCGGCGGAAACCCTGGGCAGGGCAATACCCCTAACCGTCCCGGCACCGGCACGAACCCCGGCAGCGGGAAGCCCAGCAACCCCGGCGATGCGATCGTCGGTGGTGACTCAAACCTGGCGAGTTGCTCGTACGTCAAGAGCGACTACCAACCACCGGCCGGTGGCGTCGTCACCGCCGCGTACCAGCCGCCGACGACCAGCGGCGACGTGGTCCACGCCGCGGTGTTCCGTCCGGCTGTGGTTCGCTGGCAGGCGGCGCAGCCCGGTCAGGGCCCCGGAGCCTGGTACGTGTGGAAGTGCACCACCGAGGGCGTCGCGGACGGGCTTTACAGGCCGCCGGTATGGATTGCGGACGGCGGACAGCCCGGGGCGGCGCTGTTGCCCTCGCCTGCCGAGCTGGCGCAGATGGCGCGCAAGCAGCTCCGGCTTCCCTCGCCGACGATTGCCGCGAACCCCGCTGGCGAGCAGTTGGTGAACCTGCCGACGTGGATGTGGCTGTCCGGCGGCTGGGGCCCTGTCTCTGCTACGGCCTCGGTGCCTGGGGTGTCGGTGACGGCGGTGGCGACGCCGACGTCGGTGGACTGGGTGATGGGCGACGGTTCCACTGTCACCTGCACCGATGCCGGGACGCCCTACAAGGCAGGAAATGATCCGAAGGCGCCTTCCCCGGACTGCGGCCATGTCTACCGCCGTTCGTCGGCTGGGCAGCCGGGGCAGGCGTATCCGGTCACGGCGACTGTGCACTGGACAGTCACGTGGTCGGGCGCGGGCCAGGGCGGGACCTTCCCGGACATGACCACAACGAGCGACGCGGCTTTCCGCGTGGCGGAGTCGCAGGCGCTCAACAACGGTGGCGGCTGATCAGCACGGGCCGGCTCTGAACGACTCCTTTCACAACAAGCAGCAATAACACTTGTTCCGCGCGTTGATCGTCCTTCGGCGACGCGGCGCACTACCCCCATGCCTTTTGGAGGTACCGGCGTGAGCACCAACACCACGACCCGGCCCGAGACCGACCGAGCCACGAGCATGGTCAACGGCCCCTGGATCAACGACGGCAAGAAGCCTCCCGCCTCGCGGTTGCGCACCACCGGGCGCCGTCGAAGCGTGCCGTACCTGTTGCTCGGCGTGCTGCTGGTCCTGGCCTGCGTGGGCGGCTTCGTGCTGATCTCGCTGAACTCCGGAGATCGGCAGGCCGTGCTCGCGCTGGCCCGCGGCGTGCCGGTAGGGCACGTGCTGACCACGCAGGACCTGCGGCAGGTCAACGTCGCGGTTGACCCCGGCGTCGCGGTCGTCGGCGCGGACCAGGCGGCCACCGTGGTCGGCAGGCCGATGGCCACCAGCCTGTCGGCTGGGTCACTGCTCACCCCCAACGCCGTCGGCGGCGCCGCGTTGCCCACGGACGGGCAGGCCATCGCCGCCCTCGCGCTCAAACCGGGCCAGTTTCCTGCGGAGGTCGGTCCGGGAGCGCGGGTGTCGGTGGTGTTCGTGCCCGGCCAGGTCGGTACCGCGACCAGTCCGCCCGCCGATGGCGGCACGGTCTGGCCTGCGGTGGTGACCAGCGTGACCACTCCGGCGAACGACCAGAACACCGTGGTGTCGGTGCAGCTGTCGGAGTCCGCCGCTCGCCAGGTCGCCGCGGTGCAGGCCGGTCAGTTGTCGATCGTGATGCTCTCTGCTGGAGGTCGCTGATGTTGATGTCGGTCCTGTCCCTGAAAGGCTCACCGGGCGCCACCACGTTGGCCGTGGCCTTGGCCGCCCGCTGGCCCGCTCCGGCACGGGCGCTGGTGGTCGAGGCCGATCCTTCCGGTGGCGACCTCGGCCTGCGGTTCTCCCTGTCCTCGACACCGGGCCTGGTCAGCCTGGCCGCCGCCGCGCGCCGTGGGGGCGACGCCGACCTGGTGTGGCGGCACGCCCAGCAGCTTCCCGGCGGCCTGCCGGTGATCTCCGCCCCGCCCGATGCTGACCAGGCCCGCGCGGCGCTGTCGGCGTTGGCTCCTGACCCGACCAGCGGGCTCGGTGTGTTGCGCGCGGCGGCCGACCAGCCGGGCACGGTGGTCATCGTCGACTGCGGGCGTATGGACCCCGGCTCGCCCGCTCTGCCGATCGTGCGCGCCTCCGACGCGGTCGTGCTGCTGTCGCGGGCTCATGCGGACGACCTCGCGCACCTGCCGCGCCAGCTGCCCACTGTCGGCCGCTGGAGCCCGAACCCGGTGTTGCTGCTGGTTGGCGAGGGCTACTCCACCGCCGAGGTCGCCCGCGAACTCGGCGTCCCGCCCCTGGGGCGCGTGCCCGACGATCCGAGCGGCGCGGCCGTGCTGTGCGGACGGCCCAACAAGCTGCGCTGGGGGCGCAGCGGCCCCGCACATTCGGCGCTGGGCCGCTTCGCCCACCGGGTCGCCACCGAACTCGCCACCCGCGAGCGCACACCGGCCAGCCGAACTCAACCCCGGCCCGCTGAGCCGGTGACGCAGGCCCCGGCCCTGCGCTCGGTTCCGGGTGTGCAACCCGGCGCAGTCTCGTCCAACGGTGTGCGCGTCGCATCGAACCCCGCTGCCGACCACCACGACCAGCAGGGAGGGCAGGCGTCGTGACGTACCCGACCAACCAGTACCCGGCGCCGGTGCCGCTGCGCCCCCACCAGCCGTCCGGAGCGGCCCCGTTCGGCAGCGCCGCACCTGGCCCCGACGCTGCTGTGCCACCGCTGGGATGGGGCACCGACGAGGACACCGCGGACCTCTCGGCCGGTACGACGCAGCTGCGGCAGCACCTGCGGGACCGGTTGAACGCCGAACTTCCGCAGCGGGTGGCCGATCAGCAGGACCGCACCGGGACGACCGCGACCCGCGAGGCGCGGCGCGAGCTGGCGCGCGGCATCCTCGACGAGGCGCTGCGCGTGCACACCGAGAACGAGCTGGCCGCGGGCCGGCAGCTGCTGCCCCGCGAGGTCGAGCAGCGGGTCGTCGGGGAGGTCGTCAACGAGCTGTTCGGCATGGCCGGGCTGCAGCCGCTGCTGGACGACCCGACCGTGGAGACGATCAACGCCAACAGGTTCGACCGGGTCTTTGTCCAGTACAACGACGGCAGTCGCGCCCCGGTCGGCCCGATCGCGGGCTCGAACGAGGAGCTGACCGACCTGGTCCGGCTGCTCGCCGCCCGCGCCAGCAGTCAGGAGCGGCGGTTCGACCAGGGCTCCCCGGCGGTCAACCTCCAGCTCCCCGGCGGGGAGCGGTTGTTCGCCGTGATGAGCCTGACCGCCGGGGGCGTGACCGCGCTGTCGATCCGCCGTCACGGCTACCTCACCGTCACCCTGCCCGAGCTGCGCCGCCGAGGCACCCTGGACCCCAGCTTGGAGGCGTTTCTGCGGGCGCTGGTCAAGGCCCGCAAGAACGTTTTGATCACCGGCGGCACCGGCGCGGGCAAGACCACCCTGCTGCGCGCCCTGGCGTCCGAGATGGATCCGCTGGAGCGCATCGTCACCATCGAGGACGCCTTCGAACTGGGCCTGGACCACGACCCGGACATCCACGCCGACGTGACCGCCTTCCAGGCCCGTGAAGCCAACATCGAGGGCGAGGGCGCGATCAGCCAGGCCGAACTCGTGCGGTGGGGCCTGCGGATGAGCCCGGACCGGGTGATCGTCGGCGAGATCCGCGGTCCCGAGGTCATCCCGATGTGCAACGCCATGTCCCAGGGCAACGACGGCTCGATGGCCACCCTGCACGCCTCCAGCTCCCGGATCGCCTTCACCCGCCTCGCCTCCTACGCCGCCCAGGGTGTCGAGCGGCTCTCGCTGGAAGCCACCAACCTGCTGGTCGCCTCAGCGGTGCACTTCGTGGTGCACCTGGCCCGCGCCGAGGACCGCCGGACCCGAGTCGTGTCCTCGATCCGCGAGGTCGTCGGCGCCGACGGCCCACAGGTCATCTCCAACGAGGTCTACCGCCCTGGCCCTGACCGCCGCGCGCGCCCCGTGGCCGGAGCGCTGCGCAGCGACACCCTCGACAACCTGGTCGACGTTGGCTTCGACCCCGGCGTGCTGGAGAACCCCGAGGGCTGGTGGGGGCCGTGAACATCACCCTCAGCCCCACCACGGCCGCCGCGGCGCTGCTCGGTGTCGGCACCGGGCTCGGCCTGCTACTGGTGATCCTTGGCTGGCGCGGAACCAACCCACGGCGTCAGCGCCGCACCCGGGCCCGCGCGGCAGGGACCGTCGACCAGCACCGCGGCCTGCGGATCGCGCTGGCCGTGACCGCCGGGGTGGTGACCGGTCTGCTCACCGGCTGGGTCGTCGGCGCCGTCCTGGCCGGCCTCGCCGCCTGGGCGCTTCCGCGGGTGCTGGGCCGCGACCCCGAGCACACCCGCCGAGTCGCGCGGATCGAGGCCATCGCCATGTGGACCGAGATGCTGCGCGACACCCTGTCGGCCGCGGCCGGGCTCGAGCAGGCCATCCTCGCCACGGCGCCGCTGGCACCCACGGCCATCCGCGGTGAGGTCGGCGAACTCGCCGCCGGGATCGAGAACGGCGGCCGGCTCGCGCCCGCCTTACGGCGCCTGGGGGAACGCCTGGACGACCCGATCGGCGACCTGGTGATCGCTGCCCTGCTGCTGGCCGCCGAACAACAGACCCGCCAGCTCGCCGACCTGCTCGGGTCGCTGGCCGACGCTGCCCGCGGGCAAGCCTCGATGCGGATGCGCGTCGAGGCCGGACGTGCCCGCACCCGCACCTCGGTGCGCGTCATCGTCGGTACCACCCTGGCCTTCGCCGTCGCCGTGGTGCTGCTCAACCGCAACTACATGGGCGCCTACGACAGCGCCGCCGGGCAGATCGTGCTGCTGGGCATCGGAGCACTGTTCGCCGCCGGGTTCACGTGGCTGAACCGCATCGCCCGCGTCGCCCAGCCCGACCGCTTCCTCTCCACCAACGCCGACCAGGACTCGGCGACCAGCCCGGCACGGGGTCTCGTCACCGCGAGGCAGGAGTGAACGCCATGATCACCTACATCGCCCTGGGCATCGGATCCGGGATCGGCCTGTGGGCCTTGGCGGTCTACCTGTTCCCGCCAAGACCAGCCCTCGGCGCGGTGCTGGCCCACGCCACCGCCCCACCTGCTCCAGCACCCATCGTCGCCACCGACGACACCGGCTGGGCCGCCCGGCTCGGCCGACCCGCCGTTGCCCCACTGCGAGTGCTCGGGCTCCCCGGCCCGCGCCTGGCCAAGGACCTGGCAGTCATCGGCCGCTCGACCTCGACCCACCTGGCCGAGAAAGCCACCCTCACTGTCGCCGGGCTGCTGCTGCCCGTCCTGCTGACCGTGGTCCTTACCGTGGCCGGGCTCGGACTCGGCTTCGAGTTCCCGATCATCGCCGGACTTGTCCTGGCGGCCGTCGGGTTCGTCCTGCCGGATCTGCAAGCCCGCTCCCAAGCCGCGAAGCTGCGCACGGGGTTCCGCCACGCCCTCTCGGCCTACCTGGACCTGGTGTGGATCGCCCTGGCAGGGGGAGCCGGAGTCGACAGCGCGCTGGGCGACTCGGTGAACATCGGCCGCGGGTGGGGGTTCGAGCAGATTCGCCGCGCCCTGGACACCGCCCGCCTCACGCGCACGACCCCGTGGGCGTCGCTGCGCCAGCTCGGCGAGGAACTGGACGTGACCGAGCTCGCCGAGCTCGCGGCCTCGGTCAGCCTGGCAGGCACCGAGGGCGCAAAGGTCCGCACCTCCCTGGCCGCGAAGGCCGGAGCGCTGCGAACCCATCAGATCACCGAGGCCGAAGGTGACGCCCAGGCCGCCACCGAGCGCATGAGCCTGCCGGTGATGGCGCTGTTTCTCGGGTTCCTGGCCTTCATCGCCTACCCCGCGCTTACGCAGGTCCTCAATGGACTGTGACATCTCGCGCGGACAACGACCAAACGCGAACGACAAGGGAGGACAACACGATGCGCACACACGTGGAGGCATTGTGGGGCGTGGTGCAAGCACGGTGGGAAGAGTTGCGGCGACGGCCGGAGGCCGGGTATTCGACCGAGACCGTCTTGGTGACCGCGCTGCTGGTCGTGGCCGCGCTCGCGGTGATCGCGATCGTGGTCGCGAAGGTCACCGAGAAGGCCAACGGCATCACCATGTGATCCCGATGAGCCACCACAAAGACCTACGTAGTGGGTGGGCGTCCGGTGCCGGTTGGTGGTGCCGAGTCCGCGACGCGCTGTGCGGCGAGCGCGGCTCGGTCAGCGCGGAACTGGTTGTCGCCACACCGCTGCTGTTGCTGATGCTGTTGGCGATCGTGCAGTTCGCGCTCTGGTCGCACGCTACGCACATCGCCCAGGCTGCAGCCTCCCAAGGTCTGGCCGCCGCGCGAGTCCAGCACGGGACCGCCGCAGCGGGAACAGCCAGCGCGCAGCAGCTTCTCGACCAGCTCGCGGGCGGCCCATTGCGGGACACCGCCGTCAGCACCGACCGCGCAGCGACGTCGGCGTCGGTGCGGATCAACGGGACAGCGACCTCGGTGGTGCCGTTCCTGAGTCTGCCCGTGCACGCTGAGGCGGTCGGGCCGGTTGAGCGCTTCGTTCCCGACCTGGCGGGCGGGTGATCGCCATGACAGCGCAGACGACAACACCACAGCCACCCGGCACACCCCGACGACAGTTCCACTGCCGCCTATGCCCCGACCGGCAGGGGTGGGCAGCCTGGTGGCGGGCTGACGGCGGCTCCGTGGCCGCCGAAGTCACCATCGTCGCACCCTTCCTGGTCATGCTGCTGGTCTTCGTCGGTGTGGTCATCCACCGGGGTGTCGACGCGCGCATCCGCGTCGACGACGCCGCCCACCAAGCGGCTCGCGCCGCGAGTATCGAACGCAGCCCGGCGGCGGCGAGCGCAGCGGCCCAGTCGACTGCGGCGAGTGCATTGTCCTCGGCGGGTGTGACGTGTGCGTCCCTGTTGGTGAGCGCCGCAACCGGTGGCCTGCGACCCGGCGGCACGGTCAGCGTGACCGTGTCCTGCAAAGTGGACTTCGGCGACGCGCTCATCCTCGGCGTCCCCGGCGGCAAGACCCTGTCGGCCACCTCGGTCGAACCCGTAGACCTCTGGCGCTCGACGGTGAACACCGGGGGGCAGACATGATTCGCCGAGCCGTTCATGTCCGGCCGACCCCGTACGCAGCCAGCTCGTGGACGGCCTGGTGGCGCACCCGCAAGCTGTGGTGGCGCGCGGACGAGGGGCGGGTGAGCGCGTTCGTCGTCGTGCTCACCCTCGGCATCCTCGCCCTGGCCGGGCTCACCTTGGATGGTGGCCTCGCGTTGGCCGCGAAAGTGCGGGCCAACGGCCAGGCCGAGGCCGCCGCGCGCGCCGGAGCCCAGGCCATCGACCTTGCCGCCTACCGCGGCAGCGGCACGGTGCAGCTGGTGCCCGCTCAGGCGGCCGCAGGCGCCCAGGCGCATCTGGCCGCCGAGGGCGCGACCGGCACGGTGACCGTTTCCGGCGACACCGTCACGGTCACTGTGACGGCTACCCAGCCCACCCAACTGCTCGGACTAATCGGCATCGGCTCGCTCCACGTTCACGGCCAGGCCAGCGCCCATCCGCAGCGCGGGGTGAGCGCGTTCGATCCATGACCACACCGCCTATTGATCGTGAATAGGCAGCAGAGGAAGGGGAAGCAGCATGGCAACACCGGAGGAAATTCGCCGGCGTGTCGAGCTGGCCGACACCAATCGCAGTGCGCGGCGGGCCGCCGCCGCGCAGCAGGTCGGCGAACTCGCCCAGCGCCGCGCCGCCATCGTCGGACAACTCGAGGACATCGAGCGCGAACTCGGCGACGTGCTGGCCGAAGCCCAGGATGTCATCGGCGTCGAGGAGTTGGCCGAGTTCACCGACCTCAAGGCCAGCGACCTCACCGGGTGGCTCGCGGGCTGCAAAGCCACCCGCGGCAAGCGTAAGAAGGCCCCGAGTGGTTCCGGGACGCACAGCAACGCGCGACGAACCTCCGGACCGAGGACACCGGTAGCCGAGGAAGCGACCACCCCGCGCGAGGAGGCAACCGCGGCCGGTGCAGTCGAGCGACTCGTCGCGCAGGCGAGCTGA
This sequence comes from Actinokineospora fastidiosa, assembly GCF_014648415.1. GTDB lineage: Bacteria > Actinomycetota > Actinomycetes > Mycobacteriales > Pseudonocardiaceae > Actinokineospora > Actinokineospora fastidiosa. The sequence continues at coordinate 85,493 of NZ_BMRB01000011.1, forward strand.
CCTCGCTGGCCGCTGCCGCCCGGATTCGCCGCCGGACACGTGGGTGATCGCGCCAGACGATGGCGAGCATCAACCTCCTTGTTCCGCTGAGGAAACGAGTACGTCATGACCGCACCACCACGCCTCTCTCGGCAGAAGCCGCGTCGGCCGCGGCGAGCTCGGGCGTGGCATGGCGCCGGGCGCGTGCTCGGATTCCTCGCAAGGCTGACCCGCGGGCTGCTGCCCGGTGTCGTCCTTGCCGCTCTGCTGGCCGGGCTGCCGTGGGCGCTGACGCACTTCATCGGCTGGCCGCTGCCCGACCACCTGCCTTCCTGGGCCGAGATCCACGGCGTGGTGCTCGGCCCGATGACCGCGACGTTCCTGCTGGACTTCCTCGCCTGCGTGACCTGGCTCGTGTGGGGCGCCTTCGCCCTCGACGTCGCCCGCTGCGCCATCGAGATCGCCCGCAACGCCCGGCTGCCAGACCTGGCCGCGGCCGGTCCGATGCAACGGATCGCGGCCGTGCTCGTCGGCGCGGTGCTGATCTCCGTCCTCGGGCAGCGCGCCAGTGTGGTTGCCGCGCCGCTGCCCGCCTTCGGCCCCGGCGGTCCCGCCGTGGTCGCGACGGCGTCCGCGTGGTCCCATCCCGCCGAGGTGCAGACTGCCGCTTACAGCGCCCCCTACCGGTCTGCACCCCCCGTCGCGGCCGAGCAACCCGCCCGCGTGAAGTCCGCCGTGGTGCTCCCGTACAACCCGCGGACCGGTGTGTATGACTCGCTGTGGCGGATGGCCGACCGCACCCTGGGCGACGGCAACCGCTGGCCGGAGATCTTCGAACTCAACAAGGGCAAACCCCAACCCGACGGCGGCACCCTCATCCATCCCAGCCTGGTCTTCCCCGGCGAAGAGATGGCCTTACCCGACGACGCCACCGTGCCCGCGAACCCACCCCGTCCACCGACACCGGGCCCCGTAACGCCCCCTCCGGCAACGACGACACCCCCACCGAGCAACCCGACGACGCCGACACCCTCCACAACACCGGCACCCGCCACGACGCAGACCCCGGCGACCACACAGGCTCCCCAGGACATCCGGCCGTCCGCCACCCAGGCGCCACCGAGTACGGACGTGCTCGACGAACCGGGGCTCCGGTGGGGCGAGGAGTTGTTCGTCGGACTCGGTCTGGCTTCGGCGGTCAGCGCGGCCCTGGTCGCGGCGCGCCGCCGCAGTCGCCGCCGTTACGTGCCGGGCAGTGGCAACCGCAGCGACCTGCCCGTCGCACCGGTCATCTACCAGCTACGGCTGGCGCACCTGCGCGCGAACTACGACGTGCTCGGCTCCGACGTCGAGGACGGCGAGCTGGGTCTCGACGGGCCGAGTGCACGCCTGCGGCGGGCACCGGCGCCGCCCGTGGTGGTCGGCACAGCCGAGGACAGGCACGACGATCAGGTGTCGATCCTGCCAGTGGGTGTTCGGGACGGCCGCGAGATCGCGCTGGACCTGGCCGCCTCGCACGGCCTCGGGCTGATTGGCGCGGGCGCCTCCGCCGCGGTCCGCGCGCTGCTCGTCACCGTCCTGACCACCGCGTCCGAGGCCGCCAGTGGACCGGCCAGGGTTGTCGTCGCGGCCGAGGACCTGGCGGTGTTGCTCGGGCGGCGGGCGGCCCAGGTGCCGCTACCGGCGGGCGTGCACGTGGTGGCCGATTTGGACGCCGCCCTGGACGTGCTGGAGTCCGAGACCTTGGTGCGCCTCGGTCAACATCCCGCCGCCGGTCAGGCATGGGAGCCCGTTGTGCTGGTGGCCCGCGCGCCGGGACGGCAGTCCCGACGGTTGCAGGCGGTGTTGGACAACGGGTCGAGCGTCGGGGTGACCGGGCTGCTGGTGGGCCAGTGGGCTCCTGGGGTGACCGCCTACGTCCGCGACGACGGCACCATCTCCGCCACCAGTCCCGGCTTCGGCGTGTCGTTGCACGGAACGAGCGTGTTTCGGCTGGGCTGCGACGACACCGCCGACCTGCTGGCCCTGCTGCGAGACGCGGATGCCGAGGACGGGTCCGAACCCGAAGACCTCGCCGGCGACGACCCGCCTCCAGGGCACCCGCGGCACCCCCTCGTCGTGACCGACGATCCTGCCCCCGGAGAGCGCACGGATGAGGCGGGGGGCCCCGCGACGACGACGGAGGACCAGCACATCGTGGCCGAGGACCCGGTCGACGACACCGATCTCGAACTGATGGCCACCGACGGCGATGGCGAACGGCGCGGCGACCGCGACCTGGAAATCGTCGCATCCGCGTCCCTAACCTCGCCTGGTCTTCGACTGCGCTTCACCCAGCAGGCTGCCCGCCCGCGGAGCGAACCCACCCCCGACAACGACCAACGGCACGGCGCCACCGAGATCGAGCGGCCGACCGGAGAGGACCCGGAGGACCGCGGCGACGCAGGCGAGGGCACGCCGTTCGTGCCGCTGCGGATCCGTGTGCTGGGACCGCCGCAGGTCTGGTGGCGCCCCACGCCGGAGGCACCTGACGCTGCGGCCACCGAACGCGACGTCACCTCGGCGTTCCAACCTCGCCTGCGCGAGCTGTTGACGTTCCTGGCGCTGCACCCCGACGGCGCCAGCCGCGAGGCGCTCACCGCAGCCCTGTGGGCCACCAGCCCACGGGAGAAGACCACGAACGCGATGAACACCTCGCTCTCGCGTCTGCGTCGAGCGCTGGCCGCCGCCACCGACGGTGCGTTGGCCGACGTCGTGCTGGTCGGCGAGGGTCGCTACCGGCTGGACGCCGAACTGGTGGAGGTGGACTACTGGTCCTTCGCCGCCGCCGTGGCGGCCCGCCGCGCCGCCACCACCGACCAGCAGCGGGTCGAGGCATACCGGCACATCGTCGACAGCTACCGCGGACCACTGGCCGACGGCCTGAGCACGGAGTGGATCGAGACCGCCCGCGAGGCCATCCGCCGCGACGCGATCGACGCCGTCGCCGCCCTCGCCCGCGCCCTGGTCGACCAGGACCCACAGCAGACACTGGACCTGCTGGAGATCGCCCGCGCGTTCGACCCACACAACGAGCTGATCTACCGCGACATCATGCGGCTGCAGGAACGCCTCGGCCAACTCGACGCCATCCCGCGCACGCTCACCCTGCTGACCACGCGGCTGACCGAGGTTGACGAGCGGCCGACCCCGCAGACGATCGGCCTTGCCGAGCGACTGCGCCGCCGCCACGACGTCGGCGACCCGTCTCATCCGCCCGGAGCCGATCGTGACCACAGCAAGGCGGGGTGACCACCACGACCGCGCCCGGCTGGCGGCGACCAGGTCGGTCAGTTGCCGCCCGGGCCACGCTGCGGGGTGGGCGCCGCGGCGGGGGATCGGTCACCGTCGTCGAACTCCGCCGGTGTTCGCGGAAAAGGCACTCTCGCCACCGTGCAGGTGCGCGCGACTGAGCCTGTCCAAGCAATTCGCGTCCCTCCGAGTTCACTCGACGAAGGGCCCACCGGCCTCAACACCTCGATAATGCCCACGCCAGGCGCGCACAGGACTTTCGCTGGAAGAGGCTTTTCGCATCTTCAGCGGACGAGAAGGGAACCTATTGGGCATCGCTTCGATGTCGGGGGTCGGAATGCTATCGTGCATGGGGAGTGTGTTTGACCGTCATTCTTGTCGATGGATTACGAGTAACCGTGGAGAGAGTCTCGACTCGACGCCTCAGGCCGTCGCGAAGTGTCGCCCGAACGGCGAGCCCGCAGGTGAAGGCGAAAAGATTCTTCTACAGGCGGCGCAGGTCCCACGGGACTCCGTCGTCTCGCTATGCCACCGCACCCCTTCCCATGTGCTTCGGCACGGTCTTCGAGCCGCGTCCGACCGGGCGAGGTGTGACGGCGCCTCCCCCTGAGCGCGCCACTGAGGCAACCCGACACGGTCAACGTGGCCGTTCCGGTGTGGAGATCGTTCACGCGTACGGCCGCTTCCGTTGGGGGTTCACATGGGGGATCACCTTGGGGATCAGGTTGGGGATCCCGTTAGAACGCCACCCCCCGCGGCCGGTGAAGACGCCGGTCACCGGGGCTGTGGGGGGATCCACTGGTATCCCAGACTCGCTTGCCCACAAGCCGGTGAACACATCGGGGCGGACTCGTGGTCACACTCCGATCATTCGGATTCCCGCTACTTCTCCTCTGTCTCATGACCGATTCGATTCGCGTGTCCCTACTGTTTTGGGTTCTGTTGTGGAAATCTCCTTTGTCTCCGATTCCCGTTGGTCTCGGTTCCGCTCCGCGGAGTCGCGGCATTTACGCATGCCGCTGACCTGCGCGAACGCGGGTTCACCGCATTTATGAATGCCCGATTTCCCATGATTGGTGGCGGCGATATTCGCCGGGTGCGGTCGAAAAGAGTCTTGAAAATGAGCTGCCAAACCGTTGCGCGACGTGCGGTGCAGAGTCATAATTGAATTGTCGCCAGGGGAACCGGAATCACATGGAATACCACGCCCGGCGCGAGCCATGTCCGGTGAAACAACTCCCCGGACTAGTTGCAGGTGACCCGAATAGCGCGCCCGCCTGTCGCACGGAATCGAAAGGACCCGCGATGACCACGCCCACCCCGACCGCCCCGGCACCCGCCGCCACGCCCACCGCCCCGGCGGGCGGGTCGCGGTTGCGCAACGGTGAACTGCGCGCGATGGTCGCCAAGATCCTCGCCGACAACACGGGAACCGCGCTGACCCCGCGCACCATCGCGCACACGTTGAACCGGTCCTCGGGGGCGGTGGGCAACGCGTGCCGGGCGTTGGCGGACCGGGGCGAGGCGGAGGTCGCCTCGACCACCCCGGTGAGCTATCGGGCGACCGCGACCACGGCGTCCGCCGCCGCACCCACGATCACCCCCGCCCCACCCCGCACACCCCGCGCGAGGACCTCCGCCCCGGCACCCGCCGCCACCGCCGCGCCCGCCCCGTCCGGGACGGGCGGGTCCTCCGCCCGGTCGTCGGGCGTGGTGACCGGTCCGGTGAAACGCCCCAACGGGATGGACTACCACCCGCGCCTGGTGCAGGGGACCTCGTTGCCGGACGTGACGGCGTTGCGGCGGTTGCGGGACGCCGGGGTCGCCGCGCTGTTGTACGGACCGCCCGGCACGGGCAAGACGTCGGTGGTGGAGGCGGCGTTCCCGGACTGCATCACGGTTCAGGGCGACGGGGACACCTTGGTCGCCGACTTCGTGGGCGACTACACCAAGACCCCGGACGGGGAGTTCGTGTTCGTGCATGGTCCGCTGGTCCGCGCGATGCGTGACGGGGTGCCGCTGTTCATCGACGACGCGACGCTGATCCCGCCGACCGTGCTCGCCGTGGTCTACCCCGCGATGGACGGACGCCGCCAGATCGTGATCAAAGCCAACGGCGGCGAGGTCGTGGACGCCGCCGAGGGGTTCTACGTGGTCGCCGGGCACAACCCCGGCGTGCACGGGGCGGTGCTCACCGACGCCCTCGCGTCCCGGTTCTCCGTGCAGGTGCAGGTGTCCAGCGACTACGACCTCGCCGACCAGTTGGGGGTGGACCGTAAGGCGGTGCGCGTGGCGCGCAACCTCGCCACCCGGCAGGAACGGGGCGAGGTCGGGTGGGCACCACAACTGCGCGAGTTGTTGGCGTTCAAGAAGATCGCCGCCGTGCTCGGTGTGGACGCAGCCGCCGGGAATCTTGTGGGCATCGCGCCGGAAGGGGACCGCGCCACCGTCGCCGCCGTGGTGCGGGACGCGTTCGGGCGCACCGTCACCCCGCTCGCCCTCGGTGCCCGCATCACCACCAAACCCTGATCAGCCACCCACTCCGTTGAACCGCGACCGTCGCGAAAGGACTCCCAACCGTGAGCACCCACTTCACCACCGACCCGACCGCCACCGGTGCCGCCGTATTCCCCACGCGCCCGGAATGGCTCACCCTGTCCGCCGCCTTCGCCGACGAGGTCCCGATCATCGCCGACCGCGACGACCTCCTGGTCACCGTCGCCCCCGGCGCGGGCGGGGGAGCCCCGGCGTGTTTCTACCCCGCCCGCGCGCTGATCGAGGTCGACGGCGACCACCTCGGCGTCGACCCCGCCACCGTCGACCCCGCGAACCTGTCCGACCGCCCCCGCTACGCCCCGGCGTGGGGTGCGCTGACCCACGAGTGCGGGCACGCCAAACACACCGCCTGGGAACCCCCGCCTGACGCCCCGCCCGGCGTGGTCGCCGCCGCCATGCTGTTGGAGGAGCCCCGCATGGAAGCCGCGCAGGTCCGCCGCCGCCCCGACGACCGGCACTGGTTGCGGGCGTGCGTGAAGGGCATCGTCGCCGCCGACCTGCACCTGTTCGCCGACCCCGCCACCGCCCCGCAGATGACCCCGGCGCACGCCGCGCACACCGCCGCGCTGTTGCTGGGACGCGCGGACGGCGGGGTGCTCACCCGCGCCGAGGTCGCCCCGGTCGCCCGTGTCATCGAGGACGTACTCGGTGCCGAGGTGCTGGACAGGTTGCGGGCGGTGTGGCGCACGGCGTTGCGCACCGCCGACGACGACGGCGAGACCATGCTCGACCTCGGGCGGCAATGGTGCGAGATCCTCGGCACCGACCCGGACACCGACCCCAACACCCCCGCCGACCCCGACCCCGGCGCGGCACCCGACCCGTCGCCGTTGGCGGACGCGATCGCCGCCGTGCTCACCGGGGTGGCGGCGACGGTGGCGCGGGAGAAGGCACCCGAGGACCCCGCCGCCGTCGCCGCCGCCGCGAAGGCGGACGCCGACGCCGCCGACGAGGAGGCGCAGGAGGCGGCGCGGCGGGTGTTCGCCGCCGGTGGTCCCCGCACCGGTCGCACCCGGCTCGCGGGCACCCGCCCGCCCACGGCGGAGGAGCGCACCGCCGCGCGGGTGTTGGCGCGGGCGTTGGACACCGCCGGGGTCCGGGAACGGGTCGCGGTGAAGTCCACCTCGCAGGTCCCGCCGGGACGGTTGCGGATGCGCGGGGTGCGTGCCGCCGAAGCCCAACGTGCCGCCGGGGCGGTGGTGACCGCCGAACCGTTCACCCGCACCACCCGCACCCCGGTCACCGTCCCGCCGTTGCGGGTCGGGATCGCGTGCGACGTGTCCGGCTCGATGGGGTGGGCACGCGCCCACGTGGCCTCGGCGGCGTGGATTCTGGCCAACGCCGCCCGCCACACCTGGGTGCCCACCGACACCGCCACCGTGATCTTCGGGCACCATGTGCGCCCGCTGACCCACCCCGGCCGCCCGCCCGCCGAGGTCACCGAGTTCGAGTCCAACGACAACTGGGAGGACATCCCGGTCGCGTTGGACGCCCTCGACGGTGCCCTCGGGCTGTCCCGCCCCGGCGCGGCGCGGCTGCTGGTCATCGTGTCCGACGGCGACTACCGCTACCAGCCCCGCATCGACGGGCAACGCAAACTCGACCGGCTGCGCGCGTCCGGGTGCGCCGTGCTGTGGCTGACCACCGCCACCCACGACACCCCCCTCGCCGGGTCCACCGTCCACGTGCTGACCGACCCCACCACCACCGCCCGCGCCATCGGGCACGCCGCCACCGCCGCCCTCCGCGCGACCACCCGCTAGCCCCACCGGTCCCGGGGCGGGACACCCCCGCCCCGGACCACCTCACCCCGCGCACCAGCCCACGACCACGAGGTGACCCGCCATGACCTACAAACACCCCCAGACCGTGGGCGACCTCATCGCCGCCCTGTCCGGCTACGACCCCGCCACCCCGCTGCGGATCGCCGCCCAACCCGGCTACCCGATGGAACACCACCTCGCGCGGGTGGTGCGCACCCCCGACGACGCCCAGTCGTGGGGCATCCGACCCACCGACCCTCCCGTGGCGTGGCTCGGCACCGGCGAGCAGATCGGTCACCTGCCCGCGATCGCCGCCGACGCCCTCGGGTGGTCGGCATGACCGCCACCCCGCCCGACCCAAGTCTGCGAACCCATCACCGACGACGGACGACCGAAGGGCACCCGCGATGACCACCGTCATGACCGACCTCGACGTGGAGACGGCGGTCAACTCCTGGCACTACCACTACACCCGCGTCGTCGACCTCGGCGGGCGCGTCCTCCGCGCGCGGGTGCGCTGCGACCGCCACATCACCGACAGCCACGCGCTCGCCGAGGTGCTCACCGACCAGCTGACCTGGACCAGCCTCGTCACCGACGCCCCGGACAACTGGTGGTACAGCGCGCCCGTTCCCCGGCTGGTACCCGACGCCACCGAAGTACTCGCCCCGATCGCCCAACGGCTCCTCGACCGCGCCGCACGGGTCCTCGCTGCACTCCCACCTGTGCCGCCCCGCCACCCCGCCGCCCGTCGACCCAGCGCGCTGACGTCAGCACTACCGCAAGTCCTTTGCCCAACCCCATCCTTTGGAGGAAGAGCATGAGCAGCCACCCCACCACGACGCCGACCCTGCGCGACGTCCTACCGCCCGAGACCGTTCTGCTCGCCCCGGCTCCCGCGCACACCGTGCCGATGCGGCCGCCCACCGGGGCGTGGGGACTGGTCGTGGTCGCGGTGCGCACCACCGACGCCACCGCGCCCCCGGTGCGCTTCGTCGGGGACGCGCCCGCCCCCGACCCCGCCCACACCGACATCGCCGACCTGTTCGCCGGGACCTGGCTACCTGCACCGCCGCCCGCCGACCTGCACAGCGGGGACGTCGTGCTGCGGCTACTCGCCCCCACCGACGACGACCCCACCCGGGTCGACGTCGAGGTCCTCGCCGCCATCCAGGGCAAATGGCACACCGTGCTGGTTTACCAGGCGCTCGACACGCGTTGGCCGCACGAGGTCGTCACGTCGGTGCTCCTGCGCATGCGAGTCCTCGCCGACGCCGCCCTCAGTGACGCGCAGTGGACAATCCTCACCGGCAAGCCCGCATCCGGCGGTGAACCCAACACACTCGCCGCACTCCTCGATGCCGGACTGATCGAACAGGGCGAGCCGGTCCTTCTCGGCGCGCACCGCGCCACCGTCGTAGCGGGCGGGATCCTGCAACACGGACCGGACAGGTTCGCCGTGTCCACCGTCAACGCCCTCGCCACCACCCTCACCGGCACCACCGCCAACGGCTGGCATCTCTGGCGACGCGCCCACGACGACCGCCTCCTGGCCGACCTGCGCACCGATCTCGCCACCCGCTGAACCCCCGCCCGATGCCCGCCGGGACACAACGCCCCGGCGGGCAACCGGCACACCCAACCGTGCCCACGCCACATGATCGACGCTCGCCGCGGCAGCTCCGGGAGGTATCCCGGGCCCCGCGGCGAGAACCCAACTACTACTGACGACCGAACCAGAGAGGCCACGATGAGCGACCACAGCAACCCCCACTCAATGCGACGGCCTGCGCTGTCCTCGTTGACCGACCCCCTGGAGCGGTGCCCGGACTGCGACGTGCAGGTGGGCGAAGCCCACGAATACGACGAGTACGACGGCGGCTGCGATGTCGCCCGCTGCCTCGTCACCGGCCACCAACGGCTGATGTGCGACCTCGACCACGACTGCGGACAAGACCTCTGGACCGGCCGCTGGCCAGGCCACGCCGACTGCGAGCGCCTCGGCTGGATGATCGGCCCCGACCTACCCGACCTCCACCGCCTCTACACCGAGGCGATGTGGGACCCGAGCACCCGCCTCTGGATTGCCCCCGCCTGACCTCCGGCCGCCGAAGCGGGGCCGGTGCACCGAAGGGCGCGCGGCCGAGTTGGGCTGTGTCGTTCCGGTTCCCGCTTCCGGGGCAACACTTCTTGCGGGGACCGGCCAGTGCCCTGGAGGGCTGCGACGCCGACGCAGCGGGCGGGACGTGTGTGGCCACGAGAATGTCGACCAGCAAGGTCGGTGCACGGGACTTCACCCCACGACCAGAGGTGCCCTTACCTGCTCGCCCGCGTAGTCAAAGTCGGCGTCTTGGTTGAGCGGGGGACCCGCAGACAGCGCACCCCTCGACGCACCCGACTCGACTCGTCGTTCACCCGAACGAGTGGACCGTGACTATGGCGAACCCGAACCCGCCCGAGCCGTCGCCGGCGATGGCGAGGATGAGTGCGTGTCCCTCGCCGAAGTCGCCGCCGCGATCCGGAACGGAGTCGCCAAGATCGAGGCCGGGAAGGCGTCCCTGCTCACCGCGGCAACCCTGTTCGACGCCGCTCGGGCACTCCTCCAGCAAGCCACGCAAGGCACCAGACGACCCGAACCCGGGCAAGCGATCGCGGCCCAGACGGCGGCGCTGCACCGGATCGCCGAGGTCCTCACCCAGGCCGCCCACGCCGAACAGGGGTTCACCGCCTACCTCAGCAACGTCGCCGCAGGCGACACCTCGACCGTGGCGAACCTCCCGGCGCCCACCTCGGCCGCGACGCGGTCGCCGACACCAGGTATCGACCGGGTCGAGCACCTACGCCGAGAACTACCGCCTCCGCTCGAAGGGGCCAACAGCGGACGGAAGACGCACGGCCGGTGGTTCGTCGGCGACCGACCCGCACAACAGATCATCAGCGGCGAGGACGAGGTCGCCGACCTGGCGCAGAGCTACCTGGACAGGATCGGCTTCCGGTTCGCCGCGATCAGTGCGCACGTCGAGATCAAGGTCGCCGCGCGCGTTCGACAACGCTGGGAACAGACCGGCCAGACCATCACCGTGACCCTCGTGATCAACCACGAGCTGTGCGGCGGCCCCCGATCCTGTTTCGTCTACTTGCCGCGCCTGCTCCCGCCGGGGTGTTCGGTTACGGTGGTCACACCCAAGAGCCGCCACACGTTCACCGGAGAGCCGACGTGACACCCCCGTTCCACCCACCTCTGGTCATCTGGTTCGCGCCGAACCAGGGCGGCGACCACGTGGCCACAACCCCCGACGAACTCGATGCACTGCTGGACCGCATCGCGAGCCACCTCAGCGAGACGGGGATCGTCGCGGAGATCACCCGAGACGGTGACGACGAGACCACGCTCTACGCCGGATTCCGGGGCGAGGTCGGAGCCCTGCGCTACAACGACGATAAGGCGCTGCACTACAGCTCGGCGGGCCCCCGCGGTCAGGGCCTGGCTGACACGATGACGGTGTTGCGGTACCGGTACCAGGACAACGAGATGGAACTACCCCCCGACGCGGAGATCCCCGCCGCGGACGTCCGAGCAGCAGTGCACCAGTACGCGCGCACCGGCACCCGACCGACTACCTGTCGGTGGCAGCAATGGAAGGCCCCACGAACCCCGGGCAGCGACATGCCCGACCCCCTCGACGCCGACGTCTGGGGATGACCAGACGAAGCGGGGCAGCACAGGTGGAAGCTCGCGAGCTGCAACCAACCGCGCCACAGCGTGGCCAAGCCAAGCGAGCGCGTAGGTCACACCCCACCCGAACCGCCGAACCGTATCGACGCGGCCGGGCCCCTCACGTCCGGGAACGCCGCCGTCGGCCAGCACGACAACGACCATTTGGGTTGGTGAAAGCCTTTCCCTGGCGGCGCCCCGGATACCGCTCGCCCTTCGCTCAACTCGCCCGCTGGCCAAGCTGGCTCGGACGACCAGCGTGCGGCGTCAGCTCGGATGGGTCTGTAGGCGCCTGGTGTTGTTCACGACCGGCCAGCCGCACTACGGGAGACGTGTGCTTGAGCTGGAACGGCGGCCACCGTCACTCTGCTCCAACAGGAGCGTGATCTCGCGCCCCGTGTTGCTCACGGAGAAACACGGTGTGCCTCATCGCTGAGGTTTCACCGATGAGGCACATCCGACGCTGCGTTTCCGGGATGGTCAGTGTGATCCGGTGGTTGCCTCCGGCGGGGCGAGTGTGAACCGCCTCGGACGGTCCTGGGTTCGTACCGCGACACCATCGCCGACCAGTTTGTCGAGCGCGTTGCTGACCGCGCCGGTGGATTTGCCGCCGAGCTTCCTGGCGATCTCGACCGGGCTGCACTCCTGGCCGGGATGATCGCGCAGATAGTCCTCGACCATCCCGCGCAACGCGCCCGGAGCTAGTCGCTCGGCTTTGCCCCCTTCGCCATCCGCCGTATCGACGGATTCGGCACTGCGGACCGGCGGCTCGGCGGTCTCGGTGACGGTGTCCTCGTCAGTCAGGGTAGAGGACTCGCGAGCAGCCGCGCCCTGAACGTCCGCGGCGGTCGGGGTCGAGTTGTTCTCGGCACTGTCAGCGGATTCGGGGTCAGTGAGGGTCGGGTTGTGTGGTGCGGGCGCGGGCGTGTCGGCTGCGGCGTGGTCGTTCTCAGAGGCGACGTTGGTGGCGATGTCGGGCTCGACTACGTCTGCCGGGGGAGCAGTCTTGTCAGTGATCGTCCACAGATCGGCGGCGCGGCGTCCGGCCTCAACCCTCCCGATGGTGCGGGTGACGCCACCTTCGCCTGCCCACCGGAGCAGAATCTTCTGCGCGGTGGTTTTCCCGATCCCGGCGACCTGGGACAGCACTGCGGCGGTGCTGTTCGGGTGAGCGTGCAACGCCGCCCACAGCTTGTCCTCGCTGTCAGTTCGAGGCGTCGCGACGGGGTCGGGATCCGGCGACAGCGTCCGGGACATCTCGGTCGTTTGCGTTAGCCCGCCGGTGGCGCGGGTCTTGTCGTTCGCACGGGTGCGGGTTGATGCGGTCATGACGTTCCTCGATTCGGTTTCGCGATCGACTCGAATCTCGTGATCGACGGCTGGCTGGCACCTCGGCCGGAGCCGGATGACCCAGTGCACCGCCGGTCCTTCTGGGCCACACGACCATGAACGCTCTGTCGGCCGTCGAAGTCAAGCGTTGAGTGGAGCGAGACACGGTCTCTTGTGGATCGTCACCCGGTTCGGTGTATCGCTTGACAGTCCGGCCGGAGTAGAGCGTGCATACCCCTTGCCGGGCAGCCGCCGGGCGAACACGGCCCAATGACGGGGGCAACGATGGAACCGCAGCAGTTCGCCACACTACGACTTCGCGGCGCCGACGGGATGACCGTGCACGGACCCTACGCCGACCGTGCCGACGCCGACATGGCGACCGGACGATTCGCCAGCGACATCACCACCTTCGCCTGCACGCTCGCGCTGTACCCGCCCGACGCCGACCCCATCACCACCTGCGCCACCACCGCACCCACCGGCACAGTGCTCGAAATGACCGACGACGTCGCCGACGCACTACTCACCGCCAACGAATCCGACCCTGGGACCGACCGCGCAGGACCCGTCGCGGTGGCCGTGCTGGTCGATCCGCCCGCGCGGCGACTGCTCCTCTGGATCGGACCCTTCCCCGACACCACCGCAGCACAGTCCTGGCTGAAGCAGGCCAGCACCGTCAGCGGCGGCACCTACCGCGCGACCATGCGCGTACACCCACTACACGCCACCGACGTCGCCGAGCCGGAAGTCGGCCCGAAAACAACCGGGACCGTCGCCTGACCATGCCCGTTCGTGAACCCGTAGCCAAACGAAGGATCAGACGGCCACAGGCCCGTCGCGCCCAGCGAAAGGGCGTTGTGTCATGACGCACCTCAACTCCCGCCCGGATTCAGACGTTGTCTGGGGCGCGCAAGCGGGCATGGGCCTCGGCTACACCCTGGAAGCCGCCGCCGTCCGGCTCGCGAACGACATCACCGCACTCCGCCAGGACGGCGGCATTCCCACACAAGTGCGCACCATGATCAGCGTCCTGCCGCACCAGCGCGTCCTGGAGATCCGCGTGGAGGGACTGACGGTCGAAGCCGACCCCGACCGCACCACCGTCCGGGAGGTCGCCAACACGCTCTTCGAACTGGCCAGCGACCACAACATCATCACCCTCGACGACAACCCACCGCTGTTCACTCAACGCATCCTCTTCCTCGGCACCGACGGCCGACCGTTCACCGCCATGGTCGGAGCAGGCGCCGGCGACGTGGAAACGCGCCCTGTGTCCTCGTACAGCTGAACGTTGGACGCTTCTCGTCTACGCCATTCTCGACGACGGTGACCGCCACGGCCGACATCAAACCCCGATGCGTCGTTCGGTCCATCGGACTCGGCCTCCGGTCGTTCGCGATCTTCAGCGATTGAAGCTGGCGGCGCCCGTCGTAACGAGTCCACGTGGCCAAGCCGCGTCGAGGTGTGGGGAAGGGACTGGCAGCCCGAGGAAGCTGCGATACCGAGCCAGGCACGATGCTGTCCTGTCGCTGGCCGTTCCGTCGGTTGTCGAGCCTCCACGGTGGTGGCCTTCACATCGTCGGCGGTGCGGCGGAACTTCCAACGGCAGCATCGCCGGTGATCGGACGCGCTGATCGCGACCGGTCAGCGGCGTGAGCGGATGTGCCCATCGATGTAATTGAGGCGATAGATACTCGTCCCAATCGGGCGGCTCAAAGGGTTTGTTCTGCTGCTTGCGTGGCGGCGGCGAGCCACTCCCGCCACTGGGCGGCCTGCGCCTCGGCCTGCTCGGCGCGGCGCTTGTCGCCCGCGGCGCGGGCCTTGGCCGCCTGGGCCTCGAACTGCTCGACCCGCTCGCGGAACTGCGCGGCCCTGGCCTCGGCCTCCGGGTCGGTCCGGCGCCACTGCGCGTCGGCGGCGGTGCGGACCTTCTCCTCGACGGCGCGGAGCCTGCCCTCCAGCTCGCGGATGCGCTCGCGCGGGACCTTGCCGATCTCCTCCCAGCGCTCCTGGATGCGGTGCAGCTGCGCGCGCGCCGCCTCCAGGTCGCCCTGCGGGTTGATCTTCTCGGCCTCGGCGAGCAGCTCCTCCTTGCGCTTGGCGTTCTC
>NZ_BMRB01000012.1 GCF_014648415.1 Actinokineospora fastidiosa
TTGCCGTGCTTGGCCAGCAGCCGCGGGTCCAGCGACCCGGCGTTGACCCCGATCCGGATCGGCGTGCCGTGATCGCGCGCAGCCTGCGCGATCTCCTTGACCTTGTCGTCGAACTTCCTGATGTTGCCCGGGTTCACCCGCACCGCGGCGCACCCGGCCTCGATCGCGGCGAAGACGTACTTCGGCTGGAAGTGGATGTCGGCGATCACCGGGATCTGCGACTTGCGCGCGATCGCCGGCAGCGCCTCCGCGTCATCCTGCGACGGGCACGCCACCCGCACGATGTCACACCCGGCCGCGGTCAACTCCGCGATCTGCTGCAACGTGGCATTCACATCCGCGGTGAGCGTGGTCGTCATCGACTGCACCGACACCGGGAAGTCGCTGCCCACGCCCACCGGCCCGACCATGACCTGTCGGGTCGGCCGCCGCCGGGCCAGCGCCGCGGGGGCGGGCATGCCGAGGTGGACGCTCATCCGACCGACCCGCTCGGCTCGACCGCCCGCCACCGCTCGGGCGCGGCCACCCGCCTGCCCAGGTCCGCCGCGATCGCCTCGGCGGTCAGGCCGCAGTCGGCGAGCACCTCGTCCCGCCTGCCGTGCGCGAGGAAGCGCCGGGGGAGGCCGAAGACGGCCACCGGGGTCCGGACACCGGCGTCCCTGAGGTCATCGGCGAGCGCGGACCCGAACCCGCCCGCCGCGAGGTTGTCCTCCACGGAGGCGACGACCTGGAAGCGCGGGGCCATGACCCGCAGCAGCGGGTTCACCGGCCGCACCCAGCCCGGGTCGACCACGGTCACCCCGATTCCCCGCGCGGCCAGCCGGTCGGCGGCGTCGAGGCAGGTGCGCGCCATCGGGCCGACCGACAGCAGCAGGACGTCGTCGCGGGGATCGGGGCGCAGCACGTCCAGCCCGGCGTAGGAGAAGGCCGCCGGGAGGTCCGGGCCGACCGTCCCCTTGGGGAAGCGCACCGCGCACGGGCCGTCGGTGACGCGGAGCGCGCTCCGCAGCGCCTCGCGCAGCGTGGCGGCGTCCCGCGGCGCCGCGACCCGCATGGCGGGCACGGTGTTCAGCAGGGACAGGTCGCACATCCCGTTGTGCGACGGGCCGTCGTCGCCGGTCACCCCCGCCCGGTCGAGGACGAGGACGACCGGGCACGAGTGCAGCGCCACGTCCAGCAGCACCTGGTCGAAGGCCCGGTTGAGGAACGTCGAGTAGATCGCCACGACCGGCCGCATGCCCGCCATCGCCAGCCCGGCCGCGGCGGTCACCGCGTTCTGCTCGGCGATCCCGACGTCCAGCACCCGGTCCGGGAACCGCGCGGCGAACGCGCTCAGGCCGGTCGGGTCGCGCATGGCGGCCGTGACGGCGACGATGTCCGGGCGCTGCGCGCCGAGCTCGACGAGCTCGTCCCCGAACACCGACGTCCACGACCGCCCACCGGACGACAGCGGCACGCCCGTCGCCGGGTCCATGGGCCGGACCGCGTGGAACCGGTCCACCTCGTCGTTCTCGGCGAGCGCGTGGCCGCGTCCCTTGCTGGTGAGGCAGTGCACGACCACCGGTCCGTCGGCGTCCCGGGCCTGGAGCAGCGCCCGCTGGACGGCGACCACGTCGTGCCCGTCGACCGGCCCGACGTAGCCGATGCCGAGCGTGGCGAAGAACGTGTGCGGCTCGGCCCCGGCCAGGTGCCGGGCCAGCCCGCCGATCGTGGGCGAGTACGACCGGCCGTTGTCGTTGAGGACGATCACGACCCGGCTGCCGTCGCCGCCGATGGAGTTCAGCGCCTCCCAGGCCATCCCGCCGGTCAGCGCGCCGTCGCCGACCACCGCGACCACGCGGCGGTCCCCGACCCCGCGCAGCCGGTCGGCGGTGGCCATGCCGTAGGCGTAGGACAGCGCCGTGGAGGCGTGCGAGTTCTCGATGACGTCGTGCGGCGACTCGGCGCGCGACGGGTAGCCGGACAGCCCGCCGCGCGCCCGCAGCCCGCCGAACTCGCTCCACCGGCCGGTCAGCGCCTTGTGCACGTACGCCTGGTGCCCGGTGTCCCACAGGATCCGGTCGGCGGGGGAGTCGAACACCCGGTGCAGGGCCAGCGTCAGCTCGACCACGCCGAGCCCGGGCCCGAGGTGCCCGCCGGTCCGGGACACCTCCGCCACCAGCAGCGCCCTGATCTCGGCGGCCAGCCCGTCCAGTTCCGCCACCGTGAGCCGCCGCAGGTCGGACGGGCGCCGGATCGAGGGCAGCAGCCGACGGCCCGGCTCGACGGACCGGCCGCCGGGCAGCGAGAACGTGACGGTCTCGACGGCGGTGGTGTCCACGTCGACCTGGTCGAAACCGTGCTCGGCCAGCCGGACCAGCACCTCCTCGACCAGGACCTCCGGCGCGCTGGCCCCGGAGCTGACGCCGACGGTGCGCACGCCGCGCAGCCACTCGGCGCGCAGGTGCCCGACGTCCGGCACGAGGTGGCCGCGCACGCCCGCCTTCCCGGCGACGTCGACCATCCGCTGGGAGTTGCTGGAGTTCTCCGAGCCCACCACCAGGATCAGCTCGCACTGGCGCGCCAGCGACTTGATGCCGGTCTGCCGGTTCTGGCTGGCGTAGCAGATGGTCTCGCTGGAGGGCTCCTCCACGTCGGTGAAGCGCGCCCTGATCCGGGCGACGACGTCGGCGGTGTCGTCCATCGACAGCGTCGTCTGCGTCAGGTAGGCGACCGGGGTGTCCGGCGCGAGGTCGAGCCGGTCCACGTCCTCGACCGTCTCCACGACCACGGTCCGCTGGGGCGCCTCGCCCCGGGTGCCCTCGGTCTCCTCGTGGTCGTCGTGCCCGATCAGCAGCAGCAGCCGACCGTCCCGGGTGGCCCGCTTCGCCTGCTGGTGCACCTTGGCCACCAGCGGGCACGTCGCGTCGATGACGTGCAGGTCGGCAGCGGCCGCCTCGGCGCGCACGGCGGGGGAGACCCCGTGCGCGGACAACACGCAGACGCTGCCCCGGGGCACCTCGGCGATCTCGTCGACGAACCGCGCGCCCTTGCGCTCCAACATGCCGACGATGAAGTGGTTGTGGACGATCTGCTTGCGCACGTAGACGGGCGGGCCGTGCAGTTCCAGCGCCCGCTCGGTCATCGCGATCGCGCGGTGCACCCCGGCGCAGAAGCCGCGCGGCTCGGCGAGCACCACCCGCCGTCGTGGCAGGCGGTCGGTCGGGTTCGGGGCCACGGGTCACCGGTCCCGGTCGATCGCGGCCTGCGCGAAGCCGTGCAGCCGGTCGCGGCTCGCCGAGCGGGGCAGCATCCGCAGCGCGGCGATCGCGCGCTCGCAGTACTCCCTGGCCAGCGCGGCGGCGGCGCCGATCGCGCCGGTGCGGTCCAGGATCGCGACCAGCGTCGCCCGTCTGCCCTCCGGGTCGCCCTCGCCCACCAGAACCTCGGTGATCGCGACGCGATCGGGGGGATCGGCGGCCCGGTAGGCCATGATGACCGGCAGCGTCAGCCTGCCGTTGCGGATGTCGCTGGTGTCCGGCTTGCCCATGACGTCGGTGCCCTGGGTGTAGGACATCACGTCGTCGTGGATCTGGAAGGCGCAGCCCAGGTTCTCCGCGAAGGTCCCCAGCGCCAGCACCGACTCCTCGTCCCCGCCCGCCAGCAGCGCCCCGCACTCGCACACGCCCCGGAACAGCGCCGCGGTCTTCAGCCGCACCATGGTCAGGTACGCGTCGAGGTCGAAGTCGACCCGCTCGCACAGCTCGGCCTCCAGGCTCTGGCCCCGGCACAGGTCGATGCCGCACCGGGCGACGACGTCCAGCGCGGCCACGATCCGCTCCGGCGCCGCCCCGGTGTGGCGGCACTCGGCCAGCGCGACGAACAGGTCGAAGATCAGCGCGTCGCCGACGATGATGGCGTTGTCCGCGCCGAACTTGTGCTGCACCGACGGCCGTCCCCGGCGCAGGTCGTCGTTGTCGATGATGTCGTCGTGCACCAGGCTGGCCACGTGCCCGGACTCCGCGCCCACCGCGGCGGGCAGCACCACGGCCGGGTCGCCGCCGACGGCGCCCGCCGACTCCAGCAGCAGGATCGGCCGGAACAGCTTGCCCGCGGGCACCAGCGCGTGCGCGCACATGGCGGCGAGCAGGCTCGACTCGGCCTGCCAGCGCTCGGTGAGCCCCTCGGCGACCTGGCCCACCCTCGCCTCGTGACCGGCGGCCGACGCGGGCCGGTCACGTGCTCCGGCGCCGTCGGCGAGCGGGTCGATCGTCACATGACCGGACATCGTTTTCCTCCATCGTGCGCATGAGACGGCCCGCGTCACGTCAGGACCGTGCCGAACTGGCGGCCCAGCCTGCCCATGTAGTAGAGGATTTCCTCGTGGTTGGTGGACGGCAGGAAGTGGTCGGCGCCGACCTTGTAGTAGAGCGAGTGCACCGACTCGGTGAGCAGGTGCTCGTACGGCTCGTCGCGGCGCAGCGCCAGGCTGAACGCGGGCACGTCGAACCCCTTCCAGCCGTCGCGCCACACGTAGTAGCCGTCACCGTCGATCTCCACCTGGGGCAGCGACTCGTTGGCGTGGCGCGGTGACGGCTCCTGGGAGGGCATGGTGTACGCGGGCAGCGTGATGAGGTCGTACTCGAACACGGCGTCCAGCAGGGGACGGACCTCCGGCGGCACGCGCGGGATGGTCGACTCGGCCCACCAGCGCCGCAGCATGTCCTTCGCGTCGTCGCTGCCGTACAACAGGGTCAGCACCGGGGCGAGCACGTCGGAGTCGGTGAACGAGTTGACCATGCCGGTGCGGAACGGCTCGGCGATCGGGTGCTGGTCGGTCTCGAACCACTCCATGAGGGACCGGATCAGCTCCGACTGGGTGATGCCGCCGAGGGTGCGCAGCGGCGCCCAGACGAACCGCAGCACCGGGTTCTCGGCGATGAGCCGCGAGACGAAGATGAACCGGTGCATGTACTGGTTGTCGCGGGGCGACATGGTGTCGTGCGACAGCAGGTACTCGAAGTCGTCGGTGTTGCCGCGCACGGTCACCATGCCGAACCGCTCGCGGTCGGTGTGGTAGCTGGTGTTCGGCAGGATCAGCATCGGGTAGACCGCGACCCGCGAGACGTGGTTGGCCAGCCGGTCGTACCCCTTCATGAACGTCTCGATCGTCTCGCCGGGCGCGCCCCAGATCAGCTCGGCGTAGCAGTCCAGCCCCTCCTTGCCCAGCCACTCCGCCAGGCTCTCCCAGTCGTTGACCTTCATGTTGCGGCGGTTCATCAGGTCGAGGGTGTCCTCGTCCAGCGTCTGCAGCGCGAGGGTGAACGAGCTGTGCAGGCCCGCGTCCTTCATCGCCTTGACGATCTTGTAGAACACGGCGGACTTGTTCTTCGCCCACGAGGTCTCGATGCTCTTGGGGTAGCCGTGCTCCTCGCGCGCGGCGATGACGTCCTCGACGAACTCCAGGTCGCTCGGCATCATCCCGAAGTTGGCGTCGCACAGCACGAGCGTGTGCACCTTGTGCCGGGCGAACAGCTCGATCTCCGCGCGCAGCCGTTCCCGGGAGAACGCCCGGACCCGCTGGCCGACCGCGCCGCCCCAGTAGCAGAAGGAGCACTTGTACGGGCAGCCGCGGTTGGTCTCCAGCAGCGCGACGTCGTACGGGAACCTCCCCTCGTCGTCGGTCATCGGGATGGCCCCGGTGAGGAACGGCGACGCGATGTCGTCCAGGTTCTCGATCCTCGGGCGGTCGCGGGTGGTGACGATCTCGTGCCCGCCCGCCTGGAAGGAGATCCCGTCGACAGCGTGCAGCGCGCGGACCGACCGCCCGTCGAGGCGGGCGCGCAGCAGCTCGCAGAAGGTGAACTCGCCCTCGCCGTTGACGATCACGTCGACGTGCGGGTGCATGCCGAAGACGCGGGCCGCCTGGTGGGAGACGTGGTTGCCGCCGAACACCACCCAGCCGTCCGGGTTGAGCTGCTTGAAGGTCTCGGCCAGCGCGGCGAACTCCTGGTAGTTCCAGCCGAGCACGGAGAAGGCGATCACGTCCGGCGCGCCTGCCGCGAAGAGGTCGTTGGCCATGCCGAAGAGCGTGCTGCCGCCGTCGAAGTTGTGGATCGTGATGTCCGCCCGCGCGGCGATGTCGTCCTGCTGCAGTGCGGTGGCCTTGAGATATCCGGAGGCAAGCGGCATGGACTCCAGCGACATGGCCCAGACGCCCTGCTGCACCAGCCAGACCTGCAACGGCCGATCTACCATCGGTGAATTCCCCTTGCGCTGGTTCGGTTTCGTGGCGGGGCGGTGAGCGCGCGGCCGGGCGCTCGGCGGCGCGCGAGCGCCGTCGTCGGCCGCCGCCCCGGGCGGGCGATGGCTCCCCGGTCGGTCCCGGCGGCCTCACCTGGGCGTCAGCTCCAGCAGGTGCAGGTGCCACGCGCCGCCGCCATCGCCCTCCCCACCGGTCAGGTCGGCGGGGAACGCGTCGACCAGGGCCTCGGGGATCTCCGACATCTCCACGCGCTGGAGCACGTCGAGCCGGTAGCCGGTCTCGTCGGCGAGGTCGCTCACCAGGGTCGGGTTGCCCAGCGCCTCGCCGAACCACAGGTAGGCCCGGCCGCGCGGGGTCAGCAGCCCGCGGCCCTCGGACAGGAAGCGGCGCAGCTTGGTGTACGCCGGGTCGAACATCGTCTCGTGCCAGATGGAGGAGTCGACGGTCTCCTCCGGCGCGTTCAGGAACGGCGGGTTCCAGTAGATGCCGTCGAACCGCTCGCCGGGCCCGACCGCCGAGTAGAGGTTGCTCTCCCGGGCGGTCACGCGGTGCGCGACATGGTGGCGCGCCGCGTTCAGCTCGGTGTTCCGGACGGCGGCCGGGTTGATGTCCAGGCCCAGCACCCGCTCGACGCCCGCCAGCGCCGCGAGGACCGACATGATCCCGGTCCCGCAGCCCATCTCCAGGAACGAGGACATGTCCGCGAACGGGATCAGGTGGGCGTAGAGCTCGCCCCCGGGCGAATACGTCGGCGGCCACACGTCGTCGAGCAGGTCCCACTCCATGCCGACCAGCTCGAAGACCTGCGGCCTGGTCGAGTCGGAATGGTATCTGTCGATGATGTTCTGGCCGATGAGCAGCTCGAAATCCCGCGCTTCCATAGTGTCCCATCTCCGCATCGGAGTGATTTCCGCGCCTGCGGCGAAATCAGGAGATCGGTCGCCAAGAACGTTCCACGCTGGCAAAGGCCATTCAAACAGCGCGCCCGGTGGCTGGCAACGAGTCGCGGGCGAACGCCATGCCGTGGCGGCGGTCACCGCGGCGGCGGGACCGACCAGCCGACCATCGCGTCCATGGACCGGCGGGACACCGCCTCCGGCAGGAGCCCGCCGAGCCACACCCCGGTGTTGCGGGCGGCCACCGCGACCGGCGCGGACAGCCCCGCGACCCGCCCCATCCAGCGGGACATGGCGCGCAGTCGCGTGGTGCGCGCCCGGCGGCTCGCGTCGTAGGCGGCCAGGCCTGCCCGCAGGGCGTCCCACGACCGCGCGCCCGCGGTCGCCTGCGCCAGTTCGACGGCGTCCTCCAGGGCCAGGCCCGCCGCGCCCACGTTGGGCGTCATCGGGTGCGCCGCGTCGCCGACCAGGACCACGCGCCCGTGGGCGAACCCGTCGAGGGGGCGGGCAGCGTCCTCGATCCGGTCGAAGTGCAGCTCCGCCCGGGACGCGCGCTCCAGCAGGTGCGGGATCGGGTCGTGCCAGCGGCCGAACAGGCCGGTCAGCCGCTCGTACGCGCCCGCGTGCCGGCTCGGCGGGGTCACCTTCGCCAGCGCGGAGAAGTGCGCCCTGCCCTCGGGCAGCGGGAGGATCGACAGGCGCTGTCCGGCGCCCCACGTCTCGGCGGCCACCACGTCCAGCCCGTCGGCGGGCACCACGCACCGCCACGCGGCCGAGCCGGTGTCGACGAGGCCGGGGTGTCCGGGGTGCAGGGCGCGACGCAGCGCGGACCGGATGCCGTCCGCGCCCACCACCAGGTCCGATTCCACGGTCGCGCCGCCCACCACGATCGTCGCGGGCGTCGTCGGGCCGCCGCTGCCCGCCAGGCAGGCCTCCTGCCCGTAGTGGACAGTCCCGGGCGGCAGCGCGTCGGCCAGCGCGCGCACCAGGTCGAGCCGCAGGAGCGCGCGGATCGGCTCGCCGTAGCGCTCCTCGACGAACCGCAGCCCGGTCCTGGCGATCCACCGGCCGCCCGGCGCGCGCACCCCGCCGTGGGCCTGGACGACGGACCGCGCGCGCACCGCGTCGGCCACCCCGATCGCGTCCAGCGCGCGCATTCCGTTGGGCGTGACGCCGATTCCGCCGCCGGACGCCCGCAGTCCCGGAGCGCGTTCATAGACCCGGACGGCCCAGCCCCGGCCCGCCAGCGCGACGGCGGTCGCCAGGCCCGCGATCCCGGCGCCGACGATGTGTGCGGTGCGTGTCATGGAATTCCCCTCACGCGATGATCGGAAGCCGAATCGGTTCCCCGCCAAGGAAGCAGATGATGCACGGCACCCACACCATTCGGGTCAGATTCCTCGCCCACCTCGAAGCGTGCCGCCCCGACACGGTCTTCTACGCCGGGACCGTCGGATTGAGCGGCGCGGTGCTCACCGATCCGGACGCGCCGGGGCGACTGCTGTTCCTCGCCTGGCTCGTGCCCACCCTCGCCTGGATCGCCTCGCTGTACGGCGGCGACTACTTCGACCGCGACCTCGACGCGCTGACCAAGCCGCACCGCCCGGTCCCGTCCGGGCGCATCGCCGCCGCCACCGCGCGGAACACGATGATCGCGCTGATCGGGACCGGCGCGGTGATCGCGGTGCTGGTGAACCCGCTGACCGCGCTGCTCGCCCTGCCCGCGACCGTCTTCGGCATCGCCTACGCCCGGTGGCTCAAGGGCCGGGGGCTGTGGGGGAACGCCAGCCGGGGCCTGCCGACGGCGCTGACGGTGCTCTTCGGCTCGATGATGGTGCAGCCGCTGCCTGCGGCCGGGCTCGTGCCGCTGGCGCTGATGTTCTGGCTGCACGACTCCGGGTCGAACCTGCTCGGCGCGCTGTGCGACCGCGACGGCGACCGGCTCGGCGGGTACCTGACATACCCGGTGCGGCGGGGCGACGCGGCAACCGTGCGCGGCCTGATCGGGTTCTACGTCGGCTGGGTGGCCATCGCCCTCGCGTGGCCGATCCCGTTCGGCGACGGGATCGACCCGCGGATCTACTATCCCGTGCTGCTGGTGGTCGTGGCGCTCGGCGGGGTGTCGCTGTGGGGCGTGGCCCGCGCGCCCCGGCCCATCGCGCGGCCGGTCGGTCTGCGGGCGCACGAGATCGTGGTGGCCGAGCGGATCGTCCTCGGCACGTTCCTGGTCGCCGCCGCGGGCGAGGTCCGGCTCGCCCTGCTGGTCGGCGTGCCGTCCCTGGCCCTGACCCTGCTGGCGCGGCAGCTGATGCGGCGCCGGTACGAGCCGGTGCGGTGACCGGTCGCGGCGAGGGCCCGGCGGGTCGGCCGGGCCCTCCTCGCGGTCACACCTTCAGCGCGTTCTGCGGCGGCCCGCCCTTGTAGAGGCCCAGCACCAGTTCGTGCGAGTAGCCCAGCAGCTCCTGCAGCTCCGGGTCGAACTCGCGCACCTTCTCCGGCGGGACGCTCAGCAGGCTGTTCTCCACCTGCCGCAGCCAGCCGACCTGGTAGCCGAACGACAGGATGTGCCGGACGTCGGACTCGGTGGTGTTCGCCCCGCCCGCGTGGAACAGGTCCTGCCGGAACAGCAGCGCGTCGCCCTTGGCCATCTCGACCTGGACCGCCTCGCTCCAGTCCGGCGGCGGCGCGACCGGCGAGCCGCTGTGCGCGCCGGGCACCACCCAGGTCGCGCCGTTCTCCTTGGTGAAGTCGCTCATCGCGCACATGACGGACAGCGCGACGGGGTTCTCCCCGAACGGCGCGTGCTGCCAGGAGAACGTGTCGCGGTGCATCTGCTGCCGGGGCGCGCCCGGGTAGCGGCCCATGTACTCGGCGATGATCAGCAGGATGGTCTCCGACAGCGGGGCCAGCAGCCTGCGCGCCGCGTCGACGATGTCCCGGTGCAGCACCATGGCGGGCGCGCAGTCGATGGCGCCGATGAGCTGGTGCATCGTGACGGTCGTCTCGCCCTGGAACTGAGCGAGCAGCGAGTTGGCCGCGTACTCCTTCTCGTCCGGGTGCTCGTCGAGGTAGGTCCTGACCTGCTCGACGTACGTGTCGCACTCCTCGGCCGTGTACGCGCCGGTCAGCACGACCGCGCCCTCCTCGCGGAACGCCCGGTCCATCGCCTCCCGGTCGTACGGCCGCGCCAAGCGCGGGATCGACTTTCCCATGGTCACCCATCCCCTTCCGATTCGCGTCGTCCTCGTCTGCGTCCTCGCGCGCGGCCGCTCGTCACCAGGTGACCGGGAGCCGCTCGATGCTGACGTCCATGCCCTCCGCCCGCCACCGCACCTCGTGCGGCGGGTCCGCCCGCCGGATGCCGGGAATCCGGCGGACCAGCGTGCCGAGCGCGACCGCGAGCTCCATCCGGGCCAGCGCCGCGCCGAGGCAGTGGTGGATCCCGTGCCCGAACGCCAGGTGCGGGCCCCGCTCGCCGGTCACCGCGATCGCGTCCGGGTCGGTGAACGCTGCCGGGTCGCGGTTCGCGCCGACCCGGGAGGCGATCACCGTATCGCCCAGCGCGATCCGCACCCCGAGGATGTCCACATCGGACTGCGCGATCCGCTGGATGCCGACCTCCTCGTCCTGCAGCCGCAGCAGTTCCTCGACCACGCGCTCGACATCGACGCGGCCCTCGCGCATCCCGTCGAGCACCGCGCGGTCGGCGAACAGGCGCAGCAGCCCGTGCGAGATGGCCGACGCTGTGGTCACGTATCCGGCCATCAGCAGGCCCATGGCCATCGAGGAGACCTCGATCCGGGTCAGGCCGTCCGCGGTGCCCGATCGGCGCGCTAGATCGCTGAGCAGGTCGTCGCCGTTCGGCTTGGACTCCACGAGCCGGACCACGAACCGCTGGAGGTCGGCGAACGCGGCGCCGGCGTCGCCGCCAGCCGAGCGGAGCACGATGTCGGCCCAGCCCCGGAACCGGTCTCGGTCGGCGTCGGGGATGCCCAGCAGCTCGGAGACGATCGTGATCGGCAGGGGATAGGCGAACTCCTCCTGCACGTCCACCACCGGCCCCTTGGCCAGCATGGCGTCGATCAGGGCGTCGGTGACCGCCTGCGCGCGCTCGCGCAGCGCGGCGACCCGGCGGGCGGTGAACGCGCGGGTCACGCTGCGGCGCAGCCGCGTGTGGTCCGGCGGGTCCTTGAGGAACATGAAGCCCGCCGCGAGGTTGTCCTCGTCCGCCTCGGGGATCGAGCCGGGGTACCCGGTGCCGAAGGCGGGGTGGCCGAGCAGCACCCGGACGTCCTCGTAGCGGGTGACCAGCCAGGCCTGCCCGCCGCCCGCCAGCCGCACCCGGTGGATCGGGGCGGCGGCGCGCAACCGCGCCAGGTCCTCGGCCGGGTCGATGATCGAGTCGCGCGCGAACGGGTAGTCGGTGAGCTGGTCGTGCTGCACGGGGAACCCCCTGTCTCGCTCCAACGGTCAGACGAACGCGGCCTCGACAGCGTCGGCGAACTCGCCCCCGCTGCGGCCGCCGCGCAGCTTCCGCCGGAACAGGGCCAGCCGGTCGGCCATGGCGGTGTCGTTGACGACCTCCTTGATCACGTCGGCCAGCTCGGCGGCGGTGAAGGGCTCCGGCAGCCGCACGCCGAGCCCGAGCCGCTCGATGCTGTCCGCGACCCCGCGCTGCTCGCCGATCTGCGGGGCGACCAGCACCGGGACCCCGTGGGCCAGCGCCTCGACGGTGCTGGTGAGGCCGCCGTGCGAGACGGCGACCGACGCGTGCCGCAGGGCGTCGATCATCGGCAGCCTGGCCCGCAGCAGCACCCGGTCGGAGACCGGGCCGATCCGCTCGGGCGGCACCTTGTCGCCGAGCGCGGCCGCCGTGTGCCAGCCGAGGCGTTCGACGCCCTCGACACACGTGCGGAAGAACCCGATCTTCTCGTTGAACACCGTGCCGAGCGAGACCACGGCCAGCGGCCGCGCCGCCGCCAGCCAGCCGACCTCCGGGGAGTCCTCGGCCGGTCGGATGCACGGCGTGATGAACGTGAACCGCTCGTCGAAGGTCTCCCCGCGCGGCTGGATCTCCCGGGGGAACAGCACGATGTTGCGGTCGGCCTCGTTGTCGAAGAACCGCTGCGGCGACACCGACGACGACAGCCCGACCTCGTCGAGGAAATCCGCCACCGCGGCGAAGAACACCGCCATCGACTCGTCGGTGTCCGACCGCGACCCGTAGTCCTGGTGCAGCGAGAACTCCGAGTTCGACGCGAACACCGGCCAGGTGCGGACCACCGGGATGCCGGTGGCCTGCCCGATCAGCCAGCCCGCAGTCGACAGCACGTCGGCCACGATCACGTCCGGCGGGTCCTCCCGGACGACCCGCTCCAGCGCGGCGTAGGCCGCCCGGGTCTCCTTGAGCATCAACGGCAGCACGTTGCCCATGTCCGACAGCTCCACGTGCGCGGTGTCCATGGGCGAGTCGTAGCGCACCACGTCGACCGCCTTGCCGACCTCGGGCGCGAAGCTGCCCGACGCCGACGCGCTCACCCGGTGCCCGCGCCGGACCAGCTCGGTCAGGCCCTCCAGCACCGGGTACACGTGCCCCCACGCGGGGATCGACGCGTACAGGACGTGTTTGCCCGTCATGCCGCCATCACCCGCAGCACCATCCGGTCCGGGAACCGGTCGCCGAGCATGTTCACCTTCCACGGCACCGCCTTCCACGCCTCGACCATCTCGAAGTCCAGCCCGCACTCGGCCAGCGCGTCGACGGCCACCTGCAGTTCGAGCCGGGCCAGGTTCGCGCCGAGGCAGCGGTGGATGCCGAACCCGAACGCGAGGTGGCGGACCAGGCCAGGACGCGACGGGTCGAAGGTGTCCGGGTCGCTGAACAGCTCCTCGTCCCGGTTGGCCGCGACGAGCGGGGCCACCACCGTGTCGCCCTTGCGGATCGTGACGTCGCCCAGCCGCACGTCCTCGGCCGCGAACCGGGGCATGGACTCGCCGTTGTCGCCGGACTGGATCCGCAGCACCTCCTCCACGAACCGCTTCCGCAGGTCCGCCGGGTCGGCGGCGGCGCGCAGCCTGCGCAGCCACCCGAACTCCACGAGGTAGCGCATGGCGACCGCGATCGCGTTGGCCGTGCTGACGTAGCCCGCCACGGGCAGGCCGAGGACCATGGTCGCCAGCTCGACGTCGTCGACGGTGCCCTCGTCCTCCTGAGTCCGGATCATGTGCGCCAGCAGGTCGTCGCCGTCGCGGCCGCCGGTGCGGCGGCGTCCGGCGATCAGGTCCCGCACGTAGTCGTTGAGCCGCTTCCAGCCCTCCAGCGCGATGACGCCCTGCGCCTCGGACACCGGCACCAGCAGCCGGTCGGACAGCTCCTGGAACATCCGCCGGTCGGGCTCCGGCACGCCGACGACCTCGGCGATCACGTTCATGGTCAGCGGTTTGGCGAAGTCCGCCATCACGTCGACCGGCGCGTCGGCCGCCCCCATCGCGGCGATCAGCTCGTCGGCCTTCGCCCGGATGGTGTCGCGGTAGCGGCCGACGTGGCCGACGGCGAACGGCCCGGCGACCAGGCCGCGCAGCCGGGTGTGCTCGGGCGGGTCCTGGAAGATCGACTCGTTGGCCTCCGCGGTGCCGCCGCCGCGGTCGAGGTCGATCGGGGACACGCTGAACGCCGCGCCGCCGAGCACCTGGCGGATGTCGGCGTAGCGGCTCACCAGCCACACCTGCGTGCCGTCCGGCCCGTCGGCCCGGGACACCGGGCAGGTCGCGCGCAGCGTGCGCCAGTCCTGCTCGTCGAGGTCCGCTGGCCGGAACCGCTCGACCGGCGGTGGCTCCCGCGAGGTGACCTCGGCGCCGGATTGAGGCGATGTCATGATCCGCTCCTCTCGGTCAGCATCAGGCGGGACGGGCCGCGCACGAGCATCCCGGCCTTCCAGTCGACCCCGTCCGGCGAGACGATCCGCAGGCCGGGCGCGGTCGCGGCCAGCACGTCGAGCGCCACCCGCAGCTCCAGCCGGGCGAGCGGCGCGCCGAGGCAGAAGTGCGCGCCGACGCCGAAGCCGAGGTGCGGGTTCGGGTCCCGGGTGAGGACCAGGCGGTCCGGGTCGGCGAAGACCCGGGGGTCGCGGTTGGCGATCACCGAGGCGGGCACCACCGGCGAGCCCGCGGCGATCCGGGTGCCGCTGAGCACCACGTCCTCGACGGCGTAGCGGGGCGTCGTGCCGTTGGCCTCCAGCGGCACGTACCGCATGAGCTCCTCGACCGCCGACGGGATCAGCAGCGGGTCCGCCGCCAGCGCCCGGAACCGCGCCGGGTCGTCGAGCAGCACGTACATGAAGTTCGGCAGCTGGGTCGACGTGGTCTCGTAGCCAGCGACCAGGATGGTCATCACGACGACCACCAGCTCGTCGTCGCTCACCGTCCCCGTGGCGGACTGGACGTCGAGCATGGCCGAGATCAGGTCCTCCCTCGGCCGGGCCCGCCGCTCGGCGACCAGGGCGGCGACGTAGTCCCACATCCGCCCGGTCGCCGCCCACCGCTCGTCCTCGGAGATCGCGGTCGTCGCCAGGCCCGCCTCGGCCCAGTGCCGGAAGTGCTCGCGGTCGGCGTACGGCACGCCGAGCAGCTCGCAGATCATCTTGAGGGTGAACGGCAGCGCGAAGTCCTCGACGCCGTCGAAGGCCTCGGCGGCGAGCGCGTCCTTGACCAGCTCGGTGGCGACGGCAGTGGCGCGCTCCCGCAGCCGCGCTACCGTCCGGGGCGTGAACGCGTGCTGGCACACCGAGCGGACCCGGGTGTGCTCGGGCGGGTCCATGGCGACGATGCCGCCGCTGAAGTCCTCCCGCGTCACCCGCGGCACGTCCCGCTCCAGCGACGCGGCCCGGGAGAACCGCGGGTCGGTCAGCACGGTGCGGACGTCGGCGTGCCGGGTGACCAGCCAGGCCTCCTCGCCGTAGGGGAACCGGACCCGGCTGACCGGCTCGTCGTCCTGCAGCGCGCGGTACTCCGGCTCCAGGTCGAGCCGGGGCGCGCGGGGAAAGGGGAAAGCACGGACGGTCACGTCGGTCCTCACTCTCGTCCGGCCGCGACGCGGTTCGCCACGACGACCACCTCCGCGCCCCGGCGCGGCACGAGCATCGGCCCCCTCGGGGTGACCGCCTCCGGCGCGGCCCGGCGCGCCCGCAGCCGGACGTCGCGGACGACGGCCGCGATCACGGTGCGCATCTCGACCATCGCCAGCGACGCGCCGAGGCACCGGTGGCTGCCGCCGCCGAACGGCAGGAAGTGCGCGCTCGGCGGCTCTACCGGGTGGAACCGGTCGATGGCGTAGTCGTCCGGTCTCGGGTGCAGGTCGTCGGAGAGGTGCAGCAGGCCGAGCGAGACGGCGAACAGCGTGCCCGCCGGGAACGTGTAGCCCTCGGCCGTCCACTCCTCGGTCACGACCCTGCCGATGTCCAATGTGGTCGGGCGGGCCCTGATCGCCTCGTGGATCGCCGCGTCGAGCACCTTCCAGTCCTCGGCCCGCACGGCGGCCTCCACCCGGTCGAGCGCGCCCGGCGCGCGCACGACCCGCTCGAAGAACCAGGCCAGCTGCGTCGCGGTGGTCTCCTGGCCGACGGCGAGCAGGGTGACCATGTGGTCGCGCAGCTCCCGGTCGGTGAGGGGCGGGTTCTCGCCGCCCTGCGTCAGCAGCAGGGACAGCACGTCGCCGCCGCGGCTGCCCGGGTCGGCGGCGATCCGGGCGCGGCGCTCCCGGATCTCGGCGATGACGATCCGGTCGACCTCGGCCAGCAGGCGCTGGAACGCCGCCCACGGCCCGACGCCGCCGAAGCGCCTGCGCAGCGCGGGCAGCAGGATGATCAGCGGGTTCACCGCGAGCAGCCTCGGCACCAGCGCCCGCAGCCGGTCCAGCCGGGCGGAGTCGGTGATGCCGAACACCGCGCGGATCATCACCTCCAGCGTGACCCGCTGGAAGCAGTCGAGCAGGCGCACGGTCGACCCGGGCGGCCACCGCCGGATCTCCTGCTCCACGACCGACTCCATGACCTCGACGTAGGCCGCGACGTTGTCGCCGTGCAGCGGCCGCATCAGCACCTTGCGCCGCTCGGTGTGCTCAGCGCCGCCGGACATCAGCAGCGAGTGCTCGCCGACGACGAACCGGATCGACTCGTTGGCAGCGGCGGCGTCGAAGCGGGCGGCGTCGTCGCGCAGGATCCGGCGGATCCCCTCCGGGGTGCTGATGTAGACGACGTCGCCGAACCCCAGGATGCGGGCGGTGAAGACGGGCCCGTAGCGGCGCGTGCACGACCGGCCGAACCGGACCGGCGCGACCGCCCACAGCACGGTCTGCGCGAGCGCGGGCAGCCGGGGCCCGGGCGGCATGGCGGCCCTGCGCGCCACCGCGCTGCTCACCGGGACCCGCCGCGCGCACTCGTCCTGATCCACCGGCCCAGGGCCCGCAGGGCGAACGTGTGCGCGATCAGGTCGTCGGTGTAGCACAGGTCGTCGAAGTACAGCCCCACGTTGCTCGGCCGCCACGTGCCGTGGTGGTCCTGGCGCTCGATCAGCCACTCCACCGCCCGCACCACGGCCGGGCTGCACGGGTCCTCGCCAGCCTTGAGCAGCGCGAACAACGCCCAGGCCGTCTCCTCGGCCGTGCTGCCCTGCGGCGGCAGCTCGTGCTTGAGCGGCCAGCCGCCGTCGGTCGCCTGGTTGTCGAGCAGCCACTCCCGCGCCGCCACCGCGGGCCGCGCGTCGCCCCTGCCGCTGTCCACGAACGCCTCCAGCAGCCTGCTGGTGCCGTGCGTGTTGTCGCGGAACCACACCGAGGCGATGGAGCCGTCCTTCTCCTGGTGGGCGCGCAGGTACTCCAGGGCCCGGGCCAGCGCGCCGCCGGGCGCGTCGGACAGGCCGTGCCGCCGCAGGGCCATGATCACGTGCGCGGTGACGCCGGGGCAGGGCCGGTCGTTCATGATGGCGGTGTCGCGGACCCACTCCGACCACGAGCCGTCCCGGTTCTGCATCTTCAGCAGCCACCGCACGCCGAGCTGCACGGCCGGGTGCGTGCGCGGGACGCCGAGGTCGGCGAGGACGCCGAGCACGACGGCGGTGTCCTCCGACTCCGGCCACCCGGACGGGTTCGCCCAGCCCCACCCGCCCGCCGGGATGCCGAACTGGCGGAACGGCTTGTTCCACTGGTTGCGCAGCAGCCACTCCCGGGTGCCCTGCATCAGCGGCTCGTCCGCCACGTCCTGGAACTCGCCGAGCGCCATGATCGAGTAGGCGGTCACGGAGATCTCCAGGTCCCGGTCGATCGCCCACGACCCGTCCTTGCGCTGGGTCTCCAGCAGGTAGCGCAGGGACGCGAGCTGGAGGTCGAGCCCGGTGTCGGCGTGGCGCAGCCCGAGGTAGAGGAACCCGGCGATCATCGGGCACTCCTCGATGCCGCCGTTGGTGCCCGAGACCTCCCGCAGCCAGTTCAGCGCCAGCGGCTCGGCGATCCGGCCGAGCACCCGGCGCACCGCGGAGCGCTTCATCGTGCGGCTCTGCATGACCCCGAGCCCGAGGATGGCGGGCAGCGCGATGGACACCTTGTTGCGCCAGCGGCGCGGCACCAGGATCGTCTCGACGGGCAGGTCCGGCTGCTGGTCGAACTCGCGCAAGCCGGTCAGCGCCCAGATCGTCGGCAGCGCGGCGGGCCACGTCTTCGGCGCCTGCCCGTTGAGCCCCGGGATGGCGTTGACCGCGTCGTTCTCGTCAAGGAACCGCCTGCCGCGCTCGATGGCCTGGCGGGAGGCGGCGGAGTCGACCTCGTGCAGCGCCGCGACCGCGAAGGCCGTCATGCCGGGGCTGCTCGGCCACTCCGCGTCCGCCATCGCCCAGCCGCCGTCCGGGCGCTGGTGCCGCCGCAGCCACTCGACCGCGGTGCGGACGCGCTCGGCGTAGCCGACCGGGTCGGCGCGGTTGAGTGAGAGGACACCGAGCGCGGTGGCGATCGTCGACGACGACAGCCGGTCCACCCAGGACCCGTCCTCCCGCTGCCGGTCGTAGAGATGGGTGATCGCACGCTCGGCGGCCCGATCGACCCCTGCTCGCAGCTGTCCCACGTTCACGTCCACGCCTTCCCTGTCGCGAAGCTGTCGTGCTAGCTGGGGGGATTCCTCCTCGGACGGGCCGCGGCGACGATCCGGTAGGCGTTGCCGCCCCGGCTGCCCGAGGTCATCACGTGCAAGAGCAGGTCGAGCGCGAACGCGAGGGCGAGCACCGGGGTCGAGGCCGCCATCACCGCCCGCCGGAGCAGGCGTTCCGCGGGGCGCACCGGGCGGCTCAGCCACGGCCACGACGCCGCCGCGGGCAGGTGGTGGTTCAGCGCGGTGAGCAGGGCGGCGACGTTGTCGAACGGCTTGTTGGCAGCGCCGAGCCGCACGCGCACCACCTCGAACCCGCGCTCCTCCAGCAGCAGGCACAGGTTCCGGTGCGGGATCAGGTGGAGGTTCTGCGGCGCCATCCAGCCGTACCAGAACCGGCCGTGCAGCCTGGCGAACCGGCTCGCCGGGTTGACCAGCTCGATCAGCGCGACGCCGCCGTCGCGCAGCAGCGCGCGCGCCGCGTCGACCTCGGCGGCCGGGCAGGGCGTCCGCTCCAGGTAGTGGATCATGCTCACCACGTCGAACCCGCCCGCGTGCCCGCGCGCGAACTCGGTCAGCGGCGTCTGCTCGGCGACGTCCACCCACCCGCGCCGCACCCCGTCGTGGATCACCGGGCTCGGGTCGAGAGCCCAGAACTCCGTGCCGGGCAGCAGTTGGCGGGTCACGCCGCACAGGTGTCCGTGCCGCGCGCCGACGTCGAGCCACCGCGCGGGCGGCTGGCCCCCGAGCAGCCGGACCAGCCCGCGGTGCGCGGCGGCCCGGTGCCGGGCGACCGAGGCGTAGTGCTCGCGGCCGATCCCGTCGTAGGAGTCCCGGTAGTAGTAGGCGAGCCCGACGTCGGTCAGCATCGGGTTCTGGAAGAGGTGCCCGCACGCGCGGCATTCCCACATCCGGAAGGACCCCGGCTTGCACTGCCGGGTGTCCGGCAGCTCGATCCGGCATCGCACCGCGGTCGCCCCGCACCACGGGCAGGAATCGGCCTGCGGGTGGAAGAACCGGTCGCGGCCCGCCCGCAGTTCGCGGTCGTATTCGGCGCGCCTGCGGTCGTTCCCGACGACATCGATGGCCGGTGCGGACGCGGATGACTGCATTCTGGACGATCCTCCGATGCCGGTGCGGCGAGGATGTGGCCGAGGGAGAGGGGTTCTGGGGTGAACCCGGGTGTGATGCGGGTCCGCCTGCCGCCGGAACGCGGTGGGAACCTCGATCCCCGAACGTACTGACCCTCAGGTGGTCTGGCAACGGTCGTCACCGGGCGCGGGCCCGATGCCGAGGTCGCGCATGAACCAGCCGATCGTGCGGCGCAGCCCCTCGGACATGGAGACCGCGTTGCGGTAGCCGAGCGCGCCGATCTTCTCGGCGTCGCAGTGCTGCCGTCCGAGGGCGCGCGGCATCCCCGTGCCCGCCACGATCTCGTAGCCGTTCTCCAGGATGGCGTCAGCGCGGTCCCGGTCGTGCGGTTCGCAGGCCTTCCTGGCCTGATCTATCATCTCCTCGACCAGGTCCAGCGTCGTGCGGTGCCCGGCGGGCGCCATGTTGAAGACCTCGCCGAGGGCCCTGCGGTCGAAGGCGATCAGCGTCAGCGCGCGCACCACGTCCGTCACATAGGCGTAATCCCGGCCGTGGGCGATGGAACCCTGGTAGACGACCGGCGGCAGCGGACCCGGCGGGGCGAACACGCGGCTCAGCGTGCGCGGCACGATCCGCGACCCGGTGTTCGGGTCGCCCGGCCCGAAGACGTTGCACAGCCGCAATGTCGAGACGGGCAGGCCGAATTCAGCGCCGTAGAGCCGGACCAGGGTGTCCGCGGACATCTTCCCGACGTCGTAGACGCCCCGCGCGTCCAGTGGCGAGGTCTCCACGTACGCGTCGCCGGACAGCTCCCCGTAGACCTTGTCGGTGGAGGAGAAGACGAACCGCTCCAGTCTCGTGCACCCGATCCTGGCCGCCTCCAGCATGTTGACGGTCCCGCCGATGTTGGCGACCAGCGCGCCGTGCGGGTCGTCGAACGCGGCCTCGATGGTCGAGGCCGCGGCGAGGTGGAAGACCAGGTGCGGGTCGACCGCCCGCACGGTCTCGACACACCCGGGGAAGTCCGCGATGTCCAGGCGCACGGACTCCACCGGATCGTCGGGCCGCGCCGCCCGGTCGACAACGACCACCCGGAACCCCTGCTCGGACAGGCTGGTCGCC
This sequence comes from Actinokineospora fastidiosa, assembly GCF_014648415.1. Taxonomy (GTDB): domain Bacteria; phylum Actinomycetota; class Actinomycetes; order Mycobacteriales; family Pseudonocardiaceae; genus Actinokineospora; species Actinokineospora fastidiosa. Next base: position 20,484 of record NZ_BMRB01000012.1, read on the forward strand.
AGGTGCGTGCCGATGAACCCACAGCCGCCGGTGATCAGCACCGTCCGGCCGACGTCCCTGCGCTGCATATCGCGGATTCCCATCGGGGCTTCGCCGCGGTCGGGCGCCGGAGGACCGGCGCGATGCCGCGGGCTTCGGGGTGTTCGGGGGCCATCGGCCCGATCGGACGGCTTTGTCCGGGTTCGGGCTTTCAGTGCGCCTGCGCGGTGTGCCTGCCGTCCTGGTCGAGGTCGTCGAGGTACTTGCTCAGCGCCATCCAGAACCGGCCGTTGTGCCAGGCCAGCGTGGCGACCGTGCCGAGGCAGTGCGCCGGGATGTCCTCCGGCGGCGGCGCGGCGTGGCCAGCGACCGAGTGCGCGTCGAGCCAGCGGAGCAGGGCGCGGCCCGCCTCGCTGAACCGCAGCGAGGGGTCCTTGCGGAGGGTGACCATGATGTCCGCCGGGTCCACTTCGGACCGTAGCCGCGCCGCGGCCGGGCGCTTCGGCGACCGGGATGCTCCGTCGCCCGGGGCGGACCTCGCCGCGCCGTCCCGGCGCGCGGGAACCGGGTCCTCGCCCGAACTCAGCCGGTTGCGCACGTCCAGCACTGTCGACGGCGCGATGCCGACCGCCCTGGCGATGTCCCGCAGCGACCGGCCCGGATCGGCCCTGATCAGCTCACCGGCCAGCCGCCTGCGCTCGGAGCTGTCCAGCGGGCGCAGCCTGCCGTCGCGCCCGATCCGGCTGTTCGACTGTCTGTCCGACACAGTCGAACACCGGCGGATCGCGCTGACGGTCGTCGCGGCGAGCCCGCTCACCAGCGCGATCCACCGGTCCGAGCGCGTGGGGTGGGTCGTGATGATCCGCGCGGCCGCGGCCTTGCGGTCGGCCAGCGTCAACGGCAGGCCGTTCACCACGTTCGCCTCGACGGCGAGCACGAACGCGTCGTCCTCGTCGCCGTCGAAGAACCGGGCCTCGATACTGCGGTGCGCGCCGAGTTCCGCGGCGCGCAGGCGGTGCACGCCGTCGATCACCCGCATGGTCGGCCGGTGCACGATGATGGGCGGCAGGCGGGTGTCGGTCTTCGCCAGCGCCTGCACGTGTTCCTCGCTCACCCCGCCCGTGCGCGGGGTGTCGCCGAGGCGCAGCAGGCCGACCGGGACCGACTCCGACGGCAGGCCGCCGGCCCGGTAGGTCTGCCAGAGCGAAGGCGCGTCGGCGGTCTCCTCGGCTTCCCCACAACCGTGACGATCCATGCGAGGTCATCCCTTCGGCGCGCGAGTCGATGGCGGGGCACTTCTTCCTGAACGGCATGTCCCTGCCCGTTTCCGGTGATCGCCGGTGACCGAGGCCAGTCTTCCCGATCTGCGCACACAAACGCGCACACACCGCGCGTACAGTCGGTGACGGAACGTGTGTGACTGGGGAAGGAGGCCGTGGAATGCCGCGGGCACATGCCGTGGAGTTCACGTTGCTCGGGCCGGTGGGGGTGCACATGGCCGGGCAGCCGCGACCGCTGGGTGGCCCACGACAGCGCGCCGTGCTGGTCGCCCTTCTGTTGCACGCCAACGAGGTGGTCCGGACCAGGCAACTGCTCGACCTGGTCTGGTCGGACCTGCCCACCTCGGCGGAGTCGAACCTGCGGACGTACCTGACCAGGCTGCGCCGCATCCTGCGCGCGCCGGAGGAGACCGAGTCCCGGCTGCAGACCCGCCGCGGCGGGCACCTGGTGACGGCGCACCCCGGGGAGCTGGACGTGGACCGGTTCACCGAGCTGGCGGCGCGGGGGGAGCAGGCGGAGGACCCCGTCGCCGCGTGCGACTTCCTCGAGCGGGCGCTGCGCACCTGGCGGGGCCGGGCGCTGGAGGACGTGGCGACCGGGCACTGGCTCGAAGCGGAGGCGACCCGGCTGGAGTCACTGCGCGAGCGCGTTTACGAGCAGTACCTGCACACGCGGTTGTCACTGGGCCACCATGCCGAGGTCCTGCCGGAATTGCGCGCACTCCTCCTGCGGAATCCCTTGTGGGAGCGGATGGCGGGAATGCTGATGGTCGCCCTGCACCGGTCCGGTCAGCGAACCGAGGCGTTATCGGTGTTCCGGCGCACGCGCAACCGCCTCGTGGAGGAACTGGGGGTGGAGCCAGGGCACGAACTGAGCGCGCTGCACCAGCGGTTGCTCTCGGACGAGGTGCCGGGGGTGCACGCGGCGCCCATCGTGCTCGCGACCCGGCCCGACGGGCTCGCGGTGGTCGAAGTGGACTCGAACCGGGCCGACGGCTCGGCGTCGGCGCGGGTCACCGGGACGACGCGCACACGCGATGTCCCGTGGCAGCACCGGCACAGGCCCCCCACCCGCGCGGAACCGGGAACGCGCGGGGGAGCGGAGCGGCCCGCCCAACTGCCGGTCGACCTGCCCACGTTCACCGGCCGGGAGGCCGAGTTGGCCGAACTCACGGCCGAGGCGGTCGATGACCGGCCGATCATCACGATCGTCGGGATGCCCGGCAGCGGCAAGACGACGCTGGCCGTCCACGCGGCGCACCGGCTCGCTGAGCGCTACCCCGACGGGCAGCTCTTCCTCGACCTGCACGGACACACGGACGGCGCCGACCCGCTCGACCCGAACGAGGCGCTGGGGCTGATGCTGCGGGCCCTCGGCGTGCCCGCCACCCGGATGTCGGTCAGCACCGAGGCCCGCGCGGGCCTGTACCGCTCGCTGCTGGCCGATCGCCGGATGCTCGTCGTGCTGGACAACGCGCTCAGCGAGGCGCAGGTCAGCCCGCTGCTCCCCGGGGCGGGCGCGAGCCGCACGCTGATCACCAGCCGCAGGCGGCTGACGGGACTGGCGCACCAGGCCCACTCGCTGCCGATCGACGTCCTGCCGCTCGCCGACGCGGTGTCCCTGTTCACCACGATCGCCACTCCGCAGCGGGTCGCGGCCGAGCCGCCCGGACTCGTGGCTGAGGTCGTCGAGCTGTGCGGCAGGCTGCCGCTGGCCATCCGGCTCGCCGCGGTCCGGCTGCGCGACCGTCCCTTCTGGACCCTGGCGGACATCCGGGACCGCCTCGGGGACCCGAAGGGGCGGCTCGCCGAGCTGTCTGCGGGAGAGCACGGCGTGTCGGCGGCGATCGACCGCTCGGTGGCCGACCTGGAACCCGACCGACGGCGGATGCTCACCCTGCTCGGGCTGCACCCCGGCGCGGTCATCGACCTGAACGCGGCTGCGGCGCTCGCCGGGGTGAGCCTGCCTGCCGCCGACCGGGTGCTGGAGGACCTGGTCGACGCGCACCTGCTCCGCCAGACCGCGCCCGACCGGTACGAGTCGCACAGCCTCGTGCGCGCCTTCGTGCTCGAACGGGCGCAGGGCATGGACCAGCAGGACGTCCGCGACGCCATGCGACGACTGCTCGACTTCTACCTGCACACGGTCGACGCGTGCGACAGTCTGATCCACCCGGTGCGCAGGCACACCGAACCGCCGCCGCCCGACCCGGTCGTGGTCCCGTTGCGGTTCACCGCCGTCGAGTCGGCCCTGGCCTGGTGCGACGCGGTCTGCGCCGACCTGCCCGGGGTGGTCGAGGCGGCCGGGCGGCACGGCCTGCTCACCCACGCCTGCCAGGTGGCGCTGCGGCTGGAGGGCTACTTCGACGCCCGCGAGCGCTGGGCGGAGGGCACCGCGACCTACGAGGCGGCGCTCGGACCGGCCCGGATGCTGCACGACCAGGAGATGGAGGCCGAACTGCTCCTGGGCATGGCGTTCGGGCGGGCGCGGCAGAGGCAGTACGAGAGCGCTCTTGCCTACTACGAGGCGACGGTCGAGCTGTGCGGGCACACCGAGGTCCGCTACATCGAGGGCTTCGCCGTGATGGGCCTGGCCGAGGTGAGCAGGCGCCTCGGCCGGTACGACCAGGCGATCGAGAACTACCGGCGCGCGGTGGCGCTGTACCGCGGGACCAACGACGTCACCGCCATCTGCGCCAACCTCGACCGCCTCGGGAGCATGTACCGCGAGCTGGACATGGTCGACGAGGCGATCGAGTGCTACCGCCAGGCGTGCGAGCAGAGCGAGCAGGCGGGCAACCCGCGCGGCGCTGCCCGGTTCCTGATCACCCTGGGCCAGGCCTACCTGACGCGCGACCGGTACGAGGAGGCCACCGCGGTCACCACGCGGGCGCTCGCCCTCTGCGCGGCGGGGGGCGACCGGGACGGCCAGAACCGCGCCCTGACCGCGCTGGGGAGGATGCGGACGGTGGCGGGGGAACGCGACCAGGCCATGGCCCACCTGGCGACCGCCCAGGGCCTCCTGGCCGACCTCGACGACCATCCGTCCGCCGACGCCTATCTGCCCGAGACCCACCCCGACCGCCCCGCCCCGAAGCCGACGGCATGACCGCGTGATTCACCCGGACGCGGACCGGTCCCGCGCGGCCCGCCGCTCGCCCGGCCGAGTACGGTGGCCCGATGAGCATCCGATTCCAGGAGCTGGGCTGGTGCCGGACGCCCATGGGGGAGCTGGTGCTGCGGCGCCGGTTCGACCCGGTCACCCGCCGGGAGATCGACGAGATCAAGCTCGGCGACGAGTTCCTGATGTCGAGCCAGTTCACCGACGCCGAGGTGGAGCTGGGCAGGCTGGCGACAGCCCGGCTCGGGGACGCCGCGGACCTGGACGTGGTGGTGGGCGGCCTCGGCCTCGGGTTCACGGCGCTGGCGGTGCTGGAGCACCCGGCGGTGCGCTCGCTGACGGTCATCGATGCGCTCGGCGAGGTCATCGCCTGGCACGAGCGCGGCCTGATCCCCGCGGGCGCCGTGTTGACCGCCGATCCCCGCTGCCGGTTCGTCCACGGCGACTTCTTCGAGCTGGCGCGCTCGCCGGACGGCCTGGACCCGGCCGCGCCCGGCAGGCGCTTCCACGCGGTCGTCGTCGACATCGACCATTCCCCGCGTCACCTGCTGCGCCCGGAGAACGCCGACTTCTACACCCCCGCGGGCCTGCGGCGGGTGCGCGACGGCCTCCACCCGGGCGGGGTCTTCGCCCTGTGGTCCAACGATCCTCCGGACGACCCGTTCCTGCGGGCGCTGGGCGAGTCCTTCGACCGGGTGGCCGCGGAGGTCGTCCGCTTCCCGAACCCGCTGCGGGGCGGGGAATCGACCAACACCGTCTACCTGGCATCGGCGCCGGAATAGGCGTCGGCGGCTCCATCGTCCACTGTGGTGGGTCAGAAGTGGACATCGTGGCGCGAGGAGGCGTTCAGCTTGCGCCGGACCTTGACGACGTACTCCTCGACGGTGCGGCGGGAGAGGAACAGGGCCTGGGCGATCTCCCGGTTGGTGTGCCCACCCGCCAGGAGGCGCGCCACGTCCTGCTCCCGGGGGGACAGTTCGCTGCCGTAGCCGCGCCGACCGCGCCGCGACGGGGTCGTCGCCCCGGTGCTGCGGATGCGGTGGCGGCAGCGGGCGGCGTCGACCGTCGCGCCCAGGGCGTCGTAGGACCGGGCCAGCGCGTCAAGCACCGCGGCGTCGGTCCGGGCCGCGCCCTCGGCCTGCTCGGCCAGCTGGGTGGCGCGATAGGACAGTCCCAGCTCCCGGTGCAGGTCGATAGCCTCCCGGTAGAGCCGTTCGGCGTCGTCGCGGTCCTCTGACGCGGCCAGCCGCGCGCGGCAGGCGGTCAGCGCCGCCCGGGCCAGCGGGGCGTCGACACCGCTCAGCCCCGCGGCCGTCTCCGCGACGACCTGCCGCGCGGCGTCGACGCGGCCCACCGCCAGGTAGCAGTCGACGGCCTGGGGCAGGATGTCGCCCGACCACACCCACGCGCCCTTGCTCCGCAGCACCGCGACGCCGCGCTCGATGTGCTCCTCCGCCGCGGCGGCCTGGCCCCGGCTGAGCAGCATGCCCGCCATCCCCCCGGCCGCCGAGACGCCCACCGGGAACACCTGGTGCGCGCCCGCCGCCTGAAACGCTTCCTCGGCCCGCACCCACTCGCCGCGCGCGGCCGCCAGCCAGCCCCGCGTGAGGTGCAGGTCGGTGGTCAGCAGCAGGTTCCCGTAGGTGGCGACCAGGCGGTCGATCCGCTGCTCCAGCCCCGCCCACCGCCCGCAGAGCCAGTCGAGCCGCACCGCCGTGGCCTCCGCCGTGCCGACGACGTAGTCGGCGGCGACCCGCTCGGCCAGGGCGATCCCGGTGCGCAGGAACTCCCGCGCCCGGCCGTAGTGCCCGATCCACGAGCACGCGTCCGCCAGGTTGCAGTGCGCCCTGGCCAGGTGGTGGACCTCGTCGGGATCGCGCACGTCGGCAGGCGACGGCAGCTGGGCGACGCGCTCCCAGGCGCTCGGGTCGCCGAGGACGAGCCGCCCGCCCAGCGTCGTGGCCAGCAGCGCGACGCGCAGGGCCGGGGTGGGCAGGTGGTCGACGATCCGCTCCACCCGCCCGAGCGCGGCCCGGTTCTCGGCGACCGACGCGGTCCCCAGGTACGGCCCGGCCATCGCCGCCAGCCCCCGCGCGGTCCGTTCCGGCTGGTCGGCGAGCAGGTCGACGGCCTGGGCCAGTTCCTCGGCGCCGCGGACGACCGCCCCGGTCTCGCGCTGCAGCAGCAGCCCGAACCACAGGTGCACCTCGCCCCGGACGTCCGGGGCCAGCCGGGGGTCCGCCAGCAGCCCCTCGACCCGCGCGGTCACCACCCCGCCGGGCAGTCCCGTCAGCGCGTAGCCGCACAGCCTGGTGGCCAGCCGGTTGGTGTCCTCGACGCTGAGCCCGGGATCGCCCAGCACCGCCGAGAGCAGGTCGACTGCGGTGGCCGCGTCCTTGGCCTCCTCGGCGGCCTCGGCGGCGAGTTCGCAGTACCGCAGCCACTCACCGGTCATGCCCGCGGCCTTGGCGTGGGCGGCAAGGCGCGCGAGCGGCGCGGGGTCAAGGCCGGACAGCACCGCGACGGCGCGCTCGTGCAGCTCCCGCCGCCGAGGGCCGGGCAGCGACGCGCGCACCACGCGCCTGGCGACGCCGTGCCGGAAGCCGTACCTGTTCGGCGTCTCCTCCACGAGCACACCGCTGTCGACCAGGTGCTCCGCCTCGCCCGCCACCGCGCCGATGACCTCGGCCGTCTCCGGCACGCCCAGCACGGCGGCGGCCTCGACGACCGACCGCGCGGCGTCCGGCAGGGCCCGGATCCGCTCCCGGACCGCGTCCGCGACCAGGACGGGCACGTCGATGCCGTCCAGGAGCCGCTGGGCGAGGTCGCCGTCGGCCCGCACGTCCCGCACGGGGTCGCGCAGCGCCCGCACGGTCTCCTCGACCACGAACGGGAGCCCGGCCGTCTCGCGCAGGACGGCCTCGGCGAACCCCTCCGAGGTCACCTCGGCTCCCACGATCGCGTCGATCATGGCCCGCACGTCGGCGGCGTCGAAGGGGCGCAGGACCAGGTGGCGCCCGTGCGGGACGTGCACGACGCGTCCGAGCGGCGTCCCGGCGGGCAGGTCCTCGCGGCGGTAGGTCGCCACGATCGACAGGCCCGGCGGCGGGCTCGCCATGACGAACCGCAGCACCTGGCGGGTCTCCTCGTCCGCCCAGTGCAGGTCGTCCAGCACGAGCACGGTGGGCCCCAGCGCGCGGAGCAGGTCGCGCACGGCCCGGAACATCCGGTGCCGCTCGGCGTCGGGATCGCCGAGGGCGGGCGGCGCTGGCGGCAGGCGGTCGGCGAGTTCGGGCAGGTGGGCCCGCAGCGCCCCGGTCACCGGGCCCGGGTCGTCCAGGCCGTCGCCGCACTGGCTGAGGCAGTCGAGGAGCACCCCGTACGGGAACGCCTCGGGCAGCGGATGGCACGTGCCCATGACCACCCGCCTGTCCCGGCAGGCGGCGGCGAACTCGCTGACCAACCTGGTCTTGCCCACACCGGCCTGACCCTCGACGAACACCACCGACGGCGCGTGCCGGACCGCGGCGAGCAGGGCGGCCAGCTCCGCGTCCCGGCCGATCATCGGCGCCGGGCCGGATCTGACCGAGAGGGGAGTCGCGTGACCTTGACCCATGTCCGCTCCTGGTGGTGGGACCGCCCGCAGAGGAATGCCCGACAGGATAGGTCGGCCCGGCGGACGCCGTAACCCGCGAGCGCACGATCCGTACCCCTACGGGTCGTCGCCACGCTTGTTCCCCCGTCGCCCACGCCGAAGGGTGAATCCCGAGCGGCCCGCTGTCCCGAACCCTGCCGGACGGCCGCTCGGACGATGGAGGAAGCACATGCGAGAACGCACGAAACGCTGGATACCCAGGCTGTTCACCGCGGCGATCGCGGCCACTGCCGCGGTCGCGGCCGCGGGTGTCGCCGTGGCGCAGCAGGCGGAAGCGGCCGTAGCCCAAGCCGACCGGCACTACTCCGGACAGTACATCGTGGTGCTCGAGGACGGCGCCCGCGCGGGCCACGCCGCGACCCTCACCCAGCGCTACGGCGGCGAGGTGTCCGCCACGTACTCGGTGACGCTGAACGGCTTCGCGGTCCGCGGCCTGTCCGAGCGCCAGGCGCGGCGACTGGCCGCCGACCCGGCGGTCCGGTCGGTCCACCAGGACGGCACGGCGACGGCGACGGGGGAGCAGCCGAACCCGCCGTCCTGGGGCCTCGACCAGATCGATCAGCGCACCACCGCGCTGGACAAGCTCTACACCTTCCCGAACGAGGGCGCGGGAGTCACCGCCTACGTCATCGATTCCGGGATCAACGCCCAGCACCCGGAGTTCGAGGGCAGGGCGGGCCACGGGTACGACTTCGTCGACAACGACACCGACGCGAGCGACTGCTTCTGGCACGGTTCGCACGTCGCGGGGACGATCGCGGGCAAGACCGTGGGCGTGGCGAAGAAGGCCAAGGTCGTGGCCGTGCGCTCGCTGGGCTGCAACGGCTCCGGCCCGGACTCGGCCACGGTCAGCGCCATGGAGTGGGTGGCCAAGAACGCCGTGCGGCCCGCCGTGGTGAACCTGAGCCTGGGCATGGACACCCTCGGCGTCGGTGACGAGCAGATCAGGGCCATGGCCGCCAAGGGGATCGTGGTCGCGGTCTCCGCGGGCAACAACGGCCAGGACGCGTGCGGCGTCAGCCCGGCCCGCGTGCCCGAGGCGCTGACGGTCGGCTGGTTCAACAAGGACCGCACCCGAGGCGGGAACTACGGCCGCTGCATCGACCTGTTCGCCCCGGGCGGCAACATCTACTCCAGCGACCACACCGGATCGTTCCGCACCGGAAGCGGCACGTCGATGGCGTCCCCGCACGTCGCCGGGGCGGCGGCGCTGTACCTGTCGGCCCACCCCGACGCGACCCCCCAGCAGGTGAGCGACGCGCTGGTGGCCAGCGCCAGCCCGGACCTGATCACCAACCCCGGATCGGGCTCGCCGAACAAGGTCCTCTATGTCGGCGACATCGGGGGCGGCACGCCGCCCAAGTGCGGGGTCAAGGGCAACGACGAGGACGTGACCATCCCCGACGCGGGAACGGCCGTCGGCTCCTCGGTGACCCAGGACTCCTGTGACGGCAAGGCCTCGGCGACGCTGCCGGTGCGGGTCGACATCGACCACGGCTACACCGGCGACCTCGCGATCGACCTGATCGGACCGAGCGGGACGTCCTACCCGCTCAAGCGCGCGGGCGGCGTCGGCGAGTCCGGCGGCGTGCACCAGAGCTTCACCGTCGACGCGTCGCGCGAGGACGCGAACGGCACCTGGCGGCTCTCGGTTCGCGACGTCTACCGGTTCGACGTCGGGACGCTGACCGGCTGGTCGATCACGTTCTGACCGCAATGGACGGCCACCGCCGTCTACCCTGCCATCGAAGGAGAACGATGAGAACACCACGCTTCGCCGCGGCGCTCGCCGTGGCGCTGGCCGCGGTGGCCCTGCCCGTCACCGCGGGCGCCGCGCCCACCGACGGGATCAGCATCGCCGCGACCCCGACCGACCAGCTCCGCCCGGGAGACGCGGGCGCCCAGATCGTCAACGGGGAGCGCACCACCGTCCGCGAGCACCCGTTCGTCATCGCGGGCATGCGCGTCGGGGGCGGCGGCCCGCAGGGGCAGTCCTGCACCGCTTCCGTGGTCGGCAAGCGCAAGATCCTCACCGCGGCCCACTGCATGGTCGACGCCACGGGCGCGAAGAGCTACATCTACGGCGACGACGACCTCAACACCCCGGGCGACGAGACGTTCCGCACGGCGGTCGCCTCGTTCAAGACCCACCCCGGGTACACCGGCTCCGGCGGCTGGCGGACCGGCTACGACGTCGCGGTGGTCACCACCGTCGACGACCTCCCGGTGCCGGAGAGCCAGTGGGCCAAGGTGGCGGGCTCGGGCGACAGCGCCCTGACCCAGCCGGGCAAGTCGGGCCTCTCCCTCGGCTACGGCAAGACGTCATCGGGCGGCGGTTCCGGCGAGCTGCGCAAGACCACTCTGCCGGTGAACGACCCCAACAGCTGTCAGGTCTTCGACATCCGGGTCAACGGCGACCTGATGGTGTGCACGGGCTACAACGACGGCCGCACCGCCAACTGCTCCGGCGACAGCGGCGGCCCGTTCATCGTGGACGGCGTGGTCGTCGGCGTCTCGTCATGGGGCTCCAGCGGCTGCGACCGCTACAGCATCATGGCCCGCCTGACCAACGCCATGGGCGACTGGGTCCGCGCCGAGATCGGCGGGACCCAGCCCGGCGGGTTCGGGGTCGCGCTGTCCCCGTCCTCGGGCAAGGCCGATCCCGGCAAGCACGTCTCCACCAGCGTCACCACCACGGCCGCCGAAGGGGGCCCGGAGAAGCTGGACCTGAGCGCGTCCGCCCTGCCCGCAGGCACGACGGCCACCTTCCAGCCGTCGTCGACCATCACCTCCGGCGAGGTCGCCAAGCTGACCCTGCAGCCGTCGACGACCACCCCGCCCGGCACCTACAAGATCACCATCACGGCCAAGGGCCCTTCCGCCGCCAAGACTGCCGAGTACACCCTCACGGTCGGCGACGGCGGCACCACGAACGGCCCGAAGCCCACCGCCACCCCGAACTCCGCCACCGTCCCACCCGGCGGCTACGCCAACGCGACGATCGCCATCACCGGCGGCACGGCCCCCTACCGCCTCACCGCGACCGGCCTGCCCCACCCGCCGATGTTCACCCCGCAGACCGTCTACCCCGGCCGCACCTCCCGGATGACGGTCATGGGCCCGTACCAGCGCGGCACCTACACGGTGACCATCACCGCGACCGACACCAACGGCAGAACCGGCACGACCACCTACACCCTGACCGTCCGCTGACCACCCCGACGGGTCGGTGATCCCGACCCACCTGTGGAGCCCGCACCCGCCCAGGCGGCGGCGGGCTCCACAGGCATGCCAGGACCGGACCCGGGGAGCAGGAGCTGCTGGTCCGGATCAGTGGTCCGTTGCGGATCGCTGACGTTCCGGTCCTCCTATCGGCGCAACTCGCGGTAGGCGGCGGCTGCGCCGGGGTGCAGGCGGATGCCGCTGGTGACGATCAGGGAGCGCAGGTCGAGGTACTGGGTGCCGAGGGCGGACGGGGGGATCAGGCGGGGCGCGCTCCGCACGAGGGTGCGGGCGACGGCGGCGGCGACGGCGTCGGGCAGGTCGGGAGTGGTCACCAGGAGGTTCGCCACGCCGACCGTCTCGACCGGGCGCGTGGCGCCGTAGCTGCCCGCGGGCACGGTGACGCGGTGATACGCCGGGTCGTGGTCGGCGCGCAGCGCGGGCAGGTGGTCGGTGAGGTCGATGAGCCGGATGGGGTGGGCGGCGGCGAGCTGGGTCAGCGCGGGCGTCGGCACGCCGCCGGACCACAGCAGGGCGTCGACGCGCCCGGAGCCGAGGCGTTCGACCGCGGTGGCGAGCGTGTTGTGCTCGATCGCCGCGGCCACGTCGGCCGCGTCGAACAGCCGGGCGCCGAAGATGGCCGCGCCCGACCCGTCGGCGCCCAGCGACACCCGCCTGCCCGCGAGATCGGCCACCGAGGCGACCGGGCTGTCCGCGAGCACGACCAGCTGCATGTAGTTCTCGTACACCCGCCCGATCGCCCGCACCGGCAGCGGTTCGCCGAACCCCACCCGCCCCTCCGCCGCGCCGCGGGCGATGTCGGCGAGCGCGAGCGCGAGGTCCGCCCCGCCCGTCCGCAGGAGCCCGAGGTTCTGCGCCGACCCCTTGGTGCCCACCACGATCGCGCCGAGCGCGCGGTCGAGCTGCCCGGCGAGCAACTCGGCGAACTCCACGTAGAACCCCCCGCGCTCACCGGCGGCGATCCGCAGGGTCCGGGCGGGCCCGGCGTACTCCCCGCTGCCGCATCCGGCGATTCCCGCCGCGATGGCGCCCGCGCCGAGCCGCAGCACCGCCCTCCGCGTAAGGCCACCTGTCCAGCTGCGCTGCGGGTTCACGCCTGCGCCTCCGGAAGTTCGATGTGGACGGTCAGGCCGCCGCCCGTGGTGACCGCGAACCGGCCGCCGCGGGCGGTGATGAGGCGTTCGGCGATGGCGAGGCCGAGACCCGAGCCCGCTGTCGCGCGGGCGGCCGGGCCGCGCCAGAAGCGCTCGGTCAGCCGGGGCAGCTCCGCCTCGCCCACGCCGGGGCCGTCGTCGGCCAGCTCCAGCTCCACGACGCCGTCGCGCGCCCGGCCGGACCAGCGGATCGTCGCGCCAGCGCCCGCGTGCTTGACGGCGTTGTCCAGGATCACGTCGATCACCTGGGCCAGCTCGCCGTCCGCGCAGCGCACCGGCAGGGACGTGGGCGGATCGGGCGGACCCGCCATGGTCACCCCGGCCGCCGTGGCGGCCGCCTGCCAGGCGTCGAGCCGTTCGGCGATGACCGTGACGGCGTCGCAGCGGGCGTCCGCGCCGGACGCGGCTAGGTCGGTCGCGGTGCTGTCGGCGCTCGCCAGCGCCAGCATGCCGTCCAACAGGGCCTCCAGCCGGTCGAACTCGGTGAGCATCGAGCGCTGGACCGCGCCGTCGGCCAGGCCGTCGACCCGCAGCCGCAGCGCGGCCATCGGGTTGCGCAGCTGGTGGGCGATGTCGGCCACCAGCCCGCGCTGGGCCTGCGCCGACTCGGCCAGCGCGTCCGACATGCGGTTGAACTCCCCGGCCAGGCCGCGCAGCTCCGGCGGCCCGGCCACGACGTCGACGTGCGGGTGCTCGCGGCCCTCGGTCATCCGGTGCATGGCCCGCGCCAGCTGGTCCACCGGCAGCAGCACCCACCGGGCGACCCGGAAGACGACCACCACGACGGCCGCCGCCGCGACCAGCGAGGCGAGCAGCACGAGCGCCCACCGCACCGCGATGTCCTCGACGGCCGGGCGCACGGACGTCCGCAGCACCACCGCGCCGGACACCCGCACCCCGGTGCCGACCGCCTGACTGACCAGCACGTCGCCGCCGGACCACGGCCGCAGGTCGGCGGGCGCTGGTCTGGGCTGGTTGCGCAGGGCAGCGTCGACCGCGGCCGCCACGTCCGGCTCGGCCGCGCCCATCCCCTCGGCGACGACGACCGCGCGCCGCGCGTCCACGACCACCACGCCGTCGCCGAAGAGGTCGGCGTGCGCCCGCACCTCGGCGCGCAGCTGGTCGGTCGACCCGCCCGCCAGCGCGGGCTGGGCGAGCGCGGCGAAGCGGGCGGCGTCGGCGGTGCGGGCCATGGTGAACTCGTAGGTCCGGTTCGCCGCCGTGCTGGCCAGCAGCGGCACCGCGAACCCGGCGACGGCGAGCACCGAGAACACGAGCAGCACGATGAGCAGACGGCGGCGCATCGGACCGGCTCAGCCGAACCGCTCGACCAGATCGGCCACCAGCAGCACCAGGAACAGCGCCGACGACGCCCCGAGCACGACGTTCGACAGCGGCCCCGACCGCCCGTCCGCGGCGATCCGCCGCGAGTTGAGCAGCAGCATCAGCGTGATCGCCAGGAACGGCATGAACACCGAGCCGAGCACGCCGTAGACGAGGGTCAGGGCGAACGGGCGGTCCAGGAACAGCAGCGCCATCGGCGGGAACGTCAGCCACAGCAGGTAGCCGCGGAAGGGCACCGACCGCTCGGCGGCACCCGCGTGGTAGCCCTTGCCCGTGCCGGGCTCGTCGCCCACCACGGCCTCGACGACGGCGAGGTCGGCCTCCGCGCGGCGGCCGTGGGGGAGCCGGATCGTGCGCGTCCAGTCGGCGAACAGCAGGCTGACGCCGTTCCACACGCCCAGCAGCGAGGTCGAGGTGACCGCGAGGAAGCCGATGAGGAACAGCAGCCGCGCCCAGTCGCCGTACCGCTCGCCCAGCGCGGTGCCCAGCACCAGCAGGCCGCTGTCGGACTGGGTGAGGTTCTGTCCGAAGAGGATGGTGGAGCCGACGATGAGCATGGACACCACGAACACGCCGGTCATGAGGTAGCCGACGGCGTTGTCCAGCCGCATCATCGACAGCCAGCCGGTGCCCTTCCAGCCCTTGGCGAACATCCAGTAGCCGTAGGCGGCCATGGTGATCGTGCCGCCGACACCGCCGATCAGGCCGAGCACGTAGACGGTCGAGCCCTCGGGGAGGCGGAAGGCCAGCCCGCTGAGCACGTCGCCGAGGTCGGGCGCGACCAGGACCGCGATCGAGACCACCGAGACGAACTTGATCAGCACCAGCACGGTCATGAACTTCTCGAACACGTGGTAGCGCTGCGCCCACACCAGCACCAGCCCGACCGCGCCCGCGATCATCGCCCAGTACCGCACCGACAGCCCGCCGAACAGCGCGTTCAGCGGCAGCCCCACCGCCGACATCGCCGTCGCGCCGTACACGAAGCCCCAGAGGACGATGTAGACGCCGAAGAAGCCCGTGGCCCAGCGGCCCAACCGCCGCCAGCCGTCCAGCAGCGTCGTCCCGGAGGCCAGGTGCCAGCGCCCGACGCCCTCGCCGAGGCCGAGCTTGAGCACCGTGCCCAGCAGGGCGGCCCACAGCAGGACCGTGCCGTACTGCGCGCCCGCGACCATGGTGGCGACCAGGTCGCCCGCGCCGACGCCGGTCGCCGCGGCGAGCAGGCCGGGGCCGAGTCCGCGCAGTTTCTTCCTGCCTGTCGGTGGGGTGACCGCGTCCGTGGTGACCATGGCTCCGCTCCTCGTCGCGCCGGGAATGCCTGTGGCGGGGGACTGTAAGG
The DNA here is from genome assembly GCF_014648415.1 of Actinokineospora fastidiosa. Lineage (GTDB taxonomy): Bacteria > Actinomycetota > Actinomycetes > Mycobacteriales > Pseudonocardiaceae > Actinokineospora > Actinokineospora fastidiosa. Next base: position 35,599 of record NZ_BMRB01000012.1, read on the forward strand.
GGACGTGACCGCGGTCTCAGGCGTCCTTAACACCGCCTTAAGTCATTCCGCCCAACCGGTACCCGAACCCGCGGACCGTGGCGAGCAGCCCCGGGCGGCCGAGCTTGGTGCGCAGCGAGGTCAGGTGCACGTCGAGCGAGCGCGAGACCCCGGGCGCCGCGCGCCCCCACACCTCGTCGAGCACCTGCTCGCGGCTCACCGCCACGCCCGCCCGCCGGGCCAGCACCGCGAGGATGTCGAACTCCTTGGCGGTCAGCGCGACCTCCGCGCCCGCGACCGTCACCCGCCGGGCGTCCAGCTCCACCCGCACGTCGCCGACCTCGACCGCCGTGCGCGCCGCCGTCGGGCCCAGCGCCCGGCGCGCGACGGCGTCGATGCGCGCCAGCAGCTCCCGCAGCCGGACCGGCTTCACCAGGTAGTCGTCGGCGCCCAGGTGCAGCCCGCGCACCACGTCCCGCTCGGCGCCGAGCGCGGTCAGCACGAGCACCGAGACGTCGGACGCGCGGCGCAGGTCCCGCAGCACGTCGAGCCCGTCGCCGTCGGGAAGCACGAGGTCGAGCAGCACGAGGTCGACCTCGCACCGCAGCTCCGCCACCTCCGCTGCCGTCGCCACCCGCAGCACGCCGTGCCCGCGCGCCCGCAGGGCGTCCACGACCGCCGCGGCCACGCCAGGGTCGTCCTCGACCACCAGGATGCGCATCCCCCCATCATGCCGACGGGGGCAACCCCGAGCGCTCACCCACCCGGCGCCTGGTTCCCGACGAGCGGACGGGGGAGCCTCACTCCTCTATGGACACCGTCCCGGCCGACAGGGCGGCGCGGACCTCGTCGGCCTCCGGGACGCCGAGGTCGGCGTAGATCTCCAGCGCCCGCCGCCAGTGCGCGCGGTCGTCGCGGCCGAGCGCGGCGCCGATGCCGTGGTGGGCGCGTCCCTGCTGGTACCGGTCGGGGATGGCCAGCGCGAGGTCGAGGGCGGCGCGGTGCGCGGCAAGCGCCTCCTCCGGGTCGCCGACGGCGAGGTGGACCGTGCCCAGGTCGTTGAGGACCGTGCACTCCTCGCAGCGGTCGCCGACCTCGCGCGCGATGGCCAGCGCCTGCCGCAGGTGGGCCAGCGCCGTGTCGTGGTCGCCCAGGGCGTTGTGGACCATGCCGAGGTTGGCGAGCACCTGCCCTTCCCGCTCGCGGTCGCCGAGGTCGCGCATCAACGCCAGCGCGGTCTGCTGGGCGGCCGTCGCCTCGGCGTGGTCACCCATGCGGGTGTGGATGATGCCGATGTGGATCAGGGTCGCGCCCTCGAGCCAGCGGTCGCCGAGCTCGCGGATCAGGGCCAGGGCGCGGGCGCAGTGGTCGAGGGCCTCGGGGTAGCGGCCGATCCGCTCGTAGGCCAGGCCGAGGTTGCTCAGCGTCGTCGCCTCGCCGCGCCGGTCGCCGAGGGCGAGACACAGGTCCAGGTCGCGCCGGTGGTGCTCGATCGCCTCCGGGTACCGGTCGGTCTGGTAGAAGATCAGGCCCATGTTCCCGAGCACCGCGGCCTCGCCGCGCTGGTCGCCGATCGCCCGGTAGAGGTCGAGCGCCCGCTGGTAGTGCTCCAGCGCCTCCGGGAACCGGCGCGCCTGCCACTGCGCGGTGCCCAGCGCCTTCAGCGTGACGGCCTGCGCGGACCGGTCGCCCAGCGCGGTCGCCGCGGTCATGGCGAGGTGGTGGGTGGTGATCCAGTCGTGCAGGTGGCCGCGCTGGAAGTAGAACCGCCACAGCGCCATCGGGAGCTGCCAGGCGTGCTTGTGCCATTCGTGTTCGGCGGCGTGCCGCACGACCTCGGCGAGGTTCGCCCGCTCGCTGTCCAACCAGGACAGTGCGGCGGCCCGGTCGGCCAGCGCCGGGGCGTGGTCGGGGGGACGGGTCGGCTCCACGGGGTGCGCGTGCGGACCCAGGTGCTCGGTGGCCGCGGCGGCGGTGTGCAGGTGGTAGTCGAACAGCCGGGTCAGGGCCGCGGTCAGCTCGGGCTCCGGGATGCTCTGGCGGGCCAGCGCCCCGGCGTGGTGGCGGAGCAGGTCGTGGAAGCGGTACCGGCCGGGCGCGGGTTCCGCCAGCAGGTGGACGTCGACCAGGGCCTCCAGCATCCGGTCGGCGTCCTCCGGCCGCGCGCCCGCCAGCGCGGCGGCGGCGTGGACGTCGAAGTCCGGGCAGGGCGAGATGCCCAGCAGGCGGTACAGCCGCCCCTGGTCGGGCGGGAGCTGGCGGTAGGACAGCTCGAACATCGCGGCGACACCGCGGTCGTCGGCGTCCAGTTCCGATAATCGCTGGTGCCCCAGCGCCAGCCGGTCGGCGAGGTGGCGCACGGACCAGGTCGGGCGGCTGCGGAGCCTGCCCGCGGCCACCCGGATGGCCAGCGGGAGCCGCCCGCACAGCCGGACGACCTCGGCCACGGCGTCGGGTTCGCGCTCGGCCCGCTCGGCGCCCACGATCCGGCCAAACAGCGCCACCGCGTCCGCGGTCGGCAGCACGTCCAGGGACAGGACCCGGGCGGCGGGCAGGTCGATCAGGCTGCGCCTGCTGGTGATGAGCGTCAGGCAGCCCGCGCCGCCCGGGAGCAGCGGACGGACCTGCGCGCTGTCGGCCGCGTCGTCGAGCACCACGAGCATCCGGCGGTCGGCCACCTCCGCGCGCCACAGCGCCGAGCGCTCGGCCTGGTCCGGCGGGATGCGGTCGGCGGGGACGTCGATCGCGCGCAGCAGGGTCTCCAGGGCGTGCATGGGATCGGTCGCCATCCCGTCGGGCACGTGGCCGCGCAGGTCGACGAACAGCTGCCCGTCGGGATACCGGGCGGCCAGCCGGTGGGCCACGTGCACGGCCAGGCTCGTCTTGCCGATGCCCGCCATGCCGTCGATCGTCTCGATCACCATGGCCGTGCCCGCCGGGTCGTCCGGGATGGCGGCGAGCAGCTCCTCGAGCTCGGCCGTGCGCCCGGTGAAGTCGGCGAGGTCGCCGGGCAGGTCGTTGCGCCGCGTCCTGGCCACGACGCGGGCGGGGGCGCCGATCTCGCCGCGCAGCATCGACTCGTGCAGCGCGCGCAGCTCCGGGCCGGGGTCGACGCCCAGCTCCTCGGCGAGCAGCCCGCGCACCTGCTCGAAGTGGCCCAGCGCCTCGGCCTGGCGGCCCGCCCGGCACAGGGCCAGCATGAGCTGGCAGGCCAGCCGCTCGTCCAGCGGGTGCTCGGCCGCGGCCACCAGCAGGTCGGGGAGCACGGCGGCGTGCTCGCCCTCGGCGAGCGCGGCGTCGTTGCGGTCCAGCATCGCGGTGAACCGCTCCCGCGCCAGCGTCTCCCGCAGCCCCGCGAGCCACGGCGTGTCGAGGGCGCCGAACGGCTCGCCGCGCCAGAGCCCCAGCGCCTCGTCGAAGAGGGCGGTCGCGCCATCGGCGGCGCGGGCCCGGCACACCAGGGCGCGGAACCGGTGCAGGTCGACAGCGTCCGGGTCGACGATGAGCGCGTACCCGCCGCGGCGGCGCTCCACGGTCACCTCGTCCTCCGGCAGCACCCGCCGCAGGCGCGACAGGTAGCTGTAGAGGGTGTCGCGCCCGCGCAGCGGCGGCTCCGCGCCCCACGCGCGGTCGAGGAGGGCGTCGACCGAGACCACCCGGTTGGCCTCGACCAACAGCGTGACGAACACGCACTGCTGCCTCGCGTGGCCCAGGTCGATCGGTCCGCCGTCGGCGACCGCCTCGACCGGGCCGAGCACCCGAAACAGCACTCCCATCGCTGACACCCTTCCCGCACGCCGACGGCCTCCCCACCGGAATACCAGCTTGGGCTGGGGATTCCAGGCCTTTCGCAAGATTCGTCCGCCACGATGTCGGCATGGGTGGCGCAGGCGGGGGACGGCCGTACCGCCATCCGCCGGGGGAAGGGGCCGCGGTGGCGTTCGCCCACCGCGGCCCGGCGTCAGGAGGAGAGATGGAAGTGCGAGTCCGCAGGCGGCCCTGGACGATGCTCAGCCTGTCGAGATGACGCACTGCCAGCCGGTGGTGGGCGGTCGTCCGCCCGCCACCGGCTCCGCGTGGCAGCGCGCGATCGCCGTGGTCCTGGTCGTGCTGTCCGGGGTGGTGCTGGTCGCGTCGACGTGGCCGGGCGCGGTCCGACGGGCCGATGGGGGTGCGCCCGGCCCGTCCCCCGTGGTCCACGGGGCGCACGCGGACTGCCCGTCAGCGGCGGCCGGGGACCATCTGCGGGTGTTCTCGCCCTAGACGCAGCGCCATAGGCCGCTGCGGGTGGCGCTGCTGACGCGGTAATCGCTCACGATGGCGTTGTCGTCGGTGATGTCCAGGACGTGGCTGCGCGCGGGCGCGGGTGACGTCACGTGCTCGACACCGCCGTTGTGCCAGACCGCCACGGTGCCCGCGGTGTGGACGCCGACGATGGCGCCCGCCGCGTTCATCCCGGTGGGGATGCCGTCGGGGACGCGCCGCACGATCCGGCCGGTCAGGTCCCACTCGACGATGGTGTAGGGGCTGGCGGCGCCCTGGTAGCCGACGATGCGGCCGTCCTCGTAGGCGGACGGCAGGCCGCCTTGCAGCTGCCAGGAGGTCCCGTCGGCGTTCACCACCCGACCGGTGGACAGCACCACCCGGCCCGCGTCATCGATCCCGCGCGGCGACGCCTCACCGAGGTCGACGTACCCGCCCGGGGCGTCGACCGGCCACCGCAGGGTGTTGACCTGGGCGCCGCCGAAGAACAGCCTGCTGAAACCGGCCACGTCGCCCGCCCGGTTGATGTCGGTGGGCACCGACACCCAGCTGCCCCGACCCGGGAGGAACTGGTAGACGCCGTCGGCGTACCGCCACGCGGTGTGGCTGCCGTCGTTGCCCGCCCACCGGCCCGCGATGACCCCGGAGGCGTTGACCGCTGCCGGATAGTTCGACCCGGCTCCCTTCCCCGGCGGGGTGGGCAGGACCCGGGGAACACCGTCGCGCCAGACGACGCCTTCCCGGTGATCGGTCTTCCACACCGTCCCGACGACCAGCCCCGCACCGGCGTGCGCGGTCGTGCTGGCGTGGGAGTACCCGGCGGGAGCGGGCAACTCGGTCACCGTCCACGCGCACCCCGCCGCCACTGCCGTCCGCGGAGCCGCGATCAGCCCGAGCGCCATGACCACCACCGCGATCAGCTTCATACCCGGCACGCTGCCACCCCCGGTTGACGCGTCCGGCACATCCGCCTGATGTCCACCGGTCGGCGTTGTCGGTGGCGCCCTCTACGCTGGCCCGCGAGCGACCGATGTGAGGGGACATGCCTGCGACCAGCGCCGACTTCCAGTTGATGGTGGACTCGCTCGTCGACGTCGAGTGTCGGCAGGGCGGGGAGTACACCTCCTACAGCGTCCGCGGCAGGCGGTTCGGGTACTACTGGCCGCGCACGCAGACCGTGGGGCTGAAGCAGACCCTGTCCGAGCAGCGGGCGCTGGTGTTCGAGCGGCCCGACGTGTTCGAGGAGCAGTTCACCTCCGGCGGCTTCGGCTGGGTCGTCGTCCACCTCGACCGGGTCGAGACCGACGAACTGCACGAGCTGGTCTACGAGGCGTGGCGGCTCTCCGCGCCCGAGGACCTGGCGGACGCCTCACCGCCGCCCTGGGAACAGGCATCCTGATCCAGTGAGCCGAGGCCGTCTCAGCCCGAGGAGCTGGCGGACGCGTCGCTGCCGCCGTGGAGCGGGCATCCTGATCGGGTGACCGAGACCCTCCCACCCAGCGAGGCCGCCCGCCGCACCGGCCTCACCCTCGACGCGCTGCGCTACTACGAGCGCGAGGGCCTGATCGGCCCCATCGGCCGCACCGCGGGCGGCACCCGCCGCTACACCCCCGACGACGTCGCCTGGATCGGCATCGTCACCTGCCTCCGCGACGCGGGCCTCGGCATCGACGAGCTCCGCCGGTTCACCACGCTCCTCAGAGGCGAGCACGAACCAGCCGACCGCGTCGCCTTCCTCCGCCGCAGACACGCCGAACTGGCCGACCAACTCGCCCGCACCCAGGCGGCCATGAAGGTCCTGGAGGACAAGATCGCCTACTACGGAGGCTGACGACCACTCGAACTCGGCCAACTCGGTGCTCGTCAACGACCCGAACACCGTCGCGCTCGTGTTCCTCCACGTTCTGGCGTGTCGTCCGGGTGCCTCCGGGTGCCCGGGGCGGGCATCGTCGCCTTGCCCCGGGCGGTGATGGTGGTCTTAGCGGACGAGATCGCCTGCGACGGGGGCTGACAGCCGGTCGATCTCGGCCAGCTCCGCGTTCGTCAGCGGGCCGAACGCCATCGCGCCCGCGTTCTCCTCCGCCTGCCGCACCGTCCGGATGCCTGGGATGGGGATCGTCACCGGGCTGCGTGCCCAGAGCCAGGCCAGCGCTCCCTGGGCGAGGGTGCGCCCGCCACTCGTCAGCACGTCGCGGATCAGTGACAACCGGGTCAGCCACTGCTCGTTGGGCCTGCCGTCGCGGAAGTAGGCCATCCACTCCAGCCGCTGCGCCCGGACGTCGTCGTCCGGCAGGCGGTCGCCTGCGCGGAACTTCCCGGTCAGCACGCCCATCCCCAACGGGCTGCGGGCGATGCTCGCCATGCCCGTCCGCTCGCACAGGGCGAGCATCTCCGGATCGTCCTGCATGACGTTGAGCGTGTGCTGGATGGCCGCGCAGGTCCCGGTTCCGGCGAAGCGGCGGGCGCGGTCGACGTCGTCGGTGCTCCACCCGTACGCGCGGATGCTGCCCTCGGCCACCAGGGACTCCAGCGTGTCGCGGACGTCGTCCGCCCGCGCCGGATCGAGGTCGCCGACGTGCAGCTGGAACAGGTCGAGGTAGTCGGTGCCGAGCCTGCGCATGCTCGCCTCGCACGACGCGCGCACGTCCTCCGGCTCGACCGCCACGTCGAGGATCAGCCGCGCGGACTCGTCGATGCGGTGGCCGAACTTCGTCGCCAGCACGGCCTCCGAGCGCCGCCCGGCCAGCGCCCGGCCCAGCACCCGCTCGCTGTGCCCGGTCCCGTAGTTGGCGGCGGTGTCGAACAGGGTGACCCCCGCCGCCATCGCCGCGTGGATGGCGCGGACCGACTCGTCGTCGTCGACCGCGCCCCAGCCGACCTCCAGGTCCCCCAGGCGCATCGGGCCGCCGATGGCCCAGCAGCCCATGCCGAGCGCGCTGACCTCGATCCCGCTGTTCCCCACTGTCTTCGTCGTCATGGCGATTGACCGTAGGAACTGGTGCGCGCACCAGATCAAGCCCGAATCAGCCGGAGCAGACCGCGCCGCGGATGGGCTTGGGGTCGGTGACGTAGAAGTCCACGGTGTCCGAGCCCTGCACCGAGAAGCAGTACTTCAGCTTCGGGTCCACCGTCACCGTGTACGACGTGCGCGTGCCGACCAGCCGGTACGGCGCGGGGCCGCCGCCCTCCACCGCGACCCGGACCGCGAACTGCATCTCCCGGGTGGTGTGCCAGCGCAGTTCGACCCGGTCGCCGAGATCCTTGGGATCGGCCAGCTCCAGCCGGACCTCCGGCGCCTGCGAGGTCGTCGCCGCCGTGACGGGCTGGCGCGGCGGGACCGCCGACACCGCGGGCTCCCGTTGCACCACCATCGCCAGCACGACCGCCAGCACGCCGAGCACCACCACCGCCGCGGCCGCCAGGCCGTACCGCGGCCCACGGGGCGGCGGCGGGGGAGTCTCGGACGGCTCCTCGGCGGCGACCGGGACCGCGACCGGGCCGGTGTCGGCCAACTGGTCGGCGACGGCGGCCGCGTCCAGCGTGCGCTGCGCCGCGCCGGGCACGAGCAGCCGGGCGATGAGGGTGGCCAGCGCGACCGGCACGTCCGGCCGGTGGATCGCGGGCACCGGCTCGCCGAGCACGCGCAGCACCCGCTGGCCGGGCTGCTCGCCCAACCTGCTCGGGTACGGCGACTGCCCGGTGAGCGCGAAGTGCAGGACCGCGCCGAGCCCGTAGAGGTCCGAGCGCTCGTCGCGCACGCCCGTGCGCAAGGTGTCCGGGTAGGTGTACTCGACGCCGTGCATGGGATCGCGGGTGAACGCGTCGCGCAGGACCGTGCCGAAGTCCGCCACCGCCGGTTCCCCGGACGGCCGGATCAGGATGTTCGTCGGGGTGATCCCGCCGTGCACGACCCCGACCGCGTGGGCGGCGGCCAACGCGCCCGCCACGGCCGCGCCCAGGATGACGACGTCGTCCACCGGCAGCCCGCCGGTCCGCAGGACCCGGTCGGCCAGCGACTCCGCGCACAGCGGCAGCCGCAGCGCGTGGCGGCCGTCGGGGAGCCGGGTCACCTCCTCCACGGCCAGGATCGCCCGGTTCGGCGGCAGCGCGGCCTGCTCGCGGGTGAACGCCGCCAGCGTCCGCCGGTCGAACCCGCGCGGGAACACCTTGAACGCGGCGGGCTCGCCGTCATGGGTCCCGGAGTAGACCGTGGCGACGGGCCCGTGGCCGATGGGGTGCAGCCCATCGTCGGACATCGCCACCTCCTCCACTCGTCGCCATCGTAGGGCCGGATGCCGCCCGTCCGGCCGTGCGGCAGGTTGTTGTCACGGCCGCAGCGCGGCCCGCATCCGGGCCGGGGCCGGGAGCCCACGGCGGATCCGCCGGACCACGGCCCACGCCCGCGCGGTGTGCTCACCGGGCCGGCCCGACCACAGCGCCTCGTCGACGATCGCGGCCAGCTCGTGCAAAGCGTCCACAAGAGACTGATCGGGCGCCGTGCGCGCGAGGTCCCGCACGGTCATGCCCGGCGTGGTCGGGACACCGCAGGCGCGTATCAGGTCCCGTGCCTCCAACCAGGCACCCGGAACGCCCATGCGGCGTCGCCGCCACCGCCGGACTGCGGCCGCGACAGGCATCGCGAGCAGCGCCAACAGCAGGAGAGCGCCGAGCGCGAGCACCACGGGGAGCACCGGGAACGCGCCGCCCGGCTCCTCCGCCTCCGCAACGGGGGTGGGCTCCAACTGAGGCTCGGGCAGCTCGGACGCGGGCGGCAGCACCTCCCGGGCGCGTTCGGCCGCGGCGGCCAGCCCCGGTCCGCCCGCCGTGGTGCGCGCGGACCGCGTCGGGTCCAGCGGGACCCAGCCGACGCCCTCCACCGCCACCTCGGGCCAGGCCAGCACATCCCCGTTGCGCACCGTCACCGTGCCCGCCTCGGCAGCGCCCCGGTACCCGACGACCAGGCGCGCCGGGATGCCCAACGCGCGCGCCAGCACGACGTACGCCGCGGCGAACTGCTCGCTGGTGCCGCGCTTGACGCGCCGGAACTCCTCCAGGTGCCGCCACGCGCTGCCGGTCGGCAGGTCCGCCCCGCGGGCCAGCCGGAACCCCTCGCGGAAGTACTCCTCCAGGGCGAGCGCCGTCTGGAACGTCGGCCGCAGGTCGCCGACGGCCTCCCGCGCCCACTCGGCCGCGCCCGCCGGAACGGGCCCCTGCTCGGGGATGCGGTCGGCGGCGTCGGCGTCGACCGCGGCGGCCAGCAGGGCGGTCGCGTCGACCGCGGGCTCCCGCCACGTCAGCCGGTAGGCGAGCGCGCGGTCGGCGCCGGGGACGAGCAGCATCCCGCTGTCCTCGTCCACCAGCGGCGCCACCCCGGACACGGCGACCGGGAGCGGCTGGCTGGGCAGCTCGCCCTCCGGCTCGGGCACCTCGACGTCCGCGCTGCGCTCCACGACCGGGCCGTCGACGCGCGGGTCCAGTTCCGCGCCCATGCGGCGGTAGTCGGGGCTGGCGGTCCACGTGCCGCCGTCGAACCGGTCGTAGACCGCTGTCCGCCACCGGTCGACGGGGTGCGTCGCCGTGTAGGTGAAGACAGGCTCGTCGGGATCGATCAGCCGCCCGGCCAGTTCGGCGAGCGGACTGACCGTGCGGACCGGCGGGACCACGCCGCGGTCGGCCTGCAGGCGGTACGGCTCCCGGTCCAGCGGGTCGAGCACCCCGGCGAGCAGCGCGCCCGCCAGCGCGAACACGAAGGTCGGGACCACCACCAGCGACCGCCGCGCCGACCACGACCCCGACGTGACCCCCAGCAGCGTGGCCACGACGACGGCGTAGGCGAGCGCGGACACCGTCGCCGCGACCCCGTCCGCGGCCTGGTACGCCTGGCTCAGCGCGACGACGGCGAGGCTCGGCAGCACCGCGAGCAGCGGCCTGCGCAGCGCCTCGACCCCGAGCACGGCCGCGGCGAGCACCGCCAGCGGCACGAACAGCAGCAGTTCCGGGTCGTCGCGCGCGGGCCAGGTCGACTGGAGCGTGAGCTGCCAGGACTCGGCGAGCCCCGCCGACAGCGCCCGCACCGTCGCGGCGGTCGGCACGCCCGCCGCCGTGGTGTCCCACAGCACCGTCTCCACGACCGCGAGCAGCCCCGCGGCCAGCGCCACCACAGGACGCCAGGGCACCAGGACCGGTACGCGCGCGCACAGCTCGAAGACGGCGTAGACGACGGCCACCACGGCGATGATCGGCACGACCAGCGGGCCGACCCCGAACACGGGCGCGAACAGCAGCCCGGCCCAGGCCGCGGCCAGCAGCACGCACCCCACCGCGACGCGGGTCCTCATCCCGCGACCACCGCGTTCCACCGCCGAGCCGCCTCCGCCGCGTCCGTCGCCGTCAGCACGCGCGCTCCCGGCATGCCGACCGTCCCACCCCCGACAACGACCACCACGGTCATCGGATACCGCAGCCGCGCGATCGCCACCCGGTCGTCCGCGTCGAGCCGCGTGGTCACCACCGCGAGGCAGCCGCCGGAGCCGCCCAGCGTCGGCGGGACCAGCGGTCCGTCGGCGGCTGACGGTTCGAGCACGCACAGCGCGTCGAGGAGCTGCCGGGTCGCCTGGATACCGCCCCAGGTCGGGATGTCGGCCCCGCACGGCGTGACCAGCCTGCAGCGGTGGTCGGCGCCCGCCGACGCCGCGAGCAGGGACGCGGTGAAGTCCACCGCCTCCTCGAACCCGTCACCCGCCGACCGGGTGTCCAGCAGCGCGGTGAACCTCGGCTGCTCGGGGTCGAGGTAGTCCCTGATCATCAGCCGCCCGGTCCGCGCCGTGGCCTTCCAGTGCAGGTGGCGCACCTCGTCGCCCACCACGTACTCGCGGACGTCGCGCACGTCCAGCGACCCGTGCGGGGACCGCTCGGTCGTGCGGCCGTCGTGGTGGTGCCGGGGATGCCCGGTCACCACGGCCCGCACGGGATGGACCCGCGGGTGCACCCACAGCGTCGTCGTGTCGCCCGCGGTCACCCGGCTGCGGCCCAGCCCCAGCGGGTCCGTCCGCTCCAGGGTCAGCGGCCCGACCTCATGCCGTCCTCTTCGGACGGTCGGCAGCTCGTAGTGGTAGACCGCCTCCCCGCCCGGCGGCAGCGGGCGCACGGCGACGGTGTGGAAGCCCGAGCCCACCCGGTCGCCCGCGACGAACCCGGCGTGCCGACGCGAGCCGGTGCCGCGCACCCGCAGCCGGGCGAACGCGGGACGCCCCCGCTGCACCCGGTCGGGATAGACCTCCCGCACGACCTCGACGCGCACGCGCCCCCGCGTGCTGACGAAGGCGGCGGCCACCGCGCCGAGCCCGACGCCCGCCAGGACCCGCAACAGCGGATAGCCGAGCAGCACCCCGGCCGTCCCCACCCCGACCGAGGCCACGAGCAGCGCGACACCGCGCGGTGTCAGCCGGGTCACCGCGCCGGGGAGGTGGGCGCGGGGGTGGCGGCCAGGACCTCGGCGACGATGTCGGCCGGGGCGCGCTGGTTCAGCTCGGCGTCCGGGGTGAGCACCAGGCGGTGCGCCAGCACCGGCTCGGCCACCTCCTTGATGTCGTCCGGCGTGACGTAGCCGCGGCCGTGCGTGGCCGCCACTGCCTGCGCGGCGCGGACCAGCGCGATGCTCCCGCGCGGGCTCGCGCCGTAGCGCAGCGCGTGGTGCTCGCGGGTCGCGGCGGCCAGCCGCGCTGCGTACTCGCACACTGCGGGCTCGACGTGCGTGGCCCGCACCTGCGCCACGGCCGCGCGCAGCGCGTCGGGGTGCACGACGGGGGAGAGCTCGTCCGGGCCGACGCCCGCGCAGTCGCTCATGATCACCAGGACCTCGGTCTCCAGGTCCGGGTAGCCCACCGACAGCCGCATGAGGAACCGGTCGAGCTGCGCCTCGGGCAGCCGGTAGGTGCCCTCCATCTCGATCGGGTTCTGCGTCGCGATCACCAGGAACGGGCGGGGCACGTCGTGGCGGACCGAGTCCACGGTCACCGTCCGCTCGGCCATGACCTCCAGCAGCGCCGACTGCGTCTTCGGCGTTCCCCGGTTGATCTCGTCGGCCAGCACGACGTTGGCGAACACCCCGCCGGGGTGGAACTCGAAGCGCTCAGCGCCCTGGTGGTACACCTGCACGCCGGTGATGTCGCCGGGCAGCAGGTCCGGGGTGAACTGGATGCGCCGGTACTCGCCGCCGACGCTGCGGGCGAGGCAGCGCGCCAGCGTCGTCTTGCCCAGCCCGGGCACGTCCTCCACGAGCAGGTGGCCCTCGGCGAGCAGCGCCGCGATGGCCAGCCGCACCACCCTCGGCTTGCCGCGCACCACCGCCTGCACGTTCGCCGAGATCAGCCGGTAGACCTCGGCCGCGTCCGTCACCCTGACCTCCATGTGTACCGGGCCGATCTGGCCACGACCTCGCCGTCGAGGGTGGCCTCGACCCACACCTGCTCGCCGACGCCCTCGAAGGGGAACGCCTCGAAGTCCGCCTTGCCCTCGCCGTCGGTCGTCGTGCCGCGACCGGGATTGGTGTAGTCGCTGGTCGCGTACACCTCGACCTCGTAGTGGGTGTCCGGCTCGAAACCGGTCATGGTCACGAGCATGTACCCGCACTCGGGCACCTCGCAGCCGTCGTAGCCCTCGGTCCTGCCCCGGGTCACCGTGATGACCGGGCGCGGCGCCCGCACGACCGCGCTCGCCGCGGCGCCGTCGACGTTGCGCCCGTTCACCTCGGTCACCGCGCGCACGGTGAAGGTGACGTCCCGGTCGGTCGGCAGTCCACTGAGGACGACCGAGGTGCCGGTCACCGTCCGCGCCGCGACGCCCGTCGCGCTGACGCGGTAGTGCACGAACCGCCCGCCGCCCATCGCGGGCGCGGTCCAGGTCAGGGTGGCCTCGCCGGACGCGGCGTCGACCACGAGGCCGCGGGGCGCCGCCGCGGGGCCTGCCGGGACGACCGGGTTGGACTGGGTGCCGGGCCCGACGCCCGCGGCGTTGACCGCGGCCACGGTCAGCACGTAGCGCGTCCCGTTGGTCAGCCCGCCCGCCCGCGCCTGGCGGACGTTCGGCCCCACGGTGGTGGAGCCGCCGGGCCAGGAGACCCGGTACCCGGTGATCGGGCCGCGGTTGGCGGCCGCAGCCTGCCAGGTGACCGTCGCCGACCCGTCGCCCGCGGTGGCCCGCACCCCCGGCGGCGCGCCCGGCGGGCTCGGCGGGGCCACCGGCGGCGGGATGCGCGTCGTCGGCTCGACCCGCGTCGGCGTCGTGGTCGTGACGGTGGTGGAGGTGGTGATCGGGTCCTCGCCCGCGGTGGTCGTGTCCCGGGTCGGCGTCGTGGTCACGTCCACGCCGTCGACCGGCACGTCGGTGACGTCGCCGCCGCGGTCGACGATCACCACGTGCTCGCCCTCGCCGCCCTTGACGTAGAGCCTGCCGTCCTGGCCCGCGGCCAGGGTCGGCTCGCCGCCCTCGGGCGGCAGCGGCTTCCTCGTGCGCTCGGCGCCCGCCCCGTCGAACACCAGCAGCGTGTCGTCCTCCCGGTCCACCACGGCGAAGACCTCGCCGGTGGACGCCGGGGCGGTGTAGTCGCCGGGCGGGAGGTCGACGCTCGTCGGCGGGGCCGCCGCGCCCACGATGTGCACGCGGCTGTTGGCCGGGTCGAGGACCGCGACGCGCCCGGCGACGTCCGTCGCGGCGGGCTGCGCGGTGTCCGGCAGGTCGACGCCGAGCGGCACGGCCGCGCCGAGACCGCCGCCGTCGACGGCGTGCATGGCGTTGGCGGACAGGTCGAGGAACACCGGCTTGTCCGCGATCGTGGTGAGCGCGCCCGTCGCGCCCTGCGGCGTGGGGACCGAGCAGTCGGCCTCCGTGCTCTCGCCCGCCAGCCTGCACAGGCTGCTCGTCGAACCGCGGTGGACCCACAGCGTGCCGTCGGCGGTGACCACCGGCCTGCTCAGCGGGCCCGTCAGCCGCACGTTGGCCTCGACCTCCCCGTACCGCACGATGATCCCCGCGTCGAGGTAGGCGAGGTACGGCCCGCCCGGCGCCTCCAGCGCCACCGGGGTCTCGTCGACCGGCGCGGGCACCGTCTCGACGACCTCCAGCTCGGCCTGGTTGAACCGGTGGATGTCGTCGCTCACCACGACGGCCGCGGTGTCGCCCTGCACGACCTGCGCGCCCGGCCCCGCGGCCACGTCGATCCGCGCGTCGATGTTCCCCGTGCCGCCGTCGACGTGGAACGCCGCGCCCATGATCGTGTTGTAGACCCAGTTGCCCGCGGGCAGGAACCGCACGCCGGGGACCCGGGACGCCGCGCCGGACACGGCGACCACGACCGCCCCCACGACCGCCCCCACGACGGCGACCACGGCCACGAGCGCGGGCACCCTGGCCCGGCGAAGCGACGATCTGGTGTCCCCCCGGTCCATGCCACAGAGGGTAATCCATCCGGTACATCCGCCGGACCGGGTCACCGCGGCGGCAGGACGAGCTCGAAGATCGCGCCGCCCTCGTCGGCGTTGTAGACGTTCAGCGCGCCGCCGTGCGCCTGCGCCACCCAGCGGACGATCGCCAGTCCGAGGCCGGTGGAGCCGCTGCCGGTGCGGAACCGGTCGAACACCTCGGCCGCCAGCGCGGGGTCGACGCCGGGGCCGTGGTCGGCGACGGTGACCCGCCCGCCCGCGACGGTGATGTGCACGACCGCCTTGGCGTAGGGCTGGCGGCCGTGGCGCAGCGCGTTGTCCAGCAGGTTGCCGATCGCGCGCTGCACGAGTCCCGGGTCGGCCATCACCTGGGTGGGGGCGGCGGTCAGGGTGATCGACGCGCCGTCGGCGGGCGTCTCGTCCACCACGACGGACACCAGCTGGTCGAGCCAGATCGGCTGGATCGCGAGGTCGTCGACGCCCGCGGCGAGCCGGGCGCGCACCAGCAGGCTGTCGATGATCCCGCCCATCCGGCCCGCGAGGCGGACGGTGCGGGGGAGCAGTTCCGGGCTCTGCTCCGGGTTGCGCAGCGCGCTCTCGGCCAGCGCCCGCAGCGCCGCGATCGGGGTGCGCAGGTCGTGCGCGGTCTCGGCCAGCAGCACCTCCTGCTGGCTCAGCGCGGTGACCGCCGGCTTGATCGCCCGCCCGGACAGCACGTGCCCCGCCCCGGCGAGCAGCAGCAGCGTCAGCAGGCAGCCGCCCGCGACGAGCAGCGTGAACCCGTCGTGCCGAGCCTCCTCGGCCTCGGCGTCGGCCCACGCGATCACCGCGCCGATGTACTGGCCGGTCGGGGCGCGGACCGGTTCGGCGAACAGCAGGACGAGGTCGCCGTCGACATCGTGCTCGTACGCCGACAGCGTCTTGTCCACGTCCACCGCCTCGCGCGCGTAGCCCGCGAGCGTCGCCGCGGGCACGTCCGGGCACGGGGCCGGGCTGGTGTAGGTCGGGAAGGTGGCCGCGCCCGCGCTGACCACGGCGAACCTCGGGCACCGGTCGTTGAGCGTGTCCTTCTTGACCTCGCTGAAGTGCATGGTGCCGTCCACGTAGACGAGCAGCCTGCTGATGACGCTGGTGACCCGGTGCAGCTCGGCGTCGATGCGGTCGCGCCCCCGGTCGCGGTCGGTGTCGACGATGACCACCGCGAGCACGATCAGGCCCGCGGTGTTGAGCACGGTGAACAGGACCGTGAGCACCAGCCGCAGCCTGCGCAGCCGGTCGGCGGCGGAGCGGGGCCTCACGCGGTGGCCAGCCGGTAGCCGCGGCCGCGGATGGTGTGCACCAGCCCGGGTTCGTGCAGCTTGTCCCGCACCCGCTTGATCACCTTGTCGACCACATTGGACATCGGGTCGGTGCCGTCGTCCCAGCAGTGCTCGATCAGCTCGCTGCGGGTCACCACCTGCTCGGGGCGGATCGCCAGGTACTCCAGGACGGCGAACTCCTTGCGCGACAGCGAGATCAGCGTGCCCGCGCGGCGCACCTCCCGGCGGGCGCAGTCGACCTCCAGGTCGGCGTACCGCAGCACCGGGGGCCGCGCGCCCGCGCGCCTGCACAGCATCCGCACGCGCGCGGCCAGCTCCGCCATGGCGAACGGCTTGACCAGGTAGTCGTCGCCGCCGTGGGCGAAGCCGTCGACCCGGTCGCCGACGGCGGCCAGGGCGGTCAGGAACAGCACCGGCGTCGTCCAGCCCCGCTGCCGCCCGGCGCGCACGAAGTGCAGGGCGTCGCCGTCGGGCAGCATGCGGTCGAAGACCACGCAGTCGTAGGCCGCGGCCCGCAGGGCGAGGTCGGCCTCGCCGATCGACCGCGCCGCGGTGACGACGGCCCCGTGCGCGCCGAGTTCGGCGCAGACGGCGACCCGGAGATCCTCGTCGTCCTCGACGACCATCACCCGCATGGCGTGCCCCAGAGTGTCATCGAATCCTCATATCTCCTGGTCGATCGTAGGGGCAGCACGGCGTGACGACGCCGACGGATGGAGGAGTGATGCTGTTCCACGTGCTCGGCCCGGTCGAGGTCCGCACCCCGGAGGGGGTGGTGCTCGACCAGCGCGCCCGCAAGCCCGCCACCGCGCTGGCCACGCTGTTGGCGCACGCTAACGCGTGGGTGCCGACCCCTCGGCTGATCCGGGCGATCTGGCCGGAAACGGCCACGCCGACGTCCGTCGAGGCCAACCTCAAGACCTACGTCTGGCGGCTGCGGCGCACCCTGCCCGCCCCGGCCTGCGGCGTGCGCATCGACAGCCGTCCCGGGGCCTACCGGCTGCGCGTGGACCCGGGCGAGCTGGACTCCGAGGTGGCAGCGTGCCGGGCGGCCGAGGCGCGGCAGGCGGCGCGGCGCGGCGATCACGCTGCCGCGGCGGCGCTGTGCCGCCAGGCGCTGGGACTCTGGCGCGGCGAGCCGTACGGCGGGCTGGCCGTCGCCGAGCCGCTGCTGCCCGAACTCGACGAGCTGCGCTGGGCACTGCGCTCGGCGTACGCCGAGGCGTGCGCCGCCCTGGGGCGGGTGCGCGAGGCCGACGCCGCGCTGCGCGAGCTCACCGACGACGACCCGCTGCGCGAGGAGCCCTGGGCGCGCTGGGTGCGGCTGCTGACCGACGCGGGCCGCGCGAGCGCCGCGCTCTCGGTCTACGCCAGGGCCCGCGCGGTGCTCGCCGAGGAACTGGGCGTCGAGCCCGGCCCCGCCCTGCGCGCCGCGCACGCCGCCGCGCTGCGCTCGACCGCCCGCGACCCGGCCCGCGTCGCCTGACCCCGCCCGCCACCGACCGAATGGAGCACACGATGTCCGACGCACGCACGGCTTGTCCCGGGAGGCTGGCATGAGCGTCCTCGCCCTCGACCCGCCCGTCTCCCGGCACACCGGGGTCGACGCGCTGCTGGCCACCGCGGACCGCGAGGTCCTGCTCATGACGTCCACGGCCCCCGCGGTGCGCCGCGTCGACCAGGCCAACCTGCGCCGCGGCGTCCGCTACCGCGTCCTCGCCCCCGACCAGGCCCGCACGGCCACCCTCCAGGCGCCGCGGCTGGCCGCGCTGTCCGTCGCCGGGGCCGCCACCCGCACCGTGCCCGACGTCCCCGCCGACGTGGTGGTCATCGACCGCGCGGTCGCGATCCTGCCCGACGGGGTGTTCCGCCTGCCGAGCGTCGTCACGGCGGTGATGGGCCTGTTCGACCGGGTCTGGGCGGCGGGGACCCCGCTGCTGGCCGACGACCTGCCCGACGACGGCGACCTCGGCCCACGCGAACGCGAACTGCTCGGGCTGCTGTGCGCGGGCTGCACCGACGAGACGGCCGCGGCGCGGCTGGGCGTCTCCGTGCGGACGGTGCGGCGCATGGTCGCCGACCTGATGCACCGGCTCGGCGCGCGCAGCCGCTTCCAGGCCGGGGTGAAGGCCGCCGACCGGGGCTGGCTGAGCGCGGCGGGGTGATCCACTACCGTGAGGCGGTGCGCATCCTGGTCATCGAGGACGACGCCGACCTGCGGCTGGCGGTCAGCAGCGCCCTGCGCGGCGCGGGGTTCGCCGTGGACGCCGTGGCCGACCTGCCCGCCGCCGACGAGGCGCTGGCCGTCAACGCCTACGACTGCGCCGTCTTCGACCGCATGCTCCCCTCCGGCGACGCGCTGGGCTACGTCCGCGCCCGCCGCGTCCCGGCGCCGGTGCTGTTCCTGACCGCGCTCGACAGCATCGCCCACCGCGTCGAAGGGCTCGAACACGGCGACGACTACCTGGTCAAGCCGTTCGCGCTGGACGAGCTGATCGCCCGCGTGCGCACCCTGTGCAGGCTCGGCCCGACCATGGCGCACGTGCCGCTGCGCTGCGGCGACCTGGAGATGGACGTGGCCCGCCACCAGGTCCGCCGGGGCGCCGTGCTGCTCGGCCTGACGGGCAAGGAGTTCGCGGTCCTGGAGCACCTGCTCGCCCACCAGGACCGCGTGGTCACGCGGGACGAGCTGCTCGCAGGCGTGTGGGACGCCTTGGTCCGGCCGGAGTCCAATGTGCTCGATGTGACGCTGTCCAGCCTGCGGCGCAAGCTGGGCGACCCGCCGGTGATCCACACGGTGCCGCGGGTCGGCTACCGCGTCCTGCCCGGCTAGACCTTCGCCACGTCCAGCACGGCCGCGCCGCCGTCGACGCCGAGCAGGTCGATGCGCAGGTTGTTGAGGATCGTGCCGCCGGACTGTCCCAACTCGACGGTGAACGCGGTGTTGTGGGCGGACATGGTGCAACTCTGCAGGCACGCGCCGCGGAAGCTGTTGCCGGTCGACTCGCCCGCGAGCGTGACCCGCGCGCCGTCGATGGACTGGACCCGGACCCCGCCGACGCCGGTCCCGGCCGGGATCGGCACGGCGCCGCCCTCCGCCACCCGGATGCCGTCCGGGGCGGCGGCCGTCGTTGTCGGCTTGGTCGTGGTCGGCTGGGCGGTGGTCGACTGGGTGGTCGGTTCGCTGGTGGTCGGGTCGGTGCTCGTCGGGGTGGTCCACGGGCGTGTCGTGGGCTGTGGGGGAGGGGTGGTCTGCGTGTCGGCGTGGGCGGCGAAGAGGTCGGGGATGGACCGGTCGCCGCAGCCTGCCAGGAGCAGCGTGGTCCCGGTGAGCAGCACTAGGCAATGACGGCGCATGGGTCGACGGTGCCACGCTTCGGCCGCGCCCACCGGCACACGGCCGGAACCGGCCACCGGTCGGGTGACCTCACCCGGGCAGGGCGACCCCGGTGAGGTCCGCGCAGAGGGAGAGCAGCCGCTCCTGCACGGCGATGTCGTACGCGGCCGGGTTGGCGCGCAGTTCCCGGCGGCGCTTGTAGTAGCGGCCGGTCGCCGTCGCGTCGGTGGCGGTGGCCAGCCAGACCTGGGTCTCCGCGCCCTCGGGCAGCTCGTCGGTCGCGTCCGGGCCGCCCAGCCTCGTCTTGATCCAGCCCGGGTCGACCGCGTTGCTGAGCACGCCCGGCCACCGCCGTGCCACCGCGAAGGCCAGGACGACGTCGAGGAGTTTGGAGTCGGAGTAGGCCTGCATGCCGTCCCACGGCTTGCGCTCGTACTGCGGGTCGTCGAGGTCGGCGACGCCGACGGACTCCAGGCCGGAGGTGAGGTAGACCAGCCTGCGCGGCCGCGGCATGAGGGCGGTGAGCAGGTACGGGGCGAGCACGTTGACCTGGAACAGCAGCTCGATCCCGTCCTCGGTCACCGCCCGCTCGGCGCGTCCGCCGCCGAGTCCGGCGTTGTGGATCACGACGTCGAGCGGGCCGTGCGCGGCGGCGGCGTGGGCCAGCGCTCGGGTCTGGCGCAGCGAGGCCAGGTCGCCGACGACGCACGCCGCGCCGGGCGCCGCGGTCCTCGCGTGCGCCGCGCGGTCCTCGTCCCGCGCGTGCAGCACCACGCGGTGGCCCGCGGCCGCCAGCGTCGCCGCCGTCTCCCGGCCGATGCCGTCCGCCGAACCCGTGACCAGCACGCTCGCCATGTGCGCTCCACCCCAATCCGGTTGCCGTCGGCCAGCCTACGGCGCATTGTGGGAACGCTCTCAACAAGGGGGAACGCGTGTCAGCACTCCAGGTCGGCCGGTCGTCGGCGGTCGTCGCGGTCGCGGCGCTCGGGTTGGCGCTGTTCACGCTGGTGATCACCGAGAACCTGCCGATCGGCCTGCTGCCGTTGATCGCAGCGGACCTCGACGTGTCGCTGACCGCGGTCGGCCTGCTGGTCACCGGGTACGCCGCGGTCGTGGTGGTCGCCTCGGTCCCGCTGACCCGGTGGGTCCGCCGCATACCCCGCCGCACGCTGCTCACCGGGCTGCTGACCGTCTTCGTGGCGGCGTGTTGGCTGTCGACCATCGCGCAGAACTACTGGCTGCTCATGGCGGCCCGGCTGGTGATCGCGCTGGTGCACGCGGTGTTCTGGGCCGTGGTGACGGCGACGGCGGCCGGGCTGTTCCCGGCCCGGGTGCGCGGCAAGGTGATCGCCGGGCTGTTCGCCGGGCCGTCGCTGGCGATGGTGGCGGGCGTGCCGCTGGGCACCTGGCTGGGCCAGCAGGCGGGCTGGCGGACCGCGTTCCTCGTGGTGAGCGCCGTCGGGCTCCTGGCGCTGGTGACGATCGCGGCGGCCCTGCCGAACGTGCGCCCGGAGGACAACCACGCCTCGACCGGCACGTCCCCGGACGCCCGGCGGTTCCGGATCCTCGTCGTCACCGTCGCGCTGGTGGTGACCGGCGTGTTCGCGCAGTACACCTACGTCACGGCGTTCTTCACGCAGGTGAGCGGGTTCGCCGAGGCGGCGGTGAGCCTGGTCCTCTTCGCGGGCGGCGCGGCAGGGGCGGTGGGAAACGTCCTCTCCGGCGCCGTCCTGGACCGCTGGCCGCGTGCCGTGCTGGTGCTCTCCGTGGCGCTGCAGGTGGTGGTGCTGTTGGGCCTCTACGCCTTCGGCCCGGTGAAGGTGGTTGCGGTCGGGTTGCAGGCGCTGTCCGGGTTCGCCATGGCTTTCATGGTGACGGCGTTGCAGAGCCGCATCCTGGAGGTCGCGCCGGGCAGCACGGAGGTGGCGTCCGCGGCCAGCTCGGCGGCGTTCAACGTCGGCATCGGCGGGGGAGCGCTCCTCGGCGGCGTCCTGCTGCCGCTGGCGGGCGTGCGCCCGGTCGCATTGGTGGGCGGCCTCGTCGCGGCGGTCGGCCTGCTGGTGCTGTCGCGCGAGTAGCTAGTGCTGCTCGCCCTCGAAGTCATGCGTCGCCCGGTTGGCGAGGGCGACCATCAGCACGCAGGCCAGCAACCCGAGCGCGTGCAGCACCAGCACCGGCCACCTGGCGCCCAGCGGGTCGTCCGGGTCGTCGGCGATGAGCGCCACGATGTCGTAGGCCAGCAGCCCGGCGAACGCGATCATCCCGAACAGCCCGGCCATCCGCGCCCCGTTGCGCAGCGCGGCGAACAGCGCGAGCGCGCCCATGATCAGGTGGATGACGCTGAGCAGCGTCGACCCCCCGAACGACACGTCGGTCCGATCCGCCGTGCCCTCCGGCACGGGGGCGAACCCGCTCAGCCCGATCTGGGCCAGCCCGATGATCCCGAAGGTCAGCAGGGCCGCACCCAGCAGCCCGCACAGCACGCGCGCCCCCGTGCCCCGACCGTTCGTCACGTGACCCTCAGCTCGTCGACTCACGACCCTGGAGTGCCCGCGATGCGGCCCCACTAACCCCGCGTCAGATGTTCCAGAGCTGCCCGGCGCTGTTGGCGAAGACGCAGGAGTTGCCGTAGGTGCGGGTGTAGTCGACGATCCCGTCGCCATACCACCCGACCGCCCGAACCGTCACCGGCTCGTAGTGCATTGGACAAACCCGCGTCATCTCTCGATCGGCCGCCGCGATATCGCCGCTGGCGCCATACAGCTCCGCACAGGCCCCCTCGGGGTTCCGGTGCTGCCCACCAATGGGTGAACAGCTCAACGACCCGACGGCGAAGGTGTTGTCGTAATAGGTCACGCTCAACGCCAACCGAACCTCCGGCCCACTCTCGGCCAAAGCAGGCACAGCGGCCGCCACCAGCATGGATGCGGTGGCGGCGAGGATGCGGAACATCGTTCTCCTCAGGTTTTTCCGACAAGCGGCTGTCACCCCCGACATTAATCCCCCGCCCCGCCCGGTGCAGCGTGATCAACCTCTAAATGCTAAACACTCTAAAAATGTAACTCCGTCCGCGCGGGAATTAAGTTAACAGTATTCCGCCCGCCGTGAGCGCTGACTGCTGGAAACACTCCGACAGCCGCCACCGTTGACCTAACCGACAATCGCGACCAGCGAAGGCGGCACCCGATGACCGCCGACCCGACCAAACCGCCCCGCGACCCGCCATCGCCATCCGGCATCCCGACTCCGCCCGCAAGGCGACCAGGCTCGACCGGGAGGTGCTGGCCGACTTCCTGGACCGGCCCGACGAGATGCGCGCCGCGGCCCAGCGGATCCGGGAAGGCGTGCGCGCCGGGGAGTTCGACGGCCTTCCGGACCTCGACTCCGTCGAATCCGACGATGAAGGCGCGTTCGAGGGACGGCTGCTCCTGCTCAGGCACAAAGCCCGCGAGCGCGACCCGAAGCTGCGGCGTCGGAAGATCGAGAAGGTGCTCGCCGAGCACGGCAAGCTGGAGTGCGAGGTCTGCTCGTTCGACTTCGAGCGCACCTACGGCGACCGCGGGCACAGGTTCGCCGAGGTCCACCACGTGGTGCCGCTGCACGTGTCCAACGCGACCACGACCAGGCTCGCGGACCTGGCCGTCCTCTGTGCCAACTGCCACCGCATGATCCACCGAAAGCGGTGGATCACCCCGGATGAGCTGCGCGCGCTGGTGCGGGCGCGGCTAGAGCTGTCCTGACCGGAACTTGTCGAGGATGCGCCGCTCCCGCTTGGTGGGCCTGCCCGCGCCTCGATCGCGGCGGGCGACGGGGATGGCGGCCTCCGGCGGTGGGGCGGGGGTCCGGTCGATGAAGCAGGTCGCCGCGTCCGCGGCGCCGACGCGTTTCTGGATGACCCGCACGACCTCCACCACCCGCGTCACGTCGCCGACGCGGGCGCGAATCTCGTCGCCGGGGGAGACGGTGGTGGCGGGCTTGACCGGGCGGTCGTTGACCCGCACGTGACCACCCCGACAGGCGGCCGCGGCGTCCGGGCGGGTCTTGGTCAGTCGGACCGCCCACAACCAGCGGTCCACGCGCGTGGATTCCACCGCACCATGATGCCAGCGGCGCCCGACACCGCCCGCCATCCAGCGCACCGCGGATGCAGGCCGTCACCATCCAGCGAACCACCGCCAAACAGACGCCGCCGCTGAGCAGGCTGGCGCTGCCGAGTGGACCAGCCTGCGGTGTGGACCCGTTGCCGAGTAGACGCCGCTGCGGAGCGGGCCGCCGCTGCTCGGTCAGCTGGTGCCGAGTGGACTACCGCGAGCGGGTGGAGCGCCGCTACCGAGTGACCCGGTGCCGAGTGGCCGCCGCTGCCGAGCGGGCCGGTGCCGAGTGACCCGGTGCCGAGTGGCCGCCGCTGCCGAGCGGGCCATCACCGCGCGGGTTACCGCCACTGGGCTGGGCCAGCGCGGGCCGGGCGGTCCGGTGCCGAGCGGACTGGCGCCACCGTGCGAACCGCCGCCCGGGCGGGTTGGCGCCGAGCGGACCGCCGCTGCCGTGCGGACCGTCGCTCGGGCGGGCCGAGGCCGAGCGGACGTCCGATGCCGAGTGGACCGGCGCTGCTGAACGGACCATTGCCCGAGCGGGCCAGCGCTGCCCAGGGACCGGCGCACCCGCCGCACCGCCACTGCTCAGCGGGCCGTCGCGTCAGTGCGCCGCCGCCATCGAACGAACTCACGCCACTCGCCGCACGGCTGGCACCCAACGTGCCGGGCTGCGGGGGATGGGGCGCTGCCCGGCAAACCGCCGCTGCCCGGCGATCGCCCGTCAGCCAGCCGTCGCCACTCGCCGCACGGCAACGAGCGAATCGAGGCTTCGCCCCTCGTTCGGCGATGTCCGGATGCCGTGCAAGCCGCACTGCCGGAATTCGCGACGGCCTGTGGTGGTATCCGCCGAATCGTCGCCTGCGAACCACCGCCCACACCGCCCGCCGGCATCCAGCGATCCCCTTGCCGGCCACCACTCATCGCCACCACCGCTGGCCTGCCCGCCACCCTCCGCCACCACCCCCGCCGAGAAGCGCTGATCAACTCGATGATCGAAGGGCGTTACTCCATTTGGACCTTCACTTTTGTTCGACACATGCATAAGTTCAGGTCGTCAGGTCGAAACGTCATCCTGTAGGTACCAAAGTCAGGCAATACCGACAGTGAGATACGGACCGTAGCGGCAAAAGGCCATGAGGCGGTGGCCTGAGGCCGCGCGGGTCCTGCACGGCCATGTTCGTCGCGCCCCTGCGCAGACGCGGCGGATCGGGCCGCCCCACCCCCTATCCCCACCCCGGGTTCCGGCATGCCGTGAAACGGGTGAACGGAGACCACTATGGACTTTCCAGGCCGGTCGGTGAGCCGCCGCTCGATGCTCGCCGGGGCCGCCGTCGGGGTCGTCGCGCCCGCGGCGCTCGCCAGTTCCGCCGCGGCGCAGCCGCCCCAGAAGGGCGCCGTCCGCAAGATCACCATGTACGCCGAGGCGCTGCCCGGCGGGCTGTACGGCTACGGCCTCGCGCCCGGCCAGGCGAGTGTGCCCGGGCCGGTGTTGGAGATCTGGGAGGGCGACACCTTAGAGATCACCCTGGTCAACAACACCGACAAGCGCCTGTCGATCCACCCCCACGGCGTGGACTACAGCACCGAGTCCGACGGCAGCCCGCTCAACGACTCCTTCAACGACCCGGGCGAGACCCGCACCTACACCTGGCGCACCCGCCCCAACTTCAAGGCCCACGGCAACCTCTGGATGCCCGGCAGCGCCGGTTACTGGCACTACCACGACCACGCCATGGGCACCGACCACGGCACGGTGGGCCTCCAGAAAGGACTGTACGGCGCCCTCATCGTGCGCAGGCGCGGCGACCTGCTGCCCGACCGGCAGTTCACCTGCGTGTTCAACGACATGACGATCAACAACAAGGTAGCCCCGGACACCCCCATGTTCGAGGCCAACCACGGCGAGCGCGTCGAGTTCATCGCCATCGGGCACGGCAACCAGCCGCACACCTTCCACCTGCACGCCCACCGCTGGGCCGACAACCGCACCGGGATGCTGGAGGGCCCGAACGACCCGAGCCAGGTCATCGACAACAAGGACCTCAACCCCGGCGGCTCGTTCGGCTTCCAGGTGATCGCGGGCGAGGGCGTCGGCCCCGGCGCGTGGATGTACCACTGCCACGTCCAGTTCCACTCCGACGGCGGCATGGCGGGCGTGTTCCTCGTCCGCAACCGCGACGGCAGCATGCCGCCCGGCGCGCAGGAGGCGATCGACCGCTTCCGCCACCACCAGCACCACCCCCACTCCGCGCACAACTGAACCAGGCCGTCGACAAAGGAGTTGAGGCATGAGACCGCAGGTCCTCCTCGCCGCGACCGTGACGCTAGGCGCGACCCTGACGCCGCTCGCCGTCGCGGCCGAACCCGAGGCGCCCCCACCCGCGGGCGTCTCCGTGCTGGTCTTCCACGGACCGGCCGCCGAACAGAAAGACCCCGTGGAGAAGGCCGCCGCCGCCATCGCCCAGATCGGCGCGGCGAACGGCATCGGCGTCGACAGCGCGTCGGACCCGGCCGTCTTCACCGCCGCGAACCTCGACCGCTACCGCGGCGTCGTGTTCCTCTCCGCCGAGGGCGTGACCCTCGACCGCGGCCAGGAGAGCGCGCTGCGGGACTACATGGCCGACGGCGGCGGCTTCCTCGGCGTGTCCGACGCGGCCAAGGCCCAGGACGAGTCCGACTGGTTCACCGGCCTCATCGGCACCCGCCCGGTCGGCAGCCGCCCGACGCCGGAGACGGTCGCCAAGGTGAGCGCCAGCGCGGAGAACCCGCCGCAGGAGACCAAGGACAAGCTGGTCGACGGCGACGAGAACACCAAGTGGCTGACCTTCGCCCGCACCGGCTGGGTCACCATGGAGCTGGCCGAGCCGACCGCCGTGGCCCGCTACTCGCTGACCTCGGCCAACGACTTCCCCGGCCGGGACCCCAAGGACTGGACGCTGAGCGGCTCCACCGACGGGCAGAACTGGACGGAGCTGGACAAGCGCACGGGGGAGGCGTTCTCCGACCGGTTCCAGACCCGCGAGTTCGAGCTCGCCAACACCACCGCGTACAAGTACTTCAAGCTCGACATCACCGCCAACCACGGTGAGCCGCTGATCCAGCTCGCCGACTTCCTGCTGTTCCGCAAGGACCCGGCGCCGACGCCCGAGCCCGAGGTGGCCGAGTCGGTGGTCAACCTCGTCGACCGGCAGCACCCGGCCAACCAGGGCATCCCGGTCAAGTGGACCCGCGCGGACCGCTGGCTGAACTGGGAGCCCAACCCGATCGGCACGGTGCACACCGTCGCGCAGGTCGAGGAGCGCCACTACGACCCGGGCCAGGGCGCCAACGGCGCGTTCCACCCGGTGTCCTGGTGCCGCGACTACGAGGGCGGCCGCTCCTTCTACACCGGCATGGGCCACACCGAGGCGGGCTACGGCGAGGAGAACTTCCGCAAGCACCTGCTCGGCGCCCTGCAGTGGACCACGGGCATCGTCCGGGCCGACTGCCAGGCGACCATCGCCGCGAACTACAAGGTCGAGCGGCTGACCGCGCAGAACAAGCAGGGCCAGCTCGACCAGATCGGCGAGCCGCACGGCATGGACATCGCGCCCGACGGCACCGTGTTCTACATCGGCAAGGCGGCCTGCCCCAGCGGCCCGATCGTGCCGTGGGAGAACCCGAAGGTCGGTCTGGGCTGCGGCACCATCCACACCTGGGACCCCGACACCAAGAAGGTCTCGCTGCTGACCACGCTCGAGGTCATGGGCAACCGCGGCAGCGGGTCCGAGCTGGTCAAGAACGAGGAGGGCCTGGTCGGCATCGCGCTCGACCCGGACTTCGCCGACAACGGCTGGGTCTACGTCTACTGGATGCCGCACGAGTCCATCGACCGCGACAAGCGGATCGGCAAGCGCACCATCTCCCGCTTCACCTACGCCGACGGGACGATCGACCAGGCGACCCGGGTGGACCTGCTGGAGTGGGACGCGCAGATCCACAGCTGCTGCCACGCGGGCGGCGGCATGGCCTTCGACAAGGACGGCAACCTCTACATCGGCTCCGGCGACAACAACTCGTCGCAGGGTTCCGAGGGGTACTCGGGCAACAACTGGACCGCCGAGTACAAGGGCGTGTCCTTCCAGGACGCGCGCCGCACCTCGGGCAACACCAACGACCTCAACGGCAAGATCCTGCGGATCCACCCCGAGGCCGACGGCAGCTACACCATCCCCGAGGGCAACCTGTTCCCCGAGTCCGCGGACCCGGGCGACAAGACCCGTCCCGAGATCTACGTGATGGGCGTGCGCAACATCGCCCGGCTCGACATCGACCCGGTGCACAACTGGCTGACCGCGGGCTGGGTCGGTCCGGACGCGTTCGCGCCCAGCCCCGAGCTCGGCCCGGCCAAGTACGAGACGGCGACCATCATCACCGAGTCGGGCAACCACGGTTGGCCGTACTGCATGGGCAACCGCCAGCCGTACCGGGACCGCAGCAACACTGACGCCAGCGTGCTCACCGGCTGGTACGACTGCGACAACCCGAAGAACAACTCTCCGCGCAACACGGGCCTGGTGGACCTGCCGCCGGTCAAGGACAACATGATCTGGTACTCGCCGGGCGGCGGCGGGCCGATCTTCCCCGACCGCGGTGACGGCATCCCGACCTACAAGGACGAGGACGCCATCTACACCCAGCCGTACCTGCGTGGCGGCGGCCAGGCCGTCATGTCCGGCCCGACCTACCAGCGCGAGCTGGTCGACACCGACAGCGGCGTCGCGTGGCCGGAGTACTGGGACGGCAAGTGGTTCATCGGCGACCAGTCGAACTCGGCCAACCGCATCGCGGTCACGGTCGACCCGAAGGGCGTCCCGGCGCAGGCGCCGCCGCTGTTCGCCGAGACGCTGCGGCAGATCATCCCGGGCGGGCGGAGCGACACGTCGCTGCAGAGCTGGATGGACGCCAAGTTCGGTCCCGACGGCGCGCTCTACCTGCTCGACTACGCGGGCGGCTTCTTCAGCCTCGACTCCAACCAGAAGCTGATCCGGATCACCTACACCGGCGGCCCGGCCACCCCCGCGCCGACCGCGACCGCGGTCAACGTGCAGAACAAGCCGATGGACGTCCAGTTCACCGGCGAGCGCTCCGGCGGCCTGTCCTACCACTGGGACTTCGGCGACGGCACGACGTCGACCGAGCCCAACCCGCGCCACACCTACGCCCGCCTCGGCGAGTACACCGCGGTCCTGACCGTGAAGTACGCCGACGGCACCACGGGCACGGCGCGCGTGGAGGTGACGGTGGGCTGCGCGGTGCCGGACGACCGGGACACCGTGTGGCTGCGCGACAGCGACACCGGCCTGCCGAACAAGGACGTCGGCCACGGCTGCACGATCAACGACCTCATCGACGACGAGTCCGCCTGGGACAGCCACGGCGCGTTCGTCAGCCACGTCACCGAGGTCGCCAACCTGCTGAAGAAGGACGGCGTGATCACCGGGCGCGAGCACGGCGCGCTGACCAAGGCCGCCGCCAAGTCCGGGATCGGCAAGCCCGGCGACACCGGCTACGTGGCGATCTTCGACGGCACCTCGCTGGAGGGCTGGTCGATGGCCCCGTCCGGGGAGTTCCACATCCAGCCGGACGGCGCCCTGCGCCCGACCGGCGGGCTCGGAATGCTCTGGTACGACGCGAAGCAGTTCGGGGACTTCTCGCTGAAGCTGCAGTTCCGCGACGTCGCCCCGGACCCGCACCGGGCCAACAGCGGGGTGTTCGTCCGGTTCCCCGACCCGCGCACACCGCTTGACCAGCGGCCCGAGGACAGCTGCGGCACCTTCGGCTCGGCCAGGACGTCGCAGGCGTGGGTGGCCATCTACTGCGGCCACGAGATCCAGATCTACGACGGGACCTCCGGCGAGCCGCAGAAGACCGGGTCGGTCTACAACTTCGACCCGGTGGGCATGGAGCAGGCGGGCGCGACGCCCAAGGGCGAGTGGAACGACTACGAGATCCGGGTCGTCGGGCAGCACTACACGATCGTCCGCAACGGCGTGGTGATCAACGAGTTCGACAACACCCCGGGCAAGCAGTCGTCGCGGGCCGGTGACCCGCCCACGGACCTGCGGCAGTTCGCCGAGGGCTTCATCGGGCTGCAGAACCACGGCAACAACGACCTCATCGAGTTCCGCAACATCCGGGTGCGGCAGCTGTAGGCCGCGGCGGTGGGGGCGGGTCCGCCCGCCCCCACCCTGGTTGGGAGACACAATGCATCGTCAGAGATCACTGATAGCCGCGCTCATCGCGGCGCTGGTCGCGCTCTGGGTCGTGCCCGCGTCGGCCCAGGCCGAGCAGGTGCTGACCTGGACCGCGGACAACGGCGTGACCAGCTACAAGTCCGCCCCGGCCACGGCGACCGCCGGACCGGCGACCATCGTCTTCGAGAACAGCCTGGCCACCGGCAACACGACCGGCATGCCGCACACCCTCACCTTCGACACCTCGACGCCGGGCTACAACCACGACGTCGCCCTGGACATCATCGCCAACCCGTTCGACGCCAGCGGCGGGCGGCACCAGGCGCAGGTGACGCTCAGCCCGGGCAAGTACCGCTACTTCTGCGCCATCCCCGGGCACGGGCAGATGGTCGGGGAACTCGTCGTCACCGACGGCGGTGGCGGCGACACCACCCCGCCCACGGTGACCGCGTCGGTCACCGGGGACCGCGACGCCGAGGGTAACTACCGGGGCGCCGCGACCGTGACCGTGTCCGCAGCGGACGAGGGCTCCGGGGTGGACACCATCGAGTACAACCTCGACGGCGGGCCGTTCACGGCCTACACCGAGCCGGTGCTCGTGAACACCGTGGGCTCGCACATGGTGCACTACCGGGCGACCGACGTCGCGGGCAACGTGTCGGCCGAGGGCATGGTCTCGTTCACGGTGGTGGAGGACGCGGACACCACCGCGCCGACCGTGTCGGCGACGGTCACCGGGAACCAGGACGCGGCCGGTGACTACGTGGGCAGCGCGACCGTGACGGTGTCGGCCGAGGACGCGGGCTCCGGGGTGGCGTCGGTCGAGTACGAGATCGACGACACCGGCTTCCGGCCCTACACCGGGCCCGTCACCGTCACCGCCGTCGGCGACCACGCCGTGCAGTACCGGGCCACCGACGCCGCGGGCAACGTGTCGGAGACCGGGTCCGTGGCG
This sequence comes from Actinokineospora fastidiosa, assembly GCF_014648415.1. Classification (GTDB taxonomy): domain Bacteria; phylum Actinomycetota; class Actinomycetes; order Mycobacteriales; family Pseudonocardiaceae; genus Actinokineospora; species Actinokineospora fastidiosa. The sequence continues at coordinate 66,221 of NZ_BMRB01000012.1, forward strand.
TTCACGGTGGTCGAGCCCGTCGAGGAGGACACGACCGCTCCTGCGGTCTCGGCCGCGGTGTCGGGCAACCAGGACGGCTCGGGCGCCTACATCGAGCGGGCGACCGTCACGGTGACGGCGTCGGACGAGCAGTCGGGCGTGGCGTCGGTGGAGTACGAGCTGGACGGCGCGGCCTGGATGGCCTACACCGCTCCGGTGTCGGTCGCCGCTGTCGGCGAGCACACCGTGCGGTACCGGGCCACCGATGGTGCTGGCAACGTCTCGTCCATCGGGACGGTGACCTTCGCCGTCGTCGAGCCCGCGCCGGTGGACACGACGCCGCCGACGGTGTCGGCCGTTGTGTCGGGGGAGCGGAACGACACCGGCGCGTATGTGGGCAGTGCGCTGGTGACCGTGACCGCCGAGGACGTCGAGTCGGGCGTCGCGGGCGTGGAGTACAACCTCGACGGCGGGCCGTTCGTGGCGTACACCGAGCCGGTGCTGGTGAACGCGGTGGGCTCGCACATGGTGCACTTCCGCGCCACGGACAACGCGGGCAACACCTCCGGCGAGGGCATGGTGGCGTTCACCGTCGCCGCGCCGCCGGTCGAGGACACGACGCCGCCGGAGGTGGTGGCCGTGGTGTCGGGGGAGCAGGACGCCTCCGGCGCGTACGTGGGCAGCGCTTCCGTCACCGTGACGGCGACGGATGCCGGGACGGGCGTGGACACCGTGGAGTACAACCTCGACGGCGGCCCGTTCATGGCGTACACCGGTCCGGTGGTCGTGAACGCGGTCGGGTCGCACATGGTGCACTTCCGGGCCACGGACCTGGCGGGCAACACCTCCGCCGAGGGCATGGTGGCGTTCACCGTCGTCGAGCCCGCGGAGGAGGACACGACCGCGCCGACCGTGGCCGCCGTGGTGTCGGGCAACCAGGACGGCACGGGCGCCTACATCGACAGCGCGACGGTCACGATCACGGCCGAGGACACCCACTCGGGCGTGGCGACGATCGAGTACTCGACCGGCGGCGAGTGGGCGGCCTACACCGGCCCGCTCACCATCGGCGAGGCGGGCGAGCACACCGTCCGCTACCGCGCGACGGACGTCGCGGGCAACGTGTCGGAACCGGCGACGGTGACGTTCACGGTGGTCGACCCGGGCACGGACGACTGCGCCGACTCCGACACCCGCGCCACCGTCATCATCGACGGCGACGACACGGGTGTGGCCAATGTGGACACCGGTCACGGCTGCACGGTCAACGACCTGATCGCCGAAACCGCCACCTACGCCAACCACGGCGCCTTCGTCACCCACGTGGACCGGGTCACCGCCGCCTTGGTGGCCGACGGCGTCCTCACGAAGCAAGACCGCACCCGCATCGTCCGCGCGGCAGCAAGGTCCAACATCGGCAAGGCCTGACGCTCCGACCTGAGCCGCCACAACCACAACTGAACGAACACCCGCGGCGCCGTCGACGACCTCCCAGGTCCCGACGGCGCCGCTTCCATGTCCACCCGACGCGCCTCGCGATCCGAGGCACCCCTGTTCCTGTCCCCTGCCCTCAATTTATCCGTTTCACTATTTACTATCAAGATAATGTCTTGTTCGCCTAAGTGCGAGAGGGGAGGAGGACCGGAGGAACACGGAGCTAACAAACAAACGCCAGGATGGGGTGAGGGGGCCGCCGACGCGCTGCCAAGGCCCTCGCCGGAACGCAGTAGGGGACCGCCGGACGTAGCCACCTCGGCGCCCGACCCTTGCTCGATCCCGCCATTGCTGGCGAAGGCCCCATCGGCGGAACGCGGTGAGGAACTGGCTGGCGCAAGCACCGGGGCGCTTGGCCGTCGTGTGGTTGACGATGGAGCGGGCGGGCCGGGTCGCCCTCGTGCTGGCCGCGCTTTCGGCGCGCATGGCCGCTCGTGATTCTCCCGCGCTGGGCGGACGCGCTGGCCTTGCAGCGTCGAAGTGCGGGGTTGATGTTCGTCCTGGCGGGTCACGCGGGCGGCGAGTTGGCCGGCACCCCCACCGGCCCGCTGCCGGACCGGAAACGCCAGCGCGGCGCCTGCCGGACCTTCGCCACGGTGGTTGCGTCGCTGCCTCTACGGCAGGTGCGGCCGTCCAGGCGAGTTAAGTCCCGCGACCGCCGAGCCACGGTGACACCGTATGCCTTTCCCGGGCACGCCCGAGGCCGTACCTCCATCACCGCCCCCGCCGACCCAGGGCACTTACTGGCCCGGCCCAACGCAGTCACCGACTCCGGCCCGACGCAGCCACGGACCCCGGCCCAACCGGCCACCGACTCCGGCCCAACCAGCCACCGGCCCCGGCCCAACCGGCCACCGGCCCCGACCCGGCGCAGCCACCGGCCCGGCCCATGGCACTCACCGGACCCGGTCCAACGCATTCACCGCTCGCCGACGCAGGACATCGAGCCGCTCCGCCGAGGCAGGGCATCCACCCGCCTCGACCCAGGCCATCTACCAGCCCCAGCGTGGGTGTTAGTCGAGTTTGCCGCCGCGGAGGCGGATGGTGAAGCCGTGCGGCGTGGTGATCAGGGCTACGTCGATGTCCAGTTGGTGGGTCAGCCAGAGGCCGAGGCCGCCCGCCTCCTTCACCACCGGCATGAGGCCCGCCAGGGGGTTCCGGGGGCCGGAGCCGGTGTCGGTCACGTGGACGACGACCCGGCCCGGGGTCGACCAGATGCGGATCGACGTCGGGGGTCGGCCGTGGATGATCGCGTTGGTCGCCGCCTCGGAGGCGCCGAAGACCAGGTCGTCGAGGATCTGGGCGGGGAGGTGGGGGCGGGCGGCCTGTTCGACGGCTCGGCGGGCCTGGACCGGGCTCGGGTTGGTGAGGTCGATGAGCGGGGGAGTGGACTCCAGCGGGTCCGCGGCGATGACCGGGGTCGGGTGCGCCTGCGTGTACCGGGCGTTCGCCTCGATCACCCCCGCGGGGGAGAGGAGCAGCGGGTGGGTCCGCTCGACGACCTCCCGGACGTACGGGCTGATCAGGGTGGCGTCGTAGAGGCAGGCGCTGAGGACGGGATAGGCGGACCAGACCGTGTTGACCGCCCACTCGTAGCGGTCCCAGCCCGCGAAGCGGCCGCCGTTGCCCTCGTGGGGGACGTCGCCCGCGATCCGGATCCGGGTCACGCCCCGCGCGAGGTGGTGCTCGAACAGGCGGCGGTAGTCGGCGATGGTCCTGGCCGGGGTGGAGTAGTGGCCGGGGCCGACGAAGACCACCGCGTCGGGCTCGGACAGCCAGGTGCGCAGCAGCGCGCTCTTGCGCTCGTCGTACCCGAGGACGACCGCCTCGCCCGCCGCCGTGCCCTCCTCGACGAACGGCACGATGAGCGCGCGGAACTCGGCGTCCGAGGCGTAGAACCCCGCCGTGTGGTGGTGCCCAGCCGTCATGCCTCGCCCACCGGGTCGACCCGCAGGTTGCGCAGGGTCATGATGTCCGACAGCCTTGCGGCGACCAGGCACGACGTCGACAGCACCGCGGTCGCCCCCACCTCGCCGAGCACGGCGTCGAGTCTGGCGAGGGCGCGGTGGTCGATGAAGACGAGCCCGCGCCCGTCGATGCGCAGGTCGCGGGCGGCGGACAAGGGCAGGGTGCGGCGCAGCGTGGTGGCGAACACCGCCACGCACGAGGCGTCCAACTCGCCGCTCAGGGCGAACTCCGATGGCCCATCGGCGTAGATTCGGAAGAGGCTGGACCCTGGATTGGTGAACGGGTGCAGGCAGACCAACTCGGTGGTCGCGGTCTTGTCCATCCGGCCGAGGTCGTAGCCGCACACGGTGGAGATCGGCAGGCTGCTCATCTTCTGGTCGATCAGGTACTCGAAGCGGGCGAACGCCGCGCGCTGCTCGGGGGTGAGGGCGGCGGCCGTGGCGTCCACGACCGCGCGCACCCCGGTGTAGCCCGCGTCGACGGCGGTCTCGACCGCGCGCACCTGCTTGTCCACCGACGCCACCGGGTCGACCACATCCCCGGCGAACTCGTAGAACTCCGCCACGGTCGCCACGCCGATGTCCGAGGTCGGGACACCGGACAGGCTCACCAGCTCGTCGCGCAGCGTGTCGCCGTCGCCGACGAACTCGATCCACTGCCCCTCGGCGACGCCGTCGATGATGTACTCCCGCGCCCGCGCCAGGAAGTCGGCCCGGTCCCGGTAGGCCCAGCCGAGGTGGCCGAACGGCCGCAGCCCGGCGGCCGAGTCGACGACGCCGTGTGCGCGCATACCGGCACGATACCGCGCCGACCCCCGATCAGACCCCGTCGACGATGGCGTACGCCCGCACCGGGAACGTCCCCATCCCGACCATCCCGACCGGCGCGGCGTGGAAGCGGAAACCGGCCGGGGACAGCCGGTCCAGGCCGCGCAGGTGCTCGATGATCGGGATGCCCGCCGCCAGCAGGGCGGTGTGCGTGGGCCGGGAGAGGTCGGCGAGGTCGTCGATGTTGACCGAGTCGATGCCCACCAGCGCGGGCTGCCGCTCGACCAGCCACTCGGCAGCGGCCGCGGTGACGAACGGGGCCTGCGCGCCGCCGTACTCCGGGGTGCGCCAGTGCCGGTCCCACCCGGTCCGCACGATCACCGCGCGGCCGGTCACGTCGAGGTCGGCGAACGCCTCCGGGCCGACGGCGCGGTCGGTCGCGTCGATGACGACGCCGTCGAGGTCGACGAGCCTGCTCAGGTCGAGCGCGGCGAGGTCGGCGCCGTCGGGGAAGCGGTGGAAGGGGGCGTCGAGGTAGGTGCCGGTGTTGGAGAGCATCGTGACGGTCCCGATCTGGAACTCGGTGCCCTCGGCGTAGCGGCCGCGCGAGTCGGCGCGGCTCAGGTGGTCGCCGATCACGGGACCGGGCAGGCCGGGGTAGGTGACCATGTTGTGCTCGACCGGGTGCGAGAGGTCGATGACGCGTGTGTTCACCGCCCCATCATCGGATGTCGATGATCACTTCCAGCGTGCGGGGCCCGTGAACGCCCTCGACGCGCTCGAGCTCGATGTCGCTGGTGGCCGAGGGGCCGCTGATCCAGGTCTGGGTGCGGACGCCTGCCAGCGCCGCGACGGCGTCGGGGACGCCGGGGACGATCTGGTCGGCGCGGACGACGACGATGTGGTGGTCGGGCACCAGGGTCAGGGCGCGGGCGCCCTGGTCGGGGGCGTCGTGGTCGAGGACGATGGTGCCGGTGTCGGCGATGGCGACGGCGCACGCGGTGATCACGCCGTCGACCCGGTCGAGTTCGGCGACGGTGTGCTGGCGGCGGTCGCCGCCCCATTCCGGCGGGCAGCCGGGCGCGGCGATGAAGCCCCGGTCGCCGATGGCGGCGGGGACGTCGTCGGTGATGCGGACGAGGGCGCGGTAGTCGCGCAGCATCTCGGCGAAGCGGTCGAGGTCGCCTCGGCCACGAGTGCCCGCGCGGCGGTAGTCGCGGGCGACCGTCGCGGAGGGACGGTCGCGCAACGCGCTGCGGACGCGGGCGAGGATGGCGGCGCGGGCGCCGGGCTCGGTCATCGGGTGTCCCACCAGTCGCGGAAGGTCTGGCGCGGGGGTTCGGGCAGGTCGCGGGCGCGGGTCCACGCCGACAGCGGTGGCGGCAGCATGGGGCGGCGGCCCAGGGCGCGGCCGAGGCGGCCCGCGCGCAGCAGGCGGCGCCAGCGGCGGTGGTCGGACATCGCCCAGGCGGCGGCGCGCATGGCGGCGGCCTCCGCCCGGGGTTTGGGCGCGCGGCCGCGCAGGTGGACCAGCATGGACGGGATGTCGATGGCGACGGGGCAGACGTCGTAGCAGACCCCGCACAGCGAGGACGCGTACGGCAGGGTGGGGTTGCGATCGATGCCGGTGAGCTGCGGGGACAGCACCGCGCCGATGGGCCCGGGGTAGGTGGAGCCGTAGGCGTGGCCGCCGGTGCGCTCGTAGACGGGGCAGGAGTTGAGGCAGGCCGAGCAGCGGATGCAGCGCAGGGCGGCGCGGCCGTCGGGGTCGGCGAGGGTGGCGGTGCGGCCGTTGTCGACGAGCACGACGTGGCTGGTCTGCCCCTCGGTGGGGCCGGTCCAGACGGAGGTGTAGGGGTTCATGCGCTCGCCGGTGGAGGAGCGCGGCAGCAGTTGCAGGAACACTTCGAGGTCCTGCCAGGCCGGGATGATCTTCTCGATGCCGACGACGCTGATCAGCGTGCGCGGCAGGGTCAGGCACATGCGGCCGTTGCCCTCGGACTCGACCACGACGAGCCCGCCGGTCTCGGCGATGGCGAAGTTCGCCCCGGAGACGGCGACGTCGACGGTGAGGAACTTGCGGCGCAGGTGGGCGCGGGCGGCCTCGGCGAGCACGCGCGGGTCGTCGGTCAGGTCGGTGGCGCCCATGCCCTCGGCGAAGATCTCGCGGATCTCGGCGCGGTTGCGGTGGATGGCGGGCACCAGGATGTGGCTGGGCCGGTCGTGTCCGAGTTGGACGATCAGCTCGGCGAGGTCGGTCTCCACGGCGGCGACGCCCGCGGCGGCCAGCGCCTCGTTGAGGCCGATCTCCGCGGTGGCCATCGACTTGACCTTGATGACCTCGCGGGCGCCGGTGGCGGTCACCAGCTCGGTGACGATCCGAGTGGCCTCCTCGGCGTCGCGGGCCCAGTGCACGGTGGAGCCGCGCTCGGTGAGGGCGGCCTCGAACCGCAGCAGGTAGGTGTCGAGGTTGGCGAGCACGTCGTCCTTGATCGCCGCGCCCGCCGCGCGCAGGGCGGCCCAGTCGGGCAGTTCGTCGACGACGGCGGCGCGCTTGGCGCGGATGGTGCCGGTGGCCTTGGCGAGGTTGCGGCGCAGCTGCGCGTTGTCCAGGGCCTCGCTGGCGGCCTCGGGGAAGGGCGCGCCGGTGAGGTTGCCGGTGCCGCGGGGCATTCCGATGAAGGTCATGTCGCCGCCAGGATCTCGGCCAGGTGCAGGGTCCGCACGCCGCTGCGCAGCCGGGCCAGGCCGCCGCCGATGTGCATCAGGCACGACGAGTCGCCCGCGGTCAGCACCTTCGCGCCGGTCGTGGTGACCGCGGACATCTTGTCGGCCAGCATCGCGGTGGAGGTGTCGGCGTTCTTCAGCGCGAACGTGCCGCCGAAGCCGCAGCAGGTCTCCGCGCCCGGCAGCTCGACCAGATCGATGCCCCGCACCGCGCGCAGCAGCCGCAGCGGCCGCTCGCCGACGCCGAGCACGCGCAGCGAGTGGCAGGTCGGGTGGTAGGTGACCCGGTGCGGGAAGTACGCGCCGACGTCGGTCACGCCGAGCACGTCGACCAGGAACTCCGACAGCTCGTAGGTCCGCGCGGCGACCGCGGTCGCGGCGTCGGCCAGCCCGGGACGGCCGTGCTCGCGGGCGACCTCGGCGTGCTGGTGGCGGATCGAGCCCGCGCACGAGCCCGACGGGACCACCACCACGTCGGCGTCGGCGAAGGCCTCGACGTGGTTGGCCACGATCGGCGCGGCCTGGGCGGCGTAGCCGGTGTTGATGTGCATCTGCCCGCAGCAGGTCTGCCTCGGCGGCACCACCACCTCGTGCCCCAACCGCTCCAACAGCGTCACCGTCGCCTTGCCGACATCCGGGAACAGCCCGTCGACCAGGCATGTGACGAACAGCGCGACCCTCACCCCCGGCACTCTAGACTGCTGTGGTCTGACCACACCAGCCCTGTGGTCAGACCACAGGAGGTGCGCGTGAGCGGATACGCCGCGGTGCTGCGGCACGTGGAGGCCGAGCTGGCCGCGGGCAGGCTGACCGTGGGCGCCCAGCTGCCCGCCGAGCGCAGGCTCGCCGAGGACCTGGGCGTGAGCCGCCCGACGGTGCGCGAGGCCATCCGGGTGCTGCAGGCGCTCGGCGTCGTGCGCAGCGGCGTCGGCTCGGGCCCGGACGCGGGCACGACGGTGATCGCGGACCCGGCGGGCGGCATCGCCGCCGCGCTGCGGCTGCACCTGGCCACCCGCCGCCTGCCCATGGCCGACCTCGTCGCCACCCGGGCGCTGATCGAGGGCGCGGCCGTGCGCGCCGCCGCGCGCGCCCCGGGGCACCCGGACCTCGACCTCGCCGAGGACCTGCTCGCGCGGATGGACGAGCCCGGCATCGACGCCGACACCTACCACCAGCTCGACGCCGACTTCCACGTCGCGCTCACCCGGGCGGCGGGCAACGCCGTCAACACCGCGGTCATGACCGCCCTGCGCGACGCCATCCACCACACCGTCCTGCACGCCGTCGCGTCGCTGCCGGACTGGCCGCGCACCGCGGCGCGGCTGCGCCGGGAGCACCGGGCCGTCCTGCGCGCGGTCCGCGCTGGCGACGGCGAGCGGGCCGCCGCCCTGGTCGTGCGGCACATCGAGGGGTTCCACCGGGAGTGGACCCGGCACGTCAGTCCCGGGTGAGCAGATCGCCGTCGCGGACCGCGTCGACCGACAGGGTGCGGTAGCCCGCGTCGTCGAACAGCACGGTGACGCGGTCCTCGGTGGACTCGGTGACCACCCCGTGGCCCCACTCCCGGTGGCGCACGGACGCGTCGACCGGGAACTCGCCGCTCTCGGGCTCGCCCTGCCCGGCGGTGCCCGCGGCGCAGGTGTCGCAGTTGCCGCACGGCTGCGGCAGGTGCTCGCCGAAGTAGCCGAGCAGCCGCTTGCGCCTGCAGTCGGTGGTCTCGGCGTAGCCGCGGACCATCTCGACCCGGGAGCGCACCAGCCGCTCGCGCGCCTCCGCGGTCTCGACGGCCTGGCCGACGGGGTCCTCGGCGTCGGTCGCCGACAGCAGGCCGTCGGCGTCGGCGGTGACCGCGCCGACCTCCTCCAGCAGGTTGATCGCCCGGGTCGCGCGGTGGGCGGAGGCGTCGACCTCCTGGCGGACCTGCTGGGGCGTCACCGGCTCGTCGTGCTCGCCGAGGACGCGGGTCACGTCGCCGATCGCGTCCTCGGGCGCGGCGGACGCGGTGAGGAAGCGCTGCAGGCCCAGGTCCTCGGCCCGGTAGAACAGCACGGCGTCGGCGGGCTCGCCGTCGCGCCCGGCGCGGCCGATCTGCTGGTAGTAGGAGTCCAGCGAGTCGGGGACGGAGGCGTGCACGACGAACCGGACATCGGGCTTGTCGATGCCCATGCCGAACGCGGAGGTCGCGACGACGACGTCCACCGCGCCGTCGAGGAAGTCCTGGTGCACCCGCTCGCGCGCGTTCGCGGCCATGCCCGCGTGGTAGTGCGCCACCCGCTTCCCGGTCGAGGCGAGTTCGTCGGCGTAGTACTCGGTGTCCTTGCGGGTGGCGGCGTAGAGCAGCCCGACGCCGGTGAGCTCCCGGACCCGCTCGACGACGGCGGCGCGCTTGCGGGCGTCCTCGGTGAACCGCTCGACCGACAGCCGCAGGTTCGGCCGGTCGAAGCTGGCCATCACCTCGCGGTGGTCGCGCAGGCCGAGGCGTCGGGCGATGTCCTGGCGCACGGGCGGGGCGGCGGTGGCGGTGAGCGCGACCGTGCGCGGGTGGTCGAGCCGGGCGAGCACGGGACCGAGGCGCAGGTAGTCGGGGCGGAAGTCGTGGCCCCACGAGGAGACGCAGTGCGCCTCGTCGACGACGAACAGGGACACGCCGAGTTCGGCGAGGGCGTCGACCAGGTCGTCCTTGGCGAGTTGTTCGGGGGAGAGGAAGACGTACTCGGCGCTGCCCTCGCGCAGCGCGGCCCAGGCCTGGCGGTTCTCCTCCTCGGTCTGCGCGGAGTTGAGCACGACCGCGTCGGGGGCGCGGCTGTCCTCGATGCCCTCGCGCTGGTCCTGCTGCAGGGCGATCAGCGGGGACACCACGAGCGTCGGGCCGTCGAGCAGCAGCGCGGGCACCTGGTAGATCGCCGACTTGCCCGCGCCGGTCGGGAGCACGGCCAGCACGTCGTGGCCCGCCATGAGGTGTTCCATCGCCCGCAGCTGCTCGGGCCGCAGCCGCCGCCAGCCGAAGGTGTCCGCCGCCAGTCGCCGCAGCCGTTCGCCGTCCGTCACCGCCCCGGCGTACCACCCTGGGCGCTAGTTCATGCCGGTCGCACGCCGCCGTCCTGTTTGCCCGGCTCGGTGCGGTCGAGGAGTTCCTGCAGCATCGCCTTGGTCTCGTCGTCGCCGTCGGGGCTCTCGGCGCTGTTGCGGTGGATGAGGTAGGCGGTCAGCAGGACGAAGGAGAACAGCTGCAGGAACTCGCTCTGCCAGTTCTCGAAGGTGGCGGAGAGGAACCGCGGCCAGAAGTCCGACCAGGAGAACGCCTGGCCGTGCTCCTCCGCGGTATCCCTGACCTCCAGCACCTGGGCGATGAACTGGCCGACCCAGGACACCAGGAACAGCGTGACCAGCACGATGGTCAGGGCGTGGTCGTGCAGCCAGCCGCGGCGGGCGGTGCGAGCGGGCAGGTGGCGTCGCCAGTCGGTGTCGTGCGCCATCGGGTCCTCCGTCTCACGGGGCGCGGCGGTCGAGGGGGTCCTCGTCGCCGCCGCTGGGCAGGTTGTCCGGCGGCTCGACCCGCAGCGCCTTCGCCACGGGGACGTCCGTCGAGGAGTGGAGCACGATCGACAGCGCGATCGTGACCGCGACCAGGTCGAACAGGTCCTGGGCCTCGGGCAGGCCCGACTGCAGCGCGAGCAGGCCGTAGACCACGGAGGCGAACCCCTTCGGCCCGAACCAGGCGACGACGGCGCGCTCGGGGGTGGGCAGCCGGGTCCGCACCAGCGACAGCGCCATGGCCGCGGGCCGCACGACCAGGATCGCCAGGACCGCCACGACCCAGGCGCCCGCGCTGAGGTCCAGCAGCCGCTCGGGGGTGATGAGCGCCCCGAACACCAGCAGCGCGGCGAACTTCGTGATCTCCGAGAGCAGGTCCCCGAAGCGCTCGAACCGCTCCGCGGCGTACGGGTCCAGCGTGGCCAGCGTCGACCCGGCGGCGAACGCCGCGAGGTAGGGGTTGGCGTGGGTGAGGTGGCAGGTGGCGTAGAGGATCACGGCCACGGCGAGCGGGCCGAGGGCGTGCAGCCTCGGCTCCGCGGTGAGCACCCGCAGCCGCCACGCCGTGGTGACCACGGCCGGTATCACGATCCCCAGCGCGAGCCCCGCGACGAGCTCCAGCGCGATCGTGCCCGGGTGCGGGTCCTCGTGCGCCGCCGCGGCGAGGAAGACGAGGACGAACGGCAGGGCGAGGCCGTCGTTGAGCCCGGACTCGACGTTGAGCAGCCCCCGCACGCGCGCGGGCACCTCCTTGCGCCCGACGATCGCCGCGGCGAACACCGGGTCGGTGGGGGAGAGGATGGCGCCGAGCAGCAGGGCGATCGTCCAGTCGAGCCCGGCCAGGTAGTGCGCGGGCACGGCGATGCCGAGCATGGTCAGCGGCATCGCCAGCCCCAACGCCCGCCCGGACAGCCGCCACCCGTCCCGGAGCGCCCGCAGGTTGGCCCGCTGCCCGTCGGTGAACAGCACCGTGAACAGCGCGAGATCAGCCAACCCGGTGACGAACACCCCGTCGGCGGGCACCGCCACCCACCCGAACCCGCCCGGCCCGATCAACGCCCCCGCCACCAGGAACAACAACGCCGTCGAAAGCACGGTCCGCGCCGCCACCCCGGAGAGCGACACGCTCACCAGCAGAACCACGCCGAACGCGAGCACGAGAGCCACAGCCCCACCTTGCTGGACCGAGGTGGGACGCGCTCGCCGAGCCGCCCGCCCCCAACGCCCCGGCGCCCCGCCTCACGCGGGCCGGAGTCAGCGGCCTCCACCGGTTCGCGTCGCGCTCGCACTTCGGCCGGGCGTGGCGGCCTCAACGCCCCGGCGCCCCGCCCCCACTCGCCCCGGCGCCCCGCCCCCACTCGGGCCGGCGCCCCGCCCCCCACTCGGGCCGGAGGCCCGGCCGCGTCCACGGTTCGCGTCGTGCTCCCGCTCCGGCTGGGTCGGCGACCTTGACGCCCGGTGCCCCGCTTCCGGTCCGGCCGGGGCTGGCG
>NZ_BMRB01000013.1 GCF_014648415.1 Actinokineospora fastidiosa
CGCCTGTCGGGTGCTGGCCGCTGGTGGGGTGTGTGCCGCTTGTCGGCTGCGGGCCGCCGGTGGGGTGTGTGCCGCTGGTGGGGTGTGTGCCGCTGGTGGAGTGTGTGCCGCTGGTGGAGTGTGTGCCGCCTGTCGGGTGCGGGCCGTTGGTGGGGTGCGGGCTGCCGGAGGGCGGGTTCGGGACGCGGGGGATGGGGTGGGTGGGCCAGTCGTCCACGCTGGTCATCCTTCCTCGGTCGCCGGGGTGAGCGGGGGCGCCCAGCGCAGGTGGGTGCGCATGGCCTCGGCGCACGCGCGGGCGGCGCGGCGCAGTCGGTGGCGCGGTGTTCCCGACAGCAGTACCCACGGCACGCCCCGATCGCGCAGGGCGCGGGCGAAACGGGCGGTCATCCACGCGCGCAGGTGCTCGCCGTCGCGCCAGCCGTCCTGCTCGAAGGGGACGCCGACGTGGTCGGTCAGCAGGTACAGCGCGGGCTCGCGGGACGGGATCGGCAGCGCGCACGGCCTGCCCAGGTACCGCTCCGCCCACACCGTCGCCGCCCAGGCGTCGTTGTCGCACACGAGCAGGGGGCCCTGGCCCGCCGCCGCGTCCTCGGCCGCCGACTGGCGCAGCGCCACGTCGACGAAGTCCCCGTCGGTCCACATCAGCTCGTCCAGCCCGGGCGGGGCCGCCTTCTCCAGCTCGCGGGCCGCCGCCAGCTTGCGCTCGGTGTGCTCGCGCCCGTACTCCCCGACCCACGGCGCGCCGAAGTGCTCGGCCAGGGCGCGGGACAGCGTCGTCGTCCCCGTCGACTCCGCGCCCACGACCACCACCCGCACCGCCAGCCCCGCCCGGGTCGACGTCGCCAGGTCGCCCCACCGGCCCACGGGGTCGCGCCGCACCGCCGTCCCCGACACCGACAGCCGCTCCACCCGGACGTGGGCGGCCCCCAGCCGCGCGGCCAGCTCCGGCCCGTAGTCCTCGCCGCTGAACACCGCGTCCACCACCGGAGACCCGCCGTCGGCCATCGCCCGGCGCGCCAGCACCGCCCGGATCACGCCCAGGTGCGCTTCCCACACGGCGTCGTCGTGGAAGTCGATGGGGTGGTCGTCGAGGTCCCCGAGCACCATCACCCCCGGGTCGCCCGAGTGCTCGGCCGACAGCCACGACACCCGGTCCGGGATGGACATCGACTCCACCGACGCCCCCAGCATGGCCACCGTGGTCCGCTCCGACACCGCCGCCGCCGACCGGATCAGGTGGTGGTGCCCTCGGTGCGGCGGGTAGAACTTGCCCACCACCAGCGCGTGCCGGAACCTCACGCCGCCACCGGCGAGCGCAGGTCCGCCGACCACCGCCGCAGGCCGTTGACGCAGAGCGCCATGAATCCGATGTAGAGGATCGCGGTCAGCCACAGCTCCTTGTACCCGTACAGCGGCACGTAGATCACGTCGGCCGCGATCCACAGCCACCAGCACTCGACCTTCTTGCGCGCCTGCCCCCAAGTGGCCAACAGCGACAGCACCGTGGTGACAGCGTCCCAGAACGGCACGGTCGAATCCGTGGCCACCACGAGGATCCACGTCAACAGCGCCGTGCCCGCGACCCCGACCGCGGCGAGCGCCTGCCACTCCCGCACCGACGTCCGGGTCACCGGCAGCGTGCCGCTCGCGTCGCCCCCGCGCAGCCACTTCCACCAGCCGAACACCGCCAGCGCGAGGTACACCACCTGCAGCCACGCGTCGGCGTACAGCCCCGCGGTGATGAACAGCGCGAAGAACGCGACGTTGTTGACCATCCCGATCGGCCAGTTCCACGGGTTCTGCCTGGCCACCAGCCAGACGCACAGCGCCCCGGTGAGGAACCCGATCACCTCCATCCGGGAGGTGGGCGCGCCGAACAGGGTGAACGCCGTGGCCCGCAGCGGGTCGAGCACCTGATCGAGTGACACGGCCGCAGCCTACGGGCACTTGCCATGATCTCGAACATGTGTTCGACTGTGGGTGTGCGATGGGACGGGCAGCGGGTCGATCGGGGCGGCGAGCCCGCCCTGCCGGGGATTCCCGGGCTGGTGCGCAGCGTGCGCGCCCCGGAGTTCGCGGACACGGTGTTCCACGAGGTCCTGGCCAAGTCGGTGCTCAACAGACTCCCCGACGGCGCGCCGATGCCGTTCCGCTGGACGGTCAACCCGTACCGCGGCTGCACCCACGCCTGCAGCTACTGCCTGCACGGCGACACCCCGGTGCTGATGGCCGACGGCACGGTCAAGCCGATCTCCAGGCTGGTCGTCGGCGACCGCATCTACGGCACCGAGCGGCGCGGCAGCTACCGCCACTACGTGCCCACGGAGGTGCTCGCGCACTGGTCGACGGTCAAGCCCGCCTACCGGGTCACCCTGGCCGACGGCACCGCGCTCATCGCCAGCGGCGACCACCGGTTCCTCACCGAGCGCGGCTGGAAGCACGTCACCGGCGACATGGTCGGCGGCAACCGCCGCCCGCACCTGACCACCGGCAACAAGCTGATGGGCACCGGCCGCTTCGCGCTGCCGCCCAAGGACACCGCCGACTACCGCCGCGGCTACCTCGCCGGGGTCGCCCGCGGCGACGGCGGCCCGGCCGCGCTGGACCAGGCCGCCGCCCGCGTGGTCGAGTACCTCGACAGCGAACTGGGCGTGAGCCTGCCCGTGCCGTGGCCGCGCACCCCGACCGACGAGTGGCGCAAGGGCCTGCTCGCGGGCGTGTTCGATGCCGACGGCACCTACGCCAACCGCATCGTCCGCCTGCCCAACCTCGGCGCCCGCGCGCTGGGCGCAGTCACCGAGGCGCTGACCGCCTTCGGCTTCCGGCACGCGATCGAGCTGCGCAGGGCCCCGGACGGCAAGGCGTGCGTGCGCGTCGACGGCGGCCTGGCCGAGCACCTGCGCCTGTTCCACACCATCGACCCGGCGGTCACCGCCAAGCGGGCCATCGACGGCGCGGCCATCAAGTCCGACGTCGACCTCAAGGTGGTCTCGGTGGCCCCGCTGGGCCTCGAACTGCCCCTGTACGACATCACCACGGGCACCGGCGACTTCATCGCCAACGGCGTGGTGAGCCACAACTGCTTCGCCCGCGAGTCGCATAGCTACCTCGACTTCGACGCGGGCGCCGACTTCGACCGCCAGATCGTGGTCAAGGTCAACGCCGCCGAGGTGCTGGCCCGGCAGGTGAAGGCGCGCTCCTGGCGGCGCGAGCACGTCGCCATGGGCACCAACACCGACCCGTACCAGCGCGCGGAGGGCCGCTACCGGCTCATGCCGGGCATCATCGCCGCGCTCGCCGACTCCGGCACGCCGTTCTCGATCCTCACCAAGGGCACGGTGCTCGGCCGCGACCTGCCGCTGCTGGCCGACGTCGACGTGCCGGTCAGCCTCGCGGTGTCGATCGCCCTGCTCGACCGCGACCTGCAGCGCACGCTGGAGCCGGGCACGCCCAGCCCGAAGGCCCGGCTCGACCTGGTCCGCCGGATCACCGACGCGGGCCTGCCCTGCGGGGTGATGGTCGCGCCCGTGCTGCCCGGCATCACCGACTCCGCCGAACGGCTCGACGCGCTGCTCGCCGAGATCGCAGCGGCGGGCGCCACGGGCGTCACGATGATCCCGCTGCGGCTGCCGCGCGGGGCGCGCGAGTGGTACCTGGCCTGGCTGGGCCGGGAGCGGCCCGACCTGGTGGCCGCCTACCGCGATCTCTACCGCGGCGGCGCCACCGCGTCCGCGCACTACCGCTCCGCGCTCGCCGAGCGGTTCGCCCCGCTGGCCCGCGCGCACGGGCTCGACCGGGGTATGCCGAGGTCGCAAGCCGTGCCGCCGGTCGAGGGCCCCCGCCAGCTGACGCTTCTGTGAGTACCCTCCGCAGTTGATTGCGTACCGGTACTGCGAGACGTACGGATTGTTAGCGCGGCACGCCTCCCGCGATCGTGGTCACCACATGACCATCGCAGGAGGACCGTCGTGGTCTACGCGTTCGACCCGTTCCTCGACGAGGACACCCCGCACGGCGACTTCGGGGTCGCGGTGCGGCCGCTGTCGCTGTGCGTCGGGCAGCTCGCCGAGGCCAGCGCGCACATCCGCACCTGGGCGGGACCCGCGCCGCTGCCGCTGACCCTGACCGTGTCCGGCCTGCCGGAGGCGGTGCTGGGGCTGTTCGAGCCGGACTGCCTCGCCGCGGGCGCGGAGAGCAGGCTGACCGTGACCGTGGGGGCGTCGGCCGCCAGGCGCACGTACGCGGTCACGGTCACGGCGACGGGCCCGAACGGCCGGATCGCGCGGGCCTACCTGTCACTGACGATCCGCTGAGGGGTGTCCGCGGAGACCCCTCAGCGGTGGCGTCAGTCCGGCCACTCCCAGCGCACGCACATGATCCCCGGCCCGAAGTCCAGGGCCACCGCGTGCGCCTTGCCGTCGGGGGAGATCTCCAGCTTGCGCCTGCTGGTCACCTGGTCGTCGGGGTCGGCGGTGTACTGCTCCAGGTACGTGGGCAGCGCGCGCGGGTCGAACCGCAGCTCCAGCACGAACTCCCGCACCGGGCTGGTGAACTTGCGGCAGTAGCTGTCGTCGCCGCGCGAGTAGGGCGGTCCGGGGTGCTGCAGGGCGTAGTCCACGATCGTGGTGTCGCCGCGGCCCAGCGGCCGGTCCAGCAGGATCTCCGCGGCGATCAGGCCTGCGTCCTCGTCCCTGGCCACCCGGCCGATGCGGCAGGTGTCGCCCGCGACGACCCTGGGGAACGGCCTGCCGGGCAGTTCGAGGTCGTAGACCATGATCGTGCGGTCGGCCCCGTCGCGTTCGGCGCGGAAGACCTGGCGCACGCCGATCAGCTTCTCGCCGCGGTCGGCGCCGATCTCCATCCGGTCGTGCTGGCTGAGCTTGGTCAGCGCGGCGTCCGTGGTGAAGTCGATGCGCTTGAGCAGGAGCGCGATCGGCTCGGTGTTGCCCCAGAGAGCCTCGATGGACAGCCGGGAGGACTCGCGGTTGACCCGTCCCCTCGGCCGAGGGGGACCGAGCAGGGCGATCAGCGAGCCGGTGGGCACGCCGAGCACGTCCTCGAGGTGGCCGAGCGCCGCGAGCGACTCCGCCCGCTCCGGCCTGCGTCTGCCCGACTGCCAGTAGCTCAGTGCCGTCACGCTGATCGAGACCCCACGCGCCCGCAGCCGGTACTGGATGCGATCGAGGCTCAACCCGCTGGCCTGGATCGCGGCCCGCAGTGCGGTGGGGAACGCGTCGGCCGCCATGGACTCCGGCTGTTCTGCCGTCACCGCCTGGCGGACCCTCCCGTTCTGGTGAAGTTCACGAACTGGCTCGCGGGTGATACCGCTACCCATGTTCACTCCCTGGGTTACCCCTTACGCCCTGCGGGTCACACTACGTCGTGGACGCCCCCGTGGGTAGCCGCAGTGTTAATTAATGGGTAACCAAATCGCTGCCAGCGGTGACCGGATAGGGCGAACAGCGGTAAAACTATACGTCCGTTCGGGTGTATAAGACCACCTAAGTGCACCACCCGACCGGGGGAGAGGCCCCTAGTGGGGTGACGCCGGGGGCGCGGAAACCTGCTGGACGGGCGCGCCGGTCGATTGGCTAGCCTCATGGCCACCCATTACCTGGACTAGGAGCAGCGACGACCGTGATCCGCACCCATGAGGCCGGAACCCTCCGCGCCGAGCACGCCGGGCAGACCGTCACCCTGAGCGGCTGGGTGGCCCGGCGGCGGGATCACGGCGGCGTCATCTTCATCGATCTGCGCGACGCCTCCGGTGTCGCCCAGGTCGTGTTCCGCGAGGGCGAGATGGCCGAGCGCGCCCACCGGCTGCGCGCGGAGTTCTGCGTCCGCGTCGTCGGCGAGGTCGCCGCGCGCCCGGCGGGCAACGAGAACCCGGAGATCGCCACCGGCGCGATCGAGGTGCTGGCCACCGAGCTCGAGGTGCTGAGCGAGGCCGCCCCGCTGCCGTTCCCGATCGACGAGCACCTGACCGTCGGCGAGGAGGCGCGGCTGCGCCACCGCTACCTCGACCTGCGCCGCGGCGGCCCCGCCCGGGCCATGCGCATGCGCAGCGAGGCCAACCGCATCGCCCGCGACGTGCTGCACGGCGAGCGCTTCCTCGAGGTCGAGACCCCGACGCTGACCCGGTCGACCCCCGAGGGCGCGCGCGACTTCCTGGTGCCCGCCCGCCTGCAGCCCGGCTCCTGGTACGCGCTGCCGCAGTCCCCGCAGCTGTTCAAGCAGCTGCTCATGGTCGGCGGCCTGGAGCGGTACTACCAGATCGCCCGCTGCTACCGCGACGAGGACTTCCGCGCCGACCGGCAGCCGGAGTTCACCCAGCTCGACATCGAGATGAGCTTCGTCGAGCAGGACGACGTCATCGCCCTGGGCGAGAAGATCATCGGCGCGCTCTGGAAGGAGCTGGCCGAGGTCGAGCTGCCCACGCCGTTCCCGCGCATCAGCTACGCCGACGCCATGTCCCGCTACGGCTCGGACAAGCCGGACCTGCGGTTCGACCTGCAGCTGACCGAGATGACCGAGTACTTCGCCAACACCCCGTTCCGGGTGTTCCAGGCGCCCTACGTCGGCGCCGTGGTCATGCCCGGCGGCGCGTCCCAGCCGCGCAAGCAGCTCGACGCCTGGCAGGAGTGGGCCAAGCAGCGCGGCCACAAGGGCCTGGCGTACGTGCTCGTCGGCGAGGACGGCACGCTCGGCGGCCCGGTCGCCAAGAACCTGTCCGAGACCGAGCGCGAGGGCCTGGCCAAGGCCGCGGGCGCCGAGCCCGGCGACTGCGTCTTCTTCGCCGCGGGCGAGGCCAACTCCGCGCGCGGGCTGCTCGGCGCGGCCCGGCTGGAGATCGGCCACCGCTGCGGGCTGATCGACGAGTCGGCGTGGTCGCTGGTGTGGGTCGTGGACTTCCCGCTGTTCGAGGAGGCCGAGGCCGCCGCGAGCGCGGGCGACGTGGCCGTCGGCAGCGGCCGCTGGACCGCGCTGCACCACGCGTTCACCTCGCCGACCCCGGAGTGGATCGACCGGCTGGAGGAGGACCCGGGCAACGCCCTGGCCTACGCCTACGACCTGGTCTGCAACGGCAACGAGATCGGCGGCGGGTCCATCCGTATCCACCGCAAGGACGTGCAGGAGCGGGTGTTCGCGCTGATGGGCATCGGCGCGGAGGAGGCAAGGGAGAAGTTCGGCTTCCTGCTGGAGGCCTTCGCCTACGGCCCGCCCCCGCACGGCGGCATCGCCTTCGGCTGGGACCGCATCGTCATGCTGCTGGCGGGCGAGCAGTCCATCCGCGACGTCATCGCCTTCCCGAAGACCGGCGGCGGCTACGACCCGCTGACCGGCGCGCCCGCGCCCATCACCGCGGACCAGCGCAAGGAGGCGGGCGTGGACGCCAAGCCGAAGGCGCCCGCGACCGACTGATGCTGCACCTGCGCGCGGTCTGCCCGGCAGACGACGCGTCCGCGGTGCTGTCCGTCCTGCGGGCGCACCCGGGCGCGGCGCACCTGGTGCACCTGCCGGGCGCCGCCGTGCACCCGGCGGGCGACGTCATCGAGGCGATGGTGGCCCGCGAGGCGGCCGACGAGATCCTGGCCGCCCTCGCCGGGCTGGGCATCGACCACTGCGGCGGGCTGAGCCTCGAGCAGATCGACGTCGTGCTGTCCGACCAGGCCGACGAGGCCGAGGCGCGCGCGCCCGGCGAGGCCGCCGACGCGGTGGTGTGGGAGAACCTGCTCGCCAAGACCGGCGAGGAGTCCCGGCTCAACGGCACGTTCCTGGCGTTCCTCGTCATCGCCTGCCTGCTCGCCGCGGTCGGGGTGATCACCGACTCGCCGGTGACGATCGTGGGCGCGATGGTCGTCGGCCCGGAGTTCGGGCCGCTGGCAGGCGTGGCCGTCGGGCTGGTCCGCAAGCGGTTCGACCTGGTCAGGCGGGCCGCGCTGGCGCTGGCCGTCGGGTTCCCGCTGGCCATCCTCGTCACCGCGCTCGGCGCCTGGCTGGGCAACGCGGCCGGGCTGTTCGACGCCTCGGCCATCGCCGGGGAGGACCACCAGGTCGACTTCGTCTACGAGGTCGGGCCGTGGTCGCTGATCGTGGCCGTGCTCGCGGGCGCTGCCGGGATGCTGTCGATGACCTCGGCGAAGTCCGCCGCGCTCGTCGGGGTGTTCATCTCGGTGACCACCGTGCCCGCCGCCGGTTACGTGGCCGTCGCCGCCATCCTCGGGCAGTGGGAGCGGATGGGCCAGTCGGCGGCGCAGCTGGCCATCAACCTGGTGGGTATCGTCGCGGCGGCGGCCGCCGTGCTGGTGCTGCGGCGCCGCGCGGCAGGGGACGCCAACCGCCCGTTGTCGCCGGGCTGACACTGGTCCGACCTCGTTATTTCGCCGGGCGGACCTCCCTCTTGATCGATGACCACCAGTACGGTCGCCAGGAGCGCCTGCACGCCGGTCAAGGGAAGAAGACGGAGCGGGAGTAGGGTCGGAGAGGATGACAGTGGAGATCACCACCGATCCGCCCGAGGACAGCCGCGACGCCGCGGAGGCAGAGGTCCTGGCCACTGTCGTCGCCGCGGAGTCGGTGCTCAGCAAGCGGTTCGGCGCGCGCATCCAGCTCGGGGACCCCGAGGACCTCGGCGGCAGCGACCGGTCCGTCGTGCTGCGGGTGAAGGTGGCGGCCAGCCCGTTCTCCCTGCCCCGCACGCTGGCGGTGAAGCGCTACGTGCCGACCGGCGCCGCCCCGCGCGACTCGTGGGTGCGCGAGGCCGTCAGCTACCAGATGTTCAACGCGCTGGCCGCCGAGGACCGCATGTGCCCGGAGCTGTTCGCCCACGACGGCGAGGCCGGGCTGCTGGTGATGGAGGACCTCGGCCGCGCGCCGACGCTGGCCGACAAGCTGCACGGGACCGACTCGCGCGCCGCCGAGGCCGCCCTGCTGTCCTGGGCGCGGTCGCTGGGCCGCCTGCATGCCACGACCGCGGGCCGCGAGGCCGACTTCGACGCCCTGCTGCGCAGGCTCAACCCGCCGACGAACAAGGACCCGCTGTCCGAGGACGGCCCGATCGCCATCGCCGACCTGCCCCGGCTGCTGCTGGCGGAGTTCGGCGTGGCCACTTCCGACGAGGTCATCGGCCACGCCGCGGGCACCCTCAACCTGCTCGACGCCGCCCGCCACCGCGCGTTCAGCCCGTCCGACACCTGCCCGGACAACAACCTGATCACCAGCCGCGGCGTGCGGTTCCTGGACTTCGAGGGCGGCTGCGTCCGCAACATGATGTTCGACGCGGCCGCCATCGCCGTGCCGTTCCCGTCGTGCTGGTGCGCCTTCGCGCTGCCGCCCGGGATGATCGAGGCGATGATCGCGGCGTGGCGCGCCGAGGTCACCGCCATGTGGCCCGACCTCGCCGAGGACTCCGTCCTGCTGCCCCGGCTGCTCGACGCCCACCTCTTCTGGGTGTGGCTGGCGACTTGGCGGCACCTGACCCACCCGTCCGCGGAGCGGGTGGGCTCGCGGCACTCGGGGCCGACGCCGGACCAGGGGCCGCTGCTGGCCGCCCGGTGGACGGGCCTGGCCACCGCCGCGCACCGCGGCGGGGCCGACCACATCGCCGAGCACGCGATCGCCGTCGCCCGCGGGCTGCGGGCCCGCTTCGGCGACACGCCGCTGCCGCTGTACCCGGCGTTCAGCTCCTGAGCAGCCGCCCGAGCGTGGCCAGGACCAGGTCGGCCCGCTCGACGCGGGCGTTGTGGCCCATCAGGCCGATGCGCCACACGGACGCGGCGTAGCGGCCCGCGCCCGCGCCGATCTCGATGTTGTGCTCGGTCAGCAGGATCTGCCGGATCTTGGCCGAGTCGACGCCGTCGGGGACGGTGACGGTGGTCAGCTCGGGCAGCCGGTGGCCTTCCTCGGCGAACAGGGTGAGGCCCAGGTCCTGGAGTCCCCGCTGCAGGTGCTCGCCCGCCGCCCGGTGGCGCTCGTAGACCGCTTCCAGGCCCTCGTCGAGGATGCGGCCCAGCGCGGCGTGCAGCGACGCGATCAGCGCGACCGGCGCGGTGTGGTGGTAGGTCCGGCCGCCCTGCGAGCCGTCGACGTACGCGCCGATGAGGTTGAGGTCGAGGTACCAGGTCGGCGGGCGCTGCGCGCGCCGCTCCCAGGCGCGCTCGGACACGGTGAACGGGGCGAGGCCGGGGGAGACGCCGAGGCACTTCTGCGTGCCCGCGTAGGCGATGTCGACGCCCCACCCGTCGATGTCGACGGGGATGCCCGCCAGCGAGGTGACGCAGTCGGCCAGGACGAGCGCGCTGTCGGGGGCCGCCGCTGCCAGGGCCGCGATGTCGCTGCGCACGCCGGTCGAGGTCTCGGCGTGCACGGCGGCGATGATCGCCGGGCTCGGGTGCGCCTCGACGACCCGCTGGACGTCGACCGGCTGGCCCCACTCGTGGTCGACCCGCACGACGTCCGCGCCGTAGCGGGCGGCGACGTCGGTCATGCGCTCGCCGAACAGGCCGTTGACGGCGACCACGACGGTGTCGCCCGGGCGCACGAAGTTGGCGAACGCCGCCTCCATGCCGATCGAGCCGGTGCCCGACAGCGGCAGCGTGCGGGCGTTCCCCGTGCCCCAGACGGTGCGCAGGCGCGCGCAGGTCTCGTCCAGGATCCGGAGGAACTCCGGGTCGAGGTGGCCCAGCAGCGGCGCGGCCAGCGCGGCGGTGGCCTCGGGGTAGGGGTTGGACGGGCCGGGGCCCAGCAGGGTGCGGTCGACCAGTGGCATGCCCGCACCCTACGTCCGGCGCTCGACCACCGCGCGCACCATCAGCGGGAGCAGGTCGCGGCCCCGGCGGCACAGCCACGGGATGCCCCGGACGATCAACCAGGCGATGTGGTGGGCGACGGTGATCCGGCGTCCGCCCTGGCAGACCAGGCTCACCGGAGTGCTGATCGCGCACCCGGTCTCGGCCAGCCGCGCGGCGAAGCCCTCGGCGAGCAGCCGGTGCCCCAGCTCGGAGGGGTGCAGCCGATCGACACTCCACACGGCGTGCTCGTACGCGCCGGGGATGGCGTCGAGGTCGAGGAGCCCGGCCTTGGTGTCGGCCTGCACCTGGTCGATGACGTCGTTGAGCTGGTCGATCCGCTTCTTCAGGGCTCGTTTCAGGACTGACGGCATGCGGAAGACCCGTCCGTGGTCGTGGTAGCGCGCGAGCACCACCCGAGCCCCGCTCGCTTGCAACCGCGTCACGATGTGCCCGAGGTCCTCCTGCAACCGGACCGGATCGAAGTCCGACCGCAGCGTGTCGTTCATCCCGGCGATCACGATGGCGGCGTCGGGCCTGCCCTCCAGCACCAGGGGCAACTGCCGCCCCCGCACGCACGCGACCCGAGCCCCCTCGAACGCCACGTTGTGCTCCACGGCCCCCAACGCCTCGGCCAGCAGCGCCCCCACCCCGCGCCACCCGCCCGCCACCGGGTCCCCGACCCCAACCCCCGTGGAATCGCCCAACACAGCCAACCGCGTCGCGGTCCAGGTGAGCGGAGTAATCCCCAGCGCCGTCACGCTCACACGATCGAGCCCCCGCCCTCACCACCGGTGAGATCTGGGTGTCGCCAGGTAGACGACCCGCCAAAGAATCAGTGCTCACGTCTCAGCGCTTGCGCCGCACCCCTCCCACCTGCACCTCCCGACGTCTGGGGCCGGGGTTGGGGGACGGGGTTGAGCAGGCACCTCGGCGACCTGGTCCAGGCTCAGCGGCAGTTCCTCCACAGGGCGGGGAAGACGTTCTCGCCGCTGGACACGATCATGTCGTCGTGGCGGCCGGAGACGAACAGGCGGCGGTTGTCAGCCGCCGTCGCCGGTTGGTTCTGTCGCCCGGTTGGTTCCGTGGCCGATCGGTTCCGTCGCCGGTGCACCCCGACGACACCATCCCAGCCGGGTTCACCTACCTGGGCCAGTTCGTCTGTTCCATGGCCGGTCGTCGTCGCGCCAACCGTTCCGTCGGCACCCGTCGGTCGCTTCGATCGGCGATTGCTTCGATCGGCGGTCGTTTCGGGTTGCCAGTCGTTCCGATCGGTGGGTGCTTCGATCGGCCGTCGCTTTGGGTCGCCAGCTGCTTCCGTCGCGCGTGGGTGTCGGTGCGAGGGTGCCGTTGCGGGCTGCTGCCGTCACCGGTCGCAGGTGGTGCGCCCCGGCGGCCTTTCTGCTGCGGAAAGCTTCGCCCCGCCCCTCGGGAAGCTCAGCCAGCGGTGGCGAGAGGACACCACCCGGCGCGTCTCGTGCTGCTTCCTCGCGCGGGCGCGCCGACTTGTCCCGACGTGCTGGCCTTCGTGGCTGGTGTCAGCCGTCGACCATGAATTGGTCGTGGCGGGCGTAGAGGTCCTTCCACTCCTCCGGGGACAGGGTGAGGCCCTTGTCGGCGACCTCGGCGAGCTCCTGGAAGTAGTTCTCCCTCGGGGAGCCGGGGGCGAAGAGGATCAGCATGTCGGCGGGGGCGTCGGAGTCGTTGCGGAAGGCGTGGACGCCGCCCTCGGGGACGAAGAGGAAGTCGCCCGCGGTGGCGTCTATCCACTTCTCGCCGTTGTAGAGGCGGACGGTGCCGTCGAGGACGTAGAACGACTCGGAGAACGTGCGGTGGAAGTGGGCGCTCGGGCCGCCCGCCCTCGGGGCCATCTGCCAGCGGAACAGGCCGAACCTGCCGTCGGTGGCGGAGCCGGGGGCGACGAACGTGGCGGTCGACTTCGGGCGGACCAGGGCATCGATGCCGTCGGCGGGGCGGTAGATCCCGCTGACCTCGCCGGTGTCCCCGCGGTACGGGTCGTCCGTCTGGGCGGATGAGTGGGAACCGAGGTACGACATGTCTCCCCCTGGCGCGTCGGATGTGCCCCGTCATCCTGACACGGCCGACGATCAGTCGAGCATGGTCGGTGGCATGGGATAATGGCGTCCCGTGGCGTTGATTCCGGTGATTCTGCTGTCCGGCCCGTCGGGGTCCGGGAAGTCCACACTGGCGGCTCGGCTCGGCCTGCCGGTGGTGCGGCTGGACGACTTCTACCGCGAGGGCGGCGACCCGCTGCTGCCCAGGGACGCCGCCGGACGGGTCGACTGGGACGCCCCCGGCTCCTGGAACGCCGACGACGCCGTCGCGGCCATCGTGCGCCTGGCCACAACCGGCGAGGCGGACATCCCGACCTACGACATCGCGACCGACCGACGAGTGGGCTCCACCCGAGTCATAGCGACGGGAGCCCCCGCCTTCATCGCCGAGGGCCTGTTCGCCGACCGGATCGTCACCGCCTGCCGCGACGCCGGAGTCCTGGCCGACGCCGTTGTCCTGGCCCCCGGCGGCGCCCGCACCTTCATCCGCCGCCTGGCCCGCGACATCGCCGAGTCCCGCAAGAACGTCACCCTCCTGATCCGCCGCGGCCTACGCCTCTGGCGCGACCACGGCGACGTGGTCCGCCGCTGCACCGACGCCGGGATGTGGCGGTGCACGCCGCAAGACGCACCCCACCGCCTGTCCCAGTGGGCAGCAGTCCACCAGGCCGAAGCCGCCTAGCCCCCGCACCGCCACAGACGACGAGGGACGGCAGACGCCCCGACCGCGACAGGCAGCACGGCGACGACCAGCGACCGCTGCGACCAGTGACCGTGACGGCCCGGCGACCGCACTGGCCAGCGACCACGACGACTGACGACCGCGACGGCTGGCGACCGCGACGACCAGCGGCGCGACGACCAGCCGCGCGGCGGCCAGTGACGGCGGCGGACAGCGGCGGCTGGCGACCGCGACGGCGAGCGACGCGGCGGCCAGTGCCGGTGACCAATGGCGGCGGCCGGCGTCCTCGGCGCCTAGCGTCCTCGGCGACCAGGGACGGCGGCGACCCAGGGCGCCAGCGGGCACGGATCAGGACGCCAGCGGGCAGGGCGCGGGGAGGCCAGCGTCGACGGGCGAGGGCCGTGTGGACGCACCACCGACCGCCTGGGCCGTGAGTTCGGGCCGAGGTCGTGGGCGCGGTGTGGGCTGACCACCTGTGGTCGCGATTCTCGGGGCAGCGGGTAGCGTCGGGGGTTGTGGAACAGGAGTTCGACTTCGACCTGTACGGCGCTGAGGCTGCACCGGCCACCCGGGTGGCTGACCAGCGGGCGCCGCTGGCTGTCCGGATGCGGCCCGCGTCGTTGGACGAGGTCGTGGGGCAGGACCACCTGCTGGGGCCGGGGGCGCCGCTGCGCAGGTTGGTCGAGGGGGCCGCGCCCGCCTCCCTGCTGCTCTACGGACCGCCCGGGACCGGGAAGACGACCCTGGCCACGCTCGTCTCCTCCGCCATCGGCAGGCGCTTCGTCGCGCTCTCCGCGCTCACCGCGGGCGTGAAGGAGGTCCGCGCCGTCATCGACGACGCCCGTCGCAGGCTGGGGCGCTCCGGGGAGTCGACCGTCCTGTTCATCGACGAGGTCCACCGCTTCTCCCGCACCCAGCAGGACGCCCTGCTCGGGGCGGTCGAGGACCGGACCGTGCTGCTGGTCGCCGCGACCACCGAGAACCCGTTCTTCTCCGTCGTCTCACCACTCCTTTCCCGTTCGCTCGTGCTCCAGCTCAAGCCCCTTGAGGACGACCACGTCCGCGCCCTCGTCCGCCGCGCCGTCGGCGACGAGCGCGGACTCGGCGGCGCCGTCACCCTCGACGCCGACGCCGAAAACCACATCGTCCGGCTCGCCGGTGGCGACGCCCGGCGCGCGCTCACCGCGCTGGAGGCCGCGGCGGACTCGGCGGGCGCGACCCAGGCCAAGGTCGTCGACCTCGCCACCGTCGAGGCCACAGTGGACAAGGCCGCCGTCCGCTACGACCGCCAGGGCGATCAGCACTACGACGTCACCAGCGCGTTCATCAAGTCGATCCGCGGCTCCGACGTGGACGCCGCCCTGCACTACCTGGCGCGCATGATCGAGGCGGGCGAGGATCCGCGGTTCATCGCCCGGCGGCTGATCGTGCACGCCAGTGAGGACATCGGCATGGCCGACCCGACGGCGCTGCAGACGGCCGTCGCCGCCGCTCAGGCCGTGCAGCTGATCGGCATGCCCGAGGGCAGGCTCGCGCTGGCGCAGGCCACCGTGCACCTGGCCACCGCCCCCAAGTCGAACGCCGTCATCACCGCCATCGACGCCGCGATGTCCGATGTGCGCGCGGGCGCGGCGGGGAGCGTCCCCACCCACCTGCGGGACGGGCACTACGCGGGCGCCAAGAAGCTCGGCAACGCCACCGGATACCGCTATCCGCACAACGTGCCCGAGGGTGTGCTCGCCCAGCAGTACCCGCCGGACGAGCTTGTCGGTCGTGACTACTACAACCCCACGAATCGTGGTTCCGAACGCGCATTGGCCGATCGCCTTCCGAAATTGCGGCGGGTGATACGTGACCAGTGAACCGGGAATCGGCCGGGCTTCGGCGGCAGTTGTCCACAGGCCCGAAGTTGTCCACATTCGCGAAATCTGAGTGGCTACGGCTCACAAGGGCGCGGACACTGGTCCGGCAGCACCGGCCGCCGGACCGCGCGGTAGCCTGACGCCGATCAATCCGGACGAGGAGGGCGTGTGACCGCAGGGGAGATTGCCTGGCTGATCGGCGCGGGCGCGTTCGCGGTCGTGGCGATCGTGCTGTGCATCGTGCTGTTCAAGCTCGGTCGCACCCTGGACGCCGTCACCAGCGCCGTCCAGAAGGCGGAGCGCAACAGCGACCCGCTCTTCACCGGCGCCAACACCACGATCACCCACGTGAACACGCAGCTGGAGCGGGTCGACGGCATCACGGCCAACGCGCAGGCCGTCACCGGCAACGTCTCCGCGCTGACCTCGGTGTTCACCGCGACCCTCGGCGGCCCCCTGGTCAAGGCCGCCGCCCTGTCCTACGGCATCGGCAAGGCGATCAAGGCCCGCCGCCGCGCCAAGGGCGAGATCGAGGGCAAGCACGCCCGGCGCAAGCGGGGTGCGCGCTGATGAGCCGGATCTTCTGGGTCGGCGTCGGCCTCGCCGCGGGCGTCGCCCTGTCCCGCAAGGCGCGGCGCACCGCCCACGCCGTCACCCCGTCGGGCATGGCCGAGAACGTCGGTGACGCCGTCCGCGAGCTCGCGGGCGCCATCGGCGCGTTCGGCGCCGACGTGCGCGCGGGCATGGCCGAGCGCGAGGACGAGCTGGCCGACATGGTGGAGCGCCGCAGCGGCGTGCGCACCCGCCGCACCGACGCGCGAGCGCGCCGGGCGGACGGCCGAGCCTGACCGCCGTCCGCCGCCGCCCGCCCGCCTGTCAGACCAACCGAGGACCAAGACCGTGCAGACCCACGAGATCTCCCGCCGTTTCCTGACGCATTTCACGAACGCCGGGCACACCGAGGTGCCCAGCGCGTCGCTGATCCTGGACGACCCCAACCTCCTGTTCGTCAATGCCGGGATGGTGCAGTTCAAGCCGTACTTCCTGGGAGAGGCCCCGCCGCCTTATCCGCGCGCCACGAGCGTGCAGAAGTGCGTGCGCACCGGTGACATCGATGAGGTCGGGAAGACCACCCGCCACAACACGTTCTTCCAGATGGCGGGCAACTTCTCCTTCGGCGACTACTTCAAGGCCGAGGCCATCGAGCACGCCTGGAACCTGATCACCGGGAGCCAGGAGAGCGGCGGCTACGGCTTCGACCCCGAGCGCATCTGGGTCACCGTCTACCTCGACGACGACGAGGCCTTCCACCTCTGGCAGAAGATCGCGGGCATGCCCGCCGAGCGGATCCAGCGGCGCGGTGTCGAGGACAACTTCTGGTCGATGGGCGTCCCCGGCCCGTGCGGCCCCTGCTCGGAGATCTACTACGACCGCGGCCCCGAGCACGGCCGCGAAGGCGGCCCGGTCGTGGACGAGGACCGGTATCTGGAGATCTGGAACCTCGTCTTCATGCAGAACGAGCGCGGCGAGGGCGGGGCGAAGAAGGATTACCCGATCCTGGGCGAGCTGCCCGCCAAGAACATCGATACCGGAATGGGCATCGAGCGCGTCGCCTATCTGCTGCAGGGCGTCGACAACGTCTACGAGACCGATCTGGTGCGCCCGGTCATCACGAAGGCCGAGGAGATGTCCGGACGCCGCTACGGCGCGGGCAACCCGGTCGACGACGTGCGCTTCCGCGTCATCGCCGACCACGCCCGCAGCGGCGTGATGCTGGTCGGCGACGGCGTCACCCCCGGCAACGAGGCCCGCGGCTACGTGCTGCGCCGCCTGCTGCGCCGCATCGTGCGCTCGGTGCGCCTGCTGGGCGTCACCGAGCCGGTGCTGCCCGAGTTCGCCGCCGTGGTGCGCGACACGATGGGCCCGTCGTACCCGGAGCTGGTCAAGGACTTCCCGCGCATCGAGTCGGTCGTGCGCAACGAGGAGGAGACCTTCCTCGGCACCCTGGCCAGCGGCCTGAAGATCTTCGACATGGCCGCTGGCGAGATCAAGTCCTCCGGTGGCTCGCAGCTGCCCGGCGACAAGGCCTTCCAGCTGCACGACACCTACGGCTTCCCCATCGACCTCACCCTGGAGATGGCCGCCGAGAAGGGCCTGTCGGTCGACGAGCAGGGCTTCCGCGACCTGATGGCCGAGCAGCGCGCCCGCGCCAAGGCCGCGGTCAAGAAGACCGGCCACGGCGACCAGACGGTCTACCGCGACCTGCTCGCCCTCGGCGCCACCGAGTTCACCGGCTACCAGGAGCTCGACACCGAGGCCGTCGTCCGCGGCCTGGTCCGCGAGGGCGTGCGGGTGCCGTCCGCGGTGGAGGGCGACATCGTCGAGGTCGTCGTCGACCGCACGTCGCTGTACGCCGAGTCCGGCGGCCAGGAGTCCGACGCCGGGCTGATCGTCGGCGACGGCGTCGAGCTGGAAGTCCTCGACGTGCAGAAGGTCGCCCGCAAGCTGTGGGTGCACCAGGCCCGCGTGCGCCGCGGCGAGGTCACCGAGGGCCTGGCTGTGCAGACTCGCGTCGACCCCGAGTGGCGCATCGGCGCCCGGCAGGGCCACTCCGGGACGCACGTCGTGCACGCCGCGCTGCGCGAGGTGCTCGGCCCGTCGGCGCTGCAGAGCGGCTCCTACAACAAGCCCGGCTACCTGCGTCTGGACTTCGCCTGGTCCGGCGCGCTCTCCCCGGAGACGCGCAGCGAGATCGAGGAGGTCTCCAACCTCGCCGTGCGCAACGACCTGCCCGTCCGCGTGGTCTACACGGACATGGGCGGCGCCCAGGAGATGGGCGCGGTCGCCCTGTTCGGCGAGACCTACGACGAGACCGTGCGCGTGGTCGAGATCGGCGGCCCGTGGTCGCGCGAGCTCTGCGGTGGCACGCACGTCGAGCGCTCGGCCCAGATCGGCCCGATCACGCTGATCGGCGAGTCGTCGGTCGGCTCGGGCAGCCGCCGCCTTGAGGCCTACGTCGGCATGGACGCCATGCGCTACCTGGCCAAGGAGCGCGCGCTCGTGCAGAACCTCGCCTCGATGCTGCGCGTGCCCGACGAGGACGTGCCCGCGCGCGTTGAGGCCCTGGTGGAGCGTCTGCGCCAGGCCGAGAAGGAGCTGGACAAGCTGCGCGCCGCCCAGCTGCTGTCCTCCGCCGGTGAGCTGGCGGGCGCCGCCGAGGACATCAACGGCACCGCCCTGGTCGCGCTGCGCGCCCCGGACGGCATCGGCGGCAACGACCTGCGCACGCTCGCCGTCGAGGTCCGCAACCGGCTCGGCTCGCGCCCCGGCGTGGTCGCGCTGTTCTCCGCCGACGGCCCCAAGGTCGCCTTCGTCGTGGCCACCACGGCCGCGGGCCGGGACGCCGGGCTGGCCGCAGGCAAGCTCGTGCCCGCCTTCGCCCCGTCCATCGGCGGCCGCGGCGGCGGCAAGCCCGACATGGCCCAGGGCGGTGGCACCGAGCCCGGCGGGATCGACGCTGCCATCACCGCCCTGCGCGGCGCGCTGGCCTCGTGACCCGTCCCGACCGGCCCGGGGCCGACGACCCCGGCCGCGGGCGCAGGCTCGCGGTCGACGTCGGCTCCGTGCGGGTCGGGGTCGCGCTGAGCGATCCGGCTCCGGTGCTCGCCACGCCGCTCGTTACGCTGTCCCGCGACGAGCGGACTCTCAAGGACCTCGACCAGCTCGCCGCGCTCGTCGCCGAGCACGAGGTGGTGGAAGTGGTGGTCGGACTGCCGCGCACGCTCGCCGGACGGCACGGGCCCGCCGCGGAGGGCGCGCGGGCCTACGCTGCCGCGCTCGGCGAGCGGATCGCGCCTGTGCCGGTCCGGCTCGCCGACGAGCGCCTCACCACGGTCTCGGCCTCGCGGATGCTCAGCGACCGCGGGGTACGCGGGAAGAAGCAGCGGGCGGTCGTCGACCAGGCCGCCGCCGTGGAGATCCTGCAGGGCTGGCTGGACGCCAGGGCGGCGGCGCTCGCCCGGACCGCGGAGGAGCCATGAACGACGGACTCGACCTGTTCGACGACCACTCCGACCGCGACCACCGCTCCCGGGGCAAGCGGGTCAAGCTGGCGGTCTTCGGGCTGCTGATAGTCCTGCTGATCGGCGCGGGCGTCTGGTACGGCTGGCGGCAGCTCTCCGGCCTGGGCGGGTACGACGACTTCGCCGGGCCCGGCGAGACCGACATCGTCATCGAGGTCAAGCCGGGCGACTCGACCGGCGCGATCGCCGGGACGCTGGTCGAGCAGGGCGTGGTGGCCAGCTCGCGGGCGTTCGTGGCGGCCGCGGAGAACAACGCGCAGGTGCGGTCGATCCAGCCGGGCTTCTACGTGATGCGCACGAAGATCTCCGGGCAGGACGCGGTCACCCGCATCGTCGACCCCGAGGCGCGGGTCGGGAACCTGCAGATCAAGCCGGGGACGCAGCTCCACGACATCAAGAAGGCCGACAACACCGTGACGCCGGGCGTCGCGTCCCTGTTGTCGAAGGCGTCCTGCGCGGAGCTGAACGGCAAGAGCACGTGCGTGGCCGCCAAGGACCTGCTGCAGGTGGCGGAGAAGGCCGACCTGGCGAACCTGGGCGTGCCGGACTGGGCGCTCGCCGACGCGAACAAGGCGCCGCGTGAGCGCAGGCTGGAAGGGCTGGTCGCGCCCGCGGTCTACGACGTGCGGCCGGGCGCGACGGCCGAGGAGCTGTGGAAGAAGCTGCTCGCGGACTCCTCCGCGCACTGGCAGAGCTACGGCATGCCCGGGATCGCCGACTCCTCCGGGTTCACCCCGTACCAGTTCCTCACCATGGCCTCCCTCGTGCAGCGCGAGGGGATCGAGAAGGACTTCGGCAAGGTCGCGCGGGTCATCTACAACCGACTCGAGATCGGCATGGAGCTGGCGTTCGACTCGACGGTGAACTACGTGCTGGATCGGCCGAACATCGCCACCAGCGACGCCGACCGGGAGCGCGCGGGGCCGTACAACACGTACAAGAACATGGGCCTCACGCCGACGCCGATCTCGTCCGCGAGCAAGGAGGCGCTGGCGGCGGTCGCCGAGCCCCCGGCGGGCAAGTGGCTGTTCTTCGTCCTGTGCCAGAAGGACGGCACGTCGTGCTTCGCGGAGACCTACGAGGAGCACCTGGACAACCGCGACCTGGCCAGGGAGAACGGCGCGTTCTGATGGAGCGGACTCGGGCTGCCGTGCTGGGTTCCCCGGTGGCGCACTCGCTGTCGCCGGTGCTGCACTCGGCCGCGTACGCGGCGCTGGGCCTGGACTGGACCTACGACCGGGTCGAGTGCGATGAGCGGCGGCTGCCCGGCCTGGTGGGGTCGCTGGGCCCGGAGTGGGCGGGCCTGTCGGTGACGATGCCGGGCAAGCGGGCAGCGCTCGCGGTGGCGGACTCGGCGACGGACCGGGCGCGCGCGGTCGGCGCGGCGAACACGCTGGTGCGGGTCGACTCGGGCTGGCGCGCGGACTGCACGGACATCGACGGGGTCACGGGCGCGCTTCGGGCCAACGGGTTCGCCCCGGGGCCCGGGGACGCGGTGGTCCTGGGGGCGGGCGGGACGGCGTGTGCGGCGTTGGCCGCCGTGGTCGAGCTGGGGATTCCCGGTGCGGTGGTGGTCGTTCGGGAGCCCGCGCGGGCGGGTGACGCGGTGGTGTGCGCGGAGCGGCTGGGCCTGGCGCTGAGGGTGCTCCGGTGGTCGGAGACGGATTTCGACGCGCTGGCCGAGTCGGCGTCCGTGCTGGTGAACACCGCTCCGGCGGGGGCGACCGAGGGGTTGGCCTCGTCGTTGGCGCGGGCCCCGCATGTGCTGGACGTGATCTATCACCCGTGGCCGACGCCGTTGGCCGAGGCGCGGGACGGGGTGCTGGCGACGGGGCTGGATATGTTGCTGCACCAGGCTTTCGGGCAGGTGGAGCAGTTCACGGGCAGGGAAGCGCCGCGCCGGGAGATGCGGGACGCCCTGTGCTCGGCCACCGGCGGAGTGCTGCCCCTTCCGCTCTGAGTGAACTCCCTGGCGTCGAACGCCTGTTCGTGCGTACCGTAGCAATCGGAGCGAGTGCTCCGATTGATGCGAACGGGAGATCTTCGATGCGTACTGGACTTCTTGTCGGCTTGCTCGGTGTCACCGCGATGGCTGTGGCGTTGCTGGTCGCCGAACCGGCCGTCGCGGTGGTTCTGGCCGTCCTCGGTGGCGGCGCTGCCGGGGTGGCCGCGCGCTTGCTGGTGAGCGCTCTGCCCCGGGGAACGCCGGTGCCGCCTGGACCGTGCGAGGTGGCGACGGCGGCCCTGTGGGCGGTGATCACGGCGCAGTGGGCGGCAGGCGGCTTACCCGGGTGGTGGGTGCCGACGGCGTGCGTGCTGACGTGGGTGGCGGTGCCGCTCGTGCTCGTGGACATCCGCCATCGGCGCTTGCCCGACGCGCTGACCCTGGGTGCGTTGCCGCTGCTCGCGGCCGCTCTGGCGGTCGCGGCGGTGGCGGGTGGCGGCGGTGAGGTGGCCGTGCGCGCGGTGCTCGGGGCGGTCGGGTTCTTCGCGGTGCACGCGGTGATCGCGTGGGTGCGGCCGGGCTCGCTCGGCGGGGGTGACGTGAAACTGGCGCTGATGGTCGGTGCGGTGCTGGGTGTGGTCGGCGTGGAGGCGTTGCTGGTGGCGCTCGTGGGCGCGTCGCTGGTGACGTTGGCGCTGATCGCCGCGGTGCCCCGGTGGCGGTCGGGCGCGCCCCACGGGCCGGGGATGCTCGGGGCGGCGTGCGCCTTGGTGATCGTCGGGATGTGAGGTCGTGATGTCACTTGATGCAGATTCCGGGAGGTGGTTCGGTGTCCGGTGAGCGGACGCGGGTGGTCTGAGCTGCGGATTCGCGGTTGCTCCCGTGGTGGCTCGGGGTGATCCCGGCGACCGGGCGCGCGGCGGGCATGGAAGTATTCCGGGCGTGCTGCGTTGGATGACCGCTGGAGAGTCGCACGGACCCGCGCTGGTGGCCGTGCTCGAGGGAATGGTGGCCGGAGTCGAGGTCACCACCGCCGACCTGGGCGCGCAGATGGCCCGCAGGCGGCTCGGGTTCGGGCGCAGCCCGCGGATGGGGTTCGAGACCGATCAGGTCGAGATCCTCGGCGGGGTGCGGCACGGGATCACCCAGGGCGGGCCGATCGCGGTGCGGATCGAGAACGCCGAGTGGCCCAAGTGGGAGACCGTCATGGCGGCCGACCCGGTGGACCCCGAGGTGCTGGCCAGCCAGGCCCGCAACGAGCCGCTGACCCGGCCACGGCCGGGGCACGCCGACCTGCCGGGCATGCAGAAGTACGGGTTCGACGAGGCGCGGCCCGTGCTCGAGCGGGCCAGCGCGCGGGAGACGGCGGCGCGGACGGCGGCCGGGACGGTGGCGCGGAACTTCCTGCGGCAGCTGTTCGGGGCCGAGATCGTCAGCCACGTGGTGTCGATCGGCGGGGCGCGGGCGCCGGAGGGGCCGCTGCCGGGGCCCGGTGACCTCGCGGCCATCGACGAGAGCCCGGTGCGCGCGTTCGACCCGGCGGGGACCGAGGCGATGGTCGCCGAGGTGGAGGCCGTCAAGAAGGCGGGCGACACCGTCGGCGGGGTCATCGAGGTCATCACCTACGGGCTGCCGCCGGGGCTGGGCTCGCACGTGCACTGGGACCGCAGGCTCGACGCGCGGCTGGCCGGGGCGCTGATGGGTGTGCAGGCCATGAAGGGGGTCGAGATCGGCGACGGGTTCACCACGGCGACGCGGTGGGGGAGCCAGGCGCACGACGAGATCGACCGGGCGGAGGGCACCGTCACCGGGGTCAGCAGGCGGTCCAACCGGGCCGGTGGGCTCGAGGGCGGCATCACCAACGGCGAGCCGCTGCGGGTGCGGGTGGCGATGAAGCCCATCTCCACCGTGCCCAGGGCGCTGGCGACCGTCGACGTGGTGACCGGCGAGCCCGCGGTGGCCATCCACCAGCGCTCCGACGTCTGCGCCGTGCCGAGGGCGGGCGTCGTGCTGGAGTCCGTGGTGGCGCTGGTGGTGGCCGATGCGGCGCTGGAGAAGTTCGGCGGTGACTCGCTGCCGGAGACCCGGCGCAACGTCGAGGGCTACCTCGCGTCGCTGCGGGAGCGCTGGTGAGTCGGGGCGGGGGAGGGGGCGGGGCCCGTCCCGTCGCCGTGGTCGTGGGGCCGCCGGGGGCCGGGAAGACGACCGTGGGCGAGGCGCTGGCGGCGGCGCTTGGGGTCGGGTTCCGCGACACCGACGCCGATGTCGTAGCTGCTGTGGGCAAGTCCGTGGCGGAGATCTTCACCGAGGACGGCGAGGAGGCGTTCCGGGCCGCCGAGGAGGACGCGGTCGCCAGGGCGCTGACTGAGCACGACGGGGTGCTGTCGCTCGGCGGTGGGGCCGTGCTGTCGGCGCGGACGCGGGAGCGGCTGAGCGGGCACACCGTGGTGTTCCTCAACGTCGGGCTGGCCGAGGGTGTCCGGCGGACGGGGCTGTCCACGGCGCGGCCGCTGTTGGCCGGGGTGAACCCGAGGGCGAAGTTCAAGGAGCTGTTGGACGCGCGGTTGCCGCTGTACCGGGAGGTGGCCACCGTGGAGGTCGACACCGACCACAGCAGCGCCGAGGACGTGGTGGCCCGGCTGACCGCCGAACTCGCCGAGGCGTGACGGGCCCGGCGTGACCGAGAGGACTGGAGAGACCGTGGGAACCGAGCAGCCGGTGCGGATCAGGGTGGCCACCGGCCAGCCGTACGACGTGGTGATCGGCAAGGGGCTGCTCGGCGAGCTCGTCGAGGTGGTGCGGGGGTCGTCGAAGGCGGCCATCGTGCACCAGCCGACGCTGACCGCGACCGCCGAGCAGATCCGCGAGGAGCTGGCCGCTGCCGGGGTGGACGCGCACCGCATCGAGATCCCGGACGCCGAGGACGGCAAGGCGCTGTCGGTGGCCGGGTTCTGCTGGGAGGTGCTCGGGCGGATCGGGCTCGACCGGCAGGGCACGGTCGTTGCGCTCGGCGGCGGGGCGGTGACGGACCTGGCCGGGTTCGTCGCGGCCACCTGGATGCGCGGCGTGCGGCTGGTCAACGTGCCCACGACGCTGCTGGGCATGGTCGACGCCGCCGTCGGCGGCAAGACCGGGATCAACACCGACGCGGGCAAGAACCTGGTCGGGGCGTTCCACGAGCCCGCCGCCGTGCTGGTGGACCTGGCGACGCTGGGGTCGCTGCCGCGCAACGAGCTGGTCGCGGGCATGGCCGAGGTGGTCAAGGGCGGCTTCATCGCCGACCCGGTGATCCTCGACCTGATCGAGGCCGACCCGGCCGCCGCCGTCGACCCCGACGGCGAGGTGATCGCCGAGCTGGTGCGGCGCAAGATCCAGGTCAAGGCCGACGTGGTGGCCAGCGATCTGCGCGAGTCGAGCCTGCGGGAGATCCTCAACTACGGGCACACCCTCGGCCACGCCATCGAGCGCCGCGAGCGGTACCGCTGGCGGCACGGCGCGGCGATCAGCGTCGGCATGGTGTTCGCCGCCGAGCTGGCCCGGCTGGCGGGCAGGCTCGACGACGCCACCGCCGACCGGCACCGGGCGATCCTCACCGCGCTGGGGCTGCCGGTCAGCTACGACGCCGACGCGCTGCCGCAGCTGATCGAGGGCATGCTCGGGGACAAGAAGACCAAGTCGGGCGTGCTGCGCTTCGTCGTGCTCGACGGCCTGGCCAAGCCGACCCGGCTGGAGGGGCCCGACCCGGCGCTGCTGGCCGCGGCCTACTCGGCGGTGGCCGCCGAGCCGAGCGGGGGCGGGGTGCTGCTGTGATCCTCGTCCTCAACGGCCCGAACCTGGGCAGGCTCGGCACCCGCGAGCCCGAGGTGTACGGCAGCACCACGCACGCCGACCTGGTCGAGCTGTGCGTGAAGACCGGCCTGGAGCTCGGCGTCGAGGTCGAGGTGCGGCAAACCGACCACGAGGGCGAGATGGTCGGCTGGCTGCACGAGGCCGCCGACCGCAAGCTGCCGGTCGTGCTCAACGCGGGCGCGTGGACGCACTACTCCATCGCCGTGCGC
The DNA here is from genome assembly GCF_014648415.1 of Actinokineospora fastidiosa. Classification (GTDB taxonomy): domain Bacteria; phylum Actinomycetota; class Actinomycetes; order Mycobacteriales; family Pseudonocardiaceae; genus Actinokineospora; species Actinokineospora fastidiosa. The sequence goes on from NZ_BMRB01000013.1 coordinate 25,495, forward strand.
GACGCCGCGGCGCAGCTCAGCGCGCCGCTGGTGGAGGTGCACATCTCCAACGTGCACAAGCGCGAGGAGTTCCGCAGGCACAGCGTCCTGTCCGACATCGCGGTGGGCGTGATCGTCGGCCTCGGCGTCGACGGCTACGCGCTGGCGCTGCGCTGGCTGGCGGGGGCCGCCCGGGCCTGAGCCCGGGTGTGATCAATTCGGCCATGTCGCCGAACGCGGCCGTGGGCCGATCGGCGCTCCTAGACTGGGCGGAACGCGTCACCGGCACGAAAGGTCCCCACCGCTCATGCTCAGCCGGGTCCGGCGACCGCGGCTCGCCGTGGTCCTGGCTCTCCTCGTCGTGGCCGGGTGCACGACCGGCACCGGCGTGGTCGAGCCGCCGCCCCCGGGCGAGCGGGTCACGACCACGCCGCCCGCCGTGCAGCCCCGCCCTGCCGCGCCCGCCCCGTTGGGCACCGACCGGGGCAGGCAGAGCAAGGGCGTCGTCGCCGCGGGCAGCGCGGGCGCGCCCTACAACTACGCGCCGACGCTGCTGCGCGAGGGCGGCAAGTACCGGATGTGGTGGTGCAGCCAGCTCGGCTCCGCCGCGCCACCCGGCGACGACCTGCTGCTCGCCGAGACCACCGACCTCGCCAAGCCCTTCCGGGGGCCGGACGGCAGCGGCGGGCAGGCGGTGTTCTCCGGCAGCCGGACCGGCTTCGACGGCATGCACACCTGCGACCCGTCGGTGATCCGGGTCGGCGGGATCTACTACCTCTACTACACCGGCGCCGCGGGCGACCACGCGCACGGCAACGCCATCGGGCTGGCCACCAGCACCGACGGCAAGCGCTGGACCAGGGCGAACGGCGGCAGGCCCATCGTGACCTCCGCCCGCGACGAACTCCGCGACAACGCCTACGGCGCGGGCCAGCCCGCCGCGGTGTTCCTCGACGGCCGCTTCCACCTGATGTTCACCGACACCACCGGCCGGGCGGCCGGGTGGAACGGGGCGGGCCAGTTCGTGCTGCGCTCGTCCGACCCGGCGTTCCGGTCCGGGGTCGAGGTGCTCGGCCCGGACGGCTTCGTCCCCGGCGGCACCGGCGGACCCCGCCTCCGCTCGGTGGTCGACGCGTTCAGCGTGGACTTCATGTGGGTCGACGCGCTCGCCGCGTTCGCCATCGCCCACGAGACCGACGGCGGCACCACGCTGACCTTCTGGGACCGCGAGTTCCGCACCCAGCCCTACGACCCGGTCCTGGTGCCGGGCCCGTGGGCCGAGGGGCCCGGGCTGGTCAGGAACGGCAGCGGGCACGCCGTCCCGTCCCGGACCGACCCGTGCGACCGCGTCCCCGTCGACCTCGTCCGGGCGACCCGGGTCGAGGCGGCCCCGACCGACCTGGCGCACTTCGGGCTGGACCTCACCGACACCGCGGCCTGCGACGACCCGGCCCGCATCCTGGCCGCGCTCGACGGCTTCGCCGTCCCGTCGCCCCGCCGCACGGTCGACGTCATCCGCGGCGGACGGGTCCTGCGGGTCGAGCGGCGGTCGGTCGCCGAGCGGATCTCCTACCGCGTGCTGCCCCGCGTCCCCGGGCTCGACGCCGTGCCGGTCGCCGCGCACCTGCCCGCGGGCGCCCCGGCCGTCCGCGCGGGGTCACGCGTGGGCTTCGTCCTGGACGACGGCAGGCTCTGGACCATCACCGACCCGGTGCTGCTCGCCGTCAACGGCTCCCGCGCGACCGAGATCAGCCAGGCCGAGTGGGACGCCTACCCGCGCGGAGCGCACCTCTAGCGCGTCGCCAGGCGGGGACCGACCAGCAGGCCGAGCCCGGCCGGGACCAGCACCAGCAGCGCGGTGAAGGCCGCGCCGCCGGTCAGTGCCGAGCCCAGCGCGCTCACGCCCGTCTCGTCCACGAACACCGCCCGCCCGATGACGCCCAGCACGGCCGAGCCCACGCCCGCGATCAGGGCCGCGTACACCCAGGTCCGGCCCCGGTCGGGCAGGCCCCGCCAGCCGTCGACCGCGGCCCAGACCGCCGCCACGCCGGCGAGCAGACCGAGCACCAGCGCCGACAGCGTGGACTGCCCGGTCGGGTCGCTCGCCCTCAGCAGCGCCACGAGGACGGCCGCCGCCGCGTGGACGACCGCCAGCACCGCGCCGCGCACCAGCCACATCCGCATTACTGGAGGGTAGCCGCCGCCCTGCCTAGGCTCGCGGGTATGGCCGAATCCCACGCTCCCCGCCGGGACGCCCTGCGCGCCCTCCTGCGCGACCGCGACCTGGACGCGCTTCTCGTCGTCGACCTGCTCAACATCCGGTACCTGACGGGCTTCACCGGGTCCAACGCCGCCCTCCTGGTCACCGTGGACGGCGACGACGTCTTCTGCACGGACGGCCGCTACACGACCCAGGCGCAGCGCCAGGTGCCCGATATGCGGCATGTCATCGAGCGGGCCAGCGCGCCCGCCGTCGCCGCCGAGGCGCGCGGCCGGGTGGGGTTCGAGAGCCAGCACGTCACCGTCGACGGGCTCGACGTGCTCAAGGCGGCCACCGAGGCCGAGCTGACCCGCGCGCCGGACCTGGTCGAGCGACTGCGCCTGGTGAAGGACGAGACCGAGGTCGACGCCCTGCGCATGGCCTGCGCCGCCGCCGACCGCGCGCTCGCCGACCTGGTGGAGCACGGCGGCATCCGGCCGGGGCGCACCGAGCGGGAGGTGGCGCGCGAGCTGGAGGCCCGCATGCTCGACCACGGCGCGGCCGCCCCCAGCTTCGAGTCCATCGTCGCCGCGGGCGCGAACTCGGCGATCCCGCACCACCGGCCCACCGACGCCGTCCTCCAGCAGGGCGACTTCGTCAAGCTCGACTTCGGCGCGCTCGTCGACGGGTACCACTCGGACATGACCCGCACGCTGGTGATCGGCGAGCCCGAGGACTGGCAGCGGGAGCTGTACGAGCTGGTCGCGCTGGCCCAGGCCGAGGGCAGGGCGGCGGTCAGGCCCGGCGCCGAGGTCGCCGCGGTCGACGCCGCGGCCAGGCGGGTGATCGAGGAGGCGGGCCAGGGCGAGTTCTTCCCGCACGGCCTCGGCCACGGCGTCGGGCTGCGCATCCACGAGGCCCCGAGTCTGGCCAAGACCGGCGACGGTACACTCGCCGCTGGCATGGCGGTCACCGTCGAGCCGGGCGTCTACCTGCCCGGCAGGGGCGGCGTCCGCATCGAGGACACGCTCGTCGTGCGGGACGCAGGTCCTGAACTCCTCACGCTGACCACCAAGCAGCTCATGGTCGTCTGACCCCGTCGGACGCCACCCGGGCGCGCCGGAAACACAGGAGAACAACCCCGTGGCCTCGACCAACGACCTGAAGAACGGCCTGGTGCTCAACCTGGAGGGCCAGCTCTGGTCCGTCGTGGAGTTCCAGCACGTCAAGCCCGGCAAGGGCCCCGCGTTCGTGCGCACCAAGCTCAAGCACGTGCTGACCGGCAAGGTCGTCGACAAGACCTTCAACGCGGGCGTCAAGGTCGACACCGCGACCGTCGACCGCCGGGACATGACGTACCTGTACAACGACGGGTCCGAGTACGTCTTCATGGACACCGACACCTACGAGCAGATCAGCATCGACCCCAAGGTCGTCGGCGACGCCGCCAAGTACATGCTGGAGAACAGCACCGCGACGGTGAACTCGCACGAGGGCACCCCGCTGTTCATCGAGCTGCCGACCTCCGTCGAGCTGGTCATCGAGCACACCGACCCGGGCCTGCAGGGCGACCGGTCCACCGGCGGCACCAAGCCCGCGCGGCTGGAGACCGGCGCGGAGATCCAGGTGCCGCTGTTCGTCAGCACCGGCGAGAAGGTCAAGGTCGACACCCGCGACGGCCGCTACCTCGGCCGGGTCAGCGGCTGAGATGGGAGCGCGGAGCAAGGCCCGCAAGCGGGCGGTGGACCTGTTGTTCGAGGCCGCCGTCCGCGGCGTCGACCCGGTCACCCTGCTCGCCGACCGGGTCGGTTCGCCCGACGTGCCGCCGGTCAACGACTACACCGTGACCCTGGTGGAGGGCGTCTCCGCGCACCGGGCGCGCATCGACGAGCTGCTCACCGAGCATGCCCAGGGCTGGACCCTGGAGCGCATGCCCGCCGTGGACCTCGCGATCCTGCGGATGGGCCTCTACGAGCTGCTGTGGGCGACGGACGTGCCCGACCCGGTGGCCATCGACGAGGCCGTCCAGCTGGCCAAGTCGCTGTCGACCGACGACTCGCCCCGGTTCGTCAACGGCGTCCTCGGCCGCATCGGCGGGATCGCCGACCGGCTGCGGGCCACCCTCTAGCGATGCGGAAGCGGGCGCACCCTCGGCATGGAGGTGCGCCCGCTTTCCCGTCAGTCTTCCTTGGACGGCCTGGCCTCGGGAGGCAGCACGCCCCAGTCGATGAGCTGCTCGGTCAGCTCGCCCGGGGTCATGTCGTAGATGATCGCCAGCGACCGCAGGTCCTCGGTCCGGATGGACAGGACCTTGCCGTTGTAGTCGCCGCGCTGGCTCTGGATGGTGGCGGCGTAGCGGGCCAGCGGTCCCACTTTCTCCGCGGGCAGCTGTTGCAGCCGCTCCAGGTTGATCACGATCTTGGTGGCGGGTTCGGCGCCGGAGGGCACCCGGCCCTCGGGCAGGAGCTCCACCACCGGCACGCCGTAGAAGTCCGCGAGCTCGGCCAGCTTCTGCACGGTGACGGCCCGGTCGCCGCGCTCGTAGGAGCCGACGACGACAGCCTTCCACCGGCCACCGGACTTCTGCTCGACGCCATGCAGGGACAGCCCCTGCTGCTGGCGGATCGCGCGGAGCTTGGCTCCTAGCGCCTTGGCGTAGTCGCCCATGCGGCGGTTCTCCATTCGTTCGCCCCGTCGGCGCTATGGACTGCCGCGGGTAGCTTCAAATCGACACGCAGAGTAATGGTTACCCAGAGTTGTCACCAGGTCAAGCTGGGTCTTTTTCCAAACCGTGTCGAACCGGGCACACCACCCGCTCGGGTCCGCGCCCGCGCCTGGTACCGTCGCGGTGGCTCCAGGTCAGGAGCCTAACCGACATCCTTTAAGGACCCGTCCAGCGAGGCGGGGAAGGAGTCCAGCGTGGCGCCGCGAGACCGTGGCGCGACGGACCCGGCCGGGCGGCGCGAGCTGCTGACGCCGGGCGACGTCGCGCGCACCATCGCCCGGATGGCCCATCAGGTCATCGAGAAGACCTCGCTCGACGCGAGCGAGGCCCGCCCTGTGGTGTTACTGGGCATCCCGACCAGGGGGGTCCCCCTGGCCCGGCGGCTGGCCGCCAAGATCGCCGAGTTCACCGACGTGACCGTGCCCACGGGCACCCTCGACGTCACCCTCTACCGCGACGACCTGCGCCGCCGCCCGACGCGTCCGCTCGGGGCGACCGAGCTGCCCGCGTCCGGGGTGGACGACGCGCTGGTCATCCTGGTCGACGACGTGCTGTTCTCCGGCCGCACCATCCGCTCGGCCCTCGACGCGCTGCGCGACGCGGGCCGCCCCCGCGCGGTCCAGCTGGCCGTCCTCGTCGACCGCGGCCACCGCGAGCTGCCGATCCGCGCCGACTACGTCGGCAAGAACGTGCCCACCGCACGCACCGAGGAGGTCTCCGTCCTGTTCGCCGAGATCGACGGCCGCGACGCCGTCCTGCTCAACCGCGGGGACACCCCATGAGGCATCTGCTCGGCGCCGACCGCCTCGACGCGGACACCGCGCTGGCGATCCTGGACACCGCGGACGGTCTCAAGCGGACGCTGCTGGGCCGCGAGGTGAAGAAGCTGCCGACGCTGCGCGGGCGCACCGTGATCACCATGTTCTACGAGAACTCCACCCGGACCCGGGTCTCCTTCGAGATCGCCGGGAAGTGGATGAGCGCCGATGTGGTGAACGTCTCCGCGGGCGGGTCGTCGGTCGGCAAGGGCGAGTCCCTGCGCGACACCGCGCTGACCCTGGCCGCCGCGGGCGCGGACTGCGTGATCGTCCGCCACCCGGCATCCGGCGCCGCGCACCGGCTGGCGGGCTGGTTGTCCGATGTGGGCACCTGCGTGGTCAACGCGGGCGACGGCACGCACGAGCACCCGACCCAGGCGCTGCTGGACGCGGCCACCCTGCGGGACCGGCTCGGCGGGATCGACGGCCGCCGGATCGGCATCGTCGGCGACGTGCTGCACAGCCGGGTGGCCCGGTCCAATGTGCATCTGCTGACCACCCTCGGCGCGGAGGTGGTGGTCGTCGCGCCGCCGACGCTGTTGCCGACCGCACTGGCCGACTGGCCGGTGAGCGGCCTCACGGTCTCCTACGACCTCGACGCCGAACTGCCTACGTTGGACGCGGTGATGATGCTGCGCGTGCAGGCCGAGCGCATGCACGGCGGCTTCTTCCCGTCCGCCCGCGAGTACGCGGTCCACTACGGGCTCAACGCCACGCGGCTGGCGATGCTCCCCGAGCACGCCGTCGTGCTGCACCCGGGCCCGATGCTGCGCGGCATGGAGATCGCGCACGCGGTCGCCGACTCGCCGCGGGCGGCCATCACCGAGCAGGTCGCCAACGGCGTGCACGTGCGGATGGCGGTCCTGTACCACCTGCTGGCCGGAGAGGAGGACCAAGCGTGATCGTGCTGAAGAACGTCCGCCCCTACGGCGAGGACGCGGTCGACATCAGGGTCGAGGACGGCGTCATCACCGAGATCGGCAAGGACCTGACCGCGGGCGAGATCTTCGACGCGCAGGGCGCCGTGGCCCTGCCCGGCTTCGTCGACCTGCACACCCACCTGCGCGAGCCGGGCCGCGAGGACACCGAGACCATCGAGACCGGCTCGCGGGCCGCCGCCCTCGGCGGGTACACGGCGGTCTTCGCCATGGCCAACACCGACCCGGTCGCCGACAACGCCGTCGTCGTCGAGCACGTGTGGCGCCGCGGCCGCGAGGTCGGCCTGGTCGACGTGCACCCGGTCGGCGCGGTCACCGTCGGCCTCAAGGGCGAGAAGCTGGCCGAGCTGGGCACGATGGCCCGCTCGCAGGCGAACGTCCGGCTGTTCTCCGACGACGGCCTCTGCGTCGCCGACCCGCTGATCATGCGGCGCGCGCTGGAGTACACCAAGGCGCTCGACGCGGTGATCGCCCAGCACGCCGAGGAGCCCCGGCTGACCGTCGGCGCGCAGGCGCACGAGGGCGAGACCGCCGCCCGCCTCGGCCTGGCGGGCTGGCCCGCGGTCGCCGAGGAGGCCATCGTCGCCCGCGACTGCCTGCTGGCCCGGCACGTCGGCGCCCGGCTGCACGTCTGCCACGTCTCCACCGCGGGCACGGTCGACGTCCTGGCATGGGCGAAGGCGCGCGGCACCCGGGTCTCCGCCGAGGTCACCCCGCACCACCTGCTGCTGGACGACTCCCGGCTGGCCACCTACGACCCGGTCAACAAGGTCAACCCGCCGCTGCGCGGCCACTCCGACGCCGCGGCGCTCCGCCAGGCGCTGGCCGACGGGGTGGTGGACTGCGTCGCCACCGACCACGCCCCGCACGCCCCGCAGGACAAGGACTGCGAGTGGTCCGCGGCCCGCCCGGGCATGCTCGGCCTGCAGACGGCGCTGGGCATCGTGGTCAAGACCATGGTCGAGCCGGGCCTGCTCGACTGGCGCGGCGTCGCGCGGGTCATGAGCGAGCGGCCCGCCGAGATCGCCGGGCTGCCCGACCACGGCCGCCCGATCGCCGTCGGCGAGCCCGCCACGCTGGCCCTGGTCGACCCGGACGCCCGGTGGACCGTCGACGGCGCCGCCCTGGCCAGCATCGCGGGCAACACCCCGTACGAGGGCATGGAGCTGCCCGGCGCGGTCATCGCCACCCTGCTGCGCGGGCGCTTCACCGCGCGGGACGGGAAGGTGGCCTGATGAACGACTCCGCGACCGTGGACTCCGGGAAGGCGGACCGCTGATGGCCAGGGCGCTGCTCACCCTCGCGACGCTCGCGGTGCTGGTCGGGCTGGTCGCGCTGATGTGGTGGGGCTACCGCAACCGCCGCAGGCGCCAGGCCGACCTGCCCGCCTTCCCGCAGGCGCCCGCCGACCTGCTGGCCGCGGTCCGCGCGGGCACCGCCGCCGACCTGCTGCCGCCGAGCACCGGCGTCTACGCCAGCACCGTCACCGACGCGGGCTGGCAGGACCGGGTCGCGGTGGGCGACGTCGGCTTCCGCGCCGAGGCCACCGCCCACCTGCTCGCCGACGGCGTGCTGTTCGACCGGACCGGCGCCGAGCCGGTCTGGATCCCCGCGGAGGACGTGGTCGACGCCCGCACCGCGCCCGGCATCGCCGGGAAGGTGATGGGCGGCGACGGGCTGCTGGTCGTGCGCTGGCGCGTCGACGGCCACGAGTTCGACACCGGCTTCCGCGCCGACGACAAGGACGACTACCAGACGTGGGTGCCCGCGCTCCGCGCGCTCACGGGAGGAACCCCATGACCACCACACGCACACCGGCCGCGCTCGTGCTGGAGGACGGCCGGGTGTTCCGCGGCAGCGCCTTCGGCGCGCACGGCGCCACCTTCGGCGAGGTGGTGTTCTGCACCGCCATGACCGGCTACCAGGAGACGCTGACCGACCCGTCCTACCACCGGCAGATCGTGGTGGCCACGGCGCCGCAGATCGGCAACACCGGCTGGAACGACGAGGACGACGAGTCCACCCGCATCTGGGTCTCCGGCTACGTCGTGCGCGATCCCGCGCGGACGCCGTCGAACTGGCGCTCCCGCCGCTCGCTGGACGACGAGCTGACCAGCCAGGGCGTCGTCGGCATCAGCGGGGTCGACACCCGCTCGCTGACCCGCCACATCCGCGAGCGCGGGGCCATGCGCGCCGGTGTCTTCTCCGGCGAGGCCCTGACCACCGACGACGCGATGGTCGTCCAGGTGCTGGAGAGCCCGAGGATGCTGGGCGCCGCGCTGGCCGACGAGGTCACCACGCGCGAGACCTACGTCGTCCCCGCCGCGGGCGAGACCCGGTTCCGCGTGGCCGCGCTGGACCTGGGCATCAAGTCCAACACCCCGCGCATGATGGCCGCGCGCGGCATCGAGACCCACGTGCTGCCCGCCACCAGCGCCATCGACGACCTGCTGGCCGTCGAGCCGGACGGGGTCTTCCTGTCCAACGGGCCCGGCGACCCGGCGACGATGGACCACGCGGTCGAGCTGACCAGGGCCGCGCTGGAGCGGCGCATCCCGCTGTTCGGCATCTGCTTCGGCAACCAGATCCTCGGCCGCGCGCTCGGCCGGGGGACCTACAAGATGCGCTACGGCCACCGCGGCATCAACATCCCGGTGATCGACGTGGAGACCGGGGCGGTCGCCATCACCGCGCAGAACCACGGGTTCGCGCTGGAGGGCGAGGCGGGCGAGGAGTTCGACACGCCCTTCGGCAGCGCCAAGGTCAGCCACGTCTGCCCCAACGACGGGACGGTCGAGGGTCTGCGCGCGCTCGACGTGCCCGCCTTCTCCGTGCAGTACCACCCCGAGGCCGCCGCGGGCCCGCACGACGCCGCGGACCTGTTCGACCGGTTCGCGAACCTGATGGAGGGCGGTCGCTGATGCCCAAGCGCGACGACATCCAGCACGTGCTGGTCATCGGCTCCGGCCCGATCGTCATCGGCCAGGCCTGCGAGTTCGACTACTCCGGCACCCAGGCCTGCCGCGTGCTGCGCAGCGAGGGCATCCGGGTCAGCCTGGTGAACTCCAACCCGGCCACGATCATGACCGACCCGGAGTTCGCCGACGCCACCTACGTCGAGCCGATCACCCCGGAGTTCGTGGAGAAGGTGATCGCCAGGGAGCGCCCGGACGCGATCCTGGCCACCCTGGGCGGGCAGACCGCGCTCAACACCGCGGTCGCGCTGCACGAGCGCGGCGTCCTGGAGAAGTACGGCGTCGAGCTGATCGGCGCCGACATCGACGCCATCCAGCGCGGCGAGGACCGGCAGAAGTTCAAGGACATCGTCGCCGAGATCGGCGGCGAGACCCCGCGCAGCCGGGTGTGCCACTCGATGGACGAGGTCCGCGAGACCGTCGCCGAGCTGGGCCTGCCGGTCGTCATCCGGCCGTCGTTCACCATGGGCGGGCTCGGCTCCGGCATGGCGCACACCCACGAGGAGCTGGAGCGGCTGGCCTCCACCGGGCTCGCCGAGAGCCCGGTCACCGAGGTGCTCATCGAGGAGAGCGTCCTCGGCTGGAAGGAGTACGAGCTGGAGCTGATGCGCGACCGCCGCGACAACGTGGTCGTCATCTGCTCCATCGAGAACATCGACCCGATGGGCGTGCACACCGGCGACTCGGTGACCGTCGCCCCGGCGATGACGCTGACCGACCGCGAGTACCAGGTCATGCGCGACACCGGCATCGCCGTGCTGCGCGCGGTCGGCGTGGACACCGGCGGCTGCAACATCCAGTTCGCCATCCACCCGCAGACCGGGCGCATGGTCGTCATCGAGATGAACCCGCGCGTGTCGCGCTCCAGCGCGCTGGCGTCGAAGGCGACCGGCTTCCCGATCGCCAAGATCGCCGCGCGGCTGGCCATCGGCTACACCCTCGACGAGATCACCAACGACATCACCGGCGAGACCCCGGCCTCCTTCGAGCCGACGCTGGACTACGTCGTGGTGAAGGTGCCGCGGTTCGCCTTCGAGAAGTTCCCCGGCGCCGACCCGACCCTGACCACCACGATGAAGTCCGTCGGCGAGGCGATGAGCCTGGGCCGCAACTTCGCCGAGGCGCTGGGCAAGGCGCTGCGGTCGATGGAGACGAAGGCCGTCGGCTTCTGGACGACGCCCGACCCGGACACCATGACCCAGGAGTCCGCGCTCGACGCGCTCCGCACCGGGCACGACGGCCGCCTCTACACCGTCGAACGCGCGCTGCGGATGGGCGCGTCGGTCGCCGACGTGCACGACGCCTCCGGCATCGACCCGTGGTTCATCGACCAGATCGCGATGCTGGTCGAGCTGCGCGCGGAGATCGAGTCCGCGCCGGTGCTGGACGAGGACCTGCTGCGGCGGGCCAAGCACAACGGCCTCTCCGACCGCCAGATCGCCGCGCTGCGGCCCGAGCTGGCTGGCGAGGACGGCGTCCGCGCCCTGCGCCACCGGCTGCGGGTGCGGCCGGTGTTCAAGACCGTCGACACCTGCGCCGCCGAGTTCGCCGCCCGCACGCCGTACCACTACTCGACCTACGAGCTGGACCCCGCCGCGGAGTCCGAGGTCACGCCCCAGCACGAGAAGCCCAAGGTGCTCATCCTGGGCTCCGGGCCCAACCGCATCGGGCAGGGCATCGAGTTCGACTACTCGTGCGTGCACGCGGCGATGGCGCTGCGGGCGGCCGGCTACGAGACGGTCATGGTCAACTGCAACCCGGAGACCGTGTCCACCGACTACGACACCTCCGACCGGCTGTACTTCGAGCCGCTGACCTTCGAGGACGTCCTGGAGGTCGTGCACTCCGAGCGCATGTCCGGCACGGTCGCGGGCGTGGTCGTCCAGCTCGGCGGGCAGACCCCGCTGGGGCTGGCGCGGCGGCTGGCCGACGCGGGCGTCCCGGTCGTGGGGACCTCGCCGCAGGCCATCCACCTGGCCGAGGACCGGGGCGCGTTCGGCGAGGTGCTCACCTCCGCCGGGCTGCCCGCGCCCAAGTACGGCACGGCCACCTCGTTCGCCGCGGCCAAGCGCATCGCCGACGAGATCGGCTACCCGGTGCTCGTGCGCCCGTCCTACGTGCTGGGCGGCCGCGGCATGGAGATCGTCTACGACGAGGACTCCCTGGCCGGGTACATCAAGCGCGCCACCGAGATCACCCCGGAGCACCCGGTGCTGGTCGACCGGTTCCTCGACGACGCCATCGAGATCGACGTCGACGCCCTGTGCGACGGCGAGGAGGTCTACCTCGGCGGCGTCATGGAGCACATCGAGGAGGCGGGCATCCACTCCGGCGACTCCGCCTGCGCGCTGCCGCCGATCACGCTGGGCCGCACCGACCTGGAGGCCGTGCGCCGCTCGACCGAGGCCATCGCCAAGGGCATCGGCGTGCGGGGACTGCTGAACGTGCAGTACGCGCTCAAGGACGACGTGCTCTACGTGCTGGAGGCCAACCCGCGCGCGAGCCGCACGGTGCCGTTCGTGTCGAAGGCGACCGCCGTGCCGCTGGCCAAGGCCGCCGCCCGGATCATGCTCGGCGCCACGATCGCCGACCTGCGCGCCGAGGGCATGCTCCCGGCCGACGGCGACGGGGCCGAGTTGACCGAGGGCGCGCCGGTCGCTGTCAAGGAGGCCGTGCTGCCGTTCCACCGGTTCCGCACGCCCGAGGGCCACGGCGTCGACTCGCTGCTGGGCCCGGAGATGAAGTCCACCGGCGAGGTCATGGGCATCGACGAGTCCTTCGGCAAGGCGTTCGCCAAGTCGCAGACGGCCTCCTACGGCTCGCTTCCGACCTCCGGCAAGGTGTTCGTCTCCGTGGCCAACCGCGACAAGCGCGCGATGGTGTTCCCGGTGAAGCGCCTGGCGGACCTGGGCTTCGAGGTCCTGGCGACCTCGGGCACCGCGGAGGTCCTGCGCCGCAACGGAATCCCGTGCACGGTGGTGCGCAAGCACTTCGAGGGCAAGGACAACATCGTCGAGCTGATCCACTCCGGCGGCGTCGACATGGTGATCAACACCCCGTACGGCAACCACGGCCCCCGCGTGGACGGCTACGAGATCCGCACGGCCGCCGTGGCCCGCGACATCCCGTGCGTCACGACGATCCAGGGCGCAGCGGCCGCGGTGCACGGCATCGAGGCGCTCATCCGCGACGAGATCGGCGTGCGGCCGCTGCAGGAGCTGCAGACCGCGCTGCGGGCGTCCCGGTGACCGGCTTCGGCGCGCGGCTGGCCGCCGCGGTCGACGCCCGGGGGGCGCTGTGCGTGGGCATCGACCCGCACCCGGGCCTGCTGGACGCGTGGGGCCTGCCCCGCGACGCCGAGGGGCTGGAGCGGTTCGCGCTGACCTGCGTCGAGGCGCTGGCGGGCGAGATCGCGGTGCTCAAGCCGCAGTCGGCCTTCTTCGAGGCCCACGGCTCGCGCGGGGTCGCCGTCCTGGAACGGGTCATCGCCGAGGCCGGGGCGGCGGGCGCGCTGGTGCTGGTCGACGCCAAGCGCGGCGACATCGGCTCCACCATGGCCGCCTATGCCCAGGCCTACCTCGCCGACGGCTCGCCGCTGGCCGGGGACGCGGTCACGCTGTCGCCCTACCTCGGGTTCGGCTCGCTGGAGCCCGCCCTGGCGACCGCGGAGGCCACCGGGCGCGGGGTGTTCGTGCTGGCGCTGACGTCCAACCCCGAGGGCGCGCAGGTCCAGCGGGCGCGGGCGGACGGCCGCTCGGTGGCCCAGGCCGTGGTGGACGCCGCTGCGGCCCGCAACGCGGGCGCCGTGCCGATGGGGTCAATCGGCCTGGTCGTCGGCGCCACGCTGGCCGAGACCGGGGTCGACCTGAGCGCGCTCAACGGGCCGATCCTGGCCCCGGGCGTCGGCGCGCAGGGCGCGGGTCCGGCCGACCTGGCCCGCCTGTTCGGCGCCGGTCGGCACGTGCTGCCGACCAGCTCGCGCGACGTCCTGCGGCACGGCCCCGACGCGGGTGCCGTCCGCGCGGCGGCGCTGCGGCTGCGCGACGAGGTGGCCGCCACCGCCTGACGCACGTTTTGTCCGGACCCGGACGGCCGACTCGCGGCCGTTCGGGTCCTCTTTGTCCCCATTCACATCGTTAGCGCAGGTCGCGACGTTGCTCTGTCCGGGTGGACTCCGGCGGCCTGGTGAGTGGCGCACGCCTCACCGTGCGCAGCACGTGGGCGGACGGGCGCGGTGGGTGACGAAATCCCGAGGTGTCCGGTTTAGTGCTGTTTCGCCTGGTCAACTCGGTCTGCCGTCACCGATCGTTGATCAACTTTAGCGCCGCCGTCACCGCCGGTACAACCCGGCCCCCGCGTTGTCGTCGCAGGCCAGGGCTCGGTAACGTCGCGGCACCGATCCGGAAATCCCACCCCACGGAGGAAATCGTGGCCCTTCCCCAGCTGACCGACGAGCAGCGGGCCGCAGCGCTGGAGAAGGCGGCTGCCGCCCGACGCGCCCGCGCCGAACTCAAAGAGCGCCTGAAGCGAGGCGGCACCACCCTCAAGGACGTCCTGGCCCAGTCCGACAACGACGAGGTGCTGGGCAAGATGAAGGTCACCGCGTTGCTGGAGGCCCTACCGGGCGTCGGCAAGGTGCGGGCCCAGCAGATCATCGAGCGCCTGGAGATCGCGCCCAGCCGCAGGCTGCGCGGCCTGGGCGACCGCCAGCGCAAGGCGCTGCTCGCCGAGTTCTCCGGCGAGTGACCGAGCCGATGAGCGGCCGTGGGCCGGGGTCGGGCGAGCACATCGCCCGGCCCCGGCTCACTGTCGTGTCGGGGCCATCCGGGGTCGGGAAGTCCAGCGTGGTGGCGGAGCTGCGCCGCCTCCACCCGGACATCTACTTCAGCGTGTCGGTGACCACCCGGGCCGCCCGGCCCGGGGAGGTCGACGGCGCGCACTACCACTTCGTCGATCGGCCGGAGTTCGACCGCATGGTCGCCGACGGCGAGCTGCTGGAGCACGCCGAGTACGCGGGCAACTGCTACGGCACGCCTCGCGCGGCGGTCGCGGACGCGCTCGCCCAGGGCAGGCCCGCGGTGCTGGAGATCGAGCTGCAGGGGGCCCGCCAGGTGCGCGCGGCGATGCCCGACGCGCAGCTCGTCATGCTGATGCCGCCCAGCTGGGAGACGCTCGTCGCCCGGCTCACCGGCCGAGGGACCGAACCGGAGGACGTGGTCGCGCGTAGGCTGGAGGTGGCCAAGCGTGAGCTGGCCGCCGCCGAGGAGTTCGACGCCGTCGTGGTCAACGCCGACGTCAGGACCGCCGCCGCGGAGTTGCTAACCTTGGTGCTCACGGATTCGTCTGACAAGCTGGAGCGTTGCGAGTGATCACCCCCACCGAGCTGGGAATCGGCGAGCAGACCGGCACGCCGCTGGAAGGCATCACCAACCCCCCGATCGATGACCTGCTCGACAAGGTCAGCTCGAAGTACGCCCTGGTGATCTACGCGGCCAAGCGCGCCCGCCAGATCAACGACTACTACGCCCAGCTGGGCGAGGGCCTGCTGGAGTACGTCGGCCCGCTGGTCGAGCCCGGCCCGCGCGAGAAGCCGCTGTCCATCGCCCTGCGCGAGATCCACTCGGGGCTGCTCGAGCACACCGAGGGCGAGTGACCGCCCGCCGTCCCCGGGTCGTACTCGGCGTCGGCGGCGGCATCGCCGCCTACAAGGCGTGCGAGGTGCTGCGCGGCCTGACCGAGACCGGTCACGACGTGCGCGTCGTGCCGACCGAGGCGGCCCTGCGGTTCGTGGGGGCGGCGACGTTCGAGGCGCTGTCCGGGCAGAAGGTGGCCACCGGCGTCTTCGCCGACGTGCCCGAGGTGCCGCACGTGCGGCTCGGACAGGAAGCCGATCTGGTCGTGGTCGTGCCCGCCACGGCCGACCTGCTGGCCAAGGCCGCGACCGGCCTGGCCGACGATCTGCTCACCAGCACGCTGCTCACCGCGCGCTGTCCGGTGCTGATGGCCCCGGCCATGCACACCGAGATGTGGGAGCACCCCGCCACCCGCGCCAACGTCACCACGCTGCGCGAGCGCGGCGTCATCGTGCCCGACCCCGCCGCGGGCAGGCTGACCGGCGCGGACACCGGCAAGGGCAGGCTCGCCGACCCCGCCGAGATCATCGACCTCGCCCGGCTGCTGCTGAGCAGGCCGGACGCGCTGCCCCGCGACCTGGTGGGCCGCCGCGTTGTGGTCTCCGCGGGCGGCACGCGCGAGCCGCTGGACCCCGTGCGCTTCCTGGGCAACCGCTCGTCGGGCAAGCAGGGCTACGCGCTGGCCCGCACGGCCGCGGCCCGGGGCGCCGACGTGACCCTGGTGTCGGCGCACACGCTGCCGCTGCCCGAGCCCGCGGGCGTCGACCTCGTCCGGGTGGGCACCGCCGAGGAGCTGCGCGCCGCCGTGCACGCGGCCGCCGCCGACGCGGACATCGTCGTGATGGCCGCCGCGGTCGCCGACTTCCGGCCTGCGGAGCGCGCCGAGTACAAGATCAAGAAGACCGGCCGCGACCCGGACCCTGTCGCGCTCGTGCGCAATCCCGACGTGCTCGCCGAGCTCGTCGAGGCCCGTTCGGGTGACCCGGAGCGCAAGGCGCAAGTGATCGTGGGTTTCGCCGCCGAGACCGGCGACAGCGGCGCGGACGTGCTCGACCACGCCCGCGACAAGCTCGCCCGCAAGGGCTGTGACCTGCTGGTTGTCAACGCCGTGGGGGAGGGCAAGGCGTTCGGCACCGAGGACAACTCCGGGTGGCTGCTCGCCGCCGACGGCGCCGAGCGGCCGATCGCGCTCGGGTCGAAAGCGCAAATGGCGACCGAAGTGTGGGACGCAGTCGCCAACATGCTCGGTTCGGTGCGGGAATGAATCCGGCCCCGATAATGGGCGTCAACCAGCAAACCCTCGGACGGATGAGTGGGGTACCCCGTGACTGAGACAGGCAGCCGCCGACTGTTCACCTCGGAGTCGGTCACCGAAGGGCATCCGGACAAGATCTGCGACGCCATCAGCGACTCCGTCCTGGACGCGCTGCTGGCCCAGGACCCCCGGTCCCGGGTCGCGGTGGAGACGCTGGTGACGACCGGCCAGGTGCACGTGGTCGGCGAGGTGACGACCGAGGCCTACGCCGACATCCCGACCATCGTGCGGGAGAAGATCCTCGAGATCGGCTACGACTCCTCCGCCAAGGGCTTCGACGGCAACTCCTGCGGCGTCAACGTGGCCATCGGCGCGCAGTCCCCGGACATCGCCCAGGGCGTCGACACCGCCTACGAGTCGCGGGTGGAGAACGCCGAGGACGAGATCGCCCGGCAGGGCGCTGGCGACCAGGGCCTGATGTTCGGCTATGCCTGTAACGACACCCCCGAGCTGATGCCGCTGCCGATCGCGCTGGCCCACCGCCTCGCGCGCAGGCTGACGAAGGTCCGCAAGGACGGCGTGCTGCCGTACCTGCGTCCGGACGGCAAGACCCAGGTCACCATCGAGTACGCCGGGGACAAGCCGGTCCGCCTGGACACGGTCGTGGTGTCGTCGCAGCACGCCGACGGCATCGACCTGGAGAAGCTGCTCGGCGCCGACGTGCGGGAGCAGGTCGTGCTGCCCGAGCTGGCGAACCTGGAGCTGGACACCGAGGGCGTGCGCCTGCTGGTGAACCCCACTGGTCGCTTCGTCATCGGTGGTCCGATGGGTGACGCTGGGCTGACGGGTCGCAAGATCATCGTTGACACCTACGGCGGCATGGCCCGGCACGGTGGCGGCGCGTTCTCCGGAAAGGACCCGTCGAAGGTCGACCGCTCGGCCGCCTACGCCATGCGCTGGGTCGCCAAGAACGCGATCGCCGCGGGCCTGGCCTCGCGCATCGAGGTCCAGATCGCCTACGCGATCGGCAAGGCCGCGCCGGTGGGGCTGTTCGTGGAGACCTTCGGCACGGAGAACGCCGACCCGGTGAAGATCCAGGAGGCGATCCGCGAGGTGTTCGACCTGCGCCCCGCCGCGATCATCCGCGACCTGGACCTGCTGCGGCCCATCTACGCCCCGACCGCCGCCTACGGGCACTTCGGGCGCACCGATGTCGACCTGCCGTGGGAGCGCACCGACCGCGCCGACGACCTCAAGCAGGCCGTCGGCTCCTGACCGACGCATTGCCGAGCGGGCCGTCCGACCGGGCGGCCCGCTCTGGGTTTCACCGGCACCGACCCTGGCTAACCGGAAGGGATGACCCGGCATACCATCGAGGCCGTGCGGCCCGGTCCGTTGCGCTGGCTCTGGTACGCGGTCGGCGGCACCCTCCCCGACCGCTACCGCCCCTGGGTGCTGTGGGATCTCACGGCGCCGACCTGGGTGGCCCGCCACTTCGCCAGGGTGATGGTGCTGTTCCTGCCGCTGTGGCTGCTGCTGCTCGTCCCGGGGCCGCTGAGCCTGCGCCTGTCGATGATCGCGGCGGGCTACGTCACCGGCCTGTACTTCTCCCTGTCGTTCATGGAGGACGCCTCCGAGCGCAGGCTGATCAAGCACGGCTACCCGGTCGGGCTGAACCGGCGCATCCGGGAGGAGGCGGCCCCGGCGAACCGCGCCGAGGTCGCGGCCATGTACGCGGCCTACCACGACGACTCCGGGCCCGGCGACGACCCCGGCCAGCGTGACGACTCCGGTGGGCGCGACCCCCGATCCCGGTAACCGTCGTCGTGGTCTGATACACCACGGGCATGCCTGACACCGACCCCGACGCGCTGTTCACCGTCGAGGTCCCCGCCCCGCCGCCGCCGAAGGGCCGACCGGAGCCCGCCGCGCGGCTGCCGGTGGCCAAGGTGTACGTCGACGTGCCGCTGGCGCACCTCGACCAGCTCTTCGACTACCTGGTCCCGGCCCGCTTCGACGCCGAGGCCGTGCCGGGCGCGCGGGTGCGGGTCCGGTTCGCCGGTCAGCTGGTGGACGCGTTCCTCATCGAGCGGGTGGCGCGCTCCGAGCACAAGAACCCGTCCTTTCTGGACAAGGTGATCTCCCCGGAGCCGGTGCTGGCTCCGGAGATCGCGGCGCTGTGCCGGGCGGTGGCCGACCGCTACGCGGGCGCGATGATCGACGTCCTGCGGCTGGCCGTCCCGCCGAGGCACGCCCGCGTCGAGGCCGAGCCGCCCGGCGAGCCAGCGCCCGTGCCCGCCGCGCCGCCCGCCGACGGCTGGGCCGAGTACCCGCGCGGGCGCGCGTTCCTGGACGCCATCCGGTCCGGCAGGCAGGCCAACGCGGTGTGGCAGGCGCTGCCGGGGGAGGACTGGCCCGCCCGCCTTGCCGAGGTCGCGGTGACGGCGGCGTCCGCGGGGCGCGGCGCGGTGCTGGTCGTGCCGGACCACCGCGACGTCGCCCGGCTGCACGCGGCGTGTGTAGCGCTGGCGGGCGAGGACGCGGTGGTCGCGTTGTCCGCCGATCTGGGGCCCGCCAAGCGGTACCGGGCGTGGCTGCGGGTGCGCCGCGGTGGGGCGCGCATCGTGGTCGGCACCCGGGCCGCGGCCTACGCGCCGGTCGCCGACCCGGGCGTGCTGGTGATCTGGGACGACGGCGACGACCAGCACGCAGACCAGCGGTCGCCGTACCCGCACGTGCGGGAGGTGCTGATCGAGCGGGCGCGGCTCGGCGGCGCGGGCGTGCTGGTGGCCGGGTTCGCCAGGACGGCCGAGGCGCAGCTGCTGGCCGAGTCCGGCTGGGCGCCGCAGATCATCGCCGGGCGCGACCGGGTGCGGGCGAGCGCGCCCCGGGTGAGCGCGGTCGGCGAGCACGACTCGCAGCTGGCCCGCGACCCGGCCGCCCGCACGGCGCGCATCCCGTCCCTGGCGTTCGACGCGGCGCGCGCGTCGATCAAGGCGGGCCGCCCGGTGCTGGTGCAGGTGCCGCGCCGGGGTTACGTGCCCGCGGTGACCTGCCAGGACTGCCGCACCCCGGCCCGGTGCCGCCGCTGCGCCGGGCCGCTCGGCCTGGTCGGCGGTCCCGACCGGCCGCCGGTCTGCCGCTGGTGCGCGACGCCCGCTGCCGATTTCCGCTGCTCGGCGTGCGGGTCGCGGCGGCTGCGCGCGGCCGTCGTCGGCGCCAAGCGCACCGCCGAGGAGCTGGGCCGCGCCTTCGCCGACGTCCCCGTGCGCACGTCCGGGGCGGCCGAGGTGCTCGCCCGCGTCGACGCCGAGCCCGCGCTGGTCGTGGCGACCCCGGGCGCCGAGCCCGTGGCCGACGGCGGCTACGGCGCCGCCCTGCTGCTCGACGGCTGGGCCCTGCTGTCCCGGGCCGACCTGCGCGCCGCCGAGGAGGCGCTGCGCCGGTGGATGACCGCCGCCGCGCTCGTCCGCCCCGGCGGCGATGGCGGCCGGGTCGTGGTCGTGGCCGACTCCGCGCTGCCCGCCGTGCAGGCGCTGGTCCGCTGGGACCCGGTGTGGCACGCCGACCTGGAGCTGTCGGGCCGGGTCGAGCTGGGGTTCCCGCCCGCGGTGCGGATGGCGTCGGTGGAGGGCAGCCCGGACGCCGTGGCGACCCTGCTGGCCGAGCTGCGCATGCCTGCGGGCGGCGAGGTGCTGGGCCCGGTCCCGGTCGCCGAGACGCGCGAGCGCGTGCTCGTCCGGGTCCCGAGGGCGCGCGGCCGGGAGCTGACCGAGGCCCTGAACCACGCCCAGCGCGGCCGCGCCATGCGCAAGGACCAGGAGCCGCTGCGGGTGCGGGTGGACCCGCTCGACCTCATCTGAACCACCCATAGACTGGTGGCCAGTCGACAGTAGGGAGAAGGCGTGACCGTCCAGCCGATCCGGCTCTTCGGTGATCCGGTGCTGCGCACGCCCGCGGTCGAGGTCGTGGACTTCGACAAGGAGCTGCGCACGCTGGTGAGCGACCTCTGGGACACCATGCAGTCCCAGGGCGGCGCCGGGCTGGCCGCGCCGCAGATCGGCATCGGGCTGCGGGTGTTCACCTACAACTGCGACGGGGTGGCCGGGCACCTGGTCAACCCGGCCTGGACCGCTGTCGGCGACGACGAGCAGGACGGCCAGGAGGGGTGCCTGTCGATCCCGGGCCTGTACTGGGACTGCGTGCGGGCCAAGAACGTCGTCGCGCGGGGCTGGAACATGCACGGCGAGCCGGTCGAGATCCAGGGCAGCGACCTGCTGGCCAGGGCCATCCAGCACGAGACCGACCACCTCGACGGCGTGCTGTTCCTCGACCGCCTCGACGAGGACACGCGCAAGCGGGCGATGGCCGAGATCCGGTCGGCGTCCTGGTTCGACGGGACGGTGCCCACCATCAAGCAGAGCCCCCACCCGCTGTTCGGGGCGCGCTGATGCGGGTGGTGTTCGCGGGAACCCCCGAAGCCGCCCTGCCCTCGCTGCGCGCGTTCCTGGCCAGCGGCCGCCACGAGGTCGTCGCCGTCGTCACGCGGCCGGACGCGCCCGCGGGCCGCGGCCGGGGGCTGGTCCGCTCGCCGGTCGGCGCGCTGGCCGACGAGCACGGCATCGAGGTGCTCACGCCCGTCAAGGCGTCCGACCCGGACTTCAAGGCCCGGCTCGCCGACCTCGCGCCGGACTGCTGCCCGGTCGTGGCCTACGGCAACCTGCTGCCCCAGTCGGTGCTGGACATCCCGAAGCACGGCTGGATCAACCTGCACTTCTCCGTCCTGCCCGCGTGGCGCGGCGCCGCTCCGGTCCAGGCGGCGATCAAGCACGGCGACGAGATCACGGGGGCGACCACGTTCCGCATCGTCAGGGAACTGGACGCGGGCCCGGTGTTCGGCGTGCTCACCGAGCCGATCCGGCCCGATGACACCGCGGGCGACCTGCTCGGCAGGCTGGCCGAGGCGGGCGCGGGCCTGCTCGTGTCCACGGTGGACGGCGTCGCCGCCGGGGCGCTGGCCGCCGTCGAGCAGCCCGCCGACGGCGTCAGCTACGCGCCGAAGGTCCTCGTCGAGGACGCCAAGGTCGACTTCAAGCACCCGGCGCTCGCGGTGGACCGGCTGGTCCGCTCCGTCACGCCCGACCCGGGCGCGTGGGCGCTGTTCCGCGGTGAGCGGGTCAAGCTGGGCCCGGTGACCACCGTCGCGGACGTGGACCTGGCCCCGGGGGAGTTGAGCGTGGAGCGCAAACGCGTGCTCGTGGGCACCGCGACGCACGCCGTCGCGCTGGGCGACGTGCAGGCGCAGGGCAAGAAGCGCATGGCCGCGACCGACTGGGCCCGCGGCGTGCGTCCGGAGCCGGGGGAGGCCCTGTCGTGAACCGCCGCCCCGCCCGCCCGCCGCGCTCGCACCCGCCGCGGCGCTCGTCGGGCCCGGCCCGGCCGCCCGTCGACGACCCGGCCCGCAGGGCCGCGCTCGACACCATCCGCGCCGTGCGCGCCGACGACGCCTACGCCAACCTCGTGCTGCCCAAGCTCCTGCGCGAGCGCAGGCTGTCCACCCGGGACGCCGCGCTGGCCACCGAGCTGGCCTACGGAACCTGCCGCGCCTGGGGCCTGCTCGACGAGGTCCTCGCCGCGTGCGTCGACCGCCCGCTGTCCAAAGTGGAGCCGCCGCTGCTCGACGCCCTGCGCCTGGGCGCCTATCAGCTGCTGCGCACCCGCATCCCCGCGCACGCTGCCGTCGCCGCGACCGTCGACCTGGTCCGCGCCGACCTCGGCTCCCGCGTCACCGGCTTCGCCAACGCCGTCCTGCGCCGCGTCGCCGAGAACGACGAGGACGCCTGGCTCGACCGGCTCGCCCCGGACGACCCGATCGGCAACATCGCCGCCCGCACGGCGCATCCGCACTGGATCGCCCGCGCGTTCGCCGACGCGCTCGGCACCACCGGCGAGGAACTCGCCGCCGCCCTGCGCGCCGACGACGAGCGCCCCGCCGTGCACCTGGTGGCCCGGCCGGGCGAGCTGAGCGCGGAGGAGCTGGCCGCGCTCACCGGGGGCGACCCCGCGCCGTACTCGCCCTACGGCGTGCGCATGGAGGCGGGCGCGGGCGATCCCGGCGACCTCCCGCCCGTGCGCGAGAACCTCGCGGGCGTGCAGGACGAGGGCAGCCAGCTGTGCGCGCTGGCCCTGACCAGGGTGCCCGTCGACGGCCCTGACGAGCGCTGGCTGGACCTGTGCGCGGGTCCCGGCGGCAAGGCGGCCCTGCTGGGCGCGCTCGTCGGGATCAACGGCGGCACGCTGGACGCCGTCGAGCAGGCCCCGCACCGCGCGCGGCTGGTCGAGCAGTCCACCGCGGGCATGCCGGTCACCGTGCACGTCGCCGACGGGCGCGACTGCGGTCTCGAGCCGGGCTTCGACCGCGTCCTGGTCGACGCCCCCTGCACCGGTCTCGGCGCGCTGCGGCGGCGTCCGGAGGCGCGGTGGCGGCGTCAGCCGAGCGACGTCGGCGACCTCACCAAGCTCCAGCGCGAGCTGTTCACCGCGGCGCTGGAGCTCGTGCGCCCCGGCGGCGTCGTCGCCTACGTGGTGTGCTCGCCGCACCTGGCCGAGACCGAGGGCGTGGTCTCCGACGTGCTGCGCAAGACCGGCGCGACCCAGCTCGACGCCCGCGAGTTCTTCCCCGGCGTGCCGGACCTCGGCGCGGGACCGGCGGTGCAGCTCTGGCCGCACCGGCACGGCACCGACGCCATGTTCTGCGCGCTGGTCCGCAGATGATCCTCGGCCTGGTCTCCGCCGGGGGCGGTGGCGTGGAGCACCGCCTGCGGCTGGAGGTCGCCGTGCCCGCGGCCCGCAGGGGCTGGCGGCTGGCCATCACCCTCACCCCGACCGCGGCGCGGTGGCTGGAGGCGGCGGGCGAGGTCGCGCGGCTGCGGTCGCTCACCGACCTGCCGGTGCGGTGGGAGTCGCGGCTGCCGGACGAGCCCAAGCCGTACCCGATGCCGGACGCGTTCCTGTTCGTGCCCGCCACCGCGAACTCGGTGGCGAAGCTGGCCGTGGGCATCTCCGACAACCAGGCCATGACCGCGCTCAACGAGGCCGTCGGCACCCCGGGCGTCCCGGTGGTCGTGCGGCCCCAGGCCAACCCCGCGCAGCGGGCCCACCCGAGGTGGGAGGCCCACCTGGAAACCCTGCTCAGCTACGGCGTCCACATCGCCGACGGACCGTCGGACGACCCGTGGGAGCCGCTGCTCGACCTGATCGAGGCCCTGTGAAACGAGTCGCCATCCTCGCCATGGGCGGCACCATCGCCATGGTCCCCGCCCCCGGCGGCGGCGTCGTCCCCGCGCTCGGCGCCGACGACCTGGTCAAGGCCCTGCCGGACCTCGACGCCGCCATCACCGCCCGGACTGTGCGGACCCTGCCCAGCCCGTCGATCGGCTTCGCCGACCTCGTCGCCCTCGCCGACGCTGTCCGCGAGGAGATCGCCGCGGGCGCCGACGGCATCGTGGTCACCCACGGCACGGACACCATCGAGGAGACCGCGATCTTCCTCGACCTCACCGTCCCCGGCGACACCCCGGTGGTCGTCACCGGCGCGATGCGCCCGCCCGCGTCGCCGGGCGCTGACGGGCCCGCGAACCTCTTCGCCGCGGTGAAGGTCGCCACGTCGGAGGACGCGCGCGGCCTCGGCGTGCTGGTCGTCATGTCCGACGAGGTGCACGGCGCCCGGTTCGTGCGCAAGGGCCACACCAGCAGCACCGGCGCGTTCGCCTCGCCCGGCTTCGGCCCGCTCGGCCTCGTCGTCGAGGGCGAGCCGAGGCTGCGCGGCTTCCCCAGGGTCGGGCTGACCGTGCCGATCGGGCCGAAGGTCGAGGACATCCGGGTCGGCCTGGTCACGGTGGCGCTCGGCGACGACGGCGGTCTGCTGCGCTGCGCGGCCCCCGCCTTCGACGGCGTCGTCCTCGCCGGGCTGGGCGCGGGCCACGTCCCAGCGGACATGGTCCCGCTGGTGGCGGAGGTGGCCGCGCGCATCCCGGTCGTGCTGGCCTCGCGCACCGGGTCGGGCTCGGTGCTGCGCCAGACCTACGGCTACCCCGGCTCCGAGCGCGACCTGCTCGACCGCGGCCTTGTCCACGCGGGGTTCCTCGACCCTGCGAAGGCCCGCGTGCTCCTGCACCTGCTGTTGGCCGACGGCGCCGACCGCGACCGCGTCACCGAGGCGTTCGACCACTACCGATAGGGGACCCGATGGACGTCCTGCCCGCCGACCTGTCCGACTACCTGCTGGCCCACTCCAGCCCGGCGGACGAGCTGCTGCGCGAGCTGGCCGAGGAGACCGCGCGGTCCTTCCCGGACGCGCTGAGCATGCAGATCTCGCACGACGAGGGCGAGTTCCTGACCATGCTCGTGCGGATCACCGGCGCCCGCCGCGCGGTCGAGGTGGGCGTGTTCACCGGGTACTCGTCGCTCTGCATCGCCCGCGGCCTGCCCGCCGACGGCACACTCCTCGCCTGCGACGTCAGCGAGGAGTGGACCGCCGTCGCCCGCCGCTACTGGGAGCGCGCGGGGGTGGCCGACCGGATCGAGCTGCGCATCGCGCCCGCGATCGAGACGCTGCGCGCCCTGCCGACCGAGGAACACCTCGACATCGCCTTCATCGACGCGGACAAGGTGTCCTACCCGGACTACTACGAGGAGATCGTCACCCGCCTGTGCCCCGGCGGACTCGTCCTCCTCGACAACGTCCTGCGCGGCGGCCGGGTCCTCGACCCGGACCCGGCCGACGAGGCCACCGCCGCCATCATGCGCACCAACGACCTCGTGGTGGCCGACCCGCGCGTGGACGTGGTGATGCTGCCGCTGCGCGACGGCGTGACGATCGCCCGCAAGCGCTCCTAGACGACGTAGAAGCTCGGGCCGGGGACGCCGTGGACCTCGGCCCCGCGGGCGCTGTTGTAGATCGACGACCCGAGGTAGCGCGAGCCGGTGTAGACGTCGATCCGCTCGTTCGCGCCGTTGCCGCCCACCCACGTGTCCAGGCAGGTGACGCTGTACGGGCGCTTGGCCGGGGTGATGGACAGCCCGCCCCGGCCCGGGAACTTCACCGTGATGAAGAAGTCCTTGCCGGTGCAGACCTTGATCGTGCCCGGGGTGGCCGCCTGCGCCGGACCGGCGCCCAGCATGGTCAGGCCGAGTGCGCCGATGACTCCGGCCAGCGCGACTCGGTAGGTCTTCGCCTTGCGCATGGTGTCTCCGTGGTTCGCGGGGCTTCGCAGCCCGTCCCTGGTTGCCTACGCCGCCTACACGGGCCCTGGCCCCGGTGGGGTTCACACCCCCTGTCTTGATTGACTTTGCATGAGTGTGCATAATCATTCGCATGACGGTTCGGGTCGCGGTCGCGGGGGCCAGTGGGTACGCCGGGGGGGAGGCGCTGCGCCTGCTCCTCGGCCACCCCGACGTCGAGATCGGCGCGCTGACGGCGGGCGGCAACGCGGGCAGCGCGCTCGGCGAGCACCAGCCGCACCTCCTTCCGCTGGCCGACCGCGTCCTGGCCGAGACCACGCCGGAGGTCCTGAAGGACCACGACGTCGTCTTCCTCGCCCTGCCGCACGGCCACTCCGCCGCCATCGCCGCCCAGCTCCCCGACGACGTGCTCGTCATCGACTGCGGCGCCGACCACCGGCTGAACGACCCCACCGCGTGGGACCGCTGGTACGGCGGCGAGCACGCGGGCGCGTGGCCCTACGGCCTGCCCGAACTCCCCGGCGGCCGCGACGCGCTCGTCGGCGCCCGGCGGATCGCCGTGCCCGGCTGCTACCCCACCGTCAGCTCCCTGGCGCTGGCCCCCGCCCTGGCCGCGGGCCTGATCGACCCCGAGGTCGTCGTGGTCGCCGTCTCCGGCACCTCCGGCGCGGGCAAGGCGCTCAAGCCGCACCTGCTCGGCTCGGAGGTCATGGGCTCCCTCAGCGTCTACGGCGTCGGCGGCGCGCACCGGCACACCCCGGAGATCGCCCAGAACCTCGGCAGGGCAGCGGGCCGCCCGATCGCGGTCTCCTTCACCCCGGTCCTGGCGCCGCTGCCGCGCGGCATCCTCGCCACCTGCAGCGCCCAGCTCACCGGCGGCGGCGACGAGGTCCGCGCCGCCTACGCCAAGGCCTACGAGCACGAGCCGTTCGTGCACCTGCTGCCCGAGGGCCGCTGGCCCACCACGGCGGCCGTCCTCGGCTCCAACGCCGTCCAACTCCAGGTGACCGTCGACCCCGACCTCGACCGGCTGATCGCCGTCGGCGCGGTCGACAACCTCACCAAGGGCACGGCGGGCGCCGCCGTGCAGTCCATGAACATCGCGCTCGGCCTGCCGGAGACCACCGGCCTGTCCACCGTGGGAGTCGCCCCGTGACCGCACTCGACCGCACCACCGGAGTCGCCGCCGCCCAGGGGTTCCGCGCCGCGGGCGTGGCCGCGGGCATCAAGGCCTCCGGCAACCCGGACCTGACCCTGGTCGTCAACGACGGCCCCGCGCAGGCCGCGGCGGGCGTGTTCACGACCAACAAGGTCAAGGCCGCCCCCGTGCTGTGGTCGCAGCAGGTCCTGACCACCGGCAGGCTGCGCGCGGTCGTCCTCAACTCCGGCGGCGCGAACGCCTGCACCGGCCCCGAGGGCTTCCAGGACAGCCACGCCACCGCCGAGAAGGTCGCCGACGTCCTCGGCGTCGGGGCGGTCGAGGTGGCCGTCTGCTCCACCGGCCTCATCGGCGAGCGCCTGCCGATGGACGCTGTCAAGTCCGGAGTGGACATCGCGGCGAAGGAACTGGCGGGCGGTCCGGCGGCCAGCCTGGCTGCCGCGACGGCGGTCATGACCACCGACACGGTCCCCAAGCAGGTCGCGCTCACCCGGTCGGGCTTCACCGTCGGCGGGTTCGCCAAGGGGGCGGGCATGTGCGCGCCGAACATGGCCACCATGCTCTCGGTCATCACCACCGACGCCGACGTCGACCAGTCCACTCTGGACAAGGCGCTCAAGGACGCGGTCGCGCGGACCTTCAACCGGCTCGACGTCGACGGCGGCACCTCCACCAACGACACCGTCCTGCTGCTGGCCTCCGGCGCGTCGGGCGTCAAGCCCGACGCCGCCGAGTTCGCGCAAGCCCTGGAAAGCGTTTGCGCCGACCTGGTGGCCCAGCTCCAGGCCGACGCCGAGGGCGTCACCAAGCACGTGTCGATCACCGTCCGCGGCGCGGCCACCGACGCCGAGGCCGTCGCCGCCGCCCGCACCGTGGCGCGCGACCCGCTGTGCAAGACCGCCTTCTTCGGCAGCGACCCCAACTGGGGCCGCATCGCCATGGCCGTCGGCAACGCGCCCACCGCGTTCGACCCGCAGGCCCTCGACATCACGATCAACGGCGTCGCGGTGTGCCGGGCGGGCGGGCGCGGCGACGACCGCTCGCTGGCCGACCTGACCGGCCGCGAGATCACCGTGGAGATCGACTTGCACGCGGGCCCCGGCACGGGCACGGTCCTGACCACCGACCTCTCCCACGGCTACGTCGAAGAGAACAGCGCGTACAGCTCATGACCAGCCCCTCAGAAAAGGCGGCCATCCTCATCGAGGCGCTGCCGTGGCTGCGTCGGTTCCACGGCGCGCTCGTCGTCGTGAAGTACGGCGGCAACGCCATGGTCGACGACACCCTCAAGCGCGCGTTCGCCGAGGACATGGTCTTCCTGCGCCTGGCGGGCCTGCGCCCGGTCGTCGTGCACGGCGGCGGGCCGCAGATCTCGGCCATGCTCGACCGCCTCGGCATCCCGACCGAGCGCGCCGCGGGCCTGCGGATCACCACGCCGGAGGCGATGGACGTCGTCCGGATGGTCCTCACCGGGCAGGTGGGCCGGGAGATCGTCGGGCTGATCAACCAGCACGGCCCGCACGCGGTCGGCATCTCCGGCGAGGACGCGCACCTTTTCACCGCCGAGAAGCGCACCGCCGTCGTCGACGGCGAGGAGGTCGACCTGGGCCAGGTCGGCGACGTCGTCGCGGTGAACCCGGCCGCCGTGCTGGACATCGTCGACGCGGGCCGCATCCCCGTCGTGTCCACTGTGGCGCCGGACGTCAACGGCGTGCCGCACAACGTCAACGCCGACACCGCCGCCGCTGCCCTCGCGGTCGCGCTGCGGGCGGAGAAGCTCGTCGTGCTCACCGACGTCGAGGGCCTCTACGCCGACTGGCCCGACCGGTCGTCGCTGCGGCACGAGATCCGCGCGGGCGAGCTGGAGAAGCTGCTGCCCGGGCTGGAGAGCGGGATGGCCCCGAAGATGGAGGCGTGCCTGCGCGCCGTCCAGGGCGGCGTGCCGCGCGCCCACGTCATCGACGGGCGACTCGCCCACTCCGTGCTGCTGGAGGTCTTCACCGGCACCGGGGTCGGAACCATGGTGCTACCGAACGAGGGGGAAGAATGATCGGCTCCAACGCCGAAGGCCAGTCGCGCTGGCAGGGCGCGATGATGAACAACTACGGCACCCCCGCGCTCACCCTCGTGCGCGGCGAGGGCGCGCACGTCTGGGACGCCGACGGCAACCGCTACACCGACCTCCTCGCGGGCATCGCCACCAACGTCCTCGGCCACGCCCACCCCGCGATCGTCGAGGCCGTGTCGACCCAGATCGCCACCCTCGGCCACACCTCCAACCTCTACGCCAACCAGGTCACCGTCGAGCTCGCCGACGCCCTGCTCGACGTCGCGGGCCTCACCGGCCAGGCGCGCGTGGTCTTCTGCAACTCCGGCGCGGAGGCCAACGAGGCAGCGCTCAAGCTCACCCGGCTCACCGGCCGGTCCAAGGTCATCGCCTGCACGGGCGCCTTCCACGGCCGCACGATGGGCGCGCTCACCCTGACCGGCCAGCCGCCGAAGCGCACGCCGTTCGAGCCGCTGGTGCCCGGGATCGAGCACGTCCCGTTCGGCGACGTGGAGGCGCTGCGCGCCGCCGTCGACGCCGACACCGCCGCGGTGTTCATCGAGCCCGTCCTCGGCGAGGGCGGCGTCATCCCCGCCCCGGACGGCTACCTGCACGCCGCCCGCGAGATCACCGCGGCCGCGGGCGCGCTGCTCGTGCTCGACGAGGTGCAGACCGGCATCGGCCGCCTGGGCTCCTGGTTCGCCTTCCAGCAGGCCGGGATCGTCCCCGACGTGTTCACCCTGGCCAAGGGCCTCGGCGGCGGGCTGCCGCTGGGCGCGTGCGTCGCCGTCGGCGCCGCGGCCGAGCTGTTCGGCCCCGGCCACCACGGCACCACCTTCGGCGGCAACCCGGTCGCCTGCGCCGCCGGGCTGGCCGTGCTGCGCACCATCGCAGCCGACGGCCTGCTCGACCACACCGCCGCCGTGGGCAAGGACCTCGCCGCAGGCGTCGAGGCGCTCGACCACCCGCTCATCGCCGGGGTGCGCGGCGCAGGCCTGCTGCTGGGCATCGCGCTGACCCGGCCCGTCGCCGCGGACGTCGCGAAAGCCGCGCAGGGCAAGGGCTTCCTCGTCAACAACGTCCAACCCGACGCGGTCCGGCTGGCCCCGCCGCTGGTCCTCACCGACGAGCAGGCCGCCGGGTTCGTCGCCGCGCTGCCGTCGATCCTGGAGGGAACCTGATGGTCCGGCACTTCCTCCGCGACGACGACCTCAGCCCCGCCGAGCAGCGGGAGGTCCTCGACCTCGCCAAGGCGGTCAAGGCCGACCCGCTGGGCGGCAGGCCGCTGGCCGGGAAGTCGGTCGCGGCGATCTTCGAGAAGAACTCCACCCGGACCCGGCTGTCCTTCGAGGTCGGCATCGCCCAGCTCGGCGGCCAGCCGATCGTGGTGGACGGGCGCACGATGCAGCTGGGCCGCGAGGAGACCATCGAGGACACCTCCCGCGTGCTGTCCCGCTACGTCGACGTCGTCGTCTGGCGCACCTTCGCCCAGAAGCGCATGGACGCCATGGCCTCGGCGTCGCGCATCCCGGTGATCAACGCGCTGACCGACGAGTTCCACCCCTGCCAGGTCCTCGCCGACCTGCAGACCATCGAGGAGCGCCACGGCAGGCTCGCGGGCGTCACCGCGACCTACCTCGGCGACGGCGCCAACAACATGTCCCACTCGCTGCTGCTCGGCGGCACCACTGCGGGCATGCACGTGCGGGTCGTGGCCCCCGAGGGCTTCCAGCCGCAGCCGGAGATCGTCGCCGCCGCGGAGAAGCGCGCCGCGGAGACCGGCGGCAGCGTCACCCAGTTCACCGACCCCGAGGCCGCCATCGACGGCACCGACGTCGTCGTCACCGACACCTGGACCTCCATGGGCCAGGAGAACGACGGCCGCGACCGCGTCAGCCCGTTCCGGCGGCTGCAGGTCAACGCCGACCTGATGAGCCGCGCCGCCCCGGGCGCCATCGCGCTGCACTGCCTGCCCGCCCACCGCGGCTGGGAGATCACCGACGAGGTGCTCGACGGCCCGGCCAGCGCCGTCTGGGACGAGGCCGAGAACCGCCTCCACGCCCAGAAGGCCCTGCTCACCTGGCTGGTGTCGCGGTGACCACGCGCACCGCGAGGCAGGCGCGCATCTCGGCGATCGTCGCCAACCAGGCCGTGCGCAGCCAGACCGAGCTGGCCAAGCTGCTGGCCGCCGAGGGCGTCGAGGTCACCCAGGCGACGCTCTCGCGCGACCTCGACGAGCTCGGCGCCGTCAAGCTGCGCGGCATCGACGGCGGCGCGCCCGTCTACGTCATCCCCGAGGACGGCAGCCCCGTGCGCGGCATGGAGGGCGGCACCTCGCGGCTGACCCGCCTGCTCGGTGAGCTGCTGGTGTCCGCCGACGCCTCGGGCAACCTCGCGGTGCTGCGCACCCCGCCCGGCGCTGCCCAGTTCCTGGCCAGCGCCATCGACCGCGCCGCGCTGCACGACGTCGTCGGCACCATCGCGGGCGACGACACCCTCGCGGTCATCTGCCGCGAACCCGTGACCGGCCGTGAGCTGGCCGACCGATTCACCGCCATGGCCGCTCGGCCCAACGGTTCAGACCAAGGAGAGAGCAATGAGTGACAGGGTGGTGCTGGCCTACTCCGGCGGGCTTGACACCTCGGTGGGCATCGGCTGGATCGCCGAGGAGACCGGCGCCGAGGTCGTGGCCGTGGCCGTGGACGTGGGCCAGGGCGGCGAGGACATGGACACGATCCGCAAGCGGGCGCTGGAGTGCGGCGCCGTCGAGGCGGTCGTCGCCGACGCCCGCGACGAGTTCGCCGAGCAGTACTGCCTGCCCGCCCTGCAGGCCAACGCCCTCTACATGGACCGCTACCCGCTGGTCTCGGCCCTCTCCCGCCCGGTGATCGTCAAGCACCTGGTCGAGGCCGCCAAGTACCACGGCGCGAGCACGGTCTCCCACGGCTGCACCGGCAAGGGCAACGACCAGGTCCGCTTCGAGGTCGGCATCGGCGCGCTGGCCCCCGACCTCAAGGTCATCGCGCCCGTGCGGGACTTCGCCTGGACCCGGGAGAAGGCCATCGCCTGGGCCGAGGAGCGCAACCTGCCCATCGACGTGTCGAAGAAGTCCCCGTACTCCATCGACCAGAACGTCTGGGGCCGGGCGGTGGAGACCGGGTTCCTCGAGGACATCTGGAACGCGCCCATCGAGGACGTGTACTCCTACACCGCCAACCCGGTGGAGCCGCGCGACCCCGACGAGCTGGTCATCACCTTCGACAAGGGCGTCCCGGTCGCCATCGACGGCGAGACCGTCACGGTGCTGCAGGCCATCCAGGAGCTCAACCGGCGCGCGGGCGCCCACGGCGTCGGCCGCCTCGACATGGTCGAGGACCGGCTGGTCGGCATCAAGAGCCGCGAGGTCTACGAGGCCCCCGGCGCGATCGCGCTGATCACCGCGCACCAGGAGCTGGAGAACGTCACCGTCGAGCGCGACCTGGCCCGCTTCAAGCGGACCGTCGAGCAGCGCTGGGGCGAGCTGGTCTACGACGGCCTGTGGTTCTCCCCGCTCAAGGACGCGCTCGACACGTTCATCGCCAAGACCCAGGAGCACGTGACCGGCGACGTCCGGCTCACCCTGCACGGTGGTCGCGCCGTGGTCACCGGGCGGCGCTCCGAGCAGAGCCTGTATGACTTCAACCTGGCCACCTACGACGAGGGCGACTCGTTCGACCAGTCGCTGGCCAAGGGCTTCGTCCAGCTCTGGGGCCTGCCCAGCAAGATCGCCGCGAAGCGCGACCAGGCACACCACTGATCTAGGAGCGATGTGAGCAACGGCTTGTGGGGCGGGCGGTTCGAGAGCGGACCCGCCGAGGCGATGGCCGCCCTGTCGGCGTCCACCCACTTCGACTGGCGGTTGGCCCGCTACGACATCGCGGGCTCCCGGGCGCACGCCCGGGTCCTGCGCAGGGCCGACCTGCTGACCGACGCCGAACTCACCGGCATGCTCGCCGCGCTGGACGCCCTGGAGGCCGACGTGGTCTCCGGGGCGTTCACGCCGACCGTCGCCGACGAGGACGTCCACACCGCGCTGGAGCGCGGCCTCATCGAGCGCGCGGGCCCCGACCTCGGCGGCAAGCTCCGCGCGGGCCGCTCCCGCAACGACCAGGTCGCCACGCTGTTCCGCATGTGGCTGCGCGACGCGGCCCGCCAGGTGGCGGGCGGCGTGCTGGACGTGGTGGACGCGCTGACCGACCAGGCCCGGCGGTACCCGGACGCGGTGATGCCCGGCCGCACCCACCTGCAGCACGCCCAGCCGGTGCTGCTGGCCCACCACCTGCTGGCGCACGCGCAGTCGCTGCTGCGCGACGTCGAGCGGCTGCGCGACTGGGACAGGCGGGCCGCGGTGTCCCCGTACGGCTCCGGCGCGCTCGCGGGGTCGTCGCTCGGCCTCGACCCGGCCGCCGTCGCCGAGGAGCTGGGCTTCGACGGGCCGGTCGAGAACTCCATCGACGGCACCGCCTCGCGCGACTTCGCCGCCGAGATCGCGTTCGCGCTGGCGATGCTCGGCGTGAACCTCTCCCGGGTCGCCGAGGAGGTCGTGATCTGGACGACCGCCGAGTTCGGCTACGCGACCCTGGACGACGCGTGGGCGACCGGCAGCTCGATCATGCCGCAGAAGAAGAACCCCGACGTCGCCGAGCTGACCAGGGGCAAGTCCGGCAGGCTGATCGGCAACCTGACCGGCCTGCTGGCCACGCTGAAGGCCCAGCCGCTGGCCTACAACCGCGACCTGCAGGAGGACAAGGAGCCGCTGTTCGACTCCGTCGAGCAGCTGGGCCTGCTGCTCCCGGCGATCGCGGGCATGGTGCGCACGCTCACCTTCCACACCGACCGGCTCGCCGAGCTGGCCCCCGCCGGGTTCACCCTGGCCACCGACATCGCCGAGTGGCTGGTCCGCCAGGGCGTGCCGTTCCGCGTCGCGCACGAGGCCGCGGGCGCGTGCGTGCGCGTGGCCGAGGGGCGCGGGGTCGGGCTGGAGGACCTTACCGACGACGAGTTCGCCGCGGTGGATCCCGCGCTGACTCCCGAGGTGCGGGACGTGCTCACGGTCGCGGGCTCGATCGCCTCGCGCGACGCGTACGGTGGCACCGCGCCGCCTCGGGTCGCCGAGCAGCAGGCGCGCGTGGAGCGGCGGATCGAGGAGCACCGGGCGTGGGCCGAGGAGATCGTGCGGAAGTAGGACCCCAGGGGCGAGGAGCGCAGTTCACGCGGTCGGAGCTGGCCGTCGACCCGCTCGACGCCGCCCGGCTGCTGCTGGGGTCGTACCTGGAGTCCGCGGGCGTGACCGTGCGGATCGTCGAGGTCGAGGCCTATCGGGGCGGCGACGATCCCGCGTCGCACTGCTACCGGGGCCGCACACCCCGCAACGACGTGATGTTCGGGCCCGCGGGCCACCTGTACGTGTACTTCGTCTACGGGATGCACTTCTGCGCGAACGTCGTGTCCCTCACCGACGGGGTGCCCGGCGCCGTGCTCCTGCGCGCGGGCGAGGTCGTGTCCGGAGTGGACCTGGCGCGGTCCCGCAGGCCCGCCGCGCGCTCCGAGGCCGATCTCGCGCGCGGGCCCGCCAAGCTGTGCGGCGTGCTCGACCTCGACCGAGGGCACAACGGCATCGACCTGACCTCGCCGACGTCGCCCGTGCGCCTCTACAAGGGCGAGCCCGTGGCGGACGTGTCGGTCGGCCCCCGGGTCGGCGTGGCCGTCGCCGTGGACGTCCCGTGGCGGTTCTGGGTCACCGGCTCCACGGCGGTCAGCACCTACCGGCGCGGCACGAGGGCACGTCCGGCCTAACGACATGGCGTGACTGTTCCTGTACCAGTGGTACATGGAAGGCGACGACACCACGAACAACGAGGTGGACGGCACCGTTCACGGCGACGTGCACCAGATCCGGGACGTGCACGGGAGCGTCGTGTTCGGCCCGAGGAGCACGCCGCCGCCCACCCGCGCCAGCTGCCCGCCCCGCCTCGGCCGTTCCTCGGCAGGCAGGCCCACCTGACCGCGCTCACCGCGGCCGCCGACGCGGCGCACGTGGTGGTCCTGACCCACCCCGCGCCCGGCATCGGCAAGACCGCCCTGGCCGTGCACTGGGCGCACACCGCCGCCGAGCGCTACCCCGACGGCCAGCTCTACGTCGACCTGCGCGGCTCCAACCAGCACGGCATCACCCGCCAGGCCGCCGACGTCGCCCACGACGTGCTGATCGCCTTCGGCGCCGACCCGCACCCCGGCGCGGACGCCCGCCTCGCCCAGTACCGGACGCTGCTCGCCGAGAAGCGCGTGCTCCTGGTGCTCGACGACGCGCGCGACGCCGACCAGGTCCGACCCCTGCTGCCGCCCGGCAGCCGCTCGCTGGTCGTCGTCACCAGCAGGCACGACCTGGTGACCCTGGGCGCGCCGTCGGTGCGGCCCACCGAACTCGACCCGGTCGACTCCGCCGACCTGCTCACCGCCCTCGCCGTCACCGACCCGGCAGCGGCCCGCGCCTTGGTGCACCTCTGCGCGGGCCTGCCCGCCGCCCTCATCGCCGCCGCGGGCGCGGGCCCCGCCGACCGCATCGCCGCCGAGCTGTGGGCCACCCCGGAGATCGGCAGCGAGCCCGACCCCGCCGCCCGCGCCCAGCGGGTCGTGGCCTGGGCCAGGAGCCGAGGCGGGCGGACCTGGGCCGAGCCGCTGGCCGCCGCGGCCTGGCTCGCCGACCGCCGCCTGCTCATCGGCGCGGGCGTGGCGCTGTGCGCCGCGGTCCTCGCCGTGTCCACCGAGTTCATCGCGGCCAGCGGACTGCTCGGCGTCCTGTACTTCCTGCTGCGCTTCGGCGCGCTCGGGGTGGGCCTCGCCCTCCTGCACCGCCCCGGCCCCGCGGGGGCGCTCGGCGCGGGGCTGAGCGCGGGCAGCGCGGTCGCCCTGCTGGTCGACGCCCTGGTGTCGATCAACTTCAGCGGCCAGGTGCTGGTCTGGCTGGAACTGCTCGCCGCACTGGTCTTCGCGACCCTGCTGTGGGTGCACGTGCAGCCGGTGCGGACCCGGCCGCGCGGCCTGCGCCTGGTGCCGCCCGCGCGGCGCCCGCTCGCCTTCGCCGCGCTCGGGGCGGTGTCGGCCTGGTTCATCCTGCTGTTCGTCGCGATCGACCTGGACGAGTACACCTCGGCAACGCCCGTCGGCTGGGGCGGCGCGCTGGGCATGCTGCTGCCCGTGGCGACCGTCGGCGGGCTGTGCGCGCTGGCCGCGCTCACCGAGATCCCCGACGAGGTCCACCGCGTCCGGATCGGCGCGGCTGTGGTCGCCTACCTGGCGCCCGAGCTGGTCCTGCTCACCGGCACGTTCGCCCTCGGCGACCGGTTCGCGTACGTGGGCGGCGGGCTGTGGACGAGGGAGCACCCGGCCCCGGCGTACTCGGCCGTGCTCGCCGCCGTCCTGGCCGTCGTGCTGCTCTCCGCCCTCACCCTGCTGCGCCTGCGTCAACCCGGTCGCCGCTGACCACGGTGGTGGGCGAAGATGGAGCGCGTGAGCGAACACATCCTCGACGAGCTGTCCTGGCGCGGCCTGATCGCGCAGTCCACCGACATCGACACCCTGCGCAAGGATCTCGACGCGGGCCCGCTCACGCTGTACTGCGGCTTCGACCCGACCGCGCCCAGCCTGCACGCGGGCAACCTGGTCCCGCTGCTCATGCTGCGCCGCTTCCAGCTCGCCGGGCACAAGCCCATCGTGCTGGCGGGCGGGGCCACCGGCATGATCGGCGACCCGCGCGACACCGGGGAGCGCACACTCAACTCGCTCGACACCGTCGCCGAGTGGGCCGGGCGCATCCGCGGCCAGCTGGAGCGCTTCGTCGCCTTCGACGACCGCAACGGCCCGGGCACCGCCGCGACGATCGTGAACAACCTCGACTGGACCGGCGGGCTGTCCGTCCTGGAGTTCCTGCGCGACGTCGGCAAGCACTTCTCCATCAACGTCATGCTCGGCCGTGAGACGGTGAAGCGCCGCCTCGACGGCGACGGCATGTCGTACACCGAGTTCAGCTACCTGCTGCTGCAGTCCAACGACTACCTGCACCTGTTCCGCGAGTACGGCTGCAGGCTCCAGGTGGGTGGCTCCGACCAGTGGGGCAACATCATCGGCGGTGTCGAGCTGACCCGGCGCGTCGCGGGTGAGTCCGTGCACGCGCTGACCGCGCCGCTGGTGACCGACGCCGAGGGCCGCAAGTTCGGCAAGTCCACCGGCGGCGGCAACGTCTGGCTCGACCCGGCCATGACCTCGCCCTACGCCTGGTACCAGTACTTCGTGAACGTCGGCGACGCCGACGTCATCCGGTACCTGCGCCTGTTCACCTTCCTGCCGCGCGAGGAGATCGACGCGCTGGCGGCCGACACCGCCGAGCGCCCGCACCTGCGGGCCGCGCAGAAGCGGCTGGCGGAGGAGTTCACGACGCTGGTCCACGGCGAGCACGAGACCGCCCAGGTCGTCGCCGCCAGCCAGGCCCTGTTCGGCCGAGGCGAGCTGGCCTCGCTCGACCTGAGCACGCTGGACGCGGCCATGGCCGAGGCGCCCACCGGGACCGTCCGGCTCGCCGACGGGCCGACCATCGTCGACCTGCTCATCGCCTCCGGCCTGGCCGACAGCCGGGGCGCGGCCCGGCGCACGGTCAACGAAGGTGGCGCGTACGTGAACAACACCAAGATCGTCGACGAGGCGTGGCAGCCCGCCAAGGAGGACCTGCTGCACGCAAAGTGGCTGGTCGTACGGCGTGGCAAGCGGAACACGGCGGGCGTCGAGGTCCAGCTTTAGCGGTGCCGGGGAGAAAGTTGGCGTGACCGTCGTCACATTCACAGCGCGGTGGGCCTGGGTTACCTTGGCATCAGACCTGACACAGGGCTGATGACCTGCGGTTTCGCTCTGGGTCGGGCGCCTGGGGGTGCGATTTGACCTCCAGTTGGCGGCCGTGTAACTTTCTCTCTGCCAGCGCGGAACGGGCCGGATCAACCGGACCGGGCGCGGCGGATCAAGACAAAGCCTGAAGTAACCAGCCTTCCTCGGAAGTCGCCTGCGGCGGATGAGGTTGAGCGTGTGTTGTTTGAGAACTC
>NZ_BMRB01000014.1 GCF_014648415.1 Actinokineospora fastidiosa
TCGGGTGTTGGGCGGTGGGTCTGGAGCTTGCGGCGGCGAGGGGGATCGCGGTTGGGTTTCGCCGTCTGGTCGGGGGCTTCGGGTGGAGGGGCACGCGAGGTAGGGCGGCCGGGGTCGGATGGTGGGGGCCTGGGGCGGCGAGGGGGATCGCGGCTGGGTTTCGTCGTCTGGTCGGGGATTTTGGGCGGCGGGGCGTGTGAGGAAGGGGCGCCCGGAGCGGGGTTGGATGGCCGGTTGCCGCCGAGTGGCGGTCGGGGTGTGACGTGAGGGGGTTGTCGGCGCGGGGCCGGGTGTTCGCCACTGCGGGCGGGGTCGCGTTTCTCACCGCGGCGGACAACACCGTCGTGGCCGCGGCGGCGCCGTCTATTGGGGGTGATCTCGGGTTGGGGCTTGCCGCGACGCAGGCGATCACGGCTGCCTATCTGGTTCCCTTTGCCGGGTTGCTGCTCTCCGCGGGGGCGTTCGTCGATCGGGTGGGGGAGCGCAGGGCGTTGCGGTTGGGGCTGTTCGGGTTCGCCGCGGGGACCGTGCTCGCCGCGCTCGGTGCGCGGTTCGGGGTTGGGGTCCTGCTCGGTGGACGGGCGGCGCAGGGGGCGGCGGCGGCGTTGTTGGTGCCTGCCGCGCTCGGCGTCATCCGGACCCGGCTGAGCGACCACGACCGGCCGAAGGGTGCGGCGCTGTGGGCGGTGTGCCTCGCCGCCGCGCTCGCGGGCGGGCCCGCGCTGGGTGGGCTGACCGCCGAGCACCTGCACTGGACCTGGGTGTTCTGGGGATTCCTGCCCATCGTCGCTCTCGGCGTC
The DNA here is from genome assembly GCF_014648415.1 of Actinokineospora fastidiosa. GTDB lineage: Bacteria > Actinomycetota > Actinomycetes > Mycobacteriales > Pseudonocardiaceae > Actinokineospora > Actinokineospora fastidiosa. The sequence goes on from NZ_BMRB01000014.1 coordinate 801, forward strand.
GCCGTGCTGCCCGAGCCCGCGCCGCCGCCGCGGCCGGGGCGGGTCGGGGTTCTCGGGGGCGGGCTGGCCGCCGCCGCGATGGCGTTGCTGACCGGCGGGCTGCTCGTCCTGGCCGACGGCCACGCCGTCGCCGGGCCGCTCGTCGCGCTGGGCCTCGCCGCCGCCGCGGCGTTCGCCGTGCGGGAGCGCCACGCGCCGATCCTGCCCCGCGAGCTCCTCGCCAGCCGCACCGTGCGCGTCACCGTCGTCGCCCAAGCGCTCTGGGGATTGGGGGTGACCGGCGTGTCCGTGGTGACCCCGCTGGTGCACCAGCGCTGGCTCGGCCTGGGCCCCGCCGAGGCCGCGCTGCCGCTGGCCGCGGTCGCGGGCGCGCTCATCCTCGCCGCGCCGTTCGTCCCCCGGCTGTCGCGGGCCCACGGCCAGGCCGCCGTGGCCGCGGGCGGGCTGGCCGTCGTCGCCGCTGGCCTGGTCGCCATCGCCGCCGTCGACCACATCCCGCTGCTGTGGCCCCGGATGCCCGGCCTGGTCCTGATCGGCATCGGCTCAGCGGCCACCGTCCCGCTCACCACCCTCGCCCTGGACGCGGCGGGGGAGCGGGCGGCGGGCGCGGTGTCCGGGCTGCTCGGCGCGGCCCGGGAGTTCGCTGGCGCGCTGGGCGTCGCGCTGATCGCGCTGGTCGTCGCGGCCGCCGACCTGGTCTCCGGCTACACCTGGGCGCTGGCGGCCGCCGCTGCCGGGCAATTGGCCGCCGCGGCGCTGGTGTGGACCTTGTGTCCGCTCGACAAGCCATCGCGGAATTCAGCTCATCAGGCTGACAAATCGACGGCCGCGCAATCGACCGCATGAGCGCGTCGTTGACGCGTCCCCGGCGTGACAATTAACGTGACGTTCCGAATTCGCCGAAAAAACGGTGGTGTGTTTTCTTTCATTTCCGGGGTGAAGGACAGAGCAGATGAGTTCACCGACCCTGCACGACCTCCCCGCGCTGCTGGGCGCGTGGGCCGCCCGGCTGCCCGACGCGGTTGCCGTGGACCACTGGGACTTCCGCACCCATTCCGGCGGCGCCCGGACGCCGATGACCTGGCGCGCCTACGACGAGCGCGCCCGCGCCGTCGCCGCCTGGCTGCAGCGCCGCGTCGCCCCGGGCGAGCCGGTGGCGATCCTGGCCGGGCAGACCCCGGACTACCTCGTGGCGTTCCTCGGCGCGCTGCGCGCCGGGGTGGTCGCGGTGCCGCTGTTCACCCCGGACCTGCCCGGCCACGCCGACCGCCTCGCCTCCTCGCTGCGCGACTGCGGCGCCCGCACGGTACTGACCACACAGGACAATGTCGACGGCGTCACCGCGTTCCTGCGGGCGAACCGCCTGCCCGACGACCGCGTCATCTGCGTCGACACGCTGCCCGCCGCGATCGGCCCGCACTTCGACCCCGTCCGGCTCGACCCCGACGCCGTCGCGTACCTGCAGTACACCTCCGGCTCCACCGGCAATCCGCGCGGCGTCATGGTCACTCACGCGAACGTCGTCGCCAACGCCCAGCAGGCCGTCACCGCCTACCGCGCGGTGCAGGGGACCGTCACGGTGAGCTGGCTGCCGCTGTTCCACGACATGGGCCTGATGCTCTCCGTGGCCGCCCCGCTGCTGAACGGCCTGCGCACCGTCCTGATGGACCCGCTGGCCTTCATCGAGCGCCCGGAGCGCTGGCTGCGCGCCCTGTCCGCCAACCCCGGCTCGATCTCCGCGGCCCCCAGCTTCGCCTACGCCTACTGCGCCTCCCGGGTCAACGACTGGGAGAAGGCCCGGCTGCGCCTGGACGGCGTGCTCGCCCTCATCGACGGCAGCGAGCCGGTGCAGGAGAACGCGATCGAGCGCTTCCGGGCCGCGTTCGCGCTCTGCGGCCTGCGCCCGAACGTCCACCGCCCCTCCTACGGCCTGGCCGAGGCGACCGTGTTCGTCACCGCGGCCGACAGCCCGACCGTCCGCTCGTTCGACCGCGCCGCGCTCGCCGCCGGGCGCGCCGTCGAGGCCGGGCCGGACACCGCCGAACCCATGCGGGTCGTCGCGTGCGGCGTCCCGATCGGCCAGCGGGTCGAGGTCGTCGACCCGGCCACCCGCCGCCCCTGCCCGCCGGGCCGGGTCGGCGAGATCTGGGTCAGCGGCCCGAACGTCGCCGCGGGCTACTGGGGCAGGCCGCTGGAGACCGCAGCCGCGTTCGACAACGAGCTCGACGGCGACGGCCGGTGGCTGGCGACCGGCGACCTCGGCGTCGTCGTGGGCGACGAGCTCCACATCACCGGCCGGATCAAGGACCTCATCGTCGTCGACGGGCGCAACCACTACCCGCACGACGTCGAGCGCACCGCCGAGACCGCGCACGCCGCCATCCGCCCGCGCAACGCCGCCGCGTTCGCCGTGACGGGCCCGGAGGGGGAGAGCGCCGTCGTGCTCGCCGAGTGGGCGAAGAACGCTGCCGAGCACGACACCGACGCGGTGGTGGCCGCCGTCCGCGCCGCTGTCGCCCGCCGCCACGGGCTGCCCCTCCGCGACGTGGTCCTGGTGCCCCCCGACTCACTTCCCCGCACGTCCAGCGGCAAGATCTCGCGCGCCGCCTGCCGCGACCGCTACCTCGCGGGCGCCCTCGACGCCGTGGCCACGGCATGAACGACATCACGGCGTGGCTGACCGCCTGGGTCACCGAGACCACCGGGGTGACCGACGTGCGCCCCGACCGCCCGCTGCACGAGTACGGGCTGTCCTCCCGCGACATGGTCCGCCTCGTCGCCGAGCTGGGCGACCGCGTCGGCGCCCCGCTCGCGCCGACCCTGGCCTACCAGCACCCGACGATCTCCGCCCTGGCCGCCGCGGTCACCGCCGAGTCCGGCGCCGCGCCCGTCGAGCGCGTCTCGGCGGCCCCCACCGAGCCCATCGCGGTCGTCGGCATCGGCTGCAGGCTGCCCGGCGGCGTCGAGGGCCCGGCCGACTTCTGGCGCCTGCTGGACGACGCCGCCGACGCGATCGGCGCCCGCCCGGACGGCCGGTGGACCGCCCCCGAGCACGTGCTCGCCGGGCTGCCGGTCCACGGCGGCTGGCTCGACGACGTCGCGGGCTTCGACGCGGGCTTCTTCGGCATCACCCCGCGCGAGGCCGCCGTCATGGACCCCCAGCAGCGCATCACGCTGGAGGTGGCGTGGGCGGCGCTGGAGCACGCGGGCATCGCGCCGAGCACGCTGCGCGGCAGCCGCACCGGCGTCTACATGGGAGTGTCCTCCACCGAGTACGGCACGTTCACCCTCGCCGACCCGGCCGCCGCCGAGGCGTGGGCCAGCTCGGGCGCTGCCGCGTCGGTCGTGGCCAACCGCCTGTCCTACCTGCTCGACCTGCGCGGCCCGAGCCAGGTGATCGACACCGCGTGCTCGTCGTCGCTGGTCGCCGTGCACACCGCGATCGCCGCGCTGCGCTCCGGCGAGGCCGACCTCGCGCTCGCGGGCGGGGTCAACGTGCTGCTCACCCCCGGCATCACCGCCGGGTTCCAGCGCGCGGGCGCGCTGGCCGCCGACGGGCGGTGCAAGGCGTTCGACGCGGCCGCCGACGGGATCGCCCGCGCCGAGGGCTGCGGCGTCGTCGTGCTGCGCCGCCTGTCCGACGCGCGCGCCGCGGGCGACCGCGTGCTCGCCGTCCTGCGCGGCAGCGCGGTCAACTCCGACGGCCGCTCCAACGGCCTGCTCGCCCCCAACCCCGCCGCCCAGGCCGCGCTGCTGGCCGACGTCTACCCCGAGGCGGGCGTCGACCCGGGCACCGTGGACTACGTCGAGGCGCACGGCACCGGCACGCTGCTCGGCGACCCGATCGAGGCGGGCGCGCTGGGCGCCGTGCTCGGCGCGGGCCGCGACCGGGACCGGCCGCTGCTGCTCGGCTCGGTCAAGTCCAACCTCGGCCACCTCGAGGCGGCGTCCGGCATCGCGGGCCTGATCAAGGTCGTGCTCGCCATGGCGCACGGCAGGCTGCCCGCCAGCCTGCACTTCACCCGGCCCAACCCGCACATCGACTTCGACGGGCTCGGGCTCCGGGTCGTCGACGAGGGCCGGGACTGGCCCCGCTACTCCGGCCTGGCCTGCGCTGGCGTGTCCGCGTTCGGCTTCGGCGGCACCAACGCGCACGTGATCGTGGAGGAGTGGCCCGCGCTGCCCGCCGCCCCCACGGTCGACAGTGGACTTCCTGAGATCCTGGCCGTGTCCGGGCCGGACGCCGCAGCGGTGCGCGAGCGGGCCGCGGTGCTGGCCGACTGGCTGGAGACCGAGGACGCGCCGGTGGCCGACGTCGCCGCCGTGCTCGCCGCCCGCCGCGACCACCTGCCCGCGCGGGCCGCCGTCGTGGCCGCCGACCGGGCCGAGGCCGTCGCCGGGCTGCGCGCCGTCGCCGACGTCCGGACCGCCGCCGTGGACCTCGCGGGCCCGGTGTTCGTCTTCTCCGGCTTCGGCTCGTCCTGGCCCGGCATGGGCGCGAAGCTGCTGGCCGGCGAGCCCGCCTTCGCCGAGGCCGTCGCCGACCTCGACCCGCTGTTCCAGGCCGACGCCGGTTTCTCCCTGCTCGACGTGCTGAGCGCGGACGGCGACGCCGACGCCCTGCCGGACCTGACCGTCGCCGCGCCCGCGCTGTTCGGCATGCAGCTCGCGCTGGCCCGGCTGTGGCAGGCGCACGACGTGCACCCGGCCGCCGTGCTCGGCCACTCCGTCGGCGAGGTCGCCGCCGCGGTGATCGCGGGCGCGCTCGACCCGGCGCAGGGCCTGCGCGTGGTCACCGCCCGCTCGGCGCTGCTGGCCCGCCTCGACGGCGGCGCGATGGCCGCGGTCGAGCTGTCCGACGCCGAGTTCGCCGACCTCGCCCCGCGCTTCCCGGGCGTGGGCATCGCGGTGCACGCCGCGCCGGGCCAGTGCACCGTCAGCGGCGACCGCGATGGTGTCGCGGCCCTGGTCGCGCACGTGGAGGGCATGGGCAGGCTGGCGCGGCCGCTCAAGGTCGTCGGCGCGGGCCACTCCCCGGACGTCGACCCGTTCCTCGGCGAGCTGCGCGCCGCGCTCGACGGCCTCGCCGCCGCCCCCGCCGTCGTGCCGTGCTTCAGCAGCGTCCATGACGACCCGCCCGCGTTCGACATCGACTACTGGGCGGCCAACCTGCGCTCCCCGGTGCGCTTCCGGCAGGCCGTCGAGGCGGCCGCGGCCGCGGGCCACCGCACGTTCCTGGAGATCAGCCCGCACCCGATCGCCGCGGCGGCCGTCGAGCAGACCATCGGCGAAGGCGCGGTCATCGCCACGCTGCGCCGCGGCGGCGACTGGCCCCGCGCGGTGGCCGACCTGCACGTCGCGGGCGACTCCGCGGCCCTGCTCGCCCGCTACCCCGACGCCCCCGTGCTGGACCTGCCCGGCCCGGTCTGGCGGCACGAGCGGCACTGGACCGCGCCGCCGAGCGCGGGACCGGCCGGGCACCCGCTGCTCGGCGCGCACGTCGAGGTCCCCGACGACGGCAGGCACATCTGGCAGGCCGACCTCGGCGCGAACCCGCCGCCCTGGCAGCCCGACCACCACGCCTTCGGCGTCGGCGTGCTGCCCGGCACCGCGTTCCTGGAGGCCGCCATCGCCGCGGGCCGCCGGGCGACGGGCGCCGACCGGGTCGTGGTCACCGACCTCGCGCTGGCCGAGTTCCTCGCCCCGAACCCGGACACCGTCCTGTCGACCAGCCTGACCCGCGACGGCCGCGTCACCGTCTCCGCCAAGGGCAGCGACGCCGCCTGGGTCACCCACGCCACCGGCCACGTCGGCGTCGACACCGACGAGGACGTGCGCGCCCCCGCGGCCCCGGCGGCCCTCGCCCCGATCGACCTCTACGCCGCGTTCGCCGCCATCGGCCAGGACTACGGCCCGGCGTTCCAGGGGCTCTCGGAGGTCCGCGCCGCGCCCGGCTACGCCGCCGCACGGGTGGCCCTGCCCGACGCCGCTGGCGGCCACGGCGCCTACGCCGCCCATCCCGCCCTGGTCGACGCCTGCCTGCAGGCCATCGGCGCGGCCGCGCTCGGCCTGCCGGGCGTGCGCGGACGGCACGTGCCCACCGGGTTCGGGCGCGTCCGGCTGCTCGGCGACGTCCGCATGGGCACCCGGTGCGTGGCCGAGGCCGCGCTCGGCGACTCCGGCCTGCTCGGCGCGGTCTACCTGCTCGACGACGCGGGCACGGTCCTGCTCGCCGCGACCGGGGTGCGGGTCACCTCGGTCGCCGACCCGGACGGCGCGCGCACGCTGGAGTGCCGCTGGGAGCCCGCCCCGCTGCCCGTCGGGTCGGACACCCCGAGGACCGTCGCGTCCACAGTGGACGACGAGGACGCCAGCGACGTGGTGCTCACCCTCTCCGGCGACGGCAGGGACGTGACCGCGCGTGCGGCGCGCGCCGCCGCCCGGCTGGCCGAGCGCGCCCGTCCGCCCCGGCTCTGGCTGGTCACCGAGGGCGGCAACGGGCCCGAGCCCGGCGACCCCGACCTGGTCTGCCTGCGCGGCCTGGTCCGCGTGCTGGCCTTCGAGCACCCCGAGCTGCGCGCCACCCTGCTCGACGTCGACGCCGCGTCCGGCCCGGCCGCCGTCGCGGCCGAGGTCCGCGCGGGCCGCCCGGACGACGAGGTGGCCTGGCGGGACGGGACCCGGCTGCGCGCCCGGCTCGCCCCGGTGACCGTCCCCGACCAGCCGCCGCCCGTCGGCCCGGGGGCCTACCTGATCACCGGCGGCCTCGGCGAGCTCGGCGGCCACATCGCCGCGTGGCTGGCCGAGCGCGGCGCCACCCGGATCGTGCTGGCCGGACGCACCGCGCGGCAGGCCCCGGACGTGCCCGGCGTCGAGGTCGTCGTCGGCGACATCGCCGAACCCGGCGTCGCCGAGCGGTTCGTCGCCCACGCCCGCCGCGACGGCGTGCCGCTGCGCGGCGTCGTCCACGGCGCGGCCGTGCTGGCCGACGAGCCGGTCGCGGCCATGACCGACGACGCGCTCGCCCGGGTCTGGCGGCCCAAGGCCGAGGGCGCGCTGCGCCTGCACGACGCCGTCGACGACCCGGACGTCTGGTGGCTGGCCCTCACCTCCGTCGCGGGCCTGATCGGCAGCCCCGGCCAGGGCGCCTACGCCGCCGCCAACGCCTGGGTCGACGCGCTGGCCGCCCGCCGCCGCGCCGCCGGGCTGCCCGCGCTGTCCATCGCCTTCGGCGCGTGGCGCGGCGCGGCGGCCGACGCCAGGGCCAACGCCGCGCTCGCCGACCTCGACCCGGCCGACGGCCTGGCCGCGATCGGCGCGCTCCTCGCCGACGGCCGCACCGGCGTGGGCGTGTCCCGCCTCGACGGCGCGCGCACCCTCGCCCTGTTCCCCGAGTTGGCGCGCAGGCCGTTCCTGGCCGCCGTCGCGGGCGCCCGGCCGGAACCCGAGCCCACCGGCTGGGCCGGTCCGGACGCCCTGCGCGCACTGCCCGACCCGCGCGGCGCGGTCCTCGACCGCCTGGTCACCGGCCTCGCCGCGCTCATCGGCGCCGACCCCGCGCGCGTCGACACGACCACGCCCCTGACCAGGATGGGCCTGGACTCGCTGATGGCGATGCGCCTGCGCGCCGCCGTCCAACGGGACTTCGACCGGGTGCTGCCCGTCCCGCTGCTGCTGCGCGGCGCGAGCCTGCGCGACGTCGCCGATCACCTCGGCGACGAGCTGGGCCTGCCGGCGGCCCGGACACCCCGCGCCGACATCGGCCCGCGCGACACCGCCGAGCGCTGGGTGGCCCGCGTGTGGACGGACGCGCTGGGCGCGCCCGTGACCGACGTGCACACCGCGTTCGCCACGCTCGGCGGGGACGCGGCCGCGCTGGCCGCGGTCCGCGCCGCGCTGGCCGAGCGCCTGGGCGCGGACTTCGCGGTGTCCGAGCTGGACACGGTCGCGGGCGTCGCCGACCGGCTGCGCGACGACCTGGAGCGGCCCACCTCCGGCCTGGTCCACACGCTGCGCGCGGAAGGGCGGCGGCGACCGCTGTTCCTGTTCCACCCGGCGGGCGGACCGACCACGGTGTACCAGCCGCTGGTGGCCGAGCTGCCGCCCGGCTACCCCGTGCACGGGTTCGAGCGCATCGACGACGTGTCCACAGTGGAGGAGAAGGCGGAGCGGTACGCGGCCCTGCTGCGCGGCATCCAGCCGCGCGGTCCGTACCGGCTCGGCGGCTGGTCCTTCGGCGGCGTGCTCGCGTACGAGACCGCGCACGTGCTGACCGCGATGGGGGAGACCGTCGAGCAGGTCGTGCTGATCGACTCCATCCTGCCGGAGCGCGGCGGGGCCGCCGAGGACGCCGCGCTGCTCGCGGGCCGCTTCGCCCGGTTCGCCGAGCACGTCGAGCGCACCTACGGCGTCCCGCTGGACCTGCCTGCCGACCTCGCCGACCGCGACGAGGACGCCCAGATCGGCTGGGTGATGGCCCGCCTCGGCGCGATCCCCGGCATCGGCGACGCGGTGCTGCGCCACCAGTACACGTCCTATGTGGACGCCCGCGTCGCGGAGCGGTACCGGCCCCGGCCGTACGGCGGCCCGGTCGTGCTGCTGCGCGCGACCGACCCGCACCCGCTGACGACCACGCTCGACCCGCGCTACCTGCGCACCGACGACACCCTCGGCTGGGACGAGTTCTGCGCCGACCTGACCGTCCGCAGGGTGCCGGGCGACCACCTGTCCATGATCGACCCGCCCGCGGTCGGCGTGCTCGCCCGCCTGCTCGACGCCGCGGTGGAAGCCGTGGAGGTCTGAGATGCCCGACGCGACCCACGCCCGGATCGAGGACCTGGTCCTGCGCGCCGACGAGGCGGTGCGGCAGGCCGAGAAGCGCGCGGCCGACCGCCAGCACCCGCGCGGCAAGCTCACCGTGCGCGAGCGCGTCGAGCGGTTCGTCGACCCGGGGTCGTTCGTGCAGATCGACGCGTTCACCCGGCACCGGGGCGGCGAGGACGACCGGCCCTACGGCGACGGCATCGTCGCGGGCCACGCCACCGTGGACGGGCGGCCGGTGTGCCTGTACGCGCAGGACTTCGCGGTGTTCGGCGGGTCGCTGGGCGAGGCGTCGGCGGCCACCGCGCAGAAGGTGCTCGACCTCGCGGTCAAGATCGGCTGCCCGGTGGTCGGCATCAACGACGGCGGCGGCGCGCGCATCCAGGAGGGCGTGGCCGCCCTCGCCGGGTACGCGGGCCTGGCCCGCAGACACGCTGCCGCGTCCGGCGTCGTCCCGCAGATCTCGCTGATCCTGGGCCCGTGCGCGGGCGGTGCCGTCTACACCCCGGCGCTGACGGACTTCACCGTCGTGGTGCGCAAGACCTCGTACATGGTCGTCACCGGGCCGGACGTCGTGCGCGCCGCGACCGGGGTCGAGGCGACCCTCGACGAGCTCGGCGGCGCCGACACCAACGCCACCGTCTCCGGCAACGCCCACCACCTCGCCGACGACGAGGACGACGCGCTGGACTGGGTGCGCACGCTGCTCGGGTTCCTGCCCGCCAACAACCGCGACCCCGTCCCGGAGTACGCCGACGACACCTCGCCCGGACTGACCGCCACCGACTACGAGCTGCGCGGCATCGTCCCCGACTCGGAGAACGCGGCCTACGACGTCACCGAGGTCGTCTCCCGCGTGGTCGACGACGGCGACCTGCTGGCCGTGCACGACGGCTTCGCCCGCAACATGTTCTGCGCGTTCGGCCGGGTCGCCGGGCGGACCGTGGGCGTGGTCGCCAACCAGCCCGCGCACAACGCGGGCGTGCTCGACATCGACGCCTCGGAGAAGGCCGCGCGGTTCGTCCGGTTCTGCGACGCCTTCGGCATCCCCATCCTGACCTTCGCCGACGTGCCGGGCTACCTGCCGGGCGTGGAGCAGGAGCGCGGCGGCATCATCCGGCGCGGGGCCAAGCTCGTCTACGCCTACTCCGAGGCCACGGTGCCGCTGGTGACCGTCGTGGTGCGCAAGGCGTACGGCGGCGGGTACGCGGTCATGGGGTCCAAGCACCTGGGGGCCGACGTCAACCTCGCCTGGCCGACCGCGCGCATCGCCGTCGTCGGCGCGGAGGGCGCGGTGCAGGTGCTGCACCGCCGCGAGCTGGCCGGGCTGAGCGGCGCGGCGCGGGCCGAGCGCGAGCGCGAGATCGCCGACCGGCTGCGGCACTCGCACAGCTCGCCGTACCTGGCCGCCGAGCTGGGCTACGTCGACGCCGTCATCGATCCCGCCGACACCCGCGTCGCCGTGGCCCGCGCCCTGCGGCTGCTGCGCGGCAAGACCGTCGGCGTCCCCTTCCGCAAGCACGGCAACATCCCGCTTTAGCCCGGAGGTCTCCCCATGTCCCGTGTCAGATGGATCGCGCTGGTGGCGGTGTTAGCCGCGGTCGCCGTGCCGTTGTCCGCGCCGTCGGAACGGGCGGAGGCCGCCCCCACCGCCGCGGTGGCCGACGACGGCGCGCGCGTGGTGTCCCAGACCCGCGTCGGCGAGCGCATCCTCGACCTGGAGATCCTCTCGCCCGCGCTGGGCGGCAAGACCGGGATGGTGCGGCTGCTGCTGCCGCGCGGGTTCGACACCCAGGACCGCACGTGGCCGGTGCTGTACCTGCTGCACGGCTGCTGCGAGGACGAGGACTACAAGTCCTGGACCGCCTACACCGACGTCGAGGAGTTCACCGCCGACAAGGACGTCATCGCCGTCCTGCCCACCGACGGCCGCGCGGGCATGTACTCGGCCTGGTGGAACTTCGGACTGTCGAACAAGCCGGACTGGGAGACCTTCCACGTCACCGAGCTGCGCCAGATCCTGGAGCGCGGCTACCGCGCAGGCGACCGGCGGGCCGTGGCGGGGCTGTCCATCGGCGGGTACGGCGCGATGGCGTACGCCTTCCGCCACCAGGGCATGTTCGGCGCGGCCGCGTCCTACAGCGGGGTCCCGAACACGACGCTGTACGGGGTGCCGAAGTTCATCCAGGGCCTGCTGACCACCGAGGGGCTGGCGGCGTTCAACCTGTGGGGCAGCGAGTGGCTGCAGGGGTCGATCTGGCGGGCGCGCAACCCGTACGACAACGTGGAGAAGCTGCGCGGGATCGGGCTGTACGTCTCGTCGGGCAACGGACGGGGCGGCCCGCTGGACCCGGGCGGCTGGGACCTGATCGAGCCGCTGTCGGAGCTGTCGTCGCGGTCGTTCACCGACAAGCTGCGCCGCTCGGGCATCCCCGTGACGGTGAACTACTACGGCGACGGCACCCACAGCTGGCCGTACTGGGAGCGCGAGTTCAAGGCGTCCTGGCCGGTGCTCGCCCGGGGACTCGGGCTGCCGTCGTGACCGCCGCCGCGTCCGAGCGCGGGCTGAGCGCCCCGCCCATCTGGGCCGAGCTGGTGCCCGAGGGCGTGGCGAAGGTCCGGCCGCTGGCCGGGAAGATGATCGCCGACGTGGTGGCCGCGGTCCGCGACGCCGTCCCCGACTACCGCCGCCCGCTCACCGGCAAGTTCCGCGAGGTGCTGGTGGGCGGGGTCGAGATGGCGATCATGCAGTGCTTCCGCTTCATCGAGGACCCGCAGGCGTCCCGGGCGGAGTGGCTTGAGGTGTTCCGTCACGCCGGGCGGGTGGAGTTCCTCGAGGGCCGCACGATGGACTCCCTGCAGACGGCCGTGCGCGTCGGCGCGCGCACGGTGTGGCGGCACCTCGGCCGCGCGGGCCAGGAACTAGGAATGTCCGCCGACGCCCTGCTCACCCTGGCCGAGGCGATCTTCGCCTACGTCGACGACATCTGCGTGGTCGCTGTCGCGGGCTACACCGAGGCCCAGGCGCAGGCGAGCGGGTCTTACGAGCGCAAGCGGCGCCAGCTGCTCAAGCTGGTGCTGTCCGACCAGCCCGGCCAGGCCCAGCCCCTGGCCGACCTCGCCGCCGCCGTCGACTGGCCGCTGCCGGGCTCGGTGGCCGTCGTCGTGCTGGAGTACCGCCCCGACCACCTGCGCATGCCGCCGCCGTCCCTGGGCCGGGATGTGCTGGTGGACCTGGAAAGCACGGACCCGTGCCTGATCCTGCCCGACCCGGACCCGGCGGCCGTGGACGCCCTGCGCCCCGCGCTGGCGGGCAGGCGCGCCGCCATCGGCCCCGCGGTCCCGCTGGCCGACGCCCACCGCTCGCGCGCGGTGGCCCGCAGGGCCCTGGCCCTGCGCCACCGCAGGATCCTCCCCGAGACCGACCTGATCCACTGCGACCGGCACCTGGGCACCCTCCTGATGTTCGCCGACGAGCCGCTGGTCGCCCACATGGCCGAACGCGTCCGAGCCGTCCTCCACCCCCTGACCACCAAGCAACGCGACCGCGCCGCCACCACCCTCCACGCCTGGCTCCGCGCCCGGGGCGACGTCAACACCGCGGCCACCCTCCTCGCCGTCCACCCCCAAACGGTCCGCTACCGCCTGACCCACCTCGAATCCCTCCTCGGCGACCACCTGGCCAACCCGGAGGACCGCTTCCTGATGGAGGTGGCCGCCCACGCCTGGCTCCCCCCAGCCCACCAACCGAAGCCCGCCGACCCCGGACCGGGCCCTGCCGACCCCGCCCCCGGCGCCTGACCCGCCCTGGTCTGCCCGGTGGGCCGCTCTGCCGAAACGACGACTCCGGGCTGGACCGAATCGCGGTATGACGGCCCGCCATGCCATGACGTGATCGGCGGCGGCTCGTCGCGGTTGGGGGACCGCCGGTCGCAGGTTGCTTTGCGGGATCGGGTCGGCCGGCTAGCGTGCGCCAGGTGACGGAGCCGCCACCGCCTTTCGCGACGGGACTGCGTGCCGCCATCGCCGGGGCGGGGGTGACGCTGGAGAAGTTGGCCGCCGAGCTGCGCGGGCGCGGCACGCCGGTCAGTCTGGCCACCCTCAGCTACTGGTGTTCGGGTCGCAGCAGGCCCGAGCGGGCGCGGTCGTTGGCCGCGCTCGCCGAGCTGGAGGACCTGCTGGGTTTGCCCGCGGGCGGGCTCCGCAGGCTGCTGCCCGAGCGCAGGCCGCGCGGCTGGGCGGCCAAGCGCGAGGTGGAGCCGATCACCGCGGCGGCGCCATGGCACCGCGTCGAGCAGGTGCGCAGGCTCCTCGACCGGCACGACCTGAGCCGGGACGGCCAGCTCAGCAGGCTCAGCGCGCACGACCGCGTCGAGATCGGGGCGGACCGGGTCAAGCGGGTCCAGCACACCCGGCAGGTGCTGCGCGCGGAGCAGGACGGCATCGACCGGATCGTGGTCGTCTGCTGGGGCGACGGGCCGGACTCGCCCGCGCCCGTGGTCGTGCCCGTCCGCAACTGCTCGGTCGGCCAGGTCGACATCGACGACGAGGCGGGGCTCGTCGCCGCCGAGTTGGTGTTCGACCGCCCGCTGGCCCGCCGGGAGACGATCGTGGTCGAGCACGCGCTGCACAGCGCCACGCCGCCGATCGCGGTCAGCCACCAGCGGATCAGCAGGCTGCCGGTGCGCGAGTACCTGATCGAGGTCTGCTTCCACCCGGCGGCGCTGCCGCACCACTGCGTGCAGTTCTCCGAGGTCGACGGCATGGAGCGGGTGCGCGCCGTCGACCTGGACTCCGAGTACACCGCGCACGCGCTCGGCCTCGACCTGCCGCCCGGCAAATATGGGCTGCGCTGGTCGTGGTAATCCCGTACACTGTACGACATGGTTGACGAGATCCTGGCCTGGTTCGCCGAGTACGACGCCCGCGCCGCCCGCGGGGACGTCGAGGGGCTGGCCGACCTGGCCACCTTCCCGCTGAACGTCGTGACCGACATCCCCGGCGGCACCGCCGCCGCGCGCACCTGGGACCGCGCCGAGTTCATCGCGGTGATGAAGGAGGTCGTGGGCGAGGGCGCCGAGCTGCGGTCCGTGCGCACCCCGCACCTGCTGGGAGACAACCTGGCCGTCGTCTTCACGGACGCGACCTACGGCGACGTCCAGATGCGCTACGCCGACATCCTGGTCCGGACCCCGGACGGCTGGGCGTTCCAGACCATGGTCCAGCCCGGCCACGGGACCGGGTGGGAGCGCTCCGAACGCGGCTGATGTGGCAGGCTCTCCCTGCTGGAGAGGAGACGCCCAGGTGATCACCGTTGTTGGCGAGGCGCTGGCCGACCTGATCGCAGGCCCGGACGGCCGCACCTTCGTCGCCCACCCCGGCGGGAGCCCGGCCAACGTCGCGCTCGGCCTCGCCCGGCTCGGCGCCCCCGCCCGGCTGGGCACCCGGGTGGGCGACGACCTGTTCGGCCGGATGGTCCGCGACCACCTCGCCGCCGACGGCGTCGAGGTGGTCGCCCTGCCCGCGCTGACCGGGCAGACCAGCGTCGCCTTCGCCGCCACGGACGCCGAGGGCGTGGCCGCCTACGACTTCCGGCTCGACTGGGACGTCACCGACCTGACGGCGTTGCCGGTGGGGACCCACCTGCACACCGGCTCGCTGGCGACCCTGCTGGAACCGGGCGCGGCCGTGGTCGAGGACGCCATGCGGCGCGCCCGGGCAGCGGGCGCGACCGTCTCGCTCGACCCGAACATGCGCCCCTCGCTGGCGGGCGAGCACGACGCGGCGGTCTCGCGCGTCGAGCGCCAGGTCGCGATGGCCGACATCGTCAAGGTCAGCGAGGAAGACCTGGAGTGGCTGTACCCCGGCGCCGACCCGGTCGAGGTCGCCCGGCGGTGGGCAGACGGGCCCGCGCTGGTCGTGGTGACGCTCGGCGCGAAGGGCGCGCACGCGGTCTCCGGCGGCGCGGAGACCGCCCGGCCCGGGCCCGAGGTGGCCGTCGTGGACACCGTCGGTGCTGGCGACGCGTTCATGGCGGGCCTGCTGCGCTGGCTGTCCGGCCGCCTCGGCGCGATGTCCGCCCTGGACGAGGCCGCGCTGGCCGCCGCGCTGGACTTCGCCAACACCGTCGCCGCCCGCACGTGCGCCCGGCCCGGGGCGGACCCGCCGCGGCCCGCCGACCTGGCCGACGTGTGGGGACTGTTGCCCTGACGGTGACGCGCCTACCGCCGAAAGGGCGAAACCCGCGCGCCACGCGAGGGAGCAGGCCGTCCGCGGCGTGACCTGGAGTCCGGGGTTGGGTACGGTGCGTGTCCAAGGCTTCAGTCTCGACGGGGGAGCGCATGCCCGAACGGCCCGCGCGCAGCGGTGTCATCGACTTCGACCGGCCCAACCAAGCCCGGTTGGTCGACGCGCTGCTCGGCGGCCGCGACAACTACGCCGCCGACCGCGCGCTGGTCAGCCTCCTCCTGGAGGTCGACCCCGGGGCCAGGCAGGCGGCCCGCGACCACCGCGACTGGGTGCTGCGCTGCCTGCGCCTGCTGGCGACCGCGCACGGCGTCGACCAGTACATCGACCTGGGGTCCGGCCTGCCGACGACGGACAACACCCACCAGATCGTGCAGCGCCACCGGTCGGACGCGCGCGTCGTCTACGTGGACAACGACCCCGTGGTGCAGGCGTACGGGCGGGCGCTGCTAGAGGACAACGATCTCACCCACATGGCCCCCTGCGACCTGACCGACCCGCACGCCGCGCTGTCGGCGCCGGAGTTGGCCCGCGTCATCGACTTCGACCGGCCGATCGGGCTGATGATGTGCTCGGTCATCCACCACATCCTGGACGACGCCGTCGCCGCCAAGGTCGTCCGCGGCTGGGTGGACCTGCTGCCCAGCGGGTCGTACGTGCTGCTGACCCACCAGTGCGACCCGGAGGACGGCGGCGAGCACAGCGCCCTGGCCCACCGGCTCGACGCGGCGCTGCGGGACACCCCGATCGCCGGGGTGCACCGCAGGCGGGCCACGATCGAGGGCTACCTCGACGGTCTGGAAATGGTGGAGCCCGGCCTGTCGTTGTTGCATGAATGGTGGCCGGACGGACCGCGGATGCTGCCGCTGACCGGCATGAACCACCTCATGCTCGGCGCGGTGGCCCGCAAGCCCTAACGCGGCTCGGTCAAGGCGCGGTGCGCGAGGAGCGTGCCGCCCGCCATCGCCGCGGGGAAGACGACCAGCGCGGCCAGCGGGATCAGGCACAGCAGGTAGACCGGCGTGCCGAAGCCCAGCGTCATCGCCCGCCGCCCCTTGAGGGCGCGCCGCCGCTCCTTGAGGCCCTGCCCCCTGCGCACGAACGGGATGGCCGTCAGCTCCACGGCCAGCAGCCACGCCCCGACGAGCACCGCCAGCACCGGCACGACCACCTGCCCGACCACCGGCACGAAGCCCAGCGCGAACAGCACGATCCCCCACAGGACGATCCGGGCGATCAGCAGGACCGCGTCCCGGACGCCGATCCACGCCGAGCGGCCCCAGCCGACCTGCTGGGCCGACGGCACCCCGCCCAGCTCGGTGTCCTCCACCTGCTCGGCGATGCTCTCGTAGAACGGGCCGCCGATGATCAGCGTCAGGGCGCCGAACACCAGCACCGACACGGCGACGGCGAGCACAGCGACGGAGATCCCGACGCCGATCCGCAGAATTGTCTGCCAGGTCTGCGACCATCCGTCGGCGAACGGGGTCATCCAGCTCACCAGGTCGCCGAGGTTCACCGCCAGCGCGACCAGCCCGCCGAACAGCACCAGGCTGCTCAGCAGGGCGGGGACGGCCCCCTTCAGCAGCATCGACCCAGACGACAGGACCAGCCGGAAACCCCTGGCCAGCAGCCCTACCCCGACCCCGAACTCACGCACCGCGTTGATCACCGGCGCAGTGTAGTGCCCCGGCCCCGCTGGCCTTGACCTCGACATTACTTGAGCTTCTACCTTCGACACCACACCCGACGACGGAGGAACAGCGTGGACATGCAGATGGCGGCGTGGTCGTCGCTCTACAACACGATGCGCGCGCGATCCGGGCCGGTGCCCACGCGGCAGACCCTGAAACGGGTGGTCGGGTTCGCCCGGCCGTTACGCGGCAGGCTCGCGGTCTTCGTCGGGCTGAGCACGGTGCTGGCCGCGCTGACCGTGGCCACGCCCGTGCTGGCCGGACGCGTCGTCGAGGCGATCGTGAGCGGCGACTCCTCCGGCGTCGTGGTGGTGCTGGCGCTGGTGATCGCCGGGGTCGCCGTCGCCGAGGCGGGGCTCGGCCTGGTCAACCGCTGGCTGTCCTCGACCATCGGCGAGGGCATGATCCTCGACCTGCGCACCAGGGTGTTCGACCATGTCCAGCGGATGCCGATCGCGTTCTTCACCCGCACCCGCACCGGCGCGCTGGTCTCCCGGCTCAACAACGACGTCATCGGCGCGCATCGCGCCTTCGGCGACACGCTGGCGGGCGTGGTCGGCAACCTGGTCACGCTGATCCTGACGCTAGTCGTCATGATCGGGATCTCCTGGCAGGTGACGCTGCTGTCGCTGGTCCTGCTCCCGGTGTTCGTGCTCCCCGCCCGCCGCATGGGCACCCGGCTGGCCGCGCTGCGCCGCGAGGCCGCCGACCACGACGCCACCATGAACACGCAGATGACCGAGCGGTTCTCCGCGCCCGGCGCGACCCTGGTCAAGCTGTTCGGCAGGCCCGACGAGGAGTCCCGCGAGTTCGCCGTGCGGGCCCGGCGGGTGCGCGACATCGGCGTGCGCAGCGCGGTGCTGCAGTGGGTGTTCGTCACCGCGCTCACCCTGGTCTCGGCGCTGGCCCTGGCCCTGGTCTACGGCCTCGGCGGCGTGCTCGCCCTGGCGGGCAGCCTCGACGCGGGCGCGGTCGTGGCGCTCGCCCTGCTGCTGACCCGCCTCTACTCGCCGCTGACCGCGCTGGCCAACGCCCGCGTGGACATCATGAGCGCGCTCGTCAGCTTCGAGCGCGTGTTCGAGGTGCTCGACCTGCCGCCGCTGATCACCGACAAGCCCGACGCGCGGGAGGTCCCCGACGGCCCGGTCTCGGTCGAGTTCGACAAGGTCCGCTTCGCCTACCCGTCCGCGGACAAGGTGTCGCTCGCCTCGCTGGAGGAGGTCGCCGTGCTCGACACCCGGGGCGGCGAGGAGGTCCTGCACGAGGTGTCGTTCCGGGTGGAGCCCGGCCAGGTGGTCGCGCTCGTCGGGTCGTCGGGCGCGGGCAAGTCCACCATCGCGTCCCTGGCGCCGCGCCTCTACGACGTCGACGCGGGCGCGGTCCGGCTCTCCGGCGTCGACGTCCGCGACCTGCGCGCCGACTCGCTGCGCGGCGCGGTCGGCATGGTCACCCAGGACGGCCACCTGTTCCACGACACCATCGCCGCCAACCTGCGCTTCGCCCGCCCGGACGCCTCCGACGCCGACCTGTGGGACGCGCTGCGCCGGGCCCGGCTCGCCGACCTCATCGCCTCCCTGCCGGACGGGCTGGAGACGGTCGTCGGCGAACGCGGCTACCGGCTCTCCGGGGGCGAGCGCCAGCGCCTCACGATCGCCCGCCTGCTCCTGGCCCGCCCTCGGGTCGTGATCCTCGACGAGGCCACCGCGCACCTGGACACGACCTCGGAGGCGGCGGTGCAGGCCGCGCTCACCGAGGCCCTGCAGGGCAGGACGGCCCTGGTCATCGCCCACCGGCTGTCGACCATCCGCGCCGCCGACCAGATCCTGGTCATCGAGGCGGGCCGCGTCGTCGAGCAGGGCACCCACGACGACCTGCTGGCCCGCGACGGCCGCTACGCCGAACTGCACCGGACCCAGTTCGCCGAGGAGCCCGCGGCGGCCTGAGGAAATATCCTGGGGAGCACTGTCGATTCCGGCCGTCCCCGCCCGTCGGGTGGGTGACGGCCGGAACGCCCGGCCGGTGCGAACAGAGAAGGTTCGATCATGAAGGGCGAGAAGTTCGAGGTCCGCTACACCGCCGTCCTGCCCGCGACCCCGGCGGTCGTGTGGGACGCGCTCACCGTCAACGCGGGCGGCTGGCTCTGGCCGGTGAGCTACGAGCCCCGCGTCGGCGGCAGGCAGGAGGGCCTCGACGACGGCGTCGTCACCGAGTGGGACCCCGAGCGGCGGCTCGCGACCCACGCCTCCCGCGACGACGGCTGGTTCAACACGCTGACCTACACCCTGGAGAAGGTCCCTGGCGGGACCCGGCTGGACTACGTCCACCAGGGGGTGCACGAGAACGACTACGCCACCGAGCAGGCGGCCTGCGTGGCCCACACGGACCTCTACTTCCACACCCTGGGCCAGTACGTGGCGCACTTCCCCGGCCGCACGGCCACCTACGTCTCCGCCGACGCCCCGGCCGGAATGTCCTACGCCGCCGTCCTGGAGGCGCTGGGCCTGGCCTCGGGGGAGGAGCGGGTCCGCTTCACCACCCCCGACGGGAGCGTGTCGGGGATCGTGGACTACCGCACCGAGAACTTCCTCGGCGTCCGCACCGAGGACGCGCTGTACCGGTTCTTCGGCCGCGACACCTGGGGCTGGCCGGTGGGCGTCGCCCACCACCTGTTCGGCGGCGGAGCCTCCAGCGAGGCCTGGGAGAAGTGGCTGGGCGCCCTCCGCGTGGGCGGCTGGGTCTAGGGCGGTGGGGGTCCCGCAGCCGGGACCCCCACCCCTCACTCCGCAGCGGCCTTCTGGTTGCTCAGGCCTTCGGTGATGAGGTTCATGACGGTCTGGTCGGCGAGGGTGGTGGTGTCGCCGAGTTCGCGGTTCTCGGCGATGTCGCGTAGGAGCCTGCGCATGATCTTGCCGCTGCGGGTCTTCGGCAACTCCTCCACGATCAGGATCTGGCGGGGCTTGGCGATCGCCCCGATCTCCTGGGCGACGTGGTTGCGCAACGTGGTGATGTGGGTGTCGCGGTCGGTGGCGGCTTTGCCGCGGGGGATGACGAAGGCGACGATGCCCTGTCCGGTGGTGGGGTCGCTGGCGCCGACCACGGCGGCTTCGGCGACGGTGGGGTGGGAGACGAGGGCGGACTCGACCTCGGTGGTGGAGATGCGGTGTCCCGACACGTTCATGACGTCATCGACGCGGCCGAGCAGCCAGATGTGGCCGTCGTTGTCGTACTTCGCGCCGTCGCCGGCGAAGTAGTAGCCCTGCTCGGCATACCGGGACCAGTACGTCTCCTTGAAGCGGTCGGGGTCGCCCCAGATGCCGCGCAGCATGCCCGGCCAGGGTTCGGTGAGCACGAGGTAGCCGCCGGAGCCGTGGGGGACCTCGGTGCCGGTGTCGTCGACGACCTGGGCGCTGATCCCGGGCAGCGGGACCTGCGCCGAGCCCGGTTTGGTCTTGGTCACCCCGGGCAGCGGGCTGATCATGATCGCGCCGGTCTCGGTCTGCCACCACGTGTCGACCACCGGGCAGCGCTCACCGCCGATGTGGGTGCGGTACCACACCCAGGCCTCGGGGTTGATCGGCTCGCCCACCGATCCCAGCAGGCGCAGGGAGGACAGGTCGTGGGCGGCGGGGTTGTCCGTCCCCCACTTCATGAACGTGCGGATCAGCGTGGGGGCGGTGTAGTAGATGGTGACGCCGTATTTGGCGATGATCTCGAAGTGGCGGCCCTGGTGGGGGGTGTTGGGGGTGCCTTCGTAGACGACCTGGGTGGCGGCGTTGGCGAGGGGGCCGTAGACGATGTAGGAGTGGCCGGTGACCCAGCCGATGTCGGCGGTGCACCAGTAGACGTCGGTGTCGGGTTTGAGGTCGAAGACCGCGTGGTGGGTGTAGGCGACCTGGGTGAGGTAGCCGCCGCTGGTGTGCAGGATGCCCTTCGGCTTCCCGGTGGTGCCGGAGGTGTAGAGGATGAAGAGCGGGTGCTCGGAATCGAACGCCTCCGCCTCATGCGTGGTCGGCTGGTCATCGACCAGGTCGTGCCACCACACGTCCCGGTCCGGGACCCAGTCGACCTCGGCGCCGGTCCGCCGCACCACGACCACGTGCTCGATGGACGGGGTCTGCGCCGTCGCCTCGTCGGTCAGGTTCTTCATCGGCACGGCCTCGCCCCGCCGATACTGGCCGTCCGACGTGATCAGCACCCGGGCCTGCGCGTCGTTGATCCGGGACTGCAGGGCGGCCGGTGAGAACCCGCCGAACACCACGCTGTGCACCAGGCCCAGGCGGGCGCAGGCGAGCATCGCGACGATGGCCTCGACCAGCATCGGCATCTGGATCGCCACCCGGTCCCCGGCCCGCAGCCCGAGGAACGCCAGCCCGTTCGCCGCCTGGCACACCATGTCCCGCAGCTGGCCGTACGTCACCGTCCGCGTGTCGCCGGGCTCGCCCTCCCAGTGCAGCGCCACCCGCTCACCCAGCCCGGCCTCCACGTGCCGGTCCACGCAGTTGTAGGCGACGTTGAGCCTGCCGCCGACGAACCACTTCGCGAACGGGGCGTCCGACCAGTCCAGCACCTGGTCCCACTCGGTGTCCCAGGCCAGCCTCCGCGCCTGCTCGGCCCAGAACGCCAGCCGGTCCGCCGACGCCTCCGCGTACGCCGCCGCCGACAGGTTCGCCTGGGCGGAGAAGCCCTCGGGCGGGGCGAACTCCCGCGTCTCGGTCGACAGGTTGTCCAGGGTCTTTCCGCTCATCGATCCTCCGAACCGCGCCGGGCCTGGGGGTGGGTCGCCGGGTGTGGCTGGTCACAGTAGGAGGAGCGCGGGGCCGATCGACGGTCCGCGCGACGGATGGTCCGGGGACGGGGACGAACGGTCCACGAGCGTTGTCCGAAGAAGGTGAGACAGGACATAACATCTACCCCGACACGTCCGGGACGACAGGGGAGCTGATGGCGGCACCGCAGCCTGGGGAGCCCCCACGCGCCTGGCTGCCCTGGTCGCGGACCGACCCGGCGGCGGTGCTCGCCTCCGCCCGGCACATCGCCGACGACCTGGCCGACGGCCTCGCGGGCACCCGCGTCCGCGCCGCCGCCCGGGGCGTGCGCAGGCTCCTCGGCGCGAGCGGCGTCGGGCTCGCCGACCTGTCCGGCCGCCCGGTCTGGGCCGGGACGGTCCCGCACGGGCCGCGCTGGGTGGAACTGGTCGACCAGGTCCTGCACAACGAGACCCGGGCGGGCCGCCCGCCCCTGGTCGTCACGCCGCTGCACGTCCACGACGAGCTCGCCGGGGTGCTGGTCGTCGCCGGGCAGGTGCGCCGCACTGCGGTCGCCGAGGTGGCCGACTGGATCACCGCCGCCCTCGAACGTGCCCGCCTCGAGGCCAGCGCCGAGCACGCCGCCCAGGCCGAGTTACGCGCGCTGCGGGCCGAGATCTCCCCGCACTTCGTCTACAACGCCCTGACCGTCATCGCCTCGCTGGTCCACTCCGACCCCGAGCGCAGCCGGGAGCTCATGCTCGACTTCGCCGACTACAACCGCTACAGCCTCGCCAGCCACGGCGAGTACACCACCGTCGCCGACGAGTTCCACGCCATCGAGACCTACCTGGCGCTGCAGCGCGCGGTCCTCGGCGACCGGCTGCGCGTGCAGGTGCGGGTCGCGCCCGAGGTGCTGGCCGTGGCGATCCCGTACCTCGTCCTGCAGCCGCTGGTCGAGAACGCCGTCCGGCACGGCATCGAGCCGCGGTCGGCGGGCGGGACCGTGCAGGTCACCGGCGAGGCGGAGGGCAGCGACTGCGTGATCACCGTCGAGGACGACGGCGTCGGCATGGTTCCCGCCAAGGCCGAGGCGCTGCTGGCGGGCCGCGACGCCGCGGGCAGCGTCGGCCTGGCCAACGTCGATCGGCGGCTGCGTAACGTGTACGGCTCCTGGTACGGATTGGTCCTCGAAACCGCAGAGGACGCCGGGACGAAGGTGATCGTCCGAATGCCGATGTTCTCCCCGGGAGTGATGCCGTGATGGGCAGGGACCCGAGAAGCGGCGGTGGTCTGCGCGTGCTCGCCGTGGACGACGTGCGCGCCGCGCTCGACGAGCTGTGCAGGCTGTTGCGCGCCGCCCCCGAGGTGGACGACGTCCGCGCGGCTGCCGACGCGCTCAGCGCGCTGAAGATGATCCAGGCCGAGCCGTTCGACGGCGTCTTCCTCGACATCTCCATGCCCGGCCTCAACGGCCTCGAACTCGCCTCGCTGCTGGCCAAGCTCAGCGAGCCGCCCGCGATCGTGTTCGTCACCGCCTTCGACGGGCACGCCGTCTCCGCCTACGGCATCGGCGCGCTGGACTACCTGCTCAAGCCGGTCCGCGCCGAGCGCCTGGCCGACGCGCTGGCCAGGGTCGAGCGCTTCGTCGCCGCCCGCAGGGCCACCGAGGCCAGCGAGCAGGCGCCGCCGCCCAAGCCGGACGCCATGCCCGTGCTGCCGGTGGAGACCGACGGCCGCATCCGCTACGTCCGCCGCGGCGACGTCCGCTACGCCGAGGCCCACGGCGACTACGTCCGCCTGCACACCGCCAGCGGAGTGCACCTGGTCCGCATGCCGATCTCGCGGCTGCAGGAGTACTGGGAGGAGTCCGGTTTCGTCCGCGTGCACCGCGGCTACCTGGTCGCCATCGACGGCGTGCGCGAGCTGCGCAGCGACTCCGTGGGCGGGATGCTCGCCCACACCGACCTCGGCGACGTGCCCGTGAGCCGCCGCCACGCCCGCGAGCTGCGCGAACGCCTGCTGCAGGCGGCCCAGCGCGGAGAACTGGGCAGACGGTGAACGGGCGGGGGCCGCGGTGAGCCCGCACCGGCGCCAGGTCGTCACCAGCCCGCAGACCCGGCTGGCGCACGCGCGCCGCAGGCACCGCACGTCCTGGCGCCCGCCCGCGCTCGACCCGGCCGACGCGCGCCGCGCGCTGGCGGTCTACAAGGCGCAGCGGGTGCGCGCGGTCTCCGCCGTCGCCGCCCTGCTCGTGCTCATGGTCGGCCTGCCCCTGCTGCTGCGCGCCTACCCCGGTCTCGACGACGTCCGGCTGCTCGGCATCCCGGTGTCGTGGCTGGCGCTGCTGGCGCCGTACCCGGCGATGGTCGCCCTCTCCTGGTGGCAGCTGCGCCGCGCGGAGAAGGCCGAGGAGACCGCGGAGCCCGACCCGTGATCGTCTTCGCGGTCGTGCCGGTCGTCCTGGTCACCCTGCTGATCGGCCTGCGCGGGGTCGCGGCCATGCGCACCACCTCCGACTTCCTCATCGCCTCCCGCCGCGTCTCGCCGCTGCTGAACTCCGCTGCGGTGTCGGGGGAGTACCTGTCGGCGGCGTCGTTCCTGGGCGTGGCCGGGCTCGTGGTCAAGGACGGCATCGGCGCGCTGTGGTACCCGGTCGGGTTCACCGCGGGCTACGTCGCCATGCTCGCCCTCGTCGCCGCGCCCATGCGCCGCTCGGGCGCGGTCACCGTGCCGGACTTCGCCGAGGCGCGGCTGGCCTCGACCTCGCTGCGCAGGCTGGCCGCGGTGGTGGTGCTGGTGATCGGCGGGCTGTACCTGGTGCCGCAGTTCCGCACCGCGGGCCTGGTGCTCAGCGCGGTCGGCGGCAGCCCGTACTGGGTCGGCGTCGTCATCGCCGCGTTCGCCGCCGCGATGACCCTCGCGCTCGGCGGGATGCGCGCGGCGACGTACGTGCAGGCGTTCCAGTTCGTGTTCAAGCTGGTGCTGTTCATCATCCCGGCGATCTGGCTGCTGATCGCGGTCGGCCCGCAGGTCCGGCACGAGGCAGTGCACCCGGTCGAGTTCACCCACTTCGCGCGGGACACCCCGGTCGCGTTCGAGCTGGAGGTCACCCTCGAACTCGACGAGCCCACCTCCGTGCGCACCGCGGACGGCAGCATGTCGGTGCTGCCGCCGGGGGAGTTCGCCGTCCCGCAGGGCACCACCATCGTCTTCGCCGACGGCGCGCCCGTGCCCGGCGTGCGCGGCGGGTCCCCGCCCGGCGCCGAGGGCTGGCAGCGGCCGCTGCTGGACCTGCGCGACGCGGGCTACCCGCTGCTGGGCACCCTCGCCGTCCTCGTCGCCACCATGCTCGGCACGATGGGCCTGCCGCACGTGCTGATGCGCTTCCACACCAGCCCCAACGGCCGCGCCGCCCGCCGCACGGCCGCGCTCACCGTCGCCCTGCTCAGCGTCTTCTACCTGTTTCCCGGCATCTACGGGACGTTGGCGAAGGTCCTGGTCCCGCAGCTGTACCTGTCGGGGGCGACGGACACGGCCGTGGTGGCGCTGCCGTCCCAAGTGGACGCCGGGCCGTGGGGGCCGGTGTTCACCGGGCTGCTCACCGCGGGCGCGTTCGCCGCGTTCCTGGCGACCTCGCTGGGCCTGCTGCTGGTCGTGGCGGGCGCGATCTCGCACGACCTGCTGCCCGGCGGGCTGGCCCGGCTGCGCTTCACCGTGATCGGCGCGGCCGCGGTCGTCGTGCTGCTGGCCCTGCCGTCCGCGCGCATCGACGCGGGCGTGCTCGTCACGTGGGGCTTCACCGTGGCGGCCTCGACGTTCTGCCCGCTGCTGGTGCTGGGCATCTGGTGGTCGCGGCTGACGGTCGCGGGCGCGTTCGCAGGCGTCTCCGCCGGTCTGCTCGCCTCGGCGGGCGCGATCGCGGCGACGCTGTTCGCGCCGCCGGTCGATGGCTGGCTGTCGATCCTGATCGCCCAGCCCGCGCCCTGGTCGGTCCCGCTCGCCTTCGCCACCATGGTGGTGGTGTCGCTGTTCGGCCGTCCGCCCGCGTGGTCCGGCGCGGCCATGCTGCGCCTGCACCTGGGGGAGCGGCACGCCCCGTCGGCGCACCGCGGACGTGACCTGGGCCACTCGTCTTGGTCGGCGCGCCGCTCGTCTGCCGTTCGTCGCATCACCCGTCGTTTGGACCGCTGACGCTTCAAGCGGCCGTGCGCCCTCCCTAGCGTGACGCGGACCACCCCGTCGGAGGAGGCGCGCATGAGCACCACCGAGTCCCAGGCTCGGCCCCCAGACAACGCAGACCAGTGGACCGAGGTCCAGTCCAGTGCGGAGTTCGTCGAACTGCGCAGGCGGCTGCGCACGTTCGTCTTCCCGATGACCGCCCTGTTCCTGGTGTGGTACCTGCTGTATGTCCTGCTGGCCGACTACGCGCCGGAGTTCATGTCCACCAAGCTCCTCGGCAACATCAACGTCGGCCTGGTGCTCGGGCTGCTGCAGTTCGTCTCCACGTTCCTGATCACCACGCTCTACGTCCGCTACGCCAACCGCAAGCTCGACCCGCTGGCGCAGAAGCTCCGCGAGTCCGTCGGGGAGGACCAGGGATGACGACCCTCGCGCAAGGGGTGGAGGGCAACAGCCCCATCCTGAACATCAGCATCTTCGGCGCGTTCGTCGTCATCACGCTGATCGTGGTGTTCCGGGCCAGCCGCAACACCAAGACCGCCGCGGACTACTACGCCGCGGGCCGCTCGTTCACCGGCCCGCAGAACGGCGTCGCGATCTCCGGGGACTATCTGTCCGCCGCGTCGTTCCTCGGCATCGCGGGCGCGATCGCGCTCAACGGCTACGACGGCTTCCTGTACTCCATCGGCTTCCTCGTCGCCTGGCTCGTCGCCCTGCTGCTGGTGGCGGAGCTGCTGCGCAACACCGGCAAGTACACGATGGGCGACGTCCTGGCGTTCCGCATGAAGCAGCGCCCGGTGCGCGCGGCGGCGGCGACGTCCACGCTGGTCGTGTCGTTCTTCTACCTGCTCGCCCAGATGGCGGGCGCGGGCGGCCTCGTCGCCCTGCTGCTCGGCATCACCGGCGCGGGCGGCCAGGCCGTCGTCATCGCCGCCGTCGGCATCATCATGATCGTCTACGTGCTGGTCGGCGGCATGAAGGGCACCACGTGGGTGCAGATCATCAAGGCCGCCCTGCTGATCACCGGCGCGCTGGCCATGACGATCTGGGTGCTGGCCCAGTTCGGCTTCAACCTCTCGGCGCTGCTCGGCGGCGCGGTCGAGACCGGCGCGGCCAACGGCGGCGAGGCGCTGCTGAACCCGGGCAAGGCCTACGGCGCCACCGAGACCAGCAAGCTGGACTTCATCTCGCTGGCCCTGGCGCTGGTGCTGGGCACCGCCGGCCTGCCGCACATCCTGATGCGCTTCTACACCGTGCCCACGGCCAAGGAGGCCCGCCGCTCGGTGGTCTGGGCCATCTGGCTGATCGGCATCTTCTACCTGTTCACCCTGGTGCTGGGCTACGGCGCGGGCGCGCTCGTCGGCCCCGACGCCATCAAGGCCGCGCCCGGCGGGGCGAACTCCGCGGCGCCGCTGCTGGCCCAGGCCCTCGGCGGACCGGTGCTGCTCGGCTTCATCGCCGCCGTCGCCTTCGCCACGATCCTGGCGGTCGTCGCGGGCCTGACGATCACCGCGTCGGCGTCGTTCGCCCACGACATCTACGCCAACATCATCAAGAAGGGCCAGGTCGACGACAAGAACGCCGAGGTCCGCGTCGCCCGGATCACCGCGGTGGTCATCGGCGCGGTCGCCATCGTCGGCGGCATCGTCGCCAACGGCCAGAACATCGCGTTCCTGGTGGCGCTGGCCTTCGCGGTCGCGGCGTCGGCGAACCTGCCGACGATCCTGTACTCGCTGTTCTGGAAGCGCTTCAACACCAGCGGCGCACTCTGGAGCATCTACGGCGGCCTGGCGGTCTGCGTCCTGCTGATCGTCTTCTCGCCCGCGGTCTCCGGCAAGGCCAGCGCGATGTTCCCGGACGCGGACTTCGCCTGGTTCCCGCTGGCCAACCCCGGCATCGTCTCGATCCCGGTCGCCTTCGTCCTCGGCTGGCTGGGCACCGTGATCGGCGGCAAGGCCGACGAGAAGAAGTACGCCGAGATGGAGGTGCGCGCGCTGACCGGCGCGGGCGCCGAGAAGGCGGTCGTCCACTGAGGACGCCGCAAGCGAGCCGACGGCTCCCGCCCGCCCGAGCACGGCGGGCGGGAGCCGTCACCATCGCCACCGCTGTGATCACATCGAGCTTCCACCCCGGCGACTGATCACGTAACAGTGGACGCATGCCGTCCCGGTTATCGCTCGCCCTGCTGACCCTGGTCGCGGGCTGCTCGCTCCCCGTCACCGCCCCCGAACCGCCGCCCGCCTCCGAACCGCCGCCCGCCCTGGCCGACCTCGGCGAGCCCCGGCCCGAGGACACCGGGGCGCACTACCGCCGCGCCGACTGGGGCGACTGGGACTACGACCCCGCCAGCAAGTGCAACACCCGCGAGCGCGTCCTTGCCCGCGACGGCCGCGGCCTCAAGGTCGACGCGCAGTGCAGGCCCACCTGCCCCCAGGGCGACTGCTGGACCAGCCCCTACGACGGCGTGGCCGTCGACGACGCGAGCGACCTGCAGATCGACCACATCGTGCCGCTGGCCGAGGCCAACCGCTCCGGCGCGCGGCGGTGGACCAAGGACGAGCGGGAGACCTTCTACAACGACCAGGACAACCTCGTCGCCGTCACCGCCCGGTCCAACCAGAGCAAGGGCGACGACGACCCCGGCCGGTGGCGGCCCGTGCGCGGGCACTGGTGCGACTACGCCACCCGCTACGTCACGATCAAGGCCCGCTACCGGCTCTCCGTCGACCCCGTCGAGCACGCCGAGCTCGCCCGGATGCTCAACACGTGCTGATGGCGGGGCCGCGCGCAGCGGCCCCGCCATCACCGAGAACGGCCGTCAGACGCCCGCGATGCTGGAGATCCAGCTGCGGTAGCGGGTGACGTTCGTGTAGTTGGTGACCGACTGGCGGTCGCTGGTCGAGGCCACGCCCACCTGGCGGCCGTTGGCCATCATCGGGCCGCCCGAGTCGCCACCGGCGGCGATGCCGTCGACGCGGTAGGCGCGGATGGCGAGGCCGCCGTAGGCGTCGCTGGCGGTGGTGGACTGGACCCGCACGGTCGCGACCTTCAGGTAGCGCGACTGGCAGTTGATCTCCGAGCCGCAGCGCGAGGTCGCGCCCCAGCCGTAGATCTGCACGTTCTGCCCGACGGCCACGTCCGAGGTCGTGCCGAGCGGGGCGTAGGTCGCGTTCACCGACCGGTCGAGCCGGGCGATGGCCAGGTCCGAGGTGTGCCGGTAGATCTGCACCGCGTTGGCCACCACGCCGCCGGAGTGCTGGTCGAGGCTGCCGATGCGGAAGCTGATCCCGCCACCGGACACGCAGTGGCGCGCGGTCAGCACGTACTGCGGCGCGATGATGCTCGCCGAGCAGGTCTCGCGGCCGTTGGAGAACAGGCGGGCGGCCCACGGGGCGTTGCTCGCGTAGCCGCCGCCGATGATCATCGGTGTGACCTCGTGGTCACCGGCGGGCGGCGCGGCGGGAGCCGCGGTGGCGGCGGGGGCCAGGCCGAGCAGCGTGCACGCGGCCGCGGTGACGGCCAGTGCCAGCTTCGTCATCTTCATGGAATTACTTCTCGATTCCGCGGATCGCTCCGCTAGGCAGGGATGAATCGGGAAATGGGTCACCAGCGATACCGCGATTGCGGCAACCCCGGCAGGTCGCCGGGTCTGGACCTGCGGGTTTGCCGCTTTCACCGGAACGATAATGGCCCGTTCGCAACTTTTACAGCAGCGGCTGGGTGATGCAAGTGCCGGTTGTTCACACCATTCCCGGTTGACCCCGACAAATGACGGGGGTGAATATCTCGATGATCGGGATGATCCGGGACTAGCATTGCCCCGACGAGCGGCAACGACCTGCCGCCGCGAGCACGGGAGGCGAACTCGATGGCGCTGCTGCGCAGCTACGTCGGCGGACACTGGCACACCCCCACCGCGGAGGGGGCGCCGCTGCACGACGCGGTGACCGGGGAGGAGATCGCCCGGATCTCCAGCGCGGGGATCGACATGGCCGCCGCGCTCGACCACGGCAGGCGCACCGGCGGCCCGGCGCTGCGCGAGCTGACCTTCCACCAGCGCGCCGCCCTGCTCAAGACGCTCGCGCTGCACCTCACCGAGCACAAGGACGAGCTCTACGCCCTCTCCGCGCGCACGGGCGCGACCCAGCGCGACTCGCTGATCGACGTCGACGGCGGCATCGGCGTGCTGTTCGCCTACAGCGGCAAGGGCAGGCGCGAGATGCCCAACGCCAAGGTCTACGTCGAGGGCGCCGTCGAACCGCTCGGCAAGGGCGGCACGTTCCTCGGCCGCCACATCCTGACCCCGCTGCACGGCGTCGCGGTGCAGATCAACGCGTTCAACTTCCCCGTGTGGGGGCCGCTGGAGAAGTTCGCCCCCGCCTTCGTCGCAGGCGTGCCGAGCCTGATCAAGCCCGCCAGCCAGACCGCCTACCTCACCGCGCGCCTGGTGGAGCTGATCGTCGAGTCCGGCATCCTCCCCGAGGGCAGCGTCCAGCTCGTCTGCGGGAGCGCGGGCGACCTGCTCGACCACCTCACCCCGCAGGACCTGGTCGCCTTCACCGGCTCGGCGTCCACCGCGCAGCGGCTGCGCACCCACGAGGCCGTCGTCCGCCACGCCGTGCGGTTCAACGCCGAGGCCGACTCGCTCAACTGCTCGATCCTCGGCCCCGACGCCCGCCCCGGCACCCCCGAGTTCGACCTGTACGTCAAGCAGCTCGTCACCGAGATGACCGCCAAGGCCGGGCAGAAGTGCACCGCCATCCGCCGCGCGCTCGTCCCGGCCGAGCTGATCGACGACGTCGCCGCCGCGACCGCGGAGCGCCTGGCCAAGGTCGTGATCGGCAACCCGGCGAACCCGGACGTGCGCATGGGCGCGCTCGCGGGCCTTGAGCAGCGCGAGGAGGTGCGCCGCTCGCTGAAGGCGCTCACCGCCGCCGGTCAGGTCGTCTTCGGCGACCCCGAGCGGGTCGAGGTGGTCGACGCCGACCCCGAGCGCGGCGCGTTCCTCTCGCCGGTCCTGCTGCGCGCCGACCCCGACCGCGCCGAGCCGCACGAGGTGGAGGCGTTCGGCCCGGTGGCCACGCTGCTGCCGTACGACTCCGCCGAGCACGCCGTCGAGCTGGCCGCGCGCGGGCACGGCAGCCTCGTGGGCTCGGTCGTCACCGGGGACGCGGAGTTCGCCGCGTCCGTCGTGCTGGGCGTCGCCCCCTGGCACGGGCGCGTCCTGGTGCTCGACACCGACGACGCCAGGGAGTCCACCGGGCACGGCTCGCCGCTGCCGCCGCTGGTCCACGGCGGCCCCGGCCGCGCGGGCGGCGGCGAGGAGATGGGCGGCATCCGCGCCGTCCTGCACCACATGCAGCGCACCGCCGTGCAGGCCAGCCCGAAGGTGCTCGCCGCGATCACCGGCCAGTGGGCGGCGGGGGCGCCGCGCCGCGAGGACGTGCACCCGTTCCGCAAGACGCTGGCCGAGCTGCGCGTCGGCGACGCGGTGGTGGCGGGCCCGCGCGAGGTCACCCAGGCCGACATCGACCACTTCGCCGAGTTCACCGGCGACACCTTCTACGCGCACACCGACCCCGACGCCGCGGCGGCCAACCCCCTCTTCGGCGGGATCGTCGCGCACGGGTACCTGGTGGTGTCCTTCGCCGCGGGCCTGTTCGTCTCGCCGGAGCCCGGCCCGGTGCTGGCCAACTACGGGCTGGAGAACCTGCGGTTCGTCACCCCGGTCTACCCCGGTGACGCGCTGACCGTGACGCTCACCTGCAAGCAGATCACCCCGAGGGAGAACGCCGACTACGGCGAGGTCCGCTGGGACGCCGAGGTCACCAAGCAGGACGGGACCATCGCGGCCCAGTACGACGTGCTGACACTGGTCGCGAAGGCGTGACACAGGGGAAGGGGGCCCGCGCCGCGGGCCCCCTTCGTCATTGCCGGACTACTTGCCCGCGGCGTCGGTGATGACCACTGGCTTGTTGTCGACCTTGGTGCCGTACCAGCCGGAGTAGTTGCGCTCCACCGCAGCCCGCTCCGCCGAGCTGGGCTGGGCGTTGGCGCAGCTCACCGGGGCCGAGCTGCCCGACATCAGGTCCGAGCACAGCCCGGTCCGCCGGTCGGGCAGGCCCAGCGAGTGGCCGAGCTCGTGGGTGGCGATCCGGACCACGTTGTAGCCCTGGTTGACGGCGGTGCGGCCCATCCAGACCGTGACGCTGCCGTAGGACCGCACCGGGCCGAGCGTGGCGCGCGGCCAGCCGTTGTCGGCCAGGATCCGGATGTTCGCCCGCTGGCCGGGCTGGGCCTTGACGATCTGGACGTTGCTGACGGCGCTGTTCCAGATCTGGACGGCCGCGGCCACCTCGTCCTTGAACTCGGCGGCGTACGAGTCGTCGTATGTGAGCGTGGTGGCGAAGGCCGACGGCGGCAGTGTCTGCGCGGCGGCGGGGGTCGCGGTGATGCCCGCGACCAGGGCTGCGCCGAGGGCCACGTTCGTGACCAGCAGCGCAAGGGTGCGTCGAAGCATGGGACTACTCCCTCAATTGAGCGGCCCCGGGACGGGGGCCGACCTCGTGGTGACTGCAGGGGCGAGGGGTCTCAGCCGAAGGGACGGCGACGACGTAGATCTCCTCCGGTAGTTAGCCCTACCCGGTGCGTGATCCACCCAGTAGAGATAGTGACCGCGATCACAGGAACCTCGTGCGCGCTCACTGGCGGTGATGAGCGAGCCCGTCCGGAGGCCACCCATCTGGCGGTTGAACTGCGAAAACGGTTCGTCCGACGCCCGTTCTGCGCGGTTCGCCCGAGTTCGGCGGTTGTGGCGCGCGCGGGCCGACGGGCGCTCGGGATTCCCTTGGCGCACAAGGGAATCCGCGCCCGGCTGGGGCGGCTCGACGGCTAACCGACCCCCCGATTTGATCCTGGTTTGGCAGGGGTGTAACTTTCTCTCTGTCAGCGCGACACGGGCCGGAAAGAGCGGAACGGGCGCGACAAACAAGACCTAGCGATACCAGCCTTCCTCGGAAGTCGCCTGCGGCGGATGAGGTTGAGCGTGTGTTGTTTGAGAACTC
>NZ_BMRB01000015.1 GCF_014648415.1 Actinokineospora fastidiosa
TTGCCGTGCTTGGCCAGCAGCCGCGGGTCCAGCGACCCGGCGTTGACCCCGATCCGGATCGGGGTGCCGTGATCGCGCGCAGCCTGCGCGATCTCCTTGACCTTGTCGTCGAACTTCCTGATGTTGCCCGGGTTCACCCGCACCGCGGCGCACCCGGCCTCGATCGCGGCGAAGACGTACTTCGGCTGGAAGTGGATGTCGGCGATCACCGGGATCTGCGACTTGCGCGCGATCGCAGGCAGCGCCTCCGCGTCATCCTGCGACGGACACGCCACCCGCACGATGTCACACCCGGCCGCGGTCAACTCCGCGATCTGCTGCAGCGTGGCGTTCACGTCGGCGGTGAGCGTGGTCGTCATCGACTGCACGGAGATGGGGAACTCGCTGCCCACCCCCACGGTCCCGACCTGGAGCTGCCGGGTCTTCCGCCGCTCGGCGAGCACGGGCGGCGGGAGGGTGGGCATACCTAGCAGCACGTCGTTGGACACGGGGCCTCTCACTCGGGTAGTCGGATGGGGTTGACGATGTCCGCGGTGACCGTGAGCAGGACGATCGCGCCGCCGATGAAGACCAGCACCATCGTCACGCCCGCGAGCTTGTTGTAGTCCACCGGGCCGCCCGGCGCCTTCCCACGCACCCGGCGCAGGGCGTCGCGGACCTTCTCGTAGAGCGTGACCGCGATGTGGCCGCCGTCGAGCGGGAGCAGGGGCAGCAGGTTGAACACGCCGACGAAGAAGTTCAGCGCGGCGAGCATGAGGATGAAGATCTCCCAGATGCCCTGCTCGGCGGCGTCGGCGCCGATGATGCTCGCGCCGACCACGCTGACCGGGCGCTCCGGGTCGTCCTCGCCGCCGATGGCCCGCACGACCGCGGGGATCTTCTCCGGGAACTTCATCAGGCCTTCCCAGGTCCTGACGAACATGTCGCCGGTGAAGTCGACGGTCGCGCCGATCGCGGGGACGAAGCCGTACTCGACCGTGGGGCTCTTGGCGATGCCCACCGCGCCGACCTGCTCAAGCGCGGTGGTCTTGCCCGGCTCCGCCCCGACGGGCACGCGCTGGACGGTGGCGATGTCGACGGTGATCGTGCGCTGCTCGCCGTCGCGCTCGATGAGGAACTCGGTCGGGCCGCTCAGGTCGCGCACGCGCGCGACCAGCTCGCGCCAGCCCGCGACCGGCGTGCCGTTGACGGCCAGGATCTCGTCGTCCTCGACGATGCCCGCGCTCGCCGCGGGCGACGGGTCGCCGGGCCCGCAGGCGGGGAGCTCGTGGGTCGTGGGGTCCTGGGTCGGCGCGGCGCACCCCGTCGCCCCGACGACCGCGCGGCCGTCGCCGTCGGGCAGGCCCAGGGTCGTGGCCATGGCCAGCAGGATCAGGAAGCCGAGGATGAAGTGCGTGATGGAGCCCGCCGACAGCACGACGACGCGCTTCCACACCGGGAACTTCCACATCGCCCGCGGCGCCTCGTCGGGGGTGACGGGGTCCAGCGCGGTCATGCCCGCGATGTCGCAGAAGCCGCCTGCGGGGATGGCCTTGAGCCCGTACTCGGTCTCGCCGCGGCGGAAGGAGAAGATCTTCGGACCGAAGCCGATGAAGTAGCGGCGCACCTTCATGCCGAAGGCCTTGGCGGTGAGCATGTGCCCGGCCTCGTGCAGCGCGATGGACGCGCAGATGCCCAGCGCGAAGAGGACGAGGCCAAACAGCCACGCGATCACGGTCGGTTCCCTCCCTGGTCGGCAGGGGTGCCCAGCAGCCCGCGCGCCCGCGTCCGCGCCCACTCCTCGGCGGCGAGCACGTCCGCGACGTCGCGCGGCGGACCGGTCCAACCGTGCGCGGCGTCGAGCACCCTGCCGACAGTGTCCACAATGTCTGTGAAAGCAGCGTGGCCTTCGCGGAAGGCGGCGACCGCCTCCTCGTTGGCCGCGTTGTAGACCGCGGGCAGGCAGCCGCCGGTCGTGCCCGCGGCGCGGGCGAGCCGGATCGCGGGGAAGGTCTCGTCGTCGACCGGCTCGAAGGTCCAGGTCGACGCGGTGCTCCAGTCGCACGGCCGGGCCGCGCCGGGCACCCGGTCCGGCCAGGCCAGGGCGAGCGCGATGGGCAGGCGCATGTCCGGCGGGCTCGCCTGGGCGAGGGTGGAACCGTCAACGAATGACACCATCGAGTGAACGATGGACTGCGGGTGCACGACGACGTCGATGCGGTCGTAGGGCACGCCGAACAGCAGGTGCGCCTCCATCAGCTCCAGCGCCTTGTTGACCAGGGTCGCGGAGTTGATGGTGATGACCGGGCCCATCGCCCAGGTCGGGTGCGCCATCGCCTGCTCGGCGGTCACGGCGGCCAGCTCGGCGCGCGTGCGGCCGCGGAACGGGCCGCCGGACGCGGTCAGGATCAGCCGGTCGACCTCGTCCTCCCGGCCGCCGCGCAGCGCCTGGGCCATGGCCGAGTGCTCGGAGTCCACCGGCACGATCTGCCCGGGCCTGGCCGAGGACAGCACCAGCGGGCCGCCCGCGATCAGCGACTCCTTGTTGGCCAGGGCCAGCGTCGCCCCGGTCTCCAGGGCCTTGAGCGTGGCGGGCAGGCCGACCGAGCCGGTGATGCCGTTGAGCACGACGTCGGCGCCCGCGGCGTCGATGAGGTCGGAGACGGCGTTCGGGCCGCTGAACACCTTGGCGTCGGTGCCGGGCACGTCGCCGCCGGGCACGGCCACGTACGGGACGCCGTGCGCGGCTGCCTGCTCGGCCAGCAGCGCGCGGTTGCCCCCGCCCGCGGCGAGCCCGACCACGCGGAAGCGGTCGGGGTTGGCGGCCACCACGTCGAGGGCCTGCGTGCCGACGGACCCCGTGGAGCCGAGCACGAGAAGGGAGCGCTGCGCAGTCATCTCCTCCATTGTCCCTGACCCCGATGGCGCATCCGCGCGCCGGGGCGTGTCACCGGTCATACCGCCGTTCGGCGCAATCCACCCGAATCGGTGATTGAAGCGGGCGGGGACAGGGCACTTCCGCGACAGGAACAACGCGCTCGCCGCGATGCGGTGGCGCACCTGGAAGGAGTACCGATGGGCATTCTCGGCTGGATCGTTCTCGGCCTGCTGGCCGGACTCATCGCCAAGGCCATCATGCCTGGTAGGGACCCTGGCGGCATCATCATCACGATCCTGATCGGCGTGGTCGGCGCCATTCTCGGCGGCTTCATCGGCAGCGCGATCTTCGGCCGCGGCATCGGGGAGTTCTTCGACCTCGGCACCTGGCTGCTCGCCATCGGCGGCGCCCTGATCCTGCTGGCGATCTACCGCGTCGTGGTCGGGAACCGAGCCAGGACCTGACGCGCGACCGGGCTCACACCGGGCACGGCGGCCCCCGCCGTGCCCGGTGTGCCACTATGTCGGCGATCGAACCCGGACTTGATTCAGGAGGCCCCACCGTGGGAAGCACCGCACTGGAGAAGCGGAAGTCGACCGCCGTCTCCGGCCACACGGTGAGCCCGGCCGACGAGCCGTCGGCCGAGTGGGGCTGGCACGGCACCTTCCGCGTGGGCACCCCGGCCGCGGGCATCTTCGTCGGCCTGGCGATGTTCGCCATGCTGATCGGCAACCACGAGGGCTGGACCGAGAACCTCTGGCTCATCGGCATGGGCGCGGGCCTGCTCGCGGGCGTCGCCTGGATGATCCACAAGCGCCGCACGTCCTGGCGGCGCTAGCCCGTCAGTCCGACCGCAGGCCCATGACGCGGCGCAGTCCCGCGTCGACCTCGCGCATCAGGCTGGGCGGAAGCGTGGCCACGGCATCGCCCAGGTCGTCCTTGTCGAGGGTGACCACCGCGGCCACGTTGACCACCGAGTCGCGGGGCAGACCCGTCGCCGCGGCGGACAGGAAGACGTTCCCCGGCGCGGTCGCCAGCTTCGTATTGGACGTGATCACGGCGACCAGGACGGTCGCCAGTCTGCTGCGGTTGTAGGGGTCGGCCTGGACGACCAGCACCGGGCGCCGCTTGGCTGGCCGGGACCCCTGGGCGTCACCGAGGTCGGCCCAGTGGACGCCGCCTCGTCTGATCACCACTCATCGTCCGACATGGCCAGCGCGCGCCTGCCCGCCGCGGCCGCCACCGCGCCGGAGTCGTCGTCGCCCGCGAGGTCGAGCGCGGCGTCGATCTCGTCGGTCAGCGAATGTTCTTCCAGATGGGCCAGGTAGTGCCGGGCCGCGCGCACGTAGAACTCCGAGCGGGTGAGGCCCAGGTTGCGCACCTTGTCCTCCACCTCGGCGAACGTGTCGTCGGGCACGGAAATCGCGGTCTTCACGCCACCGAGTATAACCCGGTATAACCGCTTGTCAGCCCTCCGCGGCGAGCTGGCCGCAGGCGGCGGCGATCTCCTGGCCGCGGGTGTCGCGGACCGTGCACGACACGCCCGCGGCGTTGACGCGGCGGACGAACTCGCGCTCCACCGGCTTCGGTGAGGCGTCCCACTTGCTGCCCGGGGTCGGGTTCAGCGGGATGACGTTGACGTGGGCCAGCTGCCCCAGGTGCCTGCGCAGCAGCTTGCCCAGCAGGTCGGCGCGCCACGGGTGGTCGTTGATGTCGCGGATCAGCGCGTACTCGATGGACACGCGCCTGCCCGTGCGGTCGGCGTAGAGGCGGGCGGCGTCGAGCACCTCGGCCACCTTCCAGCGGGTGTTCACCGGCACCAGGGTGTCGCGCAGCTCGTCGTCCGGGGTGTGCAGCGACACCGCCAGCCGCACGCTCAGGCCCTCCTCGGCCAGCTTCCGGATCGCGGGCACCAGGCCGACCGTGGAGACCGTCACCGAGCGCTGGGAGATGCCCAGGCCGTCGGGGGCCGGGTCGCAGATGCGGTGCACGGCGTCGATCACGCGCCGGTAGTTCGCCAGCGGCTCGCCCATGCCCATGAAGACGATGTTGCTGAGGCGTCCCGGCTCGCCCAGCTCGCCGTCGCGCATGGCGGCCGCGGCCGCGCGGACCTGGTCGACGATCTCGGCCGTCGACAGGTTGCGCTGCAGGCCGCCCTGGCCGGTGGCGCAGAACGGGCAGGCCATCCCGCAGCCCGCCTGCGACGACACGCACAGCGTGGTCCGGTCGTGGTAGCGCATCAGGACGCTCTCCAGCAGCGTGCCGTCGTGCGCGCGCCACAGCGTCTTGCGGGTGTCGCCGTCGTCGCAGGTCACGTGGCGGACCGGGGACAGCAGCGGGGGCAGCAGGGCCGAGGCGAGGCGGTCGCGGGCGGCGGCGGGGATGTCCGTCATCGCCGCAGGGTCTGCGGTCAGCCTGCCGAAGTAGTGCGTGGAGAGCTGCGCGGCCCGGAACGGCTTCTCGCCCAGCTCGGCCACCGCGTCGCGGCGCTGCGCGGTGGAGAGGTCGGCGAGGTGGCGCGGCGGCAGGCCGCGCTTGGGCGCGTCGAAGACGAGGGGAAGAGAGGTCATGGCCGCTCCATTGTCCCATGCCGGGGAGACCAGCCTCACCGTTGCATCGGCGATAGGTTCCGATATATCGTTGAGCTATCGCGAAGCAACGCCACCCATCAGGAGGAAGAATGCGTACCCGACACCACCACCGCCGCGGCCCCTGGCACAGGCACGAGCACCACTTCGCCGCGGAGCACCACTTCGACCCGGAGGACCACCCCATGACCCCGCCGTTCCCCCCGATCATTCCGCCGGGGCCGCCCGCGCCGCCGCCCTTCGGCGGGTTCGGCCCCTTCGGCCGGGGCCACCGCGGCCCGCACGGCCGCAAGCGCCGGGGTGACGTGCGCGCGGCCGTCCTCGCCCTGCTCGCCGACCGGCCCATGCACGGCTACGAGATGATCCAGGAGATCGCCGCCCGCAGCGGCGGGTACTGGAAGCCCTCCCCCGGCTCGGTGTACCCGACGCTGCAGCTGCTCGCCGACGAGGGCCTGGTCCGCGGCGTGGACGGCGACGGCGGCAAGCGGCTCTTCGAGCTGACCGACGACGGCCGCGCCGCCGCGGCCGCGCTCGGCGACAGCCCGCCGTGGGAGCAGGCCGCCGAGGGCGTCGACCCGGTCGACCGCTCGCTGCGCGAGGCGCTCGGCGGGCTGGCGACGGCGGTCATGGGCGTCGCGCAGGCGGCCAGCAGCGACCAGAAGTCGCGCGCGGTGGACGTCCTCGACCAGGCCCGCCGCCAGCTCTACGCCATCCTCGGCGAGGACACGCCCCGCTAGAGGATCAGCCCGGCGGGCTTGGTGCGCGCGAGCACGCGGTAGCCGACGGTGAACTCCAGACCGTCCACCTCGGCCGCCGCGCGCGCGGCCACCGCCGCGGAGAACTCGATCCGCAGCACCGACACCAGCGTCTCCCGGTCGGGGAACCGCCACACGGTCGCCACCCGGTGCCGCTGGAAGCCCTGGGCCTCGAAGAAGGCGTCGACCGCCGGGGCGTCGTAGGACGGGATGTCCGCGCGCAGCCAGCGTCCGTAGGGCGGGCGCGCGGCGTCGAGGTCCACGATCACCAGCGACCCGCCGGGCCGCAGCACGCGGTCGGCCTCGCGCAGGCCGGGCTCGCAGCCCGGGCCGAAGAAGTACGCCGTGCGCGCGTGCACGACGTCCGCGCTGCCGTCGGCCAGCGGCAGCGCCTGCGCGGAGCCGGGCAGCACCGTGATCGGCAGGCCCGCGACCCGGGCGCGGGCCTGCTCCACGAGCGGCCCGTGCGGCTCGACGCCGACGACCGAGCGCGCCCGCTCGGCGAAGCGCGGCAGGTGGAAGCCGCTGCCGCAGCCGACGTCGACCACGTCGCCGGTCCAGTCGGCCAGCGGCTCCAGCGCGCGCCAGACCGCGCCGTGGACGTCCTGGGCGCGGTTCTCCGCCTCGTACACCGCGGGCCAGTGCCAGATGTTCGGACTCGGCACGATGTGCGGCGCGCGCAACGCCGAAACCAGCTCCCGAGCCCGCGCGACCATGCCCACGCCCCCAGGAAAGCACAGATCGGCAACGCCGCGCGGCGTGCGGAACTTCACCCGATCTAGCTAATGTCACGACATGGTCACCGACGCGATCAGTGCCGCTGAGGACTTACCCGAGGGCACCCCGGGAAAGCCGTGCTGGGTGGAGGTCGCCACGCGCGACCCCGCCGGCTCCGCGGCCTTCTACGGGGCGCTGTTCGGCTGGGAGTTCCGCATCGGCGACGACGGCTACCGGGTCGCGCTCGTCGACGGCGTCCCGGTCGCGGGCCTCTACACCCCGCAGGGCGACCAGCCCGGCGAATGGACCCTCTACCTCACGATCCACGACACCCACAACACCGAGGAACGGGTGCGGCTGCTCGGCGGGGAGATCCTGGCCGCGCCCCGGGAGATCCCCGGACAGGGCGGGCTGCTCGTGGCCACCGACCCCAGCGGCGGGCCGATCGGCTTCTGGCGCCAGGACCGCGGCTGGGCCCTGGGCACCGGCTTCCCCGGGGCCTTCACCTGGGCTGAGCTCTACACCTGGGACGGCGCGGCAGCCGACGCGTTCTACACCGCCCTGTTCGGCTTCGAGACCACCCAGATAGGTGACGGCACGGTCTACGACTACACCACGTGGTCCATGAACGGCGAGGACGTCCTGGGCAGGCTGCGCATGGGCAAGGAGTTCCCCCGCGAGCGCCCGCCG
Source organism: Actinokineospora fastidiosa (assembly GCF_014648415.1). GTDB lineage: Bacteria > Actinomycetota > Actinomycetes > Mycobacteriales > Pseudonocardiaceae > Actinokineospora > Actinokineospora fastidiosa. Next base: position 7,608 of record NZ_BMRB01000015.1, read on the forward strand.
TACTGGATGGTGTTCTTCGAGGCCGCGCCCGAGATCGGCGTGGACGCGCTGGCCGAGAAGGCCGCCGCGCTCGGCGGCACCGTGGCCGTCCCGCCGTTCGACTCCCCGTACGGCCGCACGGCGGTCCTGCGCGACCCGCGCGGCGCGGAGTTCAGCGTGCTGGACCGGACGGTCACCATCGAGGCCGACGAGAGCGAGATCGGCGCCGAGGTCGACGACCCGTACGCCGACTAGACCGGCACGAACAGCTGCAGCAGCAGCCAGGACACCACGGCCGACGGGAGCAGCGAGTCCATCCGGTCCATGAGCCCGCCGTGGCCGGGCAGCAGCGTGCCCATGTCCTTGATGCCCATGTCCCGCTTGATCACCGACTCGACGAGGTCGCCCAGCGTCGCCACCGCGACCAGGGCGACGCCGAAGAGGACGCCCTGCCACACCTCGCCGCCGAGCAGGAAGCGCACGCTCAGCGCCCCGGCGACGATGCCCGCGACCATCGAGCCCGCGAAGCCCTCCCAGGACTTCTTGGGGCTGATCGTCGGCGACATGGGGTGCTTGCCGAACAGCACGCCCGCGATGTACCCGCCGGTGTCGGAGGACACCACCAGGATCATGAAGCACAGGACGCGCGCGGCGCCGTCCTCCGGGATCACCAGCATCGCGGCGAAGGCGGCGAACAGCGGCACGTACGCGGCGGTGAAGGCCGACGCGGTCACGTCCCGCACGTAGCCCTGCACGCCACCGCGGAACCGCCAGAGCAGCACCGCCAGGATCGTCACCACGAACGCGGCCAGCACGCCGTTGCGGCCGAACGGCCAGGACAGCCACACCATCGCCTGGCCGCCCACCAGCACCGGCCAGAGCGCCACGCGGATGCCCGCCGCCCGCTCCAGCGCCCCGGCCAGCTCCCAGGTGGCCACCGCGACCGCGGTGGCGACGATGCCGACGAAGACGTGCCGCACCGTCAGCAGGGCAAGCAGGATCCCCCCGCCGAGCAGCACCCCGACCGCTATCGCGGCGGGCAGGTTGCGTCCGGCCCGTGAGCCCGCGCCCACCGCGTCCGTGGTCACTGTCGTTCTCCCCCTCAAGGCCCGATCAGACCTCGAGCAGCTCGGCTTCCTTGTGCTTGACCAGGTCGTCGACGGAGTGGACGTACTTGTCGGTCAGGTTCTGCAGTTCCTTCTCGGCGCGCACGACGTCGTCCTCGCCGGACTCGCCGTCCTTCACCAGGCGGTCGAGCTCCTCCTTGGCCTTGCGGCGCACGTTGCGGATGGAGATCTTGGCGTCCTCGCCCTTGGACTTGGCCAGCTTCACCATCTCCCGGCGGCGCTCCTCGGACAGCTGCGGGAACACCACGCGGATGATCGAGCCGTCGTTGGACGGGTTGACGCCGAGGTCGGAGTCCCGGATCGCCTTCTCGACCGCGTTGAGCTGGTTGGGCTCGAAGGGCTTGACGACGGCCATCCGCGCCTCCGGGATGGAGATGCTGGCCACCTGGTTCAGCGGGGTGGGCGAACCGTAGTAGTCGAGGTGGATGCGGGAGAACATGGCGGGCGTGGCGCGGCCGGTGCGGATGGTGGACAGCTCGTCCTTGGCGACCGTCACCGCCTTCTCCATCTTCTCCTCGGCGTCGAACAGGGTCTCCTCGATCAAGTCAGGCTCCTCGGCTCTCGGCGGGCTCAGGCGGCGGGGGTGCTCACCACGGTGCCGATCCTCTCACCACGCACCGCTCGGGCGATGTTGCCCTCGGTCAGCAGGTTGAACACGATGATCGGCATGTTGTTGTCCATGCACAGGCTGAACGCGGTCGCGTCGGCGACCTTGAGGCCGCGCTCCAGGACCTCGCGGTGGGTGATCTCGGTGAACATCTTGGCGTCGGGGACCACGCGCGGGTCGGCGTCGTAGACCCCGTCGACGGCCTTGGCCATCAGCACCACGTCGCAGCCGATCTCCAGCGCGCGCTGGGCGGCGGCGGTGTCGGTGGAGAAGTAGGGCATGCCGACGCCGCAGCCGAAGATCACCACGCGGCCCTTCTCCAGGTGCCGCTCCGCGCGCCTGGGGATGTAGGGCTCGGCGACCTGGCCCATCGTGATCGCCGTCTGCACGCGCGTGTCGATGCCTTCCTTCTCCAGGAAGTCCTGCAGCGCCAGGCAGTTCATGACCGTGCCGAGCATGGCCATGTAGTCGGCCCGGTCGCGGTCCATGCCGCGCTGGCTCAACTCGGCGCCGCGGAAGAAGTTGCCGCCGCCGATGACCACGGAGGTCTGCACCCCGCTGCGCACGACGTCGGCGATCTGGCGGGCCACGGCGTAGACCACGTCGGGGTCGACCCCGACCTCGCCGCCGCCGAACATCTCCCCGCCCAGCTTGAGCAGCACCCGGCGGAATCCGCTCTGCGCCACGTAAGACCCTCCTTCGTGACTATGCCCCGCCCTCGGCGTCGCCGTGGGCGGGGCACAACCCTAATCCGCGGCCGGAACCTCAGGCCTGGCCGACCTCGAACCGGGCGAACCGGGTCACGGTCACGCCAGCCTCGTCGAGGATGGCCTTGACGGTCTTCTTCGAGTCCTGGACCGAGGACTGCTCCAGCAGGACGACGTCCTTGTAGAAGCCGTTCACCCGGCCCTCGACGATCTTGGGCAGCGCGCCTTCCGGCTTGCCCTCCTCGCGGGCGGTCTCCTCGGCGATGCGGCGCTCGTTGGCCACGACGTCCTCGGGGACCTCGTCGCGGGTGACGTAGCGCGGGCGCATCGCGGCGATCTGCATGGCAGCGGCGCGGGCCGCGTCCTCGCTGTCGCCGGTGTACTCGACCAGCACGCCCACGGCGGGGGGCAGGTCGGAGGAGCGGCGGTGCAGGTAGGTGCTGACGGCGCCGTCGAAGACGGCGACCCGGCGCAGCTCCAGCTTCTCGCCGATCTTGGCCGAGAGCGCCTGCACGGCGTCGCCGACGGTGGCGCCGTCGAGCTCGGTGGCCCTGAGGGTGTCCAGGTCGCCCGCCTTCGCGGCCTTGGCGGCCTCGACGATCCGGGCGGCCAGCTGCTGGAACTCGTCGTTCTTGGCGACGAAGTCGGTCTCGCAGTTCAGCTCGACCATGACACCGTCCGCGGCGGCGACGAGGCCCTGGGCGGTGGCCCGCTCGGCGCGCTTGCCCACGTCCTTGGCGCCCTTGATGCGCAGCAGCTCGACGGCCTTCTCGAAGTCGCCCGCGGACTCCTCGAGCGCCTTCTTGCAGTCCATCATGCCTGCGCCGGTCATGTCCCGGAGCCGCTTCACGTCGGCCGCGGTGAAGTTCGACATCGTGCGTTGTTCCTTACGCGCGTTGATGTGGTCGTGTGGCGGCCGTCCGGGGCCCGTGCGGGCCCCGGACGGTCGTGGCTCAGCTCTCGGCGGGGGCGGCGGGCGGGGTCGCCGGGGCCTCGGCGGCGCTCTCGGCGCCCGCCAGCAGCTCCTGCTCCCACTCCGGCAGCGGCTCGCTGCCCGCGACCTCGGGCTTCTCCGCGCCGTTGCTGCGCGCGCCGGAGCGGGCCATCAGACCGGCGGCGACGGCCTCGGCGACGACCTTGGTCAGCAGCGCGGCGGAGCGGATCGCGTCGTCGTTGCCCGGGATCGGGTAGTCGACCTCGTCCGGGTCGCAGTTGGTGTCCAGGATCGCCACGATCGGGATGTTGAGCTTGCGGGCCTCGCCGACGGCGATGTGCTCCTTCTTGGTGTCCACGATCCACACGGCGGAGGGGACCTTCGCCATGTCGCGGATACCGCCGAGGGTGCGCTCCAGCTTGTCCTTCTCGCGGGTGAGCATCAGGATCTCCTTCTTGGTGAGACCCTGGAAGCCACCGGTCTGCTCCATCGACTCCAGCTCCTTGAGCCGCTGGAGGCGCTTGTGCACGGTGGAGAAGTTGGTGAGCATGCCGCCCAGCCAGCGCTGGTTCACGAACGGCATCCCGACCCGGCGCGCCTCGTTGGCGATCGCCTCCTGCGCCTGCTTCTTGGTGCCGACGAACAGGATGCTGCCGCCGTGGGCGACGGTCTCCTTGACGAACTCGAAGGCCCGGTCGATGTAGGTCAGCGTCTGGCGCAGATCGATGATGTAGATGCCGTTGCGGTCGGTGAGGATGTACCGCTTCATCTTCGGGTTCCAGCGGCGGGTCTGGTGCCCGAAGTGCACGCCGGAATCCAGCAGCTGCTTCATGGTGACGACGGCCATGGCCGAAATCGCACCTCTCACTTGGGCGCGTCGGCCCGGTGCTGGCCCGACGCGCGAACTCGGTTGCCGCGACGGCCCCGGTGGGACCGCCGCCCTGGTGCCGCGCGGGTCCCCGGACCCACCGGTGTCACCACCCGCAGGACCGCCGGGCACCCTGCTCGCCATCTAGACAGACGCACGGCACGCGAAGTCACCCCGATCGGGGTGCGCTGAGAAGTGTACGCCGCCCCCGAAGCGAAGGTGAACCGCGCCTCGCTGGCCGAGTTATCCACAGACCGCCGGTTTCGGTGGCGGGGCTTCGGGGATCTTCCGGATCCTGGTCATATGACCACTGACCAGCTAGAACACCATTCCACCGCGCCGCTCGCCCACCCCCAGCCGCATCTCGCTCACCTTCAGCCGAACCTCGCCGACCCCCGACCGCAGCCCAGCCGCCCCCAACCGTCGCCTGACCTTCGTCGGCTCTCTGCCGGACGCGCCCTCCGGCTGCGGGTTCTCGCCATCCTCGTCGCCGTGACGACGCTGCTGCTCGTGCTCCTCGGCGGGGCTCGGGTCACCGCCGACGCTCGGGACGGGCCGGGGCGGTTCGTGTGGCCGCTTGAGCCCGTTCCGGTCGTCTCGCGGCCGTTCGAGGCGCCGCCTGGGCCGTACGCGGCGGGGCATCGGGGTGTGGACCTGGTGGCGTCGCCGGGTGCCGTCGTGCGGGCGGCGGCCGACGGGGTCGTGGTGTTCGCTGGGCGCGTTGTCGACCGGGAGGTGGTGTCGGTGGCGCACCGGGGTGGGTTGCGGACGACGTATGAGCCGGTGTCGCCGTCGGTCGAGGTGGGGGCGCGGGTGCGGGCGGGTGACCGGTTAGGGGTGCTCGTCGGCGGGCATCGCGGGTGCCCCGCGGCGGCGTGCCTGCACTGGGGCTTACGCCGGGAGGGGGTGTACCTCGATCCGCTGCAACTGCTCGTGCCGCTGCGCGTGCGGTTGTTGCCGCACTGACTAGACGTCCACGGTTTCCATCAGCTTCGCGCGGAGGCGCAGGACCGCGCGTGTGTGCAGTTGGCACACGCGGGACTCCGTCACGCCCAGGACGCGGCCGATCTCGGCGAGAGTGAGGTTCTCGAAGTAGTACAACGTGACCACGATGCGATCGCGCTCGGAGAGCCTGCCGATCGCGGCGGCGAGTTGGCGGCGGTTGTCCTGGTCGACCAGGGTGGCCACCGGGTCGTCGGCGCGCTCGTCCTCCAGGATGTCGGCGAGCGAGGTGGTGCCCCGGCCAGCGGCGGCCAGTTCGTCGAGGGCGATGACGCTGGTGAGCTGCAGCTGCGCGTAGACGTCACGCAGTTCGGACAGCGACAGGCCCAGCTCGTCGGCGAGTTCGGCGTCGGTCGGGGTGCGCTGGAGCTTGCCGCCGAGGCGTTCCATGGCGCGCTCGATCTCGCGGGCACGCCCCCGGACGGTGCGCGGCACCCAGTCCTGGGCGCGCAGGTCGTCGAGGATGGCGCCGCGGATGCGCTGCATGGCGTAGGTCTCGAACTTGAGGCCGCGCTCGGGCTCGAACTTCTCGATCGCGTCGACCAGGCCGAAGATGCCGGACTGGATCAGGTCGGCGACGTCGACGTGCGCGGGAAGGCCGGTGCCCACCCGGCCGGCGACGTACTTGACCAGCGGCGCGTAGTGCAGCACGAGCCGGTCCCGCAGGCCCTGCTCGCGGTGGCCGCCGTACTGGCGCCAGAGCGCGACGATGCCCGCTTCCACGTCGTCGGCGGTCCGCTGGTCGCCGGGCAGGACGCCTGCGTGGGCGTGGCCGTTCACCCGGCCCACGGGCTCCGGGCGTACCGGTGTCCGCATACCTTCCCCGGGGTCATCGGGAGCGGGGATGGGTTCGGTCATGGATCGCCTTCAGCCGGTCGACGGTCACGTGAGTGTAAAGCTGGGTCGTTGACAGCGTAGCGTGACCGAGTAACTCCTGGACGCTACGAAGGTCAGCTCCCCTCTCCAGCAGGTGCGTGGCCGCGGAATGCCGCATCCCGTGCGGCCCGACCCCCGACACCCCGGACACCGCATCGACAGCGTCCCGCACGATCCGCCGCACGCTTGCAGGCTGCAATCTGCCGCCGCGAGCCCCCAGCCACACTGCCGGCGGAGAGTAGTCCCGGGCAAGGGTCTGCCTGCCCTTATCGAGCCAGAGCCCGACCGCCTCGGCCGCGGGCGCGCCGAACGGGACGACCCGTTCCTTGTTCCCCTTGCCCACCACGCGGACCAGCCGTTTAGCGCGATCGACGTCGTCGATGTCGAGTCCGCACAGCTCAGCCACCCGCACCCCGGTCGCGTACAGCATCTCCACGATGGCGTGGTCACGCAGAGCCACCGGATCAAGTTGCTCGGCCCCGGCCGCCGACGCCGCCATCACCTCCCGCGCCTGGTCCTCTCTGAGCACGATCGGAAGCTTCCGGTCGCGCTTCGGCGCGACCAGCCGCAGCCCCGGATCGGCCGCCAGGTGCTCCCGTCGGTGGGCCCACGCGGTGAACGTCCGCACCGCGGCCGCCCGGCGGCCGAGGGATGTCCGCTGGGCACCGTCCTCCCGCTGCCGCGCGAGCCAGCTGCGCAGGATCCCCAGGTCGACACCCGCGACGCCGACGCCGGACTGCTGAGCGTGCCCCAACATCGAGACGACGTCGCCGACGTACGCCCGGACGGTGTGCTCGGAGAGCCCGCGCTCCAACCCCAGGTGTCGCTCGAACTCATCGACCACCCGCCGGTCCGCCTCCGGCAAACCGGCCCGCACCGCGCGAAGCTCCCCCCGCGCCGCCCCAGTACCCACCCCTCCGACGCTGCGCCACCAACGTCCCCAGGTCAAGTACCGCCACGCCCGCAAGATCGGATTCACGCCCACCCGCACGGCCATCGCCCCAGGTCGCAGCCCCAGCACAACCGCACCGTCCCCGCACCCGGCCGAATCCCGGCACACCCGCACGCTCGTCGCTCGCACGGTCGTCACTCACACCGTGCTCGCTCGCACGGTCGTCGTTCACACGTCGTCGCTCGCTCACACGTCGTCGCTGGCATGTCGTCGCTCGCACGCCGTCGCTGCAGGCCGACCGAATCTCGGCACGCCCGCCCGGTCACCGCACCTGGCCGGTTCGGTACACCCGCGCGGCCGCCGCTCCAAGTCGGGTCCCAGCACTCGCGCGGGTGACCACACCAGGTCGAAGCCCGGTACACCGCACCGTCACCGCATCACGCCCTCCTCCAGCCGGAATCGCCGCGGATCGCCAATCCGGTGATCTCCAGGTCGGTCAGGAGGGCGCGGGTGCGGTCGAGGGGAACGCCTGCGTCGGCGGCCACGGCGGTCTCGCCCAACTCCTTCCGCGCCCGCAGAGCGTCGTGCACGCGCAACGCCTCGTCGCCCAGGCCGTCGGTGGCCCGCTTCGGGGACGATGCCGGTTCGGCGGCGAACTCCCCGACCGCGCCCACGGCCTCCAACACGTCGGCGGTGGACTCAACGAGGTCGGCCGCCTGGGCGCGGAGCAACGCGTGACACCCCACTGACTGCGCCGAAGTCACCGGCCCGGGGACGACAAGCACCCGCTTGCCGAGCGAGCCCGCAGTCGACGCGGTGTTCCGCGACCCACTCCGCCGCCCCGCCTCCACGACCACCGTCCCGGCCGTGAGAGCGGCGATGAGACGGTTGCGCACCAGGAACCGGTGCTTCGCCGCGCTCACGCCGGGCGGATACTCGCTCACCACGAGCCCTCGGTCGGCGATGTGTTCCAACAGCCGCGCATGCGCCATCGGATAGGCGATGTCAATGCCGCACCCGAGAACCGCAATCGTCCGCCCCCGAGCACTCAACGCCCCCCGATGCGCCGCCGCGTCGATCCCGAAGGCGGCCCCGGAGACAACCGTCATCCCCGCCAACGCGATCCCCTGCCCGAAGTCACTCGCGACGTGCTCGCCATACGCCGTAGCCGCCCGCGCACCGACGATCGCCACCGACCGATCGAGGCTGTCCCCCAACGAAGGACTCCCCCGAACCCACAACGCGAGCGGAGGCGCGGCCCACCGCAACCCCCGGTTGAACGCGTTGCTCAGCGAGAGCAACGGCCATGACGGCCACTCCTCGTCCTCCGGAATCACCAGCCGCGCCCCGACCGCCGCTGCGGCCTCGAGATCAGCCGCAGCCATGTCGTTCTCCCGTCTGGCACTGGTTTCGGCCGCCACATCGGGCTGCACTTCCCCAAGCCGCACGCGCCGAGCGGCTTCCAGCGGACCGACCCGATCAACCAACGCCGCCAACCCGGGTGCAGGCGGCTCGGCGACTCGGCTGAGGTAGGCGCGGGCAAGACGGAGTTCGTTGTTCATGGTGATTCCTTTCTTGGGCAGACAGGGTCTTTGGAGTTGGGCAAGGACCAGCGGGGCGACAAGGGCAGAGGCGGGACGATCGGCGAGGGGGCAAGGCATCGAGGGTGGGCGGCGGGACCGGCGAGGACGGGTGGCGAGCGCGGGGTCAGCGGACTCAGCAAGGCGGGTGGGTGAGGACGGTGAGGGCATGGGTGAGGGCGGGTCGGTGGGGACTTCGAGGGCAAGGACGGCGGGGGCGAGGTCGGCGGGAACGGTGAGGACGGGGGCGGCGAAGGCGGGACCAGCGGGACGGTGACGGCAGGGGCGATGAAGGGCGGGATCGGGGGCCTGCGAGGGCGAGGTCGGCGGGGACGGGGATCAGAGCGGCGGAATCGGGCGGCGAGGACGGGGTTGGTTTGGGCGTGGCGGGGTTCGGGACGGGGCCGGGGTGCGGTTCGGCGTGGCGGGGTTGAACGTGGCGGGGACGGGTCGGGGGTTGGAACAGGCGGGGTTGGGGCGGGGCGGGGTTGGGGCGGGGCGGGGTTGGGGCGGGGCGGGGTTGGGGCGGGGCGGGG
>NZ_BMRB01000016.1 GCF_014648415.1 Actinokineospora fastidiosa
ACACCTTTGCGCGCCGCTCTACTGCGGTGCCGCATCCCACCAGCCCGTTCTAGTAACCCCCCCATATCGCCTAGGTCGCGCTATCCACCTGCTTGCACGCTTGGTGCAGTGGAGCTGCACCAAGCGCACCCCCTCGGGGGCATGCGAGGACAAGAGAGAAGGGGATCTTCGGCTCCGGCTTGTCTCCGAGCCAACGAGGGGCACTGAACCCACGTACTAAGGCGTGATGTACGGGTGTTACGGGTTGTTCGGCGTTCACCCAGTTTGGGCAGGGACTTGTAATCGTTGCACCGCTGGCTAGGGTTAGCACGTGACGGGTCCGAATGACTTTCTAACGGCCATGGCAGGTTCCACGGCTGGCATGGTCGCCATCGTTGGTGGTTTTTTGGTAAGTCGGTTCGTGGGAATGGAGAGTGAACAGCAAACTCTTCGACGCTTGGTGGGCGACGCGACCGCGCGAGTCGAATTGGCTAGAGCTCGGGAGGAGGAGGCTCGTGAGAGTCATTATAGAAAAGAAGCTGACGAACTGTTCAATGATCATGCTGTGCTGGAAAAGATAATAAGGGGAGAGTCTGATCTGGCGGAGCTCATCAGAGTTGCGAATATCTATGTGGATGCGCCAGATGACTACTTGGCGACGGTTCTAGCGTCAGTGAAGTCCGAGGCTGGGGCGGCGCTTGAGAAGATCCGACCCTACGCGCAAGATTCCGCCAAAACTCTGAACCAATTGCGAGATGAATCTGATTGGGAGTCCTTTCGCGTGGCTCGCCTAAAAGATGTGACGATCCGTCGAGAAGCGGCATGGGAGGTCGTACACAAACTGCTATACAAGGTTGCGATAGCTAAGAAAAAGCGGGCCGCCTCGAGGTCGGGTGGGTTCGGCTTTGTTGATCCTATCGACATTGCCATTTCCGGGATCGAGCCAGCTTGGATCGTCGCCCGACGTGCACGGTTAAGGGATGAAAGAATTGGAGAGTTGCAACGGGCAGGCCAGCATTTGGCTGACTTGGAGGAGGAGCGCAGGCGTTACGTCAACCAATATTACGCGCTGGGTAGGCCTAAGGCCGTATTGTATTCTGGTCTCGTTGTTTTGCTCTACTACTCTATCGTGGGTCTCGCGCTTCCGATATACTATCTGAGTGTTGGCCCCGATGTTTTCACGCCAGCGGTCAAGTCTCTCCTGTGGTGGTTTCTATCGGGTTTAGCGGCGTTTGCTATCTATCTGATAATTGTTGCCAGGAGGGTGACGCGAGTGCGAAACCTGAATCTCTGATGCCAGCCGACGCTGCGCCGCCTCAGCTGCGGGAGGAAGGGCGCGCGCGTTAGTCCGTCGCGGGTCGTTGCATGAGGGTGCCCGAGCCACGGATTCGGCCGGGTACGGTCGGGTCAGGGGCTAACACTTCACCGACGCGCACGAACCCGCGCCGTTCGTAGTAGTCGCGTAGTGCGGGATTGAGCCGGTGAATGTCGATTCGCAGCCACTTTTTGCCCCGTCGCCCAGCCTCGCGCGCGGCCCAGTCGAGAATTCGGCCACCAGCGTTAGAGCCGTTTGCGGAACGAGTCACGGCCATCCGGAACAAGTAGAGCGCATTCTCGGTTCCGTCCGGCCAGCCATGAGCGAATTCCGGGTCCGCTTGTTCCGTCAAGGTGAAGGTGCCGATGGCCTCACCTGACGTATCGAACGCGAGGAACGTAAGCCCTCTATCGACATAAGACTTTATTCTCTCCATCCGCCAAGTTGCATCTTTGGTGAAAGACGACGGCCACTGATTGATGCCGCGTGCCTGCAACCAGGCCGCAGCTTCGTCAAGCAGGGAGAGCACGGCCGGCAGCTCATCAGAACGCGCGGGTCGGACTGTAAGGCTCCCGTCATCGGTCATCATTGGCACCTTTGCTGTCTTCGTCGTGACCGACAGGAAGCTCGTAGCGTACGAATTGCCGATCGCCAGCGAACACGCTGACGAGCACGCGAATTCGCCGCCCGGTGTCATCAATTCCGATCCTGGCGTGCTCTCCTACCGGTGTGCCCGCTGGGAGAGCAAGTAGGGTGACTTCCTCATCGCGGGGCATGCGCGCCCGAATCTCGTCTACGAACTTAGCCTGACGGATTCCGATACTCCGGATGATTCCGCCCGGCATCGTGATGTCTCGCTCCAACAGGAGTGGTGCCACGCCGTCAACGGTCCGGTTCGCCACGTCTTCTGGAAACCAGGAATCCGCGACCATGACAGGAATCCACTCGATACCTGGCGCTTTGCGTACCGACCGGATGCGCCGCCGACGCACAACGCGCGTGTCCGGCTCCATGTCAAGCCAGCGTGCCACGTCGGCTGTGGCCGCCCTGGTTGTCACGGTCACCTGCTGGCGACCCTCCCACCCTTGGTGCTCTACGTCGTTGAGCCACTGGTCAACGCCGCGGACTGCGTCGTCGCGGTAACCGAGCTCGAACTTGGAGGCGTCGAAGTGGATTGAGAGGGTCTGCCGAACAGTCCTGCCTAGGCTGCCCGCCCCGGCTGTCACGAGCCCAGCTTGCTCCAATCGGGTGAGAGCGGTGCGGGCGGTAGAGCGGGCGACACCGTAGGTTTCCGCTAGCTCACGCTCTGCTGGCACCTGTTCGCCAGCCTTGTATTTTCCCTGCTCAATGGCCTCGCGTAGCTCGTTGTAGATCACTTGCCACCGGGTCCGCGCGTCCACTCGGGCCGCCTCTCCTGAGCCGTTTTGGTTCGCTTGGATCGTACCAAGTGCTTGCACGACGCGCGCCGTGGTGCGTATGGTCCGTACCAAGCGGACCAAAGAGGTTCGCGGATCGGAGAAGCGACAGTGAACGCCCCTCACTACCCCGATGGCCTCACCGAGGAGGTCATCGACCGGCTGTTGGCGGAGGTGGACGCATCCGTCAAGCCGGTGCGTCGGCCGACCTCGCCGTTCGCCCTGCGTCCGCTGGACCTGCGCCGGGAGCGGCGGCAGGTCACCCGCAACGCCGTTCGGATCGTGCGGGAGTTGCAGCAGCAGCGCGTTGCGTTCCCCGGCCGGGCCGCGTGATGTCCGCCCGGGTGGTTCGTCTGCCGTGGAACGGCCAGTTCTGGCCGGGCCGTGTGGTGGACGGTGTGCCGACGTTCGGGTTCCGGTCGGCCCCGCCTGGTCTGGCGACGCGGCGGCAGCTGCGGGAACGCGGTCTGTGCCCGGGTGGGCAGGACTGGGTCGCGCAGCTCAAGTGGCGTCGCGGGCGACGGTGGGCCGCGCTGTACCGGCTGGACCTGGCGCAGCCGTCGCCGGGTGCGACCACGGCGCAGCTTGTCTCGCTGGAGAAGGCGCAGCGGGTGCTGCGCACGTGCACCGAGTGCGGCCGGATCGCGCCGTACCGGTTGCCGCGGTTCAACGGCCGCCGCTGCTGGCCGTGCGACTCCTCGCACGACGGCGAGGCCGCCTGATGACCACCAACCAGAGCATCAGCCCCCGGACCGACGGGCGTTCTTGGCGGAAGGACCGCCGGGCCGGGGTTCCCAACCACCACGTGAGCAGTGGAGAGGTACTGATGGTATCGGCACGGATCACCTCCGGGAACTTCCCGACGCCGTATCTGGCGTTGCGGGCCGGGGTCGACCAGGAGCAGGTGAGCGCGTTCGCCGATGAGCAGGCGGACGCGGCGCGGATGCTGTTCTGGCGGTTGCAGATGGATGTGACGCCGGACGCGACCGCGCGGGAGCGGTGCGCGGCGGTCGCGGCGACGTATGAGCGGGCGTTGGCCTGGCGCTACGCGCTGGCTCGGCGGGGTGCGATCGTGGGCGGGGTCGGCAACGTCGGCGCGGACGCCGAGCGGTTCCGCACGCCGATCACCGACGACTCGCCGAACCTGGACCGGATCGGCAGGGTCGGCAGGTTCTACGAGGGCGCGCGGTGGGACGCGGAGACGCTGACCTACGTCGGCGGGGTCGACACCCGCGCCGCCCGCATCACCGAAGCCTACGGGCGGGCCGCCCTGGCGCGCTTCGCCGCCGAGTGCCCCGGCGGCGAGGTGTTGGACAACGTCGTCACCCTCCCGGACGGCGCCCGGGTCACCGGCAACCGGCTCATCCGCGGCGAGACCGCGCGGCGGGCCGGGGCGGAACTGGCTGAACGGGTGACCGCCCGCGGCCTGGACGCCTCCCGCATGGAGATCGGCGGCGACCCGATCTATGTGGTGACCGCGACCAGCCGCGACCGGGCGGTGATCCGGGAGGCCGCGCTGCGGCTGCTGGCCACCGCCGAACCGGGGGATGAGCAGGCGTGGTGGCAGGCGTCCTACCTGCTGCACCAGGCCCCCACCTACAAGAAGGGCAGCGACGCGGTGACCCGCGTGTTCCGGGTCGCCGTCGGGGCGTGGCTGCTCGGTTACGCCCCCACCCTGGACCAGGACACCGACCTGCGGTGCATGGTGCTCGGGCAGACCGCCGCCACCACCCTCCCCCACGTGTGCGGGGGTGCGGCATGACCCCGAGCCCGACCACCAACGGCGGCGCGTTGCCGCCGGTCCCGCGCGGCCTGGCGGAGGACTTCACCGCCGGGGCCTGCACCTGCACCGGCCGCCTGCACGTCTACGGCTCGCCCGAGTGCGCCGACGCCGCGGGAGGTGAGCGGTGATGAGCCTGCTGCGCGAGATCGGCGAGGTCATGACCGCACGGCCCACCCCGGCCGCCCCGCCGGACGTGGTCGCCGACTGGTTCGACCGCAAGGCCGACCTGTTGGACGCCATCGCCGCTGACACCGGCACCACCCCCGCCCAGGCCGCCCACGCCGCCCAGTGCGCGACCGCGGCCCGCGTCCACGCCCACGAACTGCGTCACGGAGGTGACCACTGATGGCCAAAGAGCGATTCATCATGCACATCGAGGCCGAACGCCACTGGTGGCGCGGCGTGTCCACCACGCTGTGCGGGCTGACGTTCAAGGTCGAGCAGAGCAGCATCTTCGGGCTGCACCTAAACCCCGAGTGCCCGACCTGCAAGCGGCTGGCCAAGCAGCGCAAGCAGGACAAGAAGGCCGCCCGCAAGGGAGGTCGGCGATGAACGCGTTGGCGATGGTGGTGGTGCTGCTGGCCCTGGTGGGCGCGGTGTTGCTGTGGAAGGTGCTGCTGGTGGCCGCCGGGATCGGCGGGGCGCAGTGGCTGCTGGTGTCCATCGTGGACAGCCCGCCGGTTCAGGTGTTGGCGTTCGGGGTGCCCGCGCTGTTGCTGGCCCTGGTGCTCTCCCGTGGACTGCCGATCCGGCCGCGTCTGTCGCTGCCGCGCGCCGAGCGGGCGGGGGTGAGCGTCCGATGAGTGGCATCCAGGTGCATCGGGGAAAGGTCTCGTGGTGGGACGGCAGCGTCACCACCTTGTGCGGGATCAAGTGGAGCAAGCAGGAGGCCAAGGCCCGCCGGGTCACGACGTGGTTCTCGAAGCTGACGTGTCCGGCGTGCATCGCCGCGCTGAAGGGGGGCAAGCGATGAGCACTTGGCAGCAGGAGCGGCGCGCCGACAAGGCCGCGGCCGCCGAGCAGCGTCGGGCCGACCAGGACGCCGCCGCCCAGCGGCGCCGGGCCGACGCCGAGGCCGCCGCGCGGCTGCGGCGGGAGAACCAGGCGGCGCGGAAGCGGCTGCGCACCGAGGCCACCGCCGCCCGCGCCGCCCAGCGCGCGGCCCGTCGCGCCGCGTTGGCCGGGTGGGTGCGGGCGAACGTGCTGGACCTGATGTTCGTTCCGGTCATCGTCATCCCTGCCGTGCTGGCGTGGCCCGCGATGGCCGCCTACGGGCGTGAGGTGTTCGGCGGGTGGGGTGTGCTGCTGCCCGGGTTCACCGAGGGCTGTATGTGGGTGTTCGCGTTCGCCGTCGCGATGGCCGCCCGCGCCGAGCGCCCCACGTTCTGGCTTCAGGCCGGGGTGTGGGTGTCGGCGGCGATGGCCGCGGCGATGAACTACGCCCACGGCGCGCAGCAGAGCCCGGCGCACGGTGTGGTGATGGCGCTGGTGTCCGTCGGCGGGGTGATCGTGCACCAGTTGGTGGCCGCCCGCCCGCCCAGGCCGCGCCGCACCCGCGCCGAGCGTGACGCAGCCCGCGTCGCCGCGCGGGCACGGCGACGGGTGCTCACGGTGCGCCTGGCCGCCGTCCGTGACGCCGCCGCCCAGGTGACGGCGACGGGGGACGCGACACTGGTGTTCCGCCCCCGCACCGTGCGCGCGGCCCGCCGGTTCGGGCGGGTGCGGCTGCTCGACACCGCCGTTCCCGGGCTGCCGGTCGCCGCGCTCCCGGAGGTCGACCCGGCCGCCGACGCGCTCGCCGCGGAGATCGGCGAGTACCTGTCCGCCCTGCCCGCGCCGCCTGCGGGCGGGAACGGCGGGAACACCCCGGGAACAGCGCATACGCCCACCCCGCTGCCCACGCTGACCGACCGCGCCGCGCAGCGCGTTCCCGGCCTGGTCGCCCGCGCCCGCGCCGCGATCGACGCCGGGAAGCTCCCGCCGCGCCCGACCCGCGTGCAGGTGCAGAAGCTGCTGCGCTGCCGCGCCGAGGTGGCCATCGTGGTCACCCACATCCTCACCGACGACCGCGGCGACACCACCGGACAGGGGGTCCCGGCATGAGCGTCCACCACGACGAGTACGACGACGACCGGGGCGGTGCCGAGGTGATCCCGCTGCGCGGCCCGGCGGGGGACACGACCGGCCCGGTGGTGTCCGGTGAGCTGGTCTCCGAGGAGGAGTCCGCGGCGCTGGACCGCCGCCTGGCCGCCCAACGCGCCCGCAACGCCGCGGGCGTGGTGGTGCGGGTGGTGCGGGTCGGGGTGACCCACGAGCGCACCCGCCGGGCCGGGCGGGCGGTGATGCGCAACGCCGGGTACGCCATCGCCGGGTCGCGCATCCGCCGTGCGGAGCGCCGCGCCCGGCGCAAGCACCTGGACTTGGAGCAGGCCATCACCACGCTGCGGCTCAACGCCAAGTCCGCCGAGGACTTCCACACCCTGCGCGGCCTGGAGGAGGTGTTGGAGGCGCGCAAGAACGGCGCCGCCGAGCGCAACCGCCGCAAGCGCATCGAGGTCCTGTACTGGTCCGGTGGCGTGGCCATCGTGTTCGTCACCGGTCACGTGGTCGTGCTCGGGCACGCCGCGGTGGAGTCCATGCTGGGGGCCGGTTCGCTCATCGACCGGTGGAACTCCACTGTGGAGTTCTGGGCCGCTGTGGTCGACGCGTCCCCGGTCGGCTCGTACTGGTGGGCATGGGCCACCGCCGGAGCTATCACGTGGTTGGCGCGGGTGATCCCGGCCGGGCGTGACCGCGGCACGCTGCCGGTGTGGGCCGCTCCGGCCGAACCGGTCGCCGCCGACGGGCGCAGCATCATCCCCGACGAGTCCGCCGTGCTCGGGGCACTGCGCCACCTGGGCGGACTCCCGGCGCTGCGGCAGGCGTTCAAGGAAGGGTGGGGGTCGTCGGTCACCCCGACCTGGGTGGAGCCGCCGCACCGCGACGGCAAGGGCTGGCGCATGCAGCTCGTGCTGCCCCGCGGCGTGCCGGTGGAGGAGATCGTGCGCCGCAAGACCGTGCTCGCCCACAACCTGGTGCGGCTGCCCGTGGAGGTGTGGCCCAGCGAGCCCAAGAGCAAGCCCGGTGTGCTGGACCTGTGGGTCGCCGACCAGGGCGCGCTGTCCGGGCCGGTGGAGCCGTGGCCGCTGCTGGAGGAGGGCAGCACCGACTACTTCACCGGCGTCCCGCTCGGGGTGAACATCCGCGGCGAGATCGTCCACGGGCGCCTGTCGGAGACCAACTACGCCGTCGCCGGGGTGATGGGCTCGGGCAAGTCCACCCTGATCATCACCCTGTTGGCCGGGGCCATCCTCGATCCGCTGGTGGACGTGGACGTGTTCGTCTTGGCGCAGAATGCCGACTACGACCCGATGCGCCCGCGGCTGCGGACGCTGCGCACCGGGGCCGACGAGGACACCGTCGCGGCGTGCGTGGCCACCCTCCGCGCGCTCTACGAAGAGTTGGAGACGCGCGGCAGGGCGCTCAAGGAGCACGGGGAACGGGCGGTGACCCGCAAACTCGCCGCCAAGGACGGAAGGCTGCGCCCGCGCATCGTGGTCGTGGACGAGTGCCAGGCGCTGTTCATGAACGCCGACCACGGCGAGGCCGCCGCCGACATCACCGTCAAGCTCATCTCGGCGGCCCGCAAGTACGGCATCACCCTCGTGTTCGCCACCCCCGAGGCATCGACGGACTCGTTGCCGCGCAAGGTCATGGCCGTCATCTCGTGCAAGGCGTGCTTCGCCATCGGCGACCAGCAGTCCAACGACGCCGTACTCGGCACCGGCAGCTACAAGGCCGGTATCTCCGCGGTCTCGCTGGAACCCAAGACCGCCGAAGGCCCCGGCGACATCGGCACCGCCATGGTGCGCGGCATCATGGCCAAACCCGGCCTGCTGCGGTCGTTCTACCTCCGCAAAGGCGACGGCATCGACGAGGTGACACCCGTCGTGGAACGCGCCCTGGCGCTGCGGGCCGACCAGCCCGCGCCCGCCGACGACGAGGGCGATCAGGCCGCGGCGGTGGACTTCCTCGCCGACCTCGCCCACGTCCTGGGCGGCGAGAAGCGCATGCGCACCGTCCTGGTGCTGCGGGCACTGACCGAGCACAACCCCGCCCACTACGGCGACTGGACCACCAAGACCTTCGCCGCCGCCCTTGAGGACATCGACGTCCCCATCCGCCGCAGCGACGGCCAGAGCGTCATCCGCGCCGACGACATCACCACCGCCATCACCGAACGTGACCAACCCGGCGACGGCGAGGACACCATCGGGCACCTCGACAGCGCCTAGCGACCACCGCCACCGGGGCAGGGAAGCAGGCAGGGAAGCGCACAGCGGCAGGGATTTTCCCCTGACACCTTCCCTGCCCTCCCTTCCCTGCCCCCAACAGCCACGACACCACACAGGGAAGATCAACAAAGCGCAGGTCGGACCTGCGGAAACCCGCCCAAGCGCGGCCCGTGCGCCCCTGTCCGACCTTCCCTGAACCCCTCTCGCCCCACGCCGCGGCGCACCACCCCGCCGCCCACCGACCACACCCACCCGCCGTCACACACCGTGACTGGATCGTAGGGGACACGACATGTGCCGCAGCCACCGCCGCTGCCCCAGCAGCAGCAACCGCGCCCGCACCCGCGCCCTCAACACCGCGAACAAGCGGGTCGAGCGCGCCCGCAACGCCCTGCGCACCGCCCGCGCCGCCGGTGACCCCGACGGCATCGCCGCCGCTGAACAGCGCCTCACCGCCGCCCAGACCGACCGCGAACGGGTGGCCGCCGCCCACCCGCTGCCACAGGACAGGGGACACGACATCACCGGCGACAACAACACCGACCGCCCCGCCCCCGCCCGTCACGGCGAGGACCAGCGACCCGACACCACCACGCCCGACGCATCCGCGACCGCCGACCCGGTCGCCGCCGCCGAGGACCGGGTGCGGCGCGCCCACGAGCTGTACCAGGCTGCCCGGGCGGCAGGCGACAGTGAGGCGGCCCGGGCCGCCGAACAGGAAGCCGTCGCCGCGCAGATCGCCAAGATGGACGCCCAGTCCCACGCCCGCCGCAGCGCCGCACAGGTTCACGCCACCACCCGTGTGGAGGGACGCGACAACATCACCATCACCGGCCACACCGGCCCCCTCGACCGGCGGGACTGGCAGGCCGACAGCAACGGCAACATCACCATCAACGGTCCCGGCGCCCGCCCCGCCCCCACCGGGCAGCAACCCACGTCCCAGCCGCAGGCCGACCACGCCGAGACCTTGCGCGCTCACATGGAGAACGTGCACGAGCGCGTCGCCGACGCCCAACGCCGCGCCCGCCAGGCCGCCACCGCGTCAGGGGCCGGGGACCACACCGTGGTGACCGGCGACAACCAGGTCACCGTCCACGGCGTCACCGGCGACGTGTCCGTCACCGCCGACCCCGACAACATCCACATCGGACGCGTCACGGGTCAGGTTCGGGTCAACGGCAAGCGCGTCCGATGAACACCCCGCGCCCGCTCCCCGCAGCCCACACAGGGGACACGACAGAACAACGGCGTCCGCAGCGTCCGATGGTTGGAAGGGGACACGACACGATGAGCACGCCGATGCTGTCCGCCGCGCTGGCCGCCGCCGCCCGCGGCTGGCCCGTCTTCCCCATGGTCCCCGGCGGCAAGGCCCCCGCCGTCAAGAACTGGGAGGCCCGCGCCACCCTCGACCCCGACCGCATCCGCCGCTGCTGGTCCGCCGGGCCGTACAACATCGGCATCGCCACCGGCCCCGCCGGACTGGTCGTGGTCGACCTCGACACCGCCAAACCCGACGACGACCCGGCACCGCCGCCGTGGAACACCCCCGGCATCGCCGAAGGGTTGGACGTGCTCGCGGCGCTCGCCGAGCAGGCCGGGCACCCGGTGCCGCTGGACACCTACCTTGTCGGCACCCCGAGCGGCGGGCTGCACCTGTACTTCACCGCCCCGGCGGGCGTCCGGCTGCGCTGCACCGCGGGGGAGCGCGGCAACGGGCTCGGTTGGAAGGTCGATACCCGTGCATGGGGCGGCTGCGTCGCCGCGCCCGGCTCCCTGATCGACGGCCGCCCCTACACCGTCCACCCCGCTCCCGTCGCGCCCCTGCCCGACTGGCTGACCACCCTCCTGACACCCAAGCCGATCCCGGCGGCGCCGGCCGCCCCGATCCCGCTGCGCCACGGCAGCGACCGCCGCGACCGCTACCTGAACAATGCAATCGCCGCCGAAGTCGCCCGCGTCGAAGGTGCCACCAGCGGCGAACGCAACCGCGCCCTCTACGTCGCCGCGTGCGCGCTCGGGCAGCTCGTAGCCGGGGGCGCGCTCACCGAGACCGAGGTCCGCGCCACCCTGCTGCGCGCCGCCGCCGGGCACCTCGCCGTCGGCGCGTACAGCGCCCACACCGCCGAGGGCACCATCACCAGCGGCCTGCGGGCCGGTGCCCGCCGTCCCCGGCAGGTGGCGGCGTGAAGCCCGAGGACTTTCTGATGGGAACTCATCAGACGGGGTGGCTGGAGCACGCGGGGGTGCCGCTGTTCGTCTCCGACACCCGGTTGCGGGAGCGCAAGCGGCTGCCGCGCGCAGCTGCACGGTGGGCCAACGACTCCGGAGGGTTCACCGAGTTGCAGAAGTACGGCAGGTGGACGGTCACGGCGCGGGAGTACGCGTCACGCGTGCGCCGCTACCGTGACGAGATCGGCAACCTGGCGTGGGCCGCGCCGCAGGACTGGATGTGTGAGCCCATCGTCATCAAGGGCGGCCGGGTCGGGCGGCAGGTGTTCGCCGGGACCAAGCTCAGCGTGCTCGAGCACCTGCGCCGCACCCGCGACAACGCCGTAGAACTGTCGATGATCGCCCCTGACCTGCCGTGGGCATGGGCGGTGCAGGGCTACGAGCCCGATGACTACCTGCGCTGCGCCGACATGATCGAAGAAGCGGGCATCGATCTGACCAGTCAACCCCTGGTGCTCGTGGGTTCGATGTGCCGACGTCAAGGCACCGCCGAAGCCCACCGCATCATCCTCGCCCTGCGGGCGCGCGGACTGCGCCGTCTGCACATCCTCGGGGCCAAGATCCTCGGCTTGCGACGCTATGGGCACCTCGTCACCTCATCCGACTCCTTGGCCTGGTCGGCGGATGCGTTCTACGCCGCCCAGAAACACCCCGACAACCGGCTCATCCTGTGCGGCGGCAGCCACCCCAAGGGCGGCAAGAACTGCGCCAACTGCCTGACCTACGCCCTGCAATGGAGAGAACGCGTCCTCGCGACCCTCAACACCACGGCCATGACCAGCAATCTGGGGGTGGCCGCGTGACACCCGCCGTCGTCCGCCCCCTTCGCCCCGACACCCCGCCGCAGCTGCGCACCGCGTGGACCGCCGACGAGCTCATGGCCGCCGACTTCCCCGAACCCAAGTGGGCCGTGCCCGGCGTCATCTGCGAAGGAGTCAACCTCATCGCCGGACCACCGAAGGTCGGCAAATCGTGGCTCAGCCTGGGGCTCGGGCTGGCCATCGCCGGGGGAGAACCCGCGATGGGCAGCATCGCCACCACGGCCGGGCCGGTGCTCTATCTCGCGTTGGAGGACACCGCGCGGCGGTTGCAGTCCCGCATGCGCAAGATGCTCGCGGGCAAACCCGCACCACGCGGGCTCACCCTGGCCACCGAGTGCCCGCCGCTGGCCGACGGGGGAGACAAGGCCATCGCTACATGGCTGGATCGCAACCCGGACGCTCGCATGGTCGTCATCGACGTGTTGGCCAAGGTCCGCGGACACGAGTCCAGCAGCGGCAGCCAGTACGCCGCCGACTACGCCGCCGTCGGCCGGATCAAGCGCATCGCGGATCACTACGGCGTTGCTGTCCTGGTCGTCACCCACGTCCGCAAAGCGGGATCGGATGACTTTCTCCAGACCATCTCCGGCACCAACGGCATCGCGGGTGCCGCAGACGCCGTCCTGGTCCTGGAACGCGGGCGCAACAACGCCGACGGACGACTGCACGTCACCGGCCGCGACGTGGAGGAGAACGAGTACGCGCTGTCCTTCGACCCCGCCCACGGCGCATGGAACCTGCTCGACGGACCCGCCATAGACCACCTCGTCGGCGACACTCGCGCCACCATCCTGCGCTACCTCCGCGAACACCCCGGCACCGCGCCGAAAGCGATCGCTGCAGCGACCGGCCTGTCTTACGACAACGTGAAGCAGACGTGCGCGCGGATGGCCGACGCCGGGCAGCTCACGCGCGACAGCACGGGCCGCTACTTCGTCCCCATGGCCGGTGACAGCGCAGACACCGCCCAACTGTCACCGCTGTCACCCGTGTCACCCGACGCCCTCTGACCAGCACAAACACCGGGTGACACCTGGGAGTGCCGCTGTCACCCATGTCACCGAGGAGGTTCCGATGCGCTTTCGCCGAGTCCGCGCCGATCAGGGCCAGAGTCTGCCGGGCGCCATCCCGGTGCATCGAAGGGACTACCGCATTGAGCGCCGCAAAACCGCTCTCTGTGCAGGACTTCTGTCAGGAAATGGGCATCTCCCGATCCACCTTCTACGAGTGGCGCGCTAAGCAAACCGCGCCCCGATGCATCAAGCTCCCGAACGGGGAGATTCGGATTCGCCGCGCCGAATACGAGCGCTGGCTTAACACTCTCGAAGAGGCTGCCTGATGGACACGTCCTACGACGTCCGCATCTATAAGACCGACGTTTACAAGGGGAAGCGGACCACCACTTATAACGTGCGATGGTCGGTCGGCGGCCGACGCTTCAAAGAGCCGTTCAAGACAACCGCGTTGGCCGAGAGCTTCCGATCGGAGTTGGTGGCGGCAGCCCGCAAGGGAGAGGCGTTCCGTGTGGAGGACGGACAGCCCGTCTCAGCCGCCCGGGCGTCAAAGGAGACGCCGTGGTTCACGCTGGCCTGTGACTTCGCAGACATGAAGTGGCCCAGGTCGGCAGCCACCACGCGTCGCACGCACGCCGAAGCGCTGATGACCGCCACGTTGGCGATGCTCACCAACATAGGCGGGCGGCCGGAGAGCGAGGTGCTGAGGCGCGCACTGGGCCGGTGGGCGTTCAACCCCGTTCTCCGCGACCGAGACGACCGGCCGGAAGACATCGTGCGTGCGCTCGACTGGTTGAAGCGTGGCACGCTGCCGGTTTCCGCGCTCCGAAAGCCCGATATCTTGCGCGCACTTCTCGACGGCTTGACTCGGAAGGTGGACGGAGAGCAGGCCGCTCCGTCGGTTGTGAGTCGGAAGCGCAGGATTATCGGCACGCTCATGGAGTACGCCGTGGAACGCGGCGTGCTGGACGAGAACCCGATTCCCGCGCTGAAGTGGTCCGCGCCGCAGACGTCGCAGGGGATTGACCGCCGTCGGGTGGCCAATCCGGTGCAGGCCCGGACGCTCATCCAGTCGGTGGGGACTCAGCGCCGAAGCGGGCCGCGCCTGGTCGCGTTCTTCGGGTGCCTGTACTACGCGGCACTGCGCCCGGAGGAGGCCGTTGCGTTGAACAAGCACGACCTGTCCCTTCCGGCGGCGGGCTGGGGGACGCTCTACGTCGGACGCGCCGAGCCCTACGCGGGTCGGCACTGGACAGACAGCGGCAAGAACCGCGACGCACGCCAGCTCAAGCAGCGGGCGCGGGGAGAGGTCCGGCCGGTGCCGTCGCCGCCGGAGCTGACCGCACTGCTGCACGCCCACATGAAGCAGTTCGGCACGGCGCCGGACGGGCGGCTGTTCCGCGGTGAGCGCAACGGGGAGGAACTGCCGAAGCTCACCATCATCCGGGCGTGGAAGCGGGCGCGGCTGGAGACCTTCACCCCGGAGGTCGCGGCGACCCCACTGGCGGGCACGCCCTACGACCTGCGGCACGCGGCGGTGTCGACCTGGCTGAACGGGGGCGTGCCCGCGACTACGGTCGCGGAGTGGGCCGGGCACTCGGTAGAGGTCCTGCTGAAGATCTACGCCAAGTGCCTCTACGGCTCGGATGTGCTGACGCAGCAACGCGTACAGGCCGCGCTTGGGCACCGGACGGGGTAGCCGAAACTTCGGCACGTATTAGGCACAGACACCCGCCAACAGCCGTGGACAGCCGGACACGGCCGGACACACACGAAAGCCCGCTGTCAGCGTTTGCGCTGGTCAGCGGGCT
>NZ_BMRB01000017.1 GCF_014648415.1 Actinokineospora fastidiosa
CCCTGTTATTGTGAGAATTCTTAATTCAAGAGTTATAGGGAGGGACTTATGTCACCACAAACAGAAACTAAAGCAGGTGTTGGATTTAAAGCTGGTGTTAAAGATTATAAATTGACTTACTACACCCCAGAGTATGAAACTAAGGATACTGATATCTTGGCAGCATTCCGAGTAAGTCCTCAGCCTGGGGTTCCGCCCGAAGAAGCAGGGGCTGCAGTAGCTGCCGAATCTTCTACTGGTACATGGACAACTGTTTGGACTGATGGACTTACCAGTCTTGATCGTTACAAAGGACGATGCTATCACATCGAGCCTGTTGCTGGGGAAGACAGCCAATGGATCTGTTATGTAGCTTATCCATTAGACCTATTTGAAGAGGGTTCCGTTACTAACATGTTTACTTCCATTGTAGGTAACGTATTTGGTTTCAAAGCCCTACGTGCTCTACGTTTGGAGGATCTACGAATTCCCCCTACTTATTCAAAAACTTTCCAAGGCCCGCCTCATGGTATCCAAGTTGAAAGAGATAAGTTGAACAAGTATGGTCGTCCTTTATTGGGATGTACTATTAAACCAAAATTGGGATTATCCGCAAAAAATTATGGTAGAGCGTGTTATGAGTGTCTACGTGGTGGACTTGATTTTACCAAAGATGATGAAAACGTAAACTCACAACCATTTATGCGCTGGAGAGACCGTTTTGTCTTTTGTGCCGAAGCTATTTATAAATCACAGGCCGAAACCGGTGAAATCAAGGGGCATTACTTGAATGCGACTGCGGGTACATGTGAAGAAATGATTAAGAGAGCTGTATTTGCAAGAGAATTAGGGGTTCCTATTGTAATGCATGACTACTTAACTGGGGGATTCACCGCAAATACTACTTTGGCTCATTATTGCCGCGACAATGGCCTACTTCTTCACATTCACCGTGCAATGCATGCAGTTATTGATAGACAGAAAAATCATGGTATGCATTTCCGTGTATTAGCTAAAGCATTGCGTATGTCTGGGGGAGATCATATCCACTCCGGTACAGTAGTAGGTAAGTTAGAAGGGGAACGCGAAATGACTTTAGGTTTTGTTGATTTATTGCGCGATGATTTTATTGAAAAAGATCGTGCTCGCGGTATCTTTTTCACTCAGGACTGGGTATCCATGCCAGGTGTTATACCGGTAGCTTCAGGTGGTATTCATGTTTGGCATATGCCAGCTCTGACCGAAATCTTTGGGGACGATTCTGTATTACAATTTGGTGGAGGAACTTTAGGACATCCTTGGGGAAATGCACCTGGTGCAGCAGCTAATCGAGTGGCTTTAGAAGCCTGTGTACAAGCTCGTAACGAAGGGCGCGATCTTGCTCGCGAAGGTAATGAAATTATCCGAGCAGCTTGCAAATGGAGTCCTGAACTAGCCGCAGCTTGTGAAGTATGGAAGGCGATCAAATTCGAGTTCGAGCCGGTAGATACTATTGATAAGTAGATAAAACTAAAGATAAAGAAGAGAAGGTATAAATAAAAAAGAAACGAAATAAAAAGAGAAAAAAATAAGTTATGAAATGCAGTAATTCTTCTTTATTCTTCTAATTGATTGCAATTAAACTCGGC
>NZ_BMRB01000019.1 GCF_014648415.1 Actinokineospora fastidiosa
ACGGATTGTGATGTGTGTATTACTGAAGACAGTCCAACAAACAGCCAGCTATCCGGTGGGTTACAAACAAGACTGAGAAACAAGAATTGCGCGCTTATGCAAGAAGGATTAATTAGATGTGAGGCTTAGATTGATAACCCTGCTCCTACACCGAGGCCACCGAGGCCAACACCTGCTCCTACACCGAGGCCACCGAGGCCAACACCTGCTCCTACACCAAGGCCGCCCAGTCCGACACCTGCTCCTACACCGAGGCCGCCCAGTCCAACACCTGCTCCGACACCAAGGCCGCCTAGCCCAACACCTGCTCCTACACCGAGACCGCCCAGCCCAACACCAACGCCGCCAAGACCTCCTAGGCCAACTCCAGCGTTAAATCCGACGCCGCCACCGAATCCCATACCAGGGCCGTACGCTGGACGCGGGTAGGCAAATCCACCGTGAGCCGGTCCGTAGGCGAATCCGCCGGATGGGTAGAATGCACCGTATCCTCCGGGGTAGCCTGCGCCATGAGCTGGTCTACCGTACCCTTGGGCATGAGCTCGCGCGTTGGCCTCAGCGAAAGCATCGGCGTCGCTGGAGCCTTGGTACTGGGGAGGAGGGAATTGAGGCATCTGCCCGCCTGGTGGGCTTTGGAAGGATGGCATTTGGGGCATTTGAGGTGGACCGTTAGGGCCTGGTTGAGAGGAGCCGGAGGTCATCGGAGGTTGCCCTGCGGAGGGGCCATTAGGCTGAGCTCCGGACGGGCCCATCGGCGGCAGGGATGGAGAAGATTGATCCATGGGAGGGCTTCCACCCGGCTGAGATGCAGATGGCATTGACGGGCCAGTTGGGCCAGCAGGTTGACCACCAGACTGAGGTGAAGAAGGCATTGGGGGCTGACCACCGAACTGCGGGGGGAATGAAGTTGGGGGTCCGTTCATGCTGGTAGATTGACCAGCTTGCGGAGGGGATTGCATCGACGCGCCGTTGAATGGGGGCTGGCTGCTGGATGGGAACCCAGGGGGTCCCATTGATTGGGAGTCCTGGGATCCAGGGAACCCGGGCATCGAGGGTTGATCTGATC
>NZ_BMRB01000020.1 GCF_014648415.1 Actinokineospora fastidiosa
TGTGTATTGGGAATCATGGGAGGACGTGAAAAACGAATGTAATTACTACACAAGATGTGGGGGATAACATCTAAGAGTCGTGAGCGGTTTATACAGCTACTCCAGCGCCAACGTTTGCACCAGCGTAGATGGGACCAACGGGGCTAGCAACATTGACACCAGCTCCAACGTGGGCTCCAGCGCCAATAGGGGCCACACCAACATTTGCATCGACATTAGCGCCAACTCCGACTCCAATGGGACCCACGACGCCAGCTCCTACGTTGGCACCGGCGTTGACACCGGCTCCAACACGAGCCCCGACATCTACGTTCGCACCGGCGTTTACACCGGCTCCAACACGAGCACCAGCTCCTACGTTCGCACCGGCGTGGACACCGGCTCCAACGCGGGCTCCAGCACCAACACCGACTCCCGCATGGGCGCCTGCATTGATACCGGCTCCTGCGAGACCGCCGAGGCCGACACCGACGTTGCCCATGACGTTGCCGCTGATGCCCGAGGCGAGATCTGTACTGCCCGAGAAGATACCTCCAATTCCTGCACCGAGGCCTCCTCCAACATTAACATCGGCGTTAGCTCCGAATCCTAGACCTCCGAGACCAATTCCAGGGATCATGCCACCACCATTTCCGAAACCTCCAACAGCTGGGCCAGATGGGAGACGGACGGGTCCAGGGGCGTGGAATGTAGGGGATTGGACGGTGCCAGAAGGGTGTTGAGGGGCAGGTCGGGGCTGGGCAGGCTTCTCTGTGTACGATGGGTGTTGAGCTGGTGCTGGCTTGGGTGGTGCGGAGTACGACGCATGGGTTGGCGCGTACGACTCATAGGCTGGCGCGTACGACTCGTGGGCTG
>NZ_BMRB01000021.1 GCF_014648415.1 Actinokineospora fastidiosa
TACAATTATTCATGGGTGCCAAGCAAGCGCGTGCATAGTGACAGGGGTTTGTGAACGTGTCAGACAAATTAGAAGGGAAAAAATGCTACCGGTAGCTGGGTGCGAATTCCAGGGGGGCTTAAAGAAGGTTAGTGAGGCTGCTCATGCCTGGGAGACCGCCAGAGGTAAGGCCGCCGACACCGGGGATGGAGGCCAAGCTAGACATGCCGGGAATGCTCGAGGACGCCATCTTGGGAAGGGAGGTCAAGCTGCTCATGCCGGGAATTGAGGACAGGCTATCCATGCTAGGGAGCGAGGGCAAGCTGCTCATACTGGGGATTGAGGGCAAGCTGGACATGCCAGGGATTGAGGGCAGGCTGCTCATGCCGGGGATCGATGGCAAGCTTGACATTCCGGGGATCGATGGCAAGCTTCCCATACCGGGGAGCGACGGCATCGAGGGCAGGCTGCTCAAACCGGGGATGGCAGAAAGGCTGCTGGCTCCAGGAAGAGAGCCGATCAATGGAAGAGATCCGAGGCCGGCGTCACGTTTGAGCAAGTGGGGAATCAATAAGCCGGAGGTGGACAAGGGTGAGGCTTGGTGGGCGCCGTTCAATGAGCCAAGCTTGGAGGTAAGGCCTTGAGTGACAGGAAGAATGGAGCCGACGCTGCCGAGCACCGGGAGGGTTTGGACACCGTTGGTGAGCGAGCCCACGGTACCCAAGAGGTCGAGGCCTCCTAATTCACGGCGCTCAAGGGAGCGGGTGACCTCGTCTAAGGTGCCCTCAAGGTCAATTAGTCCACCCTCGCCAATCAATTTAGTGTCCGAGAGGACCCGGCGCTCAAGGGAGCGAGTGACCTCGTCTAAGGTGCC
>NZ_BMRB01000022.1 GCF_014648415.1 Actinokineospora fastidiosa
CCGTGTGGGGGAGCCGTAGCGAAAGCGAGTCCGAAGAGGGCGGTTGAGTCGCGTGGTCTGGACCCGAAGCGGGGTGATCTACCCATGGCCAGGGTGAAGCAGCAGTAAGATGTTGTGGAGGCCCGAACCCACCAGGGTTGAAAACCTGGGGGATGAGCTGTGGGTAGGGGTGAAAGGCCAATCAAACTCCGTGATAGCTGGTTCTCCCCGAAATGCATTTAGGTGCAGCGTCATGTGTTTCACGCCGGGGGTAGAGCACTGGATGGTCTAGGGGGCCTACAAGCTTACCGAAATCAGCCAAACTCCGAATACCGGTGTGTGAGAGCGTGGCAGTGAGACTGCGGGCGATAAGGTTCGTAGTCGAGAGGGAAACAGCCCAGAACACCAGCTAAGGCCCCTAAGTGTGCGCTAAGTGGGAAAGGATGTGGGGTCGCCCAGACAACCAGGAGGTTGGCTTAGAAGCAGCCATCCTTGAAAGAGTGCGTAATAGCTCACTGGTCAAGTGGTCCTGCGCCGACAATGTAGCGGGGCTGAAGCGCGCCGCCGAAGCTGTGTCATTCACACAATACATCCGCTCGCCTTCTTGCAAGGTGGGTGCAGTGGTGTGGATGGGTAGGGGAGCGTCGTGTGGCCTTGGAAGCGGCAGCGTGAGCTAGCCGTGGAGGCCATGCGAGTGAGAATGCAGGCATGAGTAGCGAAAGCAGAGTGAGAATCTCTGCCGCCGGATGACCAAGGGTTCCTGGGGCAGGTTCGTCCGCCCAGGGTAAGTCGGGACCTAAGGCGAGGCCGACAGGCGTAGTCGATGGACAACGGGTTGATAT
>NZ_BMRB01000023.1 GCF_014648415.1 Actinokineospora fastidiosa
AGCGAAATTCCTTGTCGGGTAAGTTCCGACCTGCACGAATGGAGTAACGACTTCTCGGCTGTCTCGACCACAGGCCCGGTGAAATTGCACTACGAGTAAAGATGCTCGTTACGCGCGGCAGGACGGAAAGACCCCGGGACCTTTACTATAGCTTGGTATTGGTGCTTGGTTCGGTTTGTGTAGGATAGGTGGGAGACTGGGAAGCGCTCACGCCAGTGGGTGTGGAGTCGTCGTTGAAATACCACTCTGATCGTACTGAGCATCTCAACCTCGGACCGTGATCCGGTTCAGGGACAGTGCCTGGTGGGTAGTTTAACTGGGGCGGTTGCCTCCCAAAGGGTAACGGAGGCGCCCAAAGGTTCCCTCAGCCTGGTTGGCAATCAGGTGTTGAGTGCAAGTGCACAAGGGGGCTTGACTGTGAGACTGACGGGTCGAGCAGGGACGAAAGTCGGGACTAGTGATCCGGCGCTGGCTGGTGGAAGCGGCGTCGCTCAACGGATAAAAGGTACCCCGGGGATAACAGGCTGATCTTGCCCAAGAGTCCATATCGACGGCATGGTTTGGCACCTCGATGTCGGCTCGTCGCATCCTGGGGCTGGAGTAGGTCCCAAGGGTTGGGCTGTTCGCCCATTAAAGCGGTACGCGAGCTGGGTTTAGAACGTCGTGAGACAGTTCGGTCCCTATCCGCCGCGCGCGTTGGAGACTTGAGGAAGGCTGTCCCTAGTACGAGAGGACCGGGACGGACGAACCTCTGGTGTGCCAGTTGTCCCGCCAGGGGCATGGCTGGTTGGCTACGTTCGG
>NZ_BMRB01000024.1 GCF_014648415.1 Actinokineospora fastidiosa
GGCGAACTCGGCGTCGCGCTCGTCGAACACCGCGGAGCGGCGGGCGAAGAACCGGTCCTGGGCGGCCCGGAACCGCTGCCACAGCGCGTCGTCGGCGTCCTTCGGCGCGCGGCCTGCGGCCTTCCACTCCAGCATCAGGTCCTTGAACCGGCCCGCGGTCGGGCCCCAGTCGTCGGACTCCGACAGGGCCTCGGCCTCCTCGACCAGCTCCTGCTTGCGGGCCTTGGCCGTGGAGCGCTGCCGGTCCAGGTCGGCGAAGTGCGAGCCGCGGCGGCGGCTGAAGGTGTCGCGGGCCTTGGCGAAACGGCGCCAGAGCTGCTCGTCGGTCTTGCGGTCGACGCCCTTGATCGTCTTCCACTCGTCCAGGATCGCGCGCAGCCGGTCGCCTGCGGCCTTCCACTGCGTGGACTCCTCGGCGATCTGCTCGGCCTCGGCCACCAGCTCCTGCTTGCGGGCCACGGCCTGGCCTCGGGCGGCGTCCCGCGCGGCCTTGGCGTGCTCGACGGCCACGCCCGCGCGCGCGATCAGGTAGTCGATGCGCGCCGCGAGCCCGACGAGGTCGCCGACGACGTGCGCCTCGGCGAGGCTG
>NZ_BMRB01000025.1 GCF_014648415.1 Actinokineospora fastidiosa
CATACGGTGGATGTCTTGGCACCAGGAGCCGATGAAGGACGTGGGAGGCTGCGATAAGCCTCGGGGAGCTGTCAACCGAGCTGTGATCCGAGGATGTCCGAATGGGGAAACCCGGCACCAGTCATGTGGTGTCACCCGCACCTGAATGTATAGGGTGTGTGGAGGGAACGCGGGGAAGTGAAACATCTCAGTACCCGTAGGAAGAGAAAACAACATGTGATTCCGTGAGTAGTGGCGAGCGAAAGCGGATGAGGCTAAACCGTGCGCGTGTGATACCCGGCAGGGGTTGCGTGTGCGGGGTCGTGGGACCTGTCGATCAGTTCTGCCGGGCTGATAGAGAGTCAGAAAGCATCGTGGTTAGTCGAACGTCTCTGGAATGGGCGACCGTAGTGGGTGAGAGTCCCGTAGGCGAAAACCTGATGTCTCTCGATGGTGTTCCCGAGTAGCAGCGGGCTCGTGGAATCTGCTGTGAATTTGCCGGGACCACCCGGTAAGCCTGAATACTCCCTGGTGACCGATAGCGGACTAGTACCGTGAGGGAAAGATGAA
>NZ_BMRB01000026.1 GCF_014648415.1 Actinokineospora fastidiosa
GTTGGCAAGCGCAGACAGACAGAGCTTGAGAGAGCGCGCGCGAGATGGCAGCCTCCATGATCACCTCGCCGATTGTGGCGCCGACGAGCGTCCCCTCCCTCTCCCGCCGGGGTTCCTCCTTCGCCGTCGTCTGCAGCGGTGGCAAGAAGATCAAGGTCGACAAGCCCCTTGGACTTGGAGGCGGCTTGACAGTCGACATCGACGCCAACGGCAGGAAGGTGGGCAAGAAGGGCGTGTACCAGTTCGTTGACAAGTACGGCGCCAACGTCGACGGCTACAGCCCAATCTACACGCCAGAGGAATGGTCTGAATCTGGTGACCGCTACGCCGGCGGAACGACCGGGCTTCTTATCTGGGCCGTCACCCTCGCCGGCCTCCTCGGCGGCGGCGTCCTCCTCGTCTACAACACCAGCGCTCTCGCCGGCTAAGAGAGCATCTACGTGTAACACAGGGCCGGGTCTCTGCTTGCATGCACGTCTCTGTAATCTACATAGCTACCTCCTGTGAATGTATGCAATCAACGATGCAAAGTAATTGATCCGAAC
>NZ_BMRB01000027.1 GCF_014648415.1 Actinokineospora fastidiosa
AACAGTTTCAACCAGCAATCCAGCAGCAACAATTTCCAGGCTGGTGGGTTCGGCGCCGGCGGCAGCAGCTTCTCGTCCAGCCAGCAGAGCTCGAGCGTCTCGTCGGTCAGCTCCAGCTTCCAAAGCTTGAACGGGCTCATCGGCGGCTTCCAGTCTCAGCTCGCGGCCGGCCAGCTCACTCGCGACATCGCGTTCCAGCGATGCCAGCAACTCGCCCGGTCCTTCCAGGCCGTCCTGAGCCAAGCCAACAACTGCGGCACCTGCTTCAAAAGCTCGGGCCAATTCGGTAGCATCGCCTCGAGCACCTTTAGCCAATTCACCAACTTTGTGAGCTCGCTGCAGACCAGCTTTGGCGGAGATGCCTTGAGCCAAATCGCGTCTCCCTTGGCGTCGCTCAGCTCGTCGTTCCAGCAGTTCTACCAACGGACCTCGGCCTCTTCGGCTGTCAGCTCCACCAGCATCTTCCCCCAGGACTTCGCCTCGGTCATGCAGCCCATCATGCCCTCGCTCGGTCCAGTCTTCCAACAGTCGGC
>NZ_BMRB01000028.1 GCF_014648415.1 Actinokineospora fastidiosa
TTTTGTGGTAAAAATAATCACTATAATTTGCGCAGTAGCAAGCTACTCATAAGGTCTCAGCTTAAAGATAATAATGCCCAGCAGTTACAAGGAGAACAAAAAATGAGAAAGAGAAACTTCATCGTCAACGGTATTCCAGGTTTGTCAGGGATCGAGATGACAAGTCTTAGAAGAATCCACCGCCGAATCCACCGCCGAATCCACCGCCAAGCGCGTTGTGGAAAACACCGAGTGTGGCAATGTCAGCCGCTCCGGCGACTACGTTTGCGGGTCCAAAGCCGCCGAAACCACCAAACTGGCGAGGTTCAAGGGTTGCCTGCTCGGTTTGAGTGGGGGCTGGGACAGCGAAGACACCAGTGAAGGCGACGAGGGCAGCGATGACGGTGAAGAATTGCATCTTGTCTCGGAAAAAAAAGTTGGTAAAAGGAGCTGGGCAAATCGAGGGGGTAAGAGCTGAGACCTGTCAGGCGCTAAAGGTGATTATTGGAAGATCGACTTTGAAAGGTGAAGGGTGGC